>OZ241917.1:305000-5865457 GCA_965203805.1 Candidatus Latescibacterota bacterium | reverse complement strand
TGCAGAGACGTGCCGGCCCGGCGGACCGACGTCCCGTTTGAACTGGTCACACCGACCGGCGCCGCTATTCTCACCACCCTCGCAGAACAGATCGGCGTCAGCCCTCCCTTTCGCACCCGGCGCATCGGCTACGGTGCAGGCAGCCGCGACCTGGATCAGTTGCCGAACCTCCTCCGTCTGGAAATCGGAGATTCCGGGTCCTTCCCGCAGACAGACACGGTCACCCTTATTGAAACCAACATCGACGACATGACGCCTGAAATCTACGGCTACGTGATCGATCGTCTGCTCGACGATGGCGCAAGAGACGCGTATCTCACGCCCATCATTATGAAAAAGGGGCGCCCTGGAGTGATGCTCAGCGTCCTCGCCGACCCGGACCGCACGCAGTCAGTCACGGACCGGATCTTCCGTGAAACCACAACGCTTGGCGTCCGGATCCGCCGCATCGACCGCCAGACCGTTTCCAGGCGATCCGAGATCGTTGAAACGTCGTTCGGACCCGTGACCGTAAAGGTGGCCGACTACGGTGGAAGGACGCGTATCGCGCCCGAATACGAAGATTGCGCACGCATCGCGAAGGAACGCGACGTCCCCGTACTGGACGTCTATCGCGCTGCCCGGGACGCGGCTAGGTGCTGACGCCCTCGCGGCGGGTCTACAGGCACACGAAAGCCGAGGTCCGGACGTGACAGGTAACCGGCCCTGAAATCGTGCGAAGCGGAAAGTAGAGGTGGCGCGCCGCGCCGTTCTCAATCGAAAATCCCGGGTCTTCGGCGGTTGCAAGGATGAGCCTTCGACCATCCCGGACGACGCGTTCCACGACGCATCCCGTCGTTGAGCCATCCCCGAACCGTACGATTGCCGTCGTTCCCTCAACACCCGCGCAATCGAGAATCTCACCCGATACCTCCAGCCCGTCGAGCGGGTCTCCGCCGGTCGTTCTGAGAACACCCTCCACCTTCAGATCGTAGACACCCCCGCCCGCAACCACGTCCTCTTTCCATCTCAGTTCGTTCCCGCCCCACAGCCCCATGCACGTGGCGGCGCCATCCCGTTCCCGCACAAAGCCGAACTCGCCGTTCAACGTGAGATGGCCAACCACCAGCGGTTCGTCGCGCCATACCGTGCGATGCGCGATCCGGTCTACGCACCCTCCGTGCCGCACCTCAAGGACGACGGACCGATCGTCCGCGTAGACCTGCCGGACACACTCGATGAACGGAGATCCGTCGAAGGGCTCGTGGACCGCCGCGAATACGCTCGAAAGCGGCGCCCTCCCGCGGCGCCGCGCCACGACAACGGGCATCCTGTACCTGTCCAGTTCGGCTTCGTTCTCATCCGCGCGCCGGACCGACGGGGCGTCGCCCAGATAGACCTCGGCTCCGCGGAGTCCGGGCACATGGCACCGGAGCCCGGCGCTCGACCCTGCCAGGCCGAAACGCACCGTCAGCCCATCTTGCACCCGACCTCGGGACACATTCTGTACGAATCCGTAGCTGATGTTGCGCCCCCCGGCGTCGCCGGAATCCCCTTCGAATTCGGGAAGCCGAACTTCAACCCCACCCAACAGATGCGGCCCGGCGGGCTTCAGTGGCACATCCGGGCGGGCCCATCCGTCGCGGTCGGCGCTCCCGTGCAGAGTCCAGTCGTGCCGGGTACCTCCGCGCACCCGGAAGATATCCACCGCGTACACATTCCGATCGCCCGCGTCTGCCAGCATGATCGTTCGCCGGTACTCCCGCGCCAGCCCCGGATACGCACGTTCGCCGCCGGCATCCATCCACTGTACCGTCTCGCGCGCGGTCTCGAACGCCAGGAGCCTGCCGCGAGACGCCCCCTTGTCTCCACTCAAGGTTTGGTCCTGCCCGTCGATCGCCACGGTGTTGTGCGCCAGCGTGCTCACGGTCCACGGCCGATACCGCGTATGGGTGTAACCCAGGTCTGACACCAATTCTTCGCCAAACGCATACAGTATCAGGTTCAACATGTCCGCGTGGGCGTGTCCGTGGCCGCCTTCCGAGAAATGAAGGTGCGCCTGCGTCTGGCGTTCGCCTTCGCCCAGCCCGAGCCACGCATGCCCCATCCCGGCAAACAGCGCCGAACGCGACCGGTCCGAGGGTTTCAGGTCCTCGAATCTTGCCCAGGAATCGTGGACAGGTATCAGCCGACCGTCGGGATACCTGAAAACATCGAGAACCCGTGCGCATCGTTCAACGTCGGTGAATTCGCGAAGCGGGTCCAGATCGACGAAGCGCCTGCCGTCTTCCGCGTCAAGATAGCCGGGAGGATCGGAGTACCCGGCCAGGGCTTCGAGCACGCGCATCAGGCCTGACAGCGTATATCGATGATACGCGGGGCTGCCCTGGCACCAGAAGCCGTCCGCGGAGAACCGGCGAAAAAGCCCGTGTGCGCAACGCACGGCCAGGTGGACCAGCGCGGGCTCCCGCATCACGCGGCCGGCGACCGCATATCCCTCGTAGGTCTCCGGGCTCGCATTGGTATACAGGATGCCATGGAAGGCGTCCTGCCGAAGGCCACCTCTGAAGAAGCCGTCTTCCATCCGGCGGCTGACGTCTTCACACCGTTCCTGTGCAAGCCGGTCCAGTTCGCCGCTGTACCGAATCGAATCGTACGCGTAGATCAAGTCCGTCGGGATTTCGGCGTAGCGCCACTCCCCCCATTTTCCGCCCCGCCGCGGAAACGGCGGGTCCATGCACACCCGCTTTGCCGAGTTCGCCACGTCGGTCCAGACGAGAAAACCGGGATAATAACGCGCAAATGCGTCCAGGATCAATGCCGCCCGGCGGGCATACTGCCGCTGACCGGTCGCCGCGTACAATCGCCCGAGGTCCCGCGCACGTTCCGCAAGATAGAACCTGGCGCACCACCAGGCCCTGGCGCGGAAGAAGAATCTTCGTCCCCGTCTGTCTTCGAAAAAGGGGTAGTCGACTTCGATCCCCAGAGGGTTCAGAATGCGCAGGGTGCGGTTCTCGGCAAATTCGCCTCCGGGAAAAAACGTGGCGCAGTGCCGGCAACGCACCCGCAGCGGATCCTCGATCGACCAGTCGAGCTGCCGCTCCCTGACGCCTTCACCGCAACGGGCGCAGGCCACGTACCGGAACCCGGTCCGATCCGGCACCAGGGCGACAAGCCTGTCCTCGGACATCGTCATCAGCGGCGCGACCGCCCGCCGGAGCTTCTCCAGCGATTCGGGCGACGGCGACTCGCGGTAGACCGGAAGCGTGACGCCTGCCGCCGCGCACCTGACGGGCAAGACCCAGCAGACGACGAGAATGCCCACCAACACACCCAATCCATCCATTGCCCTATCCGATCGCTGTGTTTATCTTGGGTCCGCCAACTCAGGATGAGACGTGCCGCCGCGGCGGCGGCCGTAAGTGAGGAGAACCGTCATGCAAGCCGACGTACGAATCGATCCGAACGAAGAGATCGGTTTCATGCAAACGGACGAAACCGACTTCAGCAGTTTGTCGCCAGGAGAACGGATCCGCCACCTCGAGGTGGAGGGTTACGTCGTTCTCCCGGACATCCTCGATGCGGAACACATGGACCGGATCAAACGCGAAATGGCCGATGCGCCGATGCAGACGAAAGATTACAGCGACGCGCAGACCTTTTGCCTCGAGCCGCAATGGCGCAGCCGGGCCCTGGCCGAACTGATCGCACATCCGCCGATGATCGAGTTCCTGGAGACGCTGATGGGGAAAGACATCGTGTTCACAAGGGGACTCTTCA
Organism: Candidatus Latescibacterota bacterium; assembly: GCA_965203805.1. Taxonomy (GTDB): domain Bacteria; phylum Latescibacterota; class UBA2968; order UBA2968; genus JAAXHE01. Next base: position 5,861,698 of record OZ241917.1, on the reverse strand, counting down.
CCAGGACGCTATCGGGTTCGCCGCCGATTTCGTTGCACACCGACGGCCAGCCGTTCGGGTCGTCCATCTTCGGTTACGAAGGAAGTTGTCCACGTCTGCTGCGCGTTCTTTACTACCTCGACGACCTGACACCCGAGCGGGCGCCGTTCCGCCTGGTACCGCGATCCCACCTGTCGTATCACGCGGAAGCGAACCCCTACGTGCGTTACAAATACCACCCGGGGGAGATTACCCTCTGCGTGCGAGCGGGTACGGCGCTCGTCATTCCCATTAACCTTTTCCACGGCACCCATCCGAACAGAACGCGGTGCCACCGGACGCTCGTCCAGCTGGGGTACCGGCCGGCGTGGGCGGGACCAATACAACCCATGCCCGAGTGGGACCCGGAACTGGTGGCCGGTGCGCCGGCTGAAACGAGGCGCTTTCTGCAGAGCCCCAACACGACCGGCCTGGACTGGAATCAGCCGCACAAACCCAAAGGCATGAAAACGGACGCAGCCGCTATCGATCCCGCACGGTGGGAGCGCTGACGCGGACCCAAATCCGAATTGACACTCGAAAAACCCAAAAAAGCCCGAAGCCATTCGATTGGCCGGGCTTTTTTGATCGCGAGTTGCGGATGACCTGCCGGTTACCTTCTGTTTGGCAGGATCCAGACGTCCCGGAAGAAACTCTGACGTGCTTCAGTCAACCCGCCGATCACCACGGGATTCATACAGGGCTTGGGTTCATGGAACCGGACGGTCACGTAGTTGTAGGCGATCAGAATGGCCCGGCGGGGATTGTCACAATTCGTCCAGGCTGATCCGGTATGCCGCACGCCTTCGGAGAAGATGACAAGACTCCCCGGCGGGCACCCGTAGGTCTCCCAGAGTCCGGAGTCCGGATCGTCGGCCTGCTCCGGCCAGGTCCCGTCCTGGGCCGAAACCGTATTGGCCTTGTGCGAGCCGGGCACGAGGCACGTGCCGCCCTGCCCCTTCTTCACTTCATTCAATTCCCAGACAATGCGTGTCATCCCGCTGTAGATTCGACCGTTGTGAAAGCGATAGGAATGGGACGGATCCAGATTCGTCCCGCCCACGTGGGGCCGCCACTGATTCCCGGTCGTCCCGGTCGATCGGGCGGAAACGAAGACGCTTTCCAGGCGGATGCGATCGCGCTCGGGATGAATCACCTCCTGCAGGAGACCCATGACCCTCGGGTGATCGATGAGGAACTCCGCCGGGCCGGCGATGGGCGCTCTGTGGTGCTCCCGCAAGCTGTCGGGATCTTTCATATAGACATCGATGTGCTCGCGAACGCTTTGTACTTCATCGTCCGTGAGTACGCCGGGAATAACGAGAAAACCCTTCAGGTCGAAGAGGAATTTTTCATATTCCGTCATGGGCTGTACCGGAGCGGATTCGACGGGTTCGCCTGCATCCTTGTGGCCGTTCGTGGCTTTCATTGCAAATGCTCCTCAAGGTCTTCGGAATGCCGCGCTTCCTGCCAGCCTGCTTCCTGGACGGCCCAGGTCGTTGCGCCGTCGCCGTGGCATGGTACTGAAATGCGGCGGTCAAAGCAAGAACATCGGCAGGAGATGTCGGTTTCCCCCGATCCCGGCGGCGCCCGTCGTCACACGACGACGTCCGCACGGTTGCGTTTCGCCAGGAGGCATTTTCTCTTGCGTGGGATGCCTGACGTGGCGTTTCAATTGTGATCCGGCCGATTCAGGAAAATCGTACGCCAGCGATGCAAAAAAAAGGGCCCGTGACGTATCTGTCACAGGCCGTTTATTTTCCGTGAATTAAAATGGTGGGCGATACTGGACTCGAACCAGTGACCTCTTGCATGTCAAGCAAGCACTCTAACCACCTGAGCTAATCGCCCATCCACTTCGAACCGATTACGCGGGACGCCCCAAGAGCGGAGACAGCAAAGTCCAGGTCCTTTGAAATCGTACAGCGCGGGCGGACCGTCCGTTCGTATCGACGGCGCCATCCCATCGGCCGATTCGGAAAGCAAATCTATAGGATACGATGGACGAAGTCAAGCGTTTCCGTATCGGTTTTCACCTTCATGGGACGTGTTCCGTGCGGCGGTCCCGCTCACGTCCCTTTCCATGGTTTGCGCTTGACATCCTTGTTCTGAGGTCGAATATTAGCGGATCCGCGCCGGGCGGGCGGGCGGCGCGGGTTTCGGTCCGGTCAACCAGGTAGCGTTCTTCCTCGCATCAACAGGTCCAAATAGGGAAAGAGAATCTCCATGAAAACCTACAAAGCGGCGCTGATCGGGTGCAGCCGAATGGGCGCCTTCATCGACAATGAAGTGCCTGAATCCTGGGGCGCTTATTCGCACGCGGCGGGATACGAGGCGTGCGAAAGAACGGAAATGGTCGCCTGTTCGGACTTACGCGGAGAAGCCATGAGACAGGTCGGACTCCGCTATGGCGTACCGGAAGACAGGCAGTTCTTCGACTACCGTGAGATGATCGAACACGAGCGCCCGGAAATCGTCAGCGTCGCCACCCAGCCCGAGCAGCGCGCGGCAATTGTCGTCGATGCGGTCGAACGGGGAGTCCGCGCGGTCTATGGCGAAAAGGCCATGGCCGCGTCCCTCGACGAAGCCGACGCGATGGTGGAAGCGGTCGAGCGTAACGGCGCCGTCTTCAACATGGGCACAAATCGCCGCTGGGACCCTGGTTACGACGTGATGAAGGAGGTGATCGACGACGGGCGGATCGGCCGCTTGCGCACGCTGATCGTCCATCAGACCGGCCCTCTCTTCAACGGCGCCAGCCACAGCTTCGACCTGCTGATGCGGCTCAATGGCGACAACCCCGTATCGTGGGTTCAGGCCCATCTCCCGAACGGCGACCAGGTGATCGACGGCGAACGCCTGACGGAGGATCCGGTCGGACACGGTATCCTGAAATTCGAAAACGGCGTCACCGCGTACGCGCTGAATTCGGGACGGGGCCTGGAAGTGGAGGCCGTGGGCGACAGGGGGGTCGTCACGGGCCTGCGCAACGGGAAGGCGTGGGAGGTGCGCGCACACGGCGCCGAAGACCATCGCGGCCGGCCGGTGCTGGTAAAGCGGGAATTCCCGGCCTTCGAGCCGGCCAGTTCAACCGTAAGGCTGATCGAAGACCTCGTCCACTCGCTGGACACCGGAGAACCGCCGCGCGGCGGCGTCAGAACGGCGCGCGCCAATACCGAGCTCATCTTCGCGTTCGTCGAATCTCACGCGCGGGGCGGGGCGAGGGTCGAGTTGCCGATGACCGGCAGCAGGTACCGACTGCAAAGAACGAGGGCGCCGCGAGAGCCGAAATATCAGCGTTGAGGCCGCATCGCTGCGTTGACGGTTCGGGCGGGTACGCCGTTACGCCGGGCACCCGGGTTACAAGGACTCGGGCCGGTACACAATCTGCAGCAGATTGCCTTCGGGATCCGCAAGGAAGTTGAACCGGGTCCCCGCGGAAGTCTCCCGGTACGGCCCCACAAACGCGGCGCCGCGGCGCTCCAGCACCCGGCACGCCGAATCGAAGTCATCCACCGAGAGCGCAATATGCCGGATGCCCACGTCGTCGGCGGCGCCGGCCGTGCGCGCCCGGTCGTTCGACGGCAGGAATTCCAGGATACCGCCTCCCGGGAGGCGCACAAAATAGGTCCGGCTATCTTCGTTCTCAAGGATCATCTCGAAATCAAGAATGCCGCAATACCACCGGGCGAGCGCTTTGGAATCGGCCGCGACAATTGCGATATGCTCGATCGATCGGATCATGCGTCCTCCGCAGGTGACAGGGTGATTTCGCGGCCCTCCCTCAGCGACGCGTCCACCGCGGAAGCGACCCTCACGACGGCCAGCCCGTCGCGCGACGAGATCAGCGGCTCCCACAGGTTCCGCACAACCCCGGCGAAGTGCCGGATCAGCGAACGCGACGCGCCCTCCGTCTGGCCGTGGACCTCCGGTGCGACGGAGGTGTCGGGATATTCCACGTCGTCGGCGTGATAGACCGCAAGACCGGTTTCGTACGGAAGGACCTCGACGGCGCCGGTCGTGCCGCGTACGGTGAAGAGCTGGTTCTGCGGCCGTCCGGCCCGTGTGGGCGAACCCCATACATTCTCCAGAACGGCAACCGCGCCGCAGTCGAAAGTCAGGACGACGACGATCAGGTCCTGCCGGCGCCGCCCGCCGGACCGGGAGTACGCCATGACCCGGGCGACCCGGCTTCGCGACGTCCAGAGGGCGAGATCGATGTCGTGCGGCAGCAGCCAATAGGCCAGCGGAAACCGGCCCAGCACCCGATCGACGGCGGCGGGTTGGGAGGACCTCCGGCTGTAGAGATGAAGGACCTGGCCGATTTCGCCGCTCACGACGGCTTCCCGCATGGCGGCGAACCTCGGATCGAAACGCAGGCTGTGGCATACCATCAGGCGCACGCCGTTCCGGTCCGCGTCCCGGACCATCCGGGCGGCAGCGGAAGGGGTCGTTGCCATCGGCTTTTCTACAAGCACGTGCTTTCCGGAATTCAGGCAGGCCGCGACGGGATCGGCGTGCGCCCATTCGGAGGTGGCAACGATCACCGCTTCGATCTGCGGATGGTCGGAGAGCATGTCGCGGTAACGGGCGCCGGTGTAGTACGGAACGTTCAATTCCGTTGCAACGTTCCTGACGGCGGCCTTCCCCCGGCCGCACACCGCAACCAGCCTGGTCAACGCCGCCTGGCGGAGGAGTCGGGCGTAGAGTCCGCCCATCCGGCCCGGGCCGATTACGGCGACGTCCACGGGTTGTACCGGTTTTTTCACAGGATTCCCAGTAGTGTTCATCGAGCCGCTGCGCAAGAGACGCGAAACGCGCGCATCGACAAGCCGTCAGGAGGAATTATGAACCGTGTGTCGGCCGGTTTTCTGCTGGGCGCCATATCCGCCTTTTGCAGCCCTTCCATCGCGGCCACCGAACCATCGACCGACGGTCAGGCGCTGTATCGCCAGTATTGCGCGACCTGTCATGGGCAGAACCTGGAAGGCGTTACCGCGCCCAGTCTGACCGACGGCGTCTGGATCTACGGCGGACGCGGGAACATCGCCCGAAACATCATGTTCGGCATCGTCCAGCAGGGAATGCCCGCGTTCGGAGACGTGCTTGCGCGGAACCAGATCAATGCCATCTCGAAATACATCCGGGATGCCGAAGAATCGGCAGGCGGGAAAAAACCGCCCATTCCTGACACCCTCGACACCTACGACTATCGTATTCGGGTTGAACGCTGGGTGGAGGGCCTTCGGATTCCCTGGTCGATCGACTTCCCCGATAACGACACCGCACTCATCACCGAGCGACCCGGCAGGCTTCGCGTGGTGAAAAACGGCGTGCTGCGTCCGGATCCCGTATCGGATACGCCCCGGGTTTTGCATCAGGGGCAGGGCGGGCTGATGGACGTGGCCGTCGACCCTGAATACAATGAGAACGGCTGGATCTATCTCGCGTACAGCCACGCACTCACGGACACCGCCGGCGCCGGCCGCCCACCCGCGATGACGCGCCTCGTCCGGGGTCGTCTCAAGAATAACGCCTGGGCCGATCAGCAGGTCATTTACGAAGCACCGCACGAGACCTATGGCAGAACCCGGCACCACTACGGCTGCCGCATTGCATTCGATCCGGCCGGTTATCTCTATTTTCCGGTTGGAGACCGGGGAATTCCCCGTTACGCACAGGACCTGAGCCACCCCGGCGGCAAGATCCACCGCATCCACCGGGACGGCCGGATTCCCGCCGACAACCCTTTCCTGGAGACGGAAAGCGCCCTTCCGACCGTGTTCAGCTTCGGCCAGCGCAACCCGCAGGGCCTGGCCGTTCATCCGGTTACGGGCGCCCTATGGGAGAGCGAGCACGGGCCCATGGGCGGGGACGAAATCAATCTCATACGGGCAGGCGTCAACTACGGATGGCCGGCAATCACATACGGCCGGAACTACAACGGCACCCCGGTCTCGGAGTTCGAGCGAAAGCCCGGCCTCGAACAACCGGTCCTGTTCTGGCGTCCCTCCATCGCCGTGTGCGGCATCGACTTCTACCGCGGCAACCGTTTCGCGCGCTGGAAGAACCGGCTGCTCGTAGGCGCCCTCGCGTTTGAGGAGGTCCGCCTCCTCGCGATCGAAAACGACCGCGTGATCTACCAGGAAACCATCCTCAAGAACGCCGGCCGCGTACGTGACGTGGCGAGCGGGCCGGACGGCGCCATCTACGTCGTCCTGAACAACCCGGGAACCGTCCTGCGGCTCACGCCGGTCGCCGATGAAGGCACGGGCGACTTCTGATCCCGGGCGGAGTCGGGGCCCGGAAATAACCGCCCGAACCCTCATTCCGCCTCAAGCGCTTCGAGAATCCCCTTCAGATAGCCGATGCTGCGCGCGGCGATCGTTTCCGGGTCCGGTTCGAAATCGAATACTTCCACCGATACGTAACCGTTGTATCTCCGATCCTTCAGCGCCTTCAGAATCGGCGCGAACCGAAGGTCCCCGAATCCGGGCCCGCGCAGATTGGGGTCGTTGACATGGACGTGCCGCATGGCGCTTCCGGCCCGTGCAATCACTTCCGTATGGGACGCGGCCGCCGCCGCCGCCGCACGGCAGTCCACCATCGTCTGAAAATTCGGATGTCCCACGGCCTCCACCAGCTTAAGGGCCTCGCCCACACTGGTTACGAAGTTGGTCTCCTGATCCGTCAACGGCTCGATGCAATACGTGACGCCACGATCGGACATCAGGTCCGAGCACCCGGCGAACAGTTCGACAGCCCGGGCGAAACAGTCGCCGGGGTCCCATCCCTCCTGGATATTCCGCTGCTGGGGCGAGCCGTGAATCATCACTTCGCCCCCAAGATCGCCGCAGAAGTCTATCAACGCCTTCACGTAGTCCTGCGTGCGCTGCCGGACCCGCCTGTCCGGGTGGTTGATGTACAGACCGGCGGGTTTCACCAGCAGCCAATGCAGACCCACGATCTCAACACCGGCCGCTTCGGCAGCCCGGCGAATGTCCCGCCTGCTGCCGGGCGAAATGTCGTGGACCGTCTCCGCCAGGGTGAACGGCGCAATCTCGACGCCGTCGCATCCGATCCGCGCGGCATAGTCAAAAACCCGTTCGATTTGCCAGCCTTCGAAAAACTCATTACACACTGCAAGCTTCATTGACGGCACCTCCCGGCGTCCAACCTGAATCCGGGCTTTGCTATAGAGTACCACGTCATCCCGGGTTCGACAAAATGCTTGACAGAAGCACTCATTTTCTCTAACATACGCGGGCTATCTACAAAATCCAAGCAAAACATAAGGAAGCTGTTTTTAAGGAGAAGCCGCTATGGCGTCGGCGCCCAATGCCCGATCCGCCGGGCCGGAAAGTGAAGATCATATCATTGAGGTGCACGACGTCTGGAAGACCTACGCCATGGGAGACCAGGAAGTCCACGCGCTTCGCGGCGTCTCTCTCGACGTTATCCGGGGCGAATACCTCTCCATTATGGGACCCTCCGGCTCCGGAAAGACGACGCTATTCAATATGGTCGGGGCCCTGGACCGACCCACAAAGGGCACGGTCGTGGTCAACGCGATCGAAATGGGAAGCCTCAGCCAGTCGCAAATTGCGTACCTCCGGTGCCACAATATCGGCTATATATTCCAGAGTTTCAATCTCATCCCGGTCATGACGGCTCTGGAAAATGTCGCGCTGCCCATGGTTTTTTCGGGAATGAAGAAATCGGAATACGAGGAGAAGGCCGCCCACAAGCTGTCACTGGTGGGTCTGGGAGAGCGTCTTCGCCACAACCCGTACGAACTCTCGGGGGGCCAGCAGCAGCGCGTGGCCATCGCCCGAGCCATTGCCAACGACCCCGACCTGGTTCTCGCGGACGAACCCACCGGCAACCTGGACCTGAAAACCGGACAGGAGATCATCGAGTTGCTGCAAAGACTCCAATCGGAGAGCGGGGTCACCATCGTCACCAACACGCATGACCACAAGATGCTGGTCGCGTCCGACCGCGTCGTGGACCTGCGCGACGGACAGGTGGAACTGGTTCGCAGGCGTGATGAAATCGATATTCAGGAAGGACGGATCGAAGGATTGGATATTGAAGAACTGAGCAATTGACAGAAGTCAGCGCACAAAAAACGAGGCGTCCGTCTTGAACGACGAACGCCTTTTCGTGTATGCCGGACACTTCAGTCGTTTCCAGAGTCCGATTCGCGCGCCGTTCCGCAACAGGAATCACGGACTGCTAAGGCGCTTGTGATCCATGAAGAAGGTCGTAATACCCGTTCTGCTCCAGACGGCGGATCAGCTCCCGTATAACGGCGGCGTCAACGCGGAACATTTCGGCGATTTGTTCAGGCGTACGGCCTTCCTGCACCAGTTCAATCAACCGGTCGCGGTTCACGATGATTTCGGGAACGGCCATGTCGCCCTCGAGGGTATCCTGCAGAAAAAATGGTGGCGCCCGCCGGAATCGAACCAGCGACACAAGGATTTTCAGTCCTCTGCTCTACCAACTGAGCTAGGGCGCCCCGTCTTACGGAAGATCGCGTAACTGCAACTGTGCGACAAACGCGCAAATCTAACAAAACGGCACCTGGATGTCAAGACAGTTGCGATTATTTGCAATGGGCAGAACTGTGACGCCAGGTCGCGCGTACCGGTCGAATCAGAACACACGGCCGGAACGCCATCCGCTTTCGAAAACGCCCAGACTCTGAAACACGAGGCCGAACCATGGCCAACCCGGAGCGTACAGCCGGCACCTTCGTAACGACAGCGGCATCCGCTGAACCAACCCGCGGCGTCACCGTCCGATCCGTGCTTTCGGGACTGGTACTGGTCGTGGCCCTGGACGCCCTGGCGATCCACCTCCGGTACGTCGTGCATGGCTCGTTGATGACCTACAGCCATGTCCCGATGGCGATGCTCATCGTGTATGTGCTGATGATCGTCATCGGCGCATTGATCGCACGATTTTCCCCGTGGAAGCTGTCATCGCCGGAATGGCACACCATTCTGGCGATGGGCATCGTCGGCGCGGCCGTACCGGGTTTCGGCCTGAGCGGATATCTGCTCGGATACATCGCAACGCCGTATTATTTCGCCACCGAAGTCAACGAATGGCATACGTACCTGCATCCGTACATCAATCCGTGGCTGATCCCCTCCGACGAAAACAAGGCGGTCACCTGGTTTTTCGAAGGCGCGCCCAAAGGCGCGCAGATCCCCTGGGACGCGTGGCTGCTGCCCCTGCTCTGGTGGACGACGTTCATTATGGCGGCATTTGTGGTCCTGGCCTGTGTCGCCGTCGTATTTCGCAGACAATGGGTGCAGAACGAACGACTGGCCTTTCCGGCCATGGCGCCGCTGATTCACATGGCGGAAGCACCCGGCAGCGGCAGATTCGCGCTGCCGGATTTCACGAAGAATTACCTGTTCTGGATCGGCTTCGGTCTGGCTTTCGGGATGATCGCCTGGAACTGCATCAATTATTTCCTGCCCGGCTTTCCGCGGTTTCCGGTCTATCGCGGCAGATGGTACTGGATCGACCGTCAATATCCGCCTGCCTTTGGATTCCTGGGTCTGTTTACTATCTTTTTCTCTTATTTCGCCAGCCTGGACGTTTTGTTCAGTATATGGTTCTTCGACCTGCTGTTCATCGTCGAAGGCGGCTGGCTGCACCGCCGGGGGTTTACGGCCATATCGCCATACTATTACCGGGGGGTCTACTACTGGCAGACCAAGGGCGCGTTCGCCATGCTGGCCGCTTCTGTTTTCTGGGTTGCCAGACGCCACATCAGGGATGTACTCCGCAAGGCCTGGAACAGGGACCATCCGATGGACGACCGCGACGAACCGCTCTCCTGCCGTACGGCGGTTGTGGCCATGCTCGTGGGTCTCGCTTTCATGTGGCTCTGGCTTTCACGCATCGGCTTCGACCCGCTTCTGGCGGCCTTGCTCCTTCCGGCGGTCATCTTCACATACGTCGGCCTGGCCAAGATTCTCGCGGAGACCGGCATGCCGTACACCAATGTGCCCGCGGGCCCGTGGGGTCTCGTATCGCCTTTCATCGGGTCATCGAACGTCAACGAAACGACGCGAGTCGCCCTCCGGTTCTCATCCAGGATCACCTCCCACTTCAAAGGGCTGTTCCTGCCCGCACTTGCACACGCCGGACGCGTTGCGGAGGGCGTGCGGGGCGGCCGCCGACGTCTCATGTATGCCGTTGTTCTGGCCTTTCTGGTCAGTTTTGTCGCGAGCGTTCTGCTCACGATCCAACTGGGATACCGGGACGGCGCCTACAATTTCAACTCCTGGGAAATCGTGCGGGCGGGCCCCAAACATTTCGAAGGCACCGCGACGTCCGTCAAGAACTTCCTTACGAAAAAACCCGAACTGCCTGTTTACCGGGAACATCCGGACTACATGGTGTTCTTCGGCCTGGGCGGCCTGGCCACGCTTCTGCTGATCTTCCTGCGGCATCGCTTCGTCTGGTGGCCGCTGCATCCGGTCGGACTGGCCATCTCCGGTTCGTATCTCGCGCGGCGAACCAGCATGACCATTTTGCTGGCCTGGATTGTCAAACTGGTGATGTTGAAAATGGGCGGTCCCTCCGTGTACCGGAAGTCCCGCCCGCTTTTTATCGGCCTGCTCGCCGGTTACATACTGGGCGTAGCCCTCTCCGCGTTCATCGACGTCTTCTGGTTCCCCGAACGCGGCCACAGCGTTCATCGCTTCTGATCGACGGCGACGGGCGGTTCCCGCTTCATCGTGCCCGGTGTACGGATTGAATCGCCGCCGCCGACAGGATGCCGGGATTCGGAAGATCCCGGCGTGAACTCCCTATGAATAACGTCCGAAACATCGGACTCGTCCTGACGCTCTCGCTCACCGCTGCCGCATTCTTCTGCCTGGCGGTTGGACCGGACCGCGTCAACCCCTACCTCGCCGCCATGCTGGGTCTGGAAGCGCCCGTTTCCACGCCCCCCGCGTCTGTTTCCGAAGCGAGCGCGACTTCGGTTCGCGTGCTCGATACCGTATCGGACGCCGGCGTGAGGGCGCACGTTGCCCGCTTTACGGAGCACCGGTCACGAGTTCCCGGCTACCCCGGACACGCGGCCGCCGCCGGGTACATCCGGCGCAATTTCGAAAACGCCGGTCTCCAGGACGTCCGCGCCGAGCCGTTCGACGTCACCTCGCCCGTCGACCGGGGCGGCAGCCTGACGCTTTTGCCGGACAATGTCACGTTTCCCATCCACGCGATCTGGCCGAATCTCGTCAAGACCTCCACGCTGCCGCGGGAAGGGGTCCGCACGCGACTGATCTACGGCGCAACCGGGGAATTCGCCGACTTCAACGGTCACGCGCTCGAAGGCGCGGCCGTTCTCATGGAATTCAACACCCGGAACAACTGGCTGAACGCGGCCACCCTGGGGGCGGGGCAGATCATCTTCATTGAACCCGATTCAACGTTCTATACCGAAGCCGAGCAGAAATTTCTGCAGGTGCCGAACAGCGTGGAACGATTCTGGATCGACAAAGAGTCGGGGCAGGCTTTAAAGACGCTGCTGGAACGTCGCGGCGAACTTGAAATCGTACTGAAGGCGAGAATGGAGTGGGAGAAACACACCGCCCACAACATCCTGGGTTTCCTGCCGGGTACGGATCCGGACCTGAAGGAACAGATCGTCGTGATCAACGCGTACTACGACGCCATGTCCGTCGTCCCCGCGCTTGCCCCCGGCGCCGAGATGGCAAGCGGCGCCGTCGCCCTTCTGGAACTGGTCAACTACTTCAAGCGATATCCCCCGGGGCGCACGGTACTCTTTCTGGCCACTTCGGCCCACCACCTGGGCTTTCGCGGCATCTGCGATTTTCTGGGCCGCCACGCCAGAAAGGAAAGGCACTTCGCCGCCCTGATGACCGACCCCATAGATATTCGTCTCTTCATTGGCCTGGACCTCTCGAGCCAGACCGCTCAGATCGGTGTCTGGAACAGCACGCGCAACTTCTACTACAACCGGTTCTTCACACCGTTCGGCAAGGAATTCGTCCGCATTTCGCAGGCGATCGCACCGGCTTTCGGCCTCGACCCGAATCAGGCGCTGCTGGACGGCATCAACCCCACCGGCGGTATGACATGGGATATGTTCATCCCCGGCGCAAACCTGAAGACCGACGGCGAAGTCGTCCTCGAAGCCGGCACCCTCGCCCTGTCCCTGGTCACATTGAACGACGCACGCTTCCGGGTCGATACGCCCCTGGACACGCCGGAAGGGATGAACTTTGAAAACCTCGCAAAACAGATCCGCCTGATTACCGGCGTACTCGACATTGCCCTGAACGACCCGACGCTCATCCCCGACTACCGACTCAATCCCGATGACCGTATGCGCGGGCTCAAGGGATTCGTACGTACCTTTCCCAGGCGCAGTATCGTCCCGGACCGGCCGAAGGCCGGGGCCATCGCCGCACTCCGGATGGGCATCGACAAATCGGTCAAGGGCGTCCGGCGCACTTATTACGACCTGGCCGACGAGAACGGTGAATTCTACATGCCGGGAATTGCCGAACGCCGCGTCTCCGTCAGCGCCTACTTTCAGGATCCGGAGACCGGAGAGATTACCTACGCGCCAAACTACGGGCAGCAGGCGCGTATCTACCGGGGCGACTTCGACATGGACTGGTGGATCTCGAAGCGTAACATCATCCTGTTCCCGTGCATCGCCACCGACTTTTACGATACCGTCGATCCGCGTTATCTTACGAAGCTCTCCCAGATAAGCGTCTACGGCAGCGGCAACGTCACGCCGCAGGAATACGGTTACGCGATCGGCTTCGGCCCCACTGAACCTGTGGGCACCCTGTTCACGCGTCCGGGCGAGCGAGTCAAAGTCGCCATGAGGGCCGGCGGCGTCGCCGCGGGCTCCGGCGACATCGGCATCCGGTTCCTGCTGCTGAACGCACAGAGCGCCGAGAATGAAGAAATCGCACGGGGCACGGGTTACCCCACGCTGACGCACGGGTCGTTTGCGCGCACCTCGTTTCTGGCCGCAAGGGATATGTGGACGCTGAACGAGGCACGAAAGCAGGAGATGCAGAAATACGCCATCGAGAACCAGCGTCTGAACATGCTGCACAGCCGCACCCGCCTCCACCTGGACAGGGCAGAGGCCGCCATGTCGGAAAAGCGCTGGGACGTCTTCATGAAGCACACCCGTGCGGCGCTCGGCATCGAATCGCGCGCCTATCCCGACGTCAAAAACACGCAGAACGACGTGGTACGCGGCGTCGTCTTCTTCATGGCCCTGGTCATTCCGTGTGCGTTCTTCACCGAACGCCTCATCATTACCGCCGTGGACATCCGGAGACAGATCGCCGGATTTATCGGCATTTTTGTGCTCATCTGGCTTTTCCTCTCAAACGTGCATCCGGCATTCGAAATCTCCAACCCCCTGGTGGTTTTGCTCGCGTTCGTCATTCTGGCGCTGGCGGCCTTCGTGATTTCCCTTGTTTTCAATCGTTTCAATGAAACCATGCGCCGGTTGCGGGTCCCGGAAGTGCTTCTGCACGAGACCGACGTCGGGCGAGTCTCCGCCTCCCTGGCCGCCTTCCAACTCGGCATCGCAAACATGAAACGTCGCAAGCTGCGGACCGTGCTTACTTTTACCACGCTGTTGCTGCTTACGTTTACGGTACTCTCGTTCACATCCATCAAGTCGGCTCTCGAATTTCGCCGGATTCCCATAGGCACGGAGGGTCCGTACCCCGGAATGCTCATCCGGAGCAAGTTCTGGGGCCCACTGGAAGACGTGGTCTACGATTACGCCGTCACCCACTTCGGAGAATCCGCAATAGCCGCACCGAGAAGCTGGTACTATACCCGGGAAAAGAAGATTATCCCCGTCGAATCCAATAACGGCTCGGCACACGTACTCGGCGTCCTGGGAATGACGCCCCGGGAGCCTGACGTGACCGGCGTCCATCGGACCCTCAAGGCCGGTCGGTGGTTCCGTCCGGGCGAATCCGCGTGCATCCTGCCGGAAAAGATAGCGGAACTCCTCGGCGTTGACCCCGGGCGACCGGAGGCGTCCAGCGTCCGGGTGTTCGGGGAATCGCTGCCGGTGATCGGCCTGATCGACGCCGGGGCATTCAGCGAGCTCAAGGACCTTGACGAGGAACCCCTCAGTCCCGCTGACTTCAAGCTTACCGACGAGGAAGCCATCGAACAGATGACCACACAGGAAACGCGGGAAAAACAGGGCCTGGAACAGCCGGAAGTCGAGATCATGCCCTTCGAGCACATCAACCCCGACGATATCCTGATCGTACCGTACAGGTTCCTGCGTCAGGTGGGCAGCCCGCTCCAGTCTGTCGCACTCCGCTTCGATGCCGGATCAGACGTGGAGAGCTATGTCAAGGAAATCCTCTCCAGGCTGTCGGTCGTGCTCTTTGCGGGCCTTCCGGATCCGGAAGGGCGCATCAACGTCTCCGTTTTCAGCTCGCTCGGAGACACGTCGAGTCGCGGGTTGAGCCATCTCTTTATTCCTATCCTCATCGCTTCGCTCATCGTGCTGAATACAATGATGGGATCCGTGTACGAACGGTTTCGGGAAATCGGCGTCTATTCCGCGGTGGGCCTGGCGCCGGTGCACGTCGCCTTTCTCTTTATTGCCGAAGCCTGCGTCTATGCGGTCCTCGGCACGGTAAGCGGTTATCTGTTGGGCCAGGGCGTTGCCAAGCTGCTGCTCTGGCAGGACTTGCTCTCCGGCGTCTCGCTCAACTACTCCGCCCGGTCCGCGGTTGCCTCGTCCGCCCTGGTCATGGCCGTGGTCATCCTGTCCACCCTCTATCCCGCCAGGCAGGCGTCGCTGATGGCGGTGCCGGACGTGTCCCGCCGGTGGAAAATACCGGAGCCCGACGGCGATGACTGGCGATTCGAATTTCCGTTTACCGTCGGCGGAAACGACGTATTCGGGCTCTGTGTATTTCTTACAGACTACTTCGACTCTCACAGCGGCGAAGCGATGGGGGCGTTTTATACGGACGGCGCCCAACTGTACGGGAAGGGGAGCGACGACGAGAGGGGATACGCGATCCGCACGACCCTGTGGCTTGCGCCCTTCGATCTGGGCGTGAGCGAGGAGTTGCGCTTCGAGGCGGAACCCACGGGCCAGTTCGATATCTACACACTGACGCTCACCCTCAGGCGACGCTCGGGCGAAGTCGCCTCATGGCGACGGGTCAACCAGGGCTTCATGAACGCCCTGCGCAAACAGTTTCTCATCTGGAGGACCGTCGACCCCGCCGAAAAAGCGGCGTACGGGGAAAAGGGCATGCGGATGCTCGTATCGGACGAACAGGAGTCGAAACCGGTCTGAAAGACGACGCGCCGCCGATGAACCGTTTCGTTCTCCCGGTATTGCAATGCTGAAATAGCCTTTGCATAATTCCTCTTTGTATGTATTTTTCAGGCCCTTAACCTTTAAATCGTGTTGACCCTTTATGGCGTTTCTCGATCGAATTCGCAGGCGTAATACCAATCCGTACCAGGAAATCGAAGAATATCGGGATCTGATTGAAGTCCCCAAGGAATTCGAAGAGGGATTCAACTCCAAGACCATTCTCGGTGCGCTCTTCGTTTCCGTCATCATGGTTCCGGGCAATATCTACCTGGAACTGATGGTGGGTCATTCCGTCGGCGCCGCCGCCCAGTGGGTGACCATCATCCTGTTCCTGGAACTGGCCAAACGCTCGTTCACGGTGCTGAAAAAGCAGGAACTCTACCTGCTTTACTACGTCACCAGCGCCCTGGTCGCCCGCGAAACCGGGATGTTCGAAGGCCTGCTCTGGCAGCAGTATTACGTCCAGTCTCCCGCAGCCAAGCAGTTCGGCATCTCCCACCTCATTCCTCGCTGGTGGGCGCCCCCTCCCGACTCCCCCGCGCTGATCGACCGCACGTTCCTGCATCAGGACTGGCTGCTGCCCATCTCCCTGCTCGTCCTGGGGATGATCATGGGGCGCATCCAGTGGTTCACCGCCAGTTACGTGCTCTTCCGCATCACGTCCGACTACGAACGCCTGCCCTTTCCGTTCGCACCCATCAATGCACAGGGCGCCATGGCGCTTGCGGAAGAAAGCAGCGGTCAGTACAGTTGGCGTTGGCGGGTTTTCAGCATCGGCGCGGTCATCGGGGTTGTATTCGGGTCGGTCTACGTGGCGGTACCCGCCATTTCCGGCGCGTTCATGGAACAGCCGCTTCAACTCATCCCCATCCCATGGGTGGATTTCACCCAGTACACGGGATACTTCCTGCCCGCCACGCCGCTGGGCTTCACGCTGCACCTGGCCCCCATCTTTGCCGGGCTGCTGGCGCCCTTCTGGGCCGTCATGGGCGCATTCATCGGCGTCGCCATCCACACCGCGGCGGGGCCGATCCTCTATCATTACGGGTACATGCCCAACTGGTACATGGGCATGGACACCATCATGACCCACTTCGTCACGGGCATCGATTTCTGGATGAGCTTCGGGATCGGCATCACCTTCGCCATCGCGGTGATCGGATTCTACCAGGTCTGGACCGGGGTTCGTACCGCCCGAGTGGAGAAAAAAGAAAAGGGAAGCTGGACGCCGCCGCGCGGTCGCGGAGACTTCCGCATCTGGATCTGCGTCGTACTCTTCTGTCTTGCGAGCCTGTATACCATAATCCTCGCCAAGGTCCTCTTCCCTGACCTCGTGAGCACCGTGCTGCTCATTTTCTTTTTCGTCTTCGCGTTCGTCTATACGCCGTTGATCTCCTTCGTCAATGCGCGGCTGGACGGGCTGGTCGGACAGAACGTCAATATTCCCTATATCAGGGAAGCCACGATCTTTCTGAGCGGGTTCAGGGGTATCGAAATCTGGTTCGTGCCCTTCCCCCTGGCCAACTGGGGCGCACAGGCTGAAACATTCCGTCAGATTGAACTCACAGGCTCGAAATTCACCGGGATCCTGAAGGCCGAGATCTTCATGATCCCGCTGATCCTTCTGACCAGTTTCATGTACTGGTCCTATATCTGGAAACTGGCGCCAATTCCCTCTTCCTCCTACCCCTACGTCCAGATGATGTGGCCGCTGCGGGCGCTCCAGAGCAGCGTCTGGTACACCGGCACCATGCAGGGCGAGGTGGAGCACGACCCGTCCTCCGGAACGGTATCCTTCCAGCCGAGCAATCTGCCCGACGGCAACTGGTGGTACTGGCGTGCCCGCGCGTCGGCCGACGCGCACATTGATGATCATGAACAACGCACTTATGGACCGTGGTCCCGCGTTGGGTATCTTTATACGAACTTCAAGAGTACCGAAAAGCCGCTCGTGCCGCCGCTTCCGGTGGACCGGTCGGCGCCGGACATTTCCGAAGCGTTGCGGCTGGGCCTGCCTTCGGCGCCGGCGTTGCGGAGTCCCGATGACGGAAGCCACGCGGACAACCCCAACCCCAACCTGGTCGTACTCGCCGCGCGGGATCCGGAGGGGCGGGACCTAGTCTATCAGTTCGAAGTGGACCAGGTGCCCTCCTTCGACGGTTCCTTTCTGCAGAGTTCGGACGACGAGCCGATCCTGTTCGAAGCCATCAAGCCGGTCGTGATCGCCATCGGACTCGCCGTCGGCCTGGTCTCGTTCGTGGTTCTGTCCGTCCTGGGCCTGCCGGTCCTGCTCATCTTCGGATACATACGGAGTCTGACCAGCATTCCCCACGTGATGATCACCGAGATCATCGGCGCGCTCCTCGCGCGGTACTATTTCTGGAAGCGCTTCGGCAGACAGCAATGGCGACTCTATGCCGCCGTGTTGTACGTCGGGTTTTCGGTGGGAATGTCGCTGGTGGGCATGGCCTCCGTGTCTATTGCCATGATCCAGAAGGCCGTCTCGGTACTGTTGTTCTGAGCGCGGTCCGGCGATAGCCCTTGACGTTGGCTGGACCGGTATCCCGTCTGACGGATTGCGTCAATCGATCCGGACCGGATGGTCTAACGACACCTGGACGGAAGCATGTCAGCAGCGATCGGCATGATCGAAGTCGAAGGCGTCGCCGGGATTATTCTGGCGTCGGACGCCGCCTGCAAAGCCGCGGGCGTGGATCTTCTGGGTTGGGAATCCATCGGTGGCTTCACCACCGTTTTTTTCGGCGGATCCATCAGCCGGGTGGCAACGGCGCTCAAGAGCGGCGAACAGGCGGCCAGAGAGGTGGTGGACCACGTCGTGGCGGCGCCGATGACCCACCCCGAACCCGTTTGCCGGGAATACGTCTCGAATGCAATCGCATCCGGGCGGCGGACACCGTCCGGAGCGCTGGGTATGATCGAAACGAGAGGATATGGCGCTCACGTCACCGCCAACGACAAAATGGTGAAGGCGGCCGACGTCCAGGTCTACAACGTGCTCACCGTACACAACCGGGTGGTCTGCTCCCTGATACTTGGCGACGTGGCTTCCGTGTCCGAGGCCCTGCCCGTGGGCCGCACGAGCGTCGAGCCCGGAGAAAACTACCTGGGCGCCGCCCTCATCACCAGACCCCTGCCCGACGTCCTGCGGGCATTCGGTCCCTGAGCGCCGTGGCGCCCCCGCGAAATCATGCCCTGGGGATTCTGGAAACCCGCGGCATGACCGCGCTTGTCGCGGCCGTGGACGCCATGCTGAAAACCGTCGACGTTCGGGTTCTGGGACGTCACGGCGTGGGTTCCGGCTGGTTGACGGTTGTGATCGAAGGTGTCGTATCGGACGTCGAGGCCGCCATTCGGATCGGACGATCCGAAGCCGTGAACCACGGCGACCTGATTACCGCCGACGTCATCGCGGGCCCGGTCCCGGGCGCCCTCGAGTCCATGCCGCACCGGACGGACGCGGACGCCAAAGGCCCGTTTGACGCCGGGGCGATGGGCATCCTCGAAACGCGGGGCATGGTCCCGCTCATCCGTGGCGCAGACGCGATGGTCAAGAGCGCGCCCGTTCGCGTCGCCGGCTGGACGTCGGTTGGCGGCGCGCTGGTCCATCTCGTGGTTCGGGGCGATATTTCATCGGTGCAGACTGCCCTGCAGGCCGGCAAAGCGTGTGCCGATGAGGTCGGGGAAGTCTACGCGGCCCTGACGATTCCGAGGCCGGAGGCGGGCGTCGAACCACTGCTTCCGGTACCACCGGTTTCAAACGGGCCCCGGGAAGACGCCGGCGCGCTCGGAGTGCTTGAAACAACGGGTTATGCAAGCGCTGTGGGCGGTTCCGACGCAATGGTCAAAGCGGCGGACGTCGACCTCGTGCGCCTCGTCATCGCCAGCGGAGGCCGGGTGGACGCACTGGTGAAAGGCCGGCTGGACGCCGTCCAGGCGGCCGTCGACGCCGGTGTCGGCGGCGCGCAGGAGGCCGGAGAACTGAATGCATCCTGCGTCGTTTCCCGTCCGTCTTCCGAAATCATGGCCTGTTTCGGCCGGTGCGAGGCCGGAAGGACCACGAGCGGGAATCAGGCCATGGGCCTGATCGAGACGCGCAGCACCGTGGCTCTGGTCAAGGCCGTTGATCAGATGTTGAAGTCCGCGGACGTGGAATACGAGGGTCGATACAAGGTCGGGTACTTTCTCACGGCAAGCGTTGTCCGGGGAGACGTCGGCGCGGTGCGCACCGCCCTGCAAGTCGGGGCCGGGGAAGCGGAGAGGTACGGCGAACTCGTGTCGGCCCATCTCATTCCGCACCCGTTTCGTGCGCTGGAAGAGCGGCTGATCCACTGATCCGCCGCCGAATGCCCTGTCCGTCTCCCGGGGAAATCCATGATACGCATCGACGATCCGGTGGTTACAGAACAGCTCCTCAAGGATAAACTGGGCACGGAGCGAGAGGTTGAAATCTGCCCGCGGGCGAAGCTCACGCCGCTGGCGCTGGACTATCTTGCGGCCAACCGGGTGCAGGTATCCAGAAAAGAGCCGTCAACCGACGGCCCGAGAACCTCAGCGCCCACCCACCACCGAAACCCCGGCGCCCGGAGAGAATTCAAGGGGATCTTCTGCCCCAATATCGTCATCTTCGACGGTAACAACCGCATCAACTACGGCGAGATGGAGCGCTACGTCAACTGGCTCATCGACGCAGGCATCCACGGGTTGTATCCCAATGGCAGCACCGGCGAATTCGTGCGCCTTTCCAGCGACGAACGCAAGGAAGTCGTGCGGCTTGTCACAAACGTCAACCAGGGCCGCGTGCCCGTTCTCGCGGGCGCCAGCGAAGCCAACCTGCGCGACGTGCTGCGAATGAGCGAATACTACGCGGGCATTGACGTCGACGCCATTTCTCTGGTCCCCCCCTACTATTACGAGATCTCGGAAACCAGCCTCTTCGAATACTTCGCGGAAATCGCCAGGCAGACGCCTCTGGACGTTCTCCTCTACAATATTCCGCAGTTCACGCAGGAACTCACGCTGGACATCATGGAACGCCTGCTGCCGTTCGAACGCATCATGGGAACCAAAGACTCCAGCCGGGACATGCCGAGGCTGATCAACACCATGCACCGGTTACGCGAACAGCGTCCGGAGTACGTGGTCCTGGTCGGCTGCGAAGAAATCCTCTGTCCTTCCGTTATGATGGGCGCCAGCGGCGGTACGATCGCGACGTCCGGCATCATTCCCGAAGTTATCGTGGACATTTACGAAAAGACCCTTGCGGGCGATTTGAAGAACGCACAGGACATGCAGTACCGCATACTGGACCTCATCAATCTCATGCTGCTGGGCGTGAACTTCCCGGAGGGCTTCAAGACCGGTGTGGCCGTGCGCGGTTTCGACGTGGGGCCGCCCCGGCAGACCATGAGCGTCGAAGAAAAAGACTATCTGTTGAAGCTCGAATCCCAGATCAGCTGCATCCTCAAAGACATGGGTTACGAGGTCCGGGGCGCCCGGGCATGCCCCGTTACCGGCCTGCCGCCGATTGTCGACCGGAGGTAACGCGGGTTGCGGGTCGGCAGGACGGAAAGCGGACTCCTTCTCGATGACACCATTCGACATTCTAACGGAGAACCTCCATGGCTGACAATTCGCCGAAACACAACCTCGTCGATCCATTCAGCCCGGATGCCGGCGACGGTTACGTCTGGCTGAAGGGCAACCTCCACTCCCACACGACAAACTCCGACGGTAAAGCCTCACCGCAGGAACGCCTGGACGGTTACGTCAACCAGGGATACGACTTTCTCTGTCTTTCGGACCACTACAGGATCACCCGGATCGATTCCGTGGACTGTCCCGACGACTTCGTGCTCATCCAGGGCGCGGAACTGCATCCCGATAACCCGTTCGGCGGGCAGAAGCACCACTTTCTCTGTCTCAATATTCATGAAGACCTGGATTCGGAATCCATGCCGCCCCAGCACGTCATCGACGCCGTCCGGGACCAGGGCGGCAGCACGTGGCTGGCCCACCCGTACTGGAGTTCGGTGAACATTCTCAGAGACACCCTGCCGCTTGAGGGATTTGCCGGCGTGGAAGTCTTCAACACAACCTGCCGGCGCGCGGGGCGGGGTGAGTCCGGCATTCACTGGGACGACTGGATGGACCTGGACAACAGGTTGTATCCCGCCCTGGCCAACGACGACTCCCACGCTCTCGAGTCGGAAAACCACGACACCTACGGCGGCTGGACGATGGTGCGCGTGAAGGAGCGGTCGCCGGGGGCCATTCTCGATGCGCTGGAACGGGGGGCGAACTATTCGAGCACCGGCGTCGAGATCCGAAACATCAGCATTCAGAAAAGCGACGACGGGAAACGTCCCGCGCAGGCCACGGTCGAATGCTCCGAAGCCCGGTGTATCCTGGCCATTTGCGATACGTTCGGTACCGAGTACAGGAATTCGGGAGCGCCCTTTACAAGCGCCACGCTCACCCTGCGTCCGGGCGCGCGGTGGGTCCGATTCGAAGTCATTGGAGCGGACGGGACGAAAGCCTGGTCCAATCCCTTCGACCTCACCTGAAGCGAAAGCCGCGATGGGACTCGCCCTGACACCGAAGCAGGAAGCAGCGTACCGTACAGACGGTTTCATACAGGTGCCCGGTCTGCTGACGCCGCGTGAAATCGACGCCTTCCTCCGGGCGCAGGCGGAAGCGACGCCTCCGGAAGTCCTGGAACTCGGCCTGCGCCGGCACACCGCGGACCCGCATTGGCGTTATCTGGCGTCGCATCCCCGCATCGCCGGCGTCGCGGCCCGGTTGCTCGGCGGGTCGCCGATGATCGTTCAGACGATGTACTTGGCAAAAGCGCCGGCCGGCGGAACCGGCATCGCGCTTCACCAGGACGCCCACTACATCCGGCACGAACCAGGCACCCTCATGGCATGCTGGCTCGCGTTGAACGATACCGACAGAGACAACGGCGGTCTCTGCGTCGCCGCCGGCAGCCACCTCGCCCCCCTCCGGGAAACCCGGCCCCCGAAAGACGGCAGTGAACACGCCTCGTGGGTAAAGGACTACGCCATGCGCGGGCCGGACGGAAGGGAATGGACCGAAACCATGCATTCGCACGAAGTCGCCGGCGTAAGCCCGGGTGACCTCACGTTCCTTACGGTGCCGCAAGGTTCGGGGGTCTTCTTTACCGGCAGAACCATCCACGGGTCCTACGCGAACCGGTCCCGGGGCAGACCCCGCCTGGCGTTCGCCATTCACTACGTCCGGGCGGGCACGTGGGTCTATCGATGCGATATCCAGGACCTCACGCCGGTGAACTGAGCGCTATTTCCAGTTAATCGGGCGGCGCGGCCGGATTGAGCGGGTCCCATCCCGGTTATACACGACGTCCGCGCCTGAAGTCTTCAATTTTCCAATTCAGGGAACCCCGCTATGAAACGAGTTGCAAAGCCGGAAGGCGAATACAATATCGTCATCGAAGACGTTCCGATACCTGAAATCACGCCCACCGAGGTGTTGATCCGCGCTGAGTGCAGTCTGATCAGCCGCGGTTCCGAGATCTGGCGGCGCTACATCCGTCCTGAAGCCATCGCCCATCAGAGCATGGGATACTCGTTCGTGGGAGACGTCGTGGAGGTCGGCGCGCGCGTGGACGGCTTTTCTGTCGGAGACCGCGTGGCAGCCATTGCGCCGCACGCGGAATACGTGGCCGTCGAAATCGTAAGCTCACGCCACCAGGACCCGGTCGTGCATCTCCCGGACGCAGTTTCCTCCGAAGCCGCGACATTCTGGCCGCTGAGCACCAGTTCCGTTCTCTGGATGTGGGAGATCGATGCCCGCGAGGAAGATACGGTGGCCATTCTGGGACAGGGGCTCGTGGGCTCCATCTGCATGCAGGCGCTCAACGCGGAGGCGAACCCCCGCGTCATCGCGGTCGACGCGCTGCCCCTCCGGTGCGATCTGGCGGGACGTCTCGGGGCGGACCACGTGGTGGACGCGTCGAGCGAAGACCCCGTCAAGGCGGTGAAAGGGCTGACGGACGGGGAGGGCGTTGAAATCGTCGTGGAAGCGGTCGGCGGGCGCGCGGGCGCGGGCGCCTTTGCGCAGGCACAGGATATGGTGAAACGAAGGGGCCTGATCCAGGTGATCGGCTTGTACGAGGACGAGCCGCTGCCGCTCGACTCGGGAAAGATTCAGGGACGCCGAATCGTGGGCGGCTACTCGGACGGAGGCAAGCGATCGCTGGGTTCCGACCGCGCCCTCCAGCTTCTTGGCGAGAAAAAGATCGACGCCGAAGCCATGATCACCCACCGCTTCCCCTTCCAGGAGGCGGCGGAGGCGTTCGACTTGCTGTATACCCGTCTGGGCGAGACGATGGGCGTCGTACTTGTCTGGAAATGACAATGACCGGCGCCGGTTCGGGGAATTGGCGGTTGCCTGCACCCGCAGCCCCGCGTCACGTTAACCGGAGGTTTCGTGAAGAACGGTTTCTATAAGGGCCATGGTCTCGGCAACGACTACATCGTCATGGATCCGTCCGATCTGGACTTCAGGCTCACCCCGAAGAATATCCGCCTGATCTGCAACCGCAACCTGGGCATCGGCGGCGACGGTATCCTTACCGTGGAACCCGGAAACGGCGCGGACTTCGGCCTGCGCATTTTCAACCCCGATGGCAGCGAAGCCGAAAAATCGGGCAACGGCCTGCGCATCTTCGCGCGCTTCCTGCATACCACGCAAAGAACACGGCAAGTCAGCTTCACGGTTGATACCCTGGGCGGTCTCGTGGCGATCCAGATCCACCCGGATCGTCACGGCGATGCGAGCCTCGCGACCGTGGAGATGGGCCGGGCCGATTTCAATCCCCAGGCGCTGCCCTGCGCCCTGGACGAGGGCGAGCTGATCGAACGTCCCATCGCGGCGGCGGGGCGCAATCTGAGATTTACCGGCGTCAGCGTGGGCAACCCCCACTGCGTCATCTTCAGACCCGCGGGCGAGGCCTGGACCCGCGACGACCTGCTCGAACTGGGTCCCGCCCTCGAGAATCACGATCTCTTCCCCAACCGCATCAACGTGCAACTGGCTGTACCCACGGGCCCGAATGAGATCTTCATTCTCATCTGGGAGCGCGGCGCGGGAGAAACGCTGGCATCCGGATCGTCGGCCTGCGCGGCGGCATGCGCGGCCGTCCGTCAGGGACTGGTGAAATCGCCGGTAACCGTCAACGCTCAGGGCGGCGCCCTCGATATCGCGATCGATCCCGGCTTCCGCCTTACCATGAAGGGACCCGTCGCCGAGGTCGCGCAGGGCGCCCTGAGCCCGGCATTCGTGAGGGAACTCCAGGACGAAAGCCCGGGCCCGGCGGGCGGGTGAACGGATGCCTCTCACGCCACCCGGTACTTCTCCACGGTCTCGGCGTTGATCGTCACGCCCAGGCCGGGGCCCTCCGGCGCCGTCACGTACCCGTCGACGACGTCGAACCGTTCGTGCGTCAGATCATGACGCAGCGGTGATTCCGACATACAATACTCGAACATCTCACCACCAGGTACGGCTGCGAGCGCATGAAGCGACGCGGCGATCGTTATTCCGCTCTTGAAACTGTGGTTCACCACCCTGGCGTGCCGGCGGTGCGCCATCCTGCCCACCTCCACCATCGTTGAAATGCCGCACCTTCCCGGATCGGGCTGCACCCAATCGAGTCCACCGTGGGATACCAGCCGTTCGAAGGCGTCGAGCCGCGCTTCCGCTTCACCCGCCGCGATGGGCAGCGGACTCTCCGCGGTCAGTTTGGCGTAACCGCGCAGGTCGCCCGGCCGGAGCGGCTCCTCGAGCCAGAACGGTCGGAACTCCGCGAACTGGCGCGCCCGCTTCAGGGCTGTCTTCCAGTCCCAGACCTGCCCCGCGTCGATCAGCACGTCCACACCGTCTCCCACGCCGCGCCGCGCCTCCTCAACCAGGGCGACATCGGTCTGCTCGTTTCGCCCCATCGGTCCCCAGCCGAATTTGACGGCCGTGAAGCCCTCACCCGCGAACCTTCGCCCCAGCTCTCCGGTCCGCGCAGGCGTATCGCCGAACAGGATCGAACAATACGCCCGGAAACGTGTGTTGAAAGGCCCGCCGAGCAGCCGGTAGACGGGCGCGTCACAGGCCTTGCCCGCGATATCCCATAGTGCGAGATTGACGCCCGCCATCGCGTGTTCCGCCACGCCCCCACCGCCGTAATAGTTCGCCGCTTCCACCATGCGATGCATACACGCGTCCACCGCCCGCGGGTCCTCATTGCAAAGGGCGTTTGCCAGTCCGTTGCAGATCCGGTGCGACAGGGGCGCATCCACAACTGCCTTCACGGCCGTCGGGCAGGAATCCACTTCTCCCCAGCCTGTGATTCCGGCGTCGGTTTCGACCCTGATAAGACACGTATCCTGGGTACCGTCACAGGAATCGGTGACGACGGGCAGCCGCAAAACCATCGCGGTGACTCGGGTAATCTTCATTTCAAACCTCCGATCATCCAGAACCGTCTGCGCCGCGGCGTCGGAACCCGGCGCAATCGAACGGGCGTATCGTGCCCGGTTTCGCATGATACCCACCCGCGTGCGGCCTGTCAATCCCCTCCCTCGGGATCGGTCGCCGCCATCAGTGTCCCGTCCCGCTATGTTACCCTCCCTCGCCGACCTTGCCCAGGTCGCCTCGCTCGGGCGCCGGGTCCTTAGCCTGTCGAAGGGTGCCGGCCGGGCGACTCCACGGCCGAAACCAGGCAATCTGTGTCCGGGACAGAACACCAGAAACGGGTTGCACAGCCGCACCGATCACCGTAGATTATCCGCCACCTGCGCTGAACTTCAAAGGGGATTCCGCCGTGGCTGTCGTCGAGAACATACAAGAGACCTACGAAACCGATGGTGTGCTGCCCCGAATCGACGTTTTCTCCAGGAACGAGATCGACGCGTTCAGGGCTCAGTTCGACGATCTCGAGGCCCGAGAGGGCAGAGACGTCTGCCAGGTCGGCCTCCAGTCCCGTCACTTCGACGAGGAATTCATCTGGAGGCTGTCTACCGACCCGCGTCTCCTGGACGTCATGGTGCAGGCCATGGGAAAGGACGTCCTTCTGCTGGCCACGCACTTTTTCTGCAAATACCCCGCCAAGGACCAAAAACACTTTGTCGCGTGGCACCAGGATGTCACCTACTGGGGCCTGAAGCCACCGCTGGCGCACACGGCCTGGATCGCCATCGACGACAGCGACGCGGAGAATGGCTGCATGCGCGTCATCCCGGGCTCCCACAGGGACGGGATCGTCACCCACGGGACTTCGAAACGGTCGGGAAACCTCCTGAGCATCAACCAGGAGATCCCGGACGAGCTCGTGGACACCAGCCACGCGATCGATCTGGAACTCACGGCAGGCCAGATTTCGGTCCATCACGGCCAGCTTTTCCACGCCAGCATGCCGAATACCTCGAACCGCCGGCGCTGCGGCCTTACCGTCCGGTTTATTCCGCCGGAAGCCAGGCAGGTCGAAGCCAACTCGATCGGCGGGGACTGGCGGCCCGTCCTGCTCAGGGGCAGAAACCGATTCACGTACCACCCCGAAATACCCATGCCTTTTCCACTCCCGTAGAAAGCGTTCAGATGGCAAAACGAAGCGTTGTCGTCACCGGCGCCGCCGGATATATCGCGGGTCGAAGCCTGCCCGCCCTCAGGGAGCGCTATCACCTCGGCCTCCTCGACGTTCGAAAAACGGACAGAAACGGCGAAGAAGTCGAAGGTATCGTCATCGCCGACCTCCTCAAGCGAGACAGGGACGAGTACCGGAAGCATTTCGCTAACGCCGACGCCGTGATTCATTGCGGATTCACGCGTGCCACGGACCCGATGGATCAATACTGGGCGGAAGCCGACAACATCGCCATGGCGCATAACGTGTATCAGACCTGCCTGGAAGAGAACGTGCGACGGGTCGTGGTCATCAGTTCCAACCACGCGACCGACTTCTACGAGACGCTCATCTGGTCCGGACGCATGGATTTCGTCACGCCGGCAATGCTCCCGCTTTCCGACAACTTCTACGGGTGGGCCAAGGCCGCGTACGAACTGCTGGGCTTCGCCTTTGCCGCGGGAAAGATCGGAAACGGACGGAAACTTCAGAATGTACAGCTTCGCATCGGCGGGCCCCGCGAGAACGTGGCGGACAGACTCAGTCCGGAAAACCCGAAGGGCATGCACCGCAGCCTCGGGGCCTACCTGAGCGCGCGGGACCAGACCCAGCTCCTGATCAAGAGCATCGAGACGGAGAACATCGAAGACGAGAACGGCATCCCGTTCCAGATCTTCTACGGCATCAGTGGAAACAGCCACAACTTCTGGAGCATCGCCAACGCCCGGAAAGTCATCGGCTACGAACCCGAAGACAACAGCCAGATCCGGTTCGCGGACAAAATCGCACCCGTTATCGCCGCAGCGAACCGGACGGCCCGCCAGGGTGGAACAACCGGTCGTTGAACCGTCCGGTCAAGAATTGAGGTCAGTCGCGATGAAGATCACGCGCCTTGAAACCATCCCCGTCGCCCAGCGGTTCCTCTTGCTGAAAATGCACACCGACGACGGCGTCGTCGGCTACGGCGAACCGCTGGACTATACACACTGGCGAATCGTCGCGCGCGCGATGGACGACCTGTCCGAATACCTCGTCGGCAAAGACCCCCTCCAGATCGAAGACCACTGGCAGACCTTTTTCCGCTCCACGTACAGCCGAAGCATGCCCATCATCCTTGGCGCGCTCAGCGGCGCGGACATGGCCATGTGGGACATCATGGGCAAAGTCCTGGACGCACCCGTCTGGCGGCTCCTGGGCGGGTCGGTCCGGGACCGGGTGCGCGTCTACGCCCACGCAGGCGGCGACACGCCGGAAGCCTGCGCGGTGCAGGCCCGCGCGCGGGTCGCGGACGGGTTCACAGCCATCAAGATGGGCGGCGCCGTACGGCCCGTTCGCTTTGTGGATACGGCGAGAGCGGTAGACGAAATGGTCGCCCGCGTCGCTGCCGTCCGCGAGGCCGTGGGCGACGACGTGGACATCGCGGTCGATCTGCACCGCCGCCTCAGCCCGCAGATGGCCGTAATCACCGTCAAAGCGCTCGAACCCTACCATCTTCTGTTTGCGGAAGAGCCCTGTCACCCCGAAAACAACGACGCCCTGCTGACCCTCTCCCGTTCGACCGCCACACCCATCGCAACCGGCGAACGACACCTTACGCGCTGGAGTTTCTGGGATATTGTGGAAAAGCAGGCCTGCGCCGTTCTGCAACCGGATATCCGGCACGTGGGAGGCATCTCTGAGATGAAGAAAATCGCCACCCTGGCCGAAATCCGGGACATTGCCCTGGCGCCGCACAATGCCGCAGGTCCCATCGGCGTGGTTGCGTCCATCCATACCATGGCTACGGTCCCGAATTTCCTGATCTGCGAGGGCGGCACCGCTCGTGGCGACGGGCTTCTGATGCCGCCGCTCGATTTCAGGGACGGCTTTGTCGAACTTCCCACAGGTCCAGGCCTCGGATTCGAAATTGACGAAGACGCCCTGGAGGCCATGCGGGACGAACGCTTCCGCTTCCGCGGTATGTGGCGCTCGGAAGAAGACGGTTCCTTCGCGGATTATTAGAGACTCCCGGGAGATATCCCTGATGACCCGGTTGCGAGACGGATGGCTGCCCGCGCTCGTGCTGGCCGGTCTGTCGCTGGCGCCGCCCGACGTATCCGGCGGTGCGACCGACCCGACCGCCCCAACCGACCGCACCCCGACTGCCATTCGCCAGGAGTTCAATGCGGTCTCGGCGCGAATCGACAGCCTCGTTCGCGTGATGAGTGCGGCAGACCCCGAAGCCATCGACATCAATCGACTGCCCGGCGCCGCCGACGTTATTCGTCTACCTGAAGGGACATCCGTCGTCTGCATTTTCTGGGCCGATGACGAAGCCCGCGTCTGGATCAACGACTTCCTGGTTGGCGAGACCCGTCTCACACCGGTAGAGGTCGAAATCCCCCACTTCTATCTGCAAGGCAGGAATCGCATCCGTGCGCGATGCTGGGACACCGACCAGGTGGAGAGCGGGTTCCTCTTCGGTCTTTACGTGAAAGACCCAGGGGGTGCGCTGCGCCCGATTCTGGTATCCGATGAAAGCTGGCAGACCGGAAGCGGTCCGGCCCTCGAAATCACCTATGCGCACCCCGTTCCCGACATCCCCTCGGCGAGGGTTATCTGGCATACCAGATTCTTCGGCAAGGCGGAATTCGCGAAACGATTCAGCCGTGGGGAAATACAGCGGGCCCTGACGGAATCGGCTCGCGCGCACGCGCCGAAGACCCGACGAAAGCGGATGGACTACCACGGGTTTCTGCAGAATCTGATATCCCTGCAGGAAACGCGCGCCGGACTCAAGCGCCAGCTTCTGGCGTCCGCAGACCCGGGACTTCAGTCTGTTTACACCGGACAACGGAACCCGGAAGTCAGTTTTACGCTGGGCAAGGCCGGACCGCTCAAGGAAGAGACGTCGCTGACTTTCGCGAAGGAAGTCGAATCGTGGGCGGAGAAGCTGGCCCAGTCGGAAAAGCGCCTCCTGTACCCCCGAAAACGCACCCTGAAGGGTGAAGACGCGGCGATTGAGGCGGCTGGTTCGGCAGCGCGAGCAACGGAAGCGGGCGATCGCAAGGACGCCTATCGCCCGCCGGAGGAACGGTCTCCGGGTGATCAATCGGTTACCGGAAGGTCGGGCAGGGATGGAAGTACCGCCACAGCAGCGTCCGGCGGCAGCGGCGGCGGGCGCGGGTCGCGGGCAGGGCTGTTGTTTCCGACCATCATCATGGCCGCATATATCTGGTACGTCGTTTCGAAAGGCGCGGAAGGATACCGGATTTAACTGTCTCCAGGGAGAGTATCTGTCGTGGCAAGCCTGGCATGGTTTGAGATCCTGATCACGGTCGTCTTCGTCTCCGTATGCGCCATGGCCGGCGCGCTCACGCTGATCCAGGAGATGGTCTCAATCTGCCGCGAAGAATTACGCTATGGACTTCCGGCGAACCGCGCGAGACTGACGAGCGGTGTGCTGGGGGGCCTTGCGGGGTTCGGCATCGCCGCACTGGGCATCTACTACTACATGTACGTCGCATTGCCGGAGAGTTGGATCGAATGGGTCGGCCGCTCGGCATACGCACTTATTATTGCCGCCTCGACGGCGCACCTTTCCGTCATTGTCCATATATGGATGCGGATTCGCGTTGAAGAGGAGGCCCTGCGCGGCGCGCCGTCCGCCCCGCAGCCACCCACGCTGCTTTCGCGACGACGGGCCGGCCTGAAAGACCTCAGGCAAGAAACGCACGCATACACGGATCTGAAGGCGCGGGACGACGAGCTGGTAACCGACCTGATCGGCGTGATCGGCGAGCGGCTGCTCCTCGGACACCGAGCACTGAGCCGAATCCCCTTTTATGGATATCTGGGAACGGTGTGCGGAATCCTGCTCATGGCGCAGGAACTCAGTCGCCTGGACGAAGCCACCGAGACGTTCAAAGTGCTCCGCGATATGGCCGACGGGCTGACCCTGGCCTTCACGACCACCCTGATTGCCCTGATGGCCTATCTGCCGTTGAGAAAATGCATCGACATTCTGCTGGGGCGCATCGGCGCCCTCGAACGGGCCTGGCTGGCGCTGAGAGACGACCCGGGGAGCGAAATTCGGTGAGAGGCCGATTCTTACAACACGCCGCGATGCAGGCGGAAGAACACGACGTCAGCAAGGAGCTGTTCCTCGGAATCATGATGCTTATGCTCACCCTTGGCATTATGATCCTCAATGTCGCGCAGCCTGTCTGGCGGGTCCACCACCACGAACCCAGGTCCGAGGACCTGGTGCTCATTTACACGACAAAGGGCGCCGGTCTTTCCAGTGACGGAAAATCCGTCGAACGGCTGCTTCGACCCGGTGAGTTCGAGCGCCTCACCGCCGGGCTTATCGCCCAGCCCGACCGCAATCTCCACCTCTTCCTGCGCGGCGGCAGCCGGGACTACATGGTCAGACACGCGGCCTACGCCGACTCGCTGCTCTCCACGGCCCCAACGGGCGAAAAAGTCAGGCCCGCGGTGTTCGTCCACATGTGGTAGCGCACCGCCGCCCGCTCCATTGTCAATGCACCGGGGACTCGCCTTTTCAGGCCTGGCCCGCCACGAAAAAAACCGGCCGTGGGACATGACGGCCGGTTCTCGCGCTCCGGGAGTCCACGGCTTATTTTCTCCTGATCACTGCCAGCACGCGCTGACCCATCAACGTTGAGTCCCAGAACGTGACCATCGTCTGCCCTTCGGGCCCTTTGCTGGCCCGGTATTCCTTTCGTTTGCTCAGCTTGCCGTGCCGGTCGCAAAGCGCCGCCAGTTCGCCCGGAACCGCGACTGTCGCGCCGATGGACACCCTCTTGACGGTATCCAGGCTCTGTTCGTCGGTCACGTCGGGAAAGCCGACAAGTCTGTAATTCTTCCTGATGGTAAAACCCCGCGACGTCTTCAGATACCCTGCCTTCTTCAGCGAGTCTTCCGTACCGACATATACCAGCACGGACGTGGCGGTCTCCTGCATGGACTGCGCCTGCTCGACGGCCTCCTTGAGGCTGGACTCCAATCTGATGAGGCGGGTCGTCTTGTCGTGCAGCAATTTGTTCAGCGTGTCGACCTCTATCTTCAACTCCCGGACCGCTGCCGTTGCCGCGTCTTTTTCCCCTCTCATCTGTTTGAGCTCGGCTACCAGCTTTTCGTTCATCGCCTTCTGTCTGCGGTAGAGCGCCTGGTACTCCTTCATTTCGCTTGTGACCCTGTGAAGCGACGTAAGGAGTTTCCTGTTGGACACCTTTGCGCTGTCCACGTGGGCGCGCATCGCATCGATACGCGAGTCCATTTCATCCACGAGTGCGTTCAGCGAATCGATCTGGCCGGAATATAGAGCGATATCGCTCTCCAGTTGCACAACCTGCGGGTCGACTTCCGGAACCGTATCGGGTTTCCAGACCGTCAACAAGAGAATGACCAGCAATGCCGCCAGAAAACCGACAGCGATAACGATACGCTTCCTTTCGCCGGATGGATCGGGTCCTTTGTTCACGTCAGCCTCCGAATTGGGCGGATTCACGCCGGGTGAACCGCGGTGGTGTGTATCGAAATCTGTGTTCCCACCCGCCCCGTAACAGCTTACGGATTCCGCGGGCGTTTCATCACCTTGCCGTAGATGGAGTCTACGGCAGCCTGCAGGGTCTGAGCCGCCTTGACCTGCCTGATCATGGTTTCGATGAGGTCATTCTGTGCCGTGGACGCGTTCCTCAACGCGTCCCGAACCCTCTGCTCGGCGCGCTGCAGGGACGTGCGCAGCTTGGCCAACTCCTCTTTCTGCCGTTCCACGCGCGCCTCGGCGGCCGCCAGCTTTTCACGCGCACGGGCGAGCTCTCCGAGTGTTGCCTTGTGGCCCGCCCCCTCCCTGGCCAGTTGCGCCTCCGAGTTCCGCCTCAGCGCGCGTTCGGTATTCAGGCTGTCCGAGAAGGCGTTGCGGGCGTTCACTTCGTCTGTCAACGCCGCCTCCGTGCCCTGAAGCCGGGTTCGGGTATCCCGCAGGTCCGCATTCGTGCGCGCGTGGCGCGATCGCTCCTCCTGCAGGTCCGCACGCACTTCCCACTCGGACCTGGTCAGGTCCACCTTTTCCATGGTCCGGTCCAGGAGTTTCGCGCCCTGCTCGTCCAGCTTCTCGCGGAACGTATCCACCGTCCTGTCCAGTCGTTCGCGGGTGTCCTTCATCGCCACGTCCTGCTGCTGAAGCGCCGTCTGGACCACGAGAAAGACCGACAGCCCGGACACGACGCTCGCATAGCCGGCAAAACCCAGCAGGTGCTTTTGCGACAGCGGTTTCACCCAGCGGATAAGCGCAAAAACCCCGCCCCATATCAAAACCAGGGCGCCCAGAATCGCAGAAATAACGACCGGCACAGGCAGACGGCCTTCAGAAAATGTGGAAAACGGTGCGAACGGAATTCGAATATAAGTTGAAGCATTTCCCGCAATCCGTCAAGCGCAAACGTCCGGAAACGTGTGGCGGGGAACGGGTCGAGCGGGTATCTCGGTGCAGTTATCAGACAGAAAAGACGGGCCGCGGCATTGCCGCGACCCGTTCACACGCACATGGACACCGCAATCAGGAAACCGGGATAACGCACCTATCCATACTACAGATACGCCTCGAGGCGCCTCCGAATCGACGGGTGCCGCAATTTTCCGAATGCATCCTCTTTCAACTGCCTCACCCGTTCGCGGCTGATGCCCATCCGGCGGCCAATCTCCTGGTACGTAGCAGGTTCCTCTCCGAGCATCCCGAAATAAAGCGTCAGGATCTTGCGGTGCCGTTCAGAAAGTCCATTCAGCGTTTCCATGAGGGCACGGGCCCTGCGCCCCTCATCGAAGGCTTCGTCGGCCATTGGGGCGCACGTGTCCGGCAGCGTCTCCGCAAGGCTCAGGCCGTCGCCGGCGCAGGTCGAGTCCATCGATATGACATTTGTGCCTGCATCCAGACAGCGTTTCAACCGCCGGGCCGACAGACCGGACCGGGCAGCGACCTCTTCCGGCGCGGGGACTCGCTCCAGGTGCTGCACGAGGCGCGCCTCGGTCTTGCTGAAGCGGCCGAAATCGTTCAGCACGCTGGCAGGAAGGCGGACGGGACGGGTCTGGACGTCCAGGGCCTTGAGAATATGCTGCCGGATCCACCAGACGGCATAGGTGATGAACCTGCAATCCTTGCGGCGATCGAATTTTCGCGCGGCCCGCAGCAGCCCGTAATTGCCCTCGTTGATGAGATCTCCCATCGACAGACCCTGGTTCCGGTACCCCCTGGCGATATGAATGACAAAGCGAAGGTTGGCATTGACAAGCGCCTCGAGCGCCGCTTCATCTCCTGTCTCGATCCTGGCCGCAAGTTCCCTTTCCGCGGCCGAGTCGATTCGCGGGTGGCGATCCACCTCCCTGTAATAATATTCCAGCGATCTTTCATCAGACGTGAGACGAACCCCGGGTGTTCGAGCAGCAGACATGAACCGGCCTCCGTGAACTGAAGGTACCCGACCTGTTGTAAAGGGACCATGTGGCGTGGAGCGCGTATTGTCCTTCAGTACCCATCAATATACTGAACATTTGTTCAGTAATCAAGAAGAAAAATCCTTGTCTTCCCGATTTTTCTTTCATACTTTACGCGCTCCCGGGTGACGGAGGCGTCATTTGTTCTTCGTCGTGCGCGTTCGAGGCGCGGTTTCGAGGAGATTGGTCATGGAGAAAATCCGAGTCGGTCTGATCCGCTGCGACATGCATGGGATGTATTACGGCGCGCTGATGGCCGAACACGCGCCCCTTCGCCTGCAGAAACCCATGGAAGACAGCGCCGGGGCGCCCTACAGCTGGATGACCGGCGGGGCCCACTTCTATTTCTATACGTTCTACAGCGATCCCGAACGCATGACCGTGCCCTGCCTGCACGAATTCGAAATCTCCCGCGTCTGGGACGAACACGCCGGCGTGGGAGAGGTCTTTGCGGAAGTCTTCACGTCACGGCCGCGGGTATGCGACCATGTTCACGAAGTTTCGGACGACGTGGACCTTGTACTGGTCGCGGACTGCAACTACGACGGCGCCGACCATCTCGAACTGGCCCGGCCGGGCCTCGAAAAAGGCGTACCCACCTTTATCGACAAACCGCTCGCGAACAACCTGGAAAACGCCAACGCCATCGTCGACCTGGCGCGCAGGCGCAATGCCCCGATGCTTTCACGTTCAATCCTGAACACCCTCCCGCAGGCCAGGCAGTTCGCCGCCCGCCTGCAGGAAGTGGGCAATCTGGAGTTCGTTTCCATCCGCGGGGGAGGCCCCTCGCTGGCCGGTCAGATCCACGCCATCTGCCTGGCTCAGAACCTGTTCGGAACAGGCGTGCGCGCCGTGGAATCCATGGGAGAAAACACGGGCGGCTTCATGCACCTCATCTACCCTGACGAACCCCGCTTTCCCCGACGCGGGGCGCTGCTTTGCTGCGACACGGGAGATACCTATCACTGCGCTTTCTACGCCAGCGCATATGGAAATATGGGCGACATCCATTCAGCGCCTCTTGGCGACTACGTCTTTCCCTACGGCGCATACGAGAATATCAGACTGATCCGAAAAATGGTTGAAACCCGCCAGTCCCCGGTTCCCTACCCGGAAATCCTGGAAAGCGTTGCGGTCTCCGAGGCGGCCGGCAGAGCGCACAACACCGGGAAGCAGGTCTCATTGCAAGAAATCGGATATGCCGCCTGACGAAAGAAAAGCGGGACGCAACCGAAGTTGCGCCCCGCTTATGCGCCCGGTTTCCATTCGTCCGGAAAAGGCGCCGCAAAGCCCGAAAGCCACTGTCATCAACGTGATGCGATCCGTCTCCGTCGGCCCGGGTACCCACTCCGTCCCGATCAGACGTCCACGATGAAGCGCGTCAGTCCCTTCGCCCTGTCCGACAGGGTATCGTACACGTTCCGGGGCAGGGGCATCTCCTTCCTGAGCCACAGAAACCATGGCGCCCCATAGCCCACGCTGGTCATTGCGCGCACCTCGTCCGACCTGTTGGCCGTGCCCCCGTGCCAGCACCGGATATCACGAATCACCGCCCCTCCGGCAG
Source organism: Candidatus Latescibacterota bacterium (assembly GCA_965203805.1). Classification (GTDB taxonomy): domain Bacteria; phylum Latescibacterota; class UBA2968; order UBA2968; genus JAAXHE01. Next base: position 5,825,548 of record OZ241917.1, on the reverse strand, counting down.
GTCCGCAGACAATCGACCGTTTCATCCAATCCGGCTCCTCCTCAAGCCCCGGCGCCGGATCCCGGTTGCGGTGGGTGGCGGGGACATACCGCGTCGCGCCATTGATCTCCCTGAAATCCACCATGGGGAAATTCACCACGATAACCGGCGTGGGCAGGTCCATCACGTTCACCCGTCCCTGGGGGTCGTGGAGCATGTCGGTGATATCCGCGTGCAGTTTATGGATTTTTGCGCCGGGCAGAGAATAATCTCCTCCGCCGCCCCAGCAGTGGAAATCACTGCTTCCCCATATTGCTTCCAAAACCGGCAAAACCGTTTGTAAATCAATCAGTTGGGCCCATTCCGGATGGTGGAGTTGAGGTCCGAAAGAGTAACGCGCGTACCCGCGGTTCGCGTCCTCGAGCGGAATGGCCGCGGTCTGTTCCGCGATCACGCGTTCCGCCCCCGACCTCGCGTAAGCCAACTGTTCGGCCGTCAGGGCATTTCGCATCACGACAAATCCGTCCCGGTGGAAGATCCGGGTCGCCTTCCGTACTTCCGCAGGTTCCACAATCTCGACGTTCAGCATCTGTCCGTCCCTTCCGACCACGTCACGAGCTGTCCCGTCACGAGTCCGCGGGACCACCGTGCGCCAAACCATCCTTGCGCCCCGGCCTGCCGGCCGCACCACGCATGGAGATAAAAAAAGCGCCTAACCTACCAGGCGCCGAAAATTATTGACGAAGTTCCACAGGTACCTGTGGAATAACTTCCGGTTGGGTCACCCTTCCGTAGATTCAAGGCACTTTTAGAGGTTGAATCCTGAAGATCCAGCCTCCACGAACAAATATAAACATTCCGTTCTGAAAATGCAAGCGGAACTCCGGGCAGTCCGTTGCCGGCGTCGACTTGACTTCCTGCGGACGCCTGCATACATTCCAGCCAGGAACGGAGGAACTTCGTCTCCGGCACGCCGCGGGAACTCGGTAAACCCGACACGGGCATGCATCTTCGCACTGCAGAGAAAGGAACGCCCATGGCAGAGCCGTCTCTCCAGGATCTCCTGGCCTTCAGCACCCATGCGGCCTGGCAGGCCGGACGCATTACCCTGCGTTACTTTCAGACCGGTGTTCGAATCGACAAAAAGTCCGACGACAGCCCCGTTACCGAAGCCGACCGCGCCGCGGAACGAGGGATCGCCGGGCTGATAAGGGACCGTTTTCCAGACGACGCCATCGTCGGCGAAGAGTTTGGAGATCACGCCGGCCGCACCGGCCGCCGCTGGATCATCGACCCGATTGACGGTACGAAGTCGTTCGTTCACGGCGTTCCGCTCTACGGCGTGATGATCTGCGTGGAAATCGATGGCGTCCCGTCCGTCGGCGTGGTCCACCTTCCGGCCATGAACGAGATGGTCTGCGCGGCCAGGGGCTCGGGCTGCACCTGGAACGGCCGTCCTGCGAGCGTCTCCACGGTCTCACGCCTGGAAGACGCTCTCCTGTGCGCCACCGACTTTGAGTCGTTCGCCGAATACGGCAGGGATGGCGCGTACCGAAACCTCGCGGGAAAAGTCGCCTATTGCAGGGGGTGGGGGGACTGCTACGGACACATCCTGGTCGCCACCGGCCGCGCCGAGATCATGCTGGACCCCATTATGGCCGTGTGGGACTGCGCCGCGCTTCAGCCCATTCTGGAAGAAGCGGGCGGCACCTTTACCGACTGGAGCGGAAACGCGACCATCGCGGGCGGCGAAGCCATTTCCACCAACGGGGCTTTGTTCGACGAGGTCATGAGGAACGTCGCGCAGGGACGCCGACCGCCTTTGTCTGCCTCCGGCATCCATCCTTCGCAGGCAGGCCGTTCCCGGCCCGCTTAATAGTAATATCCCAGCATAATGCACATTTCGTCGTTCTCGGCGGTGAATCCGAAGCGGATTGTGAAGTCCTTGTCGTCGTTTTCGTGCGTGCACTCGAACCTCACCCGCTCTCCCGCCTTGACCTCGAGCGCGGGATTGAATACGAGTGTCACCGGCTCGTCCCATTCCTCGTTCCGGTAGATGCGTTCCTCGCCCAGGAAGATATCGAATCGCCTGCCATGGCGATGCATGTGCGAGGACAGCATGATCACGTTGACGTCGCGCTCCAGCGTCCAGTCACGCGCGGTGGTCTCCGTTCGACCCGGCGGAACGGATATGCCGAAATTGCTGATGAAGATGGGCTTTGCCACCTCCCTGACGCTGTCGGCGGGTATCGTGTGCAGATTGACGTAGACCTCGCCGATGAGCGTGTTCTCCCCCGAGGTGTTCACGAAATGAGAGTTCAGCTCGTAGGCCGCGTCGGCAGGCATCGGAATTGCAATGCCCTCGGGGAATTCGAACTCCGCCTTCGGAGACTGGCTGCCCACGACAAACCGTTTCCGGAAGATCCCGAGAGCTTCAATCGGATCCAGGTCGCGAATACCCGGCGGGGGCGGGTTTTCGTCGGTCGCCTGGTAGAGAATGAAGTGATGGCTGCCCTCCGGCTGCGCCACCTCGATCCTGTTCACCATCAGGTCTTCCACGACCCCGAGCCGGGTGGTTGAGAATATCTCACGCTCCGAACGCGGCGCGACCGCGAAGGGTTCCAGGTGAAGCTGAATTCCCCGCCGTGGCGGCGCGGGCGGCTGGAAGTGGAACTCCGTCCTGTGCAGGACCCTGTCCAGATCGGGCGCGTCCGCCACCACGCTGTCCCGGGGCGCACCGGCCGCGACCCACGCGCGGACCGCGTCGATCGCGACACCGCTCAGACTGGAATACGACCTGGGCATCCGATCGCCGTACCCCACCCCGGACCCGGTCAGCTTCGTGATCAGAAAGCTCTTTCCGGGATCCCCCGCCGTGACCAGCAGCATCCCTTCTTCCCGCGCCTTCGCGTTCTGCGGCACCCGCCCCACCAGTTGCTCATATGCCACGTCGGGTTCGAGCGAAAGTCCGGCGGCCGCCCACGCCGAACTGTGGCAGGAACTGCTGATGCAGCTTTCATTGAATATGTGGTCCTGTATCGCCTCGAACGTGGAGCGGACGCCCCCGACGTCCGTATCCCCCTCCTCATTCGTCACCCTGCCGAAGTCCGCCGCGAACAGCAGAAAGTCGTTGAAATCCACATTTCCATCGTCGTTCAGATCGAAGCGGACGTTCGTGGACCCGTACGCTTCGGCAAACAGCAGAAAATCCGCGAAGCCGACTTCGCCGTCCCCGTCGAAATCCGCCCCGAGGCTGTGGGCATACGCCGCAACCGGAATCAGAAGCAGTGCGAATACGCCCCTGAGCACCTTCTCCGCCTTCGAATGAATGAACCGCATTTGGTGAATCAGATGAAACATGGTCATTGCCCGCACTGATTGCGTTGAACCGGCCGACGCCCCGCGCCCCCGTACTCGCGCCTGGCCTGCTCCAGAGCTTCCGGAGTTCCGATATCGACCACGCCGCCGGAAATCCTGTGCGCGTAGACGGGTTCCACCTGGCAGAGCCACTCCACAAAGTGACCCGGCGCGTCCGGCGTCCGGCCGCTCTCGATATATTCGTCGAACCGCGTCAGCGTCGACGCGGGATATACATAGATGGCCGCCGAGCCCCAGGACGACTCCGGCCGATCGGGTTTTTCGGCAAACCTGACCACCCGGTTGTCTGCATCCAGCACCGCGATGCCGCGGCGCCTGCGGTCCTCCGGATCGTCCACGCGACCCACGCAGACGTGGGCGGCCGGATTCGCGCGGAAGTCGGCCACCAGATCCTTCAGGCGAAATTGAAGCAGATTGTCCGATCCGCACACCAGAATATCATCCGATACCGCCCGCGCGCGAATGGCGAACCGGATGTCCCCCACCGCCCCCAGCCGGTTCTCGTTGGAGGTGGTGCCGTCGTCGATCACGTCGATGTTCAGGCGACCGTTCCACCCTGCCGCCCACCGCTCGAAGTGGCCGGCGAACCGCCGGTTGGTTATCAGATAGACCCCGTCGAGCCCGGGTAAGGACTCGATCTGATCCATCAGATAGTCCACAATCGTGCGCCCGCCCACCTTGAGGAGCCCTTTCGGGAAATTCAGGGTCAGCGGGTACAGGCGGGTGGCGTAACCCGCCGCCATGATAATCGCTTTCATCTTCCTCCCGTGCCGAAATCTGCTGACATTTGCGCGCAAGTTAATTATATATGGGACGAATTGCGGGGGCAAGGGATTTATCGAAAAAAGCACCCACCGGATCGTGTGCTTCTTAGACGTTGTGCTTCATCCCGGAGAAAGCGATGACGGCTTCCGAAATGAAGAACCGCCTGCAACCGCTCTGCCCGGCCCTGGACGTCCATGTGCATCCGCTGGACTGCTTCGGACTCTACAGGATTGCCGACGTCAGGGAAGACGCGCGCCTGATCATTGAATCCGCCAGGCGCTCGGGAGTGGAAAAGATGTGCCTTTTTTCCCTGCACACCACCTGCCCGCGGGAGCCGTCGGTTGAAGCGTTCAGGCAGGCGAACGACTATGCTCTGGCGATGCGGGACGTCGCGCCGGAGATCTTTATCCCCTTCTGCTACGTCAATCCGATGTACCCGGTCGAATCCGTTGCGGAAATCGACCGCTGCGTCGAAAGCGAGCGTATGTGCGGGATCAAGTTGTGGGTTGCCCGCCGCGCTACGGATCCGGGACTGGACCCCATCCTGGAACGGGCCGTACAATTCGGCGTTCCCGTGCTGCAACACGCATGGATCAAGACCAACGGCAATCTTGTGGGTGAATCCATTCCGGCCGACGTGGCGCACCTGGCGCGTCGCCACCCTGCGGCCGACATCATCATGGCTCACATGAACGGGTGCGGTCTGGCCGGCATGGAAGACGTGGCAGACTGTCCGAACATTCACGTGGACACATCCGGAGGAGACCCGGACAGCGGAATCGTCGAAGCCGCCGCGGCGACCATCGGGACCGAACGCATCGTCTACGGCTCAGACGCCCCGATCCGCCATTTTGGCGTGCAGCTGGGCAAGACGCTGGGAACCGATCTCCCGGACGCCGTCAAGAAAGAGATCCTGTGGAACAACACTGCCCGTCTTCTGCCGGCGTGGGCCGGCGTCGAACCCATCTGACCGGTTGTCGCGGAACCGGAGCAGCGCGGGTCCGTCCGGCCCTGTCAGAAACAAAATCCACGCAGCGGAGAACGCCATGATTATCGACGTCAACGCCTACACCGGACACTGGCCGACCCATCCCGTCGCGGGCGCCCTGGGCCGGGTGCGCGCATCGCTGAGAGAATATGGGGTGGACCGCATCTGCGTCTCGCCGCTCGACGCCGCCTGGTGCCGCAACCCCCATCGGTTCAACGACGACCTCTACGTCGCATCGGGCGGAACCGACGACGTCTGGCCCGTACCCGTCCTGGACCCGACGATCGCCACATGGCGCGGCGAACTCGAGCGGGCGAAAGCGCAGCCGCGGGTCCGGCTGGTCAAACTCCAGCCGGCCTATTCCGGGTACGATCTGAACTCCGCGTCCGACCTGTTCGCCGCCCTCGCCGGCGCCGGGCTCGGGGTCATCGTCCAGACCCGGCTCGAGGATCCCCGCCGTCAGCATCCGCTCGCGCAGGTTTCCGACGTCCCCGCCGCGGCGGTCGCGGACGCCGCGGAACGGCATGCCGATCTTCTCATGATCATCGGCGGCCCCCGTACGGGAGAAATCAGAGCGCTCAAGGACAGATTCCCCGACCTGCCTAACCTGTACGCCGACGTCTCCCAGGCGGACGGCATGGATGCGATAAAGGTGCTGGTCGAAGACGGCCTGCGGGACCGATTGCTGTTCGGCTCTCACGCGCCGCTCTTCATCCCTTACTCGGCCCTCTCGCGCGTGGCCACCGACCTTTCCGACGACGACGCATCGGCCATCCTCGGCGGGAACGCCGGGCGAATCATCGATTGGTAACAGGAGTTCCGGGTGGACCTCACAACGTTGAGAGACGCACTGAAACCGCCCTGCGCCGTGCTTGACGTGCACGTCCACCCGCTCGGCCCGCGCGCGCCCTCCGTCCAGGCCGACGCCGCGAAGATCCTGGACGCCGCCGGGCGGGCCGGGATCGTGAAGATGTGCATCTTTCTGCTGCATCCCGCATCCGGCGCCGGCCGCCCCCTGTACGAACCTGCCATGCAACACTGCAGGGACGGCAACGACTACAACCTGCGGATGCGCGATCTGGCGCCGGAGGCTTTCCTGCCATTCTGCTACGTCAATCCCGCCTTTCCCGAGGAGTCCGTCCGCGAGATCGACCGCTGCATCCTGGAAGAACGCATGTGCGGGGTCAAGCTCTGGGTGGCCCGCCGGGCTACCGACGCCGGCCTGGACCCTGTTATGCGACGCGCCGCCGAACTCGGCGTCCCGGTGCTGCAGCACGCGTGGGACAAGACCACCGGCAACCTGCCCGGCGAATCCTTTCCGCAGGACGTGGCCGATCTCGCGCGTAAACACCCCGCAGCAAAAATCATCATGGCCCACCTCAACGGATGCGGGCTCAGGGGCATTGAGCACGTCGTGGACTGCCCGAACCTGGTGGTGGACACCGGCGGCGGCGACCCCGAAGCCGGCATCGTCGAAACCGCGGTGGATGCCCTGGGAGGCCGGCGCGTCGTTTTCGCGTCCGACCTGCCGGTCCGCCTGTTCGGGCAGTGCCTGGGAAAGACCCTCGGCGCCGATCTTTCAGAAGCGACGAAGAGAGACATCCTCTGGAACAATGCGGCCAGGCTCCTTCCCGAATGGGCCGGCGTGAAGCCCCTGTAAACGAGAAAGGAACACTGTCCACGTCCCCCACAAAGGGCCTCTCGTGAAAAAAAAGAAAATCCTCATCACAGGCGCGGCCGGCCGAATCGGACGCGTTCTGCGAGAGGGATTGAAGGACGACTACCGCCTCAGCCTGCTGTATCACAACACGGTCATTCCGGCCCGACCCGGCGAAGAGGTGCATATCTCAGGCATTACGGACGTGGACAAGGTGGTCCGGGCGGTGGACGGCGTGGACGCCGTTGTCCACATGGCCGGAAATCCGAACGGAAACGCTTCCTTCGAAGACATCCTCGAGGCCAACATCCGCGGCGCCTACACGGTGTACGAGGCGGCCCGCCGGACCGGCGTCGGCCGCGTCGTGTTCGCCAGCAGCAACCACGTTACCGGGTTCTACGAAAAGAACGGCATCGGCACCACGACCGAGGTGAACGCGCGGCCCGACAGTTTCTACGGCGCGAGCAAGGCCTTCGGTGAAGATCTCGGCCGGTACTACGCGGACGCCTTCGGACTCTCGGTGATCTGTCTGCGCATCGGATCCTTTCAACCCGTCGGTTCGGTGATCGACCGAACGAGCGACCGGATCCTCGCGTCCTGGCTCAGCCACCGCGACACCGTCCAACTCGTGCGGTGCAGCATCGAAGCCGACGTTCACTTCGGCATTTACTATGGCATATCGAACAATACCCGCGCGTACTGGGACCTCCGAAACGCCCGCGAGGAACTCGGCTACGCCCCCGAAGACGACGCAGAGACCCACGCCTGACGTCCGGACCGGAAACAGCCGTACGCCCCGCAGGTTCGTTTCCGGATTCAAAGATACCCCAACAGATCGGTCAGTCCGCCCAGAACGAAATCGGCGTCTTCGTGGCGCTGACGGGCGGTGAAGAAATTCGGCACCGCGAAAACGGTCATTCCGGCGGCTTTGCCAGCCCGGACCCCCGCCTCGCTGTCTTCGACAACTGCACACCGCGCCGGTTCGACGTTCAGTTTCCGGGCCGCCTTCAGATAGATGTCCGGCGCCGGTTTCAGCCGACCCACGTCGGTCCCGGACAGCACAACGTCGAACACCTCGGCCGGGTCGAGGACGCCACCCAATCTGGACAGCAGACCGCTGAGCAGCGTTTTCATCATCCGCTCACGCTGCGTGGAAGATGCCACCCCGAGCGGGTAGCCTACGGCCCGGACGTGCGCCAGAAGTTCCTGGAATCCCGGCATCAGCAGCACCCGGTCCGGGCTTGAAATCGCTTCCTCGAATCGACCCATCCAGAGGTCCCGGAACACGGCAGGCGCGACGTCCAACCCGTATCGTTCCACGGCGTACGCGCTGTTTTCTTCCACGGGGTGGCCCACACAGACCGCATAGTCGCTCCGGCTGATCCCGGCTCCGAAATCGCCCAGCGTGGTATTGAACGTGTCGCAGTATACCGCCTCGGAATCGACGATTACGCCGTCCACGTCGAATATGATGGCATCGTACGTCCTGTCTGCCACACACTGACCATCCAGTAAAGCCGTGGGCCGCAGCCTGCCGGAAGATTTCATCGACCCGCCCGCGGCAACGCGGACGCCTGCCGAACTCGCAACAAAAATCGGAGCGTGCCACGATGGATGCCCCGAGCGGTCGACAATATTGATGGGGCGGTGGACGATGTCAAGGATTTTCCTTGTCTCATGTCCCTGTTTTCCATTACTTCATCTGCGTTCGCCGGAATCCCGTCACACCCGCCCGACCGGAGCCCGACTTGTCCCCCAGAGACCCCCACATGCTGGAAGGCATTCCTTCCGCGCCGGACGATCGGATGCCGCTCTGGCGCGAAGACGGACGGACGCTGCAGATAAACGAGGTCTTCTACTCTATAGAAGGTGAGGGGCTGCGCGTCGGCCAGCCCACGACTTTCGTCCGCCTCGCCCGATGCAATCTGCGCTGCTTCTTCTGCGACACCGAATTCGATTCATATTCCGAGCTCGGTATTGGGGAGGTCCTGGCCGAGGTCCGCCGCCACACCGCCTCCTGGGTCTGCCTGACCGGCGGAGAGCCCCTCGGCCAGAACGTCGTCCCGCTCTGCCGGCAACTCCGGGCCGCCAACTACCGCATCCACATCGAGACCAACGGCGCGGTCGATCCGGATCCGGAACTCTACGATCTGATCGAGCACTGGACCGTCTCCCCCAAGAAAAAGACCATTGCCGGCGGCCTCAGCTATATCACCGAACTGAAATATGTGGTCGGCAGATCTTTCCATGAAGACATCGTGGAGGAAGCGCGCGCAGAGTTCGTCTACCTTCAGCCCGAGTCGAGCAAACCCGAGTACATACGCAAAGCCCTGGATATCCTGACCCGTCACCCGTCGTGGCGACTCTCGTGCAGGATCCACAAGATGCTCCATCTGCCCTGACGTCCTGTCCCGGATGCGGACCGCGCCGGTAATCTTGAACGTCGTGCGCAAGGGGGCGCGTTCACGTACCGCATGCACCTTTTTCGATGCGATGATTTCGGGAGTTTTCGCTTGACATCCCGCCCCCGATAATATAAATTTGGCTGATATTATAATTGCGTACCTGCGAACCTTCTTGCGGAGGAGTATCAACGGAAAGGGCCGGTTTTCACAAGGTGCTTTACTGAGTTCGACGCGCAAGCAGGAAAGTCGCGCGTTTTTTTTATACGGGATGCAATACAACCGGTTCTTCGAACGTCGAGGAGCGTTTCCATAGTGGTTTCGCACAGATTCAGGCCGCTCTGATCCGGCCGGTGTCGACTGGTCTCGATTCGAGCTTCTTCAGATACCGGACCAAGGGCCGGTAATTCGTTGGAAACCATGTCTGAAAACCAGAAAATCACGGTCACACTGCCCGATGGGTCGCGGAAAGACTTTCGCGCCGGCGTCACCATCCTGCAGGTGGCGGAGTCCATCGGATCGGGACTTGCGCGCGCGGCGCTGGCCGGCAAGGTCAACGGACGGGCCGTGGACCTCAAATCGTCACTGGACGGCAACGCCGACCTGGAGATCCTCACCTTCTCCAGCGACGCCGGCAAGGAAGTGTACTGGCACAGTACGGCTCATATAATGGCGCAGGCGGTACAGGACCTGTTTCCGGACGTGAAAGTCACGCTGGGCCCGCCCATTGAAAACGGCTTTTATTACGACTTCGACCGGGAAAAGCCTTTCACGCCGGACGAATTGCACCGGATCGAAGTCCGCATGCGTGAACTCATTGCGGAAGCCCAACCCTTCGAGCGCCAGGAAATCACCCGGGAGGCCGCGATCGAACTCTTCAGAGCGCGCGGCGAAACCTACAAACTGGAAATCCTGGAGGAAATTGAACCCGGCGAAACGATCAGCATCTATAGGAATGCAGACAGGTGGCTGGACCTCTGCCGCGGGCCGCATGTCCCCGACACCGGCCGTATCAAGTCGGTCAAACTGCTGAGTTCCTCGGGCGCATACTGGCGGGGAGACGAGAACAACGTCATGCTCCAGCGCATCTACGGCATCTCGTTTCCGGGCAAGAAAGACCTCAACGCCTATCTGGAATACCTGGAAGAAGCCAGGAACCGCGACCACCGTACCATCGGCGGGAACCTCGATCTTTTCTCGATAAACGATACCGCCGGACCCGGCCTGGTTCTCTGGCATCCAAAGGGCGCGCGAATCAGGCACCAGATCGAAGATTTCTGGCGCGAAGCGCACTACAGCGGCGGGTACGAACTGGTCGGTTCGCCCCACATCGGCCGCTCCCGCCTCTGGGAAACCAGCGGACACCTGGATTTCTTTCACGAGAACATGTACCCCCCGATGGATATCGACGGCCAGGGCTATTTCGCCAAGCCGATGAATTGCCCCTTCCACAGCCTCATCTACAAATCGCGGCGGCGCAGCTATCGGGAGCTTCCCTTTCGATGGGCGGAGCTTGGCACCGTCTACCGCTATGAAATGGCCGGTACGCTTCACGGCCTGCTGCGTGTCCGCGGATTCACCCAGGACGACGCCCATATCTTCTGCCGCCCCGACCAGGTCGAAGAGGAAGTCGCACGGGTTATCGACTTCACGATGTTCATCCTCAAGTCATTCGGCTTTGAGGACTTCAACGTATATATCTCGACGCGGCCCGATAAAGCGGTTGGAGATCCCGCCGACTGGGAACGAGCCACCGACGCGCTCAAGCGGGCCGTCGACTCCCAGCAGTTGCCCTATCGGATCGACGAAGGCGCCGGTGCGTTCTACGGTCCCAAGATCGACGTGACCATCAACGATGCCCTGAACAGGGAGTGGCAATGCACCACCATTCAGTTCGATTTTAACCTTCCGGAACGCTTCGACCTCAGCTACGTAGGACCCGATGGAAAATTCCACCGCCCGTATATGGTCCATCGCGCCCTTCTGGGCGCAATGGAACGGTTCTTCGGCCTGCTGATCGAACACTACGCGGGGAACTTTCCACTCTGGCTGGCGCCCGTGCAGGCCGCCGTACTTCCGGTATCCGATCCCTATGCCGAATACGCCGGCGAGGTCGCCCGCCGCCTCAACAGCGCGGGGCTCCGCGCCGAAGTGGACCCGCAGGATGCAAAGCTCGGATTCAAGATCCGCGAGGCCGAGATCCAGAAAATTCCATATATGATTATTGTGGGAAAACAGGAGGTCGCCGCGCAGACCATCTCGGTTCGCAGACATGGCGCCGGCGACCTCGGAAGCATGTCCACGCTCGATCTGATTGCCAGGATGCAGCAGGAAGTCGAGACGAAAAGCGTCGGCTGAGTCCCTATTTTTCCAATCAGGCCCCAAAACGGCATGGATCAATTTCGGAGGTGATCGGTATCAACAGAGGTCGAAGAGTTTTCAGAGATCGAAAGCAGGAAAGGGCGCCCCGCGTCAACGAGCAGATTCGCATACCTCAGGTCCGACTGGTCGACAAAGACGGCGAACAGGTCGGCATTGTTGAAACCCGGAAGGCGATGGAAATGGCAATGGAAGCCGAACTCGACCTGGTCGAAGTCGCTCCCAACGCCCGCCCGCCGGTCTGCCGGATCATGAATTACGGCAAGTACCGATATGAGCAGAGCAAGAAGCAGAAGAAAGGCAAGAAGAGCGGGTCGCAACTGAAAGAGATACGCCTGGGCCCCCGAATCAGCGACCACGATTACGAATTCAAGATACGCCACGCCGAAAACTTCCTGAAACACCGGCACAAAGTCAGGATCTCCGTGGAGTTTCGCGGACGGCAGAATATGTACCGAATGCAGGGCAGAGAACTGCTGGAACGCGCCGAAGAGGACCTCCGGGAGATCGGCGCGGCCGAAGTGCCTATCAAGGACGAGGGGCGCAACATCGTCATCATTATCGCTCCGAAATAACATCCGCCGGCGGCGCCGGCACTCCAGGAATCGGAACCCAATGTCGTGGAAAACCCGGTTGTCTCCGGTTCGCCCGGTCCGGTCCCCCGCTGTCGCACGCCGCGCGTGCGGCGAAAACGATCCAACCAAAGGAGTAGAACGTGCCCAAAATGAAAACCCACCGGGGAGCCGCGAAGCGGTTCAAGCGCCGGAAATCCGGTACGATCGGCCGCAAAAAGTCAACGGTCACGCATAACCTGACGAGCAAGAGCAGCAAACGCAAGATGCACCTGCGCAAGTCCACGGTGGTGCACAAATCGGACCAGGACCGGGTACAGCGCCTGCTGCCCAACTGACAGGCCGAGACGCCACGAAAACGCGAGTACTCTTCCCGCGTCCGTGCGGAGTTGGAGTTGAGGCCACGGCGGACCGGAGGCAAAGACCGCACCCGGCGCCCCCAGGCGCTACCAGGAGACCATCGATATGGCCAGAACAACGAACAGCGTCGCATCCCGGCGCAGGCGGAAAAAGGTCCTTAAGGCAGCGCGCGGCTACCGCGGAGGACGAAGCAAGCTCTATCGCACCGCGGACGACGCCGTTCATCGTGCGCTTGCCTATGCATACAGGGACCGTCGCCAGAAAAAGAGGAATTTCCGCTCTCTGTGGATCGTTCGAATCAATGCCGCCGCCCGGCTTAACGGACTCTCGTACAGCAGCCTGATCAACGGCCTCAAAAAAGCCGACATAGCCGTTGACAGAAAAGTCCTGGCCAACCTCGCCGTCACGGACGCAGCGGCGTTCACGGCGCTTGCGGAACAGGCTCAACGAGCCCTGTAGATCGCGGAAACCATCGAAGAGACGTCCGCCGGAATCCACCCCGATTCCGTTTTCGCTCCCTGTGCAAACGGTATCCCGCCCTTGACTTCAGGCCATGGTGGGTTTACATTTCTTAGCAGCCCGTAGATAGAGTCCATCCGGGGATTCGCGTTGGCCGCCTGCCTGTGCGTGTCCGCACGCAGACAGGCGCGCCTTGTCTTCCGCCACAATGACTCGGCCCCGCCTGCAGAGCGACGTTTTCAACGGACTGTTAGAGCACGGACACACGAGCTGAATTTTGGTCTCTGACTGCAAAGACGGACCGAAAACGAAGTCATCCACGAAAGGGTGAGACCATGGAAGCGCAAGATCGGGCAAACGAAAAGCCGGCGTCGGAGACCGGGGACGACAGACCTTTCGAGTCCGACGGCCAGACGTACAGAACGACGGAAACAGGCAACCAGGAACACGGACAGTTCAATCCCCAGGATCGGAACGAAGACGCCGTCGGGGCAGTCCACGAGGCAGCCGTACAGACGGAATTCGAGAATCCCGAACATGGGCAGCTCGATCTCCAGGACCGGCAGGACGAACTCTTCGAATCCTCCGACCGTTCGGATGAGCCGGCGGATTCGGACGAAACTGAAGAACCGCGCGTTGAAACGGAGGATCGTACAGACCGGCAGACAGACGCCGGCGACGTTGAAGAAGCCCGGCTGGAGTCGGAAAACCGGGTGTTCGAGCAGCTGGATCACCTTATAAGTGAAATCGACCGCGCCGTAGGGATTATCCGGCAGTTGCGACAGCAGAACGCCGAACTCAACGAGAGGAACCGGGAACTTCAGGAACGACTGGAAAACAAGGGCCAGGCGATCTCCGGATTGCGGGAAGAGAGGGAACGTCTCCGGTCCATTTACGATGACAATGCGTCACTGATTGAAAACAAGGAGGAGATCCAACGCAAAATCGAAACCATGATCTCGCGTCTGGATTCAGTGAATACAGCGTAAAACAGCGCCGCCGACATCCACGCCGCGCCCCAGAGCATCACGCTGCGTCCGGATGTCCTGAGGTCTCATGTCTGAACAACCGGTAATATGCGTCCAGATTTTCGGCACCGAATACAACATCCACTCGGAAGGCGACCCGGACCACGCCCGGGCCGTGGCACGGTACGTCGACCAGAAAATGCGTGACGTCGCGAACACCATTTCACTTCGTTCGGTTGCCAAGATTGCAGTTGTAGCCGCCGTCAATCTCGCGCACGAACTGCTCAAAGAGGAAGAAACCAGTCGAAAGTTGGGTAAGACCCTGACGGACAAGACCCACAATCTTGCCTCTTTAACAAACCGGATTGCGTAGAGACGACCTCGATCATAAAGGGCGTGCCGGCAACTCCGCGCACCCCTGCCGGATCAATGATTCCGGTGCTGCCTGCTGCGTTCATCTGTAACCATCCGGAGCGATCGCCGTTACCCGGACGGGATGTGCGGAACCGGATGAGCGCAAGCGGGTTTTTTTGTTTGAGAACTGATGCGTGGTCCCAATTGACGTGGAGGCCGAAATGAACCTGCCGATAGACACGACCATGGAAGTCGTGACGATCATCATGCTGTCGGCCGGGCTGCTTATACTGGTATTCATCCTGGGATGGCTGATCAGCGGCAAGCTCGCGAAACGAAAGATTCATCGCGCCGAACTCTCCGCGGAGAAGATTCTGGAAGATGCCCGGGCCGAAGCGGACGCAATGAAGCGGACGGCGGTCCTGGAGGCCAAAGACAGGATACAGCAGGAGCGGCTCCGGTTCGACCAGGAACTGGAAGAAAAACGCAATCGGTCCAACAGGGAAGAATCGAAACTGAGCAGCCTCAGGCGGCAACTCGACAAACGTGCGGACCTGTTGAACGACAAGGAAAAACTGGCTACGGAGACGAATGAGCAGCTCCGGCATCTGGAGGAACAGCTCGCGGACCGGGCGCGGGAACTGGAACAGGGCCGACTGCGGCAGAACAGGCGCCTGGAACAAATCGCGGGTCTTACGAAGGAAGAGGCAAAGCATGTCCTGATGGCCAATATGGAAGCGGAGGCTGAACGCGATGCGGAATGGCGGCTGAAGGAGATTCGCGACGACGCTCTCGTCCGGTCTAACGATGAAGCCCGGGAAATTATCGCCGGAGCGATTCAACGATTGGCCGCGGACCATACCATCGAGTCTACCGTTGCGGTCGTACGCCTTCCTTCCGACGAGATGAAGGGGCGGATTATCGGGCGTGAGGGCAGGAATATCCGGGCCTTTGAAATGGCCACCGGCGTGGATGTCACGATCGATGACACTCCCGAAGCGGTCATCCTGTCGGGGTTCGACCCCATCCGCCGCGCGATCGCGCAGATTGCCATGGAACAACTGATTCTGGACGGCCGCATCCACCCGGGACGGATCGAAGAGATCGTGCAGAAGTCGAGGGAGTCGATTCAGGAGGTCATGCACGATGCCGGCGTTCAGGCGGCATTCGACGTGGGCGTACCGGGCCTGCACGATCGTCTCATCGCCTGCCTGGGCCGACTCAAATACCGCACGAGCTACGGCCAGAATGTACTGAATCACAGCAAAGAGGTGGCCTTTCTCTCGGGTATGATGGCCACTTCGCTTGGGCTCGACGCCCAACTGGCCAAACGCGCGGGATTGCTTCACGACATCGGCAAGGGGTTGGCGCACGAAGCCGAGGGCACGTACGGGGAGAATGGCGCTGACCTGGCGCGCAAATACGGTGAAGACGCGATTGTGATTAACGCAATCGAGGCGCATCATGGAGATTCGGACGCCATTTCGCCGGTTGCCGTACTGGTCGACGCGGCCGACTCTATTTCCAGGTCTCGGCCGGGTGCGCAGCGCGAACAGATCGAGAATTACGTCCGACGTCTGGAACGACTGGAGTCCATCGCCAAGATGGTACAGGGCGTCGAATCGGTCTTCGCCATCAAGGCCGGACAGGAGGTCCGTGTGGTGGCGGACTCAGATATGATGAGCGACGCCGACACGGAACGCCTGGCCACGCAGATCGTCTCCCGGCTCACGGAGGACGCCACCTGTCCGGGGCCGGTCAAGGTAACCGTCATCAGAGAAACGCGCTCGGTGGACTTCGCGCGCTGATGTCTCCGGCGCCGTCCCTGATTCCCCCTGCATCCGTATCCGGATGCTCCGCTGTCCGTTACCTGTTGTTCTTCCGTACGCGGTCGTTTCGCCCGCGCGCGGCGTGGAACGCGACGCCAATCTTCGACCGTAATTGACAGGTGTCCACTTGAATATCCTGTTTATCGGCGATATCTACGGCAAGCCGGGCAGAAAAGCGGCCGCCGATCTGATACCCCGGCTCAGGGAAAGCCATCGGATCGATCTCTGTATCGCCAACGGAGAAAACGCCGCCGGCGGCTTCGGCCTCACGGAAAACATCGCGAAAAAACTCTTCGCCTACGGCGCCGACGTGATCACCACGGGAAACCACGTCTGGGACCGAAAAGACGCGATCCCGTACATACTCGGCGCCGACCGCGTTCTGAGGCCGGCGAATTTCCCGGAGAGCGTCGGCGGGGCCGGCTGCGGCATCTTCACCGCCTCGAACGGGGTCCCTGTTGGCGTTGTCTGCATCCAGGGCCGGGTGCATATGCTCGACCTGGACTGCCCCTTTCGCGTCGGCAGGGATATTGTGGACCGCCTCCGCCGGCAGACCCCTGTGATTCTCATCGATTTTCACGCCGAGGCGAGTTCCGAAAAAATCGCCTACGGATGGTTTATGGACGGCCGCGCCAGCGCCGTTCTTGGCACCCACACCCACGTACAGACCGCCGATGAGCGCATTCTGCCGGGCGGAACGGCCTACGTGTCGGATGCCGGCATGACCGGGCCCCACGACTCCGTCATCGGCGCGCGGAAAGAGGCCGTGATCCATCGGTTTCTGGATCGGACGCCTGTGCGGTTTGAGCCGGCCGAGAAAGACATCAAGCTTTGCGGCGTTATCGTGGAAGTCGAAGACGAATCCGGCAGAGCCACCCGCATCGAACGACTGCGGATTGACTGGCAGGAGGCCTGACCGTGGCGGAACGGCCCTATACCGTTACAGAAATAACGCAGGCAATCCGAAAAAACCTCGAAGCGGAATTTCCCGTCCTGTGGATTGTGGGTGAAATTTCCCAATACAGCCAGGCGGCTTCGGGCCATCGTTACTTTACCCTCATCGACCAGACCTGCCAGCTCCGGTGCGTGATGTGGCGGTCTGCGACGCCGGCATTCAGACCGGAAACCGGCGTCAAGGTACTCGCCCGGGGGCGGATTACGGTCTATGAACGCAACGGCGCGTATCAGCTTGTCGTCACGCAACTCTTCCCCGCGGGCAGCGGCCAGCAGCAGCTCGCACTGGAAGCGCTGAAGCGGAAGCTTCAGCAGGAAGGGCTGTTCGATCAGGCGCGGAAACGCGCGCTGCCGGCGTTCCCGCTTTCGATCGGTGTGGCCACGTCCCGGACGGGAGCGGCGATTCGGGACATTCTTCATGTCCTGGATCGGCGGTTTCCCGGTGTCAACATCATACTCCGGCCGACGCTGGTTCAGGGCGACGCCGCACCGGAAGACATCGCACGTGCCATCGGAGAGCTGAATGCGCACGGAAAGGCCGACGTGCTGATCGTGGGGCGCGGCGGAGGTTCCGTGGAAGATCTGGCCGCGTTCAACACCGAGGTCGTCGTTCGTGCCATCTGCGGCTCCGGCATTCCCGTAATCTCCGCCGTAGGACACGAAGTTGACGTCACCCTGGCCGACCTGGCCGCCGATTGCAGGGCGCCCACGCCGTCGGCGGCGGCCGAACTGGCCGTCCGCGACGCCGGCGAGTTGCGCGCCCGGATTCAAAACCTGGCAAGGCGCTCCTTCGTCGCACTGAACCGCTATCTGAAAGAGAACCAGGACCTGCTCAGCGGCTACATGGGGCGGTACGGATTGCGAAAGGTCGAAGACAACATCCTCCAGAACATCCAGGCCGTCGACGACCTTCAAAGGGCCCTTCAGAACGGCCTCAGGCGTAGTTTCGACCTGCGCGTGGAATCGTATCGCCGCCGCACCGTCGAACTCGGTGCGCTCAGCCCGCTCTCCGTCCTGAGCCGGGGGTACAGCCTCACGCATCGGGCCGACAACAATGCGCTGGTCACCCGGGCCGAATCGCTTTCGAAAGACGAACAGGTCCGCGTTCGCCTGTCGAGAGGCGAGATCTTCTGCACGATCGACAGTATTCTGGCCGAAAGTCCGACAGTGGCTTGAGAGTCACCGGCTTTCCCTCCGGACGGCTACGCGGTTCGGGCGAGTACTCGAACATTACAGGCCCTTCAAACCCACGAGGAATCCGATGGCCGAAGAAGAATCCACTTTCGAAGAGGCGCTGAAAAAACTCGAGACCGCGGTAGAGACCCTGGAAGGCGGAAACCTGCCCCTGGCGGAAGCGCTCCGACTCTTCGAAGAGGGGCTGAAAGCGTCGAACCACTGCCGCGCACGGCTCGAAGAGGCCAGACAACGCGTCGAAGTCCTCGCGGCAGAAAGCGGGAACGACTTTCAGCTGACCGATCTGGATGCCGACGCGGAACCCCCGGAACAGGGTGCGTAACACCGATTGCGAGATCCGGAAATTCAGGCTACATTGATTTCTGCAGCCAGAGAGAATTTTCCACGACGACCGGTGGTCTTATTGTATAACCGGTTGTATTTCAGTCACAATCAGCGAAGTCTCATACGACAGCATCCAAGAATCTGAATGGTCAGTGTGAACTTCTGCGGTCTTCTACAGGGTCAGATTCATCGCTTTGGCCCGGAAAGTGAGCATTTGTCCTGCTCTTGGAATCTAAATCCTGCTCAATCCCGTAGATCCTGATCGGTTTTGATCCTGCTCTTGGTTTCTAATCCTGCTCAATCCCGTAAATCCTGTAAATCCTGATCATGAAGCGCATCGGCATTCTTGCATATACCGAACGGGACGGCATCGGTCCCCTCATCCAGAATTTCGTGCGGCTCGCGCAGGACCAGGACATCGAGCTCATTCTGGAGGAACCGTTAAGGGAAGTCTGCGTCTCCAGCGGAGTCTCTTACCGGCCCGGCGCCCACCTGGCCGGTTGTTCGGATATCGTTGTCGCCCTGGGAGGAGACGGCACCATTCTGCGCGCGGCCAACCTGGTCGGCGCTTCGCAGAAGCCCATTCTGGGCGTCAACCTCGGGCGGCTGGGGTTTCTGGCCGGGGCCGCGCCAGAAGAGTTGCGGGAGAGTCTGGGCAGACTGAGGCGGGGGGAATACCAGCTCGAGGAACGCATGGTCCTCGAAGCGGAAATCGGCGACAGGACCTTCTTCGCGCTCAACGAGTTCACATTCGAAAAAGCGGTGCTCGCCCGCCTGGTCCAGGTGAAGTCCTGGATTTCCGAAACGCCGTTCAGCTCCTTTTTCGGGAACGGCATTATCGTTTCAACCCCAACGGGATCAACCAGTTACAGCCTTTCTGCGGGAGGGCCCATCGTCCATCCGGATTTGCGGGCATTCATCGTCACGCCAATCTGCGCGCACTCGCTATCGTTGCGTCCCGCCGTCGTACCGGACAGTCAGTCGATCACCGTCCAGGTGATCGCCGAACACACCGATATCATGGTAACTGCCGACGGCAAGATCGTCTCACCTATACAGCCTGAAGAACGCGTGCACATCCGACAGGCCGCCCATACGACCCGCCTGATCAACCTCCAGGGACTGTCGTTCTATCAGTTGCTCAGTCGAAAACTGGACTGGAGTCTGGACCGGCGCGAAACTCGGGAGTCCTGAACGTGCTCTGCCGCCTGCTGGTCGTCAACTACGCGTTGATCGACAGAGTTGAAATCGAATTCGGACCCGGGCTGAACATCATTACGGGTGAAACCGGCGCGGGCAAATCCATCCTCATCGGCGCCCTGGGTCTGGTTCTCGGAACGCGGGCGAGCGCGGACGTGATCCGGACGAGCGAGAAACGGTGTCTCGTCGAGGCCATTTTCCAGCTGCAGCCCGATCACCGCTGTCTGCCGCTTCTGGACGCCATGGGCATCGAGGCCGAGCACGGTGAACTCATCATCCGCCGGGAGGTCACCGCGAACGGTCGCAGCCGCTGTTTCGTCAACGGTCTGGCCGTTCCCGTCCGGGGGCTGCTCGACCTGGCCCGGGCCCTGGTCGACCTTCACGGACAACACGATCACCAGTCGCTGCTTTATGCGGATCGTCATATCGACTTTCTGGACGGGTTCGGCAGCCTCGGCGAACTCCGGGAATCGGTCGGTATCGCCCACGGTCGTCTGGCGGACCTGCTCGCGAAGCGGGAAAACGCCGACGCCGAAGCCCGGCGCATGCGCGACCGCCGGGAACTTCTCGAATTTCAGGTTGAGGAAATCGCCGCGGCAGACCCGGAACCGGACGAAGACGAGCGGCTTTTTCAGGAACGATCGCTGCTCACCCACGCCGAACGACTGATCGAAACCGCCGTCAGCCTGGAAGCCCTGCTCTATCAGGGCGACGACTCCATCGTGGATCGCCTGGGCGCGGCAGAACAGCTCCTGAAAGACGCCGTGCAGATGGACGAATCGCTCCGCCTTCAAGCCGATGAAGTGACCGCCCAGCGCTATGCCATCGAAGAACTGGCCCGTTTCTTTTCGGACTATGCACGAAGCGTCGAGCACAACCCGGAACGCCTGGCGGAAGTCACCGGTCGCCTGGACGACCTGGCGCACCTGAAGAAGAAATACGGCGGCAGCCTGGAAACGGTGCTCGAGTATCGTGAGGACGCGGAGAAGGAACTGGCGCAATCGGAGCGTCTGGACCGTTCGCTGGCCGAGGTGGAAGGAGAAATCGACGCCGCCCGCGCCGGCCTGGCGGACCTGTGCGCCCGGCTTTCCGGAGCGCGCGAAGCCGCCGCGCGAGACCTGGCGCGCGCAACGATGGACGCGCTCGGCGACCTGGGGATTCCGCGAGCTGAATTCCACGTTGAGCTGATCCGGGACGAGTCCCCCGACGGTTGGGTAACCGTGGAAAACCGGCGGTTTCGCGTCGGCCCGAAGGGCATCGAGCGCGTGGAATTCCACATATCCACGAACCCCGGCGAGGCCCTCAGGCCGCTGGCCAGGGTGGCTTCCGGCGGAGAGGTGTCCCGGATCATGCTGGCGCTCAAATCCGTGCTCTCCCAAACCGATCCGGTACAGGTCCTCATCTTCGACGAAATCGATATCGGCATTTCCGGACGAATCGCCGACGTGGTGGGCAGGAAGCTCAAGGGCCTGTCTTGCGCGCGCCAGACCATCTGCATTACGCATCTCCCACAGATTGCCAGAAAGGCGGATACCCACCTTGCCGTGCACAAGGCCGTAACGAACGGGCGCACCGTCACCCGGGTGGCCCGCCTCGGCGACGATGAACGGGCGCGCGAAATCGCCAAGTTGCTCGGTGGAGAAAAAATATCGGCGCTTACCATGGAACACGCCCGCGAATTGCTGAGCCGGAACTGAAGGCGCGCATACCACGGGTCGCCGCCGGCTGCCACAAAGGGAAGGACTCCCCGGTGAAACCGAAGATTCCGAACCAGCTTGACGACATTTACAGGAAGGTCATTGCCGGCGAAAGGCTTTCCGCCGACGAAGGGTTGCGGCTTTACGATTCGCCGCATCTCAACGCGGTGGGGTACATGGCCAACATCGTACGCGAACGTCATTGCGGCAACGTGGCCTGGTACGTGCGCAATCAGCATATCAACTATACCAACATCTGCAACAAGCTCTGCAGATTCTGCTCCTTTTACGTCCCGCCGAAAGACGGTCGGGGATACGTCCTTTCGCCCGAAGACGTTCAGGAGCGCGTCAGGCAGTATCTGCACATTCCCATAACCGAAATCCATATGGTCGCGGGAATCAATCCCAAGCTGCCCTATTCGTACTATATCGACATCGTTCACGCCGTCAAGGACGTCCGCCCGGAGGTTGCCGTTAAGGCCTTTACGGCCATCGAGTGGGTGCAGATCGCCAGAATCGCAAAAAAACCGCTCAGGGAAGTGATGGTGGAACTCAAGGCTGCCGGGGTGTCGTCGATCCCCGGCGGCGGCGCGGAAGTCTTCAGCGATCGGGTGCAGGCGGAGATGTTCTGGACCAAGGCCGACTCCGACGAATGGATGCGGGTTGCCCGCACCGCGCACGAAGTGGGCCTGCCCACCAATGCCACGATGCTCTACGGCCACATCGAGAATCCGGACGAACGGGTCCAGCACCTGGTCAGCCTGAGAGAGCTTCAGGACGAGACCGGCGGTTTTCTGGCCTACATTCCGCTTTCCTTCCACCCTGAACGAACCGAACTGGAAGACCTGCCGGCCCCTACGGGCGAGGCCGACCTGCGCGAAATCGCGGTCGCCCGGCTGATGCTGGACAATTTCCCGCATATCAAGTCGTTCTGGATCATGAACACCATCGAAATTTCTCAGGTGGCGCTCTGGTACGGGGCGGACGACATCGACGGCACGATTCAGGAATACGAAATCACAAGGCGCACGTACGAGGAGACCCGGCAGGTGCTCACCCGTAGCCAACTCGTGGAACGCATCGTTGAAGCCGGGCGCGAGCCCGCGGAACGCGACAATCTCTATAACCGGGTCCGCACGGAACGTGAGATCCCGGAAGACGAGGAACCCGTTGCCGTCCCCGGTGAAATGCCAGTGTTGTCATGAAACACGTTGACGGTCGTCGCATCGCTACTGCGTCCGCTCGGGAGAATCGTCATCGCGAGCAAGGGCAAAGAGACATACGACATGGAGAACCGATCGATGATCGATGATATCGCTGAGAAGATCCACGCAGAAGCGCGTATCACGATGGAAGACGCCCGGCGGCTGATGGCGCATCCCAACGTCACGGAGCTGGGCATGCTTGCGGATACGGTACGCAGGCGCAGATGGCCGGAAGACGTGGTGACCTACAATGTCGGCCGGAACATCAACTACACCAACGTCTGCTGGGTGCGCTGCGACTTCTGCGCGTTCTACCGCCCGCCGGGGTCCGCCGAGGGGTACGTCCTGCCGCACGAACAGATCTTTCGGAAAATCGACGAACTGGTCGCCGCGGGCGGGCAGGCCCCCAAATCGAACGAAATTCTCATGCAGGGCGGCCTGAATCCAAAACTGCGCATCGACTACTATGAAGATCTCTTCTCCAGTATCCGGGAACGATATCCGTCCGTCCACCAGCACTGCCTTTCGGCCACGGAGATCATCTACGTGGCGCACATCTCGCGGCTGTCCATCCCCGACTGTATCCGCCGCCTGCGGGACGCCGGTCTGGATTCCATTCCCGGCGCCGGCGCCGAAATTCTCTCGGACGAGGTCCGCGACGTCATCGGCTTCCGCAAGGACCGCGTGCACGAATGGCTGGCGGTACACCGCGCCGCGCACGAACTCGGCATGCACACCACCGCCACAATGATGTACGGCCACGTCGAATCCGTCGAGCAGCGCCTCGAACACCTGAAACACATCCGGGACCTCCAGGACGACACGGGCGGCATGACCGCCTTCATTGCGTGGAATTTTCAGCCGGACGACACCGATCTGGCCGCGGACAATGCCCGCTGGAACGGGAGGAAAGCCACCGGCTACGACTACCTCCGCACCATTGCGGTCTCCCGGCTGTTCCTGGACAATATTCCGAGTTTCCAGGCGTCGTGGGTAACGCAGGGCCCCAAGATCGCCCAGGTCGGGCTCAAATACGGCGTCAACGACTTCGGGAGCACCATGATGGAGGAGAACGTCGTCTCCGCCGCGGGTACAAGCCACACTGACGAAATGAGTCCTGGCGCCATGCTGCGCCTCATCCGGGACGCCGGCTACCGGCCGGCGAGACGAAACACCCGGTACGAAATGGTGAACTGAAAGCCGCGCGAATGACAACCCGCCTCGGTGTCGTCTCTTTCCTGAACACCCATCCGCTGGTGCACGCCCTGGAAACCGGCCGCATCGAACACCGCTTCGATTTCGTCTACGACGTGCCATCCCGCTGTGCGGAACGTCTTCACGGCCGCGAAACCGACGTCGCGCTTATCCCCTCCATCGAAATCGCACGCGGCCCGGACCCATACAGCGTCGTCCCCGAAGTGAGTATCTCTTCCCGGGGCCGGGTGCGAAGCGTACTGCTTCTGCACCGGAGAGACCCTGCCGATATCCGGACGCTGGCGCTTGACGTCAATTCCCGGACGTCCACCGTCCTCAGCCGTATTGTCCTTAAGAAACAATTCCGATGCGAACCCGAGGCCTTCCACCATCTCCCCGACGCTGTGCGCATGCTCGATCATGCCGATGCCGCCGTCATCATCGGAGACGCGGCGCTGGCTCTCGATACCGCGCCTTACCGCGTGATGGACCTCGGTGAAGCCTGGACCCGGCTTACGGGGCTTCCGTTTGTCTACGCCTGCTGGACGGGACGGGCGGGCGCACTGCGTCCGGATCAGACCCGGCAACTGATCCGGGCCAAAGCACTGGGTGTGCGGGAAATTCCCGGTATCGCAGCGAACCATGCGTCGCCACGCGCCGGTTCGGGCAGGTTCTACGAGGACTACCTGAGCAACAGGATCCATTATGACTTCGGCCGGGCCGAACAGGAGGGTCTGGATCTTTTTTGCAGATACGCCTACGAAATGGGCAGTATTGACAACGTCCCGAACATCTGTTTCTTCGCGCAATCCTGACACGTTCTTAGCAGTCCGTTGGAAGAGTCGCTCTGCAGGCGAGGCCGAGTGATTGTGGCCGAGTGATTGTGGCCGAAGACAAGGCGCGCCTGTCTGCGTGCGGACACGCACAGGCAGGCGACCGACGCGAATCCCTGGATTCGGGGAGGGAGCGCAACGCCGTATTTCGGTCACAAGGGCCGGACGCAGACCGGATGGACTTTATCAACGGGCTGTCTGGAGGGAGGGATTTTCCTATGCCCCGAACCGGTCGCGCCTCGGTCGTGGTCGGCGAACGATTTGAAGTCCGGGAGTACCCCGTACCGGAACCGGCGCCCGGAACGGTCCTGTTGAGACAGGAACTCGCCGGCATCTGCGGCACCGACCTGCACAACTGGGAATACCAGAGATTGGACGACGAGATTATTCTGGGGCACGAGAACGTGGGGATCGTCGACACGCTTGGCGACGGCGTGACCCACGATTACCTGGGACGTCCCGTCAGACCCGGCGACCGGATCGCCCTGGTGCCGGGAACGTCTGATGGCGCGTACGGATTCATCCCTGCCGGAGAGCAGCCCTATCTGCGCGGCGGCTTTGCCGAGTACATCTATCTCTGGAATCCGGAGACCGTTTTCTTCAAGACCGATCTGCCGGCCGAGGTCGCCGTTCTGCTCGAGCCCTTCACGATCGGCGTACACGGCGTTATGCGGGCGGGGATCCAATTCGGAGACACCGTCGTCGTTCAGGGTTCCGGCGCCATCGGCCTTGTCACCCTCATCTGCGCGAAGGTCAGCGGCGCCGGCCGGCTGATCATGGTCGGCGGCCCCCCGGGACGCCTGGCGCTCGCACGGGAAATCGGCGCGGACGTCACGGTCGACATCGCCGACGTCCCGGACCCGGAAGAACGCAAGCGAATGGTTCGGGACGCCACGCCGAAGGGGGCCGGCGCCGACGTCGTCTTCGAGTGCGCGGGCTTTCTGCAAGCCATCCCTGAGGGTCTGGATTATCTCCGGCAGGACGGCACCTACGTCGAAATGGGCCATTTCGTCGACGTCGGTTCCTTCGAATGCAATCCCAATCGGATGTTCATGCGCAAGAACCTGCGTTTCGAAGCGGTCTGGGCGAGTTACGCGGAACACTTCGTGCGCGGCCTTCCCATCCTGGAGAGAAACGAGTTCCCCTTTGCGGATATGGTCAGCCACACCATCCCGCTGGACCGCGTGCCCGAAGGCTTCAACGCATTGGCCGGCAGCTATCGCCTGGACGGAAAGGACGCCATCAAGATTGCGGTGTCCGGAAGTCTGTAGACCCAACCCCGTATCGACATGAACCGAAGTCGAGCGCCGACCGCACCATCAGGTTCGGCCCCACCGCGTACCGACATCCGACGGCGGACATCATGACGCTGCGCGCGCTCCTCGTCGGCCTGTCCATGGCCGTCTGGGTCAACCTCTGGCCCACCTACTCCAGCCTCATCGCGCATTCCTCGCGCGCCGACTATGCGCACCTGTCGGTAGCCCTGCTGATACCCTTCATTTGCCTGCTCGCACTCAATCTGCCCCTCTATCGTCGCGGACGCGGCCTGTCGGCCTCGGAATTGGTGTCCATCTGCTGTATCGGAATGGTCGCGGCGACCATGCAGGGAGAGTGGCTTTCGGGATACCTGCTGGGCGTGGTTACGGCGCCCACCTATTTTGCGACACCCGAGAATCAATGGGCCGAACACCTGCTCTCCAGGGTTCCCTCCTGGACCATCGTCGCGGATCCGGGGGCCGCAACCGGCTTCTACGAGAGTCTGTTCAAGGGCCAGGAATTCCCCTGGAGCGCCTGGGCGGCGCCGGTTTTCTGGTGGGGCGGATTCCTCGGTTCGGTGCTTACCGTCAGCTTCTGCCTGGTCGTCATCCTCCGCAAACAGTGGATGGACAACGAACGCCTCACGTTCCCGATCGCCACCGCCGTCCTGGAGCTCACCGGCGACTCCGGTTCCGGGCGCAGTCTGGCCACCCTGGTCCGGTCGCGCCTGTTCCGGTTCGGTTTCTGGCTGGTCGTCGCCATCTTCTGCTGGAATATCGCGACCTGGTTCGTCAGGGCCATACCCGTCCTGGACGTACCCATGACGGTCCTCAGCCGCAAGGTGATCCGGATCGGCGAAGGTTTTCCCTACTTTGCATTCTCCATCCATCCGATGACGATCGCGTTCGCGTACTTCACCGAATCCAGCGTCCTGTTCAGCATCTGGCTCTTCCACCTTCTGGCCATCCTGCAGGTGGGCGTCTTCAACCGCCTGGGCTTCAGTATCGGCGGTTCTGATATGTGGTGCTCGTTCGATCCCGCCATCGGCTGGCAGAGCTTCGGCGGTCTCAGTGTTTTTGCGGGCTGGGGCCTCTGGGTTGCCCGGAGCCACCTGGCCGCGGTATTCAGGAAGGCCTTTGCGCGCGCGGCGGGCACCCGACGACCGGGCGCGGTCGACGACGTCGACGACTCAAACGAACTCATCTCCTACCGCACGGCGGTATATCTGCTCCTGGCCGGATGTGCGTACCTGCTCGTGTGGCTCTTCCGCGCCGGGATGGCCGCCGGCCCCCTGATCGCTTTTTGGTTCGCCACCCTCGCGCTCTACCTGGGTCTGGCGCGCATTATCGTGGAAAGCGGCCTCGTGTATCTGCGCGGCCCCATTACGGCGCAGGCGTTTACGTGGCACCTTTTCGGCATTTCCGGAATGGGTCCGCACAGCGCGGTTGCCCTGGGCCTGACCTACACCTTTTTCTGCGACGCAAAGACCTGGGCGATCACCGCCCTGGCCCACGTCCCCAGGCTGGGCGTGGCCATGCGGCCCGAACGCCGGCGGCTGCTGGCGCCCGGCGTTCTTCTGGGCGCCCTTGGCGGCGCCCTTTCGGTGATCGCCTTCATTCTCTACCACGGCTATTACGGCGTGGGCAGCTACAACTTCGGCGTGGTCAGCTTCAACGGCTCCGGTGACGGCGCCGTTGGCATCTGGCGATATACGGCCGCCCGCATCCAGCAGGGGACGGCCGGCACAAGCTGGGACCGCGTCGGGTTCTTCGGCATCGGCGCCGCGTTCACCGGCCTCCTCGTCTTTCTGCGATACCGCTTTCCGGGATTCCCCATCCATCCCATCGGATTCACCATTTCCGCCTCCAACGTGCTCAGAAGCAGCGTCACCTCCATCTTCATCGCGTGGTTCACCAAAGCCCTTATCATGAGATTCGGCGGCCTCAACAGCTACAGACGCCTGACACCCCTCTTTCTGGGCATGTTCATGGGATATCTCGTCGGCGTGGGTCTGGGGGTCGTCGCGGACGTTATCTGGTTCAACGGAGACGGCCACAAGCTCAACGACTGGTAGGAAGCTGGTTTGAAATCCGGTGCGCCGAAGAGAAATCCTGTTTATCTTCAGTCCGCAATCTCAACCGGCCCGCCAACGCGCTTCTCAGAAGGTGTATCCCATGACGTTCGACACCCTCATCCGCAACGGCCTCGTGGTCGACGGGACAGGCCGTGGAGACCCGTTCCCGGCGGATATCGCCGTACAGGACGACCGGATCGCCGCCGTGGACAACCTCTCGAATGTTGAGGCGAGACGGGAGATCGACGCCCGCGGCCACGTGGTCTGCCCCGGATTCATCGACGTGCACGTGCATTGCGAGCCCGCCCTTCTGACCGGAATCCACCGTTTTGCGGGTGTCGTCCAGGGCGTTACGACGCAGCTCCTCGCGCCCGACGGCTTCGGATGGGCGCCGTTGTCTCCGGACCTGCGAGGGCAGATGTGGGAGTACACCCGGTTCGCCGCCGGATCGGCGGATCTGGACCTCACCTGGGAATCCATTGAAGACTACCTGAACCTGTTTCCCGGGAACAGTCCCTGCAACGTCTACCCGCAGGTGCCCCACTGCGCCGTGCGTCTGAACGTCTGCGGCTGGTCGCCCGGTCCCGCCACCGATACGCAGATCGACGCCATGGCCGACCTGGTGCGGCAATGGATGGAAGCGGGCGCGGGCTGCCTCTGCCTGGGGCTGGACTACCAGCCGAGCGCAAATTCCGACCTGCGCGAACTGGTGGAACTGTGCAAAGTGGCCGCTTCCTACGGCGGCATTTACGCCGCCCACGTCCGCAACCACATACTGGGTCGCGCGGATGCCTGGAAGGAGACCTTCGAGATCTTCCGGCAGTCCGGCATTCCCGTCCACCATTCCCATGAGCGGGCAGACCGGGAGGGGGCCGAGCTTCTCGATATTGCCGACAGGGAGGATATCGACCTCACCTTCGAGTCCTATCTCTACCCCGCCGGCATGTCCCACATGACCATCATGCTTCCCGTCCCGGACCAGATCGGCGCTCCGGCAGACGTCTTGGATCACCTGGCGGACCCCGGTGTGAAGGAACGGGTCCTTCCCCATCTCCGCGGCTGGCTGGGCGCGTGCAACCAGGTGGTCGGTCATACCCGATCAGGACGCTACGTCGGCGCCACCCTGTCGGACCTGGCCGCGGGGGCGGGCGTCGCTCCGGAGGACTTCGCCTACGATCTCATCCTGGAGGAGGACGGCCTGTCCACGTACATTTTCCCGTGGCAGGACACCCCCGAAAACAACGAAACCACGGTGAGGAATACCGCAACGCACCCTCGGATGATGGTCGCGAGCGACGGCATCTACAACGTGCGCCACCCCCACCCCAGGGGATTCGGGTGCTTTGCACGCGTACCCGGCGAAATCGTCCGCGAGAAGAAGCTTCTCTCTCTCACGGAAGCCATCCACAAAATGAGCGGCTTCCCCGCCCGGCGATTCGGCCTTGCCGACCGCGGCGAAATCGCCGAAGGCAACGCCGCCGACATCGTGATCTTCGATCCGGAGACCGTCAACTCAACCGCCACGTTCGAGAACCCCACCGGAGGTCCCGTGGGGATCCAGTACGTGCTGGTCAACGGGACGCCGGCCGTGGAGGGGGGCGCCCCCACCGGCGCGCTGCCGGGCAGGGTGCTGCGCCGCAACGCATCGCCGGCGAGCCGACCATGACGCACGCCGCGAACCCCGACGGTGCGACGTTTAGAACCCGACCGTCTTCCGGCGCGCGAACCGACGCCGGCCGCTCGTTTCCGACATGTGCGTTGCAGCCTTTGCGAATCGTTCAGAACCGAGAGGATGTCCCGACATGCTGATGTTCGCCCTCGTACTCGTCCTGATCCTTCTCGCACTCCGGCCGGACCCCGCCGGCGCGGACCCTGTCTTTCCGCCCGACCTGGACGATTCCGACGTGGAGCGCCTGCGCCGGAACCTCGAACCCGTCATTTCGCTGCCGGAACGCGAACTTCTGCGCCTCATTCCAGACCGCGCGGGCATCTATTTCGTGGACTGTCCCAACTGCGACGGCGGCGCCCAGGAGGGCCAGATCGACTGGACGATCGAAGACCCGGACCGCGTCTTCTGCAAGTACTGCGGCCTGAAATATCCCAACGCAAAATTCCCCGACACCGAAATCCTGAGCGTCGTCAATCCCGTTGGCCAGACACAGGCGTATCCGTACTGGGAGGACGACTCCGGGTACAGGCACTTCTTCCAGGCGAAGGGGTGGTACCGGGCGCGGGCCTGGTTCGCCAACGCCGCCTATGACCTGGCGACACTCTACTTTGCGACGGGAGACCGTTCCTTCGCCCGGCGTGCGGCCCTCATTCTGAACCGCTTCGCCGAGGTTTATCCGGGATACTGCGTCCACCACGACCTGCCCTTCCGGCAGAAGATCATCTTCCCTGGCAGCCAGGGCTTTCCCTATCCGGTCCAGGACTATCGCGCCTCCAAGTGGGACTGGTGGGCCTATATGGACATACCGGAGAATCTGATCTACGCCTACGACCTGATCCGGGACAGCGGTGAACTGGACGAACCGGGGATTCGACGCATCGAAGACGGGTTTTTCCATGCGAGCGTGGCCTTTGTCCGGGGATTCCCGCCGGCGCTCGGAAACATGGATCCCACGCTTCTGCGGGGCATGGTCGCCGCGGGGAGGGTTCTGAAGGAACCGGATTATATTCATGCCGTGGTAGACCGCATCTCCCGGCTCATCGCTGCCAACTTCCTCGTGGACGGCGTATGGCGCGAAGGCGCGGTCTCGTACCACAACCAGACCATCGGCGGGCTGCGGCAGGTCATCGAAAGACTGGACGGCTACAGCGACCCGGACGAATATGTGCATCCCGAAGACGGGGAGCGCTACGACAATCTGGACCTGAACGCCCGTTTTCCCATTCTGGAAAAAGCCCGGCAGATCCCGGAGCTTCTCCGCTATCCCAACGGCCGCGTGGTCCCCACCCATGACACATGGGCGAAAGAACGGCGAGACGCCCCCGAGTCGACGGGTCCCATGCTCCTGCCGGGCATGGGCCACGCCCGCCTGAGTACGGGAAGCGGCGACGACCGCACCCAGACGTACCTCCACTTCTCCGGCGGATACGGCCACCAGCACGCGGATCTCCTGAGCATCACCCTCTACGCGCGCGGCCAGGAGCGCCTGAGCGACATCGGCTATACCCACACGCGCCACCGGTGCTGGACGATCAGCACGCTGTCGCATAACACGGTTGCCGTGGACGGCAAGGACCAGGCGTTCGGCTCCGAAAACGCGCCCTCGGACGGCAACCTCCTGCTCTTCGTCCCGCACAGCGACACGTTCCAGGCGATCGAAGCCTCGGGCGACCGCGCCTATCCGGGCGTCACGTCCACCTACCGGCGGATGCTGCTACAGATCGGCCTCTCGCCCGAACAGACGTACGTCGTCGACCTGTTCCGGGTCACGGGCGGCCATCGTCACGAGTACATCCTGGCGGGCGACGCGGACCACGACGGCGCCGTTGAAACCGACCTCCCCGCCAGGCCCTATGGCGAAACGCTGCTCCCCGCGGGCGTGACCGCCACCCTGCCCACCGGAGAGAGCGTCAAGGGCGACGCCGGGGGACACAACCTGGGATACGCGTTCATACGCGACGTACGGCGCGCCGGAGTCACCCGGCCGTGGCGTGCGACGTTCACCAGCCAGGCGTCACCCGAGGGTTCGGTCCGCGTCTACAGCCTCACCGGTCCCGGCGGTGACCTCTTCACCGCCCGGGCGCCCTCCATCCGGAATGCCGACGAGGATGACAACCGGCTGGACGCCGTCACCATGCCCATGCTCATCCACCGCCGCGAAGGCGAGAACCTCTCCACCCTCTTCAGTACCGTCCTGGAACCCCGCGGCGGCCGGCCCGCCGTCACCGGCGTGGACCGCCTCGACGCGGAAGGCGGCACCGGCGAGGACATCGTCCTGAGAGTCGACGCCGGCGGCGTCACAGACTATATCCTGTCCGCGTCGGACGAGAACCGCACGCTCGAGTGCGGCGACCTCCGCTTCCAGGGGCGAGTCGGCTTCGTCAGAGAACGAGGCGGCGAAGTTGAAGAAATGATTCTGATCGGGGGCACGCTGCTGGAGAAAGGAAACCGCAGGCTCGGCGGCCGGGGCACGCGCTGCGGGAACGTCCTCAAGACACTGCGCAAGGCTGACGGCGACGACGTGGACGGGCTCGTCCTAGACGCCGATCTTCCCACCGGCGTGGACCTCGCGGGCCTCACCGGCATTGTGACGGACGGCGACGGGTTCACCTACGGGCACACGATCAAAGCCATCCATCACCCGGACGCCGGCGGCGCCCTGATCGAACTGGAGGATGACCCCGGGTATGAAATCACGGCGGACGGCGGCCGCCTCCTCTTCTTTCCGGGGCGCTCATGGACCGGCCCGGCAACGATCGAAATCCCCACCGTGTCCAGCATGCGCATCAACACGGCCGACGTCAACGCCACCCGAACCGGCGACTGGATCAACCTGGTCCGCAACGCGCCGTTCACCCCGCGCGATACGTCCGAAGACGTTGTGTTTCAGGACAAGCTCTGGATCAGCAACGCCTACTACCATTCCGGTATCCTCACCCGGGACCTCTGGAACTCATCCGACGGCATCAGCTGGCATCTGGTAAGCGAAGCCACGCCCTACGACGGCTATAGCGAAATGATTGCCTACAAGGACAGGATGTGGGCCGTGAAGGGAAGCGTCTGGACATCGCCGGACGGCGTCGACTGGACCAGGGTACTGGAAGAAACCCCCTTCGGGCCGAGGGGCTACGGCGAACTGGTTGTCCACCGTGACCGCATGTGGCAGCTTGGCAGCGGTACCGACGTCTGGCACACCGGCGACGGCGTCGACTGGACACAGGTCGCGTCCAACGCCCCTTACGGAGACCGGTCCGCCGCCGCCGTGGCCGCGTACGACAACAGGCTGTGGGTGATGGGGGGCCGGATCGACGGGCGCAACCACCCGCCCGAAAAGGGCTACCCGCATTACACGACCCTGAACGACGTCTGGTGTTCGGAGGACGGCGTCAACTGGACGCGCGTACTCGAACACGCCCCCTGGTCGCCGCGGATGTGGTTCATTCCGAAGGTCTACGCGGGCAAACTCTGGATCATCGGCGGGTACGACAACGCCAATTCGGTGAACCTGGGCGACGTCTGGTTTACCGAAAACGGCCGCGAGTGGCGCGAATTCGAACCCGACACCCGCTTTGCACCCCGTCACGAATCCACGTGCTACGTGTTCCGGAACAGCCTCTGGGTTGTTGCGGGCAATACATGGCCGGTCGTGAACGACGTGTGGCGGCTGACGCTGCCCTGACGTGTGGTCGGGCTTGTATGGAAAGATCAGGAGGTAGGAGTAGATAACGGAATTTACATGGGTGGACAGAATTTAAATGGAATTGCCCTAAACGTCCAATTCACGTATATTGCAATATGTGGCTTTTATGCTATGGGTTTGCGATTGAAGGGTTTAGCGTACGGCCTGGTTTTGTAAAGGAGGAAGACAATGCCAGCGGTGATAACTCCATCTTTAGATGTTGCAGAATCGCAGATCATTTATAAGATTTCGCAACAAAGACGCAAGACAGGCTATCTCACGCGTGCTCAAATTCGCGAAATTGAAGAAAAACGACAGATGTTGGATGGAGAGATAAGGAAATTCACGAAATTACGTGACGATGCAGCTCAGGCTTTTGAAACGTTGAAAAAAGCGCCGGAGAGATATATTCAGGACGGTTGCATAGATAATGATCCTGAAAATACGATACGGCAAATCGAGGAGGCGGAACAAGAATTTAAAGATTGGCGGGGATTTTTGGCATCTTTGGAGGAAATATATAAAAAGGTGAATTTGTACGAAAAACTCAAGGTTGTTGACCAATTAACCTGTGAAATTATAGCCTATTTTCAGGAATATCGTTGGTGGATTATGGTATTGCTTGCCAATGAACAACCGAA
Source organism: Candidatus Latescibacterota bacterium (assembly GCA_965203805.1). Lineage (GTDB taxonomy): Bacteria > Latescibacterota > UBA2968 > UBA2968 > JAAXHE01. The sequence continues at coordinate 5,791,537 of OZ241917.1, read as the reverse complement.
AAGTAAAAGGACGTACTCGTCAGCAAAGGCCGCTCTTGCCAGTCTGTAGGATTCGAACATGGTTTTTAAACCACCTGTCGAGATACGTGAATTTAATAAGACCGTACATAAAAAATTAAAACGTCTTAATCGTAATCCAACCATCAAGTATCAAGTAGAGCGGTTTTTCTCCGAAATAGAAGCAGGCATACAATTACCTGGTAGACATTTCGAACATATGTGGGAAAATGTCTGGAAGGCTTATTTAAATGACAAATTTCGTATTGCCTTTCGAGTATATGGAGAGGATGACGTTGTTACAGCAATTGAGGTCATTGAAATTGGAAATCATGATCAGTTCTACCAAGCCCTGAATAAGTGACCAGGAGTAGATTCTGTTGATGAAGATAACCCAGGCCGCCGCCTGGGCTTTTTTATCGACCGAAATCTAATATCAACCACAATACTGAATCTACCCTCTCAGGCTTGTTTTCCCTTAACCCGCAACCTCCACCACCTGCGTAGATTATTCTCGATCATGTCTCGCGTCAAGCTCGAACTTCCCGAGACCTTCGGTTTCGCTACCGACGTCCGGCTTCGCGTATCCGATATCAATTACGGCGGGCACATGGACAACAACGCCGTCCTGTCGCTCGTCCACGAGGCCAGGGTGCGTTTTCTCGAAAGCCACGGCTTCACCGAACTGAACGTGGACGGGGTGGGCATCATCATGGTCGACGCCGTCATCCAGTACAAGTCCGAAGCGTTTTACGGCCAGACCCTGACCTTTCACGTCGCCGTCGATGGCCTGACCCGCATCGGATGCGACATCTATTACCGCGTAACCGACCGGGACACCGGCATCGAAGTCGCCCGGGCGAAAACCGGGATCGCCTTCCTGGATTACGCCACCCGGAAACCGAAGCGGATGCCCGGAGGATTCCGCAACCTGTTCGCGGCCGAGGAATCTTGACAAGGTCGAGGCGGTTTTATATATTTCCTTTCCGGTCTGCGGGTTCCGGCTCCAGGCCCATGGCTCATGTGCCGAAGTGGTGGAACTGGTAGACGCGCTGCGTTCAGGGCGCAGTGAGCCTTGTGCTCGTGGGGGTTCGAATCCCCCCTTCGGCACCAAAAAACAACGGGTTACGTCGAATTGACGTAACCCGTTGTTGTACTTTTGGGATACAGGAATAATCGGCTTTCAACTTTGCGTGGAAGCTACGCCTCACGAGTCCGGGGTGTTACCTGCCTCCACGGTGCGGTGTCTTTCTGGTAGACCCATGGAAAATCCGTCAACAGACGCCCGGTTGGTCGCCGCAGTGCGTTCGGGCGACCTCGCCGCTTTCGAGACCCTGGTGAAGCGCCACGGAAATCGCCTCTTCCGCCAGGCGCTGGGTTACCTGCACGCCGACGAAGACGCACGGGATGCGCTTCAGGAGGCATTCCTGAAAGCATTTGTGCGGCTGGATGCACTGGAGGATCCCTCCCGTTTTCTACCATGGGTCGGCCGGATCCTTCGGAACCTCTGCCTGAACAGGCTGAGGCAGGTTCGACGGCGGCTGGCCATGAACGAATCGGCCGGCACGGCGACGGAACCGAAACCACGTCGTGACGAACCGGTTCTTCGCAACGCGGCAATACAGGAACTGCTCGCGCGCCTTCCGGGCGCCAGCGTACGTGCGTTCACGCTGCATTATCTTGAGGGATATACCATCCGGGACGTGGCCCTTCGGGTGGGATCGACCCAGGGGGCTGTAAAACAGCGCCTCTATCGGGCGCGCAGGCAGCTTCAAAAGGAGGTCTTCCGCATGGCACGGGACGAAAGGAGCAGGAACGACCTGCCCGACGGTTTCGTCGCGCAGACCATCGCCCGTCTCCTGGAGCAGGGACGGACAGATCGTTTGTACCTGAGGACCGATGCGGCTCGGGCGCGGTTCAGGGAAGCGCTGGAAGTATGCCCCGACCATCCCGCGGCGATGATGGAACTGGGCCGTACCGGCGACCCGTTCGATGGACCAACCGAGGAAGAAGCGGCAACGCTGCAAAGAGCCGCAAAGGCGCGGCCGGATTCGATCGAGGTTGCGATGGCGCTCGCTGCCGCGCGGCGGCACGACGCAGAAGCGCAGGCACGGGCGGTTGACAGCTGCATCGTGCTGTGCGATGCCCGGCTCTCGCATGCTCCGGATGACATCGTCGCGCTTACCGCGAAATCGCAGATGTTCCTGTGGAAGCGGGAATTCGAAGCAATGGAGGCGGTTGCGCGGCGAGCGGCCGGATACGCCCCGGACAACCAGGAGTGTCTCAACTACCTGGCACTGTCGCTTGCGCGGCAGAAACGTTGGGCCGAGGCCTATCCGCTATATGAGCGGGTGTACAGACTGGACAAAAAGACCGTCTGGGCGTACGTCGCACTCAGGCAGATGGGTACGTATCTGGCATTTCACCTGGGAGATTGGAAACGGGCCGTGGGCCTACAGGAAAAGGTATGGGCGCTTGCACGCAGACCCAACGAAGCCGGCAACCTGATCTATTATTACGGCCGCGCCGGGATGATGCAAAAGGCCGAAGCGCTGTTCCGCGAGGTCGGGGACCACCGTCATCCGCCGAGAGTCTACGAAATCCTGGGGAGTAACGGTTGAGTTATCCGTGTTGGCGGCAGGATTCCGCGGCCTCGTTCGGCATTTACGATTGCGTTCCGGCGATATCGATGTTGACCTCGAACGCGCTCACGGGCACGGATATTCCCCAGTTCTCCAGAACCTCGGGATGGATTTCGCCGATGATGCCGAAGCGATTCCCGTCCAAACGGATTTCGCCCGCCCGCCCGGGCAGAAACGTGGGGTGCTCGGACGGCGTGAGACGATAGTCGAATCCGAGGTAGTAGGCGATGGCTTCGAGATGGCTCTGGATCCCCGAGAGATTGGCGTCGGCGTGGGCCTCCAGCGCCGCCAGGCAGATTTCGGTACGGGTGCCGTAAAGGTCGTCCCGCGCGATGACGCAGACCTCGCCCACCTCGAAGATATGATGGGGATAGGGGGCTTTCCGGCTCGCGGCTTCCACGCGCAGAAGCCCGGGCAGCAGGGCGTTACGAACCGCGCTGTAGTTCTCGGACATAGGGTTGGAGATCTCGACAATCCCGGCGCCGGTGTCGCGCACGCCCTCCGTCAGGTCGGCGCGCGACGAGAGAATCGGCAGAAAGACTTCCTGGAATCCGCAGCCGACCATCAGGCCGCGGATGCGGTCGGCAAGGTCCTCCTCGGGCGCGGACTTGCCAACGGTGAAATCGTGCGGCAATTCGGGTTCGAAGTTGTCGAAGCCCACCGCCACGATAACGTCTTCGATGAGGTCCACGGGATGGAGGATATCGTCCCGGTACGGCGCCGGCCGGGCCCGGACGCGGTTGCGGTCCAGCGCGACGTCCCGGTACCCCATGGCGGCCAGGGCGCGTTCGATGCTTTCGTTGTCTATGGCGCCGCCGATCACGCGCCGGAGGTCGTCCAGGTCGACTTCGACGGTTTCGGTCATATCCAGAGGGCACCGGATCTCGCGCCCGCGCGGCGTATCGTAAGGATAGATGGTGTTCACGGGCAGGATGCGTCCTCCCCGGTCGGCCATGTTGGCGGCCATGATGGCAACGGAAAGCAGCACGGCGTCGAGGTCCGTTCCGGTGGCCTCGCAGAAGAGAAACGAGTCCCCGACCTCAACCGCGCCCGGGTTCCGGCTGTTGATCACGGGAGGCATGGAGAGGACCTCGCCCCGGCTGTCGGTGATGAGGGGAAAGGCGCTGAAGCCTTCCAGCAGGTGCGCGTACGTTCGGCCCGTGGCGTGTTCGCTCAGGATATCCCGAAGGGTCAGCCCGGTCTCCATCCCCAGCGGGACAAAGCGGGTCGCATCCGGATCGGCCGCGGCGTAGCGGACGGGAAAGGCGACGTCGGAAGCGTCGTAGATGCCGATGGCGACGGCGCTTCGACCGCGCCCGTAGCCTTCCGCCAGTTTTTCCTGAGCCTCGATGAGCTGATCGAGGGCCGCTTCGTCCACCGAGATCCCTTCGCAGGCGAAGGCGGCGATGTAGGGACGGAGGCCTTCCAGCGCGGGGTCGACGCGCAGTTCGAGTTCCCCTGGCGGGTCATCGAAAAACCCATAGGGTTCGTGCACACCCTCGCGTTGACCCTTGAGCAGCCGGGCGACACCCTCCGACGACCACAGGTCCGGCCGATTGGTATCCTTCAGCTGGATCTTCAACAGATCGTCGTCTTCGACCTTGACCTCGGCTTTGACGGCCTCGAGGGCGCGTTCGAGCTCGGGCAGGTCGTAGGCCTGACCCGCGAGCCGTTCGAGGTCTTTCCTGATCACGGTGATGGTGGGCATGCGTGCTCCTTGATACATACGCGCGGGATGCGCGAATTCCGTTTCCCAGCGCGTCAGGTGGCGGCCGGCCTGTTTTCTCTTTCGTTCCGGATCAGGTCCAGGTCCGTGCTGAACAGGTCGCGGATGTCGTCTATGTCCAGGGCCACCATCGCCATCCGGTCGATGCCCAGACCCCATGCGATGACCGGAACCTCGACGCCCAGCGGGCGCGTGAGTTCGGGCCGGAACAGGCCGGCGCCGCCGAATTCGATCCAGCCCAGCGACGGGTGCCTGGCCTGGAGCTCGACCGAGGGCTCGGTGAACGGGAAATAGTCCGGCACAAACCGGCATTCGTCCGACTGCGCGATTTCCAGCGCAAACAGCTTCAGCAGGCCCAGCAGACTCCGGAAATTGATGCCCTCGCCCAGGACGATACCCTCCACCTGGAAGAAATCGGCGGCGTGGGTGGCGTCGACGTCGTCGTACCGGAAGCATCGCGCAACCGCGAAATACTTCCCCGGGACGTTCGGACCGGATGCAAGCGTGCGGCCCGACAGCGCGGTACCCTGGCTGCGCAGGATGAGGCGGCGCGCGCGGGCCGGACTGAATTCGTACCGCCAGCCTCGGGAGCCGGTGTCGCCGCCGTGGGCGTGGGCGGCGGCCACATTCGAGAAGAAGGGTTCTTCGGGCGCATCCGAACGGACGGGCTCTTTGACGTAGTAGGCGTCATGGATATTTCGCGCCGCGTGGAACTGCGGCATGAAAAGGGCATCCATATTCCAGAATTCGGTCTCGACCAGCGGGCCCTTCATTTCCTCGAACCCGAGAGACAGCAGTTTGCGCCGGACACCGTCGAGATAGGCGCGGTACGGGTGCAGGCGGCCGATGAGAATACGCGGGGGCTTGATGCTGATGTCGTAACGCCGGAACGAGACGTTTCTCCAGGCGCCCGACTGCAACATCTCCGGCGTGAGGCGGGAGACCTCGTCGCCCGTCAGCCCGGTTTCCAGAATGCGCTCCAGCGTCCCCACACCGGCCGGCGTGAGCCTGTACGTGCGTTCCAGGCGTTCGTCCACTCGGATGGCGGCCTTGCCCTTGCCGCGTTTGCTCGTTCTTTCCCGGATATATGACTGCATCTCTTCGGTAAAGTCGTCCAGATTCAGCGCGGCCCCCTCGCCGGCCTCCCGAAAGCGCCCGAACAGCCCCGGCACGAGCCGCTCGGTGTAGAAGGCGGCTCTGTCGGGATCGGCGATGCGGATGGAGGCGCCGTCCTGCGTGATCGTGCCTTCGGCCTTCAGCCCGCCGAAGGCGCTGCCCCATTCTCCGCGGTCGAAGCGGGTATCCGCCTGCAGGTGCTTCAGCGTGGGTGCGGGCTCTCCCTGGGCGCGCAGCAGAAGCGCGGCCTCCGGCGTTGAGCCGAGACCGGCCTGGGCGACACCCGAATCGGTGAGGCTCACGGTCGAGACCGTGGCTTCGCCGGCGACGTCCAGGAGACCCTTGGAACGCAGCCATTCCACGGCGCGCCGGGCCTGTCCGGGACCGATGCCCGCCGCTTCGGGCAGGACGGCGTCGGTCAGCTCGTGTTCGTCACTGGGCTCGAAGGCGCGCAACGTCTTGACTTCGAGGGCGTGAAGGGACGACAGGTCGATCGATTGATCCACGACAGTGCTCCCTTGAGTCCGGGTTCGAGACAGACGGAAGACCGTGCGGCAGGGCCGCCGAAACGAAAAATCCTCTCATCCCCATAGGGACGAAAGGACGTGACGTCTTCCGCGGTACCACCCTATTTGCGCCCTTCAGGCGCCGCTTGACAGGCGGCCGTTACCGCCCCTCCCTGTTGTCGGCGGGAGCCACCGGCGCCACCTAGTAACGGTTGCCGGGATCTACTTTCGAAACGGGACCATATCCGGCAATCGCATTCAGCGTTGCAGCTCGAGAGGGAACTTCGGCCGTTCATGCCGCGAGGGCGCTTTCAGTCCGGGGCGCCCCCTCCCTTTCCGGCTGGGGACGGCTTACTTTCCTCCGTCATCGCTTTGGGTGAGAACATAGGATTTTGACCATCATCTGTCAAGGGGAAACGGAAAAAAAGGCCGTCAAATGCAGCTATCAGCTCTCAGCCGTCAGCAGTCAGCCAGAATCAAAAACGAAAATCAAAGGCAGCAGCCACACAAGCCCGGTTCGGAAATGCGGGCAACCACAAGGGTTGCCCCTACAGATACGTCGTTGACGAAGACGATGGCATTCGTGGCCTTATGGCGATTGTAGGGGCGACTCATGCGCCGCCCCTACGGATTCCGTGCGGCGTCGATTTATCCATCGAAACCACGATCCCATTTCGCTCGATATGTTGGTCCAAATCCTGGTTTTCCTCCCCCTCTCCCCCCGGGAGAGGGGGCCTGCCTGCCGAGCAGAACTCGGCCTGTCTGCCGTTCCAACGGGACAGGCAGGCGCAGGCAGGCCGGGGGGAGAGGTCTGTGTGCTTCCGGGCTTACCGCTCCACGGCGCTGACGTCAATTGGTTTGCCTCCGGCTGTATGTCTTTTGCTTCAAGCTGACGGCTGATCGCTGAATGCCAATTGCTGTTTTTCCCTTTGTGCCTCCGTGTGAGTGTCTTCATGCTTGCCTTTTGCGGACATGCCCGCGTCCGTCCGCATCGAATATTTGCTTTCCGAGACACCGGATGTGTATCTTTTATCTGTACCGCTTTCGATGAACCGGTTGTTCGACTCCGAATCCTTCAGGAGTTTCGCGTGAAAGACCGACAAGCGCTCTTGCCGCGGATTTCCATTTCCCGGCCGGTCACGGTGGCCATGTGCCTCGTGGCGCTGCTGGTGATCGGTTGCGTGTCATATGCGAAGATACGCCTTCAGGCCTTTCCGTCCGGGTGGGAGTGGAAACGGCTGTGGGTGTGGGTGGATAGCCGGGATACGTCGCCCAAGGAGAACGACCAGGAAATTTGCAGGCTGTTCGAGACCTATCTCGGAACGGTGAAAAACCTCGAGTCAATGCGAACGTGGGCCGGCAAGGACTGGGCGAATGCCGGTCTGAGGTTTCGCCCGGAAACCGACATGTCTCTGGCCTATAACCAGGTCATGGACCGGCTGGACCGCATGAAACTGGAATTGCCTCCCGAGAAACGCGAAAGGACGGGGGTGTGGAAATACAACGAGGAGACCGACCAGGAGATCATATGGATGGGGGTGGCCCCGCCGGAGGGCCTGGACGATATCCAGTCCTTCATCGAAGACAGGGTTCAACGACGCCTGGAGCGGATCGACGGTGTGGCGAAAATTTCCTTCTGGGGGAGATTCCAGAAGGAGATCATGGTCGTTGTGCTACAGGCGCGCATGCGTTCCCTCGGCGTCCGGCCCGCAGACGTTGTGCAGGCGTTGCAGGGAGAGAACTTCGCGCTGGCCGGCGGTTACCTGCAGGAGGGCGGTAAGAAGTACTTCATCCGCTCCCTGGCGCGGTATAGGGACATGGACGAGATCCGCCGGATACCTATCAGGCGGTCGAACGGTCTGGATCCCGTCACCGTATCCGACGTGGGAGGCGTGCTGTTCGGAATGCCGCCGCGCCTGGGATCCTGGCGAATCAATGGCAAGGAAGCCGTCGGGCTCGACGTGTACAAGGAATCGAGCGCCAACGTCGTGGACGTTTCGGTCCGGGTGAAGGAGGAACTGGAACGGATCGGCGAGGAAACCGGAGCACAATTCAACGTCATGTGGGATCAAGGCCGGGCGGTGCGGGATTCGATAGACAATATTCGAACGACCGCGATCTGGGGGGCCCTGTTCGCCTCCCTGATCCTGCTGTATTTCCTCCGTGCCGTGCGGATGACGGCCCTGATTACCCTGTCGATCCCATTGTGCATCATGATGACGATTTCCGCGCTCTATTTTCTGGACTGGTCGTTGAATCTGCTGACCATGATGGGCCTGATGGTGGGGATGGGAATGGTGGTGGATAACGCGATCGTGATCGTGGAAAACATCTATCGGATGCGGGCGAAGGGAATGGATGCGCACGAGGCGTCCGTTACCGGGGCCAGCGAGGTGGGCATGGCCATATCGATGGCGACGCTGACCACGGTGGTGGTCTTCATGCCGTTGATGTTTATGACGGGAAGAGCCGGGCTGACCTTTGAACTCACCAGGGTCGGTATTCCGGTGGTCGTGTCGCTGTTGGGGTCTCTCTTCGTAGCGCTGATCTTCATACCCCTTGCGGCGAAGCTTCTGGGGAGGCACGCCGCCAGGAAGGACCCGCGGTCGATCCGGTGGCTGCGGCGCCGGTACCAGCGCGGCCTGGGGTGGGTTCTGAACCACCGGCGGGATGCTTCGCTTGTTTTTATCATCCTGTTCGTTTCCGTCTTCTATCCGGCGTCGAACGTTAAAGAAACCACAGGACGCGCCCGGGTAAATAACGAGTTTTTCATTCGTTTCAACGCCCCTCCGTTTTTCAAGCGGGCGGAAATGGAGCGTATCGCGACTCAGATCGAAGATTTCCTGGACAGCAAACGGGACACCTACCGGATAGAAACCGTGCGGCTGGGATACTGGCGGCAGCGGGGCTTTATCCGGGTGTATCTTCAAGAAGAACCGAACAGGGACTGGTGGTACCAGTTTTACAAGAGCGTTCGAAAGAAGGCCGGTATTCCCGTAAAGGGGTGGATGACGCGAGCCGAGGTGATCGAAGACACCAAGAAACACATACCGAAATTCGTCGGTGTGCGGGTGATGGTTCAGACGCGGTGGCGCAGTGAGCCGGGAGTCTCGGTTTATCTCTACGGAGACGACATCGATCTGCTGGCGCGGCTGTCGGAGGCCGTGCGACAGCGGGTGGAGGCGATTCCGGACGTCGTCAGCGTGGACAGCGACCTGGAATACGCGGAAAAGGAAGTGCAGGTGCTCATCAACAAGGAACAGGCGCACGCGTACGGGATTTCCGCCCGGGCCGTGGGCCGCAGCATTTCCTACCAGTTGCGCGGGGTCAACCTGGCGCCGTATCACGACGACGACCGGATGATTTCGGTCCGGCTGTTCATGGACGAAGACGATCGCCAGACGCTGGCACAACTCAAGAAGTTCCCATTTCGCTCGAATACCGGTACCCAGATTCCCCTCTCGGCATTCGCCTCGTTCAACATTACGGAAGGCAGCGGCAATATTCGGCGCGAGGACGGAAAGATGCGGATGCGGGTGCGGGCATTTACAACGCAGGAAGACCTGAAAGGGTTGTGGGAACAGATCGACCGCGCGATGGTGGGATTCGCCATGCCGCGGGGGTATTCCTGGAACAAGGGAGAGACCTATTCCAGGTTCCAGGAGTCCGACGATACGATGTCGTTCGCAATCGCGATGGCGATTACCTGCGTCTTCCTGTTAATGGGCGTGCTGTTCGAGTCCTTCGTGCTTCCGTTCGCGGTCCTGCTGTCGATCCCCTTCGCGTTTCTGGGCGTGTACTGGAGTCTGTTCCTGACGAACACCGTCATGGGGAAAATGGCCCAGATGGGTATCATTCTGCTTATCGGCGTGGTCGTGAACAACGCGATCGTGCTGGTGGATATGATCAATCGGTTGAGGGGGAGCGGCATGAGCCGGTCGCAGGCGATCGAGGAGGCCGGATACAACCGGTTCCGGCCGATTCTGATGACCACCTTCACAACGGTCTTCGGACTGTTCCCGATGGCCGCGGGATCCGCGACCATGCTCGGTACGCCCTACGCTCCGCTGGGCATCACGATGATCGGCGGCCTCTTGTCGTCCACGGTCCTGACGCTCTTCGTGGTTCCGCTGTTCTATACGTATCTGGATGACCTGAGGCGTTTTCTGAGGGGGTTTGCAGGGAATTTACTCAAGTCTACGGATCCTGCGAAGTCACAGTAGGGTAAAAACCTGAAAAAGGAAGAATGAAGAACTGAAAGCGGTGAGAGGGGAGACGGGAGACGGTAGAAGACGTCCTTGCCCGATTGGTTCTTCCTTTATGCCTCCGGTCTCCCGTCTCACGGCCTGGCTATCCCGACCGGTCATCCGGAGGAATGTAGCGGTTGCCCAGTTCCACGTAGTCTTCCCTGACCGGGCTGAAGATGTCCAGCACAACCGCCGGGCCGTCCACGGCCACCGCTCGATGTGGCACATCGGGCGGGATGAGGTAGGCGTCGTCCTTCTCGACCGTACGGGTGACGTCGCCAATCGTCAGCTCGACCCGTCCTTCGAGCATGATTCCGCCCTGCTCGTGAGGATGATGGTGCAGCGGCACCACCGCGCCTTCGTCCATTTCCAGCAGGGAGATCATGAGATTCTCGCCGTACGGCGCGCGGATACGCACGCCGGGCGCGAGGTCGTTGACGGGGACGTCGTTCCAGTTGATATGGGGCATGGGGAACTCGACTCTCCGGTCCGGGCTCGCAACGCTATTGCCCGGCGCCTGGCTTCTTGCCGCGCAGATAGTCCCGCAGGATGCCATGCTTGACGGATTCTCCGGGCGCAGCGTTGGCTTCGGCCTCGATGGCGCCGAAGAGCTGGCGCGTCATCATTTTCGAGACACTCAGGTGCAGCCGCTGTCCCACCGCCGCCACGGGGCCGCCAAGCTGCACGTTGCCGTTGTAGGATACCTGCGTACCGTCGTCCTCGTCGGCGAGGTCGATGCTTCCCTCACCCTTGACAAACCCGGTCTTGCCCTTCGCATCCACGACCATGCGATAGTGTCCGGGCGGATCCAGGTCTTCCAGGCGGACCGTACCGCTGTAACTGCCTCTGATGGGCCCCACGCCGGCGTTGATCTCCAGTTCGTACGTGTTCTCGCCGACAAGCGCCAGCTTGCGGGCGCCGGGAATGCACCTGGCGAGGGCCTCGGGGTCGGTGAGCAGGTCGAAGACCCGCTGGCGCGGCGCGTTGATCGTATGCGTGCCCTTCAGTCTCAAATGCGCCTCCTCCGGGGTAACGGCGGGTGGGTACGTGCTCGCGTGCGCCCGGCGATTCTACCGGGCGCACGCGATGATCTGTTCGGATGCTCTGACGCTTTCAGGCGGCACGCTCGGCGGCACGAGTAAGCGCCTGGCGGGTGAAGACCCTGGCCAGGTGCGCCCGGTACTCGCCCGAGGCGTGGTGGTCTTCCTGATAGTCGTCCACGCCGTCGGCGGCCTTGTCGGCTGCCGCGGCGATGGTCTCGGCGTTGAGCGGTCCGCCCTGCAGCGCGGCTTCCGCGGCAGAAGCCCTGTAGGCCACCGCCGAAACGCCCGTCACGCCGATGGCGACCGACGCGCAGGCGCCGTTGCTCCGTGTGACCTGCGCGGCAACGCCGCAGATGGCGAATCCCGAAGCGGACTGATGCATCTTGACGTACGCGCCTCCGGAACCGTCCGGCGGCGTGGCGATGCGGATGCGGGTGAGGATTTCGTCGTCGCCGATGGCGGTGGTGAGCAGGTCTTCGAAGAAATCGCCGATGGCAACGCTCCGGTCGCCCCCGGGGCCGGAGACGTCGAGTTCCGCGTTCAACGCCAGCATGGTGGCCGGCCAGTCCGCTGCGGGATCCGCATGGACCAGGCTTCCGCCTACCGTGCCGCGATTGCGCACCTGGACGTCGCCGATCGCCGTCGCGGTTTCAGGGAGCAGGCCGCATCTGGATTTCAGCAGCCGGTGGCTCTCGACGGCATGGTGCGTCGCAAGGGCGCCGATCGAGATGGTTTCGTTTCCCGCGACGACCTTCCGCAGACCCGAAATGCCGCCCAGGTCGATGAGGGTTGCCGGCGAGGCGAACCGCAGCTTCATCAGCGGGATCAGGCTGTGGCCGCCTGCCAGGATCTTCGCGTCGCCGCCGTGTTCCTGAAGCAGACTGAGCGCCTTTCTCAGGGTCTTCGGCGCGTGATAGTCGAATGGGCTGGGAATCATTGGCTTCTCTCCAGGTATCGAAGATTTGAACATCCGCGCGGGCGCGTCCAACCGATCGTCGGCCGGTTTTCCGCGCGCCCTGACGGAACGGGCATGCGACCTACCCCTGCATGAGCTTCCAGAGTTTTTCGGGACGCAGCGGCATGTCGATGTGCCGCACGCCGAACGGTTTGAGCGCGTCCACCACCGCGTTGACGATGGACGGCGTGGAGCCGATGGTGCCCGCCTCTCCCACGCCCTTGACGCCCATCGGATTCACCGGCGAGGGCGTGACCGTGTTGTCGAGCTCGAAGCGCGGGAAGTTGTGCGCCTTGGGCAGCGCATAGTCCATGAACGAGCCGGTGAGCATCTGCCCGCTCTCGTCGTAGATGGCCTCTTCATATAGCGCCTGGCCCAGACCCTGGGCGATGCCCCCGTGGATCTGACCCTCGACGATCAGCGGGTTGATGATCTGGCCGCAGTCGTCAACGGCGATATACCGCAGGATGTCCACCTCTCCGGTGTCCGCGTCCACTTCCACGATGGCGATGTGCGTGCCGAACGGGTAGGTGAAGTTGGACGGCTCGAAGAAATGGGTGGCCGCCATACCCGGCTCGGTATCCGGCGGCAGATTCACGCCCCCGTGTGCGGCCATGGATATCTCCGCCAGGGTGACGCCCTGGTCGGGCGAGCCCTTGACGCCGTACTTGCCGTCGTCGACGACGATGTCCTGCGGGTTGCTCTCCAGCAGGTGCGCGGCGATGTTGACGGCCTTTTCCTTGATCTTTTCCATCGCCATTACCATGGCCGTACCGCCCACCGCGGTCGCGCGGGAACCGAACGTGCCGATGCCGTACTGCACGGCTTCGGTATCGCCGTGGATGATCCGCACGTCGTCGATATCCACCCCGAGCCCGTCGGCGATGAGCTGCGCAAACGTGGTTTCCTGCCCCTGGCCGTGGGGCGAGACACCGGTGAGAACGGTGACTTTGCCCGTCGGGTCCACCCTTACGGTGCCGCTCTCCCAGCCGCCCGCCGGCATGGCCGCCGAGGGCCCCATGCCGCAGATCTCCACGTACGTGGAGAAGCCGATGCCCAGGTACCGGCCCTGTTCGCGGGCGTCCGCCTGTTCCTTGCGGAAGCCTTCGTAGTCAATCTTCCTGAGCGCCTTGTTGAGCGCGATCTCGTAGTCGCCGCTGTCGTAGGCGACTGCCGTGCCGGTTTCGAAGGGAAACTCGTCCTTGCCGATGAAGTTCCTTCGGCGGACCTCCAGGGGATCCATGTCCAGATCGTGAGCCACGCAGTCCAGCATGCGTTCGATGAGGTACGTGGCTTCCGGCCTGCCCGCGCCGCGGTACGCGTCGGTGGCCATCTTGTTGGTGAAGGCCGCGGTGAGTTCCATCGAGACGTTCTGGAACCTGTAACAACCGCAGAGCATCAGCCCCGTGAGGGTGGGGATCGCCGGCGTGAGCAACTGGTAGTACGCGCCCACGTCGGCCTCCACGGTGTATTTGAGGCCCAGGATGGTCCCGTCGTTCTTGACGGGGATCTCCACGTCGCCGACCTGGTCCCGCCCGTGGATGGTGTGCAGGAAGTTCTCCCTCCGGCTTTCGATCCACTTGACCGGCCTCTTGAGCTGGATGGCCAGGTGACCCACCAGGGCTTCCTCGGCGTAGACGTTCAGCTTGCAGCCGAATCCGCCGCCCACCTCGGGAGCGATGACCTGCACGAGTTGCTCCGGCCGGTTGAGAATGACCGAAAGCTGGGTCCTGAGCAGATGCGGGATCTGCGTGGACGACCAGACCGTGAGCTTTCCGTCGCCGGGTTGAAACTGTGCGACCACACCCCGGGTTTCCAGCGGGTTGGGCACCAGCCGCTGGTGGTTGAAACGCTGTTTGACCACGCGGTCGGCCTGAGCGAAGGCGTCGTCGATGTCGCCGCCGGCAATCGCCCAGGTGAAGGCCTGGTTGCTGCCGAATTGTTCGTGCAGAAGCGGGGCGCCGTCAGCCAGCGCCGCCTCGGACGAGTTGACGGCGTCGAGCGGGTCGTAGTCCACCTCGATGAGTTCAGCAGCGTCCCTGGCGGCATACGAACTGTCGGCGACCACGGCCGCAACCGGCTCCCCGACGAACCGTACCTTACCCTGCGCCAGGACCGGATGTTCCGGGACCTGGATGCCCGGAAAGCCCTCGGGATCGGTGGTGGCGCAGGGAATGGTGCCGATGTTGTCCTTCAGATCTTCGCCGGTAACCACGGCCACCACGCCCGGATGGTCCGAGGCGGCCGAGGCGTCGATGCCGCGGATGTGCGCGTGCCCGTACGGGCTGCGGAGCACCGCGACGTGCAGCGTGCCCGGCAACTGGATGTCGTCTACGTATTGCGCAAGGCCCTGGATCAGCCTGGGATCTTCCCTGCGCTTGATTCTGGCGCCTACGGATTTGCTGACAGGCATGGAAGATCTCCTTTCAGGATCTCATCTTTCGGGCCGCGTACTGGACGGCGTCCACAATGTGCTGGTACCCGGTGCAGCGGCACAGGTTGCCCTCGATGCCGCGACGGATCTGCGCCTCGGTGGGCCGCGAGTTGCGCTGCAACAACTGGTGGGCGGCGATGATCATCCCGGGCGTGCAGAAACCGCACTGAAGGCCGTGACATTCCCAGAAGCCCTCCTGTACGGGATGAAGTTCGCCGTTCTCGGCCAGGCCCTCGATGGTGGTAATCTCGGCGCCGTTCGCCTGTACCGCGAGCAGTGTACAGGATTTCACAGCCTGCCCGTCGAGCATCACCGTGCAGGCGCCGCAAAGGCTCGTTTCGCAGCCGACGTGGGTGCCGGTGAGACCAACGACGTCGCGCAGATAATGCACAAGCAGCAGCCTGGGCTCCACGTCGTGGCTGTGGCGCTCGCCGTTAATAGTGACTTCCACGTTCACGGGCGACCTCCTTTTCTGATGAATTTCCGATAAACCGGTCCCGATGCAGCTCGAGTGCACGGGACGGATCACGCAGGAACAGTGTTGTGGAAAGTACGCACAACTGTCGCGCCCGCGCAAGCGGATTCTGTCGGGCCGCAGGAAAGGCGCGCTGAGACGCGATTGTACAGATTCATACGGGGTCGACGGGCCTGCCTTTTTGGACTCCCGTCTTTAACCTCCATTCGTCATTTTTCGGGAACGTCAGTTCGAACATATGCAAGTTGATAAACGTGAGTTAACGTCGGATTTCCAGGAACCTGCGGGTCATTGGACGTAAACAAAAAAAGTGTGCTTCCGGACGACCTTTTCGGCCCGGTGAGGAAATAACTGCAGGGTCACCGCGTTACGACACACGCCGCATTGCACCGATGCTTTCTGTGCCTGCCTGTGCGTGTGGCACGCACGCAGACAGGCGCTGCAGGCAGGCCTTTTGTGCTTTTCGTGGCCGATTTTTCGGTTTTCTTTTTTCGAATTGAGGTTAATATTGTACCTTGGCGGCGGTTGTGAAATCCGGCGTCGCAAGCCGGACCGTCCGAGGTCATTCAACCCTCGCTAACGTCTGCCTCTTCGTACGCATCCTTCAAAGGGACGAATCGTGGATCACAGACTCTATTACGTGGCCGACCCCATGTGTTCGTGGTGCTGGGGGTTCCGGCCGGTACTTCAGGAAATTGTGGCGGCGCTTCCGGATTCCATCCCGGTGATCTACGTGATGGGCGGACTGGCCAGGGATTCGGAGGATCCGATGCCGGAAGAGACCCGCGCGTACGTACAGATGAACTGGCGTGAGGTCACAAAGACGACGGGGGCTGAATTCAACTGGGACTTCTGGCGCAACTGCAAACCTCGCCGGTCGACCTACCCGGCCTGCCGAGCGGTGCTGGCGGCAGGGGCGCAGCGGGACGACGCCGCGCCCGAAATGTTCGATGCCATCCAGCGGGCATATTATCGGGAGGCGCGGAACCCCTCGGACGTCGATACGCTGACCGCGGTTGCCAGGTCGCTTTCTCCGCCGCTGGACGCGCAACGGTTCGACCGGGATATCCGGTCTCGGGAAATCGAGGCGGAATTGCAGGCGGGCTTCAACCTGCGCAGGTCGATGGGCGTGAGGGAGTTTCCCAGCGTGGTCGTGAAACGGGGCGACGCGCAGATGGACATCGTCCGCGGATGGGCGGACGCCGGGACGGCGATGGCGAAATTAAAGGAAGCGATAGGGGGGAAGAGGTGAGAAGGGAAAAGGAAGAAGGAAGAAGGAAGAACTGAAAGCGGTGAGACGGGAGACGGTAGACGGTAGAGGACATCTTTGCCCGATTGGTTCTTCCATAAAACCGGTGAGACGTGAGACGCAAGACGGTAGAGGAAGTCCTTGCCCGATATGCTCTTCCTTAAAGCCTCCGGCCTGAATTGAGACCTCACAGGGCTGGTAATCTCTCCCCTCTTACGTCTAACCTTGATTCGTAAGTCTTCGGGGACGTAAATTCGAATATGTGCTTGTAAATAAAGGCGATTAGACGGCGGATTACCAGGATACACCAGGTCACTGGACGTGAAGGGAAAGAACGTCCTTCTATACGTCGATAACACCCCGTTTCGGAAGGTTTTATCGCGTCGCCGCGTTGCTGTTTTTTTCGGATTGAGGCTAACGTCTACCCACACAACGATTCAGGACCATATCAGCACATTGCCACGAAGTGAATAAGTCAATCATTTCAAGGAGGTTATTGACATGGCTGAAAGTGAATCCATCTCCCAGGAGCAGATGAACGAGTTTCTGTTTACGCAGGTCGTGCTGATGTTTCAGGGGGCGGCCTGGCAGCATCTGGGCAAGGTGATGAACCCGGCGACCAACAAGGTGGAACGGGACCTCGCGCAGGCGAAGAACACCATTGATATCCTGGGCATGCTTCAGGCGAAGACGAAGGGCAATCTCAGCGACAACGAACAGAAGTTTCTGGAGCACGCGCTGTACGAGTTGAGGATGAACTACGTGGACGAAGCGAACAAGGGTCCGGACGAGGCGGAGGCGTCCGAGGATGAGGCCGAGGCGCCCGCCGCGGACGTCGAAGCGACTGCCGGGGACGATACCGCCGAAAGCGATGAAGCCGAGACGCCAGAGGAAGCGAAGTCAGCGGATCCGCCGGCGGAGGACGCCTCGGAAGCGAAGGAGGAATCGGATTGAAGCGTTCTCTCCTTCCCTGCGCCGCGCTGGTCCTGTTCGGGCTGGGCGGATGCGCGTACTATTCGACCTCCGCGACCGGCGGATCGGGTTTCCGCTCGGTGGCCATTCCGCTGATGGAGAACGAGAGCCTGGAGCCGGAGATCCAGCAGGCCCTAACGGACAGCCTGATCCAGGCGTTCATCCAGGACGCGGCGCTGCGCGTGACGGACGAGGACCGTGCGGACGTCGTGCTTCGCGGCACGATCGTGGAGGTGCGGGACGACCCGTTCACCTACCGCGGCCAGGAGGACCAGTTCCAGATTTCGGTCTTCCTGGACGTCAGCTGTTTCGACGTGAAGAACAAGAAGCTGTTGTGGGAGGAGAAGCGCCTGAAGGGATACGGTATCTACAGCGCCGCCGGCCAGCGCGAGGAAGCCCGGCACGCAGGCCTCGGCGCCGCGTTCGACATCCTCACACGGGATATCGTGGACCGGACGCAGGTGGGCGGGTGGTAGCGAGAGACCATCGAGGATTGATACAGGGGAACATGGATATACAGGATGGACAGGATAAAAGCGGAAAGCCAAAAAAACGGGAAGAAGCAAACCGAAGACCCAGGAATCATGGAGAAACAGGACAAAACCTGAAAACCAGAGAGCGGGACAACAACGGGGAAAAGCAAATCGAAAAATCAAGACCACGAAACATGGATACACAGGATAGGCAGGATAAGAGCCAGACAACAACGGGGAAGAACCAAGACGAAAGATCAAAACCATACAACACGGATGAACAGGATAGGCAGGATAAAAGCAGAAAGACAAGTAACGGGGAAGAAACAAGTCGAAGAACGAGAATCAGACAACATCGACTCGAATCACTGACGGGCTTTGCCGGCTTTTGTAGGTTTTCATCCTGTGTATCCTGTCCATCCATGTAAGTTGCAAACGGTAGCGAAGGTCCATCGAGATTTGAAACAGGGAAACTATGGATAGACAGGATAGGCAAGATAAAGGGTTGTTACACGCTGGCTTGACCCGGAAGATAATCGGATGTGCTTTGGACGTGACGAAAGAACTCGGGAGTGGATTCCTGGAATCAGTTTACGAGAAGGCGATGAAAGTTGCCTTAACCGACGCCGGTATTTCGCACGAAACACAGCGGCCTATTCGTGTGCGTTTTCGAGGTGAAACGGTCGGCGATTATGTCGCTGATATTCTGGTGGAGAACAAAGTGATCGTGGAACTCAAGGCGGTCAGAGCCATCACCAGGGAGCACGAAGCCCAGATCATCAACTATCTGAATGCCACCCGCGTTGAGGTGGGGCTGCTGATCAACTTCGGGAAGCCTAAGTTGGAGTTTAAACGATTTACACGGACTCAGAAAGGGCAGGAATAAAAACGACACCTCTGGATTGATTGGAAAAAACCTGGTCCTTGTCGGCAGCCGGATGTCGGTTTCGTACAACAAGCATAATCGGCTTCAACGCTTCTGCCCTGTTTTAGTGGTTTTATCCTGTTCATCCTGTCCATCCATGTTTATTGTCTTTGACTTGCGAAGTCCACATGAGTCCGTGTCGGCGTTCAGGCGTCGGCGTCAAGCAACAAGCATAGTCTGCTTCGCCGTTTCTGCCCTGTTTTAGTGGTTTTATCCTGTGTATCCTGTCCATCCATGTTTGTTGTTTTGGTTTCGATTATTCCACGTGACTCCGTGTCAGCGTTGGAGGGTCCGCTGGACAGCCAAGGCATTCAGCTTCCGCCGTATTTGCCCCGTTCTTATGCACTTATCCTGTGTATCCTGTCCATCCATGTTTGTTGTTTTGGTTTCGATTATTCCACGTGACTCCGTGTCAGCGTTGGAGGGTCCGCTGACAGCCAAGGCATTCGGCTTCCACCGCATTTGCCCTGTTGTTGTGGTTTTATCCTGACTATCCTGTCCATCCATGTTTGATGTTTTGTGTCGTTGAAGTTGCCTTGCCTTTTTGGTTTTTCCGTTTCCGCATTGATCCATGTCGGAAAAAGGCCGCGAATGCCCTATATCCACGTCATTCCTTCGGAAGCCGCGACGGGTTTGTTGAAGCAGCAGTATTCGGCGTCATCGTTGAACGATTTGATTTACACAATCATTTTCGATATAATGTCCGAACCGCATCAGTTTGGGTCGTTGGCTGAAAGCCGGGAGACGCGGCGATGTTGACACGCCTGCAGATACGTAATTTCCGTGGGTTTGGTGCGCTTGAGATTGACCACTTGAGTGCCATCAACCTGATTGCCGGGAAAAACAACTCTGGAAAGACAAGCCTGCTTGAAGCGGTTTTTCTTCTGTCCGGAGCGGGGAATACTCAGTTGGCAATGAATGACAATGGCATTCGGGACCTGGCGCCACACGGGGTTTCTACGGGCGATCCGTTCTGGAAACAGCTTTTTTTCAATCGGGATATGGGACGATCGATCGAGATTACCGCGCGTCGTTCAACACGCGTTCAATTGACCCTTAAGATCACTTCGGAAAGACAGCCGACGACCGAAATACCCCTTGACCGAACGAATGGAACGTCCACTACAAATTTCCTCAACGAGCAATTGCTCGCGTTTGAGTATACTGGACCGTCAGCGAATTCGGTAACGAGCCAGATACGTATGAAGGAACAGGGCTTTCAGGTAGATCAGCCTCCGACAAGTCCCCCGTTTCAGGCGATAATCCTCGCGTCTCGAAATCGGAATATTCACGAAGACGCAGTAAGGTTTGGACGGTTAAGGCAGCAAGAGCGGGGAGATATGCTCCTGAAGGCACTGCGGGTTTTCGAACCGAGATTACTGAGCATTGAGGACAAATCTTCCAGTGGTTCACCTATGATCTGGGGAGATATCGGATGGTCCGAATTGGTACCGCTATCCGTAATGGGCGAAGGCATGACCCAGGTCGCCCGCCTTGTATTGAGTATCGCTTCCGTACCGGATGGTGTCGTTTTGATAGATGAACTCGAAAACGGCATACACCACACGGCACTACCTGATGTATGGCGCGTTATCGATGAAGCGGCCAGGCAGTTTCGGACTCAGATATTCGCAACCACGCACAGTATGGAATGCATAGTGGCAGCTCATGATTCTCTCAGCAACGACAGGTTTCGGCTACACAGGCTCGAGATTGCCGAGAAAACAAGCCGTTGTATCACCTATGAACCTGATGCAATCGATTCCGCAATCCGAAATAATCTCGAGGTTCGATAGGGAGGTCGCGAGCCGAGGGGATAAATTCGAAAATACAACCGCTTGTTGAAGGCAATGATCAGCGTGATTTTTTGAAGCATTTGTCAAACATCCTTTTCTCTATAGTATCCGCATCTGCCCTGCCTTCCGGTTTTATCCTGTTCATCCATGCTTGTTGGTCTTGATCTGCGAATTACACGTCACTCCGTGTTGGCGTTCGGACATCGGCTTCGGCAACATGCGTAATGAGCTTCCACCGAATTCGCCCGGTTTTGTTGGTCTTATCCTGTTCATCCTGTCTATCCATGTTTATTGGTTTTAATCTTTTCCAACAGGTTGCGGAGCTCCTCGGCAATTCGAGGGTCCGGCTCGCCAGCAAGCGCTTTGCTGGCTAACTGCTCTGCCAGGCGCGGCTGGTTGCAGTCCAAAGCCAGCCACCCGGCACTACGGTGTAGTATCGAATAAGTTGGCTCCACCGGCTCGGACATTTCACTGAGCGCCTTGAGTTCCAGGCTCAGGGCCTGGTCAAACAACTCCTCTGACCGCTCTTTGTTTCCCCTACGCCGTTCTTGATCGGCGAAAAAAGCGGCTTCCATGGCTTCGTCGTGGAATTTGTCAACGGCACTCATTTTTCTTAACCTCAGCAACCGACGTCCCGAACTCTACGACGACAACGTAAATCTGCAGATTTGAATCTTCAGTCTGTCGTATCTTATGTTGATGGGTGAATAAAGTAATCGCGAACCGGTACTGCACAGACGAATCGTCGATATGTCGGCACAATACAGAATCGCATAGCAGGCCAAACTCAAATACTGCACATAAGTATAGTATATTTGGAGCGATTGTCAAGATGTCGATGGATAATCTGAATCTGGCAATTTGAAACAATTCAGTTGATCTGGTTTTGCGGCTCTGTTTTCCTTTTTTTCCTGTCCATCCTGTCTGTTCATGTTTGTTGTTTAGGTTTTCCCACCTGAGTCCGTGTTGGCGTTCGTGCCTCGGTTTCCGGCAACGTAGACAGTCAGCTTCTACCGAATTTGGCCTGTTTTAGTGGTTTTATCCTGTTCATCCTGTCTATCCATGTTTATTGTCTTTGACTTGCGTAGTCCACGTGACTCCGTGTCGTAATTCGAGCGTCGGTCTCAAGCAAAGAGCGCAGACAATTGTCACCGATTTTGCCCTGTTGTTGTGGTTTCATCCTGTCCATCCATGTTTGGCGGTTTTGACTTGGCCTGTTCTTTGCGGTTTTCGTGACTCTCGCGATTTTCGTAGTTTCTTACGGTTTTATCCTGCCCATCCTGCCTGCCTGTGCCGTGCCCGGCACGGCAGACAGGTTCATCCATGTTTGTTGTTTTGTGTCGTTGAAGTTGCCTTGCCTTTTTGGTTTTGCCGTTTCCGCATTGATCCATATTGCGAAGGAGGCCGCGATGCCCTATATCGACGTCATTCCTCCGGAGGCCGCGACGGGTTTGTTGAAGCAACAATATGACGCCGCGATGGGGCGGGAGGGGCGCGTCTGGGGCATTGTCTCCGCGATGAGCCAGAACCCCCGCGCGATGAAGGCGTCGCTGGATTTCTACGGCGCGTTGATGCACGGCCCCTCCCCGCTCAGCCGCGCGCAGCGAGAGATGCTCGCCGTGGTCGTTTCAGCAGCGAACCATTGCGTGTACTGAATACGCGCCCACGCCCACGACCTCCGTGCCGAGGTCGCCGCGGATTTCAGCGTTGAAGATGACAGTGAGGCCGACCGGCTGGTGCATCTGATTGCCGCCGACTGGCGCCAGGCCCCCCTCTCCCCCGCCGACCGTACGCTGTGCGCCTTCGCGGAGAAGCTCAGCCTGGACCCGCGAGACTCGACCGCCGCGGATATCAAGCGGCTGCGCGAGCACGGTTTCGACGACCGCGCCATCCACGATGCCGTCCAGATCATCGGCTTTTTCAACTACATCAACCGCGTGGCCGATGCGCTCGGAGTGGAGCCGGAGACGTTCACGAAGGCATGGGAAGAAACCGACGAAAACCGGAAGAACGAAACATGAAACATGGATACACAGGATAGGCAGGATAAAGGCGTAAAATCAAAAAAGGCGGTACGAGAAACCAGGTCAGGTGGGACGTAATGAGCTCATGTCGTGCGGAGGAAAATCCTACAAGACGGGAATGAATCGTGCGCAGGGATGACTGGAAATTGCAGGTATGTGATCTTTATCCTGTTCATCCTGCCTGCCTGTGCGTGTGGCACGCACGCAGACAGGTCCATCCATGTATAAAAGGCAGTTGGAGATATTAGAAAATCCGCGTGGCAGATGCGCTCGGAATCGAGTCGGATTTATTCGTGGAAAACAAGGCACTCAACGCGAATCTCTTCGGCCTTCTCCATCGCCTGAGCCAGGTAGTACGCAGCCTGCATCCGGTACCACGTTTGCGCGCCACCGCCGAAGGCTTTGTCCAGACGAATCGCCATCTCGGGCGAGATGCCGGCCCAGCGCCCGATGGTGGGTTAGAGTTTCAAGAGAATCAGCGTACCAAGCGCAACCAGCGTAGTAAACTGAATGCCGACAATCCAGCGAAACCCGCTATCGAGGCGGGCGTTCACTTCGCGAAAACCGGCGTCAACGCGTGTTTCGAGGGCCGTCAAGCGTTGGCTTTGCTGCTCAACGATCCCCTCGACGCGGGAAAGCCTGGCGTCGAAATCGCCGGCGGGCGTTGTGGTCTGCATGGTGACCCTCCGGGTTTGGGTTGTGATGCGATCCCTGACGTTTTCTATTGGGATGAATATAACGTATCGTCTCGAGGAATCAAAATCCCCTGTGCTTCATTAATTGGACAGTTGTACCTTTGAGAGATTTAAACTGATCTTATTCTCAATCATCCTGACAAGGAAAAATGAAACATAGCGGCACAGGATAGACAGGATAAAGGCGTAAAATCAAAAAAGGCGGTACGAGAAACCAGGTCAGGTGAAACGAAAACGGCATCATGCCGTCAGAAGAAGGAACAGAATAGCCATTGTGCTCGGGGCCGAGTCAGGAATCATCTGTGAACCACGAGGCGCTCAACGCGAATCTCTTCGGCCTTCGCAATCGCCTGAGCCAGGTCGTAGGCCGCCTGCATCCGGTACCACGTTTGCGCGCCACCGCCGAAGGCTTTGTCCAGACGAATCGCCATTTCGGGCGAGATGCCGGCTCGGCCGTGAACGACATCTGACAACTCCTTCCTGTCAACGCCGAGTTTTCGCGCTGCGTGTTCTACAGTCAATCCAAGTGGCTCCAGACAGTCGAACCGTATCGAAAGCCCGGGATGCGGCGGATTCTTCATGTGCATTTTCTTCTCCTTATGATAATAAGGCTAATTTAACCAACGTCGCGACAGAATCAAGATTTCCCGTGCGCCGCCAGCCGGAAATTTGGACTTTTGATAGCACTATCCTGTCCATCCATGTGAAATTTTCGATTTGTCCCGGTTAGTCATACCCTGTCGTTTCAATTGACAGTATATCTTGATTTATGTATATTATGACCATAGTTATGACTATAGTCATTTCTAGTACGTAAGGAGATCGTATGAATTCCATCTCAAAGAGCAAATTGAAAGCCAATATGCTTCGCATCTTTCGCGAGCTTGAAGAATCCGGCGAGTCGTTGATCGTAACGGATCGCAGGCGCCCGGTGTTGCGCATCCAGCCGATTTCGAGAAAGAAGACGGTCGACGACGTGTTCGGCGCGCTTTCGGGCCAGGTCATCTACCGCGACGACGTCAACCTTCCGACCGCCGATGAATGGACGGAAATGTGATGGTCCTCCTGGACACCTCCGCCCTCATATTCTGGACGCTCGATCGAGATCGGCTGTCGAATGCTGCCACACAGGCGATTGCGGACGCCGACAGGATTGCCCTCAGTGCGATTTCGATTTGGGAAATCGGTATCAAGGTCAAGAAAGAACAACTGTTTATACCGATTCCAATCCGGGAATTCGCTGACAGGTTGGAACAGGTCGACCGCATCGAAATCCTCCCTGTCTGCGTCCGGACGTGGCTCGGAAATCTCGAACTCGACTGGGACCATCGCGACCCCGCCGATCGGACCATCGTCGCCACGGCCAGCCTGAACGCCTGCCCCATCGTCACCTCCGATGCGATCATCCGTGCGTATTACGCACAAACCATCTGGTAGACGGATGACGACACCCCACAACCCAAGAAGCAACACACGATTTAACATGGATACACAGGATAGGCAGGATAGAGGCAAAACAGGGGTCGGTCTGCGGCCGATGACGAGACTCCGTAGTACATTACAAGCACGCTGAGGCAGTGTGCGACATCGATCTCGTGAAGCCTGAATCAGGAACTGCAACGGCAGGTTTAATTGATGTGCTGGCTTGACCTGGTGTTTCCGGTTTGGATGTTATCCTGTTTATCCTGTCCATCCATGTCGGTAATGGTTGGTAGCGAATGACCATCGAGAATTGATGCAGTGGAACATGGATACACAGGATAGGCAGGATAGAGGCAAAACAGGGGTCGGTCTGCGGCCGATGACGAGACTCCGTAGTACATTACAAGCACGCTGAGGCAGTGTGCGACATCGATCTCGTGAAGCCTGAATCAGGAACTGCAACGGCAGGTTTAATTGATGTGCTGGCTTGACCTGGTGTTTCCGGTTTGGATGTTATCCTGTTTATCCTGTCCATCCATGTCGGTAATGGTTGGTAGCGAATGACCATCGAGAATTGATGCAGTGGAACATGGATACACAGGATAGGCAGGATAAAGGCGTAAAACCGGAAAAGGCGGTACGAGAAACCAGGTCAGTTGGGACGTCCGGACATCCGGGTCGGCGTTCATGACCGGTTCCGCGCAGCCTGGCCGCTCAGCTTCCACCGGGTTTGCCTTTTCGTTTGGTTTTATCCTGCCCATCCTGCCCATCCATGTTTTTTGCTTTTGATCTGCGAATTCCACCCGAGTCCTCGTCGCTGGACGGACATCGGTTTCGTGCAACAAGCATAATCAGCTTCCACCGCCCCTGCCCGGTTCTTTGGGTTTTATCCTGTTCATCCTGTATATCCATGATTGTTGGTTTTGACTTGCGAATTCCACGTGCCTTCGTGCCGGCGTAAACGCCCCGGATTCCGGCAATCAGCCCACTCAGCTTCCACCACCTCTTCCCGTTCTTCTGGTTCTGTCCTTCTCATCATGTCCCCGCCTTTGCCTTAATCACGGCAATCAGGTTTTAATCACGCCAATCACAGTCCGTTTGTTCTTTCACACCCCGGTCGCGCAAGGTATATTCAGAGTGATGACGACGCGAGATTTCACCGCAACCACGTTCGTCGTCCGGGACGGCAGGACGTTGTTGCTGTTTCACAAGCGGCTCAGGCTGTGGCTTCCTCCGGGCGGGCATATCGACAAGAACGAACTGCCGTGTGACGCGGCCGTCCGGGAAGTCCGGGAAGAATGCGGTCTGGAGGTAGCCCTGCTCTCTCCGCGCTCGAGGATGGGCACGGTGGACGTGCTTAGCCGCCCCGAATGCATTCTCCTGGAACAGATTTCAGCCGGCCACCAGCACATCGACCTGATCTATTTCGCGCGAGTCACGGGCGGCAGCCTGAAGGTGTCGGCTTCCGAGGCGGAGGGATACCGGTGGTGCGGCTCCGACGACCTCGAGGACGATACGATCGCGGAAGACATTCAGCGGCTGGGAAAACTGGCGATCGAGGCCGTGGAGACCCGCGGGACAGAACAATAAAGGAGCGACATGCCATTGGCGAACGCGGTGGCGGACGATATTCTTGAACTGATCGGCGAGACGCCGATGGTGCGGCTGAACCGGATGGTGGAACCGGGCATGGCCGAAGTGGCCGTGAAAATCGAGGCCTCCAACCCGGTCTGTTCGGTGAAGGACCGGATTGCGTACGCTATGATCGATGCCGCCGAGCGCGACGGCAGCCTGAAGCGTGGCATGACCGTTGTGGAACCCACCAGCGGGAATACGGGCATCGGCCTGGCCCTGGTGGCCGCGGCGAAGGGATATCGCCTGATACTGACCATGCCGGATTCCATGAGCCGCGAGAGACGGGATCTCTTGCAGAGCTTCGGGGCCGAAGTGGTCCTGACGCCGGGCGCGGAGGACATGCAGGGCGCCGTGGACGAGGCAGTACGCATCACGCGGGAGGCCCCCGACGAGACATTCATGCCCCAGCAGTTCGCAAATCCGGCGAATCCCGAGGTTCACCGCCGCACAACCGCGCGCGAGATCCTGGTTGCGGTGGAGGGGCGCCTGGACGCGTTCGTGGCCGGCGTGGGCACGGGCGGCACCATCACCGGCGTGGGCGAGGTGCTGAAGGCGGAACTGCCCGGGGTCCTGGTGGTGGCGGTGGAGCCGCAACAGTCAAACGTGCTTTCCGGCGGCGCGCCGGGACTTCACGATATCCAGGGCATCGGCGCGGGATTCGTACCCGAGGTACTGAACCGGGAGATCTACGACCACGTGATCTGCGCGACCGAGGCCGACGCGTTCGAAACCTCGAAGCGCCTCGCGTCCGAAGAGGGCATCCTGAGCGGCATTTCGGCGGGCGCGAACGTATGGGCCGCGCTCCGGGTGGCAAAAGAGTTGGGCGAAGGCAAACGCGTGGCCACGGTGATCTGCGATTCGGCGGAACGGTACTTCAGCGTACCGGGTTTTATGTCGGGAGTAGAGGCGTAGTCGAAGGTGTAGGAAACAGCCGGAGTTCCTGTCTGACTCGCTGGGGACCCCCGGTCCCCGTTGAAGGGAGGCCAGAATGCCCAGAGAAACCGAACCCTCATGGCGCGATGGCATGCGCAGCCTGCATCCGGGCGAATTCGAAAGCCTGTCCGAACTGGTCCACACCGTGTTCCGGCCGGGTCTGGTCGACGAATATCCCCACTTCTATACCCCGGCGCACGCCGGTGAAATGCGGGTGGTGGTCGTGGATGGTCGCGTCGTGTCTCACATCGGCGCGCTGCGGCGGAACGCGTCCATATTCGGATGCACCGTGCGCGCGTCGTCCCTTGGCGGGGTGGCCACGTACGAAGAACACCGCGGAAACGGGTACGCAACGGCCCTGTTCGAAGACACGATGCGTGTCTGCCGGGAGGACGGGGTGGACTTCATGCTGGTTTCCGGGTACCGCAAGATGTACCACCGGTACGGTTGCCGGTACGTCGGCCGCGACTGGAACTTCACGCTCAACGCGGATCGGGCCGGGGATTTCGATGACGCGGGCGTGGAACTGGTGGCGGCCTGTCCTGACGATGTGCCCGCAATGGCTTCGGTGTACCGGGAGGAGCACGTGCGATGGATGCGCCCCCCGTCCGACTACGCCTACGCCTTCAGCGGGTTTGTCATGAACCGTCCCGCACTGGTCTTCAAAGTGTGTGAGGCAGGGCTGACGCGCGGATATATGATCGTGCAACAGCCGCACGAAGGTGACGGCAGCATACCGGTACAGGAGGCGGCAGGCGACCGCCGATGCCTGACCGGCGCCCTGGGCAAGCTGGTCCGTACGCTGGGCATCCAGTCGCTCGGACTCCACGTCATGGGCTGCGACCGCTGGTTCCAGGACTGCCTTCAGGCCAGAGGGATCACCGGCGCGCCGGCCAATTCATCGGGGACGGTTACGCTGATTAACTTCGTGCAGTTCATGGAGCGGATGCGGCCTTATTTCGCGGAAGTGGTGGGAGAGTCGGCGGCGCAAAGCCTTGTCTTCAGGCAGCAGGGAGACGAGATGATCTTTTCGTATGGGGGCGACCGGGTGGTGGCGCCGGACCAGGGCGCCGCGGTGCAGCTGATATTCGGCACGCTTGACGGCGCCGAAGACGCGCTGCTTGAATCAGGAGGGCGCGCCGGCGAGGTCCTGGCTGAGGTGTTCCCGATTCCGGCGCTGTGGTACGGAGTGAACTACCTTTAGTGGCGGTTCCGGCGCCGTTGCAGATCGCGAACGTACCAAAGCCCCGGTTGAATCCAACCGGGGCTTCTGCGTTGGGTCAATACGGATTTGCACGATTTTCGATCCGTCGACCGGCGCCGGCAAAGCGGGAATGACGACGTTCAGCCGGCAGACACGGTCGGGCGGGCCGGGCGGTACGGCGGCTCCAGCACGGCGCGCTGCCGGGGCGTGAACTCGTCCAGCACTTCATCCACGCCCTCGGGCACGTAAACGCTTGCATAAGTCAGCGGGCCCGGCGAGTATTTGTAGAGGATGGATCGCCGCTGGTGGTCGGCCGTCCACGGCATCGTCCCGTGCGTCAGGGCTTCGGTGAAGATCACGGCCGAACCCGCTTTCGCTTCCACCTGCCGCACCACACCGATGTCTCTGTCCAGCAGGGCCACGCCCCGCGGCGTTGGATAATTCGATTTGTGGCTTCCCGGTATGCATGCAAAACCGCCGTCCCCGGGTCCGCAGTCTGTAAACATCCATGCGACAACGGTCAGGCCGCAGCGCATTCTGCCGTTGTGAAACTGGTAGAAATGGGTCAGGTCATCGGTGGTGCCGCCGCCATGCAGCACGTGTCCTTCCGTGCCCTTGCGCATGATGATGCCGTAGACGTGGTCCAGGCGGAAGCCCTCGCGCAACACCTCGTTGAGATACGGCACGATCGCAGGATGGGCCAGAAGATCCCTGAACGGCTGGCACCAGGGCTTAGGCCACGTGAGCATGCCGCCGAGATCGCCGCGGCCCTGCAGACCCTTCAGCGTTCTGGATTTTCCGGACAGGGACTGTTCGCCGGATCGTTCGCGCATGCGGTGGGCGTTCCGGTCTATGGCCTCGTTGCATGCGGCAACTTCCTCGGATGAGAGCGCGTTCTCGACCACGAGATAGCCGTTGAGATCGAAGAAATATCTCTCTTCATCGTCCATTTCGGGCTCCTTTTGCAGATTGGAGGGAGAATCTCCCCACCCCTCAAACTTCACCAGTACCCTTCACCTTTCGACAGACGGGGAGACGGGAGAGGGTAGATGAAAGGCCTGAAAGCGGTGAAACGTAAGAGGGTAGACGGTAAATGAAGACATTTACAGCAGTGTTTCCACATAAACCGTGCCTGCTAATTTACCGTCATCGTAACGACCGGAAAGACCATAGGGCATTGATTTCCTCTCCCCTCTCACGTCTTACGTCTCCCCCGGAGGGGCGGGGCTGCGGGGAGCAATGTCCGGAACGCCCAGAATATCGTCCAGCTCCCGCGCCGTTTCATCGGGGACGTCCACGCTCACGCCGTCTTCGAACTGGCGCCTCCAGTTCACCAGGTGCGACTCCCCGATCTGGACGGAGATCGGTTCGTTCCCGGGCCAGCGCGTGAACGCGGGACGCTTCACCCTTCCCGCACTCAGCCCCTGGTGGATGCAGTCCAGGATTCTGGCATCCGGGAGATTGAAATGAAAGCCCCGGAAGGCCACGTGAACGGGAGAAATGTGCATGGTTCCGGATTCCGGTTGTCTTGGGGTCCGCTCGACTCCACGCATTACTCGATCTTCCTGCGGGAAAAGATAGCGCGGTGTATGGTTGCAGACAAGCAAATTGTGCGTTGTAGACCCACGGCGCAGGCGTCCCGACGAACAGCGCGGGCGCGCGTACCTGTTGACACGCCCGAACGCGGAGGCGTATACTGGACACCGGTCGGATTGGCTGAGAAATCCGAGCAAGCTCGCAGAACCGTGCGACTCCCGGAATCGCCCCACCGGAGCGGTCGGGTCAACCATTAACCCGGAAAAACAGGAGCACTTTATGGCTCTTCTCGGCAGCGGCGAATATCAGTATGAAGAACAGACCGATTGGGCGCGTCTGCCCGACGGTTGGCGATTTAAAGAGGTCGTGGACATGGCGGTGGATTCGGAAGACCGGGTGTACGTGTTCAACCGTGGCGAACATCCGGTCATCGTATTCGACCGGGAGGGACGATTCCTGGGTTCCTGGGGCGAGGGCCTGTTCGTACGCCCCCATGGCCTCACCCTGGGTCCCGACGGGATGCTCTATTGCGTGGACGACCAGGGCCACTGTGTACGCAAGTGCACGCTCGAAGGCGAGGTCCTGATGGTCATCGGGACCCCCGGCCGGGGCGCCCCGGACCAGAGCGGAGCGCCGTTCAATCAGCCCACGAAGGTGGCCTTCGACCCGTCCACGGGAGACCTCTACATCTCGGACGGCTACGGCAACGCGCGGGTGCACAAGTACTCGCCGGCGGGCGAACATCTCTTCTCCTGGGGAGACTACGGAACCGATCCCGGGCAGTTCAACCTGGTCCACAGCGTCTGCACCGACAGCCGCGGATCGGTCTATATCGCCGACCGGGAAAACCACCGGGTACAGGTGTTCGATCCGCAGGGCAATTTTCTCACGCAGTGGAACAACCTTCACCGACCGTGCGGGCTGCATATCGACAACGACCTCGTCTATATCGGACAACTACCCACCCAGCTTGAGGTCAACGCAACCTATCCGAACGTGGGTTCGTGCGTGAGCATTCACGACCTGACGGGCAGGCGTCTCGCCCGGCTGGGAGACCCGCGGGCAGGCGAGGGTCCCGGCCAGTTTACGGCGCCGCACGGGGTTGCCGTGGACTCGCGAGGCGATATCTACGTCGGCGAAGTGTCCTGGAGCGCATTCGGTTCGCAAATGGACCCGCCAAGAGAAATGCGCAGTTTCCGCAAGCTTGTCCGAGTCTGACCCCGGCATCCGAAGAGCGCACCCGACCGCCTATGCCGACCCTGATCAAGTCGAAGCTTCTCATCGCAGACCCGGACGTGCCTGCGATTCCGGGCGGGGTCGTGATTCTCGATGGCGACCGCGTCCTGGGCGCGGGCGCGCCGGCGACCCTGAACGCGGATCCAACGTGGGAGACGCTGGACTGGTCCTCCTGGACGGTGATGCCGGCCCTGATCGACGCCCACGCCCACATTACGGCCAACAACCGCTTCCGCGTTCCGCTGAACGTTCATTTCGCGCTGGATCCCGAAACCGCGGTCCTGCGGGGAGCGATGAATCTCAGGAGCGACCTGGCCGCGGGCGTGACCACCATGCGGACGCTTGGAGACCGTGCGGGTGTCGAAAAGCCGTTCCAGGAGGCCATCCGACGAAAAGAGGCCGTGGGACCCCGGCTGAAGGTCTGTGTGCGGGCGCTGCGACCGGCGAACGGCACCGCGCCCTTTCTCTCCTTTCCGGCCGACGGCGAAGCAGAACTCGCGGCGCGAATCCGTGAAAACGTGTCGGAGGGGGCGGACTGGACGAAACTGTTCATCACCAACGTGAGAGTCGGCGATACGTTCGGGGACTATCTGCGGGGCGACCTTACGGACGTGGCGGCCTATTCGCGGGAAGAGATTGAGGCGGCCATCGGCGTCTCGCACGACCTGGGCGTTCCGGTGGCCGCGCACGCGATCGGCGGCCCGGCGATGCGATGGGCCATGGAGGCGGGGATCGACAGTATCGAGCACGCCAATCTGCTCGAGGCCGAAGACGTGGACCTGTTCGTGAAGACCGGCGCGTACCTGAGCGACCCCAATCTTCAGCTTTTCTTCGACCGTGAGGTTGGATTCGAGTCCTTCGAGACCTGGCAAATGGATTGGTGGCGCCGCCGCGTGGAGCGCGCCAGGGAACGCACGGCGCGCCATCTCCCGGAAGCCGTTCTGGCCGGGGTGAAAGTCTGCCTCGGAACCGACAGTACGCACGCGACGTTGTGGCGAGAGGCCAGGGCGATGGCGGACCTCGGCGTCTCAACCGTCGACGCGATCAGGGCCGTGACTACGAATACGGCCGATATGCTGGGAATGGCGGATCGGCTGGGGCGCCTCGCTCCGGGTTATCTGGCGGACATCATTGCCGTGGACGGGAACCCGCTGGAAGACGTGGCCTGCCTGCGACGGATCCGAGGCGTGATGAAGGCCGGCGACCGTCTCCAAAACCTCCTGTCCGGCGCCAGCGAGGTCTTCAGCGATTATCCGTGAAGGGGCGTCGCGGTCACTTTCCAGGCACGGTACATCGCGTCGAACCCATTATTCTGAATCGCCGGCGATTGACCAGTCAAATGGAAACAGAATCAACTCAAGAATACTGGCGCGGCGCAGCTTTACTTCGGCCACGAGTCGGTTCCCGGGAACAAGGGGGGGCACCGAATCGATCCTCACAAGGACGCGTACGGAGGGATATCCCTCTCGCTGCACATAGCGCCGCACCGACTGTACCTGCCCCGAGAATTCAAATGAACTTTCCCACTGCGGCCAGAGATTGACGTCCTGTCCTCGCCTGATCCACGGAGCGAACTCCGCCGGAACGTGGCACTCGGCCAACACAGGATCCTCCGATCCGATCAACATCAGCGTATCGCCCACGGAGGGAACCCCGCCCGCCTTGCGCAGGACCATCAGGATCCGTCCCGGTCCGGGCGCCCGCAGTGTATAGCGCCCCATTTCCCGGCGAACCATGTTGTATGCGGCTTCAGCTTCGGCTACTTCCGCATCCCTCGCCTTGAACGTAAAGAACGCCTTCTTGCGCAGGGGAGTTATCGGCCCTGACTTCAACAGCTCCAACGCTGACAACGATTTCTCGATATGCATCGTGGCGAGGATCGAATCTGACCTGGCTTTCTCCAGATCGTCAGCGCTGACAAGCCCGCCGTGATCGAATAATCGGTGTGCCATCTTCAACTGCCAGTTCGCCAATCGAGATTTCTCCTTCATTGCTTCCAATTCACTACTGAGACCTTTCAGTTCCTGTTCGGGAGGCGACGCCTCAACGGCCTGGAGCGTGGCCCTCGCGGCCTCCCGCTCGGCCACGGAACGCTCGTAGGCTCGTCTTGCAACGGTGAGCCGCGATTCAGCAATGTCGCTCTTGAACGCAATCAGGGAATCTCCTGCCGCCACCAGTTGACCCTCCTCCACATAGACCTTTGCGATCTGCGCTTTGACGAGCCCGCTGATCCAGGTTTCTCTCTCGGGTACGATTCTTCCTGTTCCCTTTGCCACCTGGTCGATTTCCACAAACCATAGAACTGCGACGACGGCCAGAATGACCGCGAGGAAGCGCAGAACGTATTTGGAAGTACGCAGCATATTTTCACAGCCCGCAGGAAACTACGACCCTGTACTCTCGTATCTGTTGATGCCGACACACCAGAGTCTGTACGCCAGGAAAAAGCTTACGATGCCGACCAGTGGCGTTCCGTACTGGAATAACGGATCGAACAGAGTGATCCCATGGAATAATGGAGCGTCCGATTTGTTCAAGAAATCCTCCGCAGGGAAATAGGCGACAAAGCCGTACGGGATGACGAAAGTCAAGAGTACCTGTACCCATTTGTCGTACATGCCGAGAGGATAGTTGACAAACCTCCTCAAACCGTATATCGCCGTATCGACAACTGCCGCCGACCTCACAAACCAGAAGCTCATGGTCCCCGTCAGTACCATGATCGCGGCCTGGACCAACGTGGCGCCGATCAGCACCAGCCCGAACCAGATGACGTTCGCCCACGTCCACACAATGTCCAGATTGTCGAAGCATATGTAAAAGAAAACAGAACTCAATGCGACGTGCGCCATAAAACCATGGCTGAAATCACGGCAGATCAGGTTGACGAACGGGTTCATCGGATAGATCAATATACTATCGAACGACCCATCCTGAACCATGAACTCCAGATCGCGCATGGGTCCTCTGAATAACAGACTGCTTGCGCCGTACGAGAACAGATTGAGATTGTACAGCAGCATGATCTCGTAGAAATTCCAGCCGTGAACGACCTTGAACTTATTCAGGACGATCCATACGCCCAGAAAGCTGATCAGATACACGACGATCGTGATGATCTGCGATGTAAAGAAATTGAACCTGTATTCAATCAGGGTTTTCAGATAGACGACCAGAAATCGCCCGTACAATCCGAGGTTACTCATTTCAACCACCCTGTATGACGAGCTTTCTCACCGCCCTCATCCACATAATTCTCTCAATTCCCGCCAGGATTCCTATCCACAGGAATTGCTGGAGGACAAAGCCTATCGCGTCTGCCATGACTGTTTTCTCGAGAAATATCGCAAGCGGCGCAAAATAGATAAGACGGAACGGCAGAAACGCCGAAAGATCGTACAGGAAATCAGGGAAGAACCATAACGGTACCATCTCTCCTGAGAATACGTTGATGAGAACGTTGAAGAGCATGCTCAAGGATCCAACGGCAAGGAACCAGAACCCGATGAGTCCGATCAGATAGCTGATCGAAAAATAGATCATCATTCCGTTGATCGCGGAAATCACGAACAGGATCAGGTACGGCTCAGAGGGAAGGCGAATGCCGAACATCAGAACGCCCACGATCAGAAAGGGC
Source organism: Candidatus Latescibacterota bacterium (assembly GCA_965203805.1). Classification (GTDB taxonomy): domain Bacteria; phylum Latescibacterota; class UBA2968; order UBA2968; genus JAAXHE01. The sequence goes on along the minus strand of OZ241917.1, from coordinate 5,756,659 downwards.
ATCAGCTCGAAAACCATCCTGAAGCTGTTGTTTCCGAGCGCATCGAAAAACAGCATGCCCTTCAGACTCACCGGCTTGATGAGGTCCATCGCTATCTCCCCCGTTCTGATCTTGCCACTGACAGCGGACAGGGTTCTTGTGCTGATCGCAATGGAGATTCCGGTGCTGACGAGTGTGTACGTGACCATATCCCGAAAGCTGATCACGCCCATATGCGTCGTTGTCTGACCGATATCCCGGAACAGCGCGCGCCAGAAATAGATCTGTACAAGCAGGATGACGATCGAGCTGATCAGGCTCAGGAATACATTCATCTTGTAAGCCAGATTGGACTGGAAGGCGTTCTTCAGGAATTCAATGTAGACTTTCATGTCATGGCCGCCTTCGAGACGGTTCAATTGGACCTGGCCAGGTACATCCTTCTGATTGCTTCGTCAATCCCGGTCTCTCTGACGACAAAGTCCCTCACGCGGCGGCGTACCATGGATTACTGCCGTGGAGTTGACTGTCGCCTTATGTCTCACTCAGGCGGGCGGGTATCGGGAACGTCCTGATTCTGACGGCCAAGGCGGGAACGCAAAGCCACTGATGCGCCGCATCGACGAGTATCCGCGTTCTATCATTCTTACCAGGTTGTGGCCTGTTCCCAGTCGAACGGGAACAATAATAGCTTCAACAATCCACTCCGTCTGAGCGTTATTTCAACTCTGATTTTATCGCCCAACGTCAGCGGAGGAGGCGAGTCAAAACCAACATCGACCAACACTGAGAGGTGATTTTTCCGGACATGTCGACGAACCGCACTGACCTTTCCAGATAGCTCGTACGACCGTTCCCAGACTGGCGAAATCGTCACTCTTTGTCCAACCTCCATCCAGGGTCCGTATTTTGCCGGCACCATACATCTCCCATACTTACGTCCATTCGGTACGAGCAATAGAAGAGAGTCACCCACAGCGACCATATCGCCCCACCTGACCAACACCAGATGAACCCGTCCGGAATCAGGAGCAACGAGAGCGTGGTCGGCCAGGTTCCTGCTTTTTTTTGTGATTTCAACCTCGGCTCTACGGACCAGAGCCTGATTGGCTTGCAGGTCGAAACGAGCCTTCCGTACGCGAGCAGCGATCGGTTCCTCCTGTTCAGCAGCTATTGTGGATGCGATTTTCTGAACCCGAAGGGCTGTTAATTTGGAGTCCAAGACTGCTTTCGCCAACTCCTCTGCAGATGTAAGCCCGCCGCGAAGCATCAGTTCGCGTTCTCTGCGAAGTTGCCCCTCGGCGTGATCCAGTTGTTCTCGTGAGGATCGCAACTCAGATTGAAGCATTGCGATGATATTCTTGGAAGGGGGAGTTTCCAGGATCTCAAGCTCGGCGCGACTAACCTCCCGTTCGGCTATAGCCGTTCTGTACAGTTGTTCGGCTTCGTCCAATTGAAGCCTGGCATTCGAACCATCCAGTTTAACCAATGTGTCGCCGAGAGCTACCATTTCGCCTTCTTTGATTATGACGGACTCCACACGAGCTTCAACGAGGGAACTAATCCAGGTTTCGTGTTCAGACGCAACGAGCCCCTCGCCGACTGCGACCTGGTCGATCTTCACGAGCCACAGAACGGTAGCCACCAGGAATAATGCCGCTATTGCACGGATTGCAAACCTGAGTATGGAAGGGATTTTCGCCATTTTATGTGACTACCTGATCGATAGGTTGTTCAAGTACCAGTACTCTGATAGTGGTTGATTCCCCACTTCCAGAACATGTACGCGAAAAAGAACAAGACTGCCCCGACCAATGGCGTTCCGAATTGAAACAGTGGATCGAAAATCAAGATACCATGTAGTACGGAGGTATTGTTTCGACCGAGAAACGTCTCTGCAGGGTAGAAACTGATAAAGGCGAACGGAAGTATGAAAGTCAAAACGACCTGAACCCACCGTTGATAGATAACAATCGGATAGTCCACAAATTTAGCCGTGTATTGCATTGCCCCGTCTACCGCGGATGTCGACCGAACAAACCAGAAGCTTATGGTTCCTGTCGATATCATTGCCGCAGCCTGAATCAACGCGCCACCTATCAATACTACACAAAAAAGCAGAACATCCAGCGGTCCAAGTTTGACGTCTAATTCTTCGAAACACACGACGAAGATTACAATACAGAGGACCGAATGAGCGACATAGCTGTTCGAGAAGTGTTTCAATGCGAGGTGTACCAACGGATTCAGAGGAAAGATCAACAGGCTATCGAAGGTTCCTCGCTGGACAAGCCTGTCCATATTGCGCATGGACCCAAACCCGAAGAAAAAACTGCTCATGGAATACGCAAAGAGGTTGAGGCTGAAAAGAAGCAATACTTCATAGAATGTCCAGCCAGCGATAGTCTGAAATTTCTCAAGGACTATCCAAAGGCCCAGATATGAAATGCAGTAGTACAACATTAAGACGGCATGTTCTACGAAAAACCCGAATCGATATTCCATCTGCGCCTTCATATGGGCGGCAATAAACCCACGATACAATGGAAGGTTGCCCACTTCTAGCCTCCCTGAATGACGAGCTTTCTTATTCCTCTGGACCAAACAGTTCTTTCTATGAAGACAAGAAATCCGATCCACAGAAATTGCTGGAGAATTAAACTTAGCGAACCTATCAAGGTTGTCTTTTCAAGAAATATCGATAGAGGAGCAAAGTAGACCAGCCTGAAGGGGAGGTACGCAGAGGCATCGACAAGATAGTCCGGAAAAAACCAGAGCGGTATCTGTTGCCCGCCCAAAATCATGACCAGCATCCCTACAATCATCCTGAACTGCCACACCGAAAGATACCAGAATCCCAGAAGCCCGAGCACGTAATTGAGCATGAAGAGTAAAATGAGGGCGTTGACAAGACAAAACGAGGATAGGAGCTGATATTTCAACGATGGCATGCTTATGTCATAGAGCAGAATTGAAATAATGAGGAGAGGTAACGCTTCTATCGCTGCCTTTACGGAGTTTGTACCGATTGTCGAGCAAAACAGGGATCCCTTGAAGTTGAACGGTCTTATCAGGTCTATACTAACCTGGCCTGACTTGATTTTTTCGTCGACTTCATTGAGGACAGTTGTCGATATCAATATTGTCGCTACAGAACTCATAACATTGTAAGTCATCATATCTTCAAGATTTACGTACCCCATGTCCGTGGAAACCCCACCACCTGCTGCCTTTAGCAATGCGTTCCACATTGCGACTCTCACGACAAGAATGAATAGTTGACTGGCAATTCTAAGAAAAACGCTCATTCTGTATGCCAGTTCGGTCTGTGCTCCATTTTTTATAAACTCGAAGTATACTCGCATTTTGGAATCGATTCTGACGTCGGAACACGTTTAAGTCAATGCGAACCCACCCTTAAGACGGGGCGACCTCCTGTACGCACCCTTATAAAACCTGCAGACTAACCGTGTCTCTGGTCAGCCATACTCAAGTACAGCCGGCGAATCACTTCCTCGATTTCAGCTTGTTGGACGTCAAAATCACGTATTTGACAGTGGTCCAGGGCAAATTGGATCAGAGAAGAAGAATTCACGTTTCGCTTGTCATATCGGAATGTGTACCTGTTTCCCTCGCGGCTGACGTCCCGGATGCCCAGTTTGCCCAGATCCTTATCATCTATCGAACCGCCGTCGGTTACAATCGTCAGCGTCTCTTCGGTCCCGTATTTCTCTTTGAGCTGTTGTAATTGTCCATCGTAGACAATGCTGCCCTTGTCGATCACCATGACTCTCGAGCAGAGCTTTTCAATATCCGACATGTCATGCGTGGTGAGAATGACCGTTGTGCCTCTTTCACGATTCACGCTCTTGATGAACTCCCTGATGCGTTCCTTGGCAACGACGTCCAATCCAATTGTTGGCTCATCCAGATATAAAATGTCGGGATCGTGCAACAATGCCGCACAGATATCCGCTCTCATTCGTTGTCCGAGGCTGAGTTGGCGGACGGGTGTGTTGATAAAATCCCTGAGATCGAGGATTTCTCCGAAAAGAGCGATATTTTCGTTGAAGCGCTTCTCGGGAATCTTGAACATGTGACGCATCAGGTTCAATGACTCGGATACGGGTATATCCCACCATAATTGTGTTCTTTGCCCAAACACAACCCCCATCTTTTTTGCATTTTCAACTCTGTTTTCATGAGGCACCAGACCGCGCACTGTGACAAGGCCTGACGTCGGGACAAGGATACCAACGAGCATTTTGATCGTCGTAGACTTACCCGCCCCGTTCGCGCCGATATAGCCGACAACCTCGCCCTCTTCAACGTGGAAAGAAACATCATCAACCGCGAGTATTGTCTCATACTCGCGCGAAAACAGGCTTCGGACGGAACCCGCCAGGCCGGCCGTTCGCTTCTGCCTCCGGTATTCTTTTTTCAGTTTTTCAACAACGATGATTGGCATGCGAGTTTTTGTGAACCTCCGTAATTATGGCGGCATGATGCAGCAGCGGATACGTCCAATGGTGACACTTATGCGAAAACTCCAGAATCCGAGTATTGAAATCCCATTCAAATGTCGAATCCAGGTTATTGGCGCATCGTCAATCTCGATGGCAGATAGATAACAAAAAACCGCCATCGAATCGGCATCGATGGCGGTCTGAATTTGTGCTGTTGCTGATACTGTTACAAACCGCATCGCGCATTTCCGGATACGCTATGCCCTTCGGCCATGGCTGCACGATTATGAACCAGGATTGCTTTGGGCAAATTAAAGGAAATCGAACACATGGGCGAATTCCCTGACAACTTTCGTTTCGAATTCTTAACCGTCCGACCTCGTGCTTGATCGGACTAAAATATCCACTCTGATTGAAATTGTCAAGAAGTATTCGACAGAAGTTAGACATCAAATCCGGCACAGAATGGGGAGTTATATTTAACCTTGAGTCCACTCCGAAAAGTCGCATTTACTTATGCTGGTGAAAGTACTAAATTCGAAGTGTGAAAAGTCAGCAAGGATGAAGTATTGAGAATTACAATTGTAGAGAGCGTGGGAGAGGACAGATGTATAAGCCGAGTGCGTCGTGCAGTCAACCGGATCTGTTTTCGAATTTCGAGTCGCATTTCACACAGCGGAAGCAGGCGCAGTTGAATGATCCGAAGTCGTGGCATAATCTGTTTTACCAGCACATCACGTCAGAGATCGACGAGGATGTGTTTTCCGTGTTGTTTGATCCCGACATAGGCCGTCCCAATGCCCCGATTCGTCAGTTGGCGGCGATGATGGTCTTGAAGGAGGGCTTCGGGTGGAGCGATGCACAACTGTTCGAGCAATGTCGGTTCAATATCCTGGCGATGCGGGCATTGGGGTTGATGAATCTGTCTGATGAGGCGCCTGTGGAGTCGACGTATTATCTGTTCAAACAGTCCTTGTATGCGTATCAACTGAAAACCGGTCGGGATCTGGTTGGCGAGACCTTTAGCAGCTTAACGAAGACGCAGGCCGACGCCTTTGGTGTGCTGGGTCAGCAAATCCGAATGGACAGTAAGTTAATCGGCTCGAACATTGCGCTATGTTGTCGGTTGCAGTTGGTGGTGGGTTGTTTACAACGGTTCTGGGGATCGTTGGACGAGGCCCGGAAGCGGCGATTATCAGGAAAACACCGGCAGGTTCTGGACGGAATGCTCAAGGTGAAGCCCCATCAGGTTGTCTACCGTCTCACCCGTGCTGAAAAAGGTGAGAAGCTACAGGAATACGGTGTGTTATTGAGCAGGCTTCAAGCGATCTATACCGAGAAAGACAGCGATCACTATGGTGTGATGGCGCGTGTTTTTGGAGACCAGTATTCGGTTTTATCCTCCTCCAAACAGGTGCTTCCCAAGCCGCCTGATGAGATCTCCGCATCCTCCTTGCAGTCCCCCGATGACGAAGATGCGGCCTTTCGTAAGAAAGGGGAAGCGAAGGTGAAAGGATACAGTGTGAACCTCACCGAGACCTGCGGTGAGGAGGGCCTCAATTTGATCACGGACATTGACGTCAAATCCGCGACAGCGCCCGACAACGCGTTTGTGCAAGCGGCCGTAGGGCGCACACAGCACGTGGTAGGGCAGGTTCGAGACGTGTCGATGGATGGGGCCTATAATGATCAATCCAACGCCGAGTACGCAAACGAACACGACAAGCAATTCTATTACAGTGGCCTGCAAGGAACCCCAGGGCGTTTCATTTATCGACGAACAAGAGAAGGCGTCGAAGTCATGGATCGAAATACCCAAGCCGTGCAGCTTGCCCAAGAATACAAACCGGGGAAATACAAACTCATCATGGATGGCAAACCCCGATACTTTAAAGAACAGGCCATCGACAACTACATCAAACGCAAACAGAGTGAAGCCCTGCCTGAACACATCAGAAACCGACGCAATAACGTCGAAGCCAGCCTCTTCCAGTTGAGCTATTACACCCGAAACGGCAAAACTCGCTATCGTGGATTGATGCCACATCAGCTGTGGGCGCACTGTCGTGGCTTATGGGTCAATCTCGTTCGGATCCAGAATTACCTCACCTCACCCACGATGCTCCCCGCATAAGATGCGACTTTTTTATGCATATCCTTGCCCCAAAACCACGCGAGCAACCTCGTAAACCGCCTCTGTGTTGATGGGCCGCAACCCGATGCACTTTCACCACGCAACGCGACCTCTCAATACACAACACTGACACCTACACACGAAATCTTCCTGAACCCCCTTCTCGGAGGGGACTCAACCTTGATTCATCAATTTTCGGGGACGTCAATTCGAATATGTGCGGGTTAATAAAGGCGATTAGACTGCGGATTACCAGGATACACCAGGTCACTGGACGTGAACGGAAAAAACGTCCTTCCTGACAGCCATTTCGGCCCGTTTCGGAAGGTTTCGTCGCGGTGCCGCGTTGCGGCCTTTGCGGAATTAGGGTTAATGGTTGTGGATGAGTATGGGGGTTCCAATTTACTGAGGGGAATTAACTCGATCATAAAGAAACAAGGGGCGTGTCCATATTGGAGTTACCCCGGTTCAACGGGATGCCTTGAGTTTAGACTCGGTGAAAGGGGGTAGAACTGCGATGCCATTAAACAAGTGCAGCTCAGTAGACCAGTTGTCATTGTGGCTCCTGTCTGACGAGCGGATTTTCAATCTTGTCCCTTCCCGTGTTTGTACCGTACATGTAATCGAGATAGAGTTCCTCCAGGTCTTCGTATTCCAGTTCCTGGCGGGTGCGTTCGCTAATCAAGCGTCCCGATTTCATGATGCCTACCCTATCCGCAAGTGTGCGAGCCCGAAAAATGTCGTGGGTCGACATGAAGACAGCTCTGCCTTCGCCTCTCAGTTCTTCCAATAAATGCAAGAATTCGGCGCCGGCTTGCGGATCAAGACCAGACGTAGGCTCGTCCATTATGACCGCGCGCGCGTCCCGAATTATGACAATGGCTATGCCTACCTTTTGGCGCATCCCCTTTGAGAATTCTTTAATTCGTTTTTCGAATGCATTTTCCGGCAAACCCACTCTCCGCAGGACCTTATAATAGCCGTCGAGATCAGTCTGTTTTCCGGCTAAGCCGGCGAAGAACTCCAGGTTCTGCCGGGCAGTAAAGTTGCCGTACAGACTCACGTTTTCCGACAGGTAGGCCACGTACTTCTTGGCTTCCAGGGGTTCGCGGGTGACATCGATGTCGTTGATTTTGGCCGTGCCTTCGGTCGGCTCTATAAAGTTCAGCATCAGGTTGATCGCGGTGGATTTGCCTGCGCCGTTGGCGCCAAGCAAGCAGAATATTTCCCCCGGTGCGACCTTTAGGTTTAGGTGGTCCAATGCCAGTATCCCGTCTTCGTACCTCTTCGTCAGATCGATGGCTTCGATCATTGGTACCTCCATTGTATTTCGGACGCGCCCGTCTCCTCCCCCCTAAGCGGGAAAGGTAATAAGACGCGCCAATCAACAGAATTGCCGGCCGTCGTCTGGCAAGGCGGAAGGTTAGTGGGCTAGCGCTAACGTTTCGTGAGTTTCACTGAATACCATATGATGCCGACGAGCACACCGATTACGCAAAAGACGATGAACGCACTCAACCAGAGGTTGGTTGGGGCGTTGACGTGAATGCGCACGGTTTTGTCTTGCGTTTCCACGGGACGGTTGTCTGCCAGCGCCAGCGTCTGGATCTGAATCTCATAGTCGCCGACCTCGACATTTTCGGGCGGCAGGAATTGCAGTTTGACGGTGAATTCTTCGGCCGGTATCAATTCGGAGATGACATCGGGGCGGATATCTGACTGCCACCTGGGCGGCATATTGGTGCGGATGCGAATGTTGTTCAGCCGCCTGCTTCCATCATTGAGAACGGTGACTTCCATGGAGACATCTTCATCCGTTTGGATCTCATGGTACAGATTCAATGCGCGAACTTCGATCCGGCCGACGCCGCGAGGAATGAGTTCCAGTTTTACTTTACCTGCGTCGAGACCATCGACTTCCTTTTCGCTGAAGGTCTTATTGTCCAATGGCTGCACATCTTGCCAGACTTCCTGGGGTAAGACCAACGCATAGAACGTGATGGTTCTGTCGATTCCCACCTGTACGTCTGACCGTTCCGGGAGGTAGGCTGTAAGTGCAAGTTGTTTGCTGGTGACACCCTGGGTGAAGTTGACCTGAGAAAGTCGTTGGATAGGTACGGAGGTGGGGTCGAGGAAGTTATACGTGATTTGACGGGGCAGGTTGACCACAGCCAGACGGAACACGTCGTTTTCGTTGGAGAACCGCTCCAGTTGCAGCGAGTAGGTGGCGCTTTCGCCCAGATAGGACTCCTGGGAGAAGTTGGGCGAGGAGACAATTACGCGGTTGGCGCTTGTGTCTTTTTGCAGGTAGATATGTTTTTGGTCCGTGGCGCCCGCATACGTCATGCTCACGATCACTTCCTCCACGTCCTTGAGCAAAAGGAAATCGACGCTTGCTGAATCTCCGAACCCCAGGGTTTCAATCTTGTCTTCGTAAGGCTGGCTAATGATTGGGCCGGTGCCGCCTGCTTCCGGGCTCTCGTGCAGAGAAATAAAGACGTTATTAATCTTGTCAGGCTGGAGCGAGGGATCGAACACGCTGTCATCGGTCTGCACCAGCTTTTCATAGTCGGCCACGCCACCCGTGGTGTTTCTGAGGGTGATCCGCACGCGCTTTTTGCCGTCTTCGGCCTGATATTTTACCGCTTTTTCGATGAGGATATGGGGCTGATCGAAGATCACCCGCAGCATCGCCTGCTGGTAGCTGATTTCTTCGTTTATGTAGTTTGTCTTGATTCGTTCGAATTCGTTCAGCGCGATCAGGCTTCTTTGTTTAAGTTCCAATGCCGCGGCGTATTCGAGCCTTGCTGCGTCGAAACGGGCTTTTTGCTTTCTAAGGGCGAGAATCAGGTAGGTCTCGTCGTTGCGTTCAGTAAAGTACTGACCGTAACCAGGAAGGTTAAAGTACAGTATCGAAAGCATCGAGACGAGCAACGGCACGGCGAACCGACGGTACTCCGCAACCTCCGGTTTTTCCGGATCAGCCCTCGCCGTCCCCGAGGTGCCACAGGGGACTTCCATTTTCAGAGATCGCTTTCTGGCATAGTCTACATCATCGGATCTTGACCTCATCAGATCCTCGCCACTCCGCCAAATTCACGACATTGAATGTCGGAGGAGGAGTTGCCTCACTCTACAGTGGTATGCAGGGGAACAACTATCGTAGGTTCTGTTCCAACCATTTATCTAACATCGTATTTCATTAATGCCATATACGCGCCCGAAAAACCAACCAGTGCAAGGAGCACCAAGTTCACAAAATGGAATACATTCCGAGACATGCAATCCCCAAGTGTGTCTGTGTCCCGATAGGTGAATGGGGAAAAGTCCGTCAGGTCACGAATTTCAGAAGGTAGTATCCAATTTTCTTGGATGAATGAATCGAGATAAACCAGGTGCGGGCCCATCACCCCTATGATCCGCGCTTGCTGAATAGGTCCAGTGCGGGCAATGTCCATGGAAGTAAAACTGATCGCGCCTAGTGGAGAGAGAGACGAAAGTACAGAAAGAAGATCCCGCTGCTTTTGCATCTGACGGTGCCTGACTGCTTGCAGGTCCGACATGCTTCGATAGAATTGCAGGTTCCACTTTCTACGTATCGACTTGTACGCTGCACGGTGAACACGCTGAGCCTCTTCCTGCTGCACAGGTGTAATAGAATCCAGGTTTTCGACACGTGTGCGTACCTGATAGGCCCCTATCTCTTCCACTTTACGTGCCCGCATATCCCAACGTATAGTGTCAATCCGTTTTTCCATGTCGTAGATGCGTTCGACGGGAGACAGGTAACGGGCAAAGCGTACCGCTATATCCGGGACCACAAAGATCCAGATGGTCCATAAACACAGAAGGCTCAAAAAGGCCGTCAATCGACGGTGGGTCGAAGCAGATATCCAAAGCCCGAACGCAATGAATACCATTAAATAGAGAACAAAAACGCCCATCAAGGCGACTATTCTCATCCAATCCTGGACTTGTAGGCTAACTCTTGGAGAAAGGGCTAACACGGCCGAGGCCAGCAAGAAAGCAAATGAAAGGGGAACGACTATCGCCAGAGTTGATCCGGCAAGTTTAGCAACAGCCAGCCGGGACCGAGATACGGAGAATGAGGCATAAAGCCTCAATGTCCCTGCTTCTTTCTCGCCACAGATTGAATCGTAGGTTAGTAACAGAACACACAAGCTAAGGACGATTTTTACAATGAAGTCCAAGTCGAGAACACCAAAGAGGGCATGAACCGGATCAGTCTCAAATGAACTACCTTCAAACTCCACGGGTCTTTGGGCGTGTAGGTTGACTTCCTGGCCTAGTTTTCCTGAGAGGCCATATACCAGCGGGCTGAGCACTTCGGGTCTTCGGTTCCAATTGTAACCAAACCACCATAAATTGGATATGTATCCTTTCTCCAGAGTGGTCCTAAGCCTGTTCTGGTTACTTTGAGAGACTGTCATATACTCCCGGAGTTGCTGACGGTATTTTTCACCACCCACATAGACACTAAGGGCCGATAGCGACGCGCAGAGCACGAATATGGCAACGAAACGGAAATCGTGCATGTAGTGGCGAAGTTCCTTCTGGATAAGGTGGCTGAACATCGGAGACTCCCGAAGACTTAACAGCTATCGGACAGCGCATGGACCTCCTTCGGAAACCCATGCTAGTGGCATATGGAGATTGGGCAGAGCGGCCCAGTTCCCATTTCAGTAACTTACCTCACATCATAACCCTGGATCGTGAAGAAGGCACCGGCGAAGAACATGATACCCCAAAGCGCCAAAATGCCAACATCCACTAAAGCGAACCGCAGGTCTTCACTGTGCGAGCGTTCATGAAAGATAAACCGGGGCATGTCGGAGACATCCCACACATATTCACCGTATTTTTCTGGATGAGCGAGTCTGAGGCGGTCGCGGGTCTTTGTCCGGGCGAACCACGCACGGTATTTCTTCCAAAACCGCTCGCCTGCCACCTTGAACCTGTGCTGGGGCTCCCAACCAACGCCAGCAAGCCGGACTACTGCGTTGTTGAAAGCAAAGGTCGGTGAAAGGCGTGCCAAGTACATGGCCAGGTCCAGCCGAGCGTTGTATCGGTTCTGAAAGGCTTCATCCAGACGTTCCCACTGTCTGAAGGTATGTGTACGGGCTTCTCGCCGCGTCTGAGCAAAAAAAAGCTGGTATGCCTCCCGACCCTCTGGAGTTTGATGCCATTCTATTCCGTTGACCCGCTGGTAGTCCTGCTGCCAGTTCCGGTGGCGTTCGTAACGCGCCTCCAGGTCGGCCATAGCAACAGCTGCCTTTTCTGTGATAAGATTGTAAAACGAAGGTGCTGGACTGACGCTATCCGCAACGATGAGACTCAAACGAGGTAGCACAATAACGGTGGCCACCCAAAAGCTGAGCAGCACGACAAATGCCGTAGCTGAGCGTCCGGCGAGACAGGAAGCAAAGATTCCGGCACTTGTGAAGACGCAGAGGTAGGTTCCAATAGTCAATAATATGAGCACCAGATGGATAAGTTCCAATTCTGTGAACTTCGCATCGGGGGACATCAGAACAGCTGCCAAGCCAAGCAGCAAGGGTAGAAAAATGGAGGCAAGTGTGGGGATTAAGACCCCCAGGAACTTACCCAGAAGTAGCTTTGCTTTAGAAATCGGTAAGGCGGCGATCAAACGTAGCGTGCCATTTTCTTTTTCTCCACAAACCACATCGAAGGTCAACAGCAGAATAAAAAGGCTCACGACAATCTGGACAATCAGTCCTAAGTCCAGGAGAGGAAACACCCCGAGGGAAGGCTCAACTGACTCGGGGCTACGGGCAGGCAATTGTTTTCCGCCACCGGAAATTAGTACCGTTCGCCCGAGTGCCGGTTCCAATCCACGAACAAAGATACTCATTGGTGTAGGCGGCTTGTGAATCTTGAATCCCATGGCGTCTAACTCCAGCCAATCATCACAATCCAGCAATTGTCGGATGCGATTTTCGGTCGCCGTTTCTGCCAAGCGGTAGTTCTCCAGGCTCGATTGATAGTACGTGTAGCCGCTATAGAGACTCAGCAAAACCACCAGCGCCGCGATCACTGAAAGTATAAGGAACCGAAGGCTCAATATGTGGTCGAGAATCTCTTTCCGTATCAGACAACCTAGCATATATCACTCCTATGAGTTGTTATGCGTCTGATAGGGTAGGAACAGACCTTATGCGTCGTCTCAAGCAGCAATCTGATGGACAGGCTCTTTACTCGGAGATATGGCCTTCCGTATGTTCCAAGCCGTCCGAAGGGCGTATCGTGGAATCGGGTTCGACCTATAAACTGACTCATGTGAAGCTCAATAGAACCGAACGGGATAAGCCTCTTTAGAGAATGGTCATCTTACGTCATATCGCAGAATCGTGACATATGCCCCGGTAAATCCGAGGATCAATAGAAGCCATAGGTTCACTATGTGGAACGTATTCCGGTACAGACATTCCTCTAATCTGTCATCATCCTGATAGGTAAATAAGGAGAAATCCGTCAGGAGCCTCTGGTTCGTTGCTTGAGATTTCTTTTTTTGTATAAACTGAGCCATATATAAAAGATAAGTATTGAGCGCATCCTCAAGTTTTTCCTGTTGGACAAAGCTTGTACGAGCCACATCCATTGATGCAATACTGACAGCACTGAAGGGAGAAATTGCCGAGAGCATTAATGTCAATTGTTGCTGCCTTCTCATTTGATTGTGCCATTCCAATCTTGAGTCCCCTCCGAGAAGGGGGTTCAGGAAGATTTCGTGTGTAGGTGTCAGTGTTGTGTATTGAGAGGTCGCGTTGCGTGGTGAAAGTGCATCGGGTTGCGGCCCATCAACACAGAGGCGGTTTACGAGGTTGCTCGCGTGGTTTTGGGGCAAGGATATGCATAAAAAAGTCGCATCTTATGCGGGGAGCATCGTGGGTGAGGTGAGGTAATTCTGGATCCGAACGAGATTGACCCATAAGCCACGACAGTGCGCCCACAGCTGATGTGGCATCAATCCACGATAGCGAGTTTTGCCGTTTCGGGTGTAATAGCTCAACTGGAAGAGGCTGGCTTCGACGTTATTGCGTCGGTTTCTGATGTGTTCAGGCAGGGCTTCACTCTGTTTGCGTTTGATGTAGTTGTCGATGGCCTGTTCTTTAAAGTATCGGGGTTTGCCATCCATGATGAGTTTGTATTTCCCCGGTTTGTATTCTTGGGCAAGCTGCACGGCTTGGGTATTTCGATCCATGACTTCGACGCCTTCTCTTGTTCGTCGATAAATGAAACGCCCTGGGGTTCCTTGCAGGCCACTGTAATAGAATTGCTTGTCGTGTTCGTTTGCGTACTCGGCGTTGGATTGATCATTATAGGCCCCATCCATCGACACGTCTCGAACCTGCCCTACCACGTGCTGTGTGCGCCCTACGGCCGCTTGCACAAACGCGTTGTCGGGCGCTGTCGCGGATTTGACGTCAATGTCCGTGATCAAATTGAGGCCCTCCTCACCGCAGGTCTCGGTGAGGTTCACACTGTATCCTTTCACCTTCGCTTCCCCTTTCTTACGAAAGGCCGCATCTTCGTCATCGGGGGACTGCAAGGAGGATGCGGAGATCTCATCAGGCGGCTTGGGAAGCACCTGTTTGGAGGAGGATAAAACCGAATACTGGTCTCCAAAAACACGCGCCATCACACCATAGTGATCGCTGTCTTTCTCGGTATAGATCGCTTGAAGCCTGCTCAATAACACACCGTATTCCTGTAGCTTCTCACCTTTTTCAGCACGGGTGAGACGGTAGACAACCTGATGGGGCTTCACCTTGAGCATTCCGTCCAGAACCTGCCGGTGTTTTCCTGATAATCGCCGCTTCCGGGCCTCGTCCAACGATCCCCAGAACCGTTGTAAACAACCCACCACCAACTGCAACCGACAACATAGCGCAATGTTCGAGCCGATTAACTTACTGTCCATTCGGATTTGCTGACCCAGCACACCAAAGGCGTCGGCCTGCGTCTTCGTTAAGCTGCTAAAGGTCTCGCCAACCAGATCCCGACCGGTTTTCAGTTGATACGCATACAAGGACTGTTTGAACAGATAATACGTCGACTCCACAGGCGCCTCATCAGACAGATTCATCAACCCCAATGCCCGCATCGCCAGGATATTGAACCGACATTGCTCGAACAGTTGTGCATCGCTCCACCCGAAGCCCTCCTTCAAGACCATCATCGCCGCCAACTGACGAATCGGGGCATTGGGACGGCCTATGTCGGGATCAAACAACACGGAAAACACATCCTCGTCGATCTCTGACGTGATGTGCTGGTAAAACAGATTATGCCACGACTTCGGATCATTCAACTGCGCCTGCTTCCGCTGTGTGAAATGCGACTCGAAATTCGAAAACAGATCCGGTTGACTGCACGACGCACTCGGCTTATACATCTGTCCTCTCCCACGCTCTCTACAATTGTAATTCTCAATACTTCATCCTTGCTGACTTTTCACACTTCGAATTTAGTACTTTCACCAGCATAAGTAAATGCGACTTTTCGGAGTGGACTCAATCTTATATTGTTCAATCTTCTGTAAAACAGCATATCCCACTTGGTTTCAATACTTCTGAGAGCGTTTTGAGCTCTTTGCTGTTCTTCCGGCGATAAAGCATCGAGGTTTCTTGTTGGTGCGAGACGCCTGTAGTCATCAACCTCCCGTTGCCTACTCTCTCTGATCTCTTCTCTTAGTGCGCTATATTTTCTATCTAATTCATATACACTTTCGACCGGCATTAGGTGACTCGCGATATCTACTGCTAAATTTGGTATAATAAAGATCCAGACCGTCCACAATCCCAGGAGTCCGAAAAATGAAGTTGTCCGCTTGTGGGTCAGTGCGGATGCCCAAATCCCGAATCCGGCGAAGACAGCCAAATATAGCGAAGACAGCACCGCTATAATCGCTATTCGGATCCAATCTTGTCCTTGTAAATCAAGTCTCGAGGATAAGATTAGAACAAGAGAAGCTAACAAAAAAGAAAAGACAAATGGCGTTAGAACAGCAATTGATGAACCGATTAGTTTGGCTAAAGCCAGTTTAGATCGAGACACCGGAAACGAAGCATAAAGCCTGAGAGTACCTGTTTCCTTTTCTCCACAAATCGCATCATAAGTAAAAAGGAGCATGCAAAGACTAAGGACAATTTTGACAATGAATGCCAAATCGAGTATACCCAAAAGCGCATGAATGGGATCGGTCGCTAAGAGGCTAGCTTCAAACTGCAAATGTCTACGATATTGGATGCGTACTTCCTGCCCCAATGTCCCAGACAGACCATAGACAATTGAACTGAGCGATTCGGGTCTCTTATTCCAGCGATATCCTGTCCACTCTAAGTCTTGGAGCCTGTTTTTCTCAAGTGAAATTTGGATGGTGCTTCGGCTTTTTTCGGATACTACATTGTATTGTTGAAGCTGACGAATGTAATTCTGGGTACCGACATAAGCACTCAAGGCAGAAAGTAGAGCACAAAGTGCGAACACTACAATAAACCGGAAGTCGGATAGATAGTGCGATAGTTCCTTTTGGACAAGCCGACCAAACATAAGCTAACCTTCATTAATGCCAGAAGATGTACTCCAGTATGACTTTTCTATTCTTTCAGTTTTCGAGGCCTGATCAGGGTTCACTCACGTTACGGCCTGCATACTCGCCGAGTCACCCTGCGACCGTCTACACCGGAGGCTTCGGAGATGTCGTTGCCTATGTCCCCGCGCCGAATGCTTCCGACTGCAGCAACATTTGTCGGATGGGACTCTCACCCACTGATGATCCGCGCCTTTTCACGGCGCACTGACGACTCAAGGCTGCCTCTGTTCCTGCGGCTTTCATTTGCCGATTTTCTTTTCACCGGAAAAGCCCACTTCGTAGAAGCAGCGATTTCTCGTCTGGTACTGCTGACTCCAACTTAGTCTTTCCGGTATTTCTGTACATAAAAATCTCAATAAACCCGCTTATTTGGAGCCCGGGGTGTGGGCGTTCATCTTTTATCTAAAGTCATAATGCAACAGCGCTACATAGGCCCCTAGAAAGAATATTAGTCCCCAAAAGATCATGACACCGATATCAATTAGAGCCGTATGTACATCTTCTTGAGGCCAAGTTTCCTTATAAACAAGCCGCGGAATATCCGAAATATCCCACTTATATTCGCCATATTTTACCGAATTGATACGTCTCAACTGAGCATCGTCAACAGAATCAATAAACCACTGATACCACTGTCGATAGTATCGATGGAATGTCGTCAAGAATTGACGTTGTCGGTTCAAACCGGTCCCCGCCAATCGGACGGTTGCGTTATTGAATGCAAACGGGAGAGAAAGGCGTGCAATGATAACAGCGAGGTTCAGGCGAGCGTCATAACGATTACGAAAACTTTCATCCAGTCGGGCATGCTGCGACAAATTGGGTTCCCACCATACCTCCTGCCGCGTCTTTCTCCAAAAGAGGCGTTGAGCTTCTCTACCTTCTGGCGTTTTGCTCCACTGTGGATGCTCCTTTATCCACCTGGCTCTGACCTCACGCCATCTTTCTCCATTTGACTTTGATACGGCTTCTTTTTCTGCTTCCAATTCGTAGACTGACGGGGCAGTTCGAAAGCTATCAGCTATTATTAAACTGATACGTGGCATCACTACCACAGTAGTTACCCAGAATCCTAGCAAGAGCACAAAGGATGTTGATGCCTTCTGGGTCAAACAGGAGGATAGAAGACCGACACAAGTGAACACTGACACATAGATCCCACAAGCGATAAAGATGAGGCCAATACGACTCAACTCAAGGTCTGTGAACCGAACATCAGGTATTAGAAGCAAGACAGCAACTCCCAACAGAAGGGGCATTCCAAAAGCTATTAGCAGTGGCAACAATGCGCCGAGGAATTTTGATAGAAATAGGTGATGTCTGGATATCGGAAATGAAGCAACCAGACGTAATGAGCCTGCTTCTTTCTCTCCGCACACAGCATCGTAAGTAAACAATAGAGCAAATAAGCTCAGGATAATTTGTACAATGAGTCCAAGATCCAGAGGCGAGAAAACACCAAACAACGGGGTTATTTCTGCTGGACTTCGATTCAGCCTCCGAATTGTCGTTGCGTTGGTAATGGATCGTCCCAGAAAAGGTTCTAGTCCACGCACAAAGATACTGGTAGGTACAGGTGGTTTGTGTTCCAAGTGGCCAACATACACGAATTCTGACCAATTTTCAGCATCATCGATTTCTTCGATACGGTCCCTGGTCGCTGCTTGAGCCATTCGGTAGTCATCTACCCTTTCTCGATAATGGTTATAACCACTGTAGAGGCTTATCCAAATGGCCAATGCACCCATTGCTGAGAGAACGATGAATCGAAAACTAAGCATCTGTTCCAAGAGTTCTTTACGAATAAGATGAAAAACCATCATTCATCCTCAGAAATCTTGAATCTGCCACACATCGAAAATTGCAAACGAATATAAAACAAGCACATATTCCACCTCCTATACTACTGACCTGATGAATTCTGCAATAGACATCAGGAATGAATTCGTCGGGATTGGGCTGTAAGCCATTCCGCGTCACCAGCAAGTGAACCGCTCAAAACGGTCGCAATCAATCCCATCTAAAGGTGGCACTCACTCAAACAACTTCATCTGATCCAACTTGCGATCGGCCTACTCCTGCGCCTGGATATATGTCCGAACCGATCCTTCAACCTTGCCCAACGTGGACTCATAATTCCCTCTTGCTCAGAAATGCTGCCCTGGCATACTCTTCCTGAGAACCAGATAGTTCCGTGCAATGTAAAACTCCTGGCGCCCTACCTCTCTGATATTGGCACACGGAGAGCTTCCATAGCTTCCGAAAGGTATCTTTCCCAAGCATTCCAAGAAAGCGAATACATGCGTAATGCAAGTACCGTGCCACAGGAATTGCATCAGAAGCTATGTGCAAGCAAATCGTTGATAAGAAGGGATTTATCAACAGTGGAATTGGAAATCTTGCGCGTTGCCGAGGGGAGAAAACCAAACACAAAGTGGGTTAGTGAGGTAAGAATACTCAGAGGCGGGGACCGGTGCCGCAGTCGTGCCTATTCGAGGCCGTATTGCGCGATCTTTGAAAGGAGAGTCTTGCGGTTTATGCCTAGGCGTTTTGCCGATCGGGTCCGGTTGCCATTGTTCGTGGCCAATGCCTGTGCGATGAGTTTGCGTTCTAGCGTTGCCGTGGCGGCGGCCAAGGTGGGTTCATCAACTGAGATCGATGGGTTTAATTCTGAGGTTGTCGGGGCCCCGGCTGAAGCGGTCCGTACTTTGCGCGGCAGGTCACAACAGCGGATTATTTCTCCTTCGGCCATAATGGCGGCACCCTGGACGACGTTGCGAAGTTCCCGGATATTGCCAGGCCAAGCGTAAGCTTCCAGAGCCGCCAGCGCGTCGTCAGAGAATTCGGAAGGACTCGTTGTCGATTCATCATTGAAATTGCCCAAAAAATGACGGGCTAGCAACGAGATGTCCTCTTTTCGTTCTCGTAGAGGAGGTACGTGGATGACTACGACGGCAAGGCGGTGGTATAGGTCCTGCCGCAGCAGCCCGTCCCTGATAGCATCGTCGACGACTCGATTGGTGGCGGCGATTACACGCGAGTTTATCCGAACCGCCGACCTGGCGCCTAAACGGGTGATTTGGCCATCCTCCAGCGCTCGCAGTAGTTTGGCCTGGAGTCGCAACGACATTTCTGCCACTTCGTCAAGGAAGAGGGTTCCGTCGTTGGCCTGTTCAAACAACCCGATGTGGGTGTTTTTGGCATCTGTAAAAGCGCCTTTTTCATGACCAAAGAACTGGCTTTCGGCGATGTCCGTGGGAACAGCTGCACAGTTGACAGGTAGAAATGGACCATTACAACGCGAACTTGCATGGTGAATTGCGCGGGCTAACGGCTCTTTCCCGGTACCACTTTCACCTTCAATTAAAACCGAGATTTCCGTTTGAGCCGCTCGTCTGGCCATATGTATAGCAGCGCGCAACGATTCACTCTTTCCGAGTATTTGATCAAATGAATGGCGTTCACCGAGAGCTTCGCGAAGGGTCAGTACTTCAAGAGCTAAACGCCGGGCTTCGCAGGCACGCTGGACTCGAAGCAGAAACTCATCGTTATCGAAGGGTTTGGTAAGATAGTCATAAGCACCTCGCCGAATGGCGTTTACTGCCTTTTCAATTTCACCAAACGCCGTGACCATTATGACTTTTACGCCTGGTACAATTTCGATTATCTTCTGCGTGGCGTTCTGGCCGGATATCCCCGGCAGATTCTGGTCCATGACGACGACATCGGGCAAGAATTCTTGAGCGAACTCAAGACCCCTTTCGCCGGAGTCAGCTGCGGCTACTTCGTAACCCCTTTCTGAGAGTATGCGGAATAGAATGCTGCGCATTGTGGCTTCGTCTTCCACGACTAACACTCGTTGCATAATTCGCCTCCGTTTGTACAGTCTTTCTCAATCTTGGCATGCAGAAACACAAAGCGAATTGTAGCGAAAGTTGGCATATCCAATTGGCTCGGTGCCGGCCTTATTGAGTGATCCACACGTTCTCGTGGTTCGCCACACTCACTTTATATACGCTTCATTCGTTTCGACTAATCTTGGTCTGACGTTCGAGAATGTTCGCTGCCATTTGCCCGGAAGTACAACCTCGAGTATATCTCGCAGATCCACGATTCTTGAATTCAGCGGAAGTGAGGGAAGCGTGGAGACTGATCATGTTCTGTGGTTCGACGGTATGCAATTTCTTCCCGGTAACGTGGTGATCTTACCCGACCAACCAGGCAATCCGGTCCTGACGTATCAAGGTTGAGTTTTATGAGAATCTGACTATTACGCGGGTGCCTTTGCCGACCGCGCTTTCGACGTCTATTCTTCCACCGTGGCTACGTATGATTGAATGTGAGATCGAAAGCCCGAGACCAGTTCCTTTCTTTTTGGTGGTGAAAAAGGGGTCGAAAATACTTTCAAGTTGCTCATCGGGAATACCGCTGCCAGTATCGGAGACTTCTACTTGCCACCCATCCATCCCTGCGGAACCCCTTGCAACCACACGGATCGACAGCAAGCCACCATCGGGCATGGCTTGTACAGCGTTTAGAAGGACGTTTAGAAACACCTGGCCCAACTGATTCTTATCCGCCAAAATCTCAGCAGTTTGGTGTGGGAAGTGGGTTTCAATTTTCACCTTGGCCTTGTGGGCCGTTGGTTCGACGAGGCTGACGACCTGTGTCGCGACCTCGGCCAGATTGGTGACTTCCAGCTTGGGTTCCTCCGGTCTGGCGAATGACAACATCCCCTTCACGATGGTTTCAATCCGGTCCGCCTCATTGACCAGCATGCCCATCATATCCGCGGATTCGGAATCACCAGTTAGGCGACTCCTCAAATACTGTATCGTACTACGTATGGAAGCGAGCGGATTGCGAATTTCGTGGGCGGCGCCAGCCGCAAGCTGACCGGTGATCGCGAGGCGTTCAGCTCGGTATAGGCTACTCATCCTGATTCGCTGTTGTTCGTAAAGAATAGCATTTGCAATGGCAAGTGCAACTTGAGGGGTGAACCAGCGCACCGTTTCGATCTGATCGGGCGTCAAGGCGTTTTCCTTAGAGATGAAGACGATACCCACCAGCCGGTTCAAAGTGACCAACGGGAGAATTCCGGTGACGTTTAACCGATTCAGGAGATCACGTTCCGTAGGAAGTAAGTTCGCGATGAGACCACGATTCTCCGATGGAATCAAATGTGTCTCGTTTGTATGTAGCCACCTCACGAGGTCTCCACGGTGCTGTAGCGTTATGCCATCTACGTCGGCCTTTGTGAATCCGCGGCTCGTCCTGAGTGTATAGTCTTCCCCACTTTCACTTGCAACGAGAATGCACAGGCGTTCGGAATCGGTTAGAATCCCGATCTTGCGGATCTGGTTGTCGAGCAAGCCGTCGAAATCGGTGATTAAGGAGAGGGAGCGGGTGAATTCTTCCAAGACCGTTCGGTAAGCGTTCGACTCGGACGCCAGTATGTTCTTTACCGGGCGAAGATTGAATATAAGTACGAATAACCCTGCTGATACGACGGCCACCCAGACTGAAATGACAACCACGCTGAACCAAAGGTTCTGCGCGATGACTTCCAAGAATTGGCCGACGGCCAGAGCACACGTGACAAGAGCGACAAAGACAATAACGCACGTTTGAAGAAGGAGAAAGTTAACTGTGAATTTGACTGGTTGCCGCAGTTTCTGATTTCTCATTCGACATCCCCGGGTCACGCTCTTGATGTCAACTAAGCGGAGTCCCATATTCTGGATCGGCCGCCCTCACACCCGCTCTTTGAACCTCTTCGCGTCCTTCCTGGCAACGTCAAACGCGGTCTTCCCGTTCTTGTTGAGAACGGTCGGATCGGCGCCGTACTCGAGCAGCATTTCGGCGGCGCGCACGCGGCCTTCATACATCGCGCGATGGAGCGGGGTGCGCCCTTTCTTGTCCTGCGTGTTGAGATCGGCGCCACGGTCTGCGAGCAGTCGAATCATCTCCGCACGATCTGCCTCGGCAGCCAACTGCAGCGGGGTCCGACCTGCCTTGTTCCTGGCGTCGGCGAGGGCGCCGCACGCCAGCAAGTTCTCCGCGCAAGCCATCGACCCGGCCCGGGCGGCCCAATGCAGCGGCGTCATTGCGTACGTATCGGCGGCGGCGGCGACCCCCGGATTCCGGTCGATGAGTTCCTGCAGCCGGGACGTATCGTCCAGGGCGCACGCGGAATACACGTCATAGTATGCCCCGTCTTCGATGAGAATTCGTGCAACCGCAAGCCTGCCTTCCAGCTTTGAGTCGTCCTCGCGTCCGGACGCGACGGCCTCCTGAAGGGACGTCGTTCCCCGCTCGCCGTTGCCTTTTATCTGCAGTTCATGGTGAACGCCGGCGCCGTGCCGAATAAGGAGCTTGGCACATTCGGGGTTTCCGCCCGCGGCGGCCCAGTACATGAGCGACAGGTTATCCGGCCATCCGACGTGGGGCTTCTTTACCGAGACGCACGTCGCGTCTGCAACGCCCGATTGAAAGACCGCTTGCAACGTATCGACCATACCACCCCAGGCTGCTTCGTGCAACACGTTGTACGACGTCCTTTCGATCTCCAGCGGGACACCGTGTTCGAGGAGGAACGTTACGGCCGGTCCGCATCCTCTCATGCCGATCAGCACCGTCAGCAACCGTGCGCCGATGCGGTCGAGCACCGCCGGCGCCGCGACCAGCATCTCCGTCATCCGGCTGACGTCGGGCTCCCCGTCCCATCGCGTCGGCGCCGGCCCCATCGCCGCCGAGATGAATTGTCGTTCCGCTCCGTTGAGATCCAGCCTTTCATCGTTGCGCAGAAACCAGTTCTGTTCGAACAGTGGCACCGCTTGATTCGCGTCCATAACTGTCTCTCCAGACAAAGGTTCTTTGTCGAACGATGCACGGTTCGAAATATAACTAAAAAGACCGGGAGGATTCTGTATTGTTTCTCAATGCTGACTATCCGGAAGCTACTCCTTCAATGGACGGATCTTTCCTTCCATCCCGATTGATCTGAAAGCGGTGTTCAGTCTCCCTCCGAGGAATGAACGAGGGATGACGGGCAGAGCCCGTCCGGACGCGGCGCTGTTGGAATTGGTCTTCCCGGAACGGCTTTTGCTTATGCAGTCCTGTCAGAACGGATCGGAGCAAATGGCGCAGCTTACCCCTGGACGAAAGGCAACCCATGGTGGGGCCGACCCCGCGCGGGGGTATCGACGGTGTCGCGGACGTGGACCTGCCGCGTGAGAAACTGGAACGGCTTGGCGCCGAAGCGCTGAGGAACGAGGAACTGCTGGCAGTCCTTCTGCGGACGGGCTATGAAGGCAGGAACGTGCTGGAGGTTGCCGGTGAAGTCCTGAAACAGCATGCACTCCAGTCGCTCATGGCGATGGGCCTGGCGGAACTGACGGGCATCAAGGGCATCGGCAGGGCGAAGGCGGCCGGCCTCGTGGCCGGATTCGAGCTGTCGCGCCGGGCGTTGAACCAGGGCATGGGCATCGAGCCGTCCATCACGAAGCCGGCCGACGCGGTCGGGCTGCTGGCGGAAATCAAGGATCGAAGGAAAGAGCATTTCGTGGCGGTCTTTCTGAATGCCCGCAACCAGGTCATCTGCCGGGAGGAGGTGTCGGTGGGTTCGCTGAACGCGTCGCTGGTTCATCCCCGGGAGGTATTCTTCCCTGCCGTGGGCTCCTGCGCGGCCAGCGTCATCCTTGCGCACAACCACCCGTCGGGGGACGTCACGCCGAGCCGTGAGGACGTCGAACTGACGCGGCGGATGGTGCAGGCAGGGGAGATTATGGGCATCGAGGTGCTGGACCACATCATTCTTGGCGCGGAGCGGTTTCTGAGCATGAAGGAGGCGGAACTGTTCTGACGAAACGGAAACGTAACGATGACGTGGGAGCCGGGACGACACGCGGTCCGACATGAGACCGATTGCGCTGCCCCGGAGTCACCGGAGGACGATTGGTCCCGTTCAGAGGGCAGACAGGAAACCGGTTTCGCGCGGCCGCCTGCCATGCGTTATATTGTGAAGGTCGTTCCCGCCGCTACTGATCCGTCCCGAAAATAAGTTGCCCGAATTCGGCCGTCGAGTCGTCCGTCCGGCGCCGGCCGGCCCGGGAGGTATGCATTGGGTGTGATCACGTTGACATCGGATTTCGGGCTTCACGACGGGTACGTGGCCGCGATGAAGGGGGCGATGCTCGCAATCGCTCCGGACGCCACCCTGGTGGACGTTTCCCATCGGGTCCCTCCGCAGGACGTGGCCTCCGGGGCCTACGTCCTTTCCGGCGCGTACCGCTATTTCCCGGCCGGAACGGTCCATCTCGCGGTTGTGGACCCGGGCGTTGGAAGCGCCCGCCGCGCAATCGTGGTGGAAACTCCGGATCAGCTGTTTGTCGGTCCGGACAACGGACTGTTCAGCGCCGTATTCGAGCGTGAAACGAAGTGGAAGGTCGTTGAGATCCGCAATCCGGCGTTCTTCAGACCCGCGGTGAGCCCGACGTTTCACGGCAGGGACATCTTCGGCCCCGCTGCGGCGCATCTGAGCAACGGAGTCCCGGCGGAGGAACTGGGGCCGCCGGTTGTGGACCCGAACCGCCTGGATCTGTGGACGGTTCACACGTGCGGCGACGACGTTGTGGGGCGGATCGTGCACGTCGACGGTTTCGGAAATGCGATCAGCAATCTTGGCAGGCAGCACCTGGGCGACGCCAAAGTCCGCATCCGTACCGGGAAGTGTCTGTTCGACGGTATCTCCCGGACGTACGCCGACGTGCCGGAGGGCGAGGCGCTGGTTCTCTACGGAAGCGAGGATACGCTGGAGGTCGCGATCAATGGAGGCAGTGCGGCACGGGAACTGGGCTTGCGTCGAGGCGACCGGGTCACTGTGACTACCGGGGCGCGGAAGGGACCCGCGTAAACGCGCGTCATTTCAGGG
The DNA here is from genome assembly GCA_965203805.1 of Candidatus Latescibacterota bacterium. GTDB lineage: Bacteria > Latescibacterota > UBA2968 > UBA2968 > JAAXHE01. The sequence goes on along the minus strand of OZ241917.1, from coordinate 5,731,511 downwards.
CAGCAATTCGAGCAGGTCCGACAGGCGGCTCAATTCGTGGTCCGGGCGTTCCTCGGGAGTTCGAGGGCGCTGGTTTTTTTGTCTGCCGAAACGCAGGCGCGCGGTGCGCATGCCCAGCCGTCCGGACGCTGCGATCTCGGAATCCAGCTTGTCCCCCACCGACAGGATGCGGCCCGGCGACAGGGCGCATCGGCGGGCGGCCCGGAGCAGCGCCCCGTCTTTTTCCCGGCTATCGCGGTCGTCGTGAAAAAAGAGGGTGCCGTCCCCCTCGCTGAAATAACCGCACAGGCCCAGGCGGTGTATCTTTCGCCGCTGCCGTTCCGGGCGGCCGGTGGTCACGAGGCAGAGCCGGTAATTCCTGAGCGCGAGTTCATCCAGCGTTGCAAGCGTATCCGGAAAGGGCGCAATGTCTTCCACCTCGTCCCGATTATAGGCGGAAAGCGCGCTTTCAGCGACATCGGCCGACAGTCCGTGCCGGCCGGCGATTTCGCGAATGGCGTCGGAGGAACTGAACCGGTCGACCAATTCCCCCTGCTGGCGACGCAGGACCTGCGCGTCTGAATCGGGAATGGCCGCGGCAAGGACTTCAGCCGCCCGAAGGCGCGCCGGTTCCGTCAGCTGCCCGGTGCAGTCGAACAGGGTGTCGTCCAGGTCGAAGATGACGGCATCAATCCGGCGCCGAGCCATTGTCCAGTTCCCCGTAGTCCGGCACTTCCAGCCCGCAGTAGACCCGGCAGACCGCGTCGGCCACCCTGTCCGGGTTGTGGCTGATAAAGTCTCCCGCGCTGCGGCTCCTGGCCTCGGACGTATAGTCCTCCAGTAGATCGGTTACCGTACAGGTAACCAGACGCCGGATCTCATCTGGATCGCATCGCACGGGTTCCTTGCCATCACGGAGATACGCATTCAGCACCGGTTGCCACTTTCGGCCCCCCGGCCTGTGGAACGCGTCCGGATCCTGCACAAGCATGTGGTCCAGGATACCGGTATGTTTCTCCGGGAAGTGTCGCAAAATGGCCCGGAGATGGTCCGACGCGCCAAATCCGTCGGTCTGCCCGGGCTGGGTCACGATGTTGCAGACGTAGAGGACCTTGCCGTGTCGACGGGCGGACAGCGCACGCGTGATGTCCGGCACCAGCAGATTCGTAATCACACTCGTGAAGAGGCTGCCGGGACCGAGGACCACGATGTCCGCGTCCGCGAGGGCCTGCACGGCGGCCCTCGGGGCGCGGGCCTCGTTCCTGGCGGGTTGGAAGTCCCTTCCGGGCCTGGCGTAGACCTCCACCTGGCCGGTTTGGGAATCTTCTTCCCTGTATAGGGCGCCGTCGGGTTGTTGCAACTCCTGAAGGATCTCGCTGTTGGCCACATGGTATGCGCGTCTTAGAGGGGCTTTTCCCGTCTTGCGCACCATCCACTCGGTATAGCGCTGTTCTCCGTTCTCGAGTTCGGCGCAGATGTCCACGTTCTGGTTGGTGGCGGGAAAGACCTCCCCGCGTATGTGCAACATATCGCCGGCCGTCTCGATGGCTTTCTGGAAATCACCGAGTTGCTGGGTCAGCGCGGCAATCAGGAAGTTGCCGATGTTGTCGTTCCGGAAGATCCCGGCTTCCCGTTCGCTGTTCGGAAACCGGTGTTGAAATACGCGTATCAAACCCGAGGAGACACGGCGTCGATCGGCGAGCGCGGTCAGTGCGTTGCGGATGTCGCCGGGCGGCTGCACCCCCAGATTCCACCGGATGCGTCCAGAGGAGGCCCCTGTGTCGGTAACCGCGACCACCGCGGCGGGGCTGTCGGTGTACGTCTGGATTCCGCGCAGTACGATGGGAAGCCCGGTGCCCCCGCCGAGCGCGGCCACTTTCAACCGGCGCCGGTCCTTGTCCATGCGGGCGAGATGGATCAGGGTGGAGAGCTGGGGGAGGAGGCGGATCTGATGGGTGGGGCGGTCGCCCTCACCCGGCTCCTCCTCGGCGAATCTTCCTCGGCGCATCCAGACGGTCGTGCATCCGAGTCGGTTTCCCGCCCGAATTTCATCCTGGGCGCGGTCTCCCACGCAAACGACTTCCTCGGGCGAGAGTTTGTGGTCTTTGATGAGTTCGGCGAACCAGTAGTCGTGAGACGGCGGGCCTTCGTTGACAATGCTGTGGAAGAAAGGCGCAACCTTCAGGAGATTTATCTTGTTTTTCTGTCGAAGCGTCCGCCCGAATGTGACCAGAAAGAGCAAACAGCCCGCGCCGCGAAGTTCCCGCAGCGTCTGGAGTGCGCCCGGAAAGAGCTTGACGTCTTCAACGGCCTCGCTGTTGTAGACGTATTCGAGCTCCGCAACAAAGGCTTCGATGGAGTCGGTGTCCTCCAGACTCCGATGGTTGGGACGAAGCCTGTTGATGTAATCTGTGAGTCGATCGGGCTTGTCGCGCTGGAGGGCTTTGGCGATGTCGTAGAAGGCGAAATAATAGGGAGACGAAGAATAGTAGGGCCCGTGCCGCCGCTCCAGGTCGTTGATCCGGCTGAGGGCGTAGGACTCCGATGCGAAGAAACCATGGGCATGGAGGTGCCGCGCGACCCTCTTTCGGGCGGCCTGAACCAGCGGGTCCAGGTCGAAGAGGGTACCGTCCAGATCGAAAATGATCGCGCGGGTATTTTTCATGGATGTCGACCGGGACGGGACACGGGGTGCGCGGCCGTGCGGATGCGAGGAGACCGAATCGGACGATGGAAGCGGGTATCACCGACCGTGCGCGGACGGTGGGATTGAGTTTGGAAATGTATCGGTAACGGGCTGCATTTGCAAGCCATTTTTCGTTATTCCGGCGGTGAGCATTTGAAACGCGACGCCATCAATCGAAATCTCCAAACCCTTTGGGAATCCATCGTCGGGTTTGTATATCCCCCGCACTGTCTGCTCTGCCGGACACCGCTCGAGGAAACCGACGGGTTGTGTCCGGCTTGCTGGGAGACGCTGGGCATCATCGATGGTCCTCGGTGCGCCCGGTGCGGCTGTCCGGGCGTCTCCCGGCCGTGCGCGAACTGTGCGGACAAGGCGTTTGTATTTTCCAGGTTGTTTGCACTTACGACGTACAGCCAGCCGGCGCAGCGGCTGGTTCACATGTTGAAATACCAGGGGCAGACCGCTGCCGGCCAGACCCTCGGCCGGGCCCTGGGTCGCATGCTGGAAAGGGAATCGCTCGCGGATGCCCGGCCGGTCGTTGTGCCGGTGCCCCTGCACGGCAGCAGGCTGCGCGAAAGGGGGTACAACCAGAGCGTATTGATCGCCCGCGCCCTCGCACGGGTGCTGGAACTGTCCGTTGAGGACCGTGCGCTGAAGCGTATTCGTGCCACGGAAACCCAGACGAACCTGGACTCGGTGGAACGCGGCGCGAATATGGAGGGCGCGTTCCGTTGTCGCCGGCACGATCGGGTCCGGGAACGAAGGGTCCTGCTCGTCGACGACGTGATTACCACGGGGGCTACGGCCAACGCGTGCGCCGCGGCGCTGCTCGATGCGGGCGCATCCGAAGTCGTCGTGGCGACGTTGGCATGTCCCTATTTCGATGCGGAAATAACCGGCGCCCCAATGGACGGGTCCGGCACCGGTCTTTTCATCTAACGCATTGATTCCAAACACTTTGACAAAAAAAACAACTTGACACTGAGCGCGTGATGCGTTAAATTTACCGTTTGCGAACGAGTCGTATTGCGGATGGGCAGCCGTGTAAACCGAACCTGTCCGTACGATAAATCATGCGTGACGATCGGACCTGACGCGGAGCGCTCCCATGGCGATCAGGCGTGTTGGCATTTTAACCGGCGGCGGCGATTGCCCCGGGTTGAACGCGGTTATACGGGCGGTGACCCGGAAGGGGATAGACGCTTACGGTTACGAGATCGTGGGTGTTATGCTCGGCTGGAGAGGCATGCTCGAGTCGGTCTCAATGCCGCTGGACCTGAATGCCGTTTCGGGCATCCTGCCCCGGGGGGGAACCATCCTCGGCACGTCCAGGACCAATCCGTACAAGGAGCCCAACGGCAGCGCTACCGTAAAGGAGAACCTGGTAAATATGGGTCTGGATGCGCTGATTGCCGTCGGCGGAGACGACACGGTCGGCGTGGCGAGCAAGCTTTACGAAGACGGCGTGAACGTCATCGGCGTGCCAAAGACCATCGACAACGACCTGGACGGCACGGACCAGACCTTCGGGTTCGATACGGCCATCAATACCGTCACGGACGCCATCGACAGGCTGCATACGACCGCCGAGTCCCACAACCGGGTGATGGTGGTGGAGGTGATGGGGCGTCACGCGGGCTGGATCGCCGTGGAAGCGGGCATCGCGGGCGGCGCCGACATGGTCCTGATACCCGAACAGCCCGTCGACCTGGAAATGGTCTGCGCCTCCATTCAGAAACGCCACGACCGCGGCAAAACCTTCAGCATCGTGGTGGTTGCCGAGGGCGCCAGGCTGTCCGACGAGTCGCACGTTCTTCAATCCGAGGAACGCGATGCCTTCGGGCACGTCCGTCTGGGCGGAATCGGCATCGTACTCGGTGAAGAAATAGAAAAGCGAACGGGCTTCGAAACCCGGGTCACCGTGCTGGGGCACATCCAGCGCGGAGGCAATCCGACGGCGTTCGACCGCGTTCTGGGCACCCGGTTCGGCATCGCTGCGATCGACCTCGTGCACACCGGCGAATTCGGCCAGATGGTGGCGCTGCGGGGTACAGATATCATATCTGTACCGCTGAAAGACGCGGTATCCAAGTTGCGCACCGTCGACATGAATCTGTATGACATCGCCAGGGTCTTTTTCGGCTGACCCTGTCAATCCCGGATTTCAATTCGGGTGAGCGCGGCACACGAGCGCAATCGCAGACGTCGGGTCGGTGCGCGCTCACCCGCCGACTTTCCGGTGCATCATCGCTCATCAGTCCGTTGAAGAAGCCGCTCTGCCGGCGAGGTGTCGGTCCCGTCCCGAAAATGTGTCACCATTCGGCCACGGGTAAGGGACACCGCCCGGATGGGCTTTTTCAACGGGCTGTTTGGCCTGCATGCCCCCGGCGGTGATCGGCCGGCTGGCTTAAATCTGATCTGGAGGTAGTCGAAATGGCGATCAAAGTGGCCATTAACGGATTCGGTCGAATCGGCCGGCTGGTATTTCGGGCCGCGATGCGCAGGCCCGGAATCGACGTGGTGGCGGTAAACGACCTGACCGACGCCGGTACGCTCGGGCATCTGCTGAAGTACGACTCCACGCACGGAAAATATCCGGGCAACGTGGAAATCCGGGAAAAGTCGCTGGCCGTGGATGGCAGCGAGGTCATCGTACTGGCCGAGCGGGATCCGGTGATGCTGCCGTGGCGGTCTCTCGGCGTGGACGTTGTGATCGAATCAACGGGATTCTTTACGGATAAGGACAGCGCCGGCAAGCATCTCGACGCGGGCGCCGGACGGGTGATCATTTCCGCTCCCGCCAGGGGCGACGTCCCAACGGTGGTGATGGGCATTAACCACGAGACGCTGACGGGGCACGACAGAGTGATTTCCAATGCTTCGTGCACCACCAACTGCCTGGCCCCCATGGTAAGCGTCCTGCAGGAGGCTTTCGGCGTCGAAAAGGGACTGATGACGACCATTCACGCCTATACGGGCGACCAGCGCATGATCGATGCGCCGCACTCGGATCTTCGCCGGGCGAGATCCGCGGCCCTTTCCATGATCCCCACAACCACCGGGGCGGCCAGCGCGGTGGGCAAGGTCATCCCCGAGTTGAACGGAAACCTGGACGGGATGGCCGTGCGCGTTCCGACGCCCGACGGCTCCTATACGGATTTTGTAGCGACCCTCCGGAACCCGGCGACCGCGGAATCGGTCAACGACGCGTTCAAGGAGGCTGCGGAAGGCCGTCTCAAGGGCATCCTGGAGTTTTCGGACGAGCCGCTGGTCTCGGCGGATATCATCGGCAACCCCCACTCCTGCGTGTTCGATTCCGAAATGACGACGGTCATTTGCGGGACGATGGTCAAGGTGTGCGGCTGGTACGACAACGAATGGGGGTACTCCTGCCGGTGCGTGGATCTCGTCGAATCGCTGGACGAAGCCCGAAGGACGGACGCATAGGCGCCGCCGCAGAAGGCGTGTCCGGCCCGAGGCGGCGCTGCACGAAAATCGTATATATGTTGACCGCTTTCGGAAAAGCTGCCGGTGAGCGGGGTTTCGGGAGCCGGACTACGCACGCAACGAGCGCAGGACGGCTCCCTGTCTTATAATTGCCAGAAAGTAGTTGGCGCCGGGGATCGGCAATATGGCGAAACTTTCGATTACGGATCTGGAGCTTGCCGGACGGCGGGTGCTGGTACGCGTGGATTTCAACGTGCCGCTCCAGAACGGGGGCGTCGGGGACGACACACGGATTCGTGCCGCGCTCCCCACGGTCCGGTATATCCTGGATCACGGAGGCGTTCCGATCCTGATGTCCCACCTGGGCAGGCCCGGCGGGCGCGCCAATCCCGAATTTTCACTGAAGCCCGTGGCCGAACGCCTTGGCGAATTGTTGGGGCGAGACGTCCTGATGGCGCCGGATTGTGTGGGTCCGGAAGCGGAGGCGCTCGCAAAGGGCGCGGATGGCGTGGTCCTGCTGGAGAATCTGAGGTTTCACGCGGCGGAGGAGGCGAACGATCCCGATTTCGCCCGCCAGCTCTGTGAATTGGGTTCTGCCTACGTAAACGACGCTTTCGGCACGGCGCACCGGGCGCACGCGTCCACGGAAGGCGTGACCCATCATTTCGTGGACTGTGCCGCCGGGTTCCTGATGCAGCGGGAACTGGATTCCCTGGAAGAGGCATTGTCGGCGCCGGCAAGGCCGTTTGTCGCCGTCCTCGGCGGCGCGAAGATTTCGGGAAAGATCGACATCATCCAGCATCTGCTGTCCCTCGTGGATACGCTTCTGATCGGCGGAGGTATGGCGTACACGTTCTTCAAGGCGATGGGCCTTGAGATTGGACGGTCGCTTCTTGAGGAGGACCGCGTTGGGATGGCGGAAGTCCTGCTGACACGCGCTGCCGGCGCCGGCGTCCGGCTGCTGCTGCCCACAGACTGCGTGGTTGCGGTCGCGCCGCGAGACGACGCGGTATCTCAGGTCGTACCGCGAGACGCCATGCCGGCGGACCTGGAGGGATTCGATATCGGGCCCGACACCCGGACGATCTTTTCGGAGGAGATCCTGAACGCCGGATCCGTGGTGTGGAACGGGCCGATGGGCGTATCGGAGATCCCTGCCTTTGCACCGGGTACCCACGCCGTGGCGCAAGCCGTTGCGGAGGCGTCGTCGCGCGGCGCCAATACCCTCGCCGGCGGCGGAGAAACGGTCGGGGCCCTGACAACGTGCGGTCTCGCGGACAGGCTGGGTCATGTTTCAACCGGCGGCGGGGCCTTCCTGGAATTTCTGGAAGGCAGGGTGCTTCCGGGCGTGGCCGCCCTGTCGGACCGCAACCCATGAACCTCCCGGTGTGACTGAGCGATTTCGTGCGGAGACCGAGATGCGTGTACCCATTGTGGCGGGAAACTGGAAAATGCACATGGCGTCCGGCGAGGCGGAAGACCTCGCGCGGGGGATTCTGGATTCGGTGGACGGCGCGACTGATGTCGAGGTCGTGGTCTGTCCCGCCTTTACGGTTCTCGAGCGCGTCCGTGACGTGCTTGGGAGCAGTTCCGTGAAGTTGGGTGCGCAGAATCTGCACTGGGCGGATGAAGGGGCGTTTACAGGGGAGGTTTCGGCGGGCATGCTGTTGACATGCGGATGTGAGTACGTTATATTAGGGCACTCTGAACGGCGCACATATTTCGGCGAAACGGATACAACTGTAAATCAGCGGCTTAGGGCCGCCCTCGACGCCGGGCTGAATCCGATCGTTTGTGTGGGTGAAACCATCGGCGAGCGCCGGTCCGGGGAAACAAAACAGGTGGTTCAGCGGCAGGTCACGGCGGCTTTCAGCGACGTGACCGCATCGGATGCGGCGGGCTGCGTGGTCGCCTACGAACCCGTGTGGGCCATCGGCACGGGGTTGACGGCAACGCCCGAGCAGGCCGAATCCGTTCACGCTTCGATCCGCAGGGGGTTTCGGGACCTGTACGGCGACCACGTCGCGCGGTCGGTGCGAATCCAGTACGGCGGTTCCGTCAAACCGGAGAATGCCGCCGATCTGTTCAGCCGGTCCGATATCGACGGCGGATTGATCGGTGGCGCTTCGCTCGAGTCCGATGCATTCGCGGCCATCGTAAAGGCTGCAATTCTGTAGGAATCAATAATGACAACGCTTCTTCTTATCGTTCATGTTCTGGTTTGCCTGGTATTGATCGTAACCATTCTGCTGCAGGCCAGCAAAGGGGGCGGCCTCTCCACCGCTTTCGGCGGCGGCGGCGGCGGAAGCGCGATGTTCGGCGGGGCCGGCGCCGCCACGTTTCTGAGCAAGGTAACCACCGTTCTGGCGGTTGTTTTTTTTCTGACCTGCATCGCACTCTGGTACGCCTCCCGGGGCGATAGTTCGGTCCCCGAGAGCGCGGCCGAGCGTGCCCTCCGGGAACAGCCCTTGCCGCTTCAGAGCGCGCCGTCCGGCCTGCCTCAGCCGCTCGACCAGTCCGGGCAGGGTGCGGCTTCCGAACGTACCCAGCCGGCAACTTCACCCGCCGATACGGTAAGGTAGCGATTCCCGGCGACTTCCGATACGTCCCGATCCGAACGATAGTTACTGTCGGCCGTTCCGCCGGCCCGATCGGTGCGGCAGACGGCCGGTTCCATTTTGCCGAAGTGGTGGAAATGGTAGACACGCTGTGTTGAGGGCGCAGTGGGCGCATGCCCGTCCGAGTTCGAGTCTCGGCTTCGGCACCAAAAACAATCAAAGGGTTACGCCAACTCGGCGTAACCCTTTTTCTCTGCACGAATCCCCTGCCCTGTCGCGCTGTTGCCCGCGCCACGTCCCATGGCCCCGTCACGTTCCCGCGCACGCCTCCCGGAATGCCTACCAGTTCGTGAACGAACCGTCTTCCCGTTTCAGCCGGGGGCCGTGCCCCCACCGGAACGGGTATTTCCCGGTCGCGGCCTCGTCGAATTCAACCCCAAGTCCCGGGCGGTCGGTCGCGAGGAGGTAACCCGATTCGTACGGCGCCTGGACGGGAAACAGGTCCTCCATGACGGTGCGCCCGACGAGACCGCCTTCCTGAACGGCAAAGTTGTCCGTGGCAACGTCCAGGTGGAGGCAGGCGGCGGCCGAAACCGGACCGAGCGGGTTATGGGGCACAATCCTGATGTAGTGGGTCTCACACCAGTTGGCCACCTTGCGGGCCTCGGTGAGGCCGCCGACAATGCAGAGGTCGATACGCGCGTAGTCGGCCAGTTCTTCCTCGATGAGCTGGCGGAACTCCCACTTGGTGGCGTAGTGTTCCCCCACGGCCAGCGGACAGTTCACGTGGTTGCGGACCAGACGGTAGGTCTGCGGGTTCTCACACCTGAGCGGGTCTTCGATGAAAAACGGATCGTACGGTTCCAGTTTTCGGCCCAGGCGGATGGTGTCGGGGGGATCCAGCCGCGTATGAACGTCGATGCAGATTTCGATATCGGGACCGACAGCTTCCCGGGCCGCCGCGAAATGCGCGACGGAATCCCGAACGGCCGTTGCGGGTTCCAGGATGCCGTCACGATCGAGAACGGACATGCGGAGATATTTCCACCCTTCGGCGACACGGTCTTCGGCGGAACGCGCCGTTTCTTCCGGCGTCCCGCCGCCGATACCGGTGTAGCAGACGACACGGTCCCGGAGCCTGCCGCCCAGCAGCATATGGACCGGTTGGTCCAGGGCCTTGCCCTTGATGTCCCAAAGGGCGATGTCGATCGCGCTGATCGCGGCCATATGGATACGCCCGCCGGGGAAGAAATCGCCCCGGAACAGGATCTGCCAGATGTATTCGATGTTAAGCGGGTCCCGGCCGATGAGGTCCGAAGCCATGTGCCGAATCGCGCCGACGCCGGCCTGCTCTTTCCACGTGATCCCGAATTCGCCCACACCGTAGATGCCTTCGTCGGTTTCAATCTTTACGAAAAGGTAGTTCCGGGAACCGTAGAATACGGGAAAGGTCTTTACCTCTGTTATTTTCATCGCTCCTCGCTTTCTCGAGTGTTCAACATGCTCTGTGCCATTTGTGCTTTTTGCGGCTATTGTTGTCCCGTTATGGCGCCGAAACGGTTAACGGTCAGCTTGATCGGGATACAGCCACGGCACCTGCCGGATGAGGGCATCGCGTTGCTTCTGCATCACAACTTCGATGACCGTCGGGCCCTCAAGTCCGATGACGTCGGCGAAAACCGCGGGAAAACGATCGGGCGCTTCCACCCGCACGCCACGTGCGCCCATGGAACGCGCAAGGTCGGCAATCCGGGGCGTCTCCATGTCGGTATCGATGACCCGACCGTCGAATGCCTTGGCCTGGGCGCCCCGGATGGCGCTGAGGCTGCCGTCGTTGATGACCACGCAGATGACTTCGATGCCATGTTCGGCGGCGGTAGCCAGCTCGAAGGCGGTCATCTGAAACCCGCCGTCGCCGCAGAAGGCCGCCACCTGACGGTGAGGTTGGGCGAGCTTCGCGCCAATGGCCGCCGGCGCCGCGAAACCGAGTGTGACCGAATGACATGGATACATGAAGCACCGGGGGTGGTCAATCGGGAATTCATCGAAGGACCGGTACCCGATGGAGGTCACGTCCACGGACACGATCGCGTCTGCGTCGAGACACTCTCTCATCGCGGACATGATCGGCAACGGCCGGCGGGACCTGGCGACTTCGCGCCGCGATGAATCCAGCCACTCGCTCCAGACCGCGGATGGTCTTCCAGTCTCGCCCAGCGCGTCCAGCAGCGCGGGCACAGACTGCTTCAGGTCCCCCGCCGCACCCGCGTCGATGGAGATTTCCCGGCCGAGTTCGGCCGGATCCGGATCGAGTTGCACGCGCGCGGCGGGCATTTCCATCGTCCAGCCGGACGTGTCGATCTGCGTGAACCGGCACCCCACGGCAATCAGCCCGTCGGATTGTTGAAGGACATTTTTGGCCAGCCGGGCGCGGCAGTGACCGGCTGACAGCGGATGGGAGTCTGGAAACACGCCCTTGCCGAGCCGGCTGAAGATGACGGGCGCGTTCAGCGTTTCGGAAAACGCCCGAAGTTCGGAGACCGCGCCCGCATCGGCCGTATTGCCGCCGGTGAGGATTGCGGGCCGCTCCATGCGCGCGATGAATTCCGCGACGCGTCTGATGTCCGCCGGGTCCGGCGCGGGCCGGTCCCCGTTTACGTACGCGGGGACAGCGGCCTCCCCTTCCGCGGCGGCAACGTCCATGGGCAGTTCGATTACGGCCGGGCCCGGCCTCGGCGCGCGCAGCGCGGCAAAGGCGCCGGTGACGGCTTCGGGAATGTCTGCGATGCGCTCAGGTCTGGCGAAAAACCGGGTGATCGGCGCGAAGAAGGCGGCCTGGTCCAGGCCGTGGAAGCACTTGCTCCTGTCCCGCCCGTTGAAGGCCACTTCGGTGCCTCCGGTGATCAGCAGCACGGGAACGCAGTCCGTGTGGGCGTCGACAATTCCCGTGGAAGCGTTCGCGGCGCCGGGCCCCGGGACGGTGAGCGCAACCCCGACTTCGCCCGACGCACGGGCATACCCGTTGGCGAGGAGCGTCGCGCCCTGTTCGTTTCGGATAAGGTAATGATCGACACCGCCGGCGCGCAGGAGGGCGTCGTAAATGTCGATATTCTGGTTGCCGGGCATGCCGACGATACAGCGCACGTTCTGGGCTTTGAGGCTCCGGATCAGGACATCGGCGCCAGTCATGGATCTTCCTTCAATACTTGTTTTGTTATGCGTCGTGGTTGTTTTATATTGAACTCATCGGGAGGAAAACACAACGGGAAAGATATGATAAACTCAAACCACAGGGTAAACAAAATGCCGCCAGCCGGCCACTGGCTGCTGGCGGCAGCGCTCACAGCCATGGCGGCAGCCTGCGGGTCCGACGATCCGGCCGGGCCCGAAGACGAAGGGATGCCCCTGACACCCGGCATCCACAACAGAGTGCTGCCGCCCGGAAACCAGCGGTACACGATTTTCATTCCGTCCGGGTTCGATGCCGGGCAGCCGACGCCACTCATTCTGTCGCTGCATTACGGCGGCGTGATCGTGCCGTATTACGGCAGCCGCTTGCTGGAGGTCCTGATCAGGCCCGCGCTGGAAGACCTCGGGGCGATCATCGTGGCGCCTGAAGCGGTGGTTCAGGGCTGGGACAACCCGGAGAGCGAACAGAATGTGCTGGATCTGATCCGGGCGGTCAAGGCCAACTACATGATCGACGAAACCAGGACGCTTGTGACCGGTTTCAGCATGGGCGGGCGGGGCGCCTGGTATCTGGCGGCGCGGCACCCGGACCTGTTCCGGGCGGCCATTCCCATGGCTGCGGCGCCGGAAGAGAATGCCGTCGAGGTCAATTGGCAGGTTCCCCTGCTGGTGATCCACAGCGTCGCCGATGAGGTGATTCCTTTCGAACCCGTGGAAACGACCGTGCGGGCGATGAAAGAGGCGGACGTTCAGATAGATATGATTGTCGTACAGGACGTGACGCATTACCAGATCGAGCTGTTTGTTACGCCTTTGCGCGCGGCCGTGCCGTGGGTCCGGGAGGCATGGGGAAATTAGTGTCCTGTACAAAGAAATCCTCACCATTCATCCGCCTGCCTGCGCAGTGCCTTGCCTGCCTGTGCGTGTACGCACGCAGACAGGCGCTGCAGGCAGGGCAATTCATCCCGTCTCCCCGCGTTGCGATCGCCTTGCCCGCCGGCCCGCCCCTTCTAACGCTCCGCGTGTAGCCACGTGCAACTTCGATACGGCGCATACTCCCGCCCCCCGACGTACCCTCAAGCCCTCTTCCAGGCACGCACGCGGGACTTCTCGAACGCGTTATCTCTGTACCGGTCCATGGTAATCTGCCGATAAAGACGGAAAAGGCGCCCGTATTGTCCTGGCTGATATTCGCGATTCTGCTCGATTTCGGATTTGTCCAGATCTGCAAGTTCTCTCAGCGCAGGGGCTATTACGCGCCCGTCGTCGTATCTACGAATTACCTGGTGCTCTGTGCGGTCCTTTCCGCCTATCTTCTGGCCACCGGCCGGTTCACGTTTTCGCCGGCGGCGTTACAGACCGGTCTGATCACCGGCGCCGTATTCATCAGTTCGATGTCGTTGATGATGCGCGTCCTGGAAATCGCGTCCGTCGGAGCCGTGCTGACGGCTTTCCGCATCTCCATTGCCGTGCCCGTTGCCCTGGGAATCTGGCTCTGGCAGGAGCCGGTCGTGCCATCGCAGTTCGGCGGGATCGTCCTTGCGTTTCCCGCATTGATGATGATGACTTCCGGCGCGGGGGGAAGCGCCCGCGAGAGGGGAGGCAAGACGTTCGGACTGTTGTTCGCGGTTTTCGTTCTGCAGGGTTTGAGCCACTCCTGCCTTCGGTCGGTCCACTATGCCGGCCTGGACGGGGAGTTCCTTCAGATCCTGACCGTGATGGGCGCCACCGCCGGTACCATCGGCTATATCTTCGTCGCGGTAAGAATGCGGCGCCCCAGGCGGCCCGAATTCGCGACGGGGACCGGCCTCGGCGCCTACAACGCCCTGGCGCTGTCCGTGATTATGGTTGCCCTCAGCCGGCTGCCCGGGACTTTGTTCTTTCCGGCCACGGGATGCACCGTGATCCTGCTGGACAACCTGTCCGCCCACTTCCTCTGGAAGGAACGTCTCAATCGGGTCGCCGCGGCCGGGGTGGCGCTGGCCGTTCTCGCCGTCGCACTGGTGCTGTAAGCCGGCTTTCCGTACTCTGATAGAAAACGATACGGCGGCGCAGGGATTGCAGAGGGCCCGGCCTCAGCAGCATCCCTTGGCTTCCGCCGCGCCGTCATGGTTGCAACGGATGAATTCGTAGAAGAGAGCGCCGGCGAGCGCGCCCAGAACGGGTCCGGCGGCATAGGCCGAATAGTGCAGCCAGTTGCCGGAAACCAGGGCCGGACCCAGGCTGCGGGCGGGATTCATCGACGCGCCGCAAATGGGGCCGGCGAACATGGCTTCGAACCAGATCGTGCCTCCGATGGCGAGGCCGGCGGCCTGGCCCGTGGCGCGATAGTCCGTGGCGACCGCCATAATCACGACCATCAGCAGGAAGGCGAGCAGAAACTCCCAGACGAAGGCGGTAGTCCACGCGCCGTCCAGAGGCTGGGTGACGCCCAGATCGAGTTGCTGTGTGGGAAGCCTGGCTCTCAGGACGGAAGACAGGGTGACGAGGTGGATGCTGCTGGCTAGCGCGGCGCCGAGGCATTGGGCGGCGATGTACGGGAGGATCTCCCGTTTGGGAAAGTGACGCGTGAAGGAGAAGGCGATCGTCACGGCGGGATTGAAGTGCGCCCCCGAGATGTGGCCGGTGGCGTAGACCATCGTCATCACGATGAGGCCGAACGCGGTGGCGATGCCCACGTGGGTCACGCCGCCGCCGCTGATCTGGTTGGCGGCAATGGCGCCGCACCCGCCCAGCACGATGGCGAAGGCGCCGATGAATTCCGCACCGCATTTTCGCAACAGATTCACGTTATCCGCCTCCGCGAGATTTGGCAAAATGCCGTTGTCCGGCCCTGCATGACAAGATATCGATTCCGCGGTCCGGAATCCAGAAGGAAAACCCGGGAGGCGATTATGGCCCTCGAGCGGCTGCTGGTCTTCCAACATCTCGACGTTGAACATCCCGGGCTCTTTCGCGAGTTCTTTGCCGAGGACGGGATCCGGTGGGACGCCGTGGAGCTGGATGCCGGGGAGCGCATCCCCGACCTGGACGCCTACGACGCGCTCTGGGCGATGGGCGGCCCCATGGATGTATGGGAGGAAGATGCGTACCCCTGGCTGGTCGATGAGAAAGCCGCCATCAGGTACGCGGTCATCGAGAAAGAGATGCCCTTTGTGGGCATCTGCCTGGGGCACCAGTTGCTGGCCGCGGCCCTGGGCGGCCACGTCGGCCGGAACGAGCGGCCCGAGGTCGGGGTGATGGACGTCTGCCTCACGAAACACGGAAAGCGAAGCGGATTCTTCAGGGGATTCCCCCCAACCCTGCCCTGCCTGCAGTGGCATAGCTCGGCGGTAAAAACGGTTCCGGACGAACTGGAAGTCCTCGCGTCGTCCGATCTGTGCGCGGTTCAGGCGATGGGTATGGGGGATCACGCGATCACCGCACAGTTCCATATCGAAATAACCGGGGAGACAATTAAGGAATGGGATGCCGTGCCGGCGTACCACGATGCCCTGGTCGAAACGCTTGGCGAGGATGCCATGCGCGACTTCGAACGGGCGGTGACAGACCGTCTCGACGTCTTCAGGACATACGCGAGGCGGTTTTACGAAAACTGGAAGGCAAGAGCCTTTCGTATAGATCCGTAGGGCTTCCGGCTGCCATGCATACGGACCGGACGTCGGGCTCCGGGGCGGGTACAGGGGCGCTCAGGCGAAGCCCTCCGAACCATCGCGGTCGGTTCACCCGATTTCCCAGCTGTAAAGATGCGAGTTGCTGGTGAAGTAGATGCGGCCGTTGAGACAGTCCCCGCCGTTGCTGATGGTCACGGGAGAGGGGGCGCACATCTCGATCGCAAAGGACTCGCTATCGATGAGACCGATGCCGCGTTCAAACAGAATGTAAACGGTATCGTCCGGCGCGGTCACGAACACCCGCGGCCCCTGCTGGTGCGCTGTCAGTCCGAACGTCCGTTCCGTGTCAATCTGATGAACCAGCTCGCGCTTCCCGGGGTGGAAGACGAAAAAGCGCGCCCTGTCAACGAAGCCGTACGCGAGACCGTCCCGCCCAAGGCACAGGTCCGTGTATTCCTGCGCCCCCGGGAAGAGGACGCCGCGCCATTCGAGTTTTCTCAGTTCCATATCGAAAACGTAGAGTTCCGCTTCGGTCGCTTTCTGCTCGCCGCCCGTTCCCGGGCTGGTTGTCGTGCCCCCCAGGAGCTTTCGGCCGGGAAGCGCCGCGAGGCTTGCCGTGGAGTGATCGGGCAACAGGTCGGTGTGTTCCATCAGGTTCCCCGTCCGGCTCTCGCAGTTCCAGAAAAGCAACCCGCCGCCCGTATAGCCGTAGCCCGGGGTTCCCGCGACGACCAGTGTCCTGCCGTCCGGATGGACGAGCAACTTGTGGGGCCGGTGCATGGTCGGCGTACAGGTCCGGTGGAAGAAGGGGTTCGACGCGGGGTTCTCCTTATCCGTCGTCACCCACGGCTTGAACGGGTCCCATTCCAGGAGGGTACCGCTGCCGTACCCGCCCACGAAGAACCGGCCTCCCTGGCTGCCCACGGTGTTCCACTGGCCGAAGCTCTCCCGCTCTTTCCATGTGTCGTTTTCCGGACGATAGCTGAAGGTGCGCCTGGGAAAGAAGGTGCCCCCGCAGATGGTCCCGTCGGGGGCCGCGGCAACGCCCATGATGTGCGCGCCCTCGCTCGTGTAGTCGAACGGCACGTCCGCCCTGCGACTGCCGTCGGGATCTTCGACCGATATCACCCGATCGACCATACTGCAGTCCACGAGCCGGCTCCCGTCCGGGAAGTCCGGATGAAAATGGCCGGAGTCGCCCGCGATGAAGATCTTCTCGCGCCGTTCCCTCCTGGGTACTTCCTTGCGTTCGCCGCGGTAGAGTTCGTACCATGTTTCGGCATCCGGGTTGTCCCCCGGCCAGGGGGTTCCCGTTGGCGGCAGGGCGTAGACTCTCCCGTTGAGGTCCCGGTAAACGGACGCGCTGCCCCGGGAACGTTCGTGCTCTGCAAGCAGGGGCGCGCCATTTTCGTCTTCCGGATCGAACGCGATGATCTGGCACAGGGTGGTCCCGATGCCGAAATAGACCCAACCCGCGTCGTCGGTGGCAAGCGTGGTGGGATACTGGCGCCAATTCTGCGCGTAGAGGTGCCCGTAGTCTCTGAATTGGCCGCTTTCAGGATCATAGGACGCGAGCCCGCTCTTCGGATAGGTCGAAGACCAGATGATTCCCGTGTCGTCTTCGGTCAGTCCCATCGCCATGCGCGGAGCGGTCTCATGGCAGAAGGTGTAGTCCATCGCATTGACGTCGAACTCCACGAAAAAGCCGTTGAAGTGGGTGTAGAACCGATTCCTGGAAGAAAGGAGCGACGCGTAGGGGCAATCGTCACCGGGAGGAAAGGGTACGGGGAACTCCCGGCTCTCGCCCGTGGCGGCGTCGATGACGAGCAGCGCGTATCCGCCCCGGTGGTCGAACAGCCAGACGAGGACGACGTTCCGGCCGTCCCCGCCCGCTGCTGCGACGATGCCTCTCGGGTGGCTGCTCTGCGTGGCGGGGCCGTGATGGCGAAAGTTCCCCGCGAGTACCCGGGTTGATCTCATGCGTGAACTCCTTTGCCCTTCGCCGACTGCGCAGACGATGTGCGGTTGACGGGACCACGCCAGTGGTCCGGGCCGGTATCATGCGCGCCGAGGAAACGAATGTCAATGAAAATGCGGATGTCGGATGCCCGAAACGTACGCAGGGGCAGACCGGAGACGGGTGTCACGTTTAACGGAGGGGAGGTCTTCAGATGGACATGGGATTGACGGACAAGGTGGCGATCGTCGGGGGCGCAAGCCGCGGACTGGGAAAGGGATGCGCCATGGCCCTCGCACGGGAAGGGGCGCGGGTGGCCGTGTGCGCGAGGAACGAGCGACGGCTGGAGGCGGCCGCCGCGGAGATCAGGTCCGCGACGGGTTCGGACGTGCTCACCGTTGCAGGCGACCTTTCGACTGAGGAAACCGTGGATCGACTGACGCGGGAGACTGTTGACGCGTTTGGCGGAATCGACATTCTCGTGAACAACTCCGGAGGCCCGCCCGCCGTCCCGTTCGCGCAGGTGACGGAAGAGATGTGGGGCGAATACACGGATCTGATCCTGAATTACGTACTCCGGATGTGCAGGCGCGCCATTCCGCTGATGCAGTCGCGGGGTGGCGGGAGGATCATCAACCTGTGCGCATTTGCGGTCAGGCAACCGGCGGGTAACACGGTCTCCAACGTGTTGCGGACCGCGGTTGCGGGCGCGGCGAAGACCCTCGCAAACGAACACGCGCGCGACGGAATTCTGGTGAACAACGTGTGCACCGGGTTTATCGACACCGAATTATTGCGGGAGGAGTTCGAAGAAACCGCCCGGGCAGAGGGTATCTCCGTTCAGGAAGCCATGCGCCCGCTGGCCGACGAAATCCCGCTGGGCCGCCTGGGGACCGTGCGGGAGCTGTCCGACTACGTTGTCTTTCTGGCGTCAAAGCGGTCGAGCTACATCACCGGCACGTCGCTGCAGGTGGACGGTGGTTTCGTCAGATCGCTTCTGTAAGCCGATCGCCAGCGGTACAACGCGCCGCATCAGCGGTTTTCTACGGAAATGCCGTCAGAAACCTGGACGCGGGCAGCACGCGGACGCCCGTTCGGCGGTCCAGGTAGTCGTCTCTCTCGGACAACGCGACGACATATCGCTGCCTGACGTTCAGCAGATCGGCAAAACGGACGAGGTGCCCGTGGTTTCGGGGTGCGGTCAACTTGCACTCGACCAGGAACCACGGTCTTTCATCCCACAGAACCACGAAGTCCACTTCACGTTTCTCACGGTCCCGCAAAAACCGCAAATCCGTGTTTATCCCGTTGGCATCCCGTAGGAAGTGGCAGAACTTAAGGAGATGGGAGGCGATGAGATTCTCGAATCTGGTCCCTTCATCGTACACCTCCGACCAGTCCCACAGATAGTATTTGGCGGATTTCTTCACGGCCCGTTCGATGCCTCGGTGATATGGGGCGACACCATAGGTGTAGTAATTCCGGCATAGCAGGTCGACCCAGTTTCGAACCGTGTGCGGGCTGACTTCGAGGTCTTCGGATATTGCATTCAGCGAAAGCGGAGAACCGACGCGTTTCGGCATCATCGCGCCAAGCAGTTCGATCTGTGAGAGCGACCGGACAACTGTCGTGTCTCGAATGTCTTCTCTGAAGACCCGTTCGAAACGTCCGCGAAGCCACCGGCGGTGTGTGCGCGTGCGGCCCGTGAGGCAGGGCTCGGGAAAACCACCGAACGCCATCAAATGCCGGACGTTGTCCGGGCGGGCGGTTCCGAATGTCAGTTCATAGGGTTCAGCGTTATCGTTTTCATTCCAGCCGCCCTCAAGTTCGGCTGCGGTGAATGGGTGGAGCCGGTACAGGTGGTATCTTCCCAGGAGCGAGTCGCCGCCTCGACGATAGGTGTCCAGCCTCGAGCTCCCGGTTACGATAATCCGTTCATTGTTCCCTCTTGTGTCCCAGATGCCCTTGATCAGTCCTTTCCATCGATCGTACTTGTGGAGTTCGTCGAAGACGAGAATCTGGCTGTCGGGATCCCATTCCTCTCGCAGAATCCTCTCCCGATGGGTTCGATTGTCCCAGTTCAGGTAAACGCTCTTTGAATGGCGCCGTGACAACAGCGTGGCGAGTGTGGTTTTCCCTACCTGCCGCGGCCCTGCGACAAAGACCATCCTCGAATTCAGGTCTTCCGTCGCTGCGGATTCGAGGTATCTGGAAATCAGGTCGCCCATATGACAAATTTGCACTAAACTGCAAAAATGTCAAGACAAATTTGCAATTGACTGCAAAATTGTCAAACCCTGGTCCGTCGACTCTCCATTGACGCGGGAATCCCGTATCAATCATCCGCGGGACGGGGCGCGGCTTCCGGTTCGGCGGCCGGCTGACGGCGGAACAGCCCCACGACGCCGTGCCTGATGTCTTCCAGGATGGCATAGGTGACCGGAACGAGAATCAGGATGACCGCCGTACCGAAAATGACGCCGAAGCCCAGCGAGGTCGCCATCGGGATGAGGAATTGAGCCTGAAGGCTGGTCTCGAAGAGTAGTGGCGTCAAACCGCCGAAGGTAGTTAATGAGGTGAGGACGATGGGACGGAAGCGCGCGGCCCCTGCTTCACGGATGGCGTGGTTCAGGCGCTTGCCTTCCGCGCGTCTGCGGTTGATAAAATGTACCAATACCAGGCTGTCGTTGATGACCACGCCGGATAACGCAACGAGACCGAACAGAGACAGGATGGTAAGGTTCAGACCCATAATGACGTGACCCCAGACCGCGCCTACGAAACCGAATGGAATGATGGCCATGATAATGAGCGGCTGCAGGTAGGAACGAAACGGGATCGCGAGCAGGCCGAAAATGACGATCAATGCAATACCGAAGCTCCGCACAAGACCCGAGACGGACTCCTGCTGCTCCCTCTGTTCACCTTCCAGAGTGTAGCGGATGCGTGGGTGGTCCGCGACGATGGCCGGCAGCACGTGTGTGGTGACGTCGCCGATGATCTCATTGGTGTTGGCTCTGTTCTGGTCGACGTCGGCCGTCACGGTTACGACGCGCTGACGGTCCGTACGGTTGATGGCCGCGTATCCCCTGCCCGGTTCGGTTCGAGCGGCGACCGAGAACGGTACCTCGGCGCCCTCCGGCGTTCGAATACGCATGGTTTCCAGATTGTTCAACGATCGCCGTTCGGGTTCCGGATATCGCACCATCACGCGGACGTCGTCCCGACCCCGTTGGATGCGTTGTGCTTCTTCGCCGTAGAATGCCTGGCGCACCTGTCGCGCCAGGTCTGAAATGGTAATGCCAAGGAGGCGGGCCTCACGAGTCAAAGAAAGTTTGACTTCCTTCTTCCCGGGGCGAAACGAGTCGGCGATATCCTGAACGCCCGGGTACTCGGCCAGCTTGCTCTTGAGTTTCTCCGCGGCGGCCCGGAGTTCGACGTAGTCGGGTCCCGTAAGCTGAATGTTTATGGGATCCCCGGCCGAAAAAAGGGACGACGTGTACGTCAACTCTGTGGCATCGGGGATGGGACCGGTCAGTTCGCGCCATCGTCTCGCAATTTCGACGCTACTGATGCTTCGCTCCTCGGCCGGCGTGAGTTCGATATTGACCTCGCCCAGATGGCCGCCGGAGATAAAGGAATTACTGCCCGTGTTCTGTCGCTGCACGCTACGCAGCGGCTGGTCACCCACCACGGCGAGCATGTGCGTGAAGACTTCCTGATTGTACTGCGATTCCAGTTCGTCTTCAATCTGGAATGCGGATGATTCCAGGTGGCGGACTGCACGGGCGGTGATCTCGGCCGGAGTTCCCTGGGGCATGGTCAGAATCGCTGCCACGTTGTCGGCGGGGACCTGGGGGAAGAACGAGAAGCGTATCCACCCGCCGCCAATAAGCCCGGCGCTGAACATCAGGACGGCCACGCCCACCGCGATGGTGAGGTAACGCCACTCCAGGCATCGTTCGAGAAACGGCCGGTAGACCTGGTGGATGATCCAATCCAGGCGGGACAAAAAGCCGTTTCTAAACCGTCTCAAGGTCCCGCCGATACGGCTGGTTGTTTTTTTGCGGCCTCGCAGCCTGGCGTGCGCAAGGTGGGCGGGCAGGATCAGCAGGGATTCCACCAGCGAGAAAATCAGCGTCAGGATAACAATCTCCGGAATCAATCTCATGATCTTACCGGAGTTGCCGGGAACCATCAGGAGGGGCGAAAACGCGGCAATTGAGGTCATCACCGCAAAGGTGACCGGCACCGCGACCTCCTGTGCGCCGGCGATGGCGCCGCGGAGGCCGTGCTCGCCCATCTGAAACCGACGGTAGATGTTTTCACCGACGATAATGGCGTCGTCGACGACGATTCCGAGCACGACGATAAACGCGAAGAGCGAAATCACGTTGATTGACGCGTCCACGGCGGGCATCATCCATATGGCGCCGAGGAACGAAATGGGAATACCCAGAGCGATCCAGAAGGCCAGGCGAAGCCTCAGGAACAGCGCCAAGATGACGAGAACGAGGATGAAACCCCCGCGGCCGTTTTTCAGCATCAGGTTCAGGCGGCCTTCGAGAATCCTGGAGAAATCCGCGTAGATGGTCAGTGAAATGCCCTCTGGCATGCGTGATTCAGCGGATTTGACGTACTCCTTGACTCTCCGGGAGATGTCGAGCGCGTCCTGGTCGCCGACCCGGAAGACCCGTACAATCACGCCTGGCTCCCGGTCGAAACGGCTGGAGAGATCCGCGTCGGCGAATCCGTCCACGACCGTGGCCACGTCCCCCACGGTGAGCGCAGCGCCATCCGGACGGGTTCGCAGCGTGATGTTCTCAAAGGCCGTGCCCCGGTAGGCCTGACCTTTTGTTCGCAGCAGGATTTCGCCGCCTTCCGTCTTGATGGCGCCGCCGGGGAGATCAAGTGAAGAACGGCGTACCGCCCTGACGACTTCGTCGAAGGTCAGGCTGAAACGCCGGAGCGCGGCTTCCGAGACTTCAATGGAGACCTCGTACGGACGCGCCCCGCTCAGTTCCGCCTGGGTGACACCAGGGATCGCGGTGATTTCGTCCCGGACCTGTTCACCCAGAAATTTCAGGGTGGCCTCGTCGGCGTCGCCCGAGACGGCCACGTTGATCACCTGGCGGCGAATCACGACTTCCTGGATGACGGGTTGTTCGGTTTCATCCGGAAACGTGTCGATGGCGTCGACGGCGGACTTGACGTCCTCCAGGAGTTTCCGGGCATCCGCGCCCGGCACAAGCTCAATGTTGACGCTGCCTCGATTCTCAGAAGCTGTCGAACGGATGCGTTTGATGCCTTCCAGGCTCTGGACGGCCTCTTCGACCCGCACGCAGACGGCTTCTTCAACCTCCTCCGGCGCTGCCCCGCGATAGACTACCGAGACCGAAATGACATCGGCCGCGATTTCAGGAAAGGTCTCAACTTCGATGCTGCCGATCGTGAGCAGGCCGCTGGCCAGGATAACGACCATGAGCAGATTGGCCGCGACGCTGTTTTCGGCGAACCAGGCAATTGCGCGATTCATCCGGCGCCTCCTTCAGATCGGGTCGCGGCCTCGTTCTCCGGGGCGAGGATGCGCACCTGCATGCCCTCCACGACGGCATCCAGCGTGGAGATGCAGACCCGTTCCCCTCCGGCGAGGCCGGACCGGATGAGGGCGTTCTCCGCTTCGAGCCTCAACAGATCGACCTGACGAAAACGCAGACGGTCGTCGTCGTCGATCACAAGGACCTGGTTGGCGCCCCTCAGGGCCGTGCGAGGAATCACCGCGATGTCCCTGGCGACGCGCCCAAGGACTTCCACCTCGACAAAAAGCCCGGCGAACAGGGGAGCGCGGCTCTTGTCATCGCCCCGGTCGTACGGCGCGTCGACGCGCGCGACCAGATTGACCATGCGCGTGCGGGCGTCAATCTCCCCTTCGATGCGAACGATTTCGCCGTTCCATGTGTGCGGCGCCCCGGCGAAATCCGCATGAACCCGGGCTTTCGGGCGGGAGGCCGGCGCGAGTTCGCTGCGAGCGTTGTAGACCAGGTCCAGATAGGCAAGTTGCTCGTGCGGCACAGGCAGGCGGATCTCGGCATAGTCCACGGCGTAGATGCGGGCGACGGGAGCGCCGGGATTGACGTACTGCCCCAGGTCCACGATCTTGGACAGCACCCGCCCTTCGTAGGGCGCCCGGATGCGGGTCCGCTCGAGTGCGAGCCGTGCCTGCTCCCGGGATGCCCGCGCGGCCTGGAGGGCGGCCCGGGCGTCGGCCAGCTGGGGTTTTCGGAGGGCCAGGTCCGTGGCTTCGCCGTTGCCCAGGCGCTGCCATTCCTGCCTGGCCAGGTCGGCTTCTTCCTTCTCCCGCGCCAACCGTACCTCGGCCTGCGCGACCACGGCCCGGGCCCGGTCCACCGCGAGTTCGTAGTCGCGCGGATCGACGGCGAGCAGAACGTCACCGGCTCTGAAGAAGCCTCCGTTGGCAAACGCGGGAGAGACCGAGATGATCTGGCCTGCAACCTGCGACACAAGGCTGGTCTTGGTACGCGGGGCAACGGTGCCCTGGGCTTGCAATGCGAGTTGTACATCCTGGATTTCGACGGGCATCGCCCGTACCAGAGGTGGCGGTGTCTCCGGAGGCGCCAACGCGACCTCGGACCGTGTGACGATCAGGACGTACGCGCAGAGACCTCCGAACGAAATCACCGCCGGCGGGAGCAACGCCTTCGGATGCCGTCGAATCCAGCGCCAGATACGTGCGAAGAGGCGCGGCCTTTCCGGATGCCTGCTTTGCAAGGGCTTTATGCTCATGTTCTACAGTCCTTCCGTTTGCGTTATCGACGTCGTTGAAACCATCCTGGTGGAATCCCCGAAGCCCCCGCCCAGGGCGAGATGCAGGTTGACACGGTTCTCCAGGCGCTGCCGGCGTACGGCGATGAGCTGGCTCTCTGACGCGTAGGCCCCGCGCTGGGCATCGAGCATGGTGTTCAGGTCCGCGAGCCCGCCGGCGTACCGGTCTTCGGCGAGACGGCGCGCGGCGAGGGCCTGTTCGGTTGCGGTTTCCAGTGCCGCCTGTCTTTTCGCCAGGAGCGTCTCCGCCGCGAGCGCGGTCTCGACTTCGGCATAGGCCGCCAGGACGCTCTGAACGTACGCGGAGACGGCCTGCTCGGATTGCGAGGCGGCCAACTGAATGCCGCCCCTGATTCGTCCGCCCTGGAAGAGAGGCTGCAGGATGTTGCCGGCCAGATTCCAGACGCTGAAGTCGCCGTCGAGCAGACTCTCGAGGTCCCTGGTGGACGTGCCTGCGGAGCCCGTCAGGCTGATGCGCGGATAGAGCGCCCGCCTGGCCTGCGTGTACCGGGCGTAGGATGCGGCCAGTCTGCGTTCCGCCGCGACGAGGTCAGGCCGCCGCGCCACAAGATCGGCGGGAAGGCCGGCGGGAATCGCCGCCGGGAGTTCCGGCAGGGTTACGCCCGGCCTGAGGGCGGCGGCGGGATACCTGCCCAGGAGTACTTCCAGCTGGCGGCAGGTTGCGCCGAATACAAGCCGGTGTTGCTGGAGTACGGCTTCGGCCCCGGCAAGGCTCGACAGCGCGCGCCGGAGGTCCAGTGCATGCCTCAGGCCGCGCCGGTACCGTTCCCGCACGACCTCGCTGGACGTCCTGAAATTCTCAACCGTGGCTTCCGAGAGTTCGACCTGCCTGCGCGCCTCCACCGCGGCGAACCAGGCCTTGACGGTCTGCCCTGCCAGCGAGAGTCGCGCGCCGTTGTGGTCCGCGCGCGCCGCCTCCACGTCGGCCAGCGCCGCTGACGCACCGGCTCCCAGCCGGTTCCAGAGATCGAGTTCCCACGAAACGTCGAGTGAAAGGCCGAAATTGCTCGAGGTGGAAGTCAGGACGCCGTTTCCGGATCCGGGGATGGGCAGACCGATGAAGTTCTGTTTCCTCCTGGACCCGCTGGCCCGGCCTCCGGCATCGGGATAGAGCGGGGCCCCCGCGATCCTTGCGCGAGCCGCGGCGGCGCGTACCCTGGCGGCGGAGACCTGAAGATTGTGGTTTCTCGCGAGTGCGTCTGCAACCAGTCCGGTAAGGGTCTCGTCGTTGAATGCACGCCACCACAGCGTGTCCGCCGGCGCCGTCCCGGCGGGTCCCGCGGACCAGCCCTCCGGAAGCGTCACGTCGACATCCGGGGGGTTCACCCCCGGCGCCGAGGCACAGGCCGCCACTGCCAGCGAGAGAATGGACAGAACGGTTCTCAAGTTGTGTCTCCGTTGTGGGCGGCGGCTCGGAGTCCCGCCGCGAGAAACGCCACGAGGCGTTTGATGTTGTTTTCGACGTCGGACGGATCGCACAGCCCGTCGGTCCTGCGCGGGATGATGTGCCTGCCCATCAGCGGCATGCTCATGCTGCCGACCATGAAAAAGAACCTCCACAGCAGATCGGCCCGGGACAGGTGGGGCAGGCTTCGGGACAGCGCCGCGGTAAATCGAAGGAAGACCTCCTCGAATTGCTTGATGATTTTGTACGCCAGGTCTCCGGGTTCCGAATACAGCCTCCCCATGAGACACGTGAAATGCTCGCCGCCGCCGTCGGGATCGTGTGCGAGCCGCAATGCGGGCGCAACGAAGGCGTAAACGATGGCTTCGACGGGAGGCGGGCCGTCGGCGGCGGCTTCTTCCAGGTCGAGAAGGCGGCACCGCTCCCGGTTGAGCGGTTTGAGCCGCCGGGCGAAGACGGCTTCGACCAGCGCTTCCCTGGACCCGAAGTGATAGTGGATTGACGCCAGGTTGGCCGGCGCCTCCGAGGTGATGGCCCGCAGGGACGTGGCCGCGATCCCGTGTTCCGCAAACAGATGTTCGGCAGCGTCGAGCAACCGGTTGTGGGTATCGGTCTGGTTCATGCTGATTCGGGGATTTAATGGAGAAATTTAATCAAACGTATGATTCAAACGAACGTTTTAATTTATCCATCTTCAGGGCAATTGTCAAGAAAATTGCACGGTATTTTGAGATTTCCTCGGCCGGCAAGACTACATGGACGCCACCGGTGTGACTGCCGTTGATCGGAACATCACGGCCGGGCCGTTCCCCGGACGAATTATTAATTTTTTAATTGACAAACGAGTGAAATTGGATATATTTCATATTAAGGAATTAATCGCACGCAATCGCCGGCCGGTCCATCCCACGCGCTGCTGAGTCGTTCCGGTCATGGATTCCCGCATTCAGGCTGTAACTGTCCGAACATCGTCCCCCGACGGCGAGTCCGGCGAAGGGCGCGACAAGTACTCGTCCAATTCGCATGGTTATTTACAGGAGCACAGCGCATGGCAAGGCCGAAGTCACCCACGCTTACCGAAGCCGAACTCAGGCTGATGGACGTGCTGTGGAAGAAGGAAACGGCAACCGTCAGCGACGTTGTCGCGGCGTTGCCCGGCACAGCGCCGCTCGCTTACAGCACGGTGCTGACAACGCTCAGGATTCTCGAACGGAAGGGTTACGTGTCCCACGAAAAGGAAGGCAGGGCCTACGTCTACCAGCCCGTAGTCGGCCGCGAGGAAGCCAGAAGAAGCGTGGTCCGGTACATGATGAGCCGGTTTTTCAACAATTCGCCCGAAGCGCTGATGCTGAACATCGTCGAGAACGAAGCGGTCGACGGGGACGTTCTCGATCGTCTGAAACGAATGGTGGACGAAAGCAGTTAGGAAACTGTCTATGTCGGCGGCCTATGAGATTTTCGACGCCGTTTCCCGTGTGACGGTGTCCTCCATGCTTGATGGTCTCTGGAAGGGCCTGGTCATCACGCTTGCGGTCGCGTGCCTGCTGAACCTGGCCCGGTGGCTCAACGCCCGGACCCGGTACGTGATCTGCACGGCCGCGCTGGCTGTGGTGTTCGCACTGTCCTGGTCCGGAATCTGGAGCCCGCCCGATCGTGCGGCCGCCGCACGGATGTGGTTTAAGGCTGCGGAAACGGACGTTCACGGAAAACCCGGTTCGCGCAGGCCGATCGATGCGGCCGCCTCTGAATCGTCGCCAGGCGCTGATCGACCGACCCACACGGATCGCTCGGGGCTGGCGTTTGCGCCGGAACCTCCCGCGTGGTGGCCACCGGTCGTCTTCGCGGTCTGGATGCTGGTCGCGTTGGCATTCTCGGCCAGACTCTTTCGGGGGTTCCGTCTCCTCCGGCGCCTCAAGCGGAGCGCAGAGCCCCTTCCCGCCCGATATCAGGACAGGCTGCGCCGTCTGATCCGCTCCTGCGAGTCCCGGCGATGGGTGCGCCTGTGCAGTTCGGCACACGTGCAGTCTCCCGCGGCGACGGGTCTCTTCAGGCCCGTGATTCTGATCCCCGAGTCCACGCTGGAGCGCCTGACGGAGGCGGAATTCGATCAGGTGGTCCTGCATGAACTGGCGCACCTGCACCGTCTTGACGACTGGACCAGACTCTTTCAGGCGGTGGCGGGGTGCGTTCTGTTCTTCCATCCGGCCGTATGGTGGATTGCTCGACAGATGGACCTGGATCGGGAGGTCGCTTGTGACGACGTGGTGGTGGGCATTACAGGAGGAGCCAGAAGTTATGCGGCCTGCCTGACGCGCCTGACAGAGATGATGGCGTCGCCGGTCGGTTCGACGATGGGCTTCGGCGCAGGAGGAGACCGGAAGCAGGTCGTTCGTCGGGTCTCACGGTTGCTGAACGGCAGACGCGGCGCCGAACATCGCCTATCCCGCTCAGGTCTGTTGCTGGCTTCGGGCTTGATTCTGGCGGTGCTGGCGCAGTGCGGACGCGTGGGCCCCGTGGTCGAGGTTCCGGGCCGTTCCGAAGCGTTCGTGAAGCTGGCGGCGTTCAAGGACCGGCTGCTTGCGCATCTGCGGCTGGATAGACTGCCTCCCGGTTCCGGACGGGTCGATCTGGTCACGGTCATTGCGGATTCCATGGACGCCCGGACGTTTCAGAAACCTTTCCTGGCGGTTATGGAGAGGGTAATCCTGACGCCAAGAAAGGAGCGTCTCTATCATGTCCTGTTCGTTCGTCCCGAAGAATTCAGAAAACTGCGACGCAAGAATATCGTGATCGCGGCGCCGCTGGACGGTGTCCACGAAGCGGCCGGGCTGGTGCGCTCCCTCGTGCCTCAGGCGCACAGAGATGCCATGCGGAACGGAGCAGCTCCTTTCGTCATCCGGCGGGACGTCTGGGCTGACGACCAGGTCGTGGTTCTGGTTACGGGTGAGGACCGCAATGCACTGAGAGCCAATATCATGACGGAGGCCGATCGGATTTACAGCGCAATCGACGGGAAGCGCGATGAACGGGTCGCAGAGAACCTCTTCCGTTTTGGAGAGAGAGAGTCGCTGGCATCGGAGCTGGCGGGCCGGTTCGGATGGCGGTTGCGAATACCCTTCGGATTCAATCTGATCGATAACCATGCCGACAGCGGGTTTGTCGTGTTCACCCGAACCCACGCACGCGTGACACAGTGGTTGTTTGTCTACCACGAGGAAGGGGTGCCTCCGGACCGGCTGACGGAGGCGTGGTGCATCCGGAAGCGGAATGAGATCGCCGCCCGCTTCTTCGAGAACGACGTCGTCGACCGGTCAGGCCTGAAGGTGAGTCAGCGGGAGTTGGGGAGCCGCCTGGCGGTGTACCTGGAAGGCGTTTGGCAGAACAACCGTGACTGGAAGGGCGGACCCTTCAGAAGCTACGTTCTGGTAGACGAGGAGACCGACAGGCTCTACTTTCTGGATATCGGGGTCTACGGCCCGAATCGAAGAAAGGAACCCTATCTGCGCCAGCTGGACGTTGTCGCGAGGACGTTCGAGATGGGGCCGTTCCACGAAGACCGGCTCGCCGCGGCCGAACGCCGGTGATCGTTTGCGAAACCTGGGGGCAACGCGGAATCTATCGTTTTTCTTCTTAAATATTAAAGAATTAGTTCGACGCGCGGTTGAATTCTCCCGACGCGGGCACGAAGCCTGTGCTCTGCGACGTAGCGCAAACTGTCAGTTTGCGGCACGTCGAAAGGATATTCGCCCAGTCTGACCAAGGCCAACTTCGACCCATTGATAGAAATCCATCGACGATACCAACAGCAGTGATTCGCCGCAATTCTTCGCGGATACATTGTTGACTGCGCGGTCGTGAAATATGATGAGACGAGAAAATACATTCCCACTGAAGCGCATTTGTGCCGTTGCCACGTTTCTGGTCTTCGGCCATATGTTCTATATCTATTCGACCTTTCCGTGAACAATCCCCGTGTCCGTGGGCGCGGACGGAGAGCCAACTGCCACATTGGACGAAAGGGCTCCTGATTTTGTCCTCCGTGACACAGAAGGTGATTCCGTACGGCTCAGTGATTTCATTGGCAGGACGACTCTGATCGACTTTTGGGCGACCTGGTGCGGTCTGTGTGTGGACTCACTGCCTAACCTGAATCAGACGCATCTGACGGAGAGAGGTCTCGACCTCGTGGTCCTGGCCGTAAACGTCGAATCCGCCAACATCGCGAGCCGGTTCGTGAAGGAGAGAGACTACGCGTTCGTTACCCTGATCGATGCGGACGGCAAGGTCAGGAGTCAGTACGGCGTCGATGCCATTCCGACGACATTTCTTGTGGATAAGTTCGGCGTATTGAGAGACCGGATGGTTGGAGGGTCCCATTTGTCCCTCAAACTGACGCTCTGGTACGAGAAGTTGAGGCGTCTGTTGGACATGCGTGCAGAGCCGACAAGCAGATCATAGGTGATCGGAAACGACCACCCACCCGAAAGGAGGCTGACGATGATACGCTACAAGAATCCCGATGTGAACCTGAAGCTGGCGTACCCGAAGGTGATGACGCGGAGTGTGGCAATTTCCGCGTTGTCTCTACTCGCGCTCGCCGTGATGTTTCCCTCGTTCGAGATAGACACGGCGGCTCGGGTCCATACGCACGATCCGGTGATCTGCGTGTTGCCTCCCCCAACCACACAGCCACACCTGCCACAGCCGGAGCGGCCCGCCGTACCGGTAGAAGCGGATAGCGACGAAGTGCCCGAGGATGTAACGATCGAGCCGACGGAACTGATTCTCGACCGGGCGCCCGTGGACCTGTCCCCGCCGGTGCGAAGCGAGACCGCGCCAGCTGAGGAGGAAGTGCTGGAATTCTGGCATGTTGAGCGGAGACCCGTGCTGACACGCAGCATGACGCCGGTTTACCCGGAGGTTGCGATGAGAGCAGGCCTGGAAGGAGACGTATTCGTCGCGTTCACGGTAGCCGCCGACGGAAGCGTCAGAGACGTGCGGGTGCTGCGGGGTCCGGATATCTTCAGAAGAGCGGCGGTCGAGGCCGTTTCGCAGTTCGTATTCGAACCGGCGGTACAGAACGACCGGCCCGTCGCGGTAAAGATGACGATGCCCATCCGGTTTCGGCTGTCCGATTGACCGATAGGGCCGCCTTACAGGTCTCGCGGATCCACCGTGAGGAGTTCCATATGCTCCTTGTTGACCGAATAGGCGACGATCAGCCTCTCCTCCTCGACCAAGGCGCATGGATACTGGTGTCCGTGCGCCTTGAGGGCGCCGGGAAACGCAATGGCGGTGGGTTCGTTAATCAGAAAAAACTGCCGCTCGAATTTCACACCGTCGGTCGAAATGGAAATCATCAGCGGCACCCGGTTCAGCAGGTCGGCGATGGCGTTGTTGATGAGAAAGTAACGCCCGTCCGCCAGGCGCCCGGCGCTGACGCGCGATTTCGAGTCGGGAATGTTCGAGAGCATGGGCGGGGTCCAACTCCTGCCGCCGTCCTTGCTCAGGGCCACGCGCAGCCGCATTTCGTCCGTCTCGTTCCGGTGAAACAGGAATATCGTGCCATCGTCCGTCTGATACCACGACGCTTCGCCGTACGGAAACCTCCCGGAATCCATCCCTCGAGATCCGTCGTGGGGAATCTCGACAATCTCCGGCTGCTCCAGCGGACATTCACCGGGCCACAAAAAGACAATTGGAATTCCCCGCCGAGACCCCGCGCACAGCAGCCTGCCTTCCCGCGTCAATCGAGGCGCTTCGAACCAGTAACAGTCTTCGGCGACAAACCGCTCCGTCCAGCGCTGGCCGTCCGTGGAGATGCAGAGACCGACGCTACAGGTGATTTTTGTCTCATCGCCGGCGCTCATGCCCGGCCTGCGGGCCGCCCCGCCCCCCGTTTTCGTCTGCACGAACGCGATGAGACGGTCTCCGTAGCCCATAATTCCGCCGGTATTGCGCCACATTCTGCCGGAGACGTCGCCCGGCGCCACACCGGCCGGCCGCGACCAGCCGGACAGATCCTCACTGCGTGCAATCAGCGTCTGCTGGCCGGGCGCCTCTTCGTCGACAGCGCCGTTCGAGAACACGTACCAGTAGGCCCCCCGCCATCTGCAGATCCCCGCCTGATGATTGTAGGTGCCGAACGCCGTCGTACCCGTTGCCACCCGCGATCTCCGGACCGGCGCCTGGTCGAACCAGGCCGGCCATTCTTCTCCGTCGGGTCGGGTGCAACCCGCTTTCCTGAACTGCGACGTGACCAGATTGTCCCGAACTCTCTGCCTGAGGTCCGGCGTGAGCATGGAGATTCGGGTTTCCGCATAGATGTCCGGTGCGGTCATGAGATGTCCCCTGTCTGCAGATCCGGTCCGACGACTGCGCGTCGTGTCGGAAAATCTTCAAAATCGGCGACGACCGTCGCTCCTGAAACCGGGCGAGATTTGACTTATTCCCATAACACGCTTATAATCATTGTGTTATAGGAATATTCAGGCGGGCCAATCGCCCGGCTGACACCCTTAGACAGGCACAATGGCCACGCTTCGACAGACCTGCTACCGACTATGTCCCGGAATTCACGCGCGGGAAGCGGCGGTCCGGTTTTTTCGGATCAGCTGCAGCTGCGTTTTGCGAACTCGACGCGGGCACCCCGTGGACAGGCGGAGACCGTCCGGTGCGAACACTGCGGGAAGCCGAATCCTGTCCCGAACTGGATTGCCGCGCGGAAGTTCCGTCTCCACTTCTGCGGCAAAGCCTGCATGGACGCGTGGACATCGGTACTTCCTGACGACGGGAAACGCATGGTCTTGAGGGGACGCCCGGAATACCGGGGCGGAAACTGGAAAGTGCAGGCGGCGCGGGCGAGAGAACGGGACGGCTTCCGCTGCAGGAATTGCGGGGTTACCGAAGCGTCGCTGGGCCGGCAGCTGGACGTCCACCACGCGACGCCCGTCCGTCTGTTCGCGTCGACGGTCGCGGCCAACCGGCTGGACAATCTGGTCTCGGTCTGCGCGTCGTGCCACAAACGCCTCGAGGCAAAGCTCAGAAACGAGCTTCCTCTCTTCCACGCGGTGAGACATCCCGGTCAGCGACGGGATCGCGCTTGACGCGCATCGTTCGACGGACGGTCAAACCGCGTTCTTCTCCCCGAACAGGCGTTCACAGACCTTGCCGGCGCGGTCCTGATAGCCGTCCGGGACAAAGACGTACAGCTTCCAGAGGCGTTCGTACTGGTCCTCCACCGCCTTCACGTCGAACGGCGGGCTGTCGAGGGGTTCGTTCAGGCGGCGAACGCCGGTTTTGGTCTTCGTGAAGACCCTCGCCTCCTTGATTGAGGAAATATCCGGGCAGTACAGGATAACCTGATCGGGTTCGACCACGATCGCGTCGGCGATCTCGCGTTCCACGCGCTGCCTCGATTCGACGGACCGCGTGTACGTGGCAATCAGTTCGTCGCGTGCGCGCCTTCCGATTTCGCCGGTGGACAACACATACGCGCGCTTCAGCAGATTGCGGTAGACCACACCCCGGACGAGGCGATCGATGCGCTCGTCCTTTCTTGCGGTGAGCGACCGCAGAAGCGCGCCATCCGTGAGATGGTAGATATCCTCCTGCCGCAGTCCCTGCTGGACCGCCAGTTCCATGGCCTTTGCGATCATGGCCCCGGAAGCGACTTTCGCGTGGTGAAAATAGACGCGTTCGGTGAGAAAATAGCGCAGGCGAAGAAGATGGAGCAGTTCCGTCCGCGTGCTGAGCCTCTCCAGGTTTATGGCCAGTTTTCCGTCCGCAACCGTGAAGGTACTCAGGATGCGGTCGTCGTAGTCGTGTTTCAGTCCGGCGAAATACGCGTCGCGGCGAAGGTAATCGAGCAGGTCGGCATCGACGGTGCTGGTCACGATCTGACGCATCCAGGGCGGATCGAAACCGCGCTCGGTCAGGAGCGCGACCACCTGTTCTCGCTGCCCGGACGCATCGAGAGCGCCGGCCAGTTCGTCCCGGGAAAGCGCGTGTCGCATCCGTTCCGCGGTATCGTGGCGGGGAAACAGCTTGCGCTCGTCTTCGAACGTATGGCCGAACGGGAAATGACCCACGTCGTGGACAAGGGCAGCCAGAACGACCGTGGTCTCCTCCTCCGGGCTCACCCCGACACCGGATTCTCTGAGAACACCGATGATGCGCCTGGCCATCGCCGCCGTTCCCAGCGAGTGCTCGAACCGGGTATGCGTGCAGCCCGGATACACGAGATAGGCCGTCCCGGTCTGCCGGACCCCCCGCAAGCGCTGGAACTGAGGGGTATCCATCAGGCGGCGTTCCACGTCATTGAAGCGAATATCGCCGTGGATCGGGTCTCGAATAGTCATGGATCGGGGCCTCAACAGTCGAACGTGTCGGTTACTCCCCCGCACTGTTCCGCGGTCGTCCAAAGTTAACAAAACGCCAGACGCGTAGCAACGGAAACGCCGCACGCAAGACGGGCTGCCGAGTATGAAATCGGGCAGCCCGCTTTTAATGATCCTTTTGGTTTTGCATCAACCTGAAGGTGTCGGTTCACGGCCGTGAAGCCGCGCTCGCGCTCCTCGCTTCTATAGCAGGGACGGCGGAAGAAATGCGGCCGCCAGCACGCCCTCAGGGTGAATGCTCTGCAATCCGCTGAAGTTGAATCGGTTCCATGTAGGCGTCTTCGGTATCCAGGTGCTCAAGCCAGAATTGCTGCAACGCTTCGGTCGAAGCGCTCAGGATGTAATCGCTGCCTTCAAGTAATTCATGTCGAATTGTATCGGGCTCTTTCTTCAACACCTTTCCCAACCAGTCCGGATCCGGAAGCTTCAAATCCAGTGTCGAATCGATTCTGGCGACAGATGCGAACGTATGGACCGGTAGAAGATGCATCAGGGTGAATAAACTCTGCGACGAGTCCGGCTCGGAGAGGAATAAATCCAGAAACACATTCCCCTTGATCCTCACGAGATGGGCTTCCAATATAGTCCTCTTGCCGTCACCATGGAGGACAACGCAGGTGTACCCCTGTTCCCCTTCGGGTCTTGAGAATTCCCAGATCTCATCCGAGCCTTCCTCTTTCCATCGTCCGATGAGACGCACGTCATGATGTACGGTCTCGTCGGTATACAATGGACGCAGCGACCTTACAACCAGAGATCCAAAGTCAAATTTGCATCCGAACATCAGAATCGCGCTTCCCATCAGCATGACGGACCTCAGCCATGGCCTGGTTGATACACCCACGGTTCCTCCTTCTCGGTCAGGATATGCCGGCGTAGACAGAATGCACCCGCGCGACGTTGTCGTGCTTCGCCGCGCGGGTCGTCCGGTCGTCCGATGCAATGGCTCAGAAATAGAACTTCAGCCCGGCGAACAAGCGGTCGATATTTGTGGTGCTCTCGTCTGTGAAGATGAAGTCCCGCTTGTAGTTGAGGCCAATGCGAATCCGGTCGCTCAGAATGATGTCGATGCCCGCGCCCGGGGCCAGGCCGAAGTTGCTCTGGCCTTCGGCAGGCTGGTAGAGTCCCGCCTGCGTGGTGACGTAGTAGACAAAGGGGTCCGCGTTGTAGTCGAAGCGGGAACCCAGGCTGTAGATCGATAGCTCTCTGTCCGAAAGATAGGCATAACCGCCCTCAAATGCCAGCCAGCCGTCCCTTTCGTAACCCAGATTGAGACTGTACAGCAGGCCGGAGCGGCTGCCGTCCGCGTTGCGGTCGAAGATGCCCGAGCCGAACGCCGGATTGATGTAGAATCGGCCTTCGGGTCCGCCGAACGGATAGCCTCCGAATCCCACTTCACTGCCCTCCGGTCCGTCGGTCCGGCCGGGCTCCCCCGCGTCCAGCGGCGCACAGAAGTATGCGGCGCATATGATGACGATGATGGTAAAGCTTGCAGTTTTCATGACGCGTATCCTTTCAGGTTAATCGGGGTGAAAAGCCGTCGGTCTGTCGTTCAGAATCCGATGTGCCGCTTCTTGTACGCCTTTCGAATCTCCTTCTCGTCGGTCCAGGCGATCTCCGACGTGAGCAGATTGGTCAACTGGAAGGTGGCTTTATAGTAGATCAGCTTGTTCCTGCCGGCCTGTTGGACATTGGCGGTGAGCGTGCCGGTCAGCAGATACTCCGCGCCCGTCTGGCTGCCAGGGCCTTTCGCCTGATTCGGGTCAACGTATCCGGACTGCTGGTACTCGTACTCCTCGGCGATGTCCCGGCGATTCAGGACGTCGGCAAAGCGAAATCTGCCGCTCTGGATGAGCTGTGTCCGGACCTTGTCGGACAGCATTGTCATGTCGATATGTTCGGACGTGCGGTTGCGCATTTTTCCCACCATGACAACCGGCGCGCCGTTGCTCCCGACAATGTCGCTGCCGGCCATGGACTGGATCATCTTCTTGGCGATAAGCTGCATGTCGTTTTCGCTGAACCGGTCATCCAGTAACGCGATGGTGTTCGGATCCTCGTACGTACCCTTGGTGAAGACCCTGGGTCCCGCGCAGCTGACGGCGAACGCGAAGACGACGACGAGGGCGATGCAGGTTCCGGGTTTCATGGCGGTTCTCCTCCTGGTGTCATGTGTGGTTCGGTGCGGTGGTTGCGCGATCTCGCGCGTTGTTCGCGATGGGGGATTGGGAAATCAGTTCCATTCGCATTGGAAGCGGGCGCCTTCCATGTGCCATTTGTAGGGCAACAGGACGTCCTGGCGGTAACGCACCTGCAGCCGGCAGTCCTGAAGCGTCGAGCTCACTGGATACTCGAAGGAAAATTCCCGGATGCCGGCGCGGTCCGCTTCCGGAATGTCGGCAGACTGGAAGATATCCGGCCTGGTCGACGTGAAGACCTGCATCGTCTTGGGCCCGTAGGTCTTCAGCGGCACACGGTCCGCGAACGTGATACGACGGACCTGCTTGGGCAGGAGGGGATCGGTAAGGTCCACGCGCTCGTCACGGCGCCAGTTCCCCGCCAGTACGGCGCCCAGGTCCGCGGTGAAGATGCGCTCGACCCGGCCGTCCGGAATGATCACGTACAGATAACGCTTGCGGGCCTCACGCGAAAGGCCGACGAATTCGAGCTGAATCGCGAGGGTCAATTCACGGTTCGGAGGCAGGGCGTGGAGCGAAATCGCCTGAATGACCTTCTGCGATACGCCTGCCTTTTTGAGCTCGATCAGGGCGCCGGCCGAAGCGTTTCCGGCAAACCGGCGTTCGCGAACCATCCTGCTGATCGCTTCGTCGGCGAAATCATTCCGGCTGAGATTGATAACGTCTTCAAGCGTAAGGGGAAGCTGGTCGGATCGTTCGTAGATGGGGGGCAGGTTCTTGCCGTCCCACGTTACGATATTGATGACGGCGCCCCGGGTGGGGATCTCCGCCGTCCATCCCCCCTGGCTCCACCCCGCGAGCGCCAGGGCCAGACTGATCCCGATGAATCGCTTCATGGTGTTCCTCCTTTCGGCTGCCATGGTTATTTGTACGTCCGGTAGTTCACGAACGTGCGGGTTCCCGGTCGGATCTGTATACCTGAAATGGTTCGGGTTTCGATGACGCGCCCCCGGCTGTCGAGGGACTCCAGCGTGAGGGTGTGAATACCGGCGGGCAGCGCGAGCCTGCCGATCTGCACGTTGTGAGGCAGCGAGACCCAGCTTCGGGTATCGGCCGCCTCGGTTGCGGCGACGAAGAGATTGACAATGAAGCCCAGGACTTTGTTTTCTTTTTCGGCTTTGGCCGAAGCCATGTATTTCAGCAGACCGCGTCCCACCGTCCGCGCAAGCATTGCGGGTTGTTTGTCCTGAAACGTCTGCCAGGCGATGGCGGAAAGGTCTTCCGCAAGGGTGGTCCCGGTCCGACGTCCCGCGGCGCTGAGCAAGATGGATTGCGTCCGGGGCGCCACGTCCGCGTACGCCGGCAGGGCGACGCGCAACCAGTATTCGACTTTCGATCTGCCCGC
The DNA here is from genome assembly GCA_965203805.1 of Candidatus Latescibacterota bacterium. GTDB lineage: Bacteria > Latescibacterota > UBA2968 > UBA2968 > JAAXHE01. The sequence goes on along the minus strand of OZ241917.1, from coordinate 5,693,870 downwards.
ATAGTGGGGTTTGAAGTGACGGTACGCGATTTTTCTCGAGATCCCATCGAGACGTTTCTTCGACACGGACTCGACGTCGTTTTCATAGACGGGCAGGCTGATTTCTTCCTGGACTTTATGCGGCACGAATCCGATTTCCGAGAAGAGAACGAGCTCGCCTTCCGGTGGTGAGTCCGGGTCTGCCGATCCGCTGCGGTCGTCCTGGCGCTGGACATAACCGAGGTCTTCCTCGACCCGACGGAGATCCGTCCGGAGGGCCGCGGGCGCTTCCAGGCCGAAGACGTTCTGATACGTCTCATACGCATCCAGTGCGTTCCGGTAAGACACGTACGCGTCGTTGAGTTCACCGGTGGCTTCGTAAATCAGACCGGTCATATAGTGGATAAAGGCATCGTTACGGTACGTGGCGTCGTAGTCGGCCAGTGCGGCATAGCGGTCCAGTTTCAGGTTGGCCTTGCGGCACTCCACCAGCGCTTCTTCCGGTTCGCCCAGATACCAGTAGTTGAGCGCCCGGTAATAGTTGATGAACGCGAGTTCGAACTCTTCGCCACGATACGCTCGAACCTGGTCGTTGGTGATCAGCGAGGCCGCCTCCCGCGACAGCGAACGCGTAAAGAGCCGGTCCGAGAGCCGCTCGGCGACTTCGAAAAAACGGTTGGATGCGTGGTATTCGCCTCTGTAGTGAGCGATGATGCCGTTCTCCATGAGGTAGAGCAGGCGCGCGGGGCCCTTACGGGCCTTGCCGAGGGTCTGCAGCGCGGTTTCGTAGTGCCCGTCGGCCAGGCTGCTTCGGAAGGTGACGGCGTTGTGGGTATAGGTGGCGCAACCGGTGAGGAGAACGCACAGAAGCAGGACGAATGGGGTTTTCGGCCGGGTTTTCACGGATGCTCCGGAATCCAACAGGTAAACGGTTTCACTTGAGGAGAAGGGGTTGTCGTTTTTGCGTGATCGCTCGTGCTGCGGAAAGTATATGCAATCGCCGTGCCAAAATTACAAACTATTTATTAACAATAAGATACGAAATCCCTTCGGCTGGAGAGGCTGTTGTGTATCGTCACACTTGTGAACCTGAGCGACATTTGACGGATGGTTTTTCAGGCAACCATCGACGCCTGGAAGGATGGAGCAGGCTGGTTTGCCAACGGTACAGCAATAGCGTTCTGACGTGTCGCTAGTCGACGGACAGACACCCTTTGAAACTGCGTTCCAAGCCGTTCCATGCTATGCGTCTCCTATCACCTTTCTTTCTTCTCTAATTCTCCCCCACCCTCTAAATTCCCCTATTCCCTTGCCCTTTTTCTTGCTTCGCCCAAGAAAAAGGGCCAAAAAGAAGGGCGCCGCTCAAACGCCGCGGGGCTGCTTTTCCGCGAACCGCTTCAGTGGCAATAACGTGTGCCGCTGCCCTGAAACCCTTGTAAGCGTTCCTGGACTTTCTTGCTGTACGGACTCGCGCGGAAAAGCCCCATCCACTACCACCGGGCGGGTAAAAGGTCCTCCAGGAAGTTCAATCTCACGGATTCGTGGGGGTACCGCCGTTTGCCTATTGCTGATTGGTGCGTCTCCTCCCCCCGCGTTCGTATTTTTTCGTACGTGCATCCCTTGTGGTAGCCCGCTTTTCGATTGTCTCCCTTTGTGCCTCCGTGTCTTGGTGTGAGCTGACTTTCGATCTCGCCTTAAGCTGTCGGAAGATAGCGAACGGCTGTCCTCATCATACAGGTGCCAATCGGTCGACAACGGTACGTCCCGACTGGAGGACTATTAGAGCAGAGCGCGCTGATCCGTCAAGCTACGCGGTTTGAATTGCTATTGAGGGTGACAGGCCAGAGTATCCCGTGCATCCTGTGAGGGTGTTCGCGCTGTGCATATGGCAGGCCCCGCGCCCAGCGGCGACTTTTGGTTCCTTTTGGTCGCTTCAAAAGGAACCCGCCGGAGGCAGGGAATTTGGGGAAAAGGGGATTTTGAATTTGACTTTTGATGATCGCTCTTGACTCAAGCTGATAGCTGATAGCTTGCAATAAAAAAAGGCGCCCTGAAAGGAAGCCTTTCGGAATTCACATGTAGATTTGCAGGCGCTCTATTGACGCTGCCGATAGAGAAAAGGATCGACGGCGGCGGCCATGGCCGATTCGTCGAGGCGGTTGTTCAGAAAGGCGTTGATCCGGGCAGCCTCGCGAGAAGGATTCGCCAGAACCTGTCGATGGTCCGAATAGAGGGTATGAATAAAGGGTTGTCCGGAAAGCCAGGTTTCCGTCTGCTGAAGATGCTTCCGGAAAACCCGGGCGATCTCCCCGTGGCCCGCCTGCTCGCCCTGCGCCACGCCGCGCCGGATCAGCATCCGGTCCTGAGAGGCGAGGATTTCCTCCATGGCCCGCCGCATGAAGATGACTCTGTAGGAACAGGTCCCGGGAAGATGCCTCAGCAGTTCGGAAATTATCTTGACGGCCTTGCCCCCCGCGCGCGGCAGCCAGCTATTGTCCGTCTTGAGCGCCTTCACCTTCTCGTATTCGTAATAACCTCTGAGATTGTCTTCGTCGGCGGTTCTCCGCCCGTCCGTCAGCACGTCCATTCCGCCGGCTTCGAGCATCTGCATCATCATCGACGTGCCCGACCGCGGCAGGCCGGAGACCACGACGATAGTTTCGGGATCGACCATGGGACTCGTGCGATTGCGCCGCCCGGGGGCGGTCGGTGGACAGCGGATGAAGGAAGCGCCTAGAGATAGCCCAGAGACTCGAGCCGGTCTTCCATCAGTTTTTTTTCTTCGGGGGAATAGTCCGAACCGGATCCCTTCCGGTCTTCCCGTGCCCCGAGGGATTCCAGCATTTCCGACGCTTTGACGAGGCGTTCGTATTCGTCGACGTCAAGCAGGACGCCGACGCGGTTGCCGGCCTGGTCCACCACGACGCGCGGCTCCCCTTCGTTCATTGCAATTTGCCCCGGCCGAGGATGTCCCAGACGGCCTCCACCCGGTCGTTGCGGATGCCGTAGATCTGGTTGTGGAGGAAGACCGTCATATCGCTGTATCCTGAAATGAGTTCGATCCTGTCGCCGATTTTCAGCGGATGGTCCGGGTTCTGCAGTTCCAGATGCCCGTGTTCCGCGGACAGGCCGACAACGTCGATACCGTCCTCGCGCTTCACCCAGGGCAGGCCGAACTGCGAACTGGTGGTTTTTCTACCGGCGTCGATGTAGGCCCGGTCCGGCGCCGGTCGGCTAACCACCGTGGCCAGTATGGAGAGGGCGTGCTCCAGTCCTCTCACGCCCAGCGACGTGGCATAAAAGGTGTCCATCATAATCCCGCCGCCGGCCTGGATTTCCGTGAGTCCCGGACACGCCGGCGTGAAGGCCAGCGTTCCGGTCCCGCCTGCGCTGACGATCGGACATTCGATGCCCGACGCCTCGATGTGCTCGCGTGAGCCCGCGAGTAGGTCGACGGCCTCGGCACAGGCCGACGCTTTCTCCGGATCCGGCAGATCCATCGCCTGGCCCTCGTAACCCATCAGGCCGGAGAACGCCACCCCGGGGGCGGCGTCGGCGCGCTGCGCCAGTTTCAAGGCGGGCTTACCCGCGCCCACCCCGCAGCGCCGCATCCCGATGTCCAGTTCGACCAGCACCCGAACGCTTACCCCCACGGCCTGCGCCGCTTCCGAAATCATGTCGACGTGGACCGGGTGATCGACGGCGACCATGACGTCGGCATGCCGCTGAAGGTGGGTCAGGCGGGCCATCTTCCTGTCGCCCACGACCTGGTTGGCAACGAGGATGTCCTTGATGCCCGCCGCGGCCATGACTTCGGCTTCACCGAGCTTGGCGCAGGTGATGCCGATCGCACCGGCGTCGAGCAGTTTGTGCGCGATGGCCGGGGTCTTGTTTCCCTTGGTATGCGGACGCCAGCGAACGCCGCATTCATTGCAGCGCGCGGCAATCCGGGCGATGTTGTTCTCAAGAAGGTCCAGGTCGAGCATCAGTGCCGGCGTATCCAGGTCCCACTTTTCGTACCCGACGGAAGAGGTGTCCATTCTGATTTCCTTTAATGGCGCGGCTATTTCTTCTTCGCGATCTCTGCAAGCGTGTCGCCGGTTACTCTGACGGTGTGGGTATCGACGCGCTCGACGCCGGGTCTGGAGGCCCTGGACGCGGCGCTCGATTCGGCCCTGTATTCCGTTTCAAATGTGTAGGGTCCCGGAACGCGGTACGCCCGGAACTCGCCGATGCGGCGCATGGCCGTTTCCGCACCGTCCCGGATGAGGTCCCGGGCTTTCGCGGGAGACAGCGTGAGCGCCGCGGTTCTGCTGAGCCCTTCCTTGACGACCACGCCTTCGATATTTTCCACGTACCCGCGCGCTTCGTCGACGGCTGCCCGGTCGCCGCTGATATAAGCCGTGGGCACGCCGGCCTCCCCCGCGTGGGCGATGTTGAACCCGATTTCGCCTATGAGTTCTCCATTGAGCCAGCAGTTTGAAATCGCCCGCGAGCTCCAGCTGTGGCACAGCACGCCCGCGGGGGTATTCTCCATGGCATGGTGGCCGTAGAGAAACATGGCGTCGAAGTCGACGCCCAGGTCCCAGGCGGAGACCAGCGGACGGCCGAACATCACCTTCGCTTCGTAGTGGATCAGTTCGATGTTGATTCCTCCGCTGCCGTGTCCGTCCAGCACGATGACCTGGTCCGCGCCGCCCTCTCTTGCGCCGTCCACCAGCGCGTTGATTTCGAGGGTGGACAGGTTTTTCGCCTGGTCGTTGTAGCGCGTGTCGTCATAGGTCTGCGTGTGGAAGTCGACAACGCCGGCGGCGCCTTCGAGATCGCACAGCACCAGTATATTCATAAGGGGTACCCCGTGGTCAGTCTTCGAACGCCGACGCTGCATAGAGCCTGCCGGCGCGGATGGTGGAAACCGCTTCGAGTTTCTGTTCAGCCGAACGGGTCCGGCCGCTTGTATCGGTGAAAACGAATTTGCCCGATTTGAGGTCGAGGATGGCCAGGTCGGCCGCCGCTCCGGGACGCAGCGTGCCGATTTCATCCAGTACGCCCATGGCGCGCGCCGGGGCCGCCGTCACCTTCTCCAGGGCCTGATCCAGCGACAGGCCAAGGAAGAGAAATTTGGAGACGGTGGTGAGGAGGTCGAACACCGGCCCGTTCAGATTGTAGACGTGCAGGTCGCTCGAAATAGCGCCCGGCGGGAAGTCCTGAGCCAATGCGGCTTCGGCAACGTCGAACACAAAGCTGCCCTGGCCGTGGCCCACGTCGAAGAGAATCCCGTTTTCCGCGGCCCTTCGCGCGGCGGGACGGACCGCGCCCGAATCGTCCAGGATGCCGGTGTCGCTCTGGTGAAAGCAGTGGGTGACGATGTCTCCGGCACGCAATTCGTCGATCATTGCATCGAACGACAGGGGGCTGGCGTTGGGGTGGATCATCAGCGGGAGACCGGTGGCGTCGGATATCTCGCGTGCCCGCTTCAGCCCTTCTTCGCCGTTCTCCCCAACCAATTTCGTCGTCATCCGGATCTTGACGCCGACAATGTCTTCCTTGTATTCCTCACACATCCGTACGGCGCGGTCCACGTCGGCGAACCGGAGATCCGTAAGTTCGCCGATATCGGGCGAGAGCAAGCCCTGCGACGAGACGTGCAGGAAGGCCTTGATTCGGGTTGCGCTGGCGTGGATCACGTACTTCCTGAATCCCGGAAACGTGTCGGCGCCCGCGGAACCGGTATCGTAGACGGTGGTCACGCCTCTGGCCAGGCACGTGGGGTCCGCTTCCACGCCGTAATGCGAGACGCCCCACCAGACGTGGACGTGCAGATCGATCAGGCCGGGCGTTACCAGGTACCCGGCGGCGTCGACCACGGTCTGCGCCGTCTCTTCGTAGATCTCATCTTCCAGCGCGGCGATCCGTCCGCCCGTAACGGCCACGTCCCGGACCGCATGCAGATTCTGCGCCGGGTCGATCACCGTCCCGCCCTTGATGAGCATGTCGTAGGGTGTGGACACGGAGTTCCTCGACGATGGGGGTGAAGCGTGGCGCGGTTTCTGCGGTTTGCGGCCTGAAAATAACGAAAAAGCCCAGGTGCGGCAAACGAAAAGGGGCAACCCGACGGGCGCCCCTTCAACGTGTGATTTCAGTTCGGTACCTATGCCAGATTCGGGTTGCTGCGCCCCCACTCCGACAGGGGCGGCAGAATGCCCTCCCGGATGATCTCGTCGCGCAATCCGACGAGGTGGGCGTAGGAACTCCTCAGCGCCTGCATGTCTTCTTCCGTTCCCTCAGGCATGCTGCTGGTTACGCCGTCTGCCGAAAGCGTCGCAGGCAGGGCCATCATGATATTGCTGAATTCACCGTTGCCGACGTAAGCGCCGCACGGCCAGTCGTAGGGTTCGCCGAACAACCCCCGCAACATGAAGACGCTTTGCTGCGCGGGAGACTGGAAAGACGAGCGGCCTCGCAACCGGATGATCCGGGCGCCGCCGCCGGTCACGTGGGACTGGATGCCACTCCACGCCTCCGGCGTGAGGCCTACGCTGTTTACGGTACTGCCCGTGAGGATATCCGTGAGGGGGATGCCGTCAACCGCGGTTCCACTCGTGAATACGGCCATCGTCTCGCCGTGGCCGCCGTAGGTCTTGCAGCCGGTGACCAGGTCCTGCCGGATTCCGAAATGCTGGGCCAGCGCAGTCTGCAGCCGTGTACTGTCCAGGGCGGCCAGCGTGGCCACCCTGCCGGAGGGAAGGCCTGAGTGCACCAGCGTGGTGAGCCCGGTGATGTCCGCGGGGTTGAAAATGATAATGACGAACTTGCAGGCCGGACAATGCTGCTTGATGTCCAGGCCGAGCTGCTTTGCGATCAGGCCGTTGTCCCGCGTGAGGTCTTCGCGCGTCATCCCTTCTTTCCTAGGCGCCCCGCCCGAACTGATCACGTATGCGGCGCCGGAAAGGGCTTCGGCGATATCGGTTGTCCAGGTGACGTTCGCGCCCGGAAATCCGCAGTGGTAGATTTCCTCGGCGGCCCCCTCGAGTCCGGGTTCGAACGGGTCGTACATAGATACCCTGCTGGCGGTACCCGACGCCAGCAGGGTCTGGGCGAGATTGGAGCCGATGGCTCCGGCCGCGCCCAGAACGGCGACTTTCTCATCCGTTAGATACATCGGTTCATTCTCCCGGCGGCCGGTCCGATTCACTCGGCGGCCTGGTCTTGCAGGCTCGTACTCATATTATATGCCTCCTCCGCACTCTTCGCGCTCTCCGAAGCCGCGTCGTCCATACCCGCGTCTGACTGCTCCTGCGAAAGCAGGGCCCACGATCGGGAAAGCGCCTGCCAGCCCGACACGCTTGTGGCCCTCAGGCTGACGACCATCTTGAGGGCATCGATGGACTCCTTGAACTTGCCCTGCTTTTCATAGATCCGGCCCAGCCGGAACCAGGCGTCCGCATCCTGCGGATTGGCCTGGACGCTCTTCAGGAACAGGTTGACGGCCTCGTCGGTTCTGCCCAGATTCCGGTAGCATTCCGCGAGATTGAACAGCGTATCGACGTCATCCGGCCTTTGCGCGGTTACCCTTTCGAGCAGTTCGGCCGCCTTCTCGTAATTGCCCCCCATCAGGTGCATCTGGCCGGCCATGATCAACACGTCCAGATTATCGGGGTCGATGGCGAGGGCCTTCTCCGCGGTTTCGAGCGCGCCGGCCTTGTCGTCCATATACTGCTGGGCGCGGGCGAGGTCGTTCAGATAACCGGCGTTGTCGGGCACGAGCTCACATGCCCTGGCGAAGCACTGCATCGCTTCTTCGTAATTTTTCATGTTCATATACGCACGGCCCAGGTTGACGAACGAAGACGCTTCCGTGCTGTCGAGTTCCACCGCCTTTTCATAGGCGTCGATGCCCGCCTGCGCCTGGCCCATGTTCAGGTAGGTCACCCCCAGCGCCTGATAGGTCATGGGCTTCTCCGGCGCCAGCGCGATGGCTCTCTGGAGGGACTCGATGGCCGCGCCGTAGTCTTCGGCGCCAATCGCCCGAACCGCGTTATTGTAGTTCCGGCTCCACCACATGTCCAGATAGGGCTGGATCTTCTTGGCGAATTTCTTCTTCCCTTTCTTCGTTGCCAGAACCAGTTCGAATTCCTTTCTCATCTCATCCTGCATGTTCTTCTCGGAATAGATCTCGCCAAGCATGAAGTGCGCCTGTACGTCGTTGGGATCGCCTTCGATGACGATCAGCAACTGGGCGAGGGCCTTGTCGAACAACCGCTGGCTGATGTAGAGGTGGGCGGACCGCTTGGCAATCTTGGCATCGCCCTTTGTAATCTTCTTTTTCGATGCGTCCGCCTCCGGAAGCGCGGTCCCGAGGGTAGCCACCACAAGGAGCGCGAGCACGGAAATGCCCGGTCTGTGCAGGTATCGTATGATGAGGTCCAAAGTCGTACCCCTTTCTTTATTTACACCGTACCATCGATTCGGCCGATGTACGTCCAGGCACGGAAACACAGCACGACCCTCTGACAGGGTTGAACCCATCGAGAATCATACCGCTTTTTCAGAACCAATCGTCGGATCGGTGCAATATAGGCGGCGTGTAGAATTCTGTCAAGGTCAAACGCGCGAAAACCGCACACCAGGTCACAGACGACCTGTGTAAGTTCGGCAAGCGAGGGGAACGTAGCGAGACGGGATTAATCTACGGTCGAATGGCGAGGGATATCCGGGTCAGAACACTACGTGTCCCTGTCCGCAATCAGCACCCCGCCCACCGACCAGTGATCGCGGGTCACCTCCTCGATGACCACCATCGTGCCTTCCGGTTTCGCGCCACAGATATTCTGCAGGGCGTCTGTAATGGCCCTGACCAGTTCACGTTTCTGGTCCTTCGTGCGTCCGTCGAGCATTTTCACGTTGACATAGGGCATGCCGGCATCCTTTCCGATAACGAAAAACAATGGATCGCAGGGTCGGCGAGACCGCCGGACAACGGCGGGCGCCGGCCTCTACGCCTGGGTATCGTCGATGACGATAAGGGTCTTGACGGATTCCCCGGCTTCCGCCACGGTCTGAAAACCGGCGGCGGCTTCTTCCAGAGAGAAACGGTGGGTGACGAGTTTTCCGGCGGTCACCACCCCTCGCCCAACGATGTCCAGGGCTTCCACGGTGTCGGGAGGACCGCAGGAATAACTGGTCAGGAGGGTAATGTCCCTGGAATAGAGATCGTAAGGATCGACAGAGAGGGTTCGGCCGGGTTCGGCAGGTGTGAACAGAAGCACGGTCCCGCCCACGCCCACCGCGGTCAAACCCGCCTCCATCGCCGTCAGCGTTCCCGGACCGACCACAACCAGGTCGGCCATGTCCCCGCGGGTGGCGTCAGCGACGGATTCAGCCAAGTCCTCCATCGTAACGTTGACGCCTGCGTCGGCTCCGAGTTCCAGGGCTTTTTCCAGCCGGTAGGGCACCATGTCCGACGCAATCACGGTGGACGCGCCGTAATGCCGGGCGACCAGCGCGAGAAGCTGGCCCATAATGCCCATCCCGATGATCACCACGCGGTCGCCAGGCTGCATGCGGGCGCGGCGTTTCAGCGCCTGGACCGCGCATGCGGTCGGCTCGACGAGCGCGCCGTCTTCCAGGGACAGCGAAGCCGGTAGCTTCAGGGTATCGGTTTTGAGGTTGAGACCGGGAACGCGGACGAATTCAGCGAGTCCGCCGGGGTCCAGCGCGGAGGCTTTCCAGGTGGGGCACATTGAAAAATGCCCCCGGCGGCAGAAACGGCAGATCATGCAGGGGGCGTGATGGTGAGCGAAAACCCGATCCCCGGGTGAGAATCCGGTGGCTTCTGAGCCGACGTCGACGATCGTCCCGGCGGGTTCGTGGCCGAGAACGATGGGAGCCTTGCGGCGCACGTACCACGGCAGCGTATCGCTGGTACAGATGCCGCAAACCGCCATTTTGACGAGGGCGTCTTCAGGACCGATTTCCGGGATCGGTTCTTCTTCGATGCGGACGTCGCCGTAATCGTAGAGACGGGCTACGCGCATTACCCGGCTTTTTCCGGGCTGGGCTCGGTAGGCACAACGGCGAATTTGACGTCGTTACCCTTCTTCAGAAGAAGTTCGAAGACGTGTTTCAGATCGGACAGAGAATAGGTGCCCGAAATCAGGCCGTTGAGATGGATTTTCCTGTCGACCAGCATCTGATAGGCCTTCTTGACGGCGCTTCGGCTATAGTGAAACACGCCCTTGAGAGTAATCTGATCGTAGTGTAACCGGGTCGTGTCGAAGGTGGCGACCGTGCCCTTCGGAAGGCCGCCGAACAGAACGATTGTGCCCCCTTTGGCGACCAGGTCGGGCGTGCTCTCCCAGACGGCCAGCTGTCCGGTGCATTCGATCACCAGGTCCGCGCCGATGCCGCCCGTCAGTTCCCTGACACGGTCAATCGCGTTTTCCGTTTCCACGTCGATGATCTCGTCGGCGCCGAGCGTGGTGGCAAGTCTGAGACGGTGCTCGCGTTTGCCCGCGACAATCACGCGCTTTGCGCCAAAGGCGCGCACGACGGCCGTGTGCATCAGACCGATGGCGCCCGCGCCGATGATGAGCACGGTAGCGTCCGTCCCCATAAGCACCTGGTCCATACCGTAGACCACGCACGAGAGCGGCTCCAGCATCGCCGCTTCCTCGTAGGAGAGATCGGCAGGCTTTCTGTACATGTTGTTTTCGACGACGTGGGCCGGAACGCGAACGTATTCCGCAAAAGCGCCGAATACCATCTCGTCGATGGCGTACGGGCAGAGGTTTTCCCTCGACTTCCGGCAGTACACACATTCGCCGCAGGGCGCGGTGGGCGCGGTCATGACCTGGTCGCCCGGCTTGAATCTGGTGACCCCCTCGCCGACTTCGTAGATATCGCCTGAGAACTCATGCCCCAGCGGCGTTGGCGTTGGAATCTTGGGGTGGCCGCGGCGGAAGGTCTTCAGTTCGGTGCCGCACGTGAGCGCGGACCGCACCCTGACGACCACTTCGCCAGGACCGGCGCTGGGTATGTCCACGTCCCGCAGCTCGAGACGGCCGGGTTCCAGAAGAAGCGATGAAAGCATGATTCTCGCTCCTCTTCTATAGGTGACGCATCCGATACAATCTAATGTTCTATTGTGAAAATCTACCGGAATTCGGCGTGATTCGCAAGCGCTTTATAGGTAAATTTCGTCCTGAAGCGCTTCCCGGGACCGCCGGCAACGCGAAATCCACGCGCGAAACGCCACACGGAGTTCACGCTGCATCGGGTGGCGGATGCGCTCGCGCAGATGATCCGGACCCCTGCGACAGGGCATTAGAAGACGGCAATTTCAGGGACCGCAACGCGACCCAATGCCGCCTTCCCGCCGTAAGCCCTGATGTCGAACGCCGACAGAAAGGTCACTGGAAGGGAACCCAGGACGGCATTGGCGTCCAGGTCGAGGATCGTGAGTCGGATCACGCCGGTGAATGGATCGATATTGGCGACGTATGCGGTTTTGTCGTCACGGGTGACCCCGAAATTCACGGCTTCTCCTTCAACCTGGATTTCGCTCGTTAATTCGAGAGAGGCTGAATCGACTATCCAGAAATAGCCCTCTACCACAAAACCGAACTGTGTCGACGGCGCAATAATTATCCGCTTTACTGTTGCGTAGAGCTTACTTCCGTCCCTGGACGCCTGAAGGTCCCATACCTTCGTCGTCGAATCCGGCGCGATTTCCAACGAATTGACGATCTCTCCAGTCGCAGGATCGACCGAGACGATCTGTACCGACGGATCTTCGCCGCCCCGGGTGGTTGCGGTATAGATCCTGTCTCCCTCTGGCGACGCGACCAAGCGCCCGTTGCCCCGTCCATCGAGCCGGATACTGTCCGCGAGGGCCCGTTCGGAAGCGTCGATTACCGAAAGCCACGGTCTGTTGGCATGTGCCACGTAGAGCGTGCCGCCGTCCGGAGATACGCCGACACCGCCGGGAGGCATCGAAAGAGGAATCAGGCCCACTGACTCCGCGTTTTTGAGGTGGATGACTTCGATTTGACTGGCGATATCTTCGGTGATGTAGGCAAGACGATGGTCGGGGGAAAGTGCTATGCGGAATCCGCCACGGGTGCGCGGCCTGGAATCCGGCGAGTCGGCCGGATCCAGGAGCGGCAGCCTGAAGTCAATCTCGCTAGACTCGGTAAGTGCATAGAACGAGTCCTGTCCGACGACATAAATACGTCTGTTCAGATACGAGTAAGTTATGCTGCGCGGCTGGCTGAGGGAGACGGAAAGACCGGGATCGTAAAAATTCGTCTCGGCATCCACCACGAAAACCCTGTCTGCACGAAAATCCGCGAAATAAACGCGCGCCGGGTCGAAGGGTTCACGGTCCCGGTCGTCTTCGGCCGGCGTCGAGCCGCCGAACTGCTGAGCGAAGAGGATGAAGTCCTGAAAGTCCACTTCCCCGTTGTCGTTCAGGTCCAGCCTTGCGTCGAAACCGGCGTCCTGATCGGTTTTCCCGAATCCCCTCGCGAAGAGGATGAAATCCGAAAAACCGACTTCGCCGTCTTCGTCGAAGTCGACGGTGGGCGCTTCCTGCGCGACGGCGCTGCCGCTCAAAAGGAGACAGACGCTGAACAAGACGACTGCGGCCCTGGCCATTTATCTTCCTCCGGGGTGGGTCAGGCTGGATAGAGTTCGGACCGGTACCGCCTGGTGTAGAACCGCGTGGCTCTTTCCATGTCCAGGTCCGCGATGAGAAGGTCTTCTCTTCCGCGCGGGATGGTTTCGATGAGGTTGCCCTGAGGGTCGATGAGGCTGGTGGCCGAATTCTGGCCCTTCATGGCCTGGTTGACGCTGGCGAAGTAGATATTGTTCTCCCCCGCCCGGCACTGCATGGCCTTCTCGTAGAAGGATTCGCCCCACTCGCCCTGCCCCCTGCCTCCTTCGTCGCTTCCCGTGACCTGGGGTTGAAAGACGATCCGCGCGCCCCGGACGGCGGGCCACCGAACGGTTTCCGGATAGCGCCAGCCTTCGTGGCAGATGGAAATTCCGAACTTGACGCCCTTCACGGCAAACACCCGTCGCTGCCCGTCCGGCACGTAGTTCTCTGACTCGCCGCCCGGCGTGATCTGGTTTTTGGTCTGATAGCCGAGCACCCGGCCCGCCGGTGAGATGACGAATGCCCTGTTTTCAAGGCCGAGTTCGGACTGCCATTCCATCCCGGCGATGATGGCCACCCCGGTTTCGCGACAGGCCGTGCGAAGGTCCTTCAGCGCCTGTTCCATGGCGGGCTGATCCGGGTCGGGCAGATCGAACGACGCGCCTCTCAAGCCTGGAAGGTACGTCTCGGGCGTGCAGACGATATCCACCTTCCGGTCCCGGCACTCGTGAAGAACGGAAACCAGTTTCTCGACCCCTTCCGTCACGGAGGGCCGCTGTTTCAGGGCGGCCAGGCAGACGCGCAACATTTTCGCCATGCGGCAAATCCTCGCTTCTTGTGGGTTCGTACGCAAAACCGGGGATCGAAGCTCAATTGAAACGTGCAGAACCGTTATGCCGAAAGATCAATAGAACCGGAGAAAATGTCAACCCAATAGGCGGGAGGTTTACGGGTCGGAAGTAAGGAGTACCGGGCTGGAAAGACCCCTCGCGCGTCCCAGGAGGCGTTCGAACGGGCCCGCCTGAACCGTACCTTCGGAAAGGCGGTAAAGACGCGACGGGGCGTCCCCTGAAATCCCGGGAAACGCCAGGCCGCCGAGATCCGGAAGCTCGCCGCGTTCGGAGGTAATCAGTGCATGGAGACAATCTCCACCGGTCAATGTCCGAACCGTCGTCCCTGGCAGTTCGACGGCTCCGGTATCCTTGCGCGAAACCCGCTCGCGATAGAGCACTGAATTCAGGCAGCGCAGTACGTGAAAGGCCGGGCGGGGGTTGCAGGACGTGTTCAGGAGCCCGTGAGCCGCGTCGAGGGTCCGGTCGAGGTCGACAAAGGGATCGAAGTAGACGCGGGCCCCGGGCAACAGGGCGGCGCAAAAGAGCGATTCAGCCGCGGCGTTTGCATTCCGCGCGTCGTCGCAGGAGACGAGGGAGACCACAAGGTCCACCGCTTTGACGTGGCTCAGGGCGCCGGGGTCCGGGAGTTCCAGACCTGTCTTCCACGGTTCGTTCCCGTCCAGACGGCACACGGCCCGGTCGACGGAGACGTCGTGTTCGGCCAGGAAGTCGTTCAGATCGGACAGTTCGGCGGGAAGGTATCCGATCCGGGTGCGGGGGTGCTGTTTGCCGGGGCGGACCTCACCCGCAAGGATAGGCGCCAGAGAGATATGGATCGAATTATCCTTCCCCATCGCCACGAGGGCCCCCGTGAGGTCGCCGGAAGGCAGCAGGGCGCCCGGTATCTGGACTTCCCACGCATCGACGGCATCCGCGTGCCGCCGGACGTACCGCAACAGATCCGCCGCGGAAGACGCGGGCAACGTTGCCATGAGACGCAGCCCCTCGTCGCTCAGGACTTCGAGTCTCTCCCTCTGACTGGAATCTTCGAGGTCCGAGGCAGGGAATCGCACGGCGGACGCGCCGAGTTCCACCGCGGAGAGCAGCGGATAGTCGTTCCTGACCCGTTGCCGGACGACGCTGGGAAACACAATCGGGATTTCGGCCATGTTCACGAGAGGATGCAGGAGCGTCAACCCCAGGGGAGAGGCGGGCAATCCGGTCGAAACCCGGGTGAGCAGTCGTTTCGGCGCGGCCGTTGCCGCATCGTCCAGGGCGAGCGCGCCCATGGTCCGAATGAAATGCACGTCTGTCCGTTCCCGAAAAACGCGGAACAGATGGAAGCCGAGTTTCGGCGCGTCGTCCCTCCCCTGCTCGGGTGGCGCGGAGCCGGTGAACAGGTGGCTGAAGCCGGGGCGCACGAAGGAGGTCGAGGGCACGTTGTGGATGCGGGTCGTCCCGATTCGATTCAGGAACGCGAAATGGACGTGCGCTGCGCATACCACGTCGATTCCGTATCTCGCGGTCAGGTCGAGCAGCCAGCGGCGCGCGGGCTGGCCGATATTGTCGTAGTTGCCCAGGTGCGGCTCATCAGGCTGCTCCAGGAAAGGCGGCAGGTGGAGAAAGAGAAAGACGCGGCCCTGTCCATGGGTTGCCAGGTCGTGTTCCAGCCAATCGCGCTGCGATACGGATTCAGGCAGTCCGGTGTTGAGAATCTGGGAGTTGATCACGACGAAGTGGCAATCCTGGTGGTCGAAGCTGTACCAGGAATCCCCGAACAGCGCGTGATGCCGCTTGAGGGACTCGGACGTGACGGCCCGGGTGGGCATGGTTGGATCGGGCTTGTCGCCAACGTCGTGGTTGCCGGCAACGATCCGGACCTTCGCGCCCAGGCGCGCAAGTTGCGCCCGCGCCCGGCTGATCGCTTCGTTGTGGCGCCGCGTCTCGGGGTATTCCTGGACCAGGTCGCCCATGTGCAGGATGAAGTCCGCGCCCAGAGACGCCGCCAGCCGCAGCGCCGCGTCCGCTCTCGCCGTCTGCTTCCTCCGGGATTGGAATTCCAGTGTCCCGCCGCCCGGATCGAGCATGTAGTGGGTATCCGCCACAACCACGAATTCGAACTCGGCGGGCGCCATCAGGGATCGATCGAACGTCATGCCCCGCCCTTCCCACCCGTCGTTTCGAGCGCTTCCCACGCCGCCATGCGCTCCTCGATGCGGGCCTGGACGCGCCGGCGCTCCTCGGAGACCGACTGGAGGTGTTCCCAATCCGACGCCCGGTCATCCAGCACGAGCTGCCCGTTCAGGCGTTCGAGTTCCGCCTCGAGATCCAGGATCTCCTTCTCGATGGCTTCCAGGCGCCGCTGGCGCCCCTCCTGCGCCCTGCGGTCGGCCCGTTTCCGTTCGTACAGGTCCTTCTGGGACGAATTCCTGCGTGAGGTCGGCTTTTGCGAATCCTCCCGCGTCGTCCGCCGGCGCTGCCATGCGTCGTAGTTGCCCTCGACAATCTCCCACGTTCCGTTCCCGAGCACGAGCAGTCTGTCCACCAGCAGGTTCAGAAAGTAGCGATCGTGCGAAACGGCGATGAGGGTTCCGCCGTACGTCATCAGGGCCGCCTCGAGCACATCCCTGGATGGAATATCCAGGTGATTGGTGGGTTCGTCCAGAACCAGGAGATTGGTTTCGGATCTCATCAGTCTGGCCAGTGCCACCCTGCTTTTCTCTCCGCCGCTGAGGTTGCTGATTTTGCGCTCGACGTCGTCGCCCGAGAAGAGAAAAGCGCCCAGCACACTGCGGATTTCTCCCACCGTCGCGTCAGGTGTGACTGCCTGGATTTCCTCCTGCAGCGTATGTCCGGGGATGAGTTCGTCCCGATGCTGATCGTAGTAACCCACCCGAATGTTCGAGCCGGTTTTAACCGTCCCGCCATCGGTCGCGACGCGGCCTGCGAGCAGCTTCAGGAGGGTTGACTTGCCCGACCCGTTGGGTCCGATAATACCCAAGCGGTCGCCGCGGCGGACGAGCAGATCCAGGTCCCGGAACAGGACCTTCTCGCCGTAGGCTTTCGATACCCGCTCGAGTTCCGCAACCCGGTTGCCGCCTCTCTCGGCGGAAGTGAAGCTCAGGCGGAACGCCTTCTCCCCCCCGGGGCGCTCGTGTCTGTCCAGTTTTTCCAGGGTCTTTCTGCGGCTCTGTGCCTGTTTCGTCTTTTGACCCGCGATGTTCCGTCTGATAAAGTCCTCGGTCTTCTGAATGTATTCCTGCTGCCGCTCGTAGGTCTTCCAACGCCGCGCGAGACGCTCCTCCCTTTCGGCGGCATAGAAACTGTAATTGCCCGCGTACCCTGCCAGGACCCCGTTTTCGAGCTCCATGATCCGGTCGATGGTACGGTCCAGAAAATACCGGTCATGGGAGACGACCACGAAGGCGCCGTGGAAGGCGGGCAGGAATCCTTCCAGCCATTCGATGGCCTCCAGGTCCAGGTGATTGGTGGGTTCGTCGAGAAGAAGCAGGTCGGGCTCGCGAACAAGCAGGCGGGCAAGCGCCAGGCGGTTTTTCTGGCCCCCGCTCAACAGATTTACAGGGGCTTCGAGATCCTTCCGACCGAAACCCAACCCGTGAAGGATGGCCTTTGCACGGTCTTCAATCTCATAGCCGCCCCGGTCTTCGTAGGCGTGTTGCAGGCGCCCGTATTCGTCCAGCAGCGCTGTCTGATCGGCGCCTTCGGTCAGCCGTTCTTCCAGAACGGCCATCCGGCGGTGCATGTCCAAGAGGTCTGAAAACGCGTCCAGCACCGTGTCCAGAACGACCGATCCGTCGTTCAGTTGCGGGTCCTGCGCCAGATATCCGACGTTCAGATTCCGTTTCGTGTATATCCGCCCGCTGTCCGGTTGCAGGTGACCGGTGATGAGGTGAAAAAGCGTCGTCTTCCCGCATCCGTTGCGCCCGACCAGGCCAAAGCGGCCGCCCGCTTCGATCTTCCACGTGAGGCCGGTCAGCACAGGATTGGCCCCGTAGGACTTGTGGACGTTTTCGAGTTGAACCAGCGGCATCTACGCAATTCTCCACAGGCCGGCCGTTACCGACGGGACGAAGGCGCCGCAGCTCGTGCACGACGGAAACGCAATCCTGCCGGAAGACGAACGGACGCGGACATTGATGAAGCGCGGCGGAGATTCCGGAACGAGGCGGGCGGGAGAGGGTGCGAAACGGATTGACGTTCAGACGACTTCAGGCTTCTGTTCGATGATCTCCACCTGGTCTTCGGGACTGTAGAAGTATGCGCCGGGGCGCCAGTCCCTGCCCAGGTCCCCCAGCAGACGGCGTTGCCGCGGCGTACATTTCGACAGGACTTCAGGTGAATGCCCGTTAAAGTCAAACGTCCGGAAGCACTGCTGGCTGTAGCAGTATATGAGGGTTTTCCGGGACCGTCCGGAAAGATTGGGGGAGACGCCGTGCCAGAGTGCATGGGAAAAGACCGCCGCGTCGCCAGCTTCAGCGCATAGCTGCACCGCGCCGGGAGTTCGGGCCGTAATGGGCGCTTCTCCCTCCGGGTAGGGTCTCAGGTGGCTGCCGGGGAAAATGGTGAAATTACCGCGGTCGGGCTTTCTGACGTCCGTGAGAAAATACTGAATCTTGATCTGAAGCGGCCAGCTTGTCTCGGTAACGCGGATGTGGCGGAGGGCCTGGCCGCCGTCGGTGTGTATAAAGCCCTTGTACCCCGGGTTTGGCGGTCGGACGACGGCCTCGGCCATGCTCAACTGGAGGTACGGACCCATCAGTTCCAGAAAGATGTCAAACACGCCGGGATGGTCCATGAGATGGATGAAGGCGTCGCTGTCCGGGAGTATATTTCTCCGGTCCAGGCCGGACTTCGGGTCCGCGCCGGACCTGTTAAGGACAAATTTACGATGCAACCGGTCCACTTCCCGCCGGAAGTCTCCGGTTTCCGCAGGCGAGAGGACGCCCTTGAGCAGGATATACCCGTCGATCGCCCACTGCTGTTTCTGTTCTCCGGTTAGTTTTCGGCGTTCCATTGCGGTGTCTCCCGGGTTCGAGGCGACGTTAAAATTCGCCCGGCGTATTCCTGCGCCCGGCGCCGGCTCGCAGCCCTTCAATTACGCGATCGGCAGTGCTGCCCGCTCCCGTTCCAGGTCGGCGCGCAGCCTGTCGGCGGCTTGCCGGGCGGCGTCTGCAAAATCGCGGCCGGACGAGGCGTAGAGCACGCTCCTGGATGCGTTGACAAGCAGCCCGCCTCCGTTCGCGTCGGCGCCGTACCGGATCACCGCGCCGGCATCGCCCATCTGGGCGCCGATGCCGGGGACGAGGATGGGAAGCTCCGGCGCGATACTACGGACCGTCGCGAGTTCCCGCGGGTGCGTCGCCCCAACCACCAGCCCGCATGGACCCGTGGCGGACCATTCAACCGCTTTCCTCGCGATGTGCTGGTAGAGAGGGCCGTCCGGCGTGGAAAGCCGCTGGAAGTCCGCCGACCCGGGGTTGGAGGTGAGACTGAGCAGAAACGCGCAGCGGTCGTCGTAGTCCAGGAATGGGCCCATGGCGTCGAAGCCCATGAGCGGGTTTGCGGTGACCGCGTCGACGCCGAGCGTGTCGTAGGCCATCTGCGCGTAACGGGCGGAGGAATTGCCGATATCTCCGGCCTTGAAGTCGAGCAGAACGGGCGTCGTATCGGGAATGGCGCCGATAACGTCCCCGAGGCTCTGCCAACCTGCCGGACCCAGTGCGCCGAAGAAGGCGAAGTTGGGTTTGTAGGCGCAGACGAGGTCCTCTGTGGCGGCGACGATTTCCCTGAGAAAGGCACTGACCGGATTCGCGGCGCCCCTGAGGTGAGCCGGCAGACGTTCAGGATCGGGATCCAGGCCCACGCACACCCGGCTGTTCCGGGTGTCGACGGCCTGATGGAATTTCTGAAGAAAGCTCAATCCCAACTCCACTACGGGGGATATTCAGGCAAGCGGGCCTGTAAGCCGAGTTCTGTCGTCCGGCGCGGCGCGCCGGACGGATGGCCATTTATCTGGGACGCCGGTTGCCCGGCGCCTCTGCGCAGCCTACCCGAGCGTTGTAACGAGACGGGCCGCCTCTCCGCTCCTATTTGGCCTTGCTCCGGATGGGGTTTACCGTGCCGCTCCCGTCTCCGGGAGCGCGGTGGGCTCTTACCCCGCCGTTTCACCCTTGCCCGCAACGAAACCGTGGTCTCGCCCGCTGGCGGTCTGTTCTCTGTGGCACTTTCCTTCGGGTCGCCCCGACTGGGAGTTACCCAGCATCCTGCCCTCTGGAGCTCGGACTTTCCTCACCCGATCAGCAGCCCGTTGATAAAGTCCATCCGTGCTGCCTGGGCGCGGCCATCCGGCCCGCTTGCCTGTATTGTGGACTCGTGAACCGCCCGGCTGCTCACGAATTGCGATTCTGGGCCTCCGATATTCCCTTATTGGCCAGGCGGTCGGCGTGCCGGTTTTCCGAACGCGAAACGTGTCGGATCGTAAATCCGTCCATCGAACTGACAATGTCAACGACAAAATCGTACAACGGTAACAGTTTCGAGTTCTTGACCTTGTATTTTCCGTTCAACTGCCTGACCATCAATTCACTGTCCGATAAGACGTTGACACGTGTCACGCGCAGCCTTCGGACGATTTCCAGCCCGTAAATGAGCGCCTTGTACTCTGCGACGTTGTTGGTGGCTTCGCCGATGAATTCCGAATGTTCAGACAGAACCACGCCCTTGAGTTCGACCCGGACGCCGATGCCCGCGGGACCGGGATTGCCCTTCGCCGCGCCGTCCACGTAGAGTGTTACTGTCTCGTTGTCCGCCATGTCAGCCTTCTTCCCTCCACACCAGCATCCGGCCGCAGTTCTCGCAACGGATGATCCTGTCCTGGCGCCTGACTTCCACGTGAAGCTGCGGTGGCAGTTGTCTGAAGCAGCCGCCGCAGGAACCCTTGCCGATCGGCACCACGGCAACGCCGTCCCTCACAACGCTGCGGATCCGGTTGTAATTGGACAGCACCGGTCTGTCCACCGATTCTTCGGCAACCGATCGTTTTTTTCGCCATCCGCTGGCCTCGCCGTCCACCAGGTCCAGGCGACCCTGGAGATCCTTTATCTGACCGAGATAATCGGCTTCAAGCGCCTTGTATGCGCTTTCTTCTTCCTCGAGCATTGTCTTCAGGTCGTCGTGTTGCTCGATGCTCTCGAGGATCATGGTCTCACTCTCGTCGGCGCGGGTCCTCAGTACTTCGATTTCAATCTGGAGCGCATCGTATTCCCGGTTTGTCTTCACTTCCATCAGTCGATCCTGGTGTTTCTTCAGATCAGCCTGTATGGTCTCCAGCTCGCCCTCCAGATGACGGCGGTTTTTTTCCAGGTCGGCAGCCTGCTGCTTCTTGTCGTCCACCGCCTGTTTCGCGGTTTCCAGCTTTGCGCGAAGTTCCGCGATCGCTTCAGGGAAATCTGACTGCACCTTTTTGAGTTTGTCCAATTCGGTATCGATGTGCTGCAGGTTCAAAAGTCTAAGCAGGCTTTCTTTCATACGCGGTCTCCAAAAAAACAGGGCGCATTCATTTATTGAATGCACCCTGACGATTGCCGGCCGTCCCGATCCACTCGTGGACAGGCCCGGACCACCTCGCTTATCGGATCATGGTGGGCGATACTGGACTCGAACCAGTGACCTCTGGTATGTGAAACCAGCGCTCTAACCAGCTGAGCTAATCGCCCACCTGAAGATATCAGACGGTTCACTTGACGCTTGTTCCCTGTTTTCGGATCGCGTGAAATCGTCGATTCCATAACGGAAAAGTGCCGAATTCAAGCACCTTTGAATAAACAAAAACCAACCGGAAATGTCAAGCGTATTCCAGCGAAGACAACTGCTCGCAGATCCCCTGCGTTCGCAACGATTAACTTGACAGCGAAAGGGGATTTCTATAAATTCCGACCTTCGATTCGGGTGACCCCGTCGTTCAGTGGTTAGGACACCGGGTTTTCAACCCGGCAACGGGGGTTCGACTCCCCTCGGGGTCACCAGTTTTTTCGCGCATTCCGTTTATTATTAAAACGTTGCGTTCTCCACCAGCCTGCCCTTACCCTCTTCCTGTCTCCGTACTCCATCACCAGCTGAAACCAATCTGAAGTCGCTTCCAAGCTGACTCGACGTACCCGTATCCGAACCGCGACCTTCGGGCTCGCCCGAGTTCGTCCCCATGGGATCCAGGTACTGCCGAGTAAAGTAGATTTCCGTTTCACAGGTACTGGTAGAATGGTTCGCCGACACTGGAGAGCATCGGTATGGTTGATTCCAGCACTGATCGCCGTGGAGCCACTCGCCTGGCGCGGCTTCGGATCAGATTCGGCGGTCTTGGATATCTGATCAGGTTGCTCAGGCGTCACGCCCTCCTCGAGGCGACGCTGCTCACTCTGGTAAGCCTGATATCCGGAGTCGCTACGCCGGTCGTTGTGTGGGGGATGAAAGGGCTTGTCGACGTTGTGAGCGACAGTCCGACTGTCGGGTGGCCAGACGTCGTCCCGTGGCTTGCAGCCTTCTCAGTTGCTCTGCTCATCCGGAACGTCAACGCGGAATACTCCAGATATCTCGCTTCCGCGATTTATCAGCGGGTCGGTGGCGAAATGCAACGTGACGTCGTCAGCAAGTCGGTCTCGGTACCACTGAGCGCCTTTGACGGCCGTGCGTACTATGACAAGCTGGAAACGGGTAAACGTGCCATCGGACCACATCTCGCAGACGTCTTGAATGAGTTCGGTTCTTTGATATCGATTGCGGTCGGCGCCGCGGGCTTGCTGGTGCTTTTTGTTGACGCCCACTGGGCGCTGGCCGTTGTACTGGTTATGACGATGATCGTCAACACCGTCATAGGCGCGAGGCACGTGGCTCAGTTCATTGATGTCAACTACAAGAGCTCACCTCAACGGCAGGAAATCGACTATTGGGGGGCGCTTCTCTCAAGCCGTCGCGCTGCCGCCGAAATCCGGGCGTATCAGTTGGGCGAATATTTGCTGGGGTACTGGCGGCGCGCCTTTGAACGCTACGTCGCTGTCATCAAAAATGCCCGCTTTCGGCTGGCCTTCGTTCAACTGTTAAGCGCATGCGCACACGATATCATTATTTGGACGAACAGCCTGGCGCTCGTGATCGTGGCTGCGCGGGGAACCATAAGTGTGGGAACCATGGTGGCTTTGCTCTACGGCATCGTTCGCTTTCGCGAATTGGCACAGTCGGCTTCATTTGGTGTTTCTCAACTGGCTCAGCACCTCATCCAACTGCGCCACCTGCGCGAGTTTCTCGAATTGGCCGACGAGAGTGCGAAACCTCGAAACAAACTGCAGCCACCGCGTTCCGTGCAACACAGTATCCGATTTCACGGTGTGAGTTTTGCCTACCCGGGTTCGGTCCGCCCTGCGATCACCGATCTCAATTTGACACTATCGCCAGGAGAACGGGTAGCACTCGTAGGTGAAAACGGCGCGGGCAAGAGCACGGTCGCCCGATTGCTGCTCGGATTGTACCTGCCGACACGGGGCCGGATTACAGTTGACGGTGTCGATCTCTCCGAGATGGATTTGCCGGCATGGCGTCTGATGGCGACTGCCGTGTTTCAGGATTTCGTGCGTTATGAACTTACGGTTTATGAAAACATCGGATTCGGGCGGATTTCGTTGCTGAACGAGGGAGACCAGGGCGGGGCCGTATCTTCCGAGATCGTCAACGCAGCGCAAAGCAGTGGCGCCTATGACTTTGTAAACGAACTGCCTTTGAGGTTCCGGTCCGTATTGAGCAAGGAATTCGACGGCGGGGTCGAACTCTCGACAGGCCAATGGCAACGATTGGCGATGGCCAGGGCATTCATTCGAAAAAACTGCGAAGTCGTCGTCCTGGATGAGCCCACTTCGGCGTTGGACCCCAAGGCCGAGGTGCAAGTGTATCGGGTTTTCGGATCCGCAGTCAGCGGGAGATGTACCGTCTTCATTTCGCACCGATTGGGATCGGCCCGCCTCGCCAACCGAATTCTCGTTCTGAAGGAAGGTCGCCTTGTGGAGGAGGGGTCACACCAGACACTGCTCGAGGCTGACGGCGAATACGCTCGGATGTACCGCCTCCAGGCGGGTTGGTACACCCGGGAAGATGGAGGTGACGTTTGATGAATGGGCGCGCGATCGGACCGGGAAGCTGGAATCCAGGACGTCTTTCTTCATTACGACGCCTCATTCGGACGATTTTCGCGTTCGATTGCAGTGTGGCGATAAGCCTGCTTGTGCTGAACGGTTCAAGGGGGTTGGTCACCGCTGCTCAAGTATATCTCTTGTGTAAGTTCATCGATGCCGCGGCGGCTGTAGTACGGAGCGAGATCCAATTTTCCGAGGCCATCCTTTGGGCGGTAGCACTTGTTGGATTAAACCTGGCTGGATATGGAATAGGCCTGATCTCCGATACCAGGGCCAACCACTTTCAAGAGGGACTCCGCGGCCATATTGAGGAGCAATGCTATCGAAAGGCCCAGGCACTTCCCCTTGCGCAACTGGAAACGGCGGCATTTCACGACAAACTGCAACGCGCGCGGCGCGGCATTGAGCGGCGGCTATTCAGCACACTGACTTTTATGTGGCGAAGCGTGAGCGACGTCGTAGCTCTTGTGTCCCTCCTGTCTTACCTGGCAAGTTTCCACTGGGTGCTGCCACTTATCCTGATCATTGGAACGAGTCCCGGTGTATTCCTTCGCGAACGCGTCAACAAGGCGCGTTATCGTACCGTCCGAGACCTTACGCCCGACGAGCGAAAGTTTGAAATCTACCAAAAGATATTGTCGGGTCGCGAAGCAGCGGCCGAAGTCCGGATGTTCGCCTTCGGCGCCTGGCTCATCAACCGTGCCGATGCGTTGTGGGAAAAGCTTTCCCGAAGGCGAATGCGCCTTGCGAAGAAAGAGGCGAAGCTCGGACTCGTATCTGATGGTCTGAACACTGTAACCTATATCGCAGCGGTGACATTCAGTCTCGGACTCCTCTTTGCAGGTCGCGCGACAATCGGAGCGTATGCCGCCTTCTTTTATGCGATCGAGCAACTTCAGAGCCACTACCGCAGTCTCGTCTGGGGCGCATCGATCATTTACGATGACCTGCGCTACGTGCAGGACTATTTCGAGTTTGTTGATCGGCCGTCGGCCGCGTCACCCGGGAGTCGCAGTACGTCGGCAACATTGCAGAAGGGAATCGCCCTTGAGGACGTCTCGTTCATCTATCCGGAAAGTCATCTTCCGTCGCTTTCAGACCTCAACCTCAACATTCGGCCGGGCGAACGCATTGCAGTCGTCGGTGAGAACGGGGCCGGCAAGAGCACACTCGTCAAGCTGATTCTGGGTCTATTCGTTCCGACCAACGGGCGAATTCTGGTAGATGGGGTGGATCTCCGGGAAGTCCCTCCCGTCGAATGGCTCCGGCGCACGGGTGTCGTGTTTCAGGATTACAACCGGTATGAACTCACAGCGCGGGAGAATATAGCCTGCGGTTGGATGGAGGCGCAAGCAGGCGCGGTTGAAGACGCGGCGGCGAAGAGCGGTGCTTATCAAGTGGTTGAAACCCTGCCTCATGGGTTGGAAACCCCGCTCGGCAAGACCTATCAACGTGGCAGCGAACTCTCCATCGGCCAGTGGCAGAAGCTTGCAATAGCCCGGGCATATATGCGCCCGGCAGAAATCCTGATTCTCGATGAGCCGGCCTCCGCACTCGACGCAAAGGCGGAGGCCGATGTATACACTCACTTTGCCCGGATTGCTGAAAAACGCACCGTCATCCTAATCTCCCATCGCCTCGGATCCTGCAGACTCGCCGACAGAATACTGCTGTTACAGCAAGGCCGGTGTATCGAGGAAGGGAGTCATAGGGAACTCCTGGCGATGAACGGTCAGTACGCTGAACTGTACCGGAATCAGGCTCGATGGTATCGGTAGTGTCACCGAAGATCGTCCCTTGGGTTGTTTCGCTTCCGTCCAGAGTGCCCACAATCGCTACGGCATTCAGCAGACATCAAATCAACACGTGCAGGGTCTTCGTAGCGCGGTTTCGCTTTGCTCAGCCGCGACAAAATGGGTGCAAGTGAATGCGCGCGCCTTTTCAACGGTCGATCACCCCCCCTTGAGGGGGAGTCGCCTGCCTGCGTCCGCAGGACAGGCAGGCAGAAGCCGAGCCGATCCCTGAGCTTGTCGAAGGGCTGGCGAAGGCTTATGCGGTGGGGGGATCGCACCGCCTTTGCGTTAGCTGGCAGCATGAACAACCATGAACGCATTGTGCGTCGTCGTCTTACGGCAAGACTCCAACCTGCACAACACTGATTGAATTCGGTCGTCTCATGGTGGCTCCGTAGTCCAACTGCATAGTCTCGTCTTGACGGAAAGTCCAAAACGCGCGTATATTAATGGCACATCTATCATGATTTGACATCGAAAATCATCACGCATCAGCATTTCGCGGAAACCGGAATACGGTGAAAACAATGGGTAGTTCTGACAATTCCGAATCATATTGGGACTTTGGTGACAAGAAAGAAGATCCCATTCATAGAATTCATAGCTATCCTGCGAAATTTCCCGCATTCATCACGACCAAAGCCCTGAGTTACGCCGCACAGGAGGGCGTAACGGTAAAAATCGTTGCTGACGTATTCTGTGGATGTGGGACAACCGCGGTTGAAGCAAAGAGGAATGGAAAGAATTTCTGGGGATGTGACATTAACCCCGTCGCGACGTTGATCGCGCGAGTCAAGACGCACCATTACTACGATTCCGTTCTGGTGCGAAACTTCGAGGCCATCAAGGAGGAATATGACCGCACCGAACCCAGCGAGGACGGACAGAAACGCATTTCCGAACGGATTCGATACTGGTTCGATGAGGATAGCATAAGGAACCTTATCCGACTTGACGAGGCCATCCGACAACACACACCGCCCGGCAGTCCACACAGAAGGTTCTTTCTCTGCGCATTTTCGAACATATTAAAGCCGACGTCTCGATGGCTAACGAAGTCTATAAAGGCCCAACTCGATCCGGAAAAGTCGCCGCAGGGGGTAATGGACGCATTCGAGAATCAGTTTTCGCTGATGCGGAAAGCAAATAGGAAAAACCGATTTCCATTCCCCAATACGAGGGTTGAAATTCGTAGGCGGAACTTTCTTGCAACTATAGTGCCCGAGCACCGAGCGGACCTAATCGTCACCAGTCCGCCGTACGTTACGTCCTATGACTACGCGAGCATCCATCAACTTTCAGCACTCTGGCTCGGTTACACATCCGACTACCGAACCTTACGGAAGAATATGCTTGGCAAACGGTACAGTGTTGAGGAGCCCAACCTCGCCGACATCGAACAGCTTGGCTTGTCGCCAATGAAAACCTATAAATCTCTGCTCAACATAGATCGAAGCAACGCGTATTCCGTCGCTCGTTATTTTGTTGACATAGACAGAGCTGTAGCCAAATGTGGGCGTATGCTGAATGAAAATGGGATGGCGATATTCGTAATTGGGAATACGCAATACAAAGGCATTGAAATCGACAACGCGCGCCACTTGGAGAATTGCCTGGATCGTGCTGGATTTAGCAGCGTAAAGACAATTCCTAGGAAAGTTTCGTTGAAGACCATGACTCCATACCGTGACAAACATGGTCGGTTTACACGTGATTCAACACAACGTCAGGTATACAGTAAAGAATTCGTCGTCATCGGGAGAATGCAATGAAGTCCCAAGCACTGTCGCTACGGCCATACGCCCGTTTGTTGACCATGCTGGGCGACCAGCTGATAAAGAACGAGAGAATTGCGCTGGTCGAATTGATCAAGAACGCATATGACGCCGATGCCAACAGGGTCGAATTACGATTCGAGCAGTTTAACCTGGATATGACTCAAAATGAGCAGTCTCGAATCGTGATACTTGACGACGGCACGGGGATGTCGCTTGATACGGTGCGCTCCAGGTGGATGAATCCGGCTGCACCTCAAAAGCATATGGAAAAGCGGCGCGGAAGAGGAAGAACACCGCATAAGAATAGGGTCATACAAGGAGAAAAGGGCATTGGGCGATTTGCGGTCTTGAAGTTGGGAAGAGTGATTACGGTAACAACCCGAACTCCCAAAGATGAACTTGAAACCGTAGTGGATTTCGACTTTAACCGGTTCGACGATGATTTCGTGTCTGAGAACGGACAGGAGAGGGACATTTTTCTGGACGAAATTGAAATTAACTGTCGGCAGTCTACACCTTTCAAATTCCCCGGATCGAAACATGGTACCCTGATAGAGATTCAATCACTAAAGGGCGACTGGGACGACGAGATTATTAAGAAACTATGTCGTGACGTTTCCAACTTGACCGATCCGGTATCACGAATCACGGGCCATAGTGCAGATGACCGGATCGAAATCGCCATTTCATGTAACGGCGAACGCCGGTCGGTCAAAGCAGAACAGACAGAGACAATAAACGCCCTCATAGAAGATAAGCCTGTCTTACATATCCGGGGTTGCTATGTTTCCAGCACGAACGTATTCGCATTTGAGACACATGCCGGAAAGGAAGAAATCAGTCTTTGCGATCCCAAGATCAAGGGCCTGTGGGTGTGGAGGAGACGCTTTTCGCGAACAGGCACTCTCGCGCCCATGAATCAGCAATATCGTTGCGGGGATTTCAGATTCAACTTCTACATCTTTGATTTTTCGCGAAAAATTAGCGGGAAACATGTATTAAGGCAAGTGGATAAGGATCTGTTAAAGGCTCATCGGATCTATCTGTACCGCGACAAGATGCGGGTTTATCCGTACGGTGACCCGGACGACGACTGGTTAAGTATCGACGTGACTCGTGGAACAGGGCGAGCAGGAGACTTTTTCAGCAACGACCAGATTATCGGCTGGATCGACATCACTCAAAAAGGCAACCCGGAACTTCGGGACAAGACCAACCGTGAGGGGTTAATCGAAACCGGCGGCGCAGCAGATGATCTCATTTTCCTGGTACAAACCTTCCTGTCTTACATAAAACAGTATCCCTTCGCACGATATCGAGAGATGCAGATGCAGCGCAACTCGGCCCGATCGATGAGAGACGACCTTGTAACACAGCATCTGGCGGAATTGAGGGAGAACCTTAAGCAGTCAGGCGATGAGTCCCGCGCCAGTGAAGTAGCGAAGATCGAAATTGATTATAAACGCGAGAAAGAGTATCTGTCGCAACGTGCGGAAAACACGGAAGACCTGGCAGGAGTTGGCCTGTCCGTGGAAATGGCCTCCCACGACATCATGCTCCTGATGGGCCGGGCAAACGAGATCGGTCGCGAGCTTGCACGTTCGGCACGATCGTCGGACGATGAGGACATTCAGAAGCAGGCGGACATGCTGGTTGGAGTACTGCAGCAGGTTTCTGAAGGGATGCGAGACGTTCAGAGTTTGTTCAAGGCCTCACGGCGGCGGCGAAAGGTCCTTAAAGTAGAGCCTGTGTTGGACAAGATATACCAGATCTACGCGGCGCTGCTAGAAGAGAGAAACATTCGATACCACAAGGTCAAGCGGGGCGCCTCGCCTTTGACGGCGAACACGAACGATGGCGTTGTAATGCAGGTTCTCATCAACCTGTTCGATAACGCTGCTTATTGGCTCGACACGGTCGACACGAATAAACGAGAAATTAACGTCATCCTGGACGGAGAACAGGGAGAATTGGTATTCTCGGACACCGGCCCCGGCATCGACCCAGACGACCTGCCATATATCTTCGAGCCGTTTTATTCCGGCAAGGGACAGGAGGGGAGAGGCTTAGGTCTGTACATTGCCCGCCAGCTCCTTGATCGACACGATTACAGTATTACGGTTGCGGAACACGACCGACGGGTCCTCCCTGGCGCCAACTTCGCGGTAAGCTTCGTGAAGGAGAATGCCTGATGGACCTGAAGAAACTTCTGTCTGGAATCGCCGTTGTTATTGACGACGCGTTCAAAGACACCGCATCCGACCAGGGAGGAGACGACACAAGGAACGATCTGATATTCGCGATTGTGGACGGAATCGAAAGGGAATGGAATCTGCCGTTCTACAAAACCTCAGCGATGCCGTCTTGTGATACATGGCCCAATCTATTGCAGGCCGCCAGTTTTATTCTGCTGGATTGGAAGCTTTGGAACAGTGGTTCCTCGCAATTGGAAGAAGAGGGGATCAAGAAAAACATCGAGTTCCTTGAACAGGCGAAGAATTACCTGGTTCCGGTGTTTATTTTCACAAATGAGAGTCCGGAAGACGTTGAGAGCAAATTACCTGCGTCCATTTATCGGGACGATGAACCCGACAGGAACTTCATCTTCGTCCGACAGAAGAACGACCTGACGTCAGGGGAGTCTTTGAATTTCAAACCAATTGAAGAATGGATCACCCACAACGCTTCCGTGTATGCCCTTAAGAATTGGGAACAAGGGTGCCGTTCTGCGAAGAAGGAACTGTTCTCTTCGATGTATGCCCGAAGTCCGGAATGGCCCAGAGTGTTCTGGAAGGCATACGATGATGATGGTGTGGATCCGAGTTCGTCCCTGACTCATCTGATCAATGACAGTCTGACCGGGCGCATGAGGACCGACGAATTCGAGGCAAAGATTCTTGCTGCCCCCTTTACGGACGTTCCAGCTGATGATCTGAGAGCTCTCATTGGCGAAACCTGCCTGCGGCCGAGTGACTCCTTGCCGGATGACGAGATCAGGTGTGGTGACTTGTTTCAGTCTTCTGAGCGCAGGTATCTGCTGAATCTACGGCCGGATTGCGACTGCATTCCAAGAGGAGGTCAGAAAACGGACAAGGTGCAACTGTACTGTGTCGAAGGCGAAGAGATGAGTGACGAGGACATCGACAAGCGATACAACAATGGACATTTCGAAGAGAGAATTTACGAATCTGTCGCTTTTGCCGCCTGCAATGGTAGGAGCGTCATATTTACATTTAAGAGGCTACGGCTTAAGCGATTTGGGGAACTCAGGGAGAAACGAATTGGTCGCCTTCTGCACCCCTACCTGACGAGAATCCAACAGCGATACGCCCTTTATCTTCAACGTCAAGGGCTTCCTCGCGTACCCGTAGACGCGATTCCGTGACCGTCGGGCTTCTCCTGATTGCTCGCCGATCGATTTTGGCGAACTCTTCTTTTCTTTCACAATACAGTTTCTCCGTGGTGGACTCATTCAGAGGTTTAACTCATGCCAAATCAACGTTATTCAGTCAATCAGTACCAGATACATACCCTGCTGAACTGGATCGAAATCGGCGCGATTGCCATTCCCGAGATACAGCGTCCTTTCGTGTGGAACGCCGCGAAGGTCCGCGACTTCATCGACTCGCTCTATCGCGGATTCCCGGTTGGTTATTTAATCTCATGGTGGAATCCTGACGCGCGACTGAAAGATAGCCCACCGTCCGTTCACAAGCGAATACTGATTGATGGACAGCAGCGATTGACAGCCCTCCGAGCGGCTTTATTGGGACTCCCGGTTGTTGACAAGGACTATAAGAAAAGACACATTTCGATCGCATTTCATCCAGGAAGGGAAGAATTCGAAGTTGCGAACCCAGCGATCAGGAAGGATCCGGAGTGGATTGCCAATATTGGGGCCGTCTTTGCTCAAGATGCCAAGATGAATAGGCTGGTTAAAGAACATTGTGAGAAAAATTCAGAATCAGATGAAGATGAAATTTACGACCGACTGAATCGACTCGTTGGTATACGAGGCAACTCTATCGGCCTGATCGATCTGAATGAAGATCTGGACGTCGAGACAGTCGCTGAGATCTTTGTTCGAATCAACTCCCAGGGGGTTACGCTGAACGCGGCGGATTTCGCCATGTCCCGATTGGCCGCCAATGAAAAATACAACGGACACCAGCTCCGCAAGTGCATTGACTACTTCTGTCACCTAGCCGTTGCGCCCGAAGCGTATGAAAGCCTGGCAAACGACAGGGAGTTTGCAAATACGGACTATTTTCGTGCAATGACTTGGCTGAAGCACGAGAAAGATGACCTGTACGACCCGTCTTACACCGATATGCTTCGAGTCGCATTTACATCGGAATTTAAACGCGGTCGCCTGGAGGACTTGGTCGCATTACTTTCTGGTCGCAATTTCGAAACACGTGCATTTGAGGAGAGCATCGCCGAGAATTCCTTTCGCAGGCTTGAGGGTGCGATTCTTCAATACATGAACGAGACCGACTTCAAACGGTTCGTTATGATATTGAGGTCGGCTGGCTTTGTAGATGTTGCGATGATCCGGTCGCAGAACACTGTCAATTTCGCATACATCTTGTATATAACGTTACGCGCCCGCGGGATTGACTCCGTCGAAATTGAAAAATTGGTGCGCCGCTGGTTCGTGATGTCCATCCTTACGGGCAGATACACCAGTTCGCCCGAAACGGCATTTGGACTTGACATACGCAATTTTGACGGACAGGACGCGTTTACGTATCTCGACGTCGTTGAACGAGGTGAGCTGTCCGACGCATTCTGGAATGTTGGTCTACCACAGCGCATAGACACTTCGGTTGCCAGCAGCCCGTACTTCAACGTGTTCCTGGCATCCCAAGTAAAATCGAACGACAAGGGATTTCTTTCGCGTGATCATACAGTACAAAACCTTCTTGAAGGTTTATCGCATATACACCACGTCTTTCCCAGGAACTATCTGAAGCAAAACGGGCTTCCACAAAGTCGGTACAACCAGATTGCGAACTACGTCGTAATGCAGAGCGAGACAAATATCGCGATTGGCGACAAGGCTCCCAACGAATATTTCAAAGACATTCGTCAGCAATGCGAGAATGGAAAGTCATATTACGGAGGTATTACAGATCTCGATCAATTACGCGGAAACCTCGTGGCTCATTGTATTCCCAACGGTATGGAGAAAGTCGGTGTTGAAAATTACGATGAGTTTCTCAGGGAGCGGAGAATACTGATGGCGGCCAAGATTCGAGATTACTACCACGCGCTATAGACAGGGGTTGAATCCGAGTCAGTAGCTGGCAATTGTGAATGACTGTATCTTTATCCCTGGAATCGAACGATCAATTACTCCATCCTGCCAGTAGACATTTGCCTTCCGTGCCAGAAGGGACGCTGCGAGATCCACATCATTTTATCGTTGGTGGAAGGTTTCGTGATCGAAGCAAGAATCCTGCTTCTCGATCCTCGTAATGAAATCGAACCAACATTTCGCGGTCCCAACGTGCGCCTTGCTTCCTACCCCTGGTTTTGCCCAAGGAACGTTGCTTTTGCATAAGTCATCGTTCGGCACTTTTTTGCTTTCTACATTATTCCATTGGGTTGTTAAAGGCCGAATTTGCCCCTGAATATCGGCACAGCAGGCAACGCCTCAACGCTCAAGGCGGCAGATACTGCCTGAATTCGAATTGGCTTGGCCCGAGAGCGCAGCCAGACCGACGTAGAATGCGCCGTCCGAATATTCCAGGGAGTGCGGAAGCGCGCTATTCTCAAATTGGGCTACCAATTTCCACTTCGCAAGATCCCTGGATTCGTACACATAGCCGGTGTAAATGTCTCCTGACCTTCGACTTGAAAGAACGTAACACACATTATCCCGTACCACGATGTCCTGGACCCAGTCATGCATGAATTGTTGAATTACAACTGCACCCTTCTTTAGATCCGTCAGATAATATAGCGGTTTGGGTGCCTGTTCTTCCTTCCATCGCAAATACGTATAAAGTACGCCATTCAGGAACGGCGTTACCCGATGAGGTATCTGTCGGTCATTCTCCAGGCCTGGAAATTGCGGGATAACTAACCTATCAAGTTTAATATTATTAAAGAGATAGAGGTATTCTTGGCCAGGCGTCACGATCAGACCCTGTTCAAGTGCCGCCATCTCGATATAACGGCCATCGCTGAATTCATCAACATTGTCGTGACTGAATCGTCTCCATGTCTTTCCCCAGTCACTCGATTCGTACAACGCTGCCCCCAATTCGGTGTCAGCAGTAACATAGAGCTTTTGGGCGAAGCAGGCTGCGTCAAATACGTGGACAGCGCTTGGAATCGTCCTATGCTTGCGCCATTCCCCGTTCTCCTTAATGTAGATATTGCCAAAGTTCCAGGATTCCGTGGCGTCTATACCGGGCACAAAGAGTCGTCCAGCGCACGTCCGGAAGCGATCTACTGACTCGTCATCGACGGTGAATTCCTTCTGGAATTGATATTTCGAACGGCTGTTATCCCCTACAAACGACCATACAGATACCGGCCCCTGATTGTTAATCCAATCACCACCACCGACATAAATGCGTCCGGAGAAATTATGTAAATCCCAGACGCTACGAGCAAAACTATGTAGCGTATCGTTCTTTGGATAACTGATACGGTTCGGATTACCGACAACTCGTAACCGGCGGAATCCGGGTCCTGTTGTATCAGCGACTGACTTCATGACATATTGGCGTCCTCGATGAATCCCGAGGAAAATAGTCGGCGCATACGGTTTCTCACCTTCTACCTCCGGCAAATACCAAATCTCGTGAACAGTTCCCAGAGGGTCGATGATTCGTGGTCTCCCAATGAGGACACCCTCAAGTCCGGTGACTGGAATGGTAAACGCCATCGAACCGATGCGCAGAGGCATCTGGCTTGTGAAGATCAACTCTTCTGACAGCGACCGACGGAAAACGTCGAGACGCAACGAGTAAGTCTGATGCTCTGAATCGCCGGGCCTTGCCTGTTTCGACAAAACTGAAGTGATTTGTCCTGCCAATACCGAATCTAATTCGGAGAGCGGCCAAAAGCCCACGGCAACGTCCAGGGAATCAACGTCAAAGGCATGATGTGGATAAGCCTTGAGGTAAACGAGCTCTTTGAATCCTTCCGTGAGTCTATCCGCGCTAAATTCTGCCTTTTCTCGAGGTCGTTGTGTGTTGCGTACAACTTCCGAAGCACATAGATTTGCGGCTGGAATTACCAGGTAACAAATCACCAGCTTAATTGACAAATTGAGAATTAGCATATTCATAGAATAGGCAAGTTACGTCATTTGTACGACAGATGCTCAAATGAATTCGTATGCGATGACGCATCTCGTTGCCGCAGGTGTTTTTCTTCTACACTTCAGAAAGGAGCAACCCGAATGAAGAGAGCCATATCTGCCCTGCCGGTTTTGCTCGCGATCGCGGCAATTTCGGTTTTTGCAGGTGACGACGGAGGTGCGCCCGGAGGGAAGGGCGACTCGCAGGCCGCGCCAGCTGCAGGTTCGGCGGAGTTCGAGCGACTGAAAGCGCTGGTCGGGCGCTGGGAGTCTGAGATGCCGAAGCCCGGCGGCGGTTCCGAAGGCGGGAAGGGCGCGATGACAACGGTTGCAACGGAGTACCGGCTGGCGGCCAACGGCAGTGTCATCGTGGAGCGCAACTTCCCGGATACGCCGATGGAGATGATTTCCGTGTACCACGACCGGCGCGGCAAGCTGTGGATGACCCACTATTGCGCGAAGGGCAATCAGCCGCAGATGCGCCTGACGGGCTCAACCGACGGCGTGATCACGATGGCGCTGGTGGAGGGCTCTCTCGATTCGCCCGACGAGGCGCACATGCACTCCGTCTCGATCGCGTTCAACAGGAAGGACGAGATGTCGCAGACCTGGACGATGTACGAGAACGGCAAGGAGACAATGGCGCACACGATGAAATACCGTCGGGTCCAGTAGTCGAACCCGGACCTCACACGACGACCGTCAATCAGGCGATTCCGCATGCCACGGCCGTCAGTTCGTCGTAGTGGTGCACGAAGGTGACTCCGTCGACCACGAGGCGGGCGGCATGGGGCAGGTCCTCTTCCCAGGTCATCGCCTCCCCCGAATTGTGGGGAGGGGCATCGTGCTTGCCCCTGCGGTTGCCGTTGTAACGGCGGTACAATACCGTGCGTCCCGCCCGCGTGATGTAGGCTTCGATTATTTGCCCGCGCTCTGCGGACTGTTTGTATTTGATGATCTCGAAGACGCGCAGGCAGGTGAAATGCCGCCTGCCGATCTGTACGTCGAAAACCCCGACCCCGTTGATCTGGGCGGCTCCGGCCTGTGTGGCGAAGACGCCGTCGCCCAGGGGCCGAAGGGCGCCGCGATCCTCGACCAGTCGCGGCGTGCTGTCCCAATCCTCGTAAAACCTTTCGTCGAGAAACGTCTCCAGTTCCCGTGTTCCATCGGGACGCAGCGATTCCACGGCGATCCACTCCACCTCGTCGTCGGTCAGTAGCCCCCAGACTCGGCTCTTCTTTTCGCGGGAGGGGTTTGCGCGAATCATCTCCTCCTCCACTTCCACCTCGACACAGGGCCGTCCATGGATCACCGCCGGACGGCGAGCGATCATCCTGACGGTTTCGGAGAGCTTCCAGGGC
Source organism: Candidatus Latescibacterota bacterium (assembly GCA_965203805.1). Taxonomy (GTDB): domain Bacteria; phylum Latescibacterota; class UBA2968; order UBA2968; genus JAAXHE01. The sequence goes on along the minus strand of OZ241917.1, from coordinate 5,657,951 downwards.
TCGCCGCCTTCTGTCGGCGGTTCATACAAACCCCAGGCTGCACGGTCTCCCACCTCGGGCTGGATGAACCACCAGGCCATTTCCTTGAAATCAATTCGGAACGGCTTCTCGTTGCTCGGCCGAATGCGTAATTCGGGCATCTGCGTCGGAAAAGCTTGTTTTGGTGTATCCATGTCGGTGTTCCTCATCTTTGGGGTGAATATCTTTGGGGTGATTCCCAGTACGTTCCGGATCCGCTCTCTACCGTAAGAAAGGCGGCGCTTGACCGTGCCGTCGGGACAGCCGTGGCGGTCGGCGATTTCCGCAATGCTCAGACCTTCCAGATAGAATGCCCGCAGGGCGGCCCGCTCTCGATGGGGAACTTCGTCCATCGCTTCAACAATGTCATCAGCGGCCTCCCGCTGCCGGGACTGAGCGATGCCGAGACGGTTGACCATGGGCCCGAGGACTTCAGTCTCGACGTACAGTTCGCGGCGCTGGGAAGATCTGAAGAAATCACGACAGCGGTTTCGGGCCACCTGCAGCAGCCACGGACGCACGTCGCGCGGCGTCATCCGACGCAGCCCCATCCAGACGTGAACCAGGGTCTCCTGCAGCACGTCCTGGACATGGTCGCCGGACCCGGTCCGGGAGCGGATCAGGCCTGCCAGCACGCGTTCGTAGCGCCGGATCAGGGTAACGAAAGCGTCTTCGTTGCCCTGCCGGACCTGTTTCGCCAATAGTTGGTCGTATGGATCGGTCATTTGATCACGTGTCCTTTGCCCTACAAGGCGTGACTCGACGGGCAAAGGTTCACTATAGAAAGGCAGGCTCGTAAATCTGGCCGACCCGCGGGCCGGGAAATGACCGGTCCGCGCACTGTGTACGACGCAATCGAAACACAAAACGCGCCGTCAGCCGGTTTTCCGGGAGTAGCGCGCCGTTTAATTCAATGTTTATCGGCAACTTGACGGAAATCGCCCGCCGGACGCCGGCAGATCATTGTCCGGAATCGTCATAGAAGCGCTTGAGGTCCACGTGGTGCTCCAGGCGCGCCTTCAGGCTCGCGAAGAAATGGGTCCAGCCCGAGCACTGATCGAAGGCGCTGTCGATGCCCGCCTGATCGCGTCGCCATCCGGACTCCCTCACCGAAACCCTCGTTCCGCCGTTCAGCGCTTCGAAATCGAACACAAACCGCGTCCGGTAACCCACGTCGCCACTGGCCGGCCAATTGCAGACGATCCTCCGATTAGGAATCACTTCCTCTACGCAAACATCCACCTCGACGTCGCCGAAGCGCCAGAAGACTGTCTTCCCGGCTTCCAGCCCGGCGCTTGCGTCGTCGGTGAAGAATGTACTGATCGATGCCCGGTCCGTGATGGCCGTGAAGACTTCGTCAACGGGACGGTCGATGATGCATTTAAATGAAAACGATAGATTTCGAAGGTCGTCCATATCGCGGGCACTCTATTGCAATTTTACCGGCTTCTCGGCCATCAGGGCCATGAGATTCATTTCGGAGTCCCGAAAAAAGGCCATCCACAGCTCATGGTCGGGCATATCGGCAATCTTGTGAGGGGCGCTGTCGAACGAAATGCCTCGCGACCGAAACGCGTCATGCGTGCCTTCGAGGTCGTCCACCTTGTAATAGATCACGGATGCGTTTACATCCGACGATTCATCCTCTGACAGGCCCAGCAACAGGCGAACACCCGAACAGTTGAAAAACGCCATCCCGGGAACGCGGAAGAGGAATTGCATTCCCAATTGATCACGATAAAATTCGACCGCACGGTCGAGGTCCTGAACGGTCACGGATATCTGACCGATCACCGAGAGGCCTGAGCCGTTGTCCTGTGACATCGAGAAACCTCCTTTGTTGCAGACGTTAGCGATCAGCCTTCAGCAGTCAGCTAAAGGCGGTGAGAGGTTAGACGTGAAACGGGAGATGATGTGAGTGCCTGAAGAGCTGGGAAACTGGAGACGGAAGATGATGTGATCGCCTGTTCGGTATCATATCTTGCCGGAGGCATAAAGAGAGAACCAATCGGGCAAAGAAGCCCTCTACCGTCTCACGGCTTACGTCTCCCCATTGTTTGGTGACCTCTCCCCCCGGCCTGCCTGCGCCGAGACCTGCTCGGCAGGCAGGCCCCCTTTCCTGTGAGGAGAGGGGGAGCAAAAGCAGGCGTCGGCTTATGCCGAAAATGAAATCACACGGAGACAAAGAGGCACAACGAAATACAAACGGTAATATCCGAAACACCGGTTAGGCGGGCAACCACAAGGGTTGCCTGCCTGCGCAGCGTACTGCGCTGCAGGCAGGCCCCTACACAACCCGGCAAGGGCAGGATGCCCTCGATCCCGGGAACCTCTCACCACTATCCGATCACAGCCTTATCCGCAACGGGTTTTTCTCGCTTCCATTGTCCTGATGAATTCGAGCGACTCGGGGTTGGTTCGCTCGATTTTCTCGGATTCAAGCTTATCCCAGGCCGCGTCGTCTTCGACGAATTCACGAAACCGAACGCTGGCGTTCCGAATGATCGGTGATCCATGTCCGAAGCACATTTTATCGAATGAATATCCCGCCAACTTGCGAAGGGATTCTCGCGCCAGCGAGAGATCGGCGATGTACTCCGGGGCATTTATCCAGATTTCACCGTCCGGAACGCCTCTGTCCTTTCTTCCGCCGCAGACGGCATCCCCCACGATCACTGTATCTCCGTCTTCCCGCACCAGAAACGCGACCTCTTCCGGGTAGTGGGCGTCGGGAATGTGGACCACTTCGATACGGTCCCACAGCAGGTCTCCGTCCTGAAAGGCTGCGTCGATCGCCACTTCGGAATGTTCCAATCCGTCCGGGTGGAGGTGAATGTTGCAGCCCCAGCGGTCCCTGAATGCCTCCGATTCGCGCACGTGGTACTCGCAGGTAAGGAGAATGTGCACGGGACTGCCCATGGCTTCGACTTCTCTCGCTTCTTCATCCGGGATTTGCAGCGGATCGACGAGGACCAGGGCGTCGCCGGGATTCGTACGGACGACAAAGCTGTTCCACGGATAGAGCTCGTTTCTGCCCGCGCCATGTATCTCTGACCAGGAGAAAACGGAAGATGAGATCTGCGTCAGCATGATAATTGACTCTGGAGACCTCTCCCCTTGGCCCCTTCCCAGGGGTAGACGTTAGACGGGAGACGGGAGAGGATAACCCCGCGTCCACGGGACGACGAAACGGCCTGGCGAAATCTGCCGTCGATGGGCGCAGACCTCTCCCCCCTGCCTGCCGAAAAACCACCGCCAGGCAGGGACCCTCTCCTGTGAGGAGAGGGGGAGAAAAGTCAGGCGTCGCGGGCCGGTCATCTTTAGATACTCTGATTGACAGGAAATCGCCAGCCGGCACACTTACATGCCCGGTCCATCGACCCGTCACCGTTCCCCCTTCCTCTCAGGAAGGGGGTTAGGGGGTAGGTCCGGGGAGAGAAGCAGCAAAAGGCAGCCGTCAGCTTGAACCAAAACCAACCCATTGACGTCAACGCCGTCATGTGGCAGGACCAGAACGGCGTTTCGAGGGCAAGATGCCCTCGCTCCCGGGAGAACGGTGAGAGGGTAGACGTAAGACGGGAGATGATATGAGTGCCCATTCGGTTTGTGAACGGAAACGACGACACCTATGCAATCTGCATGGGTTATTCACAGATGCGGAAACACGGTTGTTTCCTTGTCGTTTCCGAAACAAAATGCAATGCGATCGCGTCGTACTTGTGCGTGTGCGCCGGGCCTGAATACCGCGGGAACGCCCTTCGACATCGTACCCATGCCCGGGTCAATCCAATTTCATTCTACGGAGGTCTCCCATGACGGAAGATAGAAACACCCCCCAGATGAGCGGCTGGTTGATGTTGTTCGTAACGCTTGTGCTTCTCGCCGTGTCCGTGGTGGTGTTCATACATGGTGTGACGGGCGGCGGCCCCGTTCCCGTTGTCGCGTCCATCCTGCTTCTCGTCATCGACATTATCCTCATGACCGGGTTATTCGCTGTGGAACCGAATCAGTGCGTCGTTCTCCTGCTCTTCGGCGAGTATAAGGGCACCGAGACGACTCAGGGATTCCGTTGGACGAACCCGTTCAAGAGCCGGACGAAAGTTTCCCTGCGTGTCAGGAATTTCGACAGCGAACGTCTGAAGGTCAACGACAGCCGGGGCAATCCCATAGAGATCTCGGCCGTCATCGTGTGGAGAGTGCGCGTCGCCGCTCAGGCCCTGTTCGACGTGGACAACTACGAACAGTACGTCAAGGTCCAGTCGGAATCGGCAATCAGACACCTTGCAACGAGCTACCCGTACGATCAGTCGGAAGGCGAGGAGATCAGCCTCAGGTCCTCGATCACCGAGGTCTCCGAATCCCTCGGGAAAGAGATTCAGGACCGTGTCCAGGAAGCCGGCGTCGAGATCGAGGAGGCGCGGATCAACCACCTGGCCTACGCACCGGAAATCGCCAATGCCATGCTCCAGCGCCAGCAGGCCGAGGCGGTCATTTCGGCACGCGCGAAAATCGTCGACGGCGCCGTCGGGATGGTGGAAATGGCTTTGACGCGCCTGACGGACGACGACGTGATCAAGCTGAACGAGGAACAACGTGCGAATATGGTCAGCAATCTGCTGGTCGTCCTCTGCTCTCACGAATCGACGCAGCCCGTGGTCAGCGCCGGACCGCAATAGCGGCGGACAGTTATCCGGAAGTTATGGATTTTGACTTTGATCCTGGTTAATTTATATTCTACCTGGCAGTGAACATGGCCACTCTTAAGTCACGAAGACTTGCGAATTTTCGTCCACGGGGACAATGACTATGGTAACAACGGATTTGAGAGTCGAGCTTCCGTCCGGACTGTCACTAGAGGAAGCGAAGATACTCCTTGCCATCAAACTCTATGAGACTGGGAAAGTGTCACTTGGACAGGCGGCTAGAACCGCCGGTCAGACCAAGCGCGACTTCATGGAGCTACTTGGCCAACAACAGGTACGGAACCTCTGATCAACCAGAGGGAATGAGCAAGTTGTAACTTATGGGTCGTTTCGGAGGCTGTTTATGTTGAGAGGGTCGTCATCTTTCGGGTTTGCACGGGTGATTCCGGCCCCGGATGCGCTCGGTGCCGGCCATTTTGGCCGCCAGCGTCCGAATTGGAGGCACGGGTGCCTATGTAGTAGCCAGTTCCTGACGTGCCATATGGAAGTTAGCCAAGGCAAACAAGGTGAACAGATGCGCCGTATTCTTCGCCAGACCGCGATACCTGACCTTTCGGTAGCCCCACAGGTGTTTGATGATCCCAAAGGGATGTTCCCTGTCTGCGTGCGTGAGACAGCACGCACAGGCAGGGACCCGTGCGCGCGTGCGATTGCTCTTCTTGTTGAACGAAACATCCGCGCAGTTGAGCCGCTTGCCCCGGCGGGCCTTGCGAAGCACTCGCCATTCCACGTCGTTGGCTTCGGCCCGTTCTTTTCGCGTCTGATCCGCATAGGCCTTGTCGCCGTAGATGGTCTTTTCTTTTCCGTGCAGACAGGCATCCATCGCCTGCGAATCATGCACCGAAGCGGGGGTGGTCACCACACTGTGCACCCGTCCCTTCACATCCGCGCCCACGTGCGCCTTCATGCCGAAATGCCACGTGTTGCCCTTCTTCGTGCTGGCCATTTCAGGATCCCGTTTCCGATCCTTGTTCTTCGTCGAAGAAGGCGCGTGAATGATCGTGGCATCCACGATCGTGCCTTCGTTCACGATCAATCCCCGCCTGGACAAGTAGCGCTTCGTTTGCCGAAACAACGCTTCCGTCAACCCATGGTGCTCCAGAAAGTGACGGAATTTGCAGATCGTCGTCTCATCAGGTACGCCGTTGATGTTCACACCCGCAAAGCCCTGCCTGCAGCAGGCAGGGACGCATCGACTCCACGTCGTAGAGACTGTCTTCCATTCCCGGATCGCTCAATCCATACCATTGTTGCATAAAGTAGATACGCAGCATCACCTCCGCACCGATCGGACGACCTGCCTGCGCCGACTCGGCAGGCAGGCGACCGTTGCCAGGTTTCGGATACTTCCTCTCAATCGATTTAAGCAGTATCTCCCACGGCAACACCGCATCCATCTCTTTCAGAAAACGTTCCCTGCGCGTCTGCTTCTTCTTCGTCCTGTACGCCAGATCCGAAAAACTCATTTGTTTCATCCCTGGGCCCCTCGTTCTATGTCGATCCATCAGAAATCACAACACGACGGCTCACGCTCCAATTCTACGACTTTCTGCATGGCGTGCCAATAGGTAACTTAATCAGAGCTTCCGTACCTATCTTTAGCTATTCTCCTGAGGAGTTGCGGGAGGAAGTCAGCGAGTGAGCGAGCGCATTCTCGTCAGGAATTGCCCGGCACGAACGCCAGCAGGATCGTGTCGGCGAATAGGCGCCACACGACGGCGACGTCGTCGAACCCCGCCTCCGTCATCGCGTGGATGAGGTCCTCCGCACGATGCTCGTATTCAATGTCTTTCCCCGCCGCCTTCATCATTCGTTTGTATTCCCGCCTGGCGTCGATTTCCTCCCGCGTCACCAATCCTGAGTCGATCGCGCGCTGGACGTGACGTTCGCGGTATCGGGTCGATTGCTGCCGCACCGCCGCCGTCCAACCAGGGCCGACCGACATCGTATCGTAGAGGATGAAACACCCGCCCTGCCGTAACGCGGCCACGATCCGCGCAAACAGCGCGGGCAGATTGTCGGGATGTATATGGTGGAACGTCTTCGCCGAAAACACCACGTCGCACGGCGGGAGCGCGCAACGGGTGATGTCCGCTTCCCGTAATTCGATCCTGTCCCCGTACGGCGTCAGTTTGCGCTTCGCGATCCGCAGCATTTCCGGTTCACTGTCGATGCAACTGCCTTCGGACCGGCGAAATTGCGCCAGCACCCTCGCCGTCGGCTCGGCCGTGCCGCACCCGAGATCCACGAACTCGAACGGTTCGCCCGAGCCGAAGGGAATCAGATCGACGATCATCTCGATACCGGTCGCGTAAGGAGGGCTCAGGACCGGCTGGACCCGATCGTACGAGTCCGCAATTTCCGCGAAATAGTTGAGACCTTCGGCCGAAGCATCGCTCATAGTCAGTCCTGTACCCGAGAATTTCTTGTACGTCTCGGCGCCCCGCCAGACGCTTCTTCAGTGGACGCCACCCATCTGCGATTTGCATGAACGATGATCGATGTGCCAGGTTGGCTAAACGCCCTCTATGGACACCCCTCTGGCCTCGGCAACGGGTCTGAGTTTGGTGACGATCTCGTCTCGTATCAGCCGGCTCGTGCCAGAGCTGATTTCTCGGAAATTCACTGTGGCGGCCTTTCCTCGGGCAACCCGAATGTCCATCCTCCACGACTCAAAGTGGATTCCCGAAATCGACTCCCACGGTATTCTGCGGCTCCTGAAGAGGCCCCTGGTGATGCTCAGGTGCCCCTCATGAATCTCGACGGCATGCCTGTTGATCCGGTCGTAGAACAGGCCCCACGACAGCCACGACGGACCGAGGACCAGATTCAGGATCCCGAAGAAGCCGTGTCCGGTGCTGAGAAAGAGAGCGCCGCCGATGACGTGAACGATGCCAAGTATAACCAGAAGGACTCTTAATTGAGGGGGTATCGGGACGGTGAGTTCGATTGTCCTGTCTTCTATGGTCATTGATGTCCTCTCTCGTGCCTTGCGCGGCTTCTCAATGTTCAATCCCACCCGAAACTGTCGTAGAATCGACCGTTGAGATAGTTTTCGAGGCCCTGCCTGACGTACGGCACCATATTGTCGGGGAGATTGCGGACCGAATGCCATGACAGGTCGTCACACAGATCGGGCTCGGCGTTCACAACGTTGCCGCGCCACCTGAAGGCGGTAAGAAAGAACGAAACCCGTTCGCCATCACCCTTACGGTGCATGACGCCCACGACCTCGATGTCCGATAGCCGGATGTCGATTCCCGCCTCCTCCCGCGCTTCCCGGATTGCCGCCGCCCGGACCTCCTCGTTCCCGTCGATATGCCCCGCGATCACGCTGTACTTCCCGTCCTCGTATCCCGTATTGAAGCGTCTCAACAGCAACACTTCGTCACGCCCGTTCATCAGAAAAACGTGCGCTTCAGGAATCAGTTTGAATTTTTCGGACATGGATTGCCCCCGGGCCACCGCTCCCCCCGGCCGTCGAGAGGCAGCGATCAGCGGTCAGCAGTCAGCCGTTAGCTTGAGTCAAAACCAACCCGTTGACGTCAGCGCCGCGAAATCACTGGGCCACGGGGTGAAACCCTCACCTGTAGTGTTCCGCCTGAGTGTTGAACATGTCGGCGTACAAACCACCCATAGCCATCAACTCCTCGTGTGAACCCTCCTCGGTCAGCTGTCCGTCACACAAAATGAGGATGTGCCGGGCCATGCGCACTGTCGAAAACCGATGGGAGATGAAAATCGTCATCTTTCCGGTTGTCAGTTCCGCGAACTGCCGGTGCAACTCGTACTCGGCATAGGCATCCAGGGCTGCGGTCGGCTCGTCCAGGATCAATATCTGAGCCCGGCGCATGAACGCCCGGCTCAGCGCCACTTTCTGCCACTCCCCGCCGGAGAGATCTACGCCTTCGTCCAGCGTCCTGCCAAGCATCGTGTCCATTCCTCTCGGGAGTCTTCCTACAACGTCTGTGGCGCCGCCCTTCCGGGCCGCTTCAGCGATTTCCTCCTCATTTTCCATTCGATCAACCTGGCCGAAGCTGATGTTTTCCCGCGCCGAAAGGTCGTATCGGACATAGTCCTGGAAAATGACGCCGATATGCCTGTGAAGATCTTTCGGGTCGTGATCGCGAAGATCCTTTCCGTCCAGCAAGATGACGCCTTCAGTCGGATCATAGAACCTGGCAAGGAGCTTCACAAGCGTCGTCTTACCTGCGCCATTTTCTCCCACGATGGCAGCGGACTCACCCGCCCTTATCGTGAATGAGAGATTCTTCAGAATAAAACGATCTGAACCCGGGTAACGGAACGATACGTTGCGAAATTCGAACCCCTTATCGATTCTCTTCGGCACGGGTGCGGGCGAATCCGGTATCGGTGCGAGCGCTCCTTCAACCGACGACCGCTCGAGATCCAGAAACTTGAAGAGAATGCTAGCGAATATCGTATGCTCGTAGAAATATCCCAGATCCGAGAACAGAGACATCAGGCCCGACCGGCTCCGTTCAGCCGCCTGGAAGGCAAGCGCTACGTCGCCCACCGTGATCTGTTTGCCTGCCGCCCTCACCACAGCAAATCCCCATATCGCCGCCGTGCCCGCCATCGAGAGCGCTCCGAACAGGAACCCGAGTTTCTCCTGGCGGAACTTCAGCCGGGTCGATTGCTTGACGTAGGTGTTCCAGTATCCGGTGAAGCGTCTCAACAATTCCTCGTGCAGGCCGAAGATCCGGATCTCTTTCACCGCTTCACGGGATCCCAATAGCCGCGAGAGGTAATCACTGATTCTCCGGTTCCTGGTGACCGCACCCTCCAGCGCAAACCTCCTGCCGGCAAAATAGCCCGCCACAACCACCTGTGGCAGGGTGGTCGCGACAAGAATCAGCACCGCGGCCCAATGCAAATGCAACAGCAGGGCCAGCATCGCGATCGTAGAAACGGATGACGATACGATGCTCACGGACAAGACAGCCAGGTTGTTCGCACGGTAGCCTTCACCCCTCGCTTTCTCCATTTCGTCGAAGAACTCGGGGTTTTCGAAGAATGCCATATCAAGTTCGGATGCCTTCCGAAAAATCAGCGACTGGGAGTAGTTCCTGACCTGCTGGCCCAATTGCTCCGACAACATTCGCGATGCGGACTGGCAGACTCCCCCAGCCATCCAGACTGCGAGAATGGCGCCGATCGGCGACAATAATTCGAGCCAGTCGATGGCATGGGTACCCGAATTGTCGCCCAGGGAATCCACGACGGTGTCGACAGCCACCTTCGAAATCCAAACCTGCGCAACGGGAACCATCGAGTTGAGAATGCTCAAGCCGAACGCCCGGATTGCAACCCATCGTCCTGCCTGCCAGACGAGCTTCAGACACCTGGGGTAAACCTTCACGATCTGGCGGATGGCATTCAAGAATTCGGGCATCGCTCTACCTATAGATACTTTGCCCTGCTCAGAATGGATACTGGCCGTTCATGACGAACCTAACATACCGTCGTTTACTCGCTAAAGCAAATCTCGTGCGGCATCGGCTTTTTGCATGATTCTCCGGCACTTCGTTTTATGCATATTATTACTATTGACTTATATGTATAATATATACATATTATAGCATATGCGAACGACACTGAATATAGACGATACCCTGCTGAGCCGAGCATCCACGTTAACCGGAATCAAACAGAAAACCGCCCTGGTCAGGCTGGGCCTCGAAGCGCTGATCGCCCGTGAAAGCAGCAAACGCCTCGCGGAACTCGAGGGCTCTGAGGAGAGCCTGCTGCCGGTCCCGAGGCGGCGACCGGAAAACCCGTAGCCATGGTCCTTGTCGATACGCCGATATGGGTCTCGTTCCTTCGCTCAGGGAATAAACGCCTGAGGTCGCTCCTTCGTGAAGCCAGGGTCGCCAGCCATCCGCTGATCGTCGGAGAACTTGCCTGCGGGACGCTGGACAACAGAACGGAATTCCTCGCGCTGATCCAGACGCTACCGCAGGCATCTTCGGCCAGCCAGCGGGAGGTCCTGCACTTCATCGATCACCACAGGTTGTCGGCCGCGGGGGTTGGCTATATCGACGCGCACCTGATGGCTTCGGCCCGCTTGTCGGACCTGCTGCTGTGGACTTCCGAGGGAAATCTGCGGGCGGCTGCGGTTCGCCTGGGAATCGCCTACGGGTATTGAGGGCGGAGTCCCGATCCAGTCATCTCAATCACGAAAGGAGAGCGAATTCATGATCCGATATCTCGCCCCGGCATTTGCCGTCTTCTGCCTGCTGGGTTCGGCCGCTACAAATGCCCACGCACAGATTGCCTTCCGCGCCGGGGGCGGTCTGTACGTCGAAGAGAAGGAACCCGGTTGGCACGGATCCGTAATCATGCCGTTCGGCAGCAAACCCGCCGGGATCATGCTGGCCGGCGAATACTACACGAAAGACGGCAATATCACGGTGCCCTTGTCCATCCGTGGACTCTACAAATTCTCATTGGGGGGCTCGTTGCGCGTCTACGCCGGCGTCGGCAGCGGCGTGATTTATACAAAAAAGGAATCGGAAGCCGAACTGATCGACGGATCGTCCACGAAAGTGCTCGTTTCCGCCGTGGCGGGGCTGAACATCAAATGGCTGGGGCCGTTGCGCCTATTCGCCGAAACGACCATGGACCGGGGCGTGGGCGACGCGACGGAGGATAAATTCGGCGCGAAGGCGGGCATCTCGCTCACCATCACCGACTGAGAAACCTTGAAAGCGCAGGAGAGACACGCCGGATTCAGGAAACTCCGTGCGACAGATGCCGGCGAAGGCATTTTGTCGGACCCTTTCTGTCACGCGGTCGAGCCTTCCAGCTTCATCGACGCCACATTGGTCGATAGATTGACTTCTCTCAAAAACAATTAACTAATTACGTGAAAATAATTATATTTTATATTTTTAACCATCTGTATTACATTTTTCCAGCGGATCATTGCCGCTGCCTGTCACCCCGAAAACCGGAACGCAGACTCGTCGTATGCTGAAATTCCAACTCCATATCCTCATGGCTGAAAAAGGGCCGGACCGTCCGTACAGGATCTCGGAAATCGCCGGGCTGACGGGTCTTCAGGCCAACACCGTCTCCGCCATTTTCAATAACCGGGCAAAGCGGATCGATCTGGCCACCATCGAAACGCTCTGCCAGGCGCTTGATTGTACGCCCGGCGACCTCTTCCTGTACAATCCCGAATCAAGCCCAACGTCCGAATCCCCAACCAAAGGAGAGCTTCCACCATGAAAATCACCGCGATAAAGACCTTTCTCGTCACCTACAGCAACCGTCCCAGGGCCCTTATCAAGGTGGAAACCGACGAGGGAATTTACGGATGGGGCGAAGCCTATTCCATCGGGCCGGACCTCTCCGTCGAGCCCATCGTAAACTATATCGCCACGTGGTTCGTGGGCGAAGACCCCCGCCGTATCGAATACCTGATGATGAAGACCCATCAGCAGTTCCGCTTTCCCCCGGGCGGTACCGGCCTGGCCGCGATCTCCGGCATCGAACACGCACTGTGGGATATCAGCGGCAAAGCGGCAAACGTACCGGTATACATGCTTCTCGGCGGCAATCTGCGCGACCGCGTGAGGGTCTACCAGAGCTGCGGCGGGCCCACCGGCGCGGTCGCGGCCGAAGGGGCGCAGCGATTGAACGACAAATGGGGATTCACCGCGTTCAAGACCAGCCCCTTCCTGTTGAATCCCGACGCGAACCGCTGGGGACGGGTCTGCGACGCCGCGGCCACGTATTTCGAAGAGCTCCGCGATTGTACCCCCGACGACTGGGAATTCGCGTTCGACCCGCACGCGAAGATCTTCGAACCCATCCGAGCCCTGCAGCTCGCCAACGCGCTCGCGCCGTATGACCCCCTGTTTTACGAAGAGCCCCTTCGGCCGGAACACATCCCCGCCTGGGAACAGCTGCGCAGCCAGATGCAGGTACCGCTGGCAACCGGCGAGAGTCTCTACGCGCGGTTCGAATTCCTGAATCTCATCGCCGCCAGGGCCGCCGACATCATCCAGCCCGACGTCTGCGTATGCGGGGGTCTGCTCGAAATGCGGAAGATCGCCGCTATCGCCGAGGCCCATTACGTCACGATCGCGCCGCACAACCCCATGGGGCCGATCGCAACGGCGGTCAACGTGCACTTCGCCGCCGCAACGCATAACTTCAAGATCCTGGAATACGTCATCCCGGTGGGCTCGAGATGGATGGAGTACGTCCCGGATCCCTATCTGCCGGTGGATGGATACCTGGAACTAAGAGACCGGCCCGGGCTGGGTATCGACGTGAACGAGGACGCGCTAACCGATGAAGACGTCCCCCACTGGCAACGCACCGCGCCCGTACGCCCGGATGGGTCGACGGGATACATCTAAGAGCGGGGAGAGGGTAGACGGTAGATGCAGCAAAGAGCAGCTGTCAGCTATCAGCCGTCAGCTTGAATCAAAAGCCAAACCCCTTGACGTCTGCACCGTCACGTGGTAGGCACAGACGGCACGCAGACCTCTCCCCCCGGCCCCCTCTCCCGGAGGGAAAGGGGGAGAAAACCAGGAGAGACCGTGACGGGATCACAGTTCCCCCGTCCCCCCGGGAAGGGGGAAAGGGGGTAGGTCGTCCGAACTGGTGAACTACCCCCGATATCCCTTGCAATCCCCAACAATAGATGGTACCATCAACGCCGCAGTGATATGTGCTGCGCGACGGAAAGAGCGCGATTGGCCGACGGTCCGGCGCCAACGCAACCTATCCGGAGAAACCTGATTGTCCGACCTGCACACCACGCTCTGGTCCTACCCGTGGGACCTCGCCGACGGCGGGCCCGAAGCCGTCGCAACCCGGCTCCGGGACGAAGTCGGCCTGGATGCCATCAGCCTGGCTTCGGCGTACCACACCTTCGAGATGTTGCGCCCGCATTCGCCGACGCAGGTGCTGCTCCAGATCCCCCAGGCCGCCGTCTATTTTCAGCCCGGCGCGGGCCTGTATGCCGACACACCCATACAACCTCACGTCAGCCCGCTCATGGGCGGCGAGAACTGGTACGCGGACGCCGCCGGGGCCGCGGCAGGCGCCGGACTGGAACTTATCGCGTGGACGGTATTTCTTCACAACTCGTACCAGGCCGGGCGCCATCCTGAATGCGCTGAAGTCACCTGTACCGGCGACGTCAGCACCTCCTGGCTCTGCCCGGCCAACCCGGGGGTCCGCGCGTTCGCCGCGGCACTGGCCCGGGACCTCGCCGAAAACTACGGAATCGCCCTTTTGGAATGCGAATCCCTCTCCTACGGCGGGTTCGGACACACGCATTATCACGTCAAACACGGCGTCGACCTCGGGCCCGGAGGGCGATTTCTCCTCTCCCTTTGCTTCTGCGACGCCTGTCGTTCGAGGGCGAAAGAGAACGGCCTGGACCCCGACGCCCTTTCGCGGGCCGTGGAATCCAGGCTGCGCCGGACCCTGGCTTCCGGCATCCCGCCCGCCGGGTCCCGCGAGGAACTCATCGCCTCGATTCCGCAACTCGAGCCGTTCGTCCGGATGCGCGACGAGGTGGTCGCGAGCCTGCTGGAAGAGGTAAAAGCCGCCGCCGGGGTCCCTGTCTCATTCATCTTCATGGGCGACCGGTTTCACGCGGCAATCGACCGCTCGCGCCTGGCGAACATCGCGGACTATGCGGAAACCCTCGCGTACACACCGGACACCGAACGGATTCAAGGGGCGATTTCCGAAATCGTGCCCGACCTGAAGAACCCGCAGCAACTCGTCGTGGGTCTGCAGGCATATCCTCCCGCGTCTCCGGACGCCCGCACACTCAGCGCTGGCGTCGAACGCGCACTGGGCCTGGGCATCCGCCGGTTTTCGTTCTACAATTACGGCATTATGCCGGAAGCCAACCTGGCCTGGATCCGGCAGTGCATCGATGATGCCGACCGCCCCGGTGACACGTGACGGCTCCGATGGAAGCGCTGGCATTCGTCTCATCTCTCCTCTGCCTGGTCTACGTCGTCGTCGCGGGCGCGATCCATAGAGGTCTGAGTCGCCTGTCGGCCGGCAGCAACGCCGATACCCCCGACGTCACGGTTGTCATTCCCGCCCGCAACGAAGCCCATCGTATCGACGGGTGCCTCTCGGCCCTCGCCGAACAGACCTATCCTCCAGAACGCACCCTGGTCATCGTCGTCGACGACCATTCCACGGATGACACCGCGCGCATCGCGATGGCGTGGACCGACCGCATTCCCGGCCTCAAGGTGGTACAGGCGACCGGCGGCCCGCACGCCTGCTCGAAGAAAAATGCCCTGGACGCCGGCATCCGCGCCGGCGCCGGGGAAATCATCCTCACAACGGACGCCGACTGCATCCCTTCATCCGACTGGATCGCTTCCACGGTGCGCGCTTTCGATCCCGACGTCGGCATGGTCGCGGGATATGCGCCCCTGATCCCGAAGCGCGGGGCCCTGTCCGGCCTGCTTGCCCTGCAGGGACTGGTGGTGTCCACCCTGGCGGCCGGCAGCATCGGTCTGGGTTTTCCTCTGACGTGTACCGGACGGAATCTCGCCTATCGCAGGTCGGCCTTCCACGATGCGGGAGGATTCGATCCCATCGGTCATATCCGCGGTGGAGACGACGTCCTGCTGATGCGGCGCATCGCCTCGAAAACGGCCTGGCGCATCCGATTCAACCCGGACGCATGCGTGCGTTCATCCCCGCATACGGACGGCCTGTACCGCCGCCAGGTCCGCTACCAGTCAAAAGCGGTCCATTACGGATTTTCGGTCTTGCCTGTCGCGTTGACTCTCTATATATTCCACGTGGTCCTCGCCGCGGCGCCTTTCCTCGCCTGGCTGCATCCCGCGCTCCGATTCCCCTTCGGTATGATTGGCGCGGCAAAAATACTCGCCGACTGGCTGCTGCTGTCCGGCGCCGCCCGCCGTTTCAATGCGCGGAGAATCCTCCGGTTGTTTCCGCTCCTTGAACTGATATCCGTACCGTACGTCGTCGTCATCTGCGCCGCCGGCGCACTGGCGCGCTCCCGCTGGAAATAGGTATGCTCTCACTCAGGCTGTTGCCCGGAACCGTTGCGCGATACCATCGGACGCTGACAGTCCGACGCGTCTGGAACGCCGCCAAGGTGGTCCTCTCGTTCGTCCTGTCGCGGCTGGCCGGACGCGATATCCGAATGGGGCGGCCCTTCATCCTGATGCTGGAGCCCACAAACCTCTGCAATCTCAAATGTCCGCTCTGCCCATCCGGCAACGGGGGACTCACAAGGCCCCGCGGCACGATGGAATTCGAAGCCTTCAAGCGAATCTTCGAGGAGCAGGCGAAAGACCTCGTGCTCCTGATGCTGTGGAACCAGGGCGAGCCCTTCATCAACAAGCGGCTGACCGACATGGTCCGGCTGGCCAAAGCCCACAACGTACCCACCATCACCAGCACCAATGTCCACTACATCCGAAGCCGAGACGACGCCGAAGATATCGTCTCCTCCGGGCTGGACGAAATCGTGGTCTCCCTGGACGGGGTGACCGCGGAATCCTACGTCAAGTACCGCGTCGGGGGCAACTTCGACCGGGTCCTGGACGGAATCCGCCTCCTCAGCGCGGCAAAGAAGACGCTGAACGCGGACCATCCCGTCATTCACCTGCAATTCATCATCTTCAAACACAACGAAACCGAGATCGAAGCCGCCCGGAACCTCGCCCGGGAACTCGGCGTGGACCGGCTGTCGCTGAAAACCGCCCAGGTCTATACGGACGCCGAAGCGGAACAATATCTCCCCGAAGACGAATCTCTCAGCCGCTATCGCTACGACACGGACACGCTGACGATGAACGGCAGGATAACCAATTCCTGCAGGCACCTCTGGTACAGTACCGTCGTCAACTGGGACGGGGCCGTTTCGCCGTGCTGTTTTGACAAAGACGTTCACTACGGCCTGGGCAATGCACTGGAAAACCCGGACTTCGAAGACACCTGGTCCGGTGAGGCGTATACCGGTTTCAGAAACGCCATCCTCAAGGACCGGTCCGCCGTGCCCATCTGCAACAACTGTTCAGAAGGTATCAAGGGGCTGTTCTACGATATCGAAGTGGTGGAACATTAGCCTCTTCAAATCAAGAAGCGTGAATTTACATGGATGGACCTGTCTGCCGTGCCGAGCACGGCACAGGCAGGCAGGATAGACAGGAAAAAGGCACAAACGCCGGGAAAATGCCCACCGCTCCAGATTCTTCCAATGCATCCGCCGTGCATCGGCCGCGCTACGCGAGCGTGGAGAACCCGATTTCAACCCCTTCCCAACCTGGTCACCCGTGTCAACCACCCTGATCCATGCGATCCTGATGGTCTCTACGGCTGTGTACGCGGCCGCCGCCCTGGCGTTCCTGATCGGCCTGCGGCGAAGGATCCGGCGCGCTGACACCTGCACCTTTCCGTTCGTATCGGTGGTGATTGCCGCAAGAGACGAAGCGGATCAGATCGCCGATTGCCTCACGGGACTGATCGGCCAGACGTACCCGGCCGACCGGTACGAAGTCCTGGTCGTCGACGACGGCTCCACGGACGATACCCCGGCGATCTCGGCCGAATTCGCAGCCAGGCACACCCGGATCCGGAGCATTGAAGTCACGGACGCGTTCCGGCATATGGCGGCAAAGAAACGGCCGCTCTCCGAGGGCATCCGGGCCGCGCGCGGGAGCATCATCCTGACGACCGACGCGGACTGCGACGTTCCGACCACCTGGATTTCAGGAATGGTTTCGCATTTCGACGCCGGCGCGGATGCGGTCATCGGGTTCTCACAGGTAAAAAACGCCGGGGACCCGCTGACGCCGGCGGAGCGCATCCAGGCGTTGGACTTTCTCGCGCTCATGTCCGCTTCCGCCGGCGCCGCCAACCTCGGTGTGCCGCTGGCCGCATCGGGACAGAATTTCGGCTACCGGAAAGCGCTTTTCGAGCGGGTCGCCGGATTCGAGGAAATCGCGCACCGTCCGTCCGGCGACGACGTCCTCCTGCTTCAGTTGTTCCGCCGGGCCGGCGCAAAGATCGTTTTTGCAGACGACCCTCACACCTTCGTCAGCACCCGTCGCGCCGAAACCATGGCGGGATTCTGGACCCAGCGGCGGCGATGGGCGTCGAACGCGCGGTGCATGCTGGCGCTCAATCCGGTATTTTTCGCCTATCTCGCGAATGTGTTTACGCTCAACCTGTTCTTTCCCGTTGCATTGATTTCGGCGATCGCGGGAACCGGCGTCGGTCTGCCGCTGGCCTGTTTCGCGGCCAGGACCTTGGCGGACCTCGCTGTGGTATGGAAAGGCGCACGGAAGTTCGGCCGGTCGGACCTCCTGCCAGTGCTGCCGGTCTGGGAGTTCCTGCAGATACCTTACACGGTTTTCGTGGGGTTGACCGGTTCGTTCGGCAGTTTCGTCTGGAAGGGAAGGGTCCACAAGCCGCGCGACGCGGGGAAATCGAGAGTCCTGGCCCTGAAATAGGTTGCCGGAATTCCGTTCGCGGGAAATACCGATCACCTGGACACGAAGCCCAGCTCACACGGAGACACAAAGGGAAACAACTGCAATCAGCTGCCAGCTTGAAGCAAAAGCCAAACCCGTTGACGTCTGCACCGTCACGTGGCAGGCACAGACGGCACGTTCGCCAGCCCGGTCCATCGACCCGTCACCGTTCCCCCTTCCTCTCAGGAAGGGGGGTAGGTCCCGTCCCCACTGTCCGCACGGTGGTGGCGTTGAACTCCAAATCCGAGCCTTATCTCATGTTTTCTCGTTCACACCTTTTCCAATGCTGTCTCGTTTTCCTCATCCTCGCGCTCTGCTCAGACGCCCGGGGCGCCGAACGTCCACGCGCCAGAGACCTGGGTATAAAAATCGGCGTTATCGCGCCCGGCCCCCATAACGCCATCACCGATGTATCAGGCGTCGGGGTGGGGCACGTCACCCTCATCAGCGGCGAAGGGGAACTGGTTGTCGGAAAGGGGCCTGTCCGTACCGGTGTGACGGCCGTGGTGCCCCATCCCGACGATGTGTACCTGAACCAGGTGTACGCCGCGGCCGAAGCGATCAACGGAAACGGCGAGATGACAGGTATGGCGTGGGTCAACGAACGGGGTCTGTTGGAGGTTCCGGTGGTCCTCACCAACACGTTGAGCGTGGGAGAGGGGTACAGCGGCGTCGTAGCCTATATGCTCCGGCAGGGCCGGGGGCGCGTTCCCCTCCCGGTTGTGGCCGAATGTTACGATGGCGGCCTCAACGACATCGCGGGCCGCCATGTAAAAGAGGAACACGTCATCCGTGCGATCGAATCCGCCGCGGACGGGCCGGTCGCCGAGGGATCGGTAGGCGCGGGTACGGGGATGCGTGCGTACGGATTCAAGGCCGGCATCGGAACGGCGTCGCGTGTACTCACAAAGGCCCAGGGCGCCTATACCCTGGGCGTGCTGGTCGTGGCAAACTGCGGCCGTCGTTCCAATCTGGTCATCGACGGGGTCCCGGTGGGGCGACACCTGCCGGTGGCGCGTCCGCCGGCCCGAGACGGTTCCATCGTCATTCTGATCGCCACCGACGCGCCGCTGATCCCCATTCAGCTCCGACGGTTGTGTAGACGGTCCGCACTCGGCATGAGCCGCACCGGCACCTTTTCGCGAACAAGCAGCGGCGACCTCGTTCTTGCGTTCTCCACCGCCCACCGCATCCCGCGGGACGCGGCGGCAGCGGATACGGTCAAGACCCTCCGGGACCGCCGCCTCAATCCGCTTCTTCAGGCCACCGTCGAGGCCACCGAGGAAGCCATCGTCAACGCGCTCTGCGCCGCGGACACGATGACGGGACGGGACAACAGGACGATGCCCGGCCTCCCGCTGGACCGGCTCGTCAATATCATGAAGCAACACAACCGGATCGAGTGATCGGGAACCCGGCGGCTGCGCCGGCGCCCGGTTCCGGATTCTGTCTACTGGTCACAATATGCCCAACCTGACGATTATCCTCGGCCTCGCGGCCTATATCCTGGTGACGCTCGCGGTCGGTCTCTACGCGGGCCGGCGCGTCAAGGGCTCCGCCGACTTCATCGTCGCCGGCCGGAGGCTGGGCATCTGGCTGGCCACCGGGACCCTGGCGGCCACATGGTTCGGGGGCGGGATCGTCATCGGGGCCGCCAGCGAGGCCTATAAGAAGGGATTCATGGGCGTCATCGCCGATCCGTTCGGCGCGGCACTCTGTCTGTTTCTCGCGGGGTTGTTCTACGTCAGGATCATGCGGAGGATGGGCCTGACCACCATCGCGGGTTTTTTCGAAAGCCGCTTCGGCCGCCCGGCAGGCGCGGTGGCCGCGCTGTGCACCATCCCTGCATATCTCGGATGGGTGGCGTCCCTGATGGTCGCCTTCGGCAGGGTCATCCAGTCGCTGACCGGAATCGACCCCACACTGGGCATCTGCATCGGGGCGGCGATCGTCCTCGTCTACACGACCGCGGGCGGCATGTGGGCCGTCACGCTGACGGACTTCATCCAGGTGGCCGTTCTAACCGTGGGGCTCCTGGTTATTACGCCGCTGCTGCTGAACGATATGGGTGGGTGGTCGGCCATCAGCGCCCGGATATCCGAAGACCGGTTTTACCTCTATCCCAGAAACGCCGGTGCGCCCGGCTGGTTCGCCTACGCCAGGGACTGGCTGGTCATCGGACTGGGCAATCTGGCGGGGCAGGACCTCATCCAGCGGAGTCTTTCAAGCAGGAGTGAATCCGTCGCCCAGAACAGCGCCTATCTTGCCGGCGCGCTCTATCTTACGGTGGGTCTTCTGCCGGTGTTTCTCGGCATTGCCGGGACCCTCATCTTTCCCGATATCGGCGACCCGGACATGATCATGATGCAGCTGGGCATGAAATATCTCTCGCCTCTCGCGATGGCGGTCTTTCTGGGCGCGCTCGTCTCGGCCCTGATGAGCAGCGCGGACAGCGCCCTGCTCGCCCCCGCCAGCGTCATCGGATGGGACCTGGTCCGCTACGTCCGCCCGAACGCCGACGAACGGTCCATCCTCACGATCTGCCGGATCAGCGTTCCGATCCTCGGCCTGATCGCCCTTTACCTGGCACTGGCGCACAATACCGTCTATACACTGATGGTAAATTCGTGGTCGATCCTGCTGGCCACCCTCTTCGTGCCGCTCACCGCCGGCATCTGGTGGTCCCGGGCCAACCTGCCCGGTGCGCTCGCAGCCATGGTCGCGGGATTCGCCGCCTGGATCTGTTTCATCTACCTCACGCCGGACCTGCCGGCGGACCTGCTGGCCGTTCCGGTCGCGCTGTTCTGTCTCGTGGTTCTCAGCCTGAAGACGAAGGGCTCATTTCCGGCGCTGCCGCTCGCGGATACCGCCGGCCGCCCCGTTTCTCTCCAGCGCCGCCTCGGGCTTGGACGCCGGTAGCGGCTACGACCCTTGCCTCGATCGGTCCTGCGTCCGCGTGACGAGACTCGCGAAGAAGCCCGCGCCGAATCCGTTGTCGATATTCACCACCGCCACGCCCGGCGCGCAGGAATTCAACGTCCCGAGCAGCGCGGCCAATCCGCCGAAACTGGCGCCATAGCCCACGCTGGTCGGTACCGCAATCACCGGAACATCCACCAGTCCGCCGACCACGGAAGGCAGCGCGCCCTCCATCCCCGCCGCCACCACGATCGCGGCGGCCCGGTCGATCTGATCGCGGTGCGCGAAAAGCCGGTGAATCCCCGCCACGCCAACGTCGTACAGCTTATTCACCCGGCTGCCCATCGCCTCCGCCGTCACGAATGCCTCTTCGGCGACCGGCATATCCGACGTTCCAGCCGAAATAACCAGCACCTCTCCCGTCGCCTCCACGGCGCCGGCGTCGTCCCCGCGAATCGTCAGCGTTCGGGCCAACGCATTGTAGTCCGCCGCCGGCAAGGCCGAACGCACGGCATCCGCCTGCTCCCGGTTGGCCCGGGTCGCCAGAAGCGCGGACCCCGCCTCCGAAATCCGGCGCGCGATTTCAACCACGTGCTCCGTGGTCTTTCCCTGGCAGAAGATCACCTCCGGAAATCCCTGACGCATTGCCCGGTGATGGTCCACGTGCGCGAACCCCAGATCTTCAAACGGCAGCTTCTTCAGCCGATCCATCGCGCCGTCGACGTCCAGCTGGTTTTCGCGCACCGCTTCAAGTACCTGCCGGACCTGTTCAGGAGTCACCCGATACCTCCTCTGCCCTCCGGCGAACGGCGTTCAAAATGGCTTCGACGCCTTCCGGATCATCCTCCGTCATCAACTGGCGCCGGAACGCCGCAGCCCCGTCGATGCCCTTGGTGTACGCGGCAAAATGCCTTCTCATCTCACGGACCCCGGCAGGCAGCCCCTTGTTTTCCACCGAGAGCCGCAGGTGCCGGATGGCCATGCTCACCCGTTCGCGGACCGACGCCCCCCCCAGCAGCGTGCCGGTGGCCAGAAAATGCTCGATGCGCCCGAACAGCCACGGGTCTCCGATCGCCCACCGCCCCACCATCACCATGTCGCATCCCGTATGTTCCATCATCTCCCTGGCGGCCAGGGGATCCCTGACGTCGCCGTTGCCGATGACGGGAATCGAGACGGCGTCGGCAACGTCGCGGATCACGTCCCAGTCCGCCGTTCCCGTAAATCCGGCCTTCCGCGTCCGGCCGTGTACGGCGACCGCCGCCGCGCCCATATCTTCGGCCAGACGGGCAACCTCCGAAGCCTTCGTGTCGTCGTCCCACCCGCTGCGGATCTTCAGGGTGACGGGAATCGAAACCGCCTTTGCCATTGCCGAGACGATCCTTCCCAGCCGCGGCGGATCCTTCAGCAGGGCCGCGCCCGCGCGCCGGTTCACGATCTTCTTCACAGGACACCCGCAGTTGATATCCAGAAGATCGGGCTTCCGTTCGGCCGCCACCCGCGCGCCCTCGGCCATTTCATCCGGCTCCGACCCGAATATCTGCACGGAGATGGGATGCTCGTCCGCCTCGAAATCGAGGTACCGGCTCGACCGCTCGCTGCCGTCGGCCAGTCCGCGGGCGCTCACCATCTCCGTCACGGCCAGACCGGCGCCCTGCTCCCGGCACAGCAGCCGGAACGACCGATCCGTCACGCCGGCCAGCGGCGCCAGTACGGTCGAGCCGGGAATTGCCGTTTTTCCAACGTAGACCATGTCGGGACTCCGTGCCCGGGCGTCTATGCCGCGGGCTCGATCAGTCGTCTTACCTTTTCCGCGCCGATGCGCGCCACCTCGCGGGGGTCCTCCCGCCAGAGGTTCTCGTTGAACAGCTCCAGGGAGACCGGACCGGAGAACCCCTGAGACGCCAGCATCTCAAGCATCCCTTGCAGGTTCAGGATTCCGTCGCCCGGATAGACGCGGTCCCCGTCGGCAAGCGTCTCGCGTTCGCGGTCCGTTTTCGGCGCGTCGTCAATATGGAAAATGTGCACCTGCGCCCCCGGAACCTTCAGGATATCCTCGTCCTTCCCGCCGCCGCGATAGATGTGGAACGCATCCATCACCACCGCGGTCCGGGGGTGGTCCGCCATGTTAACGATGTCCATCAGCGTATCCACGTTATTGACGTGGTCCACGAAACCCAGGAATTCCAGCGCGGGCAGACATCCAACCTCTATTCCCAGTTCCATTAACCGGCAGAAGCGGTCCGCCGCCCGGTTCAGGTCCACCCGACCTCGCGCCGGTCCCGCGATGATGCGCGGCGCGCCGATGGCCACGCCCTGCTCCATCAGCCGCCGGGCCTCGGCGAGGCGTTCCGTTTCGAAGGCGGAATCGGTCGCGTCCATCCAGCCCGAAAAATGCACCAGATCGGGCACCGAGAGATTGTAGTCATCGAGCAGCTTTCTGAGCTCGGACAGCTTTCCGCCGGACCGCTCCCAGCCCGTCAGGTCCTCGCACCACAGTTCGATCGCGCCGTAACCCGCCTCTCCCGCCGCCCGGATCTTCTCTTCGATCGATGCGGGCTGAATCGTGCTGGTGTTGAAACACAACTCAAACCTGGCCATCGCTTCCTCCCGTTTCACAGATCGTATTCAACGCGCACAGCCCGCACCTGGGCGCCGGCAGACACGCCTGCTTTCCCAGCGCCACGATCAGCGCATGATATTCGTTGTAAACGCCCACGTCCTCCGGCAATGCCGCTTCGAACCTGCGCTTGATTTCATGGTATTCGAGCGACCGGTCGATCGCTCCCAGTCTTCCGAAAATCCGCCGCGTATACCCGTCCACCACGAAGCTCGGCTTCTCGAGCGCATAGAGCAGGATGCAATCGGCGGTCTCGGGTCCGATCCCGGAAACCGCCAGCAACTCCCCGCGCAAACGATCGGCCGGCGCATTCCTCATCCGGGCAACGTCCGCGCCGTACCTGCCGGCGAAGAACGCCAGAAACGCCTTCAGCCTCCTGGTTTTTACGCGGAACGTCCCGGCGGGCCGGATGAGGTTCTCCAGCCGGTCGCCGGGCATCTCCAGCAGGGTCCGGGCGTCGAGCGCCCCGGCCTCCTTCAGCCTGCCGATCGCGCGTTCCACGTTCGCCCACGCTGTATTCTGCGTGAGTATGGCCCCGACCATCGTTTCGAACGGGGTTTCCGACGGCCACCAGCCCTGCGGTCCGAACGCGTCCATCAACCGGTCGTAAACCGCGCGAATCCTGTTCTGTCCGGAGGCCATAACAGTCCGTTGAAAAAGTCGCTTCGTAGGCGAGGCCGAGTCATTGTGGCCGAAGACAAGGCGCGCGACCGACGCGAATCCCTGGATTCGGGGAGGGAGCGCAACGCCGTATTTCGGGCATAAGGGCCGGACGTAGCCCGGATGGACTTTTCCAACGGGCTGATAATGGGCGGAAATCTAACGAATCGCCGGTTGGAGAGCAAACCCTAATGAAATTGAAACGGGGCGCGGGCGCCGGGACGCCGTGGGTCGCAGGAGCGGCCTTCCGGCGGTTTCCAATAAGAAAAGGCGCCCGGACCGTCCCCGCCCGAGCGCCATTCCGTCTTTCCGATCATCACCGTCAGTTCGGATGGATGTAGAGTTTCTTCCAGAGCTGAATGACCCTCAGCTGATGCCGTACCCACAGGTACCGCTTCAGGATTTCGATGGCTTTCAGGCGTAACGCAAATTCACGCAGATCGGTGGACATTCCGGCCTCCTTCCCATTGCAGAACTCTTACTCCATATATACGGATGCGGCATACGAATGTCAAGCCGGTCCGGCGCCGGGGCTTTACACTTTACACGACATTTGCGGCAACCTATATTGGGCGACGAATCGGCTCCATTTTTCAAACCCACGTCGGGGAGACGCATAATGTCTCAAGTCAGCCTGAAGGCCAAACTGAAAGCCGGTGAAGTCGTCCTCGGCCCGTTCGTCAACCTCGCCTCCGGCGCGCTCATCGAAATCGCCGCGTACGCCGGATTCGACTTCGTCGTCCTGGATACCGAACACGGCCCCCTGGACATCGAGACCACCGAGAACCTCTGCCGCGTGGCGAAGGGCGCGGGCATTTCTCCGATCGTTCGCGTGAGGGATAACGACCCGCCCCAGGTGCTCCGCGCCCTGGACATCGGCCCGGAGGGCGTCCAGGTCCCCCAGATACGCACCCGATCCGACGCCGAGTCCCTCGTCCAGGCGGCAAAATACGCGCCGCTGGGGATGCGCGGCGTGTCGCCATACACCCGCGCGGCCAGGTACTTCGCGGAGGGCGGCCAGATCTTCGAGCGGCTCAACAGGGAATCCATGGTCCTCATCCACGTGGAAGGCGTGGAGGGCCTGGAGAACCTGGATGCGATCATCGCCGTGCCCGGACTGGACGTGGTCTTCCTCGGACCGTACGACCTCTCCCAGTCTCTCGGCATTCCCGGCCAGGTGCACGATCCCCGGGTGGTGGAGCGGATGCGGGAGGCAACCGCGCAGATCAACCAGGCAGGCCTCACCGTGGGCACCTTCGCGGACAGCCCGGATGCCGCAAAACGCTGGATCGACGCCGGCGTGCGATACATCGCGCTCTCGGTCGATACCGGCATCTACCTGCACGGCTGCCGCGATATGGTCAACAGCGTGAGGAAGTGAGCACGGAACCACGTTGCAAGAGCACCACCAAGATATCAGCAACGTTCTGCGCTGGATTCGTCGGCAATCTGGACAAAGCTGCGACAGCAAGTAGGGCGACTCGGAGAAGAGTCGCCCTACTTGCTTGCAATCCAGACTATCACATCGTACGTGCGCTAAACTCGTCTCCGATTCGGATCCCTTCTACGATCTCGCTAACGTCGTATTGGTACGTAGGGTATCGGTCCAGGCTGGAATCTACGCAATGGGAACGATTTACTATGTTAGCCTGCCGACACACAATCAAACATGGCATAAGGCAGGTCGGCCACCCACTCAAGAACTCAACAGTCTATCCCGCAATACAACGGCCAACACTCGCTTAACATCATCCAGTTCAATCCCCCGCATATATGCGCACCCCCGTAGATCCTCATCCTTGATCTCATCGAATTCGAAAGTTCCAACATATTCAAAACAATATTGTTGTATATCATAAGGACCCTTGCCCTTAACTTCCTTGGTTAAACGTGTGACAATTCTCTCTGCCCACTTCTCAGCTTCGATTTCTTCAGCGATTTCCTTTCCAAAATCCGTCAACTGCAACGGGCTGGCCTGAGTTACAACCCTGCGAGAAGGAAGTCGTTCCAGGACTTCTTCGATCTTCTTCTCGATTTTATCCATGAATTCCTTAAACGCTTTCCTGTCGGAGTCAACTTCTCCCTTCCACTTCCCGCTCTTGAAGATGAGACCAGCCGCGGTAATCAATAAACCGACAACGGCAACAGAGGCACCTATGGCAAGGAATATGTGCTTTTCCATCGTCAATGCCCTCACGATCACTTATCGGGTCGATCCGTCTCCTTAATCACTGCCGGACGGATCGACGCCGCCACAACGTCATCGAAAGACTGCCCTTCATTCCGCTTCGGCAACTTAACCACTCATTCCCTATTTGCTACTGTAGGGCCGCATACCGATTCTACAACCCTGATTTTACACTTCATCACATTCCCCCATATCGCCTCTTGTGGATCTCTTGCCCCACTTCCTCTCCAGTTTCATAAAAAAACGAACCGTCTCCTCCTCCGTCAACATCCTGCTCTTGCCTGTCCGCAATTCTCCGCAAGTCCGCAAGGCCCTGGCTACCTCCGCGTTAGCATCACTTTCATCCTCCCGTATCACGTCACCAGCACCCATTTTTTCTCCTTTATCAATTGCCCCTTGTTTGTACATCCACACTTCTCGTTCTCGCGCTGCAAACCCCTAAGTGTATAAACATCACTCTTCAGCCTAACGCATCAACCGCAAAGAAGAATCCTGTCTGAATCAGGCGTTTTGAGATGGTATCGAAATTCGCCATGCAAGATTTCGGGGGCCTTTGGGGAGATAGGGACGGCACCGTTTATACAAGATACGGGATCAAGTCTGTAAGTCAATCGCATCCCGCGAATATTAGCAATATACGACGCCACATTTCTTTTCGTAGCCGTCTCCAATCGACATCGTAAGGGCAAACACATCACTGCAGACGAACGCCCCCCGCCCCTACGGTATATCCACGGGCCTCGCCGTCCGCGGCGTGATCGGCGCCGGCTCAGACAAATGCACTACAATCACGACCGAAACAAAAGGGGCGACCATCCTTGAAGTCGCCCCTTGTTCGCGTGCAATCCACACAAACCCAATGAATCATCGGCAATCTCAGCGCAAGTCGGATTCCACCATCATGCTGTGGCCGACCCGTCCCGTCGGCAGACATCTTGCCGCATGTATTTCGGGATGGACCCCGGGCGGTTCGGCTCATGCGAGTAGACCGGTCTTTCATGGGCCGGCTACCGCAATGCAGTGCGGCAGGATCCGATCAAGCGACGTCGTGTCGTTTGATCCAGTCGCGCAGGGCGTTGTCGATCCGTGTCTGCCAGCCGCGCCCTCCGGCGCGAAAATGATCGACGACCTCCTGGGACAACCGGATCGTGGTCGACACTTTCGGTCGCGCCTTCGGGGGACGGCCCCGACGTACGGGCGCCCTGGCGAACTTTTCCGGCCAGCCGTCCTTCGAGAGATCGGGTGCAGTGTCGGGGTCAAAACCTCGGGCCGTAGAGCCGTCGTTCTCGTTCATTTGCCCTCCTCATGCTATTGATCCTCTGGGCGTCGCCGCGTCGAACTTGATCCGCATGATTAATTTTACTACATAAATTCTGGAGGTCAATGACAATTCCAGGCCACTGAGTATTTCGTGACCGAAGACCGGGGCTTCGGGTGTATCGGATCCCAGCATTGTAGGGGCAACCCGTGTGGTTGCCCTGGTTTGCACGGCCGTCCTCACCCAACTCACCGACGTTTGCGCGGTATCTCTTGCGATTTCTCGGATGGAAATCTATCGGAAAGTTGCGCGATGGATAACCGAATCAAACAGCATATGCATTGAAGTCTCTCAGCGCAGGCATCCAGACACACGGTACTATTGGCGTCAACCGCCAACCACGTGCAATGCTCACGGAATGAAACTTTCGCGACCTACGCAGCCTCTCCGTCCCCCAATTATCCACATCAGGGTTACATTTCGTCCAGATGCCCCTCGCATCGACGCAAGATACAACCCCGAATTCTTGTACTCCCGTCAGGAAATTCCGTCCAGCCGAAACAGCAGTTCTGGTGCGATCTTTAACACGAACTTTGCGACATCATCGGCAGCCAGTAAATCTATTGGTCGATCTATGGCCTCGGATGTCTCCCGGATTTTGTTTTCCAATTTTTCGGTCTTCCCCGCTGTTGTTATGATCATCCCAGCCGTACCATTGAATTTCTCAATTCCCGCTTGTACCTGATCAACAGCGCCAACTTCGTAGTGGCTGCCCGAGAAGGACTTGAT
Source organism: Candidatus Latescibacterota bacterium (assembly GCA_965203805.1). GTDB lineage: Bacteria > Latescibacterota > UBA2968 > UBA2968 > JAAXHE01. Next base: position 5,629,270 of record OZ241917.1, on the reverse strand, counting down.
CTGAACGATGATCTTGTTTTCAATCTCCAAGTGCCCCAAGGGCGAGCGCATTGTAACGATAAGATCGGCACCATAATCGCTTCTCCAACCAGAACCGTTTTCGTCGACATCAACCACGCCACGTATTTTTCGGAAGACCTTTGCAAGGAATGGCTCAAGTCGCTTGCTTTTGTGTGTTTCGTGGATTAGTTTCGCAATCTCAGAAAGATATCGGTTTGTCCCATCCTTCAGGTGGAATTCTTCCTTACTCTCTCCAGAATTGAGGTTGATCACGTTGTGTTTCAAATTTTCAATCGACTTGAGAAAGTCCTCAGCTGCATAGACTCTCTGATACCGATATCTGGGATTCAAGTTGACTGACGGTAGAACATTTGGATCCCTCCGGTTAAATTCAATGATCGATTCAACGTCGATTTCGAAACAATGTCGGAAATCCTTGCCCCACGGGACATCCAATCCTTCATCAAAGCCGTATTCCGAAACCACCCGAACTGCGATACATCGTCCCCAACTCGGTGTGTTTACGTGAACAATCCAATCACCCTTACTTATCTGTAAGAGAAACAAATTCCTCGAGTGATTGTCAGACCAGTTATCCTTTAATCTCAAATTGTGTTCATCTAACGAAGACCAGCCAAAACGTGATTTCCCCATCCTGATGGATTGATACAGAGATTGTCTAGCGTCATCATCAGTCGCTCGGTTAAATGCCCAAACGGTCATCACTTACACTCCGATCTCTTGTGGTTGTTGGTGTCTTGCGGACGGCTTGTCGAATTGTATCGGATTCAAAGTGGTCGCCAAAGTGTACGTGGACGTTCTCCATGAGAATCCGGCAAGCGAAAATGTAATGAGATCGCGGTGTCCTAGGCGAGTTCCTTTGTTGCAAATCCATAAAAGTCGGACGTGTCCATTGCGGGATTCATTGAAATTGACTTAGGTGTCGGAAATTATCCGGAATGTCAGCCATCTCTGGCGCCATGCGATTCTCCTCCTTCCTTACGATCCATTTTGACAAGCTCCTGACGTATAATATACTTGGAGCAAATCCGCAAAGCACGGCCCAGACGCAGCTTGCCCCTCACGTCGCTCCAGTCACCCCTGCAGACGTCCCTGAACACGCGCGCCGAAAGGTGTTCCATTCTGGTTATGTGACGATCCCCGTAGTGTCGTCCTGGTTTGGTTTCCAGATTGAAGTCGACCCACCGGTAATAACTATCTTTCTGGCGCTGCCGTCGGTATGTTCTGCTCATGCAAAATCACTCCCAATATTCCCTGTATGTCCAGACAGATGTTCCCGCGCATTTCGTAGCAATGATCACGGTTCCAATTCTCTTCCTTCCAGCGTTTTACCTTATTCTCATACGCGATTAGACGAGCAAGTATGTCCTCTATTCACCTACATTCTCCGCGTTTGCAGATGTTTCTTTCACGTGATCAGCGAAACGGGTGAGACCAATTAGATTGATGGTCGATACTACTGTTTCTTCGTTCGTCAAGAACCACTCCCGTCGTTTGCTGCCTGACCTTCCGTGACCTATCGTGTTTAAGTGATGCTTGATTTTGGATTCTAACAGTTTTACGTCATCATCGTTATCAACGACCCAGATTTCGATTATCTTCGGCGGTTCCGGCATTCCTGTAGTCTGTTGTCGGATACGCTCGCGCGCATTCTTCTCGGAAATACCAATTTTCATAAATGTCCTCATGGTGGAATCATCATTAGACGGTTCTATCGGCGCACTTAAATAACGAGGATACGTATAAAGATATATTCCCGGTACGTTTGCCTTTTCGAATTCTCCAATTCGTCTTATGGTTTCAATCTCAATATCTGCATTCTCCCTTTCCACTTCCTCGGGGTTGTTTGCGATTGATGCACACTTTTCCTCACGTAGCTTTAGTTCCTGTTCAGTCCCTTTGCTTAGAACTCCTCGATGCCGCTTTTGGAAACTCCGCAAAGCGCGTTCAGTCTGTTTGGCAAGGGTTGGTTTGTCGGGAATTTCTCCATTTAACATTGCGCCAAGGTAACGCCTATAATTGTAGACGAAACCGCTTGTAGCCTTGTCCAATTCCTTTGAAATCTCGTCAGGAGATTTTTCAACAGGAAAAGTGTGTTTCCAGACACGTCCGAGTAGGGTTTCGTCTCTCGCAAGCGCGTTATTAACTTCCTTCAGGTACTCTTCGTTATCCACCGTACACCTCCTATCTGTCGGTTCCCTTCTACGATTATGAGACTTCGCACACATCGTTCATCTGACAACGGCTCCGTGACTTTTTTTTGTCGTCCTTCGGAAACTCGGTGTGTCCGACATTGGATTCCTTGCTTGTGAATGTGAAGCTTGTTACCGGCCACTTTGAGAAAGAAATTTCACGAGTTCCATCATCCCCAGCGTGTCGAGCTTGCAGTATTCCAACAACTCCCGCTCCAGCCGCCGGGGCTCGGCGGCATCGGTTTCAGGATCGATAATCCGCAGATAAGCCGTTCCTGCAGCGGCTCCGTCCCGGACTTCACCGAGCGATCCGTAGTCGAGGTGCGGCGCGACCGTTGGCAAGACCTTCTTGATCGACCACGAACCGAGCATATCAGGGTGATAGTACGTCCTTCGCACGATGGGAAGGAGGTCCACGAGCCGCACCGTCATCGTATTCGATCAGTACTCCGCCCGGATGTTGGGCACGCGCCACGACATTGACGTCCTCGCCAACCGCCAGGCGGTGCTTTACGTCCGGGTCGTATGCGATGAGATCCCGCCGATGCACCTCCAGCCACAGACGCTTCTCGCACTGGCGTCCCGCCATGATTCTGGATTTGCAGAGTATGATCTTGCCCTCGTTCAGTTACTCTATCAGCCTGATTAGTTCGAATCAAGGTCAGGCTTGACAAACCCCCTCGATTTGTTAGATTTTTACTGTATCACAGCTACCTGGAAGAGTTCAATCCGGGGGGTACCCGATGAATGCAAGTAACGGTAAATTCTGGAGCGCCGAAACCACCAGAATCATCGTGGCCGTCCTGGCGTTGGCAACCTCCAATTTCATCGCCACCTTTGGAATTGTGTATTATATGACAAGCGATCTGGAACGGCGTATTGATAGACGATTCGACAGAATCGAAGTTCGCCTGGACAAAATCGACTCACGATTGGATTCCTTCGGTGAACGCATCGCCGCGAACGAAGCAAGGCTGAACGCCAAAGATTAAGAATCCACCGCATCACACAATTTCGTCAACAACCCGCCTGCCAGTATGTCAATTGGCAGGCGTTGTTATGCTGACCCCTTCGTGCCAACATTTGGTGAAAAAACTCCCCTCCGAGTTTAATATAGATTATGGTGGCTTGGCCCATGGATCCGGCTCTAAGGTCGTTTCGTACCACCCTGCGAGGCCGATTTCCCCTCCTGCTCCATCTTCCAGAGTTCGTCCGCTTTGTCGAGGCCGTCCAGGGAATCCATCATCGCGGCGTTTGCTTCCTCCTCGTACTGCTTTGCCCGGTCCCGGTCACCGGCCTCCCACTTGTCCGCTACGGCTGCCCAGGCTTTGGCTGCGCCCTTCGCCGCAATACATCCCCTCGCAAGGGCGCCCTGCGCCTCCGATTCTGTGAGCTTCCGCGTAAATTTGCCTTCGCGCTTCGAATAATCGTCGGCCGCTTGCTCGGCGATTTCCCGCCACTCGGCCGCTTTCGCCCTGGCCTCCTTCTCCGCCGCCGCGTCAGCCGCCGTCCGCGCATCGCCGGGGGCGTGCCCTTTTATACTTTTCTTGCGCGCCATAACTCGCCTCGTTGTGTGGGATCTGTACGCCTGGCCCTATACACGTGTGGCCCGGTACTTCTTGGAAGGGGGGCAGATCTTCGAGCGGCTTAAGTAGAGTCGAGATGTGGCGCGGTGGTTTAGGAGTGGCCTATCTGTTTCCGCCCCTTTCGTCTGGCGGTGCCTCAATAGCCGCTCCGTGCTCCGTTTCCACATCCCGCTCATCGAACCGGACGTGCGGTTTTCCCGCATCCGGCTCTCCGACGGACGTCGCCTTCAGGCACACGCTGCCCGCACTGCCCGGACAGCTTCACCTGAAGCCCAAGCTTGCTCTGGAGTCGCCTCATCTACTTTTAGAGGAGGTAATAGGCTTGCGCCACTCTCCCGACCGTTGTCCCCTTCACAAGCACATCCGAAGTCAGGCCCCTTCCCTCCACCGGCATTACCCGGCTTCACGGGTACTACGAGCCTGTCCGCCACCCCATACGGCCCGGCCTGTCCCTCACGGGCGTCCGGTTGGTGTCTATACACCACCGCTGGGGCTTCCCGTGTTGCGTCGGATCTCCTTGTATACGTGCCTTCGCCATTACCCCGGCCTGCCTGCGTCCCTCGGACAGGCAGGCGGGACCGTTGGATGCGCGCGTTGCTCTCTTTTTCCAACGACGGCGGCCTTCCCCGATCCATGGGCGGGTCGGCTCCCGCATTACCTTTTTCGAGGCCTGCTCAGCGTTCACTGCACGTTTCGGCCCGCATACTCGCCGAGTCGCCTTGCGACCCTTTACACCGGAGGCTTCGGAGATGTCGTTACCTTCACCCCCGCTCCGGTTGCTACCGACCGCAGCAACATTTGTCGGGTGGGACTCTCACCCACTGGAGTTCCGCGCCTTTTCACGGCGCACCAGGGAATCCATGGTCCTGATCCACGTGGAAAGCGTGGAGAGCCTGGACGCGATAAACGCCCGGTCCGACCTGGACGTCGTCTTCCTCGGTCCGTGCGACCTGTCGCAGTCCCTGGCATTTCGGGCAAGGTGAACGACCAGCGGGTGGTGGACCGGATGCGGGAGACCGCCCCCATTGTTTGGGGGGGTTATAACCCAAAGTCACATCGTCCCCAGTGACCAACGAATTTTATATCTTCTGGAAGATAAGCCGAGTATTCACACCTCCAAATAGGATGTTAAACTGTCTTTCCTCTACTGGAGAATCAATATCCTGAAGCTGTTTAAGGAGTTCCAAAATGGCAACATCAAACGTCAATGCCGTATCAGTCACAAAATACCGCCCGGTCAGCGTTGGGTTGTCAGGAGAGGAAACCGTTAGACGGTCACCAGCAACAGTATAGGTGCCGTTTCCCCCGTCATTGTCTGACCATGTGCCGTCTGCATTGATGCGCCACACACTAAACCCGGAACCCTGCGTTCCCCTGTCAATCGATGCCTTAAACTCGCTAACCAACGTGACTGCGGCGCTTGAATCAAAACCAATTACCTTCAAATTTTCCAAAAACCTGTCAGCAGACGCTTGCGGCAACTCCGATCCGCTGAATCGCCAATTCCCCACAAGGGCATTGTCTGGCGGGGCTGGTTCAGTAGGCTTATCGTCACCACAGGCGAGTAAGGCGCAAAGCAATGTTGCGCTGATAAGGGTCGTTTTCATTCTGTTTCCCATACGCATGGCGTTGCGTTTCTCTTTGATGCTCATATATCCCCCTTGTGAAATAAATCAGGCGACTTTCTGTAACGCTCCAAGGCGTTTAGGGCTTAGCCTTAATTCGACAAAAGCCGCAACGCGGCGCCGCGACAAATCCTTCCGAATTGGGCCGATAAAGTCGTCGAAATGGACATTTTTTCCGTTCACGTCCAGTGACCTGAAGTATCCTGGAAATCCGACGTCAAATCGCCTTTATTAACTAGCCCATATTCGATTTAACCTAACCGAAAAATGTCGAATCAAGGTTAGACTCCGGGTAATGCGAACCCCCGAAGTTACGGCCAGTTAAGGCTTGATTGGTGTCGGGAAGCAGATTGCTTCCCGCTCGGATACACGTGAGGCAGGGCGCCATCGGGTGGACAGTTGACTGTTGGTGGGATATTCACACAGACCAATAGCGTTACGGCTGCGAGTGGGCTTCGCATCGCATTCTCCGGCGTAGAATACCGTTGACACTGTCACCCGGGTATGGGTGTCGGGTAGTGTCAACGATCACGCAGCTTTGAGGATGCGGGAAGGTCCGACCTATTCACGGAGGACATGGGAGCTACCCGTGTCCCTTTAATTCCGTTGTTGTATTTGGTAGGCTACCCGACATGCGGGAAGCTGCCCAATCGTTGACGCCGTAAATATAACATGTCGAGACTGCATGGTCAAGACCGTTGCTGACAAAATCTCCCTACGCTCTACATTTGGGGATAGCATGAAAACTGCAAAGGAATTGATCCAGAAGGTCACAGACGGACAGGGCGCGAAGGATACAGTGCAGGAATTCCTTGACGCGGAGACCAATAAAGAAAGCCCTGCCGATTCTCTGATCGACAGGGCCCTGAAAGATCCAGACCAACGGGATTAGATGGGGTCTTTGTCGCCGAATAGCTCCCCTATAATGAAGTCGTTAAACCCATCCGGATTCTTTCGAGCGTTGAACCGATAACACGTCTCAGCGGCATACAGGTGCGCCCGCTCCTTGCCGTAATTGTGGAACGTTCCCTTCCATGCCCGCTTGATGATCGACCAAAACCCCTCGATCGTGTTGGTATGGATGTTGTTACGGAATCGTTTCTGATGCCGCTTAACCACTCTGTGGCAGACGATGTTCTTGAGATTTTGGTAGGCAATGAGTCCGTCCGTGTGTAGCTCCGAACCTTCCATAACCGTATTCTCAAAGAACTCGCGGATTGATTCGGCCGTTACCTCGTTAAGCGGACTCGCTACAACCCGTCCTCCTCGCTCAACAATGCCGAGGACAGGCAACTTAGTGGTTCCCCATCCTTGGTTACTGCCGGGCCGTGCATCGCCTCCGACATAGGTTTCATCGGCTTCAACCAATCCCTTAAGGATCAGCCGGTTCCGGGCTAAGAACATCGACATCCGTATTCGTTGCATCATTGACCAGGCCGTCTTCTGGTCCATGGCCAGATGCCGCGCCATTTGGTAGCTTGAGATTCCCTTCGCTGCCGCAAGCATCAGGTCGATTGCGTAAAACCACTTTTGCAGGGGAATCCTGGTTCCCGCGAACAGCGTACCGGACAGGACGTTATAGCTCGATCTACAGCCGTAGCAGGTCCAGCGTCCGATCCGGTTACCGTCGGTCTTACGGGCCACGTAGACGCATCCGCACAGTGGGCAGAATGGTCTGTAACCGAATCTGATTTCCTCCAGGTGGTCGATGCAGGCCTCCTGGTCAGGGAACCGCTGGTACATCTCGATGACGCTCGTAGGGGTGTGTCCTTTCGCTACGTCGTTCCTGCAGAACGACCTGGGTTAACTCCAGTGCCCGCCAGGGTTGGGGACACCCCTATCAAGAGGCAAAATGAGGGCCAATTCGGCGCTAACACGCGGTTTTAAGCGAAAATAAATAGCCCCGATAACGTTGGGTTATCGGGGCAATGCAGACGGGATGCAGGCTGGTGCCTAGCCGCAGGGGGTACAATCTACATCCGTTGGGGCGGTAGGTGCTCGCCAACCTTGACGGCCAATGGAAACCGCTTGACCTCCGGTCTGCCGCTGTTCAAAGTAGGGCGGGATCAACATACGCAACTCCGCCGATCTGCGCCACAACTTAAGGTTCAGGGTAGGCGCCCATGTCTCCCCGTCGTAGATCGTCCACCTTGGTAAGCAGTCGCTCCGCCAGCTCCTGCGCCCCTCCGAGAGATAGCGAGGAGGTCCGGGGTGGCCTCGGATTGGCAGGCTTTCCAAGAGGCCGGGGAGTTAGTGCAATCCAACTTCCTCCCGCATGCTCATAGGATTCGATCTCAACTATTCCGACGGGTGTAACTCCAACTCGGTTCATTACCTTTCTCCTTTGGCTGAAGGGTCGGCAGGCTGACGGCTGTCGATAGGAGTGAAATCTACATCTGTTAGTGTCGGCAGATATTGGCCAGCCTCTACGGGATGGGCGCACCCGCTTGACCGACCCTTCCGCCATATAGAGGCGTAAATTCTGTGCCAACGAGCCCTGAATTTCCGGGGTTATTACCCCATAAAACGGGCCATAAGCCCATATCACCTTAGAGCGTACTCACGGTAATATGCCTCCATCTGTGCGCTCGTGGGCGCGTCGAAGGATGTGACCTGGTGCTCTACGCCATAGCGTTCGAAGGCCGCTAACAGCCTCGCACCCTCAGTAACACCCAACATCTCTATGACAAGATTAAGGTATGCATCTGCGAATTCCGGTCCGTGAGTTGCCACCTTTCCCAAATGGGTATAGACCAGATGGCCCGTTGCCATATGGGCCATCTGATGGCAGATGAACCATCGTTGCCGCACACAGACAGCATCAATGGTAGCACCAAAGGTGTTTGATTTAAGGGAAGGGAACATAAGTATGGCCGTTGAGTGCCATACCGAATTCGTGGCGTTCTCGGCGACAGCGAGGGGCCGTGAAGGAAGCCTGCCATACTTCCTGCATATGCCCACGAGTCCGACATCATAATCTTGTGGACGTAATCGCGTATATCCAGCAGAGAGCCAAATATTCGCGTTATTTCAAGCCAAGTTGACGTCTCCGCTAAGCCAACGCTTTCTTCCTGGAAATCGCACGCTTCCTTGTCCATAGTTCACTCCGCTAACGGAGATTCTGCGGTTTTCCAACCCGTAAAATGCAGAGCTACAAGGGTGTACCGGTAGCTCTGGTGTTGTTTTCAGACCTGGTTGTCCTCAAAGGATGAAGCTGTGGTTATCCCGTACGATGGGCGTCAATCCACTTCGAGCGAGGAACGGAAAGTTACGTCCCCGAGGAGCGACGCCCAGGTTTTCTCGTCGATCTCCTTGCCGCCGATAGCAGCGTTTGATTGCCCCACACGGAATGCGCGGTTGAGCCTCGCGACGAGCCTGCCATCCTTGTTGAATCTCAGAGCAAATTCAGGACTATAGTTTATGACATAACCGGTTGGCTTTCCTAAAAAGGGAACCACGCGCGGAAGGGCTTCTCGTGCCTGTTTCTCGTACGATTCAGGAGTCGACCCGTCCTTGAACGCAATAATCCGATGACGGGCCCCGCCGGTCATCGCGTAAAACGTGATCTGACTCGGTACACTTTGCTCCGTCAGAATCACGGCGTGGGGCTTGAATGACGCACGATAGGCCTTGTCTTCCGCTGCAAACAGTTCCGCACGGGTGACCTCAATGGACTCGTCGATCACCTTGACTTCCACCTCAAGGCCCTCTGCAAGCTCGACCCGGAGGTTCTCCGCGAATTCAACACGGCCACCACAGATCTGGTCGATGCGCCTGCATCCCTTCGCAATATTGGCGTATCCCATTCGACGAACAAGCTCACCGCGGGTGATACCGAGGTCCTGAAACCGCCGGCGGATCAAACGCGCGATTGACAAGTCCTTTCGATCCATCTTTCCTCCCGGTCTTTGCCCACAGAGAATGTCGATCCACAGACGCCCTTTTCCAGGGTCTTCCTCTAACCTTGATTCGTCATTTAGCGGGAGTTTTCTCCACGGTTTCGGATTGCTGGATTTTTCGAATTACGGCAAATTGCCATAAGAGGCTCAAAAACAGCCATCCTGTTCCAGGGCGTATAGCCGAAAGACAAGGAAATATCTGCAAGGTCAGGGCGTTGCGACACATGTCGTCTTGCACCGATTCCCTTTGTGTATTTTGTGCTTTTTGTGGCCAGTTTATCGGTTGTCTTTTTTCGAATTGAGCTTAATCTTCTTTCTAAATAATTTACTGTTAATTAAAATGTTATTTGAAACTCACTTTCTTCGGCTTGAGTGCATACACGATTGCACCGGATGAATCCGTCGCAGCCAGCCATCAGAAGCCCACCGGTGAGCCGCCCGGCTTCGCGTGGCACTCTTCCGCGAGTTCGCGGCCGATACGCTCCGGATCGTTGAGAAAATTCATGATCTTCGCACGCTCGCGGACATTTGCGAAATCCGCGGGCGTGAGTTTGTTCAGCGCAAGTGCCTCCACGGGCGCTTCACAGCCATAGAAGAACCTGAAAGCCCTTTCGACGCGCTGTCTATCCATGTAGAAGAACTCGACCCTGAACATGAAGCGGCGGGCGGCCGCCGGATCGAGCGCTTCCCGCCGATTCGTCGTGCAGGCGAAGGGAAGCGGGTGCCGCTCCATCTGGCTGAGCAACTCATTAACCATGCTGGTTTCCCACGACCGCACGGCGTGCTCCCGGTCCATCAGGAGGGAGTCGGCCTCGTCGAATACAAGGAATGAGCCTGTCTCAATAGCTTCAGCAAAGGCTGCGGCCATCTGCTGTTCCGTTTGCCCCACCCACATGCTGAGCAGATCCGAGGCTCGTTTCGGCAACAATTCCATTCCCATTCGTTCTGCAATGTGGCGCACAAAAGCCGTCTTCCCGGTTCCGGGCGGGCCGTACAGACAAAGCGCGAAACGCTTCGGGCCGATTCCAACCATCCGTGCGGTCAATGCTTCCAGATTCGTATCCGCGTTGACCAGAGACAGGTTGTAGTTCTCGATGGGGACGCTTTCGACCGGACGGACGCCGTAACGCAGTTTCACTTTTTGTTCAATATTGCGCCGGATGACATCCGCGTTCCCCGCGATCATAGCCGCCTGATGTGCGGCCAGAGCCAGGTGCCTGGGGGTTATTCTGTCGTCGTGCGCCAGTTCCGTCGCAAATCGCCGTGCTTCCGGATCAGGCACCTGTGCATTGGTGAGAATACCGGAGAACACACGCTTCCTCGCGCCGACGGACATGCGGTGGAATTCGATCGCGTGCATCATCCGGTCGATGAAGAACGGCTGAATCATCCGGTAGAAGCCAATCGAGTTGCACGCCCAGATGATGGGCACCGGATTTTCTTCGACGATGCGATTCAGCCAGTGTTTCTCCACGCTGTCGAAGTCCTCCATTTCATCGAAGAAAATCACCGAGTCGGGCTCGTCGGCCAATGACTCCAGCGCATAATCGAGTGTTTTCGTACGGGATACGGCAACACGCGTCTCGGAACCAACTTTATTGTCGCCGATCGCGTACATGCGTGCACCCACTTCGCCGCAGAGCGTACGTGCAAATTCGGTTTTCCCGGTTCCCGGAGGTCCGTACAAGAGGACATTGATGCCTCCTGGCTTCGAATCCATCGCGGCCGCAAGGGTCTGTCTCACGTCTTCGGCTGTAGGCCCCAGGTGCGAAAACGCATTCCACGGCAACGCAGCCCCAATCGGTGGCCCCAGACGCGGGCGCGCTTTATGTGCGGCGATGGTGCGTTCGGACCGTTCGCAGAATTCGTAGAGATCCGCCTCCGTGCCGCCGACCAGACGCGTCGTCTCGATGGCTTTGGCCACGACCCCCGGGGGGCACTCAAGTCGGTCGACGAGTTTCCTGGCGCATGCGTCCGGATCGACGCGCTCGATGCCGCTTTCGGCCAGCATTCGGCCTAAAATGGCAGCCTGACGCGTCGGGCCGTGGGCCCTAAATCTGACGACCATCGTGAAACGCCGGAGCATGCTCTCGTCCAGGTCTTTTAAACTGTTCGCGGTGTAAATCACCGGAACGGGATTTTCCTCCATCATCCGGTGGTTGACGAGGCGGGAGCCGCTGGTGGACTCCAGCGCGTCCTCCGCCTCGTCGCACAAAATCGCGGCTTCGGGCATGGTCTGAAGCAGTGTTTGCGCCATGCGCAGTTCATTGCGACGGTCGGCGCGCCTGTCGTTGTCGGTATCGCAGGATTCTTCGTCACCATTTCCCATTTCCCCAACGGAATAGAGTGTCAAGCCGGATGTCGCTGCGATCGTCTTTGCGAATTCGGTCTTGCCAGTACCCGCCCGACCCACGAGCAGGATGTTGACGCCCCTTACCGGCGCGCCGTTGGATCGCTGGAGCATTACTGCACTCAAAGTTCGGCGAACGGTCTTGCGTTCTGTGACGTGGGCGAAGTCATCGAAACACAATCGGGCAACACAGGGTTCACCGACCAGGCGAGCAGTCAATTCTTCCATATCCCGCACTGGCGGATACCATACTTCGTAGAACCAATCTTCTATGAGGTCGTCCGGATCGTGGTATTTGTTCGGTCGCGTGCCCGTCCGCCAATCTGTGATACCGGAGCTAGCGAGTTCTCTGAGACCCCTCTCGATCTCGAGTCGCGGGCGCCCCAGGAAGACTTCCAGTCTATCAACCGAACTTGAACATGAGTGGCAGAATGCGTCCCAAATCTCTTTAGTGGGAGAACAATGGCTATAGCTGTGCGCCAGTTCGAGTAGCGCGGCGGCCGCGGGGCTAAGCGAAAAACGTTCGACGACCAGTCGGGTTGCAGTAGTGTCGGGGGCCGATTCAGGTGGCCTTACGGTCTTCTGCTCGAGATCCTGAACAGCACGCTTGATGTTTCTGATAACTGCCCTTTTTTTGTGTCCGTCTTGAACAATCCAACCGACATTCAGGAGCTTTGGAGTGGTCTCGTCATCCTCCAACCAGTCAACGAGGTCCGACCGAATGCTTCGGTTGAACTGGGCAGCACGGAATATGTTCAGCAGGTAGGTGCGCGAGATATACACACTGTATTCGCTGGCGGACGAAAAATGTCCACTTCTCGAAGACAGTTCCCTGAGTTCCCGTGGGTCCATTGATTGAGATCCTCTCCTGCAATTCGATTTCCAAGGTTCGACTGTCGACGCCTTCGCCGTGCCATTCCGGACGCAGGGCAACAAAAAGAGGCGTGTTTCCAATGAACACGCCTCAAGTTAAACAGGATATACGACAAACCGCGTCGCATGTAGTCAGGTTTTTTTGTAAGATCTCAGATTTTTTTCAAGTTCCTCGGAAATTTCGGCACGCAAGGACGATGGCGCCAGGACTTCGGCGCTTGCGCCGTGGCTCAGAATCCACGACTTGATCTCATAGAGGCCACCTGCGCGAAAGTGAAGAATGATCCCGTCGTCGTCCAATTCCTCGATCTCCTGGGTGGGGTGCCATATCCGTTGTCTGATATACGGCGCCTGGGATGGCGAGAAGCGGACGCTAACCTCGATCGGTGCTTCAAGAACGACACCGAATGCCTGGTTGAGTTGCTCTTCAATATCAGATTCTTCCGCCGCGTCAAACACCTGGGACGTGATCCGGATATCCTGAATCCGCTCCGCGGCGAGGGTCAGTAAATTCCCATATTTCGGATTGCGGCAGAGCAGATATACACCGTCGTAATGGTACAGAAACCTGAACGGCAGAATAGGATAGGTCTTGCTTTCACCGGTACTCATAGCACGGTAAGTCACGTTACAGAGCTTGCGCTCCGCGATTGCCTCTTGTGCTCTACGAAATACCTCAGGTGTTACTTGAGCCTTCTGTCCGCGAATATGCGGATGATAGGCCGCCTGTTCCAGGAATACGCGCATCTTTTCCGGCAGCGTTGCCCGGATCCTGTTCAGGCTTTTCTGATATTCGGTCTTAAAGGGCGACTCCTCGATGATTCCGCCGATATAGGTCATGGCAATGAGTTCGCCTGCAGGGAAGTTAAGGGGAGGAATCTCCTTGTCGTGAAGGAGTCTCCAGGTGTTTTGGCGGCCTTGTTTTTCCGGTAGCAGTGGAAACCCGGCCTCGCCAAGGTCTCCAAGGTCGCGCTCAATTGTCCTCCGCGATACCTCGAAATGCCTCTCAAGTTCCTGGATCGTCGCGCCATATCTTCGCGATGCGAGTTCTCGCAGCATATCCAGCTGTCGAACGATCTGTTTCTTGTCAATCATCGCTTCACCGGTCTCCCGATACGATCTTGGTTCGAACCGAAACCCGTCTCGTTTTATTTTCTTCAATTACCCCGACCTGGTTCACGCGCGCACGCATCCGGACCCGCCACGAAAAAAGGCGATCCCGCTCAGAATCGCCTCTTTTGCTCCCATCTCGCTCCATCTCAGGTATCTTCGTCTCCACTCATGGGCAGGTCTTCGGCAGAGATCGCCCGACGCCTCGGACGGTCGACAACCTGAGGATTTCGCTCTCTCTCCTGCTGGACCTGCATGGTATAACGGGCCGTGGGAATGGCTTCCAGGCGCATCTCGCCGATCATCTCCCCCGACACTTCGCAGATGCCGTAGGTTCCGTCTTCGATCTTGCCCAGCGCATGATCGATCTCGGCCAGCTCGCGCCGTTCGTTATTACCCAGGGTCGCCATCAACTCCAGAGAAGTTGCGTTCCCTGCCATATCGAAAGGATCCGCCGAACGGTCTTTTCTGAGTTCGTCAATGTCGGCATCTTCCAGGCTGGTCTGTTTCAGCAGATCTTTCTTTCGATCCAGCAGCAGCTTCTGGTAAAACGCCAGCTTTTCAGGAGTCAGTTTCTCAGCCATATTCCCTTTGATCTCCCAGGCGCCAGACCGTGGTATCGTATCACCTGCACCCGATTTGGTTCAGGCCCTGCTGCGCGAAATGCACCGGCGCCTTCGCGAAACAACCGATTGTTCGGTGGGCAGCATGTAACGTCGGCGTAGGACAATCCCGGCCAATCTTCGAATGCGTCCTGAATTTTTCGGACGAAAATTTATCGTTCCGAATATCGAAAGTCAAGCCCCAAATTCGAAAAAAACCCACAATTCCTGTCAGTGGGGAAGACGCCGGCCGACACTTCCCGTGGCGTGGGAATCCGGAACGCGGAGCCACCGAATCACACGGTGGAAGTCGTCAGGCCCGGCCCTGTGAAGGACACAGCGCGCCGACACCGCATGCGTCGCAATCCGGCGACCGCGCGCTGCAGATCGCCCGTCCGTGATGAATGAACAGATGCGGCAGGTCCACCCAGTCTTTCTTCGGTACCAGCGCGATCAGGTCCTGTTCGATTTTGACAGGGTCCTGCCTGCGGGTCAGGCCGAGTCGATTGGAAATCCGTCGCACGTGCGTGTCCACGACCACGCCTTCGGCAATGCCGAACGCGTTGCCCAGAACGACGTTGGCGGTCTTTCTTCCAACGCCGTCGAGAGCCACCAGTTCATCCAGAGTCCGCGGCACCTCTCCGCCGTGGTTTTCCACCAGCGCCCGGCAGCACCCCTGGATGTTACGCGCTTTGTTGCGAAAAAAACCGGTCGAGCGGATCAGATCCTCCAATTCTTCCACGGGCGCATCGGCATAATCCACGGCCGTCGGACACCGCTCGAAGAGACCGGGCGTCACCATATTGACGCGTTCGTCGGTACACTGTGCCGAGAGCATCGTGGCGATCAGCAACTGTAGCGGATTCTCGTAAGACAGCGAACATTCGGCGTCAGGATAGATGCCCTTTAACTTTCCGATGATCGCCCGCGTCCTCGACCGCCTCGCGTCCAGGTCTTCGTCCGGCTCCATCGTATCGCATTTCCTCATTTGCTACGCGTCTACCACGGCCGCACCGCGGGGACCGGCTGTTCGAGGCCGTCCGCGCGGACGTTTTCGCCGTTCACCCAGCGGGCGCGGTCCGACGCTAGGAACACAACCACGTCGGCGACGTCATCCGGAGATCCTAGACCGCCCATGGGAAATCCATCTCTCTCGTAAGCGGCGAACACCTCCGGTTTTTCCTGACGCATACCGTCCCAGCCGCCGCCTTCGAAAATGATCGACCCCGGCGATACCACGTTCACGCGGATACGGTCGTGCACCAGTTCGAGCGCCATGGGTTCGGCCATGAAGATTTGGGCGGCCTTGGACGCGCCGTACTGAACCGCGCCGCTCAGCTGCGGTATCCATCCCGATATGGACGAGATGAACACCACCGAACCGCCGCCCCGCGCCCGCATATGAGGAACCACAAGCCGGGTCAGCCGTACGCCATGGAACACGTTCTTGTCGAAGGTCTCCACCCAGTCCTCGTCGGTCGAATCCATCAGCCGGTCGCCGGACCGGCCGCCCACGTTGTTGATGAGAATATCGATCCCGCCAAGCCGTGCAGCGGATTCCTCCACAAACCGCGCCGCGTCTTCCGCGTCCTGCACGTCCGCCCGGATGGGCGCAACGCGGACGCCGAGCGCCTCGATTTTCGCCGCTGCCTCTTCCAACGTCTCCTGCCGCCGGGCGCAGACCGCAACGTCGCACCCCTCCTTCGCCAGGCCCATCGCTGTCGCGAGACCGATCCCGCGGTTCCCGCCCGTGACAAGCGCGACTTTTCCGTTCAGATTCAGATTCATGGAGACCTCGATGTCTTAAACTGTCCATTGTGTTCGATCCGGACTCGCAATCCTGCAGAGCAAAATAACGTCAAGCGAAGGCGTCGTCAATGGTAAGCGGCACGAGTCAAATGGATTTGTGAGCCGCCCCATGGTTGCTTTCAAGGATCAGAGACAGACTGCGCCAAATCGTCATCCGGCGGAGCGCCACCCCTGTTTCGGTGTTATCGACGTCGTGATTGCAATTGACAACAATGCACGACTCGACGTTACTTTACTTCCGCGACGGGTGGTTTCTCGTTTCTGCCCTCGATAGCGGACTGACGCCTTCCCACTTGCCGAGTCGAAGGCCGCATTGGATCTGCCGAGTTGTATCCTGCACAAGCTGAAGGTATTCCATAAATTCAATAAAGATAGTAAATTATCGACGTAACCAACCCAATCTCCAATTGAGCGGTCCATTCCGAGGAAGGACAGATCTTGCAGGCAGACCCAAAGTACACAAAGCCACCGAACCGGGGAAGATTGATCACGGGACGGCAGTCGCCGGCGTTGAGAGAGACGCTCTGGCGGTTGGTTCGAGAAGCGAAGGGCGGTGATGCGCTGGCTCCCGTTACCGTGGTCGGTCCGTCGAGCTACGTGAACCTCAGCCTTCGCCAGGAGTTGGGGCGCAGCAGTTTCGTCAATGTCCGGTTCGTTGTCATGCCGATGTTGTCGGAGCTTCTCGGAGCGGCGGCCCTTGCGCGGGCGGGCCGCAAGCCGCTTCCGGCAGTCCTGGAAGGCGTCTTGGTCCGAGATTCGCTGGACGGGGCCACGGAACGTTTGAGGGATGTCAGACAACATCCGGCGACGCAGGCCAGTCTAAGACAGTCATTCTCCGAACTGCGGAGGGTCGCCGACGACGTTCTCGCCAGGTTGCAGGAAAAGGGTAGCGCGTGCGGCGAAGTTGTCCGGTTATTTCGCGAATTCCGCCGAAACACCCGTAGCGAGTGGTACGATTCGGAAGACCTGGCGCATGCGGCTGCAGAAGCCGCCACTCACGGCGAACTCCCCGGCCTCGAGGACCTTGGCACAATCGTATTTTTTCTTCCGCGTGACGCCGGCCCGTCGGAGACGAAGCTCGTACAGGTTCTCGCAGAACAACGTCGATGCTACGTTCTCCTTGGAATGACGGGCGACGCGACGGCCGACAGACCCGTCGACATGCTGAAAAAAGCGCTCGTACCCGTGCTTGGAGAACCCGTTCCTGCCGTTCAGGACGACGCCGCAATGCCGCTGTTGTCCCGCAATGCCAAAATGCATATCGCGCCCAATGCCCACGAGGAACTGAGGTGGGTGATTCGGCGAATCGTCCGCGAAGCTGAGGAAGATGGAATTCCCTTCCACCGGATGGCCGTTCTATACCGGATGGACAACCCTTACGCCACGCTCATCCTGGACGAAATGCGCATGTCCCGGATTCCGGTTGCGGGGCCGGACAGGTCGACGCTGGCCGACTCCGCCGCCGGACGTACGCTAATCGGACTGCTTGCGATGTCCGGAAGCGACATGCGGCGTGAAGACGTCATGGCGTGGCTGACGGGCTGTCCCGTCCGTCCCGCCGGTGCGGCCGCTGCCGGCTTCAACCCCAGCCGGTGGGACGCCCTCACCCGAAAGGCGGGAATCGTCCGGGGTGCGGAGCAGTGGCGAGACCGGCTGAACCATTACGCGGAGCGACTCACCGACGCGGCCCATCGACTGGCTGCCGGGGAGGAGATAACCGAAGCCCGCGCCGAACGCATGAGGTCCGAGGCTGCTGCCGCGCGCCAGGTGTCGTCCTTCGTCGAAAAACTGCGGGCGGACGTCGAGCCGCCGAAGGACGGAAGTCCCTGGAGCGCGTTCTGCCGGTGGGCAAATGATCTCCTCAATCGCTATCTGGACCTGGACCGCGACGTCCCCGACGATGAGAAGACTTCCCTGGATAAGATCCGGCGCGCCATCGAGGAACTCGAAGCCGCAGAAAGCATCCGCGCGGGGACCACGCTTGACGAGTTCAAGAAGACTGTGGAGGATTCGCTGCGGTCGACGATCGGACACCTGGGGACTATTGGAACGGGCGTGTTCGTGTCCCCGGTCCGCGGCGCAGCCGGTATGCGCTTCGAGAGAGTCTGGATGGTAGGCATGATCGAGGGCGGGATGCCGCCGCCGTTTCGCCCCGACCCCCTGCTGCCGGAATCGGACTGGCACGCCGCCGGGGGAGACTCACGCCTGAAGCAAAGGGTCGCCGAGGAACGCTACGACTACCTCGCCGCTGCGTCTGCGTCCTCCCGCCGTGAGTTGTCGTATCCTGTGGCCGACCCAGCATCCCAACGGGAAGCATTTCCCTCGCGCTGGTTCCTCGAGCAGGCATCGATCATGGAGGGCTCACCAGTACGTGCAAGCGGTCTGGGCCGGCTGCCGGATCGGGAGTGGTTAACCGCCGACGAGTCGGCGGAACAGGCGCTGGTCACTATCGCTGACGCGGCCGCGGCCGACCGGCACGACTACCAACTCCACCGGCTCCTGCGGTGGAGGCGGGGCGGATTTGCGCTTCTCGATCATCCCTTCTCCGGAGAGGGAACTCTTGCCCACGCCGCGAAGTTGGCGCTACGCCGGAACCAGAGCCGGTTGACGGAGTTCGACGGCGATCTGTCATCTGTCGCGCGAGAAGCGGATTTTCTGCGGGGACTCCGCCGGGCGCCGGTCTCGGCCACGCGCCTGGAGAGTTGGGCCAGGTGTCCATTCAGCTACTTCCTTGGCCACGTGTTGAGACTTAGCGCGCTCGAAGCGCCGGAAGAAACGACCTCCATGACCCCCCTGGAACGCGGTTCGTTGATACACCGGATTCTGGAGCGGTTCATGACGGAGATCATTGAGGAACACAAGCTACCGCCGCCAGGATCGGAATGGAGCGACCCGTTGCGCCGGAGGTTGTTTCGGATCGCAGGGGAGGAGTTCGATCTCGCCGAGTCGCGTGGCGTCACGGGAAAACCTCTGATCTGGAATCTGGAAAAGCAGGACATCCGGGCCGACCTGGAGACCTTCATCGAAGAGGATGCGAAACTCCGTGCTCGTTGCGGCACCGGTCACGTTCTGGTCGAGGCGGGTTTCGGTCACGGCGGCTCGCCGGAGGTGACGGAACCCCGAACCGGAGTACGATTTCGCGGGTACATCGACCGGGTCGACGTCAACCCGACGTCGCGCTCTGTCCTCGTGATCGACTACAAGACCGGCGGCGCCAGGCAGTACGAACGGTTGAGCAATGACCCGATCGATCGGGGAAGGCGACTCCAGTTGAGCGTGTACTCCCTGGCCGCCCGCCGGTTCGTCACCGGCGCCGGCGAAATCAGGGCCGCTTACTGGTTCACGACAACCCGCGGCGGTTTCGCGTTTCACCCTCCTGAGGACTCCGATCTGGAGGACGACGCGGTGCGGGCACGGTTCCAGGCCGCGCTGTCAGCGATTGTATCGGGCATTCAGGGCGGCGTGTTTCCCGCCAATCCGGGACCGGACGGGTTCGGCGGCCCGGAAAACTGCAGGTTCTGCGATTTCGATACCCTGTGCGCGGCCAGAAGGACCGAGCTCTGGGAGCGCAAGAAGGAGGATTCACTGCTTTCCGGCTACCGTTTGCTCGCGAACGACGTGGAGGAACCCGAATGACGGCTCGACCGAACCTGCCCGGTGGAGGCCGGCCGGATTTCATCCCTGCCGACGCATGTTCCCGTCGCATCATCGAAGAGGACCTGGATGGAACGCTGTTCGTCGAAGCCAGCGCCGGTACCGGCAAGACGACCAGCCTTGTGAAACGGGTTGTGAATCTGGTGGCGACGGGAAAGACGACGCTGGACCGGATTGCAGCCATAACTTTCACCGAAGCGGCTGCCTCGGAGTTACGGGACCGCGTGCGCCAGGGATTGGAAGTTGCAGCCGGAGACGCGTCCCGTTCCGAGGATGAACGTAAGGCCTGCGCCAGGGGAATCAAGGATCTGGACCAAGCCGCCATACAGACGCTGCATTCATTCGCCGCGACGCTGCTACACGAAAGACCGCTGGAAGCGGGTTTGCCGCCGGGCTTCGAAACGACGGATGACATCACCGCGGGAATCCGGTTCAATGAAGAATGGGAGGACTGGATCGACGACATGCTGGAGGAAGACTCGATTCTCGCGCCTCACCTCGCGCTGGCCCTCACGCTGGACATGACCCTTGCCCATCTTCGAAGCACCGCGAGGGAATTTCACGAAAACTACGCGGACCTTCACGGCAAGCGCTTCAATTCCTCGCCGCGCGGGGACGCTAAAGCGGTTGAGACGCTCTTGAAGACGTGGCCAGAACTGGAACGTCTCTGCCGGTATGCGAAGTCCGTCGACGACGACGCTTTGTACCTCCACGTTCAGAGCAGGTCGGGAGCCGCACGCAGGCTCGCGGATGCCGACCCGGGATCGCCCATCGCCTACCAACTGTTGCGTCAAATGCTGCCGCTCAGATGCAGCAGGGGCAGCCAGAAGGATTGGCGCGTCGACCATGAAACGGGAATCAACGCCTGTAAAGTACTCAAGGAACGCCTCAATGAGTTGCATGCTGCGACAGAAACTGAATTGAATCTGGTCCGACACGCTGTCTTGAATCCGATTCTCGCGGGGGTACGGCAGTTCGCTCTCGAGTACGCCGAGAAGAGGCGATCCGAAGGCCGGGCGGAGTTCCACGACCTGCTGGTCTGGGCGCGCGACCTGCTCCGCGACGATATCCCGGTGCGGGACCACTTTCGCGGGCGGTTCACGCACGTGCTCATCGACGAAGTCCAGGACACCGACCCGATACAGGCCGAAATCGCCATGTTCCTTTGCGAAGACGTACCGCCGGGGCGCACGGACGATGCCCGTCCTCGAGCATGGGACCAAGTGGAACCCAGGAACGGCGCGATATTCGCCGTTGGCGATCCCAAGCAGTCGATTTACCGTTTTCGCCGTGCCGACGTGGCCCAGATGGAAAGGGTGAAGGAACGGATGGCGCTCGCGGGCGGCCGCACGGTCCGCCTCACGCAGAATTTCCGATCGCACCGGAGGCTCGTCGCCTGGGTCAACTGTCTTTTTTTACAATGGATGGGGCAGGATCGGGAACGAGCCGAAGACGAGGGATATTACCAGGCCGGGTATGAGAACATGGCCCCACGTTGGGTCGGTGGACCGGCGTCGGGCATCGGCCCGGAGGTTTGGGCGCTGTCCGACGTGGCGGTGGAAGGCGACATCGACGGGATCCGCAGGATGGAAGCGACGGATATCGCCGCACTGATTCGTCGAATGACAGACGAAAGGTGGCAGAAACTGGACAGTCAGGCTACGGAGGCTAACGGAAGCGAGACCTACACATCGGTCACGTATTCCGACATCTGCATTCTGATGCCCGGCCGTACCGGCGTTTCGATATTGCAAAGGAGCCTTGAAGCCGCGGGAATACCTTACCGCCTGGAGAGCGCGTCGCTCATCTTCGAAACGCAGGAAATACGCGACCTGTTGAACTGCCTCAGGGCCATCGACGATCCCGGCGATCAGGTCGCCGTTGTCGCGGCGCTCCGCTCGCCGGCGTTCGGATGCAGCGACGTCGATCTGTTCAGGCACTTTCAAGGCGGGGGTGGATTCGACTATCTGCATCCACGGGCCGGACGCGGCGCCGGCCCGGTATCGGATGCTCTTGGCGTACTCAGCGCCTACCATTCCCGGCGTCTGTGGGAGACGCCCGGCAGTTTCATCGACCGATTTGTCCGCGACCGCGGATTGATGGAAGCGTCGACCGGACACCCGCGCATGCGGGAGCAGTGGCGCCGCTACCGATTTCTGGTGGAACGGGCGCGCCAGTTCGCCGGCTCGGGGGGAACGTCGTTGCGGGCCTTTCTGGTATGGGTAGAGGATCAGATGAACGAACGGGCTCGCGTCACGGAGACCCCGGTACCGGAATCGGACGAACAGGCGGTGAGGGTAATGACCGTTCACGCCGCCAAAGGTCTCGAGTTTCCGGTGGTCATTCTGACCGGAATCAACTCAGAGAGAAAAAGCATGACTGACGCCCTGCTCGTCGACCGCAGCTCGGGCTCCGTCGAAGTGAGACTTGGGCCCAAAAAACTCGGTTTTTTCACCGACGGATTCGAAGAACTGGCCGAAAGGGAGAAAAAGACATCCGATGCGGAGTATATCCGCCTGATGTACGTGGCCGCCACCCGCGCCCGCGACCACCTCGTGCTGAGTCTGCGGCGTCGGGCGAAGGGCGGCCAGAAGTCCCCTGCGGGTGCGATATCCGGGCACCTGGCAGAAGCACCGGGACTTTGGGAGCCCATCTGCGTGGATGACCCCGTCGTAACACCGGATCTGCAAGAGGCGCGCGACGACGGATTAAACCCTGAGGACGACGTAGAGCACTCCGTCGAGTCGCGCGAGAAGTGGTTGAATCAGCGCGCGGCGTTGAATGCCGAAATGGGGCGACCCTCGTCCGTAGCGGCGACGTCGCTGGGTGGTGGTTTGCGCGAGCAAAAGGGCGAGCCCGAGTCTTCCGAGCCGTGGCGGCGAGGGCGTGCGGGAACGTCGGTCGGCCGGGCGGTCCACGCCGTACTTCAGTCGATCGACCTAGATACTGGCGCCGGTATTGATGACCGGACCCGCGCTCAGGCCGCGGCGGAGGGCATACCCGGTCGCTACGATCAAATCGCCCGTCTGTCTCGCGTTGCCGTGGAGAGCGCCATCGTGAGGCGGGCAGTGGCTTCAAGGCGTTTCTGGCGTGAGGTACCGGTGGCGGTCGCCATCGGCGATGGTTCCCTTCACGGTTTCATCGACCTGCTGTTTGAAGAAGACGGCGACCTGGTGGTGGTCGACTTCAAGACCGATTCCGTCAGCGCGGCCGAGGCGTCCGGCCCCCTCAAGGAGGACTATCGCCTTCAAGGCGGCGCCTATGCCTACGCCATCCGCGAGGCCACCGGAAAGGAGGTCAAAGAAATGGTGTTCGTCTACCTGCAGCCCCGGCGCGAGGTCAGGGTGGAAAACCTGGAAGGCGCCATGCAGGACGCGGCGTCAGAAGCTGAAAAATCGCTGAATGGTGTGGGGAGCAGCCAACACGATAGCGTTGCGAAATGATTGAATCGTCGCAGTTTACAACAAGAAACAGGGCAAGAAATCGGAGCGCGAGATCGGCGGGGTGCGGTCCTCAATCGTCCTGCGTCTCACCGCTCTCCCGGGAGCGAGGGCACCTGCCTGCGCCTGCCTGTCCCGTTGGAACGGCAGACAGGCCGAGTTCTGCTCGGCAGGCAGGTCTTGCCCTCGATGCGCCTCTTCTGATCCTGAAGGTTTATGGCGCTCACGTCAACGCATTGGTTTTTCGATTCAAGCTGTGGACTGATGGGTGATCATTGACTTTCAGATACAACCCTTGTCGTTTTTTCAACATTGTCGCTGTCTGTATTGAGTCTGTCTACGAAGCATCGGACGAACGCAGCAACTTTAGACAATTCCTCAGTGTAGCAGAAACGCTTCTGCAGAGGAATATGATATTCGTCCCTAAATTCAGTTCCAATCCTTCTCAGCAGAGTCTTCAAATCCTCAAGCTTTAAGTTTTCGGGGTACTCTCCCCAGAGTCATTGTCGGCGAATTTCGCGCCGAAACTCGAACCCGACCATCCTCAGGCGGTCCGGATCAAACAGTGGCTGGTTCGAATTCGCGAATAGGGCTTGTTTTATTTGGATTTTCTAGACAACATCACTGGATTTAGTTATTATCCTGTATCCTCCCTCCAGAAGAACGATCCTGGAGCCCCCGGATTCCCAAGTGGGTCCGGGTTTTTTTTGTTTTGTAGAAAAGGAAGTGACGTGAGACACTACAATCGAACCATGTTTTTCGTAGATGGCTTCAATGTCTATCACGCAATCGACATAGGTGGTGCGTTCGGGACGCGGCGGATCCTCCGCGCCAAATGCGTCCAGGAATGTCTTGGCGTTTAACGCGTTCCAATTGATGCCATTCGGACTAAACAAACCCGTCGCGAAATTTACTTGAACGGGTGTGCCTAAATGTTCTCAATTGAAATTAACCCGCAACACCCAGCAGTTCCCGTAACGTGTTCGCCTTCGTGTTGCCGTCACAATTGTCTAAAAAAGCAGGTCGCCGGACAACGGAGAAGTCGCCAGGACAGTCTGCCCAAATCGCAAGGTCGTCATCGCCGGCTGCGACTTCGTCGGCGACTTTTTCAATGCTGAAAACGATTCCCCGTTCGTTCGCCGTGACCAGCCAATCCCAGAACCCAGGACATATTTCGAAGCCGTAATGCAAGTTCTTGGCACGGATAAAAGCGTCTGCATCAAGCAAATATGCCATCTACGATCCCACTTTCAGACTTGTGGCAAATGCCCGTAACGTCGATGCCTTCTTGATTCCGAGAAGACGGAAGGACTCGGAAAACGAAGTCCTCCCTCCCAGTGTGCTGGTCACAATGGCGCCGCCAAACCGCCCACCCACACGCGCCTTGAGCGTGGGATGGAAGCTCCCGCCGCTCGTCTTTTCAATGTTGCCTATTCGATCCAGTTCTTGGGCGTAGGCGGACCCAAGCGCATCACGGTCGAGCACGCCGCCATCGTGGAGCCGACGCAGTACGACCAAGGTGCTGACTTTGAATTGGCGAGCAAGGCGGTTCAGCTGGATTGGAAGTTCCTCCCTCTTACGGTAACTCTCAAGTAAGGACCTGAGTGGCACGAGAAGCTCGGCGGCGACACGGTTGCACCAACCCTCTATTTCGTGGGCAGGCACGGAAACCACGTCAGCATCGGAAAGCGCAGATTCGCCAAGCCAGATGTGCCCGAGTTCATGTGCCAGCGTAAACATCTGAGCCGCTTTGGTGTCGGCACCGTTAATAAAGACAAGTGGTGCAAGATCGTCGCTCAGGGCGAAGCCCCGAAACTCTTCGGGGTCCAGCCTGCGGCGGGTGTTGTTGCCAACGATCCCGCTTGTCATCACCAATACGCCCAGTGCATCGGCCTGCTGAATAAAGCGTCTTAGCGCCTCGGTCCAGGTACGTAGATCGTTCCTCTCCTCGACGTCGAAACCCAGTTCGGCTCTAATCTCTTCCGCAGTGGTCTCAACGTCGCTGCCAGTTGTAGCGGAACCCACAAACGCCAGCGGATCTTCTCCCTCAATGCGTGCATTGTCACGGTACCAATCCTGGCGCCGTAAGCAGAGATAAACAGTTTCCAAAAGTTCGACGCTGGGCCGTCCGACGAACTCATTGCCGATCGTTCGCATGTCAGGTATAGGGACCGGTTCATCAAGTGGCGCAGAGAGAAAGAACGAACCGATCGGCGCATAGGTGACCCGGGCAAGCTTCTCCAGTTGCTTGAGCGTCGGCTGTTTCTCACCGCTTTCCCACTCAGGATACCTGGGAAATCGCTTAACGAGAGCGTCCACGTGAATGCCCGCCCGCTCGCGCGCCCAGCGAAACATCTCCGGTTTGACATTGACGCGCAGTGTCATTGGCGACTCCTCCATGTCCGGAAATGGCGCAGCGCTGCATCCAAGCGCGCTTGATTATCCCAATCTTCGTGAAAAGTCTCGAAGATGTGGATGAACTGCGACTCGCTTACGCCATATAGGTGCGCGATTACGGAATCTAAATTGCAAATCATAGCTTATTGTTTTTTATTTGTTTAGGCCCAGTATTTTTCTCGCTAAGGGAAAAGGGGAGAAAAAAACGCCGCCGCTCGGCGCCGACAGGCCGTGTCGTTTACCGCTGCAAGCTGACGGCTGCAAACTGAAACCTGCAGCTGCGACACCCGGAAGCGAGAACACCTGCCTGCGCCTACCTGTCCCGTTGGACCGGCAGACAGGCCCAGTTCTGCTCAGAAGGCAGGTTTTGACCTCGATGCGCCGATGTTGGATTTGTAGGGGCAACTTTCAAAGTTGCCCGCATATTGCTGCGGATGAATTCGCGTCGCGCGACACTGACAACCGGTACCGCTCTAAAGAAAACAGAAGTAATGCAACGTCTCCGGTTCGCGCAAGCGAAGAGCGCTCTTTGTAGCGTTCAGCAAAGGGTCGGTCAGTCGAACATGAAGTGTCACCCTGATAGAAGGGACCATATACAATCGTGCCAACGGTAGTTCGGCGGATGTTTTCGGGGGTAAAAGGTCACAGATTTTTAATGAAACTCATTGATCCCTTTTGATTCATAAAGCGGAACTTACATAGATAGAGAGGATGGGCAGGATATAGACGAAAAAGGCGCGAGAAAACGAGAAAGACAACGGATCGATACACCATAGACCGCAAGTCATCACTCCGACCACCGAGATCCCTGAACTTTAACGGTTTTCCTTATGTCATGCACCGAATATTCAAAAAAAATAACAGGTTAATCAAGAAAACGGAGAAATTTCGTGGATTATTCACGTGGTAAGTTCCGAGAAGAGTCTTAATTTTCATTGACAAGTCGAACGTTTCCGCATACTATTTCCAGAAAAGCAAAACCAGCAGTGAACTGGGAGAGTGAGCGATGGCTAACACCCAGGATCATGATTATCACGCCGAAAGCCTGGCGGAACTCAAAGGCTTGTCTCAACAGATGGACAAACGAATAGAGTTTATGGAAAAGCTCTATGTCAGCATAGATCGAAAACTGTGGGCAATTATCATTCTCGCCGTTGGCGCAATTGTTATTCCCTTTCTCAGAAGTGGATAAACGAAGAGCAAACCCCTTCCCTGTCTCAACAGTTCTCCAACCACGCCTCGAATTCCTTCATTGACTTTTCCCCCGTGTCCGATTTTACCACCGGGGATCGTTCGCAAGCATCACCCTGAAAGCCTCTTCCTGCGTGGCGTCAATACTCACGTCCTCTTCCGACTCAGTCTTCGTCGGCTGATACCCCCCGTCAACAACCTCGAAGACCAGAATCGCGTTGGATCCAAGTCGGCATGTGTGTTGGCGCAATCATGTCTCCGTATCAATCCTCGTCTTCTTTCCCCCATGGACGCTTGGTTCGGCGCACCATTGATCGCGCAAGATGGCAAGCGGTTCCAAAGTTTCTTCGGGTAGGTGCAGCAAATCCACCAGGACGGCACGGTCGAGGTCCTGTCGCACATCGTCGCGATACGCCTCGTTGGCTGGCAGAAATTCCCTCTCGCTGAACTGCTCAAAGATGAGACTTGCCACGGCCAACTGTTCAGCGCTGAGGGTGCGCGGGTCCAGGACCGTCAGTCTCGGCAACTGGGTGATGGTGAGACACGCCCGACCCTGCTGTTGTCGTGTACCAGCCCACCAAAAACATAGTAGACCCAGGGTCGTGTTGGACCACAAAACCAGCGGAACGGTCCATTCTTCCCGCTCCGGAATGAAGTTGGGCCACGCACGACCGCCAATCGCTTTGGCTGGCGTGAGACACGCAGTGAGGCTTTGTGAGTTGATTCGGAAATCGAGATTGAAGTGTAGACGTGAGGCCGTGCGATTCCAAACGGCGATGGCCCGCTCGTCGCAGCCGAATTTCACCTCTCCCTCGCTATCGGGCGGTACAACGAGGCTTCGTTCACGCTTTGCGTTGTGCCTTCGCAGCACTGGATACTGCGGAACACCCTGAATCGGAATGAGTTCAAACGGTCCTCGCGGCACACCATTGGTTATTCCACCGGATATGTCGAGATGGTATAGTCCTTCCTCACCAAGACTTCCGAGCTGAGTCAATTGAATTGCAGTAGAGAAGCCCTGCGGAAGGCTGAGCTGTCCGGCCTTTAATTCAACTGCGGTAGCAGCAATCGAGGTTTCTCGGAGGGATGTGCAACCGCCCTCGTATAACGGAGCTCGAATGTACGTGCCGATAATCTCACTGTCACCCACGTACAGTCGCCCGTGCCGACCTTGCAGCTCTTCAAGACTCACCGCCCGCGCCATCTCAAATGCCTCCGCTAAGCTGCGCGGCCGATGGAAAAGATTGACGAAAAGTGCTTCTCGACGTTTTGATTCTCGTCTGAAGCGGCACTTCGTCGCAACTATGAGTGTCTCGGCCATGCCAGTGTCAGCCGAAAAAGCTCGATCCGTCTGGCCGAATGCGGCTATAGTCACGAGTATAAGATCATCATATTCGGATTCAAGCAGTCGGCGAACCTCCTTCCAAGATTCCCCGCTCACACACACAGCCGGTAGCACTACTGCAAGGACGCCGCCCGGTTTGGTCTTAACATGCGCGAGGTCTATGAAGTTAGATGCCAAACCGGCATTGCCATGACCCACTGGATTGGAAATCCGCCGACGAATCTCGGCTAACCTCTTGGCCATAGCCCGTTGCTCGTCTTCGGTCTTGCTCAACCCAGCAAATGACGGTACCGGAACGTCTGCCTTTTCGTGATTGGTCGGTCTTGTGAACGGTGGATTCATAATCACCAAATCAGCCGTTTCGCGGGAAAGGTTTATGTCTTGACTACCTTCCATTGCGGCATCTTTAGCAGTACCGTGCACTACTGTGGCACCGGTACCAAACAGCGACGGTGAAGCGTCATCCTCAATCAGATCAAGTGCGCCCAACGCCATCGTATGCCGCTTGTCCTGACCTTGCGTCCCGTATGGCAACGTGTGAACACGGGTGCGGCCAAAGGTCGTGCCCGGATGCGCGCTCGACAACATTGACGCAGTAAGATGTGAAGCGGCCGGCATGATGTCCGCCGCGATAAGGGCGCTCTCAATCATCTGCCGATGGATCCCTTGATCGTCTCCGCCGGCCCGACGATAACGCGCTGCGAGGGCTCGGTACGCAGCCGAGAGCAGCGCGCCCGTTCCACATGCCAAGTCGGCAACCTGGAGACGTGTGAGCGCCTCCGGGTCGGACCAGTCGGTCTGAGCATCCATGCGGGATACCGCCAACTCAGCGAGCAGTGCTGCAGAAGTGGGGAGCGTGTAAAACGTGGCGAGAAACTTTCGGTCGGCGATAAGCGTTTGGAACATTCGACCGGAGAGGTCGTGCAGAGTTGTAGCACCGAGACCAGCCAGATCACTGGCCGCCTGAGCTAGGCGGTTCAGCACGGCGTTGGCCGTGCCATTGGGAATCGGAAGAAGCAAGTCGGACGCGATCCGGAATATTGGATAGTAGTTGATGTGATTGAGGATATGCTGCCAGCAAACGAGCAAACGGCTCTTGCTCACGTCGTTTCGACCCGGAATCCGCAATTGATCGATCGTGTCAATCTCGTGGGCTTCGACAATCGCAGTGTGGAAGACGAGTGCGTTGGCGACGATTGCCATAGCCATTCGCGACGTTTGTTCTCCATCATCCTGATGGAGGGAATTCGCCATTTGCGCCAGCGCATTCGCACCCGCGGACTCCCGCAGCTTGTTGGCGGCTTCGCCAATGCTCTGCTCGAGTATTTGGGTTCCCTCAGCAAGTAACCGCTCGGACAGCGACACGTTCTCAATACTGGTCGCGAGGTCGTCTATGTCACCGACTAGCCATCCGGTGACCGGCCAACGCATTGCCGCATCTCCCCTTTGAAGCGAATACGTGCAGTAGCGGTACTCAGCGGCCTCGATGCAGCTCTTAAGGTCTGCCTGAGGCGCCTGGCTAAGGCCTTTCGGTATCTGGACGGCAATCGTCTGCTCTATCGGATCTCCTGCATACTTCAAATAGAACCCCAGTCGTTTTTTGGCGTCTTCTTCGACAGTACGTGCCGGTTCAAACTCGGTCTCGAGCACGACCGGGACGCCTCCCGGCGGTCGAATTACCACGTCCGGCTGCAGGCCAGGTTCCCGGAGTACGTTCGTTTGTTCTGCACTGGTGCGGTCGCGCCAGCGCGGATGTTTCGAGCGCAGTACATTGGAGAACTCGAAATTGAAGGCGATTTCGCTTGTTTGGGGCATCCGATAACCTTATCTGTTACGATCACAGCTGCATTCACTCTACATCTCCGAGCAAGCAGAGATGGTTACGAGCCACACGAGGTAGACCGAGACGTCCTCGTTGTCGTGTGGATTCGAGGGTCGCGACCGGGGAAGCGACATCCGCTTCCCCGTGGTACTCTCGCCAGCCAGTATTCTCGACAGTCCGATGTATCGCCCGCTTATCAGAATTCCCGCCACACGAATTACCTTTTCTTAATGCATTCGCAAGCACGTATAATGCCGCGATGAGATGCTTCAATCGGAAAATGCAGCTATGCGCAAGTTGAATGGAGATCCGTCACCCTTCAATTCGACCTCTTTTCGATTCATATTCTGCCCGCCTCTCATATAGCTTCGCTAGATCTCGTATATCGGCACCAAATCGAGGAAAGCCATTTAAATCTAGCTCATCCGCTTGTTGGTTGTATTTCTCCGCCAACTCTCGTTCTCCCTTGCCTCCAGTTCCCCAATAGGCCCCTCGTCGATTTATGAGCTTACTGGTGAATCCCGAACGCATTTTCTCTGCGTTTCTTCCGTTCAACGCAGCCGCGGCCACCTTGTGAATCCATAGGCCGCAAGGATCTGGCGGTGCAAATGTCAATACATTGCCCATCTCCAACTGCGCAACTTCGCTGTGACCAGAATCTTTGGTTATGTCGGTCACCTCTTCGTACCACCTCTGAAAGACATCCGAATCGAACGAGCCATCCGGTAGCTTACCAGGGCAAGTTTTCCATACGTTTAGGAGACTGTAGGCATGGTCCGCTAGTTTCTTTGTCTGCTCGCCCGGTTCGACGCCGCTGTCGTGTTCCTTGTCTGAACGATAAACCAACGCAATCACCTCGGCAAAAAACGCCGGGGCCGTAGCCAATCGTTTTTCTAGAGTCACTGGAGACCCAGCCGAAAACTCGTCGAGCAATTTAAGGAACTTCCATTCGATCTCAAAAAGCACGTCCGAATCGACTGTACATGACTTCTGAAGGCGTACAATTACCTCGGCGGTGTGACGTGGATCAAGTCGTCTACTGTCGGTAGACGTGTCCTTCACGGCCAAGAGTGCCCGAATCGCAAGGTTTTCATCAAATCTAGCGTCGTCTCCAGTCGTGAAAAAAATACATTCGATCGCGTCAGGAGCACGGTCGAATTCGATCAATTTCCCAATCGCCAAAGACGGATCTTTGAATTGCGAGAATGGATTTGCAACTACATTTCGCCAATAGAGCCCCTCGTTCTCTGCCCCGAGTTGGTCTTTTACTCGAATCCATACGCCGTCTTCGAATGGAAGTAGTGCCAGAAACACACTTTTCTGTTTGCATGTCCATTCTTGCCCAAGAATCCGATCAACCCACGTCCAACCCATTTCTCGAAATTTCGCCCGTATGAAACCGGATAATAACTGTGTATCCGCTTCATCCTTTGAGTTTAGCAAGGATGGAAGAAACTCCTTCTCGATTTTCTCATTTTCGATACCAACCAACGCGCTTCCGACTTCGAAAGGAGATGCAACACTTCGAGCGAATGCCAACGCTGCAAGTGTCCCCCCGGTTTTCAGTATCGTGTCCATGGCATCCGCGCGAGCCTCGGCAAGGCGCCGTTGCTGCTCTTGGAAATCGCCCTTGCCGTCCGTTAGATCATAGTCACGATCGCTGAAGAGATGTTTAAATTTAAGCTCAGCTGATTCTGGGGCCAGACGTTTCACTACGGTATCAATTTCCGCGACCGCTGTTTCCGACATCGCCCAGTTCGCATCGGGATATTTTCGATGTTGGGTAGCTACTCCTTTCAATCTTTCCCAGATTACCAGGCGTTTGGTCTGGGATAACGCCATAACTTCCTCTGACGACAAATGACCTAAAAGACTCTTCCGTGCAAAATCCGGCAATTCGGATAAACGGCTGATAAGCTCCGTTAGTCTATCTGCGCTCTTTTTTGACAGTTCAACAGCTAGTTTTGCGTAGGTGTTTACCTGCTCCCGATAATCGACAAGGAGAACTCCTTCGTCCCAATCATTCGGGATAAGATTCCGCCAAGTCGGCCGATGGCAACCGCTGGTGGATCCGTGACTGTGCGGCAGCAGACCAAGAATTAACTCCCAACCCTCCTGCGGATGTTCGCCGAGTACTGTCTCAACCGCCGCCACTCTCTTTTCAAGTGATGCGCAAGTCTGCACGTGCCACGGCAATAATATGTCAATTAATGAGTTCATTGGCCGATTTGTCCAATTACCTCCGGGATCAATCGATGCCATATCAGACAGGATTACAGCGACTCGCATTAGGAAATCCGGATGCCACGCAAGTGTTTCCAGCGCCCACAACAGGCCACTCAAATAGGTCCCTCCACCTATCCCTCCACTGCCCTCTTGAGCAAATAGCTCGTGGAATGGGGAATTGTCGAGGTCATGCAACACGGACTCTACCGCGTCGAGGAATCCATCCGGGGATGCTTCGGCGAGCAACGGTAGCAAAGAATCTAAGCTCGCCCATCGATCCCAGTTAGTATTGTCCAACAGTCCACTGACGGAATTCCGAGCCACGTTTTCAGCCTGCCCAACAGAACATGCGGAAAGTGCTTCCGACCGGCTTCCAACTAATGCTAGTGTTTCAGCCAACCCTTCGCGAAAGAATCGGGAGTGTTTGAGACGCTTATCGTAGATTCCCGCCGCGTATCGTTCCTCTTTCGGCAGGTCGAATTGTGGATCCCTTTCACCCAGAACTCTGATCGCTGTCTTCTGGAGCCGAAGCAGATCCTCATCCGTTATTCTATTTCCCAACGCACCCCACGCTTCACCGCGTGCCACAAAACGCCATTTCTCATCAAGCTGAACGAGGGGAGAGTCCGAGCGAAGCGCGTCAGGTCTCAGGCTCTCGATCCACTCCCCGTAACCTTTTCCCACCAACAGTTCAATGGCAACCCGATCATCCTCGTTTTTTCCATCCCATTTTCCGGCAAGCCCCGCTTCCGCGATATGCCTCGCATTATTCCATGTCGCGTAGGGAGGTACCGATCCAAGGCCCTGAAGATGCCGACGTAATGCCGAGACTTGATCACCTCCAATCCTCGCCAACTCGCGTGACCGAATTTCTTTGTACCCTGCTTCTTTGAGTATGGTTTCAATCTGAAACTGTGACGGACTACGTAGTTTGATGATTTCTGGTGAACCTTCCGCCCACGCCCCGCAAAGTGGGACAACTACCGCGTGTCCCTTTCGCTTGGCAAGTGTCAGTAAATCAGCGCGTTCCGTAGACTCCAGGCCAAGACAGGGGTCCGCTAACAGTACGTGTGAATTTTTCAGTTCTACGACCGAGCGCCATGCATCCTCTTCTGAAACATACAAGCAGCGGTAGGAATAGCTTCGTGCCGGCTCTTTATCGAGTGTTTCGATATGGGCTGCAACAAAGTCGCCAACGTCCGATCGGCTCTCTGCGAATAGCAATAGCCTTGACTCCTTTCCTTCGAAGAGTGCCTGCAGGGCGTTGCTGGCGTTCCCACGCCCTTCAGTAAAAAGCTTTGGGGGAAGGGGAGGGTCGTCCGGCTCCGCAAGCGCCTTGATATCTTCCCAGTGTTCCCTCGGAGTCGAAAGACCACCTAAGGTTTTGGTTAATCCGATCTTTTTCGCCATCCACCGGCCGATAGATGGAAACTCCCTTAGCCAATCTGCGAGCTTGACGCCATCAATAATTCGGATTTGCATCCAGCCCCGGTCTTTTCGGCCTTTAATCCACCGAGTCTGCTGCTGACCGCTCCACTCCCGAGTACGCGGCGTCACGAAGACAAATGACGCACCTGCGCGGTCCTTTTCGGACATTTCCTTCGTCCGCTTATTGAACTCGGCGTTTGCCTTGTCCTGTGGACTCGATCCTGTTCCGACTTCCCAATAGGATGTCCCGGCCGGTACAAATTCAAGAAACGCCGATTCAGCCTGCACGATTCCATCCCACCCTGGCTGGTTTATTGCATCTCCGTAAGGAATTCGGCATACGGACGCATTGGTGATGGACTGCTTCACAAGCCAGTAGAGTAATTCCGGTATCACAGCGTGGCTATTTCTGGTATTCGCGTACCGATCAAGTTCTTCAGCGTGAACGATGTGTGTGTGTTCCATCTTTCTGATTACTCCAAATCTACTTAACCAATTGTGACGGAATTTCTGGGTAACTTATCAATCGCAACTCTTCGGGAATTCCCTCAAAGACCTCCGCAGGTACACCGCTTGAAGAAACCCATGTATGCTTAGAGCATCGCCAATTGATCGACGGTCGGATCTAGTTCAGGCAGTTGCCAGACGCACGATCGGAAATTCCAAGATTCTGTTACTCAACTATTGCGTAATTTGGGGGCGATCCGCCTCAGACTGCGAGATATCGTCCTGATTGGGCTCGTTGGTTGACTCGACATTGTCGGGCGTCTCAATTGAGTCTTGTTTATCAATCGATGGAGGTGGCTGAACCCAACGGCGCAATTTCTGGCCAATTTGGTCGTAAAAATCCGGTACCAATTTTTCCAAATCCTCTATGAATGTCCGTCGTCCCGAAAACCGGCCAGCAAGTTCTCTATTCATGATTACTTCAAAGCTTGTCGGCGCAGCACCTGGTCGATTGATGTCAAGACACTTGGGATCTGTCCTAACCCTAGATAGAGATTCTTGGGTTCGTCCCCCTCCCCTGGGCCAGAACGCGCGTACATCGACATCGTCGCTCTCAACATCCCGCAACTGCCGAACAAGCCAGTTTACTCTGGCGCTGGATCGTTTTCTGTCACCTGGAGCATTTAGCTTCATTGAACAGGAGACCATTCGGCGTTGTAGGCTAGCCGTTACTTCGACATCGCTGACGGCATTCGGTATGCCGAAGCAACAGCGCAATTCTTGCGATTCAATCAATGAATTGCACGCATCTTGGAGGCGCTTTCCGGCATTCGCCCGATGCCTAGGTGCAATGCGAATCTCCACCCGCTTGCCAATGCGACGGCTTAATATCAGACACAAATCGCGTTCCTCCTGATGCCACGCGCCGACGGTATTTTCGATCTCGAACGAAGATCGTTTGAACTGCTGCTGATTACGGACTCCTCGAACGAGCGACCCCCATTCCGGATTCATCTGAACGAAACCTCTAATGCCGGTACTTGGATGTCTGAAGTAGCGTGTCATCTCTTCCAGAATGAAAGCCTGTTCGTGAGTCATCTTTTTACATTTTATCCATTGTTCTTTATCTCTCAGAATCAGCAATGCTTGCGTGAGAATGCTTCTCCAGGAAACGTGAAAAAACTCAACACGTTTACTTCGCCTCTTTGGGAGCGAATACGGAACATGTGTTGGCGAAGGCGCCAGTTGATTTGACAACGTGATTACAGCATCAATCTCGTAACTGCGCGCTATATCGGCATATCGTTGTACTTGGTTTTCGGATATTTCAAAATTGTCGATTTTGGCTTCAAGTAGCGCTGTCCACTTCGATCTGCGCCCGACGAGGCTTAAGACTCCGTCTGGTCGGTCCGGGCCGCTCCCATCAGAAGCCTCGAAATTTACCTCGGTGTGGGTGTACAAGTCTGATGTTTTTCCGACCCTAACCCCGAATTGATCCAGAAATTGCTCCGCAAACGGACCCACCACACGCAATGTCGCGAGCAGGATGGATACAATTCGTTCTTCCTTTTTGGAATCTGCAACGACCGGGATGAGCCGTGCGCGTTGTGCATCCTTTAATATGTCGTCGAGAGCACCCATATTGACTGCCTTCCTTTCCTTAGAATTGGAATGAAAACATGAGTAGTACTTACTTGACAAAAAAAGCGAAATAATATATCTTGTGCTCATAGGGAATCGATCTCAGTTCAACTGTGGAGAGGAGACCGCCTATGAGCCGCCCCGCCGTGTTGATCACGTTGCGTGACGAGGAAAAAGAGACGCTGTTGAGTTGGACACGTTCAGGCAAGACGCAACACCGTTATGTGCTGCGCGCCCGGATTGTTCTTTCAGCGTCCCAGGGCGATGCGAACCGGGACATCGCCAGGGATCTGGGAACGCGCGAGGCCACGGTGTGCAAGTGGCGCCGGCGCTTTCACGAGTCGGGTCTTTCCGGGTTGCAGGACAAGGCGAGATCGGGCAAGCCTGCCAAGTACGACCAGTCAAGCGAAAAGCGCATTTTGGAGGCCTTGGACGATGCCCCGCCCAAGGGCTATGGAAACTGGACCGGTCCGTTGTTGGCCGACAAGCTGGGAATTTCTGTCCACTATGTCTGGCAGGTCTTGCGCAACCACGGCATTTCGCTGGCCAGAAGGCGCAGCTGGTGTATCAGCACCGATCCGGAATTTGCCACCAAGGCCGCAGCCATCGTGGGGTTGTATCTGGAACCTCCCAAAAATGCGATTGTCTTGTGCGTCGACGAAAAGCCCGCGATTCAGGCGTTGGAAAGGGTACAGGGATGGCTCAAGCTGCCCAACGGCAAGGCCGTAACCGGCTTTAACCACGAATACAAGAGAAACGGCACCACCACGTTATTCGCTGCATTGAACGTCGCCACCGGCCTCGTCAAGGCCGGGCATTACAAAAGGCGCAAACGACGCCAGTTTCTGAGCTTTATGAACGAACTTGTCGCCGAATACCCCGATCAGGAACTCCACATCATCCTCGACAACCTGAACACCCACAAGCCCAAGAATGACCGCTGGCTGCCGCGCCATCCCAATGTCCACTTCTACTACACCCCCACCCACGCATCCTGGCTCAACCAGATCGAAATCTGGTTCAGCATCCTGTGGAGAAGCGCGCTCAAAGGCGGCTCCTTCACCTCGATTCGAGACTTGCGGACCGCCATCAATCACTTCATTGACGCCTACAACGAGAACGCACATCCCTTCCAGTGGAAAGCCACAAAAGTCCGACCCAAAGCCCTTGAAGAAAACTACTCTAATTTAACCAATTAAGTAGTAGTTAAGGACTTGGCCGATGGCATTGTCATTCAGAACTCAAAGGTCTTGTTCTTTCAAAACGGTGTTGAACGCTCGGGATCCTGTGGTCGGTGCGCGAACCGCCCCAGGAAAAACCTATCTTCGTAAGTAATGGATAAGTCGAGTGGCATTGTTGATTCCCTCCTTTCGCCTCTCGCTATCCTCTCCTCGACTCTGGAACAATGACAGGAAGTCTACGTGCTACTTCACAGAAAACTCCGCGCCCTCGCCGTGCCGGATCTTGAGTGTAGAGATCGACTTGTCGAATTCCTAACCGGCTTTGCCGTTCCATAATACCGCTGCCATCATCATCCACGCCGATGCCAAAGAAGCGTTGCATTTCGCAACAGTGGCGCGTCCGCCGGGCGGTCGAATTACCACGTCCGGTTGCCAAGCTTTGTCATACACGATGTTCTTTTGTTCCGCACTGATCCTGTCCCGCCAGCAGGGATGTTTCGTCCGCAATATGTCCGACAACGCAAAATTAAAGGCGACTTCACTGGTATGGGCCACGGAAAAACCTCACTTGCTGAATTCAATGCCGCCACGCGCAGGCGGCCAGAACTTGCAGTCAAAAAAGAGATAGTAAAAGCTAAAGAAAGGGATAGGAAAGTTGAAGGATGTTTTTAATTTTCGGCTTGACAAGATGTGATTCTTTAGCGTAATCTTTCCGAGAGAAGCAAGCTTGGAGTAAAACTGTGAAGGTGCGCTATGGACACTTCCAGCAGCAAATTTTTCAGTGGCGAAAATTTGAGAATGGCAATCTTCCTGGTAACACTGCTAACCGCAGTGTGGGGCATTGTATGGTCACTTAATAGCAGCCTTGAAGAGAGAATGAATGATCGTTTCGATAAAATCTCAGCGCAATTGATCGAAATCGACAAACGCCTGGACTCTTTCGGCGAGCGTATTGCCAAGAACGAAGCCAGATTAGACGCCCGGTAATCCCCTGCGGCTTATCCCCTCGGCTTTTCACCCACCGTAATCACGCCCCTTGTATTTCCCCCAAGCAACTTCAATGTCCGAAATTCCGTTCTTTTGATATTCCATCCAACCCGACGAGCGGCGTCAATACAGGCACGGGCCTCGTCCCACCGCCGCATCCACAACGCCACCACGGGGCGGTTCGCGAACCGCCCCTACATAAATCTCGACGACCGCCACGGTAATCGGCATTTGGAAAGTGTCGCAAAATGCGACAGTATCGGCTTTCGGTTTTTCCTCTGTGCATTTGCGGCTTCGTGTGAGGATTGTGTTGGCGGAAGCCCGACGTAACCGCTACGCCAGGTCCCGGCAACCCCATTACAGCATCGACCGGCGCAATTTCGGATGCGGCTTCAGGTAGGGACCGCCGCTGCTGACGTCCACGATCTCGTCGCCGCGCCACCGAAAGGTCACCGTCTCCGCTTCGGCGGACTCGTCCCGCGACAGTTCCTCCTCCTCGTACTCGGGAAGAGCGAAGCGCATCTCGCTGGTCGTAGCCCCTTCGGCCTGCGCCACCACCACGAACCCGTTCTCCATCGCTGCCTCGACGGGCCGGCCGTCTACGGTCAACGAGCAGGTCGCCTCATCGGCCCAGCCCGGGAAGCGCAGCCGCAGCTCCTTTCCGGTTCGGTTGACCACGGTGACCCGGCCCTGGTTTTCGTCGCGCTCCGCCTTCACCCCCACCTCCGGCAACTCGCGATCGAAGTGGAAGTTGACGCGGACGAACTCTCCCTCGACGTCGACGGTCCGGATCCAGAGCTCGATAAGGCTGTGCAGGGCAGCGGCGGTGAAATCGGTGACGCAGGTCTGGCCGCGGACGTGGCCTACAGAGCCGCCGATGGCGCCCACGAAGCGATTGGCGAGGTCGCGGTAGCAGTCCCGGGCGTCGGCAGCTTCGGCCGGCCGGATCGGAACCGGTTCCCGCACCTGCGCCGGGAACAGCCGGGCCCGCGCGATGCGCTCGGCATCGTCGAGCAGTCCGGGGTCGGCGAACCGGTCCCACAGCAACAGGGCGATGTGGGCGATGTCCCCTGCCGAGGCGATGTCGCCGCCATAACGGGCGCCGATGTCGTGGGTGATGAACCCCGAGCGGGTGATCATCCCGGATACGGCCTCCCGGTAGGTCTTGTATATCTGCTCCTGGCGTTCGAGCGAACCCTGGAGCACGGCCAGCATCAGCAGGCCGCGGAGGGTGTTCAGATACGAGTGGGTGTGGTGGCCGCAGCCCCCGGCGAGGCTGCCGTCCGCGTTCACCAGGGTTTCGAAGTGGAAATCGGCCAGGCGCTCCGCTTCCTCGAGTGCGGCCGGATCGCGGGTGGCCGCGTGGAAACAGAGCAGGCCCTCGATGGCGCGGCCGTGGGTGTAGGCCGGCGCGGCGCTGCTGCCGTGCTTTGCCCGCTCGGGTCCGCCGTCGAACGAGAACCTCCACTCCATCAGGTCCCGGCTGGCGCGGCTCATCCCCTCGATCGCCCGGTTGCCCCACTCGGCGGCGCGGCCGCTGCCGCGGCATTCGACAAGCAGTCCGAAGGACAGCAGGGTCTCGCGGTAGGAGTGGATGTACCAGGTCGCCGGGTCCCGGGGGTCGACGTCCTCGAGGAAGATGCCGCTGGCGTTGTCGGACAGGCGTTGGCTATTCTCCAGCATCGCAGCTTCAATCTCTTCCGGGATCTCGAAGCCGGCGGCGCGCTCAAGCCGCAGCATTGTGTTCCACCAGCGTCCCACGTTGTGGCCGGTGCAGTATGGCCGAAACTGGTACATCGCGCCCATGTTGCCGTCGACGGCCATGTGCCAATACGGCAGGTAGCCGTCGTCGCGCGACAGACTGCCGAGAAGGTTGCGGCCGGACAGCAGCAGACGGTCTTCAACGTTCATGGGGTTTTATGGCTCCGTGTGAGGATTCCGTTTGGTGAGAGCCGGACGTAACCGCTGGTTGATACTCCGGCTCAGTCATCTATGATCCGCCGGCGGCCGTCCTCGAGTCGATACAGTTGTTCGATGCATCGGGGCCTGCGCTTGTTTTGCTGCCTCAAGGCGGCGAGGTACTCTTCCCACTCCCCCTCGCGACCTGATCGGGTGAGTACATCTCTGACCTTGCGCAGATAGGGAACCGCCTCCCGGTATCCCGCCGGTTTTACCCGGGCGATCTCCGCTTCCGCCAGGTCCTTCCAGATTGCCACCGCCCGGTCGGGATGCGTCGATGCGATGGCCTCGGCCACGTTGTCGTCCAGAGAGTCATCGTGCATCCAGTATGGAGCTTCAGATCGGCTTTCATAGTCGTACCACTTCACAACCTCGTTCGGCTTCTTCTCGGCAATGGCCAGCCGGATCAGCGCGTCGACCATCGGCGCCTCAACCTTGTCGCGTGGCGCCGGCATTTCGACTTCCGGAGCGGGAAGGGGCCAGTCCATATCCGGGGCGCTCTTGCGCTTCCTGCCGCGTCGAGGCCGCCGGCCGGTCTGCAGATAGTGCCGTCCCCACGCCTCGACGCCCTCGCCAACCCCCTGCCCGCGGGCGGCATTGCAGAGAGCCAGGAATCCCTCCGAGTCGGGACTGGCGAAAAATTCCTCCGCCTGTATGGCCAGCCCGGCAAGCGGATTGCCGCTGTGTTGGTTGATTGTCCGCAGTCGCTCTCGAAGCTGCGCTTGCAGTCCTGGATACCTGTCCTGAATCGCCTCGAGCCCCTGCCGGCACCAGCGCCGCGCCTCGTCCCACGCGCCTTCGGCCATCAGGCGATCCACCAGGCGATTGTAGGTGAGGGTGATGGGGGCTTCGCGCTTGCACAGAGGCAGGATCTCCTCCTCCCTTCCAGCCTTTTCCATGGCACTGATGAGCCAGTCGACGATCAGGCGTCGTTTGTAGTCAGTCGAACGTCCGTCGACTACGGGCGTTTGCTCACGGGCCTCGAGACGCTGGGCCAGGCGGTCGCACACCTCCGACCAATCGCTCTTCGCATAGTCTTTGTCCCAGAGATTTTCAAATGCTTCGCTGCAAAGTTCGTACTCGTCCGCCAGGGCCATATCCAGGACCCATTCAATCCGGTCCGCGGGAGACATGGAACTCCTGTCCAGCGCCCTGAAAAGAACGTCGAGGCAGGCGCCGATCGATGCGCTCGACTCCCCCTCGTGCTCGTATTCCAGCGCCTGAGTTCCGGCGGCAAGCAGTTCCGGTCCCAGACACACGGCAGCGTCTACCTGTCCGGACGCCACCAGCGCCTGGAGCATCGCCTTGAGGCGCTCCGTATTGACCGCCTGGGTCCCGTAGTGATGGTGGTCCCAGGCGGGTTCTTCCAGGGCCGCGATTTCGGAGCGGATTCTCTGCAGGACTTTGCGGGTCTGCCCCGAGGTCAGACTGCGGCGGTCTTCGAGCGATTGGCGCACTTCGTCGTGGGTTTCGGCAAGTTCCAGCAGCAACGCTACAAGCTCGGCGGTGGTATGCTCTTGCAGGTAGGCGCGCAAGGAAGCATCCCGGGATTGCCCGCTCCCGACGCTCTCGGAAAGTGTCTCGACGTACTCCTCATCCAGTTGCAACGCGTCGAATTCTTCCGCATCGGTGAAGATTTCCAAATCTGCGTCCAACGCCTCAACGCGCGGGTCGTCTGCCTCAATCCGGCCGACCGTGTTTCCCGTCTTTGCCGTCTCCAGGTATTCCACCACGACCGCCACCGCGTGTTTGCACGTCGTCCAGTAGGGACAGGTACATTCGGATATCAGGTCCTTGCTTCCCTCGATGCTCACCCGTGTAGCGTAGCGGCGACTGCCCGCCACCCAGGCGACCAAGGCGCCTTCGTCGTCGCGTTGCAATTCCCGTACGGACCCTTTTCTCTGATAGGACCGGCCCCGGGCGACGATGCGACTGCCGGCCCATTCCTCCAGATCGTCCCATGTCAGTTCCGAAAAAGGATCAACGGGCTTTGCAGGATTTGTCTTTTTGCTTCGTGAAGCCATCTCGTTACGTACCTCGTATGAAGGAGACGCACTGTTGTCGCAAAATGCGACAGTATCTGTTTTCGTTTTTCTTTGTGTCTTTGTGTCTCCGCGTGAGGATTGCGTTATTGGAATTCGGAAGCGGTAAGGTGGCCGTCAACGCCCGTCTCCAGCGTCTGATGCCAACCGCCGTTCAAAAAATGTCCTGACGTCGACGAGTTGTTTCGCGTAGAAGGCGGCGTCTTCGCTATCGCGGGATTCGAGGGCGGCAACCGCCGAATCGAATTCCGATTCGCCGGTTTCGTTGTCGCCGGAAAGGATCTTCGTCAGCCCGATGTATCCGTCGAACATCGCCGGTTGATCGGGATCTCCGCCTGCGGAGGCGCTGTGATCACGAGCCTCCCCGAACACCGACAGCGCATCGGCATAGGATTCATTCGCCATCAGGTGCGCGGCGAGATACCAGTACGTATAGGCAAGCTGCGCGCCAGTCGGGTCCAGTTCACGCAGTTGCCTGACGCTGTACCGCGCGAACGCGATTCCGCGCCGCCTCTGCTCGCGCGTAATCTCAATGTCCGGTTCGTTCCAGCCGATCCAGGTGAAGGATGCGGCATTCGTGGCCATCCGCTTGGCGGCGAACAGAAGCTCCCTCTCGGGATCGTCGT
This sequence comes from Candidatus Latescibacterota bacterium, assembly GCA_965203805.1. GTDB lineage: Bacteria > Latescibacterota > UBA2968 > UBA2968 > JAAXHE01. The sequence continues at coordinate 5,586,817 of OZ241917.1, read as the reverse complement.
AGATTTCGTCGTAGAGGTCGTCGCCCAGGTCGCCTGAAGACCACGCCCTGGCGAGACAATAGTGGATGCCAGCGTTGGCAAAGTGGATCACCTGCTCGATGGATTTGGCCTTCCAGTAGCAGTCCAGCAGGAGGTCTTCAAAAGTCTTCACGACGTCGGTCTCGTCCCAGAGACCAAACACGAACTCGCTCGCGGCGTAAAGGTCCTTTTTCTCAACAATGGACTGAACATTGTCAAAGATATCTTCGCGTTCCAAGTTGCCTCCTGCTTATCCTATCCGTCCGTTGTTATTGCAGTTGATGACTGTGGCCGAATGACTGCGAAAGTCATCGAAGTAGAGTCGAGATGTGGCGCGGTGGTTTAGGAGTGGCCTATCTGTTTCCGCCCCTTTCGTCTGGCGGTGCCTCAATAGCCGCTCCGTGCTCCGTTTCCACATCCCGCTCATCGAACCGGACGTGCGGTTTTCCCGCATCCGGCTCTCCGACGGACGTCGCCTTCAGGCACACGCTGCCCGCACTGCCCGGACAGCTTCACCTGAAGCCCAAGCTTGCTCTGGAGTCGCCTCATCTACTTTTAGAGGAGGTAATAGGCTTGCGCCACTCTCCCGACCGTTGTCCCCTTCACAAGCACATCCGAAGTCAGGCCCCTTCCCTCCACCGGCATTACCCGGCTTCACGGGTACTACGAGCCTGTCCGCCACCCCATACGGCCCGGCCTGTCCCTCACGGGCGTCCGGTTGGTGTCTATACACCACCGCTGGGGCTTCCCGTGTTGCGTCGGATCTCCTTGTATACGTGCCTTCGCCATTACCCCGGCCTGCCTGCGTCCCTCGGACAGGCAGGCGGGACCGTTGGATGCGCGCGTTGCTCTCTTTTTCCAACGACGGCGGCCTTCCCCGATCCATGGGCGGGTCGGCTCCCGCATTACCTTTTTCGAGGCCTGCTCAGCGTTCACTGCACGTTTCGGCCCGCATACTCGCCGAGTCGCCTTGCGACCCTTTACACCGGAGGCTTCGGAGATGTCGTTACCTTCACCCCCGCTCCGGTTGCTACCGACCGCAGCAACATTTGTCGGGTGGGACTCTCACCCACTGGAGTTCCGCGCCTTTTCACGGCGCACCATGGATACACAGGATAGACAGGATTAAAGGCAAATTCGGGAAAAACCCTACAATAACTCAATCAAAGCGGGACACAGTAACGGTTCTGCGGTTTGTGGTCTTAATCCTGCTCATCCTGCCTGCCTCGCCTGCTTCAGCAGGCAGGTTCATCCATGTTTCACGCTTATTCAGATTCGTTGCGCCATGACATGAAACCATCAATAGTCATCGCGTTAAGGACCTCCGCGGCGGTCAGCCCGCCCTTTCGGCCGCAGCCCAGACCGTGGTCCATCTGCTCCAGACCCTCGATACTGTGGGCATCGGTGTTGATAGAAATCTTCACGCCTTTTTCCCGCGCGTATCCGATATGCCGCCAGTCCATGTCCAGGCGCCGGGGATTGGCGTTCAGCTCAATGGCCGTATTGGACTCGGCCGCCGCGTCGATAACGGCGCGGTGATCCAGCGGATACCCCTCGCGGGCCAGCAACAATCGCCCGGTCGGGTGCCCCAGAATGTCCACGTGAGGGTTGCGCACCGCACGTACGATCCGCTCGGTCGCTTCGGCCTCGGTCATGCCGAATCTGGAATGCACCGACGCCACGACAACGTCGAACTCCGCCAGGAATTCGTCCTCAAAGTCCAGACGCCCGTCGCTCAGGATGTCCACCTCGATCCCCTTCAACACCCGGATGTCCGTTCGTTCCGCATTGACGCTGTCGATTTCCTCCCACTGGGCGCGGACCCGGTCCTCCGTCAGGCCGTTCGCATAGGCCGCCGCCCTGCTGTGGTCGCAAATCCCGATATACGTGTAGCCCAGGTCGGCCGCAGCGTTCGCCATCTCCATCACGTCCGCCCGGCCGTCGCTGTGCCGGGTATGCACGTGAAGCGTCCCCAGCAGATCCTCTCGTCTCACCAGTCGGGGAAGCCCTCCGGCCGCGGCCACTCGGACCTCGTCTCCGCCCTCCCGCAGTTCCGGAGGGACCTCGGACAGACCCAGCGCCTCGAACAGCGCCGCCTCGTCCTCACCGGGAATCCGGCGATCGCCGTCAAACAATCCTTCTTCGCTCAGTCTCAATCCAACTTCCGACGCCCTCTCGCGCATTTGCGCGACGTGCGATGCGCTACCCGTTACGTGATGGAGAGCAGCCGAGTACGCCTCCTCCGCCACGATCCACAGATTCGCGCGCATTCCGGAGTTCAACATAACACTCAGCGGCGTCGCTCCGGTCTCCAGAACTTCCTCCACCTCACGATACCCCTCAAATGCCCCGGCAAGCCCTTCGGGATCCGTTGCGCACGCCACCAGATCGATTTCACCGTGCGTTTCGCAGCGGCGCCGTATCGTTCCCGCCACGGCCAGCCGGTCCACGTTCCCCCGGCCTTCGAGATACGCCCGAATCGCTTCCGCTTCATCGCGTGCGTTATTGCACAGAAACCGGCCGCGGTGCTTCTGCATGTATTGAATGCCGTTCGCGATCCGTTCGGCCGTTTTCCTGCCGAAACCGCTCATCGATTCCAGCTCGCCGGAGTCGCATGCTCTGGAGAGCGCATCGACGTCCACGATGCCCAGTTCTTCGTAGATCGCCCGCACTCTCTTCGCCCCCAGGCCGGGAATCTCCGTCATCTCCATCAGCCCTTCCGGGACGGACGCCTTCAATTCCTCCAGACCGGGCAGACGCCCCGTCTCCACGAGTTCGCTGATTCGCCCCGCGAGTCCCTTCCCGACGCCCCGGACCGTATCCAGCTTTCCCCCGGCCGCCAGCGCCGATACCGGTTCCCCGAGGGAATCGATTGCCCGGGCGGCATTGGCGTACGCGCGTATGCGAAACCCGCCCTCGCCGTTCAGTTCCATCAGCGCCGCCATCTCTTCCAGGGTTTCCGCGACCTCACGGTTGTCCATAACCTCCTCCATGATCGGCTTGCGGGGGGCGATACGTTGCGCTGGCGTCCCGCCGCGGTCGTTTACTCCGGCGCCCCGGCCCGGGTACGTCCAACGTCATCCAGCAGCCGGTTATTTTTCTGGATATAGACCGGCGTCAGGATGAAGGCGATCATATTCACCAGCAGGCTCAGGACCGCAAGGACCTCGTGCAGAATGGAATAGAACGTCCGTCCGTCCTTGCCGACGCCCAGGAGCAGGTCGGCGTGCGCGCCGCCGCCGATCATTGCCGTGACCATGATCAGCAGGATGCCGAACGTCAGCAGGTAGAAAAAACTGCCTTTGAACCCACGGGCACGGGCCAGAAACTCTTGATCCAGACCGCGCTCACGCACCTCTGCCTTGATGGCCGAACCCGTTCCCATAAAGTAAAACATCGTTGTCGTCTGCGTGAGGACCGTCAGAAACGAGGCCAGAAGCCCCACCTTCAGGTGGGCGCCCACGGTAACGGACATCCAGTCGTACCTCGACGCGTACCCCATGCCGAAGCTGATCAGCAACAGTGGGATATTCACAACGAGCATGCCCAGGATGGCCGCCTGCATCGTCGTCGATTTCACACCTTCGGAAGCGCCCGATGGTCCTGACCCTGCGCTCACCGCAAACCTCCCGTTCATGGATACACAACGAGAACCGCCCGCCTTTCGTATCCCAAACCGTCGCATAGCCCATGGGCTGCTGACGATTTCTATGGACATTTGGGTCGAAGGCTATATTATTTGTGCCGTTCGCACGAATATAGACAGAGAATGCAAGGGCGTCAACTTTCGAACTTTACGCCTCAGGATACCACGCCCATGGCGGAACCGCTGCACGTGGCAATTGCCGGACTGGGCCGGGCCGGATGGTCCAGGCATTTCAAGGAACTCAAGGACTCGCCCCAATATCGGCTCGATGCCGTCATCGATCCGCTGACGGAACGCCTTGAGGAGGCCGCCGCGCTTTCCGGCTGTCGGACGTACAGGACCATGCGCGCTTTCTGGGAAAAAGAACGCCCGGACGTCCTGGTCGTTGCGACCCCCACGAGACTTCACGAACGTCATGCCCGGCGAGCGCTCCGCGAAGGCTGTCACGTGATCCTCGAAAAGCCGATGACCACCACGCTGAAGTCGGCCGACCGCATTGTCGATGAAGCGGAACGGCACGGCCGCCGCGCGCTCGTCTACCAGCCGCATCGCCTTTCAGCTGAAACGCAGACGCTCAAGAGTGTTATCGACAGCGGGATTCTCGGCCCGGTCTACCTCATCCGCCGGTCGCTGACGCGTTACGTGCGGCGCAACGACTGGCAGAGCCTGCGCAAGAACGGCGGCGGCATGCTCAACAACTACGGCGCCCACTACATCGACCAGCTGCTCAACCTCTCCGACGGCACGCCCGTTTCCGATATCCGATGCAACCTCTGGGCGGTTGCGACACGTGGAGACGCGGACGACGTGGTCAGAATCTGGCTCAAGACCGAAGAGAACCAGCTACTCGATCTGGAAATCAACCAGGCGGCGTCCCTGCCCCTTCCGCCCTGGCACGTCTGCGGGCACTATGGAACCCTCGTACAGTCAGAGAACGCCTTCCGTATCCGGTACTACGAGCCCGCCCGGGCCCCGGCACTGACCGTCATCGAAGGGGCGGCGCCGGGGCGCAGTTACGACAACCAGGACCGGCTCCCCTGGCGGGAAGAGACCGTGCCGATTCGTCCCGAAGCGGAACTCGACTTCTACGCGAACATCCATGAGACGTTTACCCGAAACGCGGAGCCCTATATCAAAACCCATGAATCGCGTGAATTGATACGGGTCATCGAACAATGCCGAAAACGGGCTGTATTCTGAGAAGTTTTATTACCAGGAGCAGTAAATGGTGGACAGTGGCCAGTGGTCAGTGGTCAGAAAGAGCAGTTGTCAGCTTTCGTTTACTTTCATGAATTGCAAATAGCCGACATCCAGGCCCACCAAAGAAGAGTGGGAGGATGTTAACAATACGGTGCTCCCCGTGATAAATTAGCCAGCGGTCATCACGCGGATGCAAGAACTGGCACGGATTTTCGTTTTCTCGCGTTCTTTGGTTTTTATCCTGTTCATCCTGCCTGCCTCGCCTGCTTCAGCAGGCAGGTCCATCCATGTGAGTTCTGTTTTTGTGGATGATTCAGGTTGTCGCCTTTTTCGTATTCTTCGCGTGTTTCGTAGTTTCTGATGTTCTTGTTCTCGCGCTTTTCGGTTTTATCCTGTTCATCCTGTTTATCCGTGTAAGTTCCGAATCGTGAATTAAAGGGGAAAGGAGAGCGATGCGCAAGTCTTCCCGTGCTTTTCTCGAAGCCATGCTCAATGCCCCGGGTCCATCCGGGTACGAAGGACCCGTTCGTGAGGTCTGGACGGCGGAAACGAAGAAATACGCGGACAGGGTCACGGTCGACGCGCACGGCAACGCGATTGCCGTGCACAACGCCAAAGGCGGCCCGCGAATCATGCTGGCCGGACATATGGATGAACTGGGATTTCAGGTCAACCATATAGACGACAACGGGTTTATCTACGTCAACACCATCGGCGGCTTCGACACGAATATCGTCCCGGGCAGGAAAGTCCGCATCCATACGTCATCCGGCGCCGTCTCGGGCGTCTTCGGCAAGAAACCGATCCATCTGATGACGGCGGAGGACCGGAAGAAAACGCCCGGGGTCCATGAACTCTGGATCGACATCGGTGCGGGAGACGCGAAGGAGGCCGGAAAAATCGTCGACATCGGCGACCCCGTCACCTACGATCCCAATTTCGAAATGATCCGTGGAGACCTGGCCGTCTCCCGCGCCTTCGACAACAAAATGGGCGCCTATATCGCGGCGGAGACCCTTCGCTGTGTCGCCCGCTCCGATAAACCGTCCCGGGCCGCCCTGTACGCCGTTGCCACCGTTCAGGAGGAGATCGGCCTGCGCGGCGCGAAAACCAGCGCGTACGGCATCGATCCGCGCCTCGGCATCGGCCTCGACGTCGCATGCGCGACCGATCACCCCGACGTGGACAAACGCCGCGACGGCGACCTCAAGGTGGGCGCCGGGCCCGTCATCGCCCGCGGCGCCAACATCAATCCGGTTGTCTTCAAACGCCTCGTGGCCGCGGCGCGAAAGGCCGACGTGCCTTATCAGATCGAAGCCGCGTCCGGCGGAACCGGAACCGACGCGAACGCCATACAGCTCACACGCGCCGGCGTGGCCACCGGGCTGGTCAGCGTGGCGCTGCGTTATATGCACACACCCGTGGAAATCCTGTCTCTCAAGGACCTGGACCGGACCGTGGCCCTGCTCACCGAATTCATTCTGGCGATCGGCCCGAAGACCCGATTCATACCGTAATACGCAGCGAATCCGGAGGCAAAATGAAACTCTCCTGCACGTCTGTCATGCTGCCCCGATGGGACCTGGACCGCACGTTCGACAAGCTGGCCGAACACGGGTACGACGGCATCGAACTGCGTTGCCGCTACAACCCCGGCGACGATAGCGAGGCCCCCTCATTCTGGGGCCGCCACCTCTCGGACGTCAGTCCGGACAACATCATTCAAAAGGCCGAAGCGATCAGGGCCGCCGAGAGGCGTACCGGCATACAGGTGATCGCCCTGGCGCCGAACGTCACGCTGGAAGACACCGACGTCGTGGAGAAACTGTTCCGCGGCGCGGCGGCGCTGAACCCCGACAGCCCGCCGATGATCCGAATCGGCGCGCCACGGCACGACCGGACGCAGCCTTACTGGCCCCAGTTTCTCAACGCGCGAGCGGGTTTCGCAACCCTCGTCGAAACCGCCAGGGAGTACAACGTCAGGATCCTCTACGAGATCCACGTCGGCACCGTCGCCGTCACCTGTTCGCGCGCCATCGAACTGCTGCGCGACCTGGACCCGGAACATATCGGCGCTATTTACGATGTTCCGAACATGCTGCGCGTGGGCCTGGAAGACACCAGAATGGGCATGGAGCTGCTCGGCCCCTATCTCGCGCACTGCCACGTCGGAAACGGAAAACCCGTCTCCACCGGTCGAGACGGCATGGGCGCCCGTGAATGGGAATGGGACTTCGCCGACATGAGGGAAGGGATTGCGGACGTCGGCCAGATCATCCGCGACTTCAAAGACGTCGGCTATGCCGGGTACCTTTCGCTGGAAGACTTCGGGCCCGGCGACGACGACGCCAAACTTGGCGGGCAGGGAGCCTATCTGAGGCGGCTGCTCGAAGGCTGAGCGCACTGATTGACCACCGCCAATTCAAAGACCCGACCGATCCTCAACTGTACGACCGCAAGGAGCACCGCTTATGCCAAAACCCGAGTCCCGTGACCGACCCATCCGGGTGGGCGTCATCGGCGTGGGACGGGGTCAGAGCTTCGCCAGGGGAGCGACCGGCGCCGTGGGCATGAAGCTCGTCGCGCTTTGCGACACTTGGAAGGAGAAGCTTGAACAGGTCGGCCGGGAATACGGGGTCGCGACCTATACTGACTACGACCGTTTTCTCGAACATGATATGGACGCGGTCATCCTGGCGAATTACAGCCACGAGCACGCGCCCTTCGCCATCAAGGCGCTTCAGGCGGAAAAACACGTGATGAGTGAGACCGCCGCGTGCAAGACGCTCGCCGAAGGCGTCGCGCTGTGCCGCGCGGTGGAGGCGAGCGGCCGCATCTACATGTTCGCCGAGAACTACCCCTTCTCCTCGGCCAACCAGGAACTGCGCCGGCTTTACCGCGGCGGAGAAATCGGAAACGTCACCTACGCCGAAGGCGAATACAACCACGCCGCCGAGGAAAACTGGCGGCTGGGCATCTCACCGGGTCTGAACCACTGGCGAAACTGGATCCCGCCCACCTATTACTGCAGCCACGCGCTCGCTCCCCTGATGTGCATCACGGGGACCATGCCCGTTTCCGTCAACGCGTTGTCCATCGTCGAAGAGCCCACCCAGTCGCCCCACCGCGTGCGCGTGGGAGACCAGGGCGGTCTGATTCTGGTCCGGATGGACAACGGCGCCGTCTTTCGGATCCTGGGCCTGCAGCTGAGTTCCATCCACAGGGTGCGCTACGAAATTCACGGCGAACGGGGTCTCATCGCCACCGCCGAACCCAACCATTGGAGCTGCGTCCGCATTCACCACGAAGACTGGCTGCGGGAAAAGGGGCAGCCAGTGGACCGCACCTACACCGCCGACTGGCCCGAACACGGTGATCTCGCCCGGAAGGCGGGCCACGGAGGCGGGGACTTCTGGACGAATTTCCACTTCGCGCGCGCCATCCGATCCGGCCGCCAGCCATATCTGAACGTGTACCGGGGCGTGGCGATGGCCGCCGTCGGCGTGCAGGCCTGGCGTTCCTGCCTTGAGAACGGCGCCCCGTTTCCGATTCCCGATTTCCGGCGGAAGACGGCCTGCGCGCCCTACGTGGAGGACCACTGGTCGCCCTATCCGGAAGACGCGGGGCCCGGCCAGCCTCCGCCCAGCACGCGGGGCTACGTGAAGCCGGGCCGGGACGCCATCCAATCCGCCCGCGAGCGCTGGCGCGGGCTCGGGTACAATGCCTTATGACCAGACGCAAATTAGACGTCGTCATCACGGATTTCATCTCCAATCCCGATCTCGAGAGGGAAATCCTTCGCGACGTTGCAGACGTCCGGGTTCTGAACGCGACCCGGGAAGACGAACTCGCGGGCCGGATCGAAACCGCCCACGCCATCATACCCTACCATTATATCGTGATTTCCGCGCCGACCCTGGACCGCCTCCGGAATTGCAAAGTCATCGCCCGGGGCGGCGTCGGCTTCGATAATGTTGACGTGGCCCGCGCGCGTGAATTGGGCATTCCCGTCTGCAACGTGCCCGACTACGGCACCGAAGACGTGGCCGATGCGGCCGTCGGCATGGCGGTTTCAATGATCCGGGGCGTTGCGTTTCTCAACTCCCGGCTGCGCGCCGCCCGGGGACCCTGGTCTCCCTCCCAGGCGGCGCCCCTGCAGCGCATCCGCGGCAGCGTATTCGCGATCGTCGGACTGGGCCGGATCGGCACCGCGGCCGCCCTGCGCGCAAAGGCGCTGGGGATGGACGTTTGTTTCTACGACCCGTATAAGCCGGACGGATACGCCAAGGCCCTCGGAATACGTCGCGTGGAAACCCTGGAGGAAACCCTCGGGCAGGCCTTCACGCTCAGCATCCACTGCCCGCTGACGGACGAGACCCGCCACCTGATCGACGCCGAAGCCATCGCGCTCATGCCCGAAGGCTCGTACCTTGTGAACACCGCCCGCGGCCCGATCGTTGACACGTCGTCGATCCCGCACGCCGTCGCATCCGGTCGTCTGGCGGGGGCCGGGATCGACGTTTTCGAATGGGAACAGCTCGATGAGGATGATCCACTCATCGTCGCCTGGCGGGACCCGGCCCACCCCGCGCACCACCGCGTGCTCCTGACGCCGCATTCCGCCTTCTACTCGGAGCAGAGCCTGGCGGACCTGCGCACCAGTACCGCCGAGATCTGCAGAAGGGCTCTGCTCGGCCAGCCGCTCAGAAACGTCGTCAACCCCGCAGCGTTCACGGGACCACCGGACGATCGTTCGTGACCGGGCCGGCAACCGGCATTCACCATGCAATCCGATCAGAACATCCTCCTGCTTACGGACGGCCCCGGCGGAACGATCGCGGCCGATCTCGACGTTCTGTACCCGGGCAAGGTCAGACGCCTGAACTTCGTGAACGATCCTCACGACGAAGGCATTCTCGGCGAGCATGAATTCGTCGTCACCGTGGTGAACGACGGGCGCAACCTGCGGAATCTGGACTACCACGCCGTCACCGCATTCGCGGACTCCGGGGGGCAGGTCATCTCCTGCCTGTTCGAGTACGCGCGCAACCGCGGCCTGCACTTCAGCAAGACCCACGTGCAGGACCGGATCCGTCCGGAAATGCGCATCGAAATCGAAAACGACGTGACCCGCGGCTACGCCGTCGGCGACGTCTTATGGTGGTACGGCACCGTCACCAGCGCACCGGACCAGACCTACGCCAACCAGATGTTCCAGCGTCAGATCATGGGCGTGGAAACTTCCGGAAGTGTCACCGTTCTCGGCGTCTCCAACCTGAACGGCGGCGCCGTCATGCTGGAAGAGAAAGTCGGAGACGGCCGCATCGTGGCGATGGACCTCGTATCGCCGGTGCGCCCGTGGTACAATTCCTGGGGGAGCACGAACAAATACCTCTTCCTCGGAAATATCGTCAATAACGCCGTCCATTACGGAAAACACTATCCGGAACGCCTTTCCTACGACGGTTTCGTCGACCTGATGTTCGACACCGCGGAACAGGTCCCGGACCTCCACGTCGAGGACGAAGGACGTTCCAGCGACGGCAGGCCGATCTACTCCCTGAACGTCGGCGATGAAACCAACCCCACCATGTGTTTCGGGGCCGCCATCCACGGATGGGAGTGGGAGAACGCGTACGGCCTGCTGCGCCTTGCGGAAGTCCTGTGCCGGAATCCGGACGTGGAAGGGATGAACACGAGGAGACTGCATTTCAAGATGCTGCCGGTGCAGAACCCGGGAGGATTCGACCGGTTCACCCGCCAGAACTCAAGGGGGGTCGACCTGAACCGCAACTTCGACTGCAATTGGGAGAACTTCCAATACACGCAGGACGTGCGGATGCCCTGGGACTACAATTACATGGGCACGAAACCCGCGTCCGAACGGGAGACCCGGGTCATCCAGCGAATCATCGACGAACGCCGGCCGCTCTGCGTGATCGACTTCCATACAGCCGATTATATCATGATGCTGCCCCACAAGGGTGACGGCGAACTGCTCGCAGCGATTCACGCCGATATCCGGGACCGCCTGAAAGACCGTTTTCTGACCCAGAAGCCGTACGCCGGCGCGTACCAGCAGGTCAATATGGACCGCATTACCGGATTCCGCCCACCCGAACCCTATTGCATCTCCTACGCGGCCGAGCGCGGCACGCCGGCCGCCTTTCTCATCGAAATGTCCGGCAATCGCGACGACGTGCACGCGCTCGTCATGAATACGGACACGGTCGTCGAAGTCTGCCTCGCGGCCGTCAGGCAGTGTCTGCGAACCCGAAACCGGTAGCCCGTAGAGACCGATGGACGGCTCGCGCGTTTCAAAGGAGGCCCGCAGTGAAAATCACCGAAGTCGACCTGTTCGAAGTGGAAATTCCGCCTGTTCCGCCCATTGCAAGATACCATCCCAAAATCTATTCCATCACGTTGTGCCGCATCCACACCGACGGCGGCATCGAGGGCATCGGCGAATGCCAGGGCGAACCCGCGCAATTCGCGGAAGCAGCCGCCGCGCTCACCGGGCAGGATGCCCTTTCCCAGGATCCGTTCGCGCATCCCGATCCCTTCACGTGCGCGCTCCTGGACGTCGCCGGACAGGCATACGGCATCCCGCTCTGGCGATTCTTTGGCGAAAAGGTCCGCGACCGCATCCCCGTTTCCTACTGGTCCTGCGCCATGCAGCCCGAGGAGACCGCGGCCGAAGCCGGGGTCGGCGCCGGTCTGGGCTTCACCAACCACAAGCTCAAGGCGCGCCCGTGGAACATCGTGGAAACGATCCGGCTCATGAAAGACGCCGCCGGGCCCGATTACACCGTCGGCGTCGATCCCAATACCGCCTTTCAGCGACCCAGCGTCGCCGCACGTCTGGCGGGCGAACTGGAACCCTTCGGGACGGTCGCCAACTTCGAAGATCCCGTGCGAAAGAACAACCTGGACTGGTACCGCCTCCTGCGCGAAAAGACACATATCCCCATCGCGCTGCACCTGGGGCCGCCGGGCGGGGTACTGAACGCGCTGAAGGCCGAATGCATCGACTACGTCAACCTGGGGGGACCGGCGCAGCAGGTGAAGAAGGCCGCCTCCCTCGCGGAGGCCGACGACGTGCCCTGCTGGGTGCAGATGGGGGGGTTGTGCCTGGGGGTCCTCGCGGCCTATTCCGTGCACGTACAGGCCACCATACCCAACGCGACCCTGCCATGCGACGAACTGCCGTTCACCCGCGTGGCCGACGTCGTGGACGGCGCCCTGGTCGTAGAAGACGGGCACTTCATTCTGCCCGAAGCACCGGGGCTCGGCGTGAAGCTGGATATGGCGACGGTGGAAAAATACCGCACGGGCTGAATCTCAACCATCACCGGAGGTACCCATGCTTCAACTCGCGCAAACCGTCCTGGCGTTATACGGCATCCTGCTGATCGCGGGCGGCATGATGGGCAAGCTCAAGTCGGACAGTTCGGTCTCGCTCGCCGCGGGCGGCATCAGCGGCCTGGTTGCGCTCTACGCCTGGTGGACCGGGCAGACCGATCCGGCAACGGGTTTACTCATCGGTCTGATGCTTTCCCTACTGCTTACCGGGATCTCGCTGAGCCGGTTCATCAGGACCCGAAAGCTGATGCCGGCGGGGGTGCTGCTCATTGCCAGCATCATTACGGCCGCCCTCCTCTCGTATTCGCGAAATCAGCTCGGCGTCACCGGCCCTGTATGAACCGGGAGGTACGCATCCATGAAGATCGTCGACATCCACGTGCGGGAAGTCTCGGTTCCGCGCATCTACACCACCTATGCCGCAGACCCGCGGGGCCTCCAACCCGACGAGGACCTGAGTCGATCCAGATATCAGATTCTGGAGTTCTTCACGGATACGGAGCACGTCGGGCTGGGCGAAGTCCCGGACATTGCGGACCGCATGAACCCGCTCTCGGGCGCCGATCTGCGCGATTTCCTCTTGCGGGAGTTGAAGGACGAAGACGTCGCCGATCGCCACGCGTTGCACGCACGTGTCGCCGCGGAACTGCCGGCGGGCATCCACCCGGAACTCCGGGGTCTCATCCTGTTCGGCGTGGAGATCGCTCTGCTCGACCTCGCCGGAAAAGACTACGGCGCCCCCCTTTTCGAACTCCTGGGCGGGCGCCGCTACGAACGCGTCGACGTCTGCTGGGTCGCCTATATGCGGCGGGCCCTCTCGCTGCACGAAGAACTCGCCGCGCTTGAAGAGGAAATCCGGAGCATGGCCTCGCGGGGACTTCGCGCATTCAAGCTGAAAGTCGGCGAGGATCACTCACGCGACCTGGACCGTATCGCGCGCTTCCGCGAGGTGGCGGGCCCCGACGTCTATCTGAAGGCCGATGCCAGCGGCGCTTGGGAAGAGGACGAGGCCATTGCAAAAATCCGGGATATGGCCGCCGCCGGCATCGACGCATGCGAAACCCCGGTGGTCGCGGTGAATCGCGCCGTGGCCAACGACCACCCCGAACGGATCAACAGGAACGCCGATGCAGCGGCCTGTTCTCTGGCCCGCGTCAGGAAACAGACCTCCGTCCAGATTATCGAACACGTGGCGGATCTCGACGATGGCTTCGCCACGGCGCTCGTACGCCGCCGGGCGGTGGACGTCTTCAACCTGATCCCTTCCCAGGCCGGCGGCATCCTGCGCAGCCAGCGCCTGATCCACGTCGCGCAGGCCGCCGGTATCCCCGTGCTGCTGGGCAGCACCGTGGAGATGGGACCCGGCACCGCCGCATTCGTGCACCTCGCTGTCGCTTCCGAAAACGTTACCGTTCCCTCGGACCTCGTCGGGCCCGCCCTCCTGGTGGACGACGTCTGCAAGACGCCGTTCAGGTACCGGGACGGTACGCTGGAACCGTTCGAAATGCCCGGGCTGGGCGTTGAACTCGACGAAGATAAAATGAAAAAATGGGCGGTCTGACAATGCGGGCGACGTTCAGGACGATGCGGATTCGCGGACGCCGAATCCCAACCCCTCATCCTCACAGAATTTCCGCAGTTTGCGTACCGCGCCACCGACTTTCCGCCCGCCGCGGGTAATGCCGAACAGGTGCTGGCTGACCACGCGCCTGGATATTCCCATAATCTCGGCGATTTCGCGCTGGGTCTTCCCGTGACAGAAATACAGCAGCGTCGCCTCTCTCTGTTTCTCCGTCAGACAACCCGGCGCCGCGGTGAGAATCCGCAACGCCGCCGCCGCGACCCGGTCCTCCCGCACGTATCGCAGCCGCCTGTCTTCCCGCGACTCGAACCAGAGGCCGTCCTCGTTGGGAACCGCTTCCAGTTCGCGCTGTTCCAGCCGTACTTCCCAGAAATCCGGATGATACATAAGCTCGATCGTCTCCTCCGTGTTACGTGCAGACCGCGCGTGCGGGCACAAAAAAACCACGGGACAAAACCCTGCCCGCGGCTCCGGAGAGGCAATCGAGTTGCGAAATAACCGGCTATGAATCCGTCAGAAACCCTCAGGAGGCGGACAGGTCGGGTGAAATGTCGCGGTCAGCCTCATATTTCGCCTCCCTTCTCGTCGTTTTCAGATGAATCGCAGGAACGTGGAAAACTCAAGCACCCCCGGCGCGCTCATATTGCGTGAGACAGCCTCCAACTTATACACAATCCCGGATGCACTTCTGGAACGTCAATCGTCGTTCCGGTTGCTCTCCAGCTGCGACTTCCGCGCTCTCAATGCGTCCCACCAGTCCATCAATTCCCTGATGCGCTGCTCGTATCCCCGATCGGTGGGCCGGTAATATTCCCGACCCTCCAGATTTTCCGGAAGATGGCTCTGCGCCGCGAATCCGTCCGGATCGTCATGCGCATACTGATAGCCTTGTCCGTATCCCAATTCCTGCATCAGACCCGTCGGTGCGTTTCTGAGGTGCATCGGCACGGGCAGATTCGGCTGTTCCATCACATCCTTCCGTGCTTCGCCGTAGGCCGCGTAGACCGAGTTGCTCTTGTCCGCGGTGGCCAGATAGACGGCTGCGTGCGCAATGGCCAGATCGCCCTCCGGGCTGCCCAGAAAATCGTACGCGTCCCTTGCGGCGAGTGCAACGGAAAGCGCCCGGGGGTCGGCGTTGCCGATGTCTTCGGACGCGAACCGGACCATGCGACGGAGGATGTAGTGAGGGTGTTCGCCCGCTTCCATCATGCGTGCCAGCCAATACAGCGACGCGTGCGGATCGCTGTCCCTCAGGCTCTTGTGAAGCGCCGAAATCAGATTGTAGTGTTCCTCGCCGCTCTTGTCGTACAGAAACGCCTTGCCGCCCATCGCCGCCCGGACGGACTCCGCGGTCAACCGTTCGCCCGGGCCCAGGGACGCCGAGGCCATTTCCAGGACGTTCAGCGCGCGTCGGGCGTCTCCCTCCGCCGCGCCCGCAATCGCCTCGAGGGCATCGGAGTCGGCGCTGACGTCCGGCAGCCCGCGCCCGTCGCCGGCAAGCGCGGCGTCCAGGATATCGCATATTGCCGGGACGTCCAGCAGATTCAGAACGAACACCTGCGTGCGCGAAAGCAATGCCGCGTTCACCTCGAACGAAGGGTTTTCAGTCGTGGCTCCGATCAGACTGATGGTACCGTCTTCGACATGCGGCAGAAACGCGTCCTGTTGCGCCCGATTGAACCGGTGAATCTCGTCGATGAACAGGGTGGTCCGCCTCCCCGTCCTGCGGTCCCCCTTTGCGCGGGCAACGATTTCCCTAACCTCTTTCACCCCGGAGGTAACCGCGCTGAACGCCGCGAACCGGCTCTTCGTGGAGTCGGCCACGAGACGCGCGAGCGTGGTCTTTCCCGATCCGGGCGGTCCCCAGAAGATCATCGACGGCGCCCGGTCGCCTTCGATCAGCTTGCGAAACGGCGCCGCCGCCGCCGTGAGATGATCCTGCCCGCGGACCTCATCCAGGCTGCGCGGCCTCATCCGGTCCGCAAGCGGCGCCTCCGGTTCGAGCCCGGCGAACAGATCATTCCCACCCATAGCTTCTCCTCGGCCGGGCCGACAGCGACTTCAGCTTTCGCACCAGGACCCGTTCGTTGACGCGGTAAGCGAACATCTCTTCACCGTTCACGTGTACGACGGGAATCCGTTCCCCGTATCGCGCGGCCAGATCAGGATCGCTGTCGATGTCGACGATCTCCAGCCGAAACCGGACACGCCTTCCGGCCGACTCGATGCGCCCTTTCGCGACGTCGCACAGATGGCAGTCGTTCCTGGACAGCAGCCTGACCACGGGAAGGGTTTCGGACATCGGCTGTGACCACGTGCCGGGCAACTCGGACACGGATGAAGACGGACGGAAGGGATGGTACCACCATCGACGCAATCTGCTGAAAGTTAACCCGAAAGCCGATACGGGTCAAGCGGAACAGGCGCGTGAAACCCGGCCCTGATTTCTCTTGTTCCCCTTTGAATAAGCCATATCTTGATTCGCCACCGGGCGCATCTCCGTGGCCGTCGAAGGCTTCCCGGGGACGTGCGACAACCCGTGAGGAGCGCCCGGCGAACGGACCGCCCGGCAACCGCATCGGGAGGGTTCCCGAAGGAAAACAGAAATGGGCGAAGCGGAAATTCGCGAACGTTACGGGTGGGCGGAAATTTACCCGGACCGCCCGGTGACGGCCGGCGCAACCGGCACGTGGCGTATCGTCTATCACGCCGGCCGATACGGCGTGGATGACGGCGGCGTCATTAAGATCGCGTGGCGCGACGTCAGCGACTGGGAGGCGCCCCGGTTCGACGATCCGGCCGCGCCGGGGTACGCCTCGGTATCCACCACGGGACCCGCGTCGCTCCGCCCCGCCTTCGAAAAGCAGCGCTACGTGCGGCCGTGGCGCCGGTGCGTCACCATCGACGTCTTCGACGACTCGCTTGCCGAAGGCGACACGGTCACCCTTATCCTGGGAGACACATCGGGCGGGTCGCCGGGAATTCGCGCGCAGACCTTCTGCAAGGACCGGTTTGAATTCCGCGTAGCCGTCGACTGGTGCGGCGCCTGGGTCTACGTGGAAGTGCCTTCGCCCGCCGTACCGATCGTCAGCGGCGCCCCCCGCAAGCTTGTCGCGGTCTGCGCCTCGGAAACCGCGCCCGGCGAATCCGCCTGGGTGGGAATAAAGGCGGAGGACGTGTGGGGGAACCCGTGCCGGGACTACACCGGCGAAGTCGCGGTGGATGCCGGCGGCCTTTCCGGGCTCCCTGAGACATTCAGCTTCTGCCCGGAAGATCGGGGAACCCGCCGGTTCGACGACGTCCGCGCCCCCGGATGCGGCATCTTTCGCATCGGCGTTTCCGACAGGCGTCTGGGCCTGAAAACCGTAAGCAATCCGCTGCGGTGCGTCGAAAGCGGCACGGATACCCGTCCATTCTGGGGCGACCTGCACGGACAGAGCGAAGAAACCGTGGGAACCAATCCGGTATCGTCGTACTTTCGCTTCGCGCGGGAGTCGGCCTTCGTCGACTTCGCAGGACATCAGGGGAATGATTTTCAGATCACCGAAGCCGTCTGGGAGGAAATCAAACGTCAGGCCAATACGCAGAACGATCCCGGACGGTTTGTCGCGTTCGTCGGGTACGAATGGTCCGGAAACACGCCGGTGGGCGGCGATCACAACGTGTATTATCCCGGAGACGCCGGACCCCTGCACCGCTCCAGCCACGTCCTCATACCGGACGAATCCGACGCCCACACGGATTGCCTGCACGTCACGGACCTTTACAGGGCGATGAAGGGAAGCGACGTCCTGCTCGTGCCGCACGTGGGCGGCCGCTACGCCAATCTGGACTGGCACGACCCCGAACTCGAGCGACTGGTGGAGGTCTACTCGGAATGGGGGGAATTCGAATGGTTCCTCAGGTGGGCCCTCGAAAACGGCTGTCGGGTCGGGTTCACTGCCGGAAGCGACGACCACAAGGGCCGGCCCGGCGCCGCGTACCCCGGCAGCGGTTCCTTCGGCGTGTACGGTGGTCTCACATGCGTTTTCGCCACCGAACTCAGCCGGGGCGGGCTGTGGCAGGCGCTGAAGGCCCGGCGCTGTTACGGCACCACGGGCCAGCGAATCCTCGTGAACGTCACCGCCGACGGCCACCCGATGGGCTCGGACCTGAAAGCGGCGGGGCCGCCGGAAATCGCGGTCGACGTGATCGGCACGGCGCCCATCGAACGCGTGGAGATATTCAGAGGCCTGACGCGCGTATACCAATACCCCAGGAACGTCCCCCGGTCACGAGACCGAATCCGCATTTCCTGGTCGGGGCAGCGCATCCGCGCGCGAAACCGCCTGGTTCGCTGGGACGGCGGCCTAACCCTTACGCAGGGCCGGATACGCGACGCCGAAGGATACGCCTTCGATTCGGCCTCTGAGGGGATAAAGACGGTCTCCGACCGCTCCGTGACCTGGAAATCCGTCACCACGGGTGATGCCGACGGTGTGATCCTCACCGTCGAAGGGCCGACGGGGACAGCCATCGACTTCCGGACGAATATTGTGTCCCATACCGTCACCTTCGGGGAAATCGCGGAAGGGCCCGTCCGGATTCCCGCGGGCGGAATCGATATCGCCGTTGTCTTCGAGCAGGCGCCGGCAAACGCCGGACTGGAAACCGCCTTCACCTGGCGGGAGTCCGAACTCCCGGACGGCTGCAATCCCTACTGGGTCCGGGTCACCCAGACCGATGGCGCCAAAGCCTGGACGAGTCCCATCTACGTTACCGCGTAAGCGGGTCCACCGAAAAACGCCGGATGATAAAAAAACCCTTGACCTGCACAGGGCAGGCTTATATTATCGAACCCTGTCTCGCGCCGTAGACCCTGGCGCCCTTTCGCCCGGGTTGTATCGAGCATGTCTATAAGTGAATTTCGAGCGAATAAAGGAGGGCCGTCATCAGTGTCAGCCACGTTTGAGGAAGCCGCTGTCGTCGGGCAGCCGGAAGCCGATGCCGCGGCCGTCAACATATTGAAAAAAGGAGGCAATGCGGTTGATGCAGCCGTCACGGCGGCCCTGCTCGCCTGCGTGGTGACGCCGCACCACGCCGGTATCGGCGGCTACGGCGGGGCCCTCATGGTCTATTTGAACGGTGAAGTCGGGTGCATCGACTTCAACACAGTCGCGCCCGGGGACGCCACCGGAAGGATGTTCCAGGTTGTCCGCTCCGACGGGCGCTTCGGGTCGCTGGTCAGGAACCGCGCCAACGAGATCGGCTGCCTCGCGGTCTCCGTTCCCGGCGTACTCGCCGGACTGGCTGCGGCACTCGAAAAATACGGGAAAATTCCGCTGGATCAGGCGCTTGCTCCCGCCATTCGGGCATGCAAGAACGGCTTCCGGGTTTCACCCGATTACGCAGACGCCGTCGCGGCGAACGAAAAACGCATCCGCGCGTCCCGCGATACCGAACGACTGCTGCTGGTCGACGGTTCGTTGCCCACCACCAGGGACAGGGCTGCCAATCCGAATCTGGGCCGGATCCTCGAGCAGGTCGCGAAAAACGGCGTCGATGAATTTTACCGGGGAAGAATCGCGGGTAGAATTGTCAAGTATATACGGGAAAACGGCGGCATACTGACGGAAGACGACTTCTCGGACTTCAAAGCCCGCCATGTCGAACCCGTCCGCGCCTCCTGTCTCGGTTACGATCTGTACACCGCGCCACTGTGTTCCAGCGGCCTAACGGTACTGCAGATGTGCCGCGTTGCGGAAGTGGCCGAACTGGATCTCTGGGCGCGCGACGCCGCGCGCCTCGCCCACGGCCTGACCGAAACCATCCGCGCCGCATGGCTGGACCGCTACCGATATTTCGGCGACCCCGCGTTCGTCAAAGTACCCCTCGAAACCCTGACCTCCGATGTCCAGATCGGGGCAACGGGGCGCGAAATCGCGGAGCACGTATCGGAGGGAACGCGCGGGCAGGCACTGATGCGCCCGCTTTCGTACGGCGGCACAACCCACATCTCTGTCGTGGACCGCGACCGGAATATGGCTTCCCTGACCCTGACCCACGGTCCTGGTTTCGGTTCGTTTGTCACCGTGCCCAGAATGGGGCTGATCTTGAACGCCGGCATGTCCCGTTTCGATCCCGGCTCGGGACTGCCCAATTCGGTGGACGCGGGCAAGTCGCCCGTCAACAACATGTGCCCCATGCTCATCCTCGGCGACGGGGAGCCGGTGATGACACTCGGCGCGTCGGGAGGAACCCGCATTCCGTCCTCGCTGTTTCAGGTGCTCGCAAGGCGACTGGTGCTGGACGAGGACCTCGACTGGGCGGTCAGCGCGCCAAGGGTGCACTCCGAGGGCAACGAATGGGTTGCCGTTGAAGAGGGTTTTGGAGAAATCGCGCCCGATTACCTGAAGTCGGAAATCAAATACACGCTGGGCAGGGGGAGTGCGGCCGCAGACGTCCGGGCCATCGAAATCACCGAGGATAACCAACTTCTCGCCACCCTCGATCCCAGAATACGGGGCAAGGAAAAAGGGATCTGAAGCGCCCGCGGACACTTGGCGCCCGGCCCGTCGATCAATGCCGGCGCCTGAAATCGGTGAGACGGGAGACGGGAGACGGTAGAAGACGTCATTGCCTGACTGGATGTTCCTATATGCCTTTGGCAAGCAATGAAACCGCACGGCGCAATCATATCATCTCACGTCTAACGTCTACCCTCTCACCGCCTTTAACTGACCACTGGCCACCATTTACTTCTCCTGGTAATAACTGGAAAATAAGGATATCGTTACGGAGTGAGAACATTCCCCTTTGGCAGCGGCCGTCCCGATCCGGCATCCTTTCCCAAACGGGGCCTGGCGGAAGCGGCCATGCGCATTCTCCCGGAATTGGGCGACGAACTGGCGTCCTATCCCGGCTCGCTGGGGTACGAGCCGCTCAGGAAACTGATGGCTCAGAGGTTCGCGCGCCGGGAAGGCGTCGTCCTGCCAGTCGATCAAATCGCACTCACCACCGGCTCCATGCAGGCGGTTACGCTCATGGCGCAGGTATTCGTCGATTCGCCCGGCGACGTGATCGTGCTCGAGGAATACTCGTACTCGGGCACGCTGAGCGCGTATCGCAGGGAGGGGGCCGAACTCGTCGGCATCCCGCTCGACGAGCGCGGCATGCGGATGGACGCCCTCGAACATACCCTCGGCCAGCTGGTTTCCCGGAACAGAAAGCCGAAATTCATCTACACGCTGGCAACCTACCAGAACCCCACGGGATCGATCATGCCGGTCGATCGACGCCGGGAACTCCTGGACATTGCCGGCCGTTACGGGATACCGGTGGTAGAAGATCACTGTTACGCCGACACCGTTTATGAAGACCGCCACGAACCCGCCCTGTGGACACTCGGGCACGATACACCGGTGATTCACATAGAGTCTCTGTCCAAAATCCTGGGACCCGGTATCCGTCTGGGCTATCTCGCGGCGCCCCGGCATCTGCTCGACCGGATTCTCCAGTACCGGCGCGACGGAGGGACCAGTGCGCTCAGCGCGGCCATCGTCTACGAATATTTCCGAGAGGAACTCTGGTCGCACGTGGACAGAATCAACGCCATCGTCGGGAGGAAACGCGATCTGATGTTCGACGTGCTCTCGCGTTTTCCGGACGCATTCGAGTGGTTCAGCCGTCCCAGCGGCGGTCTGTTTATCTGGGTCAAGCTGCCCGACGCGACCGACACCGTCGCATGTGAACAGCTAGCGGAGTCGATGGGTATCGACTACGCGACCGGCAAGGCATTCCACGTGTACAATAAGGATGTACCGTACATCAGGCTTGCATTCGGTTACGCTACACACGAGGATATCCGCAGCGGCATACCCATTCTGGCCGATTGCATTCGCAGAAGCCGCAAACTGCCGGGTTGAACGCATGAATCGTGGCCACGTCGAAGGAGGCCCTGTCTTGAATACGAACGCAACCGTGCCCCGGCCCGCGCCAATTCCGGGTGTCCGGCACCTGGTCGCCGTCGCCAGCGGCAAGGGCGGCGTGGGAAAATCCACCACGGCCGCCAATCTCTGCGTGGCGCTGGCGCGCCAGGGCGCCGCGGTGGGTCTCATGGACGCGGACATCTACGGCCCGAATGTTCCGATCATGATGGGCATCGACGAAACACCGGACATGGATCCGAACGGCGGGATTGTTCCCCTCGAACGCCACAACGTCAAAATGATCTCCCTCGGTCTGATCACCGAAGCGGGCGCTCCTGTGATCTGGCGGGGTCCGATGCTGGCCAAAATGGTATTGCAGTTCCTCCGGGACGTTGCGTGGGCGCCGCTGGACTATCTGCTCATCGATCTGCCGCCTGGAACGGGCGACGTTCAGCTTACGCTGATTCAGTCCGCGCGCCTGGACGGCGCCGTCATTGTCACAACGCCGCAGTCCGTGGCGCTTGAGGACGTGCGTCGCGGCATCCGGATGTTCAATACGGTGGACGTACCCGTTCTGGGAATCGTCGAAAACATGAGCGAGTATATTTGCGGCAACTGCAATACCCGGACCGATATCTTCGGGCAGGGGGGCGGCAGAAAAATGGCTGCCGAATACGACGTGCCGCTGCTGGGCGAAATCCCGCTCGACATGCGGATACGACGGGGCGGAGATACCGGCGCCCCCATTTCGGCCGCCGATCCCGAATCCCCGATCTCCCGGCGTTACGCCGAAATCGCGTCAAGCGTCAGAAAAGCCGTGGAGGGCTGACACCAGCGCATCGGACATCCGTCCCGCAAGACCGGGCCGTCGAACGAATGGCGGCCCGGTGGTTTTTTTGCGAAACATCCGGCATGTCTGGAGCGTCAAAGACGGTGGGAGATTTCACCCGAACCGGCGTCGCATGAACCGGCGCGGCGCCGGGCGAAGTTTCCGCGGTAATGCCGCCTGTTGCCGGGAATGTCCACACATCGTCCGGAAGGATGTACGGATAATGGAAAACCGCATCATAGGACGCTTTGTCTTATTGGCCGCGGTCTTGGCGTGCGGCGCGCTCACCGGGTGCGGCGGTGAAAAAGCCGAGGGCGAGAACAAGACCGACGCCGCGGCCGATTCCACAAAGACCGACACGACGGCGACCGACACGACCAAAGCCGCTGAAGAGAAAGCAAAGAAGACGCCGGAAGGCGTTCCTGTAAAGGTGCATCACGTTCAACAGGGTGCGATCTCTTCATACATGGTCTACAATGCCAAGGTAGAGGCGGAAGAAACCGTGGACGTTTACGCCCACGGAACCGGGCTCGTCAAGCGCGTACTGGCCGAAGAAGGCGACCGGGTTCGAGTGGATCAGGTCCTCGTTCACCTGGTCGACGACGAACTCAAGCTCGCCGAAGCGGAAGCCAAAGTCGCCTACCTCAAGCTGGAGAACGACTTCAACCGTCAGAAGAAGATCTTCGACAAAAACCTGCTCTCCAAAGAAGAGTACGAACGTAACGAATTCGACCTGGAACAGGCCAAAATCCGGTGGCAGCGCGCCCAGCTGGATCTGGACCACGCACGGGTTCGATCTCCGATAACCGGCGTCGTGGCGGAACGGATCGTCAGATTGGGCGACCGTATCGGCCCGTCAACCAAACTGTATTCGCTCGTCAACATGAAAAGCCTGATCTCCAGGGCGCACATACCGGGAGGAGAACTGCCCAACATCTCCGTTGGACAGCCTGCCCGCATCACCACGGATCTTCTTCCCGATGACAATTTCCCCGGCCGCATTATTCGCATCAGCCCTGTTGTCGATCCGAACAGCGGTACGTTCCGGGTAACGCTGGCGATCGACGACGCGGACGAAAGGTTGCGGCCCGGTATGTTCGTCACGACCAGAATCGTCACGGCTACCCACGAAGAGGCTTTGCTGGTGCCCAAGCGCGCGGTTGTCTACGACGACGGACATCCTCATGTGTTCGTGGTTCAGGACAGCACCGCCCGAAAGATACAGCTGGACGTGGGATTTGAAGACACCGAGAACCTGGAAGCTCTCAGCGGCGTCGCTCGGGGCGACAGCATCGTCGTCGTCGGCCAGAACGGCCTCAAGGATCTGGCCCGGGTCCGGGTGATCCAGGGAAAGGGCCTGCGCATACCGGCCAAACCCGATACCACCGAGCAGGAACCGCAGACATCCGGTTCGTAAAGCGCCCCCCGGGCGGCAGCGGTAGCCGTACGGACATTGCCAAACGGCGCCGCTGATCGAGGACTCAGAGTACATGGACGACGAATCCGCAGGCGCCGGATCACGAAATCCCCTTTCCCGCGCCGGAACCCATATTTCCCGCACGTTCGAAGTCACCACCCGGAGGCCGGTGGCCATTTTTATGGTCGTCCTGGCTATCGCGGTCTTCGGCTATATATCCTACCAGCAGCTGCCGCTCACCCTGATGCCGGACATCTCCTATCCCACCCTCACCATCCGCACGGACTATCCCGATACCGCGCCCGAGGAAGTTGAAAACCTGATTTCCAGGCAAATAGAACAGCGGCTGGGGGTCGTCAACAATCTGGCCAGCATCGTCTCCATCTCCCGGGCGGGAATGTCGGACGTCATCCTCGAATTCGGCTGGGACACGGAAATGAACGACGCTGTACAGACGGTGCGGGAGAACCTGGATCGGCTGAACCTGCCCCGGGGCGTTAACAAACCGCTCATCCTGCGTTACGATCCAACGCAGGACCCGATCATGCGGATCGGTCTGTACGGCGACGCCGACCTGTATGCGCTGAGGCATATCGCCGAGGAAGAAATCAAGCAGGCGCTGGAGGCGATGAAAGGCGTTGCCGCGGCCCGGGTGCACGGCGGTCTGGAAGAGGAAATCCGCGTCGAAATCAACGAACGGCAGCTCGCCCTGATGGGCCTTGGCATCGGCGACATCAACCGGCGACTCCGCGAAGAGAACGTCAACCTCGCCGGCGGCAGTCTTCTGGACGGCCAGACGCAGTACATGGTCCGCACCCTGAACGAATTCCGGACCGTCGACGAAATCCGCAACCTCGTCATCGGACAGAAGAACAGTGCGGACATCCGGCTCAAAGACGTCAGCCATGTTGTACGCGGTCACAAGGATCGGGAGATCATTACCCGTGTCAACGGCGTAGAGAGCGTGGAAATCGACATCTACAAGGAAGCCGACGCCAATATCGTCGCCACCGCGCAACGGGTACGCGATCGACTGTTCGGCACGCCGGAACAACTGGCCTACGTGAAGCGGCTGAATGCCGGAGAGATCGAGCCGGCAGACGCCACCGACCGGGCCGCGCAGGTGCGGCAGTTCGTCAAGCTCAAGGAGATGACCAGCTACATTGCCTATTCGATGCCGAAAGGCATGCAGGTGGAAGTGCTTTCGGACCAGTCGCTGTTTATCAAGCGATCGGTCGACGAAGTCAAACAGACCGCCGTCATCGGGGGCGTGCTCGCCATCCTGGTGCTCTATATCTTCCTGCGAAATCCTTCCCATACGGGCATCGTGAGCCTGGCGATTCCTATCTCGATCATCGCCACGTTTGCTCCCATGAAGCTATTCGGTGTCTCATTGAATATCATGTCGCTGGGAGGCATGGCGCTGGGTGTCGGCATGCTCGTAGACAACTCCATCGTTGTACTGGAAAGCATCTTCCGGTGCCGCGAGGAGGGAGACGACATCGTCACTGCGGCGGTGAGAGGCACCGGGGAAGTCGGGGGCGCGGTCTTCGCCTCCACGCTCACCACGGTCGCGGTCTTCTTTCCGATTGTCTTCGTCGAAGGGGTGGCCGGCCAGGTATTTGGCGATATGTCCCTGACCGTGGTCTTTTCGCTTCTGGCGTCACTCGCGGTCGCGCTGTTCTTCATTCCCATGCTGGCATCCCGCCGGATCCGCATCGGGGGACCCGGAAGCGGGCGCGCCGGCTCGCCCGCAGGCGGCGTGTTCAATTCGGAATTGCTGCAGTTCAGATCCCTCGTTCGACTCAAAGAGCTCGCGGGCGACCGGTCTCTGACAGAGCTCCCATCCGTGGTACTCAAGGGCCTCATCTACCTGCCGTGGCTGATCTTTGAATGCGTCTGGCGCACCCTCTGGGTGGTATTCGCGATCGTGATTGTCATTCTGAAGGCGGCCTGCGTGATCCTTGCGCCCGTCCTGTATTTCCCCGCCGCCGCCCTCGTCCTGAAGATCAGGAAGAAACCCGCACACGCATGGCGGAATCTCTGCGCGTGGGCCGGCAACCCGACGCCGTTCGGTTCCGGAATCGTCCGGGCCATCTGGCACGATCTGCTGGTTTTCAACGCCCCGGTTCCGTTCGGCGAAGGGCTCGCCGACTGCGTGAGATGGACGTGGCGCTCCGCGGGCCGAACATGCCGGTGGCCGTTACGCGGCAGGCGTCTCGCCATGGTCCCGCGTGTTCCCGCGGCCCTGGCCGGTGTTCTTCTGCTTGTCCTGCTCTTCGTACTCGGACCCTTATATTTCATTCTTCGATTCCTGATCTTCCAGATGGTCTCGCTGCTTGGAAAACTGCTGATCCTGCTGATGATGATCACCTTTCCGGTCGGGGTCACGGTCGCGGCTCTGCTGGCCGCCGTCGCCCTTCCCCTGCTCGCGCCCGCAATACACGCCTTTGACCTCGGCTTCGGCGCCGTCAGCCGCGCCTATCCTCCAGTGATCCGCTGGGCATTGCAGAACCGGCTCACCATCGTCTCCATGGCCCTCCTGCCGTTCATTCTGTGCTGGTACTTTCTGGTGCCTCATATCGGTCGCGAACTCATTCCCGCCGTTCACCAGGGCGAATTCGACCTGGAACTCTCCATGCCCGTGGGCACTCCCCTGGAACGCACGGGGAAGACCGTGGCCGACGTGGAATCGCGGGTTTTGAAAGAACGGGACGTTGCGCGCATTGCCACCGTCGTTGGGGTGGACAAGACGTCAGTATCCACGTCCGACCAGGGAGAACATACCTCGACGGTCACCATCGTCGTATCCGGCGACGCGGCAAACGGCGCTAACGACGTGGGCCGGCTCTGGCACGACGTCCGCACGTTTCCGAATAGAGTCTGGGCGGGAATCTCCGGCAACACGCTGCTGGCGAAACGGGAGACGGACCTCATGTCCCGGTTGCGCGACAGGCTGGGCGACCTCCCGCAGGTCACGGTTGATTTTTCGCGTCCGGCGCTTTTTACGTTCAAGACACCCGTAGAACTGGAAATTCGAGGCTACGACCTTGCCAGCCTCGCCAGCCTGGGACGCAACGTGGAACGCGCCCTTTCCGGAATCCCGGGGCTCTACGACGTGAAATCCAGCCTCCAGCGCGGAAACCCGGAAGTACAGATCGTCTACCGCAGGGACCTTCTGGCGTCGTACGGCCTCAATCTGCGAAGCGTTGCCACGCTGGTCCGGGAGAAAGTGCAGGGCGACGTGGTCACCCGGTTCCGGGAGGCCGACCGACGCATCGATGTTCTGGTTCGCGTGGACGAAGCCGATCGTTCCGGCGTATCCGATTTGAAACGGCTGGTGGTCAACCCTGAGGGCGACGCCCCAATCTACCTTTCCGCCGTCGCCGATATTCAGGTACGGGAGGGCCCCAGCGAGATCCGGCGCATCGACCAGCAGCGGGCAGTGCTGATATCGGCCAACGTGGGCGGTATCGATCTGGGGACGGCAACGGGGCTGATTCAGCAGGCCCTGGAGAAAATCGATATTCCCGGGGACGTCTCCTTCGTTATCGGCGGTCAGAACCGGGAGATGCAGACCTCGCTACAGAGCCTGATTTTCGCGCTTTGCCTGGCCGTCTTTCTGGTTTACATCGTCATGGCCTCCCAGTTCGAGTCCTTCGTCCATCCCTTTGTCATCATTTTCACGATTCCGCTGGCGCTGATCGGCGTTCTCTTCATCCTTTTCGTGACCGGAATCTCATTCAGCGTCGTGGTCTTCCTGGGTCTGATCATGCTTGCCGGTATCGTGGTCAACAACGCCATCGTTTTTGTGGACTATATCAACCATCTGCGCGCCAGTGGCCGGTCCAGGACCGATGCGATCGTACAGGCCGGCTCGGTGCGGCTGCGCCCCATTCTGATGACCACGGCAACCACCGTTCTGGGACTGCTGCCCATGGCTCTGGGTCTGGGCGAAGGCTCGGAGATCCGCACGCCAATGGCCATCACCGTGGTCGCCGGCCTGATCAGTTCGACCGCGCTCACGCTCATCGTCATACCGACCGTCTATTCCCTGCTGGATCGGGGGGACTGAAGTCTATCCTTGATTCGTCATTATTCGGGGACGTTAATTCGAATAGGCGCAAGTGAATAAAGGCGATTTAACTGCTGATTTCCATGAACGTTCAGGCACTGGACGTGAACGAAAAAAATGTCCTTCCGGACGACCTTTTCGGCCCGTTTCGGAAGGATTCGTCGCAGCGACCCGTGGCTGTTTTCGTCGAATTAAGGCTGATATCGGAAACCGCAACAACCAATCATAGCTTGCACACGCGGAAGTTTTCACTTTCCTTTTCATGTGGTTTCTGCTTTCTTTGTGATTCGTCATCGACAACGGGAAAGCAATTGACCGGTAACTTTTCCTGTTTTGCGCTGTCTAATAATCATGATCGGCATCCCGCGGCTTTGAATCGAACCGGTTGCTACCCCTTTCCATGACGTCGAGAAAACCACTGACGGGACGAAAGTAGGAGTACCAGGTATGTTACATGTGCTGAGAACTGCGCTTTTCACCGCTGCTACGGCTCTTTCATGGCCGCTGGCCGCTGAGGAAAAAGCGCCGCGAGACATGCACCTCAGCCTCTCCGAATGCATCGAAATCGCCCTGGGCAACAACACGGCGATTACTCAATCCCGATTCGCGCGTGAGATTTCCGCTGCCCAGATCGACCAGAGGCGAAATGCGTTTCTGCCCAGCCTGAGCGGCAACTACGGCATGTCCAGGAGCGTGACCGGCCCAAGGGAAGGGGCAATCTTCGACGCCGCCACGCAGACGATCGTCACCACCGTGGGTGAAGACCAGGTGGGCGGATCCCAGAACGTCGGATCCAGCCTGAGCATTACGATTTTCAACGCCGCCAATCTTGCGAATCTGTCTGCCAGCAAAAAGAACGCGCGTGCGGCGGAGATGGACTTCTCGGAGACCCGGCAGCAGACGACATTTCTCGTAAAGCAGCGGTATTTTACCCTGCTCCAGCGTCTCGAACAACTGGAATTGGCGAAAGAGCAGGTCAGTTTTTCGGAAGAAGACCTGCGACGCGAAAAGACGATGTATGAGATCGGCTCGACCACGATCGCCGAGGTCCTGAGCACGGAGTCTCAGCTGGCGGGCGATCGCGTCGCGCTCATCGCCAGGGAAAACGACGTTGCCACGGCTCGCGCGGAGCTTGCATTTTCGCTCGGACTCCGTCCCGACGTGGACATTTTTCCAACCGAAAAGACGTTTTCAGTCAAACCGCCCCCCATAACTTACGAGACGTCGCTGGAGAGGGCGCTCAGGGGGAGTCCTGAAATTCTGGCGCAAAAACACAGAATGCTGGCCAGCAGGGATGAATTGAGAGCCACAAAGTACGGCGTGCGCTTCCCGTCCATTACGGGCAGCGCGGGGTACGGCTGGCGGTTGAACCGGGGTGAGAGTTTTGCGGGCGTGGAAGACCTCTTCATCAAGAACTATTCGTATAGCACGAGCATCAGTATCAGGCTCCCTTTATTCAACAGCTTGAATACCGTGAACAGCATCAAGATCCAGAAACTGGAGTACCTGAGGAGCCGGGAGCAACTCGACCAGGCAAAACGTCAGAAGGCCATGGATATCAGATTGTCTTTTCTGAACCTCGAGAGACTTCGTCGGAGCGTCACGGCCAACGAGGCGGCGGTGAAGGCCGCCGAAGAGAACTTCAGGCTTCAGGACCAGCGCTATAACCTCGGAGGCGGCACGT
The DNA here is from genome assembly GCA_965203805.1 of Candidatus Latescibacterota bacterium. GTDB lineage: Bacteria > Latescibacterota > UBA2968 > UBA2968 > JAAXHE01. The sequence goes on along the minus strand of OZ241917.1, from coordinate 5,557,097 downwards.
TTCTCGATCGCCAACAGGCGCAACTCCAACTCTTTGCGGCCCGAAACCAGCTTGTGCAGGACAGATTTCAATACCAGATCGAACTGGCCCAACTGGAACAGCACGTCGGTGGGCCGTCTGTTCAGACCGACGAGTAATCTGAAGTTCCGCCAGGGACCCAATCGACCCCGGGAGGACGCAATGTACATCCGTTATCGGACCTGCGCGGTCGCCATCGTGGTCGCCGCTGCCACGTTATTCGCTTCAGCGGGCCCGGCCCAGGCGCAAAAGAAGACGAAAGACTTCCTGTATTCCAGGAAATTCCACGGAGTTCTGTCGCTGGGTGCGAGTATCTGGTTCTTCACCGAGGCGCACGCAGCCAGGAAGGACGCGAACAACGCGTACGAACAGTACAGAACGACCACTTCCTCCCAGACTGCGGGAGACCTTTACGGCGAGAGCAAATCCGGCGATACCAAGGCCGCCATCATGTTCGGGCTCGGCGTCGGAACCCTGGCGTACTCCGTCCATCTCTTTCTTTCGGATGAAGGCGAGGAACTCCCGCCCCCGGAAAAGCGAAACAACCTGGTTGAAATGAAAGGCGTAGGCCTGGCCGTGAACGGCGACCTCAAAGCCAGGGGCGTCCGCTTGAACCTCAACAGGGCATTCTAGTTCCGCTCTAGCGGTGCACTCGTTCCAATTTACCGCATTGTCCTCGGCTCCCGACGCGGGACGCAGTAGTAGCCCTTTGCAAGTCCCTACTGTGAATAGACGTTGCGATACCTTTTTTCCTTTCGCGTGCGAATCCATTCCTTGTAGCACAGCCCATCGCGTCAAGCATAAGCCAATCCGCAGATCGTTCGCCGCTTTGAATGGAATCGTATGTTCGATTGGGATCCAGCCAAGGCAGCGAGCAATCTACGGAAGCATAGTGTGAGCTTCGAACTTGCCGCAGCGGTCCTCCTGGATCCGCTCTCAAAGTCAATTCCAGACGACGATCACAGTCAGTTCGAGGAACGCTGGGTAACCATGGGATATGCTCGTGACGGTCGCCTACTCGTGGTATGTCACACTGATGCTGAGTTCGACGACGAAAAACCGACAATAAGGATAATCTCAGCTCGCGTCGCCACCCAAAACGAGCGACGCCAATACGAGTCTCGATAATGAAGACCGAATACGACTTTTCCAAGAGTGTACGCGGCAGGTTCGCCCAGAGAAACGCTAACGTGAGCTTTCCCACTCTCGACAAGAAAGCGGTTTGGGTTGGCCCCGACGGTCCGCTTGCCGAGTTCATTGTCAAAGAGACGCAGAAGACCCTCGATTCATACCGTGTGCAGCCACGACACGTAACCGAGCATTTCAACCAGGAATATGATACCGCCCACGGAGGATATGCTCGACGGCAGCTCTTCGAACTCGTCCAAAACAGCGCGGACGCTTTACTTGACGCTCCAAAAGGGAAAAGCATTCTGATCCGCGTGACGAAACACTTCCTATACTGTGCTGACGATGGAAAATCCATCGACGAAGACGGGATCGTGGGGCTCATGTTCGACCGCATGTCGAGCAAACGGAACACCTCGGCGATCGGAAGGTTCGGGAAAGGTTTCAAATCGGTCTTGAGAGTAACGGATGCTCCCGAGTTCTACAGCCGGTCTGGTTCGTTCATGTTTGACAAAACACGCTCGGCGAAAAGAATAGCGGACATCGCGCAAGCCGATCAATACCCGGTTCTGCGGTTGCCGGAACCTATCGATCCCTACATTGAGAGGAATGCCGACGAGGAAATGCAGGAACTGATGGGTTGGGCGACGAACATCGTACGCCTGCCCCTTAAGCCCGGTGCGCGAGATGACCTCGAAAAACAAATCAGGGACTTTCCGCCCGAATTTCTGCTTTTCGTCGATCATGTCCGTTATCTGACCCTTGAATGTGGAGAAGTCTCCCGAAGTTTCATGTTGCAGCATCGGAAGGAGGAGTTCCATCTCGATACCGGCGACGAGACTTCGCATTGGCGGCTTTTCAAGACAACCCATACCCTTTCTTCCGAAGCACTAAGCGACTGGGGCTTAGATAAAGACAGCGGCAACGTGCCGATCTCGTGGGCAGTACCGCTAGATCGCCTCGATCGCCCCGGACACTTCTGGGCTTTCTTTCCGACCAAGACCGCAAGCCTCCTTGCCGGTATCCTGAATGCGCCATGGAAGACCAATGAGGATCGTCAAAATCTATTGCCGGGGCCATACAATGACGAATTGATCAAAGCCGCCGCGACAATGATCGCCGAGGCACTCCCAGGGCTGGCAACATCCGACGATCCTGCGCGACACTTGGATGCTTTGCCACGCGAACGAGGTTGGGCCGATTCCGACCAGGTTAATCTTCTCCGCAGAATCCTGTTCTCCGATCTCCACGAACGTGAAATCGTTCCAGATCAGGACGGAAAACTGCATGTACACGGGAACATCTTCTATCCTCCGTTGGAACTTACCTCAGAGCCCCAGATAGATACACGACCGTTCGAACGGTGGGCAGCATACGCGGACCGGCCACGCGATTGGCTTCATCACAAAGCGCTCACCCGCATCAGGCTCCCCAGAATCGATCGACTGTTTCACACGGAAGGAAACCCGCCAGGATTGTCATCTTCGGGTGCGCCAAGGGCGTCCATAGAGGAGTGGTTGCAGGCACTTATGTACGGGAAGGAAGCGGATGAGGCGGCAAGCGCGTCCATGGCGGCGATTCAGACCGCTGCGGCGATATCGCCTGAAAAGAGATCGGGAGCAAGACTTGGCGCTATCGTTCTAACGGCGAGCGGGGATTGGCGGTCGCCTGATCCTGAGCACCTCTTCCTGCCTAGTGAGTCGCTAAACGGTGACGGAGCCAAGAGCCCGGCGTCGTGCGTCCACCCCAAACTGGCATCGGACCACGACACGTTTGCGGCGCTCAAGGAACTCGGACTTAAGCCGCCATCGTGGGAAACCAGATTCAGGGTTCTGGCAGAACTCATCATCGGAAGCGGAGCTGATAGTGAGTTGAGTGCCGATCTCCACCAAGAGTTCTGGACCACTTCCCGTAAGTTATCTACGAAGTCCGCTACGGACGTCATTCGGGAGAACAACGACAGGGGAGTAGACGTCTGGACTACGAAACTCCGGGTTCGGACAAGGGCTGGCGGTTGGAGACCGCTCCATTCCGTACTGCGGCCCGGCGATATCGTACCCGGCGACGGAAGCCGTGACAAAGACGTTACTGCGGACATCGAATTCCATGAAGCCGACGATGAGCTGTTACGCGCTCTTGGTGTGGCAGAGACGCCCAATGATGGTCGCGACCTTTCGCCAGAACCATGGTTTCCGGGTTTCTTGGAAGAGTGCCGCGAACGCTTCACAAGTCGCGAACTAAAAAGAAACCCACATTCGCATCTACTGAATTTCGAAACCAACATTGGTCGCGGACCGTTGGAGGTTCTCCGTCTTCTCTCCGATGAAGGAAGTGCGCGATACACGGATAGCCTGCTTTCAAGTGAGACGACCTATAGCCCGTGGACGATGCGCCACGACACACAAAACCCGTGTCCATCGTTACAATGCGAATCGCCAACTGTCCAGATGCTCAGGAAACACGGGCGAATCCGAACCGACGGCGGGATCGTTCCGCTGGAGGACGCGCTTGGACCACACCCGAAGAGTCCGAAAGCACTGCACGTGCTGCTTTTCCATTCGAATGCTGACGATATCAAGAAGGCGTTTGATCTGGCGCAGCCGACGCCGGAATTCTTCGTAGAAGACGAACCTATCCCATTGACTGATATCTGGCCAGGCCTTGGGCAATACCTTCCTGGGTATCGGCGAACGTGCAGTCTCATTCGCTGCGAGCGGATACTCGTCCTAGGACAACCTCGCGAGTGCGTTCTACATGCCTCCAATATATATATCTCGGACTCGGTTGGTGACGAGCTACGAAAATTACAACTCGTCGTGGAAGAGTTGGAGCTTGGGATTGACGTAAATGAGACCGACGCAATACTGCACCGAAGGACACCGCAGGAAGTCAAGGAGAGACGCTTCGCGATACGGCAGCATTCTTCCGACGCTAAACGCCTCTTGGCCGCAGTGGGAGAACAGGCCCTACGCTCAAGTCTTCCCGATTCTCTTCTATCGATACTTGAGAGTGGCGACGTCACACTAGCGGGAACTGACATTGCGGAGGCTGCCATAGCCACCTGGCACACCGACGCACTCAAGCAATACAGGTGGGCGTTGGAACGTCTCGACCCGCCGGTACGTTGGGCTGGCTCGCAGCGGGCTGTGGACTTCGTGCGGTCCCTCGGGTTCTCCGCCAATTGGGCCGGTGAGCGGGACCAGAAACGCGACCCCTTTCTGGAGATCGAGGGTCCGTACTCTCTTCCAGACCTTCATGGCTACCAGCAGACTGTCGTCGACAATGTCCGGAACATGCTGCTTGGCGAACAGGAGGGTGGGTCCGATCGGAGAGGGATCATTAGCATGCCGACCGGGTCCGGAAAAACCCGGGTCGCTGTGCAGGCGATCATTGAAGCCATGCGGGATGACGGCTTCCCTGGCGGCGTCCTTTGGGTTGCTGACCGGGACGAACTGTGCGAGCAAGCCGTGGAAGGATGGCGGCAGGTGTGGTCAAGTGTCGGCACACAGGCGACTCGGCTACGTATCTCCAGATTGTGGGGTGGGCTGGAGAGGCCGCAACCCACGAGCGAACTTCACGTCGTCGTTGCGACCATCCAGACTCTTAAGGCGAGGCTCACACACCAGCCCGATGAGTACGAGTTCTTGGCCAACTTCAAGCTAGTGGTTTTCGATGAGGCACATCGGTCAATCGCCCCGACTTTCACGTCTGTCATGGAGGATATCGGATTGACCCGCTTTCAACGGGTGGAGGAGCCACTGATGCTTGGCCTTACGGCTACGCCCTATCGCGGACGCGACGAAGAGGAGACGAAGAGACTCGTTCGACGCTACGGAAACAGGCGACTGGACTCGGGAGCGTTCGCGAGCGACGAGCCGGAAGCCGTCATCTGTGAATTGCAAGAAATGGGCGTACTTGCCCAAGCCGATCATGAGACCATTGAGGGCGAGACGTTTCCGCTCGACGAGATCCTGAATGGCTCGGTAGACAAGGAAGAATTGACACGGACACTTAACGAGTGGATGGCACTGCCCTGGCTTCCCCAGAGCGTGGAAGAGCGCATCGCTCATAGCGTCGAGCGAACCAAACGCATCATCGAAGCTTATGTGTCACGTATTGATCCGGAATGGTCTACACTAATCTTCGCGACATCGGTCGAGCATGCGCAGACGCTGGCAGCACTCCTCAACCGGAAGGGAATACGGTCGCGTGCAGTTAGCGGAGAGACGGAAACGGCGACTCGACGACGTGTGGTCGAAAACTTCCGCCGTGGAGAGATTAAGGCACTCGTCAACTATGGGGTATTCCGCGAGGGCTTCGACGCTCCCAAGACACGGGCCATAATCGTCGCTCGGCCCGTATACAGCCCGAACCTATACTTCCAGATGATCGGTCGCGGATTGAGGGGACCACTGAACGGTGGCGGCGACCGCTGTCTGATTCTCAACGTTCGGGACAACATCGAGAACTTCGATCGGAAACTTGCTTTTTCGGAGTTGGATTGGCTTTGGGCCTGACTGATACGATCCTGAGTCGCCTTCGAATAGGGGTCCATGAAGGTTTCGTGTTAGCCCATTTTGCCGAAGAACCGTTGGTTACTTAGACATCAGGTATTAAAAATCGACTATACAAGCGTCTTTGGACACCTATCGTGTTCGCCCCAAAAAAAGCGAGAATTGATGATTTTGATCAATTTGGCTTTCTTGGTCTACGGTGCAATTGATTGCAGTTTTAGTGTTGCGTGTTTGGGGCGCTAACACCGCCGTAAGCTATCACTCCGAATAAATGCCGATGTCTTTTGATGTCGGCTTTCGTTTTCGCCGCCCACGCTACGCCGGTTTCCGGAACGATGCAGACGAGGACGGTTGACCGATTGCCCGCAATTTCTTAATGTTCCTGGCGTAGAAGCCACATCCTCCTCCGATCTGCCGCGATGAAATGCGGACGGGACGGGACAAGGCGGGGACAGGGTTTCGAATGCGTCTGCTTGCTCGCATCCTTCAACTTGCCGGGCTGATCTATATGGGTTTCGGCCTGTTTGTCGGCCTCTACGAAGAGGACATCGGCCGGGAGGTGCGCTTTGCGATCATCGGCGGTCTGATTTTCACGGCCGGCTGGCTGCTGCAGAAACGCGTGTAGCTGCGACCATGCGGACCGGGACACCCGCCGGTCCCCGAGCATCGTGCACCGCCATCGGGCGGCGGCCCCGCCCTAAACCGCTTGACAAAACCGCCGCCGCCTGCTAACCTGAACGCAGACGTGATCTCAGGCATCGGCGCCGATGCGAAGGCGGTAATCGCCTCCGGCGCCATCGGCACCAGGCGGAACCCGAAGTGGAGACCGATTGCGTGGCCAGACAACGGCGCAGAAAGATGTCGGTACTGTTCATACCCGACGACGCTTCGCGCACCATTGTGTTCAAGCTCGGTTACTGGCCGTTCAGGGCGGTCGCCGGCGCGATTCTCCTGCTGCTCATCATGCTGATCCTGGAATTCGCCTTCATATGGAAGATTCAGGAGTGGCGACAGTCGGCGCACACCCTGAGGGCGGAGAACAGCCGGCTGAAAGCGGAAGTGGCTCGTGTGGAAGAACTTGCGCTGACCCTGAAGCGAATCCAGGGAACCGATCAGAAACTGCGTCAGATGCTGTTGCCCGACGCGGGGCCGACGCAGGCTTCCTTCACGAATGCGATTTCTTCCGGACGCCAGGAGGAGAACGGAGAGAAAGGCGCGCCCGCCGCCAGTACGGTCGAGGGCGCTGCCGGGTCGCCCCGCGATTCCGTGAATTCCAGATGAATGCAGGATGACCGGTACCCGGTTCCCGACCTCTCCGCGATGTCTCCGGCCGGTCCGCAGAAATATGAGATTCCCCAACGCGTGGAAATACCCATCGGACAATCTTACATAGCAAAAGACTCGTGAGCGGACATCCGAATGTTAGCGTTCAAACAAAAGCTGGAAAAAGAAGCCATCAAAACGGTGATCGGCAAAGACACGGTGATGGAAGGATCGGTAACGTCGGACGAGAGCATCCGACTGGATGGCACGCTCAAGGGCGAACTGCATGCATCGGGCACGCTTGTCATCGGTCCGTCCGGAAGAGTGGATGCAGAGGTCGTCCGGGTGCGTGACGCGGTGATAGGCGGGGAAGTTACCGGAAAACTGGAAGCCGACGGGAGCGTCAAGCTGGAAGCCAGCGCCGTCTTCAACGGAGACATCGCGGCGCGTTCCATCGTCGTGGAAGAAGGCGCCATTATCAGGGGGAAGTGCGCTGCTGGAGACGAAGTTGCATCGCCCGCGGAGGTTGATGGCCAGGAGTCTCCGCCTGCCGATACAGAAGATGAATCCCCGACCTGACCTGCTGGCGTGTCCGAAGATACCGGCTATTCAGAAAAAACAGGCGTTTGCGGATGGAAACCGCAAACGCCTGTTTCGTTTTATCATCCCGCAAAGATCGAGCTTCAATTCATCGTTTGATCCGAAACCTTCCGTCGGGAAGGAGCCGCCTCGCATTCTGGCGGCTCAGCTTGATCTCCAGAAACACATCGTTTCCCTTATAGGTCGTATTCAATATCTCCCCCACCCGATACAGTTCCGAGAGGAGCTTTCCTTCCGCCTGGGGAACACGCAGTTGCATCACCTTGCGTTCGCCCTCGAGCCGGTCGTAAATCGCCCACCGCAGATCGTCCAGCCCGCGGTTTTCCTGTGCCGAGATCCAGATGCCGTCCGGATACCCGGCCCGAAGCCGCCCCTGCATAGACGGATCGTGAAACTGATCGATCTTGTTGAATGCCATCAACGTGGGGTACTCCGCGATGCCCAGTCCGTGGAGCGTTTCATGCACCGCCCCGATCTGCTCTTCGCACATTGGATGGCTCACGTCGACAACGTGCAATAACAGGTCCGCATCAACCGCCTCCTCGAGTGTGCTTCTGAACGAAGCGACAAGGTGATGCGGCAGCTTTCGGATAAACCCGACCGTGTCGGTCAGCAGGACTTCCCGATTGTACCCCAGATAGACTCTGCGGGTCGTGGAGTCCAGCGTTGCGAACAAGCGGTCTTCCACGAACACGTCGGCGCCGGAAAGTGCGCGCATCAACGTCGATTTTCCGGCATTCGTATAGCCCACCAGGGAGATACGGTACGTATCCGTTCGCTGCTTACGCCCCAGTACACGCCGCCTGGCGATCCGGTTCAGCGCTCTGGTCAAGACCCCGATACGGCTCCGCAGCGCCCGGCGGTCCACCTCCAGTTGCGTTTCTCCCGGACCCCGGGTGCCGATTCCACCGGTCGTCCCGCCGTGGCCGGCCTGGCGCGACAGATGCGTCCATCGGCGCGTCAGCCGCGGCAACAGGTAGTTGAGTTGTGCCAGTTCCACCTGGGTCTGGGCCTCGCGCGTCTTGGCCCGTCCCGCGAAGATGTCCAGGATCAGCCGGCTCCGATCGATGACGTTGGCGCCCGCCACTTCCTCGATGTTCTTGAATTGGGCAGGCGACAGGTCGTCGTCGAAGATTACCACTTGCGCCCGGAGTTGTTTCACGCGGACCGCAAGTTCCTCAGCCTTGCCCCGGCCGATAAAAAAAGCCGGATCGATGCTTTCCCGCTCCTGCACCATCCGGCCCACAACCTGCGCACCTGCAGTGTCCGCGAGTAACGCAAGTTCATTCAGCGTGTCGTCTGTATCCCAGGATGAATTGCCCGGAAGCGCCATGCCCACCAGAATTGCGCGTTCCGGCTCCCTTGAGGTGAAGATTTCATGCACCGCCAATAGATCAGTCCCCTTTCGGGCCGGACGCTACTTGCGGGTTCCGGATTTTCGGTCTGAACCGGGCGAAAGTGCCTGCAGCTGATCCCGCAGCTGGGCGGCGCGCTCGAAATCTTCAATGGCGACCGCCTCGCTGAGTTGCTCCTTGAGGTCCTGAAACAGAGGCCTGGGTCGATCCTTTCGGATTTCTTCCGCCCATTCCTTCAAAAAAACTACCTCTTCGCTGTCTTCCACAAGGTCGGGCCTGTCGTACTCTTTGAAGAACCCCTGGATCTCTTCAATGCCGTTGTGGATTTCCAGGAGCGCCCGATCGAAATTCTCGTCCTCCAGTTCCTGCAGGACCACCGCACGTATGCGATGTCCGATAACGAAGGGCCTGTATTGCTCAAGGACCATGCTATCTTCTTCTTCGCGCGCGTGTTCCTTGACGAAGTCGAACATATCGAGGTTTCGCTGAGCGTCATCCTGAGCGAGTCGATATTCTCCCAGTTCAAGAAAACTGATCCGTCGATGGTAATACTGGAGCCCTTCGACCTGAAGTGACAGGCAGACGTCCGGGTCGAGCCTGTAGGTCTTCGAGTCCTCCGGCGACGCCCGCACTTTCGCCTTGTAGTAGTGGAGCAGCGACTCATATCCGTGGGGGCGCTGTCCGTCCGGGCGGCCTGAGACTTCCATCTGCAGTATCCCCATCTCCACGCGGAGCTGTATTTTTTCCTCGCCATCCGTCCCCTTGATGCGTCTCACACAGAGTTTGTCCGGCTCGTATGGCCAGCTTTCCAGAAGAGGCTGAATGTCATCCATCCCCATATACGTTTTCCTCCAGCTTTCCACGGGTGCGGGCGGCCCTTCGAACTGCAACCATTATCCCGGAACTCTCTGTGATTTTACCATAACGCCTCCCCGTTGTCAAGGTATTTGACCCTGTAAACAGGATAAGCGCGCCACGGCCGACGAGCGGTTGGGCAGCCGGTTCCCGCAGACCCGTTACCACGGAGCCGGCGCAGGCTGACGCGGGGAAACGGGACGACATTGCGAATCGATCGCGACAATTCCGGCGAACGGCACGTTACATTGCGGCGACCACAGACCCTACCGCCGCGCGCACCTGACTCAGTTCCTCTTCTCCATGGGCCAGACCCACGTACCATCGGCCGTCCGGCAACAATTGAATGCCAGCCTCCAGCATGCCGGTCCTGAATCGCGTATAAAGCGCCATATCCGTCGCCGTCAGGTCCCTGTAGTGAACGGGGGGAGAACCTACACCGAAGTGAACGTTGAAGACCGTGCCCGCTCCCGACGTGCAGACGTGGATTCCCCGGGAAGCCGCAGCCGCCTCAATCGCCCGCCGAATCGCGTATCCGTGCTCATGCATCCGTTGGAAGGCCCGGGGATCCGCGCTCAGGATCGTAACCGTCGCAAGCCCTGCGGCAAGATTGACCGTGCTGCCGTTGTACGTCCCCGCGTGGATTGTCGCGCCGTTTCTGAGCACGTCAAACATCCTGCGCGAACCGGCCACCGCGGAAAGCGTGAATCCGCCGGCCAACGCCTTCGCGTAGACCGAGAGATCGGGGATCGCGTCGAAATATTCCCTGGCGCCCCCAAGAGCGAGGCGAAACCCGGTAATGACCTCGTCAAATATCGAAACCGCGCCGTTGCTTCGACACAGATCGACCATCCCCTGAAGGAACCCCTCCGAGGGCATGATGGATCCGGAGTTGGCCAGTACCGGCTCGGTGATGACCGCTGCAATCTCCGATCCCCGTTCGGCGAACAGGTTTTCCAGCAGGTCCAACCGGTTCCATGGCAACGTGACAGTCTCCGCATATTCGGCCGCCGGCTGGCCGCCGCAGGCGGGCACGACCCTGGGTGCTTCCAGGTTCCCGAGTGCTTCGTCGGATTCGTGGTAACTCACGAGAATGTTGTTCAACCATCCGTGGTAATGTCCCTCGAATTTGACGAACTTGGTACGACCGGTTGCGGCGCGCGCAAGTCTCAGGGCCGCCTGAACGGCCTCGGAGCCCGTATTGGAGAAAATCACCTGGTCGACGCCCGGAAGTGTTTCCACCAGCAGCTTTGCGAAGGCAACCTCGCCCGGATGCTGGGCCCCGAGGGTGTATGAATTCCGAACCGCCTCCGCCACGGCCGCATTCAGTTCCGGATGATTCGAACCGAGAATCAACGGCCCCCACGCCAGGGTATAGTCCAGCAGTCTGTTTCCGTCCACGTCGTAGTAGTACGCCCCGTCCGCCCGCTCGAAGAAAAGCGGCGGGGACGTCACGGCGCGACGCATACCCGAAGACACACCCATCGCGAGGTATCGGGAACTCGCCTCGAAAAGCGCTGTGGATCGAACCGTATTCATCGTGTACTATCCGCTCCCGGCGCATCCGTCCGTGCGCCTATGACGCATCGATTCGAGGTTTGATATCACACGTCGGACAAACGCGCCGCAGATGGTCCCGCCGCGCCTTCCAGACCTCTATTGCGGGCACGAAGAACGAGTCCGCCCGGCCCACTTTTCCACGGCGCTGTTTTCCCCTGCGGTCCAGAGCCCTGTTCAGCTTGCCCGGCGGCACCGGACACAGCGCCGATCTGAACGCCAGCCCCCTGACCTTCCGCACGCCCCCGTCCGGCGCGACGACGCTGTAGAAGTTGCCGAAAGGGTCGATGCATCCACAGGGCACCGATAACTCGGCCACGTGGTAGGCTGTCGTGGCATTGTGGTCGACGCCAAGCAGGAGTACGTGACCGTTTCCGTGCACGAGTTGGCCTATGGGGCTGTTGGGCGTCCACAGTCCTTTCCCGCCGTGATCCTTGCAGAAGGCCTCGGCTCTGGGTCCCACCGCCGCCACCGCGTGCGTGGAATGGTCGCTCCTGACCGCGTCGGGACGCCGCCAGAACGCATCGGGGATCGCGCCGTTGGTCGTGGGTGTCGTCATCGGATTGTACACCTGTGCGGCCCGGTGGTGAAACGAGGGCATCATCAGTGTGCCGCGCTTTCCGATCACGTCCAGCAACGCCTGGATCACCGTATCCGCGCCACCCGCCACGTGCCCGATGGACGACAGGGAACTGTGCACCATCACGTCCATGCCACGGGCCAGACCCAGTGAACGGAGGTCCGCCGCGAGGCTCGCGCGCGTCACCCGTTCCGATTTCTCGATAAGCTCCACGTACCCCAGTTCAGCATGCGCTTCGAAATAAGCGACGACGCTCGCCGCTTTCACTTCGTTGCCGGTCTCGCACGCCACGGCCTGCGAAATCTCCTGAATTGTCCGGTTGCCATCCGCCCAGAACAGCGTCCAGGGAGAAAGCCCTGTTTTGCTGATACGTCCGGCGATCTCCGGCGGCGTGTTTTCCCCGATCGGAGACAACACACGCGTGCGCCTCGGAATCCGGTCCGCACTCTCGACACGCCTTCGGCGCGGACGTCTCTTGCCCCTTTCGGCATCCGCCGCGGACTCCCGAACCTCGCGCTCGTACCCTGCGAACTGCTCCAGAACGTCCCGACGGCGCCCGCCCCACAACCAGCGATGAAGCTTCTCCAGGTTCACGCGATGCTGCTCGCGTTCGTATTCGACCTGAGCAACCGACTGGCCCTCCACCCCTAACCGGTCAATCGTCCGTGCGGTCTCCGCGGCGGCCACGTCGACGATGTCCTCCGTGCCTGCGTCCGCCAGCCAGTAGAGATATCCCGCCATCGCCGTGGCGCACGCCGCAAGCCCCCTTGTGCTTAACAGAGCCGGCGTGTCCGCGGACGAATGGTAGGCGTCGAATCCCCGTCCGGGCTTATGGTGGTGCGTGGTGAGCCAGGGACACGGAAATCCATACTTCGGATCCCCGATGAGCGTGTCTGAGGTGGGTTGGAACGGCTCCATAGACAGGCGATAGCCGGGGTTTCGCAGCCGCAGCGTTTCCGTCAGGATCGTCTCGCCCAGACGGTCCACGAAACCGGCCGACATTGGAATTGAGGCATGCCACTCGATCCGGCCGCCGCATACCGAGGGCTTGCTTCCCACCGAATCGATCACAACGCCGGCGAGAGGAGTCTGCAGGCGCTGTGTGTCCTCCAGATACTTGAAAAACCCGTGACACTCGTAGGCGTTCAGCAGACGTATGGTGCGTCTGGGCCGCGCCAGTTCACCGGCTGCGATCAGTTCCTCGAGGACACGCGCGATTTCCAGGCACAGCGCCACCCCCGACGCATTGTCGATTGCACCGGGTTCCGCGCTGTGCGCGAGCGCCCACACTTCATCCTGGGGATCCGCGTCACCGTGCACAACCCCGCTCACCTGATCGTGCGTTCCCTGGTAGTGACGGATGTCCACGTCTGTCCGGACGGTCAATGAGCCGTGCCTGCGCAGCAGGCGTCGCAGGCGTTTTCCCTGGTTCTCCGATAAAACCAGGCCAACCATCTGGACGGCCGCATCCTGAATGGGGACCCCGCCCCACCCGAATTTCGTCCACGCGGTCGCGTCGGGCAGATTCGGTACGGGATGATCGGCGACCACCCCCGCCGCGCCGGCCTCCGAGAAGGACCGCAACATGCCGCGTGGATCCATGCGCGTCAGGACCAACTTCCCTGCCAGTCCGCCTGCGGGAATCCGGGTCAGGGCCTCCTTTGAATCCACGACAACCAACTCGTTCTCCATCCCTCCCGGCGGCGTGGCATCGCTCCATTGAATGACGTGCCACGGATTCTCTCTGTAGTCCAGGACACGCGTTTTCACCGGTCGGATCACGTCCATCGTCGCGGAACGCACGTCCGCGGCCTTGTGGATGATCCAACGCCCCGACCCGATGGCTCCGCCGGTCCGCATGGTATGCACTTCCGCCTTCGCGCCGGATTCCTCGTAACGACGCACAAGAAACGCCGTGGTGTCCGCGAACCGGTCGAATGAATTCCACCGGTCGGTAGCCACAACCTCGCGTACGTCCTGAAGAATCCGTCTTCCGTCCGATTTCCCGTGCAGAAGCGGCAACACCGTCTTGCAGAAGTTGACAACCGACCCCGGACGAGCGGTCATACCCGGTCTCCATTGTGAGGTTTATTCCACGGCGCCCGATTCCGTCACCGGTACGCCCATTTCTTCGGCCACGGAACGGATCTCCGACCATGTCGCGTCCTCCAGATACACCCCTTCAGACTCCCGTTCCCTTCGCGTCTCCGTTTCAATCTCACCCGGCACGTAGATCGTCTCAACCCCGGGCATCTTCGGCGACGACTTCACCCAATCGATCAGTTTCCCCACCTCCGACTTGAAATCGTCCACGTCCACGAAGCTCTCGATCTTTATTGCCAATGCCAGAAATCCGCTCGCGCCCCGGGTGGGCGCCTCCGTACTGCATCCGGCCCAGGAAAGTCCGCCCGCGATGGCGTCGATCATCATTGCCAGACCGTATCCCTTATGGCCCACCGGGCCTCCCAGGGGCAGCATGGCCGCGTTTCCGGCGTAGAATTCCTCGGGATCAGTGACGGTGTTTCCATCCAGGTCGACCATCCAGCCTTCGGGCATTCGTTGATTCCGCAAACGGCAGATGTCCACCTTGCCGCCCGCGACCATACTGGTCGTGATATCCAGCGTCATGGGGGGGCCGTCTCGGGTGGGGACGCCGATTGCGATCGGGTTGGGGGGCAGCCGCTGGGCGGTGCCGCCGAAGGGCGCAGCGAACCGCCCTCCGCCGTTCAATATCAGGATTCCGATACAATCGCGCGCCGCCGCAACGGACGGAAAGTCTCCCAGCCTGCCGATGTGTCCGGACCGATGCACCGCAACCGCACCGAGCGTGTGCCGAAGGGCCCGGTCTACCGCCATGCGCATGGCGATATTGGCCACCACGATGCCGATTCCTCCGCCGGCGTCGATGGTCAGGGAAGCCGGCGTCTCCCGAACCACTTCATGGTTTCCGGCGGGCTTGATCGTCCCCGCCTTCACGCCGCGTGCGTAGCCGGGCATCCGGTGGATGCCGTGGGAGTCGTGGCCCATCAGATTCGCATCCACGAGGTGATCGGTTACAATCCGCGCCTGGTCTTCCGGCAGCCCGGCGGCGACAAATACCGCGTACCCGCATTTTCTTAAGGTTTCATGCGACAAAATCGGCATCTAACAGTCCGTTGAAAAAGTCGCTCTGCAGGCGAGGTCGAGTCATTGTGGCCGAAGACAAGGCGCGCGACCGACGCGAATCCCTGGATTCGGGGAGGGAGCGCAACGCCGTATTTCGGCCACAAGGGCCGAACGCAGCCCGGATGGACTCTTTCAACGGGCTGCTTAGTTCCCTGAAGGCGCCGTTCGCCTCCGGTTAATACAGATATCGATCGCGAAGGAACCCCGCAATCTCGCCAACGGTTGTCTCCGTACCTCGAATCGCATCGTGGACGCGAACGTGCCACGGTTCCGGTCCCAGCGCCGCCCGCCAGTTCCGGATCGCCGCAACGTTGTCCCGGCCTGCTTTTTCGAGCGATTCAAGCGCGGCATGAAGCTGGGTTTGAACGTCAGCGTCAGCCAGGTCGCGCGTCGCCACCTGTTCCGCGACGCGATAGACGCACCGGGCAAGTTCCACGTAGGTCATCACCACGCGTGTCTCATTCGCGCGATGCGGACGCTCGAATTCAGAAGCGATCCGGATTGCCTGGCGGCACGCGTCGACCTTCCGCTCAAAGGCCGGTTCATCTTCAAAATAGCGGAACATGCCTTCGCCGAGATACGGTCGCTCTTTCCGCCGAATCATCTCAGCCGCTTTGCCCCAGGAATAACAGATCGGGAAATCCGAATCGTAGACATCGAACGCCACCGGCCCCGTCCGTTCCGACCATTCTCCGAACGCGTCGGCGTCCCGATACCCTTCCCGCGTGGCCCAAGCCACGGCGAACTCCCTTTCGCTGCGTCCGTTCAGGTTCCACGAATATTCCGCCAGGGCCGCGACGTTGTACCCGCACGTCTCCTTGCCCCTGGTGGCCCACGCCATCATTCCGTAGGCCCCGCTGTATTGCCTGCGAATCAGCTGACCCACGTAGTCCCGGATCCGATGCGGTGACGACTGCGGAACCTTGAATTCGGGTGTATCCACCCTTCCGTTCGCGTTGATCGGCACGTCGTAGCTGGCGATCCAGCGACCCTGCGACGCAAGGTGATCCAGAAGGGGATTGGCCGTGAGATCCCGGGGCAGGTGCGGCACGCGCTCCATTTCGGTTGCGCATGCCCGTTCGATCTTGACCTCTGGCGGCAACTCCGCCACGACCCGGTAATCCCGCTCAGATGTCGTGGTCGAGAGAAACACGCGAATGTTGAACTCGGGGTATCTGGGGCGCATCCGCTTCCAGGCGCGCACGAACGCCCTGGCTTCGAGCACAAACTGCCCGCGTGACGTGCAATCGTCGCATTCACACTGGGCGGGCCGCTCGGTCAGCCAGCAGCCCACCTCCAGCGCGCCCTGGGACGCGATGTCCGACATCCACTCGGCCAATATATCCACAAGCAGAGGATTGGATGCGCAGGGCGCTCGATGCTGTTTGCCTTGCTTGTGGGCGAAATACCGCCCGGCCAGCGCCCCGTCGCCCCTGCCCGCCAACTCGGGATAGGCGCGGTACAGGCCGCGTTCATGCAGGAAATTCAGATGGGTGATCATCGGCACATAGTGAAATCCCAGCAGACGCGCCTTTTCCATCAGCGCCGCGTCGATCCTGGCGCGGTTGGACTTCCCTCGCGCCACCCTGGACAGTTCCGTGGATGCCATTTTGCCGTAGTTCAATTTCATCGACGCCATCCACGGAATCCACTCCTCCGGCGGTGGAAAGTTCCACATGCCGCGTTCGTCCAGATCCGGCCAATCGGTCACCGAGACGAGCGGGATGCGGATGCTTCCGGGCGTCAGCATTGGTTCCAGCAGTTGGCAGAGCGTCCGGGCCGCATACGAAATTCCGGGTTCGGACAGCGCGGCAAGCGCCAGGCGCCGCCGCCCCTCCGGCCGGATCGTATACGCCTGACCGCAATTAGGCAACCCCCGCAGCAGATCCGCGTCCGGACCGCGTTCCACCAGCCCGATCGAGACTTCGAAAGCGGCGGGCGCGGGCATCGCGCCTTTGCCGGCGGCGCCTGCCTGCGCAGTGCCCTGCGCTGCAGGCAGGCACAGGCGTTCCAGCGTCGCGGCCGCATGCCTCTCGACCGCGCCCGCTCCGGGCCTTACCGCAATCGAAACCTGTTCGGGCCGACATTCAATATCGCCCTGGATCGCAATCTCGTGAGGCAGTGGCAGCAGGTGACGCTTCCATTGCTCGTATCGACTTTCCATCCCTCATTCACCTTTTGGATCTCACTTCAACCCTGCATCCACGACGTTTGAGGATCGTCGAAGAAACCCGCCCGGACCCCCGCGCCGCACGTGGTCGCGAAACGCCCGTCGGACGCCGGCGGGGTACCGCGGGTATGCGCTGTCGCACCGGTCGCAGACGCGGTATATGATTGCAACGGGGTACCGGAAAGTCAAGCCATAACGGCAGGACGATTCGACGGAATCCATCGCTGATTTCAGGAAAACTATTGACAGCCCGCGACTCGATGGTTAACATTGACACGTCGACAAGCCAGCCCGGAAAGGAAGCGCGACACTGAGCGAGTCAGTCAAGAAAATCCAGGTCAGACGAGTAGACCCGACGCTGCCTCTGCCGCGCCATCAGACATCGGGTTCGGTCGGATTCGATCTGCTCTGCCGGAAAGACATGGTCGTCCCGCCGGGCGAAATTCGTCTTGTTCCGGCCAATCTCATCGTTGCGGTACCTCCCGGTTACATGCTCCTGCTGGCAGCCCGCAGCAGCCTGCCGCACAGAAAAGGCCTGATGGTACCGAACGGCGTGGGCATTGTCGATCAGGATTACCGGGGTCCCAATGACGAGATCCACGTCCAGGTCTACAATTTTACAGGTCGTCCGGTGAGCGTCCAGCGCCGGGAACGGCTCGCACAGGGGATTTTCGTCCGTATCGTCCAGGCCGACTGGACAGAGACCGAAACCCTCGGCGCGCCCGACCGGGGCGGGTTCGGGAGCACCGGGCGATAGCGGTGCGGATATGGCGGGCCCCCCGGCTCATTGCTTGCCGGGGTTGGTCCGATTCACAGGCCGGAGCCGAATCATGGCACGCCAGTTCGACATTCCCGACTTCTACAAGAGTCCTGTTATCTCACGCGTAAAGGCGTTCAGGCAGATGCAGGACATGCGCAAACGGGACCTCTCGCCTTCGGTCCTCGACTTCGGCCCGGTACGGTTTCTGCTGGCCCGGCACTTCGGGTTCTGTTTCGGGGTGGAAAACGCAATTGAGATCGCTTACAAGACCCTGGACGAGCACCCGGATCGACGCATCTATTTCCTCAATGAGATGATTCACAATTCGAACGTCAACAACGACCTGAAGGACCGGGGCGTGGAGTTTATTTTCGACCCCTACGGAATGCAACTCATCCCATGGGAACATTTTTCACAGGAAGACATCGTTGTGGTGCCCGCGTTCGGCACCACCCTGGAGATCCAGGAAGCCCTTGCCGCCCGCGGTATCGACGCCTACACCTACAACACGACGTGCCCCTTTGTGGAGCGGGTCTGGAACCGCAGCGCCAAACTGGGCGATTCGGGATTTTCGGTGGTCGTGCACGGTAACGACACCCACCAGGAAACCCGCGCCACCTTCTCCCACAGCGTCCGAAACGCGCCAACGGTTGTGGTCATGGACGTGGATGAGACGCATATTCTCGCCGACTTCATCCGGGGCGCCTCAGACCGTGACGCTTTCTTCGCGCGATTCGGCCACAAGTGCTCCGAAGGCTTCGATCCGGACCTGCACCTCGAGCGCATCGGAATCGTCAATCAGACCACCATGCTGGCTGCCGAGACGAGACAGATCGCCGAGGTCATCCGCGAAGCCCTCGCGGACCGTTACGGTGAGGCAAACCTGCAAAATCACTACGCCGACACGTCGGATACGCTCTGCTACGCGACCAATGAAAACCAGAATGCGACCTATGCCCTGGTGGACCAGGACGCCGACCTGGCGCTCGTCGTCGGCGGTTACAACTCGTCCAACACGTCGCACATTGTGGAGCTCTGCCTCGAACGGATGCCCACCTATTTCATCAAGGACGCCGATGAGATCCGTTCGGAATCCATGATCCGCCACTTCAACCTTGGAACAAAAAAAACCGCCTTGACGACGGACTGGATTCCGGAAAATCGTCCCTTGAGCATGGCGCTGACATCAGGCGCTTCCTGCCCGGACGCTATTGTCGACGCCGTGCTGCTGCGCGTCCTTTCCTTTTTCAAACCCGCCCGCTCCCTCGACGACGTCCTCGCCCGCTACGCCTGACCCGTCCGTCGCCGTTCAAATGGATGTCAACGGCCCGAGCGCGACCATCGCCGCTTCCCCATCCAGCGGGTAACGCTCCAGGTATTCGGCGACCCGTTTCGGCGTCACGGCGTCGATCTCGGCCAGCTCCTCTTCCAGTGTTTTCAGCGGCGTACCGGTACTCAGGCTTCCAACGATCTGCGAGAACCGCCGGAGGCCGTGCTCGCCCCCGATCACGAGGGCGGTCGCCTGTCTCGTTCTGGACCTCGCAAGGGCCTCCCCGTCCACACCCCGCTTAAGGGCGTCGATTTCCCGCTGCACGATTTCCAGCACCCGCGAGACGTTCTTCGGGTCGACCGAGACGTACACATAGAACAGACCGGTGTCGCTGAAGCCGTAGAAATCAGCCGACGCCTCGTCAGCCAGCCCCTGCTGGACGACGGACCAGAACAGGCGGCTGTTGGTGGCCGCGCCCAGGTAGTGGGAAAGCAGATCGGCAGTCGCAGCCCATTCATCGGATTCGCACGGCGCGGGCCAGGCCATGGCGATGTGCTCCCGGATCACGTTCGGACGCTCCAGAACACGCCTGCAGGGCCGGAATTCCGGCGTCACCTGCTCCCGAGCCGCCTCACTCGGTTTCCAGGCGCCGCATTGCGCGTCAGCCACGCGAATCATCTCGTCACGGTCGAATCTGCCGGTCACGACGAACGACATGTTGTCCGGCGCGTATCGATCCCCGAAATATCCCGACATCTGCTCCCGGGAGATCGACCCGACGGTGTGCTCGGTGCCAAGTACGCTCTGTCCGAGCGGGTGGCCCGCGAACGCTTCCTGAATCAGTTCGTCGATAATCAACGCGTCGGGCCGATCGCGGTACATCGAGATCTCTTCGAGGATGACTTTCTTCTCCATGTCGAACTGGTCTTCCGGCAGCGTGGACCGCATCATGTCGGCCAGGATTTCCGCCGAATTCGCAGCCCGTTCGCTCTGAACCCAGTGAAAATAGGCCGTGCCCTCCCACCAGGTATACGCGTTCCACATCGCACCCAGATCGTCGACGTCGAGACTCAGCTGGCGCCAGTCCCGGCTTGCCGTTCCCTTGAAGCACATATGTTCCAGAAAATGCGACACGCCGGCCAGGTGTGCGGGCTCGTCGCGCGAGCCGGTATGAACGTAGAATCCCAGTGCTGCGGAGTTTATCCTGGGAATCGCCTCAAATACCAGTTGAAGACCGTTATCGAGCGTGTGGGTGGAAAACATTGACTGCATGGAAATCTCCCCGTCATTCTGCTCAGGTACGCTGTACGTCCAGGGCTCGCGGCCCCAGTGTAACGAGCGTGGCCGGCGACGGCGGATACGCATCGAGACAGGCCGGCACCAGGTCCAGCGTCACGCCGTCAATCCCTGCCGCAATCTGGTGAATGGAACGCGGCCGCCCGTCCAGAAACAGGCCGTCCATCATACTGCCCGCGCGGCCTTCCGGCAAATCGCCGGTCGTGAACAACTGACCCTTCAGGACGGTCTTCGCCCGGTCGAGTTCGGCCTGCGTCACGTCCTCTGCGAGCCTCCCGACCTCACGCCGGCACACGGCAAGGGTTTCATCCGCGCGTTCGGCCGTGGTGCCGGCGTACAGCGCAATCAGACCGCCCCCCCGACGCGCCCGGTAAGAGGCCGAGACACTGTACGCCAGCCCCCGCTTCTCCCTGACCTCCGTGAACAGCCGGCTGGACCCGCTGCCCGAGAGTACGGACACCGCCAACTGGGCGGGATAGTAGTACTCGTGGCCCCGCGGCGCGGCCGCAAAAAGAATGCCGATGTGGGCCTGCTCGGATTCCTTGGGATGGTGTACGGACCGATCCGCCACGGACACCGGTTGCGGATCGCCGGGCGCCGGCCAGGACCCGCTCCAGTCGCCGAAAGCCTCCTCCAGGCCGCTGAACATCTCTTCCGCCTTCAGTCCGCCGGCCACAGAAATCAGAAGACGCTGCGGGCCGCACAGCCGCCGCCAGAAACCTCGGACGTCGGACGGGTCGATGGCGGTAATCGTCGGGGCTTCTCCCAGCGGATTCCGCCCCATCGGATCCCCCAACGCGGCCTGATAGGCCATATACATAACCTGATGCGTCGGATTGTCTTCCAGTCGCTTCAGTTCCTCTAGCGCAAGCGCTTTCGTCACCTCAACCTGTTCATCGGGAAATGATGCGCTGCGGAACACTTCGGCGTAAAGCCTGAGGCCTTCGGTAAAATGCCTGGGCAGGAGCTGCGCCTGGAATTCCGTGAATTCAACGGCCGTCGCGGAGCCGCGTCGTACGCCCAGGGAATCGAAGGCGTCGTAGATCGAGCGCGCGTCCCGCGTCGACGTGCCCTTCAGAAGCGTTTCTTCGGCGACCCAGGCCAGGCCCAGCCGGTCGGCAGGGTCGTCTTTCGCCCCGAAGCCGAAACGGAACCCAACCACAACGGATTGAGCGCCGGGCATGGACTCGGCGACGACCTCTATTCCATTATTCAACGTATATCGCTGCGGTTCACCGGGATGCATAATCATCCTTCCGTGGGATAGCCATAGCAGTCCGTTGAAAAAGTCGCTCTGCAGGCGAGGCCGAGTCATTGTGGCCGAAGACAAGGCGCGTGACCGACGCGAATCCCTGGATTCGGGGAGGGAGCGCCTGCCTGCCGCGCTTCGCTTGGCGCAGGCAGGCAACGCCGTATTTCGGTCACAAGGGCCGGACGCAGACCGGATGGACTTTATCAACGGGCTGTTAGCCGGCGGGCAGCCCGTTCATGGCCGACAGACCGCCGGAAACCGAAAGACGGAATATAGGCTACGGAGTGGACAAAGAAAAGTGAAAACAGGTCGACAGATCGCACATTTCGCGACTTGACGGGCGTCCCGGTCCCCCTCGATCACCCGACGTGGGGTTCCGCGTTCCATCTTTCCACTTGACACAGGCCTGACCATTGGCTAATTTGTCTTCCGACAGGCAAGGGTAGAGGCGCAGGTTTTCAAAAGTACCCGGTGATAACGAGGCGTAACCATCGCATCGGTGAAAGGGGAAGCCTGCCGAAGTCCCGAATCTGCTCCGCCGCAGAACGGGGCTGGTCCACTCGGATAAGATCCGCTGGACTGTCACGGAAACCTCCGTGGAGCGCTCTCTTGCGCCATCCATGCTGGAACTTGCACGGCCGGCCTTGCCTCCATCCTCTTCGGGAACCGGCTGTTTTTTTTGCCCTGATGGGGTTTCCGGTTTCCCCCAATTCCACCTGGAGGTGACCCCATGTTATTCAGCGGGTGTTATACGGCCCTCATCACTCCCCTGGACGCCGACAAAGGCGTGGACGAACCGGGGTTGGAAAAGCTGGTCGATTTCCAGATATCACAGGGTGTCAGCGGCGTTCTGGCGGTGGGTACCACCGGCGAAAGTCCAACCCTCAACAGTGGAGAACACAACAGCGTCACGGATCGGGTCTGCGCGCTGGCCCGGGGGAAGTGCCGCGCCATTGCCGGCACCGGAGGGAATTCCACGGAGGAAACGCTGCGCGCCACGGAGCACGCCGCGCACGCCGGCGCCGATACCGCCCTGCTGGTGGATCCCTATTACAACGGTCCCAGTTCGCTTGAAATCCGCCGGGAATACGTCGCGCCCGTCGCGGAAGCCTTTCCCGAGATTCAGATGGTCTCCTACGTCATTCCGGGACGCTCGGGAACGAAACTGCTCCCGGAAGACCTGGCCATTCTGCACCGCGGCTGCGACAACGTGAACGCCGTCAAAGAAGCCACGGGCGACCTGAAAAATATGGCCCGGACGCGTGAAGTCTGCGGGGACGACTTCTACATTCTCTCAGGGGACGACGACATCACCTACGCCATGATGACCGACGCCCGAATCCGCGCAGCCGGAGTCATTTCCGTGATGTCCAACGTGGTCCCCGGTCCCATTCAGCGTTTCACGCAGGCGATCCTCAAAGGCGATATGGATGAAGCGGACCGCCTTGCGGACGCGCTCAAACCCCTCTTCGGAATGGTCACCGTCCTTTCGGACGAAGAGACGGCCTTCGGAACGACGCAGGTCAAAGCCCGCAACCCCGTGCCCATAAAGACGTTGATGAATATCCTCGGCATGCCGGCCGGACCGTGCCGGCGGCCGCTTGGCCGGATGAACCGGGGCGGTCTGAACCAGGTGCTTGAAATCGCGCGAACCGTGCAGGACAATAACCCTGAACTCTTTGCGCCCATCGAACAATTCTTCAATGTGGACATTTCAAACCGCGTCTCGGACGCCTCTGTTCTCGAAGACCTGGCGTACGCAGACTAAAACGCAAAGCCTGGAAGGAGTAGAATGAGAAACGCACGTACCACGAACCGTAAACTGCTGAACTGGGTCGACGAAGCCGCGAAACTCTGCCAACCTGATGACGTTTACTGGTGCAACGGATCCCGGGAAGAGTACGATCGGCTTGCCGACGTGCTGTGCCGTGCGGGAACCTTTATCCGGCTGAATCCGGACCGGCGGCCCAACAGCTTTCTCGCCCGTTCGGACGCCGGCGACGTCGCGCGGGTGGAAGACCGCACGTATATCTGTACTCCGATCGAAGAAGACGTGGGCCCCACCAACAACTGGCGCGAACCCGTTGGGATGAAACGCACGTTGAAGGGACTGTTCGCCGGTTCCATGCGCGGACGGACGATGTACGTCATCCCGTTCTCCATGGGGCCGATCGGTTCGGCCACGTCCAAGATCGGCGTCGAAATCTCTGACTCGCCGTACGTCGTTTGCAGCATGTTCATCATGACCCGGACGGGCGACGCAGTGCTGCATGCGCTCGCCGACGGCGACTTTCTTCCCTGCATGCATTCCGTGGGCGCCCCCCTCGAGCCCGGTCAGGCCGATGTGTCGTGGCCCTGCGACGCCAATCAGAAATACATCGTCCACTTCCCCGACGAGCCGTCCATCTGGTCCTACGGCTCGGGCTACGGCGGCAATGCGCTGCTCGGCAAGAAATGTTTCGCTCTCCGGATCGCTTCGACCATGGCGCGGGACGAGGGCTGGATGGCCGAGCACATGCTCATCCTGGGTCTCACGTCGCCCGCGAACAGGAAACATTACATCGGGGCCGCCTTTCCGTCCGCGTGCGGAAAAACGAACCTGGCCATGCTGCAGCCCACGGTCCCGGGCTGGAAGGCCAGTTGCGTCGGCGACGACATCGCGTGGATGCGCCAGGACCCCGACGGCAGGCTGCGGGCGATCAACCCCGAAGCCGGATTCTTCGGTGTCGCTCCGGGTACCAGCATGAAGTCCAACGGGCACGCCATGGCCGCCCTTGAAAAGAACAGCCTCTTCACCAACACGGCGCTCACCCCGGAAGGCGACGTCTGGTGGGAAGAGATGACGGACGACCCGCCGCCCCAACTGGAAGACTGGCTCGGGCGCGCCTGGACCCCGGCGTCGGACGACAAGGCATCGAATCCCAATGCGAGATACACCGCCCCCGCCGCGCAGTGCCCCGTTATCGACCCGGAATGGGAGAATCCGGATGGGGTCCCCATGTCCGCCTTTATCTTCGGCGGCAGGCGCTCCACGGTCGTCCCTCTCGTATTCGAGGCATTGAACTGGAGGCACGGCGTCTTCCTGGGCTCCATCATGGCGTCCGAAACCACGGCCGCCGCTGCCGGGGCGGTGGGCAAGCTGCGGAGAGACCCCTTTGCAATGCTTCCATTCTGCGGCTATAATATGGGCGACTATTTCAGCCACTGGTTCAAAATCGGCGCCAGGCTGGGCGACAACGCGCCCAGGATCTTCTACGTGAACTGGTTCCGCAAAGACACCGGTGGCGGCTGGCTCTGGCCCGGATTCGGCGAGAACAGTCGGGTACTCAAGTGGATCTGCGAGCGGATAGACGGAACCGCCGACGCGGTCGAGACCCCGATCGGCTTCGTGCCCACGCCCGAAGCCCTGGATCTGGACGGCTTGGACATCCCTGATGCCGACGTCGAGGAACTGCTTTCCGTGAACCCGGACGACTGGCGCGCCGAACTGCCGGATATCCGCGAGTTTTACGCGGGATTCGGCAATCGACTGCCGTCGGAACTTCAGACGGAACTCGATGCTCTCGAGGAACGACTGAGAACATAGAGAACCGGGAGCGCAGGCAAACCACCCGGAGAACCCAAATGACAAACCTGGTTATCTGCGGCATCGCGGGACGCATGTGCGGGCGCATCGCCCATCTTGCCATGGAGTCCGTCGACCTCGAAGTCGTCGGCGGGGTGGAGGCACCCGGCAACCCGGCCATCGGACGAGATATCGGCGAGATCCTGGGAACCGCGCGCACCGGTCACCACGTTGTCGACAGCCCGGAATCCGTTGTCGAAAATGCCGACGTGGTCGTCGCCTTTACCGCGCCCCCTGACGGCACGCTGGACGCCGCAAGGATCGCCGGGAAAGCGGGCAGGCCCATGGTGGTGGGCACCACGGGCATGTCGCCAGAGCAACTTGCCGAATTCGAAATGGCACTTGGGGACGTCGCCTGCGTCTTTGCGCCAAGCTTCAGCATCGGCGTGACCGTACTCACGAAACTCGTCGAAGACGCCGCGCGCATGATGGGCCGGGGGTACGACGTGGAAATCGTCGAGGCGCATCACCATTTCAAGACCGACGCGCCCAGCGGAACCGCCCTCGCGCTGGCGAAGGCAGCGGCAACTGGCCTGGGTCGAAACCTGGAGGACGTGGCCCTTTTCGGACGCCACGGAGAAGTGGGCGCCCGCACGGGGGATGAAATCGGCATCCACGCCATCCGCGCCGGGGACCTGGCCGGGGAGCATACCGTCATCTTCGGCGGCACGGGCGAAATCTTCCAGCTGGTTCACCGCGCGCAGAGCCGGGATTCCTACGGCGTGGGTGTCCTCGAGGCCATCCGGTTTGTCGTGAACGCGCCCCCGGGAATGTTCACCATGCGGGACGTGCTGGGCATCGAGTAAGGAATCTCGCGAGGCAGGCGGGTACCGGACGGCTCGCCGGCGTTAACGCCGATGCGCAAGACGACAGACATGAAACGCAGCGGGAACAATCGAGCACCTTATGTAATGTGAAGGGAGGCCCGGAATGGCAATCGACGCTTCAGCTGTGGCGGAAGCCATCGAGAATGGGCATACACTCGCCGCCGCCGACCGGATTCTCATCGATCCGCAGCCCGGCACGCTGAACACCCGCGTGGACGAACTCCTGTCGGCGATTCAGAACAACGATTGCCCGGCCGACGGCGTGTGCCGAACCCTGATCCGGCTCGGCATGAACTTCGTGGGGCGCGACGCCGAGATCGTGGGGTACGGGGCGGACGAGGCCGACGGGGCGCTCGAGCAGGTTCTATCCGCCGTCGACGATCTCGAAGGGGCCGTCATGGCGGACGTCGTTGCTGAATTCCTGGCCGACATGAAGTCCGTCAACGGGAGCGACAGCCTCTCCGGCCTCCTCGCGGAACGCATTGAAGCGGACCTGAAACCGGCAACCCCGGGCGGCTCATTTCTGACGCTGCTCAAACGGCAGATGCGCAGCGGCGTCTACTGGGAAATGATCGGCGACGACTTTTGCAAATTCGGCAATGATTTCGCGCGAGGCCTGGAATACCTCCGCCACTACGGGTTTTGCCAGGTCTCCACCAACCCTGTATTGGCGGCCAAGGCATTCGACGAAGACGGTTCGCTTGCCGATCAACTCAAGGACGAAGTGGAGAAACACGACAACTGGATGGAGAATCCCGAGCGCCATGCAGATGAAATCGCCATGGCGGCCACCCTCATCGCCCTCTGGCCCAACCTGTCCATCTTCCGGCCGCTCGCGGTGCATACGGACCTCAAGGACTATATGGTCAGCTTCCAGCTCAATCCCAACATCGCCGATCGGGCCGACGCGAGTATCGAGGATGCGGGAAACGCGTACGGGCTGGCCGCCGACTTCCTCGAAGGATACGACCGCCTGCTGGGCCTGGGCGAGCGCTCCGGCCGGGTGAACCCGAACATCGTCTTCAAAGTCGCCGCCAGCCACGAGGCCGCCCGAAAGATAACGACGACGCTCAACGGCAATGCCATCGGTTCCAACAATACCGTGGTCTACACCGTGGCCCAGGAAGTCCAGTTGATCCTGGATGCGTTCGAGGGCAAGGCTCGGGCCGCAAAGGCGGGTGAACAGGTCGTGCGCACCTACGAAACCAACATGGGCGGCCGGTTCGTAAGTCACCTTCGGGAGGTCGAAGCCGAGAAGATCTTCCTGAACGCCGCGGCAAAGGCGGGCGAAGGCAGGGCGAGCGAACTCCTTAGCGCCCTCGCGGACGACCTGGGAGTCGGAGATGCGTCGAACGGGTCTTTGTCAGACAGGGCCGGGGCCGTCTGCGCTTACGCAAATCTCAAATCACTCGATCACCCCGTCGTCCTGGAGGCCGCCGAAGCCGCCGGCCAGTCCGCGGACGCGATCCTGCTGCTGGAAGAAGATCTGAAGAAAGCGGGCACCCTGGTGGCGCGCCGCGTCTACTGGGTCTTCTTCAGCCCGGAGAACCGGCCGAAGTGGGTCGCCCATCTACGCGGGACCTTCGGCGTCACGGACGACCAGGCAACGTGGATCGTGGATTCCATGGACGTCCTTCCCGCTTCCAAACGCATTCCCGAAGACTCCTTCCACACGCTGGGCGCGTCCAACATGTGCAACACCGAATTTCCGAACCACGCGCGCGCCGTTCAGATGGCCTCCGAAGCCGACGGCTTCATCCTCGAGGACTTCCGTGACGCGGTGCTGGATTCCTACGAGCCCGGCGTGGACCTGCGCCTGCGCGAACTTCCCGATTTCTGCCGCGGGTACGACCTCACGCCGTCCCTCAAGGACTTCCTGCAGAACGTCGTCGGCATCGACGTTGCCGGCTGGCAGACCCGGGGCCTGGAACCCGGAGACTGGCCGGAATTCGGTTCCGTGCAGAAAACCAGTGCCGAGTTCCAGGCCGCCTACGACACCTTCGCCGCCAAATGCGTCGCCATCGCCAGAGAGGTCGCGGGGTAGTCTATCGGGAAACTCGGCAGAACTGGAAACGCCAGACCTGGTCATACTCGGCCGCGGTCAATTTGCCCTGAAGTGATATTTGAAGGGCGATTCGCGCTCGACGCTTTGGTGCGGCAATCCTGCCTTGAGGGACATCCCCACGTTTCATTGCACGATCTTATCCGTCTTGTGGCCGGGCCCGATCGCGCGCCAGCCACAAGGCAACGAGGGTAAGCACTTTGCAAACGGTGTTTGCGACTGTGAGACAGGCGATCAACCATCGGGCGTTGCTTCGGACCGCCTGCTGTCTTACACTTGCCGGCATTTTCCTGGCTTCGATTCCGCCCGGATACGCCACTACGAATCCTGCAGGTGCGGAGGACGTGGCATTTTGTCGGTTAGTCGAGTCCCGGGAAGATCCGAACCTCATCGCTGGCGCCGCCGCAAAGCCGGTCTTTCTGAATGCGGACGCCCCTCGGACGGTGCGAATGGTCTATTTCCGGCCCAATGACCGTCCCTTTCGCGCCGAAGTCGTAGACTCAATGAAGAAAACGATCCAGCAGATTCAGGGATTTTTCGCGGCAGAGATGCAAAGGCACGGCTACGGGAATCGGACGTTTCGATTTGAAACCGATCGCCAGGGTGAACCGCTGGTTCGCGATGTGGTCGGGGAACACGCGGATGTGCACTATCTGAATGGAGGCGGCGCAGTAGGAGAAATCTGGCGGTCTGCAGGAAGAGCGCGAATTGAGATCAATGTCATTGATTTGAGCGCCCAGACAATACCGACCCTTGGCGGGCCGGCGGGCGCTGTAGCCTCGCGGACCGCAGAAGGTGGATGGGTCTTGGTACCGGGTTCTTTTTCATGGACAACGATTGCCCACGAACTCGGCCACACCTTCGGACTGGAGCACGACTTCAGAGACGACGAGTTCATCATGTCCTACGGCGGGGGCAACCGGCGGAGGCTATCCGCGTGCGCAGCTGAGTTTCTGTCCGTCCACCCTTTTTTAGACGACAGCATCCCGGAAGCCAAAGGATCATCTTTATCGTCCTTCGAACTATTATCACCACTTGGCTATGCTGCCGATTCAAAGAGCATTCCTATCCAGGTCAGAATCGAAGACGCAAGAGGACTTCATCAGGTATTCCTTTTCGCAACGTCTGGACTTCCGCATTTCGCCGCGGGTCACCGGGAGGTAAAGGCGTGTCGATCCTTTTCGGGCGAACGCACCGCGTTCGTAGAATTCGACTACGACGGCGTCATCCCCTCCGATAACCGCTCGAGTCTCGCCGACCCCATCGTGCATCGGATGCACGTATGGGCCGTCGACACGTCCGGGAGGATAGGTCGCCTGTATATTCCAATGTATCAGCTTTCGGAACGCCACGTCGCCACCCTGGACGAACCCGGAGTCACCTCCCTGGCGTTCTCTCCGTCCCGGCCGGCACTGGTCTCGGGGGCCTTGAATTCCCCGGTCAGGTTCTGGGACTTGCGGAACCAACAGATCATCGCGAGATTCGGGCGTGAATCCACGGCCTTCTCAGTGGCGATCTCGCCGGACGGCGCCACGCTTGCCACCGAGCACAACGGTACGGCCAAACTGTGGGACCTTTCCACGGGATCCAATACCGCCACCATTAATGTACAACCGGGGGACTACCGTTTCAGATACGTGGCCTTCCTGCCGCCTGGTGGCGGGACACTGGCGGTGCTGTCCGGGAACAAAACGGTAAAGCTGTGGAATATCGCAACGGGAGCAGATTACGCCGAACTCGAACATGACTCAAGGGTGACGTCCGTGTCCTTCTCGCCCGATGGCGCACGTCTGGCATCAGGCTCGACTGACGGCACGCTTTATCTGTGGGACGCGTCAACCGGGAAACGGATCGCCGACTGGGAAGGACATGATGGTTGGGTCGGCGCCGTAGCCTCCTCGACACTTTATGGCGGCACCCTTGCCACCAAGGCGGGATGGGACGGCCTCGTCAAGCTTTGGGATGTGAAGACGTTGCGCCACGTCGGCACAATCGAGAACATACGAGGCGGCAGTTCCATGGCGTTCTCACCCGATGGGGTTATTCTCGCCTGCGCCTCGGGTGAGGTTGTAAAGCTATGGCACGTAGGGACTCGAACGCAGGTCGACGCCCTCGCGCACCGGGGAATAGTCGACGTCGTTGTGTTTTCTCCCGATGGAAACACCCTTGCCTCCGGATCGCCGTACGGAGTTGAGCTGTGGGATGCCGTCGAATGGCAGCCTCGGCCTCGCGAATTGGCGGTCGTCGCGGGCGACGTACAAAGGGACATTCCTGGCGCGCGCCTTTCCGACGCCCTGATCGTCCAGGTAAGAGACCAGTATGGTGAACCGTTGGCAGGATCTCACGTCACCTTCTCCGTCACCGAGGGAAGCGGCACGCTTGCCATGTCGGATGTTACTACCGATTCATCGGGTCGGGCCGCAACCACGCTGATTTTAGGGGGCGAACCCGGCCCAATCAAGGTTGCGGCGAAAGTCCGGGGGCTCGACGCCGTGCATTTCACCGCCACCATAGAGGCCACACCCGACTTCGACGGTGACGGCGAGGTCGGATTCGCCGATTTTGTGCTCTTCGCTAGGGCCTTCGGCGGCAGCGACCTCCGCTTCGACCTGAACGCCAACGGCGCCGTCGACTTCGCCGACTTTATCCTGTTCGCCAATCATTTCGGTCGGTAGACACGGGCCGGATAGCGCTTGCGGGGCGGACTCGTCCCTGGATGAAGTTCGACGATAGCGCCCAACGCCCTTTTGAAATTCCTTTCAGCTACTTTCGGGATGAACACGTCGTCAATGTCAGATCAGAAAGAATGGATCACGCAACTCGACCGTACCGTCGATGCGTTGCGGGACCGCATGGTGCAGACCAGGCGGCATCTCCATACCCATCCCGAGGTAAGCGGCGAGGAAACGGAGACCACCCGGTATCTGGAAGCGCAGTTGGTGTCCGGCGGCTTCCACGTCCGCACGGGCCCCGCCGGCCGCGGGGTGATCGCCGAGTCCCCCGGGAACGGGTCCGGGCCCAGAATCGCCGTGAGGGCCGACCTGGACGCGCTCCCCATACAGGACGCCAAAGCCGTCGACTATCGCAGCAGTGTGCGCGGAGCGATGCACGCCTGCGGCCACGACGCCCACGCCGCAGCGGTGCTGGGGGCCGCGCTGGCGCTCCACGCCGCCGGAGAATCCGGAACACTGCCCTGGCCCGTTTCCTGGCGGGCGGTCTTTCAGCCGGCCGAAGAGACCAACCAGGGCGCGCTGGAAATGATCGAAGCCGGCGCGCTCGACGGCGTCAACGCGATGCTGGCGCTCCACGTGGACCCGTCGCGTCCCGCGGGAACCATCGGGCATCGATCCGGCGTCATGACCGCGCATTGCGACGAGATGCACGTGCTCGTCCGGGGCAGCGGCGGCCACGCCGCAAGACCCTATGAGTCCAGGGACCCCATTGCCGCGGCGGCGCAGTTGATCAACGCGTTCTACGTGGCTGTGCCGAGGTCGCTCGATCCGCGGCATACCGTGGTACTTACGGTCGGCTCCGTAACAGCCGGAACCCGTTACAATGCGATTCCCGACCGTGCGGTGCTCAAGGGCACCGTACGCAGCCTCGACAAAGAAGCGCGTCGCCGGGCGCTGGAACGCGTGCGGGAGGTCGGGGCGGGGGTTTCGCGCGCGTCCGGCACGGAAATCGACATCACGTTCAGGTCGGGGCCCCCATCGGTCGTGAACGATCCGGGGCTGACCGATCTGATCCGGGAATGCGCGGCCGATCTGCTCGGGCCCGACCGGGTCCAGCGCATCGGGCAGCCCAGCATGGGAGGCGATGATTTCGCCCACTATCTCAACCGCGTGCCGGGCAGCCTGTTTCGCCTCGGATGCTCGGCTCCCGGAGCGCCGGTGACCGGCCTGCATTCGCCGGACTTCGACATCGACGAACGCGCCCTGGGCATCGGCGCGAAGATTCTGGCGCGCGCGGTCGTGTCATGGTCGGAACCGAAAACTCACGACAAAGAGGCAGATCAATGAGCCGAATGGAGTTCAACCCCAGCCTGGAACCCACGGTCGGCGTGGAGATCGAGCTTGCGCTCGTGGACTCTCGCACGATGGCCCTGCGCAGCGCCAGCCAGGGGCTCATCGCGCGGGTCCCGCCCCAACTCGAGGGAACGATCAAGCCTGAGTTGATGCAGTGTTACGTGGAGATCAACTCCGACGTCTGCATGAACCTCAAGGAGGTCGAAGCCGATCTCAGGGAGAAATTGCGCGCGCTCGAGGCCGTCGCCGATCGGGAGGACGTGAGACTCTTCTGGTCTGCAACCCATCCGTTTTCGACGTGGCGAGACCAAGAGATCACGCCCAACAAGCGATACGCCGGCCTGGTGGACCTCCTGCAGGACACGGCGCGCCAGCTGGTCACGTTCGGGCTGCACGTGCACGTGGGCGTGGACAGCGGCGACAAGGCGGTCATGATCTGCGAATTCATCCTGCGTTACATGCCGCTCCTTCTGGCGTCGAGCTGCAACAGTCCCTTCTGGGAGGGCCGGAATACCGGGGTCTGCTCCTGGCGGTCCAAGATCATGGACGGTCTGCCCACCGCCGGGCTGCCGCCGCTGATGCGCAACTGGAGTGAATACGTCTGGCTGGTGAACCACCTCGTGGAAACCGGCTATATCGAGACCATCCGGGAAATCTGGTGGGACGTCCGACCCCACAACAAATTCGGTACGGTCGAGATCCGCATCTGCGACATTCCAGGCAACTTCCACGATACCCTGGGCCTGGTCGCCCTGATCCAGTCCCTTGTAAAATACCTCTCCGACCACATCGACCACGGCGCCTATCAGCACGACTGCCACCCGATGCTCATCCGGCAGAACAAGTGGCGCGCCGCCCGTTACGGGCTCGATGCCCAACTCGTCGACTCCGATACCTACCAGTTGCAGCCGGCGCGGGAAATGGTCAGGCGCCTCGTGGATCAGCTGAAACCGACGGCCGATGACCTGGATTGCGTTTCCTATCTGGAGAGGAATCTGGACCTTGCCGCCAGGCCGACCTGGGCCCAGCGGCAGGTGGAAATCCTGAACAGGACCGGCGATGCCCGGTCGGTGGTGCGGGAAATGACCGCCGCCTCCCGACTGACATCCCCTGCCTGACTCCGCCCGGCCCGATCGCTCCCAAAGAGAAAAGGCGCATCCCTCACGGCATGCGCCTCCAATCTCCAATCGGTCGATATCCGAACCTACCCCTCCGCGAGGGCCTTCTTGTAGGCGTCCAGTTTTTCCTTGACGCCCGCGTCCGTCTGCGCGATGATCTGCGCGGCAAGCACGGCGGCGTTTCTCGCGTTGTCGATCCCCACGCAGGCCACGGGCACTCCCGGCGGCATCTGTACGATCGCGTACAGCGAATCGATCCCGTTCAGCGCCCCGGAGGCGACCGGCACTCCGATTACGGGCAACGTGGAATGCGCCGCCATCACGCCGGGCAGCGCAGCCGCCAGGCCCGCCCCGGCGATAATGACTTTGAGACCGCGCGCCTCGGCGGTGCGCGCATACTCGCCCGTCCGTTCGGGGTTCCGATGCGCGGACGACACCGTCATCTCGTACGGTATACCGAATTCTTCCAACATGGGTATTGCCTTCTGCATGATCTGTTCGTCGGACTTGCTGCCCATAATTATGCCTACCACAATCCTCTTCCTCCTCTGTGACGTTTGAACGACTCGCTGCCGGTTTCACAATTCCATCGCGGCGCCGGCGCCTCAGACAGCTTCCACCATCCGCGTGAACGGCTTGCCGAGCAGCCGTTCGATGCTCGGCGAGACGTTCCAGAATGCCTTCAGTTTCCGATAGGAATCCACAGCCTCCGCGTCGCCGGGGGGCGACGTCTTCAATGCGCGAATCATGAGGTTTTTCGCGGTGCGATCCGGATCCACGAACTCCACGACGTCCGTTCGATATCCCATGATCCGCAACGCCTGCGCCCTGAACGCATCGGTCAGAAAATCCGCCGAAACGTCGGACCGGAGATCTCACACCTCCTGTCGCGCCAACGCGCGGTATCCGATGTCCCTCCGGTAGGTTGCATTGTCGAACTCTATCTTCGCGACCGCCTCGTAAGCACGATGGACCGAATCGCGAATGTCCTCCCCGATGGCCGTAACGCCAAGGACCCTGCCGCCGGCGGTCACCGTTGTCCCTTCATTCCGCTCCGTACCCGCGTGAAACACCAGCACGTCGTCCAGTGCCTCCGCCTCGTCCAGGCCCGAAATGGCAACTCCCGTTTCAACCTCGCCGGGATACCCTCCGGAGGCCAGAACGACGCAGGTCGCGGCCCGGCTGTCCAGTTCGATCTCCAGGTCTTCGAGCGTGCCGTCGGACACCGCCACCATAATATCGACAAGATCGGTCTTGAGCAGCGGCAGCACCACCTGCGCCTCCGGGTCGCCCAGGCGGCAGTTGAATTCAATGACCCGGGGGCCGCGCTCCGTAATGATCAGGCCGCCATAGAGGATCCCCTTGTAGGGCCTCCCTTCCGCGGCCAGCGCCTTCACGGTGGGAATCATCACGCGTTCCAGAATGGACTGCTGCATCTCCCGCGTCACCACGGGCGCCGGCGCGTACGCGCCCATCCCGCCGGTATTGGGGCCGGTATCGCCCTCGCCAATGGTCTTGTGGTCCTGCGACGGCACGATGCACACCACGTGTTCACCGTCGGTAAACCCGGTAATCGACGCTTCCTCGCCCGCAAGGTATTCCATAACGACCAGCTTATCTCCCGCGGCGCCGAATTCCCGGTCCACCATCACCCGGTTCACGGCACGCAGCGCCTCGTCGACCGAAGCACACACGAGCGCGCCCTTTCCCGCGGCCAGACCCGATGCTTTCAACACCACCGGCGCCCCCCAATCCCGGACGAACCCGCGCGCGGCATCCGGGTCCGTAAACGTCCGATACTGCCCGGTTGGAATGTCGTATTTGTGCATCAGGCGGAGCGCGAAATCCTTATCGGCCTCAATCCGGGCGGCTTGCCGCGAGGGGCCGAACACGCGGAGGCCGACCGCTTCGAAACGGTCTGCAATTCCGTCCGCAAGCGGGTCCTCCGGCCCGACCACGGTCAGATCGATCCGCTCCCGCAGTGCGAATTCCACCAGACCGTCAAGATCGTCGACGCCTATGTCCACGCAGGTGGCATGTCTTGCCATACCGGGGTTGCCCGGAGCGGCATAGATGCCGCTTACCTTCGGACTCCGGGAGATCTTCCACGCAAACGCGTGCTCGCGGCCTCCCTTTCCCACAATCAGGACTTTCATTGGCACGATTCCCCCGAATTCGGATTCATCTCTACCTGCGCGATCCCTCGCGGCTGCCGTTATGCCAACTCGTCTCCGGAACCATGCGCGATCACCGTACCCAGGTCTTCGCCCTCCAGAATCCGGCGCATCGTCCCGCGCGTGTCAAAATCGAAGACATGGATGGGGAGCCGGTTGTCGCGGGCAAGAATGACCGCGGACTGGTCCAGCGCGCCCAGGTTTTCCCGCACGACGGTATCGTAGTCGACGCTGCGATACAGGCGCGCCTCGGGACTCCTGTTCGGATCGTCGGTGTAGACGCCGGCGGTCTTGTGTTTCGCGAAGAGAATGGCATCGGCCCGAATTTCCAGGGCGCGCTGCACACCGGGATAATCCGTTGTCACGTACGGATTGCCAATGCCCCCGGCGAAGATCACGATATATCCCTTTTCGATATGGTGAATGGCGCGCAACCGGATAAAGGGTTCCGCGACCGCGTTGATCGGAATTGCCGTCATCACCCGCACTTCGGCGTCGCTCCTGGCGGTCATCACGCCGCGCAACATCAGGCTGTTGACGATCGTACCCAGCATACCGATGTTGTGGGCTTCAGACTCTTCGATTCCCCATTGTGCGCCGAGCATCCCCCTGAAAATGTTGCCGCCGCCGATAACGACGCCCACGCCGACGCCCATGCTGTGCACGGCCAGGATCTCATCCGCAATGTACTCCAGCGCGACCGGATCGAATCCGAATTCCCGATCGCCCGCGACGGCGGCGCCGCTCAATTTAAGTACAATTCGACTGTATCTCATTATTCTGGTAGACTCCGGGGTGCGGATGGGAAGAAAGTGAGGGATGGTTCGTGAAACAGAATGGTTGGTCCGGGGACAGACGATGGAGACCGGTTATGCCGATGTCACGAGGCGACCCGATGGGGATATCGGGAGCTCCTGATCCGGAACGCCGCCCGGCGGCGCCGTCCTGGATGCCATACGGATTTAATATAGAATCGTCACGGCGTGTGTCAACGAAATTCAATTCCTCCCCATCGGCCGGTCACGGCAACAGCAGCTGTCAGCCGTCAGCCATCAGCCGTCAGCTTGAATCAAAAGCGAAAATCAAAGTCAAAACCCCCTTTTCCCCAAATTTCCTAAAGGCGGGGAGACGGGAGAGGTGAGACGTGAGATGATATCAGTGCCCTAAAGGCGGTGAGAGGGGAGAGGGTAGACGTTAGAGGATGTGATTGCGCGGTGCGGATTCATTTCGTGCCGGAGGCATTAAGAAAGATCCAATCGGGCAAGGACGTCATCTACCGTCTAACGTCTACCGTCTCACCGGTTTTGCGCTTCCCGCGTGAGGCGGGCGCTTGCGTTTTCTCTTTCGCGATTCACACGCTTTCGTTACCTTGATCCGCCGGCCGAATCGGTACGGTTCGGACGTCCGCATCGGTTCAGAATTTCAGCACGATCGTTGTAAACATTTAGAATATATGGATTTATCTTAAAAGACCCATTATTCAACCGGAACACTTTCTCCCTCGAAACCATCGGTCTATGGAGGTGACATGCCGCGCCGAAAAGTCCTCGTCACCGGCGTATACGGGCTCATTCCCGGCGCCATCTACGAGCATCTGATGCAGTCGCCCGACGCGTACGACACCTACGCCCTCGCGCGCAGGCGCTATCCTTCCGACCGGGCGCCCGACGGGCGTGTACTCACCATCCCGGACGACAGATTCCACCTCGCCGATCTTTCCGACCCGGAAGCCGTGCAGAACGCCGTCAACGGCATGGACACGGTCGTCCAGATGGCCGCCGATCCCCGGCCCGATGCGAGTTGGGACAACATCCTCAAGAGCAACGTGATCGGCGCCTACAACGTCTTCGAAGCGTGCCGCATCGCGGGGGTCCGGCGGATCATCTACGCCAGTTCCATCATGACCAACTGGGGATATCAGGACGACGAACCCTACAAGGCCATCAGAGAGTGCCGGTTCGACGAGGTTCCCGATCCCATTCCCATCGTAACGCACAAGGACCCCACGCGGCCCACGGAACCCTATTCCGCGAGCAAGGTCTGGGGCGAAGCCCTGGCCCGATTCTACGCCGACGTCCACGGGCTCTCGTGCATTTCCCTGCGGATCGGAGCTGTCAACGCCGAAGACCGGCCGGCCGGCCCCGAACTCTCCGCGGTCTGGTGCAGCCAGCGCGACGTCGTGAAGATCACCGAGGACTGTATCAACGCTCCGGACGATCTTCGCTTTGATATCTTCTACAGCATCTCCAACAACAGGTACTGCTGGGTAGACATGGGCCATGCGAGGGACGTTCTCGGCTTTGTCCCCCAGGACAGCGCCGAAGACCACATCCCGTGACCGCATCTGCGGCGTTTCAGCCATCTTTCCCGTACACGGTGGAAGGCCCGCGCCGCGCGATCACGCGCCGTGCGATCCGATCTCAGCGTCATCGCCTCGCATGGGACGGTCGCCGCTGATATACTCGAGGAACCCTTCGCATGTCCACGCTGCGCATGGCCGTTGCGGGTGTCGGCGCCCAGCCGGGATCGCGCGCCAGGGGCTACCTGGCCACGATCCGTAAGCTGGCGCATCTCTATGACCTTTGCGCGATCTGCGACGCCGGCGAAGACGCCCTGCACGCGGCGGGGGAATTGTTCGACGTTCCGGCCCGCTATACGTGTATCGACACGCTGCTCGAGGAACAGAAGCCGGACGTCTTTTTCGTCCTGCTCCCCACCGACGGCCAGACGGTAGCGGCCCTCGCGGGCGTTGCGCACGGTTGCCATATCGTCACCGAAATCCCCTATGCGCTCACGCTGGACGTGGGGGACGCAATTGACCGCGCGGCACGGGAAAGGGGACTGAAATGGGAGGTCGCCGAAAACGTCTGGCTCTGGCCCACTGAGCGACTCAAGCAGAAAATCGCACGGGAAGGCATCCTGGGCAGGCTTACCCATGCCCGTCTCCGGTATCCCGCGGGAAGTTACCACGGTCTGAACGCCGTCCGGACGATACTGGACAGCAGACCCCGGCGCGCGATGGGCTACGCGCAGGCAGTAGAGGTACCGCCCTACAAGAACTACGGCGGGGGTGACGAAACGGCCCGTTGGTGGGAATGCGGCGTGATCGAATTCGAAAACGACGTGGCGTGCATCTACGAGATGCCCACCGTCCCCGGCGCCGCGCCCGGCATGAACTGGGACATCGAAGGTCTGAACGGCTACCTCTCGGGCGGCGAATTGACGCTTTACAACCCGGCGGGGCGCGAGACCTATCCCATTCGCGAAATATACGAGGAAGTCGATGGAGAACAGATCCTCGCGAGGGTTCAGGTGGACACGGACCCTCCGGTCGCCTGGGACAATCCCTACAAGCCGTACAGGGTCTCCAGCCAGGACGACGTTGCGAAGGCCGCAATCCTCGAGAGCCTGCACACGGCCGTCACCCGCGACACAGACCCGCAATACGGCGCCACCGGTGGCCGGCTGGACTACGAAATGTGGGTGGCGCTGCGGGAAAGCGCCGACACGGGGGGCGGGTGGGTTGACATCCCGCTGAAGGCAACCACAGGCCTGGAAGAACGGATCCGTGCCGAATTCACGCGCACCTACGGCGGCGATCCCGTGGCGGATGCCCGAAGACTCCTCAACGCGCCCTACGGCCGGCTGAGCGCCATGTGGACCGTCGCGGGCTGGCTGTAGCGGACGCGATCACCCCCCGAAAGGGCGGCAGATTCATGTCGTTGCTCTTCCCGCGTCGCGGGATCGTCCGTCAATCCGGAGGCGTTCGTCCATGAACAGGTCCGGAAGGCTGGTGCTGGTCACCGGCGCCGGCAGCGGCATCGG
Source organism: Candidatus Latescibacterota bacterium (assembly GCA_965203805.1). GTDB lineage: Bacteria > Latescibacterota > UBA2968 > UBA2968 > JAAXHE01. Next base: position 5,517,658 of record OZ241917.1, on the reverse strand, counting down.
CAAAGCCATTGCGGAGAGATTCTCAGCAGAAGGCGATCGTGTCATCGCCCTGGACCGTTCGGAGCGCGCCCTCGAAGCGCTGGCCGGATGCGTTTGCAACGTCATCCCGTGCGTCTTCGACCTGAACGATCTGGAGTCCATACCTGAACTGGCGGCGGGCCTCGCAAGAGAGAACGGCGCCATTGAGGTACTTGTCAACAATGCCGGCGCATGGTGCTACGAACCCCTGGTGGACATTGCTCTGGTTCGATGGGAGGAGATCTACCGAATCAATACCACGGCGCCATTCGTCCTGACGCGGGAGGTCGCACCCGGCATGATCGAACGCGGCGACGGGGTTGTCGTCAACATCGCGTCCCGTAACGCGATGGTTTCCAGCAAGGGCTCCGCCGCCTACGACTCTTCCAAAGCCGCGCTCGTCGCCCTTACCCGGACCGCCGCGGGAGAATTCGCGCCGCACAACGTTCGTGTGAACGCGATCTGTCCGGGCGTGATCAACACACCGGCGAACGACGACCTGCTGGACGACAGGGAGACCCTGGACAATTACCTCAAGCTCATTCCTCAGGGCCGGTACGGCGAGCCGGAAGAAATCGCAGGCATTGCATACTTTCTTACCACTCAAGACGCCCGGTTCATTACCGGACAGACGCTTGTCGCGGACGGCGGGCAGATGGCGTTTTCGGACTGGAAGAAGCTCTTCGACAAACCCTGAGAAGCTGTTTCAAAATCCCTTGCGCTGAGAGAGGACTGATATGAGCCACCGGCAATTCAACGGCAGAGTCGCTATCGTTACCGGCGCCAGCAGCGGGATCGGCCGTGCCGTCGCACTCGCCCTGGCGAGCGAGGGCGCATCGGTCATGGCCACCTACAATAGCAACAAGGCCGGCACGGACGCGCTCAAAGCAGACGCCTCGACGTCGGAGGGCCGCGTCGAGACCGTAAGGACCGACGTCTGCAGCGCCGGAGACGTTCAGCGCCTGGTGGACCATACCCTCGAAGTCTTCGGCGGGCGGCTGGATGTACTGATAAACAACGCCGGTCAGTGGATGGACAAAGTGTCCATTGCGGAGTGCCCGGACGACGTGTGGGACCACATCATCAACGTCAACCTGAAGAGTGTGTTCCTGTGCTGCCGCGCGGCCATTCCCGCCTTGCAAGAGCAGGGCGGCGGGGCCATTGTGAATATCTCGTCGGTGGCCGGTCATACCGGAGGAGGAGGAGGCACCCTGCCTTACGGCACGGCAAAGGGCGGCGTCAATACCTTCACACGGGGACTCGCTAAAGAGCTCGCGCCGTTCGGCATACGGGTCAATGCCCTGGCGCCGGGCGTGATCGACACGCCGATGCAGCACCGGCACTCCACACCGGAGCAACTCGAGTCCTTTGGAGAAGCCACACCGCTGAAACGGGTCGGCCGACCCGAGGAAATGGTCGGCGCCGTGCTGCTCCTCGCATCGGACCAGGGCAGCTTCATCACAGGCGAAATCATCGACGCCAACGGAGGGATTTACATACGTTGACCACGAACGGCGTCGTTCGACGGCGGGCTATGAACGGAAGTGTCAGCCTCTTTTGCCCGTTCGACACGGCTCCCGTTGCTGATGTGACGTAGCGAGCGAAGAAATCACCCGATCAGACAGGAGAGTTCAATGAGAAAAGGATGGATATTGCTTGTATCGCTTCTACTCATCGCATGTGAAGCCGATAAAAAGGAACTGGCAACCGAAAACGAGCGAACCAGCTACAGCCTGGGATTCACGATCGGCCAGGAAGTTGCGAAAGGGCTGCAAAAAACGCAGATCTCCCTCGATGCCGATGCGTACGGAAAGGGCGTCAGAGAAGCGGCGGCGGGCGGCGGGACCCTCTACACCCGTGAGGAAATGGAGCAGACGCTGCTGGCCTTTCGCCAGGAGAAAGACATACCGGACACGCAGAAACTCAACTATTCGCTCGGTTACGCCGTGGGCAGAGACATCGTAAACGGCCTGCGCCAGAATACTGGTATTGAAGTTGACCCCGATGCGTTCTCGCTCGGTGTAAAGGACCGCGTATTAAAGACAGAATCGCGGATGACCAAAGAGGAGATCGAAGCCACAATGGCTGCGCTGCGGGAAAAGATGATCGAAAAGCAGCGGGCGCAGATGAAGGCGCGGAGCCCGAGACCCAACACTGGAGAAATGGCGATGAAGAACAAAGAGGAGGGCAGGCAGTTCCTGGCGGAAAACAAGACAAAGGACGGCGTCGTCGAATTGCCCAGCGGACTGCAGTATAAGATGACCAGAGAGGGTACCGGGAAGTCGCCCTCCGCCACGGACCAGGTGACCGTGCACTACCGGGGAACGCTCCTCGACGGCGCCGAATTCGACAGCTCCATCAAACGTGGAAAACCGGCCACATTCCCGCTCAACGGCGTCATCCGGGGCTGGACGGAAGGATTGCAACTGATGAAGGAAGGCGCGAAATACGTCTTCTACATTCCTTCCCATCTTGCCTACGGCGACCGCAGCATTCCCAGAATCCCGCCCGGTTCGACGCTCATCTTCGAGGTTGAGCTGCTGAAGGTCAATTGAGAACCGGCGCGGCAATCCGCATTGCGGGAAGATCCACGATCTGTCCGGAAATAAAGCGGTTACGGCGCAGTGGAAACGATATGTAATTCAGCGACTTTCAATAATTCTGTTGTGGACGGTGACGTTTTTTATTACATTTTTCGCTTCGATATCTGATGAAATCTGAAATGTCCGCTCCCGCCCTCGAGGGCGCGAAGGAGGTACGAGTTGCCCACGCTAAAGTCGTCCCACAAGAGGCTCCGGCAGAACCGGAGAGCCCGGCTGCGCAATCGAAGCGCGCGTTCCGCTCTGAGAACCGTCCTGAAAAAGGCGGCGAACACCAGTGACAGAGGGGAAATGGAAGCGTTGATGCCGCAGGCGGTGTCGGTCATAGACAGAAGCGTAAAGAAGGGTGTCCTGCATCGAAACACCGCTGCCAGGTACAAATCCGACCTCGCGCGACGGGCAAATGCCCTGTAGACGACCTTTCCTGGAAAGAAACGCGCCCGGTGTCCATTGAGACACCGGGCGCGTTTCTTTCCCGCTCGTTTACGCAAAGAGATAAGCGTCCATATATCGTTCACCCGTATCCGGCAGGATCACGACCACACGTTCATCCGGCGACATCGGGCGGGCGACCGCTGTGGCGGCATGGGCAGCCGCACCGGAGGAAATGCCGGCAATGATGCCCTCTTCTCTCGCCAGTCTGCGGGACATCCGGCGCGCCTGTATATTGGTAACCGGTATGACGCGGTCCAGGATATCCACATTGAGAACGTCGGGGACCATCCCGGCGCCCAGCCCGTCGATTTCCGTGGGTCCGGCCTGTCCGCCGGACAACACTGCGGAATCCTGGGGTTCGACGCCGACAATGCAGGTTTTCGGAAATTCCGCCTTCAGGACCTCTCCCACGCCGGTGACCGTCCCGCCTGTGCCCACGCCAGCGACGAAGACGTCGGGCGCGCCATCCATCTGCCGCAGGATCTCCCGCGCCGTCGTTCGGCGGTGCACATCCGGATTGGCCGGATTCTCGAACTGTTGAGGCAGATAACATTCCGTACCGTCCTCGACCAGTTCCAGCGCTTTCTGGATGGTGCCCTGCATCCCGTCGTAAGCCGATGTCAACACAACCTCGGCGCCCAGCGCCCTGAGCAGCTTCTGGCGTTCGTCGCTGACGCCTTCCGGCATGGTGATCGTCAGCCCGTACCCCTTCACGGCAGCGACCATCGCCAGCCCGATGCCCGTGTTCCCGCTGGTGGGCTCGATGATTCTCATTCCGGGCTTCAGATCGCCGCGCGCTTCGGCTGCCTCGATCATGGCCAGCGCCGTCCGGTCTTTCACGCTGCCCGCCGGATTGAACGCCTCCAGCTTGGCCCACACGTCGGCGCCCTCAGGGCGGACGACCCGGTTCAGCCGGACCATGGGCGTCGCGCCGATGAGATCCAGAATGCTGTCGCCCTTCCTGAGGGAATCCATTGGGTGGGTCCTGGAGGTGGACATAATATCTAGTACTTACTTGACAAAAAAAGCGAAATAATATATCTTGTGCTCATAGGGAATCGATCTCAGTTCAACTGTGGAGAGGAGACCGCCTATGAGCCGCCCCGCCGTGTTGATCACGTTGCGTGACGAGGAAAAAGAGACGCTGTTGAGTTGGACACGTTCAGGCAAGACGCAACACCGTTATGTGCTGCGCGCCCGGATTGTTCTTTCAGCGTCCCAGGGCGATGCGAACCGGGACATCGCCAGGGATCTGGGAACGCGCGAGGCCACGGTGTGCAAGTGGCGCCGGCGCTTTCACGAGTCGGGTCTTTCCGGGTTGCAGGACAAGGCGAGATCGGGCAAGCCTGCCAAGTACGACCAGTCAAGCGAAAAGCGCATTTTGGAGGCCTTGGACGATGCCCCGCCCAAGGGCTATGGAAACTGGACCGGTCCGTTGTTGGCCGACAAGCTGGGAATTTCTGTCCACTATGTCTGGCAGGTCTTGCGCAACCACGGCATTTCGCTGGCCAGAAGGCGCAGCTGGTGTATCAGCACCGATCCGGAATTTGCCACCAAGGCCGCAGCCATCGTGGGGTTGTATCTGGAACCTCCCAAAAATGCGATTGTCTTGTGCGTCGACGAAAAGCCCGCGATTCAGGCGTTGGAAAGGGTACAGGGATGGCTCAAGCTGCCCAACGGCAAGGCCGTAACCGGCTTTAACCACGAATACAAGAGAAACGGCACCACCACGTTATTCGCTGCATTGAACGTCGCCACCGGCCTCGTCAAGGCCGGGCATTACAAAAGGCGCAAACGACGCCAGTTTCTGAGCTTTATGAACGAACTTGTCGCCGAATACCCCGATCAGGAACTCCACATCATCCTCGACAACCTGAACACCCACAAGCCCAAGAATGACCGCTGGCTGCCACGCCATCCCAATGTCCACTTCTACTACACCCCCACCCACGCATCCTGGCTCAACCAGATCGAAATCTGGTTCAGCATCCTGTGGAGAAGCGCGCTCAAAGGCGGCTCCTTCACCTCGATTCGAGACTTACGCACCGCCATCAATCACTTCATTGACGCCTACAACGAGAACGCACATCCCTTCGAGTGGAAATCCACAAAAGTCCGACCCAAAGCCCTTGAAGAAAAATACTCTAATTTAACCAATTAAGTACTAGTGTTCTGTCCCGGAAATAAGTTGCCTGAATTCGGCCGTCGAGTCGCCCGGCTCGCAAGGCGCCAGAGCGCAGGCGACCTGGCCAGGTCGTCGAGCGCTGGCAACGCCGCGAGACGGGATGAATCGGCGGAAGAATGGTGAGGTATTTTTGGGACAGGATACTAGTGTCTTGTCCCATGAATTAGTTCAAAAAGTCTGGTGATCTTGTCAAGGATCGATTCTGCGGTGGCGGTCCAGACGAACGGTCGTGAGTTGGCGTTATAATGGTTGGTGAAATCCTGAATGTTGGCGATGAGGTCTTTCACCTTTTTGAAGGTCCCGCGTCGGATGGCTTTCTGGGTAATGATGCCGAACCAGATCTCGACCTGGTTGAGCCAGGACGCATAGGTCGGTGTATAGTGAACGTGGTATCGGGGCCTGGCTGCGATCCAGCGTTTGATTTTTTCGTGCTTGTGCGTGGCGTAGTTGTCGACGACGAGATGAATGTCAAGGTCCTTCGGGACGTTTTGGTCGATATATTTGAGGAATTGTAAAAATTCCTGGTGTCGATGTCGGGGTTTGCATTGGGCCAGCACCTTGCCGGAAGCGACCTCCAGCGCGGCGAACAAGGTCGTGGTGCCGTGCCGGATATAATTGTGGGTGACCCCTTCCACATAGCCCAACCCCAAAGGCAATATCGGCTGCGTTCGCTCCAATGCCTGGATCTGACTCTTTTCGTCAACGCATAATACCATCGCGTTGTCGGGAGGGTTCAGATACAGTCCGACAATGTCACGTACCTTCTCGACAAAGAACGGATCATTGGACAGCTTGAAGTGTTTTTGCCGGTGCGGCTGTAGACCAAACGCTTTCCACACGCGCTGAACCGTGGACTTGGACAGTTGCGTCTGGGCTGCCAGAGAGCGGCAGGTCCAGTGGGTGGCTCCCGACGGCTTGTCTTTGAGCGTTGCATGAATCAGCGAGGCGATGCGCTCATCGCTGATCGAGCGGGGCCCCCCGGGGCGCAATTCATCATAAAGCCCCATCAGACCTTGTTCTAAAAACCGACGGCGCCACTTCCCGACTGTGGCTCCCGACAGACCAAGCTGTCGTCCGATCTGCTGATTCGACAGCCCTTGATCACTCATCAGAACGATCTTCGCCCGGCACACAAGACTGTGCGACATGCTTCTTGAACGGGAAATGGTTTCCAGTTGCGCACGAACCTCATCCCCAATACTCAGTGGCGCTAACGGACGTCCCCTGGCCATAGATTCCTCCTTTCGCTATAGGGAATCTATGGCAAGTGAACTATTTTTGCAAGTTACTCCTGGGACGAAACACTAGATCCGAAAGACAATACGCCCGCTTTTGGTTCGATATTTCGCGCAGAGGTCGCCGAACGTGACCGAGTCCAGGACTTCCTCCACGGCCGCCTCCAGCCGTTCATAGACTTCCCGCAAAACGTCCTTTGTCCCGTGCTCGCCTTCCGGCGTTTCTCCGGACAACCGGACCGGCCCCTCAAGGACCTCCAGAACCGCCCCCACGGTAATGTCGTCGGGCCGCCGGATCAGTTCGTGGCCGCCCCGGGGTCCTCTGACGCTCCGTACCAGCCCGGCATTGCGCAGCAGATTCAGCAACTGTGCAAGATATGACTCCGGAATGTCCTGTCTGGTCGCGATATCCGCACTCTGCACGACCCCCTCGCCGTAATGAAGCGCCAGATCCAGAACGGCCCGCAATCCGTAATTGCCCTTTGAGGAGATTTGCATAGGCGGCCTCCGAACAAGCCTGGCGGAGATGGGCCACGGCGGTAATCAACATCGCCCTCCGGCGATAGCCGGAACGATGGTTACGCTGTCGCCTTCTTTGAGCGGCGTCTCCGTACCATCGAGAAAACGGACGTCCTCGTCGTTGACGTACACGTTCACAAACCGGCGCAAGCCGCCGGTGCCCGCATCGACCAGGTTTTCCTTGATGCCCGGATGTCTGGCTTCCAGGTCGTCGAGCAATTCGCCCAGTGTCGAGCCGCTGGCTTCAACGTCCGCGCGGTCGCCCGTGAATTTTCGCAACGGCGTCGGAATTCGTACGGTCAAGCCCATCGTCCAAGCCTCCTGATTGTGGTTGAATCTGGTGTCCCGTCCCGGAAATATGTTACGGCAATTGAAATCTGAATGCGTCGGTCTGTCCGTTTATTCCTGTGTGCGCCCGTTTTTTTTCGTGAGGCCCACCCGCGATCCGGACCCTATCGGATTGCCGGATCGTAGCCCTCCAGCGCCGATTCCGCAAATTCCTTCGTCTGCTCGTCCCAAGCGAATCCGGCCGCGCCCCGTACGGCGCCGTCCACCACGGAGACCACCAGGTACACCACGTCGGGAAAGGCCGGCTGGTCCATGAACATGGCGGCCTGACGGTCCTCCTCGGAAAAATACGCGCCGCAGTCGATGTGCGAATGATAGAACGCGGCCACGCGTCCGCCCGCATTTTCCGTCTCCGTAAAAATCCGGTGGACTTCCAGATCGTCCATACGGTAGGCGTTTTTCGAGGTGCGCGGGTGTTCTTCCGGGCTTCGCGCGTGCAGCCGGTCCTGTATGTTCTCGCATGGATGCACCTGAAAACCGCCGTCCGCACCTTCCGCGACGATCCCGCAGCATTCGGCGGGATAATCCCTTCCCGCGTGTTCGTGAATCTCTTTCCAGACCGCCCGATCCAAATCCGCTCTCCTTCAGTCCAGGCGCCAGAGCGGCGTGCTCATGTATTTCTCGCCGCTGTCCGGGAAAAGGGTAACCACCACCCCTTCGCCCGCCTCCTCGGCCACGCGCAACGCCCCGGCGAAGGCCGCGCCGCACGACTGCCCGGCGGGCACGCCGAGTTCGCGCGTCAGCCGCCTGGCGGCCGTATAGGCGTCTTCGGTCTCCACGCGGATCTTGCGATCCCACACGGAAGGGTCGTAAATGCCCGGCACGATGGACACGTCCATATTCTTGAGTCCTTCGATTCCGTGAAACTCGGGCGGCTCCACGGCGACAATCCGGATTTCGGGGTTGTATTCCTTCAGCCGCCGGCCGGTACCGATCAACGTGCCGCTGGTGCCGAGCGTCGCCACGAAATGGGTCACGCGGCCGCGCGTCTGCCGCCAGATTTCCGGTGCGGTCTGCAGATAGTGCGCCCTGGGATTCGACGGGTTATTGTACTGATCCGGCTTGTAATAACGCTCGGGATTCGCCGCCAGAATCTCCCTGCACTTCAGAATGGCGCCGTCGGAGCCTTCCAGCGGATCGCTCAGCACGAGGTCGGCCCCGTAGGCCTGGATCACGTGCCGGCGTTCCACGCTCACGCTGCCCGGCATCACCAGTTCCACCCGGTACCCCAGCGCCGCGCCGATCATGGCGTAGGCGATACCCGTATTGCCGGACGTGGAATCGATAATCACCCTGTCGCGTGTCAATTCCCCCGTCGCGACAGCGTCCTGGATCATCTGCAGCGCCGGCCGGTCCTTGACCGATCCGCCCGGGTTGAACATCTCCATTTTCGCGTAAATCTCAACGCCGTCCAGGTGGTCCGCGAACTTCCGGATGCGCAACAGCGGCGTCCTGCCGACGTGCTCGACAATCGTCGGCTGAATCCGGGAACCGACGTCCGTACTCAAAACCTGATGTCCCACAGAAAACCCCTTCGGGATCGTGCCGGAGCGTGAAGCCAACACCCGCACATCGTTGATACCCTTTCAGCGGGTGTGCCATCCCGTAAACTGGCGGAGACAGCCATTGTTACGGAACTCTGCGGCTCAATCTATCCCCCTCCTTACGAACTGGTCCATTAGGCAACGTGTTCCTGGCGTGCCCGTGCAAGCACGTAACTCGCCTGCATTCGCATCCAGTGATCGGCGGTGCCCCAGCCGATATCCTCCAGCGCAAGCGCCATCTTCGCGGACACCCCCGCCTTGCCGTTCAACACGCGCGATAGCGTACCTCGTTCGCAGCCAAGGCGTACCGCCGTCTCGGTGATGTTCCAGCCAACCTCATCCATGCTCTCGCGGATCAGTTCACCCAGATGCGGCGGGTTCAGCATCGGGCCCACACGGTTGTATGAAACTTCGTTCATGGTCAGCGTTTCCTTCCGGTCAGTGATAATCGGTCAGGTCCACGTCCACGACCTCTCCGTCCTCAAAACGGAATACTACACGCCAGTTTCCGGTGACGCTAACGCTCCACTCACCCGCCCGGTCTCCCTTCAATGGATGTAGACGGAAGCCAGGCGCGTCCGCGCTGCCTGGATGGTTCGCCTCTTGCAGACGGAACAGGATGCGCCGAAGCCGCGGCACCCAACTGGGCGGAAGCCGTGCTGGATCGTCCCGCTCGTGCAGCGCCCGTAAGCCCTTGTGCCTGATCCTCATATTTCCCGGTAACGCGCCGCAAACGTGATCGAGACGCGCGTTTGCCCATCCTGCAGTGTGGCGAGATCCACCGATGTGGAAATAGAACGGGAGCGGCGGCAACGGAACAGCCTCAGAGTCCGCCACATTTGTCCAGTTTCTTCCAGAATTCCACAATATCACGCAATAAATCGTCAACGGAAAGCATACTGCCATCGTTCAAAATCACGTTCAGGGGGCGAGCGAAGGCGTTGCTGAATCCGGACGAGAAACCTGATTGTTTCAGAGTTTGAACCTTCGGCAAAAAGTGCTTCGTGCCGTTTGTAATCTTCCTTGCAAGATCGAATTTTTCCGTCAAGCCTTGATCATTGGGATAGGTCGTCTGGAAATGTTGAGGACAAAACTTCCCTGCCCCGTGAACCCATTCGTACATATGGTATGCAAGTATTATTGCCGTCAAAGCATAGCGTGAAGATGAATTCTTGCTAATGAAATCGTTGTACTGAGGTATAACCATTTCATGCAAAAAATCCTGAGCAGTTTTTATTTCGAAACTAGCCTCATGCGTCATGTTGATATGCCATTCCGGATACAAACGTGATAGGTGTCATTCGACACATCGTATCGGTGAAATACTGGAACTTCCTGTACGCGTGCGAACGCCCAAGGTTCTCGCATTGGCGGTCTGGGAGCCATTCATCAAGGACCACGTAACCGCAAAGCTTCAAACGAGGCTTCGCCTCAGTGCGCCAAGACGTGTTGTCGCATAGCCGTCGTGGCGTACATAAAACAGGCCCCCGATGAGCGCTCTCAGCAGAAAACTTGACTCAAATGGAACAAAATCGCACACCGAAGCAGGCTAGCGTTAGACGGTGGTACCGTTCAAGTAGATGTCGAACACAACTCTCACGAACTGCCCCACTGATCGAAGAATTCCGATCTCAGGAGTTTGAAACGGTATTATCACGCAGATCCTGCAATAGCCGCCTATTATAGGCATCTACCCACTCCCGAACAATCCGGGGCATTTCGTGAACCACCTGTTTTCCGAACAATATCTCATCCACGTATCCCATATGAAGCATGTCAAACATCCTGCATAGATAGGCCTTGCCGCATTCCCACCAAGTATAGTACGCATCAACCATCAGATAGTGCTTCACATCTACGCCCTCGTGTTCCCGCAGTTCCTCAATCTCCATCCCATCAAGCAGTGTTTCATAAACGCCATCGGCCACCCGGCTGCCAAATGTAGTAGTATAATAGTATTCCTTTATCTCCCAAAGAGCTATCGGGTTTTTCGCAGAAGGAAAAGCTCCATCTACTCTGCGTGCCAGAGTCCTCAGCGGCGCACCTTTGTAAGTAAATGTAGTAAGCTCCCGTGGATCGTAGTCGCAAGGCAGTCCCTCAGAGTACCTCTCAATCATCATATTCACGATGCCTGTTAAATACGCCTCCGCTCTCTTGTCGCCCTTTTGTTTGTTCATCGGGATTGGACAATTCGGAGTGAATTCGTCGCGAAGTTGCTCGAACAGGGCTTTTGCTTCATGCACGTTCATTAAACTCGGTTCGACCTCACAATTGAGAACTCGTGCCCGTTCCTTAAAGTAATCTAACAGGTCTGTGGCAAATTTGGTCGGTTCTCCATTCACCATCAAATGAGACGACTCAAGTTTAATTTTCGAAAAGGCCGTCCACATTTCGTCCAATGTCGGAACAATTACGGACCCCGCGAAACTGTAACCTACCTGTTGGCTCAAGGATCTCACAGCTGCCCAGAATGACTTGGGCTTCCGCATAAATCTAGCTGTCGGTTTCATTGTTCTCTGCTCGGATTCGACTCTCAAGTTCTAGCACAAACTCTCCTAATGGCTTTCCAAGTGCAGTACAGATCTCCCGAAGTTCCAAGAGATCGAGTCGACGTTCTCCGACTTCGTATTTGCTTACTCGGGATTGCGGTATATTCAGGCATCTTGCCAAGTCGATTTGCCGAAAGCCCGCCTCAACTCTAGTATCTCTTAGGAGCCCCAGCAGGACCCTTCGCGATCTTGTAATGAGATTTGCCATGACATCCAACCGTCTTGAAAGCAAGGGTTTTTTCCTTGCGGAATATCCCAAAATCGTGTATTTTATGATCAATCGATCAAGACGAAGGAGGAACCGATGCAATTAGGACTTAATCTTGCTGGCCAAATTGACGATGAGGATTCCGCCCATTTCAATTCAACACTAGGAATTGAGCCATACAAGTCCCAGCTTCTCAAGTGGATTGGGAATAAACAAAGGTTCGCACATGAAATCATCTCACATTTTCCACGAAGATTTGGTACGTATCACGAACCTTTTTTGGGATCTGGCGGTGTGCTGGCAGTACTTGCACCACGCAAGGCAGAGGCCTCGGACTGCTTTAAGCCACTTGTTGAAATCTGGCAAACTCTAAAGGACGATCCTGAAACGCTTAAGCAGTGGTACCGCGAGCGTTGGAAAGAAGCCCAACGAGGTGAAAAAACTGTCCAGTACGAGAAGATAAAAGCTCGGTATAATCACAATGCTAATCCAGGCGATCTTCTCTTTCTAAGCCGTTCTGCATATGGCGGAGTGATGAGATTCAGACAACGCGATGGATATATGTCCACTCCCTGTGGAGTACACAAACCTATCCACTATGGTACCTTCGGACGTCGGGTTGACGAATGGACGAGACGTGTTAAAGGTACGCAGTTTTTTCATAGGGAATATGAAGATTCTATCGAAAAAACTCGTAAGGGTGATGTCGTGTATTGTGACCCACCATACTCATATAGCCAAGCCATACTATATGGCGCGCAATCTTTCAGTCAAGAACACTTGTTTCACGTTATACGGCGAGCAAAAGACCGCGGCGTGTTCGTAGCCCTTAGTCTAGACGGCACCAAAAAATCTGGCAACCAAGATTGTAACTATTCGGTGCCTGACGGCGTATTTGAAAAGGAGGTACGGATAAATTGCGGCCGTTCAATGCTTAGACGGTTCCAAATGCGCGGACAAACCCTGGAACGCGAGGTCGTGGCAGACAGACTGCTACTCACACATGCGCTCTAGTATGCCCACTTCGTTGCGCAATTTACAGCACAATAGATGTACGCTATTGATCATTGCCAAAAACTTCGCGGACATAGCGTTGTCCACGATCTTTTTGGTTTCGGCTAAGCAAAGACGGCTGGGCTCGTATGTTGAAGTTCAAAAACACACCCGCATTCACAGCTCACTGTTGCCCTCTCAAAATCCGAACGACAGACTACGGTAAAGCCATCGGAAACTCGGTCAATTGAAAACCCGGAGTGTGGCTTCATAAACGGGTAATCGTCCTCCGAGACTCCAGCCTTTCCTTGCCGTAGACATGCTGGACAGGTCATATCCATCGCAAAATGATCTCTGGATGCCATCAAATCCCCCATCGAGACTGGCAGTTCTGAAATTGCAATTTCGCGTCTAACTGTCGTCTACCCGACAATACGTCCGTGGTTACGTAAATCAGCAAGTAGACCAAGACGGTCCCGGTTACCCTTGAGGAGGTTTCCTGCATTGAACTTAGGGCCGTATTAGATCACCGCCTGCACGCAAGGACTCCACCCTTTATCCTGACTCTGGACATGCGAAGTCCAACTGTCGGTTGGGTGGATTGTGTAACGGGTGTTGCTTTTCTTTTTATTTCCTCTTGAATTGCTCGATTAAGGCGTAACGCATGGCGCATTCCATAACATCCCACGACATTGGAGCGTAGTGAGTAATCCGAAAAGTGCAATCTAGGAAGTGCTGACGCAATAAAGTGCGTTACAACATTTGGGAAGATGGACGGAGTACAATAAAGCGTTGCCCGCCTGCACTTTAAATGCCCAATTCGTCGATGAACTGGCTTCTGATCCCCGAATCGGTGCTGCATAGCAGCAGGACCCGATTCATGGCACGAGTGAAGGCAACGTAGAAGAGCCGGCGTTCCGCCTCCAACTCTCGTGCGTCTACTGCCCTGTTATGCGGCCAGATGCCTTGAACCGTGTCGAGCAGAATGACAGTGTCGAATTCTTTTCCTTTTGCTCTGGTTGCCGTCATTAGGTGCAAAGGACGACGAAGTACGTCGATGTCGCTCTCGTCATCGGCTAAGTCAAAGTCGCGGTAGTCCTGAACTTGCTGCTTCACCGATTCGATCCTCTCAACAAGGTCGTCTGCATCTAGTCGTTCACTCTCAGCAATCGACGCCAACTGTTCGAGGGGCGGATCGGTATAGAACACGTCCTCCTCTGCTTTCTCGGTGTCAAACCACAACCCCGCGAACTCCTCATCAATTACCCGTAGCGCCTTTGGGGCATCGGCCGCCGCGAGGAAACTCCCAGCTGCGTGATGGAGTTCCAGATGTGTTCTGCCGCTTAGCCTCGGACCGCTGTAGTCTTTCAATGCGTCAGCGCCATTAGCGATGTTGTCCGGACGAGTTCGTGTTAGGTACTTGGTCAGGTTGCGTCGGTCAGTATTACCTAGAGGTCGCCGACGGATTAGATCGCACACTGACAGAACATCTTGGACGACCTTGCTTCTTGCTTGGCGTCTGTCGTTTCTCGACCAGATATCGAGAAGCTTCACCAAGCCGTCGAACGCGGCGCCGCTAAAGACATCGAGGTCGACCGCGGTGCTGAACGGCGCTCCGTCACCTGCAAAGTAGACCTGGTAGGGGATGAGTTGTTTCCGCAGACGTCCGATCACCGCCACCTTTCCTGGAGACTCCGTATCGTTGACGATTTGAGTCACTAGTTTGAGACGGTCATTGATGTCATCGGACTGAACGACTTCAATCTCGGCCTTGACCGAGCGATTTTTGGCTCTGACTTTCTTGTCGACGCGGTTTTCATTGTGGCCAATTAGGTTCCGAGAGAGGTCGACGATGTTTCTAGGGGATCGATAGTTGATGTCAAGTTGGAAGTCCCTAAAGTCCGTGCCGAAGTATTGGTCGGGGTACAGGATATATTCGGGCGTAGCACCGCGCCATTCGAATATCGCTTGGTCGTCGTCCCCCACGATGGTAATCGTGGCGCGGTTCCGTTCAATCAGCTCTCTGATCAGTGCCAAATCCAAGGGGTTGATGTCTTGGAATTCGTCCACGAGAATGTGGTCGTATCGCGTCGCCCCCGCAAGAACTTGGGCAGCTTCGTCGGCATTTGTCTCGGCCAGATCAAGATAACACCAATACTTTTGGTCTTCGAACGTAAAGGTCGACTCCTCGAGTAGGCGTTTCGTCGCGGCTCGCCAAAACTTGAAGAAACGGTCGTAAAACTGCCGCCTCGACCTCTTCCGGTCCGATCGGGACGAAGCAAGCCCGTTGAGGACGCCGATTGATGCCAAGAGTTGATATTGCTCCACGACATGCCATCCGAGTCGCTGTGACTCCAACGCATCCATATGCTGGTCGAAGAGTTCAAAGTTTGTGTGTGTTTTGTGGTCGAACCCTATCGACTTGAGATTGTCCATGGCCTGCATCAATGTACGTGGTGCGCTGCCCCGCTTGCTAACGACCTCTTCAACGTGTGGATTCCCTTGCCAGACGGGATGGAGTTGGTTGCGTAATGCGAAGTAGCGGTCATTTGGTGTGCTGAGCAGCCGAGGGCTGGTCACGCTGCTTCGAATCCGCCGCCACCCGTACGCGTTCAATGTCGTGACGTTGGTACGTCCTCGCAATCCCTCGAATTCGTGATCGCAGCTAATCCTGTCGACAAGCTCGGCGGTGGCAGTCTTCGTGAATGTCACGATTAGGAACCGCGGCGAGGATTTGCGAGCCCGGCGCAATAGATGCAGGCATCGATAGAGTAGCGATTCAGTCTTGCCACAACCGGCTGGGGCCAATAGTCGAATGCATAACGCTTTGGAATTGCAAAACGACATCTGTGAGTCGTTGAGGATTATACCCATTGTCTGCCTCTCCTGCTCTATATGAAGTCAGGGTTTCTGTTGTACCTTCGGTAATAGCATGCAACGAATTTCGCGAACATCCTGACACGGCCAACGACCAAGCGCTTGAGTGCCCAACTGAAGAATTGCGAATCTTAAGCTGGGTGTGACTTCGAGTACTTGAAAAACCAGCACACGCCTCGTTGGCCCGCGCCAAGTGGACAGTAATCGAAGAGGTGCTCACCCACCAAATGTAGTGCATCCCTTCTTGTATATAACCGACCAAGTTCATCGTAAGGTTCTTTGCTGTTCTTGATATTGGCGGTCCGCACAGGACGGATTCTCCCCGGGCCGTTGCCAGCGAAGCCCCTTAGAACGACCATACTTCCCAAATCCATTCAGGTGGTCAAAAAATCGACCTATTCGGCATTATATCTGGTATAGTGAGGATAGCCCCTTTAACGCCTTGACGATCAGCCCTCGTCGCGCCTTCGAGAATTCATCAAAATGATCAATGCCATAGTCTGGAAGGTCGGGAATGAGATGGCGAGAGCGAAATCTGGCGTCACGCGTCCTTAGCCATTCGTCGAAAGGTCTCGCACTCTTGGCTAAATTCTCCGAATCGGTAAGAAGCTGAAGATTTCGGAGTGTGTTGAAATTTAATATGTACTGATCGATGGTGGTCGACTCGTAGCCTCTTTTTTTTAGCGAAGAGGCCTTGAATTCAGACTTTGGAAATATGTGGTCCTCGTGGAACACGGCGTCTTTCCAATCTCTGTCAGGATACAACAATGACAGCACCAAATTCGTGTAGCGCTCGTGATACTTGAAATCCAAGATCCGATCTATCTCGTCATCGCTCAACGAGGGCTTGATATCAAGAGACAGATACAGTTTTTCCGCGGGAAACTGCTCGTCGGAACCGCGTCTCTTCAATATTTCTCGAAGACGTCTCAAGGTCGTGTCTGAGGAGCCGCCGAACGCGTTCTTGAGCGTGGAAAACACAAACCATTTGCGAATTGCAACTTGAGACTCGGCGTCCTCTTTTTCTGAAGATTTGTCGAAGTTCGGATTGCCCCGCTTTAGGAGGAAAAAAGCGATGGGGAGAAGAGCTAGTGGCGCGACGACGTTTCTGGAGTGGAAACCGAAACGAGAAATCAAACGCACCGTGGTGGCAAGTGCCATTTGTATGGCGTCCCATTTAGATTCTATGGTCAGTAGGTTGGGTTTCGAAAAATTCTTGACCTTGTATTGAATAGGTAGAGACTCGCAAAGATAAAGACAAGCCTTTAAAACGAAATCCTTCTCGAATTTGTAGCCGTTGCCCGTTTCATTGAGACGATCTGTGAATTCGTGAATCTCCCTGCGTGCATCCACCGACTTCCATTGCGCTGTCGCTGTCGACAATAGCAAATCAGAGTAAGACAAGGGCTGTCCGGCAGAATTCGCCCGGACGAAAATTTGCAAAACTTTGTCGTAGTCTTGCGATTTTTCTTCGTAATAATTACCAACCGACATCGTGTGGATGCGATTATGCAATTTCCCAACGAGCCGATTGGCATTTTTTCGTTTTTCTTCAGGCAGTTCTAATAATTGGTCCTCCAAGTCAGCTTTGGCATCCTCTGCATCCGGAAAATCCAAAACGCGACCAACTGGATACCAAAGTTGCTCCTGAGACGATGACGCCACGTCATTCTCACGGAATGAAAACTGATAGGTTAGTTCCTCGGGATTGCCATCGTCTGGAACTGCTGCCTTCAATAGGTTGAGATATAGATTCGCCTTTCTCCACCGGTAGTAAAAGTATCGAAATGAGCCTTGCAGCCCTATCAACAAAGATGTGATTCTCTGTTGGCCATCGAGAACAAGCGTTATATCCTTTCTTATTCCGTACATGTTAGCCAGCTCGTTATGTGGCCTCTCTTCATCGTATTCCTGAATGAACTTATAGATTGGCCATTGATTCTTGTTTTTTTCTTCTAAGCGCCAAAACAAGAATGATCCAATTGGAAAATCTGACATGATGGAGTCGAAAAGACGTTCAACTCGATCCTTATTCCACACAAATTCGCGCTGAATCGCAGGAAGATACCAATCACGGTTAACGTATTTGACGATGTCGCTGACTCGTATCGAGCTATATTCCATAGCGTCCTGATCGTCTTGGATTCTCGTTTTACGTTGAATTTGCGGCCAAATTCCTATATTTACGGATTGGAATTCGATTGAATATTGTACAGCATCGTAACCCGCTCAAACGCGGCTGTATCCTAATGAATCATGGGGCGCCAAAGCTAATTCTTGCAGGCGAGCGCGTAATCTATGGCTTCGTTGGGTTTTTGTACACGCGCATATGGAGACTCTAAAGAATCGGCTGGTAGGGCCGACGGAACGGAGTGACCGGCACATTCCCCCCGTTGCATTCCTGGCGGCCCATTACCCATCATATCCTGACCACGTACAAAAATGGCCCCGTGTTGCCAGGGACCAAGCAGCAAAAAACAATATACGCCGGCGCCCGGCTTTGTCAAGCGCAAACGGCAAAAGGCGGGTAGACGTAAAACGGGAGAGGGGAGATGATATGAGTGCCATATGGTTTTTCTTGTCGTTGCGATAACGGCAACGAAACAGGCACGGGTTAAGTGCAAACGCCGTTGTGTCAAACTCAAGACCCTGGCGCACACGTTTCAATATGGCGTTCCGGCACTATCCTTATAGCAAAACGTAATGTAACAAGGTCTCTCATCTACCGTCTACCGGCTCACGTCTTACGTCTCCCCGCCGTTAGGCGACCTCTCCCGGAGGGAAAGGAGGAGGAAGAGCAGCGATCAGCGTGAGGCCTATCCAACAGAACCCGCGAGAATCCTTCGAGGCCGTTGTATAACCTGCGTCATCCAGACTTCCTGAAACCAAACGATGCGAATCACAAGGCATTGGACACGTCCAGACTATGATCTCATAAACATTACACTTTTCAGCCGAAATCTCTTGACACTACACATTAAGATACATTATAGTTTTCGTGACGCACACTGTGAAATTCCAGCGAGAGACACACACGATCCGATCCAAAATGTGAAAAGGGCCCCTGTATGAGACTCTTTACCTTTTGTTTGCCCTTATTATCGATCTGCTTGCAGCCTGTTCACGCACAGGAAATCGGCAAACCCTTCCGGGTCGATCTCGCTGAAGGGTCTACGACCGTAACGCTTGATTTTTCGGACCGCGACTACGAGTTGATCCTCTATTCCGCACGAACTGACGCGGAATCCGGCGATTTTGGGCTGGCTCACCCATTCAACTTCTCGATAACGGCAGCCTTTGGCGATTCCCGTCCTATAATTGACCGACTTCCTGGAACGAGTCAGCTAGCTCCCCTCCCGAACAGCACCGACCTTAAGAGCAAGGTTCGCGAACAGGAACAGGAACTCGCACGCCGGCTTCAGGATTCGGGCGGCTATCGTGCGCACGCTGCGAAGATCGTCCCGCAGCAAATTGGCAGCGCTCACCAATTTGCCTTTCCCTCTTTCGGAGATGTCCGAAAAACCACGATTACAGCGTCGTTTTTAGCGACCAGCGAGCGGGCAAATGCCTATGTGGACGTATCCGACGTACACCGGATTAGTAAATCGATGATCCAAGAGCAGATCGACCGGTTCAGCAACACAACCTATCCTATTGTCACTTCCATGATTGGTCAGGAATCGGACGTGGATAATGACGGCAAGATCCACATACTCTATACCAACAAGGTAAACCCTGACAACTCCATTTTCGGCGCGGCGGCGTTCTTCAATGCTGCTTCGTTGCTCTCTGTGGAACAGGGAGGCGACGGGAACCTGTCCGATTTGTTATATATCGACCCTGACACCGATCCAGGGATGTTGGACGCCGTACTTGCCCACGAATTTCAACATCTCATCAACTTCAATCAGCACGCGCTCGTTCGCAACGGGAATGCAGAGCATCACTGGCTGAATGAAGGGTTGTCGCACGTTGCTGAGGATCTAGTCGGCGAACATGATAAGCATAATCGCCGAAATGTCGATAGGTACCTCAAGTCAACTGAACGTGGGACTATCGGTAACCGGTCCCCACCAAATTCCACTAGACGCGGCGCAGCCTATTTGTTCCTGCGTAGCCTCGTTGAAGAGTTCGGCACGGGTGTTCTGGCAAGGCTAGCACAAACAGAAAAGGTTGGAATTGCCAACGTCGAGAATGCAACAGGACACCGAATCTCAGATATTTTCGAACGGCACGTTTCGCGGCTGTTTTTGAGTGGGTTGGGACTCAATACTAGGCTTAATTATACAACGACGCTTCTTGCAGACAGTCTTTCCTTAGGTCGGGCCTTCCCTATTCCGGCAGAACACATTGTCTGGCCGGATGGGGGGTATGAGCACAGTGATCGCGGTAATACCGCCGTCAGACCAGAATCGTCAGGGTCTGTCACCGTCAAGGGGGAAATTTTTCAGCTCTCCTCCACGTATGTGCGTTTAATTGGAAATCGAAACCAGACAATCCTATCCATTCAAACCGATCCAAATGGTAAAATCCGCGTCCAATTCATCCCTCTACCGAAAAATTACCATCCACGAATGGATATACCGAGGGGCTATTGGCCCCGGGTCTACTTTGACCCGCCGCTACCTTTCCAGTACAGGACGGGTCAGGCTATGCGGCTCAGCGGCTCAGTATCCGATTCGTCCTTATCCGAAGTGGTCCATTTTGAGTTTGAAAACGAAGAAAGGAGAATACGGCTTGAGGCGAAGGTTTCAAACGGGCGATTCAGTAGAAACATCTCATTTACTCCAGAAGAAATCGGCGATTACAGGTTGATTGTGAGTGTAAGTTATATTCCATTTGATCCTCAGAAATGGTGGGAAAATAGCTATACGGTTCAGGGTTTTCGCCATTTAACCGTCGTACAAGGTGAAACGCCCATTCCAGACTTTGACCGCGACGGGACCGTCGCATTCCCGGATTTCATCGCATTTGCGAGAGCGTTCGGCGGATCTTCGGCCGACGAAGACTTCGATCCCGCGTTCGACCTGGACGAAGACGGCGAGGTTGGCTTTTCAGATTTTGTGATATTTTCGAATGCTTTTGGATCGCAGCCAGGTAGTTAGATTTACTGTCGTGCCGTCACGAAAGAGCGACGCTGCAATCGCTTTCATGTCTTCTCCTCCCGCCCGCCTCGTACTGGAGCGGGAGTCTTTTCGTGGCTAGAATTCCACCAATTTGCATCAGCCTGGCCCGCCAGTAGTCAGCTTGAATCAAGAGCCCAATCCACAGACGTCTGCGCCCTTAAACGACAGGCTTCGAATGGGCGCGTCGAGGGCAGGATGCCCTCGCTCCCGGGAGAGCGGAAAGACGTAAGACGGGAGTTGATATAAGTGTCATAAAGGCAGTGAGAGGGTCGAGGGGAGACGGTAGAAGATGTGATTGCCCTGTGAGGTTTCCTTTCTTGCCGATGGCATAAAGGAAGAACCGATCGGGCAAGGACGTCATCTCCCGTCTAACGTCTACCGTCTCACCGCTTTTTGGCAACCACAGGTGTTGCCCGTACAGATTCGGTGGAGGAACAGATTAGGTCCGCAAACAACATCGGCGGAAGCCGTGTTCGCTGCCGCCGATGAAGATTCAGTTCGATTAACGTCCGTCTGTCCGCCCGGTCCCGTTTATCCCGCCGCCAGTTGCCCTTCCACCTCCGGAATCTCGACATCGATCAGCGGCGCGTGCATCCCGCATTCCGTTTTGGACGTGCCCGCCCAGCGGCCCGCGCGTTCGTCTGCGCCGGGCGCTGCCGGCCGGGTACACGGCCAGCAGCCGATGCTGGAATAGCCCTGATCCATGAGTGAATTGTACGGCAGACCGTTTTCAATGACGTAATCCCAGACCTGCTTCCGGGTCCAGGCGGCAAGCGGGTTTACCTTGGCCACGGCACGTCCCCCGCTGGTCCGGTAGGCTTCCACGACGCGTACGCCCGCGCGCGTTCCGGATTGATCTCTCCTGAGACCTGCGATCCAGCCGTTCAGGCCTGCCAGTTTCCGCTGCAGCGGTTCCACCTTGCGCATCGCGCAACAGCGGTCCGGATCCCTGTTGTGAAGATCGGGGCCGCAGGCGCGATCCTGTTCGGGCACGCTCAAGCGAGGGCGCAAAAACTCGATCTGAATGTCGAAACGCGCCTCGATGCGCTCTTTCAGCGCCAGCGTTTCAGCAAACAGATATCCGGTGTCGATGGTGAAAACAGGCAGTTTCGGGACCACCCTTTGCGCCATGTCGATTAGCACCACGCCACTGGGCCCGAATGCCGTGCTCATCGCGACGGCGGGACCCAGGTTCCGCCAGGCCCACTCCAGAACTTGCTCCGGCTGCGCGCCATCCAATGCGCCGGCGAAACTGTCGATGTCCTGCTGGTCGATACGCATGCAAATCCTATGCTGCAGATCCTCTTCCGGCGACATTTATTATATTGTCAATCAAGTTAGTCAAGAATAACGAAAACATCTCGCCCTGTCAAGTCATAAATTCAATATTGCAATCGTCCGGAGCGCCGGATTTAGGGAAGGAGACGGTCCGAACCGGCGCGATCGAAAATTGGAATCGCCTTGACTTTTGAAATCTGATATGATACCTTGTAAGACTAAATATCGCCGGCGTTTCGCGAAATCGTGGAACCTTCCGAAACAGGAAACAAAAAAGCCCGATCGGTTGCGATCCGGGCCTTTTATAATAGCAAGTAGTTTATTTTAAGATAGTTAAATGAGCCCGGAAGGATTTGAACCTTCGACCAACGGCTTAAAAGGCCGCTGCTCTACCCCTGAGCTACGGGCCCATTCCGCACCCGGACCACGCGCCAAAAACCGCTACGCGATCAGGCAAAGTGATGAATATAGACAAGCCGTTCTCCCCTGTCAAGAAAAAGGGTTTCGGTAATGATGCGCAGGCGACGCAAGCACCGCGTGCTGAAGTGGTTTTTGTGGATCGGGGGCGTGCTGGCGGCTGTAATTCTTACGCTGTCGCTGATTAAAATAGACGACGTCGTCATGGCCCAGGGCATCGTGGAGCCTGGGAAGAAGATCTATGTGGACTCTCCGCTCAAGCGGGTAATCGAAGCCATCCACTGCGAGGCCGGAACGCAGGTGAAGGCCGGTCAGCCGGTCGTACAGCTCTACAACGGCGACCTCGTGTCCGCCGTCGATGCGGCCGGGAAGGAGGTCCAGCGCAGTGATGCCAATCTGGAACACGCCCGGGCGAACCTGGCGCTTCTGGAAGAAAAGCCCACGGCTGAAGCGCTGAAAATCGCGGAATCCCGGGTCGAGCAGGCACAGATTGCGCTGAAAGCCCGCAAGCAGGAACTGCAACGCGCCGAGCACCTCTACCTGGGCGAGCGCCTCTGGAGCGTCGAGGAGCTCGAGCGCGCGAAAACCAACCATCAACTCGCCGAAACCAATCTGAAAGTCGCATCCGAGGTTTTGAGCCTCACCCGACGCGGCGCGTCGCCATCCGAGCTTCGACAGGCTGCGGCGGAAGTCCGCCGGGCCAACGCGGCGCTCGCGAAAGCCCGCAGCAGCCTCAAGGGCGCCCGCGAGAGCCTTGAGCTGACCACCATGAGGTCCCCCGTTAACGGTGTTGTGGCCAGGCGGGACCTGCATCCGGGCATGCTGGCCGAACAGGGGCAGATCGTACTCATCATCGCCGGCGAAGGCGGGGACGACACAATCGACGCCTGGGTTCCGGAAACCAACGCCTGGAAGATCCGCCTCGGACACCCCGTCGAAATCCTCAGCAATCTCTTCACCGACCGCGAAGAATTCATAGGCGCCGGTGAAATCTCCAGGTTCTACGGATACGCGGTTCACGGCGGCGGCGTCCGTACGTTCGAGTTGGAAATCCGCATTCTGGAAACCCCTCTACCACTCAAATACGGCTCCACGGCGGACCTGCGGATCATTGTGGGCAGGCGAAGCATCCTCAAGACCCTCCTCAATATTGAAGACCGCAACGTGGTCCGGGCCAGTCGCGAGGAATCCCGGGATCCAGGCGGACGAGGCCAGGCACAACCCGTCTCGCCCGGCCAGACCGCGTCAGACACGGTGATCACCACGTCATCCGGAAGCGCCAACACGGCCGATAAGGGCCAGGGAACCGCCATCGGACGGAACCCCTGACATCCAATACGAGGAACAACATGTCGAAGCGGCATTCGAATTCTGAACAACACGTCTATTTCTTCGGCGACGGCGGGGCCGACGGTGACGGAGAACAACGCAATCTGCTGGGCGGGAAGGGCGCCAACCTTGCCGAGATGTCTCTCATTGGAATCCCCGTTCCCGCGGGCTTCACCATTACCACGGACGTCTGCGCCCATTATTACGGCCACGACAAGCAATACCCGCCAACGCTCAAGAGACAGGTCGTGTCGAATCTGAAAAAAGTCGAGGCGGTGATGGGCGGGCAGTTCGGCGACCCGGAAGATCCATTGCTCGTTTCCGTCCGGTCGGGCGCCCGCGTTTCCATGCCGGGAATGATGGAGACCGTGCTCAACCTGGGGCTCAACGACGAGATTGCCGCGGGCCTGATCGGAAAATCCGGAAATGAACGTTTTGTCCGGGACGTGTACCGCCGCTTCATTCAGACTTATGGCGACGTTGTCATGGGCGTGCAGCCGGAAGAACGGGAACACGATCCCTTTGAAGCCGCGATCGACAGCGTCAAGGCCAGGCGAGGCATCGTGCTGGATACCGACCTCTCGTCCAATGACCTCCGGGAACTCGTGGACGCATTCAAGGACATCGTCAGAAGTCGCACGGGCCGTTCGTTTCCCGATGATCCAATGGAACAGTTGTGGGGAAGCGTGAACGCCGTTTTCGACTCCTGGAACGGCCATCGCGCCATCGTCTACCGGAACATCAACGACATCCCCCACAGCTGGGGAACCGCCGTCAACGTGCAATCCATGGTCTACGGCAATATGGGCGACGACTGCGCTACCGGGGTGGCGTTCACCCGCGATCCCTCCACGGGAGCCAGGAAGTTCTATGGCGAATACCTCATCAACGCCCAGGGAGAAGACGTGGTGGCCGGGGTGCGCACGCCCGAGCCGGTGGCGAAGATGAGGCGACAACTGCCCGAGGCCTACGAGACCCTCGAACAGATCTACAAAAAGCTGGAACAGCACTATCGGGAAATGCAGGACATCGAATTTACGGTTCAGGAGGGCCGGCTGTGGATGTTGCAGACCCGGACCGGCAAGCGCACCGCCGCCTCGTCGCTGAAGATCGCGGTCGACATGGTGAAAGAGGGGCTGATCAACAGGAAGGAAGCCATTGCCCGTATCGACCCCGCCCAGCTCGACCACCTCCTGCATCCCACGTTCGACCCCGGCGCACCCCGCGAGGTCCTGGCGACCGGGCTCCCCGCCTCGCCCGGGGCGGCCTCGGGCAGAGCGGTTTTCACGGCCGACGATGCCGAAACCATGGCCGAAGACGGCGAAGACGTGATCCTCGTCCGCCTTGAAACCTCGCCCGAAGACATCGGCGGAATGAACGCCGCCAGGGGCATTCTCACCGCACGCGGGGGCCAGACCAGCCACGCCGCCGTTGTGGCGCGCGGGATGGGAAAGTGCTGCGTGGCCGGCTGCGGAGCCATTTCAATCGACTATAATAGCGATCTGTTCTCCGTCGACGGGAAAACCGTCAAGGCCGGCGACTGGATCTCCCTGGACGGCGCGACGGGCGAAGTGATGCTCGGGCGTGTGCCCACGCGGAACCCGAAGCTGTCCCGCGATTTCTCGACCATTATGAAATGGGCTGACGAGATCAGGAAGCTGGACGTCCGCACCAACGCGGACACACCGCAGGATACGGAAGTATCACGGAAATTCGGCGCCGAGGGCATCGGCCTCTGCCGCACCGAGCACATGTTCTTCGAAGGGGACCGCATCCTGGCCGTACGTGAAATGATCCTCGCAGCCGACGAATCCGGACGAAGAAGCGCCCTGGAGAAGCTCCTTCCGATTCAGCGCGAAGACTTTGAAGGCATATTCAAGGCCATGAAGGGATTTCCCGTCACCATCCGTCTGCTGGACCCCCCGCTGCACGAGTTTGTGCCCCACGAGCCCGAACAGCAGCGGGAAATGGCCCGGCAGATGGGGGTCCCGCTCGGAACGATCCGCAAGAAGGTGCAAAGCCTGCATGAGTTCAACCCCATGCTGGGGCACCGGGGCTGCCGGCTTGGCGTAACCTATCCGGAAATATACGAAATGCAGGCGCGCGCCATTTTTGAAGCGGCACTCAACGTGCGCAGGCGGCGGATCACGGTCATTCCCGAGATCATGATCCCCCTTGTGGGCGCCGTTAAGGAGTTCACCGAACTCCGCAAGATCGTGGACCGTGTGGCTGAGGAAGTCATGGCCGGGAGTAGAATCAGGATCGACTATCTCGTCGGCACGATGATCGAAGTTCCCAGGGCGGCGCTGGTGGCCGGCGCCATCGCGGAGTTTGCCGATTTCTTCAGCTTCGGCACGAACGACCTGACGCAGATGACCTTCGGCTATTCGCGCGACGACGCCGGAAAATTCCTTCCTGCATATGTCGAACAGGGCATCCTGGAACAGGACCCCTTTCTGAGTCTGGACCAGGATGGCGTGGGGCAACTGGTGATCATCGGAACGGAACACGGGCGTTCGGCGCGCAACTCGCTGAAGGTGGGCATCTGCGGGGAACATGGCGGCGATCCGAACTCCGTGAAATTCTGCCACCGGATCGGCCTGGACTATGTCTCGTGCTCGCCGTACCGGGTGCCTATCGCCCGCCTGGCCGCCGCTCAGGCCGCCATCGAATAGCCGGGTACGCCGCCCCGGGTTTTCCATCTATGCCAAGAATCATTGCCATTGCCAACCAGAAAGGCGGCGTCGGTAAGACCACAACCGCGGTCAACCTGTCCGCCTGCTTGGCGGCTGCGGAAAAGAAGACGCTGCTCGTCGACCTGGATCCGCAGTCCAACGCCACCAGCAGCTTCGGCGTGTCCGTGGCGCGAGAAGAACCCTGCATCTACGAGGTACTCGTCCAGGAGGTTCCGCTTTCCGACATCACCCGGGAAACCGAGATTCCCTTCCTGAACGTGGCGCCGTCGCATGTGCGCCTCACCGGCGCCGAAGTCGAAATGGTCAACCTCGGCGCCCGGGAACACCGCCTCAGGGTCGCGCTGGAAGGCGCAGGCGAAAACTACGATTTCCTCTTGATCGATTGTCCGCCCTCCCTGGGGTTGCTGACGCTCAATGCACTTACCGCTGCCGGTTCCGTCCTCATTCCCATTCAGTGCGAATACTATGCGCTGGAGGGCGTCGGCAAGCTGTTGAATACGCTGCGGCTGGTCCAGCGCCAACTGAATCCGCCGCTCAGTATCGAAGGCGTGCTGCTCACGATGTTCGATACCCGGCTGAATCTCTCCCGTCAGGTTGTGGATGAGGCCCGGCACCACTTCGGAACGCGGGTATACAACACGATCATCGGCCGAAACGTCAAACTCGGCGAGGCGCCCAGTTTCGGCAAACCCATTATCCTTTATGATATTATGTCTCAAGGGGCGCGAAATTACATGAGCCTGGCCGGGGAGGTCATCAACCATGGCAAAGCGTAACGTCCTGGGCAGAGGCCTGGGCGCGCTGATCCCCGGCGCCGACGAATCCGCCCCGGACCGGACAGCGGGTTCAACGGATACGGGCGATCTCCATCCGGGGGCGCGGGTGCTCGAGATCGACATCGGAGATCTCGAGCCCAACACGCACCAGCCACGTGCCGAGTTCGATCCGGATGCCGTACAGGAACTGGCGGACTCGATCCGGGAAAAAGGGGTCATCCAGCCCGTCGTCGCCCGGAGCTACGGGTCGACCTACCAGCTCATCGCGGGCGAGCGCCGACTCCGCGCCGCGAAGAAGGCCGGCCTGGCGACCGTCCCCGCCATCCTGCTGGAGGTGGGGTCCGATCAGGAAATGATGGAAATCTCACTGATCGAGAACGTGCAGCGGGAGGATCTGAATCCGATTGAAGAAGCCAGAGCGTACAGGGCGCTGATGGAGACCTGTTTCCTGACTCAGGAAGAGGTGGCGCGGAAAGTCGGCAAGAACCGGTCCACCGTGACCAATACGCTGCGTCTTCTCCACCTCTCGGAGGAAGTCAGAAACGCCCTGAAGGACAACCAGATTTCCATGGGCCACGCCCGCGCGCTGCTGGGCCTGGCCGACGATCGTCTCCAGGTGAATCTCTGCAGGAAAATCATCGCCGACGGCCTTTCCGTGAGACAGGTTGAAACCCTTGTCAAAGCCGGAAGAACAGGTCGCCGGAAACCGCCCGGGGCCGGTCCCGCGGGAAAGGACCCCCAGACCCTCTCGCTGGAAGAAGACCTTCAGCGTCGTTTCGGGACGGGGGTGAACATCAACCGCCGGGGGAAGAAGGGAAGAATCGAAATCGAGTTCTACACCGACGACGATCTGGAACGCATCCTGGACCTCCTCCGGGAATCGTCTTACTGACGGACGAACCCCACCGTCAACTACGCCCCGGGGGCACGGCGCGCCGTGCCCCTGTCTGGTTCTCCCGTCTCCATGGCGTACACGAGGAGCCCGCGGCAACAATGCTCGGAAATTTTCTGGAAAAATTCAAAAAGGGTCTCTCAAAGACCCGGGAAGGGCTGTCAGGGAGAATCACCGAGGTTCTGCGCCGAAACCCGAAACTGGACGAAGAAACCCTCGAGGAGATCGAAGAAATCCTCATCCGGTCAGACGTGGGTGTGAACGCCACGCTGCGGATCATCGACCGTCTTCGCGAGCGCCTGCGGGAAGGACCTGCGCCGGAAGGGGCGGAAGACTGGGTCCGCGGCCGGCTCGAAACCGAACTGATGGGCATCCTCCGGACCGCGCAACCCGCTTCCCCGATACCTCCCCGGACCAGGCCGCACGTCATCCTGGTGGCCGGTGTCAACGGATCGGGAAAGACGACCACGATCGGAAAGCTGGCCTGCCGGTACGGCGCGAGGGGCCGGCGGGTGCTTCTGGCCGCATGCGATACGTTCCGTGCCGCCGCAATCGATCAGCTTACGATCTGGGCCGAACGTTCCGGCGCCGACATCGTTCGCCATCGGCCGGGCGCGGACGCCGCCTCCGTGGCGTTCGACGCCCTTTCCGCCGCCCGGTCCCGCGACATGGACATTGTCATCATCGATACCGCGGGGCGGCTCCACACCAGCGTCAATCTGATGGAGGAACTCAAGAAAATTCGCCGCGTCCTGGGAAAATGCGTCCCCGGCGCCCCGCACGAGACCCTGCTGGTTCTGGACGCGACCACCGGACAGAACGCCGTGGCCCAGGCCAGGCGGTTTCACGCGGACATCGGCATTACCGGCCTGGTTCTGGCCAAACTGGACGGAACGGCCAAAGGCGGCGTTGTCATTGCGATTGCCGACGAACTCGGTCTCCCGGTCTGCATGGTCGGCCTGGGCGAGGGTCAGGACGATCTGAGCGACTTCGAACCGGGAGCGTTTGTCACAGCGCTTTTTGAAGGCGATTAAAGGCAGCCAATAGCTTTCAGCTCTCAGCCGTCAGCTTGAGTCAAGTTCAAACCGCACCCGGCCACCCTCCCCTGGTGAGCGGTGAGACGGGAGACGTGAGATACCGTGAGTGCTCTAAGGTTTTTCTAGTCGTTACGATAACGGTAAATATACAGGCACGGTTTATGTAGAAACACTGCTGTAAATGTCTTCATCTCCCGTCTACCGTCTCACCGCTTTCGGGTCTTTCATTTGTCGTCTACCGGCTCACGTCTCACCGAAGTCCGATCCCGATCGTTACCGCTATGACGCCCATATATATGGATAACCAGGCCACGACGCCGGTCGACCCAAGGGTACTGGACGAGATGATGCCCTATTTCAAGGCGGATTTCGGCAATGCGGCCAGCCGTACCCACAGCTTCGGGTGGGCCGCTGAAACCGCGGTGGACCGGGCCCGGGAGCAGATTGCGGACCTGATTCGCGCCGACGCGAGGGATATCGTCTTCACCAGCGGCGCGACGGAGTCCGACAACCTGGCCATCAAGGGCGTGGCTTCCGTGTGCGGTGAGAAAGGCGGGCACATCATCACCCAGGCCACCGAACACCACGCCGTCCTCGATTCGTGCAAAGCGCTGGAACGGCGTGGTTTCGACGTTTCCGTCCTGCCGGTAGACCGTTACGGACGCGTCGATTCGGAAGCCGTCTCGGACGAGATCGGCGATAACACATTGCTCGTCTCCGTTATGGCGGCCAACAACGAGATCGGCACCGTGCAGCCCCTGGACGAGATCGGCGCCATCTGCAGGGAACGGAACATCCTCTTCCACTGCGACGCCGCTCAGGCCGTGGGCAAGCTGCCCATCGACGTGCAGGCCCTCGGCATCGACCTGCTCTCGATATCCGCCCACAAGCTGTACGGCCCCAAGGGCGTGGGCGCCCTCTACGTTCGCGGCCGGCCCCGCGTGCGTCTCGTGGCGGAAATCGACGGCGGCGGCCACGAACGGGGCATGCGCTCCGGCACGCTGAACGTGCCGGGTATCGTCGGCCTCGGGGCGGCCTGCGAACTTGCGGGCGCGGAAATGGCCTCTGAAGGCGCCCGGCTCCGGGGATTGCGCGAGCGACTGAAGACCCGTCTGTTCGACGGACTCGACGACGTCTTCCTCAATGGACATCCGACGGAGCGACTGGATGGAAACCTGAACCTCAGCTTCGAAGGCGTGGATGGCGAGAGCCTCATGGTGGGCCTGAATGAGATCGCGCTCTCTTCCGGATCCGCCTGCACCTCGGCGGCGCTGGAACCCTCCTACGTGCTGCGGGCGCTGGGGGTTTCGAACCGTCTGGCCGAAAGCAGCATCCGGTTCGGGATTGGAAGATTCAACGTCGAAGCCGAGATCGACCACGTGGCGGGACGGGTCATCGGCGAAGTCGAACGGCTGCGGGAGATCTCACCTTACGTCAATACAGGTCAGCGCCGCATGTAGCGCGCCCGGTCATACAGACCCCAAACCACGCAACACACGTCAAGGAACGAATCCATGCAAATGCCACCCGGCATGCCGAAACCGCGCCCCATTCCCGACGTCGAGCATATCGTGGCCGTTTCCAGCGGCAAGGGAGGTGTGGGCAAGACCACCGTCAGCGTGAACCTCTCGGTCGCCCTGGCGCGCATGGGGCAGACCGTCGGCCTGCTCGACGCCGACATCTACGGGCCCAATGTCCCGATGATGCTGGGCGCGACCGAACAGCCGCGGGCAGTGGGCGGCAAGATTATCCCTCTCGAAAAACACGGGGTCAAACTGATGTCTCTCGGACTCATCGCGGGCGAGGACACCCCCGTGATCTGGCGAGGCCCCATCGTGGGAAAGATGATCCAGCAGTTCATGTCCGACGTTGCCTGGGGCGCGCTGGATTTCCTCGTTGTCGATCTTCCGCCCGGAACCGGCGACGCCCAGCTCACCCTCGCCCAGACCGTTCCGCTCAGCGGTGCGGTGATCGTCACCACGCCGCAGGACGTTGCGCTGGAAGACGTAACGCGAAGCGTGGAGATGTTCCGCAAAGTGGACGTGCCCGTTCTGGGCGCCGTGGAAAACATGAGCGTATTCGCATGTCCCTGCTGCGGCGAAACCGCGGCCATCTTCGGCACGGGCGGCGGCGATCGGATCGCCCAGGCCTTCAACATCCCGCTGCTCGGTCAACTGCCCATCCTTCCGGCCATTCGCGAAGGCGGCGACGCCGGCGACCCGATCGCGGCGGGGAAAACCGATGTGGCCCGGACCTTCCTCGAGATCGCGAGGAAGATCGTGGACCCGATCGACGCCTTCGAACAGCCGGGACCCAGGATTACCATTTCGTGAACTCCAGGACGGACCCTGATGTCCGGCGATATTCAGATGACGTAATTCCTGAACGCCGACATTAATTTTGCCTTCAGGGCCGGAATTGGATACATTACGGGTACGTGATGACAACCTCTTTGCACCAGGGGGATCTTATGATTGCGGCATTTGAATCGCTAATGGTGAACGTCAGGAGCGAGGTCCGGGGCATTTCACCGGAAGACGCGCGGGAGCGGATGGACAGCGTGCTGCTTCTGGACGTCCGTGAACGTGAGGACTACGCCGAGGGTTATATCCGCGGCGCGGAAAACCTCTCCAGAGGATTTCTCGAACTGCGCATCGAGACCGTGGCGAATGACCGCTCAACCGCCATCCTCGTTTACGGCGACGAAAACCAGGGACCGCTTGCGGCGCGTGACCTGATAAACATGGGGTATGACAACGTCGTTTACCTGGAGGGCGGCTACGACGCCTGGGTGGAGGCGGGCTTTCCGGTTCAGCGCGACAGAGCGCTCAGCAAAGCCGAGGTCCAACGTTACTCGAGGCATCTCCTGGTCCCCGAAGTGGGCGAAAAGGGCCAGGGAAAGCTGCTGGACGCGAAGGTGCTGTTGGTCGGCGCCGGTGGACTCGGCTGCCCGGCAGCCTACTATCTCGCCGCGGCCGGCGTTGGCACCCTGGGGATCGTGGACGCGGACGTGGTGGACGTAACCAATCTCCAGCGTCAGATCCTGCACGGCACATCCGACCTGGGCAGGCCGAAAGCCATCTCCGCGCGCGAGACCCTGCAAGACCTGAATCCCGGCTGCAAGGTCGTCCCCTATGTGGAGTTTCTCAACTCCGACAACGTGATGGACATTATCTCGGACTACGACCTCGTGGTGAACGGCTGCGACAACTTCCCCACGCGGTATATGGTGAACGACGCCTGCGTTTTCGCGCGCAAACCCATCGTAGACGGGAGCATTTTCCGTTTCGAAGGCCAGGTGACCATCTATCCCTGCGACCTGGAGGGGCCCTGCTACCGGTGCCTCTACCCCGAACCGCCGCCCGCCGAACTGGCGCCGTCGTGCGCCGATGCGGGGGTTCTGGGCGTCCTTCCGGGAACCGTGGGCCTGATTCAGGCCACCGAAGTGGTCAAGCTGATTCTCGGTCAGGGCGAACCGCTTATCGGCAGATTGCTTATGTACGATGCGCTGGCCATGAGTTTCCGCACGTTCAAGATCCGGCGCGACCCCGCCTGCCCGGTCTGCGGAGACAACCCGGAGATTACCGAGTTGATCGACTACGTCGCTTTCTGCAGCGGCGTGACGGAGCAGGCCGCCGCGGACGATTGAAGCGCCGGGTTTTCATTTAAAAAAAGCAACGCGCCCCGAACGTTCAGGGCGCGTTTCTTTTTTTATTGCTATCCGCGCTCCCGCGCGGGGAGCGGAGACCGCGCGTTGCTAATACATCCCGCCGCCCGGAGGCGCGGGGGGAGGCTTCTCTTCTTCCGGAATATCCGCCACCACGGCTTCGGTGGTCAGGAGCAACCCGGCAATACTGGCCGCGTTCTCCAGGGCCGTGCGCGCGACCTTGGTGGGATCCAGCAATCCGGCCGCGATCATGTCTTCGTAGTCCTCGGTATCGGCGTTGAAGCCGAAACCGCCTTCACCGGCGTTTACCTTCTGGACCACAATGGCGCCCTCGACGCCGGCGTTGTCGGCAATCTGGCGGAGCGGCTCCTCCAGTGCCCGGCGGACGATTTCCACGCCGATTTTCTCGTCGCCGCGCGCATCTTTCCGCGCCCGATCCAGAGAGGCGATCGCGCGGAGAAAGGCCACGCCGCCGCCGGGGACGATTCCCTCTTCCACGGCCGCCCGTGTGGCGTGCAGCGCGTCTTCCACGCGCGCCTTCTTCTCTTTCATCTCCGTCTCGGTCGCCGCGCCCACGTTCACCACGGCCACACCGCCGGCCAGCTTGGCCAGCCGTTCCTGCAGCTTCTCCTGGTCGTAGTCCGAGGTGGTCTCGTCGATCTGTCGCCGGATCTGTCCGACGCGGCCCCGAATATCGGCCGACTCGCCGCCGCCTTCGACGATGGTGGTGTTGTCCTTGTCGATCGTGACCCGCTTGGCCTGCCCCAGGTCCGCCGTGGTTGCGTTCTCAAGCTTGAACCCCGCGTCCTCGGACAGCACGCGTCCGCCCGTCAGGATGGCGATGTCTTCCAGCATCGCCGTGCGGCGGTCGCCGAAGCCGGGCGCCTTGACGCCCGCCACCTTCAGCGTGCCGCGAATCTTGTTCACGACCAGCGTGGCGAGGGCTTCGCCTTCGATGTCTTCGGCGATAATCAGCAGCGGCTTGCCCGTCTGCGCCGTTTTCTCCAGAACCGGAAGCAGATCGCGCATTGCCGAGATCTTCTTGTCGTGAATCAACAGATAGGCCTCTTCGAGCGTGGCTTCCATGTTGTCCGGATCCGTCACGAAATGAGGCGACAGATAGCCGCGATCGAACTGCATGCCCTCCACCACTTCCAGGCCGGTCTCGATGGACTTCGCCTCTTCGACGGTAATGACGCCGTCTTTTCCGACTTTTTCCATGGCCTCGGCGATCAGGTCGCCAATCGCCTTGTCGCTGTTGGCGGAAACCGTGGCCACCTGGGCGATTTCCGTGTGCCCGGCAACGGGCTTGCTGATATCGTGGATTGCCTTGACGGCAGCGCCAACCGCTTTGTCGATGCCCCGCTTCAGGTCCATGGGATTGGCGCCGGCCGTAACGTTCTTCAGCCCTTCGCTGTAAATCGCCTGTGCGAGCACGGTTGCGGTGGTGGTGCCGTCGCCGGCCACGTCGGACGTCTTGGAGGCGACTTCCTTCACCATTTGCGCGCCCATGTTCTCATAGGGGTCTTCCAGTTCGATTTCCTTTGCCACCGTCACGCCGTCCTTGGTGACCGTGGGCGACCCGAACTTCTTGTCCAGCACCACGTTCCGCCCCTTCGGACCCAGCGTTACCTTTACTGCCTCGGCCAACTTGTCCACGCCGACCTTCAGCGCATCCCTGGCCGCAACATCAAATTCAAGCTGCTTCGGCATTTCGACCTCCTTACGGTATCTTTACAGGAACTGCCTCAGTCTTCAATGATCGCCAGGATATCGCTCTCGGACATGATGAGATGGTCCTCGTCGTCCAGCCGCACTTCGGTGCCGGAATATTTACCGTAAAGCACGACGTCGCCGGACGACACGGACGGAGCAATTCTGTTTCCGGAATCGTCCAGTTTGCCGTCGCCGACGGCAACGATTTCACCGCGCTGAGGCTTCTCTTTCGCAGTGTCCGGAATGATAATGCCCCCCTTCACCTGTTCTTCTTCTTCCTGGGGCCTGACCAGCACTCGATCTCCCAGCGGCTTCACATTGACTGCCATGTCTCTTACCTCCTTGAAGAAATGAGACGGGATCGGCGTTAGATTTATTGATTATAAGCGCTTAACAGCCAGTTGTTAGCACTCTGAGTTGTTGAGTGCTAACGAACGACAAATATATCATACCGGCTTATTGTTGGCAAGGAAAATCTGACCATTGCGAAAAAACACCGGACCTTCCCGGGAAGATCCGGCGTGATTATTCCTGCGGCTCGCATGTTCAGGATGGCCCGCGGCCGGCTATCTCTTATTTCTTATTGTAGAGCGTCTGAAACGCCTGCAGCAGTTCCCGCGATTTCATGACGTGCGCGGTGTCGGTGGTCTGCTTGCATTTCATCGCGGAGACGATCATCTGATGCAGCAATGCCAGCTTCCCGGAATAGGCCGCGCGCGCGGCCGGATCGTCGTCCGCGGGCGCCTTGATGCGCTGCGCCAGGAAGTACTGCGCCACAATTTCGCGAATGTGGTCCGCATGGGCTTCCTTGTTATTCACCCACCGGACGATCTGATTCGCGTTCTTGCCCGGTTCGGACGAAAGCTGGATGATTTGATTCATCGATTTCTCTATCGTCGTCAGATTCTCCGCGATGGCGGTGAACCTGGCGTCGTCGCCATAGATCCCGCAGGGGATCTCACAGTGCGAACCTGCAGACCCGTGCAGAAACATCAGAGAAAGCGGCAGGAGGACTACCGGTATCAGACGTCTCATAACCAGACTCCTTTGGTGAAATACTTCCTGTGCGGTACGCTCTACCCGGCGAACCCGGATGAACTCCTCGAAACCCACCTTCTCATCTGAGTGGATTTTCCATTATTTCTGCCCATTTATTTTTGATTTTCTCCGCGCTTGCTTATATATTAAATGCGTACTCAGACGGTCGCACAAAGGTAAAGATTTCGCCTCCGTGCATCAAGAGAATAGCGGCGGCGCCCGCGTTTCGGAATTGTTTCAGGATCTGCGTGACCGGGATGGAATATCGCCATGCCCATAACCCGCGACCGGGTTCTGAATTTCATCTGTAAAGAAGCGGGCCGCCCGCTCAAACGTCGCGAACTGAGCCGGGCGTTGCGAGTGCCCGAGCACGACTACCGGCAATTTCGTCGCCTGCTCATCCAACTCGAACGGGAAGGCGCGATCGTCAGGCTGCGCAACAACCGCTTCGGTCCTCCTGACCGGCTCAATCTCGCCACGGGTCTGCTGAGCGTCAACCCCGACGGATTCGGGTTTGTTTGTCGCGACGGTGGAACCCCGGATATTTTCGTGGGGCCGGGGGGCCTGCGCGGCGGGTTGCACGGCGACCGTGTGGTGGCCCGCGTTTCCCGCAGGCGCGGCGGAAAGCCCGAAGGCGAGATCGTCCGCGTACTGGAACGCGGCGCGAGATGTATTATCGGGATCTTTCGCGCCGGACCGCGCGTCGGATTTGTGGAACCGGACGATCCCCGAATGCCCAGGGACGTCTACGTCTCCCCGGAAGATGCCGGTGGGGCCCGGGACGGTCAGCTGGTTGTGGTCCGCCTCAGGTCGTGGCTCCCGGAAAATCCCGATCCCGAAGGCGAGATCGTCGAAATCCTGGGACACCCCGACGACCCCGGCATCGACACCCTTTCCATCGTGAAAGAGTACGACCTTCCCATCGAGTTCCCCCCGAACGTTCTCGAAGCCGCGGAGGAATTTTCAGACCGGATTCCCGCGGCGGAAACCCGCAAACGGCAGGACCTCCGTCATCTCGTTTGCATTACCATCGATCCGGAAGACGCCCGCGACCACGACGACGCCGTCTCTCTCGAAGACCGGCCCGGAGGCGGATACCGTCTGGGCGTGCACATATCCGACGTCGGGCACTACGTCAAGGAAGGCGGCCCGCTGGACCATGAAGCACTGACGAGGGGAACCAGCGTCTACCTCGCCGGCCGGGTGATTCCCATGCTGCCGGAAAGGCTGTCCGGAAACCTGTGCTCGCTCCTGCCGGACAAGGACCGGCTTGCAATCAGCGTTCTCATCGATCTCGACGAAAACGGGAGATCGACGAAGGCGGAGATCGTCCCGTCCGTGGTCCGAAGCCGGGCGAAGCTGTCCTACCTGCAGGCCCAGAAGTGTCTTAACGGCGGCGGAAAGACCGGGTCAACGCCCCACAGCGGCCTGATGCGGAAGATGGACAATCTTCGGAGGCGCATTACCCGCCGGCGATTGAAGCGAGGCGCGATCGATTTCAATATTGCCGAACCCCTTCTTGACGTGGACCGGGAGGGCAATGTCACTTCGATTCGCAAGAGCGAACGCCTCGACAGCCACCGCATTATCGAAGAGTTCATGTTGCTGGCCAACGAAACCGTGGCCTGCCATTTGCGCGACCGGAATCTGCCCGGCCTCTACCGGGTTCACGAAAAGCCCGATGCGAGTAAACTCTCGGAATTCGCAGACGCCGTGGCAGCCTTCGGATTCGGGTTTCCACGGCGGAACCGGATTACTGCGGCCGACATTCAGAAGTTTCTTGCGGACGTCGAAGGGAAGCCTGTCGGTCAGGTACTGAATGCATGGTTGTTGCAGTCCATGAAGAAAGCCGTGTACTCACCGGACAACATCGGCCACTTCGGTCTTGCCTGCGAAAACTACACCCACTTCACATCCCCCATTCGTCGATACCCGGACCTGATGGTCCATCGCCTGCTGAGAGAAGCCGGCGGATTGACCGAAGAAAGAAAGAACGGGCTCCGCGAAAAATTGCCGGCTCTGGGCAGGATCACGACCGGCCGTGAAACCGTGGCTCAGGAGGCGGAGAGGGCGTCCATCAAGGTCAAACAGATCCGCTATCTGGAAGATCGCGTCGGCGATGTATTCAACGCCGTTATCGTTGGCGTCCGGCCCATGGGATTCTTCGCACAGCTCGAAGAATTCCTGATCGACGGACTCGTCAGGGTCAGTACGCTGGCAGACGATTACTATGTGTATCACGAGACCGAAGGCGCCCTGATTGGAGAACGTCGCGGCAGGCGTTTCAGGCTGGGCGACCCGGTGGTGGTTCAGGTTGTACACGCCGACCGGAGATTCCGACGGCTCGATCTCTTCCTTAAAGAAGGTGGGTCCACGCCCGAACGCGGCCGGCGCCGCAGAGGGAAAGCGGGCAGGCGGCGGCGACGCCGGCACTGACGTTTACGGACCCTGCGAGCACTTTGACCCATTCGCGAGTTTCCTGCACAACAGTCCTGCATACCGCCGACAGGAGGGTCGATGGACAATAGTGTCAAACACTTTTGCGGCATCTTCGGCATCTACGGGAATAGCGATGCGGCGAAGCTCACCACGCTGGGCCTGCACGCGCTGCAGCACCGGGGCGAGGAGAGCAGCGGCATCGTTTCCGGAAACGGCGAGTACCTGTTTCGCCACACCGAAATGGGACAGGTGGCCGATGTATTCGCGGAAGCCGGCGTATTGGAGCGGCTTCCCGGCCACCTGGCCATCGGACACAATCGGTATTCGACCACCGGGTCGGACACCCTTTCCAACGCCCAGCCTTTTCTGGCGGAGTGCCGGGACGCCTTCGTCGCCGTCGCGCACAACGGCAACCTCACCAATACAGCCGAACTCCGCAACGGGATGCAGGACGACGGCGCCATCTTTCAGACCACAACCGACAGCGAACTGATCCTCCATCTCGTCGCCAGGTCCCGGGAAGAGAAGATGGTCGATCGTATCATAGGCGCACTGAGGCAGATCGACGGCGCGTATTCTCTGGTCCTGGCCACGGAAAACCAGCTGTTCGCGGCCCGCGATCCCTTCGGTTTCCGTCCGTTGTGTCTGGGTCAGCTCGGCGATGCCTGGATCGTTGCGTCCGAGTCATGCGCGCTCGACATCATTTCGGCGCGTTACATTCGCGACATCGAACCCGGCGAACTCGTGATGATAGACACGCACGGTCTCCGCGCCTTCACGACCGAGGAGGCCGACCGGCACGCGTTCTGCATTTTCGAATACATTTACTTCTCGAGGCCCGACAGCATCATCTTCGGCGACAACGTGGACAAGACCCGGCGCCGGCTGGGCAGGCAACTTGCCATCGAGCAGCCTGCCGCCGCGGACATCGTGATATCCGTGCCGGACTCCAGCAATACCGCGGCGCTGGGTTACGCCAATCAATCCGGCATCAAACACGAAATCGGCCTCATACGGAACCACTACGTGGGACGCACCTTTATCACGCCGGGACAGGACAGCCGATCGTCCAAGGTCCGCCTCAAATACAACCCCGTCAGGGGCGTTCTGAATGGAAAGCGCGTGGTTGTCGTGGAAGATTCGATTGTCCGGGGCACGACGCTCAAACACCTGATTCGAATGTTGCGCGAAGCCGGCGCCCGTCAGGTTCACGTCCGCGTGAGCTGCCCGCCAATCGTCGGGCCATGCTTTTACGGCATCGACTTTCAGACCGAGAAGGAACTGATCGCCAGCGCCAAGACCGTGGAACAGATCCGTGAACACCTCGGCGTGGACAGCCTGGGTTATCTCTCCCTCGACGGCATGCTCGGCGTGGCCCCCAATTCATCGCTTCAGTACTGCACCGCCTGCTTTACGCAGGACTATCCCATCCCCATCGAGAACGAGGCCGGCAAGCTGCTCCTTGAAAAACGAGCGGGCAACCTTTTTTGATCCGGAACGTCGAAAAAACGGATTTTCACCGCCTGGTCCGTCACCCGTTCTTCCGGATTTTTCAGCGCATATTCTATGGATTTACGTAAAATCATCCCGCTCGTCCTTCTGACAGCCATCGCGGGCTGCGCCGCGCCCCGGCAGGCTGTCGTCCCGCCGCAGCCGAAACCCCGCGGCGCCGACCCGCGGGCGATGGGACACTTCATAGACGCCAAACGGTTCGAACTTGCGGGGCAGCTCGAAGACGCCGTGGCGGCGCTGAGGGCGGCCATTGCCATCGACTCCACCGCGGCCACGCTGTACACTTCGCTGGCCCGCAATCTGATTTCGTTGAACCGGATCGCCGAAGCCGGTGACGTCGCGCGCAAGGCCGTGCGACTGGAACCGCGGGCGCCGGCCCATCGCTGGCTGCTCTATGACACCCTTGTCAAGGGGCAGCGGGACACACTGCTGGCCGCGGCCCAGCTCGAGGCGGTCACCCGCCTGAATCCCGCCGATTTCCGGGCCTATGCCCAGCTGCTCCAGATTTACACCGCCCGACGGCAACGCCAGGAAGTCCTCCGTGTACTGGATCGGGCCGCGTCTGTGCCGGCGCCGAACATCCGGTACGATCTGTTGATCGCCGACGGATATCAGCGCCTGAATCTGCCTCGTAAGGCGGCCGGGATCTACCGCCGCATCCTCCATCGCGATCCCGAGCAGGCGCAGATCTGGAATCGCCTTGGCGACCTGACAATCGCCGGGGGCGACACCCTGGGCGCCGCGGCCATCTATCGAACGGGGCTCGCACATTTCCGACACCGCCTCAACCAGACCACCCAGGCGTTCTGGCAGAAGCTCATCGCCATCTACGACCGCGAAGACCATCTGGAGGCGCTTGTCTCGGAAACCCCGCCGGACACGCTTTTCCTGGACCGCCTGTCCGCATACCTTCCGCAAAGCATTCCGTCATCGGGCGCCGATAGCGTCCTGGTGAAGCGTCGTTATCGACATACGGAAGCCCTTCTGGACCGCCTCATCGGCGAACTGCCCGAACGACACGATCTGCTTGGCCGGAAGGCATCGCTGCTCCGTGCGAGCGGCCGGCCGGAAGAAGCCAGACGCGCCTTCCGCAAGGCGATTTCGCTTGACCCGGACCCCTGGTACCGCCTGGGCGTTGCGCGCACCTATCTGAGCGAACGCGACCTGGACCCCGCGATCGAGATTCTCGATGGACTTTTCGGCGAGACACCCGCGGATTCCGAAATCTATTCCCGGATCGTGTTCACGCTTGGGGGGGCATACGCCTTGAGCGATCGTACCGCGCAGGCGAGGCAGGTCTACAGCCGGGCCGTCGACGCCCGGCCGGATGAGTTTCGCTATCAACTGGCGGTTGGCCGCACCTACCTGGCCGAGAAGAACTGGGAGGCGGCGATTCCCGCCCTGGAGAGCCTGAAAAATCGCCTTCAAGACGACAGGGAACTCCTGGAGGATGTGCTTTTCGACCTGGGCCACAGTTACGAGCGCGCGGGTCGCTTCGACAGCGCGGTGGCCGTATTTCAGCGCCTTCTCGCCCGGGCGCCGGACAACCACAAGGCGTTGAACTATCTGGGGTACATGTTCGCGGAAAAAGGCATTCGCCTGGGTGAAGCGGAAGACTATATCATACGCGCGTTGAAGGGCGACCCGAATAACGGCGCGTACCTGGACAGCATGGGATGGGTCTACTTCCAGCAACGGCGTTACGACGAAGCGATGAAATACCTCAAGCACGCGCTCAAGGTCGAAGAAAGCAGGTTCAACGAAATCGAGGCGGCGTTACGCACAGCCGGTCAGCGCGAGAATCTGTCGATCATCCTGGATCACGTGGGCGATGCCGCCCGGGCCCTGGGCAGTATCGAGGAAGCCGTCGAACACTGGCAACGCGCGGCAGACCTGAATCCCGGGAACGAGTCCATACAACGCAAACTGCAATCATTCGGCCCCAATAGCGCAAGCGGACCCTGACATGGCAACCCGTCAGCGGTCCGGAACGCGATCCCTCGCGTCAACGCCGCTCCTATATCTACTTCTCCTGGCGCTTCCCGGCTGCGCCGCGTCTCTTTCCCGCCTCCCTGAAGTCGCACCGGTTTCAACCCCCGACGACCTGCTGCGCATTGTCACCGCGCGGGCCGACAGCCTCAAGGATCTTAACGTCCGCGCAGGAATGGACATGCGCATCGACGGCGTCAAACAAAAGGGGGGCGTCGTGCTTTTCTACCGGGCGCCGGGCGTTCTGAAAATCGAGATGACGGATGCCCTGCTCGGCCTTGGCGTCCTCTCGGCCCTGGCTCGCGGCGACTCTCTCTCCATATACCTGCCAAGAACCAACCACTATCTGGAGGGGCCTTCAGAGGACGTGCTCCGAACCGTCACGGGCGTGGATCTCACGCCCTACGGGGCCACGCACGCCATGCTGGGTCTCGTCAACATGTCTCCGCTGAGTCTGCCGCGTATCGGCGAATTCCAGGCCGGCCCCGACAGTCTCAACCTGGAAATCATCGAACCGCTGTGGACGCGCCGCCTTCGGTTTGACCCCAGCACCGCCGTCCTGCTCGAAGAGCGGGTCTACTCACCCGGCGGGTTGTTGATATCCCGCCGCAACCTCTCCGATTACCAGCTGCAGAGTGGCATCCCGCTTCCCCGCCGGATGGAGATCGTCCACGGCGGCGACCGGATCCGGATTCAGGTCATCCGCCGGAAGGTCAATTCCGGCGTGCCGGAAGACCGGTTTCGGCTGAAAGTGCCCCGCGACGTCACTCGTCTCCAATGACGCGGAACAACACGCGTCTTTCGTCTCCCTGACTCTCCCTGTTCAGGTCCTTCAGTTCAACCGACAGCCTGTGTACGCCCTCGGGCACCCTGTCCAGATCGATTTGAAGCCAGGTGAAATCATCCGTCCGGTCTCCTTCGTACCGGACGGTGACCGCGGTTTCACCGGTATCCCCGTCAAATCTGCGAAGCGTCCTGGAGACCATATTCCGTTCGGCAGGGTGATAATTCGCCCGCATCTCAACCCGGCCGCCTTCCAGGCTTCTTCCGAGAGTAATGCGCACCTTTCCCGGGGGCTCCGCCATTGAGACTGCCTCGAATCGCGCGGGAATCACCTCGGTTTCGTCCGGCTGTCCGATCCGATACGTAATTTCGAAGTTCGTCCGTCCGAAATCATCCTTTACCAGGTTATAGACCTCGAAATAGATGTACATCGACTCCGACCGAAAGATCGTGTGCAGCGGATTCAACGCCACTTTCAAGTCTGTCCGCCGCTCTGGAAACGGATCGTCCATCCGGATGTCGGTTGCCACCAGCAGGTCGCTCATCGCGGGCGATGAATCTTCTGCTGCCAATGCAAACGTGTTCCTGAACGTCCCGATGGAACGTGTCTTTCGGTCCTGGACCTCGGCGATGAGATTGTAGTCCCCCGGTCCGATGATCAGCGTCGATTTTGACAACAGGTACCGGCCCCTCACACTGTCCGTTCCCGCGTCCTCGAGCCGCCGGGTCGCATACACCGCCCGCGAAACCTCTTTCCAGTCGCCGTCGAACAGGAAGAGCCCGTCCTGCAGGTCGAGGGCACCCGCGCCGGACGTCTTCAATCGCTCTTTTGCGATCGCGTAGGCCACCTCGAGCCGTATCTTCCCGGCATCACGGAACGCGGCCACCTGGTACGGCAGGCTGTATTTCAAGCCGCGAAAGGGATCTTCGTAGCGTTGCGGCGTTCGTTTCAGCACCCATTCGCCGTAAGGAATGAAGCGAGTGCCTTCGGCAAAACGCCATCCGTCCAGCCCGTTCCAGTTTCTGAATCGAAGGGAAA
Organism: Candidatus Latescibacterota bacterium; assembly: GCA_965203805.1. GTDB lineage: Bacteria > Latescibacterota > UBA2968 > UBA2968 > JAAXHE01. Next base: position 5,474,413 of record OZ241917.1, on the reverse strand, counting down.
AACCTTCGTATGCCCAGAGTTCCTCGTGCGCCTGAACCAGGCGACCGCGCGGGTCCACCTCGGGACGCGTCACCGTCCGGCTGATCGGATCTCCGTACTTAATGTAGACCCTGCCCATTGGGGTCCGCCAGCCATCGATTCCTCTCCTTGGCTTGCTGAACCGCAAATTGGCGTATGCCACGCGCCGGTAATGCTCCATTCGCCGTTCGTTCCGTTCCGTCAGCAGCAGCGGATCCTGCTTCAGCCAGAACCGTTCCCGCTCTGCGCTTTCCACCCATTGTCCACCCTCCTCATTCAGCAGCGAGTCCGCTCTGGCGATACGCACCCGATCTTCATCCGAGGCGACGGCCGCCACCGATTCGATGATCGAACGTTCCTCCGCGCCCATTCTCCCAATCGCCCGTACGTAATAATCCCATGCAAAATCCGGATATCCGCCGGTGTGATAGCCCAGACCGACAAACAGCAGTGCGTCCTTGTGTCGGGGGTACTCCTTTAACAGTGAGTTGGAGACGTTGACCAGCGCTCTGCCCGCGGCCGCGGGAGCGGATTTCAAATCCTCCATATAGACCAGACCCAGCTGGTAGTAGGCATCTTTGAATCCGGGATCGTACCGGATGCTCCGCTCGAGATTGCCTATTGCGCGTTCGCGATATTCCCTGGCGAAATGGCCCCACTCCAGCATCACAGAATGACTGCTGCCCTCCATGTCGATCATGTTTCGATACTTCATATAATCCTTCGTATAGTACAGTCCGATCCCGAACGCGGCACGGGCGTCCTGAGGATTCCGGGCCAATACCGCTTCATATTGACGCTTTGCGTTCGACAAGAACCCCTGCTGCCACATAAGGTCCCCCAGGAAAACCTGATACGTCAGATTGTCCCGGTCCAGGCGAATCGCCCGGCGCACCATCGTCTCGGCCTTCCTGCGGTCCAGGGGTGTCCTCAAAGACATATACAACTTCGCAATTTCCGCGTACGCCGGCGCGTAATTTTCGTCCGCCGCCAGCACGTCCCTGAATTCACGGACGCTCTCCTCGACGGTTACTTTTCCCAGCCGTTCCACCGCAACCCGGAACCGGTCATCGACCGTTTTCAGCTCGGCCGGAAACGCGAATCCGCCGCCGCACCATTGAGAAACGACGATTGCGATGCAGATTGTTCGACGTCCGATACCCACGGTTATCCCTCAAAGACGGACAAAACGGGAACTGCAAGCGCGAGGCCATCTGCTTCGTCGCTTCGCGCATGGGCACGCTGCCTGACAACTGTGCCCGCTTCTTTCGCCTATTCTCTCCGCTTGAAGATCTCGGCTACCCACACCTGGCCCCGCTCGCGCGCCACGGCGATTCCGATATGCGTCAATCTCGGATCGAGGATATTGCGCCTGTGTTCCGCGCTCAACATCAGGTGCCAGTGCGCCTCTTCCAGCGAAGGCGCGGCTGCCAGGTTCTCCAGCGCGACCTCAAACGAAATGTCCAGACGCTTCAGGCGGTTCTCCAGTTCCCCGTACATCGGGGACCAGTGCGAAATCGAGTCGTACGCCAGCATGTCATTAAGGTGTGACGCCGCCGCGTAGGCCAGGTCGTCGTCCCAGTCCAGCCTCATGCGGCCCCTGCTCCCGCGCACGGCGTTCACCATCTCCGTCAGCCGGCGGCCTGCAGCCGCGTCGCCCGGATACAGCGCGATCTCGATCACGGGCTTCACGAGGGGTTCCGGATTACCGACCCGCATCATGCGGTCTTCCAGCATTACCGCATCGCCGTTTTCCAGTCTCCCCTGAACCTGTAACCGATAGTATCCCGGCTCGGGAATCAGCAGCGCCCCGGAAAACCGTTCGTTCTCGAACGCTACGGACATATCCAGGACGTCTCCGTCCGGGAGCGCGAACGCGGCCATTGACAACTCCTTGACCGCATCGGCCACAGTTCCCTGGACGGACGCCTCCATGCCGGGAGAGATGCGCTCCGGCGCGCGTTCAAGCCGGATCAGGTCACGCCGGATCGAACCGCGGTATCGAAAGGGTTCCACGAACTGTTTTGAGGCTGTACTGTCAGGTCGCGCCTCAACGCGGTTGCCCTCCCGGTCCGTCACCACGTATCGACCGGGCGAGAGAAACTCCAGCCGCGCGCCCGACGTATCGGTCTGTACGATCCGGCCGTCCGGGAACTCCTCGATCACCGTCCCGTCGGCGAGTGTAGCGACCCTCACGCCATCGGGACGGCGTACCGTTTCCGAGCCGTCCGAATACACGGTGCGCCTGGACCGGTCCGCGAAAACCTTCAGCGTCACGCCCGATGGATGTTTCTGTATCTTGTGTCCATCAGGAAACTGCTCGATCGTCGTGCCGTCATTCATCCGCGTGAACTGCCGGCCGTCCTTGAAGACCCTTACCCGATGCCCTTCGGGCGTGATTGCAGAAACGCTTCCATCCGGATACCGCGTCTCTCTCGCCCCGCCGGGCGTCGCGACTTCCACCTTTCCGTCCGGAAACCGAACATGCCGGGTCCCGTCGGCGAATACCGTCCGTTCGATGCCGTCGGGATGTACCGTGCGCACCGTACCGCTGGCAAACCGATGCACCCGCCGTCCATCGGGATATATCGTCATCCGGTTCCCGGAAGTGCGCAGCCATTCCTGACGCCCGTCCCTGTACACCCGGTGCCGATTCCCGTCGGCGTCTTCTAATACCACCCTGCCATCCGGATACGATGTACGTACGCCTCCCAGCGCATCTTCGAATCGAACCGAACCGTCCGGAGAGCGCACTTCCCGGGTACGGTCGGGAAACTGCATCACCACCCGGCCGCCCGGATACCGCCAACGCTGCCGTCTGTCCGGAAACGTCGTCCACACCCTGCCATCCTTATAATGGCGTTTCCGTACCCCTCTGCCGGGGTACGACGCGTTTTTCGGCCTGAGCCAGAGGCCGGCCTGTACCCGCAGATAGCCTTCGGGTGGAAGATGCATCCGCTCGCCGGCCCTGAACGTGGACGCCCTGGACATGAATCGATGCAGCGCCACGGCGTCCTCCGCCGCTTCTCTATCGTGGACCATCCCTTCAAACCCATGGCGCAGCAGGCCGTGCCCGTCCGGATGCATCGTCACGTACAGATATTGAAACGGACCTGCGGTTTCCTCCGGAGCGTTCGCCCTCACTTCGCCCTTTCCGAAGAACACCGCCGCCACGGGCCCGCGCACGGTCGACCCGAGCGCTACTCTGCCGCGATCCAGGACGTAGACGCGGTCCTTCCATTTCAATCGCAGATTCCTTACCGAGAGCACGGAATCGAACCGGACGCGATATGCCTTCAACGGGACGTTGATCAGGTCACCGGATACGACGGGCGGCGCGTCTTCTACCGCCCACGTGCCCGCGTTCCGAAGCCTCCCGACGGACACGCTGTCCCGCGTATGCCGGACCAGAGCGACCCGCCCGGTATCCGCCTCGGGCAGGAATCCCCCCGCGGCCGTCACGTAGTCCTGCACGCCCCAATCCGGGCGATGCGTCACGTCTCCAGGGCGGCTCACCGCGCCGGACACGGTGACCGTTTCATTGGGCGAACATCCTGCAAGGCTCAGCAGGAGCAGGGCGGGTATCACTCCCAGCGCGATATGTTTCATGACTGCATCCATGATGCCCGTGCAAGCCTGCATTGTCCAAGCGCCCCTATGGATGTGGGTTTCGCAATCACCCTCGAAGTAACGCAACACTATGACCCACCGAATTGACGCCACTGCTCGTCCGCCGCGACGGCCATTAAATAAAGACACGGTTCCGCCGACCTGGGTTCAAACTAACTTGACCAGACGATATTACACCGAGACTCCACTTTCAACGATCCGCTTTAAGCAAAGCCAAGGGTCAACTTCAACTTCCACATCTCCCCAAATTCCCTAAAGGCGGTGAGACGGGAGAGATGAGACGTGAGATGATGTGATTGCCCGGTGCGAATTCATTTCTTGCCGCAGGCATAACGGACGAACCATTCGGGCAAGGGTGTCATCTACCGTCTACCGTCTCACGTCTACCCGCTCTTGTCTCATCCCGGAAAAAGGGTTGCGGAATCTCGAAATCGGGCATAAATACCAGTACAGGCAACCGGTCCATTGCCCTACGAAAAATGCACAAGCGACGCTCAAGCCATTCCATTGACCATGTCCGATACCCCGAATCGCAATCATTCCCATTTCCATTTCGGCTTTGTGCTGGCCTCGCTTTTCATTGCGCTGACGGTCGGGTTCGGGTATGCGGCTGTCCTCGCCGTATTGATCGGGTTCCAGTTCTCCATGGGCGCCTGGTGGGTCGCCATGCTCCAGGCGCATGGACACGCGCAGCTTCTGGGCTGGATCGGCCTGTTCATCATCGGCGTCAGCCTCTACTTCCTGCCCCGTCTGGCCGGTACCCCGCTCCGCTATCCCCGGCTTCCGGCGTGGATTCTGCGTTTCCTCGTAACCGGCATCCTGCTCCGCGCCGTTTCGCAGCCGCTGCTTGCCGCGGGCGCCGAAGGACCGATCCACGACTGCCTGCGATGGGCGCTCGGTGTTGGCGCGCTCCTGGAATCCACGGGCGTTTTTTGCTATATCGCGCTGCTGGTGGTTACGTTACGCGGCGCCGCGCCGAATCGCCCCGCCCTCCACACAGTGCGCATCTTCCTGGTGATCGCGATTGCAGGTTGGGGACTGTATTCGCTGCTCGCCGGCGCCCTCGCGGTTCACGCGAGCGTTGGCGACAACCCGCTTCTGCACATCGCGTGGAACAGATTCGGCATTGAGTTGTTCATCGGATTCGTCATCCTTCCGACGGCGATGGCGTTTTCCGTCCGTACGTTTCCGCTCTACCTGCGCCTGCCGGCCGTCCGCTGGCCCGTCGCCCGGTACGGTCAGGTCTATCTGGTCGCGCTCATTCTGATCCACGCGCCCGTTCTGGCGCAACTTGCCGGGACGTCCTTCGCGTCCACGCTGGCACATCTCTCGCCCATCGGAAAAGTCCTGAGAGGCGGCATCCTGATTCTCTTCATCTGGAAACTGGACGTTCTGCTTCGGTGGTATCCTCCCTGGACCGTAAATCGTATCGGCGAACCCGGTCCCGACAGGCGTCCCACGCGTCCGGGCCTGCCGGACTACGGGGAGTTCGGCCGGTTCGAGCGCCTTCTCTACGCCGCGTTCGTCTTCCTGTCCCTCGCCGCTGCGGCCGAACTGCTGGATGGCGCGCTGGCTCTGTTTCGACTCCCCTCTCCCTTCGACCCCGATGCATTGCGCCACACCCATCTCGCGGGGTTCATCACCCTCCTTCTCCTTGGGATGGCGCCTCGAATGGTACCCGGCTTCCTCCACAAACGCGGCGTGGCCGTTCCGGGCCTGGTGGCCGTCACATTCTATCTCGCGACCGCGGCCGCGGTCTGCCGCATTGCGCCTCTGCTCCTGGCGGAGATTCTGGATCGCGTTCCATACGGGTTGCCGGTCTCGATGACCGCATTCGGCCTTTCCGGCCTGTTCGGGTGGCTGGCGGCGGCAGTGCTGGCCTGCAATCTCTTGCTGACGTGGCGCAGCGCCGACGCCAATGCCGATACGCCCTGACCGGCCAAACAGAAAACGCTCCCGGCGGTAGCCGGAAGCGTTTCGATCGTAACGCCGTCGCTCAGTCGCGTGCCGGTGCGGGCGCCCGCGGCCTGCGTTGTCTCTCCTTGACGCGCTTGAGCTGTCGGACCATCTTGTCGATGGCGCCGCCAAGCGCGGGGTGAATGACATCCTGTTCGTCGGTGGCCTTCAAGATGTGGTTGTGGACGTGCACCACAATCTCAATCCGGAATATCCGGTTTTCCCGCTCCAGGGTTATCCGCGTGTCCAGGATCGGTTCATAGAATTGCCTCAGTTTTTCTGTTTCCTTTTCGATGTACTCCCGCAAGCGGCCGGACACCTCCAGGTTCTTCCCCGTAATTTCCGTTTTCATCGCCACCTCCTTGCGCATGGTTGCACGATCAACCGCCGACTTCTCCACGGGTTCCACCTGCCGTTGAAACGGCGCCTCGCCCTTTGAACCAGATTTCCGCGGCGTTCGCGAACGGCCCCACAATGAACAACGCGTAGAACGGGGCATAGACCTGTTCATGCAAACGAAATACCGCTTCGACCGCCGCCACGGAAAACGCAACCCAGCACTGGCCCCGCCTGGACTTCACCGTTGTCTTCGGATCGGTAATCATAAAGAAGATAAACAGTTGGTACATCGGCCCCGTTATTGGAGCGATGCCGGCCAGATACGCCTGCCCCGTCATGTGACTTCGAACAAACCCCAGCACCAGGAACGACACCACGTACGTCAGGCAGATGTGCAAACGCTTTACCCGCCACACGGCCATCCAGCCAAAGATCCAGATCACCAGCATGACCCAGACGGCGTTGCCCCACTGAACGCTCAGCCCGGCGGCCATCTCCGGCGCCAGGAAGAACATCGCGCACACGCCGAGATTTGAAGGATTCCAGAGATGCCGCCCGCGCCAGCGGATCACGTACTTGGAAAGAATCGACACCGCGCTGCAAAGCGCATAGGGCCAGAGCCAGAGCGAGCGGATCAGAATCCCCACACTGATTCCGGTAATGTAACCGCTCACGAAATTCGCTTTGCGGCTTCCGTACAGCCGGCCGAGCACGGCCTCCGCGCCAATGGCAACCGCGATCGCCAACGCCGTTTTCGACAGACCTTCGAGAATGCCAAACGTAATCTGACTGCCGACAAGAATGCAGGTGATGAGCGCCGGCGGCAGGAAGCGATGACCGTCGTTCGACCACCATGCCCGCAATGAAGTGCGGGGCGCAGCCAGGTCTGTGTCCGTAGTCAACGTTGCACCTCCGATCGAGGGGCCGCGCGCGAAGGCTCGTGATTCCAAATAAGGACAAAAGTCCGCATCGGGCAACCTAAAAAGCGAGGCGAACACACCGGACCGCTTTGGTCTTTCGCAGGGTTTTCAATTCGCCTATCTTTGGCCATCAACGAAAGGCGGCCGCCCCCGCGATTGATGACCCGTGAAGCGGGCGCGTTTTTTGAATTGAGAGGATTCACGAATGCCAAAGGTCCTCCTTCTGGGCGGATTCCTGCCCGGCCAGTCCCTCTGGAGCATTCAGCAGGGGTTCAAAAGCATCGGCTACGACGTCCTCTATCAACCCACGCGCGGGTGTATCGAAGCCCATCTCGAGGCCGATATCGCATTGGCGAAGGAGGAGGCCGACATCATCCCCCCACACGAAGCGTGGGACCTGAAATACGGGGACATCGACGCATTCCGGGAAGGCTTGTTCAAGACGATTATCGAACACGAACCGGAACTGCTCATCTGGTGGTTCAGCAAAGACGACCGGCCGCCCGGGCTCATCACGGAACTTCGGGAGAGATTCCCATGGTGCAAGACCGTCACCCATACGCAGGACGATCCCTGGGACCTGCTGCGGAGCCCTCATTTCACGGCGGAGTTCGAATTCGCGGCCACGTGTTGCAGAGAAAGCGTGGCCGTCTACGCCAGTCGCGGTATACGGGCCATCGTCCTTTATCCGCCGCCGGCGATGGAACTGCATCGACTCGCGAGAACGACGCGACACGAGGAATGCGACCTCTCCGTCACCATCATGTCGCTCTACACAAAAGAGGGCGGCAGCCCGGAGGAGTACCTGGAATCCGAAGACCTGGTCAAACGGATCACCCACACCATCCCCTTCCCGCAGCAGCGGGCGCTGCGGCAGGACGTGGTTGCCGCGCTCGCAGACCTGGGACGGGTGCACGTCTACGGCGGCCTGGGATTCGGCACGTTTGAAAACCTGCCGCGGTATTCCTATCGCGGCTTCCGGAGCTACATGGAACTTCCGGGTGTGTACAGGGCCTCGAAGATCAACGTCAACCAGCACAACTCGCCCGACGCGTACGGTTACCTGAATCAACGGGACACCGCAATCACCGGCAGCGGCGGATTCATGCTCACCGATCACGTGGCTGGCATAGAGGAAATCTTCGAGGTCGGAATTGAAATCGATACCTGGACCGACCTGGAGGAGCTTCGGGACAAGGCCCGATGGTGGCTGGCCCACGACACCCGGCGGAGACACGCCGCGGCGCGTGCGCAGGACCGCATCCTCAAGGAATACGGCAACGCGGCCTATGCCAGGAAATTGTCGGAATTCGTGAAAGGATAGCGACGTCCGGGCCGAGACCGGCACGATTCCAGAACGGGAAACGCCTCCGGAGGCGACCGACCGGAGGCGTTTGTGCGTCCATGGACGTCTCGCCTAGCCCGGTTCGGATTCGCCGAGGATACGCAACGCGTTCCGATACGTTATCTTGTCGTACGCGTCCCGTGGCAACGATAGGCCCTGGAAGAAATCCATCAGCGCCGTGTCGAAATAGTCCCGGCCCCACAGCAGTTTATCCTGAAACTCGACGAGGAATCTCTTTCCGGTCTCGGGGTCGCGCTTGAGGGCGTTCAGGGCCGAACCCGCCGAGAGGTCCGCCCACAGATTGTCGTACTGGCGCATCAGATCCCACAGTTTCCCTCCCGGCAGTACCGGCGCGCGCGGATACGACTCTTTGTCATACAGATCGTCTCCCGAGATATGCGCCCAAAACCCCGGCGCGTGACCGATAAACGTGGTTTCCGGGCATGCCGCGACCGCCCGCTCGAATGCCTCGATACTCCCGCCATACCAGTAGTTCGGTCTGGGATAGCTTCCCCGGCCATGACCGATCGGATAGTCGAGGTGGATCGTTATGGGCAGATTCATGTCGGCGCAGGCGTTATAGAGCTGAATCGCGTCCGGATCGTCGAACAGGACCCGCACCTTCATCTCGCTGGCAACCTGAATGCCGTGTATCTCATGCGCGGCCCGCAGGCGGTCCGCCGCGTCGGGCCGTTTCGGGTGCGGGAAATAGCCCAGCACGAAGCGGTCGCGCGCCTCCCTTCCCACCTGCAGCACGTCTTCCAGCGGAATGCCCACCCCGCCCGGAGGCAGGGCTTTGTGGTAGGACGGATTGTATTCGTCTTCCGGCACCTCCCAGGTAAACAGCCACATCCTGTCGATGCCCTGTTCATCCATATTGTTCAGAATTCTCTTTGCATCGTAACCATGCCAGTTCGGATGGTTGTGTGCGTCAATCAACATCTTGTCTTACCTCCCTGGAGAAACCTCACACGTTTTAACCCGGTCCACCGGGTCTCGTTTCAACGCGAATAAACGACTTGACAAATCACCCGAACCCGATAATATGGGACGCGCAATCAGGAGACAGGCCCGTCTGCGCAGACGGCCGCCGGGCTGCATCGCGTTCATGACCGAAAGGAATCGTATGGCCGGACAATCCAACGGAAGACGGGTGAACCTGGCTATGGTGGGCTGCGGCGGCATCGCCGGCGCGCACCTCAGGGGATACGCCGAACTCCTCGAGAAAAACGAAACGCGCTTTCGCATTGTCGCTGCCGTGGACGATATCCCGGAACGCGCCAGGGAAATGGCAGACCGAATTGAGAGTCATACCGGCGAGCCGGTAAACGCCTACAGGACCGTGGAAGAACTGCTCAACGGCGAAAAACATCTGGACGGCGCCGATATCTGCGGCCCTCACGGCCTGCATCACGTCCTGGCATGCGAGCTTCTTGCCGGCGGCGTGCACATTCTCTGCGAAAAACCCATCGGCATCACGGTGAAAGCCACGAAAAAGATAATCGCCGCGGCAAAGAAACACAAACGCATTGCCGCAACGGCCGAACAGTGCCGCCGCAGCGTCGGACAGCGCGCCATCCATTGGGCCTTCAACGCGGGCGGGCTGCTGGGGGAACCCCGCTTCTGGCTGGGTGCCAGCGCCTCCTGGCAGGACCCGCAGAAGTTCCCGGACTGGCACTGGCGCGTGGACCGTCGGCTGGGCGGGTGCGGCATGGTGATGGACAGCGGCGCCCACTGGGTGGATACGATGCGCTACTGGTTCGGCGAAATAGACAGCGTCTACGCCCGCGTGGAGCAACTTGAGAAACGCCCGCACCGGAAGGGACGTCGAATCATCAACGACACGCGAGAGGACTTCTGGACGAGTATCTTCAACTTCAAGAGCGGCGTTATCGGCACCTGGTCCTGGACCAACAGCGCCCCCGGCAAGGGATTCCTGCAACTCAATCTGACGGGCAGCAGGGGAACCATCGTGGAGTACGATATCTTCCATCCGGCGGCAAGCACTCATCGCGGCGAGTGTCAGTTACTGGATGGGGTATCGTACAGCATGGAACGCGTTGTGAATATGTATCGGAAAAGCTTGAGCAAAGAAGAGAACGAACGCCTGTTTCCCTACGGCATCACCGGCGGCATGCCCCTGGAACTCTGGGACTTTATTGACGCGATCAGCACCGGACGCAACGTGGAAATCGATGCGGAGGAAGGCCTGCGCAGCAAGGCGGTGAGCATAGCGCTGTACGAATCGGGCAAATCCCGCGAAGTCGTCAAGGTCAACGACGTGATCAGTGGAAAGATCAACGCCTACCAGCGCGACATCGACGAATACTGGAAGCTGTAATGCGCCCTGGTGTCCTGCGCGAGGTCGACCCCGCGTATCGAGACGGGAGAAATCGGCGGGAGAACGGCTACCTGTCCGGGTGACGGGACATCAGGACTGTTGCAGAGCGGCGCGCTCGGCCGCGAAGGTCTGCAGGAGCTGTTCCGTATCCTGCTGGAATCGTTCTACCGGCTCGTGAATCTGGTGCCGGAACTCCTCGCAGGTTGCCTGGTAGTACTCCTGCGCCGCGCCTCGGAACACCGCGGTATGCTGTTGAAGCGTCCGATGGTCGTCCTGAAAATGCTCGAGACGGTCGTGAACCGTCCGCATCAGCCGGCTGGCGTACGCCCCCATGTTCTTGCGGTAGGCCGCGCGGTAGCCATTGCGGAAGTGTTGCAGGTGCTCGATCGCCTCGTCCAGAAACGTCTTCACTTCGTCGACCTGCAACGCGCGTTGTGTCGTCAGAATCAGGTGATGACCCTGGACGGCCAGCCGCACCGCGTCGGACAGACTGGCAGGATGCTTGATGAGCACCTGAAAGAGGAATTTCCAGTATTCCGACCGGTAATTCCTGTTCCAGACGCCCTGCCGCCAGATTGAACGGAAGAATGCCCTGACTTCCTGCATCCGGATCGGCATGCTGCCGACGGGCTGGCGTTTCCGGTGGTTGAAGAACGTCAGGCACCGCTCGAAGAAGACCTGCGGACTGTTCAATAGTTCGACCGTCTTCCGGTGCCGGTCAAGCAGCGTGTCCGGGTCGATCAGCGGTACGTAGCTCAATTCACGACTGAAAATGCCGGAATCTCCTGTGTACTTCGCGCCTTCCACCAGCCGCCCCTGCCGGCTGAACCTCTTGTAGTCCGGAGTATCCCGCAATACGCCGAGAATGCCCACCATAGCAACCGGAATGCCCGCCTCACGGATGAAGGCGATGGTCCGTTCCGCGATATCGTCCGGATCGGTATCCAGCCCGATAATGAAGCCCGCCTGCACTTCGAATCCGGTTTCCTGAAGAATTTTCACCTTGTCCATGAGCGGCGTCTCGCCCTGCAGATTTTTCTGTGCGCCCATGAATTTCAGGCTTTCCGCTACCGGAGACTCGATTCCGGCGAATACCTTGTCGAACCCCGCCTGGTACATGGCCTCGAGCAACTCCGGATCGTCGCTGACGCGAATGCTGGCCTGGGTGTGGAACTGAAACGGGTAGCCGCGCTCCTGCTGCCACGGCACGACCTCGTCCGTAAGCGCGTGCCGGATGGCATCCCGATTCCCAACGAAGTTATCGTCGACCGCCATCACGGCGCCGCGCCAGCCCGCGTTATAGAGCGCATCGAGTTCCTGGATCATTCTGCTCTTGCTCTTCAGTCGTGTCGTTTTCCCGTAGAGCGACGGAATATTGCAGAATGTGCAGCTTTCCGGACACCCGCGCGTGACCTGGATCACCATATTGCTGTAGTCTTCAAAGTCGACGAGGGACCAGAGGGGCAGCGGCGTTACGGCCAGGTCCTGAAAACTCCCGCGGCGGTCTACGTATTCCCGGTTGACCTCTCCTGAAGCGGCGGCGAGCCGGTCTACGATATCCATAAAACCGTTCTCGGCCTCGCCCAGATAAAATACCCCGTTGCCCTCAATTTCCTTGAAGTATTGGGTTGGCAGCGGGCCACCGTTCAGGACGGGAACCCCAATCCGGTTGCAGCGCGCAATCACGTCTTCCAACGAGTGCCAGTGAATGATCATTGACGACGTGATCACGATATCCGCCCACTCGAGATCCTCATCGATCAGCGGGTGTGCGTTCATATCGACCATGCGCAGGTTATAGGAATCGGGCATCATCCCCGCGATGGTCAGGAGCCCCAGCGGAGGGAATGCGACCTTCTTGTCGATCATTTTCAGGGCTTCGTCAAAACTCCAGAAGGTCACGGGATTCTGGGGACTGACCAGCAACGCATTCGGCATGTACCATCCCTTTCGACGAACATACAAACAGACCGCCATCAATCAGCCGTCCACGCCGGCGTTTTGAATCATTGAGACAATCGACCCGCGCGGACATCAGGCGCATTCAGACTATAATATAACGGTTTTTGGGATTCACGCCACAGTAAAAAATGAACGGCTCTGCGGCTCCGAAACCGCGAACGTCGCGCCGCCGGTCCGATGTTCCCTCGACTCCGGAACGGACACCAGATTACCCTTGACAGGGCATCCCGGACCGCCATAACATATCGCGGAAGCCCGTGTCCCGGTTTTACCGCTTTCGTTCGTTCACAAGTCGCGGGGAATTGTCTTGGGCCTGACTGAAGAGGATCTCTGGTACTTCGACCACACAGGCATCCACAGGGTTCCGGAAACCCTGCCGGACGATCTCGTCGAACGCCTGAACGCCGTTACCGACGAACAGATCCGGGGGATGATCGAACCGGTTGTCTGGGAGAAATCCGGCTCGCGCGAGCCGGACGACGTTCGCCGGCTCTCGAAGGTCCTCTCCCGTGACCGCAGTTACCTCCACGCGGCCACGCATCCATGTGTTCTGGACCCGCTCACGTCCATTCTCGGCCCCAATATCGAATTGCTCACGAACAAGCACAATCACATCATGGTCCGCCCGCCGGGATCCGAATTCGTCTACTGGCACAGCGGAGAAGAACCCTACCAGCCCGCACTGGTTACGGCCCTCATCTACCTCGAGGAATCCACTCTGGACAATGGCTGCATCCGCATCGTGCCTGGAAGCCACCGGCGTCCGTTCAGGCGTCCGCGCCGCCCGGGCGGTGAATTCGAGACCTCCGACTTATTCACCAAGTCCCTCCCGGTGCCGATGCCTCGCGGCGGTGTCCTGCTGTTCAATGACGCCTGCTTCCACGGCGCCGGCACCAACAACTCGGCCGTTTCCCGAAGGAGTATGACACTGGGTTACCAGGCGCACGCCGCCCACGATGTCATCAAGGAAGACCCGGAGAAAATCCTCGTCGCGGGCGAACGAATCTATATCGGTCATCCGCACCCTTTTCCAAAGGCACCTTAACAGCCCGTTTATAAAGTCCATCCGGGCTGCGGCCGACCTCGCCTGCAGCGCGACTTTTCCAACGGACTGTCAGCCGGATCGTCCCGCTATGGCGCTCACTCGCGAGCAGATACAGTTGTTTCGCCACAACGGCTTTTTGAAGCTGCCGGACCGTATTCCCGAACACACGGTCGAAAGGCTCCGGAGGACCATTCGAGCCGATATCGAGGCTGAGGTGGAACCGGTTGTCAGGAACAGCGCGGGGCGGGTGGTGCGGATTTCGGACCTGGTGGACAGAGACCCCATATTCCTGGAAACCGCGTCCAGCCCCCTCGTGCTCGACCCCCTGACGTGTCTGATGGGGCCCAATATCGAACTTGTCAAGAACCGGCACAACCACGCGACCCTGAACACCTCGGTGGAGACCGGGCCCGACGGCTTCCATCGCGACGTGAGGCAGTGGTCCCGCACGATCTTCACCGTAATTTTCTATCTGGAAGAAACCACGGCCGAAAACGGCGCCACCCTTATCGTGCCCGGTACCCACCACTTTCCCGGCATCGAAGGTCGCCTTCACAACCACGGACCGACGCGGGACCTCATCCGTCAGGCCGTGGTCGTGCCCATGCCCGCGGGAGGCATGCTGGTCGTCGACAGCATGATCATCCACGGCATCGGACAGAACCGGACAGATAACACACGAATGAGCATGACCATCGGATACCACAGCGTGGATGAGCTGTCCGATGTGCCAAACCCCAAGCGCATTCGAGTCCGCGGCAACATCGTGTACGACGGAAACGACTCAAGAAGCGCCTGATCGAAGGATACGCCAGAGCAAGAAACACACCGTCGATCCGCGGTCAAAACCAATTCGCATCACGACGGGGGCCGAAGGAGGCGCCGATGGACGGCATACACGATATGGGCGGGATGCACGGATTCGGCCCGGTCGTACGCGAAGAAAACGAACCCCTGTTCCATCACGAGTGGGAACGGCGCGTACTGGGAATGGCCGTGGCCACACCCGTGCCCGTGCCCGGAGGTTCGCGCAACAACATCGAAAACATGGATCCTGCCCACTATCTGTCGTCCACCTACTACGAAAAGTGGCTGCACGCCAGGGTCAAGGGCCTGATCGATGCCGGCGCGCTGACGGCGGATGAGCTGGAAACGAGAATGGCGCTGCTCCGGAAAAGGCCGGACGCCGAAACACCGGTCCACGCCGACCCGGACGGCGTCCGCGCTGACCTGGCGAGCCGAAGAACGGCTGAATCCACCCCATCGCAGGCGGACGTCCGGCCGCAATTTCAAAATGGAGACCGGGTGCGGGCGCTGAACATCCATCCCGAAGGGCACACGCGGCTTCCACGGTACGTTCGGGGAAAAACCGGAACCATCACGCGCTTTTACGGAATCCACGACCTTCAGGACGCCGAACTGCCCGAGGGGTGCTTGCGCCGCGAGCAATCGCTGTATGCCGTGCGCTTCGCATCCCGCGAATTGTGGGGGGAGTCGGCCGAAGCCCGTAACGCAGTCTATCTGGACATGTGGGAAAGCTACCTGGAACCCGTGTAAACACATCCGGAACAGAGAGGGCCCATTGCGATGAGCAGACAGGAAGAATCGGTCCCGAGCGGATCCGACGCGGCGCTGCGCACACGAGCGCTGGAATCGCTCCTGGTTGAAAAGGGGCTGGTCACGACCGAACGCATAGACGAAGTCGTGAACAGGTACGAGAACGACATCGGCCCGCTCAACGG
This sequence comes from Candidatus Latescibacterota bacterium, assembly GCA_965203805.1. GTDB lineage: Bacteria > Latescibacterota > UBA2968 > UBA2968 > JAAXHE01. The sequence goes on along the minus strand of OZ241917.1, from coordinate 5,459,115 downwards.
CGCCAGAGTGGTGGCCCGCGCCTGGACGGACCCGGACTACAGGCGGAGACTGCTGGAAAACGGCAGGGGGGCGATAGCGGAACTGGGCTTCAGCGGCAGGGACGGCGCTGAGATCGTTGTTCTGGAAAACACACCGGAAGTCCACAACGTTGTGGTCTGCACGCTGTGCTCCTGTTATCCCTGGCAGTTGCTCGGGCTGCCGCCCGGATGGTACAAGTCCTACGCCTACCGCTCCCGGCTCGTCCGGGAACCCAGAGCCGTGCTGAAGGAATTCGACCTTCACCTGCCCGATTCGGTGGAAATCCGTGTCTGGGACAGCAACTCGGATCTCCGCTATATGGTACTCCCGGAGCGTCCCGGCGGCACGGAAGGCTTCAGCGAGGAAGCGCTTGTCCCGCTCGTCACGCGAGACGCGATGGTCGGCGTTGCCCGGCTCGATTCTCCGTCGACGTGAGACGGAAATGACTCGTCGAATCGACAGGAAAATTGCGGACGCGGAAACGACCGTACTATCCGTCAATCATGCGTCGACCTCAACCGGCCGGCCCTCCCGCGCCGACTTGTAGACGGCCTCCAGCAGCGCCACTGTCCGGCGTCCCTCCTGTCCGTCGACCCGTAGCGGCGTCCTTCTCTCCACGGCGCTGACGACGTCCTCCACGATATTCTGAAGTGGATTCTCCACCGTCGCCAGCCGCTCCTGCAGGCCCTCGCCGAACACACTCATCTTGCCCGTAAGCACGTCCTCGATCAACACCCCACCGTCCGATCCGTGAACTTCCGCGCTGAAATACGCACTCGACGGAAACGTCGTGGTGCCGACAATCGTGCCTTTGGCGCCGTTCGCGAAATTCACGATTGCCAGCCCGATATCCTCGGTTTCGATCTCATGGTTCATGACGGCCGTTTCACCATAGACCGAAACCGCGTCGCCCATAAACCAGCACATCACGTCCAGGAGGTGCGCCCCCTGGTTGGCGAGCGATCCGCCCCCGTCCATTTTCCACGTCCCGCGCCAGCCGCCGCTTGCCTCGAAATAGGACGCCGCCCGGAACCACTTGAAACGCACCTCGCCGAGAATGGGCTTGCCGAGCCAGCCCCGTCTCAGCGCTTCGGCCACGCGCCAGTTGTTGTCGACGTACCGGCTCTGGTAGTCCACGCCGCAGAGCACGCCGGCCTCGTCGCAGGCCGCGATCAACCGGTCGCACGCGTCGGTCGACACGTCCATGGGCTTGGTCGTTATCACGTGTTTGCCCGCGCGGGCGGCCTGAATGCCCAGGTCGGCATGGGTCCCGCTGGGCGTCATCACCATCACCACGTCCACGTCCGCCCGATCAAGCGCCGCGTTCAGGTCCGTTGTTCCCTCCACACCCAGTTCGGAACTCACCTTTTCCAGGCGCGTTCGGTCCAGGTCCACCACGACCTTCAACGCGGCGCCGTCCGTACCGTGAATCAGTCTTGACCGGTTTTGTCCCATTCCAAGGCCGACAACCGCGAATCCGACCATATCAGCAACCCTCCCTGGTATTCTCTCTCAAAATGCGTCACCATGTTCCGCTGAATCATCCCGCCTCGCGGCGTTGCTTACGCTGCTTGCACTGAGCTTGCCGAAGTGGCTTGCGGAAGCGGCATGTCGAAGTGTCCTCACTTGCCACCATTGCGCAGGTCGCCTGTCGGCGGACGAACACCTTTTGGAACTAACCTCCGGTAGAACAAGATCTTAATCTCTCTCACAAACTCTTATTTTCTCTTCGTCCTTTTTCTTGTACGCCCAAGAAAAAGGACCAAAAAGAACGGCGCCGCTCGGCGCGGGGCCGGTTTTTGCGTGAACCAACCCAGTGGTACAAACGAGCGACTGTGGCCTGAGTACCCAATCGGTCTCATTCTGCTTCGGAGCTGCACGGATTAACACGCAAAAACCCCCCGCTCAGCCACCGAACGCGCGACGGAATGGCGCGAAGTTCAAAACACTTACATTCCTTATTGATAGAGCGCTTGCAAATCCCCCAAGACCGCAACCCACCTGCGACGTTCCTGAAAGAGGGAGGATCTTGTCATTGCTTGATTTACGCCTGGTTCTGCTCCCCCTCTCCCCGCGGGAGAGGGGGCCGGGGGGAGAGGTCTGCACGTCTATCGCCGATAAATTTCGCGATGCCATATCGTCGTCCGGGAGACGCGATATATCATCTCCCGTCTCCCGTCTAACGTCTTCCCTCTACCCGCCTTCAGGGAATTTGGGGAGATGGGGATGTCGAAGTTGATTTTCGCTTTTGACTCAAGCCGACTGCTGAACGCTGACGGCTGATAGCTGCCTTTTGCTGCTCCTCGTCCCGCGAATCAGCCGAACAGTTCCCGGACCCGATCCAGGGCGCCGGCCGACAACGTCTTCCCGGCCGCGTTGACGATGTCATCCAGTTGTGCGGGCGTCTTCGCCCCCGGAATGACCGTGGAAACCGCGGGATTCGAAAGGACGAACCGCAGTGCGGCGTCGACCATCGAATCCGCCTCCTCCAGCAGAAAGTCCAGCTGTCCGACCTGCGCAGCCGTCTCCCTCACCCTCTCTGAAGTGTATCTGATACTCCGCAGGTCGTCCGCGGGAAATTCGGTACGTTCATTGTACTTTCCCGTCAGCCAGCCGGAAGCCAGGGGCACCCGCGCGATCATGCCCACGCCCTTTTCCAGCGCCGCGGGAAACAGGGCGTCGCCTTCCTTCTGCTGAAGGATGTTGTACACCAGTTGAATCGCCTCGGCGCCGCCCTCCATCGCGCGCAGTCCTTCCTCCACAACCACGTCGGAGGTTTCGACCGGACTGATCGAAACGCCCCACGCGCGAATCTTGCCCGACCCCTTCAGGTCTCTCATCAACCCGAACAGGGCGTCGGTCATCCCCTCCAGCGGTGGGCCGTGCAACAGATACAGATCCACGGTATCGCGCTCCAGGCGCGTAAGACTCGCGTCCAGCGCGCCAAGGATATACGGTTCGGAGAAATCCTGCCCCGGCGCCGCGAGACTCATTCCGACCTTGGTGCAGATCACGGCATCGTTCTTGTTTTCGTACAAGCCCAGACCCACCAGCACCTCGCTCTTGCCGCGGCCGTACGCGTCCGCTGTATCGTAGAATGTCACACCGCGCGCCCAGGAACGGCGGACGGTGTCAACCGATCCCATGACATCCACGCCGGACCAGCCGGTGGGGCTGCCTCCGCGGAATGACGCGCCGCCGATCGGCCAGCAACCCAATCCCACTTCCGAGATCCGAATTCCCGTACGTCCAAGTTCTCGAGACCTCATCCTGTCCTCCCTATCAGTTCGATGCCCGCGCGGGGGTCAATCCGCCAATGCGGGCGCCTCGCGTTCTCGACGAAGCATGCCCTCCGGATCCACCCACTGGCTCACCACCAGTGAAATCAACGCCAGGACCGCGCCGCTGAAAAAGATCACCTGGTAGCCGAAGTGACGCCAGACCAACCCGCCGATCAGCGGCGCGGCCACGGCTGCGAAATGGTTCATTGTCACCCCCATGGACAGCGTGGGCTTCAGGTCCTCCTGCGGCGCGATCTTGTGCAGGTACGTGGTCAGCGCGATGCCCCCGAAGAAGATAAGGTTGTCCACGCAATATAGCACGTACAGCGTCGGACGGTGCTGAATCGCGCCATATCCGAAAAAAACGAAGGCCAGCCCGATATAGCTCCAGCTGAGCACCGCCCGTTCTCCATACCTGTCCACCATCCGGCCCATCAGCGGGGCCGTTAACGTAATCAGCGTCTGATTGATGAGCACGAGCGCCATCGTCGTTTCCACGGGCATCCCATGGACTTTCACCAGCGCGAAGATGGCAAACGTGATAAACATCTGCTTCCGGCAGCCCTGAAGAAAATTCAGAGCATAATACAGGCCGTAGCGGCGGCGGAACACGAAACTCTTCTCCCGAAACTCCGGGCGCCTTCTGCCGGCGAAGAAGATCGTGAGTCCGCCCAGCGCGGTGATCGCTCCCGCCCCCACGAACAGCCAGTCGTAGCGGATCAGATGGAAAACGAGATTACAGACCCCGATGGTCAGCAGCCACGCCAGGGCATGAACGCTCCGCAGCTGACCCAGCCATTTTCCTTTCTTTCCCTCGGGCGAAAACCGCAACGCCATGGACTGTTCCATGGGGATCCAGCAATGGAACCCGATGCCCCACAGCGCCGAATATACGGCGAGGGAAAATACGGTATACACATCCGCGTACGCGGCAAGTCCGGCGCCCATCACCAGCAGGGAAGCGCCGGCGACGACTGGCGGCGCCACGCGCATCATGAGCGCGATGAAGAACGCATTCAGGAATCCCGACGTCTCCCGCAGGGCTTCCACGTACCCGAGTTCGTGCGGCTCGATGCCCAGGCGATCCACGGCGAAATTGTTGTACAACGTGAGTTGCACGCCGAAAAACACACCGACGGAAAACGCCGCCGCGGCCAGCAGTCTGAAATCCCGGTTCCATTCGGAAAACGGATTGCCGATTCGGATCAATCGTGGCTCCGATCGGGGAAGGTCGTTCGGGTGTCCGGATGGACTTTCTCAACTGGCTGCTATTTGAGGTCCACAACCACGCGTCCGCAAACGACGCGCACCGGGTAGACCCGCACGCGAAATCGGTCGGGCTCGATCAGGGCGCGGCCGGTGGCCAGGTCGAATTGCCAGCCGTGCCAGGGACAGGTAAGGATTTCGCCCACGCGGCCGTACGAGATTTCCTCGCCGGGTCGGCACGGCATGGCGGTACCGTCCACCTTTCCGGCGGACAGCGGCGCACCCTGATGGGGACAGATATCGCGCAACGCGAAGAAACGCCGGCCGCGGCGCACCACCGTCAGCGCCCGCCCGCCCGCTGCCACGCGACGCGGCCGGCCGGGCTCGAAATCGTCAACTGATCCGATGTCGATTGTCTTCAAGGCCATAGAAAGCCGCCGCGTTTTCGGACAGAATGCGTTGTCTGAGGGCGCCCTTGATTGCCCGCGGCAGGGCCCGGTCGGGGGCGTCGAAGTCCCAGTGGGGGTAATCGGTGGCGAACATCAGAAAGTCGTCGCGCCCGATCATGTCCAGAATGGAGAGCAGGTGCCGGGTATCGGCGGGCTCCTCCATGGGCTGCGTCGTGGCGCGGAAGTGATCCAGGATGTATTCGCTGGGCAGCCTCCGGAGCCAGGGCACTTCGCTGCGCAGTCCCCGGTAGTTCTTGTCCAGCCGCCACATGAGCGCCGGAAGCCAGGCAAATCCACCCTCGATGAGGGCCGCGCGGGCAGACGGCAGTTCCTCGAAAACGCCTTCGCATACCAGGCTGATGACCTGGGCTTCGAAGGCCTGCGACATTCCCGTGTGGTCCTCGATATAATAGGATGGCCAGCCGCTGGCGGTAATGGGATTGCCACCGCCGCCAAAGTGAATGCCTACCGGCAGGTCGGCCGCCGCCGCCGCGCGAAATACAGGCCTGAATTCGCGTCGACCGTAGGGGGCGTAGGAGCGCACGAGCAGCAGCACCTGTACAAAGCGACGGTCGCCCGCGAGGCGCTCGATCTCGGCCGCGGCGGCGTCTGCGTCCTGGATATTGACGACGATGGAACCGCGCCAGCGCCGGTCGGCGTCCAGCCATGCCTCCCGGGTCCATTCGTTGACCGCCCGCTGCAGCGCGTTGGCAAGATCGATATTTCGTACGGACGACACCGCGACGAGCGGGTTGAGAACCGCATAGTCGATATCCCATGTGTCGAGCAACTGCTCCCGCGCAAAATCGGCGTCTGCGCCGGGCCTCCTGCCGCTCGGGGGCCACGCGTCGCGCCGGGCGGCCTGGGCAAAGAGCTTGGGATAGATTGAAACCGACGGGAGCGTAAACCCGGACTGCTTCACGTACGCCTGCCACCGCTTCGACAGGTGGGGCAGGAGTTCGTCCATGGAGTCCGGATAATTGTGGACATCCGCGTCTATCAGGGTCACATCGGATTTCCGGCCGTCTGTCGCCGGCGCCTCGGATTCCGCGGTCGTCTCGCCCATGCAACGCTCCTCTCAGATCGTGTCCTGTCCCGAAAATGTCTTCCCAATCTCCCGTCGATACATGCCGTCTCTCTGCGGTGTGGTCGACTAACTTCGGTAAGACGTGAGCCGGGAGACGGGAGATGACATCCTTGCTCGATTGTTTCTTCCTTTTTGCCTCCGGCAAGAAATGAAACCGCATCGGGCAATAAAACCGGTGAGACGCAAGACGGTAGACGGTAGATGATAACGTTACCACAGTGTTTTCACGCTAACCGTGCCTGTTTCTTTGCCGCTATCGTAACAATCAAGAATAACCATAGCGCACTCACGGAATCTCCCGTCTAACGTCTTCCCTCTACCCGCCTTTTACAGCATCAGTTCCCCAACGGTTCCCACACGGCGCCGAAGATGTCTCTCAATCGCGCCATGTCTTCGTCCGGCAGCGGCGGCCCGAGTATGGCCTTCACGTTGGCTTCCAGGTGTTCGATGTTCGCCGTGCCCGTAAGCACCGTACCCATCGCCGGATGGGACGCCACGTATTTGTATGCGGCCGCCGGCAGCGAATTCACGTGCCCCTTCACGAGCCAGCCCAGCGGATCCTCATCCGGCACGGAATCCCTTTTTATCAGCCCTTTCTCCTTCGCGTAGGCGATACGCTCGGCCAACACCTCCGGCCTGCTCAGCGCCCGGCGTACGGCCACCATACAGATCACGCCCACGTTTTTTTCCAGACACATCGGCAGGACGCTGTGCTCCGCCGTGGGGCTGATCATATTGTACCCGACCATTGCCGTGTCAAAATGGCCGTCGGCCAGCGCCGTCGGAAACATCTCGTGCCCGGGATCCTGCGAATAGGTCTCAGATACGCCCAGAAACCGGAATTTTCCCTGCTCCTGAAGGCGCGCCATTACCGGCAGGAAGATCTCGATTGTGCGCGCGTAGTCTTCCGGCTTCACGCCGTGAAACTGCATGACGTCAATCACGTCCACCCTGAGGCGCGCAAGGCTTCGCTCCACGGAGGCGACCACGTCTTCGGACGTGGCGGTCCAGTCGTCCCGCGCCGCCTGCACCTTTGTCGCCAGCACGTAGTTCTCCCGCGGCACGCCCGCCAGCGCCCTGCCGAGAATGGCCTCGCTATCCCCATATCCGGCGGCGGTGTCGAAGAAATTTACGCCCAGTTCCAGCGCCCTGCGCACCATCCGGCCGGCATCGGCCTCCGGAACGCCGGAACCCTGTCCGAACTGACTCGGACCGCCCGTCCCGATGCCCAGCACCGAAACACGAAGCCCGGTTCGTCCGAGCGTGCGATATTCCATTCAGTTTCCCCTTGTGTGCCCGAAGCGCAAGCGGCCGATATGCGAGGCGAATCCCCGCCGTGAGGATTGCCGCCCGAGACGCGGCATCGTGGCGTCGGGTTGCTCCTTTTTCGAACTGAAACGCCTGCTGTCGAACCTCGACTATTTATCAAATATGTCATCAGGCGTCAAGCGCTTCGGCAAGTGGCGCACGACTTGAGTTGACCCTCCGTTACCCGCCCCGGTGAAAGTGCTCCCTCCATCCGACGATTCATCCCGGCGGTCGAAAATAGCCTTGCGGATTCGCCTCGCTTTCGAAATACTGATGGGCCGGTCATCGGTACCGCTTCGGTGCCCGCGCGTGCGCAAACGGCGCCTCCGATAATTTCCCGCGCGCGGATGATCTCCTGCACGAAAAGGAGCATCCGCGTCAACTGTCACAGATAACCAGGAGCCCAGGTGAATCTCTACACACCGGAACAGATCCGACTCGCCCGGCAACGCGCGGCGGCTGACCCCGACGCGAAAAAAATCGCCGGGCGTATCATTGAAGACGCGAATCCTTGGCTGGAACGGGACCGGGACTTCATTCGCACGCTGATGCCGTCCGCCGAAATACCGCGGAGCTGGACCATCAACTTCGTCAGCGGATGTCCGGTCCACGGCAGCGGCCCCAACGGTTACGGCGGGTACGCCCAGGGAGGGTGGATACACGATCCATTCAAGGACAAATGGCGCGTGACCTGCGCCGTGGGCGGCGAATCCTATCCCAGCAACGACTTCGAGGCGTTCTACCAGAGCGGCATGGAAGACCGCAGCCTGCTCACCGGCCCTTACGCGGACGACGGATGGGGCTGGCGGGGCGAAAACGCGCCCTTTCGGCACTGGTTCATCGCCTATTGCTGTTGCAGTACGTGGAACGCCGTCGTCGCCGGCCTCACCTCGCTCTCGCAGGCCTATCTGCTCAGCGGCGACGGCCGGTATGCCCACAAGGCGCTCGTCATTCTGGACCGGCTCGCCGAGGTCTATCCGCACATGGACTACAGCAGGCAATCCATGTACGCGCTGGAATTCTCGCCGGGCTATACGGGGAAGATGAACGACCTCATTTCCGAATCCGGCACCGTGCGCCGGCTGTGCCACGCCCTGGATGCCGTGCGCGGCGCCATTCCCTACGACCCCGTCTTCAGTTCGGATGCGGACGGATTCCGCCGAAAAATCGAGGCCGGCATTATCGGCGCGAGCCTCGACGGTATCTACCGCGGCGACGTCCGAAGCAACTACGGCGGCCACCAGGAAGCCCTGCTGGTCGCCGCACTCGCCTCGGGAGACCGGAATGAAATCGACAAAGCCGTCGACTGGACGATGAACAACACCGGTGAAGCCACGGAACTCAAGGAAATGCTCACCCACTTCGACGGGTATATCTTTCGCGACAAGGCCGCACACGCGGAAGGGATCAACTTCGCGCTGGACAACCTGATCTTCCGTGAGGGCATGGGGTGGGAGAGTTCCCCCAGCTACAACAGCAGTTGGGTCACGCACCTTACCGTTATCGCCCGCCTGCTGGAAGGCCGGGGCATACGGCTCTGGGACAGACCGAAGTTCAGGCGCATGTATCGCTGGGCAGCGGAAATGATCTGCCTGGACCGCTTCACCCCGTGCATTGGCGACGCCGGCACCACGACGGGGGGCCATGTCGCCCTGGGAAGCGATTCCCTGCAGGAAGCGTACAGAGCCACGGGAGACCCTTTCGTCGGCGAATTGCTGCGAAGGGAGAAAACCGGCTTCAACAGCTTCGAGTCGCTGCTGGAAGAACCAGTTGAACCTTCACCGCACGCCGACGTCGGCGCCGAACTCAGAGACATGAACACCGGAAGCCGTCTCATGGGGGGCTTCGGCCTGGCCCTGCTGCGGTCCGGGCGAGGCCGTGAACGAACCGCTGTTGCGCTGTACTACGGAAGGGCGGCCACCGAACACGCGCATTTCGACCGTCTCAACGTCGAACTCTTCGCGTACGGCCGAAAACTCATCCCCGACCTCGGTTACGGCGAACACGCCGCCGAGGGCGACCGACCCGCGGTATGGACCAAGAACACCCTGGCCCACGCAACGGTCGTGGTGGACGGCCGGCGGCAGGATACGCAGGGGCCCGGCAGGCTGGAGCAATTCGTGAGGGCGAGAGATCTGACCTGGGTGCAGGTCGACGCCCCGGAAACCTATCGCCATACGTCCGAGTACCGGCGGACGCTCGCGCTCATCGAGGCAGGCAAGGACGCCCGCTATGTCCTCGACGTCTTCCGCGTGGCGGGCGGGACACGGCACGACTACAGCCTGCACGGATTCGAGGGCGAGTTCACGGCGGACGATATCGCGTTCGCCCCGCCGCAGGAGCAGGGCACGCTGGCAGGACCGGACGTACCCTACGGCGCCATATATGACGACGACGGCCTTACCGACCCGCTGAAGAAGGGCCGCTCGTATTATACCTACCGGGGCGGCGGATACTCGTATCTGTACGATGCGCAGCGCGGGCATCCGACCGCGGCGTGGTCCTCCGCGTGGCGCGACCCGAAGACCGGCATAGGCTTGAATACGACTTTCCTGCCCTCCGACGAAGCGATCGTCGCCCACGGCGACCCACCCAGAAAACCGGGCAATCCGAAGCAACTCACCTGGGTGCTGCTGCGCAACGCGGGGGACCGTGCGGCCAGCCGGTTTGTGGCTGTGCACGAACCCTATAAGGGCGCCAGGAAAGTACACGACGTCGAACAACTGGATGCCAGCGGCGATACCCTCGCGCTGAAGGTACGACACCAATACGGCGAAGACACGATCCGCCACGCCCCCGGACCGTCCGGCGGCAGCTTCAGTCTGGCCCGCCGCGACACGGAGGGAAAGCTGGTATCCCTGCACCAGTCAGGCTCCGGATGCATCAGCGCCGGTGGGCATTCCCTCTCCATTGAAAAGCCCGTGCAGGGAAACATCGTGGAAATCGATCCGGGGTCTGCGTCGATCACCGTGGAACGCGACCCCGGGAGCCAGGCCTTCCGCGCGGCGGGCCTCAGGGGCGACGTCGCCCGTATCGGGAACCCCCGCCGCGCCACCGCCTACAATATCACGGCCGTGGAAGGCAAGGGGCGGCGTTATCGCATCCGGTTCGGCGACGACAGTTTCCGAATCGGCCGGTTCGTCATCACTGGACGCAACGCAGACGGGACGGGGCTGTCCACCAAAACGAACCTCTATATGGCGGCGCAGGGATATTACCGCGGGGCCTGGCTCACGGACAAGGACCACACGGTCTGGCTGCCCGTTGACGACGTTACTCTCGCGCCTCACAGCCCGGGTGTGCGGCGCGACGCGGGCATCCGGCTGGTGGGCGGACACGACCTCGCCGCGAGGTTCAACGTTGGCGAGATTGCCTATCTTTACGACATCGGACCGGGAGACGCCGTAGCGGTCACGCCAACGGCCACGGCCACCGTGCAAAGGGACGGGCGATTCCGAATCCGGTCCAACTGCAGGGCGACCCTGGACTGAATCCCGGATCTCGCGTAACACGACAAGGGCGACCGGGGTCTACCCCGGCCGCCCTTGTCTATTGTCGCTTTCGAATGGGGTTATCCTTCTTTCAGCAGCGCTGTGAAGAAGCGAACGTCCGACCTGGCCAGATCGATGACCGTATCCACCGGTTCCCCGCTGTACTCGCTGTGGAAGCTCAGAGGCCCGTCGAAGTTCACCGCCCTGAACGCGCGTAACAACGCCGGCCAGTCTCCGAACCCCTCGCCCAGCCGCACCACCCGCGTGCGCCAGCTCAATCTGCCGTTCTGCAGCAGCGGCTGCCGGATCAGGTCCTTGAGCGCCACCACGGACAGATGCGACCGGACGATGTTCAGCGCCAGTTCGATCGGCTCGCCGCAGACGGAAAGGTGGCCGGGGTCGGCAAACACGCCGATGTGCTTCGGATCGAATCCCTTCACCACATTCATCGCCGCGCACGAGTTCAGGCCCATCGACAGTCCGGAATGGTTGTGTACGACGGTCTGTACCCCGTGTTTCCCGGAGAGCGTCTGAAAGCCTTCGAGATGCCCCCTGACCGCGTCGAGTTCCTCCCAATAGTCCATCCCCGCGGACCAGTGCCAGTATCCCAGCTTGATGTGGTTCACGCCCGCTTCGCCGCAGGCCGCGTACAGGCGCTCCGCGTAATCCATATCCGGCCTGACGAAGTCCCCGGGGGTAGTGACCAGGGGAATGGAAAGCCCTTCATCGGCAAACCGCCTGGCCGCTTCCGGGAGCGCGGTTTCCACGTTCTCCGGATGTACCGGATAGCCCGGGCGCACGCACAGGTCCGCGCCTTCTACGCCGACCGATCTCAACGCGCCGATGATGCCGGGCACGTCCAGGCCCTCTAGGTGTTTCGTAAACATGATGGTTTTCATTGGGTCTCTCCATCGATATGCGACGGGTTTCTCTCATTCAGAAACCGATCAGGATTTTCAGGATTTGCCGGATTAACAGGATTAGAAACCAGGAGCAGGATGAGAACCGAAAAGCACGAGAAAGCGAACAACGGAAACTACGAAACACACGAAAAAAACGAAAAGGCCGTGACTCAAATCAATTGCCACGAGAGCCCTGCGACCGAAGGCATCCTGCCCTCGAACGTCGCGTCACCAACCCCTATTCGCGTGTAGGCCTTATTGCTTCCATTGCGTCCGATACCAGTTCGTTGGAGTCGACGCCATATCTGATTTGACATCCATGGAACCTGGGCCATCATGCCCTACATCAGTGCATGATCTGCCTGTATCCGGACCGAGGGCATCCTGCCCTCGAACTTCGTATAACCCATCGATAACTGCACCAGGGGCCTGTTGATTCCTTTGAATCAAGAGCCATACCGGAAGTGACGGCGCAAGAACCTCCGGGTTAAGCCGGCGAGGGCAGGATGCCCTCGCACCCTGAAACCTCTCACCCTGGTCCCTCTCCTCAGGGAAAGGGTGAGAAATGCATTGACGAGATTGTGCACCTGAGGCGATTCGCGGACGAACCGGCGGCTGAACAGTGACGCGCCGCGTAGAGCGTACACTATATCTGCGACTGGTAGATCCTGTCGACGAGATCCATGGTCTTGACCGCATCGTCCAGACACGTTTCCGGCTGTTTACCCGCTCGGATGCATTCCATAAAGTGACGGTTGGTATCGTACGCGCCGTACGCGCGCCAGGTGTCGTCGCCGCCGCCGAGACGGAACGGATCGAGCATCTCGATGGGCTCGTCCTTATTATCCGCGAAAACCTTTCCGCCCTCTTCCGGGTCCCCGAATACCGAAATTCCGGGTGAATGGATTTCCACGGAGAAGATGCGGCGCCCCGTCATCCAGTTGGTCAGCAGCACGCCGGTTGCCCCGGAACTGAACCTGACCAGCGCCAGGTAGATATTGGTGTGTGTAGCGCCCTCCCGCCGGACGTCGCTGGCCACGGATTCCACCTCGCCGCCGCAGAGATAGCGGAGCGTGTCCACCGCGTGAATGGCGTCGGACGTCAGGATATCGATCGCTCCCCGGTAATACGGCGCCCCGCCCACGGCGTTCTTGTAGAAGGTGGACACGGCGCTGTGAACGGCCCCGCGCTTCTCGCAGAGCTCCTTTCCGTACCGGATCACCGGCGCAAACCGCCTCTGGAACGTCACGCCCGTGAGCACGTTGTGCTTCCGCGCAATCAGCGCCATCTGCCGGGTCTGTTCCGTGGTCATCGCAGGGGGTTTTTCGATGAACAGGTGGCAGCCCATTTCCATCACGGTTGCCCCGATATCGTACAGATGATGGGGCGGCATGATGGCGTAGACCGCATCCGGTTTTTCCTTTTCGATCATCTCTCTGTAGTCCGAATACCGCCCCTGAATTCCGAACCGGTCGGCCGCGCCTGCCATGCGTTGCTCGCTCAGTTCCGAGACGGCCACCATCTCAACGCCCTTCAACGCCTTGAGAGAGGGATAGTGCGCGCTGGTGGCGCGGCCGCCCGCGCCGATCATCGCCACGCGAATGGTCTTCTTTTCCGTGGACTCATTTGTCGTTGCCTCTTGCCGGCGGTTCGTCATATTCGCCTCCAGTCATCACGTCAGGGTCCGGACACCGATCGCGACTTCAATTCCGATTCGAAAACAAACAACAGTCAAAATAGCCACAAAAGGCACAAAAGACACAGAAGGGACCCGTGCCAAACGGGGTATCGAGGTCGTTCATAAGGATGGTGTTTTTGTTCACGTCCAGCGACCTGGTGTATCCTGGTAATCCGCAGTTTAATCGCCTTTATCAACTTGCATATATTCGAATTAACGTCCCCGAAACCCTACGAATCATGGTCAACGATAAACCGCCTGGATCAACGCCCGCATATACCCCACCACAAACGCGCGCCCTCCCCAGAACGTGGAATCCGTGTTGGGAAAACCGGGCGTATGGTCCATCATGAACGGTCCTTCGAAACCCACTTCCTTGTAGGTCCGCATCGCCTCGTACATGTCCTGGTCTCCTTCGTCCACGAAGACCTCCTGAAAGCTCCTGGATCCGCCCCGGATATTCCTGAAATGCACGTAGACGATTTTGTCCCGGCCGCCGATATTCCGGATCGCGTCGCATACATCCTCGTCCATCTCCGCGACGCAGCCCTGGCAGAACAACATGGCGTTGCTGTGGCTGGGGACCATATCGAAGATGTGATGGTACTGGTCGAGGGTGGACACGATCCTGGCAGCGCCGGCCATGGGTTCCGGAATGGGCGGATCGTCGGGGTGCAGCGCCATGCGAACGTTGTTCTCTTCCGCCACCGGGATGACGCGTTCCAGGAAATATCGGATATTCTCCAGGATCTTCTCCTCGGAAATCGCCTTATCGGGATAGTACGGCGGATCCACCATGAATTTTTCGTAATCGAACGTGCTGTACCTGGCGCCGCCTCTGCCGGGAGGCACGGACTCGGTCCGAAAGTTCCCCGCGGGTTTGAAATTGTACCCCAGCGTGGGAATGCCGACCTCGCCCATACTTCTCAAAAGTTGGCACCATGCGTCGATCTTCTCGTCACGGTCATCGAGCGCGAGGGATATTTCGTCCCAACCGGTTGCCGCCAGGTTCGTGAGCTTCAACCCGTGGGATTCGGCCAGCGTCTTGAGGTCCCTCCAGAGTTCCGTACGGTCCGTACCCTGGCGGACGTCCGGCGGAATGGCGTTCACCGTCAGATAATCCACGCCGATCGCCTTGAAAAAACTCAGCGTATCGTCGTTGATCTGGTCCCAGGGAAGCTGTTCCTGTATATACATTGCGACTATCCTCCCGTTTACAAAGCTGAAAATTGTCAGCCATAAACCGTCTGTATCAATGCTCGGATATATCCCACGGCATACGCGTGCCCGGCCCTGGATTCAACGTCTCCGGGGATGCCCGGCGTGTGATCCATCATGAATGGACCGTTGAACCCGACCTCCTTGTAGACCTCCATCGCCCGGCGCATGTTCACGTCGCCCTCGTCCAGAAACACCTCCTGGAAACTGGGCAGGGCGCCGCGCACGTTCCTGAAATGCACGAATACGATCTTGTTGCGACGTCCCATCTCGCGGATGGTTTCATACACGTCGACGCCCATTTCGGTCACGCAGCCCTGGCAGAACAGCATCCCGTTGCTGTCGCCCGGCGCGGCCGCGAAGATCCGCCGATAGTGGTCCAGTGTGGACACGATCTGGGCGACGCCGCCGAGCGGTTCCGGGATGGGCGGGTCGTCCGGGTGGAGCGCCATCTTCACCCCCGCCTTTTCCGCCGCCGGCACCGCGCCCTCCAGAAAGACCTTCATGTTCGCCCAGATCTCCGCCTCGTCAACCGCAGGATCGTGGGGTTGGGGCCTGTTTCGTGAGAACGTCTCGTAATCGAACGTGCTGTATACGGACCCGCCCCGGCCCGGCGGCACGGAGGGCGTGCGGAAGTTGCCCATCGGTTTGAAGTTGTACCCCAGCGCCGGTATGCCCGCCTCACCCATGCATCGCAGCATCCGACACCACGCTTCAAGCTTGTCGTCGCGATCGGGCAGGCCGAATGCCAGTTCGTCCCACCCCGCCATAAAGATGCTGTACAACGCCATCCCGTGGGCTTCCACCTTCTCCTTCGCCGCTTCGAAGAACGGGCGGCTGTCCCGGCCGTCGCGCAGATCCATCGTGGGATCCAGCCTGTGCATCGCTCGAATGTCGAGGCAGATCATGTCCGCGCCGATTGCACGCGAAAACCGCAACGTTTCATCGTTGAAATCAGCCCAGGAGACGTGATCCTGAATTGTCATGTCCGTGATCCTCGGGCCAGAAGCCGTGAAATGCCGAACATCTCCCGCTCCGCCGCATCGGCTTCGCCGGTGCACAACTTCGCCAGAATCTCCCCGATCGCGGATGAGAACTTGAACCCGTGCCCCGAGCAGGGCGAGGCGATGATCACCTGCTCATGCGCGGGATGGTGGTCCACAAGCCACCCGGAATCCGGCAGATTCGTGTACATGCAGACGTGGCTCTCGACAACGGGCCCGGCCGCATCGGGAATGAACCGTTCAACCAACGGCCGAATCTCCACCTCATCCTCGGGGGTGGTCGTCCGATCCAGCGTATCGGGGTCTACGCCCGCGCGTCCACAGTGCAATGCCGCCTTGAAACCCCGTCCGAAATCAGGCTGGCAGTAAAACGAAACCCCGTCCTCACACACCCAGGTGTTGTTGGGACAGCACCCGGACACGAACATTTCAGGGTTCCGCAGCGGCCGAAAGAAAAACAGCGTCATCCGCTCGACTTCAACCGGAAGCGCCAGGTCCGCCACGAGCCGGGAGACCCAGGCGCCCGCGCAGACGACCAGCCGGCCCGCCGATATTTCGCCCGACGTCGATTTCACCCGCACCGCGCTTCCATCGGGCGTCCAGTCCAGAACCGGGCAATCGAAGTTCAACGCCGCCCCTGCCGACTCCGCCAGCCTCAGGTGCGCGTTGATGCAGGCCTCGGGAAAAACGGCCCCCGCCCTGGGCTCGAAGATCCCCTCCCATCCATCGTCGACGCGGAACATGGGAAACCGCTTCCGCACGTCCTCCGCCGGGACCCGCTCGACCGGAATATTGAATGCTCGGGCGCTTTCCAGGACACCCAGGCGTTCGGCCCCGCCCGGCGGTCTCATGGACAGGTGGCCGTACGTCCGGACGAGTTCCGCGCCGCTTTCGTCCGCCAGGCTTTCCCACAGCGCGTACGCGCGCCGGATCAGATCCACGTATGCGGGCCCGCTGGCGTAGGCCTCCCGGATCACCCGCGCGTGTCCGTGCGACGAGCCGTGCGTGTGCGGCGGATGGTAGCGGTCGAAACCCGCCACCCGCAGTCCGCGCTTTGCCAGATGATAGACCGCCGCGCTGCCCATCGCGCCCAGCCCGGCCACGACGACGTCAACCTTCGACCCGGCGTTTCCCATAAGGAAGATAATGGGCCCGGCCCCATACAAAGTCAAGCCCTGAATGCGACGTACCCGGACAGGAACCCCTGGGCGAATGACGGGATTTCGGGTCGTTAACCTCTAGTCTGAATTATTCGTAAACATGAACTTACATGGATGGACAGGATGAACAGGATAAAAGCCGAGAAGCGCGAGAAAACGAGTAACCGCAGAGAATCGATTCTCCATAGACCGCGCGTCGTCACTCCGTCCACCCTGAAACCCCAATGTCAACTGGCCAGCCCGATTCCTGTCAATGATCGCCCATTTGCGGCCACAGCAGGATCGGCATAATCAGGCCACCTGGGATGCGACTAAGGTTTCGGACTATCCGGCAACGGTTCTACCTTCTTTCTGTCTCCCCGACAGTCAGGAGGGAAGGACATGGCCAACCGGAGGTTCGAGATGTATCAGTATCGCCAGGTATTGACGCGTATGCGGTTGGGCGAGTCGGATCGTGCGATCGCCCGTTCCGGGTTGATGGGTCGGCGGAAGGCCGGCGCGCTTCGTGACGTGGCAGGCCGTGAGGGATGGCTGGACGCTTCCAACGTGTTGCCCGATGATGCCACGCTGGTGCAGGTGGTTCAGGTTCCAACCTCGCGGCCTCAGTCGGCCTCGTCGGTTTTGCCCTACCAGGACAAGGTGACAGCCTGGTGGCGTGAGGGTATCCGGGGTACCGTCATCCACCAGGCGTTGGTGGACACCTACGGCTATGCCGGCTCGTATTCTTCCATCCGTCGTTTTCTCCAGCAGCTCAAAGACGCTCATCCCGACGTCACCACCGTGTTGGACTTCGATCCGGGCGACGTGGCGCAGGTGGACTTCGGGCGGGGTCCCACGATAGAGGACGTCTTCACCCACCAGACCATCGCGACGTGGATCTTCGTGATGGTACTGGCCTGGTCTCGCCACCAGTATGCCGAGATCGTGCCGGACCAGAAGGTCGAGACGTGGCTTTCCTGCCACAGAAGCGCCTTCGAGTTCTTCGGCGGAGTCCCGGCACGCGTGGTGATCGACAACCCCAAAAACGCCATCACCAGGGCCTGCTACCACGATCCGGAGGTGCAGCGCGCCTACGGCGAGTGCGCCGAAGGCTATGGCTTCACCATCTCCCCGTGCCCCGTGCGAGACCCGAAGAAGAAGGGGCGCGTGGAGGCGGCCGTGAAGTATGTCAGGCGCAGCTTTGTGCCCCTGCGCCAGTTCCGTGACATCAGAGATGCCAACCGGCAGTTGCAGGACTGGATCCTGGGGGTGGCCGGTAACCGCATTCACGGCACCACCCACGAACGACCCCTGACACGCTTTGCACAGACCGAGCGCGAGTTCCTCAAGCCGTTACCCGCCATTCCACCTGAGCAGGCGGCCTGGGCCAAGGTGAAGGTTCACGGCGACTGCCACGTCCAGTTCGAGAAGTGTCGATACTCCGTGCCCTATGCCCTGGTGCGCCAACAGCTCTGGTTGCGGGCCAGCCCAAAAACCGTGAGGATCTACCAGAACCACAACATGGTGGCCGTTCATCCCCGTAAAAACACACCTGGTGCACGCGCGACCGTTACCGAACATCTGCCGCCAGAGGCGCGCGCTTTCCTGATGCGCGATCCACAATGGTGCCTCAAACAGGCACAGCGTATCGGTCCTTCCTGCCACCGCCTCATCAAGACCCTCTTCTCCGATCGCGTGCTGGACAACCTCCGCGCGGCGCAGGGCATCATCCGACTTTCCGAACGCTACGGCGCAAGGCGCCTTGAGGCCGCCTGCGACCGCGCCCTGGCCTATGACAACCCCCGCTACCGGAGTGTGAAGAGCATCCTCGAAAAAGGTCTGGACCAACATAAGCATCCAGACGAGACGTCCACAGACCCGCACACCCTCGCGTCAGCCTATACGGGAGGGGGACGTTTCAGCCGCGATGCCACAACCCTCTTCAGCTAAAAAACGGGAGAACAACAAAATGAACCCTATGCCTGAACTTGCCCCCATGCTCAAAAGACTGCGCCTGTCCGGCATCCTCGAGACACTGCCTGCCAGAAACCAGGAAGCCATCGACAACAAACTCGCTTACAGCGAGTTCCTCGCCCTGCTTGTCCAGGACGAGGTCGCACGCAGAGAACACAAAAAGTTCAACCTGCGCCTGCGACGCGCGGGCTTCCGCGGCGAGAAAACCCTCGAGGGCTTCGACTTCGCCTTCAACCCCGCCATCAATCAGGCCTTCATCAAGGACCTGGCCACCTGTGCCTTCATCAAGGAAAAGGTCGCGGTACTGATTGCAGGACCTTGCGGCACGGGCAAAAGCCACATCGCACAAGCCCTGGGACACCTCGCCGTCAGAGCCGGCTACGACACCCTGTTCACCACACAAACCAAGCTGTTGGGACAACTCCACGCAGCCCGCGCCACAGATACCTTCCAGCGGCGCTTCCACAATGTTGTCAATACCCCGCTGCTCATCATCGATGACTTCGGCCTCAAACCCTTAACGCCGCCATACGACGAGGACTTCCACGACCTCATCTCTGAACGCTATGAACGCGCCGCCACCATCGTCACCTCTAACCTCGACTTCTCCGAATGGGGCGACGCCTTCACCAATCGACTCCTCGGTGCCGCCACCCTCGACCGTCTCAGACACGGCGCCTATCGCGTCATCCTCGACGGCGAAAGCTTCCGTGCACCTAAACCCTTACCACAATCACCAAAAAAACACCTTGGAAAGGAGGCCCAAGAACACTAATTATATGCCCCTTCCGAAACCCTGAAATCGACACTTCCAGGTGGCTCCATTATGCCGATCATGGGTGGCCTCATTAGGGCGATCCGTGACAGGGCGTCCGGGTCTTCGCGTGGACGGCGGCCGAATAGGAAACCCCGATGCGGATATCAATGGCTTTTGCCACCATCCGCTAACTATAATTTGGGACGAACTGGCAAGTTGATCGCGTCGGTCTTGTGTCCCCGCCGCCGGACTACGGGCAATCAGATCGTATCGACAATTCCAATCAGCGATATCGGTGGTTGGCAGCCGGGCTATTGGACCAGGAAGCAAATGACCGCTTGTTTATGTTGGAAACAGGGCTAAGTTTTGTGAGTCTTTACCTGGTTGAACTTGCGAAAGGCCTGTTTTTATGTGCTCTATGCGTCGGAATGTAGTAATGAGCCTGGTTTCGTGCATATCGATTTTCTCGTTCCAGCAGCTTGCCAATGGTGCGATGGATGGTAATTCGCCCCAATGGGGTGATGACCCTTATCGGATTTGGGATCAAGCGACCAAACTTGCAAAAAGCCAGCGTTATCGCGAAGCATCTGCGCATTTAGGGGAAGTAATCCGGCTCAAGCCCGTGGACGTGCACCAGGCGTGGGAAGATCCTGGCTTAGTTCAAGAAGAATTGAGACAATACGAATCGGCTATCAAGAGCTTTGATGAGGCGATCGCGATTAAACCCAATTACACTGAGGCAATCGTCGCGCGCGGACGGTCCCCTTAGCGCTTTGGGTAGGCACACAGAGTCGTTGGCATATATAGACAAAGCGATTGAGTCACAGCCAGAAAATGCGCAGTTCTGGAACGCCTGAAACAGAACCGTACACAGGTACCACATTCAGGCTGCATCTTCGAATCGCGGAACCTGTACGGCGTAATGGTAATGGTGGATTAGATTAAGTGAACTGTCAGCCATATCAATAAGCCCACGAAGGCTCATTACAATGGATATGGATAAAGCCAAATTTCATATAGGTTTTCAGCAAGGTATTATCTTAACAACCATTCTATTCAGTCTATTTCAACTATTATACGTTATTACCGAACCTCCGTTAAAATTAATCATCTCCTTACTTACTGAACAATATGGACACCCAACCCATATGTTCGATAGACAACTCTATCTGGATATTCAAGTCTTTGTTCTATACATATTTCGCCTTGCTGCTGTCTATCTAATTATCCAAAAATACGCTGGGATCTCTATAAAAGCCTTACTATTCAATTCTCTACCTTCCCTTACACAAAGTCTATATTGGGCCTTTATCGGAGTTTGTCTTGCACTTTTTTCCTCTATTATGGTCTGGCAAGATAATTTCCAAGATTCATTCCATATTGCCCTTATTAGCACCATATTCGCCACTGTGTTAAATCTCATAGTTCCACTTCAAGAAGAAATCACCCACAGAGGCGTCCTATTTTCAGCCCTACTAAATAAAGGACGTCTGCCAGCATATTCTATCTCGATAATTTGGTTCGTATTTGGCCACGTCCCCTCTTACTCGAATCTATTTTCTCATGGACTTTTGGGAATTGAATTATCGCACTTTATCCTTTTGGTTTTAATGGCCATCTTTACGGCATATATTTATGAGACAACAAAGAAGCTGAGTTTATGTATTATCTTTCACAGTGCATGTAATCTTACAACGGTAGTCAGTGCTTTTTTAAACTACTGTGTGGAGGGAGTATGAACCACTTCAAGAAACTCTGTATATGGATAAGTATCATCGCTGGTGTTGTATTCGGCAGTATTGTTTTATGGCCTTACCTGAACTACAGTAATAGCAAATATTGGCATCAAAAAGGTTCAACATTAAAACACGAAAAAGCCTATAGAGAGGCATTAGAAATTTACATCCATCTAACAAACTTAGACTCAACAGACGTAACCGCTTGGGACTCTAAGGCTGATGTACTTTATCGACTAAAGCGATATGAAGAAGCTGTCGCCGCCTATGACCGGCTACTGGCGATCGATCCAAATAATCACAATGCCGCACTACTAAAGGCTCAGGCATTAGGATTTGCCGGTAAGCCAACAAAAGCAATAATGGAGTATGATCGACTACTCAATATAGGAGCTGACAATCCAGTAAAGGCAAGTAAAGGTCACAATGCCCCGACATTTGAGATACTATTACTCGAAGGTAGAGCATATCAATTAATGCGCTTGAATGCGTTTCAAGAAGCCTTAAGCACTTATGACTATGCGATCAGAAAAACACCCGACGACATTAATCTATGGAATGCTCGCACCGTACCGCTATTCGCTTTAGAACAATATGAGAAGGTAATCGAAAATTCTGAGATCGTCTTACAAATGAATCCAGACTCTTCAAATGCAGCTATTGCCTGGAACAGAAAAGGTAGTGCTCTATTCCATCTACACAAGTATAATGACGCCCTTGACGCATTCAATCAAGCCTTTCAGTTCAATCCAAAATACGGTATCGTGTGGTATAATTTGGCACGAACCTATATGTCAAAAGGTAAAAAAGATTCAGCCATTACTCATTTAAAAACGGCTCTCGAGTTAGATCCTTCTCTTAAAGCGAATATCTCGCAAGATGAGATCTTACAATCATTGAATATCTCAAATCTACTTTAATAAGTATCTCCTTCTGTTGACCAAACAAGACTAGCCCAGGGAGGGATTCCCGCCCCTGGGCTTTGATGTTGTCCGGAACATGTCAATAGAAATGAGACAACTCTCGTTGGAATTTAGTGAAGCAACTGATGGCATTCGATGGCGTTCTGGGGTTGGTTAATCCAGACTTCGTCCGGGACGCGTGGTGGACGAGGATGCCCCTTAACAAATCGTTCAGGGTGGTTGTGATAAGCGTGGTCGAGCACGGTTTGGCTGGCGTCTTGAATCTGTTGTGTCAGCCCATAGTGGACGTTGTCGGGCGTGAGTAAGCCCAGGCCGCTGTGTCGGTGTTGTGTGTTGTACCAGGTAAAGAAGGCCTGTAAATAGGTGCGCGCTTCTTGCGGATAGGTGAAGCGCTCGGGGTATGATGGCGCGTATTTGAGCGTCTTGAATTGGCTTTCAGAATACGGGTTGTCATCCGATACGCGAGGTCGGCTGTAGCTGGCCAGGATGTCGAGATCGATCAGCATTTGCGAAAACGACTTCGCCTTCATGGGCGCGCCGCGATCCTGGTGCAGCGTCAGTTGTCCGGGTTGAATGCCCTGCTTGGCACAGGCGTTGGTAATCAGCCGCTTGGCCAGGGTGGCGCTCTCCCTGGTGGCGACCATCCAGGCCACGACGTAGCGCGAGAACAGATCCAACACCACGTAGAGGGGATACGTCACACATTTTCGGGGTCCCGGCAACCGCGTGATGTCCCATGTCCACACCTGGTTGGGCGCACGGGCCATCAACCGAGGGGGTTCGAGACGTGGATGACGGAGCTGGTCGCGCCGCTCACGCACCTCGTGGGCATCGTGAAGCAGCCGGTACATGGTCCGGATCGAGCAGACATACCGTCCTTCCTCCAGCAGCGTGGCATACACGGCTGCCGGCGCCCGGTCTGAAAAGCGATCCTCGTGCAGGATGTCCAGGACCTGGACACGCTCTTCCGGGGAAAGCGCACGGGGCGAAGAGCGGCGCGACCGACCCGGACACGTTGGACGTGGCTTTCGATGACGGTATACCGAGGCTCGCGCCACACCCAATGCCCGGCATGCTGAAGCCAACCCCACTTTTGGGGCGAGGTGTTCGGCCGCACGTATCATACGTCGTCGTCGGCCGGCGGACGGGGCAGGGGGATGCCCAAGATCTCGGAGGCTTTTTTTTGGATCTCGAGGATGGTGTTCGCCTGTTCCAGCCGTCGCCGCAGCCGCGCGTTTTCCTTGCGCAGTTGCTCGTTCTCGACGGCGACCTCGTCACGACGACGCCCCTTGGGTCCCCGCGGCCTGGTTAGCGCCTTGAGCGATCCCTCTCGACGCGCACGACGCCACTGCGTCAACTGCGAGGAATACAACCCTTCGCGACGCAGCAACGCGCCAACTTCACCAGGAGCCCGGCAAGCATCCGCCTCTTCCAGGATGCGAAGCTTGTACCGGGCGGTGAACCGGCGACGCTTCGCCCGCGCCGGCACCTCCGGATCCGGCCTCGTGGTTGTGGAGGTCCCGCGCGGGACCTCCACAACCAGAGAACCCTTGCTGCCGTTGTCTCCAACATCGATTCTTGACCTCATCTCATGCTCTCCTCTCCGCCCATTATACGACATTAATCTCGGAGTGGGAGTTGTCTCACTCTATATTGGCACGTAGGGTACCGGACCTAAAACGATGTTTCGCAATTACGTTGTTCTGGCTATCAGAAGCTTTCTTAAAGACAAATTGGTTTCGTTGATCAATCTCGTAGGTGTATCGGTCGCCGTGGCATTCGGTATGCTTGCGGTTGTATTTGTATATAACGAATTGACTTACGATCTCTTTCATGTCAATGCAGAGCGAATTTACAGAATTCGCCAAAGGTCCGGTGATCAATTCATGAGCCGCACGGCTTGGCCTCTCGGCCCCGCCATTGCCCGCGAGGTTCCGAATGCCAAGGTTGTTAGGATCTTCAAAGCCAGGGGCTCAGTAGCGTACGGGGAGAAGTCATTAAGATTTTGGGTGAGTTACGTGGATCCCTCATTTCTCGATGTCTTTTCATTTCCGATGGCAATGGGAGATGTGTCAATGCCGCTTATTGACGTGCGTTCAATTGTGATCACCGAGAAGGTGGCGCGGAAACTGTTTCCAGGCGTTAACCCGGTTGGCAAGATCGTAACTTTAGACGAGAAAGAACTCTATACGGTTACCGGTGTACTGTCAAGACTTCCGGAAAATTCCAGTATTGAGTTTGATTGTCTGGTGCCAGCCGATGCGGCAGATGCATACTTAAATTCATGGGCTACTGTAGGCGTACGTACCGTGGCGTCGGCAGGGGCTCCCGCCGATCCAGGTGAATCTCTCAAAGGCATCTTAAGGATGTTTCCCGTTGCCACGACATTTGTACTCTTACCCGAATACCTAAAGCCTAGAAATATCGAGGACAGGCTGCCCAGAGTCGTCGAGAGAATGTGGGGGAGGCAAGCTACCGTAGCAATAAGCCTGTCGCTGCAGCCCTTCAATGAAGTTCATTTTGACCAACAGACCCTGGGAGTCGAACGCTCGACAAATCCAGTTTATATATATGTTTTTTCCGGAATCGCGTTAATTGTAATTACAATTTCATGTGTCAACTTTTCTGCTCTGGCTATTGGTCGTTCGTTTTTGCGTACGACGGAGACGGGTGTTCGCCGGGTTTTCGGCGCCCGGAGGTTTCAGTTCGTCTCTCAATACCTCGTGGAGTCTGTCTTGCTGGCACTATTGGCCTTTTTGGTTGGGCTAGGTTTCGTGGGCGCGATCTTGCCAAGTTTCAATTCCCTTATGGGGACCAGCATTAGCCTTTATGGACAGTTAGGAGTTACAACGTCACTGTCCGTGATTCTTCTTTCCCTGGTCATTGGGCTGATAGCAGGACTCTATCCCGCCCTGGCATTATCTCGACTTCAGCCGACTGATATCATTGGTGCTCAACTTATGATCCGGAATCCCGGCTCTCTGATGCAGTTGATGCTTGTAGTCCAGCTTGCGATGTCTATGGTCTTGATGATTAGTACACTTGCGATGAAAGCCCAACTCGATTTTATCGCGCACAAAAGTCCGGGATTCCGGACAGATGGCGTAATTATAGTTGAAACCGGGCAACTTTCGGAAACTTCGCCCGGCTTGGTGGGAGCTTTTGTGGATAGATTAGCAACGTATCCAATCGTGACTGGGGTGACAAGAGGTCGACATCCACTTAGCAATAGGCAAGGGTCCGGAGGGTTTGTTAAAGCCGAGGGCAGGACAGTCCGTGGAGTTGAGACGATCGGTGTGGATTATGGATTCTTAGAGACGCTAAGAATCGCAATTTTGGAGGGACGGGACTTTTCAAAGTCGATTCCCGCCGACCGAGAAGCCGTCATTATAAATCAGGCCCTCATGAGACAGTTTGGATGGCAAAGCGCTTCAGACAAAATTCTAGAATGGAACGGTAATAGAGACGTGCCAATCGTCGGCGTGGTCAGGGATTTCCACTTTCGATCCTTGCACGAGCAGGTGAGGCCAGCCGTAATTTTCCTAGACCCTGATTTTTGTGACATTGCATTTGTCCTATCGACTTCCGACGAGGATCGACAAGTTCTCGATATACTTCGGAAGGAATGGAACGACATCGCGCCATTACAGCCCTTTCGGGCTAAATTTCTCGAAGATGACCTGAAGAACCAGTACAAGAAGGATGGAAAATGGTTGGATGTCATTCAACTCTTGGCATTTCTTGCTTTGGGCTTAGCGTGCTTCGGCACCTTTGGTGTGACTGGTTTCTCCGTAGCACGAAGGACGAAGGAAATTGGAATACGAAAGGTATTCGGCGCGCCTATACCGCGTCTGATGGCGCACCTGTCCATTGACTACATAAGAATACTAATACTGGCCACTATATTTGCCGGGGTAATCGCGTACTTCTCCTTAAGGCAGTGGCTTCAGAGTTTCGTCTATCGAGTAGACTTGATCGAACCCATCATCACTGGCGCCGTGCTGACGTTTGCTTTTGTGATGTTCACGGTCAGTTATAAGACTTACAGGGCCGCAACGGCGAATCCGGCGAATACGCTCAGAGATGAGTAAGACGAAAAGGCCGAAGATGAGAAAATCTGATATTGTCTGTTAAAGATCGCCCAAATGCGGCCAATGCGGGATCGGCATAATGAGGCCAGCTGAAGATCGCCCTAATGAGGCCACCTGGTATGCGATAAAGGTTTCGGACTATCCGGCAACGGTTCTACCTTCTTTCTGTCTCCCCGATAGTCAGGAGGGAAGGACATGGCAAACCGGAGGTTCGAGATGTATCAGTATCGCCAGGTATTGACGCGCATGCGGTTGGGCGATTCGGACCTTGCGATCGCCCGTTCAGGGTTGATGGGTCGGCAGAAGCCCGGCGCCTGTCTGCGTGCGTACACGCACAGGCAGGCGCTTCGTGACGTGGCAGGCCGTGAGGGATGGCTGGAGCCTTCCAGTGTGTTGCCCGATGATGCGACGCTGGCGCAGGTTGTTTGGTCTCCAACCTCGCGGACGCAGTCGAAGTCGTCGGTTTGGCCCGAGCAGGACCTCCCTCCATGCTCCGAGATCGACACGAAAGCCCAGGAGGTCTTCCTGACTCTCGTGTGTATTACTTGAACCTAATCGACGGCCCCCACTCCTGGCCAGCCGCTCCCAAGGCACTCAACAGACAGAGAACGAATAAACAGTACTTCGCTATTTTCGATTCAATGCCACCAACGATTATTAAACCAAACCCCATTACAGCGTATTTCCAGAGATCAAATACCGAGATTAAGGACAGATAGTCAAAGAAAAGAACTCCATCTAAAGATTCAGGTACTAATGACCCCAGGCGGATTTGTACTTGAGTCAACCTGGCATCCATGGCAAATGGTACTGTAATCACCGCCTCAAGGACTTGAATAAGAAAGCTATAGCTTGTCACTGCTAAGACTATTTTATAAGTAACGTTGCTTCGAAATATTACACGAAGTATTCCCCACCAAATAACAGCCGTAAGAAAAATACCAATAGCTCGACCAAGCGAAGTGGTATAGGCAGAATTCAAACCCGTTAAACGAGCATTGTGAAGATGCAAGGGCCAGTTTTTCTTGTCGATGTTTTCAATATGTTGAAGTTGATCATATACTGATTTTTCTAAAGCATCAGGAAACAACAAATATCCTTGAGCCAAAGCGACAAAAGTCACCGCAAGTATCGGTACCCACCAATCCTCGTTTTGGGTCTCCGCACGGAGCGCTGTAAAGGTTCTACCTGGTGTAATGAAAACACCTATCATTCTTTTCGTTATGTCTGACATTCATCTTCCTCCACATTCATCCTCACCACAACCGTTCCCGCAATAAAGTCGTGTAAGGCCCGTCGCTTTTCATTCGTGAGCATCGTGACAATCTCGGCGAACCACCAAACTCCTGCAATAAAATCTGTCCAATCAACGATATCAACCCAGTTTCACACGGGCCGCTAACCCGAAGCCATTGCGCACAGTGAAACTGGCGGCCACATCAGACAGATCTGAATTCCCAATTTCAACAACGTATGAGAGTGGCTTCGTTCCGTTAAGCGGTGCGTTCCACCGGACAGTTACCCTCGCCACAGTAGAATCTACATAATCATATATTTCAAGCCACAAGTTCCTCGGCTGACCCGGCGTAACTTCATTTTCTGTCGTTTCACTATATTGGCACGCAGGGCTCCTCCTACCTACCCTCCCAGCCTGCCCAGGACGTTGCGGGTGATTTGCGCCACGGGACCGTCGTCCCGGTAGAGGCCGTGCGACCACTCCATGGTGGCCGCCGTGAAGACGGTCCCCTTGAACTCGGTTTCGTTGACGGCGATGGTCGCGTAGAACCGGTCGTAATGAATGCCGAGGTCCGCGTTGAATCCGTGGTCTTCGGCGTCACCTATCGCGATGATCCGGTAATGCGGGCTGATCCCGTCGCTGCCGGTGAAGTACGGCTTTCCTTCCCTGAACTCGACGTCGCCGCCGTCGCATTCCACGCCGACGATCGAGTCCTCACGCCCGAACTCGTCCCCTTCCCGCAGCCCGGTCCCCTCGAACGCCCAGTGGTCGGGCCGGCTCACGCGGAAGAATCCGTACTCCCCGGTTGTGGGCGCGATAAACACGCCGGGCGTCCGGGTCTTCGCGTGGACGGCGGCCGAATAGGAAACCCCGATGGTACGCTGCCGAAGGTTGTCGATCCCGCGGAGCAGGGATGTGTGCGGGTCTTCCGGAGTGCCCAGCGGGTGTTTTTTGTACCGGGTCTTGGCGCAATAGAGCTGGCGACCGTTGCCCCTTGTCTCCACAAGGTGCGAGAACGAGTTACCCGCCAGCACGATCAGGTTCCCACCCCGGGCAACGAACCGCTGGAGCTGCTCGCATTCCTCCCGGCTGGTATACTCACCGTGTCCGATCCTCAGATGCGAGGCATAGTTGTCGAGAAGCTCCCCGTCCTGGTCGTGGTCCGCGTTGATACAATAGTCCACGGTATATCCCTCGGCGTCCAGCCAGGACGTAATGAACTGGTCCCAGGCGTAGAACCCGCCCATGATATCCGGCTGCAGGGGTCGCTCGAACGTCACCAGGTCGCTGTGGGTGCGGTCGGTGGACAGATAGTGGAAGAGGCTTTTGCCGCCCACCGGGTTGTACGCGGCATAGGTATTGGTCTCGATGGTCAGAAGCATGGGGGCTGAGGGAACACGAGGACGAACCACGAACAGGATTTCGCGGACCCCCTGGGCGGTGGGAAAACCGGCGATGTAGACGCCGCTCTTCCAGTCGCGCGGGACGCGGAACGTCACCGTGGCGGGCCAGTCGAAACCGTCGCGATATCCGAATCCGGGGATCGGAGGAAGCGCACCGCGCAGGTTGTTGATCTCCTTCACGAGTCGACGCCGCGCGCCTTCGTGGTACACGAACACGTCGTAGTACGATCTGGAATTCGAGATGTGAAAGGTCACTTCCTCTCCCTGAAACACACTCATCGGAGTGGCGTAACCGCCCTCTCTCAGCTTCCAGTACCGCGTTGCGTCCTGTTCGTAGTGGGCGAAAATGTGTTCGCGTTTCACAGGATCTCCTTAACCTAAATAATTCACCTGAACATGGACATACATGGATGGACAGGACAAAGACCGATCAGGATTAACAAGATTTAGCAAGATTAAGCAGGATTAGAAGCCAGGAGCCGGAGCAAGACCTGATGCAGGAAAGAGGCAGGAGCGGGACAAATGCTCACGATTCCGGGCCAAACCGATGGATCCTTACCTCGGTCCGCCACATAAAGCGGGCGGTTCGCGAACCGCCCCTACTAAAGAGACGGTCTCCCCGTTCTGCTCCCCCTCTCCCTGCGGGAGAGGGGGTTGGGGGGTGAGGGCGCATTTGACTCAAGCTGACGGCTGGCCGCTGATAGCTGAAGGCTGCTTTGCTGATCGCTGTTTTTCGACTTGGGAATAACGACCGGCCTTCGTATCTTAGCCGCCCGTCAAGGGCGCATTCTTCCGCGGTTATGTGTAAGTTGACCTTCAACAAGGAGATCATCGATGAAACGGTTGACCATTCGTTCGCTCATCCTTGCGGTGGCCGGGTTTGCGATAACCGGGATTGGCCAGGCAGGCACACTCGATGACGTAAGGGCAAGAGGACACCTTCAATGCGGTATCAATACAGGGTTGGCGGGCTTTGCCTTTACGGACGATCAAGGAAACTGGAGAGGATTTGACGTCGCACTTTGTAAAGGTGTTGCGGCAGCGGTATTTGGCGACGCATCAAAGGTCAAATACACCAACCTGACTGGAAAAACCCGCTTCGAGGCGCTTAAAGCCGGCGAAATCGACATACTCTCCAGGAACACGACGTGGACCTACAGTCGGGACGTCGATCTCAAACTGACCTTTCTGGGCGTGAGTTTCTACGACGGACAGGGGTTCATGGTTCCCGCATCGTTAGGCGTATCCAGCGCAACCGACCTCGATGGCGCTTCGGTGTGTATTCAGACCGGGACGACGACGGAATTGAACCTGGCCGATTATTTCCGTCGCAACGATATGAAATACGAGCCCGTTCCAATCGAATCGAATGAAGAAGCGCGTCAGAATTACCTCAGTGGACGATGCGACGTCTATACGACGGACCGTTCGGGACTTGCCGCAACCCGCGCAGCCCTGGACAATCCGGATGACCACGTCGTTCTGCCGGAAGTCGTATCCAAAGAACCCCTGGGGCCACTCGTTCGACACGGCGATGATGAATGGGGTGACGTGGTTCGCTGGGTACTGAACGTTCTGATCATCGCAGAAGAAAAGGGGATCACTTCAGACAATGTCGCTGAAATGGCCGGTCAGATGAGCAAAGACGCTGAAATCAACAGAATGCTCGGCTCTGAGGGCGAGTACGGCGCCATGCTCGGACTGAGCCCTGACTGGACGGTTAACGTCATTTCTTCAGTTGGCAACTACGGACAGATATTCGAACGATACCTGGGTGTGAAAACGGACATCGGACTTGAAAGAGGCGTGAATGCTCTGTGGACCGATGGCGGCTTGCTTTACGCCCCTCCATACAGGTAATTTAGCTTATGAAGATGGCGCACGCAATTTGTACGCGCCATCATTGTTCGAGCCCCGACAAAAACAATTCATCGACTGTATTTCCGTGTGAGTTATGCTGGGAAACCTCTGGCGTGAAAAAAAGCCACGGCAACTGATCATTCAGGTCGTTGCGATCGTCGCCGCACTATCGCTGCTCGGCTTCTTCGCTCGGAATGCGCTCAACAACCTCGAACTGATCGGCCGAGACGTCAATTACGCATTTCTGTTCACGCCTTCCAATTACGACATCAATCAACATCTGATCGAATACGACTCGCGCAGCACCCATCTTCGAGCGACCATTGTCGGCGTCATCAACACGGCATTGGTCGCTTTTTTTGGAATCATACTCGCAACCTTTATCGGATTTACCGCGGGTGTCGCACGCCTGTCCTCGAACTTCCTTGTCAACAGGATTTCTTACGTATTCGTTGAATTCAGCCGAAATGTTCCGGTTCTGCTGTGGATACTCTTGTGTCATGGGGTGATCGTTCACAACCTGCCCCACCCCAGGCAGGCTGTGTCGGCGTACGATATGTTCTTCCTGACCAATCGCGGTGTCTATTCGCCGAAACCGGTATTCGAACCTGCATTCTGGGGTGTCATTGCGGCCCTGGCCGTGGCTATTGGCGGCGCCTGTTACTTTTACCGGTTCGCAAAACAGAAACAGGAACTGACCGGACAACAGGTTCCCGTGTACTGGACGAACGTCTCAGCGATCATTGCGCTTCCGCTGCTGGCGTTCTGGCTTCTCGGGTTTCCGGTTGAGTTCGAATTCCCTGCCTTCAAAAGGTTCAACTTTGCAGGCGGGTTGGTCCTGAGTCCGGAGTTTCTCGCATTGACACTTGCGCTGGGGGTCTATACGGGGGCCTTCATCGCTGAAATTGTCAGATCGGGAATCCTGGCCGTCAGTCACGGCCAGACCGAAGCCGCTTACGCATTGGGTATCAGACCGAATTTCACCATGCGGCTGATCATATTGCCGCAAGCGCTTCGGATTATCGTCCCGCCCCTGATCAGCCAGTATCTCAATTTAACCAAGAATTCATCTCTTGCCATCGCGGTCGGGTATATGGATATCGTGGCGACGATTGGTGGTATTTCGCTTAATCAGACTGGCCGTGCACTGGAATGCATGTCCATTGTTCTGGCCATTTATCTCGCCATCTCACTTTCGATATCCGCGTTCATGAACTGGTACAACAAGAGGATTTCACTGGTGGAGCGATGAACCGATGACACAGCCTTCACCCGATCAGGATATGCATCGAGAATTGCCGCCGCCGAGGACCCAGGTTGGCGTCGTAGGCTGGATTCGAGGCAACTTACTCTCGAGCCCGACCGATATCGTACTGACGGCGTTGTCGGTATACCTGCTGTACGAGATTATCCCGCCCATTGCCAATTGGATGTTCTTCGACGCGGTTTTTGCGGATGTGGAACACCGACGAGAATGTCGGGAAATTGGATCGGGCGCCTGCTGGGCGGTTGTGTGGAAACGATTCGATCAGTTTATGTACGGATTCTATCCGGAGCATTTGCGCTGGCGAGTCAATCTGACGTTCGTGTTGCTTTTCGTCGCCCTGATCCCGCTGTTGTATGACCGCGTCAAAGGGCGGAGATTGCTGCTCCGGTTTACGTTAATCTATCCGTTCTTCGCGTTCTTTATGCTGTGGGGCGGGTTGTTTGGACTGGAACCCGTCGAGTCATCCAAATTCGGCGGTTTCCTGCTGACAGTGCTGATCGGCGTGACCGGGATTGTCGTTTCACTTCCACTTGGCGTTGCACTGTCGCTGGGACGTCACTCGTCAATGCCGGTCGTCAGGACGCTCAGCATCTGGTACATCGAATTTATACGCGGCGTTCCGCTGATCACTCTGCTGTTCGTCGCTTCAACGCTGTTGAATTATTTCATGCCGCCCGGCACGTACTTCGATCTGTTGCTTCGCGTCATCATTATCGTAATCGTGTTTTCGGCCGCATATCTCGCCGAAGTCGTTCGAGGCGGTCTGGCGGCAATTCCGCGGGGGCAGTTCGAAGCAGCCGATGCCCTGGGCCTCAACTATGCAAAAAGCATCCGGTTGATCATATTGCCGCAGGCGCTGAAGATTTCCATACCCGGCATCATGAATACCTTTATCGGCCTGTATAAAGATACGACCCTGGTCATCGTCGTCGGCCTCCTCGATCCTCTCGGGATCGGCCGCGCGGCGCTCGCCGACTCAAGATGGCAGGGATTATCGACCGAACTGTACATATTCGTTGCGATGGGTTTCTTCATTTCATGTTTTGCCATGTCGCGATATTCGCTCTACCTTGAACGGAAGCTGGATACGGGCTACAAGGAAGATTAGCCCCATGAATTCATGAAAACGGGACGAACATCAGAAACTACGAAACACGCGAACAAAACGAAAAATCCGTGGCTGAAGTCAGCTTTCAGCAGTCAGCTCAGAACGAAAATCAGCTCACACGGAGACACAAAGGCACAAAGAGAAAGGCAGAGAAGCAGCACTCAGCCGTCAGCACTCAGCCGTCAGCTTGAATCAAAATCGAAAATCAAAGTCAAAACCCCCTTTTCCCCAAATTCCCTAAAGGCGGTGAGAGGGGAGACGTGAGACGGGAGATGACATGAGTGCCCCAAGGTTTTTCTTGCCGTTACCATATCGGTAAAGAAACAGGCACGGTTAGCGTGAAAACACTGTGGTAACGTTATCATCTACCGTCTTGCGTCTCACGTCTACCCGAATTTGCGCAGACCTCTCCCCCCGACCTGCCTGCGCCTGCCTGTCCCGTTGGAACGGCAGACAGGCCGAGACCTGCTCGGCAGGCAGGCCCCCTCTCCCGAGGGGAGAGGGGGAGAAGAACGGGGAGCCCGTCTTTTCGCAGGATCGGTTCGCGTACCGCCCTTGCGGCGACGCGGCGAGGCGGGATGAATGGCGAGGTATTTTATGGGACAGGATACTGAGGACATTCAAATGACTGATAATGCAACAAACGCAGCCGTCAGCGAACGCGACGACCGAATAGCGATCGAAATTACAGCCATGCACAAGTGGTTTGGCAAGTTCCACGTCCTGAACGACATCAATCTGACCGTCGAGCGCGGAGAAAGAATCGTCATCTGCGGTCCCTCAGGCTCAGGCAAATCAACGCTGATCCGCTGTATCAACCACCTGGAGGAACATCAACGCGGGCACATCACCGTTGATGGAATATCGCTGACCGACAATCTGAAGAACATCGCGGAAATCCGGCGGGAAGTCGGCATGGTGTTTCAGCAGTTCAATCTGTTTCCCCATCTTACCGTCCTGGAGAACTGCACACTGGCGCCAATCTGGGCGAGAAAGTTGCCTAAACAGGAGGCTGAAGAAACGGCGATGCGGTATTTGGAACGGGTACGAATTCCGGAACAGGCGTCGAAGTACCCCGGTCAGCTGTCGGGCGGTCAACAGCAACGCGTCGCCATCGCACGCAGTTTGTGCATGAACCCGAAGATCATGTTATTCGACGAACCGACTTCGGCACTGGATCCGGAGATGATCAAAGAAGTGCTTGACGTGATGATTGAGCTCGCACAGAGCGGCATGACGATGCTGGTGGTCACGCACGAAATGGGATTTGCAAAAACCGTCGCCAATCGCGTCATTTTCATGGACGAAGGGCGAATCATCGAGGAGAACAGTCCGGACGCGTTCTTCGACAATCCAAAAAACGACCGGACAAAGCTGTTTCTCAGTCAGATTCTGGCGCAATAGCAGAAAACCGGTGAGACGCAAGACGGGAGACGGGAGATGACATCCTTGCCTGATTGGTTTCTCCTTTATGCCTACGGCACGAAATGAAACTGCACCGGGTACGATAAAACCGGTGAGACGTAAGACGGGAGACGGGAGATGATATCCTTGCCCGATTGGTTTCTCCTTTATGCCTACGGCAAGAAATGAAACTGCACGGTGCATTAGAAGCGGTGAGACGTAAGACGGGAGACGGGAGATGACATCCTTGCCTGATTGGTTTCTCCTTTATGCCTACGGCACGAAATGAAACTGCACGGTGCATTAGAAGCGGTGAGACGTAAGACGGGAGACGGGAGACGGGAGATGATATCCTTGCCCGATTGGTTCTGCCTCTATGCCTCCGGCAAGAAATGAAACTGCACGGTGCATTAGAAGCGGTGAGACGTAAGAGGGAAGACGGGAGATGAAGACATTTACAGCAGTGTTTCCACACAAACCGTGCCTGCTGATTTACCGTTATCGTAACGACTAGAAAGACCAAAGGGCACTGATGTCCTCTCCCGTCTTACGTCTCCCGTCTTACCCGGGGGTGTGTGGGGCCGGGGGTACAAGAAATCGGCGGCCCGTGCCGGACCGCCGATGAAAACGAATTCAGCCTGTTTCCCCGTTCCGCCCAACGTCAATCCATGTCCTCCGGTGCGACGAGCGCAGCCATCATCTCCGCCTCCGCGACCAGGTCCTCACCCACGAACGCCCTGCCGGCAACGCGGCACACGCTGCGCCGTTTCCGCAACACCTCCACCTCGAGCCGCAACTGATCGCCCGGCTTTACGGGACGTCTGAACCGGGCCTTGTCGATGCCCATGAACATCGGTATCAGGCCGGACGCTTCTCCCATCAATACACCTGCGGTCTGAGCGAGCGCTTCCACAATCAGCACGCCCGGCATCACGGGCCGGCCCGGGAAATGGCCGGCGAAGAACGGCTCGTTGGCGGTCACGTTTTTCAGCCCCACCACCCTGCGGTCCGGTTCCAGTTCCAGGATCCGGTCCACCAGTAGAAACGGGTACCGATGCGGCAGGATTCTCTGTATCGCTTCGAGGTCCAACATTGCCGGTTCTCCTCTCTTCTTCCGGCCCCTACCGGATCGGACCCGGACGCTGTCTCTGCTCGTCGCCTTCCTCCAGGTCTTTATTCAACTCGTCCAGCACCTTCTCCGTAAGATCGTAGTCTTCGTTGAAATAAACGACGGAGGCCGCATTCAGCACAAAGTCATAACCGTTTTCCTTGGACACCCGGGAAATCACCTCGTTGACGCGTTTCAGCAGCGGCGAAAGCAATTCCTGCTGCTTCAGCGCCAGCTTGCCCCGCTCCGGATCGGTAATCTGGGCAAGAAACCGCTGCAATTCCTCCTCCTGCCGCTTTAGCGCCTGCTCCTCCTCCCGCCGCCTGTTCTCCATGTACATCACCTTCTGGCGTTCAAAGGTGGTCTGCTTCTTTCTCAATGCGCTCTCAAGCTTCTTGAGTTCCTTCTGCAGTTCCCCTTCATACTGGTTGTATTCTCGCTCGGCCTCCTGGAAAGGCTTGTATTTCGTCCGAATCTCGTTCGGATCGAAATAGCCGATCTTCGCCTGTGCCCAGGCCGCGGACGCCACGACCAGACACGCCGTCAGGCCGCACAAGGAAACCAGGAAGCGATGTCTGAAGTCCATATCGAATCTCCCTCCCACGTTGGAAGCTGTCTTAGAAGAACTGCGGACCGAACTGGAAATGGGTTACCATCTGTGGCTTCTGGCCGTCTACGCGCTGCCTGTCGAAACCCCAGGCGAAGTCGAATCCCATAATACCGACAACAGGCGCAATCATTCGAAATCCGACACCCATCGAACGCCTCAGATCGAAGATACTCGCTTCCGAGACGCCGTCCCACGCATTACCCGCGTCCGCGAACGCGAGGGCGTAGAAC
This sequence comes from Candidatus Latescibacterota bacterium, assembly GCA_965203805.1. Taxonomy (GTDB): domain Bacteria; phylum Latescibacterota; class UBA2968; order UBA2968; genus JAAXHE01. The sequence continues at coordinate 5,422,625 of OZ241917.1, read as the reverse complement.
TGCTGTTTCACGATGGGCAGGGTGAGCTCAAGGTTGAAGAGCAGTTGCGAATTCCCCCCGTCCGGAACGCCGCTGACACGCGGACCCAGCGATTGCTCGGGATAGCCGCGAACCATCGTACCTTCGAAAATATTCACACCTCCGGGCACATAACGCTCGTTGAACGGCACGTCGGAACTGTTGTACGGCTTCACGAGACCGAGGGTCGTCTTCAGACTCAGCGCAACACGCCATGCCACGGGGAAATAGAAGCTGGTAATGAGATCGTGCTTGAAGAAATCCGTATTGCCGCCAAGGGGGCCGCCGGCAATTGTCGGGGAGTAGGAAAACACCGAACCGCTGGTGGCGAAAACCGGCAGGTCCCGGCTGTTGCGCGTGAAGTTCAGATTCACACTGCTGGTGACGTTGTCGCGAAAGGCAGTGTCGGCGCCCTGGTCGAAATCATCCGCGAAATTCCGGAATTCAACCTGCTGGATCCGGTACCCGATGGAAACCCGTAAGAAATCGGGCCAGGCCAGACGGCGTCCCACCGTGGCCAGGGCGCCCTGTCTCCGTTCGTCGAAGCCGCTGTAGTACCGCCGGGTGGTGCGGAAGAGCAGACCCGACAGACTTGTGGGCGTATTCAGCAACCAGGGCTCCGTAAAGCCGGCCCTGAACGACTGCCGCCTGTCTCCGAACTCCAGCTGAAATTCGAGCTGCTGCCCGTTGCCCATAAAGTTCGGGACCTGCAGCGCGACGGTTCCCAGCAGGCCGTCGTACTGGCTGTAACCCGCGCCTACGGACGCCGTGCCCGTGGATTTCTCCTCCACCGCAAAAATGACGTCCAGCTCGGATGACTCCTCGACAGGTTTCAGTTCCGGCGCCACGTTGCTGAAATAGTTCAACTGTTGAATGTTCCTCATGCTCCGCTCGATGCCCGACCTTCGAAAAGTCTGGCCCGGGCGCAACCAGAGCTCCCTGCGGATCACCCTGTCTTTTGTCTTCGTATTACCCGAAATGGTAATCTGCCGAATCTTCCACGGCTTGTTTTCCACAATGTCGAAGTGGACGTTGATCGTGTGCGGCGCCTCCGCCGGCCTTTCCTGGACCGCAACCGAAGCCGTGATGTAACCGATATCGCTGTACAGATTCTGTATTTCCTCCTGGGATTTGTCCTTGAGCTCGGAACTGTAGACGTCCCCTGCCTTGGCAACGATCATCCTTTCGATGCCCGCGTCCCTGACGCGTTCGTTTCCGTCCCAGGAAATCTCCCCGAACCGGTGCAGAGGTCCCTCATCCAGATAAAGGTCGATAAAGAGATTCGCCTTCGCGTCGTCGTAGTACAGGCTGTCGCGCAGAATCTCCGCGTTACGATATCCGTTCGACTGGTAAAACGCCAGCAACGCCTGCTTGTCTTCCTGATAGGTGTCTTCCGCGAACTGGTTCCGGCGCAGAATTCCACCGACCTGTTTGGTCTCCTTCATTGCCTTGCGGAGTTTCTTGCCTTCGAACGCCTCGTTGCCGAAGAACTGAATGCGGCGCAGCTTCACCTTGCGCCCTTCGTTCACGGTGAACGTGAGCAGGACCTGGCCTTCCTCATTCAGGTCGCCCTGCTTCCCCTCGACCCCGGCAAGGAGGTATCCCTCTTCCTTGTAGAGGTCGACGATCTTGTTTTCCGCGCGCCTGACCTCATGCGGCGACAGCCACTGTTTCTCAATGAAGGCCAGTTTCTTCTTCAGTTTCTTGGATTTGATCCCCTTGTTGCCCTCGAAGCGGACGTCGTCCAGCTTGGGATATTCTTCCACGACGATCACAACGGCCACGCCCTCGTCCACGTTCGGGTCGGCGTAGACCTGAATATCCGAAAAGATGTTCAATCGGTGGAGATTGCGAATCACACGCGGCGGGTCGTCCGGCAACATGAGGCGCTGTCCTTCCGCCAGCCCGGAGGAAAACCTGATCAGCGATGCTTCGGTGATCCGATTGCCCTCGACCCTGATCTCAGTAATCACGGGCGCCTGCTGCGCCGTCGCCGTACCGGGAGACGCGATGTTCAGCAGCACCGCGAAAACTCCGAAAAGGATTCCCAACAAAGCCGTTCGCCTCCGTTACGCCAGACTGAAAAATTCAGAGGAATTCAAACCCCGGTCCACATCGAACAAACGCTCCGTCAACCCAAAAGTTCCTGCCAGTGTTCCGTACTGCAAAATTGGGCCCGGCCGTACGTCCGGACCCAATTGGTCATGATCGCAGTGAAACGAGCGTAAATCACGGTAAACGCCCACGCGACAGGCGCCCTTTCATTCCTCCGAAACACGGTCCATCACTTCCCTGGCGGCGTCTGCGGCAACCGCATTGGCATCCACGAACTGGAGCCCGTCACCCTTCTTGCTGATGCGCACCTCGCTCCCGGCGGTAAACGTGCCCTGCAGTATCTCTTCCGCCATGGGATCTTCCACCAGTTTCTGAATGGTGCGCTTCAGCTGACGCGCCCCGTACGTGGGGTCGTACCCCTTTTCCGCCAGCAGTGCCTTGGCCCCGGGCGTGAGGCTGATGCCGATTTCCCGTTCCTTGAGGCGATCGAATATCTCCGCAATTTCGAGGTCTACAATCTGGATGATCTCTTTCCGTTCGAGGGGATTGAAGACCACCATTTCGTCCAGCCGGTTCAAAAATTCGGGATTGAACGTCTTCTTGAGTTCCTCCTCGACGCGCTCCACCATCTTTTCGCGGATGCTCTTCTTGTCGGACCGTTTGAATCCGAGCCCTCCGGCATTGGCCAGGTCGCGGGTGCCGAGATTGGACGTCATGATCAATATTGTATTCCTGAAGTTGACTTTCCGGCCGAAGCTGTCCGTCAGACGCCCCTCGTCCAGGACCTGCAGGAGCAGGTTGAACACGTCAGGATGGGCTTTTTCAATCTCGTCGAGCAGCACCACCGAGTAGGGTTTTCTGCGCACTTTTTCGGTCAGCTGACCGCCCTCGTCGTATCCAACGTATCCCGGCGGCGCTCCGATCAGCCGCGAAACCGCGAACTTCTCCATATACTCCGACATATCCACCGTGATAAGCGCTTCCTCGTCGTCGAACAGGTACCGGGCGAGCGCCTGCGCCAGATAGGTCTTCCCCACGCCCGTGGGCCCCAGGAAAAGAAACGTGCCGATGGGTCGATTCGGGTCTTTCAGCCCCGCCCGCGTCCGGCGGATGGAGCGGCAGACCGTATCGACCGCCTCGTCCTGGCCGACCACCCGGCTCTTCACCTTCTCTCCCATGCGGAGCAGCTTCTCCGATTCCTCCTGCGCCAGCCGGAACGCGGGAATTCCCGTCATGCTGGAAATCACTTCAGCGATATCCTGCTCGGTCACCTCGACCACTTCGTCGCGGACCTTCTGCTCCCACTCCTGGCGCATCTCGTCGACCTGTTCCTTCAACTTCCGCTCCTGGTCCCTGAGCTTGGCCGCCTCTTCGAACTGCTGGCTGTTCGCAGCCGCGTTCTTCTGCCGCGTAATCTCCTCGATTTCGAGTTCGAGCGTCTTGATTTCTTCAGGCGGATTCAACCGGCCGAGTCGTACGCGGGACCCGGTTTCGTCGATGACGTCGATGGCCTTGTCGGGCAGATGCCGGTCGCTGATATAACGGTCGGCCATGCGCACGGCGCTCTCAACCGCGTCTTCTGTATAGGTTACCAGATGGTGGGCTTCGAATTTCTCCTTCAGGCCCTCGAGGATATCAATGGCGTCGTCCACCGACGGCGAATCGACCAGAATGGTCTGAAAACGGCGTTCCAGCGCGCCGTCCTTTTCAATGTATTTTCGGTATTCGTCCAGCGTGGTGGCGCCGATGCACTGAAGTTCGCCCCTCGAAAACGCCGGCTTGAACATGTTGGAGGCGTCCAGCGTTCCCTCCGCGCTCCCGGCCCCCACGATGGTATGCAGCTCGTCGATGAAGATGATGACTTCCTGGCTCTGCTGGAGCTCGTTCATGACCGCCTTGATGCGCTCTTCGAACTGACCGCGGTACTTGGTTCCCGCGACCATCCCGCCCATGTCCAGCGTAACCATGCGTTTGTCCGCCAGCAACTGGGGCACGCGGCGTTCCACGATGCGCTGTGCGAGGCCTTCGACGATCGCCGTTTTTCCCACCCCCGGTTCTCCGATAAGCACAGGGTTGTTCTTCTTGCGCCGGCTGAGCACCTGAGACACCCGTTCAATCTCCCGCTCCCTGCCAATGACCGGATCCAGCTTGCCCTCGCGCGCCAGTTCGGTCAGATCGCGACCGAAGTGATCCAGATACGGGGTCTTGCTCTTCTTCTTTTCGCGTTTACCCGTCGGTTTGCCCTGCAAAACGGCAATCACCTCCTCCTTCACGGTCTTGTAGTCGACGCCAAATCCCACAAGTATCTGCGCGGCAATCGTCTCTTTGTCCTTCACGAGCGCCACCAGCAGGTGACAGGTTCTCACGTTCTGGCTTTTCATCTCTTTGGCTTCGGAGGCCGCGATTTCGAGTATCTGCTTTGCCCTCGGCGTGAAGGGCACGTCGCCCATGGTCATCGACCCGCCGGAATAGGCGACGTAGTCGTCGATCGACTGTTTGATCTTGTCCAGGTTCAATCCCAGATTCAACATCACGTTGACGGCCGATCCCTTTCCCTCCCGGATGATGCCAAGCAACAGGTGCTCGCTGCTGATGTGATTATTGCCCAGCCGGGCCGCCTCTTCACGGACCAGTCGCATCACTCGCTTCACCCGATCCGAAAACCTGCTGTTCATGGGACAAGTCTCCTCTGGATCCTCATAATGTGACCGCAGGGCCACCTCTCGACCGCCTGCTTGCGTCCGCGAGACCCGGCTTCAGCCCCCGCGCCCCTCATCCACGATGCTGCCGTCTTCCATCCGAATGATCCGATCGGCCCTGCCGGCCAGCGTCTGATCGTGCGTGGCGATGACAAACGTCTGTTTCAGGCTGCCCGCGAGCCGCCAGATCAGATCGTGCAATTGCCGGCTGTGTTCCGCGTCGAGGTTGCCTGAAGGCTCGTCCGCCAGCACCAGCTTCGGCCGCCCGACCAGCGCCCTGGCCACGGCCACGCGCTGGGATTCTCCGCCGGACAGTTCCGAGGGCAGATGATCGCGGCGCTCGAAGAGCCCCACGGCATTCAGCAGTTCCCCGGCCGCGGTCCGCGCTTCGGAAGCGGGCCGCCCCTGGATCATCAGGGGCAGCATCACGTTTTCCTCCGCAGTAAAATCGTTCAGCAGATGGTGAAACTGAAAAACAAATCCGACCGACTCGTTTCGGAACCGCGCCCGTTCCGTATCCGACAGCGCAAAGACGTCGTTGCCATCGACGTGAACCGTTCCGCCGGTGGGGCGATCCAGCCCGCCCAATATGTGGAGCAACGTACTCTTCCCGACGCCGGAAGGGCCAATCACCGCAACCACTTCGCCCTGCGCGACGGAAAGGGCGACACCCCTGAGCACCTGTATTTCCGAACGGCCGACCCGGTATCGTTTAACCAGATCCGCAGCCTCCAGCAGGCTACGCATCGCCGTCTGTCTCCGGACGGCCCTCCTCGGGACGCATGTGAGGGAACAGGATGACGTCCCGGATGGAACGCGCGTTGGTGAGGAGCATCACGAGCCGGTCCACGCCAAAACCCAGCCCGCCCGTAGGCGGCATGCCATATTCCATTGCCCTCAGGAAATCGGCGTCGAGAACCTGTGCCTCTTCATCCCCGCTCTCCAGCAGCGAGGCCTGGTGTTCGAAACGCTTGCGCTGGTCGATCGGATCGTTGAGTTCGGAAAACGCGTTGGCCGCCTCCCAACCGCAGATGAACGGCTCGAACCGTTCCGTCAGCTCGGGGTTTTCCCGGTGCCGCTTGGCCAGCGGCGACATTTCCACGGGATAATCCGTAATAAACGTGGGTTGAATCAGGTGCGGCTGTGCGACCGCCTCGAAAATCTCATCCATCAGATGTCCGCGCTGCGCAACGTTATCGACCTCGAGTCCGAGGCTTCGGCAGACCTCCCTCAACGCTTCAACCGACGCGTCGGCCACGTGAACGTTGCCGTACTCCGCAATGGCATCCAGAAGGGTCAACCGCCGCCACGGAGGGCTGAGGTCGATCTCCGTTCCCTGATAGACAACCGTGCTCGCGCCCGTAACCGACCTGGCGACCGAAGCAAACAGCGACTCGGTCAGCGACATCATGTCGTTGTAGTCGGCGTATGCCTGGTAGGCCTCCAGCATGGTGAATTCGGGATTGTGCGTACGATCGATGCCCTCGTTGCGGAAATCCCGGCTGAATTCGTAGACCTTTTCAAATCCGCCGACAATCAGGCGCTTCAGATAGAGCTCGTTCGAGATCCGCAGATAGAGCTTCATATCCAGCGCATTGTGATGCGTTGTAAACGGCCGCGCGGAGGCGCCGCCGTACAGCGGCTGCAGAACGGGCGTGTCGGCTTCCAGGAAACCCCTCGCGTCGAAAAAATCGCGAATGGCCGAAAAGGTCTCCGTCCGCTTCCGGAACACGTCCTTTACTTCCGGATTCAACGTCAGGTCCAGGTAACGGCGGCGGTATCGCAGTTCAGGATCGCTGAAGGCATCGTGGACAACCTTCTCGCCGTCTATCACCTCTTCCTTTGGCACGGGCAACGGCCGCACGGCCTTGGAAAGCATTTCGAAAGCCTGCGCCTTCACCGTCATCTCGCCAGAACGGGTCCGGAATACCGGCCCCTCGACGCCGACGAAATCTCCAATATCGAGCAATTTCCAAAGATCGAACGCCGCTTCGCCCACCGCATCCCGTCTTACGTAGATCTGAATCCGACCCGTTTCGTCCAGGAGATCGGCAAAGGCCGACCGGCCATGGTCCCGTCTGGCCATGAGCCGCCCCGCCACCGACACGTTCCGCCCGTCCGCTTCGAGCGTTTGAAACGCCTCCCTTATTTCCCCGGAGCGATGGGTCACTTCGAACCGGTACGGATAGGGCTCCACGCCCATTTCCCGTATCGACGCCAGCTTCTGCAAACGCTGGGCAACCAGTTGCGTCTCCGGGGCGGAAGACGCCCCTTCCTGAGCCAAACGGATTCCTCCCGATATCACACCTGTCCAAAATCGATTTCTGTCTTGGACAGCATCTGGTTCACTTCCGCGAAGCAGCGCTTCGACCAAGGTAGCGTGAGTTTCAAAAAGTGCCTATTTCACGGGCTTAATGAGACGGGAACAGCACGATTATGGCCACTGGATGAGTCACTTTGTTCTTGGACAGCATTGCGCAGACGATGGCAACCTGGTTTTCATTTTCCGGGTCAAACCCGTCCAAAATCGCCAATTGAAGCTATATTTCGAACCTTATCTCTGAGAATCCGACGGTTCTTGGACAGCAGTGTCCCGATATCAAAAAATCCCCACCAGCGCCGGATTAAGCAATCGAAAATAACATAATCAATACATGTGGGCAAGTCAAGCCCTTTGCCCCGCAGGTTACGCCTCTCCCTTCTGTTCCAGAAACGCCCGCATGAAGCCGTCCAGGTCCCCGTCCATGACGCCCTGAACACCCGATGTCTCGAACCCGGTCCGGAGGTCTTTGACGAGCTGATAGGGATGGAGCACGTAGTTGCGGACCTGGCTTCCGAACTCGATCTTCTTCTTGTCCTTCTCAATCTCCGCGCGGGCCTTCTCTTCCTCCTCCCTGTAGTGCTGGTACAGCCTGGCTTTGAGAATCTTCATGGCGGAGTTCCGGTTCTTGTGCTGCGAACGTTCGTTCTGACACTGAACCACGATGCCCGTAGGAAAGTGCGTGATCCGTACGGCCGAGTCGGTCTTGTTCACGTGCTGCCCGCCCGCCCCGCTGGACCGGTAGGTATCCACGCGGATATCCTCCGGCTGGATTTCCACCTCGATATCGCCCTCCGCCTCGGGATAAACGGATACCGACGCGAAGGATGTATGGCGCCGGCGGCCGGAATCGAACGGCGAAAGGCGAACCAGCCGGTGTACCCCCATTTCAGATTTGAGGTATCCGTACGCGTATTCTCCCTTCATCTCGATGACCACGCTCTTGATGCCCGCCGTCTCCCCCGGAAGAAGGTCCAGCACGTCCGCCCGGAAACCGCGGCGTTCTGCCCAACGGCTGTACATCCTCATCAGCATCTGCGCCCAGTCGGCCGATTCCGTGCCGCCGGCGCCGGGATGGATCGCCAGGATGGCATCCAGGCGATCCTCCTTTTCGCCCATCATATGCCGGAATTCAAGCTCTTCAAGCGCCGCACCCAGAGCCCCGTGTTCCCGGCGAAGGTCCCGCAGCGTCTCGTCGTCCTTCTCTTCACGGGCAAGATCGTACAACTCCTCCAGTTCCATGAGCCGCTCATCCAGCCCGCGCCACCCGGTTGCCCAATCTTTGTGGCCATTCACTTCATCGATGGTCTGCCTGGCGCGTTCCCGATCGTCCCAGAATCCCGGTCGCTCCATGGACCTTTCGAGTTCGGCGATCCGGGCTTCCCGGGTTTCCAGGTCAAAGAAACCTCCGGAGGTTTTCCATCCGGTCGCGGCTCTCGGCCAACCCGGTTTTCAAATCGGTAAACTGCAGATCGACAGCCATAACCGACAACTCCTTTCAGTGACAGAACAGAGCCAGACCTCTTATTTACCTGAGATCAATCACTTCGACACCGTCTGGCGGCACGAATGTGAACAGAGCCGGTTTCAACTTCCCGTCCACCTTCAATCGTGAGATTTCGTACGTGGTTACATCGTCGTTCAGATTCAGGTACTCCGCCCGGCGGACCAGCCAGAGCTTTCTGTCTATCCACAGACGAATACGTGAAATATAACTCTCTTCCTCCCGGGCCGTCAATTCCACGCGGTAACAGCGCCTCCCGTCAACGCGCTCCTCTCCGGCAAGCCGCGGGTCGTAGCGCGACTCGTACCCTCCCAGCAGAATGAGATCGAAGAGCAGCTTCTCATAGCTCCTGTCGCCCGTTGCCCGATCGTAGCTGCTCAGCAGTACCTGTTCGTTCTCCGGCGTGTAGTTCCAGGCGCTTTCTCCATCGGACACCACCGTCTGGACCCGTGTCTCGAAGCGGAACTGATTCGGTTTCCGGACGTAGAGGCTGCCGCCCAGTTCCGTTTTCTGATCGACGAGCTTCCAGTAGTGGCTTTTCCTGAACCGGGCGCTGATGCTCGTAAGCTTCTCGTACCGCTGCTGTTGCCTGCGAATCACCTCGCGGCCGTCGATGCCCCGCGCGTCCCCGGGCGACAGAACCGCGCACGCGAAAAACAGAAATTTAAGCCAGCCGACGGTCATGCGCCTTCCCTCGAGTAAACTGCCTGGCGGGATCACCGTACGCGCCCTCGCCCTCCGGGCTCCGCCCTTCGCCGTTCGCCACTCGGCATTCATACCGCACCGGGATCGTCCTCGTCGTGCCGGTCCAGATACTCGATGCCCACCAGCACCTCCCGCCCCTTGCTGCTGCCGTCCGACGGCGCGACGATGCCGGCCTGCTCCAGTTCATCGACCAGACGCGCGGCGCGGGCGTACCCCACCTTCATGCGGCGCTGCAGCAGCGAGGCCGAACCCTGCTGGTGCGTAACGACCAGGCGCAGCGCCTCGTCGAACCGTTTGTCGCGGGTCCCTTCGGCAAGCATCAGTTCGTTTTCGTCCACGCCCAGATCCAGCTGTTCCAGATCCACGCCCTGTCCGCTTACCCACTCCACCAGGCGTTCGGTCTCCTCGGTTGTCATGTTGGCGCCGTGAACGCGCACGGGTTCCGGTTTGCCCGCGGGCATGAACAGCATATCGCCGCGGCCCAGGAGCTTCTCGGCGCCGTTGCAGTCCAGAATGGTGCGTGAATCCACTTTCGATGCCACGCGAAACGCGATGCGCGACGGGAAGTTCGCCTTGATCGTTCCGGTGATGACATTGACAGACGGCCGCTGCGTCGCCAGGATGAGATGGATACCCACCGCGCGGGCCATCTGCGCCAGCCGGGCCAGCGAATCTTCGATATCCGCCGGCGCCGTCATCATCAGGTCCGCGAGTTCGTCGACCACAACCACGATATAAGGCAACTTCGAGGCAACCTCACGACGGTCTTCTTCGGTGTCCGCCTCCGCCCGCATCTTCTCCAGTTTGTCGTTGAAGTCCATGATGTTCCGGACGTTGTACTGAGCCAGGTTTCGATAGCGGTCTTCCATCTCCGCCACCGTCCACCGCAACGCTTCGGAAGCCTTTTGAGGTTCCGTGACCACCGGCGCCAGCAGATGCGGAATGCTGTTGTAGATCGACAGTTCCAGCATCTTCGGGTCCACCATGATGAAACGGACCTCATCGGGTCGGCACCGCATGAGTATGCTGGTGATCAGCACGTTGATGCATACCGACTTCCCGCTGCCCGTCGCGCCGGCGATCAACAGGTGGGGCATGGAAGCCAGGCTGGTGCAGACGGACTCTCCGGTGGCGGACTTGCCCAGCGCCAGCATCAGCCTGTCTTCGGCGCCATGAAAGGCGTCGGATTCCAGAATCTCCCGCAGGAAGACGGTTGAAGGATTCGCATTCGGCACCTCGATTCCCACCGCCGCTTTGCCGGGAATCGGCGCCTGTATGCGGATACTTCGCGCCTTCATCACCAGCGCGAGGTCGTCCGAAAGATTGACAATGCGGTTCACCTTCACCCCGCGCGGCGGCTGCACTTCGTATCCGGTGATGACAGGACCCGGATTCACCTGAACCACCTTGCCTTCGATCCCGAAACTGGTGAGGCTGTGTTCGAGGGTCTGCGCCCCTTCCAGCAGATCCGACCGGTCGGGTCCCTCTTCCGTTTGCGCGGGCTCGTTCAGCAGTTCCGGGTCAGGCAGCCGGTACTCGACGTCTTCGGCTCCCGTCGTCTCCACAGTCCGCTTCGCAGGGGACGCGGGGGTAATTTCCACGGGGTCTGCAACGATGTCGGGATCGAGAGACGGCGCCGGTTCCTCTTCCGGTTCATCCGCATCGTCGTCGTAAGCGGGAAACGGTTCGGGGGTCGTTTCTTCGGGTGCGACCACGGGTTCCGGCCCGGCCTCGTTCCAGGGGTCGTCCTCCTGCGGCGGCAGGACGGGTTGCGTCCACTCCGTTTCCCGGGTTTCCTCGCTGCGCGCCGGTTCCCGGTGCAGGGATGCGGCCTCGCCGTTCGCTCCGGTCCGGTTTCTCTTTGCGCGCGCCGCCCACAAGTCCGGAATCCGGGAAAAACGAAGGCCTGTCAGGAGCATGAAGAACACGATAAACAGGGCGCTCAGCAGAATGTACGACCCGACGAAACCCAGATAGGGGACCAGTGTCCCGGACGCCAGGGTAACGCCCAGCCACCCGCCCATCAGGAACGAAAGGTGGCTCTCCCCTCGCGAAGGCACGCCCGTCGCGCCGCAATAAACCACCACCAGGGCCAGCAACACCAGGCTGCGGGAGACAAGAGGCAGTGCGGGCTGGTCTCTGAAGCGATTCCAACCCCACATCAGGACGATGGCGACCAGCACGTAGGCGCAATGGCCGACCGCAAACAAAAGATAGTAGGAAACCTGGCTGCCGATCCACCCCGCCATGTTCTCCGTCAGCTCCGGCGCACGGCCCGAATTCGGTGGATCCTGCGGGGAATGCGTAGCCAGGCTTACCGCCATCAACAGCGCGACCGCAAATAACAGCACCCCGCAGATCTGATTGACCAGATCCGGCTTATCTTCCTGTTCGCCGATGACTTCGTACGGTTCCTTTCTCATATTAAGGTCCACCCTTGTCTTGTCGCGTCCAGGGGGAGAGAGAATGCGCGGGCCGCTCCTGAACGACACCCGTTCGCGGGATCAGGAGCGCACGGGAAATCCCGAATCGGCTACCGAGACGCCGGCGCAGGGGACTGGCCGGTCCTGCAGGCTGCGACGCTAAAGTCCTCTCGCAAACACAACAGGGGCTCTGGTCCTAAAGATACGGCCTTCCACCGAAGTCTCCAAAAATAAGATGTAGATGCCCGGCTTCAACGGCGCCCCGTCCTCACCCGTCCCGTCCCACGTCACACGTCGCCGGCTTCCGCCCTCGGCGGCATTCAGGAGCGATTTGACCGGGTGGCCGGACCGGTCGTAAACCCAGAGATTCACATGCGCGCGGGGGGCTGGAAGAAGGTAGCGTACTTCCACCCGATCGTAAAAGGGATTGGGCTCGGCAAGGAGCTGGACGGCGTCGATGCCGCTCCGCTGCGCCACGCTGTTTTCACGGCCGGGCGTCGCGCCGTCCCGGTGGGTGCTCGTCAACCAGTTCTGAGGGTCATCCCCGGATCCCGACCCCGATATCCGTTCGAGCGACCGCCCTTCGACCGGCGCCTCGTCGTACGACATCCTGTCCACAACCCCGCCGGTCGCATCCCGAACGACCACGGCGTCCCCGCTGTTGTTCAGGCGGGCCCACCGCCCGGGCGCAACAACGTGGACGGTCCGATCGGGGAACCGGCTGTAGAACCGGTCGACGTCTTCGGTTACCACCAGGTACGCATCCGGCGCCAGCAGGAGGGGTTCGCGTCCGAACGTCCCGCCAGAGGACGCCGCGTCGTCTATTCGCCACGCGATCAGGTCCAGCGCCTGCCCGGAACGGTTGTGAAGTTCCACCCATTCCGGATCCCCTTCCAACGGAGAAGCCATGACTTCATTGACGACCGCGGCGCCGGGCCCGGTTCCGCCAAGCACCGTCCAGGTCAGCTGGTTGTTCGATGGGTCCTCATCGGCATCGAACGCGACCCGGGCCGCGTATTCGTGCCGTCCAGGCGGCACGTTTCCGATCGGCGCTTCGATCCGGAGGATTTCCGCCGGTCCCAGGCCCGGGAAATCCCGGCGCCAACCGGAGATTCCCTCAACCGCCACGGAAAACACCGATGCCGCCCGGCGACCGCGGTTTTCCACCGCCAGAACAAAATCGCGGGACCCGCCGGCCGGTACCGGAAACGGCGATTCCGATACCATCGCCAGCGCCAGGTCGTAGTCCCTGGGGCTGACGCTGTTGGCGCGCCCCGGCGTCCCTCCTTCCCACCGTGAATCCGTCCAGTTATCCGGCCCGTCGCCTCCCGCGGGGTCGATTTTCTCTTCCGAAAACCCCGGTCTGTTACCCGTGGTGTAGACCATCGCGCCCACGGTATCGCCGGACGAAGAAACCAGCACAACCCGCTCCGGCGCCGAGTTGCTCAGGCCGGAATTCCCGAGTGTGGCGTCTGAGACCGTAAGGATCAGCGCCGCCGCGGGCAGCGGATCGTAACGGGTCGAGTTCGCGAAATACCCGGCATCCAGAATCAGCCCGAATGCCCCGGGCTGCAGCAGGGACCCGCCGCCCCCGAAGACCAGTTCGTCCGCCTCGTCGCCGTCTCCGGCTTTCCATCCCGCCAGATCCACCGGTCCGTCGCCGGTATTCTGAATCTCGATATATTCGTCGTAAAACTCGCTGCCGGACGGATCGAACATCACCTCGCTGATCACCACGCGACCCTCGGCCGGTCCCCATGAAATCAGCACCGCAAGAAGCACAACGAAGCCGCCGGCAATGGATCCGCCGCTGCGAATCCACGGTGTCCGAGGTGTCGCAAACCCGTTCATATCATGCCCCGCATGCGTCTGGCCGTCCATTCCGCGCCAAGGAGCAGGATGAGAACGAACAGCGGCCAGGGTTTCCCCCAGAGCCGGGTCCGGTACGCCTCGGCTACCGGCTGGGGGGCCAGTTCAAGTTCGTTCAGGACCTCGTTCAGGCGATCGGGCGGCGCGAAGACGCCACCGCTTTGCACGGCCAGACCCTCCAGAAGATCCCGGTTCATTCGCATGTCTTCAAACTCCAGGCTGTACCGGCCCACGGTGAACCGCCCGGCGCCGCTTCCGAGGTCGACGTCGCCCATGCGGGCCCGCGCTTCAAATCCATAGTCGCCCTGGGCGCCCGCTTTCAGTTGCCCGCGGTAGCGACCCTGGCCTTCATCGTCCAACACCGTGTGCCGCACGCGGTCGCCGTCCTCGACAGAGACCGACACGCGCGCGCCTTCCTGCGGCCGGAGCAACTCATTGAAAACACGGGCGTGGAACGTGACCGGAGCACCGCTGCGATAGACCGGTTTGTCCACTTCCACCTGTATGCGGTCGACGTCCTCCCGCTTCAGCAGCCACTGCACCGAGTTCGCCCAGAACGCCTTCGAGACCTTGTCGTTCCTGCCGACGCCCCACATCATGAGACCGAGACGCCAGAACGTCCTGAACGTCACGGCCATCACCTTGCCCGCGCCCGCGCGACCCACGGCAACCAGCGGCATCTTTTCCAGGCCGGCGCGTTCGACCGGATGAAATATCAGGGCTTCGGCATTCGGTCGAAGTCCTTCATTCAGGTTGCATGCCAGAAGCGGAGGAAGATCGTTCCAGGCCCGCCGGTCCGAAAGGGGGTCGTCCGAGACCCTGAGAATCGGATGCAAGGCGCCGGACCGCGACACTTCCAGCCGGAGTGACGCCTCACGATACGTACTCGCGTCCGGAGAACACCGGACCGGCAGCACCCGCGCTACGGGCGACCGCGCGTACGCCCCGTTGAATCCCGCCCGTCCGCCCACCACGAGCATCGCGCCTCCCGATTCCACGTATTCGGCCAGCCGAATGCCCGGCTCGCCAAGGAGCATCTCTCCGGGCAGATCGAAGAGGATGACGAGTTCCGACTGACCGGCATCGCCCAACGCCGCCCGCATCCGGTAGGGCCATTCCTCCGGCTTTCGGGCGATGTGCACCTCCACCTGCAGATTCTCATCGGCCTCCAGCAAACGGCGCAGATAGGCAAAGTCCGCACCTGGAGAACCCGCAACCATCAGAACCCGCAGACGGTTCTCCAGAACCTCCGCGGACACCACGGCGGTATTGTTCGCCCTGGAGCGTTCCGCCGGCTGCGCCGCGAGATGCACTTCGTACACGGCCCGACCGGCCCTGTCCGGCGATACGGTAAAGCGGACCTCCTGCTCGCCGTCCGCCAGCGTGACCGGCGCTTCCGCCAGCCGGCGCCCGTTCTCCCGGACAACCAGCAGGGACGTTGCGCCTTCAAATCCGCTCGACTTCAGTCCCACCGAAATCGACAGCGGCCGCCCGACGTAACCCATCGGATCGCACACGGCGGACACGATTGCCGCATCCTTCGGCGGGTCCGCGTTCCCCACGCCCACCGCAATGACCGGCGCACCCAGCGCGAGCGCGGCCACTTCCGGCCTCGCCCCCAGGTTGTGCGCCCCGTCGGAGATCAAAACCGCAGCGGCCAGTCCCTCGCCGGCCGTCTCGTCTCGCAGCATATTCAGCGCGGCGGCCAGGTCCGTTGCCCGCCCGTTGAAGCGCAGGGAATCCAGGCTCGATGGCGGCACGGGCGCCATCCACTCGGAGAAGCGATACCTGGCCACCCGGGCGCGCGACGCCAGCGCTTCGAACACACCGCTCTTGAGGAGGTCCATCGCACGGTCGCCGCGCGTCCGCCCGCCGTCCTCGATCCGCATGCTCTCGCTGTCGTCCACCAGTACGGCCAGGAGCGGCTTGCGTTCGCGCCGCATCGTGAGCGCGAGGACGGGTTCCATCATCAGCACCAGCAGAAGAAGAAACGCCGTGCACCGCAATACCAGCAACCAGCGTACCAACGGGAATTCCTGTTTCCGGGTGCGGTACGCCTGCCAGGCCAGGTATACACAGACCGGTCCCAGCAGACCCAGCCACAATCCGTCGCGCAAACTCAGATCCAGATCTGACAACGGGAACATAGGGATATCATCGTATGGCGTGAGGCAGGGTCAGGCCAGCTTCATTCTCGGATCGGCATCGAGGCCCCGCTCCGACCGCTCGCCTCTGCCCAACCGGAACCCTCCGGCGCAGGCGATCATCGCCGCGTTGTCGGTACACAGGACGGGCGGCGGAAAACAGACCTTTGCACCGCAGCCGCGGGCGGCGCGCTGCATCTCTTCCCGCAACCGCCGATTCGCCGCCACGCCGCCGGTAAGCAGAATCCGCCTCAACCCCAGGGCGCTCGCGGCCTTGATGGTCTTTTCCACGAGAACGTCCACAACCGCGGCCTGAAAACTGGCCGCAATGTCCGCGCGTTCCGCCGCCACATCGGCTTCGGACCGGCGCTTCAGGTGGTACAGAACCGATGTCTTGATCCCGCTGAAGCTGAACTCGAATCCCTCCCGATGCCGGAGCCCTCGCGGAAACGCAAATGCGTCGGCGTCACCCTGTTCCGCCAGTTCGGCAATGACAGGCCCGCCCATGGTCGTTTCACCGGCCTTCAGCAGGCCCAGCATCTTCGCGACCTTGTCAAAGGCTTCCCCTGCCGCGTCGTCCCTGGTTTCGCCGCGGATTTCGTACAGGCCCCACCGGCGCACGTGGATCAACTGAGTATGGCCGCCGGAAATCACCAGGGCGAGAAAGGGCGGACGCAGGCCGGGTTCCGCCAGCAGTCCCGCAAAGATATGTCCCTCAATATGATGCACGCCGATCAGCGGAAGGCCGCTTCCGAGCGCCATCCCCCTGGCGGCCGAGATACCCACGAGAAGGCATCCGACGAGACCGGGCCCCTGGGTGACCGCGATGCCGCCGAGGTCATCCAGCCCGATTCCGGCCCGATCCAGGGCCTCGCGTACAACCGGCACGATCTTGCGCACGTGGTTCCGCGACGCCAGTTCGGGAACCACGCCGCCGTACAGGCTGTGTTCCGTCTGGGAAAAGATGATATTCGACAGAATACGGCCGCCGGCAACGACCGCGGCAGCCGTTTCGTCACACGACGTTTCGATGCCGAGTACAGGACGATCCCATACGGGCTGATTGGATTCCCTGGATTGATAGGACATCTGGACGTTATGGAATCTGAGGGAGGCGGAAGGCGGAAATAAAACGCCACCCCCGCTGATCAGGGGATGGTCCCGCGCGAGGTGGGAAAAAAAGAAAGGCGATTGAAAGAAACTTTCAAAAGTCGAGACGGCGTCCGGCGGCAATGAGACCCCGGGGCCGCGAAGAATCCGTCCGCCGTCGTGGGTATCGGATCTATCGGCGCCGGACGCGTGACGCGAGACCCTCAAGTGGGAGGCGCCCCGTCTTCCGGGCTATTTGTACGACTCGGCGATGTTTCTTCCCATGCTGATCTCTCCGTTATCGATACGCAGGTTGAACCCGCAGTCCGGGCTGCTGCAAACCCAGGCCTTATAGTGAATGGGCGCGCCGTCGCGCCCGTAATCGGACAGCGGCAGCAATAGGCCCTTTTCGCACTTCAGACACCGCGGCAGTTGATTTTCCATCCTGACCCTCCCCTCCACGTGACTTGCAGCTCCTCCCGACATGGGCCGCCAGGTACCGCGTATCCGCGCCGCACGACGTGAAAATACCCTGAGGCAAAGTGGAACGTTGACGCCGGAAACGACTGGCCCACTATAAATTAACAGACATGTAAAATTACGTAAACGAGGCGTTAAAGTCAAATAATTCTCTTCGAAATCGCTTGGGGGCCGGGTTGGACGAAACCGATTGACAATCGGTTCCGCCATGTGTATTCTTATACCGCCTTTGCAACGGCACTATTCCCGGAATTCCTTGCGGCAGGCAACGGCGCGCCGCAAGGGGTCTCCGCCTTCCCTGCTATTTCCCGGCGACCGCCCGCCTGTCTCCACCCTTTTATGTCATACAACGCCCAAAATCCACTCATCGTGCAGAGCGACATGACCGTTCTCGCGGAGGTCGGCGGACCGCGGTACGAAGCCGCACGGGACGTTCTGGCCCGTTTCGCCGAACTGGAAAAGAGCCCCGAGTATATCCACAGCTACCGCATCAGCCCGCTCTCGCTCTGGAACGCCGCCGCCGCGGGGCTCACGGCCGACGAGATTACAGGCGCGCTGGAATCCTTCAGCAAATACGAAATCCCTCAGAACGTCTCCGTTGAAATCCGGGAGACCCTGGGGCGGTACGGCCGGATCCGGCTGGAACGGTCCGGGAAGGACCTCGTCCTCTCCGCCGACGATCCCCTGCTCATCACCGAAATCTGCCAGCACAAGTCGGTACGGCCGTATCTGAACCGAAGGATCGACGAGCGGCGCCTCAAAATCGACCTGCTGTACCGGGGCCACCTGAAACAGGCGCTCACCCGCATCGGCTTTCCGGTCAAGGACCTCGCCGGGTACGTGCCCGGCCGGCGCCTGACGCTGCAGCGGCGCGCGACCACCCTGGCCGGCGCGCCGTTTCACCTGCGCGACTACCAGCGGGAGGCCCTGGAAATCTTCCACGCCGGCGGCGGGCCGGAGGGCGGCAGCGGCGTGGTGGTTCTTCCCTGCGGCGCCGGCAAGACCATCGTCGGCATCGCCGCGCTCGAACGCCTGCAGACGCAGGCGCTCATCCTCACCACCAATATTACCGCCTCGCGCCAATGGAAAGCGGAACTCCTGGACAAGACGGACCTGAAGCCGGACCAGATTGGCGAATACTCCGGGGAGGTCAAAGAGATCCGGCCCATCACCATCGCGACGTACAATATCCTCACCTACAGAAAGAAGAGGGGCGATGCGTTTCCCCATTTCGCCATCTTCAACCAGGGAAACTGGGGCATCATCATCTACGACGAAGTCCATCTGCTCCCCGCACCGGTCTTCCGCTTTACCGCCGAATTGCAGGCGAGACGCAGGCTGGGCCTCACCGCCACGCTTGTCCGGGAAGACGGCATGGAAGCGGACGTCTTCAGTCTGATCGGCCCGAAACGCTTCGACGTGCCCTGGCGCGACCTGGAGTCCAGGGGCTGGATCGCCACCGCGGAGTGCCGCGAAATCCGGCTTCCCCTGCCCCAGAACCTGCGCCTGGACTACGCCGTTGCCGGGGGCCGCGGGAAATTCCGGATCGCATCCGAGAATCCGTCCAAAATCCCGCTGGCCAAAGAGCTCATCCGGAAACACGACAACGACCAGATCCTCGTGATCGGCAAGTACGTCGACCAGGTCGAGGCCTTCGCAAGAGAATTGGAAGCCCCCGTCATCACGGGCAAGACGCCCAGCGAGGATCGCGACCTGCTCTACGAACGCTTCCGGAAAGGCGAATTGCGGCTGATGGTCGTTTCCAAGGTGGCCAATTTCGCCGTCGACCTGCCGGACGCCAACGTGGCGATCCAGATTTCGGGGACATTCGGTTCCCGGCAGGAAGAGGCCCAGCGGCTGGGGCGCATCCTGCGGCCGAAGGCCAATGGCAGCCTCGCTCATTTCTACACCCTGGTTACCCGGGATACCCGGGAACTGGAGTTCGCGCGCAAGCGCCAGATGTTTCTTACCGAACAGGGTTACCGGTATTCCATTCGGGACGCCGCCGATGTCTTCAAGGAATCCGGCGCCGCTCCGGTCTGACCGTTCCGAAGCCGCCGCCTTCCGCGCGGGCCTGCAGATCACGCGCCCCCAGAATTGTGTGATCACCTTTGCCTCGGTGCTGATGGGCGGATGGCTGGGCGTACACGCGCTGCCGGCGCCGCTCTGGATTGCCGCACTTTCCGCGGCGGCCGTCATGGCCGGCGGCAACGCGCTCAACGACCTGTGGGACCTCGAAACCGATCGCGTCAACCACCCTCACAGGCCCCTTCCTTCCGGCCGTCTGCCCCCCCGCGCCGCCGGCATTGAGTGCATTGGCCTCTTCTCTTTCGGCCTCGGCCTGAGCATTTTCCTGCCGCCTGAAGCCATCGCCACCGCGGCCTGCGCGTGCGGATGCCTCGTCGTCTATAATCGCCGGCTGAAGCACGTCCCGCTGGCGGGTAACGTCGCGGTAAGCCTCCTGTGCGGTCTGGCCTTCTTCTACGGCGGGTTCGCCGTCCGCGCACCCCTGCCCGCCGCTGTTCCCGCCCTGTTTGCCGCGATCTACCACCTGGGCCGGGAAATCCTCAAAGACGCTCAGGACATCCCGGGAGACCGCAGGGCGCCGGGCGGCACGCTGCCCATGCACTGGGGATCCGCCAGGTCCTGCCGCCTTGCCGCCGGCGCATTCGCGCTCGTGGTTCTGCTCACCCCTGTCCCGTACTTCCTCGGCCTTTACGGGCCACCTTATCTGGGCCTCGTCGCCCTGCTCGACGTCCTGCTGATTGGTGTCATGGTCTCCATCCTGCGCGTCCCGGACACCTCCCGCCTCCGGTTGATCAACCGGTTTCTCAAGGCGGGGATGGTGCTCGGTCTGCTGGCCATCCTCGCCGGCGCGTTGTGACGTGCAGCAATCCGCCTTCCGCAGGCGGGCCGGCGGGGGTTAGACGCGGGCGAGAGACTTGCGTCTTCCTCAAGTCATTGATTATCTTGGTCCCACGACAAAACCAGGTTTAACCTTGATTCTTCATTATTCCGGGACGTTAATTCGAATACGTGCAAGTAGATAAAGGCGATTTAACTTCTGATTTCTATGAACCGTCGGGTCACTGGACGTGAAGGGAAAAAATGTCCTTCCGGACGACCACTTCGGCCCGTTTCGGAAGGTTTCGTCGCAGCGACCCGTTGCTGTTTTTTTTTCGAATTGAGGTTAAACAAACCAGCTTGAAGGAAGCCCATGTCCGAACGGGTCAGAAACCGGATCGAGCGACTCGTCCGCGAGTTGAACGAACACAGCTACCGCTACTACGTCCTGGACGCGCCCACCGTCTCCGACCGGGAGTTCGATGAATTGATGGGCGAACTGGCGGAACTGGAATCCGGACATCCGGACCTGGTCCCGCCCGATTCACCCACCCGCCGGGTCGGTTCCGATCTGAGCGGGACTTTTCCCACCGTACGTCACGAAATCCCCATGCTCAGCCTGGACAACACCTACTCGGAGGCGGACCTGACCGAATTCGACGCCCGCCTTCGACGGGAATTGCCCGGGGAAGACCTGGTCTATCTCGCGGAGCTCAAGGTCGACGGCGTGGCCTTGAGCCTGACGTACGAAAACGGATTGCTCATCCGCGGCGTGACCCGCGGTGACGGAACGCAGGGCGAAGAAATCACGCCCAACGTCCGGACGATCCGTTCCATCCCCATTCGCCTCAGGGAACCCGTCGAGCGGTGCGAGATCCGCGGAGAGGTCTACCTCACCCGCGAGGACTTCGACGCCATCAACAAGACGCGTGCGGAGCAGGAGGAGCCGTTGTTCGCCAATCCGCGAAACACGGCGGCGGGCTCCCTGAAGCTCCAGGACCCCCGGCTGGTTGCCGAACGGAACCTCAGTTTCTTCGCGCACGGGCTCCTGACGCCCCAATCACAACGTGAACGCCATTCCGAAAGCCTGGAAAGCCTGGAACGGTTGGGATTTCCCGTAAACCCCAAACGCCGGCGCTGCAGTTCCACCGAGGACATCGTCGAGTACTGGCGGATGTGGGACAGGGACCGGGAGTCTCTTCCCTATGAGATCGACGGCATTGTGGTCAAGGTGGACGACCTCGGCCAGCAGCGAAGACTCGGCGACACCGCCAAGAGTCCCCGATGGGCGTTCGCCTTCAAGTTCTCGGCGGAACGCGTGCGGACACGGCTCTTGAAAATCGCCCTCCAGGTGGGACGCACGGGTGTGGTCACCCCCGTTGCCGAACTGGAGCCGGTCCTTCTGGCAGGCAGCACCGTCGGCCGTGCCACGCTGCACAACGCGGAGGAGCTCGAACGCAAGGACATCCGGGAAGGCGACACGGTTGTCCTGGAAAAGGGCGGCGACGTGATCCCCAAAGTCGTATCGGTTGTCGAAGCCGATCGTGCTCCAGACTCCGGGCGCTTTGAATTCCCCAAAACCTGTCCCGTGTGCGATGCCGTCCTGGTGAAGGACGAGTCCGAAGTGGCGGTCCGATGCGTCAACTCAAGTTGTCCGGCCCAGTTGAAAGGGCGCATCCGCCACTTTGCCGGCAGAACCACGATGGATATCGAGGGCCTCGGGCACGCGCTCGTGGACCAGCTCGTGGACAACGAGCTGATCCGTGACGTGGGCGACCTCTACTCCCTCGAGGTGGAGACGGTGGCCGAACTGGATCGGATGGCCGAGAAGTCAGCCCAGAACCTGATCGCCGCCCTGAAGCAAAGCAAGTCCAGGCCGTTCCACAACGTCCTCTTCGCGCTCGGGATCCGCCACGTGGGCGCCACGGTCGCGCGCACTCTGGCCGACCACTTCGGATCCATCGACCGGCTCCGGGATGCTCCGGCCGAGGAGATCGAAGCCGTTCACGAAATCGGCGCCGCGATCGCGCAAAGCGTCCATGCGTTCCTGAGAGACGAAAACAACGCCGCGGTGATCGATAAACTGAGGGCGGCCGGACTCAACCTGGAAGCGGAACAAAAGGCCGCGGCACGCCCCAAACCGCTGGATGGCAAGACCGTTGTCATCACGGGCAGCCTCTCTCGTTGGGGCCGCCAGCAGGCCCAGGACGCGGTCCGCTCAGCCGGCGGCAAACCCACCTCCAGCGTCAGCAAGAAGACCGATTATGTAGTCATCGGCGACAACCCCGGCTCAAAGGAAGAAAAAGCCAAAAACCTTGGCGTCAAGATACTGACCGAAGACAAATTCGCCGAGATGATAGGGGATGAGTAACAACCTGTGAAAGCCCGTCGCAGACCGCTCGACAGATTGTAATCCCCTGGCCGGAGCGCCCGGAATCGGCCTTTTCGCTTGACAGGAAACGGTCGCTTTGTTACACTTGCACCACATTGCCCAGCGGTGGGGCTGTAGCTCAGCTGGGAGAGCGCATGACTGGCAGTCATGAGGTCGTCGGTTCGATCCCGATCAGCTCCACCAGAAAATCACAAACAGGCTTGCGCCCCATCGCGCAGGCCTGTTTTGGTTTTGCCCTCACCCGGCGCTGCGCGTCACCAAAGGCGCCCTCACCCGACGCTGCGCGTCACCCTCTCCCAAGGGGAGAGGGTATGAATGTGGGGACAGGTGAACCGGTGGGGGAACTCGGCAGGTTAACGCGTACTCGCTGCATAGTGTTGCGAATCGCGACAGTTGTTCGTATACGGTCCCGGTTTCAATTAACCTGTTTTACGTTGACTGAATTTCCCGCGTGGTGTACTTTAAATGTGTACATTAGTTTTGCTAAGTAGTCGTAAACCCGGGAGCTTTACACGATGGCGAAGGGTCGACGAAAAAAGACCAGGACGGATGCCGATACCGGTGCCAGTACGGATTTCAGATCCAGGCTCTGGGCAATGGCCGACGCGTTGCGTGGCAGCATGGACGCTGCGGAGTACAAACACGTCGTTCTGGGCCTCATCTTCCTCAAGTACATCTCGGACGCGTTCGAGGAAGCCCATGCCAGGCTCGTGGAAGAAATCGCTGAAGGCGCGGATCCGGAAGATCCTGACGAGTACCGCGCCCAGAGCATCTTCTGGGTGCCGCCGGAAGCGCGTTGGAAGAATCTGCAGTCTCAGGCGCGCCAGCCCACCATTGGACGTGCGGTTGACGATGCAATGGCCGCCATTGAGCGGGACAATCCCGCGCTCAAGGACGTTTTGCCAAAGGACTACGCTCGCCCCAACCTTGACAAGACTCGCCTGGGGCAGGTGGTGGACCTGGTTACCAACATTGACGTGGGCGGGGCAGAAGCCCGGGCGACGGACGTGCTCGGCAGTGTGTACGAGTACTTCCTGGAGCAATTCGCACTGGCTGAGGGCCGGAAAGGCGGTGAATTCTATACCCCGCGTTCCGTGGTGCGTCTGCTTGTTGAGATGCTGGAGCCCTACAAGGGGCGGGTCTACGACCCGTGTTGCGGCTCCTCCGGGATGTTCGTGCAGTCAATGGCGTTCATTGACGCCCATACCTCCGGAAACGGCAACGCAGCAGGCGGAGGAAGGGGCGATATCTCTATCTACGGACAGGAGTCCAACTACACCACGTGGCGAATGGCAAGGATGAACCTGGCGATTCGGGGCATCGACGGCCGAATCGAGCACGGGGACAGCTTCCACAACGACCGGCATCCGGACATAAAGGCCGACTACATCCTCGCCAATCCGCCCTTCAACGTGTCGGACTGGGGCGGCGACAGGCTGCGCGAGGACAGGCGGTGGGAATTTGGCGTCCCGCCTGTCGGCAATGCCAACTTCGCCTGGGTGCAGCATTTCCTCTATCACCTCGCGCCGCGCGGCACCGCAGGCTTCGTGTTGGCCAACGGCTCCATGTCGTCCAACCAGTCGAACGAGGGGGAGATCCGAAAGAATATCATCGAGGCCAACCTCGTGGACTGCATCGTCGCCCTGCCCGGCCAGCTCTTCCGGTCGACGCAGATCCCCGCGTGTCTGTGGTTTCTGTCGCGGGCACCCTCACCCGGGAGAGGGGCGAGGGTTCGCAATGGCGAAACCCTCTTCATCGACGCCCGAAAGCTGGGCCATCTGGTCGACCGGACGCACAGGGACCTCTCGCCGGAAGACATCGCCAAGGTCGCGGACACCTACCACGCATGGCGCAACGGAGAGGGATACGACGATGTTCCGGGCTTTTGCAAAAGCGCATCGCTCGAAGAGATACGTAAACACGGTCACGTCCTCACGCCCGGCCGGTACGTCGGCGCGGAACCGCAGCCGGACGACCTGCCTGCGCCGAGTCCCGGATTGTTTTTCGTATACGTTATTTCCTGCGAGGGTGGAAGCCTTTACGTTGGTCATACAGACAACATACCCCGGCGATGGAAAGAGCATGTAGCCGGAAGGGCCGCAGACTGGACCAAGAAAAACCGACCCCGATACATCCCTCACTATGAAGAATTCAAGAGCCGTGCGGAAGCCGTGGCGCGTGAGCGGGAGCTAAAAACCTCGGCAGGACGGCGTTGGCTGAAGAGGATTATTGCTGAAGGACGGGCTCGGCAGGCAGGCGGCGAACCCTTTGAGGAAAAGATGGCCCGTCTCGCGAAGCAGTGGCGCGAACAGCAGGCCGAAGCCGCTAAGCTGGATGCGGCTATTGAGAAGAATCTGAGAAAGCTTGGCTTTGGAGACGATCGATGACCTACACTGACGATGATATCAAACGTCAACTTCGTCTGGGCGAGGACAGCCAGTGGGAATTTAAGCAGATCGAGTTTTCGGGCGATCGACCGAGGAGTCCCAGCCGCGATGATTGGGCCGACGAGATCGCCGCATTTGCCAACACTGCCGGCGGCGCACTCCTGTGTGGCGTGACCGACACAGGCGAAATTCAGGGCATGTCACGCAAACAGATCGTCGAGTTGGACTCTTTTCTGGTCGAGGTCAGCACTGACGCGATCGGACCTGCCGTTCGCATCACCACCTATCACAGAGAACTGGTGGGAAAGAGTTTTCTTCTGGTCGAAGTTCCTCAAAGCGAATCGCAGCATGATAGTCCAGGCGGCAGCTATGTTCGGGTAGGCGGATCTAAACGCCGCATGACAAGCGATGAGCGGCTGCGCTTGGCGCAACGCAGGGGACAAGCGCGGTTTCTTTGGTTCGATAAGCAGCCGGTGCCCAACACCGGTTTGGGAACGCTGGACGAAGCCCTGTGGAGACCGTTGTTGAGCGCGGAAGGCAGGGCCGATCCCGAGACCGCATTGGAAAAAATGGGTCTCGTCGGACTCGATGAACACGAAACCGTGCGAGCGACTGTCGCCGGCCTCCTCTTTTGCTGCCACACACCGGAAGAATGGCTGCCCAACGCCTGCATTACGGCCACCCATTATCGAGGCACGGATCGAGCCTCCGGCCAACTCGACACTCAGACAATTACCGGCCCCCTCAACCGGCAAATTGCCGAAGCGGTCGCCTTTGCCGTGCGCAATATGCGCGTTGGAGCCTACAAGGACCCGGCACGCATGGATTTGCCACAATACAGCGCAGAAGCCCTTTTCGAGGCTATCGCCAATGCCGTGGCGCACCGCGATTATTCGATGCACGGCAGCCGGATTCGCCTGTCCATGTTTGCCGACCGCGTGGAAATCCAGTCACCCGGCGCACTCGCCAATAGTCTCACCGTTGAAGAGTTGGAATTTCGCCAGGCAACCCGTAACGAGGTCCTTGCCTCGGTCTTCGGCCGGATGCCAACCAGTGGGATCCAGGGGGCGGGCGGGCGACTTTTCATCATGGAACGGCGTGGTGACGGCGTCCCCGTCATTCGCAGAGAAACCCGGGAACTCGCCGGGCGTCTGCCGCAGTTTGATCTGGTTGGGGGCGCTGACCTTCGCGTCACCCTACCGGCGGCCTCCACCGAGCCGAGTCCGGCCCGCGTGCTGATTAATGTGTGTGTTGGCGACCAGCCGCTTGCTAAGGCAGAGGTACTGGTGCTGTTCCCGAACAAGACGTGGAAACAGGCCACAACAGACGCGTTGGGCCAGGCCATGATTGGCCTGCATACGGTTGATCTGCCAATGACCGTATTCGCCGCTGTTCACGGTTTTGCCGCACACTGCGAACGCGACTGGATACCGTCGGAAGGAACGCTCACCATCGAACTCGATCCGCTTCCCGGTGGCGGCGGCGTCATTCTTTCCGAAGACCGCGGCCGAATTCCTGGGCTGAAAGGATCGCTGAATCCGATTCGAGACAACCTTGACCGGACATATCTCTACGCCTCGAACATCGCCATCAACCAGGGCCAACAGCAGCCGGTGCATTTCGTGCTTGGCGAAGACTTGCGGCTCACCGATGTCAATGGCGTCGAGATAACCGTGCGGATCGTGGAGATTGTAGGACGGTCGGCATTGGTGGAATATCGGCCATTCGAGGCGTGAAACGCGGCGCTATCGCCTCGAACGAAGACTCCCGTGGCCGCAACCTGTCGCAGTTCGGCCCGAACAGGAAAATCAACCCATGAAATATGCCGTCGTGATCGAGGCGACCCCGAACAACTACGCGGCCTACGTGCCTGACCTGCCCGGCTGCGTCGCCACTGCGAATACCAGGGCAGAATTGATCGAAGAGATTCGGGAGGCCATCGAGTTCCACATCGAGGGATTGAGGGAAGACGGCGAGATGGTGCCTTAGTCCAGAGCTACGAGGCACACCCTCACCCGGCGCTGCGCGCCACCCTCTCCCAAGGGGAGAGGGTATGATTGTCGGACAGGGGAACCAATGCGATGTGCTGCAAGAAGATGCGCGCGATTCTGTCGTAAGGGGAGGGGGTAGTTCGGTGGACAAGGCGACCGGTGGTGGCAGCCATCAACAAGCTGCGCAACACGCACTACCTGAAGAGCAGGGTCATTACAGGGGTGGTCCGGAGTTTTTCCGGCTGCTGGATCGGGCACGGGAAATGCGGCAGAAGCCGACTCCCGCGGAAGATTTCGCGTGGGAACTGTTCAGGGACCGACGGTTCCTCGGCCTCAAGTTCCGGCGCCAACATCAGATCGGCAACTACATCGTTGACTTTTACTGCCGCGAGAAACGGCTGGTCGTGGAATTGGATGGACCGGTCCACGACTCCGATGAGCGCCGCACGACGGACAGAAACCGCGACGCATTTCTGAAATCTCTGGGATTGACCGTTGTCCGAATTAGAAACAAACACATGCTGCTGCACACCCTGGAAGCCCTGAACGAAATCGCAGACGCAGTAAACCCCTCTCCCTCCGGGTGAGATCCAGAATGAGGGCGCAAAGCTGTAGAATCAAAGACGCCCTCACCCGGCGCCGCGCGTCACCCGAGGGGGGGCGAAGCACCCTCACCCGGCGCTGCGCGTCACCCTCTCCCAAGGGGAGAGGGTATGATTGTGGGACAGGGGAACAGAAGTGAGGGGCAGCAACGTGCTACGCGCCAGCCTATCGCGCCGGGTGAGGGCCAGGGCGTCGCGGTTTGCCGCGACATACCCGGCTTCTGCAAAAGCGCATCGCTCGAAGAGATACGCAAACACGGCCATGTCCTCGCGCCCGGCCGCTACGTCGGCGCGGAACCGCAGGAAGACGATGGCGAACCCTTTGAGGAGAAGATGGCCCGTCTCGCGAAGCAGTGGCGCGAACAGCAGGCCGAAGCCGCGAAGCTGGATGCTGCGATTGAGGCGAACCTGAAGCAGCTTGGATTTGGATAACACCTATGAGTGTCATCGATTCACTATTTGTTACCAAGTACACGAAGGACGGCAGCTATAGCCCAATACCGCTGACCGAGTGGACCAGTCAATTCTTGGCGGACATTGAACGCTTGTTCGGGCAGCGTGACCACTCGTTTACTTTGGTCGGTATCGACATAGACAAAACTCCAGACAATCCGCCAATGATCTGGTTTCCAAACAGCGGCATTGCAACAGGTGGCGTGGAAAGAAGGTCGAAACACATTGTTATCCGTCTAAACAAAAACGCGCTTACGGACCCAATCCGTGCGAGGTGGCAGCTTGCGCATGAATGCGTCCACCTACTCGACCCATGGTGTCCGAAAATCGAGGGGCGTACTGCTAACGTGCTCGAAGAGGGTCTCGCGACGTGGTTCCAGAATGATCGAGTGTCTGAGGCGGCGTGTCATGAAGAACCGTATGCTACAGCGGAAAAACTCGTCAAACCACTCATTCCTAAACTGACTGAAGCTGTTAAACGCATCCGCGTATACCGCAAGAAACGTATAGGCGAAATAACACCCGATGTTCTGTGCGCCGATTACCCCGAATTAACAAGGGATATCTCCGCAGAGCTATGCCAGCCCTTTTGGGTAGAGGAGTCCTAGCATCGCAATCTTCGACGACAATCCGGCGGGTGCGTTAGTAAACGTTGATTGCCTCCGTGAGAGTTGAACAGCATCTTGTGACCATTGGGTTTGAGCAAGGAATTCAGACTATGAAATATACCGTTGTGATCGAGAGGATCCCGAACAACGACGCGGCCTACGTAACCGACCTGCCCGGCTGCGTCGCCACCGCGAACACCAGGGCAGAATTGCTCAAAGAGATTCGGGAGGCCATTGAATTTCACATCGAGGGAATGAGGGAAGACGGCGAGCTGGTGCCTTAGTCCAGTGCTACGAGGCACGCCCTCACCCGACGCTGCGCGTCACCCTCTCCCAGTGGGAGAGGGTCTGATTGTTGGACGGGAGAACCAATGTGACGCGTTGCATTGGAGTGGGAATATGTATTCATCGGTGAAGCAGTGAATCGTCTGGCAAAACTTGCCCCGCAAATTGTCTCCCGGATAAGCGAGTACGAGCAGATCATCGGTTTTCGCAATATACTGATCCACGGCTACGCTGACGTGAACGACCGGGCAGTGCGGTTTGTCATTGAAACCGATCTTACAACCCTCAGTCTTGAGGTTGACGCCCTCATGGAGGAAGCATGACCGTTGCTGAACTGGTACAACTGTTGGCAAACTACCCACCTGACCTGCGCGTAGTGGTGAACGGTTACGAAGAAGGGTATGACGACCTGGCGCCGGAGCAGATGTCACTGGTCAAGATAGCCTTGAACACCGGGAGGCGCGATTGGGAAGGTAGGCACGGAGACCCCGGCCCGAATGGCAGCGCGCGTGACGGCGCCGATGTGGTCGATGCTCTGGTCTTGCGACGGATATCGAACTGAGGGGAATGGCGATTGTGGCTACGCAAGACTACAGGGTTCTGCAAGGTGGAGTGAGCATGGATAACACGGACCCTCAGAGCAAGTGGCGGGAGGTCCTGCTCGGTGATGTATGTGCCAAGATTGGCAGCGGTGCGACGCCACGTGGCGGGAAGGATGTCTACCTGCAAGACGGTCCCTATAGCTTGATACGCAGCCAGAACGTGTACAACGATGGCTTCCATCGCGATGGTTTGGCGTTTATCGGTGAACATCATGCCGATGAGTTACGAAACGTGGAGGTCTTCGAGAACGACGTACTGCTCAACATCACGGGCGATTCGGTCGCCAGGGTGTGTCAGGTTGTGCCAGACGTGCTGCCTGCGCGCGTCAATCAACATGTGGCGATCATCCGGCCGGACTCAGTCAATCTCGATGCGGGGTATCTGCGCTACTGCCTCGTGTCTCCGGAAATGCAGACCCTACTACTGTCTTGGGCAGGTTCAGGGGGCACTCGAAATGCCCTCACGAAAGGGATGATTGAGTCTCTGGAAATCTCCATCCCTCCCCTACGGGAGCAAAGGGAAATCGCCCATGTACTGGGCACGTTGGACAACAAAATTGAGTTGAACCGGCGGATGAACGAAACGCTGGAGGAGTTGGCGCGGACGCTCTTCAAGTCCTGGTTCGTCGACTTCGATCCTGTCCACGCCAAAGCCACGCTCCGAAAACACGCTGGCTCGGGATCGGACGCTCATCACGGCACGATTCCCGCCCAAGGGGTAACTGACGGCAAAGGGTCACCGGGATGGACTGTGAAGCGGGCGCACGCGTATCTCGACAAAATGGATCCGTCCATCGCGGCGCTGTTTCCCAATCACTTTGTCGACTCGGAATTGGGCGAGATACCGGAGGGGTGGGAGGTTAAGGCATTGGGGGAGGTGGTGGAGTTGAATCCCACAGAGCCAATGAAGCGGGGGACCGTGGCACCATACCTTGATATGGCATCCCTTCCGACGTTTGGGTCTAGTCCAAGCACTCCGGTGTTGCGAGAGTTTAAGTCCGGTACGCGCTTTCGCGACGGAGATACTTTGTTTGCACGCATAACGCCCTGTTTGGAAAACGGCAAGACCGCTTTCGTCCAATTGTTGTCAGATGACACTGTGGGTTGGGGATCGACAGAATTCATTGTGTTACGGGCCATTCCACCTGTTCCACCTGAGTACACATACCTCTTGGCCCGTGAAATGGCGTTCCGGGAACACGCGATTCAGAGCATGACAGGTACATCGGGACGGCAACGCGTCCAGGGTGACGCATTAGCTCCCTACACTCTTCCCAACCCACCCGCAGAAACCTGGAATGAGTTCAGCATATTGGTTAGCCCTTTGTTTGCTCAGATGGAGTTCAACCGCAAGGAATCACTCGCCCTCACCGCCCAGCGTGATGCGCTACTGCCGAAGCTGGTGTCGGGAGATATCGAAGTTCAATCGAACTGAGAAAAAACCGATGTATACAAAGCGAATACAACTGACGAATTACGGGCCCATCGAGAATCTCGACATTGAATTTCCCTTCGACGGCGAGACTCCAAAGCCGGTCGTCTTGGTGGGTGAAAACGGCTCTGGGAAGAGCATACTGCTATCACATATTGTAAACGGACTGCTTGCGGCTAAAGGTATCGCTTACCCAGAAACGCCAGAAGTAGAGACCGGCAAAGTATACAAGCTCCGTAGTAGTTCTTACATCAAGCCGGGAAGTGAATACTACTTCGGCAGAGTTGACTTTGATGGCGATTTCTTTGTCAGTGAAATAAGGACGTGGCGTAACAAAAAAGAGTATTCTGACGTTCCCATGGGAATTTCAGGGACCGCCGCCGAGGCCATTTGGGAGAAGATCAGTCCCGCTGAGAACGACCATTACGAGTCGAACCTTACATCTGATCCTACCACCACGAGAAGAATCGAAGAGATATTCGCGAAAAACTCTGTCCTATACTTCCCATTCAATCGTTTTGAGGAACCGGCGTGGTTGAACGAGGAGAATTTGAAGGCCCAAGCTCGATATGGAGATACAAGGAATCTCGCCGGCCACACCGGTCGTAGAGTTATCGCATCTTCGCCGCTCCATGAAAACCAAGACTGGTTATTTGATGTGGTCTATGATCGGGCTGCCTTTGAGCTTCAGACGCAGCATGTAAATCTGCCAATAAAGGATGGCAATACGACGGTCCCATTCCCTTTGTTCTTGGGATACTCGGGAAATGCAGCTAACTCATACGAGACGGCACTGCGAATTGTAAGAACGATAGCAAGGAAGCAAGAGATCAGATTTGGGATCGGTAGGCGACCTAATAGAGTTGTTTCGATCATGTCAGACGATGGTTCACAAACGAGGCAGATAGTACCAAACATCTTTCAGTTGTCCAGTGGGGAAACCTCTCTCTTGAATCTGTTCCTATCTATCCTACGCGACTTCGACTTGTGCGGCACACCATTTTCTAGCACGTCCGACATTCGCGGTATCACCGTGGTGGATGAGATAGACCTGCACCTGCATGCGATTCACCAGTATGAAGTTCTTCCTGAACTCATCATGATGTTCCCCAAGGTTCAGTTCGTTGTAACCACACACTCGCCTCTATTTGTTCTGGGCATGCAGAGGGTCTTTGGAGAAGATGGCGTTGCTCTATATCGCCTTCCTCAAGGACACCAAATTAGCGCCGAAGAGTTCAGTGAGTTCGGAGACGCATATCAGTTGTTTGCGGAAACGGTCAAGTTTTCGGATGCCATGCGAACAGCAGTCCAAGAAGCTCAAGGGCCTATCTTGTTGACGGAGGGCGAAACCGACGCAAAGTACATAGAAAGGGCAGCAGAACTACTTGGAAGAGAGACATTGATTAACGGGTTTGAAGTCCGGGACGGTGGTGGAAGTGGGAACTTGGCAAACATTTGGAAAGGCTTTAAGCTCCCCATGGCCGATCTTATGCCTCAGAAAGTGATACTTCTATTCGACTACGATGAGAAAAGGGGAAACAGCGATAGAGGGAACCTCTTTCAACGCACTGTACCATTACAACCCTGTAACCCAGTAAAAGCAGGCATTGAGAACTTGTTCAGTAAGGCGACATTGGATAAAGCTTGCCAGCATAAGCCGGCGTTCATTGACATTGAGCATGAACATCAAAGCACTAAGCGAGGTATAGAAGTCGTTATTCCCGAGACATGGACTATCAATTGCAGCGAGAAAATGAACCTCTGCGAGTGGCTTTGCAATAATGGCACGGATGAAGACTTCAAGAGTTTCCAGGTGATCTTTGATTTGATGGAGGAAGTGATAAACTCCACCCCTTCAGATCTCACAGCCGCAGAGTTCAAAGGCACCTAGTGACCACCCTCACGGAAGCGGCCGTCGAGTAGTCGGTCCTCGTCTGGCACGTGGCCTACGAACCGGTTAGTGTGTCCCTGATGCTTGATAAGATCTCAACCGTGGCCGGAACCGGTGTATCCGAAGTGCTGGAGTTCACGACGAACATCCGGACTTGCTGCGAAGCAGCCTGACAAGAGGCGACGATTGAAACTACCCAATGTGCGTCAGGCGCAGATCGAACGGGGAAAGATCACGAACTATCTGCTGACGGCCGTCAATCCGCGTGGCAGAGCCAAGGCAGATTATTTCCTTAGGTTCGGGTTCAGCGTAGACCGCTGGGAGGAATTCTCGGTGGCATTGAAAAAACATGCCGCATCCCATGAGGTCGCCCGAGTTGCGGAGACCGCATACGGTTCGCGCTATCATGTTGACGGCAGGATAGAGACACCGGACGGGCGCAATCCCGTAATAAGGACCGTCTGGCAAGTTGACACCGGGAGTGTACATCCCAGGTTCATTACCGCGTACCCACGCAGGAGGTGAGAAGTGTTCAAGGAACATGAGCAAATCGTACTTACCGCTGATGTTCGTGGTGACGAGGGGGAGGAACTGAAACCGGGCGACGTGGGCACCATCATCCACGTCCATCGCGATAAAGCAGCCTTCGTGGTGGAGTTCATGTCTCTGGATGGCGCCACGGTGGATATAGCAACCGTGGCGCCCTCACACGCACGTCCCGTTAATGGCGCTGATCTCACGCATGCCCGAACGATTGCGGCGGCAATCTAGGCGGACGCCGTGGCGACCCTCGTGCGACGTACGTTGGCGCGAATGCTTCGTTCGGAGTTGACGAAGGAAAATCCGGACCGGGCCTTCATAGACGATCCGAACGCCCAGGAGGGTTAGTATGAGGTGGCAAGAATACATTTCATCAGACCCCACGATATGCCACGGAAAGGCTTGCATTACCGGCACGCGGGTCATGGCGACGGTCATTCCGGACAGCCTGGCAGAAGGGTTGAGTGCTGAGGAGATCGTCGAGAACTATCCGTCCGTATCGCGCGAGGCGGTGCACGCGACCCTGCTCTACGCTGCCGAGTTGGAAAAGGAACGGATAGCGCCCTTGAGCGAATAGCGTCCAGTCGTGGCGCTGCGAAGAAGGAGGTCTGTGCGCCGCAACGTCATCGCACGGAAAGCAAATCGAGTTTGATCCAGTAAGATCGTCTGTATTAGACCACATCGACGTTCACGGGGAGATGCACAATGCAAAAAACCAATTCCCAACGCGTCTGGACCGTGGCCGAGGCGAAGGCCCGGCTATCCGAAATCCTCCGCCTTGCCGAGGAGGAGGGGCCGCAACGCATCGGCGCGCAGAAGCCATTCGTCGTCGTGCCCGAGCGCGTTTGGAAGTCTCGAGACCAGGCGTCCATCCCCTTGGGTCAGTGGCTGGTTGAAAATACGCCGCGCGGCACGAACCTTGAAATCCCAGGGCGTCGCGAGAGTGGCCGCAAGATTTCTTTCATCGAGGAATCAGACGAATAAGCGGTTATCTCCTGGATACGAAACTGGTCTCGGAGTTGACGAAGGAAAATCCGATCCGGGCCGTCATAGACGATCTGAGCGCACAGGAGGGTTAGTATGAGGTGGCAGGACTACATTTCATCAGACCCCATGATATGCCACGGCAAGGCTTGCATTACCGGCACGAGGGTCATGGCGACGGTTATTCTGGACAGCCTGGCAGAAGGGTTGCGTGTTGAGGAGATCGTCGAGGACTATCCGTCCGTATCGCGCGAGGCGGTGCAGGCGACCCTGCTCTACGCTGCCGAGTTGGAAAAGGAACGGATAGCGCCCTTGAGCGAATAGCGTCCAGTCGTCGCGCTGCGAAGAGGGAGGTCTGTGCGCCGCAACGTCATCGCACGGAAAGCAAATCGAGTTTGATCCAGTAAGATCTTCTGTATTAGACCACATCGACGTTCACGGGGAGATGCACGATGCAAAAAACCAATTCCCAACGTGTCTGGACCGTGGCCGAGGCGAAGGCCCGGCTATCCGAAATCCTCCGCCTTGCCGAGGAGGAGGGGCCGCAACGCATCGGCGCGCAGAAGCCATTCGTCGTCGTACCCGAGCGCGTATGGAAGTCTCGAGACCAGGCGTCCATCCCCTTGGGTCAGTGGCTGGTTGAAAACACGCCGCGCGGCACGAACCTTGAAATCCCTGGGCGTCGCGAGAGTGGCCGCAAGATTCCCTTCATCGAGGAATCAGACGAATGAGCGGTTTTCTCCTGGATACGAACGTGGTCTCGGAGCTGACGAAGGAGAATCCGAACCAAGCCGTCATTGACTATCTTAACGCCGGGGATGATCTGTGGCTTCCGGCTATCGTCGTCAAAGAACTTGAACTGGGTTTGCAACTCCTCCCGGACGGCCGACGCCGTGACAGTTTAAGAAGATGGCTGTCTCTGCTCCTGGCGGACTTTGAAGGGCGCATATCGCCGATTGGGAGGCGGGAAGCCGAGTGGGCTGCTGTACTGCAGGCGCGCGTACATCGGAGCGGCGGCGAGTTGGGACTTGGCGACGCGCTCATAGCTGGAACCGCGATGGCCAACGATATGGCGGTCGTCACTCGCAACGTGAGGGACTTCGACAACTTGAACGTCCGTATTGTCAACCCCTGGGAACCCCCATGACCACCCTCACCGAAGCGGACGTCGAGCAGGCGGCTCTTGACTGGCTCTCCGGTCTCGGATGGCAGGTTTTGCACGGACCGGATATCGCGCCGGAGACGCCTGACGCAGAGCGCGATGACTACCGACAGGTGGTTCTGGAGCACAGGCTTCGCGACGTCCTCGCTGAATTGAACCCCTCCCTGCCCCTGTCCGCCCTGGACGACGCGTGCCGCATGCTGACCCGTCCCGAAGGATCGACCCTGGAAGCAAGAAACCGTTCGTTTCACCGGATGCTCGTAAACGGCGTCAACGTCGAATATCGAGATTCCAGCGGAAACGTGCGCGGCGACCAAGTTCGCGTCATTGACTTCGCAAGACCCGACAGGAACGACTGGCTGGCGGTCAATCAGTTCACTGTCACGGAAAACAGCAACAACCGCAGGCCGGATATCGTGCTGTTTGTCAACGGTCTGCCACTCGGAATCATCGAACTGAAGAATCCGGCCGACGAGGACGCCACAATCTGGACGGCCTGGAACCAGCTACAGACGTACAAGACCGAACTGCCCGCACTGTTCTCCATGAATGAAATGCTCGTGGTCTCGGACGGGACGGAAGCCCGAATCGGCACGCTGACCTCGGGCAAGGAGTGGTTCAAGCCATGGCGCACGGTTGCCGGGGAGACGCTGGCCGACCAGCACCTGGCCGAGCTTCAGGTGATGCTGGAAGGCGTCTTCGAACAGAACCGTTTCCTTGCGCTCGTACGCGACTTCATCGTCTTCGACGACGACGGCAGCGGCGCGCTGGAAAAGAAAATGGCGGGTTATCACCAGTTCCACGCGGTGAGGTACGCGGTTGACGAAACGCTTCGCGCAGCGGAGTTACACCGCAAAGTTGACCGATCCGTGGACACCGGTGGAAGGTACGAGACGGGGCAGAAACCCGGCGGAGAGCCCGGCGACCGGCGCGTCGGCGTCGTATGGCATACGCAGGGGTCGGGGAAGAGCCTGACGATGGCTTTCTATACCGGCGCCATCATCAGCGAACCGGCAATGGAAAATCCAACCGTTGTGGTGCTTACCGACCGGAACGACCTGGACGACCAGCTCTACGGCACGTTCTCGCGGTGCCAGGACCTGTTGCGCCAGCCGCCAACGCAGGCGGAGAGCCGGGCTGACTTGAGGAACAAGCTGTCGGTGAACGCCGGGGGTGTGGTCTTTACCACCATCCAGAAATTCTTCCCCGAAGAGAAGGGCGACAGCCATCCTGAATTGTCGGACAGGCGCAACATCGTAGTGATCGCCGACGAGGCCCACCGAAGCCAGTACGACTTCATCGACGGGTTTGCGCGACATATGCGAGACGCCCTGCCCAACGCCTCCTTCGTCGGCTTCACCGGGACACCGATAGAACTTCAGGACGCCAATACGCGGGCTGTCTTCGGCGACTATATCAGCATCTACGACATCCGGCGCGCCGTTCAGGACGGGGCCACGGTGCCCATCTACTACGAAAGCCGCCTCGCGAAACTGTCCCTCGACGAGCGCGAAAAGCCGAAGATCGACCCCGATTTCGAGGAAGCCACCGAGGGCGAAGAGGTGGAGCGGCGGGAGAAGCTCAAGACGAAGTGGGCGCAGTTAGAGGCGGTCGTCGGCGCAGAAAATCGGATCAAGCAGATCGCCTCGGACATCGTCAACCACTTCCAGCAGCGCCTCGAAGCGCTGGACGGAAAGGCGATGGTCGTCTGCATGAGCCGCCGCATCTGCATCGACCTCTACCGCGAACTGGTCCGACTGCGTCCCGGTTGGCATAGTGACGCTGACGAAGGGGGATCGATCAAGGTCGTAATGACCGGTTCCGCATCCGATCCGCCCGAATGGCAGCAGCACATCCGAAATAAGCCACGCAGGGAGGCTCTTGCGAACCGGTTCAGAGACGCCGGCGATCCCCTTCGGGTTGTGCTGGTCCGGGACATGTGGCTGACGGGGTTCGACGCGCCCAGCCTGCACACGATGTACGTGGACAAACCGATGCGCGGCCATGGACTGATGCAGGCCATCGCCAGGGTGAATCGCGTGTTCAAGGACAAGCCCGGCGGGCTCGTCGTGGACTATCTGGGACTCGCCCAGGACCTGAAACATGCATTGGCTACGTATACCGAGAGCGGCGGCACAGGCGATACGGCCGTGGACCAGAGAGAAGCGGTTGCGGTGATGCAGGAGAAATACGAGGTCTGCTGCGGCCTGTTGCACGGGTTCGATTGGGCCGCGTGGACCGACGGCACGCCGGCGGAGCGATTGAATCTGCTTCCTGCCGCCCAGGAACACGTCCTGGCCCAGGTAGACGGCAAGGACCGGTGGCTGAACGCGGTGCGGGCGCTGTCCCAGGCCTACGCGCTGGCCGTGCCTCATCCGGAGTCGCGGCGCATCCGGGACGACGTGGCGTTTTTCCAGGCCGTCCGTTCGGCCCTGTCCAAGCGAACGACTGACGAGAAACATACCCAGGAGGAGTTGGACCTTGCCGTGCGTCAGATCGTCTCCAGCGCCGTCGCCTCGGAGGGCGTGATGGATATCTTCGCCGCGGCCGGCCTCGAAAAGCCCGACATTTCGGTGTTGTCGGACGAGTTCCTGGCCGAGGTCCGCGGCATGGAGCGCCGCAACCTGGCCATCGAACTCCTGCAGAAGCTGCTGAAGGGCGAGGTTTCCACAAGGCGGCGCAAGAACGTCGTGCAGGCCCGTTCGTTTGCCGAAATGCTGGAGCAGACCCTGAGGCGGTATCAGAACCGCGCGATCGAGGCGGCGCAGGTCATCGAGGAACTGATCGAACTGGCGAAAGAGATGCGGGAGGCGAACGAACGGGGCGAACGGCTGGGGCTTTCGGAGGAGGAACTGGCCTTCTACGATGCACTGGAAACGAACGACAGCGCGGTGCAGGTGCTCGGTGACGACACGCTCCGCGACATCGCCCGCCAACTCGTCGAAACGGTCCGCAACAATGTCACCATCGACTGGACGTTGCGCGAGAACGTCCGCGCAAACCTGCGGCGCCTTGTCAAGCGCATCCTGCGCAGGCACGGCTATCCTCCAGACAAGCAGGAAAAGGCCACGCAGACGGTGATCGAACAGGCGGAGGCGCTGTCGGAGGGATGGGCGGTGGCGTGAGGGTAAAAAGCGCCCTCACCCGACGCTGCGCGTCACCCTCTCCCAAGGGGAGAGGGTATGAATGTGGGGACAGGGGGACCGACGCGATGTGCAGCATGAAATTGCGTGCGCGATGCGACGAGCCAGAGTTTTAGAGGGTGGAGCAGACATTCCTGTCTGCTCACGTACAAATACCGAGGGATAAACCTCGGTTTCTATCAAATCCAGGCGGTCAGGTACGGCTGTGACTTTACCATAGCCGACGAATCGGCATACCTGACAACTTTGCGCCTGGCCATCTGGCCTTCATACGTCAGTATCCCATTGATCGGACAAAAGCGCCCTCACCCGACGCTGCGCGTCACCCTCGTGGGGCAGAAGCACCCTCACCCGGCGCTGCGCGCCACCCTCTCCCAAAGGGAGAGGGTATGAATGTGGGGACAGGTGAACCGAAGCGATGCTCAGAAGGAAGTTTCGCGCCATACTCTCGCAGAGGGAGAGGGTCGTTCGGTGGCGGAGGGGACCGGCATTAGCAGCCACCAACAAGCTTCGCACCAATCCGCAACGGAGGAAGCGGGTCAATTCGGAGGCGGGGAGAAACTTTACGGGTTGCTGGAACGGGCACGGGAGATGCGGCAGAGGCCGACTCCCGCGGAAGACTTTGTGTGGGAACTGTTCAGGGACCGACGGTTCCTTGGCCTCAAGTTCCGTCGCCAGCATCAGATCGGTAACTATATCGTTGACTTCCACTGCCACGAGAAACGGCTCGTCGTGGAACTGGATGGACCGGTCCACGAGTCCGATGAGCGCCGCACGACGGACAGAAATCGCGACGCATTTCTGAAATCTCTCGGGTTGACCGTCGTCCGAATTAGAAACAAACACATGCTGCTGCACACCCTGGAAGCCCTGAGCGAAATCGCAGACGCAATCAATCCCTCTCCCACTGGGAGAGGGCAAGGGTGAGGGCGCCGCGATTTATCGCGACATAGCCGGCTGCCGCAAAAAAGCATCACTCGACGAAATTCGGGAGGCCATAGACTCTCATGATCGGGGAATGCTTGAAGGCGGCGAGTCCGTTGCGAAAACCAGAGCTTCCGTGGCAGGACAGTGATAACGAGGTGGAAGCGCGGCGGTAGACGGATCGATCCTGACCAGATCCACCATGAAATCAAAAACAGGCTTGCGCGACGTTGCGCAGGCCTGTTTTGGTTTTGTACGTTAAAACCGGGAACCGGCAGATCGAGCACCTGATTTGGCGTTTCTCTCAATCGCTCATGGCCGTCGGGGTGTTAGAGGAATATCCGAGCGAAATGGGCGACAACAAGGGCTACACCTATGCCGGATGACGTGGTCGGTGGGTACCGATTTTTTGTTAAGGGGCGTCTGCCAACTGACGGGCGGTATCAGGGAATCAACTGGCGGGCCGAGTTCTCGGCTTCAAGGGCCGTTATGGCGGCTTTTTTGGCAGCTTTAGTGGCTTGTTCGGCTTGCTTGGCCGCATTTACTGCTTCGTCGGTGGCTCTTGTGGCCAAGCGGACAACACCTTCGGCTTCGAGGGCTGCTTCGACGGCGGCGATTCGGGCGACTTCGGCTGCGGCGGCAGCTCTCGTTGCACTGGCTTCAGCTGTGGCTTTAGCGGTTGTAACAGCTTTGGCGATGGTCTCGTATATCGTCTCTTTCGGCCGTTCGACCCCTGTGACAGAACTGTCCCAATCGTCCCAAGCGTTTCCCTGCTTTCTCTGCCGTGCAGCCCTTCGGGCCGCCTTGGACTTTTTCCGTAAGAGTTCCCTGGCGTTGAGCGCGGCCTTGCGTGCGACTTTGGCGAATACGGCTGCCTTTACTGCATTGGCTTCTGCGGCAGTGGCGGCGATGTCGGCATGTTTAGCTCCGCGTGCGGAATCAGTCGCTGTCTTCTCAGTTTCACGTC
Organism: Candidatus Latescibacterota bacterium; assembly: GCA_965203805.1. Classification (GTDB taxonomy): domain Bacteria; phylum Latescibacterota; class UBA2968; order UBA2968; genus JAAXHE01. The sequence continues at coordinate 5,382,112 of OZ241917.1, read as the reverse complement.
CGGATCCTGACACGGTGATTGCGAGGACGAATATCGCTATGGTGGCGAGCCGGTTCATGTGGGAAAAATAGATGCGGTAGTCACGATTGTCAAGGCGCATTTTGCGACTCCTCCGACCGTGAGGACCAAAACCGTCATTGAGACTCCCGCCTGCCCGTGAACCGTGGTACCGCGCCACGATATCGTGCATCACTCTTGCCCTAATGGGTAGGCGGGGAGGCAAGGCACCCTCACCCGGCGCTGCGCGCCACCCTCTCCCAAAGGGAGAGGGTCTGATTGCGGGACAGGAGAACCAACGTGCTGCGCGCCAACGCGATGCGACGAGCCAGAGTTTTAGAGGGTGGAGCAGACATTCCTGTCTGCTCACGTACAAATACCGAGGGATAATCCTCGGTTTCTATCAAATACAGGCGGTCAGGTACGGCTGTGACTTTACCAGAGCCGACGAATCGGCATACCTGACAACCTTGCGCCTGGCCATCTGGCCTTCACACGTCAGTATCCCATCGAGCGGACAAGAGCGGACAAGAGCGCCCTCACCCGACGCTGCGCGTCACCCTCTCCCAAGGGGAGAGGGTATGATTGTGGGACAGGGGGACCAGTGCGTACTCGCTGCTTAGTGTCGCGAATCGCGACAGTTTTTCGTATACGGTCCCGGTTTCAATTAACCTGTTTTGCGTTGACTGAATTTCCCGCGTGGTGTACTTTAAATGTGTACATTAGTTTTGCTAAGGAATGGTAAACCCGGGAGCTTTACACGATGGCGAAGGGCAGGCTCGGAAAGTCCTCGACGAAAGCCGAATCCAAGGGGACGGGCGGCGAAGCCCATCAACGAGCGTCGCAACACGCTCAACTAGAAGGACAGGAGCAGGGCCATTACCGAGGCGGGTGGGAATTTACCGCTCTGCTGGAACGGGCACGGGAGATGCGGCAGAGGCCGACTCCCGCGGAAGACTTTGCGTGGGAACTGTTCAGGGACCGCCGGTTCCTTAGTCTCAAATTCCGACGGCAACATCAGATCGGCCATTATATCGTCGACTTCTACTGCCACGAGAAACGGCTCGTCGTGGAACTAGATGGACCGGTCCACGAGTCCGATGAGCGCCGCACGACGGACAGAAACCGCGACGCTTTTCTGGATTCTCTCGGGCTGACCGTCGTCCGTATCAGAAACAAACACATGCTGCTGCAAACCCTGGAAGCCCTGAACGAAATCGCAGACGCAATCAATCCCTCTCCCACTGGGAGAGGGCAAGGGTGAGGGCGCCGCGGTTTATTGCGACAGAGCCCGCTTCTGCAAAAGCGCATCACTCGACGAAATTCGGGAGGCCATAGAATCTCATGATCGGGGAATGCTTGAAGACGGCGAGTCCGTTCCGAAAACCAGGGCTTCCTCAGCATGAAAGTGACCGTGCTAGCCCGACGGGGACCAACTGCGTGGAAAAACTGGCGCCGCGGTCTATCCTAATGTCTCTGCATCGACAATAAAACATCGTTGTCGGCAGACAGGAATGTCTGCCTGCCTGCGCCTGCCAGTGACGCTTTGGCAGGCAGGCAGGCCCCACCTTCAAACCGCCTACGTTGGCTTGACAGTGATAACGAGGTGAGGGCGCGGACCGTCGGCAGAACGATATTTCTGACCAAGCAAAGCCGTTCCTTGAATTCGTATCTGGACAATCGACTCACGGAAGGGAACCATGGCGGCTGGGCTAACGGAACTGATCGAGCGGGCACCGTGGCGGGAGGCGGTTACGTATCGAAAGACGTGGCCTCACGAGTACGTGTTGTCCGAAGAGGACGGACAAACTGAGCTTCTTGAAGCGATCCGGGAGCGGTTCCGCACCGGAGAGGGTGTGTCTGGCCGCTTTTTCAGTACGAAAAATACGTACCTCTTTGTCGGCGACTACAAATATTGGCTGATGACCCACTGGGACGAAATTGAGCCCGGAATTGACTACGTGATCAATCGCGCCCGGCTCTACCGGGACCGGAGGGATTTTGTGATTCAATCTGGGGACTCTGGGAAGGCTGAAGACTACCCGGTGACGCCCGCGTACGACGATCAAAACGGTTAGGTACGACTCCCCTAACGGGGGGAGTGATGACGCGGCGGTCTTTCCTGGTGTCTCTTTATCGACAGCAAGAACTCGATGTGGGCAGACAGGAATGTCTGCCTGCCTGCGCCTGCCGGTGACGCTTTGGCAGGCAGGCCCCACCCTCAAACCACCTTCGTCAGACTGACCGATGTAGACGCACAAAGTGCCGATGCCCGTCTTTCAGGCCATTTGTATTGCGGCATTGGTCCAAAGATGATACATTTACATCCAAGCCTTATACACACTATGAAACTCTACAGACGTGCGGCCGTTATTGATTGAGTTCCCGTGATAATTCTGACCGAAAAAGGAACCGGATATGGATGTGTACGAAAACATCGGAGACATATCTGATTCGGTGCGTAAAGACATCGATCGGGGAATAGGGATCTTGAAAGCAGGAGGATGTGAAGCGGTCTATCTCTTCGGGTCAGTTGTCGAGGGGAGGAGTAACTCGCGATCCGATATTGACTTCGCCGTCAGGGGATGTCCGGCAGGAATGTTCTACAGGCTCCAGGGAAAATTGCTCCTGGAACTCACGCGATCTGCGGACCTTGTCGATTTGGACGCAGACATCGAACTGACGTCATTTCTCGAACGCGAAGCGAACTTGACCCATGTGGGATAAAAGGCGTATAAGATACCTATTATTGTGAAGTTAGGTCATTGTTGGATACAAATGCCAAGTGGTGATTTTTATGTCCGTTGCACCATCGGTGCAATTCCAAACTTGCCTTCCCGCGGAATTCAACAGCACCCCCCACCGCATCAGCCGTCGCCGGCCCTTCGACAAGCTCAGGGAACGGCTCGGCTTCTGCCTGCCTGTCCTGCGGACGCAGCCAGGCGACTCCCCTCAAGGGGGGAGTGATGGCGCAGTGGTCTTCCATTATGTCTCTTCATCAACAGCAAAACATCGATGTCGGCAGACAGGAATGTCTGCCTGCCTGCGCCTGCCGGTGACGCTTTGGCAGGCAGGCCCCACCTTCAAAACGTCCTACCCTGGTATACGAGTGATGGCGAGGCGAGCGCTCCGTTTTCCTGAGCGAAAATGAATAAATGCGTCGATTTTCCATCTTCCCATACGGCGATGGTGGGTTTATATTTGATGCGGGATCGGATCCGGCGGAAGACGACGCGAAACGCTTAACTGAACGGCGCATTCAGAGGGAATTGTACCGATGCCACACCTAACCGAAGCGCAGGTCGCGGTATTCGAGGAGCAGGGGTACCTGGTCGTGAGGGGGTTGTTCGATACGGAAGAGGATCTCGAGCCTGTGATCGCGGAATACGCGGGGGTGCTGGATCGGCTTGCGGGAGAACTATACGAAAACGGGGAGATCTCCTCGATGTACGAAGACCTCCCGTTCGGGGACCGGCTGACGCGGATTTACGCGGAGTCGGGAAAGGTGCACGCGCAGTATTTCGACTTTTCGCTGCCGCAGAAGAACGTCCGGGCGGATACCCCGATGTGGGTGGGGCCGGCGGTGTTCCGGCTGTTGCGGAACGAGAAGCTGCTGGATGCCGTGGAGTCCCTGATCGGGCCCGAGATTTATTCCAATCCCGTGCAGCACGTCCGCCTGAAGCCGCCGGAGCACCTGTGCCCCGTCAACGAGACGGGACGCGTCCAGCTCGGCGCAACGCCGTGGCACCAGGATACGGGCGTTGTGCGGCCGGAAGCCGATGACACGAACATGCTGACCGTGTGGTTCGGCTTGTGGGATGCCACGATCGAGAACGGCTGCCTGGAGGTCATTCCCCGAAGCCATCGCGAGGGATTGCTGCATCATTGCCACGCGACCGCGACGATGTCGCGTGGATTCGGCCTGCAGATTCCGGACCGGCTGCTGCGCCAGGGAGACGGCGTGGTGCTTCCCATGAAACGCGGCGACGTGTTGTTCTTCCACCGCCTGAATTGCCATTCCTCACTGCCCAACAATAGCGACAATATCCGCTGGAGCTTCGACCTGCGGTACAACCCCATCGGCCAACCCACCGGACGAGGCTCATTTCCGGGTTTCATCGCCCGCAGCCGCTCTAATCCCGAAAGCGAGTTGCACGATCCCGCAGAATGGGCGAGATTGTGGCACGACGCCAGAAGCCGGCTCGCCCGCAGCGCGGATCCGACGTACAATCGCTGGAAGGTGGACGATCCCGTATGCGCGTGATCACGCGTTCGTAGCGAGGAACCCCGCATTCTGGGGGAGAGTACCTTCCCGTCTGCTTCAACCTGCCTCCACCGCTTCCGCCATCTCAGCCAACGAGAAGAAGACGTAGTCCGTTTCGGGCATCGTCTCCACCCGCTCGGTGGCGCCCCAGTTCCCGCCGTCAGATAGCCGCTGCCGGTCGATCCACGCGTTGGCCAGCCCGAACTTCCTGGCCGGCACATGGTCGTGGTGCAGACTCTGTGCGGTGTGGAGTACGTCCGATCGCTCCAGCCCCAGATCCGACTTCAGATGGGAAAGCATGTACTCGAAGTTGGCGTCTGCCGGTTTGTATGAGCCGACGTCCTCCGCGGTGTAGACGGCGTCGAATTCGACGTCCAGCTTGCGGATCGAGGCGGCGATGCCCTCGCGGTGTACGTTCGACAGGATGACGAGCCTGAAGTGCTGCTTGAGGATGCGCAGCGCGTCGGCGGTGTCGGGGAACGCGGGCCAGTGCGGCACGGAACCGCCGAACGCCGCGTCGAGCTCGTTGTCCGTCCGCAATCCCAGATGCTCCGCGATGGATCCGTGTACCCGTGCGAGCAGTTCGGGATAGCGCAGGCCCGGTGTGGTCTGCTCCTGCGTGTTCTCCCATTGGGCGAACGCATGGAGCGCGTCGTCACGCCTGATCGCACACCCCGGATTGTGCATGATCAGCGGCTGCAACGCGTCCCAGATGCCGCGCTCCCAGTCGATCAGGGTGCCGTAGCAGTCGAAGGTGAGGACACGGAAATCGGTCAGTCGTCGCATACGTACTCGGGGATTACGTTGCGGCGATGGTTTCGCGCAGGTGTTGCGCCGCAAGACGGAAGGTCTCCCTGTCGTCGCATTCGTTGACGTCCTGCCCCTCGAACGTGATGGAAACGACGCCGTTGAAACCCGCCGCCTTGAGAATCCCGATGATGCGCGGGTAATCCAGCCACTCCTCCCGCCCGCTGTCGATCTTGTAGATCTTGGCGCGGACGTACGACGCGAAAGACGCGGTCTGTTCCATGTAGTGGTAGATATCGACGTCCGGATTGGCCACGCCGCGGTTCAGCGCGGGCGACCCCACCCACTGGCCGGTGTCCAGGATAAACGTGAAATTCTCGCGGTCGGTCTCCCGCAGAATCCGCAGGACGTTATCGCCCGTGCTCGGGTGATTCTGCAGGCCGACGACAATCCCGGCGTCGGCCGCGAAATCGCACACTTCCTGGAAACATCGGATCTCACGATCAGGGTCACCGTCACCCGGCGCCCCGCAGAAGAGCCGGATCATCGGCGCGCCCAGGAAAGCGGCGACTTCCACGTCGGCCTTGGCCTGCTCGACCTTCCCCCGCAATTCCTCATCCGTCCCCACGAAATGGCCGCCGGACGCCAGATAGCCGATCGGGAGCCCGGCTTTCAGGCATTTTATCTTCAGGTCCCGCAGATAGCCGCGGTCCAGGGAGCCGAAACCCACGTCCACCCGGAATTCGATGACATCCAGCTTCAACTCATACGCGAGGTCAATGAACGACTCCACGTCCGGGAAGGCCTTGGGGACTTCCTTGCCGAAATACGATGCGTATATGCCTACTTTCATCACAAGACCTCCTATCTAGTCCAATGGCGGGGAGACCTACACCCTATACTCGTATTCGGGTGAAGGAGGGAACTGTCATCACCTGTACACGTTTCGCTTTGCTCCCCCTCTCCCCTCGGGAGAGGGGGTTCGGGGGAGAGGTCTGCGTTCCGCCCATTTTTGCTACCTGACGACGCGGATATCCACCGGTTGTGTTTTTGATCTTCGTTCTTGCCTTTAGCTGACTGCTGACCGCTGATTGCTGATCGCTTTTTTCTGAGAGGCCGGGGGCGAGGTCTTGATTCACACCGCCCGGTTGGCTTCGTCGTAGTACTGGTTGATGCCCGGTACTTCCCTCATCCCGTGCCAGACCCCGCGGAAGAGCGTCTGGCGTTTGGGCGGCAGCGCGGCGACCACCTCCGCGGGCGGGCGCCCCTTGCCCCACTTGGCGTTGACCGTATTGTAACAGGTGAACAGGCTCAGCCGGTCGCGGGTCTCGTTGTTCCAGCGGGTGCCCGTGTGGCAGATCGCCTCGGTAAAGATCACCGCCGATCCCGCCGGGCAGGTGTAGGTCTCCCACAGCGAACTGTCCCGGCCGCTGACTTCATCCGGTCGCGGAAACGCCGCCTTGTGGCTCCCGGTGAGAAACATCGTCCCCCCGTCTCCCGGGCCCACCTCGTTGAGTTCCCACACCACGCGGGTCAGGCCCGAATGGACCGTCCCCGGCAGCATCTGGTAGATGTGGGAACTGCCGGAAAAAGAAAAATAGGCGCCGCCGCCGTGGGGCCGGAAGTTGTCGTGGCCGGCTTTTCGATGGCTGGTGTACGTGTGGTCGTAGCGGAACCCGTAACAATCTTCCGTGGCCAGCGGGCGATGCGAGAGGATTTCGTTGAGCACCCCGACCACGGCGGGATGGTCCAGCAGCGCCTGCGACGGCCCCCCATGGTTGTCGCGTTCCTCCGGGGAAAGCGCGTCGCGGCGGTAGAGATAGTCCATCTGGTGCTGGCGGATGCGGTCGAGTTGCCCGTCGTCGAACAGATCGGGCAGGCAGATCCAGCCCTTCAGATCGAAGATGTACTTCTGCGCGTCGGTCATCGGCACAACCGGGAGACCGTCCGCGTTGGTGGTGGGAAGTAGCTCGGTATCCATGGATGTCCTCGCAGGTTGATAGGGATTGCGCTGTCTGTCGGGGGCCCTCAGAAGCGGTGAGAGGGGAGACGTGAGACGGAAGAGGAAAAACCGTTCGCGATATGCCATCGCGATGTCGGTCGGCGATGCGGGCAGACAGGAATGTCCCACCCACCTTCAAACCGGTTTCCTCAACATGCCTTTCCAAGATACTCCCGCGGCGGCGAAAATCCAAGACGCGCGCGATTGCGATTGTCCCGCTTGAACGGGGCAGACCTCTGCAGCGGACAGATTTGAAATTTCTGCATCCTATGCCGCAAAATAATTTTGATCTCGCACCTTTTCCGTCTATATTTTAAACAAATCGACAAGAAAACGGGGGTTTTGACCAGGACTTCAAGAGTTATTCAGTCGTTACCCCACGAATCGTCTATTCCAACGCGGGAGGCGGGCACATGTCAGATCAGACCGGCAGTCACGTCACGGTCTACGTCGGCACCTATACAGACGATCGGACCGAAGGCCTCCACATTTTTCAACTCGATACATCGTCCGGCGAACTCGAAGCCGTCTCAAAGGTGCCCGACGTCCACAATCCCTTCTTCCTGGCCGCCGACGCCGGCGCGCGTTTTCTGTATGCCGCCTGCGCCGTCGAAGAGTTCGAAGGCAGACCCGGAGGCTGCATCAAGGCGTTCTCCATCGACCCCGGATCCGGCGCCCTTACACTGCTCAACGAAGAACATGCCGGGGGCGACCTGCCCTGCTATCTCAGCGTTGACCGCTCCGGCCGCTGTCTGCTGTCCGGAAACTACGGATCCGGCAGCCTGAGCACGCTTCCCATCGATGAAAGCGGTCATCTCGAACCGGTTTCACAGGTCGTCCTGCACGAAGGATCCAGCGTCGACGCCGGGCGGCAGGAAGCGCCTCACGTTCATTCTGTCGTTCTCTCGCCCGATCACCGATTCGCGTTTGCCGCCGACCTGGGCACCGACAAAGTCATGGCCTACGGTCTCGACGCTTCGTCTGGCACCATCGAACCCACCGCGCAGGGATTCGTTTCAACGCGCGCGGGCGCGGGGCCCAGGCACATCTCCTTCCATCCCGACGGCAGCAGGGCGTACGTGATCAACGAGCTCGACAGCACCATCGCGGTCTTTGACTACAAAGCGGAAGCCGGATCCCTTGCCGAACGCCAGACCCTTTCCGCCCTGCCCGATGACTACGTCGGCGAGAACTTCTGCGCCGACGTCCGGGTCCATCCGTCCGGCCGTTTCCTCTACGGCTCCAACCGGGGGCACGACAGCATCGCGGTGATGTCGATCGACGGCGCAACGGGCGAACTCTCACCGCTCGGCCACGAGCCATCCCGCGGCGCGTGGCCCTGGAACCTGGAATTCGACCCCGCCGGCAGATATCTCCTCGCCGCCAACCAGCGCGGCAACGCGGTCTCCTGTTTCCGGATCGACCCTGACACCGGCGCCCTCGAGCCCGTCGGCAGTCCCGTTGAGGTACCGGGCGCAGTCTGTGTCGAAATTCCATCCCCGGCCGATCGATAATATGGCGCCATCCACGAACGACGGACCCCTCGCCGGATGTCGCGTACTGGAGATGGGCAGCACCGTTTCGGGCCCGTTCTGCGGCCGCCTCCTGGCGGACTTCGGCGCGGAAGTCATCAAAGTGGAGCCGCCGACCGGAGACCCGGTGCGCCAGATGGGCAGACGCAGCCGGGGCCGCTCGCTGTACGCCGCAAGCATCCTGCGCAACAAGCATCTCATTTCAGTGGATCTCAGAACACCCTCGGGACAGGACGTCATCAGGCGGCTGGTGAAGGCCTGCGACGTGGTTGTCGAGAATTTCCGGCCGGGAACCCTGGAGGCGTGGAACCTGGGTTACGACACCCTCTCCGCGGTCAACACCGGCATCATCCTCGTCCGGATCAGCGGGTACGGGCAGACGGGCCCCTACCGCCACCGACCGGGATACGGCGTGACCAGCGAGGCGGTGGGCGGACTCAGAGAAATCACGGGCGATCCCGACCGGCCGCCCAGCCGCGTGAGCATCTCCCTCACGGATTGCATCACGGGGTTGTACGCCGCGTTCGGCGCGGTCATGGCGCTCTTCTCCAGGACCCGAACGGGTCGCGGGCAGGTGGTCGACGCGGCGCTGTACGAGGGGGCGTTCAGCTTTATGGAACCCCATGTCCCGGCATTCGCCGCGCTGGGGGCCGTCCCCACCCGTACGGGGTCCAGGTTGCCGAACAGCACGCCGAACAACCTGTATCCCACGGCGGACGGGGACTTCATCCACATCACCGCGGGCAACGACGCCACCTTCGAACGCCTGGCCTCGTGCATGGGCGCCCCGCATCTTGCCGAAGACGAACGCTTCAGGACACCCACGGACCGGTCGAGGCACGAGGACGACATCGACGGCATCATCTCCGACTGGACGTCGGGGCATCCGCTCGCGGAACTGGAGCGCGAGCTGGACGCGAGTGCCGTGCCTGCCGCCAGGATATTCACGCTGCGGGACATTTTCGCCGACGAACACTACCGTGCGCGAGATATGCTCGTGGAAATGCCGGATGATGTCCTCGGGTCCGTCACGCTGCCGGGCGTGGTGCCCGGTCTTTCGGAAACGCCGGGCGCCGTGCGTTGGGCAGGGCGGGAAGTGGGTATCGACACCCGGGACGTTCTGACACGGGTCGCTGGATACGAACCCGGCGAAATTGACGCGCTGGCCCGGCAGAAGACCGTTTACGCGACGTAACCGCCGGAGAATGCAGTCATTGGATGCGGCGGGCGGCCCGGCGCCCGACGTACAGGAGGCACAGATGAACTGGCAGAAAGAAACCGATGAACTCGACGCGCGCCGGTCCTGGTCCAGAAAGATGGGCGGAACCGAGAACGTCGAACGCCACCACGGACAGGGAAAGCTCACCATTCGCGAACGCATCGATGCCCTGGTGGACGGCGGCTCGTTCACGGAAGTCGGGAGCCTCAGCGGCACAGGCGAGTACGACGAGGCCGGCAACGTCATCAACGTGCAGCCCGCACCCTACATCATGGGCGTGGCCCGCATCAACGGCAGACCGGTGGCCATCGGCGGAGAGGATTTTACCGTCCGGGGAGGCAGCAGTCCCGGTACGCACCGCCGGAAGGGGGGTCAGGGCGGCTTTATCGAGGACCTTGCATCCAAGTATCTCATTCCGCTCATCAACCTCGCCGACGGGGCCGGCGGTTCGGTCCGCGGGGTGGTAAAGAGGGGCTACACCGTATTCCCCGGCGTCAGCAGTTTCGGCCGTTCCGTCCAACTCCTGGGCGAAGTCCCTGTTGTATCCGCCGTACTCGGCAGCGCGGCCGGCGGGCCCGCCGGACGGGCGATCCTCTCGCACTGGTCCGTTATGGTACGGCGCACCAGCCAGATATTCTCCGGCGGACCGCCCCTCGTCAAGCGGGCGCTCGGCGTAGAGGTTTCAAAGGACGACCTCGGCGGAACCGACATCGCGGTGGACATGGCCGGCACGGTCGACAACGCGGTCGATACGGAACGCGAGTGCTTTTACATGATCCGGCGATTTCTGTCCTACATGCCCCAGAACGTATGGGAACTGCCTCCGGCGGAAGCAAGCGACGACCCGGTCGACCGGCGCGAAGAGGAACTGCTGTCCATTGTCCCTCGAGAACGCACTTCTCCCTATTCGATGCACCGCCTGGTGGAGCTGGTCGTGGACAAGGGCTCCATCCTTGAAATCCAGCCGACGTTCGGACGCGCGCTCATCACGTGCCTCGCACGGCTGAACGGCCATCCGGTGGGGATCGTCGCCAACAACCCCATGGTTTCCGGCGGCGCGATGGGCGCCGGCGAGGCCAGGAAACAGACGCATTTCATCGAGCTCTGCGACTGTTTCCATATCCCGCTGATCTTCTTTGTGGACATCCCCGGATTCATGATCGGCACCGCCGCCGAACAGGAGGCCACCCTGCGCGAAGGGATGAAGGCGGTCTTCGCGATTCACCGGGTCCGGGTGCCCATCCTTACCCTTGTGATCCGGAAATGTTACGGCATGGCCGGAATGGCCGCCGGCGACATGGACGAACTGGATTTCAAGATCGCCTGGCCTTCCGGAGAGTGGGGCTCCCTACCCATCGAAGGCGGCGTTGCCGCCGCGTACCGCCGGGATATCGCGAATTCCGAGGACCCGCAGGCCCGAGAAAAGGAACTTGAAGAGGAACTTCGACAGTTCGCGTCTCCATTCCGCTCCGCGGAAGCCTTCGCGGTGGAGGAGATCATCGACCCGCGTGAAACCCGCCCCTTTCTCTGCAACTTCATCTCCCTCACCCGCAACCGCCTCAAGAGCCTGCTCGGCCCCACCGACAAAAGAGGCGTCTCGCCGTAGCGTTGCTGCGCAATGGCGGCGATCAGCCATCGGCTTTCGGCGGTCAGCTTGAAGCAAAAGCACCCTCACCCCCAACCCCTCAGAAGCGGGGAGAGGGTAGACGTGAGACGGGAGATATTGTGTGCCCTGTGCGGTTTCATCTCTTGCCGCAGGCATAAAGTAAGATCCAATCAGGCAAGGACGTCATCTAACGTCTACCCTCTTACGTCTCACCGCCTTAGTGTTACCCATGTGCCCGAACACCTTTGGTTGATGTATACGATATTGATATATTGTATGAATAATTGTATATTTATACATAAATTGGATACTATCCAAGGAGACACATATGCCGCGTGACAGGACGTTGCACATCAAGCTCGATGAAGAGACGGACTCAATGCTCAGAAGATTGGCGGAGATCCGCCGGAAGAGCAGGGGACAGCTTGTCCGGGACGCGATTTCGGCGTGTTATCAGACCGCGTTCGCCGAGTTGCCGCTCCGGCAGAGCCAGGCGCTGGCCGCCTACCGGGGCGGGTACATCAGCCTCGGGAAGCTCGCCAGGGAAATGGGCATGCATGTATTGCAACTGAGGTCCTGGCTGAACGAACACGGCATTCCACAGCGCAACGTCTACGGAGACGAGGACGCCGCACGTGCCTGAATCCGGCGGCCATTATTATCTCGACACCGTAACCCTGAGCAATTTCGCCCTCTCAGGCCGCATCGACCTGCTCGTTGCCCGATACGGCCCGCGCGCAATCGTCCCGCGGCAGGTCCTTGACGAGATTGCAGACGGGATCGTCGCGGGATATTCGGATTTGCGGGAGGTTGAGACGGCTGTTGCAAGCGGGGATTTCAGCAGCGCCGAGGGATTCTCCGCGGAAGCGCGCGATATCTACCGTAATCTGTTGCGGACCCTGTCACCGGGAGAAGCGTCCTGCGTATCCCTTGCGCGGACCCGCGGAGGCGTCGTGTTCACGGACGATCGGACGGCCAGAAACCGCTGCTTCGATGACGGCGTTCCCGTTACGGGAACGATCGGAATCCTCAAAGCGTGCGTACCGGATGGAATCCTGTCGCCCCGGGAAGCCGATGACGTTCTGCGAGCGATGACGGCTGCCGGATATCATTCACCGGTCAGCAGTATCAGCGCCGTCGTCCGGTGACGAAGACGCCCGGCCGGCGGACCGCCGGTTCATCAACGCGACGATTCCGGCAACGAGGACGGCGGACCCCTGAATCCAGAACCGAAGACTTCCGGACGGGGTGAGGAAGAGGAGAAGCGCCGCAACCAGTAGCACCGCACGCTGCCAGGCATTCAGAGGCGCGAAGCCATAGCCGGAGATTGCCGCGGCCAGTGGGAGAATTCCGGCGAAGACGACGAGGACGTTGACGACGGTCGACGCAAGATCCGGGGAGACGAGAAGCAGTTCGGGATGCAGTACGAAGGCGTAGGGCAGGGCGAAACCGACCAGGGCGAACCGAAACGCCGCGAGGCCCGTGCGCATGATGTCCGCCTTCGCGATTGCGGCCGCGGTGTAAGCGGCCAGCGCCACGGGCGGCGTCACCATCGACATCATCCCGAAGTAGAAGATGAACATATGCGCCGCCAGGGGCACAACGCCCAGTTCGCCAAGGACAGGGCCAACGAGCGTGGCCATCAGCAGATAACAAACGGCCGACGGCAGGCCCATTCCCAGGATGATCGTGGAGCCCATCAGCAGAATCAGCGCCAGGACCAGATTGTCCTGAGCCAGCGGCAGGATGGCGCCGGGCAGCCTGGCGCCGATCCCCGTGAGGGTGACCACGCCGATGATGATGCCCACGCAGGCAGCCGCCGCGATGAGGGACACGCCGCCGCGGGCCGCGCCTTCCACGGCGCGCAGCAACGCGCGGGGCCCCATGCGCGTTGCCGGATTCAGTGCGGCCGCCAGGAGCGTGCAGACCAGCGCGATGCTGACCGCCCGAAACGGCGTATACCCGAGGACGATCAGCACGATCAGGCTCACCAGCGCCACGAGGAATACAAGGCCCGGGGCGCCCCGCGGGCGATCCGGGGGACGTTCATCTCCCGCGGCAACCCGGATGCGCCGGGCGTGGAAGTGGACGATCAGCAGAAGCGCGGCATAGTAGAACACCGCGGGGATGAGCGCCGCCCTGACGATCTCCAGGTAGGTGACCGCCGGATCCACCATCTCCAGCATCATGTAGGCGCCGGCGCCCATAATCGGCGGCACCAGCGCCCCGCCCGAACTGGCGGCCGCTTCGATCCCCCCTGCCGCCACGGGCCGGAATCCTGCCGAACGCATCATTGGAATCGTAAACGTACCGGTTGTGGCCGTGTTCGCGACCGCGCTCCCGGACAGCGATCCCATGATCCCCGACGAGACGACGGCAACCTTCGCGGGCCCGCCGGTGCGCCTTCCAAAAAACCTGCGCGCGGCATCCAGTACGTACCCGGTCGCGCCCGTCCCTTCCAGCGTCGTACCGAACAGAACGAACAGAAACACGTACGTGAACATCACTTTCAGCGCGATGCCGAACACGCCCTGCGAATGCAGAAAAGTCTGGGAGACAATGCGCTCCCAGCCGTACCCCCTGTGCGGGAAGAGCCAGTCGGGCATGACGTGACCGTAGGCGGCATACGCCACGAACGCGAGAGCCAGCAGCGGCAGCGTGAGCCCGATGGCGCGGCGGGTCGCTTCCAGGATGAGAATCAGGCCGGCCAGACCGACCGCCCAATCCAGCGGCTGTTCCAGTCCCGCGCGGTTGCCCAGACTGCGCCCCCCCAGCCAGAAGGCTTCGAAGAGCGGTTCGGTCTGAATCAGCACATAGCCGAAACAGAAGAGCACGGCCGCAACGAGGAAGGCATCCAGCGTCCGGCGGAACCCGCTTGCGCCTGCGTGGACCGGGTGTTTCAGAAATACAAGACTCAAGCCCAACATGGCAAAGAAAGCCAGTTGGGCTTGAGGCGTCAGTCCCGGATAGTTGACTTCAGCCAGGACGAAGATACCCAGCAGGACCGCCAGGATGCGAAAAAGCCGAATTTCGAGCATGTCAGTTGGGCCAGATTCCGATTTCCCTGTAAAACCTGATCGCCCCGGGATGGAAGGGTGTGCCGGTATCCCGGATCACGTTCCCTGGCTGGATGGCTTTGCCCGCGGGATGCTTCTTCACCACGTCCGCGCGGTTCTCGTAGAGGATCCTGGTAAACCGGTAGACCGTCTCCTCGTCCAGATCTGCAGGCGTCACGAGGTGCATCGAACCCACGTTCATGCCGTCGAAGGCCTCTGCCTGGCCGCGATAGGTATTCGCGGGAATAGTTGCCGCGTTGAAGAACGGATAGTCCCGGAACAGACGTTCTTTTTCGGGAACGCCGAAGGGGATGAAGCGGATGTCCTGCGAAGCGCTCGCCTGGGTGATGGACGCCGTCGGCACGGCGCCGCCCAGAAAGGCCGCGGCGGCGGACCCGTCCGCAAGCATATCCACGGCGCCGGCCTGCGTATTGTGCAACGGGCTGAAGTCCTCGTAGGCGACACCGTGAGCATTCAGTATCGGCGCGAGGAAATACTCGAACCCGGCGCCCGCGGGACCGACCACAACCCGCTTGCCCCTGAGGTCGCCGATGGCGCGGATCCCCGTGCCTTCCGGCGTCACGAAGAGGGCGACATTCGGGGCCAGCGTCATCACGGCGTTGATGGCCTGCTTGTCGCCCCAGGCGCCCTCGCCCCGCACCGCAAAATAGGATATCGCGGCATTGGCCAGCGCGAAATCCAGCTCCCCGCGCACGAGCCGGCGGATGTTCTCCTGCGTGCCCTTGGTCGCCTCCGCGGATACGTCCCACGACAGGTCGCCCGCGCGGTCGTCCACGACCTGCGCGATCGCGCCGCCGACCACGAAGAACGCGCCCCCCGGCGGAGCGGTGCCCACGCTCAGGAACCGGCGCTGGGGTTCGGTTGTTTCTCTCCCTCGGTCCGGCGCTTCGCATCCGAGCGCACCCAGAAGGATTACGATCGCTGCGCCGATAACGCGCGTCATGCCTGCAAACCGGTCCATCAAAACTCCTCTCTCCATTCGATTCCGCGTCTCCGATCGATCAATTCCGCTTGTCTTCCGCAATGCAATAGAGGTGACTGCGTCCCCTGAGGTAAATAGCGTCCCCCACAACCACCGGCGACGCCCCGCTCCCTTCATCCAGGGTGTTCTTCGCCAGAACCTCGAATTCAGGGCCGTTCCTGACAACGAGCGTGGTTCCCTCGAGATCGCAGATATACACGCGGCCGCCCGCCCCTACCAGCGACGCGTAAACGAAACCCATCCCGTCCAGGCGTTCCGGCCCGAAGAGTGGCTTTCCGGTCCCGGCGTTATAGCAGGACAGGATCGCTCCCCGGCCCTTCATGAGAAACAGCCGGCCGCCGTAGAGCAGGGGTGACGACACATAGGGTGTGTTCCGGGAGATCGACCACAACACCGAGTCCGAACCCGAGACGTCGCCCTTCGCCCCGGCCAGATCAATTGCCTGCATGGCCGGGTCCCTGTGGCCGCTGGCCACGTACACCACCCCGTTTTCGTACAGCGGCGTCGGAATCACGTTCGTCCCCAGCCCGCCGCATTCCCAGATCAACGCCCCGGTCTTCAGGTCGTAGCTACGGGTGCGGCGCGACGCGCTGACGATCACCTGGGTCCGGCCGCCGTGGTCGACCGGCAGCGGCGTGGACCAGGACGTCACCTCGTTCCGCGCCTTGCGCCAGAGCTCCCTGCCCGACGCCTTGTCCAGCGCGACAATGAAGGAATCCCCTTCGTGGTCCCAGTTGATCACCAGGGTGCTGCCGTGGATCATCGGCGAAGCCCCCTCGCCGAAAGCGGCCCTGCTCCAGTATTTGCCCAGGTCTTTCTCCCACTTCAGATTGCCGTCCATATCGAGGCAATAGAGGCCCTGTGAGCCGAAATACGCATAGAGGTTTTCTCCGTCCGTGATGCCCGATGGTGACGCGAACGACGCCGTCCGGTGCATTCCCTCGTGCGGCCGGGCCTCCCGGACCGTCCTGTCCCATATTTTCTCTCCGGTCCGGCGATCCAGGGCCAGGACCCTGTATTGAAACAGATTGGGCGGGGGCCGGCGCCTTCCCCCTCCGGTGTTCTCCACTACCTTGTCAGTCATGACGGCTGTCTGCACAAAAATCCGCTCACCCCAGACGACCGGCGTTGCGTGGCCCAGACCGGGAATGGGCGCTTTCCATCGGATATTCTTCCCTTCGCTCCACTCAACGGGCGGATTCGCTCCGTCCACGAGCCCGTTGCGGTTCGGCCCGCGCCAATGCGGCCAGTCCGACGCAGCCGGTACGGTTGCGACCAGCAGACAGCAAACGGTAGAGGCCAGCGTCATCCGATTCATAACGCGCTCCTTTTCTCGATACAAGACCGGAGAAGTCCGACTTCGCGCCTTCAACTGAAGATACGCTCTGCGACTCCGGAATTGAACTCCTATTTTCGTTGCCAGGACCTGGCGTGCGGGCCTCAGGCGCCTTCCCGTTTCAATGCCGGCAACAGCGGCGTCCTCAGCGCAACCAGGACTCCCGCGGTACCGGCAGCCAGGCCCGCGCTGAAGATAAGACAAAGCATGGCCAGTAACGACGCCCACGGCAGGCCGCCGCCCGAGGCATGGGGCACGGTTGTCACGATCGCGGCCACAACGCCGATTCCCATGCCTGTCGCCATCAGGAATCCGTTCTCCACGCACAGGAGTCCGCTCAACAGCGACCGGCGGAACCCCAGCGCCCTCAGCGCCGCCAGCTCGGTACGCCGTTCAACGACGTTACGCACCATCACGATCCCCAGTCCGATCGTCCCCAGGAGTACGCCCAGCCCGCCCAGCGTCTGAAACGTGGAAAGGTACGTATTCTCCACGGTCCGGAAATGCGCGAGCCTGGCCGACGTCGGCGTTGCATCGAGACCGGCGTCCTGCAACCGCCGCTCCAGGATGGCGCCGGTTTCTCCGGGCCGGTCGGTCTCCACGAGAAAGTACCCGTACCCGCTGCGATCGGGGAACTGCGCGGTGAAATTCGCCTCCGATACCAGCAGTTCACTCTGGAAGATGCTGTGCTTCAGCAGTCCGACGAGCCGCAGCCTGACGGTCTCGCCCGTTTCCGTCTGTACCGGGATCTCGTCGCCCAGGTTCTTGTGGAGAATCCAGGTTACGGAGTTCGCGTCGCCGAATGCGGGAATCACGCCGGGTTCCGCCTGCCGCGTCAACAACGTCCACGGCGCTTCGGTTTCGTGCAGCAACCGGTCGAACGCGAAGCCGCCCTGTCGAATCAACGTCTCGGGCACGCCCAGAACCCGGGGATGACGCGGTCTGTAAAGATTCAGGCAACTCACGTCGTCGCCCGGCAATACGCGAAACGGCATGATTCGCGCCCCGTCCAGAATCCGGGCATCCCCTTCCGAAAACCCCAGCTCGAAACGGCCGTCCGCCGAACCGGGATCGTGGTAGAGCGGCGCATCCGTTTCCGCGATGAGCTGAAATCCACCCCCGCCCGACGTCCGGCTGATCAACGCATCGCGCCCGGCATCGGTGCGGCGATGGGCGCCGACCGCCACGACCACGAAACAGGCGCTGGCGATCAGCGATGCGCACAGCAGACTCCGGCCCGGATTTCGCGCGCTGTTCCACACACCCATCTTCCAGATTCCCGTCACCAGGGTGCGCCGTCCGCGCTGAAACCAGACGGCGAGCGCGCACAGGCCCGAAATCAGAAGAAACGTCCCGCATCCGAAAAACAGCGCGATCGCGGCTTCGCGCCCTGCGTCCGGCGCCCCGGCAAGACAGGCCGCGGCCAGTCCCAGGCTTGCCAGCGCGAGCACCGTCAGCCGGCGCCCGCTGCCGGCAGTCGCATGGTGCGCGGCGCCGGAGAGCAGGGCCCGAACGGGCAGACCGCCCAATCGCCGGACCGTCGTCAGAATCGTGAGCAGAACCACAATCTGTGAAATCAGAAACCCGGCCGCCAGACCGGATCCGTGCACGTGCAGCGTGAGTTCACCGGTCCCGACGGCCGGGACCCACCAGGTGCGCAGACCCGCAATCATGAGCCATCCGTACGCCAGTCCGCCCGCGAGCCCGATCAGTCCCCCCAGCCCGGCGAGCAAGACCGCCTCCCCCATGAACCGGCGTCTGATCGCGCCCGCCGTAAAACCGGACGCCATCAGCACGCCCACCTCATCGGCGCGTTGTTCCACGCCAAGCCGGAAGAGGAGCCCCACAAGCAGCGCCGCCGAAACAATCAGGAACAGACTGAATCCGACGAAAAGCCCGCCGAAGTCCGTGGACCCCGATGAAGCCGCCAGACCCTGTTCTCTCACGGGCTGAAAGCCCATGCCGGCGGATTCGGGCGGGAGCGCCTCCCGGAGTCCGGTTCGAAACCGCCCGGCGGATTGCCCGGCGTCCAGTCCGGGCGCGGGTCCCATCCTGACGGACGTCAGGCTTCCGAATCGGCTCCGCCAGAGACGTTGGCCCGTGGCGGCCGACACGATGGCTTTGGGCGCGGCGCGATAGGCGTCCCAATAGGCTTCGTCCGCGGGCCGTATGCGCTTCAGGTCCACCGGGAAGGGCGGGTCCCAGGCGTGCATGTCTTCCGCGTCGTGAAGACCCGGCAATGCAGGCGTCAACAGGGAATCGGCGCCCAACCCTTCCATGGCGACCACGCCCGCCAGGCGTAACGTGACGTGCCGCGTGCTCAGCGCCTCCTTCGGACCGGCTTCGAAATAGGCCAGCTCGACGGCGTCGCCGGTCCCGGCGCGCAGGTCCTGCGCCGCCCAGGCATTCAGCAGCACTTCGCCCTCGCCGGGGACGGGCGCCGGGCGCCCGTCGGCCAGTCGCAGATTGCCGACGCTCCCGACGTCCATCGCGGCAACCGTCGAATAGGGCAGAACGCGATCCCCGACCCGGATCGTATTGGCAAGGTACGTGAGTATCGCCATTCGGGGCATCCCCAGTTCATCCGCGAGACCCAGAACCGGGTTCGCCACGTGGGGCTTCAGGAGAAATCCCGTGCTTTCAATCGCGAGATAACCGGCGTCGACCCGCATCGAAAGCCCGAGGTCATCCAGCGTAGCGGCGCGGGCGAGCGCGGGCGCCGGATCGCCGGCGGCCTGCGTGTCCTGCGAAACCAGGAGCATATTCACCCGGCCCGGCAGACCGAGCGTTTCCTGCAACAGGGGCAGTGACACGAACGCATTGAGCGGCGTCCGCTGACGCGGGCGCAGACCGAAACGACCCATTCCCCGGTCGGGCACGACACCCGTGAGTCTGGCGCGTACGGTCTGTATCGACTCCGAGATCCCGTCCCGCCCGAACAGAGACTCCCTGTGGACGTCGCCCGGCAGCTCGAACGAAAGCAGGACCGCATCGCCCACGCGGGCGTTCAGTTCGCTCCTCAGAGACTCGTTGGCGACAAGTGGCGTCGCGGCCCCCCGGCGGGCGAGGTCGGGCGCGTTGGCATCGAACAGGCCGACGAACCGGGAATCCACACCCAGAATGGCGACGCGGGAAGCGCGAGTCCCCTCGGTGGCATGCACCGCCGATCCGCTGAGCGTCACCGCCGGCACAACGGTCAGTCCGTCATCCGCCGCCTCGATGTCCCGCGCGAGGTCCGCGCGAAAGAAGCGCTCCGAAACGAGGGCGTGATCGATATCTCCCAAACGGTCGAGGGTCAGGTCTCTCAGGCTGTCGCGTACCGAATCGCCCACCAGCAGAGCCCCGGTGAGCACGGCGGTGGCCACGGCCACGCCCAGCAGCACGGACAGATGAATTCGCCAGAAGAAGGTCAGGCTTCTACGCAAGTCCCCTCCCGCAACTCAAGGGTGCGTTCGAACCGTGCGGCCATTTCCGGGCTATGCGTGACCCCGATCAGGATCGTGTTCTCCCGGGCATGCAGTTCGAATATCAGGTCGCCGATTTCATCGGCGCGCGCCCGATCCAGGCTGCCCGTGGGCTCATCGCACAGGAGAAGCGCCGGCCTGTTGACCAGCGCTCGAGCCACGGCCGCCCGCTGGCGTTCGCCGCCGGACAGAGCGGCCGGGCGGTGTTCGGCCCGATGCGCGAGTCCGACCCGTTCGATCAGGTCCCGTGCCCGCTCCCCGTCGCCGGATCCGGCGTTGCCGGACGCCAGCGTGGGAATCAGCACATTCTCCAGTACTGAATACTGTGGCAGCAGATGGTGGTCCTGGAACACGAACCCGATCCCGTGATTCCGAAAGCGCGCCAGCTCCTTGTCGGAGAGGGCGTAGGGGTCCCGGCCGTCAATCTCCACACGGCCCGACGACGGTCTGTCCAGGGTGCCCAGTACGTGGAGGAGCGTGCTCTTTCCCGATCCCGACGGCCCGACGACCGCCACGGACTGACCGCGTCCCGTCTCGAACGAAACCTCCCGAAGCACGGACACGTCGCCATACTGTTTCGATATCCGCTCAGCCCGCAGCGTCATCCTCCCCCTCCTCCGCTTCCTGGATCCGGTCCGCGATGGCGCCCGGGATGGGGATGGCGCGGAACGGCCGGCCCGGGGTGCATTCGCAGAACACCGTACTCAACCGGCCCCGCGCAATCGAAACGCCGCCGCGGCGAAACTCGAACCCGTACGTGATCGAGCTCGTTCCCTTTCTGACGACCTTCAGACGGACGTCCAGCACGTCTTCGAACCGTGCCGGTTCCAGATAGTCGCACGACGCGCCCACGCGGGGCCACCCCACCCTGCGCCCTTCCCATCGGGTATGCACGCTGGTGCCGAGCGAACGCAGGAACGCGTGCTCGGCCGCCTCCATGAAAACGAAAAACCGGGAAAAGTGCACGATCCCGGCCATGTCC
This sequence comes from Candidatus Latescibacterota bacterium, assembly GCA_965203805.1. Lineage (GTDB taxonomy): Bacteria > Latescibacterota > UBA2968 > UBA2968 > JAAXHE01. Next base: position 5,360,904 of record OZ241917.1, on the reverse strand, counting down.
GTATCCGAAAATTCTACGCGTCGCGTGGTGTGGAATTCGCTTGGCACAGGACTTCCTCTTGTGGAGATATCGGTAATTCCCGACGCCTATCCTTAACAGAAACCGCTTCTGGCTGACGGCTGATAGCTGACCGCTGATAGCTGTCTCTGCAGCTTTACGACGCGGGCTTATAGAGCGTCACCAGGCATCCGCCCAGCGCAGCCAGCACGACGCCCATCACAAACTGCCAGCTCAGACCGCCCCATCCGCCGGCGGGCGGGTGCATGGCCATCGACACCACCGCGTTTACGACGGGAGCGCCGGCGAATACGATCGACATCACCACGGCAGGGGTGCCCCGTGCGCCAAACGCGAGAAGGACGCCGAATGCGCCGATCGCGCCCACGGTGCCGGCGAGCAGAGACCATGTGAACCCCCGCGCGGGGAACGACCAGTCCGCGCCGTTCAACCAGAGAACGACCAGCGATCCGATGACGGCGGTCAGCAGATAGGCCACGCCCACCAGCAGGAACGCCTTGTACCGTCCGTTCACGGGATCGGCCATTGCAATCTGCCCGGTATGCAGAAAAATCCCGTACAATCCCCACGACCCCACGGTCATGGCCGCGAAGATCAACCACGTGAACCCCGGGGTCGTTGCCTGTTCGGCCGGCATAGCATCTCTCCTTTAGCAGCCCGTTGGAACTGCGGTGGTGAATCGCCGACGAATCCGCCGTTCCCGGCCGGATCAACCCGCGACGAATTGTCGATAGACGTCCTGCATGGCGCCGGCCATGCACGCGTCGGTGTACGTCCGGCGTACGGCCGCACGGCCCCTTCTGCCCATGGCTTCCCGGGCCTCCCCGTCACGCATCATACGAGACAGGCCTTCCGCGAGCGCCGCCGGTGAGCCGGGATCGACAAGGATCCCTCCTCCGGTAGACTCGACAAGCTCCGGAAACGCACCGTGGCGCGGCTGGACCACTGGCGTGCCGTTGGCCAGCGCCTCCAACACGAACAATCCTTTCGGCTCCCGGTACGGCGTAGGCACGGACAGGACATGGACGCTGTTCAGGAATTCGATCTTCTGTTCGCGGTCCACCTCGCCCCGATACTCGAAGGCATCGGCAAGCCCGCGGGACTCTATCAGCGAGACGACCTTCCGGAAATAGGACTTTTCACGTCCGCCCAGATAACCCGCCGCCCGCAGCCTGACATTCTCCGATCCAACCTGATCCGCCAGACGCCCCACGGCATCGGCGAGGAGATGCAATCCTTTCTCGGGCGCGATGCGGGCCATGTACCCGATCGTAAACGGGGTCTCGGGCTGCGCCCGGGCGACCCGGCCGTGGCCTTCCAGGCCGATGCCCAGGCGGACCACGCGGAAGCGTTCCCGGGGCGTATCCAGAACCGCTGCCATGGCGTCCGCGTACCAGCCGCACGTGGCCACAAACGCGTCGACGTCGCGCGCGCGGTCCCGAATCAGGGCTAACGCCTCGTTTCGGTACGGTTCGATCAGCCCCTCGAGGAAGACATCCTCCCCCTGTACGGAACACAGAACGGGAACGCCCATTTCCCGCTTCATCTCACGCGCCATGCCCAGAAACATGGAATTCGTCAGATGAACGAGGTCCGGCCGGAGGTCGTCCTTCAGCCATCGAACCAGCTTCTTCAGTTCCTTCCTCTGGGCGCCATGTTCTCCCTTCAGCATCGAGACCGTGAGCGCGCCCAGCTCGCCGGCACGGGTCGATCCGCTGAACCACGAAAGCGATTTCAGCAGTGTACGCCCGTTCATCAGCCGGTCCACGAATTCCGGCGCGCGGCGAAAAAACGCCAGCTTCTGCTGCAGATAGACGTTGATTCCACCGTAGAACACCCGGTTGATGCTCGCGTCGGGCCCATCGGTCCGCAACGGCGTGTACGTTGGAATCAGCGTCAGGTCCACGCCTCGGAGCCTGAGCGCCGAAGCCAGCGTATTGTCGCTGATGCAACTCCCGCAATACATCCCCGCGGCGCCCGCGGCTATGTAAGCAACACGCATCGGCCGACCCGCCTTTTTCCATTCGAGGAATTCGAGACGTCATCGCCTGCGTCGGACTAACCGGCCGCGCCGGAATAGCAGGCCACGTCTTCGGGCAGATCGAACATCTCTCCCATCGGTCCGAAGATGGGGGTGACGTCGTTTATGTAGATCTTCCCGCTCAGGATATCCACGATGCCGTCCAGGCACTCCGGATGGGCGTCGAGGAATCGGCTGAAGCTGAATTCCTTCGTGTAGAATGCGTATACCAGCTTTCGGATGGCTTCCATACCGGGAATGAACGCGTCGCCCCAGCTGCCCAGCCGTTCGGCTGAGACGTCGTCGTTTACAATGGCCTCGTGAATCGCGTCCGCGGCCATCTCGCCCGATTTGAGCGCCAGGAACACGCCGGACGAATACACCGGATCCAGGAACCCGTAGGCATCCCCAACCAGCACCCATCCGTCTCCCGAGACCGAACGGGCCCGATAGGAGAAATCGCTGGTCACCTTCATGGGAAACAACTGCCGGGCGCCTTTCAGCCGCTCCTGCATCGGCATGCATCTCTCCAGCTCCTCCTGGAAAATCTCCTGGTGCGTCCCCGCCCGCTGCCGCAGGAGATAGTCCAGGTCTCCAACCACCCCGACGCTGACAACGTCCCCGGCCAGCGGGATGTACCAGAACCACGCGTCCTTCGTCATGGTGTGCAGGATCAGGGTCGCGCCCTCGTCGATCCCCTCGTCCCTGGACGCGCTCTCGAAATGCGTAAACAGAGACGCCTTCCTCAACGTGGGCTCTTCCGTCTTGATCCGGAGCCTGCGTGAAATCAGGGCGCTGCGGCCCGTTGCATCCACCACCACGCATGCCCGGAGGTCGTTCAGGCTGCCGTCGCCGTATCTCGCCCTGACGCCGACGGCCCGGCCCCCTTCGAAGAGGACTTCCTGAACGGCGGCCCCCTGCCTTACGCACGCCCCTTTTTCTCGGGCGTTCTCCAGCATCATCCGGTCGAACTCACTCCTCAGCACCTGCCACGTGACCGAACTCTCGTGCGGATCGTGGCGATGGAAATAGAACGGCGCGGACGCGCGGCCGGAAGCGCCGAAGAACTGCACGCTGTATTTCCTGACGAACGCGCTTTTCTTCAGCTTTTCGAGGACGCCAAGGCGTTTGAACGACCAGTAGGTTCCCGGCATCAGCGACTCACCGATCTGAAACCTTGGAAATTGCTCGCGTTCGAGCAGCAGGACCCGATGACCATACCCGGCGACCAGCGCCGCGACCGTACTTCCCGCCGGGCCGCCGCCGATCACAATGACATCGTAGGGATCTGAACGCATTCCATCTTCTCAGTTGCGATGGTCCGTAAACCGTCTCGCCTTCAGTTCGAACCTGGGCAGCGTGTTCATTTCGACCGCACGTACCCCGACACGGAACCCCAGCTTCCGTCTTGCCTCCCGCGCCACGGCGCGGGCAACGGCGTCCGGCGATTCTCCCTTCACTTCCAGACGGATCTCCATTTCGTCCAGGGAACGGCGGCGGTAAACGTCGACCGCGAACTCCCTCACTTCGGGAAAGATCCTGACCACGTTTTCAACGGCGCTCGGATAGATGACGACCCCGCGAATGATGATGCCGCCGTCGATGCGACCGACCACGCCGTTTTCCAGCCGGAGGAACCGGGACCCGCAAGGGCATGCCCCGCTCGCGCGCGTTACGCGGTCGCCGGTGCGGTAACGGATCACCGGCATCCCTTCGCGCCCCAGGTTCGTCAGGACCAGTTCCCCTTCATCGGCATGCTCGCCGGAATCCGGATCGATCACTTCGCAGATGAACTCGGCTTCGTTCACGTGCAGGCCGTTCCGGGCGCGGCACTCGTACCCCCAGGCTCCCACCTCGGTGGCGCCCGCGTGATCATAGCATCTGGCGCCCCAGGCTTCCTCGATCCGCCGCCGCGTCGCCGGCAGACCGGCCCCGGGCTCGCCGGCGTGGATCGTGGCGCGGATACTGGAGGCCGCGATATCGATCCCCTCTGCTTCGGCCACCTCAGCCAGATGCAGCGCGTACGTCGGCGTGCAGATCAGCACCGTCGCACGGTGCTCTTCAATGGCATGAAGGCGCTGGACGGAGGACATCGATCCGCCCGTAACGGCCATCGCACCGATCAGCCGCGCGGCTTCGTGGGCCGTCCAGAACCCGATGAACGGGCCGAACGAGAACGCGAAAAACAGACGGTCGTCAGCCGTCACCGAGGCGCCCTCGAAAACCCGGCGCCAGCAGCCGGCAAACCAGTCCCAGCTTCGCTGCGTGTCCAGCCAGCGCAAGGGCCTGCCCGTGGTGCCCGACGTCTGATGGACCCGGACGTAGTCCGCCAGTTTGAATGTCAGATTGGACCCGTACGGCGGGTGCGCGTCCTGGTCGGCTGAAAGCTCAGCCTTGGTTGTAAATGGCAGCCGCCGGTAATCCTCGAGGGTCCGGACGTCGCCGGGACCGGACAGCCCCGCGCCCGCCAGCTTTTCCCGATAAAACGGGTTGTCCCGCATGACCGGGACAAGCATGTCACGCAGGCGTTCAAGCTGCGATTCAACCCGTTCGCGCCTTTCCGGATCCGGGTTGACGGATCTCATAGCTCTACCTGGATGGCGCTGTACAGACCGAACGGGGGCGCAGGGATCACCGACATCGCGCCGAACCCGCGTGTCTCGTACTCGCGGTCCGTCAGGTTCCTGGCATTGAGCCTGATCGTCGCCTGTTTGTACGTGTACGATGCCGACGCGTCGAGCGTCAGCACGCTGCCGATACTGAACCGGTTGTCCTCGGCGATGAACTGGCTGGCCACGTACCTGGCGCCCAGGCCCAGTTCGACGCCGCTGTCGAAGCCCAGCGCGCTCCAGACATTCAAGATATGCCTCGGCGAGAAGGCCGGTCTGTTGCCGGACCGGTCCAGGTGCCGGAACTGCATTCCGGTGGGCGTGGGTACGGCCAACATTTGTGTAAAGCGCGTCAGTTCCGCGTCGGAATACGCGTACGTCAGAAAGACATGGCAACCGCCGCCGGGACGCGCCATCATCTCCAGTTCCAGACCCCGCGACCGCTGGTCGCCGTCCTGTTTCGTCACGCCGGTCTCATCGGGAATGCCGATGCCGTACTTCCGCAGATCGAAGACGGCCACAGACGCGTGCAGACGGTTGTCGACAAGGTACTTTTTCGCGCCGGCCTCGAACTGCGTTGCAGATTCGACGTCCCGCGGCCCCGCGATGAGGCTCGACGGCGGCGCAAAGGCCTTGCCGGCGCTGGCATAGAGGGTCAGGTCCTCCGCGGGATTGAGCGCCACACCCGCCATCGGGCTCAGTTCGTCGAATGCCCTCGACGTCGACGTGACGGGGTCGTCGTACCGTATCCGATCGAAGCGACCGCCCACGAACGCCTGGAAGACATCCGAAAACACAATGCGGTCGACGACAAAGGGCGCAACGACGCCGCTGGTGGCATCAGCCGACCGCGACTGGTCCGGCACCTTGAAATAAGGGAGCGCGGCCGTCTCAACCGGTTCGAACAGATCGATATTCGGCAGGACCGCCACGTCGAGCGTAAACCGGTCCGTCCACCGCATGAGTTCCAGACCCGCCAGGAGCGTATGCCTGACCCGTCCGGTGGAAAAGGAAAACACGAGCTCGAACTGATTGCCCAGCACCTTTTGCCTGTCGTCGAGGAGCAGCAGCGTCCTGAACAGATCCAGGCTCCCCGCGGCGTTGGGATACACACCGTTGAACAGCGTGCCGTTGGAGATCCAGGAAAAATCGGTGTAATACAGCTTGTTGCGCAACGTGACCCGCGGCGACAACCGGGTCTGCAGATCCATCCGTACCCTGAGGATCTCCTGGTCTGAAACGTCGAACGGAGACTGGTATGAACGCGTGCGTGGCACGTCGGCCAGCTGCCCTCCCGCCACGGGCAGCCCCGAATCCGACTTGTATTCGCTCGTCACATATTCAAGATTCGCCGTCGCCGTCGTCTTTTCATTTCGCAAGGTGACGGCTGGATTCAACGCCCAGATCCCGCTGTGCTTATCGTCACGGTAGTTGTCCGAGACCTGCCGGAGGCCGTTGAAACGCGCGGCCACCCCCTGCGCAGGGTCCGCCCAGTTCCCATCGACGGTTCCGCGCAGACTCCCGAATGGCCCGTAAGCGCCCCTGGCCTGGAACATGGGCTCGAAGACGGGTTGCTTCCGGTTCAGATTGACCGATCCGGACAACGGATTGGCGCCATAGAGAAACGCGCCCGGCCCTTTCAGCACCTCCACCCGGTCCAGGTTGTAAAGGTTGTAGAACGTGGCCTCCGGCTCGGACGCGCCGTCCGTCAGAACCAGCCCGCTCGACAGCGAGTCGAATCCGCGAATCACGAAGAAATCCGTCACGCCGAACACCGTCTGTACGTTTACGCCGCTCACGTTGCGAAGCGCGTCGCCGAGGACCACGCCGCTCTGGTGGTCGATCAGGCCGCGATTGACCACGCTGACGCTCGCGGGCGTTTCGCTCAGAGGAACCGGAATCTTGCTGGCCACGGAACCGATCGTGGCCACCTTTTCCTTGCTCTCGGTCACCACGATCTCTTCACCGGCGTAAACCGGGAGATCGTCCCCGGCATCCTCATCCGCCTTGTCGTCCGCGGCATACGAGGCATTTGCCAGCAGACCCAGAAGAATGACAGCCACCATACCCCTTTGGAGTTGATTCAACACGCGATCTCCTCTCCCAAACCTGATGAATTCAAGAGATTAAACTTACATGGATGGACAGGATGAACAGGATAAAGACCAAAAAGCGCGAGAGAACGAGTAACGGCAGCGAACCGATTCATCCTGTCCGACCGCGTTCAGCTTGTATTCGTAGAGGCCACCCTTGTGGTTGCCCGCCTCTGGATTTTTGTCCTGTCCATCCTGTATATCCATGTTAAATCTCGGTTTATGTATGATTTCAACGGACTATCCACCCTGCCTGAGATCCAGGCAGACGATCTTGCGCATGTCCCTGACGAACACGCGTCCATTGGCCAGGGTCGGCGCTGTCCAGCTTCGTCCGGAAAGCACCTGCGCGCCGGCCCTTTCCTTGAATCCTTCGGGCGTGGCCCGCGCCAGCGCCAGCCTTCCGTTGTCGCTCAACAGGATGAGATGCCCGTCCGCGTAAACCAACGCCCCCTTGCCGTACCCGCGGTGTTTCCACTGCTCCTTTCCCGTCCGGGCTTCGATACACTTCAGGATGGCGTTGTCGAATCCGTAGATATAATCCCCGACCAGCACGGACGTGCCGAAGTGGTTCTTCATCCGCCGGCTCTCCCAGACCCTGGTCACGGCCATCCCGCCGGCGCCTGCCTCGATTCGCAGCAGGGCCGCGCCATGGTCGTAGCCCGAGGAAATGAAGATCTGATCCGGCGGCACGAAAATGGGCGTGGCGATGTTCAAATCGTACGACGTCTTCCACGGGTACCGCCAGTACAGGGACCCGTCCACCGGCGAAAGGCCGACCGCGGCGTCACCTGAAAAATAGACGACCTGACGCGCGCCGGCGAGATCCACCGCAATGGGAGAAGAATAGGAAGCCACGTCGTTCTGGGACGCCCAGGCGACTTCGCCGTCCGTCCTGCGCAAGGCCAGAAACGTGCCCTTGCGGGTGGCCGCCTCCAGGAATAACAGGTCGCCTTCCACCAGAGCCGAATTCGAAAAGCCGAACCGGGGAAACCGCCCGCCCAGCCCGTCGACAAGGTCCACGGACCAGATCATCTTGCCGTTCACCACGTCCAGCGCGTACAACCAGCCCTCCGCGCCCAGGACGTAGACCCGGTCACCGTCGACCGTCGGCTGCGATCGGGGTCCGTTGCCGCCCTGCCATTCTTCGAACTTCGCACCGGTCCTGAACCGCCAGATTTCGTCGCCCGATTCCTCTTTCAGACAAATGACGAACTCATCGTCGCCCTCGGCGAACATGGTGAAGACGCGGCCGTTCGCCACCGAAATACCCGAAAACCCCTCGCCGAGGTTTTTCTTCCACACAACCGCCGGACCGCCCTTCGGCCAGGTCTTCAGGAATCCGGTCTCGGTGGAAATACCCGTTCGGTCGGGACCCAACCACTGGGGCCAATCCGCGTATGCGGAAGAAAAGCACAGCACAAAGGCGAATGAAAGGATGTATTTCATAGATTGACTCCGCCTCCTCTGATATATTCTCGTCAGCCAATATTCTCATCTACCGTTTGCCATCCATAATGGCGTCAATATCCGTCCAGGTCACGTTGGACAACTTCGCGCCGGTAGCGGCATACTCCCGACAGGCTCGGATATCCTCCGGGGTAATGTGCGAATACATACGAATGATGTCGGCTTCGCACCTTCCCCCGTCCAGCAATTCCATAATCAACTCCACCGAAATCCGAGTACCTCTTATGGTTGGTTTCCCGGCCAATATCAGCGGATCAGTAACGATTCTATCTTCCCGGATTGGCTTGTTCACAGTCATGGCGAGTCTCCTGACTTGAGCTGGTGAAACCGGAGTACGGACGTATCTAAATCGTGGTGTAGCGAGGATGAACGCGGATGGAAAGCGAAGTGGTGATACCCAGTACTCTTCAAGTATAACGCGAATTGCGATACTTTTCGTGATAGAACTCAGGCAACAACTGATCGACGCGCAATAGTCCATCACGGCTCAGAGTAATACTCTGCGAATCGAATTCCAGCATACCGTAATCTCTCAGCTTCCGGTAGGCCTCGCCAAACCGTTCCAGGATTTCCACACCGAATTTCTCCCTGAAATAGCCGGTCTCGATCCGTCCGAGCTTGAGTTGCAGGATCATCTCGCGTACCAGGCGCTCCTCGTCGGTGGGCAGAAAGGACCGGTTCAGCGGCAGGCGCCCCTGCATACATGCGTCGACATAGGGGTCCCACTGCGTGTGATTCTGAAAGTGTATCCCGCCCACGTGCGAAAACGACGCGACGCCCGCGCCGATCAGGTCCGCGCTGCGCCAGAGCGCGTCCCGATAGGCAAACCGCTTCGGTCGACCTTTCTTGACCATCGTATAGGCACTCGAGATCTCGTATCCGGCCTCGCCGAACGCGTCGATCGCATGGGCATGCCAGGCGCGCTTCGTGTCCCAGTCGGCAACCGTCAATCCGTTTCCTTCCAAAAGCGAGCGGGAATACGTCGTATTGAACGGCAGCTCCATCTGATAGATCGTCACGCTGTCGGGGTCCAGGTCGATCGTACCCTGCACCGTCTCCTTCCAGGTCTGCCAGGTCTCGCCCACCATTCCCGAAATCAGGTCCACGTTGACCTGTTCGAACGCCTGCGCCTTCACCCAGTCCATGGACCGGTAGATCTCTTTGCCGACGTGCGCCCGGCCGTTCTCCTTGAGTATCCCGTCGTTCAGGTTCTCCAGACCCAGACTCAGGCGAGTCACGCCGATCCCGCGAATGGCCTCTACCTTCGGCTGCGAAAGCGTGCCCGGCTCGCACTCGAACGCCACCTCTTCGGCGTCGTCCCACGGCAATACGGCCTTCAGCCGGTCCACCAGCGCGTTCAGGTGCTTCACGCTGATGTACGAGGGCGTTCCCCCGCCGAAGTAGACGAATTGCAGGCTGCGTCCGGCGATTCTCGGCAGCGTGGCGTAATTTTCCACCTCTCGGGCCAGCGCATCCAGATAGAGTTGAATTTCGGAACTGTTGCGGTCCGTATACACGCGAAAATAGCAGAACTTGCATCGCTTCCTGCAAAACGGGATATGCAGATACAGTCCGAGCGGCACATCCCTGGCCGAAGGGTCCGAATCCCGCAACATCGCTTCGACCTGCGCGTTGTGCTCGTCCCGCCAGAACGAATACGGCGGATAGTTGGACACGAAAACGCTGCCGACCGCGGTTTCCTTCCATTCTTTCCTGGAGGTCGCGGGTTCCGGAATGTGAACCTGAGAGGTCATTCGCTTACCTCGCCGCCAAAACAGTATAGCGTTCCGTCTGTGGTGCCGATCACAAGCCTCCCGCCGGCCACGCTCGGCGACGCCAGGACGCCCGAACCGGTCACGAATTCCCACCCCGGTTCGCCCGAGTCCAGGTCCAGCGCCACGATCCTCCCGCCGGTCGTGCCCACAAACACCCGTCTACCCGCGACAACCGGTGAGGAGTCGACCCGGGAACGGAACGCGCGAATCCACAAAAGGTCGCCGTTGTCCGGACGAAGCGCGCGCACCATCCTGTCGCGCCCGGCGACAATCACGCGGCCTTGCGCAACCGCCGGTGACGCGTAAAAGGGAAACTTCCGGCTTGGGTGTTCGTACCGCCACAGGACCTTCGCCGCCCGCAGATCCATACCCAGGACCTGGTTGCCGAAAGTACCGGCATAGGCCCGACCATTGCGCACGGCAACGCTTGCCGCCACGTAGTCGAACAGTTCCACCCTCGATACTTCATCTCCGCCAGCCGCGTTGACCATCCGCAGCAAACCGTCGCAACCGGCGACAAGCGCGCGTTCGCCCCAGATGGCCGGGGTTCCGTGAACGTATCCCTCGGTCTCCAGCTTCCAGACCAGCGACCCGTCCTCCGCATTGAGACAGTACAGGAACTGATCGTAGGACCCGAAGATCACCCGGCCTTCGTACGCCGTGGCGGAAGAGATGATCTCTCCCCCGGTCCGATAGGTCCACAATCCCTTGCCCGATGACGCATCCACGGCGTGAAAACCGCCGTCTCCGTCTCCGAAGAAAACCGCATTTGCCGCCACCAGCGGGGAAGCCTTGACTTCCCCCCCGGCCGGGTACTTCCATTTCAACGCGCCGGTGTCGAAATCGAACGCATAGAGATTGCCGTCCAGCCCGCCGACGAAAACCGAACCCTTCCGGATCGCCGCCGTGGACTCGATGCCCTCGGGTACGCGGGCCGTCCACGCGACGACGAGGCTCTCCGGCAGCGATTCCCGGGCGAGCCCCGTGGATTGCGCGTCGCCCCGGAACCGCGGCCAGGACGTCTCGGCGGCCACACGGACGGGAACCGGTATGTACAAGATGCACAATATGAGGAAAATGTTCCATCCGCGACCCACTTTTCGCCGCGCATGAAATTCAATACGTCTCTTCATATAGCGCCAGAAAATCGGTTTCCCGGACCGGCCGCGGGTTGAACGTTCCCGTCCATTGGCGCGCCGCGTCTGCCGCCAATTCGGGGAGCCGCTCCCGTTCGACGCGCAGTTCACGAAGACGCGCCGGCAATTCCGCCGCGCGTGCGAACCGATCGATCCGATCGGAAAGCGCGCCGGCCGTCATCCCGAACCCTTCGTAGCGCGCCCCGTGTGTTTCCCGGTTGAACCGGATCACCGGCGGAAGCATCACGCCAACCGCAACGCCGTGGGTGATGCCGTACCGGGCCGTCAGCGGGTTTGCGCACGCGTGGGCGGCGCCGAGCATCGCGTTCTCGATCGCCGCTCCCGCGAAATGCGCGCCCAGAAGCATAGCGGCCCTGGCGTCCGGATCCGCCGCCGGTTCGAGAGACCCTCCGAAGCCCGACGAGAGAAGCCGCCACGCCTCGCGCGCGTACATGCGGGACACCGCGTTCCGCTTTGTGCAGACGTAACTCTCCACGGCGTGCGCCACGGCGTCGATTCCCGTCGCGGCCGCCACAGGCCCTGGGACGCTTGCCGTGAGCGCAGGATCCAGAATGACGCCGCGAAACCGCGCCTTGAGGTCGCCGCAGGCCATCTTCTCATGGGTGTCCCGCGCGGCGATGAGCGCATAGGACTGGGCCTCGCTTCCCGTGCCCGCGGTGGTGGGAATGCCGATCGACGGCAACATGGGCCGCTTTGCCCGGCCCATCCCGCGGTAGTCCTCCATGCGGCCGCCGTTCGTGAGAATGAAATTGACGCCCTTGGCGCAGTCCATCGCGCTCCCGCCGCCCAGCCCCACGATCAGATCGATCCCGCCGTGCGCCGAGGCGGCTGCCACACCGGCTTCCACGTGGTCCGTCGTGGGGTTCTCCGCCACGTCGTCGAACATGAAGACATCGCGTGCCGATCCGCACAGCAATCCCAGCGCCCTGTCCGCGATGCCCGCGCTGACGATGCCCGGATCGGTCACGAGCAGAATTCGTCGTCCACCCAGTCCGTCCGCCAGGTCCGGGAGCTGCGCCAGCGCGCCTTCCCCGAATATCACACGCGGGGCGGGATGGAGGTCGAAGGGTTCCATTCGAGGATTGCTATGCTCTGCTTGCGAACTGAAAGGCGCGCTGGCGGTAGAGATGCTCGAACAGATTGCCTTCGTGAGGCTGGTCCCACGAAATCCGGTTCGTGGGTATGGGACCCGCGTTCAGTCGGTCCACGTGCGGTGAATTCAGCAACTCACTCACGAAATCCTCATCCTCCGTCAACACCGTGACCACCAGGCTGGGCCCGATCCGGTCCGCCAATCCCGCCCGGGGCGCTTCGACCACGCTCGAGTACGGGAAAAGGTATTCCGTATTCGCCAGGGGGTGTTCCGGAGATTCGCACCAGACCAGCGTCGGATTCAGAAACGTCAGGCCGTCCCGTTCGGCAAGCCGGCCGCCGCGCAGGCCCGCGGTCAGGTCCTCCGCGCCACCGCTTTTCAGGTGGACGTCGATACCATTTGAAATCCGGGCGGCAGCAGCAGGATTGGAAAATGCGGCAATCCGCGCTTCCGGGTCATCCAGCCGCCTGGGCTCGATTCGCGCGAGCCGGTGCGCAATCGCATGGGCAATCTCGCGGCCGTGCGCGGGCGTCCACACACCCGACGCGTTGATGCAGGAACGTCCGCCGTTGGCCGCGATCGAAACCAGGATCACATCCAGAAAATCCTCCCAGCGGTGGACCAGGTCTTCACCCAGAATCACCTTGCTGCGGCCCGGACCGTGAATCGAAACCCGCGGATCGTGCAGCCACGGCGCGACGGTTGCGCCGCCCCCGAAAAAAAGGGAGCGCCCGCACCTCAAGAGGATTTCGTTGGCGCCGGCGTGCCCGGTCGGATAGATCCCGAACGCCTCGCGCGGGCATCCCGCGGCAATAAACGCCTGTGCAATCCGAAAGGGCGTCCACGGGTCCTCGCGGCCGGGCTTCAGCACCAGGGGCGCCTTCAGCGACGGCGACGGAACCCAGAGCGAGTGCACGCCGGGCGAATTGCTCGGCAACACGGCGCCTAGCGCGTCGGTCTGGCAGACGTAGCTCAGCGGGCGGCCGTTTTGCGGACCCCACCCCCGGTCCAGCACCGACAGATCCAGATGGCGCGTGAGACCGGCGAGCACCTCGTCGATCTGGGTACAGGCCAGCCGGATCTTTTCCATGTTCTCCCGGCAGAGGGTCTCGGGAATCCCTGTGGTGCCCGATACCTGGCGGACGTAGTCCCCCGGCGATTGCGACTGACGATCCAGCGGCAGGTCCCCCTCGGCGAACAGCCGGCCGGCCCTGCGCGTCACGGCTGCAAGTTCGGAGACGCTGAACGCCTCCAGGGCGCGTTTATTCGCCTTGGCGGCGTTCAGATCCCTCGCGATCAGACCCGGATTCGCGTGGCTCACGCGGACGAGGGGCTCTCCGGTCTGAATGTGCGGGACGTCCCGGACGTCCAGACTTGCGTATGGCTCTCCCGCCCGCAAAACCGGGATATGGGTCACACCATCCTCCTGGGGCGTCAATTCAACCTTTGCCTTCAGCCTGGAGAAGTCGGTAACGGGTCAGTATACGCCAACGACGACCGACTCCTGCATTTCGGATAACAATCCCAGATTCCTCACCCCGTCCCACGGAAACGCCCCGCTCGGTTCGGCCCGTTCTCCCTCGTCCCGTTCCAGAAACCGCGGCATGAAGAACTCGCGGGTCAGCGTGGTCAACATCACGCGGCCAACGGTGTTGTAATCCACCAGCAGGTCCGGACAATCGGGGTCCACCAGTTCGATCACCGCCCGGGGGACCGGCGGATAATAGGTAATGGCATAGTTGTCCGAAGGCTCCAGCGGCTTGGAATACGCCAACCCCATCAGCGTATTTCCGTACGTCGGCACGAAATCGATGCCGGGAACGAGCTCCTCCCTGGCGAACCGGTTGAACTGCGCGTCCATCTCGGTTCCCCCGCAGAATATCCCGGTAATCCCGGCCTTTTCAAGCGAGATCTTCTCACAGATCGCTTCGAGGAGCTTCGGGGTTGTAAACATGCACCTCACGTTGTCGTTCGCCCGCAGAATGGTCAGCGCCTGGTCGATCACGTGCGCCTTGTAGAGATCCAGTTCCTGGAGGGCGCCGCGCGCAATCAGCTTGTTCACCCATCTGGGATCCAGGTCCACCAGAAAACAGACCCCTCCGCGGATCTGGCAGAGGTATTCAACCGCCAGACGCAGCCGCCTCGGACCCGTCGGACCCAGCATCAGCCAGTCGGCGCCGCGTGGAAACGTCTCGTTTGAAAGGTGCCTGCTGAACGTCTCGTAGTCGATCTGAAAGTCATCCTGGCTGATCCGGTATTTCGGGACGCCCGTGGACCCTCCCGTTTCGAAGACATACGTCCGCTTGCCGGCGGTTCCCCGGGGAATCCAGCGGCGCACCGGGCCCCCGCGAAGCCAGTCGTCCTGAAAATGGCCCAGGATCTTCAGATCCGCGAAACCGCCGATCTCCCTGCATGGATCGAAATCCAGCCCGTCCGCGAATTCCAGCCAGAACGGGCAGCCGGTTTCGGGATTGAAGTGCCAGGCTACCGTCTCCCGAACGTGGGCATCCAGGGCGTTTCGCGCCTCCTTGATTTTGTCAACAGTTGGCATGTTCTTCGCGACCCGCTCCTCAGTGTTCGGCCCGCCACGCTTCCAGCGGATGCCGGCGGTCCGAAAGCGGGAGTGAAATCCGGCGCCCGCCTTCCCTGTGGGACTGGTAGATGCCCAGAATCATCTCGAAAGCCGTCCGGGCCGATTCGCCGCTCGACGGCGGCTCCGTCCCTTCCTCGATCGCCGCGGCCATGCGGCGGTACATCCTGGCAATGGCATCCCGGGCCTCCGATCCTACCGTTTCAACGGGCTTCCAGTCCCCCTGGCCTCCCGGCAGACCTTCCATCGGCCTGGGCAGACACCAGAGCGCCTGTCCAACGCTGCCGGAAGCACGGACCGCCAATTGCCCGTCGGTTCCGATGACGTCCACGCCGTAGTTTGCGCTGTTGGCCGACGCGAACTCCAGGAAATGGATTTCCCCCAGAACACCCCCCTCGAATCCGTACTGAGCCACCGCGCAATCGCCCATCACCAGCCCGGAATCCCGGTCCTTCGGCGACATCTCCTTTGCTTCCATGATGTCGTTGACGTCCGCCAGGCGTCCCTGAAAATAGACGTTTCCGGCGCACCACGCGGGCCGGCCGCCGAAGCGCATCATCATATCGGCCACGTGGGTGCCCATTTCCGTAAACTCGTTCCCGCTCCTGCGCCCGGACTTGTTCCGGCCGCGCACCAGAACGACCTCTCCGATGGCCCCGTCACGGACCATTTCCCGCGCCTTCAGGATCGCGGAACTCACGTGGCTCTGCTGGTTGACGGCCAGCCGCGCGCCCGACGCCGCGGCCGCCGCGACCATCTCGTCCGCTTCGGCGGGGTCGATGGCGATCGGCTTTTCGCAGAGTACGGATAAACCGCGCTTCAGCGCCGCCACCGCCGGCGCGTGATGCCCCCTCGTCTGGGTGGCCACCACCACCAGGTCGGGCCGCGTCTCATCATACATCCGCTCGAAATCCAGGAACCGCGCCTGCACGCCGTGCGTGTCTCCCGTCTCTCTGAGGGTTTCGGCAAAGACGTCGCAGATCCCGGCAATTTCGAACTCGGGCAGCCCCTGGATGATATCCAGGTGCTGGCGGCCCATTCCCCCGCAGCCGACCAGGACCGTCCGATACGTTTTCATTGCGGCGGCTCC
This sequence comes from Candidatus Latescibacterota bacterium, assembly GCA_965203805.1. Taxonomy (GTDB): domain Bacteria; phylum Latescibacterota; class UBA2968; order UBA2968; genus JAAXHE01. The sequence goes on along the minus strand of OZ241917.1, from coordinate 5,344,989 downwards.
TTTCTGCAACCAACGGCTAATTCCCCTTTTCCCAGCCCTCCGGCGCCAGCCTGGACAGGGGATTCTGGCGGTGGCATTCTTCCATCACCGCCACCTGCACGGCGACCTGCTCCGGTGTAATAAACAACGGCGCGCCGTCGCGCAGCACTTCGTACAGGTGGTCGTAAAACGCCCTGGACATATACGTAAACGCTTGCTTTTCCTCCTCATCGGGCGCCCACGACGCTTCCGTCCACGGCAATTCCTCGCGGCAATAGCTCGGCCCCGGCAGCGGGGACCGCAGCAGCCTTTGCGCGGGGGCATCCGCGGGGTCGAAATACCGCCACCTGATCCCGTTGGCGCCGCCCGCCAGCCCGCCCCGTGTGCCGTAGACACGATACATGTCGTCGGAATACGGGTCACACGAAGAAATCTCCAGATCGATCGTGGGAGATCCCTCGCAGCGCAGCAGCACCTTGACGTGGTCTTCAGCGTCTCCGTACGTATTCGCCCGGTCCATGATGCAGTGCACCTGCGGCTTCTTCCAATCCAGGAGACAGAGGGCCTGGTCCATGGGATGGGGTCCGGTATTCAGCAGGTTGCCGCCTTTGAACTCCTGCAGCGTCTGCCAGTCCCATCGGCGGGCGAACCCGTTGAATGCAATGCGGATCTGCACGATGCGGCCCATGACGCCGGATTCTATCACCCGCTGTATCTGTTGAAAATGCGGCGCGTATCTCGACTGCTGGAACGGCGCGAAGACCCTGTCCGACCGCTCGGACGCCGTCACCATGCGCCGGAAGTCCTCAGTGCTCGATGCCACGGGTTTTTCACACACGACATGATGTCCCGCGTCGAACGCTTCCTCTGTGGCCTGCGTATGCATATGGCTGGGCAACGCGTTGATTACCAGGTCAATGTCATCTCGCGCCAGCACATCCCTGTAGTCCGCGTACGCATCGCATTCGAACTCACGTACAGCGCGGTCGCGACGGTCCCGCAACAGATCCGACACGGCCGCAATCCGGTATTTCGCAGGGGACCGGGCCAGCCACTCCGCGTGAATATCCCGACCGCTGCGTCCCTGGCCCAGAATGCCGACCCGCACACACCCGCTTCCTGCCATCTTTCCAACCTCCAGAAATAGTTATTACGGGGAGTACCCTGTAGTTTACATCCTCCCACTCTTCTTTCGTGGGGTCTGTGGGTGTCGACTGTTTGCCGATCCTGAGAATAAATGGAAGCGAGCGACTGCTCTTCCTGATCACTGACCACCGGCCACCGGCCACTATTTACTGATCCCGGCAATAGCGTTATTCTTCGCCCAGGTCCGCGTCCGCAAGCGCGCCGAGAAGGCAGGGAACGCCGAAAAACAACAGACTGATGTGCATCGGACTCATTTCGACCGCCCCCCGGCGTTTCGGATCGTCTCCCCAGTCCTGGCTTTCTATCAGGACCTGCAGCACCGCCTGACCGATCTCCAGGTATTTCACGTTCCCCGTCAGCCGGTACGCATAGCCCAGGTGCCGGCACAGGACGCCTCCGTACCGCTCCTGGATGGCTTTTTCCGCGTTCAAAGCGCCGGGATAGCCACAGAACCAGTCCACGGCACGGCGGTAGACCTCCTCGACGTCTTCCCTTCCGGTGAGCCGGTGCAGCAATTCCAGGCCAACCAGGAGGTAATGGGTCTGATAGCCCTTCTGCTCCGAAACCGGCAGGACCCTGTGAACCGACTTCGCGTCCCCCCTCAGCTTGCGAAACTCGGCCTCGGTAAACGGTGAGGCCGTGCCCATCTCCACGGCCAGCGTGGTGCCCTCGGTGGCCATGCCGTACGGCCGCTGGTCGGGCAGCCGGTCGGCGGTGGAAATCTGAAACCGTTTGTGCCAGCTTCCATCGTCGTTCTGGCCCCGCGCAATCGCGTCATACACCTCGAGCGCCCGTGACTTGAAACGCGCCTCGCCAGTAACCTCGTACACGTAAAGCAGGCCGCGCAGCGCGTTCGATATGCTGCGCAGGCTGAAGCTGAACGCAGGGTCTTCCGTCCACTGGTATCGCGACAGAAACTCGCCCGCCTCGCGGATCACCTCCAGCGTTCGCAGGTCGCCCGTCAGGTAGTAATAGTCCATCCAGCCGTCAAGAAACGTATGGGATGCGCAACTCTCATCTCCGAAGTGGTCCACGCTATGGCGGAAACAGCCGCCCACCATATAGGGTCTGAACGGGTGGTAGTGGCAGGTATCCACGTCCACCGAATGCCGGGTCATGGCTTCGCCGAGCAGAAAATGCCGCGGCTCGCCCGTCCGCATGTACTGGATCCAGACCCCGTGGCGCGGATCCCACTCGCTGTTGCACCACCCCCAGCGACCGTAAAACCGCCAGTCGTCGGTACCCTGGTCCCAGGCCACCAGCGCATCGCCCCAGTCAAAAAAGCCGTACCAGGCGCCCAGTTCGATATTCCGCTGCAGCCACTCGAGGAAGGCCGACATCATCCGCTCGGATTTCGGGAAACGTCCCTCGTCAAGGGGTTGAAAACCCCCCGTCGCTCCGCCTGCCGCCATGGAGACCGGATCTGCCGATACGTGCGGCGGATCGAGCCATCCTCTCAAACGATCGGGAACGCCGTCGCTTTCCGATGCCCGGTAGAAACAGACAAAGAACTCCGTCGTCTTGGACGTACCGGTGCCATCCGCGTAAACCCCCTCGCCTTCATCCCACGCCACGGCCTCCGAATACCGTTTGAGCGAAAGGCGTTTCCCGTCGGGATCCTTCCAGCAGTACACGTCGATGCCGTCGCCGACGCCGGATACGCCCAGCGCTTTCGGGAATTCCTCGGGCATGTAGCGCAGGCCGACGCCAAGGCCGACCCGGCCGTCTTCGCAGGTGACCCAGCCCTCGGTGCGGTCCCCTTCGGCAAGCGTTCCAATGCGCCCGCCCTCACGCCGCTCCAGGCGAAAGTGATTGTGAAGCCGCTGGGAGAGCAACAGCGATTCACCGGCGGCCGCCCCGCCCGCGATCTCCCGGCTTGCGGCAACGCGGTAATTCACGGCGCCGGAGAGCGAGGCCGGAACGCGCAGCCCGATCTCCTCCACTTCCGTCTCCCTCGGGTTGCACGCCGCAACCACGGTGTGCAGCACACGTATCTCGGAACGGCCGGCATACGCGTAGATTCGGGTCACGAAACGAAACGGCCGGTACCCCGAATAATGGTGCATCGGCACGTCCGCCTCGAATGCGCCTTCACACCGGATCACGGCCCGGAGCGGGCCTGCTTCCTCGATGCTCACGTCGTATGAGGTCTCCGCGAGCGACGCCAGGCAGTCGCCGCCCATCCCGTAAATGTACCGCTTCCCTTCGTCGTCCAGAAACGACTCGCTGATTCGCACCCAGGCGTCCCCGCCGGGACTTGCGACTTCCGCCTCCTGCGTAAACCCGCCGTCCGCGTCCGTCCTGCCCAACGCCACCGACTCCACCAGGGAAAACCGCCTGCGGTTCACGGCGAAACGGAGGGGACCCGTACACACGACCAGTCTCTCGTCGTCCTCCCGAACACGGACGTCCTCTCCGGGGTCAGCCCGTTCACCGCTCTCACAGACAGTATAGGACGAGCTGCCACCCGGCGGCACATCCGCCTGAAAGTCCACGAGGACCCACTTCAGACTCTCGTCCGGCCAGCGACTCAACACGCGGAACTGCGCGGACACCGGGCGGCCGTCCGCGTCTTTCACGCCCAACCGGGCCGGATTCCGAACGGCGCCGCTCGGAAACGGGACCCCCCGCGTCACCGGCCAATGACAACGTTCGACCCCGGCGGATTCGACCACCTGCAACCCGACTGCCACATTTTCCGGCATGTTTGACCTCTCCAGATCACAAAACAGGACTTACATGGACAGGATGTGCAGGACAAAGCCCCAACCTCTAAACCGAGCCGGCGAAAGTTGTTCCTGCGAGGCCAACCTCACGGTTTCGCGGTAGACTCGCCGATCGCCATTTGCTGTCTGTCTTTGATTCTGGCTGACGGCTGATAGCTGATTGCTGACAGCTTCGGGTTTATTGATCCGACAGGTATGGAATGGTCAACGGGCCGTCCGGCAGCACCGCCACCCGCGCGCGGCTGCCGGCCGCCCGGATCTCTTCCCGAAGGGTCGCATCCAGGTCTTCCACGGCGGCCAGCTTGCACGCCTCGATATCGGCCCGATCCATACTTGAATAAACGCCCACTTCAACGCGTTCGAGAATGGCAGCCAGGGTCTGTGCCTGCCACTGGTCCGGAATGGGCTCCCGGTCGTGCACCGCCTTCAGGACGTCCCGGGGCCCCTGTCCGGCCCGCATCAATTCGGCGAAGTTGCCGTGATCCGGTACGCCGTCGCTGCACTCGCTGGCAACGAGCACGGTCCCGCCGTCTTCCACGATGCGGGCGGCTGCCGACATGCCCTTGACGGCCTGATAGAGGTTCTGGTCCAGCGGGTACCCGCTGTTCGACGTCAGCGCGACGTGGAACGGCCCGTCGACCGGCGCCATCGAGGCCGCCCTGGCGGCGTCGCACCCCCGTCGATGGGCTTCCAGGTAATTCCCCGCATAGAACCCCGATATCGCCTTTTTGTCGTTCAGCGTTACGTTGACCAGGAAGTCCGGCGGACAGAGCGCAACGGCTTCTCGGACCTCCCGTTGCAGGGGGTTCCCGTCGAGCACCCCCCATGTACTCATCGGATTCGCGATCAGGTCGGACCGATGCAGCCGATAGATCGTTTCGACGCCCGCCACTCCCGGCGCCACGCCCTTCGGACCGCCCGAAAAACCGGCGAAGAAATGGGGTTCTATGAATCCCAACACGATCCGCTTGTCCGCCTCCACGTACGCTTTGTCCAGCCATACGTCCGTTCCGCACGCGGACCTGCCCAGGTGCACGTTATTCGATCGGTCGTACGCGTCATGGTTCCGGATCCTTATCCGGCCGGCGACAGCGCTTCCGAACATTCCCGCGATTTCCGCATCCGTATTCGCCCGATGCGTGCCGTTTCCCAGCAACACCGTGACCTGTTCCCCGGGCGCCGGCAGGGCTTCCAGAATCCAGGGAATCAACTGCCGGTTGGGCACGGGGCGGGTACCGTCGGACGTGACGATGACCACGCTGTCCCCCGGCGAGACCAGTTCGCCGAGGGGATCGGAGGCGACCGGATTCTCGACCGCTTCCCGAAAACGGGGTTTCGGGTCCGGGATCGCCTCCTCGAAGGTCGGGCGAATCACCTCCCATTCCGCCAGGTCGGGGTCCGCGTTGACGCTCACGCTGCCGCGCCCGAACGCAACCTCGACCCGATGTTCATCACTGAGCATGAAGATCTCCGATTTCGGCGGATCCTCGTCCACTGCCCGACACCTCCCATTGCCAGCGAAATCTACGGCCTGTACATTCCTTTGTCAAGCACGGCAGGTTGTCTCGAAGCCATTCGGCGGGGTCCCGCCGGAACCCGTCGATACAACGTCGGGCGGTCCGAAACTCCCTCGCATAAAGCGCGTGTGCGCCCCGCTGCCGGTCGGCTGTCGGGCCCGGCGATTGCGTTGACATGCGTAAGGGCATACGCTATATTCCTCGAAATCTACCGCACATTCATCACCTCACCAGCTGAACGCGACCGCCTTCCGAAACCCTTCAATTTCTCTCAGACAGCTCCGCAACAGGGGCCCAAATACCACCATTTGCCGATCCTGGCAGTCACTCTGTTTGCCTTTTCCTGCATTGTTGCCTGATGTCCGCCGTCTTATGTTCACGGTTTTTTCGTCGTTCTCTCGTCTTCTCGTTCTCTCGTCTTCTCTGCGTCTTCGTTTCTTCGTATGAGTTCGTTGTCATTCTCGTCGGTGCGTGAAGTAGGTCACGGTTTTAATCCTATGTCGGATACGATTATCGTCGTCCCGTGTTATAACGAAGCGGGCCGCCTTCCCGTTGAGACGTTTCGTGGATTCGTCAGAAGGACGCCCGGCATCAGGTTCCTGTTCGTCGACGACGGCAGCACCGACGCCACGGCCGAGGTGCTTTCTGCTTTGCGGGCCTCGGACACCGGTTCATTTGACGTACATACCCTCGCGGAGAACTCCGGCAAGGGCGAGGCTGTACGGCAGGGATTCCTTAAGGCGTTCGAATCCGATCCCGACTACGTCGGATTCTGGGATGCGGACCTCGCCACGCCGCTGGCAGCCATCCGGGAGTTCCGCGGCGTCCTGGACGGCAGGCCGGAAATCGAGATGGCCTTCGGCGCGCGGGTGCGCCTTCTGGGAAGGGCAATCAGGCGCAACCGGTTGAGGCACTCCCTGAGCAGACTGTTCGCGATTGCCGCCTCCCTGTTTCTTCGCGTGGACATTTATGACACGCAATGCGGAGCGAAACTGTTCCGGGCAACGGCGGGGCTGCCCGCGCTGTTTCGGGAACCCTTCGCCACCCGATGGATCTTCGACGTCGAAATCATCGCCAGGCTGATGCGAGCCAGAACGGGTACGCAGCGACCGCAGGTGCGGGACATCGTGTACGAAGTCCCCCTTTCGGAATGGCGGGACGCGGCGGGATCGAAAATCAGAGTTCGCGACTTCGTCATCGCGATCTTCGGAATGATTGAAATCTTTCGCAGATATCGATAGGTTAGCCTTAATGCGACAAAATCAGCAGTTAAATCACCTTTATTCACTTGCACATATTCGAATTAACGTCCCGGAATAATGACGAATCAAGGTTAGAGGCTGATATCGACGCTATTTCCACGATCAGAGAAAATCGGGGCGCGTACGGGCTCCTGATCTTCATCCTGGTTGCCTCGGCAGCGCTCCGGTTCTATGGAATAGGCTGGGGGACCGATCCGGAAACCGGCAGGTTTCATGCCTTCCATCCCGATGAACGCACGGTTGTGGAAAGCGCCGGCCTGGTGGGCGTGGAAGTGACGAGGGCCGTTACGGCCTATGCCAAGGGCCCTGCATACGTCCTGTGGACCCTCGCCAACGGCGCCGGCTTCGTCGTTGGAATCCAACCGTTCGTCAAGGACGACAATCAGTCGATGAGATTCACCCACCTCATGGGTCGCGGAATCTCCGCGACTCTGGGCGTCCTGACGGTGTGGGTCGTATTCGCCATCGGCCGCCATCTTGCGGGCATCCGGACGGGCTTGCTTGGCGCGGCTTTTCTGGCGTTTTGCGCCGGGCATATCCAGCAGTGCCACTACTATACCGTGGACGTGTCCCTCGCGTTCTGGACGACCCTCGCTGTCTACCTTATCCTGAAACTGCCGTCCGACCGTACCCGCCCCTACCTGGTGTGCGGGCTGGTCTGCGGCATGGCGGCCGGCACACGGCTGATGGCGGGCATGCTGTGCCTGCCCTTTCTGCTGGCGCACCTATGGCCTGCGCAAACACCGGTGGAGACCGGAGAAGATCAACGCGGGAAACGGAAACGGAGGTCGCGTTGGATGGCGGCCGGGGCCATATTGGTCCGGGACCGTCTGAAACGGGCGTTCACGCCGCGAACGCTGCTTTGCGCCGCGGTCGTGGTTGCGGTCGCGGTGGCCTGCGAACCCCTGCTGCTCAAGCCCGGCGAGTTCTTCAGTTCGAAAGACATGCGGAACTTCCTGCCCAGCCTGAAGATCGCGAAAGGCGAGACGGTCCGCATCTGGGCGCTCTACGATTACGCCACCACGCCTTATCTGTTCTTCGTCACCCACCTGTTCCGGTACGCGCTGGGAACGCCCCTGGAAATTGCGGCCCTGTGCGGGGTTGCGCTGGCCTTGTGGAAGCGGCAGAGCGGATGGTGGGTTCTGCTGGCCTGGCTCGGGCCGTACTTCTACATGGTGGCCGGGCTCCACACCAAACCCCTTCGGTATACCGTACCGATGCAACCCCTTATGGCGGTAATGGGCGCATGGGCCTGCATGGAGGCAGTCGATTGGATGCGCCGGCGCTGGAAACAGTTCTGGGTTTACGCTCTGCCCGTGGCGCTGGTGGCGATTCCCACGGCCGCGTACGGCATCGCGACAGCGCGCGTCTACCGTTCCAGCAGCCGGTTCGAGGCGGCCGGATGGATCAAGCGGAATATCCCCGAAGGGGCTGGCGTGCTGACCGAACGGGGCGGCTACCCGACGGCCTGGATGGCGCCGGCGGACCGGTACAAGCGGAGGCTCGACGAGGCCGCCTGGTTTCTGTCCGCCGACGGCAACCTGCCCTACGAGGCGCACGTCGAATTCATTGAAAACCGGCTGGCCGGCGTCGACTGGATTGTCCTGATCGAGGAAAACCGGTCGCTGCCTTTCAAGAACGTGCAGCGGCGATTCCCGATCGCCCACACCTACTACCGCCGCCTGGCCGAACAGACCCTGGGTTTCGAACGTGTCGCGCAGTTCAAGATCTCCCCCGAAATCCTCGGATTCACCTATTCCGAAGCCGACGCCGAACCCACGGTCACGGGATTCGACCATCCCCGTGTTGTCGTGTACCGGCGCACCAGCGCGAACGTGCAGGACCTGCTCGATCGGTGGAAGGCGGATATCCGCACAGATCCCGCGCTACCGGACAAATACGTCATCGACGGCGTCGAGGCCTACCGCCGCAAAGACTGGAAGCAGGCAGGAATGGCTTTCAAGCGCAGCCTGAGGGTAAAGCCGGAGTTTGCGTTGGGACGACTGCTTTTGCGTGAGGTATATCTCGCACAGGGCAGGCTGGCCGATGCAAAGCTGGAACTTCGCAGGCTTGCGGACTCCGGGCTTTCGGCCGGCGCCTACGTAGGGCTTATCCACGTTGGCCTGACGGAAAGGGGGGCGAGGTACCTCGCGAAATACCTCGAATTGACGAAGGCGAAACGAGAGGACGATCCCGTCCTGCAGCAATACGGTTGGCTGATCCGGAAGATTCGCGCGCAACGAAGCGCCGCTCGCGATGAACCGGTACAAATGTCGGAGAGCAAGGCGCCGCCGTCGAACTGAACGCGGCACGGCGCCTTATTTCGGGAGCGTCACGATTCGCTCGTTCCCGTCACGAAACACCGCGCGGGCCGTCACCGCGCCATCATCCCCCGCCGACGCCTCGACCTCCGGCCGATCGCAAGCGTCCCCTGCGTGAATCGCCCACAACACCTCGATTTCCCGGCACGGATGAAACGGCCCGAAACCCCGATATTCGACGCTGACCCGTTTCGGTCGGTGCTGGTTGGACTCGGTATAGGTACTCGTCCGCTTTATGTCGCTCATCCGCCAGCATTCCATATGTTCGGGAATCACTCTGGAGAGAGACAGCGTCACGCCGTTCTGCCGGAACTCGGTCAGCCGCTCGTCGCCGGACACCTCCGCCCGGTGATGAAACAGCCACTCGAGGACGCGGGGTTCCTCCGACGAGACCCGGTCGTAGACCAGGACCACGTCCGGTTTCAGAAAAGCAAGCGTGCGCAGATAACGCGTCAATTTCCCACCGTATGCCTCCGTTGCGTCGCCAACGGCCACGTCTACCTCCCCGCCCGCATCGAAAGAGACGATCCTGCCCGGATAGCCGGCCCCATAGCGCTGACCCTCGCCGTCCACCATCAGCGTATTGTGACCGATCGTCCCGTTCCCGTCGAAATTCCACCGCTTCCCCCCGGCGCTGTCAAAAAACCCAAGGTCGTGGCCGTAGGGCCAGATCCCCTCGTCAATCAGCAGCCGTTCTCCGCGCGAGGAGACGACGAATGAGTTCGCGTCCAGCTGCGAATGGCCGACCGCGCTCGAACCGGACTTCAATCCGACGAACGTTGCCTGTTCATCCCACCCGCTGCGCATGGTCACCACGCCGGTCGTCGGGTAACTTCGCGAAGTTGCTTCCGGAATCGCGTCTGCCAGCGACGGATCGTCCCAGATCAAGCGTTCCACGGTTGCGTGGTCGCTTGCGCGCGCGGTTCTGGCCCAGTCACCGCGTCGCCGCAGCCTGGCCAGCAGCAGCAGGGTATCCAGACTCGCGCCGAGGGAGATTCCATTGTCATTGAAGTTGTAAACCTGACCGTCCGGTTCGGTGACGTGTACAATGTAGTCGCCCGTTATGCGTAACGCCGGATGCTCGAACAGGTCCACCGCGCCGCCCGTGGCCCGCTTCAGTCCCACGCCGAACTTGACGCCGTGTCCCAGGGTGCCCAGCCAGTATCCGGGCCCCTCCGCCCAGTCGCCTTCAGGCGGCACGAAATCCAGGATATCCAGACATCCCGCCAGCGCGGCCGGCAGGACCGCGTCCAGGTTGGAGATCTCTTCGGCGCACGCGAGGGCCGCCGTACCCATTTCCCCGCAGCACATGATTTTCCAGTTCCAGTGGTAGTCCGGACTGGACCAGTGCGCGTCCTGTTTTTCCCACGTCTCCAGAAACCGTGAGACCGTGTACGCGTTGATCCGTTCTGAAATCGAGGTTGCCGCATCGTCCGGCCAGGCCGACGCGCAGAGATCCGTCGAAATACCGATCGCCGACGCCACGTTCAGCATGGCGTGATCGCATCGCATGGGCCGGTGCGGCCGCGCCACCCACTCCTCCGGCGGAAACGAGAACATCACTTCCACGCCCTCGAGCGCCCTGGCCGCGAACGTCTCGTCCTCCAGGATGAAAGCGGCATTCGCCAGGGACCGCAGCGGCGTCTGGCAGAAATACGGAAGCTCCGGCTCGGCGCCGAAAAGATCTTCACTGGCGGACGCTTCTCTCGCCGCCTCCGCAAGACTGTCGACAAACCCCGGAGTCGCCCTCGCCCGTTCCCGGGCCTTGTCAACCTCCTCAGCGCCCAGCAGGACCCTCGGCCGCGTCTCAGGCGGCGCCACCGTTGCATCCGCCAACTTCGCGAGCAAATCTTCAGAGAACGGTTTCATTTGTGGACTCCTCCGGTTGGATTTACGTGGCTAAATGGCACAGAAACGGCGCATCTCATGACTTCAAACTGCGGGAACATGCGTTGCTTCCCTGGCTATTGCCGCATCTAACCTTGATTCGTCAATTTTCCGGGACGTTAATTCGAATATATGCAAGTGAATAAAGGCGATTAAACTGCTGATTTCAATGAACCTTCAGGTCACTGGACGTGAACGGAAAGAATGTCCATCCTGACGTCCTATTCGGTCCGGTGAGGAAAGAACTGCAAGGTCCTCGTTATGACACGCGCCGCTTTGCACGGATGCTTTTTGTCCCGTTTGTGCTTTTTGTGGCCAATTTTTCGGTGTTCTTTTTTCACATTGAGGCTAACTCACGCCCCATTTCGTTTTGCATTTCATCAATGTTTCCAAAGGTAATCGGCTTCGTCAGTTCCCACAAGCCTAATGAAAAAAGGTCCAGGAGGATTTCACCCCCTGGGCCCTTAGCCTGTCGAAGGGTGCCCCCCAGGCCGACGATGGATCTACTGCTGCATCGGATCGTCCCCGTGCGATTTTCGCTTGTCGAATCTTGAGAGGCAGCACGTCCGCCTGCAGCACCGGACGGACGCGGCGGGAGATGCTTCGACTACACTCAGAATGACATGCGTTAAAACAATCACGAACCGATGGCAACCTGGTTTTCGTTATCCGGGTAGGACCCGTACAAGACCGCCAATTTAACCCGCTCTTCGAACCTCATCTCTGTGAATCCCACGGTTCTTGGACGGCAGTGAATGTGCTGCGAAAACGTGAACAGTTGAATTGTATATTTGTAGTTGACAAAAGGCGAGGATTATTTCTTCTTTTTCTGGAGGTCAGAACGTCTCAATAGGTCATACAGTACAAAACCGCAAAAGCCCCCGGCAAAAGAAGAACCCGAAAAGCCACCGGAGCTTGAAGTTGTAATCTACGAAAACGTCACCAGGTTCATTGAGACCAGGCTCCAGCCAAGAGCCCAAAACGTATCCTCAAAGCATTCCATCCCCTCAGCGATCCTACCAACAGGAGAGGATCCATGAACTGGACGCCGCCGAGATTTCGTTTAGACAGAACGGTTCAGGCTACAGCGTATTATCTCAATTTAGCAGGGGGTGTTTGGGATAAGTTCAGGCTTATGAAGTTTTTGTACATGTTGGATCGGGAGTCACTTCGTCAGCGCGGTTATGCTGTTACCTATGACAACTATTTTTCGATGGCGAATGGGCCTATACTGAGCAATACGTTAGATTTGATAAATGGGAAGAAGAGAGAAAGGGAGTGGGATTCTTATTTTGTGACCCATGGAAATGGTGTCTCTTTATCTGGAGAGCCGCCGTATTTCGGTCGTCTTTCTCGGTCGGATAGGGAGATCATGGATGGACTCTTCGGGAAGTTTGGGAGTTGGTCATTTCAAGAATTGAAGGATTATACGCATGAATTTCCTGAGTATACGGAAGTAAAGAAGGGTAGGGTGCCTATCAATCTTGGAGACATTTTGAAGGCTGTGGATTACTGTCCGGAGGATATCGAGATAATTCTTGAGGACATTCGATGCACGGGGTACAGGGAGCGGTTGTTGGGCCTGTAGGGCCTGGAGATACTGCGATTTTGCCAGATGGATCGAAGAGTGGAGGTCACCTTAACATTGTCCTTTGCGAACCTGTCGGGTTGGATGACAGGGTGATTTTGGTAAATGTGATCACGTATCGGAAGCGTTGGCAAGATTCGACGACTGTTTTGAAGAGGGGAGACCACTCTCGCATAAAAGAACCTTCGATTGTCTATTATGAGAATGCAACGCTGGTTAGAATGAGAGATGTTGAAAAGCTGTTTGCAACGAATAGGAGGACGGAGAAACTCAAGCCAGATGTATTTGAACGTGTTTTAACATTGATTCGTCATTATTCGGGAACGCTAATTCGAATATGTGCAAGTGAATAAAGGCGATTTAACTGCTGATTTCTATGATACGTCAGGTCACTGGACGTGAACGGAAAAAATGTCCTTTCGGACGACCTTTTCGGCCCGTTTCGGAAGGTTTCGTCGCAGCGACCCGTTGATGTTTTTTTCGGATTGAGGTTAATGGTTCGTGAGTTCTGGCGGCTGGGTTCGTTCCCCTCCACGTCAATGCCTGCAGACGTAATCGGCTTCGGCAGTTCCCACAAGCTTTATGTATAAACGCCCAGGAGGATTTCACCCCCTGGGCGTTTACAACGTCAGGTATTCAGACCGGTTATGCAGGTGATTTTTAAAACCCGTGGGCATGGAGTTTTGCCAACAACGTCCGGTGGCCTGATTACGGCGATCTTGCAGTGGCGGCATTAGGCCGATCCCCTTCGGCCGCATATGGGCGATCAATAGCAGTCTGGGCCTATTTACCAAAAGCTTCAACACATCTAAAACGCCAATTCCTGGATAAACTCGTCGGCAGACTTACATACCTTGCCGGTTCTCGGTTCCTGTAGTGCATCATAAACTCCAACGCGCCAGAGGAACTCCTCACAAACAGCCACGAGGTCGCTCAAAGAAGAAACGATACTCTCGACATCATCTTCTGCGTTGATACCCCCCACCCTATCAAGTCTTCGATAGTTGGAAATACAAGCCTTCGTTACTCTTATAAACTCCTCAGTTCCGCCTATTGCTAAATCCCGGTCACTAAAGTAGGTGTCAATTATGGACGGCTCTTCCTTCACCTCCATGCACCGCTCCTGATAAAACCGCCGCCAAATGTCTGTTTCTTTCCGAAGTTCATTGATACCGATTTGGCGTTGGATCTTCTCCTCCGTTGAATGAGGGCTTTCCGATCCAACACCAGAGGTCGTTTGATACGGCCGCATCACCTGCTCAACTTTTCCGGCTGTCGGAAAATTAAGAGTGGCACTCGCCATATTCTACACCCTTCCGAGTGAAGTGACCATTTGGAGGATAACAAGGTACGAACGATCAGTCAATCGGAAGAGTCGGTTACAACCAACTTGCACTTCAGGTTCACATGTAATACTACCAAACGGCAGAAACATCAACGAGAACATGCAGTTTATCATAACATCCCCCAACAACAAACCCCTCGGCTGATCGGGTCAGTAGCAAAGGGGGATATCTGATTTTACTGGAAGTTCATTGGAAGTCGTATTTTGATTTCCGTTTGAGTCTTTTGTATCTGATGAACGCGCCAGGAACCAGAGTATTGAATGGGTATCCAGTACCAGAGACGTCATGCTTGATCCATCTGATCGAACTTCCGCCACATTTCGTTTCGCACTTCAGCGATATCTTCAAAGGTTATTGGTTTCGCATGTTCCCACAAGCCTTCGGGATCGAAGAACTTCCCTCGAATGTCGTCCTGTGAACCGGGTGCCTGTCCCAAAAGGACGAGTTTAAATGCCAGACCGCTTTCGTCGGTAATAATCACTTCCTCGCCATCAGCCACTTTTCTAACGAGTGACGCGAGACAGTCCTTTGCTTCGTGGAGGTTGATCTTGTGCATGAGTTTCATCCCTTCGATAGGGAACCCGGAGTGCGGTTTCGGTCAATGCGTCTTATGTCGGTCATCTACCCAGGTCATACGGAACCTCTGCTTAAAATTCAAATGGATTTGGCTCCAACCATTCTGTTTCTGGCCATGCGGTACTGTCCGGATATGGCCACGGTTTATAGAATTCGTCCGTTACTTCATACCACCCGCGAACATTATTTTCCGAATCTACTAATTCAAACCACAATTCAAATTGAAGTCTGCGTAATTCTTTAAATCTTACGTCTCCCCATGGGGTTATGTGTTTTACATATGACACCACACCTTTTAAACGCAAAAATTTCCAAGCCTCACCAGTGTATTGAAGATATTCAATAGTGTCGCCTTTTGCGAAATTAAGGGTGTCTTTCTGTGATTCGTATTGTCTTCCGGCATAAAATACTTTCCCCAATACTTCGCCGCCCAGAGTACCAGATGTTTGAACAAGAAAAAGACCTGGAACAACAGTTCGGAAACGAACTCTATTAAATTTAAGAGTAGTCTCAGGTGGAATGTGGATGGTGTCTGCGACACTACTCAATGAAAAAGGAGCGTATCGAAGCACCATTTTCCCACCTTTAAATGGGCGTGACCCAGGACCGAGATATGCACTTTCTCCTGGATAAATAGCAGATTCAAAAGCTAAAGCACTAATAGGAGGTCCGCCAAATATCAAAATGCTCAGACAAATAGCAATTTTCATTTCTATGTCCTGGGCTTTATCGCTTCGCTGTGAAGCCGGCGCCGTTTGTCACGACCATCAGACGTGCTTCGCCGCGAATTACGTCTTCGTACGCGGGTAGTGAATTCAACACTTCCTGGAACGCGCTTCGACCGCACTTGGCCTCTGGCTGCATGTGCTTACACTGCAAAATAACCGTGTGTGGTTCGTCACGACTGCGTGATAGCGCCAGACCATCAGCTCCAGCGTCGCCACTCCGCGGCTTTTTGCGGGTAACGCAGCCGGCTTTAGAGAGTTTCTTGATTACCCATCATTCTAAGGCCTCAGGCTCCGTTAAATCGACGTCAACCTGATCGTCCTGCATATCAGTCTCAGCATCGCCGCGACGTGCTTCCGTTATGGTGGTTCGATAGAGTTCGCCTACGTCCCCTTTTGTCGCCGCTGTAGGTGCGAGCACCCGACGGTTCATCTCCCGTTTGTTTTCGATCAGGCTGTCGAGTTTGATGTCGAAGCTGAAGTCTCCAAAGTCCGGGTGACGAGCGATAGGAAGGTACACGTGCACCGTCCGCCGCTGGCCAATACGAAAAGTCCGGTCAGTACACTGATCTTCGACGGCCGGGTTCCACCATCGGGAGAGATGAATGACATGGTTTGCTGCCGTCAACGTGAGGCCGACTCCGCCGGCACGCGGCGACAAGATCATTACGTCGAACCCTTTCCGTTCCTGAAACGTATCGACTCGCGCTTTACGGCTTCTGCCGGCCACCGTCCCGTTGATGACAAGCACGTCCTCGGACAATGAAAAACGTCGTCTCAGCGCCCCCACGAGGAAGTCCTGCATCCAGCGCGTCTCCACGAAGAGCAGCGCTTTCTGGCCGAGGTCTTCGATCCGATCCAGAATCCGGAACGCCTCGGACAGCCGCGCAGACGCCAGGATGTACTTGTCGGTGTCGAACTTGCCCGGCGCCGCCGGGTGTAGCGAGACGCTTCGAAGTTGATGGAGCGTCTGGAGCATGTTTCTGTCAGATTCGCCTTTCATCACAATCTCCGCGTACGCTTCGGCCTGCTCTTTCGGCATCTCCACGACGCGCCTGTGCACTTCCTTTTCCGGAAGTTCCGGGATGTGTTCCTCCTTCAGCCGCCGCAGCATTAACGCCGGCGCCTCGGACTCGGCCGTCAGCCTTTGATGCAACTCCGCGAGCGCCGCGGCGCCGTCTTCGCCGACCGCTTCGTACCGCTGGCTGAATTCCTTCAGGGTCCCGAACATCCCCGGCTCAACACGGTCGACCATCGGCCAAATGTCTCCTGGTCGATTTTCGACGGGGGTACCGGTCAACAACAACGTGAAATCGATGTTCATGGCCAGCGCCGCATCGGTGAGGCGTGCACCGGGATTCTTGATCTTTTGAGCTTCATCGAAGACGCCCGCGCGCCAGTGTACACGGCCGAAGCTATGTTGATAGTCACGCAGGGTTTCATAGGTGGTGAGCACCCAGTCGGCGGTCTTCAGGGGATGGAGGTTCAGCATCGGTTGTCCACCAGCGAGCTCGTCGCCCCGTCCGAACGCGCCCTTTTTGAGATCCCGCAAACCAATGCCATACGCTTCGACGGCATGTCCGAGTCCGGCACCTGAAAGATGCTTATCGTGTTCGTCCATCCAGTTCCGGAGCAAACCGGTCGGGGCGACGACAAGGACAGGCAGGTGCGGCAAGCCCCCAGTTTCGGAGTAAGCTTTCAGACTCGAGAGAAAAGCCAGCGCTTCAAACGTCTTTCCGAGGCCCATATCGTCAGCGAGCAGGGCGCCCCAGTTTCCGGCTTCCCAGTGACCGTGCAGCCACGAGAGAGCTATCTGCTGGTGCGGTAGAAGCTCGGTCTGCAAGGCGGGATCGGCGGCCAGGATGCCGGGCCTGCAGGGCCTGCGTTCACGGCGGAACTGGATTTCATCAAGGTTATCGATGACCTCCAGAACCTGACTGGAGTCTGCGGGTTCGACCGGTTTAACGCTGTCTGTTTGCTTGCGTTTCGGCTTCTGGTTTGACCGAGAGACCAATTCTTCAAGGGTACTTAGCGTGGCCTTGTTCGCGGGGATTTCAAAGGGCTTATTATCGATCACGATCCCAACGGTCGATTTGCCGCACTCGATCGCTTTCTCAAGCCGATCGCAGACACCATCAAGCGCTTCTGGCGGAATAACCACGCGCCTTCCGTCGATAAGAATCCCCAATTCGTCGGGCGGCAACCAGGGCTCCTTAGCCAGTTTTATCCAGGGGAGCACCTTGTCGACCCAGATGCCGACGCCCCTTACCCGTTCACTCAGACCGTCGTCGCTGAAGACGCTGTCGAGTTCAACCTCGTCGCTGTCATCTTCATCGAATGCGCCTCGAAGGTACCCGCTGACGTTACGCAGGAAATCGCGGCGCTCGTCGGCACTCCCGTCCTGAGCGCGCCGTACCACGTCCAGAGCCCGCTCGACCTCCGGTGTCAGAACAACGTAGCTGCCGCCCCCGGCGAGGTACCGTTGCTTCACCCCAGAAAGGCCGCGAAATCTCCTCGCAAACTCCTTCTGACGAGCGAGCGGTAAAGCACCAGCGAACACCTGTTCCTCCTCCCCCGCCTCGTTGACACGGGTTTCGCGCCGGCCGACGACCGGGTCGAAGTCGGGTTCGCCGTCGTCGTTCACGAACGGATCGAGTTCAAAGCTTGACGCCACGGAGATTCTTAACGACCTCAGGTTTTCGTCGCTGACAACGGTGTCGTCAGGCAGCATCTCCGCGACCCGTCCCCACCGGAGCATTCGGGCTTCGAGATCCTTCTTGTCGGCCCGATTGAAACGGTCAATGGCGTCGGCGATGGAGTACAGCGGATCCAGCAGCACAAATTCGTCACCGCCGACACGAAGCCAGGCGCCATCGCGCTGAACCCCGAGGACGCGGCGACCGAGCCGAACGTAGCCGCAGCGGATTTCGAAATCAGGATCGTGAATGGCGCCGTTCGCCGACACCTCGAGCGCAAAGGGTGCAGCATCGGGAAGACCGGTGTACCGCAATTCGTCTGACGTCAGTCCGGCGACTGTTTTCCAGGAGACGCAGAGCGCCGTACCGTTGTCGCATTCTGACGCACCGCCGTCGTCGCGCAATCTAATCAGGGCTCCGGCACCCGGGATTGCGTCTGCATGTGCGGTCCACTCCGTTACGGGAAACGGAGGATCGCCTGCCATCTTTACAATCAGGCCGGACGGCGTCGGCTCATTCACAAAGTGGTTCGGCATGGAATATGCTCCACGGTTCCGGGATATGCGCCGCCCCGGTCCAAACCAGGGATCTTCTGAATTATATCGGCCGGTTTTCCAGTCGCGGGATCGAACGGAACAACGGTATTTTGGTACGGCTCATGTCGACCAGTTGCTGGAAATTCCTGGACGTTCATTCAGACGTTCGATCGTCGAGTTAAGTTGACGGAGCACCGTTCTCCACCGCGTCCCATAGCCCGGCACCCCGTGGTCCTCCACGTAAGCGGCCCAGGCTGGTGACGTCGGCTTCATGAATGCACGTAGATTCACTCGGCTCTTGTGGGAGGCCCTGACAGCGGCTCGAACCCTTTGCAACTCACTAAGCGCTGCTGCGGTTGATTGTTTTCGATTGGTTTGTGGCTGGCGGCCACTGCGGCTTGCTGCTGCGGGCTGACTTCGTGAACTCCGGGTCGACGTTGTGGCATTCAGGTAGCGATTGGTCTCGCGTTTTCGCAATCGGTCCGGGAAATACTCGGAATGAGCAATCTCCACGCCGGTATTGTCACGCAACCATTGTGCTATTTTGTCCTGCCAGAGGCCAACCTGACTGCGGACATGGGGTTGAGAGAAATCCGAACCGCTCCTCAGATCGTCACCGAAATAGGCTTTACCTTGATACAAATTAGGGGCGTTCCCATTGCCATCAAGCCATATTCTGCAACTACCGTTATGGCTCCATTCGGCAATCGTCACGCCGGACATGCGCAGGAGAAGAACCGACTGGTCGCCCTGAGCGCCTAGAAGTTCGGCGGTCGTTTCAGTCTCGTCGTTCTTCGTATTCCTCTTCCGGAGCATTTCTTTCGCATTCCGACCCAAAATGAACCAGATGTCATCGATCAGATCGTGTTCGTGAAAGGCCCGCCAGAATGCTTCCCGGTAGCGCCAGTGCCGGTCGAGCGCCGTTTCCTTGACGAGCAAGAAGAACTGTTCGAGGGCGCGTTCCACGAGCCAACGGATCACGACCCGGCGGATCTCGTCGGGAATGCCTGACCACTTGTGTCTTCCTGACCCCAGGCGAGGGTCGCGGTAATGGCGCAAGAAAAACGGTTGCATGCGTTCTCGCGTCGCAGGATCTGGTTGACTCTCGATAAAGGGTCTGAGCAAAGCTGTAGCGACTTCGGTACGCATGGCCGTGTCGTCGAATCGCAGTTTGCCCTCGAATTCGAGCAGAGTGAGCAACCGGTCGAGATCTGCGGCGTTGAGGCGATTCTGGATCAAAAGGGATTCTGCGTGCCGGAGGTAGGCCCGGATGCCCGAATTCAGGAACCCGCATTGCGCGAGTCCGCCGTTGAGCCCCGCACGGCAGAGGATGTCGTCAATGGCATCGGAGGCGGAGACAAGGTTTTGCACGAACGACCGATCGCCACCCATCCTGAGAAGTTCCCAATCGAGGCACCGTTTTCGCCATTTCTGTAAAGACGGAGGCGGCGATGACCCGTCATTGACGGACCCATACAATATTTTTCTCAGATCGCCAAAGGTCCGAAGTCCGACCGGGTATACCCGCAGAAACTCGTGCAGCAACGCCAGCACGGGGCGAGTCCGGGGACGGTCGATCAACCAGCGACGGTATGCCTCAAGGACGCGTGGTTCGGCACCCAGCCAAGCGGTACGCTTTTGTTTTGGCGGGTAAAACAGAACCCAGGGCAGTCGGCGCAAATCCCGGGGCTTAATCTCCGAAAGAGTTCGGGATTGGCGCCATGATTCCGTGATTCGCAAATGCAGGGTCGCCAAGTCGTAATTCGATGGTTTCCTCGACTCGACGTCGCCAAGCACCGCCGCTGCTTCTGCGGCTGCCTTTCGCGTTTTCTGCGGATCGAAGGGATGTGGCAGCTTTCGTGGGCAGGTCCAGCGCTCCAGCGACTCCTTTAGGGAGGGCGTCTTCACGGTGATTCCTCATCATACCTTTCGCGGACGTCGGTCTGGACCTCCGGTTCCTTCTGGTGCAGCGCACCCGCCGGAGGTTCGAGCAGAAATCTCAGGTCAATGCGGCGGTTGTCACGAGCCCGCTCCGGGTCGAGGGTAACGGGCCGCGCGTAGCCGTACCCGCTTGTGCTCAAAATGGGATACTCGTCCGTATTCAGAAGGCCTTCCAATCCAGGTTCGCACACGGCGATCATGCGATGGACTGTTGCCGCCCGCATCGACGCCAACTCAAGATTATCTCGGAAGCGGTTGCCAGCCGCGACCGGAACGTCGTCAGTGTGGCCCTCTATCAGCAGAGTCTCGAGTAGCCAGGGATACTCCCGATCTCTACATGGATAGCCAGTAGGATCGGCCTTAGGCTGGCAGTAAACGGGTGAGTCGTCGCCGTGCTCCACGTCAATACTGTCGCCATCACCCAGGGCTGGCGAGACGGACTCTGTGGGAGCGACATAACAAGGTACCACCTCGGCAATAGCTTGGGCGAGCCGTCCAACGTTTACGTGGTGTTCCGGAACCGGAATCTCACTACCGGACGGGAAGTTGATCGCGTTATCTGAAAGCCGCAGGATACCCTGATCAGCCAGTACCTGGACCCGCATTCCGGATTCCTCAAGCCGGCTCTTGATGTCCTGGAGCATTCGATTGCGAGTTTCGTCCGAAGCGGTCAATTCCTCCGTGACCTTAGCCTGATCCTCGATTACGTTTGCGAGTTGGAACGCGAACACGGCCAGCATGATGATAAATACAAAAATGAGTGCGGACACAAGGTCGCTTACGCTTGCGAGATAGCTCTGTCCTTCGGAACCCGCGTCCCCCGTTGGTCTATGGCCGCTCGTCATTGCGACGATCCCGGAAGACGCGGGATCAGGTCCTCAATGGACTCGCTGAGTTCTGCCGTTGCCCCAGCCAGATCTCTGATGGTCCCGGACGTCGTCTTGTCAAGTTCGTTTGCGAACTCCTTTACTTGCTCGCAATACCCCGACAGCCCTTCGTCAATCTGTCGGAAAACCGCTGCAAGTGACTCGTCGATGTCTTCGAATCGCTCCTGGTATCGCGTCCAGGCACTTGCTATCGACTCCTGGTGCTGCCTGAGCGCATTCACAATCTCGTCGACGCGACCGACCAAGTTGCTCGTCGTCGACAACGTCTCGGCCGTCCTGTCGCTCGCTTCGCGGATCTCGCGGGCGGCGTTTACCACGGGTCCCGCCGCGGACTCTATATGCCGGTGCGTCGATTCTATGGTACCGCGCAGTTCATTGAGCTCTTCGACGAACGCCGTCATGCCGCTCAGGACCTGTTCACTTCGCTGTGTGGACAGATCGAGAGTCTCCGCTGCGGACTGAAGGTATCGAGTTACGGACCCGATGGTATCCGACATTTCAGCCGCAGCCGTCGCGCTGGATGTGGTCATACGTTCTGCCATTTGTTCAGAAGCGGCCGTGACGGCGCGTGTGATGTCACCCAGCGATTCTTGCAACGTCTTATTCATAGCGCTTGCGTTTTCATCCATCGAGGTCCTTACTGCTGTAAGGACCGAATCTAGCGCCGTGCGGACGTCCTGCTGCGACTGAGCCATTCCGGCGGCCGAGTCCTGGAGGGTACGGTTCAGATCTGCAACGATAGACCCCATCTCCTCGAACTGCGATCCCGCCCCCTCTTGCATAGCTGCCGTGAACCTGTCGAGCGCATCGTTGATCATACGACCGCTGTCAGTCGACCGGTCCGCGCGAAGTTGCTCGACGGCTTCTACCAATTGCTCGAGCAACGGCGCCATGCGACCGGCTATCTTCTCATCGAGCGCCTTCTCAAGAGAGAAAATCAACTCGGTGTTAAATCGTTCGAGTTGCGTCGTCGTACGTCTCGCCTGCTCGAGTTGTTGCAGTGCGACACCTTCCGGCGTCACTCGCTCCATGCGTGACTCTATGGCTCCGACCCAATCGACCAGCGCTTTATGGAGCTTGCGCGTGGCAGCGCGTTCCACAATTAGAAATATTATGGAAGCAGCGATCCCGGCAATCGATGTTGAGAACGCTAGAGATGCCCCACCCAAGAGTTGCTGAAGTGCCGCCGTAATTTCAGCGGGTACGCTGGAAGACAGACCGGAACTGGCTGCACCTACGCCGGCGGCAAGACCAACAAACGTGCCGAGGATGCCAAAACCGGTCAGCAGGTTTGGGACCGCCTGGTAGAAACCGGAAGATATCTTCGGGAAGACAATCGTCGCGTCGTTCAGGTACCGGGAAACTTCGCTGGTGTTGCGAATCGGATCACCGGACTCCGGTGAGGGGAGAATCAGCGTCTCCTCGAATTCCGTCCACGCCAGTCCAAAGTTCTCTTCGACTATGCGACGATAGCGTTCGAATCCGTGGGCAAATCCATCCTGTCCATTCAGATTCTCAAGGTCTCTATTTGCTCGGCCTAGTTTCGACCAAAGGGGACCAACCTGGCGAAATAGCCACCCGAGTGCGGCAACCAAGAAGACGCCAATACCGATGCAGTAGAAATTGACGAAGTCGGGCGAAAGAGCAAATTCAAAGTTCATCTCGATATTCGATCCCGGTAAAATAGATGTTGGACGCGAGTGCGGAAGCCGGGCAGTACGTCGCCGCCTTCAAGGGCGTCATCCGTTCCCAGCACGTTTCCCTGCGGGACCGAACGTTAGACGTGGAACCGTGCCACCGTTTTGGCACTTTCTCTTGTGTGAGGCGCGGTCATCTCGCCAATTTGTCAAGGTGTGGTCCAAATACTCGTTTAAGCTCCAAGAGATTGGAAATTAACCAGTCTGTAATCTCTTCCAAGGCCTTATCGTCGTCGTCAATACTACCTTGACGCGTTAAGCTGATGCGACAGGCTTGCCTGTGATCCAAACGCTCCCAACCGAGAGTATTTTTAAGATCCGATTCAATTGGATCTTTTTTGTTCAAAAGCTGATCATACAGACTCTTGTTCCATTCCCGATCGTTAGAGTTGATGTAGACTTCAACCCTGACCGTTCCTCCCTGACCGAAGCAGGCAGCATATTGAGCGCGTTCTCCGTACCCCGCCGCAAACATGTACCAACTCTGAGGCTGCGCCTTGGAGGCGTTCGTAAACCCTTGCCCTCTGAGTATATCGATAAGCCTTTGGAAGAATGACTTATAACGCAAATTCCTATCCGAAGTATTGACCAAACGTATCGTTTCATTAGCTTCGCGCTGCCACTCGTTTGGAGTTGCAATCAAATTGAAGTAAGGAGCAGGGCGAGAATCGTCAATAGTCCATACCTCAACAACGATGCCATAAAACTCCGTTTCTTCGTCGGTACGTTCGTTCAGCCAGTCGATAGCCTGCCGGTGTTCGTCTCTGAATTCTTTCGCGACCCATACTATGACTTGGGCATCGCAGCCCCCCGCATAAGTCAGGAGCTTTCCCAGGTGATCATGGTCAGTCCGCTGCAACTGATTTTCGATCATGACCGTACGATTTGTTCCCGGCTCATGAGCCAATAAATCCAGCGAAAACGCTCCGACTCTCGCCTCTCGAGATTGTATTTCCAGCTCCATTCCAAGGACCTCGCCGAGTTCGGAAATGTTGTCCGCAAGCCAAGGCGTGAAATCTTCGCTTTCATTAGGCCAAGCCGCACGGAGATTGGCCTTTTTAATGTGCCCGAGTCCTGACAACTCCGTCATCGTAATCTCCCCCCATTCATTGTCGAGTTTATGTTCGGACACAATAGACACGGGTATGTGTTACCCAAAGTAGGTTTTTCAAATGTGTCGCTGAGTGTATGTTGCCAGTCCTGCGTTCGCGCGATGTCGCAGGCGGTAGTTGGCTCCGATAAAGTAGCGACCCCAGAGAAGTTGGCGAACGCATTGGCCATGCCCTCCCTGCCAAATTGCCGCCAGAAGTCCAGGGGTCGCACAGGTGCGAGAAAATAGCACAGCCTTGTCTTAGACACGGCAGGACGGTTGGATTAGAGGGCAAGGGAAAATCACAATCACGCTCACCCGATACAGTGATGGAATGGCAGGACACATTTTAACGTCATTCACCGGGTAGGGTCTTCTGCTGCTGCAAGTCTTGCTTCTCCGGCGACAGATCATACCGGCTGGTATTCTGGATTTCAACAAAGGGTGACCGGACTAGCCCCATTAAACCGATCCTGAAGTGGCCGCATTTCGGCGATCATAAACATCAGTAGTAGAAGAACCATGCCGCCCAATACGGCGCCACGCGAGGTAGGATGGCGCCGGAACGCCGCATTGAAACCTGTGTCGCAAATTGCGTCTACGTGCCAATATAATAAGATTTCGTTGAAATAATACTGACAAATGAGATGTTATTGCTGATTTCTTGATGAACTCCGGTCTTTTATCAAATTAGACACGAGGTTGCGTCAGATAGGGGATTCATCGGGGAATCGGGAGGCCGGGAAAGGGGGCTGTGCCGTCTGCCGCATGTGCTTCAGAAGGCAGTCCTGCAGGGCGGGGACGAATGACGAACGCTCAGGTTCATCCCATGCCGAACGAAATCCTTCGTCTGCCCGACGGCTTCCTCAGGAAAACAGTACGGGTAAACGAGTAGTAGACGGGAGAAGGAGACGATAGCAACCGCGTTTCATCTGATTTACCAGGAACGGACCTTGCAGATATATTTCGCCTGAGTTCTCCGGCATGTGTCAACAATAAAGATTGTCATTTCGTTTTACTTGTGGTAAATTTTGGACGATCTATTGAAACGGTTCCATCAGATGAAACAGGAGGTCATGGTCTTGAATGATGCTCTGGAGATGTTGTCCGGCGTGTACGGAAGGCGTGGATGAGGTGGTCGAGTAAGAGCCTAAAACCCGATCGAAAAAGCCCGGCGGCTTCTGAAGAAGCAAGGCGTATCTCAGGATCGGGTGGTACTGGTCTTTGGACCTTTTCGCAGCGAGGGGACTGATATGGGTGTCATAAGTGGCGCCAGGATACTGATCGACCGCATTTTTTGGGGCGAGCGCCCTGAAGAAGTGGTTGAAGAGACGACCGAAGACCCCTTTCTGGCTCGGTCATTGCAGATCGACGAGGATATGCGTACTGGCAAGAGCAGGACGTTATCAGTCGAGGAGACCAGGAGAGAACTGGAAAGGATAAAGAGGGGTGGAACTTGAGTGAAGGTCGCCGGCGGCAGAGGTCAAGAAGGGCTTCAGGCCCTCCTCAGGAGCCAACGCCGGCTGATCCGGAGTTGCAAGATCTCATAATTGAGAACCAGGTTTTAAAGTTTCTTGAGAACAGCGTCCAAGCAAAGTTGAGGAAGTCGGCCGTCGAGAGGCTCGAAGCGCTTAGAAACCCCCAAAACAGGCGAGGCTCAATAAAAATTCGAGGGAGGCCTAAGAAAGATCCAATGTTCAGGATCGAAACTGGAAATTACAGAATTTTCTACAAGAGGATTGGCGGCAAAGTTCACGCGGTCGATATGGATCATCGCGGTGAGATTTACAATAAGGGCCGTACAAAAAAACGATGAGTGGTGCAAATTCAAAGTTCATCGCGATGGGCGATCCGGGGGAAAGAGATGTTGGACGGGCGTTCGGAACCCGGGGAGCACATCACCGCCGTCGAGGGCGTCGTCCGTTCCCAGCACGTCAACCTGCCGGGCCGAACGGTAGACGTGGACCATCCGGGTTTCTGGCTCCACCAACCAGACCAGGCGGGTTCCGGCGGCGAGGTAATCGACAATCTTGGCATGGACGTCGGCGAGGCGATCTGATGGCGAGACCACTTCGACGGCGAGATCGGGGGCGAATGGCCAGTAGCCTACGGGGACGCCGGTTTCCGGAATACGGCCGCTTGCGACGAAGGCGGCGTCCGGGGCGCGAACGACGTCGGGGTCCCGCTGGAGGATGAACCCGGTCTCGGAACCGCAGCAGAGACCGAGGGCGTGAGCGGTCACAAACTCCTGAATGAGATGTCCGATGAGAGCAGTGACGACCCCGTGTTCCGCTCCGGTTGGCGTCATTCGAATGATCTCTCCATTAACGAGTTCACATCGACCGCCGTCGTCCGGTAACTCGAACAACTCCTCGGCGGTGATAGGCGAGCGGCTGGTGACTATGGTCATTGGAGACCTCCCGCGGAATACAGCAGGGCAGGTACGGTGACGAAATTCCAATATGATCGAATCTCACGGTGCTGGTCAAGACCATTATGAAAGGCGGGGTTTGGACCTACAGTAAGACTTCTACGCAAAATGCGTTCATGTTTTCTCAGGCTGCCAGCTATCAAAAGAGCGCTGCGATCCCCCCACCGCATCAGCCGTCGCCGGCCGTTCGACAACCCTTCGACATTTCGACAAGCTCAATGCAGGCATGCTCAGGGCACCGCATGCTCAGGGATCGGCTCGGCTTCTGCGACTCCCCCTCAAGGGGGGAGTGATCGCACCACTCTGCCATCCCCAAACCTCGCGCCCATTTTTCCAAAGTAGGGGCCTGCCTGCAGCGCCTGTCTGCGTGCGTGCCACACGCACAGGCAGGCAGTACGCTGCGCAGGCAGGCGACCCTTGTGGTCGCCCTCTCTTCGGCCGTTTTCGGTTTCCCTTTGTGTCTTCGTGCGCGGATGGCTTTCCTGGTTTGCTCCCCCTCTCCCCGCGGGAGAGGGGGCCTGCCTGCCGAGCAGGTCTCGGCCTGTCTGCCGTTCCAACGGGACAGGCAGGCGCAGGCAGGCCGGGGGGAGAGGTCTGCGCAGACGTCAACTGATTGGGCTTTTGATTCAAGCTGATGGCTGAGCGCTGACAGCTGTTTTTGCTGCTTTTCGAGGCCGGGCGAGGTGTTTTTTTCTATAGCGGACAGACCAGTTGTCCGTCCAGCAATTTGTGATTTTCGGAGTAGTCTACCGGGACCTCGATCAGGTGCACCCCACCGGCGTCGAGGCATCCCTTCAGCAAACCTGCCAGTTCGTCGGTCCGTTCCAGCCGGTGTCCCCCGGCGCCGTAGCTCTCGGCGTAGCGCACGAAATCGGGATTCCCGTAATCCAGCCCGAAATCAGCCAGCCCCATATCGGCCTGCTTCCATTTGATCATGCCGTAGCCGTTATCGCGCAACACCAGCGTGACAAGATTCAGCCCCAATCGTACGGCGGTTTCCAGTTCCTGGGAGTTCATCATGAAACCCCCGTCGCCGCAGACCGCCACCACGTCGCGGTCCGGGTGGAGCAGACTGGCCGCCATGGCGGAAGGCAGACCGGCGCCCATGGTCGCCAGGGCGTTGTCCAGCAGCACGGTATTCGGCTGGTGGGCGCGGTAATTGAGCGCGAACCAGATCTTGTATACTCCGTTGTCGAGGGCGATCAGGCCGTCGTCGGGCAGCACGCGCCGGACGTCGGCCACAAGCCGCTGAGGAAGGACCGGAAAACGGTCGTCGTCGTCCCCGGCGGCCAGCTTCCCGTCGGCCCACGCCTTGACCCGGATGAAGTAGCCGAACGACCAGTGGGACTGGGGCTCGATCTTCCGCCAGATCTGCCACAGGCTGTTGCCGATGTCGCCGATCACCTCGAGTTGCGGGAAATAGACCGGGTCCACCTCTGCGGAAGAAAAGTTGACGTGGATAACCTGCAGGCCTCTCTCCCGCATCAGGAAAGGCGGCTTCTCAACCACGTCGTGGCCCACGTTGATGATCAGATCGGCCCTTTCGATGGCGCAATGGATGGCGTCGCCCGAAGACAGCGCCGCGTTTCCCAGATACAGCGGATGTCGCTCATCCACCACACCCTTGCCCATTTGCGTATTGAACCAGGGGATGCCCGTCTTGTCGATGAAACGGACGAGCATATTCGACGTGCGCTTGCGGTTGGCGCCGGCCCCCACAAGGAGCAACGGCCGGCGGGCTTCCTGGATCATGGAAACGGCTCGCGCAACCGCCTTGTCCTCCGCCACGGGCCGCCGCACCCGGTCCCGGGGAAAGAGGTGGGCCTCCGCCTCTTCCGCGGCGATGTCTTCCGGCAACTCCAGGTGCACGGCGCCCGGCCTTTCCTCCTCCGCCACCCGGAACGCCTCCCGCACACGCGGCGGGATGATTGCGCCGCTGACGATTCGGGTCGTGTATTTCGTCAGAGGGCGCATCATCTCAACCACGTCCACGATCTGGAAATGGCCTTGTTTGCTCGACTTGATGGGTTTCTGACCTGTGATCATCAACAGCGGCATGCCGCCGAGCTGCGCGTACGCCGCCGCGGTGACGAAATTCGTCGCCCCGGGCCCCAGCGTGGACATGCACACCCCGGTCTTTCCTGTGAGGCGGCCGTACGTCGCGGCCATGAAACCCGCAGCCTGTTCGTGGCGGGTAAGAATGACCCTGATGCTGGAGTGGCGCAACGACTCGAGCAGGTCCAGATTCTCCTCGCCGGGGATGGCGAAGATGAACTCCACGCCCTCGGCCTCGAGGGCTTTTACGAATAGATCCGAGGCTTTCATGGTATCAACATTCGTGGAAACACGTCTGATTTCCTTTGTTTTTTCGCTGACAAAAATCCGGAAGACGGAGAGCGCGAGAAGGCCACCCAAAAGCCTTTGAGTTCCGCTCTGTGCCGCTTTCGTTCCCAATAGATGAAATGTCCCCTGGGGTCACGCGTATTCGAGGGCAGGACCTGCCTGCAGCGCCTGTCTGCGTGCGTGCCACACGCACAGGCAGGCAGGGCACTGCGCAGGCAGGTGCCCTCGTTCCCAGGGAAGAACGCCGCTCGTCAGTCCAGCCGTTCCAGAAACTCGTCCAGCCATTCGTCGGGGCCGCCGTGCCCGGCGAATCCCGTCTCCACGTCCTCATCCGTATGACAATCGGACCCGCCGGTTGAGAACAGTCCGTGGCGCTCGCAGTACTCCCGGTACTTCGCCGTGAATTCGGGCGGCACGCCCGGATGGGCGCATTCGATGCCGTCCAGCGAACATTCCACGCGCAACGCATCCATCCGTTCCACGCTGTCTTCTTTGAAATAGCCGAATGGATGCGCGATCGCCACCCGTGCGCCGGCCTCCTTAACCGCAGGCATCACATCCTTTACGTTGGGATACGGCGGGAACCGCCTCGCCGCGCTCGCTCGCGACATCAGATCGGCGTAGTCCCCGACCCGGGCGATGAACCCGCGATCCACGCAGTACTGCTGGATCACGCCGCCCTTGACGTGCGTGTTTCCCTGCAGCTCGATCGTCTTCAACGGCCTGTACGACTTCAGCAGTTCCAGCCGATCCGCATCCGAAAAATCCAATCCCAGCGCCTGCAGGCCGGCCGAAATCGCCGATCCGTACGCCCGCTGCCAGTCGTGATACGCCTCGAGTACCTGTACCATCGCCGCGGGCAGGTCCGCGGGAAAGCCGTAACACAGCAGGTCCACCGATCCGATCGACGTGGTCATCGTCAGCTCGGCCGAGGGTACGACGCGAATCTCCGGATAGCCCTGAGCGATCTCCAGCACCTCAGGCAGAGAATCCAGCACGTGGTGGTCCGTCACGGCGAAGCAATCGACCCCGGACCTGCGGGCCCGCTTGAAATGGCTCTCCGGCCGCGCCAGGGCATCGTAGCTCCAGTACGTGTGCAAATGCAGATCGTAACGTGCGGTCATCTGTACCTCGGTAGTTGATTGGTCCTCGATTCATCAGCGAAGAAACCGGTTCAGCACGTTTCTCACGGTCCCCTGCAGGAACGGGTCCACGATCAGACTGCCTCCAAACGCGATCGACCCGACCGAGAAGACCCCGCCACCGCCGGGATGATCGTAGCAGGTCATATGGGCGCCACCCGATCCATCCCAATCGTACGCTTCGTCCGGATAGACCGCCGACTCTCCGGCCGGCATGAAGTCCAGGGGGTTGATCCCCCTCGCCAGGACCTGGACATCTTCCGGCGACCATTCATCCCGCACCTGGTCCGCCTCCCATCCGCTTGCGCCGCCGCCGTTAACGCCGTTTTCTCCAATCAGATCCCCGTCCTTCAGTCCAAGGCCGTCAAATGCCCAGTGCGAGGCCGTTTCGACCCGATACGGCGAGAACGTCATATATCCCGGACGCACGTAGCCCACCCCCAGCACCGAGTGTTCGGGCCGCCCCAGGTTTCGCCACAGCCCGCCCTCTTCGCCATTCTGGTAGTGAGGTTTGCCGTCTTTGCGGCATTCCATGAGGCGGCAGGTCGAATCCCAGGTCACCTTCCAGTAGACGCCGTTTCCGGACAGGTAAAGCAGGTTGCCGCCCGCGGCCAGGTAAGCATCGAGATGATCGCGCATCGGCTCCGACCAGTACTCGCTGTGCGTATTGATCACGAGGGCCCCGTAGTCGGCCAGCCAGTCCCATCCCCGGTGCAGATCGACGTCCGAATAGACGTCCACCGCGTAACCGCTTTCCTCCATCCAGTCCAGAATCCACGTCTCGGCCCGCAGGAGGTGGCTTCGGCCCTCGCCTTCGGGCGATGCGGTGGGCATCGGGCGATCCAGGCTCAGCATCCTGGGTTGTGGCTCGCTGTAGGCCGACCGGCCGCCCCATCCGTTATAAGCGTTCCACGTATTGGTGGAAGCCAGCACCGCCACGTCGCCCTTCCTGTGAAAATAGGGTTTGACGACGAACGGAACGTGACAACTGATGCCCTTTTCGTCCGTGAATTCCGCCGTATAGATCCAGGAACGCGTCTCTTCCGGCACAATCCAGAAAAAGTCAGACTCCCAGTCGCAACCGTTCTCCCAGGCCCTTTCCGGACAGGCCTGCGTCCTCCCGCGCAGCCCCTTCAACTCACCGATCCGTGCGGCGGTTTTGCCCACGCGCCTGAATTCCACGTCGTAGGTTCTGGCGAACGTGGTCATCCGAAACGCGATGTTATCGTCCGGCGCCGCGCTCAGCCGGGACGCGTAACCCTGCATTCTGGACACGTCCGGGGGCGGATGCAACGACGGCACGGTGCAGTGCGAATTCCGTGTGTCCTTCTTCATGTCAATCCCTTCATCCGTACTTCGCTTTGATCGCCCGTTTCTGCTTCGCGCTCTTCACCGCAAGGTCCAGTATGTGGATCGGCCGCCTGGCCCATTCCGGGGTAATGATCAAATCATCACCCGCCGTCAGGTGCCCGGCGACGTTCTCATAATAGGCTTCCCACCTGCTGGGCATGTTTGCGCCCTTCGTCACCACTTTCTCATCTCCCTCTTGCCGGATCATCTCGTACGTGCGCCCGTCAAAGACGTAACTGCCTTTCGTACCCGAGATCTCCAGTTGCCCGGGCCTGGGATTCGACTCCAGCGACGATACCGTGAGACTCAGCCAGGCGCCGTTGTCGAACCTGACCACCGCGCACGCCACGTCTTCGTTCGTATCGTCCTTCCACGGGGTCCGGTCCGCCCAGAATCCGGTCTTTGCATACCCGGCGACCTCGACGACGTCCGAAGGCACGAGCTGGAGGGCGTACTCCAGAAAATGCACTCCCCAGTCGTACATGACGCCCCCGGAAATGGACCGGCTGCTCCGCCACCAGTCCCCCGGGTGCGCGTATCCGCCGATACGCGCGTCGATGCGATAGATCTCGCCGATCGCCTTCTCCTCGTAAAGATGCTTCAGCGCTTCCAGAACGCACCCGTCCCAGTGCCGGTTATGGTACGCAGTGACCAGCAGGCCCCGCAACCCGGCCTCGCGAATCATAGCGTCGCATTCTTCCGTCGTAATGGCAAACGGTTTCTCGCTGATCACGTGGCGCCCCGCCCGCAGGCACTCCAGTGCCAGCCTCGCATGCGTGTTGTGCGGCGTGATCAGCACCACGAGGTTCACGTCCGATTCTCGCAACATCTCACCGACGGTGCGATACCGTTCGATTCCCGGAAAATCCCTGCCGGCGGCGGCGAGCCGCTTCGGATCCGTCTCCGCGACCGCGCACGGCGTCATGCCGGCCTTGCGCATATCCGACAGGTGGCGCCGTCCCATATCGAAGGCCGCTCCGTATCCGACCACGCCGGTCCTGACGTCCGCCGCCCGTTCGAATCTCTGCATCGATGGCTCCTCAGTCAGGTTTACCAGTCTCACATCAAAGACGAGTCCCGGCATCTGGACACGCCGGGACTCTGCTGTTCATCACTGCGCGCAATTGCCGCGCGATCTCCGGTCGTTGGACGGACGCCCGAGGAACTGCGCTTCGCCGGGAGCAATCAGAACCCCCGCGACGCATCCGGAGGAGCGCCGGAACCGCCTTCGGGTTCGCCCGTCGCCGCTTCCGGATAGAGCACGAAACGCGCATAGTTCTCCATATTGAAATGTTTCCGCGCCGCATCCCGGACAGTGTCTGACGTGAGTCCGTCCACCAGATCGTCATACGCCAGAATATCAACGGGATCCAGACCATTCCAATAGCTGAACGACAGGGATCTCAGCCAGAATCCGTTCTCCTTCAAGGAAGCTTCCCGACTGCGGCGGTCCCCCTCCTGAACTTTTTCGATATAGGTGTCCGCCGCGCCGAACTGTTTGAGGCTGTCGATCTGGGCGAAAACCGCCCGGGTGAGTTGCTCGACGCTGTCGGGCGCGCAGCCGAAGCTGATCCGGATACGGTACCGCTGCTCGGGATAGTGGGTCGTGGACACGCCCACACCCACGCCGTAGGTTCCTCCCATGTCCTCCCGAAGGACCTCGCGAAGCTTGATTCGGAGTACGTCGATTGCGGACCCCAGGTTGTAACGGTTCCTGCGGCTCCATTCGAAGGGCCCGGTGAAGACGATCCGGTTGCTGCTCTTGGGCTCGAGGCCCCTGTGGATGGTTTTTTCGACAACGCCCCGGGGAGGCCGCAAACCCACGTCGCGCCAGGTCTCGTTTCGCCGGGTCGCGGGCAATCCGCCCAGATAAGTCTTTACCAACGGGCGGATGCCATCCAGATCGAGGTTTCCCACAAAAAAGAACACGAAATCGCTCGCGTCTGCAAACCGGTCTCTGTAAATCTCGATCGAACGCTCGAGGTCCATTTCCTCAAGCAGCGCTTCGGACCACACCCGCGCCCGATGGTGATACTGCGACATGGTGACCTGAATCGTATCGCCGAAGGCTGTCG
Organism: Candidatus Latescibacterota bacterium; assembly: GCA_965203805.1. Lineage (GTDB taxonomy): Bacteria > Latescibacterota > UBA2968 > UBA2968 > JAAXHE01. The sequence continues at coordinate 5,311,728 of OZ241917.1, read as the reverse complement.
CCGGGCTGGCGCTGCGGTTTTCCAGCGATCCGCGGATGCGCTGAACGTAGGCCAGAAACGCGCTGGGATCCTTGCGAGGCGCCGTGAACGTCAGGTAGACCAGCTGGAACATCGTCTCCAGGTCTTTCAACGACGCGCTGCCCCTGACCCCTTCGCGAAGTCCCTGGATCCAGGGCGATACGCCTACGACTTTTCCGGCCAGCTTCTTTTCCAGACCGATCGCGTCAAAGGATCCCAGACCGCCTTCCTGGACGACAGCCGATGCGGTTACGGCCGCGAGATAGTCCCGGTCCGAAACCAGCCCGAGGCCGCCGGGGCTGAATGCCGAAAACAGCACCTCGTCGTTCTTGAAATCAGTTGGCTTCAGCACAACGCGGACGCCATTGGATAGCGTCCACTCCGTCACGTCCAGTTCTGCGATCTGTTTCTCCGCGACGATTTCGCCGGGCGTCGGCGGCGTCTCTACCAGGGGTCGGGCCGACGCCGCGTCTTCGTAGGGCTCGATCTGCTTCCGGTCCACATTGTCGATCACCGCCGCCAATTCGTCTCGAGTGGGCATCGTCACGCCCTGCTTCTCCGGTCCGTCGATCAGAACCACCCGATTATCCCCGGTAATCCACTCGCCGGCGAGGCGGTTCACCTCCGCCAGCTGAATCCCTGGTACCATTTCCTGGAACATCCTGTATTCGTGCTCGATTCCGGGAATAGGCTCACCCGTCAGGAAATGACGGATATATTCCGACGCAAACCTGCGGGACCGAACTTTGTCCCGCTCCGCGTTTGCACGCTCCATTCCCCTGAGCGCCTCGGTCTTTTCACGGTCCAGTTCGGACTGCGTGAACCCGTGCAGGCGCACCCTTGCGGCCTCCGTGAGCACGGCTTCCAGCCCGCGCAGGAGCCCGCCCTCCCTCACGACGGCGCCCTGCACGTAAAACTCGCTCGTCCTGATAAAGCGTCCCTGGTTGGAGTACGCGAACAGAAAAGGCGCGTCGGGCTTTTTTGTCAGTTCACGCAGCCTTGCGTTCAGCATCCGGTTGTACAGAGACTCGACGATGTTCTGTCGATAGGCCTCTGCCGAATCCTGCTCGCGAACGGGATGCTTGTAATAGATGGACACATTCGTGCGCGTTGCCTCCGGATCGGTGGCGATTGCGAACAGCGTTTCGTCGTGCCCCGGAACCGGGTGCAAGGTCCGGGCTCTGGGTTCGCCCGCCGCGGGAATCCGCCCGAAGTGTTCCCGAATCAATCCCTCGATCCATTCCGTCTCGAAATCACCCACCGCGATGACGGCCATCAGGTCCGGCCGGTACCAGTCCCGATAAAAACGCTTCGCCGCCTCATGTCTGAACGTGTCCAGCACCGCCTTCCTTCCTATGGGCAGCCTTTCCGCGTACCGGGAGCCCTTGAGCAGGATCGGAAACTGCTTGTCTCGCAACCGGGCGCCGGCGCCCCGGCCCAGCCGCCATTCCTCGATCACCACCCCTCTCTCCTTTTCAATCTCCTCGGCTTCGAAGAGCACGCCGGAAGCCCAGTCCTCCAAAATCCGGAACGCCTGCGTGACAACCCGTGCGCTGTCCGTGGGCGCCTGGAGCATATACACGGTCTCGTCGAAGCTCGTATAGGCATTCAGGTCGGGGCCGAAACGCATGCCGATCGATTCAAGATAATCCACCAGGTCCAGCTTGGGAAAATTCCGGGTGCCGTTGAACGCCATGTGTTCCACGAAATGAGCCAGACCCTGCTGATCCTCGTCTTCCAGAATCGAACCCGCGTTCACCACGAGGCGCAACTCGGCGCGGTTTTCCGGGCGTTTGTTCTCACGTATTATGTACCGGACGCCGTTCTGCAGCGTACCAAGCGTCACGTTCGGATCCACCGGCAGCTTCGGCGCGGGCGGCGGCGCAGGCGCCTGAGGCGGGGCCGCCTTTTGCGTTGTCGAACACGCGCCGAGCAGGATGAGACAATACAGAACCGGAAACCGCAATAGACTATTCATCACAAAAGACCTCAGCTTTCCGGAGTCCACGTTTCGGCGAGGGGTCGATGGGTGAACGCCTTCGCGTCTTCTCCAAGATAATCGCCCGCAATCTGCCCGGTCCCCTCGATGATGTATTTGTAGATGACGAGGCCCTCGAGGCCCACGGGCCCCCGGCTGTGCAGCCGGTTGGTGCTGATGCCCACCTCGGCGCCCAGACCGTAGCGGAACCCGTCGGCAAACCGGGTCGACGCGTTGTGCAGCGTGGACGCGGAATCCACCTCGCGCAGGAACCTGGACGCCGCCGCCCCGTCTTCCGTGACAATCGCATCGGTGTGGTTGCTGCTGTATCGGTTGATATGTTCGACCGCTTCATGAACGCCGTTCACCACTTTGACCGAGATCGCCAGGTCGAGATATTCCGTTGCCCAGTCCTCCTCCGTCGCCCGGGTCAGCGCGTTTCCCGCCAGCGTTCGCGTGAGATCGTCCCCACGTACATCCACGCCGTTCCGCTGGTATATTTCCACCATTTCCGGCAGGAATTCTCCCGCGATTTCCCTGTCTACCAGCAACGTCTCCACCGCGTTGCACCCCGAGGGATACTGGATCTTGGCATCCAGACAGATCCGCCTCGCCTTCCCGAGGTCCGCCGCCGCGTGCACGTACACGTGGCAGATGCCGTCGGCATGCCCCATTACCGGAATACGGGTATTCCGCATGATGTGCTGGACCAGCTCGTTGCCGCCCCTGGGGATGATGAGGTCGATCAGATGGTGCAGGTCCAGCATGGCCTGCACGTCCTCACGCGCCTCCATCAAGTGCATCCAGCCGTCCGGAACGCCGGGCAAACCGCGTGTCGACGCAACGAGGACCTTCGCCAGTGCGCGATTGGTATGGAACGCCTCGCTGCCGCCCTTCAGCAGTACCGCATTGCCCGACTTCAGACAGAGCGTGGCGATCTGCACGAGCGCGTCAGGCCGTGATTCGAACACGATCCCCAGGACGCCGATGGGTACCGAGACCTTATACACATTCAACCCGTGGTCCATCTCCGTGGCCGCCAGCGTCCGGCCAATGGGGTCCCCCTGCGCTCTTACGCTGTGAACCCCGCGGATGATTTCGTTGCGCAGCTTGATCTCATCCACCTTCAGCCGCCCCACCAGCGCGCCCGTCAGCCTGCCCTCGGCAAGCAGGGCCTCCGCGGCTTCCAGATCCCTCCGGTTCGCCTCCAGAATCGCGCCCGCGTTGGCTTCCAGGCCCCGCGCGATCGACTCCAGCGCGGCGTTCCGTTCCCCCTCGGACGCGTTGCTCAACTGCAATGCCGCGGTCCGGGCGCCCTCGGCTCTGGATCGAATTTCGTCTGACATTTCCAACGACCTCCTCAGGTATCCATCAAGTGATCGCGCCCGTCGAACGATCGTTGCCGGTTGGCGGATCCGACTTTGCTGTCTTTGCTATCGATAGCAGGTGCTACAGATTGAGGCCGACTTTCCTGCCCGTCTCCACGATTTGCGCCCACGTCGCGTCCTGGACGGGGATGCCGGACTCCGAACGCTCTTTCCTGGTGCGCCACGAACGCTCTCCGGGCACCAGCACTTCGTCCGACCCCGGCGCCGGTTTGGCCGACTTCACGTAGTCGATGAACCGTTTGACCTCAGCCTTGAACGCATCCAGCGGCTGAAACGCTTCGATATTGATCGCCTGCACGAAAAGCGCATTGCCGGTTTCCTTCGAATTCTCCCGGGAACAACCGGCCGGCGACAGGGCGCCCGAGAGAATGTCGATGACGAAGGCCAGGCCGTATCCCTTATGGGCCACGGGCCCGCCGAACGGCAGCAACGCGCCTTTCGGCTCCGTCATATAGTCCCGCGGATCGTTCGTCGGATAACCCCGATGGTCGATCATCCAGCCGTCGGGCATGCGTTCTCCCTTCGCCAGCGTCACGCGAACCTTGCCGCCTGCCGCCACCGCGGTGGTAAAGTCCAGGGCGATCGGAAATTCCCCCGCGGACGGACACGCCACCGCCAGACAGTTCGCGGGCAGGATCCGCCCGATTCCGCCCGACGGGGGCATCGCCAGATCGGCCCCGTGTCCGTTGTTCGCCAGCATGCCGATCATGCCCGCTTCGGCGGCCAGCGGCGAAAAAGCGCCAAGCCGGCCGACGTGGTTGCACCGGTGAACCGTGACCAGCCCCACGGAGGCCTCGCGGGCCTTGCGAATGGCCACGTTCATTGCCGCCACCGCCGTCACGTGTCCGAACCCCCAGTTCCCATTCAACACGGCCGTTGCGGGCGTCTCCCGCTCCACCTCGACCACGGCGCCGGGAACAATCTGCCCGGACGCCACACCCGCCACGTATTGCGGCAGGCGCAGTACGCCATGGGAGTCGTGGCCGGACAGGCTGGACGCCACCAGCTGCCCCGCGACGGTCTCGGCTTCTTCGGACGTGGCGCCGGCGCGCTCATAGATGTCCCGCCCTATCCTGCGTAACGCTTCCGCGGAGAAGACCGGCATTCGAATGCTCCTCTATTCGAAGTTTACGTATCGGGAAGCGTTCCCTAACTGGAATACGCCGCCTCCACGCTGTCCCGGTACTGTTCCAGAATCGCCCCGGGAACCACCTTCTTCAACCCCCGCGTAAGCGTACCCGCCTCCTCGCTCAGCGCGTCCGGCAGCACCAGCACCCTCTGGGGACGCTCGTGTCCGGGCAGGCCGGCGGCGGTCGCTTCGTTCAGCAGGAGTTCCCGCAGACGATCCGCCACGCCCGAGTGCCTGCGCACCGCGTCATCATCGTCAGGAAGGTCCTGGATATCGGACAACGTCCGCGCCTCTTCGACGTTCACCGTGACAACCGGCATGGGAAAGGAACCGCTCTGATCGCCGTAGATGATCACGTGTTCGACCAACGGCACCCTGGCGTACAGTCGTTCGAGAAGCTCGGGATTCACAAACTCCCCGTTGCTCAATTTGAACTGCCGCCCCAGGCGCCCGCGAAACGTCAGGTACCCGTCGCCGTCGATGCTGAATAGATCGCCGGTCCGATACCACGTCTTGCCGGCGTCGTCTTTGACCAGCGTCTCCGCGGTACGATCGGGATCGTTGAGATATTTGCGCATCACGTGGGACCCGTGCACCCAGAGTTCTCCATCTTTTCCGCCGCTGTCCCGGTACGTGTGCGTTTCGGGGTCGCCGGCTCCGACCTCCTCACCCTCTTCGGTCACCAGCTTCACCTCCTGCAGCGGCCTTCCCACCGTACCGGTCTTCTGGGCGTCCAGCGTATTGACCGCGATCAGGGGACAGCACTCGGTGGTGCCGTACCCTTCCAGCGAGGTGATATCCAGGACGTCCTGGAAGAAATCCAGCGCCTCCGGATCCGCCTTGGCAGAGCCCACGATCAGAAGTTCCAGCCGTCCGCCCACGCGCTGGGACAGCTTTTCCTTAATCGCCGCCACCACCTTCTTCCCGATCAGTCCATACACGGCCCGGTCCGAGAACGAAGACGCGCCCCTGGAGATGTTTCGTTTGGCCCGTACCGCGCGCTCAACCAGTTTGCCCTTGACGCCTCCCGCGTCGATTTCCTTGCGCACGTTTCCATAGACCTTGTCCAGAATCAGGGGCACGGTCAGGAAGCCGTGCGGCTCGGAATATCGAATGTCCACCAGCACCCGGTCCGGCGAACGCGCGAGGTCCAGCGTCCAGCCCTTGAAGAGGGGAAAGTAGATGTTCAGAATGCCCATGGTATGGTAGTCCGGAGCGGACTTGAACAGAACGGGTTGTTCGCGGCGGGATATCCCGTCCCATACCGACCGGACGTTGTCCACCAGGTTGCGATGGGTCTGCACCACGCCCTTGGGCAGGCCCGACGAACCCGAGGTGTAGACCACCTTCGACTCGTCGTCCGGGTAGATTTCCACGTCGGGCGGAGGCGCCTGACCGCCATCCTGAACCAGGGCGAAAAACGACCGGATGTCATCGGACTGGCCCTCCGTCAGGATCAGTCTCGGGGATTTCGCCAGACCTGGCAGAACCCGGTCCGCCTGTTCCCGGCTCCTGCTGTCCAGGAACAGCACCTCAAGGCCCGAATGTTCGATCATATACTTGAGAATATCGTCAGGCAGCTTGTTGCACAGCGGCACCGAAGACAACCCCAGCATATCCGCCGCCAGGAAAATCAATACCGATTCGAGGCCGCCGTCCGTCAGTATCCCCACGCGGTCGCCCTTTGCATATCCGGCTCGGGCCAGCCCGGACGCCAGCCTGTCTCTCTGTTCCCGGAGCTGCGCGTAGGTCATCGGAACGTAGCGCAAGCCCCGTTCGACCTGCTGATCGGACTGCCTCAGAACGCGCACGGCGGTCCGATCCGCGTGCTCCGCGAAGCTCTCGTTCATCAGGTCTTTGAGTGTCCGATTCATATCCGTAGGTCTCCTTTTTTGCCGGAACCGGAATCCGCGCTTCCCTTTGGAACGCAGGCGTCAGCCGGTCTGACTTCCGCTCCCGGAACCGCAACCTGCCGCGTAGTTGAAAGAAACGTATGACGTCTGCCCGCCATGGCCAGCCAGACGAATATAACCACGCAACACAGCCGCCGCAATTGTTTCGCATCTTTAGTCGGGATAACGAAAGTAAATGGTTGACGGCGTCAAAGTCAGACGACAACTCGCGCCGACGCGATTTCAAGTCAAACATGATTTAAGGGCACCGGAGAATTGTCCGATGCCCTCTAAGGATAAACCTGGGGGTTCACCATGCACACGGCGAGAAGGTATCGCATCTATCTTCTTCTCAGATACCGATATGCCTCATCATGCGTGTCGATGCAGATAAACTCGACCGCACCGTTATTGTGAACTACGAATGCTAATCTGTAATTCTGATTTATTCGTGCAACGTAACATCCATACGCCTTCTTGAGTTTTCTTCCCTTTGACAGTGATCCGTTCTGCAATTCGCATATTAGGGCCTTCAGACCCTCTTCAATCTCCGACCTCAATCGCTTTGTGTTTTTCCTGAAATACTGGCTGTATTCAAATGAAGTTATCGGCGGCAACTGGATCCCGTCCACGCCTACCCCCACAGATCAGCAATTGCCTCCTCGGCCGATTGATATGTCTTTTCAGGTCTCTCCTTGCTTTTCCCGTGGGCGCTAAGCATTCGCCAGCGAACTTCCTGAATGAGCGAAATGAGATCATATAGCCTTTCATCCAACTCCACTAACTTAGTGTCGACACCATCATCAAGACCATTTAGAAACGACGTCCAAAGAGAAGCCTCAAATTCACTTCTTATCGTCTTAAGTTCTTCTTCGTTCTTTCTGAACTCGGAAATTCGTCTTTCTGTCTCCCGGGGATTGTACATTGCGATATAATCATCAGGCGAATACTCAAGGCCGTGCAGAACCGGCTTCAAGGCACTGATCCAATTCTCTATCACCTCCACAAGGTGACTCAACGCGCTCCTCGCGTCCCGGACATGCCTTTCATACCCTGACAAATGGTCTCGGAGTCGTTCTTCGATGTGCCAGAGACGAGGGTTCTTGTTACGAGACTCATCCTTTGCGGTTAGGACGATTTTGTTGTTCTCAATGGACGAAAGCAATTCCGACATAGACTCCATGTCTATAACGGGCAGTGTCGCAGCCATCGTATCCCCCTTGTGAAATATCGGGAAATAATAGCCGGATTCAAAATCCCTGTCAACCGAAAAATCCCAAAAAAAACGGGTTCCACTTTCTTATCGCGAATCCCGTATGACGCCTCTATGCGGCTCTTCTCTATCAGTAAGAGAACGACGTTCAGGAGCCCAAACGAGATCGAGTCGTCGCCGCGTCAAACGTCGCTTCATCCGCTAAAGTGATCGGCAACAGCATTGGCAACCTGAGCAAGGTGGGCAGGAGCCCATTTGGACCACCTGTTGTATTCCGGAGGCGCGAGGGACCGAATTACGATCACCAGCATTGCACCACAACGACAAAGCACAAGACCATCGTCGGTGCAGTTCGACGGAGCCGGCAGATCACAATTCAAGATCGACCTCAATTTCTTTGAGGCGCCTGCACCGTGTACGATCAAAACCTTCGGCTGGATGGATGACAGCAGGAAACGAAAGATCTCTTCGCCGCGCCTGGCGCCGACAATGTGAAACTCGTGTCGGAGGTCAACACTCATTGGTGTGGAGTAGCAGATCACGTTTGTCTCCAGGACTCTGTCAACGCCGATGTCCTTCAGCATGGCGACCAAGCGATCGATGTTCTTGCGAGTCGGCGAGGGTTTACCACCCGTCAGTTCGCAATACAGTCTCCGGCACGCTCCGGGTTCTTCGTTGAACAACGCGGCAACGTGGCGTTCGTGCGAGACGGCATCCGTAGGATATCCGTTCCTCTGGTTCTTTCCGACAACGAAGACTTCCGCCAGGAGCGGATCGCGAAGGTCGGTCATCCAGGGTCTGGGGTACTGGCCGTTCAGCGGCTTCGCGATTTCCCGGATTTTCGCCTCGAATTGTCGCTCGTCGCGTTTTGACATTGGAGTTCGCTCCTTCACAGTGGTCGAAAGGCCAGTTGCGTCGCGCGGTCGCCACCGCTGCCTCGGTGCAGGTACATCGCGGTTACGAGCATGCCGATCTCGATGGTATCCGGATTCCGCGCGTCGACGCCTTCGATGCGGGCGACGATTCGGGGTCCCTCGTCCAGTTTGACGACACCGGTGCAATACGGATTGTCCCGGTCGTAGCCCTCGGCCTGCATGGCGGGCGGTCCGATGGATATGCTTGTAAATGCGGCGAGTTTGCCGGTTCCGTTCATTTGCGTCCACCGCATCTCCGTGTTCCGGCATTCCGCGCACAGAGGTCGAGGCGGTACGTAAACCGCGCCGCATCGCGGGCATGTCGACCCCATCAGCGTTTCCTCACTGAGGTATTGTTCGTACCAGGTATCGCTGACGGGCCGCTTTCCCAACTTCTACCGCCTCTCCAGGATCGTAAACGTGCTCGTGCCGCCGGTGCCGCCCAGGTTGTGGGCCCCACCCAGGCGAAGATCGCCGTTCGGCACCTGCCGGTCGCCTGCCTGTTGTCTCAGTTGCTCCCATACTTCGATCAGCTGCGCGATGCCTGTCGCTCCGACGGGATGCCCCTTGCATTTCAGCCCGCCCGAGGTGTTGATCGGCTTCGGCCCGTTCAGCCGGGTCGCGCCCTCGCCCACAGCACTGAATCCATCCCCGGGGCCGAAGAAGCCGAGGTCTTCGACGTGGAGGATCTCCGCGATGGAAAAGCAGTCGTGCACCTCGGCGAACTGTATGTCGTCCGGCCCGAGATCCGCCATGGAATAGGCTTCCCCAGCGGCCTGGCGCGTGGCCTCGAAGCTCGTCAGGTCCCGCGCCGCGTGCAGCCCTCTGCCGCTGCCCTGGCCGAGGCCCACCACGTATAGCGGGTCGTCCGTAAAGCGCCTGGCCATCTCTTCACCGACCAGAAGGATACAGCCGGCCCCGTCGCTGATGGGGCAGCAATCGAACAGGTGCATCGGCCAGGCGACCGGCGGGTTGACACGAGGGTCTCGCAGGAAGTCCTTTTCATCCTTCCATTCCGGCAAGGCCGCGCCGCTCGCTTTCGCGCGCTCCACCTTCGATTCCATAATGTCGGCGACCGACGCCCGGAACTGCGCTTTCGGGTTCAACGGGGCATTCTCGTGGCTCTTGATGGTTACGTCCATCAGGTGCTCGCGCGTTGCGCCGTACCTGTGGAAATACGCCGTCGCGATCGCGCCGAACACCCCCGGAAACGTAAAGCCGGACTTTCGTTCATAGGGTACCGCCGCCGATGCAAGGCCTTCCGCCACGTCGGCCGTGGAGCGTTTTGACATGTCCTCCACGCCGCCCACCAGGACCACGTCGTAAAATCCCGACGCGATGGCAAATACGCCCTCGCGGAAGGCGATCGCGCTGGATGCGCACGCCCCCTCGGTGCGCGTTGCCGGCCGGGGGACCAGGCCCACCGCGTCGACGAGAATGGCGCCCCAGTGGGATTGACCCGTAAAGAAATCGTTGGTGAAATTACCAATGTAAAGCGCGTCGATATCGCCGGGATCCAGACCTTTGTCCACGGACGCCGTCATGGCCCGAAAGGCGTCGACGAAGAGATCCCTGGAATCCCTCTCCCGAAACATGCCGAACGGCGACATGCCCGCGCCCACCATGGCCACACCGCGTCCGAGTCTTCGCTTCCTGACCATCGCACGTTGCCTCGACGACCGGCCCGGTTCGACCGGCCGGTTGGAGAACGAGCGGCCCTCACGTCGCGTGACCTGAATGGCGTTCCACGGGTATGCGGTCAGCCAGTCAGATCACCTTGCTCTGCCTGCCGCCCCAATACGGCGCCCTTATCAGGTTCTTCACAACCTTGCCGTAGTTGTTCTTGGGCAATTTCTCCACGAAGTCCACGGACTCCGGTTTCTTGAAACTGGCGATCCGGCCTTTACAGAAGTCGATCAGCTCCTCGCCGGACACGTCGCGCCCGGGCTCCTTGACGACAACCGCCTTGACCGCCTCGCCCCACTCCGGGTGGGGCACACCGATCACCGCGACCTCGGATACGGCCGGATGCCGGATGAGCACCTCTTCGATTTCGCGCGGGTAGATATTCTCGCCGCCGCTGATGATCAGGTCTTTCGAGCGATCCAACAGGAAAACGTAGCCTTCCTCGTCCATGTACCCCACGTCGCCCGTGTGCAGCCAACCGTCTTTCAGGGTGGCCGCCGTGGCGTCGGGATTGCGCCAGTACCCCTTCATGACGAGGTCCGACCTCGTGACGATCTGGCCGATGTTTCCCGCCGTGAGTTGGTATCCCTGGTCGTCCAGAATCTTGACTTCGACGTCAGTACGTGCGAACCCCGCGGAACTGAGCCGCTTCATCTGCTGTGCCGTGCCGTCCAGGACGTGGTCGCGGTGCGGCAGGTACGTGATCGTCATCGGAGATTCGCCCAGGCCGTACACCTGAACGAGGCAGGGCCCGAGTTTTCGGATCGCAGCCCGGAGGTCTTCAGCCAGCGTCGGGCCGCCGCCGTAGTTGAGGGTCTTCAACGACCGGAGGTCGTACCGGTGCAATGCCGGGCTTTCCACGAGGCGCTTCACCATGGTGGGCGCGGCGAACATATTGGTCACCCGGTAGGTTTCGATGGCCGCCAGGATCCGGTCGGGATCGAAGGTGACGGTTTCCGGAATAATGTTGGCCGCCGCTTTGCCGACGTTCGGAAGCGCATAGAGGCCGCTGCCGTGGGAAAGCGGCGCCGCGTGCAGGGCCACGTCGTCGGGCCCGAAGCCCTGGCAGACGTCCGCGTAGAAGTTCATGGTCATCGCCAGCAGATTCCGGTGGGTCAGCAATGCCCCTTTCGGTTGATCCGTGGTACCGGAAGTGTAGAACACCCATGCCACGTCGTCCGGTCCCACGGCCATGTCGCCGAACGCGTCGCGTTCGGCGCGAATCGTCGTCTCGTAGTCCAGCATGCCATCCTGCGCCTCCGCAATGGTGACGACGTGCCGGACCCGCGGCAGGCGGTCCCTGATCCGCGAAACCGGCGCGTTGAATTCGGAGGAGATGATGAGCAGTTCGGATTCTGAATGGTCGATAATAAACGCGAATTCGTCGGGATGCAGGCGGAAGTTGATCGGCACGGCCGCGGCGCCTGCCTTGAAACACGCGAACATGGATTCCAGCATTTCCGGGAGGTTTTGCATGAGGATGGCGACGTGGCCGCCTGGGCGCAGCCCGAGCCTGAAGAACGCGTTCGCCAGCCGGTTCACGCGCCCGTTGAATTCGGCGTAGGTCCATCGCCGGGAGCCGTAAGCCAGCGCCAGATTCTCCGGAAACGTGCGTGCAGACTTTGTCAGCAGCATGCCGATGTTCATGGCCTGCGGTTGCTCCTGAGAAAACAGTCAATGTGGATGACTCTGAATCGACTCAAGTACTCGACTGTCCAACACTGCAGGTGTTTTTCCTGTCGTGCCGTAAACGACACTACCGCATATACAGATGATGCCTCAGCCTTGAGAGGGATTTCAGGGCGTGAGGCATCGGTTCGTAAGGTTCTTATTCGTGAAGTTCGTGAAAGATCAAACCCCGTCCGGACGGCATTGGGTCCTTCTTCTCACTTCCAAAGTGCGAACACGACGAAACGCAACAAAGGTTGAACATCCAGCACTAGAATCGTTAAATCAACGAGAATTATAGCCGACGAAATTTCCGGGATGCCCAAACTGCCTGAAAAATGGGTACCGTTGATTCGGGCATGGCTGGCAAATAGCTACGACATTGAATGCTGAGTACGTCAAGACTACTCGTCAACTTGTCCGTTGTTCAGGAGGGGCGGCGGTGATTGAAAAACCGTCCCTTTTTTCTTCTCTGATTCCAACCATTTCCTGAACTTCTCGTCTTGTTCCTTTCGTCCTCTGTCGCGTTGCTTCTCCCTCAAGACTTTGATCACACCGGTCGCAAGTCCCATAATATCCCATCCTTCCATAGCAAAAAATGCCATTGTAACCGCAAATAACCCAATGGCGGTAATGTCCTTCAGCGCGTCAAATTCCAACGCCAATTGATGTGGGCCGTGGTAGCGGATAACTAAGCCGACAATAAACAGCGCCACGGACATGCATGTAAACCACGCGCGTTCACTGACACTCCAAATTGGCTCCCGATCCATTGAAGCACTCGTCCTTTGGTGGTACCGCCATTCGCTATTCAAGTTCGGCGCAAGTATGTATTAGCGCCGTCTTCAGCCGAATCGGGCATGCGCTCGCGCATCGGTTTCAATACCGGGACAACCCGTTTCACTTTTTCGCACCGGCCTGTAACGCCCGCGATATAGTAACCTGGGGATCTCGGATTATTTACGCTGGCTGGCATTTCCTCCTGTACACAAGCCGTACTTGAGATCGCGGGAATTCACGACATTCACTTTTTAAACGGGTCCGTTTTCTCTATTGAAAATCTATCGAACCGGCGGGCCGTAGTCAACCTGTTTCGTAGTGCATTTAACCTGTCTAAAGGAAGGAAAATCGTCGTACTTCCTGTTTACCGCTGCGGATTTACCGCACAACACTTCCGTCGTTACGACCTTTCGATCCGTGCTGCGGGTGTGGCGGCGTCCCTATGCGGCGGGGATCATGTTGATGCAGACCGGCTGCTGCGTTTCCACCTGATGCCCGGTGGCCGTTAGCCTGCCCGTCTGTCTGTCGATTCGATAGGTGACGATGTTGTCCGTATTCTGATTGGCGGCGAACAGGAACCGTCCGGAGGGATCGAGGGCGAAGTTCCGCGGGAACTCGCCGCGGGTGGACTCGTAGTCCACGACAGAGAGCGTACCCGTGTCTGAGTCGACCTCAAAAATCACGATGCTGTCGTGGCCCCGGTTGGAGCCGTAGACAAAGCGCCCGTCGGGCGACACGTGGATGTCCGCACAATAGCTGGTATCGGTGAAGTCGGCCGGCAACGTGGAAATCACCTGCACCGTCTCCAGGATCCCACGGTCTTCGTCGTACCCGTACGCCACGGCCGTATTGTCCAACTCATTAATAAGGTAGGCGTGCTTCCGGTCCGGGTGGAACGCGAAGTGCCTGGGCCCGGCGCCCGCCTGGACGTCCACCGACGGGGGATTGTTCCGCGTTATCGTCCGGTTCTCCGCATCCAGGCGGTAAACCAGCGCTTTGTCGATACCGAGATCGGCCGAGACGGCGTATCGATTGCCCGGATCGATGGTAATGGAATGCGCGTGCGGCCCCTGCTGTCTGCCCGGATTTACGCTGGAACCCTCGTGCTGAAAAACGGACGTGGCCTCGCCGAGGCTGCCGTCATCCAGAATGGGCAGCGCCGCCACACCGCCGCTGGAATAATTCGCCACCAGGACCACACGTCCGGTCGCGTCTACGCTTACGTGGCACGGTCCGGCGCCCTTACAGGACTGGTGATTCAGCGACCGCAACGCACCCGTGGCCGGATCGACCGCGAACGCGTGCAACGCCCCGCCATCATCGACTTCCGCGACAGAGTATAGGTACCGATTCGACGGATGGATGGCCTGGAATGAAGGATTCTTCACCTCCGAGACGGTACTCCGGTGCTCCAGGTCCCCGGTGGAAAGGTCCAGACGGTAGACCGATATACCGGTCCCTCCCACGTAAAACCACATCGATTCCCCATGCTGTTGTGCCATCTCCCGAACCTCCTGTCAGAACTGTCGCGTCCGTTCCCGCGAAATCAACCGGCGTTGTTTTCCTGCGCGATCAGGACTTCGAGGCAAGGTAACCGGCTTCCTCGGCCCGGTCGATCAGCCCCCGGACGTACGTCCACAGGCCGGGCGCCCCCGCTTCGATATGTCGATTCCGCGCAATCACCTGTTCCGAACTGATATTGTGCTCCCGCCACGCGATCCCGCCCGATCCGTAGTTCAGCAGGATAGGCTGAAGCCGGTCCATCGCTTCCGCGAATTTCGCCTCGGGTGTCTCGCCCGCCTCGAATTCCTCCCACAGCGCGAACACCTCATCGGCCAAATCGCATGGAAGCAGGTTGAAAATCCGTTCAGCGGCCAGCCGTTCCCTTTCCTCCTTGTCCGCATGGGCCGCCTCGTCGTAGGCAAAAGTATCGCCAGCGTCGATCTCTACAATGTCGTGAAGCAGCAGCATTTTCACAACTCGCGCGAGATCCAGTTCTTCCCGTGCGTATTCCGACAGCAGTACGGCCATCGCGGCCAGGTGCCACGAATGCTCCGCACTGTTCTCCCGGCGCTTCCCGTCGATCAGGTACGTCTGTCGAAGCACCTGCTTCAGCTTGTCAATCTCGCGGATGAAGGCGATCTGTCGTTCAATCCTGGCGGCATCCTTCGGCGTGCGCCTCATTGACTCGCCTTCGGCGGCAACGGCCATTTCTCGCCGGCCATGAATCCGCCGTCCACGTAGATGTGCTGGCCGGTTACGAAGTCGGAAGCCGCGGATGCCAGGAACACGGTCGTTCCCACCAGGTCTTCCGGGTTGCCCAGGCGCCCCGCGGGTGTGCGGCCCTCGCCCCAGGCCCGCATCGTCTCGTCCGACCACAGCTTCTCCGTCAGCGGCGTGAGAATAAACCCGGGGCAGATCGCGTTCACCTGGATATTGTGCGGGCCGAGTTCCAGGGCCTGCGCCTTCGTCAACTGACCGACGGCGCCCTTGGTGGCCGTATAGACCGACACGCCGTGCAGGGCGATTCCAGTGGTCAGGGAACCGATATTGATGATCTTGCCCTGCTTGCGCGGGATCATGTCTTCGGCGGCCATCCGGGACAGGAAAAAGAGACCCTTCAGATTCACGTCCATGATCCGGTCGTAATGCGCCTCAGCAACCTCCTGCAGCGGCTCCCGGATATTCATCCCCGCATTGTTCACCAGAATGTCGAGTTGCCCGTATTGAGCAAGGGTCGTTTCCACCCCCTGTCTGACGGCGTCCAGATCCGCCATATCCAATTCGACGGCCAGCGCGTCGCCGCCCGCCGCCCGTATGGCCGCCACCGTTTCGTCCAGTTGAGAACGGGTCCTGGCCGCACATACGCACCTGGCGCCGTGGGCCGCGAGGCCCTTCGCGAGGCCCTGCCCGATCCCCCTCCCCGCGCCCGTGACCAGAGCCACACGTCCTTCGAGTGAAAACAGATTCAACTCGCCCTCCGATACTTCACGCCTGCACTTCCCGAAATCCCGATGTCCCGATATCCTTCCGATTTCAATCGGCCGAGAGCGTTGCCTGCATGCAGCGCGAATACGCCTACGCCGTCAACTGCCTTATGAAATTGTCCAAATCCCGCCGATGGATCTGTCGCAGGCGTTCGGCGTTGATGAGATGATCCTCCAGCAACCGTGGATTCAATTCGGCCGTATATGCGTGACGGAAGAAGTGCCGGAACCTGCGCAATTGATCCAGCAGATTAAAAGCTTCTCCGGAAACCAGGGCAGGCCTGATGCCATCGATTTCCAGCCGCATCCGGCGCAAGAGGTCTACGTGATACCGCTCCTCTTCAAGGCGGTTCTCAAAGAATCGAACGACTGTTTCAAAGAGTTGCTCGAAAGCGGAATAGAGGTTATGGATCTGATAGGCCATACTGTCCATGCCTTCCGCCGTCTCGCGGAATGTCTCCCGCCGCTTCTCGATCCGCTGGTAGACACCGTTGATGTCACGTTCACGCGAATCGATTTCGGCTTTCAGGATGGCCACCCCGGTTTCATCCATATACTTTCAAACCCCCGTCCCTGACCGAATCTGGAAATGGATGCATTTCCAGATCGATGACGTCCACGGTCCTGCCGGTAGCGTCTTCCAGCGCTTTCATCACGTCCAGGACCGATCGGGAGCACCCACCGACTGCCACGTCGACGTCGGACGCTTTGTTCCATCTATACGCCACCAACAGCGAACCCGTAACGTATGCTTCACAAATGTCGTATTCGCCACGGATCCGCTTCAGAGTATCCGTAACCGAACGCAGACACTCCTGTCTCTCGCGGTTTTGCTTCTCTCTTCGTTTCTTAAGCGCCCTGTCGAATATGCTCGTATCGAACATCGTCACGACTCCAGGGATACGTGGGTTCTCTCCAAAGAATATCGACTTACGGACGCCGGATCGACGGGACGAGTCCAAGAAGCTGTTATCCTTCCGATTTCAATCAGCCGAGAGCACCGCCTGCATCATCGCCTTGATGTAGCCGAACTGGAAGGCGAAGGCCTGTTCGAAACTCCCGGGCGCGCTGTGGCCCGGAGCGTGGTCCGGCACGACCATGTGCGGATAGCCCACGTCTTTCAACGCCTGCATCAGCGTGTACATATTCATGTCGCCTTCATCGGGCCAGACTTCCTGGAACCTGTTGCGCCCGCCGAAGATATTTCGATAGTGGATCAGGTGGATTTTCTTCCGTTTTCCGAAATACCGGATGATGTCCGGCACCTCCGTGGCGGGGTCCTCCACGCTCTCGGCCATGCAGCCCAGACAGAGATTCAGGCCGTGATAGGGACTGGGGCAAATCTCGATAAACCGCTTGAACCCCTCCGCGCCGCCCAGGACGCGGTCCACGCCCTTGTACCCCGGCGGCAACCACGGGTCGCAGGGATGGCAGGCCATGCGGACTTTGCATTCTTCGGCGACGGGGATCACCCGCTCCAGGAAGAAAGTGACACGCTTCCAGTTTTCCTCGGCGGTCACGGGTTTGTCGTAACGCGGCGTATCCGCGGCGGCCTTCGAGAGGTCCCACGTGGAGTACCGTACGCCGCCGCGCCCGAGCGGCACGCTTTCCGTCCGCTGGTTTTCCATCTCGCACAGAAAATACTTGATGGCGGGAATGCCGGCTTCGGACGTGGCGCGCACCATCCTGCAGACCCGTTCGATCTCCTTCTCTCCCTTTTTCCAGTTGCCCAGCATGTAGTTGGGTACCGAACCACCGTCTTCGTTGAACTGATGGAGGGGCAGCGCCACCATCTCCAGGTTCACGCCGTAACGCGCGCACTTTTCACGTTTCGCCGCAAGTTCCCCGGCGTCCCATCCCCGATCGCGGTGGAACGTGATATCGTTCGCGGCCATGCTGTTTACGCCGTGGCGCGCGAGGAAGGACAGGTGTTCGTCCGTTGTATCGAACCGCTGTGTACCCACGTGCATGCGGGGATTTTCCGTGTTCCAGAGTCCGTGAGGATCCCACCGGCCATTATCGTTTGCTTCCATTGCCATCAGAAAATCGCCTCCCTTCGGCCCGCCGCAACTTCCTCACGGGCCGCCAGAACCCGCGCCGTCCGTCTTTTTTCGGCCGGCCACGGAACGTTATGCGCCTTCGAGTACCCGCCGCATTTCCTCTCCCTGAGTGCGGAACCAATCCATCAGGATGCTGACGTCCGTACCGATGCAGAAGTGTTTCACCCCCATGTCCAGATAACGCTCCGCCTGTTCCGGACTGCTGATTTCCGCGCGCGGCGCGACGCCCATCTTCAACGACGTTTCGATGACGAACTTCTCCGCCTCCCTGACTCGCTCGCTTCCGTACTCGCCCGGGTGGCCGATACTCATGGAATAGTCACCGGGGCCGAATTGCACCATATCGATGCCGTCCACGGACAGCAGCGCCTCCAGATTCTCCACGGCGGGCGCCTTCTCGATCATTATGGCAATGACAACGTCCTCCATGGCATCCACGAACTCCGGCAGGCCCCCGGCCATCCCGAACCCCATCGTCCGGCGCATGCTCGCCCCGTGCTGCCCGCCTGTCTTCGGCGTTTCGGCGCGTACCGCATTTACGCACTCGCGGGCATCGGAGACGTTCCGCACGTCGGCGAACAGCACGTTCTGTATGCCCGCGCCGATCGCCCGGGAAGCCAGGTGCGATCTCGGTTCCTGCTCCACCTTGATCATGGACGACATATCGTAAAGCTCGATCGCACGGGCGAGGTTCTCGAACGTATGCAGGTCGTACGGCGCATATTCCGAGACGTATTCCACGTAGTCGAACTTGCCGGATAACCCAACCAGTTCCATAACCGTCGGCCACGGGCTGTGCACGTGGGTTCCGACGCTCGGCTTGTCCGCTTTCAACAATTCACTCAGTCGATTTGTGCGCATGCAATCTCCTCCGGATATCGTTTCAGCCTGCCGATTTCACTTGATCGTGCACAATTGCCACAAGAGGCACAAAATGAGAAATCGAATTCCGTGAACTGTCGAATGGATTTCCATGTTGCCTGACTTCCATAATACGCCCGTGATCTTCTTTTCTTCTGTGCCTTTTGTGCATTTTGTGGCTATGCAGTCGGTTTTGACACGCAAAGGCAATTGCCCGGACAGTGACCTGCAGAGCGACTCATTCACTGGTCTGCTAACCGAACGGCTTCAGGGCCCGAATCCGCCGCACGTGCTCCGCCACTTCGTCGGCGGAAGCATCCAGCATCTGCTCCCCGTGCTCCGCGCTTGCGGGACGCGGATCGCCAACCCCCCCGTGTCTCGTGCGTTGATCGAACCGGTAGTACGAGGCCGCGCCCGGCACCCGCATGCCGTCCCGCTCGCCGTCCGCGTCCAGCCGGTCCGTGCGAACGAGATCGGGTCGGATCGCCAGGATCATGGACGTCTCCGTCTCGCCCGCGTGGCCGGACCCGCCCGAGCCGAGCTGCCGAATTCCGTCAAGCGTATCGCCGGAGGCCCAGGCCCAGCGTGAATAAAACTCCACGTCGCCGTCGGGGTACCTTTCCATCAACCGCTGCAAAAGTACAGAGACATTCGCGCCGTTGCCGCCGTGGCTGTTCTGAATCAGAATCTTCCGGAACCCGTGCCCGACCATGGACGCCACGATGTCCATCATCAGCAGCAGGTGCGTTTCGGAGACGGCGCTCACCGTCCCCGGATAACGGATGTGATGCTGCGAGTACCCCAGCCACTGCACCGGCAGCGCCAGCATGTCGTCCGGACATCGTTCGTGCACGCGCCTGGCCACCTCGCCGCCGATGAGGCTGTCGGTAAACACGGGCAGGTGCAGGCTGTGCTGTTCGCAGGAGGCCACCGGAATCAGCACAACGATGTCGCGGGGGAGGGCGTCGACTTCCGGTGATGTCATTTCAGCGAGAATCATGGCTTCCACCTTTCGCCGGCCAACGCCGGCGCCAGCAGGGCTTTGGCGCCGAAACCGCCTGTTTTCGTGCGGGGTGTCCGAACCGACAATTAACGCCTATCGCCCAAATCCATCAAGCACATTCTGCACACAGGGGCCAATGGTTTCCAGGTCGTATCCGCCCTCCTGAACCAACAGCGTCGGAAGGTCCATCCGGGCAAGGCGACGCCCGATCGCCTCAAACGAAGGGACCGGAAGGTCGAACTTGCCGATAGGGTCGTCCCGGCAGACGTCCACGCCCAGCGAAACCACCAGAAAGGCGGGGGCGAATCCCTCCACTTCGTTCAGGGCCCGGTCCAGGGTCTCAAGGTATCGCATATCGCCGGCGCCGATTGGAAGCGGGAAATTGACATTCGACCCTCTCCCGGCGCCCGCCCCCGCCTCGTCCGCATACCCGCTGAACCAGGGATACTCGTGGTCCGGGGCCGCGTGGATCGAAACGAACGGGACCGCGTCCGACGCGTAGAATATCGACTGCGTTCCGTTCCCGTGGTGATAGTCCAGATCCAGAACGGCTGCCCGTCCGGAGGCGCTGAGATGTCTCGCCGCAATCGCCGCGTGGTTCAGATAGCAATAGCCGCCGTAAAGTTCGCCCGCCGCGTGGTGGCCCGGAGGACGGCAGAGCGCGTAGACCGATGCCTCGCCCTCGAGCAGCATCGCGGCGCCGGTCAGCGCGCAGAACGCGGCGTCGCGCGCCGCCTCGAAGGTGTGCGCCACAATGGGCGTCTGCGTCTCGAAGCTATAGTAACCCGCCTGATGTATGACGTCGCGCGGAAGGCGGGCCGACGCGCGCGCGGCGAACGTGTCGGGAATCAGCCCGGTGTCGCCCCCTCCACCTCGATCCACCCACGCCGCGTGGACGTGCTCCAGGAAGCGCAGATATCCCGGGTCGTGAACCGCGCCAATGGCATCCATCGAAAACGCCCGCGGCGGCAGCACGTCATGGGCCACTTCGATCGCGCGCAGAATCGCCTCCGCCCGCGCGGGGACCTCGGGATACGGCTTCAGCCCGCCTCCGATAAACTGATAGCGCGGCGCGTGGCGCCGGTGGGTCGGCGAATAGATGACTTTCAAGTCGACTCCGGACGGATTGAGGGCATGCGCTTCACGTCGTTTCCGGTGGCGTGGACAGATTCAATGCGCACTGCCTGATCTCTTCGCGGTCGATTCATTATATTACATAAGAAAAAAGAGAAGAAAAAAGATCGCTCGCGTGTCTTTATCTAAAAAGGATTCACCTTGAACCAGGACGCACAACTGATCCGCGAGATCCTTGCGGGCGATACCCGGTCGCTCGAACCACTCATCCGGAAGCACTACGGTTCCATATACGCCCAGGTCCTGCTCTGGACCCGCCATCCTGACGATGCCCAGGACATCGCTCAGGACGTCTTCCTCAAGGCGTATCGGAACCTCGCTCTTCTAAGACACCCGGAGAGTTTCGAGGCGTGGCTGCGTCAAATTGCCCGTCGCGAATGCCTGAACCGGCTGCGGCGCAAACGACCCGACATCCAACCTCTTACAAACGCGGAACCCGACCGCGATCGGTCCGCTGAGGCGCGTCTGATTCATGATGAGACGTTTGAAAGAACCATGCGGGCAATCGACAAGCTGCCGGGACTGGACGCGAGTCTGCTCAAAGCCCGTTACCTGGACGACGTCCGATATGCCGACCTGCAATCAATCCACAGCCTTACTTACAAAGCCGTCACGATGCGCATCCTGAGGGCCAAACGGAAAGTGCGCAAACAACTCGAAGAAACATTCACAGATATGCGGTTTACGCCTGACGAAGAAGCCCTGACGTCCGCAACGCACTCATCGCCGTTATCGAGAACGGTACGGAAAGGAGCCCCGTCCATGGCAAACCCACCCTTTGACTTCAAAGCGCCGTACGCCGCAAAAAAAGACGATAAATTCGGCTATATCGATAAGACCGGCGAGATGGTCATTCCACCGCGATTCGAAAGGGCCATGGGATTCGCGGAGGGACTTGGACGCGTGGGCATTGGCGACAAGCAGGGATACATCGACAAAACCGGAAAAGTCGTCATACCGCTCAAATTCGATGAGGCGCACGCCTTTCGCGAAGGCCTGGCCGGCGCCCGAATCGGGGATCAATTCGGTTTCATCGACAAGACCGGCGTTTTTGTCGTCCAGCCTCGCTTCGACCACGTCGAGCACTTCTCCGAAGGAATCGCCGCCGTCATGGTCGACGGCAGATGGGGGTATATCAATCAACAGGGCGATTACATCGTCGAACCCCAATTCACCAGGGTCTGGCCCTTCAACGACGGCGTGGCTCCCGTGGTCGGAGAAAGACGATCCGGCTATATCGACGCCACGGGCAAACCGATCTACTTCTGGGAAACCGGTTCTCCCTGAAATCCACGGCCTCCGTCACTACAGCATTTCCAGCTTTCCGTTTTCCAGCATATAGATTTCATTCGCCACGCGGGTGACCAACCGACGGTCGTGGCTGACGACGACGAAACCGCCGGGAAAGCGCTCCAGCAGCTTTTCCAGCACCTCCACGGACTCGACGTCCAGGTGCGTCGTGGGCTCGTCGAGCACCAGAAACTCCATCCGCTTCAGGATCATCTTCACAATGGCGCCGCGCATTCGCTCACCGTAACTCAGAGTATGGGTTGGGCGAACGACCTTTTCGGCCCGCAGCTTTGCGGCCCCCAGGAACTGGCGCACCTCGCTTTCGTCGCAATCGACGTCCCGGAAATTGTCGAGGAAGATCTCCCGGTCGTAAAATCCGTCCAGGCCCTGCGTTACATATCCCGTCCTCACGTTTTTATTGAAGTATACCGAGCCCGAATCCGGCGGCAGTTTCCCCGCCATTACGTTCAGGAGCGTTGTCTTTCCCGCCCCGTTCGGCCCCATGACTGCGATCCGGTCCCTTGTCTCCACAACCAGGTCCAGCGATTCCAGTACCGTGTTGCCATCCCACTGTTTGCCCGCCGACTCCATCCGCCCCACCAGCCTGCGGTCTACCACGTAGGTTGGGAAATTCATCCTGATTTGCTTTTCGATCCAGGGTTTCTCCGCTTCCAGGTCAACCGTGTGCCGTTCGAGGCGCCGTTCCATCACCTTCGCGCCCTTCATCACCTTTGCGGCCAGACGACGGCTCGAGGAGTCCCTCGTCTCGTTCTCCCGGCTCACCCCCCACGACATCCGCCTCCGCATGGCCTCCTGAAGACGGAAAATCTTCTTTCTGAGCGCCCGCGCCCGGTCCATTCTGCCCTGAAAGTCCCGCTCCTTGTACTCCAGCGCCGACGAATAGCCGCCCTGGACCGAGAACATGCTCCCCCGTTCAAGGTAGACCGTCCGGTCCGCCACATTGTCGATCAGCTCCCGATCGTGGCTTACGATCAGCACCGCGCATCCCCGTCGTTTGACAAGGCGGATGGCCTCCTCGAATGCCGTAATGCCCCTGATATCCAGGTAGTTAAGCGGCTCGTCGAACAACAGCATGTCCGCGTCCAGCGCAAGCGCTCCCGCCAGGTCCACCTTTCGCTGCTGCCCGCGGGACATGCTCCCATACCGCGATTCCAGGTCCACGCAGAAATTTGCGGCAAAGGCTCGGACCCGGTCCTCGCGTTCGAACCCCCCCGACTCGTAATAGTCCTGATAGAATTCGTGCCGCCCGGCCTGAATACCGGCGTGCAGCCGCGAAAGTTCCGCGTCGAATGACAGCGCGCGCGCCGCCGCCGATCCCTCGAATTCCGCGGGGCTTTCCTGGGGTACGCAGGCCCAGGTCACCGACCGTCCCAGGGCGACGTCGCCATCGTAATCCGTGATCTCGCCCGTAAGGCACTTCAGCAGCGTGGTCTTGCCGCAGCCGTTCGCGCCCACCACTGCTACCGCCTCTCCGCCGTGCAGGCTGAACGAAATGCCGTCCAGCACGGTAACAGCCCCATAGGCAATGCGTAAGCCATGTACCTGAAGCACCGCCTCACCCCCTACCGTCAATCCTGCCATCACCCGCGGAGATGCAACCCTCGTATGTTCATCGAGATGGAGGCATCGGTGGTGGATCCCCGCGTACCGGTACCGCCCTGACGGCGGCGATGGCAATATATAACAAATTTGGAGAACGGATTAACACGGAAAAACCCCTCTCCACGTCACCGACGTGAAGTGATGTTGATTAATCTGAAAGCCTATCGTTGATAGCTATTTACACCTCGCTTAAAAGAAACCAATGTATGCACGTATAAATCGCTTTTCGAGAGGACTACCAGAGCAGAGCGCGCGGTTCCGTCCAGCAACGTGGTTTGATGTTCCTCCGCGGGTGTCAGGGCAGAGGATGATGTGCATCCTGCGAGTATGTTCGCGCTGTGCCTGTGGCAGGCCCCACGCCCAGTGGCGACTTTTGGTTCCTTTTGGTCGCTTCAAAAGGAACACCCCGTAGGCAGGGAATTTGGGGAGATGTGGATCTTGAATTTGAAGTTGATTTTCGCCTCTGCTTCAAGCTGATGGCTGAGAGCTGATCGCTGCTTCTCCACGGCCGGGGGTGAGGGTCTCACCGCCATTGCATTCGTAGGGACGACCGGCCGGTCGCCCCTACAGGATTCCATTCATCCGGAAACTGATATCACCAGGCCTTTTTCACGGTTGCGCCAGTTCCAGAGACCCGTGTATATTGCCGGAATTCTGTATCTTGACGAGAATACAGGCGGTGTTCAGCCGCATGAAGACGAGCCGAGGATGAACGTCGCCTGTCATCCTGACAATCTAGACAATCTGATCGGGGGTCGCATATGGCCGACATCACGTTCGACGATCTGCTGGAAATCCGAAGCGGCGGAGACGGCCTCACCATGGGCGGAGGGCCGTCTCATATCGCAACAATCGAAGCGGTGGAAGCGTGGGAAACAAAAGCGGATGCGCTGCGGCTGATATTCCGCCAGACCCTGGGTCGAGGCCCTGCGGAGGTCAGTCCGCTCGACGTTGAGGTTGTGTCGGAAACGGGCCAGGGAGACCACGTCAAGCGAAGCATCGCCTACAACGTGGGGCCGGACGAACGCATTGTCGCTGACGTGCTCATCCCGGAAGGATTGAACGGCAGGGCCCCTGCCGTGCTCTGCATCCACCCCACCACGCCGTTCGGGAGAGAACAGGTCATCGGGAACGACCGGACCGAAAAGGGCCAGGACCGCGCGTACGCGCTTCACCTCGTCAGGCGCGGCTTCATCACCCTGGCGTACGACCTTTTGAGCGCCAACGAACGCAAATACGAAGGGCTTCGCGACTTCGACACCGCGCCCTTTTATGAAAAATTCCCGGAATGGTCCGTCCGCGGGAAAGACCTGTGGGACCTGAGCCGGGCGATCGATCTGCTCGAAACCATCCCGGAGGCCGATGCCCAACGCGTCGGATCCATCGGCCATTCTCAGGGGGGCGGCATCACGATCCACGCGATGGCACTCGAGCCGCGCATCTCGGCCGGCGTCGCGAGTTGCGGCGACTGGCCCGCGCGGTTCTCCAAAAACCCCTTCAATCACGCGAGGACAGGCTGGTGGGTGGGGCGCCCCTTTCTCAGGCCGTACTGTCAGGCCGGCAAGCCCTTCCCGATCGAACTCCACGAAACCCTTGCCCTGGCCGCGCCCCGCGCCATCATGCACATCACCGCGCTCAATGACTTTCAGTACAGCCTGGAGGAAACCCGACTCGCACGGCCCGTCCTCGAGCGCATGGGCGACGCCGTGTCCAGCGTCTTTTCGCTATATGGCGCGGCGGCCAACTACCGCCAGGTCCTTCACGAAGAGGGACATGGATTCGCCCACGCACAGCGGGAACTCGCGTATGGGTTCCTGGAAAAGCAGCTTTCAGCAGTCAGCCGTTAGCGATCAGCCAGAACCGGTAAGCGATACGGACCGGCGAAATCAATCGGCGATGCCCGCGTTACTGCAGTGGGCAACCACAAGGGTTGCCTGCCTGCGCAGCGTACTGCCTGCCTGTACGGAGCACGCAGACAGGCGCTGCAGGCAGGCCCCTACAATTGCAGCGACGGCGCAAACCTCTCCCGGCAGGAGAGGGGGAGCAAGACCAGGCGTCTCGTGTCGAACCAAATATGAGGGCAAGGAAATAGGGGAATTTAAAGGTTGGGCGCGAATTTATCGCAGCGCATTTGATAATACGATCAGTACAAACAACGGGCTCCGGTTTTTCCGGAGCCCGTTGCGCTCGATAATCTGCTGACGCGCCGCTCTCATTCCTGAAGATGGGCAAGGCCGGGCGCGGCGGTGTCGCGCCCGTTACACGATCTCAGCAGGGGCCATGGATTGGCTTACTTGAAGACTTCAAAGGCGCCGTTCCGCACCTTCAGCACAATGGGATTGTAAACCGCGTCGCCATCGGGATTGAACGAGAAACGCCCCAGAATCGTATCGACCTCCCGGGTATTGATCATCGCGCGTTTGATCTCACTCGCGTCCATCGATCCGGTTTCCGCTATTGCTTTGGCGAGAACAACCAGCGAGACGTAAGAAATCGCGCCCCATGGATGCGGTTCGTAGCCGTACCTGGCGATATAATTTTCAACGAAGGCCTGGTTCCCGGGTGTGGACGCGTTGCTTGCCCAACTCAATACGGAAATCGCGCCTTCGGCGGCGTCGCCCGCTTTCTTGACTTCGGCAAGGGAAAGTTCAGGTATGATCATAGGAATCATCGAAGTGACGCCAACCTCATGGGCGTTGACCAGAACTTGAATCATCTCCGCCGCCAGACACGAGACAAACACGGCTTGCGGCTTCAAAGCCATTATTCTGCTCAGCTGGTCGGCAAACAAGGTGTCGCCCGTTGCAAAAGTCTCCCTTGTCAGAATCTGGACCTCGTTCTCGGCAAGGGCGTTGCGCAATTCCTCGTCCAGGCTGAGGGAATACACGTCGGTCGAATCGACCATAATCGCCACTTTTCGATACCCCAGTTTCTCCTTCGTACCCTTGACGGCCCCTGGAGCGAGCGTGCCGACGTTGAGGCCCGTGCGGAAGATATAGTCGCCGATCGCGCTCAGGCCGACGGCGGTCGATGTCGAACTTAAAGCCAGAACCTCGCTCTGTTGAGCGATCGGAAACACCTCCTTCGCCACGGTGGAAATACCGGGACCCAGGATGACGGACACACCGTCCTCTTTGATAAGTTTATTGAACGCTTTCGTGGCGGCATCGACCGTGCCTCGGGAATCCTCCCTGATGAACTCGATGTTTGAGCCCCCGAGTATCGATGAACCGTTGATTTCTTCAAGTGCGAACTGGAAGCCTTCCCACGCCGGCGCGCCGTATAAGATCTGCGGGCCGGTCAGCGGGAGTGCAACGCCGATCTCGATCTTTTCGGGCAGACTATCTGCAACGCAGCCCCAGCTCACGGCAGCGACGAGCGAGAAAACGAACAGACTGCGAATCCTGGTAAACAAGGCTGACTCCATGGGTTACGTTTGCATCTGTTTAAGCTGTCGGTTGTCTCTGCTGGAAAGATCGCGTTATCGTAGAGACGGATGGCAAGGAGACGTCATTCTCGGGACGCCACACTCAATCATCGAATGTAACGGATTTTACGCCATATTGCAATGACAAAAAAATTACGCCTTCGTGCCCTGTTTCGCCCTTATGACGGGGAGCATGATTCAGTTTGCCTGCCCCTGCTGTGTGGTAGCGGGGTAGGAACGTCAACAATCAGAGCATAAATTACCGGACAATTGAGTTTAGTAGAGATCCCCTGCCGCGTCCGGTTTCATTTTGTGCCGGAGGCATAAACGTAGAACCTATCGGGCAAAGATATCATCTACCGTCTACCGTCTACCGTCTCACCGGTTTTAGGTTTTTCATCTCCCGTCTCACGTCTTACCGCTACCCACGTACACACAACGGGCTCCGGTTTTTCCGGAACCCGTTGTGATTGAGAATCCCCTGACGGGCCGCTCTCATTCCTCAAGCTTGAAGTGTATCGGAATCACGAGCCACACCTTGACGGGCCGATCGCTCTGGCGCGCCGGCTCGAACAGGAACTTGCCAACGGCATCTATGGCCGATTTCCGGAAGATCTCCTCGCCTTTCAGCACCTGGATCGACTCCGCCTTCCCGTCCTTGCCCAGAAGCACTTTCAACATCACCGATCCCTGCAGGCCGGCACGCAGCGCAAAATCCGGATATGAAGGGATCGCCCGCCTGATCAGCTTGGGCTTCTGCTCCACCTTCCAGACTTCCAGGATTTCCTCCTCTTCGAGGAGGATGGATTCACTCTCTGCCGTCGGAGGCGGCGGCAGATCCACCGGTACTTCTTCCAATTCGAGATCGGTCGTCTCGATGGTCACGTCGTCCGGTACGTCTTCGCTTTCCGTCTCAATCGGGATAGCCGGACGGGGCGGCGGAGGTGGGCGCGTGATCTGCCTGGTCTCGGGAAGATCCTCGACCTGAATCACGATCTGATCCGGTTTGCCAGTTGTGGCCTGAATGTCCAGGGTTGGAAACAGAACGGCAAATCCGGCATGCAACGCGACGGAAAGCGCGAAGGAAAGACCGAGAACCTGGCCATATCGCCGCTTCAGGTCCGCCTCCGGGTTCTTGTCCCGTTTTTCCACCTGGACGCCGGTTCGCCGATCCGCAAGGAGCAGTTGAAAGCGCTTGCGTTTATTCCGCTGGGCGGCCAGAGTCGACAGGATGGATCCTTCAAACCGATGCAGCACGAACTTCATCTTGTCCCCCTCAATGTATCTGCACCAAACCGCGACAAAAACCATCAGCAATGAAGTATATATATATATCCAACGTTACGGACCGGTTACGTGAAGGTTGTGAATCTATGACCTGTGGAGACGAACCGACGACGAGGCGTGGTTCCTTCGATACATTTCGACTACGCGACTCGCTTCTTCGTTCCAAAGATCCGACGTTGAGTTTGAAAGCAGACGGGGCGAAGCACTCCGGGCGCCGGCCGACGCATAGCAGATCCGCAGAACCTGCCCCCGGCTTATTTTCGTTTTAATTGACGGCCCCCAACCTTATACTTCTAACACTATACCTGTACCAATACCTGGCATCGATGACCATCCGGAGGCGAAGACCATGGACTCGAGGATTCGATGGGGTATCGGCGGCGCGGGAGGCGCGTACTTTCTCGCCGAGCCCGGTAAGCTTGTCATTGACCTTCAGAAACGCGACCGGAACGTCCACAACCGCCGCACGGACCTGCGCGCGCTTCTGGTTTCGCCCGACCGGAAGGTTCTGCGGGACGTGACCCTGCCCGATACCGGGCCGGGCGACAGCGCGGGACCGCTTCAACATACACGGTTGTCGACGCATGTCAACCACAAAGGGATCTACAAGCTCAACGTCACCATCTCCAATGACAGGTACGGCGAGGAGATCGTCTGGGCGTTTCGGACCAACTGCAAGCACTACATCATCGAGACGTCACGCGGACACAAGGACGCCGCGCACCAGGAACCCGTCGTCCTGCTGGCTCCGGAATGTCCCGGTGACGTCTGTTTTCTGCCTCCCACCGGCGCATTCACGGTTGAAATCGAAGACCTGCCAGACACGGTGCAGACGGTGTCCGTGTTCGACGAGGTCGATAGGCTCGCAGATACCCTGGCAGTTCGGAACGGGCGCGCCACCGGGACATTCGCCGCGGAAACGCACCGGTCGGCGCCCTGGCGCCTCCACCTGCCCGCGCAGCAAGCCGTAATCCACATCGACGGGGTCACGCGCTGGAGCGACGACGACCCGCACGCGAATATGTCCTATTGGACCCCGCACCGGGATTCTTTCTTTCCCCTCCACCCCTGCCGCTGGCTTCTGACGCCATACAACAGGAACCTGTATGTCCGCCCCGGGGAGTCCGGCTCGATCGACTTTACGATCCGGAACAGTTCGAACCGCCCGCAGACGGTGAGACTGGATGCCGAATGCGACGGGGTCGGCACCTTTCCCGTCCGGCTGTCCGCGGACACCGTCGACCTCGGCCCGATGGAAAGCGCCGGCGTCGCCGCCCGCTACAGCATGCCCCTTTCGACCGACGTCCTCCAGTGCAGGCTTCGGGCGACTTCGGAGGGATTTCCCGAGGTTTCCACGTATTCGACGATGACGTTGAGGGCCGGAACGTCACCTGTCCGGCGTCCCATCCAACTGCCCCTGGTTTTCAGACCTTACGAACATGAGAACGCGCAATTCGGTTACGCGCCCGATCTCCCCGTGGAAAACCAGATCTATTTCGACATGGACAACCGGCCCTTCGTCCGGACCGAAACCGGACTTGCCACGTTGCGCGACGGCGCCTGGACCGCGACGGATTTCAGGAATTCCGTACAGGGCGTGGAGAACGCGGTTTTTGGCGCCGCGTCCACGAAGATCGCCTTTGACTCCGGGAATCTACTATATCTTGTAGCCAATGTCAATGGTCAACCCAACTTGCTGTATTCAGCGGATCAGGGCCTCACCTTTTCCACGTGCGCGATTGCGGGCAAAGAAGACCATCCGCTCACGTTTGATATCGAGTGGTTTACCGGCCACAACGCCTGCGACGGCCCGCCGCCCGTCCTCCGCTATGCCCGTACCGGTGAAGATGTACGCCATTTCTGGCGTAAAGTCAACGACCTGGAACTCTTTCTGCCGGAAAAGACGTCCGGCGGGCTGTCCATGGGCCAGCCGATTCTGGTGTCGGATCTCTGCATCGGTCTCTCTCAACATTCCGGCATCCCGGCTTCCGTGGTCTCCAGGGACGGGAAAGTGCACGTCATCTGGGCCGAAGCCACCGATCCGGACGAGGACGTTCCGGGCGTCCCCACTTACGTCGCCACCATCGACCGGGAGACCCGGGAAATGGGCGAGCCCGCGCTGGTGGGCTACGGTCCGCCCGCGAACGATATCCACAATTCGCCCAGCATCACCATGGACAGCCGGGGCTGTCTGCACGCCCTGTCAGGAACCCACGGACGCCCCTTCCCGTATGCCCGCTCGCTGGCTCCGAACACCGCGCACGCCGGCTGGACCGTTTCCGAAGCCGCCTGGCCGGATGCGCGCCAGACCTACATCGGCTTCGTCTGCGATCCGGATGACACGCTGCATTCGGCCTTCAGGCTCTGGTGGAACGGCACGAGCTACTTCCCGGCCGGCAATTATGCGACCCTCGCGCATCAGCGTCGACCCGCGGGCGATGCCTGGCAGGAGCCGCAGGTCCTTGTGGTGCCTCCGTTCTCGGAATACAGCGTCTTCTACCACCGCCTCACCATCGACCGAACAGGAAGGCTCTTTCTGTCGTACGACTACTTTTCCACCTACTGGTTCTACCGGAACGACCACCAGGGAAGCCGCCGCGCGCTGATGATGTCCGCGGACGGCGGAAAGACGTGGAAACTGGTGGAGACCGCAGATCTGACCGGACACTGAAGGGCGCCTGGCAAACCGGACCTCCAGGCCGGCGACGATGGCGGTTCCACAAGGGATTACCCGATATGGCAAAGAGAACGCTGCGGAGGAATGGACCGGCCCGGGACGATGAATCCGCCGGCGTCGCGGGAATCTGTAAGGCGGCGCGCGAAGGCGACGCGGACCGCGTCCGGTCCATCCTGGAGAAGGAACCCGAGCTTGCGCGTCGGGACGGTCCACAGGGCTATCAGGCCATACACCTTGCGGCGCGAGAGGGGCGCCTGGAGGTGGTCAAGCTGCTCCTGGACGCCGGCGCCAGCCCGACCCGGATAACGTACCGGGAGCGCGTGTCCGCGATCGACATGGCCCGGCACCACGGGCATGCCGAAGTTGCCGATGGGATGGAAGCGTGGCGGTCCAGGCACTCGGGAGAGACGGAGTCGGGAATCCTCCTTTGCCAGGCCGCCGGCAGGCGGGACATCGATGCGATGAGGGAACTGCTTGACGCCGCCCCGCCCGGGATCCACTCGGTAAACAGGAGCGGGGATACGGCGCTCCACGTGGCCGTGGAGAACCACCACGTGGACGGGGTCGTAGAGTTGCTGGATCGAGGCGCCGACCCGAATCGGGCGAACGCACGCGGGAAGAAGCCCATCCACCTCGCGCTCGGGCCGCGGCCCAAACGCGGATGGGACCCCCCGCCAAGCCCCCTCTGGCCGGTAATCGGCGGGATTCTGCTGGGACGCGGCGCCGAATACGACCTGTGGGTTGCCTGCGCCATCGGCGACGTCCACGGGGCGCGGCGGTTTCTGGATGCCGATCCCGATGCCGTGAACGACTGGGCCGGGAACTATCCCGGGATGGACGCGTATCCGATCTCGATTGCCGCCGACAAGGGACACCGTGAGGTGGTGCGCCTCCTCCTGGAACGGGGCGCCGATCCGGACACGCCGTATGACAAGTACGAAGGTTACCCCGTGGCCGAGCGAGGCGCGCCGCTGCACGCCGCGGCCCTCAACGACGATCTGGAGATGGCATCGCTGCTCCTGGAGCACGGGGCATCGGCGCATACCGTAATGGATGCATCCGGAAACGCCTTGAACTGGGCGATCGCGAACGGGAACGACGCGATGGAGAAACTGCTGTTGCGACATGGGGCATTTCCCGGGTTCGATGACGGGGCCTCTCCAGGTTTCTATGCCGCGAACAGCGACAATATCTCCGTCGATGCCGTGCTGGTAAACTCCGATCCATCGTGTGCAAAGGAGGTCCTGAAGGGAGCCGTCCATGGCGGGCATCCGGACCTCGTGGCAGTCTGCCTCTCACAGAATCCGAGTTTTACCGAGAGCGAAATGCACGAGGTGATGTGCCTGGCCATGCGCATGTGGAGGCTGCGGTGTCCGGGCAATCCTGGAGGTGCCCGTGCCGAACACTTCTACTCCTGCTTCGAGCGTCTCCTGGATCACGGATTCGACCCGAACGCCCGCGAGAAGAAGGGCGGCCTCACGCCGCTTCACTGGACCGCGGAGATCACGTGGCACGTCACGGAGCAGGATCGAATCGTGTTCGCGGAAAAGCTGATCGACCGCGGCGCGGAGCTGAACGTGCTGGGCGGAGAAAGACGATCGTCGCCGCTCGCAATGGCGGTACGTTTCGAGTGGCCCGAACTCGCCAGGTTCATGCTGGAAGCGGGCGCCGATCCGAATCTGGCCGGGGCGGCATGGGCGACGCCTCTGGCCTGGAGCGAGAAACCCCGTGGGTACAAGGAATACGCCCGGCTCGAAACGAAGGAAGCGGACATCGGCGCCCTGCTGCGACGATATGGCGCGAAGGAATAGAGCTGAGAAGAAAGCGGGAGGAATCCACTTGATCTACCAACTCAAGATCACCATGCTGAACATCGAGCCGCCGATCTGGAGACGCGTCCTCGTTGACGGGGAGAGTTCGCTGGGCGACCTCCATTTTCTCTTTCAGATCTTGATGGGATGGACGAACTCCCATGCGCATGAGTTTCGCATCGGCGACTCCCGCTACGGATTGGACGACCCGGGGTTCGACGACTGGAGCGAAGGCATGGAGGATGAAGAACTGTTCACACTCGAGCAGGCGGCGCCGTTTGTCGGCGTCGAGTTTCACTATGAATACGATCTCGGTGACAGTTGGATACACCAAGTGAGGGTCGAGGCGATCGAAGAAGCCGAAACGGACGAGTTCAAACCCAGGTGTCTCGCGGGTGAGCGATCGTGTCCGCCCGAGAATGTCGGCGGGAGCACCGGATATGCTGAATTCCTCAAAGCTCAGGCGGACAGCGATCACCCGGAGCACTCCGCGACCATCGACTGGATTGGCGGCGATTTCGACCCCGAGTACTTCCCGATCGATCTTGTCAACGAGTACCTGTCCGAATTCGACATGGACGCGTTCTACGATTCAGTGGTCGCAGATTCCTATACCTACAAGCAGGGACAATACCTGGCGTTTATCCATTACTACACCAAGGTGAACGGCATTCCTCCGGCCCACGCCGATATACAGCGTTATTTCGTCGTTACGCCTCCAACCGTAAACAGTATGCTCAAGAGATTGGAAGAGCGGGGCTTCATTTCAAGGATTCCACGTCAACCGCGCTCGATCAGGGTCCTCATTGACCAGTCGGACCTGCCGGAACTGGAATAGCGTCCTGCAACTGACGAACGCATCCTGCAATTGAGAATCGGGGTATTGATCGATGACGACGCTCAGCAGGAAAGACGTCGATGCCTTCCGGGAACAGGGGTATCACGTGGCGAGGGGCGTATTCGGGCGGGATGAGATCGCCCGACTGCGCGAGGGCTACGACTATGTCCTCGAACTGGCATCCAGGACGGACCTTCCGGACGAAATCCTGAATGGCAGGCGGCGCGACGTGCATATTCACCTGCAGACACCCGGTCCGATGACCGGGCCGGACGCCGTTCGATATCTGCGCAAGGTCCAGTGGCCGGCGCTGATTCATCCCGCCTTCGAGGAGATTCGCAACAGTCCGAAGTTTCCCGCGCTCCTGGCGCCCCTCATTGGAACGACGTTGAAGCAGTTCATCAATCAGATCAACTTCAAGATGCCGGGCGGGAAAATCGAATTCCCGTGGCACCAGGACGTCCGCCCCACACCCGCGTTTCGCGATCAGGTAAACAACTATGTGCAGACGATCGTCGTGGTGGACGAGGCGACCGTCGCGAACGGATGTCTGCACGTCATCCCGGGAAGCCACAAGCTGGGCAACTTGAGGGTGAAACGTTACGCGAAGGGAAGCGTCGAATCGCAGGTGGACGTCTCCTCCGCCGTGCCCTGCGAGGCCATGCCAGGCGACGTGCTGATGTTCACGTCTTACACGGTCCATGGCTCGTCACCGAATACGACCAACCGGCCCCGGCGATCGTACATCAACGGATTCGTCCGCGCATCCGCGTGCGACGTGGGGCGATGGGCCTTCCTGGACGGAAAAGCCGTGCCCATCACCAGCGATTACGACTACCATGCAATACGGTACAAACCGGCAGCATTTTAGCTAAAGGATGTGTTGGAGAGATGTCCGGCCATGATTTCGAGCGGTTGACACGACGTCTGGAGTCGCTTGATCTCGCGAAAATGGAGATGGAGACGGCGGGATACGTGGACGATTATCCGATCCATTGCATCCGGTTGGGCGGCGACGCGCGCGGCAGGAAGCGGGTGCTGCTTTCCGGCGGCGTCCACGGTGACGAACCGGCGGGGCCTGAGGCCGTACTTGCATTCCTCGAGCGAGACCCGGCGGACCTGCTGGAGGATTTCGTGTTCCTGATTCTGCCGTGTGTCAATCCGTGGGGGTACCTCAATAACAAGCGGGAAAACAGCAAGGGTCAGGATATCAACCGGTCGTTCTCCGAGTCCGATGTTTCCGAAGGCGAAATCGGCCGGCGAATGTTGAAGGGAAAACGATTCGACCTTTACGTGGATTTTCACGAAGACTGGGAGGCCGCCGGCTTCTATATGTATGAAGTCCGGCGCGATGGACAATACGCGGGGCCTGACGTCGTTCGCGAGGTTGAGAAGGTGGGTCCTATCGATCCGGATTCAGAGGACGGCAATGACATCCAGGTTTCGCGCGGGGTCTACAAAGTCGATCCCGCGTGGGGGATCGGCGGGATCGTCCCGTACGTATATCATTATCATTCGGACCACGTTCTCATCTTCGAGACGCCCACCGCCTGGCCGATGCCGCAACGAACCGCCGCGCATCTCGCCGGCCTCGATACCGTCCTTAAATGGACCCTCGACAATCCCCTCGACTGATGCCGTTCCCTTGCAATCGCCCCCGAATACCCCATGTCCAACCGCAGACCCCGGTGGATCTTCTTCGACTGCTTCAATACCCTTCTCGATGATTTCGACGAGACCGGGGACGAATCCGGTCTGGGTTCGATAGTCGACCTTCCGGTCCGGGCGGGCTACTTTGCTACGCCACGCGACTTCGAGGCTGCTTACTCGCGATGGCGGGAAAACCGGTTGTTCGGCGGCGCGTCGAGGGAAATCGAGCTTGGAGACCGGACGTCGGAAGTGCTTTCGGCTTCCGGAACGACCGGTCGAGTGCCAATACACCGGCTCGTTAAGGAAATGGTCGATGTATTCGAGAGATCTTATCCGAAGCAGGTCCGTCGAACACAGGGCGTCGAGGAGATGCTGATGTCCTGGCGCGGCAGAGTTCGAATGGGCGTTGTCTCGAATTTCTACCTGCCCGGTTGGCCGGAGCGGCTGCTGTCCGTCCACGGGCTGTTGCGGTATTTCGAGTTCGTCATCGACAGCGCCGCGTTCGGTTTCCGAAAACCGGGCCCCGAAATTTACCGCGAGGCTCTCCGACGGGCCGGCCTCGGCGCCGACCGGGCGAACGACGTCCTTTTCATCGGGGACAATCTACGAAACGACGTTCTGGCCCCGCGGTCGATGGGCATGGACCCTGTCTATTTCGATCGCTCGCGCGACCGGCCTACGGCGAACCCCCAGACCTGGCCTGACTCGATCACCCATTGGGACGAGTTCAGGCCGTGAGCGGGGAGAGTGGAATGACTCCCCCTCTCCCCCCGGGAGAGGGGGCCTGCCTGCCGAGCAGGTCTCGGCGCAGGCAGGCCGGGGGGATAGGTCTGCGGCGTTGGGGGTGGTTCGCTCTCGGCTGATTGCAGTTGCTTTCCTTCGTGTCTTCGTGTCTTCGTGTCTTTGTGTGAGCGGTTTTCGCTCTTGCTTCTAGCTGACTGCCGAATGCTGACCGCTGAAAGCTGCTTTTTGACGGCAGGGAATTTGGGGAAAAGGGGATTTTGAATTTGATCTTCGCTCTTTTTCAAACTGACGGCTGACCGCTGCCTTGCGTTTGAGATTGTCGTTCATTATATTAGTGAACGGATGTACCCCTACAGCACGGATCGAACCCTCCATTCACGGCGTCAGCGGACTCAGGTCGAGGAACCCACATGCCCTTGGAAAACTTCCATCCCGTTGTCCGGCAGTGGTTTAATAAGAATTTCAGCGGCCCGTCCGAAATCCAGTCACTGGCCTGGCCTGAAATAGGAAACAGGCGGGACGTCCTGTTGTCAGCGCCGACCGGATCCGGGAAAACGCTCGCGGCATTTCTGGCGGTCCTGAACAACCTGTTCGAGCGCTGCCTCGACGGCACGCTGGACGACCGGACCCAGGTTGTCTACGTGTCGCCGCTGAAAGCGCTCAGCAACGATATCCATCGCAATCTGCAGCTTCCGCTCAAGGGCATAAAGGCGCTCCTGGAACAGAACGGCAATCCCGAGGTCGACGTGCGGGCGATGGTCCGAACCGGAGACACCCCGAGCACCGAGCGGGCGAAGATGGTCAGGACGCCGCCCCACATTCTGGTGACCACGCCGGAGTCCCTCTACCTGCTCCTCACAAGCAACGGCGGGCGTGAAATGCTGAGCGACGCCCGCACCCTCATCGTCGACGAAATCCACGCCGTTGCCGGAAACAAACGCGGGGCCCACCTGTCCATTTCCATGGAGCGTCTGGCGCGTCTGAGCCGGAACCCGCTCCACCGCATCGGCATCTCCGCAACGCAGAAGCCCATCGACCGTATGGCGCGTTTTCTCACCGGGGGCGCGGAATCCTGCGCGGTCCTCAATATCGGGCATCGACGGGAACTGGAACTCGAAATCGAACTGCCCGAATCCCCGCTCACCGCGGTGATGGCCAATGAAGTCTGGGAAGAAATCCATCAATCCCTCGAACGTACCATCGCCCGACACCAGACCACCCTTATATTCGTGCCCACGCGTTCGATGACCGAACGCCTGTCGCATCACCTCTCCGAACGTCTGGGCCCCGAAGTCGTCTCTGCCCACCACGGAAGCATGTCCCGCGAAAAACGGCTGGACGCGGAAACGAGACTCAAAGCCGGGGCCCTCAGGGCCCTGGTGGCCACGGGATCTCTCGAGCTGGGCATCGACGTGGGGGCCATCGATCTCGTCGTCCAGATCGGATCTCCCAAGGCCATTGCCACGCTGCTCCAGCGCGTCGGCCGTTCCGGCCACACCCTCGAAGGCACGCCCAGGGGGAAGCTGTATCCGCTCACGAAGGACGAACTGGTCGAAGCCGTGGCGCTGCTTCACAGTGTCCGCCTCGGCGAACTGGACAGCCTTCCCTTTCCCAGCAAGCCGCTGGACGTGCTCGCGCAGCAGATCGTGGCGGAAGTCGCCTGCGAGGACAACACGGCAGACACGCTCTTCGACCTCGTCCGCAGGTCGTTCATTTATCGTGACCTGAGCCGGGAAGCGTTCAACGGCGTTATCCAGATGCTCGTTGACGGATTCACGTTCAGAAGGGGCACGAGGCGGTCGTATCTCCACTTCAATCCCGTCACACAGACGTTGCGGGCGAAAAAAGGCGCCCGCCTCAACGCGACGGTCTCCGGAGGAACCATTCCCGACCAGTTCGACTACGACGTGCGGCTCGAACCCTCGGGAGTTCAGATCGGCTCGGTCCACGAGGATTTTGCCGTCGAGAGCCTTCCGGGGGACATCTTCCAGCTGGGCACGGCCTCCTGGCGAATTCTCAAAGTGGAGACGGGCAAGGTTCGCGTCGAAGACGCCGACGGGCTTCCGCCCACCATGCCGTTCTGGATCGGCGAAGCCCCGGGGAGGTCAGCGGAACTGTCAACCGCGGTTTCCCGCGTCCGTGAGGAAGTGTCTGCGCGAATCGATCTCGGACAAATCGACGACGAGGCGTCAGGCGAGTGGAAACGGGATGCCGCCGCATGGCTGACGGACGACGTCGGCACGACCGCGGATGCGGCCGATCAGGTGGTCACGTATCTGGCTGCAACAAAGGCATCCCTGGACCTGGTACCGTCCCAGAAACACATCGTCCTCGAGCGTTTCTTCGACGAAGTGGGGGACCAGCACCTCGTCATTCATTCGGTCTTCGGAAACCGGCTGAACCGGGCGTGGGGGCTCGCGCTTCGAAAACGGTTCTGCCGCAAGTTCAACTTCGAACTCCAGGCTGCGGCCAACGAGGAGAGTCTGGTGCTCTCCCTCGGACCCACGCACAGTTTCCCTCTCAAGGAAGTGGTCGACTATCTGAATGACCGGACGGTCCGCGAGGTCCTCGTGCAGGCCCTGCTGGACGCGCCGATGTTCCAGGCGCGCTGGCGGTGGAACGCCTCCACCGCGCTGGCCGTGCTCAGACGAAGGGGAGGAGAGAGGGTTCCGCCTCAGATCCAGCGTTCCGACGCGGAGGACCTGCTGGCCCTGATTTTTCCCGACCAACTCGCCTGCCTGGAGAATATCCCGGGCGACCGCGAGGTGCCCGACCATCCCCTCGTCTACCAGACCATTCACGACTGTCTCCACGAGGCGATGGACGTGGACGCCCTGGAAGGCCTCCTCCAGCGGATACACACCGGCGACATCGAAGTGTTGGCCCGCGACCTGCGCGAGCCTTCGCCGATGTCCGAAAGCATCCTCAACGCGCGGCCGTACGCGTTTCTGGATGACGCCCCTCTGGAGGAAAGGCGGGTACAGGCTGTCCGGACGCGCAGGCGGCTGGAACCCGAAGACGCCAGAAAGCTGGGCAAGCTCGAGAAAGGCGCTATCCAGGCGGTTCGGGCGGAGGCCTGGCCGGACGTTACCGATGCGGATGAGCTGTATGACGTTCTGGTGATGCACGGGTTTCTGACCGATAGCGAAATGTCGGAAAGCGGCGACGGGAGATGGCGCCCGCTCCTGTCGTCCCTGATCGAATCGGGCCAGGCGGCGTCCGTGGAACCCGCGGGCGGCCCGAAACTCTGGATTGCCGTCGAACGGATTCCGCAGTTTCAGGTCCTGTACCCGGAAGCCGTCAACGCCGGCGCGACTGTGGTCCACGATTCAATTCGAGAGTTTTCGTCGGAGGATCCGGAGCAGGTGCTCACGGACGTGATCCGGGGCAGGCTGGAACTGCTCGGGCCCACGACCGCTTCCGCAATCTCAAGCGATATGGGCCTGCCCACGCATAGGATCGACCAGGCGCTCGTCGCACTCGAGACCGAGGGCTTCGCGATCAGGGGCCACTTCTCGCCGGACCTGCCTGCGGACGCGGAAACGGAATGGTGCGAACGACGCCTGCTGGCGCGCATCCACAGATATACGCTCGAAAAGCTGCGCCGGGCAATCAAGCCCATTTCCTCCGCCGATTACATACGGTTTCTTCTCCGCTGGCACGGCCTGACCGGGGGCGCGCGGAAAGAAGGCGCCGAAGCGCTCAACGGTGCTTTGGACCAACTCGACGGATTTTCCTGTCCGGCCATCGCCTGGGAGAGCGACATCCTGCCTTCCCGCATCAAGGACTACGACCACAACTGGCTGGATACCTGCTGCCTGTCCGGAAAAACGATGTGGGGCCGCTATCTCAGGGTGCAAAACAACCGGGCCGGGAACACCCCCATTCGCACCACGCCGATCACCCTGGTCAACCGGGCCACATTCGTGGCCTGGCCGTTCCGCCCCCCGGAGTCCTGTGATCCGGTGCTGACGCCGTCCGCGCAAAGGGTGCTCGAGTGTCTGGAGGCCGGCGGCGCGCTGTTTTACCACGACATCATCGCCCGGTCGAAAATGCTCAAGAGCGAAGTAGAAAGCGCCATTGCCGAGCTGGTCGCGGCCGGATTGCTCACGTGCGACAGCTTTGCCGGATTACGGGCGCTTCTGATACCCGAGAAATTCAAGGTGCGGTCCCGCCGCAACCGGGGGCCCGTCTTCGGCATGGAGCAGGCCGGCCGATGGTCCGTGATCCAGGCTGAAACCGAAGACCCCGCCGATATTGAAAAGTGTGCGCGGATTCTGCTGAAGCGTTACGGGGTTGTGTTCCGGCGGGTACTGGCCAGAGAAACCGGCATTCCGCCGTGGCGCGATCTGGTACGGGTACTGAGACGGATGGAGGATCGGGGGGAGGTGAGGGGAGGCCGATTCGTGGAGCGCTGGGGAGAGCAGTATGCGCTCCCGGAGGCGATCACCGTCATCCGGTCGCTCAAGCGGGAGAAGAAACGGGGAGAACTCGTGTCGGTCAGCGCCTGCGATCCGGTCAATCTGGTCGGGATCGTGACGCCGGGCAAGCGACTCCCGGCAACGCCGGGAAACCGGATCCTCTACCGTGACGGAGAGCCCGTTGCCAGGTACGAAGGCAAAGCAGTTCACTTCGAGACAAAACTCGACCCCGAAACGGCCTGGACGCTGGAGAAGAGCCTGATACGAAAACACGTTCCGCCCAAGCTCAGGGAGTACCTGGGAAGAATCGCGGTTCCGTAGGCGACAACGCCGGGCGGCATCGTCCGGATCTCGATCGTCCGTAAAACGCCCCCGAGCGAATCATGGTTGGATGCCATCCTGCGGGCAACTTGCAACAATATTGATTTTTACGGGCAGAAAAATTATAATCCCTTATATTAAGGAAACGACCGTCGCAATTCTCGACACTTGAGAATAGATGCCGGACCGTAACCCTGTGGATCTCGATCGTCTAAAAGGCTGTATAAGGCCGGCCACGGAACACGAAGTGCACAAGCGTGCGGAACGTGGTCGCGGATGGAACCGGCTTATCGAGCAGGGTGTGTGCCACACCTGTCACTGGATCGCCGGCGGAGATGCAACGTCGAACTCGGACGGCGCGCTGTTGTTCGAAAACGAGCGCTGTTTCGCGTTCCTCGAGCAATACCCGCGCGGCCTGGGTCACACGATCGTTGTCACCAGGCCGCACGTCCCGGATATCGCCGGCCTGTCGGAAGCATTGGGAATGGAATTGATGGCGGTCATGCTCCGGCTGACCCGCGCGCTGAAAACGGCTACCGGCTGCGACAAGGTCTACCAGGTCACCATGTGTTCCGGACCGCTTTCTCATCTTCACTTCCAGCTGATTCCAAGGCTTGCAGGCGAACCGATCGGCGGCCGCGTCTTCTCGAGCACTCGGCAATATCTGGCTTCTCCGGAACCGCTGGCGGGCGCCATCAAAGCGGCGCTCGCCAACGCGGAATGCCGCGATGGAACGTGACGGTTGAATGGCAACATATCTCCGGAACGGGACCCTGCGTTTCCCGGATTCGTCCATCATCCTCACACGAGCCGAAAATCCGAACTTCAAACGCAAGGAGTGAGTGTATGTCATCCGTACGGTCCGCACTGGCCCTGCTTCTGTGCCTGGTCACCCCTGCCTTCGCCCACGGCGCGGGCGCCATCAAGGGACAAATCACCAGCAACGATGGTGAGCCTCTATTCGGCGCCAACGTCATCGTCCAGGGTTCCGCGCTTTCCGGTCCACTGACCGTGGTGTCCGAAGAGAACGGTATGTACGAGGCCGGGAATCTTCCGGACGGCGTCTATGAAGTCTCGGTATCCTTTGTCGGATACCAGACCGCCACCCGGAGCAGCGTCCGCATTTCCGAAGGCGGCGAGGTCAATCTCGACTTCCGCCTGGCGGTGGAGATCCTTTACGGCGACCAGATCATCGTCTCTGCGTCGCGCCGGCGGGAAAAGGTCCTTGACGCGCCGGCCTCGGTCGCGGTCGTTGAGTCCGACGCCGTACAGTCCCAGCGCGGTCTCAGCGCTGCGGATTATATCGTTGGGCTTGCGGGCGTGGACAACGCCCAGACCGGCCTTTTCCAGGCCAACACTGTGGCGCGAGGGTTCAACAACGTCTTCTCCGGAACGCTGCTTACCCTGGTGGACAACCGAATTTCCCGTGTGCCTTCTCTCCGGTTCAACGCGCATCACTTCATTCCCATTACGAACCACGACGTCGATCGCGTCGAGGTCGTTCTGGGACCGGGGTCGGCCCTTTACGGCCCAAACAGCGCAAACGGCGTGATGCATATCGTCACTCGATCGCCCTTCGACTCTGAAGGCACGTCCGTCAGCGTGATGGGCGGCGAACGCGACCTGCGGAAACTCTCCTTCCGGCACGCGGCAACCACGGAACAGTTCGGTGTGAAACTCTCAGGACAGTACTTCTCCGGAACCGATTGGGAACACGAAGACCCGGAAGAGGTGCGGCTGCGCGGCCGGAATCCAAGGGACTACGACGTTAGCCGAATCAGCGGGGAATTGCGCCTCGACGTCCGCCCGACCGAGGACCTTACGGGCATTTTTTCAACCGGCTTCGCCCGGATCAACAGCATTGAAATGACGGGTATCGGCGCGGGACAGGCCGACGGGTGGGCGAATTACTTCGTACAGGGCCGCGTGCTTTTCAAAGACATTTTCGTTCAGGCCTTTCACAATGCCAGCGACGCCGGTGATACCAAACTCCTCCGGACGAACGACCCCATCGTAGATACGTCAACCTTTACGGTCCTGCAGGCCCAGCACAGCCTGAGCGTGGCGGACCGCAGTCGGATTACCTACGGAGTCGACGGCCTGTTCACGCGCCCGAATACCGGAGGCACAATAAACGGCGCCAACGAGACCCGCGACAACATCGACGAATTCGGGGCTTACGCGCAGGGCGAGATCAGCCTGAACGAACAGGTTACCGTATTGGGGGCCGCCCGGTGGGACGACCATAACCACGTCGACGAGCGCGTCTTCTCTCCCCGCGGCGCCGTTGTCTTCAAACCGGATCCTCTTCAGACCTTCCGGCTGACGTACAACAGGGCGTTCAGTACGCCATCCGCGGGCAACTTCTTCCTGGACATCGTCCAGGCCAGGGACGCCTTCGGTACAGGTCGCGCCTTTCAACCGGTCCTGGGATTCAGCCCAGGATTCGACGTCCGCGCACAGGGCACCAAGAATGGATTTACATGGAGCCGCGACGCCAGCGGCGTGCCAACTTTCCGGTCGCCGTTCGCCCAGGTGATCGGCCTCTCGCCTTCACACCAAATCGGGATGAACGACGCGAGATTCAGCAACGTCATGTGGGGGATCGGTCGAAGCGCGGTCATGGCCGCGGCCCTTCCAACCCTGAAGCAACTTGCAACCACTTTGATTACCGGGCAACTCACGGCCGCCGGGGTTCCGGCGGAACAGATTCCAACCATAGCGGCCGCGCAGGTGGAGGCGCTGGCTGCAGGTTTTCAAAACATCATACCGCAGACCCTTCCCGGCCTCCGGAACACCCTCAGGACTCTGAATCCGACAACGGCAGCCTTCGACCCGGTTCCGGACCTGGGCGCTTCGACCATACGGGATATT
The DNA here is from genome assembly GCA_965203805.1 of Candidatus Latescibacterota bacterium. Classification (GTDB taxonomy): domain Bacteria; phylum Latescibacterota; class UBA2968; order UBA2968; genus JAAXHE01. The sequence continues at coordinate 5,268,054 of OZ241917.1, read as the reverse complement.
GAGAAGATCAGACCCACGATTACGGAAACCTACGAAGTCGGCTACAAGGGAATCTTCGGCAACCGGTTCGCCATCGCGGCGGACGTTTACCGTACCCGCACCCACGACTTCGTGGCGCCGCTGCGCGTGGAAACGCCGAACGTCTTCCTGGATCCAGACGCACTCGCGGCCTCGCTGTCCGCCGCTCTCGCCCAGGCCCTCCAGGACCCCTCAGCGGCGCTCCTGGCCGTAGCCCTTGGCGTGCTCGATGCGCCGGAACAGGGCGGCAATGGCAACAACACCCCCATAGATGAAATTACCCGTCTCTTCGTAGCCGGCACAGCCGACAACGGCGCCGCATTTATCCCTTTCGGCACTGTTTCACCCCTTCAGGCTACGGATCCCCACGCGGTCATGGTGACCTATCGTAACTTCGGCGACGTGGAATTCTACGGATTCGACGCCAGCTTTGCCTATTACGCCGACGAAACGTGGACCTTCTCGGGCAGTTACTCCCACGTCAACAAGGACCTCTTCAAGAACCTGGGCGGCATTGCGGATATCGCGCTCAACGCGCCTCGAAACAAATTCACCCTGGGCGCAACGGCCAACATGCAGGATCCGGGGATCCGGATCGGGTTCCGTCTCCGCGGACGCAGCGGATTTCCAATGAACTCCGGCGTCTACATCGGCGACGTCAAGTCCGCCCTGGTCTTCGACGCAAATGTGAGATACGAACTGCCGTCCGTGATGACGGATGGAACCGTGGCGCTCGTCGCCAACGCCTCCAACATGTTCAACCAGAAACACAATGAATTCGTCGGGGCCCCGAAGATCGGCCGCCTCGTGTCCGTTGGACTGACGGCGGACTTCTAAGCGATAGGCTTTCAGCTCTCAGCAGTCAGCTTAAGCCGGTTAACGATACAGCCAAGCGAGATCGTTCAGAGACGGTTTATTCAACGCAGGGGCGACACTTGTGGTCGCCCCTGCGTTTTTGAGAAGGGTCCGCCCGCACTTGAACAAGATCGACAAAAAGACCGTGGCGTCGTGGGCGATGTACGATTTCGCCAACTCCGCCTTCACCACGCTCGTGGTGACCTTCATCTATTCCACGTACTTTGTGAAGTCCCTCGCGTCGAGTGAGATCATCGGCACCACGCTCTGGTCCAGAGGGGTTACCTTCTCCGCCATCGCGGTGGCCCTGGTTTCGCCGCTGGCGGGCGCGCTTGCCGACCGGGGGGGATACCGGAAGGGTTTCCTCCTCCTCTCCACCGTCATCGCCGTCATCGCCACAACTGTCCTCTATACGGCAACGCCGGGCCAGGTTATGAAGGCGCTCTTCTGGTTCGCCATCGCGAACTTTGCCTTTGAAATGGGGAACGTCTTCTACAATGCTTTTCTTCCGGACATCGCCCCCAGGGAGTACATCGGCCGTATCTCCGGCTACGGATGGGGCCTGGGCTATATCGGCGGCCTGCTGGCCATGGGTATCGCCATGGTCGGATTCGTCAGCGCCGAAACACCCTGGTTCGGTTTCACGAAGGAGGCCGGCGCCAATATCCGCGCAACCAATCTGCTCGTTGCCGTGTGGTTCGCGTTTTTCAGTATCCCCATCTTCCTCTGGGTGAGCGAAAAAAAAGCCCCCGTCACTCCGGTGCGCGGGCTCCTGGCTGCCTCCTATCGTCAACTTACGCGTACGTTCAGAGAGGCCAGGCAATATAAGGAAATCATCAAATTACTCATCGCCCGCCTCGTATACAACGACGGGCTCATTACCATCTTCGCCTTCGGGGGCATCTACGCGGCCGGCACCTTCGGCTTCACGTTTACCGAAATCATGATCTTCGGGATTGTCCTGAATGTCGCCGCCGGAACCGGGGCATTTGTGATGGGTTTCTTCGACGATCTGCTGGGCGGCAAACGCACCATCCAGATCAGCCTCGTATTCCTCATCGTCGCGACGCTGCTGGCCGTCTTCACCCACAGCAAGACCGTCTTCTGGGTTTCGGGCATCATGGTTGGGTTTTTCGCCGGACCGAACCAGTCCGCCAGCCGTTCGCTCCTGGGACGGTTTGTCCCGCCGGAAAAGGAGAACGAGTTTTTCGGCCTGTTCGCCTTTTCGGGAAAAGCCACCGCGTTTCTCGGCCCCCTGGCCCTCGGGGAACTCACGCGCGTCTTTCAGTCCCAGCGCGCCGGGGTCTCGATTGTGGCGGTGTTGTTCGTGGCGGGAAGCGTGGTTCTGAAGTGGGTGGACGAAAAAGAAGGCATCCGCGCGGCCGGGCGAACGCCTTAGACTGGACATTGGATCGAGGTACAAGACAACGCCGGGGCGACACATTTGTCGACCCGGCGAAATCATGTCACATACTCGGAGCAGAGCGAGTCAGTCCGGGAGCACTGCCCACGCGGTCACGTGGGGCGGGAGCATGAACGCGCGTTTTGTCGCCACCACCTCGTTTCGGAGCCTTTCTGCCAGCGTATCCAGATCGACCTCTTCGGCTGTTGCGATCCCGAACTCTTCCATCAGCGGAACGAGGCTGCGAAATGCTTCAACAACGAACCGGTACCCCGTCCAGTTCTCCGGCCCGCCAACCGGCGCCGCGAGATGCATTTCCGGCTCGGGCAGTCCCGCGTCTACAAACGCGCCGAACAGGTTTAAGCCCATCTCAATGTGCGCGCCGGAACGTTTGAAAACGGAAATGGCCCATTCGATGAGATCGTTCGCCACCGGCGTGTCGGCTCGCTTGTGATAGTCGCTGAAATCGGCCTCCTGGAAAGCCACGATTCCGCCCGGCCGCAGCCTGGCTGTCAACTGTCTCAGGGCTTCCGCGGGGTCGCCCATATACATCAGCACCAGCCTGCCCGTCAGCACGTCGAAGTCGCTTCCCACGTCCAGCGTCCGCGCGTCGCCCGTCCTGAATTCGACGTTGGAGAAGCCCGCACTGTGCGCACGGTCCCGGGCGGTGCCAATGATGTCCGGATTGACGTCCACGCCCACGACGCTTCCAGCGGGACCCACCAGTTCAGCCGCCGTCAGGGAGACGTCGCCGGGACCGCAGCCGATATCCAGGACTTTCATCCCGTTTCCGACGCCCGCATCATTCAAAAAGCGCCGGGTGATGGCGTCGTACAGTTGCGACTGGTGAATCAACCGCTCCTCTTCACCCTTGCTGCGTCCCATCGTGTATCTCGCGTCACCTGTCTGCTCGCTCATGAGGCTCCTCCATAGGCGTGCCCTTGGGTTTCTCTACCGGGATTTCGGGTTTCTCCAGGTTGCCCTCGGGTAGTTCGACGTATTCGACTTTCAGCTTCTGTTTGACGCGTCTCTTCAGTTCCTTCAGATCGGACCGGCCATCCGGCAGATCCTTGATCATCTCTCCATCCCTAAAAATCGTCGCGGTGGTCGTCATTGACATAAACCCCTTCTTCGACGTCCCGCGGACAACCTGAAGACCGTCGGCTGAGACTGCCATCCGGGAGTGTACAATGCGACCGTCGCCGATAATCCGGAAGATAAACCCCAACAATCCTGACGTCGGACGTCCGTTAAGTCCCCTGACTTGATCGCAAACAAACCAGTCTCCAAGATCCAGCAGCCGGTACGAAATCACCCGACGAATCGTAATCTTGAGATTGGGTGTTGCCAGCGTATCCCGATATGAGTACCGATCCGCTTTGTCCGCCCGATCTTCCCACCAGATACGGACATTCAAAGCCAATCGAGGCGCCGGCCCTTCAATCACCCTCCGGATCACGCGATCCATTCTGTATTCCACATCCAAATGCTGCCTATATTCATAGGACAGCCTCGCGTACAATGGCATTTCGTCTTCCGTCCGTCCGGTCGTCTCCATAAACGCCCGAAACCAGTCCTCCGAGTCGATAAACAGCGGCGCTCCATGCGGGTCGCGCTCCCACGCCCGGTGCGCGAGATTGAAAATCACTTCCCATTGGAACCGGGCGCCGTTCGTCGTCGCCGTCGGATCGTAATCGCCAGCCTGCCGCATGGCATGCAGTATTTCCTGCCGGCTGACCATCTGGTACGCCGGTCCGGAAGCGCGTGCCTCCCCGCACCCTGGTTGTTCGGGGTTGGATAAACAAAGCAGCACGGTGACCAGGCTTATTCCGGGTATGTTCTGACGGGTTGTCATGTCGGCGATGACGCGAATTGACGCTCTGCAGCCGGACCCGGCACGCCCATTGTGACAGGTCGCCGCAAGGCGTCGGAAACGGATTGGCGGGACCTGTCCGCAGGTTTGCGGGCAGCCACATGAAGACTGCGCGCGTTGGCGGGTTACCGGCTCTCTTCGGAAACTCCATCGGTGCTAATTTTCAATATAAAGGGCGTCTGAAAAGTTGTCAAGGTGTGGCCATCTCAGGAGAAGCAGTCTCCAGGGGAAACCAGGCGCTCCGCCTGGCGTTTGCAGCAAGCTCGCCGGGGCCCCGATCCCGGAAACCTCGTGGTTTATGCGCGCGGCCCCACGTTCTCCAATTCGTTTGACAAAACGCCGCTGGTGTCCCAATTTGCTGCGGGGCCGCACTTCGGGCGAAGGCGTCAACCCATCCCCATATTGGACCGTATATGATTGGACTTCAGAATCCGCCAACGACGGATTCGCACGTCGGACGCGGTTTCCAGGAATTGCGAATTGACCCAGAAGCCACAACAAGACCGGTCGATCAACAGGGAAGAGTGACATGGAACTCGTGAGATATCCGGACAGCCGGGTCGAAGTGCTCGACGACCGGTTCGCGAAGTACAAGCTTTCAACCGCCGCCATAGAAATGCTCTGGACGGGCGGCCGGTGGCTCGAAGGCCCGGTGTGGTTCGGGGACGGGCGCTATCTGCTGTTCAGCGATATCCCCAACAACCGCATCCTTAAATGGGAAGAAGAGACGGGGGAGGTCTCGGTGTTCCGCAAGCCGTCGAACAACACAAACGGGAATACGCGCGACCGCCAGGGCCGGCTGGTATCGTGCGAACACGACGCGCGTCGCGTCACCCGGACGGAGTATGACGGTTCGATTACGGTGCTGATGGACCGCTTCGAGGGAAGGCCGCTGAATGCGCCGAATGACGCCGCGGTCAGATCGGACGGATCGATCTGGTTCACGGACCCGGGTTACGGCATTCTGATGAACTACGAGGGGCATCAGGCCGAATTCGAGAACGACACCAACGTGTACCGTCTCGATCCGGAAACCGGAGAGGCAATCGTCGTCGTTTCAGACTTCCAGCGGCCCAACGGCCTGTGCTTCAGCCCCGACGAGTCGCTGCTGTACATCGTGGACACCGGGCGCTCCGACGGCCCCGAATACCCCGCCCACATCCGCGTGTTCGACGTGGACGGCGACCGACTCGCAAACGGGCGCGTGTTCGTCAACATGGAGCCCGCCTCGGCGGACGGAATCCGAACCGACGTGGACGGCAACCTGTGGGCCGGGGCCTGCTGGGCGGGCGAGGGTACCGACGGTGTGCACTGCTTCGCGCCCGACGGAACCCTCATCGGCAAGATCCACCTCCCGGCCCCCTGCGCCAACCTCTGCTTCGGCGGCGAAAAGAAGAACAGGCTGTTCATGACCTGCTCCCAATCGCTGTTCTCGGTCTACGTGGAGACTGTCGGGGCGCAGGCGCCTTGAGGCGCGAAGTTGCCAACCTAACTGAAAAAGGAGGGACAAATCGACGAGGAATAGGCGACGAGAAAATCCACAGTTGCGAAATACGTCAATAAGCAAGCCGTCCACGATTTAAATGGGCGGCTCTTTGAATTGGCGGCGACGTGCCAACACGTCAGCCTGGTGCAGGTACTGGAGTGGGGACGTATTACAAATGACGTCGGGCACTGGCCAGGTCCCGTTGGAGGTCTTCCTCGGTCAGATGGAAGGTGTCATCGCCGTATTCGATGGTCAACGTTCTCTTCATCGTGTTGGGAGGATGGGTATTTGTGGTGGGCGTATTTGCAAAGTATGATTAAGCCCAAAAAGGGATTGCGTCGATAATTTCGCCTAGTTATATTTATTTCGTCTATTGTTTTAATGAGGCTTATTTTAAAATTAAGGGACAAGGTTTGGAGAAATTCAGAGAAAAAGAGATACTATTTCGACTACATATGTATATAGATGAGAAATTAGTCGATTTAGTCGAGGAGTATAGCTTATCTGACTTGGGTGATATACCGAAAATTGGAGATCATATTGTCAACCCTTGGGTTTCATCTGGTTTGGATCGCCGTGAACCACAAAATCGAACGATATATAAAGTAGAGAATCGTTATTTTTTCCCTACCGCTAATGAAGAATCAGAGAATAACGATTGGAAATATATTGTCTTAGTTGTAACTGAATCTTCGATGTGTGAAACTGAATCCGTATTGTTGATGGGTTCGCCATAATTTATCTCTATAAGGATACGGTTATGGGTGCAACTGTAATGGAAATTCCGCGTGCAAGGCATATGGGGACACACATTGATCATTTGGCCTCCCAGCATGTAATAAGACTCAATAGTGGACCGGCTATTGTTGAAGGTGAAGAACAAGCACGTAATGCATTGAAAGCAGTGGATGAAGTGGTAAATATCGCTATTAGTGAATGGTCTAAGGATTTATTGGAATTGGAACAAAATCCACAAGATTATATTAATCTGTGCTTAGGAGGTAATGTTGAACGAAGTATTAAAGCCTTAGACCAGTTGAGTCATTCATTACGAAGTTCGGATTGGATTCGCTTGGGTGAATTGGCAAAACAATATAGTCCAATACTATATGAACCATTTAAGAAAGTGGATGATCGACTCTTAGTATTTATTACTATTTTACAGGAAATCAGTTGGAATTTGTCGATTTTGCATAAAGCTGATAATTTAGATGCATCACAATTTATATTGGTAGAATAGTTTTCGAGGGGGCAAGGCGATGGTTGATGGCGAAACCCCATTTCTACCAAAAGCCGATGAGATTTATTTAGCTGATAACAGTGCAAAGAGAGATATCGCGAAATTAACGGAACAGGCGCAAATTCAGTATTGTCGATTTCTACAAGAGCTTCGAGTAGGAAAAATTCCAGCAGGAGGTAAAAACATATCCCGGCAGAACCAAGTAATTAAGTATCGTTTAAATGGGAACGAGCGCGTTGCTTTTGTTATGAAATTAGATAATAAAAAACGTCGCGCTATCATTTTGGGTGCTGGGAATCATCCTAGAATGGATGAAATAAGGCAACGGTATAAATAGAAAGAGCGGTTGTTAGGGCAGCCGCTCTACAACGATAGTCACGAGAGACAACCAAATACACAACGGCCCAGCGCACATCACCTGCCCTGGGCCGTGTCTTGTGTCGATTTATTGATATGGTAATTATTCCTCTCTCACCCTGGCCAATTCAAACAGTATAGATTCAATTTGAGCTTTTTTCCTGGCTGGTAGGAGCGGCGGCAATAATGGGAAAATTTCTCTAATACTTGTCTCGAGAGCTGGCGCCTTATACTTCGGTATATATTAACCAGGTGTTGCTTTTGGGTTATCCATGGTGGAATCCTCCTCGGGAGTAATGCCTGGTTCGATCCGAGGCTGATTGGGCAGTCTCTGATCATTTTCATTTACATTTCATGACGAATTTCCACTGAAATGAATTTCGTCGCTCGGTTCAAGTATTTCTCGCATACCCTTAAATATCGAGTGGGTACTTTCCTGATCAAGAAACCGAGGGTCATCAGGCGTCTTGCAGACCTGTCCGGACAGGTTTACCCACATAAGAGTGATCCGTCGATTTCACTATTTCTGGAATTTTCGTTGCCTGACGGTACGGATAAAGCCCCTTATCTATTGCCTGAAAGATCTGGTAAAACTGCATCACTTCACGGACACCTGGACGGGCTATGGCCTCTCTTAACATGGCGGCATGATTTCGCTCACGGTCGGAACGTTTAGGCTTTGTTGTCTGTTTGGCCATGGGACGTCTCATGTTGGGTTAGCGGTGTCTGGTAATGCCATCGCACGATCTGAACAACTGTGTCAATCGCCTTACCCTGTGCAAATCGCAACCTTCGTCGGCTGATACCCACTTGCAGCAACCTCTACGACCGGCATGTTCCTTACAGTTTCAGAACCCATACGAATCCCCTCTTTCTTCGCGTCAAAAGTCCCAACTATCGACTTCTTGACTTTCGTCGTCCCCTTTGCTTCCCCTTACCATACGCACCCTGCCGATGTTCCATCTCTACCACATGAACCTTCCCACCAATCCTCTTGTAAAATACCCGGTAATTCCCAGTTTCAATCCTGAACATCGGATCGTTCCGGGGCCGCCCCCTGATCTTTGTTGATCCCCTTATGTTTGCCGGATTGCCAAGAGCTTTGATCCTGTCCGAAGCCGCGTTCTGGACGTTTTCCTGCAAACCGTCTATAAACTTGGCAACAGAAGCAGAAATTAAAACCTGCTGTTCTTCCGGTTCCGATGATTTCGATTCCGCCCCTGAACGCCTCGCTTTTCTTGTTCGTTGACGACGGTGCGCCTCATCCATTTCCACCGCTACGCCTCTTAACTCTGTCGAAAAACCGACGCGTTTCCTCAGCCGTCAGCATCCGGTTCTTTCCCGTGCGGATATCCTCATCTATCTGTAACGAGCGCGCCAAAAACGGATCTTCGTCCTGCTCCTCTTCCACGTCTTCAGGACGCTCGCCCAGCCGAACACGGTGAATCATCCCCATAACAAGATTGACAACACCCATATTATCCTCTCCTTTTTCGATCCTTCGCCAAAATCGAAGCCAGATTAGACGCCCAGAAATCCTCCACCGCTTTTCTCCCCGGCTTTTCACCCACCGTAGCGTCCCTTGTATTCCCCATCAAACAACTGAAACATCCGCAGCCCCGTATTTTTGATATTCCACCCGTAGCGTCGGGCAGCGCCGATACGGGCACGGGCCTGGCGCTCAGTCAGTCCCATTTTTTCCGCATTCGTACCGATTTCTGCTCCTCCCGAATACCTTTCCAGCACACGAACAACCTCCGGCCTTTCCATACAATCCCCAATAACAGAGTCTCAACCCCCTTCACGGACTCCTGGGCGGGTAAGCGCGTCTTTTAGCATGGTGGCATGTTCTTGTTCACGGTCGGAACGTTTAGGCTTTGTTGTCTGTTTGGCCATGGGACGTCTCATGTTGGGTTGGCGGTCTCAGACAATGTCATCGCACGATCTGAACAACTGAAACAACTGCCTTACCCTGTGCAAATCGCGACCTACGTCGGTGGCTCGATAGGGGGAACATCGGACACAGGCACGGTTTGGCCCGTTATTGCCGTAATCAACTCTTCCCCAAGAGGTGTCGGGCAAGCGAAAATCTTATGTTTGATCTGCATTAGACCGACCTCCGCCATGTTCTCACACGCCCGGATTATCTGGCCCAACTTGTATCCCTTCTCTTCATCCGCCAATGCCGAATACAGCGTTTGGTAAGCCAGACCGTCACCGGCAATACGCGTCGAATTGAACTGGGGATACGTCTCAAGAACGTCGCGGTAGATGTCCGGCAGGTTCTTAACGTAACGGTCGTCTATGGGCATCGAGAACGTCCTCTATCTCGAAGTGTGCTCATTTTTGATCTGTGAGTGAGTAGGCGCGCATCACATTTCGCCGTATGGACGATGACCTTGATCGCTTGATGCCCTTTGCATAAATATTTGCGGACTCAATCATCTCATTAGGTGACATCTTCACAACGACGCCCAGGCGGTATGAATATACACCAGAATAACTGCGTAGATTAAGGCGCACTCGGCGCTTTGATCCGGTAATCCTGCGGCGCGCCAGCAGGGCTCGGGCAGAAGTGACGAAAATCACACGCTACGCATGTTGCTTCATCCTCGCAGTTCGGAGCCCAAGCCTGAAGGATGTCACGTCCTGTCGCTTCTTCAATTACATCCTCTTCTGCTCGACGAACAACATCATCAAATGACGAGAGTGCACTCGTAATACTACCGTGAGATATCGGAATTATTCGGATGGCTCTGCGTAGTCGGAAATCGAGTGATAATTGGTCTGTGCCCATACCCTCGCGCCACATTCTGACAATCTGCGCATCTCTAGAGCTTGGCTCGGGGACGACGTCAGTCAAGGCATTGGCTACGCCGCGCCTGATGGCTTGCATCTCCGCTCCGCCTGGCGACAACTCGTTAATGTAAATCAGAATTCCTGCAACAACTGGGAATGCGTCTGGCTGTCGTTCTCTGAGCCAGGCGTATGTTTGAATCTGCCAATCTCCTTGTTCCCAATAGGCTTCTTCTATCAAAGGTCGTCTCGCTCCTTTATAGTCAACTATTACTTCGAAAGTTTCCGGGAGGTCTGGACATGCTTGCAATACACACTGACGAATAAGATTGTCTTCAGTGGCTTCCGAAAGAGTTACGTGTGTCAAAACGTCAATAATGCCGTGTACTTCATAGTTGTCGCAACGAAGATTTCGCCCTTGGGACGGCACAGGTCTTGTTCCGATAACCCTGCTTTCCGTAGAAGCGATAAGCGGAAACAGGTGAGGTCCCAAGGCATTCACCGCCACCTCGACGCGACGGTAGGCCGAGTCACGAGCGTCGGCACTTCGAGCTTGTTTTCCTTGCTGCCGAAGAGCATTCTCCACTGAGTCGGCAAATCTCCCTATATCGTGGTCCTCCCATTTTGGTTGGTCTTCCCGCCATTCCCGTTTAGTGCATTGCCACGGAAAATTTGGAGGTTCCTGTCCGCTTCGTCGCAACTCGTCCCAAAATCGATATGACATTTCCAGGGTGCCGTGCAGAAACTCACCAAACCAGAGTTGAATTGGCCGCGACGGAGGCAACGCACTACCATTGTGGTAGCGATACTGTAGCCGACAGCGTAAGTATGATAGCAAGTCGCCCGTGAGCGAATATGATGGAACAATATGCTCTGGTCGTTCGACCTCAAGTTCCATGTTATATCTCCAAGAATGGCGGTTCTACCTTTACAGGAGGTCGGCCCCCACCGTAAGTCTGTCTCCACGGCCAACTCCTATCTCGTCGCCAGCCCAGGGCGATATTGGGAATTGACCTTCTTGAATAGTCTGTTCCAGTTCCATACCTTAGGCAGCTTTCGTTTCCAACAAGCATCAGCACGGACTGAGGGCGGCTATATGCGACATAGTAGAGTCGAACTAAGTCGTCAAACGTACGGTCCAACGCTCCACGGTTTCTGCGCAGCGGAGCGCTCAGATGCGTTTCAACGTCATCCTCGGCTTGCGCGACGTTTGACAGTTGGTCTGGAAATCTCAAGAACCGCTGAGTATGGTGATTGGACTTGAATCGACTTCCAACATCAACGATAACGAGGGGGAATTCCAAACCCTTGGCTTGGTGAATCGTCATGAATTGCAACCTGTCACGGGGAACACTTGGGATAATGTCCTCATCTACGTCAACCTCGTCCTCTGCGATGGACAATAGAACATCTCTGACAAGACTTTCCCTGCTGCGCCGCACATGATTTCCGTGATTAACACTGAAAGTATTCTGGAGAAGTTGCATACCGTAGGGCGATGCCATACTCGCGCTGGAAATGATGCGCATGAAAGCCTCCAGCCATACTTGGTGTTCGGGTTCGCTTTGAAAACCAGGTATCCAGGATAGAAGCTTGTATACAAGCTCAAGAATTGGCCAGTATTGAGGAAAGGCTTCTGAAATCTGCCCCGAAGCCGCACGTTGCCAGTCATCGAGGAATCCTCGAAGTGCGTTGCCGTTATTTGGCGGTGGGTTCGAATAAACAAACTCTTGAGCTAGACGGCTCCATTCCTCAAGGAAATATCTCGCCTCATTCGTAGGCATCACGTCATCGATGATGCTATTGTCTGGGTCGATTGCCAAGAGGATTAGACCCAAAAGGACGCTTACATCTGGTATGGTTCGTAAGGCTTGCCCGCGCGGATTGAAAACTTGCAGACTCTTGGATTCCAGTTCACTTCGTAATATGCCTGGAAATCGCTCTTGTGGTGATTGGTTATATTGGCTGTAACTCTCCTCTTCAACAGAGTGCGCGAGAAACACTGCGTCGCCCAAAGCGCCGTCCGGTGACAGTCGAATTTCCTGACCTGCTTCGATGACAGGCACCCTCCGTTGGTCAACCAAGCGATGCAAAAAACCTGCAAGGTCTTTTGCGAGAATTTCTTGATCGGCCCTAAACATACCTAGAACGGGAATTCGTCCCGTCGTTTTTGTCGCTTCCACTAAAGGCTTCGGCGGGATTATTCTAGCCGATGAGAAGTCTGGGTCGCCTGTAATGTAGTCGTTATAGAACTGCACAATTTCCGGTCTAGATCGGAAATTCCTAATCATGTTAACACGTCTAGTCGTTCGGCCAGTTACTTGCTGGCAACGTTCTGCGAAGTCCGTAAAGAGCTCGACTGATCCACCCCGAAACCGGTACATGGACTGGTCATCGTCACCCACTATCGTTGTAGACGGATCGGCTCGTCGGATAATCTCGAAATAAACCGCTTCTTGGAGAGGATTTGTGTCTTGATATTCATCAACCAAGACTACCCTTACAGCATTAAGCCAGGTGTCAAGGGATCCACATGACATGCGTTCAAGAAACTGTTCTGCTAAAATCGTAAAGTCAAACACGTTTGTTTCTGTTGCGTGCTTACGAAAGCGTTCCAACATCTCAACTATCAATCTCTCGGCTGTTCCGGATCGTGCGTACCTATTCAAATCCACACGATCCTGAACCAGACGGTCAAGCAACCGTTTGGCTACTCTTAGAGCTTCTCCACGATTGCGGGGATTCTGACTGCTAAACGTATATCGACTTAGAAGGCCGTCAAATGTCTCACGGTCTTGCTCGTACAACTCTCTGAACGCGGATCTTTTCAGAATAAGGTTACTTGCGGAAGTCTCTACGACTGTTGGCACAAGAGTTCCCGGCAATCGGTATTCTGTTAATACCTGCTGAATAATGCTATCTAATGTGTCGATTCTGGATCGATTGAGGTCAATTTGGTCAAGGTCTACTCCAGAGTCTTTCTCAAGTTCTGTACAAATGACCGTCCCCCAGTCCAGCCAACGTGTGCGTAATTCGCGAGCGGCCTTTCGAGTAAATGTAGTTATCAGTATATTTTCAGGTAAAATGCCGTGGACAAAGACGCAACGTAAAGCACGGAGCACAAGCACCGTGGTCTTTCCCGAACCGGGACCAGCGACGATTTGCAGAATGCGATTGTCTGCGTGGTTTACGGCGTTGAATTGAGCGGTGTTTTCTGGATTCCTTAAGTCGCGCCCAAGGCGAGTGCTAACCAAGTCTAGAAATCGATCATTACTGATCATAGATTGACCTTTTGCTATCCTTAGGTCGGGTGCTTAATGGTTTCATTATCACTCCTCAACCAGTTTTCCCAAACCTTGCCCACAAGGTTGTCTCTATTCGACCGTTTGCGTCTTCAGTGTTTACAGGAAGTGAAACCAGCTTAAGACCCGTAGCGTCGTGGCTTGCGAGAACCCACCGTCCCTTTGCGAATTTGAAAACCTGGTTTTATCATTTCGTCTCGGTAAGCCGTGCTAATGTCAAATACTCTCGACATGATTTCCCTTCTGAATGCGCCCATACAGCATGAGTGTGTTGTGCGCCCCCCGCCTCTTGTTCCGATTCGCCCCTCGGAAAATCAGGGTATGTATCCCGATTCCCTTACAAAACGGGCATTCGCACTTTCGCCAGGGTCGATCTTCCAAAGTTCGTCGATATTGTTCACGCATGGATTGTGTCTCACTGGACCTGGCAAGGTGCTGGTCATAACTTAGGATCGCTTCCAGTACCTCATCAACTGTCGACTCATCGTTATCAAATCGGCAAAGCAGATCCAGAACTCTTCGTTCCACTTTCTCCAGTTCACCAATGTCTGCACCTGCGTTTATTAATCGCTTTCGTGTTCGTCCGTCACTTGTCATAGGTACTCGCAATGCTGCATACCACTTTCCATTCTTGCCAAGGTAATTCTGAGTGGATCGGAGCCAAGCCTTCCGGAAGTACGTTGCGCTGTCAAAGCTATCGATTTTGAGCTCTTGAAACAGATTTTGTAACTCAGGACGAAAAACTCCAAAGAGATGTATCCAGGGTCGCTCTTTGAGGTCGTTTGCAGTTAAGACGACTGCTCGCACAATGCTTTCGATTTCGTCATCTTTTAGCGGCACAAGGCCACCAAGGGCTATATGGCGATATCCAAGGTCGAAATATTCCCTGACACATTGAGCGTACTGATCGGCGTTGAGCGCCTGAATGGTCCCAACCGGATTGAATACAGCTTTCCGACTATTGGCTGCCTCGATAAATGTCTTCGCATTCTCGCGAGTGAGATCGACTCTTGCCTGGCGCTGATCATCTGAAAGAGAGGTTTTTTTGTCGTTCGTCTTGATTGTCTTCACGGGAATGTGATCAACCGACGCACCGAAGTCGAACCCATATAACTCGTAGAGTGCGACAGCCTGTTCCACGGAAATTGTCGGCGCATCCTCGTTCACATAGCTAAAAGCGCCACAATCACCAAAGAGGTATTGAGTTGGCGAAAGACCAAATTGACGGCGTAATGGTAGCGGCGATAGTGCTCCAGGTTCAGTTCCGTGCAATCTCCGTAAGGGGCCTTTGGATGTCCCATTCTGAGCAAGACTCACGAGGACACCATCGCACATCTGTTCAGGTTGCATCAGGACGCAACAATGTTTGTCCCCTCTTTCTTCACGAGTATTACCCGAAAAAACATCCTCCTCAAAGTCGAAATTCGGATCCAGAAGATCGTCCCAATCCGGAAGGAAATAGCTGCGTTTTCCGGTGCCACTCTCAACTTCAACTCTTTCGCGGCGCTCAGGTGATGTGCTCTTGAGGAAATTCTTGATATTGCTCATTTTCATGCCAATGGGGCCGGCAAATCTGCGCGGGCTAATCTCAAGAGTCTGTAATGCAGGCTCAATGGCGGGCAGATAGTCCTTCCCTAGAGACAAATGAAACGATTCATGGTCTGCGACCCATCTTCGGAGAACGGACAAACACTCCGGCGCTTTTGATCTGGCCGTGGCGAGGTCCATCCTCACGTCGTAATCTCTAATGCCCTTCAAGACTCCGAACAGACCGTGCCTTGCGGAGAGCACACCAATGGAGACGTCTTGCGGCCAGTGGTGTTCTCTCAAAAACTTTCTGATTACCCGAAATGGGGGACCATCGTAGCGGTCAATCGCAGGAAGTAAACCACCGCACTTTCGCTTCGTCTGCGAACAACCGAGAATGAGTAACTGTTTGCTCATAAACACAACACTTCATGCCTGGAGGCCTGCCTGTCCGCGCGACCCGACGGTCGGAGGGTGCGCGGCAGGATCGTGGCCTCGCCATTCAACGAAGAACGCGACAGGATGCCGCCTCCTTGAGGATGTTCTCTGCCGGTCTAACGTATCTCATCTCCAACACAAGGTCAAGCGTCGTCGACGCAGCAATCCGGCGGCCTATACATCCACATCCGTCTCCGTATCACCTGCCGCGAGGGCGTTCATATACGCTAGGATCATCTCCTTGGTGCGGTAGCAGCCGAAGGCTTTTTCGTCTTCGCGTTGGACGATTGGAAAAGTGTCGAGTATGTAGCCGGCATCGTCCCGCGAAAGTCCGTACAGGTGGAAGTAGAGCGCATCGAGACGGGCGCGCAGGTGGCGGCGTTCCTCTTCATCCCAGCCAAAGGGCTGCCCATCGTAGCCAAGGTCGCGGGCGAATGGTGCCATGTCGTGTGCTGTATAGGTGAGCCGCAACACGTGGTCCCGGACTAGCTCGAAGGCCGTCTTTTCGCCGAACAGACGAATGTAGTCTCCTTGCAAGATGACCGGGATTTGCTCGACTATATACAGGTTCAGAGTTTGGCCCTGGATTTTCTGCCGCGTCACGAAGTCACAAACTATGGAATTGAGATTTGCTAGAAGCAGCCATTCGTTGCGATCCGTAGTTTCCGGTTTAAAGATCGGTACCTTATTCCCAAAACCGACCGCAGGGAACAATGCGGCGATAAATGTCCTCGCGTTTGTGGAGGCTGTAATCTCCTTGAAACCAAGCACCCAATTGGATCCCGATCCCCAGCCACATTCTGATGATGGCACCCAGAACTGTGGCCTCGGTAGCCAATTAGGGTCTGAGTGTTCCTCGTCGGTGGCTTCACGTGACTGAGCGGGTCGGTGTAGATTTCGTGGGTTGACAACCACGCTGGCTGCTCGGTGGTCATATGCCTGGACCATTTTCCCTTCGTACAGGGGCAGATACTCATCTTCGCCCCGTTTATAGCGATTGCCGAGGACGCGATAAAAGCCGTCGCCATTAAGCTGCCCGGCGGTTCGGAAGAGGTGCGAATCGTTGGTCATATCAAACATGCGCACGTATTTCACAGGCCAGACACGCTTCTCCCCTCCCCGTGACCGGTCCACCAATACTGGATACCGCTCGTAGATTCCCCGGGTAATCTCGGCATCGCGCCGGCAACGAAAAACAGGGGCTGTGCCGGTGTTTGGATTAACACGTGCGAAGTCCGCCGGAGTTAACGGAAAACAGCGGTCGACGTCTTCGATCGACTCAGTTTCGTGTAGAAAAAAGGCGCAATTGGTCCGTTCAAACTGCCTCTCATCCCCACCGAAGATCAGTGCGCAGAACTTCTGACGGGAGTCGACATCAGGGAAGAAATGGGGCACCCCGGGACGTCGGTTTTCGAAGTCAAAAAGACTACTCACGCGTCCTCTCGTGGAGATAAACTTGAAGAAACTAGCCGCAGTCTTGTCGGCGCAGATCCCCGAAGGGGTAAGAAGGCCAACTAGACCATTCGGCTTGATCAGGTTCATTGCCCGTTCGATGAACAGCGAATAAAGATTGACGTCGCCGCGACCTAGCAACGGGTATTCGCCATAGGATCGGACCATCCGGCTTAACCTATCGGAGCGGTCCCTAGCCGCGTCAAACTCGTCGACGAGCGTAGAATGCTGATCGCGCAGCCGCCGGATGCCCTCTCGCCTGGCGGCCGCCGTCGGCGCCCGGGCGAGTACGCGGTCACGATTCGAAAACCACTCTACCTCCTGCAGCTTGATGCGGTCCCATGGCGGATTACCAATTACGGCGTCGAATCCGCCGTTTGGTTGGCTCCTTTCCCAATCGTGCCAAACCCCAGGGAATGCCACCTCCCAGTGCACAAAACCTTCGCCTTCAGCGATTGTTTGTGTGCGTTGCCAGAACCTGCAAAACTTCGACCAGTCGCCAACACCAGTCTCGTGGTCACCACTGTCAAGTTGAAGTGGGCCGCGTGCCAGAAGTCTATAGGCAATCGGTTTGTGTTGAAAAAGCGTCTTGATGAGTGGTTCCTCAAATTGAGCGGCGTCTTTTTTCTTAATCCCCGCCTTGAGCCACCGCCGACCACAAAGAAAGTCGAGTAGCCCGCGTATATCTGAGGTCGCATTCTCTACTTCACCAAAGAGCGCCGAAGACCGGTGGACTTCCGCAACATCAACGTCGGTCACGGTTTCGATCTTTTGCATGCCCTTAGTTGATTGCTCTGCTTGTGCGATGGCCGTACCTGTAGTAAGGTTGCCCAACTGTGAAAGATCCTTCAAGCCATCCGACACTCGCATGCCGAGCAGCGAGTCCCCGCAGCGCAGATGGTGATCGAGAAAGGACAAAGGCGCGCCTACGGTGAAGCTGTGCAACCAGAGGGACACCTTGGCCAACTCGACGGTTAACGGGTTTTTGTCCACCCCATAGATACAGCGTTTGAGCACCACGCGGCGTATAATGGCCTGGTCGTTAAGCTGAGTTTCATCCAGTACCCAATTCAACTCCCTGGACCGACGGATGATATCGCTGCGAATCGACTCGACGCGTTTGACAAGGGGTGACTCGTAGGCGCCATCGAGCCAATCAGGCACGGCAGGGACGGATTCGATCAAATCAGCGACGGCGTCCGAGAGGAAATCCACGGCGGTAACCAGGAAATGGCCGCTTCCCATCGCCGGGTCCAGGACCTTCAGATTCAGGACAGCTACCGCCGGATCGATCCGTTCGAGCTGAGACCTTCGTTCCGACTTCGGCCTGCGGTCGCTTTTGAGCGCGGCGGCCCGATCCTCGAAGGTTTTGAGACGCTCTTCGACCAGCGGCTTCAGGGTCCGGTCGACAATCAGATCGACAAGTTCTTGTGGTGTATAGAAGCTGCCGCTGTCCTTACGGGCATACGGATTCGGTCGAATGACGACCTTGCCGTCTTCTTCCAAGACGGGTTCGCGCTCCAGCAGCCGTTCGTAGATCGAGCCCAGCTGCTGAACCGACATGTCACGGTAATTGACAAATTGGTATTCTCCCTGCGGTTCCCTGACGTGGCTCAGACCGTAGATTATGGGCGCAATTTCAGCGTCCGATAGGCGGGCGCGTTCCAGTATTGGAGTGGCTGCCGGAGCAAAAAGGCCGCCGTTGTACGCGGGGAGCCCAATGGATGGATCGCCGTTATCGATAATTCGGAAAAGATTGACAAGTCGGTCGTAGTAATTCGTGGCGATCGCGGAAAAGGTGTCCCCGTCTTTCATTCTGTTCGCAATATCGTACCGCACCCGTTTACGAAGGCCGTAGTCGTCGTAACGTGAATCACTAACGGGCAGGAGGCCACGGTCCTCCGCGTAAAGGACAAAGAGCAGACGATAGAGCAAAACCAGCGCGGCGTTCCGGCAATCGGTCAGGCTTTCGCCCGATTTATCGGCCAGCGCTTCAACCAGAGCCGGAAACACACGTTCAAAGACAACCCCGGAGAGATCCTGCGTGACCTTTTCCTCATAGCGCTTTCCCTCTGCAAGGGCGGCTTCGAGAAACGTGGTCGTCGCGCCGTCACTCAGCGTGAAAGCATTCCGTTGAAACAACAGATGAAAAACCCGCAGGTCGTCTACGGTATCCGACTTGAGCAGTTTTTCCAGATCGACTTCAAAGTAACCCGTCGCTCGTGGCCTGGCGTGGTGATCGTAGAGACGCCAAACCCTGCCGTTGGTCAGGATGCCCCATCGAATCCGACCCTCCGACTCGATATCGGCCGTTGAGAGGTACCTGCGGATCTGGCCGTGAGGCGTCCCGGTACGGACTTTGTCCTCCTTGTCACGTTCGTCCAGGGAAAGTCCAAAGCGCTTGCTCTCCTCCACTGCCACCGCGTTTCGGAAGCGGGCACCTGCGTTGCGCTTCGTAGAGGCAACTTGCTTGGAATCGGCATCGGCGAAAAGAAGATGGTCGGGAATATCCTCATTGGCAGCCGCGCCCTGCTGGGGCAGATAGTGCGCCCACCCCAGCAACTCCAGAACCGGTCTGATCAGCTCCTGCTCGGTAACCGCCTCGTTAGGATCCCCGGAACGACAAAGGGCATCGTAACGCTCGCTTACGCCGTCCCTGAAAGTGGCGAATGCCTCCGCATTCTCAACCGAGGCCCTCCATTCGTCGGTGTCCTTGATGCCATCTGTGAGGAAATAGTCAGTAAATAGGCGTCCTGACATATCTCTACCTTTGCACGGTATTCGTTTGAGTTAAAGTCACGTAATGATCCGCAGACCTCATCGGCTCCGATCGAGATACTTCCGCCCGCCATGTACCTTCTGGCGAGAGTTTAATGGCGCTCGCTTCAGGTTCCCAGGAACCTCGTCGAGTGTTTCCACCGATGGTTTGACAACTGGATGTCCCCTTTTTTGATGTCCCCTTTTTTGATGTCCCCTTTTTTGCTTCGCTCTGTTCCTCTTTGTCGTCATGGTATTCCCCCGTGAAGAACAACATTGTGCCGTATGAGGTCTGGTGGCTGCCGGTACGTATAGGACGCCCACATTACCGCGCAAGAATCCATTCTCGCCGCGACGCAAACCCTACGGATTCCCATCCAAATGGAGGGCGCCTGCCTGCGCAGTGCCCTGCCTGCCTGTGCGTGTACGCAGACAGGCGCTGCGGGCAGGCCCACAAGGGACGCCCCTACAAATCCGTTCATGGACAGCAATGGCTACCTATAATCGCGAAAGACGGACAAATATCCCATGTTCATCACTCCTCATATTAATATACGCCCGTTTTTCCGGAAAAACGACCGGCAAATCGGTCTGAGCGAGGCACATTACGGGGAGCACGCTACAGTTTATATCCACGTACTCTCCATTGGTGGGGACTGGTTGTCACCTATTTGTCGCTCTTGGGTATAAATGGAAGCTGACACGTGCTCTTCCTGACCACTGGCCACTGTCCACTATTTACTGCTTCCGGTAATATTCCAAAAACGAAAAGGGTCCTTGGAGAACGCTGCCTCTATCTCCAGGACCCCATGAAATCTCCGGAGGACACATGGTTCAGCCGGGGAAAATTCCGCTCACAGCCGGACGCCTGATCCCGGGTGGTCCACCGATTCGCGACGCCGTCGTGGTCTATGGAACTCCGTTACCCCAGCATCGGGCTTGATCCCACACGACGCCACGTTTCAAGATGTGGCAAGATGATTTCAATTCAAGGGTTATTTATGCCCAGGAGTTCGCGGGCCGTCACAATGCCCGTAAGGCTCAAACGATTGTCCGGATGAGGTGGGTCTTCCGTCGTGGCTGCGGTGGCTGAAAAGCCGGGGGGACAAGAGGTGGGAATTGGCTTAGAGGCGTCTGGCTGCTTTCAAGAATTCGTCCATTTCATCATGGTTTCCGATGCATAATATACTTGCTGTGTCTTTCCGTATGGTAAACGCCACGCGAAATTGATCGTTCAATCGGTATTTTTTAATGCCTGAGATATGCGAGATATTTTTCCCCACCGATGAAACATGGCCGTTTTTTAGGTCGTCTACGAATTCTCGAAGGCGTTCCTTTACGGGATCCGGCAACTTACGTGCGTCCTTTTTTACGCCATTATCATAGAACTCTATGCGCTCGATGGGTGGAAAAAACGATCCATACAATTCTAACTCCGCAGACTTGCAATTACTTCATCAATGGGATAAGAGCCTCCAGTGCAGGGCTTGTGTTCTCGGTCCAAAAGCAGCAAGTTCCAACTTACTTCCCGAAGGAGTGCGCGGCACGCCTTCGCATTTTCATCTACCTCTTTGAACTTTTCGTACGTGGCGGTGTCGAATCTCTTAATCAACTTACCAAAGGACGTCCAAACTTCCGTAGGTGGATTGTTCCCGACTTCCTCCAGTCCTTCGATTGTTGCCGCCACGTCGCCGTCACGGCACATAGACTTGTAATTCTGTGGGTTCTGCTCAAGCAACTGCAAAAACTTGTACCAGTCGGCCATTACTGCCAAAATAGCCTTATTCGTTTCCTCAAACCCCAAGCGGATTTCTTTCACGTTCGAGGGGTGCGATAGGCCACCCATATATTGCCTTATTGGCCTATGTATTGCAAACGGCAAATTCTCCACTGACTTTACATCCATCACTGTAGTGCCCATGTCACATGCTCCCAGTCGTACGTGTTGGTACCTTTGTGGAAACGGTACACTAACTCGGCACTCGTGTCAAGTTTATTTTCCTATGTCGTCAAGACGAGATTTTTACAGTTGTCACTGCCCTGACCGGAGAACTCACTCACTTACGGACACTTTCCCTGTAAATTCGTCCTTCGTCGATTCCGCCAGCGAGCTCAATAGTCATGCCTGCCCTGGTTCGCCTCATCGACTCTCTCTTTCGCAATTTTGACATAGCCTTTGTCGATATCGCATCCGCTGAAACGCCTTGAAAGGCTCAATGCGGCAATCGCGGTGGTCCCCGATCCGAGGAATGGATCGACCACCAGATCACCGTCGTTGCTGTGTTTTTCAATCAGCTCTTTGAATAAAGACATTGGCTTTTGAGTTGGATGATGTCGTTTGCCATTGTTCGGTATGGGAAACGAGTATATCCCGTTGTCGTATTCGCTATGAAACGTAGGCTTGCCTGTCCGGACACCCGATACGGCAATCTCTCGGCTGTTGGTCAGGTAGTTCCGTTTGCTATTCAGCGGAACGGGGTTTTTCTTGACCCACTCGATGAAACGCAATTGCTTGAAACCGGCTTTGTGCATGCTGTCAGCCAGATAGCTCATCTTCCACAAATCGTAAAAGATGATTGCCGTTCCGCCTCGACGGAGGACGCGCAATGCCTGTTCGGCCAGAACGTCCAGGTCGATTCTGGCGTGGTCCCATGCCCCGAAATCCATGTCCACGGCGAACCGCTCGACGCTCCTGGGACCGACGTTCTTGAATCCAGTTCTGCGGCTGATGGTATAGGGAGGGTCGGTCAAGATCAGATCGACACTCTGATCCACCAATTCCGACAGGAATAGCGCATAGTCCGAAGTCTTTATTGTACACCTTCCATTTTCCATGGCGAACGCCGGCGAGATGGATGAAAGGAATTCGGACTATAAACGGAAGGCTGCAGATAAGGCGGGTTCCGGCCTGACCCGGGGGAAGGCGCGGCGGGGGACGTCGGCAGGCCGCGTCACTAAAGGTTCTCGTGTAACCAAGATATAATCCAATAATGCGAATCTTGCAACGGTTTTGAGTTTCGTTGAGACGCCAGGGTTCAGCCAGGGAATGAAAAAAGGCCGATCGATATTCTGATACGGCCCGGAGCGTAGAGTTCCAATTCAATGTACGATACGTGTCGCGGTTGGCGCAGGCCTTTCGCGCGGAAATCCGTATGGATTGGAACTGCTTGTAATTACGGGAATTAACGACCAGCCGACTATCGCCGACGCCTGGGTCGGTTACCGCCGCCTCGGCGCTTTCCGCCGGCATCGTCGGGCGGGGGCAACCGGTGCAGCCACACGATGCGCCCCCGATTCAGATCGTAAGGCGAGGTCTCGATTGTTACGCGGTCGCCCACCAGAACCCGGATATTGAACCGCCGCATCTTGCCCGACGTATAACCCAGAATCTGATGTCCGCCCTCCACTTCCACCATGTACTGCCCGTCGGGAAGGGTATCCGTGACGGTTCCTTCGAGTGAGACCTTTTCCTCTTTTGCCATGCAACCTCCGGATTGAAGTCAGGAGACCCGCGTCAGGTCAGGGTGTCAATGTATGTCAATGAACAGCCGGTGTCAAGCCGCATCTTGCACAAAACTCGCTGCCGTCACCAGGGCCTGCTCGGCAATCCGTTCGCGAATCCTGCTCCGGTCCCCCTCAAACGCGAAGCGTTGGCATCTGGTCCCTTCCGGCGTCCACAGCGCGATATACGCGGTACCCAACGGCTTGGGCGACCGTCCCCGAATCGGCCCGGCGATGCCGGTCTCGGCCAGCCCCAAAGTGGACCGGCCCGCCCTGCCCACGCCCGCGGCCATGGCCGAAGCCACCTCCCCGCTCACGGTACCGTGGCGCTCCAGCAAGGAATCCTGAACGCCCAACCATTGAATCTTGCTTTGTGTGCTGTAAGCCACCACGCCGCGTTCGAACCAAGCCGAACTGCCGGGCACACCCACGATGCGCGCGCAAATCAGTCCGCCCGCCGTCGTTTCAGCGACCGAAAGGGTCCAGCCCCGGTCAACCAGCAGACCGCCCAGACGTTCTTCAATAGATTCAGCCACAGAGATCCAACCTCTTTCCGCACACCCGATTAAACCCGATTTCGGATGCAGTTACCCGCGGGCCACGGTGTTGCGCCCGCGTTTCCGTGACTTTTCGACCCTTCGCCGACCTTTCGACAAGCTCAGGGAGCGGCTCAGGGTGACAGGGCAATGTTGTGAAATAATGTAAATTGTAGGGTACACCCTGTATAGGTCCATGTTTTCGAATGAACCAGATTAATGCGGCCTTCGGCCGAACGGATCCATCGCCCGCAGTTCCGCCTCCGGCGTTGGTCTGTACGGCGTGGCCACCAGCGCCCCGTCCTTCACGGCCGAATCGCCGCGCGCCAGCAACAGTTCGATCAACCGGTTTCTCCACACGGCAGCCCGGGCCTCATCACCCGCGAGATTGCTCACTTCGCCGGGGTCTTCCTTCAGGTCGAACAGGTATTCCCGGCCCCCCAGCCGGAACCACATATATTTGTACCGCCCGTCCGTCAGGCAGTGGTGGCGCCGCGGCGCCGCGCCGATTTCCCCGTGAAATATCCGGTCGCCGACCGGGTCTTCGCCGTCCAGCGCCGGCAGAAGCGACACCCCGTCCGCCTGCCCGGGAACGGCGCCGCCCGCCGCCGAGACCAGCGTGGGCAGCACGTCGACGAGCGACACGGGCTTGTCATACCGCTGCGCCGGTATCGCGCCCTGCCTGCCTCTCGGGGGCCGCAGAATCAGTGGAACGCGACCGGAACCCTCGAAAAAATGAGATTTAAAGAAAAGCCCGTAGTCTCCCATCATGTCGCCGTGGTCCGAGGCAAAAACCACCAGCGTGTCGTCCCACAACCCCTTCCACCGGAGCGCGGCCAGAAACCGCCCGATCTGATGGTCGATATGCGTAATCTGCCCCAGATAGTGCCCTCGCGCGCGGGCGACCCGCGCGGGTGACATGCGGTCCCAGTCGAAACGCAGCGGCGCCTCCTGCAGTTCCGGTGGAAGAAAACCGTCGCCGGGGGCGCGAATGGGCGGCGGCACGTCGGCCGGATCGTACCAGGTGTCGTACGGCGCGGGCGGATCGTACTGTGAATGCGGCCGGCTGAAAGACATCCACAGAAAAAAGGGACAGGTGGGATCCCGCCTGTCCAGAAACTCGATACACTCGTTCGCCGTCCACGTGTTCACGTGATGGGTCTCGGGCACGACCGACCTTCTGGAGAACACGTCGTTGTTCCCGATGCTCGTCGCCCGCTCGAGACCCGCGTAGGGCGTCTTCTTCAACCACCGGTGATAATCGTCGCCGTCGCGGTACCGGCCGGACTCGTTGATGATCGTATTGTCGAACCCCAGCCTTGCCCGCTGGGGACTGAAATGCGCCTTGCCGATCAGCTGCGTCTGGTACCCCAGGCCGCCCAGAATCCGGGGCAGGGTTTCGGTCGTTCCAATCGCTTTGCTCGAGTTGGTGAAGAATCCGGTATCGTACGGAGACTGGCCCGTCATCATCACCATGCGCGCGGGCACGCAAACGGGACAGGGAGAGTACGCTTTCGAAAAATAGACGCCCTCGTTCGCAAGCTGGTCCAGGTGAGGCGTTTCCAGAATCGGGTGGCCGTCGATCCCGGTGCAGTCGCCGCGCTGCTGGTCCGTCGTTATGAAGACGATGTGTGGTCGCTCGAAGGAATCGGCCATCGGAAAGTCCCCGGCCTTCCGCGAGTCGGCGCCATGCGGAGGTTGCCTACGCGACCTCCACCGTCGGAGGGTAGGCGAAATCGTGATAACGGTCGGTGATCCGACCCTCGGCCGCGTCTCCTTTGTGCACGTAGAACCTGTAACGGCCGGTGATCGACTCGCCGGGCGGGAGTACGTGGTTCCCTCGCCGTTCCGGGTCGGCGTAAAAATGCGAATGACCGAACGGATTGGCCGTCATCAGGCCGTAATTGCGTACGTGCCAGTATACGGGATGCCGGAAACTGTCGGGATGGTCCATGATGGCTACGCCCACGCGGTTGCCGTTCACCGGCCCGGTATAGTGGCACCACGCGGCTCGCTTGCCCCATGTTTCGTCCTCGTTGACACCCCCAGTCGCGTTTTCGATTTTTCCGCCCTCACCGGACCGAACTTCCATGGATTCGGCCACCCTGATCGACGCCAGGCCGCCTTCCTTCGTGTCGCCGAAGAGGACGTCGATCTTCGGCGCGGTCAGCGTAAGGCGCAGGTCGAAGATCCGCACGTCCGGTCCGGTCCGGTAGAATGTCCACTCCGCCCGTTCCTCGCAGATTACGTTGGACCCATGCTCGCCGCGCCATGCATCGGCGCCCTCCCAGTTGCTGACCGATACGATCCGGCCGCAGACCGGGCCGCTTTCCAGGCCGTCGAATCGCTGATGGCGGGTCCACGCGTGTCCCTCGCCTTCACCCCAGTTGTTCCATCCGTTGACGTGGCCGTGCGAAATCCAGACGGAGCGGTGGTGGTGATGGTCGCCTTCTCCCTCGTCGATCAGGGGTCGCGTGATCCCGTCCCCGTACGGCCCGATGACCGGGTAAAGGTGCGGTCTGACGAGGTCCTTTCCGAAGCAATAACTCGTGAACTGGGTACCGTCGATCCGCACCTGGACGCGATCACCGGCTTCGGACAGTTCGACCCCGCCGCCGGACGACGCGTGTCCGCCTGCTTCCAGGCCAAAGTCCGCCGTTTCCCCCTCGGGCAGATCGTCCACGATCCAACTGAACCGGAAGCCGTCCCCCTCACGATGCACCTGGCAGGGGATACTGCCGTTCCTGCCAACCAGATTTCCAATCCCCGCACCGGACCCGTTCCGATCCAGACGATCGAGAACAGGTTGCGTCCTTTCAGTTCCGGCTACAATTATGGAAACCGGACAGTTGATTCGCCGGTGCGGCCCGGCGTGAACCCTCAGTGTGAAATCAGCCACATAACCCCCTTAAATTCGGTTAGACGTGAGACGGCAGATGACGTCCGTTCCCGATTGCTTCTTCGTTAATGCCTCCGGCAAGAACTGAAACCGCACGGGCAAAAAAACCGGTGAGACGTGAGACGCAAGACGGTAGAGGAAGGCGTTTCCACAGTGTTTCGACATTAACCGTGCCAGTTTTTTTTCGTTATCGTTACGACCGGAAAAACCATAAGGCACTCATATCGTCTCCCGTCCACCCTCTCCCGTCTCACCGCCTTTAATAATCAATCATCCATCGATGTCAAGCGGAATCGCTTGACGGAGGGCGGCCGAACCGCTATCTTAACGCATAACAACGCAGGGGTGCTCGCCCGCCGAGCTGAGAACATACCCTTTGAACCTGATCCGGATTATGCCGGCGCAGGGAGTCCAGGAACCGCACCCCAGCCGCTTTTCGACCTGTTCGAGGGCGGCGGCTTTTTTGGGACTGTATCCGTTGGCATCGGACCGGATCATTATCGTCGGCGCGGGCGTTATCGGACTCGGCATCGGCTGGCGACTCGCCAGGGCGGGACGGGACGTCCTGATCTTCGATCGGGACCGCGCGGGTCAGGCCGCCAGCCGGGCTTCCGCCGGTATGCTCACGCCGCTGGCGGAGGTGCGACACGAAGAGGAGGGGCTCCTTCGGCTTGGCCTGAAGAGTCTCGAGCGATTCCCGGACTTTGCGTCGGAACTCGAGTCCGAGAGCGGGATGCGCGTGGGCTATCGCCCCGACGGCGTCCTTCTCGTGGGCGTCACCCGCGACGACATCGAATACCTGCGTTTCCGCTACGACTACCAGCAGGGCCTCGGCCTGCCCGTGGAATGGCTGAACGGCGTCGAGGCACGTGCGCGGGAGCCGCAACTCTCGCCACAGGTCGGCGCCGCGGTCTGGTGCCCTGGAGACCACCAGGTGGACAACCGGCGGCTGGTACAGGCCCTGCGGCGGGCATTCCTGAGGGCCGGCGGATCCCTCGTGGAATCCACGCCGGTCGAGAACATCGGCATTGCCCGGAACCGGGTCGAAGGCGTTGTGGCCGGCGAAGAATCGTACCCTGCGGCTGCGGTCATTCTGGCGGCGGGCTGCTGGTCGCGGCTCATTCCGGGTCTGCCGGATGCCGCAAAACCACCGGTGCGACCTGTCCGCGGCCAGATCCTCCGGCTGCAGATGACCGACGACTGCACCCTGAAAACCATCGTCTGGTACAACCGCACCGCGTCATCGGCCGTTGCCTACCTGTGTCCGAAAGATCGAGGTCGCCTCGTCTTGGGGGCCACATCCGAAGAAATGGGTTACGACAGCAGCCTGACGGCCGGCGGCATTTTCGAACTCCTGCGCGCGGCCTGGGAGGTCGTTCCCGGGATTTACGACCTGCCGATCGCCGAAACCGCCGCCGGACTTCGGCCGGGCAGTCGGGACGACGCGCCCATCCTCGGAAAAACGCCGGTCGACGGCCTTATCATGGCCACGGGCCATTATCGCAAGGGCATCCTGCTGGCGCCCGTCACCGCCTGTGCCATCGCCGAACTTGTGCTCACCGGAAACACGCCGGAGGAAATCCGACCGTTCGGCATCTACCGATTCACCGCCTGAAACAAGACGCCATGCAGATCACGTTGAACGGAGAAAACAGGACCGTCGACTGCGGCATCTCCATCCGGGACCTGCTGATCGACCTGTCTCATGATCCGGACCGCAAAGGCATCGCGGTTGCCGTCAATGCCGAAATCGTGACCCGGGCGGAGTGGATTTCAAAGCGGCTCGGCAGCGGCGACAGGGTGGACATCATCGCCGCGGTCCAGGGCGGATAGTTGCAAGACAGCAGGACGCCCGCGTGTCCGAGACGCGATTCAACGAGGGAAATATGTCTGACGGCCTGACCATTGCCGGCGCGACCTACGCTTCCCGGCTGATTATAGGGACCGCGCGGTACCCCAACATGCAGGTTATGCTGGACGCCATTCGCGCCAGCGGGGCCGATATCGTGACCGTCGGCATCCGCCGCATCAACCTGAACGATCCCTCCGGCGAGAACCTGATCGATCTGATCGACCGCAACCGGTTCACGCTGCTGCCAAACACCGCGGGGTGTTTCACCGCCCGGGACGCCGTGCTCACGGCCAGGCTCGCGCGCGAAGCCTTGAAAACCGACCTGATCAAGCTGGAGGTCATCGGAGACGAGAACACTCTCTTCCCGGACGTTGCCGGATTGCTGGAAGCGGCGAACGAATTGATTCGGGACGGATTCACGGTGTTGCCCTACTGCAACGACGACCCCGTAACCTGCAAGAAGCTGGAAGACGCCGGCTGTGCCGCTATCATGCCCCTCGGCGCGCCTATCGGCTCCGGAATGGGCATTCGCAACCCTTACAATCTCCGCATCATCCTGGACACGGTCGACCTCCCCGTTATCGTCGACGCCGGGGTGGGCACTGCCTCCGACGCCGCCGAGGCGATGGAGCTCGGCTGCGACGGCGTGATGCTGAATACGGCCGTGGCAGGCGCCCGCCGCCCCGTGCTGATGGCGGAAGCCATGGGTCAGGCCGTCCGCGCGGGCCGGCTTGCGTACGAGGCCGGACGCATCCCCCAAAAGCTCTACGCCACGGCTTCCACGTCAATGGAGGGCGTGGTCGGCCATGAATGAGACAACGCGCGCGAAGAACCTGCCCTCCCTCTATCTGATTGCGGACCGGGCAACGTGCGCGCCCGGCGAACTGGAGGACGCTCTCGCCGAGGCGCTGGATGCCGGTGTCCGCCTCATCCAGCTGAGGGAAAAACACCTCGAGTCGCGCGAACTCCGGGGGCTGGCGTCACGCCTCCATAGACGCGTTGAGAAATATGGCGCGCTCATGCTCGTCAACACGCATGCCCGGCTCGCACGGGACATCGGCGCGGCCGGCGTCCATCTTCCGGCATACGGACCCGCCCCGTCGAGGATTCGACAGCAATATGGAAACCGCCTGCTCATCGGCCGTTCAACCCACAACCGGGAGGAATGCAAGGATTCCGACGGCGCCGATTTTATCACTTTCGGCCCAATCTACCGTCCGGGTTCGAAACCGGGATACGGTCCCGGCGCGGGGGCCGCCGCCCTGCGCCGCGCCACGGAATGCTCGTCCCTTCCCGTATACGCCCTGGGCGGTATCACACCCGGACGCGTCGCCGCATGCAAGGAAAACGGCGCCGCGGGCGTTGCCGTTATGTCGGGAATCCTCGCCGCGGACGATATCCCGTCAGCCGTGACCGGCTATATCAAGGCCTGGGCGTCCGAACCCGGCCAACCCCATCCGCAGCCCCCATGAAACAGGTCCTCACCATTGCCGGTTCCGACCCGGGCGGCGGCGCGGGTATCCAGGCCGACCTCAAGTCCTTTCACGCCAACGGCGTCTACGGCCTATCGGTTGTCACAGCGGTAACCGCACAGAACACGAGAGAGGTCAGGCAGACGTTCGAACTGCCGGCAGACCTCATCGAATCCCAGATTGACGCGGTGTTCGATGACTTCGACGTTTCCGCGGTGAAGACCGGGATGCTGTCTTCGGAACGGGTGGTCGACGTCGTCGCCGACAGACTCGCCGAATCTCGCGCGCCCAACGTCGTCGTCGACCCGGTGATGGTCTCCTCCAGCGGCGTCGACCTGCTTGAACCCGAAGCCGTTCGCAGCCTTAGAGAACGGCTCCTTCCCCTGGCCGCGCTCGTCACGCCCAACTTGCGCGAAGCCCGGATTCTGGCGGGCGCGCCCGTCGAGACCCTGGAGCAAGCGAAGGCGGCTGCCCGCGTCATCTTCGATGCCGGCCCCGGGGCCGTGCTCGTGAAAGGCGGGCATCTGTGCGATAACGACTCCGCGGCGGACGTGATGTACGACGGATCCGAAGTCACCGTTTTTTCACGAGGACGAATTGCGGCCCGGAACACGCACGGCACGGGTTGCACCCTGTCGGCCGCGGTCGCGGCGAACCTCGCCAAGGGCTGCGACGTCATATCCGCCGTCGAAAACGCCAAAACGTACGTAACCGAAGCCATTCGCCGCGGACTCGACATTGGCGGGGGCCGCGGACCCACCCATCACTTCTACCTTCTCGACGACCGGCAATGAACCGAATCGGCGCGCTCCACGTCCTCACAGATACCGTTCTGCAGACCCGTAACTCCCATGCAGACCTTGCACGCATGGCCGTCGGCGGCGGCGCGGACACCGTGCAGTACCGGCAGAAAACCGGACACACCCGGGCCATGATCGAGACCGCGCGCGCCATGCGGGATATCTGTTCGCGGTCGGGCGTTCCCCTCATTGTCAACGACCGCGTCGACGTCGCCCTCGCCGCGGACGCCGACGGCGTACACCTCGGACAGGACGATTTCCCGGTCTCGCTCGCCAGAAATATCCTGGGCGCCGGGCGGATCATCGGCGTATCCGCCGGAAATCCCGAAGAAGCCCGCCGCGGTATCGAGGACGGCGCGGACTACGTGGGATTCGGCCCTGTTTTTCCCACCGGTTCCAAGAACGATGCCGGCGAAGCGCAGGGTCTGGAGAAGCTGGCTGACTTCGCCCGAGTCGTGCAAGCGCCCGTGATCGCCATCGGGGGCATCGGCGCGGAAAACGCTGCAGACGTGGTGCGGTCGGGGGCACACGGCGTCGCGGTGATATCGGCGGTCTGCTGCCGGGACGACCCCGAAGCCGCAACCCGGGACCTGATCGCCCGCATCCGGACCGCCTGATCCCACGCACATCACAACCGATATTTACTGTTGACTTCCCGGATGCCCGGATCTATCTTGTCACGCAAGCCATTGCCCAGGCGCCAGAGGTAGCCAACCTTTAGCGGCACCTGAGAATCGTTCAGTCGATCGTCAGCCCGCAGATACCACTACCTTGGGGCCTCTGGTAATGGCCGTTTTTTTTGTGATTGTTCACCCAACGGTCCTGAATACCGATCGCATGACCTCAAAGCGATCGCCCGCATTCAGGTCGCACACCAGGAACCGGTCCCCCACGTCAATCCGCGACGCCGAGCGCGGATCCTGGTACCTGAAATAGTTCAAGGACGCACTCCCGCCGCCTGTCCCGCTCGCAAATGTCCGTTCTTCCGGCCCGAGGATGTCTTTCCCCGCCGTCTCGATCGCGCCGACGGCTCTGCCGGCCGAGTGGACCGCCTTCCCGTCGAACAGTCCGCCCGGACACGCTTCCAGCTTGGTCATGCATGTGTCCGTCGCAAATAAACCGCGCGCACTGTCTACCGATCGTACAACGCCTTCCGACAGGTTCAGGGACATGCTTAACCCTATCCTGAACCGGTTTCCGTCCATCGCTTCAGCGGCGGTAACTTCGTAGCTGGAATTGCACGCATAGGCCGGGTTGCTGAACACGATCAGATCTCCCCTGAGAATTCCGTCCCCGGAATCCATGACCAGAATGACCGACCGGTCCTCCGGATCGACGTCGTCTACCCGGCCGGCAGGGTTCGCCCCGCACTCGAGGACCTCGTCTCCAAGCCGCATCCGTGTGCCCTGCAGCAACTGCAATTCGCGTTCGCCGGAATCATGAAAGACAATCCTCGCCACCTCCGCGTCGAACGCCACGGGAACGCCGTCGATGGCTGTCGTACAGACTGACCCCGACTTCAATCTGCGATACACGTAATCGGTTCTGCCATCCAGGCATACCCTTGCGCCGATACCACCTGACACGTCCAACGCTACCACCGACCTGACGAAGGGTTCGCCCTGGAACGGCTCCAGCACGCCTGTGAAGATCGACTCGCCGCCTTCAGTCGATTGTCTCACCGCCACGCACGCGTCCCACGGACTCTGTCCGAAAAACCCGAATCCTTCTCCCTTTCCATTAATAATCTCCCGGCCGGAATGCCCCAGCATCGTCAGGCGGATGCCCGTACTGTCCTCGTCACCCGCCCGCCACGTGGCGGACCACGTGCCCGAACAGAACCTCCGGGTGACATCCTTGATATATCCGGGCCCGGGCGAGGTCCCGAACGCAACGTCTTCCCCCGCGGCCGTACCCCCGGGCTGGCGCACCGTCTTCGTCCCGGCGGGAAATTCCGTACTGAAGCCCTCGCCGTCGTCCCCGCTCAGACTCCGGAACATATAGTCGTGGGTCGCGCCTCCCCGGACGCGGAACAGATCAAAGACATACGTGTCGGATCCCGGCGCATCCACCATCACAAGCGTCCGCTCGTACACCCCGGCGCATTCCGGATACGCCCGTTCTCCGGATGCGCAGACGGCCTGCATTCCCGGCGTGCGTCCGAAGAACCGCAGGCTGCCCGTGGCGATTTCCTGCGCCCGGCCATCGATGCAAACGGTCGCATGGCTGGCGGTATGCTTCTCCCATCCGTCCACCTTCTTGTGCGTAAACGTCGTCGGATACCCCAGATCGCACGCCAGATCGTACCCGAACGCAATCAGGTTGATCGACAGCTTGTCCCGGTGCCCGTGTCCGCCGCTGCCCTTTCCGTAGTTCAAAACCAGATGCTTCCTCGTCGCCACTTCGCTCCCCGTCCTGAGGATCGCGATGCCCGAGTCGTGGAAGAGCGTCGTGCCGGGGACATGCGGGGCGGCGGTTCCAGCGACCGCATCCGCGTGAAACAGCAGGTTCGCATCGGCATATCGCTCTCTGGCCCCGTCCACGTCCCCTTCCGAGAGCGCGAGCAGCCGGCTCCGATACTCGTCGTCACCGGTGTGGATATATGCCAGTTCCTCGACGTCGCAGTTCGCGAGCGGATCCAGCACCTTCATTCTGGAATCGCCGCCTCCAGTGTCGCCGATTGCGGGAATCCGGCCATCGCAATAGATGTTCCGGGCGAACGCTATGGACTCACGAATCCGGAGGCGGGGATCACGGAGCCGTTCCGTGCCCTTCATCGAAAACAGCCGGTCCAGAATCGTCCGCGTCATCGAACTCACCGAGTAGCCGGGCGCGTCGTACCACCACTTTCCGTCGCGGAACGTGTTGTTGGTCAAATTTACGGCCAGACCGTACCGCCCTTCGATGGCCTCGTCTACCAGTTCCTCATTGCCGAGCATTTCGCCCAGCGCCCAGAGCACCAGGCCTTCCCGTATGATGTAGTCCCCGGTCTGGATCGCCATGGCCCGGTGCAGCCACTCGTACATATAGCCGAACAGATTGTGCCGGATATTGTAGCGGATGTCCTCGAAGTCCACCCGTCCGTCGGAATTGTAGTCGCAGTCGCCCTTTGCCCTGAAGAATGCCAGGAGTGCTTCGTCTTTCAACATGGAGTCCATCACCAGGTCGCAGGCAGACATACAGTTATAAATCAGCATTTCTTCCCAGCTCACCTGCACCACATAGCCGCGCGTCAGCGGACGCTGCTCGTCCACCGTTCCATTGCAGTACCGGTAGACCTCCGCCAGCCGGTTCAGCATAACGCCGGCTCTATGGGCGTACCGCTCGTCGCCTGTAATTGCATAGGCGCGCGACAACTGCAGAATGGCCGTATCGCCGGTATAGGCATCCCGGGAAGGGATCGTCAACTCGTAAGGATGAAAGAACAGCTTTGTGAGCGCATAATATCGCCACGCGGAATTGAAGTGGTAGACCGTGCCGGCATCAGGGAATCCCTCCGGCGCGGTCCATCCGTCGTCGTCGTCCCGCACCTCCACCGGCTCTCCCGTGGCCGGATTTTGTACGACCGCGCCGTTGTACCACCACTCCCCGCCGATGACGCACTGCCACCGGTACTCCAGCGCCGTATTCGTCCGCATACATTTGCGCCCGCCGCCGTGGATCGGACAACCCCGCTCGTAACTCGGCGAAATCGCCCGGGGATTCTCCGTGGGGATCATTCGGTAGATAAACTCATCGTCCTTGTCCAGCCACCACGACGCATCGTTCAGGATCCTGTCAGCCTGCGCCCTGCCCCACGCCGTGGACGCGCGGTTGCGCCGCGCACGCGCGATTTCGTCAACCCGCACCGGTCCGGTCAACGACCGGAGCGCGGAGGATCGGTCGATCCGTTCCAGCACCTCCCGCGTAATCTCCCGCCGCGACGCCTGGAAATTGCGCTCCCACTCCTCCCGGAGCGAATCACGGATCTTCAGACAATCCACCGCTCGATCTTCGACGAAATCGCCGTACGCTTCAAGCTGCGCGACGTGCATCCGGCCCGGCGTTGATTCCGGCCCTCCATCCGCGTCCTGCCAAATCCGTACCGCCTCAATCTGAACAGGATCGAACACCAGTTCGGTCTTAAGCCCGGGCGTCGGGATATCCCTCGCCGCGATGGCCGCCCACGCGCCCTCGACCCGTCCCTGGACTTCGATTCTGCGCGAGGATTCGGGCATTCGTCCCTTCCCCCAGTAAACCACCACGCGGTCAACCCGGGCGGCCCTCGCAAACACAACCGCCGCCCACTGCGGCAGGGGTTCGGACGCCGAAACCCAGGCCGTATCGCTCGTGGAGGCCACTTCAGTCGGCCGGATCCCGTCGTTGATCCTGGAGGCGTGGTAGTTGTACGAAATGCTGCTTACGTACGGCCGGCTTCCATTCATGTACAACGCCAGGTTCTCCATGTTTCACCTCCTGTCGATAATGCTGAAGCCGGACAAAAAGACCAGTTCGAGTGACCGCCCTCCGAAGACGAACGTCGAACCGGCCGCCTGGACTCAGGTCGAGTACCAAAAAGGAGTTCTGTCCGCGGCATACGCGTCGGTCCGATTACGCTTCTGCCGCAATGAAGGACTTGCGGGAGAGACCCTCCGGCCACTATCTTGAACATACGAAGCCACGGGTTCGAATACTACCTTTCTTCAGGGGCATTCAAGTCAGTTGCAAGCTGTGTGGCGCCTGGAACGAACGGTCCATCCAAAGCAGGGTACCGGATGTTTGGCGGGAAGCATCCAGGGAAGAATCGCTGTATCGTTCAAAGCCAGTCCGCCCGGAGCGCGGGTCTGTTGTGTATAGGCATTGCCCTTTTTGCGCTTCCTTCTTTTGCGGATCAACGACCCCGGGTCGCCCTTGTGCTCAGTGGCGGGGGCGCGCGAGGCGGGGCGCATATCGGCGTGTTGCGCGTGCTGGAGCGTGAAGGCGTCCCCATTGATCTTATCGTCGGTGTCAGCTACGGCGCTCTTGTGGGAGGGTTGTACGCTGCAGGATATTCTGTCGACAATCTTGAACGTATAATCGCGGACACGGACTGGGGAGAAATCACGAACAACAGCCCCGACCGTCGTCTGTCCAATCTGAATCGCAAACCCGTGGCCGATCGTCAGATGGTCGCATTGCGGCTCGATAACCTGGAACTGAAATTGCCTTACGGCATCTTCGCCGGGCAGAAGATCCAGCAATTTCTCAATCAGTTGACCCTGGGCGCGACCTATCGGGCCCGAAGCGATTTTGATCGGCTTCCCATTCCATTTCGCGCGATCGCAACAGATATCCTGTCCGGAGACCAGGTCGTGCTCAAGAGTGGCTCTTTAGGCGCTGCGATCAGGGCCAGTATTTCAGTCCCCGGCATATTTGCGCCGATGAGCACAGAACAGACCCATCTTGTCGACGGGGGCATTGTTAATAATCTGCCGGTGGATGTCGCACTGGACGCGGGCGCTGATCTGGTTATCGCCGTGGATTGTGCCACGCCCCTGCGGACTCGAAAACATGAAGTCGACGATATCGTCGACGTCATCGATCAGGCGGTCAGTTTTCGAATTGAAGAGAAAAAGATCGCAAATCGAAAACTCGCGCATGTGTTGATGACACCCGATCTGAAGGGATTCGATGGCGCCGATTTCAATCTCTCCCACACCTTGATCGCGATTGGGATCACGGAAGCCGAAAACCACCTGAAGGCCATCCGGAGTGCACTGGGGACGCTCGGGGTTTCCAGGCGGACCGGAGCGTCCGGAACGTCAATTCTACCAGACGGTCTTGACATCAGGAAGTGGACGGATATTCCGCCCGATATTGTCATTGACCGGGTACGGATTAAAGGTCTGAAGCGCTATTCGCACGAATTGTTCGAACGGCGGTTTGAAAACATCAAAAATAAGCCCGTGTCGTTTCGGAAGCTGGAAAGCGAATCCGCCCGCCTTTACGCCACGGGATTGTTCCAGACTGTAAATTACCAGATTCTTGACCGTGAAGGCCGGACGGAGCTGGTTTTTTACGTGCTTGAAAACCCACCCAGCGAGGTGAGAGCGGGACTTCGTTACGACAACGATTTTCGGGTTTCGGCACTGGGCGAGTTCGTACACCAAAGCACTTACGGCCGGGTATCCGAGCTCTATCTGCGTGGCATGGCGGGCAATTTGAGCTTTGCGGAATTGAACCTGTTCTTCCGCTCATCCGGGAGTCTGCGTCTTCTCGGTGAGCTTCGGGGATGGCATCAGGAGAGGCTGTATTTTCAGGACCGGCAACGCCGGGGCGCGTACAAAGAGAGGCGTCTTCGTGCACGAATGGGCATGCAGGTTCTGTTCGGAAGTTGGGGCGGTCTCAAAGCGGGATATCAGGTAGAGCAGGTCCGCATCCGCAATGTCGACCGCTCAATCGACAACGCGTCCGAGTATATGCCCGGTCTGTGGTTTTCAGGGAGTATAGACACGCGGGACAATTCGCATTTGCCGAAAAGAGGGATCTACTTTCGAACACGGATAAAATGGGTCCGGCCGGCATATTCGCAGAAACAGTTGCAGACAGAGTTCGCGATTTTCTCCAGCCCGTATTCGCGATTGAGCGTCGGCGTCCGGTCCTCGGGAGGCTATGTGACACGGTCGGCGCCCATGCACGAATATCTCGCTTTAGGTGGAGCCGGACACTTCAGTGACGCGGCATTGCCCGTGGTTGGACTCAATCGAGACGAACTGAAGGTATCGAGGTTCGTCTCCCTGGGCGTATCTGTCTGGAAACACGTAAAAACCTGGGAAACCCTGCCTCGCAGTGCAATCGGGGTTTTCTACCAGGGCGGTATTTATAATATGGTTACCAATCCCAACCGGCCGAATGTCTGGATCCACGGATTTGGAATCGGCGGATATGTCAACACATCTTTCCTTGGTCCCATGCGCGTTGACGTTGTAAGCACTGAAAAAAGAAAAATCCGGATCTATACGGGAATCGGATTTGGATTTTGACGTTTGCATGCGTGTTTTCGACCGTTTGGTTTGCAAGTCATCTTTGATACTCTTAAAATGAACCGTACAAGGATGGTATTTCCCAACTGGCTCCCTTCTTTGATTCTGTTGTCGTTCGCTTTTCCTGTTCCGACAGAATCGGCGCCACAGAAGGATTCGCCGACGCCGGGGTACAGGATTCACCATTCAATTCCTCCGAATGGCGCAAAGACCCACGTGGTGGTTCCAGGGGAAAGGTTTCGAGCCGGCGGGCTCAAACGCTGGTTCTACGGCGGCAACTACAGGGATCTCTGGACAACGCCGATCGAGGTTGCAGTGCTGGACCTTGACAGCGTAGGCGGCGGCCTGACGCCGCTTCGTCCCGGCGGCGCCGGACAGTCCGTCTCCCTTCACTTTTCAGGAAATGACGGCCGCCGCTATACGGTACGTTCCCTGGATAAAGATCCGTCCAGGAAGATATGGGACGAGCTCAAGGATACAATTGCGGACGACGTCCTGCAGGATCTGATCAGCGCGCTTCTGCCGACCGGGGCGCTCGTGGTCGATCCGCTGATGGAAGCCGCGGGCATCCTCCACGCAAAGCATACGCTCGTCGTCATTCCGGACGATCCCAGGCTCAAGGAGTACCGCGCGCAATTCGCCGGCCTGATAGGCATGCTGCAGGAACACCCTTCGGAAGGCGCCGGCGATACACCCGGATTCGCGGGATCCCGCAAGATCAGCGGCACGGAGAAGCTGTGGAAACACCTGGAAAAGGGTCCCTGCCACCGCGTGGACGCCCGTGCCTATCTAAAGGCGAGACTGATGGATTTTCTCATCAACGACAAGGATCGTCATTACGGTCAGTGGAGGTGGGCGCGGTTTCCCGATGGCGCCTGTCATACCTGGCTTCCGATACCGGAGGACCGCGACCAGGCGTTTATCGGCTTTGAGGGACTTGCAATGGCGGTGGCGAGAATCGGGCTCCCCAGGCAGATCAGATTCGACGCCAGGTATCCAAACCCGGTGGGCTTGTCGACCACGGGCTGGGAACTGGACCGGGAGTTTCTGGCCGAACTTCAAAAGGCGGCCTGGGATTCGGTAGCGTACGCGTTTTGCGCCAGTCTGACCGATGACGTCATCGAGGAAGCCGTACGAAAACTGCCGCCACCGTATTACAGGCTTGTGGGGGAGACATTGACGTACGCCCTCAAATCCCGTCGGAACGCGTTGCCCGAATTCGCCGCCGGATACTATGAATTCATCTCCCGTCAGGTCGAAATTCAGGCGACCGACAGGGATGAGTACGTGCATTTGGAACACTTGCCCGACGGTGATCTCGTTCTCCGTCTCGGGCTGATGGAAAACACGTTCGGCTCGAAGGAAACACCCTACTTCCAGAGGACCTTCCATCGCAAAGAAACCCGGGAAGTGCGGGTATACCTCCGTGGCGGAGATGACCGTGCGGAGATATCGGGGACGAACGGTCGGATTCGCGTCCGTATCGATGGCGGCGGCGGGGACGACACGCTCACAGATTCATCGCGGAACGGTGACTCGGAGATCCGCTACTATGATTATCGTGGAAAAAACCGGTACACCGGTGCCAGGATCGACGGGCGGCCGTACAAACGCCCGCCCGCCCGGATTCTCCGTGCAAGATACGCGCTCGATTGGGGCATGCAGGCCATTACGCTTCCGATTTTTACAATAAACCCCGACCTGAATATTTACGCCGGAGTAGTACATAACCGGCAGTATTTCGGCTATCGGAAGTACCCATACTCTTCACAACATCTGTTTAGCGTCGGCCTTGCGAGGCAAAGTGATATCAATAGCATCAAGTCCTTTGTTTCCTATACCGTGAAGTTTCGCCAACCTGTGGCAGACTTTGACGCCAGAGTCAACTTCAATTACTCCGGAATCCAGTTGCTGCGTTTCAACGGGTTCGGAAACGAAACCGAGGTTCCGCATCCGTCTTCCTACTACAAAGTGGAGCAGAAAACCCTCGAAATCGCCCCCGCGTTCGAGTTTCGGGCAGTAGAACGCAATGAAGAGACTTCCGGGAACGGTCCGGGTTCGTTTCGGTCGAAAGTAACCGTGGATTTCGGGCCGATCCTCAAATATTCAAACACCCCGCTCGAATCCAACAAAGGCAGATTTGTCGCCTCGACGGTTGAGCCGCCTTATGGTACAGGTTCCTTCGGTCAGGTCGGCGCAAGGGGTGAATTCACGTACGATACGCGCAACAATCCGGGATATCCTGATCGCGGAGTCCAGATAAGGGCGGGTGCAGCCGTCTATCCCGGCGTCTGGGACGTGGAATCGACGTTTGCCAGCATCGACGGCGAAGTCAGTACTTATCTGACTGCTCGTGTTCCCGCCGACCCGACGCTTGCACTGAGAGGCGGCGCCAGGAGGCTGTGGGGTTCCTTTCCCTTTTTCGAGAGTGCGTTCCTGGGGGGGCCGGGCGCTATCGGCAGCGGGACATCCATCGGCAACCTGCGAGGATTCCGGAAAAACCGTTTTGCCGGCGATACCGCGCTGTTTGGAAATTCCGAATTGCGCCTGGTTCTGGCGAGAATCAAGCTCCTGTTCCGGGGAGAGTTGGGCGTGTTCGGAATAGCAGACGCGGGCCGTGTGTTCTACGACGGAGACCCGCCCGGCGCCGATCAATGGCACGCGAGTTTCGGTGGCGGATTCTGGCTATCGCTTTTGAAACGCCGGCATACCTTGAGCCTGGCAGTCGTAAATGGCGATGATTTAACGGGCGTATATTTGCGTGCTGGTTTCATGTTCTAGTTAATGATGGAGGGTGCCGTGTTCAAGAACATCATCGTACGTCTGCTCTTCTATTATGTCGTGTGGCTGGTGATTCTCAATTCGATCTTCCATTTCTATCCCGAAATCCTGCATTACGTCGCCAAGGAGCGAGAACGCATATTCGTGGGAAAAACGCTTGGCTCGGGCGCCGATGCCGCAATTCCACTTGGAAACATCAAGGAAGGCATAAACCGCCTTCTCGATCCGGCGCACACGATTCCGGTTGTGGTCGCTCTGGTACTGTCCTTCGGGGTTACCCTTCCGATCACGTGGGTCTATGCCTGGACGCGGCCGTCCAAGAAGTACAGCCAGTCATTTGCGCACACGTTGCTCGTGATGCCCGTAGCGATATCGCTGGTTGTCTTCCTGGTTAAAGGCAGTCTTGCCCTTGCGTTCAGCCTGGCTGGCATCGTGGCCGCCGTCAGTTTCCGGATCTCGCTCAGGGAGACAATGGATGCCGTTTACATGTTTATGGTGATCGGGATCGGGCTGGCCGCCGGTACCCAGCTTACGACAGTCGCATTCATCGCATCGCTGGCATTTGTGACCATAACACTTGGGGTATGGAAGACCAATTACGGAGCCCAACCTCCGATACTCTCCGGCTGGAAACTCGTGTCACGCAAAAAATCGGTGGAGACCTCCGAATTGGGCGGTGAAACCCAGGAAGATTTCTCCAATTGCAGGATAGCCGTGCATGCAACAAATGTCGACGCAGCACAGAAAGCAGCAGGACCGACTCTCGAGTCCGTTGGCGCAAAGTGGAACGTGGCTGAAGTGATCGAGAACCTGGATGGCACGGTCGTCGTTGCGTATCACGTCTCTTTGAGACAGTCCGTCGATCTGACCTCCCTTGTCCGGGAGATTGAGAAGAGGGGGAAGAAGCGTATTAAGGACGTGGAACTGACCGACGTTGAGAATGATCAGAGCGTGTAGCCATTGACGTTGATTCCCAAAAAGAGCGATGACCCCGTGCGGCAAGAAGCCACGGAGGATCACCGCCAACACCGGAGCCAGGGCGCCCCTGCAAGGTGACGAGGAGTGAATCAGCACCGAAGGCGCCTGAACCGGTACCGCAAATTGGCAGTTTACGTCGCGGACGAAACAGCATAATCTGAAATGAATAACATCAAGACTAAATTTCCGCTCAACTGTCCTGGTTTCGGCATTCTTCTCTATATGCTGGCGACGGGAGCAGGAACGAGTGCATCCGCGGAAGTCGCTGGAGATTTGGTCGACACGACTAAGGGTATTTCAGGCGTCATCTCGCAGGCGGACGCAGCCGCGGCATCGAAACGGAGAATATCTCTCGACAGCTATCCCCTGGAACCCGAGACCGCGACACATTGGAAGCTCCCCAGGGAACTGGAGGAGGTCTCCGGACTGGCGATGACCGCAGACAACCGGCTTCTGGCGCACAACGACGAAAGAGCGATCGTTTTCGAGATCGATTATCGGAATGGGTCAATCGTCAAGTCATTCCAGTTATCGGATATGAGTTTTCCGGTTGCCGGCGATTTCGAGGGGGTTGCCGCAACTGACGACAGGATCTACCTCGTCTCAAGTTCGGGGCGGCTGTTCGAGTTTCGCGAGGGATCTCCCGGCGAATCCGTTCTCTTTAACGTCTACGCGACCGGCGTGGGAAGAGATTGCGAAATAGAGGGCTTGACGTATGACCGGAGCCGTCGGGGACTCCTGTTGATGTGCAAGGACGCTCGCAGCCTGGAAATGGAACGGAAGCTGGCAATATACCACTGGTCACTTGACAAGAGGCAATTGAATGAAGATGTACGAATCGTGATACCTGTCAAGAGATTTGCGAGACACATCAAAGGCCGAAAATTCCAAC
Source organism: Candidatus Latescibacterota bacterium (assembly GCA_965203805.1). Classification (GTDB taxonomy): domain Bacteria; phylum Latescibacterota; class UBA2968; order UBA2968; genus JAAXHE01. The sequence continues at coordinate 5,225,839 of OZ241917.1, read as the reverse complement.
CCTCGGGGATCGAACGGCATCCTGTATCGGGGAACTACTATGTCTTGGCCGCCCGCCAGGGGGCGATCGCGGAAATGACGCCCGACGGGAAGGTGCTCAACGTCAGGAAGTTTCAAGCCCGGTGGCATCGACAGGTCGAAGGAATTACCTTCGCCTCGGACGGTACGCTCATCGTCGCCGATGAAGGCGCGGGAAGGAAAGGCAGGCTGACGCTCTACCCGGTTTCGGATGGTCCCCGATAGAGGCCTGTTGCCCACACGGAACTTGCAGAAACAGAAAAGCCCGGAGATCGCCCCGGGCTTTTCTGAATCGTCTTCGACTTCAGGCTATTCCGTTTTCGGCCCGCGCTCCATGTAACGCCGGGTGATATCGATAATCAGCCCGATGTCCTCCCTGGCGTCGGTCACCGGCGTCCGGCAGGCGTCCTGCCCGGCAATGCACGAATGGAAGTGACGCAGTTCGCGCACGAATGGGCTCTCCCATGCAACCGCCGGCCGCCGGGCGGACGTCTCCCCGCGGGGGTCCATCTCGTAGACGACAACCGTAGACAGAATCCCCCTTGCGAACCCGGTGGAATATGAAACCAGCACGCGCCGGTCGGCGCTGTACACTTCAAGGGTCTCCCTGAAATCCCAGAGGTCCGGCAGGTCCACCCAGGATGCCACGCAACGCGCGCCGTTACTGTATGACAGTACTGTTGAAATCGCCCGCCCTTCGTTCCAAACCTCCGTGCTGACCACCGACTCCGGCGTCCCCATCATTGCACGAAGACAATACAAGTCGTGGATCATGCTTCCCGATAGCGTGAAGAACGCGCGAACCGCGTCTTCCGGCGCCTCGCCGATCGCCTCGCGAACCGCCGACTGCCGGGCTGCATGCGTCTCCGCCACGGGTCCCGCGGGCAGGTCGTCAAACCGCTTCAGCCTGAACTGACGCAGATGGAGCCGGTTGTCCGGGTGCAGATGGTTCACCTGGACGAAGCGAATATCCGTCATCCCGTCCACCTCGGCTTTCGCCGTCTCGAACGCCGGATCGTACACCTTCATATAACCCGCCTGCGCCACCACGCCGGCCCGGTCAGCCGCCTGTGCAATCGCATCCACCTCCCGGAGCGTAAAGCAGACCGGCTTTTCAATCAGCACGTGCTTTCCGGCCTCCAGCGCGGCCACGGCAGCATCGGTCTTCGGGTCCGAATGGCACAGGAGCACCGCCTCCACGTCGTCCGACGCGACAAGCCGCCGATAATCCGTCACCGAAGCGGGCACGTGGAACGTCTCTGCCGCCCAGGCGGCAAGCCCCGGCGACAGATCGCATACCATTGCGACCTCGAATTCCTCTTGCAATCCCGCCAGATTCGGCAGATGCTGTATCTGTGCGATTGCGCCGCAACCTACGACGCCCAGCTTGACGGGAGCCATGTGGATTGCCCTTTCTCCCCGGAATCCGGAGCCGCGGAAGAACCGCGGCGAATGGAAACGACCGAGCCTAACCGTCCGGCATCCGTTCGACGCGGTCCGCCAGCACGTTCCACGCGTCCCCGAGATCGTACGCGTGCTTGAACACACTGTATAGCGCCTCCCACACCGCTTCTCTGGCCTCGACGGCGTCCTCCCTGGCGCCGTGAAATCGACCCGCCGTCTCCTCCTGCGTCCGGACCAGCGCCGCCGCATCACGCGCCAGGGCGCGGGCCGCCTCCATGTTGCGATCGACCACATCTGTCATCGATGGTGAGTCGTCCGGCGCCACGTCGTACGTGTGCGAAGGCGCGAAGCGGGTCGGCAACCGCTCGCCGGCCCCGGTCCGACCCGTGTGCGTGGGCTGGATGTGCGGGGTGACGGACAGGTACATCGTCATCGGCTCATCTCCCACGGTCCGCACCGAGTGGATTTCGTCGGCGAGCGCCACGCACAGCTGTCCGGGACCCACCTCCCTGACGCCGCCGTCGATCGTAAACTCAGCCCGGCCGGCGAGCACAAGGAAGATCTCGTGGCCCAGATCGTGGCTGTGCAGAGATGCAGATTCGCCAGGCTCCATCCGCAAGAAACGCGACCGGATCCAGGGCGTGACGAGCATGTTGCACACATCCGTTCGAAAATCATAGACGTCAAAACTCACGTCATCCTCCTGGTGAATCCTGGTTTATCCAACCGATTGAAGTCTCTGTATTTCCCTAACGGGTCGACTTTTGGCCAGGTCATGATTTCGTTGTAGATTTAACCATAACTCCGGCGTCGTTCCCAGAGCTTGAGCAAACAGCCAGGCGGTATTCGGGGTTACTCCTCGTTTGCCACGGATGATCTCGTTCACCCTCTGGATAGGTACTTCGATGTGCCTGGCGAACGCCACCTGAGTAATTTCCAGGGGCTTCAGGAATTCTTCCAGAAGAACTTCCCCAGGATGGGTCGTAATTCGGTTTTCCGGCAGCATTTTGCCTCCAGATTATTTAGTGATAGTCAGTCAGCGATACCGGTCACTAACCCGATGCTTGTCCGTTTCCGCAACGACTCAATCGCTTCTCTCCCCGCCGATCGTCCCTTCGTCCAGCATGGTCAGCAGCGCGGAATCCTCCACGTCCAGGGGCAGGTCCACCCGCCCGCGACGACGACTGGACTCATAGGTCGCAAAGATCAGCTCCGTTGCCTGCAACGCCTTCCGACCGCTCAACACCGGTTCGCGCCCCGTCTTGACGCAATCCACCAGGTCCAGCACCGAGAGCACGGTCGGATTCACCTGCGGCCCCGGCAGATCGGGAACCTCCCAGTCCGAGCCCGGGCGCATGATCCGGATCGGGGGCCTGTCTCGCCCTCCAATCACTTCGATGATCCCGTCCGTGCCGATCAGCCGGTTCGCTACGCCCTTCAGGGCCGCGTCGCCGGTAGCGAGCAATCCCTCCAGCCCGTTCCGCCAGCGCACCCACGAAAGCCCGCCCGCTTCCACCTCCACGCCGAATATTTCGCGCCTTTCGGAAGCGTCGACCTGCCCCAGCACCCACTCGGCGGGCGCGTCGTCATTGTAGAAGAAGAACATATCGAACCAGTGCGTGCCCCAGTCGAGCAGATTGGAGCACGCGCCTTCCACCCGGATAAGCTGCCCGATCGCCCCTTCATGTACCAGGGCCTTCGCCTTTTTGAAAGACCGCTCGAAACGACGCTGGTGGCAGAACGTAATGGTGACGCCATGGTCGCCGCAGGCCTGAACCATCGCTTTCGCATCGCCCCACGTGGGCGCCATCGGCTTCTCGGAATGAATGGCCCGCGCGCCGCTCTCGGCCGCCGCGATGACCATCTCCCGGTGCATCCCGATCCAGGTACACACGCTGACGATGTCGAGGTCCTCACGCGCCAGCATTTCCCGGTAGTCGCCGTAGGTTTGCGAAACGTCGAATTGTTCCGCCAGGTTTCCCCTGGCCGCCTCGGCCGGATCCGCGCACGCCACGATTTCGACCTCGGGCGATGCGGCATACCCCTCCGCATGACCGCGGCCCCGGCCCCCGCATCCGATGATGCCCGCCTTGAATTTCGCCATGGCGCGTTCATTCCTCCGGTTTCCATATCGCCAACAGGACGAGGTGATGATATCTCTGGTCCCATTGGCGGGGATTTAAAGACCAGATTCTCAATGCGTCGTGAATCCGGTTCATTTCAGCAGTTTACCACTGGTAAACCACCTGATAGCGAACAACGCCGCGTCATAAGACACGGCGTTTTTTCGTTGCCGATTTCACCGGATCAGCCCAAGGGTCTACGCGGCTGCCCGTTTCCGTTCCTTTTTACCGGCCATTCGCTTTGCGGCCTCCTGCACCGCCTCCACAATTTTCGTATATCCGGTACACCGGCAGAGATTGCCGGCGAGGGCCCGCCGGATTTCATCCTCGGACGGCGAGGGATTCTTCCGCAGAAGCCCATAGGATGAGACAATGAATCCTGGCGTGCAGAAGCCGCACTGCAGCCCGCCCGAACTTACCATGGCCTCCTGGACCGGATGCAACGAGGCCTTGTCCGCGACACCCTCCACGGTCGTAACTTCCCGACCGGCGGCGGCAACGGCGAGTACCAGGCAGGACGTGACGGGCTCACCGTCGATCAGAACCGTACAGGCGCCGCAGTCGCCGGTGGAGCAACCCTCCTTGGTGCCGGTCAGCCCAAGGCGATCCCTCAAAACGGCCAGCAGCGTCTTACGCGGCTCTAAAGAGAGGTCGTAGACGGTGTCGTTGACGTTCAATTGGATCTCGTGGTTCACGCCGCCCTCCTTTTGTTGCCCGACCGTTCCTGCGCGTTTTCGAACGCCGCACTAACCATCCGACCCGTCAACACCCGCACCATCTCGCGTCTGAATTCCGCCGAGCCCCTCACGTCACTGATCGGGCGGGCCTCTTCAGCCGCCGTTTCCGCCGCCCTGGCGATCAGCTCACCGGTCAGCCGCTGTCCTTTCAGCAACCGCTCGGCCGCCCTCGCCCGGAGGGGCGTGGGCGCCACGGCGCCCAGCACGATGCGGACGTCCTGGCAGGCGCGGGTTCTCGGCGCCAGCGTCACGGCCGCGCCCACACCCACCATCGCGATATCCATTGCGCCCCTGGGCGTGTGCCGCATATAGGCCGACCCGGTCCGCGCAGATGGAACCGGAACGTGGAGGCCAACCACGAATTCTCCGTCCCGGAGCGTGGTCCGGCCGGGACCCGTCATGAAATTCTCCACGAGCATTGCGCGCCGTCCCGTCGGACCGGCGACCTTCACCTTCGCGCCGTGTACGATCAATCCCGGCGCCGCATCCGCGGAAGGCGCCGCATTGCAGATATTGCCGACGATGGTCGCGAGGTTTCGGATCTGAAAGGATCCCACCACACGGGCGCCTTCGGCGAGACCCGCGTAATGTGATTGTGCAGCCGGCATAAGCTCCACCTGACGCATGGTCACGGCCGCCCCGATCGTGAGTCCGGATTTGCTGTCGAAGCGGAGTTCGTCAGCGCCGGGAATCCGCCGGATATCCACCAGTGTATCGGGGGTACGCATCCGTTCCTTCATCTGCACCAGCAGGTCGGTGCCCCCGGCGAGCAACTTCGCGCCCGGGCGGTCGTTCAGTACCTCAACGGCCTCCCGCACGGTCGCGGGAGCGAAATATTCGAAACGATTCAATTCTTCGACCTCCTCTTACCGTCCGTTGTTGGCTTCCTGCAACGCCGCTACCACCCGCTCAGGCGTCATGGGGAGTTCCCGGACCCTCGCGCCCACGGCGTCGAAGATCGCGTTGGCCACCGCCGCGCCTCCCGGGATAATCGGTGGCTCCCCTACCCCCTTGCCGCCGTAGGGCCCGTGCTCGCACGGGTCTTCGACCATCACCGTCTGAATGTTGGGCACGTCCAGCGCCGTGGGGATGGCATAGTCCAATAGATTGGGATTCAGCATCCGGCCCGTCTCGTCATACCGGTAACCCTCCATCAGGCCGAACCCGATTGACTGTATGGCGCCGCCCTGTATCTGACCCTCCACCAGAAGGGGGTTGAGCGCCCTGCCCACGTCCTGCCCGGCCACCAGGTCGATCAGTCGGACCTGTCCCGTGCCAGGGTCCACCTCCACGGTGGCGACGTTTACCGAATACGAGGGATAGGTGGGAACACTGCTCAGCACGCACCGGCCGTTGACGGCGCCGCTGGACTCGATCGCTTCGGCGGCCAATTCGCCCAGGCCGATGGCATGGTCGGGCGAACCGACGATCTGCACCCGCTCGTTTGCGATGACCAGGTCGTCGACGGCGGCCTCCAGTTTTTCGGAGGCCATACGCAACAACTGGTCGCGTGCCTCCCGGGCCGCCTCCCTCGCCGCCGTTCCGGCCGAATACGCCGCCTTGCTTCCCGCGCTCAACGACGCGTAGGGCACGGTATCCGTGTCGCCGAGACGCACCGTCACCTTTTCGACCGGGACGCCCAGTTCCTCGGCCGCCACCTGCGCCATTACCGTATGCAGACCCGTGATGTCCACCTGCCCGGTCACCAGGGCTACGGATCCGTCCGCCGACATCGTCACGAACGCGTTGGTCGGACCGGAGGCGTTGTGCCAGTCTCCAACCGCGATTCCCATGCCCTGATTGGGCTTCAGCTCTCGCCGTCCCCATCCTGCGGACCCGGCGGTCTTGCGGATGGTGTCTTTGAGCCAGTCGTGCTGGATCACCGGCTGGTCGCCCTTGCTCAAACCGTTCTTCAAACGGATTTCCACCGGGTCGATACCTAGCTTGTGAGCCAGCATATCCAGGTTGGACTCCCTCGCCAGCGCCGTCTGCGGCCCTCCGGGGGCCCGATACGCGCCCGGCCCGGGTTTGTTGGTCCGGACGGCCATCCCCTCCAGCCTGACGTGCGGGATCCTGTAGGGTCCCAGCAACCGGTTCGCGGCCCCACCGCTGCCCTGAACGCCGCCGTCCCATACGATTCGCCCTTCAACGGCCGTGAGCGTTCCGTCCTTGCGCGCGCCCGTTTTCAACCGCACCCAGCACCCGGGCCCCGGTCGGCTGTCCCGGAAATCTTCCCCCCTGTTGATCGTAACCCTTACAGGGCGACCCGTACGCATGGCCAGCAGCGCCGTGTGCGCCTCGATATTGATCCGGTTCTTGCCTCCGAAGCTGCCGCCCGTTTCCGTCATAATCACCCGGATGCGCCCCTCGGGGATGTTCAGCGCCTCCGCGAGGCCCTCCCGTTTCGTGAATGTACCCTGTCCAGCGGCCCAAACCGTCAGCCTTCCGTCCGCCTCCACGCGCGCCGTGGCCGCGTTCGGCTCCATGTAGGTCTGATTGAAGAAGGGCACCTGGTATTCCGCCTCGACAACGGCGTCCGCATCCTCGAAGCCCTGTTCAACGTCTCCCTCTTCCAGTACATTATAGGCGGTCACGTTCTGCAGCCTTCTGCCTTCCGGATCCCTTACATCCTCGGTTGGCGCACCCAGGACGGCCTCCGGAGCGTCCGGATCCATGGCGTGTACGGGATCCACAACCGCCGGCAACACTTCATAGTCCACCTCGATCAACGCAAGGGCGTCCTCCGCGATATCCGGATCCACGGCCGCCACGGCCGCCACCTTCTGCCCCTGATAGCAGACCTCTTCGGACTCGAAGACAGACAGCTCGGGCACGTCCGGGCCGCACACCACGTCCACCACCCCGGGCAGCTTTCCGGCGCGAGAGGTATCGATCTTCCGGATACGCGCGTGACCGTGCGGACTGCGGAGGATGCGGCCATACAACATCCCCGGAAGCTGGATGTCGTCGGCATACTGAATCCGCCCCGTCACGATATCCGGTCCGTTCAGCCTGGCCACCCGCTGCCCGACGGATTTCAATTCGCCCTGGGCCTGCATATCCTGCCCTCCTGATTCTCGATAATCCCGATCTGACGCCGGTATGGGTAATTCATGCCAAAGTTAATACGCACGGGGCAAAAGTCAATGAACAACCTGAAACCGGTGAGACGGGAGACGGAAGACGGTAGATGACATCCTTGCCCGATTGCCTCTTCCTTTAAGCCTCCGGCAAGAAACGAAACCGCACAGGGCAGGCAATCTCTCACGTCTCACGTCTTGCGTCTCCCCGCTTTTTCACTTCGCGCCGCCGCTGGTGAAGCACGCGTTCGGTGTAGCCGTTCGGCTCCGCCGTGCCGTCGAAAACCAGGTCCAGCGCCGCCTGAAACGCGACGCTTCGCTCGAAGTCCGGCGCCATATTCCGATATTCCGGGTCTCCGCTGTTCTGTTCGTCGACCAATGCCGCCATTTTCTCGAACGTCGCCCGCACCTGTTCCTCGCTCACAATCCCGTGGTGCAGCCAGTTGGCGATGTGCTGGCTGGAAATGCGCAGCGTCGCCCGGTCTTCCATCAGGCCCACGTCGTTGATATCCGGAACCTTCGAGCAACCCACGCCCTGGTCCACCCAACGCACGACGTAGCCCAGGATGCCCTGGGCGTTGTTGTCCAGCTCCCGCTGGATCTCGCCTGGCGACAATTCCCTGTCAAGCAGCGGCGGCGTCAGGATTTCGTCCAGACTCGCCCGCTCCCGCCGGGCAAGCTCCGCCTGTCTGGCCGCCACGTCCACCCGATGATAGTGCATGGCGTGAAGAACCGCCGCCGTGGGGGACGGTACCCACGCCGTGCTCGCGCCCGCTTCCGGATGTCCAACCTTGGTCTCCACCATCTCCCGCATCTCGTCCGGCATCGTCCACATCCCTTTCCCGATCTGCCCCCTGCCGCTGAAGCCGGTCTCCACCCCCACGTCCACGTTCCAGTCCTCGTACGACGCAAGCCAGGGTTGCGCCCTGATGTCCGCCTTCGGATGCATCGGACCGGCTTCCATGCTCGTATGGATCTCGTCGCCTGTACGGTCCAGGAAACCTGTATTGATGAACACCACACGATCCCGTGCCTCACGAATCGCCGCTTTCAGGTTTACCGTGGTCCTGCGCTCTTCATCCATAATGCCGACCTTGAGCGTATTGCGCTCCAGTCCCAGCGCCGCTTCCACGCGTTCGAACAGATCGATCGTGGCCGCGACCTCATCCGGGCCGTGCAGTTTGGGTTTCACGATGTAAATGCTGCCCGCGCGGCTGTTGACGAATTCGCCTTCCCGCTTCAAATCGTGTTTGGCCGCAAGTGCGGTCACCATCGCGTCCAGGAACCCCTCGGGAATCTCCTCGCCGTCGCTGCTCGTCACGCTATCGGTGTACATGTGGATGCCGACGTTCCGCACCAGCAGGAGGCTCCGTCCCGGCAGGACGAAGGCCCCGCCGTCCGGCGCCGTAAATTCCCGGTCCGGATTCAGACGCCGCGTAATCTCCCGGTCTCCCTTTTCGAAGGTCGTTTCCAACGTGCCTTTCATGATGCCGTTCCAGTTGGCGTACACCCTCGCCTTGTCCTGTGCGTCCACGGCCGATACCGAATCCTCGCAGTCCTGGATCGTCGTCACCGCCGCCTCCAGCAGGACGTCATTGACACCTGCCGGATGCGCGGCGCCTACGGGATGGTCGTGATCGATGCTGATCTCGATGTGAAGACCGTTGTTCACCAGCAGCGCGCTCGAAAGTTCGCCCCGGTCCTTCCGGTACCCGGCGAACTGTTCGGGGTCAGCGAGTCCGACCTCCGTACCACTCCGCAGCGCGACAACGAGCCGTTGGGCCCCGCCAGCGTCTTCCAGGGCAAAACCCGTCGCCTCCGACCAGCGACCGGACGCCAGACCCGCCGCGTCATCCAGAAACGCTTCCGCCGCCGCAATCACCCGCGCCCCCCGGACCGGGTTGTAAGTGTCGCCCTTTTCGGCGCCGGGTTCCTCCGGAATCACGTCTGTTCCGTACAGGGCGTCGTAAAGACTGCCCCAACGCGCATTCGCCGCGTTCAGCGCGTAACGCGCATTGTCCACCGGCACCACCAGCTGCGGTCCGGCAACGCTTGCGATTTCGGGATCCACGCGTGCCGTGGTCAGCTCGAAATGGTCGCCCTCCGGCACCAGGTAGCCGACGTCGGCCAGAAATGCCCGGTACTCGTCCCGGTCCAGGGACCGGCCCTTCCGCTCCCGGTACCACCGGTCCATCTTCTCCTGAATACGATCCCGCCTTTCCAGCAACGCCCGGTTCCCGGGACCCAGTTCCCGGACGATCTCGCCCAACGCAATCCAGAATGCTCCAGGGTCCACATCCGTACCCGGAGCAATCTCGTCCCTGACCAGATTGTACAGGATCTCGCTAACCCTCAAGCCGCCAATCTCAACAGCCATCGATCCGCTCCTTTTTTCCTTTTTGGATATGCCGCGCCAGCGGTCAAGATAATCAGATCCGGAGGGGGGCACAACCGGTAGCGCGGGCCCGGCTGCCCGGGAAACCCATCCCGGTCCGCGGCGCCGGGTCAGCGCCCGGATTTCAATTGAAGGAACTGATCGCGGGTTCGTTGTTTATATCCTTCCACCCCGACCTGCGAATACGTGAGATCGGCGGCGGGATCCACTTCGCCCGCGTCGTTGACGTGCAGGCCCTGCAGGCGCCCCTTCACCGCGACGGTATCCATCAGTACGCGCATCAGGGCGCCAAGGTGTCTCTCGTCCCGCCGTCCCACGTGCAGCGTCGCGTTCGGAATCCCCCTTGCGGTAAAATCCCGGCACGTTCCGAGGTACGAGGCCGACTGCGCCTGGCTCATACGCAGCCCGGCGAACGCCGCCGTCTCGCTCCCGATTTCCGATCCGTCCGGAATCTGCAGATCCCGCCCCAGGTCCTCCCAGTGAACGAAGAGAACCGCCCGGTTCGCAGGGCCGCCGACGATCCCGTTCAGAACGGAGTGGCTGCCGGCCGGTCCGACGACGGGAACGACGTGGAGGCCGCCGCCCCGTTCCTGCAGCGATTCGTCGTACAGCTGCTGGAACCAGTCTCCCAGGCGCCGGTTGTCCGCGAAATTGTAGAACACCAGCGCACGCATCCGGCCATACCGCTCGTGGAGATGCAGCCACCGGGCAAGGCGAAAGGCGATGTTTCGCTCGTCCTGCCGGGGAAGGCCCCATCGCGCGTCCGCCCACGCGACGCCGCCGAGCAGGTCCCTTACGCGCGAACCGGGTGACGTCCCGTTTCCGGCTGTCATCGCCAGGAAGAACGTCCCCACGGGCGAGAATGCCGAAAACCTGCCTCCCACCCCATCGGGCACGGGCAGCAACGTGTCGCCGTAGAACGGACGTTGCCTGTGCAATACATACAGCGCGCTCCCTGCGTCCGACCCCGTTGTCGCCACAATGCAGCCACGCCAGTCTTTCCTGCTCCCGGGGGCGCGCCGCAACAGCCATTCCCGCACCACCATCAGCGCGCTGACGGTCTCGTCCGTACGCCCGGATTTGCTGATCACGTTAAACAGGGTGCGTTCCAGTACCCCGCGCCGGTCCAGCATCCCCAGCAGAGCCCCCAGCCGTCGCGGATCGAACGTATCCCCCGCGAAGTAGACTTCCGGCGCGCCGCCCCTTTCATCAACGGCCAGGAGATTGTGGTATGCGGGGTTGAGCACGTCGTGGAAGACCCGCGCGCTCAGGTCGGATCCACCGACGCCCACCGTGACCAGCGCGGCGAATTCGTCCCGCGCCCGATTCGCGAGTCCCACCGTCCGTTTGAGATCCCCGACCTGCAGGTGGCTGCGCGTCCAGGCGCGTCCGTACCGCGACAGGGTATCCGTGGAGAGGGACGCCTCCTGCGAAAAGAGCTCCCGGATCTCACACAGTCGTTCGTCAATGTCGCTGCCGGCCGGCGATGGGTCCGCGCGCAACCGCGCGTCATCCGCCGTCTCCAGTCGAATCCCCGTTCCAGCTTCGTTCATTCAGCCTCCTGTCACCGGTTTACCGGACGGAACTCCTTCATTTCCCGACAGCATGGCGCCGTCCCATTCAGGTGCGGCACGCGCCCGCGCCAGACCGCATGCGTGAACGATTGCGCTTGACAATACCGCTGATTTTAACGTGAATACCCGCGCGAACGGCCGTGTGGATGTGCGGTCACGGACGGGACGACCGGCGGGTTGATCCGCGATTCGGCGCCGCTCGTCACCAGGAACGGGGAGATCGTACCCATGGCGCTTAGAGCCGGCGTGTGCGGCATCGGATCCTACTATTCGAACGCGTTTGCCCGGACCGCGATGCGAAATCCGGACATCGACCTGGCGGCGTTCGCGCATCTGGACCAGAGCGACGAAACCCTCGGCAGACTCGGCATGCGGTCCAGGGAGGGGTTCGGCGCCCAATACGGCATCCGGGCGTATGCCTCCGTGCCGGAGATGGTCCGCGCCGAGTCGCTCGACCTCGTTTTCGTGACGTGCGAGGACAGGCTGAAGCCGCGGCACGCAGCCAGCGCGGCGGACGCGGGCGCCCACGCCTTTATCAGCAAACCGATGTGTATGACCCTCGATGGCGCGGACGCCATGGTCGCCGCGGCCCGCCGAAACAACGTGCTGCTGTCCGCCCTGCTGCCCGGACGGGAAGACGGCGCCATCCGCGCGATGGCCACCCGGGTGCGGGACGGGGCTGTCGGACGCGTCATCTCGTCGAGGGCATGGATTCAACACGGCTGCTTCGGACCGGGAACGGTTTTCGAAGGCAGCGGTGAATTCGGCCCCGGACAGGGCGGCATCGGGCTTTCTCTGGGCGTCTACGCCGCGGACCTGCTACTCTGGCTCATCGATTCACCCGCCGTGCGCGCCTATGCCGAATACGACAACCTGGCCACGCCTCACAGCATCTGGATGGATACCGGCAAGGGCACCGTCCGGTTCGAAGACGGGCGAATGGGATCCATGGACATCATCTTCAACGTTTCCTGCGGCGCCCCGGCATGGGAGATGGAAGTGGTCGGCACCGATGGTGTTGCCCGTGCGCATCTGGATGTGATGGAAGGCATTGTCTGGCACAAAGACGACGACGGCGCTCCCCGCGTGTTCTACCGCGCTCAGAACGACACCATCGACGCCGCGGTCGAACGCTTCGTCCGCTCCGTCCGCGACAGTCATCCTCTCGACGTGACCCCGGAACACGCCCGCAACGTGCTGGAACTCTGCCTGGCCTGGAATCGCGCCGCGGACGAACACCGGGCGGTCGACCTGCCGTTGCCGGACGGCGGCCGGGACGTCCGCTACTTTTGAGGCCCTGCCTCGCAGCCAGACCATGAAATCCCGTCGCGGACGGCGGCCGGCCGATCCGTTGCTGGTGTTCTGTCCCGGAAATAAGTTGCCTGAATTCGGCCGTCGAGTCGCCCGGCTCGCATCCTTCGACAGGCTCTGGACCCAGCGCCAGAGCGCAGGCGACCTGGCCAGGTCGGCGAGCGAAGGCAACGCTGCGAGACGGGATGAATCGGCGGAAGAATGGTGAGGTATTTTTGGGACAGGACACTTGAGAGGAGTACCTATGTTAATCGCCACCCGCGACACCGTATATTCCCTGAACGGGAAACAGGCCGAACCGCAGGCCGTACTGAATGGCGGCCACGTCCAGGCGATTGCGGAAGGGCGGTCCCACGGCCTGGCGGCCCGGGATGACGGGGCGGTCGCCGTGCTTTCGCAAACCGGCGCCCGAACCCTCGCCACCGGCATTGATGACCCCATCGAATGCCTTCTCATTCTGGAAGAAGAACCGCTGCGCTTCCTCGTTGGCGTGGAGGCTCCCCACATTTACGCCGTGACGGACGGCGGGACCGAGCGTCTTGACGCCTTCGACGCCCTCGAATGCCGCGACGACTGGTACACGCCATGGGGCGGCCCCGCGGCCGTCCGCAGCATGGCCTCCACACGGGACGGCTGGGTCTACGCCGACATCCACGTGGGCAGCATCATGCGTTCGCCCGACCGGGGCCGCACCTGGGAACCCGTCACGCCGGACCTGCACCAGGACGTGCATCAGGTTGCCACGTCGTCCATGGAAGACGAACGGGTGTACGCAAACACGGCCCGTGCCGTTTACCTCAGCAACGACCGCGGGAGATCCTGGCTGCACCGGTCCGACGGCTTTCCCTATTTCTACGGCAGGGCCATCGCCGTGCACCCTGACGAACCGGAATGCCTTCTTGCCTCGGTCAGCACGGGGCCCCACGGAGACGCCCAGGGTCAGCTCTACCGTACCGATAACGGCGGGCGCGACTGGTCGCACGTCACCGACGGCTTTCCCGAAACCACAGCGGGCAACATCGACACCTTTCACATTGGCTTCACGCCCGACGGCCGCGCCTGGTCGGCAGTTGGCGATACCCTGTTCGGCAGCCAGGATCGAGGCCTTTCCTGGACATCAGCGTGGAAAGCGCCCTCGAACATCCGCATGATTGCGGTTCCCCAGTAACGAGACCACCGAAACCGGGCGCCCTCCAGCGGGCCCCGGGAACCGTCGATCGCCCCGCTCTCGCACCCGTACTTTCTTAAGAGGAGTATCCATGGCCCACCACCAATTCGTCCCTGAAACCTATCACACTGCCATGGGCGCGCACGACCCGGTGCTGCACGTCGCCAGCGGCGACACCATCTCAACCACCACCGTCGACGCCGGCGGAAGCGACGCCTCGGGCCAACCGATCACGCCGGCGGGCAATCCCCAGACCGGACCCTTCTACCTCGAGGGCGCGGAACCGGGCGATACGCTGGCCGTAACCTTCGACAAACTGGCGCCCAACCGCAACGTCGGATACACGTCGGGCATTGTCGCCGCCAACGTGCTGGATTTCGGGTACACGCCCGAATTCGACGACGACCGCGGCCGCCTCCTGGATTGGGAAATCGACTTCGACAACAACACGGCCACGCCCATCGGCTTCGATGACCTCCCCATCGGCAGGCTCCGGATCCCTCTGAAGCCGATGGTGGGCTGCTTCGGCGTGGCGCCGCCCCGCGGCCAAGCCATCTCCACCGCCACATCCGATACCCACGGCGGCAACATGGACTACCGGGAATTCGTCCAGGGCGTCACCGTGTACTTCCCCGTCTTCGTCGAGGGCGGGCTGTTCCACATCGGCGACGGCCACGCGGTTCAGGGCGACGGCGAAATCGCGGGCACGGGCATCGAAATCTCCTTCGACGTCACCTTTACGCTGCGCCTGCTGAAGGGCAAAACCATCCACTGGCCCAGGGCGATCAACGAAACCCACGTGATGGCCGTGGGCAACGCCCGCCCGCTGGACCAGGCAACCCAACACGCCACCACCGAATTGATCCGGTTCCTCCAGGAAGACTACGGCCTGGATACCCGGTCCATACACATCCTCATGGGCCAGGCCGTGGAGTACGACGTGGGCAACGTCTACGACCCCGCGTACACCATGGTCTGCAAAATGCCCATTGACATCCTTGAGAGCATCGGCGCAAGCAGGCGGTAACCAGACCATTCGCCGCCCGTACCGAATCCCCATCCATACGATGATGTCCCCGGACGACAAGGCCCGCCTGAAAGACCTCGACCGGCGCCTCGTGTGGCACCCGTTCACCCAGATGCGCACGTATGCGAGCGAAGACCCCATCGTCATCGCTCGTGCGGACGGCGTCTATCTGGAGGACATCGACGGTAACCGGTATCTGGACGGATACTCCTCGATGTGGTGCAACGTACACGGCCACCGCGCCGGGGAAATCGACACCGCCATCCGCGAACAACTGGACCAGGTAGCGCACAGCACGCTGCTGGGCCTTTCCAACGTACCCGCGATCCGGCTGGCCGAAAAACTGGTGGCGATCACACCGGATGGTCTGGACCACGTGTTCTATTCGGACACGGGCGCCTGCGCCGTTGAGATCGCGCTCAAGATCGCCTTCCAGTACTGGCGGCAGAGACCGGACCCGCGACCCGGCAAGACCAGCTTTCTGAGCCTCGAGCGGAGCTATCACGGCGACACCGTCGGCGCCATGAGCGTTGGGAATATCGACACTTTCCACAAGGCGTACGGCCCGCTCCTCTTTCCGTCGCTGAATGCGCCGTCGCCCCATCCGTATCGCTGCGCGTTCTGCGCCCGCGCAAGCGCGTGCAACCAGGGCTGTTTGAGGGCGGTCGAAGAAATCCTGAAACAAAACGCCCACCGCATCGCCGCCTTCATCATTGAGCCGCTGATCCAGGGCGCCGGTGGGATGCTGGTCCATCCCGAGGGCTATCTGAAGGGAGTCGCCGACCTCTGCAGGGCGCACGACGTGCTGCTCATCGCCGACGAGATCGCCACCGGCTTCGGTCGCACCGGCGCCATGTTCGCCTGCGAGAAAGAAGGGGTCGCGCCCGACATTCTCTGCCTGGGCAAGGGACTCACGGGCGGATACCTGCCTGTGGCCGCCACGCTGACCACCGGCGGGATCTTCGATGCGTTTCTGGGCGAAGACAGCGAAGGCAAGACGTTCTTCCACGGCCACACGTATACAGGCAATCCGCTCGGCTGCGCCGCGGCGCTGGCAGCCATCGAACGATTCGAGAGCCGCAACGTACTGGCGTCGCTGCAACCCAGGATCGAGCGTCTCGCTCGCGGACTCAAGCGCTTCAGGACCCTCCCGCATGTGGGGGACGTTCGCCGGTGCGGTTTCATCGCCGGCATCGAACTGGTTGCCGACAGCGCTGGCGGACGGCCGTATCCGACGTCGGAGAGAGTCGGCAACCGCGTCTGCGGCGAGGCCCGGAAACGGGGTCTGCTCATCCGCCCGCTGGGAGACACGATTGTCCTCATGCCGCCCCTGGCCATTTCCGACCGCGATCTCGAAGAGCTGCTGGATATCGCCTGCGAGTCCATCCGCGCCGTGACGAACGCGGCCTGACTTCCGGGGGCAATACGACCATGCAATCCAGGGGAGTCTTCGTTACCGCCACGGACACCGGCGCGGGCAAAACCGCCGTGACCGCCGGAATTGCCGCCGTTCTTCGGGGACGCGGCGTGGACGTGGGTGTGTTCAAGCCCGTGTCGTCGGGCGGCGCGGCGGATGCGCGATTCCTGGTGAAGGCGGCGGGCGTCTCAGATGGGCTCGAACTCGTCAATCCCGTCCGGCTCGCCGCGCCGTTGTCGCCGAACGTGGCCGCCGAACTGGAGGGCCGCCGGGTTCCGCTGGAACCCATCGTGGATGCGTTTAACCGCCTGATCCGCCTGCATGAAACCGTACTGGTCGAGGGTGTGGGCGGCCTGCTGGTTCCGATCCGTGATGACTTCCTGGTCGCGGACCTCGCCGACCGTCTTGACCTGCCACTGCTGTTGGTCGCGCGTGCCGCGCTGGGCGCCATCAACCACACGATGCTCACGCTCGAGGCCGCGAAGACGCGCAACCTGGAAATTCGGGGCGTCGTCTACAATACGACCGGACCCGGCGACCCGAGGGCCGCCCGCAGCAGTCCGGAGGTGGTCACGCGCCTGACCGGGGCCGCGTCACTGGGCATCGTGCCATTCGATCCGGGCGTGGACGTGGATGCCGGGCATCTCGGACGCATGCCCGAACTGATTGAAGAACACCTGGATGTGGACGGGGTCTTTTCCTGAATCCGGCCTCGCGCCGCAACCCGCCGAACCGACGAGCCGCTACCCTTTTTCCTGTTTCGC
Source organism: Candidatus Latescibacterota bacterium (assembly GCA_965203805.1). Classification (GTDB taxonomy): domain Bacteria; phylum Latescibacterota; class UBA2968; order UBA2968; genus JAAXHE01. The sequence goes on along the minus strand of OZ241917.1, from coordinate 5,208,822 downwards.
CACCCCGCGCGTGACCAGATATTCGACGATCTTCGGATTGATCAGGTGCAGCCAGGGCAGAAATCTCAGCTTGAACGGGATGATCAGTTCCCGCTTCCTCTTCTTCATCGCTTCGATGATGGCCGTGCTTGCGTCGTCCAGGGATATCGACTCCCTGCTGTGCTTGCGGCTCGACCCGCCGAGAGCCCCGCCATCCTTTCCGAAAGCCGCCTTGCGCAGATTGGTCCCGCGCAGCCAGTGGGGCAGTACCGTCAGCACGTCCACGCCCGTGTCCAGAAGTTCCGTCCGCAGCGACTCGAAGAAGCCCTGAACGGCGTGCTTGGACGCCACGTAACCCGTATGCAGGGGCACGCCGATCTTGCCCTGGATGGAGGAAATCGCCACCACCATCCCGTCGCGCGCCTTTAAGTGGGGCAATGCGTAGTATACGCAATGCACGATGCCCAGATAGTTCGTTTCCATCAACCTGCGAAAAATCGTCAGGTCCTCCACCTCGTCGAACCGCGCCCACATGCTGATTCCCGCGCAGGCAACCAGGTAGTCCACGCCTCCCAGTCCGGATACCGCGGCGTCGATCCAGGCCTCGCAGTCCGCCGGATTTCCGACGTCACCCGTTTCCGTGGTCACGCGGCTGCCGCGCTCCCTGCAGTCAGCCGCCGTTTCGTGGACGCCGTCGTCCAGGGCGAAAAGGGCCAGGTCCGCCCCTTCCTCCGCGAACGCCAGAGCCAGCGTTGCGCCCAGACCCGACGACGCCCCGGTTATCGCGACCACTTTACCGTTGAACATGATTTGCCTTCCCTGCGATTCGGCATTGTCGGGGCGACCGGCCGGGCGCCCCCACCTCGAGAGGCCCATCAGCCGTCACTCAATCTCCCCGAAAACACCATTTCTGATCCCGAAGATGTTGTTCGGATCCATCGCGTTCTTGGCCTGACGCATGACCTGGATACTGTTATCGCTCTGAATCTGCGGCAGGAAGTCCTTTCTTACCTTTCCAACGCCGTGGTGGTGCGACAAAGACCCTCCGTTGTCCAGGATCACCTGCCGAAGCCGGTGTTCGATCACGTGAAACGTCCGGCCCGGCGCTTCCAGGCCCTTGCCGTAAATGCCCATGGTGAAATAGATACAGACGCCCGTATGGTAGGTCTGGGTCACCCGGTACGAGAGATAGGGTTTCCCCGGCACGTTGTGCATCGTGGCCTGCGTCACCAGTTCCTTCGATACCGCATCGCAAACCTGGTGGATCCGGTCCCAGGGAACAGACGTCTCGAAGGTTTCGCCCAGGATGCCGTATTGATTCAGGAAATCACGAATGTAGGCGATGCCGAACGTCAGCGAATAGCCTCGCTTGCCGTTGCTGGCGCCCGCGCTCTTGGCGCCGTATTTCTTCGCCAGGCTGAAGATCGTGCGTTCCTGCTGGCGCACTTCGTCATGCGTGCCCTCCATCACGATGGTACACGCGCCCATCTTCATCGGATCGAAACCCATCACCTTCAACAGGACGAATTTCTGAACCTTTTCCTTGACGCCTTTCAGGAACGTCGGTTCCCCTTTCAGGGCCTGTCCGAACCGGAATTCGTTGTTGTTGACCAGGCGGATGCTCGCGGGCAGCATGCCGGTCTGCCGGAGCGCCTTCAGATAAGAAACGCCCTTCTCGAAAGCAGGGAAGACGAGCGCCCCGTACTTGCGCGCCTCGGGGATCGGATGAATCTTGATCACCGCCGTGGTGATAATACCGAAATTGCCTTCGCTTCCGAACAGCAGACCCCGCGGCTGGACGCCCGTGGAGTTTCTGGGCGTGACCTGGCGGGTTGCGATTTCGCCGGTAGGCGTCACCAGCGTCGCTTCGAGCACGATGTCTTCGATATTGCCGTACCGGTTCTTCTTCATCCCGCTCGCATTGGTCGAGATCCAGCCGCCCATGGTGGACAATTCCACGCTATCGGGATCGTGTCCCGAGGTGTACCCCCGCTCTCCAAGCGCTCTCTCCATCGCCTTGCCCGAAATCCCCGCCTCGACGCCGGCCTGAAGATTGGCCTCGTCAATCCACATCACCCGGTCCATCCGGCGCATATCCACCGAAACGATCGTGCGCCGCTCGTCGGCCGGACACGCCAGCGCACCGCTCACGTTCGTCCCGCCGCCATAGGGCACCAGGCACACGTTATGCTCGTTGGCGAGGTCGATCATGGCCTTGACGTCGGCCTCCTCTTCGGGATAGAACACCAGGTCGACCAGCCTGGGTAGCGAATCGCCATACATCACGCGATACACTTCCTCCACGCTCAGCTGTCCGTGGCTGTGCACCAGCCTGGCTTGCGGATCCAAGGAAACCTGCCCGTCTCCGAACCGCTCCTTCACCGCGTTCCCGAACGCCGCGTCCACGTTCGGTTCCGTCGCTTCAATTTCGTCGCGCTCGGCAAACGCGTCTTCCTTCCGGATCGCAATGCCCAGCACGTCCTCCACAAAGTCGATCAGAAACGGCATGCGGTATCCCGAGATGGGGTACCTGTTGCCGGTCACCTTCAGCGTGCGATCGTCCACAAACTCGAACCGCGTGTCCGTGTATCCCCACTTGTGGGGAAACCGTTCCGCTTCGGAATGATCGAAGAATTCGTCCGGTTCGCTTCCGGCGCCCCTCCGTCTGGGCAGAAGCGCGATCAGCAGAATTGTCGCGGCGACAACCGCTGCGATTCCCCACTCAGGCATTACGTACTCCCGATGACAACAATCGGCCGGATCCGGTTTCTCATCGCGAGGGTTCCGGATTCAGCAGATTCGAAATATGCACCGCCTGAAGCAGATTGGCGGCCTCCAGCTGGATGCGCAGGGACCGGCGGCGCGGCAGCAGCGTGGTCTCACCCGGCATCGGGGGCAGGATCACCGCCTCGATCACGCCGGGATTGATATTCAGATTGCGCGCCGGACACTTGGGCCATAGCGCATGGCTGCCCCGAAACACGATCGGGACCATCACGACGTCCTGGGGCAGTTTCGCGAAAAGCGCGTGTTGCAGCGGGAACAACTGCACGTCGAAGGAAGCCGTCGTGCCCATCGGATAAATCACACCCGGACGCCGCTCCATCTCCTGCAGGATTCGCGGAATCGTATGCGAAGAGATGTCCACGCTGTCCCGGGTGATGAAACCGTCGACGGTCTCGAACATCCGGTCGAACCTGTCCGGAGACATCCCGAAGATACTGATTTCTCGGGACCCGATCTTCACCGACGTTGACTTCGCCAGGCCCGTTCGGGCGAGTTGTACGACAGGCCGGGACCGATCCCAACCCATCGCATCCAGAAAGACCGGATCGTTGAATACGGAAAACACCACGAAATGCTCGAGCATGCTCTGGTGCGAGGGCAGGAACAGGATCCGCCGGCCGCCGGCCGCAAGGTCCATTTCCCGGACGAGTGTCCGGAACATCGGGGCGATTGTGACGTCCAGCCGGATGCCGAATGCTTTCATTGTGTCCCGGGACCAATCCAGCCAGACCTCCCACGCGCGTTCGTGCCTCTGGGACGGCGTGAGGTCCTCCTCCGCGATCCGGCGCCTGCGTTTCCCCACCCGCCAGCACCGTCTCGCCCAGCGCAACATCCTGATTTTCCTCTGGAATGACGTCTGTTCCTCGGTCACGCCCACGTGGGCGTAGTCCAGAAACCGGCCCGTGCGGGCGCCCGCCAGCAGGGGCGGGAGTGCCATTTCGGTCACCCCGTCCAGTTCCCTTGCCGCCGAATTCAAGCCGTCCGCGATCCGGACGCTCAGGTCGATCATGTCCCGCGTCAGATAGCTGTACGGCTGCCCGTACCAGTAGTTCTCCGGCCTGAGCCGGGCGGGATCCTCCCGGTGCGCCGCCAGGAACTCCACGAGCATGCCGCGTGCCAGGTCTACGTCGGCCTTCAGCATCTCCGAGCGCGCGGGATCCGATCCCTCCATCCGATACAGGCGCACATCGGCTTCCGCGACTACCTTCCACACCGAACTGCCGAACCAGCCCAGGTTATTGTAGGTGTTGTAGCGCGTGGCGAGAAGCTCTCCGGCCGCGATGTAGTGCAGGGTCCGCTGCGCCACGTCTTCCAGGAGTTCCCGGAGGGTTCCGCTCCAGGTCTCGCCACTCACCGTGCAGGCGTATTCCACACTCCAGCGCGGATCGTCGTCCGTGGTCACGCTGGGCAGCGCTTCCGCAACCGCCCTGGCGTGCGACAGCGGTACCCGGGAGATCCGGGCTCGCGCCAGTGCGGTTTCTGCCGGGTCGGGCGAGAAATCATCTCCTTTTGCGAGCGCCTCCACGTAGAGGGACTGATACAGTTTCAGAAAGTCCGGGCCTGTTCCGGCGCCCGCTTCAATGAATTCATCCCGAAGCCGAAGGTAGATCCGGTTCCCTTCGTGGTAAGCCGGCGTCAGTTCGACGAAATGGTCGTGCGCCTCCTTCAGCCGGTTGTCCCGCAGACCGGGTACACCCCGGCAGATCGCGTCCACAATCCGCGCCCGTTTGCGCAGACCCTCGAGGCCGACGTCGTCGGCGCCGCCGGCCGGCCACGCCAGATCCTCGGCCGTCCACCCCTTGAAATAGCCTTCGGGCTGAACGGCGACGATCAGTTCCGAGGCCGCCTGATCGTAAGCGGCCACCAGACGGGCAGGATCCTGCAACAACATTCTGTGCACGGGCGCTTTAATGTTTCGATTCATTCGTAAAAACCCGCAAGCCGGTCAATCGGCCCCGGCGGTCAGCGTGGAAACCGCCCCGTCCCCTTCTTTCAACACGTGGTGTTTCAATCCCGGAATGTGGATCTCCTGGAAGTATTCCCGCCAGTTGATGCGCGTCACGTCGAAATTGAACACCCTCTGGTCCTCAGGATTCAGCCCCTGGAACAACCGGCGCGTATTCTCCGTCTCGAATTCACAGTCCAGATGGGTGTACCCGCAATAAATGTCGAGCAGGGACTCGAGCCTGACCAGTATGGCTTCCAAAGCCATCACCCGGCGCCTGTAACGGGAAACCCACCGGGTTGGCAAATAGTCTACGGCCGCCTTCAGGAAGCGCAGCGGAAGCTTGTATTTCAGAAGGACAATCCATGAGAACCGCCGTCTGCCGATGAACTGCCAGGGCCGGACTTCGATGGGCTGCCCTTTCCGGTCGCGTAAGGGCGAGGTCTTGAAGTACCCGTAAACGTGTTCCACCACTTCACTCGCACGCACCGGATTCTGCGAGCCCGACGCCACGTGGTAGACCTTCATCTCATGCGACCCGTGTACCTGCGGGAGTACCGCCGCGACGGCGTTGTTCAGCACATCCACGGGTACAATGTCCAGGACGATTCCGGGATCGATCGGAAAATTCGACAGCCGGCCCTTGCCGTAGTGGACGATCAGCGGATCGGCGACTTTCAGGTCTTCGACCCATCCCGGCTCCGGGTCCTCGAGGCTGCTTTCCACGATCGCCGGCCGGACGATGGCCATTGGCAGATCGCCGTGCGACTTTACGATCAACTGCTCACCCATCGCCTTCGTGAGCGTATAGCTGTCGTTCCATCCGAAGCGCCTGGCCCGCCGCATCCCTTCATCCACCAGTTGCTTCCGGATCCAGCGCTGGCGGAGGGCCTCGACCTGGTGCGCCTTCCGGTAGTCGGTCACGCGTTTGCCGCGGTCCTTGCGCCGGAGCTGCTTCAGGAATGCCGCCTCCAATTCGGGCTCATTGGACGCCTCCCTCACCTTCTTCGCAAAGGACCGAATGGCGTCAATCTCGCCCTGAAGGTCGAATCCGGCCGCGCTTCCGTTGATGAGGTCCGTTACGCTCCGGTCCTGGGGAAAAGGGGTTTCCTGAATCCGCCCGGTCCGCTGTCCGCTCACGTACGCCGTCGACACGTGTACGAGCGCGGCTTGCCGGCAGGCCTTCGCGAAAGCCACGACCCGCGCGGCGCCCATCGTGTTCTGCTCGAGCGCGCTGTCGATGGGCTCGTCGAAGACCACGGTACCCGCAAAGTTGACGACGAAATCGACTTCGTCAACAAGACGCTCGTGCTGGCCGGAGGCAATCCCCAGTCCGTCTTCGGTCAGATCGCCGGCAACCGGCTGGATCTTCTCGGCCATCACCGACGGAAACGCCGCGCCCCACTTCTCTCGAAGCCTCCCGAACGCGCGAGACTGAAGAACTTCGGTCTCCAGCCGTTCCGTTTCAGAAACCAGTCTTCCGTTGGAACGCAACCGGGGGCGGATCAGGAGATAGATCCGCGCCACTTCAGGGGACGAAAACAGGATCTTCTCCACGAATCCCTTCGCCAGAAACCCCGTTGCGCCCGTCACAAACAGCGTCTTGCCGCTCAGAAACTCTGATATGGACCGCATACCATCCCAATGTGGACAAAAAACCCGTCTCCTGGACCCCGAGGTGAGCGCGCGCGAATGATGAAGAACATCCGGCTCTGTTCTTCATTCCTCGCGCCCGGAGGTCGAGTGAACGGGACGACTCAATTTCGCGAATTCACAAACCCCAACACCACCCGCAAACCGCAGCAACCAGATTCATTCGCCAGACAAAGAAGGAAATCCAAGATCCGCTTCGAGTCAAGGGAAATCTAAAATCAGCGCTGCCCCCTGATGCCGACGTTGCAGCAACACAACACAAGGCCACATATCCGGATCCTCTAGAAACCCTTCGGAATCTTGCAATCCATTGTGTTACTGACTATATTACCGGCAGACACCGGAATTCACGCCCGGTTTCGAATCCGATTCCTCGGCCGTTAATTCCAATATTCTATTTAAATATAATAAGTTATATCTCACACAGATCGATCGAATGGCTACGAAGATGAAGGAATTGAACAAGCTGCGGCCGGAAGACCGGGAAGTTCATGACTGGTACCGGTTTGTCCTGTCGTACCCTCCTCATCTGGTCCGCAAGTATCTTGACCGGTTCGACGTGCGACCTTCTCACACCGTGCTGGATCCATTCTGCGGGACCGGGACCACGACCGTTGAGTGCAAGAAACTCGGCATTGGCAGCATCGGGATCGAGCCGAATCCGATGGCGTATTTCGCAAGTTCGGTGAAGGTCGACTGGGGTGTATGCCACGAAGCGTTGCTCGACTACGCGGAAAAGGTTGCGCAGTCCACGAAGAAGACGCTGAAAGAACAGGGATTGGACGAATGGAAGGATCTTCCACTGTTCGCTGCAAATGGAAATCCGACGGCCACGCTTAAGGAGCTGCCTGCTGAGCGATCGCATATACTTTTAAAGGATTCGATCAGCCCCCGCCCTCTCCACAAGGCGCTCGTACTCTTGGACGCTATCGACCGGCACGGTAATCGTCAGTTACAGCGTTACGGTCGCCTTTGCCTTGCCAATGCACTGGTACACCGTATCAGCAATCTGAAGTTCGGGCCGGAGGTCGGGGTCGGGAAGATCAAATACGATGCACCGGTCGTGGACGCCTGGCTTGAATGTATACGGACTGCTGTCAGGGACGTTCACCGTTACGTTGGTCTGGCAAGCACGGCCAGTCACATCATTAATGCCGACGCTCGCAGCGTGGAAGGCATCCTTGAACCGGGCTCCGTCGACGTTGTGATTACTTCTCCGCCGTATCCCAACGAGAAGGACTACACGAGAACGACACGCCTGGAATCCGTCGTCCTTGGCCTCATAAAGAACCGACACGAACTGAGGATGCTGAAGCAGAACCTGGTCAGGTCGAACACTCGCGGTGTGTACAAAGCTGATACCGACGACAGCGAAATCGCGGACAATATAGAAATACGCAGACTTGCGAATGAGATTGAGAATCGACGCATTGCAATGGGCAAGACATCAGGTTTCGAGCGGCAGTATTCGCGTGTCACACTCCTGTACTTCGGGGGGATGGCGAAGCATCTCGCGTCATTGCGGCCGGCACTCAGACCCGGTGCCAAGCTCGCCTATGTGGTGGGTGATCAGGCATCCTATCTACGGGTCATGATCCGAACCGGCGAACTGTTGGCCGGTGTCGCCAAATCCCTGGGCTATACTGTTACCGGCATCGATCTCTTTCGAACCCGACTTTCCACGGTAACCGGGGAACAGCTCAGGGAGGAAGTCGTGACACTCGAATGGCCCGGCCGTTGACTATTGGAGAGGAGCACGACATTTCCACGACTGATCGCTATTCCGCCATCATAGAAGCGATTTTCCAAGCCGGGTTTCAATCGGGCCAACGTGAAGTTAATTTTGTTAGGCAGGACATCGTTACGTTTGCCTCTGAACTCAACGTTGAGTCCCCTCCGAGAAGGGGGTTCAGGAAGATTTCGTGTGTAGGTGTCAGTGTTGTGTATTGAGAGGTCGCGTTGCGTGGTGAAAGTGCATCGGGTTGCGGCCCATCAACACAGAGGCGGTTTACGAGGTTGCTCGCGTGGTTTTGGGGCAAGGATATGCATAAAAAAGTCGCATCTTATGCGGGGAGCATCGTGGGTGAGGTGAGGTAATTCTGGATCCGAACGAGATTGACCCATAAGCCACGACAGTGCGCCCACAGCTGATGTGGCATCAATCCACGATAGCGAGTTTTGCCGTTTCGGGTGTAATAGCTCAACTGGAAGAGGCTGGCTTCGACGTTATTGCGTCGGTTTCTGATGTGTTCAGGCAGGGCTTCACTCTGTTTGCGTTTGATGTAGTTGTCGATGGCCTGTTCTTTAAAGTATCGGGGTTTGCCATCCATGATGAGTTTGTATTTCCCCGGTTTGTATTCTTGGGCAAGCTGCACGGCTTGGGTATTTCGATCCATGACTTCGACGCCTTCTCTTGTTCGTCGATAAATGAAACGCCCTGGGGTTCCTTGCAGGCCACTGTAATAGAATTGCTTGTCGTGTTCGTTTGCGTACTCGGCGTTGGATTGATCATTATAGGCCCCATCCATCGACACGTCTCGAACCTGCCCTACCACGTGCTGTGTGCGCCCTACGGCCGCTTGCACAAACGCGTTGTCGGGCGCTGTCGCGGATTTGACGTCAATGTCCGTGATCAAATTGAGGCCCTCCTCACCGCAGGTCTCGGTGAGGTTCACACTGTATCCTTTCACCTTCGCTTCCCCTTTCTTACGAAAGGCCGCATCTTCGTCATCGGGGGACTGCAAGGAGGATGCGGAGATCTCATCAGGCGGCTTGGGAAGCACCTGTTTGGAGGAGGATAAAACCGAATACTGGTCTCCAAAAACACGCGCCATCACACCATAGTGATCGCTGTCTTTCTCGGTATAGATCGCTTGAAGCCTGCTCAATAACACACCGTATTCCTGTAGCTTCTCACCTTTTTCAGCACGGGTGAGACGGTAGACAACCTGATGGGGCTTCACCTTGAGCATTCCGTCCAGAACCTGCCGGTGTTTTCCTGATAATCGCCGCTTCCGGGCCTCGTCCAACGATCCCCAGAACCGTTGTAAACAACCCACCACCAACTGCAACCGACAACATAGCGCAATGTTCGAGCCGATTAACTTACTGTCCATTCGGATTTGCTGACCCAGCACACCAAAGGCGTCGGCCTGCGTCTTCGTTAAGCTGCTAAAGGTCTCGCCAACCAGATCCCGACCGGTTTTCAGTTGATACGCATACAAGGACTGTTTGAACAGATAATACGTCGACTCCACAGGCGCCTCATCAGACAGATTCATCAACCCCAATGCCCGCATCGCCAGGATATTGAACCGACATTGCTCGAACAGTTGTGCATCGCTCCACCCGAAGCCCTCCTTCAAGACCATCATCGCCGCCAACTGACGAATCGGGGCATTGGGACGGCCTATGTCGGGATCAAACAACACGGAAAACACATCCTCGTCGATCTCTGACGTGATGTGCTGGTAAAACAGATTATGCCACGACTTCGGATCATTCAACTGCGCCTGCTTCCGCTGTGTGAAATGCGACTCGAAATTCGAAAACAGATCCGGTTGACTGCACGACGCACTCGGCTTATACATCTGTCCTCTCCCACGCTCTCTACAATTGTAATTCTCAATACTTCATCCTTGCTGACTTTTCACACTTCGAATTTAGTACTTTCACCAGCATAAGTAAATGCGACTTTTCGGAGTGGACTCAACGTTGACTTGCCGAAGAATCTGGGTGACTTGATCTACACGTTTCGCTACAGGAGGACGCTTCCAAGGAGTATTCTTGACAAGGCACCCGATGGCGAAACATGGATTATTCGGCCTGCCGGAACTGGCAAATACAGGTTTGTATTGGTAAGCGACATACCGCTCACGCCCAATCCGAATCTTTCGGTGACAAAGGTGCCGGACTCTACTCCGGGAATCATCGCAAAATATGCGTTCAATGATGAACAGGCGGTTTTGGCCCGGGTTCGATACAATCGCCTGATTGACATCTTCCTTGGCATCGCGTGCTATTCGTTACAGAACCATCTCCGAACGACAGTGCCAAATATGGGTCAGGTCGAGACCGACGAAATCTACGTGGGTGTCGACAAGAGCGGCTCGCACTATGTGATACCCGTCCAGGCAAAGGGCGGCAGCGATAGACTGAACAGAATTCAGATCGAGCAGGACATCGCGCTTTGTGCCGACAAATTGCCGGACCTGATTTGCCGACCCATAGGCGCACAAATCTTGCGTGAGAATGTGATTGCCCTGCTGGAATTCGAGACGGATGGAGACGACATCCGAATCGTCTCGGAGAGACAATACCAATTGGTGCCGCCGGAGGCCATAACTCGCAAGGATTTAATCAGATACAAAGAGCGGTTGTCGGATGGTGCGGGGAGTTGATGGGTGGGATACGCCAGGGTCGCGAGCAAGCCAAGGGTTCATCTGGCGTGTCGCGAAAGAAGCGCCTTCACGGCCGGAACCAACGCATTGGGAATTGCCATCAGCGTTTGTGTTTTGTCTTCCAGTACCCCATCGTCTTCCGCCACTGCCTCGTCCTCGGTCTGTGATTCATAATGGTCCAAGAGCCGGCGGACACGTTTCTCGTCCCAACCGTCCGGAAAACTGGTCGCGATGTTCATCTGTCTCTCGGCCGCGATATGTGGCGGATTGTTTGGCACTAAGTTCCGGTAACTGAATCTTCTACAAGTAGTAGTCCGTCAGAAGCCATACTTGTAACTGCACCGGACAAAGGGACGTCGATTATTCTCGCCGCAAGACCGATGTAGTCCATTTGCAGTTCTGCGATAATATCATCAGTATTTAAAACTCAACTATTGTGATTCGAGACACTCATACTTCTTCCTTAGTTTCTTATACGCCTGCACGAAATCCTGACCTGCTTTTGTCCGCAATTCTACATCCATAAGCCTTGCAGTAATTGATTCTAAGAACGACTGTCGTATAAGAATTAGACTTCCGTCTTTTCCAAACCCTAATTCTTTAACTTCGGTCTTATTATGTCGTGAAACATGGAGGAACCACTCACAGCCTCCGTAAGCCAATAGATATACATGCAAACCGTCTAATCTAAGCCTAAACGCCGGAGATACAAGACTGTGAACAATAGCATCATTGTGGACTAGTGTCTTGTCCCATGAATTAGTTCAAAAAGTCTGGTGATCTTGTCAAGGATCGATTCTGCGGTGGCGGTCCAGACGAACGGTCGTGAGTTGGCGTTATAATGGTTGGTGAAATCCTGAATGTTGGCGATGAGGTCTTTCACCTTTTTGAAGGTCCCGCGTCGGATGGCTTTCTGGGTAATGATGCCGAACCAGATCTCGACCTGGTTGAGCCAGGACGCATAGGTCGGTGTATAGTGAACGTGGTATCGGGGCCTGGCTGCGATCCAGCGTTTGATTTTTTCGTGCTTGTGCGTGGCGTAGTTGTCGACGACGAGATGAATGTCAAGGTCCTTCGGGACGTTTTGGTCGATATATTTGAGGAATTGTAAAAATTCCTGGTGTCGATGTCGGGGTTTGCATTGGGCCAGCACCTTGCCGGAAGCGACCTCCAGCGCGGCGAACAAGGTCGTGGTGCCGTGCCGGATATAATTGTGGGTGACCCCTTCCACATAGCCCAACCCCAAAGGCAATATCGGCTGCGTTCGCTCCAATGCCTGGATCTGACTCTTTTCGTCAACGCATAATACCATCGCGTTGTCGGGAGGGTTCAGATACAGTCCGACAATGTCACGTACCTTCTCGACAAAGAACGGATCATTGGACAGCTTGAAGTGTTTTTGCCGGTGCGGCTGTAGACCAAACGCTTTCCACACGCGCTGAACCGTGGACTTGGACAGTTGCGTCTGGGCTGCCAGAGAGCGGCAGGTCCAGTGGGTGGCTCCCGACGGCTTGTCTTTGAGCGTTGCATGAATCAGCGAGGCGATGCGCTCATCGCTGATCGAGCGGGGCCCCCCGGGGCGCAATTCATCATAAAGCCCCATCAGACCTTGTTCTAAAAACCGACGGCGCCACTTCCCGACTGTGGCTCCCGACAGACCAAGCTGTCGTCCGATCTGCTGATTCGACAGCCCTTGATCACTCATCAGAACGATCTTCGCCCGGCACACAAGACTGTGCGACATGCTTCTTGAACGGGAAATGGTTTCCAGTTGCGCACGAACCTCATCCCCAATACTCAGTGGCGCTAACGGACGTCCCCTGGCCATAGATTCCTCCTTTCGCTATAGGGAATCTATGACAAGTGAACTATTTTTGCAAGTTATTCCTGGGACGAAACACTAGAAGCTGGCCAATAATCGAATACTCATGTTCTTCGCCAGCATTTTCACTGAGAATCAGTTGAGCGATGCGTCGCTCGTGAGGCCCTAAACTAACAGTAGCGAATGCTTTGTTTTTAGATACCGAACAACGCCAAAGAACGCTTAAATGAAACAACTTAAACATAGTATAATCAAACCCTTCTAATCTCCAATATTCTTTCGTAAATTGTACCGGCAACCGACCCCGATCATACCAATCAGTTTTAAAACGTCCCTCAATCTTGCTCAAATGTCGCTCACACTTCACACATAACAGAGGTTCGCGAATTCCCTTTTGTACGATGATTCGTGATATTTCCTGAGTATTAAATTTGATCGCCCGGTGCATCGGATCATAACAGTATTTATATAGAAACTCTGGCAATATATGAGAGTTTTGAAGTTTACTGACACACCCACAAAGTTTACAAATTTGACCTTGGCTCATTATTTTTCCACAAAAAAAATTAACTTATACGCGTGGTAGGTTTTCACGACCAACGATACAAGAGAAAAACGAAAAACATCCATCCCATCACACAACTTTGAGGGGAGATCGGAGACTGCGTTGTGTAATAAATCAGTCGCTTGATAACTCTAACAGTTACGGAGCATCGCCGCCAGGTTCAGCCAAATGCCGCTTCAGCAGATTGTACGCGGCTCGCGCATTTGCATACTCACTTTTTATGTCGCGATTTATCGCGTCGGTCAGGTGACGGGACGGATGCGCCAGGTTCCGCAGCCTCCGCAAAGTTTCCATGAGCGATCGAGAGCACACCCTACGATCCCCTACTACAAAATCCGGTAGCCATCCCGCCTCATTTGCAATGCGTGCCAGTTCCACGAATCGCCAGCGCTTCGGATTCTCTCGATCGGGTCGCTCAGATTTCGGCAATCGATTCCGGGCAGATAATGCTTCGTCAAGGCGCTTCAGGCAGGCAAATAAGAGAGCAGCCTCCAATGCGGACCCGATCATGACCGTTGCAGCGTAATATGCTCCCGCTTTGGCACATTCTTCGGCCTCAATTTCGAGCAGTTTCTCGGCGGCATCGATCTGTTCCGTATCGGAAATTTCCCCAAGTGCGAGCCGACGCCCTTGCTCACGTTGCGCGTCGAATGCGTCTCGGTCCGTGTGGTATAGATCAGCGATTTCGTGTAGACCGAATTCCCGAAGCGCCTCTTCAAACTTTCTGTCTAAGACTTCTGAGTATTGCTGTTCCAATTCCTCCCAATCCTCCGGCCTCTCCCCTATGGTGCAGTCCTCGTCATCACCAAGGCCCTTTATCTCACGTATGGCGTCTAGCCCCGCCTTGATGTCGCAAAGGTCGGACTCGTACCAGCCGCAGACCCAACGTTCATCGTGAACACGTTCAATCGGGTACAACGTAAGTAAAAACCGATAGCTCGGGTGTAAGACTCCGGCTGCTTCGGCGGATTTAACAGTATCGAGCCACACTTTCGCTTCGGCTTCGAGGTCGGACAAGCGTCGCTGGTTCTTACTGGACTTCTTGGTTTGCGAAATACGCTCAAGTTTTTGAGCGAAACTTCGATATTGTTCGAAGGCAACGGTACGCCTCAAGATCGTCTCCAAGGCCTGCAATTCTTGCTCGTTCAGATTTGTACCGTCTTTCTGGTCATCCTTGGTAGAGTCATTCATTTCACTGCGCTTTTCTTGTGTTATCCGCGGTCAATATGGTCTCAGCGAGACAAATGTCGTTGAAAACCGTCAGATCGAAACCAGCTCACCCGAGTCGACTCCTGCAATGATCGAGCAATTTCAATAGACAATTTGACGCCTCAATCACCCTTTTGCGTCGTAAAATAGATCGCCAGTCGTTTTTTGCACTTTTGGCGGTCTGCGCATCTCGGCAGGTACCGGCGGAAAATCGTCCGCGCGGAAGCAATCGCCTTCGATGACCGCCTCAAGCAGCCGCGCCTGTTCGGGGTACGTCTTTACGGTCGCCTCCAGCACCCAGAGCAAATCAAGGAGCTCCGTGGTGAATTGGCTCGTCCAGCGCTCGGGACGAATATCGTCCAAGGGCGACGACTTCCTTCCGGCCCTTTTCTTCATGCGATATTTCAGCCAAGACTGTACGACCTTAAGCCCTGATACCTCAAACTCGAAGACGTTGAGCCGGACCGGCTTAAATTCACCGTCTCCTACGTGGAGTGCTTCGGTCAGGTCGCAATAGCTATACTTCTCCGGGTACATTTCCGAGCCACCGGAAACACTCTTTACGCACTTTGCTTTACCGCGCGGGATTTGGCCGACGGTCTGATCCTCAGGAATGAACCGCTCCCCATATGTATGTAGCCATACCAACCGCTCGCCTTCCGCACGGACTCTCTCGAACAATAATGCATCCTTTGTGAGTGGAACCCGTGGCTGGCTTTTGCCCAACTCCTCTCTAAACATTGCAGTAAATTCCGTGTGTGCCAGAACGCCATAAACGTATGAGAGGAAATCTTCTGGCAAGACAACGCGCTCGTAGTGCCGACCAAGTACATCAAGTAGGCAGGGCGTAATGTTTGCCGTCTTGGCGTCATTTGTGCGATAGAGTGGGATCGTATCCTTCCCCCCACGTCCTGAAAAATGATCCCTGTCAGGGATATGGGCACAGGAAGTCACGGCTGGACCGTTACCTAGACGGTGGTTCAGCAGCGTCGTCAAATACACCTGCTTCCGGCCGTGGGCGTACCATAATGACGGACTTGGTCGATCTAGCAACCGGCCATCACGGAAGATCATCTGTCTGTCGAATGATCTATAGGAAAATCTAACGCTATCCGGAGCGGGACTGTCCATTGCTAGGTCTGAAATAGAACTCATGGTCGTGTCAGAGGATCGAGGCAGATAGCGAACTTGATCATGTACTTTGCGCCCCGTCGACGAGTCCTTAAAGAGCTTTCTGCGTTCTTCGCTCTCAGACTTCAACAAGGTACGCCAACATTCCTTCAGCGTATCACTTTCAGGTGCAATCACCCATGTACGTCCTGCTTGCACACCGGATTGCTGCCAAGGCATGAGATCCGTTAGTAACGGCCAAGTGAAGTAATTTCCTACTCCAACAGGACAGAACGGAGCGTGCCAGTCCTCGGCGCAATCTTGCCATTTCAAGCTTGGATCCGCAAGGCTCTTCACTCTGTTGAGCATCGCAAGTTTCTCCTTACGCGATCCATTTATGTGAGAATAGCGCACTCTCGCAGGCTTATCGGGTTCGGGTTTCTTCGAACGTAGGGCAATTGCGACTGCCACAGGGGTACGTATCGCGAATACATTCTCTGTCTGCCGAGCGCCACGCCCTTCACCACCTAAATCGAGAATCCAAATTTCGTCACAGAATCGACGCATGAGTTCCCGCATTCCACAAAAAGCGTCGCCGTTTAGGTAGCTCGATGCGGTAATATAGCTTACGATGCCGGGACCTTCAGCGGTTTTGTTTTCGAACACCTTCCATAGCGCCCAACGCCAGAAATATACGTAGTGATTGTATAGGTTTTTTACGTGACCGCCGTGTCCCGCAGCAATAGCAGGATCGAGGAAATCCCGAAGTATAGCGAATTCTTGTCTCCTCACAAGCCTTGCCTTAACAGTCTTCAGTTCTCTTTTTCTACCCCTCTTATCTGTCACAAAATTACCAGGTAGCGGTTCGCCAAAGCGGACCCAACCCCCATATCGCGAGAGATTTTCCTCACGTTGGGTATCGACTGCGTCGTGGCGGTCATAGGGGGGATTCCCTAGGCAAACAATGACCCGGGTATTCTTTTTTACTTTGAGCGCCTTTGCATGCTGCTCCGCGATAGGCTCGAAGAACATCGGCACTTGGGGTGGTTCCGCACGCGGACTCTCAAGGGTGTTAGTCAAATAAATCTTCGTACCGGCGCTAGAAAGTGTTGCGCCGTAATCACGTAGTGCCCGGTTCACTCGTAGTTCGCTCACCGCGTACGGGCCTACCATTAGTTCAAAGGCATGCAGATTCTCAGCTAACGTGGTGGCCTGACCCGGAACGGCACCCGCACCCTGCTCTAATTTAACCCGACCGAGAGCGTGTTCGATCACTCCTAGTGTCTTGTCCCATGAATTAGTTCAAAAAGTCTGGTGATCTTGTCAAGGATCGATTCTGCGGTGGCGGTCCAGACGAACGGTCGTGAGTTGGCGTTATAATGGTTGGTGAAATCCTGAATGTTGGCGATGAGGTCTTTCACCTTTTTGAAGGTCCCGCGTCGGATGGCTTTCTGGGTAATGATGCCGAACCAGATCTCGACCTGGTTGAGCCAGGACGCATAGGTCGGTGTATAGTGAACGTGGTATCGGGGCCTGGCTGCGATCCAGCGTTTGATTTTTTCGTGCTTGTGCGTGGCGTAGTTGTCGACGACGAGATGAATGTCAAGGTCCTTCGGGACGTTTTGGTCGATATATTTGAGGAATTGTAAAAATTCCTGGTGTCGATGTCGGGGTTTGCATTGGGCCAGCACCTTGCCGGAAGCGACCTCCAGCGCGGCGAACAAGGTCGTGGTGCCGTGCCGGATATAATTGTGGGTGACCCCTTCCACATAGCCCAACCCCAAAGGCAATATCGGCTGCGTTCGCTCCAATGCCTGGATCTGACTCTTTTCGTCAACGCATAATACCATCGCGTTGTCGGGAGGGTTCAGATACAGTCCGACAATGTCACGTACCTTCTCGACAAAGAACGGATCATTGGACAGCTTGAAGTGTTTTTGCCGGTGCGGCTGTAGACCAAACGCTTTCCACACGCGCTGAACCGTGGACTTGGACAGTTGCGTCTGGGCTGCCAGAGAGCGGCAGGTCCAGTGGGTGGCTCCCGACGGCTTGTCTTTGAGCGTTGCATGAATCAGCGAGGCGATGCGCTCATCGCTGATCGAGCGGGGCCCCCCGGGGCGCAATTCATCATAAAGCCCCATCAGACCTTGTTCTAAAAACCGACGGCGCCACTTCCCGACTGTGGCTCCCGACAGACCAAGCTGTCGTCCGATCTGCTGATTCGACAGCCCTTGATCACTCATCAGAACGATCTTCGCCCGGCACACAAGACTGTGCGACATGCTTCTTGAACGGGAAATGGTTTCCAGTTGCGCACGAACCTCATCCCCAATACTCAGTGGCGCTAACGGACGTCCCCTGGCCATAGATTCCTCCTTTCGCTATAGGGAATCTATGGCAAGTGAACTATTTTTGCAAGTTACTCCTGGGACGAAACACTAGGAGATAGGTTCCTGTTCCGACGGCGGGATCGAGCGTAAAAACCCCCGAATTGGCGAATCCTAGCGGTTTTCCAAGGCGCCGCACAAGTAGCTCGTCAATCAGTCGCACCTGAGCGCGAACCACTTCGACCGGTGTGTAATAAGCACCCACGTTTCTCCGTAAATCGGGGTCGTATACCTCCAGGAAGTCTTCGTAGAAATAAAGCCATGGATCGTCTGACCCGGTAAGCGTGGTCGGTGGTACGGAACCAATCACACGCCGAAGTAACTCGACAGGAGCTAATATTTCGGAATACACACCGGCATCCGTAAGAATCAGCAGGGCCTTCGACAGTAGACTGTGTTGAGCGGTAAGGGAGTCATGTGCGCTCTGGCAGGTGAGCGGCTCAGCCCCTTCGCTGCGACCCAACAATAGAGCGAATGTAACCGTCTGGGCGTAAGCGTCGGCGAACTGTTCGTTCGAGGCATCAGGGAAGAGAAGTTTCCGCCAGTCTTCTCTAATTCTCACCAACGGTGAAGACGGATTATCCAGCGCGTCCTTGACCTCGTCACGCAACAGTCGACACAAAGGTGCCAAGAGCGTCGCGAATCCCTTCAAATCTATCCTGTCGTTCCGCCCGAGAGGTATGCTCGGTTTCCACAATAGGAATTCACGTAACAGGTTTTCCACGGCGCGCGCATCCTGCATTTTTGCTGCCTTCTTGCCATCAGCAGCTACGTTGCCTTTTAGTCGAACGATGTCTTTCACCCGTTTGCCGTCACGATACAGCGCCCATTCGATGCCATCTGAGTAAAGAATATTGGGTACGGCAGAGAAACGTTCAAATTGATCGAGATTGTGACCCGTGAAATGCTCGTTATCTGCACCGACGCCCGGTGCTTTTAATTCGACGTATCCTGCGGGAAGCTGGTTTATTAACACGGCGTAATCCGGTCGACCCATACGACCCGGCAAGGGTGATTCGCCCTTGCAGACTACTTTCCATCCGAGTGCTTGGGCGGCATCCTCCATGAAGGTCTCGAAGGGATGGCGAAGTTGCTCTTCGGGCTCACCCAGAGTGGTAGGTGTAGACTTAGCCGTAACCGACGCCGAGAACTTTTGTAAAGCCTTGTAAATTGTGGTTTTCATTGCGGCACTTACCTCACCTAATGCAACGGTTTACGCATTATGTCGAGTGTCACGCGGATGACGATTCAACGAAAAAAGTCAAATGACGCGACAAGACGCCACATATTCGGTATTATAGGGATAGGCGCAATTTGCGACAAGCGCAACCTGAAACCTCGGTAAGTCCCAATGCTGGTTGCATTGAGAGAAACTGGACCTGGTTGGTTCAATGACCCCAGGCAGAATACTATCGAATAGTCGGCGTGGATTCTCGATCACTGTCAGGAAGTTCAGACTGGACGCTCAATGTGGCAGGTACGTCCAGCTGCATTGCCCAGTCAGGACCAAACCGGCGGGAATCCAAATCACGAAGGCGAAAGCTCAATGCGAAAATTCGCGCAAATCACAAGCATTACCACCGATGCCTTAAGCCGATCCTCGAACAGGCGTATGGCAGGCGCGAATCTTGTATTGGTCGCCGCGATGAATTATATTGGTTTCTGTTTATCCGCGATTTGAAACGCGATATTTTCCCCAAGAGAGAACATCTTCGCGAACTCGGTTGGGAGATCCTGATAATTTGGTAATGTGAATTGAAGAAAATTGAAACGCTCAGGGAGCGGCTAAAGGTGTTCTTGGGGTGTGAAATAGCTATGCACAATGAGACACTGTACTCTTGATCTCGTAGTAATTCAAGGGCTTCGGTTGGATTATTGGCTTAGCTGTACAAACGGACACGGGCTTGTTGTAGTTCGCGACAATCGACGCAGACGGTAGAAATCTAAACCCTCGGAGTAGAGTATGGATCAAGATTCGCGCTGCCCGATATGGGGCACTCCTGCTGTAGAGAATTACTCCAATGGTCGCGACGGAGTATACGTGGATTCGCGGCGGGCGGGCGGCCGGTATTTTATCGCACGAACGGCCAATTCGTGTATGGCACGTGCCGACGAACGCGTACGAGCACGTCTGACTTCCTGGTTGGTTGATCAACGGCGATTGGGAGTGGAATGTCCAGAATTAGATGAATCCACGCTCACAATGGCCGAGCAACGTGAGGACTCACCGGTATACCTCCGTGGCGATCGGCTTCTCCAATTTATCGGGTATCGAACCGCGACAATAGGTAGTGATGTGACGTTCCAAACGAGCGACGCGACGACATTGATGGCATTGGCATGGTCGGAATCAACCGAAGACGAGGAGATGAAATTTCTTTTACGTTATTTGGAAGTGCGGGGTTGGATAGAAGAAGGCGTGTCCTCTATATCGAGAACTTCGTACGTACTGACCGTTGACGGATACGCTAGGCTTGCGGATCTCAAAATGACGTCCACGACAGATTCGTCACAAGGATTCGTCGCGATGTGGTTCGAACCGACCTTGGAAGACGCATGGGAACACGGCATTAGAACCGGCATTGAAGATTCGGGTTACATGGCAGTTCGCATAGATCAGAAAGAACATCTCAACAAAATAGATGATGAGATCATCGCCGAAATAAGGCGATCTAGGTTTGTTGTCGCGGATTTCACACAAGGAGACGACGGCGCTCGTGGTGGCGTCTACTACGAAGCGGGATTCGCTCATGGACTAGTACTTAATTGGTTAAATTAGAGTATTTTTCTTCAAGGGCTTTGGGTCGGACTTTTGTGGATTTCCACTCGAAGGGATGTGCGTTCTCGTTGTAGGCGTCAATGAAGTGATTGATGGCGGTGCGTAAGTCTCGAATCGAGGTGAAGGAGCCGCCTTTGAGCGCGCTTCTCCACAGGATGCTGAACCAGATTTCGATCTGGTTGAGCCAGGATGCGTGGGTGGGGGTGTAGTAGAAGTGGACATTGGGATGGCGTGGCAGCCAGCGGTCATTCTTGGGCTTGTGGGTGTTCAGGTTGTCGAGGATGATGTGGAGTTCCTGATCGGGGTATTCGGCGACAAGTTCGTTCATAAAGCTCAGAAACTGGCGTCGTTTGCGCCTTTTGTAATGCCCGGCCTTGACGAGGCCGGTGGCGACGTTCAATGCAGCGAATAACGTGGTGGTGCCGTTTCTCTTGTATTCGTGGTTAAAGCCGGTTACGGCCTTGCCGTTGGGCAGCTTGAGCCATCCCTGTACCCTTTCCAACGCCTGAATCGCGGGCTTTTCGTCGACGCACAAGACAATCGCATTTTTGGGAGGTTCCAGATACAACCCCACGATGGCTGCGGCCTTGGTGGCAAATTCCGGATCGGTGCTGATACACCAGCTGCGCCTTCTGGCCAGCGAAATGCCGTGGTTGCGCAAGACCTGCCAGACATAGTGGACAGAAATTCCCAGCTTGTCGGCCAACAACGGACCGGTCCAGTTTCCATAGCCCTTGGGCGGGGCATCGTCCAAGGCCTCCAAAATGCGCTTTTCGCTTGACTGGTCGTACTTGGCAGGCTTGCCCGATCTCGCCTTGTCCTGCAACCCGGAAAGACCCGACTCGTGAAAGCGCCGGCGCCACTTGCACACCGTGGCCTCGCGCGTTCCCAGATCCCTGGCGATGTCCCGGTTCGCATCGCCCTGGGACGCTGAAAGAACAATCCGGGCGCGCAGCACATAACGGTGTTGCGTCTTGCCTGAACGTGTCCAACTCAACAGCGTCTCTTTTTCCTCGTCACGCAACGTGATCAACACGGCGGGGCGGCTCATAGGCGGTCTCCTCTCCACAGTTGAACTGAGATCGATTCCCTATGAGCACAAGATATATTATTTCGCTTTTTTTGTCAAGTAAGTACTAGGCATACCAGTCATTTTCTCGTGCCGAACTGACGTATTAGACAAAGTTCATTTTGACACACGCCAGTATAATCACATAGTATGGAAAGATCCCCAGGATTTGCGCCAGAGTCTCAGTGCGCGAATTTCTGCCGTTATTGGAGATGGTCCAAACAAGGAAAAGTCCCAGCCCTGACGTGTTACGCAACTCCAAGCAGCGGAAGAGGTAATCGCATGGAAATCGCACCTGAAAAGCAAAATATAGATAGCGTCTTTTCGAAGACGCAATATTTCGTTGATTTTTATCAGCGCCACTATCGATGGACGGATGAACCCGTTTTCCGTCTTCTCGATGATTTGTTTTACAAGTTCAATGAGCACTACAACTCCCATCTTGACGCGAACGCCAAGAGTGTGTCGAAATACCCGTGGTATTATTTAAACACGTACGTAACCAACACCGTAGATGGACGAGTCTTCGTGGTGGACGGCCAACAGCGTTTGACAACGCTATCCCTTATGCTGATGAAGCTGTTTCAAATGGCCAAGGCGCACAATTCGGAATTGCGAGGATGGATTGAATTGAAGATTGCCGGTCAGTCCGGCCGAGACAAAGTGTTCTGGATGAACCATGTCGACCACAAAGCAACACAAAATGCTCTGTTCAAAGGTGATTCTGACGTTACCGAGGAAACTCACGTCACGGCGATAAATATGAAGCAGAATTATGTAACGATCAGCGAATATCTAGATGGTGAATTGCAAAACCAACACAGATTTGAGACGTTTGTTTTTTTCCTGCTTCATCGTGTGGTAATGGTCAACTTAGGGGTTGAGCAAACTGATGTTCCAATGGTCTTCGAGGTTATAAACGACCGTGGAATTCGCCTTCGACCCTATGAGATACTTAAAGGAAAGCTTCTCGGACAGATCGATAAAGACGAACTGGATCAAGAAGGATACCTGGAACTCTGGGAGAAACAGGCTGCGTCAATAAACGCACATAATGAGGATGAATTCGATGAATTCTTCAGGTTCTTCTTGAAGGCCAAGTTCGCCGAGACCCGTAGTGAAGGACAACGATTTGACGGTGAGTACCACAGAACTATGTTTGCGGAGGATGTAAACCAGAGGCTCCAATTGGACCACGACCCGTCAGGCGTCAAGACATTCCTCAGGGATAGCCTTTCGTATTATGGAAGTTTATACAAGAAGCTCCTTGATGCGTCTGAAACCAGAACTGATGGGCTCGAATGCGTGTATTACAGCAAATTACTCGACTTAGACGCGCCGTTTTTTCTGATTCTCTCCGCGTGCCGACTTCGCGACTCGGATGAAGATGCGAAGATTAGGACCATCGCACGGGAGATTGACCGTTACTATACGCTGCTGCAGCTTCAAAATTCCTACGACAGCAACAGCTTCAACGATTCCCTATATTTGATATCGGCGGATATACGCGAAAGAGCCCCAGAATGTTATCGGGAAATCTTCGATTCGCAACTTCGCGAAGCAATCGCCAAGAGCCGGAACCTTCCAGACCCTATTCCTCTCAGTTATTTGGCCTTTAAGCAGACCAGCGCAAACCTAAACTCCCGCTTCATTCGGTACTTCTTCGGGAGAATTGAAGAGTTCCTTGCAAAAAACATGAATCTCTGTCCAAGACACGCCATTAGGGATCTTGTAACGCGGACAGGTGCCAAGACTGGATTCCATGTAGAACATATCTTGTCCCGTAATGACGCAAATCTCGCACTTTTCGAACAGAATGAGGAGCTTTTTGAACAGGAACGAAACCGACTCGGGGGTATTCTCCTATTGAAGGGCAAGGACAATATTTCAAGTGGCAACGAGTCCTTCCAAGATAAACTCAAGACGTACGCTAACACTCTTTATTGGAACGAGACTTTGCTGCCCGATACATATAAATCCAATCTCGACTTTTATGCCTTTCGGGACAGGTACGATCTTGAGTTAAAGCCGATGGATCGGTTCGGATCCGAGGAGCTCGAGATTAGACATCGCCTATTATTCGAAATTGTGAAGATCATCTGGGCCTGACATTCTTGCGGATGTGTGTGTTGGATTTTTTAAAAATAAGACTCATTCCAAGCCGGCACGTTCCTGAGTCAAATTACCCATCGCAGAGTAAGACAATATACCCATGGATACACGAACTTTCGATCTCTCGGTCCCTGTATCCCGTTTAATGATCGTGACTTGGACCATTTTTGGCGTTATCGAGATCGCTGGCGGTTACTTCAGCACACTGAGGGGCGATGGTGTTTTCGGCGGTGTGCAATTTGCCTTCGGTTTGATCTTCCTGCTATTTGTTGCATTGACGGAGCGTGTACACCGATATGTCGTTACGTTTCACGACGCGCACCTGGAAATTGACGGGAGTTTGTACAGGAAGCGCACGATTCCTTGGGAGACGATCTCTGAAGTTCAAGTACAATTGATGAAAGTGGAAATCGGGCTCAAGGAGGGAAAGCGCGTGAAATGGAGGTTCAATTTGAGCTATGTTGACAACCAGATCGTCAAACCGCAAATCATCGAGACGCTGAATGAGTTCGCGGCGGCGAAGGGGATTCCAGTCAGAGACAGTCGAAGCTGATGACACCGCGCCGCATACCCAGGTGTCATCGGATGTTGTCCCCTTCTGTCGTTCGCCGATGCCCGTCAAGTAGCACGCCCGTCCCAACTCAGAAGGCAGCATTCGCGGACTGCCGTTAGCGTTCTGGTCAACGCCTTGAACTTAACGAAGGGCTGTCGAGGGGTTTCCGATATACGGGCATTTCGACAAGCTCAATGACCACGTTGTTAACAGGGATTTTCGACGTCCTTCAGTTAATGACATGTGTGTCGATCCTCATCCACGAAAGGCATCCGTTACGCCCTCGCCCAACAGGTCATCCTGAGGAAGCGTCCGGCCTGCCAGCGATTCATCGGAAGGCCGGCTGACGAAGGATCTACTGCGGCGTCGGTTGATACCCAGGCGTCGGTCACTGGCGGTGCCTGGAGCTTGCGACCCCTGAGCCGATCCCTGAGCATGCGGCGCCCTGAGCTTGTCGAAGGGTCGAAGGGCCGGCGAAGGGAGCGTGAGTGGCTTACGGGCTGCCTGAAAACGGGCATTTCGACAAGCCGTTTCGACAGGCTCAACGTAGGCAATGACCACGTATGGAAATGTTCAATGAACGTCATTGAGCGGCGAAATGGTTCCGTCACACGTTCATTCGACTGTCATCCTGAGGAAGCCGCTGGTAAACCAGGCCTCCGCGCATATGGGTTGGTGAAGGCTTCCGTTGCGCGTCGAGCCGGGAAGACGGGAGATTCTTCGACTGCGCTCAGAATGACAGGCTTTGCAATAGCGGTCGTCGAAGTGAGGGTGGGGCAGACATTCCTGTCTGCCTGCATCGCGCCACGCCGGCGATGTGTCCGCGCAAATGTGATCGGCGCGCATTTGGCACCAAAGACAGCCGAACAGACGGGAGATTCTTCGCTGCGCTCAGAATGACGGTGGGGTGGATCACCTGTTTCTGAATCAATAAGGCCCTGTCTCCTTCCCAACGAATTCCAGCCAGTTCCTGAATTCGACCTTCCTCAGGTCTCTTTCTTCCTTTTCTTTTTCCTTCAGCCTCGCCAGCAGATTCTGAAACGCCTCCTCCGTGAACATCGACCTGTAATTCGGCGCCCAGTGCATCATCAGCCTTCCGATGTAGTCGTAGGGCAGTTCTGGATGGTATTGCGTGCAGGTGATGCGCCGGTCATTCGATACGACGGCCTGAAGCGTCGTCGCATTTTCGGCGACGATGTCAAACCCGGCGGGCAGTCGCGCGGTCTCGTCGAAGTGATGGGCAGGCGCGTCGAATGTGTGCGGCTTTTCGCGATACATGGTTTCCGCGAAATCCAGCGGTCGAACCGTGATGCCGGTTGCGATGCCGATTTCCGGCGCGCGGGCGGGCGCCACCTCCCCGCCGCAGACGGTCGTGATGACCTGAAACCCCCAGCAACTGCCCCATACGTGCGGTACCTCCTCAAGGACGCGTTCGCCCAGCCTGAGTTGGCGCCGGTTGAATGCGTTATTCTCGTAGATATTTCCGCCCCCGCCCGTCCAGACCGCGGCATCGCATTGGCTGAGCTCCGGATCTTCCTGTCCGGCGTCGCCGTACGTATGGACGATCCGGATGTCTGCTTCAGGCTGGAATTCTCGAACGAGCGACTCGAACACCCGCGTCTGCTCCTCGACCCCCGCAAGCGCGTGCGTCCGGTTCCCTTCAAGGGTCCAGCCATCGACAATCAGGATCCGCATCGCCTCGTTACTCTCCGCAAAACCGCCAGCTGATTTCCCCGAACATGGTCCGGGTAAATGCATTGAGTATGTAGAACCGATATCTAACAGATTCTGCTACGGATGCGCCACTGCCCGGGTCCGAGCGTCCCTGCCGATCGACCATTGTTTCGGTACGTTGCGTCGCTCAGTCAATATAGGCATGATGGGTCGATCGAGAAAGACAACTCGTGCTGCACGGACTATCTGAAACCGCGGCCAGTTTATCTTTGGTTCTCACTTTTTCAGCCGTAGTCGTATATTAACCCGTAGCCTGCATCCAATGCGCATCAGCTTGATCCAAACAATGTCTTGAAGTGTCATGGCATCGCCAAAGTACTTTTCCGTCAGGCGAGCCGCGATTACTCACCGGGCGATTAATGAGGAGGGTACCGCGATGGAAGAGCGGACTTTTGATCTTTCTGTACCAGTAACCAGTTTATTTCGATCGCTTTGGATCACGTATGGCGTGTTGTTGATTATTCTTGGTGTTCTGACCATAAAGGACAACCCGTTCCTGGGAACCCTCGAGTTGGCGTTCGGGCTGATTACCCTGCCCTTTATGGGTCTCCTGCACCGAATTAACAAATACATCATCGCATTCAGAGATGGGAATCTGGAGATTGACAAAGGGTTGTTCATACGCCGAAGAATCCCCTGGTCGTCAATCTCCGAGATTCACATCCAACTGATGAAGCTCGAGTTCCGGCTCGATAGCGGCAAGTCAGTAAAGATCGACTTCACTGCGATGAGCTATAACGACAACCGGATGATCAAACCCGAAATCATTGCCGCGGCGAACGCATTCGCGGAGGCGAAGGGGATTGAGGTCAAGGACAGCCGGGCGAATGGGTAAGCACATCGGGCGGTTCGCGAACCGCCCCTTCATATCGATGGATTCGCTGTCAATTGATGTCGCCAGACCTCTTGCTTAACCCGTCACGCCCTGATGTCGACCGATTGATTTTTCGCTTCAAGCTGAACGCTGACTGCTGACAGCTGTTGTTCGAAGGCCGGGGGGAGAGGTCTGCGCCTCTTATTGTCCTGACGCTTAACGGCGCGCACGTCGACCGATTGATTTTTCGCTTCAATCTGACCGCCGACGGCTGATGGCTGACGGCTGACGGCTGCTTTATGCCCTTAATCAAATTCCTCATATCGGCCGCTGCGACCCTCGTCGTCGTAATTGTCCTGGATACCCGCATAGGGGGATTTCCGGCGACGGGGAGATTCCTGAGTCCCTTTCACGGGTTCTGGCAGAATGCCGAGACAGGCGATCCTGCCGCAGAGCGAAAACTGCGGCTCAAGGGTCTCCGCGAGCCTGTAACCGTTCTCTACGACCACCGCCGCGTGCCGCATGTCTTCGCGCAGAACGACCGCGACCTGTTTTTCGCCCAGGGATACGTGACGGCGATTGATCGGCTCTGGCAGATGGAGTTTCAGACGGCCGCGACCGCCGGGCGCCTGGCGGAAATCCTGGGACCCGGCGCACTGGAGCGCGACCGGCATCAGAGGCGTGCGGGACTCGTGTACGGCGCCAGAAACACGCTCAAGGAAGTCATGGCTGAACCCCGGACAAGGCTCTCCGTCACGGCGTTCACGGAGGGCGTCAACGCGTACATCTCCGGCCTGCGCCCAAGAGACTTCCCCGTGGAATACAAACTCCTGGGCTATGGGCCGGAAACCTGGACGCCATTGAAGTGTGCGATCCTGATCAAGTCCATGGCATGGATGCTGAGCGGCCGGAATTCGGATCTCGGGATGACCAACACGCTCGACCGGTTCGGCGAGGCCGTTGTAAGGGACCTGTTCGCATCGGACGTGGTCGGCGCGGATACCGTGATACCCGGTGGAACCCCCTGGAATTTCGAACCACGCAAAGTCATCCGGCCGGATGTGCCGTTCAAGCGAGGGTCGTACGGCGCGGATACCGGGGCGGCCAACGGCAGCAACAACTGGGCGGTATCTGGCGCCAAGACAAAAAGCGGGTATCCCATACTCGCGAACGACCCGCACCTCGGGCTCTCGCTCCCGTCGCTGTGGTACGAGATTCAACTCGTCAGCCCCACGGTCAACGTGTACGGCGTTTCACTACCCGGAGGTCCGGGTGTCGTCATCGGTTTCAACCGGAATATCGCGTGGGGATTTACCAACGCCGGATCGGATGTTTCGGATTGGTACAAGATCACGTTCCGGGACGATACGCTGCGGGAATATCGGCACGGGAACGCCTGGCGCGCCGTGGAAACGGTTGTGGAAGAAATCAGAGTGCGCGACCGTGAAACACTCTGGGATACGGTTCGCTACACCCATCACGGACCCATCGTACGGGATTCACGCTATACGCCATCCGACTCGAGGGTACCCGAACATCACGCGCTCAGGTGGGCGGGCCACGACGGCAGCAACGAATGGCTTACCGTTCATCGACTCAACAGATCCGGCAACTACGACGAATTTGTCGACGCGATCGTCCACCTGAGCGCGCCGGCCCAGAATTTCGCCTACGCCGACGTTGAGGGAAACATCGCGGTCTGGCACAACGGGAAATTTCCGGTGAAATGGGAGGGCCAGGGCGCCTTCATTGCCGACGGTTCGGACCCCCTTCACGACTGGCAGGACTGGATACCGCACGCCCACAAGCCGCA
This sequence comes from Candidatus Latescibacterota bacterium, assembly GCA_965203805.1. GTDB lineage: Bacteria > Latescibacterota > UBA2968 > UBA2968 > JAAXHE01. The sequence continues at coordinate 5,180,091 of OZ241917.1, read as the reverse complement.
TATCAGGAATCCCGCGCGCGGGTTTGTGAGTTCCGCCAACCAGCGTCCCGCGGACACGTCCTATCCGTATTGGCTGAAACCGGGCTATTCGTCCCCGATGCGTGCGCGGCGAATCAACGAACGCCTCTCCGAAATGAAGGAGGTCACACCCGACCGCGTCCGGACCCTGCAGCTGGACACGAAGCATGTCAGGGCACAGTCCGTGCTGCCGGCGCTATTGGCGTACGTCGAACCCCGTTCCCTCAGTCCCGAAGAGGCGGCCGTCTTCCGGACACTTAAGCACTGGGACTATTTCGCGGATGCCAGGAAGATCGCCCCAACCGTATTCAACGCGTGGTGGGGCAAGCTTTACCGGGCAATCTGGGTCGATGAATTCGGCGGACCGGGGCCGGGTCTGCAGCTCCCATCAGGCGATCGGACGGCGAACTTGATACTTCGCGAACCCGACGCCAGGTGGTATGACAACGTGCAAACGGAACAGGTCGAGACGCTCGCAGGTCTCGCCCGCGACACGTTCGCGGCAACGTGCGCTGAGTTGACCGGCAGGCTGGGACCGGTGGGCGACGCCTGGAAGTGGGGGCGCTACAAAGGCGCTGAAGTCAGACATCTGCTGAGGATTCCCGAATTCTCGCGCATGAACCTGTTCGTCGGCGGGGGCCGCGACGTCGTCAACGCATCGAACCGCGGCCACGGACCGTGCTGGCGCATGGTCGTCGAACTGGGCCCCAGGGTGCGTGCGTGGGGGATCTACCCGGGAGGCCAATCCGGTAACCCGGGCAGCCGGCACTACGACTCATTTGTGGATACATGGGTGCGGGGAGAACTGGACGAACTGCTGTTCATGCAAACGCCGGACGATGGCAGGGGACGTATCGAGGAACGACTGATTCTAACCGGGATGCCATGAGAAGTAGGAGGTGAGAGGTTTCCTCGGTGACAGGCGGGCGACCGCCAGGGTCGCCCGTACAATTGAGGCACCAGCGTTGGGATTGGATGATTAATGTGGACCAACCCGTGGTTTTCCTCCCCTTTCCTTTAGGAGAGGGGGTCTGGGGAGAGGTCTGCGTACCGTCCGGATTTACGACGTGACGACGCGGATATCGACGGGTTTGCATTTGTGATTTTCGCTTTTGCTTCAAGCTGATTGCTGATAGCCGACGGCTGATAGCTACCTTTATGATTTCAACCGCTTTATACGTCCTTATACTAGGCCTGGTCGCCAGCTTGACGCTGCCATGGTGGGGAATCGGCCTTGCAGGATGCGCGGCGGGTTTTTGGAAAGCGCCGTCGGCCTGGAAAGCGCTGGGCGCCGGTTTCGCCGGCGCCGGCGCCCTCTGGCTTGCCGCCGCGGGCTACATCCATCTTCAATCCGGTGGCATTCTCACCGTGAAGATCGCGGGAATCGCCGGTCTTTCGTATCCATCAGCGCTGGTCGTACTCACCGGGCTGATCGGCGGTCTTGTCGGTGCGCTCGCCGCGGTGGCGGGATTTTCTCTAAGATCACTGCTGAAGAAGTCGTGACACCGGGACGCCAATAAGGCGAGCGACCACAAGCGTCGCCCCTACAATTGTACCTTCCGCGCAGACTTTGAAAAATTGACATCGCCGCTCTTTAGCTGATGGCTGAAGGCTGACAGCCGACAGCTATAATTCGAAGTTTGATATTGACAAAGCTTGCGAGAAAATCTATCTTCTTCATCTTCAGCGTGATACGCGAACCCGACCACCCGAACGCGGATGGAAAGCACCAGCGCCGATGCCGGAACGCACATTGTTGATTATCAAACCCGACGCGGTTTCCAGGAACGCCACCGGCGCCATACTCAAACGCGTGGAAGACAGAGGGTTCAGGATCCGGCGCCTGAAATCGACGCGGTTCACGCATGAGGGAGCGACCCGGTTTTACGCCGTTCACGAGGGACAACCCTTCTTTGACGGCCTGATTGATTTCATGACGTCCGGCCCGGTGGTGCCGGTCGCGCTGGAACGGGATAACGCTGTCCCGCTCCTGCGGGAGATCGTGGGCGTCACCGATTCGGCCGCGGCCGCCGAGGGCACCATTCGAAGAGATTTCGGAACCAACGTACAGCGAAACGCCGTGCACGCATCGGATTCAGCCGAAACCGCGTCCGAGGAAATCGCGTTTTTCTTCGGAGAAGATGGCTAGGAACGGCACCTCGAAGTCCTACGGGATCTTCTGAATGATCGTCGCGCTCAACGAACTCGAGGACGGCACGGCCAGTCTCGACTGGGAGGAGACACCCGACGAACTGCATATTCAGGATGAGCACCTGCAATTCGTCGGCCCCATCAGGACGCGCATCGAATTCGTCAAAATGGGCGAGTCCATTTCCGCAAGCGGCGAGACCCACGCCGACCTTCGCCTCGAGTGCGTGCGGTGCCTGGAGCCCGTCTCGTTCTCACTCGCCTGCGACTTCAGGTTCGTGTTTCAGAAAAACCGGCCGGAAGCCATGAAGGACGACGAAGACGAAACGCTCATCTTTCTGGATGAGTCCGGAGACAAGGTGGACCTTGGCGAGGAGATCAAGGACTATATCCTGCTCGAGATGCCGCTGAATCCCCTGTGCAAGTCGTCCTGCGAGGGGCTATGTCCAACATGCGGTGAAAACCTCAACCTTACCCAGTGCAACTGCACCTCAACCCAAACCGATCCCCGTTGGGAGGCCCTGAGGGCACTCAAGTAACAATCCTGAAGGAGCACATTGAAATGGCGCACCCCAAACGCAGAAGTTCCAATTCCAGGACCGGTAAGCGGCGTACGCACTGGAAGCTGAGGAGACCCGCTTTCTCCCTCTGTCCCAACTGCGGGCAGCCGCGCAGACCTCACAGGGTCTGCGCCAACTGCGGACAATACAACGGCCGCGAAGTCACCGAAGGCGAAACCGTCTGATTGCCGGCCCGGCCGCGCCACCCGTCTGCCATTCCCTGAATCGTCACCCTTGCCTATGAATAAAAAAGTCAATGCTGCCGTCACCGGCGTCTCCCGCTTTCTCCCCGAACGCCGGCTGACGAATGCCGAACTTGAAGAAATGGTAGATACCACGGACGAATGGATTCGTACACGAACGGGTATCGTAGAACGTCGCATCCTCGACGACGGCCTGGGCGCCTCACATATGGCCACCCGGGCGATGGAGGCGCTGCTCGAGGAGAAGGGCCTGGATGCAAGTGAAATCGATCTGATTATCGTCGCAACGGTTACCCCGGACATGATTTATCCCGCCACCGCGTGTCTGGTGCAGCACGAGGTGGGGGCCGAAAACGCGTGGGGGTTCGACCTTTCCGCCGCATGCTGCGGGTTCCTGTACGCGCTGATCGTCGGCGGTCAGTTCATCGAAAGCGGAGCCCACAGCAAGGTGGTTGTCATCGGCTCCGACAAGATGAGCTCGGTCGTCGACTACACGAACCGGGAAACCTGCGTCCTGTTTGGAGACGGCGCGGGTGCCGTCCTCCTGGAACCCGACGATTCCGGGTCCGGCATCAGGGACTTTATCATGAGTGTGGACGGGTCGGGCGGCCAATACCTCTGCCAGCCGGCCGGCGGCAGCCTTCGTCCGGCCAGCCACGAAACGGTGGACAAGAAGATGCACTACGTTCACCAGGACGGACCGCGCGTTCTCAAGTTCGCCAGCAGCAGCATGGCCGCGGTATCGGCCGACCTGCTGAACCGGAACGGGCTCAGCGGCGACGATATCGCCCTTCTCGTGCCTCACCAGGCAAATAAACGAATCATCGATGCCACGGCACGCCGGATGAAGCTGGCGCCGGAACGCGTCCTGATCAACATCGATCGTTATGCGAACACCACCTGCGGCACCATCCCCATCGCCCTTTCTGAAGCGGTCGAACAGAACCGCATCAAACAGGGCGACTATATCGTACTGGCCAGCGCCGGCGCCGGGTACACCTGGGGCAGCGCACTCGTGAAATGGGCTTATTGATGCTGTTATTCCGGAGCCGGTGGCCCGTACCTATGCGAAGACACGTTGTCGGGCCATTATGTCCTTAGCCTTTTTATTTCCCGGCCAGGGTGCGCAATACGTGGGGATGGCCAATGATCTTTACAATGCCTCCCCGATCGCCCAGTACGTGTTCAATCTGACGGACCGGATCTCCGAGACTGGGCTGAAGACATTCTGTTTTGACGGCCCGGAAGAGTCCCTGAAACAAACGGCCATCACGCAGCCGGCCATCTTCGCGCACAGCATCTCGGTATTTGAAATCCTGAAGGATCGGGGCATTCAACCCGACTTCGTAGCGGGACACAGCGTGGGCGAGTTGTCGGCGCTGGTCGCCGCCGGCGTGATGTCTCTGGAAGACGGCGTCCGGATCGTCGGACTCCGGGGGCGGGCCATGCACGCCGCGGGGAAGATGCATCCCGGCACAATGGCGGCCATCATCGGTCAGAGCGACAGCGCGGTCGTGGAACTCTGCAAATCGCTGGGTCCCAATGTCGTGGTCGTGCCCGCCAACTTTAACTGTCCGGGCCAGGTCGTCATATCGGGAGAACCGACCGCCGTGAAACGGGTGATGCAGAGGGCGTCGGACGAAGGCGCCCGGCGGGTCGTGGAACTCCAGGTCAGCGGCGCTTTTCACTCGGGGCTCATGCAATCCGCCCTGGGTACGCTGGAGGGCGCGCTCGCGAACGTGCCGTTCTCGCCGGCGCGAATCCCCGTTGTGCCGAACACGACGGCCGAACCCACGACCGATCCGGACTTGCTCAAAGACCTTCTTATCAGACAGGTGATTTCGCCCGTCCGATGGACGGAATCCATGGCGCGGCTGGTTTCGGAAGGCGTGGACCGGGCGATTGAAGCCGGACCGGGGAACACGCTGAAGGCCCTGATGCGACGCATCGACAAGCGCGTCGCCGTCTCGTCGGTCGGAACCCTTCCCGACCTTGAAAGTCTTACGATATGAATCGCCTGAAGGACAGGACCGCAATCGTCACCGGCGGGTCCCGCGGGATCGGCGAAGCCATTGCCAACCGGCTTGCGGACGAAGGCGCCAGGGTGGCGGTCTGCGCCAGCCGGAGCCTCGACCGCGCGGAGGCTGTCGCCCGAGGCATCGAAGGGCGCGGCGGCAGCGCGCTCGCCCTGCAGGCGGATGTTTCGAACCCGGCCCACGTCAAAGCCCTCTTCAAGAGCGTTCTGGATCGCTGGGGCGCCCTGGACATTCTGGTCAACAATGCCGGAATTGCCCGCGACGGGTTGCTGATGCGACTCAAACCCGACGACTGGGACGCCGTTCTCGACGTCAATCTTAAGGGGGCGTTCCTGTGCATGCAGGCGGCCGTGCGGCCGATGATGAGGGCCCGGTCCGGGCGAATCATCAATATCTCGTCCGTCACGGGACTCATGGGCAACCCCGGACAGGCCGGTTATACGGCGGCAAAGTCCGGACTCATCGGCCTGACGAAGACGGCCGCGAAGGAACTGGCCGGCAGGGGAATTACCGCCAACGTGGTTGCGCCTGGATATATTCCAACCGAAATGACGGAAAAACTCCCCGATAGTCTGAAAGAAAAGATACTTGAACAGGTTCCGCTGGGCACGCCGGGAAAACCCGAAGATATCGCGGCGGCGGTCGCATTTCTGGCATCGGGCGACGCCGCATATGTCACCGGGCAGGTCCTGGTCGTGGACGGCGGGATGGTGATGTAGTGTACTGTCACGGATCCGTAACTCAAACGTGAACCGTCTGGCGACAGAGGCGAACGGAAAGTCGCGCCGGCTTGTACGCGGGGTTGGCCGTTCGCCACAAAGGAGGGAGATCATTGCCATGGCCGAAGATATTCAGCAGAAAGTCGTCGATCTTATCGTAGACCAGTTGGGCGTTGACGCAGACAGCGTCACTCCGGAAGCTCATTTCATAGATGATCTGGGCGCGGATTCACTCGACACGGTGGAACTTGTGATGGCCTTCGAAGAGGAATTCGATATGGAAGTTCCGGATGAAGACGCCGAAAAGCTGGAAACAGTCAGCGACGTCACGGATTATCTGAAACAACGCCTTAACGAATAGGCTGCCGCTCCGGTGGCTGCCATGTCACGTCGTGACGGCAATCGGAACGGGAGCGCCGGCCGTACGAGCGGCGGCGCGACCGCAGCGTCGGGACCGGATTCTCCGGGATTCCGCGCCGACGCGAACATTGGCATCTGAGAGAAGGTACCCTTGAACGGAAACCGAAGGGTTGTGGTGACCGGCCTCGGCGTCCTCGCGCCGAACGGACTGAACACCGACGCCTACTGGGACGCGTTGCTTAACGGAGAAAGCGGGGTCGATCGCATCAGACGTTTCGATCCGGCCGGGTTCCGGGTCACGTTCGCGGGTGAATTGAAGGATTTCGACCCGAACCGGTTCGGCCTCGACCGGAGACTGGTTCGGCGAAATGACCTGTGCACCCAGTACGCCGTCTGCTGCGCGCAGATGGCCGTAGCGGACGCGGACCTGGACGTGGACGCCGTGAACCCGGACCGCATGGGTGTGATCATCGGTTCCGGCATCGGCGGCATCTGGACCTTCGAAGAACAGCATACCGTCCTCATGGAGAAAGGCGCGCGACGGATCAGCCCCTTTTTCATTCCCATGATGATTCCCGATATGACTTCCGGGCAGGTTTCCATCCTGCTCGGCGCGCGAGGGCCGAACTACACGACGGTATCGGCGTGTTCCTCCGCGGCGCACGCCATCGGAAGCGCGTTCAGGGAGATCCGGCATAACGAGGCCGACGTGATGGTCACCGGCGGCGCCGAAGCGGCCGTAAGCGCGATGTCGGTGGGTGGCTTCGCCTCCATGAAGGCGCTGTCCACGCGCAACGAAGATCCGCAGGCGGCCAGTCGGCCCTTCGACGTGGAACGCGACGGATTCGTGCTCGGGGAGGGGGCGGGCACGGTCATACTGGAAGAGCTGGAACACGCGCGTCGCCGGGGTGCGCGGATCTACGCCGAGATCGCCGGCGCGGGGTTCACTGCCGACGCGTATCACGTAACCGATATGGCGCCGGGCGGCGAGGGCGGCGCCAGGGCGATGAAAATCGCGTTGGACCAGGCCGGGCTGAACCCGGACGACGTGGATTATATCAATGCGCACGGCACCTCCACTCCGATCGGCGACCGGACCGAAACCGCGGCCATCAAGTCGGTCCTGGGCGATCACGCGAAACACGCCGCGGTCAGTTCCACCAAATCCATGACGGGCCACCTGCTGGGGGCCTCCGGCGCAATCGAGAGCATCGCCTGCCTCCTGGCCATCCATCAAGGCCGGGTCCCTCCCACCATTAACTACGAACATCCGGACCCGGAGTGCGACCTCGACTACGTGCCGAACGCGGCCCGTGAAATGCCGGTCCGGGTGGCTATGAACAACTCCTTCGGCTTCGGCGGGCACAACGCGGTGCTCGCCATGTGCAAATACGACGGCCGGTAGAACGCGGAAACGGAAATCCAGTCTGACGCCGCGACGCAACTGTGGCAGTGTCGGTTCAGTGAAGTGGACGCCATCGGCGCCGGTCGCGCACGTCACGCAAGACTTGCCGGACGGATCTGGAGAATAGGGTCCCGTCAAGGACATCCGCGCGGATGTCCTTTCACACATTCGTGACAGCGAACAGAAGGCGGCCCCCGGAGGGCGGAGCGTATCGGATTCGTCAGAATAAAACGCGCGTTCGCGCGCTGGCTCGTGCGCGAACGGGCAGTGTATTCCCCGGAAGAACTCCAGGACAGGCTCGGCTATCGTTTTTCGGACCCCGATCTCCTCGTGCAGGCGATCAAGCACCGATCCTACGCCTACGCCCTGGACGAAGGAAGCATCGCTTCGAACGAACGTCTGGAGTTTCTGGGCGACGCCGTATTGGACCTCCTGGTAACCGAAAACCTGTATCGGAGATTTCAGAATAAACGCGAAGGCGATCTCACACAGATCAAGTCCGTACTCGTCAGCAAGGTCATTCTTGCGCAACGGGGCCGCGCCATCGGACTCGGTCACCACATCCTGCTCAGCAAGGAAGAGGACCTCGCGGGAGGTCGGGACCGGACCTCGATCATCGGTGATACGTTTGAAGCCATTCTCGGCGCGGTCTATCTCGACGGCGGCCTGAAGTCGGCGGATGCCTTCGTACAGCGCCACCTCTTGTGCAATATCGATGCAATTGTCGCCAACAACAGCTACCTCAATTTCAAGAGCGCCCTTCTGGAACATACGCAGGGCGAAGGCCGGGGTCACCCCCGTTATATGGTCAGTTCGGAAGACGGACCGGACCATCACAAGATGTTCAGTGTCGAGGTGCTGATCGGCGGTGAACGAATGGGCTTCGGAAAAGGCCGCAGCAAGAAGCAAGCACAGCAGATGGCGGCGAAAGAGGCGCTGGCGAAGCTGGGAGTTTCCTGAGACATGCCGGACACCGGATTACGTCCGTGGCGTTTCCTGAACACCGGATCGGGAAACGCCTTTTTCAATATGGCCGTAGACGAAACCATTGTGCGAGGCATTGCGGTCGGTGGCTCGCCGCCCACGGTCCGGACTTTCGGCTGGACGCCGCCGGCCGTATCGTTCGGCTATGCCCAGCGGATCGGTCGCGAAGTCGATGCGGATCGATGCCGAAATCGCGGAATCCATCTGGTGCGCCGACCGAGCGGCGGACGCGCCGTACTCCACTGGAATGAACTCACCTACAGCGTACTGTGCCGGGCCGACGATCCGCTGTTGGGCGGATCCATTCAGGAGTCGTACCGGAAGATCAGCGCCTGTCTGGTTGCGGGGCTGAAACTCCTCGGCGTCGCAGCCGAGTTCGAGCCCCGCCGCGCTCCCGCCGCGTCGCCGCGGGGTGAGGGCCTGACGTCTCCCTGTTTTTCGAGTACCACGCAGTACGAGGTGACCCTCGACGGCAGAAAGATCATCGGCAGCGCCCAGCGACGCCTCGGCGACGTGCTCCTTCAGCACGGCTCGCTGCTGCTGGGCCCGGAACACAAGCGACTCATCGATCTGATGCCGGACCGCGGTCAGCCCCTGAAAGAACGCTTCCGCCGGGAATTGGACCGACACACCATCTCACTTGCGGAAGCCGATCGACCCGCAGGATTCAACGCGGTCGCTTGCGCCCTGCGTGAAGGCTTTGAGATGACCCTGGGCATCGCACTGACTGAATCATGCTTGACCGCGGAGGAAAAGATCGACGCGGAGCACCTTGTCGAAACAAAGTACGGTACGGATGCCTGGAACCTGGGCGACGCGACACAGGAATCCCGGATCGTCCGGCGTATTATCTGAGACACTGTTTCGGCGGACGATCCCACGCCGGCGTCTCTCCCAGGCCGGCTCTCCGTCTCAATACCCTCGATTTCCTGCACGCATGGACAGACCGGGAACCCCTCCAACCGCCCCCGAACTCCACTGGACCGTCCATCCCCTCCGGCATGAGCCGCCCGTGAAGACGGCCCTGCTCGTCCTGATCATCCTCGTGGCGCCGGTGCTGGTGGCCCTCGCCTTCGAGACGACCGCGTTCGGTTTCCTGGCGGCCGTACTGCTTGCGGCCTCGATGTCCCGCTACTTTGCTCCCACACGATACGCACTCCTCCAGGAGCACGTCCTGATCGCCCACCTGGGCGCGCGGCGGACAACCCCCTGGGACCGGATACGCCGGCGTGCGGTTCTGCCGGACGGCGTCTTCCTCAGCCCTTTCGCCCGCCCGCACCGGCTCGATCCGTTTCGGGGCTGTTTCCTGCGGTTTCGCGACAATCGTGACGAGGTCATCGCGTATGTCGAAGCCCGCCTCGCGAATTCAGCGCCTTAGGGTCTGGTTCGAACACGCTTTCGCCGTCGACCCGCCGGATGACCGCATCACGGAGGAAGAGCGGGCACTCGCGGCGAAAATGGCGGCGTTCGTGGTTCGCCGGCAAATGACCACTCCCGCCCTGATGGTACTCGAGGCCGGACGGCCGTTCAACTTTATAGGCAGTCAGTTTTTGACTTTTCTTTCGCCCTTTGTCAACCTTATCTTCTCAGGCGAGGAATACAGTCGATTCGTGCGTTTTCTGGAGAAGCGCCGGAGTGTGCAGACACTGATCGATTCTCTTGTGGAGGCGGAAAACCGACTGAATGGATAAGCCGGACGTCATCATCGCCACGGACTGCGGCAGCACGACCACCAAGGCCATCCTTATAGAAAAAGAGGGAGAATGCTACCGGCAGACCTGCCGCGGTGAGGCGCCCACAACGGTCGAGGCTCCGTTCGAAGACGTCACCAGAGGCGTCCTCAACGCCATCCAGGAGGTTGAAGAACTCTCCGGGCGCGCCATCCTGGAAGGCGAACGCATTCTCACGCCCGCAAATGGCCGCCGCGGCGTCGACATCTATGTGTCCACGAGCAGCGCAGGAGGCGGCCTCCAGATGATGGTGGGCGGGGTTGTCCAGGCGATGACCGGAGAAAGCGCCCAGCGGGCGGCCCTCGGCGCGGGCGCCATCGTGATGGACGTCCTCGCGTCCAACGACGGCCGCCTGCCACACCAGAAGATCGAACGCATCCGCCATCTGCGACCGGACATGGTGCTTCTCTCGGGGGGAACGGACGGCGGCACCGTGAGCCACGTTGTGGAACTCGCCGAGTTCATCGCCGCGGCAGACCCAAGGCCCCGGTTCGGCGCCGGTTTCCGGCTTCCCGTGATCTATGCCGGAAACAGGGAAGCGAGAGAGAACGTTCGCGAGGTTCTGGGCGAAAAAACCGCGCTGACACTCACGGACAACATCCGCCCCCTGCTGGAACGCGAAAACCTCGGTCCGGCGCGGCAGGTGATCCACGACCTCTTCCTGGAACACGTGATGGCGCAGGCGCCCGGGTACAGGAAGCTGATGGAATGGGCCGGTGCGCCCATCATGCCCACACCCGGAGCGGTCGGCCTGCTTATCGAGACGGTCGCCCGCCGCCGGAACATCAACGTCGTCGGCGTTGACATCGGCGGCGCGACCACCGATGTCTTCAGTGTATTCGATGGGACGTTTAACCGGACCGTAAGCGCCAACCTGGGCATGTCATACAGCATCTCCAACGTGCTGGCCGAGGCCGGTCTGGCAAACGTGATGCGCTGGGTGCCTTTTGAAATCGATGAGGCCGACCTCAGGGACCGCGTCAAGAACAAGATGATCCGTCCGACGACCGTACCCCAGACCCTGGAGGAACTGCAACTCGAGCAGGCCATCGCCCGCGAGGCACTGCGCCTGGCGTTCGACCAGCACCGCGCCCTGGCCGTGGGCCTCAAGGGCGTGCAGACGGAACGCACCCTCTCCGATGCATTCGACCAGACCGGCGGGGGCGAAAGCCTGATTCACATGCCGGACCTGAACCTCCTGGTGGGAAGCGGCGGCGTTCTTTCACACGCGCCCCGGCGGGCGCAGTCGGCGGCCATGCTGATCGACGCCTTCCAGCCTCAGGGATTTACCCGGCTGGCGGTCGACAGCATCTTCATGATGCCCCATCTGGGTGTGCTCACAAGCGTCAATGAACAGGCCGCCGCCGAGGTATTCGAACGGGACTGTCTTGTGGATCTGGGAACGTGCGTTGCGCCGTCCGGCGATGGCAAACCAGGTGAAGTCTGCGCCACTTACGAAATCGCCAGGGCCGACGGGTCCGGTTCAGGCGATCTGAAAGTCGGAAACATCCACATGTTCGACTTGGGCCCCGGTCAGGAGGCCGATGTCAGCCTGCATCCCGAGTCGGGCTGGGACGCGGGCGCCGGGCCCGGTCAGACGATTCGCCGGACCGTCCAGGGCGGCGTGGCCGGCCTGATAATGGACGGCCGCGGCCGACCGCTTCCGTTTCCGGACGCGGATCCGGCCGGCCGGGTTGCCGCCTGGAACCGGGCATTGGACCTTTATCCACGTCAACAGGCGTCACAAGGAGGCAAATGATGGCAAAAGTGTGCGCACTGGCGATCCTCGGGTTGTTTTTCGTCTCTGCGGCTGCAGGCAAGGACGAAACCTCCTGGCAGAAGGTTCAAAGAACGCTATTGGATACGAAGGAAGCTCCGGCAATCGTACTGGATGGCACGGAAAGAGCGCCCGCCATGTACTCCGGCGACGACGAGCCGCAATTCGGCGACTGGATGGTTCAGCACTTTCTTTCGGATCCGGAGAATTTCAATCCGTACATTTCCAACGACAGAGGCGCTTCCACGGTACACCAGTACATCTTCGAGTCGCTGCTGGACATCGAGAACGAATCGCCTTACAATCTCAGAGGATTGGTCGCGAAAGGGCCCCCGGCGGTATCGGAAGACAAGCTCATCTACACGTTCGACCTTCGCGAGGACGTCCACTTCGCAGACGGCAAGCCGCTCTCGGCGGACGACGTCCTCTTCAGCATCAAGGTCATCAAGAACCCGAAAGTTCTGGCAGCTTCTCGCCGGAACTATTTCGCGGCCATCAGCGACGTCGAACAGGAGGGCAAATACCGAATCAGTTTCGTCTGCCGGGAACCCTATTTCAGAAACAATATCTCCCTGGGCAGCATGGAGATTCTTCCCAAGCACTTCTACGACCCCGACGGCCTGATGGATCCCGTCGACATCGGAAGTCTCATCGACGGTTCCTGGGAAAGCGGCCCCCACGCGGAGCGTGTACAGCAGTTCGCCGAGAGATTCAACACCGGATTCCACCGGAAGATGCTCGGTTCCGGGCCGTACCTCGTGGCAGACTGGGACGAAGACGTGGTCACCGGGCAGAGGGTGATACTGACACGCAATCCCAACTACTGGGGAGGGGACCGGACCGATCTGATGCCCAAGGGCTACGTGGAAAAGATCGTCTTCAAGATCGTGAACGATGAGGAGGCCGCGTTTATCGAGCTCACGAACGGCAATATCGACTATTTCGGGCTCAGGCCTCTTCAGTTCAAGGACAAGAGCTGGTCTCCGGATTTTATCAAGCGATTCAAGAAGAGCGTAATCTATTCTTCGGGGTACGTGTACATCGGCTGGAACAATGCGCACCCCATCTTTCGCGACAAGCGCGTGCGCAGAGCGATGACGTATCTCACCGACCGTGAGAGCATGGTGGTGAACCTCATGTTCGGTCTGGCGGAAGCCGTTGAGAGCCCCATCCACAAATTCCGGCCCGAATACAATCACAGCCTGGAGCCCCATGCCTACGATCCCGACAGAGCGCTTGACCTTCTGGAGGAGGCCGGCTGGGCCGACAGCGACAACGACGGCATCCTGGACAAGGTCATCGACGGCAGGAAACGCCCCTTCAAGTTCGAGTTCCTGGTCAACTCCGGCAACCAGCTCCGCAAAGACATCGCCCTGACGCTGCAGTATGAACTTCAGGACATCGGAATCGTCTGCGAGGTGCGCGAACTGGACTGGACCATCTTTCTGGACCGGGTGGTTCGCAAGAAGGACTTCGCCGCCTGCACGCTGGGATGGACCGGCAGCCTGCGTACGCCGCCGGATTCCTATCAGATCTGGCACTCCTCGCAGTCCGAGGGGCAGGGGTCGAATTACATCGGCTTCAAGAACGAGGAGGTCGACCGCATCCTGGAATCCTACCGGAGGGAGTTCGATATGGACAAGCGAATTCAGCTTTACCGGCGTTTCCAGGAAATCCTGCACGACGAGCAACCGTATACGTTTCTGTGGAAGTCCCGCACCGCCACATCTTACAGCAGGCGTTTCGCGGGTGACAACTGGTATGCCTTCGGCGCGAATACCCAGGAATGGTGGGTAGGCGCCTCGAACCGGTTGTACCAATAACAGTCCGTTGAAAAAGTCGCTCTGCAGGCGAGGCCGAGTCATTGTGGCCGAAGACAAGGCGCGCGACCGACGCGAATCCCTGGATTCGGGGAGGGAGCGCAACGCAGTAATTCGGCCACAAAGGCCGGACGCAGACCGGATGGACTTTATCAACGGGCTGATAGGACTGGGGCAGGGGAGACGACCGGATCCTGTTGCAATCACGAATGAACAGACGACGGCACGGAGAGGCCTGAAGTCAGATGATCCAGTACATCCTGCAGCGCAGCCTGCTGATGATCCCGACGATGATCGGCATCACCCTGATTTCCTTCCTGGTGATGCATCTCGCCCCCGGCGACCCGGTCGACTTCTTTCTCGGCGGCATGGCGGGGGAGGAGGGCATTTCCACGGATCGGCAGTCCGATTTCGAAAAAACGCGCGAGGACCTTCGCCGACAGCTCGGCCTGGACAGGCCGCTGCACGTTCAGTACCTGAACTGGCTGTCAAGCCTGGTTCTTCACGTGGAGCCGCTCAGCAACTTCGAACGCATGGGCCGCCGCGTCGACATCTATCTCTCGAAACTGGACACCTCGGAAAGAAGCGAGTTGGCCTCACTGGAATACGAGGCGCGTAAAGCCCGGTTCCTTCGCAGTTTCGAGGAACGTCACCCGGACGAGGCGAAGGCGCTCGTCCTTTCCTCTTTCTGGGAGAGCAAGACCGTCAAGCTCGACAACAACTACGAGTATACCGGCGCCGGCCTGCTGCTCTTCCATTGCTTCGACCGGCGCTTTGTCACACTCAATTTCGGACGTTCCTTCAAAGACCAGCAGCCGGTCATCTCCCATATCCTGGCGCGCGTGCCCATCACGATTGAAATCAACGTCATCAGCCTGATCATCGCCTATGCCATCGGACTTCCACTCGGTATCTGGCTGGCCGTGAAACAGGACACCCGGACCGACCGCACGCTCACCACCGGAACCTTCATCCTGTGGTCGATGCCTTCATTCTGGGTTGGCATGCTGCTGATCGTCTTTCTCTGCAACAAGGATTTTCTGTACTGGTTTCCCGCCTCGGGCATCCAGTCTCTCGACGCCTCATCCGACTGGGGCTTCTGGCGCCTGCTCACCGACCACGCACACCACCTGGCCATGCCGGTCCTGGCCTCCAGCTACGCAAGCTTCGCCGGCCTTTCCCGTTTCATGCGCACCAGCATGCTGGAGAACCTCAGGCTGGACTACGTACGTACCGCCAGAGCGAAGGGGCTGCCTGAGAAAGTCGTGGTTCTGAGGCACGTCTTCCGCAACTCTCTGATCCCCATCGTAACGATCCTGGCGAATCTGCTTCCGGCCATCATCGCAGGTTCGGTCTTTATCGAGACCATATTCACCATTCCGGGCCTCGGATATCTGGGCGTGCAATCCGTGCTCGTGCGCGACTATCCCATGGTCATGGCCATTCTGACCATCGGTTCGTTCCTTTCGCTGCTTGGCATTCTGCTTGCCGATATCCTCCTGAAAGTTGTGGATCCGCGAATCGAGTTTTCCCGTCTGCAGGGATAGACCCATGCTAACCGCTGAATCCAGCGAAATCGCCGAAACGGACGCTGCATCGACTGACTCCGGGACTGATCAGGAGAGCCAGACCTATTCGAAGCTGGTCTGGCGGCAGTTCAGGAAAAACCGTCCGGCGCTCGTCAGCCTGGCGGCGATCGGCGTCCTCGCGTTCACGGCGGTCTTCGCGGATTTTCTTGCGGGCAACAAACCGTACTATATGAAGTACAGGGGCAAGACCTATTTCCCCGCCTTTCGCCAGTACGCCGTCTATCTCGGGCTGGCCGACTGGCCGGCGCCGCTAAGAAGAAGGAAGAACTTCAAACGCCTGAGGTCCGAATCGGCGATATTCCCGCCCGTTCCCTACGGTCCCAGCGACGTTCATCTCGGCGACAAATACATGCCCCCCGGCGCGGCGCATTTTCTGGGTACGGATCGGCTGGGCCGGGACGTACTTTCGGGGCTGATCCACGGAACCCGTTACGCGCTCACCATCGGACTGGTCTCCGTGGCGATCTCAATGATCATCGGCGTCGCCCTCGGCGCGCTGGCCGGTTATTTCGGGGGCTGGACCGATCTGATTCTCTCCCGTGTTTTCGAGCTCTGGGCCGCCATCCCCGCCCTCTTTCTGATTATCACGGTCGCCGCGTTTTTCCCGCCCAGCCTCTTCTTCGTGATGATCATTCTCGGCTTTACGGGCTGGGTCGGGATCGCGCGTCTCACCCGGTCGCAGTTTCTGCAGGTGAGGAGTTACGACTTTGTTTCCGCGGCCAAGAGCCTGGGATACTCCAGCGGCCGGATCATGTTCATCCACATTCTGCCAAACGCAATCGCGCCCGTACTCATTCCGGCGGCGTTCGGCGTGGCGGGCGCCATCCTGGCCGAATCCGGCCTCAGCTTTCTGGGCATTGGGGTACCCGCCGAGGCCATCACCTGGGGCGCGATACTCGCGGGCGCCCGGAACAATATTTCGGCGTGGTGGCTGGTGATCGTACCCGGGTTCGCGATCTTTATCACCGTCACCCTGTACAATCTGCTGGGCGACGGCCTGCGAGACGCACTGGATCCGAAGATGAAAGTCTGAGGACGGCACCGCCCGACCATTGTCTCCGCAGGGGCACGACAAGACGGTTGCGGAACCCTGACCCATGGCGCATACGTACACCCCCGGACTGCGGGTCACCCGCAGGGCAACCATACGAAAGAGACGGCAACTCCCACTCACCGGTGAGGTGCTGGTATCAGAGGGAGAATCCGTGCAGCGCGACCGGGTGGTCGCCCGGACCGAACTGCCCGGCGACGTGACCACCCTGAACCTGGTCAACAGGCTGGGCGTCACCCCCGACGAACTGCCGACCTTAATGCTCAAGAGCGAGGGGGAGCCGGTCGAGTCCGGGGAACCTCTCGCCGAAACCCGGCCGTTCATCAGGTGGTTCAAGACCACGGTTGAGTCGCCGGTCACCGGAACGGTGGAAAGCGTTTCTCCGGTTACCGGCCAGGTCATTCTGCGCGGTCCGCCCCGTCCCGTGCAGGTGAAAGCCTACGTGGACGGCGCCGTTGTGGAGTCCATACCGGGCGAAGGGGTCGTGGTTGAAACCGTCGGCGCTTTTCTACAGGGCATTTTCGGAATCGGCGGCGAGAGCTGGGGTGCGATCCATATGCTTGTCACAAGCCCCGGCGAGCGGCTTCCGGAAGACCGGATCGACGCCTCGTGTACCGGAAAGATTCTCATCGCCGGCGGGATGATCACCCTGGATCTGATCCGGAAGGCGCGGGAAATCGGCGCGGCCGGTCTCATTGGGGGGGGTATCCGCGACCACGACCTGCGGAGCCTGCTGGGTTATGACCTCGGCGTGGCCATTACCGGCGCCGAGGAAATCGACCTTACCGTTGTGGTCACGGAAGGATTCGGCGACATCGCCATGGCACGAAAGACATTCGACATTCTGAACGAAAGAAACGGAGACGAAGCCTCGATGTCGGGGGCAACCCAGATCCGGGCGGGCGTGCTTCGTCCAGAAATCATCGTACCGGACACGGGCCGCTCAACCGTCGCCGAGGCATCCGTGGCGCGCGAAGGCCTCTCCGTTGGAGATCCGATCCGTACGATACGCGCGCCCTACTTCGGAAAGACCGGCGTCGTCACTTCGCTGCCTTCCGAACTGGCGCCCGTGGAATCGGAAATCAGGGTACGCGTGCTGGAAGTTCAGTTCGAAAACGGACAACGCGCCGTGATACCCCGCGCAAACGCCGAAAGGATCGAATCGTAATGCAACCGGAACACAACCGCCAGCGCGCGGGTTCCTTCGCTCTACCGGCAAATCCGGCGCGCCGGAATCGGACCGCCAGGAGACCCGAAATGGCTCATCTCTTGCTCCTTCTTGCTCTTGTCATCGCAGCCGCGCCTGCCGACGGCGCCGAAACGGCGCCGGCCGACGTCCGGGCCTTCGACACGCCGGCCGACCAGGGACGCAGCATCACGCTCACCTGGCGGCGGTACGATGTCCTGCCGGACAGCGTGCGCTACTGCATCGGCATCTCCGAACGGGCGGAAGGCCCGTTTTATCACGTTGCGGAACTGGATCCGAAAACAACGCCGACGATGGCCGATGAGCCCGCCACGTTCGGTACCGGGGAGGAGAACCGCAATCGTCACTTCGCCCTCATCGAGTCCTACCGGGATCCTGAAGGACCGGACCGGATCAGGATCGAGAACGGCAAGGCATATTTCATTCGCATCGGAGTCCACGGCGCGGGCCAAACGGTTGTCGAGGCCCGGGCCCGCGGCAATTATTTCAACACGAGCAAGCTGGGAAATTTCGCGTTGGCGGGGCTCTTCTCCGTTCTCATCCTCGTTTACATTCGGCTTGCCCGGCGCAAGGACCTCTATATCCGACGGCTGGCCGGCCTGGACGCCCTTGACGAGGCCCTTGGCAGGGCAACCGAAATGGGAAAGCCGGTGCTTTTCGTACACGGCCTGCAGGACATGGGCAGCCCCTCGACCATTGCCGCCGTGAACATCCTCGGTCAGGTCGCAAAACGAACCGCGGAGTACGATACCCAGCTCAAGGTGGGTAACCGGGATCCGATTGTCATGTCCGTAAGCCAGGAGGTGGTGAAGGAATCCTGCATCGAAGCCGGACGACCGGACGCGTTCAATCCGGACAACGTCTTTCTGGCGGCCGCGGACCAGTTCAGCTACGCGGCCGCGCTCGAGGGCCTGATGGTTCGGGAGAAACCGGCGGCCAATCTCCTGATGGGATATTTCTATGCCGAATCCCTGCTCCTGGCGGAAACCGGCTCCACAACCGGCGCCATCCAGATCGCGGCAACCGATGCCTATACGCAGCTTCCATTCTTCATCACGACCTGTGACTACACGCTGATGGGGGAGGAACTCTACGCCGCCAGCGCCTATCTCTCGAGGGATCCAAAGCTTCTGGGAAGCCTGAAAGGACAGGACCTCGGGAAGGGAGTCATCATTCTGATGCTGATGCTGGGTACGATACTGGCCGGTATCGGCTTCTTGTCGTTGCCGGGCTGACGGCGCAGGCAAGTCATCCACGTTCACGTCTTCCGGAGAAAATCGAATGTATTTCCTGCAGCGCACCCTGCCGTTGCTCGTGGCTTTCGCAGCCGGTGTCATCGGCATCTTCACCTACTATATTCCGGTTGCCCAACCGGTGGAGATCACAACCTCAACCTGGTACCGGATCATCGCCGCCTTCGCCCTGTTTCTGGGTATCCACAGCCTGCTGCATATGCACTGGCACCGGATCAGACGCAAACAGGCCGGATGGGCGTTCAGCGCCGTGGTGTACATCGGATTCATCGTCACGATCGCACTGGCTGTCTACAACAATGGCAGCGGTCCGCTTCAACCGCTCGCGCCGGGAGACGGGCTGGATCTGAACTGGATGTATACGCATATCAACGTGGCCGGCGGCGCCACCATGTTCTCTCTGCTTGCCTTCTTTATCGCTTCCGCCGCCTACCGCACGTTCCGCGCCCGTTCCGCCGAAGCCGTTGTGCTCCTTCTTGCCGCCCTGCTGGTCATGCTCGGCCGGGTACCCATCGGCGCGCTCATCTCGGAACACCTGCCCGCCGTGTCCCAGTGGCTGATGGCCACCCCCAACCTGGCCGCCCGGCGCGGCATCCTGCTGGGCGTGAGCCTCGGTGCGATCGCCACGGCCCTGCGAATCATCTTCGGCATCGAGCGATCCTATCTCGGAGAGGAAGGACAATGATCGAACGCCTTCTGAACATCGACCGTCGCATCGTCTACCTGGCCGTTTTTCTCGCAGTATGCATCCCTCTGCTCATCGGCTTCGAACTGCCCATCAAGGCCACGCCCAACGTGCGCGCGGTCTACGATTCGATAGAAAGCCTGTCCGGAAATCCCGATGCCGTCGTGCTCATCTCCTTCGACTACGGCCCCAGTTCGCAGCCGGAACTCCAGCCCATGGCTCTGGCCATTCTTCGCCACTGCTTCAGCCGGAATATCCGCGTGGTGGGCGTGACGCTCATCGCCGAAGCCGTGGGGCTTGCCATGCAGGCGTTTGAGACGGTGGGAGAGGAATACGGGCGCGTGAACGGCACGGACTACGCGTTCCTCGGGTTCAAGGCCGGCGGCCCGATACTGATCCTGAATATGGGCCAGGACCTGCGCGGCGCGTTCCCCGAAGACAGCCGGGGCGTCGCCACTTCCGAAATGTCTCTCACCCGCAATCTGCGGTCGCTGAAAGACTTCGATTACGTGATCGACCTGGCCGCCGGCTTTCCCGGCGTCGACGAATGGATCGCGTACGGGCAGGAACGATACCGGTTCCCCCTGGGGGCCGGATGTACCGCCGTGATGGCGCCTGATTTCTTCCCCTTCCTTCAGTCCCGGCAGCTCGACGGCCTCATCGGCGGGCTCGCCGGCGCCGCGGAATACGAAGCCCTGGTGGGCAAGAGAGACGTGGCGGTCAGCGGCATGCGTCCGCAATCCGTCGCACATATGGTCATCATCGGGTTTATCCTGCTGGGAAACGTCGTCTACTTTCTGCACCGAAGCGCCGTTCGTAAAGGAACAGCGGCATGAATAGAGAAAACATCGTCTTCCCGGTTTTCATTCTGCTCTTTGCGGTCGTAAACGGGTATCTGCTGGCCGCCGGCGATCTGCAGGCAGACTGGTCGGGGTTCGGGATTATCCTCGCCGCCGGGATCACACTCGCGTTGTACAGCTTCCTCTACAGGGACAATCCGCTCTTCAAGCTGGCCGAGCACCTCTACGTGGGCGTTGTTGCCGCATACGAGCTGGCGCTGGTCTGGTACCAGAGCATCCTGGTGGACGTGGTGAATCCTCTCTTCCGTCCACCGGCCGACACGGGCGTCAAATGGCTGGTGCTCGTTCCGGCATGTCTCGGCCTTTTCCTGATGACCCGCTTTTTCGGCAGAGGGGTGTGGCTCAGCCGCATCTCCTTCGCTTTCTTCGTGGGGCTCGGCGCGGGCCTGGCCATCCCCCGCCGCGTGGCCTCGTTCATCATCGAACAGATCGAACCCACAATAAGCCCGTTTTCTCTGGCGTCGGCGGACTTCGGATGGGCCGTACTGAACCCGGCGATCATCCTGATCGGCGTGGTGAGCGTACTCATCTACTTTTATTTCTCCGTCGAACATAAAGGGGTTGTGGGCGGCATCTCCAGGGTGGGCATCTATTTCCTGATGGTCTCGTTCGGCGCTTCGTTCGGTTATACCGTCATGGCGCGTATCTCCCTGCTCATCGGCCGCGTGGATTTCCTGCTTGAAGACTGGCTGCATCTGAACCCGCCGCTTTTCTGACCCGGCGGAGCGATTGTCTATCGATCCATGGTGTGCTTTTCGAACCGGCGCATCCGCAATTGGCGCACGTTTAATACAGGGTCGGCATGATGTCGGAGCCCCTTCTGACCGTCGAAGACCTGAAGACGCACTTCCATACGGACGGCGGCATCGCCAAAGCCGTGGATGGCGTCTCCTTCACCCTGGACAAGGGCGAAACCCTGGGCCTGGTGGGAGAATCCGGATGCGGAAAGAGCGTTACGTCGCTGTCCGTCATGCGTCTGTTACCGGAACCGCCGGGTGAAATCGTCCAGGGCGAGATCCGATTCAACGGACGGAATCTGCTGAGTCTGGATGAAGCCGCATTCCAGGGCGTCAGGGGCAACGACATCGCGATGATTTTCCAGGAGCCGATGACCAGCCTCAACCCTGTGTTTACCTGTGGAGACCAGATTGACGAAGCCGTCATGCTCCACCAGCGCCTCGCCAGGGACGCCGCCCGGGCCAAAACCGTGGACATGCTCAATCTGGTGGGCATTCCGGATCCCGGACAACGGGCAAACGAGTACCCTCACCAGCTCTCCGGAGGCATGCGCCAGCGGGTGATGATTGCCATGGCCCTTTCGTGCAACCCGGAACTGCTGATCGCCGACGAGCCCACAACGGCGCTAGACGTGACCATTCAGGCACAGATTCTGGAACTTCTGGACCGGCTTCAGAAGGAATTGGGAATGGCCGTCCTGATGATCACCCACGACCTGGGAGTCATCGCTGAAGTTGCGGACCGCGTGGCGGTCATGTACGCCGGGAAGATCGTGGAGACCGGAACGGTGGACGAGATCTTCGCAAGCCCTCAGCACCCCTACACGAGGGGCTTGCTGGAATCCATACCCACGCTCAGCGAAGAGAAGAACCGGCTGTCCGTGATCCCGGGCACGGTGCCCGACGCGACCCGTTTTCCCGACGGATGCCGGTTTGCGCCCCGGTGTTCCCTGGCGGAAGACGTGTGTGTAACGGACGAACCGCGCCTGGAACCGACCGCCGGCAGCCGCCACGTGGCCTGCTGGATGGTCGAAGATTATCCCTCTCCCGCGACGCGATCGGATTGATATGTCGAAGCCCCTGCTCGAAGTCCACGGCCTCAAGAAGCATTTCCCGATAACCCGCGGGGTTTTCTCCCGGACCGTCGGCTACGTCAAGGCCGTAGACGGCGTCTCCTTCTCCGTCCAGCGGGGGGAAACCCTGGGTCTGGTCGGAGAATCCGGATGCGGCAAGACGACGGCGGGGAGGACCATTTTGCGGCTCATCGAAGCCACGGAGGGGCGCGTGCTGTTTAACGGCGCCGACGTCTTCGGCCTGAACCGCTCGGAGCTTCGCGGCGTACGGCGCCGGATGCAGATCATTTTCCAGGACCCCTACAGTTCGCTGAATCCCCGTATGACGGTCGGGGGGATGTTGGCCGAAGCGTTGAAAATCCACAAACTGACCGATGGAAGCGATACACGGGAACGGGTGGCAGAGCTCCTGGACACCGTGGGCCTCCGACCGGACCATGCCCGCCGGTATCCCCACGAATTCAGCGGCGGGCAGCGCCAGCGCATCGGCATTTCCCGCGCTCTGGCCGTGAATCCGGAATTCATCGTTGCGGACGAACCCGTTTCGGCCCTGGACGTGTCGATCCAGGCCCAGATCATCAATCTGCTTCAGGATCTTCAGGGCCGGTTCGGCCTCACCTTCCTCTTTGTGGCGCACGACCTGAGCGTTGTCAGACACATCTCCAACCGCATCGCGGTGATGTACCTGGGACGCATCGTGGAAATCGCGGAAAGCCACACCCTGTGCGACGCTCCGCAACACCCTTACACCCGCGCCCTGCTTTCGGCCGTCCCCGTACCGGACCCGCGCATCAAAAAGCAGCGCACCGTACTGACCGGAGACGTCCCCAGTCCCGCCAACATCCCTCACGGCTGTCCCTTTCATCCGCGCTGCCCCGAACGGGAAGACGCATGCACGAAAATCGTGCCGGAGTTGCTTGAAATCGGCGGGAACCACAGCGTCGCGTGTATTCTGCGCACCCGGCAACACCTCCCGACGGACTGAAATTGGAACCGTTCGTTGTCTTTGGAGGTCTAATTGTTTACTTTTATAGCCGACCGGCGCGAAAGCGCGTCGTGCAACTTCCCGTCGGCCGTCCAATCCACCCCAATCCATCCATTGAAGTCCAGGAGAAGCACGTGAACCGATCCGCGATTCTATCCATCGGCGTCTTCACCGCCGTTCTGATCACACTTTCGTCCGGCGCGACGATCCCGTCAGACGCCCAGCAGATTCCCAGAAAATACAAATTCGGTCCCACGGTAGACATCGCCGACGTCCCGTTGAACCGCACCATGCCCGATTACACCTGGGATCGGCACGAGCGTCATTTCTTTCCCGCCCTGCTCGGCCTCCACGTGCCGGGCGCACGGGCAATCCGCACAAAGTATTTCGCCATCTACTACGCGGAAGCGGAAAACACGGCCCGCCGCATCGCCGAAATTGCCGACGACACCTTCGAAAAGATATCCCGTCACTACCCGGGTTCCATAGATCGCTACGCCCCGGTTCACGTGATCGTTTCCGACATCGACATTCTGGGAAACGCCTACTCGGCCTACCTGGGAAATCTGATATTCTTCGGGGCCACACCCCTCAACTGGGACTCTCGAGGCACTCACGACTGGGTGCTCGACGTATTCACCCACGAACTCACCCACCACATCACGCTCAAATCTTCTCACAACAGCATGCCCTTTGTCTTCGGCCTGCTCGGCAGCCGCCGCTCCAACCGGAATCCGGACTTCGGCTTCTTTCTCCCGCTTTACCACTCCGCGATGCCGAACTGGTACGCGGAAGGGATCGCCCAGTTTGAGTCCAAAAAGTACGGGGGAGACCTCTGGGACACCCACCGGGATATGATCCTGCGGATGGCGACGCTTGAAGACGACCTGCTTTCCTATACGAACATGGGCGTGTTCGGCAAAGACGGATTCAAATCGGAACAGGTATACAACCAGGGCTATGCCTTCCTGAATTACCTGGCCGAGACCTACGGCCAGGACTCCGTACGGGCGATGTCCAGGCACCGGCCGATTGTCAACTTCAAATCCGCGGTCAAGAAAAGCACCGGCAGATCCGCTCCTGAACTCTACGACGAATGGACGGCACATCTCGATCGCAAATATGGCGACCTCGCGGACTCCATCCGCGCGTCGGGAGAGCGGGAGGGCGAACTGCTCTCGGATCGGGGTGACGTGGAACACTTCCCCACCTACTCGCCCGACGGCACGAAAATGGCGTTCATCAGCAACGAGGGAAGCGACTACGCCATCATGGAGATGCTCGTGATGGATCTGACCACGCGAAAGCTGACAAAGGTGGCCAGAAGCCGGAAATACGGGAAATACGTTAACCTTCCCTTTTCATGGATGCCCGACGGCAACGCCCTGGTGTACAGTAAATCCGTCGGGGGCAACTGGGACATCTTCATCTACGATCTCATCACGCGCAAGGAGCGGCGCGTCACCGTCGGCCTGCGAGGAAGAGACCCTGCGGTGTCTCCCGACGGGGCGAAAATTGCGTTCGTGGGCAATCGGGACGGGACCTCCAACCTGGGCATCGTAAACATCGATGGCACGGAGGTCCGTTATCTGACCAACAACAACAACGGCACGCAATACTACACGCCCCGGTGGTCGGAAGACGGAAACATGCTCCTTTTCAGCATTTTCCGGGGGGAAGATCGGGACATTGCCGTCATCAGCGCGGATGCCACGCCGCGGCCGAAGAAAACCGACAAGAAGAAGACCGAAAAGCAGGAGTTGGCCGAGCGTATCGCCGAAAGGAAGAAAGCCGAATCCGGGATGGACAGCGTCCAGGCGGAGGCCGACAGCCTCGCGCTGGCTGAAGCCGCCAGCCGAGACAGCATGGTCGCCTTCCCCGACAGCCTGGCCTACGCCCACAACGCTGGCTTCGAGGTAATCATCAATACCAGAGCCGATGAACGTGACGCGGTCTGGCTTCCCGGCGGCAGCGGTATCGTGTACGCCTCCGACCGGACCGGCATCTTCAACATCTACGCCCTCGACCTCACCACGGGAAGGCAGGAACAGCTCTCCAACGTCATCGGCGGCGCTTTTTCGCCCTCGGTTTCGCCCGATGGTGACGAAATCCTCTACTCGGGATACCATGCCGCGAATTACAACATCTACCGCATCCGGAAGTCCGGCGCCGTGGCGGCCGCGCCGGCCGATTCCCTGGTGCGGGACTACAGCAGCATCTACAAGGGCAAGAAAATCGGCGACCTGTTCAATACCGGCAGGTATGCGCCACGCCTGTCTTCCATCGGCGTCGTGCCAATTCTTTCGCTGGGACCGACCTTTATCGGTAACCGGTTCGGCCTGGATCAGCTGAGCGTGGGCGCCGAAGCCGCGTGGGGCGACCTCCTGGGAAGCGACAATATCTACACCGGCTTCACGGTTGGCAAGAACCTGAAAAAGGACGTGGACCTGAACTCCAATTTCTCCGCGTTCTATACGAGGGGCCTGCCGGCGGTTCACACCGAAGACCGGACGTACGCGCCCAGGATTTTTGTCGGCGCCAGCCAGCAGACCATCAACAGCCAGATCGACCGGGGCATTGTGGACGCCCGCCGGGACACCACGTCGGGCACACTGCAGATCGTGGTCGACGACACCCTGCGGCTGGTGCCAGGAGTCACCAGTTTCACGAACCTCTCCCTCACCCAGGAAGACAGGTACAAGAACCTGTTCAGTGATTTCGTAGTGGGCATTGAAACCAGCATCGGCAGGCGCCAGGTGCTGTCCATGACGTACGGCCGGAGGGGGTACAAGGAGAGCTCCCATGCGAAACAGGTCATCCTGGACAGCACGAGGCTGGTCCAGAACAGAAGCGGCGTCATTACCGACATCACGGATCAGATCCCCGGTCTGGGCGAAGATGAGGTCGTTTTCGACGATTTCCTGTATCGTGATCTCAGCTTTTTCAAGAGCAACGACCTCACGGTCGGCTGGCGGTATTTCAATTTCCAGCCGGCAAAGGATATGTTCGTGAACCCGTCCCGCGGCAGGGCGATTACTCTAAGGTACCGGCGCATCAACGCCTCCGTTACCGATTCGCTGTTTCGGTCCCAGGTGAACCAGGACGGCGTTGCCGCCCCGACCTTCCTGTCGGATCCGACAAAGTTGGGCATTAATGAATACGTCGTGTCCTGGAATGAATTCATCGGACTTGGCGGCCGATCGACGCTCGCCCTCCAGGCCTTCCTCGCCTACAAGGACAAACCCATAAAGGACGTACAGGAGAACACCTCGTCGGCCGAAGGCGTATTCTACTATCCTCTCCGGTACTATCTGGGCGGTCTTGGCACCCTCAGGGGATATCCTTATTTCTCCACGTCCGGGGGCAAAGCCCTGCTCGCGAGGGCCAGTCTGACCTTTCCGATCTTCAAGAACGCCGCGAAGGAACTGCCGCCATACTTCTTCGATAAAATCTACGGCACTTTCTTCGTGGAGACCGGCGCCACGGGCAATTTCGAGAGCCTGCGGGCCCTGCTCGATTCAGACGACAGGTTCAAACGATCGGCCTTTCTGACCGACTGGGGCTTCGAGCTTCGCATGCAAATGTTCACGCACTACCGGATTCCCCTCTACGGTTATTTCCAGATTGCCTTCCCCACCCGCGACAGCATTCAGGGCCGGGACATCGACAACAACCGCATCTACTTCGGCCTGACGATCTGAAAGCTGCATTGCGGAGGCCGGAACTGATCCGCCGGAATTCCGACCCCGGTCTTCCAACGCCCGAACCCTCCCGCCTATGCGTCCACTCATCCAGTCCCTGCGGCCGCACCAGTGGATCAAGAGCGTGTTCGTGCTGGCCCCGCTGGTCTTCTCGGAACACCTGCTCGATGGTCGCTACCTGCTGCGCAGCGGCGTCGCGTTCGTCCTCTTCTGCTTCATGTCGAGCGCGGTCTACCTTCTGAACGACGTCCGGGACGTCGAATCCGACCGCCGGCACCCCGATAAGCGCAACCGGCCGGTCGCATCGGGCCGGCTTGGCCTCGCCGCAGCGGCGACCGCCTCGATCGCCATCACGCTGCTCGTCCTTCCGCCGGCCTTTCTGTTGAGCGTCCCCTTCGGGTGTGTACTCCTCGCCTACGGGCTGATGAACGTCGCCTATTCACTCTATCTGAAACATATCGTGATCCTGGACGTGATGATCGTCGCCTCGGGATACCTGTTCCGGGCCATCGCCGGCGCGCTGGTCATCAGCGTGGAAATCTCCTCCTGGCTGATTCTGTGCACCGTCCTGCTGGCGCTCTTCATGGGATTCGTCAAGCGCCGGCAGGAGTTGATCCTCCTGGAAGCCGGCGCGGCCGGACATCGCCGCATTCTGGATGAATACACGCCGCGGTTCCTGGACCAGATGATCGCCGTGGTCACCGCGGGCGCACTCGTTTCATACGCGCTTTACACGATGTCACCCGACGTCGTCCTGAAACTCGGAACGCCCCATCTCAATCTCACCATACCCTTCGTGATCTACGGACTGCTGCGCTACCTCTATCTGGTCTACGCCAGGAACGAAGGCGGCAATCCGTCCTCAACCATTCTGGGCGATCCGTCGCTGCTGATCAACGGCGGCCTCTGGTTTCTCGCCGTTATCGGCCTGCTCTATTTCAAGTAAGCCGTTCCGCTCGACCGTTAAGGGTCTTACCTCACCATCGCCACCGTTTGAAGGCACTCGTTATGCAGAGCCGGGTTGCCGTCCTGAAAACCAGACCTGACACGGTCTTGAGAGACTATCACCGGCTGATGAACCTGGCAGGGTACCAGGACGTGCTGGACAGGAAGCTCGACACCGCCCTGAAGGTGAATATTTCCTGGCATTTCTTCTACCCCGGCAGTTCCACGACCCCGTGGCAGATGGAAGGCGTGATCCGCGCCATGGCGAAGGACGGGTATCGCAAGGACCTGATCCATGCCTGCCACAACCGGACGGTCGTCATCGACGCCCGGCTGGGCGAGAGAGAGAACAAGCAGGTCCACGTTGTCAATGCCCACGGCCTGCGGAATATCCACCTCTACGAAGGCGAGGAATGGGTCCACGTCCGCGATGCGGTGGGCGATCTCGCCGACGGTTTCATGTGCCTGAACCAGGTCTACCCCGACGGCTTTCACATTCCGCGGCGCCTGATCGGCGAGAACATCGTCCACCTGCCCACCGTCAAGACCCACGTGTTTACCACCACGACCGGGGCCATGAAAAACGCCTTCGGCGGCCTTCTCAACGAACGGCGCCACTGGACCCATCCGGTCATCCACGAGACCCTGGTGGACCTGTTGACGATTCAGAAGAAAATCCACCCCGGCGTATTCGCGGTCATGGACGGCACCTTCGCCGGTGACGGACCCGGTCCGCGGTGTATGATCCCGTATACCAAGAATGTCATCCTGGCAAGCGCGGACCAGGTGGCCATCGACGCGGTGGCGGCCAGGATGATGGGGATGGATCCGCTTTCAATCAAGTACATCCGTCTCGCGCACGACCGCGGCCTGGGTTGCGGCGATCCGCGCGAGATCCGGATTGCGGGGGATACCGCCGCGGCAGAAGAAAACTGGCGATTCGCCGGTCCCTTCCGAAAAATGACATTCGCGTCCCGAATGCAGCACAAGATCTATTGGGGACCGCTCAAAAAACCCGTCGAGTGGTCTCTCAAGACCTTCCTGGCGCCCTGGTCGTACCTGGCCAGCGTTCTCTACCACGACACCTTCTGGTATCCGTTTCTCGCCAGGAAACGAATGCGGAAAGTTCTGGATAGCGACTGGGGCCGCCTCTTCAGGAACTGGGAGGACCTTGCGCCCACGCAAGACGGATTTGACGCCGTGGGAGACGTCGCCGCCGAGATCCGGCGGACGGGATTCAACGCCTTCAAGCGTTCCCTCGGCATCCTTGTCTCCTGCATTCGGGAAGCGCCGGAATTCCTCACGCTGCGAAAACGGCAGATCCAGCAGAAGTAAAACGACTCCACACGCCATGTCTGTGCGTTCCTCCCAAACGACGATCGAGGCCATCAGACGTATCGCACCCGCCGCCGTTCCCGGCGGATCCGCGGTAGAAGATATCCTGCCCGTCCCCGGTCACCCGAACGTCTGGAAGATCATCCTCGACAACGGTTCGTTCCTCGTTGCAAAACACCACGTTTTCGCACCCCTCGCGCGCGGGAAGGCCCACGATCTGCTTGAGGTTGAGCAGCTTGCGCACGCGCGCCTGTCCGGCGCCCCGGTTCCCCGGCTTTATGCCGCCGACAGCGACCACGACGTCGTCTTTTTCGAATGGTGCGGCGATCAAACGCTCGACGACGTCTTTCAGGAGGGCGCCGCGGGAACCTATGGCCGTCTCGCCGTTGAGGGCTTCTGCCGAGTCCAATCCGTCTTTCATGAGCACTGCGACGTGTTCGCCCCGCGTACCTTTCCGGGTTGCCACCCGAAGGATCTGCGCCGCGCCTGGCGCAAAGCCACCCGATGTCTTGCGCAGGGCTTCCCGCAGCTTGTCGAACAGCTCGCGCCCAGTGCGGTCCGCATGCGTACAGCGGCGATTTCCGATGCGCTATCGGAGCTTCTGCGATTTCTCGAACAGGCCTCGCCGCTGCCCGGCCCGACCGACTACCAGGCCCGCAACATCGTGATCGATCCTGCGACGCGATCCCTCCGCTTCATCGAATTCTCCAAGATCGGATGGGACTGGCCCGAGCGCCGGTTGACCCAGTATACGACGTCTCACGGCGCCGGACGACCTGACGGCAGGACCGTCAGCGCGCTCACACCCGCCCTGACCGCGCGATATGCCGCGCTTGCGTCGGAATACCGCGCGGCGTCTCAGGCGGAGATTGCGGCCCTGCTGGATGGACATCATCTAATTCTCCACCTCCTTGCCGCGCAGTCCCTGCTGGATGCCCGGCCCGACCCGCGTCATCCGCTGCTGAACAGGTGGCGGAACCCGGAAGCACGCCTGGCGCAACTTCGACGGATCCTCGAGACGCCCCTCAGCGACGACCCCCGCACCGCGGTGCTCCGATCCGTTTTCAAACGATGATGTAACTTCAGCTGTTGCCCTAGGTAAGCCGGCTCACCGGACAGGAAAATCCCTTCGCCGCCCCCGCCGGTCCGCCGGGGGCGGACAGCGCAGCGGTCCTGCAAAACCATTGACAACCCCCTGGAATTGGCCTATCGTAAATCCCGCGTTCCAGGACCACGCCGGTTTCCTTTTCTCGCCAATCCACTTGCGAACATGTGTGCCTTTCTGCCGCCAGGAAAACTCCCGCTGGACCTGCTCTCCGGCCTGCTGCGCGAATGCAGCGTGGTCGACGAGCGGGTTCTCGTGGGACCGGAGGTGGGGGAGGACGCCGCGGTCATCGACTTCGGCGAGACCTGCCTCGTGGTGAAGACCGACCCCATTACCTTCGCAACCGACGAGATCGGCCACTATGCAGTCCACGTCAACTCCAACGACGTCGCCACGATGGGGGCGGTCCCCCGCTGGTTCCTGGCCACGCTTCTCCTTCCCGATAGCCTGACGGACGAGGCCCTCGTCCGGTCCATCTTCGAATCGCTCCGGCGCGCTTGCGGCGAGATTGGCGTTTCTCTCTGCGGGGGTCACACTGAAATCACCGCGGGTCTGGACCGGCCGATCGTCGTCGGACAGATGCTGGGCGAAGTCCGGCGCGAAGATCTGGTCCGATCGAGCGGACTCCGGCCGGGCGACAGCATTCTGCTTACCAAAGGGTTGGGGATCGAAGCCACCGCCATCCTGGCCAGAGAGAAAGCGGTCGAGTTGCGCGACCGGGGATTCGATTCCAACCTGCTCGGTAGCGCGCACGGCTACCTTCACGATCCGGGGATCAGCATTATCACAGAGGCGCGAATCGCGTGCGAAACCGCCCCGGTGCGCGCGATGCATGACCCCACGGAAGGCGGCGTTGCCACGGCGCTTCGGGAACTCGCGGCCGCCTCGAACTGCGGACTCGCCGTGGATGGAGACGCGCTCTTCGCCTCCGAGGAAACGCGTCTGCTGTGCGATGCACTCCAACTCGATCCGCTGGGCGTCATCTCCTCCGGCGCGCTGTTGATCGGACTGGCGCCGGAAGACGCCGAGCCGGTTCGCGACGCCATCCGAGCCGCCGGCATTTCCTGCGAGATCGTCGGGCGCGCCGAATCGCCCGATTTCGGACTCAAACTCCGGGTAGGCGGTAGCTGGGAAGACCTGCCCGAATTCGATCGGGATGAAATCGGGAAGATATTTTGACTCGGGTCAGGGACCAGACATCCTATGGAACTAAACTATTGGGGAACAACGCTTTACCTCTCCAACCAACTTTCATTTTCTCTTCGTCCTTTTTCTTGTACGCCCAAGAAAAAGGACCAAAAAGAACGGCGCCGCTCGGCGCGGGGCCGGTTTTTCCGTGAACCACCTCAGTGGCGCAATTGGATATTGATTGCCCTTTCACCGAAACCGCCCATCCCGAACGATGTTGGCGGACGGATTAGCACGGAAAAACCCCCCACTCCACAACCGTACATTTGTTAGGACTGCTTTAGGTCTGCACAACGACATCGCTTCACCTTCAAGCGCGGAATCTGCCACCGCCCGCACGGATTCGCGGTGGTTCCGTCGTTTGTCTTTCGCTGTTTGTCTTTGCTTCGAGCTGACGGCTGTCGGCTGACCGCTCTGTTTCTCTTTGTGTCTTCGTGTCTTTGTGTGAGCTGATTGTCGTTTTTGATCTTTGCTGACGGCTGAAGGCTGACAGCTGCTCTTCGCTGCTTTTCCTGACCGCTGAATCTGCTTGTCCACACTTGACGTAACGCCTAAATTACGTAAGCACAGTTCCTGTTTCTACTGTACTTTATTAAGGAGTACGCATCGTGACGGCGCAAAACTGCTTCACCTTCCACTCCCCCACCCGGCTTATCGTGGGCCGTGGCAGCGTGTCTGAAATCCCCCGGATACTATCCGATCGCAGTGAAAAAAAAGCCCTCGTCGTCACCGACAAGGGCCTTGTCAAAGCAGGTGTGGCACAGCGGGCCACCGGTGTCCTGGAGGCCGCCGGGATCCCGTTTGTGGTTTACGACGGCGTGGAAGAAAACCCGCCGGTACACGTCATTCAGGCCTGTTTCGACCTGTACGAGTCACAGGGTTGCGACTGGCTGCTGGCCATTGGCGGGGGGTCTTCGATGGACACGGCCAAGTGCGCCGGCGTCCTCGCATCCAACGGCGGCAGAATTGAAGACCACGTCGGTTTGTTGCAGGGGCGGAAACGCGTGCCCTTTCTGCTGTGCGTACCCACGACCTACGGCACGGGCAGCGAAGTCACCCCGTTCGCCGTCGTGACGGACGACAACCACTTCAAGGCAGGGGTAGGCGGTCCTCACGTGATTCCGGACGTGGGCATCCTGGACGCCAATGCGGCCGTCGCCCTGCCGATGCCGATCGCCGCCGCCACGGGGATGGACGCGCTCACCCACGCCGTGGAATCCTACGTGGCGCTTGCCTCCAACCCCATCTCCGACGGCCTGGCGCTGCATGCCATCCGGCTGATTGCGGAAAACCTCCGGCAGGCCGCCGCCAGCCACCACAATTACGCAGCCACCGAACAGATGCTTCTGGCAAGCAATATGGCCGGCATCGCCTTTTCGCAGACGCGCCTGGGCAACGTACACGCGATGTCCCACCCCGTGGGCGGGCACTACGGCGTCCCTCACGGCGTCGCCAACGCCATCCTGCTCACCCGGGTGATGGACTTCAACAAGGTCGCGTGCCCGGAACGATTCGCCGACGTCGCGGCTGCACTCGGCGAAGACATCGACGGCCTTTCGCCCATGGAAGCCGCCGACGTGGCCGTGGAAGCCGTGAAAACGCTGTCGGCGGAAGTCGGCATCCCTGAAACCCTTACCGACGTCGGCGTGGCGCCCGAAGGAATCTCCGTACTGGCGGAAGACGCGATGAAGAGCGGAAATATCCAGATCAACCCGCGGCACACCACACTTAAGGACATCGTTGCGCTGTACGAAGCCGCCATGTGAATTTTCGTCGAATCCGATCGACGGCGGCACGGCCCGCAATAGGTTACCCTTTTTCTGATTGTCGACCTCGACCACCGGAGGCCCACCATGCAATACCCCCACATGTTTCGACTTCGCCAGCGGTTCGACGCGCCGCGCGTGGACGACATACCGTGCGATACCCGTCGCGAAATCCGAAACCTCAACCCCGGTGACACCATTAAGCCCGGACATACCGTCGCGATCGCCGCGGGATCGCGGGGCATCGCGAACCTGGACACAGTCATTGCGACGATCGTCGAAGAGATGGTCGCGCTGGGCGCACGGCCCTTTATCGTCCCGGCGATGGGCAGCCACGGCGGCGGCACGGCCGAAGGCCAGGCCGGGATCCTGGCCGAATACGGCATTACCGAAGAAACGGTCGGCGCGCCCGTCAGATCCTCCATGGACGTTGTCGAGATCGACGTCACCGACTTCGGCATGCCGGTCTATTTCGACAAGTGCGCCTCCGAGGCCGACCACGTGGTCGTCGTCAACCGCGTAAAGCCCCACACGGGCTTTGTGGGCGAGATCGAGAGCGGCCTGATGAAAATGATGCTCATCGGCCTCGGCAAACACAAGGGCGCAACGATCTACCACCGCGCCATCATCCACCACTCGTTCGACAAGATCGTTCGCGTTGTGGGCAAGTCCGTCCGGGAAAAAATGCCCATCACGTTCGGCGTCGCCCTGCTCGAAAACGGCTACGACGAAACCGCGCAGATTGCCGCCGTTCCCGCCGCCGACTTCG
This sequence comes from Candidatus Latescibacterota bacterium, assembly GCA_965203805.1. Lineage (GTDB taxonomy): Bacteria > Latescibacterota > UBA2968 > UBA2968 > JAAXHE01. The sequence goes on along the minus strand of OZ241917.1, from coordinate 5,146,082 downwards.
AAAGCGCCGAGAAGGCGCTTCTGGTCAAAGCGAAGGAATGGTGCCCCCGCCTGCCCTTCGACGACGTGGACCTGCTGATCATCGACGAGATGGGCAAAGACATCAGCGGCTCCGGCATCGATACCAACGTGGTGGGGCGCAAGCGCAACGAACGCCGGGCGATGGACGGCGACACGCCCCGCGTGCTGCGGATCTTCGTCCGGGACCTCACGGAAAAGACCCATGGCAACGCCGTAGGCGTCGGCATGGCCGAATTCACCACGGACCGGCTGGTGGAGAAGATCGACCATTATGCGACGAACATCAACGCCATTACCGGGCAGCATCCGCCCGCCGCGTCCATCCCCATGCACTTCCCTACCGACGAGGAAGTCCTGCAGATCGGGTTGGAATCCATCGGGCTCATCGAGCCGTGCGACGCCAAAGTGCTCTGGATCAAGAATACCCTCGACCTGGGTGAAGTCGAAGCCTCCACCGCCTACCTGGACATGGCCGAAATGCGCGACAACCTGGACATCCTGGTCGGCCCGCGCCAGCTCGAACTCGGCCCCGACCGCAACCTCCCGCCCATCGACGTCTTCGCGCGCAAAGCGCCGGAACTGGTCCCCGCAGATTGAGGGTGTAACCCCTTCAACTTATAAGACGGAACTTACATGGATGCACAGGATGGACCTGTCTGCCGTGCCGGGCACGGCACAGGCAGGCAGGATGAAAACCGATCAGGATTTACAGGATTTGCTGGATTAAGCAGGATTAGAAACCAGGAGCAGGAAAAAGCCTGGAACGCGAGAAAAGCACGAGAAGACGAGGAACGGCAGTGAGTCGATTCACATAGAGCGCAAATCGTTACTGCGGCCACCATGAAACCTCAATGTTGCGTTTGCCGGCCCCATTCGGACTCTTCAGGGTTTTCGGTATACTCTCCGCAAACGTCATTGAGAATCAACCGGTTTTCACGGATAATTCAGGTCAAAAACAATCCAAATTGGGGTCGTCGGAGCCCATCGACCGGTGCGTCTATAGGGGACGTGTAGATTGTCGGGCTGAATCTGCATTCGCCTGATGATGGGCAGTTGCGCCAGTCGAAACACCCTATTCAACATTTCGGACTGGTACTTCAAACACGAAGTAAGTGAGAAAGTATTTTGGAGTTTGGAACATCTCTGGGAGCAGGTCAAGCGTATGATACTCACCACCGATACAGTGAGGAATGGCGGAACAGTATCTGCCAGAGGCGGGTTATCAGTTTTATCGGCGGGAGGAGGGGGATCTGTGGCGGGGATTTTTGGGGGGGTTATTTAATTATGGTCTATAATTCACCAATTTTTCTATAGCGATCAATAGTTGAATGTGGGCCGACGCATCTTATGTGTAGTATTTCTTCTTCGATAGTAAAAGCTATTCGATAATTGTCATTTAATCGAATAGTATAGAAGAATTGATCTTTCTTAAATTCACGACCGTAAGATAATTCTCCTGTTTGTAGTTCGTATAAGGCTTTATCGAATGTCCCTTCAATATGACTGCGTAACTTCCGTAGTTGTCTTTTCGCCCGAGGACTAAAGGCAATTTGATTTAATGACTCCAGAGGTTTATACAGCATCTGTGTTACTCCCACAAGGCTTCTAGTGCCTTATGGGCGGAGTCATATACCTCACTACGCTCTGAGCACTGAGTATCGATAATTATAGATAAGATCCAATTTGATTCTTGCGATAAGGCAATTATGTGATTTAGATTTCGATTAATATTACGTTTTATTTTGTTTAATTGTGTTGATTCTTTCCATAGAGCTGGCGTTGCCTTTATGATAGACTGTAATTCAGAAATAGTATCAATCACATTATTCTTAAGTTGTTTATATTGGGATTGTCTATTTTTTAAATTAACATAAATATTATCTAACTTAGCAAATTCCTGCTTATCTAAATTTAATTGTCGGATTGTGTTATCATCAAAAGTCTTAAGCCGTTGATAAAATTCAAACTCCTTTTTTATTCCTTGCTTTAAAGAGTCATTTAAATCATAAAAGTTTTGTATTATTTCTCTAACAGGTTCTGACAATAATTCATTCATTTGTTGTTGTACGTCTTTTTGCTTACGTATTAAAGGTGTGGTGGAATCTATCCATGTTTGACTAAAAGCTGGAAATTCAATCGTTTTGAGCATGAAAGTCTCCTTGATTATATATCATTATTCACAATTAATGATCATTATTTCTGTATCCCTTGTCAAGCGATTTTTGAAAACCGGAACATCGCGTGCATCGCCGGTACGCGCGTCCTGGTGACCACGGTTCTTGACAATCTGGCTTCCAGTCTGGATCCCGACTAGATTACGATGAGCTATCCGTCGGTCTCGCGCGAAGCCGTCCAGGCGGCGATCTGCTACGCTGTAGCGTTATCGCTTTGAGCAGGTCTATTCGATCCTCAGAATGGAATGCGCCATTTTTCCCCAGATTGAATTACCATATGCTGAAATTATCACAACGCACACTTCCGAGGGAATATTGTATTCGAATCTGACAGGATGCGATTCTGCATATGTGATCTCGCAGATCGCCAACCTAAAGCGAGGTCAATGCCACCGGGTCAGATTAACCTTAATTCGACAAAAGGAGCATCGCTGCTCCCGCGACAAGACCTTCCGGATTGGGCCGAGAAGGGCATCCAAATGGATATTTTTTCCGTTCACGTCCAGTGACCTGAAGGATCATGGAAATCAGCAGTTAAATCGCCTTTATTAACTTGCATATATACGATTTCACGTGACCGAAAAATGATGAATCAAGGTTAATTGTGTTCTGAACTTAATGACCCCGGTACTACAGTTCGACTGAAGAGCGCGAAAGACCCGTCCTGGCTGATTTTAAGGAAACGCAACACCGAACGTCGCATAGGTGATACGAGTATCTCTATGACAGAGCCAACGAATCTCTCTCACGAGCAGCGCGATCACATCGAAAAGGTCGGACACTGGCTTCTAGGCGCACTGGAAGAAATCGCCCAATGGGCTGATATCCAGCTAAAGCGTGAACAGAGAGCAGAGGGTGGGTCGTATGAAACCACACGCTTCGCTATTTTGCAATCATTGGCTGAAGTTCGCAAAGAAGCAGAGTTGCTCCGGACGGAACCAGCGATCGCACGAATCGTAGTCCAGTGGCAAGGACCGAGCCAAGATTGCCAGACGCTTCTAGTCTGCCGTGGAGCTTCAGCGGGCGCACCGGAGATTGATGGAGTCCGCCTAGCGTCCTACAGATCTCCCTTGGGACGGCTAGCTGAATTTGAGCTAGGTCAAATCGCCTCCGTGCGCATCGCGGGCAAAGATCGTAAGGGTAAAATAGCTGAACGGCAAGGATGGACACCAGTCCCTTCACACGGACTATGGGATGCAGAAGACTGCTCTTACGAGGTTGAGGCTTGGAGAAGATTTACAATTGCGTCAATCCGCCGCTTTGTCGAGGATCTGGAGCGATTCACTACGGATGCGCCGCTAGACGCCGTCTACGCCCTAGCGAAGGAGGCGGATAACGTACGTCTCGAAAGATACAGAAACGCAATTGACCGGATTGCGCTACGGGACCAGCCTATCCTGGACAGATATCAGGGTGAGGTATTCCGTTTGCCCTTGGATCGTCGTGTCTTACTGCTGGGGCAGCCCGGAACCGGAAAGACCACCACACTTATCAAACGCATCGCACAGAAACAGACGCTGTCAGAACTTCCACGCGAAGAATTGGACCTCGTAGAATCTACAGCACTCGCCGAGCGGTTTGCTGCCAATGATGGATGGGCCATGTTTGCACCGACCGAGCTACTTACGTTTTATCTGCGGGACGCGTTCAACCGTGAAGGAGTACCAGCTTGGCGTCACCAACTGAAAACATGGCAACGTGAGCGCCGGCGTATTGGCAGAGACGTAATCCCGATACTCAGAACGGAATCGCGCGGCCGTTTTCGTGAGGACCGCAGAGCGATTCTTCAAAGCCCAACGAGTCTGTCGATCTCGAATCTGTACGACACATTCGCCGAGTTTCACTTGGCGCGCATAGCCGGCCGCTGTAGAGACGCAGTTGGTAGAATCGTTGGAACAGAGGAAGAGGAAAGCCAGGAGTTGAAAACGCTCCTGACAGATCGCCTACGCCTTGAGAATCGGAGCCCGCTGGAAGTTCTTCGGCGACTGTGTCCGTCTCCTGACCTATTGTTGGAAGTTGAATCGCGAATCCAAGCACAGACAAGGGAGTGGACCGACAAAGAAGCAAACCGAATCCTGCGGGCGAAGCCGACGATCTTGGAGCAACTGCATCCTTTTCTCGTCGAGGCCAACCTGATTGAGGAGGAGACCGACGACGATAGCGAACCCGATGACGAATTACAGGAATCCCCCCCTTCAGAGGCTGACTCCGAGGCAACATTGAACAGGCGTGCTGCCGACCTCCTGATTCGCACATTAAGAAACTGCGCCACAAGTGCGGCTATCGGTGCGTCACCGCGGAGACGTGCCAGGGAAGTAGCGTCCGTCATGGAAGGACTATTACCCTCGTCAGACACTGCATCCAAGATGGGGCACCGGATCCTGCTGCGCCGTGCGCTCAGGGTACTAATAGCTGCACCCCGGCGCTGGGTGTTCGATGTAGCGGGGTCCTATTCGCAGTTTCGTAGGCGCCACCCGGAACTCTATGTGGCAGATATCGGGGAACGTATCGGTTCAATCTCGGGCGATGAAGTGGACGTTCTGATTCTTCTGTCTCTGCGAAATGCTCGGAAAATTCAAGAGGAATTGGGAAGAAGTGCGACACCCGATTGGTTGTCGCCGATCACCGACTGCTATGTCCCACAGGTCTATGTCGATGAGGCGACGGATTTTTCCGCAGTGCAGTTAGCTGGCCTGATGGAACTCTCTCACCCAATCCTTCGATCGTGGTTCGCATGTGGGGATTTCCGGCAACGAATTACCCTCACCGGTATTGGTTCCGAGTCCGAACTTCGATGGATTGAGAAGACATGTGGAACCGAATCGGCGATAGAACTCAGAAATGTGGAAATCCCCTACCGGCAGAGCGAGCGGTTGCGAGAGTTTTCAAAAGCGATCAATCCCGATATAGCAAGACTGAGGGATAGGAAACACTCGGCGTATCAGGATGATACTCCGCCCCTTCTCCTGGAGGGTGCCAATGATTCGGTAGCATCTTCCTGGCTTGCTCTGAGGGTCAGTGAGATTGAGAAGGCTCTCGGAGCGCTACCATCCATCGCCGTATTTGTAAATGGCGACGACAGAATCGGGCCCACTGTTGAGGCGGCAATAGATCCCCTCCGAGATCGTAGCATAGAAATCGTCGGATGCCCTGAAGGACGGATAATGGGTGACGCTCAGGAGGTCCGAGTGTTCGACGTGCGGCATATCAAGGGACTTGAATTCGAGGCCGTGTTCTTTATCGGATTGGATGACTTTGCTGAAGTTGAGCCAGAGCTATTTCACCGTTTCTTCTATGTCGGCGCTACACGGGCTGCGACATATCTGGGTATCACCTGCAGGAATAGGCTACCGAAACGACTCGAACCCGTACGATCGCTATTTTCCAAGGATGGCTGGTGAGGTCGCCGGTCGGGCACGTTATTTATCCTCGCCTAAGCGAATACAGCCTAGGCAAATGCTCCTCGATAAACCACAATGAGGTGGGACCTTCCATTGACGTGTCAGGAAATGCAGCCCCTCGGTGATTACGACCTCTGCTTTGTCTCAGTTTCGATTGAGCAATTCGGACTGACCTACGATATCGTTAATTTTCCTTCACTTATCGCCTTGGACTATCGTGAAGACACTTGACCACAGTTACTTCGCGAACCTGATCTGGCACATCGCCGACCTGCTGCGTGGGCCGTATCGGCCGCCGCAGTACGAGCGCGTGATGTTGCCCATGACAGTGTTGCGCCGATTTGACTGCGTGCTCGAACCGACCAGGTCCGGCGTGCTCGCTGAGTACGAACGCTCTCGCGGCAGGTTCAGGGGTCGCGCGCTCGAAGCCAGGTTGAACAGGGCTGCCAATGAGCGTTTCCACAACCGCTCACCGCTCAGCTTTGAGAAACTCAAGGGCGATCCGGACAATGTCGCCCAACACCTTGTCAGTTACATCCATGGTTTCTCGAAAAACGTGCGCGACATCTTCGAGTACTTCGAGTTCGAGACTGAAATCGAGAAGATGCAGGAGGCCAACCTCCTCTATCTGATCGTATCGAAGTTCTGCGACGTGGATCTGCACCCGGACCGGGTTCCCAACGAGCAGATGGGGCTCCTCTTCGAGCATCTGATCCGTCGGTTCAATGAACTGGCAAACGAGACCGCGGGCGATCACTTCACGCCGCGTGACGTCATCAGGCTGATGGTGAACATTCTGTTCATTAACGACGATGAGCTTCTCGCAACGCCAGGTGTCGTGCGCAAGCTCCTCGACCCCGCCTGCGGCACGGGCGGCATGTTGGCCGAAGCGCAGAATTACCAGCGGGAGCACCACAGCGCTACGCGGCTGTACGTCTACGGACAGGATTATAACCAGCGCGCCTTTGCCACTGCCGCTTCGGACACGCTGATGAAGCAGGTCGACCACAACGGCGGCGGCGACAACGTCCGGTTCGGCGACAGTTTGACGCAAGACCAATTCGACGGAGAGACCTTTGACTACTTTCTTACCAATCCGCCCTTCGGGGTGGACTGGAAAAAACAACGCAACGAGGTGCGCAATGAGCACGACAAGCTTGGATTCGCGGGCCGTTTCGGCGCAGGACTGCCCCGCGTAAACGATGGATCGATGCTTTTCCTGCAGCACATGGTCCGAAAGTTCGAACCCTTGAGTCTGGAGGAGCACAAGCATGGTTCTCGCCTTGCGATTGTGTTCAGCGGCTCGCCCCTCTTCACCGGCGGCGCCGGATCCGGCGAAAGCGACATTCGCAAGTGGATCATCGAAAATGACTGGCTGGAGGCCATCATCGCCCTGCCTGAGCAGATGTTCTACAATACGGGCATCGGCACCTATATCTGGATCGTCACAAACCGTAAGGAGGATAACCGAACCGGGAAGATTCAGCTGGTCGACGCCCGCGAGATGTGGACGGCGGGGGGAAGTGACGATAACAGGCGCAGTCTCGGCGACAAACGCCGGCACATCCGCGCGGAACATACCGGGGAGATTGTGCGACTTTACGGACGGTTCGAGGAGTGTGATCGCTCGAAGATTTTCGCCAACGAGGACTTCGGCTATACTCGCGTGACCGTGGAGCGCCCCTTGCGTCTGCGCTATCAGATGACCTTTGAAGACAAAGCGCGTTTCCTGGACGCATGTCCGTACTTGCTGGATGACGTCCAGGACATCGATAAGGTGTTGGGACGCGAGCCCCAGCGCGACTGGAATGCGACCTGGGAAAATATCAGCGCTCTCCTGCATAAGCGCCGATCGCGTTGGAAGAAGGTAGAACAGAGGCTGTTCCGTGATGTCTTTACTGAGAAAGATCTGGACTGCGAGCCGGTCAGGAAGGATGGCCGAGAGAACGAATACGAGCCCGACGCCGAACTTCGAGATTTCGAGAACGTGCCGCTTGCCGAGGACGTCGACGCCTACTTTGAGCGTGAGGTCCGCCCCCATGTCCCCGAAGCCTGGATGGACAGAAGCAAGGACAAGATAGGGTACGAGATCAACTTCAACCGCCACTTCTACAAGTACACGCCGCCGCGCCCTCTGGAGGAAATCGACGCGGATCTGAAGCAGGCCGAAGAGAAGATCATGCGGTTGCTGCGGGAGGTGACGGCGTGAGGAATGACTGTGTGACCCAACTCCGACGCGTATTCAAAGTGACGAGTGGAGCCACACCACCAAGCGGTAATCCTGAATTCTGGAATGGTGAGATCCTTTGGGTGACGCCGGAAGACCTGAGTGCAAGGAAGAGTTATTGGCTTGAGGATACTCGCCGAAAAATCTCACGTGCTGGTTATCGATATTCCGGCACGAGTATGGTTCCAAGCCATTCAATTATCCTGTCAAAGAGAGCACCAATCGGACAGCTTGCAGTGCTAAAGCGATCAGCATGCTCAAACCAAGGCTGTTTTCTGTTGACGCCGACAGATGACACCGATACGCGGTTCTATTATTACTGGCTATTTAGCAAAACTGAATACCTTCGAGTCCTTGGCCGTGGCTCCACCTTTATGGAGATTAGTGCTGACGACCTGAAGTCAATTCGCTTACCAACTCCTTTACCGCAAGTACAACGCAACATCGCTGACTACCTCGACTGCGAGACGGCGCGGATCGATGCGCTAATCGCGGAAAAGGGGAAGTTGCTGGACCTGCTGGCCGAAAAACACCATGCACTCATTAGCCGCGCTGTCACGCGGGGCTTCGACTCAAAGGTACCGCTACACGACTCGGGTATCTCTTGGCTTCGCGAAATTCCGGTGCACTGGGAGGTGACTTCATTGCGCTATGCCTGCGGTTCAATTGAGACCGGTGGAACACCGTCGATCGATTACGTGGATGATCTGGACGAGAATAGTGTGGACTGGTTTACTCCTAGCGATTTTAGTAGCGATCTCGTTCTCCGCGAATCGGCGCGCAGGCTCGCACAAGAGGCAGTGTCATCAGGGGAGGCGAAGCTATTCCCGGCTGGTTCCGTGTTTGTTGTAGGCATCGGAGCGACACTTGGCAAGGTGGGAATCATCGAAGCACCAGCCTCTGCCAATCAACAGATCAACGCTATGATTCCGCGAAGCGATGTTGAGCCACATTTCCTTGCTTATGTTCTTTGGATGCTTGGGGACGTCATGGCTGAAATGGCTAATAGTTCGACATTACCTATTCTGAATCAGCAAAGAATGGGAGAGATGTATGTTCCGGTTCCTCCTGTTTCCGAGCAGAGGACAATTGTGTCCGCTGTCGCAAACGAAGCAAGAAAGATTGAGAGCGTTAGGGTAGCTGCCGAGCACACCATTTCACTCCTCAAGGAGCGCCGCTCGGCTCTCATTGCCGAGGCCGTGACCGGTCAGTTGGAGGTGACGTGAGAATATGAGGATAAGTGAGCTAACGATTCGAAATTATCGAGTCTATGTCGATCCACCGCCGTTTAAATTCGCGGACCGGTTCACCGTCGTCGCGGGTATCAATGGGAGGGGCAAAACTGCGCTCCTCGATGGTCTTGCGTTCCTGTGCTCTCGGTTGCTTCCCCATGTGTCGACAGCGCGTAGCGGCTATCGCAGAATTAATCCATCTGACGTCCATATTGGTACCATGTCTGCCGAATTGGGTATGAGTGTAAACTGCGCCGGAATTCCAATTGCATACAAGGTCACTTACGATAAGAGAAACCGGAAGAATGAGGCGACGAAGTTACCTGCAGCCGTCAAGCGGGAGGCAAGAAAGGCATACGGAGACGCCTTCCGCACCGATGATGCAGCACCACTTGCAGTCTACTACACAACCGATAGAGCAGGCTACCGAATGCCAAAGAAACTTCCAATAGCTATGCCACGGGGTCCGTCTGCTGCCTATTCAGGCGCCCTCTTCAATCGTACAGTTAACTTCCGTGATTTCATGGCGCGATATAGAAGCGCGGTAACTGTAGAGCGTACTGAACGCAGAAACAACCCAGACTATCTCGGCGATCGTGCCGTTGCGGCGATTTCCGGCGCGCTCACTACGTTTCTGGGCGGTTTTGCGAATCTGCGTATCCAGGAAGAACCGCCTCGGTTATTGGTGGACAAGGACGGAGAGACTTTGGACTTGTCCCAGCTTTCGGACGGCGAGCGGTCTTTTTTAGCGATGACGTGCGACCTAGGGCGGCGGTTGGCGCTAGCGAACCCTCGGCTCGAAAACCCGCTTTATGGATCAGGCGTGGTCTTAATCGACGAGTTGGAGTTACATCTGCACCCCAAATGGCAGCGCCAAATCATTCACAAATTGACCGCCACGTTTCCGCGCTGTCAGTTCATTGCGACAACCCATTCGCCTCAGGTCGTGGCGTCCGTGGAGCCCGATCAAGTCCTCCTATTGGCTCCTGGCGGAGTGATTCATCCCGACCGCAGCCTTGGGATGGATTCAAATTGGATCCTGCGTCACCTCATGGAGGCCGATGATCGACCTGAGGATGCGATGGCTGCGATTCAATCTGTTGAGAACTTGATTGCGAAAGGAACATTCGAGGAAGCGCACACCGCGATCTCAGAGGCCAAAAAGAACGGGCTTGACCTACCAGAATGGTCCGTCCTTGAAGCGCGCATCGCTCGACTGGAGATTCTGTCCGAATGAAGTACATCCGGAAGAGCGGATGCCCGCACACTTATTCCGAGTGGAGCGCTGAAGTTTCGGGAACAAGCAAGTCTGATTGGCGTGAGGTGCCTTCCGACCAGAAGGAGCAGATATTGACAGGCATGATTGCAGACCAGGGCGGGTTGTGTGCCTATACAATGCGTCGAATCGACAGCAGTTCATCGCATGTAGAGCATATCAAGCCACAGAGTCGCTGCCGGACGGAACTGCCTGGATCTGACCTGGACTACACCAATCTGGTAGCGTGTTTCCCACGACATGGTATGAAGGCGAGATTTCGCTATGGGGCGCAACTTAAGGGTAATTGGTGGGATAACAATGGCACTGAATTCGTGTCTCCCCTTAAGCCTGTTTGCGAACAGGTCTTTCAGTTCAAACTTGATGGCAAGATAGAGGCCGTGGGCGAACGAAACGAGGCCAAAACCACGATTGACGTCCTTGGTCTGAATCACAAGAGCCTCACCGAAGACCGAAAGCGAGCCATTGACGAGTTCATTTACGGACAGTCGGGGGCTGACCCGATGTCCGCTGCCGCTGTTCGGCGTGCCCGCGACACCATTTGCGATCGCAAAGAGGATGGTAGCTTCAACGAGTTCTGCGTTGCAATTCGTGCCGGTCTAACAGAGTACACAATGGTCCTCAACAAACTCCGCCAACGCAAGCGATATGCGCGGAAAGACAGATAGCTGCGAAGAGACGAAGGATATTCCGAGTTCGCCTTCGAAACCGTTTCGAATCACATCTACTGACGAACCGCTACGTCTCAGTTGCCGCTGGTGAATTCGACCGGACCCGGGTGAAATTTCCCAACGTCGTTTTGGCGTTTATTCGGGACACTCAGGCAGGGGAGTGTCCCAAACCGCAGGCGCTGCATGCCGATCAAACGGGAGACCACGTTCTCGCGGATCTTTGCAAGTGAATGAACACGAGGGGCTCGCCCACTCTGAGCAATCGCGAACAATATCATTTCACTGATCCAAGAACAGGTTTCCGCGCTCATAATTGCCTCGGTGACCTGAAAAAACGACGTCCAGGACGGCGTTGCCTTGAGCACCAGAGCTCAGTCATCTCTGCCAGCCTATGAATTACCGAGAGCCTTTGCCCGAAGGGTGCCCACCTGATGCCGCAGAAAACATCTCAGCAACACGAGTGGTTTTTCGATTGGTGCGAACCAGCCCGCCGGAGGAGGAGGACTTCGCATCCCAGCGAGCTCAAAATCCGGACCGAGACTTTGGCAAAATCTCCGAGTGCCAAGCCAGGGGACTATCTGTTTTTGCTGAACGAGGCGATTCCCATAAGGCATTGAAACTCCCGAGCCTACGCGGACGTTTAATCTGCCGAGTAATACTTGAAAATGGCGCGGGCGCCCTTCAACAGACAGGTCAGCGCTCCCATCACACCTGGTGGCCGCTGGCAGATTTCGATATTTTGGCGCACTGTGTAGTGGAAACTCCATGAAAAAGATCCGTCACACCAATACGCTATTCTATTACGACGGGCCGCAGATTTTCGAGGCGCGCGACGCCATCGGCGGGTGCTATATCGCAGTCGGTGTCGACTCCGAAGATAAGAACGGACGTTTTCTCGTAGCCGGTGTCGCTCCCGAGCGATTGCGGAAATTCCGTTCAGGCGCGCTCGATCTGCGTTCGTTGCTGATCCATTCGGACGATGAGGAACGGTATCTGGCGACAGTGGATACCGACCTGAATCATCCACTGGAGCTCAATAGACTGTCTACTACCCTTATAGATGGTGGATTTCTTCCAGATGCTGGTTTTGTTTTACATGACCGCTCTTCAGACGATTCTGTGCTCAGGGAAGCCCGTGAACGCAACAACCTCGTACTCGAGGTCGCCGCTGAGCCGCCAGAGGCAACGGTGCAACATCGCATCCGTGCCGATACGCTCGCAGGGATGTTGAGTCTGGTTCAGGGAATGGTCAAACACGCTTACAAATTAGAAATGAAGGGAGACGATCCTCGCTATCGGCAGCCCGATGAAGACATGATGGACGTCGTTGTTCCAGCTGCAGCCGGATCATTTCAGATTGTCCTTGAAGCAGCGAGTATGCCGGATTTCTTCGGAGGCAGTAAACTTGCGAGAGCGCTACGACGAATCGATTTGCTATTTGAGGATACTGCGAACCCTCAGAAAACACTTCTCACAGTCAAGGAACAACGTGGGCACCTGGCAGGGACGTACCTGAAGCTCTTGCGTTTTTTGGTTGAACGAGAAACGGGGTTGCGCTACTCGTGGGCAGAACCGAAATCAGACCGCCCAAGCAGCCGCGCGGTATCTCAGTCCGAGGCAGGCCTGTTAATGAAAGCACTTTCGAGTGTAACAAATCTGGGAAGTGAATCAGTAACGCTGGAGGGAACCTTCGAGAGATTTGACCGTGGAAGCGGGTATTGGGGATTGCTCACGAACGAAGGAAAACGTCTGGGCAAGGTTAAGGGAGGGGGGCCAAGTCTAGATGGTTTGACGGTCGGCGAGCGTTACAGATTCTATTGCGATGAGGAAATAGAGAGAGTCGCTATCGGGGGACGGGAAAGACGAATTCTTTATCTAAACCGACATGAACCTGTATGATGTTTGCTGTGGGTGCGCTCTCAGCCTTGTTCTGTTTCTTGACAATAGTCGACTTTGCATGTACACCTCCAGCCGCATTTGTGTCTGTGGTCTATCTGTCAAATGGGGCCCGTAGGATGGATAATCCCGCGTGAACGACTCCCGCCACACAGAAGCCGCCTTCGAAACGGTAATCGAAACTCATCTATTGGCGAATGGTTACGTTTCGGTCGCCGCAGGTGGCTTCGACCGCGATCGGGCGATCTTTCCTAGCGTCGTTTTGGCGTTCATCCGTGACACGCAGCCCAAAGAATGGACCAGGCTGGAGGCGCTTCACGGTAATCGAACCGATGAGCGGGTTATCAATGACCTGTGCAAGTGGATGGATACGAACGGATCGCTCGCTACGTTGCGTCATGGGTTTAAGTGCTACGGACGCACCCTTTATCCCGCATTTTTCAAGGCCGCTCACGAGTTGAACCCGGAACTCGAAGCCCGCTACGCCGCGAACCGGCTCGGTCTCACCCGCCAACTTCGTTATTCTCCCAAATCTGAGAAGTCTCTCGACTTGACGGTTAGCCTGAACGGCATCCCCGTCGCTACGGTGGAACTCAAGAACCCACTCACAGGGCAGACCGTAGAAGACGCGATACGTCAGTACCGAGGTGACCGTGACCCCCGCGAACCAATCTTCGATTTCAAACGCCGGACGCTCGTTCATTTCGCGGTTGACACAGAGTGTGTCCGCATGACCACCCGATTGGCGGGCGACGCGACCCATTTCCTGCCGTTCGACAAAGGAGATGACGCCGGAGCCGGCAACCCACCCGATCCGGAGGGACGGAATTATCGGACGGCATACCTCTGGGAGGAAGTGTTAGAGCGCGATAGCCTGCTTGACATACTCGCACGTTATATCCATCTGCAGACCGAGGAAAAACGCGACGACCAAGGCCGAAAAGTGAAGGTCGAGTCGATGATTTTCCCGCGCTATCACCAGCTCGATGCCGTCCGGCAATTGGTGAAAACGGCTCGCGACGAGGGTGTCGGGAATAACTACCTCATCGAACACTCGGCGGGTAGCGGCAAGAGCAACACAATCGGCTGGCTTGCACACCGCCTGGCTTCCCTGCACGATATAGACAGTGAGCGCGTCTTCGATAGCGTGATCGTGGTGACTGACCGCGTCGTCCTGGATCAGCAACTGCAAGACACGATCTACCAGTTTGAACACAAGCATGGCGTCGTCCAGAAGATCGACGAACGGTCTCGCCAACTCGCCGAAGCCCTAGAGCACGCGGTCCCGATCATCATCACCACACTTCAGAAATTCCCGTTCGTCTCGCAACATTTGCTCAAGATGGCCGAAGAAAGAGGCGCATCCGGATCCGGTACGCTACCTTCACGGCGTTGTGCAGTCATCGTCGACGAAGCGCACAGTTCGCAGGGTGGAGAGACCTCGACCCATCTCAGGGAGGTCCTGGGCGGAGAGGATCTGCGGGAGGCGGCACGCAGACAGGCTGAGGAAGAGGGGAGCGAGGAACTTGAAGAATTATTCCGCAGCATGGCCAAGCGCGGCAGGCAGGCGAACCTGAGTTTCTTTGCGTTTACGGCAACGCCCAAACACAGGACACTTGCCGTGTTCGGCCGCGACGGCGAGCAATTTCACAAGTACACGATGCGGCAGGCAATCGAGGAAGGATTCATCCTCGACGTGCTTGAGCATTACACGACCTACGCGACCTACTTCAAACTGCTCAAGGCCCGCGAAGACGATCCAAACGTGGAGCGGAAACAGGCGGCGCGCGCGCTTGCTCGCTTTATGCAGCTGCATCCATACAACATCGCGCAGAAAACCGAAGTGATGGTGGAGCATTTCCAGACCGTCACGCGACACAAGATAGGCGGCCGGGCCAAGGCCATGGTGGTGACAGACTCGCGCCTCAAAGCCGTGCGATACAAGCAGAGATTTGATCGTTATATCGAGCAGAAGCAATATCCGATCAAGACGCTGGTCGCGTTCTCCGGTACCGTACAAGACGACAAGCTACCGGACGTCGAGTACACCGAAGCAACGATGAACCAGGGCATCCGTGAAAAGGAGCTCCCGGAAAAGTTCGCGACACAGGAATATCAGGTACTGCTGGTGGCCGAGAAATACCAGACCGGATTCGATCAGCCGTTACTGCATACGATGTACGTTGACAAGCGACTCGCGGGCATTCAGGCAGTTCAGACGCTCTCGCGACTCAATCGCACCCATCCGCTCAAAGAGGACACATTCGTACTGGACTTCGTCAACGATCGGGAGGAGATCCAGGAGGCGTTCAAAGTCTACTACGAAGGCGCGGAGATGGGTGAGGAAGTCGATCCCAATCGAATGTATGAGGTCAAGAGCGAACTTGACGCGTCAGGGATCTATCTGGAAGATGAAGTCGAACGGTTCTGTGCCGTTTACTTCAAGCCAAAGCAGCGTCAGACCGTACAAGACCACAAGGAGATGAACGCCGCGCTTGATCCCGCAATCGCGCGCTTCAATGAACTGTTGGAAGAAGATGAGGACGCTGCGGAGCTCCTGCGCGGACAGATTCAGGCATTCCGGAATCTCTACGGTTTTCTGAGCCAGATTATACCGTACCAGGACTCGGACCTGGAACGTCTTCACGTCTTCTTGCGTCATTTATCGCGAAGGCTGCGGAAACGAAGTAGCGGGCCGGGTTATCAGTTCGACGATGACGTACGGCTCGAGTACTACCGGCTGCAAAAGATCAGCGAAGGCTCGATTTCGCTTAGTGATGGCGAGGCGCACGCCCTTGACGGACCGACAGAGGTCGGCGCCGGGGAAGTACACGAAGAATCGGTCCCGCTTTCCCTACTGATCGATGTCGTTAACGAGCGATTCGGGACGGACTTCAATCAGGCCGACCAACTCTTCTTCGATCACATCGTTGAGGCCGCAGTTGCCGACGATGGCATGCGTCAGGCGGCATCGGTAAATCCTAAGGACAAATTCGAACTGGTGTTCAGGAGTCTGCTGGATCAAATCTTCGTCGAACGCATGGACCAGAACGAGGCGATCTTCCAGCGATATATGAACGACGAGTCGTTTCAGGATGTTATCCGCGAGCGGATGGCCGACGAAGCCTATGAACGGCTACGTACCGAATCGGCCGTAACAGCTTTAACGGATGAAACAGCGACAGATCGTGGGTTCCCGGCCGCACTGCGACTGGTTGAAGGCAGCGCCGAGGAACGATACGTTACGTGTGTGCCGTTTGTTCCGCTCAAAGCGGCTGCTGGCGCATTCGGCGATCCACAGCACATCGAGGACGGCGAATTCGAATGGGCATCCGTGGACTCTCGCCATCGTCTACGGCCGGGCATGTTTGTCGCGCAAATCGTGGGGCGATCAATGGAGCCCGCGGTTCCGGACGGAGCGTATGGCTTATTTCTTGCACCCGTCGAGGGAACGCGTCAGGGAAAGACCGTCCTGGTTCAACTCAGCGACGCAACGGATCCCGAAACAGGCCAGCGCTACACCATCAAGCGTTATCACAGCGAGAAGATCCCATACGGTGAATCCTGGCGGCACGACGTCATTACGCTCCGGCCCAACAATCCCGAATTCGAACCCATCGTGCTGAAGGAGAGGGACGAGGGAGAGCTTCAGGTCGTTGCGGAACTCCTGGAAGTCATTGGATAATCTCCATCACATCGGAGATAAATGGACAGCTGAACGCTGCTCTTTCTGCTTAACTTCCCCTGCCGGGATAAGAATTGTCGGATCAAGTGACCTCCACGTGACGTCTTCACGGAGATAGTCCGATGAGTGACATCGCAGAACCAAGAGCGTTTATCGTTTGTGGTAGGCTTGAGGAGAACGAACAGGGCAATGGCCGTTTTCGCCTTGTGGTGGGACAGAGCGCAGCACTGTTCGGACGTGTAGACCCGATGTCAATGGATGCGAAGGCGTTGGGTCCCTTGTGGGGAAAACACACGACTGTCGAGGGTATTGTGCACTTCACGGATAATGGGAAACCACGATTTATCGAAGCTCGCCGAATCAGTATTCGTCAAAGAGGAGATGGCGTCTTCGAAGAAATGCCAACGATCGACGTAGAGGATTCGCAGGACCTGCTTTGTGTAATTCGAAAGGAAGCGGAAGAGTTCGACCCGATTCAGCTTGCCGGGGCCTGGCCAGGCGATGAACCGATCGATGTTCTACTCGCTCAACTCGATTGAACACACCGATCGTGTCCCGATTTCTCCTGGATACCAGAAAAAGCGAAGTCTGGCTCGAATCTGTCTACATAGGTCATTGATATTTTTGGTTTTGACGACGGACCTGTAAAAGCAGGATTGAACGATGACGGGCGAATGCCGCGAAGGGTGCGGCGTTTCTGCTGAACAGTGAGTTCACAGCGGCGCGGCGAGACGATCATCGAATCGCATCTTTCGGCAGGTGGTTTCGTAACAGTGGACGTAGGTGGTTTCGACCGAATTTCTGCTTTTATTGCTTGACTGTATCGTATTATATGGCTAATATGGGAACTATGAAAACAACGATTGATATTCAAGACGAACTGCTGGCGAGAGCAAAACTGTACGCGAGGAAGTCGGGGCGGACATTACGCGCTGTGGTAGAAGAGGGATTGAGAGAGGTACTCGCAGGACCGAAGCATCGAACTCAATACCGGCTTCCTGATTTAAGTACGGGCAATCCGAGTTCCTCCGATCCGTTAGAATCCTACTCGTGGCAGGATCTGCGCGATATCATATACGGAGATGTGGATACCAGGTGATTGCCGTTGATACGAATCTGCTTGTCTACGCGCACCGCAAGGAATCGCGTGAATATGAAACGGCATCTGCCGTACTGAGGGAACTCAGCGAAGGAGAGCGAATATGGGCGATACCCTGGCCCTGCTGTTATGAATTCCTCAGCGTTGTTACGAACCGGAGGTTCTGGAGTGAATCGGCCACGTCACCAAAAAACGCATGGCGGCAACTTGAAGCATGGATCTTATCTCCGAGCAATCGACTGCTTGGTGAGACAAGCGGTTTCTCGACCGTGCTGGGCAGTCTGGTGCAGCGACCACGGGTGCGCGGCGCAGTCGTACACGACGCCCGGGTGGTTGCGATTTGCCTTGTCCACGGCGTGGACACGCTACTCACACGGGATCGTGATTTCTCGTTGTTCCCGGAACTGAAGACGCGCAATCCCTTTGGCCGTTAACCGGCTCGAAGACCAGTTCCGGCACCACGACCTCCCAGGTATCGCATTTTGCAAGCTTCTGGTAGTCCGGGTCCGTCGCCTCGCGGCTCCAGGACACGACCGCGTAGACTGTTGCGGATGTGCATTGCATCCCAGGCGGAGGCTCAAACACCTCAGCAAGTCGTCCTACCACCGTCTCCGACCCGTTCAGAATTTCCCAACGTCCGTTATCGTTGATTCTCGTCTTGAGCGAATGTCCGGTTGACAGCGCGGCGATCGCGTGATGCACCGGGTGACTGGCGGTTCGTCGCCCCGAAAATCCCAGATCGACCTCGCGCAACGTTGGCCGCCGATATTGGCGGCTGAGTTCGTTTTTGTAACCCGGGACCGCCACGGGCTCGCGGTGCAGGATTGATCCGTTGTCGGGAAACCTGTAGGGCAACGAGTGGAGTCGCTCTCCGTACGCCGGCGCCGCGGGCTCCCTGACGAGTCCGGACGGCGAGGGGCCATCTGCGCGCCGCGATTCCTGGAAACGCACGAGCGCGAGCGTCTGTTTCGCGCGTGTCATGGCCACGTAGTAAAGCCTGCGCGGCGCGTCGAGGTCTTCGCCCGTGCCGACTTTGCTCCAGCCGCCGTCCAGCACCACGATGTGATCGAACTCCAGCCCCTTGGCGCGGTGTGCGGTCGACAGTAATAACCCGCGCTGGCGGCGGCGAACGTCGCGCCCCCACTCCGCCATCCACTCGATGAAGTGGTCCACCGGCACTTCCGCGCCGCCGGTTTCCAAGGCGTGCTCTTCAAGGGCCTGCCAGAGCAGATCGGTCCAGGTACCGTTCGGCTGCGCATCCAACCATTCACGTATGCCCGCACCATCCACAAGACGGGTATCCCTTCCGCGCAGCCATTCTACAAGGGTGCGGGTCTCCCGCAGGTGCCAGAAGCTCGGGATTCCCTCGTTTGCCAACTGCGCCGGAATCTCGCTGAATTCACAGAACGCACGTACGGGATCCAGGTATTTCCACTCGCGCGCGATCACCGCGCAGTTGGACCAATCCCAGTCCATAGACAGTCCGGCGAGCCGCTGCAATTCCGTCATCGCAACCTGCGCCTGCGAGATCGGATCTCGCACACACGGCAACACCTGGACGCGGCCACCGGCGACAGGGTCCAAACTGTTCCAGTCGCCGCCCGGCGGATTCTTCCTGCGCGCCCGGTCGATGCGGATGGGGTGTTCTGTCTTCAACCGTTGTCCGGCAGGTTTAATCAGTTCGTTCGCTGCTGTGATGATGTTGCCGGTAGAACGGTAATTGTCGGTGAGGTAGCTGGGCGTCGGCCCGTAATCCGCTTCGAATCGTCGGATGAATGCCACGGATGCGCCGCTGAATGCGTAGATGTTCTGATCGTCGTCGCCTACCGCGAACAGGGTGAGTTTTCGATCCTCGTCTTCCAGGGTCCGTCCGGCCAGTGCCGATATCAGTTCATACTGTTCCGCGCCGATATCCTGGTATTCGTCCACCAGGATCCAGCGGAATCCCCTGAGCAGCCGCTCCCGCTGCTCGTCCGCTTCCTCGGGCTCCAGACCTTCGCCGCGCAGCAGTTTCACCGCCTGGCGCAGCACCTCCCGAAATGCCTCGTCGTCCAGCGGCCGCCGTTCCCGCTCCTGAAAACTCACCCCGGTAAGACGCATCGCCAGGGCGTGACAGGTCAACACCGTCACCCCCCGGGCGTCGTTACCGATCAATTCATTCAGGCGTTTCCGGATCTCGACCGCCGCGTGCCGGTTGTAGGCCAGCGCCAGAATGCCGCGAGGGTTTTCCCGTCTTGCGCGGACGAGATAGGCGATGCGATGTACCAGCACCCGTGTCTTACCGGAGCCCGGTCCTGCCAGCACCAGCACGTTCACCTGCTCGCGATCATCCGCGACGATGCGCTGCTGGACGGGATTCTTCAGGCTCTCGACGATTGCCCGCCAGGATTCGGGCGTGGTCTCACGCTCGATCTCTTTGCCCCTGTCCGGCAGCCACCGCCGAAGGAAATCCTCCTGCTTCAGACTGAAGTAGTCGAGTGCCATTCGCAACGCGTCGGCCATATTCTCAAGCCCGCGCTGCGCGAATTCGGCCATGACATGGATCTGCGTTGCCTGGCCCTTGTAATGGAGCCGCAGCGGTTCGAAGTCGGGATTGGCAAAGCCTCGCTTTTCATCCGTCAATTGGATGGTCATCGCCTGACGGAATACCGCGAGGCCCTTGTGGAGTCGTATGACCTCCTGCTCGTGCAGCCACAGGAGGGCCCGGTCCAATAGCTTCTCGGGGTTCCTGATTCTGCTCTTCAATACGATGTCGGAAGTGATGGCATCCAATAGCTTGCCGAGGGTGGTCTCCGCGAGCAGGTCGGTGCCGCGGCTCCCGGGCGGCAGACTGGCCAGCAAATGATCCAGCAGGCGCGTCGCGCCCTCTCGCCGGCGCGACGCGAGTTCCTCAAGGTCCGACCACTCTCGTCGCAATTCAACGTGCACGGTTTCGGGGTCTCGCCGTCGTAAACCCAGACTGCCGGCATCGCCCCCTTCACCGCGTCCGTCACTGGCGATACTGCGCAGTATGCGCCATAATTTCTCGGGCAGGGGATCGACCACGTCCTCGTCTCGCAGCTTTTGAGAGGCAAGGCGCAAGTACAGTGGCCACCGGTCACCCTTGCTCATATCAGGGGCGGTCTCGCGCAATTGTGCGATTAAGGCGATTTCCATTTCCTGGGCCGTCTCGAAGCGCTTGCGTGAGTGATTGGGTACTCCCACATGGACGAAGGCGGTCAATGCCGTATCGTTCGTGGCGATGCCCAGACGCTCGAGGTCGAACATTGCGCCGCGTACACCCTCGGGACTCAGCCCGGAGACACACATCAATTCGTCTGTGGAAATACCGTCGTCAGGGTCCGCATCGATGAGCGCTTCGACGATTCTCAGCAACTGCCTTCGATATTCGTCAATGACTTTTCTTCGTTTCAGTCTGGCACTCGCTTCCTCCACCGAATACACCCTCAGAGACGAGGGAAATATCTGTACCCGGTTCTCCTCCCGGGACAACAATACGGATTCTTCAAGCCAGGAGACGGCGGTCCGCACGCGGGTATCGTCCGTGGCGTAGTCCCGTTCGAAGACCATCTCGTCGTCTTCACCAAGGATCTCACCTGAGGTCGCGACAACCTCGCCGCCGAGGCGCTTCTTCCGATCCAGATTGCGGAGCGCCCTCAGGACGCCGTGGATCTCCCGCCGGGTCAGTCGCGAACGCGCCGACATGCCGAACTGCCGTTCCACGTCGTCCGCGGTATATAGCAGAACACATCGCGCGGTCTTCCGGTCCCGACCGGCGCGGCCGGCCTCCTGCATGTAGTTCTCCAGCGATCCGGGAATGTCGGCGTGGATCACCAGGCGCACGTCCGGTTTGTCGATGCCCATGCCGAAGGCATTGGTGGCCGTGATCACCCGCAACTCGCCGCCGATGAATCGCTGCTGCACGTCCTTCTTCGTTTCAGGGGACAACCCCGCGTGAAAATGCTCGGCCTCGACTTCCTTAAGCTGCAGGAACTGCGCCGCCTCTTCCGTCTGCTGCCGCGTCGCGCAATAGACGATCGCTCCTCCGGGCGTATGCTGCGGAAGGTCCGCCATCAGTATCTGGTGGACGTGGGCGAATTTCTCCGGTTCGGTTGTCTGTACGACAACGAAATCCAGATTCGTGCGCTGGGCCCCGCCGTCGAACACCCTTAACTGAATCCCCAATTCAGCCTGGAAATGCTGCCTGATGTCCGCAACGACGTCGGGCTTTGCGGTCGCCGTCAGGCATATCACCGGAGGGACCGGCTCCTGTCCGGCCTTCTCACGGATGAACCGTCCTATATAGCGGTAATCGGAACGGAAGTCGTGGCCCCATCGCGAGAGACAATGGGCTTCGTCCAGCACCCAGGCGCCGATTTCGCGCTGGTCCAGGACGCGACGGAAGGATTGACTGCGGAGTTGCTCGGGGGAAACGAGCACAATCGCCGCGTCCCCGAGTCGCACCCGGTCCAGGGCGTCGGCGCGTTCGGGCATCGAAAGCAGCCCGTTGATCGCCACACAGGAAGTGATTCCACGCGCCTCGAGACCGGCGACCTGGTCCGCCATGAGCGCGACAAGCGGCGAAATCACCACGGTCAGCGCGCCAATCTTGTCATAGCGAGACAGAGCGGGAATCTGGTAACACAGCGACTTGCCGGTACCGGTCGGCAGGATTCCAAGTACATGGTCACCGGCCATCGCGGCCTCGCAGATGGACTGCTGCATCGGTCGACCGTCCGCGCCCGCCGGTTCCGGTATGAAGTGGTCAAAGCCAAACCAGCGATTGAGTTCCTTGCGTGGATCGTGCCGCTCGCCGCACCATTCGCAGTCCGGCCGACCGCAGGGCTTGTCCCTCAACCGGCGGACGAACCGCCCCGCTTCAGGGAACTGATGCCGAACCCATGGAGGCATCACCGAGTTTCCGCCAGCCACCGACAGCCACGCGAGGGCATAGGCCAGGGGCCAGTCGCCGTGGTCGATATTCTGTTCCACGTCCTGACCGTGATTCTCACAGGCATTGCCTTTCAGCAGGCCGCGAATGGCGGTACGGGCCTCGATGCCTGACGGTCGATGAGACCGGCGCAAGGCACGGAAAAACCCGCTGCAGCCGATCCTTTCGTTCTCCGAAAAGGCGTCGGATTTCGCCCTGTCACCCGATGCCGTGGCGAGCCAATGCCACGCGAGGAGCAGTTCCGGGTTGTCCCCGCCGACGGCTTCCAACGCGTCACACTGGTCGCGGAAGAGTTCCAGCGCGAGGCGCGCGTCCAGTTCCGGGTCGTTCAACCGCCCCTGTTTGAGCTGCGGGTCCTGATAGTGCTTGACGAGGTGGTGATAGGGGTTCCGGGGAAACGCGAGGGGGTTCAGCTTCAACGTATCCACCGCGGGCAGCCTCAGCAGTCGGAGGCTTGATTTCGCCGCGGCCAGATGCGGCAGGTCGAAGCCGATCAGGTTATGGCCGAGCAGGAAGTCGACGCCGTTGACGAAATCGTCGAGATCCCGCAAAGCCGTTGCGAGATTCCCGCGGTTGAAGATCAGCGTTTGATCCCGGTCGGAGCGAACGGCGGCGAATGCGCGGATGCGGCCGTTCTGCCTGTCGACCTCGAGGTCGATCGATGCAACTCGATGGGGAATTCCTGAATCCATTCTCGCGAATCTCGTAAGCGCTGTTGCCACTGAAGGCGGGCCGCTGCCACGTAAGTACGATACCGCTCTCAATCCAACAAAAACAGACTGTCGACACCTTCGTCAGGCCGTCCCGTCGGGTTTCAGCGTCAGAATCTCCTCCCCCGTCCTGTTCACGTCGAACGCGTACCGTTCCGTCCCGACTTCAAACTCGAATCCGTCTTCGTTCTGCGTCACCCGCGTGTTCGCATTGTGCTCCGTGAAGGCGAAAACCAGGACGTCGTCGGGCGTGGACAGACGTACGCGCGTGTTCGGTCCCCGCGAGCCTTTGACGAAGCTCTTCAGGCTTCCCGCCGCGAGGCCCGCGGGCGCGAACGGGACCTCTTCCCTTCCGAAACGGACGTCGTCACCATAGAGCGGCAGCACGTCGATCGTTCGCTCCCCCGCGCCGAACCGCGCCCGGTCGGTATCGATTTCGCGCAGGTCCACCGGATTCAGTTTCCATTCAAGCGCGCCGCTTCCGGTTTCCGGCCCCATATCGGTCTCGAAATCCGGACGCAACCGCCTGCGCCCGGGACATTTCAGATCCACCGAGGCGAAGTCGCATTTCAACCCGGTCCCCGGCATCTGCACCGCGCCCCCGAAGGCCAGCACCGTATTCGACTTGATATAGAACGTCCGCGGTTCCGTACGCGACTCCAGGTTCTGCGAATCCACCCCCAGTTCCCCGAAGACCGCGGGATCGTCGCACCGGTCACGCCGGCCGTCCACCTCGATCTCGATGAACGGATGGTCCGCCTTGCGGTTGAACCCGCCCCATCGAATCGAGACGTCGTGCCACCTGTCGGGTTCGATCGTCACCGGCGACACCACCTCCACCGACGTGTTCCGCTGGCTCTGAATGACAAACGTCAACGCGTTTCCGTCCATAATCGCCAGCGAATAGTTGTTCACCCGGCTTCCCATGACCCGCCCGACGCCGATCCCGGTGTTGAACAGGACCTTCGGACCGTCATTCGGCACCTCGCCGTTCAGCCGGAAACGCATCCTCAATTCGCCGGCCCTGGGATTGAAGTACGCCTCGCGCTCGAACTGCAGATAGTCCCGTCCGTTCAATCGAACGAAGCCTCCATTCCGTCTGCGCATCCGCTTCACTCCGCGGCGGCGGCGTCTCAAGGCGGTCACCAGGACGGGAGACGCGCCCTTCAGCAGCCAGTATTCATGGTCCGTTCGGATGGACCTGACCCGCAGCCGGTCGAACCCCGCCCCGGAATTCAGCCGCCTCAGAAAGGCGACGATCTCGTTCTGCCCGCCCACCACGGGAAGGCTCCCGCAGGCCACGGGCTGTGCCTCCTCGGCGGATATCGACCTCAACACCGGAAATCCGGCCCACTGCACGTGAAGGTTCATGAAGCCGTGCGCGCCCCCGCCCTTGTATCCGGCAACACAGGCGACGACGGCGTTCCGGTCCCACGCGGTCCGCAGCATGCCCACTTCCCCGTAGTGCGCCCGGAGGAACGTCCTGGAGAGCGGCAAGGAAACGGTACGCCGCGACGACCGGAACGCAGGATCGCAATAGCTGTAGGTGTACGGTCCATAGGCCACCATACACTCGGCCGACGTCCCCTTCACGCCCATGCCGAACCGGTAGAGTCGTCCGAGCCTTGGATCGCTCAGCGCGACGTCGCGCAGTCCGGCGTCGCCCGCCTCCTGTGCCAGCCGGAGCAGGGTGACCGAACAGGCGTCGAGCTGGCTTCCGGAAATCACGTTCGCGTTTTCGGGATAGTACAGCCTGTCTTCGATGACCTCAGGCGGCGCCAGGTGATACCGGAACCACTTCAGGGGGCGTTCCAGCCGCTTCGGAAACTCCCGGTAGAGGTCTTCGCCGGTCACGTTTTTCAGCGCGTCGGCAAAGTGCAGCATCCATAGATTCTCCCAGGGCCAGAACGAGGGTCCGTCCCCGGGTTCGCCGTCCCGTCCGCACCCATGGGGCATGACTCCGCTGCGAAACCGGTCCACGACGGCAGACACCCAGGCTTCCGCGTCCGGGTGTTTTCCCAGCAGGTGCAGCGCGGCCACGCCAAAGTGCCCATTGTCCACCACGGCGTGGTGTCGCCCATCCGACGAATACCGGGACCGTTCCACGTCCGGCCACCATCGATTCATCAACCGGACCAGGCACACGGTCGCCCGTTCTTTCTCCTCGTCCGGCAGCACCTCATCGAGCAGGTCCAGCGCCAGCGCAAAAGCCTGCATATACCGGTTCGCCGTATAGAAATGCTGCTCAACCCGGTCGCTGTGTTCCCACTCCGCCGCCGCCCGCAACCAGTCTCGCGCCCGTTTCAGCCAGCGCGGATCCCCGGTCAGCCGCCACGCGAACGCATAGTGCTCCATCAGTGCGGTGGCGTGCATCCCTGTATAGAACGTGAGATACAGTTGATGATACGGATGAGGGCTGTCGGGCCGCTCGGGAATCCGCTTCCACGGCCGTTGGGGATAGTAGAGCTCGCAATCCGCGAGCATGTTTTCCAGAATTCGCTTTCGCCCTTCATCCTCCGGCGGTTCGAACTTGTACTGCGGATCGTCGGCAGGGCGATACAGCCGGGGGTGCTCCTCGCGCAGAACCTGAATCATTATGCGACTCCATTCTGATAAGGGAAAAATGTCGCGACGGGACCGGTCAGCGAATTCGCGCGGCCCGGAAGGCATCCACCGCAAAGGTGCCTCCGGGGCAATGGACCGCCACAATGACCTCCGGACCGATTGCCTGAAGGTCGATGACGACCCTTCTGTCCTCCTTCCGAACCGAAACGACTCGTGCCGCCTTCAACGGAGACGGCTCGAGGCCGGGCGGGTCGTCCTGGGTACTGAAATACTCGATCCGCAAACGACATGGCCCCGGCGTCCGGACCGACCATGTATGGAACCCCGGCGGATAGTTCCCGCCCAGATAGTGCCCGCCCACGTACCCGGTTCCGTTCGTCACCATCCTCAGCACGTCGCCGACGTTCGCGTCCACGCCGCCCACGCGGAATTCTTCCCCTTCTCTCAGGTCCGCGTCGACCGGGTAGGACACCGGATCGCGGTGTCCGTATGCAACCGGAAACGTCTCTGCCACGTACTTTCGATAGAGGTCCATAATCGGCGTTCGATACACATCTTTCAGGTAGTCTGCCTCCACCGGCGCAACCCCGAAGGACCGCACCGTATCGTCGTACCGGCCGATCCACGGCCTCTCCACCACCTTGAACGCGGTCCACCGGCCCGGCGACGTCACCAGATCGTGGAATGACGGAATCTCACCGGTGCCGTCATACTGCGTTTTCGAATAGAAGAAAATACCGAACGTGGGGTCCAGCAGGCGCCACTTCCCGCCGTAATACACCTCGCTGATTGCGTGGCTACCCATAATGGGACGCAGATTGAAGGCGCCGATATACCGGGACGGCAGCCCGACCATCCGGCAGAGAACCCGGTGCACGTGCGACAGCCCGCCGCAGATCGCGTAGCCCTCCCTGATGATCTTCGTGGCGGTCCCCCCGTTGTTCTTCAGTTCGAGCGCCGACGACGCGTACCGCAGAATCGCAATCCCCTTCTGCTCGTCCGTCAACCCTTCGCTTCCTTCCGGGAAGATGTTCTTCAGCACCCCATTCAGGAAGGCTTCATCCTCGTCCGCCGAAATCTCAAGGTCCTTCGGTCCTGGCAGTGCGTTGTACGACATGCCCGGCCCATTGCCTTCGGACGCGGTGGCCGACACGGGACCCAGCGTCAGCGCCACAATAAGCGACGCTATCAGAAATACCGAAAACATGGCGAACCTCCATTCGATTCCCAAGCAGGTTTGCTGCAAAGATACGCATCGTCCTGCAAATCAGCAAGCGGGGGAAGCCGATCCCGCTTGTTTTTACGGAATCCGCTTGACAGAAATGGCCGCCGCCGGTAACTTTGCAACCAAAATTCCCGATTGTCCTACCCCCGTTTCCTAATGAGCCCGGCCACACCAATTCTCCTCAAAAATGGACGGGTCATCGATCCCGCCAACGCGATCGATTCGCCGTCGGACCTTCTGATCCGGCACGGCCGGATCGACCGTATTGCCGAAGGAATCGAACCCCCGGCGGACGCGGACGTTATAGACGTCTCCGGAAACCTGGTCGTCCCGGGACTCATCGACATGCACGTTCACCTGCGGGATCCGGGGTTTCCCGAGAAGGAAACCGTGGAAACCGGATGCCGCGCCGCCGCTGCCGGCGGCTTTACAGCCGTTGCGTGCCTCCCCAATACCGACCCGCCGATCGATTGTCCCGACGTCGTCGAAACCATCCTGAATAAGGCCGAACAGGCGGATGCCCGGGTCTACACGATCGCCTGCGCGACAAAAGGGATGCAGGGCGGAGAACTCACCGACGTCGAGGCCCTGCTGCAAGCCGGCGCCGTGGGCTTCTCGGACGACGGCCTCCCGATAGAGTCCGAAGCCGTCATGCGCGATCTTCTGCGCCTGTCGGAGCGGCACGGATTTCCCGTCTGCCCGCACTCAGAGGTGTTCGCGCTCACAAGGGGCGGGCACATGCACGAAGGCGCCGTGTGCCGGGAACTGGGCATCAAGGGCATGCCGGACGAAGGCGAATCCGCGATGGTTGAGCGCGATATCAACCTCGTACGCTCAACCGGCGGGCGCCTGCATATCCTCCACATCAGCGTTCGTCGCGCCGTGGATCTCGTGCGCCGAGCCAAATCGGAGGGACTTGCGGTTACCTGCGAAGCCATGCCGCACCACGTCGCGCTTACGGACGAAGACGTGCGCGTTTACGGTACCCAGGGAAAGATGAGCCCTCCCCTGCGTTCGGCCGACGATCGCGATGCTCTGCTGGAGGGGTTGTCGGACGGAACCATAGACGCGCTCGCCACAGACCACGCACCTCACACCGTTAAGGAAAAACTCCAGCGTTTCCCCGAAGCGCCCAATGGAATCCTGGGGCTGGAAACCGCCGTGGGGACGTTTTTCACCTATCTGGTTGAGCCCGGAATCCTACCGGCATCCGAGGTCGTCCGCAAACTCACCGCAACTCCCGCCCGGATCCTGGGGATCCCCGGCGGCAGCCTGTCACCCGGCGCGCCGGCGGACGTTACGGTAATTGATCCGGCCCGCACCTGGACCGTCGACGCGAACAGGTTCCGCTCCAGGTCCCGGAACACGCCCTTTCATGGGCATACCCTCACCGGCAGGGCCGTACTGACGATTCTCGGGGGACGCGTGACCCACGAGCCTGCCCGCGACGGATGCGGTCCGGCCGATGGCGTGTAGTCTACGCTGAAGACACCAACAAGCATCCGGCAGGAGTCACACCCGAACATGAGAGCCATACTTGCCCTGGAAGACGGCACCTGTTACGAGGGCGAATCCTTCGGCGCGTCCGGTGAATGCGAGGGCGAGGTCGTCTTCAATACCAGCATTACGGGATACCAGGAAATCCTCACCGACCCGTCATACAAGGGCCAGATTGTCACGATGACCTACCCGCTCATCGGCAACTACGGTGTCAATCCGATCGACGTCGAATCCGGGCGGCCCCAGGTGGAAGGATTCGTGGTCAGGGAATACTGTGAACTGCCCAGCAACTGGCGTTCGAGCGAATCCCTCGGCAGCTACCTGAAACGCCACGGCATCCTGGGTATACAGGGCGTCGACACGCGAGCCCTCACGCGGCGCATCCGCACCGAGGGCGCTATGAAAAGCGTCCTGTCCACCCTGGACGCGGACCGCTCAAGCCTCATCGAAAAAGCACGGAATGCGCCGTGCATGGTGGGGCGGGATCTTGCCGGCGCGGCCAGCTGCAGCGAACCCTACCGCTGGACCGAGGGCCTGTTCGACTATGAGAAAGGTCGGGCGGAAACGCACTCCGGAAACGCCCGATTCCGGGTGGCCGTCTACGACTTCGGCGTCAAGCGGAACATCCTCCGGTACCTCGTCAGCCGCGGATGCGACGTCACGGTCTTTCCGGCGGACGCCCCGGCGGATCAGCTGCTCGAAATCGACCCCCACGGAATCTTCCTGTCGAACGGACCCGGCGATCCGGAGCCGCTTGCCTACGCGGTGCGGAACATTCGACAGCTCATGCACGCCAGACCCACCTTCGGCATCTGCCTCGGCCATCAGCTGCTTGGGCTGGCCCTGGGCGGGCGGACTTACAAACTGAAATTCGGGCACCGCGGCGCAAACCAACCCGTCAGAGAGCTGGATACCGGCAAGGTGGAAATCACATCCCAGAACCATGGGTTTGCCGTGGACGCGGATTCGCTGGATCACCGCGAGGTGGAAGTCACCCACGTCAATTTGAACGACAATACCCTGGAAGGGTTGAGACACAGGCGCCTGCCCATCTTCTGCGTACAATACCACCCCGAAGCGTCCGCCGGCCCGCACGATGCCGAATACCTCTTCGATCGGTTTGTGGAATTCATGGAAAAGGCCTGACAGCCCGTTGAAAAAGTCGCTCCGCATGGCGCGGGCGCGGACCTTCAACCGGCATGCGGCAGTTGGAAAATACGCCCATCCGGCGGCGCCACAGCGCCGCCGGATGGATTATGGAACGAATTCCGCCGCTCGAACGTCCAATGTGTGGCGTGCCGAATGACGTTGATAGACCTTGACATGCCGGTTTTATTGTCGTATTCTATTTCGCAACTATTGAAAACGACGTTACAGGCCGGGAATGCAGGAGGACGAACCGATGAGAGTGATTACGTGTTTACTGGCGACATTGTTCCTTGCGGTCTCTTCGGCGTCGGCTGAACAGAAGTCTCAACCTCAACCGGCGAAATTCCCCGCCCTGAAGACAATCGACTTTTCGCGTGAACCCCTCGGACTGGGCGAGAAATTCAAGGGCCTGTTCGAGTCCGGCCGGCTTTCGTTCAGGAACACGGTCGGATTCAACTTCCGTTCCGGCGCCTTCGGCGGCGCAAGCCAATACTATCTGAATACCATCAGTTACCGCGCAAATACAACAAAGCCCCTGTTGATCGAGGCACAGGTCGGCCTCGAACACGTTCTTCGGGGAAATTCCGCCTTCGGATCCGCTCTGGGCAACAACACGAAGCTTGTCATTCCCTACGTGGGCATGTTCTACCAGCCCAGGGAGAACATTCAAATCGAAATTCAGCTGAGTAACTCGCCCTATTATAGACATAGAGGCCGATATCGATATTGAAACTCGCCTCCATGTAACTTCCATATATGCGGGACACTTGGTCCGGACAGTGTCCCGTTCCGCTTTTCCGGCATAGCAGATGTCACGAAAAATCGTCCTGGCCGCTCTGGCGGTTTTGACCTTTGCAGCGGTCGCCGTCTTCGACATCCAGCGACGGCTGCCGCCCCAGCCCCCTTCCGTCGATCCAATGTCTGAACGCCCCGCCGCACCGGCGCCGGCAACGCTCGCCGTACCGAAACCGGAGCCTGTTGCAAAAGCCGGTCCGGATTCGATGCGGCGAATCCGCATCGAAGTACTCAACGGGTGCGGCGTTTCCGGCGTCGCGGAAAAGGTGGGGCGTTATCTGAGGGAAGCGGGCTTCGACGTTATGACGTGGAAGAATGCGGATAGCTTCAATTATCCCGAAACCATGGTCATCGACAGGACGGGCAACCTTGAAAACGCACGCAGGGTGGCAAGCGCAATGGGACTGCGCACGCATATTCAGCAAATCGTCCACGACCCATATCGCATCGAGCAGGTCGCGGTAATCATAGGCAGGGATTACGACCGCCTGCGCTTCTTTCCCCCCGATCGGCAGCGACAGGGTCCGCTGCGAACCATCCATTGAAGGTGAGCCCTTCAACCCCGTCACGGAACGGAACCGCCTTGTCCGATCAGATACGCGAAGTCCTGGATCTCTGCATCGAATGCCTTCAGTCCCGGAAGGGCGAAGACCTTCTCCTGATCGATCTGCGCACGGTCTCCGACGTCGCGGACTACTTTCTCATCTGCACGGGCAATTCCGGCGTACACGTAAGAGCCCTGGCAGACGCGTTGCAGGAAGGCACGAAAGCGGCGGGCTACAGGCCGTGGCATATCGAGGGTCAGGAATCACGCACCTGGGTTCTGTTCGACTATATCGACGTGGTCGTACACATCTTCCAGCCCAGGGCACGGGCATTCTACCGCCTCGAGCGCCTCTGGGGCGACGCCCCGTCCGAACGGATTGAAGAAGATCCCGCACTCGCCGAGACTTCCTCTCCCGAACAACCTTAATTTGACAAAGGCAACAACGCGGCGCCGCGACGAAACCTTCCGAAACGGGCCGAAAAGGTCGTCCGGAAGGACATTCTTTTGGTTCACGTCCAGTGACCTGATGTATCCTGGAAATCCGACGTCAAATCGCCTTTATCCACCTGCATATACTCGAATTAACGTCTCCGAATAATGACGAATCAAGGTTAGCTGCCGGATCGAACGAACGGATTCGACCGATGCCTGTACCAACCATCACCTGGGAAAACGACTCCCTTCGGCTGATCGATCAGACATTTCTGCCTGAACGATACGTCCGGATCGACTGCGGAGACGTGGAAACCGTTGCCGAAGCCATCGAGAGCCTTCGGGTCCGGGGCGCTCCCGCGATCGGTGTGGCCGCGGCGTATGGCGTCGTCATCGGCGCGCGGAATGCCCTGGCCACAGGAGGCGATATCGTCTCCGGGACAAGAATGGCTATATCGAGGCTCTCCCGCACGCGGCCCACGGCGGTGAACCTCTTCTGGGCGCTGGACCGTATGAGCAGCCGATTGAGCGAAATTGCGGATCAGGATCCCGCGGAGATTCGAGACCGGTTGCTGGAGGAAGCGCACGAAATCTTCGAGGAAGACCGGAAAGTATGCAGGCAGATCGGCAGGAACGGGGCCGAACTGCTTGGGCACGACGCCACCGTGCTCACCCACTGCAACGCCGGCGCCCTGGCCACCGCAGACTACGGCACGGCGCTGGCTGTGATATATGCGGCCGTTGAATCCGGGAAACAGGTCGCCGTCTTCGCCGATGAAACCCGCCCTCTGCTGCAGGGGTCGCGGCTCACGGCGTGGGAACTCGGTCAAAGCGGCATCGACGTCACGGTGATCTGCGACAGCATGGCGGCGTCGGTCCTGCGGCAGAAGAATATCGACAGTGTCATCGTCGGCGCCGACCGTATTGCCGCCAACGGCGACGTGGCCAATAAAATCGGCACCTACGGACTGGCCATCCTGGCAAGGGAACACAACGTTCCCTTTTATGTCGCCGCTCCACTATCCACAATTGACATGTCCCTCGCCTGCGGCGCGGAAATCCCCATCGAAGAACGCGGCCCAGAGGAAATTACCCTGGGCATGGGCAGGCAGACCGCCCCGGGAGGCGTTAACGTCTACAATCCGGCCTTCGACGTCACGCCTGAGCGGCTCGTCTCGGCCATCGTAACGGAGAAGGGCGTGGCGCAATCCCCTTTCGAACCCTCCTTCCGCGCCTGGTTTCAGGCCGCATAATCCATCCGGCGGGATCCTACTGCCAAACGTTTACGCCGTCGCATCCAAACGCGGGCAGCAACACGAAGTGGTCGCCGGTCTCAACCAGCCGTTCTCTGAGAAGGCTGTGGTGCCGCGCGATTTCGTCCTGGAAGTCGGGGTGACCGATCAGGTTCCGGCGTTCGTACGGATCGGCATGCAGATCGAAAAACTGCCAGGCGCCGGCGCCCGTCTTGTCTCCCCGGACGGTATATTTGTACCGCGCGCTCCGAAACCCGCGCCACACCCACCGGTTGAACGCCATCCCCTTGCGGAGTTCGGCCACGAACTCCAGCAGAACCCCTTCCCGATCCAGCGAGTCAGTCTCACCGCGAACCAGCGGGGACAGGTCCATACCCTGCAGGCGATCGCCGGGGGGAAGCCCCGCCATACCCAGTAGCGTCGGGAAAAAATCCTCCGTGCAGATCGGATCCTCGATTGCCGTACCCGCCCGGACGGGAAAGCGGGGGTCGTAGACAATCGCCGGAATGCCCACGGATTCCTCGTACGGCCACTGCTTCCCTGCAAGCCCGTGGCTGCCGCCCAGTTCACCGTGGTCCGAAACGAACAACACCACGGTATTCTCCGCCAGTCCCTGGGCCTTCAGAAAATCCGTCATCCGCTTCACATTGGCGTCGAGATTCTCCACCATCGCGTAATATCGCTTGCGATTCAGCACGAAGGCTTCCCGGCTCGCGCCGTCGGAAGCCTCGAGATTGGGCGGCAGTTCAATCTCCCTGGCTTCCCATGCCGCCTGAATATCGGGCGGCGCTTCGAACGGGTCGTGCGGGGGCTCCACCGAAATGACCATGCAGAACGGCCTGGAGGTGTCCCGCTCTCCGGCAAGGTAGTTCATGCCGATATCGTACAAACCGTCGGTCTGATACCCGCTGACGGGTCTTGGCGCGGGATCGTCGTCCTCGAAATAATAGGTGTCGAAAGGGGCATTTCTGAGCTCGAATCCGAACCACTTCTCCCAGCGTCCCTGGTACGCCCGGGGCACCGGCGTACGCCCGCATTCAAGCGCCGAACCCATTCTTCCGTGGCCGCCGTCGAGGTGCCACTTTCCCACGTAAACCGTCTCGTACCCCGCTTCGTTGAACGCGTCGGCCAGCGTGAATTCGGTGGGCGACATCCGGTACTCGATACCGGGGACCTTGCGCGTATGCGCATATTCTCCGGTCATGAACGTAAAGCGGAACGGCACGCAGATCGGATAGGTCGAACAGGCGTTCGTGAATCTCACGCCCCGTGTTGCCAGCGCATCGATATTCGGCGTCTGCAGGTTCACGTCGCCGTGAACCGACAGTGCGTCGCGGCGCAACTGGTCGCACATCAATACCAGTATGTTAGGCTGTTCCGACATCATGACTCCCGCACGATCATCCTCTATCGCTCCTGCGGCGCGTTGTGGCGGTCCCGTTCGTGGAACGGGCCAACCCCGCAAGTTGACGTCACCCGCCGGCGCGCCGGTATTCCGGATTCACCAGGTTTTCCGGTTCGCCGCCCCGCAGGACCCGGAGCGTCTCCATCGCGGCGCGTTGCCTCAATTCAACCAGGGATTCAGACGAATAAAACGCCGCGTGGGGTGTATGGATCACCTGGGGCATCCCGATAAGCCGGTCCCCCTCGACCGGTGGCTCCGCTACACGTACATCGAGGGCCGCCCCCGCGATCCCGCCCGCGGCCAGCGCGTCGGCCAGGGCGGTCTCATCCACAATATCGCCCCGTGACGTATTGATCAGACAGGCCGTGGGTTTCATCTTGCGCAGGGCGCCCGCGTCGATGAGTCCCCGCGTCGCGTCCGAGGAAGGACAGTGAATCGAGACGAAGTCCGACGTCCGCAACAATTGATCCAGCGTGACGGCCTCGACGCCGTCAACCGCCGTGGACCCGGGCGTCATCGACGGGGCCGTCGCCAGCACGCGCAGACCGAAAGCCGACGCGCGGCCCGCAACCTCCCGTGCAATGCGCCCGAAGCCGATCAGCCCCAGCGTCCGCCCGGTCAGGCGATTCAGCGGCACACACGCCTGGATATCCCACACGCCGCCGCGTACGGATCGGTCGAACCCCGCCACCTTGCGCGAAAGCGCCAGCAGCAGCGCCATCGCGTGCTCCGCCACGTCCACCATGCAATAGTCCGGCACGTACGCCACAGGGATCCCGTGGGCGGTCGCGTACGCCACGTCTATGTTGTCCAGGCCCACACCGTAACGCGTCACCACCTTCAGGTCCGGCAGCGCGGCCCGAATGACGTGCCGCGTGGTCATGGCCCAACAGGTCATGATGCCGCTGACGCCGACCGCCAGCCGCGCCAGGGTCTCTTCGTTGCCATCCGGCGCGGCCACGAGGTCAACCCCGATCTCATCCAGGACCCTCTGTTCCACGGTGAGGTCCGCCCACGCATAGTCCGTTACCAGTACCCGCATCAATGTCCCTCCGGCCGGTTACCGGCGATTACGGGGCGCGTTCCACGCAAAAGCGATGCACGACATCGTACAGCACACGCGTGGCGAACAGCAGATTTTCCACCGAGGTGCGTTCGTCGTGACCATGGATCAACTGCCATTCCTCTTCTCCGGGGGCCCCCCTGTACGGCATGAACCCGTACACTTGCGTTGCCGGCCTTCGCGGGCAGATGTGTTTGGCATCCGTACCGCCCGTGGATTGCGACGGCACAACGCATGCGCCCGGATCGTGATCCGCCATCACGTCCACAATCGCGCGGTAAAGCGGCGAGTCGATCCCGGCCTCCAGAGGCGGGCTGTACTGGTCCACTTCGAACCGGAGGTCCTCTCCGACCAGCGGCCGGATCTCCTCGAAGAAGCTGTCATCCGTCTGTCCCGGCGCAAGTCTGCCGTCCACCCATGCGGAAGCCTCCGCGGGAATGACGTTTATCTTCTGCCCGGCCTGCAACATGGTGACGGAAGCCGTGTTTCTCAATGACGAACGCAGGTTCGCAACGATCTCGGGCGCAAGCGGCAGCGATTCGAGCGCAGTTTCGCTGTGTTCGGGTTCCAGGACGCGACGCAGCCGGTCCGCGGTGAGGGGATCCTGCGTTGCGGCGATACTGTCGAGAAACGCCCTGACGGTCCGGGACGGATGCATCGGCAATACGGCCCGTCCCAGGGCGGCAACCGCTTCCGACAGCCTCACCGCGGCGTTTTGCGGGTGCGGCCTTGAACCGTGGCCGGGCTTCCCGCGGGCCACCATCCGGAATCTGCAGATCCCCTTCTGCCCGGTCTGGCAGGTATAGAACCGGGCATCGCCCACACGGAAGTCCGCGCCGCCGCCTTCCGTCAGCACAAAGGGCGCGTCCACCTGTTCCGGGTGGTTGTCCAGCAGCCACCCGACGCCATGGTCTCCCTTTCCCGCCTCTTCATCCGCGGTGGCCGCGAAGATGACGTCCCGCTTCAGATCGGTCCGGCGGCGTTTCAACAACAGAAATACCATCAGCTCGGCGGCGACCATGTTCTTCATATCCAGCGCGCCGCGCCCCCAGACGTATCCGTCGTGCACCTGTCCGCCGAACGGCGGATGCCGCCACCGGTCGGGTTCAACCGCCACCACGTCCGTATGCCCCAGCAGCACGAGCGGCTCGCCGCCTCCGGCCAGCCGGGCCGTGACGTTCCCGCGCCCCGGCTGCGACTCGGTCACCCGTGGACCCAGACCCTCGCGCCGCAACACGCCCGCAAGGTACTCCGCGGCCAGAATCTCGTTTCCAGGCGGATTGGTCGTGTCCAGGCGGATCAGGTCCCGCAGGTATCCCGTCACCTCCTCACGGACCGCGTTCCAGTCGATCGGATTCAAACCTGCCTCCCTGGAAACGGGCGTTCGCCTTCAATCGGGTTCCGGATCGGCGACTGCGCGCATCGGTTCCGGGCCGAGCATCCTCAAAGGTCCAGAGACGCCGGCGACCAGTCTTCCAGCGGGGTGAATCTCGAGGTGTCCAGGTCGAACCCGTAGCCGAAAGGCGCATCGACGACGCTCGCGATGTTCAACCGGCCACCCCGCACGTCCAGCGTTGGAAACCCCGTTTCGTGACGACGGTAAAGTGAGCCGTGCTGGCGGAGCACTTCCGACTGAACGTCATCGGGATACATGCTCAAACCCGAAAAATAGTGATGGCCGTTGCGCTCGGTATGTCCCACGCCAAGGCTTGCGGCCACCGCCAGGTCCTGCAGCAGCGCAACAGGGCCGACGTTGCCCAGATCCTCGCTGCTGAGGATATAGGCCCGGCCGGGGTCTTTCCTTTGTCTGTCTGCGATAAGACAGGCGCTGGCAATGCCTTTGAATACCCCTTTGCAGTTCTTGTGGCTGGTTCCCGCATATCCCAGATCCAGCGCTTCCGCCGCGCTGGTCAGCGTCCCGTCGGACTCATCGATGATCATGGGCGGACGACCGGTCCAGCCGCGCAGTGCGCCGCCCGCGGCCTCGCCGAGAGCGACGTCGCGCCTCAGGGGCTGCTCCACGAATAACAACCTCGCCATGAACCGGTGGAGCGACGGATCCGCCATAACCGATTCCCACAGCGCACGGAACGGATCGATTTTCGAATATTGCTCGTTCCCGTCGAGCGTAAATGCGTAGTCGGACCCGGAATGTCGTTCCATCAATCCGGCGATCTGCCTCAGCCTGTCCGCGTCCTGGTCCGCATTGCCGCACAACTTGATCTTCAGGTGGGTCAGGCCATACGCCAGTATACTGGCTTCGAGGGATTGGGGCAGGCCGTCTTCCACACGCTCGTCCGCCGGGACGTCCGCGTCTGTAAGGGGATCGGTCAACCCCACGGTGTGGCGCGCCAGAATCGACCGGCTCGCGCGTACGGGCAGCAGCGCCGCGGCTTCGACCGCCTCCAGATCGGGCTGTAAATCGGCCAGACGAATGCCGAACCCGTTCTTTCGCAGCGCACATCCGAACGCGGCCCCGGTCGCCCTGCAGAACGCGTCGATGAGCGCCCGCTCCACCAGGCTCACGCCGAATCCCCACAGCAGTGGCGGGTACGGTGTGGATAGGGCCCATTCCTTCTGACGGTTGTAGATCTCCCGCCAGATATCATAGACGGTCTCCGCCGCGTCCGCGGACCGTGCCAGACGGCATGCCTGCCGGATCACCGCCAGCATTTCGTCAAGGTCGTCCTCGAAAGACGCTTCAGGGTTCTTGGTGAACCACTTCGGCGGGAGCCCGTCCGCCGCGAGTCCCACCTCCCGGCGTCCGTGAATCTCCGCGGTCGCCCGGACGAAGAGATGGGGTACGGCCACCAGAGACGCGATCCCGTATCGGAACGGCATCCGCGCTTTCATGTTCAGGACGTTCAGATCGATGGACTTTATCGCGATGGACATGATCGCTTAATCCTCATCCAGCCCGATTACGCGCACCGCATTCCGGTGCAGGATATCCTCCAGCGCTTCCTGATCTTCCACCATCCGTCTCAGGAACGGCAGGCTCTTCGCCGCAAAACACCCCGGAGGGTAGTCGGTTCCCCGTCCATCCACACACGGGCAATCGGTGGCGAAGAGCAACCTGCGGCGGTGTCGCATCAGAAAGTCCCTGCCGAACGCCTCGTCGCGTGTGACGGCCCCCAGCCCCGACCCGGCGGACAGGTCCGCGTACACGTTTTCGTAGTCTGACAGCAGCCGGTCCGCCAGTCCGCCCGGAACCACGGGCCCCCGCGGGTACAACGTCTCCTCCGGCGGAGGCACGTCCGCGCTGATATTGGCCCACCAGGACTGTGCGTGTCCGATAAACCTGATATCGCGGAACTTGCGCACCAGCGACTCCAGATGTCCGATACCCTGATTGTAACCCCGGCTCCCCTCCTGAAAATGCCACGTGACGGGCCAGCGCATTTCGTTGCAGAAAGCCAGCACGCGTTCCAGACCCGGATGATTCAATGGCACGTGCTGTTTCTGTTCTCCGTACCCCCGGAATACCCCCAGCCGCGCGCGTCGTTCGAGTTCCGCGACCGCGTCTTCCCGTGTCACGTCCACGTGGCAGAATGGAATGACTTTGTCCGGGTACCGCTCATGCGCCATCGCAACGGTTTCCGAGAGCCATTCGTATTCCCGGTCGGCCGTCTCGATCGGCAGGAATACGGCTTTATCCGCCCCGATGCCTTCGATATGCCGGATCGTATCCTCAAGACTCCTGCCGTGGTGTCCGATGTGCAAATGGGCGTCGATCATCGGCGCAGCACCTCCTTGAGGCGACGGCCGACGACCTCCTCCTCGCCGGGCGCCAGCGTCATCGGATCCACAACGATTCCACTCCCGCTCGAGCGGACCACCACCCGGGGGTCTCCCTCGCGCATGGCCCGAATCACCTCGCGGGTTTCAGACTCGGGGAGATCGACGTAGGCCCTGGGAGCGAAATCGGGCGCCGCCTGCTGGCCCTCTCCCAGGACATATGCCTTGACGCCAGGAATTTCGGACACTGCCGCCACGACCCGTTTCACCTGTTGGCGCCACGTGGCCCGGTCCTGATCGTCGCTTCCCGCCAGAAACAGATCAACGGCCGCCAGGAGCCCGAGAATCTCTTCCTTTCCAACTTTCATGCCGCGCCCGACCGCGCTGAAAGGGCTGGCATTCAGCATGGCCGCGTCCACGTATTCCCTTTTTCCCAGGACCAGGCCCGTGCACTGCGGCCCCCTCAGCCCCTTGCCTCCGCTGAAGACCACCAGGCTCGCGCCGATGTTCGCAATCTCCGTCAGGTTCGTCCTCGGTGGAAGCTGCGCCGCGGCGTCGACAAGCACAGGGACCCCTGCACGATTCGCCCCGGCGATTACCTCCTTGAGCTGCGCCTTGCTCTGCATGCCCAGGAAATGGACCACGGCCGCTGTCCGCTCGGTGATGCCGCCGAGGATGTCCCCGGCCGTCACCTCCGTCCTGCTGCCCGCGCGCACCAGCTTTCCGCCGCAGATCTCGATCCCCTGATGGATGTACGTATGGGAGTCCACAAGACTGACCACGAACTCGTTCCGCCAGCCTTCGGTATGCGGCAGCGCCCGGACCTTTTCCGCGTCGGCGCCCGTCAGGCACGCCGCCGCCGAGAGCTGCATCCCGCTTGCCGCGCCACAGGAGACGAAAGCCGCCTCAACGCCGATTTTTTCGGCCAGGTACCGCCCCGCCCTTTCGTTCAGCTCCGGAAGGTCCACGAACGCCCCCGCCGCCTCCTGCATCGCGTCCAGGACTTCCGGGCGCATGAGGCTGCCGCCGAGGGTCGTAATCGTCCCGCTGGCGTTGATGAAAGGCTTTACGCCCAGGTCCTGATAGTTGATCATGGTCACCTCCGGTGGCCCGTCCCGACCATCCATGTTCGTTCCGGGTTTCCGAGTCAATCGGACGGGTAAGGGAAACCGCGGTGCCTGTCCGCCCTGGACAGTTCCGCCAGAAACCTGCCCGTTCCCTCGATGCTTGAATCGATGACGATCTTTCCCTTTTCCCGTGTGGCGCGGCTTGCGTCGCCGCCGGCGGATGCCGGCATGTAGAGGTGCCACGGCCTCACGAAATCCACCTGGTACTCCGTCAGGACCTCGAGTTCGGGTTGCCTGCGCGGATGGTCCCCGATCTTTTCCTTGCGGACAAGGTCGGGCCGCAGGTAGAGCATCTGCGACGTCTCCTCCTCGCCCGCGTGGTCGCTTGGTTTTTCGCAGACCTGCCGCGCCTCGGGCGACGCGCACGAAGAGGCCTGGATCATGCAGACGAATGCGCCGTCTGCCGCGGCCAGATCGCGCATTGCCGCCCGGATCACGTCCGGATTGCCTCCGTGGGCATTCACGAATACGACCTTCTCTATGCCGTCCGACTCGCACATTCTTACGAGGTCCTTCAGCAGCGCCATGAACGTCGACACCTCCATGCGGCAGGCGAACGGGAAGGCGCGAAAATTGTTGTTCAGGCTGACCCGGACGGTGGGCAGGCAGATCACCCGGCCGCCCCGGCTGTTCGCCTCCCGGGTGGCGCCGCAGGCGATTGCTTCGGCCCGATAGCTGTCGGTACCGTACGGCAGCGCCGGACCGTGCGGTTCCGTCGATCCGATCGGAATGACGGCAACGTCCGGCTTGAGCCCCCGAACCTGGTCGATGGTCATTTCTTCGAGAATACCCGAGCAGTGCTTACCCATGCGGCCCTCCGGTTTTTCCTGTCGGCGAGCACAAGATAGGCCCGCATCGGGACGCTGTCAAGATGTCGCGGATCGGGGGCTTCCAAGAGGGCGTGGCGTGCGCAAATCCGCGCTTTCACGCGCAGACTTTTGCTTGACCCGCATTTGGGAATCCGGTAAATTGAGGCCGTTTCCCGCGGGGCAGAGCGACGTTTCCCGAGCGGGGAATCCAGGCGCACAACACACGGAGCGAACGCCGCATGGGCAACACTTTCGGCCACCTCTTCCGCATCACCACCTGGGGCGAGTCCCACGGCGGCGGCGTGGGCGTTGTTATTGACGGCTGCCCGCCCAATCTCGAAATCGCGCCCGGTGAGATTCAGAAGGAACTGGACCGGCGCCGCCCCGGGCAGAGCAGGATTACCACCCAGCGAAAGGAAGAGGACCGCGTCGAGATCCTGTCCGGCGTCTTCGAAGGCAAGACCCTGGGCACGCCCATCTCCCTGATTGTCAGGAACAAAGACGCCCGATCCAAAGACTACGAGGAGATGCGGGTAAAATACCGTCCGTCTCACGCCGACTACACCTATCAGGCAAAATACGGGATCCGGGACTGGCAGGGCGGCGGGCGGGCCAGTGCACGCGAGACCATCGGTCGCGTGGCGGCAGGCGCGATCGCGCGCAAGATCCTGCACGAGGCGCTTGGCGTGGAGATCCTGGCCTTCGTCAAGAGCGTTCGCGACCTGACGGCCTGTGCCGATCCAGACACAATCACACGGGACCAGGTCGAATCCAATATCGTGCGCTGCCCCGATTCCGAAATTGCGGACCGGATGATCGGGCAGATCGAACAGGCACGAAAAGACGGCGACTCACTCGGCGGCGTTGTGGAAGCCGTCGCGCGCAACGTGCCGCCGGGCTTCGGGGAACCGGTTTTCGACAAGCTCGAAGCCGATCTGGGCAAAGCCATCCTTTCTCTCCCGGCCTGCAAGGGATTTGAAATCGGGTCCGGGTTTGCCGGCACGACGCTCACCGGTTTCAGCCACAACGACGCGTTCTACGTTGACGGAGAACGAATACGCACACGTACCAACCGTTCCGGCGGTATTCAGGGTGGCATTTCCAATGGCGAAAACATCGTTGTCCGTGCCGCCTTCAAACCGACGGCAACCATCCTCAAGACCCAGGAAACCGTGGATATTCACGGCAATCCGGCCACGTTATCGGGCCGCGGACGCCACGATCCCTGCGTATTGCCCCGCGCGGCGCCGATGGTCGAATCCATGATCGCGCTCGTCCTGGCCGACCACCATCTCGTCCACAAAGCCCGGTGTGACTCGAACGGGACCTGACCCGGAGTTCCCGGCGCCTTTTCCGTTGCCGACGGCAGGCGGTCGAATCTCTATGGATCCAGAGATCTTCACCTGCACGAAGAATGGACGCCCTCACGTCTATCGCTTTCCATGGAAGAACTTCACGCGCCTTCTTCACCATCGGGCCGCACACTCGGGAGATCGCGCGGCCATCGTCTTCCGCGACCTGGACGTCGAAAAGCGGTCGGTTATCACATACGGAGAACTGAACCGCCGGACCGCGGCCCTGGCGGTCCGGCTTCACGATGACTATGGCATCGGCCCCGGAGACCGGGTATCCCTGGCCATGCCGAATTGCCCGGAAATCCTTCTGATCACCCAGGCCCTCTTCCGGCTTGGCGCGACCGCCGTCCCGCTGGACCTCAGGCGCGACACGCCCGAACGAAAACGATACAAGCTCGAAGACTCCCGCGCCAGACTGC
Organism: Candidatus Latescibacterota bacterium; assembly: GCA_965203805.1. Classification (GTDB taxonomy): domain Bacteria; phylum Latescibacterota; class UBA2968; order UBA2968; genus JAAXHE01. Next base: position 5,103,358 of record OZ241917.1, on the reverse strand, counting down.
TGTGCGTCCTTCCCGATCATCTGGACTCCGAGCGGGGAGTGGCTACGGAAGTTCCCATCGCGGCCACGGATACACTGCTCGCGGGCGACGTCGACCGGACCAGGGACCTGGAACCGGAATGGAGCGGGGACCCGGCGGCGGAGCAGGCCGCGGGGATCATTCTGTATACGTCAGGAACAACGGGAAAACCCAAGGGCGTTCTGCTCACGCGGCAGAGCATCGTGAGCAATGCGGACGGCATCGGCCGCTGGCTGCATTTCGACGAGAACGAACGACTCAGCCTCGTACTGCCGCTGCATCATGTCAATTCAACCGTCTTCTCGATTGCACTTTTCATGGCCGGCGGAACGCTCGTTCTCAACTCCCGATACAGCGCTTCCGGTTTCTGGCCGGTCATTGCGGAAGAGAGAGCCACGTCCAGCAGCATTGTTCCCACTATCATGCGGGATCTGCTTGCCGATGCCGACGCGTTCGACGCGGCCGGGCATGACATTTCCGCACTCAAGAAGATAATGATCGGCAGCGCCCCGGTACCCGCGGGTCCCGCGGTGCGGTTCCACGATCGATTCGGCGTGCGCCTGATCCAGGGCTACGGCACCACCGAGGTCAGCCTTCGGGTCACCGGCGTTCCGCCGGACCTGCCGGAACACGAATACCGGGAGGCGCTTCAGCGGAACGCCGCGGGAGTCGAGCTCGGAAACAACAACATCCGCCTCGAAGGAAATCCTTCCCCCGGCGAACTCGGTGAAATCCTGGTTCGCGGACCGGTTGTGTCGGGCGGCTACCTCAACCAGCCGGCCGCCTCGGAGCAAGTCTTCAGGGACGGTTGGTTTCACACCGGCGACATCGGCTACCGGTGCGAGATCGGCAACCGCGATTATTATTTCGTTCACAGCCGCAAGAAGGAAATCGTCATCAAGGGCGGCGTAAACATCTCCCCGATAGCCGTTGAAAACGCCCTTGTAGAAGCCTTTCCCGAGCTTGCCGCGGCCTACGTAACCGGCCTGGAGGACGAACGCTGGGGACAGGACGTCTGCGCCGCGCTCGTCTTCCGCAACGGCACGGCGCCGGCGAAGCAGGCGGAAGCTGCCGGGCGGATCCTGAGCGCGGGACTGGCGGGAGACGTGGCGAACCTGAGCCCCTTTGAAGCACCCTGCAGTACCATTCCGTTCAGTCCCGACCGCCTGCCAATGACGTCTACGGGCAAGGTCCAGCGCAGCGCCCTTCGGGAAATCGTACAGGAAATCGTGGACCGGCAGAAGAATCAATAGACCTTCCGCACCACTACATACACAAAGGAATTGCATGTCACGGAGAATCCTGCTGTCCGCCAACATGCGGAACCCCGAATTCGACTCCGACAGCCGGCACAAGAGACTGGAGCGACTGGCCGGCTTTGCCAGCGTGGACTACTACTCCGGGGAACTCACGGCAAACGAAGCAGACGGCGTTGTCGGTGTCCTCGCGAGTTCAGCGCTGATTCACGAGAGCTTCTATGAAGCCGCGACGGACCTGCGCATCATCTCCCGATGGGGTGTGGGTTACGAAAAAGTCAACCTCGACGTGGCTACGCGCCGCGGTGTGATCGTCACCATTGCTCCCGAGCACATGGTCACGGTAGCCGAATACGCCATTGCCCAGTGGATGGCCACGATGAAGAGGGTCTATACGCTGAACCGGCTCTCCCACAGCGGCGACTTTTCACTCATCAGAACCTACGAAGTCGCCGAGACTACGCTTGGTCTGTATGGTTTCGGCCGCATCGGTCAGGCGGTCGCCGAACGGGCCAAGCCGCTCCTGGGTGACAGGGGGCGCCTGCTCGTCTACGACGTCCGGCCGGACATCGCGGATCTCGCGTCCCGATTCGGGGCGGAGGCCGTCGGCGAACCGATAGACCTGTTCAGGGAATGCGATACTGTCTCCCTGCACGTTTCCGGCGCCGACACCCTCGTCACCTACGACCTCCTTTGTGCCATGCAGCCCCATGCCTCCCTCATCAACCCGTCGCGCGGCACCCTCGTAGACGATATTGCCGTCAACCGCGCCATCGTCGAGAAGCGACTCTGGTATTACGTGGTCGACGACCCGGTGGACGGCCCGCGGGCCATCCACAAGGGGCACCCCCGCATCATCTGCACCAACCACAACGCCGGAATGACCGACGCTTCCGCGGTACGCCTGGACCGCCGGACCTTCGGGCAACTCACCGACGCCATGGAGGGAAGGGAACCCGCGCACATCATCAATCCGGACGTGTTGAACCACCCCAGGGTCAGATCCTTTCTTGGCAGGACTTAGCAGCCCGTTGAAAAAGTCCATCCGGGCTACGTCCGGCCCTTGTGACCGAAATACGGCGTTGCCTGCCTGCGCCAAGCGGAGCGCGGCAGGCAGGCGCTCCCTCCCCGAATCCAGGGATGCGCGTCGGTCGCGCGCCTTGTCTTCGGCCACAATGACTCGGCCTCGCCCTGCAGAGCGACTTCTTCAACGGACTGTTAGGCAAAACCGCCTCTTGAACGATCGCGCAATGAATCGCGTCCACGTGTACCCGCTCGCTACTGCCATGCGCGGCATCTTCTCAATTCTCTTTCGCCTGCCCCAGTATATCAGACTCGCCTGGCGCCTGATGAAAGACCCGCGTGTGCCATGGTACAGCAAACTGCTGGTCTACGTGATCATCCTCTACGGGATATCCCCCGTGGATCTGTTGCCGGAAGCGTTGTTCCCGCACCTGGGCTATGGCGAAGACATCCTGTTGTTCCTGCTGGCCCTGCAGCAACTGATCAGGACCAGCCCGCCGGACGTCGTCACGGGACACGCCAGCGATATTGCGGAGGAGAAACGCCGCCGAAAGGAAGACGTTCAGGCGCGGTGAGGCGACCTTCACCGGGTAAACTGATGAATGCCGACCTGTCAGATTTTGCATCGATCAAGAGGTCCCTGCTCGACTGGTACCGTCGCGAGAAGCGGGATCTCCCCTGGCGTCATACGTCCGATCCATACCACGTTCTGCTCGCCGAGTTCATGCTTCAGCAGACCCAGGTCGAGACCGTCATTCCCTATTACAGGCGGTTCCTGGAAAAGTTCCCGACTGTGCAGGACCTCGCCCGAACGCCGGGTGACCGGGTCCTCAAGGCCTGGGAGGGCCTGGGCTACTATTCTCGTGCGCGAAACCTGCACAGTACGGCCCGGTACATCGTCGAAAGGTTCAACGGCGCCGTGCCCGATGCCTACGACGATCTCTCCGCCTTGCCCGGTCTGGGACCCTACACCACGGCCGCCGTCCTGAGTATCGCCTACGACCGGGACTACGCCGTTCTCGACGGCAACGTCATCCGGGTTCTTTGCCGGCTCTTCGAGATTCGGGACGATATCGCGCAAACCCGCACCAGAACCCGTCTTCAGAAACTGGCGGACGACCTTCTGAACAGCGGCAACGCCGGCGATTACAACCAGGCGGTCATGGAACTTGGCGCGACGGTCTGCCGCCCGCGGGCCCCCCGATGCGGCAAGTGTCCCGTCGACGAATATTGCGCCGCGTACCAATCCGGCACGGCGGAATCGCTACCCGTCAAGGCCCCGAAGAAGCCGCGTCCACACCACATCCTGGGTGTGGGAATCGTATCCCGGAAAGACAAGGTCCTGATCGCGCGACGGCCGGAAAACGGGCTTCTCGGCGGACTCTGGGAATTTCCATCAGCCCGACAGCTGCAGGGGGAGGCCCTGGGTGACACGTGTATTCGCGCGGTGCGCGAGGCAACCGGCGTCGACGCCGCCCTGCGGAACCGGTTCAGGACCGTCAGACACGCCTTCACCCACTTCAGCGTCACCATGCATGCGTTTCGATGCGAATACAAGGGCGGCAGAGCCCGCGCGCGGACCTGTTCGGACGTGAAGTGGGTCGTACCCGACAGCCTCGAAGACTATGCGTTTTCCCGGGCGAACCGGAAGCTGATCGAATACCTGGACGGGACGGAGTTGATCTAGCCGAAATCGAAAATCAACTCACACGGAGACACAAAGGCACAAAGGGAACCGGGAAACACCCTAAGGCAGGGGAGAGGGTAGACGTGAGACGGGAGATGATATGAGTGCTCTAAAGGCGGGGAGAGGGTAGAGGATGTGATTGCCCGGTGCGGATTCATTTCTTGCCGGAGGCATTAAGGAATAACCATTCGGGCACGGATGTCATCTACCGTCTAACGTCTTACGTCTCACCGCTTTCAAGCTTTTCCCCTACCGTCTTGCGTCTCACGTCTCACCGAAGTTAGCCGTTACCGATTGAGAGAACTACCATGCCACAGACGTTCATGGACCTAACGGGACGCGTTGCACTCGTCACCGGCGGCGCGAGGGGCATCGGTTCGGCCATCGCGGACCGCCTGGCGACCGCAGGCGCGACAGTCGCCATCGCGGACGTCGACCCGTCCGACGGGGGGCGTTCCCACATCAGCCTCACCGTGAGAGCGGATGTCTCGTGCAGCGAAGACGTCACCCGGATGGTGGACACCGTGCTGGAACGGCTCGGCCAGATCGACATTCTGGTCAATAACGCCGGCATTGTGGGCCCGGAGTCGCCCGTGCGGGAACTGAGCGAAGCGGACTGGGACCGCGTGATGGACACCAATCTCAAGGGCGTCTTCCTCTGCTCGCGCGCGGTCATCGCACACATGGCAGAACGCAATACGGGCGCGATTGTATCCGTCGCCTCGATCTCGGGCAAGGAAGGGAACGCCAATATGGCGGCTTACTCGGTATCGAAAGCCGGCGTTATCTGCTTTACCAAGGCGCTTGCCAGGGAGGTGCTGGACCACAATATTCGTGTCAACTGCGTCGCGCCCGCACTCATCGAGACCGGGATGACCCTCGGTCTGGATCCGGATCGGGCCGCCTTTCTTACGTCCAGGATACCAATGGGCCGCCTTGGCAAACCCGGCGAGGTCGCCGCGCTGGTACACTTCCTGGCCTCGGATGAAGCCAGTTTCACAACAGGGCAGTGTTTTGACGCCAGCGGGGGCCGCGCCACGTACTGATCGAAAGTCTCGTCTCTTTAGTTAGATAAACCGACGAATGAAACATGGATGGACAGGATAGACAGGATAAAAACCAAAGAGCTCGAGAAAAGCGCGAGAGAACGAGTAACTGCAGCGTATCGATTCACCATAGACCGCATATCATCACTCCCACCACCGCGATCCCTGAACTTTAACCGTTTTCCTTATGTCTTACACTGGATATTCAGAATAACAACCTGGCGGACCCGATTACCTACCCGAGCGGCCGCGCCGTCCAGACGTCGCGCAGATAGGCGATGAGAACGGCGAACAACGTCACCGCAATCGCAACGGCAACGGCGATCAGCACCAGAAACCACCTCGGAGGCGGACGCCTGGGGTCGCCCGGCGGATACGATTTGAGTGGATCGGGATCCATGGAGCCCCTTCTGGTCCCAGCATCGCTCCGGCAACGGAAGAAGGGCGGCCTGTTTCCCGGACAGGTTACTATTGCCTGATTGCTTCAACCGGGTCCTGCGCCGCGGCATCCCGAGCCGGAAACAGCGTAAAGAGATAGCAGACCAACGCGGCGGAAGCCGAAATCGCCAGAAAATCAGACACCTGCATTTCTACGGGCAGTGCCTGCGTAATCAAAACGTCTCCCGGAATTACAAGCAATTCATACCGCTGCTGCGCCCAGCACAGGGCAAAGCCCAGAAGATTGCCCAGCAAGACGCCGGAGAGGCCCACTGCGAGGCCCTGCCAGGTAAATATACGACCGATTCTCCGCGGCGGCACGCCAAGGGTCTTGAGGATGCCAATCTCACGGCGTCTTTCCGCCACGTTCATGGTAAGCACGCTGACGATGTTGAAGCCCGCAACCACGACGATCAGCCCGATTCCCAGAAAACTCGCCCACTTCTCCAGATGGATGGAAAAATAGAGATTGCCGTGGTCGCGCATCCAGGGATGCACGGCAAGCGCCGGATCCAGTTGCCGGGCCGTCTTCTCAACGGCCGCGCTGATTTCCCGCGCCCGAAAGGCGTCGGCGAACCTGAGGCGGACGCCGCTGATCCGGCGCTCCCAGCCGAGGTCTCTACGGGCTGCTGAAAGAGTAACATAGGCCAATCCACTGTCGTACTCAGGGTTACCCGAGCTGAAGATGCCGGTGACCAGGTAGCGCCGGAACCGGGTCTGCGCGGCGAAGACATCGTGCGGCAGGATCCAGAGACGCACCTCCGACCCCACCCGCACGCCCAGCTGATCGGCCAGATAGCGCCCGACCACGATCCCGTAGACCCGACCGCGGCCCTCGGTTTCCTGGATACCGAGATCCAGGGCGCCACCCCAGATATAGTCCTCCAGATCGCTTACCGCTTCCAATCCGTCCGGCGTCACGCCCCTCACCATCACAGCGGCGCTATACACCTCGTTTTCAAAGGAACGGTGAAGGAGAGCGCCTTCTGAAGCCGCAAACGGCGACACGCCAGTGACCAGGGGATGGGCGTCCAGCGCGGTCAGGAGCGCGCCTGTATCCTCAATCGGGCGCCCGCTCTCCGCGCGCACCGTCGCATGCGCGTTCACGCCCAGCAGCCGGTCCCATACCAGCGACGAAAACCCGTTCGACACCGACAACACGATCACGAGCGCCGCCACGCCCAGGCCCACGCCCAATACCGCCACGACAACCGTGAACGACACCCGTTTCCGGCGGCGCATCGAGCGAAGATACCGTCGCGCAATCAATAATTCAACCATTGCCGGCGCCCTGTCCAGGTGTCCTGTACCGATGATTCCTAACCTTGATTCGTCCCGCCTCGCTCCCGGTCCGGCGGCCGCGTACATCGTCGATCACTCATAGCGGATGGCATCCACCGGATCCAGCGCCGCCGCATCACGGGAAGGAACCAGGCTGAAGAGATAGCAGATGAGAACCGCGCACAGGGAAACCAGGCCGAAATCCTCGAGGCGCATTTCCACCGGCAGCGAACTGACGTAATAGACCTCCCCTGGCACGCGAATCACTTCGAACCGCTTCTGAATCCAGCAAAGCGAAAACCCCAGGAGATTGCCGATTGCAATCCCCGATACGCCCACCGCCACGCCCTCGACGGTGAAAATCCGGCCGATTCGCCTCGGGATCATTCCCATCGCCTTCAGGATTCCGATCTCCCGGCGGCGATCGGTCACATTCATCGTCAGGATACTGATGATGTTGAATCCCGCCACGACCACAATCAGACTCAGAATCAGAAAAAACGTCCACTTCTGCAACTGGATCAGCACGTAGAAGTTACCGAAATTCCGCGTCCACGACGTTGCGAACAGACCGGGATACGCCTCACGCAGGACCTGTCTGAGCGTCTCGCCCATCCGGTCGGCTTCCATCGGATCCCGCAGACGCAGGCGGATTCCCGTGACAACGTCCTGCCATCCCAGGTCCCGTCTGGCGGCCGGCAGAGAAATATAGATGAGACGGGAATCGAACTCGAAATAGCCCGTATTGAAGACGCCGGTTACCCGGTATCGCTGCCACCGGCGTCCGCGTCCGCTGAACACGTCCTTCGGCACCAGCCCCAGGAACACGTCGTCTCCGGGCGCAGCATCCAGCTTTTGCGCCAGCACCTGCCCCAACACGATTCCGTAAACCGCACGCGAACCCTGCTTCTCCAGCGGGCCGAGGTCTATCGTTCCTTTCTGAATGTATACTCCCACGTCGCTGGTGCGGGCAAAGGCCTCCGGATCCACTCCTCGTACCAGAACACCCGACTTGACCGCACTCGCTCCGGCCGGCTTCCGGAAGACAAACCCCTCCGCGTGGACATATGGCGACGCCGCAATCACTTCAGGAAGGTCTTCCAGGGTGCGGACGACCGGCATGAAATCCGCAATCGGCTTGCGATAGGACATGCGGACGGTCACGTGCGCGTTTACACCCAGAAGGCGCTGGCGGATCATATTCGTATATCCGTTCATGACGGACATGACGATCACCAGCGATGACACGCCCAGCGCCACGCCTATTGCTGCGATGAATATCGTAAATGAGATGCGCCTCCGGGAGCGGAGAGACCGGAAATGCCTGCGGGCGATCATGAATTCCGGGTTCATCCGGTTCACCGTCCAATCAGCCCGATCCTGCGCCAGATACAAAAAATCCCGATCTGAAAACGTATCGCTGTTCAGGATCGGAATCAACTGTGCTTCGCCCAAGCGGCGCCGATAGATCCGCACGGACAACCTGATCTATTGTCAACGGCGGAATTCAGTTCAGTCCGTGCAGCCGGTTCCCAAAACCCGCGGCCTGTACGTAACGCTTTCCGGCGACCGCCGTCTGAATCTGTTCAATGGAGTTTTCCCTGTCGACGGGATATCGCCGCCGAATCTCTTCCGCCCACGCTTCCAGGGAACGAAGCGCGTCGCCGGATTCCGGATGCTCCGAATCTCCGGACCCGTTGGCGACGGACCGGATCTCCTCGATTCCCTCACGTACCACCTCGAGCGCGCCTTCGGAGTCTCCATTCTGAAGGCAGATTTCACCCTTGGACCTGGCGTGCGCCATGAGCACACACGTGCGGGACCGTTCGAATTCACGCTTGATCTCTTCATTGGCGGCATAGGTCCGGACCAGATCCAGCAACGCCAGATTATGCGTGGTGTCTCTCAGGACACCTTCGAAATCGCTCAGATGCATCAGACAGATGTATCGCTGATAATACTGTACGCCTTCCGTCCACAACACGTTGCACGCCCCCTCCTCCAGGCAGAACCCTTCGTCTGAACCATGGTTCCTTCGGTGGGCCTCCAGGCAGTCGAGGTACTCGTCGAGTGCGGACTCATACCCGTTCGGGGATGTACCGTCGGGCCGACCGGTCATTTCCATCTGGAGAAGGCCGAGTTCAAACCGGACCTGCAGCTTCTCCCTTCCGTCGATTCCCACGATTCTTCTGGTACAGGGCTTCCGGGGCTCGAATATCCAGCGTTCGAAAATCGGCGATAAATCCTGTTCCATTGAGAATTCCTGTGTCCCCTGGGAGCGAGGGCATCTTGCCCTCGACGCGCCGCATCCAGTCCTGCCGCTTTACGGCGCACACCTCGACCGATTGGGCTTTTGGTTCTAGCTGATGGCTGACGGCTGAACGCTTACAGCCGCCTTTTGAAAAATAATAACAAATGCCCCGCCAAAGTCAACCCGATTCACGATGCCTCTCGATGCCGTCTTCCGAATCCCCTTCACATTGTCTTTTTCCTTGACAAAGTTTCCTCAGCGCTTAATTTTCCGCGCCTTCCGGCTGCTGCATTGAATTCCAGTTTTGTCCATAACATTCTTATTTACAGTATTTTGAGAAAAGCACGAAGCAGAAGCGGTAAGTCATCCGCACCTGCCCTGATTTCTTATGGAACCCATTGAAGGCACCGTAATCCGTGAACACCGAAGGCATTACCATGTCGCCACCGGAGACGGGGTGGTTGACTGCGCCATTTCCAGCAAACTGCGCAAACAGCTTCAATATCCCGAAGCATCGCCCGGTTCGCGCCGCAAACGGGTACAGGCCGTCCGTCGCGCCCGGGTTGTGGACCCCGTTGCCATAGGTGACCGCGTCCGGATCGATACCGGCGAAGGAAATACCGGTCTGATCCGTGAAGTCCTTCCGAGGCGGAACAAGATCTCTCGAAGGGCCTCCGGAAGTTCACGCAGAGAGCAGATCCTGGCCGCCAATATCGATCAGCTCCTCCCGGTCTTCTCGGTGGCGGAGCCGCCGACGGACTGGAATATGCTGGACCGTATGCTGGCCGTCGCGGAATGGTCTGAGATACCGGCCGCCGTCTGCTTCAACAAACTGGATCTGCCCTGCCCCGACGATTTCGAGGCGACGGCTTCGATCTACAAACAAATCGGATACCCGGTTGTGCTCACCAGTATTGTCACCGACAGGGGCAAAGAAGCGTTCCTGGACCTCCTGAAAGGCCGGATTTCGCTCTTCATGGGGCCTTCCGGCGTTGGCAAATCCAGCCTGTTGAACTGGCTGCAGCCGGGCCTCGGTTTGCGGACGAGTGAAATCAGCGCAACCACCGGCGAAGGCCGGCACACGACCACTCACACGGAACTCGTCGAACTTGAAACCGGCGGCATGGTCGGCGACCTGCCGGGCGTGAGGGAATTCCACCTGTGGGAGATCGAACCGGAGGAAATCGACGGGCTGTTTCCGGAATTCCGGGGCCTGCCCGGACACTGCCGTTTTCGGAACTGCACCCACGTGCGTGAGCCCGGATGCATTGTCAGAGATGCCGTCGATCTGGAGGAAGTTTCCCGCGAACGGTACGAGTCCTACCTCCATCTCCGGAAGAATCCATAAGTCCCTACCCGTACTTCTCCCTCAGAATCTCCGCTGCTTTTGCCTCGTTGCGGAGCTTCGCGAAAGCCTCTTCAACCGGGATCTCGGCCGCGTTACCCGGCGCGAATCCGCAGTCGGGATTCAGAAAAATCTGGTCGGGACGCAGGAATTCGAGGGCCTGTTCCACGCGATGGACGATTTCGGCAACGGTATCGATTCGGGGAGACCTGCAGTCCACGCAGCCCAGGCCCACCTGCCGGTCTTCCGGGATCTGTTTCAAGACGTCCAGATCACCCGCGACGGGAACGGTGAATTCCATGACGTATTGATCCACGTTCAGTCGCAGCAACGCGGGCAGAATCGGACCGTAACCGCCCTGCCCGACCCAACCTGCCCGACCCTTGTTTCTACGGCACAGATGCACGGCCACGGCCATCCCCTCAACGCCATCCACAATCTGGTTCATCAGATCCACGCAGAGGTCCATCTCCCGTTCGGGGTGTGCGAACCTGCCGCGCACGCGGGGATCCACGAACAGGCAGAGATGCGGATCGTCGAACTGGACGGTATCGGCGCCCGCGTCCCGGAGCAGCAGCAGTTCCTCCCGAAGCACGGGTACCAGCGCCTGCATGAACCCCTCCCGGGTGGGATACGCGTCGCGCGAACGTTCAGGGTGCCACATCCGCTGGCCCAGTAGATAGGGTGAGGGCAGGGCCACCTTGACCGCCTTCTGGGTCCGCGCGCGGAGATATTCCGCCTCGGCAGCGGCGAGACCCCTCCTCTTCGCGACCACAGGCGCCACGACCGTGTGCCACCACAAGCCATCATTCCGCTCCCGCACAAACCCGTCCGCCACGTCCGCGATAATGCCGATATAGGACCGGCGGCGGTACTCTCCGTCGGAAACGACGTCCAGTCCGGCGGCCTCCTGCAGCGCGAGGACATAGTCTACCGAAGCATCCATCCGTGCGGAAAACTCCGTGGGATCCTCGGGCGCACTATCGGGATCCAGCAGGTCGCGCACAAATTTTGAACGCGGCATGCTTCCCACAACACCCGCCGGAAACGGAACGTGCTCGTTTGTCATACCCTACCACTCCTCTCGCGCAATCTTGAAGTCCTGATTGGTATCGATTTCCAGATATCCGCCCGGCGTCTCGATCAGGTGCATAGGGACCTTCGCTTCCAGCATCTCCTGATAGAGGTCGATCAGGTACGCTTTCTGAAAGGTGGCGGCCGATTGAAACGGTCTGCCGTTGTACCGGGTCTTTGCCCGGTGAAAGGCCTCCCGCAACTGCACGGACCCGTCTCGCCCGAACCGGGCGATGCCCGTGTATTCGCCGTGAGCGATTTCGCCGGGTATGTTTCGTCCAATGGCTACCACCCGGTTACCCACGGTGGCCATCTTCTCCGCATCGATCTCGGGATGCTCGGTCCGCTTCCTGTAGCGTGCGCGCCAGGCCGTGTCGCAGACCAACGTTATTTCATTCACGCTCTCCATCAGATTCACGACGATCTCAGGCCTGTAGAGAATATCGGAATACGCACAGACGAAGCCGTCGTCCATATGGAATTCCGCATGCATGAGGGAAATCAGGATATTGTTGTTGGACCAGTCCGCGTTGTGACAATACGTAAGGCCGGGATATTCGGCCTGCACCTGCTCGATGCGGTAGCCGCCGATGAACACGATATCGTGCACCCCGGCCGCCCGCAGGGCGTCCAGACCCCAATCCAGAATCCGCCTGCCCCTCACTTCGGCAAGACATTTCGGCGCGTCTTTCGTGTGCGGCATCAATCGGATGCCGCGACCCGCGCCGATGATAATTCCTTTCAAGCCGGAACACCTTTCGCTAGACGATTGCCGGGAAAATCCGGGACAGGAAAAACGTCAGAAACCGACCGGCGTCCACGTCCAGCGCGCACTTCAGCGGCAGTCCCATCCGGTCTTCCTCCCTGGAGAACGACCGCCGGTCCGCCACCACCTGTCCAGCGGTGAGATCTCCCTCCGACTCCACGTCCGCACGCACCGTCTCGATTCTGAAGAACGACGGATCGATCGCCAGCCCTGCCGCCAACGGATCGTGCAGGAAAAAACGACGCCGGCCCTGCAGACGCATCGCATGATCCATGGCCGGTCTCACCGCGTCTCTCACAAAGTTGCCCGCAGGCGTTGCCGGCATGCCTGCCATATGCGCGTCTGCCAGCGCCACGCGATGGGTCACGTCCAGCGGCGCAAGCGTAATGGTTGCGCCGGAGCGCACCACCTGCCGCGCGGCGTCCGGGTCCGCAAAAAAATTGAACTCTGCCGCGGGCGTCACGTTACCCGGCTCGTCAATCGCACCACCCATTACACACACTTCCCGGGCTTTTTTCAACACCCCGGGGGACCGGGATTCAGCCAGCGCCAGGTTGGTCAGCGGCCCAACGGCGATCAACGTCACACGCCCGGGCCGGGCCGAAAGGGTATCGACGATAAACGCGACCGCGTCGCCGGATGACGGCCGACCGGCCGGAGGCAGAACCGCGTCCCCCAATCCTCCCTTGCCGTGCACCTCGGTGGCGTATACGGCTTTCCTCTTCAACGGACGACAGGCGCCCGCGTAAACCGGCACGTCGTCGCGATTCAGCAATGCCAGCAACTTCAACGCGTTTCCGGTTCCGACCTCCATCGGCACGTTGCCGCAGACGGTACAGATGCCAAGTACCTCCAGTTCCTGGGAGCCCAGCGCCAGCATCATCGCCAGGGCGTCGTCCACGCCGGGGTCCGCGTCCAGAATCACCGGACGCCTCATCAATGGCTCAGACCCCATATAACCGTCCGAATTTCGTCTTCAGGTGCGCCATCAACGCCCCGTGGTCCAACGGGTTTCCCGTGACATTCTGTACCAGTTCCGGGGCCCGGTAGCGATTTCCGTGCCGGTGAATCCTTTCCCTCAGCCACCCCAGCAACGGTTCGAATTCCCCCTGGGCGAAGTGCCCGTCGAGATCGCCCAGGTCCCTACGGGCGGCTTCGAAAAACTGGGCGGCATAGAGATTGCCCAGCGTATAGGTGGGGAAATATCCGATCAGTCCGGCGCTCCAGTGCACGTCCTGAAGGCATCCGCGGGCATCGTCGGGCGGCTTCAATCCGAAATCCCGCTCGAACCGCTCGTTCCAGGCGCCAGGTACGTCTGCTACCGGAAGATCGCCCTCCACCAGCGCCTCTTCCAGCGCGAACCGCAGCAGAATATGAAGATTGTAAGTCGCCTCGTCGGCCTCCACGCGAATGAACGACGGCCGCACGTCATTGACCGAAAAATAGAACGCGTCCGGCGAAACGCCCGCCAGCGCCGCGGGAAAGACGTCCCGCGCCTGCGGGAAGAAATGCGTCCAGAATGCCCGGCTGCGCCCCACGAAATTCTCCCACATCCTGGACTGGGACTCGTGAATCCCCAGAGATACGGCGTCGCCCATCGGCGTCCCGAAATGCGCGGCGTCGAGACCCTGGTCGTACAGGCCGTGGCCGGTCTCGTGAAGGGTCCCGAAGAAGGCCTGCGCAAACCGATTGCGGTCGTAGCGGGTTGTAATCCTGGTGTCGCCCGGGCCGATCCCCGAGCAGAACGGATGCACCGTTTCATCCAGCCGCCCGCGCTCGAAGTCGAAACCGATCGCCTCCGCGGCGGCCGTGCCGAATGCGGCCTGTCTCTCCACGGGATACTCCCGGGTCAGGATCGAAGCGTCCGGCGTTGTTCCCGATTCCACGATCGCCGCGACGAGCGGCGCCAGTTCGTCTCGCAGCGCCCCAAACACCCTTTTGAGATTGTCGGATGTCTCGCCAGGCTCAAACCGGTCCAGGAGCGCGTCGTATAACGAGCCCCCATCCCTGAGCGCCCCGGCCACGTCCCGGGTAAGCCGCACCACCTCCTCGAGATGTGGCCGGAACGGCTCGAACGCGCAGACCTCACGCGCCGCCTGCCATGCCTGTTCAGCGAGCGTCGTCGCCTTCGCCAGCGCCACCACCAGGGACCGCGGCAACTTCGTCCTCCTGTCGTATTCCCGCCGGATTTCCCTCACGTTGACGGCAGCCGCCGAATCCACTTCGGAGCCGTTAACCTCCGCCTCGATCCGCGACAGCAAATCCCCCACCGCGGGCGCCGTCGCCCGCTCGTGCGCCATCCCGGCCAGAAGGGCGTGCTGTTCGGCGCGGTGAGCGGCGCCCCCCCGGGGCATATAGGTGCGCTCATCCCACCCGAGGACGGCCGCGCAGGACTCCAGCACCTGCAGTTCCTTCCACCGGCCGATGAGATCTTCGTACTCCCGTTGTGCAGACACCATGAACTCCTTATTCTCCATTCCCAAGACCGCCCCGAACGCCATCGCAATCTATGCCCCGCAATGGCGACGGTCAAGCGGAATCCTGACATCTTTCGCGCCCCCCGTATTGACAATCCCGGCTGGAGGAGATATATTCAATCAGGCATGAAATTACCTCGATATCCGACCCGACTCCGGATTTCATCCTCACACGTCAAGGAGGCGCCAGATGCCAAGAATCGACATTGTATACTGCGCGGCTTGAGGCTACGAAGATCAGACCGTCAGTTTGACGGACAGACTCCTCAGAGAGTTCAAGCAGGACATTGAAGGCGTTACGCTTATTCCTTCCGGCGGCGGAAAGTTCGAAGTCACCATCGACGGCGAACTCACCTTCTCCAAGATCAGGGAAGGCCGCTTTCCCGAGTACGAAGAAATCCAGCCCGAAGTCGCCAAACGCGTTTGACCGCTTAACGCAAATTACAGGACCAACATGGATGCACAGGATGAACAGGATAAAAGCGAAAAAACGGGGAGACGTGAGACGTAAGAGGGGAGAGATTGTCCGCCGCGTCCGGTTTCATTTTGTGCCGCAGGCATAAAGGAAAAACCAATCGGGCAAGGACGTCATCTAACGTCTACCGTCTCACCGGTTTTTGGCGACCTCTCCCCCCGGATGCCAGAATCTTATCGTAGGGGCGACCGGCCGGTCGCCCCTACCGCGTCGTCCGTATTCTGCGAATTTAAATTGAAAATGCCAGCGACACCGATACGTCTGTCACCCGATCCGAGAGCCTGCGAAGTGGCCCGCGCCGTTGGCGAGGCGGTCCGTCCGGGCCGGGTGATTCTGTTCGGGTCCCGCGCCCGTGGCGACTTCAGCGCGGAATCGGACGTCGATCTGCTCGTCATTACCGACTCCGGTCCCCGGGACAGTGGCGCGTACCAGCGCGCCAGTTCGATCGCTCACGGAAAGGCCGCAGCGCTTTACGGCGTTTCTATCGGCGTCGATCTCGTCCCGATAAGTGAAGGGGATTTCCATTACGGTCGCCGCGCGCGCAATCACGTGGCGGGCCAGGCCGTCCGCGACGGATTCGACACCAATGGAAACAAAGTAAGGTACAACAACCCTGAGCCGAGCAACTGGCCCGACGTAAAGCAGCGCATTGCCAATGCCCAGCGTGAACTCGGCGTTCTGAAGGATCTGGTAGAGGCGAATTCCGCGCAGGAAGCCATCGGCTTTCACGCGCAGCAGGCACTCGAAAACGCGCTGAAGGGCTGGATTTCCGCGCTCGACGCGGACTACGGCAATACACACGATCTGGCGGACCTGGCCGCGACCGTGCGGCGGCATCCCGCCGAAAACGACACCGCCGCCGGCGAACGGCTGGCGTGGCTGACAGCGTATGCGGTGAGATATCGCTATACAGGCGCGGCAGTCCTGCTTCACGATCGCTCCGAACTGCTCGAGGAGGTGACCGGGACCGTCGAGGCGATCGTCCGCCGCATCCACGTATTGACCGAAACGGAGGAGTAGATGCCCTTCACCAGAAGGAAGTTCCTGAAGTCGGCGGCCGCCGTCACCCTGGGATTCCACGGACTGCAGTACCACGTGGTCTGGGGGGAAGGCCGCGATGGGGGGATCGCCGCGG
The DNA here is from genome assembly GCA_965203805.1 of Candidatus Latescibacterota bacterium. Taxonomy (GTDB): domain Bacteria; phylum Latescibacterota; class UBA2968; order UBA2968; genus JAAXHE01. The sequence continues at coordinate 5,087,086 of OZ241917.1, read as the reverse complement.
GTTACGGCCCCATGCGACCGGACCCTGGCGGGATCATCGACCTGCCCGCGGGCTTCACCTACCGGGTGATCTCCCGCACCGGCGTCGAGATGGACGATGGCCTGCGGGTGCCGGGGCTGCCCGACGCGATGGCCGCCTTTCCCGGCGCGAACGGACGGACCCTGCTGGTCTGCAACCACGAACTCTCTGCGGGGGCCCGCAAGGTCGGCGCCTTCGGCGATGAGAACGAGCGTCTCGGCAAGCTGCCGCGCGAGCGGTTCTACGACTGGGGCCGCGGCGATCCACCACAGGGTGGGACGACGACCTTCGTACTCGGCCCCGCCGGTGAACTGGAGAAACATTACCTCAGCCTCGCCGGCACCGTGCGCAACTGCGCCGGCGGCCTCACCCCCTGGGGAAGCTGGATCACCTGCGAGGAAACGACCCAGCGCGCCGACAAGAATCACGAGCAGGACCACGGGTACAACTTCGAGGTCCCGGCCGGTCCGGCCACGGGGCCGGTGAAGCCGGTCGCCCTGAAGGCGATGGGCCGCTTCAACCACGAGGCCGTGGCCGTCCATCCGGCAACGGGCATCGTCTATCAGACCGAGGACGCCGGCGACGGTCTCATCTACCGCTACCTGCCCGACGAGCCCGGACGTCTCGCGGCGGGCGGGCGGCTGCAGGCGCTCATAGCCCTCGACCGCCCTAGCCTGGACACGGCCAACCACGAGTCGCAGACCGTCGCTCCCGGAGACCGCCTGGCCGCGGCCTGGGTGGACGTGGAGGACGTGGAGTCCCCGAACAATGATCTGCGCAACCAGGGATTCGACAAGGGCGCCGCCCGCTTCTCCCGCGGCGAGGGCATGTGGTACGGCCGGGAGGCCGTCTACTTTGCGTGTACCAGCGGTGGCAAGGAGAAAAAGGGACAGGTGTGGCGCTACGAACCGAGCCCCGGCGAGGGGACGCCCGACGAGACGGCCTCCCCCGGGACCCTGGAGCTGTTCATCGAGCCCAACGACGGCAACCTGGTGGAGAACTGCGACAACCTGACGGTGGCGCCCTGGGGCGACCTCGTGCTCTGCGAGGACGGCGGCGGGGACAACCACCTGGTGGGGGTCACTCCGGAGGGGCGGCTCTACAAGCTCGGCCGCAACGCATTCAACGAGTCCGAATTCGCCGGCGCCACGTTCTCGCCCGACGGCCGAACGCTCTACGCCAACATCCAGTCGCCCGGGATCACCCTGGCTATTACCGGACCCTGGACGGGCTGAGCCGAGGCTTCAGTAAAGTCCCGGGCGCCGCGGGGGGACGAAAAACGGCCGTGCGGCGCAGAGTGTATACGTCTACAATGGCAAAGCTCCCGACACGTTACGCACCCGACCCGAAAGCCTGCGCCGTGGCCCGCGCCGTTGGCAACTCGGTCCATCCGGACCGTGTGATCCTGTTCGGCTCGCGAGCCCGTGGCGACTTCGGTCCGGATTCGGACGTCGATCTGCTCGTCATTACAGACGCCGATCCCCTGGACAATGGCTCGTACCAGCGCGCCAGTTCGATCGCTCACGGCAAAGCCAGAGCACTGTACGGCGGCTCCGTCGGCGTCGACCTCGTCGAAATGAGCGCCGTGGATTTCCATTACGGTCGCCGCGCGCGCAACCACGTGGCGGGCCAGGCCGTCCGCGACGGATTCGACGCCAATGGAGACAAAGTAAATTACGACAATCCCGAGCCGAGCAACTGGCCCGACATCAAGCAGCGCATTGCCAATGCCCAGCGCTGTCTCGGCGATCTGGAAGTGCTCACGGAAGACCCCCGGTCTTCTCAGGAACTCATCGGATTTACGGCACAACAGGCACTCGAAAACGCCCTGAAGGGCTGGATTTCCGCACTCGACGCAGACTACGTCAATACACACGATCTGGCGGACCTGGCCGCGATTGTGAGGCAACATTCCGCCGAAAACGACACCCCCGCCGGCGAGCGTCTTACCTGGCTGACCGGGTACGCCGTACGTTACCGATATGAAGGCGCACAGGTCTTCGTGGAGGACCGGTTCGCGCTGCTTAACGTGGTCACCGAGACAGTCGAGGCAATCGTCGACCGCATCCGCGCGCTGACTGGTACGGAGGAGTAGCGGCGGGGGTTCGACAATGGCAGGCGAATTTCCATCCGCGTGGACACAGCGCAATGAGAAAAACCCACTGGGATCAACTTGCCCTATGGTCGATCTTAACGATCTCGGGGCTGTTTACGGCGTGCGGCGGCAGGAGCATCTCCTTCCTGGTGACGCGTCCGGCTGAAGTCAACCTGAGCGAGTACGACAAGATCACAATTGGCGATATCAAGGGTTCCGGGAGCGGATTCGTATCGAAACTCGGCGACCTCGGCAAGTTTCTGCAGGGTGTGGAGTCCAAAGACACCTGGGTTCGAAAACTCTCCGCCGAGATGGCGCAGGCACTGGGGCATTCCCGGCGATTCGAACTCCTCGACTATGAGAATCTGAAGTCCGGAGGAGGCCGGGACGACGATACCGGCAGCGTTGTTCTCATCTCGGGTGGAATCCTCGCATACGACTATGACGAGGAAGATACCGGGAAGGACGATGAGGAAAAGGGCAAGAAGACGAACAAGAAAACCGGCAGTCGGCAATACGCGTTCAAAGGGACCGCGCATGTGGAAGTCCAATTGCGAATCGTGGATCTAAGCACGTCAAGGATCCTGGCGACCAGGAATTTCGCCGAACGTAAGATAATCAGGAAGTCGGGTGAGTCATCGGACAAGGCACGCATCGACAATGCCGACCGCAGGCGCCTGTTCGCCGCATGCCGGGCGGGCATCGTACGGTCTCTCGAGAGGATGATTGTGCCGTATACGGAGCGCGTGTACGTCTCGTTCGAAACCGACAAGGAAATACCGGAACTGGAACGCGGGTTCCGAATGGTCCAGGCGGGCAACTGGGAGGCCGCACTCGACGTCTTTCAGATGGCGACGGATATCCATTCCGACTCCCCCAAGGTCCATAAGGCATATTACAATCTTGGCATGAGCTTCATGTATACGGACCAATTCGACCAGGCGCGCGCCGCTTTGGGGGAAGCCCTTGCCAGGAAATCCAGTGGGAAATACCGAAATGCCATACTTGAACTGAACCGACGCGTTGAAGAGAAGCGCCGGCTTGACGAGCAAGGGCGGCTTGATACGGAGAGATAGCGCTGCCGCAAACGGCAACATCCATCCAGGGAATACCTGACGCGTCCGTCTCATAGGGCAACGACAACTGGGTCGAGGCCGGATCTTCCGCCTCGGCCCTTTGCTATCTTGCAAGTTCCCCGTCCCGATGATCGGATAGGGACCAGCGCCCAGTGATCTTGCATCACCGGGCGTCTTTAGTTGTTGACATCACCAGTCTCTAGTGTTAATCTAGCCAAAATTTACGTATTAATATTAAATATTTACTATTTAATCTTGCATTTCCTGTCTGTCGACGTGGTAAGAGGACAAACTGCCGCGAAGGCATGGGAGCGGCTGTGCGGGATTACAGATGGCGTCTACCTCCTCCCGCCACAAGGGCGCAACCACGTGTCGGCACAGACGGAGACCGAGCCGCGGATGTTGCCCTGTCGCTCCCACACCGCACAAAATCCGGGACATCAGATTCAATTGTAACGAAAAACGCTCATGAGCGCGGCTCCAGTGGCTGACGCCCGGACAGACATCAAACGATGCAGGGGTCGTAGCTCGCGTCGATTAAGGAGACTTGTGCCACCGGATCATCCGCGAAACACGTCCGTCACCCGTACACCCTGTGCCGCTCCCTGAGCTTGTCGAAGGGTCGGCACAAGCCGGCTCCCACCCGCCGCCACCCACTGCCGACTTTCCGCCTGCTCGCCATTCGCCAATCGATAGCCCACGCGCGGCTCGTTGAAGATGTACGTGGGGGCGTTCGCGTCGTCTCCCAGCTTGCGCCGGAGGCTCTTTATCGCCGTGCGAATCGGCCTGGTGTCGCCGCCGCTTCTCTTCCGCCAGACCTTCTGCAACAAGTCTTCGTGCGTTACGATCACCCCCGCGTTCAATGAAAGTTCCACGAGGAGCCGGTACTCGATGACAGTCAGCTTCACCGGCCGTCCGCCAACGGTAACGCGCCGCCCGGCGTAGTCAATGGTCAGGCCCCGCGCGCGAAGGGCTCATCCGGCTCCTTCTGAATTCCCGCCGCCCTGCACAGCGCCGTGCATTGGTAATCACAAGCGCCGACTGGGACGCGAACATCACCAATGTTTCTTCGTCTTCTTCCGTGAAAGGCCTGCTTCCCTCCTTTTCGGCCAGAAAGAACGTCCCGACTCTTTCCCCCCGGTAACGGATGGGCGCAACCAGAAACGCCAATGACGGACTCACCGGCCAGGGCGGATGGAACTCGGGAAGGCCCAGCGACCGCGTGTGGCTGTGAAAGTCTCGCAATCGCAGCGGTTCGTCAATGAAAGCGAAGTATTCGAACAGGGCTTCCTTCTCCGGTATGCGCCATATCCGTCTGGTTTGATTGGGAGTCATTCCGGAGGAGAGGCAATTCTGTATCCGAACGTCGTCCTTCAACAGCGCCATCATCCCGTATTTCGCGTCGGTCAACGATCTGGCGCTGTCCAGCACCCCCTGCAATACAGTCTTAATGTCGAGGCTTTCATTAATGCGGGGCTCGCATGGCCCATTCGCGATAGGCGCTCTCTCAACCGCCGGTTCTCTCGTTCAAGATCCTTGAATGGATTCATCCCATTCTCCCCTGTCGATTGCGATGTTTCTCGAATCCTGTCTCGGCAGGGCTCAGGTCCGAAACTTCACAAAGCCGGACACGCTGTATCCAGATGCTTTGGCCGGGCGAAAATTCACTTATACATCACCAATACAAGGTGATATATCACCACGCCTTCACGCATGAATGTTTAAATTTATAGCGGGGATATAAGTTCGCGAGGCCTGAGGCGCAAGCATCACGTACTCCAACGTGTAAATGTGTGACGAAACAGTAACTATTCATGAGGACGTGGTCAATCAAACTGAGGACCATGCAGGCGACCGGGATTCGGAGCAGACACGGATAGTGGTCGTACGCTGCAACAGGAGGCCGACTGAATGAACGCCGGTCGTCGCGCCTGTCGCACGGTGCGCTTGCCCTTCGATCTCTTACATGTACCCCGAATCCGGAGGCGTACTTCACGTGGTTGAACCGTTACAAAATTGAATCGATATGTTGATCGAACCAGTCCGAAAACGAAAGCGACGTTCCGATGGCAGATGGGTGGAAATCCTGGTTGCCGATCCCGACCCGAAAGTCTGCGCCCTGATTCGGGACATACTCAGGATGCAGTCGAAGACATGGCACGTGGAGGCCGCCTCCGACGGCCGCGAAACGCTGAATCTCCTTTGCGAAGGATCCTTCGCCGTCGCCCTCCTGAACGTCACGATTCCCAATCTCGGCGGCCTGGAGATTCTGCGTGCCGTGCGGCAGAAGTACGTTCCAACCGACATTTTGCTTCTGGCTGAAGAAGACGATGTCAAGATCGCCGTTCGAGCCATAAAAGAAGGCGCACACGATATCCTTACCAAACCAATTGATAGAGACGATCTGGTCTCTCTGGTTCGCGATCTGATCGGCCGGCGGCATCTACCGTCACACACCCTTGCTGAACGGATGGACGCGTTTCTGAAAGACCGCATTTCGGATCCATCGCTTCGTCGGGGCGACCTCTGCAGACACTTCAACATCTCACCAGGCCATGTTTCAAGACTGTTTCGTGATCTGTTCGGGACGACTTTTCAAGAGCGCCGCACCTATTTTCGGATAGAAAAGGCAAAAAAGATGATGGAAACAAGGCGCGAACCTTTTTACGTCATTGCGAAAAAGTGCGGTTTCAGAAATCAGGTCCGTTTTACCGAGGCCTTTCGCAGGCTGGAGGATATGCCACCCAGGGAATATCAGAAGACTCTGGACGCCAACGCACGCGCCCTGTGAACGCCAATTCACGTTCACCTTGGTGGCTAATCTGCCAGACGGCTGACTCATCGGTCACGCCTTCTGCTCTGGGTCCCGCGAATGCCGCCGAATTTCGAAAGGTCCATCCCCGTGGCGCATGACGCACCTGAAGTGTCATATATAGAAAGGGTCGAGGCTGCAGCTATGCGCCTCGACCCATCTATTTTCTCCGAGCCAGCTTTATGGGAATGTCCCGAGGTCCTTCACCCTTCCGTACCCGCCGTCACCGTTGGTCTCGGACGGTTGCCGGTGCGGACCGACGGCCTGCTCCCCGCTGCCGGCGAACGGCGGCCGGCCGACGTCCTCCCCTTCTTCATCAGCGCGGTGTTCAGCACCTTGTCCATGTGGTCGGCGAACACCAGTTTCACGTCCTTCCGGACCGTGTCCGGCACTTCCTCCAGGTCCCTCCGGTTTTTCCCGGGTAGAATGACCGTCCGTATCCCCGCACGGTGAGCCGCCAGTATCTTGTCCCGCACGCCGCCAACCGGCAGGACCTTGCCCCGCAGCGTAATCTCTCCGGTCATCGCCACGTCCTTCCGGACCGGACGACCCGTAAACGCGGAAGCCAGTACCGCGGCCATTGTAATCCCGGCGGACGGGCCGTCCTTGGGCACGGCTCCCGCCGGCGCATGGACGTGCACGTCCTTCTCCACGTTGAAATTTTCGGGCAGGTCCAGGCGCTCCCACCGCGAACGAACGTACGTCATCGCCGCCTGGACGGACTCCTGCATCACGTCGCCAACCTGGCCGGTCAGGTTCAGGTTTCCGCCGCCCGGCATCAGCGTGGCTTCCACGAACATCACGTCGCCGCCCGCGGAGGTCACCGCGAGTCCCGCCGCAACACCCACCTCATCGTTGTCCGCCGCGATTTCGTGTTGGAACTGCCGGGGGCCCAGGTACTCGCGCAAGTGCCCGGTCTTCACCCTTACTTTCCGCTTTCGGCCCTGTGCGAACCGGCGCGCCACCTTGCGGCACAACGTACCCACCGCCCGCTCCAAATTCCTCAAGCCCGCCTCGAGGGTGTAGAATCGGATCAATCCGGTTAATGCATCGTTGTCGATCTCCAGCCGTCTGTCTGTCAGTCCGTGCTCTTCGAGCTGCCTGGGCACGAGATAGCTGCGCGCGATCTGCAACTTTTCCTGCTCCGTGTAGCCCGGCAGTTCCAGGACTTCCATCCGGTCCAGCAGTGCGGGCGGAATCGTATGCAGCGTATTCGCGGTGGCAATGAACATGACCTGCGAAAGATCGAATGGCACGTCCAGGTAATGGTCCTCGAACCGGCAGTTCTGCTCGGGGTCCAGCACCTCCAGCAGGGCCGCCGACGGGTCGCCGCGGAAATCCGCGCCCAGTTTGTCGATCTCGTCCAGCATGAACACCGGGTTGTTCGTGCCCGCCCGGCGCAGCCCCTGGATGATCCGGCCGGGCAGCGCGCCCACGTAGGTCCTCCGGTGGCCCCGGACCTCCGATTCATCCCGGACGCCGCCCAGCGATATCCGGACAAAGGTGCGGTCAAGGGCTCGGGCCACGGACCGGCCCAGCGAGGTCTTCCCTGTGCCCGGCGGACCCACCAGGCATAGAATCGGACCCCGCATGTCGTCTTTAAGCCTTCGTACGGCCAGATATTCCAGAATCCGGTCCTTGGGCTTTTCGATCCCATAGTGGTCGTCGTCCAGGATCTTCTGTGCCCGGTCCACGTCGATGCGGTCTTCGCTCGATTTGCTCCACGGCAATTCGACCAGCCAGTCGAGATAGGTCCGCGAAACCGTGTATTCCGCCGATTCCCCCGGCATTTTCTCCATCCGCGAAAGCTCGCGGTCGGCGGCCTTCCGCGCCTCGCCGGTCATTCCCGCCGCTTCGATTTTCTCCCGCAACTCCTCGATCTCTTCGGCCTCGTCCTCGCCTTCGCCCAGTTCCTCTCGAATGGCCTTGAGCTGTTGACGGAGGAAATACTCCCGCTGCGCCTCGTCCATCGACCCCGCGGCATCGCTCTGGATCTTCTGCCGAAGTTCCAGGATTTCGACTTCCCGTGTCAGATACTTGTGAATCAACTCGAACCTCAGCCGGAGGTTGAGTTCGGACAACACCTCCTGGCGCTCCTCAAATCTCAGGTTGAACTGAGACGCGATGAAGTCCGCCTTCTTTTCCGGTTCGCTCAGCGAATCCAGCGCCGCCATCAGCTCTTTTGGCACATTGGGCACCAGATCCATCGCCTTTTTGAACAGGTCCATCACATTCTGGGAAAGCGCCTCCAGCTCGTTCGTCTTTTCAGCCCAGCCGTCCAACACCCTGATCCGCGCAAGCGGATAGGGGGTGGTCTGAACCAGTGCCTCGAGACCCACGCGAGCGATGCCGTTGACGAGAACCTGCAGCTTGTTGTCCGGCGTTCGCTGCATCCGGACCACCTGCACCGCGGTGCCCACCTGATACAGGTCCTCGGCTTGAATCTCTGCTTCCTCCTCGCCGCCGTCGTTCTCAGGTTCGGGTTTCTCCGGTTCCCTGTCCGGCTTCTGCCCGAACAGGGCGACGACCCGATGTCCGCCGTTCACGGCCGTATCCACCGCCCGGATCGCCTGTTCGCTTTCGACAAACAACGGTGACAGCATATATGGAAAAATCACGACCTCCCTGCTCCTCAACACGGGCACCTCACCGGGCACGTGCGACCCGTCGATCACTTCGATGCTCTTTGGCGTCGTCTCGTCAGACATTCTGTCGACTCCTTCTGCGTGTCAACCATCTAACTTCGGTAAGACGTAAGGCGGTAGATGAAAGCGGTAAGACGGTAGAGGGTAGACGGTAGATGAAATCGGTGAGACGTAAGACGCAAGACGGTAGATGACTTCATTGCCCGGTTGGTTACTCCCTTATGCCTCCGGCAAGAAATGAAGCCACACAGGGCAATAAAACCGTTGAGACGCAAGACGGTAGGGGAAAACGTAAACACAGTGTTTTCACATAAACCGTGCCTGCGAATTTGCCTTTATCGTATCCACCATGAATGAACCAAACGGCACTCATTTCCTCTCCCCTCTTACGTCTAACGTCTCCCCGCCTTTACGAGACCTACCCCCTTCCTGAAGGAACGGGAAACTGTGTTCCCTCGCGGTGTCCCGGTTTTGCCTCAAGCTGTCTGCTCCCCCTCTCCCCTTGGGAGAGGGGGTTCGGGGGTGAGGGTCCCCCGCGACAATGCAGAACACCTGCAACTATTGTGCCCGAAAAAACATTATATCGATAAAACATTGTTATATAAATAGTTAAGAAATGTGCTTCGAGCCGGAAATCCGTTGCAATCCGTATCGGCACGACCACAAGTCCGCAATCTGCCATTTTGGCAGATCTCTGCCGCGCCGGATGTACCGGCAAACGGCGATTTCCTGTTGAAGGCGATACCCGGATTCCCTATATTGAGGCCGTCCGGCATCCAACCGGACGGCAACCGGGCTGGAATTCGACGTTTATTCGATAGACCATCTTCCACCTGCCGGCAATCCGAGCGTGCTCGCCAACGCCGTCGGCTTCTTACAGCTACCAATCGGACGTCATGAAAATCACAGGCATCCAGACAATTTCTCTCCGGGGAGCCACGCCGAAATCAGGTTGGACGGCCGAAACACCGCCGTCGGAAAACCTGCACACCCTTGTGGAAGTGCATACCGACAGCGGGCTCACCGGCCTCGGGAGCGTCGCCACCAGCAAAGCCCTGGTCGACGCCGCTCTCGACCTTCTGAAACCCCACTTCGTCGGCGAGTCGGCCATCGAACCGGAACGCGTCTCCGAGAAACTCCACCAGGCGACGTTCTGGCAGGGCCGCGGCGGTTCTGTCACGCACGCCATTTCGGGCATCGACATCGCGTTGTGGGACCTTCTGGGCAAGGCCAGCGGGCAACCCGTGGGGCGCCTGTTGGGCGGCTACTACCGTCACAAGATCAAACCCTATGGTTCGCTCCTCTTCGAGGCTGATGAAGACAACTTCAGGCAGACCCTGGAGTCGGCCGTTTCCCGCGGCTTCCGCGCGCTCAAACTCGGGTGGGGCCCGTTCGGGCGCGAGGACAAACGCACCGACGAGCGACTCGTCAGACTCGCCCGCGAGACGGTGGGTGCGGACGTCGAACTGATGGTCGACGCCGGCGGGAGCGACCAGTTCTGGCCGCACGGGTACAAGTGGGCGCTCGAAACGGCCAGAATGCTCGCGGACTACGACGTGGTCTGGTTCGAGGAGGCCCTGCCTCCGGACGATATGGATGGATTCATCGCTCTCCGCCGCAACGCTCCCGTCCCCATCGCGGGAGGCGAAGTCCTGACCCGCCGGCAGAGCTTTCTCTCCTGGATCGCGCGCGGCGCCTTCGACATCGTCCAGCCGGATGCCACAAAAGTCGGCGGCCTGTCGGAGACCCGGCGCATCCTCTGGCACGCCTGCAACCACAACGTCCTTCTGGTCACCCACGGATGGAACACGGCAGTGGGACTTGCCGCCGACCTCCATCTCGCCGCGGCCCACCCCACGGCGCGCTGGGTGGAATACATCACCCCGTCGCCTTATATAGAAGACATCCTGACCGAACCCTTCCAGCTCGACGACGACGGCCTGCTTACCATACCCACAACACCGGGCCTGGGGATCGACCTGGACCGGGAGAGGATCAAGCGGTATTCGGGGTAGGTGCTACAGGGAGCCGTACTTATGAAAATCGCAGTCATGGGCCTGCACTACGGACACATCGGGGGCATGTTCCGGTCGGCCGCCAACGCCCCCAATGCGGAACTGGTCGGAATTGTGGAGCCGGACGACGCCTTGCACGAACAATACACACGTGAAATCGACGTCCCCCGTTTTCCCACGCTCCAGGATATGCTGGACGCAACCCGGGCCGAAGTCGTCATGGAGGGCGTGGGCCACCACGAGAAGGTGGACATGATCGAGACCTGCGCCGCGGCCGGCGCGCACGTCTTTCTGGACAAGCCGCTCTGCCGGTCGATGGAGGACTGGAACCGCATCCGGACGTCAGTCCGGGCCCACGACGTCCGCCTGACCATGTTCTACACCTCTCGCAGTTATCCGCCCTTCATTGCACTGAGGGAAGCCGTTCTCGCGGGAGAACTCGGGGAAATCGTCAGCCTGATTTCCACCCATCCCCACAAACTGGGCGACTGGGCGCCCGACTGGTATTTCGATCCCGACGTCTATACGGGCACGTTCAGCGACGTCGCATGCCACGGCGTGGACCAGGTCCGATGGCTCACAGGGGGCGAGTGCGTGGGTGTCCACGCCATCGGCGCCTGTAAAAAACACACGCATGGCCCCCAAAAGCTGGAGATGGACCATATCCAGGCGTCGTTTCAGATGAGCACCGGCGCCTGCGCGCTGCTCACGGCGGATTGGCTGACACCGGTTGACTCCCCTTCGTTCGGCGACACGCGCTTCATCATCATGGGTACGAAGGGTTCGGCCCACTTGCGGGCCTACGCGGGAGACAGCCTGCTCATCGTCGCAGACGGCAGGGGCGCTTACGAACCCGAATTCCCGCCCGAGCGCAACACCGGCTTTGTGGAACGCATGGTGAACGCATTCTCCAATGGCGAAGAGAATTTCATATCGACCTCAGACGTACTGGCTGTCGCCAAAGCATGCATTATGGCGGAAGCATCCGCACGCAGGGGCGGGGAATTCCTGAAAATCGAATAGCAGTCCGTTGAAAAAGTCGCTCTGCAGGCGAGGCCGAGTCATTGTGGCCGAAGACAAGGCGCGCGACCGACGCGAATCCCTGGATTCGGGGAGGGAGCGCCTGCCTGCCGCGCGTTGCTTGGCGCAGGCAGGCAACGCCGTATTTCGGCCACAAGGGCCGGACGCAGCCCGGATGGACTTTATCAACGGGCTGATAGGTTCGGCAGGTAAGGAGAACTGCTATGGGCACTTTGCAGGCAGGCGCCGCCACGGCCAACATCACACCCTGGCTGGGCGTGACCATCCCCGGGGGGCATCGGCCGGGATACGCCGATGACGTCCACGACGAACTCCTGGCCAAAGCCCTCGTCCTGGACAACGGCCATACCCGCGTCGCCTTCATCACCTGCGATCTCATCGCTATGCCGCAGAATATCGCGGAACGCGCCAGGCAGCGCGTCGCGAAGAGATGCGGCATCCCCGTCGCTCACACGATGATCAACGCTACCCATACGCACAGCGGGGGCGGCATCGCCGATCTGCTGGGTACGGACGGCGACTCAGACTATATAGAATGGCTTCACCTCAAGATCGCCGACGCCGCCGAACTCGCGTGCCGCCGCCTGCGCCCCGCGCGAATCGGCTTCGCCAGCGTGGAGGAGGACCGCATCGCCTTCAACCGCCGCTGGCGGATGAAGGACGGGACCGTGCAGATGAACCCGGGGGTGGCCGATCCGAATCTGATCGAGCCCACCGGCCCAACCGACCCCGAACTCGCGATGTTGTACGTGGAAGACCTTGAGGGCAACCCGGTCTCGGCGGTTGCCTGTTACTCCCTTCATTATATCGGCGCCGGCGGCGGCATTTCGGCGGATTATTTCGGTCACTTCTTCCGGCAGATGCAGAGTTACCTGGGCGGGGACTGCGTCCCCTTGCTCTGGAACGCCGCGTCCGGCCAGATCAACAATATCGACTTCAGCGGGCGCCGCAGATGGAAAGACCGCGGCCACGTCCACGCCAGAAAAATGGCCAACGTCCTGGCCGGCCACATGCTCACCGAAATCCAGCTTATGGAGATGCAGGATACCCTTGATCTCGCGGCCGTGACCGGTACGTTCGATTTCGCGCCCAGGACGATCACACCCGAAGACCTGGAGATGGCCGATAAAATCCTGGCGTCGCCCGACGATCCACCCCAATACGATGACGGCCCCTTCAGCTGGGTCGTGGGCCAACCCATCCCCCGGTCGATCGTCGATGTCTACGCCATGGAATGCAAGCGCCTCGCACGACTCCCGGCCAGGATGAGCGCCACTGTGCAGGCCTTCAGCCTCGGTAACGCCGCCATTGTGGCGCTGCCAGGGGAAGTTTTCGTTGAGTCGGGCTTGAATATCAAGTCGCGAACATCCGCCGGCCCCGTCTTCGTCGTGAGCCTTGCCAACGGTTACATCGGCTATATCTGCACCGACAAAGCGCTAACCGAGGAGGGCGGCTACGAGACCTGGGCGGCCAATTCGTCCCTGGGCGGCGCCGGCACCGCGCCAGCAATGGAGACCCTCGCGGGCGACCTGCTGGCACAGCTGTTCGCCTGATCCTCAGGATGACAGTGCTGGCAAACGACTGACCGAGACATTTCGCTTATTGCAATTACAAAACATGTCATTCTGAGCGCAGCGAAGAATCTCCCGTCTTCTCTAACGTCCTGACGCAGAAACGCAATAAACACATTTGCGCGGACACATCACCGGTTTGACGGCCTCCTCAGAATGACAGTTTTATCGCACGTGGGCAGGCAGGAATGTCCGCCCCACCTTCATACCGGCCTCTTCATCGGCTCCACATTGCCGTGAGTCCCCCTGTCCTATGTAGGGGCGTCCCTTGTGGGCGCCCGGTCTCCCGCATATCTCCGCGGAATCGATTTTCACGTCCAGTTCCTTTCCAGATGCAGAGTTTCATCGGCCGATAGCGAGTGTGACAGAGCGGCCTGGTTGCCCGAGGTCGTGATTTTGGGTATATTGGGCGACAGTTGCATGTTGTCAAGTTTCAAGTATGGGAACAAATCGCGGAGACCCCCATGAGCGACACGAACATGGATGTAAGAGAAGCCGCGCAAGTGGCGAAAGAATACCTGATTGACCTTTTCGACGGGGAGGACATCACGAACGTCGGTCTCGAGGAAGTAGAGTTCGACGAGAATTCCTTTGATTGGAAGATAACCATCGGCTTTTCGCGTCCATGGGACCATAAGAATCCTTTAACCGCGGCGCTGAGTGAAGGACGCTCGGCGCGGTCGTATAAGGTCCTTCGAATCGACGACGAGGACGGGCGAGTCCTATCGGTAAAGGAACGCGTCTTCGCGGCTTCGGAATAAGTCGATGACGTTCGCCGGTTTATTCATTGACGCCAATCTTCTCGTATTGCTCGTCGTTGGAAGCGTAAGTCGCGACCTGATCCCCAAACACCGCAGACTGCGAAAATTCGGCGTAGAAGATTACGACCTTTTGCTAAACGTCATCGATCCCGTAAACCGTGTTTACGTGACGCCGAACACGCTTACCGAAACATCCAATCTGCTCGCCCAACACGGGGACCCTGAACGCTCCCGCTTTTTCGACCGGCTTCGATTCATCATCCAGGAAAGCGAAGAAATCGTCGTTGCAAGTACCACCGCTTCGCAACGATCTGAATACAGACGCCTCGGACTGACAGATTCGGCGCTCCTGGAGGTGGTTACGGCGGAGACGCCACTACTTACCGTGGATCTGGATCTTTATCTCGCCGCCCTCGAGAAGGATCCGTCAGCCGCCGTAAACTTCACCCATCTGCAGAGACTCTAACCTTGATTCGTCAATTTTCTGGGACGTTAATTCGAATGTATGCAAGCTAATAAAGGCGATTCAACTTCTGATTTCTATGATTCTTCAGGTCACTTGACGTGAAGGGAAAGAATGTCCATCCGGACGACCTTTTCGGTCCGGTGAGGAAAGAACTGCAGGGTCACCGCGTTATGACACACGCCGCTCTGCACGGATGCTTTTCGTGCCTTTTGTGCTTTTTGTGGCCAATTTTTCGGTGTTCTTTTTTCACATTGAGGCTAACTTGCTCCGGCACCTGTTCGGCGAGATTTCCCGGGCGCATACGTGCCGCCTGTCAAGTCACGGCGAATAACAAGAGACGCTCGGACATCAAGCGATGCTGCAGTAGATCCTTCGTCAGCCGGCCTGCCAATGAATCTCCGGCAGGCCGGGCGCTTCCTCAGGATGACAGTTTTATCGCACGTGGGCAGACAGGAATGTCTGCCCCACCCTCACACAAAAAACCCCGTCGCATGCTCAGCCCGCGACGAGGAGATCACTTCCAACAAATTTGACGTTCAACCCCCCGGTCCTATGTAGGGGCGTCCCTTGTGGGCGCCCGGCCTCCCGCGGGTCACGATGCCCGCACGAGTCAACGGTTTAATCACAGTCCATCATTGTCAATCACCTCGCATATTGACGTCACGGCATCGAGCCTTTCCTGCACGGGATCGAATCCCACGCCCGGCGTGTCATCCAGCACGACGTTGCAATTCTCATCCTGTTCGATCCATCGGTCCGTGATATCCTCAGTGTAGAACTTGGAAGAAGGAAACACGTCCGCCGGATAGGTGAATCCCGGAAGCGTCCCCAGGGCGGCGCAGATCCCGGCGCCCACCCCGCTTTCCAGCATGCCGCCCACCCAGGCCGCCATCCCCGCGTCCCGCGCCATATCGTGAATCCGTACGGCGTTTCGCAGCCCGCCCACGCGCCCCGGCTTCACGTTGATCACGCGGCAGGCGTCCATCTTCAGCGCGAGTTCGAAGTCCCGCGGCCGCGTCACCGATTCGTCCAGGCACACCGGCGTCTCAATCAGACGCTGCAACTCGGCGTGCTCGATGAGGTCGGTATGGTCCAGCGGCTGTTCGATCATGGCCAGGTTGAACCGGTCGAATGCCCTGAGCGTTTCGAAATCCGCTCTCAGGTCGTATCCGGAGTTGCAATCCACGTGAAATACCGGATCGGGAAAGGCCGACCTGACGGCGTCCAGCATCTCGATATCCCACCCATGCTTGACCTTCAGCTTGATCCGCGGGAAACCCGCGTCCACCGCGCCCTGGATCATTGCGAGAAGCTCGTCGATCGTATCCTGGACGCCGAAATCGGCGCCGCATCGCACCAGCGGTTCGTCCGCTCCCAGCGCGCGCCAGAGCGCGACGCCGTTCAGCTTGCTGTCCAACGACCACCACGCCGTTTCCACGGCAGCTTTGGAAAACGGATTCCCTTTGAAGATCGACATCCGATCCATAACGTCATCGGCCGAGTCCAGCGTATGACCCACGATCCGCGGAAGGAAGAATTCCCGGGCCGTCTCGTAAACGGACCGCGCGGATTCGGGCGAATAGGTCGGGGCGTAGAACGGCGCCGCCTCGCCCCAGGCCTCCGCCCCGCCCCCGCACAGTTTGACCATCACCGAATGGATCGACGCATCCTCGCCGTAAGCGGTCCGCCAGGGCGAAATCAGCGGCAGTTCGACGTACCGTATTTCCGCGGAGTCGATTTTCACGTACAGTTCCTCTCCAGGTGCAGGGTTTCAACGGCCGATAGCAAGGGCGGCAGAGCGGTCTGGTTGCCCGAGGTTGCTGTCATCTGCGCCGCTATTCGTTAGTAGCAAATGGCTGACCGCCGACGTCCGGTGACTGGACAGACCTCCAGGCATCCCTTCCCTCCCTCACAGCCAGTGCGCGAAGGGCCACAGGGTCGCCGAACGGGTGAATGGCGCGTCCAGAAGCCGTTCCGGCGATTCGACGGGGTCGTGGCCGTAGCGCCGCACGAATTCCGCTTCGATTTTTCGTTCGAGGTCCGTCGGTTCGCCGAGCGGCAATTCGATCCAGGTGTTCCCGCGATCGGCGCTCTCCCTGACCGCCAGGCAGATCTCCCAGTCTTTCAGCGCGTTCTCATGGCCGTACTGCGGCCGGCGGCCTTCGGTAATCGCCTTGTGAAAACTGACAAGGATGCTCGCCTTTGCAACGTCGTCGGCCGACCCGATCCGCCACTTGCGGTACGGATTTTCCCAGACGACCGGCGGGTCCGTATCCACGCGCGCGGCGCCCAGCACCTGCTGTCCGTCGACTTCTTCGTACCGCTCCTGCAAATCGTACGCCCGAGACGTCTCTTCACCGTATAGCACGAGCTGACTCTGGTCCAGGTATCCTCTGGTCCCTTCCACGTGCCAACCGGTGGGGAACCCCTGTGCCGGGGAGGGGAAGGCACGCGGCGGCTTTTCGAACAGACACGCGATACCGCTTTCGAATTCCACCACCGCGTGGTCCCACATCACCGTATTCTGTCGCTCCCCGCCGTACGCCTCGTACGGCAGCGCCGGCGCCTCTCCGCAATAGCCCAGCACCCGTTTCGCCTCTTCGCCCAGCAGGGAGCGGACGCCGTTGAATCCGTGGTATTGACCCGTCAGGTACCATAGGCGCGAATGGGTCAATTCGCCCAGCAGGCCGGCCTCGATAATTCTCCGTTTGAGCCGTTCCCGCGGCCACAGCCACACCTGCTCCGCCACCTCCCACAGCACGCCGTGTTCCTCGCATGTCCGCGCAACGGCCCGCACGTAGCGCCGCGTGAGCCCCACGGGAATCTCCGTGATGACGTGGACGCCTTGCCGTGCGGCCGCCATCGCGATCACGACATGGGAGTCCTTGGGCGTCATACTCAGCACCACGTCGGGCTGCGCTGAGGCAAAGAGGGACGAGATATCCCGGAAGCGGACCGTTGATCGATCCGCGGACGCTTCGGCCAGGGCGCGTTCGTTGCGGTCGCAGATCCCGACGAGTTCATAATGGTCCGTCAGCCGGACGATTGTGTCGAGATACTGCCGTGCCCGGGAATCCGGGGCCGCACCCACACCGATCACCGCAATCCGAAGCCTTTCCATGATGCCGGATCTCCCGACTCAGGACCTTTCATGAAATCCACGGGTTGTTCTCGAAATATACCGACGGATTTCCAGGGATGTCAACCTCTTTACATCGCAGAAACCCTCATCGTCCTCCCTCTCGCTATGGCGCACCCCTGTCCGGTGACCGGGCGGCGACCCCAATCCGGGCCGGGTCGATTCCCCTTCCGCGGTTGACTTCAAACCTCGAACAGAGTATATTCTAACCTTCGATACACAACGTGTAGACGGTTGAATTTTTTGAAGTTGCCACCAATTGGAGAGCGTCCGGACGATGAATACCCGGAACATCCGAAACTTCTGCATCATTGCCCACATCGACCACGGCAAATCGACCCTGGCTGACCGGCTCCTGGAAACGACTTCGACGCTGTCGCGAAACGAGATGATGGACCAGGTCCTGGACGACATGGACCTGGAACGGGAGCGCGGCATCACCATCAAGTCCCACGCCGTCCGGATGGACTACCGGTCTTCGAACGGTCAGAAGTACATCCTCAACCTCATCGATACGCCGGGTCACGTCGACTTTTCGTACGAGGTATCGAGAAGCCTGGCCGCGTGTGAAGGAACCCTTCTCCTGGTCGACGCCGCGCAGGGCGTCGAGGCGCAAACGATCAGCAACGTGCTTCTCGCGCTGGAGCATGACCTCGAGATCATCCCGGTCATCAACAAGATCGATCTGCCCAACGTCGACGTGGACCGGGTGGTCCTGCAGATCCACGACCTTTTGGGTGTCGAGGAATCCGATATCCATAAGATCAGCGCCAAACAGGGCGTCGGCGTCGAAGCCCTGCTTCAGGCAATCATCGAGCAGATCCCGCCGCCCCAGGGCGATCCCGACGCGGCCCTCCAGGCCCTGATCTTCGACTCCATCTTCGACCGGTACCGGGGCGCCGTCGCCTCGATCCGGGTTTTCCAGGGCAGCCTTCGGACCGACATGCCCATCCGGTTTTTCTCCACCGGTCGCCAGTTCGAGGCAGAAGAAATCGGCGTCCTCAAACTGAAACGTGTCAAGACGCGCACGCTGCAGGCCGGAGAAGTCGGCTATCTCATCGCGGGTGTGAAGGACCTCGAAGAGCTCCACATGGGCGACACCGTTACCGGATCCAGCCGGCCCGCCGGCAAACCGCTGCCCGGGTACCAGGAAGTCAAACCCATGGTGTTTTCCGGCGTCTACCCCGTCAATGCGGAGGACTACACCGACCTCCGAACGGCCCTGGAGAAACTGCGTCTGAATGACGCGTCGCTACGCTTCGAGCCGGAAACGTCGACGGCCCTGGGATTCGGCTTCCGCTGCGGCTTCCTGGGCCTGCTTCATATGGAGATCGTACAGGAACGTCTCGCCCGCGAATTCGACATGGAGATCATTACCACCGTACCCAACGTGGAGTACGAGGTTCTGCTCACCAACGGGGACGTCGAAATCGTCCACAACCCCGCCGAGATGCCTGCCGCCGTCCAGATCGAAGAAATCGCGGAACCCGTCCTCAACGCGCAGATCCTGGTACCAGCCGAATACATCGGCGCGGCCATGCAGGTTGCCCAGGACCGCCGTGGAATCTATATTACCACGGAATTCGTGGATCCCGCGCGCGCCTTGCTGCGTTACGAACTGCCCCTCTCCGAGATCGTGCTGGACTTCTATGACCGCCTCAAATCCGTCACGCGAGGGTACGCGTCGTTCGATTACGAGTACAGGGAGCACCGCGCCGCCGACCTGGTCAAGCTCGACCTGCTCATTAATGAAGACGCTGTGGACGCGCTGTCCGCCGTTGTCCATCGGGACAAGGCCTACGATTGGGGACGGGCGATCTGTTCCAGACTCAAGGAACTCATCCCGAGACAGATGTTCGAGGTCGTCATCCAGGCAGCCATCGGAAGGAAAGTCATCTCAAGGACGTCGGTGCGTCCGTTCCGCAAGAACGTCACCGCCAAGTGTTACGGCGGTGACGTAACCAGAAAGCGGAAACTCCTGGAGAGACAGAGAGAAGGGAAGCGGAGGATGAAGCAGGTGGGAAATATCGAAATTCCTCAGGAAGCATTCCTCGCCGTCCTTCGCATGGAAATGTAAGCTCCCGGATAAGGACGCCAACCGAGCGATATAATACCGGACAAATGGGCAAATCCGCACGACGCACGCGAGCCGCAAAGAGGGCCCCGACCCGGAAGGCGCGTAAAGGAAGAACACGCCGAGGAAAAAAATCCGTGGCCAGAGAATACCTCGAAGCCATTCTGGTGGCCGTTGCCCTGGCGCTCTTTCTGAGAACCTTCGTGGTTCAGGCCTTCAGCATTCCCACGGGCTCGATGGAGAACACGCTCCTGGTGGGCGACTTTCTTCTGGCGAACAAAATCGTCTACGGCGCCAGAATTCCGTTTACAGAGGCACGGCTTCCAGGATTCAGAGATCCCGAACCCGGGGATATCATCATTTTCGAGTACCCGAGAAACCCGGCCCGGGACTTTATCAAACGTGTGGTGGCCGCGCCCGGTCAGGAGGTCGAAATCCGCGACAAGATACTCTACGTGGACGGAAAGCGCACGATCGATCCGCCGCTGTCCAAATACGTGGATCCCGTCATCCTGCCCGTTTCATCGCCCGGCGGCATTCGCGACAACATGCGCCTCAGAAGAGTGCCCGCCGGGCACTACTTCGTGATGGGAGACAACAGGGACAACAGCGAGGACAGCCGATACTGGAGCTTCCTGGACAAGGGGCGAATCCGGGCGAAGGCGAACATCATCTACTGGTCGTGGGCGCCGGACTCCGCGGCGCCGAAGTTCGAGAACCTCCTTTCAATTCCCAAAATGGCCTTATACAACCTGATACACGGATTCGGGCGCGTGCGATGGAGCCGTATCGGGCGGACGGTTGAGTAATGAGGGCTCGCGGTTCCACACGTGGTTGACGCTTATGTCCGGTCTCTATATCCACATTCCGTTCTGCAGGTCCCGGTGTCCTTATTGCGATTTCGCTTTTGACGTGGGCAAGACGCACCTGGCGGAACGGTATACGGACGCGGTCATCCGCGAGTTTCAGACTCGCCTCCCCCGGTTTGGCAGGCGCACGGTTTTCGATACGGTCTATTTCGGTGGCGGCACGCCTTCAGAAGTGCCGCCGGAAGCGCTGCGTCGAATCCTGGACGCCGCTCGTTCCCTGTCGCATATCTCGCCGGAAGCGGAGATTACCGCTGAAGCCAATCCCGAAGACCATGCGCGGTTTCCGGAATTGGCGGCCATGGGATTCAATCGGCTCAGCCTGGGAATACAGGCTCTGGACAACCCCACGCTCCGGGCTCTGGGCAGGCGCCATACCGCTGCCGAGGCCACGGCTGCCGTCGGCGCCGCCCGTCGGGCCGGCTTCGGAAACCTCAACGTCGACTTGATTTTCTCCGCGCCGCGGCAGACGGCATCCGCATGGCGGGATACCCTGGACCGCGTCGTCGATCTCGGTCCCGAGCACGTCTCCGTTTACGGGCTGACCATCGAGCCGGGCACCGCATTCGACCGCCGATTGAAGAAGAACCGCCTGCCGCTGCCTCCCGAAGATGCTCAGGCCGAAATGTACGAGATCGCCCAGGAGAAGCTGCGCCAGGCCGGGTACCTGCAGTACGAAGTCTCGAATTTCGCGCAGCCGGGTTCTGCGTGCCTGCACAATATCGGCTGCTGGGACCGGCGGCCGTATCTCGGCATCGGGCTATCCGCCCATTCCTTTTTTAACAACCGCCGGACCTGGAACATCCGCCCCCTCATGGCGTATATAGGGAGTGTGGAGACCTCGGGTGTCGCCGTTGAAGAGGAAGAACTGCTCTCCTCACGGGACAGGCGCGTGGAACAGGTGATGCTCGGCCTCCGCCGCGTCAATGGCATTCCCGAAACGCTTTTGGGCCCCGGACGCCGTTCAATCGACCTCATTCCCGATCGCCTGCTCGAACGTGGGGAGGGAAGGGTCCGCCTCACCCGCCGCGGCCTTCTTCTGGCGGACCTGGTCTGCGCGAAACTGGTCAGAGAGATGGAATGGAAATCCGCCTGAGAGCGCCCGGTTCCACGTCCAACCTGGGGCCCGGCTTCGACGCCCTGGGCCTTGCGCTCACCATTTATAACCGGATCACGATCAGGACCGCTTCCGGCAGCCAACGGCGGATGGGCATCACGGGGGAAGGCGCCGGGAGGCTCCCTGTGGACGAATCCAACCTCTTCTTCCGGTCTGTCGACATGGCCGCACAACGCGCCGGCCGGTCCCTGCCGGGGCTGGAAGTGGAGATGCACAACGGCATTCCACTCTCCCGCGGACTGGGCAGCAGTTCCACCGCGATCGTAGCCGGCATTTGTACGGCCAATCTGCTGATGGGAGAACCCCTTTCCAAACCCGCCCTTCTCGATCTCGCCACCGAACTGGAAGGCCATCCCGACAACGTCGCGCCGTGCCTCCTGGGCGGTCTGGTCATCTGTTCCCATGGAAACGGTCGCGTCGAAACGATCCGGTCCCTGCCGCCGCGGGAACTTCGCGCGGTGGTCGCGGTTCCCCGATTCGAACTGGAAACGGAAGCCGCGCGAGCGGCCCTGCCGGAACAGGTGCCGCACCGGGACGCGGCTTTCAACGTGGGCCGCGCGTGCCTGGTGACGGCAGCGCTGATGAGCGGAGAACTTCGCGCTTTGAAAACCGCGATGCGCGACCGCCTTCATCAGCCCTACCGGGCTTCACTTGTACCGGGAATTGAGGAAGTACTCCAGGCAGCGGAAGAAGCGGGGGCCATGGGCGCCTGCCTCAGCGGCGCCGGTCCGACGTTGCTGGCTTTTGCGACCGACGACGCTCCGGAAATTGCGACGGCCATGAAAAACGCGTGGGCGCGACAGAATATGCAGGCCGACACCGCCGTCCTGTGTGTCGATAAAGACGGGATAACCACGGAATGACCGGTTTCTTCTCCTATCGCAATCCATCTCTCGCCTTTCGGCTCGTTGCGGTCGCGCTTGTCATCGGGCTGGTCTCGGAACCCGTCATCCTCTTCGCACAATCACGTTCGGGACGGGACGTCGTCCGGAGGAGGCCCGACCGCAAATCGATTGGCGCATCGCTTCAGTCGGACGAGATGCAGGGTCTGGACGTGAAATGGATCGGAAAGATCGCTTACGACGCGATCATTCGTTCGGAGCGCTACATCGTCGGTCCAGGCGATACCTTCAGCATCCATATCGAAGCCGGCGAAGAACCAGTCACGTATCCGGTTCTTGTCGGGGCTGAAGGCAAACTGGTGATTCCTTACGTCGGCGCCATTCAGCTGGCAGGGCTCAACCTCGGCGAGAGCCGGCGAAAGATCCAGGACGCGGTCAGCGACCGACTGAACCGGCTCGACGTCCAGATTTCTCTCACCCGGCTGCGCAGTTTTCCCGTCAACGTGGTCGGGCAGGTGGTCCATCCCGGCACCTACATGGTGGAAGGAACCGAACAGGTTTCGGAGCTCATCAGCCAGGCGGGCGGGTTGATCAAACCCCCCGACGGGAGGGCTTCGCACCGAAACATCCAGATTCAACGGCTCTCCGAACGCGGCAAGCCGATGGATACGGAGCGACGTGCGGACCTTGCCTTGTGGCGCCTGTCGGGCGATATCGCCCACAATCCCTTCCTTCTGGATGGAGACCAGATCTTTGTGCCCGCGCTGACGGACTCCGTGCGCATTTCGGGCGCTGTCTACAAACCCGGCAGTTACGAATTCATCCACGGGGACCGCGTTTCCGACCTGATTGCGCTTGCCGGGGGATTAAACGGCGATGCAGCCACCGCCAGCGCCGAACTGCTCCGTTCCTTTATCGAGGAAGAACGCGAAGAGCAACTCGCCGTCCGGCTCTCGCGGGCACTGGCCGGCGACGCGGACGCAAACCTCCCTCTGCGCGCACGGGACAAACTCCACGTGGCCATTAAGGAGCGGCGTGTGAGCGTGGAAGGCGAAGTCTACTTCCCCGGATCCTATTTCATCCGATCGGGGATGACGCTGAAAGCATTGATCCGGAAGGCCGGCGGATTTACGTCCCAGGCCTCTCTCGCCCAATCCATCGTGGTCCGCCGCGTCGACTATCCGAAAGGAATCGGCGGTCCGAAGCAGCTTCAGAGCGTCGGCCCCATCAGCCTGACGGACGCCCAGCGAACCTATATGGCCATGCAGAAACAACAGATGTCGGGACGCCTGCCGGTCGACTTTGTCGCTCTGTTTGAGAAGAAGGACGATACGCAGGATATTTTGCTCCGGGACGGGGATGTCGTCAGGATTCCCAGACTCGTACCGTCGGTTGCGGTCAACGGATACGTCATCACCCCCGGCGCGATTCCCTTCAAACCGGACCTCGGCGTCCAGGACTACATCGACAGGGCGGGCGGACTGAACGAACAGGCGGAGAGAGGCGAGATATACGTCATCCAGGGCAGCACCGGCAACTGGACGAAAGCCTCCAGAATTCAGCAGGTCAACCCCGGAGACACCATTTTCGTTATGGGTAAGAAACCCGTGCACGGCTGGCGGCTCTTCCGGGAGACGCTGGTCGTGCTTTCTCAGGTAGCCGCACTCGTCATAGCGGTACGGAGCATCAGTCGCTAATGGAACCCGAGAAGAATTTCCTCGACCGTCTGGCCGTACTTGTCCGCTGGCGGCGCACGATAATCGCCACCTGCGCCACCGTATCCCTGCTGACGGCGGGCATCAGTCTGATTCTCACCCCGGTCTACCGTGCCAGCGCCGTCCTCTTTCCGCCCAGCGAAAGCCAGGGATCGCTCGGCATTTCCGCCATTCTGGAAAGACTGCCGGTGGGCATGCTGGGCCTGGGCGAGAGCGTTGTTTCGGCCACCGAATTCGTGCCCATCCTCAAGAGCCAGCGCGTGGCCGAAGCCATCATCCGCCGTTTCAACCTTCACGAAGCTTACGAGGCCGCAACCCGTGAGGAACTTCTGCAGATGGTCGACGACCGGCTTGAAGTGGAACTCTCGCGTGAACAGTTCCTGACGGTTTCCTATGAAGCGGAAACCCCGCAACAGGCCGCCGAAATTGCGAATGCCTTTGTCGAAGAACTCGATCTTGCGCTGAGACACCGCCGTGAAAAACAGGCGCGCGAACTCCGCAACTACCTTGAAAAACGGCTCGCCAAGGCCGAAAGCGGCATGATCGAAGCCGAACGGGCTTACAATGCGTTCCAGAAGGAACATTCGGCCATCGACATCGAGAGCCAGACCAAGGCGCAGATCGACGCGTACTCCTCTCTGATCGCCACGACGCTGGGCGAAATGAAGATCCGACGCGAGATCGCCGCGCTTCAGATGAACCCGGACAACAGCAGAGTCCGGCAACTCGACATCGAAATCGAGGGTGCGAAAGAGGCGCTTGAAGGCATCCTCGCGGGATCGGACCCGGACAGCAGCGGGAAGGCGGACCACAGCCTGCCGGGCATTATGCTTCCAATGGACCGGATCCCCGATCTGGGGCTTCAGGCCCTGAGATTATTGCGCGACATGGAAATCCGAAACCTCATCTATCAGTTCATATTGCAGGAATACGAAAAGAGCAGTTTCGAAGAGAAAAAGGAAACGTCGCTGGTCGTGGTACTGGACCCGGCCGTGCCGCCTGATTTCCGGAGCCGTCCCCGGCGCGTGCTGATGGTCGTTACGGCTGCCGGTCTGAGTCTGCTCCTGAGTATCCTCGCCGCGTTCCTGCTGGAAGCCCTGCAAAGTCCCGATCCGGCAAACCGCAGCAGGCTGGAGGCGATCCGTCAGGAATTGAGATCCCCGAAAACCCCGCGCCGTTAAACCCTGTTGAAGCATGCCGGGATTCCCCGCGGTACCCTTACCCATGTCCCACCACATTCTCACCACCCTTGTCGGAAGCTATCCCGTACCGGACTGGCTGCGAGCCTCTCCCTCCCGACAGACACTGATCGATGCCGTACGTGTCGTACTCAAGACCCAGGAGGATGCAGGGATCGACGTGGTCGCCGACGGCGAATTGTACCGGTTCGACGTCAACCATCCGGAAACCAATGGGATGATCGACTATTTCGCACGAAGACTGGGTGGTATCACGACGCAATTCGGGCGAGAAGAACTGAATGCGTTTCGCGAGAATGCCGGACTTGCCTATCGCGGGGACCCCGCGGGCACGGTCGAAACCGAACTGACTGAAGGTACGCTCAATCTGCCGGGTGACTTCCGGATGGTCCGGCCCCTGACCCGGTCGAAGCTCAAGTTCACCCTCACCGGACCGCACATGCTCAGCAAAGTCCTTATGGATCGCCACTACGGCAACCCGGCGGCCGTGGCCGGGGCGCTGGGCGAACTCCTCGCCAGGCAGGTTGCCGACATTGACGCGGACGTGATACAGATCGACGAAGCCAATATCCCCGGACACCCTGAAGAGGCCTCCTGGGCCGCCCCGGCGATTAACACCGTACTCGATGCCGTTCGAGGCGAAAAGGCCGTACACGTCTGTTTCGGGAATTACGGCGGCCAGACCGTTCAGCACGGCACGTGGCAGGATCTGGTCCCGTTTCTCGCGGCACTGCGGGCGGACCACCTGGTCCTCGAATTCAAACGCTGGGGCATCGAACACGCCGCGTGCCTGAAGGACCTGCCCGATTCCGTACGAATAGGTATCGGTGTGATCGACGTAAAGGACAACGTCGTGGAGACCGCGGACGAAATCGCATCCGACATCGAAGCCGCGGCCCGCCACCTCGGGGTCCATCGAATCGCATGCGTCCACCCCGACTGCGGTTTCTGGATGCTCCAACGCAGCGTTGCCGACCGGAAGATCGAAGCCCTGGTCAGGGGTCGGGACCTTTTCGAGGGGCGTTGAACCCGTCGCCTGCAGGGCGAAAAGCAACACGCAGTCGCCCGAATCCAATCTATGCGCTTCATTCGGAAAACACACGCAACCCTGTTTCTCGTCGGCGCCCTGCTCGCGCTGGCCGGCGCGTCGTTCGCTCAGGACCGGGGCACTCTGATCACCATTGCGGGCGGAGGTGACCGGGAAGGCGAGAATATTCCCGCGACCGACCTTGCCCTGAGCATCCCCCTGGGCGCCGCCGCCGCCGATGGTCACGTCTACATCGCGGACACGGGCACCCACCGAGTCCGCAGGGTGGATGCGGTCACGGGACGCATCACGACCGTCGCAGGCACCGGGGTAGCCGGATTTGCAGGCGACGGCGGACCCGCCACCGAAGCGCGACTGGACAGGCCCCAGGGTGTTGCGGTTGACGAAGCCGGCAACATTTACATCGGCGACACGGGCAACCGGCGCATACGACGCATCGACGCCGTCACGGGGATCATCACGACCGTCGCAGGCAACGGAACATTCGGTTTCGACGGCGACGGAGGGCCGGCCGCCGCCGCCGTATTCGGGGAAATCGTCGCGCTGGCTGCGGGCCCCCGCGGCGGACTCTATATCGCGGACGGATTGGACGGACAGGCTCGCGGGAACAACCGGGTCCGCAGAATCGATCTGGACAGCGGCGCGATCACCACCCTTGCAGGAGACGGCGATTTTTCATTCGGCGGCGATGACGGGCTGGCGGTCGAGGCCGGCCTGACCGTAGAAGACATTGCAGTGGACGCATCCGGAAACATCTTCATCGCCGATTTCAACAATTATCGAATTCGCCGCGTGGACGCGGAAACGGGCATCGTCACAACCGTGGCCGGCCGCGGGCCCGTTTTCGGTGGCGGAGGCGCCTTCTCTGGCGACGGAGGGCCTGCCCCCGACGCCCGTCTCGATTTGCCTGGCGGGGTGGCCGTCGGCGCCGACGGGACCCTCTATATTTCGGATACCGGCAACAACCGCGTCCGCGCCGTGGATCCCGGCACCGGGATTATCTTCACCCTGGCGGGCACCGGCAATTTCGGGGACGCCGGCGACGGTGGACCCGCCCCGCTCGCCGAGCTCCGGGAACCCTCCCGCGTGGTCCTCGACCCGGACGGAAACCTGCTCATCGTGGACACGGGCAACGGCCGCATCCGCAAACTCTTCGACCCCGCCTTTCAGTCGCCCGTTCTCCGTCTGACCGCCACCCGTGTCGATTTCGGCGCGGTCGTCGTGGAAGATCAGGCGTCGCGCGCGTTTCCCATCGGGAACGCTGGCAGACGCACCCTCACGCTGGCCGGCGCGAACACCGATCGGGAAGAGTTCGTCCTTCTGGACGCATTTCCAATCGAGATCGATCCGGCGGGTGAGGCCGAAATCCGTCTGGGGTTCAGCCCGATGGACGAAGGGCCCGTGCGGGGAACGCTGACCGTCAATACCGACGACCCATGGCGTCCCACGCTCACCGTCCCTCTCTCGGGTACGGGCGCGGCGCCGGATATCGGTGTCTTTCCGGAAACCATCGTCTTCGAACGAACGTTCGTCGGTCGCGAGCAGCCATCCATCCTGCGGGTCGCGAACCTGGGCGCGGGCGTCCTGACCGTTTTCCGTGCCGAACTGACGGACGCCATGCAGTTTTCCGTCAGCCTGGACGACACCCTGCGCATCACGTCGAGCCAGAGACAGAGTCTGGACGTCGTATTCCGTCCCGCCCGGACCGGATTACAGCGGGCGGTACTCACTCTTTTCAGTAACGATCCGAACGAACCGGAACTGGAAATCCCCCTTGAGGGCTTCGGCAGGGAATCCAGGCCCGGCGGATTTCTCAACGTTGCGGGCGACCGCGGTGCGGCGGACCCGGGCGCCAGCTTCGGCGCCGCATGGGCGGATTACGACGGCGATGGCGACCCGGACCTCTACGTGGTGCGGAGCCTGCAATCCAATCTGCTCTACCGGAACGACGGCGACGGGTTTACGGAGCTTGCCGGGAGGGTTGGCGTGGCGGATGAAGGCGACGGCAGCGCGGCGGCCTGGGCGGACATCGACCGCGACGGCGACCTGGACCTCTACGTGACCAATTTCGGTCAACCGAACCGGCTCTATCGGAACGACGGAGGCCGCTTCACCGAAATCGCGGCACAGGCAGGCGTAGATGACGGAGGAGACGGGTACGGCGCGGCGTGGGCCGACGTGGAGGGAGACGGCGACCCCGACCTCTACGTAGCCAACTTCGGCGAAAACCGCTTCTATCTCAATGAGGGAGGCCGCTTCGTCGAATCCGCAGAAGAAGCCGGCCTGTACGACGCCAACAGCAGCCTGCAGCCCGCGTGGGCGGATTACGACGGCGATGGCGACGCGGACCTCTTTCTCGCCAACAGCGGGCCGAATCGGCTCTTTCGGAACGACGCGGGGAGCTTCGTGGACGCCGCGTCGGAGGCGGGGTTGGAGGAACTTGGACTGGGCGGTCCGACCTTCGGCGCGAGTTGGGGGGATTTCGACAACGACAAGGACTTGGATCTTTACGTCACTTACTTCGGTGAAGGGAACCGCCTTTACGTCAATACCGACGGCCGGTTCCAGGAATCCAGCAGCAGCCTCAACGTGGCGGGTCCGGACACCGTGGACAGCAGGGGCGCGGTCTGGGGTGATTTCGATAACGACGGCGATCTGGATCTCTACGTCTCCAACGCGGGCGGCAAAAACAACCTGTACCAAAACGACAGCGGGACATTCAGCGACGTGGCCGAATCCTTCCGCGTTGACGTCGGCGCCAACAGCCGCGGCGTGGCCCTGGCGGACTTCGACGGCGACGGCGGACTGGACATCTTCGTGTCCGTGCAGGACGGCGACGACCGTCTCTTCCGGAATCAGGAATTCAACGGGAACTGGCTGGCCGTTCGTCCGCGCGCCACGCGGAGCAGTCCGGACGCCATCGGTACACGGGTGGAAATCGCCTTCGATGGCACATCCACAATTCGCGAAATTACGGGCGGCGCGTCGTACCTGTCACAGGACGCCCTGACCGCCGCTTTCGGATTGGGTGACGCCGTCCGGGTTGATACACTGACCGTACGATGGCCCTCGGGTATCGCGCAGCGGATCAGGAACGTCCCTGTAAACACCGTCCTGGAGGTGACCGAAACGGTGCCGCCGCCGCCCGTGCGCGTCACGCTCGATGCTGCTGTGCCGGTGCTGGCGGCCAACGGCGAGGCGCAGACCCGAATCCGCGCACGCATCCTGGACGCCATGGACGAAGTCACGCTCGTCAACAACCGCCGCCTGATCTTTCATGTCTCTTCAGGCGACGGCGCCTTCGTTGGCGGCGATACGACGATGGTGCGCGACGGACTCGCATCCGTCTTCTTTCAGGCCGGGGCGACGCCGGGCGATGTCTTCGCATCCGCGCGGTTTGGGGGCCTCCCGCCGGGAGAGATCCGAATCACACTGTTGCCGCCCATTGGAGCGGACCATACGCGAATACGTACGCTTGCCGGTACAGGCGGAAGCCAGAGCAGTTTCGGGGGTGACGGCGGTCCCGCCGTCCAGGCGTTTCTGAACAGCCCGCGAGGCGTCGCGGCCACGGCAGCGGGCGCCCTTTACATTGCCGACTCGGGAAATAACCGGATCCGGAGGGTCAGCGCGGACGGAACGATTAACACGATTGCCGGAGACGGAATCGGGATTTCCATCGGCACCGGCGGGCCGGCCATCGAGGCCAGTCTCGGTAATCCCCGGGGCCTCGCGTTCACGCCCGGACGCGATCTGATCGTTGGAGAAGTGAGCGGTCATATCGTGCGCCGGATCGACCTTTCGAGCGAGAATATCGTCGCCTTCGCCGGCAGGGACATCCCCGGTTACGGCGGCGACGGACGCCCGGCGGTGGATGCGAATCTGTCCGGCCCCGTGGGCGTTGCGTCAGACCCGTCGGGTAACGTCTGGATCGCGGAGCGCTTCAATCACA
Source organism: Candidatus Latescibacterota bacterium (assembly GCA_965203805.1). Taxonomy (GTDB): domain Bacteria; phylum Latescibacterota; class UBA2968; order UBA2968; genus JAAXHE01. The sequence goes on along the minus strand of OZ241917.1, from coordinate 5,056,637 downwards.
GGGTCCGAAAGGTGGACGCCGGCGGCATCATCACCACCGTCGCCGGCAGCTTTGAGGAGGGTTACACCGGTGACGGAGGCCAGGCCGCAATGGCCGCGCTGAACGGACCCGAGGGCGTTGCGGTAGACAGCCGGGGCCGCCTGTACATCGCAGATACCGGGAACCATCGGATCCGGATGGTGGACGCCGAGGGCGTCATCTCCACGGTGGCCGGAACCGGAGAGGCCGGGTTTTCGGGCGACGGGGGGCCGGGGCCCACGGCAATCCTCAACGGCCCCGTAGACGTGGCCGTGGACAACAACGGATACCTCTATATCGCGGACACCGGCAATCACCGCATCCGGGTGCTCGACCTGAACCTGGGCATCATACAGACCGTGGCGGGCACGGGGTTCCCGGGGTTCAATCAGGACGAAGGCGCCGGAACCGAAACATCGCTGAGTTCACCGTCGGCCGTTGCCACCGCTCCCGACGGCGGGGTCTACATTGCCGACACGAACAACAATAGCATCCTGCAACTCACCGTAAACTTCCCTCCTGACTACCGGCGCGAGCCCCCGCCCGTCCCGCCGCCTCCGCCACGACCACCGCCGCCGCCCCCTCCGGACGGCGCGGCCGACTTCAACGGCGACGGCGCGGTTGACTTCGCCGACTTCATCCTCTTCGCGCGGGCCTACGGGTCCGCCGATGCACGTTTTGATCTCGACGGCAACGGAGCGGTCGGATTCGGGGACTTCATCGCCTTCGTTTCCGCCTTTGAACAAACGTCGACCCGTTTCCGTCCGGAAAGCCTGTTTTGACAATGGATCGGGCGCCCATCCTGACGGCCGGTGAGCCGGGCATCTTTCAGACAGCCGATCGGATCCGGAGGGGCGGCGTTGTCGTCTATCCTACGGAGACCGTCTACGGCCTCGGCGCAGACCCGTTCAACCCTTCCGCTTTCGAGCGTATCTTCGAGCTCAAGGGCAGGGAAGCGGAGAAGGGGCTGATCCTGCTCGTCCGGGACAGGAAGGACGTGGACGCGCTTGTTGCTCACGTTCCACGGGCAGCGGAAGTCCTGATCGACGCCTTCTGGCCCGGGCCGCTCACCCTCGTGTTCCCCGCGTCGCCAGACCTCCCGAAGCACCTGCTCGGATCCACGTCCACGCTGGCGCTTCGCATGTCAGACGCGCCGCTTGCCGGCGCCCTGCTTCACAGTTCGGGAGGCCCCATCACCAGCACCAGCGCCAATCGATCCGGCCAGCCTCCCGTCCGAAGCGCCCGGGAAGCCGCCGACGTCCTCGGCCGCGACGTCGATCTCATCCTGAACGGCGGCCCTTCCGGCGACCCGCGCCCCTCCACCCTCGTCGACGTCTCACGTGGCAACCCCGAAATCCTCCGGCCGGGCCGCGTCCCGGAAACGGAAATCCTTAGAGTATTGCCAGGAGACTTCTGATGGGATTCTCACCGCGACAGATGGTGCAACGCCCCCGGCGTGAGAGCACGGGAAACAGGGCCTTGCTGGTGCTGGTGGACAGCCGGGGCAGCTATACGGACACGAGCATCGTGGATCAGACCGTCCTGGTGGCCCTGCAGCACTTCGGATTTCCGTTCCGGATTCACGACCTGGCGTTGGGCTCCCTGACCCCGGACCTGCTGGTAAACTGCGCCGCGGTCGTTATCGCGCAGGCGCGCCTGGGCGATGCCCTCTCGTTGGCGGATACGGAACTGCTCGCCTCTGCCGTAGAGGAAGCAGGGCTGGGCCTGGTCAATTTCGATGGTGAACTGAGGCTCTATAAGCCGCCGCTGCTGCGCCTCTTGGGGCTGGAGGTGGAACGGATCCCGATGGCTTCGGACCTGTTCCGCATCGGGGACAACGACCACTTCATCAGCTGGACGCAGCAGGCGGGCAGTATGGTCCGGCTGAAACGACCCGTGACCATCGCGCAGATCAGGCGCGTGGGGCGGCACGTTGTGGAACTGGCGCAGGCTGCCATGGGCAAGGACCAGCTCATTTTCTCACGCCACAATGTACCGGGCACGGCCTACGAACCCGATCAGTTTCCCGCCGTGCTGGCCGGGGTCTGCGGCAGCGGCCGCGCGGTGCAGTTCGCCTGTTCGCCCCGGATCTGGCACGGGGAGTTTCTGGGGCACGCGATGGGGCTGGACGCCTTCTTCTGGCGCGCGATCGTCTGGGCGGCGCGCAAGCCGTACGTCGCGCAGATGATGCCGCCCTACGTGACCGTCCGCGTGGACGACGGCAGGGGACGGCACGATTTCCGTTATACCGAAGTCATGAACCGGCACGGGTATCGGCCGATGATCTCCTGCTTCCTGGATCTCGTTCCTGATGAAGTCGTGCCGTTCATGCGCGAGCGTTGCGGAGCGGGACAGGTGGACTGGGACGCGCATGCGTTCGATTATTACAGGCTGATTCCGTTCGACTTCGGCATCGGGGAGTACAGCGAGGCGGAGTTGAAGGCGATCTTCGATCGGGTGGACCGGTGGTACGACGAGCGGGGACTCCGGCCGCCGCGGCGGGCCGCGTTTCACTGGGGCGAAGTGGGCGTGCGCGTCCTGCCGTATCTGAAGGCGCGGGGGCGGACGTTCGTCTATTCGACCTATCACCTGGGACAGGTGAAGTGGGAGCGGCTGTTTCCCAACTGGTGGCCATACGGTCTCAACAGCCTGTTCTACGACTATATCCCCGAAGACCCGGAGATGTACAACATCGGCGCCATGCTGCCTCGACACCTTGTGGAGCCCGACGTGCTGACGGGCTGTACGACCTGGGCCGGCGACAACCCCACGAATGATATGGACAAGGCCGCGGACCGGGCGGCCGGATCGGTACGCCAGGCGCTGGACAGCGGGTTCTTTTCCGAAATCACGACCCACGAGCAGAAATTCGGCGTGCTGTCGCTGGAAGAGATCGACCGGTGGTTGTCGCTGGTATCGCGGAGGACGGACCGGTTCGATATCCGGGGGGTGAGCCACGACGAGGCCGCCGAGTATACCCGCGCGCGGGACGAGTCCTGGATCGCGGCCGCGACCTCGCCCGACGGCAGGGCGGTTTCCGTCAACCTGGACGGAAAGGCGAGCCGGGACCTGGAACTCGCCGTGTTCGAAAACGATCGGGATAGCGTCGTCCAGCGGTGGGAATCGGTCCCTGCGTTCGGGGGGAAGGTCAGGGTCGATCTGTGACCGACGTCACGTTGAGGCGGAAGCGCGGGTTGCGGCGTGAACTGCCTGACGGGGATCTCCGTCGCGGGGCGGTCTGCCAGTACGCGGTCGACACCGGGATTAACACGGCGCAACTGTCCCGGTCTGCAATACGCGAGCGCCGTGGACGGCCCGGGATGCCGTCCGAATGCGTATCTGACGGGCGTCTCTTACGATTCAACAGCCCCCGCCCGGATGCGTTGGGGCAGCGAGGTGTACCGGTCGGCCACCTGGTTGTTTTTGATGGCGATGGCCAGGGCTTTCCGCGTGCCGACGATGACAACCAGGTCCCGCGCCCTTGTGATGGCCGTGTACAGGAGGTTCCGCTGTAACATCATATAGTGTTGCGTGGTCAGCGGCAGCACGACCACGGGATACTCCGACCCCTGGCTCTTGTGCACACTGGTGGCATAGGCCGGCACAATCTCGTCCAGTTCCGTGAAGTCGTAACCCACGGTCCGCTCGGGGTATCTTACGGCGAGGGCCTGGTTCGTCGGATCGATCCCCGCAACCCGCCCGATATCCCCGTTGAACACGTCCCTGTCATAGTTGTTCCGCACCTGCATCACCTTGTCTCCCACCCGGAACCGGACGCCGCCGCGCTGCAGTTCCTGCCCGTTGGGATTGAGACGCTCCTGCAGCACCCGGTTCAGGTTCGTTGCGCCGGTCTCGCCTCGATACATCGGCGCCATCACCTGGATGTCGTCTATTGCGTCCACGCCGTAGGCGCGCGGCAGCCGGTCCCCGCAGAGCCCGCAGACCGTCTCCACTACCTCCTCCGGCTCGTCCACCTGGGAAAAGAAAAAATCCGAGTTCCGGCTGTTGTCCACCTCCGGAATTTCGCCGGCCAGGATCCGGTGCGCGTTGATTACGATCCGACTCTCACGCGCCTGCCGGAAGATCTCGTTCAGCGCAACGACAGCCGCCTGCCCGGAGCCGATGATGTCCTTCAGGACATTCCCCGGCCCAACCGACGGCAACTGGTCCACGTCGCCCACCAGAACCACGGTCGCGCCGAGCGGTACTGCCTGCATCAGGCTATTCATCAATGCCACGTCTACCATCGAGACTTCGTCCACGATGATCGCATCGCACGTCAGAGGATTCTCGAAGTTCATATCGAACTTCAGATCGCCGGGGCTGAACTTGAGCAGCCTGTGGATGGTTCTTGCGTCCTTCCCCGTGGCTTCCGACATCCGTTTGGCCGCCCGTCCGGTTGGCGCGGCCAGCAGTACTTCCTTGTCTCTCGCCTCGAAGAGGGCGATCAGACCCCTGATCGTCGTCGTCTTGCCCGTCCCGGGACCGCCGGTAAGCACCAGCAGGCTGTGGGAAAGGGCCTTCTCCAGCGCAACCTTCTGCAGAGAGGCGAACCGGATCCCGTCGCGTTTCTCGATCGCCGCGATTTCCGCCGCGATATCGCGGGTCTCAACGCGCCGGATGTTTGAGAACTGATGCACCCGCGTCGCCACGCCTTTTTCGGCAAAGAAGAGTGGGGGAATGTAGATCCGGTCGTCCTCGACGACCACCTCTTCCTCCCGGCGTAACAAGTCGATACACGGCGCGATCAGTTCGTGCGCCACTTCCAGCGTCTCTGCGCACCGGTCCATCAACTCCGTCACCGGCAGATAGACGTGCCCGTCGGATTGCGCCGCGGTGTCCAGTACATAACGGATACCCGCAAGGACCCGCTGCTCCGATTGGGATTCCACGCCCATTTTCTGAGCGATCCGGTCGGCGGATGCGAATCCGATGCCCCAGACGTCGCGAGACAACCGGTACGGATTCTCCTGAATCAGCGAAACTGCGTCCTGCCCGTATTGCTTCCAGATCTTCACCGCATGCCCCGTACCCACGTCGTGCGACTGCAGAAACACCATCACGTTGTGGATCTCGCGCTGCTCCTTCCACGCATCCTCGATCATCGTCGCACGCTTCCGGCCCAGCCCCTCCACCTCCACGAGCCGTTTCGAGGCCTTCTCGATTACCTCCAGCGTCTTTTTCCCGAAATGGTCCACGATTCGCCCGGCCATCACCGGTCCGATACCCTTGATCAGCCCCGAACCCAGATACTTTCGCATTCCATGTACGGTGGACGGATATACTTTCTCGTAGGAATCGATCTTGAACTGCCGTCCGTACCGGGCATGGTCCGTCCATTCCCCTTGCAGGGACACGCACTCCCCGGCAACCAACGAAAGCGTCGTCCCCACAACGGTGACCGTATCCCGTGCGCCTTCCGGTTGGAACCTGGCCACCGTGTAGCCGCTCTCTTCGCTCTGAAACGTGATTCGATCCACAATGCCCTGGAGCCGTTCCATGTTTGGAACTCCCGAATCCTCAATCGGAGGACTCATGCCCTGTGGACAATCTCACCCCGGACGATGGTCGCCACAATGGAGAGCGCGCGATGTCCCTCCCTCCGGCGGAACAGCGTGAGGCTGGCCTCCATTCCGGGCGTCACGCGTCCCAGCCGATCGTCCACGCCCAGCAGCCGCGCCGGGTTTACACCGGCCATATCCACCGCATCGGCCAGCGACGCATCCGTAAAGGCGACCGTGTTCGGGATCCCGTAATCCAGGAACAGGGACGCTCCCGCCAGGTACGGCGTGCCCGCCAGGGAGATCTTCCCGTTCGCGTGAATCTCCACCTCGTCGGTCCCGTAGCTCCGGCCGTATATGCCCGGCGGAAGCCCGGCGATGGATGACACGTCGCTGACCAGACAGATGCGCTCTTTCTGCTTGGTCCTGAAGAAACTCTTCAGCACCGGCGGCGGCAGATGGTGCCCGTCCGGGATGATCCCCGCCCAGAGTTCGTCTGCAGCAAGTTGCTCCCAGATATAGTTGTCGTGGCGGGGGATCTCCGCGTGCGCTCCGTTGCCCAGGTGCGTGGACATCCGTGCTCCCGCCGAAACCGCCTCGCGGATCCGAGCCCTGCTCGCGCCGGTATGTCCCAGGGCGACAATGACGCCGGCCTCCGCGGCTTTCTCGATAAAGGCCAGGGATCCCTCACGCTCGGGCGCCAGCGTCAGGATTCGGATCCGGCCCCCCGCGGCGTCCTGGTAACGACAGAACTCTTCCCAGTCCGGATCGCGCGTATGCTCCAGGGGATGCGCACCCCGCGGACCGTCTTCGGAGGCGATGTACGGCCCCTCCACGTGGAACCCCACGAACGACGCATTCGCTGTATCCGACTGCTCGCACGTCCGTGCCAGCGTCCTCAGCGCCGCAATCGCCTGCTCAACGGGTGAGGTCGTTACCGTCGGACAGAATAACGCGGTGCCAGCCCGGTACGGCCACTTACAGGCCTCCAGCACCCTTTCCACCGTCAGGTCGCCCGAACTGAAGTTGATCCCACCGGCGCCGTTGACCTGCACGTCGAAAATTCCCGGCGAAATCCAGACGTCGTCGCCTCCGAGTTCCCCCGCGCCGTCGGCATCGACGCTCTCGATTCGACCGCCTTCAATGGTTACCGAGACCGGATTTTCCGTTCCCACTATCTTCCCGCGAAGAACCATTGTTTCTCCTTTGCATGCGTTATATTTGCAGCCGGCCGACCTATCCCCGTTCCCCCTCCTAAAAGGACGGGGAGAACTGTAATCCCTTGATGTACGCATGGTTTCGCGCCCCCTCTCCCCCCGGGAGGGGGGGCGGGGGGAAGAGGTCTGCGTTCTACCTGTTGCTGTAATGAAACTGCGCTGAGGACAATGGGTTTGCCCCTTGTTGCATGTCTTTGCTTAAGGTCGACAGCTGTCCTCATCATACAGGTGCCAATCGGACTACAAGGGAATTCCCTTACCGGAGGGCTACCAGAGCAGAGCGCGCTGATCCGTCCAGCGACACGGTTCGATGCGCCACCGACGGTGTCAGGGCGGAGAAATACGTGCATCCTGTGAGGGTATTCGCGCTATGCATCTAGCAGGCCCCACGCCCAGCGGCGACTATTCTAAATGCGGTAAGAGGGTAGACGTGAGCCGGTAGAGGATAACGTAACCACAGTGTTTTCACGCTGACCGTGCCTGTTTCTCTACCGTTATCGTAACGACAAGAAAATCCATAGTGCACTCATATCGTCTCCCGTCTACCCTCTCCCGTCTCCCTCTGGTGTGAGTAGTCCTTCGGTATCACTGACCCATATCGCCAGTCCGCGTCCAAATCCGATGGGCGAAGGGTCATCATCTCCCGTCTAACGTCTAACCTCTCCCCGCTTTTAGGATACCATCGGGCCGGCGATTCCGCAATATGTTTTGTCTTGACATCACGAAGGGAATATGGTATAATCATTATCTATTGAACTTTCCACTGTTTTCATACATTAGTCCCTTAAAAACAGAAAGTTACCTCACTTCAGGTGGAAGGAATTTCGAATGGGTGAAGATCAGATATTCGAAAGTAGAATCGGCAACTTCAGTAGAACAGATAATGTTGACGACCTCTCGGCGCTCGGCCTGGCCATCGTGGCGGAAACCCTGGACATCCTTCACGATTTGCAGGGCGAGGCCAGCGGCGCCATGGTCATCCGGACCCGGGAAGGCGACTACAAGGATTGGGACGCCGAGATCTTCGGTGTGGACGAAGCCGCGGAAGGGGCATACATCGGACGGCTCAAAGAGAGCACCCATCCGGTCGTGCTGCTCTCCGAGGAAGCCGGTATGGTGGATCTGACCGGCGGCAAGGAAGGCGACAAAATCTATGGCGTCTCCGATCCGTTCGACGGCAGCTGGTTGTACAAGCGGGGTCTGCCGTTCATGCAATACAGTTCCCTCGCGCTCTTCGACGCTAACTTCGATCACCTCGTCTCCGTCACCGGCGACGTCTTCAACAGAGACCTGGCGTTCGCCAACGGCAACGGCGCCTTTATGGCCAAACTGGACGGAAACGCGCTGACCGGCGTGGAGCGTCTCAATGAAAGCTACCGCAGGGAACGGCACGGGGAGCCCGCTGGCGACGTGGGTGACGCCTGTGTCGAATCGTACCTCCTGAAGCCGGGCAAATTCCTCATGCCGCTCATCGATGAATACCGGCCGGTTATCGATGCCTTCAAAATGCTGCACCCCAACGGCGGCCCGTACGCCTTTGCAGAGGCAGCGGCCGGGCAGATCGACGTCTATTTTGCCAGGCAACAGCCTTACGTCGACGTCTTTTCCGGGATTGCGATCGCGGAGGAAGCCGGACTGATCGTCACCGACTTCGACGGAAACGCGGTGCCGAAGCCCACGGAAGATTACGAGACCGTCTTCGACGTTCTGGTCAGCCGGACGCAGGCCCTGCACGACCAGACGCTCGAGAAAATCGCGGAAAGCAGAAAGGAATAAGTGATGGCCATTAACGGAACCGGCGCGAAGGACGATCCGGTCATTGTAACCGAACTGGCGGCGGACGAGGTCCCCGGCGAGTTGAGACCGTCCAACTTCTTCGATCTCGACAGATACCCGTTTGAACACCGGGCGCTGATCGACGGCGCCAGGTCCGTCGTCGACCTTATCGGCAAAGACGGAATCGAAAGATACGCCACGGAATGGCTGGCGGAGAAGATCGGTTCTGCGGAAGGCGTGGAAGAACGGACGGGCCTGACCGGAATCGGTAACTACACCGTGCTGGTCGAGCCCGGCGCCGTCTGCGAACCGCTCTTCGTACACGGATCGCTCGACGGCGAGGGCCACACGCTCTACGTCGCAAGAGACGCAAAGGTGGTCGGCGCGGTCATCTACCTGGACGGCGGCGACATCTACGTCGGGGAGGGCGCCGTTGTCGAGCCCACGGCCGGCGTCAAGGGACCCACGATCATAGGACCGAATAACGAAATCCGGCAGGGCGCCTATCTCCGGGGCAATATCATCCTGGGCGGCCACAAGAAACAGGGAGACAACGCCATCCGGGGTGAAATCAAGAACGTCCTCATGCTCGACGAGGCCAATTTCCCCCATCCCTCGTATCTCGGCGACAGCCTCTGCGGGTACGCCACCCACTTCGGCAACCAGGCCACGGCCGCGAACCTGGGCATCATCCAGGGCGTACGCGAGCGCGACAAGCGCGTCAATCTGAAGGTCGTCATCAACGACAAATGGTACGACCTGGGCGGTTCCAAGATGGGCGTCGTTCTCGGCGACAGGACGCAGCTGGCATGCGAATCCCTCACGGATCCCGGCACATTGCTTGGGCCAATGTGTATCTCATACGGCCTCGCCTACGTGAAAGCCGGCTATTATCCGGCCGGCACGATGTTCAAGACCAGGTCCGAGCGGGTCGTCGACACACAAAAAGGTATCTTCGATCCGGACAAACTGTAATACGCCTTCCAGCCGAGGTGCGACGGCATCTTTGCGGAACAGAACGACAACGCCTCTCGAATGGTCTGGAAGCGTTGTCGTTTTCTCTTTTCACCCCTTCAGTCCATGGCGCGTCCAATGGGCTTCCCCGACACCGGCTGGAACAGACCGGTTGCAAATGCCTGATACCGGAAGGACAGATGGATGATTGGACAGAAGAACACGCATGAATGGATCCGGGCGATTCGGGGCCGGAACGACGATCTGATCTCCCGCCTTCGGTCCATCTACGGCGACAGCGAGGAACTTATCGAAGAACGTCTCTGCGCCCTCCTGGAGACCGCGATGCGATTCAGGGAGACCTTCGGCGATAGAGACGTCAGTTTCGTCCGGGCGCCGGGCCGGTTGAACACGGTGGGGATGCACGCCGACCACCGGGGCGCCTTCATCAACCCGATCTCGCTGGACAAAGAGATTCTCATCTGTTTTTCCCGAAGAAACGACGAAAGGATCGAAGTCCGCAATCTGGATCCGGCCTATGGGAACCGTTGTTTCCATCTGCCCGAAATCTGCCCGGACTCGCCGATCCGTTCCGATGCCGAGTGGCTGGAGTGGACGCAGGAAAAGACCGACGAACGCAGAGCCGCCGGTGTCAACGAGGACTGGATTACCAAATTGCAGGCGCCGCCGGCATACCTGCACACCCGCTTTCCCGGCAGGCAACTGCGTGGATTCGACGGGGTCATGGGCAGCAGCCTGCCGGACATGGGCGGCCTGAGTTCTTCGTCCGCGGTTGTCGTCGCGACGACGGAGATCATGACGCACGTCAACGATATCGATCTGGACGACAGGCAGTTCGTGAGGTGTGCGGGCACCGCGGAATGGTACGTCGGAACACGCGGCGGTTTCGGCGACCACGCCGCGATCAAGTGCGGCCGGCTGGGCAGAATCACCCATATGAAGACCCTGCCGGAATTGATGATCGACGCCTATCTGCCGTTTCCGGACGGCTATCAGATCATCATCTTTGACTCGGGAATCCAGGCAAACAAGACCGGAGCGGCAGGCCAGAAATTCAACGAAAAGACCGCAACGTACGAGATCGGAGAGGTCTTTCTCCGAAACGGGCTGGAAGCGCGACATCCCGAATCGATCCGGAGCGTCGTGGCGGACAGAAAGGATCTGGACGTCGAGAAGAAATTCCACCTGGGCGACGTGGTTGAATGCCTCGCCCAACCGGAAATCTACGCGCTGATCGAGTCGCTGCCGGAACGGATCGACCGCCGGGAACTCCTGCGTCAGTTGCCGGGCCGGGAGACGTTTCTCGAACAGCAGTTCGCCACCCACGACGAACCGGCCGGCGGATACCATATCCGGATGGTCATTGCATATGGTATCGCCGAATCCGCGCGAAGCAGAGATCTCAAGGACGTCCTGAACCGGAACCGGGTGGACCTCTACGGAGAGTTGATGAACGTTTCGCACGACGGCGACCGCATCGACCTGGACGCGCCGCGATTCGACCCGTCAAAAGACCTTCACCTGCAACCGGGCGACTACAATTGCAGCATTCCGGAGATCGATGAGATGGTCGACGTTGCCCTGGATGCAGGCGCGGCGGGCGCGCAGATATCCGGCGCCGGCCTGGGCGGAAGCATGATGGTCCTGGTCGGTTCTGACAGCGTGCAGGATATCATCGAAGCCATGCGCGACAGGTACTATGCGCCACGCGGGGTCCGGGAAAGACTCACGGTCGCGTCTCCCGTTCAGGGGGCAGGGGTGTTGTAGCGAGTACGACGTTAGCCGTTAAACGAAGAGAGCCGGAAATCCCGGCTCTCTTCGTTCCTCCAGAAACCTCTCGGGCGCGTCACGAATTACCCTTCCTGCTCGTCGTACGTCAGTTCAAGTTCTTCTATCGCCGCCCGCAGAACCACCTGCGGGTCGCCGGGACGTTCCCGACGCTCGCTCCATTGCCAATGCGCCAGGTACGCGTCCGTTCCCGCCAGCCCCTCCTGCATCGCCCGCCTGTCTATCGCCTCCTGAAATTCCGGGGGCATCTGCCGCGAAACCCGCCGCTTCCCGTCGAAAACCCGCACCTGCGCGGGGATATCCTTCCAGTAGAGGACCTGGTACTCGGCCACCTGTCGCCCTTTCGCGCTCTGTCAGTCCGGCGCTTTTGTCTGTTCGCGGGTGCCGGCCGCATTCCCGGCGCGTCCGTCATTGGCCGCTCCGCCGTTCAAGATTCCGCGAAAAGCGCGGATATGCGACGGCCCCGTCCCGCAACACCCGCCGACGATGAAAGCGCCCGCGTCGATCAGTTCGGGGACACAATGCGCCATATCCTCCTCGGTCTGTGAATACGTCGTCCGTCCCGTCTTTACTTCCAGCTTCGGAAGCCCCGCATTGGGATAGGCCATCAACCTCATCCCGTTGATGCCCCTCGCAGACATTGCATCCGTGAACTGCCGCATCCCGTTGATTGCGTAAGGCATCCCGGTATGTTCAAGCCGCCGCGTCTCGGCGCCGCAGTTCATCCCGATGATTTGCACGTGCTCCAGCAGATTGTCTCCGTCTGAAAACTCTCCGGAACAAAGAAAATCCAGCAGGTCCTCAGCTGAATGCCCCCAGTCCGTCCGGTAGACCATCTCGCCCGTCTTCCGGTCTTTCGTGTATTTGCAGGTCAGATTGATTGCGACGGGCAACCCGGTCTTCCTGGCAACGTCCGCCGCAATGGCTGCCTCTTTTGCGGAAAACATGGTCTCGATACAGATCAGCTCAACGCCGGCCTTGGCGAGCGTATAGATGACCTGCTCGTGCGCCGCCCTCGCCTTCTTGTCCGCAATGCCGAACACGGTATCGCCCGCGTCCGACTCGATAGCGCCCGGCGACGGACCGACGGAGCCTGCAATATAGACCTTCCTGCCGCTTTTATCGACTGCTGTTCTCGCGTGTTCCACGGCCAGCCGCGCAATTTTCCCGGCCTCGTTATCCGCCTTGCCCGCCATTTCCAGGTGCAGTGGCGACGCCACGAAAGTGTTGGTTCCGATGACGTCGGTTCCCGCCGCGATATAGGCGGAGTGGATATCGACCACCGCATCCGGATGCAGTTCATTTGCGAGTGCGCTGTTCGTCAGTTCGATATGCCCTTTGAACAGCTCCGAACCGAATCCTCCGTCGTAAACCATCGGGCTGGGATCTTCCAGCCTCTCGAAAAATGTCTTCATCTCCTCCCGGATCCTCCCCGATTCGTTAACGGTAAGCGTCCAGCGTACCCTTTCGATACGCGCGCAGGTAGTTTTTGCACATGCGATCCCGACCCAGAAGCATATCTTCCGCAAGCCGGTAGGGTTCCGTCTCCCGGTCCATGGAGAAAACGCGCTGCGGACTGCTGGTGGCCGGGTCGACGATCCCGCTGTCCGCCCCGGCCTCGACGGCCTGAATCGTAAACACGTCGTTGATGAGACGCCGGCACGGCAGCCCGAAAGAAACGTTGCTGAATCCGCCCGTCACGTGAATCGCGGGGCCGAAGTTCGCCCGTAGCGTCCGGATGGCCTCGAAGCAGTGGTTGCCGAATCCCACGTCCACCGAAATCGGAAAAACCAGGGCATCTACGAAAATATCCTCGATCCCGATTCCCCTGGACAGCGCCGCCTCGACCATGCGGGACGCATTCGCGACGCGTTCCGCGGCGTCCTGCGGCATCCCGCTTTCGCCCGCGGCGGTCACGACAACCCGGGCGTTGTACCTCACGGCCAGGTCCAGTGCCTCCAGTCGCTCCAGCGAGGCCGAATTCAGCAGCGGCCGTCCGGCCCGGCCGTCGCAGGCCTTGAGCCCGTCCCCGATCGTTTCCACGTTGGAGGAGTCCACCGAAATCGGAATCGGGCTTATCTCCTGCACGATGCCCACCAGCCACCGCATGGCTTTCTTCTGCTCCTTGAGGCGTAGTGAGACTTCGTCCACGTTCAGATCCAGATAGTCCGCTCCCGCGTCCACCTGGCGCTGGACCATCCGGTGCAGATAGGCCAGCCCGTCGGCGGCCTGCGGCGTCTGACCGGACATCGCCGCCTGCACCGCAATCTTGACGTATTTGACCCGACCCTCCTCGTAGTCCTGCGTCTGCCGGATATCGTCCGGGATGGCGAGAAAGCGGCGGCGTTTCCGTGTGTCGAAAAAACGGACCGCCTCCCCTCCACCGGGTTTCTTCACGACGAGCCGTCCTTTCCTCAGGACAACGCGTGTGGTATGGATGTTCTCGCCGATGACGACAAATTCGCCGGCCCTGCCATCTAATTTCACGGTGTTCCCCTCATCTCGTCCGTGCGCGGTGGTCCCGCTCCAGAAATGCATTTGCCCAGGCGCTGGTGCCCTTCAGTGCGCCGTCCTTGAAGACCACAGGCCTCTCCAGCATCTTCTCTTCCTCTCCGTATGCCTTCAGCCGTTCGTAGGCCAGCGACCAGATGCATTCTTTTTCTCCCACTTCACACCGGCCCCGGCGCGTTCCGCCGCACGGTCCGTTTCGCTGGTTCTTGACGCACTGCGACTCGGGACAGAGGAACGCGATATCCGGCAGCGAACAGTCTCCGCAGTCCCGGCAGTCGAAGCCCAGGATCTTCACCGCCTGCTCCGCGCCATGCGCGGCCCTCCCAACGCCGCTTCCGGCGCGGTCCACGGCCTCGAAGATCTTTTTGCCGAGACGAAAGGCCGGCTTGCCCTTTTCGAAAACCAGTTCGTGCACGAAGCGGTTGAATCGGTAGCCCGCGGACACCCGGCTTCTGCCGGCCCGCAAGACGTCGGGTTGCTTCGAATGCCGGTATTTGCGGTTGACCTCGTTCGAACTGAGCCCCGTTTCCGTATCGGGTTCGAAAAAGAAGAACTCCCCGGGCTGCTGGAAGAGAAACCCATCCACGAAGTCCTTCCAGTCCTCGTCTCCATATTCGCCAAGAATCTCCAGGATTCGCACGTAATCCTCGAACTTCAGGTGTCCACCCAGATAGACACCGCGATATCCCAGTCCTCTGGCAATGGCGCACTGCCTGGCGGCGAATTCGAGGAAGAAGGCCTTGCCCCTGTCGCGCGAACGGGCATGCCTCTGCGTCAGCGCAAGCAACTCGTCGGTTACGATCACGCCGGGGATGTTGTCCGCGTGAAAAAACCTGGCCGCCGCGGGGCTGAGCACGTAGACGTTGGCAAGCACGGGCGTCCGGAGACCGTGAAGGGCCATGTACTTCAACAACTCGTCCTGTTTGCGGGCGTCGTAACCGATCTGGTTGATGATGAAACCCGCGCCGCTTTCCACCTTCCTGGCCAGCTTGAAATACTGCGGCATCACCTCGCGCTCATACTTCTTGTGGTTGTTGACCACCGCGCCCGGGAAGAATTGTGTGGGTTTCAATGCCTGATCGCGCCTGCCGCCCTCGAGGCGCAACCCGGAGTTCATGTCCGAGAACATCTTCAGCAGACCCACCGAATCGGTATCGAACACGCCGTCCGCCTGCCCGCGGTATCCGCCCGCGGGATAGTCGCCCGACAACGCCAGCACGTTTTCGAATCCTTCGCTCGCCAGTTCCCAGCCCCTGCTCAGCAGCGCATTACGGTTCCAGTCCTTGCACGAAATATGGATGATCACCTCCTGCCCCCGGCCCAGCAGGTCGATCCCCATTGTGTCCGGACTGTTGGTGGCGTTTCCGCCCGGATTGTCGGTGATGCTCAGCGCGTGCACGCCCGGTTGGTCGGCAAGCGCCCGCGCGAGATCCAGAACGTGCCGCCCGCGGCGCTCGGTGATCACCCCGCGGGAATTGACCAGTTCCACGCAGACGACGAACTCGTCCGTTTCCTCCAGCAGATGGCGCAGGGAACGACGCTCCCCATCCCGTCCGTCCGGATCGGATTTTTTGGAAGTTATCGCCATGCGGATGTGCTCGATTCAAGTTGCGACTTTAGTCTTCCGTCGCGGAAATGGCGTCGCTGAATTCGGCCGGCTTGTCGACCGGCCAACAGCCGGTCGACAAGCTAAGGACAACGTCTGAAAAAAAACAAGAACCGACTGTGCCCTGAGCCGCTCCCTGAGCTTGTCGAAGGGTCGGCAAAAACCTGTTAAGGGCGCCCGATGGTGCGCCTGGAGCCATTCGAAGGGGTAACGAGACACGGGCATTTCGACAAGCTCAATGACCACGTTTAGACAGGCCCGACGAACACCAACGCTCACGGACAGGACGAAGTGTTCGAACAATGGTGAAGATTTCACGAAACGCGATTCTACTACAAACCGCCGTCTTAATTGAGCCTGGCAGGCATCGGCTTGAACTGACAGCCCTCCACGAACACCTCGAAGAAGTCCGGCGTCGTCTCGAGCTCAATGTGTTCGATCTGCTTCACCAGCGCTTCCGCGGAAGCCCGTTTCTCGCGCGAAAGCAACACCTCGCGCGCGCCCTGGACCGCGGCATTCCCGATCTTAACGACACGGTCTTCGGCGATCGGCGCCAGAAACCCGATCTCGATCGCATTCCGTACGTTCACGTAATTCGCGAATCCACCGGCCAGGTAGAGCGTGTCGATTTCTTCCGGTCCGATCCCAAGGTGCCGCATCAGGATGAACTGGCCGCAGAAATTCGCCGCTTTGGCCTGGGCCAGGTTGCTGGCGTCTTCACGGGACAATGAGATTCCGTATTCCGGAACGACCGGCACCTCGTACGACCTGCCGGCAAACATGCCCTTGGGCGCCATGCGGCCGTGCCGCCGGAGTTCCGCGAGCAGATCGATCAGCCCGGACCCGCATATTCCCTGCGGTTCGCAGCGTCCGATTGTCTGGTATTCGAAGCCGTCGTCGGTCAGTCGGATCGACTCGATGGCGCCTTCATGACCCGGCATCCCGTACCGGATCAGTCCGCCCTCGAACGCGGGCCCGGCCGGACAGGAGGCGGTGAGCAGCCGGCCGGAACTTCCCACGACCACCTCGGTATTCGTCCCCACGTCCACCAGCATCACCACACCATCCTGGGTCGCCAGGTCCATCGCCACAAGGTCGGCCGCGGTATCCGCCCCCACGTGGCTCGCGATCAGCGGCATCCCGTAGACCTTCGCCCTCGGATTGGCGCGCACGCCGAGGCGCCGGGAACTCTCCAGCAGGGAGGTCGTCTCGCGCTCGCCGTCCAGACAGGCGCGCTCCACCAGGGACTTGTACGGTCTCTGGCCGATGCTCTGCACATCCAGCCTGAAGAAGAGGTCGCGCATCGTGGAGTTTCCCGCCACTACGACCTCATAGATCTCCTGGCGGGCAAACCCCAGACGATTTGCCAATTCGAGAATCTCGTGATTGATCGCATTGACGACCGCCTTCCGCAACTCGCCCTGAAACTGCCCGTCGTAGGAGATGCGGTGCATCACGTCGCTGCCGCCGAAACGCTGCGGGTTCTCAAACGAACTCACATGGACGCTCTCTCCCGTTTCCAGGTCCACGAGATCCATCACGACCGTTGTCGTGCCCAGATCGATCGCGATGCCGTAAAGGCGGCCCCGATACCTGTCGACGGCGACGCCGTCATAATATACGACGTCCCCCCGGCGCGTGACCAGGGGGTCCGGATCGACCGACTTTTCCAATGTAGTGGATAGAATCTGGGGCTTGCGTCTCAATGGCGAGAATTCAATATCGGCCCGGTCGTCTTCGACCACCGCCTGGCACGCGAGGCGGTAATGCTCTCGCAGGAACGACTCCACCTCGTTCCGGGGCCGCAAAGCGTCCATCCCGCGCCTGATTTCAACCACGCACTCGTGACAGTGCCCGGTGCGTCCGCACGAGGTGGGCACCTGGACCGCCAGTTCATCCGCATAATCGAAGACCGTCCTGCCTGCTGCAAGCTCCTTCCGTTTCCCGTCGTGAGATATCGTACCCATGCGGCGTTCCAGTACTCTATTCCTCGCTCCCGAAGTACGCACCCGGTTTCGCTTCCGTCTCCCATGCGCCGCGATAGTCGAGCTTGTCGTCCCCGCCGCACATCAGCAGCGTCCCGCCCGGGCGGGGCTTTCGCTGGTTTCTGCAGCCGAACCTCGCCGTACACTCATCGAAACGGTTCTTGTACGGGCATCGCACGGTTGAAAGTTCATCGGCATGGGCGATCATGCCGGCGAACAGTTCGGTTATCCTGTCCAGCCGCTTCTGATATTCCTCTTTGTCGATTTTCTGCACAGTCGGGCTCACGCATTCAGGTTGGTCTCGGCCTTCTTCTCGTCGAGCAGGTCCTTGGCCAGGGACACGCACGCCATGGCGTCTTTACCGTACCCGTCGGCGCCCATATCGTCGGCGAATTCCTGCGTGACGGGCGCGCCTCCCACCATGATCTTGACGTCTTCGCGCAAATCCGCGTCGATGAACGCCTCGATCGTCTTTCCCATATTGGGCATGGTCGTCGTCAACAGCGCCGACATCCCCAGCAGCGGCGCGCCGTGCTCCTCCACGGCATCCAGGAATTCGTCTTCCGAGGTGTCCACTCCCAGATCGTGGACCACAAACCCCGCGCCGCGAAGCATCATGATGCAGAGATTCTTTCCAATATCGTGCAGGTCGCCCTTTACCGTACCCATAATGACCGTGCCGATCGGCTCGACGCCCGATGCGGACAGAATGGGTTCGATATAGGCCATCCCGG
Source organism: Candidatus Latescibacterota bacterium (assembly GCA_965203805.1). Taxonomy (GTDB): domain Bacteria; phylum Latescibacterota; class UBA2968; order UBA2968; genus JAAXHE01. The sequence continues at coordinate 5,038,526 of OZ241917.1, read as the reverse complement.
CCTTCATCGCCCGGGCGCATGCCAGCACTTCCGGGACGAAGATGAAGTTCTCCCGGAATTTGATCCCAACGATGCCCATTCCCGCGATGAGACCGTCGTCCATCACCTCCAACGCCCCCGTACCCGCATCCAGTGCGCCTTTGGTGAGCGCGTCCACCTCGTGATGGTCGCCGTCGATCAGTGCCGCGGCGATCGCCTGCATTTCGGGGGTGACGCCGGCAAACGTGGCGATCGCCCGCTCCCGCTCGTCCTCGCGCTCCAGAAACTCCTCGATTTCGTCACGGATGAATTCATTACCGATATCAGTGAGTTCCGCCATCGCGCTCCTTCCCCTCTATCCTGTCCATCCCCGTGAATTTCAGTCTATGCATTTCAGCCGTACCTCGTCTTCTCGTGCATTTGTCGCGCTTTTCCGTTTCCCTCGTTTTCTCGTGCTTTTTGGTTTTACTGCTCCCGGTGCCAGTCGCGGACGGCCCCGGGGATCTCCTTCAGGTTCTCGATTGACGTCTGCAGAGGGATCGCGCACTCGGGACCGACGAGATGCACGCCGGCGTCCAGGTTGCTGACGACCTCCTGGCGGACCGCCTCGGGCCCCTTGGAAAACAGCGTTTCAGGATTGTTGATGTTGCCCACCAGCGAGATCCGCTCCTTTACGACCGCCATGGATTCTTCCGGCTCGTTTTTGGAGTCGAAATGGAACGCGGACATCCCCGTCTGCGCGATAAAGTCCATCCGATCCACGGTCCGTCCGCAGATGTGCAGGATCAGCGGGATGGGGATCCGCTCCACGAATTCAATGTGAAGGTCGCGAAGATACCGCCTGTAGTACTCCCCGCTCACCAGGTCGCCCGTCGCGTGATCCGGAAGCGTGAGCGCATCCGCGCCGGCCTCGATCTGCGCCACCCCGAATTCCACCGTCGCTTCCTTCATTCTGTCCAGGCACGCCTTCGTCTTGTCCGGGTCGTCCAGAGACATGAGCAGAAAGGGCTCCACCCCGAAGCAGTGATATCCCAGCGACCATGGGCCCATCGTCTTTCCGATAATCGCCACGTCATCCCCGTATTCCTTCTTCAGAATCCGGATCGCATCCAGCACGCACTTCGTATCCTGGTGCGTGAGAAAGTCGGGCGGAATGTGAACGTCGTCCACGTCTTCCCAGATGGGTTCGCGCATCCTCACCGTGGGCCAGTTGTCTTTCTGTTCCCATTGGATCTTGCAACCCAGCGCGGACGACTCCTGGATGATCGTGAACACGGGCATGATCGTATCGAACCCCAACTCGGTGTGCCCGGTCGCGGCAAGCCGGGCCATCAGTTCCGGGTTCCTGTTCGCGTGAGGAAACGGCGCGTCCACGAGATCCATCAGCTCCACCGTAGCAACGGACGTGGGATTGCATACCGGCGTCCGGTCCACCGGCTCCCGGTTCAGCGCCGCCAGCACCCGCTCGCGGCCGGTCATCGGGCTCACTGTTTGAGTCGCCATATTCCGAATCTCCTTTTGTTTATCGACTAACGCTGCTCGCTGGGTGCGGCCAGAACGCCCCGAGCGCCTGCCATTTCCTGTTCACGAACCGCTGCCCGGACGTTCGGTGCGCGAACCAGAAGAAGCCCAACCACGGCGTCATGCGCCTGACCGCACGCGAAAGCGACCGTGTCCGGGCCTTGAGACTGCATTTCTCCGAGCTTCACCAGCCCGCCCGCAATCGCCGCAACCCGCCGCGCGCCGTCCTTGCTCTCACCTTCGGCGCCAATCCGGTACACGCCTTCACCCAAGCTAGACACCGTTATCTTCAATCTCGACTTCCTGTCGAGGATTGTCAGAGGCCGGGCTTTGAGCTCGCCGCCGGAGGCCAGCTTGCATGCTTCCAGAAAGACACGCCGGCAAGCCAGCAGGTGCGCATCGCCGCACGGAAATTGCAGAAGGCCGTCAGTTGTCTGCCGCATTCCGCCCAACACGGCCATCGCGTTGGAGACGAACGCGATTCGCTGGTCGGCGCCCGATCTCCCGCTGTACGTGTGCACACGATACACGGGAGCGCCGTTGTGTTCCTGCAGGTAAAGACCAATTGTGATCTCATGAAAGTGCGGATCCATCGGCACCAATTCGATGCGCGTTCCGATATCGACGGTTCGGCCCATCGCGCCATCCTCCTGCAAGTTTTCTCTTGACAGCGGGGAAACCGGGCTTTTCTTTTACTGATGTGATGATGGTCAGACCAATTTTGAATATAAGATTAACCCAAAAGGGGTACGTTGTAAAGGGAAATCTTGCGTGAACCGAAAACGCGGAAACCCGGCCATCGAGCAGATGACACCCGTCAAACGGACGTCACTCAGCGACGAAATCGTCGCTCAGATCATCGATCTGATCTCCCGGGACGTGCTGAAACCGGGCGATCGGCTGCCGCCCGAACGAAGCCTGTGCAAACAGTTCGAGGTCGGTCGCACCTCTCTCAGGGAAGCGCTCCGCACGCTGTCCGTGATGGGCATCCTGGAAAGCCGTGTCGGAGAAGGCACGTTCGTCAGCGACGACACCGGCCGCTACCTGGAGAAATCTCTGAGCTGGGGACTGCTGCTGGACCCGAAGGAAGTCAAGGATCTCGTCGAAACCCGGCTCATGCTGGAAACGCGGAACGCATTCCTGGCCGCAACCCGCGCCAGGCAGTCCGATCTCCAGGAACTCGGCCGGACGATCCGGGGAATCGAAGCATCTCTCGATCAACCCGGTGAATTCCTGGAATTCGACGTTCAGTTCCACCTGGCCATTGCCCGTGCCACCCAGAATTCGATCCTCCGCAACCTCCTCGTCATGATACGCAACTACCTTCAGCAGTGGATCAGGGCCAGCCTTGAGGATCCCGCAACCCACACCGTGGAGGAGCGGGCCCGGATGTCCCTTGACGAGCACGGAAAAATCCTGCACGCCCTCCGGAAAGGCGATGCCGAAGCCGCGCAGCAGGCCATGGAGGAGCATATTCTGTCCAGCAGCGCGGACCTTCAGGCGCAGATCGCGGAAGAATCGGGAAGCCGCCTTGGATAGAACGCGGTTGTGCGGACCCCTAAACGTACCTCGCGACAGCTTTTGAAAACCCGTTTTCCGCGAGCGACTCGGCCATCCGCACGCCCGCGGCATCCGCTGATTTCCGGGTCAGTCCGTCCGCGTTTCCCATCAACACGCCAATGCCCGCCTCCCTCAGCATCGGGAGATCGTTGTCCCCGTCGCCAATCGCCAGGGCCTGCGAAGGTGAGACATCACAGGCCTCGCAGAGCTTCTGCAAAGCCACCGCCTTGTTCACCTCCGGGTGCATGACTTCAATCCGGTCGTCACCCGTGCGAGCGAGGTAGAAACGGGGTCCGAACGCCGCCCGCATCCGCTCGAACAAAGCTTCCCTTCGGGCGGGACCCGGCAGCAAGATCATCTTTGGCGGCGGAACGAAGTCGCGCGCCCTGGCCAGCAGGTCCGCTTCAAGCACGATATTCACCCCGGTCATCCGCACCAGATTGCGGATCCACCCGGTTTCTTCGTCCGTCAGATAGGCCTCGTTGAGACCGCCGCCATCCGCCTCGCACCGGCAATAGATGAAGTTTACCCGGCACTCGCCGATAAAGTCCAGCAGACCGGGAAGGCCGTCCCGGGGCAATCGCTGTTCGTGCAGGAGCGGCCGCTCGCCATCCGCGCCGGTTCCCAGCACCATCGCGCCATTGTAGCTGCCCACGTGCAGGGCCGCTCTCAGACCTGGCGAAAACGGCGCCAGGCTCTTCCCCACGTTCCTGCCGCTGATCGACGCCAGCGCGATGCCGGATCGCGCCAGCCGCCGCAGCGCCTCGGCCGACGCATCTGACATCCGCCCCCGGTCGTCGAGCAGCGTCCCATCCAGATCGAAAGCCACCAGCCGTACGTCACCCATTCCGCAGACCTCTCCGCGACCCTCTCAGAATTCCGTCACCACCCTCGCGGGCCGGCCGGTTGCCATCGATTCCGCCACAGCGAAACACGCCGCCATCGTCCGCGCGCCGTCCCGGACGTCGATCATCGGCACTTCGCCCGCATCCAGGCAATTCAGGAAATGCGCCAGCTCCTCGGCGCAGGCGTGCACTTCGCCCAGCACGGGAAACGGGATCTCCGCGAATGCCTCGATCTCTCCGAATTCCTTCAGATAGAGCCGGTTCTCCTCCACCGTTCCTTCGGTCCCGTACAGATTGAACGTCATCGAATACGGACGTGGCGCACCTACAGACACCAGGCACTTTCCGACCGCGCCGTTCCTGAACTTCAGCGAAGCGATTACTGTATCGTGCCAGTCCACGTCGTGCAGGACCTTCGTGACGCCATAGGCCGACACCTCCTCCATCTCCCCCACGATCCATCGCATCAGGTCCAGCGGATGGCACGCCCCGCCGATCACCGCGAACTGACCTTCATCCCGGTGCCGCCACCACTGGTGACCCGGACCCTGGAGAAACGGCCCCAGCGAATGGACGTAGTCCGACTCGCAGAAACAGGCCTCGCCCAGCTTGCCCGAATCGAACAGGTCCTTGACGGCGCGGTGCAGTTGTCTGAAACGCGCGCCGTGGCCCACCATCAGCTGCCGGCCCGAACGCTCTACCGCGGCAACCATGCGCCGGCAATCCTGCAGCGTGGTCGCCATCGGCTTTTCACAGAACACGTGCTTGCCGGCTTCCAGCGCGGCAACGGCCTCATCGGCGTGCAGGCGGTTGGGCGTACAGAGATAGACCACGTCGACCGCTTCGTCCGAGACAATCTCTCCGTAATCCGTCGTCACCACGTCGGCGCCGTATTCGGCCTTCATGGCCTGCAACTGACCCGCGCCGCGCTCTGATCCGCAGATCGCGCGCAACCTCGCGCCCGGATGCGCGGCGATCGCCTTGATATGCTCCAGGCCGATATACCCCGTGCCCACCACCGCAATTCGATATTCCGCTGCCACGAGACCGGTCCTTTCAGTTTCTTGGATAACGACTTCGACACAAACCGTTGGGCTTTATTCACATCCGGACAAGGACAGCAAAGCGGGCAGACAGGAGTGTCCGCCTGCCTGCGCAGTGCCCTGCGCTGCAGGCAGGCCCCACCTTCATACACGCGCACGCCGCGTCACCTGTGACGGAAGGATTTCACGTTCAGTCCACCAGGGGCAGATGCACCACGCCGCCCCGTTCCACGGATCTGAACACCGCTTCAGTAAACGCCATATAATTCACGCCCGCCTCGAAGGTGGTATCCCCTGGAGGCCCGCCCTGAATCGCGCTCACGAAATCCTGCTCCACGGTCCACTCGCGGGATTCGTCATCCGGTATGGGAACCTCCGACAGACCGCTGTCTCCGGCCCGCCCGCCCAGAATGATATCGCCGTCCAGCTTGTAGATCAGGGTCCCGTCGCTGCCGTACAGTTCCACCTGCGGATCCACGCCGAACCGTGCCACGGAGGAAAACAGAAACGCGGCCTGCGCGCCGTTTTCCATCTGTCCCATGATATGCACGGTATCGGGGCGCTCCACCGGCCCCGTCCCCCGGCCGCCGGCCAGCGGGCGGGATCGAATAAACGTCTCGGCCTGCGCCGATATCGTCTTCATCCGGCCTGCCCAGCGTTGCACGATTTCCACCAGGATGCCCATGTTCAGCGCGTTCAAACCGGAATACCGGTCGATCTGCCGCCAGTGCAGCGGTTGCTGAGGATCGCAGTTATCGCCGCTGAACGAACGGGTATACACGTGGTAGATGTCGCCCAGGTATCCCTCGCGGATCAGTCGTTGGATGAACCTGTCGCCTTTCATCGCCATCGGGGACGGACAGATCTGCGTGACAAGGCCGGTTTCCCGTGCCCTGGCGTACATGGCCTTCGCCTCCCGCAGGTTCATCGCCATCCGCGCCTGCACGAAGACGTGCTTTCCGGCGTCCAGGGACGCCAGCACGTATTCGCAGTGCCGGTACGGCCAGGTGCCGATCATCACGGCGTCCACGTCCTCGCTTGCAATCAACGCGTACGGATCGGTCATCAGCCTCGGCGAAAGGCCGAACTCGCGCGCGATTCCGCCCGCGCTCTCCTCGCTCCGGTTGCAGATGGCAACCACGTCCGCGTTTCCGATTTTCGCCAGCCCCGGAAAATGACGGCTCCGAAAAATGCCGCCGGCGCCGATCACTCCGATACGTACCTTGTCCGGCATATCTCCTCCTTTGGTGTTCTCTCCCGGCCGGACCGTCCTTTTATAGTTTCCGGCCCTGCGCATGCGCGCGATGCAGCCGGTCCAGCAGATCAACGGCCGCATCCACGATCTGTTCGCCCGAACCCGGCGCGAACAGGGCCGCTTCGGGCTCGTAGCCTCCCTCCCTGTAGGCCTGCTCATCGGGCAGATATCCCACGCTGTCGTTGGCCAGCTCCAGCACCATCGTCTGCCCGAACGGGGACCGTTTCTTGATTTCGAGCCCAAGCCTCACCAGCAATTCTCCCGGTACGGCCACAAGGGCAAGGTCTCCAACCCGCAGCGCCTGCACCCAGGTTCGCGTTTCCTCCGGCACTTCCGCCATCCGGCGCAGAATCCGCCGGGCGTATGCCCGATCCGCCATGGTGTCTCCGCCCTTCTCGTCGATTTCGCGGGCGCGGGCGATGTCGGCCGGTGAAGGTCCGGCTTTCCGCTGCAGGACTACCTCGACCATTTCAGCGCCCAGCGTCAGGTCGCCGGCGAAGTCCATTTCATTCCACGCCCAGAAGGCGTGGGCCGACACCAGCGCGGCGACGCGCTCCGAATGCTGGTGCCGGTCGTTCGCACACCGGCTTCCTCCCATGACGTCGTGGTTGTTGATGTCGCCGGAGGCGCCGTTGGATAACGCAGCGGTAAACCGTTGTCCGCGCATTCGCTGGATGAGACCCGAAAAATATCCGAAATAGTCCGCCGAAATCTCCCGTTCGTGGTCTCCACCGCCCACGTAGTGCAGCGCGTAGTTGCATAACAATCCCACGGGCTTTCCATCCGGTTTCTGAATACAGAGTACACTCACCTCGGGATCCACCGGGCCCGCGGGCTTCAACACGTCCGGATTTCGGAGGCCGGGGTTGGTCCGCACCGTGCCGTCGGCCATATGAAAACGCCGGTTGAACACCGGCCGACCCTCTTCCGCGCGTGCCCAGCCCACCGACACCGCGTCGCGCGCGCGCCACGCAAGGCGTACGGAATCGGCGATCCGCTCCAGCAAGAAGTGCGTATACGCGTCATCGCCCGTCTGCGCGCCGGAGTGGGTATGGGTACAGCAGATCAGCACCCGTTCGGGCGTCAGCCCTGCGGTTTCGGCGATCCGCGCCTTCGCCCTGTCCAGGTATGCGCGGGCGACGCCGACCAGATCGCAAACGACGATGGCAATTCCGGCGCCGCTGTGCTCCAGCACGAAACTGCGCACGTTCAGCGGATCGTGAACCGCCTCAGCCCTGCGTTCGTGGAACAGGCCGGGAATCAACGTCCCCAACGGCGGCGTAATGTCCAGGGTGACTGCGCCTCCGTTCAACATGGTGACTCCTCTCAACTCAACAGTCGCCTCAGCCAGGCCTTGCCGCGTCCTTCGCGTTTTCTGACCAGCATGACGGAAGTCTTGGCGAAACGCCCCACCCGGTCCGGCACTTCACCGAACAGGAGTTGCTGGAATAAACCCGTATTGGCCGCGCCCATCACGATCAGATCGAAATCCGCTCCCGCCCTCACGATGCCCGCCGGTACGGACCGCGACCGGATCGCGCGGCACGCCACCTCTCCGAGATTGGCGTTCCGCAGCGTGTCTTGCACCCGCTCGATGGCCTCGCCTTCCTGTTCCGCGTCCGCATCTTCGGGGATTACGTAACAGGCCGTGACACGAGAACCGTAGGCCGCGACGATCGGTTCGAGCAGCTCAACGGCGAACCGTGTGTGGGGCCCGCCGGCCGTGGGCAGCAGAATGCGATCGAAACTGGCCTGATCCTGCAGCTTGACCACCACGACGTCGGCCGTGGCACGGTTCACCACCCTGTCGAGCACCTCGCCGAATATACGCTCGCGCGTGGTGGTAAATCCCTTCCATCCAATCACCAGCAGGTCCGTATTCTCGTCCGATACGGCGGAGAGAATTCCCTCGTCCACCCTGTGCGCCACCCTGATGTCCGATACGATGCGGAGATTCTGCTTCTGTGTGTAGGCCTGGGCGGACCGTAACAGGGGCATCCGGTGGTTGATGTATTTCATCCCTTCCTGGATGGGCAGCTGGATCGGCACCTCCACGGTCGTGCTGACGATCAGATCGCCATTCTTAGCCCTGGCAATGGGAATGGAGACATCCAGCAGCGACTCGATGGTATTCGGATTGGCCACGGGTACCAGAACCCTGTAAGGCGCGCGGGCGGTCTCCAGTGGCAGCGCATCCAGCACGTGAGGCTCGGCCTCACCCGATTCCTTCCGGAAATGGACGGTGTACGCGAAAAACCCCACAACAATCCATCCAAGCGCAACGTACCAGGCCATGGGATCGAAACGAAACTGGTAAATCGCCAGAAGCATATTCGAAGCCGCCCCAAGCAGAGGCAGCCAGGGAAAGAGGGGGACTTTGAACCTTCGCGTGATTTCCGGCGCCCGGCGTCTAAGCACGAGCAGCGACAGGTTCACGAGCGTAAACGTGAGCAGAAACATGAGGCTGGCCGCGGACCCCACCACGTGGATGGGGAGGAGCAGCGCGATGCCCGTCAGAATCGCGCCTGTGACCAGAATCGCAATGTGCGGCGTCCGCCTGTCCGAATGAATACTGGCCATGCCCGGCGGCAGCCAGCGGTCCCTGCCCATGGAGAACGCCACTCGGCTGGAGGCCAGCACCGTCGCGTTCAGTGCGGACATGGTGGACAGAAGCCCGCCGAATACGATGGTTGCCACGCCAAACGCCGGCATGAAACTGTCCGCCGCTTTGACAATCGCCGTTTCCTGGTACTGGCCCAGAAACTCCCACGATGACGTAGCCTCCGGTTGAACCGCGCCCAGAGAGACAAAGACGATCAGCAGATAGACGACCACGGTCACGCCCAGAGAGATGAACGTGGCCTTTGGGATATTGATTTCCGGCTGTTTGATTTCTTCGGCAACCGTCGCGATCAGATCGTAGCCTTCGAAGGCGATAAACGTCAGTCCCATCGCCACCAGCACGCCCCCCAGTCCCTTCGGGAAGAAGGGGGAGAAACTCTTCACAGCCTGGTCGGGGGCCGCGAAAATGTGCGCCAGTCCGTACCAGACGAACACCAGAAGCACGAGAATCTTGGAGATGGTTATCACGTTCTCCGCCTTTCCCGTTACCTCCGTTCCGCGAACGTTCAACCAGACGAAGACGCTGCTGACGATTACCGTGACAAGTGCAACGGAAGGCTGTACCCCGGCCGTCGTCTGAATGGCGTGGCTGACGTCCGGCATGTACTTGTGAAAAAACTCCCAGAAGTAGCCGGCGAATCCCAACGCGTAGAGACTGCACGCCACCGTATAGGCGAACCAGAGCATCCATCCGGACAAGAATCCCACCGGCCCGGGAAACGCTTTCTTGACGAAAGAATATCCGCCGCCGGCCTCGGGGATCGCCGAGGCGAGTTCGGCGTAGCAGAACGCCGTCATCAACGTCACCAGGCCGTTGAGCGCAAACGCCATGATCGACGCCGGACCCGCCTCGCCCGCGGCGATTCCGGTCAGCACGAAGATCCCGGCGCCGATCATCGCGCCGATTCCGATCATCGATGCGTCGAAGCAGCCCAGACTCCGGGCGAAGGTGACCCTGTTGGATTCCGGTGGATGGGCGGAAACAGCCACTGCGACCTCGGTCTGGAAATCAAAAAGAACAGGGGCGCTTCGACTGCACCCCTGGTGGTATTCGCCCACGATCAAGTTTACGACGCGGGATTGGAGATATCCTCGTAGCCTGTCAGACGATAGTCGTACTCCAGGTAATCCAGGAGCCGGCAAAGGCTGCGGAAGGCCACGCCGAACCCGTCCACCCCGCTGACGCCGCCGAACTGGCCGCCGCCCTTGACGTGCGGCTCCAGGTCCACGAAAACCCCCGGTACGCTCAGAGGCGACAGGCGCTCCTGGATTTCCGGCACCAGCGTCCGGAAGTCGCGCAACACCTGCTCGTGGCCCGAATCGCCGCGGTCGACCGGGATGAACCGGGTCAATCCCCGCTCCCCGGCGGCATCCAGCATGGCCTGGTCCGACGGATTGTTGAATCCCTTGATGTGTATCCATCCCACTCCGGGCTTCATCTTGACGTAGTGCTCGTATGCGCTGTACGGGCTGTGACCGCTGGACTCCATGTTACCCACGTCCGGAATGATGCACACATAGGGACTGTTGACCTTCTCGAACAGTGCAATCAACGTGTCTCCATCACCGCCAATCAGGTCCGCCTCCACCTCCATGCCGTAGACCACGCCTGCCGACGCGCATTTTTCAACAATCTGCCCCAGTTGATCCGCCGCCCGGTCCAGGTACGGCCAGGGATCCTCCCCGTGGGGATGGTAATAGCTGAAGCCCCGGAGAAGTCTGGTATCGAAGGCTTGCGCCAGATCGATCGCCCGCTGCACGTCATTCTGCAGATAGGTTTGGAACGGGACGTACCGGTTCTGTGTACCGTCTTCCTCATCCACGAGCTTGACCTTGCCCAGCGGAGAGCCCACGCTCGATACCCCTATGCCATACGCGTTGTGGAGATCCTGGAGCCGATGCACTTCCTCGTCTGACAGCTCCATGACGTTCTTCACACCGTTGCCGAGATCGATAAACCGGATCGTGTAATAGGAGAGCCCAAGGGCGGACATCATCGTCAGCTGCTCTTCGGCCCGCTTGCTCACGGGGCCTTCATCCGCAAAACCGGATAGAATCACTTCGGGTCTTGCCATACTGAGACACCTCGATGGAAAAGGGAGTTGGATGGATTACAACGCGAGATTTCGATCGAGCCCCATCGTCAATCAGGACGGACGGCAGGGTCCATTTGAAATCAACCCCGGTCCGGCCCTTCCGGGCTCCATCGCCATTCTTCCGGGCCTCGTCTTCGAAACCGCTGCTTCAGGTCGTCAGTTCCGGCGTGAGATGAGCCACCCGTCCCAGGTATCGGACCTGAACCCATCCCCTGCCATTGAAATCCAGCCGGCCGATCGCCGTATTCGGGTTCTCGAAGTAGACGCCGTCCGGCATTCCCGCGAACACGGCGTGGAGGAGGTCGTTGGCGAAGCCGCCGTGGCACACCAGCGCGATCCGGTTTGCTGTGCCCGCGAATCGTTCGTGCAGGACCGAGGCCACCCTCCTCGCCCGCGCGCGCCACTCCGCCCTGATCTCCGGCGGACGGTTCCACCAGCCTTCGTCCGTGATCGCTTCGGGCAGGGCAAATTCCGGGAACCGCGCAGCGACTTCCCTGCGCGTGAGACCCGGATACCCCACCCCACCCCGTCCATCGCCTTCGTCCAGCCAGACTCCGCCTTCCTCGTGAATGTCGATCCAGATTTCGGGCCGGATTCCCAGCGCACGCCCGACCGGCGCCGCTGTCTGTATCGCGCGCAACATCGGGCTCGAGAATATCCGGTCGAACTCGAAACCCGCGCAATTCTGATGCGTCCCTGCGGCGCGGATTTCCTGAACGCCGTCTCCGGTCACGGTAAGGTAACGGGCCAGCCGGTCGGCCTGAACCTCGCCGATGTCGGTCAGCGGCGGATCGCTCACCCGCTGGCCTCCCTCCGCCATCGCATTGTTGGCCGACTGACCATGACGGATAATATAGAGTTCCATTTGTTCCTTTCCGGGCGAAAAAAAGCCCGGCAGCGATGCCGGATTGGAAGTCCCTGAACAATAGTTCGGACCGGATAATACCACATTCGAGGAGGGCAATCAAGGCAATTCTGGGTTACGACGAAACCGGATCGAACGTCGCCACGTTCCGGAGCCCGGCGACGGTCTCTCTGGCCTCGAATTCAATCGTCAGCGTGACGGGTCGGACGGCGCCGGGCGCCATATTTCCCTCCAGTCGTATCGAAGCCTGCCCCACGGTGTCATTCTGATCATCCACCAGGCGCCAGGTCAGGACAAAGGGCGCGTCGATCGGAACGTCTCCAACGTGGACCACGTCCGCCGCGACACGCACCGCGACAATCAGGGGCGGATCGTCCTGATTGAGCACCGGCCGCGCGGACAGATTCGTTATGGAGAGCATATTCGAAAGCTCTTCGGCATCCAGGGCTTTTGAATTCCTTCCACACCCCAGTATCACGGCCAGGGCAGTGAGGCAAATTGCAATGCGCATAAGGAATCCCTTCACGAATGCAGCCAGAAGATCGCCAGCGCCACGAATCCGATCGCCCAGCAATAATACGAAAACCGGTCCAGACGGCCGCCCCTCAGCACGGCAAACAACCACCGTATCGCAACCACGCCGGAAGCGATTGCCGCAGCCAGACCCACCACCAGCGGCCCGACGACGTTCCAGTCCGGCGGATCGGCAACCAGGCTGCCCGCCTTCAATGCGGTTGCGCCAAGGATCACCGGAATCGACAGCAGAAACGAGAATGTCGCCGCCTCCCTGCCTTCAACGCCACGCCACATGCCCGCACTGATTGTCAGACCGGAGCGCGAAATCCCGGGCAGTATCGCCAGCGCCTGCGCGAGCCCGATCAGCAAGGCGTCGCCAAACCCGACTTCATCTCGTCTTGCCGTGACGAATCGCGTGCTCCACAACACGATTCCCGTTGCGACGAGGCATCCCGCCGCCGCGGCAGGGCTGCCAAACGCACGTGCGACATAGTCCTCGAAAAAAAAACCCGTCGCGCCGGCCGGAACCGTGCCGACCAGCAGCAGCAGCAGCATTCGTAAGGACGCGGCATCCCTCCGGATGCAGCCGAATGCCAGCGCCCGGATCCGACCGCCGAGAACCGTAAAAACGGCGAGCAACGTGCCGAAGTGGACGATCACCTCGAACACCAGGTCCCCCGACTGAATGCCCAGCAGGGCCCGTCCCAGGACGAGATGACCCGAACTGCTCACCGGCAGGAATTCGGACAGTCCCTGCACCAAACCGAGAAGAACCGCCTCAAGGGTCGTCACATCAAACGCTCTCCGATCGCGACGATTGAAGACAATGCGCTGAATAAGTCATAATAAAAATAATCCTTAATCTTCCTCCCGGCAAATGAAAAAGCCCCGCTGCGGAGACGTTTGGTGCGAAGGGATTGCACGGAAAGTACATTTCAGGGACCGCGGGAAAACAGGGAATTGACTTGGCACTCCTTCATTTGGTATATTTGTAACCGACGTCATTATACGGCCCGAATTGCATCCCACTTCGCTACACGGACAAACAAAGGATTTGGATTTCGTATTGAGAGATTACACACCTTCAGACGAGCACAAACCTGGAACTCGAATAGTCGTGCAGCCCAAAGGACGGTTAAAGATGCATGCCCGATATAAGATTCGCGTCCTGGTCGTTGTAGAGCCGGACGAGGATCAATTCTACGTCCACGCACCGGCACTGCCCGGCCTTCATATAGACGGCCCAACGAAAAAGGAAGCCCTCCGCCGAACCAGAGATGGAATCAGGGCCTATCTGGATTCGCTGAAGAATCGCGGAGAGCCACTGCCTGTCGGGCCGGACCTGATCATCGAAAAGGTCGAAGACCTTGATATGGGCTTCGCGAGTATTGGCGAGCCCTCCAATTCTCGGCCCAACGAATGGACAGGGTTGACATGGCCGTCTACGACAAGCGTGTCTGGAGCCAGATAAGGGCAATTTCGGTCGAGAAACTCATGCGCGCGATGCGGGCGGATGGGTGGGAAGAGGAACGAAGCAGAAGCGCCACCAGGCCATTCTATAAAGACGGCAAGCGGGTGGTTATTCACTATCATCCAAAAAAACTTTCGGTCCAAAAATCCTGAAGGGTATTCTGGATAGCGTAGGTTGGTCGGAAGAAGACCTGAAGCGACTCAAAATCATCAAGTGAAACTGAATTGCCGGTGACGTTTGATTAAATCCCGTCGTCCCTCTGCGGGCGGCGGGATTCTGTTTCGCCGGAACGCGACGCTAGAGACATTCCTGCCAGACCCACGGGTGACGGATACATTTCGACGATCGCTATCGCAAAGCATGTCATTCTGAGCGGAGTCGAGGATGGCAGACAGGAATGTCTGCCCCACCCTCACAACGGCTTCCTCAGCGTTTACGTGCTCCGTACCAGCGTCCGGATATAAAGCGGGCAACGCCGTCTGCTTCATTCGAGTCAATGATACCGGTGGCGCATTCCTTGAGTGCGGGAATGGCATTGGCCACGGCCAGGGCCTCATCCGCGGTCTTGAACATGCCGATGTCGTTTACCTCGTCACCGAAAACGACCAGGCGAGGGTCTTCCAGGTCTGTCATGCGCTTCAGGCATCGTATGGCGTGTTCTTTGGTGGCGCGGGCATCCTGAATAGTCAGCCAGTACCAGCCCGGTGACGACTGATTCTCGTAACATTGGGTCTGAACCCGTCCGGTATGCCGGTTGTTGATGGCTTCACCCAGGTTACACAGTTCAGCGCCCGGGCCGATAACCGTAAGGCAGACCACCCGATCTTCCAATCCGCGTTCCAGTTCGGACAGATAGCACATGCGCGGATCCCGGTTGAGACGCCTGTTTCGCAAGTACCAGGCCATGCCTTCGTTGGTGATATCGCCATAGTAGCAACGGTCGGCCGCGCCGTCGTAAGTCGAGACAAAGGGCACGTGCCCTGCGTCGGTTATCTGTTGCCACAATTCGGGCAGGATATCGCGGTGCAGGTCGTGGATCAGATAATGCTCGCCGCCGGCCAGGTCGGAAACAAGAGCGCCGTTGAATTCGACCACCGGCAGACGGAGGCGCAATCCGGCCAGCAATCGATGCATGGAGGCGATACTCCGTGCGCTGGCCACGGTAAAGAGGAGACCCTGATCCAGCAGCGCGTTCATGGTATCCCTGCTGAACCGCGACAGCGTCGTATCGTCGCGCAATAGCGTGCCGTCCAGGTCGGAGACGTAGAGGGCAGCGTCAGAAAGCTCCAAGATGTGTCCTAAGTTGTCGGTTGAGTTTACCACAAATTGATATACGTGTCGGAACTCTCCCGCGTGGACACCCGCACCTTTCGCTTCAGTTATACGAACCTGCAAACTCCCGGTGCAATCGAATTCCTCGATTAGACTTGACAACCTGTTGAATTCATATAGTGTAGATTACCCCACGACCATTGGCGTAACTATTGATGGGAACCTATCGCAATGGAGTTCTCTTGCATTCGCAGAATCCTGTTACACCTGGCGAGAGTCTATTGGCGGATATTTCGCCCGCAGACGTTTGGTGTAAAGGGCATCGTTACACGTCCAGGCGATGATCGTCGGGTCCTGCTCATCCGAAACACATACGGCAACACGGAGCTCTGGAATCTTCCCGGTGGGGGCTACCGTCCGAGACGGGAAACGCCGGACGGGGCTATCAAGCGAGAGATCCGGGAAGAATTGTCCGTTTCTCCGTATCGTTCTGTGAAATTGGGCGAGTACCGTACCGACGCGGAGGCAAAGCGTGACACGGTGACCATATTTGCCTGTTGGATATCGTCAGACCACATCAGCGGCAACTCCGAGATTGCCGAAATCAGATGGGTTTCGCTGGACGATCTCGAACGAATGCGAAACACTGCCCGTGTGGCCATCCGAGGTATTGAACTCTACAAACAACGTCTCAATCGACAACGCGGAGACGTCATCGGCGATTGGGCTTCCTCTGGATGACAGATTAACTGCGCGTCGGCAGACAGGAATGTCTGCCCCACCCTCACAACGGCTTCCTCAGCATGACGGTCAAATGAAGGTTTGACGGAACCCTTTCGCCGCTCAATGACATTTATTGAACATATCCATGCGTGGTCATTGAGCTTGTCGAAATGTCGAAATGCCCGCGTTCAGGCAGCCCGTAGACCATTCGCTATCCCTTCGCCGACCCTTCGACAAGCTCAGCGAGCGGCTCAGGGCACGGGCAGGCAGGCGCCCGGCCTCCCGCGACGGAACTGTCCGGCCAGCAGGTCATTCTGAGCGAAGTCGATTGGCGTTTAAGGGACCGCAGTCTGAATGGGCTTCGATTGCCCTCAGAATTCAGATTTCGGTCTTTCAGATGAAAAAAAAGCCGAGGCTGCGTTCGCCCCGGCCGCCAGGTTCTCGACAGATTCGGACTTCAGTCCTCATTCCCGCTCTTGAGAAAAGGCGGGGCATCCTTAAAGCCCTGCTCTCCCTTTTTCTTCTCTTCCGCGATCCACGCGGCGTATTTTTCGTCCCGTTCTCTTATTCCCTCCCTGCGTCCTTTTTCGTACCTCCGTCTGGCAAATGCCTCATATGCAAATCCCATCACAAGGCCGCCCCCTTCCAGAAAGAAAAATGCAGTGGTGATCGCGAAAGCGATGACAGTTGTGAAATCTCCAACAAGCGCGAAGGACCATGACCATTCGTATGGTCCGTAAAACCGCAGAAACATACCAACTGCAAATAAGAATATCGCCAAACCAAAAAAAGCGTCGAAGTTGCTGACACTCCAAATGGACTTTCGATCCATTCGTATACTTTTCTGTCAATTACGGGATAGGTTTCAAGTAAGGCCGGGAGATATATCGCGAGAAGGGCCTGCGTTCGCACGCCTGCCGTGCCCTGTTGTAACATACCCCAATGCAGCAGCACTGTCAACCTGCAGAATGACGGAAACTCAGTTTTTTTCGTTACGCAGGAACCCACGTCACACTGCATCCCCGGGCATAGGGAACCAAGGGCGTGTTTGATTCCTGCCCCTACCGTTGGGCATCCGGCGAAAGCTCGGTCTCTCCATTCAATCGCACTCGGTGCTTGTCCCAGAACCGCGCTTATGTCTCCCGGTAAATCCCCGATGGTCGCTCGCCACGGTCAGATGAAATGCCAGGCTTCCCACCAGATTTCTACATCCGGTCGATAACACACTGTTTAACTGCGCGATACACCTGGTCCTCGTCGCCTCGGGCATCCACGAAGCGGATCTCCGGGCGATCGATGGCCTCCAGATAATCCCAGATATCGCGGACCTTCGGCTCATCCTGGAAGTAGACGGGAGCGGCGTAGACATCCGGCATTGCATTGTGTCGCTCCCTGACTCGCTCCATACACTGCTCGTATGAGCAGCGGAGGATGACGGGAAGAAACAGTGTCCGGGGATGCCGGCCGATAATCTCGTCAAGCCGCCGCCAATGGAAATCCCATCCGAGAGTGAGATCGAGTATCACTGTCGCCGAGGACTGGACGAACTCCTCGCATAGGCGGAAGAGGACGTCGTAGGCAATCCGGAATGCGTCGGCGCCACTGTCCCGGAGGCCCTTGGACTCTGTTATTGCCCGACCGATTGTATCCGAACTCAAGCAGGGCAGATTGAATTCATTTGAGAGTCTGCGGCAAATCGTCGTCTTTCCGGCGCCCGGAAATCCACCGATCGCAATCAGGACCATCCGGTTCCCTCTATCCGAACCTACTCCAGTTCCACCTTGAAGAGAAAGCTCGCGCGGAAGTGGTTGTCGGATTCGGCGACGATGAATGTCTTCGCGTCCACCATGCACATGTGGTGCGCCAGCCAGCATTGCGTTCCGTCCCGCGTATCCCGGATCGGCCCCAGATCGTCGAAAACGCCGGCGCCTCGATCGTACGTGAAGAAGTGGGTGTCGTAGTCTCCCCCGCTGACGCCGTAGATCAGCCCGTCGGGACCCTCGACCAATCCCTTCATACGCGGCGCGACGTAGGGTTTTCCGAGATACGTCGCGTTCACTTCCGGACCCCGGTGGTCCAGTTGCACCAGCGCCCCCGCGGTAGTGCCGATATACAGCGTCCCGTCCTCCGTCAGCAGCGCCGTATCCATCTGATTGGATCCCTTGATTCCGGGCGATACGTCCGGCAGGTCCACGTTCGTGAATTCGATCTCGTCCCGGTCCGGGTCGTATCGGAGAAGCGGGTACCGCCCGGCCCACTGCATCAATTCGTACGTATGCCAGGCGCCTCCGTCCGCGTCGAGCGCCAGATGTTCGGTGGAAACGTCGCCCAGCATGGTCAACACGCGCGCACTGTCGCTTCCGATATCGTATCGGAACATCTTTCTTCCAGGAAACGTATCGCCGTAGATAATGCCGCGGCTGCGGTCCATCACGAACCCCTGAACGTAGTCGTGCTCATTCGGGATACACAGAAACTCATACTCGCCGCTGCGTGGATCATACCTGAATATGGGACCGCCCGCCGCGTTCGGCCAGATATCGGCGTCGCCCAGCGTGGCGACCCCCGCGTACACACGGCCCTGGTCGTCCACCTCGAGGCCCTGGTGAATCTTGCTGCCGTACCGGTCCCGCTCGCCGGGATAGTTAAGGGATTCCCAGATGTGGGTACGCGGGTCGAATGTATAGAAGATATCCCTGTCCAGCGCGGTCAGCCCGACGTAGACCAGGCCGTCGGTGGGATTGTAAGTTACGCACGTGGGAGATATCCACTTCTTGCCGAAGTCTTCGTCCTCGATCCAGTCCTCGCTCGCCTTCCACTTCGTGAAATGCGTCCACTTCTCCATACTGATTTCGCATTCCCTGAGCCGATGGGCGGAAATCCGCTTAATCCTCATGGCAACCCCCTCCAGTGAGTTCGTGTGTCCGGCGCTGCGGGCCTCTCGCCCGTCCCGCGACTTCAGATCCATTTACCGGGCACGAGATGGAACTACGGCGATCAACCGGCACGGCGCCGCGCAGGCCCCGCGGATTTTCATCGGCAGGGCAATCAACCGGATCCGTGGAGCGGAAATCTCCGTCAAGTTCAACAGCGAACCGATCACCAGAACGCCGGACCTCATGAGCATGGGCCAGAAACTGGGTTCTTCCTCCCCGTCGTGCCAACTGGCCATATCCGAAGCCAGGATCGAAGGATTTCGACTCACCGCCCAGTCGATCGCGTCGTAGCTGAAGTGCGGCGTCAGTTCGCAGCGAACGTCGTTGCTGCCAAACCGGTTGTATCCCGTGGCGACCAGGATACCATCCCCCGGTTGGACCGTCTCGCCAAGCGCCGCCAGTGCGCCGTCCAGGTCGGCGGCGGTTATCTTTTCGTCCCTTCCTCTGGGGATATGCATGACCACGGCGGATACGAACAGCCGTTCCAGCCCGACGTCGGCCACCGACTCCATATCGGGATAGAGGTGCGCTCCCGTTTCCAGATAGTTGCCGGCCTGCACGCACATCCGGACTTCCTGGGTGTAACTTCGGTACTCGCGACCCCTGCAAAGGGCCTCCATCTCCTCGTCCAGTTCACGCATCTGGAATGAAGGCAACGTGCCTGTCATATCCACGGGCATGCCGTTGAAGTAATCGCAAGTCAGGTCAACCAGGCGACCCATGTCCCAGGTCTGATTCAGTTCGACAGCGGGTGTCCCGCCGCTGCCCGGTTCCGCGGTTTCAACTGAATTCATTTTTCCCTCCGTTCCGTGACTCCGCATGTTCGCCTTACGCGTACGGAAAGAACATATTCGACACCGTTCCGGTGAAGTAATCGACAGCGATCCACAGCCCGGTACAGACGGCCTCCCCCAGGATGATACCCATGAAGAACGGGCGGGTCGACCGGTAGAGCCTTGCGCCTCCGAAACTCAACACCAGGCTCTTGATCCCCCAGGCCAGGAAGACATTGATAAAGAAGTAATCCGTATACGCTATCGTGCTGACGGGAAGCGCGACCGGATGCAGCGGCCACCACACGAAACGGGCCCGCATCGCTGCCAGAAGCGCCGCAATGGCGGCTCCCAATCCAAGGTACAGAATTCCTCTGGTGAATACCGGACTCGGTTCCAGCATGCGTCGACCCACGAAGGCATCGAACGGCAGGCGCGCATAGTCCAGAAAGTGACGGTCCAGGTTGAGACCGCCGTGGGCATATCCGAGCTTGAGCGTCATCGTGCTCGCGGTGATCAGGCCCACGGCCAGGGCAAGACCCATTGCCCAGACCAGGCCCTTGCTTCGGGGTATCCGGCGGGCGAGCCAGAGTGCGCCCGCGGCGCGGGGCATCAGCGTACTCGTCCGTGTCATCGTCCATGCATAGCCGAACCCCAGCGTGACCAGGCCCGGCGGGCTGAAAGCGGAAGACCCCACCATGCACACCGCGAACTCCGCGGGGTTGATGGGTGAGTAAGCGGTGACAAACCCCGTCTCGCTTACAATCCGCGCCATCACCAGAAACACCACGAAGCAGGAGGCGAACAGCACCAGGATCACCGGCGGCGACATCCCGGCCTGATACAGCCAGCCTCCCAGGTACAGCGTTCCTCCTCCAATTCCAGTCAGAGCGGCACGGTAGGACATCACTTCGCGTGAATCGTCCGCCGGCGACGGTCTTCCCATCGCTCTCGCCGCAACCTGCCGCAGGTGTTCGCGCCCCACCCACAGGCTGTACGCGGCCAGAACGATCATGTATCCCATGCCCATCAGGGCGAGAGACGCGTGTCCCTGGGAACTGAACCGGCCAACCACACCCGATACATTGTAGCGTTCCGCGCCCAGGACCGCCAGCACGCCTCGGACAATCTTGGAGAGGACGTTGAAAACCCAGATGCTCAGGCTCACGTCCGTATTTACGAAATACGAGTACCCCAGAATAGCGAAGTGGAGCCTGAGGCGCAAGGGCGTCGTACCGCCGAAGACCCAGATGTCGTGGACCAGACCGATCCGGGGGACCGTATGGAAGTAGTGGTGCAGCGCGTTGATCGATCCGATCAGGAACGGAATCGCGAAACCCGCCCACATCAAGCGGTTCCTGAAGAGTCGTCCCACCCTGCCGCTTCGGGTCTCGCTCACCTCCAGGGGGACTTGCATGATGGGAAATGCGAACCGTTCGTGGTCCTCCCACTGTTTCCGGATGACAACCGCAAGGCAGATCAGAACCCCGAGGAGCACCAGCAGAAATGCGCCCCAACTGAGGAGGGGGACGAGCCACGCTCCCCAGGGCGGCGGGACCCCGTCGGGCAGCCCCTCGTAAAGACCACGGACGACCTCGGAGTCCCGAGGGGCGGTCCAGGAGACGATATTGGGAAGCACCGCCTCCAGGTCCCGTCGCTCCGGAGAGGCGTAATAGGTAACACCTGTCAGGTACGAAATCAGATGCTTGACCATTTGCGAGACGGGCAGCAAAAACAGAAACATCGCGTAAATGGCCAGCAATTCGCCACGGTGAAGGGCGAATCGTCTCCGCAGCGTTGCGATCAGCGGATTGGCGAACAGAACCAGAAAGAACAGGAGCACCAACGCGCCGCGGTCTATGAAGTAGGCGTTCAGCCACCGGCCCTGGATTACCATGCGGTTGTAGGGCAGCACCAGTCCCAGAAACACGCACAGGGCAAGGCCGATCAGCAGGGCTCGCGGTGTCAGGCCGTCTCGAACATCCTCATCGGGCGCACGGAAGCCGGGGTCGGAGTTCATCCCTCATCCAATCCCTTCACATCGAAACCGCGTCACACCCATTCCACCACCACGGGGATGACGCCGTCCGCGTGGCTGATCTTTAGACGATATCGGACGAATACCGAATCGACCGACGCTTCCGCCATATAGGATTCGTCCGTCAGACCGTTGAAGATCCGCGAAAGCCGTTTTCCGACGGGAATTCGAAACCTGATCGGGACGGTCGCCTCCGCGCCGACGTAAGACGCGAGAATCGCGATCGCGTAGCGTGGACCCACCTGGGGGAGGAACTGAAACGTATTGATCCCGCGCCGGTCCCAGTTCCGAAGGCGCTGGTACGCCGTTACCGGCGGAAAGTCCTCCACATCAATCCAGGGCGGACTGCTCGCCAGGAGCCTGATCACATTTCCGATCAGCCGGCGCGTATGGTTGGGGAGCTTTACCAGGGGTTCGTACCCGGGTTCGCGGTGATGGACCACAGGATCGCCCGCCAGATAGACGAATCTGCCATCACCCACGCGACTCGCCACCAGACCGGGCGCCCCTGTGTCGCGGCCATCGGCATCCACAAGGGTCGCCCACACTTCCCCTTCGACGCGGCCGACCCGGTACGGATTCTCAATGACGGCCGGAGCCTTGACGTCTTCCCGGAACGGACATGCCTCCGTGAGAGCGAGGCGGTACTGGCCCTCCAGCCGGTCACCGGAGGACGCCACCCCCCAGCACGAAGGCAATGCCTCGTCAACGGGACCTCCCTCCTCGTCATACAGTCCCAGATCCGCCGTCCCGAGAATCCCGCCGCCGCCCTCGAGGAACGTTGTGAGAAGGTCTTTCTGTGACTTCGACAGACAGCAGACGTGCGGCATGACCAGCGGTCCGTTTTGGGTCAGGTCCGTCTCATCGAGGCGGCTGTCCCAGACGAACGCGTACGGCAGGCCCTCGTCCCGCAGCATCCGCGCGAAGGGATGGATGGCCATCTCGTCGTAGTCCAGGTCGTGATACCGCCACACCTCGCTCTGAACGGAGTGGAACAGACCGCAGGCGATTTCCGGCTCGGTCTCTTTCAGATAGCGGTCCAGCCGGAGCGATTCCATATACCCTTCGAACTGCGCGGGCGACGTCCGCAAGGTCTCGTAACACCATGGGCTCACGTACGCCGCGCCGACCGCGTACGGAAGGATGCCGATCCACTGGCCGTCCTTTCGCGTCATTTCCAGCGAGGTGCCCGGACAGAACGCCTGTACTGCCAGGCGCAGCGGCTTACCCTGAAGCGCGCCGACGAAGATCGAGGCCATGTCGAGTACGATCGGAAAACGCGGCGTGAATCGATGGGTGCCGCGGGTGACACCGTGGTAAATCCCCGTGTTCATCGAATCCAGGACCCGGCTCATCTCTCCGAGATCCACCGCCGACGCCCACGGCCGCATCCCCATCAACTCGGTACACGCCGTCGCCATGCCGGCGCCCAGGTTGGGACGCGCGCTCCTGACCGCCTCACGAAATTCCGCGTGCACCGCCGTCCACTGCACAAACCGCCATTTGATCCAGTTCCGCCACAGCGGGTCTTTCCAATCGATCACGGACGGCGGTTCCTCGCCGAATCGGTCCGCAAAGCGCTTTCGGCAGAAGTCGCAGTAACAGGCCATCTCGCCGTACGCGCCCAGGAAGCCCTCATCGTTCAGATAGACGAACCGGAGCGCCGGAATCGCGGCCAGCCTGCGCAACTCGTTCTTGTACTGGCGCTTGTTGACCTCATTGAAGGGGCAGAGCCAGTTCACGTTCCTGATACGTCCCTCAACGGCGGTCAACCCGCCGGACGCCTGCCCCGAACCGGTTTCCCGACTGCCATCTCCGGCGCCGGCGTCGCGAAGGACCATCCGTCGCTCGGGATGGGCAAGCACAACCTGCTCGTGATATTTCATATACCCCGTATTCACGAGCACGCCCATCCCTTCCCGTTCGGCCAACCTGCCGACTTCCATCGCCGTCGACAGCCGAAGGCCCCCGATATCGACGCCGGATTCCACTTTATTGACGAAAAAATACAGGTCCGTGAAGCCCAGTTTCCGGACTTCCGGGACGATTTCTTCCGGCGCCCAATCTTTGGGGATATGCAGGTGGGCGAGGCGTCGAATCTCACGCATTCTGAAATGCTCCGGTCAATCGCAGTAGGCGACTTCGGTGTACCTGTCCTTGTCGAGTGGAAACGGGTGTACGCGCATTCTCCGGTCGGCCGCGGTCAGAAAAATCGCATGCGACGTCATCCAGTCCGCGATGTTTGCGCCGGGCGTCTGGAGGATTCGACCGGGAGCATGCACGTCGAACGAAAAGTCGATCAGGTCTTCAATCGTACGCATCTGTCTGAAAGTCTCCCGGAAATAATCCACGTACTGTACCCGATTCTGTGAGTTGTAGAAATAGGGGCTCGTCCAGAATTCCGGTTGACGCGTCCGGGCGGGGCGCTGCAAATGCGGGTGCTGCCAGTGGTTCACCTCCAGCACCATGTCGTCTTCGGGCTCGCGAAAAGCGATATTTCCCGACTCAAGTTCGAATCCCAGGATATTTCCCCGGGCGTCCACGGCGGTACCCGTAAGGCCCTTGAGCCCGGAGATCCGGTATTCGCTGAGAAAGCGGCGAACGTCCTCGCAGTCGCTGCAATGCTGGGGCACGAGTCCCGTGATCTGAAAGAGATTGACGTGTTCCGGATTGTCCGGCCAGTGAAACTTGGGCGCGCCAGACGCCCATCCGGTCAGCAGGCCGGCGTCGTTCAACGACGTGTGGACCACACAAAAATGATGTCCGCCCATGCCCACGTAACCATGCGGCCGGCAGTCGGGAAACGCGGCGACGAAGCGGTCCCTCAGAAAGTAGTCCGTTCCGGCCGCATCGGAGGGATCGTACGTTCGCAGCAGGGCCGGTCCGTCGTCCTGAAGCAGGATGCCGAATGCGGAACACGCTTCTTCCTCGCGACCCGTGCTGACGATATGCAGGTAGTAAGTGTGATCGAAATCCTCGATGCCCGCCGCCGCGCCATACGCCTCCATCCGTTCCATGAAGTCCGGAAACTCCCGTCGCATGAACGCCATGTTCTCCCGAAAGTAGGGGTGGTCGAAATCATGAGGCCACGTCAACCATTCGTCGAGCCGCGTGCGCAGGAAGGCCGGATCCAGAGAACCGTGAGCCCTGCCCATCTCGACAGGACTTCCCCGGAACACATGAAATTTCACCTCTCCTTCACGGAGCAGAACCACCGGATCGTCCATTGGAGTCTCCTGAAATACCGAAGTGCCTTTCAGTATACGCGTTCTATGGACCAACGCGCACCGGAAAAAGAAATGGCAGCCCGCAAAAGGCTGCCGTCCGTACGGCATGAATCCGACGAATATCGATTACGAACAACCAACCCTGATGGGCGCCGAATCGATCTGTAAGCGGAGCCCCTGTGTCGTCAGGGAGCTCGCAGGCAACCTGAATCGACAGGGCCTGCGAAAC
Organism: Candidatus Latescibacterota bacterium; assembly: GCA_965203805.1. GTDB lineage: Bacteria > Latescibacterota > UBA2968 > UBA2968 > JAAXHE01. The sequence continues at coordinate 5,013,555 of OZ241917.1, read as the reverse complement.
CGCGAGGCCAATATTGTGACCTTCAGTGAAAAAGTCAAGCCCAATCCTGCATCAGCGGGGTTCGAAATGCGCCACAAACCGTCAGGTCGCAGAAACGGAAGTTACAAAGCCGCACAAAAAATGAGAACCCGTCCGAAAACCCCGAATGCCTCATTCTCAAGGCATAACAGGTGTATTCAAACGGATTCTCAGAAGAATGTTGCCTGCGCGCACCCGACTCGTACTACTTGAGGTAGAGCAATCGTTGCGTCTGCACACCGCCGGGATAGCTCAGGCGCGCGATATACACCCCCGTCGACAGCAGGACGCCGCCCTCGTCGCGCGCATCCCACCGAACCTGGTAGGCGCCGGCGGCCTGGGACGCATCCACCAGGGTCCGCACGGGTTGGCCCAGCACATTGTAGATCACCAGTTGCACAGGACCGGAGACGGCCAGGTGGTAGGTAATCACGGTGGCGCTGTTGAACGGGTTGGGCGAATTGGGCGACAGACCGCTGGCTTCAGGCACGCCCTCTGCCGCGATCGCCAGCTTGCCCGCGGCCAGCGGTTCGGCTGTCCCCAACGGGTCGACGCGGACGACCCTCGCACCGCCGCCCAGCGTCAGTTCCAGAACCTAGCGGCGGCCTTCATTGAGAGGAATGCTGCTCCACCGGCCCACAACCTCGCCATCGGCATTGGTGGCGCGAGCCCGATAATATCCACTCACCCCATCCTCGCCGGAGATGGTCAGGGAGAACAGGCCGACGGCATCGGTGATGGTGCTCCAGGCATAGTCGGACTGGCGGCCGGAGATGGCGCGTGCAAACGCCACGTCCAACCCCTCGACCGCGTCGCCCATCACCGTGGCCTCCACGACCGTGCTGGGACCCGTCGCGACATCCGCTGCGCGCCCGTAGAATCCCGAGCCCACAATGAAGTCAACCGGGACTGTGCTTCCGTCCGGCCTCCGGATTTCCGCGGCGAATTCGCGGGCGTAGCCCACCTTGGGGACGTCGGCGCGGTCGGTGTCGTCCGTCGGATCGTCGAAATGATACTCTATAAAGCCGCCTTCCGGGCTGCCTTTCGCCGCCTCGATGACCCGCGGCAGGATGAACTCCCCGGTCACGGCGTCAAGGACTGTGGGAATCAACGGCCGATACTCGTATTTGTCCGGAAACACTGCGTGAAACAGGATGACGTTGCTGGCGATATCCAGGATGTAGAGATACACGGAACCGTGTCTCCAGGGCCCGTCAGGGTCCCGCAGGGCGATCCTGAATTTCGAGCTGGCGGCTACGTCGCCGGAACTCAGGAATTCCAGCACGAAATTTCCCGCTTGCGTGACGAAGGCCTTCAAGCTCTCCCGGTCCACCACGTCTTTCGCAGTGATGGCAGGGTCGCCGTGTTCGATCTCTTCTTCAACCACATGAGATTCGTCGAGATCGAATCCCATGAGCAGCACAATCGGAGACCCCAGATTGGCAGAGACGTAGACGGCGGCATGGCCCGTAGCGCCCGGTATACCCTGTGACAGACCCGGGATCGGGGTGGTCGCGTCGAATGCGCCGTCCGGTTCCTGCGACAACGTGGCATTTACGGCGCCGAAAGCCTGGGCGGAGGTGGCAGGGTCGGGGGATGCCATATCGGTCAGGGTGGTTACGGGTACGCCCAGCGCGGAAAGGATCGTCCCATAGATCACCGGGTTTAGCAGCCTGCCGGACAATGCCATGTTCTTCGCGTGAATGTACACCCTGCCGTCGAGCGTCAGGCTCACGATGTACGTGGATCCGGAACGCCAGATCCCGTCGTCCTCCCTGATGATGCATCCGATGTATACCCCTTGCTCGGCGGTCGCGCTGCCCCGGGCATATTCTCTGGACCGCTCTCTCACGGCCAGCGCGAACGCCTCAACGGTAGCGCTTCCGTCTTCCACCTGCCGCGCCGTCACCGTCGGGTTATCGGGATGCGTCGCGCCCTCTGGGAGTGGACATTCCGCCAGAGCGGGGCCCGCAATGGAAAAGACGGCAGCCAGTACGATCAGACCGGCAAAGGGAATGACGAATGCGCGAGTGAACAATGTTCGCCCCTTCTTCATGACATTTCTCCCTCCCGTTAAAGAAACGGTCGCAGGAGCGACCACGGTTGGTTTTCTTCTTTCCAAGAAATCGGGCCATCGCTGAGGTCCGATTCTTCAATCGGGAATATTAATTGATATCAACCCCTTATGCAAACAAAATATCGGCAGATAATCACATTTTCGTAATTATTCGCTTTTTGTACGGTTTTTTCTCCGGCCTGTTGAATGCGCGCTTTGTATGGAATATTCCAGACCGTTGTACGGATTTCGGGGGGGACAAAAAAACCCGTCTGAAAACCCCGCAAACCTTGTGATCCAGGCTTATCAGGTGTTTCCAGACGAGTTCTCAGGAGTACACGTCCCGCACACAACCTTTTCGCGCTACTTGAGGTAGAGCAACCGCTGCGTCTGCACACCGCCGGGATAGCTCAGGCGCGCGATATACACCCCCGTCGACAGCAGGACGCCGCCCTCGTCGCGCGCATCCCACCGAACCTGGTAGGCGCCGGCGGCCTGGGACGCATCCACCAGGGTCCGCACGGGTTGGCCCAGCACATTGTAGATCACCAGTTGCACAGGACCGGAGACGGCCAGGTGGTAGGTAATCACGGTGGCGCTGTTGAACGGGTTGGGCGAATTGGGCGACAGACCGCTGGCTTCAGGCACGCCCTCTGCCGCGATCGCCAGCTTGCCCGCGGCCAACGGTTCGACCCGGACGACCCTCATCCCGCCGTCCAGCGTCAGTTCCAGGATCTGGCGTTGATTGCGATTGAGGGGAATGCTGTGCCACTGGCCCACGACGTCGCCGGCGGCGTTGCGGGCGCGGGCCCGGTAGTAGCCGCTCACCCCGTCCGGGCTGGAAATGGTCAGGATAAAAACGCCTTTGGCATTGGTGACGGCGCTCCAGTCGTACCTGGACGGGCGTCCGGCAATGGCCCGGGAGAACTCGACGTCCAAACCCCCCACCGCGTCGCCCAGGACCGTGGCCCCAACGACTGTACGCGGATCCGTCGCGGCTATATCAGGCGCACGCATGTAAAAACCAGACCCAACGACAAAATTGATGGGGAGCGTGGTACCGTCTTCTCTCTCGCGTTCACCGGTAAACTGACGGGCATAGCCCACCTTGGGTACGTCCGCGCTGTCCGTGTCGTCCGTCGGATCGTCATAGAAATATTCCACGAATCCGCCCTCCGGCCCACTCATTGCTGCCGCCAACACCTGTGGTAAGATTAGCTCTCCGGTAATGCCGTCTCGCGCTATCCCCACCAGAGGCCGCAGTTCGAATAAATCCGGAAACGCGCCGTGAAACAGGACAATGTTGGTGGTGAGATCCAGAACGTAAAGGTAGACGGAACCGTGTCTCCAGGGCCCGTTTGGATCCCTCAGGGCCACCCTGGCCTTCGAGGTCGCGGTCAGGTCACCGCCCTTCTGCTGGTTGAGAAATGCCTCCCCTGCTTGCGTAACAAAGGCTTTTAGAGTTTCCCGGTCCACCACGTCCGCGGCGGTGACGGCGGGCATACCATATTCGATGTCTTCTTCGGCCAGGTGAGATTCGTTGAGGTCGAATCCGGCAAGCAACAGGATCGGGAATCTGAAATTTCTCGAAAAATAAATCGCAGCATAGCCTGAAGCCCCCGGGATATCGGGTATGTCGAACTCGCCGCCATCCCTGCCTGCAGCCTCGATGAAAGCAGCCGTTACCGCAGCGGGATCATCCTGCAAACCCGCCAGGTTGATTTCCAATGCTCTAAGAATAGCGCCATAGATCATGCGATTGAGCAACCTGCCCGACAGCGCCATATTCTTCGCGTGAATGAACACCCTGCCATCGGGCGTCAATTGCACAAGATAGGTGGAACCTGAGTGCAAATGGCTCCCGTCACTCCTCATGACACAACCGACGTACAGCTGCAGCTCACGAGAATCCGTCCCTCGACTGAACCGGTTTCTCGCTTCCAACCCGAATTCTCTCAAGGTCGCGCTGCCGTCTTCCACCTGTTGCGCCGTAACTTGCGGCGCTGGTGGAAGCGTCACACCGGGAGGGGGTGGACAGGCGTCATCCGTCTGCGCCAGTGCCGGATGCGTATTGGCAAAGACGGCGGCCAGTACCAGCAGACCAGTTACAGAAATCGTGCATACCGACGTGAACAGAGTTCGAGCGTTTACCATAACGGTTTTCCCTCCCGTAAAAACAAACCGGCTAAAGTTACGATATCTGGTTGCCCTCTATATGAGATATCCAGCAACCGCTTCGGACCGAACCTTGAAACGAGCATGTTAACTGAAACCTGGCCGTCATGCAATAAGAAATTTACGATATTGTCTACGATTGGGTCGGCCTCTTCTTGTAAGTGAGGAAGAGTGTAGCAATTGGCGACAGTTGGGACATGGCAGGGGAGCGGTTGCTGCCGGTCAGCTGCGGACGCTCACGTCTACCGCCGGTACGTGAACACGGAGGGTCCCGGGCCGCCTGAATAAATAAGAACACCCCGGCAATACCGGGGTGTTGTCTTATCCTGGTTCGAAACCGGAACGAGTCTCGTCGAGCGGACGCCCGTCAGAACGAGCCGCTCAGGCTGAAACGAAGCGGCGGTTCGAAGTCGTTTCCATCGCTGTACGCGAAATCCACGCGGACGACCTTGCCCTCGACGGGCTTGACCTTCAATCCCAGACCCAGACTGTATACCTCCGTATCGTACCCGGGCTTGACGCCGCCGCGCAATGCGAATGCGTTCTGCAGCCAGAGTTCGCCGCCAATGCGATATCGCGGCTCGGAGTAATCCGTTGCGTAGTGGCTCTCGCCGGTCACCGTCAGGTACGTGGGGTCGCTGCCCTTTTCACCGAAGACTTCCGCCGCGAAACCGAAGTCGAACGCGACAGGCATCTGGTAATTGAGTTCCCTGGACTCGATGTCTTTGCCCAGGTTCTTGAACGCCATCCCCAGCCGGAGGCTTCTGAATCCCGTATTGAACGTCGTGCCGAAATTGAAATCCACGCCTGTCAACCTGTCCACGTCGATGGTCTCCTGAGTCCATCGCACCTGAAATCCGAACGAGAGCTTATCAGTCAACTTCGTCGCGTAGGAACCGCCGATGCTGAAATCGCCGATCTCCAGCATCCTGCCGGTCCCGATCGGCTGATAGATGGTTGTCTCCTCCACGTCCGGAACCGAAAATGCCATGACGGACAACCCGACCACACCGCGGGCCGTATTGTAGGCGAGCGCGCCCGAATAGAATCGGGTATCGACGAGCCAGCGGGTGTACGAAAGGGTATACTCCATCTCCTCGACATAGGTGAGTCCGGCCGGGTTCACGAAGATGGTGCTGATGTCGTCCGCGATGGCCGTAAACGCCCCGCCCATGCCCGCGACTCGCGCCCCGTGGTCCACCTTGTGCACGGAGAATACCGCCTGGCCGAGGCGCTTCTGCGTGTCGCAGCGGGCAACCTCGGGAAACAGCATCGCGTATCCTGCGCCCGCCACGATTCCAATCCACAAGATCCGTTTCATAGGTCTGTTCCTTCTCCGTTTCGGTTGAGCGGTTCGACGACAAGGCGAACCGGGATTCCCTGACTGTGCAATCCGGCCGTCTTACTTGCTGATAAGGAATATACCGCGTTGGGTTCTTCCGGATGTACCGTCCACCAGCGACTCAACCACGTAAAAGTACACGCCGGCCGAAGCCGAACCCACGTTGTCGATGGTCGTCTGGCTCCACGTGGTCTCGCCCCGCCCCTGATCGTCGTGATTGACCTCGGCGATCAGGTCCCCCGCTACCGTGTATATCCGGATCTGGCACTTCCGCGGGATGTTCAGAAACCGGATCTGGCCCTTGTTCTCATACGCGTGGGCGCCGTCATCCCGGTATGGATTCGGGGTTACGATCACTTTCCTGTCCAACTGGTCGGACTGCGCCGTGGACGGGACATAGGGTGTAGAGACCTTGACACCGTTCACCCACTGCTCCGGCGAACTGTTGCCGCTCTCCAGGGAGGGAATGGCGAGGCCCGTGCCGTTCCAGTCGTTGTGTGCCGCGCTGTACGTGCGCACACTGTAATCGTAGAGAAATCCCGCGATCGATTTCTTGTCGACAAATTCATACTTTCCGCCGCTGTAGAAAATGTCCGACTTCACCGGGATCTCCACCATCAGTTCCCAGTCGTCGCGTTTGAAGAGAGACCGGTAGACCCGGTAGCCCAGCACGTCGTTGGCCTCCGCGCCCGAGTAGTCGGGGTTCGCAGCGTCGTCTGCCGTGTCGTCCCAGGCCAGGGATATGAAGCCTTCCGTCGTCACGCCCACGTCAACCTTCACGTCGGGCGGCGCGTCGGGGAGGTCGTAGTTCCACTGAAACGCCTCCTTGGCCTTGTCAACGTGCTTGACCAGGTTGTTGAACGCCTTGTCCGTACGCATTTCAGCCTGCTTGCCCTGCTTGGCCCATCCCCAGATATTCTCTTCAACGGGCGCGGCCGCCGCCAGGACGAAGACAAATTTGGCCTTGTCGCCCGGCGCCAGGTCGTAAGGACCGTACGCGATGGATCCGTGCCACGCCCCGACCACCGGTGGATTGTCCCTGATATCGGATTCGGCGCCGATCAGCTGGTCATAGATTTCCTGGAACGAATGGTTGTCCTGGTCCGGCTCGTCGAAGTCGCCGCGGTTCCGGTATTCCCACCACCTTACCGTATGGGGCTGTTCTTCGATCCTGGGGGCGACGTAGCTGTTGTCTCCCTTCGTGTCGTAGGAAAACGTGCCCGGATCGTTCGAGGATGACGGCAGGTACGCGATGGGCGCGAATCCGGTGTACTGGAATGCCGTCAACTCTCCCGGTACCCGTACCTGCGACGGCCGCCCGCGATAGCCGGGATTGGCCGTTGACGGGTTGTAGGGCTTGCCGATGTCGTCGCCGGGCATGAGGGGGTTGTCGCCGTCATAGGCGTACCACATTTTCATGCCCAACCCCGCGCCTGGCCCGTCGTAATTGGCCGCCTCGGTGAACTTGAACCAGTCATCGTTGTCCGTGGGCCGGGTTCGCCGATACCATGCATCGTAGTTCATCCATCCGTGTCCGGACTGCGAGATGAAGAAGCGGACCGAGAAGGCGAAGAAGGTGTCGTTCAGCCGCAGCCCGGCGCCCCCGTTCAGGTCCGCCGCGCCGTCCCCGTCCGAGTCACCGGTATTCTCGAATTCGTACTCCATAATCTGGAAGTCGTCGTAATCGGGATAACTCCAGGTATAGACCTTCTTGGTTACCGTGATCCCCCGCTTCGTCGTCCACCGCATAATGAGAAGGCTCTCGGGGAAGTTATCTTTATCGGGATCCATATAGTGGCCGTACCGGTAGTTGTGGATCTCGGTGACGTACCGGCTTTCTACAGGCGACTCGCCCGGCCACCAGTTGGCCATCGCGGGTCCTATGGGAGAATAGTTCGGGTACCCGATATTCGCCTCCGGCCCCATGGACGCATCGTAGGACATCATCCTGATGTCGTCCGTAATGGCGCGGGGCTTGGATATCGACACGTAGTATTCGCCCTCCGGGTCGTCCGGCACCCGGGTTGCTATAAAGGTACTGAAACCGGGCATCGTGGCCGTCGATTCGAACAACGCCGCGTAGGCGGGATGAAGGGAGCCCCAGCTCCGCTCTCCCCAGTAGTCCTGGAATTCCGTGGAATACTGGCGAGTCCAAACGCCCGGATATTGCATGCCCATCTGGCGGTAATAGCTCAACCAGGCGTCCGGGTCTTCGGAAACGCCCTGAGTCCCGTAGTTCCAGAACATATCCCACACCTTCGCGCGCGTCTGGAACCTGTGGTTCTCCTGCGCCGCCGCGGGGTCAGGCACGCACAAAAGCAGCGCAACAAGCACTGCCATCGCCTCGATCCTGGGAATATTACTCATGTCGAAGGTCTCCTTCGTGTCGGCATCCATTGTTCCGGCACACTTTCAGCCCGGCCGCATCAGAACCGCATACGAATGCCCACGTGTGTGATACGGGGATCGCCGACGTACCGGCTGCGGTCCTGGAAATCGCCGTAATTGAGATAGTTCGCATCGTTCGGGCGGGGCGTCTGCAACCCCCACCACATGTAGTCGGTTCCCGAGGCCAGCGCGTCCCGCTGGTTGAACAGATTGAAGACCTCCACGAAGACGTCGGCGCTGGCTCCGCCCAGTTCGAAGCGTTTCTGCACGTTCAGATCCATGACGGTACGCAAAGGACCTCTCGCAATCTGGCGCGTCCCGTCCAGGACCAGATAGGTGAACTGCGATCCGGTATAGATCCGGTAGATCAGGTTTGCATTGACGCTACCGAGAAGCGTGCTGCCGCCGACCTTCGGCCCTACACCGAAATCCTGCGGCGTGGACAGGAACATCTGGAGGCTGCCCTGGCTTCTACGGCCCACGTCCGTACCCTCATTCGCCCTGTGCCCGTGCACGATCCACAGGCCGCGGGCGCCCTCCCGGGCCGCGTCCGAAAGCCATTCTTCCTCCCAGGTGGGAACGATGGCGTCCCTGTTGGTTGAAAAGTCGTAGACATAGCCCCCGGCGACCCGCCGGTCCGCCTGGGCGTTTCTTATAGCCTCGTTGGCTCCGTGACCGATGATCCGGATCTGTTCATCGGTAAGGGTTACGGGTCGTTCCGACCCGCCCGCGACCTCCCAGGCGAAGAAATAATTGCCGCTGGCGATATAGTTCGAGTCGGGGATCACGGTTGCGCCGTTGCTGACGGTACCGCCGCCGCCGAGACTGTAGTCGCTCCAGGCCATATTGAGGGCGGCGCGGAACGAGAAGTAGTGGCTGAAGCCCTTCCTCAGGCTGAATTCCAGGCCGCGCGTGTCTTCGAGGCGGATGTTTGACAGGGTGCTGGAGAGGCGCTGGCGAAGGCGGACCCCCGCGCCGCGCAACTCAGGATAGAGGAAGACGTCCCAACCTCCGGTTTCCTGGAAGGAGGCGCTCTTGTAGAACGTCGCCAGCGCAAGCGTATAGTCGGACACGAAGTTCCAGTCCGCGCCCAGTTCGAAGCTGATCGTCCGCGCCGTATTGTCCCATATCGGCCTTGAGATGGACGTGGGCGCCGGACGGTAGTGGCTGGTATATTCGCTGAAGCCGACGCCCGGTATCCCGTCGCCCGAACCGAACCACTGGTCGTGGAACATCTGGTAGAAACTCGGCAGCTGATAGAAATGCCCGTAGAAGAAATGGAGGCTCGAGCGGTACGTGATCGGGTGGGAGATACCCAGCCGCGGACTCCAGTTGGCAATGGGCTTCATGGGGTACCTTGGCGCCGTGAGATACCGTGACATCGTCGTGTACTGGAACGCACGCAGCGCGCCCATCACCGGAACGTCGGCGCCCCAGAAACGGTCGTAGCGGATGCCTGCATTCACAATGAAGCCCTCGAACTCCATCTTGTCCTGGACGTAGGCCGCGAACTGTTTTGGCTCTATTGGCTGTCCGGGCTCGGGATTTCCGATGTACAGGATCTGTTTCCGCGCGTCGCCGGGCGTGTTGCCTTCGCGAATGAAATGATTGCTGTAGCCCGTGAAATCAATCCCGATTTTGGAAAAGTGCGTTTTCGTAAGCTGGCTGGACAGGTCGAACTTGATCGCGCTCCGTGTCTGCTGTCCGAAAGTATACGCGCGCACGCTTCCCCGGCCCGTGTAGAACCAGCCGTCCGCATCCGTTCCGATGTCCGCCGTCGTAATTGAAACGCCGCTGGTGTCCTGATTGCTCCGGTATCGCGAGAGCCTCAATTCATAGAAGGTCCGTGGACTGATCGTATGTGTAATCACGCCGTAGAGGACGCTTTCGGTATTGATCGTCTCCCCCGCGGGCGACCCTTCGGGCAGGAAAATGTCGCGGCCCGGGCCCCTCAGCACGTTGCTGACGGAAGGGGTTGTCCCGCCCAGCGCTCCGTTATTGAAGGACTTCCAGCGGTCGTAAAGCCAGCCGATCTGCATCTTGACGTTGTCGTGCGCCCGGATGGTTAACTTCGCCGTGTTCCGGGTATTGAACGGCCGTACGGACCACGCCCCCGGGAATCTGGCGGCATCCCGCCGGTTCCGCGAACTCACGAAGAAAGACGTTTCCGGGAGGAGCGGGCCGCCGAGATAGGCGTCGAAATAGTGACCCCGCTGGTCCGTGTAGTTCGTCCGCTGGTGCACGAGCGCGCCGGTCTCGGGATCCACCTCCGACGTCCACGCGGGATCGTTCCATCGCATGTGCCCGCGGTGTTCTGGCGCATCGTAGACGTTGGCGCCCCAGTGCTTTTTGCCGCCCGGCGTCAGTCGATACTCGGCCTCGCCGTGGTAGTTGGATCCGCCGTCCCGCGTCACCATCTGAATCACGCCTGCCTGCGCGTTCCCGTATTCGGCGTTCATCCCGCCCGTAATAACGGAAACCTCCTGCAGCGCCTTGACGTTGGCGCCCCACCACTGGCTGCCCCGCGAAGTGGGCCCCGCGCGTCCGTCCTGGTTCTGGAGACGGACGCCATCGACGTAGATCAGATTGTCTTCCACCTGCCCGCCGCGGATCACCCCGCTGCCGTCCACTGCCACGCCCGCTTCCAGAGCGACGAATTCCGAGGCATCTCTCAGGATCGGCGTTCGCGCGATATCCTGGGCGGTCACCACGTACCGGCTCTCCGTTTTATCGGGCTCCACGGGAGGCGCTTCCGCGACGACAACCATTTCCTCCAGCTCCAGCTCCGTTTCGCGAAGCTGAAAATCCACCGTATTGGTAAAATCGGACCGCACGTGAATTTGTTCCTGGGTTACCGGATGGTACCCGACCATGGATGCCGTCATCTTGTAAATGTCTGGGTCGACTGAGATGATCACGTAGAATCCTTCGGCATCCGTGGAAGCGCCCATCCGCGTTCCTTCGACGACCACGCTGGCGCCGGGCAGCGCTTCTCCGTTTTCGTCGGTCACCTTTCCAACGATCTTCCCCGTCGTACCGGCCAACGCCCCGCCTGCAAGCACAAGAACGGCAAGGAGCGCCATCGCGACCTTCAAACCGGTCTTAACCCTGTTCATACCCGTATCCTCCATCCACATGAGCGGTTCAGACAAGACGATCGACTGCGAAGACGGAAATCGGAGGAAATTTCGCCTGAAAAACCGGTGACTGCATACCGGCACGGCCGACGCGACAATCCGTCTTGTTCAGATTCGATCAGGCAACGTCTAATATGTATTTTAACTCCCACTAACTATGTATCCCATTATCGAATTGTCAAGGTTTATTTCCACTTTTTTTGTTCAAGAGCAGCGCGACGGCGCCGTCCACCAGCGCTTCGCCCCCGCCCGGACCGACCGGTGTGAACGCGGTCTCGTAGCCTCCCTGCTTGAAGGCTTCTCTTTCGGCGACGTAACTGACGGCGCCGAATTCATTCGCGAGCGCGGCGATCAGCAGCGGGCGAGATCCCGATCGAGCCCTGATTGCCGCGCCAAGCGAAACAAACGGTTCTCCCGGTAACCCCAGCAGGACCCATTCGCCCGCGCCCAGCGCCTGTACTTCCGTCAGGTGGAGGGATTCGGGTGCGGCCCGCTGCCAGCCAGCCAGGAGAACGTCGTCCACATGGCGGTAGCCCTTCTTCAGCGGCAGCGCCACTTCCCTGCGGCGGGCCCATACGTCCGGAGTCTCATCCCAGCCCGTAATCCCGCGGATCGCCGTCATCGATCCATCCGCCACGCGCCCGCCCAGACGCGCCAGTTCCCGGTCGAATCCGCGCTCCCTTCTGGCAAGACTCTCCTTGGGATCCTCGCCGGGAAGGGTCTTCCAGACCCCTTCGATATCGATATTCCAGATGGGCGTCACGTCACCCTCGGGGCCGGACGTATAGAGAACAACCGGCGATTTTTCCTCGCTACGCGCCCACGCGTCCGCCACCTGGCCGGCCGCCACGCCGGCGATCTCGGCGGAGATGCCCGATCCGCAGAATATCCAGGGGTGTGTGCCGTAGTTGATCACCACGGCGAGCGGCGCTTCCGTCCCCCGCTCCCGCACTGCGAATACGCGAACCATTGGATCGATCCGGGTACGCGAAATCACCCGAACACCCGCGACGGGGTCCCGTCTCGGGTCTCCCCAGCTCCCGTCCGACATCAGTACTCGCCTCGAACCGGCCACGCCGTCGATCCGAGCCTTCCCGAAACCCACCGAAGCCGGCCGCGCCGTACCGTGCGCCTCCTCCACCGCCTCTATGGCCTGCGCGACAAACCAGGCCTTCCACGCCAGATCCGTCTCACCCACCCAACTGGCAGACGACGAGACCGTTGTGACCTCACCCATCGCGGCCGGCGCCGATCCGTCCCTCCCGATGGTGAGACGGGCCATATCTTCCGGGCTGTATGCTGTGGCGACCGGGCAGAACGCCGGTCCGGAGTGCGTGTGCGTCGCGCAGACCATGATCGCCCCCGGCGCCAGCCCGGTCCGCTGTGCGGCGCCCTGCCGAATCTGCTCCGTGGCAACCGCGTCCACGCCCGAGAGATCGACGGCAACCAGGCCCCACGCCCGACTCCCGTTGCGCAGAACCAGCGCCTTGGCATAGAGATCGTCGTGCACGTAGCGCGACCTGATATCCCCGGATGCCCGCGGGTTCCACCCGGACATCGACACGCCCACCTGGGGCGTGATCACCCGTTGGGCGGCGCCGGCGTGCAATATCGCCTTCTCCATCTCAGCCTATCCCGTCTGCAAAAGGGTACCTCCCGGCAATTCCTCCCTCCGGGACTCAACCGGACTTCACGAAGAGCTTCCGCTCGAGCCCGCACAGGCACTCGGGCCCATCGTCGTGCATGGCGAACGTGTCTTCGCACTTGAAGTGTCCGATGCCGGGGAATTTCACCTTGTACTCCAGCGTAAACGCATGGCCGGGAAGGATTTCACCTTCCGGATCGGGAGAAATCAACGGATAGCTATACAGGATCCAGCCGATCCCGTGGGAGTGAAAGCCCACGTTCACGCCGACCGGATCGCCCAGCAGATCGAACAGGACTTCCTTCGACAGGCTGTCCACTTCTGCACATGAGATTCCGGGTTTCAGACGGTCGAAAACAACCTGAATGGCTCTTGTGCAGGCCAGACTGCAGCGCTCCACTTCCGGCGGGACCGCCATGCCGAAGTAGAAGTTCCGCCCGATATCCGAAATCAGTCCCTTGTGGATCGAGGACACGTCAATGTGAATGAGCGTCTCCGCCTGCAGCGGCGGGCTTTTCAATTCTCGGCCGGTAAAGTGAAAGTCCTTGAAATGGACCGAAAAGAAGTGTCCGAATCGCTCCGTATAGAGTCCCCCGGTGGTCTTTACGTATTCGTCCATCAGATCCTCGGGAGTCACGCCGCTCGAGAGCATGTCGAATACCCGCATCATCCCCTTTTCGGTGATCCGGCAGGACGTCCGCAGCCGTTCCAGCTCCGCCTCGGACTTGAACTCCTGGAGCCTGAAGAGCACGTCCCGGCACTCCGTCCAGCGAATCTCGGGAGCGAGGCCGTCAAGGGCGGCGACCAGGTCGTGGGGAAGGGTCCCGCGTTCTATACCCACCCGTCCCGATCCGATGCCCTTTTCCCGGAGAATCCGGATGATGAGCTCGGCCTGCCGCTCGTACGGCGCCGCCGACATGGCGGGTCGGATGTCCGAAATCCAGATATTCTGCGCCTTGAAATCCGGGAAGTCCATCTGTGCCGACGCCGTGGCGAAGGCTCGATCCGGACGACCGCGAATATACCCGGCTTTCGGCAGGATATATTGTCCCGGCATATCGGAAAAGAGGAGCCGCTCGTACCACGGCAACGTCGTAAAATAGAGGTAGGAGGAGGGGCGGCAGAAAAGCATCGCCTCCATGCCGGCCGCGTTCAGAAGACGATCGAATCGCGCAAACGAAAAAAACGGTTTCATCCGGGACTTCACTCCATTCGGACCTCTCGTGCTCACGGACGTACATCCCGCGCCACAACGGGATCTGCCATCCTCAGGAACTGTTACCCGTTCCTTCAAAACAGAAGACCCGCCCGTCGACCGTCCCGACGATGAGCCCGCCCTCCACCGTACGCGGCGGGGCCGTGATCGGGGAACCGAAGGCAACGTCGCCCAGGCATCGGCCCGAAGCGGGATCCAGCACGTACAGAAACCCGTCGCACCCGCAGACGATAAGGCAACCTTCGAACATCACCGGCGCCGCAAGGATCGATCGTACCCCTCGGCGATAGGGAACCATGTCCAGAAGGTCGTCACCGGTCTGGAAGCGCCAGCGCAACGCACCGTCAGCCAGACCGAAACAAAGGGCCTCGCCATCGGGCGTGGTCGCGCAGATCCAGTCGTCGCACACGAGCAATCCCGACGGGTACCTGGAGGGCAGCACCGGTCTCTTCCAGGCGACCCTGCCCGAGTTGGTCTCGACCGCGATGAGGAATGACGCCTCCCCCGAGAAATGGTGGAGGCCGGACGAGTCGCCGCCGCTCAGAAGCAGGTCGCCCGACAAGACCGGCCTTGCATAGGGAAATTCAACTCCTGCCGGGCATTCCCAGACGACGTTCCCCGTGTGGCGGTCCAGCGCTGTGAAGCCCGTCCGCTGCACCATGAGGATAAGCAGGTCGCCGGAAACCAGCGGGCTGGCGTAACAGGCCCAATTGTCACTGACGTCATTCCCCGTGTGCCATCGGCGGCGACCCGACTTCAGATCGAAGGCCGCGTAATCCGCCTTGGCGCCCGCGTACACGGTCCCGTCCGCCATTACCGGAGAGGAATAGATCCAGCGTTCCGGATAGCCGGGCAGGTCCGCCTGCCACAACGGGCTGCCCGAATCCGCCTCGAGCACGTGCACGCGACCGGCTACCGACACCGCGGCGCACGCGTTGTCCCGAACTGCCACGCTGTTCTTTACCGCGGTATCCGTCACCCCGCGCCAAAGCATGTCCCCGCTCGCGGCATCGAGACAGCAGATGCCCGGACGACCCGGCCAACGCTCGTCGCGTAGAGTCAGGAACACGCGTCCTCCGGACGACACGGGCGCCGCCCGGTGCAGCCCGCCAGGTATCCGACGCTCCCATCGCAGACGCAGCGTCGCGCCGTCGAGTCCGATCTCTTGCGGGGATTCCTCCCGGTACTTCCGAGACACCCGTGCGGCGCGGAGTACGCCGGCGTCCAGGACCGCGTCCTTCCCGCTGAACCGTACCAGGCGGTAGCCCCGCGGCGAGGTATCGATCCCCCCGAAACAGACCGGCGGGGCGGCGGCAACAACCATATCGCCGTACGAAGAGACTTTGCTGGAATGCCAATGGCCGTGCAGCACGAGGCGAACGTTGTACCGGCTCAGCGCCTGCAGAAACGCAACCGGCGGCGGCGTATGGACGACGACCACGATTTCGCGGTTCTCCGGCTGCAGCGCCAGGTCGGCCCACAGCCACCCTTCCTTCCGCTCCAGGCCCGCCGGCGAGTAATATGAATCTTCATTGGGCCAGAACGCGAAGTGGCGCCCGCCCCAATCCAGGCTGTAATACGTTGGCCCGAGCACCGCTTCGAAATGCAGGGTCGACGCATTTCCCTCGTGTTCCCGCACGAGTTCATTCAGCCTGGGGTTGTTCGGCACTGCCTTCATCTGCAGGAATTCCTCAATCGAAATTCCGCCCATGCGCTCTTTATTCCCATCGTGCCCGCCGAACAGCGGAAAGACCGGGGTGGATATCGAAGCCGCCGCCTCTCGAAACGCGGTCAGCTGGTCCAGAGTCCCCCAATCCGTCAGGTCTCCACTGGCGATGATCAGATCGGGTCCTGCCTCTCGTTCGAGTTGCTGAAGGGCTTCCGCCAGCACCGGCCCCGAGGTGAGCGTATCTCCTTCGGTGACAATGTGCGTATCTGTAATCTGCACGAGCTCAAACGAACGTTCCGCCCGCGCGGGAGACGGCGAAAGCCGGAAAACCACCCCCTCGCGGCTTTCGGACCAGTCCAGCGTGGACCGGTAGGTTCCGTCCGCTGCCGAGAAGCCGTCAGGAACCGTCACGAATACAAACCGGTGCGCGCCGGTCTCCACGGTGAGTTCATACTCGCCATCGCCACTCGTCCGTACGATCCGCTCTCCGTTCGAGACGCAAACCCCTGCCAGTCCCCGCGCAGACGAATCGTCGATCACACGCCCTCGAACCTGAATTTCCACCTTTCGCCTCCTGTTGCCGGATGTTCCGGCGGTCTGTCAAATCTCCACAGGCTGCCGGATCTCGATCGGAATCGCGTCCGGATCGAGAATGTAGAATTCGATTGCCGCGACCTCTCCGATGCCGCTGGCGGCGCCGGTGACTACGGCCAGCGGGGCGGATGAGCGTCCTGACATTCAGTGCTGCCTATCTGTTGATTTGCTCGGATTATCGCACGGGATCACGTCCAATGGACGGAACCTGCGTTCAACCTCGTCGAGAAAGATGATATGGCCCGGGAACCATCCCCCGGCGAAACCGAATCCGGACGCCCGATCAATCGAGTGCGTATCGCCGGAACCGGTCGAGAGAAGGGGGTCCCTCGTTGAGCCACATCTCGCGGTCGCGGCTCACCAGAATCACGCCGAAATTCGTCGTCATGTTGTTTTCGTTATTCTGCGGCCGCTGGCAGATACCGCCCGGATTGTGTTCATCCATCAGGACGTCCCGCATTTCCTGAAGCGTAAGGGTTCTTGCGCCGCTTCCGAAACGGCCGTACAGGTGCGCGATCCGGTTCACCGAGTTCTGGAAATACCGCGTGCTGATGAACCCGGGATCCCATTGTCCCGATACGGTCTGCATCTCTTCGCTGAAATAGTGATTCGTTGAGAAGACGACCCCGCGCTCCGGCTCACGTACGCCGTTCATCGCGCACGCATTCTCCGTAGCGGCGGCATTGCCCTCTGCGTCGGCCAGTACAATATTGATGCCCTTGCCCGTGAGCGTCATCTGTCTGAGCAGATCGACGGCCTCGTTTACGTTCGCACATCGCTGCAACACAAGGCGGGGCGCGATGTGCTGGGGTACGCCGGACCCGTCCTGCCCGTTCATCGTGGGATGACCCGAATTCGTACCCATGCAAAGCCCTTTGGCGTTCACCCCGCACTCGGTCCACACCGTCCCGATCTGGTTCACGGACAATACGTCGTACCCCTCCTCCGGACGTATCGTCAATATTGTCAATCCTCCCAGGCGATCCGAATCCGGGCGAAAGCTCCCGTCATCCGTCTTGCCGAGGATGGGCCCCGCGTCGCTGGCGTCGAAGGCCACGCTGCTGCACCCGAGGTTGTCCGCCAGCGCCGGTCCGACGGCGTTGTAGGTGCTCTTGAAAAACGCGTCGTCGTCCGTAATGTCCGCACCCCGCGCGATGCCGCGAATCTCCTCGACGATCTCGGGGAATTCCGCCTCCAAATGCCCGCGCATTGCCTCCACCAGGGCAACCTGCCGGTTTCGCACTCCGCTGTTACCTGAAAGGCGGGCGAGTGTTTCCTGAATCTCCGCCCTGAACCGGCGCCCGATCTGCTCCCCCCGCCGGAACGGCGTTCCCCCGACCTCAAATTCCGGTATCATCGTATTCTCCATTGACTGACGGCACGCGGATCATTCGACTCAATTGCCCCGCCGGGTCAGGTCCGCCGCTTCTCGAATCCTGTGTGCGTCCTCGAATAGCCGTTTGAACCGCCGGACCGTATTCCGTCGACCCTCGTCATCGCGGACCTCCACGAACAGAGGGCCCCGTGTGATCTGGTGCGTGGACCACGCCCAGAGGAACCCCGCGAAGGAAATCCGACTGCCGAACAGATCGGAAATCTCGTGATGGTTCGTAAGCCCGCCCGTTACCGGATCCGTATCCACCTGGTGGATGTGATACCCCAGAATTCGCCGCCCCAGGCAGGCGTACCAGTCGCCCAGGGGCTGCAGGTTATCCAGATCGCCCCCGTTGTTCCTCGCGTGGCCCACGTCCAGCAGTGCGCCGACCCTCGCTCCGGGAACATCCTCCATCTCGCGCGCCACGGCATCGATCCATCGCAGGTATTCGTCGATCCGCGTAGCGAATTCCCGCTCCGGCGAGTCTGCCGGCGTATTGTCCGGATTGTGGATATTCTCGATTGAGATCCCCACCCCTGAGCGAGCCGCCTCCCTGAAGAGATACGCGAAAGTCTCGACAAAAGACTGGAAACACGCTGTCGGCTCGGGCAGGCCCTCCCGAACGCGCTCCATCGCGCGTGCGCTCGCCCGGGGAACGTGGACCGTCAGGTTGTCCACGCCCGCTTGCATTGCGCATTCCACATGCGTCCGTACCGTTTCAATTCCGTCTATGCGACCGTTGTTGGAGTTCCACTTCAGGTCGGGCAAATGATAGGAGAGATGCTGGGGACCTCGGTCGCGAAGCGCGCGGAGCGCGCCCGAAAGCGCACGTTGTGAAAAATCAGTAGCCGACGGCCGGATTTCCAGACAGGACAGGCCGAACTCCAGGGTCTCTCGCGCGGCGTTCACCGGGTCGCCCTGTATCGACCAGCCTACGGGAAGAATGCCGTCAGCGAGGTCCGAGGGCAGCAACCGGATCGCCGGCGACCAGGGGATGAATACCTCCGTCCATTCCCCCTCTTTCGCACTCTCGAAGCGACTGATTCCAGGAAGATCTCCAATCGCTTTATCGGGATCCAGTCCGCGGACGACGGCCTCCGCGAAGCCGTTTCTACTGCGGGTCCGGTGAACGTGACTGTGTCCAGCGACCAGAAGTTCGACGCCGTTTTCCGTGAGCCAGCTTGAGAGCCACCGCCGACCCTCTGCGTCCATCCTGTCCAGCGGATAGTGGGTAACGACCAGCCGCCGGGCCGCATGGTTGGAACGGAGGTTCCTGTTCAGCCACGAGCGTTCGTCGCCCGGAAGGGTTCCTGTCGACGTGTCGGGCAGAAGAACCAGCAGGTCGCCGAACACGGCCGCCCGCCGTCCGGGCGCCGCCAGGGTTTCGAACACGGACATCGCATGCCAACCCCGCCGGTCCGCGTTTCCCGGGGTGAAGAGTACCGGAACCTCCACCCGGTCCAGCGCCTCCACGCAACGTCTGGCCGAAACGGCCGTTGCAAAGGTCGTGACGTCCCCGGCCACGGCCAGAAAATCCGGCCTCTCCAGATTCACCCGGTCGACGGCCCACTGCAGCGCATGGTGGGCTGCCGTATCCGGATGGTCCGAAAGATGGAGATCGGCCAGAAGGATGAAGCGATGAACGCTTTTCGTCATATCCGGTTCAATTCGATCCGGGTTTCCGCACGGACACTGGAGATCAGTTGGCGTAGCTGTGGCGGCCCGGATTCCCCCGCGCCAGGTAGAGACGGAGCCCGTCCCAGTCGAAGCCGGAGGGAGAAACGAACGTGCGGTCGATTTCGGCGCGCGTGGAGATGTATTTCAAGGTGATCCCGCAGCGCCGCCTGGACGACCTGTTGGGATTGGACCCATGCAGGATCCAGGGATCGTGAACGGAATACTCACCCGCGCGCAACTGCACGTCCGCGGCCCCCGCGAGGTCGAGATTTTCCAGTGACATCGGCAGGGTCGTGCCGGAGTCGAGGTCCACCTTGTGCAGCAGCACGGCCTGCTGCCGGTGGGTGCCGGGAAGCACCCGCATACATCCGTTCTCCACGTCGGAGTCGTCCACCGCCAACCAGAGCGTGAACGTGTCCATCGGCTCGACGGGAAAGAACGCGGCATCCTGATGCCAGTCTACCGCCAGGCCGTCGTCCGGACGCTTGCTGATCACGTAGGAGGTGAATAGCGCGACGTCCGGGCCCACGATCTGCGCTGCCACGTCGATAAGACGGTCGTCCAGGAACAGATCCCGAAGGTACCCGTTTTCGTAGTGTAGCGATGGCATGTTCTCGGGACGCCGGTCACGGGGCAGATTGTCGATTATGGAATCCAGTACGGTCCGCAGCCTTGCAAGTTCGTCGTCATCGAGAATCCGCCCCCCCAGGGCAAAGCCGTCGGCGCGGTACTGTTCGAGCTGGGCGGCAGTAAGCGGCATGGCGTTTCCCTTCTGCGTATTCAGTCCGAGCCTGTTCCTGAATCCCGCCGATTCGCATGTCCTACGCGGCCGGCGGTTTCAATCCCGGTAGATGACTGCCAAGGAGCTTTTCGTAGATGCCCACGAAATCCGATCGACCGTTGTGCAGATTGTAAAAATAACACATCGGGTTCGGGTTGATTTCGATCACCTGGAATTCTGCCGGCGACTGAATGACGTCGATTGCGTAGAACCCCAGATCGATCACGCCCGACACGGCCGTCGTCAGTTTCGACAGCCCGTCGACCAGTTCCGGCGCATCCACCCGCTTCGCAGACCCCGTTGCCCCGTGCAGCGGGTTCAGGTCGCGGCCCGGCGATCCGCCGGCTTTCTCGTAAACCAGCAACACCTCATCCCTGGCGGCGACGATCCGATATTCGGGACCGGCGATGTAGGCCTGGACCAGGACCAGATTGTCCAGAAATCCGCTGTTTTCGAACAATGTCTGCAGACGGTTCTTCAGCCCGCGCCGGTCTCGCTCCAGAAACACGCCCTGCGCCAGCGACCCCCGGTTCCGCTTGACGACCACCGGATAGGTGAATCGGCGTTCGACGTCCCCGACGATACCGTCAACGGACGCATGGGTCCGGTAACGCGAAAACCGTTCGTCCGCAAACGGATTGAATGCCACCATCGTATCTGGAACCGGAAGGCCGGCTCGCGTGAACAGTTCGTATTGGTACGCCTTGTCTTCCGCCAGACGGGCCGCCACGTAGTCATTGAACGGGTGCCTGTTGCGGAGAAAATAGACCGGCCCGCCTCCGGGCGGCCGGATGCAGACCAGATTTCCGTCTTCGGAAGCGCGTTCGACCCGGAGGCCCAGGTTGCCGCAGGCCTTCGCGATGCACGTCAGGCTCTCCCGGTGAAGATCCTCCCCGAAGCCGTCCCGCTCGCATGGAATCCCGAGCGTTTCCCGCGCCTTTCCAACCAGATGCAACGATCCCATGATACAGACGGGATCCCCGTCCCGCAACCCCGCGCGCCCGAGCGCTTCCGCCACGTCCGGCGCGCAGCAGGCGGAAACGCCCGCGGGCAGGCTTCGCCGCAACACGTCGACGGGCAGGGCCTTCGGGTGATCGGACCGCGTCAGAATCACTGTTTTCGCCAGCGGTTGAATTGCCTCGAGTATCCCCCCGGCGTCGTGGCCCGCGTTCACGCCAACCACAAACGTCCACCGCTTCGACATTCTGACCAGGTCGCCGGCAAGGGCCGCGGCTCCCGCCGGGTTGTGCGCGCCGTCCAGCACGACCCGGGGCGACTGCTGCACGACCTCGAATCTGCCCGGCAACTCGAGTCCGCTCAGGGCTTCCCCGATGCGGGTTTCCGTGAGTTCATCCCCCAACAGATAGCGCCCGACGGCAAGCGCCAGCCGGGCGTTGTTCCTGAATACGGACCCCCGGTCCGGCATCTCCGCGTGCGCGCATTCCCGCTCCCGCTCCGCCCGATCTCCGCCCGCGCCACCGCCGATGACACGCAGTTCCACGCCCCGTCTACGACATTCGCTGCGCAACAACGCGAGCACTTCAGGCTTCTGTGCGGCCGAGGTGAAGAGCGGCCTGCCGGAACGGGAGATTTCGAGCTTGTCGAGCGCGATCTCCTCCACCGTATCGCCGAGCACTTCGGTGTGGTCCAGATCGATCGACGTGAGTACGGCCACGCCGGCATCCCACGCATTGGTCGCGTCGTACCGGCCGCCCATCCCCACCTCAAACACGCCGAATTCGACCCGAGCGCGTGCAAACATGGATGCCGCCAGCGCCGTCAACGCCTCGAACTTGGTGAACGAACCGTACCTCTCTGCTTCGAATCCACGCGTCCGGTCGTAAAGATCGGCGATCCTTTTCGCCCAGTCATCCTTATCCAGGATTTCGCCGCCGATCCGGATGCGTTCGCGGATGGTGTGAAGATGGGGCGACGTGTACATACCGGTCCGCCGGCCGCATGCCTGCATCAGCGCGGCCAAGACGCTGGCCACCGTCCCCTTGCCGTTCGTCCCGCCGACAATGACCGAAGAGAAGTCCTTCTGTGGATTCCCCGTCCGCCGCAAGAGGGCCCGCATCCGCGGCAGGTAGTCCTCCGGCCTGCCCGCCGCCATCCCGTCCCTCTCCCAGTCCTGCAGCGTATTCAGGTAGCGTTTACAGCGAGAGTAGTCCATTCAGACCACGTTCCCGTCCAGAACTTCGGGTACGAATTCCGCATCAGCCCACAGGGTCATGCTGCGCCGTCCCCCCTTCCCCATCCCGCGGCGGTTCGATAACATAAAAAAACCCACCTGGAAACAAAAGGTGAGTTTTTCCGGGGCGGAAGCCTCTGAGAGCATCTCCCCGAAACCGCCCGCGGGGATCCGACAATGGACATCTGACGATGTTGCTGAAGCCCTATGCGGCTTTGTTCACGCGGCCGAGCTTTATGCACTTCGTACAGACCTTGATTCTTCTTGTTGTGCCGTCCACCTGCGCGCGCACCCGTCTCAGGTTCGGATTGAATCGCCGCTTCTTCTTGTTGTTGGCGTGGCTGACGTGATTGCCGACCATCGGCCCTTTTCCGCATACGAAACATCTTGCTGCCATGATCGATGCCTCCTGGAAATCCCGTATTCTACTTTCGAAGCCGGCTTGAAGGCGAGACCGCTTCGCTCTCGCGGGCGGGAACGCCGTCCGGACCGAGCGCGACGCGATTGTGGCGTGCGAATACGCACGGACTAAATATACCCGGGATACGCCGATTGTCAAGAAAGAACCCGAAAACGGACCCTCTCCTCCGCCGGCACGGAGTCCCTCTCTTCACCCGATCGCGGACCCCGCCGGCTCGTCGGTACGCGCGTCAGGGCGGCCGGTCACCTCGTCCGCAGACCCGGGGTTTCGAACCGAACGAACCACAGTTCGGTGTTGGGAAGGGTCCCGCTGCTGAACACCGCGCACGGTTGGCCGGGTATCAGGCTCCCGCTGGCCGGTGTAATGCCGTACAGGAAGAAGGCATTCTTCAATCCGAATTCCTCGAAACTGCGCAGTGCGACCGTGGACCATTTTCGACCACGATCCTCGCCGCGGTACAGCCGAAGCGCCTGCCCCGACGCACCCGACATCCACAACCGACCGGACTCGCCGGGATTCTCGAAGACCGCGGCAACGCCCGCACGCCCCATGGTTTCCGTCTCCCACCGCCGCGTGACCCGGTCCCGCCGGTAAACGTGCAATTGGTTCTTCCCGCCCTCGGGGCGGCGCACAGCCGTGACAAACAACGCCCCATCGGCCGCCAGCCAGGTCGCCTGGGCAAAGGCCAGATTCTGCTTCCAGGGATACACCTCGGCAACGACCTCCGCGACGGCTGAAGCGGGGTCTCCATACGGAACGTAGAGATAGTTGATCCGGTTGTAATACGGGCTGCGATACGCGTTGTTGCTCACGACGAGATGGAAACCGTCGCCGTCCGGCACGATCAGCGGGTACAGCCACGTGGTCCACGGCTCCGACGACCGCTGCGCCGGCGCGAGGACGAACGGACCGGACCACAGACCGGTATCCAGGTCGACCCACGCTGTCTGGAAGGAGTATGCTCCCGGCCTGCCAATGTATCCGAGGACCAGTCTGTCGCCGTCCATGGCCGACCCGATGTATCCGGCGCGGTCCAGTCCCTCCGGTAGAGCGATCTCCGCGAATCCGTGCGGGTCGCCGCGCCGGTGCTGACGCAGTATCCGGGGTCCGGCGTCGCGGCGCGCGTGGACGAGCACGAGGCGCCGCTGGGCGTCCAGCAGGACCATACCCGGTTGATGGTGGAGACCCTCCCATTCGAAGAAGACCTCCCATCCGTCTGCACTGCTGCGGTAGACAACGCCTCTGGCGGCATCCTGTCGCGGACCCCACCGGCCCAGCGTGTAAAAATGGTCGCCATCGAAAACCAGCTTGGGCGCGTTGTAACCCCAAAACGGACTGACCGACGCCTTTCCGCTGTCGACTCGTGTCAACTCGAAGCCGATTTCCGTCCCGTGAGCGTGGAGGGGCTTTCCTTCCGCAAACAGGAAAAACCAGGGAGCAACGACCCATCGGAGGATCTGAATTCTCATACGTGTTTCGCGGTTATGAACCCATCTTCCGCTTGACAAAATTCGGCGCATCGACGATTTTTTCCTTAAGCTTCGTGGCCAACTCGGACGGAAGCGATGGAATCCGTTTGTCACCCGCTGTGCCGGAGTCGTCCAAATGCCGTCTGTAAATCTCATTACGCTTGGATGCCCGAAGAATACCGTCGACTCGGAACGAATGCACCGGCTGCTGGAATCCAACGACTACGTGGTGGCCGACGAACCCGATGAGGCGGACATCATCGTTGTGAACACGTGCGGCTTCATCGAGCCGGCCAAAGACGAATCCATCGCTACGGCCCTCGAAGCCGCCGACTACAAGGAAACCGGCAATTGCAAGGGTCTGATACTCACAGGGTGTCTGGCCGAACGCTACCGGCACGAACTCGAAGCGGAAATCCCCGAGGCCGACATGGTCGTCGGTCTGGCCGGCGAACGCGAGATCGTCTCCCATTGCGACCGGCTGTTGGGCATCTCGCGTCCCAGGGTCTACCGCGATGAGGGCGCCAGGCATCTTCTCACGCCCCGTCACTGGGCTTACCTGCGCATCTCGGACGGCTGCGACCGGACCTGCGCCTTCTGCGCCATCCCCGGCATACGTGGCGTGAACCGCAGCGAATCCATCGAGGTTCTGGTGGCCGAGGCATGGCGTATGGCCGCGGGCGGCGTGAAGGAAATCGCCCTGATCGCACAGGATACCATGCGATACGGCGCGGACCTCTATGGCAGCCCGCGCCTGATGGACCTCTTGCGCGAACTCGTCCGCGTCGACGGCCTCGAATGGATCCGCCTGCTCTACACGTACCCCACCGGCTGGCGCGACGACCTGATCGACATCCTGGCGCAAGAGGAAAAGCTGTGCGCGTACGTGGACATGCCCATCCAGCACGCCTCCGATGCCATGCTCAAGGCGATGAATCGCGGCGCGACCGTGAAGAACACCCGCGCGTTGATTCGAAAACTGCGAGACCGGGTGCCCGACCTGACCCTCCGATCCTCCGTCATCGCCGGTTTTCCCGGCGAGAGAGAGGAACACGTCCTGGAACTCCTGGAATTCGTCGAGGAAATCCGTTTCAACCGGCTGGTCGGCTTTCTCTACTCGCACGAGGAAGGCACCCGGGCCGGGCGGCTCGAGGACGACGTGCCGGAAGACGAAAAACGGGAACGACTGGACCGCATCCTCAGCCTCCAGGCCGTCATCTCCTCGCAGATCACCGCCGAATGCGTGGGTCGCACGCACCGCGTTCTTGTCGACCGGCCCTCTGACGATCCTGCGTACGACTATGTCGGCCGCACGCGCATGGACGCTCCGGAAATAGATGGTGAAGTCTTCATTTCCGGAGAAGCACGGATCGGCGAGTTCGCAGACGTGGAAATCACCGATGCGCTCGATCACGATCTCGTCGGATGCTCGACAGCGGCCCCACAGTTGCTGGATATCACCGCACCGGTGGGGCCATGACCGTTATCGCCGCCATGGCGGACAACCGGGTGATCGGCAAAGACAATGCCATGCCCTGGCACGTTTCCGAGGACCTCCGGCATTTCAGGAAAATCACTACCGGCGGCGTTCTGATCATGGGGCGCAAAACCTTCGAGTCGATTGGCTGCAAACCCCTGCGGAAACGCCCCCACGTGATCGTCAGCCGCACGTTCCCGGAAATCCCGGGCGTCGACGTCTGCCGCACGTTCGAAGCGGCGCTTGAGAAAGCCGGCTCCTACGGGAAACCCGTTTTCAGCGCGGGCGGCGCCGAAATCTACCGGCAGTCCATCCCGATCGCGAACAGGATGGTTCTCTCCCGCATCAAGGGCGACTACGACGGCGACACCTACTTCCCCGAGTTCGACGAGAGCGAGTGGCGGCTCACAAGTAAAGAAGAACGCGACGAGTTCACCCTTTTGGTCTACGAAAGGCGGGGAGACGTAAGTAACGTGAGACGTGAGATGATGTGAATACCTGTTCGGTATCATGTCTTGCCGCAGGCATTAAGGAAGAACCAATCGGGCAGAGGCGTCATCTACCGTCTAACGTCTACCCTCTCACCGCTTTCAGGTTTTTCATCTACCGTCTACCGTCTTGCGTCTCACCGCTCTTGGTTGCCCGATCGCAGCCGGAGGCTCATCTGTACAGGTATCTTCATGAGACAATACCTCGATCAACTCAAATATATCATGGACCACGGCGTCACGAAAGAGGACCGGACGGGGGTCGGCACGATCTCCTGTTTCGGCCTGCACGCGCGGTACGACATGAGAGACGGATTCCCGGCCGTTACCACGAAAAAGCTCGTGTGGAAATCCATGCTCTCAGAGTTGCTATGGTTCATTTCGGGATCCGACAATATAAACGACCTCAAGAGGATCTATCCCTACAACAGACTCTGGGACGGCAACTATCGGGACTACCTCAACAGACTCGGCCTGCGCGAAAACAGCGGCTCGATGGGACGCATCTACGGCGTCCAGTGGCGGAAATGGCGCGGGGCGGAACGGACCGTGGACCAGCTGCGGGAAGCCATCGACCTGATCCGCAGCAGCCCCGACTCCAGGCGCATGATCGTGAACGCGTGGAATGCCGCCGAAGTCGCGCCCGACGACGTCGCCCTTCCTCCCTGCCACTCCTTCTTCCAGTTCTACGTTGCGGAAGGCAGACTTTCCCTGTTGATGTACCAGAGGTCCTGCGACATGTTTCTGGGGGTGCCGCTCAATATCGCCTCCTATTCACTCCTGTTGCATATGGTGGCCAGAATCACCCGTCTCGAACCCGGTGAATTCATCCACACGCTGGCCGATGCCCACATCTATCTGAACCACCTGGACGCGGTCAGGGAACAGTTGTCGCGCGACCCGTATCCGCTCCCGCTCCTTCGTATAGAGGACCGCGGCCAGAAGACCATCGACGACTTCGCGTACGACGACTTCCGGCTAGTCAACTACCGCTGCCACGCGGCCGTCAAGGCCAAAATGGCGGTGTGAACTCAAGCCCGTAATCGAGCTCGCCCAAACGTCAGTCTCCCTTTACCGAGGAAGGTCGCCATGTCGGATCCCGCAATCCCCTGGCGTCCCAGGGTCATTCTGCCCGGACGCAGCTTCCGCCTGCCCGTTCAGGCGAAGGACGAAAACGTCAATCTCTCGGCGGATCACTTCGAGACGACCGCCACGAGGTGGTCCGATCGGGAGGGCGCCGTCTACCACTATCTTCGGTCTCCCGGCCGGGCCGGCGATTATGCGATCCGCGCAACGCACGGCGGCAAGTCCGCGGAAACAACCATCCGCGTGCGCACCCTGGACGATCTGCGCCGGCCGCACGTCTACAACGGCGCATGGTGGCCCCGCCGCTGGCCTCTGGAGAAGAATTACCGGCCGACAAAAACGCGGCAGACCCTGCAGGACGAACCCGTATCGGAGCATGTCAACGACGAGACCGCCGCCTGGTGGGCCTCGCAGTCGGATGAGGTCCTTTGGGCGCAGCTTCCCGGGGCGGAACTTCCCAAGGCCCACTTCGCCAACTGCCACCAGGGCTGTCCGAACTGCGGTACAGCGATTTTCAAATACAGCGGTTTCTATCCCTGGGTGCGCAACCACCATCCGTGCGACTTCAAGTCAGTATGTCCCAACTGCGGCTCGGTCTATCCGAGCAATGACCTGGCGGACGAAGACTACATCTCGGGCGAATGTCCCGATGACGGGTACGGCTATTTCGACGCCGAAGGCCACATTTACCTCTTCGCCGCCACCTATCACCGGGACCAATGCCGCAGCTTCAATTCGGGAATCGCCGCGATGACGAACGCGCTTCGCGCGGGCGGGTTCGACGAAGCCCGCGCGAGGCAACTCGGACTGCTTCTGCTACGCTATGCGGAGGAAGAGCTCTACCTGGCCTCCGTACCACAGTTCCGCTACGGTCCGTCGAAAGGCGTGGAAGAACCCTGGGACTGGGGCCAGCCGGACTGGGCCGACGAGCCGGACCCGGTCCAGGCGCTTCGGGCCAAGGGCAGCATCCGTTACAGCATCGACACGCCGTATCTGATCGAATGCCTCGCGCTGGCCTACGATACGGTCTGGCCGCTGATGAGGGAGGACCGCGAACTCGTCGAACGGGCGCAGTGCATGGGCCTTTCCGTGCAGACCCCCGGCGACGTCTGCCAGCTGACGGAAGAAATGCTGGCCGCACTGCTCCAGGTCACGCTGGACAGGGGCGCATCCAGCAACCTTCCAAGGGAAAGCCAGGGGGCGCTCATTGTCCTGCGCTGCCTGAACCGCCCCGACGCGCGGGACGTGATGGATTGGGTCTACGACGAGGGACCGGACACGCTGCGGGTGTTCACCACGAACGACTTCTTCCCGGACGGCACGCCACAGGAGGCCACCGGAGGCTATAACGCCATCCACAGCGACGGATTGTTCGATCTGGAACACCACCTTCGAAGACTGCGCGCAGGGCAACCGGGGGCATACCCCGAGTCCGACTACCCTTCGCTCTTCGAAGATCGGAGGGCCTCGCACGTGCCGCGGGCGCTGCACGAAATCACGATGTGCGGCAAGTCCTATTTCCAGTTTGGCGACGGGTCCGCTCCGGGTTCGGCCGGCTTCAAGGGAGAGGGTACCATCCGTCTTGAAAACGACCTCTTTCATCCGCCGATGGACCCGAGTCTTCTCAATCGAGCCGCGGCCTTCACGGATGATCCGCTGGTGCACGAAATTCAATCGGCCGTTGAAGACCGGCGGCACCGTAAACTCGGCCCTACAGTCCACGACGGAGTCGGCATCGCGATTCTCCGCACACACGGCACCCCTGAGCGCGCCGCGGCCGGCATCGTGTACGGTGATACGCTCCACCACCGCCACCGGGACCTTCTGGACGTGCAGTTGTTCGCTTTCGAGCGTCCGTTTCTGACCGACCTTGGGTACCCGCAGTCATGGGCCAGCATGTCCCCATGGGAATCTCACTGGGCTACCCACAACACGGTCTGGTCCGACCTGCCCCCGGGCGAACCCGTCAGCGCCGGCCGGGGGCGCCTGGTGCGCAGCCTCTTTGCGGACGGCGTACAGGTCCTGGATGTCGAGGCGCACCGCTGGACGCATGAGGAGTCGCGGGGATGGCGCAGGCTCGGTGTCGCTTTCCGCCGCCTCATCGCCCTCGTGGAGACCGACGGCGACGGCGTCGCCCTCATCGACCTTTCACGGATCGCGGGAGGCACGAATCACTGGCGTACGTGCCGGGGGCTGGAAGGCATATTCCAGTCGGACAGCGCGGGACTCTCGCCGCAAACCGGAACCGTCGCCGGACCTCATATCGAACGCGGTGAGACCAGCGACCTGCCGCACCCCGACCATACCGCTCTGGCATACATGGACGACGTGGCGACCGGCCCGGCGCCGCCGGCCTTCAGCGGGACCTGGCAATCGCTGGCGGAGCCCGCCGCCCGCCTGGATCTGCATCAGTTGCGCGTTTCCCCCGGAACCCGTCTGTTCTCCGCCCGCGCGGCCCAGGCGATGGGGACCCCCGAAACGTCCAACTACCTGTATCATCCGGTCCTCTGGCGCCGGACGCCGCAGGACGATACCACGTGCGTCGATCTTGTATTCGAACCCCGGATCGGCGAACCGACCCTTGCCGAAGCGGTCGCCATTCCAGCGGAGTCTCCCGCCGCCGCGGGCGTCAGGCTGACCACAATGCAGGGCAGGGAGGTCGCCCTTTACTGGGCGCCCGATTCAGGTCCCGGCGACGCCACCTCCTTTAACGACGGCGCCATGTTGGAGGGCGCCCTGGCGATAGCGGTCGACGGTCATCAATTCCTGACCGTGGGCGCGTCTTCGATTCAAAACGCCAGGACATCGCTCGCGGTCAAGAGGGCACAACAGACCGGCCGCATCGTCGCTCTCAACCGGGAGGCATGTACCATCGACGTGGAAGGTCTGGATGACATCGCCGAGGGGGACCGCGTTACCGTCAATCCCGATGAACGCGCCCACAGCTACCGAGTCGAGGCCGTTGAGACCGCCGGTGACCCGGTCCTTCGCCTTACGCTGGACGTCACCTCCGTGCTCGGGCGCGCGAAGGTTGTTGCCGCGAAAGACGGGAGGGTCGACTTCGGCTTTCACATCCTCGCGAAGTCAGGCAATCTCAACGGTACCCGGATCCAGACCGGCGCGAACGACGACTGGGCCGTCGTCGACGACGCGTCAAACGCCGGTTCCTGGCCCCCGGGCAGGGTCCGCACGACGGTTCGGATCGATCCGATCAGGGGCGACGGCGACCGGTTCCGAAACCTCGCGCCCGGCGCCTGGGTCCAGATCATGGACTACGTGGTCGGCGATACCGTCCGCTTCGAACCCGTCGGTTCGAGTGAGCCATAGATACCAATAAAGGCAGACAGGAATGTCTGCCTGCCTGCGCAGCGTACTGCCTGCCTGTGCGTGTACGCCTGCCTGCGCAGTGCCCTGCGCTGCAGGCAGGCACGCAGACAGGCGCTGCAGGCAGGCTCAACCGTCAACCCAGAGACGATTCAGGCTGAAATGAGCGAACCTCAGATCCATCTCGACGGGGACCCGCGCACGCTCGCAAGGGTCATCTACCGGGCCGCGCGGGAGTCATACCGCGATAAGCATGGTCGCCTGACCGGCTGGGACGATATGAGAGCCGATCTGGAGGCCGACATCCCCGCGCTCGCCAAACAGATGGCCGAGGCCCTGGACAGCCACGCGCGCGACGTCTACCTCATCAACGCGCTGGAGGTCCTGGCACTATCCGTTGCGCGAAGGGAATTGAAAGGTGCTTCGAATCGACCGGAGAGATAGTGCGAATTCGCGGCTCGAAACTGCAAGTAACCGGCATACAATCAGGAAGTTGTCGAACTCACGCACACTTGTGTGTGGATACCGTGACTCCCCTGGTTGGTGACGGCGATGCCGCATCCGGGGGATCGCGTTCGGGGGAGCCTGTCGCAGTGGCTTGCGACTTCGGCTGAGATCGGGAAGGCCGTTGCGCCCTGAGGGTCAGCCTCGGTCTTTCCTGCCGAACAGGGCTTTCACCATCCGCCAGAACAGACCGGCGCCGACGACCAGTATGAGTGCCGAGGAAATCAACAGGACGATGCGAATGAGAATCGGAAGGTCGTCGAAGAAAGTCATGGCGCAACCTTTGGCCGGGCGTTCACGAATGACGCGAGAACGTCGAACGGCCCGCGCCGTTGAACGTCGTAATGTCCGCTCGACTCCAGTCTGACGATGGAGGCAGTCCGATGACCCACGCCACGGTACTTGTCGCGCCGCGCGCGGATGACAACTGTCTCACTCAGGTCGTCGACGCGCTGCGGCACAGGGGCGTTGCGGTTGAGGCCGGCGTTCTGGAAGGCCATCCGGCCCTGGAAAGGGTGCTTGCCCTGTGCATAAAACGCGGCGCGGCGCGGGTCACGGTCCTGCCGTTCCTGTTTCAGGCGGCCGAGCAGGACCTGAGTCTGATCCGGCAGCGCATGGACAGGTTTTGCAAGGACCAACCGGAAATTGAAATCCACGTCGCGCCTTCTGTCGGCTTCGACCCGAGGCTGGTCGAAATCGCACATGACTACATTGACCAGACAACGTCGGGCCTGGACAGTGACGAAACCGCGCCGTTGCTGACAGTAGAGGGATGCCTGCCCGGGCCGATGGTTTTCACGTACGGTGACCTGCTGCGGATCCCTGAGCAGATCGAAGACGTCGGCCGTTTGGTTCCGGGACGGCGCGGGTCCGCGGTTTCCGTCGCCGCGCTTCTGAGAGGCGCGGCATCAGGCGTTGATGAGCGCGATGTCGTCTTTCATTCGGCCGACGAAGGGTTCTTTGCGCGTGTCTCCCTCGTCACGGCGGTCGAAAACGGCATCCTCGTTTACCGCATCGGCGGCCATCCGCTCCCCGAACGGCTTGGCGGCCCGATCCGCCTGTTCATTCCCGAAACCGACGACAAGTGCGCGAATGTCAAGAACGTGGTCCGAATCGAGATCGTCCGATAGTTTCACTTCCAGCCCCACCGAATCCCGCCATCCCGTTCGCAGCTTGAACTCAGCCGTCTCCATCGCGGAGGCGTGGCGTCCCGGCCATGGCTTAACCCTGTCCGAAGGCGCCGGCAAATTTCACAAAGTCGCTGAAGCCGATCGCGCCGTCTTCATCCAGATCGTACTTCACGTCATATCCCGTATCGCCCTCCCGCAATCCGAAGTGTTGCGCGAACAACACGAAGTCGGCAAAGCCCACCGAGCCGTCATCGTTGAAGTCCGCCGCGGGAGTCTTCGGAGGCTTCACCGGCGGTGGTTCCGTCGCCGATAGATTCCACAACAACATCGTGCCATCCCTCGATCCCGATACCAGCCTGTTCGCGTCGTCCAGAAACGCTACCGAATAGACCCAACCGCTGTGTCCTTCCAGTGCGGCGGTCTCCGTACGCGTTTCCACGTCCCAGATTCGCACGGTTCCGTCCTGCGACCCCGAAGCCAGCGTGCTGTCGTCCGGCGAAAACGCCACCGAATAGACCCAGCCGCTGTGTCCTTCCAGCGTGGCGGTCTCCGCGTGCGTGTCCACATCCCATATTCGCACGGTTCCGTCCTCCGACCCGGAAGCCAATGTGCTCCCATCACTCGAAAACGCCACCGAATAGACCCAGCCACTGTGTCCTGCCAGCGTGGCGGTCTCGGATCGCGAACCCACGTCCCACAACTTGACCGTGTGGTCGCTCGACCCCGAGGCCAGCGTGCTCCCGTCCGGCGAAAACGCCACCGAGCCGACGCCGCCCGTGGGCTCATGGCCGTCGAGAATTGCGACCTGGGCACGTGTCGTCAGGTTCCACAGCGTCGCCGTACCATTTCGCAGTCCGGCGGCAAGCGTGCTACCATCAGGGGAGATTGCCAGCGAATAGACCCAGCTGCGTCCGTCAAGCGCGGCGGTCGCGGTTTCCATGGCCACGTCCCACAGCCGGATGGAGTGATCGCTCGACCCGGATGCCAACGTGCTCCCGTCCGGCGAAAACGCCAATGAGCGGACCCAATCGGTATGCTCCGCCAGTGTCGCGACCGCCGTTCGCGTCAACACGTCCCACAGCATCACTCGGTTGTCACGGGAACCTGTGGCCAGCGTGCCGCCATCGGGCGAAACGGTCATTGACGACAGAGACCTGTATCCGTATACACTGGCGGCATTGCCCATCGCAACGTCTCGAATGATGACCGATCCGTCCGCCGATCCTGAGGCAAGGATTGAACCACTGCGTGTGAACGCTACAGAATGGACCATGGCCCCGTGATCTCTCAGGGTGTCCTTCAGTTCTTGCATCTCGACGTCCCACAGTTTGACCGTGCCGTCCGCCGAGCCGGTGGCCAGTGTGCTCCCGCCGTCCGAAAACGCAACCGAACTGACCCCGTCCGCGTGCCCTTCCAGCGTGCCGGTCTCGGTTCGGGTGTCGACGTCCCACAGCTTGACCGTACCGTCGGCCAGCCCGGCCGCAAGGGTGCTTCCGTCTCCCGAGAATTCCACCGAATGGACCCCGTCCGCGTGCCCTTCCAGCGTGCCGGCCTCGGTTCGGGTGTCGACGTCCCACAGCTTGATCGTACCGTCCGCCGAGCCGGTGACCAGCGTGGCCCCATCGGATGAGAATGCCATGGACGTCACGCTCCCCGAGTGCGCCCGGAGGGTGGCGACCCCGGCTTGTTCGCCGATGTCCCACAGCCTGACCGTGCCGTCTTCGGCGCCTGAGGCGAGTATGGCCCCGTCATCGGAAAATGCCACCGAAACCACAGGCCCTGTATGTCCGTTCAGAGTAGCGACGCGGGCGCCCGTACCTGAATCCCATAGTTCAATCTCTCCGTTGTTCAACCCGGCCGCGAGCGTGCCGGACGTTGAGAATGCCACCGAATGTACAGCGTTGGGTCCCGTCAACAACGCGGCGTCGCGGGACGTGCTCACGTTGTACAGCCACACGCCGATGCCGCTGGCCACGGCCAGGGTACTTCCATCCCGGGACAGGGCCAGCGCGCGGTCACTCCGGGCCATGGCTCCTCTGCCCAGGCGTGCCGTCGCACGTGCGGGCAGACGCCACTTTCGGGGGTCGCCGTCCATCGCAACCACGGAGGTCCCCACTCCCTCCGAGGAAAAGGTCGCCGATTTACGACCGCCGATCGAGACCGTGACGGTGTTCATGCCCACCCGTGTCCCCAGCGTCAGCGCGACGGATGCGCTTCCGTCCGCATCGGTCCGGGTCTGATGGACTGTGAACCGGCCATTGAGCCGCCCCCGTCCGGCGGAAACCGTAAAGGTCACCGCGACATCGGGCATGGGTTCGCCATTATGGTCTTTCACTCCAACAGTAAGTGAGTCGGCAAGCGAACCACCCGGAACGCCCTCCTGCCCGTCGCCGGAGACAATCTCCAGTGAGAGCGGCCGGAGGCCCGGCCACTCCGACAGGTCCCATAACAGCACGGTACCGTCTTCCGACCCGGAAACCAGCGTGACCCGATCCGGCGAGAATACAACCGAATTGACGTTGGCGGTGTGCCCCTGCAGCGTCACGACCTCGGTTCGTGCGCTCACGTCCCAGATCTTGATGGAGTTGTCGTTCGACCCGGAGGCAAGCCGGCTGCCGTCCATTGAAAGATCGAGGGATCCAACCCCGCCGGTATGACCCTGCAGGGTGGCCAGTTGCGACTGCGTGGCCACGTCCCACAGCTTGATTGTCATGTCGCTCGACCCGGAGACCACGGTACTCCCGTCGGGCGAGAACACGACCGTGTTGACACTCCCTGGATGCCCTTCGAGTGCGGCCATGCGTGACCGCGAGGCCACGTCCCACAGAATGACCCTGCCTCCCGCCGTCCCCGCGGCCAGCGCGTTGCCTTCCGGCGAAAATACGACCGACGCAACGGCAACCGCGCCCCCGTCGAGGGTGGCGGCCACGCGCCGGGTGTCGTCTTCCCACAGCAACACCGTGCCGTCATCTGACGCGGTAGCCAGCAAGGTCCCATCCGGCGAATATGCGGCCGAACTCACAGCATCGCCATGCCCTTCAAACGTAGCGGCCGCCGTCTGGGTGGCCATGTCCCACAGAATGACCGTACTGTCCCGCGACGCGGTGGCAAGCGTGTCCCCGTCAGGCGCATACGCCAGCGAAGTGACGCTTCCGCTATGCCCTGCGAGGATACCAAACTGCATTCGTGCGCTCAGGTCCCACAGGTCTACCGCTCCTCCCGCCGACCCGGCGGCAAGCGTGTCTCCGTCTGGGGAAAAACTCACCGACTTGATCGCGGCTTTATGTCCGCCAAATGCGACGAAATACCCTGTCGCCACGTCCCAGAATCTCACCGTGCCATCCGCCGATCCGGTGGCGAATGTGCCGCCGTCCTTCGAAAACACCATCGACGTGACTTTGTCCGTATGTCCGTCGAGCGTCTCGGTCACCCTTTGTCTGGAGAGGTTCCACAGCATAACGGTGCCATCCGCCGACGCGGTGGCCAGCGTGTCCGCATCCGGCGAAAACGCGACCAGCGTGATGCCACCGGTATCGCCCTTGAGAGTGTCTGACTCCGTCTGCGAGACGAGGTTCCACAGGACCACCGCGCTGTCGCCCGACGCGGTGGCCAGGGTACCGCCGTCACGCGAAAATGACAGCGACGTGACATAATCCGCAAACCCCTCGAGCGTGTCGAACCGGGTCTGCGCGGTCACGTCCCACAGCAGCACCGTGCCATCCTCCGACGCGGTGGCAAGCGTGCCACCGTCCGGCGAATACTCGATCGATGTGACAATCTCCGTATGCCCTTCGAGTGTACCCGACTGTGTTCGGGAAGCAACGTCCCACAAGAACACCGTGCCATCTTCTGTCGGGGTAGCCAGTGTGTTCCCTGCCGGCGAAAACAGCGCCGCGTTGACTTTGCCCGAATGCCCAACGAGGGTCGCTGTCTCCGATCGCGCGGCCACGTCCCAAAGCAGTACTGTGCCATCCTCCGACACGGTGGCCAGTGTGCTTCCATCCGGTGAAAACGACACCGAAGCGACCCGGGTGGAACTCGGCAGCAGCGCCAGCGTGCGGGCCGTGGTCTCATCGTACAACCAGATGCCGATGCCGCTCGCAACGGCCAGCGTTCGCCCGTCCGGAGAAACGTCAACCTCGCGGCTTCCGAATCCGATCGCGCCTCTGCCCAGGCGCGCGGTCGCGCCGTCGGGAAGATGCCATGTACGGTGGTCTTCCTCTTCTATCGATTCCTGACCGGCGAGGGATGCCGGGAGCCCGAAATGCAGCGCGAGGAACATCAGTAGCGAGATCACCAATCCACGATCGACGATCGAGTTGGTCATGCTTTGCGCCCTTACAGTTGCCATCGGGGATAACACCTCCATTTTCATCGACTGCACCGGAAACGCCAGGACGCGGCTACCACCCTTGTGCTCAATAGGTGCCGAAACGCCTACGTGGCAATAATATACGAGAAGTTATAGTAGATCTACGATCTTTTTTGGCAAAAATCTCCGTCTTTCTGTTTGAAAACCCGGTGCGAGTGGTGCGATCCATCCAGACGAAAGCACGACAGACCGGGAAACATGAGGATGCATAAGGCCGATTGAAGAGCCTGAACTGCAGATGGATACGTTGAATAAAGCAGCCGTTGGAGACCCTGTTTCCGGACTTCGCATACCGGTGTCGCGGTTTCTGTCTGCAATGACAGTAGGGGTCGTTCTGTTCAATCGGCAGGATTCAAGGCGCGTTCAGGCGGGCCGCAAAACCGCAGCGAAGACGGCTCTGGATTGGAGCAAATGGACAAATCCTCGGACCACATCCGGCTCAACGGTCCACACACTTGTGTGTATGGATTCCGATCTCCGCTATCGGTCGCGAAAAAGTGAGGAGAGGGTATTGACTCGGCGTGTTAAATCGGATATATATCATAAGTGATTCAGGACGCGGGCCTCTGTCACGCGCTCTGCCTGCATGTCCCTCCCGGCAGGCCGAGTCTCGGATAGAGGCCCGGATTTTTTGTCCGCGCTACCCGTCGGACGGACCGCGATTGCGGCCCGACTCTTTGCCCATCCGGCCCGTCACCACACGGACGGGTGGCTTCCGGAGAGGATGAGCGGCCGCCCGGATTCGGAACGGTATCGTGCCCGGGAAATCAGTCCGCTTTTCACCAGATCCAGCAGGAGGAGGTTTCGCAGTTCGATCGCGCGTTCCGGGTCGGACACCGGCACCGGCGCATCGGAAGAGAGGGCAATATGGAATAGCAGGATGGCTTCGCCCGCGGTCATCCGGCCCGGAGGTACGCCGAAGTAAGCCCGCGCGGCTCCCTCGAAGCCCCGCACGGGGGGTTTTCGAGGAAAAGGGAACGGAGTCCGGTCGAAAAAGAAAGCCAGCAGGCTTTCTTTTTCGTATTTCCGGGCCATCAGAAAGGCGTAACCGGTCCGTTTGAATCCACTTGGAAGATCCGTGTGATCCGCGGTAACGAATTGTCGGGCGAGAAGACCCGCCAGATCGGCCGCGGACAGCGAGTCCGCGACCCTGTGCAGGATGGGCGGGAGACCGGCAGCCGCGGCGCTTTCCGGACCGTCGCCGATGAGGCGGTCCAGGTCCCGCGCATACCCGGTGAGGACGACGGCGATGATCCCGGCCACCGCGGCCGCCGGGATCAGAACCCAAAATAGCGCTCGGGCGCGGATTGCCGCCATCATTTCTGCTCCAGAATCCAGTCCGCGGCGTTGCCGAGGTCCTCGGCAACGAAGTCCGCGTCACCGGGGGGCATCTTTGCCAGCGCCTCCGGACCGCCACCAGTCTTCACCAGGATGGACGCGCGGCAGCCGGCGTTTTTCCCGGCGTCCACGTCGGTTTTCCGGTCGCCCACCATGAAAGACGTGGAAAGGTCGAGATTCAGGTCTTCGGCGGCGGCATAGAGCATCGCGGGGCTGGGCTTGGTTTCCGGCTGATCGGTACGATGTTCCGGCAACACCGCGCCCGGGCTGTGATAGCGGCAGTAGACGCCATCCAGTTCCACGCCCGATAGCCAAAGCAGCGATGCCATGCGATCATTGACGGCGCCGACGGTCTCGGTGGTCACGTAACCCTGGCCGACGGCGGTCTGGTTCGAGACAACCACGAGGACATAACCGGCGCGCTTCAATTTCGATAGTGCTTCCGCGGCGCCGGGCAGCAGGCTGAATTCCTCGGGACCGGTACGATAGGCCGGTTGCGGGTTGATCGTGCCGTCCCGGTCGAGGAACACCGCACGGCGCTTTGGCGCGTTTGTCGGGCGGAGATGGAATTCGGTCTGCGTGACGCCCGCGTCGTCTACATTGTAGATGCGAAACGGATGTGGGGGCTCCCCGAACGCAGGCGCATTGCCGAAGTACACGTGGCCTTCGTTGAACAGGGTGTCTCCCTTGTGATAGTGCCCGCAAAGCACGAGGCGGACCCTGCTGTCCGCCACAAGGGCGGCCTTGAGGCTTTCGGCCTCCCGGTACGCGTGAGGATAGCCGCGCACGCGGACGGGCGCGACGAGATAGTGCTGGAGATGGATCTGAGGCCGCGGGTCGTCGTCGTTCAGCGCGGCGAGAAACCGTTCGCGCTGCGCACCCATCCGCTGGGGAAAGTGGTCGTCCACTTCGTCGTCGAAAAAGATCAGGACGCGATGGCCGGCAACCTCAAACTCCGCGGGCAGGTCGCCGTAGACCCGGTGAAAGGATCCGGGATGGTCGTGGTTGCCGTACAGGAACGCGACCGGACAGGTCAGCGCCGCGAAACATTCCCGGACGAGACGGAGGTCCTTAACCCCGAGGGTGATCAGCTCGCGGTCGTGCATCCCGTAAAAGGGGTGGTCGACAAGATCGCCGGTTACAACCGTCAGGTCCGGAGATTCCGCGCGAATACGTTCCACCGCCTGCGATATCAGGTCCGGCATATGCCGGCTCAGCCGTCTGGATATGGTCGAGGTGCCGGGCAGATGATGGCGGAGATGAAAGTCGGAAATGTGGGCGATCTTCATTCAGGCGTCCATGGCTTTACCGTGATCGGACATGCGTAAGCCAGTCGTACAACGCGGCGCGGTTGACACGCCTGCGTGAAATGGCGATGGCGGCAGGGGCTCCCGCGGCTCGGTAACACGCGCGCATCTCGTCGGCGGGGAAGTCCGCGCCCGCATTGTGTACGTAGAGCGGCGAGGGGGCGATCAGCGCGCCGGCCGTACGAAGGTCTCCCGCGGCGCGGACGGCCGGGATGTAGAGGTGTTCGGTCCATTGCGCGTCGTTGCCGATCCGGAACCGGTTTGCGTCTACAATGGTATGGCCGACATCGTGCGCAAGGGCACGGGCAAAGAGACACCACAGACCGGCGGCGCCCACGCCCGCCAGGTGGCAAGTCGTGACGTCGGCGCGGGACTGCAGAAAAGCCAGGGCTGTGAGAATGTCCTGTATTCGGCAGGACGCATTGCTGGGATTGTAGGTGTGGAAGTGCGGCACGCCGGTGTCCCGGCAACCGGTGTTTGAAGGGGATCCTCCGACGAGGAACGGGCTGACGGTCAGGACCCGTTGACCGCGGCGCAGCAGGTCGGCCACTGCGGGGCCGGGCGCGCCGTTTTCGGGGTCGGAGAGGGCGTCGATGCCCCCCGGGTGCACCAGTAGCGTGCACGGCGACTCTTCCTCACCGTTTCTCGGCAGAAACAGGCGCGCCGGAATACGGTCCCCGCCCTCCGGCCGGCCTATCAGCAGCCGTTGGACGACGTGCCGCCGGCTTCTGGTACGCCCCATGTCTCTCGCAACAGTCGCCGCAGGAAACCTGGCGGCGAGTGCGTGCCGCAGCGCCGGCCCCATCCGCTTTCTGAACCGGCGGAGGGAGGCAGCGCTATCAGGCAGCACATCTCTCAGGCGCGACTCGGAGCGGGCGATCAGGAAATTCGTGAGCCCGTTCGAGTCCAGTGCGTGAGCAGGCGGCTTCCGGTTATGGAAAACCAGCAGATCCTCGTCCGGTTCCACTGCAAAGGCCCGTTCCCTCAACGGTTCGTTCCTGCCAAGCAGCCACTTCCCGAACCATCTGTAGACGTATTCACGGCTTTCGCGGTTATAGTTGTGTCCCGCGTCGACCTGCGCCGTATCGATTCTGTCGGCGGCTCCGAACAGGCTGTAGATTTCCCGGATTGCGGGATATTCGAGCTCGGGCGTGTTGCATGTCCAGTCGCC
Organism: Candidatus Latescibacterota bacterium; assembly: GCA_965203805.1. GTDB lineage: Bacteria > Latescibacterota > UBA2968 > UBA2968 > JAAXHE01. The sequence goes on along the minus strand of OZ241917.1, from coordinate 4,973,204 downwards.
GGACGCGGAAACGAGAAAGAGCGGGCGCGGCGCCATGGCTGCCGCGATCTCCACGTTGTTGACGTCCAGGCGGAGATGGGCCTGGTTCTCGCAATTGCATCCGCCCTGCATGTGGGCCGAGATCATATTCACCGGCGCCGCCACCCTGACCCGATCGTCCACGGCGGCAAGCAAAAACGTCTGCGTCCCGCCGCCCGACGCGCCGGTGCAGCCGATCCGGTCCGGGTCCACGCAAGGAAGGGACTGCAGAAAGTCGATGACGCGGATGCTGTTCCACAGCTGCAGGCCCAGGACGCCGATTCCCCAGAGGTCTTCGGTACGTCCGCCGAAATTCCGATGGTCGATCTGGCTGCTGTCGTTATACCCCGCCATGTCGTACGAAAAGACAACATGTCCGCGACGGGCCAGGTTGATGCAGCGACCGGGTATGGAACCGAATGTTGTGTCGTCGTTCTCAAGGCGACCGCGGCGACAGTGGCCGTGCGGGCAGGCAATGCCCGGGTGAGGTCCCGCACCCAACGGGCTATAGAGGTTGCCACACACCAGAAAACCGGGTAGAGACTCGAAGAAGACCTTCTCCACGGCGTAACCCGCGCGTTCCAGGCGTCCGAACACACGTGGATTGAGGGGACTCTTCTCGGGCAACGGGAATAAGCCCGTGACAGCGAGGAGATGTCGGCGTATTCGTGCGGCGCGGGCTTTCCATGCCGTCACGGTGGAATAGTTGGCCAGGGTCCATGGCGTGTGTACATGCCGGGACTCCGCGAGGCGGACGTCGGGTACGGACTCCGAGATCTGATCTGCAACGGTAGCCACGTCGTGCATCTCCTCAATGCCGGATGCCCGTCCTGCCCCGGCGGGCGGGGGCATGCGCCGCGGGGACGGGGCAACGGGACATCTGACGCCGAAAACGATCGCTTTCCGACTCCGCGGTATCGCGGGCGGCGTCCCGCCTGGCAAATCGAAACCTGGCGGACACGACCGCAAGACTGCAGATTGCGGAGAAGATAAACCCCCGGGCGGCGGAATGCAAGGCGCATCGGGGCATTGGCCCAATGAACAGAACCCGCTGGATCGGTTTCCCGGAATTCGCTATATTGACGCGACAAACGATACAGGAAGGCTCTATCCATGGGAGGACGTACGATGGGAAAGCGGGAGATCAGACACCCCGACAAACAGGTGGATACGGGGGCGTACTCGGCGGCGGTCGAAGTGGACGGATGGGTCTACGTGAGCGGGCATGCGGCGCTGGATATGACCACCGGCGAGGTGATCGGCGACGATATAGAGGCACAGACCCGCGTCACGTTGGAGCATATCCGCAAGGTCTTGCAGGAAGCGGGCTGTACGATGGACGACGTGGTCAAATCGACCTGCCATCTTGCGGATATCGGCGATTTCGCGGCATTCAACGGGGTGTATTCCGGGTTCTTCACGGGCGTCCGGCCGGCCAGGACAACGGTGCAGTCCGTACTGCCGGACATCCTGGTGGAAATCGACGTGGTCGCCAGAAAGCCGCAGCAATAACCGTAAACCGGAGGACCGGGCGTACATTGGCTATGGCGATAATGGAAAACGAGATTGCTTTTTTCCGGTACCGAAACCGGTTGATGGCCGGCGTGTGCCTGTCTGCGCAAGGCGGAAAGGTGCGCTTTGCGACGGGCCGCAAAGAAACGGTGAATACCCCCGCCGGCAACGTGCTGCTTGGCACCGGTGAAACGGCCGCTGACTGGACCGCCGCCGCCGCGTGGATGTCGCGCGCACAGGCGGAAAGCGAGGGGTTAGACCTCGAGGACACGTGGGAACTGGTGCGCGACGACGCGGATGTCTGGACCGTGGACGGGTTGGCGGATCTCTATTTCGGAGGGGACGTGACGCCGGAACAACGCGCCGCGTTGCTGGTCCACCTGGAACAGAGCCTTTATTTCGATGCGGAAAAGCGCGGCGGCGGGTACCGCGCGCTGAGCGAGGAAGCGGTTCAGGCACGACAGGCCGCTGCAAGACGTGAGGCCGAGCGGCTCGAGGAGAAGACACGGTTTCAGCGCTGGTTTCATGAATGCGGGGAGGATCCCCCGGAATTTCGCGGCGGATGGGTCGATCGGCTCAAGGATTACGTGTTGCGCGGCGACACGAGCGTTCACGCGGGGTGGTTGGAACGCATGGCGGACGCCAGGGTGGACGTGCGCCCCGTCTTTGACCGGCTTGTCCGGGACGGCGTATGGGGGCCGGACGAACATCTGGACCTGATCCGGGCCGAGGTGCCGGTCGATTTCCCGTCGGTTGTCAGCCAGGCGGCCGATGCATTGGGACGGGTTCCGCCGGCGGGCGACGGCCGTCGTCGGGACCTGACGGACCTGGCGGTCTACGCGATCGACGACGCCGCAACCACTGATATGGATGACGGCGTATCGGTTCTGATACGAGCCGACAGGTCCATGCAGGTTGGCGTGCACATCACCGACGTGGCGGGTCTGGTTCCCCTGGATTCGGAGCCGGACCGGGAGGCTGCGGCAAGGGTTACCAGCCTATACTTCCCTGACCGGAAGATTCCCATGTTTCCGGAGAGGGTTTCCAGCGATCTGGGGAGTCTTCGACCGGGCGCTCCGCGGCTGGCGCTGAGTGAGTTGTTCGAAGTCACGGCGGATGGGACGGTGGAATGCGTTGATATCGTCCCTTCGGTGATACAGTGCCGCGAAAAACTCTCCTACGAAGCCGTGGACGGGATTCTGGAGGATCCCTCCCATTCCCTGCACAACGAATTTTCGGCACTGCACACCGTCGCGGAGTGGCACTGCATCGAACGGCTGCAGAACGGCGCGATCGACGTGGACCATCCCAACCGGCGCATCGGGATTACGGCGGACGGGAAGATCGAGGTGTCGATGCAGGACGGCAGGTCTCCGGCGAACCTCCTCGTGAGCGAGATGATGGTGATGGCCAACGTTGCGATGGCGCGGTTCTGCCGGGACCGCGGCATTCCGGTTGTGTACCGGATCCAGACCGCGCCGGAACTCGCGGAATTCAGCGACGTGGAGAATGAAGTTTTGCGCCGGTACCGGGTGTTGCGCCGAATGCGGCGCGCGTCCATGAGCGTGACGCCGGAGTTGCACGGCGGCCTGGGCGTGGAAGCGTACTGCCAGGCCTCATCGCCATTGAGGCGGTACACGGACCTGGCGGTTCAAAGGCAGGTGGCGGCTTTTCTGATGGATCGGCCGTTGCCGTACGACGAGGAGCAGATCCAGCGCGTGGTATTCGAAGCGGAGGAACGGATGCGCACCTTGATCCGCATCGAGCGGCGACGGGAGCGTTACTGGTTGTTTCGGTACCTTCAGGGTCGCATCGGCGAAGTCTTCGAGGCGGTTGCGTTGGAAGCGCGCGATCGGACGATGAACGTTGAGATACTGGATTTCGCGTTCCAGACGGATATCAGACCGCCCCCGAAAGCGGCGCCCGGAGACACCCTGGCCGTGAGGCTGGGCCGCTGCGATCCCTGGCTGGGCGACATCTCCTTTTCTCCCGCGTAGTGTACTTTCCGCGGAACATCGTTCCGTCCTGAAAACACCTCACCATCAGGCAACTGATTTCCGGGACGGAACCCATGACATCATGCGTTCTCCGGATTGTTCGGATTGTCCTCCTGTGTCGTCGATCTCCCGGGTGATGGACAATCCGGTTTTTTTGTCCGGTCGTCCAATACCGGGCCAGGGGCATTGCCCATTTCGTTCCTTTTTGTATATTACGTTTCGAAGAGGAGTTGACGTCTCGAACCCTGGCCGGGCGACGGGTCTGTTGCTTACGCGAGGACATCCATGACAGGCAGAATTCTGTTGGTTGAAGACGAAGTTGATATTCGGGAGATCGTCTCGTACAACCTTGAAAAGGCAGGCTTTAAGGTGGTCGCGGTCGAAACCGGCGAGGCGGCCGTCGAACTCATTCGGAATGAGATTCCAGATCTGGTGGTCCTGGACCTGATGCTGCCCGGAATAGACGGGCTGGAAGTGTGCAGGCTGCTGAAGCAGGACGCGGCCACCCGCAAACTGCCGATTCTGATGCTGACGGCCCGCGCCGAAGAGGTGGACCGCGTCGTAGGCCTTGAACTGGGAGCGGACGACTACGTTGTAAAGCCGTTTTCGCCCCGTGAACTCGTACTTCGGGTCCAGGCCATCCTGAGGCGGCTGACGGAACGGCGGGACCCGTCGACGGGAACGGCCGATCCGGAAACGATGAGATTCGGGCCGCTCACCATCGATCAGGCGGCTCACCGGGTAACCGTGGGCGAAGATGCACTGGCATTGACTTCCACCGAATTCAGTCTGCTGGTTACACTGGCGGAGCGAAGGGGGCGCGTGCAGTCCCGGGAGGAACTTCTGAACACGGTGTGGGGTTACGATTACGCCGGTTACGGCCGGACCGTGGATACCCATGTCCGACGGTTGAGAGAGAAACTGGGCGGCGCGAGCGAGATGGTCGAGACCGTCCGGGGCGTCGGCTACCGTTTTAATGGAGGGCGCGTGCGAGATGACGCGATCGGTAACTGAGGATTTTTTTACAGCGGCTGCGTCACCGGAGAGCCAGGGCATCCCCTCGCGGGCGATCCTGAATTTCCTGCACCGGATCGACTCCGAGCGCATCTGCATGCACGGTTTTCTGCTGGTGCGTCACAACAGGATCGCGGCGGAGGGATACTGGGCTCCATGGTCGGCGGCGCACAAGCACCGGATGTATTCGGTCAGCAAGAGCTTCGTCGCGCTGGCGGTCGGGATGATGATCGACGAGGGCAGACTCACCCTCGACGATCGGGTCGCCGAAACCTTCCCGGACAGGCTGCCGGAAGACCTTCATCCGTGGCTTGCCGCCTCAACTGTCAGGGACCTCCTGACGATGTCGACCCCCCATTCGAGAAACTCCTATGCGCGCAACGATCCGGACTGGGTGTGGACCTTCTTCAACCAGGTTCCCTCGCATCCTCCCGGGACGATTTTCGCGTACGACACCGCCGCGACCGTCGTGCTTACGGCCGCGGTGGAGCGGCTTTCCGGCATGCCGTTTCTGGACTATATGCGCCCGGGATTTCTGGACCGGATCGGATTTTCTGCCGACGCATGGTGTATTCGCACGCCCGAGGGTGGGTCGTGGGGCGGATCGGGCGTCATTTGCACGCTCCGCGACCTGGCCAGAGTCGCACTCGCCTGCTTGAACGGCGGCGCATGGGGAGACGAGAGGGTTCTGCCGGAGGCGTACGTGCGCGCCGCGACCGCCTGTCAGATCGACAACTCGATCCGGGGAAACAGCGGGTACGGATATCAGATCTGGCGCGAGGAAGAGAACGGATTCTCCTTCCGCGGGATGGGCAGTCAGTATGCCATCTGTTTTCCCGATAGAGAATTCGTGTTCACTTGCATCGCCGACACGCAGGGCGCGGCAGCCGGCAGCGCCATTCCCGCCGTGATGCGCGAGGAACTCTACGGCCACCTTTCAGACGCGCCGCTTCCCGAAGACCGCGACGCCGTTGCGGCACTTGCCAGCCGGATCGAACGCCTGGAAGTCCTGCCGATTCCGGGGAACGCCCACGCGCGACCGGCATCGGAAGTCAACGGGGCGCGGTACATCCTGGAAGACAACCCGATGGGGATCACGCGGATGCGTCTGTCCTTCGAGGGCGACGAGGGCGCCTGGGAGTACACCAACGGTCAGGGCGACAATGTGCTGCGTTTCGGCATCGGGCGCGTACTGCCCGGCAAGTTCCCGCAACGCAACTACTTCGGCGAACAGATCGGCCAGATCCCCGGTATGGAGTACGAGTGCCTGGCCTCTGCCGCGTGGATAGACGGACAGACGTTCAACATGGAAGTCTGCATCACGGACTTCTACCTGGGGAGGCTCATGATATCTTTCGTCTTCAAGGGCGATGAGATCGGCGTCTTCATGACAAAGCAGGCCGAGTGGTTCCTGGACGAATACAGTGGATTCGCCGGAGGACGGCGAGTCTAGAGATCTCGCTGTGATTCCGACTGCTCGTGCACCTTGTCTTCATTCCTGCGACCGATTATTGCCAAACCGTAAAATAGTGTATTGAATGTTCGGTTTTCTTTATATTTATAGCGGGTCAGCCCGGACTCCGTTCGGATGGCAAGGATGAATTGGCCCGATTGGTGGAAATGGGAACTAGAAATCACCCCGCACGCCGAAAAACGAATGGAGCAGAGGGATTTCACGGAAATCGCGCTGAGAGAGATGTTAAGCCGTGCAGGAGGCTATCGGCCAGACGAGTTTTACGGCCGTTTTGTCGTAGAAAGTCGGTTTCATCAGACGGATTGGGAGGTTATTGTCGAACCGGATTTTGAAGAGCAGCTGCTGGTGATTGTCACCGCATATCCGATCAGAGAAAGCAAGGGACGATGAGAGACCGATATCTGGAGATTACGTTTCGAAAGGGCCGGCCGCTGGCAGCATATTTGTATTTTCCCAGAAAGGCCATGGCCAGAAGTGTAAGGACGGAGAAGATTCGGAAGGGTCTGCTCGTGGATTATGAGGCGGATGGACATCCGATAGGCCTGGAGATCACTGCTCCGAATCAGGTGACGTCGGACCAGATCAACGAGGTGTTGAACGAACTGAACGTACCCCTGCTTGATCCCGAAGAACTGTCCCCATTGCAGGCCGCATGAGCAGGTTTTCGATGAACGGAAGCAACTCAAACCAGTCTGCCGGATCAGGCTGAATGTCTGAATTCCTGGTTGTTCTTTACCTGTGGCCTGTGTCCCATTTCCTTGAAATGGCGCGGGTCATCTTTTGATTCTGAGCGAAATCGACAAAACCCTCCTCTATGGGGCTTGTAATCTCCGGTTCCTTTACGGTTACAGCGGATTCGCCGGAGGACGGCGAGTGAGATGAAATTGCACTGGCGGTTGTCGTTGATTTGCGCGGCCGTCGTCGTGACGACCCTGGCGGCCGTGCATGTTACCCTGACGGGTACGATTCAGGATACCCAGGTGACGCAGGGCACGGACGCGATCACTGGGGAACCCTTCCCGCTCGTGACGGTGGAGCACGCGGGCCGCCTGCAGGAGCGCGTCAATCTGGCCGTCCTGCTCGCCGCCTCGCTGGGGCTGACCGTGGCGTTGGTGCTGGCCGCCATCTTTTCACGTTCCGTATTACAACCAATACGGAAATTGACGGAATTCTCGCGTGCCATGGCCGCTGGCGATTACGCTCGTGAGCCGCCTTTCATCCCCTCTCCCCCGGAAATCACCGATCTGGCAACGTCTCTGGCGTCCGCGCGGCGGCAGGTCCAGGAGCGGATCGCGGACATCCTCGGTGAAAAGTCACGGCTTGAAGCGATTCTCGCGGACATCACGGTCGGCATCCTCGTCACGGGGCAGGACGGCCGCGTTCTCCTCACAAACCACACGTTCGAGCGGCTCTTCGGCGTGACGTCCCCCTCGGAAGGCCGTCCGCCGGTGGAAATGATCCGCGACGTAAGTGTTCAGGAAGCCATCGAACACACCCTGAGAACCGGCGAGGCCCGGACGCAGACCATGACAACGTCCGGTCTTCCGGAACGACACTTCGACGTGCACGTGGCACCGATCCGTCGGGAGAACGAGGGGATGGGTGTGGCGGCGGTTTTCTACGACACGACCGAATTGCATCGGCTGGAGCGGGCGCGCAAGGATTTCGTGGCCAATGTATCCCACGAAATACGAACGCCGCTCACGGCTATCAAGGGGTGTGCGGATACGCTTGCCGAGGGCGCGCTCGACGACCGCGGCACCGCCGCTCGATTCGTGCAGACCATCCGCACGCATTCGGACCGGCTCCAGGTGCTGCTGGACGATCTGCTCGATCTCTCGCGGCTGCAGTCCGACACGCCGCCGATTGAAATCGAGGATTTCGCGATTCGACGGGTGGTGGACCGGGCGTACGATTCAATCCGGAGTCAGGCCGAAGCAAATGACATCGTCGTTGAAATCTCGATTCAGGACGAACCGGTGGTCCACGGCGACCCGAAACTGATCGAGCAGGCCGTGGTCAACCTGCTCGACAACGCCGTTAAATACACAACCCGGGGCGGGCAGGTGCGGGTGGCCGGAAGGCGGCTCATGTCGGAGGAAGTTTTCGCGGGTACGGACGCGGCGAACGCACCGAACGTTGTGCTGGCGGCTCATCCCGGCAACACGGATGAGGCCTCAGTGCCGGGCGCTTCGGGCGAACGGTTTGCACTCGAGGTTACAGATACGGGCATCGGGATCGCTTCCGACTCGCTGCCGCGGGTTTTCGAAAGGTTCTACCGGGTGGATGCGGGGCGATCCAGAAGACAGGGCGGAACCGGACTGGGACTTTCGATTGTCCGGCATATCGTTGAGGCCCACGGGGAACGGGTCTACGCGACGAGCGTACTGGGAGCGGGTTCCACCTTTGGCTTTACGCTTCAGTCCGCATAGCCGTACATCAATATCGACCGGAAGAATGGAAGACGGAGGACTGATGGTAAGTTCTCCGTCCTTTTTATGAATCCGGCTGCAGACCGTTGCCGGCGAAAAAATCCGGAATGTCGATGGTTTCTCCACGGGCGAGGTCCATCATCACCTCCTGCGATGAAAGAGCCGGTCTGCCGTTTGACGGCCCGATTCGACGATGGTCGCCGTCCGGAAGGAGTTCGCGTGCCTTGACGTTGTCCGCCAGGCAGGGAGACAGAATCTCGGATTGAATTCGCCGGACAAGTACCGGGTCTTCGATGGGACAGAGAATCTCAACGCGGCGGCGGAGATTGCGGGGCATCCAGTCCGCGCTCCCGGTGTAAATCTCGGGATCGGTTCCGTTCTGAAACATGTATATGCGGCTGTGCTCGAGGTATCTGCCGACAATGCTCCTGACGCGAATGCGGTCGCTGACGCCGGGAATCCCCGGACGGATACAGCAGATCCCGCGAACAATCAGGTCGACGTCCACGCCGTTCCGGGACGCCTTGTATAGCGCTTTGGCCACCTTTTCGTCCTGGAGTGAGTTCATCTTGCAAACGATGCGCGCGGGCCGTCCGCTCTTGGCGTGTTCGATCTCACGATCGATTTTGCCAACGAGACAGTTCATCATATTGAACGGCGCGACAAGCAGCTTCCTGACTTCGGGACGTTCCGACTGAGTGGTGAGCAGGTTGAACACCTCGGCCACGTCGCTGGTAATATCCTCGCGGGCGGTCATCAGGCCGAGGTCCGTATAGACCCGCGCTGTCGATGCATTGTAGTTACCGGTGCCGATGTGTGCGTAACGGCGGAGGCCGTCTGCCTCGCGCCGAACCAGCATGGAGAGCTTGCAATGCGTCTTTAGACCGACCACCCCATACGCAACGTACACGCCCGCATCCTGGAGCTGCCGCGCCCACCGGATGTTGGAGGCTTCGTCGAACCGGGCTTTGAGCTCGACAATCACGGTAACTTCCTTGCCCGCCTCCGCAGCCTTGAGCAGCGCACCCATGATCGGCGAGTCTTCGGTTGTGCGGTACAGCGTCTGTTTGATGGCCAGGACGTCCGGATCCCTCGCCGCCGACTGGACAAACTGGACGACAGGATGAAACGAGTCGTACGGGTGATGCAGCAGAATATCCCGCTGCCGGATCTCGGCGAAAAGCTGGTCGAGGTCTTCAGCGAAGGGGTATTCCGCAGGATGGTACGGCGGATCCTTCAGGTCCGGTCGCCGCGTCGCACTGTAGAGCATCATCAGACGGTTGAGATTGACCGGACCGTTCACCCGGTAAACCTGTTTTTCGCCCAGATCGTACATCGCCCGAAGTCGACGTACGATCTGTTTTGGCGCGGCCGCGTCGATTTCCAATCGGACGGTATCCCCCTTGCGCCTGCGTTTGAGTTCGTCTTCGATGGCCAGGAGCAGGTCGTCGGCTTCTTCCTCATCGAGATAGAGGTCGCTGTTGCGCGTGATGCGAAACGGGGCCGTGCCCAGGATTTCATACCCCCGGTACAATTCCGGGACGTGCGCCCTCACGAGGTCGGCCAGAAACACGTAATCCACGCGCCGGCCTTCGTCTTCCCTGGGCAGGCGGATGAGACGCGGCAGCAGGCGCGGAACCGTTACCACGCCGAACAGCGTGTCGCCTTCGCTGTCCCTGAGCAGTACGGCCAGACAAAGCGATTTGTTCACAACTCGGGGAAAGGGATGGGCCGGATTGACGGTGAGCGGCGTCAGAACAGGATGGAGTTCCCCAAGCCAGTAGTCACGGACGAATGACTGTTCCTCGGTGCTGAGATCCTGCACCGAGCGGATATGCACGTCTGCCTCTTTCAGCGCGGGCAGCAGCTCTTCGTTCCAGCAGACGTATTGCTCGTCGACCATCCGATGGGCTTCCTGAGAAACGGCTTCGAACAGTTCTTCGGGTAACAGCCCGTCGGGGCCGGCATCGGGTACGCCGGCTTCCATCTGCTGGAGCAGCCCGGCCACGCGAATCTCGAAAAACTCGTCCAGATTGTTGGCCACGATGGCAAGAAACTTCACCCGCTCCAACAAGGGATTCCCGGGGTCGCGGGCTTCCTCGAGGACGCGTTCGTTAAAGCGAAGCCAGGAGATTTCCCGGTTGGTATAAAGTTTTGGATCGTCCAGACTCATGCCGCACTTCTCTCGGTGTACCCACGTAATCGACGTCTATACAGCGCCAAGATAATCCACAGCAATGCTTCAGTCAATCGGTTTCAGGCTCGCAAGTCATTACGGTACGGGGATTTGACGGACAGAGTCGTCGCCCGTCAGCGTCTCGGCACCATCCCCTTGAGTTCATTCCAAAGGTCCTGATACGCGTCTGCGGCGGGCGAACCCGGCGCGAAACATGGGACCGGTTCCCGGTGGATACCCATTTTCTCGACTTCCGACGCGTAGGGAATCCGGGTCTTCAGAAACCGCTGTTCGGGGTCTCCGCCGGTCGCCAGAAGTTCGCTGTGCATGCGTTTCCGTTTCTCCACCATCGCGAAGAACGGGTAGATCCGGGAAACGTCACGGCCTTTGGAATCGAAGAAACCCACCAGCTGGTCATAGGTACGCATGGACAGCGTGGTTGGAATACATGGAACCAGGACGACGTCGGAGGCGAAGAGCATATTTTCCGATACCAGGCCGATACCCGGCGGACAGTCGAGAAAGATGAAGTCGTACGACTTGCGGTACGGTTTCAGAATGCGATGGAGCCGCTTTGTGGAGCCCTTCAGTTTGCTCAGCGTCGTGTCCAGGTTCCGGAACGACAGGTTGGACGGCATCAGGTCCAGGTTTTCGTAGTCGGTTCCCCGTATGCGCTTCTCTATCCAGCGCCCGCCGCGGAGAAACTTTCGGCCCGGCAGCTTCCTTGAGGGTTTGATGCGAAAGTAGAATGCTGCCGATCCCTGCGGGTCCAGGTCGAACAGAATGGTCTGTGCGCCGTCGCACGCGGCGAGGTAGGCCAGATTCACCGCCGCGGCGGTCTTGCCCACCCCGCCCTTGATGTTGTAAAGGGCGACTGTTGCCATGGAATGCGCTTTCTGCCTTCAGGCGAACAGGCGTCGGAAGGTGGCGGCAACCTCCGCCTGATTGAAACGCACGAACGTCTTCGAAAAGGCCGCGCGGACGCTCTGCTGCTCGAGGAACAGGCATCCGATCAGACCGCCGACGGCGGCGAAGGTTTCCGGGTGAGTCCCGTTCGCCGGCAAGGTTTTCAGGTACGACTTCAGGTCGGCCTGCTGGACGGAGAGGTCGTTGAAATCGCCCAGGTTGTCCTGCAGGCTTTTGAGGTGATCGACAATCAGCCGGATCTCTTCCGCGGGGAAAAGCGACGAGAAAAACTCCAGGAGATAGCGCAGTTTCTTGCATTCGATCCGAAGCCGGTGCAGTTCGGCGTCGGGCGTGGACGGGTCGATCGCGGTCCCCGATTCGATCACGCGGCCGTATCTCTTGTCAATGAATCTTCGCGCCAGGCCGATCGCCGGCGCTTCCGCGTTGTCCGGCGATGCGGCCGGCGGCGGGCACTTCAGAAACGCCTCCCAGTCCGCGGCGATTTTCAGGTACCTGTTGCCGTCAAGGGCGGCGGCCAGACGCCGGTGTTCGCCCGTACGTTCCGCCCGCAGGGAATCGAAGAGGGGATCCAGTCGAGGCCGCAGATATCCCGGCAGGAGAGACCGGTACGCGTCCCGCTTCAGCAGGGTGACGTCCAGGTCGCGCAGACGGTTGGTGAGTTTTCCGAGATAGGAAAAGTCCTGCCGGAAACGGGCAACCCGACCATCGGGGAAAACGGATTTGATCTGGCTGAGGGCTGAACGCGTCCGCCGGATTCCCACCCTGAAATCGTGCAGAAACTCCGTGTCGACGTCATCCTTTATGCCCGCTTCATTACACCTGATCGTTCTGAACAGGTGCTCCAGAATCCGCTTGACGGCCTCCGCGCCGGTCAGATCGGGTTCCAGCACGATGTTGAGCCTTGAGGTGTAGCCTCCCGGTTCCCTCCCGGACGCCCGCATGGCGGCGTGGAACAGGTCTTCGGTCTGAGGTTGGGCGCCTGCGTCCAGCAGCGAACGGTTTAGTCTTCGCAGATGCTTCTCATATCCCCGGATCGACCGCAGCACGACGGTGTTGATCGGTTGTCCGTCTCGCACGGCGTCGGTCAACCGCGCCTGTTCAATCGTTGCGATCAGGACGGTTTTTTCGTTTCTGTTGCGTACGCGCATGGTCTGCCGGCGCGTCCTGGCGCGCGCGAGGGGCAATAGCGCCCGTACGCTCACGTGCGCCTCCAGGACCTTCTTCAGGGGTCCCTCGAGAAAATCCGTGCTGAACTCCGGTTCGGCCCCGCGCGGCATGCCGAGCGACGCGACGGTTTCACGGTCCGGCAGGCTGTAGAGAAGGTAGCGTTCCTGTTCCTTCATCAGTACCAGGTTTCTATTGAACAGGCGCCAATCGAACGTGTCGAGGAACGTCTGATTCTGCACGGTATCGGCTATCGTCACACAGGTATGGGAACCGACGGCGTTCCCCCATACGCTGAGTGGGTCGACCGATGCGGGAAGACGCAGTGCGGATACCTTGCTTTTCATCGCATGATGTCCATCAGAACCCGACGGGAACGTTCGACGCGAACAGCTGCTTCATACCGCGAAGATAGGTGACGATTCCGCTCTCGCCGTCGTGGTCGCCCCGCTGACGGAGAATGGTGGCGAAGACCGGGCCCCATAAACAGAAGGCCGATGCCCAGAGACATCAGCCTGTTTCGCGCTTCCCTGAAGGCATTTCGTTCAGTCGTCATAGCTCAGAAGCCTGTACCGGCCGTCTCTGAGAACCACCGATCCGAGGATGCGCAGATCCACGTGTTTGCCCCTCTGGGTTCGCACGCTCAACACGGTCCCACGCAGGAGTTTCAGACCCTTATAGGTTTCCTCCGGCTTCTCGAAACGGATGCCGGCAAAACTCAGGCTCTCTCCTCCGTATCGTCTGATCCATTTGTTCACGCCGATGATGGATCTCTTGTTCAGGTTGTTCCAGGCGAATTCCGGAGAGAAATTGATGGGTGGAAATGCCGGCAGGATGTTCTTGAGGTATTCTTCCCTGTGGACCCGGAGGCTATGAAGCGCCGCGATGTCTTCCTTGTTGAGGGCGGCGACGACCGCGCGTGCGAGCCCCTCCGGCGAGTCCGTATCCCCATTGGTGTCGACGCAACCCGATGCCAGCAGGACGGCGAGCGCGCCCCGGAAAATCCGCTTCGTCATTGAGAATAAGCTACGACGACCGTTTCTTTCTCCATTGAAAAAAATCATCGCATCTCCAACTGAATAATACGTTGAACCGGCAAAAAAGACAAGAAAGACCGAACAGGCGCTGAAGCGGTCACGCTTCGTTCGAGCCCGTCCGGTCTCCTGGAAACTGTCTCAAAATCCCTGGTGCGTTCCCGGCCGGCCTGCCTGCAGCGCAGTACGCTGCGCAGGCAGGCGCTTTTGGATCCGAGCGACAACCGCCGGGTTTTCAAGACAGCTTCAAAGGGGGAGGGGAGCGAGATGGGAGCGAGGTTTCCTCCCCCTTTTTTCAACTTTCCGCCCGGAGAGTCGTGTCTACTCTCCCGCGGGCTGTTCCGTCGTGATCCATCCCGCGGTCCAGTCGTCGTCCGCACTCATCGCGCCGATAAAGTCCACGGCTTCGAAGAACCCGTCCGAAGGCGGACTCGCGACGGGCACCGACCCGTTCACCGCCGGCGAAGAGGAAGACGGCTGGAAGCTGGGCGAGCGAATGCTGTAAGGCGCCCGCAGGTCCGGGTCCGCATCCGAGTTGTCGAAGCCCGACATCATCGCCCACGTCCCCTCGTCGAACCCGTCGCCGTCCGTGTTGAAATTGCCCATCGTACGCATGCCCTGCTCGTCCACGTCCGTCGCGTTGTTGTAGAAAATCGAGTTCCGCAACGACAGATCACCGTTGTTTGCCAGTGTGATCGACGATTCCGTATCGACGTCAAGGCCGCCCGCGTTGAACCCGATCACGATAAAGTTTCGCAGCGTCGCCGCCGTGCCCTCGCGTAGCAGCAGACCCGTATCGCTTTCCGGTCCGTCCGGATCCCCTACCACCGTCACGTTGTAGATCGTCGGGTTCGAACGCGGGCTCGCCTCGTTGTCGTCGCCGTTGTTGTCGGCTTCGAACCCGTTGTCCGCGTCGTCGCCGCGCTGCTGCGCCACCCAGAACTGTCCCTTGCCCGTCCATCCGTCCGTCCAGTCGAACGAGTCGTCCCGGATCCCCGTGCATATCAGATACTTGGCGTTGACCGTCCCGCCGAAGAACTCGATGCCGTCGTCCTGGTTGAAGTGCACCTGTACGTGCTCCACCACCGTGCCCGAACCCACCCCCTGAAAGGCGATGCCGTTCAGTTCGTTGTCCGGAGAAAACTCGATGCCGGCGAACTCCACTCGGACGTAGCGCAGGATGCCGCTGCTGTCCTCCGGGTCTGTGCCGCCGTATTCGCCCGTGTCGCCCTCGCCGAAAGCGGGCAGCCCCGTGTTGACCGGCGCACGGCCATTGATGATCAGACCGCCCCACTGCCCCCTGTCTCGTTCGCCCTCGAACTGATCGCTCGTGAACACGATCGGATTTCGAGCAGTTCCGTCAGCGATGAGTTTGCCGCCCTGCGCGACGATCAGCGTGCCGTTGGTTGCCCCCTCGCCATAGACCGTCGTGCCGGGCATGATAATGAGGGTGGCGCCGTCCCGGACGAAGACCGGACCGGAGAGCAGATAGTCGCGGTCCGAGGTCCAGACTTCGTTCGAGGTGATATTGCCAGAGACCATTCCCGGTCGTTCCATCCGGGCGACTGTCTGACCGAAGGCGCTCGCGAATGCGACAAAGTCGGGAAAACCCACCGCGCCGTCGCCGCTTAGATCGTACATCGGGTGGTCGGACTGAAAATACTGGCTGAACAGAATGAAATCCCCGAACCCGATCGAACCGTCGCCGTCGAAATCGACCCGGGCCGGGGACATGGTCTGCGCCTGAAGCAAAGCGGGAAAGCCCAGCGTCAGGAAGACGAAAAGTGCAAAACGTGTTGTCAACGTCACAGCGCGACTCCTTGGTGATTGAGGTTTACTCCTGGGGACTATCCCCTGTGAATGCGATGGATGGAACGCCAGTCAGCCCGCCCCTCGGCGGCCGGTCTCTAGAGATCGTAGACGATTCCGACGGAGATGGACCGACCTCTTTTGTACCGTGTGAAAACTTCCTGCTGCTGCTTGTAGAGGACGGTCGAGTCGAGCAGGTTTTTCGCGGAAAGTTTGAGCCTCACAACGGGCGTTATTCTCTGCTTGAACGTAAAATCGACCTGGTGGCGGGGCTGTTCGAAAACGTCCGGCAGTCTCTGGGCGCCTACTTCGCTGATACGCCGACCGACCACGTTGTATAGCAGATTCGCCGACGCGCCCGCTTCGACATTGTCGTAACCCAGAATCACGTTGACCACGAAGGGCGACTGGCCCTGCAGTGCCCGTTCGGAAGAGGTCTGCACCCCGCTGGAGGGATCGATTTCCACCTTGGACTTGACCAGCGTAACGTTCGCGCTCAACGAGAGATTCTCCAGGTCGGGAACGAGGGCGTCCAGTCTGCGGCGGTACTCGAACTCGACGCCGTAGTTGTTGGCAGATGCCGCATTTGCATAGCTGACCCGGAGTTGGGCGGTGGGCTGGATGATTTGCTCGATGGGATCGTGGAATTTCTTGTAGAAAACGCTGACCGCCGCCAGCTCGCCCAGTCTGGGAAAGTTCTCCCATCGGAGATCGTAGTTGTCGACAACGGTGCGGGTCAGCGACGTGTCCCCGACGACCGCCCGGCCACCCACGAAGTCGGTGAATTCGAAGGGAGCCAGTTCCCGGAAATCCGGTCGCGCGAGGGTGCGGGAATAGGCTGCCCGCAGATTGGACCGGTCGGAAAGGCGCCGTACGAGATTGACGCCCGGCAGCAGATCGGTGTTGTCAAGTATGACCACGATGGGCTCGGTGTTGACCGCGAATGGGTCGAATGATCTCAGTTCCTGTCTGGATGATTCAACCCTGATGCCGGTCACCAGGCGCCACGATGCCGCGACGGGCATGTCCACCATCATATAACCCGCCCGGAGATCCTGCCTGGCCGAATAGTTGTCGTTGGCGCGGGTGGTTTCCCTGAGTTCGAAGCGCCCGGGCGCGATATTCTCCTCCGCAAAGATGATTTCCGGGTCTGCCGTCAGGTCCACGTGCCGCTGGATTGCGCTGGACTGTTCGAAGCGGAAGCGCCGGGCGTCGAAGGTGCGGTCTTTCATTCGCCGGACACCCCCGAGTTTGAATTTGGCGGGCAGGCCGGCGGGAGATTTTATTGGCGCCGTCCAGTCGAGCTTTGCGCTCCACTCCCGGTCCGCAAGATCGAAATAGAACCGGCTTCCGCTCTGGGTGATGTCGAAAAAGGTCCAACGCTGATTCCGCATTTCGTAAACGACTTCGCGGTTGTCAGGTTCGTCGCGCGTGGCTTCGGCAAAGCCGACCTGCCAGTTCAGGTTCGACTTAAACAGGGGGTCGAGGTGATGTTCCCCGCCAAGCTGCCCCGTAAAAACGCCGCGCTCCACGAAGCGAAGCCTGAAGTTGCGAAGGTCGGTGCCGCGGTCGGAGTTGAACCCGGTATAACCGCGGGCTTCGTCGTCGGTGTTGCGGTTGTAGATTGTCTTCAGGCTGATCTTGTGAAGCGGCGAGAAACGGAAGCTGCTGTTGAATAGGGCGCCCCACAGCACGTTATTCGTGGTGCCGCTGACTGTGTAACTCGTGAATGGCGAGAGGAATTCGCGCCCGTCCCTGGCCGTGAGCCGGTAGCTGTTCCATTCCTGGCTCCCGTTCCTGTAGCTGTTGTCGTACGTCAGGGACAGCACGAAGCCCAGTTCCCTGTTTTCGGAAGAAAGGGCGTTTCCGACGCTGAAGCTGTAGCTCTGGTTCAAAGGAGCCGTCCGCGTTTCAGGTGACCAGACATTGCTGAATGACCGACCGAAAGTTTGAATTTCCTTAGACGTAAACCCCGAGGTGGAAAAGCGCCCGCGCTTGCGGACCGCCTGTTCGGAGGCCTGGGTTCTTACCAAACCCGGCAGGTCTCGGCCGCCGTCATCCACGCCCAGGAAGTCCCAGGAACCGCCCGTATAGCTCTGGATATCTTTGAAGCTGGTTTGTGTATGGAAACTGGTCGAGGCCGAGAGCGAGAGCGTCAGTTGGTCCGGAAAGTCCTTGGTTCTGATCTGGACCGACCCGCCCGAGAAGTCGCCCGGCTGGTCGGGAGAGAAGGTCTTGGCCACCTGGATATTTTCAAGGAGTCCCGCCGGAAAAATGTCCATGGGAACCACGCGCCGGTTCGGCTCGGGGCTGGGCATCTGCGCGCCATTGACCTGTGTATTGCTGTAACGTTCTCCCAGGCCGCGCACGTATACGTAGCGCCCGCCCACCACGGTAATACCAGTCACCCTCTTGAGCGCGTCCCCGGCGTCCGAAGACGACGCCTTGCTCATCAGTTCCGAACTGATGCCGTCGGTTACCACGCCGGCCTTCTGCTGGATAACCAGCATCGATACTTCGCTGGAGCGCTCGGGCCTAGCCGTGACCGTAATCGCCTGGACTTCGATGGCTTCCGGCGTAAGCGCTTCGCTGAGTTGGAACGGCCGGTCGGTGTTTACCTCAACGCCGGTAACCGTTTTCGTCGCGTAGGACACATAGGAAATCTCGATGCTGTGCCTGCCGGATGGCAATCTGAGGCTGAACCTTCCGTCCAGGTTGGTTGTCGTGCCGAAGGCCGGCCGGCCCCCGGCGTCGTAGACGATCAGGTTGGCCCCAACGAGCGGCTCGCCTGTCTCGCCGTCGACAATCAGTCCCCGAGCAACTCCCATCTCCTCAGCGGAGAGTGAAAGCGCCAATGCGGCAGACAACAGCATGATCACGATTCGTAACATGGGGTTCTCGCTCCTCGGGTGATGTTCCTTCAGGCCGTCGCGTTCCGGATTCAAGGCCCCGCTGCCTCTGATCGGCGTCAAAGTAACCAACCGGTTGTTTAGACCGGGTTACGGAATCGTTACGATTCAATGACGTTTTCGCAGGGTATCCGACGGGGGTTGATTCCGGGACGGGACTGCCGCTTGTGCCTCCGCCGGCTTCCGCCGCGTTCTGGCGGGGTCCGACCCGGAGATCGTAACCTGTTCGTCACACAATTGCCACCCGATCGTAACGAAAGCGTAACATATTGTACATCTTGGTTCAGGGTGAGGAAGACGGGGGCAACGGGTCTGCGTTCGAGTTCAAAATTCGTGCGTTCAGCCTTCCGGGCGAGCCGCCGCCCCGGACCATCACGGGGTGAACCGCCGCAACCGCCGGGAATCGGCGCGGGTCGATCGATAAACCGAAGACAGCAGGGAGGAGAAATGCGACTAAACGGGACCATCCTGGGAATCGTCGCCGTGTTGAGCCTCGGCCTGTTCGGAACTGCCGAAGGCGTCGAAGGCAAGATCAAGGGGGTGGCTTTTGGCGATTATTACTTTGTCACGACCGGAACTGACAAGAACGAAAACGGCTTCAGGTTCCGGCGCATATACCTGACGTACGATATGAAATGGAACGACCGCTGGTCCGGCCGGGTACGTTACGAAGCCAATGATGCGGGATTTGGCCGAGAGGACAAGATGCGGCCGTTCGTGAAGCACGGTTATCTGCGGTACCGTGCCAACGGTCGGGCCGTCAACATGGGGCTGTTCGGCACACCCACCTGGAACGTATCCGAGCGAATCTGGGGATACCGGTCGATCGCAAAAACGATCATGGATATGCGCAAGATCGGCTCGTCCGCAGACATCGGGGTGGGATTCAAAGGAAGGCTGGATGGTTCGGGCAGGGTGAACGTCCAACTGATGCTCGGCAACGGGAGCGGGCAGCGCCCGGAAGCCGACAACGGCAAGAAACTGTACACGCTTCTTCACGTTAAACCGACGGACGCCATCGAAGCCACGGTCTACCTGGACTGGGAAGGCAAACCCGAAGGGAGAGATCGCGTCACGTTTGCCGGGATGCTGGGAATGTCAGGCGGGGATTTCCGCGGCGGAATTGAAGCGTTTGTTAGAAATAACCGGAACGGGAGCGGAGGCGGGCACGTACAGATACGAGGTGTATCGGTATTCGGCGCAGCGAACGTCAGGCCCCGGGTCGATGTATTCGCCCGCCTGGATTATTACGATCCCGGCGCGAGCAGGGGGCAGGACGAGGAAACCATGGTCATCGGAGGCGTCGACATCGCGCCGGCCGGGAATATTCACATCATGCCCAATGTAATGGCAACGATTTACGCGTCCTCGGACGCGGATACCGTGGTCGTCCCGCGTATGACGGTGTTCTACAAATTCTAACGAGGCTTCGCCTCAGACCGCCAAGACGTGTTGTTGCGTCAATGTAGACGTGTAAGTAAGACAAGCCCTGGTTGAGCGCTGTCAGCATGAAACTTGACTCAAATGCAACAAAATCGCGCACCCAAGCAGGCTAGCGGGTTTCTCCGGTCGTCCGGCAATCGACACACGAACGTAACATTGGCCGGTTAAATTGACGCCCGAATATCGTTAGACGATCACCCTGAAAACACGGAGGAGTGCAGACATGTTTCGTACAGTCGCCGGTCTGATTTTTCTGTTGTTCGCCGTTGTTCCTGCAAGCGCGCAGACCGTGGAGGTCGACCCGAGAATTCCGGCATACACAAAAGCGAGGGGAATTTTGGGAAGCGCCAGCAGCATTGGATCGGATACGATGAATAACCTGATGGCCCTGTGGCTCGAGGGCTTCCGGAGACACTATCCGAATGTGAACGTCCAGATTGAAGGCAAGGGATCCAGTACCGCTCCGCCGGCGCTGATCGAAGGCACAGCGCAGTTCGGACCCATGTCGCGTGCGATGAAGGCGACGGAGGTGGATAAGTTCGAGCAGGCATTCGGCTACCCGCCCACGGCGTTGCGAACGGCACTGGACGCGCTGGCGGTTTTCGTGAACAAGGACAATCCGGTCAAGGGATTGACGCTGAAGCAGGTCGACGCGATTTTTTCGAAGACCCGCCGAAAGGGCCATCCAAAGGATATCACGCGCTGGAACGAGGTGGGATGGACCGGAGAGGAAGCATCCGCGATGATCAGCATGTACGGCCGCAATTCGGCCTCCGGCACCTATGGCTTCTTCAAGAAGAACGCCCTTTCAAAGGGGGATTTCAAGGATGAGGTCAAGGAACAGCCGGGGTCGGCTTCGGTCGTCCAGGGGGTGGCGGAGGACCGGTACGGGATTGGATACAGTGGAATAGGGTACAAGACGTCGAATGTGCGTGTGGTGCCTCTTGCTGAGGATCCGGAGGAAGGATTCAGGGATGCCACCATGGGGAACGTACTGGACGGCACCTATCCGCTGGGCCGGTTTCTGTTCATCTACATCAACAAAGCGCCCGGTAAGCCCCTCGACCCGATGGTGCGTGAGTTCTGCAGGTATATCTTTTCAAGAGAGGGCCAGGAAGTCATCATCAAGGACGGTTATATGCCGGTGCCGTTTGAAGTCGTTAAAGAAGAACTGGCGAAGCTGGAATCGTCCGATATGTAGTCCGCGGCCGAACCCGGTTTCGGGTCCGGCAGGGAAATTGTGAGTTTGGGCAATGGCGCAACCGAACGACAAAAGTCCACGTGAACCCCGCACGCGCCCCGGCATCACGCCCGCGGCGCGGACAATGGACCGTCTCGGCCGATGGGTGATCGCCGTAGGCGGCGTCGGGGTCATCCTGGTGGTCCTGGGCATTCTGGCCTTCGTATTTCGTGAATCCTTTCCGCTGTTCCTGTCGCCTGCCCCGGCGACGATTGTGAATCGCCACACCCTCGACGGCAGCGATGCCCAACGGACCCTGGCCGTGGGCACGGACCCCTATCGTGAAGTGGGGTTTCTGGTCCGGCCGGAAGGCATTGACTTCATCCGACTGGCATCCGGCGCAAAGATCAGCCGGGTGCGTGGCGACGAATTTCAGGACCGGCGTGTGGTATCGGTCCATTCGTCGCTTACCGACGGAAATCATGGTCTGGGTATGTCGGATGGCCGCGTCGCCGTGGCAGCGGTGAACTATCGTATAACCTACCCGGATGGCAAACGACGGGTCACGCCCGAGTTTCAGGTCAAGGAACATGTGCCGTTGGACGTCATGGGCGAACCGATCGTTCAGGTTGTATTTCGCTCCGACGGGCCACGGCGGTCCACCGCGGCCGGAATCACGGCGTCCGGCCGGCTGCTCGTGGCCTGCAGACAGAAGAAGAGGGGGCTGCTGGGCGGGGGTAAGCTTGACACATACGTCCACGAATTGACGAATGAAGTTCACGGCAGGCCGACAACGGTTCTGATCGACGGAAGCAGTCGCCGTCTTCTGGCGGGTACGGACCGCGGAGAGGTGTACTGCTGGGACGTTTCGAACGCCAAGGCGGCCCCGTCCCTCGTGCAGCGATTTCGTGCATCGGACCTGGCGATTACGGCGGTCGCGTTTTTGCTTGGCGACGTATCCGTGGCGATAGGCGACGCCGGAGGCCGTGTGAGTACGTGGTCTCCGGTGCGCGGACCCGCCGGGGCCGGCATCGCGACCTACCGGAACGTCCACGAATTCCGGTCTCATCGCACCGCCGTGAATGCGATTGCGCCGTCCGCCCGCGACAAGCAGTTTTTGACCGGCAGCGCGGGTGGACACGTCATGCTGCACCATATGACATCGGGTCAGACTTTTTTCGAACTCGTGGACGGATCCGGCGTCACCGATCTGGCGTTCGCACCCAAGGCAGACGGCTTCCTTTCTCTGGACGCCGGCCGCACTTTAAACCATTACCGGCTGTCCAATCCGCACCCGGAAGTGACGCTGAAAACGCTGTTCGGCAAACTGTGGTACGAGGGATATACCGAACCCGAGTACGTCTGGCAGTCCACCGGCGGCACCGACGAATTCGAGTCGAAGCTGAGCATCGTCCCCCTGGCGTACGGCACGGCCAAGGGCACGTTCTACGCGATGTTTTTCGCCCTTCCGCTGGCTGTACTGGCCGCCATCTATACGTCCGAGTTCGCCCGCCCGAGCGTGCGCAACGTCGTCAAACCCACGGTGGAACTGATGGCATCGCTGCCAAGCGTGATTCTCGGATTTCTCGGGGGCCTCTGGCTGGCGCCGTTGCTGGAACGCCAGGTGGTGGGGGTTCTGCTGCTGCTGCCGACGGTTGCGCTCACGGTGATTGCGGCTTCCTGGGTCTGGTCCCGGCTGCCGCGCCGCGCAATGAACCGTCTGCCGGGCCCGGAGATTTTCTACGTATTGGTGTCCCTCATCGGGACCTGGCTGGCACTGGCCCTCGGTCCATGGCTGGAAGGCGCATTATGGGGCGGGAATTTCCAGCGATGGCTCGCGGATTCCGCCGGTACCCGCTACGACCAGAGGAATTGCATCGTTGTGGGATTCGCGATGGGTTTTGCGGTCATTCCGATCATCTACACGATCTGCGAAGACGCGTTGACGAGCGTTCCGTCACACCTTCGCGCCGCGTCTCTGGCGCTGGGCGCCACGCCGTGGCAGACCGCGGTCCGCGTCGTGCTCCCTACCGCCAGTCCGGGCGTTTTTTCTGCAACGATGATCGGTTTCGGGCGGGCGGTCGGTGAAACCATGATCGTCTTGATGGCGACCGGGAACACGCCGATTATGGACTGGAGCATCTTCAACGGGATGCGAACCATGTCGGCCAATATCGCCGTGGAAATCCCGGAGGCGCCGCACGAAGGAACGCTCTACCGGGTCCTGTTTCTCACCGGCCTGCTGCTTGCGGGAGTCACCTTCGTCGTCAACACCCTCGCGGAAATCGTGCGGCAGCGGCTACGCGAACGGTACAGCAGGATATGAATCCCGATCCGTCCGGAGTGAGTTGAATGAACGGATTCTGGAAATCAGGGCAGGCATATATCTGGCTGACGGGCGGCGCGCTCGCATTCTGTGTGCTGATGATCGTCGGGCTGATCGGCCTCGTCATCTATAACGGGCTCGGCTTTTTCTGGCCGGCCGACCTGACCGCACTTGGCCTGAAAGACAACGCGGTTGTGATGGGGCAGATGTGGGACAGGCAGGAGATTCCCAACCGGGACGGGGAATTCCGGGTTCAACTGAAAGTGGCGAACCGGGACGCGTACGGCGTTGACTTCCGGTGGATCGACGAGTCGCGGATTCAGGACCGGACATTTCCCGAAAGCGCGGTTGTGTTCGAGCGGCGCGAATGGGGACAACTGTTCGGATTTCTGGACGGCGTGTTCGAGGGTGAGGAGAGAGTCGCCGGAGGCGGCGCGGCCGGCTGGGCGGCGTTTCAGAAGCAGTTGCGGCGAACGGGCGTGCTTCTGGATCGAATCCGCGACATCGAGTACGACGCCATATCTGATCTCAACCGGCGAATCGAACGGCTTCGCCTGGAGAAACGAAAGCTTGAACTGACGGATGACGCGCAGCAGGACCGGATTTTGCAGCTGGACGCGAAAAGCCGCCGATATTGGACGCGCTATGAATCGTTGGCCGCTGACCTGAACCGACTCAGGGCGGAGAGCGAAGTCCCTCATTTGAAGGTCCGGCTGGCTGGCGGAGAGATACGACGGTTGGCGGTGGCTGACGTCGTGCGCGCGTACCGGCCCAATCGGTTGGGTGTCTTCGGCAAGACGGGCGTATACCTGGAGAGGGTCTGGGAATTCCTTTCTGCGGAACCGCGCGAGTCCAACACCGAAGGCGGCGTGTTTCCCGCGATTTTCGGTACGGTCATGATGGTCATTCTGATGAGTCTGGCGGCGGTGCCGTTTGGCGTCCTGGCGGCGCTGTATCTGCGTGAATACGCGAGGCAGGGGCCGCTTGTGCGTGCGATCCGGATCGCCGTGAATAACCTCGCAGGAGTACCTTCGATCGTTTTCGGCATGTTCGGACTCGGATTCTTCGTCTACGGCGTGGGCGGGAGTCTGGACCTGCTCTTTTTCCCCGAGGCGCTGCCTGCGCCCACGTTCGGCACCGGGGGCATTTTGTGGGCCTCGCTGACGCTGGCGCTGTTGACCGTACCGGTGATGATCGTGGCTTCTGAGGAGGCGCTGGCATCCGTCCCCAGAGAGGTCCGGGAGGGTTCTCTTGCGCTGGGCGCGACCCAGTTCCAGACCATCTGGCGAGTCGTTCTGCCCGCGGCGTTGCCCGGCATTCTGACGGGCATCGTGCTGGTGGTGGCCAGGGGCGCGGGCGAGGTTGCGCCGCTGATGATTACGGGGGTGGTTAAACTCGCGCCCACGCTGCCCGTGGACGCCAACTGGCCGTTTTTTCACCTGGAGCGGAAGTTCATGCATCTGGGCTTTCACATCTATGACGTGGGATTTCAGTCGCCCAATGTCGAGGCGGCCCGCCCGATGGTGTATACCACGACGCTGTTGCTGATGTTTATTGTGCTGGCGCTGAATCTGACGGCGATCCAGGTCAGGTCGCGCTTGCGCAAGCGATACCAGAAAATCGGTCTGTAGCGGCATCTCGACGGTTCTCGAGACGGTCTATCAATCAGGAGTCAACAAGGATGGGCGTGGAACCCACGAAGCAGGTCATCACCGCATCTGAGAAACCGGTCGTCGAGGTCGAATCCCTGAGTCTGCACTACGGCGACGCCCAGGCGTTGTACGACATCAGTCTGAACGTACCCCGACACAACGTCACCGCGTTTATCGGACCGTCCGGTTGCGGGAAGTCTACGCTGCTGCGCTGTATGAACCGCTTGAACGATCTGATCGACTCGGTAAGGATCGATGGCGGGGTCCGGATCGAAGGAGAAGACATCTATGCCCAGGGATACGATGTCATATCACTCCGGCGGCTGGTGGGTATGGTATTTCAGAAGTCGAATCCGTTTCCCAAGTCAATCTTCGAAAACGTCGTGTACGGGTTGCGCATCGCCGGGGAGAACCGGCGTCCCGTTCTGGACGAGGTGGCCGAGAGAAGCCTCAGGGCGGCGGCACTCTGGGACGAGGTCAAGGATCGACTCGACGAATCCGCGCTGGGGTTGTCCGGGGGACAGCAGCAGCGGCTCTGCATCGCGCGCGCGATCGCGGTGGAGCCGTCGGTCATCCTGATGGACGAGCCGTGTTCCGCGCTGGATCCGATAGCCACCGGACGCATTGAAGAGACGATCAATGAGTTGAAGAGCACGTATACGATCGTTATTGTGACTCACAATCTCCAGCAGGCTTCCCGTATCTCGGACCGGACTGCATTCTTTTACCTCGGCAAGCTGGTTGAATACGCTCGTACCGAAGAGATGTTTACGAACCCGAATCTGCAGCAGACGGAGGATTACGTGACCGGCAGGTTCGGATAGCCGGCAGGTCGGTCGGATTTCAATGAACGGGGCTGACTATGGAACGGACATTGGATCAGCAGTTGGAACAGTTGAAGAGCGAGTTGCTGTCAATGGGCGGCGCGGTGGAGGAGTCCATCGATCAGGCAGTGAAGAGCTTGCTCGAACGTGACAACGATCTCGCCAATACCGTAATTGCCGGCGGCGCGGCAATTGACGATTGGGAGGTGCGCATCGAAGACGCGTGCCTGAAGCTGCTGGCGGTGCGGCAACCCGTGGCCGGCGACTTGCGCCTGATGGCGACCCTGATGAAGATCAATTACGACCTGGAGAGGATCAACGATCAGTCGGTGAATATCGCACAGCGGGCGTTTGTACTGAACCGTGCAATCCTCTTGAAGCCGCTGATCGACATCCCCAGAATGGCGGAACTCGTCCGCGGGATGGTCAAGGATGCGCTGGACGCATTTGTCAACCGGAACGTGGATCTGGCAAACGACGTGCGCAGGCGAGACGACGTGGTGGACGGTTTGAGAGATCAAATCTTCAGGGAATTGCTCACTTACCTGCATTACAGGGCGGAAAACGATGCCATTGATCGAGCGATTCACCTGATTCTGGTTTCGAGGCATCTTGAGCGTATGGGCGACCACGCGTCCAACATCGCCGAGAACGTGGTGTTCCTGGTGCAGGGCCGGATTGTGCGCCACCAGAAGGAGAATATCGGAGAGGAAGTATAGACCGGGGTTTGTGCGAAACCGAACGAACGCAATGCGTCGAGCGACGTGGCGCCCACGGACCCCTTACGTCTGGATTTACGACCGCATGCCGCTAGCCGGCTGCGGTTTTTTGTGGATAGCCCGTGCCTGCATGGTTAGGAAAAAGGGCTTGTGATGCGGTTCCAAACCCGTATATTTAGACGATCGGCCCCATTCTGCCGGAGGGTTTTTACTCGGTGGCGAGCGACCATACCGCGCATCACGGCGACGGCGCCCGCTTCTGCGAGCGGTGCGGTGCGGCGCTCGTGACAAGGCGGGTCGAAGACCGCGACAGGCCGGTCTGTCCGGCCTGTGAGTTCGTCGTCTACCTGGACCCGAAAGTAGCGGCCGGCGTGATCGTTACGCTGGATGACGAGGTGGTGCTCCTGAAGCGGAGCATCGAACCCGGGATGGGGAAGTGGGTCTTTCCCGGCGGATACGTCGACCGGGGCGAACCGGTGAAAGCCGCAGCGGCACGGGAAGCCATGGAGGAGGTGGGGCTTGAAGTCGAGATCGAAGATCTGCTCGGCATCTATTCATACCCCAACGAAACAACGGTATTGATCGTGTACACCGGCGTCGCGGTGGGAGGCTATCTGCAGGGAAACTTCGAGACACTGGAGGTCCGAACGTACCCTCCAGGCCGGATTCCCTGGTCTGAGCTGGCATTTCGAAGTACGGACGAAGCGCTTCGCGCATGGGTGGCGCGGTTTGCGGCAAACTGCCGTTCAATGGATCGGTCCGGGGGTTGAGAAAGGGGAGATACGGGTCGGATGTTAAGATCAATCGAGGAGGTGGAGACGCGGTTCGGTCGCGAGGGGTATATCGCCGACCGGACGCTGGCTACGACGGTCTACCTGGCCGTGGCGCTGGGAAAACCGATATTTCTGGAGGGAGAGCCGGGGGTAGGCAAAACAGAGGTCGCCAAGGTCATGGCGCAGGTCCTCGACACGGATCTGATCCGGCTGCAGTGTTACGAAGGTCTGGATGCCAATACGGCGCTGTACGAGTGGAATTATCCGCGGCAGATGCTGGAGATGCGCCTGGAAGAGGCCCGGGGCATCGAAAAACAGGAGATTGGCCGCAGTATTTTCAGCGAGGATTTCCTGCTGAAACGGCCGCTTCTCCGGGCTATTCAGGGCAGCGGAAGCAACCCGCCGGTGCTGCTGATCGACGAGGTGGACCGGTCAGACGAAGAGTTCGAGGCATTTCTGCTGGAAGTGCTGTCAGATTTCCAGATTACCATCCCCGAGATCGGCACGATTTCCGCGCAGAAAGTGCCGTTTGTCGTGCTCACCTCCAACCGGACCCGCGAACTGCACGACGCGCTCAAACGGCGTTGCCTCTACCTGTGGATCGACTATCCCACGTTCAGGAAAGAGATGGAAATCGTCGCGTCCCGGGTTCCCCGCATTCAAACGGGCCTTGCGCAGCAGGTCTGCGGGTTTATGCAGCTGATGCGCACACGGGATTTCTACAAGCGGCCGGGTATCGCGGAGACCATCGATTGGGCGCTGGCACTGATGCAGATGGAAATCGACGAACTCGATTCCGACACCGTGAATGCCACTCTGGGTTGCGTGCTGAAGTACAAGGAAGACATCGAGAAGCTCCAGGAGGACGGTCTGCCCCAAATCATCGAAAAGGCGCGCGCGTTAAAGGATCGGGCGATGCGGCTGAAGAATTGACCGCACGATAGAACAACGGACGTTTCCACGGGATGGACCTTATGAACACGGAAAAGGTCGAAAACAGGAGCATGATGGGCCGGGTCGTGGCCTTTTCTCGGGCATTGCACAGGGCCGGTGTGGATGTGAATTCCGGCAATCTGATCGACTTCTGCCAGAGTTTCAGGTTTATCGAAATCGGCAGGCGGGGGGATTTCTACGCGGCAGCACGGGCCACGCTGGTGTCCCGCTTCGACGATCTGGAAACGTTCGATCGCGTTTTTCACGCATTCTGGAGTGCTCCAATCAGTACCATGGAGATGGAAGTCACAGACGAGGACGCCGACGATCAGAACCTCGAAGTGTCGGATCAACTGGATGAACCGGTCGACACCGTGACCGAGGAAGAGGAGGAGCCGGAGGGAGAGGGCGATTCCGACGAGATTGGGTACAGCCCCGATGAAGTGTTGATGCACAAGGATCTGGCCGCGATGAACGACAAGGAAATCGAGAAGGCCCGGCAGGTCATCGCGCAGATCGTCGACATCATCGCCAACCGGCGCAGCCGGCGCAGGGAGCCGCAGAAACGCGGCGTGGAGATCGACTTCAGGAGGACCTGGCGCAGAAACGCCCTTTACGGGCGGGACGGCGTCGCCCTCGCCAGGCGCAGGCGGCGGATCAAGAAAACGAAGCTGATGCTGCTGTGCGACGTCAGCGGGTCAATGGACTGCTACAGCCAGTTCCTGATTCAATTCATCTACGCGCTGAAGCGGGAAATACGCGACGTCGAGGTGGGGGTTTTTTCCACGCGGATGACCCCGATCTCCAGGCTGCTGAAGAACAAGAGCGTGGAAGAATCGCTCCGGGAAGTAGCCGATACGGTCCACGACTGGGCCGGGGGAACGGATATAGGCGGCTGTCTGCGGGAGTTCAACGACCGGTTCGCCCGGGAGATGTTGAAAGCCAAGACCGTCATGATCATCGTCAGCGACGGCTGGGACCGCGGAGACGCGGACCTCATGCGGCGCGAAATGGAGCGCCTGCGCAGACGCGTCCATAAGCTGATGTGGCTGAACCCTTTGTTGGGCAGCCCCGGGTACCAGCCGCTTTGTCTGGGCATGAAGACGGCGTTGCCTTACCTGGATCATTTCATGGCCGCGCACAATCTGGAGAGTCTCGTGCAACTGGCGAAGACGTTGCGTTCGGTCTGGCGATGAGACCGTCGATACTCAAAATCACCGAATCCCAAACCCGGCATCCCAACTGAAGGGGGTGGTTCTGATGAAAGACGTTTTTTCAGAAGCCCTGGACCTGATTTCGTCGGGACAGAATGCGGCGCTGTCAACGATTGTCTCCAGCAAGGGATCCTTGCCGATGAGCAAGAAGGCCAAGATGCTGGTTCGTCCCGACGGCCAGATTGTGGGTACGGTTGGCGGCGGCTGCCTCGAGGCGGACGTCTGGGCCGAAGCCCGTGACGTGATGGAAACGGGTGTTCCCACGCTTCAGCGCTTTATCCTGACCGAGGAACATGCGGGCGAAAACGGATTGAACTGTGGTGGCAACGTTGAGATTTTCACGGAGCCTCTGTACCGGGGACAGTCCGAAGACATGCTCGAGACCGTGGCGGAGGTCCGAAAGACACGGGAATCGGCGGTGCTGGCCACACTCGTGTCCGGAGGGGATTCCTCGAAGTGGGGCGCCAAGCTGCTGGTGCGCGCCGACGGGACAACCGTGGGGTCGCTGGGGTGCCCGGAGGCCGACAACGCGATCCTGAGCGAAGTGGCGGAAATGGAAACGATCCCGGAGGACCTGCTGGAGGTGGTCTCGCTGGACGCGGCCGATTCCGGCGGCCCCTTGAAGGTCTTCATGGAGTCGGTCTGCCCGGAGCCCACGCTCTACCTGTTCGGCGGCGGGCACGTTTCGTTCGCCATCGCCCGGATCGCGGCCACCGTGGGCTTTCGAATCGTCGTCATCGACGACCGCCCCATGTTCGCCAATAAGGAGCGCTTTCCGATGGCGGGCGAGACCCTCACGCTGGACATGGAGACGGCGTTCGAACATCTGGAAATCGACGACCTGTCCTATATCGTGGCGGTGACCCGGGGACACCAGCACGACAAGCCGGTGGTGGAACAGGCGGTATGGACGGACGCCGCCTACATCGGCATGATCGGCAGCAGGCGCAAGATTGCGTTGATGTGGAAGGAACTGGAGGCGAAGGGAATCAGCAGGGAGCGCCTCGACGAGATTCACGCGCCCATCGGGCTGGACATCGGCGCGGATTCCCCGGAGGAAATTGCCATCAGCGTGGTCTCCGAACTCATCCAGGCGCGCCGCTCCGGCGGCAAGCCCACGCACGGGGCGAGGTCGCTGGCGGGCGCTAGCGCGGCGTCATAGTACCAAAGACAGTGAAGGAAGAAGACCACACCAACGGCCTATCTCGCCTTGTCTCACGTTTATATTCTTCGCTTTCACTGCTTCTGAAGAGGTGAATTCGGCCGCCCGGGTAGGCGTTTCGCGCCAACATCCCGGGCGGTATTTTTTTATGTTCTCTATAAACCTTTATTAAACATTAATTTATTCTCACATTGAACTTCTGGCACGCCATTTGTATTCACAGGGGGAAGGATGGACAAAACCATCCGCGGTAGTCGATAGATCACCCACTTGTGAAAGGAGACTCTCATGGCAGGGGGCACATTGTCGCGGATCGGAAATATCATCCGGGCGGACGTGGACGATCTGCTGAACCGGATCGAAGACCCGGAGAAGATGTCGCGCCTGATGTTGACGGAGATGGAGGACGCCGTGAACGATGCCGTCACCGCCGTTGCCGAAGCCATGGCAGGCAAGCGGCTTCTTGAACGAAGGCTGAAGGCGCGGCAGGCGGATGCGGCAGCCTGGAACCGAACGGCCGTGCGGTCCGTCTCGCAGGGCGACGACGATCTGGCCCGCCTGGCCCTGGAGCGGAAGACAGAGGTGGAGGCGGAAGTTGCAGCGCTTGAGAAGGCGCTGGCCGAAGCCGGGAAAGCGACCGGACAACTCGAGCGGCAATGCGCGCAACTGAAGCAACGTCTCCGGGAGGCCACGGCGCGTCGAAGGACCCTCCTGGCCAGAAGCCGCGCGGCGGGAGGATACGTCTCCGCCGCGGGTTCCCGGGTTCGGATCGACGAAGAGGCATTCGAGCGGTTTGACGCGCTCTGCCGGCGGGTTGACCATGAAGAGGCTGCGGCGGAGATTTATGTGGAAATCGCCGGTAAGGACGCGGACCTCGACGAACGTTGTGAAGCGTTGGCGCGCAAGCAGCGGATCGAGGCGCAGTTGAAGTCGATGAAACAGAAGCTGGCCGATGACAGTTGACTGCATTATGATGGGGAGAGGGGAGACGTGAGACGGGAGATGACGTCTTCGCGCAACCGGGCTTGCCATGTGTAGTTGGTAAGGGATTCGTTGATCCTGCGCTGCTGTGTGAGCGGTTCTCGAACCGCCTCTTCAGATTCAACATCGGTGCTGTCAGCGGCGCTCTTGACGTTGCTTTCGCCTTTTGCTTTTGGCTGACGGCTGACCGCTGACTGCTGAAAGCTATTTCTCGTGGAGGGTAAATCCGTGGTAAAATTCCTGGGATTCTGTCTGCTGGCTGCCGGCGGGCTGGTTGCGCTGTTTCTGCTGGGCGGACTCATCGGCATCGCGTTGGGCCTGATCTGGTTCGCGATCAAGCTCGCCGTTCCGCTTTTGTTGATCTACCTGGGCTACCGGCTTATTGTCCGCGATAAACATCGGATCGCCTATTGAACCGCCGGGCCTGGAATCCATCGGCCGCAGGAATCCGACATTCCAGATAACCGTTGGTACCAATGCCGGAAATGCGTATTTTGGGCATCGGATATCGGCGGTTTTTTTTGGTGGGATATGGATGCGCGCGGAATGCGATTCAGGGAGACTCCAATGAAGGTTGAGGAAAAACAAAGCCCCGCGACGCCCGGCGACGAGTTGTTTTACCGGGAAAACGGATATATCGCGTATCCCGGGTTTTTCTCACGAGACGAGGTGGCGGCGTTGAGGGAGGCCATCGACAGGGCAATCGAGACCAACAGGGAGCGGATTGTCGGCGCGCCGGGCGGGGGTCGGAGTTCCGAGGCGTACGAGAAGGTCTTCAACCAGATGGTGAATCTCTGGACGGATTTCCCGTGCGTGAAAGCCTATTCGTTCAGCCGCGCGCTGGCCGAAACCGCGCGGCGCCTCACGGGCTGCCGTCACGTGCGTATCTATCACGACCACGCCATGGTCAAACCCGGCGGGGCCGGCAGCCGCGCGACCAACTGGCACCAGGATCTGCCCTACTGGCCCATGGAGCCGGACGGCGCGCTGTCTGCCTGGGTAGCTGTGGATGACGTAACAGTCGAAAACGGATGCCTTCACTTTGTGCCGGGCTCGCATAAACTGGGCCCGCAGGAGCCGATCGCGCTGGGTGTAGCCGGTGAGAGCATCGTGGACAAGATGGCGGAGAGGGGGCACGAGGTGGCCGAACCCGTCGTGATGGAGATGCCCGCGGGCGGGGTGACCTTTCATCACGGCTGCAACTTCCATCACGCGGGCGCCAACCAGACCGAACATCCCCGACGGGCGTTCGCGGTTATCTACATTCCCGATTTCGTCCGGTTCACGGGAGGAAGCGAAGCGGCCGGGGCCGGCGACGAGATGACGGCGGGCGGGCCATGGGAACATCCGCTGCATCCGGTCCTCGCGGGTACGCCGTAACAGGAATGATCGAATTCCCTTCTCAAAAGGAATGCAGAGCGATGCTGACCGAAGCACAGATCTCCGAATTTCACGAACACGGCTTCCTGAACGGAGGTCGGCTCCTGGACGGCGACAGGGTTGACTCGCTACGGCGCGAACTGGATCGGGTCATCGCCGACAGGGACCGGACGGACGTGCCGCAGCCTGTCCACCTGCGAAACCTGAACCGGAATCCGGAGACGCCGGTCTGGCAGATCGTCAATATCTGGGCCGCGAGCGATCCGTTCAGGGAACTGATCGGCATTCGCAGGATCGTGGAGGATGTGGCTCAACTGACCCGCGCGAAGCGGTTGCGGGTGTGGCACGATCAGATCCAGTACAAGCCCGCGGAGCGGGGCGGCGTCACCATGTGGCACCAGGATGCGCCCCTGTGGCCGATTATCGAGCCGATGACGGAGGTGAGCGCGTGGGTGGCCCTGGACGACGTGGACGAGGAGAACGGATGTATGAGTATGGTCCCGGGATCTCATCGGTGGGGAAACCAGATTGAATTCATCAGGTCGGTTGAGAACTACGAGGACATGCCAGGGGAATGGAACGGACGCCGCGTGGAAATCGTCAGGTGTCCTGTGAGAAAGGGCGAGGTGCACTACCACCACGCGCTGACATGGCACGGGTCCCACGCCAACACGAGCCAACGCCCCCGCCGCGCCATCGCCATCCACTATATGACCGACGAGACACGTTACGTGGCGTCCGGACAGCACGTCATGAAACCCTTCGTTGAGGTCCCTAACGGCGCGCCGATGGAAGGCGAACACTTCCCCCAGGTCTGGCCGTAGCCGAGCATTCGCCTGAGCGTTACCCGCGTTTTCGTAGCGCAAACTGTTAGTTTGCGCGCGTTGATTACGCACCCTCACCTCTCCATCACTCCCCCTTGAGGGGGAATCGGCCAGGCAAGGGCGCCAGTCCCCAGCCGAGCCGGTGGGGGGCCTGAAACAGTTTCCTGATCTTGCCGGATGGCCGAAGGTTCGGCCCTTCGACTCATTCTCTTTCGCAAACTCGTTTCGACATGTCGAACTCGAGATTCCAGGCGAATGTAGTATTTCATGTGATTTTGACCAGCGTGACAGATGTTCGTCGGGTAACTATGCCATGAGTAATAGCTGGGACATTGCGCGCATTGACGAGTTGCGCAGTCTGTCAGCAGAGACCGAGTGGTTTGAGTTCAAGCGCAACCGCTACGAACCCCATCAAATCGGGGAGTATCTGTCTGCACTTGCCAATTCGGCCTGCATCATTGCACAGCCTGCCGGTTATCTGGTTTTCGGTATCGACGATGACACTCATGAAGTCGTCGGTACGGATTTCGATCCTTATAAAACCAAAGCGAAGGGCAATCAGGATCTATTACCATGGATTGGGGCGGGGCTGCGTCCGAATATTGGATTCGAGCCACGTGTTATTGATCATCCGGATGGCCGGGTTGTTGTCTTCGAGGTCAGGGCCGCAAGAGACCAGCCGATTAGCTTTTACGGGAAGGCATACGTACGTGTAGGTGCCAGCAAGACCGAACTCGGTAGGCATCCAGAAAAGGCGCGTGTGATTTGGACGCGGGGAAGCGACTGGTCCTCCTTGGTTTGCGAACAGGCGGGACTTGATGATCTTGACCCTGATGCGCTGGTAACGGCACGAGAACAGTTTGCCGTCAAGCATCCAGCGCAGGCGGAAGTAGCCAAGGAATGGGACAACGCGACGTTTCTCAACAAAGCCCGAATTTTAAGGCAAGGTGAAGTGACAAACGCTGCTCTACTGTTGTTGGGGCGACCGGAATCATCGACTTTTCTCGCGCCGATGGTAGCCAAGATCTCATAGGTGCTCAAAGACGACCACGAACGCGAGTTGGATTATATGCATATCGCGCCGCCGTTCCTGCTTGCCGGAGATCGCCTGCTTAAGCGCGTTCGCAACCTCACTGTACGCGCCCTTCCGAGTGGGACTCTTTTCCCTCAGGAAATTACCCAGTACGACCAATGGGTAATCCGGGAGGCCCTGCATAACTGCATCGCACATCAGGACTATCATCTGCGCGGACGGATAGTCGTCGTCGAATTTCCCGACCGAATCCTGCTGACCAATGTCGGCGATTTTCTGCCCGGCGACGTCGAGACGGTCATCCGACAGGACGCCCCTCAGGCAATCTACCGCAATCCATTCCTGGCCGACGCGATGGTTGAACTAAACCTGATTGACACGCAGGGTGGCGGCATTAAGCGCATGTTCGATACGCAGAGGAGACGCTTTTTCCCGCTCCCGGACTACGATTTGAGTCAGATCGGCAGCGTAGCTGTGCACATTCATGGTCGAATCCTTGACGAGTACTACACTCGGCTTCTCATGGAACGCACCGATCTGAGTCTTGCTCAGGCCATGCTTCTTGATCACGTGCAGAAGGGTCTGCGTATTGATCGGAAAGATCATCGCTATCTCAAGTCCACCGGCCTCGTTGAAGGCCGTTACCCGAACCTTGTAGTCGCTGGATCGATTGCCAAAGCGACGGGCGACGCTGGTCGTCACATCCGAGAAACTGGGCTTGACAAGCAGTACTACCTGGATCTAATTTTGGCCTTGGTACGAGAGTATGGTCCGGTTGATCGCAGAGATATCGATCAGGCACTGATGCCGAAGCTTCCTGATCGGCTGTTAGACAAGCAGAAGAATAGGAAAGTTCAGAATCTCATACAGGAACTGCGTCGCTCCGGCTTGATTGTCAACCAGGGAACCCGCTCTCAACCAGCATGGGTACTTACAGAGGCGTAACAAGGAAGGATTTCTTGGTAGAATAAATCGAGGCTGAATAGAAGTGGTTTATAAAAGGTAGACCGGAAATCCTTATATTTTACAAATACTTGTCTTTAATATGTCTTTATGCATTCTGGAAACCTTATTAAAGATTCTAGTAAAGCGGTAATTTCTTGAATTAAAAGAAGCTGCGTAACACACGCGTTCTCCATCCCGTCTCGCCCAAGCGTCACTACTGATACATCCCTCATCGTTCGGTACTCCTTAGCCCTGTTCATAATTGCTTAATTCTTGAACGGAAATTGTCTCATTTATTTACGCACAAAGGGCGCTTCGACTCGCTCGTTCTCGCAAGCGCTCCCTGCGCGTTACCCGCGTTTTCCGTAGCGCAAACTGTTAGTTTGCGCGCGTCAATTTCGCACCTCGCCTCTCCATCACTCCCCCGCTGAGGTGAAGCGACATGGCAAGACCGCCAGCCCGCCTGCCTGTGCCGTTGGCCCGGCAGACAGGCAGCCGCGCCGGTGGGGGGTCCCGAGCCACTCCCTGAGCTTGACGAAGGGTCGGCGAGGAGCTATAAAGCACCCAGCGGTAGTCAAGCGCGGTCTCATTGAGCCTGTCGAAATGCTCGCGCTTTAACTCGCTCGTTTTCGCAAGCGCTTTCTAAGCGTTACCTGCGTTTTCCGTAGCGCAAACTGTTAGTTTGCGCGCGCCGATTGAAATACAATGGGGTTTTGAAACCGTAAAGGATCTTCTGAGTATCGGTGTATTTGCCGCTACGACTGCTTTTTTCATCTTGAAGGGGGTGGATTTCGTGTTTGTACTTACCGAGGCGTTCAAGAAATGGCAATTTGAAAGAGGTGTGAAGAAGGGCCAAAACGAACGAGATAGATTGGTAAAGCAATGGTTTGAAAGCGAGAAAAAAAAGGGTCCGGAAGGATTTCAGACGCCCCCGCCTTTTCTTGATAACGGACACACCAAGTAGGGCATTTTACCTGGTTAATCCTTAAATGTCAGCCGTTTGTCTTGCACAGCGGTGGCAGTTCTTCCAATCGGCTGAATTATATCCGCATCGTAGTAATTGATGCGTCCAAATATCCTATCCCTGTATCGCTTCAGCTCATGAAATAATAACCTTGAGCTCCACCTCACCTGCCTACCCTCCTGCCGCTATATCTCACACTGTTTTTTCCTGATTGGCTGCACGAAGATCCCGCACCAACCGTCCTGACAGTTGATCAGGTACGTAACCGTCTACCCTATTGATTCGGCGCGCGTCTTCGCCATTTTGATCTATTTTTCTTGACAAATGGCATAGTGTAAAGTATATATGACACATGACACATCCAGAGGATTTTGGCGATCTTGTACGAAAGCTTCGGGAGGAGCTCCGAAGCAAGGACCGGCGTTTTTCATTGCGCCAGGTGGCCCATCGAATCGGGATTGAACCGGCCTACCTGAGCAAGATCGAGCGAAATGACGTGCCTCCGCCATCTGAAAAGACCACGGTGCGACTAGCGCACGAACTCGGCCAGGATCCGGACGTGTTCCTGGCAATGGCCGGAAAGGTCTCGGGAGATCTCCTGGAAGTCATCCGCAAGCGACCGAGGCTGTTTGCAGAGCTGATCAGGCAGCTTAAGGAGGCGCCGGATCACGCCGTCCTCCGTGTGGTGCGGGAAGTAAGGGATGGAGACTGGTAAATCGCAACCTTCATGGCGAAGGGAGCAGGAGACAATGATCACGCTTGAGCGCAGCAGACTGGTTTTCAGATTTCCGGACGTTCACAAACATGCAGTTTGCGGGATCGAATTCCAGCGTACGTTACGAATTCCCGATGACGAACGCGACTATCCCTTGCCGCCCGGTCTGGGAGGATTTCCGTTGCGGCATCTGGACGACTACGTGTCGCGTCTGCCGGATGAATGGCAAAAGCGGGGCGGTGTGGTCATGCCGATGCACCAGTCCGAAGCGATGTGGATCAACTTCGAGTCGCCGAACAGTTATCGTTACCGCCAGAGTTATCCGTTCGCTATCAAAATAGCGGCAGGAAAGATCTGCGCGATCACGGGCGACACCTGGTTCAATGGATTGAGTAGCGATCCACAAGACTACGTCGTGGTGCCCAAACAGCCCTGGCTCGACGGGTATTGCATCGAAAAGGGCGTGATCCGACAGTTCGTCGCCCTGCCGCTGGGCGAGGACTACACCGTGGAGGAACAGCTTACGGGCGCCGCGGAGTACGGAGGGATTCAGATTGTCGCCTATCCGATGAAGGCCGAACGCTACGAGGAGTTGATTGCTCCGCGTGCCGAATTTTCTCATCTCTTCGAAACTTCCTCGGCGTCTATGCTATGTTTACGCATGCCAAGCATGGGCCTTGCCCCGGGCGGCCGGATGAAACAGGAAATCTACGACGATCATTACGGCATCGACGCGTGGGATCAGGTGCACGCGAGTCGATGTTTCGTCACCATCGTGAATTCCGCTCAGTGGCTCGCAATCACCGGTGATCCGCCGCCGACCAGGCCACCGACTGCGAAGGAATATACGGAAGCGGGCCTGCCCTGGTTTGACTACTACGGCGGTGATGCAAAGGCGATCGCCGGCGCCGAAAAATTCAAGGGGATCAAGAGCGTGGCGCAAATTGACACGGAGAAGGGCGATGAGCCCAAGGAGAACGAAACCCTCGACGTGAACCACGTCATCCGGCTGAGAGGGAGAAACGGGAACCAGGTACGGGAGTATACGGAGAGTGAGATGATGGATCCGTAAATCTATCGACGCTGCCAATCTCGCAGATAAGATTGGAGCCACAGATGGACAGAAGGACGATCGTTATCGCAGGCGCCATTGTGATACCAGCTTTTCTGCTCTCAGCGGGCATCGTTATCGTCACCTATATATGGTCATCACACAACCGATATCATCTTGCCGGAACGGGAGGAAACTTCGCTTACGAAGTGGACCGCCTCACGGGCAAGACGTGGTTCGTCCAGGCGCGACGAAAA
This sequence comes from Candidatus Latescibacterota bacterium, assembly GCA_965203805.1. Taxonomy (GTDB): domain Bacteria; phylum Latescibacterota; class UBA2968; order UBA2968; genus JAAXHE01. The sequence continues at coordinate 4,934,362 of OZ241917.1, read as the reverse complement.
GTCCTGGTCTCGGAGTAACCCGGCTGAATCACTACCTGAGTCCAAAGCGCGTGACAAACCATCGTGCTTTTTTCCTTCGTCGCTCCGAAATAACGGGGAGCATAATGGTTGGAAAAGACGTGACAGTGCTTTTCGATGAGTCCGGAACGCCACAGATTGTCGGCAAGAATCGGAACGAATGGTTTCTTGGCTGCGGTGTCTGGTACGAACAATCGACAGAGACCGAAGTCTTTGCCAGGTGCAACGAGGCGGTTGGACTATCTAAGAACAAGCCGATGAAAAACAACCGCATCTCGATCGATCGCGCTATTCGAATAGTCAGAATCCTGACGGATTTACCTCTGTCGATATATGTATCGGGTATAGATACGACGGATTCAGAATTCCGTAGAATTGTCAGGAATTACAAGCGTTTTGCAAAAAAAGCCCGGGCAATTCATAGACCGAAAGTCCGTGAACGACCCATCGCACAAATCATCCATTCGCACGTTCTTGACCACTGTCTATATCATTCAATTACCGGTTGTTTCGAGGCCGGCGGAGGGGATGCTGAGTTCTCCGTCTACATCGACAATTGGTCTATTCCTGAAGCCGACGTTGAAATCTATCTTGGGTATCGGGCAATGTTCTTGGATAGCCACATATCGTCACTTTGTGCTGAATACCATTTGGGTCAACCCAAATCGATAGCTCGTTTGCAGCTTCTGGTTGAGGACTCACGTAGAAAGCGACTTGTCGATGTCGTCGCCAGCGTAATCAGCCGAGCATTTCTGAGATCGGACAATCCCAGGTATTCGTGCGAACCAATGGATGTCCTCCGTGAGGCAGGAATGGCGAACTTCGGCGACGCGACAGGGTACTCAACTAAACTGATGCAGATGATGATGAACGGCCAAAGCTGTGACAGAAACAGCAACTATCGGTGAGCATTGTATCCGGGTCTTCGATTTGTAAACGGTTCGTTTTGGAGATTATGTACCTGATAATGTCGGTATCTGCCAGGATGTGCGATTTTGAGGCACAAATCAAGAAAGCCCAACGGTTTCGCTATGACCGTTGGGCTTCATTGTGTGTGTTGATATGCGAACCGGTTGGTGTAAAATGGAATTCCAATTGTCGTCGGTCCGGACTTCCAAATGTCGCTGATCGGCCCCGATGGTCTGGATGGTGTGTACCTGCCGGGCCTGCGTATGATTATTCGATTATTCCCGTGATCCAATTGACTTTCCGCCCTGATCCCGTATCATGTCTACGCGGAGCCGCCTGGAGGAATGGCTTCACGGGCGTGGTTGCTTCACTGCTTGCACACCGCTCACGCGCGTCCGATGGCGCCGACGGCAAAAGCGGATTTCATGGTCGGCATGTCGTTGCTCAGCGGGTTGGTATACGCGCCGGAAACCATTTCCGATATCATTTCGAAGGAGGGCATGATGGATCTCATACGTGAATCATCCTTTGCCCGATACCTCACCCGCCAGGGCGTCGAACAAGGGCTGCGGGAGAGTATCCTCGCCGTACTGGAGGTCCGATTCGATCTCGCTGCGTCGCATCCATACGCCGCTCGGGTTGGGAACGTCGACGACGCGCAGCGTCTCAAGGCGTTGCACCGAGCGGCAGTTCAGGTATCCGATCTCGACGCGTTCGGTGAAATGCTGGATAAAGAACCGGAATGAGTTCCATTCTCTGAAAGCTCGGAGCCTGAAACGAAAGAACAGGACAACGCACGCTGCAGGTGTGTTGTCCTGTTCTGATTCTGACAGTGGATGCCGACGGGATGATCGAAACATCGGTATCAAGGATCAGCCAGGCGGCCTTTGCGCAGATTGCGGACGTACGCACCGACGTCCGCCATATCTTTCCTGTCCCGCCACATTCCGAAGGCCGTATGGTCCGATACGGATCTCTCCGTTCGCTGGTGGCTGGGCGTCAGGATGGCCTTTTCCTTGCCTCGAAAATAGACGGCGACCGATTCGTTCCGGTCGAGCGCGAGAAGTACTTCGTTCACGCGTCGTCCCAGATCATGAAGAGATATCTTCATCATTCTACCTCAGTGTTCGCAGACGCAAAAGGAATGCCGGACCGTGTTTTGGATATATTCCCAACTATGTTCAGGTACAACAATACGACTCGAAGGGTATGCCAGTCAGCAGAATTAGCCGAAATTGATATGCAGCCGGTCTTGACGGTGGGTTATTTTCGTCACATCCCATATTCCCTCGACAAGAGCGTTTCGACTCTTTGCAATACCGCATCCACTACCTCTGTCGGCAATGGACATATCAGCGTTGCATTTCTCGCCCGCCAATCCATGCTTTTTACCTGATCCGACAGAATAGCACCCGAGACGTCCAATCCTGCGGGGATGACGACCTCAAAGGGATACCCCTTCACTTGACTGGTAATTGGGCAGAGTATTGCCAGACGGGTCTTCCCATTGTAAACCCCCTTCGAAAGCACAACGGCTGGGCGCCGATCTGCTTGTTCATGTCCAGCCTGTGGATTGAAGTCAATCCAAACCGCGTCACCGCGCTGTGGTACGTACTCGCTAAGCCTCACCATACTTCGCGGCCAATCGGAGGTCCGGTATCCACCTCACCGTGTATATTGTCCCTGGTCACACGGGCCAAAAGGTCGTCCAGATTCAATTCGGGCGGCGTTACAAGTTCAATCATCAGCTTATCGCCACGCAACGATAATTCGACCGGTGAATTTGGTTCAAGTCCAATCTGGTTGGCGAGTGGTTTGGGAATACGCAAGGCCAGACTGTTGCCCCACTTTTGCACCCGGGTTTCCATATCGTTCCTCCGTTGTTTAGTAGATACAATGAAGACACATCGAGAATCGATTAAAATCAAGCAAGAATCCGAACAAGAGCTGTAACGCAGTCTGGATGTACATATACGGAACGGCGGGGATGTGGCCGGACTGGATTGACACCACACCGCATCAATCCTGTTCATCCTGCCTGCCTCGCCTGCTTCAGCCCGCCTGGCTGCGCTGGCTGGACAGGCAGGCAGGTCCATCCATGCAGGTTGTTGCGGGTTACGCGCCGTAGTAGGATTCGACGGGGACGCCGGGCAGGTTCTTGCGTGTGACTTCGGCGATGCGGTCGACTTCGGCGTCGGTCAGGGCGGTCACGTACGATTCCGCGGGCTTTCGTGCGACCGTGTAGATCTGGATGTTCTTCAGTTGACCGCCCTCGTCCAGCACGTTGGAGAGGACGTTGCAGAAGGCGAGGATCTCTTCATCCGGCGGGGGCTCGCCGTGAACGCGCATGAACAGGCTCTGGATGACCAGGGGCCATCTGCACGCGGCCAGTTTAAGGTTGTCGATAGTCCGCTCGAAGGAGATGCGGGTACGTTCCACCAGATGATAGTATTCGGCCGTGCCTGCCTCCAGTTTGGCCCAGATCTCGCCGTTGTTCCGGTGCATGATTTCGAAGGCTTCGAGCACCGCGGGGACGTGAAAGCGCGTGCAGTTGGTGATGGCGGTGATCTTGACGTCATCAAGGCCGAACCGCCCCTTGACGTCCGCGGTTTTTTCAACGATCTCCCTGAACCGGGGATAGGTTGTGGGTTCGCCGTCGCCCGAGAAAGCGATATCGTTGATCCGCTTGAGCCGATCGGGGATTTCACGGAATGCCGTGTGCTGGAAGATCCTGCCGCTCAGTACGTCGCCCAGAAGGGCCTCCAGTTCCTGGATGACCCGGTCTTCGTCCACATCGCGCAGCACGGGCGGGACCACGCGGTCCACCTGGCAATAGATGCAGTCGAAGTTGCAGATCTTGTCGGGATTCAGATTGATCCCGATCGAGATGCCCCCGGAACGCCGGGAAAGTACTGGATAGACGTACCGGTTGTTCTCGAACAGCCTCGGGTGTGAGGTGACGGCACGACGCACGGCCGTCTCGCCGGATGGCGTCGACGATGTTCCGCTATCGTTCATAGGGCGTCTGCATCCTCGTTACCTTCAATCGCGGGTTTCCATAAAGGGGCCTGCCTTTCGGATGCACCTGAATATACCAAAATCGACAGGCGCGTGCACGTATCAATCGATTTTCGGCGGGATCGCTCACGACGCCGTTTTCCACTTGTGTTCAACGGCGAAAATCAATACCTTGTAGGCCGCGAGAATCCAATGCCCGGGCGACCACAAGGGTTGCCCCTGCAAAGCCTGCGTTTGCCGAATAAAATTGCTCTCTGGTTTTCGATTTTTGTTTTTGGCTGACGGCTGATCGCTGATTGCTCTCTTGAGGTTCTATGTCCACCTTTATTGGCAGCCTGCCCGAGCGCAAAAAGGTCTGCAAGGTTACGTTCACCAACTGGGACAAGTCGGTCGAGTGCAAACCGCACACCAACCTCCGGCAACTGGCAATAGACAACGATATCAATCTTTATAACGGAATCACCCGGTTCGTGAACTGCGAAGGCAACGGGCTGTGCGGTACCTGTACGGTCGAGGTCGTCCCGCAGGACGGCCTAAGCGTCAAAGGCGCCAGGGAGAACCTTCGCTTTCTGCTGCTTAAGGGGAACCTGCGCCTTGCTTGCCAGGTGGACGTGACCGGAGATATCCAGGTGACCAAACACGCCGGTTTGAAGGGCGCCAAAGGATACGTGCCTGGAATCGACCGGGACGAGGCCGTGCGCCTCTATCGGGACGAAGGAAAGACCATCGCGCAGATCGCCGCGCAGATGCAGTGTTCGGAGGCCAGGGTGGTCACCCTTCTCGAACACGGCCGGGTCGAGTTGCGCCGGCCGGGCTCCGCGGCATGACCGCGGCGCAGACGGCTGAGTGACGTGAACCAAGGCGACTTACGGGTCGCTTTTTTTGTTGGCCAATTGAAGTCGAAGTGCGACAATTTACATGCATGCACAGGATGCACAGGATAAAACCCACAAGCCCCGAAGAGTTGTCTCGATCCTGGGAAATGGCCAATTCCGATCGTGAGGGTATCCTTCGCAGGCCCTCGACTGTAAAAGAAACCCCTTCCACGGCGAGACGTTACCGGACGAAAATCGAAAAATAAGTGACTCCTAAGCCGACATTACCACACGGACGCTATCATACGCCATGACCTGTCACCGACTCCAATCCCCGATACGCACGCTGTCCATTCTTCTGTTGTCGATGAGCCTGACGTGCCGCCACGCGGATGCCCAGTCCCAGGCGACCACGGGCGTTATCCGGGGCCTCGTATGCGACCAGTTCGACAATCCCGTCGAAGGCGCTACCGTCATCCTGCGGGAGGCGGGCACCAATTACCGGAGAATCCTCGCGACGTCCGACGTGGGACTGTTCACCGCGACGCTGCTTCCTCTCGGCTTCTACGACGTCACGGTACGCGCCGAGGGATGGGCCGAAGCACGGCAGAGTGGTGTGCAAGTCCGGGTTGGAGAGACGGTTGAACTGGTCATCAAGATGATTATTGAAATAGAGGAGTTCGTGGTTGTGGCCAGGAGGCCCGCGGTCGACGTCACCCGAACGGAGACGGCCACGCGCCTGCCCGAGGAAGCCGTAAGCGACCTGCCCAACAACGGGCGCAATTTTCTGAATCTCACGCTCCTGACCCCGGGCGTGAGCATCGTGCAGGGGCCGGACGGCGACGAGCTGACCATTGCCGGCCAGCGCGGCATCCACAACAACATCTCGGTGGACGGCGCGGATTTCAACAACCCGTTCTTCGGCGAGCAGCGCGGGGGTCAGCGCCCCGCCTTCACCTTCAATCTGGACGCCGTTGCGGAAATCGTTGTGGTTCCCCAGGGCGCAAACGCGGAATTCGGGCGCTCCAGCGGCGGCTTCGTGAACGTCATCACCAAGTCGGGCACGAACAAACTCAGCGGATCGGCGCATTTTTTCGGCAAGCACGACGCGTTGTCCGAAATCGCCAGGCACAATGGCGCCGAGCGCCGGCCCCGCTTCCGCCAGGGGCAGTTCGGCTTCACGCTCGGCGGCCCGCTGAAGCGGGACAAGGCGTTCTTCTTCATCGCGTACGATCAGCAGGTATTGAGAGACACCCGGCAGAGCGACGCGGGGCGCATGGGCCCCCGTTTGCGAGACTTTATGGACACGGCGTTCAACGGAGCGCTGCGGGGAGACTACGGCCCCATCGACCGTACCGACGACGCCCGCGCTTTCCTGGCCAAGGTGGACCTCCGCCTCTCGAAAGACCACTCCGCCACCTTCAAATACAACTATACATGGTCTGAGCAGGAAAACGGCACCTTCGACGTGGACACCTGGGCGCGCAGCGCCAACGCGATTGAAAGAGACTGGTCGCACGCGTTCAACGGCAGCCTCGTATCGCTTCTCTCACCCAACACGATCAACGAGTTCCGATTTCAGTTCTCTCGCGAGGACCGTCCGCGTCCCTATGCGGGACCGGTCAATCCCCATACCGGGCGACCCTTCCCCGATACCGGCATGGACTTTGACCACGGATATCGCTTCGGGATGCCGTTCTTCATTCCGATCGAATATTACGACACCCGCGTTCAGTTGCTCAACAACATATCGCTTGCCAGGGGCGGCCACCTGTTCAAGGCCGGCATTGAGTGGAATCGCGTCGAGTCCGTGCAGACCTTTATCGGCTTCGCGAACGGACGGTTCATTTTCGACTCGGTGGACGGATTTCTCAGCTTCGTGGAAAACGGCAACCGCTACGTGGAATGTTCGGATGGAAGCGTCAGCACCGAGGGCGTTTGCGCCGCGGGCGCGCGAATCACGGGACCGGTGCTGTTCTACATGGAGCAGGCAGGCGTTGGCGGGCTGACCGCGGAAGACGCAGGGACCCAGAGCATTCCGCAACACGAACTGGCCCTGTTCGTGCAGGACAGCTGGCAGGTGTCCGGCGGACTGACGGTCAACTACGGGTTGCGCTGGGAGGCGCAGATCCAGCCCCACCCAATCACCGATCCTTCCAACGTCTTCTTCGCCGATTTCATCGGTAAAACCGTAACCAACGACGCGGGCGCCCACAGATTTCCCTCCAACGGCAGGATTCCGTCCGACGTGGATATGCTCCAGCCGCGGATCGGCCTGGCCTACGACCCGCACGGCGACAACAGGACCCTCTTGCGCGCCAGTGCCGGGATCTACTTTGCCCGTATTCCGGGGCTGGTCCTGGCCAGCACCCGCTCGACCAACGGCTCCCGCGGGCAATCTCTCTTCCGGTCCAGCGAGTTGACCCCGGTCCTGGGTCCGCCCCCTGCGTACGGCGAATTGCTGCCCTCGCCTGAAGGCGGCCCGTTCCAGCCCAACATCCACGTCTTCGATGAGAACTTTCAGAACCCGCGGACCTTCAGCCTGAACGCGGGTATCGAGCACGAGTTTCAGGAATCGGGACTTGTGGGCTCCGTCGATTTTACCTACGCACGTACCGACAATCTTACGCGTTTCGTCAACCGAAACGACGCGGCATTCGGTTCTCCGTGGTCAACCGGCCTGGGTCCGGACGGGGGAAACGGCATCGGCAACCTGATTACAGCCGAGAGCACAGCGAAATCGCGCTACCACGGCCTCAGTCTGGGGCTGAGGCGGACGATGCACGAACACTTGCAGTTCCAAGTCAACTACACAATGTCCCGGGACCGGTCCGACGACGATAACGAGCGCGACCCGTTCACGTTCCGCTACGTGGATCCCACCCGGCTGGACCGCGAATGGGGGCTTTCGGACCGCGACCAGCGCCATCGCTTCAACGCCTGGGGGCTGGCCATACTTCCCGGCGACCTCTATATGAACAACCGTGTGAGCTTCCATTCGCCGCAGCCGATCTCCGCCGCGTGCGGCGGCAACAACCGGCCGTCCAGCCGCGTCACGACCAACCCGTGGGGACCCACTTCGGACCGGATCTGCGCGGACGGCGGCATCGTCCAGCGCAACACGCTCCGCAAGGACCACGGGTTCTTCTCGTGGGACGTGCGCCTCACGCGCCCGATTTCGATGGGCACCGGCACGCTTGAGGCCATTGTCGAGGTCTTCAACCTGCTCAACACGGACAACTACCGCGACCCTTCCACGTCGGGCCTGCTGTTCAACTTCGACGGCACCGTCCAGTCCGGCCTCGGCTACCCGCGTGAAGTCCAGGTCGGCATGAGGTACATATTTTGAGCGCTGTCGGGGACGCCGGCGTCAAGGAACCCTTAGCGGCTGGCGGATTCGCGTCGTACGTTTTATCGTGCAAGTAATCCACGAAAGGAGGTGGCTTTCTTGAATGAGCGGTTGTTTCATTGAGAATTCGGCGTAGGCCGTAACAACAGCCTTCAGGTTTTGGAATCGGGGTGGTCGGCGCGACGTCGCGCAGTCTATGGCGCACGGGTTCATCGCAATTTGCAGGAAAATGAAGCATTCCTGTTTCTTGAGTTCATTGTCCTGTTCATCCTGCCTGCCTCGCCTGCTTCAGCCCGCCTGGCTGCGCTGGCTGGACAGGCAGGCAGATCCATCCATGTAAATTCGGAATTTAAGAGGATCGTGTTCCAAGTTTGGAGGAAACACCATGACAACGCTAAACAATGTCGAAATTAAGGGATTTCGCTCCATTAAAGAGATGAATTTGGGGCTCAAGCCGCTCAACGTCCTCATCGGCGCAAACGGAGCCGGCAAGAGCAATCTCATTGCCTTTTTCAAGCTGGTGAATGAACTGATGGGCGGACGCCTTCAGCAGCACGTCGGCGCGACGGGTGGGGCCACGGGGAACCTGCACTTCGGCCCGGGAGTGACCCCCCAACTGGAAGCGAGAATGGTGTTTGAGGTGGAGAACGGAACGGACACCTACCATATGAGACTCTTCCACGCCGCGGGCGATGCGCTCATATTCGCGGAAGAAACAGCTGCGTTCCATCAGGAAGGTTATCCCAGCCCCAAGATCGTTCAACTGGGCGTCGGCCATCTGGAGACGAAGATTGGAGAAGTGGCGGAAACCGGAGAGCCCACGGCAAAAACACTGAGAGTTTTGCTGAATCGTTGCCGCGTCTATCACTTTCACAATACTTCGCCAACGTCGAGAGTCCGGCAATACGGCTATATGGGAGACAACCGCTGGCTCAAGCCCGACGCGGGCAACCTGGCGGCGATACTCTACGCGCTCAAGTTAAGTGGTGAAGCCGATTACCGGCGTATTGTGACCACAGTCCGGCAGGTGGCGCCGTTCTTCGAAGACTTCGATCTGGAGCCCGCCGATACGAGAGATATTATTCTCAACTGGCGGCACCGGGAGTCCGATCTCGTTTTCGGGCCGCACCAGCTTTCGGACGGCACCGTGCGGGCTATGTGTCTGATATCGCTTCTGTTACAGCCGGCTGAAAAACTCCCGTCATTGATTGTCGTGGATGAACCGGAACTCGGACTGGACCCCTGCGCTGTGGACGTGATTGCCTCTCTGTTCCGTTCCGTAAGCCAGCACGCGCAGGTGCTCGTCAGCACGCAGTCCAGCGCCTTCGTCGACAGCTTCGACGCGGACGATATCGTGGTCGTGGAACGCAACAATGAAACCACGGAATTCAAAAGGACCCAGGCCGAAGACCTCGACTCATGGGTGGAGGAATACGCGCACGGGGAAATCTGGGAAAGGGACAGCGTCAGCGAAGGGACGGATTGAGGGGTGGGCTCCTGTCAATGCACAGTTCCTCACTCGCCAGGGCTGGCAAGCGATCGTTCGACGTGGCGAGCAAACGTCTCGAAGTCATCCAGTTGTCGGGCCAGGAGTTGCCCGATCAGATCGAGGTCGACGTCAAGGTAGCCGTGGACGAGTACGTTGCGGAAACCCGCTACTGCTCGGAAGTGCGCCGCGAAATCTTCGGGTAACACCTCTATCTCTGCAAGTCGGTCTATGGCGGTTGCGTAATCCGGCGCATCAAGGCCGGCGGACAATGCCAGATGGGTTGCTATGTCGAGCGCGTTCTGGGCACAGAGATGAAGGCCGCGTTCGACCAACCAGCGAAGGTCGGAATTGTCGCGGAGCTGAGCGCCAGTTAAATCCGAATGCCGACGCAGGTTGCCAACGGCGGACCTCAACGCGGTCAGATGCCGCCGCACGACGAGGGCATTCGGGCGTCCGGGAGTCACCGTTCACCACCGGCGCGCAAACGCCAAACCGCATCCATTTTTGCAAGCTGGGGAACGAAGTCGCAATATCGGGAAACCGCGTAGCCTTCCCGCGTCGTTGTCGCCGCCAGATCACGGGACAGGAGCCGGATACCGTCTCGCAGCACATGGTAGTAAAGAACCGGGGGAGCCTGGTTTAGAATCAGTAGATCGACGTCGTTGTTGTGGAGGCCGGCTATTATTTCCGTCGTCAGTTGCGCCCGATACCCGAAAGTGCTTTCTTTGACTTTGGCTTCTTCGACATATACAGCGACATCGACATCGCTGTGGGGCTGTGCCACACCACCAGCGTGGGAGCCAAACAGATAAGCCTCCAGAACCTCCGGACGGGGTTCGAGCAGGCTCGCAATACGCTGTTCCAGGGATTGGAAGGGATTCTTTTGCATTTCGACGACCTGCGTACGGAAAGGAAGTTTTCTCGGGCTAATGACAGTTATCACACCGGCGACATCCAAAAATATGGGAACAAACTGCAAAATTCAAGTGCCGTAGACACCCGGAGCCTTGAAAGACGCGTATCATGACCAGAACAACGACCAAACTCACGACAGCGGTTGAGCGATATTTAACAGAACTTCGACGAATCCGCGCGATGGTGCGGCGGACTACGCCTTGGGGGAATCTGGGAAAAAGAACGCCGTCGGCGAAGGGCCGAATTGAGCGCCGTACCGCAATCGTAACTTATACTTAATCTAACAATCTGGATAGATATGCAATGAAAATAGGCGGCTTAGATTTCCCGCGACCAATATTAAACGCATTGCGTGACGACAAGCTTGTCGTTTTCGCCGGCGCGGGAGTTTCAATGGGAAAACCTGCGAGTCTTCCAAGCTTCACAAAGTTGGCGAAGGCGATTGCGAAAGGCACTGGGGTAGAGAAGAAAAAAAACGAACCCGAGGATCGGTTTCTCGGCAGGTTGAAACACCAAGGTGTCGACGTACATAAGATTGCAGCAGAAGTGCTGAATAAAAACTGTTGTAAAAAAATCCCGAAACCCACTGACCTGCATCGAGATCTGCTGAAGCTGCATCCGGAATCCATGGCGCCTCGCATCGTCACAACCAATTTCGATACGCTATTCGAGCAAGCGGGAGACTGTTCGTTAGTATCACAGACTGAAGTCTTTACATCTCCTGCCCTGCCACTAGGTGGACACTTCACCGGAATCGTCCATGTGCACGGGGCGCTCAGTCGGCCACAAGACATCGTTCTCACGGACGCAGACTTCGGCCGTGCGTATCTAACTGAGGGTTGGGCACGGCGATTTCTTGTGGATGTATTTAGATCCTATACAGTTCTCTTCGTGGGCTACAGCCATAGCGATACGATCATGAACTATCTGTCACGTGCTTTGCCGGCAGACCAAACAGAGAGTCGATTCGTGCTCACCCACGAAACTGACGACAATAATTGGCAGTATCTCGGGATTGAGCCAATCACCTATGTGAAATCGTCCGACAATGACCATAGCGCTCTATATAGGGGTGTTAACGGTCTTGCGAAGAATACGAGGCGCAGCATCCTTGACTGGAGGCGAGAGATTACGGAAATCGCCGCGAATCCCCCTCCGCTCGATGAAGAAGAAATAGACATCATTGACGACGCGCTCAGGGATCCAGTGAAGACACGCTTCTTTACGGCTGCCGCCGTTTCCATTGAATGGGTCGATTGGCTCGACAAGCGCAATCATCTTGCCGGCCTCTTTGGAACCAGCGAGCTAAGTGAGCGTGATGGACTATTGGTACAATGGCTCGCGGAGAAATTCGCATACAGACATCCAGATGAGCTTTTTCTAATGATTGGAAGGAGGTATGAGCAGCCGCATCCTAAATTCTGGGACGCACTGTGTCGAAACGTCGCATTGCGAAATGAACCGGCGTCTGATGCGCATACTTTGTCCCGCTGGGTTTCCCTTCTCCTTGTTACTGCGCCTGCAGGAATGAAAAAGGAACATCCTTTGCTGTGGTTAGGGGAATATTGCGTGAAGAGTGAACTTTTCGATCGTGCCGTCGACGTCTTCGATGCGATGGCCGCAAGCCAACTTGTGGTCAAGCGGGGCTTTTCCTCGCCTGATTCCGATGAGGAGGAACAGAGTCCACGCATTGATGTGGAATTGGGGTTTGTGAGCGATCCCTCCACGATCAAGAAACTATGGATTAACAATTTGAAACCAAATCTCGATCGTGTAGCCGAGCCGCTACTTACATCCGTTTTCAAGCACCTGGAGGTACAATACCGGACATTCGAGGCATGGCAGAAGGCGACACGCGATTGGAGTCCCGCAAGTTTTTCACGAAGCGCCATCGAACCGCACGAGCAGGACGAGTATCCAAAGACCATTGACGTATTGATCGATGCCGCTCGAGACTGCCTGGAATGGCTAGCGAAAAATAACCCCAAGGTTGCGGCATCATGGTGCAATCAACTCGTGCATAAAACGTCACCTCTTCTTCGCCGGCTGGCAGTGCATACATTATGCCTGCGCCCGGATCTGAATCCGAACGAGAAGATTGATTGGTTGTTAAATTGCATGAACCTGAACGACATTTCGGCACATCATGAGTTGTTTCAGTTCATGAAGTCGACATACCCGAAAGCTGACGAGGATCACCGAAGGTCCGTTATTGAAGCCATACAGGCCAATTGCCAGCAATCTCCGGAACACGAAAACACCGAGGAAGTCGACGCTGCCTACGATCATTTTACCTGGCTACATTGGCTACATAATGCTGCGCCCGATTGTCGCATCGCCAAGGCAGATCTGGAAGATATATTGATGCGAAACCCCAAATTTAAACCGCGAGCACATCCAGATCTAACTCACTGGATGAGTTCCGTCCCGGGAGGCCACCAGAGTCCCTGGACCGTAGGCGAACTCCTTTCGAAACCCGCTGAAGAATGGGCCGACGAACTATTGTCATTCCAGGATACAGGAATTAATGAACCAGACCGTCTCGGGCTTGACATAGCGGTCTCGGATGCGGCAAAGCGTGATTTCCAGTGGGGACTCGATTTGGCGGATGCGGTGGCCAAGAGGCGGAACTGGGATACCGATTTATGGAACACTCTAATGCGGTTGTGGTCGGAGACAGAACTCGATGAAATTATGACTTGCAATGTACTTAAGCGATTGGAAAGGAACGATCTACACGAAAAATACGCGCGTCCAATTGCCGATTTTCTTTTTACTCTTGTTAGAGATCGTGATACCCAGCTTGTACACAAATTGCTGCCACAAGCCAACGAGATAGCGACGAACTTACGACGGCATCTCAAACCTGAACCTGTAGTTTTTCATTTTGAGCATTGGCTGACACGCGCCAGAAATCATACCGCCGGGATTCTCGCATATTTCTGGCTGCATAGCCTAGAGAACTGGCGAAATCATCAAGATCCCAAGCCAGATGTACTGAAGGAGGTATATCGAACCGCTTTGTCCGATATCGTTAGAGACGATACTGTCCTTGGAAGATTGGGGCGCTCGGTTCTTGCTCGTTATTTTTCTTTCCTGCTAACTTCCGATGAAGAATGGACAAAGTCGAATCTACTTCCCTTATTCAGCGATTACGCTGAATCAGGCGATTATTTGGCAGTTTGGGATGGGTTCTTGTATGGCAATCTTAGCTCAAGTTCGGCTGAACTGATGAAAGACGCTTTACTTGGGGCCGTTTCACGAATCGTGAACGATCCTTTAGGTGAGCGTCAGAAATCCTTCATGCGCCGTTACGTTACCCTGCTAACGTACTTTGTTGAAGACCCTCAAGAAGTATGGATACCAAGGCTTTTTGCTCATGCCGACGAAAGTGCGCGATGCGCCTTCGCATGGCATATAGATGACCGTCTGAGCAATATGAGCGGTCTGCAGCAGCAGGAATGGTGGGATCGCTGGCTCAAGAAATATTGGGCAAACCGGTTGAATGGTGTTCCGAGATCTCTAAATAGCGATGAAGTCGAGGCCATGTTTCGATGGCTACCCAATCTGGAGTCGGTCTTTGTAGAAGCGGTTACGTTGGCAGTTGGGATGCCAACAGACAATGTGAAGCACGACGGCGAGGTGTTATATCGGATAAGAAAAAGCGACCTGTGCGAAAATCATCCAGAGTCCGTGGCTAAACTCTTGATTTTTCTAGAACACATCAGTTCCGAATCCTATGCGAGCACTGAAGAAAGGGAACTCATAGGAATACTCCGTGAAGCGAACATACCCGATAAATTAAAGCTTAAACTACAAGAGCTTGCGGCAAGACGGGGATATACATAGCTCGTTGAGAGAAATGACTGAAATTGTCGCCATCCAGAATCTTCGTTCGGTTCGGTAAATTTATACCGAGTGATTAAACACGGAACAAGAAATGATGACCAAAACAACGGCCAAACTCACGCCAGCGGTTGCGAAATACTTCACGGGACTACGATTGATCCGCGCCTCAGGTGGCGGAACTGGCGAACGCTCAAGCTATACACCATTGGCCAATCTGCTGAACGCAGTCGGGGAGACGCTGAAGCCGAAGGTGTTCTGTGTAAGCGAATTGGCAGACCAGGGAGAGGGACATCCGGATTTCGGTCTTTACACCGCAAATCAGGTGCAGAAGCGCAATCCGCGCCCCGGGCAGATACCGGAACGCGGCGTCGTAGAAGTAAAGTCTACAGCGGAAAATATGGACACGCCGGAGGTTCGTGGTCAGGTGACACGATATTGGACCCGGTACCACCTGGTGTTGATGACCAACTTTCGTGGATTTACTCTCGTCGGTCGCGACGGAGCCGGAAATGAGACCGACTTCGAATCCTATAGCCTCGCTGGCACCGACGAGGAGTTTAACCGCAGGCTGCAAAAGCCGCGCGCCTTTGCAAACGAGGTCGGCGCAGGTCTAAGCGAATACCTCATTCGCGCGCTGTCTCACCAGGCGGCGATCACCGAGCCAAAAGATCTTGCATGGTTGCTCGCCTCGTACGCCCGCGACGCTCTGGCGCGGGTGGACGCTGCTGACGATCCGAAGTCGCTCGTAGCGATCCGCTCAGCGCTGGAGGAGTCGCTTGGGGTCCATTTTGAGGGTAAGAAAGGAAACGAGTTTTTTCACTCTGCCCTCGTTCAGACGCTCTTCTATGGCATGTTTTCTGCTTGGGTATTATGGGCGCGAACGGCAAATGGAAGAGACAGGTTTGTGTGGCTCACGGCGGTTCGGCATTTACGAGCACCGGTGCTGCGGGAGTTGTTTCATCGGCTATCAGACCCTGAGTACCTGGATCCGCTAAACTTGACAGACGTATTGGACTGCACATCGGCAGCGCTTGACCGTGTGGATCGCGACGCCTTCTTTGCACGTTTTCAAGAAGGGGACTCGGTTACCTATTTCTACGAACCATTCTTGGAAGCCTTCGACCCAAAACTTCGCAAGGAATTGGGCGTCTGGTATACGCCGTCTGAAGTCGTGCGATACATGGTCGCCCGCGTAGATAGAGCACTCAAGGAGGATTTAGGCATCGCCGAAGGGTTGGCCGCCGAAAACGTCTACGTTCTCGATCCATGCTGCGGCACCGGGGCCTTTCTTGCTGAAGTGCTGCAGCGCATCGCGACTAATCTGCAAGGACACGGCCTCGGTGCACTCACCGGAGAAAAGGTCCGACAGGCAGCGACAAAGCGCGTCTTTGGCTTCGAGATCATGCCTGCGCCTTTCGTCGTCGCGCACCTTCAGGTGGACCTTGCATTGAGAGATCTCGATGCGGCCCTTTCGTATAATGGAAACGAGCGACCCGGCATCTTTCTCACCAATGCGCTGACAGACTGGGAGGGAACGGGCGAGGGATCGCAAATGGACGCTTTTCCTCAACTAAAGAATGAAAGGGACCTCGCCGGTGAAATAAAGCAGGAAAAGCCAATCCTGGTAATCCTCGGCAATCCGCCATACAACGGCTTTGCTGGTGTTGCGATCGAAGAGGAAAAAGAACTATTGGAGGCGTACAGAACACCCACGCAAGTAAGTCTCTCTGATTCAAGGGCTTTGAATGATCTCTACGTACGGTTCTTTCGCGTTTCGGAACGTCGCATCACAGAAAAAACTGGGCAAGGTGTTGTATGCTTCATCTCCAACTATTCGTGGCTTGACGGTATGTCCTTTTCCGGGATGCGAGAGCGCTTTCTGGATACGTTTGGAGCGATTCGAATAGACAATCTTCATGGCGACCGTATCATATCCGAATATGCGCCCGACGGAAGAACCAGCGAAACAGTGTTCGCACTTCAGGGACAATCTCCGGGCATCAAGGTTGGAACGAGCATCGCGTTACTCTCGAAGTCGGGCAACAGCCTCGAAGATTCAATAGTCTCTCGCGTTCTTTATCGGGATTTTCCGCAGGCAAAGGCGGATGAAAGACGAAAGGCGTTGTTGGAAAGCGTCCAGTCGGCGGAAATAGATGATGGCTATATTGGGCTGCAACCCAACCTTCGACTAGGCTTGCCATTCAAACCGATGGCAATGAGTAAGGACTGGTTTGATTGGCCGGCGTTGCCCGATCTGATGCCTCATTCATTTCCCGGTGTCCATACCGGGCGCGATAGTCTCCTCGTTGGAATTGACGAGGATCGCCTAAAGAAGCAAGTCTCAGACTACTTCAATCCAGCGATTTCACATGAAGAAATTGGGCGATTGTGTCCTGCGGCGATGAGAGATTCATCCGCGTTCAAGATTTCCGATTCACGGGCTACACGTGATGCACTTCTCTTACGCGGCGGTCCGAATGATTCCGGGTTTATTCGAATCTCATATAGGCCATTTGACATCCGCTGGCTTTATTGGGAGCCAGACCGTCGACTGCTTACTGCACCTGCACCTGATTACAAACCACATGTCTTCAAGGGTAACTTATGGCTTTCTTCGGCTAAACATCTGCGGAAAGGTGCGTCGGAACCACAAGCCTTCTTCACAACACACGTTGGGTCCTTTCACCTAATAGAAAGAGGTGCCGCAATGTTCCCAGCCTATCTCCGAGACGACGGTCTCGGGCTAAGCGACAATCGACTTCGACGTCGGCCCAACCTTTCGGCTACTGCCGAAGAATACGTAAAACGACTCGGTCTGTATGTAGAGGATCTGTTCCACCATTTATTGGCAGTTTTACATGATCCGTCGTATCGGGAAACCAACGCAGATGCAATACGCATGGGCTGGCCACGAATACCGATTCCGGATTGGCCTGATGGAAAGGCCGAAGGTGCCGCCGACGCCCTTCGCAGATCGGCGGAAAAGGGCCGCAAAATTGCCTCTCTGCTTGATCCAAGCAAGCGTGTAAAGGGCTTAATCGAGACTCCTCTGCAATCTGGGATTTCCAACATCGCTGTACCCTCGACCATTGATAGCCGCAATATGTCCGGTGATGATTTCGCGCTTACCGCAGGATGGGGCCATTACGGGGCTGGCGAAGCAGTGATGCCGGGGCAAGGACGAATCGAAAAACGAGAATACACGGCGGATGAAAACCAAGCGCTGGGCGCGCCGAAATCGGTACTGGGTGACAGTACGTTTGACATATATCTGAGCGACAGAGCATTCTGGCGCAACATACCCGCCTCGGTCTGGAACTACAAACTCGGTGGCTATCAGGTACTCAAGAAATGGCTGTCATATCGTGAACACAAGGTGCTCGATCGAGCGCTCAACGCCGAGGAAGTACAGTACTTTGCAGAGGTCGCGCGGAGGATTGCGGGGATATTGATGTTGACAGGAAAAAGTGTGGAGTGACAGAGTTGTCGTCTAGGCGGGAAATCTGAAAAATAGCGTCATAGGAGTCGCGCATTTTGAAGACGCCATATCGTGTCTTCGAGAAACCTATCCATTTATGGACTGGTGATGTTTGATCGAATTGCTATTTCGCCTCTGCTCGATACTGTCTGGATCCCGCCATTCGGTTTTTTTTCTTCAATAGTCTCTTCGGCAATAGTTTTCTGCCAATTGCTACTTTACGCTCGTTCTCGGAAAGAGTTTCATAAACAGAAATTGCGTCCCAAATAAACTGATCGCAAGACTGAAAGGAAGAGAGTTCCCGCAACTGTGACCCATGACATCGGCGCACATTCGATCGTGCTCCGCAGGGACATTTAAGGTGGCCCCGGTAGTTGTCGTCCGCCAACACTTTCAGTAGGCCGAGTACTGCTACGTAATCCTCAACCCGAAACAAATCCTGGTAGTATTGTCTTATTCCCGTACAGCCATGGGCAAGTTCGCCGAACGGTGTCTCACCGAAGTCTCGCTTGCAACTATACGAAAATAGGTACGGGACAAGCAGTTCGTTAATGAACCGAAGGAGATTCATGTGTTGCAGGAATTTTCGGCGTATCTCAAGTGGAGCCCCGAGACATAGGCTCCCATCGATCAAGAAGTGTTCAAAACTTTCGTCGATCTTATTTCCGGTTTCAAACGCGTTTGGCGGCGATTCTGGATAGTCATCCGGTATATGAATCTCGACTTGGTAGGTATCTTCAATCGTGCGGGAGTTATGGTCCAAACAGAAACCTATCTCCCCACGAATCCTCACTTCACCTGATTTAAGCATAAGTTCCAGACTCGGATGTTGAGCTTGGACCTCTGTCATCTGGCTCATCACCAGCAGCGCGGTTGCCTCTTCCATTGGATCAACGTCCCCAAGGTTTGCTTGGATTCGATGGTGCCTCAATCTTTGGTTTGGCTGTCTGCTGGGTCTTGCGCGGAGTGAGTACCACTGCTGGCGCAACACCGGGAGACGTCCGGGCTACAAATTTCGCCATTGTCTCCTCGCTTTCTCTGCGTCCGAACGTTTCGATCAGATACCCTCCAACTTTTTCGAATCCTGTATCGGTAAGGAGATTCTGGTATTCCCGCTCTACGGCGTTTAGCCATTCGAAAAACAGCTCGGCTTTTCGTGGGCATTCGTCCCACTTGTCGGCAAAGTTCTCCTTAGGATTCACAGGATTTGAAACCCAGTAGACACCGTTACGGTACTCAATTGCTGTTCGCATATTCGGTACGACATTCGCTATCGCTTCTCCGATGCTGGCTTCGTTATCGTACGCCATCGCTGCGAGAGTGGTAATGATGATCGAAATGGGTTTATCGTCGTCACCGTTGTAGCGCAGGTCACGGTGACGCTTGAGGATCTGTATGAGTTGCTGCAGGGGTGTACTTACGTCGAAATCTTGAATCTTCTCTACTTCTGCGCGAATTTCCATCTCGTGTGCGTAAATGGTCTCGTCGAGGTCCTTGCGTGTTTCCCTTGCATGGGCGTATTTGGCCTCATCGAGACGCGTCTGCATGCGGCTAATGAACCAAGCCGCATAGCCTTTTGGATTGCTTCGCGGCCACTCCGGGTCGATATCCCACGTCTCTCTATCGGTAATGCGGATGGCTGTCTCAGCCCACACTTCCGGAACCCCTAAGTTCACAAGCCACCGATAGTCGTCCGGAATAGCCGGGAGCACATCCAGATGAAATCTGGCTTGGTCCGCGTACCGAATCGTCCAACAGCGGCGTCCGCCTCCTTTGGGTTCAATCATGTTCTTGTAACGGCTTTGTGGATGCTTGAGGCGATCGCCAACCAAATCCTTTAACTGCCTCTGGGTGACCTGAATGGGGGAAAGCTGGAGCAGGCACACGGCATCTACGTCGGTCTCATCACTGCCGATAGGGCGCACAGCCGTGCCTAACGCGAATGATCCCTGCGGGGAAATGATGGGTTTGTACAGCGCAAGTTCGGAGTCCGGTGCATCCAACCAAGCTCCGACCGCGTTGTAGCGCTCTCTGGCCTCGTGGTACCGCGACGGTGGTAGAGCGATTTCCTCCACAAGATCTTCAAAGATCTGATTCAATTGCCGGTGACGGTCCCAACTATTCATCTTGATTTCCTCCTTTGACAGACAAGAATCGTGCTATTTTATCCGACTGGTGGGTGAAAGTACGGTCCGCTTCAGAAATCCAGTCGCTTTGCTTTCTAACTGAGTCCAGGGGCAACGGCCGATCCGATTCGAAATTTAAGCGGAGAACCCGTTTCGGATTGATCGGACTCTCGCCAAACATAAGGCAGAGCGTGTTGTGGGCATTTTCTGACTGAAGATTCAGGATTAGATCGATGAACTTACTGCGCTGCCAACGAGTCACAAAGCCCCAACCCTGCCAACTTCGAAGTAAGTAGTCTCTAAACCTACCATCGCTCCTAGGATAGAACACTTTGCTTTTTCCGGTACCAATGGAAAGCACTCTGATTTTCTCAAGTGGAATTTTGAGGCGGTAGTTGGCATCAATTGCTGCCACTAGAGACGGACTGTTAGCCCAGAGTCCTCCATCAACAAGCCGGTATTTGTCGTCAATTACAACAGGGTCGAAGTAGGTCGGCGCAGAGCACGACGCTAGAACAGCATCCGACACACGCACCCTATAGTCCCTGGTAAACGAAGGATCGTACCTGGACTTAAGGACATGTACGCATCCGTTGCCGACGTCGACAGCAGGTAGAATGAGCGGGATCTTTATCTCGCCAAGCAGCGTTTCACCGAACTCCTTCTCAAGGAGTTTCTTTAGCTTCGGGCTTGAATACCGGCTCGTGAATAGCTTGAAAGGATCTGGGTACGCCCGTCTTCTTGGCGTGAAAATGTCGCTTCCATGGGTCTCGTAGAATTCAGTTAGGTGCGTTGCTGAAATTTGAGAAGCCAATCCGGCAGCCAAAATTGCACCTGTGCTGGTGCCTGCCAGCATTCCGAATTGTCGTTGCCAATCAATCTGCCACTCCTCTTCCATTCTCTTCAATATGTGGGCAGCAAAAATCCCACGGTGTCCGCCGCCATCAATGGACAAAATGTGAAAAGGCTTACACATATTTTCGGTTTTCTCCCCTACAGAAAGCCACAAAATCCCGTTGGAAAAATTGGCGCTTGCAAAAATGACCCCTGTTATGTTATCTTGATAAATGAAGATACAGGATTTCGATATATTCGTCAAGTTATATTGTCGAAATCGACATAAAAAGAGAAAAATGCCCCAAAGACCGTCCGAATTTTTCCAATACCGCCTGCGTTCAGCACGAGAAAACCTGCGACGCATGACTCAAGCTGAGCTCGCAAGAGCGGTCGGGCTGCCACCCAGTTCCATCGCCCATTTCGAGGGCGGCAACAGAAAGCCGTCGTTTGACAACCTTAGAAAACTAGCAAACGCACTTAATGTGACGACGGATTATCTAGTTGGAAGAGCTGATGATCCCAACACGGCGGTTTCGGCCGACCCGCTGTATCGTGACGTTGTGAATCTTACCGGCGAGAACCGCCAAACCGCCGAGGACTTCTTGCGCTTTCTGGCCGCTCGAGACCGTGGGCAACACGACAGTGAGGAGCGATGAATCTCGTATCCGAACATCGAGGTAAGTCGCTTCTGCGCCAAGCCGAACGGTTACTTAAAGAAGAAAGCCTTCTGGCTCTGCCCGTGGATCTAAAGACATTAGCACAGACCCGCGGGATAATTGTACAAACGATGCAATCGCCAAGAAAAGGCGTATCGGGCATGCTGCTTCGCCATGGCGATTCCTTTGGGATTCTTTACTCCACTCGAGTTCCGAACGAAGGTTTTCAGCGATTCAGCATCGCCCATGAACTCGGGCACTACTTTATCGACGGTCATCTTGATCATATTCCTTTCGAAGAGGATGAACACCATTCACGGGCAGAATTTGTCTCTATTGATCGTTACGAACGTGAGGCAGACTACTTCGCAGCTGGTCTCTTGATGCCGACTACTCTCGTTCGCCAAGTCATATATGGCTCGGATGCCGGTCTCAAAGGTATCGAGGCCGTTCGAGAAAAGGCGATAGCCTCTCTTACAGCAGCGGCGATCCGATATGTTGGGCTTACAGACGAGGCTGTGGCCATCGTTGTCAGCAGCAGTGGCACAGTTGACTATTGTTTTATGTCCGATAAGATGAAGTCGTTGAGAGGTATAGATTGGCCGAGAAAGGGTATGCTGGTGCCGTCGGATACTGTTACCGAGTCTATACAACGCAGATCGGATGTAGAGCAAGAGGAAGCCCGTGCGGAGGGTGAGGTCGAAATCGCTACCTGGCTTGGAGGCCAAGATTCGCTCCAAGCTTGGGAGGAAGTAATCGGGCTTGGAAGTTACGGACGCGTACTTACTGTTCTCTCTTGCCCAGAATTCGCTGATGAGGACTATTTCGAAGTGGAAGATTCAGACGAAGCGCTGGAAGAGAGTTGGACGCCACGGTTTCGGCGGTGAGCGCACAAATTGGCCAACGGCGATTCGAGGGGGCGTCGGTTAGACATTTTCATATTAATTCGCACAAAAAACAGAAGCCGAGGCTATTATAAGCCCCGGCCTCTCTTTTTCGCTAAACGAACTCACGAACTTTAGTTAACAATATAGCTCGCTTTTGGCTTGGGTTCGCTACCATAAGTATCGTCGGCCGGACGTCGAGATCCATAAGGATCTCCAAGTCTGTATTTCGCCTTTTTTGCTTGTGGGCACTCAGAAAGCAATGCCTGGTTTTTCTCATAAATCTCTTTTGCACCAGGATTTTTCTTCAAAAGTGCATCGATATCTAACATCACTTACTCTCCCCATCGTCGACCGTCGACGATCTCACGAGTTTGCACAAGGCTGTCGAACCGCATATTTAGTGCATAGTCCGTTACAAGCTTATGGTAATTCCGGACTGCGATTCTTAATGGCTGGCTCTCTCCAAAATCATCAATGTGCAACTTAAGTTCGCGTCGAAGCACCTCCATGTTGATACCAATTCCATGTGAGTTCCATCTATTTGGATTATTCAATTCATTCGCAATTTCCCGCGCGCGTTCTTTCTTCATCTTCCGAGTTACTCGCTTTTTGCGGGACTCTGTTTTGTTCCAGTATTTAAACTTGTATTTCTCTAGCCACTCAACCAAGAGTGCGACAGACAAATCGCGTGACTGCGTATATTTGTAAAG
This sequence comes from Candidatus Latescibacterota bacterium, assembly GCA_965203805.1. Taxonomy (GTDB): domain Bacteria; phylum Latescibacterota; class UBA2968; order UBA2968; genus JAAXHE01. The sequence continues at coordinate 4,911,306 of OZ241917.1, read as the reverse complement.
TTCACCTTGATCAAAGCTATTTACCAGAATCTGCAGTTCGGCAGCACCTGCTTCTCCACGATTTGCTTTGTCGACCAACTCTTCATACCTGACCAGATACCCAAGGGCAGGAACAAACTGTCTACCATCTTGACTGGGTACCTGCGGATCGATCGGGCCAAGTACTGAGTAGTAATCCATCCATATTGCATTTCCAGACAACGCCAGTATCGTGCCGGCGGACATCGCATGGCTGGGTATCAGAAAGTCGACTTCACAGAAGTGATGCCTTAGAACATCTGAAACGCGACGCGCATCTTCTGCAAATCCACCGGACGTCTCCAAGATAAAAAGAAGCTTTCCCCGTCGTACATCGAAAGACTCTACGGCGTCGCGAATCCGATTATCTGCACCGAAAGCGATAGGCCCACTGTAAAAAAGGCAATCGGTGTCTGTCTCTTTCTCAATTTCCTTGAGGAGTTCGGATAAGCGTGCTTCAACAAGGGAATTGGCTCCCTTAGGAGGTGCAATTGGATGATCCATTGCTTGAGGATTTGAAAATTACAAAGAAAGGAAAATAGGCTTTGTATTGTGAGGATACGCGCTGGATTGAGACAATTTCAAGGATGGATTGTCGAAACCGCAGCAAAATCAACTTCGATCGCCCCAACTGTTTTTGGGTATCGGGTTAAATCTATAGCATTGATCCCATTCATGGCACTAATTTTGCTACAGGAGCGACTATCAAAAATATACAGAATACGATTTATCAAGTCAACGCTATTTTTTTCGCGATTCACTCAAGCCGAAATAGTCGTTATAGTCGAAGTGTGACGTTTGTTTACTCTTTCCGAATACTCCATCCATTGCCTTCCATCCAAAGCACCGTGGATCGCCAACGAGCGAAAGCTGCACGTGGACAATTTCCATAGATGACGAAGTCGCCTTGTTTAAGGCTGCGTTACCTACGGCGCGCAGTCCAGGTCAGATTTGTTGGGCGGCCGAGCCCGGAGGTCGTCGCCTTCGGACAGTCGGAATCAATGTTCACAGGGAATCACTATTCTTCGGGAAGTTCGTTGACGGTAGTACCATATCCAAATGGCACGGTTATCCTGCGGATTATCGGAGACGCACCCAGGATCGTCCGCCTATATGTGTGCTCAAGATTTGGGTCAAGCAGGGGCTCCTTCAGAAGCACCACGTCGCGAAGATATCCGGAGGGAAGAAATGCAACCTTTGATACTTTCGATTCCGGGCGATTTCTGGGATGTGCAGATCTACCGAGGTCGCTTGTACCTCTGGCACTATAATGGCCGTCTTTCCGTGTACGACTGGGAGAGACTGATCGATCTGGCGTATCCAAAAGCCGGTGGGTCCCTCGCAGTCAAAGCGGCTTGGTTACGTGGAAACTCCCTGTACAATCCAGACGTTCTCGCTGTGTTCGACGATCCGTCATTTCGGAAGCTGCTTGATACGAGTCTTGTTAAGCTCAGGGCTGAAGCTCCGGTCATAACGCCAGGATTACTGAATAAGGCCCTATATGGCGAACAGGACAATCCGGTCTCGGAACTCCCCACGGACACGTTGATTTTCAATAATAGACTCTATCTCGTCACCTATGGCGGGCTCTGGTCTGCTACAGCCCATCGAAATAACCGGCGGTACCCGGTCAGTTCCAGACCGAAGAAGCACTGGGATGCCCAGGTCTATTCGGCCTCGGCATCACAAGGACGAATGGCTCTTTCTGCTGGCGATGACGGACTCTTCGAATTGGACCTTCGTTCGCGCGATGATGATACGAATGGCGGAAACGTCTACTTTTCGGGATCCGATGGCAAAAATGGCAGCGTTAGGCAATTGACGTCCCGACATTCTTCCTATGCGGACTGGGCATTTGCGAGTGTCTACAGCACGTCACTGGTTGGAGAATCCTGTCTGCTGGCTTTCGGCTGGCAACCGGATCCTGCCAGGTCGGGGCGTCTCCGGCGGGAGTTCATTCGTGAATTCGATGGATCGGAGATACTTCGGACAGAACGTGTAAACGGCTTAAGCTGGGGCGCCGGAGACAAGATTTGCGGCATCTCCAGTGGCGAAGTAACCGTGATGCGATATGTGCAGAAAAACGTCACAAAGCCAGAAATCGACGCGCCCAAAGCGTTGCTGGTTTCTGACAAGACGATGACTGCCTCCGGCTCCGAGGCGAGGAACGAAGCCCGCCTCCAGCACCGTGAATCTCCCTTCGGTTCCGTCGGTTCAATTCCCCTCAAAGAAAAAACCGACGCAATCAAGGCCGGTCTGGCGTACTTCGGAATTCTGCTTGAGACATCCGATCAACTGCACGTTTACCGCAGCGATAGCGACGTCTGGTCTGCCCAAGGTCCAATCGTCAGATGGCGCTCCTACCCCCGAGCGAAGTTCTACGAGAACCATCTCCACATAGTCGTCGAGAACGCCGTGCATATCGTCGCCTTTATACACGACTACTGGGAGGACCAGGAAGAAAAGATCGCCGGCATCAGATACCGGCATCCAGACCGGCCACGCCGGTCGACAATCTGACCCTACCCGACAAAATTCAGTGATACGAGTCTTCAGCGGAGTTTTGGCGCCGTAAATCGGGCGCATCGAAGATTGTGCAAAAAGCCGGTCATTGGTGGTGGGGTTGGGGCACGGTCTGGACTCGCAAGATCCGGCAATAGGATACTCGAATTAAATGAAGAAACGTCAGATAGACCCGATTATCGCCGAAGTTCGGGCTGTCCGGGACGAACACGCGGCTCGGTTTGGCTACGACATTAGGGCGATTTTCAGAGACATTCAAGCCAGACAAAGCGTTTCCGGCCGTGAGTACGTCCGCAATCATGCTCGCCGCATTACCTCTGAGTCGAAGAATCAGGGGCAATGCTGAGGGGCGGCACATATATTGCTGATTCGAAGTGAGAAAAGACAACGCGGGTTCGGACTTGCGTTAGCTGAGCGCATAAAGCGACGGGGTGAATTGACGAAAGTGTAGCCGCTGCATGTTGGCCACAAAAGCCGAATCCCGACTTGCGCGTTGGCTGCGGCTTCAGTTATTATATCTTACGGGGGTTGACGTGGTTGACCTAGCCCGTGCAATATTGGCCGTCCATGTAGTCTGGCATCCGAATTACTCTGAAGGATCGGATATTGTTTTGGCACCGCTATCTATGGAAGGGTCGGGTTCTGCAGATATAGATCCTGTCTATTTGAGGCAGTTGTAAGGCAATTGTCTTTTTTGCATTCACACTGGTATCGAGCGGTTTCCGACGCGGGTAGAATTGACTTTTCTGTCTATTGTCTCGAAATTATATTCAGACAGCTATAGCGACCGGGACACCGTGATGTTTCAGGAGCACCTGAGTGCTCTGGGTTTTTTTCCCCGATACCAGAGTACTATTCAACCGGGGCTCGGATAATAACAGAAGCTCTTAAGAATATGACAGCCGAAATAGCCATCCTGAATCTCCAAGCTGTTGCATTGGCAGCCGATAGCGCAATTACAACATATCCAGGCGGCAATCAGAAGATCTTCTCTTCAGCGAATAAACTCTTCGCTCTCTCCGAGGTTGCACCAGTTGGAATCCTTGTTTATGGCAACGCCGGTTTCATGTCAATTCCCTGGGAAACGATTGTGAAGGAGTACAGGCGTATTCTGGGGAATAGGACCTTTACTAAACTCCACGAGTACGCTGACGATTTCTGCGAATTCCTGGAACGGGAAATAGGCGACCGAATAAGCGACCAACATCAACTGGATTATGCAATTCACTTGGCCGAGCAGATTTTTTCTGAGATTAGGCAGGAAATACAGAGGCGGTTGGATAAGACGATCGCTCAGGCGACCGAACAAACCGGCCGATTTGAAATCGAAGAAGTCGGACAGTTAGAATGTGAATTGACTGAGGAAGTTGTGAATGAGTTTCACGCAAGGGCGAAAAAAGCCGATCTAATTGAAAGTGCTCCGGGTGATTTCGAGAAAACAACGCGGGAATCGATGCGCAAGCACCTTCGAGACAAGCGCGCGTCCGTGTTTGGCCAACTCCAATTTAGACGGGGATTCCCTCAGAAGCTCAATTATATCGCTGTAAAGGCAATCTGTGGCTACTTTGATCAAGTTAAAGGCTATCCACCTTCCGGACTCACTTCGGGTGTCGTCGTCTCCGGGTTCGGCGACCAGGACATATTTCCAGCGATTTCAATGTTTCAAATCGAGGGGATGGTCAAAGATATACTCAAGGTGCATTCGATCAAGCACGTGGCACTAAGTACAGACAATCCAACTTGGATTGTTCCGTTTGCCCAGATCGATATGGTCTATCAATTCATGGAAGGTATTTCACGTGATTATATCCCATATCTACACCAGTCCGTAATATCACACTTGAGAAGATATACCGACGACTTGCTGGATATATTGGATGAAAATTTGGAAATAGACACGGATAAATTGCACGAAGTGCTGGCGCAATATTACCCACAGTTGGCAGATTCTTTTGTCGAGGAAATTAGAAAAGTCGGTTCGCAATATTTCGCGCAGCCGATCGTAAAAGTCGTGGCAGCGTTGCCAAAAGAGCAACTGGCGGAAATGGCTGAATCACTTGTTAATCTGACTGTCCTAAAGAGACGTGTATCAAGCGAGGAAGAGACGGTAGGTGGCCCAACTGACGTAGCGTTGATTACCAAGGGCGACGGGTTGATTTGGATAAAGCGAAAACACTATTTTTCACCTGAGTTAAATCCATCTTATTTCGAGAGAACTTCATACAGGAGGACACGCCATGGCTCGGACATCTCGTCAGGTGAAACCGGCGCGGGAAGGAAAAGAGAAGTATCTGACTCCTGAGGTAGTGACTCCGCCCGAACCTGAAGGGGAAGTGCTTGCGGAAATTCTGCAAATGGCAGAGGATTCCGCGCGTCAGAGTATGGAAAAGGTTCGTCCGCAAATGGAGAAAGCGATTAGAGAAGCACTCCAGACGTAGCATGTCCTAGGACGTCAGGATAGCTTATCAAGTGTCGTGAATGATTGGTGATGCGACTGCGGAATCGTTTCAATGTCCACGCCCCTTCCTCCGCTCTCCGGATACTCCATCCATTCCCTTCCGTCCAGCGTATTGCCGTTCGCTTTCGGGGTCCTCCCGCCCCATTGTTTGAAGAAGAAGGCGACGCGCTGGGTCTCGCACTGGTTCCGCAATTCACGTACCCATTCCGCCTCAATCGGACGTGCTCTGGGTCCGCTTTCCCCTCCCGCAATCACCCAGTGAACATCCTCAAGATTCACCGTCCCGATCGGGCCCAGCAATGGCTCGAATGAGACGAAACGTACGGACGCGTTGGTCTCCTTGAGGTGTCGGAGCCGCGTGAGCGCCGTGTCGTTCTCAATGGAGACGCCAAGCCAGATATGTGGTGGCGCCGGTCCGTTCGGATACCTTTCTTCGACGAACCGGCGCATCAGGGAACTGCGCTTGGTGAGCACCTGATAGATGTGCCAGTCCGCGCGTTCCATGGTGTCGAATACGCCATGAATGTAGTCCGCAGGAATATCCTTGTGGAACAGGTCGCTCATCGAATTGACGAAAATGAGCTGCGGCCGCCGCCACCCCAGCGGCTGTTCCAGGCGCGCGGGTCGAAGCGTCAGTTCGAAGCCGGTCTCGAACGGGTGTCCCTTAACGCCTCGAAACCGCTCGGAAAGCCGTTCGGCGTAACAGTGGTCGCAGCCGGCGCTCACCTTCGTGCATCCGGTAACCGGATTCCAGGTCGCGTTGGTCCACTCGATAGCGCTCTTGCGGGACATTGAGATGCCCTCTGCTCAGACGGGAAACATGGATGCACAGGATAAACAGGATGAAAGCGAAAAACCAATACGACAGACTGCGGATTATACTGACTATGCGGGGAACAACCCGCACAAGGGAATTACAGAACCAGACCTGAAATCACTAGAATCCGTAGGTTGACTCTTAGCTGACGACTTCTACCCGGTTTGTCTTGTGGGATTCTTCGTAGAGCGTCAACTGGTCCCCGTCCGGCACTTCATCCGGCGAAAAATGCCACCTGGCGACGAGATTGTCGCCGTCGACAGCCCGCACCTTGAGGTCAAAGAACACTTCCTGATCTCGAAATGTCTTCGAAATCAACTCCCTCACCTGTTTCAAATTCGCTGGGAAAGCGGGTCCTTTTCTGGGCACGGTGAATTCCACGCGCGCGAATCGAGGCATCTGTTGATTGAACGTCCCCAACCCGTGAACAGGCGCGAGTACGTCGAGGCAAGAGCGAATCAACCTGTGCTTGTATGCGTCGACAGAAACCTCGCCGATTAGCGAACGGGCGAGAATGCGCACGAACCTCACCAGACAGTCCATCTGTTTCCCGGACAGGGTCAGGTTGGCGCCAGATCGGGAACTCGACAGAGTCAATGTATCTCTGGATACGGAAAAGCTATTGCTGTGCACGACCTCATTCCGAAATCGCGCCAGTGTGAGAAAAAGCGCCCTGGCATAGGTGAAAAAGTGTGCATTCTTCACTAAGAGAGGAGGCAACTGGAGATTGGATACGTTCTTGAGTAGCTTTTCCTTATCAGTGAAGCGCCACGGAACCTGTCGGATTTTTCCCAATTTGCAATTCTCTTCGAGGACCCATTCGAAGATCATATCGAGCACTTTGAAGGAACCAACAAGTGTGAGCGGCATCATCGCATGGATGAGCGATGCATCATTCGAGAATGAATCTACGAACGTCATCTTGATGTTCGAGGGTTCAACTCCGCTCGTGATTCTGAGCACAGGGCTTTGGTCGATCTCTCTAGCCCGGTCGATTCGCTGTTCCAGAAAATTGAGAAACCAGACCTCGTATTCCATTTTGGCACAAAGCGCCTTGTTTTGGACAACAGCCGTTTTCCTGATCTCTTGCCTTGACCTTGTGTTTTCGAGACGTTGTGCCGCCTCCGGCGTATAAAGGCGTTCCCCACATTTCAGGCAGACGTCGGTCCGGATTCTTGCCGTCTCCCTTACGACGTCTCCACGTAAAATCTCCTCGATTTCCCCCTCAACAATCGGACCGCCACAAACCGGACATTCCTCATAGGACGCCATCACCGGGTCCTCCTCTCTCGCCAATTGATCCATCGTCCTGGATTGGGTCGATAGACAGTAATCAGAATTGCCCTTTGATTCCGGTCATCGTACGCCCATACGCTATGAATCGGCTCTCCATCCGCATTATTTCCATATATCAGACAACTTGGGTAGGGTTCATCATGCGGATAATCTTCGATAATTTCGCCATCATGTAGGGAATGAAAAATCCCTTCGAGTTTCAGTTGATCATCCGCGGAACGGGGAAAGAAATATACTGCACATCAGTATAGTATTTTTCGGTCCCACTGTCAAGGTGGGGATAGGAAGAATGCGGAAGGATGCGCGGGAAGCGCGTGTAGAGAACCGGGAATTATCCTACAGGTGTTCATCGAACCAATCGAGCATGGTATTGCACAGATGCCTGAGCTTGGTGTACTCCCACTCAGGCGTGAAATGGTCTGCGCCTTCATATTGGATCCACTCCACCTTCCGCCCGAGCCTCAACAGCCCCTTGAACACTTCCTCAGCCTGCCTTGCAGAGGCTGTGTCCTCGCTGCCGTTGACGAGCAGCAACGACGCCTCAATTTGATCCAGAAGGAACAACGGAGAGTTGCGGACGTACGCCACGGGATCGCCCCAGGGCGGCTTTCCCATTCCTCCCTGTCCCGACTCGAACCAGAACCAGTCCTGCTGACTGTAGAAACTCGTCAAATTCGCAATCGGCGCGTTGCATACGGCGGCCCTGAAGAGCTTTGTCTGCGTCAGGAGCGCCAGCACGGAATAAGCGCCGTAACTGTGACCGTAGAGTCCGATCCGATTCGGGTCGATGGTTCCCCGATCGATCAGGTGCTCGATCACGGGCGTCGTTCTGGCCGCGATCTCAATCATCGGGTCGCGTCCCGAGAGGTCGGTATCCGGGTACACCACCGCGTAACCCCGGTGTGCCAGAAAATGGGCGTTGTCCTCGGATGGGGTTTCCATAAATCCGAATCTGTATATATCCTCAGAGTATGCGTAATCGCCATAAACCACGGTGATTGCCGGCACAGGCCGCGTTCCATCGTAACCGGGAGGCAGCATCAGAGCCGCCTTGTAGCTCTCATTGCCGTCCACGTTGAATTCAACAAGCTCCGGCGTGCCCATACTGATAGACTCGATCGAAGGCAGCGGATCGAAAATCCGCCTGACGTCGCCGCTTCGGCTGATTCTGATGACCTCCGGTGGCTTTATTGCGGTCTCCCGCGCGATGAATATCGAACCATCATCACCTGACGCCTCGTTCAGCAGCGTGCAAGACTGGATTGCGCCGTCTAACGCCAGCTTTTCACGAAACGCCCCGCTATCGAGGCCCACCTCCGCGATACAGAGCGTCTCGTCCTTTCGAGTTACGGCGAGGGGTACCTTGCGCGTATCTGCCACCGGGTCTTCCTGTGGAAGCAGCCAGGTCGACACCCTGTAACCGTCCGGCACCGAGAGTTTTCGCTGGGCCTCTCCGGCCGCATCGAAGACCCGGATACCGTCCGGTACGGGCAGCAGTATTTCCTTCGAATCCGGACGCCACCTGGGAGGCAATTCGTAGGAGTCGTCGATTTTTCTGACGTACGCACCGCTTTCACCTGCGATATCGATCGGTCGGCTCCCACCATCCATTCCGACCACGTGGGGATGGCCGGAGTTCTCCCCGCCCCACGTCATATAGCATAGCCGCGTGCCATCAGGCGACCAGTTGAATGCGGTCGTGTACGACTGCACGATCCCTCGGGCGGCGCACAGCGTCTTCCCGCTGTCGATGTCGATAACCATCAAATCGCACAGGTTCCCACCCGATAGCTTCCTGTGCCCCTCGATGCGCAGACAGGCAACGCGGGTCCCGTCGGGAGACGGGCGCCAGCATCGAAACGACCAATTCTCCGCCAGCACAGAAACCTCCCCCGACCCCACGTCCACCGCGATGAGGTCTCCACGTTTCTCCCAGTCATCGATAGGGACGACAACCGATTCGGCGGAAGTCCGCCGTTGAATGCCATTCTCTCCGGAATCCTCGGCGCCGGCGTCCTGTTTCCCCGGATCCGCCTTCATCAGAATCCGGCGTCCGTCGTTTGTCCACCTGGGGACCTCAAAGCCGTAATCGCCGACGTATTTCGCGTTCTCGTACACTTCCGTCGTCGACGTGTTCCGGTCCCATATCGCCAGGCAGGCCGGATTGGCCTCTTCCTGAACATAGGCTGCAAGACGGCGACCGTCCGGAGACCACTGAGGCGCCCAGGAGACCGCGGCTTCGCCGAATGGATATTCGAAATCCGACGCCTCGGTATCGAAGACGACAACCGTGGGCCGCATGACTTCCTGGGGAACGCCGGAAGGGTCCCCGGATGTCAATACCGATCGGTTGCGGCCGACGGCCACCATCGTAAGCGCCAGAAAACGCCCATCGGAACTGAGATCGAAGGGTACCCGGGTAGCCGGCACCTTCAACTGAAGCAGATGTTCCACTGAAAAACGCTCCATCGCGGTACTCACTCGAGATAATCCGAATTGATCACACTGGGATGTCTGCGTCAAATATACCGGCTTCTGGGAGATAATGGAACACGCGAAGTGATACGCCGACACCGGTTTTTTTCCACGCGCCATTTCAATCCATCCAGTGCCTACGCTCGTGGATTCAGACAGTCTTGATGCCCGGACCCAATGAGCGTTGGATATTGACGGGTAAGGGATTTTGTTGTCGGTTTTGCGCTTTATCCTGTGTATCCTGTCCATCCATGTGAGTTTCTTGCCTACTCTATCTCGAGCGCCTCGATCCATGTTTCGGGTTGACAGTATGTAATCCCCGCCGTACTTTGCCGTTCGCCCACCCTTTTTTCATTCAAATTCCCGGGATCCCCTTTCGCGTCGGCACAGCCCGCACGCAATGCCGGGGCCGGCTCAATATGGAGAAGCCATGATCCGGATCGCCACCTTTCAATCCGACGTGACCCCGCCGCTGGGGCATCCGCTTTGCGCGGGATGGTATCCTTCCGCCAAAGGTATTCTGGACCCCCTTGCCGCCCTGGGCCTGGTGATCGTGCCGGACGACCAGCCGCCCATGGTCCTGTGCGCCCTGGACTGGGCCGAATTGAGCAACGGCGACTACGACCGGTGGCGCGAAGCGCTGGCCGTGGCGGCAGGCACCGAGGCGGACCGCGTGGCCGTGCACTGCACCCACGCCCACGATACCCCGTGGCCCGATCGCGACGCCCAGCATATTCTCGATTCGTACGGCCATACCGATGTAATTATGGCCGGAGACTGGGCCGAAAGCGTGAGGACCCGGGCGGCACAGGCAGCGGGTGAGGCCATGGACAGGCTGCAGCCCTGCACACATATATCGACTGGCGAGGCCAGAGTCGACAGGATTGCCTCCAACAGGCGGGTTATGGGGCCGGACGGGAAGGTGGCCGCCGTGCGCTGGACCAAGACGCCCGATCCGGAGGTGCGGGCAGCGCCCGAGGGTGTCATCGACCCCATGCTCAAGACGATCGGTTATTACCATCAGGATGAGCCGGTGGCCCTCGTTCATTACTATGCCACCCATCCAACCAGCATGGATGGCACCGGGCTTGTCACGCCTGAGTTCGTCGGCCTGGCCCGCAACCGCCGCACGGAAGAAAGCGGGGTGCCGCACATCTACTTCACCGGGTGCGCGGGTAACGTCACCGCCGGAAAGTACAACGACGGCGTGGCCGACAACCGCGAGCTATTTACCGGGCGTATCCATACCGCCATGATGGAATCGGAACAGGGCAGTACGCGCGAGGCGCTGGAGGGGATACGCTGGACCGTCGAACCGGTTCGGCTGCCGCCGCGGGAGGACCTGGACGAGGAAAACCTGCTGGCGCAAATCGCAAAGCCGGCCAGCCGGTCAAAGGGAAACAGCAAAGCCGCGCTCATGCTGACCTATCTGCGCCGCCGCGAGCGACCCATTCCGATTACCTGCATGCATCTCAACGACCGGGTGGCGGTGGTCAATCTGCCGGGCGAGATCTTCATCGAATACCAGTTGCACGCTCAGGAAAGCCGCCCGGACGCCTTCGTCGCCGTGGCGGGATACGGAGACCAGGGGACGGGGTACATCACCATGGAAACCTCCTTTGACGAGGGCGGGTATGAGCCAATAGACGCCTTTGTGTCGGGAAAGTCGGAGAAGATCGTCCGCGCCGCCATCGACACGGTCCTGCGAGCCGGTTAGACACCGATAGCATGAGGTAGGCATGATGCCCAACATGAAGGACCGAAACATGGATCGACAGGATGAACGGGATTGAAAGGTCCTGGTGCTTATCCTGTCCATCTATGTGAGTTCATCGCCGCAACATCAAAGCCAACTGGGCTATACATACATTCCATAAAAGCGGCCTCCGTCGGTTCATCCTCCCCTTTGCTTCAGATCATATATTAACCAATAGAAAACTAATTTTATAAAATAGTTGACAAATAGAAAACATCGGGTAAATTTGGTGGATGTACGAAGTCCGCTATCAGAAGCAGGCCGCACGCCGGCTATTTGGCATGCCGCGCAGCACCGCCCAGCGGGTCTGCGCCAGGATCGACGCGATTGCGGCAGACCCGTATGGTAGGCATCCGAACGCCACACAGATTCAGGGTAGAGACCGCGACTTTCGACTAAGGTTGGGTGACTGGCGGGTGATCTACTCGATCAACGACGAGCAACGGGTGCTGCTGGTCGCGAAAATTGACACGCGAGGGCAGATTTACCGATGAGCGATCAAGACGTACAGATCATAGTGAAGGATGGGGAGCCTGAATATGCCGTTATTCGGATCGAAGCGTACCGCCGTATGGCAGCGGCGCTCGAAGACGCCGAGGATTCCGCCGCCATCGACAGGGCCTGGTCAGATGATGCAGCAGGCGATACGGTTCCTGGCGACATCGTTAAGGCCACACTGAACGGCGGATCCCCGTTGCGCGCATGGCGAACGCACCGCGGGTTCACGCTGGCCGGACTGGCCGGATTGGCAGGCGTCTCCAGGGGGTATCTGTCGCAGATCGAGAACGGGCACAAGTCCGGGACGCTCGACCTGTTTCGCAGACTCGGCCGCGCGCTCGGCGTATCGATGGATCAGTTGGTCGAACCGGCGTCATCCTCCAGCGACGACTGATGAATTACGGCATACCCTGCAGCGGTCGCTGAATGGACTGACACCCCCCCACCGCATCAGCCTTCGATCGTCCTTCGACGCCGCAGGATTCACTTCTGTTTTTATTTCGACAGAAAGATCAACGAAGCAGGCAGACAGGAATGTCTGCCTGCCTGCGCAGCGACCTGCGCTGCAGGCAGGCCCCACCTTTAAACCGGCTTACTCGGCATGACAGTTTGGGCAATCGAAGCGGAACAGGAGCAGCGGTGTTGCGGCAAGTCATCCACGGTGGATTCGTTTTCGCCGTGGCCTTTGTCCTGATGGGACCGTTTTCGCACGATATGGTCGGGGAGCCGGGCTGGCAACACGCCGCGGGGCTGGGGCTGGGTTGGGGTCTCGTGCTGGGCTTGATCGTGGGGATGGGCAGCGACATCAGCACCGGTGTTGGCATGGTGCTGGGTCTTGGCGTCGGCGCGGGAGTCTTCTGGGGCCCGTTCGACGGGGTGATCGTGGGGTTCGTCGCGGCCATACCCGCGGCCATGGGCGTCGGCCTCGTGTCGGTGCTGCTGGACTGGAGTCTCGGCGCGGGTCTCTTCTGGGGGTTGTCGCTCGGAATCAGCGCCGTATTGCTCGTGTTGCTGGAGGGCGGATGGGTGGTATTCTCGGCCGCCGCGGCGGGGTGCATCACCGGCCTCGCCGTGCGGGTCGTACTGAAGCTGTGGTCGGCTCGTCCGGAATGAACCGGGACCTCCATACGAAGCGCGGTCCCAATAACAGACGTGCGAGCCGCATGCAATCGGGTGTCGGGGAAATACATAAACTGCCAGGAGGACAGGATGCGCCCGCCGATCGTCACGCTCACCCACATCTTCTTCGCCTCCCTATTGGCCGTAACCGTACATGCGGAAGAAGCCAGACCCGACACCACATCGGCGGACACCGCGAAAGTCAAAGCCAAAGAGACGAAAGCGGACACGACCGCGAAAAAAGACAAGAAGAAAAAGAAGAAGACCTTCGAGGACGTCACGAAGGACTTCGAAGTCGTCCCGGGGCTTTTTACCGTTTATCGCAAGGACGACGAAGGCAAAGTCTACATGGAAATCAGGCCCAGACAGTTCGACAGGCTCTTTCTGTGCGCGGTCACCCGCGAGGCGGCCGACGGCTATTTCTTCGACGCCACGGCCCTGATTCCCAGTTTCATGAACTACGGCTTTCCCTTTGTTCTCAAACGCGTCGGAAAGAACGTGCAGTTCCTTCACAAGAACGTCTACTTCCGGGCGGATGAAAACGCCCCGATCACGGGGGCGTTAGAGCGGAGCGTCACGAATTCCATCCTCAGCGTCGCGAAAATTGTAGACAGCGAACCCCATCCGGAAAGGAAGAGCATTCTAGTGGATGCAAGCGGCCTCTTCCTTCAGGATCTGGCAATGGTGGCGGCGGCGTTCAGAAACAGCAAGGTGAAGTACCGGTTCGACGGCAAGAACAGCTACTTCGGAAAGGTGAAGTCCTTCCCGCTGAATACGGAAATAGAAGTGGTTCTGCACTTCAATACGGCCAATCCCGAATTCGAGGCCTACACGTTCCCCGACCCGCGCAGTTTTCAGCACGTCTACCACTTTAGCCTTTCCACCCTGCCGCGGACGGGCTACCGACCCCGTCTGGGAGACGATCGGGTGGGCCACTTCCTCACCATGTACCAGGACTACAGCACGGTTCAGAAGGAGACGCCCTACACGCGGTACGTGGAACGGTGGCACCTGGAGAAGGAGAATCCCCGCGATAGACTCTCGAAACCCAGAAAACCGATCGTCTTCTGGCTGGAAAAGACGGTCCCCGTGAAATACCGGGATGCCTTGAAAAAGGGGCTCCTGATGTGGAATGAGGCCTTCGAGCGCATCGGTTTCAAGGACGCCATCGTGGTCAGGCAGCAGCCGGACGACGCGGACTGGGATGCCGCGGACGCGCGATACAACATGGTCCGCTGGTTCGTGAATCCGCGCAGAATATATGCCCAGGGACCCTCCCGAGCCAACCCGCTCACCGGTGAACTGATCCACGCGAGCATCCGCTTCAGCGCGGACTTTCCGCGTGTGATGTTCCGCGAATACGAAGAATTCGTGGATCCCGTATCCGAAGCCGGCGGCCCACTGCCGGCGCAGGATCGAACGCGGCACAATTTGCGCGGGTTCTGCGACTACGCCGAAGGCGCCGCCCACCAGGCCGCCTTCGCGGGAAATCTGCTGGCCGCCCGGGGAGAAATCGACCTGGCCGGGAAGGAGGGCCAGGAGTTCATCAACGACTATCTGACGATGATCGCCGCACACGAAATGGGGCACACTCTGGGCCTGCGCCACAACTTCAGGGCCAGTACCCTGCATCCCGCGGAACGCCTTCAGGACAAAGACAACGTCAAGGACCTGTCCAGTTCGGTGATGGACTACCTGCCGCCGAATATCGCGGCTGTGGGAGCAAAGCAGGGGCACTATTTTCCCGTAACACTCGGTCCCTACGACAAATGGGCGATCGAATACGCCTACAAACCCATCGACGCGGAAAACCCGGAGGCGGAACGGGAGGAGCTGGACAGAATCGCGTCCAAAGTCGCGGACCCCCGGGTCGCGTACGGCACGGACGAAGACGCCTTCGGCGCGCCCCGGGGTATCGACCCGACGGTCAATCGCTGGGACCTGGGCGCGGACCCGCTGGCGTTCCACCGGCATCGGATCGCGCTGGCGAAGGAACTCTGGCGAAAGATGGAGGGCGAGTTCGAGGTTCCCGGCCGGCGGTACCAGAAGTTGAGGAGGGTATTCGGGCAGGGCCTGACGGAGTACTTCCTCGCCGCTCGCAATGTCACCAAATACATCGGCGGAATCTATCACCGGCGCGACCACGTGGGCGACCCCGGAAAGCGGCTGCCGTTCGAACCGGTCCAGGCGGACCGGCAGCGGGAGGCGTTCGAGTTTCTGAGAACCCACGTCTTCGGCGCTGGCGCCTTCAAGTTTCCGCCCGAGCTGATGCGGAAACTTGCGCCGGAACGCCTTTGGGGCTTTACCGGCGCGGTCTGGCGCATGCAGCGGCTGGACTATCCGATCCACAGCCGGATTCTGAGCATTCAGCGGGGCCCTCTGAGTGCGCTGTACCATCCACTGCTTCTGAACCGACTGCAGGACGTGGGACTCTGGGCGCGCGGCGACGTATTCGGCATGCCGGAACTCTTCGACGGTCTCCGGGAGGCTATCTGGGTGGAACTGGAATCCGGAACCAACATTAACAGCTTTCGGCGAAATCTCCAGCGCCTGCACCTGAACCACGTCGTCGGACTGGTCGTGAAACCGCCCGGTGACGCGCCTGCCGATGCCACTTCCCTTGCGCGCGCCGACCTGGCAGTACTGAAAACCGCGATCCGGGACGCCCTTTCCAGCAACGGACTGGACCGCCAGACCCGCGCCCACCTGGAGGAGAGCGTCGCGCGCATCGATGCCGCCCTCACGGCAGGCGTGGAACGACAGCTGGGCGGATAGAGACCCGCAGAATGGAGCGACGATGCCAAAGCCCTCGGATATCCGAATCCTCAACGTAGAACTCGACTTCGAGGCATACCCCTACCGTACCCCCCTTAAATTCGGCGGCGTGGTCACGACGCATTGCAAACTCTTGAACGTGACCGTCGACGTGGAGAACGGCGCCGGCGAGAGGGCGTCCGGTTTCGGGTCCATGCCACTGGGGAACGCCTGGTCCTTTCCCTCTCAGACCGTCGGCTTCGACGATTCGATGCAGGCGATGGTCCGACTGGGCGAGCGCATGGCCGCTTTCACCCGCACCTACGGGGATAGCGGGCATCCCGTCGACATGATGGAGGACCTGGAATCGCGGTTTCTCGATCTTGCCGCGGAAACCGGTGCGGACCTGGACCTGGCGGAACCGATTCCCAAACTCTGTACCCTCGTTACTGCCAGCCCGATCGACGCCGCGCTGCACGACGCCTTCGGCAAGGTCAATCGGATCAACGCGTACGACGGCCTGTCCGACCGGTGGATGAACCACGACCTGGCCCGTTATCTCAACGAGGACTTCAGCGGCGAATACCTGGACCGGTACACCCTCCGGAACCCCACGCCGCGAATGCCGCTCTACCACCTCGTGGGCGCCCTGGACCCGCTCACGGACGCGGACGTCGATCAGCGCCTGGACGACGGCCTGCCCGAGACCCTCTCGGAGTGGATCCGCGCGGACGGCCTGACCCACCTCAAAATCAAACTCAACGGCGACGACCTCGCGTGGGACGTCGCCCGCGTCTGCGACATCCACGCCGTCACCTCCCGGACACAGGCCGAACGGTCCGTTTCCGACTGGGCATACTCCCTCGACTTCAACGAACAATGCCGCGACGTGGGCTATCTTCTGGATTTCCTGGCGCAAATGGAGGAAAAGAGCGGCGGCGCCCTCGAACGCGTGGCTTACATCGAGCAACCCACCGCCCGCGATCTCCGGGCGAACCCGGAAAACAGAATGCACGAAGCCGCCAGGATCCGTCCCGTGGTAATTGACGAGTCGCTGGAGGATTTCGAGAGCCTGCTGCTCGCCCGTGACCTCGGCTATTCCGGCGTGGCGCTCAAAACCTGCAAGGGGCAGTCGCAGGCCCTGTTGATGGGCGCCGCCGCCGAAAAATACGGCATGTTTCTCTGCGTCCAGGACCTCACCTGCCCGGGAGCCTCGTTTCTGCACTCCGCGGGCCTGGCCGCGCGCGTCCCCTCTGTGACGGCCATCGAGGGCAACGCGCGGCAATACTGCCCGGATGCGAACGGTATCTGGGCGGACCGGTTTCCCGAAGCCTTCGACATCACCGAAGGGTCTGTGGAGACATCCCGCCTGACCGGTATCGGACTGGGACACTGACGCGAGAGCGATCCGCCAGGGAGCCCTGGAACCCGGGCACGAATCACTGAGGATTCGTCATGAAGGCCAGACAGCTTGTTTTTCCGGAAAGAATGAACGTGGAAACCGTCGACGTCGAGGTCCGGGACACTCCTGGACCCGCCGAAGTCCTGGTCGAAAACCTCTACGGTCTGATCAGCCCCGGCACCGAACTGGCGATGTTCACGCAGACGCACGTGGGTTTCCCGCTTCCGGACTTCACATACGCCAAATATCCCTTTTACCCGGGTTACGCTTCCGTCGGGCGCGTACTGCTTGCCGGCCGCGACGTGGACGCCGTGGGCGAAGGCGACCTGGTCTACGTGCGCGGAAAGCACGCCTCGCACGCGCTGATCGCTTCAGGCCGGTCGCTGCTCAAGCTCCCGGAGAACCTGGCGCTGGAACGGGCGCCGTTCGCGGTCATCGCGAAGATCGCGCTTACGGCCGTGCGCCTGTCCGACGTCCGTCTCGGCCATACGGTCGCCGTGTTCGGCCAGGGTCTCGTCGGCAACCTGGCCGCACAATTGATGGGGCTTTCGGGCGCCCGCCGGGTCATCGGCATCGATACCGTCCCCGAACGACTGGCCGTCTCGAAGGCCTGCGGCGTCGAGGCCTGTATCAATCCGGCCGCGGAGGGCGTTGGAGATTGCATTGATGCCCTGACGAACGGCGCGGGCTGCCAGGTCGTGGTCGAGGCCACGGGCAACCCGGATGTGGCCCCGCATGCCATCAGGGCCGCCGCGCAGATGGGTCAGGTCGTCCTGTTGGGAAGCCCGCGGGGCAGCGCCGAAATCGACCTCTATTTCGACCTTCACCGCACCGGCGTGTCCGTGATTGGCGCGCATGGCTCCAGGCAGGCCGACGCGGCGCAGTTCGGCGACCCGGATCCCGACGACCTTATGCTGGACTTTATCGCCCGGGAGCGCCTGAAGGTCGCCCCACTGCTCACCCACGTCCTGCCGGCTTCCAGCGCCGCCACGGCCTACCGGGGCCTGCTGGAGGAAAAAAACGCCTGGCTGGGCGTCCTCCTGGACCTCACCCGCTGGGAGTGAGGCGCGCATGCGCATCGTCCACGCTGACCTGGAATTGCAGCGTCAGCCTTTCGCCAGGCCGTTCGCGTTCAAGGGCGCGGCTTTCCACGAGAAGTGGAACCTGGTCGTACGCTTGAGAGACGAAGACGATAACGAAGCGGTGGGCGTGGGCGGCACGGCCGTGCTCTGGTCCGACCCCGACGTGTTTTCGAACCACACCGAAGTCGGCGGTAATATCCTCATGTCCTCGGTTCTGGAATTCGCGCTTCAACGGGCGGTGGACCGGGAATTCGCGGACCCGCCCGCGATGATGTCTGAACTCGTCCCGCAGGCGCACGACTACGGCAGAACCGTCACGGGCAACCCGAACTTGCGGC
This sequence comes from Candidatus Latescibacterota bacterium, assembly GCA_965203805.1. GTDB lineage: Bacteria > Latescibacterota > UBA2968 > UBA2968 > JAAXHE01. The sequence goes on along the minus strand of OZ241917.1, from coordinate 4,892,770 downwards.
TCACCTTTACACTCATCGCCCTGGTGGCCATGGACAACGCCGCGTGGATGCTCCATGCGAAGCGTAACGGGATCGCAGCCTTCGACAACCTCATACCTCGCGCGTACCGACCGCATCTTACGAGCCGCCAGACCCGCCTCGGGGTGGCCCCGGCCGTTGGCTATGGAATGCCCATGGACGAACTGCGGGACATCCTGGACACGGGCGTCTACATTCTGAAAATCAAGATCGGGCAACCCGGCGAGGAGTCCGATATGTTGCGGAAGGACATCGCGTGGCTCGACCGCATCCATGGCCTCGCCGCAACGTACGATACCCCGATGACGCATTCCGGGAACGTCGTCTACTATCTCGACGCAAACGGTCGATACGAGAAGAAGGAATCCATGGCCCGCCTGCTGGACCACGCGCGCAAGGCCGGTATTCACGAACACATCGTTATCATCGAAGAGCCGTTTCGAAATCCCGAAGGGATCGACGTCGCCGACCTTCCGGCCCGGTTCGCGGCCGACGAGAGCGTGCAGACCGTTGAGGACGTGCGCACACGGACCAGCCAGGGGTACGGCGCGATTGCCATCAAACCCGCGGGAAAAACGCTATCGCTGGCGTTCCGGATGGTGCGCGCCGCGGCGAAAGCCGGCGTGCCGTGCTTCGTGGCCGACAACGGATGCATTCCCCTCCTGGTGGAGTGGAACAAGAACGTCGCGGCCCGCTTGCCCGCATTCCCGGGAATCAGAGGCGGGCTGATCGAATCCAACGGGCCGGAAAACTACGGCAACTGGGCCGAACTGCTTGCCGATTATCCCACCGCCAACGCGTCGTGGCTCACGCCCAGCTCCGGCGCATTCGTCCTCGACGAGGATTACTACCGGCACAGCGGCGGCATTTTCCTCGATCCGGCGCCGTATTCCCGGATGTTCCGTTTCCAGCGCTGACTCACGGAGAACGCCATGCAATCGCCTCACGGCATCGGCCACCACGCCTTCCGCCCGTCGGTGATGGGAAACAACGGGCTCGTCGCTTCAGGCCATCCCCTGGCATCCCAGGCCGGCGTCACCACGCTGATGGCCGGCGGCAACGCCATCGACGCCGCCGTCGCCACCGCCGCCGCGCTGGGCGTGGTCGAACCCGCCGCGTCGGGCGTGGGCGGTGACGGCTATCTGCTTATTTACATGGCCGATACCGGGGAGGTCTCGGCCGTCAATGCAACCGGCGCCGCGCCGCGCGCCGCAACCCGGGAGTTCTATCTGGAACGGGGCGGAATACCCATGAGGGGCATTCTGAGCGTTTCCGTCCCCGGCCTCGTGGACGGCTGGCTCGCCGCCCACGAGCGCCATGGAATTCTCGGTCTCGAACGGGTCCTGGAACCCGCCATCTCCCTCTGTGAAGAGGGATTTCCCGTCAGCCACAAATTGTCCGGCAGCCTGCGCGCCAGGACCGCGAACTTCGCCTCGGACCCCTTCACGCGCGACGTGTTCACAAAGCAGGGACAGCCCATCGCCGCGGGCGACGTCCTTCGTCAGAACGACTTGGGCGCCACGTTGCGCCGGGTCGCCGCGGATGGCCGTGCGGCCCTGTACGAGGGAGACATCGCGGAAGCCATTGTCGCCTTCAACCATTCCAGGGGCGGTCTGCTCGCCATGGAAGACCTGGCGAACCACCGGGCCGGCTGGGCGGACCCCATTCACACCACGTACCGCGGCCACACCGTGTATGAGATGCCGCCCAATTCCAGCGGCCACATCCTGCTCCAGGAGCTCAATATCGTCGAGCGCTTCGATCTTCAGTCCCTCGGCTGCAACACGGCCGAGTGCGTCCATCTGATGGTCGAGGCCAAGAAGCTGGCGTTTTCAGACCGGGAAGCCTACGTCGCCGATCCCGACTGGCTGGATATTCCGCTCGCGGGCCTCCTCTCCAAGTCCTACGGGGAAGAACAGGCGCGGCGCATCGACCTGGACCGCGCGGCCAACGACGTCCCCGCCGGCAGGCCCGAGTCCCACGAGGACACCACGTGCTTCTGCACGGCGGACCGGTGGGGAAACGCCGTCTGCGTGCTGCAGTCCATTCAGTCCGGATTCGGATCCGGACTTCTCGCGGGAAACACGGGCATCCTTCTCAATAACCGCATGACGTACTGGCACCTGGAAGCGGACCACCCCAACTGTCTCATGCCCGGGAAACGGGTGCGGCATACCATGAACCCGGTCATCGTCACGCGAGACAACAGGGCCGTGCTCGTGTGCGGCACGCCCGGCGCGGACACCCAGGTACAGACCAATCTCCAGCTCATTACGCATATTCTGGACTTCGGCATGACCCCGCAGGAAGCCGTGGAGGCGCCCCGATGGCGCAGTCTGCAGAACCCGATGGAGTCCACGGTTCCGCACACCTGCGAGGATGTCCTTCAACTGGAAGGCAGGTTTTCCGAAAACGTCCGCGAGGGGCTCGCACGCCGGGGTCACGACCTCCGCATTTTGGGTGACTGGGACGGCCCCGGCAGCGCCCAGGCCATCCGCATGCTCCCGGAAACCAACACGCTCATCGGCGGGTCGGACCCTCGCCGGGACGGATATGCCGCGGCCTGGTAAGATCACGAAGAAACATAAGGGAACGCCTCATGGCTCGCCACGAAGATTACCTGAGGGACGGATACGTCATCCATCCGCGTCCGGTGATTCCCGTTGACCTGATCCGCCGCGTCATGGACGGCATGGATGACGTGCTGGCAGGACGATACGAGACCGGCATTCCTCCACAGCCTTCCTATTGGAATCCCGGGGACGACCCCAACAAGCTGGGCAAGGTGGAAATGCCCCAGCTTGCCAACCGTGCGATAATGGAGCTTGTCAGCCACCCCGACCTCGGCAGGCTTGCCGCGGATGTCACCGGGGCGGAAAAGGTGCAGGTGTGGTGGGTCCAGCTCCTTTCCAAGCCGCCTGCAACGTCGGATTCAGGATCCGGCGTCAGCGTCGGCTGGCACCAGGACAGGCAGTACTGGAAGGCATGGCGGGAGGGCAGCGAGTTATTCACCGCCTGGGTTGCCGTATCCGACGTCGCGGCAGACACGGGCCCCATGGCCTTTGTTCAGGGCTCCCACAAGTGGGGTCTGCTCAATCAGGGCGCCTTCTACTTCGACGACATCGAAATGCAGCGCGAGCAGATCACCCTTCCCTCCGGCGAGACGTGGCGGGAGGTCGAGGCCATCCTTCCACCCGGCGGCGTTTCGTTCCACCACTGTCTCACCTTCCACGGAAGCCGTCCCAACCACTCCGGAGCGCCCAGGCGGAGTTTCGCCATCCACATGCGCACGGAGAAATCGCACCCCGCCGGCCAACCCGAGGGCACCCTGGCCAAGTTCATTCATAACAAGGAATACTGCCCCGTGTTCTACCGATAAGTCAAGCCCCGACACGCCAACCGACCATAAAAAAAACGCAACGGCCATACATCCAGCCGTTGCGTTTTCTTCTGTGCGAATCGACGCGCGCCACCCGTTTTTGCATGGGGCGGGCCGATGAAGTCTAATAGTTAAAGCTGTATTTCGCGTACCAGAACGCGCCGCCGAAACCGAACGGGCTGAACTGGCTGTACCTGTTGCCCGTCCTGTCCCGGGCCAACTCGTGCTCGTCGGGATAGGTATTGAGGATGTTCTGCGCGCCGATTGCGATCGTAGACCTGTAGTCGTCGAACGAGACGCTGGTCTCGGCGTCGATCAGGACCTTGCCGCTGTACACCTGGTCGTCTTCGGAGTCGTACCATTTGCCGAAATAGTTGATGCGGCCCAGCACGTCCCAGCGGCTCGTGAGCGTCTGGGTCAGGGTCAGGTTCCCGCGCTGCTTGGGAAGGTTTTCCTCCAGTTCCCTGAGCCGGAGATCGTCCAGAATTTCCGGATTGTGTTCCGTAACCTTCGTACCCGTGTAGTTGTATGCGACGTTCATCGCGCCCAGCCCTACCGGAACGGAAATTACCACGTCGATGCCCTGGGTCTTGGAGTTAAAGTCGTTGGTGAAGAAGCGGAATTCCTGCAGCCCTGCCGCGCTGGTGAGGCCCTCCCGGATGAGTTGCTCCCTCTCAGGATCAGTAAGCGCAAAGTCCTGCGAAACCGTCAGGCGGTCGTTCACCCTGATGTCGAAGTAATCGACCGTCATGCTTGCATTGCCCATATCCAGGACGACACCCAGAGAGAGGTTTTTGGACTTCTCGGGCACCAGAGGCTTTGCCCCTTTCAACGCGGCCGCCCGGCTTGTGGAGGGGACCGTTCCGTTGTTCACCAGGTCGTTCTTCTCGAAGTTGAACTCGGTGGTGATGTTGAAGGCGCTCTGCTGGCCCGGCGTGGGCGCCCTGAAGCCGGTGCTGTAACTGCCGCGCACCCTGGCGTCCTCGGTTAAGCCTATGTTGAAAGCAGCCTTGTAGTTGCTGGAATTGTACGTCTCGGATGACAACGGCGGAGTATTCGACAACGTTTTCAATTCGTCGAAACGCTCCTGGCGCAGAGCAAGGGAAAATGACGCCCGGTCCGAGGGCTGAATGTCCCCTTCCGCGTATACCGCGATGTTCGGTCTCGACCACCTGCCGGCGGCCACTTTGCTGAAGCCGGAAAAGCCGTTCGTCGCCGGCTGGAATCCCTGGCTGGCCAGCGGCTGGCCGATAATATAGGACTCGATCTGTCCCTCGACGATCTCAAACGTTTCTTTCCGGTATTCGAGACCCGCCGCAAGGAAGACCTGCGGGTTCACGGGGTAGGTCACACCCAAATCCACGGTGACGTCCGACTGGACGTAGGAACCCGGATCGAAATACGTGGGCGTTGCGGGACCCATGGATGCGTTCACGGTATTGAAAATGAAGTAGTCCGCCTCGTGACGTCCGTACGACATGCTCAGATCCCAGGACGCCAGCGGCTGCTGTCCGATCCCACTTCCTTTGATGCCCATGAGGATGGATTCATCCGTGGTAAATGCGCCGAACCGTGGCGTGAATCCCCCTGGAAACATCTTCAGGAAGGAGAAGCAGTTGGGATCGTCGCGAACCTGGAGCCACGCGTTCTGTTCGGGTCTGTTGTCAATGATGGGGACCGGCGCACATTCGCTGCCCTGACCCACACCGTCCAGATCGCCGACCAGCAGGGATGGCGTCTCGGCCTCGCCGTCCCCGTCCAGATCGATTAACGGCCCTTTGAACACACCGCTGCGGGTATGTGGATTCCGGAAATAGAACCCGCCCTCCGTTTCCTTGTCGGCATAGTTCGCGTGGCCGTAGAAATCGACGCTTTCGCCCAGGGTGGCGCCGTAGTTGGCGAAGATTTTCAGGTCGTCGCGAACGAATGGCTGGCCCCAGATCTGGGCTGGATTCGCCACCTCGGTATTGCCCGCCGAAATCAGCCCCGCGGCGTCGTTGCGCTGCACGGAACGGATGGTTTCACCGGTATTGCCATATTCCAGGCTGAGGTTGGCCCACGTGTTCTCATTGCCCAGACCGATGTTGAACGCGGCCGTGAACATCTCGCCGTCGCCCAGGAACTTCCCTTCCCCATCCTGAAAACTTCCCACCTTCACATCCGCGGCCATTCCCTCGTTGTTGTCCTTCAGGCGGAAGTCCAGCACACCTGCGATCGCATCGGATCCATACTGCGCCGAGGCGCCGTCACGGAGGACCTCCACACGTTTCAGGGCGATGGCCGGTATGGCGGTCAGGTCGGGGCCCTGCGCGCCGTCCGCGACGCCGTTGCCCAGCCAGTGGATCACGGCGGCCCGATGCCGGCGTTTGCCGTTGACGAGCACCAGCGCGTGGTCGGGCGCCAGACCGCGAAGGTTCGGCGGCCGGACAACGGTTCCGGCGTCGCTGATGGGCTGGGTGTTGACGTTATAGGAGGGAATCACGTTTCTCAACAGGTCGGTCATGTCGGTGCCGCCCTGCTTGACGAAATCCTCGCTGCTGACCACGTCGATGGGCACGACCGATTTCGTTACGGAGCGCGGGCGCCGGGACCCGATCACGACCAGTTCTTCGAGTTCGACGATTTCATCGAGGATGATTTCCGAAGAATCGGTGTCGGCCGTGGCCTCGGACTCCTGCGACGCGGCGACGCCGGTCATGAAGAAAAGCGCGGCTACTGTAGGGGCAACGGACCTGAAAACACGATTCGTCAACTTGAATCTGGAACAGAACGTCATTGCGGAATTCCTTATGTTTCGGGTTTCGCGAAACGCCGTCTTGGATGAGATCAAGGCCGGCGGGAGATTACGCACCTGGTGTAGCAAATTGCAACAGACCTTATTCCTCATAACTATTATAATAAAATCGCGTCAAAAGGCAATAGACGACTGAAAAAATCTCCGAAATCTGCTCAATTCGAGTCTGAACGTCAGGATTCGATCCGGACCGATCGCAACGGCGCCCTGACGCAGGCGTCTGCCGTGCCGGTCAAGCAATCCGGACGGCCATGGAACCGGAACGTTGCCGTCCATGGCGCCATCGCGCTTGTTCCGGACCGTCGTCGGCTCTCGATCCTTGACTTGCACCACCGAAAGGAATATACTAGGTTTCGCCACGCTCGCAAATCCGTCGTTCCCGACACGGCCGTCGCGTCGACCGCGTTCGGGGACGGTTCGGCGCGGCGGCGGCGTGTTGCTTCCGTGAATGTCATCTGCCTGTCATTAAGGACTGCGATGGACACCGTTAAAGTCATCATTATGGCCGGACCCTGGACGGAGTGGCGCGAAGAGCTCGAATCCGTTTCTCCGTGCGTGAAGGCGGTCGCGGCGCATTCCGACGAAGACCTCCTGCGGGAGATTGCGGACGCGGACGTCGTCTACGGGCGGTTGCCGCGGAACCCGTTTCTGAAGGCGAAGAGACTCAGGTGGGTTCAGAGTATCGGCGTGGGATTCGAAACCATGCTGTATCCGGAAATGATCCGGAGCGACGTGGTCATTACCAATACCGCCGGCGCCTTCGACGCCGCGATGGCGGAACAGGCGCTTGCTTTCATGCTCGCCCATGCGCGGGGACTCATGCACTTCGAACGCGACCGGAAGGACCGCGTCTGGGACCGGCACATCGGGGCGCTCTCTCAGATCCATGGAAAGACGGCATGCGTGCTCGGCCTGGGATCCATCGGGCGCAGCATCGCGGTCCGGCTCGATGCTCTCGGCCTTGCGGTGACCGCTGTCGACGCCCAGGTGGCGACGCCGCCCGCAGGCATTGGCAGACTGTTCAGGCCCGACAGGCTGCTGGCCGCAATCGCCGACGCCGATTACGTCGTCGTCGCGCTGCCGTTGACCGCAAACACGAATGGCATCATCAACGCGGCCTGCTTCAGCCGGATGAAAGAAACGGCCTTTCTGGTGAATATCGCACGCGGTCCCATCGTCAACGAATCCGACCTGGTCCGGGCGCTTCAGGAAAAACGAATCGCCGGGGCCGGCCTGGACGTCTTCGCAGAGGAACCGCTGCCGGATTCCAGTCCTTTGTGGGACATGCCGAACGTCGTGTTCGCACCCCACTCCGCCGGGTACTCTCCCGAGGGACGCGGGAATATCCTTCGAATCTTCCGGGAGAACCTGCGGCGCTTTCTGGCTGAGGAACCTCTGATGAACGTGGTCGATAAGGAAAAGGGATATCTCATCCAGACAGTCTGAGAACCGGTGTTGTGAAGGCCTCGCAATGCGGCTCCGCGTAACGGTCATCGTTCCGCGTTCCCGCCGTGCGCGGCACAGTCAATAGAGGAAGGGACATGGCATCCACCGCCGGTTTCTCCGTCAGCGAAGCGGTCGCCAGGGCCTTCGAGAATCAAGCATTCGTCGACATTCACACCCACCTCTATCCGACTCAGATGGGTCCGCTCTGCCTGATGGGGCCCGACGAACTGCTTACCTACCATTATCTCAAGGTCGAAACCTGCCGCCAGCTTCCCGCCGGGGTCTCCGTCAGGAAGTTCAACGCATTGCCGAAACCGCACCAGGCCGACGTTGTCTGGCGCACGCTCTTCGCGGGAAGCGGCAGTCCGCTGTCCGAAGCCCAGCTGGGCGTGGTGACCGTTATGTCGGCGCTGGGCCTGAACCCCCGGGCCGAATCCCTGTCCGAATTCCGTGCATTCTTCTCAAAGACGGACCCGGAAGCCTACGTCGATCTCATTTTCAGCAAGTCCGGCGTCGCCCGCGTATATATGACCAACGATCCTCTGGACGAACTGGAGGGCGCCCTGTGGCAGGCGGGATTCGATCGGGACCCCCGTTTTGCAGCCGCCCTCCGGCTGGACAGTGCCCTGGTCGGCTGGCCCGCGGCCGTCGCGAAATTGAACGCGCTGGGTTACAGGGTGGAAAACGACCTCTCGCCCCGGACGATTGCGGAACTTCGCCGCTACCTCGACGACTGCATTGCGCGAATGGATGCCCGTTACCTGGCCATTTCCCTCCCGCCCGACTTCGCCTATCCATCCCGGTCCGCCGTTGCGAAGCTGCTGGGCGCCGTGGTTTACCCCACGGCCCGTGATCACGGGATTCCCGCCGCGATGATGGTGGGCGTCAGACGAGGGGTCAACACCCTGTTGCGGGACGGGGGCGACGGCCTGGGAAAATGGGACGTCACCGTACTCGAGAACATCGCCCGCGAATGGCCCGACGTGAGCTTCCTCGTCACGCTGCTTTCCCGCGAGAACCAGCACGAACTCTGCGTGGCCGCCAGAAAGTTCCCCAACGTGACGCCTTTCGGCTGCTGGTGGTTCCTGAACAACCCCAGCATCATCGAGGAAATCACGGCGCAGCGCCTCGAACTTCTCGGCACCAGCTTCGTGCCACAACACTCCGATGCCCGGGTCCTGGACCAACTGCTCTACAAATGGACCCATTCCGTAAGAACCATCGCGCCGGTATTCAACCGGAAGTACGAAGCGCTGAGGAATGCGGGCTGGCCGCTGACCGAACAAGACATCCGGAATGACATCGCCCGGGTGTTCGGCGGCGGGCCCCACCTGGGCAACTGACGGGTTTGCCGGAGGATAATGGAGGCTGCGGATGAAGCTGAAAGTCCTGACCGCCGCCAGCCTGCTGGCCAACGTTGTGTTGGCCGTCGTTCTGCTGTCACGCGGCGATGTCGAAGTGGATCGATGGCGAACAGTGGAGGGCGACAGCGCCGATCTCTTCGACGGGAAATCGCTCGAGGGGTGGTGGCCTCTCTCGGACCAGTGGACCGTTCAGGACGGCGCGATCGTATGTCCCTCCTCCAACCGGATTCAATACCTGATATCCGAGAGGGTCGTGGACAGACCGTTTCGACTCCGGTACCAGGTGTCGATCCTTGAACGGTCACGGAGCGACGGCAAGATCGTGGGGTTCGTGGACGCCGCCGGCGACAATATGCTCGTGGCGATGGACGACGACAGACCTCATTCTATACAGATCGACAGCGGTCGCAAGATCTTCGACGAATCCGGAATCTACGGGCCCTGGAATGTCGAGTCCGACGCGGATTTTCAGGTTGAGGCAGGCAGATGGTACGACGTGGTCTGTACGGTTGACGGCGCCAACTTCACGGTCGAGGGTGGAACCGTTCGGTTGAGCCACCCATTCGAACCGAGGTTTCCGGTGTCGATCTGGCTGGAGGTTCAGCGCACGGGCGCGAAATACCGGAACCTGACTGTCGAGAAGCTATAGGTTTCCTGAAATAGCCTACCTCCTGAATCGTCTCCGCGGAGTGCGCTTACGGGGCGCTCTTCCCGGCGGCACGGCGCCGACACGGGATATCAGCGCAGCCACGACCACTGCGCGGGCACCGCGGCCTCGTCTCCGAGTCTTTCCATCAACATCGCTTTTTCGGCAGGCGGAGCCGAAAGTATCCCCACCAGCCGGTCGCACGTCAATTCCACCTCCTCGTCCGTCATTTCCATCGCATCCACGGTGAAATATCCTTCGTCGGTATGGTGCGCGCGAAGCCGGATGGACGGATCACCTTCCAACATCGCGAGGTTGATCACCGCAGCGCTCAATCCGGTTTTGTCCGCGTCCACCGTCACACGCGCGCGGCTGAACGGATTCCCGTTGGGATCGGCATCCACGCTGAGACCGATGCCGTCGATGCCGTCCAGGCGCGACATCACCCGTTCCATTTTCCGGTTCTGCTCCGCCTCCCAGCCCGCCACGTCCAGGCGCATCCGGTACTCCAGCGCCGCCATCGCGCCGACGATTCCCTCCTTGCCTACCTTCATCGGCCTACCGATCCCCCGGTTCTGCAGGTTCACCGCCCGCACCAGATCTTCACGGCCGCAGACGACGCCTGCCGTGGTACCCGAGAGATACTTGTGGCCGCTGCAAATGACCAGGTCCGCCCCGGCGCCCAGGATCTCTTTGATTACAAACGATTGCGCGGCCCCATCGACGATCACGGGGACGCCGTGCTCGTGTGCGATCCTGACGACGCGGGTGAGGGGCAGGGCGCCGTACCGGACGGTGTGGTGCGACACCACGAACACCACGGCCGCGGTCCGCTCGCCAATGGCGTGCCTGAGTTGTTCCTCGGTCGAACGGTGCACCGTCCCGATCTCCACGGCGGCGGCGCCGGCCAGCCGGACCATCTGCGTCACCGGGGCTCCGAAGTTTACCGCGTGGCCCTTCTGGATGACGACCTCATTGGCCATCCCGGTGGTGTCCGGTAGTTGCCAGACCCGGCCCAGATCGTTTCCGGTCATCGCCGCCGCCACTCCCAGCGAAATGCCCGCGGCAGTGCACGCGGTAACGCACCCCCACTGGGCGCCTGTGGCGCGTGCAATCACCTCCCCCGCGCGGTCCTGGAGTTCGTCCAGATCGTAGAAGCAGCCCATTGCGTGCGTCACCTCTTCTATCACGTCGGGCAATACGATCGCCCCTGCCAGATGGGTCATTTTACCGCACGCGTTGATGACGCGAGTCAGCCTGTACTTCTCGTACAAATCCATCGATATTCCTCCTTGGAAGGGCGAAGGCGAGCGACGTTCTCCGCCGCCCGCCTTTTCTGTTCCCGATTGGACATCAGACGGTCAACTCCCTACGGCCTCATCCACGGATTCGCCCAACACCGTCAACCCGTCGACCACGGCGTCCGCCGTAATGGTCAGCGGCGGCGAGACCTTGACCGTCTGCCCCCAGGACCCCACGGGCGCGAAGAACAGCAACCCCTTGTGAAAACAGCGTTCCACCACGTCGAAGGCCAGATCCGGGTCGGGCTCCTTCAGACCCGGTTTGACCATCTGCAGTCCCGCCACCAGCCCCTTGCCCGTGCAGTTCCCGATCACGCGCGGATGACGGGCCTGAATTTCTCGCAAACCGTCCATCATGACCGCCTCCAGCCGGGCGGCATTGCCCGCCAGGTCGTCATTCACGATTTTCTTGAGGCTGGCCAGCGCCGCCGCCGCGCAGACCGGATTGCCGGTATGCGTACTGGTCATGGAACCGGGAGGGTACTGATCCATCACTTCCGTCCGGCCGATCACGCCCGACAGCGGCAGGGAACTGCTCACGCCCTTGCCGAACGTGATCAGATCCGGCGTGATGCCGTAGTGTTCGAACCCCCACATGGTTCCGGTCCGCCCGAACCCCGCCTGAACCTCGTCGAAGATCAGCAGGGCCCCGTGCGCCCCGCACCATTCGGCCAGCGCTCTCGCGTATTCGACCGGAAGAAAATCCGGCCCCACGCCCTGGTAGGTCTCCACGATCACCGCCGCGACGTCGTCGGCATTCAACCCGCTTTTCTTCAGCGTCGCGCAGAAGTGGTCGAAATCGGTATTCCCGGTCCAGTATCCGTCCGGAAAGGCGACCTGTACGATGGCGGGATCCTCATTCACGATCCAGTCCTTCTGCCCGGGCATGCCGCCGGCCTGCTGCGCCCCCATCGTACGCCCGTGGAATCCCCGCTCAAAACCCACGATCCCGATCTTGCGGCTCCCGCCCTGCCTGATTCCCCACGTGCGCGCCAGCTTGATCGCATTCTCGGTGGCTTCTGAACCCGTTGTCAGCAGAAACACCTTTTCCAGACCGTCCGGCGCCAGCCGAATCAGAAACTCCGCAAGCTTCGCCCTCGCGGCGTTCGGGAACACGTAACTGTGCAGAAGTCCGTTGTTGACCTGGTCCAGAATCGCCGTCCGCACCTCCGGCATCCCATGACCCGCGTTGGTCACCAGCACCCCTGAACTCCAATCCAGCCACACATTCCCGTACCCGTCATAGACGCAAACGTCCTCGGCGCGGTCCCATACGACCGGCGGCTGCCCCCGCATGGAAGTCGGCTCGAAGGTGCGCAACGCCTGGAGCACCGGAACCGACTCCGGATGCGGCAGTCTGGAGACGATTCGCCTGTATTTCGTGTCCACGCGGGGAACGTCCCGGGGTGTGATATCGAACTCCCTGCCCATCGAATCCTCCTGAGTTCAAAAAAAAGACGAGCCGCGGACGCCGTGCGCACCCGAAGGCGCGGCGTCTCTCACGGCCCGCTGCCGTCCACCGTTATAAAGGCTTTTTGTAAATGCGTTGAAAGACGGCTTCCGGTCCCTCGTCGACCCGGTAAGGATCGATGATGGTGATGCCGTCGTCCCCGAATCGGGCCGTCACCGGCGTCCCCTTCCCTTCCTGCAGATACTTGAAATTCAGGTCCCGCACCCGCCTGGCCGCGTCGACGATCGCGACCGTTATCCGGCCGTCCGCCGCGGTCGGATAGATCCCGTCCACGTCCTCCCGCGTCTCCCCAAGGAATTTGATGCGGCAGGCGGCGACCAGCCCCACCGTGATGCTGTCCACGCCGTAGCCGATATACGCCTCCGAGCCGTCCGGCCGGCTGACGTCCCGCGTCATATGGTTGTTCACCGTGCGGCTGCCGCCCCCGTTGTACCAGAATCGCAGGCCCCGGTACTGCTGGTCCGACTCCACCTTGCCGTCGGTTCCCACGATTTCATGGCCCTGATTCACGGGGCCCTCGAAATCGTCGGGCGTGATCCAGTTATTGTGGAAATAGATGCTCATTCCGTTTTCGAATTCAACGCGCACCTGAACCGCGTCGTAGGCATTGATGCCCTCACGAAGCAGCCGTTTCTTCTGACCGACAGCGGAAAGCGCGACCGGTTTGCTCCTGTAATAGTTATAAATCAGGTCCGTCCAGTGAGGACCGACATAACTGAACGGATCGCTTTGCTCCGCCCACTTGAACGTGCTGGTTGAGACTTCCAGCGGCTCTTCGAGCCCGGCCTGGCCGTAGAGCGGCTCGCCAATCCGCGTGGAGAGGTCGTACTGGACCCGCAGATGGTCGGGATCGTACCGCTTGTGCATATCCACGCAGACCACCAGCCCCTTTGCGTCGGCCAGCTCGATGATCTCGTCCGCCTCCTCGATCGACAGGCACATCGGTTTTTCCATCACCACGTGCGACCCGTTCCGCAGCGCGGCCAGCGTCACTTCGGTATGCAAATTGTCCGGCGTGACCACCGCCATAACGTCAAGGTCCGGAAAATCGCGCAGCACGTCTTCCCAGGGCGTTTCACCCCAATAGGCTCCCGGCTCGCGCCCCGTGGATGCCCTGAAGTTCCCACGCGCCCGCTCGGCCGATGCCCGGGACCGCGTGGCCACGGCTACCAGATCGAACTGTATGTCGGCCAGGTCCCGCGCCCACCGGTCCAGCCCGACCCGCCCCAGATTTCCACTGATTCCCATCCGCTGCAAATCGGCGAATGCCCTGGCGTGCACGTCGCCGCCGAACATCCCCGCGCCGATCAGCGCGATTTTCATCGTGCGCTGCATTCGTTGCCTCCCTTTCCCGTATTGTCGATTCGCTCACCGGGAGCGCCGGGACCCGATCGTCCGTTCACACGTGGCCGATCTCGACGACCGGGCGGGCGGAACGGGCGTCCGATCCAACTCACCGCGTATGGACGGTTCCCCTCACGTAGTCCGCATCGTCGGAAACCAGAAACGCCAGCACCTTGCCCACGCCTTCGGGATCGCCCAGTCCCGCTCTCAACTCCTCCAGCGATCGCCCCTCCGCTTCAGCCTGTTTCCTCAGCGCGACGATCTTCAACGGCGTGTCGAGGCTCCCGGGACACAGCGCGTGCACCCGGATTCCCCTCGGCGCCAGTTGCGGCGCAAGCACCAGAGAGAGCCCGTGCACGCCGCCTTTGCTCGATCCGTATGCCGCCGACGAACTGCCTCCCCGCACACCGGCGCCGGAAGATACCAGTACGAGCACGCCGCCGCCGGACCGCTCGATGACCGGCGCCACGTGTTTGCACAGCAGAAAACTGCCCTTCAGGTTGACGTCGACCACCCGGTCCCACGTGTCCGCTTCGAACAGATCGACGGGCACCAGCGCGCCGTCCAGTATCCCCGCGGAATGAATCAGGCCGTCGATCCGACCGAACGCCCGGACCACGCCCTTCACCATCGTCCGGACGCCGGCTTCCTCGCGAACGTCGACCCGGAAACCCCGGGCGTCGCCGCCGGAACCTTTGATTTCACGAACGGTTGCCGCAACGCCGTCCCGATCGCAATCCGTCACCGCCACCCGAGCGCCGGCCCGCGCGCAACACAACGACGCGGCGCGTCCGATGCCCGAGGCCCCCCCGGTCACAAGAATCACCTTGTTCTCCAGCAGCATCCTGTGTCCTGTCCCGGAAGTGGGTTGTTTGAATTCGGCTGCAGGACAACGATATCCCCGATCGGCTGGCCGCGTCCTATTTCCCGATTGCAAACAGCGTATTGCGGGTCCCGATGTACAACACCCCGTCTTTCGCAATGGGTGTTGTATATACCGCGCTGCCCATGTTGATTTCGCTGATCTTCTCAAGTTTCGCAGACGCCCTGAAGATCATCACGTCACCGTCTTCGTCGCCGATATAGACCTTTCCGTCGGCAACGAACGGCGACCCCCAGATGGCGGCGTAGGCATCGTAGGTCCAGTGCGGCTTGCCTGTCTCCAGATCGAGACAATAGACGAAGCCGCTCAGATCGGCCGCGTACAGCAGCCCGTTGTGGATGGCGACCGTCGACATCGTCCGGTTGAACGCCTTGCCTCCCAGATGCCAGACCGCGTGGGTGTCCGTAACGTCGCCCTTCCCCGTCGCGTCAATCGCCCAGAGATGCCCCACCCCTTCCCCGTGTTCGGGGTCCTGTCCCACGCCGATAAACACCTTATCGTCATAAATCACGGGTGTGGCAATGATGGCATTGCGGGTACCCCGTCCGCCAAGCTCCCATACCGAGTCCTTCGGATTGCAATCGAACTTCCAGATCAGTTCGCCCGTCTTCGGCGCCACGGCGTAGACCCAGCCGTCCCCACCCGGCAGGATAACCTGGGGTTTGCCGTCGATCGTTCCGTAGGCCGGGTTGGACCACTGTCCATGCAGGATATTCGTGCCGGGAAAGGCCTTCTCCCAGACGAGTTCCCCGGTTTTCAGGCTGAGGGCGATGAAGCTGGGCGCGAACGGCGACGGGATCGCCACGTGGCCTTCATCCACGCCGTTGCTGGTAATGACGAACAGCATGCCGTCCGCTCCAACGGGAGAACATGTGGCCAGATTGTGGGGGAACACGTCCAGCTCGTTCATCATATCGTATTCCCAGACGATATCCACGCCGGTGGCGCCGGTCACGTCTTCGCCCTGGTACGCCCCGTCGTTTTCCGAATCCAGGAATCCCTCCGTATCCGCGCAGACCACACGGCCCTGGTTGGAAATGTAGAACAGGCGATCGCCCTGAATGAACGGCGTGGAACAGACGCCCTGCAGCGGCCAGTCGTTCACCCGTCCGGCGGGCAGCTTCGGATGGGCGGACTGCCACAGGAATTCTCCGTCCGATTCCCGGAACGCCATCACCACGCCGCGGTCGCCCTTGATGTCGGGATTCCGTTCGGCGTGGTTGTTCGTCCCCATAAACACCTTGCCGCCCAGCAGTACCGGTCCCGCATAGGACTGGGAGCCGAGGGCGGCCTTCCACCTGATGTTCTCGCCGGTGGCCGTATTCCATTCGGTTGGCAGGTTCGTTTCGTCCGACACCAGGTTCCGCGAGGGCGTGAATCCCCACATCGAGGTCTCCTCCGCGCCCGCGACCGACGCCGACCAGGCCAGAATCACAGCCCACTTCAAAGTCCACTTTGTTTTCATCTCTGCCTTTCTCTGATTGCATTCGCTTCTCTGTATAGCGTTCTGTCGACGGTCAATCACGTAACCCGGCCGAATTCGAACAACACCGCATCCGGTTTTCCGGTCCGGTCAGTACACGCGCACATTGTCAAAATAGATGTTCGCCGGCGAGTATCCGTAGAGCCCGGGGCTGCCTTCCCTTATGGGTAGCGGATCCTCCGCTTCGATCGTCCAGGCGCCGGGTTCCGCGTCGCCCCGCTTCCAGACCTTACCGCGGACGAAGGCCCGATCACCTTCGATATCCACCCTCATCTTCATGGTATACCAGACGTCGGGGTCCCATTCGAAGGGCACGCGCTGCACCATCCTCAGATCCGAGGACCACGACCGGACTTCCAGGCGCTGATAGGCACTCTGCAGATCCAGGATGTACCGGTGCGCGATAAGGCCCATGTCCGGACGCCAGCGCCGGCGCGTGCCGCCCATCAGATCGGCCTGGACGGTATATCCTTTCATATCGGGCGGTCCGATGTAGAGGTTGGAACGGTCCAGTCCGCGCGCCGCGGGCGGCTTCACCAGCACCTTGTTTCCATCCTTTTCCTCGACCCGGAACCCCCTCCCGCCCCACACCCAGTGGCGCGGATTCCTCCCCTCAGGGATCTCCTCGAAGTCCTCCGCCCAGGGAGGTCTGGGAACCACGCGGACCCACGCCCGCGCGGTCAGCCCGCCTGAATTGGCGACCACCCACCCGGCCTGTCCGCGCGCTTCCGGTGTAAACCGACCGTTGTCGACGCGTCCGTCCAGCCCTTCGAAGGACCATTCCGCGTCTACGTCTCCGATAATCCGGCCCCGTTCATCGTACGCCCGGACGCTTAAAGGGAGCGTTTCGTCCCAGGCCAGCGTTTTCTCGGCCGGGAAGACCAGCAGCGAGGCGGGTTCGGCGCCCGAAGGCGCCGGCGGATGATCGGGAATGGGCGTGGTCGCCGGCGTGACGGGCGAATCCCGGTCTCCCAGGCAAAAGAGTCCGGCTTCGGTTGCGAAGTAAATCCGGCCATACGCGACGGCGACCGATCCGTAGATCTCCGCGGGCCTGCCGCCGGGCATCGCAATCTTCTCCTCATCCAGCACCTGTGCGCCCGCGTCGTCCACCTCGAGGATCCGGAATCCGCCGTTGACTTCCGTCAGGTACAGTTTCCCGTCTGCCCACGTGGGTGAGCCCTTCCCCACCGTGCCGATATTATGCTCCCAGTATTTCTTCCCGCTTTTTGCATCGAGGCAGTGTACGTTCGCCGAATTGTCGATGACGTACAGGCGCCCGGCGTGAAGGGCCGGAGAAGCATAGCCCGCCGCGACTCCGTCCCGGCGCCAGATTTCTTTGCCGGTTCTCGCGTCGAGGCATACCACCCGACCCATCGTGGTATTGTCCACGTTTTCTTCGCTGTGGGTCGCGTAAACGCGATTGTCTGCCGCAACCGGAGAGGTGTTGATGCCCCGCCGGCTCAACGGGAAGCCCCACACGACCTCGCCGGTCCCGACCCTGAATGCGAAGATGCCGCCGTTTCCGTTGCCCGCGATCAGTACCCGACCGCCGTCGACGGTCGCCGACACCGGGGTGGAGTACACGGTCAGGTCGGCCTGCCCGCCCCCGCCCGGCCGCGCCATCCAAACGGTCTCTCCAGTCCGCTTGTCGAACGCCATGTACCGGTGGGAGGGCGGGCGGTCCGCCCAGCCCCTGTTGCCCATGCTGATCACGACCAGGTCTCCGTCGACGACGGGCGTGTGCAGCCTGCCTCCATAGCCCGAGAACCTGTTGAACTCCTCGGTCAGCGACCGGGTCCAGAGAATCCGGCCGTCGCGGTCGAAACACAGCAGCAGACCGTTCACCAGGTGTGCGTACACGTTTCCGGTTTCCCCGTCGGCGCCCAGATTCGCCCAGCCCAGACGGTTAAACGTGATGGTGGAGTGCCACACGTTGAACTTGCGTTCCCATACCAGCCGTCCGTTCTCGGCGTCGAAACACGCGACGTGCTCCTGCCTGGCGACCCCGTCCCCGGTACGTCCGATCACGTATACCCGCCCGTTCAGTATGACCGGCGTGGACCGGCCGATGAACGCCGACCGCCAGACCAGGTTTTCTCCTTCCGGAGACCATCTTGAAATCAGGCCGCTCTCCGGCGAAGCGCCGGTCTGCATAGGTCCGCGCCAGTGCGTCCAATCGGCGGCGGCGGCGGTCATAAGCGAACCCGTCGGCAGGATGCCGATCAGGCAGGCCGCGCAAATGCAAGTTTCAAACCATCGATTCATAAGTGAAATGCCCCCGAATGTCCTGTCCCGGTTATATGGCAAGCCCGAACACGCTTACCGAAACGTCCCTTCCGCAATATCCGATTCACCCACAAACTGCTTGAGGTGCGCTATCGCCCTTGCCAGATCGCTTCTGACCCACGGGTCTCTTTCCGTGCGCATCGCCATCTCCAGAACGGCGATCGCCTCGGGGCGTTCAATATGCATAATTGCGACGGCGGTCTGCTGGCGCAACCGACGGCTGTTGGCCGTAAGGAACGGCACCAGATCGGGAAGCGCCTCGCCGGCGCCCAGCATCCCCAGCGCCCAGATCGCCTTGGCACGCACCTCCGGAACCGTATCCCTCAGCGCCTGTCGCAACCAGGGAACCGATCCGGGAACGCGGCGGGCGCCCAGATACGCCGCCGCATCCTCGCGCTCTCGCGGCGTACCGGACCGGAGCCGCGTAAAGTGATCGCTTTCGCCGCCGCATCCCGGCAGGCCGAGCGACAATAGAAGGATTACGCTCAGGCTGCGCATGACTTCAATGCCGTATGCTGCGCTTTGACGGTCCGGTCGATATCCGCTTCGGTATGCGCCAGCGATACAAAGGTCGCTTCGAACTGCGAGGGCGCCAGATAGACGCCCTGTTCCAGCATCACCCGGAAGTATCGCGCGAAAGCCTCCTGGTCGCACGCGACGGCGGCCTCGTATCGCGTCACGGGACGGTCCGTAAAGAACAGGGTCATCATGGACCCGACCCGGTTCAGTCGAAACGGCAATCCGAGGGACCTCAGGTTTTCCCGGAAGCCGGCCTCCAGAGCGGCGGCTTTGCCCTCCAGCGATTCATACGCGCCGGGTTCCCGGAGTCGCCTGAGCGTCTCGTAGCCCGCCGTCATCGCAAGGGGATTTCCCGAAAGCGTCCCGGCCTGCGATACCCCTTTGCCGAGTGGCGAAATATGCGACATGATCTCCCGCCTGCCGCCGAATGCGCCCACCGGCAGCCCGCCGCCGATAATTTTGCCGAGCGTGGTCAGATCGGGCGTGACCCCGTATAAGGCCTGGGCGCCGCCTGGATGCACCCTGAATCCGGTGATCACTTCGTCGAATATGAGCACAATCTCCGAATCCGCGGTGAGTTCCCGCAGTCCTTCCAGGAATCCGTCAGCCGGCGGAATCACACCCATATTGCCGGCCACCGGCTCCACGATGACCGCCGCGATCTCGTCCCGGTTCTCCGCCACGATCCGCTTTACCGCCTCGAGGTCGTTGTATGGCGCGGTGAGGGTATCCCCCGCCGTGCCCGCGGTCACGCCGGGGCTGCTGGGCACGCCCGTGGTGAGCGCCGACGACCCCGCCTGAATCAGAAAGCTGTCGGCGTGCCCGTGCCAGCAGCCCTCGAACTTGATCACCTTCTCGCGGCCCGTATACCCCCTTGCCAGGCGCACGGCCGACATCGTAGCCTCGGTGCCCGAATTCACCATGCGCACCATTTCCACACCGGGTACGAGTTCGGTGACCAGCCGGGCCATTTCAACCTCCGTCTCAGTGGGCGCCCCGAAACTCGTACCCTGCTCGCAGGTCCGCTTGAGCCTTTCAACGACGCCTGGCGGCGCGTGGCCCAGAACCAGCGGTCCCCACGAACAGACGTAGTCGATGTATTCCCGTCCGTCCGCGTCGTAAACCTTCGATCCGCTTCCACGGGTTATGAACAGCGGCTGGCCGCCGACAGGGCCGAACGCCCGCGCCGGGCTGTTCACGCCCCCCGGAATCACCCGTTGCGCCGCTTCGAATAACGCTGCCGAACGGTTGCTCACAACACACCCCCTGACCCAACGGCCGCTTTCGGATTTCACCACAGCTGCGGCAAGTCCTTAATCTTCCGATTTCGTCCGCCATTGTCAAGTGGCGATTTTTGGGCTTGCAACGGCGCCGGCGGGAGGTATATTTGTCCAACGCCTTCGCGGCAATAGCTCAGAAGCCGTCTACGTACCGGACGGTTGGGGGTTCGAGTCCTCTTTGCCGTACCATCCAAAGCCCCGGTCGCCCGATCGGGGTTTTGCCTCGCCGGTCCCGCATGCCACCTGCAAACGACGCCATCCGAATACGCGGCGCCCGCCAGCACAACCTCCGGGGTCTCGATCTCGACATCCCCAAAAACCGGTTTGTGGTCATCACGGGGCCGTCCGGCTCGGGGAAAACCTCGCTGGCCTTCGACACCATCTATGCTGAAGGACAGCGCAGGTACGTGGAGGCGATGTCCGCCCACGCGCGCCGTTTCCTGGAGGTCATGGAGAGACCCGACGTTGACAGCATCGACGGCCTTTCCCCCGCCGTGGCGATTCAACAGCTGCGGGCCGCGGGAAATTCCCGGTCGACGGTTGGCACCCTCACGGAAATCCACGACCATCTCAGGGTCCTCTTCGCACGGGCCGGTCTGCCGCATTGCCCGAACTGCGGTAACCCGGTTGCCTGCCAGACCGTCGGCGAAATCGTCGACACGGTGCTTGCGATGCCCGCGGGCGCCCGCCTTCGGATTCTGGCGCCGTGGATACGAAACCGGAAGGGTCGCCTGGAGCGGGAACTGGAACGCCTCCGGCGCGATGGATTCGTGCGCGTGCGGATCGACGGCCGCGACCGGGCCCTGGAAGAGGAGATTCGCCTGGACCCGACGAGACCGCACACCGTCGACGCCGTAATCGACCGCCTGGTTGTCCGACCGAATATGGAACGGCGGCTGGCCGACTCGTTGGAAACCGCGCTGGCCCTGTCCGGCGGTATCGTCGTTCTGGATGTGCTCGAAGGCCGTGAGTTGAGCTTTTCCACCCGGTTGATTTGCAGAAACTGCGACGTCGCCCTTGAAGAACTGACGCCCCGTCTGTTCTCGTTCAACAGTCCGCACGGCGCCTGTCCCGCCTGCAACGGAATGGGCGAGAGGACGGATATCAATCCTGACGGTGTCGTTCCGGACGCGGGCCGCTCCATCGCCGAGGGCGCAATCGCGCCCTGGGGGGTCCCCAGGGGCCGCGCGAAGCTCAATCTGCTCAAGCGCCTTGCGGACCGGTATGGGTTCGACGTCGCCGCGCCATTCGGTTCCCTTTCAACCGAAGCGAGGGAGGCCATACTGTGGGGCGACGAATCCCTCGGCTTCGACGGCGTGATCCCGTCGCTCAGCGGGCGGGCTGCGGATGCCGCATCGGATGAAGCCGGATCCGGCCCTGAACCGTACATCCATACCGTTGTCTGTTCGGACTGTGCCGGCGCGAGGTTGCGAAAGGAGGCCCTGGCGGTCACCATTCACGGCAGCAATATCGGGCAGGTTTCGGCGATGGACATCGATCGGGCCATCGATTTCATGGATCGCCTGAAGGGAAGGCTGAAACCCCGCGAGGTCGTCGACACGATTCTGGATGAAATCCGCAACCGACTCGTCTTCCTGAGGGACGTGGGTGTGGGATATCTCACGCTGGAACGCAACGTGGCCTCCCTCTCAGGCGGCGAGACGCAGCGGATTCGCATGGCCACACAGATCGGCACGCGCCTTTCGGGAGTGCTCTACGTCCTTGACGAACCCAGTGTCGGCTTGCACCCCGGGGACAACCGCAAGCTCATCGATACTCTGGAAACGCTCCGCGACCTCGGCAATACCGTTCTGGTAGTGGAACACGACAGGGAGACCATGATGGCCGCCGACCATCTGATCGACCTCGGGCCCGGAGCAGGCGAGCTGGGAGGCGAACTGATCGCACAGGGTAGCGCTGAGGATATTATGGCCGACCGGGAATGCCTTACGGGCGCGTACCTTTCCGGGCGGAAATCCATCCCCCGGCCCCCCGACAGAAGACAACCTGCCGGCCGGATCGTTTTGAAGGGGGCGCGAGGACACAATCTCAAGGGCGTTGACGTCACGCTGCCGCTTGGCGTCCTTGTCTGCGTTACCGGTGTGTCCGGGTCCGGAAAGAGTACCCTGATCAACGAGACACTCTATCCCGCGCTGGCAAACAGACTGCACAACGCCACGGCCGTACCGCTTGAACACGACGGCATCGAGGGACTTTCTCAGATCGACAAGATCATCCGGATCGACCAGGCGCCAATCGGGCGGACACCCCGATCAAACCCGGCCACCTACACCGACCTCCTCACGGACATTCGAGAGCTCTACGCGCAACTGCCCGAATCCAGGGTTCGGGGATATACGCCGGGTCGATTCAGCTTCAATCTGAAGGGAGGACGTTGCGAGCCCTGCCAGGGCGACGGCCAGCAACGAATTGAAATGGACTTCCTCCCCGATGTCTATGTGACCTGCGATGCCTGCGGCGGAAGCCGTTACAACAGGGAGACCCTGGAAATCCGTTACAAGGGCTGTTCGATCGCGGACGTCCTGAATATGACCACCGAGAGGGCGCTCACGTTCTTTCGGGAAATACCCGGCGCGCGGCGGAAACTGAAAACCCTCTCGGACGTCGGCCTGGGCTATATCCGGCTGGGCCAGTCGGCAACGGCACTCTCAGGAGGCGAAGCGCAGCGCATCAAACTGGCCGCCGAACTTTCCCGTGTGGCAACCGGAAAAACCATGTATATTCTGGATGAGCCTACGACCGGGCTGCACTTCGAGGACATCCGGACGCTCATCGCGGTTCTGGACCGGCTGGTGGACAAGGGCAATACCGTCATTGTGATCGAACACAACCTGGACGTGGTGAAACGGGCGGACTGGATCGTCGACCTCGGTCCCGGCGGAGGCGAATCCGGCGGCCGGGTCGTCGCGGAGGGGCCCCCGCAACGGGTTGCCGCCGCGCCGGCCTCCCACACCGGCCGTTTTCTCAAAGAGGTGATCGAGCAATGATCCGCATCGACTTCGGCACCCTGTACGAGTTTGAGCGGGATGACAACAGCCGGCGGCGGGAGAACCGAAAAAAAATCCAGGACTTCCTCAACCTGTGTGAAACCCACAAGGCCACGATCGTCGAACAGCGGGACTGGAATACCCGAGACCTCATCCACTTCCTGGGCATTTCGCCCGATCTGGTCTTCACGATCACGATTTCGGAAAAATACCTGGGCGTACAAACCAGCCAGATCCGCGAAAAATTCCAGACGTTCAAGGCCGAATACGTCTCCGTGCCGGATCGGCAGGCGATCTCGCTCGAGCAGCCGCCGGCCGACAAACTGGGCATGCACGACGTTGTGACCTGCTCCGGGTGCGGGGAGAGCACGCCCTACGACGGCTACTTTCAGCATTGTGTGCGCTGCGGCGAGAAGCTGGATACGATGGTGAAATCCTGCAAGACCTGCAACAACGGCGTACTGTATCATCCGTCGTATGCCTGCTGTCCCATCTGCGGAAGCGAACTCCAACCTGACTACGACAGCCCCCCTCTGAACGAACTGGATCCTCACGGACTGATCTGGGGCATCTCCAACAAAGAAGAAACCGCCGAAGAAGGAGAAGACCTCTTCGGCGGCGGCCCGCTTGGGTAGGTTCTGCCGGGATCCGACGATCTCCGGAACGACGTCCGTAACCGCGTCGCCTCCCGGAATGACGTCGAATCCGCTTCGTTTTCATGCGCCCGGGTCGTAGACGAAGTTATTTTCGGCGTCGGCCAGCAGGGGCAGTTCCAGGTCCTTCCTGGACAGGACGGGATTGGAAACCGGCCAGTCGATGCCGACGGCCGGATCGTTCCACAGGATGCCCCGGTCGAGGTCCGGCGCGAACTCCGCGGTGACCTTGTAGACGAATTCGGCCTCGTCGCTCAGCACGCAGAATCCGTGCGCAAATCCCTCCGGAACGTAGAACATCCTGTAGTTTTCGTCAGATAGCACCACGCCTTCCCACTGTCCGAAGGTGGGGGCATTCCTGCGGATATCCACGGCCACGTCGAATACCTCGCCCTTCACCACCCTCACCAGCTTGGCCTGCGCCGCGGGGTGCAGCTGGTAGTGCAACCCCCTCAATACACCCCTGATCGAATGGGAATGAATGTCCTGCACGAACTCGGCGGAGATTCCGTTCGCCTCGAAATCCGACTTCCTGTAGGACTCCATCAGAAACCCGCGACTGTCCTCGAAGACCCGGGGTTCCACCAGTACGAGTTCCGGAATGCGCAACCTCTGGAACCGGAATGGCATCCAGTGTCCTTTCCAGGAAACGTGAACGATTCCCGCGGGTCAGGACCGCCGTGACGGCGCCTGCGTCCAGGCTTCCTCGTCCACGTCGAGACGTTTCAGGAGCGGTTCCCACCAGGCGCGATTGTCGGTATACCACAGTACGGTTTCCCTGAACCCGCGATCGAAGGAAATCCGCGGACGCCACCCGAGCTGGGTACGCAGCCTGCTCGAATCCAGAAGGTATCTGCGGTCGTGTCCCGGTCGGTCCGGGACGTAAACCTTGTACGATCCGTCCAGCCCGAGCACGTCCAGAATGGTGTCTGCAATCGTCTCGACGTCCACTTCAACGCCGCTGCCGACATTGTACGTCTCCCCGATCTTCCCCTGCTTCAGGATCAGGTCGATCGCCCGGCAGTGGTCGTCCACGTGGAGCCACTCCCGTTTGTTCCGGCTGCTCCTGTAGAGCGTCATCTTCTTCCCGTTGAGGAGCTGGGTGACAAACAGAGGGACCACCTTTTCCGGGAACTGGCGGGGCCCGTAGTTGTTCGCGCAGTTGGAGATCGTAACGGGCAGACCGAACGTCAGATGGTACGCCCGGACCGCCAGGTCGGCGGCCGCTTTGGAGGCGTTGTAAGGCGTTCGCGGCTGATACGGGTCGGTTTCCGAAAAGCTCTCGTCCGAATCGAGCGGCAGGTCTCCGTAGACCTCACAGGTGGAAATATGGTGAACCCTGGGCACGCCGGCGTCGTGTGCGGCCTGCAACAGTCGCTGCGTTCCCAGCACGTTGGTCTCGAAGAAAACGTCGGGATTCACAACGGCGCGGCTGTTGTGCGACTCGGCGGCGAAGTTGACGACACAGTCCGGCCGGTGCCGTTCCAGAAGATCCCGGGTCAGCTCATAATTGCCGATATCGCCCTGCACGAATTCGTACCTTCCGGGATATGTCTCCGTCACGTCGGCCAGGTTGTCCGGATTCCCGGCATACGTGAGCAGATCGTAATTAACGACGCTGTCATCCGGATATCTGGACAGCCAGTACCGGACAAAGTTCGACCCGATGAAGCCCGCGCCTCCGGTCACGAATATCCCGCCCATAATGGTCCCCTAAAAAAACATGATTCCCGTCAAGCCCAGATATATCCCGTAAACCGCCAGCAGTACGAACCCTTCGATGCGTGTCAGCCGGTAGCCGGTGCGCATCAGGAAGAGCATCGCAAATACGATTACCAGCATGGCGGGAAACGAAAAATGGATCACTTTGGGCGTCACCACGAGCGGATTGACAACCGCGGAAGCGCCGGCGATCCAGCAGATATTCAGGATGTCCGCGCCAAGGATATTGCCGACGACAATCTCACCGTGCCCTCTGCGGGCGGCCGTCACGCCTGTCGCGATCTCAGGCAACGACGTGCCGATGGCGATGACCGTAAGCGCGATCACCGCTTCGCTGACGGCCAATGCCTTGGCGATGACCACGGCGGATTCCACGATAAAGTGGCTGGAAATCAATACCCCGACAAGGCCCACGCAGAACCAGAGCGTCAGCATGCCCGGTCCCCGACCTTCTATGGATTCCTCGATCTCCTTCAGTTCCTCGATCCGATTCCCCTCGGCCGATGCTGAACGCCGTCGTGTAACGTACGTAAAGACCGTGTAGGCCACGAACAGGACGAGCAGTACGCCGCCCTCGATCCGGTCCAGCGTTCCGTCGAACGCCATCGCGTAGGCGGCCAGATCCACCACAATCAGAAAGATTCCCGTTGTCCGCAGCAGGTACGGATTGATGAGAATCGGCGTGCCTGCAACGAGAACGCCCAGCGCGAGCGCCACGCCGTCGTCCACGATTACCGACCCGATGGCGTTGCCCAGCGCCATCTCCGGGTGCCCTTCGAATGCGGCCAGCACCGACACGGCAAGCTCCGGTGAGGTTGTCGCAAGGCTCACGAGCACGATGCCGATCAGCATCTTGGGCACGTTCAGAACTTCGGCAATCCCCACCGCTCCGTCCACAAACCACGAAGCACATTTTGCAAGCACCGCGAAACAGATTGCCAGAACAACGGCTGCAACCAGTATATTCATTAAAAACAAGTCCTTGTTAGTCTACATTGCCTTGCGGACGCCGATCCGGCGCCGGCGTGTAAAGGAACGCCTGCATCGCAACCCCGGCTCATCTGCCGGCAACACGCGCCACCCAGATGCTGAATTCGTAGAGCAGTACCAGCGGGAGCGCCATCATCAGCTGGGAGATCGGGTCCGGCGGCGTCAGCAGCGCGGCCAGCACAAAGCCGATCACAACCGCGTATCTCCTTCCCCAACGCATCCGGTCCGCGGTCAGCAGACCGATCCGACTCAGGAAGAACGCCGCTACCGGAAGCTCGAAGACAACCCCGAACGCAACCAGCAGCCTCAGCACGAAACCAATGTAGAAGCCGATATCGAACTGGGGGTCGACCCCGGTCCCTTCGCCGATCAGAATAAGGAAACGAAACGACAGCGGCACCACGCTCACGTAAGCGATGGCGCCACCGAGGACAAAACAGATTGACGATGAGAAGACAATAAAAGATACGTACCGCCGCTCTGTTGTCAACAGACCCGGCGCGACGAAAATCCACAGTTGATACAGGAGAACCGGCAACGCCAGGATCGCGCCGCCGACAAGGGCGATTTGTAGTTTAACGAGAAACATCCCCATCGGTTTCAAATAGATCAGCTTGACCGGCGGCTCGACGGGCGCCACGCCCAACAGCTTCATGACGGGTGTCGCCTCCCGGACAGGCAGCACGAGCCACCCGAGGATATTGTCCGAGAATACCCCGCAGATCACGGCGCCGACCGTGAGGGCCGCCAGCCCCTTTAACAGACGCCATCGCAGTTCCTCCAGATGATCCAGAAAGGGCATCGCCCTGTCGTCGCCGCCCGAAGCCGGTTCGGGCGGGCGTCCGGCGGGCGTTTCGGAGCCCGGTGGCAGTATGGAATGGGATGCATCCGTTGTTCGACCTCGAAAGGACATCAACCCCATGATCACGCCCAGTACCAGGCAAAGCCGGGCGAACAGGTCTCCGTATCTCGTATAGAACGTCTTTGTGGTTCGAGGCGTCACTCCCTGCGTCACTACCGCCGGATGGAAAATCCCGGTCGTTCCCGATTTCCGTCCGTAGGCGTCGATGAACGTGGAAACGCCCGTATTCGCGCAGCGTACCACGTCACGCCGGTTCTCGATGGCGCGAAACACAGCCGCCTCGGCGTGCTGAAAGGGTCCGGAAGTCCGGCCGAACCAGCCGTCATTGGTAATGATCACCAGAAACTCGGCCCCCAGGTCCGCAAAAGCCCGCACGAATCCGGGAAAGACCGAATCGTAACAGATCAGCGCGGAGAAACGGGCTTCGGAAACGTCGAAGACCGTCCGGGTCTCTCCGGAATCCCAGTTGCCCCCCACGAACCCGCCGCCCGTGAACCTGATCTTTCTCAGAAACGGAAGCAATTCCGGGAACGGCGCTCGTTCACCGAGCGGCACGAGGCGTGTCTTGTCGTAGTGTCCGATGATCCCGCTTCGCGGCGCGAACAGAAACGAGGAGTTGAAGACCTTTACAGGGTCGCCGGCTTCCAGTCTGTATGCGCCGGTAAACAGATGAATGCCGAGCGAGTCCACCATTGCCTGCACCCGCTCGCGATGGCGCCGGTACAATTCCCCTTTCAGATAGCCCACGGCTGTCTCGGGCCACACGACGAGCCCTGCCCCCTGCTGCGCGGCCTCGACGGTCATCGGCTTCAGCTTGCCGAAATTGTAATCGAATCCCCGGTATTCCTTGGCCACAGGCGGCATATCCGGCTGGACCAGGCCGACGGTCACGGGTTGTTCATCCGGAACGTTCTTCAGAGCCAGATACCCGTTTGCCGCCGGTCCCGCAAAAAGGGCCGCCAGAACCGCAACCCAAATCCTGCGCCGCGCCCGGTGCCTCCAGAGCATCAGCACGCTCAGGTTGACCACCACAATCCAGAACGAAACCCCGTACACTCCCGTCACTTCGGCATACTGGATCAGCCACAGCCAGGCCGTCTGGGAATTTCCCAGCACGACCCATGGAAACCCCATATCGCCCACAGAGTTGAAATATTCCAACCCCACCCAGAGGAACGGCGCGCTCCACAACCCCGCGCCGCCATATCGCGCGACGACTCTGGCGAACCCCCACGTGAACAGGCCGCGAAACAGGGACATATAAAAAACCGCGCCGGCCATGCCGGGCGGCGTGATCGAACCGATCCAGTATAGCGTGACACCGTAAAAGAAGATCCCCTGAACGAACCCTGCGGCGAAAGCCGCCCTGCCGCGCACCTGCTCCGCCGCAAGCAGCAGCGGGATCAGCGCGACATAAGACAGAAAACCCAGAGGCAGAGGCGGAAATGCCGCGCCGAGGATAAGGCCCGAAACCGCGGGAAACAGCGCCATCCATTTCCAGTCTGCGCCCTGCCGTGCCTCCGCCATGATTCCGGTTCCTCCAAACCCTTGCGCCGCTTCCCGGGCGGCAGGGTTGTCATGTTACGGGACGGAAAAACCGGTTGGCCGCAAGCAGCGAGTCCCGCCAACCGGTCCGGTTGAACCCTGCCACGAAAACCCGCTAAGAATATAAGCGAACGAACCCTTTTGTCAAACCCGTACCATTCTCCGCCACCTGCTTGACATTCCCGGGGGATTTCCATAATTTCCGTCCGAGTTTCGTGTCCCTGAACTGCCTCGCGTACCGGTGCCCGTCCAGTGCTTCCTCATCTCGACACAGAGTTGAACAACCTGAAATCACGCGGACTGTACCGCAGCCTTCATCTGGTGGAAGGAGCGCAGGGTCCCAGGGTCCGCATCGACGGCAAGGAACGTCTCCTCTTCTGTTCCAATAACTATCTCGGGCTTGCAAATCACCCTGCACTTAAGGAAGACGCGGACGCTGCCCTGCGCACGTACGGGCTGAGCGCGGCGGCCTCCCGCCTGATTTCAGGAAATATGGAACCGCATCGGACGCTGGAAGACAGGGTGGCCCGATTCCTGGGAACCGAATCGGCCCTCTGCTTTCCCACCGGCTATATGGCGAACCTGGGAGCGGTTAGCGCGCTTGCAGGCGAGGAAGATGCGGTTTTCAGCGACCGCCTGAACCATCGAAGCATCATCGACGCCTGCCGGCTCTCCCGCGCAGAAACCTTCGTCTATCGCCACCGGGACGTCGACCATTTGGACAAGCTTCTCCGGTCGCGGATCGATTACCGGCGCCGGCTGATCGTCACCGACGGGCTGTTCAGCATGGACGGCGACCTTGCCCCGCTCCCCGAACTGGTGGACGCAGCGAACCGGCACAAGGCCATCCTCATGGTTGACGACGCCCATGGAACCGGCGTCCTGGGCGCTTCCGGCCGCGGAATACACGACCATTTCGGCATCACACAGGGTATCGACGTTCTGACGACCTCCGGCAGCAAGGCCCTCGGCGCCTGTGGCGGATTCGTCGCCGGAAACGCGGAACTCATCGACCTGCTGATCAATCGGGCGCCGGCCTTCATCTACACTTCGGCCCCGCCACCCGACGCCTGCGCCGCCGCCTCAGCCGCTTTGGGACTCGTCGAATCACGGCCGGACCTGCGAGACGACCTCTGGCGAAACGTCCGAACCGTTCAGGGCGCCTTGCGCGACCTCGACTTCGATCTCATGGGCTCCGAATCCCAGATCATTCCCGTTCTAATCGGCGACGCGAAGCGCACGATGGCAATTTCGGACCATCTCTTCGAGGAAGGGATCTATCTCAGCGGCATCCGGCCTCCGACAGTGCCGGAGGGCGAGAGCCGACTTCGCCTCACGCTCATGGCCGACCACGGAGAGGAAGAAATCAACCGTCTCATTCAGGCACTGGCTGATGTCCGTACGGCATTTTTCTAACGTCATCGCCGGCTTTGTCGCGTTGCACATCCTTCAGGCGTCCTCGCATACGGCCACCCTGATCGGCACCGTGAGAGACAGTGCCACGCGCGCGCCGCTTCCCTACGCCACGGTTGTCCTGCCGGAACTCAGGCGGGGAGACCATACGGACCTCCATGGCCGATTCGCGGTCTCCGACCTGCCCGCGGGCCCGATCCGTCTCCGGGTCTCCCTGGTGGGCTATCGGACCTCACTGCGGGAAATTGACTCGGCCGCGACTCCGGAGACCCAGCTGGACGTCCTGCTCTCCCCGTCTCCCATTACCCTCAAGTCACACGTTGACCTTCCGCGACCGTCCCTCAAGGCGCTCCTCGAAAAAATAGGCCGGGAACCCCGCGAAAACGTCTTCCACACGCGCTACGCGGATCTCCAAACGCATCGCTTCGCATTACGCGGCACCCAGACTCTGTTTGGCGGCGGCAGCGGCGGTTCGAACATCCTCGCGCGAATCGATTACGACGGCCGGGGGTACTATCGGAATCCGGGAGAGATCGTCCAGGTCATTACGGCGTACCGGTCGCGTCACGCGCCTGCGCAGCAGTTCGGCATGCATCCCGGCGTAATCGTCAATATCCGCAGCGGCCGCCTCAATGGCCGCGATTTCGACGTGGGTCCGCTTCCGCTGGCATCCGACGCCCGGGAGAATTACCGCTATCGTCTGACCGGAACCGTACAGATGGGTGACGTGGCGGTGCACAGGATTCGCGTCGAGCCGAGAAAGAAGAAACGCCCCGGACTTGAAGGGGCGATCTGGATTTCCGCAGACGACTTCTCACTGGTGGGCTACGACCTGCGGCTGAACAAGAGGGGACGAAAACCGCTCGGCGTCGAAGAATTGCGCACCTATCAGCAAAACGCGCTGTACTACGACCGGTACTGGCTGCCGGTCCTGCAAACCGTGCGCATTACCACCGGAACAGGCGCCATGGCCGAACAGACGACGCGCATTGGCGGCTATTCGCTGAACCCCGCGCTTCACGATTCCGTCTTCAGCCGGGAGGCTTTTTCGATGCGCCCCGACGCGACCCGGCGCGGCGCCGCCTATTGGGAAGCCCGAGACGACAGCCTGGAGACCGCGCAGCGGCAGGCGGTGCTGATGCTGCTCGAAACCAATGCCGTTCCCAGGGGATGGAAACGCCTGTTGAGTCAATAGTCGACCGGCGGGCCCGACGCTGCGACGGTGACCCGGGGGACCGGTCTTCAGAGCGCGCCTTCAGAGTACGGGCGCCGGTAATGCAATCAGACAAGGAGCAACAGATGCGGCAACAATCGACCGCACCGGAAGCGCTCGACCGCATCCGCGTTGTTCTGGCTGGCGCCAAGGAGCCGGGCAACGTCGGTTCGGTGGCGCGCGCCATGAAGAACATGGGACTCTCGAGGCTCTACCTCGTTGACCCGCCCGACCACACGTGCGGAGACGCCCGAAAGATGGCGCACGGCTCGGGCGACGTACTCTATGGCGCCACCGTCTGCGAATCGCTCGAAGAAGCCCTCTCCGGCACTGTGCTCTCCGTCGGCACGACCCACAGGAAACGGGAGCACTTCGACGTCATGTACGGGCCCCGGCACGCGGCGGAGAAACTGGTTTCCCTGCCCGGAGGCAATGAGGCCGCCCTTGTCTTCGGGCGGGAGGAAAACGGACTCACCAACAATGAAATGCGGCTATGCAGTATCGTCGCCAATATTCCCACGGCCCACAGGTATCCTTCGCTGAACCTCTCCCAGGCCGTGCTCATCTTCGGGTATGAACTCTTCCGTGCGGCCGCGGAACCCCGCGAAGAGCCGGAACTGGACCGTCCGTCCTTCGAAGAAATGGAGTCCCTCTACGCCCACATCGCGTCCGGCCTGGACAAACTCGGCTTTCCGGCCGACTACATGCCCAAGGCCTTCCCGAGGTCCATCCGGCGCCTCTTCGGCCGCCTGTCCATGGACCGGCGCGACGTCGCCACCCTGCACAGAATCTTCCGCCAGATCGACAAATTCGTCGCTGTACACAAATCGAACGAAGACGGATGATCAGGGCGCCCGCCGACAACATGAGGAGGATCCGACACGTGGGAAATCACGAAGTCGATCGCCTTGACTTTCATAGGTCGGGTCCTTTATCCTGGACGCTGAATCGCACTGCGTTATCCGGGAGGCAGCGCCGGTGAATCTGCCGCGAACGGCGCGTGAGTCTTTCAGGCGTTCAGCCTTTTTTCCATGACAATGATGTCCCGTTCCACTCCGGATGGAAGTCTGCCCCGCGACCTGCTCACCTCCACGTATCCGCGAGCACGGTAGAAGTGTGGAGCAGCCACGTTATACTCCGAGTACTGCAGTCTCGAGGTGTCGTAACCCGCGCGGAGTATTTCCTGCTCGCAGGCCTGCAACAACCTGCTCCCGATGCTCCGCCGCTGAAATGAAGGGTGAACCCACAGTTCCGCGACCTCCCGGCCGTCGGCATACGCGAGGCCCAGGATTCGTGACCGGTGCTCCGCAACCGTGACGTTCGGCCATATCTCCGGATATCGCTTCGTCTCGAGGTCCGCTTCCATCCAGTCCCGTACCGCGTCGATCGGGGCGAGTTCGCAGTTGCCGGAAAGCCAGGACCGCTGCGCCAGGTCAATAAGCGCCGGGACGTCCGTCTTGACGGCGCGCCGGGTTTTGACTGCGAGGCTTATTTTCATTATCGCAAATGGGATAATTGAAGATGCTGGTTATGCCCCGACTTGCACGAGACAGCGTGGCTTCAGCGAAAACAGGGTTTCTTTCAACTCAGGCAGGAGCGGCGTCAGGAACTGAAGCTCGTTCGAGCGCGCGTGCAGGACTACGACCGCGATGGGAAGGTTGGATAGGTTCTGTTGGTACCGAAGATTCTTGTCAACGGTGATAAACGCATCAAATTCGGACGCGGCAAGTCGGAGTACCTCACCGTTCGTGATTCCACCCCACTGCATCTCAATCACTGTTCGTACTGTATGATCGGGTAGGAATCGCCGCAGGTTCCGCGGTACGGATTCGTCAAGCAGTAGACGCATCAGCAAAGAGGTGTGCTTTCGCGGCCTCGAGTACAGCTACCGCGGCTTCGCGCGAAACCGAGGGAAAGTCCTCCAGGAAATCGTCAAGCGAGGAGGTCCCCGCAAGGTAGTCGAATAAATTCTGAACCGGTACGCGAGTCCCTGTAAAACAGAGTGCCCCACTCATGATTTCCGAATCGCGACTGATGTAAGTGCATTCCATTGATGTCTCCAGACTGGGAGTTTGTCCAGGTCGGCTACGACGCGGGACACACCTGGCAAATCTGGCCAGGACTACACATCGCCTTCGAAGACTGCGAGTTCGGCAAATTTACCTCGAAACCGGCATCATGGCAATTCACAACTGAAAATTTGACTTTCATCACTTTACAGTAGTATTTCGCCTGTCGCTGTTGGCTCTCACTCGGCTCAACAGATTCCGTGTCGTAAGTTAAAGATAACTCCGTAATGTGATCGCAGCCGAACTATTTCTATCAATCCGCAAGAGCGCGAGTCAACTCGACCTGCCGGACAGCTCGGACTCAAACGGAAACTCGCCCCGATCCAACCGATCGGCGTATTGCCCCATGGACTCGACCAACCGGCGTCGCAGCCGACTGGTAAACGGATTGCAGACCTGGCTCTCCCAATAAGTGGCCGGTGTGTTGTTTCGGAGGTGGTCCACGAGATCGAGAAGGTTTCGGTGAAGACTTTCGAGAATTTTCGGCCCATCCCGCCGTATCCGACTACCATTAGCTTCGATCTCGACATCGCACATTCTCCTGAACGCGTCGACGTTCAGCTGGTTACCGAAATTGGAATTCTCCCCGGCGAAACGGAATTCAGGCGCGGAGTTGGTTCTTGTTCTGAAACGCGGCGATTCGAGAGTCTAAAAATGAGAATCCCCCAGATGCCCCTTCAGCTCGAGCCCGAGAGCGCCGGCGATTCTTTCGGCGAAGGCCCGTACGCCGGGTAACTCCGTGTAGTTATGCGAGTACACGAGCACGTTGACGTTTTTGTATTTCGCGTACTCGAGCAGATAGAGGTTCGTCTCCCCCGTGACGTACAGGTCGATATCGTATTGCAACGCATCCCGTACAAGCGTGGTATAGATTCCCGCGCCGGTTGCCACAGCTACTCTCCTCACCGCCCGATCCGCATCCTGTACCCGGCAGGGTTCCTCCGATAACAATCCGCTGAGTCTCACGCGCACCGCGTTCAGAGGTTCGGGTTCGGCAAGTTCGCCCACCCTTACCTCCGCGTGCTGCATAACCGCCACCGGCGCGCAGCCCATTTCCGACAGCAGCGTCGCCGAGGTCCCGAAGTCCGCGAGGTCGAGCGGGAGGTGCGCCCACACGTGCGTGATTCCGCTTTCTTTCAATAGAGATTGGACCTGCTCCCGCTGCTCGAACATGAAATCCCAGGCATCATGGTGGGTGACAATCAGGTCTACGCCTCGATCGGTTGCCGTACGTATCACTTCCGGCGTTATCGTGGTCGAGTACCCCGCCGCCGCCGGATGGTCGCAAAAATCGGCGGTACCCCATTCATCCGGGTGTGCGTCCAGCAATTCCCGGGTAAACAGACCGTCCAGAATAGCGCGAATCATAGACCTGTCCCTCACGTCTCCAGCCAATTTCGACAAACGTGCCGTTATCAACGATGTGTGGAGGACGGCGAAATATACACACACAAGTGTGTGTATACACATCGGACCCGTACGTCACAGGACCATCCACACCCCCGCCACACACAGCACCACGCCACCCACCAGCCGCAGCGTCAGCTTTTCCTTGAGAAAGATAACCGCCATCAGCATCCCGATGACGGGAGAGACGGACGCCAGGGTGGCCATCTTCGCGGGACCGATGCGGTCGATCGCCATCACGTAGAACAGGGATCCGGCGCCCACGCCGACGATGCCGCTGGCGGCCACGATCAACAGCGCCCGCCGGTCGATTTCCCGGATGCGCATCACCGGGCCCGCCCACGCCCGGACCAGAAAGAGCACCGCGGCGGTAAGCGGCACGCGGACGCTGTTGGCCTGCACCGACGTCATGTGGGCGATCGCCGGTTTGAGCATGACCGTGCTCAGGCCCCATAACAGACAGGCGAACAGCGCGAGGAATACGCCCAGCGCCAGCCGGTCGGGCCGCTCGCCGGCCGGCTGCCGGGCCCGGCTCGACAGAAAGAGCACACCCAGCGCCACGAGGCAGATCCCGAGAAAGAATCGCCGGCTGAACGGATTCTGCAGCAGGGCCCACTCGAAGAAGAACGTGGACAGCGGGAAAGTCCCGGACAGCGCCATTGCGCGAGAAACGCCGATCTCCCTGATCGCCGCAAGGTACATCGTTTCGCCCATGGCCATGCCGATCAGCAGCCCGCCCACCAGGAGCGCCCATTCCGTGCCGGTAACGTGGGCGTAGCTGGACAGCGGGGGGCCGAACGGGAGCAGCGCCCAGAAGAAGACGGTGGCGACGGCGCACCGGATGCCGTTCATCATCGCCGGCGGGATGGCCTGTGACTGCGTGCGCACCATCAGGCTGTTCAGCGCCCAGACGAACGAGCACGTCAGTCCGAAGATCTCACCGGCGGAGATGGAGAACCCCAATTCTGATCCCCTGGCGATGAATGCAAACGAATACCCGACACGAGCGGAGGAGGGGATTCAGCGACGAGGAAGTACGCGGAGACCCGTCGACGGACCGGGCGTAGCTCCGGGCGCGGCGTTCGTGGCGGATGACAGCGGCGGGCGGACCGTGCGGTTCGCCCCTCCGATCAGACCTCGTATTTGCGGCTCACAATGGGAACGCCGGGGTCGTTCGCGATCACGTAGAAGACCAGGTCTTCCGTGTCGCTGGCGTTCCGGATCCGGTGCCGCGTGCAGGCCGGCTGCATGAAGCAGTCTCCGGCGACGGCTTCGGTGGATTCCCCGTCGCGGTCCACCACGGCGCGGCCCGATACGACGATGAAGAACTCCCACATCCGGTCGTGCGAGTGCACGGGACACGGACGCGCGCCCGGGGGCAGACGCGTCAGTTCCACGTCGAACGGATGCGGCGTTTCCGGGGTGTTTCCAAGGGCGACGGAGACATGCCGGCGATAGCGTTCGTACTTTCCGGTCTTCCACGTCCATTCCTGATGTTCTTCAGGCACATCGTCCAGGTTGATCTTCCATGGGGTCATGAATCACGTACCTCCAGGTATGGTTGGGGCTGAAATATACGTCACTGAGCGTAGAGCAGGCTCGATGAATCTTGCACGTCCGACTAACGCTTGAAGGAATTCGTTCCGCTCACCCACGCCGTCGTGCGCGTGTTCGACGGTCTCGCCTGCGACCCCCCGCCGACACGGCCCGCGTCCGGGCCGAGCGATTCGCGGCGGTCGAGCGCCTCCATCGCGAGCTCAACAAGAAGCTGGTTGGACAAGCAGACGGTGCCCGCGGCGGCGCTCTCGATGCGGCGCCACTGCTCGGGAACGATGCGGATGTGCTTGTGCAAGGCTCTGGCGGGCGATTTCGTCATCGTCGTACCGTTTTCCGATCGGTTTCCCGTCAAGGCGGGAAGGACTGCCGCCGCCCGGCCTACAGCCCCAGGTTTCGGTCGAGGTCCCGATAGACGGAGTGCACGTGATCCGCGGGATTGCCGGCGTCGGCGCCGCCCCGCGCGTCGTTCGCATACTCGATGACTATCGACGGCCCCTGTATGGCCCAAGAGACGTCGCTCCCGGCCGCGAGCGGGCCGCTCCAGGCAAACCGGGTCTCGCCCAGCCCGTCGAGAAACCGCGCCTTGTGCGCCCGCGCAGGGTCCGGCGGCATGAGGTCGAACCACTGCGAGGCGAGGGCGACGAGTTTCTCCCTCTGAGTCCCGTCCAGCAGTCTACCGGGTATGCCGACGGGCTCCGGGACGACGCCGTCCCGGCCGGGCCCGACTCGGAGCGCGCCGCGCCGGTCGGCAATCACCGCCAGCGCGCGCTGCTCCGGCGTCAGGCTGCCGGCCAGACTGTGCGCGAGATCCGTCTCCGCGCCCAGCGGCCGCAACTTCACGCCCGCCACGGTGAACGCCTGCGGGTAGGTGCCGATGAAGCTCGGCGACAGGGAATAGGCGTCGCCATCGAGCGTGACGTTGAGCGCGACATGATGCCCGTCGAGCTGCACCGCCCATCGCGACGCCGCCGAGGGTTCCCCGAACAGGACGAAGCGGAAGGCCTCGATCCCCACCCCCTCATTCGGCTCGCCGTCGATAACGGCGCGCAGGTCGTCCCCCAGCATGACGTCCCGTACCTTGGCGTAGCCCTTCGCGCTGAGCAGCGCCGCCAGAAGGTCCGAGAAGGCGCGAAGCTGGTCGTTGTCCAGGTCGCCCAGCGCGACGCCGCCGGCCGGCCCGCGAACTGGGGCGTTGGTCCACCTGCGTCTCTCGGGGCTCGCCAGGCCGTGGCGCGCGGCCTGGCTCTGCGCCTCGTTCAGCGAACCCAGGAAGCGGGCCGCCGCGCGCGCCATGGTCTCCGGCGAGCGGTCCGGCGGCGCCGGGCGGTACGTCCCCAGAACGGCGCCGGCGCGGGATGCGTAGGACCCGGCGGTCCCCGTATCGCTGTCGCAGGCGGACGCTCCAGCCGCCGCCAGCGCCGAGAACGCCCAGAGAAGAACCAATGCCAGAGACCGTCTCATCGCAACCTCCACCGGCCCGCGCGGCCGGATCGCGAAAGGCCATGCCTACGCCACGCATGATCCAGATCGCCAAATTGTGGATGTCGAAAGTATGAGGTCAAACGCGGTTCAAGCTGTTACGGCGATCGCGTGATGAGTGACGTTTGTATTACGAATCTCCGGAATCCTGGCACGTATCCGATTTCTTCGAACGTGCCCGGTCTACGACTCTGTACGCGTACTCACGCTCTTTTTCGCGGACCATTGCGCCCAGACGGTCCACGTCATATTCGTGCTCCCGTGCGATTTCCTCTTTGATCTTCCACAGGGCGACGATGACTTCATCTTTCATCGGGCAGACCTCCGACCATCTCCTGGGGGGTACAGATTTCGGGGCTGGGATACCCATGTTTTAGGCATATTGCCCGAAACTGCGGTTTGATCAGCGCATTGTCGATGTGCTATTCTGCGTGCTGCCGCTTCCTGATCGCCGCGGCTGGCTTCCTCAATGACGAGGGCCGACGTGCAAAGATCGAAATCCTGTCGCTGGTAACTCCACCACGTGACCGTCACGTCTTGCCAGGCTGCTACCAGCAGACTCTGAGACTGGCGCGCCGTCAGATAACTGACTATAGTAGTTTCAATGTAAACACACGGCATAGGAGATGACACCCCAAATTGACCTGAAGTTTCCAACTTCACGAACTCCGCGGCTATCAGGGAATTGCATCGAATCCGTTTTTCGCAACATTTCAATCTGACCGCTCCAAAAACGTCTCCTCGCCACGTTCCTTCTGCTTCCGCCTGAGGTCTGAGATTTCTTCGTCGGTCAGGCGTTCCCGGTCCGTCACGATGGTCTTTTCGATGAACTGCAGCTTCAGTTCCCGCCGGGTCAGCCACTCCCAACGATCGGCATTCACCGGGTGAGGATGCGGATAGATATCCCGCGGGTCGATCTGCTCGGAAACAGCATAGAGAAAACCCGGCGTGACGCCGTTGTGCGTAACCGTAATCTTGAGAGAAATCGACTCGCCCGGATCAGACATACAGACAAGCGTCGGCCGGTGAGAAAACGCCTTTGCCAGGTCGCGGACCCGCGTGATCGAACTTCCAACGCGAAGTTCTGTCAACGCTTGCTGAGAGCCGTGGTACCACGTAAGACTGTAGTCGCGCTCAGGCATGCCATTCCTCAGTGCCTGAAGGAAGAGGTGAATGCGTTACCTCAAGTAACACCGTGAGCAGCCGACGCCGAGATTTTTCATGGAATCACTCCGCTTGAATCCATCTGCCATTCAAGACGCTTGCCGTTCCCTTTGCATCAGGAAGCCCGCGGCAGGGGGATAGCGATACGTCGTATGATACAGGATCCTGAAACCCGCCGCGGTCAGTTCCTCCCGATAGCCCTTCAGGCTGCGCGAGCGCCCCATCAGGAATACGCTCCTGCTTTTCACGTCCTGCCAACGGTTTCCCCTACGTTTCTGAAGAGGGACGCCGGACGTGTTGGCGCCCGTTTGTTTGCAGAATTCGGCGAACGAATCCACCGGGCCCTCGTACGCCTCCGGGTCGTGCGAGCCGAAGAGGATGAAATATCCTCCGTCCCGCATGGCCCGTCTGACGTTTCTCAGGTAGTTTTTCCGGTGGGCGTCGACAACCAGCATGTGGAAGCAATAGAAGTCGAGAATGATGTCGAATCCGTCGGCCGGCAACGTATCCGTATCCAGCACATTCGCTACCCGGAATCCCGCATCCGCGCCGGCTTCGGCAGACCGCTGACTCGCGCGTTCGATTGCAGCCTCCGAGATGTCGATACCCAGGTACCGGTATCCCAGTCCGGCCAGAAAAATTCCTACCGTGCCATCTCCGCATCCCAGGTCAAGAATCTCTGTTTCCGTCGGCGAATGCGGGATTCTTCGGACCATTCCCTCCAGACGCTCAAGGGCGGCCTTCTGCGATCCCCCTTCGCCAAGGTACGTCAATCCTTCTTCATAGGCGACGCGATAGTTGTGATCGTATGCCTTGTAGTACGACCCGTCGTCGAATTTCATCTGGGTATCCGATCACGTATCATCAATCATATCAAATACTGTAATCACTTGAAGGCATTTCGCTGTGCTCCCCCTCTCCCCACGGGAGAGGCGTGCGCCATTCAGGGTTCTGCCGATTTACGGCGCACACGTCCACTGATTGA
This sequence comes from Candidatus Latescibacterota bacterium, assembly GCA_965203805.1. Classification (GTDB taxonomy): domain Bacteria; phylum Latescibacterota; class UBA2968; order UBA2968; genus JAAXHE01. The sequence continues at coordinate 4,852,489 of OZ241917.1, read as the reverse complement.
TCTCCTGGTTCAAGCTGACGGCTGTCCTCATCATTCAGTCGCCGATCGGTCTACGAAATGACATCCTGACCGGAGGGCTACCAGAGCAGAGCGCGCTGATCCGTCGATCGACATTGTTCGATGTTCCACTGAGGGTGTCAGGGCAGAGGATCCTGTGCATCCTGTGAGGGTGTTCGCGCTGTGCATATGGCAGGCCCCGCGCCCAGCGGCGACTTTTGGTTCCTTTTGGTCGCTTCAAAAGGAACACGCCGTAGGCAGGGAATTTGGGGAGATGTGGATCTTGAATTTGAAGTTGACTATTGTCTCTTAGTTAAAGCTAACGCCTTTAGCTGATCGCTGCTTTGCGTGACTCTCACCTCGAAACCGACGTAGACACGTTTCCTCCCCCGATTATCGCCGACAGGATTCCGAGAAACAGCGCGAGCTTGAGGGATGCAAACCAGGAGATTTCCCCCGCGATGAGTCCCTGTTCCACTGCACCGGGAAACAGATCGGGAATCGTCCACGCCCAGAGGATCTTGATGAGGAACAGGGCGGCGAAGATGACACCCGCCGCCACCAGAAGAAATCCCTGCAGTGCCGCCGCCACGCCAGCTGCGATCCATCCCTTTTTCATATTTATCTCCATTTGAAATGACATCTGCCGAGATCAGTGACAACGAACGGCGCCGCTTGAATGCGGCCGGTTCTCGCTTCACGCACGAACGGAGCGGACGACTCTCTGACAGGACAACCCTCCCGCCTGCATTTCCTCCCGACCGCGGCGCATTGGCGTTCGGTGAATCTCACCGTTCGTATTATACGAAAAAGCGACCTCAACGTGAGGCCGCTTTTTTTCTTGCCCGATACGGTATTTATGACGCCGGCAGCGGGGGTCAACGGCGCATCCGGTTCCTCCGGTGAGGGCGTGCGTCCGCGCCGGCCGGCCTCGGTTACCTATAGTTTGACGGGTTCCAGAGAGTGGGTTCGGGTCTCGAATTCACAGCCGGTGAGCAGCCGGGAAAGGGTGTTGGTCATCCGGACCACGATTCGGTTCTTTCCCGGTTTCAGCCATTCGGTTCCGGCCGTCCACTTGTAGGGCGCCCAGGCCCTTGTCCCCAGGGAGCGGCCGTTGATGACCACCTCTACGATATCGGAAACGTCCTTGAGTTCCTCCTCGAGCGAAAAAACGAACTGTTCGGTCTCGGGAAGTTCGGCAAACGTCATATCCTTCGTGTACACGACCGTGCCCGCGTAATACGGCATCTTCTGCTCGTCGAGCTCACCCGGGAAACCACGGTCGACCGGGGCAACCATTCGCAAATAGTGGTTGAGCCAGCGCCTCACTCCGAATTTTCCGAACAGATAAAAGGCGTCGACGAGGCCCTGGTTGAGCTCGTCCAGTTCCACGCGGATGGCCAGCACGTTCCTTCCCGTCGTAGCGCGGCGCACCACCGCACAAGTGACGTTGTTGTGGTCGTACCTGAAAGTGGGACGAAAAGCCTTGCCAGGCAGTCGGACGCCGTTCAGATAGATCTGGTAATTGCCCAGAATGGCGCTGCGGTCCATGACCAGGGACAGTTTGGACGGCACGACGTCAGCGGAAAATGCCGTTCTGAACCAGCAGACCAGGGGGAATTCGATACCGGGACCGGCGGTCTTGCCCGGTCCGCCGCTATTAAACGTGAAGGGCAGTCCGGAAAGAGACGACAGGTCTCCGATCTGGTCGACAACCGGCTTGGGGGTTACGGACGTCCAGCGATTGTCCCTGTAGCCCGGTTTGTGCCAGCCCTGCTCGATCCCCTTGTTCTGGGGATCGAGTTGCATCTGGAACCTGTCCAGGCGAAGGCAGTTGTCCTCTTCGGGATCGACTTTCCACGGGTCGTTTCCGTCGGGACGTAAAACGGCCGCCGTTTCCGATTCGGCGGGAGGCTGCGGTTTGTCTTCTGACGCGACGATCAGATGGGACTGCAAACGTTCGAAGGTGACGTTGAGCCTGACCTGGTCGCCTTCGCGCTTCACGGGCAATGGGGTACGCCTGCCGGTTTCCAGGTCCCACCGTTCCACCTTTCGCCTGTGAGGCGGAACCACGAGGGTGATCCGGGACGTGAAGGCGGTCCGGTCGGTATTGGCAAAGAAAAACAGATCTTCGTTTGCCGTCTCTCGTCTCTGCGCCAATATCGCCGAACCGTGCTTCTTGTCGGTCTCGACGTTCACGTCCGGCGGAAGGATCCGGTGGAGCAGATCGCCCAGCATACGCGCACCGCGGTTCTTTTCCACGGAACCACCCGTACGAATGAAGTAGAGGTTTCCCCGCTGAATGAGATGTACGCCAAGTTCGTGGCCGATATAGTCCCGCCTCATTCTGCCGGGCTCCATATCGGTCAGGCGGGAGAAAGCCTCGACAACCGATGGACCCTCCTGGATGTCTTCGATCGGAAGCAGGCCGAGACAGATGACTCTGCCGCCGGCATTGATGAATTGCCTGATGCGTTCGAACGCGTCGCGCTCCAGGTTTGTAATGGGCGGAAGGATGAGTACGTCGTAGCCGGCGCCGTCAATCTGCAGCCGGTTTCCGGCGACGCGCGCCACCGCGAGGGTTTCCGGATCCAGGGAGTCGAAGTCGCGCTGCATCCGGCATAGGGACTCTATCAGGTACGCCCAATCTGTGGCAAGCCGCCGGGTCAGCTTGGCCTCATCCTCGTCGTATCCGATATATTCCCAACCGAGGCCAGGACTGCCCAGGTGCGCCCAGAGGCTCGTCACCGGATCCAGAAGTGCCAGATTGGCCCTCCGGCGTCCCTGGCTGAGGACATAGGATAGGCGGCCGGCGTAGTCTGCCAGAAGTCGGAAATGTTTCCAGTACGGGTTCTGATGGAAAATCGAGGGCGGACTGTCGTGCTTGCGCAGTCCGTCGAGGGTGTAAGACAATCCCCGAGCGTGAAAGAGATTCGCGCCGAGAGCGCCCATCCGGTCGATCGTCCACTTCATATCCTGGAGCGTCAGAGACCAGCCGGTACCCTGGAAGCACGTGTTAAACGCGCGACCCCCGTCGTTCTCCGAAACGGAGAACCTGGGGTTCCGGCGATACGAGGCGGCGTGCGCGTCCCCGTCTCTGAACCCGCCAACCTTTTCGCCGCCTCCGCACGTACCGGGAATATGTACGTTGCGCCGGTGGGCGTTCCTGAAGACGGTGACGTCGGCCGCGTGCAGCACGTTGCGTTTCGCGCACCACCTCTCGAAGGGTTTATGGAAGTTGTCCCTGAGCATCTCACTCAGCGTCTGGAAGTAGTCGTACCGGATCCGGGCCGTGTTCGGGCCGAAATAGGTCATCAGCGCCGGGAGGCATTTGAGCAGGTCGTACCGGTTCCGGTCCTTGAATACCCGGGGCAATGTCGGAGACCACGGCCATCTGCCGGGAGTAGAAAACGTCTCGGTGGTAAAAATGCCCTGAATCACGCGGCCGAAATCGTCTGCCAGCCCCTTGGCGTACCTTCCGTGCGTGGTCTCCAGAAAACAGGCGACGGCATCCGCGTTGAACGGATCGAAGTGGATTCCATGGGGTTGCGCCGCTTCGTTTTCCCGCTGGATGAAAACAAGCACTCTCCAGCGTCCCGGCGGAGCCTTCCAGAACAGGCGGTGCGTGAGGTCGCGGGCAAGAAACCGTTTGTTGTGGTAAACCGCGTCTTCCGGGTGCTCGCGGTATATTTCCTGGCGTTGATTCGCACCGATATTTTCACCGATATCCGCGACGTCCTCCCAGAGGCACCGGTCGCGTTTCAGCGGAACGGCCAGCGCGCGTAATACGGTGCCCCATGGAAGCTCCATGTCGACCTGCTGCCCACCCTGGACCGTGATTTCGTCAAACGTAAGATGTTGGGCCCGATACTGCGGGTAGCCTAACGATACCTGAACGCCGCTGATGCTGTGGGGATGGGGATATTCGTCGTGCAGCCAGACCTGAAGTCCGACCTCGCGGGCGGTTTCCACGGCCACCCGAACCCGGTCGAACCAGATTCTGGAAAGGTACGGAATGCGAAGCCCCGGCCCCGCGGACAGGCAGAAACCGCCCAGACCCTTTTCACCCATCTCCCGGATCTGACGCACGATTTCTCCGTCTTCGACCGTGCTGTTCCATGTCCAGGTCGGCAGAATTCGATAGGGGGCAGGAGGATTCAGGAATGTGCTGGTATCCATCATGCGGCTGTCCGGTTATTCAACGGCGCGGCGGCGGGATGATGAATCACGGGAAGCTCGGTGACATATTCCCGGGGCAGGAGATCACGGCCCGGCCGCGCAGGTTTCACAAAGATAGGTTACGGTTCGATATCGTTCGGCGAGTCGGGTAAGCTTGACAACGCCCTCTTTCTTCCTGCAACGTTCGCACGGGCGTTCCAGGCGAGGTTGCGACCCGGCTTCCGGTAGCGATTCGCAGACTTCGCAACGATACGTGATCTGTTTCCCGCCATTGACTATCCGGGTGGAGATCCGTGTGGCGGGACGCTTTTCACACGTTTCACAGAGCACCTGAAATGCCTTCTCCGGAGGCTGAGGACGTGCGGAATTCGACCCCCTGTTCCTTTCAAAAGGATGTAATGTACTATTTAATGGAAAAAAGTCAAGGCAAAGCGTAAAATGGACAAATTAATTATTTGTTTTTATTATTTTTATGAATGATTAAGCACGAAAGAGCGCCGCGTCGGCGTTATCGCATTCGCGGGAATGCGATCCGGAACGGCCTCCCGGCGGCCTGCCTTGAAAGGTGACGATTAAGTGGTTGTTTTAAATGCGGATCTGCAGGATGCGCCCGTCCTGTCCCGCAGCCGGTCAGAAGTTGTGGTCTCCGCGCAGGTTTTTTATTATACTTGATAACCAGATGACAAAACGTATATGCGCACTCGTGCCGGCCGCGGGGTTGTCGACACGCATGGGGTCTCCCAAACAGTTGTTGCCGTTCGGCGGAAAGACGGTACTTCAGGCCGTGGTCGATACGCTGCTGGAGGCCGAACTGGACGACATCCTGGTGGTGCTCGGCCACAAGGCGGATGCCGTACGTGCAAGTCTGGGGGAGCGGCCCGTCCTGTTTCAAACGAATCCCGACTACCGTGAGGGGATGTTTTCGAGTATCATGTGCGGGCTTTCCGCCCTGCAAGAAACGGCCGATGCAGCGTTAATCGCCCTGGGCGACCAGCCGCACATCCGAGAGCGCGTGGTCAGGAAGGTGGCGGCGGCGTATCGGAACGGAAATAAGGGGATCGTCGTTCCGGTGTACCGGGGCAAACGGGGACATCCGGCCCTGGTGGATCTGGGTCGTTATTTCCCTGAAATCCGATCTCTAACGGGGGAGGACGGGCTGAAACCCGTCATGCGGGGGCACCCGGACGACACGCTCGAGGTCGCGGTGGACGATGGAGGGGTGTTGCGGGATATCGATACGCCGGAGGAATACCGGGCGGAACTGGACAGGCGCTGACGGGCGTGGTCGCAAGGCGGACTACGCCGGCGAGAGCTGCGCGCCGCCGTCCACGCGGAGGATCTGCCCGCTCACGAAGCTTGCCAGCGGTGAGACGAAGAATTGCACGGCCCGCGCGATCTCATCCGGATACGCGTATCGGATCAGCGTGGGCCGGTTCATTGCGTTCAGATATTCCGGGTCGGCCTGACCCGTGGCGATAAAGCGACCGCTCGGGGAGTCGCCCGGCGCAACCATGTTCACGGTGATGTTGTGTTCCCGAAGCTGAGCGGCCAGGCAGCGGGTATAATGGGTTTGCGCCGCTTTGGCCGTGGCGTACACGGGGCCTCCGCCGGGCGCGCCGGTGAAGCTGTCCACCGAGCCGATATTGACGATTCTGCCTCCCCCGCGCTGAATCATGCCCGGTACAACGGCGCGGCAGCAATGCAAGGTTGTGTCGAAATTCCTCTTGAACACGGCTTCCACGTCTTCCAGCGGGATGTCGAGCGTATCGTTGGGCTTCGGTTTTCCGCCCGCCGCCGCGATGTCGCCGCCGGCATTGTTCACCAGAATGTCGATGGGGCCGAGTTCGCTCTCGATGCGTTCGACCGCCGCCTGCACCTGTCCGGGGTCCGAGACGTCCGCGAATACGGTGATCACGGCGTGGCCCGCTCTCCGGATTTCCCGGGCCACGTGCGTCGTCGACGGGGCTTCGTTGAACTCGGCGGCCGTCCGGTCGGACCTTGCGTGGACGACCAACGAAGCGCCGCAACGGGCGAGACGTTCCGCAATCGCCCGTCCCAGGCCTCGCGCGGAAGCCGTGACCCACGCGACTTTGCCGTCCAGAAGTTCGGGATGCACGTATTCCATCTGGTCATGTCCTCCGCAGGTGAAGGCGTCTTTCGCAACGCAGCGTCAGGAAACCGGGAGTCGCAGAAGCCCGCGGGCGTGACGGTCGCAAGGCCCGAAAAAGATACACCGCACGCGGCCTTCGGGCAAGCCCCGAAGCACCGGATGTGGCGCAGCGCCGCCGGACACGCGCCGTCAATTCGGGTATTTCCATACATGTTGAAGGTATTGTCCGGGAGGATTCGTCTATGGGTGATCGGACCGTCGGTTTTGCAATGATCGGATGCGGTGTGGTGGCGGATTATCACATTGGCGCCGTGCAGGATACCGAAGGGGCGGAGCTTGTCGCGGTGTACAGCCGCAGCGAATCGCGCGCCCGGTCCGCCGGAGAAGCGCACGGCGTCCCCTGGTTTACCGACCACGAAGCCGTTTTCCGCCGGCCGGAAGTGGATGTGGTCTGTATTTGCACGCCCAGCGGCGTCCGCATTCCAATCGTCACGGATGCAGCGGCGGCGGGAAAGCACCTGATCGTGGAAAAGCCCCTCGATGTGTCGATTCAGAATATGGATCGCATTATCAGTGCGGCCGGAGACGCAGGGGTGAAACTCATGGGGGTATTCCAATTGCGGTACGGGGAGGCCGTCAACCGGGTGCGAACCGCGGTTCAATCCGGCGCACTCGGCAGGATGGTTCTGGCCGACGCCTATATCAAGTGGTTTCGGCCACAGGCCTACTACGATGCGGACGATTGGCGGGGCGACTGGGCGATGGAGGGCGGCGGGGCGCTGATGACGCAGGGCAGCCACACGGTGGACCTGATCCAGTGGATCATGGGACCGGTCAAGCGCGTCTACGCCAGGATGGGCACGTTAATCCACGATATCGAAGTGGAGGACACCGTGGTTGCCACACTGGAATACGAGAACGGAGCGCTGGGTGTGATCGAAGCGTCGTCAGCGGCGTATCCCGGGTTGCCCGCCCGCATGGAGTTCTCCGGCGATCGGGGTACGATAGTAGTGGAAGCGGACCAGATAACCAGGTGGGACGTGGCGGGCGAAAGTGTGGAGGAGGCCGCGGCGGACACGACCGACGTCGCCAGGGCGGCATCGGATTCCAGGACGTTCGGCACGGAGGGGCACAAGGCGCAGATAGCGGAGATGGTTCGTATTCTGAATGAAGGCGGCGAGCCGGAAATCGATGGACCGGAATCGAAGCGGGCGATCGAGATTATCCTGGCGATCTACGAATCGGCGAGGACGGGCAATCCCGTGGCGCTGCCTTTTGGCGGGTGAACCCGCGTCTCTATCAGCCCGTTGATAAAGTCCATCCGGGCTGCGTCCGGCCCTTGTGACCGAGTAACGGCGTTGTTTTCGGCCACAATGACTCGGTCTCGCCTGCGGAGCGACTTTTTCAACGGACTGCTATTCTCAGGAGTGTTCTATGGAGCCGATCAAGATTGTGGTTACCGACTATATCGAGCCCGATCTGAAATGGGAAGAGGAAGAACTCGGCAAATACGGGCATGTCACCTTCGAATATCATCAGCTGAAGTTCAGGTCCGAGCCCGATCTCGTCGAAAAGATCGTCGACGCGGATATGATTCTGGTAAATATGGTAAAGATGACCGCGAGCGTGATCGATCAACTGGAACGGTGCAGGCTGATCCTGAGGCACGGCGTCGGATACGACAACGTGGACGTGAGCGCGGCGACGAGAAAAGGAATCCGGGTCGCCTACGAGCCGGACTACTGTTCGGACGAGGTGGCCGAACACGCCATCACGCTGATGCTGTCGGGCTGGCGGAAGCTGAATGTGGGTCGGAGAATTCTGGAGGCGTCGAGCCGAAACGGGATATGGGACTTTACCGAGGTATATCCCGTCTATTCCGTCAAGGGAAAGACCGTCGGCATTATCGGATGCGGGCGTATCGGGAGCCTCACGCTGCGTAAACTGGCGGGGTTCGACGTGAACGTCCTGGTCTGCGATCCGTATCTTTCCGCAGAACGCCGGAAGGAACTGGGTGTGCAGGTCGTGGACCTCGACACGGTGCTCAGAGAAGCGGATATGGTCACGGTTCACGCGTCGCTCGACGAAGATTCGTATCATCTCATCGGCGAAAGGGAACTTCGGGCGATGAAGTCCCACGCCTATCTGGTGAATACCGCCAGGGGAGGTCTGGTGGACGCGGACGCGCTTGCCCGTGCGCTGAGGGAGGGCTGGATCGCGGGCGCCGCCATCGATGTGTACGAGCAGGAACCGCCCGATCCGGAAATGGACCTGTTCAACCTGGAGAGTGCGCTCCTTGCGCCGCATCTGGCGTGGTATTCCGAAGAGGCGAACTGGAGCATGCGTGAGAAGGTGATGGAGGACTTTGTGCGGTTTATCGACGGGCGTCCGCCGCGGTTTCTGATCAACAAGGAACTGGCATAAGCTTACGGGCGCATCAACCTGTCGGGAGATCTGATATGGCGCAGGTGGCGAACGCGATCACATTGGAGAAGCGGAAAATTCCGGGACCCCGGTCCGCCGAATTGCTCGACGTCTCCAGGGAATACGAGCCGCCGTGCATGGCCGATCAGGTGCCGGTGGTATGGGACCACGGCGAGGGCGTCTGGGTGTGGGACGTGGACGGCAACCGGTTTCTCGACTTCACCTCCGGCGTGCTGGTCACCAATCTGGGGCATTCCCACCCTCGCCACGTGGAGAGCATACGGGAACAGGCCGGGAGACTGATGAACTGCTATTCGTTTCCGACGCCGGAACGCGTCACGCTGTCGAAACGACTGACCGATCTGTTGCCCGAGAACATCGATCAGACCTTCCTGCTTACAACGGGAGCCGAAGCGACGGAGGCGGCGATCCGCATCGCAAAACGGTTCACGGGCAAGCACGAGGTGCTTTCGTTCTACGGGGGATTTCACGGACGCACGTACGGACCGATGAGCGTGGCCGGAAATATGAAGACGAAGCGCGCGTTCGGCCCGCAACTCCCGGGTGGAATACTGGCGCCGTTTCCCTACTTTTATCGGGATTTTTACAATAGCGAAACGGAAGAGGAGTGCGCGCAACGCTGCCTGGAAAACCTGGACCGCATCATCGATTCCACGTCCACGGGCGACGTTGGCGCCGTCATCACAGAGCCCTATCAAGGCGGCGCGGGTTTCATTTTTCCGCCGGCCGGGTGGCTGAAGGGGCTGGAAGCGTGGGCGCGTGAGCGGGAGATGGTCTTCATTCTGGATGAGGTGCAATCGTCGTTCGGGCGCACCGGAAAGCTGTTTGCGCTGGAGTGGGAGGACCTGCGGCCGAATATGGTCTGTCTCGGCAAGGGCATCGGCAGCGGAATGCCGGCGTCCGCGCTTGCCGGCGAGAGCGCGATTTTCGAGTGCATGGGGGTCGGTGAGATGTCCAGCACCTGCGGCGGCAATCCGCTGGCCAGCGCTGCGTCCCACGCTGTCCTGGACGTGATGGAAGAGGAGATGCTGCCGGAAAACGCGCAACGCGTGGGCGACTACATGATGGCGCGACTCAGGGAACTGATGACGAAATACGAGGTTCTGGGCGACGTGCGCGGGCAGGGGCTCGTGATCGGGCTGGAGTTCGTACTGGAACCAGAGGAGAAGACGCCCGCGCCGGACCTGACGTCCGACGTGCTGCTCACGGCGGGAGCGCACGGCCTTCTGCTCGGCAAGGTCGGGTTATACGGAAATGTCGTACGGATCGCGCCGCCGCTGGTGATTACGGAAAGCGAGGCGGAGATGGGCATCGACATCCTCGACCGTGCGCTGGAGGAAGTCGCCGGGTGACCCGGCGGAACCCTGTCGGAAACGGGACGACCGGTCATGCCGTCCCTGCAACTGAGGATCCGGAGTGGGCGAAGGCGCGCGCCGGATCCGGGGAGTGCGGTCTTGGATAATCGGCAATTGAGAGCGGCAATCGAGACTCACAGGGAAGACGCCGTCGGACTGCTCCGCGATCTGATCCGCATTCCGTCCGTGCGCGGAGACGAAGGACAGGCGATGCGCCTGCTGCACGCGCGAATGCACGCGGTGGTGGACGAACGCGAGCTGGTACCGGTTGCGGACGCCATTCAGGAGGACCCCGACTATTCGTTCCGGCTGCCGGATATCACCTACGCGGATCGCCCGAACCTGAGGGTGGTCAGAAATGGAACCGGCGGGGGGCGGTCGTTGATCGTGAATACCCACCTGGACGTCGTGCCGGCATCGTCGGGCCAGGACCGGCCGTTCGACGGGCGCGTTGAAAACGGCGTCGTTTTCGGCCGGGGCGCGTGCGACTGCAAGGGTCAGGCCGCCATGCTCTATCTGGCGCTCGCCGCGATCAAGGAGATGGGAATCGAGCTCAAGGGGGATCTGATCGGTCACCTGGTAATCGAGGAGGAATGCGGCGGCAACGGAACGCTGGCTTTTGTGCGAGGGGACGACCGCGCCGATGCGGCGCTGGTGCTGGAGCCGTCCGAACTGAAGATCCTTCCTTCCATTCGCGGCGCCGTATGGTTCACGGTAAACGTCTACGGGCGGGCCGGTCACAGCGGTCAGGCAGGGCGTACGGTAAGCGCACTGAAGGAAGCCATGCGGGCAATTGAAATTCTGGAGGGATATCACGGCAGATTGTTGGCGGAATCCCGGGGGCACCCGCTCTACGACGCGTACGACAACCCCATGCCCATAACGTTTGGCACGCTGGAGGCGGGGGACTGGCCGGCAATGGCGCCGAGAAAGGCGACGTTCAAGGGCGTTCTCGGATTCCTTCCCACGCGCACCAAAGAAGAGGTGATGCGCGAGATGGAGGAGGTGTTGAAGGCCGAGGGAGGCGACTGGCTCCCGGACCATTTCGATATGGAGTTCATGTACCGGCACGATTGCAACGAAGTCCCTGTCGATCACCCCATCGTACGCACGCTGGAACGGGCCTGCCTCGCCAGCGGACAGGCCGCGGAGGTGGGGGCGATGCCCGCGTCGTGCGATGCGTGGTTCTACACGAATCTGATTGGCGTACCCGCCGTGGTGATCGGCGCGGGAACGCTGGGCGTAGCCCACTCCAGCCAGGAGCAGATCCCCGTTCAAAGCCTGGCTGACGGGGCCGAAGTACTCGCGCGCGCCATCGTGGATTGGTGTGGCTGAACGTTTATCGCCGGGAGTCGCGAGTGGAAAAGCCGCGGCCGGCAGAAAAGGAGAATGCAATTCGATGGAGAGGCTCGGCGTCGGGATCATCGGATTTCACCATCTTCATTCCATGGACTATCTTCCGCATTTTGACGCCATCGACCGGACGGACGTGCGGGCCGTCGCGGAGGCGGATCCGGTGTATCTGAGGCGGGTGTGCGGTCAGACCGGGATCGAAGGGTACGAGGATTACAACGCGCTTCTCGCGCGGGAGGATATCGGTCTCGCGGTGATCCTGCTGCCGCACGCCGAGTGCCCAGACGCGGTGGAACGGGCCGCGGAGGCCGGCAAGCACGTGATTGTCGAGAAGCCGATGGCCGATACTTCCGGGGGCATCCGGCGCATGATCGCGGCCACGGAAGCGGCGGGTGTGGCGCTGACTTCGCCCTACTGCTGGCGCGCGCATCCGGCATCCAGAAAGATCAAGGAACTCGTGGACAGCGGCTTGCTGGGACAGATTGTCGCGCTCGAGGGGCGTTGCGCGGCGGGCTCCCCCCTTCGGTACCTGGATGATGGCATTTCACCCTGGCTGAATCAACGGGCGATCGCGGGGGGCGGTCCGATGCACAACCTGGGAACCCATTGGATCGATCTGTTCAGATGGTTCCTGCAGGACGAGGTCGGACAGGCGACCGGCATGGTGAGCCATCAGCAGCACCACCTGGACATTGAAGACAACAGTTTCGGAATCGTGAGATTCAATCGCGGCGCGACAGCCACGCTGGACATCAGTTATTCCGCACCGAAGGCCTATCCCGCCGGCAGGGATCTCTTCATCGGCCTTCGAGGCACCCTGGGTACGGTTTCATGGAGTCCGGCCTGGGGAGGTACGGCGGACGAAGTCTTCGTGGTGAGCGACCACCCCGATTTCCCGGATGGCCCGGTGACGACGTTGAGAATCGCCTCGGGGACGGTAGAGGGATACGGCGGCGTTTCGGGCCGGGTCTATCTGAGCGCGACGGTCAACGCGATTCTGGACGGGAAACCTCCCGGGATATCCGGCATGGACGGACTTCGCGCCGTTGAGGTGGTGGAAGCGATCTACGCCTCCGCGGAAACGGGAAGGGTTGTGACGGTGGGAGATTGCCGCGCTTGAAGACGCGCGACATCGGGGAACGAAGGGAACAGCCGGCTGCGGGTGTCGCAACCGGCTGTTCCTTTCGATGTGTCTGCGTGACGCGGTGTTCCGTCCCGGCAATAAGCTGCCTGAATTCGGCCGGAGAAAACCAGCAATCAACCCTAAGTTGTCAACCGTCAGCCTGAACTATAAGACGAAGGTCAAATTCAACATCCACATCTCCCCAAATTCCCTGCCTCCGGCGGGTTCCTTTTGAAGCGACCAAAAGGAACCAAAAGTCGCCGCTGGGCGCGGGGCCTGCCATATGCACAGCGCGAACACCCTCACAGTATGCACGGGATACTCTGGCCTGTCACCATCAGTAGCAAATCAAACCGCGTAGCTTGACGGATCAGCGCGCTCTGCTCTGGTAGTTCTCCGGTCGGGACGTACCGTTGTAGACCGATTGGTACCTGTATGATGACGACAGCCGTTAGCGATCAGACGAAAGCTGTCGGCTTAAATCAAGGACAAAAGACAAACGGCGGACCCACGTGAATCCGCCAGGAAGAACTCCCCGGACGACCTTCTTTCCGCAAGGTGGTGAAGGGAGGGGTTTTTCCGTGCTACTCCGTCCAGCAACATCGTTCGGGATGGGCGGTTTCGGTGAAAGGGCATCCAATTTCCATTGGCGCCACTGAGGTAGTTCACGGAAAAACCGGCCCCGCCTGCCTGTGCGTGCTGTCTCACGCACGCAGACAGGCGCCGAGCGGCCTGCCTGCGCCGAAGCCTGCTCGGCAGGCAGGCGCCGTTCTTTTTGGTCCTTTCCTAAGGAACTACGTTGGGGAAGCAGCCAATGAGATGTCGTACCCCAGTGCTTTCGCGCGTCGGCGCAGGCCGTTGAGCATTCGTTGGCGGTGTTGCGTTTCGTAAGCGTCGACGCCCGGATCGCAATAATCGATTCCATAACGTAACGTGTTGTAAAACAACACGGCGAGTTTACGTGCCGTGGCGGTGATGGCCTTGGCTCTGCCCGCGCGTGCGGCCAAGCGTCGATAGAAAGCGCCCAGGGCCGTGGAGGTCTTACCGACGTTGAGCGCTGCCATGCGAAAGACCGTGGCTGCCCGATTGTTCGAACGCCGCGTCCTGGAACAAAGCAGCTTGCCCCCCGAGATCTTGCTGCCGGGACACAGCGTGAGCCACGAGGTAAAATGCTTCGCTGTGGGCCACCGGCTCATATCGGTGCCGCACTCGCCGACCAGTCGCAAGACCGTATAGGGTGCAAATCCGTGGATCTGGGTCAGATCCGTGCCCAACAGCGTGACCATGGCCGTGTGGATGTCAAATCCAGGCTGGTTGGTCTTCGGCTTCCGACGGCGTGGCTTGGGCCGGGTGGAACTGTCAGGCAACACCGCTTCGGCCGGATGCAGGCGTGCCAAGGCAGCCTCAATGGCCTTGTCACACTCGGCCATTTTGGCCTGGTAGATATCATATAACTCAATGGCCTGACGCAGGGCAAACAAGTGCTCTGGCTGATAGTGTCCCGTCAAGGCGGCTTCCACGGTTTCGATCGGCGCTTTGCAGCGTCTATCCCGCATACTCGCCAACTGGCGCGGGTCGTGGTTGCCGGCCACGATCGCCCGCATAATGGCCATACCCGTCACACCGGTAATGTCAGAAAGCACGTGGTGCAACTGAAGGTTCATCTGCATCAGCGCCTTCTGCATGTGTTGAATGTGGGCGGCCGCATAGGAAACCAATCCCTCACGGTGACGCAGATACGCACGCAACGTGGCCACCTCTTGCGCTGGACGAAAACTACCACGCAACAGCCCGTATTGATGCAACTGCTGGAGCCACTGCGCATCGTTGACGTCGGTTTTGCGACCCGGTACCTGCTTCACATCCCTTGCGTTGACCAATAACACTTCCAGGCCACGGGCTTCGAGGATTTCAAATAGCGGAATCCAATAGATACCGGTCGATTCCATCGCCACCGTCGTGATGCCAACCGCCTCCAGCCAATCCCCTAACCGGTGTAGGTCGCCGGTAAAACTCTGATACGTTTGTACGGGTTCTGCACACAAATCCTCAGGCACGGCAACAACGTGAAACCGGGATCCAACGTCAACACCGGCAGCACGCGTATGCACCGTGGACAAACCCTTTGGCTTCCGAGACTTCCTGGGGGTACCTTTGCCAACCATGGTGTCCTCCTCCTTATGGGTTTCCGGGAGGGGGGATGGCGGTCACATCACTTTCCTAAACGGGATCACCCAAGGGTGTCACCAATCTCAAGTCCGCACAGATCCCTGGACCACGTTTTCTTACGGGGTATCATCCACCAATTAGAACACGGCCTCGACTCCCGGTCGCTAAGACAAAGATACGCTCTGCTCACAGTTCCTGCCACCGCAAGTGGCGCCAAGCGCGCCAACGACGTTTTCTTGGGCGTGCAAGAAAAAGGACGAAGAGAAAATGAAAGATGATGGAAGAGATATAGCCCTTGTCCCCCAGTAGGTTAGATCCAAAGGCGTTTTGTCCGCCAGCAGGCGACATGGGTAGGGTCGGCGAGCGGGAGGTACGCAGCGAGACGGGATGTATCGTCGGAAGAATGGTGAGGTATTTTTGGGACAGGACGCTTGGTTCATGACGCCTACCACGAGTCCATGAAAATCTCCTGTCCGGTCCGTGCGGATTCGTAGATGGCCAGGATCAGGTCCACCGACTTCCGCGCCGACTCCCCCGGGATATGGGGCTCCCGGTCTTCCAGGACGGCGCGGGTGATGTCGTCTACCAGAAAGCCGTGGCCGGGCGCGACGGCGCTGGCGGTCCCCACGTTCCCGGCCGCGCCGATCTGCCTTGGTGGAAACGCGTCAACCGCGCGTCCGTCTTCCTCGGTGGTGGTGGCCCAGCGCGTGATTTCGGTACCACTCATGGTGATGGTCCCGGAATCACCGTGAATTTCAAGCCGCGTCGCCTCTCCGGGATTGCAGGAAGTGGTGCCGATGAGCGTTCCGAACGCGCCGCTCCTGTATTTGATGGTGGCAACGGCGGTATCTTCCACCTCGATGTCGCGCACCTTGTGTTCGGCGCGGGCGAAGACGGATTCCACGTCGTCGTCGATCAGCCACAACAAGAGATCCACGCCGTGGACCCCCTGGTTCATCAGCGCGCCGCCGCCGTCGTGTTTCCAGGTTCCCCGCCATCCGGCGCTGTCGTAGTACTCTTGTGAGCGGTAATTCTTCAACAGGGCGTCGGCCAGCACCAGTTTGCCCAGATCTCCGTTCCTGACGGCGTTTCGCACCCTTATCGCTTCGTCGCTGGTTCGACTCTGAAAAATACAGCCGAGTTTGACGCCGGCATCGCGACAGGCTCCGATCATCCGATCCATTTTCTCACGCGTGACGTCCAGCGGTTTCTCACAAAGGGAATGCACGCCGGCGCCGGCGGCCGCAATCACGTTGTCCGCGTGCATGCCGGACGGGGTGCAGATCCCGGCGATGTGCACATTCGGGTCCGCGACCAGGTCCTGATAGTGTCTGTAAAACCGGATGCCGCCGGACTCGAACGCGAATTTCCTTCCCTTCTCCTCATTATAGTTGCAGACCGCAACGAGTTCCGCGTTGGGGCACGCGTCGATTGCCGACCTGAAATGACCCGCGATCATTCCGGCGCCAATGATGCCCCAGCCGAGTTTGGTCTGTCTGGCCATATTGGGAATCGTTCCTTTTCGGGGTTGGTGCACGGCATGCCGCGCAGGGACCGCCCGGTTCAGCCTTCGTGCCGGACTTCGACTTCCCTGCCCGTTCGTGCGGACTCGTAGATCGCCAGGATGAGGTCTATGGCGCCGCGGGCGGATTCGCCCGTAACGTAAGGGTCGCGGTCTTCCCGGATAGCCCGGACAAGGTCTTCCACAAGGTAGACGTGGCCGGCGCTGCCGATGTCACCGGGATCGGCCACCGCGCCTTCGATTTCGATTGCTTTGGGCGGTTCGGTGTCTTCGGCGCGGCCGTCTTCTTCCCGGGTGTGCGCCCAGCGGGAAATCGAACTGCCGCTTACCGTGATGGTGCCCCGGTCTCCGTGCAACTCGATGCGGCGGGCTTCGCCGGGGTTGCACGACGTGGTGCCGATGAGGGCGCCGAACGCGCCGCTTCTGAATTTCAGATTGGCCACGGCCGTGTCTTCCACTTCAATGTCGCGCACCTTATGCTCTGCCCGCGCGAATACCGATTCAACCGGGCTTCCCGTAAGCCAGAGGAGAAGGTCGACGCCGTGAACGCCCTGGTTCATGAGGGCGCCGCCGCCGTCCAGCGACCAGGTGCCCCTCCAGCCCGCGCTCCGGTAGTAGGCGTGAGACCGGTAGTCCTTGAGATAGGCGTCGGCCAGAATCACCTGACCCAGCAGGCCGTCCTGAATGGCTTTGCGCGCCCTCATCATGTCCGGACTGGTGCGGCTCTGGAAGACGCATCCGAGCTTCACCCCGGCTTCGCGGCAGGCCGCCGTCATGTCGGTCATGCGGCCGGCGTCGATTTCGAGCGGCTTCTCGCAAAGTACGTGCTTTCCGGCCCTCGCGGCTGCGGTCACGCCTTCCCAGTGCAGCCCCGAGGGCGTGCATACGCTGACGATGTCCACATTCCGGTCCCGGACCAGTTCTCTATAGTCTGAATACGTGCGAATCCCCGCCGCAGCGCCGTCCATGCCGGCGAGAAACGACCGGACCTGCTTTTCGTCGGTATCGCAGACCGCCACGAGTTCGGCCGCGTCGCAGGCATCGATGGCCTGGCGATGTGTGGGGGCGATCACTCCGCAGCCGATAATCCCGAAACCGAACTTCCCGTTCTTCATCCACCGCCTCTGTATTTGCTGAACCCCACTGGCCGCGATCATAAGAAATCGAGCGGGATGCAATGTAGGTCAAGGCAGGCGGGATGTCAATGGGCATTTTGCGCTTTTCCGGTGGCGGCGCGTGCATATATTGTGCCGTTGGCGAAACACCGGCCATCGGGGGCGCGACTATGGATCTGCAGAGACATTCCGGCACGAGGATGCAGAAAATCGGGCTGATCGCGGGACCGGTTCTGGCAATCGGGCTTCTCCTGTTCTTCGATCTGGATCCCGGCCGGCCGGTCGTGACAAGGACGGCGGCCGTCGCCCTGCTGATGGCCGTATGGTGGATGACGGAAGCGGTTCCGCTGGCGGCCACCGCGCTGCTCCCGGTCGTGTTGTTCCCGCTGTTCGGAATTATGGATGGCAAAAAGGTCGCGCCTATCTATTTCAACCACGTCATTCTGCTGTTCATCGGCGGTTTCATGGTTGCGCTGGCCATGCAGCGCTGGAATCTGCATCGGCGGATCGCATTGCGCGTGCTCCTGTGGTGCGGCGTTCGTCCGCGGCGGATTCTCCTGGGATTCATGGTGTCCACGGCTTTTTTGTCGATGTGGATCTCCAATACGGCAACCACGATGATGATGGTGCCGATCGTCCTGGCGGTGGTGTTGAAGCTGGAGGAGGGAACGCAACAGGGGCGATTTGCAACCGGCCTGTTTCTCGGTGTGGCGTACAGCGCATCCATCGGTGGTGTGGCAACGCTGGTGGGTACGCCGCCGAATCTCTCGTTCGCCCGGATTCTGAACATTCACTTCCCTGGTGCGCAGGAGATTTCGTTCGCGGGCTGGTTCCTCTTCGCATTTCCGGTTTCCGTGTTCTTCCTTGTTCTGGCGTGGCTGCTGTTGAGTCATCTGCACGCCGGCGGCAGGCAGGCGAAGACTTTCGATCAGCGTGTTCTGCGGGATCAATACAGAGCGCTGGGGCCGCTCTCTTACGAGGAAGCGGTCGTTCTGGCGAACTTCGTGCTGCTGGCGCTCCTCTGGCTCTTCCGGAACGAGATCCGGATCGGCGATACGGTAATCCCGGGGTGGTCGGGGCTGTTTCCGGGCGGCGCGTTTCTGAATGACGGCACGGTCGCAATGGGAATGGCGCTGCTGCTCTTTCTCGTTCCCGCCCGCGGCGCTTCCGCGGAAAAGATCCTGGATCGGGAAACGGTGGCGAAGCTGCCATGGCATATCGTACTGCTCTTCGGTGGGGGTTTCGCCCTGGCGACGGGGTTCAAGGACTCGGGTCTGTCGATGTGGTTCGGGCATCGCCTGGCCGGGCTCAGCGCGGTCCATCCCATGTTGCTGGTGGCCGTCCTTTGCCTGATGATTACGTTTCTGACCGAGTTGACGTCCAATACCGCAACGGCAGAGATGTTTCTCCCCATTCTGGCGGGGCTGGGCGTCGCGATACAGGTGAATCCCCTTCTGTTGATGGTCCCTGCCACACTTTCCTGCTCCTTCGCATTCATGCTGCCCGTGGCTACGCCGCCCAATGCGATCGTATTCGGCACGGACCGTGTTCGCATGAAGGATATGGTCCGCATGGGGTTGATCCTGAATCTGACCGGGGTCGCGATCATTGCGGGCGCCATATATGCACTTGGCGGGCCGGCACTGGGCATCGAGCTGACAGGGTTGCCGGAGTGGGCGAGATAATCCCGGTTCCGCGATTCGCGGGCAGGCGGACCGCATGGACTCCGGCGTCCGGATCCGGAGACGAGGATTGAGATGTACGAGCACATTGATACAATCAGACTGAAATCCGGCGAATCCGTGGATGCGGGCGTTGTGAAGGGACCCGATCCGGACTGGGCGGATCGGATCGAGGCGTTGCTGGAGCACAAGGGCGAGATCTGGCGCTGGGGAAACACGATGGTGCTTCGGAAGCGCCTGGATGTCGAGGCGTACTTCTACGTTCTGCATCGCAACGGGATTCCGTTTGCCAATATGACCACCGTCGAAACCCGGGGGGCAGGCATATTCGGACACGTGTATACGAGACCGGAGGACAGGCGGAAGCTGGCCGCGATGAAACTGATGCGCATCACAATGGATCATTTCAGAAGACGAGGCGGGCAGGCGCTCTACCTCGGGACAGGCTTCGACTCGCCCCCTTATCACATCTACCGGGCGCATGGCTTCGAAGGCCTGGAGTCCCAAAGCGGCTACATGGAATTCTACACGGCGTCGAAGGAAGAATTCGAGAGGGATTATTTCGCGAAAGGACAGGCGGATGCGGCCGGGCTGGACTGGCGGGACTGGCCGGCGTCGACGGCCCTTTTTGCCGGTGATTTTCCGGGTGTGACGCGGTGTGCGGGCATGCGGCTTTTCGGACGGCAATCCACCGAAAGCCCGCTTCTTCCGTTCATTCGCGATGCGGCAGCGCGAAAAGCGGACGGAAGGCCCCCGCGCGTGATCGTGCTTCGACAACGGGAGACGACGGCCGTGGCGGGTCTGGCGATGTGGTCCTTCGACAGTCTGTGGCCTTCAAGCTGCGTGGTAGACGTGTACTGCCACCCGCGTTTCTGGGACCGCGCCTGTGAACTGCTGGAAGCATTGCCGCTTCCGGAAGCGGACCGGTACCTGGCCTATTGCGACGCAGGGTTCGAACCGAAGGCGGCGGCCCTTTTTCAGGCCGGATTCCGCGCTTCCGTCACGTACGGGCAGCGCGTCGCTCGCGACAGAGCGCGAACGGCATTCTCGGACGTGACGGTGTGGGAGAAATGAGCGGTTTCACCAGGCCGTCAGCGGCTGAAGAGGGGGCGATCCGTCGGTTCGCCCCCTCAATCTCTTTCCGTTACTTCGAGTGACTACCGGATCGGTAACGCGAATTCGGGACAGGTGGTCAGTCGGCCGCGTTTTCCCTGGCCTGGGGAATCCGCCAGCCGCGGGAAATCTCCTGGGTCCGCACCATGCGCGTGTAAAGGCCATCCTGAACCATCAGCTTCTCGTGGGTGCCGGACTCGACAATTCGACCGCCGTCGCAGACGAGAATCTTGTCCGCATTTCGCACGGTCGATAACCGGTGCGCGATCACAATCGTGGTGCGGTGGCGCGTCAGACGCGCGATGGCTTCCTGAATGAGAATTTCGGTCTCGGCATCCACAGAGGACGTGGCTTCGTCAAGGATCAGGATCGGCGCGTCTTTCAGTACGGCACGGGCAATGGAAAGCCGCTGTTTCTGCCCGCCGGACAACCGGACGCCCCGCTCCCCGACGAGTGTGTCGTACCCATCGGGAAGATCCAGGATGAACGCTTCCGCATTGGCCGCCCGCGCCGCTTCGCGGACCTGCCGGTCCGTCGCGTCCGGACGGCCGAAGAGCAGATTCTCGCGCACGGTGGCATGGAACAGAAAGACGTCCTGGAACACGGTCGCGATCCCTGAGCGAAGGCAGGCCAGTGGAAGGGTGCGGACGTCGTGCCCGCCGATGAAGACACCGCCGCTTTGCGGGTCGTAAAAGCGAGGGATCAGATTGACAACGGTGGTCTTTCCGGCGCCCGTGGGCCCCACAAGTGCGATGATTTCTCCCTCGTCTGCGTGGAAGTCGACGCCGGAGAGCACGGGATTCCCGGGATCGTATCCGAAGGTGACGTCCTGGAACCGGATGTCCCAGGACATGGCTTGCGGCGTAACGGCGTCCGGGGCGTCACGGATGTCCGACTCAACGGCGAGGAGATCGGTAACGCGGTCGGTGCTCGCCGCCGCTTTCTGCAGGATGTCGTTAAATGACGCGAGTTGTAGAAATGGCTGATATATATGCCCCATGTAGACGATGAATACAAAGAGGTCCGCAACAGAAATCACGCCTTCCAGCGCCATTTCGCCGCCGCTCCAGATCACCAGAACGATACCGATTCCGCCGGTGGCCTCGATGATGCCGGCGGGTAGAAGCGAGATTCGGTTGGCAGTAACGCTGCTGTCCCTGAACTTCCGGCTCTGGGCTTCGACAAGGCGGGCGCGCCGGTGTTCCTGCGCGAATGACTTGATTACCGGAATGCCGGCGAAGCTGTCCTGGACAAGCGCGATCAGGTCGGCAAGGTGCGCCCGTACCGCGCTCCAGAGGGCGCGTACCTTTGAAACGTAACGGTATACAAGGAAGGTTGTCAGCGGAATGGGGATCAGGGTGATGAGGGCGAGCTCAGGGTTCAGGGTGAACAGCACAACAGTCATTGAAAGAGGTATGATCGCAGCCAGCGCCGTCTCAGGGACGCCGTGAGCCACGAAGTCTTCGAGGGCTTCGACGTCGTTGATCGATCTTGAGATGAGATTTCCTGTCCGCTGCCTGTTGAAAAACCGGTGGGGAAGGTTCTGCAGGTGCCGGTAAATCCTCACCATCAGATCATGCATCACGCGATAGGCGGCAATGTGGGAAAAGAACCCATAACCGTATCTGGTTGCACCCCTGAAAAGGTAGACCCCTGCAAGAAGCAGGCTGATCCGAAGCAGGTCGGCGCCGGCGGCGCCTTCCGTCAGCCAGCGGATGAGTTCTCTGATGAGCAGCGGTGGCAGAAGGTTGGCGGCGGCAAACAGGAGTCCGCACGCAACGGTTAGGGCGACGAGAAGACGTTTACCTTCCAGAATGCGGTAGAACCGGACGAGGAAATCCATAGCTGATATACCGTCCCCTCGGGAAACGGGCATTCCTGCCTTCACACCGGACCCGAAGTCCGGCTTTCTCAGGAACGCGGGATTGAATTAACGTATGATTCTGTCGAATCAAAGTCAACTCTTTTGCCTCCCCATGCATGCGCACTCCAGATTTCGGTTGTATGAGAAGGACTTACGGTCTATATTGTATAGTCTAGTCTACAAGACGTTAGTTTTGTTAATAAAATGGTGCATTGATTTAAAATATCTTCTTATGAATTTCCGCCCGCGGACGAAAAGGACTTCGGATCGAGAAACGGCCCGGGCGGTTCACTGCGACCGGCGTCGGCGAAATGTCGTCATCGTCCCCTGCGGCCGGTCTATTGGACGGACGCGGTGTGCGCGGGAGTCCAGCAACTGAGGGAACGGCGATGGAATTGTCGAAGTTTGCCTTTGATCCCATAGAGAACGAAACCGCGCTGGTCGATCGGATGACGCAACCGATTCCCGAGGTGCAGGAGGCTGTATCCGGAATCGACGGCGAGGTGATGATCCTGGGCATTGCCGGCAAGATGGGGTTGACGCTGGGCGAGCTTATGGTGCGATCGGGCGCCAGCGGCGTCATCGGGGTTTCGCGTTTTTCCAATCCGTCCGATCGGGACTACCTGGAAGCCCGCGGCATACGGACCGTACGCTGCGACCTGATTGACGACGATGCGCTGCGAGGTCTGCCCGACGCGGGTCACATTATCCTGCTGGCGGGACACAAATTCGGTTCCACCGGGAACGAGCCCCTGACCTGGGCCATGAACGCACTGCTTCCCGGAAAGGTGATGCAGCGGTTTCCAGACGCCAGGATCGTGTATGTGTCCTCGGGGAACGTCTACCGGTTTGTCTCTCCGGACACGGGCGGCTCCGTGGAGTCGTCGCCGCTGGATCCGATCGGGGAATACGCTCAGTCCCGCCTCGGGGGCGAGCGGCTCGCGGCATACTACGCGGAGCGGAACGGAACGCCGCTCGCCGTTATCCGGTTGTTCTACGCAACGGAGTTGCGCTACGGCGTGTTTCTGGACATCGCCCAGAGGATTTGGAGCGGACAACCGATCGACCTGAACATGGGATATGTAAACCAGATCTGGCAGGGCGACGCGAACGCCTATCTTGCACGGAGCTTTCCGCTGTGCGAGAGCCCCGCCCGGGTGCTCAATCTGACCGGTCCCGATCTGCTGCAGGTGCGAGACGTCGCGCTTAAGCTCGGCGCGCTGATGGGGCGGGCGCCGGCATTCGAGGGCGAGGAGCGTCCGACAGCCCTGCTGGGCAATTCCCGGGCGTTGTTCGATCTCATGGGACTGCCCCGGACCTCGTCCGACGAGATGATGGAATGGGTGGCTGCCTGGGTGATGAATGGTGGCCCGACGCTTGGCAAGCCAACCAAGTACGAAGCCCGTAACGGGCAGTTTTAGCCGGATAAGCGGTCTGCGTGATCGGGTTGGGAGGTCCCCGTGGCGGACGAACTGAAGGCCGGCGTTGCCGAGGTCAACATTACGCCGCCAATCGGCATGTCACTGTGCGGATTCGGAAACCGGGCGGGGCCGGCAGAAACGGTTTACGACAACCTGTTCGCACGCGCGCTGGTACTCGACGACGGCCGCACGCGACTGGCGATCGTAACGTCGGATCTGATTTCGTTTGCGCCCGACCTCGTTCAGCGGATACGGATTCTGGTCGATCGCGGGGCGGGAGTACCCGGTTCTGCCCTGTTGTTGAACGGATCGCACTCTCATTCCGGCCCCACGGTGATGTCGTTTCGCAGCATGGGCCTGCGTGACAGCGCATACGAAGATGTGCTTTGCCGGCAGGTGGCAGGCGCCGTCCGGATGGCCGCGGACCGGCTTGAAGCCGTTTCGCTTCGAATTGGACGCGCTCCCGTCAGGATCGCCCATAACCGCCGCGCCGTACGAGACGGACGCATGACGATCGGACACAACCCGGAGGGCCCCGAAGCCCCCTGGGTGGACGTGCTGCGCATCGACCGTCGGTCGGGATCCGCACTCGGGCTTCTATATGCGACGGCGGCCCATCCCGTCAACCTGCGGGGCCTGGCATTCAGCGCGGAATTTCCGGGATATGCGGCGCAGACGATCCGTCGTGAATTGGACGGCGCGCTGCCGATGTTTGCGCAGGGCTGTTGCGGCGACATCAACTGTACGCCGATGGACGGCACGTTGCGGACATCCATGCGGCAAGGCGAACTGCTGGGCGAGGCAGCCGTCGCCGCTGCCCGGGGCTCCGAAGCGTTGCGGTCGAATCGACTGGATGCAGCCAGCCAGGTGATCCATCTGCCCACTAGAATCCCGCCGGCAGACGAGGCGGAACGCGCGCTCGAGGAGCAGAAGACACGGGTAAGGCAGGCAGAGCAGGAACCCGACGCAACCGGCTATCTCATTCGTCAGTACCGCGGCCAGATCCAGTGGGCGGAAGACTATCTGCGCGCCGCGCGGAACCGGCGTCCCCGCCCGGAAGCGTTCGAGATTCAGGCGATGCGCATCGGCGAGGCGGCGCTCGTGGCTTATCCCGGCGAGATGTTCGTGGACTATCAGCTGGAAATGGATCGGGCGGCGCCGTTCGAAAAGACGTTTACGCTGGCGTACAGCAACGGATGCATCGGATACGTGCCGACGGCGGGGGCGTTTCCGGAGGGCGGATACGAGGTTGATCACGCGTTTCGATATTACGGCACCTTGATGATAACGTCGGCCTGCGAACGATTGATCAAATCCGCGACGCTCGAATTGCTGGATGGCCTGAAGCACAACAACTGAAACCGGGGGCGTGTGTGCGTTTTTTGATTTTGTTCGGGTTATCGTGTATCGTGGCGGCGCCTTGCGAGTCCGGAGAAGTAAGGAAGGAGGCTTTCGCCGAAGGCACGAGTTCGGCGGCGGCGGCCTTTGCGCGCTATCGGCCCGAACGGATAGGCCTCATTGTATTGGCGTCGGACCGGGATCCGGACCTCGGGCTCCGGTACGCCGGACGAGTCGTGTTGGGATTCAGCCGCCAGTTGCAGGGGGACCCGTTTCGGATGCCGCCCCGGTACGAACTCCGGCTCTACGAAACGATCCGCGCCGCGCTTCAAGCCAGAGGATATCAGGTAAGACACCAGGGCGGCTGGAACGGATTGCAACTCGGAGAAGTGATCGACCGGGCCCGGAACGTGGACGCCGTGTGTGTGGCGCACTACTATATAAAACGCAGCCACAGGATCGGCGATTTCGGCGGCTTCAGCTGGTCTTCTCCGTTCGAGGGGATGCATCTGAATCTCCGCGTGGAGATCTTCCACGTCGAAAGCAGGGAATCGCTCTACAGTCTGGAAGCGACAGCGCTTGGCACCGAGGAACTCTACGAAAGACTGGGAACGATGGTGGCCGAGGAACCGCTCTATCCGGACGGATACGACGAGCATGGGAGTCCGAATGCCTACAAGATTGCAGTATACGAGACCTCACTGCGAGACCTGAAACTGGCCGAGCATCCGGTCCCTATCATCCGCACGGCGCAAGGATCGCTCGACATCACGTACGACGGCGGATGGATACGTAAAGGAAGGGTACGGATGAGGACCGTGATGAGGCGGCTCAACATTCCCATACCGGAGGAAGTCGCCAAGCAAAACAGCGTACTGGCGCGGATGCTTGAATACGTTCCCTTTCGCCCACGAGACGACGATCGGGAGTATTTCGATTTGCTCGGAGTTGCACAGATCGGCCGTCTGGTTCACCAGAGGATTCCCGTACGACCTCCGTAGGAGGATTCGTGGAACAGGTTCGCTGCGCAGTGCGTCAAACCAACGTGTCCCCGAGAATGACCTCCGGCCGTTCGGTCCTTAATGCGACGAAAAAGGATACGACAGCATGAATAAATCCAAGCTGGAAGAAGTGGAGCTCACGCCGGACATTTCGGGAATAAAGCTCGACACCGAATTCTTCTCCCTCGTTGTGGTACCCGAACTGGGTGGCAAGATAACCTCACTCGTCAATAAGGCAACCGGACGTGAGTTTCTTTCACGCACCAGCATACCTTACAGGCGCCGGGCCTACGCGGACCGCTTTGAGAATTACGAACGCGACGGCGCGGACGAGTGTTTCCCCACAGTCGAAGCCTGTCCATATCCGGCTTTTCCCTGGGAGGGTACGCCGGTTCCGGATCATGGAGAGGTATGGACGCTTCCATGGGAGTACGAATTCAAACAGGGACGCCTGCAGATGTGGGTGAGAGGCGTGCGGCTTCCCTACGTGTTTAAACGCGAGGTCCGCTTCGAAACGCTGGCGCGCGGCGAAAAGCCGTATATTCGGTTTTCTTACACTGTTCAGAATGAAAGCCCTTTTGAAATGCCGTTCGTCTATGCGTTCCACCCGCTGTTCAAGGTGGAAACCCGCTCGCGCGTCCTGATGCCTTCCGGAACCGACGTTGTCTCCTATATGAGTACGGAAGACCGTCTCGGGCCGCCAATGACACCGCATGTCTGGCCCAAAGTAACGGATCTGACCCTGGACAAGGAATATAACCGGTCCTCGATCCGGTCCAGTCGTACGAAAGAGGCCGAGAAGCTTTTTTCCACGCGACTGGAGCAGGGCCGCTGCGCGCTGGTTTATCCGAACGGGGAATTTATCGGTTTCCTGTTTCCGGCCAAAAAGCTCTCGCATCTGGGCTTGTGGATAAACGAAGGCGGATGGAACAACCTCCACCACGCGGCGCTGGAGCCCTCCACATCGCAGGTCGATCGCCTGGATACCGCGTGGGGATTGAAAGCCTGCGGCGTGGCGCCGGCCAACGGCCAATACGAATGGGACATCAGCCTGATTATTGGCGAAGGCGACGAACGTCAGGAATTGCTCGGGGAATTTTGAGGTGCGGTGGCTAGCACATTTCGCGATAGTGGTCGCGGGTGGGTTCATTCCGGCGGCGGTTCCCGCTCAGCCGTCCGGAGATGAAATGGTACTCGTGCAGTCCGGGCAGGAACGATTCTATATGAGCAGGCACGAAGTGACGGTCGAGCAGATGAAGGCGTTCGATCCGGACTATCACCCGGCTTACACCTATTTCGAGGATGCGAAGATGCCGGCCACGGCAATCTCGTTCACGCAGGCAAAAGCGTATTGCGAGGCGCAGGGTAAACGCCTGCCGACGTCCGACGAGTGGGTCGTGGCCTGCGGCGGCCTCGAGGGATCGGCTTATGCCTACGGGAACAACTTCGACCCCAACCTCGCGCGGGTGGGCCGGAAGAACTGGACCGACGGCCCCAAGGCGGTGATGAGCTTCGGAAAGAATAAGGCGGGGCTGTATGACATGTCGGGTAATGTGTGGGAGTGGGTGGACGATGCCGGCGCGGAACGCGGGATGCAGAAGGTCTACGGCGGTTCCTGGACGGATGGTCCCAGTTTGACGCGGTGCGGCTCAGCCAGACGGGCGAAAGTCGATTTGAAGTCGCTGAATTACGGATTTCGGTGCGCACGATCTCTAACGGATGCCGATCGGATTCGGCTGGCAGACGCAGAGGCGGAAGCCCGGCGCAGAATTCAGGCGCGCGTCCGGAGGGAAGCCGCGCGCCGCAAGGCCGCTATCAGGGCGGCTGAGGCGGCCCGAAGGGCCAAGATCGAAGCAAAGGCAAAAACGGCCCGGGAGGTCGAACTTGCTGAGGAACAGGCGCGTGCTGCCGAAGCGGAACGTGTGGCAGCGGCTTTTGCCAGGAAAGTCGCAGGCATGCGGAAAATCGAGACTTCCGCTTTCAAGACCTTCTTTATCGATCCCCACGAAGTCAGCGTCAAGGCGTTCAGGGCCTTCGATCCGAGTTACGGCCCGGACGAATTTTCGGGCGCCCCTCAAATGCCGGCCACCGGCATCACGCACGAACAAGCCCGGGCTTTCTGCGGTTCCCTCGGCAAGAGGCTGCCTACGTCTGAGGAGTGGGTTGCGGCATGCATGGGCGACAAGGGTGATATTTATTCCTACGGCACCCGTTACGATCCCACCAGGGGCCGAACGGGCCTGTCCTGGGATGCAGGCGCAACGGAAGTGGCAAAGGGAGCCCCCAACGTTTATGGCGTTAAGGACATGGTTGGCAACGTATGGGAATGGGTGGACGGATGGTATGGAAACAAGGGGAAACTTCGTGCGATCTACGGCGGCTCGTGGCTGGACGATGAAAAACGGGCGAAATGTACTGGCGCGGCCTGGGCCGAAACCGACGAAAGACGGTCCGACATCGGGTTTCGCTGTGTGGTGGGAGTCGAATAGGGATGCGTGAGTCAATGCAAGGGCGGGGGTGGCCGGTTTCCCGAGTTGGGTGGATCCTTCTGGTCTGTGTCGGGGCATGGAGTTGCGGCGTCGGCCCGCAGGAAGTAGCACGGGCCGAAAAAGACGCGTTGAACACGGTACTCGGCCTGGTCCGCGACGCCGAACTGGACGGCGCCCTGGTCGCGGAGGCTGTGACGGTCCTTGGCGGTCTGGACAGCGCGGATGCACAACCGGCGTTTTTCGCTCTGCTCGACCATCCTGATCAGATCGTGGTACTTCGGGCAGCCGAAGCGCTCGGAAGACTGAAGGGTCCGGGTGCCGTCGACGCACTCACCGGCCTGTTCGAAAAAACCGAAAGCGCTTTCGTGAAAGTGGAAGTTGCGGCGGCGCTTGAACGTCTGAATCCCGATACGATGGGTCCATGGCTCGCGGAAACGCTGGGGAATGGTCAGATGAGCATGGTCCGGTCCAAAGCGGCCGCCGCACTGGGTCAACTGGGGAACTCGTCGACGGTTCCGGCGCTGCGTCGGGCATTTGGGGAAGATTCCGATCCGGTCGTACGATCCTCCGCCGCATTGGCGCTCTCCCGGCTGGGAGATTTGCAAAGCTTGTCCGCTGTTGCCGATACGCTGAAGAAAACAAAACAGCTCTCGACTTCACTGGTCATGCTGGAAGCTCTCGAATCGTATGGCACGACGGAAGCGATTGGCCACCTCGAAACGGTGGCGAAACAGAAAGGCTGGCAACAGTCCCTGCGTATCCGCTGCTTCGAAGCGCTTGGAGGCCTGTCCGCGACGGAAATCGGCGCCTATCTCAAGAAGCAGCTGCTGGAAGAGGACGACGCGATGGACAGGCTGCTGGCCGCCGAGGGACTGGGTTGGATTCAGGACTCAACGGCGGTGGACCTCCTGCGGTCCGCCTTCTACAGCCAGGAGAATCAACCGCTTCGGCTTATCGCGGCCTGGTCGCTCGCAAAGCTCGGTCATGGGCTTGAGCTTTCGGAGGAACTGGAACCCGATTTGAAGAGCGCGCACCGTCCGTTTCGCAAGCGGGCCGCGGAAATTCTGGGAATCATCGGCGATGCCAGACGGATCCCCGCTCTGAAGAATGCGCTTTCGCGAGACGAGGATATTTCCGTTCGCCGGGCCGTTGTGCAGGCTCTGGGCAAAACCAACGACGCCGAGGCGGCCAATACACTTTTGTGGGCATTTCATCAGGAGGCGTCGCTGGATATCCGGGAAGCGATCGTTGAATCGCTTGGAAATATTTCGCACGTTCAGGCGTCCAGGGCACTGAACGAGATCCTTGAACAAAGCGAAGAAGCGATCCTTCAGGCTGCCGCGTTGAGAGGATTGGCGACGTCGCGCGACCTGAATCAGTTGGCGACGCTTCGCCCGTTCCTGACGGACGCGGAACCGGGCCTGCGCCTGGAAGCTGCCAGGGCCATATTTGTACTTGCCCGCACGGAAATCGAAACAGGTTGAACCGCTTGTCGTTCAATTGACGCAATTACGACTGCGATCGAGAGATATGAATATTCCTTCAAGAGTAGCGGTCTGGACACTCCTGGTCGGTATCCTTCTGTCGACCGTGTTCGCCCAGTCCACAACCGACATCGATTTCGACAATAACGACGTGATCGACTTCGGGGATTTCATCCTTCTGGCGCAGGCATTCGGTACCGGGGATACACGCTTCGACCTGAACGGGGACGACATCGTCGATCTTCAGGATTTTCTGATCTTCGCGCGCCTCTACGACAAAGCCCAGCATACGGTGGTGCCTACTCACGTGGCAGACGACGTCGCTTTAGGGTCCGTGGACATCTATGCGGTGCCGACGCTGGGCAGCCAGCCCCTGGATATCGTTGTGGATGCCCTGGGCCGAGTCTGGTTCGCGCAGACGGGCACCAACCAGATCGGCCGGTTCGATCCGTCGACCGAGACATTCGTCGAATATCCGTTACCGACCCCCGGCGGGCGGCCCACGCGGCTCGTCGTCGACGGCCGCGGGATTGTCTGGTTCACGGATGTCGTTGCAAACGCGATCGGCCGCCTCGATCCGATTTCCCAGGAAATCCGCATGTATTCCGTACCCACGCCGGGAAGCCGACCCAGCGGCCTCGTTTTCGACCGAAAGGGGATTCTCTGGTTCACGCAGGAATCCGGCAACCAGATCGGCCGCTTCGATCCGGATCGAAGCAGGTTCGATGAGTATCCCGTGTTTACACCATCCGCGGGGCTGGATGAGATACTAACCGATAGTGAAGGCGTGCTGGTATTTGTGGAACGTGCCGCCGGGAAATTCGGCCGTATGAATCCGGAAACGAAGGAGATCGTGGAGATCGCGGTACCCGCGCAGAACCTGACTATAAGGCAGTTCGTGCTGGATGCCGGCGGACAGATATGGTTTTCCACGGAATCCTATCAGCTGCACATGTGGGACCTGCTGGGGACGGGAGATTTCGTGAGCTACTTGTTGCCCGAAGACGGGCCCGATCCAACCTCGCTGGCAACGGACACGAACGGCCGAATCTGGTACGCGGGCGACCAGTCCGAATATATCGCCCGATTCGATCTCGAGGCTTCCAGCATTCGGATTCTTGAACTGCCGTCATCGGTCTCGGGCGTCGGACGGCTGACAGTTGATCGGATCGGCAGGATCTGGTTTACCGATCCTACCGGAAACAAGATCGGAAGCGTTGAGGATATCGGCCCCTGAATCGCCTGTCAAAACGCCCGACGCATGCGTCTCAGTCCTTTGGATTGGGGCGTTTTTTGTTGTGCGCACCGCCGAAAGACGGAAAAAGAAATTGACATGGGTGGGGGGCTGCGGTACTATTCCGACCGCAATGGCGGTATAAAATCCCAACGATTGAACCGAGACCGATGAGCCAATCGTGAAGATCCGAATCCTGACGTTGATTTTTTTCTGTACCCTCAATCCCGTCATCACGACGGCCGCGACGGACCGGCTGGTGCTGATCTCGCC
Organism: Candidatus Latescibacterota bacterium; assembly: GCA_965203805.1. Classification (GTDB taxonomy): domain Bacteria; phylum Latescibacterota; class UBA2968; order UBA2968; genus JAAXHE01. The sequence continues at coordinate 4,821,222 of OZ241917.1, read as the reverse complement.
GCATCCGGACGGCGTGCAGAACGAATTCGAGGCGGCCTTCAGGTCGCACTATGCCAGGCTGACCGGGCAGGAGATCGTCCTGGAATGGCTGGATGTCGGTGGCGGCACGAGTTCGATCCTGAGATACATCAAGTCGGAGTTCAACCGCGCCCCGGCAGGCGTCGGAATCGATATCTTCTTCGGCGGCGGCATGGATCCATTTATGGAACTTGCCGACATGGGCTTGTTCTCGGCCCATTGCCTTCCGGACGAGCTAATGGATCGTTTGCCTCGAAGAATCGGCGGCGTGCCGCTTTACGATCCCGGATGCCGCTGGTACGGCGCCACCCTGGCGGGTTTCGGCATTGTCTTCAACCGAGCGGTACTCGAGCTTCTGGATCTGCCGCTTCCGCGGACCTGGGCCGATCTGGGAGATCCGGGGCTGTTTTCGTGGGTCGGGTCGGGCGATCCGCGCAGCAGCGGAAGCGTACATATGGCCTATGAGTTGATCCTCCAGGCATACGGTTGGGAACGGGGATGGGAGGTCATTACCACACTGGGAGCCAATGTCCGAAACTTCGCCTCCGGCGGCGCCCAGGCGCCCAAGGATGTCGCCGCCGGCGAAGTGGCCTACGGTCTATCCATCGACTTCTATGCCTGGGCCCAGGTCAGCCAGGTGGGTGCGGATAATATCGGGTTCACGATGCCCGACAATCTGACCATCGTCAATCCTGACGGGTTGGCAATCCTCAAAGGCGCGCCGAACCTGCATGCGGCGCGGATATTCGTAGAGTTTGTCATGTCGGATGCGGGACAAAAACTATGGTTTCTGAAGAAAGGTGTACCGGGCGGCCCCGCGGAAACCGCGTTGAACCGGTTTACGGTTTTGCCCGATCTTTACCGGCGGTATACCAACGAAGCGGCCGTTTCGTTGAACCCGTTCGAGTGGACGTCGGATCTCGTCTATGACTCCGAAATGGCTTCCGCACGGTGGCGCGTGCTGAACGATCTGATCGGGGCGATGGTAATCGATTCCCACGAACAACTGCGAGGCGCCTGGAAGACGGCGATCGGACAAGGCATTACTCCGGGGATTGTTCGCCGGCTTTCTGCAGTACCTGTCAGCGAGGAAGCCTGCGTCCGGCTGGGCGCCCGCTGGCGGGACTCGGAACTGCGCAACAAGACCCTTGCGTCCTGGACCGAGTTCGCCCGCGACAAATACGGCGAAGCCCCGCAACCGTTTCAAACGCGCCTTCTGGACTGGGTGACGCTCCTGTTCCCGTTGGGCCTCGCGGTCGCCATGGTGCTCCACCTGTCCAATGTCTCGCCGCGAACGGTCCTGCGGGGTTCTTCGTTCTCGCGAAGGCGGGCGTCGTAATTCTCCCGGAGTCCTTAACCTTAATTCAACAGAAACCGCAATGCGGCGCCGCGACGAAACCTTTCGAAATGGGCCGAAGCGGTCATCCGGATGGACATTTTCTCCGTTCAAGTCCAGCGACCTGAAGGTTCCTGGAAATCCGGCGTCAAGTCGCCTCTATCAACCTGCGTAACTTCGAATTAACGTCACCGAAGCGTGACGAATCAAGTTTGATTCCTGACGTGAGGGCGATCCATGGTGCGTGTTCGTCTGAAAGACGTCGCAAAGCGATTCGGCAGCGTCGTCGCGGTTGAGCGCGTCGATCTGGAAATCGAAAAAGGCGAGTTCTTCTTCCTGCTGGGGCCCTCCGGATGCGGCAAAACCACCCTGTTGAGAACGATCGCCGGATTCTACAGGCCGGAACGCGGGCGCGTGTTTTTTGACGATCGGGACGTAACCGACGTACCGCCCGAAAAGCGCAACACGGGAATGGTCTTTCAGAACTACGCCCTGTGGCCGCATATGACGGTCTGGCAAAACGTGGAGTATGGTCTTTCCATGCGCAACGTTACCCATGGGAAACGCACTGAACGGATCCATCGGGCGTTACAGATGGTCCGGATGGAAGCCTACCGGGACCGGTCCCCGAACCAGTTATCGGGCGGACAGCAGCAGCGGGTGGCGCTGGCACGGGCCCTGGTAATTGAACCCGACGTGGTCTTGCTGGACGAACCGCTCTCAAATCTCGATGCCCGTCTGCGGCTGGAGATGCGCGAGCAGATCCAGGCACTCCATCGAAGCCTTGGCATTACCATGATTTACGTGACGCATGATCAGAAAGAGGCGCTTGCGATGGCCGACCGCATCGCCGTGATGAACGCGGGGCGCGTCGTGCAGTCCGGGGCGCCAAGGACATTGTATTCACAGCCGGCCAACCGGTTTGTCGCGGATTTCATTGGCGAAATCAATCTGATTTCGGGAAGGGTCGTTCAGTTGGGCGAGAAGATCGGGGTGGAGACGCCCATCGGGATTCTGTACGGCCGGCAGGGCTACGACGGCATCCGGAGAGAAGACCGCGTGCTATGCGCCATCCGTCCGGAAGCCATGGATTTCCTCGAAGGGCGGCCGGGCGAGGCAGACCATGTCGTCACTGGAACGATCCGGGACACGGTCTATCTGGGCGAAACGGAACAGTATGTCCTGGACCTGCCCGGCGGGACGCAGGTGAAACTGGCCGACGGCCATCCGCTGGTTCAGAAAGCATCTCCTGACGATCTTGTAAGCATCCGGTTCGCTCAGGACGCGATTACAATACTGAAGGACGACGGTGAAGACAGCGCTTCTTGATCGATACGACCTGAACGGCCCAAGGATCCTGTTTCTGGCGGGATTGTTTGCCTTTTTCGTCTGCTTCCTGTTCTATCCGCTCTGGTATGCCGTTGTGCGTGCCCTGTGGGTGAACGGAGAACTCTCGCTCGTATTCTTCGAGTTGATGGCAGGCAATCCGGTTTATAGAGAAATGATCCTGAACAGTTTTCGTCTGGGCATGTTCACGACGGTCGCAACGACGCTCCTGAGCCTGCCTGTCGCGTTCCTGTTGGTACGGTATGACTTCAGGGGGAAAAACGTCCTCAACGGTCTGATCCTGGTGCCCATGGTCCTGCCGCCATTCGTGGGCGCGATCGGGATGAAGCAGATGTTCGCCCGATTCGGATCCATCAATCTGTTGTTGCTCGAACTGGGAATCGTCGACCAACCGGTCGATTGGTTCGGGGGCGGCTTCGCGGGAGTGGTCATTCTGCAGGTGTTGCACCTTTATCCCATCATGTTCCTGAACGTGGCGGCGGCGCTGGCGAATATTGACCCCAGCCTCGAGGAGGCCGCCCGCAATATGGGCGCCCGCGGTTTCAGGCTGTTTCGAACCGTTACGTTTCCACTGATGTTGCCCGGATATTTCGCCGGCGCGATCATTGTCTTCATCTGGGCATTTACGGACCTGGGAACACCGCTGATTTTCAACTACCGTCAGGTGGTTATGGTCGAGATCTTCAATGCAATATCGGACATCAACGAGAACCCCATGGCGTACGCGCTTGTGGTTTTCCTGCTATTGCTGACCGTGCTGTTTTTCTGCCTCTCCAAACTCTTGATGGGCGGAAAGCGGTACGAAATGGTCGCGCGTGGACACGTTGGATCCTCGAGCCGCCGGGCATCGGCCAGGATGACCGCGTTCATCTACGCACTCATGATTTCGTTGACGGCCATCGCGCTGATCCCTCACCTGAGTGTCTTGCTGACTTCGATCTCCGAACGCTGGTTCATGTCGATCTGGCCCCAGGAAATTACCGGCAGATACTACCCGCTGGTTTATCGGCATCCGATCGCCGGCCCCAGCGTCACAATGAGCCTGATGTTGAGTACACTCAGCACAATCTGCGATGTGGTACTCGGCATCGCGATCGCCTGGCTCCTTGCCCGGACCCGCATCCCCGGAAGGGGCGCGCTGGATACGGTAGCAATGCTGCCCCTGGCCCTGCCGGGCCCGGTGCTGGCCTTCGGATATCTGGCCGGGTTTTCCGGAACCTTTCTGGATGCAAGACACAATCCCGTGCCGTTGCTTGTCATCGCGTACGCCGTGCGACGGCTGCCATATATGGTCAGATCGGCCTACGCCGGATTCCAGCAAACGAGCGTCGCCCTCGAGGAGGCCGCCCGGAACGTAGGCGCCTCACCCCTGCGGACGACATTGCAGATCACGTTCCCGCTTATTCTGGCGAATCTGGTCGCCGGGTCCATTCTCTGTTTTTCTTTCGCGATGCTGGAGGTCAGCGACAGTCTGATTCTTGCGTTGAAGGCGCAATATTACCCGATCACCAAAGCAATCTACGCGCTGATGGGCAGAATTGCGGATGGCCCGTATATTGCCAGCGCAATGGGCATGCTCGGAATGCTGCTTCTCATGCTCAGCCTCTTTCTGGCCGGACGGTTCCTGGGCCGGCGCATGGGAGAACTGTTCCGCGCGTAGTACCGGGCAATACCACTATTGGAATCGAACGGACAGAATACGTCTCCCTGCCTTTTTTCAACGTATCAATTTTCCTGCCAATTGTCTTCCGACGGGCAGGTTGAACAGATAGGAGGAATTCGCCGGAAATGGTCTATGTCGTCGTGGCTGTCCTGTTGATATTCGTGATTGTCTTCCGCCTGACGCGTGCACGGGACGGGCGAAAGATTGCCGATCCCGAGGGAGACGAAGCGCTGGCGTCCGAGATGGCGGACCTCGTCGTGGAAGGCCGGGGGGAATTCCTGCCGACCGCGGGGCAACCCGTATTGAGCGGCGTGCTCCGTGAACTGCTCGGCCGTCTGGGAATAGAGGCCGAGCAGGTACTGGTCGGACGGGGGTTTACACCTGGCGCGGATCCGGTACGCACGGAAAGAAGAACGTCCGGGAAATTGCGGATATTCGATTCGGCTGAAAATATGATGCATATTGTCGAGCGGGCCTTTCTGGTGGGCATTCAGGTAGCGCGCGGGGACGACGACTATGCCGGCGTTGGCGACGATTACCTTGACCTGGAGGCCCTGGCGCGAAAGGCCGAAGCTATTGAAATGGATCTGTTCGGAGAGGGGAAGCGCGAACGTTACGTGTTTTATGGAAAAGCAGCGCTGGTGCTGCAGGATATGCTTCAGGACGAAAGAGAAGCTGCTCGCAGGGAAGTCCTTCGAGGGCTGCTGGAGATAGTCGACGGCCAGATCGACGCCTTTCAGGCGGAACTCGACCGATCGATGGCGGATGTCCCGGAGCCGGATACCTTGAGGTGGGGAGACAGGAGAGACCGGCAGTTATATTACTTCAAGATGGGTGTCACGAATTCGCTGAGACGCAGTGGACAGCTGGACAGCCTGGGCCATCTCTACAGGTACAGAGGGGTCAACTACGATGTCGAAGAAGCATACGATCTGGCTGCCCAGGAATGTCCGCAACTCGTCGCGGCCGACTTGATCGGGATCGATGGATTGCTTCGGATGGGGTCAGGCGAGATCAGGGCGCTGGCCAGGCAGGCATTGCCGGAAGGCGGGAGGCGTTAGCGTTCAGATTGTTAGAAAAAAGTGCGAAGCCGCCGCGCAACGCGTGGCGGCTTTCCTGTTTTATCGGCGACTTCGGGACTTCTCGAAATAGGGGCGGACGCGTTCGATGACTTCCTCGTCCAGTTTGCACTCCGAGACGATTCGGGTAAACTTTTCTGCCGGTATGCCGAGTTCCTCCAGGAACTTCTGGTCGGCGGGTCAGGGGTAGACGTAGTCGCCGATATTGTTGCGCAGCATGGCCCGGGCTTTGTCCGTGATCCGCGGCAGCCAGGGGATACCGCCCATGGCAAGCGTTCGGCCGCGGGGGCGGAATTCCATAGACTCGTGCATCGTATCCATGCGGTCGACTCCTTTCGGAATAGGGGTTGGATACCTGAAAAATACGTACGTTGGCGTACCAAAGCAAATGGATATTTCGGATTGAGGCCTACTCGCCGCGGTCCACCCTCTGGTACACCGATAATGAAGTACTGCCGTAGTTCTTCCGAATGCGCAACGCAAGAGCCCGTACCGCAACGGGCAACTCCAGTTCCGCGACGTGTTGTATGAGGACATGGCCCGACGGAGCTACGAGCATCGAGCCGCTCAGGCGGGCAAGGATGGCGAGGGCGAACGGAACGCCGTCCATTTGCAGCCGGTACGGCGGATCCAGGTAAATCACGTCAAAGTGCCGCTGTTCCGACTCCAGGAGCGGCAGTAGTGTCTCCGCCGGCTGATCCAGCAGCCGGATCTGTTGATCCACACCCCAGTCTTTCAGCAGCCTCGAAATAAAGCGGCGCCGGCGACGATCAGGTTCGTTCAGAAGCACCCGGGCCCCGCGGCTGTACGCCTCGAGGCCGATCTGCCCGGAACAGGAAAAGAGATCGAGAAAATGAAGTTGGTCGAGGCGGGCGCCCAGAACGGTAAACGCGGCCTCCTTGACCCTCCCCGGCGTTACGCGGGCACGACCGTATTTCCTGACGTCAAACGGGATGGTCCGGCCTTTGAGTTTTCCCGTGACGATGCGCATGGGCATAATGGTAGTAGACTTAAAACCCCTCCAGCCTGCCCAGGTCCGCAACGCCGTCGGCGAGAGAGGCGATACGCTGCACCAGCGCCAGGCGCGCCGCCCGCAGGACCGGATCTTCATCCATCACCATGACTTCATCGAAGAAGGTGTTGATCGGCCCGCGCATATCGGCAAGCACGCTTTCCAGCCTGTCGATCCCGGCATCACAGCCATCCATCACGTTGCGGGCGTCCCGCCACTTTTCGAGAAGGCTGCGGGAAGCCGGGGCCGGATCCGCGTCTATATTCAATGGATGGATTTCATCCAGGTCGCGGACAATGCGTCTGCAGCGCGCGTACGCATGAAGCGTTTCCGTCCAATTTTCCGAACGGACCATTCGATCGAGGCCTTCAACGATGTTGCGAAGGCCGAAAGGATCGTCGCAGCCGCCGCCAAGGGCCGCTTCGACCACGTCGTGGCGAAAGCCTTCCTCTTTCAACTGTACGCCAAGGCGCCGCAGGATGAACGCATATGCGTCGTTCAATCGATCTGCATCGATCCGGACAGGGAGGCCCGACGCCGCGGCCTCCAGGCCCTTCTTGAGGGAGAAGTGGCGGCGTTTCCCGATGAGCAACGCGAGGAGGCCCAGCGCGTCGCGCCTCAGTCCGTAGGGATCGGCGGTGGACCGTGGCTTGATACCGGCACAGAACAGGCCGGCCAGGCTGTCCAGCCGGTCGGCGACGGAAACCGCAAATCCGGATTCGCCTGCAGGCAGCATATCCCCGGGAAACCGGGGAAGATAGTGTTCCTGAATGGCCAGGGCCACTTCGTCTGTCTCTTTGGACAACAGGGCATAGTAGCGCCCCATCACACCCTGAAGGGACGTCATCTCCACAACCATTCCGGTGGCCAGATCGGCTTTGCAAAGCCGGGCCGCTCGCTCTGCCGTGCTCGTGCCACCGTCCGTCAGCCCCAGTTCCGGCGCAACCACGGAAACAAGCTGTTCGATTCGCGCACTCTTGTCCCTGACCGATCCAAGGTCGTCCTGGTAGGTAAGCGTATCCAGCCGTGGCAGGTAGTCTTCCAGGGGTTTTCGACCGTCTTCCCTGTAGAAAAAGGCGGCGTCCGCAAATCTGGCGCGAACGACATTCTCGTTCCCGCGAACGACGGGGCCTGGATCCGTCGGCTTGCCGTTGGATACGGCGACGAACCTGGGTAACAGCCGGCCGGTATCCGGGTGTACGATGGGGAAGTAACGCTGGTATGTCCTGAGTACGGTGCCCAGGACCTCCTGCGGCAGTTCAAGGTGGGTTTCATCGAAGCCGCCGCAAAGCGCGAACGGCGCCTCGACCAGGTCGGTGACTTCGTCGAGCAGATCGGGATCTACCCTTACGTTGCCGCCTGCCGCCCGCGCCTCTTCAAGGACCTGCTTCCAGATGGCTTTTCTTCGCCGGTCTCGGTCGACGATCACGCCGTGTTCTTTCATTTGCGGATGATAGGTTTCCGCGGATTCCACCTGGATTGGCGGATCGCCCGCGGGCCTGAGGCCGCGGCTGGCACGTCCACTCCGGATCCGGGCGAAGGGAAACGGGACAATCCGGTTTCCAAACAGGGCGACAATCCAGCGTAGAGGTCGGGGATAGGCGATGCCGTCGGAGTCCCAACGCATTGTTTTCGGAAAGTTCAGGCCGGCAATCAGTCCGGGAAGGACTTCCGACAGGATTTCCTGTGTTTGGCGTCCGGGCTCGTGACGGCGGGCATAGACGTATTCGATTCCCTTGTCGTCTTGCCTGTGTTCCACCGATCCTGGAGAGATGCCCTGGCCGCGGCAGAATCCCTCGAGGGCGCGTGTGGGGTTTCCTTCGTCGTCGTAAGCGGCCTTCACGGCCGGTCCGCGTACTTCGCGTTTGCGGTCTGGCTGCCGGCCAATGAGATTCCTGACGCTGGCCACAAGCCGTCTGGGCGTACCGGTTATTTGGACGTCGTCATATTCCAGCCTCTGCTCCTGAAGAAGCTCGGGCAGTGACGCGTCGAGCTGTTCGATCCCCGACCGTACGTCCTGAGGCGGGAGTTCCTCGGATCCGATCTCCAGCAGCAGGTCGGCGCGCTCCAGCGGTTCAGCGCCCGGTACCGCATTCGGTGCAGTCGCGGCTCCGGTCTTCCTTTTGAGGGGGTGCCCGGTCGCTTCGCGCTGTCGCGCGAACCCTTCGGCCACCTGTGTGGCGAGTCCTCGGATCTGCGCGAAGTACCGCGCACGCTCGGTAACGCCAACGGCTCCGCGGGTGTCCAGCAGGTTGAAGGTGTGAGAGCACCGCAACACGTAGTCATGGGCGGGAATGACAAGACCGCGGTCTATGGCGGCGGCGGCTTCGTCATGGAAGAGTCTGAACATGGTATGCAGACGTTCCACGTTAGCTGAGTGGAACTCATAGTTGCAATATTCCACTTCCTGCAGTCTGAGAATGTCGCCGTAGGAGACCTGTTCGTTCCATTGAAGCTGCCAGACTTCGCGCACATCCTGCACATACATTGCGATACGTTCCATTCCGTAGGTGATTTCGACCGGCACCGGGTCCAGGGACAGGCCTCCGGCCTGCTGGAAATAGGTGAACTGGGTGATTTCCAGGCCGTCGAGCCAGACCTCCCACCCCAGGCCCCACGCGCCCAGTGCGGGCTGTTCCCAGTTGTCTTCCACAAAACGGATGTCGTGCTGCCGCCGATCCAGACCCAACGCTTCCAGGCTATCCAGATAAAGTTCCTGGGGGTTGCCCGGCTCGGGTTTGAGAATAACCTGGTACTGCGTGTGCATCTGCATCCGGTTCGGGTTCTCGCCGAATCTTCCGTCGTCCGGACGGAAGCTGGGTTCAACGTATGCCACGTTCCAGGACTCCGGACCGAGCACACGAAGGACCGTGGCGGGGTTCATCGTCCCGGCGCCCACCTTTTCATTGTAAGGCTGCCAGATGACGCAACCCCGGTCCGCCCAGTAGCGCTCGAGGCGAAGAATGAGCTCCTGGAAAGTTGGTGTGGAAATCACGAATGTCATCCTTTCGCTGATTCCATCTGACGGCTTGCGGATGCCGCCGGCGCCGTCACCGTAATCGCGCCCCGGGACCGTTTCCCGAAACGCAGGTATGTTGCGGCTTTAACCCGCATCGGACAACGTTTTGAGGGGCGTCCGGGAGACTCTGGATTTCACTGTTTTCTGGATCTGCTTGATGGCCCGTTCCACGGTTCGGACCTTCTTCCTGCTGTCGTGGACGGCAACCGTAAGGTCCATACGACGGGTCTCGCCGGCTTCCAGCATCGGCACACGGCCATGCTTGCGCTCGAATGGTTTGGGATTGGGGTAGTTGGTCGCCGGTTCCAGACCGGTGACGTATCCGTCTTCGGTCGCGGCCGTGTTTTTCCAGAGCGTAAAGCAGGGCAGTTGCTTGAGCGAGCAGTGCAGGCTGGACCCCAGGTCTCCCCTGGCGTTCTTGAGCAGCACGACCGTCTGACCGCTGCCCCGCTTTCCTGCCAATTCGTAAAAATAGACCTGTTCGACGAACCCGGATTCCGGCGCGCCGAACTTGTCGTGCGCGGACGCATCCTTCTGCGCCCGGGCGTCTCTGGGCGATACGGACCTTGCTGGGGCCACGAGAGCGCTGCCCTCTTCCAGCAACGGGGGGCCGTAGTTGCAGTGGTACAGCATCTGCATTTCGGCCGGCCTGTCATTAAGGTTGGTAATCCGGTCTGAAATCGTGAAACAGTTTGCGCCCGGGACCGTGGATATACGGGTAGTCAACCGCAACGCCGGACCGAACATCATCGCTTCATCGACAACGCCCGTAACCGTGATGCGATGCGGTGGGGCCAGGTCGACACATACCTCCACCAAACGCGCAGGGACGTTTGCTATCTTCCCATGCAATGGGAGAAATACCGTGGCTTCATTTCCGTTATTGTCGATGATCACGTCGTTCGTGGGCGCGCCGTTGCTTTCCAGGCCGCAGCGAACGATCCATTCGTTGAAGCCCTTCAGCCAGCCGAGTCCGCCCCGATCGTTGGCGTCTACGTGCGCGGGATGGACCAGTTCGCGGACCGGCGAATCCCATCCGATCGGGATGCCCCTGTAGGCTCCCTTCCAGATTCCCATGCCGCGTGTCGGCACGATAGAGAATGAGAAGACGCCATTGTCCACTTCAATAAGGTCGACGCCCGCCTGAAGGCCCCCCTGAAGGGTTCTCTTCCTCACGCTCCACGCGGATCCGGTCCCGAGGGACAGGGCATCCTCGTCGACGGACCAGGATTCGGACCAGAGCGCCCGTTCCACGTCGGTCAGCACGTGACGAAACATGCCGCCCATGTAGAACTCCTTGTATAATAGGAGGTTGTCGTGCTAAATTCGCTTCAGAACCAGAAGTCGAAAATATACTGTACACGTGTCGGTGTGTCAATGGAAGAAGGCTCGCGATTCGAATCCGGGAACCGACGCGCGGATTCTCTCGTCCGGCGGACGATCGGATCGACGCTGCCGGCTGCTGAAGGACGACGGAGAGACCCTCGTTTCGGATTTCCCTTGATTTTCTTGTTCACTTGACATTCAGCACGCCGGTCTTTAGTATGGTTGGGACCGTGCGTTTCCATGCTGCCGTGAAAGGAGACGGCGTGACGGCCGGGAAGTCGGTTTTTTTCTGTGGGATCGGAGGAAGCGGGATGAGCGCGCTGGCGCAGGTACTGCGGCACCAGGGTCGCACGGTGCGCGGATCCGACCGCAGCCGGGACCGCGGTCAGAACCCGGAACTCTTCGAACAGCTCCGGGCGCGGGGCATCGCGCTATTCCCCCAGGATGGGTCGGGCGTGGACAAAGCCGTGGGCGAACTGATCGTGTCGGCGGCGGTGGAAGAACACATTCCCGACGTGCGGGCCGCGATGCGCCTGCGGATTCCCGTCAGAAAGCGTGCGGAGGTGCTGGCGGAACTGTTCAACCGAGCGGAGGGGATCGCCGTTGGCGGCACGAGCGGAAAAACGACGGTTGCGGGCATGATCGGTCACATTCTGAAGCGCGTGGGCCGGAATCCCACCGCTATTCTCGGGGGCGCCCTCCTGAATGAGTCGCCGTCGCTGACGGGGAACGCCATCTGCGGCGACCCGGGCCTGCATGTGATCGAGGCGGACGAAAGCGACGGCACGATTGTCCTGTACGAGCCTTCCATTGCAGTTCTGACCAATATTTCTGAAGATCACAAGCCGCTTCCGGAACTGTGCGGGATGTTTCGTGGATTCGTGCGGAAAGCCCGCCGGGCTGCCGTCATCAACATGGACTGTGAGTCATCCATGGCATTGGGCGTGGGGGGCATCGGATTTGGCGTGGAAAACCGGCGTGCGCAGTTCTGCGCGGAACGGGTCCGGCCATTGCCCGACGGTGTGGCGTTCGAAGTCGATGAAGTCGTGTTTCGCCTGGCGGTGCCCGGCAGGCACAATGTCTCGAATGCCGCCGCCGCCGTAGCCGCCTGCAGCGCACTGGGCGTACCCGTTCCACAATCGGCCGACGCGCTGGCGACCTTTGCCGGCATCCGGCGGCGCCTTCAGGTACTGGGCACGGCCGGCGGTGTGACGGTGATCGATGATTTCGCGCACAACCCCGACAAGATTGCTGCCACACTCTCCACGCTCAAGGAACAACCCGGGCGGTTGCTGGTGATGTTTCAGCCCACCGGATTCGCGCCGACGCGGTTTCTCAAAGACGGGCTGATCTCCGCCTTCTCGGAAGGGCTCGAGAGACGGGACGTGCTCGCAATGCCCGAGATTTTTTACGCGGGCGGAACAGCGGTGCGCGATATTTCTTCCCGGGACCTGATCGAGGCGATTTCAGCCCGGGATATTCAGGCGACGTTTTTCAACGAGCGCGAGGACGTCGCACGCTGGTTTGTGGAAGAAGCGGGCCCTGGCGACCGGGTGGTAATCATGGGGGCGCGCGACGACACGTTAACGGATTTTGCCAACGGCATATTGAGATCGTTCGCACCCTGAGATGCCGACGCGGGCCGCCCTCCTTCGTCGGCGCACGAAATGCAGATGGGAAGGTCTATTGGTGGTTCCAGCCTATATTCGACGTGGTGATCTGATTGGGGTCGTGTCGCCTTCGGGATCGTTCGAACGGGAACGACTGCGTCCGGGCCTTCGGTACCTGCGCGAACGGGGGTATCGTGTGCGCGTCGGCTCGGCAGTCTACGATCGGGACCGGTACCTGGCGGGGCACGATCCGGCCAGGGCGAAGGACATAAACGCGATGTTCGCCGACCCCGAGGTCCGGGCAATCTTTGTATCCCGCGGTGGATTCGGCGCCGCGCGGATACTGGGATCGCTGGACTACGAGTCGATCAGGAGGTTTCCGAAGCCGATTGTGGGGTTCAGCGATACGACCGCGCTGCAACTTGGCATTTACCGCCGCACCGGGATGGTAAGTTACTCGGGTGTGACGTTGTGTGGAGACGTTGCGACGTCCGGAATGCCCGAAGCAACGGAGACATCTCTCTGGAACGCACTCACGGCGGGGCGCTTCGACGCAATCGCCGGTATCGAGCCCCTACGTGGGCGAACTGCGGAAGGGATACTGATGGGCGGCTGTCTCTCCGTGGTCGCCTCGCTCGCGGGTACCGGATTTCTGCCGAGTACCGATGGCGCGCTTCTCTTTCTGGAAGACGTGAACGAGGCCCCCTACCGGGTAGACCGCACGCTGACGCAACTCCGAATGGCGGGTGTCTTCGATCGCGCGGCCGGTGTGGTATTCGGGCAGTTCGAAGGCTGCGAACCGGAACGAGCAGAGGAAGGCACCGTGGAAGACGTTTTTCGCGACTTTTCAACTTCGGTTGCCGCTCCGGTCTTCTGTGGACTCCCGTACGGACACGGACGCGGACGGCGCGTTTTGCCAATCGGACTCCCGGCTGTCGTGGATGGAAACCGGGGAACGCTGCAAGTCGAGAATAACGGTTTGCGACCCGCCTCGCCTCGTGACAGGTGATGCTGAAAATGATGCGAAACCCTGACTTGCGTCCTCTGATCGCTGTGTGCCTGACTGTATCGATTGTGTCCTGCGCGGCGGTGGGCCGATTCAATATATTGAGTACAGAACAGGAAGTCGAGATCGGCCGGCAGGCGGCACAGGAGATCGAGCGCGACCTGAGGCTCTACCACGACCCCGTCGTGAACGCGTACATTCACGAGCTTGGCCGGATGCTGGCTCGGCATTCCGGCCGCACGGACCTGACCTACTATTTCAAGGTCGTGGATACGGATGATGTAAATGCGTTCGCGCTTCCGGGCGGTTGGCTGTACGTGAACCGGGGCCTGATTACAACCGCGGAGAATGAGTCTGAACTTGCAGGGGTCGTCGGCCACGAAATCGGCCACGTGGATGGAAAACACGGCGCGCGGGCGATCAGCAGGCAGTTTGGCGCCGCAGTGGTAATCGACGCGACCCTGGGCGGAGAGGACGCGTCAGTGAAGCGTCGCGTGCTGAAACAGGTCGCCGCTGTTTCTACGGGCGTCGGACAATTGAGATACGGACGCGACGCGGAGCGCGAGGCGGACCGGTTCGCGGTCGCCGCGACCTACGCGGCGGGCATCGATCCGGAGGGTATGGCCACGTTTTTCGAAAAGCTGATGGCGATGCGGGAGAAGGAGCCCGGGATGTTGCAGGCGCTTTTCTCCACCCATCCCCCCAGCAGTGAGCGGTTTGAGAACGTTCGGGCGCAGATCGGTGGTCTGCCCGCCAAAACGGGCCTGGTCAGGGATTCTCACCGGTTTCAGGCAATCAAGAAAAGAATTCTGGAGCGCGAGCGGGCGCGCCGGGGAGACGATACAGGAGGAAAAGGCCGGAGGCGTAGGCGCTGAGAGAATGGGAGGACCTGTGCTTTCGTGCTATTGCCTGAGCGCGTCCAGGCACTGAAAGTACGCCGGAAAGGACTTTTCGACGCAGCCGGGCTCCCGGATTGCGATACCAGGCGCTTTCAGGCCGATCAACGCCATGCTCATGGCCATCCGGTGATCGTCGTACGTGTCGAGGGCGGCAGGGCGGATGCGCTCGGCGGGATAGACCGTCAGCGAATCGGCCCGGGGGATTGCGCGGACCCCCAGTCTGGTCAGCTCAGCCGCGACTGCCGCGATGCGGTCGGTCTCCTTGATGCGCAGGTTGGCGATGTTACGGGCCGTGACCGGCCCGGAGGCGAAAGGGGCGATGGCGCAAAGGGTCTGAACCACGTCGGGCATCGCGTTCATGTCGACATCAATGCCGGAGAGCCTCTCGGGGCCTCGGACTTCAATGCCATCCGGGCGGCTGCTGACCGTGCAGCCCATATGCCCCAGTACATCCACGAATCCCACGTCCCCTTGCGCGGACTGCGAGGAAAGGTTGCGGACCCTGATCCGGCCGCCTGTAAGCGCAGCCGCGGCGAAGAAATAAGATGCGTTGGAGGCATCCGGTTCGATGTCATATTCGGCGGCTTCATATCGCTGTCCCGCTTCCACGCGGAAGACGTTATCGTGTTCCGCGACGGCGCTGACGCCGAAGTCCCCCATGATGCGAACGGTCATGTCGATGTAGGGCCTGGATACGAGGTTGCCGGCAACGTGGATCTCAACGTCCTTCCGCGCATACGGCGCGACCATGAGAAGGGCGGAGAGATACTGGCTGCTGCGGTCTCCATGCATCCTGGTGCGCCCGCCCTCAAGACCCGATCCGTCAACGACGACAGGCGGGCAACCGTTTCCGGCCAGGCTCCGCGCACGAACCCCCAACTGTCCCAGGCTGTCGATCAGGTCCTGGATCGGCCGCTCTCTCATGCGCTGCGCTCCATCCAGCGTGTAGGCGCCATTACCCAGCGCGAGGTAGGCCGTGAGAAACCGTGTGGCGGTTCCGGAGTTCCCAACGAAGAGTTTCGCATTCGAGACGGGGATGCGGCCGTCCGTGCCATGGACAATGAGTGTGTCGTCGGCTTCGACCCGGACGTCGACGCCGAGAGCTGAGAGCGCGTCGCCCATATATCTCGTGTCATCGCTTTCGAGTGTGCCCGTAAGACGGCTCCGCCCGTCGGCCAGCGCCGCGATCAACAACGCCCGGTTGGTGTACGACTTGGAGCCGGGGATCGACACCTCCGCGTCGACGGGACGGCGGAGCGGGAGGATTTCAAGGGAATTGGACATAAAGAACAGTTGCCTCCGTCCGGGGCGGTCGTGTTCACGTCCACTCCCGGAGTCAAGACAAAATAACCCAATGGCGCCAAAAGTTCAACGGAAAACGCCCTTTTCGCGTGCCCGCTCCCTCCGGGTTGCAGGCCGTCCAGCGTCCTGTCAATCTGCCGCTTGACTTTTGGGCGGGCCGGAAGTAAGATTGTTCCGTTTCCGGGAAGTCCGTGCCGGCCGCGTTAACGACGCCCGCGCGAATCTGAATTCCGCAATCCCCCCGGATGTTCCCCGCTTTCCCCAGGCGGCGCATTTCTTTCCTTATCAAGGCTCTTTCGAACAACGCATTCGGAGCGTCCCTCCATGGCCGAATTCGTGCACCTCCACAGCCACAGCATGTACAGCCTTCTGGATGGCGCCTGCAAGATTGACAGTCTCGCCGCGAGGGCCGCCGAATACGGGATGCCCGCGGCAGCCATTACCGACCACGGTAATCTCTTCGGCGCCGTGGACTTTTATCGCGCCATGAAAGCGGTGGACGTGAAGCCGATTATCGGATGCGAGGTCTATTGCGCGATCGAAAGCAGGTTGGAGAAAAAACCGGCACGGGGCGTCCCCAGCGGTTCGAACCACCTGGTGCTGCTGGCGAAGAACGCGCGCGGATATACCAACCTCGTCAAGCTGGTTTCCGCCGGTTACATGGAAGGGTTCTACTATCATCCGAGGATCGATAAGGACCTGTTGAGGGAACACTCGGAGGGCCTGGTCTGCCTCTCCGGATGCGTGAGCGGCGAGGTGCCTCATCTGATCGAGCGTGAAGGCGTTCCTGCCGCCATGGCCGCGGTGGAAGAATACCTGGATATTTTCGGCGAAGATTACTACCTGGAGATTCAGCGGCACGGCATCGACAGGGAGCCCCGTATAAACGAAGGGCTGATTCGGATTCACTCGGAAATGGGGGTTCCGCTCGTGGCGACGAACGACTCCCATTTTCTGGGAGCCGACGATCATGAGGCCCACGCCGTTCTCGTGGCGCTACAGACTGGCAAGACGCTGAAGGACCCCGGCAGGATGTGTTATCCGACAAACGTCTATTTCAAGACAGCGGACGAGATGTACTCGCTGTTTTCGGACCTGCCGCATGCGCTCGAGCGGACTCTCGAGATCGCGGAGAAGTGCAATATAGAATTCGCGTTCGGGAATTACCTCGCACCGGAATTTCCGCTGCCCGCGAAATTCCCCACGGCGGACGAATACCTCAAACATCTGGCGCGGCAGGGCCTGCACAGTCGGTTCGATTCCGTGCCGCAGGAGTTCCGGAACCGCCTGGAATTCGAACTTGACCTTATCGTGGAAATGGGCTTGGCCGGATACTTCCTGATCGTATGGGACTATGTCAAATACGCGAAGGAACACGGAATCTCGGTGGGGCCCGGGCGGGGTTCCTGCGCCGGTAGCCTGGTGGCGTATTCACTGCGCATAACCGACCTGGATCCGATGAAATACAACCTGCTGTTCGAGCGGTTCCTGAACCCGAAGCGTCTGAGTCTGCCGGATATCGATATCGATTTTTCCGACAAGAAACGCGACCAGGTGATCAGGTACGTGTCGGAAAAATACGGAGAAAACAACGTCTGCCAGATTATCACGTTCGGTACATTGAAAGCGAAGGCGGCAATCCGCGACGTGGGCCGCGTTCACGATATGCCGTTTGGTGAGGTCGATCGTATCGCCAAGCTGGTGCCCAACGATCTGAAAATGACACTGGACAAGGCGATACAACAGGTGCCCGAACTCAAGGAAATGGCCGACGGCGGCGGCGGAGAGGCGCAGTTGATCCGGCACGCGCGGGCCCTGGAGGGACTGGCGCGTCACGCTTCGGTACACGCGGCGGCCGTAATTATCGCACCCGATGATCTGACGAAGTTCGTGCCGCTTTACAAGTCCCCTAGAGACGGCAAGGTGACCACCCAGTTCGACGGACCGACCTGCGAGGATATCGGGCTTCTGAAGATGGATTTTCTGGGCCTTAAGGAGCTTTCGCTTGCGGACGAGACTGTGGACCTGATCAGGACGAAAGAGCCGGAATTCGACCTTGAGAAAATTCCCGAAGACGACAGAAAAACCCTTGACCTGTTCGGTCGCGGCGACACCGTGGGCGTGTTTCAGTTCGAAAGCCCGGGAATGCGGGAATACCTCGTGCAGCTGAAGCCCGACTGTATCGATGACATCATCGCCATGAATGCGCTCTATCGCCCGGGGCCGATGCAACACATTCCGAATTTCATCGCGCGCAAGCACGGGAAGCAAGAGGTGGCCTACGACCATCCGAAGCTGGAACCCATCCTGAAAGAAACCTATGGAATCATGGTCTACCAGGAACAGGTAATGCAGAGTGTGCAGGTCCTGGCCGGGTTCAGTCTCGGGCAGGCCGATATCCTGCGCGATGCGATGGGCAAAAAGAAACCCGAGGAGATGGCGCGACAGAAAGACGCGTTCATCGGGGGATGCGATTCACACGGGGTGGACCGGAAACTGGCGCAAAAAATCTTCGCCAATATCGAAGTGTTCGCCGGGTACGCCTTTCCTAAAGCACACGCCGCGGCATATGCGGTTGTGGCGTACCGGAACGCCTTCCTCAAGGCGAATTATCCTCAGGAATACATGGCTGCCAGCCTGAATGGCGAGATCGGCAACATCGAACGAATGGTGGTCGTGATTGAAGAATGCCGGAGGATGAAGCTGGAGGTCCTGCCGCCCGATGTGAACACTTCCTACGTGGACTTTGTGGCTTCGGAAACGGCGATTCGGATGGGGATGGCGGCCGTACGAAACGTGGGCCGCGGTGCGGTCGAGGCCATTGTGGGTGCGCGTGAAACCGACGGACCGTTTCATTCCCTGTTCGAGTTCTGTGAACGCGTGGACTTGCGCGCGGTAAACCGCCGCGCCATCGAGAGCCTGATCCGGGCCGGAGCGATGGATTGTCTTTCGGGGCATCGGGCGCAACTCCTGGAGGGTCTCGACCGGGCTCTGGACGCGGGCCAGTCCGCGCAGGCAGCGCGGCAGCGACGTCAGATTTCACTCTTCGATATGGAAGTCCTCGCGGACCAGACGGCAGTAATCAACAACCATGTACTTCCCGATGAGCCGGAGTGGACGGAGCCCGAGCGGCTCGCGCACGAAAAGGACATGCTTGGATTCTATCTCTCCGGGCACCCTTTGGAAAGGTACCTCACGGATCTGATTGCGCTGGGCATCCGTTCGTCGCAGGATGCCGGTGAATTGCCGGAGGGTGCGGATGTGAAACTCGGGGGGCTGATTTCCGAAACGAGATCGCATACCGATCGAAACGGACGTCCGATGGCGTTCGGCACCATTGAGGACCTCGATGGCGCCATGGATCTGGTGGTGTTTCCCGATGCATTTGAAAAAGTCAAGGCTGCGTTTGTCGCCGACGCGATGGTGGTGGTACAGGGCAGGCTTTCCGGACGCAATGGGCGACAGTCGCTGGTCGTGGAAGAGGTTCTGGCGATGGAGCACGCGAGGGAGACGCTTGCGGACACACTGAACGTAAAACTCCCAGCCGAGATGCTGGACCCGGAGCCGCTGGAACAGCTGAAGACGTTGCTGATGGGTCACCGGGGCGGGTGCACGGTGTATCTGCACCTTGAACTGGGCAACGGAGAAACAAAGGTCATTCGATCCCGGGCGCTTACCGTGTCGCCGTCTGACGCGTTGTTCTCGGAGATTGGCGCGTTTCTGGGAGAACGGCGCGCCTGGGTATCCCAGAAGTCCTGAGCGCGCGAACGATCAACGTGCGGATGCCGTCCGGCGTTTCAGAAAACCTGCTCTCATTTTCCGGCGTAGGCGCACGCCTCTCGAGGGACAACGCAAAAGGCGACCTTTCGGTCGCCTTTTGCATGCGGAAAACAGGAATGTCGGGCGCCCTTTAATGATATTCGTGCCTGTAGGCATAGATGTTGAGCAGCAGTCCGGCGAGGATCAGATTGACAACGAGCTGAGAGCCGCCGTAGCTGAAATACGGCAGCGGCAGACCGGTAACCGGCACCACGCCGACGGTCATGCCTATATTGACAAAAACGTGAAACGTCAGCATGGCGGCCAGACCAATGGCTACGAGACTCGAAAAACGGCTCTTGGCAAGGCCCGCGATATGGATGGCGCGCCAGATGATCAGGAGAAACATAGCGAGTACGATTGTCGCGCCGGCGAATCCGAACTCCTCGCCGATTACGGAAAATACAAAGTCGGTGTGTTGTTCGGGAAGGAAGGAGAGTCTGGTCTGGGTACCCTGCAGGTATCCTTTGCCGTTGAGGCCGCCCGAACCGATCGCCACCTTGGATTGCATGACCTGGTAGCCCGCGCCCAGTTTGTCCATGTCCGGATTCAAAAAGGTCAGAATCCGTCGGCGCTGATAGTCGTGCAGCTTGTTCTCCCAGAGATAAGGCGCGCCGACCGCGACCGCGAGATTGACCACGACAATAGCGCCAACCATCAACCGGCCCGGTCGAACCAGAAATACAACGCCCGCAATTGCCAGAACCAGGACAACAAGCGCTGCGTAGTGGAAGGCGCAGATCACGCTCAGGAATGGGGAAATCATAAAAAACAGCACGACAGGCCTCATGCCGGCCCAATAGAACATGGGCAGGAGTACGGAGATGAACACCAGCGCGGTGCCCAGGTCGGGCTGCTTGAATACCAGAACCGCCGGTAGCAGGACCAGAAGAAAAGGCGTGACCAGTGAGCGGGGCCGGTCCAGGTCGAGGTTGCGCGTCGAAAGGTACCTTGCCAGGGCAAGAATGGTTGCTATTTTCGCCAGTTCCGACGGCTGCATATAAAACGGACCCAGATCGAACCAGCGTTGATCCCCGAACAGTAGAACCAGAATCAGCAGACAGATTGAGATGCCATAGAGAATATATGCAAAGGCATAATAATATTTCGGCGGGACGAACAGGGTGAGAAACAGGGCGGCAACGGCAACCGCGCTCCAGATGACCTGCCTTTCGTAGATCCTGCTGGCGGCGCCGTGTTCCCAGCTGTACGTGGCGCTGTAAATCGCACCAATGCCGAACAGCATGGCAAGGGCAACCGAAAGCAACAGCGGCAAATCGAATTCCTGTTTGAAGAGACGGGATAGGACCACGCGTAGATTCCTGATTTAACTCAATTCGGTCAATGCCGGTTTGAACTTGTGAATTGGGCGCCGGTTATCTCAAGATGATCGCGGGCGTTGTGCTCCCCGCCGGGGCCGGTTCGGAGTCGTTCGCTTCAGGTGGTTGTTCGTTCTCGACGCGCTTGGCGACGAGAATGTCCGTCTTTTGTTCCGGCCGCGTCAGGTCGAAGTACGTCTCAAGAACCCGCCCCGCGATCGGAGCGGCAACCGCGCCGCCATGGCCCGCGTTTTCGACCACAACGGCGACCACGATTTCCGGATAGTGCGCCGGCGCAAGGGCGGTGAACCAGGCGTGATCCTCACCGTGAGAATTTTGTGCCGTACCGGTCTTACCCGCCACCCGTACCCCTTCCACCCTGGCGCGTTTTCCTGTGCCGTACGGATCCTCGACGACATCCAGCATGATGCTTCGTATGGTCTTCAGGGTCTGTGCGGAAATCTGAACCGGGGTGGACTCGGGGGCCGTACTCTTCAGGACACGGGGGCGCGGCAGTTTGCCGACAGCCAGCGCGCTGATGTAACGGGCAATCTGTACGGGGGTCACGGAGGTCTCGCCCTGGCCGATTGTGAGATTCAGCATGTACCCTTCCGCCCAGTGTCCATAACGTTCTCTGTAGTACGAACGGTCGGTGACGAGTCCCGCAGCCTCGCCATCGCCTCCGGCAGCGATGTCGATTCCAGTGGGCTGACCGAATCCGAGCATTCTGGTGTAACGATTCCAGTTGGTAATCCCTACCTTGCGTCCCAGCTGGTAAAAGTAGACGTCGCAGGAGCGGATAAGCGCGCCACGCAGCGACAGCCGCCCACACCCTGTGGCCTTGTGGCAGCGGAAAACCCTGTCTCCGAACTTCATCCTGCCCGTACAGGACCGGAATCGCGCTGTTTCGGAGTCGATCAAGCCCGTTTCAAGACCGGCAATCGCAGCAACCATCTTGAAAACCGAGGCAGGGGGGTATTCGCCCTTTATGCTCCGGTTCAGCAGGGGGTTTGACTTGTCGGCCTTCAGGGCTCGCCATTGGCGCAGGTCGCGGATCGATTGCGGATGAAATCCGGGTTTGCTGACCATGGCGAGGATCGCTCCGTTGTTTGGATTCATCGCCACCAGGCTGCCTCTCAGCGAATCGGCAAACGCAAGTTCCGCAGCCTGCTGCAATCGCCAGTCCAGGGTCAGCTGGACATCGATACCCCGTTGCGGCAGGGTTGTCTTTTCGGGAAAGCTGCCGACCTCTCTGCCGAAGGCGTCGACCTCGATGAATTTCAAGCCTTCCCGGCCCCTCAGAACAGGCTCGCACAAGCGCTCAATCCCCCGTTTGCCGATCTGATCGTCCAGACGGTAACCCATCTCCCGCTTATGCTTATAGGTCTCAGGGTCGATCAATCCGACATATCCGACGATATGAGGCGCAAGAGGGGGGCCGCCGTTGAGGCTGAGATATCCCCTGCGGGCTTCATACTGTATTTCCACACCCGGCAGATCGTGGCGTTCTTCTTCCACGACAGACACGATGTTGAATCCAACGTCTCGTATCAGTCTTACCGGCTCGTGAATACGGCGGTTTCGGTCTTCGAGTTTTCGGTTAATGCGCAGTACCGGCAGGCCCGCAACCTGGCTGAGCCGGTTGACCACGCGCCCGCGAACCGTCGGATCGGTATTTCCACGCAGTCGTTGTGGAAGCACGGAGATGGTGTATGAAGGCCGATTGTCTACGAGGACGACGCCGTTGCGATCCGTAATAAGTCCTCGACCGGCTTCGATGGGCACCACCTGCATCGTGTTTTTCTTGGACTGGATGCTGTAGCGTTCGCTGTCTGTAATCTGCAGCCGGAACACGCCGA
Source organism: Candidatus Latescibacterota bacterium (assembly GCA_965203805.1). Taxonomy (GTDB): domain Bacteria; phylum Latescibacterota; class UBA2968; order UBA2968; genus JAAXHE01. Next base: position 4,798,608 of record OZ241917.1, on the reverse strand, counting down.
CAAACAGAATGGCGAACAGGACGATGACCACCGACATCATCCATCGTCCCCGCGTCTTCCGAAAGCCGTTATCCATAAAGTCGTCGCGCATCAAGGTAAATTCCCTTGTTGAAGCGAATGGACAATACCAGCGAAATGCCGACTCCAACGACCACGGTGTAAAGTGCCGTCCCGATCCCGAACCGGACGATCAATGCCAGAATCGCATCCGGATTCGAGAAAATGTTCGCGAAAACAAAATAGATCACGTCGTGCAGCAGAACCGCCACGAAGAGCAGCAGGGCCTGCATGCGGAAATCTTCGATAGTGACGCCCGATCGGAAATGGCCGACGGAGAATCCCACCACGCTGTTTGCAAGCGCGTTGATGCCCATCGTCTCGGGACTGTAGACATCCAGCAGGAAGCCGGATGCGAACCCGTATAATGTGCCTTCAATCTGCCCTCTGTTTATGGCCAGGTATACCAGCACGATGATCACAAAATCCGGGCCGACATCCAGAATTCGGACCGAATGCGCCCAGGAAGTCTGGATGAGCAGCGCCAGGGCGATCAGCAAAAGGTCTCGAAGGACTCTCAGGAGCGACAGTTGGGGCGTGGGCGAGCCCTCCCTCCTTGTTCTGCCGGTTGACTCAGTCGACAGCCCGGGACACGGTCGGTCGTATGAGTAGCCGGGCGCCCACCCGCAAACTGCCGGGTTTGCGGATGCGGTTCCATTTCTTGAGGTCGTTGACCCGGACTCTGAAACTGCGCGCGATGTCCCAGAGCGTATCGCCCGATTGGACTATATAGAATTCGCCGCGTCGCTGGTCCGAAGAATTGGCCAGGGCTATCTGACGCGCCTCCGGCCTCCAGATGACCAGGCGGTCACCCGGCGCAATATGCCGCTTGAGGTCATTCCACGCCCTGATCTGATTCGGGGTGACACCGTAAAGGCGTCCGATTTCCCACAGGGTATCTCCCTTCTTTACACGATGCGCGACTTTCCGGTGCGTGTCCGAATCGGGCGCCGACACGCGCGCAGTTTTCCTCGCTGACCGCGTGGGTCTCCCGTTCGGGAAAATGGGAATCTTCAGCCTTGTGCCCGCTCGAACGCGCCTTGGATTCGTTATGTTGTTCGCCGCGAGCACCGCTTCGGTCGACGTACCGAACCGGCGGGCAACTCCGGAAATCGTATCGCCGTAACGCATCAGGTATTCGACCATTCGAGATTTCCGACTCGCAGGAACACGCGCGTAGTTGACTCTGAATCGGTCGGCCGCGCCCGCCGGAACTCTCAGATAATAGGGCGTCCGCCTGCCCGGCGGCGTATAGCCCGAATAGAGTTCAGGATTCAGCACTCGCATCCGCGTGTAGGTCGTACCCGCACATTCGGCGGCCACACGAAGGTCGACACACTCCATCACCGGTACTGAGTCGTATGTCTCAGGTGTCTGATAGACCACATCGTTAAACCCGAACCACTCGGGATCTTTGGAGATGATGAGGGCAGCCATGAATCTTGGGACGTGTCTCCGCGTTTCCCTGGGCAAGCCCCTCAGTCTCCAGAAATCGTCCGTTCTCGAACGCTGAATAATGCGTTGTAGACGGCCCTGCCCACAGTTGTACGCGGCAATAACAAGACGCCAGTCGCCAAACAGTTCGTAAAGGTGGCGGATATGCAGGATCGCGGCACGCGTCGACTTTTCCGGATCCCGCCGTTCATCGATCCAGCCGTTGTTCTTGAGACCGTAAAGCCTGGCCGTGCCCCGAACGAACTGCCAGATACCAACCGCCCTTGCACGCGAATAGGCTCTGGGGTTGAAGCCGCTCTCGATCATGGCCTTATAGACGAGGTCCTCCGGAAGACCCGCGTCACGCAGTGCTTCTCGAATCATCGGGACATAGAGAGGTGAACGCGAAAGCCAGGCCTTGAATGCCTTCCGGGCGGTGGTCTGGAAATAACGGATCGTCTTGACGACCTCGGAATTGTAGTCGACCGGAACATCGGCGGCGCCCGCCAGCTTGCGGACATAGAGTTCTCTGAAATGAACGTCTTCGCGCAATTGCGAACGGAGGCTGTCGGGAATGGCGTCGAGCAGCCGCGCCATGACGGAGTTTGGCCGCAGGAGCCCGGACGGCGGGATCTTCCCCCGATATCGCTTGAACGCCGTGCGAAGCAATTCGAGGTGACGCTCCTTCGCAAAGGTTCCGGTTATCGCGGAATCGGTGAGCAGAATACACAGGCGTTCCACGGATAACGCCGTTTCGTCGCCCAGGGCCTTCTCAAGTGTCTCTGCATCCCGCTGAATACGTCTCCTGTCCGGACGCGGGCGTTCCTTTCTGACTGCTCTGACTGCCGTGGAATCCTCGCCGGCTTCCGGCGCCTTCTCAGTCAGAGTCGGCGTTTCGACTTCGGGTATCTTCGCGACCTGTCTGGTCGTCGAACATCCCGTGAACAGAAACAGAACCAAAAGGCTGCAAGTCGCGACTCTCGGGGTCAACGGGCTAACTCTCATCTGGATATTCTGGAGAAGTCGATCCGGAAGCCCGGCCACCGGGAAATGCCGTTGGAACGGGCAACGGATCGGTCGCGCAATGCAGGCCTGAGTTCGCGGCGGCTGCGGCAGCGTCACCGTCGCGGTCAACCCCGTACGCGTTCAGTTGCCGGTTGTCTCTTCTGTGGATGTTTCGATGTGTGTCCCCACCACAAAGGTGGTATCGTATCCGTATGCCTTAAGTCTTCCCATCAGCCCTTCTGCGGCTTCTCGGGTTCGAAAATTCCCGATACGGACCTTGAAGTACGGGGGTTCGTACTTTATATAAACGTCGTCCTGTCCCAGGGTGTCCCGGACCCTGGCCACCTCGCTTTCGGCGGCAACTCGGCTTGAAGCCGCGAATATTTGAACGCGGAAGCCAACCACTGATTCCGGACCGTGAACTGCGGCGCGAGGGAGTTCAATCGCGGTTCGCACGATAAACGCCTCAGGGTACCCCTGGTTCTTTGCCTGGTCACGCAGGGGCTCGACCTCTGTTGCAGTCCTCCCGTTTCCCACCTGTATCTTATGCAGCCCGGTGTCCGGGTCGCGGTAGATATGAACCGGAATCCCGAATTTCGGCTCCGCTTCGCTTTTGACCCTCTCCGCCCGTTCGAGACTCGATACCACCGCGATTTGCACCCGAAATCCGTCGAGACGGACGACGGAAGGCGCTGCCGCGGGAGTCGGATCGACAGGGGGGATTTCTGCCCCTGCCGGCGGTTTCAGTAAGAAGTCATCGTCGCCGACGCTTTGCGGATCGAAATGCTCGTCGGCGGCCGGCGCCGGTGGAGCTGTTCTCCGGCCGGGAGTTGCGCACGCCGCCAACAAAAACAGCAACCCTACCGCGAAAAGGCGTCCAAATCCTGGTGAGATCGAACAAGCCATTGCCAGACATCCCAACATCTTGTTATCTCGTATAATGTACTATACTATATATAACGGTACAACTTCGGGTTTGTCAATAGGATTATTGTTATTATTCACGGGAAATAAGGCATTTAGGGCCGTTATTGGGTTCTCATGCAAGGGATGGCCGCCTTCTGTCGCAATGGGCGCCGTGAATTGCAACAGTTGTTGTCTGGATCGTCCGCGCCTTGGAATACGAACCGACGGGAAACTCCGGATCGGTCAAATGTCGAATCCTTCGACGATCAGCCGGGAATCGCCAGGATCAGGACCCACATGGACTGTTCGCCGACGGCGTATGTCTTCAGGGGACACAACCGGCCGGTCTGCGAGTCAATCCGGTATGAGGCCAGCTTGCCGGATTCCTGGCCGCCGGCGTAAAGAAAACAACCCGTCGGGTCGATCCCGAACGCCCTGGGGACGGGTTCCGTGCCTTGAATACCGTTAGCGGCGAGGCCGCCCGCCCGGTCGATCGCAAAACACGCAATACTGTCGTGACCCCGGTTGGAAACATAAAGGAACCTGCCCGAGGGATGGATATGGATCTGCGCGCACGTGTTTTCGCCCTTGAAGCCGTCAGGCAGCGTGGAAAGCGTCTGCGCGGGATCCAGAACGCCGGAAACGGTGTCGCACATATAGGCGGTCACGCTGCTGCCCTGCTCATTGGAGACATATACCATATCCAGCCTGGGATGGAAGACCAGGTGACGAGGACCGACGTCGGGTTCGTGAGAGGTCCGCGAGACCTCACGGAGCGTTCCGGCGTCTTCATTGAAACGAAATCCGATGATGGTGTTGGATTCTCCCACGTGGGGCAGATACGCGAGGCGATTCGAAGGATCCGTCAGGATAAAGTGGGCTTTCGGCAGGGTCTTGATGGTCTGGACCGGCGAATCGCTCAACGTCCCGTCCCCCCGAATCGCGTGGACGGCCGCCACCCCTCCGCCGTACGAAGCGGAGAGAAGGAATCTTCCGTTTCGATCCGTGCTCACGTAACAGGCGTCGGCGTCCACGGAGACCGAACCCAGTAAGGCGATGTCACCCGTGGCGGAATCGATGGCGTAGGCGGAAATCTCGCGCGCGCCTCGCCTGCTGAGATAGAGGCATTCCTGACGAGGGTCGACCGCAAGCGGGCCCGGCCCGCCCCCGGCATGGATACTGTGCTCGAAAGCGAGATCGCCCGTGTCCGGATCCATCCGGTATTTCAGAATCCTGTCTTCGCTGGATACGGTGATGTACGCGTGGTAGTTCATTGTCATTCCATATCAACGACGGGCTTCCGTTGCCGTTCGTCTTTTCGTCAGGACCGGAGACGGGGGAAATGGCAACGGCTCAGTCCCGCCTTCAGCGGTGTCTATCAATCTGATTTGCGAACAATTATAATTTGACTGAATCATACGCGCAAGTGATTTCTTTATCGGTATTTAGACCGAATACCGGTTGTGTGAGGCCGTGTCAGGGCATCGGATTTCCGCGGTCTCGACGTGTCTTCGCCCGGGCCTCAGGATGGCTCACGAACAACCGGGACGGGAAAGCTGTGCCGACGTTTCGGTGATGAAGTTTCTTGACCCAGACTTCTCGTTGTATTATATTTTCTTCTCTTCCGGACCGAGGTCTATATATGCGGCTTACAAACAGGAATTTACATATAAGTCCTTGAAAATAAACAATATGAAATTGCAAACCCGCGCCTTCCGGGAAAAACCCGAGTGCCCCGGAGGCTAATCATAAGGCGGCCTTTCGCAGGCCAGGCCCGGTTGCCGGCTACAGCCCGTTGTCGAGGTTATCTCGACAACGGGCTTTTTGTTTTTCTCTAAAGCTGGGCAGCCCGTCACCCGAGAAGGAGACCCGAAATGCCCCACATAGTCGTAGCGAATATTGTGAAAACCTTCCACATCGCTGAACGCGAGTCCGGTACGTGGGGTGCGCTCAAAGGCGTGATTCAACGACGACACCGCACCGTCAGCGCACTGGACGGCGTCTCGTTCTGCATCCAACCGGGAGAACTCGTCGGTTACATCGGCCCCAATGGCGCGGGCAAATCCACCACTGTCAAGGTCCTCTCCGGCATCCTCGTTCCCGATTCGGGCCGCTGCGAAATCGCGGGTCGCGTCCCCTGGAAGGAGCGCATTTCACACGTACGGGACATTGGCGTCGTCTTCGGACAACGCACGCAACTCTGGTGGGATCTGCCCGTCATCGAATCATTCGATCTGCTCCGCGACATTTACAGAATCCCCGGCACGGAATACATCTCAAGTCGCGATGAACTGATCGGCCTGCTGGACCTTGACCGGCTCCTGGACACCCCGGTGCGGCAACTCTCCCTGGGCCAGAGAATGCGCTGCGATCTGGCCGCGGCGCTACTCCACTCTCCCCCCCTCCTCTTCCTGGACGAACCCACCATCGGCCTGGAAATCGCCAATGCGCTCACCAACGGCGGGACCGAAACGGCCCAATACCCCCTGGTGATCTACCCCCTGTGGTTCCGCCGTTTCTTCACCTACGTCGTCCCTCTGGCCGGTATCACGTACTTCCCCGCCCTGGCGATCCTGGACCGTCCGGATCCGCTCGGCTCCTCCGAATGGATGCAGTTCCTGTCCCCGCTGGCGGGTCCGGCATTCCTGTACATCGCCCTCCGCGTCTGGAATCCAGGCGTGCGTCACTATCGGTCCACGGGGAGTTGACGCTTTGAGTTCCAGCGGATCGGGGGATGTCTTTCGGGGGCACTCCCGGCTGGAACTGTCGGCGGTTTGAGTTGATATCACCGCGGATTTTGGCTAATTTCCACACCTGAAGACCAGCCGATAGCCGTCAGTCGCCAGCTACAAGCAAGACAGAATCAGGTGGTGCCTGCGCAGACCTCTCCCCCGGCCCCTCAAGAGCGGTGAGAGGGTAGACGTGAGACGTGAGATATTGTCTGCCCGGTGTGGTTTCATTTCTTGGCGGAGGCATAAAGCAAGAACCGACCAGGCACGGACGTCTTCTCCCGTCTACCGGCTCACGTCTCCCCGCTCTTCGAGGAGAGGGGGAGAAAAGGCAAACGTCGCTTGCCGGTCATCTATAGGCACTTTGTCCGATATGATGGACCTCTCACTATATGACACGATCTGGCTGGTCGGCGGCGCGGTCGCCGCCGGGCTGCTCTGGGGCATTTTCGTTTCCGCGATAAAGCGCAGGGGCACGCCGCTTCCGTTGCTGCTGCTGATTCTGGCAGGGGCGTTCTGGTATACGGGAGACGCGCTGCGGATTCTGATCGAACAGGCGTCCCCAGGCGCTCGCGCGGCGGTCTACGCGGCCCAGGTCGCGCGATTCGGGATGTGCTTTCTGCCTTCCGCGCTGCTGGCCACGGTGCTGATTTCGGCGGATGAACAAACCACGCGAATCGCCGGGTGGCTGCGCCGCAATCCGGTTCCGTTCGCGGTGGTTCCCGGGCTGATCGTATTCCTTACAGGTCTGTGGGACATACCGCTGAAGCGCGTTGGCTTCAGCCTGTACGCCATTCCGGCGCTTCTGTATTCGGCGTGGCTGTGCCGGGAGTTCGCCGCGCAGTTGGCAACGGAGGTGCAACGGTCGTTCTACCGGCTGACGGCGCTCGCGCTGACCGGAATCGCGGTTCTGGCCGGCGCCGCGTATCCGATGGGGGGAATCAGACTGGCAGTTGTCGGACCGGCCCTGGACCTCGCGCTGTTTCTTTCACCCATCGCGCCGGCCTACATTCTCGGTTACTATATTTATCGATACAGCTTTTTCAGGATCGTGGTGAATCCCGCGCTGCTCTATTCCGCGCTGACGGGGATCGTCCTCACGGTCTATCTGCTCGTGATCCGTCGCGTCGCCGAAGAGCTCGGACGCCTGGGCGGCGGCTTCCGGGTGGAAGTCGTTGAGGCTGTGCTGATCTCCCTGTTGATCTTTCTCTTCCAACCGGTCAAGAATAAGCTGCAGGGCGCGATCAATCGACTGTTCTTCAAAGCGCGATTCGAATATCAGCACCTGCTCGGTACGCTGAGCCAGACGCTGAACGTGCCGGACGCGCTGGAAAGCCGGTTGAAAGCCGTTGTGGACGCCGTTGGAACGGTGCTCAAGGTACACCTCGTCTCGCTGGTCCTGCTCGAAAACGAGGACGACCGCGCGGATGACGTACGGGTGATCTCGGGCAGTGGATTGCCGGGATTCGATCCACCGGCCGCGCCCTTCAGCGGGAATGGTCGGAGTCAGGATCGGGTCCGGCTGGTGGCCGATTGGATGCTGACCCACCGGCGGGCACTGGACGTGGGGGAATTGCATCGTCCGGGTCTTGCAGGGGTCCTGGCGGAACAGAGCGTCCGGTTGTGCATACCGGTGTTGCAGGAGGAAAAGCTTACCGGGTTTCTGTGCCTCGGAGAGAAAAAACGAAGCGTGCCCTACTCTTCAGAGGAATGGGACCTGCTCGGTACGCTCTGCAATCAGATTGCGCTGGCCGTGGAGAACACGCGCCTGGTGGAACGCCGGATGCAGATGGAGCGTCGCATGTTCGAAGCGGAGCGGCTTTCGGCCCTGGGCCTGCTATCGGCCAGCATCGCGCACGAGGTCAAGAATCCGTTGAGTTCCATCAAGGCGATTACCACCGTGCTGCGGGAAGAACTGGCAGACGACGCGGCGAAGTCCGGCGACCTGACGGTCGTGTTGAATGAAATCGACCGTTTGGGCCGCGTGGTGGACCGGCTCCTCAGATTTGCGCAGCCGAAACAGTGCGATGCCTTTCATCCGGTTGATATGAAGGCCGTGCTGGACGACGTGGTGTTGATCCTGTCGCACGAGGCGGAACGACGACAAGTGGATATCCGGACGGAAGTTGGCGAGGGCCTGGTCGTCAAGGGGGACCCCGAAGACCTGAAGGAAGTGTTCTTCAACCTCATATTGAACGGCATCCAGGCGATGGAAGAAGCGGAGCGGACGGCAAAGCGGCGTCTGTCCGTACGGGCAGGACCCTCGGGCGGGGGCGTGGCGGTGCGGGTTTCGGATACCGGGCCGGGGATATCGGAGGAGGCCCTCCCGCACGTTTTCGAACCGTTCTTTACGACCAAGGCTTCGGGAACCGGGTTGGGACTTGCCATTGTAAAGCGGGACGTGGAGCGCATGGGCGGATCGATCGCGGTTTCGAACGAGACCCCGGAAGGGGTCGTGTTCGAAGTGCAACTTCCAGGAGGGGACCATGCGGCATAAGATTCTGGTTGTAGACGACGATCCCGCCGCGCGGCATGGGCTGAAGCGGGCGCTGGCGGCGCTGTCCGGCGAGATTGTGGAAGCGGCCGACGGAGAGGCGGCGCTGGACGAGATCGCACGCAGCGTTCCCGATCTGTTGATCTGTGATATCCAGATGCCCAGAATGGACGGCTTGACGCTGGTGAGGCTGCTGGGGGAACAAGGTGACGCCCCTCCTGTCATCATGATGACCGCTTTCGGCTCGGAGAGGATTGCGGTTGAGGCGATGAAGGCGGGGGCGTACGACTACGTGAGCAAGCCGTACGACGTGGACGAACTGCGCTGCCTGGTCCAGAATGCCCTGGAAACGGTGCGGCTGCGGAGGGAGAACGAGTCCTTGCGCAACGAGATTCGCCGGCAATCCGGATTCGGGTTGTTAATCGGCCGGAGCCGGACCATGGAGCGGGTCTGCGACATGATTGGCAAGGTGGCCGGAACCGACGCAGCCGTGCTGGTTCACGGTGAGAGCGGAACCGGCAAGGAGCTCGTGGCGCGGGCAATTCACGAGCAGAGCGTACGAAAAGAACACCCTTTCGTCGCGGTGAACGCCGCGGCGCTTCCCAACGAGTTGATCGAAAGCGAACTGTTCGGCCATGAGAAGGGCGCCTTTACGGGAGCCGCGTCAAGGCGGCAGGGCAAGTTCGAACTCGCGGACAGTGGTACCCTGTTTCTGGACGAGATTGGAGACATGCACGCCGAGACCCAGGCGAAACTGCTGCGCGTACTCCAGGAGCAGCAATTCGAGCGGTTGGGCGGCTCGGAGACGGTTTCGGTGGACGTTCGGATGATCAGCGCCACGAACCGTGACCTTCCGAGTGAAATTGCGCGTGGACGGTTCCGGGAGGACCTCTATTACCGGTTGAAAGTGGTGGATGTCTTCCTGCCGCCGCTTCGTGACCGCCGTGAGGATATTCCCCTGCTTGTACAGTATTATCTGGATCGATTCAATCGAAGGCACGAAAAGGCTGTTTCGGAAGTGCCGGCCGATGTGACGAAACTCCTGGCGGGCTACGGATGGCCGGGCAATATTCGCGAGTTGATGCACGCCGTCGAGCGTGCCGTCATCTTCGCGGAGGACACGGTCCTGAGCAGGGACCTGCTTCCGGAGGAAGTCCGTTCGGTCGGTACGGAATCCGTCGCCTCAAGAGCACCGAACTGGCGGGACGGAGTGTCGTTTCAGGATACAAAACAGGAGGTCGTTCAGGCTTTTGAAGCCGCCTTCATTCGATCGGCGCTGGAACGCCACAACGGCAATATGAGCCGCACGGCCCCCGCCATTGGCATGAAACGGCAGGCGCTGCAGCAGAAAGTCAGGGAACTCGGGATCGATCCGAAGATATACAGATAGCTGTCAGCCTTCAGCCGTCAGCCAAAAGCAAACGGCCATAACCGCATCGGGTGACGCCAGCGGGGACCCCTTCCCCCCCTTGAGTCCGGAGACACACATTGTGTCGCCGGTTTTTTTTTATTCCGTCCACTCCGGATTCCTGCAAGCCCGTGCTTGCAGGTGCAAGTTTCCTTTGGCATCTGTCACACGTTTTCCGTGCGAATTGCCGTCGAATCCGCCTGATAAAGGGCGAAATCGGTTATGGCACGGGGTTTGCGCAATGTGTGCCGCAAGAAAGGAGGATGTTATGTCTGCACACACATTGACGTTCGCAGCCACCCTTCAGCGTCACGTCGCCAACCTGATTACCGCCTTCAGGGTCGTCTGCCTTTTTCTGGCATCGGCCTTTGCGGTCACGGGAGACTCCGTGCTGGCCTGGATTGCGGTACCCCTTGCGTTCGCCACGCTGTTGATGGATTGGCTGGACGGGTACGCCGCGCGGCGGCTGGGATGCGAGAGCAAGGTCGGCGGATTGCTCGACATCGTGGGGGACCGGATCGCGGAGAACGTGTGGTGGGTGGTGTTCGCGTGGCTGCATCTGATCCCCCTCTGGGTGCCCCTGGTGGTGCTCAGCCGGGGATTCGTGACGGACGCGATTCGGAGTTGCGCGCTGTCGAACGGCGAGACCGCGTTCGGAGAGCAGACGATGATGCGGTCGCGCATCGGACACGCCCTGGTCGCCTCACGGGCGAGCAGGGCCGCGTACGGCGTTGCGAAAGTGATCGCATTCGTGACGTTGTTCATCCTGAACGCGTTGCAACACCCGTCTAACGTGGCGTCCGGGTTCGGACCGGAGTTCGAGACGGTCGCTCTCGCGGCGACCTACCTGACCGTCGCCCTCTGCGCGATCAGGGGAATTCCAGTAATCACCGCGGCCAAAAGGGTTGTCGTCTAACGAAACCGTATTTGAGGAGAGCGTGATGAAACAGGAAGTATATGTACTGCTCTGGCTGCTGGGCCTCGCCTGCCTCGGCGTGCTGCTCCATCAGCTTGGCGAACCGGAGGTATGGCGGCACGTGGTGATGATGGGATGGGGATATGTCCCCATAATCGGAATCACCCTGGCCGCCTACGTGAATAATGTCTGCGCATGGCGGGGAAGTTTCGACGACGGGATCGCAAAGCCCCCATTGAAACCCCTACTCTGGGTGAAACTCGTTGGCGAGGCGCTCGGAAACGTCATGCCGGCGTCACAGATCGGCAAGGAATTCGCCAAAGTGATGATGCTTCGGCAGCGCATGGGCGTCACCGCAGGCGTGTCGTCGCTTGTACTCACGAAAACGGGCGAGATGATCAGCGGCCTCATTTTCGTCATGGTCGGCGTTCTGGCAGGCCTTCATCGGTTCGTGTTTCCCGATGAGATCCGGTGGACCCTCTTCGGCGCACTGGCCATCGCCGTCGTTGGCGCCGTTCTGACGGTGATCCGGCAGCGCCGCAATCCGTTTACCGGGCTTGTGAACCTGCTGCTTCGGCTAAGGATCACGTTCCTGGAGCGGTACCGCGACCGGGCCGCTGAGATCGACCGGAATCTGGCCGCGTTCTACCGCCTGAACGGGTGGCGGCTGGCCGGCCTGCTGGGAATGCATCTGGTGACGTGGGCCCTGGGCACCCTCGAGATATACGTGATTCTACACGTGCTGGGCGAGCCGCTGCCGTTCGTTTCGGTCTATCTGTTCCACTCACTGATGATGGTGATCAACGTGATCTTCGGCTTCGTTCCCTACGGCATGGGGGTCTTCGAAGGCGGGCACGTGTTCCTCTTTCATTTAATGGGACTGGAACCGGGGACCGGGCTGGCCGTGGGCATAATCCGGCGGATCCGGAAGATCTTCTGGATGCTGCTCGGGTTGCTCCTGCTCCTGCTCGGGTCCGGCACAATACGGTTCGGGGCGCCGAAGGAGAAAGACGGCGGCCTCGAGCCGATGGAAACGACGGCGCGGCTGCAACAGGGGTGAGCTACCGGAGAATCCCTTGAAATGCTCAGCGATTCGTCACATGAGAGAACCGGGAGGGAAATCATGAAGGCAGCCGCACTCATCCTGACCGCGACCTTGCTTTTCAACGCGATGGACCCTGCCCTGGCGCGCGCCGCTACGCGACTTCGCAGCGCGGACGTCGGAGGTTCCGGACACCGGATGAACGTGGTCGAGTCCTTTTCCCGGGAAACGGTCGTTGCGGTTGCAGTCAAGGAAGAGGAAGTTGCGGTCATGGAAATGTCGCGTTCTGAGCTTGATCGCTCGAAGCTGTCACGGGGATCGTTCGCGTACGTCGTCTACAGGTCGGAAGGCAGTCGGAAAATTGCCAGCGGGAAGATTGTGGACACCAGGCCAGATCGTATCGTGGTTCAATCTGTAGGGTCGTTTGAGAGCCGGACTATAATGTACGCGGACATCGAGACACTTGCCGTTGCAGCAAATTGGCGTGAGATAGACACATGGCAGCGTAACCGGCAGGCCCTGCGGAGACTCCATGCGAAGTCAGTTAAGGTAATGACCGACAAGGAACTTGATCTGAAAAGGCTCGCGCCTGGATTGTATGCGTACGTGGTGTTCCGTTCAAACGGTGTGGAGAATGCGGCATCGGGCCGAATCGTCGACTTCGACCCGCATCGCGTCGTCATTGTGCCAGGCGCCGGGAAGGGATGGGAAATCGCACGGAAAGAAATCGAAATCATCGCTGTCTCGAATGAACCGGGGGGTATCGAGCAATGGCGAACGGCAAGGCGGAAGATGCTGGAGCTTCAGAAGACCGCGATGCATGCGATGTCCGGTGACGAACTCGACCTCGCATCCCTGAACCTCGGATGGCATGCACACGTAGAATACCGATCTTCCGGCGTCAGCCGCACCGTTACGGGAGTGATCGCACGCAAGGATGCGAATCACATGATGATCGAGTCGGGCAGCTTCGACCGAAGGACAATCCGTTCGGACGATATCGTACGGGTTCTCGTGACCCGCAAACGTAGCGACATGAAACGCTGGCGGAAAGCGAGAGACGCGATGCGTGAACTACAGGGACCGAGGGTACGGCTAAAGGCGCCCTCGATCTCAACTGAATGGATCATTGGCAGGTTTGCGGGTGAGACCGGGGACATGGTGGAGGTACTGGCCCAACACGGGAGCGTCAGGATCCGTCGTGCCTTCGTCGACGATTTCGAAGTCAGCATGGGCCGCCATCGACACACAAAGAAAGGCATGGCAATCGGTTTTCTATTGGGCGCCACTGTCGCGATATTGAATAATAGACCCAGTGACACGACAGACGCTGATAAACGCGGTCAGGAAGCTCTCATCGGCGCCTACTCCGTAATGGTCGGCGTGCCTGCAGCGACACTTGTCGGGACGCTTATCGGGGCCGCGATTGAAACCGAAAGATGGGTCGATGTCGCCCCTTCACGGATCAATCTGAGCGTGTCTCCGACAAGAGACAATGGCTTTCGGGCCGTGCTGTCGTTAGATTTCTAGGCGAATGCCAGGGCGAGCGGATATCGGGATTACAATGACGGCAGATCGTCAACCCAGGTGGCAAGACGCTGAACGCGGTGAGACGTGAGACGGAAGACGGGAGATGACATCCTTGCTCGATTGAGTCTTCCTTTATGCCTCCGGCAAGAAATGAAACCGCACGGGGCGACAAAGCCGGTGAGAAGGGAGACGGGAGATGACGTGCTTGCTCGATTGAGTCTTCCATTATGCCTCCGGCGAGAAATGAAACGGCACCAAGCAATCACATCCTCTACCGTCTCCCCGTCTTTAGGGCACTGATATCATCTCACGTCTAACGTCTTACCAGCATCAAGAGATACAGTACGTATAGTGTTTCAATGAGGCGTAAACATGAAGCTCACCTCAATGACAATAATCACGGCTTTGCTTTTGGAGATCCTAGCGCCGGGTCTCTTGCACGCGTCCGAGCATCAGCAGAACGAACTGCCGGTCCGGACTTCGGGGCGGACCGGGTGCCCACCTTTATATGGAGACGGCCCTGACGACCCTGGAGCGGTACCGCGACCGGGCCGCTGAGATCGACCGGAATCTGGCCGCGTTCTACCGCCTGAACGGGTGGCGGCTGGCCGGCCTGCTGGGAATGCATCTGGTGACGTGGGCCCTGGGCACCCTCGAGATATACGTGATTCTACACGTGCTGGGCGAGCCGCTGCCGTTCGTTTCGGTTTATCTGTTCCACTCACTGATGATGGTGATCAACGTGATCTTCGGCTTCGTTCCCTACGGCATGGGGGTCTTCGAAGGCGGGCACGTGTTCCTCTTTCATTTAATGGGACTGGAGCCGGGGACCGGACTGGCCGTGGGCATTATCCGGCGGATCCGGATGATCTTCTGGATGCCGCTCGGGTTGCTCCTGCTCCTGCTCGGGTCCGGCACGATACGGTTCGGCGCTACGAAAGAGAATGACGACGGCCTCAAGCGGATGGAATCGCCGGCACCGTTGCAACAGGGGTGAACTTCCGTAGAATTCTTTGAACTGCTCAGCGATTCGTCACATGAGAGAACCGGGAGGGAAATCATGAAGACAGCCGCACTCACTCTTGCCGCGGTCCTGACGTTCAACGCGATGGACCCTGCCCTGGCGCACGCCGCCACGCGACTTCGCGGCACGGACGTTGGACCCGACAGCCTGGCGCTGGACGCGTACGTTGTCGTCACCTATCGCTACGGCAAACGCCAGGAGAGATCGTCCAAGGGGTGGATCGACGCCATTGGAACCGAGTCCTTTTCCATTCGGGACGGCGACCGGCGAATCACCATCGCCTTTGCCAACGTGTCCTGGCTCATCATCAGCCAGAAGGCAACTACGCCCGCACAAGGAATGATCGAGGTCGAGTCCTATATTCGGAAAATGGAAGCAGCGGGTTCGATCCGGGAAATGTCGCATTCGGAGCTTGATCGCTCGATGCTGTCCCCAGGATCGTACGTGTCTGTAGTCTATACGTCAGAAGGCGTTCGGAAAATTTCCAGCGGTAAGATTGTGGCCAACAAGCCGGATCATCTCGTGGTTCAATCCGCGGCGACACCGTGGAAGAAGTGGAAAATTGTGTACGGCGACATTGAAATACTCGCTGTTTATGATAGCTGGCGTGAGATAGACACGTGGCGACGTGCAAAAAAGGCCATGCATAGACTCGAGGAACCGGATTCAAGAGTTAGAATTAAGGCACCTTCGATTTTGAAGGGATGGATCAAGGGCAGGATTATCCGGGCAACAGTCGATACGCTGTTGATGCTCTCCACAGAGGGCTCCACGATGATTCCGATTTCTTCGATTGACAGATTCGACGTCAGCTTCGGACGTCAATCCAACACAAAAAAGGGCTTGGTGATCGGGCTTGTTTCGGGGGCGGTTGCATCTATTTGGATAGACGTTCGTGACGACGCACGTGGATACGAATCAGAACAAGCGGAAGAAATGATCGACGGCCTCACCGCGCTATTGATCGTACCTGCAGCGACACTTGCCGGGACGCTCATCGGGGCCGCGATAGAAACCGAGAAATGGGTCGAAGTTTCCCCATCTCGAATCAACCTGAGCGTGTCTCCGACACGAGACAAGGGCCTTCGAGCCGCGGTGTCATTCGAATTTTAGGCGTCTGCCAGTGCGCCAGGGGTCTCGTATACTGTGACGGTAGATCCTCAGCCCAGGTGGCAAGACGCTGGAAACGGGGAGAGGGGAGACGGGAGATGACATCCTTGCACGTTTGGTTCTTCCTTTATGCCTCCGGCAAGAAATGAAACCGCACGGGGCAATAAAACCGGTGAGACGGGAGACGGAAGAGGGTAGACGTTAGACAAAACCCGAGAGGCGTCCAGACGTGAGACGCAAGACGCGAGAGAAATCCAAAACCAACGGAGCGACAGAGAACTCAAGCGTCTTGCGTCTCGACAAAACCGCGTTTTATTCTTCATTCTTCCTTTTTCATTCTTCCTTCTTCAATGAAGACATTACGCAGAGTATTTCAGTGAGGTGAATCCATGAAGCCAACCGCCGTATTATTGATTGCAACACTCCTGTTTCAGATCCTGATGCCAAGCCTGTCGATTGCCGCGCAAGAACTTCGTGGCAACAGGACGACGCGCGTTAATTGGCGAAAAGCTGCCGGCAGTACGTGGAAACCGCAGCCGTCGGAGGAACAGCGCGCTGCGGAGAGTGCCGCAAGGCTAATCAGAATGCTTTATGAAATGGACGTTTGGGTGATGCCGAGGCGGCACCTGGATCTATCGAAAATAGCGAAGGGCTTCTACGCGCACGTAATCTACACGTCTGAAGGCGCATCCGACACGGCAGCCGGCGTCATTCGCAACATTGACCCCGTTGGTATGGAAATCACATCCACGGCGACGGTCCCGGAAAAAACCCATATCCACTATGCCGAAATTGACACGATTGTCGTCGCAAAAGAGCGTCCGGCGCTGGAACGGTGGAGGAGACGCGTCGGTGGTCGTTTCGTCGTCATGTCGCGTGGGACGATCGACCTATCTGCGATGAGGAAGGGGTGGCATGCATTCATTGTCTATGAATTCGAAGATGGAAGACGAGGCGAACTGGTCAGAATTCTGAATACCCGCGAGCGGCATCTCGTAATCAGGTCCAGTTTCGCAGGCAGGAACCAATTCTGGGCCGGTGGAGAGATTGCATTGAACGACATTGTCTTCATCGTCGCCGCCGAAGACCGGAGAGACATCGTCGCATTGCGACACGCGAGGCAGATCCTGCGACATCTGCCGGAAAATCCCAGAATCCGATTAAAGTCGCCTTCCACCCGAAGGGGCGCGTCAAGATCGGGTTCCGTGGTTGGCAGGCTGTTCGACGTGAATCAGGATACGCTCGTCATGGGCGTCGGCCTATCCGGAAACGAGATTTTTGAGTTACCTATTTCTTCGATACGCGATTTCGAAATTTACATAGGTCGCCATCGAAACACGATCAAGGGCCTGGGGATCGGGTTTTTTGTCGGACTTGGCGCTGCATTTCTGATATATCCTCATGATGTATTTGACGACTACAGATATGAGGAAATTGACGGCTGGGAAGGCTTTGACCGAGTCGTGCTCGCTGTGGTGGCTGTGCCTATCGCGACCATCTGTGGCGCTGTGTTAGGTGCCAGGACAGTTACCGAACAATGGGTCGAAGTTTCCCCATCTCGAATCAACCTGAGCGTGTCTCCGACACGAGACAAGGGCCTTCGAGCTGCGCTGTCGTTTCATTTTTAGCGACTGCCAGGTTCTCGGGTGTCGTGACTACTTTGACGGTAGATCGTCAGCCCAGGTGGCACGACGCTGAAAGCGGTGAGAAGGGAGACGGGAGACGGTAGATGACATCCTTGCCCGTTTGGTTCTTCCTTTATGCCTCCGGCGAGAAATGAAACGGCACCAGGCAATCACATCCTCTACCGTCTCACCTCTACCCTCTCCCCGTCTTTAGGGCACTGATATCATCTCACGTCTAACGTCTTACCAGCATCAAGAGATACAGTACGTAGTGTTTCAATGAGGCGTAAACATGAAGCTCACCTCAATGACAATAATCACGGCTTTGCTATTGCAGATCCTGTCGCCTGGTTTGTCCTATGCCTCCGGGCAACCGCGCGCAGAGACAGCGCATCGTGCAGACAGGCCGGAATTCGCGCAGGACCGCGCCACCATTGTTGCTGAACGTGCGATCAAATTGCTCTATGCGCTCGATGTCAGGGTCATGTCGCGCGGGGGTTTGGATATTTCGAAATTAAGGACGGGTTTGATTGCGCAGGTTGTCCATACATCCGAGGGTTCAAGAATATCGACAATCGGTAAGATTGTGCAAATTGCCGAGGATGGCATTGCGCTCCGGATCTCGGAAAGGCCTGCGGAAAGAAATAAAATAGTGTATGCAGATATCGACACTCTGGTTGTTGCCAGTGACAGGCGCGCGCTGGAGAGATGGCAAAGGCGTGCCGAGGGTCGCTTCCTCGTGATGTCACGCGGTAAGCTCAACCTCGACAAGCTCGATCCGGGGTGGTATGCATACGTCGTATACAGGCACAAGGACGGCCAACGAGCGGAAGTCGCCAGGATTCTCGAACGCGACGAACGGCGAATTGTGATCAGATCCGAATTTGCGGGCGGAAGACTGCCTTGGTCGAACAGAGTAATTGGCCGGGACGACATTTTTGTCATCGTTGCGGGTCAAGTTCGTGGTGACATTGTGGGATGGAGACACGCGAGGCAGGTCATTCAGTGCCTGACAAAGGAGTCCCGTGTTCGTTTCAAGGCTCCCTCTGTGATGGGATACGGCGAAAAACCGAAGTGGACGGTTGGCAGGCTGGTCGAGGTAAACCAGGATACGTTCGTTATTGGCGTGGGACCATCCATACGGGACGTCCATCGTGTGCCTGGTGACGCACTCACTGACTTGGAATTCACTGCCGAAAGGCGAAGACATACGGGAAAGGGTCTATTGATCGGGCTGGTGCTTGGTTTAATAATAGGGAGCACGTTGTACGAGGCGCCGCACGATCCCGGATACTATGATCCCGATGTGAGTTTCGCACAAGCCGTGGTGGCGCTGAGGGTATTTTCGTTAGCGATTGGTTGCGGCACCTTCGGTGCTTTGATTGGCTATGGGACCAAGACCGACCGATGGATCGACGCGCCTTTCCCTCGATCGAATCTGAATGTCGCACCTACCCGAGACAGAGGCCTTCAAGCCGCGCTGTCGTTTCACTTTTAGCGTTTGCCAGGGTCCCGGGTGTCGTGACTACGATGACGGTAGATCGTCAGCCCAGGTGGCACGACGCTGAAAGCGGTGAGACGGAAGGGGGTAGTAGTCAGATAAAGCCCGAGAGGCGTCTCGAAAAAACCGCGTTTTCCTCTTCCTTCTTCCTTCTTCGTTTTTCGTTTTTACGTTCTTCATTCTTCCTTTTTCATTACTTCCTTCTTCAATGAAGACAGTACGCAGAGTACTTCAGCGAGGTGTATAAATGACGTCAATTGTCCAGATATTGGTGGCAAGTCTGCTGTTGGAAGTCCTCGCACCGGGTGCTGCAGTCGCTGATTCCGTACGCCCGCGAGACCTTCGTAGAGGGAGCACACCGGGATCAGAGAAGGATACAGCCCTGGAATTGGGGGTGCGCGCAATTGCATGGCGTTATGGCATGGATGTCCTGGTGATGTCACGACGGACTCTGAACCTGTCTAAGGCAGAAATCGGCCACAAGGCGCATGTGATTTACACAACCGGCGGCGTCAAAGGCGCTACGGCCGGAGTGATCGCGGCAAATAAGCCGGACGAAATTGTCGTAAAATCTGCAGCCAGACCGATGGAAAAGCAGGCAATCGCGAAAGACGACATCGACACACTCGTTGTCGCCAGGCGTCGGGGGGCCCTGGAAATCTGGCAAAAACAGGCGGATGGACAACTGGTCATTATGACCCCGGGCAACCTGGATCTGTCGAAGCTCCTCTCTGGATGGCACGCCCACATTGTCTACAGATCCAGGAATCGCAATAGAGCGGTTATAGCCGAGATTGTCGATGGAAACGAGAGAAACGTCGTTGTCAAGTCAGGTTACGGGATTCGTGGAAACAAGGGATCGATAGACACGATAATGTCTGACGAAATTGTCTACATCGTTGCGGCACAAAACTTTCGAGACATCACGGCATGGCGAAAGGTAATTCGCGCCGTGCAGAAACTGCCGCAGGAGCCGAGAGTTCGTTGTAAGGCACGAACAATCGCAAACGACGGCCCGAAGTGGGGGTGGGTCGTCGGCAGGATGGTGCCTACGAGTGACGACACGTTCGGCATTTTAACCGAAGGGGGTATGTATCGGGTGCCCGTCTCTTCATTCACTGACCTCGAAATAAACATCGGTCGGCGCAGGCACACACTGAAGGGGTTTTTGATCGGATGCTTGAGCGGGTTGAGCTACATGGTGCTTGATTGGGATTTTGACCTGAATGTCTATGATCCCAATGCGGGCTACGGTTTTGGAGTTGGAATTGTCGCCTCCACGCTTATCGGTTTTATGGTAAAGACCGAAAGGTGGGTCGAAGTTTCACCCGGCCGACTCAATCTGGGCATCGCACCAACGAAAAATAAAGGCCTCCGAGCCGCGCTCACATTTGACCTTTAGCGTCTGCCAAGGCACCGGGTTTCGCGAATACTATGTATGTAGGCCTACAGATTACATAGCAAGGCGCTGAATGCGGTGAGACGGGAGAGGGTAGACGTTAGAAAAACCCGAGAGGCGGCGAAACGTGAGACGCGAGAGAAATCCAAAACGAAAGGAGCGAGAGAAAGCTCATGCGTCTTGCGTCTCGAAAATACCGCGTTTTGTTCTTCATTCTTCCTTTTTCATTCTTCCTTCTTACCTTCCGTGGGATGGACAATATTGACAGTCTTTGAACGAGGTCTATCGATGAAATCAAACCCACTGTTGTTGTTCGCAGCCATCGTGACAACCTTGTGCGTTCCGTCCGGTTCGTACGCCGCACAGAAGCCACCTAGGATGGACGTCACGGTGATGCTGAGAGGAGAAATCGAACCCGAAATGCTGAAGAAGGGATCGTATGCGCACGTGGAGTACAAATCCGATGGCATCGAAGGGGTAGCATGGGGCCTCATCGAGCAGATCGACCCGGATGGTATTTTGATTGAGTCCACAGCGATACCGTCGACGACTCAGAAAACAGCCTTAGGAGACATAGACCTGCTTGCAGTGTCGGTTGACCGGACCTCCCTGGAGAGGTGGCGGGAGGCAAGAAAGGCCGCGGCTAAAGTCACTGTGATGCCTCGCGGACATTTCGACTCTTCAAAGCTCGAGGCTGGGAGGTATGCGCACGTGGTCTTTACTTCGAGGGGACTCAATAGGCGAACGTCGGGGACTGTTGTAGCAATCGACGGGGATGGTATCACAATCAAGTCTGACGCCGAACCTCCGGAAACCTGGACAATTGCGCCTGCTGAAATCGACACGGTCGCTTTCTCCAGGACCTCACAGGCCCTGGATCGGTGGCGGCGGTGGACGCAATCCGGCATCCTCAGCATGTCACGCTGGGACCTGAACCCGTCGATGTTAGAGGAAGGTCTATACGTTCACGTCGTCTACACTTCTCGCGGCAGAAAGCGAAAGGCGGTCGGAAGAATCGTCGACAGTTACGGCGATAACGTGGTGATTCAGTACCGGGTCGGGGGCAAGGCCACGTGGGCGCACCCGGAAAATCTGGAAGTGGCATATAGCGACGTCGAGACTGTCACAGTAGCCAGGGATCGACAAGACCTTCAGGCCTTGGGGCGGGCGAGATCCTACTTCGGATACTCCGGAGAGCACAACGTCGAGGGACGACCCCGCGTTGCCCTGAAGTTAATATTCGGGACGGTATTTGGCGCCCTCTCGGCTGCGCCAGTGGCATTGGGCCACTTTCCGGACCACTATCGGGATGATCCGGATGCCGGGGAGTTTGATTTCGTTCCGCTCGCAATCCTTCATGCCGCGGCAACGGCCTGGGTCGTCTGCAAGGTGGATCCCCCCGCCCGGTATGGGCCTGTATTTGCGGGGAGCGTGCTCGGGTGTGCTGCTGTTTCCTCTGCCATTCTGCTGAGCGATCTGAATGGGTACCAGGGCCCCGCAGTGGCGTGGCTTGGGTACATCTCGGCAACGACTCTCGCTGCAACAATTGCGTCCGAGATTTCACGAAAACCGCCTGACGCGCCCGGTTTCACAGTCGGCCTGGCGCCCAGGAGAAACGGGAGCCTTTCGGCCCTCGCCACGCTTCGGTTTTAGTCCGTCTGATTTATCGACCGGAATAAACATGGATGGACAGGATGGGCAGGATAAAAAACCACAAGCGCAGGAAGAACGTCCTCACGGGCGATCCAGGTGATGCGCCGCTTCCCAGGGATGATTTCATTGATACGGCGCGGCGGCAGACTGAATGCCCTGTGCGATAGTACTGACCCGATAAGTGCGCCGGAATCCACTCAGCCAAAGGACGTTACATGAAACCTGCCGCACTCGTTCCGATCGCATGTCTCCTGAGTGAATTCATTGCGCCAGGTCTGGCCCACGCCTCCGGCCGACTTCAGGCCTGGAATGAAGAACGCGCCGCTAGGGCGGATTCGGCTATCGACAAAAGCGAAAAACTGGCGTCGGATGACGACACCCCCGCAGAAATCGTCGAACGGGCGATCAGACAGTTCTACGAGAAAGACGTCGTGCTGATGTCACGTGGCGACCTGGATATCTCAAAGCTGATAAGGGGTTGGTATACGCACGTGAAATACGGCTCGAAAAGGGTGAAGAGAACCGCGAACGGCGTCATCCATGTAAAGGACCTGGATGGCATCGTACTGAAATCCACGGAAAGACCGATGGAGCGACGGCGAATAAAGTACAGCGAACTTGACTTTGTGGCTGTCGCAGAGGAACGGCGGGCTGTCGTGAGTTGGCTGAACTGGGCGGATGGCAATATCGTCCTGATAGCACCCGAACGACTCGACCTGACCAGACTTACGAAGGGTCATTTTGCGTTTGCCATCTACAGATTGGAAGGCGCCAGGACAATTGTGAGCGGTAAGGTCGCGAACAAAAAGCCCGACCGCATCGTGATCCGATCTGTTTCAAACGAGTGGCAAAAATGGGAAATCCTGCATCGGGACATTGACGTGATCGTCGGCTACCGGGATCGGAATCCCCTGGAGTCCTGGTTAAGGGAGAGAACGGACATTCTACAGCTCCGGCAGGCGGACGTATCCTATTTCTCACGCAATGACCTGGAATACGACAGACTGAGGAAGGGACTGTATGCACACGTCGTCTATACTTCAGAGGGCGTCAGGAAAATCGTGTCCGGCAGGATCGTGGACCGGAAAGCAGATCGAATCCGGCTCCAATCCGTCCCGAAACCCTGGGAGAACTGGAGGATCTCCCGCGGCGAAATTGAGACAATCGTCACCTGGTCGGACCGTGACCACATCAGGCAATGGCTGGAAAAGAGACGGGCTGTCGTACAACTCTACGAAACGACCTTGACCGTGCTGGGACGAGGTGAGCTGGATGCGACAATGTTGCAAGAGGGAACGTATGCGAACGTCCGCTATGTAACTGACGGCATCGGCAAGGCCGTCTCCGGAAAGATTGTCGAAAAGGGAGCGGATCATATCCTGATAAAGTCCGGTTTCCGGAAGAAGCGTAAGATCGCATTGGGAGACATAGACACGGTGGTCGTGGGGCAATCACTGGCGCACATTAAGAGTTGGGTTCAGGAAAAGCAACCAAGAGTGCGTTTGAATACACGGTCAATTTCGAGACGGCGTGTCATCGGCAGGTTCTCCGGTGTGAACGGAGACAAACTGGTTGTCGTATCCGAACGTGGCATCGACCGGATTCCTCTATCTTCTATTGACAAATTCGCCGTAAGCACCGGACGTTTCAGGAATACGGATCTGGGCAGGAAAATCGGGCTGATTATCTGCTTTGTCGACCTTGTTCCGCGAATGTTTGTCGCAGCGCGTGGCGGTTTCGACTCTGAGATTATTCCTGTCCTGATGCGGCGGTTGGGATACTTGTATGGTCCCGTCATTCTCGGTTCGACGCTTATCGGCGCGTCGATAGAAACTGAAAGATGGGTTGAATTATCCCCCCAACGACTCAAGCTGGGCATCGCACCCACGCGGAACGGAGATCTGCAGGCCGCGGTGTCACTTGAATTCTGAGCGTTTGCCCTACGGCCCGTATTCCGGGATTCCGCAAACTCCGCCTCAATCGACCAATCCGACAGTACTCCAGCAGTGGTGAGACGTGGGAGTAACCTGAACATTCTCTATCCGGGAGGTAAACATGAAACACGTCGCATCAGTTCTGATCGTATGCATCGTATCCGGTGTTTTCTGGTCCAGCGATGTTAATGCCGGACAGCAGGCCGACGAAATACAGGTCGCAGACAGCGCGCCGCCCGAATCTGCCGGCGCCGCGGTCGCCGAAGAAGACAGCACAGACCCAAAGGAAACGTCAATCGTCGCCGGCGGGGGACAACCGGCCGGCCAGTGGGCGCGTGAGATGGGCGTTTTGGTAATGTCGCAAGCGGAACTGGATACCTCCAAGCTCGTCGAGGGGTGGTACGCGCACGTGGTCTACGCGTCGGAAGGCGTCGCGGAAACCGCAACCGGTGAGATTATCGGCAAAGACGCTGAGGGCATTGTCGTCAGGTCCGAACTCTGGGACAAACGGAATATCGTCTACGCAACGATCGAATCACTCGCCGTAGCGCCGGACCGGCGAACGCTCGAACGATGGCTGAGGGCAATTCAGGCCGCGCAGAGCGTCATCGAGATGCGGCGCGAAGACCTGGATCCATCGAGACTCGAAGCAGGCATGTACGTATACGTTGTCTACACGTCGGAAGGGAAGGAAGATGCCGCAACCGGAGCGATTACTTCCCTGGAAGCGGACGGTCTCGAGATCCAGTACACGCCACCCGTCCGGCGGCGCGGACTTGCCAGACGCAGAAGCCTCCGGATCGCGTTCGACGATATCGAAGTGATCGTTGCCGCCGAAGACCGCGGCGACGTCGAAGCCTGGCCGAAAGCCCGGTTGGCCTCAGGACTTGAAGCCAGGAAGAGACCATGGTGCGAAATCGGTGCAAACCTGCTTTCGGTCTCAATCCTGAAGGGCCAATCCGATGATACCGTGACGTTGGTCAATGGCGGGGGCGGTATGGCTCGAATCACGCCGACCTTCTATATGTCCTCCTTCTTTGCTGAGAGAATCTCCTTCGATTTTGGAATTGCCTTCACTTACCAGGCAACAGCGGGCAGTCGCAATGCGAACTTACGGGTCGCACAAGGCGGTTTCGGCCTGTACACAAGGGGCCTGGCTTCGGGTTCGTCGTATTGCCGGATTCTGGCCACGACTCTTGATGGTGATATAATTGCCTCCCGATTCGGCGCCGGAATCGGCCTGGGCACTCGCCACGTCTTCCGTAATGCTCTCGTTCTCAGGTACGAGGTGCAGTACGTCCGATGGTTGGGGGAAGAATACGAGCAGGCAAACCAGGTTGAACTCCTGCTGAACGTTGGCACGGTACTCGGCGGCAGGTAGCCCTTACCATGTGACGCGATTTTTGACACCGCTGTTTCTCAGCATGCCATGTGACCTGCAGGCTTTGTGTAGTTCAACGTTACACAGACTGTAAGGCAACCTTGCCGAAAGGGTAATGAACGATGAGAGGCTGTGTTCAGATCATGCTATGTGCGCTCTGCGCCGGGCCGTTGACACAAAGTGTATTCGCCCAGGAGACGCCTACCCCGCAAACGGGTTTTAACTTCCTGTGGCAGCCCTTCAGCGCCCGTGACGAAGCGATCGGCGCCACCGGTGTGGGTACTGTCGGAACCGCCATGGCGATTATGTACAATCCGGCCGGCATCGCCTTCGTAGAAGGAATGGATGCGGTTTTCACGTTAGCGAACACGAATCGAAAGTCCGACAGCGTCTGGATCCCCGAGGAGCGCAGATCCGCGAACCTTGACTGGGATGAGAGGAACTACGTCGCAGGGATTGCCGCGAATGCAGGCCGAAGTTTGTCTCTCGGTCTTTCCGTCCAGACTTACGATCACGGATTCGAAAATGAAGACGTGAGCCAGTACTCTGTTTCCGGCGCCTGCGGCTGGAAGATTGCCGATCAATTTGCGATTGGATCCGCCCTCAAGCTCATCCATGAGGCGTTTTCGGACAGGAATGAGAATGTCTACGCTTTCGACCTGGGCGCGTATTTCGTGTCGAAGTCCGGCAGTACAATCATCGCACTGGGTGCGCGGAATTTAACCGGCGGTGTCCTCGGCGAACCGGAAGACTACGTCGTACCAAAGCGTATCCGCGCCGGCGTACTCATCGACCTGGTCTCTACCCTTGGTCTGCAGCCGTCTCCGCATTACCTGGATCTCGCCATGGACTACTACAAGCCCATCCGTTCGTTCGGGCACACCGCGTTGCGCACTGGAGTCGAATATACGTATCTGATGCGACGTGCAGGCGGGCATACACTCGGTTTTTCCATTCGAGGAGGGCACGCGTCACCGAATCCCATCGGATGGGGAGGCGGGCTGGAATTCAGGTCGGCGAGCGGACGGCGGATCGCCGTGGATTACGCCAACAGGGGTCTGGGGGTTGGGGGCGGCGAGCCTTATATTCGCGTATTCATCAATGAGGCGATCAAAGACGACCGCACGCAGTTGGTAAGCGTTTCCTTTGAGCTGTGAAGGGACCTGGCCGCAGGCGACGGAAGACTCCCTCTTCCTGGTTGTTTGACTCTTGGAGTATCTGATGCGGTTTTCCATTTGAAAGGAGAGCAGACTATGTGGCGATTCATCGCGTTTGGACTCTGCGTGCTATGCGCCGGTCCTATGGTTGGCGAAGGATTCTCCCAGGATTTCCCCGAACGACGTACGGGGTTCACCTTTCTGCTGCTACCCACCAACGCACGGGACGAAGCGCTCGGAGCAACCGGCGTCGGATCCGTCGGAAGCGCCGCAGCCATGATGTACAATCCGGCGGGGCTGGCCTTTGTGAAGAGGATGGACGCAAGTTATACATACGTGGATTGGTCGAGCAGTACCAAAAAACACGTAGCAGGCTTTGCCGCGAGGCTACCGAACCGGGGCGTCATTGGATTCTCCGTCCAGGAATTCGCCTTCGAGGAATTTGTCGTTTCGAATATCGGAGGCAGCGGGACGGCAGACAGATCCGACTACGCCGTAACCGGCGCGTGGGGTACGGGCATTGCCGACCACGTCACGTTGGGCGCCGCACTCAAGTGGATGCGCGAGGACTACGGCGACCAGATCCACAGTACCTTTGCCTTCGACCTTGGCGCATATTTTGCGACAAAGTCCGCCAATGCAGTATTCGGACTGGGAGTCCGAAACCTCAGCTTCGAAGCATTGAGCGAGCCCGAGAACATAGCTGTTCCGAAGCAGATCAGGGCCGGCGTACTCGTCGATCTGGTCTCGACGTTGGGCCTGGAGCCCTTCGCGCACCACGTGGACCTTGCCATCGACGTGGTCAGTCCGTTCTATCCGAATGCGAGTAACGGCCTGAACGTCGGCGTGGAGTATACCCACGTTACAACGATCGGCACAGGCAATTCACTTGCGATCTCGTTGCGGGGAGGTCAGAAATCTTCGGTTCCGATGGTGTTTGGCGGCGGGCTCGAATTCAGAACGGCTGGCGGCCGCGGAATCTCGGTGGATTATGCCAACAGGGATCTCAGCAGGTCTATGTCGGACCAGAGGATACATGTCTTCAGCGTTGCACTGAATCTGTGAGTGACCATGCCGAGATGGCCGACTGGCGCCACCCGCAGAGGGCCGATTCCATGATCGATCAAGCCATATCACTCGTGGGAAATGAGGAGGCCTTAGAATGATACGCGCCATCAGTATCGTCCTGATTTTAGCGATTGCGTTGCAAACAGTGGCTTGCACGACTTGGCGACAGGTGGTCCAGATGAAAGAGGTCCCGGAGGCGAACAGAGAGGTTTCGATACGTGAACAAGCTCTGGAGCAACTCAAAGAGGGCATGCGTGTAAGGATTAGAATTTGGTCGGGAATCCGCACGCCCATCAAGGGACGGGTTATTGACTGCACTATTGAAGAGATCGGGCATACGACGCTGACGGTAATCCCATTCATACCTTATGCTGGTGGTAATAACCGCAAGGAGTATTCGCTCCGTTATGTTGACATCGCCAGCGTCGAATTTCGTGAATCGCACGACTTACTACCTGTTTTTGTTGCTGGTGCTATGTTGGGTTTCTTTGCCATTGGCTTAGTTTTTCTTCCGCCATGGAACTAGAAAAACAACGGTCCGGAGCACTTTGGGAGCCGATATGGAGTGGTGCCCCATCTGCAATCACCATGTCAATTTCGGTCCGGCATTTCCAATCGACGGGAAGGATAACCGCACCTGTGGCTTTAAACAATGCCGCAACGGTCTCAAGATGTGAGGCGCCTCTGATATGATGCGCGCCATCGTTATTGTCCTGATCGTAGCCATTGCGCTGCAGACAGTCGGTTGCAGTACCTGGCGACACCTGGCTCGTATGAACGAGGTCTCCGAGGATGACAGACATTCGTCAATGCGAGAGCAAGTTCTGGAGAAACTCAAGGAAGGTATGGCAGTAAGGATAAGAATCCCCGAGGGTACCCCTGCGCCGATCCAAGGCCAGGTTCTCGAATGTATCGTTGAAGAAATCGGGCAAACCTCGTTGACACTAATCCCCATTACGGACCATGTCCGAGGTGCGGCGAGGAGGAAGTTCAGGTTACATTACACTGACATCGTGAGCATTGAATATCGTGAATTCAATCGTGGGCTGACTACTTTCACGATAGGCGTGATAACCGGAGCCACGTTGTGCCTCGCATATGTGTTCGTATATTTTCTGCGTGCATTCTCTAACTATGAATAACGGCACGACTGCCCACGGACTCCAGAAGAGCATATGTGGCGATCCTTGACAATAGCGGCCAACGTATGTAGGTGAGTCCGGGGGTTCCAATTGTCGGGAAGGATAACTGCTCCTGTGACCTCGGGCAATTTCACCGCGACGTTGTAATGCAAGGAGACCAACGGATGATCCGCGTCATCAGTATCGTCCTGATCGCAGCGATTGCGCTGCAGACCGTCGGATGCAGCACCTGGCGACCCCTTGCCCGCGCGAACGCAGTCGCAGAGGATGACAGTCAATCATCGTCATCGATTCGAGATCAAGTTCAGTGGAAACTCAAAGAGGGCATGCACGTCGGGATAAGAATTCGGGCGGGTACCCCTGCGCCGATCAAGGGTCAGGTCATCGAGTGTATTATTAAGGAGATCGGTCAGGCGTCGCTAACACTAACCCCCGTTGATGACTACATCCGCAGCACGGTCAAAAGGGAGTTCACGTTACATTATGCGGACATAATGAGCATCGAATACCGTAAATCGGATCACGAACCCAATGAATATGTGGTGTACTTGGTGACTACAGCTATTTTGTGTCTGATAATCCTATATTCTGGACTCTCGCAGGCGCAGTTGGATTAACAGAACTACGACCCTGAACACCTGAAGTGCCGCCAGGTCTTGAGGAACGCCAATCGCGACCACGCCACGAGTATTCTAAAGGAATTCCCAATTCGTCACGCAGGCGAACCGATCCTGTGGCTTCGATGAGACCTACGCCGCACTACCACGAATCGAGGAGACTACAAAATGACACGCGTCATCACTATCGTCCTGATCGTAGCGATTGCGCTGCAAACGGTTGGATGTGCGCCAACGATTCGAATGAGGGAGTTTTCCCTGGATAGCTCTCAGGATCAGATTCGGAAAGACGCGCAGCAGATACTTAAGAAGGGAATGCAAGCTACAATCTTTCTCCGACGAAATGCCCGCGTGCCCTTCAGCGGAAGAATTCTTGAATGTGTAATCGAAAGAGCAGGTACGGAGAGCCTCATTGTAACGGTCAAGCCAAAGTACCTTGCCATCGGATCCGTCAGGAGGTATGCATTCACGTACAGCGACATCATGACCATTCGTTATCACGAACCGGATGACCAGCGTAACTTGCGAACGCTTCTTGTGGTTGCAACTGTTGTCGGGGTTGTCTTGTTTATCGTGGGTATCAAGGATTCTATCTATTTGGATTAGATTCAATCCACGCTCGATCCGGCATTCAGGACGTTACTTGCGTCTCCAATCTGTGCGTCACAGTGTTGCCCATCCTGACCCGTGATCGCCAGGACGCCGCAACGGCCCTCACTCTCCGACCCGAAGCAAGTGAAACTGGCCGTCTCCTTCACCCTTCCGCGAAAGTTGGGCAAACGCAATCGGCGTGTAATCGGGCAGAATGTCATAATCAACAGGTACCATATGTCGTACGCTGAGGTCGGCGACCTAACGAAAAGGTGAATGAAAATGAGACGCTGTTTCCTGATTGCGCTGTGCGCCGGTCCTATGATCGGAGAAGGGTTCGCCGGGAATTTGCCAGTGGGTCGTACGGGGTTTCGGCGGACGAACCGGGGCGAACGGCTGCATAACGAGAGCGTCGCACGGAGTCTGCAAACCAATAGCCGGCGTTCACACCGCGATGGCCGACGGGCGCCACTTGCAGAGGGCCGATTCCATGATCGATCCAGTCGCCGCACCACCACGAATCGAGGAGACTACAGAGTGATTCGCGTCATCAGTATCGTCCTGATCGCAGTGATCGCGTTGCAAACGGTCGGATGCACTGCCTGGCGACAGGTCGCTCGCACGAACGAGTTCCCAGAGGCAAAAAGAGAGGCATCGATGCGAGACGAGTTTCTGGGTGAACTCAAGGAAGGCATGGCTGTAAGGATAGGCATTCGGGAGGGCACCCTGGCGCTGGTTCAAGGTGAAGTCATCGAAGGTACAATTGAAACAGTGGGGCACATTTCTTTGACTGTAATATTAGGGCTGGATAGATTCCGCAGTAGTTCCAATCAGGCTAAAGAACGACTCACGGTACCATTTTCCGATATTGCGAGTATTGAATATAGAAGAGCGGATCTACAGGGCAATATTGCGTTGGCCGTGGTAACGACTGTGATAATGATTTGGGCAAGGGCGATGGGAGTGTCAAAGTAGATCGCCTCACCATTCGCCAGACAGGCTCTAGAAGAGAGTGAATGGAACCATGTGTCGATGATGAGTCTGTCCGATGCCGGGACAGTGTTGCCCCACCCACCCCCCGCATCATAGCCACCCCTCCACCGGCCGTCCGCGGACTCCTCATCCTCGTGAGGGCGAATTCCCGGATGGCGTGCGACAATGCCGCCACCGTGTCAGAATCTGAGGAGGATACGAATTGATTCGCGCCGTCAATATTGTCCTGATCGTAGCGATAGCGTTGCAAATCGTCGGATGCAGCACCTGGCGACAACTAGCCCGTGCGAACGAGGTCCCCGAGGAAACCAGACAGTTTCTGATGCGAGACCAGGTTTTCGGTAAACTCAAAGAGGGTATGCGCGCAAGGATAAAGATCCGCGACGGTACCCGTACGCCGGCCGTTGGTCAAGTTATCGAATGTGTTGTTGAAAGAGTCGGTCCAACGTCGCTGACAGTAACCGCTTCGGCGAAATTTGTCTTTCCCGATAATGTCAGGGCGAGATTTGTCTTCCCCGATAATGTCAGTCGGAAGTTGACGTTGAACTATACAGATATCGAAAGTATCGAATATAGCGAATCGAAACGTGGATTTGGCGTCTTTGTGGCGGGCATTGCGGTCGGAGTGGCACTGGGTTTATACCTCTTCAGTCATGCAATTTCCGGGATCACGTTGGACTGACCGAACTTCCTACCCGGGACAATTGAAGTACCGTCCTGTCCACGTAACGCTACTTGGACCACAGAATGAACGGCCTTCCGGAGTTTCCTCATCGTCGCCTGGACGAACCGATTGTGCGGCCTCGAACATTGCCGTCACGATGTCACATAATGAGGAGGCAGACAAATGTTACGCGCCATCAGTATCGTCCTGATTCTTGCGATTGCGCTGCAAACGTTTGGATGCAGCGCCTGGCGACCCCTGACGAGAGCGAACGAGGTCCCCGAGGTTAGCAAACAAGCTTCGATGCGAGACCAGGTTCTGAGCAAACTTACCGAGGGTATGGTCGTAAGGATAGAAATCCGCGAGGGCTCCCGTGCGCCGATCAAAGGTCAGGTTATAGAGTGTGTAATCGAAGAGGTCGGCCTGACATCGTTCACAGTTACCCCCTTCAAAGGCTATGCCCGTGGAAATGGCGGAACGGAGTTTACGCTGCAATATGCAGACATCGTCAACATCGAATATCGTCAGGTACGTAATTCAACCATTTTTTGGGTGGCCGTTGCAATCGGTACGATATTGGGTTACTTCGGTACTGGAATTATCGTTTTCTAAACGCCTGAATTCGAAGACAATCGAAAGAAAAAACCTGGGAGACCGCCGCGCCTGTGGAACACCAATCGCGACCGCGCCATAAAATTCCTTCGTCGTAATCCGCGCGATAGCGCGTTTCCAGCCAGAATTCCGCCGCCTGCGAAGCGTCCGGAATCCGGGAAGCCTATCTCCGTTTCCCGGCGGAAATCCCTCTACCCGCTCCCCATGGCTCGAATAGTCCCTTCAGGTATCTCCTTCCCGTCGGAAAGACATCGAGGCAGGCAGACAGGAATGTCTGCCTGCCTGTGCGTGTACGCCTGCCTGCGCAGTGCCCTGCGCTGCAGGCAGGCCCCACCTTCCCACATCGTTCCCTGGAGTTCGGGCGTGTGGGTTGCGGTCACGGCTGAGCATGGGAATTGACATCCCCCTACCGCATCAGCCGTCGCCGGCCTTTCGACCCGTCGCCGACTCCTCCATTGGCCCGATCCTTGACGACTCGGGCCGTTTCCGTTTTGAGTTGTAAAGACGCTGTTTTCGCCTTATCTTCACGGCCGAATCTTACGAATCACCGTTTTTTCACCCACCGGCAGTGGACCTGTGATCTTACCGACCCAGGTTTACGCTATCGAATGGGCACAACTACGCCCATTTCCAGCATCCGCCGCGCGCCGGCGGCCGATGAAGAAGGTCTCGCATGCGTTGCGCCTTCACATTCCTGGTGGTTGTCATTTCCTTTATCGGATGCGCCGGACCGCGGCAGGCCGCGAGACCTTCCGCACCCGATTCCGGACCCTTGTTGATTCCCGACGAACGGTTGCGATCGGTTGTCCGGGATTCTCTGAATATGGCGAAGGGCGAGCCGCTCAGGGCGGCCGACCTGGCGAGATTGTCGCGCCTGAATGCGCGGAATGACAGAATCGTCCAACTCAACGGGCTGGAGCACGCCAAGAACCTGGTTGTGCTGGGTCTCGACAACAACGCCATCAGCGATCTTGCGCCTCTCTCCGGACTGACCCGCCTGAAGAGGCTGCGGCTCGATGGAAACCGGATCAGCGATATCACACCGCTCTCAAGGCTCCGAAGCCTCGAGAGGCTCTATCTCGGCGACAACGGCATCAGCGACGTCTCGCCACTGGCCGGGCTGACAACTCTGATCAGATTGCGCCTGGAAGGGAATGGCATCAGTGACATCCAGCCTCTGTCAGGGCTGACTGACCTGAAGGAACTGGACCTGGACAACAACGGCATCACCGACGTATCGGCGCTATCGGGCCTGACCAGCCTGACGGGGCTCCGCCTTGAGGGCAACGGCATCAGCGATTTGAAACCGTTGGCAGGTCTGGAAAACCTGAAGGAATTGGACCTCGACAGCAACGGAATCAGCGACCTGTCGCCCCTTTTCGGGCTGGCCGTGCTGACGTCGCTGCGACTGGACAGCAACGGAATCAGTGACTTGAGGCCATTGTCAGCCCTGGAAAATCTGAAGGAACTGGACCTGGACAGGAATGGGATCAACGACCTGACGCCGCTTTCGGGGCTGGCCAGGCTGACCCGCCTTTACGTTGACAGGAACGCGATCAGCGATTTGGGGCCGCTGGCGGGGCTGAGTGAACTGAAGCGGCTTCATCTGGGGCACAACGGCATCACAAACATATCGCCGATATCCGGATTGGCCAATCTCCGGCACCTGCACCTTCACAATAACGCCATCAGCAACATCAAGCCGCTCACCGGGCTGGTTAACCTCGCAACGCTCAATCTCGCGCAAAACCGGGTCACGGACATTTCACACCTTGCCGCACTCGGCAAACTCACCAGACTGACCTTACGCGGAAACCCCCTTTCACGTGAGTCCGCACGCGCGCATATCGCCGCATTCAGAAAGAAAGGAGTGCGGGTGTCGTGGGAGAACGCCGCCGCGGAATGAACGGGCGGATGGGAACCGGTTTTGTCAGACTGTCCTGCAGCCACTCACCCGTGTAAAGAAAGCGAACAGCATTGATGAACGCGGAACCGCGAATCCTGATTGCAGCAGACGACGAGTCTTTGGCAACGCATCTGAAGGCCTGCCTGAAAGAGATGGGATACATCGTGTCCGCGGTCGTTTCAGACGGACGGAAGGTCGATACTGTCGCCGTTGAAGCGCGACCCGACTTGGCGCTGGTCGACCTCGGACTTCTCGGCGACGTGACCGGGCCGACGGTTGGCAAACGCCTGTGCCAGCGGTTCGACGTTCCCGTCATGTACATGACCGACGGTGTAGAGGGAGACCTGATTGAACAGGCACAGACGACGAAACCGTACGGCTACGTGCTCAAACCTGTCGACGCACGGCAGCTCCATTTGAATATCCAGTCCGCCGTCTCCATTCGCGAGGGGGAGCGCGAACATCGAATAACACGGATTGTCCTTGAACGAACAATCGGTGAATACAAGAACCATGCGGAACTCATGGAAACGGTATTCAACAGCATGAGTGAGGGCGTGGTGGCTGTAGACGAAGACGGGACGATCCTGTTTCAAAATTCAAGCGGGCCTCGAATCGGCGGTAGCCATCCGCTGGAAAAGGACATCGCCAGGTGGCCCGAAAGATACGGTGTATTTCTGCCCGACGGGCAGACCGTCCTCAGCGAGGATCTGAATCCGCTGATGCTTGCCCTCAGAGGCCAGGCAACCGAAGAAACCGAGTTCCTGATACGCAACGAACTGAAGCCCGACGGGGTCCACGTGAACATAAGCGCAAGACCCCTGCTGGACCGGTTGGGATCGCCAAGAGGCGGAGTGGCCGTTATCCGTGACGTGACGAAATTAAAGCAGGCGGAAGCTGAGTTGGAACGGACGTTCGCCAAACTGCAGGAACAGGCCGAGTTGATGGAGACCATCCTCAAGAGCATGAGTGACGGCATCATCGTTGCCGATACCGACGGGAAGTTCCTTTACGTAAATCCGGGCGCCACACAGATCGTCGGGATGGACATCATAGACGGGTTTCCTGACGATTGTGCTGGAAAACACGGTATGTACTTTCCCGACCGCGTATCACCAATGAAGACGGAAGACCTGCCGCTCATGCGCGCAATAAACCGCGGTGAGTCTACGGACGAGGAGGATGTCTTTGTACGCAACGACAAAAAGCCGGAAGGCGTTTACATCCGGATGAGCGCGCGGCCCTTGCTCGACAACCTGGGCGATATCAGGGGAGGCGTGGTTATCTTTCGCGACGTTACGGAGCGGGTGCTCGCCGAGGAGGCATTGGCGCGGGCATTCGACCAGGGGAGGCTGGAGATGGTCGACACCATTCTCCACAATATCGGCAACGCGATGAACAGTGTTACCACCGGGATCGAAACTGTCCGACGGAATCTCTCGAATGACCGCGCCGGCCGGCGACTATTCGCACTGGCCAGCGCAATCGACGCACACCGGGACGATTGGATCGACTACATTTCAAAAGATCCGCAGGGGCGAAAGGTCATGCCGTTCATCATCAAGCTGGCTGAAGACTTCGGCAGACGGAACGACGAGTTGATGAAAACGGTATCCCGCGTTAGAGACCGCGCCAATCGCATCGCGGACATCATCCGAACCCAGAAGGCGCTTGACGGTTCCGATATGGATAGCAAGGATGTCGACCTCTACGATGCTCTCGCCGGCTCTCTCAGAGTCTTGAGAGAATCACTCGCCCGGAGAGGGATCCGGACCGACGTCAACTGTGAGGATGCACCACAGCAGATTCGTGTCCGTGAGAGCCAGTTTCACCAGATGCTGGTAAACCTTGTCAAGAATTCAATTGAAGCCATCGATGAACATGCAGTCTTGTTCGGTCTCCAGGAAACCCCGAGCATCCGGATCAAGGCAAGCGCCGTGGACGGCTACCTCAACCTTGAAGTCATCGACAACGGCATCGGAATTGAACACAAGGACACCCGCGTGCTTTTTACCCCCGGTTATACCACGAAGAAATCGGGCAGCGGGCTCGGTCTCCATTCGGCGGCCAACTTCGTCATTGCTTCCGGTGGACGAATCGAACCGTCCAGCGAAGGCAGGGGTAACGGAACAACCATGCGCGTCATGCTGCCGTTAACGGCAGTAGCTCCCCGGTTGGAAACCGGATAGCCACTAAAGGAACGCCCCGTGCACAGTTCCGGTCCGCAGGGAACCACCGCTCCGGCGAGTACTGCAGAGTTGGTAATTTTGGCATTACGTACGGTCCTGGATTCTCGTTTGGAGGCGTCGCCGATTTCCGCACTTCCGCCTTTTTCGGATTCGTGTCACCGTCGCCCATGGATCTGAACGACAGCGGTCCGCTACGGGTTGGCAATCGACGCTGAATGGCTGAATGGATTGCGAGGGAAAAACCCCCGCCGCGGCGTTGCAAAAGACGACTTCAGTAGCAAATTGCCACATTCCATAAGAAGAGTTGCGAAAAATCCTCACATATTAATAAAAAACAAATAGTTATAGTCGATTCTTCGAGGATGGCGCATGCGCATTGGCGCGACTCGAATCGGCGCATTGTACAACACCCAGGAAATTCGACGTAAGTCGTTCGAACCATCTAACTCCCTAATATTCAATAAATTGATTGCATTCGAGAGTTGTTGGCACGAATTGTGCGGAAAAGCGCGTAGGGCGGGATGAATATGGATGCTCCGTTTTCAGATAGCTTGTCAACCGGTCGGGGACCAGGGTGGTCGATGGAAACCTTTAATCACGGCAACAACCGGGTACTGATTGTCGATGATCAGCCCGAGATACACGACGACTTTGTAGAAATGCTGGGTTCAAGTATTGCGAGCCGTTCGGCCGACGATCTGGCGGCTGCATTCGTCCGCGAGCAGGAAGGGCGTTATCTTCCAGAGTTCGAACTGCTGCACGCGAGCAATGGACAGGAAGCATACGACGTAATCAGGGAGGGGAAACAATCGAATCGACCCGTTGCTGTCGCCTATATAGACATTCGAATGCCTCCTGGAATCGATGGCATCGAAACGGTGCGCAGGGTGAGAGAAGTCGATCGGGACATCGAAATCGTTATTATGACGGCGTATACCGATATGTCTCTTCCTGAGGTCGTCTATGACATGGAATTGCTGCATAAGCTCCTCTATATAAGAAAACCATTTACCCACGAGGAAATTCAGCAAATTACCTTGTCGCTGGTTGGAAAGTGGAACGTCGAGCAAGAGTTGGCGAAACAAAGGCGGCAACTTGCCACCAGCAATTCAAGACTGGAAGCAGTCTTGAATGCCACAGGCGATGCGATTGCAATGCAGGACGTCACAGGACGCCTGGTATTCGCCAATGGAATGTACCAGCAACTCATGGGTCTGGAGAATATCGAACTGGAGAGGATTTCACCGGACGATCTTCTTGCACGTTTCACGGAACGGTTCAGGAAACCTGACCTGAGCCGCACGGACGGCAGTCTTCCCCTTGACCGCGAGGACGTCGTGGAAACAACCGGCGCCGACGGACTGCCCAGGCAGCGCCTATTCTACCGCTCAACCGCGCCTGTGACCGACGAACGCGGGCACGTCATTGGCAACCTCGTTCTGTATCGGGACGTATCCACGGCAATCGACGCCGAGCAGATGAAGGCCGAGGTACAGCGCCTGCGCACTGAATTGGAAACGACGTATTCGTTTGCCGGTTTGGTAGGAACCAGCAAGGGCATGCATACCGTGTTCGCACTGATGAAACAGGCCGCGGAAAGCGACATTACGGTGCTGATACAGGGCGAAAGCGGTACCGGCAAAGAGCTCGTGGCAAGGTCATTTCACTTCAACAGTTGGAGGAAGAGTGGTCCGTTTGTGGCATTGGATTGCGCTACCATTCCCGAAACGCTGATCGAAAGTGAATTGTTCGGACACGAGAAGGGCGCATTCACGGGTGCAACCACAAGGAGAGTCGGGGCCTTCGAACGCGCAGACGGGGGTACGATCCTTATCGACGAAATTGGCAACCTGCCCTACCCGCTTCAGGGCACGCTGTTACGCGTTTTGCAGGAGCGCGAAATCCAGCGAATTGGTGGAACCGCTCCCGTATCCGTCGACATCAGGGTGATAGCGGCAACCAATAAGGACCTGGAGCGTGCCGTGAAGGCGGGCGAATTCCGCGAAGACCTGTTCTATCGCGTCGCGGCGTTTCCCATTGTGATTCCGCCCTTAAGGGAACGAAAGGAGGACATTCCAGCGCTCGCCGAACATTTCATTGAAGAATTCGCCAATCGCCTGAACAAATCCTTCGACGGCATCTCCACGTACGCCCTTCGCCTGCTGTTGCAGTACGATTGGCCCGGCAACGTGCGCGAACTTAAAAATGCCATCGAACGAGCTGTGCTTCTGGAAACGAGCCCGGTGATTCAGGTTGGCAATCTGCCGCCTCAACTAACTCCCGCGATCACTTCCGGACAGGACAGCCCGAAGAGGACGGCGTCGCTTTCACTCGCGGAGGTTGAACGACAAGCAGTACTCCTGGCCCTGGAAGTTGCCGGCAACAATGTTACGCGCGCTGCGAATGCACTTGGCATCCATCGCGCAACCCTGCACCGCAAACTGAAGAAATACAACCAGGTACGTGATTAATCCACTGGCGCCATCCGGGCTGAGAGCCCCAACGTCCCTGTATGGAGGGCGTCTCGGCCTCGACACAGACGGCGGTCCTCTCCCCTCTCAGCCCGGTATTCAACGCGTCTCCCGCTGTCGCCCACACGTGCGGGCAGGCTCACCCCTGCACACGCTTCGTTGACCGATCCTCAATTCGACGCGGCCGGATCGAGTACGATATTCTCCGACCCTGGTGTCGCAAATTGCGACACATGCCGCACATTATCGGAACCGGAGACCCTACGGTTTTCTCGCCACGAAGAACATCCTTCCCGAGTAATCCGGCAATCCCTCCAATTTCGGGTCGCCGCCGTCAAACGTCCGGCTTCCTTCAAACCCGGCGTTTAGGAGCCGCTCTCTGATGTCGCGCTCGGGATACCAGCGCTGCAGAAGGGGAACGTCCGTGCGTTTCCAGTCTTCTCCGATGAGTTCGAACACGGTCAGGTCCATCCGGCCGGTCCTCTCCTTCTCGTCTCTCGACGATCGGGCCACGCACACTAGGTCATCCTCAACCATGCCGAAACTGCCGCGCCATCGCGACAGATATGCCTCTTCCATGTTCAGGTCGAATACGAAGCAGCAGCCGTCTTCCAGCACGGCGTTCACGTTTCGAAAGACCTGCTCCAGTTCGTCCAGGCTCATCACGTGGTTCAGGCTGTCAAAGGTGGAGAACACCGCCGCAAAACGGCCGGTCAGAGAGCTGTCGCGTACGTCCTGGACGAGGAATTCAGCGTCCGGCGCGTTTCTCCGCGCAATTTCGATCATCCCTTCGGAACCATCCACACCCGTAACGACGTACCCTCTATCGGAAAGCACCGCGGCAAGCTGCCCGGTACCGCAGCAGAGATCCAGAACGGCGCAACCGGGCGGGAGGTCCCGCAGTACCAGGCGGTGCAGCACCGGGTAGATCCGGTCCGCGAAGTATCCCCAGTGCCGGTTGTAGACCCCGGCAATCGCGTCGTATGCGTCGTAGCGTTCCATTCAGGAATCTCCTGGAGGTGATACGGGTCTTCGCCGCTGCGCATCAAGCGTTGTGTTCACCTCGATGAGATGGGCAGACAGGAATGTCCGCCCCACCTTTCACGACGTTTTCTAATTGGCTCGACGAGCCATTCTACGGAAAGGGAGTTGATTGATTTCCGAATAAAGCAGCCAACCGTCACAACTCCCGAATCAACCAGGTCGGACAGAGTCGAGATATTTCTTCCGCTCCCGAAACCCACCCCACTTCCGTTGCGCTTTCCGGATTTCCACGTCTATGGTGTGGACCGTAATCTCCCCGAATTGTCTCGACGTCTTGATCAATTCGTCTCCCCGGTTGTCGAACGCGAGACAAGCGAAGACTTCGCCCGTTTCGGCCTCTGGCGCGGCATAGGAACCGAACGCTGCTATCAACGGCGCCTGCAGCCAGAAGGATGCGGATTGACCGGCTTTGTGCAGGACCGACCGATTGTGGGGTGTCCAGGAATACTGATCCGTCGGAGCCAGAATCAGGCCGGGCTCATGCTGCCCCGCCGCCATCACGGTTTCAGGCAACAGCCAGTCCGCACAGGCCAGGATCACGATATAGAACCCGCGAAAGGGAATCGGACGAATCTCCTTTCCGGATGCGAAAGAATGCGGACGGGTCGGGTTTCCCGCGAAGACTTTCCGTTGAATGCCGCAAAGTCTCCCGTCTGACGACAGGCAGTGTGTCAGATAATATCGGTCAGCTTCCCGCTCAACAAATCCTGTGCATATGGAGGTAGAAAAGTCCTCCGTCAGGCTGTTGACGGCCCGTAACGCTTCCGACGTATCCGGGGCGCCACGAATCCGCGCTTTATCAATGTCCAGACCGGTCAACGCCGCTTCGCCGAAAACGAACAGGTCAATTCCGTCGTTCGCTCCCTCCTCAAGCACGGCACTGGCCGCATTCAGATTGTCCGAAAACGCATTCTCTTCCACCGGGATGGAAACGAGCCCTATCCGCAATTCGGACATCCTTCAGATGTCTCCGACGGGACCGAAATATCGAAGTCGGCGCCGAGGTTATTTGACTCCCCCTGGGGGGAGGTCGACGGGCAGAGGGGATACATGCCCCAGGGGCTTGTCGGTGGACGATGCCGTGCCTTAGAGACTCTCCAGATCGCTTACCGCCGCGCCCAGGAATGCAGGCGTCCCGGGGTGGAGCAGGCGACCGCAGTCCCAGAAAAACCTGATCCCGCAGATGTTCTTGACAACTGCAAGCAGCTTTTCCTCTTCAGCTGACAGGGTCGCGACCGGTTTTTCGATAGCGGCCCGGTAGGATGATCGAAATTCATCGACATATCCGGGTTCATAGTGATCCGAATCCGGCCCGGCCACGGCTTCGCCTTCCACCTGCTGCAGGTCGTGGACCGCCGTTCCCCATCCGGCCGACTGGAAGTCGCGGACGTTTGTGATCCGCAGAGAACCGCCGTTCTCCACGAGCACGTTATGCAGCCCCGGTTCTCCCCACAGGAAGACGTTGCCGCCGTGTATCCGGACGTCGGGCGCGGGCTCCAGGGCGGCCAGCAGCCTGTTCCACAATTCAGGAAGCGTCGCCTCAATCGAAGAAGCCAGCGCTTCGTCTCCGAATAGCGCGTCCCGGACCGTCCCCTCCCAACACGCCAGGTCTCTCGTATTCTCAGCTTGAAGCAATTCCGGACACCGCTGGTTGTGCACGCGCGCCAGGGTCTCTCCCAGCATGGCGCCCAGCCGCAGTCTTTGCGCCCGGGACGCGCTATTGTAGATGCCAGTACCCTGCTCACCAGGTTCGCGCGGGATCAGGAGACATTCAAACGGAAGCGGATTCCCGTCGCCGTCGTACACAACGGACTCGGATACAGGAACCCCGGGGGCGTTCTGAAGTGCCCGCGTGGCGATGAACTCGTTTTTCAGACTGAAACCGGAGGTCTGCCGGAATTGTGTTTTCAGGATGATGCGACCGTGGTGCAGGGTATTCGCCAGGAACATCTGGTTGGTGAAATTCGTCGCATCCAGCCGCTTGAAAGACCGGGACGAACTGAAGCCGTGTTTCTCGAGGAGCGCATCGATCCGGGACCGCGAGACATCCGGCTTTTCGTGGAATAGGGTCCGGATATCCTTCATTGAGGCCAGTTCCGCGCCCATCAGTTATCCCGCCGCATCAGGCTGTAACTCTGCGCGGTGGGGCCGACGTGGGGCTGCGTCGCCAGGAAGAGCGCCATTGGCACAACGTCTTCCGGAGACTTGAACCACTCGCCCTCGATGTGGAGGACCGCGTCCATATCCGTTCGCACCGGTCCCGGAATGAGTTCGTTCACGCTGATGTTGTGCTGCCGAAGTTCCTGCGCGAGAACGCGCGTCAACATCCAGAGGCCTGCCTTCGAACAGCAGTAGGCCGAGCTCTCCGCGAATCCCCTGTGGCCCATGCCGGAGCCCATGGCGATGATCTTTCCGCCGCCCCGACGCTTCAATGCCGGAATCGCCGCCCGCGCGCAATAGTACGCGCCGAGCAGATTGATGCGAATGGTCTCCTCCCAGGCGGCCGGATCGCCGCATTCAACGGAGCCATGGTCGACGTTCACCCCGGCATTGAGGACGGCAATGTCGATTCCGGAAAGCTGCGATTCCGCAAAATCGAACAGCGCCTGGACATCGGCCCAATCCGATACGTCCGTACGGATCGCGACCGCGGTTCCACCCTCCGCCCGGATCTCCTGTACGGTTTCCTCGATCTCGCTTTCGGTCCTCGCGGCGCAGCAGACCGATGCGCCCGCCCGGGCGTAGCCCAGCGCAATGGCCCGGCCGATGCCGCGCCCGGCGCCGGTAATCACAGCGCCCTTTCCAGCAAGCGGTTTGCCGGTCTGTTCAACCATGACGTTGAGTCCTCCGTTGGTTTTTCTGAAGCCGAGTTCAGGTATCCTGAGGTGTTTGGAGGTCTCGAACCCCCGTCTGTCCGGCCTCTTTTCGGGCTTCCCGGAGCAAGGCACCGGTCTTGAAATCCAGATATCCGCTTTCGTAATTCTCGTCGAATTCGGGGTCTTCTGCTTTGCGCTTCTCAACGTATTTCTTGAGATCACT
The DNA here is from genome assembly GCA_965203805.1 of Candidatus Latescibacterota bacterium. Lineage (GTDB taxonomy): Bacteria > Latescibacterota > UBA2968 > UBA2968 > JAAXHE01. Next base: position 4,755,967 of record OZ241917.1, on the reverse strand, counting down.
CATGGAATTTCTCTTCAATTATTCCCAAAAGGAATCAATTGAATTCCTGGAATTGATCGCTCTAGATCCAGGCGCGGTCATTGCCTGTGCTGAGCCAGCCGAAGTAAGCTTGCCTGCATTGAGCTTGTCGAAATGTCGAAATGCCCGCGCGTTGCTACCCATCACGCACCCCTCGCCGGCCCTTCGACCCTTCGACAGGCTCTGGGCACCGCAAGCTCAGGGAACGGCTTTGGGCGGTTATCAGGCATCCTCTCGGCACGATGGTAAACCCGGTTCACGTCCGGTATCTGCTTGCCTCCCATTCGCACCGCAACAGTCCGCACCACACCGTGTTCCTGAACTCTCCCCGCAGGTATTGGTCCTGTCGCAGGAGGCCTTCACGGACCATGCCGAGCTTTTCCATGACCCGCAGAGAACCGACGTTCCGTTCATCGGTCGTGGCCTGGATGCGATTCAAATCAGGAAATGCGGCAAATGCCTCCTCTATCACGGCGCCGGCGGCTTCCGTGGTCAGTCCCCTTCCCCATAGACGCCGGGCGATGCTGTAGCCGATTGTGCCAACGCGGTTCCCGAAGTCGAACGCAATATTCACGCCGCCGACGGCTGATCCGGTATACTCGATTGCCCATGACACACGCTTATTGCGGTCCTGTGACAGTTGGCGCGCCAGGAATTCTCCGGCGTCTGCTCTCGTATACGGTTTCGGTACAGGCACATAAAACGCCCACTCGGGATCGGTTGCGTACGACAGAACGTCTTCGACGTCTTCGAGGCTGTACGGCCTGAGTTTCAACCGGTCAGTTTCAATAAGCTCAGGTAGCATTTCAATACCTGTGTTGATTGCTCGTGAATATCGGCGCTATCGCCAGGGCAACCACACGGGTTGCCCCAACGCGGGAACGGCAACACTGTAGATGTCAAACCCATTAATCCGCAAATTGGGACTCGATGCTACGGACAATGCCGGAAACGTCTTCGTCGAATCCGTGATTCAGAGCAAAGAAGAGAACGAAAAAGAGCTTTCGCTTCGCCTCATAGTCCACCCTCGTCCAGAAACCGTCCCCCACGGGCAGCCTGTAGGCATCGACCATATCCTTGGCAAACGGCTTCCCGAACCTGCGATAGAGGGTCGCGAAATCAGCCGCCGGATCGCCGACGCTGATGTCGCCGAAGTCAATCACGCCGGCGATTCTCGAACGCACCGTATCGATCAGCACGTTGCTGGTTCCGAAGTCCGAATGTGTAACGACGGTCCGGTATGCGGCGGATTCTACTCTTGGAATTGCCTGCCGGAAGTAGTCATGAGCTTTCTGGCGAATGTCGTCCCGGAGGCGCGGCGCCACCGACGGCCACAACTCGCGCCAGAAATCGCCGCCGCCGAATGGCGCGGCCTTGAGATGCCGGTGTTCGAAAGAAACAGCGTGGAGACCGGACAGAAAATCGCCAAGAGCCGTTGCGAGGGTTGTCCTCTCACTCGCGCCGAGACCGTGGAAAACGGACTCGGAAAACTTGACACCCTTGATCTTCTTGTAGCCAATGAAACCGGCGCCCGAATACCGTATTTCCGGGATCGGAAGCGGTGACCATTCCTTGAACACGGGCAGAAATGCCTGCTCGACGGCAAGCTGCGCACACGCGAAATCTCGAACGAAACGAAATATCCACTTCCCGTTCACTTCCAGGACGACATTCGTCCAGCCGCCATCCTCCCGCACCAGCGACTCGACCGGCTCATCAAGGACGTTAAGGACGATCGATTCATGGATATCCATGGGTTGAATCGCGCGGGCGATTTGTCTCACCTTGCCTTTATTATTGAGGCGCGGAGGGCAGACAGGAATGTCTGCCCCACCCTCACACAAGCTTCTTCGTCGTGTCGATACGCCATTGTGGAGGGCGCAAAAGGTTTATTCGTGTTCGATTCCGCCTTTTTGTTTCCAGATATCGATTGCGCGCTGCAGGCCGATACCGGGACTGCTGAGGATAGGAACTGAAACTTCCGGGCACAAGTCCGCGGCGCCCGCCATCGAGGCCTGCGCCAGGACAATGACGTCACCCTCAGGCGCGCTTTCCTTGATCTTACGCGCGATTTCAGTCAAATATCCCCGCTGGTCTCCCGCCTCCAGCCGGCTCCAGGCCTCGTCACACAACACCTCAATGAGCTCGACGCGCTTTTGGCGCGCGCCCGCGGTTTCGAGAATGAGGTCGCGAGTCGGCGCGAGCGTACTCTCGAGCGCGGCTGCGATGACGATCCGGGAACCGATTTCGACGGCTTTCTCGGCCATTGGGCGATCGACCCGGATTACCACGCCACCCGTGGTGTCGTTCGCTCTTTCCGCGCTTCCTCCAATGGAAGAGCACGTGCAGAGAACCACGGCCGCGCCCTCTTCGACCGCGGAGCGAATGCGGCCGCCGATCCGGTCATCCAGGTCCTGGCTGATACCCTCTTGGCGGGCTTCCGCCAGGAATTCCTCTTCCACAATGTGTCTGACGGGTAATTCCAGATCAGCGTCCTCAACAAGACGATCAAACGTATCAATTAGCACCGGTGTCGTGTGAAGAAGGGCAAGATGTGATTGCATAAGATGAATTCCTTTCTGTGTTGGATGACGTTTAACCAGGAGTAATCTTATCCTTGAACGGGTTGCGAATCGATTGTCGGTATTCGTCACGGCGCCGATGCGGCGACGGTCAGCCAGACCGGCAGGCCCGCGCGCGGATGGATCCGCCAATCGAGTAACGAATCGCCCGCATCAGCGATCTCATCGCTTCCGCGCCAAAATGCGGCGTCACGAGCCGGGCTCTCGACGACTTTCTTCAGTACCAATCCGGCCTGCGCCAACGAATTGAGCAGGTCGGCGAGGGTCCAATGATGCTCATACGAATCCTCTTCGGTCCCTTGGAAAGGGCCGGTATCCCAATAGGATTTGGCCATTTCGACAGATGGCACCTGTTCTTTCCACGGGCGCGTGAAGGGATGAATGTCGTAGAAGACGTATGCGCCTCCTGACTTCAGTATACGTCCGACCTCAGAGAATACTCCCTGGAGATCGGCGATCCACACGAAAAAGCCGTTTGTCGAACACACCAGATCGAAACTCGAACCCGGGAGTGAATCGAGGTTAGCTGCGTCCGAACGCACGAAATCAATCGAGAGACCCAGTGCTTCCGCCCGATCCGCCGCCAATTTCAATCGCTCCTCGGAGATATCCGTGGAGGTCACCCTGGCGCCCAGACCCGCTAGTGCATAGGCCGCCAGATTGTCGCCGCTGCCGATCACACAGACGCGCCTGCCGCGAAGTGTTCCCATCATCTCCCGAATGGTCTCAAGCGCGCCCGCGTCGAATGCCAACCCCGGTTCTTCGTGACACCTGCGCCAGAGGCCTTCGCGGTTAAGTCGATCCTCCCAATCCCCGGCCATTTCATTCCAGCGTTTTCGGTTGGCTTCGTGTATCTCGTTCATGAATACGACCTCACGGTCAGACTTCACCCAAGAGGCGCTGCAGCAGATCAGGATGTCGTCGCCTCAGGTCCAGAAGCCGGGCGGACGTACCCACTGGCTTAAGGCGAGCCGCGCGCGGGACCGGCGTCCGTTCTTGGAGAACGCCTCCACGCTGCTGAAGGCCCTCGACGGTGAGACTTTCTGTGGCGAGTTCGAGGAACAGGTCCGGCTTCAGCGTCGCGATGGCCGACAGATCGCCCGGCGCTACCCGGCCGACCGTATGGCCCGCATACACCGCCACCTTCCCGCCGGGCACATATCCCGGGTCGTTTCCTTCCCACAGACAATGCACGCCATCCGGCACGCTACCGGGCACAAGCGGCGACACGTTTCCGGCGGGGTCCATCGAAAAGGGACAGGGCGATGGATCGAAGGAAACCCTGCATCCGATTTCCTCCATCGCTTCCCTCTGCAGCGCGCCTTCGAGGGACTCCCCTTCCTCCACCGTGCCGCCGATGCAACTCAGGCCGATTTCCCGGACCCCATCCAGACCGCGTTTCCACTTCGCGGATCTCTGAAGCTCAAAGAGAAGACCATCCTTCTCTCTAAGGACGATCGCCACACCAATGAATATTGAATCTGCCATTTCGTTAATGACCGGTCAGACGCGAGGCATTGACGCGAATCTGAACAATGGACGGTCGGCTCAGATCTTACCCTGCTTAATCAATTCAATGGCAGAAGGACCGGTTTGTACATTGAAATGGGTCCTCGTCCTGTCCGCGAAGTAATCCCTGATGCGCTCGACCTGCTTTGGTACCGTGTTCATCGGTACGCGATTCTGGTGAAAGTATTCGATCCGGTCCGCCTCATTCGTGAGCCGGATCGCTCCTCCGGTCACCCGGCAGTAGAATGAAAATACAACCTCGTTCCTGTCCGGTTTGCTGTAAATGCCGCTGAGATGAACCGGCGCCGCCTTCAAACCTGTCTCTTCTTCTATCTCCCGCACGAGCGCATCCCACGGATTCTCGCCTTCCTCCACGCCGCCGCCGGGCAGATTCCAAAGATCGAAGTCGCGCCGGTGGCACAGCAGGACGCGGTCCTCGTCATCGGTAATGATGCCGAAAACACCGATCCTGAACACGATCAAGCCCTTTCTGAGGCAAAACTGACATATTCCAACTCGGGTTTGGAAATGCCCAGCCCGAGGAGTTTGCTTATAGGGACAAACGCCGCTGCTTCTTCATAGTCGTCGTCGCGGACCGATTCCGGCACAGGCGTGGAAGCGTGGGCAACGTAGACAACCTGAAAAAAGTGAGGATGGGGGAATCGGTATCCAGGCGGCTTCGGCTTGAGATGTTGCAGGTGGATGAATCCCAGACGCGAGATGGATTCAATGGACCACCCGGTCTCCTCCGCGACTTCGCGGCGCAGCGTCTGTACGAAGGTTTCTCCCGCTTCGCGGCGTCCCCCGGGCAGAATGTGCCTGCCTTCCCGGTTGCTGACAACCAGAACGGAATCATCCTGAAAGAGGAGGCATCGAACGGAAGTTATGTACTCTTCTGGCGGCTGTTCATCGGAACGGAAATAGCGAAACCGCAGAGGCATGTCCCCGTCCGCCCACGCATCTTCCGCCTCAAGAAAGGGCCTCTTGTCCGCAAGAAACGTCGGTATCATTCCTGATCGATCCATGCCACGACACATTGGAATTATCGCTTGTACGCTTCAGACGGCCTGCCGCGAATTGCGGACGCATTATGTGGATCCCGGACGGGCATCTTCATTCGACGAAGTCCAGATACATGCGGCTGGGCTGGATGCCGCTGTTGTTCTGGTATTTTGCACTTTTGTAGGTCTCGAAATCGCCATCCAGCGTATGATAGTAGATCTGGCAGATTTCCACGTTCGGATAGATCCGGACGGGCTGAATGCAGAACATCTCGAGCGTCCAGTAGCCGGCGAAGCCCACGTCGCCAAAACCCGCGGTGACGTGCACAAACAGCCCCAGCCTACCCACTGAGGAGCGGCCCTCGAGCATGGGGACGAAGTTATCCGTTCTGGTGTATTCCGCCGTTCGGCCGAGATAGAGCCTACGGGGTTGCATCTCGTACCCGTCCTCGGGAATCCGAATGGACCGGGTCCGATTCTTCTTTTTCATATCGAGAACGCCATCCTCGTACACCACCAGTTCATCGGCCAGCGAGAGATTGTAGCTGTTCGGATTGAGCCGGGCCTGATCGAACGGCTCGATGATGATGCCTTTTCCCATTTGCTCGTGGATCATTTTTCCCGATAAGATCATTATGCAGGTCCGTGTTGTATCTGAAAATGCAATTTTCGCCACAGGTTTGGGAAGAAATGAGACATTTTATCGAAGTCGATCATATGAAGAATCACCTTCCGTTCGATTGTCCTTGACTCAATAGCACAGAAAACACATTTGCGCGGAGACATCGTCGTCATCGAAGCAGGCAGACAGGAACGTCTGCCACCCTCACATCCGCTTCCGCAGCATAACCGGCTGTGATGCGTCTGTCCCGTTTGAAATCGTCGTAATTCTCTTCGACTGCGTTCGAAACCTGATCCAGGTTCCATCAGCCGGTCCGGTAACCCGCGTGTGCATCAATTCACCTCTTTTTGCAGGTATAAACCTTGCAGAAAGTGGCGGAATTCATTATGTATAAGGGTGAGCAGAACGGGTTGAATACATCGCATACCGTCAGACGAATCAGTCGCGGTCGCCAGATGCATGGTATTCATGGGATATGATGCATTTACCTTGACTTGACAAATCAGCAACGAGGCGACGCGACAAATCCTTCAGAATAGGGCCGAAAAGGTCGTCGGAATGGACATTTTTCCGGTCACGTCCAGCGACATGAAGGTTCCTGGAATTCCGACGTCAGATCGCCTTTGTTAACTTGCGTATATTCGATTTAACGTCGCCGAAAACTGACGAATCAAGGTTGGAGAACGGTTCCCGGCGTGACGTATCGGGGACCTTGCCGTTCACCCTATCACGGGAGATGATAGCATGAACAGGATTTTTTCGGGTCTTTCCCTCGCACTGCTCCTCTGCATCGGCCTGAGCGCATGCGGAGAAAGTGAAGTGGAGAGACAGCAACGGGTCATCGCGCAGAAGGAAGCCAGCATCGACTCCCTCGAGACCGAGGTGGGAAGCGCCCAGACCGAGCTCGTCACCCTGAAGACGCAACTCGACAGCCTTACCAAGTTCGAGATGCTCCTGCAGGAGAAAAACCAACAACTCCAGAAGGAAGTCAAGAAATATCGCGCCATCGCCGAGCAGCGCCGGCGCAAGAACGAAGAGTTGCAGGCAGCAATCACCGAACTGGAGGAGCAGAAGGTGGCCGACGCAGCGAAAATCGACCGTCTGATTACCGAATCGGACAGCCTCACCGTCGCGCTGCGCGACCAGAGAGACGTTGCGATGAAGTTGTCAAAGGACCTGGATACGGCCCAACAGAATATTGAAAAGACGGAAGCCGAACTCGACCAGGCCAAGAACGCCGTGCGCGTGGTGGTGGGCACGGAGGATGGTCTCAAGGCGGATGGATTCCTGGAGACCGGCCGAAGGTTCTTCCGCAAAGGGTACAAACTGGTCCAGAAACCCGGACACAAGGATATGAAGGTCAAGTATTTCGCTATCGGCGAGCGCGTGACCCTGGAACGCGGAAAGAAACTGAAGGAGCTGATCGGCCGTTCCGGAAAGCTTAAAAAAGACAAGGACTATACAGTCAGCCTGAGCGCTGAAGGCACCCACGTCACCCTGGTCAACGACCTCCTGAAGGGAGAGGCCGTCCTGGTGGTCATCGAATAAGCGTACGATTGAACGACGTGCGCTGCATCTCCCTATTCTCGCTTAACCAATCCATCCATCGACACGCCAAATATACCCGGGCAACCTTCAGCGGATCCCCCTGCGAAGGTTGCCCGAATTTATATGGAGGTCGCAGCGGCAATCGCTGTCCTGTTATCGCCTCAAGCGCATCTCTTCGAGCGGCGAAATTTGCGACACGCCCCGTCCGGGCGTCCTCTTCAAGACCGGCGGCGATTTCCCCAGCAAAATCCGGATACGCCATTCTCCTGGCGAGAACAAGAGACTCGATTCTGACGTCAAGGCTTGAATCGTCGAAGCAATCCGCAAGACATTCCGCGCATTCCGACCAGAGGTCCGAACGTCGCGTTAACAGATAAACACCCGCCATTCGGACGACCTGCGAAGTATCCCGAAGCGCATCAAGAGCATAGGCCGAATTCACTAGAGACCTGCGTCCGCGAGCAATCGCGCACAGGGCCGCGGCGCGAACATGGGGCACGCGATGTTTCTTCTGTTTGCAAATCGCACGGGAAGTGCGATCTGGCAGATCGTCGCCAATGAACGAAAGGATGGCCTCCCGGACGTCATCGGAATTGTCGCTCTCGATCTGATTCAACCTGTCTTCATGAGAGATTTTCCGCAACGTCGACCAGTGCCGATACGGACTCATCACGGATCCATGGTCAGCTTCCGGAGTGTATTCAGCCACGGCGCCGGTAACCGACACGAGGCCGGCGCGCAATCCGGACCAGGCGGACATTCTCAGCGACGTTGATATCAGGGCCGATTTCATTTCGCCCGCCGACCAGTCCGGATGCGCCTGCCAGACACAGGCCGCCGCCCCGAGAAGCGCCGGACCCGAAAACGATGTTCCATTTGTCCGGGCGTAGCGGGCCGGCAGATCGTCCATGTTTCCATAGTAATGGGTTTCAATCTCTTCGTCGTTTCTGCGGGGAAGGACGACGTTTTGCGCCGGGGCCAGTACCTCAGGCACCCATTTGCCCTCGAACGTGGTCCCCCGGCACCCGTGATACATCATTGCCCGGTCCGGGTCCCCGTCCGGCGGAATTGTGACGCCTCCAACCGAAAGGACGGACGGGGCCGCGGCTTCGGCAATGGCAGTGGTCTCGTCCGGTCGATTCCCCGATGAGGAGACCACGAGCAAACCGTCGGCGACCAACTCCTCACACAGAATCCGGCGCCGGTCGGTCTGCCACGGGAGAACACCCGAGCCGATCTGACTCTTCCGCGATGACAGCACACCGCGTATTTCGTATTTCCGCCAGTTGGCCCGAACCCATTCCAGGGCTTTGATGTGTGCCTTTTCACCCTCCCATCCCGGCTCTCTCGAATACATCGCAACGAGAAACAGGTCCGCTTCCGGCGCCGCGCCCGTGTACAGTCCTCCCGATTCGGCCCCAGACCCCCCGGCGGCCGCTGCCGCGCACAGCGCGTGCAAGCCTCCTTTCCACGGCCCCGGTTCCGCGGTGAACACTTCGGGAGACGCATCGGGCTCTGACATGCCTGGAACAAGGCAGGAAGTGCGCCGGTCATTGGTGCAAATATCCGGGTGCTTCGGGAATTCTCCGTCGACAACGGCAATTCGAACGTTTCTACCCGTGAGTTCACGCGGAATTCGTAGAAATTCCCGCAATGAGGCCCACATATTTCGCCCCCCTTGGCATTGAGTCCCGACTTAGTCGTCGATGCACCGGCAGCAGCCGCGCGCCTTCCACATCAGATATCGCTGAAGCGCGCGCTTCGACGGCGATCCCGCGGGCGATTCGACGAGCGATCCTCTATCCCGGCCTACTCAAGCCACGTCCAGGACCGCCTGAAGGTTCCGGTCAGCGACCAACAGCAAAGTACGCGCGGCGCCCGATGGACGACGGCGGGCCTGTTCCCAATCCTGAAGCGTTCGCACCGAAACACCCAGCACTTGGGCGAACTGTGCCTGTGACAGACCTGCTTCCTTCCGTATGCGTATGACATCCGGCACATTGATCACCCGGCCGTGCTCGCCTCGCTTGATTTCTCGTAACCCTTCCAGAATCTCGCGGCCCACGTCTCGTTTCACACTATTCATCCTGTACCTCCTTGCGAATCCGTCGCAGGATATCGATGGGGACGTTTTCCGTTACATTCTTGGGATACATCGTGAGCATCCAGAATACACGGGAGGCTCGTTTCACAAAATAGATGACTCGGTATCCGCCGCGTTTACCCAGTCCCCGCTGTCGCCACCGTAGCTTTCGTACGCCTCCTGAACCAGGAATGACATCGCCAGCGTTCGGATCAGCGATCAACGCCAATTGCATTTCGCTATACTCTTGATCTGAGAGAAATCTTCGGACAAGACGCGTGAAGAGCCTTGTCTCAACAAAAGTGTACATAATAGAAAATACGGCAATGCCGTATTATGTCAAGTCACAGATTTACGTGTTTAAGCCTAAAGATAGTAAGACTGGGGTTGTTTCATTTCCCTCTATTCTCCTCCAGCCAGCCGACCGCGAAGTTCACGACGTCGCGTTGTGGCATGAGTTGGCAGTCAGCCAGACCGACCCTGCCCTGACGCACGACCTTCCCCGCGTCCGAACGCAGAAAATCCTCGCCAATTCGTCCAAAATCGGAACTGTCCGGCTCAACCTCTTCGAAGGTCGTCCATTGCCTCGAGCCGGAAACGGTAACGGGAGCGCCCTCCTGCACAATACGCCGGGTTGGAAAGTCCGCCCGATATTCCGCAAGGTGCAGGGAGGTATTGGATCCATGACTCGCACCGAGAAGCAGGACAAGACCGTTCAGATCGTAGATTCTCGCGAGCGGCGAATCCTCGCCCAGGCCAAACGCCAGTGAATGATCATCTATGATATGCGACGCTTGAGGCCCACACGCGCAGAACGAGACCTGCGGATGCGAACTGCGGAGAACCCCGCGCTGCATTCGAAAGTTCTCTGCGATTACGCCCATATTGCGGGTCGGAGTAAGCGCGGGATCGTACGCCGGCATGTTTTCGCGGATCACCGGCCACCAGGACTCGGGTACGGGAGGGTTTTCCCACTTGCCCGGCTCGCTGAGCCCGGATGAGTGTGCGGGCATTACGAGCGTTCCATCGGATTCCAGCGCCTCCTGAAGGGCAAGAATGACCGCCACGGCCCCTCCGCACACCCATCCCATCGCGCTCAGAGACGAGTGAACCAGCACGACAGATCCGGGTTCTACACCAAGCGCGTGGAGATCCGACCGCAGAGAATCCACCGTCGCGGGTTCCTTTGTCTTTTCAATGACCTTGCTTTCACGCATCCTTCCTGCTCCGATTGCTCCGCCTATTTCGCAGCGACCGCGACGATCTCCACCAGCGTATTTCCCTCCAATCCGACCTCCACACAGGCGCGCTGCGGCCAGTTGTCCGGCCCGATCCACGCGTCCCAGACTTCGTTTAGGACGGGTTTCCTGCCCATATCCGTGATGTAAACCGTGGCGGAAAGGAGTCGCGTTCTGTCGGTCCCGGCCTCAGTGAGATTCGCGTCCAACTGCGCAAGCGCCTGCCGGGTCTGCTCCCCGAAGTCCGCTGTCAGGTCCGGCGCGATGACCGCTGTATACACGATGCCATTGTGTTCGACGGATTCGCTGCGGCCGATGGCCTTTCCGGGATATCGTCTGATGATCATGGGATACTCCTTTCGGGCTCATTTAATCCAGAAATCGGAATGGCACGTTCGCTGAGCCCGAACCGCTGCACGACATTCACTTTCGGCAGATGATAAAGTGCTCCATCCAGAAATGCCAGATGTGATCGACAGATCCGAAGCCCGCCTCCTTCAGCCATTCAATCTGGGCAGCTAAGGGAGATATCCTGTCTTTTTCAGGGCTGTCTTCGCCGGTCTGACCGACGATTGCATCTACCCGGTCCGCCTCTTCAATATCAATCCCCGCGCTTTCGAATCTTTCCTTCCGTCGCCGTAGTTGTCTCCGTCGACCCAGCCTGAATACATCGTCGTCATAGCGACTCGACATCGGGTCCATGAAGAAGAACCACCCGCCGGTCTCGAGTACATTATGAATCTGCCTGAAGATCCGGGCTTTGTTCTCATCGGTCAGGTGGTGTATCGTCGAGAACGATTTGACCAGTTGATAGGACCCAAAGCCCCCGGGCAATCCCTCATTGAGATCCCTCCGGGCGAATTCCACGCGGTCCGGATGCCGGCGCGTTTTCTCCTCGGCAATACCCATCATCTCATCTGAATAGTCGACGGCGACACAGGTTGCCCTGGGATACCGATCGAGGATACGTTTGACAAAAGTGCCCGTTCCGCATCCGAGATCGAGCATACGAAATTCGTCCCCGTAATCGAAAGGCAGGAAGTCCAGGGCCAGATTGTGGTAGAATTCGTACATTTCGACGCGAACCGGCTGGAGGCGGTCATAGTCGCCCGCGCGCGCCGCGAATTGCGCGCTTTGGGATTTCCGATTCCTTTGATTTCCCATTTTTATCTCGATCCTTTGGGCGCTCGCTTTCCGATAGAAATCTCCAACCCATCCTCTGTATCCTGATTAACGCAAAAAACCCATGCTCACGAACGCAGCGACGTTTCCTACCGGACCACCCCCACAAAAAACCACGTCCAAATTCTCGCCATTCGGAATACCTCGTTTTTCGTAAATCAACATGACAGACCACTCTTGTTTCTTGCCGAGAGTAATGACCGCGCCAATTAGACAGCAGAGGACGTTTGAGTTGGTTTGCGAGACGGAAATGATACTGGTTTCTGGGATAATCGAGCTTGTCGCTTTTGAATATCTTCATAAATAGCGTCGATATCATGATTGAATTCTACGGCGTATTTCTCACGGAGCTTTCGCGATTCTTCCACAATCGGATCTTTCCACATGATTCAACCCTCCATCAATTCTTGAGGCGTACAGATAACGGGCGGTTCAAAGCCTTGCTGACGGCAGATTTCTTCTATTTGTGGCCTCATGACTGCGTTGGCAATGTGTGTGCAATTCCAGGTAAGCAAGTATTCCATACCGTTAACCGCTGCAACTGCGATATGGTATGCATCCATTTCAGCTCTGTCTGGAATAGGGCCCTTGGAAACCAGATTTCTGGCTAGTTCTCTTCCATTTACGGTCACATCAAGCCTGGGTAAAGTTCCAATGGCATCCAACCGCCGTCGCGCAAGATCAGGATCACCAAATTGCGCTTCAACAGTAACCAATTCGGAAACGAAAAGTTCGAAATCGGGCTGACGTGTGTCCCACCACTCAATGGTTATACTCTGATTTGCTGCAACCCTGAGATCGTTACTCAGACTGGCAGTCAGATAACTAAATATCGACGTTTCTACGTAAACCCTTGGCTTCACTGGTTGCTCCAGTTTATCTGTTGGGCGAATTTGTCCGAAGGATGGGGATCGTTTAGGTGTCAAGTAAGGGATGGATCGGCGACGACATCTGCATCCCCCTATCTCACGTCACTTACCACGTTTGCGACGGGACGTGTAGATCCGGCCGCCCTTCACGACCGTCACCGGGACCAGACTTCGACGGCCCGTCCGAACGACCCCTCTCGAGTCCTCCAGGATGAACTCGCCTTCTCGCAGTTCAAACACGACGGCATCTCCGAACGCACCTTTCGCCAGCGTACCCACCTCGCCCTGCATCCCGACGATCCCGGCAGGCACGGACGTCACGCGGGAGATCGCATCTTCAACAGGCAGACCCAGATGCAGGAATTTCGTCACCACGGAAGCCAGGTCGTAAACCGGACCGTTCACGTTGTAGACGTGCAGGTCCGATGAAATCGTGGTTGGCAGGACGTCCTGTAACAGCGCCTTCTCGACGACTTCCCATGAAAAGGACCCCGCGCCGTGCCCCACGTCGAACACGATGCCCCGTTCAATCGCTTCCCGAACCGAATCGCGAACACGACCTTCGCCATCCAGAATCCCGCACGGGAAGTCGTGATAACAATGGGTCATTATGTCTCCGCCCTTCATCACCCTCAGAATGTCGTCAATCGAATCGCACCACGCATCCTGCGGATGCACCATAATGGGCAGTCCCGCCGCATCTGCCGCCTCTCTTGCCCGGTAGAGAGGGAGCATTCCGGACCGTTCACTGACAATTGTGTGCCGGGTAAGCCGGACCTTCACGCCGAGAACGATGTCGCGGTGCCGCTCGATCATCCGGCAGGCCTTGTCCACGTCCGCGTATTCGGGTATCTCGAACTCTCCGATCTCTTCGGTCAGCATCCCCTGTGACGAAATGTTCATCTGCGCCAGAATCCGCGTCTCGCTCACGTCGATCACGTATTTCCGGAAACCGGGAAAAATATCGGCGCCTGCGGAACCCGCATCGACCACGGTCGTCGCTCCTCGAGCCAGACAGGTGGGATCGGGTTCGATGCCATAATGACTGACACCGGGAAACACGTGCACGTGAAGATCGATCAGTCCGGGCGTCACGACGCAACCCGTGGCGTCGATCACCTCCCGGGCCCCGCCCCGGTCGAGGCACTCCCCGACGGCGGCTACCCGCCCTGCCGAGAAACCCACGTCCCTCACAGTGCTCAGGCCGGCCGCCGGATCGACCAGCGTCCCTCCGCTGATGAGTAGATCGAACGTCATACCGGGCTCCATTTTCTCGAATCGTGTCTGTTATCTGTTTCGCGCAAGTCGGTTATGCACGGAATCGACGCTTCAAGCAGACGATTCAGGCCTTTCGGAACCGGAATCCGAAAAGTCAAACGCCATTGCATCGCCCACCGGCCTGTAGCCTATTTTGGTGTAGATGCTGTTGGAGGTGGGATTCAAGAGATCTGTAAACAGACTGCAGAACGAATAGCGATCCGAAAGCAGTTTTTTCGTCAGCGCCCAAACGCAGGAAGTCGCATATCCCTTATCACGATGTTCGGCAGGCGTGTACACCCCATTGATGTTGATGCCGTTTCTGGTCGAATGAGAGGTCTTGGCCATCGAAACCGGCCCCTCGTAGTCCCATATATACAGTTGTTCAGCCTGGATATACCGCGTGGCGCCGCGAGCGGCAGCCTCGAAGTCCGCCGGTTCGCCGATCGCCTCGGAGAATCCGGCAATCCACCGCGACATAACGGCGTGATCGTCCATCCCCGCAAGCCGCAGTTCCCCCTCGGAGAGAGGCACGGCCGCGACCTCTCTGATTTCGAATACGCGCATACTCATGGCAAGGCTGGAAGATATGCCGTGCGCGTTCCCGACCCAGCAGTCGGAAAAGGCGCGAGCTTCCGCCGTCGGACCGACAATACCGGGTATCGAGACCTTGATCGTGCGCAAATGGCGAATCAGCCGTTCCACCGCATCCTCGATGCTCGCGTCGATTCTGCTCAGGACGAGCTTTCTTCCGTGCGTCATAATCGCCATGCCGACCACCCTGCCCCGATCCGCGATACTGACCAGCAGCGGCGGCCCATTGTCGTCGCGCTGCGGACTCCCGGCAAGCCCGTACATCAGGCCGAGCGGCAGGCTGTGCTCACTCTCGCGCAATTCCAGGTACGCGGCGGTATGGGAAATCAGATCGTCGGCGCTGGCATGGGAGATAATGTCAATCAACGCGTTGCCTTTGCGATGTGAGTGGGTATAGTAAATCGGGTTGCGGGTAACCCGCCGGGAGCCGGTTTCAGCCGATTCGCGTCGCCCCTGACAGTTGTTGTGCCCGCATTTCCGTCAGCGACATCAGCACAGTACCTGTCTGCTCTCAAGATCGCCGCGCAATTGCGCGGCGTCGCGAAATTGGATGGACGGCAGGCCAACCGACTCCGCGTTTCTCACGTTCTGGATCCGATCGTCAATAAACAGACACTCGTGAGGATCGTAATCGAGTAAGTTGAGAACATCCCGAAAAACGGTCGGGTCGTACTTCGTCTTGCCCAGATCGCAGGAATAGAACCTTTCGTCGAATAGATCCAGAAACGAATGAATGGACTCGATGTATCGAACCCACTCCCGTACGTGGTCAGACAGCATGGCGACGGGATGGGTCCTCGCCACCTCGCGCAGGATGTCCAGAGAACCCGCAATCCGGACATGAAAGTTATCCCTTAACATTCGCTTCAGCGACACCAGGTCCAGGTTCCACCCCGTTCGTTCCAGAATCCCTCCCAGGTAGGATGCTTCCGAAATTCGCCCTTCCAGGACCTGGAACAGCGGGTCTCCACCGAAATTCTCCAAAAGACCGTCTTCGGGAATCCCGAGTTTCTTCGAAATACTCTTCTCGACGCCGGGGAGCCCCGCGATGAAAACTTCAGACAGATCGAAGATGACGCAGCGAGGAAGGCTCGGGTTTTTCATTCGGGAGTACTGAGACGTTGCGGAGTTATTCCGAGGCGAGTAATCAAGGGTAAGATCAATATGAAGCCTTATGCAGTAGCTGTTTCGGCGGCAATCGCGAGGAATAGTCTTGCGTCATCGAGGCGCCGAATGAACGTAGAACAACGAGTGATGACGTTACCGCCGGGTCGTCTTGTTCAGAGGGAAATCGCCTTTTGACAAGTTAAGATCATTCAGGGTCTTTCGCACGTTCGACCAGCCATCGTTGAAAAGATCGCTGGCTTTCACCGGAAGGCCTGCCCAGAAGCAGACCTTCAACACTAACGTCTTCGTCCAGGTCCGGCCAGTGAAATCCTTCTCCGTTTCCGATTATTCTCCAATTATCCCGCTCTTGCCGAGTGCCGTGAACCAACCGTGGAAACCATGCCAATGGTACCGATATACTCCTCCCGTCGACGAAATCAACGGTCAAACTATCGTCTGTTACGACAATGTCCGCGGCTTTGGCTGCGATGCGTTCAGTCTGCAAAGAATCCATGCCGCCCCGCCAACAATGATGACAGAAGCGATAATCGGAGATTTGTACGCTTCAACATAAACAAAAATGTCTTCGGTACCTCCTTCGATAACGTAGAAGAACAGGGTGGAATTGTCAAGGATTCTCGCGGAATTCGGACCTCAGCATCGTACACCAGCCTCTCCATGAAGCCAGCGAAGGCCGCCGGGCCACCCCTGTTCAGCCATGGACAGAATCGTGCGGTAGTAGTCGTTCAACCCGGACACCGTATAGTCATGAAAATCCGAATCCCTCACACGGTAGTTGGCGATCCCGGCTCCGGTGAACTGAGACGGCTGCGCATCGTGCCGTTTGACCACTTCCGCGTCGTTCATCAGGTCCCACGTCGTTGCAGGCCGTCCGTCGTCCTTCCGATAGACAACCCCCGAATTCGTGTCGACGGCGCCCCAGGCTCCGAGTCGATGGACTTCAACGATGACGTGTCCGCTATAGGCGGCATCCAGATTGAAAAGACTCACGATGCGGCTCGGGAAGCCGGCAACCTGATACAGCGCGCAGCCGACCCGCGCCACGTCGGTGCACCAATCCGTGCCCCTTGCGATGATCGCCTCTTCCGTTCCTCCGAATCTCATTTCGGACAACCCTGCGGGGGCATCCTCGCGATCCAGACTTCTGGTGAGTGCAGCGATTCGGGCGACCCTTCGCTCAGGATCTCCGACTGGTAACCCGGCCTTAGTGAGCAACCTTTCCAGAACCGGTCGGGAACCCGCCGGATAGCCTGCGGTCAGGTCCGAGAAACCGCCATAAAGATAGGGAGCGGTTTCGCGGCAGAGCCTGATCATGCCGGACATGATCTCACGATCGACGCTTCCTGCGGCGTGAGGATCGTTTTCGAGCATCGTCCGGTAGGCTCTACCGAAGGATTTCGGGCCTGTAAACGGCTTGAGGTCCATCATTTACCTGAGGGAATATCCGGCTGGCTCGCGCAGGCAACGCGGGACGTATTCGCCCTCGAATGCCGTTCCCCGGCCTTGCGCTTCGCCATTGGAGGGTGTTTCCGGGTGGGTTATATTGCAGCGGCTAACGCTGCACTCCCTATCGCCTGCCCCTCCTGTCTGGCGCAAGCCTTACAACCACAACCGCGATATGACCGACACCCAGTTACTGCAGGAATTCGAAGCCCTCGCCGAGCGTCTGGATATTCCCGTCACCTATGCCGATCTCGAGGGCGGCGCAGGGGGGTTGTGCGTGGTACGCGGAGAGCGGCGCTTCATCCTTAACCGCGGCCCGGACGTCAGGACCCACATTGAGATCTTCGCCCGGGAATTCGCCCGGCTTTCGCTGGACGACGTCTACATCCGGCCCCTTGTCCGTGAACGCATCGACGAGGTCAGACCCGCGCCCGAATAGTCAGCCAGCGCCATCTCCCGCGGCCGCTTATACGTACCGTATATTCTTCCCGAGCATAGCCACCGGTTCGCCGGTAGCGGCCATCGGCCGCAGCGACCGCGCCCAGAAAATGGACTCCTGCGGGGCGTAAACCGTTTCGAGCACCGTGCCGAAGGGGTCGGTCACTTCGGCCACGGGGTCCCCTTTCTGCAAATGGTCGTACAGAGCGGCCCGATACTCAACGAAGCCACCCCTGGCCGCGAGGAGCGAGAGGAAGCCGTCCACCACGGTTTGACGCCGGGGAGTCCGCGGCCGTCCTTCGACGAACCCGTAGTGCTTCAGGATATTCTCCACGCCCGCCACGCCCTTCCGGATGCTGCCTTCATCCCATCCGTGGCATCCTCCCAGTTCCGGGTCGATGGTGGGAATCCCTTCATCGGGCGCTGCGCGCGCCAACTGCCCGTCGGGACCCCGGCAGTCCAGAATGTAGCCGATGTCGAATACCTTTGCCATTTCCATACAAGCTCTGTGGATGCGTTTTCTCCGGTCCACCCGCACACGGACCTCGTCAATCATCGGCCGGACGCCGCCCTGATGGAGATCGATACAGAAGTCTGACTGTTTCACCGCGCGATGGAACAGTCGATACGCCACCCTCTCGCTCGACGTGCCTTCCTTGCGACCTGGAAAACACCGGTTCATCTTCTTCCCGTCCACGGGATTCAGGGACTCGCCGGCGTGAAAGGCATGAAAGTTCACAATCAGGGTAGCAATCACCCTGCCCTTAAGCGCGGCGGGGTCCAGCCGGTTCAGAACCCGCCTGATCACCGCGATACCGTTCAGTTCGTCGCCGTCGCTCGCCGCCTGCAGGTACAACGTGCGACCCGGCTCTGCACCGTTCACCAGTACAACCGGAAGGCGCGCGGGAGCGCTGTCCTGCGTCTCTCCCACCGTGAGAAAGCCGTCCTTCCGCTGTCCCGGCCCGGCCTCCAGGTGCTCCACCTTGAGAATATCGCCCATATTAACCTCAGCGTCGAATGCCGTACGTCCTGACTCAATAATAAACATGCACGGTACCATCCGCTCTTGTCAACCGAAAAGGGCGAATCATGTACGATTTCAGCACAAGAAGACACTGAAAGCAGTGAGACGTAAGACGTGAGACGGGAGATACCGTGAGTGCCGGAAGAACGGGTAGACGTGAGACGTGAGATTTTGTGTGCCCTGTTCGGTATCATCTCTTGCCGCAGGCATAGTGGAAGAACCAATCGGGCAAGGACGTCATCTACCGTCTAACCTCTACCCTCTCACCCCCTTTAACTACCGTCTCACCGCCTTCATCTACCGTCTACCCTCTCACCGCCTTCGGCGATCGATTTACGGGACAGAACGCAACTTCGAATTTCATTGTCATATTGTCTATAGACTATACATTATTTAATATGTGGACGATTGTCGAACATCGCAGGGTTGGCAGGCAGATCGACACCCTCCCTCGGAAAGCCCTCATACGATACGAGACATGGAAGGATATCGTATCCCTTTCCGGCCCGGAAGGCGTCAGGCGCATCGAAGGCTTCGTGGACGAGGCCGTGCCGGGGAAGAAAAAGGGTCGGCGTCAGTCCCGGTTCAGCGCCGGGTGTCGTGTCGTCTACAGAGTCAGGGAGCGGGAGATCCGCGTAAGGGCGATACTGGTCAAGTGATCGCGGGAGGGAATAAAATGGAAAAACACCGAAAAGCGCCGAAACGCGTGGCCGTGTCCGTTGGAGAATCCGTCCGCACGATCCGCAAACTTCAGAAACTCAGCCAGAATGAACTCGCCAGGCGTACCGGGATTCCCCAGCCGACAATATCGGCCATCGAGAACGGGCGCATAAGACTTGGCGTAGAGCGCGCCAAGGTGCTGGCGCGTGCGTTAATGTGCCATCCTGCCGTACTGGTCTTTCCCGGCTGGGAAATCGAACGGCCCCGTGGCGTTTGAGCCCGTTGTCTAAAGAACGTCTATCCGATGGAGGTCTGCCATGAAGCGGATCGCAATCAAGGTGTTTGCAATTATCGGCGGCGCGGCCACCCTGTTCGTCATCGTTATCGTGGCAGTCGCCATCGCGCTGCTCTACAAGGAAGAAGAAACGGTACCGGGACTCGCGGTCCTGGAATTGAACCTTGAACGGAATCTCCCGGAATACATTCCGGGCAATCCGATCGCAGATGTTCTGTTTCCCGATGCAATCACCGTACGGGATCTGGTCGAAGGCCTTCACCGCGCCGCGTCAGACGAACGCGTTGTGGCGCTTCTGGCAAGGGTGGGAAACAGCGGTATGGGTCTCGCGCGCCTGCAGGAGGTGCGAGACGCCGTGCATGCCTTCGGCGAGAGCGGCAAACCCGCGGTTGCCTACGCAGAGACCTTCGGCGAGTTCGGCCCGGGCAACGGCGCTTATTATCTGGCAACGGCTTTCGACGAGATTTATCTCCAACCTTCGGGCGTCGTCGGGCTTACCGGCCTAATTGCGGAGACCCCGTTCATTCGCGGAATGCTGGAAAAATTCGGCGTTGTCCCTCGCCTGGACCATCGAGCAGAGTACAAGAACGCGAAGAATCTCTACACGGAACGCGAATACACCCCCGAACACAAAAAGGCGACGAAAACCGTCATGAACTCGCAATTCGACCAGCTGGTGCGGGGAATCGCGGACAAGCGCGGCCTGCCGTACGAGACGGTACGCAACCTGTTCGATCAGGGTCCGTTCTTCTCCAGAGACGCGCTCGAGGCCGGGCTGGTGGACGGATTGGCGTACCGGGACGAGGTCTACGAGCGCGTGAAAGAACAGGTGGACGAGGGCGCGAAATATCTGACGCTGCACAAGTATCTTAAGCGTATGGAACGGCCGGATGAAAGGACGGAGACCGTCGCATTAATCTACGGCGTCGGGGGCGTGACGCGTGGCAAGAGTGATTTCGACCCCGCATCAGGAGCCACCACGATGGGATCGGATACGGTCGCCAGGGCTTTTCGAAACGCGGTTCGCGACGAGGAGGTCGAAGCGATCCTGTTTCGCGTCGACAGTCCCGGAGGTTCTTACGTCGCCTCCGACGCGATTTGGCGTGAGACCGTGCGGGCCCGTGATGCCGGCAAACCGGTCGTGGTATCCATGGGGGACCTGGCGGGCTCAGGCGGATACTTCGTTGCCATGGCCGCGGACCGGATCGTGGCGCAGCCGGGAACGATCACCGGCTCCATCGGCGTCGTCGCGGGAAAGATGCTGACGTCGGGCATGTGGGAGAAAACCGGAATCTCGTGGGATGAAGTCCACACCAGCGCCCATTCCACCATGTGGACCGGCACAAAAGACTTCTCGGACGAAGAATGGGCGCTGTTCCAGGCGTGGCTGGACACGGTGTACGAGGATTTCACCGACAAGGTCGCCGAGGGCCGATCTCTGACGAAGGAACGGGTGCTCGACATTGCCCGGGGACGGATCTGGACCGGCGAGGACGCCAGGGCGTTGGGGCTGGTGGACGAACTGGGTGGTTATCAAAAAGCGTTGCAGGTTGTTCGTGAAGCGGCACAACTGCCGCCCGATGCCGAACTCCGGCTGCGGGTTTATCCGAGGCCGAAGTCCACTTGGGAATATCTCCTGGAACACGGCATCGTTCGCAGCAGCGAATCGGCCGCCGCCGCCGCATTAGTACAAACGATCCGCAAAGTAGAACCGATCGTCGCTCTGGCTCGCCGCCTCGGTCTGATTCCGTCGCACGGCGTGTTGACGATGCCCGAAATGGCGCCTTTCAAGTAGCGGCCAGCACCATCTTCAGCAGCGCCATCCGGATGTAGAGCCCGTTGTGCGCCTGGCGGAAATACGCCGCACGGGGGTCCGTGTCCACCGCGGGGTCGATCTCGTCAACGCGTGGCAAGGGGTGCATCACGCGGCCGTTAGCGGACAGGGCCTCCATCACCCTTGTATCGATGATATATCGCCCGCGCGCCGCTTCGTAGTCCCTCGTACGGTCGCCGAACCGTTCCCTCTGGATCCGCGTCTGATAGACCACGTCGACCTTTCGCACGACCTCGATCAGATCTTCCCGTTCCTCGAAGTACACCCCGTTCCGGCTCAGGTATTCCTTGATGTCGGCCTTCATACGCACCAGTTCGGGCGCCACGAAATACAGCTTGACGTCTTTGTACCGGGTGAGCAGATAAGCCAGCGAGCGCACCGTGCGCCCGTTGGCGAGGTCGCCCACCATCGCCACTGAAATCCCGTCCAGCCGGCCGATTTCCTTCTGAATCGTATATACGTCGAGCAACGCCTGTGTCGGATGCTGCCCGGGGCCGTCGCCGGCATTCAAAACCGGCACCGACGCCACCTCTGCCGCCCGTCGCGCGGACCCTCCTTCGTAGTGTCGAAGCACGATCACGTCCGCGTATCCCTCCACGATGCGGATCGTGTCTTCAAGGGTCTCTCCCTTCGCCGCCGAGGAAAACTCCCTCGCCGACTCCGTTGTGACCACGCTCCCCCCCAGACGGACCATGGCCGACTCGAAAGACAACCGTGTGCGGGTACTGGGTTCGTAAAACAGCGTGGCCATGATCCGGCGGTTGAGTATACTGGAGCCGTAGACGCTAACGACTTCCTCCATCTCCTTCGTCACCGCGAAAATCTCGGTCAGCAATTCCCGGTTGAACTGCTGCGCCTCGACCACGTGGAACAGGCTGTCCATCGAGTAATCCTCCCTCAGGCGCTGCTTTAAAACTGCTTTTGACAAAAAAAAGCTCCCCTTCAGGGGAGCGGAAATACGGCAACCGGAGAGCCGGAAAATCGGAGAATTCGATTTGGTTTCGAGGAGAATGCCATCCAAGAAAATATAGTCCCGCCACACGACGTTGGCAAGCGGAAAATTGGGGAACGGATTCTGCGGGTGACGCATGCGATTTCGTGATCGCTTCCGGCTCCGGAAATCGCCCGGGGCGCGTTGTCGGTCGGGCGACGCCCGTTTCCTCTGAATTCACAAAAAAAGTTGACCGGGTTGCGAAAGTCCGATATATTGGTGTCCGCGCGGCACGATGCCCAATTGGGGCAAAAAGACACTCAAGCCGCCGCCTGGAAATCGAGAAATCCCAAAACGAGTCAATCCCCGGGCTTTACGTACCGTCATCCCGCCCGGGTTTTATTGTGTCCGGTCGACGCCGGACGCGCACCGTCCATCCAATACGTGCAGGAGAAACAGAATGGCCCAGGCAACACCACCTGCCGCTGTGACGCGCCCGACATCGCCGCTTGCCAGGTATCTCTCGGAATCCGCCGCCCTCGGCAATGCCGCAGATCCCGGTTTTGTCGCCTACCTCGCGTCACTCGAACAGATTCACGCGATCTCGCCCCAGGTCGCCTCATCCATCGTGGCCGAACTGCAGGACCAGAGGGACAACCTGAAGATGATCGCCAGCGAGAACTACTGTTCGCTGGCCGTACAGCTTTCTCAAGGCAATCTCTTCACCGACAAATATGCAGAAGGCGTTCCGGAACGCCGATTCTACGCAGGCTGCGACAACGTCGACACCATTGAAGCACATGCCGCCACCCTCGCACGCGACCTCTTCGGGGCGGACCACGCGTACGTGCAGCCGCACTCCGGCGCCGACGCAAACCTCGTGGCGTTCTGGGCAATCCTCTCCGCCCGCGTTCAGGCGCCGTTCATGGAGCGAACGGGACAGACCGATCCCTCGGCACTATCCGAAGACGACTGGCGGGAACTCAGGACCGCGCTGGGCAACCAGAAATTACTGGGCCTCGACTACTACTCCGGCGGCCACCTCACCCACGGATACCGGCAAAACGTCTCCGCCAGGATGTTCCACGTCGAATCCTACGGTGTGGACCCGGAGACAAAACGCATCGATTACGACCGGGTCCGAAGCCGGACGAAAGCGTTCAGACCCCTGATTCTGCTGGCCGGGTACAGCGCGTACACCCGCAGGATCAACTTTCGCATCTTCAGAGAAATCGCGGATGAAGTCGGCGCGGTCTTCATGGTGGACATGGCGCACTTCGCGGGGCTGGTGGCGGGCAGAGTGTTCACGGGAGACTACGATCCGGTTGCCCACGCCGACATTGTGACGACCACGACCCACAAGACACTCAGAGGTCCGCGGGGCGGCATGGTCCTCTGCAAAGACGAATATGCCGAACACGTGGACCGGGGGTGTCCGATGGTGCTGGGCGGTCCGCTACCCCACGCAATCGGAGCCAAGGCCGTCGCTCTTCAGGAGGCCGGCGCCGACGCATTCAGAAACTACGCGCGCCGCATTGTGGAGAATGCCACGGAACTGGCCGAAGCCTGTGTCGAAGAAGGGCTGTGCGTACTCACAGGCGGCACCGACAACCATATGGTGCTCATCGACGTGACGTCGCTGGGTCTCACGGGGAGGCAGGCGGAATCCGCGCTCCGTAACGCCGGGGTCACGCTCAACCGAAACGCCCTTCCCTTCGATACGAACGGCGCCTGGTATACGAGCGGCCTCCGGATTGGCACACCGGCCCTCACCACGCTCGGCATGGGCGCGGAGGAAATGCGCCAGATCGCTGCTGTTTTGCGCCTTGTACTCTTGAACACGAGGCCCGCCCTGATCAAGAAGGGCAACCAGGCCGGAAATCCCAGCAAGGCGCGCGCACGGACCCGAAGAGATGCGCTCGAAGAAGCCCGCAACGCGGTGGCCGATCTGCTCGACAGATATCCGGCTTACCCGGAACTGGACCTGGAGTACCTGAAAAAGGTATTGCGCTAGCCGGGAATCGAGACGCTTCGGTTCGTTCGCCAATGCTTGCGGCCGTCAATCGATGACCGCTTGCATCACCGCATCGTGAAATTC
Organism: Candidatus Latescibacterota bacterium; assembly: GCA_965203805.1. Lineage (GTDB taxonomy): Bacteria > Latescibacterota > UBA2968 > UBA2968 > JAAXHE01. The sequence goes on along the minus strand of OZ241917.1, from coordinate 4,731,613 downwards.
CGGCCGCAACCTCCGTATCCCCTCATTCTCCCGGGTGGGATGAACCCGGTTCGTCAGGAGCACGACGCCGACGTCCCGCACCGGGTCCACCCAGACCGACGTGCCGGTGAATCCGGTATGTCCGAACGACCGGATCGAAAAGCGCCGGCCCGCGGAACTTCCTGCCTTCGATACAGTGTCCCACCCCAGCGCGCGGGTACTGCCGGGCGCCAGTCCCGCCCTCGACGTGAATCGGCGGATTCCGGCTTCGGACAAGATCTGCTTCCCCTCGTAAATCCCACCGTTCAGAATCATCCGCAAGAAACGCCCCAGGTCGTCCGCCGTACCGAAGAGTCCCGCGTGCGGCGCCACGCCGCCCATCGCCCATGCATTTCCATCGTGCACCTGCCCGTGAATCAAACCTCTCCGGTACTCCGCCTGAAACTCCGTCGGTGGAATCCGGCCAAGCAGTTCACGCCCGGGCAGATACATCGTCCCCGCCATCCCCATCGGCCCGAACACGTGGCGCTGAGCCAGTTCCTGGATCGGGGCGCCACCCACGCGCTCCAGGGCCGCCCCCAGCACCAGAAAACTCACGTCGCTGTATATCGTCTTCGTCCCCGGCGGATACGCCAGCGGCGTACCGCAGGCCGCGGCGAATACCGCCTTCCTGTCCCGGCAGGTTTCGAAGAAACGCTGGTGGGCCGGCAGACCCGCGCAGTGCGCCAGAAGGTGTCTGATCGTCACCCCTTCCCGACCTTTTCCGCGGAACGCCGGCACGTATTCTTCCACCCGGCCATCCAGGTTCAGGTCCGGTTCGAACGCCATGCAGATCGACGTTGTCACAACCACCTTCGTCAAAGACGCGAGGTCGTAGAGATCATCCTCCCTGACCTCCGGCGCATCCGGATCGTACGTGTGCCGTCCCGCCGTCCAGCATGCGACACCGCCCCCGCCCCGCACCAGCAAGCCCACCGCGCCGGGCGTGCTCCGCTCCCGAACGTGGCGCTCCAGCACCTCCCCTGCCCGTTCGAGGCGTTTCGGGTCGATACCGTCCAGCAAGTCAATTCGGTTCGAGTTCATATTTCGCTTTGGAATATTCCCCTCCCATTGAATTCCCCTCGCCCAGTTAAGCCGGTAGATGAATTACTCGAAAGCGGTGAGACGTAAGCCGTGAGACGGTAGAAGACGTCTTGCCCGATTGAGTCATCCTGTATGCCTCTGGCAAGAAATGAAACCGCACACGGCAGGCAATCTCTCACGTCTACCCTCTCCCGTCTCCCCGCCTTTGCCACTGCCTTTCCGGGACAGAACGCTGACCTTGACATTTCCGCCCTTCTGCATATCTTCAGCGGTGCGAGCTTTGAGGGCCGTCCCTGCAGCCTGAGACCTGCCCCCAATGCCACACGGCTCCAACTGATCATTCACCGTATTCGGGAGGGTCGTCCATGCCGGAGGACCGGAATTACGTCGTATTCGTCACCGTTCCGAGCGAAGCGGAAGCCGCCCGAATCGGCCGCACGCTGGTTGAAGAACGCCTGGCCGCGTGCGCCAACGTCACCGGGCAGATCCGGTCCATCTACCGCTGGCAGGACGCCATTGAGGACGATGCCGAGTTCCTGATGATCCTCAAGACGTCACAGGCCAGCCTCGATGCGCTTATCGCCCGGGCGAGCGAATTACACAGCTACGACGTCCCGGAAGTTATTGCGCTTCCCATCCAGCAGGGGTACACGCCCTACATGAACTGGATTGCGGAGAACGCCTGATTCGCGTTTCCGATCCGGCGGTGCGCGTCTACGGGCGCCGTCGGTTGCTCTTTCGGCTTCAGCGGGATGAGAGACGATCTTCGAAGGACGTCAACGGGAAGGATCCTCATTGGCCGGTCACCCGCAATTCGCCATCGGTATCGACCTGGGAGGCGGCAGTATCAAGGGCGCGCTCGTCGGGGCAGACGGACGCATCGAGGCCAAAGCCCGTCGTCCAACGGAGGTGGAGAGCGGCGAACACGGCGTGGCGGACCGGATCGCGGAACTCATCGAAACCCTCCGGAACCGGAACGGCCTGTCGAATGACGATGTTGCGGGCGTCGGAATCGGCGTGCCCGGCGTCACCACGGCGGCCGGAGACGTTATCATTGCGCCCAACCTCCACTGGCGCCACGTCCCTTTCAAACGGATTCTCGAGGAACGGATCAGGCTGCGCGTTGAAATCGATAACGACGCCAGTGTCGCGGCCATAGGAGAAGCCCGCCTGGGGGCCGGCCGCGGATGCGAGTCCCTCTTTCTCATCACTCTGGGGACGGGCATTGGCGGCGGACTGGTCCTGGCCGGCGGCATTCACCACGGCGCCTCCTTCGCGGCGGGCGAAATCGGCCATATGTGCATGGACCCCGACGGTCCCGTCTGCGGATGCGGAAAGAAGGGATGCCTGGAGGCATTTACCGCCGGCCCCGCGATGGTCCGGTACGTTCGCCGCCGCCTGCGGGAAGCCCCGTCCACTTCGGTTTCCGACACGGAACCCCTTACGCCGGAAACCATCTGCCTGGCCGCGAAAAACGGCGACCGCCTCGCCTGTGAGGCCGTCGCCCGCGTTGCCCGCTATCTCGGCATCGCCATTGCCAATATCATCAACGTGATCAGCCCCGATGTAATCGCAATCGGCGGGGGAATCTCCGCGGCCGGCCGCGTTCTTCTGGACCCTATCGACGCCGCGGCAAGAGAATATACGCTGGAGGGGATGTTCGATCACACTCGCATTCTGCCGGCCGAACTTGGCAATGACGCCGGCGTCCTGGGCGCATCCCGACTGGTCCTGAGCTGACGGGACAGGCTGTCGAAGTACGAGACCCAGATCGACTCGATCCCTGAACCGGACGCCGCCGCTTACGCCCACGCCAGATCTCTCATTACCGCTTTGAGATAGGCGATATCCTCCCGGGCGTACCACTCCCGATCGCCCGGTCTGGGTGCTTCGATGCAGATGGGACCGCCGAATCCGGCGTGTTTCAAGGCCAGCAGGTACTCCCGGTGGTTGATGGTCCCGTCACCCAGCCCCACGGCGTTCCGTCCGTTGCCCGCGGGCATCGAGTTCTTCAGATGAACCATGAACAGCTTCTCACCCAGCGTGGAAACGGTCTCCCCGACAGACGGACACGACGGGAAATACACCATGTTCCCGTAGTCCAGGTTCGCCCCCACGGCCGGTGAACCGATCATGTCCAGAAGCTTCATTGTGGGCGCCGGCAGATCGTGCACATAGCCCATGTGGATCTCGAACGCCAGCCTGAATCCGATCTCCTCGGCGACCGCGCCGAGTTCCCTGAATCCCTCGGCCGCCCACTCGTAATGATGGGCCGCCGCGGCGCCCGACCCATGCAAATGATGCGCCGACCCCGCATTCGGATCCGAACTGCGCAGCGTTCCAGCCATAATATTGCAGACCGTCAGCTTCAGCCTCTCGCTCGCAAGGCGGTAGAACCGGACCCCTTCCGCCACCTGCGCCATTCTGCCGCCGGCATCTTCCCGCATCAGCTCCACCCCGGGGCCCCCGAAGAGTACGTGCTTCAGCCCCGAGGCGTCCGCGGACGCGGCGATCGTATCCAGGTACTTCTCGGTCGTCTCCTCCACACCCCGGCGATACCGGCGGAACTCGATGCCGTCGTATCCCCAGCCGACCGCCTTCCGGCACATCTCCGGGATCGTCTGCCCCTGTTCACAGTAATTCACGTGCATAATGATCGGCAGCGACATTCAATTGTCCTTTCCATTGAAAAAACCCGCTGAATTGCGTTTGCCTCATCCGTGGAACGTGGCTAAAATGGCAACGGATCCGACGAAAGTCAACCGCAACCATCAACCCTCAACACCGGGTGTTCCGTCCCGAAGGAGATCTGTCAATGGCCAGCTGGTTATATCTGTTTCTCGCCATCATTCTCGAAGTCGCCGGTACGACATGCATGAAACTCTCCGACGGATTCGCCCGTTTGCTGCCCTCGATCGGCGTCGCCGCCTTTTACCTGGCCTCACTGGCGGGCCTGACCATGGCGCTTAAACAGATTCCCGTGAGCGTCGCGTACGCCGTCTGGGCCGGCCTGGGTACGGCCATCATCTCCCTCGTCGGCTTCTGGTATTTCAAGGAACCGGTCACCACGGTCAAGCTGCTCTCCATCGCACTCATTATCGGGGGCGTGACCGGTCTGCATCTCTCGAATTCCACGCACTGAGGCGCACCCCGGCCCACAGCGGCGTTCCGTTCAATACCGGTCCAACCCGCAAGCGGGTGATTCGGTAGCAGAAAAAAAACCGTGCATGTCGCAGAAAAGAGTTGACATTCGTGATGGAACGATTTACCTTTGAACGCAATGTTGTATATTGAAGGACGTTGTTTCTGTCTCCTGTGCAGTCGAAAAAAGCGATGCGGCAAGGATCAGAATTCCCGGTCCTTGCCTTTTTTGATTTGCCTGCACATTCAGTTCAAGGTAGAAAGGTGGTGAATTAGCAGTGGCTGACGGTCGAGTGAAGTGGTTCAACGACGCCAAGGGCTTTGGTTTCATCGAGCAGGACGGCGGGGAAGACGTATTCGTGCATTTTTCGGCAATCCAGGCTGAGGGTTTCAAGTCTTTGGCCGAGGGCGACGAAGTCGAATTCGACATTGTCGAGGGTCCGAAGGGGCTCCAGGCAGCGAATGTGACCAAACGATAGACTAAACGAAGCATTCGTACGTGAAAGCGGACGCCGATCTCTCGGCGTCCGCTTTTTTCGCTACGGCCGTACCGCAAACGTCTATTCTGTCCTCCGGATCACATCCAGAATTTCCGGTAGCCAGGTAGCGCGTGCGAGCGGGGAGGCAGACCTGAGCACCCCGAGGGCGTCCCGCAGGGTCTGCCTCGCTTCGCCGGGCCGACCTGCCTCGACCTGCGCCCTGGCAAGATCGGTGCAGGTCCACGCGGTGATCCCGGAGCCACCCGACCCGCCCAGTTCCGCTGTCGCCCGGCGAAGGGTTTTTCCGGCGCCGCCGGCGTCGCCGGATTGCGCCTGCGCGTGCGCGATCTCCGACAGCGCCCGGACCCTCTTGTTCGAATCCCCGATTGACCGTGCCGTCGACACGGCCGCCGTGAATCGCCCGGCACGTGCCTGCGCGCTTACAATCTCCCTGAAGACGGCATCCCGCCTCGAAACGTGGTCGATCATTTTCGCGTTTTGCAGGCTGCGGGGTATCTCGCCCGTCTGTGCCTGGCGCATGGCCACGTGATAAACCAGATTTCTCTTTGCCTCAATGTCCCCGGGATTTATCGATGCGGCAATTTCGAGCAGCGTCTCCAGCTGGTCCGCCGCGATGTGGTAGACAAGGTTCTGCGCGAGGTTACCATCGCTGTCGGACCTGAGGCGCCGGGCGGCGGCGTCAATGGTCTGCCGGGCGCCGTCGGCATCTCCAGCCGCCAACTGTGCCGATGCGATATTGAAGAGCCATTTCACCTGAGGCGGCGGCGAATCCTCGCTGACCGACTGAAAAGCACGGCGCAGGGTCTGGCGAGCGCCATCGAGGTCCGCTACCTTCACCTGAGCGCCTGCAATCCGGATGAACGCGTAGGGGTCGACGTCGGCGAGCGAAGCAATCGTCACGCCGGCGCTGTAAATGTCCATCCCTCGCCCGCCCGCCTGGAGGGCTCTGTCCAGCGTCTTGCGTGCGGCGGTTTCGTCCCCCGCTTCCGCCTGTGCCCAGGCGACCTTGCCCAGCGCGATTGCCCGGCGATATCCGTCGATGACGTCACCCGCAGCCTCAACGGCCAGATCGAAGAACGCCCTGGCGTCGTCATCCCTTCCCTGCCGCGCCAATGTCGTCGCCACGCCGGCCAACGCATCGATCCTACCCTGAATATCTCCGATCAAGCCGGCCGTCGCGCGGGCGGAAGCCGTGTATCCGACAGCCGCCTGGGCAAGGGCAACGTTGTTCAGACTTCGCGTGCGAAGATCACCTGTTCTATTCGAACGCGCAGCCGCGACGGCGATGCGGAAACTCTCCAGGGCGGCCCCAAGGTCTCCCTTCTTCGCCGATGCCGACGCAACGTCGACCAGCGCATCGATTCTGCCTTTTGCATCTCTGATCGACATAGCGGTTGCCCGTGCCGAGTCGAAGGCGCCTGTGCCGGCCTGAACGGATGCGACGTTTCGTAACGCGCGCGCGCGGGCATATCCGCTTTCTATCGTCCTTGCGACGGCAACCGCCCGATCGAAATTGACGCTTGCATCCTCCGCATCGCCCTCCCTGGCCTGGGCGGCCGCAGCGGCGGCAAACGCTGCGGCGCGTATTTCCAGTTCCCAATCGGTCCTCGCGCGGAAGGACCCTGCTGCCTGAAGCGTCAACAGGGAGACGCAGTTTGAACTCACGGACCGCCAGCAGTTCGCGGTTGCTCTTTCGACGACATTCCCTGCCCTCACCGGCGAGGGGTCGACAGTCCCGTTGCCCGTCGCCAATGCGACCGCGACGACCCATGGATTCAGCTTCATCGCGCATATTCTGGTGTTCATAGGCAGACCTCGCGGGTGGTAAGCGGGAGAATGGCAGCCCGACCCGGTGCCGCCGGCAGCGTTTGTCGCAATCCGGCGCCCTTTCCGCCCGTCTAATATTGAAACGGCGATACCTGTGCTTCCGTGACTTCCACCCCGAATCCCGGTCCGTCGACCGGCTTCATCCGTCCGCCCCGGGGCGCTGAAACGCCGGGGGGCCGCGCGGCTTCGTCCGGGTCGACTCCCGGCGGGCTTGCGATGTAACATTCGGTCCACGGGATTGCCGGCATCGCGTAACAGACGTGCTGCCCGTACGGCGTGTTGCCGCCGCCATGGGGAATGACCGAGATGCCCGCCGCCTCTGCGATTGCGCAGATCTTGACCACGGCGGTCAGGCCGCCCACCCAGTTGATATCGGGCTGGAAGATGTCCAGGAGGTGGCGGCTTGCCGCGTGCTGGAAAGGAACGGTCGTGTACCAGTGTTCTCCCGTGGCCAGGGTAGCCCACGGAAGCCGGCGGCGCAACTCGGCGTGGGCGTCGAGATCCTCCGAGGGGAGCATTTCCTCCATCCATTTGAGTTTGAACGGACGCAGTTCCTCCGCCAGGCGCACGGCATACTCCACGTCGAACGCCATCCAGCAGTCCAGCATCAGTTCCACGTTGTCGCCCGCCAGGTCACGCGTGCCTGCCACAAGATCGACGTTTTTCCGGAGGCCTTCCAGTCCGTCCGCCGGACCGTACGGGCACGGCAACTTGATGGCTTCGAAACCCAGCTCCAGGTACCAGTCGGCGTCCCCGCCCGTGGCGTAGCAGAACATCTCGTCTCGCGCGGGCCCGCCCAGCAGCTCGTATACCGGCTTGTCCAGAAGCTTACCCTTCAGATCCCACAGCGCGAGGTCGATGGCGCTCACGGCGTAGGCATGCAGGCCGGTGGCGCCGTACGAGGCCCCCATCCGCACCATCATATCGTAGCACTTTTCGGTTGCCAGGCAACTCTCGTTCACCAGGCGTGGTCCGAGAAAGTCGTCGATGACGGCCGCCACGGGACGTCCGTGACTGGCCGTGGCGAAACCCAGCGTGCCGTCTTCGGCCTCGACGGCACAGCCGAACCCTCCCCAGTTCGGCAGCCAGGAAGGGCGGAACGCGGCGTAACGCGGATAGCGCGTCATGGGATTGGCAACGGGACCCTGTGCGGCCCACGACGGGCGACGGGCCGTCTTGTATTCCACGGGCCCGGGCTTCGGGCGCTCATAGGTCTCGGGAAAGTTCACCTGAACGGCGCGGACGGACTTGATCTTCATATTGAAATACCTCCTGACTGCGGATTGCTACCAGGCACCGACACCCGGGCAGGTCTCTTGCGTCAGGCCTCCTTCTCAACCCTGCCAGTCCTGCGGCAGTTCCAGAGACCAGACTTCGCTGTTCAAGGGCCTGGCATGACCGCCGGCCAGCCAGATTTTGTCCTTGAAGACGTACGCCGAGTGTTCGTGCCGATTGGTCCAGATCACGTCAGATTTGAGCTCCGTCCAGTTCGCGCCGTCTTTCGAGTACCAGACGTCTCCGAAGTCGCCGTCCTTGCGTGACCATCCCCCCAGAACCCACATATGGTCCCGGTAGACGACGAGAGAGAACCACATGCGCTTCTTCCAGGGCGCCTCGGCCGTCACCTGCGTCCAGTTCGCGCCGTCTTCCGAGCACCATACGTCGTTGAGCGGGATGGTCTCGGGCTGCCAGGCGCCCCCACCCATGATCCAGATTTTATTCCTGAAGACCACGGCCTGCGCGTGCGTTCGTTTCGACCAGGCCGCGTTTTCGACCTCGCATCTCCAGTTCCGGCCGTCGGCGGTGGACCAGACGTCGTTCTTGAGCGTCGTGTCGTCGTCCTGGTAGAAATCCTCGGTCCCCCCCATGATCCACATGCGGTCCTTGAACACAACAAAAGAGGGCGATACCCGGGGGCACCAACCGGGATCATCCGTTTCCAGGACCCACTCGGCGCCGTCGGGCGACGACCATACCGTATTGGTATTCTCCTTGCCCGGTAATTTTCGCCCGCCCATCAGCCATATCCGGCCCTTGAGCGGCATGGTTGCAGGCAGGTCGCCGTGTTCCCAGGGTGCGGTCTCCACCATGCAGGTCCAGATCTTCCCGTCGGACGACTTCCAGACGTCACGCGGATTGGGGGTCTGGGGCGTAAACCAGCCGCCAAAAATCCACATGTGGCCGTCGTGTACCATCTCGCCCTGTGAGTCCCGCGCCTGCCATTCCGCCTTCTCCGTCACGCGTACCCAGTCGGGGCCCTTCACCACATTGCTCATATCGAAATCTCCCGGATAAAGTTCAACGCCGCCACAATTTCTCCGTCGTGCCGCGCCTGCCGGGTCCGGTCGCTTACCTCAGTTCCCAGCCCGATGAATCGACCGCCAGACTTCTGTGACCCTCGTGACGATCGTATACCGCGTGCATGTCCTCGATGTTGTCGAAATACCCTACGATATGGGCCGCGCTGAACGTATCCCCCGCCTGCACCGGCATGCCATGCATCTCGAGGATCATCACGATGATATCCCCGGGCCGCTGGCTGCACCACGCTTCGTAGACGACGGAAGGGTCGAGCGTGAGGCCGCCCAGCCAGGGGCCGCTTTCGCCCGTTTCAGGATCCCGAAGGCGGTACGCCCGGATGAATCGGCGGGGCGTTCTGTTCAGGTCGCGGCGATACCCGAATTTGCGGTCGGGAGGGAACGGATCGAAGAATTCACCGGACGGAATGCGCACGCCGCCGGCGCCGCTCAGATAGCTGAGATAGATCTCGCTGAACGTATCGCCCTCCGTGTGCCGTACGCAACCGGGCGTGTCGTTCCTCAGAAACATCTCCGGTGAATTATTCACACTCTCGATCCGGTCCATCAACACGAAGAACCGCTCGCCTCTGGGAAACACGATCAACTGCGTCCACCGCGACCCCGTGTTCCGGCCCGGCGCCGCGTATTCAAATCGGTACCGGGTCCTCACGGCGACGAAGTCCGTCCCCTGGATCACCTCCGGCTGGACGGGCTTCATCCGGTGACACAGTTGCGGTCCCTCGATCATGCGCTTGCGATGGCTGCTTCCATGGGCAAGGATGGCGTATTCCCTGCCGCCTGGGTCCGACTCGTTCTCATGCCAGCGGTATCGCCCCAGGCCGTGCCCGTCTTCAGCAATTACGCTTTCGCGCCAGGATTCGTCGCTGCCGGACTCCATCAGCCAGTCGACCACCATGAGGCCGTCGCCGATTTCGGAGAATCCGGTCTTCCTGTCGACGAACGATCCTTTCTCGATCCCGGTCATCCAACGTACCGGGTCCTTCTTGGGAATCGCGGCTTCGAGTTCCCCGGTCTCGATCCGGATCCTGCGGTCGTCCTCGTGAACGCGCACCCACGCGGTGTTACTCATGGATCCCCACTTTCAAAGTTTTCCTCTCCCGTCTTACGTCTACCCGACTTTAGCCGATAGCCGGATTTTAAGCCATCGCGTCCATAAGATCAACAGACATCCACTGTTCAGGACAGAATTTCTCGAAGTTCGTCGCTCTCTGAGGTGATCTGCTCCGCTCCGTCCTCCGAAATCACATAGACGTCCTCCCAGAGCATCCGGGTGCCTTCCGCGGTCAATCCCGGCTCGGTACTCAGGACCATTCCGGGTTCCAGCGGCGTATGATCGTCCGGATGGATGCTCGGGGGCTCCGTGATCAGCATCCCCTGCCCGTGTCCCATGCGGGAAGGCCCGAACCGCTCCAGTCCATTCACGTCCGAACGCGCTCTTTCGATCGCTTCGATCCCTATGCGGTAGATTTCGGAACACTTCATGCCGGGGCCCAGGTCCGCGGCCATCGTACGATTCACCTCCAGAAGCGCGTCGTACATCCGCCTCAACCCGTCTGTCGCGGGGCCGAGAACGCCCCATCGGGTATAGTCGATCGTATACATGCCCACGCGGGCGCCCGCGTCGACGCCGATGACCCGGCCTGCTTCAACCGGCCTGTCGTAACCGAACGGGTTCCGGGATCCGGGGATGCCCAGCAGCAGCATGACAAACGAAGTCCCGTCGCCGCCTTCCTCCAGAATCAACCGGCGCAACAGACGGGCGGCCGCCCGTTCCGTCATTCCGGGCCGAATCATCCCGAACAGCCGCTGCCGCGCCCGGTCCGTCACCCCTGCCGCCTGCCGGATGTGTGCGATCTCTTCCTCCGACTTCACCATCCGGAGCCGTACGATCGCTTCCGCCGCGTCGACAAACGCGACGTCGGGCATCGCTGCGGTCAGGTCCTGATAGGCCCCCACCGGCATGCCCATCCGCTGTTCCAACCCCAATTCCACGCCCACGGACCCTCCGGTCGCTCCGGCATCCCGCAACGCCCGGATCATGACCGCTTGCGGAAGCGCGAACAGGTCGGCGTACCCGCGCACATCGGTCACATAGGACCCCAGCTCCAGGTTGTCCAGTCCCTGCGTGACAATAATCGGTTCCCCATGCAGCGGCAGAATAAAGACCGACGGTCGGGTCAGCGACGCGTGCAGGGCCGCGCTCGCCGCCGTGCCGGCGAAATACTGAAAGTTCTCCTCTCCGGTGACGAACAGAGCGTCGATCCCGCGCCGGTCCATCTCCTCCCGCGCGCGGGCATGCCGCCGGTCCATCTCCTTACGGGAAAACATCGCGTATTCAAGATCGCCTGCAGTCATCGCCCGTTCGCCTTTTGACATACTCCCGACTCGCACACCTTATGTATCAGAACAGTTGAATAAAATTTTTTACTATTTTCGTATAATTATTATGTCAGTTTTCAGTATATATATTTATTTTGACGGAATATATTGACAATTTTATAACTATATGATATATTTTTGTTCGCGCTACTTGCTTGCATGAAACAGGGCAAACGTGACCAACCTCTCAGGTGCGACCGGCGGGTCGTCGCCCTTTCTCCCGCGTCATTTCAAACGGCGCTGATTCAAGATACTCCGGGTCCGAAACGGGCGCAAGCCACTTCGTTCCAAAAGCGGACCGGCGCGTGGGCGCGACATTTCATCCGTAATCTCAAATGCCGAATCAATAGCGAGAGCTGGAAAAGGAGTAACCAAACCGTGCGGAAAGTATTGGAAGGATGTCCAACGTGCGGCGGGGAACTGACGATATCGGGTCTGCATTGTCACACCTGCCACACCAGAATCGAGAGTCAATACTCCACGTGTCCCTTCTGCCGCCTCCAGCAGCAAAGCCTCGACTTTATCGAGAGTTTCGTCAAGAACCGGGGCAATATCAAGGAAATGGAGCGCGAACTGGGGATCTCCTACCCCACCGTTCGCAACCGCCTGAACGCCGTCATCGCGGAACTCGGCTACGAAGTCCGGGCGGATACGCCCGCTCCGGGCGAAAGCGCCGACAAACGCCGCGAGATCCTGAAACGGGTCAATGAAGGAGAAATATCCGCGGAGGAAGCGGCCGAACAGATAAAGCAACTGGGGAGGAAATAACGATGAGCACGGAGAGGCTTGAAATCCTGAGAATGCTTTCCGAGGGCAAAATCAGCCCCGAAGAGGCCGATATGCTCTTGCGGGCGCTCGATGAGCCGTCCCGCCCGGACGAAGATACCGACAGTGATAAGGGCCGACGTCGGGAGAGGAAGGGAAACTTCGACCGATTCACGGAGGCTTTCAGCGACCTGGGACGGGAAATCGAGAACGAAGTGGGCAAAGCGATGGAGTCGGTCCGGTGGCAGGACATCGGTAAGATGGTGAACGAGGCTGTCGATCAGGCGACGTCGACCGTCGCCGATACCGCGGGCAGATGGGAACGGGACACCGGAGAACGGGGGGCCGGGGATCCGCAGGAATGGACATTCGATGCCGAGAACATTGCGACGGTCCGCGCGGAAACCGTCAACGGCTCGATCTCCCTCACGGGAACGGACAGCGACCGGATCGTTGTACGCGCGTGGAAAGCGGTCCACGGGCGTCGTTCCGTAACGGAGGATTTTGAACGGGAAGTCGAGGTCCGCGCCGAACAGGTCGGCGACGAGCTTCGCGTTTCCGCCGAACATCCCACGCCACCCGGCGGCGTCAATGTGGTCGTTCGATATGAAATCGAAACGCCGCGGGCGATGGCATTGCGTCTCAGCACCGTCCAGGGCGGAATCAGGTCCCGCGGAACCCAGGGGGCGGTCGATGCGGAAAGCGTCAATGGCTCGGTGAAACTGAATGCGGAAAACGGCCCGATTACCGCCCAAACCGTCAACGGATCGATCTCTGTCCAGGCCGAACGGCTGGTCGATGACGCGAAGCTGCTGACCACAAACGGATCGATCAAGATGGAAGTGAGTGTAAGTCTCGGCCAGGTAACCGCCGCCACGAACAACGGCTCCGTCAAACTGGCGCTTCCGGCCGACTGGTCGGGCCGTATTGACGCCAAAACGAACAACGGGCGCGTCCGAAGCGATTTTGCCGTCGAAGCGGGGCGCAAATCCAGAAACCGGCTGAAGGGCGACGTCGGAGACGGCGGCGACGCCGTTGTCAAGCTGCGGAGCATGAATGGCAGCATCCATCTAATGAAATGAAAGGATTATCAACGACGGAACACCACATCTGCAAAGGGATTCTTTGAGTGAGTCCGAGAAAGCAACGTTGAGGTGAATTTCGGCGAGGAGCTCGACACCCCGGGTCAACGTCGTGCAACGACAATGCGTTTCAGCTATTTCTGCTCGCTGAGAACAGCCATGAACCCTTCCAACGCCGCGTTCTCTTCAGGCGTCAGTTCCGCAGTCGACTCCGCACGGGCGACATAGCGAACTGCCTGTTCAGACAGGCGTGCATCCTTCGAAGCTGTCAGTCCTGCCATCTGCATTAGACCAGACCGAGGCAAATTGAAGTAGCTGGCCAGTTTATCGATCGTCTGCAACGTCGGCCTATAACGAACGTCGCTTTCGATCTCGACCAGCTCCGTTACAGTCACGTTCGCCGCCATGGCAAGCCCCTCAATGCTCAAGCCTCGGCGGCGGCGCATGAGGTTGTTTAAACGACCGAAGGCGATATTGGGTTCGTCGAATCTGTCGACGACCGGGATAGTTTCACCGTCAAAAGGCGGATCGATTGCCAGGCGACCGGCTCCGATTTCGGTGTCTCCCTCCAGTTCTGCCATCCGCGTGCACCACTCCTTACTGATTCTCAACTTCATGGCAATCTCCCCCTCGTAACGAAAGCCCGCGCCTGTTTGGGTGTCATCTCGAAGTAGCGCAAACCCTCATAGTCGAGATCGGTCCCCAGATCGGTCATGCCACAGGTATTGGCATAAAAGCTATCTGCCTGAGGCAGCGAATGGAGGCCGATTCGTCCCCGAAACTCCAACTCCTCGCTCAGTGCGACGGCAGCCCTGATTAGAATGCTTCCAACACCGCGGAATCGCGGCGGATCGAATAACTCCGGGCGATTCCAGGGTGCGTTTTCGACGTACTCAACGTACACGAGGTGCTTACCATTCTGGCTTTCGACTCGACATCTGTGCGTCGCCGTGTCAACCATCATCAGCCCCTGAGTCATGCCATTGCAGACGATGCTGAAACCCGGTCTGGCGAGAATGCCATGTAGCGCATTAACTTTTCTGCGCCAATTCCAATGGCTGCTCTGCGGCCATTCCCGCGGCGGGACCCCCGTACGCTTGAGGCGCCGTATCGCGTTGAACAAGGCGGGCATCCACTCGCCTTCCCAATCAGCGAGGTGCCGCTCCGTGATGGCATCGGACAGTTCGGCAGCTTCCGATTCGCCGTGGGCGACGTTGAAGAGATGGACTACCGAAATCGCCGCGGTCACAGCAGCATGACCTCGGCCTTCTTCTCGGTCTTCTCATCCTCGAAGAACAGTTTGGCGCCACTTTCAAGCCTTACTTCGATCAATTGATATATCCGCAATGCCTGACGCAAAAGGGCAGTCTTGCTTAGCTCTTTCTTTGCGCTCAGTTCTTCCAGCACATCCATCTCTGCAACTGTGAGGTTAAGTGTCATCGTCCTCTTGGCGCCCATCAATTCATCCCCCTTTGATCGTCTGGAAATAATGCAGAAAACATAATCAAAAAGTAGCTATTTGTCAATTAAAAAATATATTTATATTAATCTTTCAATAGCTATTTTTTGGTTGTATATTATGCACGCCCGCGGTAACCAGGGTTATACACCAAAACGAAATATTATCCAAGGGAACATCGATCCTAACACCGAATCGAGGTCCGCAACAATACGTCATTCGGTTGGAGTCTCAAAAGCCGAGCCAGAAACCTCCAAAGGATTCGACATAATCTTCCACGACACACGCTAACCTCACGTCAAAGACCAATTCCCACTCGATCAAGTCGTAGACCTCGCGTATCCCGACGGCGGCCGAGGTCCGTTTCACGTGTACCCTGGATAGCCACCAAAGCGACGCTGGAGCAGACCCGTTTTCTGACGAAATTTACCCTTTACGCAACTCCTGTTTCTGTGTATATTCGGCCCGGTTTGAAAAGGGCAGATAGCAACCCGGATTTTCCCAGAAAAGGAGCAGGAGATGGCGTTGGAGTTATTCACCCGAGTCTTTGACGTAGAAAAAGTCACCCTCTCGGGCAACGAGGAGTACATCGTCCGCGGCGGGCGGGACCTGTTTGAACAACTCCCTCAGGCCCTCGAGGGAATCCGGCAGATTGGCGTTATCGGATGGGGTTCGCAGGGCCCGGCGCAGGCGCTGAACCTCAGGGAATCCCTCCAGGGCAGCGCGATAACCGTCAAGGTGGGTCTGAGAGAAGGTTCGGGCTCGATGGACGAAGCCCGTGCAGCGGGCTTCACCGAAGAAAACGGAACGCTGGGTGAAATGTACGCCGTCATCTCCGAATCCGACCTGGTTCTACTGCTCATCTCCGACGCCGCGCAGGCCGAAAACTACGAACGCATATTCGATGCCCTCAAGCCCGGCGCCACCCTGGGCCTCTCCCACGGATTCCTGCTCGGGTACCTCAAGACCGTAGACGCATCCTTTCCTTCCAGCGTCAATGTCATCGCCGTCTGCCCCAAAGGCATGGGGCCGTCCGTGCGCCGCCTCTACGAACAGGGCCGGGAAGTCAACGGCGCGGGGATCAACGCGAGCATCGCCATTCAACAGGACGTCGACGACAGGGCGACCGACTACGCTCTGGGATGGTCCATCGCCCTCGGGGCGCCCTTCACGTTTCAAACCACGCTGGAGAAGGAATACCTTTCTGATATCTACGGAGAGCGCGGCATCCTGCTGGGGGCCGTACACGGCATCGTCGAGAGCCTCTACCGCCGGTACGTTTCACAGGGCTTGACGGAAGAAGACGCATTCGTCCAGTCCTGCGAGTCCATTACGGGCCCGATTTCAAGGTGCATTTCCCACGACGGCATCCTGCGCCTCTACGAAGACCTTGACGACAGCGGCAAGGCCGAGTTTCGGAAGGCCTACTGCGCGGCCTACAAGCCCGCACTGGAAATTCTGCTTGAAATCTACGACGACGTGGCCAACGGGAACGAAATCCGCAGCGTGTACGCCGCCCACAAGAGAGGTTTCCCCATCGGCGAGATCGACGGTACACGGATGTGGGAGGTCGGCAAAGCGGTCCGCGCCAGGCGCGTGGAAGAAGAGATTCCGATCAACGCCTTCACCGCCGGGGTCTATTGCGCCACCATGATCGCCCAGGTGGACATTCTGGCCGAGAAGGGCCATACCTATTCCGAGATCTGCAACGAATCGGTCATCGAATGCGTGGACTCCCTCAACCCGTACATGCATTTCAAGGGCGTCTCGCACATGATCGACAACTGTTCCACAACGGCGCGCCTGGGCGCCAGAAAGTGGGCGCCGCGTTTCGACTACAACCTTACCCAGCAGGCCTACGTCGCCATCGACAACGGCGACGCGCCGGACGGGGACGTTTTCGACCGGTTCCTGACCCACGAGGTCCACGATTCGCTCGCAACCTGCGCCGAACTGCGCCCCTCCGTGGACATTTCCCTGGTGGAATAGCCGGACATGCTTTCAGCCGTCAACTCACCAGGCGTCTGAACAGGTCCTCCCGCATCTCGCACTGCAGCAGCGCATCCAGCCGACGGTTCTCCAATCCATCCCGGATCACCGCGAAACTCTCCCGCACGGCCGCCTCCGTATGGTCCAGCGCCGCGTCGTCGTGCGCGGTATTGAAGAAGAAGCCCGTGGACAGGATCAGTCCCCGTTTCGCGTTTTCCTGAATGAACAGCGTCGTCACCTTCCGGGCGGTCTCGGGGTCGTCAACGTGAAACCGGATGCCCGGATGGGCGGCAACGCCGACGCATTCGGCGTCTACGCCCGTTTCTCGCGCCGCCCGGTTGATCCGCTCCTTGAAAGACGCTCCGATCCGTTCGAAGTGGGCGACCGCGTCCCGCTGCTCGAGTTCCCGCAACGTCGTGAGCGCGGCCACGGTCCCGATCGGATCGTCCCAGTAGGCGCTGGAAATAAACATCCTGGAAACCGGCTCCATCACCTCCCGCCTGCCGACCACGGCAGCCATGGGATAGCCGTTCGATATCGCCTTCGCGAATACGGACAGGTCCGGCACCACGCCCGTGAACTCCTGTACCCCGCCCAGCGCGATCCGGAAGCCGCAGGACACTTCGTCAAAAATGAGCACCACGCCATACTTCGTTGCCAGCTCGCGCACCCCTTCCAGGTATCCGGGGGGCGGCAACTCCGTGCGCATCGGCTCCATTATGATGCAGGCCACTTCGTTCCGGTTCGCCTTCAGCAGGTCCTCCAGCATCTGCAGGTCGCCGTATTCGAACGGGATTGCCGACCCTTCCAGCACCCGCGGCACCCCGATCGGTTCGATTCCCGGCCGGAGGTGACCGTCGAGCCGTTCTTCGCCCAGATTCGCCGCCAGGTACCAGTCGTGCCATCCGTGATAACCGCAGAATAGCACCCTGTCCTTTCCCGTAACCCCCCGCGCGATCCGAACGGCGACGGTACACGCCTCGCCCCCTCCCTTCGCGTAACGCACCATCTCCGCCGACGGAATCAGCCGCACCAGTTCTTCCGCCAGTTCCACGGCGCTTTCGTGTACGATGCTGCAGATTCCGCCTCGTTCGATCTGTTCCTTAACCGCAGCGTCCACGACGTCGTCCGCATAGCCCAGTATGATGGGCCCGACGCCGCTCATCCAATCCACGTACTCGTTGCCGTCGACGTCCCGGATCCGGCACCCCTTCGCACTCGCCGCGTAGATCGGGCTCGCACCCAGAGCCGCCTGCGTGGGACGGCGGCTGAGCAACTGAGTCACGCCCGGAATCAGTTCCAGCGCCCGTTCGTACACCGCCATCGAGCGGGCGACAGAATGCGCCGCGGTCGTCCTGTTCTGTTCATTCATCTCCGATCCTCCAGACGCGGCGGTCGAGCTCAGGGAGCTGATTTCCGGGACCGGACATTACCACGCCGTCCATCCGCCGTCAATAGTCATATTCTGGCCGGTCATGTAACTGCTGGCGTCACTTGCGAGAAACACGATCGCGCCCTTCAGCTCGTGCGGTTCCCCCATGCGTCCCATCGGGCTCTTCGTGCACAAGCGGTCCACCATTTCGTGGGGCGCTTTGGTCATATTGGGAAACGGCCCCGGGCTCAGACAATTCACCCTCACCCGATCCGCCGCCCAGTAGACCGCGAGGTGTCGCGTCACGTGGATGATCCCGCCTTTCAGCGCGTGATAGGCCGCGGGGCTGGCGGGACACACCCCCGCGTAGGAATCCGGATAGGACGCCACCTGTCCGTACATGGACCCGAGCATGACAATGCTCGCGGGGTCTCCGCGTTCCACGGCGTCGTTTCGCACCAGCCGGGCAAGCGTGAAATACCCGGCCACGTTCCCCTGTTGCCTCGCGAACTGCTCGTGTGTCACGTCGGTCCAGTCGTTCAGCACGCCCTCGTTCCCATTGTTGACCAGAACGTCGATCTGTCCGGTCGCTTCCACCGCATCGGCAAAACCGGCTTCGATGGATCCCCCATCCATATGGTCCAGCCGAACGCCCACGTGATCGGCGTCACCAGGCAACGTCGCGACCGCTGCCTCGGCGCGGCTGCGCTCTCTGCTGCTGATGACGACCCTCGCCCCCGCCTCGGCCAGCGCTGTGGCGAACGCGGACCCCAGAAACCCGGTGCCGCCCGTCACCAGCGCCACCTTTCCGCTCAAGTCAAACAGCCTCTGTACCGTCGGTTCGCTCGTGGCCATCTATAGCCTCCTGTATGAAAAAAACCTTTTGTCCTCGCAGGTCAGCGCCTGCTTCCCTCCGGCAACGGAATGATCGGCAGGACGATGTGGGAAGGCCGCTCAAGGTCCATGTAAACCGTATTTCGCGCAACAACCGAATGGGTATGCCGTCCGACGGGCTCTCCTGTATTCGGATTCACATCGAAGCGTGGAAAATTGCTGCTGGAGATATCCACCCGGATCCGGTGGCGGCGCTTGAACAGATTACTCGTGGGCGGCAGATCGATCTTCACGGCATAGACGTCGCCCGGCGTCATCATTTCCGCTTGCTCCCACCCGTGTCGATAGCGTGTGCGGATGATGGAGTCGACCAGATTCATATGATAGCCCGCCGGATAGTCGTCGCCGGCGGGATACACGTCGATCAGCTTTGCGGTAAAGTCCGTATCCACGGCGGTGGAAGTGATCCAGAGATTTACCGTAATCGGGCCGGTCACCTCGACGTCCTCGGCCAGCGGACCCGTTTGAAAGACCAGCACGTCGTCCCGGGACGCCAGGAGCGGATACGGCAGTGCGGCGCCGACGATCCCGGGCGCCTCCTGTTGATGCGCGGCTCCGTCCAGCACAATGCTGCGCATCCGCGCTCTCGGGGGCGTGTATCGCTCCACCATCCCGTCGCCGAGCGGCACCAGTTCGTAAAAGCCGGTCACGTTCCCCGCGATGGTCGGCACCGGATTGTCGGGGTCGTGCCGATAATCAGCCCGACTCTCCCGTTCCGCCGGAATTTCCACGCTCAGATGGCCTCCGTCGCGAAGATAATACGGCGTGTAGACCGTCCGCGCGAGCGGCCACTCCCGCTCCGAGCGCCAGGTCCCGCCGTGGTTCAGGCGTCCTTCCGCATTGCGGCGCCCGTCGCCGCCTCCCATGACGAAGATTCGCACGGGAGGGTCGTCGTTCACGTCATTGGCAATACCCTTCAACCATCGGTCGAACCACCGGAGCCTCTCCCTGTTGTACACGTCGTCGCCCCACGACGCATCGGGTCCGAAATCCACGTCGCCGGCGAATGAATCGCCCTCTCCTCGTATACCGCCGTGGTTCCACGGCCCCATCAACAGCCGCTGGGGCGTCCGGTTCTGTTTCGACATCGCCGCGAAATAACCGGTCGTCGCCCCCGCGAACGGATCGTACCAGCCCCCGCTGAATACGGAAGGGATATCGCCGTGCCGGTCAAAATGCCGCTCCTGGTCGCAGCAGTCCTGCTGCCAGAACTCGTCGTACTCGCCGCGATGGTAGTAGTCGAAAAGTATCTTTTCCAGATTGGGCACCGCTTTCAGGGGCGTGTCCCCCGGCGTGAACGGGGTGGCGTAGACCAGTTCCCTGATCCGCTCCATGGCATCTGCGAACGCCTTCACGGCGATGGGGTCGTCCCTGACCTCCTGGGCGTCGTGCCCGTGCAGGAATAGGGCGCCGAACATATGCAGCGCCATCGCGCCTCCTTCGCGGGAGCAATGCGCGTACATGTTGGTCGGGCCCACGTCCTGCCACATCGCCGCGAGATTCGGCGGGCGGTACAGCGCCATCACCGCCTGAACGATCGCGCCGTGCGAACTTCCCACCGTGCCCACGCGACCGTTGGACCACGGTTGTTCCCCAATCCAGGACACGGTATCGTAGCCATCCTCTCCCTCTCCCGGGTTGGCCGTATGGTAGTATTGACCGGTCCCTTCGGACCGGTGCCTGCCCCGCAGGTCCTGGACCACCGAAACGTACCCATGCCTTGCAAAGAACATGCCAACCGGCTCCACCCACATCAGGGGACTGCTTTTGTCGTACGACGTCCGCCCCAGAATCGCGGGAAACCTGCCGGACGCGGGTTCGCCGTCGCGTGAGGGCCGGTAGACGTCCGTAGCCAGCCGGACGCCGTCCCGCATGGGAATCATGACGTCTTTGGCGACAACAACACCGTAGTCCGGTTCCGAGCCCATAGCCCCGTTGCTCCTGTAATGGGTTACACCTGTTGAATCAGGTCTCCGCTTCCCGCGAGAATCTCCGGAGAACCGGATTCGAATCCGATCTCCGCGTATTCCGTTCTTTTCTCGAAATCCAGCGCGGTATCGCCTGCCCGGACGCTCTTACCGTTACAAATTGCAATCCTCGAGACCGAACCGTCGTCGCCTCTGCGCACCATGCACAACTCCCCGTCGGTGCGCACGCTCCAGTCCCGGCGCAACATCTGGCCGTTGTCGGGCACCGTGTTTTCCACGTCTCGGACCAGAATCACGTCACGCCGCCCGTCCGCGAGATCGATCTCCACGCCCACGTCCGTCACCTGCCGACCATGTTCAATTTCCCCTTCCATGGAAAGCCGGTGAACGCCCGAGACCGAGGGCACGCCCTCATAGGCTTCGATCACCCCGATAAACGCGGATACCAGCGGCTCGTCGTCGGACTGACGCCGCACCATCACCCGGGGAATCCATGCGGTCTCGTTGCCGCCAAACCCCCGCAGCGCAACCCACGCCTCGGCCGTACAAGCCTCCGCTTCTTCTGTAAGATCCGTATAACGCAGGTGGATGTCGCGGCCCTCCTCGATATATCCGAACCGGTCCTCCACCTTCCAGTCCGCGTGCCACCCGGTATCGGGCTGTCCATCACGCCGGAAATTCCGCATCTGCGTTTCGTATCCGAATTCCTCGGTGGGCGCCAGCGAGAGCCCATGCGTCGAAATAGCGCCGAAGTGACTGTGCATGAACTTCGCGTGGTCTCTCCCGCCCGCCACACGGAATACGTCCAGAAGATAGCTGCTGTTCTCCGAAACATCCACCATCGCCACCATGCGTTCATACCGGGGAATCCTGTACAGCGCGGAACCGTCGACCCGGATCGCCCTGAAGCACTCGCCATCGGCCCAAAGTGTGGCGTCTCCATCCGACGGTCGCTCCTGGTCCTTGCCGTCCACAACCACCGTATTGTGACCCGCGGTGCTCACGTACCAGTGGAATTTCGGCCCGGACCAGCCCCCGTAGTGTACCGGCGGGTATCCGAAATCCGGCATCAGGTCCAGGCCCATCGCAAACAGGCCCAGGTTCATTCCGTCCGCGTGACCGTGCGGCCCGCCCGAATCGTAGTCCAGCCACGCGGCGCGACGGTTGTCCCCCCGACCGGACCGCAGCACGGCCAGCCGCCACTCCGTTTTGTTGACGCTGCCCTGTCCGATTTCCGGCCCGCGCGCATCGATCACCTGCCTCACGTCGCTCTGAAACCCCTCGGGATCGTCCGCAAACAGGTCCCGCGGCAATTCGTCCACGGTATTCCCGTTGGACTGGAACAAAGCCTGCACATAGGCCTCATCTCCCGTTTCCTGGTAGAGACGCCACAGGAATGCGAACATCGACGGTTCCAGTCCGGGGTCGTCCGAGAAGGACACCCCCACGTATTTCTCGACCTGCGCGGCAAAGGAGCCCGTATCGCCCACCTGCGGGTAGTATCGCTGGAGGCACCACGTGTCGATATGAAACCGGTACGTCTGCCTCAGCTTCGGGTGCCTCGCCAGCATGTCGCGCAGGAAACCGGGATCGACCCGGCTGAACCGGGCGAGGAATTGCGCCAGGCTCTGAATGACTCCCGAGCAGTAACCCGCGAGACCCTTTTCACCGGTCACGCCGTCTACCGCGGTCGCGCGTTCCATCATTTCGTCGATCAACCCGTAGACCTTGTCTCGGTTTCCCTCCCAGTCCAGCACCGAATGTATCGTAATCAGAGCGATCTCCTTGCGGGGATAGTTGGACCGGATGCGTTCGTGGTTAATGATCGTGTCCCGCAGGATTCCCTCCTCGATATGGCGCATTACGTCCACGGGGGACGCCTTGCTTGCGTCGATGCCATACTTCGCAGCCTTCCCGCTCAAGAATCCCGCCAGCGCCTCGTCGCCCCGCAGGGCTTCCCGAACCTGGTCGTACGCCTGCGCCAGTTCCCGGGCTTCCTCGCACGCGTCGTGCCAGGTGGACACGTACCCGGCATGGGCCGGTCCTTCGTACATCATCGCCTGGTCCTTGAAATCGAACGTCGTATACAGATCGGCCACGCGGTCCAGCAGCACCCCCGCCTTGTGGGCGTACGCCGGGTCGCCGGTTGCCGCGTACGCCGCCGCGAGCGCCTTGATCCCGCCGTGTACGACCTGCTTCCATTGGCCGTAGACCAGGTACGTCCCGACAAACCACCAGGTGTTCTCGCCGTCTCTGTACCCCTCGCCGTCGTCCACGCCGAACCTGTGCAGCGGGTCGTCCGGGTCCGGATGCTCGGTATTGAACAGCAGCGATCTGTCCGCGAGGCCGTGCTGAAACACCCCGTGCTCGTCCAGGCCCGACCGGTAGAACGCGTGGAAGTCGTTCTTGGGAAACAGCTGTCCGCAGTGCGGGCATCGAAGTTTGCACGGAACACGCAACGCCTCGATCCGCCAGTTGTACATGGGCACACCCTCCTTGCAGGCCGGACAGTGCCCGTTGGACCAGACCATCCAGGACCTCCGGACGGTACTTCCGAACATCAGGTCCCACAGCTCATCGTCAGAGAACGCCATCCAAGGTTGCGCCGCCTCCACGATCCGGTCCCGCGACCGCTTCGCCCAGGCGTGGTTCTCGGCATTGCGCTTTGCCTTTTCAATCAACTCCGCAGGGTAAAACAGACTGCCCGCGTTCACGTCGGTCCCTCCTCACGCTGTTGTCGGCGCCGGAACAATCCTCCTTGATCGTCCTGCTCCTGCGCCTTATTTTCGCATGGAAAGATTAACCTTGATTCATCATTTTTCGGTCACGTGAAATCGTATATATGCACGAATCTCCACCGACCCGGAAAGGAATCCATGCTGATTGCCTCACAGGACTTCTGCTGGCACGACCGCGGCGAGGGAGGCGCCTGTATATTCGGTGAGGACGGCTACCTCACGATAGACGGCTCGCGAGGCCGGGCGCGCTGCTCCCGTCGAATTGAGAATCCCATCCGGCGCGCGGAGGATGCCGTGGCGCTGAGAACACGGGTCGCACTTGGCAAACGCTACCACATCCGTTTCTACGGCGCCGGCAACCGGATAGCGCTGGACTGCCGGATCGACGTCGACGGCCGGATCTACCTGGCCGGAGAACGGGGAACCGTCGACTCCGGCGAGTCCCTGACCTTCCACTACGGCAAACCCTACGCCAATCCAGCGATTCGCCCAACCTACGTCGTACCGTCTGACGAACATCGCGTGACTTTTTCCGGATTCGATTATGTGCTGAATCAGTTCCGGTTTACTCTGGACGAAAACAGCCCGGTCGAGGTTTCCGGATGCATTGGGACGGACGTTGAGGAAATCGCCAGCATCGAACTGGTCACGGAGACGGCTGAAGCGGGCAGCCTCATCCGCCTGAGGGAGTACGCCGAATATAAGGGCGGCGACCTGGCAACCCGTGAGACCTTTCCGCTTCACTGGGCGCCGGTTGCTCCCCCGCCGGATGGCATGCCGGACGACAACGTCTGCGAGACCGTCATGCGCCCGGTGGGCCACCGGTGGCTCGAGACGGCCACGAAGTACGGCTATGTCAAGGTCCGCATTCCCCGGCTGAAGGCCGGCGCCGTCGAATTCGAAATGAAGCCTGCCGACTCGGCGCTGGAGTCCTGCCTCATCCTGGAAGAAAACCAGGGTATCATCAAGTACGCAAACATCCAGTTCGGGTTGCTCAGAGGCAAGATAATCATCTGCACCGCCGAAGGCATCACCGAATTCGATCAGGCCGTGGACGTCGCCGACGGGAAAGTCTACCGTTTCAGGATCGAGTGGGATACCCGGCTCGGAACGGTTCGCCTCCGGATCGATGACGAACCGATGACCCACGGCGGGTCAGACGAATTCTCCTTTGCCAACCTTCCGGCTGAAGGTATCGATACCATCACGCTCCATCCGGGAGACGTGAGGGCGAGGCGAAGCCTGATGCAGAAGCGCCTCGGAATCGAGGCGCAGGAGGCGCCCACGTCGATCGTGCACTGGGGCGCCTTCAGGGTATACGATCTTGCCGACGTTAAGGGAAAGAACAGCGATTAGCAGTCAGCGGTCAGCTCATCCTCTCCCCCCGGCCCCTTGCCCCTGGGTAGACGTAAGACGTGAGACGTGAGATGATGTAAGTGCTCTAAGGATTATGGAACCTGCGCACAGCCGGGTTCGTCAGCCAATTAAGGGACGCCGCTGGAATATATAAAGCCGCCCTCCGAATGGACGGCAGCATACGCTCTTGACTTTCAAGTCGTATTGGTTAATTTCGGTCCGGTCCCGCGCGTCCGGTTGTCCGACATATCACACCGGATCCCCGGTCGACGGGCCGAATCAGCAGGTGACCAACCTCCGTCGTCAGGGGATAAACCAGGGAGGAACCTTCGTGCACGTCGCCATCATCGGCAACGGCGTCACCGGCGTGACCGCGGCAATCCGGCTGCGGCGCAAACAGCCCGACTGGCGCATCACACTCATCTCCGGTGAGTCCAAATACCACTATTCGCGGCCGGCCCTGATGTACGTCTTCATGGGCCATATGACCTACAAGGGAACCAAACCCTTCGAAGACGACTTCTGGTCCATCAACCGGCTCGACCTGCGCCGCGACTGGGTCACCGGGATCGACACCGCCCGGAAATGCCTTACCCTCCACCGCGGCGGTGATTTCCACTTCGACAAGCTGCTCATCGCATCCGGCTCGAAATCCAACAAATTCGGCTGGCCGGGACAGGACCTGAGAGGCGTCCAGGGCCTCTATTCCCTGCAGGACCTCCGAAGCCTCTACGATCATGCGAACGGAACCCGCCATGCCGTTATCGTAGGCGGCGGCCTCATCGGCATCGAACTCGCCGAAATGCTGCATTCGCGCAATATTCACGTGACCTTTCTGGTGCGCGAACCGTCTTACTGGAGCAACATCCTCCCGATGGAAGAATCCGGAATGATCAACGAGATCATCCGGGAACAGGGCATCGGCCTGAAACTCAAGACCAGCCTCAAGGAGATTCTGGACGACGGAAACGGCAGAGTCGGCGGCGTTGTCACAGAAGACGGCGAGCGCCTGGATTGCCAGTTTGTGGGTCTGACCGCCGGCGTTTCTCCGAATATCGATCTGGTCCGGGACTCCGAAATCGCAACCGGCAGGGGCGTTCTCGTCGATCACAGTTTCAGGACCAGTGTTCAGGACATCTACGCTGCCGGCGACTGTGCCGAAATCGTCACCGGGGGCGAGCGGAACCTGCTCCAGCAGGTCTGGTACACCGGCAAGAAACAGGGCGAGGTCGCGGGCGACGTCCTCGCGGGAGAAGACCGTACTTACGATCCGGGCATCTGGTATAATTCCGCCAAATTTCTGGACCTTGAATACCAGGTCTACGGCCGCGTCAACCTCAACGTACCGGGCGAAAGGAACCTTTTCTGGCGACACCCGGAACAGTTGCAGTCGGTACGTATCGTATACACCGAAGCGGGCGTGATCGGTGTCAACCTCATGGGCATCCGCTACCGCCACGACGTCTGCGAACGCTGGATTTCGGAACAGCGCCCGGTGGACTTCGTCCTGGACCACCTGGCGGAAGCGAACTTCGACCCCGAGTTCTTCGACCGGCACGAATCCCAAATCGCACCCGCCCTCAAGGAGCAAATATCATGATCGATACCGCCACCCTTGACTACGACTTCGACGAGGAATCGCTGGGCTTCGAGGAACCGCCCGCGCAGCCCGCGCAGCCGGCATCCTGGCCGGAGAGGCTTTCCATTGTGGCTGTCGCGCTGGGCATCCTGGCGCTCATCGTCACCCTGCTCGGTCCGCTCTCGGGTACCTGGGCCGGCATCCTGCTCAGCTTCGGCCTTATCGTGCTGGGATCCGCCGCGTATTTCTGGTTCGCCTACAGGGACACCGTCCCGGGGATCAAGCACGACGGCATCATGTTCGGCAGCACGACCCATCTGGGACTCATGGGATGGGGCCTCGGCATTGTCATCACCGGGTTTTACGTTGTGCTCTACTGGTGGCCCGAGTACCTGGAGCGCGGCGTCCGTCTGGTGGACCCGCTGTCCCATGCGCTTGCCGGAGGTCCGGCGGACCGCTGGTTCTTCTATGGTTTCCTGTACACGCTCGCCATCCTCGTGTTCGGCGTCCGCATGTTCATGAAGTACCGGCATAACCGTTACCAGATCATCCGCACCGCGTCCGTAATGTTCTTCCAGCTCGGCTTCGCCTTTCTCATTCCGCAGCTACTCAAGAGTTTTAACCAGCCCGAGTTCTATTTCACCTACTTCTGGCCGCTCAAATACGACTACCTGTTTCCATCCACCGTGGGCAGCCTCACCAGCCATCCCGGCGCGCTCGGCGTCTTTATGGTCTTCTGGGGCGCCGTGGCCACCTTCATTGCCACGCCGTTACTCACCTACTTCTACGGAAAACGCTGGTACTGCTCCTGGGTCTGCGGCTGCGGCGGCCTGGCAGAGACCCTTGGCGACCCCTTCCGCCAGCTGTCCAGCAAGACAACCCGCTCGTGGCGGATCGAACGGGGCATCATCTATTCCGTCCTTATCTTCATCACCGTCACCACCATCGCGCTCTGGGTCAACTCCGCCACCGAGGGCCGCGTTTTCGGCCGCCTTTCGGGCCCGCTGGCCAGCGCGTACGGCTTCTACATCGGGGCCCTGTTTTCCGGCGTTATCGGCGTGGGTTTCTATCCGCTGATGGGAAGCAGGGTCTGGTGCCGCTTCGGCTGCCCCATGGCCGCGATTCTGGGCATCTTTCAGCGATTCTTCTCGCGCTTCCGGATCACCACCAACGGCGGCCAGTGCATGTCCTGCGGCAACTGCTCCACCTACTGCGAGATGGGCATCGACGTCCGGGCGTACGCCCAGCGCGGCGAAAACATCGTACGCGCGTCCTGCGTGGGATGCGGCATCTGCTCGGCCGTCTGCCCGCGCGGCGTGCTCAAGCTGGAAAACGGCCCCACGCACGCCGACCGGTACCCCGGCGCGGATCAGCCACTGGCCGCCTTCCAGGAAGCACTGAGTGCGGCAAAGGTCTACGAGGGGAAAAACGGAGCGGCGGCGCCCGACCCCGTCGATCCGGCTCTCCGGAGCCAGCGCAGGCCGCTCAGGTCGCAGTTTACGCGTCGTCTATAATGGCGTTAAAGGTCGGGCTGGGACGCATGGCCCGGCCGGTCAATTCCGGGTCTGGCACGTAATAGCCGCCAAGTTCGACCGGCGCACCTTGAGCTGCAAGCAGTTCCGCCGTAATCCTGTCCTCATTCTCCTCCAGCTTTCCCGCAATTTTCCCGAACCGCGCCTTGAGTTCCGCGTCGGCGTCCTGTTCCGCGAGTGCCTGCGCCCAGTACATGGCGAGATAGAAGGTGCTGCCCCGGTTGTCTATTTCATTTACCTTGCGAGACGGCGACCGCGAGTTCTCCAGATATTTCGTAATCGCCCGGTCCAGCGTATCCGCGAACACGGTGGCCTTTGCGTTCGCGGCGGTTTCGGCGATCAGACGAAACGAGGGCACGAGGGCGCAATATTCACCCAGCGAGTCCCACCTCAGATGGCCCTCTTTCAGAAACTGCTGGACGTGCTTGGGCGCCGATCCGCCCGCCCCGGTTTCGAACAACCCCCCTCCGTTCATCAACCTGACGATCGACAGCATCCTCGCGCTGGTCCCGAGTTCCAGTATGGGGAAGAGATCCGTCAGATAGTCACGCAGCACGTTGCCCGTGGCCGCAATCGTATCTTCCCCCCGACGTATCCGTTGCAGGGAAAACCGCATCGCGTCCTGCGGCTTCATCACGCGGACGTCCAGACCCGCCGTGTCGTGTTCCGGTAGACAGGCGTTCAGCTTTCCGATGATTTCGGCATCGTGCGCCCGGCGCTCGTCCAGCCAGAACACCACAGGCGCGGCGGTGGCGCTCGCCCGCCTTACTGCCAGGCCGACCCAGTCCCTGATCGCGGCGTCCCTGGTCTGGCACATCCGAAAGATGTCGCCGGTCTCGACCCGCTGTTCCATCAGCGCGTTCCCGGCAGGGTCGACAACCCGAATCTCTCCTGCGCCGCGGGCTTCGAAGGTCTTGTCGTGCGATCCGTACTCCTCGGCCTTCTGCGCCATCAGGCCCACGTTGGACACACTGCCCATTGTAGAGGGGTCGAACTGCCCCCGCGCCTTCGCGTCTTCCAGAATCTCCTTATACATGGTCGCATAGCACCGGTCAGGCACCAGGGCGATCGTATCCTGCAGTTCGCCCTCCCGGTTCCACATTTTGCCGCCGTCGCGGACCACGTTGGGCATCGAGGCATCGATAATGACGTCGTTCGGCATATGGAGATTGGTGATGCCGCGATCCGAATCGACCATCGCCAGGCCGGGGCGGCTATCGTAAACGGCGGAGATGTCGGCTTCGATCCGGTCCCTTTCGTCTGCCGGCAGGCGCTCGAGCCTTGCCAGCACGTCGGCGAGGCCGTATTTGGGATCGGCGCCGATCGACTCCAGTGCGCCGGCGTGTTTTTCCAGCGCATCCCGGAAATAGACCGAGACGCAGTGGCCGAACATAATGGGATCCGAGACCTTCATCATCGTGGATTTGAGATGCAGCGACAGCAATGCTCCGTCCCGCGCCGCGGCGTCCATCTGTTCCGAAAAGAACCGCCGGAGGGCTCTAACGTTCATCACCGCGGTGTCGACCACCTCTCCGGCCTCCAGAATTATCCCGTCTTTGAGCGAGGTGACCCTCCCGTCGGCAGCCACGAACTCGATCCGCACGCTTGTCGCGGCGGACATCGTGCTGGATTTCTCACTCTCGAAGAAATCCCCGCCCGTCATGTGGGCAACCCGGGCCCTGGACCCGGACGCCGGCCACGGCCGCATCATCCTGTGGGGATGTTTCCGGGAGAACTCCTTGACCGAGGTTGCGGCGCGCCGGTCCGAATTCCCCTCACGTAGAACCGGATTGACCGCGGAACCGAGTACCGCGGAAAAGCGGGCCTGCAGCGCTTTTTCGGCATCGTTCCGGGGCTCGTCAGGGTACTCGGGAATATCGTATCCTTTGGCCTGCAGTTCCTCGATTGCCGCCTTCAGCTGCGGGACCGTGGCGCTGATGTTGGGCAGCTTGAGAATATTGGCCTCGGGTTTCCCGGCCAGGTCGCCCAGTTCGCCCAGGCAATCCGGAATCCGCTGCGCTTCGGAGAGGTTTTCGGGGAAGTTGGCGACGATCCTGCCGGCAAGAGAGATGTCGCTGAGTACGACTTCAATGCCGGACCCCCGGGTGTACGACTGGACGATCGGCAGTAACGCGCACGTGGCCAGCGCGGGCGCCTCGTCGATCTTCGTCCAGGTGATTTTCGCTGTCTGCATTTATCGTCCTTTCCGTCACTTGTGGATCCGCGAGGCGCGAGAGGCGCCACGGGAAGTCTACGCGCGGACGCGCAGAAATTGCAAATCGGAATCCTTCCGTTCGAATACCAGTTCGTCCCTTACGCCGTCCGGTCGATGGACGACCAGCCGTTCGCCGTCCCATTTGCAAGCGGGCGCCCCCGCATCATGGGTTTCCGGCCAGATCAGGGTTATCAGTTCGACATTTCGGCCCGCCTCGGTGGTGGCGTGCAGCACCCGGTCGGTGAGTTGCGTCATCACGCACTCCGGCGGCGCGACGCGGCCCAACGTCACCTCCGACCCCGCAAACGCCAGATACAGCCGCGTCTTCTTTCCCCGAATCTCGCAATTCCCGTCCGCGTTGAGGATCTCGCCGGCCGTATGCGCCATGAACGTCACCCTGACCGGCCTGTCACTCATCACTTCGTCCAGCACAACCAGGTATCGGCCGTCCACCATGACAATGTGGCGCCGGACCCTTCGGATTTCGCCTCCGAACGACCTGTCCGCTTCCGCCGCAATCGCGAGGTGCCTGACCGCCTCGTCCCAATAAAGAAACGTCCCCGTTCCGGGACCCTGCGGCTTGCCGTCGATCAGCGTGGTGCTGTATCCATCAGGCGGCGTACTGTAGTCGTGGCTGCGGCGGATCAGCGGTTCTCCTCCGGCCACCACCTGCATCGCGTTCAGGTCTCTGCTCGTATGGCCGAAACCGGGCTCGGCGTATCCGCTCTTGAATGACACGTACAGTTCCGGATCGGGCCAATCTGACGAGAGCGCTGCCCACCGGATCTCCTCGTACACCTGAAGCCGCTTCAACCCCGTCATCTTCGATCCCAGCGCCCGGGGCGCGGGTCTGTCGGCCACGTCAGTGCACGGAGCGGGGGGCTGGTAGGGGACACCGGGGGAACGCCACATGACCGTATACCAGTCGGAACGCCTGTTTTCGCCCTCCCCGCCGTACGCGTCCGCGTACAGCGAAAACAGGGGCTCGTCAAACCGTCGCGCCAGCAGGTGGAGAAAGGGGGCCGCCCCGCTATTCATCCCGTCGTTGAACCCCGCCGGGACGCCCCTGGGCGTGAAATATACGGGGAAATGCCCTGCATCCTTCATTCCGGGCATTGAGAATACCCCGTCGTCGGTACCTGTCGCGGACTCCATCGCTGCGCCGTGCAGGATGACCCCCCGCAGGAAAACCGCCCAATAGTTGACGGATTCGGGCCACGAGCCGTCCGGCGGAAACGCGCGCATCGGCGTTCCGATATCCTCTCTGGCGATTCGAAGCACCGCGTCCGCGTCCACCGTTTCGTCCCGAAGGCAAAGCGCCAGCGCCGATGCCACACTATCCGATATCGGCGTTAGATTCGCGATTCGTCCCTTCCAGTAGGCCTGGTCGTTCTCCATCGCCCACTGGTACACAAGCAGCCCGTTCTCGACCAGTCGATCCGTGAGCGCCCGGCGCTCATCCGGCGCGATGAGGTCGCCCAGCCAGTCCATCGCCAGTGCACAGTACATCGCCTTCCACATCAGGTCCGCGTCCGCCCCGTATACCCTCGGGTCTCCCCAGAGAACGTGGTCGACAAGCACCCGCACCATTTTTTCCGCAAGCAGGCCGTACCGGTCTTCCCGCTCGATCAGATACACGAGCGCCGCGGCCATCAGTTGGTGGGGGTCCCGCTGAAAGAGCGTATCCTCAGGGTGACCCTGCATCAGCAGGTCGTCACCGGCGAGCAGGTCGTCGATTGCGATCTCGCGGATCTCCGTCCCCTCGAGCGTGAGGCTGCGCTCCAGGATGGTACCCCGTTCAAGTATCTCGTCAACGCCGGCTTTCATCGTCTCATAATGGGGTTTCAGGCCCCCTTGTTTCACCTGATTTCGCAGACGGGCGACGTCCTTCGGGCCCAGCAGCACGAGGGGATTGGGCCTCGCGCCCATCACGTTACAGGGGCATTCCAGGTGGAAGTCCGGGTTCGACCCCATCGGGGTCAGCCGCAGCCTGTACCGCCCTCTGGGCACTTCGCCAATGGCCA
Organism: Candidatus Latescibacterota bacterium; assembly: GCA_965203805.1. Lineage (GTDB taxonomy): Bacteria > Latescibacterota > UBA2968 > UBA2968 > JAAXHE01. The sequence goes on along the minus strand of OZ241917.1, from coordinate 4,699,450 downwards.
CGTCAAACGTCGCCTCGTTCGATTCGGCCAGAACGCTGCCCCTGTCCAGCGCCTCGCCGGCGTCGTTCACCAGCGTCGCCTGCCACTCTGTACCTGCCAAGCCTTCCCCGGCCAAACGGAATCGGCCACGGCCGCGCTGATCGTTGCCCAGTCTCAGCGGGTCCAGGCGGACTCGCCGGGGCGGCATGAACTCGCATTGCGCTTCGGCCAGCGTCGCGCCAGTTTCCGGATCGGATACCGAAACCGAAAGCCGGTATGGATACAGAAAGCCCCTGAATGCGCCGAACAGATAATCCAGCCGCATCCGCACGTCGCCTTCACTACCGGACCGGTCCACGAATACAGTCTCACGTCCGCAAGGATCGGTAAGCGCGACCCGAACGTCGAGCGTTTCAGGCACCGCACCCGATGGACTCAGATACATCGAGAGTTCCTTCTGTGTCAGACCCGCGTCCCGCAGCCTCAAGTCCCGGATTTCCAGGCGCGGGCTCAGCACCAGGCGGCCCAACCGGTCGGCCCGAAGCGGATCCCCTACGGTTGGAACCCTCACCGCCCGGCTCATGGTGCTCACTTCCAGCCCCGGACGGATGCGCGTGAATCCGTTGACCAGGAATCCGTCGGGCAACATCGCTGGCGGAGCCACGTCCGTCCATTCCGTGAACCGCGCGACGTTAACGGGAAGTTGCAGCCCGGGCCGTGGACGTACGCCGAGCATCGCCCAGGGTACCGTCAGGCGCGCCGACCATCCATTCCGCCTCTGCTCAACTTCGAACGTCGGCCCTCCCGCTCCATCAGGCAACCGCAGTGATCCGTCGGAACGACATTCGAACTGGAGCAGACTGTCTGCGCCCCGGGCGATCGCCACGACGATGCGGTCTTCACCGTCGCTGCGCCCTTCGCATTTGACGGAGACCCTCAATACCTCGTCTGTCCAGCGCGCGAAGACACGCGTTCGCCCCCGGGGCCGGTCCAGACGCGGTCTCGCGGGATTCATCATGTTGCGCGTTCCCCGGCGCTTCGCGTACTCGAAGCCGGTCAGCTTGGAACTCTGGCGGCTGTCCCAGATATGCTTCGCAATTTCCATCCGGACAAGCTCGCCCAGCAACGTGGATTCGCGCCCCGCGGGCCAAACGTCTCTCCGGTCGAGTTCTATTTCCATTTCGCGGGTCAATCTACTTCCCTCGTTGCGACGACGTTGACCTACCCCCTATCCCCCTTCCCGAAGGAAGGGGGAAACTGTCATCACTTGAAGACATTTCGCTTTGCTCCCCCTCTCCAAAAGGCGGGAAGACGTGAGCCGGTAGACGGCAGAAGACATCCTTGCCCGATTGAGTCTTCCTTTATGCCTCCGGCAAGAAATGAAACCACACCGGGCGGACAATCTCTCCCCTCTCCCGTCTTGCGTCTACCCGTTCTTTAGGTACCCACTTCATCTCCCGTCTTACGACTCACGTCTCACCGCCTCTTCTGGTTGCCCGCCTTTCAGTTGTTTTCGGATTCCCTATGTGCCTTCGTGTGAGCCTATTTTTTCCTGGCCAAACGCATTGAATCCGGGAGATGTCCCCGGACAAGACGATAACTGAATCCTATTCAATACAAAAGCGAATAGTTGACATAGATTATATTCCTAAGAGGAATAACTATCAACTGGCCGCCGAAACATGGGGACTCAATGCATCGTTTACGGTGAGCCAATCGATACGGTCTGTCCAAGAGCCAGCGTCTCGCCTCTCTTCGTCGAATTCAGGGGCTACACGCTTGAGGCGCACAATCCATGCTTCTCATAAAAGAACTGTGACCCAGGGTAACAACATCCAGGGGGATCGTTTTGTCCAGAGGGTGAGGTCGGAACGCAGGTATGCTGGTGACTGAGGTGATTAAGGATGTCTAGTACTTACTTGACAAAAAAAGCGAAATAATATATCTTGTGCTCATAGGGAATCGATCTCAGTTCAACTGTGGAGAGGAGACCGCCTATGAGCCGCCCCGCCGTGTTGATCACGTTGCGTGACGAGGAAAAAGAGACGCTGTTGAGTTGGACACGTTCAGGCAAGACGCAACACCGTTATGTGCTGCGCGCCCGGATTGTTCTTTCAGCGTCCCAGGGCGATGCGAACCGGGACATCGCCAGGGATCTGGGAACGCGCGAGGCCACGGTGTGCAAGTGGCGCCGGCGCTTTCACGAGTCGGGTCTTTCCGGGTTGCAGGACAAGGCGAGATCGGGCAAGCCTGCCAAGTACGACCAGTCAAGCGAAAAGCGCATTTTGGAGGCCTTGGACGATGCCCCGCCCAAGGGCTATGGAAACTGGACCGGTCCGTTGTTGGCCGACAAGCTGGGAATTTCTGTCCACTATGTCTGGCAGGTCTTGCGCAACCACGGCATTTCGCTGGCCAGAAGGCGCAGCTGGTGTATCAGCACCGATCCGGAATTTGCCACCAAGGCCGCAGCCATCGTGGGGTTGTATCTGGAACCTCCCAAAAATGCGATTGTCTTGTGCGTCGATGAAAAGCCCGCGATCCAGGCGTTGGAAAGGGTACAGGGATGGCTCAAGCTGCCCAACGGCAAGGCCGTGACCGGCTTTAACCACGAATACAAGAGAAACGGCACCACCACCTTATTCGCTGCATTGAACGTCGCCACCGGCCTCGTCAAGGCCGGGCATTACAAAAGGCGCAAACGACGCCAGTTTCTGAGCTTTATGAACGAACTTGTCGCCGAATACCCCGATCAGGAACTCCACATCATCCTCGACAACCTGAACACCCACAAGCCCAAGAACGACCGCTGGCTGCCACGCCATCCCAATGTCCACTTCTACTACACCCCCACCCACGCATCCTGGCTCAACCAGATCGAAATCTGGTTCAGCATCCTGTGGAGAAGCGCGCTCAAAGGCGGCTCCTTCACCTCGATTCGAGACTTACGCACCGCCATCAATCACTTCATTGACGCCTACAACGAGAACGCACATCCCTTCGAGTGGAAATCCACAAAAGTCCGACCCAAAGCCCTTGAAGAAAAATACTCTAATTTAACCAATTAAGTACTAGAATCGTGGAGTGTAAAGAAAAGCCGCGGGGGGCGTATACCTGCAAGGGAGCGTTAAACTTGGGGTGGGGTTTACCTGGCGCGATTCAAAGATTCGTATACGACGTCATGTTTACCGGCCATGAGAAGGCGGCCGATGCCGGCATTGAGGATTTTTATGGCAACTTCCGGGCTTGTCTGGCGAATCTCCTGCCTGGCTCTTCCAATCTGATCGGCAAATGCTGGTGGTTTGCCATTCCATCATTCCCACAGCTTTTTCAGAAATTCCTCCGGCGACTCGCAGACGTTTTCTGACGCAGGTTCGTTCTGAGCCTCGTGAATCATCACATGCCATCGAAGGTCCTGGCACATTCCAATCATCGCTTTAATGGATTCTATCAAAGAACTTAGCGCGTCTACCTTCCTGCTGTCGGTTTCCGGCCCGGCGCTATTGAGAAGCCGGCCGAAAGTCTTCAGGCTGTTCTTTAACATTTCCTCGATATTTTCCATATACTCGACGGACGCGTCTATGTCCTGATAGGGCATCAGGCGCTTAATTCTATCGGGATACTTAACCGCCTCTTTGTACGTGTTTCGCAGGAACGCGATATGTCGCTTCGTATCCCTGTTCATTTCACTCGCGATCTTGACAAAGGATTTGACGCCTTTTTCTCTAACCTCCCCGCTAACCCAAGGTACATCAATGCCTGCCATCCCCTGATTGAATGCCATCACTGTTGGTGGAAAAGCGATACTTGTCATACTTCCCCCTTGGTTGTCTTTTTCGCAACATTCGAAAAATTACAACAAGGCTGTACTGTTTGTCAAGTGTATTTGTATAAGTACTGGGCGGTCCGGTTGACTGTGATTACAGTCGCGTACCGGTGTCTACATCCCGCACGCGGACCTCAGCCCACCCCGGTAATCCGGTACAGCGGTTCCAGCCCGCGCGCGACCCGCTTCACGTTCGCCGCGCAGGCCTCCCCTCGCCGCCTCGACGTGCCATAGGTCTGCCCGGCGGTATGGGGGGTTGCGACGACGTTGGGCAGTTGCAGGAACGGATGGCCGGGCGGCAGAGGCTCCTCGGCGAACACGTCCAGCCCGGCGCCCCGGATGCGCCCGCTTCGCAACGCATCGACCAGCGCCGTCTCATCCGCGATTTCGCCCCTGGCCACGTTGATCAGCACCGCCGTGGGCTTCATCGCCGCCAGTGCCTGCGCATCGATCATATGCCGTGTTTGAGACGTCAGCGGCACGTGCAGCGACACGTAGTCCGCCTGCGCGAGTACCGTATTCAGTTCCCAAGGCGGCGCAAACACTTCAACCCCAAGTTCATCCAGCCTTTCCCTTGGTATATCTAGCGCGTCCACGGCCGCGATGCGCATCCCCATCGCTTTCGCCCTCGCCGCCAGGGCCTGTCCACTCGCGCCCAGCCCGAGAAGTCCGAGCGTCTTCCCCTCCAGCTCCTCGCTCACCGGAAAGTAGAACACCTTCGACCGGATGTTTCGCACGTGCTCGTCAAACCGCTTCGCGAAATAGAGCATCAGGAACATCGCGTGCTCCGCCAGCGCCACCGCGCTGAACGGGCCCGGCGTATTGGCAAGCATGAGGCCCTTCTCGAGGAAATACGCCACATCCACGTGGTCCACCCCCGTGCCCAGCACCTGCCACAGCTTCACGCGCGCGGCCAGCGCGGCGTCGATCAGGGCCCGGGTGCCCACCGATCCCCCCTGGTCCACCACCACCTCCACGTCCTGAAACTGCGGCGCCATGGGTTTCGCGGGATCGTACAGGCAGACCGTATGCCCTTCCCCGACCGCAGTCCTGAAGTCGTCGTACCACGGTTGGAGCATGCCCGGTACGTTCAGGTACAAGACCTTCATCTGTCATCCTCCACCCGGTTGCCAATCAGAAACCCGTTTCGCGAGCCGGTCTCATCTTACGGCTGATCGTTAAATCCTGGTTTGTAGGGGCAACCCTCGTGATTGCCTGCCTTTCGCGTGTTTCCGGATTTCCTTTGTGTCTTCGTGTGAGCTGATTTTTTGTTCACGCTGACCGCTGATAGCTGATAGCCAACTGCTGCCTTTTTTCAATAATTATGAAACCCGTGCCCATGACCGGGAAACCAGATCAGGTCGACGACCTGTGCGATGCCGATGCCAGCGCAATATCCGATCACCGTCCCGTAGAAAAACGGCTTGGCCTTCTCATACAGCCGGGGCCCGCCGTAATGCACGATCAGCAACTTGGCCGCCCACACGAGCATGATGCTCAGCACATAGTACCTGGGGCCGGTCGTATACTGGAACGCCAGGCCCAGCGGGTGCAGCGGCCACCATGGGAACCACGTCCGCAGCAGCGCGAGCAGGCCCGCCTCGGCCGCGCCGAACAGCCAGACCCCCAGCTTCTGTGGGTCGAATACGGTCCTGTCCGTTTCGCCGATGGACGTTGCCAGACCATTGAATATGCCGTGCGGCCCCTCCCACAGCGTCCACGACCGCAGAAACAGCGCGGACTCGGTATAGCAGTAATAGACGATGAAGCCCACGCAAACCAGGAAACTGACGACGAATCCCACAAAAACCGTCCCGCCAATCCATCCCCGGCGGGCCTTCAGATGGTCCATCGCCTTCAGGTGGTGCGGCAGCATCTGAATCGTCTGCAGCCTTCCCCCTCCGAAAAAGACGCTGCTGTTCAGAAGCCCCAACCCGACCAGGTTTTGGGTATCCATCGTCGCCGTGCCGGTGATGGACTTCAGCCACCATCCGCCCTTGCCGCCCACGGGCACGAGATACCCGAACCCCGTGGCCGCCATGTATTTCGCCACCGTGAAATACGCGATGAACATCAATGTCATCTGTCCCAGGGCGAGGCTGAACGAGAGGCCCACGGCCATGAAGAAGCCGCAGACAAAGCTCGCGCAGATCAGGAGCCCCGCGACCGCGGTCCTGTAGGAAACCGGACCCTCTCCCTCGCCGCCCCCTTCCCAGGCCTTCTTCCCGACGTACGCAAGGTGACGCCTGGCCATCCACAGCGACCACACCACCAGGACCGTCATTGCGCCATGGCTTTCCAGATTGACGATTTCATTACCCGTGGAGGGCTGCCCCGCCAGGCCCACCGTGAACCCGGTCCGGTTCATCACGCCCACTTTCACAACCGCCAGCAGGCCCATGAACCAGAAACTGAACAGCAGATCCAGGCGGCACAGATAACCCAGACCGATCACGAGCGGCAGAATCCGGTAATAGACCCGGGGGAAATTCTGCGCCACCACCATCCACTTGGTATTCACCGAATCGAACAGCGTGACGCGCGGCACCTGCGGATACCAGAACGTGATGATATTCCAGCAAATGATCCCGGCCGTCCAGGAAAAGCCAAGCCAGAACACCGGAGACCGGAAGAGGGTTGGAATGGCGCGACCGCGCCCGATCCCTTCGGTCAGGTCCGCGGGAAAACTGACCAGCGGATAGGTCAACCGCTCGGCGTCGGTCCACTGGCGATGAAAGATCGTCGTAACGAAAAAAGCCACGCCAACCATGGCGAGGCTGCCGGCCAGCCACCAGCCCACCGGCGCGAGCCACCCGGACCACGGGACGCTCTCCCCCTTGCGCAACCCGAAATAGAACCGGTCCACAATTTCCGGGACCGGTTCGGGGAACGCCCAGTGCGGCAACTCGTCGAGGAACAGTTCCGCCCAGCGATTCTCAGGGGTCGCGAAGAAGTGCGGCGCGGGAAGCGCCCCCGTCATATACCCCGTCCACCCCACCCCGGGCATCATCCCCGCGATCCACGTCATGGCGAAGATGACCATCATCTCCGTGCGGGAAAGCACGCTGCGGGGCGCAACCCGGGCGATCACCATATTGATGATCACCCAGATTGTAAATACCAGGATCAGCGAAACCGGAAAGTTCGACTTGACCAGCGACCCCACGTGCAGCACCATCGACCCGGCAATCCCGTAATAGGCCGACGCGGCCGCCGTCAACAGGCCCAGAACCACGGACCGCGCGGTGATTCCGCCCCGCGCCTGCCTGCGCCAAGCCCTGCCTGCCTGCGCGTGCGTGCCTGCCTGCGCAGTGCCCTGCGCTGCAGACAGGCGCGGCAGGCAGGCGGTCATGGGGTCTTCCGAACGGTCCCGGTGATCCGTTGAACGCGCCTGGGCCATTGCCCCGGTCCCCCTGACTGATCCGGCGTTTCTCCGCTGGCCCGGTCATCCCCGCAGATTCGTCGAGGCGCCAGCGGCTGATCGGAACCTGAGAGCACTACCCTCCCGGGACAAACCGCCTGAGATAGTCCACCGCTTTCGGAACCGCCGTCTCCTCCGCCTCCACGGCCTGCCCTTCATAGACCACTGAAACCCAGCCGTTAAAATCCACGCCGCTGAGGATCTCAAAGATTCGGGGGTAGTCCAGCCAGGCCTCCTCCCCGGTCTGAATCCTGTAGATCTTCGCGCGCACGTGCACGGCCAGCGGCGCCGTCTCGGCGATGCTCCCGTAAAAGTCCAGCGCGGGATCCTCCCTGCCGTTCGCGCCGCTGGCGCCGGGCGACCCGACGTACTGTCCGGTGTCCAGGATATGCGAGAGATACGGGTTGTCCACGGTCTCAATGATGCGACGCACGTCCTTTCCCGTACGGGTGACGCACCCGTGGTTGTGGTTGTGCAGGCCCAGCACGACACCCTTCTCTTCGCCGTATGCCGCGACCTCTTTCACACACGGCATCATCCGCGCCCACACCGCCTCCTCGGTCGCGCCGCCGCGCACCCATGCCGCGAAAATCCGCACCATCGGGACCCCCATAAACGCCGCCACGTCCACCCATTCCTTCACCTCTGCAACCGCGCCGGCGAGATCAGGCTCCGGCCTCCCGAAATCGTTGCTCACACCGATATAGGAAATCGCCAGCCCGCGCTTCAGGCATTGCATCCGGATATCCCGCAGGTAACCCGGCTCCGTGGACGCAAACGCCCGCGTATGGACGTCGATCCCGTCCAGCCTCAGTTCGTACGCCCGGTCGATAAACCCTTCCAGGTCCATCGTTCCGGCCGCGAAAAGATCCTTGTAGCTCAGCGACATGCAGCCCAGTTTCATCATCCTGCCATTCTCCCGTTAAATGGCCAGTAACCGCCCATCCGGGGCCGTACCCGACTCACAGTTGCCCGAGGACCTCCAGCAGTCTGTCGACGTCCGCGCTGCCGTTGTACAAATGCGTGGATACCCGCAGGCGCCCGTATTCGCCCCAGCACAGCACCCCGTGCGACGCCAGCTGCATCTCCAATTCCTTGGCGTCGTCGACCGCAAAGCAGGTGTTTCCGGACCGCGCCTCGCGTTCTGATGGGCTGATCACCGGAAGGCCGAGCCGCTCGAGCCCCGCGCTGACCTGCTCCGACATGTCCCGCGCATGGGTATCGATCCGATCGATGCCGACCGACATCAACACCTGCAGCGCCTTGTCTAGGTGCATCACGACCATCATGGCCGGATTTCCCGGCTCCATGCGGTCCGGCATCGGTTTTTCGTCCACGTCGGGATGGCGCTCGGCGCGCTGGGCGGGCCAAACCGCCAGGTTCCTCCAGCCATAGCACGTGGTCCCGATCTGGTCCTCGGCCCGCTCGCTCAGATAACACGGCGCCACGCCATGCGTCGCCAGCATCCACTTGTAGCTGCTGCTTACGGTCATATCCGTTATTGCGGCGTTTACCCGCACCACGCCGGATGCATGCGTCACGTCCGCGGCAAGCAGCACGCCTCTGCCCCGCGTCCCCTCGGAAAGCCGCTCAATATCCAGATTCTGTCCCGTATAGAAACTCACCTGGCTCACGGCCAGGACCCGGGTACGCGAATCCACGGCAGCCAGCAGATCGGACTCGTGGACAAACCAGTCACGGTGCGGCACCATCCGCACCTCCACACCCAGGTGATCCAACTGCTTCCAGGCGTACGCGACCGACGGGAACTCCAGGTTCGTCGTTACCACGTTATCCCCCGCCCGCCAGTCCAGCCCCCGCGCCAGCCAGTTGATTCCCTCCGCCGCGGACGGCATGAACGCGATCCGCTCCGACGGCACGCCCCACAGTTCGCTCAGTCGGCGGCGGCACCGGTCCCCGATGTCATAAATCTCGCCCCGCCCGTCGTATCCTCCGCCCTTGAGGCGCGCGAATTCGGCATAGACCGACGCCTGCGCCTTCAGCCACGGGCTCTCTCCTCCCGTACAGAGATGGGTGATCCCTTCGAGCCCTACGAATTCATCCGGTGAAATCAATGGCGTTATCTTCATAGTCCCTCGTTCCGGTAACGGCGCGCCGCTCATACATGAAAAATGTACAGTCCTCTATCCACTTCCGTCGGCGCCACCCGCGCCCCACCTCGGCGGTGGCTCTCGGCCACGGCGAAACACGCTTCCGTAATGTGGTGCGTGACCTCCACGTTGCCCAGCGAGAGCTCGCCAGACTCGTGGGCGGCCACCAGGTCCTCCAGACACGCGACCACCGCGCTTCGCGCTTCCACCTCCGGAAACGCGGCCGCTTCCACGGACGGACGATGTCCCGGCTCGGGTTCGACCTTGCGCAACTCCCAGCCGACGCCGTTGTTCCGCGACCGGATCGCTCCCTCGCTGCCCATCACCTCGAATTCCCAGTGGCCCGCCGGGATGGTCCAGGCCTCAACCCCGTCTTCGAATTCCAGATGATACCTGGAGACCGGATCGTCGTCCAGGCGGTTGTTCTCTATTGCCAGGTCCCCGGGAAGGAGCTCTCCCCGCACCCGCGCGATTTTCGGATCGCCCAGCAGATAGGAGAGTGTGTCCATCGAATGAACGTGCCCATGCAGAAGATTCGAACGGGCAAAGTGCAGCGCCACGTTGACCTTGCCGATTTCGCCCTGCGCGATCAGCGCTCTGGCCGCCTGGTATCGATTGTCGAACCGCCGCAGGACGCCCGTATTGAAGACCGTCCCGTGTTCCCTGCAGGCGTCCCGGACCGCGTCGGCTTCCTCCATGGAGCACGCCATTGCCTTCTCGAGGTAAAGCATCGGTACGCCGGCCCGGGCGACCGCCACCCCCATCTCAGCGTGCAGAACCCCCTTCGTGCACACCGCCACGATATCGGGCTTTTCGTTCTCGATCATCTCCAGATAGTCTTCGTATAACGCCTCCACGCCCCACTTCTCGCGGAACGCCCGCCGCTTCTCTTCCAGAAGGTCGGAACCCGCCGCCAGTTCCAGACGTTCGCTCGCCACGCACGACGCGGCGACAGAATATGGCAGCGTGATCGACGGATAGCCCACGACTTCCTCATCGATGGTACTGCCCATGCGTCCCAGTCCGACAATTGCAACACGATAGGTCTTCATACACAGATCCTTTTCTCCGAAATGCGGATACCGCCATGGTTCCGGTAGACGTGCATTTTAACACCCGAAAACAGGCGCGTCAAGCCCTAAAACGAACTTTTGCACAGATCCCGCGGGGCTTGCGCCCGCACCACGCATGGGTTATTTTGGGCCGGCTATTCCACCTGTGGCAATTCCTGTGACGACAACCCGGACACCCGCCGTGCAAGAAGGCCGCATCATTGACTCTTTCCTGATTGAAGGAACGGAGGCCCGTTTCCGGTACCCGTGCTGGCGGGACCTGGACGCATTCATCGACATGCACCGAACGCTTTCGCGTGAGAGAGTCATGTGCAGGCGTCTTGAACTCGACGCTGATTCCGGGGGCCGGGAACTCTCGCAGGCCCTGGTCGGCCTGAAGCAGAACCGGTCGAGTTACCTCCTGGTCGAACGGGATGGCGTCCTGATGGGCGAGGGATTCACGCAGAAGAGCGGTCACGACTACTGCACGATCGGCCTGGCGCTGATTGCCCTCGCCCGGGGACTTGGCATCGGTACCCGCCTGATGGGCGCCCTTGAGAACGAATCCCGGCGGCTCGGCGCGCGCCGGCTGTACCTCACCGTCTGGTCCGCCAATGTCGCCGCGGTCCACGTCTACCGCAAGGTCGGCTACGTCGAATCCGGCCGCCGCCCGGACTGGGTCTTGATGGACTCCGGGGAGACCTGCGACCTTATCGATATGGTGAAGATCATCGAATAACAGCTGTCAGCGATTAGCTTTCAGCGTTCAGCAGTCAGCAAAGATCAAAAACGACAATCAGCTCACACGGAGACACAAAGGAAACCCGGAAACACCCGAAAGGCGGGCAACCGCAAGAGGCGGAGAGAAGGAAGAGGATATGAGTGCCTGAAGAACGCTCAGGTGTTTTTTGGATAGAACACAAGTGGATCGTTGTGACGGGGGTTCCCGCTCTTGACGTCTCCCCTGAAAGTCCAACGATCAAAAACCGAGACCACTCCACAGGGAGGAGACGTCCATGGCAAACGGAATTCGCTGTATCGTCGTCCTGACGCTCGTTATGGGTATCGTGTGCGGCTGCGGCGGCGAACGTATAACGATGTCGTCCGGGTCCGGCGAACAGAATCCGCCGGTCCTGAGTAAGGTCGCCGTCGGTGACGGGACCCGGGCAATTGTGGTGGCGACCGTGTTGCGGGAAGACACGCCCGTAAACGGCGCGACGGTCGAATTCTCGCGCGCTGTCTCTGGCCGGGCCCCGAACTTTCAATGGTCGGGGGTGACCGATAGCGGAGGTCAGGTGAGGATTGAAATCGCCGGTTCCGCGACGGGTTACTATCGGGCGCGCGCGTTCCTGAATAGGAGGAGGATCGGCCGCTGGTCAAGTATCCCGATCAACGGTGGTTACCGTTCCGTAATTGATCTGCCCATCAGGGGGAAGGCACAGGTCATCGGAAAGTACCAGCTCACGGGTCTTGGCGGAACGGCTGAACAGGCGACCGCGATAATTGGCGAGTCGAACGCAAGCGGCCTGACCGGAAAGGCGGTGTTCACCCGGACCGGCGACAATATCACTTTCGTCGTCGAACTCAACAACGCGTCCGCGGGCCAACACGCGGTGCACATCCACGAGAAAGGGGATTGCAGCGCGCCGGACGGGACGTCGGCCGGCGGGCATTGGAATCCCACAGGCGTAGCCCACGGAAAATGGGGAGAAGGCGAGTTTCATCTTGGTGACATCGGCAATCTGACCGCCAGCGAGCAAGGCGTCGGCAGACTCCAGCTGACGACCAATCTCTGGGAGATGAACACAGGTTCGGATATCGACGTTGTCGGAAAGGCGATCGTCGTCCACGCAGGGCCGGATGACTTCGTCTCGCAACCTTCGGGAAACGCGGGAGCAAGAATTGGCTGCGGCGTGATCAAGTTGGGACCGTAGCGGTGGTGTCCTGCCTCGCAAGCGAGTTCAACTTCAATCGTCCGGGCGATGACCGAGAACGCAGCGCTACGCGGGCATCCGGGCGTCGGACCCGATGCGGAAGCCATCGCGCTGGTGTGCGTGGAAGGCTTCAGCGCCCGGTACGACTATGACCGGTACACGGGGGTCATCAGCAGGGAGACACACGCGCTCTTCGGACAGTCGATCGCCGGAAGAATCGTCGTGTTCCGCACGTCCAAGGGAGGCGTGGCCACGTCGTGGATGATGCTGGACATGGTGGAGCGGGGGACCTGTCCGGCGGGATTCATCTTCGGGCGCACCAATCCGGTGATGGTTCAGGGCGCGGTGTTGGCCAACGTGGCGCTGATGCACGAACTCCAACCCGATCCGCTCGCGACGATCCGCACCGGTGACACCGTCCGCATGCGCCCCGCTGAAGGGGTGGTGGAGGTGGTCAGTCAGTCGTGAGATCGAGAAGAACTGTGTTCCAGGAATTCCTCCCGGCTATCCGCAGGTTCTCCTCGTGGTGCGAAGAAATTCCAGACACCTAGCAGAATCGGGGAATCGGCCTATGATGGCTGGAATATGACTATTGAGGCAGGATTGACTATGGAAAAACGCAGAGGGTTGGGGCAGGTCATCATTCTGAATGGCGCACCGAGATCCGGAAAGTCGACCATAGCCACCGCGATTCAGGAAGCGTCGGATGAATTCTGGAATAGCAACAATACCCAGCGGCACGAACGTTTGGTCTCCGCCCGTTTGCCCGTCACCAGCCAACGGCCAGGATGATCGTTTATCCTGGCCCAATACCATTGTGCCTTTAACGCCTTCCTCGTTCATTATATAAAGATGAAATATCCGTATACAGTCAAATTCACGTACCGAGACGGCGGTAGCCTCTGGAATTGAACCTCCGACACTTGATGCTCTCCTCGCCTTCCAATATTCCAAATTAGGCTCCCTGGGACAGATGGCTCACTGTACATTGGCACGCAGGGCATCGGGTTGTTGGAGAAGGTTTTAATTTGCCTTTTGGAATTGACAAACAGTCCAATATTTGGGAATATTGTGCGACGGAATAAACTGTCCGATCCGAATCTTAAGGGGTTTGATCATGCGTAAATTAACTATCGGGTTTGTTGTTTTGTGTGGTGCGATCAGTATTGCAAGTGCAGAATTGGATCAAAATAAATATCCTGATGAACAACGTCTAAGAGCCTGGCAGGCGATGAGTGATGCGTCGGATTACTCTACGACTTACGCCTTGATCGATAGCTTATTTCTCTTACCGGTAGAACCTTGGCCGGAGCCATATCGTGAAATCTTATTGAAAATAGGTGATTTTTATCGGGTCCAAGACGGTGCGCCACAACGCGCATACTATATTTTTAAGGATGCTAAATTAGATGATGGACAAGGTCTTAAGTTGTATCAACTCTTAGTTTGGCAAAGTGATAAACGGTCATTACCATTTTGGGATGAATTCGGGGTATTTCTATATAACATCCAATCACCACAACTTCCTTATCGTAAAGTGGCCACCGAGGCTATTGTTGATCATACGATAAAGATTCTAAGTCAAGAAGAGTCACTAGAAGCACAAAATACGATTGTACGTATGCTACGGTCTATGATAAATGAGCAATATCTCTTTTCTTATGAGCCTGCTCAAAAACAGCAAGTTCGACGTAGACGTATAAGAGAAGCATTATTTAAAGCGGCACAATCACCTAATGTTGATACTCGTCATGAAGCTATTCGACTTTTGATATATTTTCCAAATGATCAGGTAGAGGAGTTCTTGTTACAAGTAAGTAGAACAGATCCACATAGGGTCGAAGGGCAATACCCTATTCGTCAGAAAGCACGCGATATTCTTGGTGCCATTCACGACAATGTGTGTCCGTATTAAGGCAGACAAAGGAGGCTTGTTGGAATGTTGGCACGGATCGCCCTAATCAGGCCACCCATGATCGGCAAAATGGAGCCATTTGGAAGTGACGATTTGAGGTTTGGATTTCTTCGCGGGACTACATATCCAATTTACATGGGTAACCTATTGATTGATTAACCGACCCACTTTTGAAGAAAAAACCAGACCCCTGAACTCGTTCTGTCCAGGGGTTTGGTTTGGGTATTTGATATTTAACACCGTAATTCCCAGCACGTCGGTAATTCTCCTCCTGAAATCCCTCGCGTCATTCAGCCTCAGACAATCCAATTACCCACGTCAGCTGATCTTTGATGGTTGCCTTGAAGTCGCTGCTCAGGCCGGTTTTTTCGTAACGAATTTGCCCTTCTCGATCCACAATACACGTGTACGGTATTTTATCGAAACCGAATTTACGCCTCACTTCATCATTGCCCATCAGATAGGTCAGGCTGGGCGCCAGCCGCGCCCTGGTTCCCGATATCAGTTCCTTTCGCTTCTCGTCTTCGTGCGTATCGAGATTGATTGCCAGGAATTCTACCGACTCCTGACCGAGGGTACGGTTCAGCGCTTCGAGTTGCGGCAGTTCGTCAAGACATGGACCGCACCATTTCGCCCAGAAATTGAGCAACACGACCTTCCCTCGTAACCCATCCAGGCTCACCGTTTCATCATTCAACGTCTCCAGGACGAATGCTGGCGCCGCTCGTTTAATGCGCTTTTCAATCAGGCGGGACTTGCGCGATTCTTCAATCTCGGCCTTCAAATCGGCATAAGCGTTAATAATCCCTTCCGCAGAGCCGAACTTCCCGACGTAAGCCCTACTCCATAGTTCGTAAACGGGTTCACGGATCACCGAGGTCTTCATGAGATCGCATGCGAGTTGGTATGCAGGGTCCCATCGATCCTGCTCAACGTATAGCCGGAGCAAATCCAGTCGAATCCCGTCAACGGCCTTCTGGCGAGTTGCTTCATCCGGAAAGGCATTCGCAGGCTGCTCCTCGGCTTTTCGTAAGCTTCGCCTCATCACTGTCAACGCCTCGATTGGCTGATTCGCCAATTGATAAGCCTGGCTCAAGAGCACGAGTCTTTTTATAATCTTGCGATTGTAGCTGCCGGTTTGCGCGTGCATTTTCTCGGCCAATTCCAGTGACTTATGGGCATATGCCAGGGTTTGATCGGGAAATATCCTCTTTTCGACGAAAGGCTGTACCACTTGTTCATACAAACCATTTCTATTAGGAAGCAGCGCGATGGCTTCTTCCGCCAGACGAAGCAGGAAAACAGGATCATCCACCACATCGCTGTAGGAACGGAACAACGCTTCGGCAGCGTCGCCTTTCAGGAAGGTCTCCGGAAACTCCGCACGAAAACGTTCCAGAGCCAGGATACCGTTCCAGCGGGCTTCTGAGCCTTCCGCCATTATCAGTTTCTGCGTCGCGTCCGAAAAGCGCCGTATTTCCTCGCGAGAGTGCGTTCGCGTACCGGCCTCAGCTTGCGTAATCAGCATTACTGAGACCAAGATCATTAGGACGATATCACCGACTTGACACCTGCCGCCCGTGATCCTTGCTTTGGAATTCAACATAAGGACCTCCCCTATTTTCTGCCTTCCCAGAATAGATTCAACCTCCGAATTTCGGCAGGTGTGCTGGACCGGTTTAATTTGAGCGCAACAAAATAGGTGCCGTCAGGAAGGTTACGTTTCTTGAGAATAACTTCATGGGTGCCCACTACTTTCTTCGCGTTTACAGGGACAGCGGACAGGTCTCCCGACCAACTACCGACCCAGAGTTCAACGTGTACGGAATCTTGAGAGCCTGACTTTGGAATGGTGTATTTGATCGTAACCACGGAATCGGCCGGCGAATCGGACAGAGTCATCGACGGTCTCGGAGGATTGTCCGTCGATGCTCCGCCTGCCTGCCTGGTCTGGCCGGCATTGGTGCTTTTCGCCTGCCCATTTGCGTTTCCCTTCTTTGCGCTTTGCTGAAGTGCAGCTTCCGCCTGTTTGGGGCGTTTTACCGGGTTGGACACGTCGCCTTTTTCAATCTCGATTGCCATCGGCGCGGCGGCCGCCCCTGGCTGCGAATCGGTTCTTGTTTCGTTTTCCCACTGGACAATGGCGACGAAGCCGGAATAGTAAATCCCCGTTCCAACAACCGCCGCCGTCAGAAAACCGCCTGTTCGCCAGTATGGACTTCGGCCAAAGAAACGCTTTGCACTCGCCCATATCGAGTTCGGAGTCAACAGGAGCATCGGCGGCAGCGCAGCCATTACCTTCCGCGTCAATTCTGACGTCGGCTGCTGCTCCTTCAATGTCTCCTCGACGATCGGCAGCAACTCTTCCCGTAGCTGATCGCGACCCACCTGGAGCCTGCCGAGCACTGTGCTTTCCGGGACGTCGAGCATCTCGGCGATTTCCCTGTACTTCAGGCCCTCCATATAGTGCAGGAGCACGACTTCACGATACTTCTCGGAAAGTCGTTCGACGGCTTGAAGCACGTAGTTCCGCATCTCTTCCTTTTCGAAGTCGCTGTCCGGCGCCGCAGGCAATCGAACGAAAGACTCCGGCAGAACTTCGCTTTGAAAGGCCGCTTCTTTCGAATCGTCCAGATCATCAATCGGTACGTTCCGCTTGCGTTTCCGAATCCACTCATTGGAAAGATTCATCGCGATACCCCGGACCCATGCGCGAAACTTCGCCGGGTCCTTCAAGGATTTCAATTGCCGAAATGCCTCAACGAAGGTCTCCTGGACGATATCTTCCGCCGAAGCGAAGTCGCCCGTCTTTCCCACCACCAGAGCGTAAACCGTGCCTTTGTGCTGCTCAACGAGCGGTTCAAATGCGTCCCTATCGCCCGACAGCACTTTCCGGACGAATAATTCTTGCGTTCCAATCATAAGTTTCCCGCTTTTAAGGAGAGGCTTGGGTTCGCTCTTCAACATTCCCGCATCGACTCAGGCTCCTACCATAATAGTGACGGCTATGGCCAAATCCTAAAAAAATACCCCTCCAAATCCGCCTTTACACGTGAACTCGAGATATCTGGCGGGAATAAGGGAGGAGTATTTGCGAAACCTGCACCATTGTCGCACAAGAACCGCAATCGCATCGCAAACGAGCGTTCGCCATCATCAACAGGCGCATAGATCCAGAGGAAACGCTTTGATCGCCGGACGACGCTATTCGCGCTTTTTGCGGATGAGAGGAATCAGGCGACACTTGCACAATGACGGCGTCGAACCCGCGCGTTCGTGTCGAGAATTGACGACGACCCGCAAGACCCAACACAGTCAATTCACAGCCGGAATCGAGTGAGGAGTTCTAATCGAAGACATGATTCGCGGACCATCGGAAAATCGTCGTGTTCCGCATGTCCAGGGAAGGTGTCACAACGTCGTGGATGATGCTGGACATGGTGGAGCGGGGGACCTGCCCGGCGGGGTTCATCTTCGGTCGCACGAACCCTGTGATGGTACAGGGCGCGGTGTTGGCCAACGTGGCGCTGATGCAAGAACTCGAACCCGACCCGCTCGCGAACATCCGCACCAGCGATTCCGTCCGCATGCGCCCCGCTGAAGGGGTGGTGGAGGTGGCGAGGGAGCGGTCAATCGGCTAAGGACGACGCCTCTTTGACCGCTTCTTCGCCAAGTCTCTTACGAGTTCCTTGGTTTCGTCGGGCGACATGATCTCGATTTTGCCATCCTTAATTCAGGTCCAACGTAACCGCATATTTTTCTATCGTACCGATGGATTTGTCCGCAATTGCTCTACGAGGCGGTCTATAAATAAATACAGATTCCCGCGCAGAGGTGATGGCTTGCATCGGCACACCGCTGTGGTCCCTGAATGGCTCAAGGCTTGTAATCGTAACGTCATCCAGATCGAACACATCAAACGGACCGGACGGATTTATCATATAGACGACCCATTCGTTCATTATAGTACCCGGGTTATTGAAGGAGACGAACAGATATCGATCCTCAACCAATGTCATAGATCCTACACTGGTAATATCCAATTGCCTCAAATCGTCAACAGTACCACTCCCGATATCGTGGAAGCGATCGGGCAACGCAACGAATCCCTTAGGGCGCCGGCCAAATTTCGCGGTAATCTCGCCTGTTATCGCATCGATCTCTTTGACCATGTAGTCATTCGGTCCGAGATAATAAAACACCTGCATCGATGCGTTATAACTCAAATGCGCCATTCCTCTCATCCGAAACGACACAAAACTCTGATTTTGATTGGAAAGCGGTGTACTGCCTAAAACTCCCAACGTCGCCGGATCTCGGCGCTGTAATTCCAAGAAAAGACTTGAGTTTACGCGTAGAATGAACATCTCTCCCTCAGGACCGGCGTGAATCTTCGATACGCCGATAGCTTCGGTCCGATCCCGATATCGGCCCGTGCGATCATACCGGAGGACCTGTCCTCGAGCTGGATCAACGAGATAGACCCTTCGATCAGGATCTATCGTCATCTGGTGAGCCGACAAGTGTTCCCCGGGACCTCTACCTGTACGCCCGAATGAGCGAATGTACTTATTGTCCCGGTAGTTGATTTCATGCGCCTGATGGTTATCCCAATCGGTAACCATCAACGTGCCCTCAGGTGAAATTCCCATCCACCCGACATACCCGATCTCAGGCTTGTCCTCATTGAACACAAGTTCGATGGTCTCTTGCAGTTCAAGCGCCACTTTCCCTGCATATCGCAGCGGCCTTTCGGGAATGCGCTCATCATCCGGTATCCCTTCCAAAACGCGATCCCCTCCGCACCCGGCAATAGTACCCACTATGAGTGCCCCGGCGATCAGAATGACACGCATTGGATATGATGAGCTCGATTTAGCGTACGCACGTACCATACTCATTGGTGTTCCTCCTTCATTGTGTCTTCCTTGCCGCCGTCCTCGACAGACCCTTTGGTTTTACCGGCAAATCAGCGACGCGTTTTATCAGAAACGGAAACTTGAGCCGACCCACCCTGACCGAAAGTTCTTTACAGACTTCATTCCCAACCAACAATTAACCTTAATTCGACAGAAGAAGCAACGCGGCGCCGCGACAGAACCTTCCGAATTTGGCCGGAAAGGTCGTCTGGAAGGACGTTTACCCAACTCTCCGGATGACCATACCTCCGGTCTTTTGCCCTTGACTTTCCGTCGTTGATAACTGCATCATGACCGCGTCGAACCCGCGGACTCTTGGCGGGGATCTTCGACAGCCCTCAATCTTCACGCAGTCCATTCACAGTTGGTATCGGGTGAGCAATTCCAGTCGAAAGGGTGAATCTAGGACCATAGGGGATATCCGTGTGACGGCGCTGGACGCCGGGCGGTTCAGTCTCGACGGGGGCACGATGTTCGGCGTGGTCCCCCGGTCGATCTGGGAAAAGAAGATACGGCCCGACGAGCGGAACCGGATTCAACTCGCCCTGAACTGCCTGCTGGTGGAAACGCCGACCGACACGGTGCTGGTGGAAACCGGAATCGGCGCCGCGAAGCTGTCGCCGAAATACAGGGAAATCTACGGAACGGACCCCTCCCGCGGCGTGATCGAAGCGCTGGTTGAAGCGGGCGTGGCGCCCGAGGCGGTGGACCGCGTGGTACTCACCCACCTGCACATGGACCACGCGGGCGGGACGACGATTCGTACGGATCGCGGATTTGAACCCGCGTTTCCCAACGCCCGGTACACGATTCAGCGGCAGGAGTGGGAAGACGCCCTGGGCGCGGACCGGCAAACGGTGAGGGGCTACCACGCCGCGTCGGACCTGGTTCCGCTGGAACGAGCGGGCGTTCTCGCGTTCCTAGACGGCGACGCGGAAATCTGCCCCGGCGTGCGGACGATTCTGACCCCCGGACACACGACGGCACACCAGTCCGTCCTGGTACAGGGCGGCGTCGAGACGGTCTGTTTCATTGGAGACCTGGTCCCCACGAGGCATCACGTGCACCCAGTCTACATCATGGCGTTCGACCTGTATCCGAGAAAGACGTTCGAGGTGCGGCAACAGGTGCTGACACAGGCGGCTGGAGAGGGCTGGCTGGTCGCGTGGCCGCACGATCCGGAGCAATATTGGGGGCAGATCAGAATTGACGACAGGGGTGCGTTCATCCCGGTGGAGGAGAATTGAAATGGCGGTGAAAATGGTATTCTGGCCGGCGCTCAGTCCGGATTGGATGGGGCGAGTCCGCGAAATCGGCGTGGAGACGCGCGTAGCGGAGTCCGAGGCGGCGGCGCTGGATCTGATCGCGGATGCGGACGCGTTTTACGGGCGCATGACGCCGGCGCTGCTGGCCGCGGGAAAAAACCTTCGCTGGGTCCAGGCGACAAGCGCCGGACTGGACGGTTATTATTTCCCGGAATTACATGAAAGCGAAGTCGCCGTCACCAACTTGCGCGGGATCTACAGCGACGTCATCGCGGAGCACGTTTTTGCGCTTCTGCTTTCCCTGGCCCGCGGTATTCCGGAATATTTCCGGAGTCAGCTGGAAGGTCGCTGGGAGAAAAAGTCCGTACCGGTCATCCACGTCGCGGGCACCACCCTCGGCGTGCTGGGTCTGGGCGGCATCGGGCTGGCGGTTGCCGAACGGGGACACGCGTTCGGCATGCGAGTACTCGCCCTGGATCCGGCCCCGAAGGGACGTCCCGATTACGTGGAACGGATTTACCGCGTGGACGAATTGCACGCGATGCTGGGAGCGGTGGATTTCTTCGTGATTTGCGCGCCGCACACCGGCGAGACCGACCGGATGATTGATGCTGCAGCGCTGAGGGCGATGAAACCGAGCGCCATCTTCATCAACATCGGGCGGGGAAAGGTGGTGGACCTCGCCGCGCTGACGCGGGCGCTCATGAATGGCGAACTGGCAGGAGCGGGACTGGACGTTTTCGAAGAGGAGCCGCTGGCGGAAGGGCACCCGCTGTGGGGGATGGAGAATGTGATGATCACGCCGCACGTCGCGGCGCATTCAGACCGGATCGAGGATCGGCGGATCGGACTGATCGCGGAAAACGTGCGGCGGTTCCGGGACGGCGAACCGCTGTTGAACGTGGTCGATAACAGGAAGGGATACGTGGTTGCCGTGAATGAATGACCGCACGGAAAAGGAGGCTGGCGATGTTCGGTAGCGAAATGGAACCGTTGGGACAGACCTGGACCGAAATTGCAGGAGAATCCTGCGGCGCACGGGCGGATGAACAGGGGCCTATCGGAGGGGGCGAAGGGTATGCGAACGCGATATCGCCGCTGCCCGACCCGGTGTCTACGCTGGACGACCTGCTGGACGCCCTGGCGCAGGCGAAGCCCGGCGAAGTGATCGGGGTGGATGGCGAGGCGGAAATCGACTGCACGGAGCGGGTGTACATCGAGTCCCTCGTACTCGAGATTCCCGAGGGAGTCACCCTTGCCGGCGTCCGGGGCGTGGACGGATCGCAGGGCGGCATGATCCTTAGCGATACGTTCGATACCAGACCCCTGATCCAGGTGATGGGCCCGGACGTGCGGGTCACGGGTCTGCGCATAAAGGGCCCCAACCCCAAGCGGTGCCTGGAGCACCATAACCGCTCCTTTCGAGAAGGGAGGGGGCACGAGTACTATTACAAATTTCCGATTTCCAACGGGATCGAGACCAGACATCCCGGGCTGGAGGTGGATAATTGCGAGGTGGCGGGCTGGAGCCACTCCGCGGTCTATCTCGGCGCCGGTGACGGGCATCACGTCCACCACAATTTCATCCATCACAACCAGTACAACGGCCTGGGATACGGGGTGAGCCACGACGAGGCGTTCTCGCTCATCGAATACAACCGGTTCGACTACAACCGGCACTCGCTGGCGGGCACGGGCAGATCGGGCAGCGGTTATGAAGCGCGGCACAACGTGGAAATCGGCGAGTCGTTGAGCCATTGCTTTGATATGCACGGCGGACGGGACCGGAAAGACGGGACCGACGTCGCCGGGACGTGGATGAAGGTGCATCACAATACGTTCCGCTGCCCGCAAACGGCCGTCGTGGTACGCGGCGTTCCTGAAGAAGGCGTGGATGTCCACCACAACTGGCTCTACCAGCGGCCGGACGAACTGTCGGTGCGGTCCGACGGACGGACGCGAGTCCGGAACAACGCCTACGGTCTCAGCGATCCGGTCCTCGTCGCAAATGCCGACGTCGGGCAGTGAGAGACTCCGTGGTTGCCCTGTGAGCCCGTCCCCTCCTTCTTGCCGGATGGAGCGTTTCGCTTCGAATACGCCGCCTGATGTGTCCGTCGTGTTGTGAGACGCCCTGTCGGGCTCGACGTCAACGCCTTCCGGTTGATGGTTTCTTTTCCGGGGTTTCGAGATGCCGCCGCTTGTTCGTTTTGCGATTGCGTTCATGGTTCCTGTTTTACTGGTGCTGGGCGGCACGCTGGGCTACGCGTGGATTGAGGGATGGAAGTTCTGGGAAAGTCTGTACATGACGGTGATTACAATTACGACCGTCGGCTATGGCGAAGTACATCCGCTTTCGCCGATGGGTCAGCGATTCACGATCCTGTTTCTGATGTTCAGTTTTATCGCCGTCGGGTATTCGGTGACAACGTTTATCGGTTTCGTTTTCGAAGGTCAGATTGTCCACGCCATGCGAGGGCGCAGAATGAAACGTCTGGTCTCAAACCTGAAAGATCATTACATCATCTGTGGCGGCGGGGTGGTCGGCAAAGAAGTGGCGCTGGAACTGAAACGGGCGGGCATGCCCTTCGTGATTGTGGATAAGGATCCCGAACGCTCTGAATTGGGCCGGGACGAAACGGTCCTGTTCGTTGAGGGCAACGCGGAGGACGACGAGGTGCTGGTCGAAGCCGGCATCCATAATGCAAAGGGTTTGATTGCCGTGCTGAGGGAGGACGCCCTGAACGTGTTCGTGGTGCTCTCCGCGCGACAGGCGAATCCCGAACTGACGATTGTGGCGCGGGCGGCGGAGGAGCGGACCATCGGCAAGCTGACGACGGCAGGCGCCGACCGGGTGATGTCACCCTATCAATTGGCCGGGCGGAGAATCGCGTCGGTGCTTTTGCGGCCGTCGATCGTGGACTTTCTCGACGTCGTGGTAGGCGAGGGCGAGGCGGCGATGCGGCTCGAGCAATTTCACGTGGACGGGGGGTCGCCGCTGGTCGGCAGGCAATTGAAGGAGACCGATATCGGTCAGCGGACGGGAGCGATTGTCGTGGGCATTCACGGGTCGGACGGAAAACCCCGGGGCGACCCTGCGGCCTCGGCCGGGCTTTCGGGCGTCACGATTCATCAGGACGACGTGCTCATCGCGCTGGGCAGCGACGGGCAGTTGAACAGGTTGAAGGATATGGCGGAGCAATAGACGGAGTTTACGCTTACGAATTCCATTCCTGAAGACCTCCGCCTGCACAGTGGGTCGCCGTGAATCACCATTCCGGCGGCCCATTCACTAAACAGGAAATCATCGATGAACCTTCCGTTGTGCGTGGTGACCGATCCGGATGGACAGACGGCGCCGGACGCTTCGCATTACTACGGCGGGTATTACATCCGGGAGATTCTCGCACACGCGGGCATACCCTATGACGAGATCGAACGTCCCCTGTCCGCTGTGGATGGATATCGCGTGGTACTGCTTCCCTGGCATATGCCGCTGTCGGCCGCGGAGCGGACGCTGCTCGCGAACTTCGTGGAATCCGGCGGCGCGCTGATCGGGCTGGGAGGCATGTCGGGGCTGGACAGCGTGTTCGGCGCGGCGGACCGGGGAGACATGGCGGACGGATACGTGCAGATCGCGCAGAAGGACCATCCGGTAACGGCGGGGTTCGCCAGCAGCCTTCACTGTTTCGGCGGGCGCCGGATCAAAGCCGTGGATGGGACGGCGCTGGCGAGGGTGATTGGCGCCAGCGACGGGGTGGTGGAGCATCGGCCCGGCAATGGCATCGCGATCGCCGTGGGTCCCGACGTCGTCCGCACGGTTGTGCATATCCAGCAGGGGCACGCGATACCCCCCGCGATCGGTCCCACGCGGATCGACGTGATCCAGGGGCTCGCGCTGGATCTGGACCGCGACCGGTCGCCGGTACCGGGAGAGGAGGAAAACCTCGTCTTCCTCGAGCCGATCGCGGACGAGTTCCGGGAACTCATCATCAAGGCCATCCTCTACGCCTGCCGGGAGATCGGCGTATCCCTGCCCGTCCTGTGGTACTGGCCGGACAACCTGCCCGCGATCGCGCACATGTCCCACGACTCCGACGGCGGTGACGAAGCGCTGGGCTGGTCGCTATTGCGGCTTACCCGGGAGGTTGACATTCGGACGACGTGGTGCATCATGGCCGGGCACTATCAGCCGGAATTCTACCGCGCGATCCACGACTGCGGTTCCGAGGTGGCCCTGCACTACGACGCGCAGACCTGGCAGACGGCGTCGGACGATCAGAAGCCGGAGACCGCCCACCTGAAGTGGGGTTACGAAGAGCTGGCGGGACAACTGAAAACGGTCACCGAAACGTCGGGGCGGCCGGTCACGACCAACAAGAACCACACGCTCCGCTGGCAGGGCCGGCTGGAGTTCTTCCGCTGGTGCGAACGCGCGGGCATCACCCTGGAGCAGAGCCGGGGGCCGAACACGCCCTATACCAACGGGTTTCCCTTCGGGGGATGCCACCCCTGGTTTCCGATTGAAGACGAGTCACCGGGCGGCCCGCCGATCGACGTGCTGGAGGTGAACCTGACCGTGCAGGACATTCACAAGCGGTGTTCCACCCGCCTGGCGCATTGTTTCGCCGACCGGGCGTTTCGGCACCACGGCATCGCCCATTTCCTCTTTCACCCCGCGCACGTCTGGGAACCGGCCGTTCGCGGCGGGCTCAGGGAAATCGTCGGCTATACCAGGGACAAGGGCATGCCGTGGTGGACGGCGGAGCGGATCGACGCGTGGGAACGCGCGCGGCGTACGGTGCGGTTCGGACTTCGGGAAAACGGCGCGTACGAAGTACGTGCGGACGCGGACCTGAAGGGCGCGACGGTGCTGGCGCCGGATACGGGTGATGACACCCGGGGGGAGAGAGTGGAACGATACGGCTTTCAATTCCGCGCGGTGACAATGGACCTGGAGAGCGGGAGGAGCGTGGAACTGCCGGTGGACTGATCACTGCTTTCCCCACCCATTTCGAGCAACGGATATATGAGCCGCAAACCCATCTGCATTATCGTTACGGGCCGGCCGGGGTCGGGAAAAACCACGTTATCCGGGAAACTTGCCGACCGACTCCGGATGCCGGTCGTCAGCCGCGACGGGATCAAGGAAGGCTACGTCAACACCTATGGCGTGAAACACGACCGGCTGCCGCCGGACGTCAACCGGTTGGTCACCGATCTCTTCTTCGATATCGTGAACCGGTACCTCGTCGCGAAGGTCTCCGTCATCATCGAGGCGGCGTTTCAGCACAGGATCTGGGAGCCGAGAGTCCCCCGGATCCTCGAATTGTGTACGCCGGTCTTTGTCGTCTGCGCCATCGACGGGATGGTGGCGGCCAGGCGCCACTTGCAGCGAGGCCTGGACGATCCGGACCGGGAGTTCTACCATGGCGACAGACGCGTCGAAATCTACAGGAGGACCGGCGAAATCGCGCCTTCGGGGGATTATACGCCGCCCGATTTCGACGTGCCCGCGATCCATGTTTCGACCGAGGACGGATATTCGCCCGGCATCGAAGAAATGGTAAAGCGAATCCGGCTACTGAACGCGCAGCCGGGCGGAGTATGAATCGCGGGTCGGTGCGTTTCAGACTTGGGGAACGATAGCGCGTACTCGGCGCAAATGTAGACTGGGGCGACTTTCCCTCGGAGTTAAATCTGAGTCAGCCGGCTAATCTGCCTACCGGGTTGAACAGCTTCCAGTACCGAGCCGGTATCTAAGGATAATGGCTTGACTCGCCGCCGTCGATCCGGTACCTTTGGTTGAGAGGATGAGGCCCGTGTTTCACTGTAGTGACGGGATGTCGTTGAAAACGGAGAGCTTCGATGGTCAGTGACGCGACACGAAGGATGGCATGGAACGAGTATCTGGATGTCGAAAGGGCGGCCAGATACTACGATAAGCTTTCCCGCCTTTATCGCAGGCGACACAATGCCATCATGATAGGACTTGCGCTGTGTGCGATAGCCGGAGCCGGCCGTTTTATGTTTTCGGACTATATTGGCAGGCTGGCTGAAGTGGTGGTAGATTTGGGCATAATTGCCGTCAGTGTATTCGGCTTACTTGGGAATCATGCAAGAAAATCCGCCAGTCTCCACGCGGTCAGCGTGATGTGTTTCGATTTGCAGGACAAACACAAAGCGTTGTGGTCGAAGATTGAAAACAACGCCATCGATAATGAAGAGGCCTACGATGTACTGATGGACCTTATTGAAGCCGGTGAGAGGGCGACGAGCATTCCAGGTTGGGCAGATATATCAGTGAACGATAAATTGAACAGGAAAAGCCAACGAGAAGCGGACGATTCGCTGGTAGACCAATATTCAATCCGGGAGGCATGATGGGGAAAAGGGGCGGAGAAGAAAGAGCGATAAGGCCACCGCGTAATCCCGATAACCCAAGACCGGCGCCCCCTCCAAGACCTGAAACAACTCCACAGCCGCCATCCAGGCCACAACCACCGCCCGAACCACGAGACAATTGATGTCAAAGAAGCCGAGGTTTTCACCTCGGCTTCTTTGTTTTTGTCGCATTCTCTGTTCTTGGACGCCAATATGAAGTTCGATTACAGGATGGCTCCGAATATCGATCCTGCGACGACCACTCCGAGCATTCCTCGTACCGCCGGCAGAGGCGACCCAGACACACTAATCTACACAAGTCGGCAATCGCCTCGTCGACGGAAAACGACCTTCCCGTGCTGGGCTGATTCTCCCGATGGAAAGTCAATAGGGTCCAGCTTACTTCCTGAAGCAGTGCGCCATAGGCTTCGATGTTTTCCGCGCCGGTCGATCAATAAGGGACGACAATGCTACCGCCACGGGCACATCCATGACTGCTAAATCGATGTCGCACTTTGAAGTGGGCAAGACGATAATACCTTCGCGCACTATCAAACCCGAGAAGCTCGACGGGCACTTCCGTAGTTCCTGATCGCGTCCGAGATAGGGCTAAGTCGGGATGGTCCCGAAAACATCCCTTGATCCAGTATTCTTCGGGTATCTTGAATTTCCATTGTTGCTATGTATTTGAAGACTCTCGGAATGGCACTCGCTCTGGACCTGGACACGGGCGTATCAATCCCATAGAACCGGCAGAAATTATCAATATCTCCAAATGTTGGCAAGAAGTCCTTGCCTTCAAATCTTGTAGCAAGTTCAAGTACTATTGGCTCCTTGTCCGCGCCAAGTTTCATCTTCTCGACATACTCCGGTGCGCTTACCTTTGGCTTCTTTTTTTCAGCCTTTTTCGCGCTAACAGTTCGACTCAACACGTCGGCTCGTTTCGAACTGTTGTCATCTAGTTCAGAGTAGCGAATTTCCCGCAATGACCTGCCAACCTGTTCGAATCCAAACTGATGAACCAACCCGCGCAGCGCCTCCTTAAGATTAGCTTTGGTCATAGAAACCGACCTCCTCAATCCTGGTCAAACCCTAACGCCTGAAAGAACTCCTCCGCAAAAAAACGGAATTGACCGGCGTCTCCAAGGCGAGAAAAATTCCCTCGCATCATTTTTGGAAAGCCACGGGAAAGGGGAATCTCGTTCTCGAATACGTGCCAGCCACTTTGTTCAGCCTCTTCGTGTATTTCTTCTAAGGCGACCCGCCTTTCAGGACCACCTTGGTTTCCACTGTAATGATAGGATGAGTTGTTGATGACAACACCTATCACATCTATCTGATGTCCACGGTTTTTGTCTCTGAAGGATCTGAGGGAGTCGTTCAGCAAAGGAAACCCAATTGTCGCGAAATACTCGGGCTTGACAGGAACGAGAACGTGGCGAGATGCATGGTATGCGGCTCTCGTGAATATCGACTCGGTAGGTGCACAGTCTATAATGATGATGTCTTTGTCCTGAAAATGCTCTGCGATACACCGCGCGAGAACAGTTTCATCAGGCTTCAGCGAGTTTATCAGATTGTCGGAAAAATCAAATCTGGAAGGAATGACTCGTACATTTGGACCCCCTAATCGAGACGTGTCTACGACAACGCCTTCAGAGTCCAACAATCCTGGCGATCCCGTGTCTTGGCTTGGAGGTTGGTACCCTCGGAATATTTCGACGATCGACGGGGCTTGGGTGTCCAAAAACTGCCTATATCGCGTATCTCCCATGAGTGCTTGAGAAAGGTTGGCCTGTGGATCGAGGTCGATAGCGAGGACGTCAAGATTGGATGGCGCATAGTAGCACAGCATCGCCGCAATCGTCGTTTTGCCGACGCCACCCTTCATATTGATTACCGAAACACAGACAGGGCCGTCTCCCGAGTTCATTACCACTTACCTCAACTCACTGGATTGGCAATAACTGGCACGTTGAAATCCTCCGGACAGGTTCCATCTGAGCTTGAAACAGCAGACGCGTTCGGTCAGCGTCAAAGGCGCGTTGGATGTCCTGATTGAAGTCGAGAAGCCTGCGTACGCCAGTGGATCTGCAAAAAGCGCAACGGAAGACTTTAGTCCTCCGAAATAGGGGCTCAAGTTTCCACGTGTTGTTGCCGACTAATGATATTGCTGATTGAAGTTATTCCATAGTTTCAGATTACAGATCCGTCGTTCTATAAAGTCTTTGAGAGATTCGACACAGTTGGTGGTGCGAAAAACGCTGTGAGAAGTATAGCCAAGTACATCGATCATGTCAACTCAATGCAATCCGGTAGTATCCTGCACAGGAGAGCGGGTCTTTAAAGCCGGATATGTCCATAGCAGACTTAATTTTATTCTAAATCTGCATAATAGTGGTGGATCTCAGCATAGATTATCTATTTTTCCTATAATGGCCCCACCCGTTTCCTCTCCCAACCACCCCACCGTGTCACAGTTTCTGAGTCGACTCGTGTGGCGACCTAGACGTCGGCGGTTCAATCGTCGGTCACATTGAAAAGCGACGCCGCGTTGTTCCAGAAAACGTCTTTCGCGCGATCAGATCCGTATCACCGAGTTCGTGCAGTCCAGCCTGACGGACCTGGCGTAGTGATAAACGCTGACGTCGTCGGTCAGCGGCGTCGGAACCCGGACGAGAAACTCGATCCAGTCCGGTGAGTTGAAGGCCGCGAACGCGAGTTCCATACCTTCGATCAGTTCGTCGGGGCCCCTGCTCAGATCAGGGAACAGAAGTGGGCCGGTATCCGTCTGGAAGAAACCGTCCCGCTCGTTCGTGTTGATCGTCCGGATGGGATAGTCAATGGTAGCTGCATACTGCTCGTCCGCGTATTCGGTGCGGGCGAGCAGTTGGCCGTTGTCGGATACGGCCCGGATGACGTCGTCGGCGTTGCCCAGCACCTGTCCCTCGTTCCTTGCGATATCGATGCGTACGTCCACGAACGTCTCCGCGGACAGGCCCGTCTGTCGTTCCGGTTGATCCCCGAGCGAGGCCGGGTACGCGCTGACCCGCCGTCCCACCCGGTCGTAGGTCTTGAGAATCAGAAACCGATCGTTGGTGAAGACCGGCACGAAATCCGCGTTGGGGCTCGTCCAGATATCCTTTGGCACCCCCACGCGTTCGGTCTTGCAGTTGGCGCCCAGGACGAATTCACGCGATTCGCCCGACGCTTTTTCCGTCAGCCTGCACCAGCTGTCGATCGGGACCCGGACGTCGTTCAGCGTCCAGGGTGGTCTGTGCGAGGCGGTTCTGGACGGAAGGACCTCCCAGTCCGTTCGCCAGCTGACGTAGGAGTTGTGGAAGTCGATGGCCTGCATGCTGGCTTACTCCGTTCCCATGCGCGGCGCCTACCGGAGAATTCCCTCTTCCCGAAGGAAGCGGTCCACCTCCCGCCAGAAGGCCGGCCAGTCGGGCGGGCAGTTGTTGTGCCCGGCTTCGTACGTGATGAGACGGCTGCGCCCGGACGCATCGTGCAGCGCGATGGCGTGGCTGTACGGAATCAGCGAATCCCGTGTCCCGTGCGCGATGAGTACGGGTCCGGGATAGCTCCTCAACGTCTTCAGATTGTCGAACGGGTCCCGAGCGAAGAATGGGGGAACGAAGAATTTCTCCGCGGCCATGGCGTTGACGCTCTTGAAGGTGGAAATCAGCGCCAGCGCGGCGGGCGGGCGTTCGGCCGCGAGCGCGCACACCACGCCCCCGCCGAGCGAGCGGCCCAGGAATACGATCCGGTCCGCGTCGACGTCGTCCCGGGCCGCCAGCATATCGTATGCGGCCACAAAGGCCTCGGTGACGCTGGCCTGGGAAGGAGAACCTTCAGACCGTCCGTATCCGGGGTATTCCACGAGAAGGACGGCGATTCCCAGACGTCTGAGAGCCGTCGCTTCGTCGACCCAGTGGTCGATGAGCTCGGCATTGCCGTGGGCGACGATGATCGCCGGAGCGGGACCCGCGTCGGTTTCGGGCGGGAGCAGCCAGGCTTCCGTTCGGCCGGCGCGTGTGTTCAACCAGATGCGCTCGATTCCCGGCGCAACCGTCAGGTCGGTAGGCGGCGTCCGGACCAGGTGTCGCGGAAAGATGAAACGGCGCTGCGCGAAGAAAAGGACGGCGGCGTAGAGGACGTAGAGCGCAAGGCCGCCGAGGAGGATCCGGAGCAGGATGTGGAGCTTGGGGTCCATATTTCGACAAAGGCGAAAAAGGCCCCGGGGCGTGTGTTCACCGGGGCTTTTCTCAATGGGGGTTGCGGGTCTGGACTGTCGCTAGCAGGTGACGTCTTTTCCTTCGCTCCCGAATACGGCCAGGCGCTCCTGTGACGTGGTCGCTTCCACGCGCGCGGGGCAATAGTGGAACTGCAGGGCCCTGCGCCGATGGGAGGTGGTGTTGGCAGGCGTGCCGTGGTGAATCATGCCCGACCAGATGAGGCAGCCGCCCGGTTCCAGCGGGACCGCCACCACGCGGTCTCTGACTACGTGCGTGTCGCAGATCTGCCAGTCGCGGCGCTTGAAATGGACCCTGGGACCCTGCAGATGGGTACCGGGAATCACCCGCATGCAGCCGTTTTCCGGTGTGGCTTTGTCCAGGGAAATCCACATGCTCACGATGGTCGTCCCCATCGGAAGGTTGAAGTAGGCGTGATCCTGGTGCCAGGGTTTTTCACGCCCCACCCGCGGCGGTTTGAGGATGGCCTGATGCGAATAGAGCGCCGGTTCCTCGCCGATGATTCGCGCCATGATGTCCAGGATCTTCGGATGTTCGGCCAGACGGGTCAATCGGTGGTCGTAGCCCATGAAGTACTGGAGCTTTCGCACCGCGTCCCACCGTTCGTCGTCCGTCAGCGAGTGCAGCCTGTCCTTGTAGCTGACTTCGAACTGCACGCCTTTGAATTCCGGATTCTTCCCCTTGATGAGATCCATGAGCCCGTTCTGCATGTCATCGACCTCGGCGCCCGTGAACGCATTTCTGACGGCCAGATAGCCGTTCCGGTGGAAAAAATCCACGTCCGCATCGGTGGAAGCGTCGAGGCTTTCGATTCCTTCATCGATCTCGTGATATTCGTACAGGTCCGCGGTGTAGCCGCCGTCGTCCACGTAATTGTCGAAGGCCACCCGGTCGCGGGTCTGTTCCATGGATTTTTCTCCTTCTCGGTAGCGGGTCTCCAGGCTGTGTCAACGCCGCCCCGGTTAGACAAAAGCGCCCGCCGTTCCTGTGGCTTGTTGGGCCTTCTGGCTTCGTGCGTTGCAACAATCAAACCTAAACCAGCAGGGCATTTCTGTCAACCCAAAACGGGATCGCGGGCTAAACTCTTGCATAATCCATTCGCTGAACTTATCTTCACGGTCCGCACAAGAAAGCCGTCAGCATTCAGCGTTCAGCAGTCAGCTAAAGGCAAAACCGAAACCCGAACAACAAAATCCCAAAAAGGATTTCAACGCGAGACCTGGACGGGAGGCGCTCCTCTCCCGTCTTCCGTCTCCCCTCTCCCGGCTTTTGATGGAGGTTACGCGATGGAGACACGAACGCTTGGCAAGACCGATATGGAAGTCACCCGCCTGGGGTTCGGCGGCGCGAGGATCGGGCTGGAGGACGTGGATCCCGGTCGGGTTGGGTATCTGCTCAACCGGCTGCTGGACGACGGGATCACGCTGGTCGACACGGCGGCCGGCTACCACAACAGCGAGGAACTGATCGGCCGGTACATCAGCGGTCGACGGGACGAATACGTACTGGCAACCAAGTGCGGGCACGTGACCGGGGATGCCACCGGGGAGCCGTGGTCGAGAGAGGTCATCGAGGAGAGCATCGACCGGTCGCTGAAGCGGTTGAAAACGGATCACGTGGACCTCGTCCAGCTGCATACGTGTTCGGCGGACGTGCTCAGAGCCGGCGAGGCCGTGGACGCGGTGATGAGGGCGAAGGAAGACGGCAAGACACGGTACGTGGGGTACAGCGGCGACGGCGAGGACGCGCTGGTGGCAATCCGGATGGGCGTATTCAGCACGCTGCAGACGTCGTTCAACCTCGTGGACCAGAAGGGGCGCGCAGACGTGCTTCCGGAGGCGCGTGCCGCGGAGATGGGCGTGATTGCCAAGCGGCCGATCGCGAACGGCGCCATCGGGCAGTCGGCGTCGCCGTACGGATACGCGGATGCCTACTGGGAACGGGCGCAGCAGATCGAGATTCCGGACGGTGCGCCGGAGGATCCCATCGAGCTTTCACTCCGTTTCACGCTCTCGCAGGACGCCATCGACACGGCCATTGTTGGGACGACGAATCCCGACCATGCCCGGCATAACCTGGAATTGACGACGAAGGGGCCGCTCACGGACCCGGTGCTGGAGGCATTCTACGCGCAGTTCGATGCGCTCGGCGAGGAGTGGAACTCGCTGACGTGAGCCGCGGCCGGCGGCTGCGCGCGGGGCGCTATCGACGATCCCAGCGGCTGGGATTGATGCCGGTGGCCTCGCTGGCCATATTGGCAGACTTGTTGCCGCCGTGAAAGTTCCAGTGGCGGGTGTTGGGATCGGCGAAGAGGGGACGCACGGTTTCGGGCAGGGCGGCCAGATCGGCCTTGTCCCACGCCGGGACTTCATCGATCGGTCCGGCCCAGGCGGGGCGGTAGGCAATAGCCAGCATTTCCCGGGCGTGGGCGCCGGTGTTCGGGAAATTCCCGTGAAAGACTTTGTGGTTGATCAGAACGGCGCTGCCGGCTTCAACGGGGACCATCACCTGTTCGGGATGGTCCTCGTAGCGTTTGTACGGGTTCGCGTCGGCGTGCATGGACAGGTGGGAGCGAGGGATCACGCGGAACGGCGAGACGTCTCGCGTGAGGTCGTCCAGATAATAGAGCGCCCGGACCATGAACGGCACGCTGCCGCCGTACCCGAAAATCTGAGAGCCGTAGGGCTGCCCGTCCGTGTGGAGGCTGATGCCCGGATGGCCGGGTTCGGAACGGGCATATGTGTACGACATGAAGATGGGAACCCCGCCGAAGAGTTCGTTCAGGAAGGCGAGGGTGGGCGGATGGGCGATGAGTTCGGTGATGGGCCCGCCGGTGAACTGCAGATTCGGACAGACCTGCTGGTGGACGCTGTAGTCCACCGGCCGGGTCTCCAGCCGGGCGGTCTCGGCCTTTAGCGAGGCCACATGTCCCGGAGTGAGCAGATCGCGCACGACGACGTAACCGTCGAGTTCTATCTGGCGGATGCGTTCGCCCAGGGTCAGCGCGGACCAGTCGCGGTCGTCAACGCGCACGGCGTCCATACCAGGCCTTTCGGCTTGAGTCGGAATATTCGCGGAGGCGGCCGGCCCCGTCCTGGCGACAACCGGGCGAAGGGCCGACCGGGGATCAGACCCGGTACCTCTCAACCTTGGATTCGTCGACTTCCACGCCAAGGCCCGGGCCGAGAGGGACCTTCAGCTGCCCGTTTTCGAACGCGAAGGGTTCGGCCAGAACGTCGTCCACCAACCCGTGGTAGCAGGTGTCATTGGGCCCCGAGAAGTTGGGCGTTGCGGCGGCGATATGGGTGATCGCGGCGGTCTTGAGGCCCAGGTCGTGCGAGCAGTGCATCAAACAGGGGACGTTCCACGGCTCGGCCGCGTCAGCGATCTTCCTGACGCGAAGCATCGCGCCGGCGGCCGGGGTATCCGGCATCAGAGAGTCGGCGGCGTCACCCTCCAGGAAGGGCCGGATGCTTCCGGGCAGGGCCACACCTCCGTTGACGAGGATGTGCGTGCCGATCTCGCTGCGCACCCGCGCGAGCGTTTCCACATGCTCGGTGTGGCACGGGTCTTCGAAGTGCGCGACGCCCAGGTCCGCCATCTTCTTCATGATATCCAGCGTTTCTTCCGGCGGGTAGCCGCCGTTCGCATCCGGCCGGAATACGGCTTCGTCGCCGATCTCCCTGCAGGCGGCTTCGGCAATGGCCAGGTCCTGCGCTGGATCGTTGCCGGCTTTCGTCTTGATGAAACGAAACCCCCAGCGGTCGATATACTCCCGGGCCGTGGCGGCGGACTGTTCGGGTTCCTTCAGGCCCATGCATGCGGTGAAGTCGACTTCGGTGCGCACAATACCGCCCATCAGGCGGCATACCGGCAGCCCGGCGTGCTTGCCCAGGAGGTCCCAGAGCGCCATTTCGACGCCGGACATCGGACCCCTCGGGATGCCCGCATTTTCCATGCGTCCGATCGCTTTTTCGATGTCAGAAACGTGGCTGCCCGCCAGGATCGCGTTCGGGTCCGCCTCAAAACCGCCGGTGCCTTCACCCCATCCCACCAGCCCGGAATCCGACTCGATCCTGACAATGAGACCGGTTCCGCCCAGCGTGCCCCCGCCGGCGCCGCGACCGACGTACGGTCCGACCGGTGCGGCGTAGGGGATACTGACGCTTGTGGCCGTGATTTTCTCAATGATCATCCGGACTCCCCCTCCCTGATGGGACGCGCGCATATCCGCGCGCAGCTCAGCCATCCATGCTCAGGATTTCCCGTCCATGGCGATGTGCGCCTTGATCTTTCCGGTCATCTCCTCCGCGGGATTCTTGCGCGTGAGGGTTTCCACGACGGCCTTTTTGGCAGGATCGATGAGCATTACGAGGCCTGTCTTGTTGTTGGCCTTGAACGGCTCCTCGATCCCGAGGGCGGCGGCCAGCAATCGGGACTGGGCGGTGCGTTTCGCGTCGGTCACGTCGAGTTCGAGAAAGAGGACGGGCTTGTCCGCAAGAGACGCCCGGACCTCCTCCAGGACCGGAGTCAGCGCCGTACATGACCCGCACCAGTCGGCGTGTACTTTCACGACGTAAAGGGCCGGATCGCCTTCGCCCGGCACCTCGACTGCACCCGCGAAACCGGGTCCGGCGATCAGCAGAAGGGAAAGGGCTGCCAGGGAAAGCGTGCTTCGGATTCGCATGGACGAACTCCTTTGAAACGGTATGAGAACGGACCGGGCGGGAGGTTGCCCAACGATTGGGCGGGCCCGGCCTCGACTGGTTCAATATAGACGACCGCGCCGGGCCGGGAGTTCCCTGAATCTGGCGATCACGCACGTCATCTGCCCGTGCCGTCTCAAGCCGGCCTTGATATTATAGGGTCAGGCTTTATATTAGCCGAACCGGATATCGGCCGGCGGAAGACGTGACGGGTCACGACCGGCGCTGTTGGGGTATGCGTCGCAAGCCTCTATTCACTTTCAGGGAGCGAAGAGAAATGGGCATTGTCATGGGGCACCATCACGGATTTACCGTATCTGACCTGGATCGTTCGGTCTCGTTCTACCGGGATCTGCTCGGAATGGAACTGGTGCGGATATCCGAGCGGAAGGACATACCCTCGTACGATACGATTCTGGGCTACGATCAGGTCCATTTGATGATTGCGATCCTGCGGCATCCCGTGAACGAGTTCATCCTGGAGCTTGTTCAGTACGTGCATCCCGAAGTCGAAGCGCGACCCCAGGAAAACCGCTATCTGGGCGCATCGCACGTTGCGTTCGAGGTGGACGACGTGGATGCGATTTTTGCACAACTGACCGAGGCGGGTTACGGCTCGATCAATCCGCCCACCGACGTGGACCGGGACGGGGTGGTGGTCGCCCGCGCGATGTACGCGCTGGATCCGGACGGAATCAGCATCGAAATGTTCCAGGAGTTCGAAGACGTGATCATGAGATGAGGGTGAGGCAGCGATCAGCGGTCGGCTATCAGCAGTCAGCCAAAAGCAAAATCAAACGGAAAACCTTTACAAACAAAACATCGAAAATTCGGGCGGACGGGCCGTCTCACGTCTCACCGCTTTTGCTCACCGCCTTTGCTATTTCGATATCCTGAGCAGTACTTGCGGTCCGTTCGGATTGGCCGCGCGGACGGCATGCCCCAGGTTGAGCGCCCGGATCTGGGCGATTTTATTTTCAATCGTCTCCGGCTCGCGGTCGTAGAAGCCCAGGATCAGCCGCCCGTCGTCCCTTACGCTCTCTAACGCACGTTCGAGAAGGTCGATTCGTTCGGGTCTGTCGAAACGGTAGTTGTCCCAGACCGCCCAATAGACGAAATCGTACGCTTTGGGAAGACCGTGAGCATCGATCTCCGCCAGCCGCTCGACCGGAAGGCGGGCGAACCGTTCGCTTTGCGCGGGGAAAAACCGTGCGGTATCCCGGACCCTGCCCGCGCTGGCGTCGAAACCGAACGGGGTGAGTTGGTGGTTGCTCCACTCGGCGAGACAGCGCAGCAGAAAACCGTTGGCGCAGCCGATGTCGAGCAGGGTTCCGGGCCTGTGGATCGCGGAGGCGATGAACGATCGGGCCTGCTTCCAGGCATCGAAGGAGGGCCCGTCGACGCCGCTCCCGTTGAGGGCGAACCTGAGGAGGCGGGGGTCCGTATCCAGGCTTTTCAGTTCCATGGTGTCGGTCATAGGTCCGGATTAAATGGGGATTTGTTTCAGTTCAGGCCGATCTGCCGTGAATTTCAGTCTCCCGGATGCGAGTGCTATCTCGGTTCGTAGGTATCGGATCCCGTTAGTGGAAGGGGCACCGCCCAGATGTTCCGGAAGGCGACCCGGTCTCCGTGGTCCTGCAGGAGCAGCGGACCGGAGGTTTCCACCGGCTTATTCGAGGCGGAACCCGTCGGGCCTGAGATCTCCACGTTGTTCTGGATCACGATGCCGTTTTGGAGAACGGTGGCGCGGGCGTGTTCGGACATCTCGCCCGTCTCGTTCAGACGCGGCGCGCGGAAGCAGATATCGTACGTCTGCCATTCCATGGCCGGTCTGCACGCGTTCACTAGGGGCGCCGACTGATCGTAGAAGGCGCCGCAGTCTCCTGTGCCCGGAATGTTGATCCCCGACGAATCCAGGACCTGAATCTCATAGAGTCCGTGGAGAAAGACGCCGCTGTTGCCCTTGGCCTGTCCCGTGGCCTCGGGCATGTCCGGGCATCGGAATTCCAGGTGCATATAGAAATCGGTCAGGGGTTCGGTATGCACGATATTCCCGGAGCGGGGCACGACCTGCAGGATGCCGTCTTCCACGGACCAGCCGGGTTCGCCGCCGTCGACGGAGGTCCAGTTGCTGAGATCCCGGCCGTTGAACAGGACGAAGGCGTTGGGAGGCGGCGCGAGTTGCAGTGTGTCCATCGAAGAGTCCTTTCTATTTAGAAGCTGTTTGCTGTGACCGGTATAGAATAATGCCGCCTGTCACGGCGCACAAGGCGGATTTGCGCTGGGCTGGTGTTCCAATCGGTCCCAAAGGAGAATGTGAGTCAAGCACCTTGACGGCTAAGCGAATGTGGGACTCCGCATTCGAATCGACTCGTAGAAACGATATCATGAATTCAGGGAAGTGGGCTTTCAGGCATCTGATTCATCGGGAATCTGAACCAATGGACAAACGCAGACCTGATTGATTGGTGGAATCTCAAATGGCAATGAAGTGAATGCGGCTGAATGGCCTTTCTGTGCGATGCCCACCCGAGGGTTATTTCTGCAGTATTTGGGTACGTGTCGATGTGCGTGCAGTTATGTAGGTGATCTAAAAGGATATGTGTGAATTAGTCGAACCATAATAGTCGCTGGCTGTATTTGAATCTCAGGCCTCTTTGCCGGAAAGGACAACGAACATGGATTTGGTTGATCCGATAGAACAGAGTTTTGCCGCGATCGCTTCGCTGGATAAGAGGCGGCGCGAGTACAAACGTGTTGGCTGGATATATGCATGCCGAAACAAGTCATTTGCAGACTCAGTATTCAAGATCGGCCAGTCGTCGCGTCCGCCTTTCGAACGGGTATCAGAATTGAGTGCATCGACGTCGGTATACCGCGAGTTTCAGTTAGTTTACTTCGTCCACGTGGCAGACCGCGACGTTGCTGAAGGACTTACGCATCAGGCTTTGCAAGAATACCGAGTCAATCCCGGAAGAGAATTCTTCGAGGCGGCTTTACCTGAAATAGTGCGTGCGATGGACTCCGCCGCAAGCATATGTCCGATCCCTCTTGGAAAGACACCTCGGGCCGGTTTCTTGCCACAACCTCTTCCGCCGCGTATAATTGGCTGCACGGGCTGCGGGGCGCGGAATCGAATGGCGAATGTGCTCGTAGAAATCCTGATCACGTGCGGAACATGCAGCCATCGAATCGAGGTCACGCCCGTATATTCACCGTACCCCTCTCGTTGAGAACTACATTTAGATACAGGTTAACAACTGGAGTGCGAAATATGGAACATGTCGTCATTTACAAGGAAAAAGGGCGATACGCCGGATGGCCGGCCAATTACGGAATCTGGTCGTGGGAAAACGAAATCGTGGTGGGGTTCACGCTGGGGTACCACAAATCGGACGGCGGATTTCACCGGCGAGATCGGGACCGGCCGTTCGAAACCATGCAGGCGCGCAGTCTCGACGGCGGTCTCAACTGGACGGTCGAACCGATACCGATCGCCTCTCCGGAAGGTAAGGGAGTATCGGCGAACGAGCATGTGAACCGCTCGCTGGAGACAGAAGTGGCGGCCGCGCTGCCCGTGGGGCACCCGGGAGGGATCGATTTCAGCCACCCGGACTTCGCGATGATGTGTGCCCGGACCGGTCTCTCCGCCGGCGCGCGGTCGTGGTTCTACACGTCGACCGACCGTTGCCGCTCCTGGGACGGTCCGTTCGGTCTGCCCATGTTCGGACTGCCGGGCATCGCCGCCCGGACGGACTATCTGCTGGATGGCAGGGATACGTGCACGCTATTCCTGACGTCGGCCAAGTCTAACGGTCGCGAGGGCAGGGCGTTCTGCGCGCGGACCACCGACGGCGGGAGGACGTTCGAGTTCCTGTCCTGGATCGGAGCGGAACCCGAGGGATTCGCCATCATGCCGGCCAGCGTCAGGCTTCCGGACGGCCGAATTCTCGTGGCCGTGCGATGCCGCGGAGGCGGCGAGAGCAGGGACGGCAACTGGATCGACCTGTACGGCTCCGACGACAACGCGGAGACATGGCGCTATATGAACCGGCCGGTCGCGGAAACCGGCACGGGCGGCAACCCACCCGCGATGATGCTGCTCGGTGACGGACGTCTGTGTCTGGTGTACGGGTACCGCGACGCGCCGTCGGGGCTCCGGGCGGTGTTGAGCGAAGACGAGGGCGCGACGTGGACCGCCCCCGTGATCCTGCGGGACGACGGCGGGGACCACGACGTCGGCTATCCCCGCGCGGTCCAGCGTCCGGACGGCAGGGTCGTCTCGGCCTATTATTACGACGACGAGCCCGACGGGGAACGGTATATCGCCGCCACGATCTGGTAGCGGAACCCGAAGGAGAGCCCGGATTCGGCGACCTTCCCTGCCGGAGGGATCCGCGAGTCCGTAACGTCATCGGGGCTTGACATTGCTTACGAACACTTTATTTTGAATGGTCGTTTTCAATCGCTATCTCAAACAGAGGAGAGCACATGGCGGAAATGCACAGTTCGTGGCATCGTGACTTCGACGTTTACGACCGGCTGAAGGAACTCGGGATCGATCTGGGGTCCAGGGAGGACGCGTGTCCGGCGCCCCAGGGAAGGCGGATCTGCATGGCCACGTTCACGCCTTCCGGGCTGGTGTTTACGTCCGGCACAGGCGGTGGGATCGGCGCGGTCACCAACGACGACGCGGACGTGGAAGCCGGTTTCGAGGCCGGCCGGGAAGCGGGCATTTCCCACGTCGTGACGCTGCATTGGGCGCTGGACCCGTACGGGACGCTCAACGACGTGTGGTATTGCGTAAAATGCATCGGAATGGTGAATTCCGCCGGCGGCGGATCTTTCTCGAAGTCGCCGCAGGTCGTGGACGGGTACAGCACGGTCTTTCACGACGTGTTCGGCGGGCCGGGGTCGCGGTTCGGGGAAGACGGGATGGACGCGTCGCTGTCCGGATGGCACGCGAGGAGTGCGGTGGCGGGGTTCGACCTGCCCGGTCATTGCAAGATCGAGCCGGAGATGATCGTGCAGATCGATCCGGACCTGGCGCTGCGGATCATCAGGGAACGCGGCCCGCACGTATAGGTGCGCCGCGAAAAAACACAAAAACCGGGGGCGGAGTCTTCCTCCCCCGGTTTTTGTGCGCCCATGGGTTCATTCGGACTTTACGCCGCTTCCGGATGACACCAGTTTCAGTTTCTCCGCGATCCAGAACTTGATGATGGACTGCCGCGTGACACCCAGGCGCCCGGCTTCCCGATCCAGGGAGTGAACCATCCATATCGGAAAATCGACGTTCACCCGCTTCGGTTCCTGAGCAGGTCGTCTCGCCCGTTCTAGCTCCAGGAATTCCGTGATGTCTTCGCCGGTGTCGAACCTTTCGTCAAGTTCTTTCGCTTTCATAGATTTCAATCTCCTCCTTCCGGGACCGCCGCACGGATATTATGTCGCAGACCTCTCCCCCAGCCCCCTCTCCCGGGGGGAGAGGGGGAGCAAAGCGAAGGGTCTTCAAGTGATGACAGTTTCCCCCTTCCTGCAGGAAGGGGGATAGGGGGTAGGTCTCGTTCGTAAGACGGGAGAAGACATGATTGCCTGTTCGGTATCATCTCTTGCCGCAGGCATAAAGGAGCAGCCAATCGGGCAAGGACGTCATCTACCGTCTCCCGT
The DNA here is from genome assembly GCA_965203805.1 of Candidatus Latescibacterota bacterium. Lineage (GTDB taxonomy): Bacteria > Latescibacterota > UBA2968 > UBA2968 > JAAXHE01. The sequence goes on along the minus strand of OZ241917.1, from coordinate 4,658,018 downwards.
CTTACGTCTCACCGGTTTTATTGCCCCGTGCGGTTTCGTTTCTTGCCGGAGGCAAAAAGGAGAAACCAATCTGGCAAAGATGTCATCTACCGTCTAACGTCTTCCGTCTCACCGCTTCTCGTACCTTTCCTCATCGCCCGGTTCGATGGTGTCCTCAGACATGGACACGTTAAGCCGGTCGGCACGTTCCTTCAACTGCTCCACGATTGACGCGGGAACGTCGAACCCCTCGCGCAGGCGCTTCACGCGGGTGCGGTGTTCGAAATCCCCGGGCACGAGGACCTCGTCGAAGCCGGGCGCCGGAGGGATGGCCTTGATGTTATCCAGGAAGGCGCGAATCCCGCGCTGATAGGGCTCCAGCGGCGTGAACGCGCTCACGCGGATCACCTGCATGTAGGCGCCCGAGAGTGTGCCCTCTTCCACTTCCGGGACCCCAGACAGTCCGCTCAGCAGGCAGGTCAGCAGCAGAAGGCCGGAGCCCTTGTGCGCCCCGAACGGCAGGAGATATCCGCCGTCGTAGAAATCCAGCGGATTGGTGCTCGGGTTGCCGTGCTTGTCCAGGATATACCCCTCGGGGATGGACGCTTTCTCGGCCCGCGCCACCTGGAGCTTGCCTTCCGCCACGATGCTGGTGGCGATGTCCAGGATGAACGGCGCCGCGTCGCCTGTGGGTACGCCAACGGCGATGGGGTTGGTGCCCAGGGGCCCCCGCGTTGCGCCATACGGCGCGACGGCGTCCACGGTCCCCACGCCGATGGTGATGATGGCGATACAGCCGGCGCGGGCGGCGATCTCCGTGTACTCGCCCAGCCGGCCGAAGTGGCCCACGCGCCTGAAACTGATGCAGCATACTCCCGATCCGGCGGCATTGTCGATGGCGAGGTCGATGGCTTTTCGCGCGGTGTAAATGCCCATCCCGCCGTGTCCGTCGACAATCAGCGTATTCGTTCCCTTGCGCACGACCTCGGGTTCGGCGGCGGGAACGATCGATCCACCCGCGATGCCGTCCAGATAGGTCGGAATGCGGAGAATCCCATGGGAATCGTGGCCGGAGAGGTTGGAGTTGACGAGGATTTCGGAAACGGTCTCCGCCACGTGGGGTGGGGCGCCGGAAGCCGTCAGCAGGTTGCGGGAGACGGCGTGCATGTGTGCGGGGCGGAAGCGGGATGCGGCGGACATGGGCTGCGCTCCTGGAGGGCATGCGGCTGCGGGACCGCACGGTACGGGATACATTGGATTCGCGCTGTCGTTTCACCTTACGGAACAACGCAAGTGCGGCGTTTCGTCAATTTAGCGAATTGGACGACCGGTTTCCAATAGAAGAAGAGCGGTGAGACCACAAGGGTTGCCCCTACGAATGCACGGGTGGCGCAGACCTCTCCCCCCTCAAGAGCGGTGAGAGGGGAGACGGGAGACGTGAGATGATATCAGTGCCGTATGGTTTTTCTTGTCGTTACGATAACGGCAATTAAAAGGGCACGGTCAACGTGAAAACACCGTGGTAACGTTATCCTCTACCGTCTACCGGCTCACGTCTTCCCGCCTTTTGGAGAGGGGGAGCAAGACCAGATGTTGCGGACGGTAACGACGGGCGCTATATTGGTGCCGGTCATCCTGTTACGACTGCGGGACTGGCGGGTTTCGTGCGGGTGACGGAAAACTCGCCTTTGCACGATCAGGAGGATCTCAATGAAAGTTCTGGTGACGGGCGCGGCGGGTCAGGTGGGCTGCCGGCTGGTCCGGCAGCTACTGGATCTGAATTATGAAGTCCGTGGTTCCGTGTTGCCGGACGATCCCTTTCTGAACCGGCTGGACGGCCTCGACGTGGAGATTCTGGACGGGGATTTGACCGACGGGGAATTTGCCGGGAACGCGGTATCGGGGACGGATGCCGTGATCCACACCGCCAACCTGGTGGGCCCCTGGTTCGAAATCAACACGCAGATCAACCTCGAGGTGTCGCGGGCGTGCGGGCAGTTCGCCGACAGCCTGGAGCGGTACGTCTACGTGAGTTCATCGGGCGTTTTTCCGAACAACGGCGAGAACATCGCCTGCGCGTACCATCCCGTGGACGAGATGCATCCCAAGCGGCCGGATAACGAATATTCCCTCTCCAAATATATCGGCGAACTGATGGCCGAACGGATGTCCCGCGAGACGGGGCTTCGTATTTCCATCGTACGGCCCAGCCACGTGCTGTCCGGCAGTTCGATTTTCGATCAGTTCACGGTTGGACGGGTTTGTGCGATATTGAAAGCGGGACAGGTGGGGCCGCGTACGGAAATGTTTATGGCCGACGGAACCGAACTGTGGCACGAGATCGAGGCGAGGTCCGAGAGTAGCGACCAGCCGTGCGCGGTCAGGGACGAGGCCGGACGGCCGTGGTACTACCAGCCGAACGACGCGCGGGATATCGCGCATTGCATCGTGTGCGCGCTGCGGTCTCCGGATGCGGTGGGAGAGTCGTTCAACGGCGGCGCCCCGGCCCCCTTTACGTACCCCGAAGGCGCCCGGCTGCTGGGGGAAATCAGGAGGCGGGAACCCCTTGAGGCGGTGGTTCCGGTGCGCTGGATGTACGACCACGACATCACGAAAGCAAAGACGCTGATCGGTTACCGGCCAACGGGAGACCTTGACACGATGATGGCTTCGGCCGCCGCCTTCGAGGCCGGAGAGCCCGACTATCAATGGTGACCGCGCACGCTCCGGTGAACACAATCCGCAGCCGCGGGTCTGACCTGCCCGGCAGGACGCGGCAGGCGCAGAATCGGGGAATCAGGATGCGGTCGCGGGCGCGCCGAGGAGAATGAGATTGCGGTTGGTGATCCGCCGGTCGATCGCCGTGATCTTGTAGGCCCCGTAGCGGCCGGCGATCACCCCGACTGCCGCGGTATATCGGGCGTCGTCGTCCAGGTGGTTGATGCGGCGGAGGTAGAGACGGTCCCGGATGCAGCATGGCATGGCCGCGAAACCCGCATTCGCGGCGCCGGCCATATCCAGGGCATCCCGGGTGCCTTCGTTGCAGGCGTGGATGCAGATGACGTAGGACCGCGGGCCCAGTTCCACGTCCTTGAAGTCGCTTTCAATATACGCGACGTTCTCCATCGGCGCTGCCAGTTCGCGAAGGATTTCCAGGTAGTGTCCGAAGGCCGATCGGCGTTCCAGGTCCACGCAGACCACGCGCAGTTTCCGAAACCGCCAGGCCAGCAGGACACCCAGAAGTCCGTGGCCGCATGCCAGGTCGAAAACCGTGTCCACGTTGCCCTCGCGCCACTGTTCGTAGATGGCCTGGCCGATGCGCCGGTACGCCTCGAAGGTCTCGAAGAGCTCTTTTACGCGCAGATATTTGGGGTGGCGCTCCACGACCCCCGATATGAACGTGGACAGGTATTCGCTGCGGCCGGTTTCAGACACGTACGTCAGGAGAAGGTCTAGCCGTTCCCGGTCCAGGTCGGCAACCATGACGTTGGGATTCATCGGAAAACGGTCCAGCATATCGGGTTGCCAGACGCCGTCGTATGTGTCTTTCGCCATTTCGTATTCCGGACGGTGGGATTGAGGGGCTGCCGGGTCGGACAAATATAGCCAATCCGTTCGCAAGACGCAAAACGGGCGGAAAGGCTGACCCGGAGCGCGGATGTCCCGTGACTCAGGCGGAACCCGGAGCGGAGCGTTCCCATGACAGACCAGGCATCCTCTCACCGCATCGTCGACGCCCACATCCACGTGTGGACGGACGATTTCGCGCGCTACCCCCTGGCGCCCGGGGTCGCAGTCGAAGACCTCTGGCATCCCACCTTCACGCCCGAGGAGTACTTCAGCTATAGCCGTTCGGTGGGCAACGTGCGCATCAACTTGGTCCAGATGATCTGGTACGGGTACGACCACAGCTATATTCTGGATCTGATCGCAGCCGATCCGGAGACCTTCGCGGGCACGGGCATGATCAGTCTCGACGATCCGGAGCCGGACAGGACCATGCTCGACCTCTCGCGACGGGGATGTTTCGCCTTCCGCGAGCCGCCTTCCGGCCTGGACCACCCGGCATTCGACCGGATGTTCGCTGCAGGCGCGGAACACGAACTCGCCCTGAGCTTCAACATGCGGGTCGAATCGCTCCGCGACCTGGACCGGCTGTGCACCCGCTTCCCGGAAACGCCGGTCATTCTGGACCACCTGTGCCACGTGGGAATCCGGGAAGCCGACTACAGCGAGGAAGACCTCGACGCGCTGCTCCGATTTGCAAAGCACGAGAAAGTAATGGTCAAGATCGGGCCCCTTCAGGCGCTATGCTCCCGCCGCGCCCCGTACCTCGACGTCCTGCCATTGATCCAGCGGGTGGTCGAAGCGTACGGCGCCCACCGCTGCATGTGGGAGTCCGACAGCGGCGGTCCCATCGAAATGGAAGAACCGATGACGGACTTCCCGGCCGCCGTGGCGCTGATCCGGGACCACGCGAATTTCCTCAGCCCCGCCGAGAAAGACGCCATTCTGTGGGGGACGGCACAGCGCTTTTTCTTCCGGAGCCTGAGTTGAACGCACGCGACGGAGATCATTGAGCTTGAACCCTGAGCCGTACCCTGGGCATGCGGCGCCCTGAGCTTGCGGTCCCTGAGCTTGTCGAAGGGCCGAAGGGTCGGCGAAGGACGTCCGCAGCAAAACGCGCATGTTGCCGAGTTTGGCGCAGGCAGGACAGGAAACCCGGCGAGACGTTTCACGCGCACCTGACGGGAGGACCGGCATTGGAACCTTTCACGGATTCGACAGATATAGCGGGCGACGGACGTCTGCTGAGAGAACGAATGCAGGAGGACGGTTACCTCTATATTCGAAGTCTGTTGCCCGGAGAGACCCTGGAAGCACTGCGTCGGGCGTTTCTGGAGATCGCGCTGGAATCCGGATGGGTAGAAAAAGACACACCGGCGGAAGAGGCCGTCGCGGACCTGAACGGCTTCTGCGTCGAGCCCGAACCGGACTACATGGACGTCTACGCCGGTATGTACGGTATCCAGTCCGTTCACGCCCTCCAGCACCATCCGAACATCGTCCGGCTTCTCGAACGGATGACCGGCGAACCGGTTCTGCCCCATCCGCGGATCATCGCGAGGACCATCTTCCCTCAACGGGAGGCCTATACGACCCCACCGCACCAGGACTTCATCCCCATCCAGGGAACCGCTGAAACGTACACCGCGTGGATTCCGCTCAGCGACCTGCCGTTCGAGATGGGCGGCCTTCAGGTGGCGTCCGGTTCCCATCGCCGGGGCGTGTACGACTTCAAGCCGGCCTTGGGCGCGGGCGGGATCGAGGTCACCGATCCGCTCGAAGGCGCTTGGGTCAGCAGTCCGTTCGAACAGGGCGACGTCCTCTTCTTCCACAGCATGCTGGTTCACAAGGGCCTGCCGAACCACTCCGACCGCCTCCGCATGTCCATCGACGCGCGGTATCAGAGGATCAGCGATCCCATCGCGCCGGGGAGCATCCTACCTCACAGCCAGCCGAACACCTGGGAGAACATCTACCGGGGCTGGAATGACGAATCGCTGAAGTACTACTGGGAGAAATACGACCTGGAGGTCGTGGAGTACGACAACAGTTACCACGACCGGCGTGACCGGATGGCCTTCGACATGGCCGAACGAGGAGACGACACGGCGGTCTCGGCGCTCCAGCGGATCATCGCGAGGCACAACGATCCGGCGATGCGGGAACGGGCGGCCGAACTGCTGGCCCGGTTCGAGGAAACCTGAGCGGGAAGAAAAAACGGACTGCGACGCCGCGAGGGTCAGGACCGGTCGCCGTAGACCCCGTCGAGTTCGCGCGAACACGTATCGAGCATCTGCATCAGGGCGAAGAACTCGCTGCCGTAGGCGATCAATTGCGCGCCCATGTCGTGGAGCTCCTTGACGTGGTCGCCGGAAGACGCCGGACAGCCCCACGCGACGCCCCGTTCGCCCGCAACGTTCGCGACCTTGCGCAGGGCTTCGTCAAGCGCGTAGCCCGGCTTCAGCCGGTCGATCCTCAATGCAAGGTCGCCGGGGCCCACGAACAGCCCGTCGACGCCTTCCACGGACGCGATCGCGTCGAGATTCTCGAGGGCCTGCGGCGTTTCGATTTGTACAATGAGGTACGTCTCGCGGTTGGCATCCTCAACGTAGGATTCCGCGTCGGCCAGAAAGAAGTCGCTGTCCAGCCCGGCCGCGTCCTGGCCGCGGTCGCCGATGGGCGGAAACTTGACGGCGTCGACCAGCATCCGGGCTTTCTCCGGCGTGGAGACGTGGGGGATCATCAGTCCGGAGGCGCCGTCCTCCAGATATCGATACAGCCTCGTCCTCTCCGTCGTCGGGGGGCGGAACAGGCAGTCGATGTCGTACAGGTGGAAGTACGCGAGCATCGACTGGATTTCCCGGTCGGTGAAGCAGCGGTGCTCCCCGTCCAGCCAGATACAGTCGTATCCCGCGGTCGCGGCCATCCGGACGTAGGCCGGAATGAAGTGGCCGAGGCCGCATATCCGGGCCGGCCTGTGATTGCGCAGCTTCGCGATCAGTTTGCTTTTTCGCATATTGGTGACTCCTGACGTGAGGATTGACGTTTTCCGTACCCGTGATTCGGGCTGTGGTCAAACGGGCGCGGGATAACGCTCGTTGATGGCGGAACAGGGATGTATACCATACTGGAAACGCGACTTGAATACCAGTATCTTATGACGTGAACGGCCTGAAAGCGGGGAGACGTAAGACGGGAGACGGTAGAGGACGTCCTTGCCCGATTGTTTATTTCTTTTTGCCTGCGGCAAGAAATGAAATCGCACGAGGCAATCATATCATCTCACGTCTGACGTCTACCCTCTCACCGCCTTCAGCTGTTCGCTGCTTTTCCTTCGTGCCTTTGTGTCTTCGCGTGAGTTGACGTTCGGTTTTCGGTCTTGCTTCAAGCTGAGGGCTGACGGCTGACCGCTGATAGCTTGTTTTTGTATCACAACGATAGGAGTCGACTATGGCGAAATACCGCGCGGGCGTGATCGGTCTGGGCTGGATGGGCATGCTCTACGATCTGGCGGAACGCATCCCGGACCTTTTCAAAGTGGAAGACGTGGACCGGCCGACGCCCGAACTGGATGTCCATCGCCGGTTCTACCACCACGATCACCCGGGAAACGAAGGGAATCCGACCTCGTATTCGGAAGCGCTGCACAACCGGCCCGAGGTCGACCTGGTGGCGGCAGCCGACCGGGACCCGAAACGGCTCGCGGCATTCCGTGAACGCTACGGCATCGAAGCGACCTATACCGACGCAGAAGAAATGCTTCGCGCCGAGGGTCCCGACATCGTGGCCATCGCCACGAATACGAAAGGACGCTCCGACCTGACGTGTCTCGCGGTGCAATGCGGCACCCGGGGCATTGTTACCGATAAGCCGATGTGCCACACGCTCGACGAGGCGGACCGCATGGTTTCAACATGCGCTGATGCTGGGGTCCCCCTCAGTTGCGGCGCGATCACGACAACCCACCCTTCCTTCGGCAAAGCCAGGGAACTGGTACTGAGCGGGGCCATTGGGGAGATCCGGTCGATTGAGACATCCTCCCCGTTCGCCCAACATCAGAACTGGTCGTATTTCCTGGACAGCCCGCCGGCCTGGGTCTCGGGAACCGGCGACCTTCCCCGGCGGGGTGAGGGCACCGACGAGTTCAGCGGTCCCGGCGGAAGCGATGAATTCAGGGGCCAGGGAATCGCGGTTGCGGCGGACGGGACGGTGGTGCATTTCCGGGCGGGAGCGCCGCCGGTCCGCCTGGACGGAAGCACCGGGGAGATCGTGTTCGGGACAGACCGTCTATGGCGCCTGAGACAGGAGTTGGAGACCACCGGCCGCATTCGCGTGGAGATGCCGTGGCCTGAACCCCAGTTTGCATTTCCGTACGGCGCGGTCTACTCGCTCAATGACGTGATCGACTGCATGGAAGGCCGGCTGGACGAGCCGAAGAACTCGGGCCGGCGGATCGCGGTCGCCCTGGAAGTGGAGGTCGCGCTTAAGCTGTCTTCGACGCACGGCGGAGACCGCGTCGAGCTTCCTCTCGAGGACCGGTCTCTCGGCCTGAACTATGACTGGTTCCGGTAAATGAGGATGCCGGTTTTCCGATTGAACGGCCGGCGCGCGTGCTACGTCCAGGGGACCGGAAGCGAGAACTCGCGCGCCAGACCATCGAGCGACGATACCGCTTTCGCGCTGATGGGAATGCCGTTCTCGCGATAGTCGGCCTCCTTCAGCCAGGCCCTCTTTCCCGGCAGACCGGCATCCGAAAGTCCGGGCAGCGGCTGCATCTTCGCGGTCTCGTCCATCAGATAGTCCATGTCCGCCTTGAAGGCGTCAGGAGACGTGAAGCGGCCCACGTCCAGCGCCAGATGAAATCCGGACTGATCCGCGCCCTGGAACCTCGTTGTCCGCCGGTCGAATTCGGGCAGCATCTGTCCCCCAAGCGTCCCTGAGAGGATGTTGGCCACGTGGGACATGCCGATGGCCTTCACGAAGACCGCCGGATTCCTGCGGACGTCCTCGTCATCCGCCACGAAATGGCTGGCATAATCGAGCAGAAACTCCGGTTGGCCGTCGCCTCCCGGCATCCCGAAGGCCAGCGGCGGGCTGCCCTGGATCGAGGCACGGATGCTGTTGGCATTGTCGTACGACGGGGCGGCGTTCCGGCCGGAGAGGCTGATGCCGATGAGGCCTTCCTTCAGCGCCATCCTCACGTACTTCCCCGAACTGCCCAGGTGGTCGTGATAGACAGTGGTGACCACGCCGACGCCAAGGTCCCCGGCCTTTGCGACGGCCATCTGCATCGCGCGCGTGGCAACGATCATCCCCAGGCCGCCGTCCCCGCTGAGCGCGGCGGTCGCGGGACCCTCGTGGAGGATCCGGATGGAAGGGTCGGGATTGGCGCGGCCTTCCTGAAACGACCGGACGTACCGCTCCACCTGCGCAACGCCGTGGCTGACCACGCCGCGCAGTTCGGTGTCGATCAGCAGATCGGCGATCAGCCGGGCGTGCTCCGAAGGTAGTGGGACGGCCTCGTAGATTGCGCATACGAGGCGCTGCAGGTCTTCGACGGGAACGCGAATGCCGTCATCGGGTGGGAAGTTCACGGATGGCCTCCTTGAATGGTGATGACATCGGTCCTGCGTGACGGTCGACCATATAAAACCGCAGCGACACGCGGTGTCAAGGCCTTAGCGATGCGAGGCGGCGCCAATGTCTCGCCGCCCTTCGGGCAAATTCCAACTCGGCCATACTGTTGGCAGGAAAGGGATTTTACGAATATGGAACATGCTTCGCCACTGACACCCGTGCGACTGGGACGGACCGATCTCATGGTCACGCGGTACTGCCAGGGCACGGCCTTCCGTCACCTGGAGCGGAACGCGCGCGACCCCCAGGCGGAGCGGGTGCTGCGGCATTGTCTGGACGCGGGCGTCAACTTCTTCGACGCCGCACAGGAATACGGTTGGGGAGGGTCGGAAGAGTTGCTCGGGAGAGTATTGGAGGGCCGGCGTGACCGTTCTGTCATCTGCACGAAGGTACCGCCGGCACATCGTCCCGCACGCGATGGAGGCGCGAGTGGGCCGGCGAGATTCACCCGGGAATTCCTGGCGCGGCGCCTCGAGGCGTCGTTGAAGCGTCTGCGCACCGATTTCGTGGATCTGTATCTGCTGCATTCGCCGGACGAGGGGACCCCCGCCGCGGAGATCTGCGAATCGATGGATCGTCTCGTGCGAACCGGGAAAACGCGCTTCTGGGGTCTGTCAAATCACGATGCGGCTTTCGTGGAGGCGTGCTGCGCGCACGCCCGGGGCGCCGGCACGAGTGAGCCGACCGTTATCGAAGATTACTACACTGTGGCGGGTTATACGCTCACGCCGGACGGGCGGTCCAGAATCCGAAAACTGGAACGCGAAATGTTTCCGGTCGTGCGCGCCGAGGGAATCGGCGTGATTGCGTACAGCCCGCTGGATGCGGGCGAGCTGTCGCCCCGATTCGAGGCCGACCCCGGATCCCCGCTCGCGGAGATGCACGCGGCGCTGGACGAGGCCGCCGGACAACTGGGCGTCGGCCGGGCGCAGGTCTGCGTCGCATGGGTGCTGGATCACCCGGAAGTGACATCGGTGCTGGCCGGTCCCGAGTCCACGGCTCACGTGGATGAGACGCTGGCCGGCGCGGCGCTGAAGCTGCCTGCCGAATTGCGCGCCAGGCTCGACGCAGCGAGCGAGCGCTACAGCGAGAGAATGGAGGAGGCGAATCGTCTGCCGCAGTAGATCCCTTGTCAGCCGGCCTGCCATTGATTCTACGGCAGGCCTGGCAGCTTCCTCAGGATGACAGTATAAGCGCAGGTTTGGCCGAGACGTTTCGCGGATGCCGACTACAAGACATGTCATTCTGAGCGGAGCGAAGAATCTCCCGTCTTCCCGATTGTCCTTTACGCAACAACGCGGTAAACACAATTGCGCGGAGACATCGTCGGTTTGGCAGTTTCCTCAGGATGACAGGTTTGGCACACGCAGGCAGACAGGAATGCCTGCCCCACTCTCACGCCGGCTTCGTCAGAGTTCGGGTGGAAACCACAAAGGGAGTATGGGTGTTCAGATAAAATAAACTTGACAATGAGACAATGTCGGGGTATATATTATCCCAACTTGGAGCCACTGAGGAAATCTGGCCCCCTGCGCTTCGTTACCCATCCAAAGACGTGCAGAATTTTCAAGTTCGCGAGCTTGAAAAGGCACGCACGCGGCGCAGGGGGCATTCGTTTTGTTGTGGGAAATGCTGATGAATTCTCTTTTCGAAAGAATAGCTGTTCTGATCGATGGTGAGTGGTTTAAGAAGTGTCTGCAGACCAAGTTTGGCAGTTTTCCAGATTACCCGATAATGAAGAAAGAGAGCTTCGACATTGTGAGGCAGGCAAGCCATAAGTTCGGATCTGATTTTAAGCTGTACCGGATATTTTACTACACGGCAGACCCACTGGAATCTATAACAATAAACCCATTAGATAGTAACGATGTTATTGATTTTGCGAAGACGCCACAGCATTCTGCCAACACGGATTTAATCGCAAAATTGGGAAAAACTGACCATATTGCTATTCGGAAGGGTAGATTAATTCAAAGGGGTTGGTCACTTAGCCATAGCTACCTCCGAAAAGTATACAATAATAGTTCCCAATCTCAAACCATTCCAGGTGCTAAGGATATAAGACCAAACATCGTGCAAAAAGGCGTGGACATGATGATGGGTATAGATATGACCTCCTTGGCTCTGAAACGCCTTGTTTCAACGGTAATCCTTGCGACAGGTGATTCTGATATGGTACCAGCTATGAAATTAGCGAGGACCGAAGGTCTTCGTGTCTGTATGGTGAAATTCAGGCATTCTACAATACAATCGGATCTCAGCATCCATAATGACTTTCTACTTGAGATTTAAGTGATCGGTGTTTGTACTCCCGACTCTCAAGAGCCCCGCCTCGCAACGCGACGCGGGGTTTTTTTTATGGGACGGATTTCAACAAGTACAGGCGGGCTCGAATACCATCTGAATGGCTGTCAAGTTAGGTGCAGATATGCCCCGCCCCAACACACGCGCCCCCGCAACGTGTCGACAATCCGTTGCGGGGGCGTGAATTGCTTTACGTGTTCCGGGGATGACGCGTCAGGCGAAGTAATTCCGTCCGATGGAGGCGGGAGGGGTGCGTTCGATGGGGTCGTCCGACGCGAGTTCGAACGCGAAACCGATGGGCGCCGGGCCGGGATCGTCGAAGCGCACGTTGTACGTGGTACAGCCCCAGCGGTCGCCCGTCGCGACGGCGTCGAAGGCGCTGACGCGCCGCTGGCGCGGCTCGAACCCGATGCGGCCGAACAGGTCCAGTTTCAGGCCCCGTGGCTTGTCCACCGTAAGCTTGCTGTGGGGATTGGTTTCATACGTGGGTTCGGCTTCGAGCTCGATGCATCCATCCATTCGGAACCGTACGTGGTCGGCTTCGACGGCCTCGACGGTCAGGCGAATCTCTCCTTCCTTCAGGTTTTCTTCCCGCCAACCCGGCGATTGACCGCGGACCGTGTCGATGAAATGGCGCAGGGCGAGACGCCTGGTGAAAAAGCCCGGCGCGCGCCAGGTCTGCCCCGGACGGGGGTTCCCGGGCACCAGCGACCGGATCTCCTCTTCCGTAAACCACGCGAAGTCGATGTTGTGCCGGGCGTCGAGGCCATTGGAATTCCGAGGGAGGTCCCGGACCGTGACTTTGAGCGCCAGGCCGTTGTCCGGATAGGACCATCCGAGTCTGGGATCGATGGGATAGGATTCGGGAATATCGTCGGACGCGCCCCCGGCCGGGCGCTTGCGCCACCTCTCCAGGCTCTGCTCTAGCAGTTCCAGTAGGGGGGCGGCATCCCGCGTGTTGATGGACCCCAGCAACTCGCCGTCCGAGGTACACGCGTACAGGCCCTGCCTGGTGGCCGTGGGTTCGGTGACGCCGCCGTAATGGCCCTGTTCCGCCACGAGGCGAAAGAATTCGCCCTTGGCGTCTTTCTGTGTCTGGGTGTAGCTGCAGTTGTCCGCAACGGAAACGTAGGACTCGTTGAGGATCCGGATAATACCGGGATGGGAGAAAACGGACTCACGGCCCGCGATGCCATTGTTTCAGACGCAGCCGAGCGGGTTTCCGTTCATCGCCCAGATGAACATCGGTCTGTTCACCGCGGCCGCGCGGCGCCGGGCCGTCCAGAGGTCCGTCTCCCAGCCGATTTCGGTCCACCGCACTTCTTTGGGTTTCGACCGGATCAGCGAGGACAGCGATTCAATCGTTTCAGGACCTGGCTTCCATTCATCCTTACGAACTGTCATATCATTCTCCTTTGTTCTTCCTCCCCCTTTCCCTCCGGGAGAGGGGGCCTGCCTGCCGAGCAGAACTCGGCCTGTCTGCCGTTCCAACGGGACAGGCAGGCCGGGGGAGAGGTCCGCCGACTGCTGATAGCTGTTCTTATCTCTTCAATATCCCTCCATTCACGTCAATCGTGGCGCCGGTGATGTATGCGCCCATCCGCGAGGCCAGGAAGAGGGCGGAATAAGCGATCTCTTCGGGTTGGCCGACGTACCCCAGCGGAATGAGTTCGTTGATCCGGCTGCGGGTCTCGGGAGGGATTTGCATGCTGGTTTCGATGACGCCCGGGGTGATGGCGTTGACCGTGACGTTGCTCGATGCCAGGTCGCGCGAGAGGGTCTTGGTCATCCCGATCATTCCTGCCTTCGAACTTCCATAGTGGACCCCGCCCGCGACGCCCCCGGTCTGGCCGCTGATGGAGGAGATGTTGATGATCCGGCCGCTCTTCTGTGCTTCCATGTGGGGCGCCGCCGCCAGGCAGCAGAGATACGCGCCGGTGAGGTTGGCGCCGATCACCCGCTCCCACTCGGCATGGTCGACGCCGGTATAGGGCCCGGGGCTGGATACGCCGGCGTTATTGACCAGGATGTCCACGCGGCCGAGTGTATCCACGGTCTCCTGGACGAAGGCGTTGACCTGCGCCTCGTCCGCAACGTCGGCCGGGGCCGTGAGGACGTCGCCCCGCCCGGATAGCGCATCGGCAACCGCCTTCAACGGGCCGGCATTGCGCGCGACCAGCATGAGCGCGGCGCCCGCCTGGTGAAAGACCTCGGCGATGCTCTTTCCGATGCCCCGGCTGGCGCCGGTGACAATGGCGACCTGTCCGGTCAGATCCAGAAGGTCTGCAAGGGGTTTGGGTGTCATAAAGGCTGCTTTCATCCTCGCTTGGAGAGATGCAAACGGATGCGCTACCGGCTGCGTTTACGCTTTCCGTTTCGACCCCGGGATCGGCTTCATGCGAATTTGGCGGATTGGACCTCGCGGGCCGCCAGGCGAATCCCTCTTGCTTTGTTGCCGCGAACGGGATAGTCGGCGATGGCGAACTGTTCTTCGGTGATTCTCACACGGGGTTTCGGTTTGAATTGGACGTGGACCGTACGGTCGGATTTCGTCGTGAGTTTCAGGACCCGGCAACCCTCGGGCGCCAGTTCGTACCCCCGGTTCAGGATGAACTTGTCGATCTTGCACCGTTTGATGTAGAGATATCCGGTCCTGTTTTCCTTGTAGAGAATATTGTAGATGCGACTTTCGTCCACGAAATTGCAGAAAAGCATGCCTTTGTCCACGAAGAGCTTCTCGGGCGCGTCCACCACGGAGTACGTTCCGGACTTGCGGATCACCAGAACCCGGTCGTACGGGGACACGTCGAAAAGGGCGGCGCCGTTGACCTGGTGGCCCAGGTAGCCGGTACTCCTGTCGTACCTCAGCTTGAGGTTGCGCTGCGCGACCTCACGGACGTCGACTTTCCGGATGCTCGCGACCTCGGTCTTCCGGGGGTGATCGTTGCGATATTTCTCGATGATGTCCTGGAGAAACGCAATGGCGAAGGCCTGGATGCCGCGGAGGTTTGCCCGGACCTCCCTCAGGCGCTTCCGGATTTCCTGCATCTCCTCCTGGGCCTTGTTGATATCGTAGAGTGAGATGCGCCGGATGGGGATCTTGAGCAGGTTCTCCACGTCCTCCCTGGTAACTTCCGCCCTGATCGCCTCCCGGTAGGGTTCGAGCCCGTCGAACACGGCACGGTAGACGTCCTCGGACGTGGTCTCGTCTTCGATGCGCTTGTAAATCCTGTTTTCGATGAAGACCTGTTCGAGTGTTTTCGCGTGATGCCGCGCGTTCAGCCGCCGTTCTTCGAGTTTGAGTTCGGCTTTGAGAAGGTCGACCAGGCGGGCTGTGTTGTATTCGATGACGTCGGTTACGGTTGTGATCTCAGGCCGGTTGTCGCGAATGACCAGCAGATTCGCCGCGATCGATGTTTCGCAGTCCGTAAACGCATACAGGGCGTCAACGGTATCCTTCGTATGCACGCCGCGGGCGAGTTGGATCTCGATTTCAACCTCATCGGTCGTATAATCGCTGATACCCGAGATTTTGAGTTTGCCTTTCTTTACCGCGTCTTCGATGGAGGCAATGAGGGATTCGCTTGTCGTTCCATAAGGCAGTTCGCGTACGACGATGCGTTTCGAATCCCGGGTATCCAGTCTGGCGCGGGCGAGTACCTTTCCGTTGCCGTTGTCATATTGCGAGACGTCCACCAGCCCGCCCGTGGGAAAGTCGGGATCGAGCCGGAAGGGCATGTCCTGCAGGCAGGCGATCTGCGCCTCGAGCAGTTCGATGAGGTTGTGCGGGAGAATCCGGGTGGTCATCCCGGCTGCGATGCCCTCCGAGCCGATTGCGAGCAGGACCGGGATCTTCGCGGGAAAGGCGATCGGCTCCCGGTTGCGGCCGTCGTAAGAATCCTCGAATTCGGTTGTCTCCGGGTTGAAGAGAACCTCGCGTGCGAGCGGCGTGAGGCGGCATTCGATATACCTGGCTGCGGAGGCCTCGTCTCCCGTGAAGATGTTGCCGAAGTTCCCCTGCCGGTCGATGAACAGTTCCTTGTTGGCCAGGTTCACCAGGGCGCCGAAGATTGATAGGTCCCCGTGGGGATGGTACCTCATGGTCTGGCCCACGACGTTGGCGACCTTGTGGTACTTGCCGTCGTCCATCTCGTGGAGAGCGTGCAGAATGCGCCGCTGAACCGGCTTGAAGCCGTCGTCGATACTGGGAATTGCCCGGTTCTTGATGGAATAGGAGGCGAATTCGAGATAGTATTTCTCGTACAGCGTGTCGACGTATGCCACGGTTTCTCCTCGTTACCGTTCGAAATCAAGACGCCAGGGAAGACGGGAACGCGGTTTTCAGATCAGGTTATCGATGATGTAGTCCCTGCGTTCGGGGGTGTTCTTGCCCATATAGAACCTGAGCGTTTCGGCGATTTCGGAAATGGACCTGATGTTGACCTTGACCAGCCGCATATCGTCCCCGATGAATTGACCGAATTCTTTGGGCGAGATCTCCCCGAGGCCCTTGAAGCGGGTGATCTCAGGGTTCTTTACCTCCTCCAGGGCGCTGTCACGTTCCCGATTGTTGTAGCAGTATCGGGTAACCTTGCCGTTCCGGACGCGGAAGAGCGGGGTTTCGAGAATGTAGAGGTGTCCCGCGAGCACGAGTTCTTCGAAGTAATTCAGGAAATAGGTGAGGAGCAGGTACCGGATATGGTAGCCGTCGTGATCCGCGTCGGTGGCGATGACAATTTTGTTGAAGCGCAGGTTTTCGATGTTGTCTTCGATGCCGAGCGCCATCATCAGGTTGTAAAGCTCCTCGTTCTTGTACACCGCTGCCTTGTTCTTGCCAAAGACGTTCAGCGGAACGCCCTTAAGGCCGAATATGGCCTGGGAATAGACGTCACGCGCGGCAACCATTGAACCGGCTGCGGACGGGCCCTCGGTAATGAAGATGGTTGAGTCTTCGCCGTGCTTCTTGTGGCCCAGGTGGAACTTGCAGTCTTTGAAATGCGGAATCTTGATCGCAATCTTCCGCGCGGCTTCCTTGGCCTCTTTCTTGACGGCGTTGAGTTCCTTTCTCAACTTTTCATTCTGGGCGATTTTCTCGGAAAGGTGCTGGGCCGCGGTCTGGTTCCTGTGAAGGAGGTCGACCACGGCGCTCTTGACATCCGATACAATCCATCCCCGAATATCCGTATTCCCCAGCTTGTTCTTGGTCTGCGACTCGAAAACAGGCGCCTTGAGCTTGACCGATACGGCGCCGGAGATGCTCTCACGAACGTCGATGCCGTTGTAGTTTTTCTTGTAGAATTCGTTCACGCCCTTGAGGATGCCCTCGCGAAAGGCGCTCTGGTGGGCCCCGCCGTCGCTGGTGTGCTGGCCGTTGACGAAAGAGAAGTACGTTTCGCCGTAGCTGACCGTGTGACTGAACGCAAACTCGAGGTACTGGGACTTGTAATACAACGGTTCGTAAAGGGCCGTCTCGCCCACTTCACGGCTCAGGAAATCGAGCAGCCCGTGCCGCGATACGAAACGTTCCTTGTTGAAAACGAGCGAGAGCCCGCTGTTCAGGCAGGCGTAGTTCCACAGGCGCTGCCGGACATAGTCAAAATTGAACGCGAAGTCTTTGCCGAAAATCTGTACGTCGGGCAGGAACTCGAAAAAGGACCCGTCGGGTTCGCCGGGTTTCCGCCCCTCGATTTTCTCTTTCAGACGGCCGCGTACGAAACGCGCTTCGAAGAAACTGCCGTCCCTGAACGCAACCGCCCGGAAGTCCGAAGAGAGGGCATTCACGGCCTTGGTGCCCACGCCGTTGAGGCCCACGCTGAACTGGAACACGTCGTCGTTGTACTTGGCGCCTGTATTGATGATTGAAACGCAGTCGATCACCTTGCCCAGCGGAATGCCGCGGCCGTAGTCCCGGACCCGGACCCGGTTTTCTTCGATGCTGACGTCGATCTTTTTGCCAAAGCCCATGATGAATTCGTCGACGGCGTTGTCGATGACTTCCTTGAGCAGGATGTAGATGCCATCATCAGGATTGGAACCGTCGCCGAGCCGGCCGATGTACATCCCCGTGCGGAGGCGGATGTGCTCGAGTGAGCTGAGCGTCTTGACCTTGGACTCGTCGTACTCGTGTTCCGGCGATGCGCCATTCTTGCGCTTGCCGGTGGACCTCCGGGTGGAGGCGGGTTTCCCGTTGATGGAAAGCGACAGTTGACTCGCATTCCCGATTGTCGATCCGGTTCTGGGCATGGCGTACCTATTCGGGGTCACTCGAACGCGCAATCCAGCGCGGCGATGATGCGGAAGGGGAGCCAGACGATCCCGGCGCGGGCTCAGGACGAAACAGGGCCTGATTTGAACCTAACTACGGGGAAATAAAGGGGAAAGACAACACTATAATATAGTGCATCTTTGTTCATCTTTCAAGGGGATTTTTCGATCGTATGTGGAGGACGCCGGCGGGCGTAAATCGATTCGCGAAGCCGCACCGGCCGATCTGACGGAGCCAGACGTGTGTTCCGAACGTGGAAGGTTGCCGCCTGCCGGTCGCTCCCGGGTAAGGAAGGGTGAGGCGAATTACCCTTCACGGGTCACGTAGGCGAGCACGTCCACCACCTGTTCGGGCGTTTCCGCCACCGCCATCGCGGCCGCATCGACTTCCTTAAGCGCGTGAGCATTCGCAGAATCGTGGATAACGACAATGGGTTTGCCGAGGGCCGATGCGAACCCCGCGTCGAACGCCGCGTTCCACTGGCGGTATTTGTCTCCGAAGCGCACCACCACGATATCGGCGTCGCCAATGAGCGTTCGCGTCCGGATGGCATTGATCTTCGCGCCCTTATGGTCCTTCCAGAATGAGGAGTCCTCCGGGCCGAGGATGTCCACGCCGCAGTTGTCGCTGGCGGTGTGGTCCGTGACCGGCGTCGTGAACGTGACACGGAGTTCCTTCTCCGCGGCGCCTCGTATGATTCGGTCACGCCAGTCGCTGTGGATTTCACCGGCCAGGTACACCTTCCACTGTCTCGGCATTCGCCGGACTCCTCTCGTGACAACGCGTGGTTCGTTCAGTCCTTCACGACCCGGGTGTGCGTGTACTGGTTGGAGTAGTTTCTCATATTTCCCGTGGCATAGACCTGCTTGATGGCCGTCGCCGGGAGCCAGTGGATGAACCAGTTGTTGTAGACATCGCAGATATCCCGCGGTATGCCCCGGATGACCACAGCCTCCACGTCCACGGCCAGAAACGTGTTGTGGTGAATGAGAATAAGGTTTCCGGCGATGTCCGTTCCGTCTTCCCGGTCCCGGCCGCCGTGCATGTCGAAGCTGTGGCTGTTGGCGTTCTCCAGGACCATGTTGTATCGGGCCTCGTAACTGGTATTCGGCCTGCCGGTGCCCGCGATGTGGTGCCGGCACCAGTCGAACAGGTTGGCTTCGATGAGCGCTTCGGAATTGTCCATCACCACGCCGTAGCCGAGACCGTGGCGCTGATTGTGATGAATGTAGTTGTGGTGGATGTGGTTGTCCGTCGAATTCCGCCTGAGGAAAATCGCACCGTGGCTCCAGCCCCAGAGTTCGCAGTTGTCCACCTCCAGCCTCTCTTCGAAGGTCTCGATGGCCCTGGAGTTGGGTATGCTGTAATACCGCCCTTCCCGCAGAAGTTGCGTCATCTGTTCGGTACGCCTCATCGAGTCCGGCCCCTCCAGCCTCAGGCCGGTAAGGCGAACGTCGGGACCGGCGGCGACGAACAACGGGGCCGTATCCAGTTGTTCAGAAAAGACAAGCCCGCCATAGGTATCGGGCTTGCCCCGGCCGCTGGCCAGCGTGACGCCCGCCCGGATCTCGATGTCCGTGTCGCCGGTCAGGTCCACTCGGGCGGTGTCCGCCACGTAGACCACCTGCCCCCCGGTCGCCTTCGTGAGCGCGTCCAGAAGTTCCGCGCGATTTGTAACGAGATAGTCATACTCCTCCACCAGCTGATCGTATCCCTCTCCGCCCCCGATGGGATTGCCGGTGGGATTCGAGTCCGCCCCGAAGTTGTCGTCGGATAGCAGCGCGCGGTTACTCAGGTCCCGTCCGCCCGTCGATTCGGTGGGCGCCGGTTCGGGTGCAGGGGGCGTTTCCTTGCCTCCGCAGGCCGCGAAGAGAATCAGCGCGGAGAGAAAGGAAAGCAGTTTGCAGAAGTTGGTTGTCATAGCCAGAAAGGCGGTGAGACGTGAGATGATGTCTGCGCCCTATGGTGTTTCTTGTCGTTACGATAGCGGTAGATATACAAGCACGGTTTATGCGGAAACACCGCAGTAAATGTCTTCCTCTACCGTCTACCGGCTCCCGTCTCACCGGTTTTATTGCCCTGTGCGGTTTCACATCTTGCCAGAGGCATTAAGGAGAAACCAATCGGGCAAGGACGTCTTCTCAGTCCTTGACGACCCGATCGTTTGTGTACTGGTTTGAGTAGTGCCGCACATTTCCCTTGGCGTTGACCTGTTTGACGGCAACCGCGGGGACAAAGTGGACAAACCAGTTGTTGTAGATGTCGCAGTATTCCTCCGGAACGCCCCGGATGACAACGGCCTCCACGTCGATGGCCAGAAACGTGTTGTGATGTATGGTAATAACAGTGCCCGCGATGTCCGTACCGTCGCCCCGGTCCCTGCCGCCGTGCATGTCGAAGCTGTGGCTGTTGGCGTTTTCCAGGACCAGGTTGTAACGGGCCTCGTAGCTCGTGCCGGGCCTGCCCGTACCGGCGATGTGGTGACGGCACCAGTCGAAGAGGTTGGCTTCGATCAGCGCTTCCGACTGGTCCATTACCACGCCGTATCCCAATCCGTGGCGCTGGTTGTGGTGGAAATAGTTGTGGTGAATGTGGTTGTCCGTGGAATTGGCCCTCAGGAAAATCGCGCCGTGACTCCAGCCGAAGAGTTCACAGTTGTCCACTTCCAGCCGTGGTTCGAAGGTCTCGATGGCCCGCGAGTTGGGGATGCTGTAGTACCGTCCTTCCGCACTGAGCTGCCTCATCTGCTCCGTGCGCCTCATCGTGTCCGGTCCCTCCAGCCGGAGTCCGGTCACGCGCACGTCAGGACCGGTGGCGACAAAGAGCGGAATCGTCTCCAGTTCCTTTGAGTAAACCAGGCCGCCGTCGGTATCGGGCTTGCCCCGTCCGCTGGCCAGCGTGACGCCGGCGGCGATTTCGATTTTCTGGTCGCCGGTAAGGTCCACCCTGGCGGTATCCGCCAGATAGACCACCTGGCCCCGCGTCGCCTGCTTGAGCGCGTCGAGCAGCTCCGCCCGGTTGGTGACGAAGTAGTCAGTTTCCTCTACCAGTTGATCGTATCCGTCTCCCCCGCCGATGGGATTGCCGGTGGGGTTCGAGTCGGCGCCGAACGTGCTGTCCGACAACAGGGGCCTGGGCTGCCGGGGCGTGTTGTCCGTGGTCTCGGCAGGCGCCGGCTCCGGCGCAGGGGGCGTTTCCTTGCCTCCGCAGGCCGCGAAAAAAAACAGCACCGCGAGACAGGAAATCAGTCTGTAGAATGTCGATGTCATTGTCAGAGAGGCGGGGAGACGTGAGACGGAAGAAGGGAGAGAAAATGAGTGCACTATGGTTTTTCTTGTCGTTACGATAGCAGTAAATAAACAGGCACGGTTTGCGTGGAAACACTGCTGTAACTGTCTTCCTCTACCGTCTGCCCTCTTACGTCTCACCGGTTTTGTTGCCCCGTGCGGTATCATCTCTTGCCGCAGGCATAAGGGAAAAACCAATCCGGCAAAGAGGTCATCTACCGTCTACCGTCTCCCGTCTCACCGCTTTCAGTCCTTAAAATGTGAAACGCATCCCCGCAACGCGCCTTTGGAATACCGACGGGGATCATATCTAGTAAAGGTCTTCCCGTGTGGTAATCGGGCACCACCGCGCCGTGTTGAGGTGGTCCAGGAGGATGTTGAGCGCCTCGGGCGTGCCGATATACTCCAGCGCCACCGCCGCGTGCCCCGAGGCGTATCGATTCTCGTCCTGAAGGGCTTCGCCGAGAGCCGGAACGGCCGCTTCGGCGTCCGACCCGAACCGCGCCAGGGAATACGCCGCGTTGTAACGGACCTGGCCGTCGTCGTCTTTCAGTGCGTTCGCCAGAGCGGGCACGGCCTCGTCCGGATTTCGGGCAATGGTACCCATGGCCTCGGCCGCGTGGTGGCGGACCCATTCGGAGGGGTCGCCCAACGTCTTCGCGAGCGCGGATACGGCCCCGGCGGCCGCCGGACCAACGTCGCCCAGCGCGAAGGCGGCGTGGCCGCGCACCTTTTCATCGTCATCTCCGAGTGCGGCGACGAGACCGGAAACGGCTGGTTCGCCCACGGCGGCCAGTCCGTACGCGGCGTGGAGTCGGATGCCGTCGTCGGCTGATCGAAGGGCGCGCGAAAGCGGTCCGACAGCCGGTTCTCCCGTCGCGGCGAGCTCGTACGCCGCATTGAGCCGGGTGGGTTCGTCGCCGTCCTCCAAGGTCCGCGCAAGCGCATCCACGTTGCCCGCATGACCGTTGGCGCTCGAACCGCGCGACCATTCCCAGATGCTGTTCCAGACGAACGGGTGTCTGTTTCCGACCTCCGCGTTTCTCCATGCCCCGCCGTTGTGGTTCCACTCCGGCTTCGTGGGCTCGGACATGCGCGTGAACTGGAATTTCATCATATACCGCCGCTTGTCCACCAGGTTGGGCATGGCCCGGTGCCAGATGTCGAAGTGGACAATTGCGATCGTTCCCGCTTCGCCGCAAACGGAAACTCCTGCCTCGTCCGGGTCCTTCAGGCGGTCCATGTAGCAGTGCGTGTGAGGAATGACGCCCGTTGGCCCGTTCTCGAGTTCCACGTCCTGCGGGTAATAAAACGCCATCGCCCACCGGTTCCGGAGGTAACGCAGCTTGTAGTATCCCCAGTAGCTGTCTTTGTGCCATCCCCCGCCCTTGCCGTTGGGCGTATTGAAGTGGCAGTGGCGGTGGATGTGCATGGTATGGTCGTGCCCGAGGATCGACGAGAAGGCGCCCCGGACTTCGGGTTGGTCGAAGACGGTCTGGATCTCGGGAATGCGCGGCAGGACGTTGTTGCCGGGGTTCCCTTCCTTGATGAAGACTTCGTCGGTCTTCCTGAAGATTTCCTCGTGGAACCCGGGCGGAAGATCAACCTTGATCGTGATGAATCCATTGGCGATGAATTCCTGCATCTTCCGGTCGTCGAGGAGGTATTTCAGATCCGGCATGGTTCAATTCTCCGTGAAGATGGTGAGCAGGGTCAGGGCGGGCGCGATTCCCGTTATCTTGCGCCGACATACCAAAAAAGTAGGGACACGGGCCCGACGCGTCAAGGGAATATTCGGCGGTGGGCAGCGAGACTCATCCTCGTTTGCGCATACGGGAATCGCGTGAGTTTCGCTTCCCCGCGATAATGGTTGCTTTTTGGCCCAAAGTGGTGAAATTTTATCGAACCAGTTCGACAAAAGCCGTGTCTTGCAGGATGTGAGACTTGGCAGACAGCGCTTCCTCCGCCGGTTCAGGGG
Source organism: Candidatus Latescibacterota bacterium (assembly GCA_965203805.1). Taxonomy (GTDB): domain Bacteria; phylum Latescibacterota; class UBA2968; order UBA2968; genus JAAXHE01. The sequence goes on along the minus strand of OZ241917.1, from coordinate 4,635,001 downwards.
AAAAAAGTGTTATCCGCAGACCTTCAAATGCACGTTCCGACAGCGATTCTTCAGAAGGCCATGACGCCGGAGTCCACAATGCCCCAGGAGCGGGACCTGATCCAGCAGTGTCTTTCGGGAAATCGGGACGCGTTCCGGAGGCTGATCGAACCCCACCAGGACTTTGTCTTCCGCCTTGCGCTTTCGGTTCTGGGCAGTCGCGAAGAGGCGGAAGAAGCGGCCCAGGACGCCCTTGTTCGGACCTACCGGGGACTGGGTTCGTTTTCGGGACAGGTTCCATTTCAGGCCTGGCTTTACCGGATCGCGGTTCGAACCGCATTGAACGCGCGGCGACGGCGTCGGCGACGGCTACTCGAGCGCCTTACGCCGCCTTCATGGTTCGGAGGTCTGGCGTCCGCCGAGACGGAAGCGCCGGACGCCCTGTTTGCCAGGCGAGACACGCGGATTCGCCTGCGGGCAACGATAGCCCGGCTGCCGGTTAAGCTCCAGGAGGTTGTGGTGTTAACCTATCTGCAGGAATTCACATGCAGTGAAGTTGCGGAAATCCTCAACATTCCTGAGGGTACGGTGAAGTCCCGTCTGTATCGCGCGAGAGAAAAATTGCAGAAAGAGATCGAGAGACAGGGTCTGTTGGATTGATCGAAACGAGAAAGGGTTGCAACATGCCGAGTCGTGCGTGTCGTGAAACCAGAAGGCGGATGCACAGCTATCTGGACGGCGATTTGTCCCCGATTGAGGAAGAGTCGATGCGGGCTCACGTTGCGCGGTGCGCGGATTGCGCGCCGGCTTTTGAACGACTGCGCCGGAGCGACGACGCGGTCCGGCGCCATTTTGCCGCGACCGTCGGTAACGAAACGGCCCCGGCCGGTTTCTGGGACGGGTTGTCGGATCGTCTGCCTGAGAGGCCGGGACGCTTACCATGGCGCCCGTCGGACCTGGCCGACCGGATTCCCCGCGGGGTGCTCGCGCCGGCGGCGGTGGCCGCCGCCTTGATGCTTGCGATCTGGGGATTGGAGATGTACGGACCGGTTCATCCCGACGGAAACGGAACATCCGCGCCCGTTCGGAAGGAACTGGCGCAGATCAAGGCGTCTATCCTGGAAATGGAAGCTGAACTGGAGCAACAGTGGAGATAGCGGCTATGCGACGCGTGATTCCTGTCGTTTTGAGTCTTGTGATGCTGTCCGCCGCAGATACGGCTGCGGTCGATACGCTGGATGTGCGTATACGCGGAATCCGTGGACCGGTGGACAGCATTCGTCTGAAGGTGGACGGGCGAGGTTCTCCCCGCGCGGTGAAACCCGACAGGTCGACACCTTACGTCGTCGAAGGCTTCGATGAGATGCTCAAGGACCTGCGCCTCCGGAACCGCAGGTCGCTCCTGGAGCTCAAGCGGGACGTCGACGCGATGAACCTGGCGCTGGAGGCGGGCTCGGTCGGCGCGGATGAGACCCGGTTGCTGCTGGCCGATATCCGGATGCGCCGGATCGACGCGCGTGTGAGCCTGAACCTGATGGGGTTCATGAACCGCGTTGCGAAGGATGAAGACCTGTCCGGGCGGTGGAGCGCGCCCGTCCATCTGATCATGCCGGCGCCCGCCACGCCGAATGTCCTGGTGGTGAATCGTACCCGCGGCCAGATGGCGGCGGACGTCTGGGACACCGATACCATCCGCGTGGTCTATATTCCGGCGTTCTCGGGATTCGCGAGTGAGGCGATGCCGGATGAAAATGCGCTGGAGACGGCGGCAGACGTGGCGGCGGAGGTGTCCGTGTACGGCGCCGGCGCGGTTGCTGCCGCGGTAGAAGGCCTCGATGAAGCTCACGGCGGGGGCATTATCGGTCCGATAACGGTCGTCTCGGTCTCGGATCCGGCCGGCGCCCACGCGCCGCCGGGGGCGGCCGCCGCGGACCCGCCCGCGCGCGGGGTGCTGGTTTTTCCATCCACGATGGTGCCGCGGCCCGAACGGCTGCTGCTGGACCGCGCGGAACCCGTTGCGATTCGCGACCTGGAGGGCGTCCGCCTGATCCATCTCGTCGACAGCGACACGCTTGTGCGGCGCCTGAACGTCAACCCGGGGACGCGACGCACGGATTTCGAGCGGTCGACGGGCCCTGGAACGGACTTTGGGTCCCTTCGCGTTCCTCGACGGATGCGGGAACCGGGTTCCTCTCCGGCGGGCGTCAGCGGACCCCCGGCATCCGCAGCGGCGCTGGCGGCAGACCCCGACGGGCCGGCGGCGTACAACCAGGGGATGGGGCTGCTGGCGGCGGGCAGACTGGACGAGGCGAAGCAGCAATTCGAAGATGCGATTTCGGAGGACGATGGGTATGCGCCGGCCTTCGTGGGGTTGGGAAGGACATATTTGCGGCAGGACGCCTGGGAGGACGCCAAATATTACCTGAAACGGGCGCTGAAGCGGGCGCCGGAGTCACCTCCGGCGCTGATGGCGTTGAGCGACGTGGCGATGGCGGAGGAGAACTGGGGGGACCAGAAGAAATGGTCAGCGCGGATTCTGAAGCAGAATCCGGACAATTCGGAAGCACTCTATCGACTGGCAGTCGCGCACCGGGAAGCCGGGAAATACCAGGCGACCGTGATGCAGTGGCTGAGTTGGCGGCGATCGGAACGGTTCTTCAGACAACTCGTGGATAAGGCGCCGCAATACCGTGACGCGCTGTATCAGTTTGCAGTACTCAAACGCTATGACAAGGCATTTGTCAAAGCGATCAAGTTGGGTGAAAACCAGGTGCGGATCAAGCCGGGCGAACTCGTGCATCGGCGCAGGTTGCGACGATTGTACCTGTATCTCCTGGATAATATGGACCCGGAGGATGCACTGAAATGGATGCGCAGGCATGGTTCGGAATACGCGCGTTATTTCGAGGGCGAGGCCCTGCGTCTCGCCGGGCGAACGGCCCGCGCAGACACGGTGCTGCGTACCTGGATCGCGTCGCATCCTTCGTTGAGCGTCATACCGGCCTACCTCTCGCTGGCGCGCATTGCCTACGGACGCGATGACCTGGAGGCCGGAGAGGGCCATTACAACAAGGCAGTTGAGAACATCCGGGACTCGCTGGACGCGCGGCTGATGTATGAAGACGTCAAATACATCGTTACCGTAGAGGAGATGGATGCGTTTTCCAGACTCGAAACGCCGGAAGCCCATCGGGAGTTCTTCCGGAAGTTATGGGCGAGTCGGGATCCCACTCCGGCCGTGTCTCCCAACGTACGGCTGGCGGAGCACTATCGACGGATCCTGTATGTCGAACGGTATTACATCTACGACGGATTTCGTACCTGGTTCTACGATCCCGACAAAGACGACAAGATTCCGTATCCGAGTACAATCGAGTTGAACGACCGGTTCAACGATCCGGGACTCGTATACATACGGCACGGCCGTCCGTCGGATACGCAGAAGTTCTCAATGGCAGAAATCTGGCACTACTGGAAGACGGATGAATTCCCGAAGATGGTGTTCAACTTTGTCGCCACACCCAGCAGTATGGGTTCGAACTGGCGGCTGGTGGAGTCCCTTTCAGGATCGGGGAATTATGGACGGCGGTTGCGGTGGGAGAATGAGAAATCCAGACGCGAAGCGCGCGCTTCCGTAAAAATGGGTCTCAAGACGGACCGGCACTCATGGGTGGACGACGTGGATGCGTTGGACTACGAGTCCTACCTGGCATTCTTCAAGGGCGAATCGGGCAGGGAGGACGTCGAGCTGTATTATGGAATGCCCTTTAAAGCGCTGGATAAGGACTACGGCTCGCTGCCGGATACGTCTTCCATCTACGAGTACGGCCTGACGCTGCACGACATGCAATGGAACCGGTTTGAGAACCTTACAGGACACGTACGAAAGTCACAGGTTGAACGGTCCCGGTACGAAGACCGGAGTTTCGGCGTACTCAGGCTTTCCGCGGACCCGGACTCGAGTCATGCGGCGTTTTTCCTGCGGCCGTCGCGGAGGCGTCAGCTTGGGGGCTGGAAGCAGAGCGTGCGAATTCCGGACTTTTCGGAGACGGAACTGGAAATGAGCAGCGTCGTACCCGCGCATGTGATAAGGCCCGACGCGAAAGGCAGCGATGGGTTCAACCTTCGTGGAATCAATGCGGTACCCAATCCCTCTCTCCGATTTTCGCGCAAGGATCCGGTTTATATCTATTTCGAGCTGTACAATCTGACGCCCGACGATCGAGGTACAACTTCGTTCGATATTTCGTACGGGCTGACCCGGCTGAAAAGGAAGGGAATCAAGCGGCTGCTCAGGATTTTCGGCAGCGGCGAAAAACCCGCCACTTCCGTCACGGTCGAGCGTTTCGGCGATTCTCCCGATACACGGGAATCTCTGGCGCTGGACCTGAACAAAGCCGGCAGCGGAGAGTTTCTGCTCACCGTCAGAGTCCGCGACAACCACGCCCGCACCGAGCGTGAAAAGACGGTTGAACTGGTGCTGGATTAGGCATCGACGTATCCGATCGGGAGATAGATTGCCGGAATTCATCTCACACAAAGACACGAAGACACAAAGACACAAAGAAGAAGACCAGCGGGTAGCAAATTGCGGACACCCGCCGGACCGTATTGTGGTTATTTCCGGTCCAATCGGAAGAGTAGACCCAGACCTGCTCACCTTAAGCGGCTCCATATCCCCGACAGGACTGTCTATTTCCTGGAGGTACCAAAATGAGACCGGCAGCGGTTTTGTGGGTCCTGGGCGTTTCCGCGGTGACGTTCTTTAGCACGGAGGCCGTGGCGACGTCGATGTCCATTGAGGATCGGGCGCTGGTTAAGAAACTCTACAGTGAGGGAATGTACCTTCTCGATAGCGACAGCCTGGACGCGGCATTGGTAAAATTCCGGGCTGCAATCGAAATCGACGGGAAACACGCGCCGTCCTACGTCGGACTCGGCCACGTACGTCTGAAGACCGGCGATCTGAAGGCGGCTGAGCGGGCATTTATGGACGCGCGGCGGCGGCAACACAGATACGCTCCGGCATACAACGGACTCGGCCTTGTGTGGCGGGAGAAACCGAAAGGCCTGTACACGGCGATCGACTACTTCAAGAAAGCGCTGCAATACGACCGGAACTACCTGGAAGCGCGGTATCATATCGCCGAGGCGCGATACGCGATGGGAGAACACGACGTGGGGCGCGAGGCGGAGAAGCTGCTCAGGATGGATGCCTCGTTTGCGCCGGCCTACCGGCTTCTTGGTGAATGGTATGAGACATTCAAGGAAGATCACGTGCGCGCGGCGGAGCACTACGAGCGATACCTGTCTCTCCGGCCAGACGATCTGGATGTCACGCTGCGTCTGGCCGGGGTGTTCGGCAAAGCCGGCGACCACGCGCGCGTTGTCGACCTGATGCGCACGCAGATGCTGAACCATCCCGATGCGATCGAAATGTCGCTCGTTCTCGCGAACGCCTACATCGCACAGGATTCCCTTGGGCTGGCTGAGGTTGCGTATGAGAGATATTTCGAAGCGTGTGAACCTGCAGAACGGGCGTTGTATGAGGATATCCGTCTCCTGGCTTCTCCCGACGAATACGAGGCCTTTACGCAGACGCACGACAGGGACGCATATCTTACCCGGTTCTGGGGTGACCGGGACCCGGATCTGACAACAGCCGCCAACGAGCGGCAATTGGAGCATTACCGGCGCGTGTGGTTCGCGCGGCAGCACTTTGCCAAGGCGAAGCAGCCGTGGGATACGCGGGGTGAGATATACGTAAGATTCGGCGAGCCCGACCATCGCTCAAGGTCTGACTGGGTGAATTTCCAGCAGAGTCTGGAGGTCCAGCGGGTAAAGGAATCGATCGCGCGGCAACTTCACGGCGCGCCGATGGATACGAGTTGGGGAGACATCCTGGTCGCATTTCCGGTACGCAGCATCCGCGAAGGGCATGACTTCGGCGGATTCATGGCCCCCGCCTACCGCCCGGTGATCGCCAATCGGCCGGACGAATCGATGGTACCTTGGGAGAGCTGGGTCTACGTCTATAACGGCGCGGGCGGCGGGATGGAGGTGACGTTTACGGACGAGCGACTGACCGGGAAGTTCGACTTCGCACCCGCACCCGTCGACGTGGATATCGATATTCGAAGAATGGCCATGTTCAACAGGTTCAGTCCGAAAAACGTGAGTATGCGGGCGGCCGCGCGGATGCCGAACTACTACCAGCCGCCCGAGAACGAAGATCCACTGGAGTTCTACTACGATCTGGCCGACTTCCGAGGGCGTGGAGAAGCAGCGTCCGCACTTGAAGTCTACGTCGGAATTCCACAGGACGCGGCGCAATACGTGGAGGCCGAAGACGTGACGACGCTCGAGGTTGAAAGGACGATCGCCGTGTTGAACATGAAAACCGGGTCGGTGTATCGCGCTGAAGGCGACGTTCGGTTTCGTCGACAGGGAGACATGGGACAGCGGTCGGATGGGTTTATTCCGGACGTCGCTCGGCTGGACGTGCCGCAGGGCAACTATCGGATGGAAGTGAAGGCGAGGGACAGGCGCACCGGCAGGCGCGGCCGGTACCGGCAGACGATCCAGGTGGAGGCCTACCCGGAGACAGGTCTTCGGATGAGCGACCTGGAACTGGCCTGGCGCATTTCGGAGACCAGTCTGGAAGACAAATTCAGCAAGGGAGAGCTATACGTTGTACCCATGCCGACCCGCACGTATGGAAAGGGTCACAGCGTCTATGTGTATTACGAGATTTACAATCTGGCCAGGGACACGTTCGGGCAAACAAGGTACCGCGTGGCCTATACCGTGGGTGAAGAGGGAAAACCCGGTATCGGCAATATCGCGCGTCTTGTGAGGCTGCGGGGAAACCGGCGGGCGGAAGTCGAGGTGGCATACGAGCTGGTTGGAACGCAACGCTCGGAAGTGGAGTACGTGGCGCTGCAACTGGGGCAACGAAACACCGGACGGCAGGTGCTGCAGGTGGCGGTCACGGACGTGAACAGCGGCGAAACGGTCATAAAGGATGCGGCTTTCGTGGTGAAGTGATCGGGCACGGAGACAGCCGCGCCTGAAACAAATGAATGGAGGAGCCGTTGCTCCATAAAACCAGAAACCTCGTGGAGGACTGGCGGGAAGGGGACGCCCGGAAACTCGCCATGCTCGAGATGGAAGCCGACGTGGGCTGGCCTGGAGGAGGCGGCTGGCAGACGAGTCCCGAGGAGCAGGAGCGAAGCATCAGGGAGAGCAACCTGCTGGGGGCCATCGTCACGGAAAATGAAGAGCGTATCATCAGCCTGTGCACGATCAGGACCACGCCGGGACAGAAGGCGCAGGCGTTTATCCCGCACCTCAATTGCCATCCCGATTACCACGGGAAGAAGCACGGGAAGTCGGCGCTGTGGGGCGCGATGGACCGCGCGTACGAGGCGGGCTGCCGGAAGGTCGACCTTTACACCTGGCCGGGAAACCTGCAGGCCGTACCCCTGTACAAGAAGATGGGTTTCATGTGGCGGCCGGACTCGTCGGTGCACATGGAAAACTTCACGCCCGCCGCCCGGCGGCACCCGCTCGCCGCCGCTTTCTTTGCCAGGCACGACTGGTACGACACCCAGGTGCGGGAACTCCGTACCGAAGAAGACGTGATGACGCGGGGCAGGGTGAAGGTCTACGAATATGAGTGGCGCGCGCCCGACGGCGACCTGCTCAGACTGGTGTTCGACCGGCAGAGCTGGGGGATCATCGAGATCGAGACCGGCGATCTGATGGCGTCGTGCAGCCTGCCCGATGAGAAGCTGGTCGCGGGCGTCCCGCACGCCGTGCGCTGGCGCATCGAGAACAGGAAGCCGCAACCGGCGCGCGTCTTTCTCGCAGCCTCAGGCGATCCGGGTGTCAATGTCGACACGCGCGAGGCGCTGGACGTCTCGGACGCCGTCGAAATCGAGGGCACGTTCGTCATCGATCCGGGTATCGAGGAGAAGACGCGGGAGCCCAAAGCGGCGGTGCTACGGACCGACCTGGCGATCGACGACGTGGGGATCGAACTGGCGGCCGGGATCGCCGCGCGGCAGGCGGTTGACGTTTCCCTGGATGTCGTTCGCTCGATCCTGACGCCGGGAAAACGGCAGGAAGCGAAGCTGACCCTGCGGTCGAACCTGGACGAGGCCTGCACTGCGCGGCTTCGGGTGGCGCCCGCAGGTGGCGTCGATATCGTCGCGGGCGAACAACAGGTGATGCTCGACCCGAAGGGCGGGGCCGAGTTGGCAGTACCGGTGACGGCTCCAGGGGCCGGACCCGGTGCGATCGACGTCGAGACGACCGCCTCGGTGGACAGCAAGGACATTCCGGTCAAGACCAAACGCCTGGACCTGCTGGCCGTTGAGCCGGGCGGTGTGTCCGCCGGCGTAGGCGCGGACGGCGCCCTGCTCTGCGGCGGCGGTCTGATGGTCAGCGCGAGCCTGCGCAGCGGCGAGCTATACATCTTTCACACGCTGCGAGCGCTGAGGGCCCGCCGGCTGAAGCTGCAGACGCCGAGGCTCGGCCCGCCCTTTTCCGGCGGCGACCTGTTTCAGGAGAAGGCCGAGGCGCGGGTCGAACGGGACGGCTTCGGTGTCGTGCTCCGCCTGCGGACCCCTTCCGTGTTACGACCGGGGGTGTGGCTGGAAAGAAACGTCCGGGTTGGACAGGGCCCGCTGGTCGGGGTGCAGGATACGGTAATCAATGGAACTTCGCTGCCGCTGGACCTTTCGGCGTCGCAAAGCTGGTGGATGCAAATGGGACGCATTGCGTCTCTGGTCGTGCCCGGAAGACAAGGGGTTGCCCGGCAGGCCTTCGGTTCGGGAGGACGGGACCTGGACGACCTCAGGCTTTCGGAGGAAGCGGAAGCTTGGCCGGAGGGATGGTTCTGCGTGGAAAGAGAGGATGGCTGTGCCACCGGGATTCTGTGGGACCGGGCCGAGCGTGTGAGCCCAGGCCCCTGGGGCAGTCTTCGAACTCGAGCTGTTCGCGTGAAGCCGGGGGAGTCGCGGTCGCTGGACCCTGTCAACGTTTTTGCCGGAGACGGGAACCGGGAGACGGTCCGGGCCTGGTGGCGGACCATGTTCGGCAGCGTTCCGGAAACCGAGACATCGGCTGCGCCCACGCGAAGGCCGATCGAGTGCCGCATCGAACCGCGCCCGCTGATCGTGGCGGGAGAGCGCGCCGATGCCACATTGCGCCTCGATCACGTCGGCAGGCACACGCTGGACGGCGAACTCATTGTTGAACCGTCCGTCGGCCTGAGCGCGGACGTGACGGACGTCGACGTCACGGGGCTCTGTGAATCAAACCCGGTGGATCAGAAGGTGGCCTTTCGTCCTACAGGCCGGACCCGGCCCGGAGCGAATGAAATCGGCGTTCGATTCGAGACGGAGGAGGCAGTCTACAGGTTCAGGGAAAAGGCGCTGATCCTTCCAGGTGATTCCGGCAGGGTGACGGTGTCGCGCCTGGAGAAGGGACGCGTCATTTTAGTAGACAACGGGATACTGGCCGTGAAGGTCGCGCCTTCTTTCCTGGGATCCGTGATCTCTCTGCGGCGGGAGGGCGTGGAGTATCTCAACAGCCCTTATCCGGACGCGGAGCCGCGCGCCTGGATGAACCCCTGGCACGGCGGCATTTCGCCGGAGTACGAGCGGCTGGAAGATACGCTCTACAAGGAACGGTTCCGGTACCGGGTGATCGAACGGAAGGGGCGCCAGGGACTGGTCTGGAGCGGGGTGCGCGTCTATTGCCGCATCGCGCAGGAGCACGCCCGCGGTCAGTCGATCTCGCTGGATTATCTGCTGGCGCCCGGCGCGGACGTTCTGGCCGTTCTCGTGACGTGTCGGGACGAACTCGGCATCGGCACCGATGGGGACGTGGGCTTCGAAATCTGGCCGGCGTTCGCCGCGTCTCCCGGAACCGCGACGTTCCATAACGCGACCGACGAGTCGGTCTCAACGCTTGCGGCGCCCCACTGGACCAGCGGCGGAAACTGGAAATGGGGCGGTCTCGTCGGGAAGAACGGAGAGGCGTTGTTCCTGAGCGCGGCCGGGGAGGGGGCGCGCGCCGCGGGGTTCGCGCTGGGCGAGGTCGGGTGCTTTCTCAATGGCAACCTGGAACGGTGGATGGGACCCGGGGAACGGATTCAGGGGCTCTTTTTCCTCCTGCCGACCACCGGACTCGAAGCGGCAAGAGCGGGCGCTATCTGGAGTGAATTCGAGGAACTGCCGTAGGGCAAATCCCAAACCCGCCGCCACGCATCGCAACGTCAGACGAGATCGGCGGTTCGATAATACCTCTCGATTTTATAGCGAAAGAGGAACTGGGAGAGGAGAATCATCGCAATGCCCCCGATGATCCCATAGAGATCCGAAATGCCGGAACCCTCTTCGAGCCATAGCACACCCAACAACCCAACGACAAATGTGTAGAGAAGCAGAATTACTACATTCGAAGGCGAACTTTGTCCATATCGCAGGCACATCCAGGAAAGAAACGGGCTGAAGGCAAACATCAGGATGAGTGGAAGGGCAGAATCAGGGACAAGCTTGAACGGTGCCACCCCTCCTGTATTGAACCAGGCCAGGCTTCCCGAAAGGTGAAAGGTCAGTAGCAGCATCCCACAGAAAACAGCGTTGTGAACGAGACTACCCCAATACGCGAGCCTTGCCAATTGGTGACGGGCAAGCGGATAGTGCAAATTACCCTTGAGATGACACGATCCGATCACGGCATGGAAAGCAACAAACATGGCGGGAAAGATCGATATGAGTACGGGTATATTCCTTACCGATGAAGCATCGAATATGGCAGTGTATATGAACTGAATCCCCATTTCATGAGATCCCGTGCTGTATCCCTTGTAGTATGCCATACCGGTCACTATTAGCGCGGCAATGCATGACGTTCCGACGGCGATGACCGGCCATCCTCCGCGGACGAAACCGTGGTTTTCGTATGCCCCGGCTCGGATCCAGTTGAACAGGCCGGTAATCGGACGTCTTTGCTGCCATTTCCGCCTCGAAACTCCCTTCCATGCCGTCAGTTCCGCTATGGAGATCTGTGAATTCCGCCGGGCAACGTTGACAGAAAGATTCCTATGGAGGAAGAACGAGGCTCCCAGCATTGACACGAAGACGCACAGAAGGGCGTGGGTGCCGCAAAAATCGACGATGTGATTGATCGAAAAACCGGCAACGACCAATAGAAACAGAGTTAGAGTCGAAAGTTGGTCATAGGAGATGCGTAAACTCCAAAATCTCGGTATTGAACCTCTTCCGACGGCCACTCCCATACTATACCAGAGGAGAACAGACGCGAGAATCGCGAGCGATGGTCCAGGACCGCCGAGCGATTTGTATGCGCACGTCACAGTCATCGCGGTGACGATGCCGGCCAATAGCAATGAAATGAAGAGTCGCCTTCGCAGCTTGGGCAGCGTCCACGAGATCAGGGTGTGCTGAAGCTCGCGCAAGGCAAACCCAAGATCCTGTCCAATAAATGCCGCGATGAGAAAGCTGAGAAAATTAAGACGGCCTGGCGTGGGTGTACCGGGGAATGGCTGGTCCGTATAGGCAAACAGGAAATACGCGATCGGCAATCCCTGGCCGAAGAGGTACAGGACGGTCCCTTTGCGCCATAGCAATCCGAACAACGCGTAAAACCACATGGATTTCTCCGTTGCTGTACCCCGCCGTCGCCACGCAACGTCAGACGAGATCGGCGGTTTTATAATACTTCTCGATCTTGTAGTGAAAGAGGAACTGGGAGAGGAGGATGAGAGCAATAACAGCGCCGACCTCGTATCCGATAAATGCGCGCGGACCCAGATCAATCCATATCGGAATCAGGCTCGAATAGCCAATAATGAATAGCGCCATTACCACATAAGACCAAAGCTGATCGTATCGGTATCGCAGTCTCACCCACTGGATGACCGGAATGCATATGAATATCAGCACGATAGGACGCGCGAGATCAAGTCCGGCGTAGATGCCAGCGAGGCCGTCAAGGACGAGGAACGCCACTAACATAATTCCGCAGTAGACAAAGTTATGGAGAAGGCTACTCCAATACCCGAGCCTCGCCAGTTGCGCTCGCGAAAGCGGATAGGCCCAGCCTTTTTGTACGTATGGTGACTGATGGAACACGGAAAGCACCATGATTACAGGCACGACGACAGGAACTCCCGTGATTTCCGGGCCTGCAAACCAGACCATGACCGCCGATGCGACCATTACGCCAACGGAATATAGTATTGCCGTATTCACCCACCCGATTCGAGTCCTGCAGTCGATCTCGTACCTTCCTGCTCGGATCCATTCAACCGTGCCGGTTATCGGAGCGGCATGCCTCCATACCCTGGTGGCTTTTCTCGGCCACGAATATGTTGGCAATTCCCAGGACCCGAAAGCACCGCGATCGAACGTTGGCATTGAAACAAGCGATTTTCTTCTGGCGGTGCCAGCAGCAAAGCCGCGATTCAGATAGAACAACGCACCTGCCAATGTTAGAATGGAGCAAAGGACTGGCTGGGCAGCGTAAAGTTCTACCATTGCGTCGATGCAGTATGCGATGATTACAAACAGGAAAATCGGCAATAGCATGGATGCGGAACTTCGGTCCAACCTCGATGGCCCATCCAGGAATTCATAGGTTCCGACTATGTAGGCCATCGCATACCAGAGAAGACCGGACATTAAAATGGGGGCAAGCGGGACGGAACCGCCGAGCCAGTCGTAGACCAGGATCGTAACAACTGCCGTTGCGATGCCCGTGAGATGTATGGAGGAAACGAGCAATCTGCGCATTCCCGGTAACGTCCACGAATAAAGTGTGTACTGGATCTCTCCTACACGTTGTCCCACAAATAGGCCAGAAAAAGCAGGTATAATCAGAGTAAACAGGTTAAGGCGTCGCACCTCAGGGGCGGCGTGAAATTCCGTGCTGACAACCGAAAGCACCAGCAGGGTCATTCCGGCAAAGAGCACATAGAATCCAAGGATCATCGGACGCCAGAGAAGCCGGTAGAGGGCGTAGAACCCCATCATGCGTTCTCCTGCAGAAGGAGCGGGAACATGCTCTCCAGGTTGAGCGGGCTGCTGTCGACGTCCACGCCGTATTTCGTTTTGAATGCGTCCAGGTTGTCCGATGCTCCTTTCACGAGCAGTCGGGCCTGGTAGCTGTCCACCTCCTGTGACACGACGAAGTCTTCTTCGAAGCGCGTGGGGAGTCTGCCGGCCTTGACGGTCACCCGCCACTCGGCGAATCGCTCCTGGAGGTCGTCCAGCGAGGCGTCCGCCTTGATCCGGCCCTTGTCGAGGCAGATCACCCGGTTGATGACTTTCTCGACGTCGTGCAGGACGTGTGACGAAATGACGATCGTATTCGCGTCCTGATGGAGGAGTTCCAGGAGGAATCTCAGAAATTGCTCGCGCGTGATGGGGTCCAGGCCGCTGATCGGTTCGTCCAGGATCAGCAGGTCCGGGCGGTGGCAGACGGCGAGAATGATGCCCAGCTTCTGCGCGTTGCCTGGCGAGAGCGTCCCCACGCGCGCCGAGGGCTCCAGTTCCAGTTCGTCGACCAGGCGCTGTTCCAGGTCCTTGTCCCAACGTTTGTAGAACGAGGAGACATAGCGCAGTTGCTGCTCCACCTTCATCCATTCCAGAAACCGGTTCTCCTGGTGGACGACGCCGATGCGCGAGAGTTCGTCGGAACCCAGCTTGTCGCTGGGGCATCCAAGGGTGGTGCAATGCCCGCTGGTTGGCAGGTATAGGCCGATGACGTGGCGAAGCAGCGTTGTCTTTCCGCTCCCGTTTCTGCCGATGAGGCCCACAACCGCCGGCCCGGGAACGGACACGCTCACGTTGTCCAGCGCGGTGACGTCTCCAAACGTCTTCGTCAGGTTCTTGACTTCGAATGCGGATTCCATATTATGACTCCTCCTGATCCTCGGCATCGTCCAGCATCCGGCCGAACAGTTCCAGGGCCTGCGATTTTTCAACACCGAGTTGTCTTGCGATGGCCACGATGGGCGCCAGGCTTTGCCGCAGCCGATGGAGCTTTTGCACCTCGATCTTTTCGGGTCTCAGGTGACTGACGGTCAGCGGAAGTCCGCGCCGCCGCTCCAGGATGCCCTCGGCCTCCAAATAGCCGTAGGCCTTGCTGACCGTCATCGGGTTCACGCCCAGTTCCGCCGAGAGGGAGCGCGTGGTGGGCAGTTTTTCGCCAGCATTCAACAGGCCGCTCGCGATATGAAACTTGATCTGATCCATCAACTGCCGGTAGACCGGCACGCCGCTGTGGTGGTCGATTGCAATCAGCACGGGTCGGTTCTCCAGGGTGTATTAGTGTATTACTTTCAATATACAGTATAGCAGTGTCAATGTCAAACCATATATCCCGAAATCCAATAACCGAGGAGTGAACGATGAAAATGACGTCGATGGACGTATGGACCGTGGTCGTGCCGAGTCTTCCGGGGCGCGTGAACAGCCCCGAATGGGTCCCCGAAGTCGGGTGGGACGTGGTGCCGAAACATATCCTTCGAATCAACACGGACACCGAAACCTACGGCCTGGGAGAGACCGGCAGGGGTGTGCCCATCGAGGACGTGCGCGCGGGCGCGGACCTGGTGCTGGGCAAGGACCCCGAAACCCTGACGCTGCAGAATATTTACGAACCTCGCGCCGACGGCGCCGAGAAGATGCTGGAAGTGGGAACGGGCCCCGCGTATCACGCACTCGAGATGGCGGTATACGACCTGATCGGCCGGGCGCGCGGAATTCCCGTGCACACCCTGCTCGGCGGCGCCGTTCGAGACCGGGTGCGGGCGGACTACTGGATGGGGTCCCAGACGCCGGAAGACGGAAAGCGGACCGTCGCGCGGGCGCTCGAGCACGGCTTCAAGGGGATCAAAATCAAGTGCAAGATCGAGGAACCGATGGTGGAACGGCTGCGGGCCATCCGGGACGTCGCCGGCCCGGAATTCAAGGTCACCGTCGACCCCAACGAGCGGTTCCGCACGGCCGAGCAGACGATCGAACTCGCCGGACAACTCGAGCCGCTGGGCAACGTGGAGGTATTCGAAGACCCGATTCCCAAGTCGGACCTGGAGGGTTACGTTGCCATTTACGAGGCCGTCAATATCCCCATTGCGATGCACCTGGGGAGCGGTTCGGACGTGATTCGGGCGGTGAAGGCAGGCGTGGTGGACTGCGTGAACCTGGGGGGGAGCATGGCGGGCTTCGTAAAAAGCGCCGCCGTGGCGCAGGCGGCCGGGCTGCGCTGCTGGCACGGATCGGGCGTGGATCTGGGAATCCTGGAAGCGTCGTACGTACACGCGGTTTCCGCGGCGCCCAACTGCACCATGGCGTCGGACATCGTGGGAAGCTGGGTCCGGGAAAGCAACCTGATCCGGGAGCAGATCGCATTTGAGGATGGATTCGCGCCGGTTCCCATGGACCCCGGTCTGGGGTGCGAACTGGATGTGGACGCCTTGGCTCGATACAGCCGCGCGCACGAGACTATTCGCGCCGCGTAGCCGGCAACCAATCGAATGGATCGATGCCGGGAGAATCGAAATCCGCCGGGATTTCGGAGATACGAATGATTCTATCGACGTTCGTAACCCTGTTGTCGCTGACAGTCGCTGCGCAAGCCTCGCAGGAGGATTCGGCGACGGTGGATTCGCTCGTTCAGGCATCCACGGATACCTCGCTGGGAATGGACAGACGCAGGGACCTGCTGAAGGAAGCGATCGAACGAGACAGGACTGGAAGCGCCCTGCATGCGCTCGCGCGGTTGCGGCTGAAAAAAGGCACGACGTATTCGCGCCAGCAGGCGCGGTCGCTCCTGAAGCGGGCGCTGGGGCGCGAACCCGATAACTCGGAATACGTGGCGACCTTTGCGGAACTGCTCTGGCGCACCGGCCCCCGATCAGGATCGTACAAGAGGGCGCGGGAGGCCATCGCGCTGGACCCGCAAAACGTGCGCGCGCACTATTGGGCGGGGCGGTTCGTGGTCTGGTCGTGGGAGATGACGTTCTTCACGCGGGAGGGAGCGGGCGACGAGGCTCGGGTGGCGGGGGACGGAGACGTGACCGCGGGGCGCACGTTCGCGCAGCGCGGTTACGCGGACATGGACGTGGACGTCGGGATCGACTATCTGAGCCGCGCCCTGTGGCTGGATCCCGGCCATTGGCCGTCCCGCGTGCACCTTGGGCTGGCATATTATCTGGCGCGAAGGTCGGATGCGCTGATCTCCCTGTTCAAGGACGATATCGAACGAAATCCTGGCCGCGCTGACGCCTTTTTCTTCAAGGGGCTGGGCCACCAGGCGAAGGGTGACCCGGAAGCGGCCTACCGCGCCTACGTGGACGGGCTGGCGCGGCTGTCCGACCGGCAGCGCCGGTTCATGCAGTCGGTCTTTCTGATGCGGGACAGGAAATCCTGGAAGAACGACGAGCCCCCGCCGGACGAGGAAGCGATCCGGAAGTTCTGGTTCGGGAAAGATCCGCTGTATCTGAGCGAGATCAACGAACGGATGCTGGAGCAATGCCGGCGGGTGGCCTTCGCAAACCTGCGGTTCGGCGACCCGATCAATGGATACGCCGGATGGGAAACGGCCCGGGGTCAGGCATACATCCGGTACGGCGACCCCGTCGCGCGGCACATGACGCCGGCGGACATCGATCTGGGCCTCACAAAGACCATCGAAGAGGAAGCGGAGATGAGGAGGCGGCAATGGCGCCCGTCAGGCGGGATCTTCGAATTCCATCCTCGAAAGGATACGTGGACGTATGAGGGATTCGAGGTGTCGTTCCTGAACACCAATTCCTGGGATTCGTGGCGATTCGGCAAGTCGAAGCTGGGCGGCCGGAGCCTCAATTTCAGCGAACTGGTCAAAGCGGTACCGGACTACTACCGCTATCCTTATCAGTACAGCGTTCCCTATCAGGTCGCTCAGTTCAGGCGCGATGGCGGGAAGACCGGCGTCGAGGTATACTATGCGCTTCCGGGCGACAAGGTCGCGCATGAAGAGGTCAATCCCGGGGTCCGCGCGGTGGACGTGTTGCAGGCGATGTTCCTGTTCGACACGGCCTGGGATACGCTGCGGCGGGAGGTCGGCCGGGTACGGCGCATGCCCTGGATAGACTACGTCTCCACCAGGAGGGGATACCTGCTCGCGAGCGAGCAGTTGACGCTGGCGCCAGGCGACTATAACCTGGCGGGAGAGGCGGAGGACCAGGCCACAAGGAAAGTGGGCACGTTCCGGGACCGCCTGCGGGTCAGGCGGTTCAGCGCCGATTCGCTGGAAATCAGCAGCCTGCTGATGGCGCGGCGCATCGTGGAGCGGGACGAGTGGCCGATGGACCGCGCCCGTTTCATGGTGCTGCCCAATCCGCTTCGGGAGTGCTCGCGCGATGGAAGCGCATGGTTTTATTTCGAGGTGTACAACCTGGCGCGCGATACCTTCGGCGCCACGCATTACAGGATTGGCTATCAGACCCAGGTGATCCCCGAGAGGAGCCGTCTGGATGACCCGCAGCCGGAGTGGACCACGGCGGTGTCATATACGTACCGGGGCGCCCGGGATTGGGAACCCCGGTATCTGCGGGTGGATATGGCCGGTACGGCGCCGGGATTGCGCGCATTCCGGGTGATCGTCGAGGACCTGCTGGCACGCGCCGAGGCCGAATCCATGACACGTTTTCGCGTGAGATGGTAGCCGGCGTGCGGCCGGCCCCGCCTGTCGAAGCGTCGATGGACATGCCGTCGGAACTTTTCATTTCATTTCAGGGTCTACATATGGTACTCGGGGTACGTATCGGATAATTCGTAAACGGTTGCGGCGCCCGCCTTCATCCCGCCTGTCGCCGGTCTTCCGTCTCCGCCGATTCACGTGGGTTACGTCATGTTGCGTTTCGCGCTGTTGATCCCCACCATCCTTTGCTTCGCCGCGCCTTTACCGGCCGCCAAACGGGACGCGTATAAAGTGGCGGCCCTTCTTGACTCTGCGGCGGATACCTCCCTGTCGCACATGAAGCGCGTATCGTTGATGGAGCGGGCGGTTCGATACGATCCGTCCGGAAGGGCGATGCACGCCCTGGCCAGGCACTATCTGAGTCGCGGCACCGTGTTGTCCAGGCGGTTCGCTCGGCAGTGGGTGCAACGGGCGATGAAGCGGGAGCCGGAGAACGCCGCTTACGTCAAGACGTATGCGGAGATTTACTGGCAAGCGGGATCGCGCAAAGAGTTCTACGTGCAGATCCGGCGGGCGATCGCACTGTCGCCGAATAACGTCGACGCCCTATACCAGGCCGGCAGGTACGCCGCCCGGGAAATGATGTACAATCTGGAACGGGAAACCCTGAAGTCGGGACCGGAGCGCAAGCGAAGGTTCCACTACGGGAATTACGGCAGGGGGATGCGGGAGCAGGCGATCGGCTATCTCACCCGTGTGCTGGAAGTGGATCCGGAACACCGTCCCGCGCGGATTCTGCTTGGCCAGGTCTACCTCGAAGGACACATGGCCGATCGACTGGTGGAGCTGTTCGAAGAATACGCACAACGCCACCCGGAAGACTGGGATGCATACTTCTTCACGGGGCTGGGATACCAGAATCGCAAGGACCTGGACAAAGCCTTCGCCCTCTATTCGGAAGGCCTGGACCTGATGTCGCCGCTGGAACAGCAGTTCATCCGGTCCGTGGTGGTGTTGACGGACCGGGAAGCGTTGAAAGACGGCGGCGAGCTGCCGGACGAAGACACTTTGCGGCGGTTCTGGACAGGACGGGATCCGCTGTTTCTGACTCCCGGGAACGAGCGGATGCTGGAACACTGCAGGCGGGTGGCCTACGCCAATCTCAGGTTCGCCGATCCGGACCGGGGCGTCGAAGGCTGGGAGACGGACCGCGGCCAGGTGTACATACGTTACGGGCATCCCGATGCGCGAAACATCTATCTGGATCGGATGAATTACGTGCTGCTCCGCGAGAGGTGGAGTTATCCGGGGTTCAGCGTGACGTTCGAACGCCTCGGAGAAAAAAACTGGGAGGTGCTGCAGATCGCGATCCGTGGTTCGGTAAGAAGCAAATACAAGGATCTGGTGGCGCGGATCCCCGAGTACTACAGCGACCCGTACTGGCTGAAGCGTTACGACGCGCCGTTCGAGATCGCGCAGTTCCGGGGAGAGAACGGAAAAACCCGCGTGGAGGTGTACTATGCGCTTGCCGGCGAACATGTGGCGCACCAGGAGGTCAGTTCCGGTATACAGGCAGTGGATCTCAAGCAGGGGCTGTTTCTGTTCGACGCGGGATGGAAGGAAGTCCGAAAGACCATTTCACCCATTCACAGAATGCCGTGGATCGAAGGCAACGCCGTTCGGGACGGATATCTTTTCTGGGGCGAGCGTCTGTCGATGGATCCCGGGACGTACCACCTGTCGGTTGAGACGGAGGATCTCAGCCGGCACAGCCTGGGGACTTTTCGCGAGTCGTTACAGATCGGCGGATTCGGCAGGGACAGACTGGAGATCAGCGATCTGCTGCTGGCTCAGCGGGTCGTCGAACACGACGACCGGCCGTTCGGCCGGGACAGGTATATGGTGTTGCCCAATCCCTTGAAGCAGTGCCAGCGGGACGCCAGCATGTCGTTCTATTTCGAGGTTTACAATCTGAAGCGGGATGAGTTCGGCGCCACAAGCTACCGGATCACGTACCAGACTCGCCCGCTGCCGGAAAAATGGACGGAAGAAGACGCGGCGATTCCGGAGTGGACCACGGCCGTGACCAACTCGTACAACGAAGCCCGGGACTGGCAGCCGCACTATCTTACGCTGGACATGGAAGGATCGAAGCCCGGTCCCTGGGCCTTCAGGGTGGTCGTGGAGGACTTGCGGGAAAAAAGCCAGGCGACGAGTTCCGCGGTATTCCGGGTGATGCCGTGATCCGGGGGTAGACGTGAGCCTCGCCAGACAACAGGCACGACAGGAAGGGCCGACGAAACGTTCGTCGGCCTTTTTTTCGGACGTCCGCCTGGCACTTCGCCTAGTAATTATGCACGCCGTGTCCCTGGCCGGGAAACCAGATCGCGTCCACGAGGAAGGACAATGTGATTGCCAGAACGTACCCTGTCAGCAGCCCCAGGAAGGCGGGCTGCCACTTCCGGTACAGGTTGACGCCGCCGACCTTGAGCAGAATGGCCTTGATGGCCCACACCACGAAGATCGAAAAGAAGGTTAGCTGGGTGTTCCAGGAAAAGGCAATTGGAAACGCGATGGGATGGAATGGCCACCACGGCAGACGGTAGTGCAGAAAAGTCAGCAGGGACATCGCGGCGGCGCCCACGCAGAAGACCGCCAGGCGCTCCCAGCTGGTGTCGAACGGACTCCGCATCTGCGTAACCGTCAGGTCGTAAGCGAAGCGGCCTGCGCTGGAGAAGGGCCACGCATTGAAATTGAACGCGCCGGTCCGATAACCCAGGAAGATGGTGAGGGCGAAGTCGGCCGCGAGGCCCACGACGACGACCAGCGCCAGAGCGGGCACAAGGCGTCGCCGGTTGCGGCGGATCAGATCCGCGAGCCGAGCCACGTGCATGAAGGGTGACATAAAGGTGCCCTTGCCCTGGCAGACAAGGCTGTACGTGAGGCTGATTCCGGACATGCTTGCCGGCGCAAGCGCCCTCGTGCCGATCGTGTACAGGGCGGCGTACTGTTCGGTCAACGTGGTGCGCATATAGGCCAGACCGGTCTCGCAGACGATTCGGGCGATGGAGAGGTAGTTGACGATCAGGGCGGGCACGAGCAATGCGACGAGTTTGCCCTGCATGCCCAGTTGGGAGAAGAAGGCGCAGATGAAGACGAGGCTGCCGATGAGTCCGAACACCGCGAACCGGTATGTGAGCAGTTCGCCGGCATCGTCGGCATCGCCTCTTCCGAACGCCCTGGCGAAGACGGCCCTGATATGGGTGCGGGCGGTCCAGAGGTTCCACAGCACCAGCACCGTCAGCGCGCCGAACCCCTGCCAGGCCGTGACTTCGGTTTCGGCGGAGAAGTTGAGCGGCTTGCGCGGGATGACGTATCCGACGCGATTGATAATGCCGTTTTCGAACCAGAAGAAGAGCACGAAGAATACCCAGATGGAGAACAGGATATTCAGGTTGGCGAAGTACGCGAAGCCCGCCGTCAGAAAATTGATGCGGGTATTGACGCGCGGAAAGCCCTTCGCAAAGACGACCCACTTGCCCTGCAGGGGGATCCTGGGCACGACCGGCCAGAAATAATTGAGGATATTCCAGGTAATGGCGCCGAATCCAACGCCGAAGCCGCCCCAGAAAAGGCCCCCGCGAAGGGCGTCGGGCAGAAACCCGCCACGGGTGGCGCGCGTCAGCGTGGCCCCCACGGATGCAAGTGGAAAGACCAGGCGCTCGTTCCGCACCCACTGCTTTCGGAGAATCACCGAAATGCAGAAAAGGAGCGTGCAAAGGGCGAAGAGAAAGAAGATCCAGCTGATGAGAGGCGCGATCCAGGCCTGGTACGGCGCCTGTTGTCCCTCGGGCAGACCCTCGTAAAACCAGGTCATCGCGTGATTTTCGTTCGAGGGTACGGCCCATTCGGGCATATTGGGATGCAGGTAGTTCGCCCACTGGTTCTCGGGGGTTGCGAAATAATAGACGCCCGAGAGAATGCCGAGGAGAAAGCCCGTGATACCCGACGTGGGCACCACGGCGCCGACGAACCCCATTGCCAGGACGGTGAGCAGTTCCGACGACTGCAGGGCGCTGTCCGGCCGGATGCTGCGGATGAATCCGTTGACGATGACCAGCAGGAGGAAAGTGGCGAAGAGGGCGAGGGGGAAAAAGGAGAGTTGCATCCGCGAGGCGTGGATGACGTATTCGGTGGTTGAGATCCAGAAATTGACGACGAGCACCAGCAGCAGGCCGATGGCGACGGCGCGAAGCGTCACCGCGTCGGATTGCGGCGCGGCGTGAGTCTCGGACGCTGTCTGAGCTGCGGAACTCTGCGCCATCTTTTCCTTTCAATGGGTCCTGGTAAGCGCCAGTTGGAGAGGGATAGCCGATCCGGGCACTGAGCCGCTCCCTGAGCTTGTCGAAGGGTCGGCGAAGGGCCTAGCCATCATTGGGTTCCTTCAGTTTCCACCCCGGATTCGTGCCTCCCTGCATGCCGGGCGGCAGGGGTTCCGCCAGCTTTCCGTAGAGGTCGGGTCGGCGCGCCCGCAGATAGCGGTACCCGGAGGAGACCGGTATTTTTTCGGGGGCGAGCAACCCCACCACCACGTCGTCCTCGAGCGCATCGGACTCGATCACGATCTCGCCGAACGGGTCCAGGATCATGGCATTGCCGTTTTTGACGGTATCGTGATCGATCCCAATGGGATTCGTGTACACGGCGTAGACGCCGTTTTCGTACGCCCGCGCCGGCAGCCAGCGCATCAGCCACCCTCGCCCCTTGGGCCCATTGAACTCCTGGCGGAGGGAAACGGGATCGCGATGACGGTTCTCCCAGAGGGCGCGGTCGATGACGCCCCGGCCGGGCATGGCGGATGGGAGCCCGCAGGTGACGTGCGGCATGAACACGATTTCGGCGCCCATCATGGCGGTAAGTCGCACGTTCTCGGGCAGGTTGTTGTCATAACAGATCAGGATGCCGGCGCGGCAGCCGCAGAGGTCGAAGACGGTGAACGTGTCACCCGAGTCAATGAATTTGCTGATGAAGGCGTGCAGCTTGCGATGCTTCGCGACGTAACCGTCCGGATTCACGGCGACGTAAGTGTTGTACAATGCGTCATTTTCCGTTTCCACAAGTCCGGCCAGCACGGAGACATTGTACTCCCTTGCGATCTCGATCAGGCGTTTCGTGGAGGGGCCGCCCGGAACGGGTTCCGCCAGTTCGGCGATGCGGGTGCGTGAAAGGGTCTGCAGAAAGGTGTAACCGGGAATGCAGCATTCGTGGAAGGAGACGATTTCGGCGCCCTCGTCGACGGCCCGCCTCGTGAGCGCCTCGATCCGGGAAAGGTTGTAGGACTTGTCGGCGTCTCTCGCTTCGAACTGGGCGGCGCCGATTCTGATGTCGCGCATGGATTGTCGATCCTGCCGTCGACGGGTCTGAGGTTAATTCGAGAAAAGATAACCGTCAAATTGGCCACAAAAGAAAGGCACAGAAGGCACCGGTGCGGAACGGCGTGTCTCGTAACACCGTGGCCCTGCAGTGACTTGCTTTCTCATGCATTGCCGTTACGCGTTCTCTCGCGCCTTTGCCGCGCTTTTTGGTTTTCCTCGTTTTCTCGTGCCTTTCTCGTGCTCTTTGGTTTTCCTCCTGTCCATCCATATAAGTTCCGGTTTTTGAGCTAAAGAGGTCAGGGCGAGTGCCTCAGGCCGTGCCGTCCAACAGGCCTTTCATATAGCCGACGGCATAGAGCCTGCCCATCAGGGTGTAGCCGGGCGGGTCGTTTGCCTCCCCGGACAGAACCGGGACGTGGTCGGGACGGATGGGCCCGGTGAATCCGATGTCCCTGTACGCCCGGATGCACTCCGCCATGTCCGTGTCGCCCTCGTCGTGGAAGGTTTCCTCGAAGCTGGGCACGGTGCCTCTGACGTCGCGGAAGTGGGAGAAGTGGATCTTGTCCGCAAACCGGCGGATGGCGGCCGGCACGTCCGCGCCCATGGCCGCGAAGTTGCCCTGGCAGAAGGTAATTCCGTTGTAGTCGCTGGGAACCATGTCGACGACGCGCTGGAACGCGTCCACGCTGGTGATGATTCGGCCGATCCCACGAACGGGCGATAGGGGCGGATCGTCGGGATGCAGCGCCTGCCTGACGCCGGCTTCCTCGGCCACGGGGATGACCCTTTCCAGGAAATACTCCAGGGTTTCCCAGAGCACCGCTTCGCTCACTTCCCCGTACTGCGTTGGGGGCGCGTCCTGCATCAGCGTGTTATCGTAGCTGCTCACAAACGCATCGCCCCGGCCGCGCGTGGTAAAGGACGTGCGCATCCAGTTGAACACGGCCATCCAGTTCCAGCACATGATCCCGATACCTGCCGCGCCCAGGTTGCGGATGGTCTGGCAGTACGCGTCGATGTCCTCGTCCCGGCCGTCCAGACCCAGCGTGATGCGGTTCGAGATCGGGACCGACTCCACCACGGACCACGTGAGACCTGCGTCGGCAATGCGCTGCTTGTGGTGTACAATGGCATCAAAGTCCCAGATCGGGCCGCCATTGGGAAGTGTCGTTACCAGGTCGGTCACGCCGATCTGGCGGGCAAGAGCCATTCGTTCTTCATCGAGAGGACTCAGGACGAGTGCGAATTTCATTGTGCATTTCTCCGAAATCGGGTGTATAGCAGGCGCGATGACAAGTCGATCGGGCGGCGGTACAAAGGCCTCCCAATTTATGGGATCAGGGTGTGATGCGCAAATCGAAAGACGTTGGACAGGGACTCAGGGCGCTCAGACCGCCGCCGTCCGTCCCCACCAGCAGACCGGGCGCCCCGGGCAGTGTCAGAGGGGTCAATACAGTTACGCCGGATTCCAGGCGGTGACTGCCGATCACCTCCCCATCGATGGACAGGAAGACGATCCACCCGTCGGAGGTTCCCGCAACGATCACATCCCGGCCTTCGGCATTCAGAAGGACCAATCCGGTTACCCCTCCGTCCAGGTCCCGTCGCCAGCGCTTCCCGCCCCGGCCGTTCAGGAGCGCCACGTGACCGCTCTCGCTCCCTGCCGCGATTCCGTCCCCGCCGACCGACACGCCGTGCCGGACGTCGTCTCCCAGGTTGGCCGTCCAGAGGATCTTTCCGGACATGGAATCCACCGCGTAGACGTTGCCGTCCATCGCCCCGTAGACCGATTCCTTCACCCCGTCGCCATTCAGGTCCGCGAGGCCCAGCGCCGAAAAGCAGGGCCCTCCGTTCACCGTCCACCGGATCCTCCCGTCGGCCTCCAGCAGATTCGAGGTGTAATATTCGGCGCCCACCAGAATCTCCTGCTTGCCGTCTCCCTCCACGTCGCCGACCACCAGGGTGCGCGCGGCGTGGTGTTCGATCTGCCGCTGCCAGACCTCCTCGCCATCCGGCGCCAGCGCCCATACCAGCCACCCGTCGGTCGCCGTCAGGATCACCGGTCTTCCATCGCCGGTCAGGTCCGCCGTCGTCACCGCATTCACGTTCTGATCCACCCCGTGAGACTCCGAAAACGACCGCATCCAGCTAATCTCCCCGTCGGCATCGAACATCGTCAACGCGCGGTCCCGCCCGCCGGCCAGAAGCCGTCCTTCCTCCATGTCCGTGAGACGCACGGCACGCACCTCGGCGCCGGTCTCGCGCGTCCAACGGACCCGTCCTTGCCGGTCGAGAAGGACCACCTGCCCGCCCGCCGTGCCGACGGCCGTCGATTCACCCCTCACGTCCACGCATCGGACCGGCCCCTGGACCCGCGCCTCCCAGAGACGCGCGATCGACGTATCCTTCGGGACAAATCCGTGTACTCCCGGTGCTCTCCGATGCACGTAGGGCGCGCCGGCCCGAACGGCGTCGCGAAGTACGTCCTCGAGTGCGTTCCCGACGCTGATCCCGTGCGTCCCGGCCGGAAGGCTGTCCGGTATGGGGTCGGCCGTCCCGTCGAGTCGAAGTCCGTCCATCCGCACCCGGGTCGACTCGCTTAAGCGGACCTCGCCGTGTCCCGCACCGGGATAGAGAATCAGATGCACCGGCATCTCGCTCTCGAACGCGGCTTCATCCGTCAGGAAACCCGTCGCGTCGAGCAGCACCATGGACGATTCGGTCAGCGCGAAGACCTCGGCCGCAATCCTTAGACCGCCGATCTTTACCTCCTTATCGACGACGCCGAAAACAGTGGACCCGTCAGGATGGGCAACCCTCACCATGCCCTCGCCGATCCGTTCGATTCGCCATGCATCGATCTCCGCCTCCGACCCCGCCACCATCAGGTTGAAGAACCGCTCCACGTCTCCGGGACGACCATGCAGCGCCTTGTGCTGGCAGAAAATCCGGATCGGGCCGTCCGCGTACGGGTACAATTCGTACGGGTCGGTTCCTGCAACGCGCGCTTCTTCCGTCAGAAGCGACGCATCCGAATCGTCCGCGTTCAGAATCCGGAAGTGCACTCCCTCCTGTTCCACGGTCAACTCGCGTCCGTCATTCCGGACTTCGCCAAGCGTCCGCCAGAGGCACCTGAGATCGTAATCCGCGTCACGAAGCAGCCTCAGCGAGTCCGCAACCAGAAAGAACCGGCCCTTCACCCAGAAGATATCCCGCGTCCAGTCCAGGCCGTTATATTCCGGCGCAACCGTGCGGGTCAATGACGTCCCGCCGAACGCATCGGCCCACTTCAACGCAACCAGCGGCGGCATCGACGCGGTTTCACCACCGCAGATCGAAACGACCGAGCAGTGGTGCCGGGGGCGCTTCCAGATGTAGTCCAGCTCGGCAAGCCACATCCGCCCCTTCCACGTCAGCCGCGCAATCGAGTTGCCGTCCTCGTGTCCGTGCGCGAACGTCGACGTCCCGTCCAGCAGCAGGTATTCGTCGTCCCTGTCGAACCCGCCGCGCAGGACCAGCTTGTCGAACGCATCGTCGATCGGCACGTTCGCTCCGCCAGGCGCGTGCCGCTCCACCCAGTCGTAGAGCGAACGGTTGAACGGCGCAACGGTGACCCCGGTCAGCCGGTCGGGCACCCGCTTCGGCAGCGCGCGGTAGAAGCAGCCCGGATACGGCGCGCCGCCCATCCAGTCCAGCGCCCACAGATAGCTCCCGTCCTCATAGTACCAGGCCGCCGTACACAGGGCCATTGCCAGCTCGAGCGAGATGGTCTTGTTCTTGAGAGCCACCGCGTAGCGACCCTGCTCGACATAGGACCACATATCGCCGAAGCTCACCGGAACGCCGAGATTGTCCGTCACCTGGATGCCGTAGTCGGCAAAGGCCCGGAGCTGGCCGTTCTCCAGGAAGCGGAAGTCGTCCCGCTTCAAGTCGTAGATCACCTGGTGGTACGGCGCCAGCCAGCAGTAGCCCCACCAACCGCCGCCCGCGTCGTCGTTCGGCTTGTAGCTGTCCGCCTGACCGTCGAAAACCGCCTGCGAGAACCGGATCTGCTTCTCAAACTCCCCGACCCCGTAATACGCCTCGAAATACCGTGCGCAGAACGACCCGCTCAGCCCCGCGAACGTCCAGTGGTTCTGCCGGATCTCAGGCGGGGGCGGCGTCTCGCCCTCGAAATAGCGCGTACCGGCCACGTACTTCGCGAGCCCCCACAACACGTTGGTAATGCGGAGGCGCTCCACGTCCGTAAACGCATCGCTCTCCTCGATGAGGTCCCAGACCATGAACAGCCGCCACGCCCACGAATAGATGAACAGCATATGCTCGAACAGCCAGTTCCCCCCGTAGCGGTTCCTCACCAGGTCCTCGTAGTAAAACAGGGCGTCCCGGAACATCCGCGCGCAGCCGGGATCGTTCGTCAGATGGTGGACCAGCCCCAGGAACGTCCCCTGCTCGACCGGATAGTAGCTGAGGTTGTCCCGGTACATCTCCGCCACCCACTCCCGGAACGCATCCGGCGACATCTCCGGCAGAAGCACATCGTGGACCTCCGAACGCGACAGATTGGTATACCCCAGACGCCCCCGGGTCTCCTTCAGGACGCCCTCCAGCACCTCGAGCGCCGCGGCCGCGCCATCCACGCTGCTTGCGCCGACCAGCAGCACGTTGCGGCCGCAATTCTCGGGGTTGTGCACCGTCCGGACCGCGTACCCGTCCCCTCCCGGATAGAACTCGTCCACGTACGCGTATTGCCGCCGGTACAGCGCCATGATCGATTCATTGACCATCGCATTGCCCAACAGGACGCGGTGCCGGCCGCCGGGCAGGGGCGTCAGGGCGGACGGATCCACGACAGGCAGCACCACACCCGCATGCGTGCGGACCATCTCCTGAAGCCGCCTGCCGAGAGGCGCCCAGTCCGGGTCCGGCGGCGCCACAATCTCCGCCCCCTCCCGCAGGTCCGTGGTCAGGCGCATCTCCTTCAGTCTGTCGATCCCTCGCTCGGCCATCGCACGCCCCTTCCGGGACACCTCAGTTCCAGATCCGAATCAAAAACCCGCAACGCGAATCTTCGCCATTGCCTACTCAACCGGCAACTCGACCAGAACGCTCACCGCATCGTCGGAACTGAAGATAGGTCTTCCGTCCAGCTCGGCAAACGTGCCGCCGTGCAGGACGACCGACCCGCCGCCGTCCTTTCCCCATCGCACCAGACTGGCCTGGGCATCCGTGGTCAACCCGCCCGCGGTAACTGTTTCATCTCCCGTCCTGAAGACCGCCAGAGCGGTCACGTCAGGGCCGCTTATCCGGACGCCGATCCCGCCACGCCCCGTCACCCGCTTCGCCGAGACCGGTTCCACCTCAGCGGAACGCAGCGGCTGCAGCAGATGAAGGTAGTGTACCCGTTCGACCGGCTCCAGCGTCGGAAACCGCAGATAGGGCAGCCGGTCCGCATCACGGGGCGCGGGCGTGGAATCGATCCTGACGGTCGACGCCTCCGGCCAGAGGTGCTTCACGTGTAACGCTGCCGCGCGCCCCTCGATCCTGGAAGTCGCGCCGGTGATTGTCACATTTCCGTACGGGCTAAGCAGCCGCCACTCGATCTGTCTGGGCCGCCCTCCGGCGGTTTCGATCTCATCGAACAGCAACAGGTACCGCAGGTCAGGATCGCCGTGCGGCTTCAGGAACATCAGATGTCGACGGTAGGTCTCCAGCAGGGGACGGTACGCGCGCGCCGCCTCTCCTCGCACGTAATCGTAGTCCGCGGAGAAGAAGGTTTCCTCGATGCGGCCGCTCTTCGCCACCTCTTCTCCTCCCAGCCACTGCAACTCGTACTCACGCGGCACCGGACTTTCCTCGTGAACCGTCGGTTGCCCCCGTCCATCCACCAGGATGGTGTTTCGCCCCGGTGTGCCCTCGTACCACGCCGTCAGATCGTACTGCGCCTGCGTCAGCACCGCCTCCCCCGTCTTCGGCGTCCGCGGCCGTGTCAACAGCCGCTCCCCGAACGCGGTGAGCGTAAACGCATTCTTGTCCCCCTGCTCCTTACTCACTTCCGGACCGGACGTGAACGTGACGTGCACCCCGTCCGCGTGCAGCGTGTCGTGCAACTTCACCAGTCCCAGGTCCCGGAAGTGAAACCCGGTCGCATCCTTCTTCGGGGCCGCCGGCGCCAGGCTCTCGTCGTAGAACAGGAACTCCCAGGGCCCGTGGAAATAGAGTCCCTTCGCCGCCGCAATTCCCAGTGTATACGTTCCGTCCATCTCCTCAACCGACTTGACGATCTCGTGGACATCTGTAAATGCGATGCCCCTCACACGCCGCCCTCCGGACGTCAGCATCATCACTGCCTGCCCCGTGTCGGACCGGTCCTTGCGGAGGGAAGCCCGTATCTCGCCGGCGCCAAGGCTGCCGAACCCGAGGGCCGTCTCCCCGTGTTCATCCGTCAGCACGACCGGACCATCCAGGCGATCCACGACACTTCCGGCGGCGTCAAGGACCTCAAGAGAGACGATCTCCACCCGGTCGCCCTCGACCTGTAGCGTGATCCTGTCGATCCCTTCGACGCGTTCGATCTCCTGCCGGTCCCGTACGACGCCGTTCACTTCGATCTGCATCCCGCCGGTCCCGCCATCCCAACGCAGAGAAACCGTATAAAGGGTTTCAGGCTGATAGAGAACTTTATCCCGGTTGTACCAGTACGCCGGGTAACCCTCCATATCGGGCTCCAGATCGTGCTTCAGGGCCAGCCATTGAAGCGCAGGATCCCGCAGCCTTCGGGCGTGCGCCAGAAGGCCCGACCGCTCGTTGTAATGCCCGCGCGACCGGTACATCTCCATCCCGAAAATCAGAAAATGCGACAACCGCCGCAGCGGCCCGGTATCGAACAGGTCCGGACCTCCGTTTCGGACCAGCGCCTCCATGAACCGCCCTCCGTCGCTCAGGCAGACCCCCAGCCAGCCCCGTCCTTCCATCCGTTCGCCGTCTCTCCCATAGGCCGCCGGCAGCAGGTAATCCCGCGTGAGCACCAGCCCCATATCCAGCCAGTCCCTCGCCTCCTCGACCTCGTAGAGCAGCCCCAGTCCCGCCAGTCCCTCGAGCGGTATGCTCCGCCATCTGTGGTTGTTCGCGAGCGACCCGCGTCGCGCCGCCGGGTCCTGCGTCAGCCAGTACGCATCCTTCTCGCACAGCTTCCGCCCTTTCTCGCGCAACCACGCGAGCAGACGTTCACGTTCCGCCGGGGAAAATCGATCGGGAATCCAATCGTAGACAATCACCGCTCCCGACAGGATCATGGCTGCCTCCATATCCCACGGATCGGCCGCCGGACCCCAGTTCTCCCAACCCGCGTACGCCAGCGCCCACGCCTTGGCGCGCTGCGCGAAAACCTCCTCCTCCGTCAGCAGGTAGGCGAACGCGTACAGCGGGCCGTAGTATTGCATCGCGTACGCGTAGGACAGAAAGTCGTAGGTCGCCTTCAGAAACGACTCGTCGTAACTGCCATCGGGTAACCGGCTGTCGGCCGCTCCCGCGGGAGGTTCTTTCGGAATCGGGTTTTTCAGCGTCAGCCTGGCGGCCCGGACGATTCCCTCGGCGCACGTCCGGTACGGTTCCCGCCCGGCCATTTCGCGCAGACGCGGCACGTCTTCGGCCGAGAAGAAAAGGTAGGGATGCGTGCGTTCGGCTTTCAACAACGCTCCGCTGATCCCCCGGTTCTGCAGCAGGTCCCGGATGTTCACGCGCTCACTCCCGAAACTCAAACTCCATGTAACCGCCACTGAGGCAGCGAGTGTGCAGACTCCTGCCCATCCTGATTTCGAAATGACACGCATCATGCCCGGCTCAATGCGGTGATCGTATCTTTGTCCGCGCCTGCCAGCAGGCCGGGACCGTCGGCCAGCGCTGTCACGCCACCGGCGCTCAACAACGCCACGATCTCCGCCCCCTCCCCGAGGTCCGTGGTCAGGTGCATCTCCTTCAGCGTCTCGATCCGTGCTCCGGACATTGGTAGATCCCTGTCTCAAGTGTCGGGTAAAACGCTCCGCGAGTACTCCGGAAGCTTGTTAATTCGAAGGGTTATACTTACCTTATTCGGTCCACCACAACTCAACCCGGAGCCGGGGGCAGGATGGCAACGGTAACCCTGAAAGACGTCCGGAAAATATACAACGGGAACACCATCGCGGTAGAGGACTTCAGCCTCCATATCGAAGATGGGGAGTTCGTGGTGCTCGTCGGGCCTTCGGGATGCGGAAAATCGACCACGCTCCGGCTGGTTGCCGGCCTCGAGGAGTTGACCGGCGGAAACGTCTACATTGACGGCAAACTCGCGAACGATCTGCCGCCCAAAGACCGGAACATCGCGATGGTCTTTCAGAACTACGCCCTCTACCCTCATATGGACGTCTACCAAAACATGGCCTTCGGGCTGAAACTCAGGAAATTCCCGAAAGCCGAAATCGACGCCAGGGTGCGGGAGGCGGCGGACATCCTGGGTATCGAAGACCTGCTGGCCCGCAAGCCGAAGGAACTGTCGGGAGGCCAGCGTCAGCGGGTGGCCGTGGGCCGGGCAATCGTCCGGAAGCCCAAGGCCTTCCTCTTCGACGAGCCCCTGTCCAATCTGGACGCAGGGCTCAGGGTGCAAATGCGGACCGAACTCGGCAAACTACACGCCCGGCTCGGGGCCACCATGATCTACGTCACCCACGACCAGGTCGAAGCGATGACCATGGGCGACCGGCTCGTGGTGATGCGAGACGCACGAATTCAGCAGATCGGAGTTCCGGTACAGCTCTACCGGCGCCCCGTAAACCGGTTCGTGGCCGGTTTTATCGGCAGCCCTTCGATGAATTTCCTGGAAGGTGAACTCGTTCGGGACGACGGCCTGGCATTTTCTGGAGACGGCCTCCGCCTCCCGATACCGGATCGACACCGGGTCAGCCTGTCAGGCTGCGTCGGCCGCCGTGTCATCCTGGGTATCCGTCCCGAGCACATCCACTACGCGTCTTCAGTCCACGGACCCGGCGAATCCGAAGACGTGGTCGCGAAAGTCGAAGTCGTCGAACCGATGGGACATGAGACCTTCCTCTACCTGACCGTCGGGCGCGCCTCCTGCGTGGCCCGGGTGGCCGCGGAACCCGTTCCTTCGGTGGACGAGGAGGTCCGGCTGGCATTCGACCTCTCCGCCGTCCATTTTTTCGACAGGGAGACCGAAGCCGCGCTGCTCCCGGATGCGCCCGAATAGCCGGCGGAACCCGGAATCGAGCGCGCTCAGGACTTCACCGCACCCGACATCAGACCCGCCGTCAGCCGCTTCCTGACCAGCAGAAACAGCAGCACGGTTGGAATCGTCGCCACCACCGCGGTGGCCATCAGCAGGTTCCATTCCACCACGTTGTTCTTTTCCCATGAATAGAGCGCCATCGTGATCGGCTGCATTTCCCTCCGGGAAACCAGTACCAGGGCGAAGATGAACTCGTTCCAGGCGGTCACGAACGCAAAGATCGCGGTCGTCGCCAGGCCAGGCCCGGTCAGCGGCAGGGCGATCCTGAACAGCATCCCCGTTCTTGATAGGCCGTCGATCATCGCGGCATCTTCCAGTTCTTCCGGAATGCGCCTGAAGAACCCAGCCAGGATCCATATCGAAAACGGCAGGGTAACGGCGGTATTCACCAGAATCAGGCCGCTGTACGTGTCCAGAAGATGAAGCGACTTCATCACCTTGAACAGGGGAATCAGAACGATCACGGGGGAAAACATCTGCATCACGAGGATGCCCAGCCCGAACGCCCCGCGGCCGCGAAACCGGATGCGCGCCATCGCGTAGGCCGCCGGAGTCGCCACGGCAATGTTCAGAACGGTGGTTCCCACAGCGATGATCAGACTGTTCACCAGATGGCGCGTCATTGGAATCCGGACGAAGATATCCACGTAATTCTGCCACGCAAACAGTCTGGGCACCAGCGTCGCCGGCGACTGAAACACTTCGCCCAGCGTCTTCAGGGAAGTCCCCGCGACGACCAGAAACGGAAATAGCGCGAAAGCGGCGACGACCGCCATCAGGAGCGCCCGCAATACTCCCGCAGGCCGCACACGGACCGGTCCCAAGGTTAGTTCTCCCTCCTGTAGAACACCCGCCATTGCAGAAGGCTGATCCCGAGCAGTAGAAAGAACGCCAGAACGGTCAGCGCGCCGGCCTGCCCGAAGTTGAAATATCCGAACGCGCGTCGGTAGATTTCCGTAACCACAATCTGGGTCTGGTTCGCCGGTCCGCCCGCCGTAATGACATAGATGAAGACGAAGCTGTTGAACGACCAGATTACGCTGACCAGCAGAACCGCCAGCGTGACCGGACGCAGCAGCGGCAGCGTGATATGGCGGAATTGCCGGAATCCCGTGGCCCCGTCGATCGTGGAAGCCTCGTACAGATCGCCGGGGATCGACTGCAGCGCGGACAGGAACGCAAACGCCGTAAACGGCAACGCCGTCCACAACCGGGCCACCAGCGCCCCGGCAAAGGCCGTCGAAGCGTCTGTCAGCCACTGGATGGGCGTATCGATAAGTTGCAGGCCCAGCAAGAGCGAATTCAGGTGCCCGTACTCACCGTTGTACATCCACTTCCAGGTGATCGCCGCCACCACCAGCGGCATTGCCCACGCGAGGATCAGCAGGCCCCTGACCCATTCGCTGAAAACCGATGCGCGGCTCAACAACAGCGCCACGCCCAGCCCCAATCCCACGTTCATCGCAACCGCCAGGGCCGTCCACAACGCCGTGTTCTTCAGCACCAGCAGAAACAGATCGTCCTGCAGAAGTCCGCGGTAATTCCCCAACCCGGCAAACGTCTCTCCCTTGTAGGACGTGTGATAGAGACTCGTCTCCATCACGTCCAGAATGGGAACTCCCATAAACAGAAACAACCACACCGCCGCGGGGGCAACGTAAAGGTACGCCAAGCGGCGTTTTTCCCGCTCCATGCGGCCTCCTTAGAAACTGTTTTAAAATTACCGGTGAGTTCCCGAGCGCGAGCGAAAAAGTGTCGGTCAAGGCGGGAAAATCCGCCCATATTTGTCTATACGGGTGGGTTTGACCAACGCTGACCGGCGCTTTTGCAGCCGCGCGAAGACCGCTGGGAATTTTAAGACAGCTTCTTAGTCCTCGCGCGGAAGCGTGGGGTCTTCCAGTTCCCTCATCAGACGTGCATAGACCGTATCCAGCGCCTCACGCGGAGACGCCGTACCCGCCAGCACCATCTGGATCGCCTCTCCCCACCCGTCCTGGATCTTCGTCCATTCCGGGTGCTTCGGCGTCAGCTCGATCAGGTCCGCCTGCGCCAGGTAATTGCGGATCGGCACGGTCCGGTAATACGCGTGCTCCGACACCGCGTTGGTCACCGGCACGCCCCCGTTCTCCACGTCCATCATCTCGCGGTTTTCCGGCCGCTGCGTAAAGCGGATGAAATCATACGCCAGATCCTTCCGTTTCGACGTGGAAAACACGGAGAAGATGTCCAGAATCAGCAGCATCTTCCGGTCGCGCCCCGCCGGCGTCATCAGCGGCTCGCACGCGATCCCGGCATCCCGGCACCGCTCGTACTGCCACGGCCCGCTGAACGTCAGACCCGCCTTTCCCGCGTCCATGACCGCATAGCAATCATCCGCGTTCAGATTCAGGATGCCCGGCGGCATGACCCGGTCCACCCGGTGCATATCCGTAAGAAACTTCACGTACGCCACCGCCTCGGGGCTGTTGATCGCCAGCCTGCCGTCCCGGTCGAAGAAATCGGCGCCAAAGCCCCACATCATGGCGATCTGCTCCTGCATCAGGTGTTTCGGCCTTCCCGCGCCCACACAGATCCCGTAGCGCTCGGGCGGCCTATTCAGCTTGATTGCCAGTTCCCGGACCGCCTCCCACGTATCGGGCGGCGCGCTCACCCCTGCCTCTTCCATCCAGTCCCTGCGTACGTAGAGAACCCGGTTGGCGCCCCACAGCGGCACCCCGTACGTTTTTCCCCGGTACTCGCCGGCGCTGAGCGCCGTGGAAATCCACGCGTTGCGTTCGTCCTCCGTCATATAGTCGTCCAGCGGCTCCAGTACCCCCCGCTCCGCATACTCCGAAATCATCCCCATGAACAGATATCCCAGGTCCGGAAGATTTCCGCCCTGAATCATCGTATTGTAAACCGTCGGCCCCTGATCGTACGGGATGAACCGCTGCTCGATCCTCACGTCGGGATGTTCCGCTTCAAATCCCTTCTTCCACGCCCGGAACGCTTCCCGTTCGGGGCCCATCCAGGCGATTCTGAGCGTCACCTTTCCGCCGGACGATCCATCATCGGGCCCGCCGCAGCCGGTTAGCGCGGAAACGAAGAACCAGGCCAACGCTAACCATCTACCCATCTGCATTCTACGCTTCTCCCGTCTTTCAATAGGCATGTACGCCGTGGCCCTCCCCGCCGAAATACGTGATGTCAAGCACGAACGAAACGCCCACGTTGAGCGCGTATCCGACCATCAACCCCAGGAAAAAAGGAATGGATCGCCGGTACAGAAAAACGCCGCCTGCCTTCAGTACGATACCCTTTACCGCCCAGGCCAGAAAAACCGAGAGTACCGAGTGTACCGTCATTCCCGACCAGGTCACGGCCAGACCCAGCGGATGCAGCGGCCACCATGGCAGTCGGTAACGCAGAAACGTCAGCGCGAGCATCGCGGCGCAGCCGGCGCCGAAATACCCGAACACCTCGGGCTTCACCGGATCCGGGCTGGACATCATCCCCGCAAACCAGTTGAAGGTGGGAACCGTCCGCCGCAACAGCGCGATACTGCCGAAATTATACGCGCCGATCGTATATCCCCAGTAGAGCGTCAGGCCGACAGACGTCGCCACGGCGCCGGCAAGGCCCAGCGCCACGGCGTAACCGAGCCGGCGCCGGTCCCCGCCGATCAGGTCGCCGATTTTCGCCACGTGCGCCAGGGCTGGCATGAAGAGCCCGCGGCCGTCGTTGCGCAGGGCGAAGGAAAAGGCCAATGCCGTCATTGCGCGCCCGGGAATCGCGGCGGGGCCCACGGCGCGCAGGATCGCGGTTTGGGGAAACATCGGGGAACTGACGTAAAGCAGGCCCGACTGCGCCACCACCCGCGCGATGCCCAGATAGGTAACGAAAAAGAGCAGAACCAGCACGGCTGAAAGAAGCATGCCCATGCCGGCATTGTAGAACCAGGCAACGATGAAGATCAGGCTCAGCGCCGCGCCGCACGCAGCCGTCCGATAGGACAGGATC
This sequence comes from Candidatus Latescibacterota bacterium, assembly GCA_965203805.1. Taxonomy (GTDB): domain Bacteria; phylum Latescibacterota; class UBA2968; order UBA2968; genus JAAXHE01. The sequence goes on along the minus strand of OZ241917.1, from coordinate 4,598,644 downwards.
TCCTCAGCATCGTCGGCGCCCGGGTGGAGCGCCCCTCTGAGAACCTGGCGGAGGTGTTTCCGGGCGGTCCACAGCCCCCACACCACCAGCGTACACAACGCGCCGATACTCTGCCACGACACGGCCGCTCCGCCGGAGATGCCCCCCACGCCCAGCCTTCCGAACACAAAGACCTCCCACATCGCCATGAAGTGGAAGAACCAGATGCTGAAGAGTACATCCAGGTTGGCCAGATAGGCGAATCCGATCGTGTAGAAGTTGATGGTCGTGTGGAGCGGCGGAAATCCCTTGAAGAACGTGGTCCACCTCGACGGGATGCCGAGCGGTATCTCGGGAAACCACGGCGCGAAATGAGACATCATGTTCCAGGTCATGACCAGGGTGGCCGCCCCGAAGCCGAACTTGAACGCACGGGTGCGCATGAACCCCGGAAGCGAACGCCCGTCCCCCTCGTCGCCGGCCATGTCGGCGGCCACCTGCGCGAGCGGGTACACCAGCCGTTCGTACTCCACCCACTGCCGGCGCAGGATCACCATCAGGCACATCGAAGCGAACGCGAACGCACCCACCAGGGCCATCCACCAGGTCAATGGACCGGCCCAGGCGCCCAGGGGAATCGGCGTGTCCCTCGACGGGAGGCCTTCGAACAGCATCCGCATCGTGCCGCCCCGGTTCGACGGTGCGATCCAGTCCGGCATGTGGAGATGGAAGAAGGCGCTCCACTGGTTTTCCGGGGTCGCCATGTAGTACGGAACCGAGATGGTCCCCAGGAGCGTGGTCATCAGGCTGAATCCGGGCACCATCGCGCCGGTCAGGCCCATCGCGGCCACCACCAGAATCTCCGACCGCGACAGACCCCTGCCGCGCCGGAGCGCCTTGAGCGCGGGATTCGCAAACAGCGCCAGGAGCATGAAGGGCACGAACAGCCCCATGGGAAAATGGGTCACCTGCAGCCAGGAAGCCCGGATCAGGTACAGCGAGTAGAGGATCCAGAAGTTGACGAACACCACCAAAAGAAGGCCGACTCCCACCGACCTCGCGGTGACTCCGCCAGGTTTGTCCCCGGGGTTCCCGGCGTGTGGCGCCCCGGTATGTATCGGCGACGATTCCATGGGTCTCGTTTCGAACGTGTTTCAGACGGGAGGATCCGGAACGTGTGCGTGTTTCTTCCGCTTGAGGCGCCAACGGCGTATCACGTGGTGCAACCACAGGGAATGCGAAGACCGTTTCCGGCTACCACCAGTGCACCTGGTGTCCCTGTCCGGGAAACCACACGGCGTCGACTGTGAAAGCCAGTACCACGCCCGCCGTATATCCCACCAGCAGGCCCAGGAACAGCGGCTTGGAACGCCGGTAGAGCGCAACCCCGCCCACCCGCATGACCACCGCCTTGGCGGCCCAGGCCATGAACACCGGCATCGCCAGGCTGTACACGTTATCGGCGGCGGCGACGGCCAGCCCGATGGGATGGATCGGCCACCAGGAGTACCGGTAGCGCAGGAAGGTGAGCGCCCCCATCAGACCCGCACCGATCCCGAAAAACAACAACCGGCTCAACTCCGGCGCCCCCGGCGTGCGCATCTGTCCCAGCGTGGTGGAAAAGACAGCCTTGGGATTCCCGTTGAAAAACAGGCGCGAGAAATTGTACGCGCCGTGCGTATGGCCAAGGTGAAGCGTGAACCAGACCGATGACGCAAGCCCCGCGAACACCCCCACGGTCACACAGAGCAGCAGAAGGCGCCGGTTCCCCCGGATCCGGTCCGCAATACGCACGGCCTGCGCCAGGCCCGGCGTGAAGAGCCCGCGCATATAGTCGATCAGTGCGTAGGATAGCGCGATGGACGTCAGGCACGAGCCGGAGAGCCCGTAGGTGCCCCGCAGGTCCATCACGAAGGCCTGCGGCGTTACGGTGCCCTGGGCGTAGGCCACCCCCGCCTCCGAAACGACCCGCGCCAGACCGATGTATATGACGCCGAGGGCAAACAGGAACATCGCCGCCGAAACCGCGTCCATACCGGACCGCTGGAGCCAGAACAGCGCGTAGACCCCGCTCAGCAGCAGCCCCAGGACCGATGCCCGGTACGAAAGGACCTCCCGGCCGTCGTCAACGGGATGGTCCGCCCGCATCGCCTTGAGGAACACGTCCCGCAGGTGTGTCCGGGCCACCCAGAGGCGCCAGGCGACCAGACAAGCCAGCGCGCCGAAGCACTGCCACGCTTCGGTGGGCGGGTCCGCACTGAAGGTATCGGTGGACCGTTCGATCTGATACCCGAGGCGGTTGAAGATGCCGCCCTCCACCACGTGCACCAGAAAGAAGAACCAGATGCTGAACAAGACCTGCAGGTTGGCGAAATACGCGAAGCCGATGGTATAGAACTGCAGGGGCTGGATGTAGACGCCTGGAGAATAGCGGGTGAAGCGGAAGTAGCCGGCGTGGGGAAAGAACCGGATGCCCGGCATCCCGTGAAAGAACCAGGAGGTGGCGTGCCAGGCGAACAGCAGGAACGCCAATGCCGCCCCGAACCAGAAAAGACGTCCTTTCATGAAATCGGGCAACGCGCTTCGGGACGACGCGCCCTCCGCCATTTCGATCGGCACGGCGGCAAGCGGATAGACCAGCTTCTCGTGCTCCGCCCATTGCCGCCGCAGAATTACCATGACACACGCGGAGCCCACCAGAAGGGCCGCGACGAGGCTGCTCCACCACGCCAGCGGCGCCAGCCAGGTCTTCCACGCCGAAACGCCGCCGCCGCCGCCCTCGAAGAACGCCCGCAGGGCGCCGCTGTCCGACGGCGCCATCCACGGCTTCAGATGCGGGTGGTAGTACTCCGCCCACCCGTTTTCGGGCGTTGCGAAATAGATGGGGCTGCCGATCACGCCCACCAGGAACCCGGTAACTCCGGACGTCGGCACCACCGAGCCGACCATGCCGATTGCCGCCACCGTCAGCAGCTCGGACGGTGACAGAACGGAGCGGGGCCTGATTCGCCGGATCAACGGGTTCACGCCGCCCACCAGCGCAATGAAAATGCTGAGCAGCGTCAGCTGAAAGAAACTCAGGTTTAGCCGGGAGGACCGCACCACCGTCTCCGCGTAGGTCACCCAGAGATTGATGGCGACCACGGCGAGTACGCCGATGACCACTGCCCGGAGGGTGATCCCCTCCCTCAATCTCGACGCCCGCGTCTCCTGCGGGGAATTCGCCCCGGATCGATTCATATTCGCAGTTTTCCGTGCGATTCCGTGGGACCCGATCGACCAGCCGGCGAAATCTCGAACTCGTCGAACCAGAACTGGTGTCCTTCTTTCGCGTTCCCGTGCGTATAGAACCGGAAACGGCGAAGATAACGCACCTCCCCGATCCGCTCGCGAATCGTCCTTGCATCCAGTACAGCCACGTGCCAGCGGCCGTCGTCCATCAATGTACAGGCGCCTGTGTCCGGGTACGGGCCGGACTCGCGCGACGACGTCCCTCCGGCAATCACAACCCCCTCACCGTACGCCTCCGCCGGAAACGCCTGAAGCCACAGACCCACCGGCGCCCCCCTGGGAATCCGGTAGGCAAACCGGATGAACGGATAGGTGTCGATATCCCATTCTCCGGGAGCGAGACTGCAGCCCAGGTCGGAGCCGTCCGCCTCCGCGAACAGCCGGACGCATCTGCCGCCCCCGAAACCGTCCGCGACGAATTCGTGTCCCGTCAGCCGGTTTCCCCGGTAGATCTTGAACAGGTACCCCCACTCCTGCGTCGTCTCTTCTTCGAAATCGACCACGAGCATCGGCGCGCGGGGGTCAACCGGCTGATTCACCTTTACAAAGACCACGTCCGCCTCCTCGTCGCCATCCACATACCGCACCCGGACCCGCGCGGGATGATGCCCGCATTCCGAATAGACGTGTACCGCTTCACAACCCGGTGCGGTCTCTCCGTCGCCGAAATCCCAACGGACCGCCGCGACGGCCTTTCCGGCCGGCTCTGCGAAAAACCTCACCTCCCGCCCCGGTTCGGTGTCGACCGGTTCCGCCCGTGCAATCCCCCGTCCAGATCCCGGGAGGCCCCGTTCGTAAGCGCCGATATCCGGCGCCTCCCCGCACCAGGGCAGGCTGACCGGCGCGCCGGCGTCCCATTGCATCTCCCGGTCCAGAATGAGCAGGTCCGGCTGATAGTAGTTGAGCAGGACTTTTTCAATACGGGCAATCCGGCCTGCCCTTCCTATGGCGACCCTGTCTCCCATCTCACCTTCAATGCCGAACCCGTCGTAGAAGTATCCGCCGTCGTCCACCGGAACCTCCCGGCCCCGCCCGGCACGTCTCGTCACGGTCAGCGCACGTCCCGCATGAATGCACGGACTGCCCGGACGCAGGCGAAAATCCCGGTTTTCCGAATCCACGAAACAGGGGTCCACGTCCAGGTTATCCTCGAATTCCCGCCAGTGCCCCCTCACGACCGACGCCCTGTTGGCCTCGTCCACCGTCCGGAACCGGTCACCGTACCGCACGACCCGCTGTCCGGCCTCCGTACCCCGGAACACGTTGTTCAAAAACAGGTTGTCGCCCGCAATCCCGGCGCCCCTCGCGATCTGTACATTTCCGCCGTACTTGTCATTCCTGCAAAAGATGTTGTTCACAAACACATTCGAACTCACGTTGACCCCGGTGATTTCCCACCCGTACCCGAGGTTGTCCGCAATCGTATTGTGGTACACCCTGGAGTTGACGAAGCGGAACGGATCGCGCACGAGGTAGTTGACGGGCACGTAGCTGGATGAATTGAGAGGCGTATGCAGGTTGCCGTAGACCCGGTTGAAGCGGACGATGCCGTCGATCAACAGATTCTTCGCGCGGCTGTCCGCCGAATGCGCGCTGTCGAGCGCCTCGGTAACGATATTCCCCTCAACCAGCGCCCTCCCGGAAGCCCAGAATTCGTAGTTGCGCCCCCAGGGATTGTGGAAGCAATTCGACCGAACGACCAGGTTGTTCGTCATCGAAATCTGCAGCGGGCAGTGCCCGGCCCGCGAGAACGCGTTCCCCTCGATGAGCACGTACGTGCATTCCACGACCTGGCACATATTGCCGCCAACGCGGTCCTTCCGGAACACGTTGTCGATAAGCCGCACGTGCGTGCACCCTGTCAGCACGAACGGCGTCGCGTTACCGGCTTTCTCCATATAACACCCCGTTACCGAAAGCCGGTCGCATCCATCGGCGCGCAGCCAACGCCCGTCGCCGGGCGCGATCCGAAACCCTTCGATTCGGATGTTGTGCTTCTCATGAAGATCCAAAGCGGGCTGATTGTCGCCCCCACCCGCAAGCACGGCCCGGTGCCTGACGTCAGACCGGTAGTGGATGGGAGCATCCGGCGTCCCTCCGTGCTCCGGGGCGATCGCGCCCTCGTATACCCCTGGGAAAAAGACCAGGGTATCGCCCGGCGTCAAGGCTGCGTTTGCCCGGCGGATGCTTCTCCAGGGTGACGCGCGCCCGCCCGACCCCGAGTCGTCTCCGTTCGGCGCAAGGAAGAACACCGCGCCAAGGCAGGGCAGGACGAAGGAGATCGTCAGAAGGACAATTTCCAGAATCGCGGCGTCCGGATTTGCAAGACAAAGCATTCGAACTTCTCCGAATAACCGGTCGGGCGTTTCAGGCTTCTGCGGATTGCGCGGCTTCCCGTCGTCGCTCGTCTTCTTCCATCAGCGGCACGAGACTGGGCCGCCTGCTGGCGTAGGGCGGCTCCATCAGCGCGCGCTGCAAGGGCGTCAACTCGTCCTTGAACGACTCGTAGCCCGCCGGACGGATGGCCGGCCCCGAGCCGAAGACCATATCCCCCGAGCCATACCTGTAGAGCAGCGTTCGCCGTTCGTGGGACGCCGTCCAGGGAAGCGTGCCGTGGGTGAGCGCCTCGGTGAAGATCAGCGCCGAACCCGCCTTCATCGGGAGATGTTTGAACCACTCCGGGTGGGCATCCAGGCGCCGGACGTCACTGGGGCAGGGATAGTTCGCCCGGTGGCTGCCGGGGATGCAGGCGTACCCTCCGTCTCCCGGACCGACGTCCGTCAACTGATAGCAGACGGCCATCAGCCCGTTCCACATCCGCCCATCCTGGAAATCGTAATAATACGGACCCCTGGGGGTGCCTCCGCCGTGAAACAGGAACCCCTCGGCGCCGGCCGTCATGCTGATCCCGTTCGCGTTGCCGTAGCGAAACCCGTCGCCGATCAGTTCCAGCATATACCGCATCGCCCGCGGATGCGTCAGCAGGTCCCGGAAGGGCTGGCACCAGGGTTCGGGCCATTTCAGAATGTCCATGATGTCCCCACGGCCGTGGGTGCCCTTCAACAAAGGCGCTGCCTTGCCTCCGTGCTGTTTGGCTGCGCCGGACAGCAGCAACTCGCCCTTCCGGACGTGGACCTGATCCGGATTGCGGTCGATCGCCTCGTTCAGCGCCGCCACCTCGTCCGGAGTCAGTATGTCCTCGACCACAATGTACCCGTTCACGTCGAAATGATATCGCTCATAGGCGTCCATACGTCCCTCCTTGATTTACACGAAAAATAAACGTCTCAAACTTCGATGCGCCAGACCTCGCGCCCGCACGCCAGGAGCACCCCCGCGCCGTCAGACTCCGCAATGGAGCACGGTCCCGGCATCCTGCCGAGCGTCCGGGCGTTTCCGGACGCGTCCACGATACGGAGACTCCCCTGATCGTCGACCAGAAGCGTCTCGTCGCCAAACGGCGCCAGATGCCGGATTCCCTTTTCGAAGAGACGGTGCCAGACCGGATTCCCGTCCGGATCGTAACACAACAGGAATCCCTGGCTGGTGCCGGCGATCACCCGGCGATCGGTTCCGACGAACCGGATCCCCGAGACCCGCCCGCCCAGGCGCTTCATCCAGCGCCGTTGCCAAGCCCCACCGTCACCGTGTTCGAACACGTGCAGGTTCAGGCCCCGGTTCGCGCCGCATCCGATGACGCGCCGTCCGTCGAATTCGGCGAACGCCAGCGCTGTCAGAATACTTGTCCATCCCTCCACGTCCAGGTGGGCGAGAAAATTCCCCTTGGGGTCCAGGATACGGCATTTGGAGGTGTCGCTGAGCACTTCGCCCCCGGCGACGATTTCCGGGCCGCCGCAACCGTCCACGTCGGCCACCCGGATGCGGCCGGGCACGCCCTCATTGTAGCGCTGCCGCCACCGCTCCCGGCCTTCGCCGTCGAAGCCGCGGATCTGTATGTCCCCGCACCCGACGGCAAAGAAGGCGGCTCCGTTTGAGATCCCCCCTTCCACCTGCACGGGCGCGGGCGTCGGCAGTTCCCACCACGGCCACGGGCAGGGTTCTCTCACGATGTCCGTCTGCCACATTTGCCGGCCTTCGACGTCGAGCCCCGTCAACCGGCTCGGGCCGTGCCCGACCGCCAGGACCGTCGCCTCCCCCTCCGCGGCGCCGACGTCGTACAGCGGGCCGGCCAGCTCCGCCGACCAGGCCGTCCGCCCCTCCGGATCGAGGAAGGCGACACCGCCGCTTTCGGCGCCTACGACGACAGACCCGTCCGCCAGCGGGCGGATTGCGCGGATGCGATCCCCGGCGGTGAAAACCAGCGCGGCATCGGCCCGTTCCGAACGAGCGTCACCCGACGATCTCCCGGCGGCGGGGATCCGCACCGGCAGCGTCTCCAGCCGCCGCGAGGTCTCGTCCTGCACGAGGCACACCTCGCCTTCTTTCTCCAGAAGGCCTACCGGGGCTTCTCCCGGTCCGCACGCCTGCGCGACGTGGGTGAGGCGCACGCCCTCCCCGGCTTCCAGGCGCCCGGCGCGCCGCGACACAAACGTGGAAAGCACGACGTCCTCGGTATGGTACCGCTCCTTCCAGAGTTCCTGGTCCACCTCGTTCTTATACCGCAGATGGACCGGATCTTCCTCGATCGCCGGCGAAGCGGCCTCTCCAAGGCTCCGGATCCGGAACGTGACGTCGCCGGCCGAAGGGCTCCGCCTCGCACAACGCGCCTCGTTCCCGTTGAGAACCAGCCGGGCGGGGGTTCGGAAGCGGGCTTCCACCGCAAAGTCTCCCGCCCGGTTCGCAATCACCGAATCGTTGAAAACAACGCAGCACCCCGGGCTCAGGTGGACCTCCCTCACCCAGTCCGCTCCCGCGTAGTCCTTCAGCCGGATCCGCAGATAGACGTTGCCTTCGGCGTCGGTCTCGTTCGCCTCCAGAACCGCGAATCCCGGGATCTCCCCGAATTCACCGTCCCGGACGACCGTAACGGCCGACATATGCTCGGGCGCGGAGTGTACGAAGCTGTCCTCCTGCACGATCAGCGAGAGACCCAGACGCGCGTAGTCCAGAATGCCGCCCGCGTCGTCGTACGAGTGGCTGCCGCCGCCAAGTCCGTCGATCAGGAGAAAGTCATCGTCGGGCTCCCATCCCGTACGCACCGAGAGCTTGTCGAAACACCTGTCGATCGGCGCCGACGGGGGCGTGGTCACCACGCCCGGCGCGCCGCGAGGGTCCCGCTCCCAGGCGTGGTACAAAAGCGGGTCCACCGGAACGACGGTTACGCCCACCCTGTCGTCCGGCGCCTTCGGGTCGACGCCCGCGTCGAATGCCCGCGGCAGCGACGTGAGGCTGACCAGACGACGCTCCGGCGGCGCGAGGTCGTGGACGAAACGGTACCGCCCGTCGTTGAAATAAGCCGCCGCCGTACGCAGGCTCGGCCCCGGAAACTGCCGGTTCAGGTCGCTGTCACCCGCCGAGGGAAGCCATCCCTCATTGTTCACCACGGCCAGCGCCGCATCCGCGGCCTGCCTGGCGCCGCCCTGCTCGAAGTATGTGTGTTCCGGATCGTTCAGGCCGTACTCCACCATCACCGGTTGCGACATCCACCATCCGTGGCAGAGTCCGTCGCACAGCGGTTTCCAGGAAGATCCGTAGGGAGCATACGCTCGGCGGGCGACCTGCTCCCACTGCTCCGGGCCGTCAAGTTCCGGAAAGTACGTCCGGAAATACGCCGCCGCGCAGGTCAACGCCAGAGCGGGAATGAGTTCGTGGTTCTGCCTTGGAACGTGCATGCTCACCACGCGGGGACAGCGCTGGACGTGGCGCCAGCCCTCTTCGCTTTCCGCCCAGCCGTAAATGAACCGGGTGATATCGAGCCGTTCCGCTTCGCTGAACAGGTTCATGTGTTCCACCAGCCGCCAGGGCTGCAGGCGGCTGAGGCTGTACAGGTGGGCCTGGACGATTTTCTCCGACTTTACATACCCGCTCTCGACAACGGCCTCCCACGCCCGGCGGTATTCCGCTCCGAGTTCGGGCTCTCCCGTCAGATAGTAGAGATACCCTTTCTGGTCTCCCTGCATGGTATTCGCGATCTGCCACGCCGTTGGCAGGAGCGGCTCCTCCCGGACCTGCGCCGCCTCGTGCGCCGACATTGGAAGCCGGGTAACCTCGAGATCGGCCAGGTGCGGAACGGGGTCGTCCAGGCGGGAACGGAACGCCGCCGTACCCTTCGCGGCTCCGGGGGCGTCGCTGTATCCTACCTGAATGATATTGTTGCCCGTCCCGAACGGGTTGCACAGCGTGCGAAGTTCATAACCCCCGGGACCCGGGTACCACAGGTCCGTCGCGCACAGCAAACGGAAGTAGAGTTCACGCACGCACCGGCTGTCCGCCAGGTTGCCGACGACGATCACAGGACCGTCGGCCGCGGTCATCACGTCGCCGGCGGGATCATCCAGAAGTTCGACGCGAACGCTCAGGTCGCCCAGCGCCCGGCGGATGCTCTCCGCCGCCACCCGGCCGTGTTCGGACCGGGGCGCCGCCACGAGCACCTGAGTTGCCGCGTTTAATTGGGTTTCCGGTTCGAGCGCGCGCGGACGTTCTATATGCATCGCCGATCCCTCCTTAGAAGCTGTCGCATTCTATCCGAAGCACTCCACCGTTCCGTCGCGCCTGCCCACCAGCAGTCCGCCCTCCTGCCACGCCGCCGCCGCGGCGATCGCAGTGCCTCCACCGGTCCACGCGATCCCGCCGCTTCCATTCAGTCCCGCGGTCCGTCCATCCCCAAGGGCCGCCAGGCACCCGCCACCGCCTACTGGCGACAGACCGACAACGGGCGCCGCGAGAAAACGACGCCACGTCCGGCAGCCCCCGGTATCGAAGCACTGCACATATCCGTTCGAAGCGCCCGCGTACACCCTCCCGTCCGCAACCGCTACCGAAAGTACCGCCCCACCAACGTCCGCATCCCACAACACCTCGCCGTCCCCGCTATAGACGATCAACTGCCGGTGGTTCGTATCCACGCCGCTGATCACCTCGTCGAGGCCGTCCCCGTTCAAGTCCGCCGCCCGGAGGCACTTCGACCACGAGGGGATCGACCAGCTCATGATATCCGGGCGGGAGAGCGTCTCCACGCACGCCCCCTCGGAATCGAACACCCGCACGCATCCGTGAATCGACGGGTCCGCCATCCCCGCAAGCACGTGCCGGCTCTCTCCGTCACGCAGCCGCGCCACCCCCAGGCACGTGGGCGGGCCCCACTGGCAGGCAGACCGCCACAACAACGCGCCGTCATCTGCGAACGCGTACACGTGACGATCGGCGCAGCCGGCCAGAATCTCCTCCCGGCCGTCACCGTCGATATCGCCGGCCGCGAGGCTGAGGACCTTACAGTTCAGCCACGTCCAGTAGTCCCAGTTCATCGGTTGCCACTCGAGCTGATACGACCACACCTCCCTGCCCGACGCGTCCAGCCAGCGCACGGCCTCCGCCTCCCCGCCGGCCACCACCCCGCCGTCGGCAAGGGCCAGGACCGTCCGGATTCCCCCCGGCACGGAATGGGTCCACCGATTCCCGCCGTTCCGGTCGAACGCCGTGATGCCTCCGCCGTCATCGCCCGCGAAGCAACCCCCTTCCCAGACATCCACCGCCGCAACGGCCGCCCCACACTTTCCGCGCCAGGCCGTTGTCGCGTCTCCGCCCGATGCGATGAACAGAACGGCGTCCGACGCATCCGTGGCGTTACCCGCCGTGGGTAGCACCGCCGCGTTCGCCTCGAAGTTGACATCCGCACCTTCGGCCGAAAGCGAGACCGTGGACACTTCGCCCTGGCCTTCAATCCGGTAACCCGACGCTTCCGGTACCAGTGCGTACGTCCGGGGCCGCGCCTCTTGGTCACTCCAGAACAGGGTCGCGAACCTCACGCCTTCTCCGGCCCGAAGCGTTTTCAGCGAGCGCTGCACCCAACGCGTCCCTTCGTTTGCCAGCGCCGACGTCACCGGAATCAACTCCCGGGATCCGCTTCCCGAATGCCGCATTTCCAGCCTCGCATCTTCCTGGACGGCACAAATCCCCCCATCGACCGTTTCCACGTCGCCGTACACGTGCCAGCGGCACTCGATCAGGCACTCGCCTTCCGCCTTCGCCCAGACCTCGTCGATAACCAGAAACCATCCCTGCCTGCCGTGCACGATATGCCGGTACCAGTCCGCCTGTCCGGGATTCGCCATCGACGTCCCCGCCGCGGACATCCCTTCTCCCTCCTTCAGGTATCGCAGCGCCGCATATCGGGACTCGCAACCCGCTCCCGCGCCGTCAACCGCGATGCTGACCCCGTTGTGATCCCTTACCGAGGCCGGACCCACGCGCCCTCCGAACCAGTTCCGCCCGCGACCGGTATACCGGACGATGCAGTTGCCGTCCTGGTACGAATGGGAGCCGCCCGATATGCCACAGAGCAGCAGATAGTCGTCGTCATCCGTCCACCCGGACCTGAAATACACCTTGTCGAACGTCTGTTCGTATGGAACGTCACGCAGGTACACGCCCTCCGGTGCGAATCCACCGAGATCCTCGAGGGAATCGTAAAACAGCCGCGAGAGCGGCGCAACGCCCACACGGCCCATCCGCTCCGGCGTTGCGGCGTCGCGTCCGGTCACCCAGGTCCGGAAGGGCTCCACGTTCGGCCGCACGGCCCGCTCCGCCAGGGTATCGCTATCCGACGCCCCGCAAAGCCGGAGGTATTCGTCGTTTCCCGTGACCGCCGCGGCCATCAGCATGTACTGTTGCGGCCCTCCTTCCAGATTGCTGTGCGCGATCAGCGCCCGGTCCACGCCTTCCAGGTACGGTTTGCTGGAGAAATAGTCCATCTTTCCCGAAGCCAGCGCATAATCGGCGGTATTGAAGAGCGAAAACGCCCACTGGTGCCCCCACGAATCGCAGACCGGCTTGTTCGAGGCCATCTGAGGCGCGAAGAACACGTCCGCGAGTTTCATCCACGCCCGCCCTTCGGCCAACCCGTGCACCTGGTGGAAATACCGTCCTCCATAATACAGATCCAGCCCCGACATCGTCTGGTGGTTCTGCCGCACGCGGTCGACCCCCACGTGGCTGAGAAACCCGGAATTCCCGGCGCCCTCCGTGGACCGGTAGAGCCCCAGGAATGCCTCCAGCGTCTCCTGTCGCTGGTCCTGGGGTAAGGCGGGATGATTTTCCAGAACTGTGAACGGCAGCAGCATGGTCCTCAGAAACCCGTGGATCTGCGGTGGATCCGGAAGGTGGCGCTCAAACCATCGGGTGCGCGCGAAGTTGCAGACCTGCCGGCAGAACATCGGGATCAGTTCCTCCCTGCCCGTCTGTATCGCCAGCATCCCGATCTCGGCGATGGCCCACATGTAGGTCCAGTCCCCCGGGCCGCTCGTGAACTCCCGCTCCAGAGCCTCGTCGCCCTGGCTCAGCCGTTCGTGCGCCGGCTTCAGGTACAGGTCCGCCCACTTGCCGAGCGTCACCCGATGCTGATACGGGAGGACGGCGCCCTCGGACTCTATCGTACGGGAAAGCGCTTCCGCCGCCCCGGAAACGTCGTCGGCGCCACTCACACCAACGACAATCACGTGCCCTGTGTCTTCCAGCGAGTCCGGCGCGGTGCGGACCGTCCACCCGCCGGGGCCGGGCCAGACCCGGTCGGTCAGATCGTATGCCCGGAAGTACAGGGTCTTCAGGAACGCGCTGTCCATCATGTTTCCCAACGCGATCACGTGGCGTCCGCCCGCGTCGAGCCGCGTGTCCGGCAAAATCTCCACGTTATCCGAAAGCACGCCTTGCAGGACAGATTGAAGACGCTGCGCCGCCGCCCGATACGGCTCCGCATCCGGCGCGGATATACAGACGCCTGAAGTGAGATCCGTTTCTTGAATCGGCTTGCGGAAATTCATATCGCAATCCTTTCTCCGTGTGCAACTATTATGTCACAGAGCGAGAATTCACATGGATGAACAGGATGGACAGGATGGACAGGATAAAATCCAAGAGCAGGATCAAAACCTGTCGCGGCTTTGCTAAACTCAACCGCAACCAGTCGGGTCGAAATAAACGCACAATCCAGTTTGGCTGTGCGATTACTCCCCCCTTCGTTAGCTGGCAGCATGAAAAAGCACGAACGCACTCTGCGTAAAAGTCCAACAGTAAGACTCTAACCGTCCCCTACCGGTAGAATTCGATGGCTCCATCCTTCCGGCCCACCAGCAGACCTCCGTCCGGCCACGCGGAAGCCCGGCCCGCCGCCGTTACATTCGAGTTTCCGGAGTGCGTGGTCCGGACCTCTCCGTTACCGTCCAGACCTGCGACGGTCCCGCCTCGAAGGGCCGCCAGGCAACCTCCATCGCCATCCGGGGCCAGGCCGGCCACCGGTCCGGCCAGGAAGCTGCTCCATAACCGCCTGCCTCCGGCGTCGAAGCACTGCACGAAGCCGTTCGACGCGCCTGCGTAAACCCTTCCGCCAGAGACCTCCGCCGTGAGCACCCCGCCTCCCATGTCCGCATCCCAGACCACCTCACCGTCCCCGCTATAGACGATCAACTGCCGGTGGTTCGTATCCACGCCGCTGATCACCTCGTCGAGGCCGTCCCCGTTCAGGTCCGCCGCTCGAAGGCATTTCGACCACGAGGGGATCGACCAGCTCATGATATCCGGACGGGAGAGCGTCTCCACACACGTCCCGTCGGAATCGAACACCCGGACGCACCCGTGAATCGACGGATCCGCCATCCCCGCCAGCACACTCGGGCTCTCCCCGTCCCGCAGCCGCGCCACCGCCAGGCACGTGGGCGGACCCCACTGGCAGGCCGAACGCCACAACAACGCGCCGCCCTCGTCGAACGCGTACACGTGACGATCGGCGCATCCGGCCAGAATCTCCTCGCGGCCGTCGCCGTCGATGTCGCCGGCCGCGAGGCTGAGGACCTTACAGTTCAGCCACGTCCAGTAGTCCCAGTTCATCGGCTCCCACTCGAGCTGATGCGACCACACCTCCCTGCCGGACGCGTCCAGCCGGTGCACCACCTCGGCCTCCCCACCGGCGACCACCCCTCCGTCCGCAAGGGCCAGCACCGTCCGGATTCCTCCCGACGCGGAATGCGTCCATATTCTCCGCCCCTGCCGGTCGAACGCCGCGATCCCGCCCCGGTCATCGCCCGCGCAGCACCCTCCCCCCCACACGTCGACCGCTGCCACACCTCCGCCGCAGGCACCGCGCCATACCGGCTTCGCCTCGCCCCCCGCGACTGCGAACGGACGCGGGTCTGACGTCTCGACAACGCTGCCCGCCGTTGGCAGTACCGCCGCATCGGCTTCCAACGTCACGCCATCGGTGTCCGCCGAGAATGAGATCGTCACCCCTTTGCCTTCCCCCTCGATCCGATAGCCCGACCCTTGCCGTTCCAGCGCATACGCCCGGGCCTGCTGCCGTTCGTCGCACCAGAAAAGCGTCGCGAACCTCACGCCCTGGCCCGGCTGAAGGCCCTCCAGTGAACGTTGGGTCCATCGCATGCCACCCTTCTCCAGAGCAGCAGTCACCCGCGTCAGTTCCTGCGAAGCGCTTCCAGCGTGCCGCATATTCAGTATCGCATTCCCCTGAACCGAGCGCAGGAACCCATCCGACAGCGTAACGTCTCCAAGCACGTGCCAGCGGCCCTCAACCAGGAACTCTCCCGCCGCCCGCGCCCAAATTTCGTCCACCACGAGAAACCACCCCGCCCTGCCGTATACGACATGGCGATACCAGTCGCCCTGACCGGGATATCGCATCGAAGTGCCCGCCACCGAAAACGCTTCACCCTCCTCAACGTATTTCAATGCGGCGTATCGGGACTCACGTCCAGGGCCCGCCCCGTCCACTGCGACGTTCACTCCGTTGTGGTCGCGCACCGAGGCCGGACCCACGCGATCTCCGAACCAGTTCCGTCCCCGCCCCGTATACCGCACAATGCAGTTACCGTCCTGATACGAATGGGACCCGCCCGAGATGCCATCCAACAGCAGATAGTCGTCGTCATCCGACCAGCCGGACCGGAAGAATACCTTATCGAATGTCTGCTCGAACGGCACGTCGCGCAGATACACGCCCTCGGGCGCAAACCCGCTGGAACCCTCGAGCGAATCATAGAACAGCCGCGAGAGCGGCGCCACGCCCACCCGTCCCAGCCTCTCCGGCGACAGCGCCCGGCGCCCCGTCACCCACGCCCGAAGCGGCTCTTCCGGTCCCTTTATGGATCGTTCGGCCAGGGCATCTTCGTCCGAGACGCCGCAGGGATGCAGATATTCATCGTTCCCCGTGGCCGTCGCGGCCATCAGAAAATACTGCTGCGGGCCTCGTTCCAGGTTGCTGTGCGCGATCAGCGCCCTGTCCACGCCCTCCAGGAACGGCTCGCTCGAAACGTAATCCAACCGCCCCGAAGCCAGCGCAAAATCCGCGGTATTGAACAGTGAAGCGGCCCACTGATGGCCCCACGAGTCGCACACGGGCTTGTTGGACGTCATCTGCGGCGCAAAGAACACTTCCGCCAGCTTCATCCACGCCCTGCCTTCGGCCAACCCATGCACCTGGTGGAAATACCGTCCCCCGTAAAAGAGATCCAGCGCCGACCGGGTCTGGTGGTTCTGCCGAACCCTGTTCACGCCGACGTGGCTCAGAAATCCGTTGTTCCCGGCCCCTTCCCCGGATCGGTACAGCTCCAGAAAAACCTCCAGCGTCTCCTCCCGCCGGGCTGCGGGAACGGACGGATGATTTTCCAGGATCGTAAACGGCAGCAGCATCGTCCTCAAAAACCCGTGGATCTGCGGCGGGTCCGGCAGATGGCGCTCGAACCACCGCGTACGTCCAAAATGGCAGACCTGCCGGAAGAACATCTCCATCAGCGCCTCCTGACCGGTCCGAACCGCCAGCATCCCGATGTCTGCAATCGCGTGCATATAGGCCCAGTCGCCCGCGCCGCCGGTATACTCCCGCTCCAGGTCCGCATCGCCTGCTTCCAGCCGTTCCCGCGCCGGCGTCAGATACAGATCCGACCACCTTCCCGGATGTACGCGGTATTGGAAAGGTAGCGTGGTACCGGCGCCTTCGATCGCGTTGCAGAGGGCATTCGCGGCCCAGGCAACGTCCTCCGCGCCGCTCACCCCAACAACAATCACGTGACCCACGTCTTCCAGGGAGTCCGGCGCGGTGCGGACCGTCCATCCGCCGGGACCGGGCCAGACCCGGTCGGTCAGATCGTATGTCCGGAAGTACAGGGTCTTCAGGAACGCGCTGTCCATCATGTTTCCCAACGCGATCACGTGGCGTCCGTCCGCGTCGAGCAGCGTGTCCGGCAGAATCTCCACGTTGCCGGAAACCGCGCCTTGCAGGGCAGATTGAAGACGCTGCGCCGCTTCCTGGTATGGCTCTGCATCCGGCGCCGATATACAGACGCCCGAAGACAGATCCGTCTGGTGGATCGGTTTGCGGAAGTTCATATCGCAATCCTTTCTCCGTGTGCAGAATCTATATCACAACGCGGGAACTCACATGGATGAACAGGATGGACAGGATAAAAACCCGATAAGCGCAATAGTGCTTTCGACCCGGCGGATTCGTGTCAAATCGCTATGTCGTCCCCTACCGGTAGAATTCGATGGCCCCATCCTTCCGGCCCACCAGCAGGCCCCCGTCCGGCCATCCCGACGCCCAACCCGTTACCGCAATCTCCGGGTTCCCTGAGTGCATCTTCCGGACCTCTCCGTTACCGTCCAGACCCACGACGGTTCCGCCTCGAAGGGCAGCCAGACAGCCTCCATCTCCACCTGGCGCGAGACCGGCCACCCGTTCGGTCAGGAACCGGCTCCACAGACGCGCGCCCCCGGCGTCGAAGCACTGCACAAATCCGTTCGACGCCCCCGCGTATAACCGCCCGTCAAAGGCTTCAGCCGCGAGCACCCCGCCGCCCATGTCCGCATCCCAGATCACCTCGCCGCCGCGCCCGTACACGATCAACTGCCGGTGGTTTGTATCCACCCCGCTGATCACCTCGTCACCGCCGTCGCCGTCCACATCCGCCACCCTGAGGCAACGGGACCATGAAGGAATCGACCAGCTGACGATATCCGGCCGCTGCAGCGGCCGCCCCAGCGTCCCGTCCTTGCCGAAGACCAGGGTGTGCGCGTGGATGGCGGGGTCTGCCAGGCCGGCGAGCGTCTGCCGCTCCGGCCTGTCCGTAAGCCTCGCCGTGTCGAGACAAACCGGCGGCCCCCATTGACAGGGGGAACGCCATAATTGGTTGCCCTCGCCATCGAACGCATACACGTGGCGGTCGGCGCATCCCACCAGAATCTCCTCCCGTCCGTCGCCGTCTATATCGCCCGCGGCCAGACTCAAGACCACACAATTCTTCCTGGACCAGCTGTCCCAGTTCATGGGCTGCCACGGGATCCGATGCGACCAGACCGTATCTCCGGAGGCATCCAGCCGGTATACGGTTTCTCCGTCGCCGCCTGCCGCCGCACCACCGTCGTCCAGGGCCGCAATGGCGCAGACGCCACCGTCGATCTCCCGCTTCCAGAGGACGTCGCCGCCGGGATTGAAGGCGGTCACCCCGCCGCCGTCGCCGCCGAACCATCTCTCCGACCCGATATCCAGCGCGGTCACGGCATCCGCGCACCGCGAATTCCATTCAGGCCTGGCTTCGCCGCCGGGAAGTCGGAATGGCGTGGAATCGGACGCAACGACGTCTTGACCGGCCGTTGGCAGCGTCGCGCCGGAGGCGGTAACAGCCGGGTACTCTACCCCCTCTTCCAGGACGATCCTGACGGTATCGCCGCAGCCCTCGATCCGGAAGCCGCTTTTCTCCTCGACCAGGCTGAAATCCCTTCCATCTCCCACCGCGTCGGTCCAGAAAAGCGTCCCGAACCGGATCCCCGTCCCGGGCTGGAGTGCCGCAACGGACCGCTGGACCCATTTCGCGTAGTCCTCCGCGCACCAATCGTCGGACGCAATCAGTTCCTGGCGACCGCTTCCACAGTGGCGCATATTCAGTTGCGCATCGTTCTGAACCGAACGCAACATCCCATCGGAAATGGCCGCTTCGCCCAGAAGGTGCCAGCGACACTCAACCAGAAAGTCGCCCGCCACGACAGGCCATACTTCGTCGATCACCAGAAACCACCCCTCTCTGCTGTACACGATATGTCGATACCAGTCACCCTGCTCCGGATAGGTCATCGACGTGCCAGCCACGGCAAGCCGCTCCCCTTCCTGCAGATAGCGTAGTGCCGCGTACCTGGACTCGCACCCCGGCCCGGCGCCGTCAACCGAAACGCTCACGCCCGTGTAGTCCCGAACCGTGGCAGGCGTATGCCCGCCGGCAAACCTGAACCAGGATACGCCGCGACTGGTGTAACGCACAATGCAGTTGCCGTCCTGATAGGAGTGCGAGCCCCCCGAGATGCCGTCCAGCAGCAGGTAGTCGTCCTGGTCCGTCCATCCGGACCGGAAGTACACCTTGTCGAACGTCTGTTCGTAAGGCAGATTCCGCAGATACACGCCATTCTCCGGCGCAAACGTCGTATATTCTTCGATCGAATCGTAGAACAGCCGCGAGAGAGGGGCCACGCCGACCCGTCCCAACCGTTCCGGCGCCGCCGCATGCCTTCCCGTCACCCAGGTCCGCAGGGGCTCTTCGGCCCCTCGAATGGTCCGCTCCGCCACAGCCTCTTCGTCGATGGATTCACAAAGCTGCAGGTATTCATCATTGCCGGTTACCGCCGCGGCCATGCGGCAGTACTGTTCCGGGCCGCGCTCCAGGTTGCTGTGCGCGACGAGCGCCCGGTCCACGCCCTCAAGATAGGGCC
Organism: Candidatus Latescibacterota bacterium; assembly: GCA_965203805.1. Lineage (GTDB taxonomy): Bacteria > Latescibacterota > UBA2968 > UBA2968 > JAAXHE01. Next base: position 4,579,495 of record OZ241917.1, on the reverse strand, counting down.
GGCTCGAGAAGTAGTCCATCTTCCCCGCCGCCAACGCGTAATCCGCCGTGTTGAACAGCGAAGCCCCCCACTGATGGCCCCACGAGTCGCACACGGGCTTGTTCGATCCCATCTGCGGCGCAAAGAAGACCTCCGCCAGCTTCATCCACGCCAACCCCTCCGCGAGCCCATGCACCTGGTGGAAATAGCGGCCGCCGTAGAACATGTCCAGCGCCGATCGGGTCTGATGGTTCTGGCGCACCCGGTCGACGCCCACGCAGGACAGAAGCCCGGAATTGCCGGCCCCTTCCGCCGACCTGAAGAGCCCCAGCAGCGATTCCAGCGTCTGCTGCCGGAGTGAGGAGGGAAGCGCGGGATGGTTTTCCAGGATCGTGAACGGCAGCAGAAGCACCCGGATGAAGCCGTGGATCAACGTTGGGTCCTCCAACGTCCGCTCGAACCAGCGCGTGCGGGCGAAATGGCAGATCTGCCGGCAGAACGTCGACATCAACGCTTCGTTTCCCGTCTGCACCGCGAGCATCCCCATATCGGCCACAACCATCATATAGGTCCAGTCGCCCGATCCCCCGCCGATGGATTCCTGCTCGAGGTCCCTTTCGCTCTTCGCAATCAACTCGTTCGCCGGCGTCACGTACAGGCCCGACCAGCGGCCCGGATGCACCTCGTATTGGAACGGGAGTACCGGACCGCTTTCCGCGATCGCGCCCGCCAGCGCACCGGCCGCTTCGCCGACGTCCTCCGCGCTGCTCACGCCCGCTACAAGGACCTGATCCACACCGTCCAATGAATGAGGCGCCGTGCGCACCACCCAGCCGCCAGGTCCCGGCCACACCCGGTCGGTGAAGTCGTAGGCGCGGAAGTAGAGCGTTCGCAGGAACGCGCTGTCCATCATGTTCCCCAGGGCGATCACGTGCCGGCCGCCGGCATCCAGTTCCCCGTCCGGAAGCACGTCCACGGGCGCCGAAACCGTGCCCTCAATCGTCTCCTTCAGACTGCGGGCCGCATCCTGGTAGGATTCCCCCGCAGGCGCCGATATGCAGACCCCTTGCCCCAGATCCGTCTCGTGAACCGCAGGTGAAAATGCCATCGTACAGCCCTCCTTGCGACTCGAAAACCCTCTCGATCGCAACAAAAAGACGCCCGGAACCGCGCGCGCCGGGCGTCAAAAAAAATCACATCGGCCGCTCTGCACGGACCGCTGGTTTGTTATTGAATATAAGTATGTCTAAATCATGCGCCAGCTAAGGTTTCGACCCATCCTCGGCCGGAGACACCTCATCCACAGAACGATGCTGTACCCCGGGACCAAATGGCTCCCAAGGACCGAGGGTATCCCTGCCCTTCATCAGTACATGATCCTCCAGTATCTGGACCGAGGCCACCCTGCCCTACATCAGTTCATGAGCTACCAGATACCGGACCGAGGGCATCCCTGCCCTCGAACTTCGCACGACCTACCAATCTCCGCATCAAGGGCCTACTGCTTCTTTTGCACCCAATTCCACGTCGGAAATGACGGCGCTACGGCCCCCCGCATCTGCCGGCGAGGGCAGGGATGCCCTCGCTTCCAGGGAAATTAACGCCCTGAACCCTGGCGTGTTGATCGTGGCAGCGGTTCAATCTCAGATCTTCCCGATTGCCTCAATACCCACAGGCGCTCCGCCCGCATTGAGGGACCGTAGCGAGTTCGTCACTCATTGGAAGCCAGTGGATCCAAAGCGATTCTTACACGACCACAGACTTCGTTCCAATCCCGTTCTGAAAGATGACCGACAACCGCATGATGGGTAGCAGTGGGCAGAGTCGCGAAAAAACTGCGAAATACCGACGGAATCCTCAAACCCGCATGCGACCAATCCTGCAATACATAGTCCGTAGGACCAAGTTCTGCGGTTTGACTGGTAACCAGGCCGACGACCACATCAGGTCGAGAAGCATGATAAACCGGAGAGGAGATGACGACCGCCGGTCGGCGTTTGACCTCCTTCGCACCAGGAAATTCAAGCACCACCACATCGCCCGGATCAAACAAGATCCTCGTCCTCCGGGTAGCGTGTCACCGCATGCTTCAAGGAGGCTTTCGTCAAATCTCTTTGATCTTGCTCGCTCCAGGAATCACTCCGATCCACAACGGTGTCATCGGACGTTGAAAACTCTCTCAGGATCGTTTTTATGTCAATCCAATGGGGCTCCACGAATCTGAGGTTACGTTCCAATTCTCCCAATTTGAGCGGTACTTCGAGTTTGTCTGATTGCTTAATGGCCTGATAAAAATTCCCCATGGCAGCTTTATCCCGCTTTACGAATTCCTTGTACCTAGCCGCACACACCGGACACAGGGCGAGAAACTGGGCTGGGTGTTCTTTGGGGAAAAAAGCTGTGGAGAGTGCCTCAACTGCCTCGAAGTAATACTCACGATCTCTCTTTTTGAACGGCATTTCCATTTTGCAGATCTGGCAAATCAACTGACTGTCTTGGTTCGTATACTGATTTCTAAGATAGATCTCGGGCTCTATCTCTTTTCGCGTAGTCCGAGTGCTTCTTTCTCGTGTCTCATATGTTTTATCTGATGCATCTTCCACTTGAGCTTTAATTTGCTTCTCTCTACGGACAGGGTTAGTGGAGACTCCGCGAGGAAATTCTGGTTCTTTTTCTATAGATTCCCTTTCAGCTTTCCACTGCATGAATCCCTCGGGGTCTTGTCTCAAGAGTTCGATATCCTCTGTTGAAATTCCAACTTCTTTAGCGAGCTGTTCGACGACATCTTTTTTCATTCCGAGTTGGTCGGCCAACCTCTCATCACGGACAAATGACACGGGCAGATCATCAAGAGTAAGATCGCACGGCCTGCGAAAATTTCCACGTGAATCGGGCAACCACTCGGTGTTGCACATCAACTTTCCAAGTGGCTCTGAAATCCGTTCACTCTTGGTACTTCCTTCAAAAGTTCGCCGAGTTGATTCCTCCACAATTCCTCGAATGCAATCAGAATTCGGAACTGCGACTTTATTCCAAATATATCTACTCCGTTCCATTGTTGGCGTACGCATTGCGCATTCCAAACCATCGACGCGAATATCTGGATCAAATCCGTCCAGTCCTCTCTCGTGGTCGCCATGGTAATCGCGGATAGAGACGTATCCTTGGTAGTCACGTTGGCGACGTCGAATCCTTACTTTCTCTCTGACTCCCAGGTCTTTGAACAAAGCAGATTGTGGATGATCCGAACAAACCCATGCAACGGAGTCGTTACCCTCGAAATAAGTGCGTAACTCCTCAGTTGCAAAATAGACCTCGTCAGGCCTTCTGAACGAGGGATTGCGCGTACTCGAACACTCCGCAAGAATAAACGGTGTCTCCCGCAACTTTTTTCCGAGCCGTTCTTTGTTTTTCTGGGAATCTGTATCATATGCTAGTGCAATTTTTCTGAGATCGCGTTTGTTGTCTCCGGGTTCAACCGTTACCGAATCTACTTCATATTTGGGGAGTATTTCTTCAACAACCTCTGCAACAATATCCAGTACCGGGATGCCAAGCTGTTGCAAGAAATCCTTTGCTACATTATTCTGAGCCAACTCTACTTTCACAATCGGTAGAGAGGTCTCCGAATCTTCTCCTATTGGCAAGTAGGCATTTGGCGAGCCGTCATTTCGAAACGGATTGACATGTGATCCGTCCTGAAGACGCAATATAGGCTTCTTGCGAAGAATGCCACCTTCATCGTTCTCCCATCGAGGGGTACGCCACAGTGCTTCCTGTTCAACCAGGAACTTATAGAGTTCAATCAACCATTCGTCATCCTGACTCGCGAGAAATCGTCTGGATAGATTTCGAGCGAACACTTCCGGGTCAACTTCCTCAACATTGAGTTCTTGCATCAAATAGGAACGTAGATCAGGCGTGCGGTCTTGTGTGATCTCATCTGACAGCCACTTAATATTACCGTTAGACTGGAACAATTCACTGAGTTGTGCTTGATTCAGAATCTTCAGTAGTGCTGACCCGCGGGCGAGCTTGGCATTACGCGCAGAGACAGACGTGCCGTCATTAGCTGGGAGTAGGTCTCCTTCCTTGAATGCATCCCGCACTCTCGTATAGACGGAATGGAATTCGTTGTAATAATGACCATCACTATAGATGTAATACGAATCTGAAAACTTAATCGGCAACGCTGTTAATGCCGATACCGATAGCAAACCCATCTCCTTCAAATGTTGAAGCGACTCGACGACCAACTCGGCAGTTTCCGCAATTAGCTTTTCGTTCCAATTATCATCACTAAGGATATTGTCACGTGCGGTTGTCGGCTGGTAAGGACCCTGGATCAGGAAACCGAAACTTGTATCTTTTTGTGTCGGGAAATAGACAACCAGCGGTGATCGATCGATCGCTACGATGCTTTCTTTCCCATCTTTTTTGTTAGTATCGATCCGATATCCTATTTCAACGGGTATCTGACCACTCTTATCTGGTACCGCCACTAGCCGTTCAAAGACAATCCAATTCTCCTCGTCCTCCGCACCGTTTTTCTGACCAACCACGGTAATTCGGCGTGCGTTTCCCGTCATCGCGGCTTGTGCCGTTTCCTTAAGATAGTGACCCTCTTCCTCACCTGGTTCAACTGTCCATGCGATTTCGTCAATCCGTCTTAAGAACAGCAATACTCCTGGACCGAGTCGCCGCAACTTTTCCAAAATGAGACTATAGGCCTTAGCGGATGACAGAACTTCGTGATCGAAAGGAAAAACGAAGACAGTCTCGTCAGGTGCTATTGAAAGACCATGATCTGGGTTTTTTGCTTCAGGGCGGATAAATCGTTTGACTACAAAGTGTTCGTCCCCGGAATGGATTTCAGGGGATGCAGTAAAAGCGTAAACTGACTTGAAGCCGATCCCGAATTTGCCGATCTGAGAGAAGTCTTCTTCCTTGGTTCCTCTCAGTACATCGGATACGCCTCTTACATCATCCTCGTCGAACGGGACCCCCAAATGCCTGAATTCCAGTCTGTCACTGAAGAGTCGAAATTGAACTGCACAACGAGAAGTGTCGCCTGGATGTTTGTTGAAGCGTCTAGCCAACGCATCTTCGGCATTCTGTAGCAGTTCGTATATGAAGTGGGATCTGTCGCTGTATAACTGTTCTGAGATAAGCCGTCCAATGTCGTCGAATTCCTCGCCTCGGCGACGTATGTTATCGTTGCAGATTTTTTCGTAGTCACTCGGCATGGTGTCTCCCAGAAATATCAAGCCGTTAGCAGTTCCAACGGGCAGCGTTCAATCTACGCACTCAACCGAAATCTCGACACTTAGTCCACGCGCAATTTCCTGAATATGTCTTGCCTTCAGTTCGGTGCTGGATTTCGTTTCAATATAATATCCGTTTATTTCTCGCACCATTCCCGCTGACTCATTTTTTCTTCGTGATACAATCGGATGTCCACCGTGGCTCTTGATTGACGTCAATTCCGAAACACGATCTAAGCCAACATATTGGATTGACTTCACGAAAGTCTCTACGGCTTTCTTCTCAAATATAACCGTTCCATCTGGAAACCTAACTCGCAGCTTTTGGGCAGGGGCTTTTGACCGTTTGATTTCGAGACTTCTCAGATGGCGATCCACTTCTCTTGCCAATATCGAGAGTTCATCTGCCAATTTCGTCAGCGATTTTGTTTCACGGGATGCGGCGATGAATTCTTTAATCGCTCGTTTTTCAGAAATTAATTCTTCTGGTACGGATATGTCCAGACCTTGTAGCTCCTCAATAGCCTTCGTTATTCTACCGTATCTTTTTCTCGCGTCGGCGGAGGCACTTTCATTCGCAGCTGAAACCGTTTGTTTAATCCACGCACGTAACTGATGGACCGCCTGAAACGGATCGTAATTGTCCATTTCACATCTCCTTGATTTCCACGACCCCATACCTTACCGGTTCCGCGGTAATGTCAACTCGATCCATCGCAGCCTCGAGTTCCTGGTTTCGCCGAGCGTAGTCGACCTTCGCAGCCGCATTTGTTGCAGCTTTCCATCGCGCGCTTATTCGAGCTGTTCCTCAAGTTGCACTGGCGGCGCCTGGTGGCATTGGCTGCTTACCGACAAGAGGACGCGGTGGCAATCTGACGTAAAGTCGGCCGCTTGCCTGTTCCTGCGCTTTCAGATCTTCCACAATCAAATCCAGATTGTACTTGAACCGTGCCGCATGCTCATGTCTGATTTGCCGCACTTCTGCGACAATGGGATCGCCTTTCATATTTCATCCTCCAATAGTTCCTCAGGCGTACAAATGATCGCCGGTTCGTGTCCTTCATGTCGACAGAACGCCTCTATTCGCGCCCTCACTGCTGCACCGGCCAGGTGGCGATAGTTCCACGTCACCAGATAATTACAACCGTTGACCACAGCGACGGCAACATGTAAAGCATCCTCCACGGAAGTCCCAGGAACGACGCCATGCTCTACCAGATCGCGCGCTAAGTTCGTCGCGTCCTGAGTGATCTCAAGCAATTCCACGCCCTTCAAGACGTCCATTCTCCGCTGAATTGCCAGTGTATCGCCCTTACCGGCTTCCTGGAGTACGAGTTGGGATGCGACAACTCTACAATTCTGTCTTCCATACGCCCACCATTCCCGGCTCGATTGCTGATGTCCCGCTATGACAACGTCGCGGCTCGGTTCGGCAGTGACGTAACTGACGACTGTCGTCTCCAGGTACACGACAGGGCGATCAACCGACTCCCTCTCCGCAATAAGCTTCCCCAACCTTTAACCTCCCGATATGTTCAAAACCCCATACGCCACCGGTTCCGCGGTAATATCCACCCGCTTAGACGCATTCTTCAGTTCTTCCTCGTGCCGAGCGAAGTCTGCATTCGCGGCAGCGATCTGCGACCGCCGCATGCGTCGCAATCTTTCATCCTCCGCCTTTTCAAGCTGTTCTTCAAGAAGCGTTAGTCGAGCTCTATGACTTACTGCCAGGCTTTCTCTCCTATATGCCACGAGTTCTTGCGTCTGTACGCGGTGCTTCGCCCGGGCGTCATTCCAGAATGAATAGTGCTGCGCATCGAGTGCATCCCAGTCTTGCGAGCCATTAGCTAGCGCCTTCGTGGATGAGCCGTCCACCGCCTTTTCGAGCAAGCGATCCAAATGAGTCGTCACACCCTCTGATGAGGCGACCGCTTTGAGCTTCAGGTCTTCTCTTATGCCGTGGAATCTCCACTCGTAGATGGCGAAACTATTGTTACCAACGGGCGCTTTGTCATCTCTTACCTCAAGGCTCACAAAGACCCGGTCGTTTCCGCCCAACGAGAAAGCCGCCTGCTTCACCAGAGGGTGAAGTGGCATTATGAATGCAGCATTGGGATTCTGGATTGCACAATTCGATTCGAATGTGATGGACAAATGAGGATCTCCGCCCTTTAACCATGTCTCCCATTCCCGATAAACAGAGTCTCGTTTTCTGGAGATTCGGCTAAAATCGCGCAGGATCGCGCTGCGCGCATCCTGAGAGAGACGGAGCGTTTTCAGGGGATTCTCACCGAGAATGAACTCGTGATCCGTACCGCAAGCGTTCTGCAAATAGACCGTTACGAGCCTTTGAATAGACGTTGGAGTCAGCCAGAAGCTGGAAGCGTCTTCAATCTCCCGCTTCATTCGGTCTTCGGGGAGTCGAATTCCGAAGAGTTCCAATTGCTTCTCTTCCAGTTTTTCTTGTTCCTGAATCGTGCGGATCTTGTTATCCGCCAATTGTTGAAACTGCGCATGTCGGTCTGAATCACTAAGTGTGAAGTTCTCCGCGATATTCCGGATCTCTCTGGTAATGTCTCCTAGTATTTCCTCACTGGCGCCGAGGGCACTATTGAACACGCCGATGCGTACAAGGCAGCGCTCATAGATGTCCGCGTCCACGGTTCCGGGTGTAATCAGGTTTACAATAGCGACGGTCTCACTCTTCTGACCGACTCTGTCTATACGACCAATCCGCTGTTCGACTCGCATAGGATTCCATGGAAGGTCGTAGTTCACGATGCAATCGCAAAACTGGTAATCCAGCCCTTCGCAGCCAATTTCCGAGAACAGTAGAACATCGAGACTGCCCCTTTCACCGCGCGGTCCTTCGAATCGTCTGCGTAGTTCGACTCGTTCTTCATCGGGGGTCCCACCGTGAATCAAACCGACGCGAAAGTCGTCTCCACTCAGATGTGCATAAAGATAGCGGAGGGTATGGCGAAAGCTGCTGAACAGCATCACCTTGTTGTTTGGTAGCTTCTGCTTGTCCAGGATGATCTTTCGAAGGGCTTCCAGCTTTGGATCATAAGGATCTAGAGATCGTGCATTCTTAAGTATCTCCTGGATCTGCGATTCTATCGAGTCCACTGCAAATTCTGATGGGATCTGCGCCGAATTGTCGGCTTCGATCCATTCCAATTCGTCTAAATGACGGCTGAGGATATCTTCAAGAAACGGCGCCAATCCATGGAGGCAACTTGCGGCTTGACGTCTTATCATCGACATCAGAAACTTGACGTTAATATCCCCGTGCAGCATACGGAGTTTCTCCGCCTGAACCTGGAGCAACTCGTCGTGAAGCTGTTTTTGCTCGGCAGTAAATTCAACAACTACGGTATCGGGTTTCCTTATTGTGAACGCGCCGATATCACGACGGCGTGTTCTGTTGATTATACCAGAAAACGTATGCAATCCCTCAATGTCCGAGATGAGTTGCACTCTCTCATCCGGTGGAAATAGTCCATCAGCAAGTCGTTCTTTAATCCTGTTGAATTCAGGATTACTGCTGAGGATTGCCTGTCCCCACTGTGTGGAACCTGCCTGCTCAAGGGCTCCGGAAGTGCGCCGCGTCCAATCCGGCTCATGTTCCCTAATGTAATTGACGGCTTGATTGATAAACGGGTTCGGCTCCGCCATATGTTGAAAGCTCTCGAAGTCACGGATGAGATCGGGCCGAAGCACATTCAGCAACACGAACAGGTCATGGCTGCCAAGCTGAATTGGGGTGGCGGTTAAGAAAATCGCGGCCTCTGCGTGGTCACAGAAGAAACGCACTGCCTGGTGAGAGTATGTACTCTGATTGCGGATGTGATGGGCTTCATCGACGATTACGACGTCGAATCGTGGAGGCGGGTCCAAATCCAATAAACCCTTGAAGTGCCTTGGGCTGACTCTACCCGTCGAGCCGTGAAGTAGCGCCTCGTCGAACAGCGAATATGGCAGAATCGTCCGCTGATGCTGCTGGGGCCACACGCCTTCCAGATGCGTCTCATTGATGCAATATCTCAGGGTCGGACCATCCAGATGTGTGAATCGCTCATCAAATCGTTTCATCTCATTCTGCCATTTGCGCTCGGTTACCAATGGTCGGGGACAGATAATCAGAACGGATTGGATGTCTCGCCTCGCCTGCAATTCCCGCAGAATCAGGCCTGCCTCAATTGTCTTTCCTACGCCGACACCATCGGCAATCAGTAGCCGGGGACGGTCAGCGCGGATAAACTTGAGCACCGGTCGAAACTGGTAGGGGATGAAATCAACCCTTGCAGCATTCAGCGAATATAGAGTTGACAGGCTGGGATGGCGAATCTGAAGTGCTGTGAGATGGGCGTGAAACGTATCACAGGAAAGAAACTGGAAATCATCTCCCGTTTCTTTCTCTGCCTGAAGTTGCGAGGCATAGAAAGTCTGCGTTTTTCCATTTACGAAAACCTCGACACGGGGTTCTGGAAATCCGGTCAACACCTTGATAACCGCGCCTTTAACCAAGGGGTCGGACACAAGGTGTACGATTTGGCCAATGGTGAATTCGATATGCGTTCACCCCCACATCTAAAAAAAGGGGCACCCCGTAGAGCCCCCACCCCACCGGCGTCCTGCCCGCACCGTCGCTTGCCCTCTTGAATCCGCGACCCCGAAGTTGAACGGTCGTGTTGGGCGACCACAGTGACCATCGCCTCGATCACAGGCCGCCCGTCGAGCATTGGGCAGTCAACCCGGGCTGCTCGCACGAGTTGAATTGTCCGGCGGCTTCCACCGAGTCGCGTCCAGAATTGACCACAGGTGAATCACCCACCCCAACAGGAAAATCCAAAGTACGGCCGCCAGGCAAAACTGGATGAGGGCTATTAGGAATCGTCCCTGAAGCAACTGACCCAAGCCGGGTACAAATAAGCTACATAGGGCTGCAAGTACATTGCCGGCTGATCCTTGCCCTGGCATCAGTTATCCTCCTATTTGCAGGCCTCGAGTCACGTGTCGAGGGCAGGGATGCCCTCGCTCCCGGGAATGGCATTCGTTGCTACTGCGCCAATAACACCTGTTTGGCGTGAATCGCTACTTCGAATTGACCTCCCGCAGGTGCGCGGTTTTTTCCTCCGGCCACCTTGCACGCCCTGCGTGTTACCCGGCCAAGACAATCGACCGATCATTACCCGCAAAACGGGAATTCTGCCCTACATCAGTACATGATCCACCAGTATCCGGACCGAGGGCATCCCTGCCCTCGAACTTCGCAGGACCTACCAATATCTATATCAAGGGCCTGCTGCTTCTTTTGCATCCAATTCCATTTCGGAAATGACGGCACCGCGGCTCCGCGCATCTGCCGGCGAGGGCAGGGATGCCCTCGTTCCCGGGAATAACCTCGCCTTCGCCGGCATAGGCGTCCAGACCGCATCGCCGCTGGCCTCTTTACGACTCCTCAAACCCGTGGCTCTCGAATTTGAGGGTCTGGCTGTTCTCGGTAACGGTCCGCACCACGTTTTCAGGGGCTCCATCGGGTATTTCCGCGTGGATCTCCAGCGTAACCGTCACGTCCGCACCCACGATCCCCGACAGATGTGCGATCACCTCGTCTGCGATCTGGCTCGCGTCACGACCCACGCGCTGGTGATTCAGTGTCACGGAGCCATGGTACCGCCGGGCTTTCTGCTCGGGTGGCTGATCCGGAACATGTGGATCATCTTCGCCTCCGTTTTCTTCCCCACCTCCGCCCGGCGTCACCGGTCCTTCTTCTATTATTCTCTCCGCGTCTATTTGTTGTTCAGCAACTATTGGCTTCACGACCAGTTGCCTGCTCTCCGGTAAGACACTGAGCGTTTCGGCGTGCCGGAGCCCAATATAGCGGCTCTCGCTATCGTCGTAACTCTCCGCAACAGCGCAGCCGTACATTTTCCAGTCAGTGGTATTCACGCCGTTCTCTATAGCGCGCATTAGCACATCCGGCCCAGCCAGGCGCGGCAGGTAGAGAAACTGACCAAAATCCCGAACGAGTTGCCGTACCTCGACATGATCGCCACGCCAGAGTGGCACATCGTCCAGATGCTTGCGCAGCACACTCGCACCGAGCCCCATTACCAGCATCTCGTCGCTGCGCAGACGCTTCGAAGCCCGTTCGGCGAGCCCTCCAGACGCCGTCAGACGGATCGCATTCCATGACATCGCCGCCTGCGGGTCGGACTGCTCGGGCACAAGCAGCCATTGATACGCCTCTGGCAGTCTAGCGGTCACGGTGTCGTCAGCTGCATTCCTTTGAGTCTCGGCCTGGCGGCCTTGATGCGGATCCAGATTGAGTTCGACCCTGTCTTCGACAATCGACTTCCACGCCAGATACTTGCGAAGCGCTTCATCCATATCCTGCCACCGCACTTTGTCCACCGCGAGGAAAACCAGCGTATTCCGGTAAAGCCGCGGCGTGTTGCCGCGCATCTCCAGGATCTCTTTTGCGGCGGCTTCCGCTACGTTGTCCGGCTCTCTCGAATACGGTTGCTCCGCTGATAGCACGACCAGCCGCGCGTCCAGATCGTCGGGCACGTCCGCCCCCGAACGGGGGAGTGAGTGGATACGCTCGAAATCTCCGGCCGTGCGCAAGTCCGATTCGAGTCGCTTTTCCAGTTCGCCCGCCACCTCGTCGGGATGGGTCCTCAACTGCTCGGCGCGGTCTTCGGCCAGCTTGGTAACCGTCGGTTGCGTGTCGTACCACACGCGCGGTCCGTCCTGGTACAGATAGGTTGCCGCCGTCGCAAGCCGGCGAAGCGCGTCCGTAAAAACCGCTGGCGTCTCCCCCGGCATGGCGCAACCCAGTTTGACCCGCGCGTCGTCGATACCCCGCTGAGCCGCCGCACGGGTCGGCGCCGATCCGATATAGACCGTACGTGCCACGCGCCTTGCAGCAGAAAGCTTCCCGAGATGCGGTACTTCGGCGTCGATCCTGAGCGGCAATGCGCCCGGACCGTCAACGTCTTTTTCGATAACGGGCGTCCAATTCTCGGGCAGATACCGCGTCAGTTCATTCTGCACCCGCTGATCGTCAATGGGTATGGTGGACGGCAGAATGAGTGGATTTCGGTCGCCACTCTCCCAAAGACTGTGGATGACCGTGGCCATCAGTCGCAAAACGCCGCGAGTCCGTTGGAACCTGGCGAGCGCGGACCAGTCCGTGTAAAGCCTGTCGAATATCTCGGGATGGATAGGGTACGCGGCCATCATGCGCTTCTGATAATCCATGGCGCGGCACTCAGCCGGAAAATTCCCGTGCTGTACGCGATAAAGATCCGCGAAAGCGCGCGCGGTCACATCGCGCTGCTTAAAGGCGTCCGTCCCCGCGAGCGGCTCGAACAGCCTGCGCCGTACGATTTCAAAGCTTTCCTCGGCGCTCGCCGGACGCCAGGGCGAATCCACACGCCCGAGTACATTTCGCAAGCGTTCGAGGGCGCTTCGGCCCCGAATACCGCCCACCTCCGCATCGTCAGCCTCCGTATGCGGCGAACCCGAATCCGACGTGTCCGAAGCCGGCAGCGAAATCACCAGCAGGCAGTTGCCCGTGAGTTTTACCGACTCGGTGAGGGCCTGCGCGAACGTGAACTGCGTCTCGAAACTGCCGCCGGGCAGGTCGCCTTCATCGTGCAGTTGCCGCGCGTATGACACCCACTCATCGATGAGCACCACGCAAGGTCCGTAGTCGTTGAACAATTCCCGCAGCGTATCGCCAGGATTTGTGGCCTTCTCGTCATCCGCGCGGAGGCGCTCGAACGCATCGCGACCGCCAAGCTGGTACGCAAGTTCGCCCCACAACGTACGCACCACCGTGCCGTCCGATTTTTCCACTGGATTCCCCGGTGAGATTCGGTTTCCAACCAGCACCACGCGCCGTACGGACGGGGGCGTTTCGACCGCAGCGCCCGCCAGCACCTCGTCCATGCCCTCGAGCTCTCCGGACGCTATTCCGGAAAAAAGATGGTAAAGCGCCAACATCGAGTGCGTTTTGCCGCCGCCGAAGTTGGTCTGCAACTGCACCACCGGGTCGCCTCCCGTACCTGCCAGACGTCTCGCCGCTCCTTCCAGCAGACGTCTCAGGCTTTCTGTGAGATACGTGCGGCGGAAGAACTCCTGTGGGTCGCGATACTCGTCCGAACCCTCTCCAAGATGAACCTGCCATAAATCCGCTGCGAACTCCGCCTGCTGGTACCCGCCCGTAGCGACGTCCTTGTGCGGCATTGCCACCTCGCGCCAGGGTTTCAACGCGCGTGCGCCCGGGGACTCGACAAGCGCCCCCGCCTTGCGTTGTTCCCCCCGGACCTGTTCGTCAAATACCAGACGGCGAAGTTCCACCTTCATTCGATTGACCTGGTCCGCCTGGGATGCCGAAACCGCTGTAAGCAGCCGCTCCGCGGAGTCGAGGGTCCGGTCCGTATCGTCGCTCGAAAAGTGTTCCTGGTGCGCCCATTTATTGCGCCAGTCGCGAAGTTCGGAGACGAGACTACGTTCGATATGCCCGAGCGTATACTTGAACACGTCGTTCCACGTGGACCACATCAACTTCAACAAAGCGGCCGCATCCCACTCGGTAACGGGCTTGCCTTTGAGTTTTGCGTCATCCTGATAATGGTGGAAGCCGTATTGGTCCAATCGCTTTGCTTTGAATGCACTTTTGACTTCGCGATCGACGAATGGACCCAATCCCGCCTTCAATAGATCGAGCGCCTTTTCGACGCGTTCACGGTTGGTAACGGCCATTATCCCTTTCCCTCATCGAAGGTTGATGGACGACACTCACTCTCGAAAAGGCAATCTTGCCATAATTGCTCGATTCCGTCTAGTACCTATTGACTTCTAAGACTGCACGTGCTTATAGTTCGATGTCTCCCCTGAAGACAAAGGAGCCATCGGCATGCCGAAGAAATACATTGTCCGTCTGAGTCCCGAAGAACGCGAGCAACTGCAGGATCTGGTAAGCAAAGGCAAGACACAAGCCTTCCGAATCAGGCACGCCCACGTGCTTCTCAAGGCCGATGCAGAGGGTCCGTCCTGGTTGGATCGACAGATCACGGAGGCCTTTTCGTTCAATCGGTCAACGGTCGAGAACATCCGGAAGCGTTATGTGCTGGAGGGCCTGGATTCGGCCCTCGAGCGAAAGAAGCGCGCGCATCCTCCCACACCAAGAAAGCTCGATGGTGCGAAGGAAGCCCGATTGATCGCGTTGGCTTGCAGTGAACCTCCAAAGGGACGTAAGCGGTGGACGCTGAAGCTTTTAGCCGATGAACTCGTGGCTTTAGAGATCGTCGATAGCATCTCCTATCGAACGGTGCAACGGACGCTAAAAAAAACAAACTTAAGCCTCACCTGAGAAGGTGCTGGGTGATTCCGCCCAAGCAGAACGCCGCGTTTGTCGCCGCGATGGAGGATATCCTGGACGTCTATCAGCGGCCCTACGACGCCTTGAGGCCCGTGGTCAATATGGACGAACACCCGGTGCAGTTGGTCAAGGAGACGCGTGTTCCCCTCACAACACGTCGGGGCCAACCTGAACGCTACGACTACGAGTATGAACGGAACGGAACCGCCGTGAACTTCATGTTCACCGAACCGCTTTCGGGCTGGCGCAAGGTGTGTGTAAGACAACGCAAGACCGCACTGGACTGGGCCCAGGAGATCAAGGATCTCCTGAATACGGACTACCCAAAAGCTGAAACCGTCGTGTTGGTGTGTGATAACCTCAACACGCACACGCCCGCCTGCCTGCCGGCAGGCAGGCGGCACTCTACAAGGCGTTCCCACCCGAAGAGGCGCGCCGTCTGGCCAGGCGTCTCGAAATCCACTACACGCCCAAACACGGAAGCTGGCTCAACATTGCCGAGATCGAAATGAGCGTCTTGAGCAACCAATGCTTGAAGGAACGCATCCCCGATATCGAATCCCTCAAAGAGCAGGTCTCCGCCTGGACAAACGACCGCAACAACAAAAGCAAGGCTGTCAATTGGCGGTTCACGACCAACGATGCTCGCATCAAACTGAAAAAACTGTATCCAGACTACGAGGCTCTTTAGCCGTCATTGGGTACTAGAAGATTTCGGAAACTAGCCGACCTATTCCTGTCGCGGGTCAAATAGCAGGCAATGCGGCGAGCACCCGAAACCTTTTGGAATTCAGGTACGAGCTTTCGGACTTCGGCAGATGGTCTGACGACGGCGTCTGGATCGCGAAATCGCGCTTTTTTTCCGATCATCCGCAGCTTGTCGTTAGCGAACGCCTCCGCGATTGCATCCGGTTCTCCCAGATACCAGGCCTCCAACTCTTGGCAAGCGATGCGGATCAAGGTGTCATCCCGGCCGCCCGACTCGCATAGTGCGATAAGCCTTTCCTTCAGTGCGTGACAATCGCCACTATCGTTATCCCGAATCACGCAGAAATGTACACCCGGCTCGCGCCACGCCCTTAATTTGCGAGGGATACTCTTCTCAAGGTCTTGTTTACCCTCGTGGGGCACGCACTGAAAGGACAGATCCGGAAAAATTCTCGGCAGCAAGACATCCAGAAAGCCGCCCATTGAGAACTCCTCCAGAAGGAAAACAATGTGCCTCATTGTAGTCCGACTCCCTCAAACAGCCTTTGCTTCCAGAGAGAACCTGGTAAATCCCCTTCGTCGACGAGGTTGCGTAGCAACTCGCTCTCGGATGCTCGGCGCACAGTCGTGAAGCCGTTTTTCTTGACCAAATAGAAGATCTCTTCGAGTTCCACACCGTTCAGGAAATCAGGTGAGTGTGTTGAAATAAACACTTGACCTCCTCGCTGGGCGTAGTCGCGAAACTCCTCAGCTAGCTCAACCAACAGCTCGGGGTACAGTTGGTTTTCAGGTTTTTCGACTGCCAACAAGGGATGAGGTCTGGGGTCATAGAGCATTACGAGATATGCAAACATCTTTATGGTGCCGTCGGAGACGTAGCGGGCGATGAATGGATCCTTGAAGCTTCCATCCTGAAAGCGTAAAACCAGACGTCCGTCCTCCGTGGGTTTGGCTTCTACTCTACTAACACCTGGAACGCGGTGACTCATCGCCCTTAGAATTCGGTCGAACGAGTCGCGGTGATTCTCGTAAAGATAGTGGGCGACTTGGGCGACATTGTCACCTCGGCTGGACAGATGTTCGGCGAAGCCAGCGTCGACACTCGGCCGGGCGTCGGCAATGTGGAAATTCGACACGTGCCAGTTCTCAACCAGGCTACGATACTCCGATACAACACGGAATTCACGGAATTGGCCCAAACCCTTTATCGCCAGGATGCTTGGATCGTCGAGCTCATACTCTTCCCGTTCTTCGACGACGCCTTTTTGGCCGTACACGGACTCATTTGTGATCGCAGTTCCCGTACCGCGCGAAAAATCAACGAAATGCCAGGGCTTTCCATACTGCCCCCGCCGGTAGCGTAGAATCTCGCGGTGGACGACGACACGTCCACTATCTTCGGCCACTTGAAGGACATATGTGGCCAGCCGCCCGCCTTTCTCTCGAAATTTAATCGTAATACCGATCGGGCCGTTTTCTCCACGACTGACAAGCTCCTGGAATCCGCCTCGCCTGGCGACCGCCGTGGCTACATTTTGGGTCAGCGCATCCTTTAGAAAGCTGAATACATCATAGAGCGTTGATTTGCCCGAGCCGTTTGCACCGACAACTACGACCATGCGCGGCAGAGCTCCGAGGACCGCGTGGCGGAAGGGACGGTAGTTTTTGATCTCAATCTGCTCAATTTGCATGGTTCAATTCCCCTATCTGTCAAAGACAAGGCGGCAAGGTCTCCTGGTGAAGCCGACGTTTGAGGTCACGCCTGACAGAACTTCACAGTAGTTGCGTGCAATCCATAGTCCAGATAAGCAACGCTTCGCGCGAAGCAAGCTCGTTGAATTTCCTTGTTTCGGGCATTGCGCCGAAATTTGTGTCATCGCTTGTCACAATGCAATCGCTCCTCTGACACAGTTCATTCGAAATAGATACCGAGCTCGCTATCAAATGCGGGATGTCCTGGGTCTCGAAGTTCGCGTCGTAGTACCGCTGACGGATATTGGCGATCTGTCAATTTGTTAGACGACGGATCGGGTGTGCCGACGTCAAGCGCCGTTGGCCGACAAGAAGCGTTGTCCGAAAACGAGATCTCCCGTCTCGAAATGAAACAAGCGACGCGCTTCACGAAGGCGCACGGGGTCGTTCATAGATGGTTTTTCCATTACGAAGCGCTTCGTACAGCACACCACCGACGACGTGACCGCGACGTTCGATCTCCTCTGGCGTGGTCACGACAATGTCTTTGGCCACGGGCAAATCTCCCAGCGCCCGATAAATTTCAACAGCCGCGTGACGTCGATCAGTGCCGTTCGGCAACACCACGAGGAAGTCTATATCGCTCCACTTGCCGGCCCTTTCACGTGCATGCGATCCGAACAGAATCACGCGATAGGGTGTGAACCGCGAGACGATCCGATCGACCATGATCGGTATGAATGTCTCCGAGACCGGCACATCCATGCTTAACCCACTATCCGAGGTGGGCGATTTCCACGTCGCCCCAATGGTGTTTTAGATATTCGGCCACGAGCCGCCTACGGCAGTGGTGCGGTTTATCTTCGCTGCACAGCAGACAACCGTCCGCGAGTAGTTTGTTCGGAACGGTTGCCGAGGCACCGCGGGATTAGCGTCGTGCTACATTCGATCTGTTTATCCGGTCTTCTCCTTGACCAAGATGAGGTAACTTGGCAGTTCGCCAATCTCGTCGGTATGTCCAAATCCGTCTGGAATATCGGACTGTTCCAATTTCCGCCTCGATATCTCTCGGTTTGAAATCTCCTCACGCAATCTGTCCACGTCTTCGTCAGAAAACGTCGTGCTATTTCGAGACCAAAGCCAGTCAGGCCACCCGCCATCAACTGGTTCAATGTACTCGCTGTCATAGCGCTGCGTGCATTGGTGCGGGCAGTTGAAAAGACAACGCCACGGCAATACATGGTTGGATCTGTGGATCCACTCGAAGTTCCTGCGTCCGCGTTTACAAATCGCACGCCGAATTATCCGACTTGGTACCACGGTACAACCCAGTTGTTCGATGTCTACGTTGAGGCGCTCACGGCAATGCCAATATGGCTGTAAATCATCCCAGCACACGTAGTTGTACAGTAGATAGAGTGGGACAGCGCACACTGATTCAGCATAATCCTCAAGTATGTCCAATTGAAGAGAGTTCGATGACTTCACCGTGGTCTTTAATTCACGATACCCTTCATCTGGATACAGCTTCTTGGCTTGCAGTGCAAACGCGACGGCTCGATTGCATCCGGCGTGAATCCGGATCTCGAGATCGGTCCCCCGTTTCGATTCCTGTTTGTTGGTACTTTGAAATAACCTGGCGCGACCATCCATGAAACGCACGAAATCCAAAACGAGCAAATCAGTAAGGGTTACCTCTCCCAACCGGGTCTGGAGTTCGCGTGACTGTTTCAATCGTTCCCAGGTGTCCTTTGCGATTTGTTCAGCAGGAGTCAAAATATCTTCCATTCGCTCATTTAAACAATTCCCTTAGCCACTCCGCGAATTCTGTGCTGAGTCTTCCATCAACGCGCAAATCTCCCGTATAAATGGCGGTGCCAATCTTCCTGGGTTCCTTTCTAGTCGCTAACCAGGCGTGGATCCTGGCTCGCTGTATCTTTTTCTCAGTAAACTTACGATCCGCCTCTGGAATGCAGTCGATGTAACGGCGGGCTCGCGGCCATATTGGATCATCGTCTGGAACCATTTCCGCAACGAAGTCTTCGAGTTCGCCGGGTGATGAATTGTCGGGCATCAACCAGATGCCAACTCGAGGGGTACGGACGGTGCCGTCGATTAAGGTACCGGTTGGTTCAGGGGTACGAGGAACCTCGATATTCTCTTTTTGAAGCCGATCAGTCACGGCACTCCATCGGGCGTTCAAATCGTCGATTACGTCTAAGAGAATACCGAGGGCTTTGCGGTCGGAAACTCTGGCTTCCTGAATAATCGAATCAAAGAGCTTTTGGATACCGCCCTTATCTTCTATATGGAATTGGGGCATTGGCTGAAATCTTGAGCATAGATGTGAGACGACGTGCTTGTCGGCTTGTCCTTCAACAAGCAGGACACGGTCACCATTATCCATCAATTTACCTCACTTCAATGTGTTGATCAGCAACGACCTTGAGATCATCTTCCGAATACTCAACTGCCCACATTTCCCTGTCGCTACGTTCGAGACGCACAAGCCCCCCGTCGATTCCCTCGCATTCGTTAACCGCCTGCGCAAAACCTCGCACACAGTCATAGCTGTGCGTTGTCGCGAGAACCTGCACGTTGTTTTGGTCCGCGGTCTCAAGTACCATGCGCCAGAAATCGCGTTGGACGGTATGGTGAATGCCGTTTTCCGCTTCGTCGATGAGCAGGAAGCCGTCCCGGCTGTTGACCAGCATCAGGGCAGTGCCGAACAGGCGCAGGGCCCCATCACCAAAGCTTTCGAGAGGGACCGGAAAGGACTGCCCCCGGACTCTGGCGATCACCCGTCGTCCGTTACTGTTATCTCCGATTGTCCCAATGCGCTGTACCTGGTCGCCGAGAACAGGCTGCAGGGAATTGACCACCCATTCCTCATCGTCGGTCAGCGCGATGTCATCCCAAAAGACCACGACTTCGTCCTTGCTCAACAGGGCCGGACCCATGGACCGGCAGTCGATTGCGGCTGGTAGGTCGTAATCTGCAGACGTATTCAAGAGATACTGATATATACGGCGACTTTTGGCCAATTTGGTACTCAACGCATAGGGAGAGAAATACCAGGGAATTATCTGCTCAGTGTCTTGACTGACGATTTTAAGCAATCTTGTTGGCGCCACGAAAAAATCGGGGGGATGTCCATGACTAGGACGAGTGGCTTTATCTGGGGGAATCGCTTCAACTCTAAGCTGGTCCCAACCGTTATCCGGGCCGATCGAGAAGGACGCCTCCCCGGAAGCGTCCCGTCCGTGGAAGAGCGCCTCCAGATGAGGGTCAATTCCCTCTTTGTCACCGCGATACGTAGCGGCAGCCACCTCTTCGTGGCTCTTCAACACGTCGGACAGAATGAAAGGGCGACCGCGCGCCGCGTAGACCCGGACGGCATCCAAAACGGTTGTCTTGCCGACGCTGTTCTTTCCCGCAAGCAGCGTAACGCGACCCAACCGCTTAATGGTTAGCGACGCGATTCCCCGAAATCCGGTTATCGACAGATCCGGAAGATGCAGGCAGGTGCCCGGGCGTTCTTCAGACATGGCGTCCGTACCTTCTTTTGAGAGTGACCGTGTTGGAGTAGCGAAATAGGGAGGCGAATATTGGTAATGTGTCTGTCACAATCTTAAGACAAAATCGCCAAAGTCGGTGGATTCTACGGGACATGTGAGCGAGACGTCCGCGCTTCCAGGGCGAGGTCGTGAGCCATCCGTCGCCAGCAAGCATTGGGCAACGTCGAGATCCTCCATGGCGAAACGAAGCCATCGGCGAGTTCGGTCAACGTGTTCAGGATCGCTCATACAGTACCTTTCCTTCGCGGAGTGCTGAACGCAACAAGGTACCAACAAGATGACCGCGACGAGTGACTTCCCCGGGAGTGGCAATCACTATTTCCTTGCAAACCGGGAGATCTCCCAGGGCGCGGCGGACCTCGATAGCCGTATCCCGCTTGTCAGACCCATTGGGCAGAATTACCAGCAAGTCTACGTCACTTGTGTCGGTGGCCGTGCCATGTGCATGGGACCGAAGAGAACGAGCCGAGAAGGCTGGAAGCCTTCTACAATTCGGTCTACCATGATCGGTATGAATGTCTCCGAGGCCGGCACATCCATGCTTAACCAACTATCCGAGGTAGACGATTTCCACGTCGCCCCAATGGTGTTTCAGATACTCGGCCACGAGCCGCCTATGGCAGCGGTGCGGCTTATCCTTGCTGCACAGCAGACAACCATCCGCGACGATCTCAATCGGAACCGTCTCCTCGATCCGCCGCTCGCACATCAGCCCGTTGAAACGGTTCTCGCAGGTCTCCCAGTCAAACCGCCGTTTCCTGTAATCGTCCAGCAATTCCTTCGTCGGCGCCAATTCGGGCAGATGGATGGAGTCCATCCCACAGAGTTCCCGCAGGAAATACGCCAGGTCGTCCTTCTTCGCAAAGCCGGCCAATTGCGACGCGTTGTTTAGCCGAACGTCGACGACGCGCCTTGCGCCTGACTGCATCAGCAAGCCGAAGAAACGGCTTGCGGGCTTTCTCGTAAAGCCGATGGTTGAGATATTCATTGGATTGATTCATCGGAAATCAACGTCGCCTGCGAGCCAACGAGCTATTTCGCGGCCCAGATTACGAGCCGCAACTCACTATCGTCGATCAAACTGTATTCAGGTAATCGTCCCGAAAGCGTTTCACTATTGTCATAGATAATGCGCACGCCTTCGCCCCGCTTGTCCATAAGCGTTTCACGGTCGGTGACAAGCCAGGGCACGTCTGCGGGCACTGTACATCGGGCGAGCAGGCTGCATATCGCGTCATTGCGAGCTGACTGTCTGTATGGGAGACTTTCGACTGTCAACGTATTTGGTAGCGCCCCAGGTGAATACAATTCTAGCCGGTTGGAAAATATCCTGAGTCGGATCTTGGAGCCGTGAATGGAGTAATCACGATGGGCGACTGCATTGACCAATGCCTCAAAAACTGCCGTAATGTCGAACTGCGGGCGGTCACGCCTCCCTAGTTCCTTATCTGCGGCTGTTTTCATATTCTTAATTACGAATCGACAGGCATCGGTAACCTGGGTATCCAACGGACCGTAGATATCGGCAGCATCAATCTGATACGGGTCACCCGATTGCTCCACTCGGATTTGCTCGCCCCGATAGGCGACAGCCTGAATGTAGGCATTAGGCAGCCAAGTCCGGGAATCACGGGCTGCCATCAGGACGCCCGCTACCGTTGGACGGATCGAGCCGTTGGATTCCATTCGCGCCATGCCCAGCTTAAAAAGAAAGTCGTCGCGCTGATTGCGCGACCGGGAAGTTAAAAACCGCTGCCACAAATCATCGTTCAAGTCGTCCAGTTCGGCTTGAGGAACCGCCTGATCATCAAAGCGAATGACGCTAATCTGACTACGGTGTTGAAATAGACGAGCCAGAAAGTCAGAGGGCATAACCCGTTTGGCGCTTCCGACTCGATGCAGGTAACCACCCGGACTTCGATGCACAAACAGACTGGGGCGCACATCTATCTTGATGACCGCTACCTCCTCTCCGATGGTCGCTGGCAGCCTTAGCCGTTCTATAGTCGGCGAAAGGGGTGGATCGACGGAGTCCTGGCAAATCTCATGAACGAATCGCTCCACCAGATCGAGACGTGCAAGGGGAATACCCAGGATCTCACGTGATTCATCTTCCACGCCCATCACCAAGATTCCTCCCTGGCTGTTTGCAAAGGCGGCAAGGGAGTCGGCGAGAGAGTCGCGATGTGGGTCGGAAACACGTTTTCCCGAAAACCGGACCTCCTTGCATTCCAGAAACGTGTCTTCGCCCAGTTGAATCTTGTCAAGCAGTTCCTTTTGACTATCAAACATGGGTTGGCTCCGGTCCAAGTCTGCGATAGCGGCGCTCGAACGCTTCGCGCCCGCCCTCCATTACGCGGCAGACCTCCTCCCTCATGGCCTCCTGCTGCAAAGACCCAGATTGCTGCACAATGCACTGTCCGCTCACAAATTCAAGCGCATGCAACATCTCGGCATCTCCGTTTACCACAATGTTCGGGTTGTGTGTCACAACTGTGATTTGTCTCCTCAGTTTGTTTTCGCGGATCTGGCGTACTACCAGGTCATAGATCAAGTGATTGTCCAAATCGTCCTCCGGCTGGTCCAGCACCAGCGGTTCCTCGCCGTGTGCGAGTAGGAATGCCAGCATCGCCGCCGACCGCTGTCCGGACGAAGCCTGCGTAATAGGCCTGAAGTCTCTACCGTCTCCTTGACGGCTGTATTCCACCCTTAACGAATCCTCCGGGAACCAGGCAAGCAATCGGTCAAGGAATTCCGGCTTATTGTTAAATTCACGCGCCAGATAGTTGTTGAAGTGACCTCCAAAGTCTCCGCGACCCTTACAAGCAGAGTCAAAGCGGTCTTTTAGATTGTCAATACGGCGTTCCAGTTCAGAACGGCGTTGGGCAGACTCGTCCGGCAAGTCATTCAGCAGTTCTGCAACGATTCCTTTCACCCGCGACTCGTCATCCATATCCAAAATGTCAAGCTGAAATCGATCGTCGAGAACGCCTAATGCCTCGCGCAACCCACCCTCGATAACACGGGGGTCATCGCCGTATGAAAGGTTTCGGATTCTTACAAAGTTGTTCTGCGCCAGTGCATCTTCAAGGAAGTCCTCTCGTGCAGCACTCACAGCGCGCCGAGCTTCTTGTACGTGCCCGAGCAACGTTCGGGATCGCTCATTCAGCTCGTCCCGTTCTTTACTTAACGACTCCAGAAGTTCGATTTCGCTATCGAGTCGCTGCCTTTCCTGCACGAGTCGGCCGTATTCGCTCGGATCGGAGACACCCTCCGATTGAAGTGTTTCGACCAGTTGCTTGTATTCAGACACGATTTGATTTACAGCCCTCTGCCATTTGCTTTTTGACAATTCGTCCCGTTGTGTGTTGATGACGACTCGGAGACTCTCCGCGGCTCCTTTAAGGGTTTCGCCTGCCGTGCGGACTGCGGAAGCCAGTGCATCGATGGTGGCGATGGCTTCGCGGTCTTCGTCGGAATCCGTGTCGAACAACCTGTCTGGAACATCCTCGGATTGCAGCACAGCAATTGTATCTTCAATAACCCGTACGGTGCCATCGGCGGCTTCGAACTGACGTTCCATTTCCCTTTTCTGTCGGCTTCGGCGTTGGTAGCTCGTCAGAACTTCCCCATGGCGGGCTTCCTCAAAACGAGCCAGTTTCCTCTCCACATCCTGCATATCAACTTTTAGATCGTCCCAACGAACTAATTTTCCATCCATCTCGCGAATCCGCGTCCGCGCCGCATAGAATTCGCTTATAGCATCATTGAGTTGCCTTTGTAGCCTAACCACTCCAGCGGCATCGTCAATCACCTGCAACAATGCCTGTTGGTTCTCGCCGGCCAACGCCGCAATCTGTCCCTGGCTAAAAATCCGGATTGGAAAGCGCTCGGGCGTAACACTTTGAATGCTTGACGGAACCCAGTTTTCGCCTGCGTTCTCCTCTACCACTGTCCCGCAGCCGTCGCGCCGCCAACGCACGCGATACCGAACTTCGTTTCGCATTACGGTCCACCTGATTTCCGTCGAATCTGTCAAGCCGCCACGGTCCGTGCGGTCCCCAGGCACCCGGTTAAATTGCTCGAAGATCAAGCGGGGCTCGCAGTTTTCTTCAAATTTCGACAACTCCTGCTCTCGTCTTGAAGCAAGCCTTATTCCATGAATTACTGTTGATTTTCCCGTCCCTCGTCCACCTACCATAGCGTTTAACCACGGACTAAAGCTGAGTTTTGCCGATTCGCCTCGTCCCATATATTGCGCATCTTCAATTTCCAAAGCCTCGACGAAGTGATCGGGCAATCTAAAAGGATCGAAAGGACTCAAATCATCACTACGCCGAATTGAAAACCCACCGCCGTCCAGCAATGCCAGGCGCAGTCCCTCGAGAGACGGTTCCGCCATCTTTACCCATGTGTAGTCGGAACCAAGAACACGGGATCCAGTCTTACCGGTGTGGTCGTGTGAGTCCGATCCAAGAACTTCTGCCCATTTTAGCTTCATCTGTCGGTACTTTGCGGGTTTTTTTGCGTTCGGATCGACAACTTCCATTGCAAACAAACCATCGAATTCGAGCAGCGGGCTAAGCGTGTTTCCCTTAAGCTTCCAGGCTCCACTTGGCTCGTCCACATGTGCCAAAATTGGAATACCACCAAAGTCAACAATAGCTTCGACGACGCCAATTGGCGATTTGTTTGCAGTGACTTCACAAGCGCCGCGTTCACCGTGGTACTCAACTGCGCCAAGAAGCGTCGCCACATCGGCAGACGACTTGCTTGTATCCAGTATCGCCAATATATGGGTTCCACCGTTGGCGGTAATTTCAACACCAGGAAACAGGTAAAGCGGTCTAAAATCCGGATGAGATTCACACTCTAGTTCCTGGAGTGCCTCTTTAAGCCTGTCAGTCCAATCGCCCGAGTTGTGATCCGTTATCGCCACACAATCTACGCCAACACGCATAACGGCTAACAACCATTCTTTCGGTTTAATCTGCCTTAGGGCTGTTTGGTTGGGTCCTTGACCATAGTCCTTCGACTCGGGGGTGTGGGTGTGGAAGTCGAATTTCCACCAACGAGCGCCCGGGTAACGCCAACTCCTTGTTCGATCTGACGTCACGATTTTTTCTCCCTTCTCACCCGTAGATTTGCCGCACGAAATTCGATAGCGACTACGTCTTTTTCTCAATTGCTTGTCGGTTCCTTCACCGAACAACCCGAACTGTTCGTGCAGCACACGTTGCGGCGACCGGCTCGGTGCAGAATGTAGAGAACGTCGCCAGACGCGCCATCCCCAGACATCCAAACATTCATTTGATACGAGATACTTATTTTAATTATGGGTCACTGCAAGCTCAGACGCAGGCTACAATAAAGATCGCGCACTTTCATACGTCTACCTTTGCCTGTTCAGAGACTTGCCACGCCAGACCAGTGGATTGCCAGTTTCCGCATCCACGGCATCACCCAGCTTTGGTGGTTTCTCAGGTTCTGCGCAGGCGACATCAAGCTGAGCCTGAGTGAGTTTCGTCGGGATCTCTCGTCGAATCGGTCTCTCGCCTACTCGGGGCGATGTAGGTCGCAATGGGAAAAGCCGTGTGTTGGACACATTGGCATTGGAGAGGTTCGCATTCAAAAGATCTGACCCACTAAAGTCCGCTTCGCTTAATATTGCGTTTGAAAGATTCACCCCTGCCAACTTAGCATTATATAGCCATGCGGCGGTCAAATTCGCGCATTGAAGCCTTGCCTCCGACAAATCGGAGTTCTGGAGGAATGCACCGGTTAGGTTCGCTCTGTAGAGGTTTGCCTTTGACAATTTCGCTTCGGACACTCGGGCACCTTCGAGTTCTGCGTTCGAGAGGTCCGATTTAGCCAGGTTCGCACCGGGGAGTTGGGTTCTGCACATTTGTGCATTGTTGAATTTGCTACCGCTTAAGTCTGCACCGTTAAGCCGTGCATCGTTTAAAATCGCGTGGCCAAAGATTGCACCAGCCAAATCGGCATCGCTTAGCGCCGCCCCGGTTAGGTCAGCTTTGGATAGATTCGCTTTGCTGAGCCGTGCTTTGAGCAAAACCGCACCGCGCAGATTCACGCCACGCAGATCTAGTGGTCGATTTCAGAAATTGGTATAATGTTGTCTGTAGCCGGTAGCGTTCTTATAATAGGGTTGTCTCCCCGCCCGTGTTGGGAGGTAACCGATGCCTGGACCGAAGCCGAAGTATCAACCGCAGTTTGAGACACAGGATATCGCGGAAGCGGGTAGGATAGCCCGACAACGAACGGCCCCCAGCGCCCTTGTTTACAGGGCCAAGATGGTCTTGGTTTTGTGGGAGCATCCGGATATCTCGCACGAGCGTCTTGCGCAAGCAGTTGGCGTGCACCCCAGAACGGTGATGAAATGGCGAAAGCGCTGGGCTACAGAGGGTTTTTCACTGCTGGATCGGCCTCGTAGTGGAAGGCCTCCGGTTTTTCCCCCCCGAACGCGTCGCTGAAATTAAGGCCATCGCCTGCCAATTGCCAGCCGTGCGGGAGATCCCGCTATCCCGCTTCAGCCTCGCGGAACTGCTTCAGGAAATCCGTTCCGAGACAAGCCTGTCGATCTCTAAAAGCACGCTGTGGCGTCTCCTCAAACGGGACGCCATTCGTCCCTGGTTTCACCGATCGTGGATCTCGATCAAAGATCCACGCTTTCTGGAAAAAGCGGGCCCTGTTTTGGATCTGTATCAAGGGGATTATGAGGGCGCGCCCCTGGGGCCCAAAGACTACGTTCTCAGTGCGGACGAGAAATCGCAGCTCCAGATCCTGGAGCGGGAGTTCCCTTCTTCACCTCCGGGACCGGGAAAACCGATTCACTGTGAGTCCGACTACAAGCGCCACGGGACCGTGGCCTACCTGGCCGCACTCGATATCAGGAGCGGAAGGGTCTTTGGTCGTGTGGATCAAACCACGGGTATCGAACCCTTTCAGAGGCTGGTCGACCTCGTGATGAAGCAGGAACCCTATGCTTCGGCACAACGCGTGTTCTGGATCCTCGACAATGGGCCTTCCCATCACCCGTCGACCTCCCCTGCACGACTCAAAAACGCCTACCCGAACCTGATCGCCATCCATCTTCCCGTCCACGCAAGCTGCCTGCCTGCCGCAGGCAGGGCTCAACCAGATCGAGATCTACTTCTCCATCCTTCAAAGAAAGGCGCTCACGCCCAACGACCTCGCAACCAGAAAGCAAATGGAAGACCGCATCCTCGGATTTCAGCGTCGCTATAACCAAACTTCGAGACCCTTCAAATGGCGATTCACCAAATGCGACCTTGAAGAAAGGCTCCGCGAACTCAAGATCGCTGCCTAACCTGATACATACTTCCGAAATGGACCACTAGTCGAAAGCCCGCTGCAACCTCCAGTTTGGTCTGTCGCGCATGGCATGTGCTGATTGAGTTTATGGCATCTTGCACGTCATTGCGCAATTCGAGATCGGTTTGGTTGCCTGCAAACGGTTCATTCTTCTCGCCGTCGACGGCAGGTGGATGACGTACAAATGCACACAATAGCTGCATGATTTGTATGTGATATTTCTTCGGATTGTCCGCTGCGAGACGCTGTAGTGCGTAGATCCCACCCAAGCGAACTGCCAAGACTTTGCTGTCAAGCATTTCGGCACCTTGTCGATAGCGTTCGTTCAATAGATTTCGCTGTGCAATTCTGGCTTGCCGCTCTGCTACCCAACTGCGCCACAACGCAACCAGTAAGGCCAATACCCCGCCAAAGAGCAAACCGACATTGCGAAGGGTCGTGCTGTGGGTTTCGGTCCCATTCGAGCCCATTCGCAGCCAAGTCC
Source organism: Candidatus Latescibacterota bacterium (assembly GCA_965203805.1). GTDB lineage: Bacteria > Latescibacterota > UBA2968 > UBA2968 > JAAXHE01. The sequence goes on along the minus strand of OZ241917.1, from coordinate 4,551,040 downwards.
AGAAGTCGGTGGCTAGCCAGTTCCAGATATCTATAAGCCTCGAGGTGCCGATCCACAAAATAGCCATCAACGTGACAGAAATCACAAGATGGCGCCAATTGAGATTGATGAACCCTATGGACTCACGGCCCCAATTTCGAGCCTCTCTCCTCACACGCTGGCCGGTCCGACGAATCCGGCGTAGACTTTGCAAAATGCTCATGCTGCAGACCCGATACGTAAACTCTGCATTGCATTCAGACCGCAGGTCGAATGGAAACGCTAGAGGGCTAAGATTGTGGGCATGCTTCTCTTACACTTGTACGAATGGCGTTTACGCTTCCAGGTGTCCGACTCTTCGCGAAGCGTTTCCAGCCTCAATCCCCAAACAACTCGCTTTGCTCCGCCGGTGCCCGTTCCCGCGCCAATCTAGCGATTTCCGGCCAACTCTGCACGAGGCCATTGTAGGATCGGGCTTCATCGGCGCGATTCTTGCGCTCACATATCGTATATAGTCGATAAGCCAATTCGCGCGCGGTTTCGGCGAGACCGCCGAGTTGATGAACCAGCTTAGCAGCGGCGAATTCGCCGCTGGATTCGAGGGCGTGGACCAGATATTGGACTGCTTCCCACACAGTGAGACGTTTGTCCGTGGTTGGCTCCCAATCACGTGCCAACTCGTTTGGGCGCAACAGTCGAACCCTGCCCGCGCGTGAGGCGAGAATTCCTCCTTCAACGATGCCGTCGATGCTAGTGTTTTTTGCTTTGGACAGGGTCTCTGCCACGCCAAACTCCCCCTCATCGAACCCGTTCTGCTCGAACCAGGCGAGTGCCCAACGGGTGTCAGAGTCAAATTCTCCTTCCTGTTCGGCGAGTACTTCGTCCAGAGTCTGATTGATCAGCGCAAGAGCATCGCCCACCGATACGCGGTTGCCCTGCGCGTCAAGCACTTTGGAGTACCGAGTATACACTGCCATCCCAGGTCCAATTGCCGACTGGGCAAGGTCTACTGGCGCAATGTTACCGCTTTGCAATTGCGCAATAGCACCGGGAAGCTCTTCCCGCAATGCGGCTGCGAATTCTCGACGGGTTGCCAGTGGAGCCCCAGCCAAACGCTTGCGACAGACGAGGACAATGCTGGAAGCGAGAGCGTTTTTTCCTGATCCGATCATACGATTGCTTAACTCGGTCCGTATCGGCCAAGTGCCTGTGACGGTGAATCCGGCTCGGATTACCGCATCCAAAAATGTCTCCCAGCCGGTGCTGGATGTACCAAATTCACCTTTTGTTTCGGACTGCTTGAAGGCGTAGTAAATCGAAACCGGGAAGCCTGGATGCGACTGTTCAGCGAGGCATTTCATAGCCTGAACCATGCCGTCCAGAAAAAACGTCTCCGCCTTTTCTTTGCTTCCGTGACGATAAGGTGTTGCGACCAGTTCTTCAGTCTTAGGAACCGCAAGTGTGGCGAACAATTCTGGATATTTCGATCTAATCGAATGCCGTAACCAGACGTAAAAGTAGTCCGATAAATCGGCATAACCGACATTATCGTAGTACGGGGGGTCAGTAGAGACGACGGGAGAATCATCACGTACCAGAGATTGTGCGGGTCCCTGATTTGCCCGCCCACCTATCGAAGTCGGCAATTCGTCAACCACGCGCATCATGTTATTGATCGACACGAGAGGATCGCCGGCCATTCCAGCAAACACATTCGCCTCAGAGTAGTCCCAGACCATGGGCAATGCCTGTCGTCCAAACGTAGCAATCGACTGATTCATTGTGGCTTTCCATCGGCATAGCGATGATTGAGCGTCGGACAATTTGCTTACCCCAAGACTGAGATACGTACCAACTGCCTGCGCGTACGCTGACGCGCCGTTACCTCCCTCACGCAGGCGCGCGTTATTATCCGGTGACTTTGGTGTCCCGACCAGATGTCTGTCGGGGACCCGCGCGGCAAGGTAATCGCGCTTGACTCGCTTCAATGCCTCCCCTACGAGATCGGAAAAGGTGATCAACGCAACGAGTTGGCGGTCGGTGAATAGGTCTGCGAAAGTGGGAAGACCGTAATTCGGGGTTTTGAAGTCCCGCGGGTTGTTGGGAAGAGCCAACTCAGGCTTCCATTCGGGGTTTGCTTTTCTCGCGATTGATTCATGTTCTCTTGTCGGCGACAGATATACTCTTCCCCTATCACCCTCGGCTACAACAGCCATCAATCGCGCGTCCATTCGTCCGGCCTTACCCTCGTTTCGAACGTGGTCGTACGGTACCGGCACACCAGACATCAGGCAACGAAATGCCTGACGTTTACCCGCTGTCGTGCCCCGCTTGGCCGCCTCAGGGTCCGTTGGACTCCCAACCCGAACCGCAAACCGATAACTGCGCCCCTCTATCTCCGGCTCGACGTATGCCTCTTTTCCTTTCTTTGTCGATAGCCTGAACGTCGATACGAGCGGTACATTGACATCCGCAAATGCCGGATTCGGACTCTTGACCGTACGCGCCCACAGCCACGCAATCACCGTCAACTTTCGGCCCTCGTATTGTTTAAGGTCTGGACGTTCCTGCGCCATTTCAGGAGTTACTTCGACCTTCGGATAAAGATGCCCTATACGTTTCTCGGCTTCGTCGCGCATCCACTGACCGTAGTAACGGACGTCCTCCGCAAGTCCCTTCGCACCGGTCCATAATCCTGGGAGCGCGGACGTCCCGTCCGCATGCTTTTTTCTTACTCCGTCAAGCACCGTCCCGTCCGCATGTTCCTCTGTAACTCCCGTAAATTTCGCTCCTTCCGCATTCCTTGCAGCACTGCTCCACGGCCATTCAGTTGCCTTGTCAACAAGCCCGGCTTTCACGGGGTTCTGCTCAATATAGTCTATTTCGTTAGCGAGATGTTTCTGATCGCGGATATAACGATCGAAGTAATCCTCTTCCCAGACCTGGCCGCGCCGTCCGAGAATCTTGTTAATTTGCTTGGCTGTGTAAGACTTCCACGAATGAATGACGCCTTCAAGTGGAAAGCCGGCCGTCGTTTCGATCAATGCGTGCACGTGATTGGGCATAATGGCCCACGATAGTAAGCGATACCGTACGCCGTCGAAGTGCAATAGCGCCCTTTCGACTTGATCTGCTATCCGCTCGTCCTGTAGCCAGCAAGCGCCGTGTCCCTGACCGGCGTATCGTTCGATCTTTTTTCGTAATTCCACACAACGCGGATCGCTCGCTGGTTCCTCACCCGAAAGCGCCAATTCGCTCTTCCAGGCGGCAATAACATTGGCTGGAATTGAATCCGCCAAGCGAAATGTGATGCATTGTATGATTTCGGATTGATCCAAATGAGGAAGATATCCGCGGCTGTGCCAGACCCTATGCGGGCGGGACCTGTCTGCGTGCAACGCACAGGCAGGCGCCCGCGCTCCCAGCAAGGGTTTCGTCGAATGGGATGTCCCTGCGCCGAGATACTTCTCCCGTGCCTCCGGGTTGACCGGCGGTCTGCCCGCAAATTTCGGCGGAATTTCGATCATTGCTTTGTTGATAAGCACAGCCACCGGATTGAGGTCGCTGGCGTGGGCTTCCAGGCCAAGGCGCTGGGCTTCCAGCGGCAACGCGCCGCCGCCGGCGAAAGGATCGTGGAAGGCCGGTAGCTTGTCCGGGTCGAACAACTCATCGGCGCGTGGATGGTCCCGATTGTCTGCGCACGTCCTCCGCCAACTCCTTCGGATTTCCTTACGTGCCCGTTCCAACACGGCCTCGTTGGTGGTGTTTTCCCACTTTACCAGTTCCCCGATGAGCCGGAACAGGCGCTGCCGCTCCTTTTCCTGGTCCGCTTCAGTTGGAAACTCCTCCGGACAGGCCGACGGATCGTCCACTATCTGCGCGAAGATTACAGCGCGCGCCGCCGCCAATGGCCGTCGCGCCCACCAGAGGTGCAGGGTGCTGGGGTGGCCGTGGCGGATCGACTTTTCTCGAGCCGACGCAGCGTTGATCGCGTCAAGCGGCAGGGCGACTTCGATGAGTTTCTTTCTAGTAACAGTCATATGGTTTTCTCTTACGCAAGAGCAACAACTAACGGCGTCCCACATCGTATGAGTTTGACTTCGTACCGTTTCCTTCGATACAAAATGCGAGCCCTTCTAAGCTTGTCTCTTTGGAATTTATGCAAGCGGCCACCAAAGACGCCCACGGGGCGGAACTGGATCTTGTGATCTTCCGGTATCCAGGCTTGCGCGAAATTTGACCCTGCCATTAGCTGCGATACCATTTCTGTTGCATCAGGACTGCCACCTTTCAGTTCCAGAGGAACAACCCAGTTGTATCCAACATTGCAGTCACAACTGATAAACAGAAAATCGCAATGGATCTTGTCCTTCAGCCGGAAAAAAGGGTGATCCAGATCCATAATCAGATGCGGCGCAGGGGCATCTTTCAACGGAACAGCGCACCCCTCGGCCGAGCATCTCTTAACGATGGCCCCTTCAGGAAGTCCGTCTTTCAACCGGTCGACCACGCGACACATTATTCGGTGTTTCCTGCAATACGGTTACCGATCGTCGCCCAATCATTGTATAATTGTCGGCCAACTTCGTTGAAATCGCTTTCAAGCCCACCTGCATCGGGGTCGAATCGAATTTCTTCGACGACCGATCCCTTTGGTCGGCGCTTCGGCTTGAACAGCCATGCCCCCACCTGATCGGGACGAAGGGCAAATTCGCCGTGGCGCATCTCCTTTCGACGAGACTTGGGAAGTTCGGAGCGTCGCACGATGTTCGCGAGTTCCTCCAGAACCCACTCGCTGTGCGTGGTGACGATTACCCTGACGCCCGCCCTAACCAGCGTGGCGATTTGACGAGTGAATTCCACCTGCATCGCCGGATGCATGTGTGATTCGGGTTCTTCGATTACGAGCATAGTGCCGGGGTTAACCAGATGGCGAAGAAACATCACGACCGGCGCGATTTCCGATACCATTGAAGAGGCATTCATCAAAGGCATCGGATGTTTCCATCCCTCGGGTGTATAGGTGAAGTGCGGGTAGCTGATCAACTCCGACCTCTCGACTTGAATCGATCCGCCGAGAATCAGATCTTCAATTCGCGCACCCAGATGTTTCTTGGGCGTGCGTTGACGATTTGCCGCGCTGGGCAAGACGAGCAAGTTTTGCAGAAAATCACCCAAAACACCCGACAGCATTGGAATTTCTTCATCGGGACGTAGCCCGGCAGTTGTAGCGTTCTGTATCAACGCGCTCACCACGACCTGATGGCTATTCATCACGCCGGTTCGATCGGCGGGGAGATAGTATGCTGCGCGATAAAGCGAACCCAATAGGTAAGGTAGCGCGAGTCCAAGCAAATGGTTGATTGGCCCCAGCGCTTGTCGATACGAATCCTGGCTCATTTTATCAGGTATTAAAAACGTACTCTTCAGTCGGTCGTAGTACTCAACGAACTCTTTCCTGTCGTCGAGTTTAATCCTCAGTTGTTCCACATTGCGCATCGCCGTCACGAATTCAGGTGCGTTCGACTTCAGTGTCAGTTCGTGTTCAAACGATGCCGATTCCCCTGAAATAGATTTCCGCAATACAATCCGCGCGCATCGCCTGTTGCCTTTCCGGATGAGTGCGCTGGCACTGTCGATGCCAAAGCACCTCTCGATTTCACTGTGGAGTTGATCGTTCTGTAACTCAAACATTGAACAAATGGCCTTGACAATTGGGATGGGTAAAACCACTTCCTTTTTACTCCACATATCTCCCGTCCAGTTTGTCACTTCCATCAGAAACTCGTTAAGCGCGTTGAGAGTTTCCCTGTCCACAAAAGTTGGACCAAGATTAAGAAGCCTCTCATAGGTCAAGAAGAACCGAGAAGTGATCGATCTACCCGTAAAATACATATGCAGCGCATAGATTAATGTCGCCAGATACGATTTCCCAGTATTGCTAGGGCCGACGAATACCGTCAGCGGACGTAAATCGACTTTAGCCTTGACTATCGGTCCAAAATCGTTCACTTCGAGTTCAAGCGAGTCGTGTGCTGTTGGGTCGGCCATTTCGCTTATCCCCGGTGCGGAAATGTCTTTCAGTTTCTCAGCTCATTTCGGCTCTACGGACGCGCTGGTTCCAAGACCAGCGTTACATTTGAACGGCCGCGTCAGGTCGGCTCTTCTCCGGCGGACACCACCTTTGCAACGTCGCGCGCTCGGACAATCTGAATCAGTTTCTCGCTGTACGACAACGTTTCCTTACAGTCTCAATTCCACTTGACCGGTCGGCGCAGGACGAAGCCGTCTACGTACACAATAACCCGGTTCGACGTGGTTTTATGTTTTCTTTCGACTGCACTTTTTGCCATTGACAATTTCCATGGAAGATGTTATTATTTGGGGATTATAACTTAAAGTGCCAAAATCTAAGAATAAAAGGGGTTTTTCTGTAGTCAGGCTCTTAAACTCTTGAGCCATTCGTCCCATTCTTTTTTCACCTGTTCTCCTTTTCCGGACTTCTCGACTGGTTGGTTTTTGGGGAACAGGGACTGTATAACTTCCTCTGGAGAGGCATTGATACTGACGTCCTCATTCAACTCTTCTTCTGTAGGGTGGTAACCACTACTGCCAACCTCTGTGTTTTTTCTGGGTCTTCCTCTCTTAGCAGCCATACAATCTCCCTTTATTTCCCCTTAACTTGACAGTTGTTTTTCAAGGAACCTCTTTGCTCTGTTTTCCAAACTGTTGTCTTCCTCTGGTTCTGTCTCTGGCTCGTCTTCTGTAAACGATGCACGAACTACCTCCTTGGCATCCTTCCCGTCAAGAACTTCCTGTATCATTTGCTGTCTCAATTCGTTCTGCATAACCAGCCTCCAGTATAAATTTATTTTTCCTCTTGCGTTTTGTCAACTAATAACATATACTCCAAATGTCCGCAATCAGGCAAAGCCCGCATGTCGGGTAGCCTGCCAAATACAACAGCCGAAAACCACGAGAGAAGGGTAGCTCCCTGATCTCTGGCGAATAAGCAGGAACCTTCCCGCATACTCTTTGCGTGATTGTGGACACTGCCCGGCACCTTTTGCCAGGTACCAAAAATGTCCACATCATCGTTAGGAGGCTTGCGATGGAAGGGTTCGGCACTCTCCTCAAAAGCATTGTAGGTATTACTCTCGTTGTCCTTTTGGTTTCTGTACTTATTCTTGCCGGTCCGGGAAGAGCTTCAAATGCTTCTGACCAGCAAAGAATAACAGAGCTGGAGGGTCAGGTTGTATTTCTGGAAACTATTGTTGCAGAAATTACTAACCACCTTCCAAGAGATGCGAGAAATAGGATAAGAAGCAGAGCGAACATGTATTCTTACAGAGGTGGTGGCGATTATTCCAGAATCCTGGCTCATAATAAGGCCAGAAGCAGGTTTACTGACAGGATTGATACACTGAGGTAACAATCAATCCAGTAAACTTCCTCCGGAAAATCCACTTCTCTTCCCTTCTTTCTACCCAGAGGAGCCTCAATGGCCAGAAAACAGGGTCCCAAATTCGATGATCTATTCAGAGGCATTGAGGACTCTATAGGAGCGTTCGTCACCGCCCTACAGTTTACCGTCTTAGAACTCGACGATATATCTCAGAAACCAGATCCCGTAAAGGCGTTTCTTGAAGAGTTGGACTTTCAGGTAGATGAGATACAAACTGTTCAAGCCCTTTCTTCACCGCAGCGCGATTTTTTAAAAACTCTGCATTCAACACTTCGCGCCGGCGTTCTTGACGGTCATCGACAGTCTTGACCACGCTATCAACTCCCTTCGTTCCTGCGGAGTCTGGAAAAGCACGCCGCCTACTTTCTTCGTTAGAGTTTAAACTACAAGGAGACTGGTATGCTACGCCCTCAGGGCTTTTTTCATGAAAGGGGAAAACCTCGTGAGTAAAAGGAGAATTGAAAATCAGTTGTCTAAGTTTGAGGACTACGAAATAGACGATATTGCCGAAGTTCTTTCAAGGTATAATGTGGCTCTCTCTCTTACAGTTTCTGATCTCGAAGGGGGTGACGAAACCACGAAGATATTCGACCCCATACAGTCTTTTTTGGAAAAGATGAAGAAGCACGAGTCTCGTTTAAGATCGCAGCCAGGGCTTTCGACAAAGCAGCGAGATCTCGTTCGACTGCTCTTTTCTCAAATTCGATTGGATCTACGCGACCTTCAACAACCTTAGTCATGCTGTCAGTTCCTTGTATTTGAGTCGCTTGCCGACCATAGCCTGAGCAACCTTTTCCATCTGCGCCAGCGTGTCGAACTCGCGGATGTTGTGTCTACCTGCAAACTCATTTACATACCTTGCAAGATGCTTTACAGACATCTTGTGATACGTACCATTATAACCACGCTTCAGCATAGACCAAAAGCTTTCCAAGCCGTTTGTACTGCAAAGGTCATTTACATACTCACCAGCACTGTGCTTTACCTGCTTATGATGTACCCCTGACAGTCCTCTATAAACAGTAGACTCGTCAGTAAAAACCTCTGCACCCTGCCGAACACTGCGGCGAATAAAGTCTCTCATATTCTCACCAGTAACATTCTCAGACACCTCTGCTTTCACACGACCTGTCTCCCTATCCTTAGCTCCAACGACTGGGGCCTTCCCCACAGTCCCACGTCCTGCTCTCAACTTCTCACTGGCATGCTTGTTCGACTCTTTGCCCCCGACGTACGTTTCATCAACCTCTACCGGTCCAGAGAAAAACTCACTACCAGAAACAAGACCCTTCCTGATTCTATGAGCCAGGTGCCAGGCACTCTTCTGAGCTACTTCCAAGTCTCTGTGAAGTTTCATAGAAGACACGCCCTTCAAACTGGTTGTCATCAGATAAATAGCTATAATCCAGACCCTATATCCCAGTTTTGAAGACTCCATTGCCGTACCAACTCTCACACTAAAACGCTTCCGACAACCGTTCCTCCTACACCGCATAGGCATGGTTTTGTGAGCAATGCCAACCTGAATATTGTCAGAATTGCAGTGCGGACAGACAGGACCATCAGGCCATCTTGCCTGCATGAAAAATGCTTCTGCAGATGCATCATCAGGAAACATGTCAAACAGTTTCACCAACGACAAGCCCTCTCGATAATGCTTTCCAGGTGCCTCATGTGCCATCGCCAACCACCTTTCTCTTATCGTATCGTCATTGTTTACAGTTAAATATAACTATATCCAAAGGCGATGGCAAGAACTTTTTGGCACTTTAAGTTATAATCCCCTATTATTTAGGTATCACCCCGCCGGAGATAGCATCTCCGGCCCGACGCCCCGAAAGGGGCGTTTCTTTTTGCTCATTCGGGCATCAATTTTCAACCCACTCCAAACGCACCTTCATATCGTTCAGCCGGTTCCACCCGATATGCCGTTCGTGCTGGAGCCTTCCGATGACGATACCGGGCGCTATGTTCCGCTCGTCGGCAAAACGAAATACGTCCGGACTCCTGAACGCACCTTCGGCACCGGTATGCGCTAAACTACCCTCGGATCGGCTTCCCGGATTTGATGTATCTGATAGTCCTTTTCAACACCCAACCAGATGTCCGCACTGACCCCCAGCACCCTTTCGAACCGAAGGGCCGTGTTCGGCTCAATCGGAGCTTTCCCGGAGATGATCTCGCTGATGAGTTTCGCCGAGCGTTCGCATCGAGCAAAAACGTCTCACTTCCGCTAAACCGATTTGCAACCACGTCGTACGCCTTATTCTTCTTCAACGCCCAGCTCCTCATGCCACACGCGATCGAAATCTTCGGGGGTCTTGAAGTACAGTTTTGCGTTTTCAATTACACGGTCCAGCATCTCACGGTCGTCATCCGCCAGATCGCGAAACGAGAGCAATGCACTGATGCTATCGTCGGGTAACTCGCCGTAAAGCTGACCCACCGCCGCGTCGAGAAAGGCCGCGACGAAAATCTCTATCCGTTCGAAGGAAAGAACGACCGGCGTCCCTGTCCTCAAGAGTGGAGCAATCCTGTCGTACAGACGTTGGCCGTCGCTGGTAGATACGCAAAGCGGACCACCAATGATGTCAAATACTCGAACTGTAATTTCTCGCGTCATGCTTGTCCTCTTACCCAACTCTAGCCGCACTGTCGGCTTTTCTTTCACTCTCTGGCCACAGACGAAGACACCAAGATTTTACAGTTTAGTTGGTTTTCTGAAGAGGAACTGCTATGTGAATAATAGCTTTATCCGACGGACGTATCGACGGTGTGAAATCGCAGCTTAGACACGGAAGTTCCTCAGCATAGTTCCGAAGTTCAGTTTGATAAAAACTGCGAGGGATGAAGTCCATAAACCAAAACGGAGCTACGGTCCCGCGCACTGCAAGAGGTGTTTCTCATTGACTCTCTCATCAATTCTCAACCCACTCCAAACGCACTTTGAGATCGTTAAGACGATCCCACCCGATGTGCCTTTCATGTTGAAGTCTTCCAACAACAATACCCGGCGCGATTCCCTGTTCTTCGGCAAAATCGCGAATCTCCAAACTGGTAAATCTCCCTTCATCTACGAATTGCTGCCAGTTCGACTGCGAAACAAGGAAGTGCGAGGCCCATTCATTCGCCTCTGTTTCGAGGTCGGCCCCGCCGGGTTTGGCTTCGTCGACGAAAACGTCTCTCTTGCTGTGAATAAGGATGTGTGCAGCCTCGTGAAACAGACTGAACCAGAGGTGGTCGTCGGTCCTGTGGCGCGCGCTAAGGGCGATGACGGGTTTGCGGGGGGATAACCACCACGCAGCGCCACTAAGGCTGGCTTTTGGTAGCGGTTCGATCATCGCAAGCGCAACGCCTGCGTGGTTGCAAAGCTCGTGGGTCTGATCACGAGCCTCATCGAATGGCGCGCGAGTCAGCCTGCGGATCCGGCGCAACGCACCCATAAAGGCCGACCTGTCGTATTCGTTACACTTCTGTGCTTCAGCGTCGATCTCCGCGAGTCGAAGCCAGGTCGCGAGCGAGTTTTCGTCGCTTTTGAAACTCGGCGAGTGCCGGTATGCGATGTTCGCCTTCCCGTATCTGACATGCCACGCGTCGATCGACGCCACACGAAAGAATGCCATCAGTTCCGAATACGCTTCTCTGCTGGCCGAGCGCGTACGAATCGCCCCTCGTTTGGCCAATTCGCCGAGCGGGAAAGTCTTCGCCCACTCCGCTAACGCTTCTGCTTGCCTGGCCTCAGACTCCCTGATCTGGTGCAACTGATAGTCCTTCTCAATTCCCAACCAGATATCCGCATCGACCCCAAGTACTCTCTCGAATTGAAGCGCAGTCTTTGCCTCGATGGGGGCTTTTCCGGAAACGATCTCGCTGATGAGCTTTCCCGAGCGGTCGCATCGTCTTGCAAACTCGGCATGTGAAATGCCCTGGGCTTCGAGACGCTCTGCGAGAACCCAGCCAGGGGGAACCGCGTAGTCGGGGCGGTACTGGTTCGTCGCCATCACTCGGTCTCCTTTAGTGATAGTCTGTGACCTCCATGATCGTAATTGCCGTGACGCGTTGGATGTCGATTCCGCCGTCGTCCAGGACGGGTACAGGGTCGTGATTCGGCGCAAGAATCAGCCGCGCGCGATCATCGAGATTTACCGCGTACAGCCCTTCACGATCACCTGTAAGCTGATGTCGTCGTTCGGGGGGTGTGTGAGGAACGGCGGCGAGTGTCGGCGCGTTCGCAAGAACGGCGAGCCGCATCATGATTGCCCGAGCCCTGCTCTTTCCGTACGTCCTCTCAAGGAGGCTCCCGGAGTTTAAGGTCTTTTCGAGCTTTCGGGTTTTGAAGGCGACTGTCATCGTTACGCGGAAGGTAACGATTTGGGTGAGGGTACGTCAAGGAAGGATTGGTATAGGTATTTGGCGGACAGGATTCGTTTGAGAAATCGCGCGGGGTAAGATTCGTTACTTGGGCTACATAACTGTCTGGATTTGGGATCTTTCAGTCCTTCTGGGTCTTATAGCGTAATCATAACGCAAAATGCGTTCATCTCGATTCACGCTGCTCTCATGTCGATAAGGCGTTGAAATCCACTACCGCATCAGCCGTCGCCTGACCCTTCGACAACCCTTCGACAGGCTCAGGGCACCGGCTCAGGGATCAGGCTCGGCCTTCGCGACTCCACCTCTAGGGGGAATTGATTGGTACATCGAACGGGCTCACGCGTTCACTGCCACCCATTCGGTTACGGCTGAACAGGGCGAAGCCGTGCTGGGAGAGTTGTAGAAGATCTATCCGTCCTCCGCCTTGTTGTATTTTGGATTTCTTCCACCGTGTCCCTTTCGGTACGTCTCCAGATTCTCGGCTTCCTTCTTCTCCGCCCCCTCTCTCGTCATTCGTCTTGATGTTACCTTCAGCTGATCGAAATCCTTACCCTCTGCTCTGTGGCTCCGCTCTCGCGCATCCGGATCGCTGGTGGTTCCACGGTAGACTATTTCACGGCCTTGTTTGAGGTCGTATGTGACGGTGTCTCGTTCTTTCTTCGGCATCGGTTCCACCTTTCGGTTTTGACGGGAACTGCGTGAATATGTCCATTTTCATTACGTAAAAGGTAACGATTTTCGTGGACGGTGTCAAGAACCGATTTGGCGATCCTCTCGAAACGGTTTTCCTCCCGTCAGGTCGGTTTCCCGGCCCGCTTAATCAAGTCTTTCAGCTTGTAGTTCACGCTGGTTACCGAGAAGTCCGGTTCCCGCTGGAATGGCCGGCGCAGGTAGTGGGTGCGATGTTCACCGCCCTCCAGAAACTCGACGATGGCGAGGATGAAGTCGTCCGGTTTGTTCAACGCGGTGACGATCTCGTTTGTCGTCACCGTGATTGTATCTTCACCGGATTGGCGGCCCTTCACTTCGAGGAACCGGAGCTTTCCCGTTCCCGGAACGCGGCTCTCGATGTCATAGCCGAGATGTTCGGTCTCCCGGTCGACCGGCTCGAATCCAAGGCCGCGCTCGACTTCCATGATGATCGCGCGCGCTTTCGCCGCCGACTTCTGGGTGTCCACGGGTCGCCGCGGCGGGGTCGCTCCCGTCATCTGGGCCAGGAGTCCCATCGGCACCACGACAAGGCCGCCGATGACGGCGGGCGGGAGTGCTGAGATTTTCTCTTCCCGGTCCAGTTGGGACATCCGCTGTTCAAGACGCTCCTGAAGGTCGTCGGCCCGCCGCTGCGCCTCACGCGAGTTTAGCTTCGCGCCAGCCTTTCCCGCTTGCTCCTGTAGCTTGAGTTCCTGCGCTCGGTGGTCCCAGTACGCCATCTCCTTGGTCAGGCGCTCCTTTACCGCGGCGCGGGTTTTCGCAACCAGATCGAGGCGCCGGTCGCGAACATCACCAAGGTGTTCCGGCACGATATTGGCGATGGCTTCCTCGCGCGCCTGCTGCTCCAGTTCGCGCGTGATCCATTCGCATTCGGGGCGGGCGAGAATGTCGGCCTCATTGGGTTCGTGATCTCCCAGTGGCCGGTAGTCCAGGTAAGGCGCGTGGTCCAGACGATACTTTGCGCCCGATGAATCGATCTCGACGTATAGCGTCCGGCGGGAAATGACGCGACCTTCGCCGCTCGGCAGGACACTTCCGTCCTTAATGGCATGTTCCAGAGAGAAGATCACCCGCGTTTCCAGGCCCGGGTCCTGCTCATCCACGAGTACGGCGCCTCGATGAAGCAGGTCGCGGTGGCGCTCCAGCGTCAGGTCGAGGATTGCGTCGAGTAACGGGTGTCCGGGGCGCACGAAGGCCGCGGGCGTCTCCCCCTGTGGCGTGAGGTACTTCTTGTCGAAGGCGATGCGTTCGTAGCGTGCGAGAACCGGTTCGCCGACGCCGATCTGCCTGTCCCGATTCCGCACCGGCGCCGGGACGTGGTTGATCTGGTACCGACCCGTCTCACGGCGTCGCGCCGTACCTCCGAGTCGCCTGAACGCTTCGAGGAAAAACGCCTCGATGTAGTGTGGTTGCAGTCGCCGGGCCTCGGCGCGCTCCATATCCTCCCGCACACGCGCAACCCGCGTCGAGTCCATTGCATCGTGTGCGAGGGCGTGTTCATCGATCAGTTCCTGAAGATGCGGCCGGTCCACGGCTTCATCTACAGCCTCGGAGAGCCGGGCGCGCACTTCGGGTTGTTCGCCGTAGCGGATCGCTTCGATCAGCAGGTCGCGAAGGGGACGGCCGGCGAACTGGAGCCTTCCGAGCACGTCGAAAACCTGTCCGCCAAGGGCGCTCCGGGCCTGTTCGAGTTTGTCCAGCAGTTTGCGGTACACGTCGCCTTCCCGGGTCTCCTCCGCCACCAGATTCCAGAGATGACAGACCTCCGTCTGCCCGATCCGGTGGATGCGTCCGAAGCGCTGTTCGATGCGGTTCGGGTTCCACGGAAGGTCGTAGTTCACCATCAGGTGAGCGCGCTGGAGGTTGATGCCCTCGCCGGCGGCGTCTGTGGCCAACAACACCCGCACCAGCGGATCGTGCAGGAAGGCCTCCTGGGCCTTGCGGCGATCCTCCCGCCCCATGCTCCCGTGAATGGTGACAACGCCGGATGGCCGGCCAAGGAGCGTGGCAATGCGCCGCTGGAGGTAATTAAGGGTATCCCGGTGCTCGGTGAAGAGTACGAGTTTCTGGCTCGGCGACGGTACAGGAGGCGGGATGGCGCCGCTGCCGTACGGTTCGGCCTTCTCGCCACCCGACGCCCCCAGCCCGGCTTGCGTAAAGATCTCTCCGAGCAGGTTCGAAAGTTCACGCCACTTCGTATCCTCTCCGCTGCGAAGGATTTCACCCGCGATCTTCTCGAGCCGCTTGAGCGAAGTGATCTCGGCTTCCAGTTCTGCGATGGTACCCGCCGCCGTCGCCTCGTCCAGCACTGCCGCCTCGGCAGCCTCGACCTCTTCGTACGGGGCGTCGTCCAGGTCCTCCACGTCCTCGGCGTCCAACAACGGACCGGTCTGTGTGATTGCTTCCTGCTGCCTGGCGCCGCGTTGCAGCAGGCTCAGTTCGCGAAGCCGGCTTTCGAGCCGTTCACGGCGCCGCCTCAGCGACTGGTGAATCGCCTCGGGTGAGGACGCGAGACGCCTCTGCAGGATGGTGAGTGCAAAGCCGACGGTACCCGCGCGTGTATCGTTTTGCAACGCCTCCGCGCGATTGAATTCTTCGCGGACGTATTCGGTCACTTCCCTGTACAGCCGGGCCTCGGCGTCTGTAAGTTTGTATGGCACGGAATACGCGATCCGCTCCGGGAACAGCGGGCGGCCGTCGAACTTCAACAGATTCTCCTTCACCATACGTCGCATCAGGTCGGAAACGTCCACCTGGTGAATGCCGTCCCGGAACCGTCCCTCGAAACGGTCGCCGTCCAGCAGCGCGAGGAAGAGTTGGAAGTCCGCTTCCTTGCCGTTGTGCGGCGTGGCCGTCATCAGCAGAAAGTGGCGGGTGAGATTGGACAGAAGTTGCCCGAGCCGGTAGCGTTTGGTGTATTTCACTTCGCCGCCGAAGAAGGTCGCGGACATCTTGTGCGCTTCGTCGCAGACCACCATATCGTAGCGGCACTCCGGGGCGCCCAATTTGGCCTGCAGGTCGTCATTGCGGGCAAGTTTGTCCAGCCGGGCGATGGCGAGGTCGTTTTCGAGAAACCAATTTCCAGTCCGGGCTGCGTCGAGCTTGTCGTTCGTGAGAATTTCGAACGGAAGATGGAAGCGGCGGTAGAGTTCGTCCTGCCACTGCTCGGCTAGGCTTCCGGGACAAACCACCAGGCATCGTCGGAGGTCGCCCCGGGCAACGAGTTCCTTCATCAAGAGCCCGGCCATGATCGTTTTTCCCGCACCGGGGTCGTCGGCCAGCAGAAAACGCAGCGGCTGGCGAGGCAGCATGGTCTCGTACACGGCAGTGATCTGGTGTGGGAGAGGTTCGACGAGGGAAGTATGTACGGCGAGGACGGGATCGAACAAGTGGGCCAGACGGATGCGGTAGGCCTCGGACACAAGGCGAAAGAGCGCGCCGTCGCCGTCGAAGCTCCACGGGCGGCCATGCTCGACAATCTCAAGGCGCGCCTCGTCGTGCCGGTAGAGAATCTCTTCGGCAACCCGTCCAGAGGCCGGGCGGTAGATCAGCGTAAGCGCTCCGGAGCCGTGCCATTGCACGTTCACGACGGTTACAACGCCGTCGGGAACGATGCCGCGGACGGTTGTGTCGGGTTTGAGGTCTTCGAGTTTCATTTGGGATTGATATCGACGTTACGAATGCGAATTCGCCAGCACCCCGGATGTGCCATCCCTGACACCGAGCCGGTTCTGCCCTTCATCAGTACATGATCCTCCAGTATCCGGACCGAGGGCATCCCTGCCCTACATCAGTTCATGCGCTACCAGATACCGGACCGAGGGCATCCCTGCCCTCGAACTTCGCGTAACCCGCCAATCTCCGCATCAAGGGCTTGTCGCTCCCATTCGTCCAATTCCATTTTGGAAATGACGGCGCCACAGCTCCGCGCATCTGCCGGCGAGGGCAGGGATGCCCTCGCTCCCGGGAAACCCTCGATCCCGGGACGAGATCCGCTGGAATTGCTTCACGTCGTGAAAACCCGCACCACACCGGATGTGCCATCCCTGACAACGAGCCAATTCTGCCCTTCATCAATACATGATCCACCAGTATCCGGACCGACGGCACACCTGCCCTACATCAGTTCATGATCTACCAGATACCGGACCGAGGGCATCCCTGCCCTCGAACTTCGCGTAACCCGCCAATTTCCACATCAAGGGCTTATCGTTCCCATTCATCCGAAACCATATCGGAAATGACGGCGCCACGGCACCGCGCATCTGCCGGCGAGGGCAGGGATGCCCTCGGTCCCGGGAAAGGCATCCTCGCACCCAACGGATCGCGCCTGGCGCTACGCGTCGAGGGCAGGACCTGCCTGCCGAGCAGAACTCGGCGCAGGCAGGGTGCCATCAATCCCGCGAACACCGATTGCAAAAATCGCTCCATTCCCAATCTTCAGGGTCCGTGCACAACCCTGCCTTCACCGGGTTCCAGTGAATATATCTGACAATTTCGCCGAAGTGATCTTCGTCGCGAATGAACCGGTCAAAGTAGTCCTCATGCCAGAACTTCCCCTTGCGTTTCAGCATCTTGTTAGCATGGCTAGCAGTGTACGACTTCCAGGAGTGTACGATGCCAGACAACGAGTGGTTGCCAAGCGGTGTCGCCAACACGTGGACATGATTGGGCATGACCACCCATGCATGCAGATGATACAGGTGGCCATCGAAGTACTGAAAGGCATCACGCACCAGTGCGGCGATGGCAGGCAGGCGCAACCAGCAGGCGCCATGGCCCTGATCCAGCGCCTCTTCGATCCTTCGACGATTCTGGTGTTCCGCTCCCTGAAGTCTATCGAGGTCTCGCTCCCATTGTCGGAGCAGATGTTGCGGCAAGCTGTCCGCCAGTCGAAAGCAAACGTGTTGGGGAACTTCCCCGGCTTCAAAGTGCGGAAGACGGGTGCGGTGAAGTCTACTTGACGGCTTAACGCGTGATGTCGGTCCTCTGAAACCCAAGGTGTCCTACCCTACATTAGCACGTGATTAAACAGTATCCACAGCGAGGGCATCCCTGCCCTACATCAGTTCATGAGCTACCAGATACCGGACCGAGGGCATCCCTGCCCTCGAACATCACGTAACCCGCCAATCTCCGCATCAAGGGCCTTCAGCTTCCTTTGCACCCAATTCCATTTCGAAAATGACGGCGCCACAGCTCCGCGCATCTGCCGGCGAGGGCAGGGATGCCCTCGCTCCCGGGGAACCCTCGTTCCCACGAAGAGATCCGCGGGAATTGCTTCAGGTCGTGATAATCCGCACCACACCGGATATGCCATCCCTGACACCGAGCCGATTCTGCCCTACATCAATTCATGATCCACCAGTGTCCGGACCGAGGGCATCCCTGCCCTCGAACATCGCGTAACCCGCCAATATCTACATCAAGGGCCTACCGCTTCCTTTGCAGCCAATTCTGTGTCGGAAATGACGGCGCCACGGCCCCCCGCATCTGCCGGCGAGGGCAGGGATGCCCTCGCTCCCGGGAAAGGCATTCGTTGCTACTGCGCCAATAACACCTGTTTGGCGTGAATCGCTACTGCGAATTGACCCCCCGCAGGTGCGCGGTTTTTTCCTCTGGCCACCTTGCACGCCCTGCGTGTTACCCGGTAAGGACAGGTGACCGATCAATACCTGCAAAACGGAAATTCTGCCCTACTTCAGTTCATGAGCTACCAGATACCGGAACGAGGGCATCCCTGCCCTCGAACTTCGCAGGACCTACAAATCTCCACATCAAGGGCCTTCTGCTTCCCTTGCATCCAATTCCATATCGGAAATGACGGCGGCAAGGCCTCACGCATCTGCCGGCGAGGGCAGGGAAACCCTCGATTTTGGGAAGGATGTTCTCCCTCCAAGGCCTACCTACACCCAGTCTTCGCACCCGGCGAAGGCCATGTGTTCGCCCTCGACGTATTTCGGCCTCGGCACATAGTGGTTTCCGACCTCGGGGACCACCTCCCCGCAGCACAGGATGGACCGCTGTTCTTTCCGCGTCACCCGGGTGCTGGTGGGAATATAGCGCAGGGTGAGCCCCACCCGCCACTTGTCGGACGTATTGCTGTTGGAGCCGTGGATGATATTGGGGTGGTGGATGGAGATATCCCCGGCCTCGAGTACCACGTCCACGGCGTCGGCCTCGTCGATCTGGTCCGGACGCATCCCGATGCCGAGCACGTACTTGTCCGGATCCAGGTCCACCATCTCCGAACGCTTCAATAAACGCCGGGTGTGCGTTCCCGGCAGGACGCGCATGCACCCGTTTTCCACGGTTGAGTCGTTGCCGGCGACCCACAGGGTGGTCACCTCCATCGGCTCCAGCGGCCAGTACGACCCATCCTGGTGCCACCGGACGGCCTGGCCGGTTTCGGGTTTCTTGGCGATATAGTGCGCGCCGAACATGGCCACGTTCGGACCGATGAACTGCGCCGCGAGGTCGACCAGCCGGTCGTCGCAGACCAGCCGGTGCATGAACGGGTCGTTCACCAGCAGGTTGTGGTGGAACCGCTCGGGGCGCGTGTCCGGATGCCTTTCAACCAGCCACTGCACGTGCTCGACCGTTTCGGCGGCCAGACCCGCGTCAATCGCCCAGCGGGCGATGCAGTAACCCTTCTCGTCATATTCCTGTTGTAGTGTCGAGTCCATTAAGGCTCTCCTGGTACGTTTTCATCTCCGCGAACCCGCCTTGAGCAAAGCAGTCCTCTCGGCCTGACGCCACCTGTTTTGTGTTCCCGACCTGGCGCATGCCCATCACGTTGCGCCGGTCCACGCCTGTCCGAATTCAGCTTGAAAACCCTTGACGCCCATACGCTCACCGCACCCCTCCGCCCCACTCCACCATGGCCAAATTCCCCAATGATGTCAATTGCAATTCTGACACATACTCACGGACTGAAGCGTTCGGACGGTCCGTTGGATAGACAGCAGGCGCCGATCAAGGGGTCTGGGCTGACGTACAAACAACATGGCGCCTGAGCGACAGTGTTCGAATTGTCGAACTCAACCAGATCGGTCAGCCTTCGGAAATATGGGTGCGTCGATGTATACCGTAGAACTTTTCAGTCAATCTCGTCGTCACACATGCAGAGGCCTTCAGGAATTCGCGATTTTTCGCACCGGAGGACAGATGACGGACGCCGAGTTGATCAGGCGATTCCGCGACGGTGAGTCGCATGCCTTTAACGGACTGGTTGGACGGTGGCAAAGCAGGCTCTATAACTTCATCCTGCGCCAGGTCGGAGACCGCGAGGAAGCGCACGACCTGAGCCAGAAGGTCCTCGTCAAAGCCCATCGAAACCTCCGTCGGCTGCGGGATCCGCAAAAGTTCTCCACCTGGATCTATCAGATCGCGGTCAATACGTGCCGGGACGAGTTGAGGCGAAGGAAGAGGCATCCCACGATCTCACTGGAGAGTCTGGAAACCGGCGTCGCCCAGCGGCCGGACGGGATGGTAAGAGCATCGCCGCAAACAGATTCCGGAATTCATGAGTGCGAACTTCGCGATCTGCTCAACCGGGCGTTGCAGTGCATTCCGCAGGAGCAACGGACAATCGTCGTCATGAAGGAATACGAGCATCTGAAATTCACCGAAATCGCCGCCATCCTGAAACTGCCCGTCAATACGGTAAAATCCCGACTCTACTACGGCCTCGGAAATCTCAGAAAGGTTATGGACCAATGGAACATCACCCGGGAGACGATCGACTATGAAATGTGAACTGCCAAGAGAGAAACTCATAGGCTATCTCTACGACGAAGTCGATGCCGAGGGGAAAGCCGGAATCGAATCCCACATCAGCACCTGCCCTGCCTGTGCACAGGCGCTGGAGAAGCTGGGGCGGACCAGGACCCTGATGCGCGCCTGGGCGGATGAAGTCCCGCCCGCGAGCCTGGTCTTCGTGCCCGAGAAAACCCCCTGGTGGAAGGCCATCCTGCCGCACCGGTTGCCCGCGGGCAACCGGCGGTGGGTGGCGCCGGGCGTTAGCCTGGGACTGGCGGCGGTCATTCTCGTTTTCGCTGTCTTGAACTTCGAAGCGCGATATGACGCGGAGGGGGGTCTACACGTGACGCTGCGGCTCCCCGCAGTCGAAGATCTCGAATCTTCTGAAGGGGTTCGCGAAACGCCGGTCACGCGGGCGGAGTTGATCCAGGTCCAACATCAGTCCCTGGCGCTGATTCAGGAGTTGATCGACGACGGGTACAACCGTCAACGTCTGGAACTCGGTCTTATCCTAGAACAGTTCGCCCGGGACCTGGAATCCCAACGCCGTCGCGACCTGGTGCTCGTAGGCCAGGGCTTGCAGGAAATAGAGGGATCGACGGAAAGCCGCTTTATGCGGACCGAAGACCTGTTGCACCACCTGCTGGCGGTGACATACGCGCAGGCGGATTCGTACACACCTCCCACCACCGAATAATAATAAACTGAGGGAGATTGAAATATGAAGACCCATCGCATTTTCGCCATCGCAACCGCCATATGCCTCTCCCTTCCCGCATTCCCCGTCGAAGCCGAAATCGACCGGAAGCGGATGAAGCAGGACCTGGACATCATGGAAGGCATTCTGCAGAACCTCCACGAGCAGACTACGTCCAACCTTGTCGGCGTCCACCGGGAACCGCAGGTGAGGGGTTTTTACTTCGAAAACTACGGTGTGATCTTTCTGATAGAAGAACTAGGTCCGGCAGGATATTCACTTCCTGGTCTGGGATTTCCCGACAAGGTCACGAAGGTGTTCGAAACGCACAGTGAAGGCGATGTCACGATGAAATTCAAGGAACAGGTGGAGAAACGACGAGCCGACATTCAGAATCGGCTCGCGGAATTCTTGGGCACTTACGCGGATGCGATACGCCAGTTGAAAGACACGGATCGTATCTCAATCCTGATTTTTTTTCAACGCCTTTCTCCTTATGGTTTCGATCTGGAAAGCGCAGTCGTTGGGGATTCAGAGTGGTTATGGGCAAAACAATCAGTACCTCGACGCCATTTGATGGCGCTGCAGGGTGCCATTAAACAGGATAATCGAGATAGTATCGCAGCTCGAGCCAAACGAAGTTTGGACTCAGACACACTTTTTTACACCGTTACATCAGATCAAGTCTACTCAGAAGTAACAGTAAAAAAAGGCGATATCGTTGCATATCGGCGGGAGCAAATCGACGACGAGGAGTTCATCAAGCGAATTGCCTTTCTCGACCACCGGCCGGATGCGTCCCTGATGAAAAAGATTGGTGTAATGTCCGCAATCCTGGACCAAGCCCTGAAACAATCCGACCATCCGGTCCCGCATTCCAACAAGACCCTGGGCATATACCAAGAAGGGTTGGGCGCGCTATTCTTTGTGAAAGCACAGACCAGCTATTTGAAGGAAATTCGTAGAGCCATAATTAAGGCATCCAGATCGCTATCCGACCGAGGAAGACAGGGACGCTCAGTCAAGTTAGATAAGGCACCCGAAAATCGGCTCAAAGAAGACCTGATTGAGGTAGTGGCAGATTACGGTTTCTCTATCCGCACCCTCAAACCCGAAGAATATATCGTGGTGGAGGTGCGATTTCCGAGGGGATTCCGTAGGAGAACGTCCGACCCGCGTGGCCTTGTGCTAAAGGTAAAGAAGCGGGACGTGGATGCCTACAGCCGAGGAGACCTCGACCTGGCAGCGTTTCGGCAGAAGGCAGATATCCAGGAATATTAGGACCGTCTGAGAGTCATCGTCGGCCTGACCACCCTGGACTCAGTCCGCCGCCATCTGGAGAGGTCGGGGCAGGTGCGGAAAACCCGGGTGAGCGCGCCTTGTGAATGTCATCTGGAAGGTATCCAGTGACGAATCTACCAGGGTGTGCGCGATGAATGGCCGCGACGAGCAATGGGTTGCCACCGTTACGCGCCGAACGTCAACCAGACCTAATTGGGAGCCCAATTGAAATTTCGGCGAATGTATATATGGTAGCGTGAGGGATCCTGGTCTGCGCAAATTGCCTTGACAGAGACACTCAGATGGGACTTTATTAGACCCAAACTTGGGGAACCTTCGCCTATCGGGCAGCGTCGGAAGCGTAGGTGCAGAAGAATTCGCCATTTGCGCTCGCGCAGACAACCATGCCTGTAGTCGGTTTGGACGTTCCTGGCAAGAGCAACGATTCGGTTTACGCCGAGAGTCTGACTCTTGGTGGATTGTCCTCCATGGAGTTCACCAGGGCACACTCGACGAACTAACGGCGCAATGAAGGGCCGGATTTCTCTCGCGGCTACTTCGAGCGGGATTGAGCGCCCGCTTTGCATTTAACCCTCAGCTCTACTATTGTGCAGTACAGCAATCTTGAGTATTAGCAATTCAGCGATATGCTTAACTGAAACGCAAAGCGATCCACGTCGGGCGACGCGACAGACATCGCACGATCTTCATCTCATTCAGACAAAATGAAGACATACCCCAAGGCGCCAGTATCCGAGGTCATCTTTGGCGTGACCTTTTTGGAGAAACACATATCCATAAGGCAGTTGTTTTACGCCCAGCACGCTTTGTCTGAAAGATATCCGAGAGTAGAGATCCGTCCCCCCATTGCCGACGAATGGATGTCGGGATTCCAAATTACCCAAGAATTGAATCAAGAGAGGACAGGGGCTGTCCTCATTCGTCTGCGCAGCGACGACGGCAAATGGATGTGCCAAATTCAGGCGAACAAGCTCTACTTGAACTGGATCCGTCCGGACCATGAACCGGTCGGCAACTACCCCGGTTACACAGCCATATATCGCAGATTCGGAGAGGTACTTAGTGCGCTGAGCACCAATTCTCCAGACATCACCTCGGATTCAGTTAAATACTACGACCTCAGCTATCACGATCGTCTCGAGTGGCAGGAGTACATCGACAGCCTGAGTGACGCCGACAGGATCATGCGGTTTAAACCACCAGAGATCGTGACTCCAGAGGGATTGAACAACTCATTCTCACGCTTTACTTACAATTATGATCCATTAGGCGGATATGGTATTTTTGCAGTGAACACAGCAACTCAGGCCGCTGCCGAGGGAAAACAGGTCCTTCAACTTGAGAGTACCCTTCGCGGTATCAATCCACATCAATCGTTGGACGACTGGTTCAGCGTTGCACACAAGGTGCAGTACGATCATTTCACCAGGATTTTTAGGCCGGAGATTCTCGAGCAATGGACCTAAAAACAGTCGAAGTCTCTCGCGCTATGGATTCGCCGTCAGTGTACAGCGATGCCAAAGAGGAAGTATTCGATTTACCAGAGGCGACTCCTGTTTCGGATTTCGGCGATAATTTCGGTAACCCCGACACGTCGGTCTTTTCCGATTTTGGCTCCGTAAATTATCCTTGTAGCAGCCGGTCAGACGACTGGAAGGAAACTGGGATTCGAAATTTCGCTATTCTCGTGTCCAACAGATTCAGCTATCTCGCGGGGTTGCAGAATCTAGGGGCAAACTGGGTTTCGGGAGGTGGTGTCAAGCCATCCTCCTCTGCGATTTTCCTTTCACAAGCATTGCTTTCATACATCAGAAAAAAGGTAATTAGTGAGGAAATCAGTCTTATTCCGAGGATAGTTATGGGGCCCATCCCAAGCGGAGGAATACTCGTTGAACTTCATGCGGATGACGATAATGCAATCAACGTGACGATATCGAATGATGATCGTGTAGAACTAGAGGTGCAATATCGTGGCTGTTATTTTGAAGTCAACTTATCGGAAAACGAAATGATCGGTACGGTAACCTCGCAATATGCCTCCATCTCACGGTAGTGAAATTCCGAACGGAGAGGTATTATACAGGTGGTGTCGCAGCGAAGCCTTTCCGAAAGATCAAGTGGAGATTCCTGCCTCGCTGTTTTGTGATAGTGAGCTTTCATGTGACTGGGCGAGATTCCGTCAAATAGAGTATGGAATTCATCAGAGCAATTTTGATTATTTCGAAAAGGAGTTGAATAAGGAACAGTTTATGCATATATTAAGACAACTGACAACTATAAGTGATGAGATGGTGGCTGTGATCGAGGTCGTATTTGATAAGAAGTATGTTGGCGATTACGGTATATCGTACGCGTACAGACGGAGAGGCGTGACACCATAACCCATCTTCATTGAAAGGGGATTCACATGTCTGCTCTCCCACTAGTACACCAACCCTCATTCAAATGGTTCTGCTGTCGCTACCTGCTCCGCATCCTGTGCATCGACACCAGCTACAGTGACAAGAAAGCCCAGGTCTTCTTCAAATGCCGGGACGGTTGCTACAAACCGGATCGGCCCGGTATGCTGTGTGATAAACGCGCTTGTTTGAACTGCCGTAAGGAACACGGGATACCGAAGACAGTGCATCGGTTTTATTCCTGATCCCTACTCGCGCGTTAGGTGTCCCTCCCTGCATCGAGCGCGAGAATCCCCCTGGGCTATTGGAGAGAGAGGCCCAGGGGGATTTTTGGTTGACGTCTTAGTGCCTCCCTAAATTGATGACGCTACCAATCATCATCAACGCGGGGAGACTTGTTTATGTTCGGACGTCGGCGAAAGCAGAAGATCAAGGATTATGGTTCTATAGATGGGACGGTAGAGGAATTGGCGGTGGCGTTGACTTTAACTATGATGGATATTCTTCATACGTTGTCGCCGGAGATTCGTACCCGGGTTGCAAAGCGTATTCGTGAAAACTCTGTAGAATTGGGGCAACGCTCCTTTTCCTCGCAACTTGTAGCTCGCGGGAAGATACAAGAGATCCGGAATACGTTTTTGAGGGTGTGTGAGTGATTTATAATTGAGTTCTAGGATTGTAAGCACGATTTATGATAGAGAATTCGAAATGATTACTAAATAGAGAGGTTACGTTTATGTCTGATCCAATAACTATTGCATTAATTGCAGGAGCGTCACATGTAAGTAAGGATGCAATTAAGAGATTATTTGGGCCTACAGCGGATTATTTAGGTGAGGGTATGCGTGATCTGGTTAAACGTCGTATGAATAATGTTGGAAGTATGGTTGGTAATGCAATTAGAAAAATGGGAGATCGGCTTAATGAAGAAGGACAAATACCGCCAAGAGTATTGCGGACTATAATTGAGGAAGGTTCTTATAATGAAGATTCAATAGTTTTGGAATATCTAGGTGGAATATTGGCTTCTGCAAGAACTAAAACTGGAAGAGATGATCGTGGTGCTTCGTTGGCTAAAATTGTGAATAGTCTCTCGACGTATCAGATTAGAACTCATTATCTTATATATGCTACTTTATCTAGGGTCTTTGCTAATTCATCTGTGGATTTGGGTACTTCGAAAGATCGTCACCAATTGAAACTTTACTTACCCTTGACTGAATATAATGCCGCAATGGAGTTTTCTATTGCAGAGATTAAAAATCCTCAAATTTCTAAACATGTTTGGTTTGGGTTAAGTTCGACAGCTCTTATCGAAATGGGTTGGGCGACTGGACCTCCTGATTTTTTACAAGAGCAATATAATAGAATTTTTCCAGTTGCTGGCACCATAGTCACTCCTTCACCGCTGGGTATCGAATTATTTTTATGGGCATTTGGATATAGTAATAAATCCTATGGGTATATGTTATCTGATGAATTGAAAATAGACACTAATACTCTACCTGATCTTATTTCTAATGCTGTTGCGGTTTCCTCACTACCATCAGTTTCTGATTAGACATTAGAGCAATTTCACATAAGAATCCCTGGACCATTGGTTTCTGGCTCAGGGTTTTTTATTTGTCTTAGGTTAATTTATTTATAGAGTTGAGCTATTAATTGTTTAAGAAATTGGGAACTCTAATGAAATTTTTATCATTAAATTGGTATATATTCACTCAAGATTTAATGAATTTTGAAAATAATATGGATTACTATGATCCTCGATGTTGTTCTGGGGTATATGTTATCTACCGCCAGCTTCCGAATTTTAGAGTCATTGCCTATAGCGCGGGCCACCGAAATGACCCTTCTGTCCCGCCGTTTCATTTCCCTTCCCTTCATTTAATACCTGCCAGTTACACCGTCTTCTGTTCCCTGGTAAAGATGGAACCGGCTGCGGCATTTTCGGGATCCGATAGTGAATCCTCGGGTGGATTTGCTCTTCCGCGGCGATGCTCTTTGGCACTCAGATCCGTAGACCCCTGCATATCACCTTCACACTTGCTCTCAGCCCGCCGCCCGTCAACGGGCGGGCATGAAATCCGATGCGGCGTGGAACTCGGGTGCGCCGGGGATGGCTTCGGGCCGAACCGTATATGCCCCGCCCGGAACCACGAAAAAGGCGGTGTTTCTGTTTGCGTCGACACGCGAGTTGAACTGAACCCTGCCGTCTCCGTCGCGGATACTCCATACGCCCGGCGCCAGACCGGCCAGCAGCAACTGGCAGTTCACATCGGTCCCGACGTTTACCCTCAGCGCCTGCGTGAGGAGCTTGCCTGTCCTGCCCAGGACCACCACCCGGTCGGCCAGGGTGACGACAAATGCCTCCGGGAGTTCCACGAGATCGACCGGCAGATCGGGCGCGTGGTCGCCGGACATCGACATCACCGTCAGAAACACGTCGTTTTCCTGCTCGTTGGCTGGGGAGAACATCACACGATGGCCGTTCGCCTCCGGGCGATCCGGTTTCGGCGGTGTGAAGAACTGTCCGAACACGCTGTTTGCGTCCTTGCCGCTCAGGACCTGCAGGTTCCGCTCACCCGCCTCCGGCCGCAGCATTCGGAGAACAACCTTGCCGGTTACGTCGTCGCTTCCGTTGCTCAGAATGACGCCGTCGGCCGTGGCTTCAGGCGGGTTGAGGGTGTTGACCTGCCAGTATTTCCTGAACTCAGGTCTGGCGGTGGTCATGTTGTCCAGCACGATCAGCGCCGCGGGCGTCTGCGCGTTGTCCAGGTTCAGGAAGCAGAATGTCCGGACGTAGCCCTCGATCTTCTCGCTGTACGCCGATGTCAGGTCCACCGAGAAGTAGCTGTAGAACGGCCGCTGCGGCGACGGGCCGAAATCGGCAGACAGGACCTCCCCGTTGGCGAATGTCGGATCCGTACGGGCCTGCTCCGGCGTGGTGGGGCAGGATTGAATGAACCGGGCCCCTCCGTCGTTGGCCGTATTGCGAAGGAAGGTCTCATTCGGATCCACCGCCAGCATCATGCTGTGCGAAATCGAACGTTTGCAGAAATTGAAGTCGTAGGGCGTGCCATAGAAATGGTACTGCCCGAGGTCCGCCGCCTGCAGCCCCCGGTAGTAGATCTGGAAACTCCCCGCGTCAGCATGCTGGTGATTGCCGAAGTGATAACCCCCGCCCTTCATTTCCACGACCACGTCGGACACGCCCGGGCCCATGTTCCAGCCGGTCCGGGCAACCATGGAACCCATGATCGGTCCGAAATCCAGGGTCCGCGGCAATGAATCGAAATTTGCCGCCGCCTGCAGGTTCGGGTCGTTCAGCAGCAGCACCTGGATCGGGTCGGAGGGCAGGCCGCCCTGCCGCTCGAAGTCGCGCTTGAGGACGGGATCGTTGCTGTAGGCGTAGCTGAGCAGTGCCGTGGCTCCGAGGCTTGCGGGCCTGCCGTCGGAAAATCCGTCGCCGTCCCGGAAGGTCTCTCCGTTCGGCAAGCGCATGTAGAGCCAGAACTTGCAAACGTCCGAGATGTTGTCGTCGAAGACCCGCTTGCCGGACATGCGGTAGAAGAGCCAGGCGGCGTGCATGTCCCAGGCGAACCGGTACGGGCCGTAACTGACGCCCTGGTTGTGGCGCGGGGACTGGTATTCGAACCGGCGCATGGGCGCCAGTTCTTCCAGGATGCGGTAGGCGCAGTATTGGTAGGGTACCGGATCTTCGTCGTAGATCGCGATGGCCATGCAGAGCAGGTCGCGGTTGACCTGCGCCTCATTGCCGTGGCCGTTGACGATGATCTGCTTGAACGGCGGCCAGCCAATTTCCATGTCGTCGGCCAGACGCATGAGGTCGCCGCGGATGCTTTCCCGGTCGCGGGATGTCATCAGCGCATAGCACCAGTCGTAAACCAGTGCGGCCGAGTAGATGGCCCGGCCGATTTCCCGGGTAATGTCCAGCAAGTTTCCAAATTCCACGGCGGCAAGATAGTCGCGAACCAGCGCCACCGCTTCCCGGCCGGGCGTCTCTTCACCCGTCATCAGGTAGACGAATGCCCTGGCGACGGCCGCTTTTTCAAGTTTCGCGTTATAGCTGACTTCCGTACCCGGTCCAATCTTGAATTCGAAGGGTTCGGCCGCCGTTTCCCTGACCTGATCCCAAAGCGGCGCGTTTTCACCCTTCGTCAGGTTATCCCGAACCCCCGGCAGCGACTGCTCGTTCACCCAGATCCGCGGACGTGATGCCGGCGGAACGACGGACGGCTGATAGTCGGTCGCCGTCGATGGGACTTCCGGCGGCGTGTACGGGCCGACCTCCACGTAATCGAGGCGCACGCCCTCCGGCAGCCAGATGCGGATCTCCTGCTCCTGTCCGTTGAGATCGAACTTTCCGGTACTCTGCGTACAGCTTTCCGGTCGGCTCCACGGCACGAATACCACGCGCCGGGTGGGACGGCCGTCGCCCACGGCGATCGTCAGGAACAGCGAATCGAACTTGCTCCCCGCCTTGCGCATCGCCTCACCTCCCCGGGCGTCCGTGGCCGCGTGCGTGCGAATCACGTACCGCCCTGCCCTGGCGGCCCGCACCTTGAATACGAGATCCGGTTCGGCCCCAGGCGAACCCGCGTTCGTGGCCAGACCGGCCTTGAGCGCAACGCCTTTCTCACTGGCGAACGAGCCTTGCGTGACGATTTCCACCCGGCCGGGGTCGATGACGGCGTCCTCCGCCTGCAGGACGACCTGACCGCTTAATGCAAAAATACGGGATGCGGCAGGAGCGCTGGCACCTTCTTCGGTCTTCATGGCATGGATCTCCTCGGCGTTTGTTGAGACGACAATGAAAAGCATTGCGACGAACAGACATCGCAACGGGATCGGTGTTCTATAGTAGTCCCTGATCATCACGATACTTTCTTACAGTTTTCCCGATCGCATCACATCCACCAACCTACCCCCTATCCCCCTTCCCGAGGGGAAGGGGGGAACTGTGAACCTCTCTCGGCGTCCTGGTTTTCTCCCCCTCTCCCCCCGGGAGAGGGGGTTGGGGGGAGAGGTCTGCGCCGGTCTGATCCTGCCACTTCAAGGCGCTGACGTCGATGGGTTTGCCTTTTGCTGTTTGTCCCTTGTTCTTGCTTCACGATGAACGCTGATTGCCTGTTTGTTTCCCTTTGTGTCTCCGTGTGAGCTGATTTTCGCTTCATTCTGACTGCTGAAAACTGATGGATGATCGCTGTTGTTACTCCGCCAGCGAAACCGTCCTGTGTTCCCTGGCCGAGATTGCGACGGCTTCGGCGATTGCGACGTCGAGCAGGGCGTCTTCCGGAGGATTACGGGCCTCGCGGCGGTTCTCGATGGCATCCAGAAAGGCGTGCACCTGCCGGACCATCAACGACGGCGCATTCTCGAATTCCCGGATCTCGGAGCGGCCCTCCCTGTAGACAGTGATGGAATCCTTGCCGGGCGGGCTGTCCGCATTGGGCATGACACCGCCCTCCGAGCAGACAAATCGCGGCTGCGGATCGGGCATGCCATCCGGCCCGATATAGCTGGCCGTGGCCGAAGCGAAGGCGCCGTTTTCGAACCCGATCAGTGCCCCACAGGTCTCTTCCGTAACGTGAACGGGCGAGGTATTCCGCATCCGATTGGCCATCGAGGACACGGTGGTCGGCCTTCCGAGAATCCAGCGAACCGCATTCAGATAGCAATAGCTCATGTGGGTCAGCGGCATGCCCCCGCTCTCCTCCTGATCGTAGTACCATGCGCCCGGATCCGCGTTCCACAGGGCCATGGTCACCGCCATCACAGGCGCGCCGAGTTCGCCACCCGCCACCATGCGTCGGATCTCTTCCCAGGCCCGATCGTACCGGCGCTGAAACCCGGCCTCCACGATCCGTCCCCACCGGTCCGCCATTTCCACAATCCGCTTCCCGTTCTCCAAAGATGACGCGAGACAACCGCCGATGAGGAGGTCGCAGCCGGCATCCAGCGCCCACAGAGAGACCTCGTCCTGAACGCGATGCGGGACCTCGATCAGGACCGCGTCAGGGCGCGATTCGGCCAACAGCCGGTAGTCTTCGAAGAAAACCGCGCACCTCAATTCCGCCGCGCAGCGTTCGGCCGTCTCCCGCCGTCGCGCCGCTACGCCGCAGATTTCCGCGCGGCCGGTTTCCAGAAACGCATGGCCGCGTACCCGGGCCATGTTTCCAGCGCCGACAACGGCAATTCGCTTCTTCGACATTATGCACTCCCATGTTGGATTTCGAGTCGATGATCCGCCAGCGCCGCACCCTTCCCGACGGCCACGGCGGGTTTCCTGAACCTTAATCTAACACCTCAAGGAGGTTCGGAATCCGATGTTGGTCCGCCCGCATCATCCACAAGTGGCGGCCGCTCGATCGGCGCCGCCATCCGGGTCGTAAAGTACGCAATCGAGTCATCCCCGAATTGTAAAGTGGTAATGACCGAGTCCTTAGCAACCTGGACGTGGCGCGTCAGGGGCGGCTGACGCTTACGTATCGTAACTGTTGATTCCAGCCGAAAGTAAGGAATATCGACGGGCAGAATAAGCATGGCCAGAAGGATGAATATTACCGCCCTGAGTGTCCAGCGTGTGGTTGACTTCATCCTGGCTCCGTACGTGCCGTGAAATGCGATGGCGCAGTTCTTGTCCGATCCGGACTCGACAGTCGAGTCGGGCGCGTTACGCGAAAATGCGATGGTCGTGCCAATACGTGGATACCAACGGCCTATGGTTCAGACAATTCTTCTAGCGCTTCTCAGAAGGTCAATTCGAGATCATACGCTCTGGCGGCGGTCCAAATGGCCCACAGTGCGACAACCACAACCCACCGTCTGTTTTGCTCGCCGGCCATAACGGTCGTTCCAGTTTCGAACAGAAAGCTCTGCCAGAGGTCCTTCAGATCCGCAGCTGCCAGGATGGATCCCGCCGCCGTGTGCTTCCAATGATCGGGAATCAGTGGGCTCAACGTGGTATCGGGTGTAAATGTGCTGTCAATCACCATAGCAACTGCGATGGAGACGATTTCAAGGCTATCAAGGACCATCGTGTATCCAAGGACGATCAATGCGCATTTGAATCGGATATCCCGGCCTAAGAAAACATTGAAGACGACCAGCAGGTAGACCACTTTAATAGAAATGGAAACCACGGTCGAAAAGACAAACGTCGTTGCAGTTATTAGAAGTTGCGCCAGAAACTCGCCCATCGTCTTCAATGCCGCGATCAGATCGTCGACGCCGACGCCAGAGTCGGGAGTGGCCATCACAATTGCGGCAGGCACCGCAACCACGGCAATGATCCCGATGCACCA
This sequence comes from Candidatus Latescibacterota bacterium, assembly GCA_965203805.1. Taxonomy (GTDB): domain Bacteria; phylum Latescibacterota; class UBA2968; order UBA2968; genus JAAXHE01. Next base: position 4,519,024 of record OZ241917.1, on the reverse strand, counting down.
AAAGCCGGCGGCAGGGACGATCCAATCCAATTGCGTGGGGTGGCTGCGGGCTTCGGTAAAGGCTCTCTTGGGAGAATACAGAACGCGCAGAAGTCTACCGGGCGAGAAGCCGCGGGCGAACCTCATCGGTACTTCCAGGGCCATAGTCAATCCATATTCAGGGTCAAAATGGCAATCAAGCCGACGTCACGATAGTTACCAGGCGCGACGCAACCACAATTCGCACTTTCAACATGTAGCACTCCCTTCGCGATTTTGGAGTCCACTTCCAGCGAACTCCGATACCTTCCTGCCGGGCTCCGTGAGCCTATCTGGCCCTCGGACGAATTATTCGACCCGCAGGCGATTTCGGGTCTGGTTCGTCCACACCTTCTTCCGGAAACGGACCTCCGTTCAGATGTCATACGCGAACGAGACGGTGACCGCATAGAACACGATGCCACTGAGCACCAGGTCGAAAGTCGCCGGCGTCGTCCCGTCCGCGAGCACCGGCGAGTGACTTCGCACCAGGTCCCACTTTCCCTGCTTCCGGACGTCCCGGTAACGGGCATAGCGCCCCCGGAGCGCGATGCTGAATCGCTCGTTCGCTTTAAACGCCACCCCGCCGATCAGATTCGATCCCTGCGTCGATTCTGCCAATGGGAGCGACGCGGCATCGGTCGTGCCCGCGGCCCGTGTCTGCCATGCGGGGATTGCGGCGTCCGAGGACGGATCGACGCCGCCGGCCGGAGCGAATCCGTTGGCGAGCGTTCGTCGCGCCCGCAAACCGTCAAAGACGAGAATGACATTGGACACGCCGCCTCCACCGCCGACGAACGGGGTGAAGCGCGAAGAATTGTTGAAGTCAAGGAGTACGTTCACGAACATGTCCGTGACGTTGAACCCCGAAATTCTGGCTCGAGGTTGTTCGACCGCGCTCCACTCATTCACTCTTTCCGGCGCCAGCCGGCCAACGTCCAACAGCGGCGCCGAGGTTGCGCCCAGTACCGTATTGCTCAGTTCGGCTTCCAGCCGGAGCCAACCACGGGAGTACCCCACCGCGAGAGCGGTTGCGCTGGTCATCGTCTCTGCGCCCTGATCAAATTCCACTGTCGCGAGCACGCCGGATGCGACTCCGGAGCATGCCGGCTCGCGCGGGATCGTGGCCGCATCGGGATGCAGCAGCCGGTCGCAACGCGTCGGCTGATCGACGCCCTCGATGCTCCCCCGAACGGTCAGCGCGTCCGAGTCGCCAAAATCGCCCCGCAGATAGAACCCGTCCTGACCCTGCGCGTTCAACGGCAGGGGGATTACAACCCAACTCAGCGCGGCGACGACAACCGCCTTCGCGAGGGGAACGCCGGTGGCGACCCGGCAGGACCGTCGATTCGCAATCCGTGTCTTCGACATAACGCCGCCTTTTGCGTTTTCGTTTGACATCCGCACGTGGAAGGCGTACGGTTTGAGAAACCCTCCCACCTTCCAATCGAAATGGCAGGGCGATGGCAAGGGTTCTCTTCAGATCGGTGCTTCTCGCCTCTGCGGCATGCATGGGGCTGGGCGGTCCGTTACTTTTCGGAAACGCCGGAGACGCGGGCGGCGAAACCCGTTCACCTGGCTACATCGGCGCGCAGGCCTGCGCGGAGTGTCACCGGGACCGGTTCGAGACGTTCCGGCGCACCGCCCACCACCTCACCTCACGCCTGCCCCATGCCGAAGCGATTCTCGGCAGCTTCTCTCCCGACCACGCCATCGTCCGGACCCGGAACCCCAATCTCCGCTTCGAAATCACCGCCACGGCAGATGGATTCTATCAGACGGCGATTATCGGACAGGGAGACGGTACCTACCGGCGGACCGAACGCATCGACATTGTCACCGGATCCGGAAAAATCGGCCAGACCTATCTCTTCTGGCAGGGCGACCGCCTTTATCAACTCCCCATTTCCTACTTCACGCAGCAGCACCGGTGGATTAACAGCCCGGGCTATCCGGACGGCGAGGTGAACTTCTCACGCGGCGTTGTCCCCCGATGCCTTGAATGTCATACGACCTATTCCGAATCGGAATCCTATTCCAGTAACGCATACAACAGGGACCACCTGGTTCTTGGCGTCTCATGCGAGCGGTGTCACGGGCCCGGCGAGGACCACGCGGCCTATCAGCGCGCCAATCCCGATGCGAAGGAAATGCCCCACATCCTGCACCCCGGCACGCTGGACCCTCCGCGATTGATCGACCTCTGCGCGCAGTGCCATTCCGGCGTGGGCAATCCGCTTCAGCGGCCCTTTTCCTTCCGTCCCGGCGAGCGTCTGAGCGATTATCTCGAACTGGAAGCCCACGAAGAACAGAACAGAATCGGCGTCCACAGCACCAACCAGCTGCCGCGTCTGACCAAATCGAAGTGTTTCCAGCAAAGTAAGGCGATGACGTGCATCACCTGCCACGACCCGCACGCCCTGGAGCGTGGAAACCTGGCCCTGTTCTCCGGGCGCTGCGCCGCATGCCACCAGACCCACGTCTGCGGGTTGTCGGCCGAACTCGGTGACGCGATGCAGTCCAACTGCATCGACTGCCACATGCCCCGGAAACAGGATCTGGAAACAGAATTCGAAACCGCCGAGGCGTTTCAGTTTCCAACCATGCGGGACCACTTCATCGCCGTCTATCCGGAAATCAGCCGTCGCCTGACCCCACGGTTCCTTCAGACAGACAAACCGCCCCATCCTCAACCTCAGCAGGGGGGAAACTGACATGCGCCGATACAGAACCCTCACCCTGGCGGACAACGGTCAGCCACGCAGCACCATCGTCGTGCCCGATGGCGCCGGAGACGCGCTTCGCGACGCCGCCGCGGACCTGCAGGCCATCCTGGAGAAAATCATCGGGATGTCGCCCCCGATGGGTACCGACAGCGGAAAACCCGCGCCCCGCGGGAGAACAGCCATTCACGTGGGAGCCACCGCGTACGCTCGAAAGCTGAACCTGGATGCCGGAGACGCCGGCGTGGAGGGCTACCGCATCCATACCGCCGGCAGGGACCTTTTCATCCTCGGCGGCAGCGAAGCCGGCACTGTATACGGCGTATACGGCTTTCTGGAAGACCACCTGGGCGTACGCTGGTTCATGCCCGGCGAGCTCTTCGAAGACGTCCCGGTGCAAACCACGCTCAAAATCGCGCCTGTCGACGAAACGAAGACGCCCCACTTCCTCTTCCGCGTGTTCAGCGGAATCGCCGGATCGGAGGGACATCGGTGGGAGAGCCGCAACCGCGTCTCCAGCCGGCGGCACGAACTGCCCTATGCGGGTTTCCACCACGCCCTGTACAAGATCTTTCCCGTCGCCCGATATGGAAAGACGAATCCGGAGTACTACGCGCTCATCGACGGGGAGCGCCTCGTACCCGAGAGCGACAACGTGAGCAACGGCCTGTTCGGACAGCCCTGCACCAGCAACCCCGAGGTCGTGGATATCACGATCAGGGCCACGCGAGCCTATTTTGACGAACACCCCGAGGCGCACTGTTTCTCGCTGGGGATGAACGACAACGGGAACTTCTGCCTGTGCGATAACTGCCGCGCGCTGGATATTCCCGGTCTGGAATTCCGGGGACGTCCGATCTACTCCGACCGGTGGTTCACCTATTTCAACACGGTCGCCCGCGCCCTGCAGGAATCCCACCCCGGAAAATTCGTGGGGTGCCTGGCCTACCACAACGTGGAGGAGACTCCGAAGCGCATCGATCGCCTGGAGCCCAACGCGGCCATCTATCTCACGCAGGACACGGCGCAGCACCTGGATCCGGAGTACCGGGACAAAGACCGTGAGTTCATCCTCTCATGGCTCAAGCAGTGCGACCACGTCTGCAAATACGACTACTACGGCCTGGGCTGGGTGCTGCCGCGCTATTTCCCGGGCCTGATGGCCGACGACATCAAGTTTCAGTACCAGGCCGGGGTCAAGGGCTTCTACGCTGAAGCCTACCCTCACTGGCCCGGCTTCGGACCGCAGATCTGGCTGGCATCCAAGCTCTGGTGGAACGCCGACCAGGACCCGGAAAAGCTCCTCGATGAATTCTTCACGCGCCTGTATCGGGGCGCCGCCGGTGAAGTCCGCGCCTTTTACGATTGCCTCGAGACCATCTGGCGCCGCCCCCGGCCGGGGCGGTGGTTCCAGGGACTCCGTGGACTTTACGACCAGGTCGACTGTTTCACCACCGACGACGTGGACACCCTGGAAACCACCCTCGGCCGCGCCTATAACGCCACGCGGGACCCGCTCGTCCGGCTGAGAATCGCCACCATCCGCCGCTGGTTCCCCTTTCCCGCAACCCTCATCCGCGGCTGGCATGTCGCCGACGAAGTATGCGCAATGTCTGCCGGGCCCGAAGCGAGCCGGAAGGCCGCCGGCCTTCGTAGACTCAGGCCGCGCCTCAGGAAGTCGCATCGCCGGGCGATCCTGGAAGACCGCAATATGCCCAAGTCCGCCTACTTCAACGACGGGAGATACGAAGCCCGCGTCGCCGACCCCTGGACCGAAAGGGTCGACAAGGCCCTGGCGCACGCGGGAGGCTGACAACCGCATCCCTCCAATGCAAGAGATCGCCGAGAAATCCAAAAAGCAGGAGAATCCAATGGTCGTGAAATCCGTATATATGATGACCGATCTGGAAGGCGTCGCAGGCGTCGATGACTGGGACCCGAGGCACCGGGAAGATGCCACAACGGCGAAAGGCGTGTACGACCGCGCCGAGATGCAGCGCCTGTTGACGGGCGAAGTCAACGCCGCAGCCGACGGCCTGTTTGCAGCCGGTGTCGAAGAAGTGATCATCAATGACGCGCACGGGGCGGGCCGCACAATTCTGTCGGAAGAATTGGTCTCGGGCGTGAAACTGGTGCAGGGTGTCAATCGGCCGTGCTGGTTGCCGGGCCTATCGCCCGGAATTGACGCATTGATCCAGGTCGGCATGCACGCGATGACCGGCACGCCCAGCGGATGCCTCGCCCACTCGATGAGCCGCGATACGATCTATCGCGTCAATGGCGCCGAAGTCGGCGAAATGGAAATGGCCGCGTATCTGTGCGGACATCTGGGCATTCCCTGGGTCTTTACATCGGGCGATCTTCACGCGTGCGCCGAATCCGAGCGCTGGGTCAGCGGCATTGTCACGGCGCCTGTAAAGGAAGGTCTGGGAGAATTATGCGCCCTCCACATGGCGCCGGCAGATGCCCGCGAACTGATCAAGGCGCGCGTTCAGGAAGCCGTGGCGGTCGCGAAAAACATCGAACCGCTTCTTGCAAATAGCCCCGTGGCGGTAGAGATGACGCGTCCCGAACCCAATCAACGGTCCGAGCGGGAAGGGATTGAGCGCGTGGACGACTTTACGATCCGGTGCAGGGGCGAGTCCTTCTGGCAGGCGTTTCACCATATGTTTTATGGCAAGCCCGATTTTCCGGTTCCCGCGTAACGGCGCTATTCGTAGAGAAGCTCATCCACCCCCTGCATCCGTTTCTGCCAGTCCAGGTGGGACTTCGCCGCACGCTCGGGGTGGGCATGGCTGCGCGCCACAAATCCCGGCACTTCGTCACGCCCCGTTGGCATTGAAGGATCGGAATAACGGACGTCCACGCTCCACCGGATTCGGTCCGTCCGGTTCGGGAACGAGCGGTGCGCGGTCTTGTGCTGGAACACCACCACGCCTCCCTTTCGCACGGGACAGGGGACCTGCCGCCCGACCGGTACGTACCCTTCCTGGATTCCCTCGTTCGGATAACCTCGGACCGCTCCGTGCGGCATCAGACCGGCCCGATGGCTCCCCGGGATTACCGCCAGGCACCCGTTTTCAACGGTTACGTCCACCAGCGGAATCCAGAAGTTGACCATAAACGTCGCTTCCGCCTCGGGATGCAGGAACCCCAGGTCCTGGTGCCAGGGGATCTGCGACCGGGTTTCGTTGGGCATTTTCGCCTGGCAGTTGAACTGGGGATGGGCCAGGATCTCGGGCCCGATGATCGACTCCACGATGTCCAGGATCGCCGGGTGCGTGATCAGCGAAAACATCCCTGCCGTCTTCAGGCGCTTCCCCGTTACCCCCCGCTCGATCTCCGACGAATCGTCCATGGCCTCGCTGATGCGTGCGAGCCTCCGGTCGAAGGGCGCGCCGTCGAACGGATCACGCAGAAGACCGAGTACAACGGCCTCCCGCGCCTTCCGATCGATCCCCGCGTTGATGTCGTCGATCAGCGGCTGCAGGTCCGCGTGCGCCAGCACGTCTTCCAGCAGAAGGCAGCCGTCGTTGAGATAGGTGGAAAGCTGTCTATCGCTCAGCCCGGCCATATGCGGCCTCTCACGCCGTGATCATGATTCCCGTTACGCCTTGACTCAGCGACGGATTCGCCGTCGCCGTTGACTCACGACACCGGACGGAACGCCGTCACGGTACCCGCGGACGTCGCACACACGACCGTGTCGCCGGCGGCTCGAAGATGCGTGACTTCCCCATCCACCCGATCCACGGCGGCAAGATCGCCATTCTCGTCGAACGTCCGGATTTCCCCTGTTTCGAAACCCACCAGGATCTTCACCTCTGTGCCGCGGTCGACGGTTGTCAGCCACGTGATCTTGTCCACCAGGTCGCGCCGCCAGACGACGTTGCCGTCGCCCGCGATGCAGACCAGTTGCCCCACGTCGCTGCCGGCGATCACCTCCGGATTTCCGTCGCCGTCCAAGTCCGCCAGGGCGATATCCTCCACCTCGCCACCCATATTCACGCGCCATGAGAGGGCACCCATCCTGCCGGGACGGCTGCCGTAGGTCCCCGGCCCCGCGAACTTGCCGCTGCCGCCCAATCCGGTCTGGCCGAACAGCTCCCCGCTCGACGCCGCGTTGACGGCCCGCCAGTCCCCGTAGACCACCTCGATTGAGCCGTCGCCGTCCAGATCGGCCGCGAGAATGGTCGGTGAGACGCAGCCCGTGCTCCGCCGCCACCGCGCCGTCCCGTCCGGGTTCAGGCAGTTGATCGTGTAGTACTCCGTGCCGACCAGCATCTCGTCCCGCCCGTCGCCGTCCAGGTCCACGGACAGGCATCCGGTTATGCAGTGATAGTGGGTCTCCGTCTGCCACCTCAGCGTTCCATCCGCCTCGAACGCGTGGAACAGCCAACCCTCCGCGCCGGCCAGAATCTGGCGCCGGCCATCCCCGTCCAGGTCCGCCGTGGACAGGGTCGTCAGCCTTTGCGGCCGCATCCCGCTTCCCGGCGGAAACTCGTGCTCCCAGCGGACGTCGCCTCCGCCATTCAGCACGTGCAACCAGCAGTCGCGCGTACCGACAATAGCCTCCGATTCGCCGTCTCCGTCGATGTCCTCCAGGTGCACGGCGCGCACTCCGCCCTTGCATCGGAACGACCACTTTTCGCCGCCGTCGACGCCAAGCAGGCGAACGTCACCCGCGGCTGTGCCGACCAGTGTGCCGCCCGATGCATCCGAGGCCGCCGTGGTCACGGCCGCGCCGGCCTGAAGGGACCACAGCGGCGCCAGCCCCGCGCCTGGATCGGGCGCCGTGGCTACGCTTACGGCGGGCTCGTCGCAGGGAACCGCGTCTCGAAACACCTGGTCGAAGACCGCCTCGCCTGAAGGGGAGACCTGCAGGCGATGACGTCCGGCCGATAGCGTGAACCAGAGCAGCTTTCCCTCGCCTCCGCCGGTCATCCGTTCGCCGTCCACGTCGACCGCCTCGGCGCGGATGCCCACCCGGGTCTCCGTACGGGATTCAACAATCCCCTCTCCCCGCGCGAGGTCCAACTCAACCGACACCGGCGCCCAACTCCTGAACAGCGGGCCCTCCCACGCGAGGGAGGTCCCCTCCACCAGCGCGAACCCGCTGCCGTCGATCCGGAACAGTTCCGCGTCCACGCGCAATTCCCCGGACGCGTAGGCCCCGACCCCCGCCATCTGGCACGCACCGGTACCTCTGTCCCGTACCCGCGCAACGGACGGGCCCGCACGCTCCAGGTCGAATGCCTGGTCCATATCGGCATTGGACGGATACAACAGGTTGACGAAGGCGGCCTGCTCGCCCGCATCCAACGTGAGCCGCTGCTTCTGGTGCCACATCCGAACCGTCCCGTCGGCGTGTTCGTAGTTTTCCCAGTTGGCCTCCCAGTCCGGCGCGAAGTCGGCCTCGCGGTCCGTCAGCGACTTCTCGGACGCGTCGGCATTCACAAGGTGGAAGCGCTCCCCATCCTGTTCCAGATTCAATACGTTTTCCTCGACGTCGACGTTCCCGAGCACCCGCCAGATGGCGTCCAGGAGGAAGTCCCCCTGATCGAGCGCGATCACCGTATCGATCACCAGGAAATACGATCCCTTGCGCCAGAAGATATTGCGCGCCCAGTCCGTGCCGTTGTCTCCGGGGGAAACCGTCCGGCTGAACCCCCAGTCCTCAAAATCTTCGATCGCCCTGAGCGCCACCTGCGACGGCTTGGAAAAACACGTACCGTCCTTCCCGATCACCACGGTATTGTGATATCTCGCGAGGCGACGGATGTAGTCCAGGTCCGCCAGCCAGATCCGGTCGTTCCAGCACAGGCGGATGATCGAGTTGCCGTCTTCCTGGGAATGGGAAAACCCCGTGGGGCCGTCGATCAGCAGGTATTCGCTGCGCCTGTCGAAGCTCCGCCTGAACGCGAGCTTGTCGAATGCCTCGGCGAGGGGCACGTCCGATTCCATCAGGGGATCGCCGTGGTACTGATCCGTGTTTCTGGCGCGGTCCTTTGCAAATTCGTGCGCAGCCGCATCCAGCATGGAGGCGCGCACGCCGAGCAATTCCACCGGCTCCACGGGCGGAACGTCCTTGAAGAAGAACCCGTCGTACACCTCCCAGCCGCCGATGCCCCAGTTCCGGTCCCGCTGGAAGGAATCCTTCCACTCCTGCCCCTGCTCCATCCAGTCGTAGAGCCACCGGTAGCGCCCGTCGTTGTAGAACCATGTGCCGATCGCCGCGGTCTGCAAGCCGCTCGGGCGGCTGGCGCGGGATGCCCGGTACGCGCCGACGTCGCCGTACGAGCAGTCGTCGCCCCGGCTGTCGATGGTCAGCACCGCGCTGTCCAGAAGGCGGGCGAGATGACCGTCTTCCAGGTACGACAGATCGTCCGTCATCAACCCGTACTTGATCAGGTGACCGGGCGTGATCCACACGTACCCGGTACCGGCGTTGTCGTTCGGCTTGTACGATCTGGCATGCAATTCCAGCGTCCGGTGCGCCAGGGGCAGCTTGTCGTCGAAATCCGTCAATCCGTAATACTTCCTGAAGTACCTCGCACCGGTAAACAGACTCAACGCGGCAAAGCTCTGGTGGTTCTGGTTCTGGACCACGTCGTCGACCGACTTGAACCGGAAGTGGGTCAGTTCGGACGTCCACCGGATGATATTGTAGATGGCGTTCGTCATCTTCAGCCGGTCCGCGTCGCTCAAAACCTCGCCCTCCTCCATCACGTCCCAGGCGGTCAGCATCCTGTAGATCCAGAAGTAGAGGTGGGTCCCCTGCGACAGACACCAGTCGCCCACTTCGTGCGCCAGATCGATGAAGAACAGGAACTCCTCCCTGAAGATCCTGCCCCAGGCATCGTCGCCGGACAGATAATACAGCATGGCGTGGTCCACCATGCGGCGAAGCGGACCCTGGCTTCCCGAAAGCGCCACCTGTTCGTTCACGGTATCGATAATCCTGCGCGCTTCGGCGTCCGTGGGGGAAGACTCGGGGTTCTGCCGCGATACCGACCGATTGATCCGTCCAATGCGCGGTCCCTCCCTTTCCACAACTTCGAGAAACTCGTCTACCGCCCGTTCGACCCCTTCGGGCGTACTTCCGCCAAGGAGCACCGCGTTGCGGCCGGCCCCGAAGGGATTGTGAACCGTTCTCACTTCGTACCCGTCCCCGCCCGGATAGTATTCGTCGGTCCACGCGTAGAAATTCATCCCCAGACGCCGGACCGCCCGGTTGCTGAACACGTTTCCCGCGGCCACAATATGCGCGGAATCCCAATCGCTCTCGCCAACCTCCGACGCAGGCCGCACCTCCGCCGCGCTTCCCAAAACCTGCGCAATTCGCCGGCCCGTCTGCTCTCCGCCCCTACCCTCCGGCGGCACGACCAGCACGTCCTTCGACAGGTCCGTCTCCAGGCAGAGGTCCTTGAGCTCCGGGATCTCCTTGTTCACGATTTGGATATCGTACGACTCCTGCTTACGCCTTCGCGCGCTGCGTCCCGGAGTATCGGACATTGTCTTCACCTCAAAGAATCCCCCAGCATTGCTTCTCTGGGGGAGATCGAAAATAGAAAATCTCTTTGTGTCACGTCAAGAGTCAAGCCGGTGTTCTGTGCGATCCCTATGCAGTCGCACGTCCCGGTGCGGAGGGCGATCGTACTTTCTCGAGGAGCTTCAGACACAGAGACCGCATCATCTCAAGTTCGTGAAGGAATTCGCGCTGTGCCTCCTCTGCAGGCAAACTTTCAAAAAGATCGGGCAATTGTACTCCACGGCTCATAACCGCATTGGCCTCGCGGTTTCGAAGTTGCCTTCGGACGTAGAGACAGTTGTCCGAGTGGTAAAAGCGCTGAATGGCTTCTGTTGCACCGAGAATTCCGCTGGCCAATGACTGCACCAGACCGAGATTCAACAGTGCGAAGAATTCCAACTGGTGTGGCGCACCCGGGTCACGACCCGCGTCCGATAGCACAATACGAAATGGATCGTTCTGTGTCATGGAGTCCTGGTCCCAGGATGAAACTTCACGCCGGCAACATTGCCGGATTCATGTTCGAAGTAATGAGCGTCACCGAAATCTCCCTGTCGAATTACCTTTCTCCACCGGCTGCGACGCAGTCGCCGCAATTCCCGAAGGACCGCCCGATTGCGCACCGGGTACTTGAGGGTACCTCCCCGGGCGGGCATCCAATTCTTCGGTACCGATCCGGACGCATAGATGTCCGGATACATGTATAGCGGCATTCGTATCCTTATTGGGTTGCGGCCGTGCACAGCGAAGCGGCGCCGGTTAGTATCCTACAATTTCGACCGTAATGCAAATGCATCTTCTCTCTTTGTCGACGGTAATCAAGGAGCTTCTATTACCGTGCCTGACGCCACAAACGTCTCTTTGACGTCTCCCTGATCATCGAACGTGGCCGCGCCGACCTCGCCGTCGGTCCTGAGGCCCGCCCCTTCCAGGACGCTGCCTCCGGATGCCTGAAGGACCACGCCCGCGCTGCCTTCCGCCAGGGGAATCGTGACCGCGTACCCGCCGTGGATCTCCACGAGTTCCGCGTCGCCGACCAACACGTCGGCGGACCGGTGGGGCCTGAGAAGCGTCACGAATGTACGTTCGCGTGCGGGCGCGGAGGGTGTTGCCGTCAGGTGGTACTCCACCAGTTTGATGCGGGCGCGGGGCGGAGGATCAAACCGGTCGGTCTGATCCAGTTTCAACCCGTCCGGCCACAGAAACGACACCCGGCAACCGGCGGCCCCGTTGATCACACGAACGTCCTGCTGGTCCCGAACGTCCATCTCCACGGGCGCGTGCAGCCGCCACTCGAACTGCGCGGGCTCGGGCGCGCGCACCGTATCGAAGATGAGGACCGCTTCCGGTTTCACGAACAGGATGCGCCGGGTGAACCGCTCCAGTTTGCCCGCGTACGCGCGGGACGCCTCTCCCGATACGTAATCGAATTGCGCCGACGTGTGGAAATCCAGGATTTCCCCCAGCGCGTCGCTGGAGTTCGGCAACTGCCCGTCTCCGTTCACGGTGATGCAGTTCACCGATTTCGTATGGTGCATCCAGCGCTTGTGATGCTCGCTGCCGTGGATGTCCCGTCTACCCGTGCGAATCAGCAGCCGCTCTCCGAAGGCATAGAGGAGGAACGCATTCTGGGCTTCGTATCCGTGGCTGTGAGATCCGAGCGGGCTGCTCTTGAAGATCAGCTCAACGTTGTTGCGGGCATCCTCCAGATTGGTATTGAACACGGCCTGGCCCGTCCCCCGGAAAACGCGTGACGTGGGCAGGTCGACCGGCCGCTTCGCCACCACCCGCGGAAGGGCCCCCCGGACAAATCCGATATAGCCGGGCTCGGATGGAAGCTCACCATGCGCTTCGACGTACCACTGCCAGTACGGATTCCGCGCCATCGCCGCGAAGAGGGCCATCACGCCCCGGTTCTGCGCGGAGACAAGATGCGCCGTCAGGTCTCCGAATCCGCCTCCCCGTGTACCGGGCGGCTGGAGGTACATCGGATAGTAGCCGACCTTTGAGAAATAGGGCTTATCGAAGGCATCGACGCCCATGGCCTCGCGCATGATGTCCGCCCACCAGGTAAACCGCTGGATGTAACTCCGCCAGTAGCCCATGCCCTGGTGCCAGCCCCCATCGTCATCGCTCCAGACCGGATACGTGTTGGCGAACACGTTCGCGGCGAACCACACCCAGTCCTCGGCTTCGGGAATCTCATTCAGAAACGCGATGCCCACCTCACCGAGAAAATGCCAGGACCGGGTATCGTGACTCCCGTACGGACGCCAGAGGAAGCGCGGATTCAGATGCGCGTCCATTTCCAGCCCCCGGATCCTCATCACCACCCGGCACTTCTCCCGCTCCTCCTCCGTCAGCAGATCGTTGAGGTAGCTGTACGTCCGGGAGAAATAGTACGCGTAGGGCATCCCGGCTTCGTCGTTATACTTGAATCCCGTTGCCCCCTTCGGATCCCATTCGGCGCAGGCCATCAGGATCTCCCGGGCGAGTTCCCCGTATTCCTCGCGCCCGCCCAACAGCCGGGTGAAGGCCAGGGTCGCCGCGCCGTTCAGCGCGGCAATGGTATACTCCCGGTTCGGCCACCAGATGGCCCGCCACTCCTCGCTCAGCCGCACCGTGCCTTCGGGGTAGAGCGGCGGCTCCTCGGTGGGCGGCGGATTCGCGAGCAGCTTCTCCGAGGCGGCCACGAGTTCCTCATATTTGTCCGCCAGATCCGTACCGGCACGCCGCCGCAGTTCCGGTATCTGTTCCGGCCGTACGAACAGCCGCGGATGTCCGGCCGGAATGCGCGCCAGCAGGTCTTCGCGCGAAGGAAGCGGGAGCGCGTTTGCGTCTGATGCAATCGTAAACGCCCGCCCCCGGCTCCAGTCCGAAACCGCGCCCGACGCATCGTGAGAGCGGAATCGCCAGAACCAGCGGCCAGGGGCCAATGTTTGTGGCGGACAGTGGACGTTGAACGTCACGCCGCTCGCTTCGTACGCCACGTCTCCAAAGCCGCTGTCCCGCGCGCACTGAACGTCGTAGCTGGCGGCATCCTTCTGCGGCCGCCATGAAAACCCGGGCGGCGTCACCTGCGAGACGCTCCCGCCGGCGGGGCGGAACCCCCACTCGCCGGGCCGCGCGGGCGTCTCGTCGAGCTCGGGCTGCCGGGCCGCGGCATGACGCGGCGTTGCCGCGAGCAGCAAGACCGCACCAATAATGACCATAATTCCGATCATCCAGCATCTCCTTTCGATCAACCTTGCAGGTACAAAAATCCCGCGGGCGGTTCGCGAACCGCCCCTACAACAATACCGGTGAGAACTGATCGCTACGTCGCCCACTTCATCCGCAGCTTTCGCTTATGGACCGCGCAATCGCGAAGGTAGAGATTGATCAGGGTCTGGTACGGTATCCCTTCTTCCGCCGCCATATCCTTGAAATAGGAGACCGTGTCCCGATCGAGCCGCATGGTGACCGGCTGCTTCAGGTGCTTGACGTAGGGATTCTTACGTCCCTCCATTTCTGAGAAATCATAGTGGTCTCTCATGAGCGTTTCCTCCAATAGTCACCGACTTCCGTCTTGTTGGCCTTTCTCGCCGAGATGATGCGTATGAGCGTTTCCTGCTCTCGAAAGCAATGGCAGACGACGAGCACGCGCAGTTTGAAGCTCATTCCCAGGAGCAGGAACCGGTCCTCGTCTTCCGAATGGTCGGGATCGAAGAATTGTACCGCGTTTTCATCGTAGAAAGCCGTACGTGCTTCATCGAACGAGACCCGGTGTTTCCTGAAGTTCGCCCTTTCCTTTCGCTCGTCCCATACAAACCCGATTCTATTCATACATACAATGTATGTATATATTATTCCTGTGTCAAGCCAGTGCCACGAGATAAACCCTACCTCCAACCGTGTTCATATTTTATGCGTAGGGGCGACCCTTGTGGTCGCCCGCCTTTGACGTTGTTTCCAGATCTTCTCTGTGTCTTTGTGTCTCCGTTTGAGGCCAGTTTTCCTGGCTTTCTCCCCCTCTCCCCCCGGGAGAGGGGGTTGGGGGGTGAGGGTGTCCAGACATCGCAAATTGAGGTCGGCAGGCCGTATCGCTGACCGGGTTCGGCTGAATGCTGATTGCTGACAGCTGATAGCCGCTCTATATCAACTATAATATTTCGGATTCGTCACCGACAGAGAGGTGTCCTGCAGCGGCAATTCGACTTTCGCGCCGCCTTCGCGGTGGGAAACGTGAAAGGCAAGCGCGATTTCCAGCGCCTTGCGCCCATCCTCGCCCGTGCAGGAAGGCGCGCTTCCCGCTTCGATGCACGTTACCAGGTCCTCGATCGCCTTGACGACGCCGCTCCTTGCTTCAATATTCTGCGGGATTTTCCGCCCCAGCAGGGCCCGTCCTTCGTACAGGCCTTCCTCCACGGTCCAGAGTTCGTCCACGTGGTAGCCGATGCGGATCCTCCCCCTGGTACCCACCAGATCGAACTCGAATCCCACAGGAGATCCCTCAACAGCGTTCACAAAGGCGTGCATCCCCCTTTTGAATCGGATATACCCGCTTCCCCCCGGATCATCTGCCGGATCCCGCCCCCCGTCCAGCTGCCCGAACACCCAGGCCACCTCATCGCCGGACCAGAACCGCATCAGGTCGAACATGTGCGTCGCCTCGTGCACCAGTTCGGGGCCCATGTTGCCCGCAATGCTGATCAACTCCCCGATCGTACCTTCCCGAACCAGTTCCTTCACGCGGACCATCAGGGGGTCCCACCGGTTGTGATAGAGAACGGACAGAATGGTTCCGGACTTCCGGCACGCGTCGATCATCCGGTCCGCGTCGCGAAGGCTGGTTGCCATCGCTTTCTCGCACAGGACGGCCTGCGCACCCGCTTCGGCGGCCGCCACCGTCATCTCCGCGTGCAGGTTCGCGTGCGTGGCAACGCTGACGATGTCCAGCGATTCCGCCTGCAGCATGTCGCGATAGTCGGCATAGAGACGCCCGACTCCCCAGCGGGTGGAGAAGTCGGCCAGCCGGTCCCGGTTGATGTCGGCGGCGGCCACCACCTCTGTCCGCTCCGCCTGACCGTAGGCGGCAGCCAGGACCCCGGGCTGGGGGACCCGGCCCGGCTGGGTCCGCTTCTCGTCGTCCATCGTACTGGCCATGCGGCCGCAGCCGATGATTCCCACGCGGTAGGTCGTTTCGCTCACGATTGCGCCCGTCTCAGCGTTATATCACCTGGCACTCCGGGTCCGTGGCCATCGCCGCCGCCGGCGTATGATGATGGTCCATCGGGGGAGTCGTCAGGTAATGCATATACAGGATCGCGGGTTTCTCGAGGCAGGGAAACAGCGTCCGGAAGCGCCCGTTGGCTTCGACTTCGTAGCGGACGGCGTCCTTCCCGGACCACGCGCCAACAGCCGCAACGTCCACCGTCGCCGCATTGTCCGTGACCACGGCCCAGCTCGTACCTTCGCCATCGGCCCGTTGACGTGCTCCGAACGCGCAGACAAGCGGCGCATCCGGCAGGTTGAACGTGCTTTCGAAGACGACTGACGCAATTTGCGACACATCGCCCGATACGATCTCGTGTTCCGCCTTGAACCAGGAAACGCCCGAATAAAAGGTCAGATACGCGACAAACTCGTATCCGCCGCCGTAGGTCCCGTCCACTCGGAGGCGGGCCGACCTCGGACCTCGCGTCTGGATATCGATCCGGACCTCGCCGGACGGAAACAGGATCCTGCCGTCCTTGCGGAGAAGCGCCGGCCCCGGCGCTCCCGGTCCGTGAAACGCCCTGCCATCGAAGATCACGTTTTCCACGAAGTTGAATCGCCATTTCCGGACCTGGTAGATCACGGGCCCCTGCTGCACCTCGATCGGGTCCTTGCGATCGCGGACCTTGATCGGATTCGTCTGCCGCGGGGGCGGCGGCGTCCCGTCTCCGAACTCGAATGCAAGGACTTCCTCCCCCCCGGCAGGCAGCCGCGCCGGAAACGAGACCTCCGCGGTCCTCATGCTGCCGTCGTCCCAGGAATCCAGGACGTCCACCTGGACGGGACGGGGTTCGCCTTTCGCGTCCAGCATTCGCGCAGAACCGTCCGCCGGAAACTCGCCGGATTCAAAGCCCATCTTCATCGTACAGGGAAAGTTTCTTCTGGCGAAACCGTCCCGTTCGGAAATCCGGATTTCTTTGCGCATTCCGGTCACCCAAGGGCCTCCGCCAGGTCTATTGCAGTCCGAGTTCCACCCACTTCGCGGCCATGCGGCGGATACGCGGCTTTTCGCTGTTCAGAAAGTCGTCGGTAAAGGCCCGGCCCGGTTGGCTGTACTGGAACCGCGCCATCAGGTCAATCAGGACCCGGTGGTTCCTCTTCAGGATCTCGACGTGCTCGGGTTCCGTGGCCTCGGGAACGAAATTCACCGCCAGGTGGCGTCGTCCCGCGGCGCCGCCGTACGCCGCATGCCAGATGTTCATGTTCAGGAACAGAACGTCTCCCGGACTGGATTCCAGGAAATAGCACGGCACCTCCGCGCCGGGCACACCCATCTTTTCCATGGGCCTCAGCGCCTCGTGAAACGGCAACCGGTGCGATCCGGGGATCACCCGCAGGCAGCCCGTACTCTTTGTAAGGGCATCCAGATACAGAGAGACCTTCATCGGCGGATAGTTCAGCCGGCTGCCGTCGGGATGCCATTCCGTTTCGCCCACGTACAGATTGCCCTCGGAACACAGCCAGTGAAACCCGGGGCCCAGCAGGCGCCCCGCGGTTTCATAGATGCGGTCGTCCTCGACGAGTTCCGTCAGCAGAGGGTTGCGCTCGGCGATTCCATAGAGCGCCTGTCGTATCTCGCCCGGAAAAGGCTGACCCTCGCGGTCTTTTTCCAGCATGTCGTCGAACGTGTCGCCGATGGCGGCCATCTCCTCCCGGCCGAATGCCTCGCGCAGCGGAAGAAAGCCGAATGTCCGGAAGAATTCGACCTGTTGATCGCTGATCATACCCGCCCCTTTCTCCGTGCCGAACCAGCCTATTCAGTGATTTTGCGGAAACGCGCCGATGCAGCCGGCCCCGTGGATCTATTCTCTTTCGATATTCCACCTGATCAGGCCGACGTCCCGCGGGCCGTACAGTCCGGGTCCGAAAGCATCGTCCCGCTGGCGATACCCCGTGCCGTAGGCGGTCAGGATCGAGCCGTCCGGCAGCACCTGAGTGGACGTGGTGTGAGGGCTCGCATGCCACCCGCCGGAGCGCAGCTTTCCCGCGGACGAGGGCGATCCCTTCCTGTTTCCGGTCCACTCGGCAAGGACATAGCGGCGGTCCAGTTCCCACGTCTGTCCGTTGTCGCGGCTCACAACCGCCTCGATGCCGAAACGCGGAAACCCGTCAGCGGTGTCCGGATATCCCAGCCGCACCACGTATGTAGCTACAATGTGACCACAAGGCAGAAGCAACAGACTGGCGTGATGGCGCCCCCAGTCGTAGAGTTGCCGGACCTCGCTCCAGGTGTAGCCATTGTCCCGGGAGATGGATATTCCGAACCCTTCATAGTGATCGAACCGATGGGGCTTGAGCGCCTCCGGGGGGTCCGTCCGGCAGGTTGCGACAATATCGCGGTTTTTCGCTCGAACGGGACAGACCTCGTTAACGCCTTCAAACTCCGGTACATAATGTGCGCCGGTCCAGGTTCGGCCGCCGTCCTCGCTGAATCTGACGTAGGCCTGCGAGTCCATGGTCCCGGCGTCGCCCCAGTAGCCGGTTTCCATCAGCCGCGTTACCCGTCCCGACTGTGGATCTCTGTCCACCAGAACCGGGTCCCAGGCCATCCACGTTCTCCCGTTCGGCGCCGGCGCCACGGGCACGGTGTCCCCCCACGTCGCTCCATAATCGTCGCTGAACCACCTCGCCGGCGGGTGGCATGAATACAGCATCAACCTGCCGCCGCCCAGATACGTCAGCCCGTGACCCAGCCCGCAGGCGGGGTTGCCCTCTTCGTCGGTGTGTACGCAGGCCGGATCGCTCCATGTGGATCCGAGGTCATCGCTGAAGAGCACCATCGCGAAGTGTACCCACGGACTGCCGGGGTAGTCGCAGCTCAGCAGCATCAGCACCCGGTCCACCTCCGGCATGTAGACGATGTGCGGCACGGCCGTCACCCGGTTCCAGCTCTCGGTCACGATCTGTGATCGGGCTGGAAGCTCAATCGGTTCTCCGTCCGGATTCAGTCGGATCACCGCGTGATCTTTCCATTGGCTGGTTATCACGGATGGCACGTAGGTGTCCTTGATTGAGGTATAATCTCCCCTCTTACGTCTACCCTCTCACCGCCTTTGGGAGAGGGTCTCCGCCCCCTAAACCTCCAGCCATTTTCCCTCATTCGACGACGCGACGACCGCGTCCAGGATCCGGAGCACGCGCAGGCTGTCCGACATCGGGATGGGAGCAGATGCTCCCGAGTGCGCCGCCTCGACGAACGCGGCCAACTCGCGGTAACACATTTCTTCAAGATTATCGCCCGGGATGCGTAGGACCGTCGGGTGCGCGTATTCGGGGATCACCCGGCTCTCCACGGTCACGACGTCGCCCTTCCAGTCGCCCCGAACGCGTCCCTGCGTTCCGAAAATGTCCACGAAATCGTACCCGACCCCCGAGGCCTGGGACACGGAGAACGTGGCCACGGCGCCCCCTTTCAGTCGCACGGTGTAGGCAGACGTCTCGTCCGTGCCGCCGGCGTTCCATCGTACGGTCCCCGAAACGGCTTCGGCTTCGTCGTCTGTCATCCAGAGCACCTGGTCGGTAAGGTGGGAGCCCAGAAAGAAGAGCTGACCGCCGCCCTCCGACCAGGGACCCCCGAGCCATCCGCCCAGGGGACCGCCGCCCTTGCCGGCCGCCACGAAGCTGACGTCTCCCACCACGCCCCGATTCAGTAGAGACTTGATGTACATCCGGCTGAGGGAATAGCGCATGCAATAGCCCACCATCGCCACCACGCCCTGCCTTTCGGCGGCTTCCACCAGCTCGGCGCCCTCCGCCGCATTCAGACCCATCGGCTTCTCGATAAACACGTGCTTCCCGGCGGCGATCGCCGAAAGCGCCACGTCCTTGAGGAACCGGTGCGGGACAGCCACGATCACAGCGTCCACGCCGGCGCTGCCCGTGACGTCCTCCGAAGATTCGTACACCGCTTCGATCCCGAAAGTTTCGGCGACCTGCCGCGCCCTGGCCTCGTCCACGTCCGCACACGCCACGAGACGCGCCGATTCGACGCGGGCGACGCCCGGCGCAAGATTCAGGCGGGTCTGCCCCCCGCATCCGACGATTCCGACACGCAGTTTTTCCGGCATGGGTATCTCCTGAGAAGGCGTGGGTAAAATTAAATTTTCGTACAGCAGGACCGTTTGGCCAGTTACGCAAACCAAAGCTCGTTGTAGCCGGGACATAGGGTAAAATAACACGATAACGAAAAATAACATTGACAAAAAGAATACCTACTGTTATATTTAAATATAACATTATAACAGTTGGTCCAGGAGGGAATATGCGTTTTTCAGTGGATCAGGATTCCAGAACATCCATCTACCTTCAGATTAAAGACCAGATCCTGTATGCCATCTCTGTGGGAGAGCTTCGCCCCGGAGATCCTCTGCCTTCCATTCGGGTATTGGAAGTGGAGCTCGGCGTGAACCGCAATACCATTCGCCGAGCTTATCTGGAACTGGAGAGCGAAGGAACACTGACGATCCGGCAGGGTAAGAAGGCCGTGGTTGCCGCTGGCACCCTTCATTCTCATGGACGAGTATCCGCGTCGCAGGCCGACGCGCTCGCCCTTCGGATGGTGAAAGAAGCAGAGGCCAGGGGATTCGATGGCGTTCAGTTTGTTTCTGCGTTTGAAAAGGCTGCCGTGGATCACGACCGACGCTACGCCAAGTGTGCCTTCATCGAATGCAGTCAATACCAGGCGGACGACTTTGCGGCTGCAACCCGTCAGGCATGGGGCCGCCACGTTGTTGGAGTAGACCTGAATCGACTACAGGAGAATATGAACTCGCTCCCATCCTCTACGCACTATGTGCTGACCACTCACTGGCACCTTGCGGAAGTTCAGCAGCGACTGAAACAGCGAGTCAAAGGCATTCAAGGCGTTAGCGTCGAACTCTCCAGGTCATTTTTTGAAGGCGCACGCAGGCTGAACGGGTTAAAGATCGGACTGATCCTGCGGGATGCTGAGTCCGAACCGGGATACCGGACGCTGGTCCGGGAACATGTGGACGTAAAGGGCGACGTCCCGGTGGCGCTTATGGACAACACGGAAGCCGAGACACTCATAGATTCCGTCGAGGGGATCGTCTACACAACACCATGCCGGGGATATGTAGCCGAGCATGCGCCGTCGCATCTAATGACGCAAGAATTGCTATACGAACCCGACTCTGACGATCTCGTCCGCGTCAGGGATGCCATCTTCCAGCCTGGCAAAGGAGGTTTGAGATGAACCTGTTTCGTGCAGCTTTGCTAATCGTCGTAATCTTCGCGCATCCAGTGCAAGTAGAGGCTCACGCTGATGGAGGCGCAAAGGCAGGCCGAATACAAGGTAGGCTAACCTCCCGGAAGCTTGCTGATCACTTAAGGCGCATTGCGGTCGTCGATCGTCAATACGAACTGGGCGAGCGGATCGAAATTGCCCTGGGAGAAAACGAGGCAGCTCGACTAAGGTGCGGTAATAATCCCTACGGTTTGCGGGAAATCTACATAGGCTGGATCTCCGATAATGATTCCCTGGGCATATCAGGTGACTTTGTGGACTTGCGTTTTGTGTCTGATCAAGGGAAAATTGGTGGCGGGGGTTCTTTTTTTCCCAGAGCCAAGGGCTTCCTTCGCCAATTCCGTTACACGCCCTGCCTGGCGGTCGCCAGATATGACCTCGAGGACGGCAAGATTGCGATGCGCTTCCGCGTCCAGACCGATCCCGCCGAGAACCGGCGTGCTTACGAAGAATACCTGAAGATCGGCGGAATAGCTAACCAGCAGAGGGGAAACTGGAATGTGTTGACCGCTACGGAACACATGCCCATCCCGAAACTCACGGCCAACGAACGCGTGACGGGGTTTGTCCGCCTATGGAGTGAAGTGAAATACAACTTCGCGTTCTTCGATCAGGTCCCGGATCTCAACTGGGACACGGTACTCGAAGAATACCTTTCAAGAGTGATGGAAGAGCAATCATATGGTCAGTACTATCGATTGTTGCAGCGCTGCATCGCCCGGCTCAATGATGGTCATACAGGAGTTTGGCCGCGAGTCCCAACCTCAGCGACGGGCGGTCCGCCATTGCTCATTCGTCCAGTCGATGGAAAGGCGGTTATCGTAGACATTGGCACATCCAGCGAGATTGGCACATCGGAATTGAAACGGGGCGACGAGATTACCCACGTTGATGGCCTCACTGCGCAGAAGAAATTGGAACAAGAAATCTATCCCTACGTTTCCTCATCTACACCTCAGGGGCGGGACCTGGAGGCCTATGGAAAAATCCTTGAGGGACCTCGAAACAGTTCTGTCAATATTCGCATCAGGGGATCCGATGGCGCCACGCGGAACTTGACATTGATCCGACTTTCAAAATGGGATGATAGACCGTGGACCCAGCTTCCCAACTTCGAATTTAGAGAAATTTCCCAGGGGATCGCGTACCTGGCAATCCGCACGTTTGCTTCCGGGGATGTTGTTGAATTGTTCGACGACATCTTTCATAAGGTAAAAAAGGCGAAGGGACTCATCATTGACGTGAGGGATAACGGGGGAGGCGATACACGCAACGGGTCGGCCATCATCGGCTATCTGACCGACAGAACGCTGACCGGAACCCGGTGGAAGACACGGCAATACATGCCTTCATTTCGGGCCTGGGATTATGGAGAGAAGTGGTACGAAGGGACACACGAACCCGTCCAGCCCGGAACGCCGCATCCCTTTCTCGGTCCGCTCGTCGTATTGATCGGGCCGGGCACGGTCAGTGCGGCGGAAGACTTCCTGATCACTCTACATCACAATAAGCGGGCCACGCTGGTCGGCGAGAAAACGGCAGGTACCACGGGTCAACCGCTTCTTGTCTCGCTCCCGGGCGGCACGGCCAGGATCTGTACCAAACGCGATACCTATCCGGACGGGAGGGAATTCGTCGGAGTCGGCGTTATTCCGGACATAGAGGTCCGTCCCACCAGGGAGGATATCTACAACGGCCGGGACGTGGCCCTGGATAGAGCGATGGACGTAATCACGACGAGCGCTGTATCTTGGTCAGAATCTGAGAAAAGTGACAAATAGCGCGATTTGATTTTTCCGAGCGATTGCCCGGAATGGGTCTGGCGAGAGTCTATGGACGCCGATAACCCCAGCACTATCTCAGTCTGCGGTATCGGCGTCTTGCGCAAAAGAGCAGCGAAGCTGCCGACCGCAGTGGCCAGGTTAGTTTGATGGTCCCCCTTGCACTCCCTTACAGACCATTTATCCCGTCTCAATGATGCGCTACAGCGAACTCGATGCAGCTTATTCGTCTGTTCCGCAAGTGTGTTGCGAAAAACCGTGAACCTTGTACCAGGAATGGGATCTAAAGGGTGAAACCACGAATCGAGGCATTTCGATGGATGCGCCGTCGCCATGCGACAACACCCTGGTCATTCAAGCCCGCCGCGGAGTTGAAACCGCAATTACCGACCTGGTGAACCGGTACCGGTCATTAGTGTTCGGTACGATTTGCGGCCTGCTTCAAGATTCCGATGACACCGCTGATGCCGCGCAAGAGACGTTCATTCTCGCGTTTCGGCATTTGGACCAACTTGATGATTCAGGAAAATTCCCGTCCTGGCTTCATTCGATTGCACGTAACGTGGCCCGCAAGTGGGTCAGAAAGCGAACCCTTGAAGCGCGGGGACTATCCAGAATGCGGGAATACTCACAACTTGCTCATACTGAGAAGGGGATACATCCAAACCGTACGTCGGCCCTAAGAGATGCCATCAAGTTGCTTCCTGCGGGGGACCGCACCGTTACGACGCTATATTATCTTGTCGGATTACCTCAAGATCAAATTGCCAACACCGTGGGCATACCAGTGGGAACGGTCAAGAGCCGGTTACATAGATCGCGCCAAAGACTGAAAAGGAGGCTTTCAAGCATGGAATGTGATACACTCGACAAGCGAGATAGACAGGAAGATTACGGACGGCAGGTTGTTGCCGGAATGAGAGGGGTCATCCACTGGCAGAAATTGATCGAGAGCGATGGATTGGCAGAGTGGCGACCCGCACAGAAGCAGAGCAAAGCGACCATTGATCACGTTTGGACCCGCACCGGCGACGGTATCGTGGGCGAAGCTGTTCACTCTAGCGACGAGGGTTTTCCGTTAATCATTGGGAACTCCTCCTGGAAGAATTACGAACTGTCTCTCCTCATCACGCCCATTTCAGGCGGCAACGCTCAAGTATTCTTTCGAATGTCCGAAGACGAGCGGAACTGGTATGTCCTCGACTTCCTCTTGGGATGGCAGGCCATCGCAATTAGCAAAGTCGCTCCCGAAGGACTCAAAAAACTGAGCGTGGTCAATTATCCCATCGAACGGGGACAGGAATACGACGTCCAAATCGCCGCGAGGGACGCATCCCTGACCTCATACATTGACGGCAGGCTGGTCAACCAGTTGACGGAATTCAGCTATCAGTCGGGTCCGATTGCGCTAAACGTGTGGCAATCTAAAACAGCCTTCCGCGATATTCGACTTCGTCACTTGCATTAGGTACAATATCGACCGCATTTGACGGAGCCTCGAGGATCGAAATCCGTTGGATTTTCTTAATTCCACGCGTCGATTCGGAACCATCACTAACGAATACGCGCTTTCCGGCTACGAATCCGTAAGAAAAAACGGACCAAGGGCGTGTTCCGTGCCCGGAACTTCGTCAGCGACCTGCTCAAAGTGAACGACAGCGTTGGGGTTCCGACCTGGATTTCAGCCGTAATCGACTGAAAAATGTGGATCGCCGCATTGGCACTGCTCGACGTGTTCAACTACGAATGTTAGGTTAGTCTCAATCAGAATCGGCAATCAGGGATCTCGCAGCGAGCCATCCAGACGATCAGACCGAGAGCGAGGAAACCAGCCTCAGGTCGTCGATCATAGTGTAGGACGGAATCCACGCCGCTACCCAAAGAAAACTGCTGGTTTTTGTTCCCTCAAACTTGAACTGTTGGAGAATCGCAATATTCAAGAACTATTTCACTGTCGCCATCCGCAGTTTGCTGCGGCACAAGGGCTATTCAGCAATCAATGTTGCGGGGCTCGCCGTCGGCATGAGCTGTTGCATGTTGATTTCCTTCTACGTGTGGGGAGAGGTGCGTTATGATCGATTTCATGAAAAATCAGATCGCATCTACCGGGTGATTCGGGAGACTTGGGATCAGCACGGCACGCGCAGATTTGGTACACGTACATCGGCTCATCTGGCATGGGAACTCATAGAGACGTTTCCAGAAATTGAACAGGCTGTTCGGATTTGGAATCATGAAACTTGGGATGGTGCACAGATGCGGTATGGAGAAAAAAAGTTCGATTTTGGCTTCTGTCTGGCGGACAAGCAATTTCTCGATGTTTTCGATCTAACTCTGTTAAAGGGGAATCGTGCTACTGCGTTGCAGGAACCAAATTCAGTTTTGATCAGCGAACAAATGGCGGAGACCTATTTTGGCAGTGAAAACCCGATTGGAAAAGTCATGACCGCAGAAAGACGATTTCCTGGCGAATATAAGGTCGCAGGCGTATTCAAAAATCTGCCGAAATATTCGAGCCTGCAGTTTCATTTTCTCACCGCGGAGCCAGCCAACTCTGATGCGAAGGAAGTCTGGAATCCGCCGAGTCGAAAGGACCAGTTTCAGGTACAAACTTATATTGTATTGCCAGAAGGGTATGCGCGAGAGCACCTGAAAGCTAAGTTGGATGAGTTCGTAACGAGGAATTATGACGGCACGGAAGAGCCAGATTTCGCCTATCATCTGCAACCACTTACACGGATTCATCTTCACAGTCAATATGATTACGCAATTAGCAGGGCAGGCGAATATCGAGGTGGGGGTGATGCCGTGCAGGTGTATCTGCTTTCTGCGTTGGCGGGTGGGATTCTTCTGATTGGCTGTATCAATTTCATGAATTTGGTCACTGCTCGGTCTGGCACCCGGGCTCGGGAAGTTGGCATTCGAAAGGTTGTTGGAGCGCATCGTCTTCAATTGACGTGGCAGTTTTTGGGGGAGTCTGTTGTTCTGACAACTATAGCCTATGTTGTGGCAATCGGATTTGTGGTCTTTAGCCTGCCGACATTTAACCAAATAATGGGCAAGCAATCGGCGTTTCTGAATGGTACCAACACCTTGGAGGTTGCATTACTGTGCGCGATTGCAGGTTTTGTAGGAGTACTGGCGGGCAGTTATCCAGCATTTTATCTGTCTGCCTTTCAGGCTGTGGATGTGTTGAATGGGGTTTTGAAAACCGGTAGCGCGTCGTTGAGGACAACGTTGGTGACTATACAGTTTGCAGTCACCGTGTTTTTCCTTTTTGGCACGGTTACGATCTATAGGCAACTGGACTATATACAGAAAAAAGACCTCGGATTTACTAAACAGGATCTGATTACTTTCAATGTATTTTCTCGCGACTTGAAACAGAGATATCGCGCAGTGAAACATGCATTTCTACAGCACCCAGACATTCTGAGTGCGGCAGCATCGGCGTCTGTGCCCCCTTGGATAGGTGGACTGTGGAGCGTGTATGCAGAGGGTGAAGAAGATGTAAAAAGAGAAATGAGTATTTTGCTGGTCGACGAAGATTTCATTGAAACTTACCAGATTGATCTGGTATTGGGGCGGTATTTCTCGGCGGATATTCCCACCGATATGACATCAGCTTTTGTGGTGAATGAAACAGTTCTGGAAATTTTAGGTTGGGAGAATCCACTTGGGAAGTCACTAAAGTGCGGGACGCGACAAGGTGTCGTGATCGGTGTTGTAAAAGATTTCCACATTCGATCTCTCCACAAAGAGTTGCCTCCTGTTGTAATGGCGATGTCTGTGGAAAACATGACAGCACTTACACTGCGCTATAAGACCAACGATTTTCCCGCAATGTTAAACTACATTGAGGAGATATTTCGTGAGTTTCGGCCCAACGAAAGCAGATTTGGGTACTGGTCACCCACGTGGAGCCACGACTATCTGTACGAGTCAGAACGACGTTTTGCTAAGATGGTGGGGGCGCTATCGTTCATTTCCATCCTTGTGGCATGTCTGGGCCTTCTGGGATTGGTTGCGTTCACCGCTGAACAACGAACTAAAGAAATCGGGATTCGCAAAGTGCTGGGATCATCAGCGCTCGAAATTGTAGTACTTTTGGTGCGAGATTTACTCTGGCCTATGTTCATTGCGACTCTCGTTGCTCTTCCAACTGCTTATTATCTGTGGCAGCAATGGTTGGAGAATTTCGCGTATCGGACGCATCTTGGCGTGGACATTTTCTTCCTGAGCGGAGGGAGTGCTTTGATCATTGCTCTGGCGACGATTTTCTACCACGCTTCGCGTGCTGCCTATAGCAATCCAGTTGAGGCGTTGCGTTATGAATGATGAAACAACCAAAGTAAACAATCGCGCTTTGACACCACCGAGATTGAATTCCTGAGACACGTGATACCTATCACGACAGGAGGGAATTCGTAGGAATCGGCGTTTTTCCAGACATAGACGTCCGTCCCACCAGGGATCAATTCTACAACGGCCGGGACGTGGTCCTGGATAGAGCGATAGACGTAATCAAGACAAGCGCCGCTTCGTGGACGACACCTGAAGAAAGTGGCAAATAACTCATCTCGATTTTTCCGGGCGATTAACCCGAATGGATCTGGGCGTGAGGCTGCCGTAAGACCTCGCGGAAGAAATCTACCTTCGAACTGCTGAATACCTGCAGTTGACGCGCCACTGACTACACGCCCAGCAACGACAGCGTCCCGTCGGAACAGCCCAGCAGGAGGCGGCCTTCGGCATGGGGCGTCAGGGCGTGGATCTTCGCCTCCGTGCGGTGAGCGGCCAGGGTGTTCCCGTCGCCATCCAGGACCCACACGCTACCGTCCACACACCCCGCGACGATCTCCGGCACGCCATCCCGGTTGACGTCGGCGGCGAACAACCGGCGCACTGGGGCCTGCAGATTGCGGCGCCATCGCTCCGTGCCGTTTTCGTCGAACAGGTAGAGATAGAAACAGTCCGAACCGGCCGCCACCTCGGGCTTCCCGTCGCCGTCCACGTCAAAGGCCGCGACCGCGTGCACCTCTTCGCCCACTTCCCGCGTCCAGAGAGGCGCCAGAGACGATCCTTCCAGCCTTAGCGCGTGGACTTTCGACCGGGTCGTTCCGCACGCGATCAGATTGTCGCCGCTGCCGTACAGATACACGTCGCAACCCGGCAGCATGGAAGGCCACCCGTCCAGCCCGTTGCTGGCGATCTCCCGACCGTTCGCATCCAGAACGTAGCAGGTCCCCCCGCAGGAGATCCTGCCCGGGCCGCCGACCACCTCGGGAAGGCCGTCCCCGTTCACGTCCGCCAGGCAGAACGGGTCGAAAATTCCGTAGATGAAGAAGTTCCAGCGCTTGTTGCCGTCCGCGTCGAAACAGTGGAGTTGCCGGTCCGTGACCGCCGCCAGGATGTCCGGCTCTCCCACGCCGCGAAGGTCGGCAGCCTTGACCACTTCGACGGAGGAATTCCGGGTATACCAGGCCCATCCGCCGCGGAAGATCTCGAACGTGTTGGACCATCGTTCGACGCCGTCGCCCTCGAGGAAGGTGAGGCGCCGGTCGTTCGCCCCAACCGCCACCGGAGCGCTCTCGTCGCCGTCTCGCCCCGCCGCGCACACCGACAGCACCGCGTCCCCGGCATGGTACGTCCATTTCGGCTCCCCGTCCTCGCCCAATGCGATCACACGTCCGTCCTGTGTACCCACTACGGCGCCGCTGCCCCGTGGCGCTGTGCATCGGACAGCGGATCCGAAGTCGTGCGACCAGACGCTGTGAAAACCCGCGTCTGAAGCCCGGCGCACACGCCGCCCGGCGCCGGATTCCCAATCGGGAACGTCCCATATCCCATCGAGAGGGGTATCGACGTCCACGGTCGGCACGCTCAGACGGTGTTTCCCCACGGCAAGCGCTCGTCGCTGACAGCACAGCGTCGCGCTTACGCTTTCCGCGGTATCCGACACGCCGGCGCCGGACACCAGATCGAGCTCGATCGATGCCGGACCGTCGCTTTCATAAAGCGTTGTTTCCCCGCCCAGCAACCGCCGTCCTCCGCACAGGGCGAACCAGCCCTCGCCAATCACGTAGACGTCGGCTTCTCCCGAAACCGGCCCCACCGCAAACGCGCCGTCCGGTCCTCCCGTCCCGACCAGCATCCGCCCTTCCGACCCCTCGATCAGGACCGCGGTCTCCCCGACGCGCCGCATCCGGACGTCCAGCGGTTTCGCGTCATTCGTCGCGTAAAAAAGATTGATGAACGTATGCCGGTCGCCCGCCGCCATCTCGCGACTGACGGACTGCCGAAGGATATTCACGAAATCGTCCGAATACGGATAGTCCTTCCACCAGTGCCCGAAGGCCTCCCAGTCCCGTTCCATCGTCACCCGGTCGCCGCCAACGCCTTCCAACAGGAACCGGTCCTCCCGCCCGCTGTCCGGGTCCCGTTGCGCGGCCTCCAGCCGGTCCCCGTCCAACGACGGCGTCCCCAGCGTGCGCCAGTTGCACTCAAGCGCGAACGTCCCGGCCTTCGTTGCTTCGATTTCGTCGATAATCACGAAGAAACGCCCCTTGCGCCAGACCACGTTCCGCGTCCAACTCGCGCCCCATTCTCCCTCCATTGACGACCGGCTGATTCCCACGCGGTCCAGGTCCGCCAGGCCCTCCAGCCGGCACAGCGCGGGCACCTCCCACGGCTCTCCGTTTCGCACCGCCGTGCATCCGTTGTGGTGTTTCAGGGTGGGCCCCTCCGTATAAGAGGCATCCACCAGGAACACACGGTCGTTCGCCGAGAACTCCACGATGGTGTTTCCGTCGTCGTGCCCGTGGTTCCCATAGGAAATCCCGTGCAGCATCAGGTATTGATCGTCACGGTCGAATCCCTCGCGGAAACACAGGGTGTCGAACGCCTCTTCGCGGGGCAGATTCAGCGGCTTCACCTCCGACGGGCGCGCTTTCGGGTCGGCGGCGAAATCGTAATACCCCTTCGCGACCTCCAGCACCCGCACGCCGGCCATGTCCGAGGGCGTTTCCGGGGCCAGGCCGTCGCCGAAATATTTCTCGAATCCGTGGATCAGCGAAACCCGGTCCGACCGCGTGCGAATCAGAAACTCCGCGCGTCCGTCGCCCAGCACGTGCCCCGCTTTCACCAGGAAACTCGCGGGCGGCGGCACCTGGCATCCCCCCGAGTCTCCGAACGGCGGCATGGCGCCCCGGTTGTTGCAGTACAACACGGCCTGGTCCAGCGACCGCCGGCAGTTTCCGTTTTCCACGTACGTTTCGTCCCCGCTGGCCAGCGTATAGGTCAGGAGATGGTCCAGCGTCGTCCACTGATAGGCGTTCGCGTCCTCGGTCGGCTTGAACGACGCCGCCTGACCCTTGAACAGGTCCGCCGACGCCGCCTGCCACTCCTCCGCTTCGGGCATCCCGTAGTGCGTGGCGAAGTACCGCCCCGCGAACCACGACGACAGGCCCACCAGCGTCTGGTGGTTCTGACGCACCATCCGGTGACCCACGCCCTCACGGAAGAACCGGTTATACGCGCCTTCGTGCGAATCCATCAACCACAGCAGATAACGCGTGATCCGAAGGCGGTCCGCGTCCGTAAACACCGGACTCTCCTCGATCAGGTCCCAGATCACCGCCAGCCACCACACGTTGAAATGGGCCATTACCCCGTGTTCCCCCATCTTCAGATGCGCATCCACCGCCTCCCGGAGCGCCTTCGCATAGACCTCGTACCCCGTCCGATGATACGCGAAGCCCTGCCTTCCCGCCTCCGTGACCATCCCGTGGCCGGCGCCGGCCTGGGAGGCATGCGGCTGGCTGACCTGCCGGATATAGTCCTCCCGCCGCTCGTCGAGCCACCCGTCCGCCGGAGGTTTGAGCGATTCGAAGGCCGGACCCGGTACGACGTCCATCAGCCACCCCAGACGCAGCGTCTCGCCGTTATCGACCCCGGAAAGAAACCGGGACGCCGCAAGGTCCAGCCCGTCCTCGTCACTGGCGCCCAGAAGGACCACGTTCTTCCCGTTTCCCAGCAGGTTGTGCAGCGTCCGGAGCGCGTAGCCCCCCTCACCGGGATAACAGAGGTCTTCGATGGCCCACCACTGGTAATACAGCCAGCGTATGAAGGGGTTGTCGGCCATATTCCCCAGCGCGACCACGTGCGAATCGAGCCGCCCTCTCGAAGCCGACACGTCGCCGGCGCCCACCACGGGCAGACGGGCGCCCGTGGCCGCCTCGATTCTTTCGGCGATTCGCTCCGCCTGCCGTTCGTGCGCGGGATGATCCCCGATGACGATCTTCGCGTTGGCATCGCCGTCCGCCGCCAGCACCGTCTTCACGTGCATCGGCTTCAACGTGTCGATTTTCAGTCCGGCCGGCCCGTTATCCGTGTCCATTTCTTCCTCCGTCGCGGCTTCAAGATCACCGGCGGTCATCCACCCGCCAACGGCTGATCTCCCCCTGATCCGTCGCCAATACAACGGTTCCGTTCACCTTCTGTATGCAGGTCGGCCTCCCGTTCGTCCTGCCCGATTGGACGACCTCTCCAGCGCCGTCCAGGACAACCAGCGCACCGTCTTCACAGCCGGCCACGACCCTGGCGCCAACACCGGCCTCGACCGCCGCCATGACCGCAGGCGGAGAAGGCAGCCGCCTCGACCAGATTCTCTCGCACCGGTGATTCAGGGCGAGTACGAGCCCGCCCGAAAGCGCCGCGAGCAGTTCCCGCCTCCCGTCGCCGTCCAGATCGACAACGTCGAAGTCCCGCACATTGTCCGTGGGAATGCGCTCCCCCGGGCCCAGGTGGACGTTGTGTAGCGCCTGACCGTCCGCCGCCCACACCGTCACCCGGTTCCAGGTCCCGTTGATCTCGCTCACCACTTCCTTCCTGCCGTCTCCGTCCAGGTCCTCGTAGAAAATGTGCTTGCGGCTCATACAGGCCCACCCGCCGATATTCGTGTGGCCCTCGGGCACGTCCCGGAAGCTGCGCTGCTTCGGATCCAACTCGCGGTTGTTCACAACCGCCATCGCGTGCGAGTCCGTGGGCTGCCTCGCGATCAGCAGATCGATGCCTCCTTCCGGGCCGTCGATCAGGGCGAACCGGGAGCCCGGGCCCCAGAATACCGGAACCCGTTTCACGAGATTGCCGCCCTGATCCAATATCTCGAGCGTGCAGGCGCTGCCCACGAAAGCCTGGCTCTTCCCATCCAGAAAAACGCCGGAATGGAGTCCGTGGACGCCCGCGTGCCCCGGCGCGGTCTTGAACCAGTACGGCTTCGCGGCCCGGAACACGGCCGGGTCTTCCTCCGACGTGAATGCCCATTTCCGAACGCCCGTATCCGGATCGAACGCGATGACTTTTTCGTCCGCGCATCCCGCCAGGAGCAGATTGTGTTCCCCCCACCAGTGGAGGAGACGGATGGGACCGTCCGTCGGCAGGATCCGGAGTTCTTCTCCGTCCTGTGACAACACGTGGACATTCCCGTCTTCGGCCGCGCAGATCAGCGTTTGTCCGCCCGAATCAACCGCGACCATGTCCACCACGGCGCCACCCACGCGCGTTGCGAAAGGCGACGGCAGGGACGGAACATCCGGAAGAACGGGCGATGGCGCGGCCGCGGCTTGCCGTCTGGCATCCCGGCCCTGCTCCAGAAGGCGCTCGAGCCGCGCCGTCACCCTTGCAAGCGCGGCCGCGTCGGGCGCCGCGCCGGAAACCGAATGCCGTCCCTCAGGGATTATTATGATGACCACACCCTCGTCATCCACCACGCCACCCGGATCGGCAACGGCGAGCCGGATCTCCGTCT
Source organism: Candidatus Latescibacterota bacterium (assembly GCA_965203805.1). GTDB lineage: Bacteria > Latescibacterota > UBA2968 > UBA2968 > JAAXHE01. The sequence goes on along the minus strand of OZ241917.1, from coordinate 4,486,641 downwards.
CCTCACCCGCAACCACTTCCAGCGCGCCGCTCTGAAAGTCCCAGTCGACCTGCACGGGTGCGCTTGCGTGGAACAGGGATGCGCCAAGCGCAGCCCCGGTCGCGTTGACCCCGTGGAGGTGGGTTGCGGCCAGTACCACCAGGTCGCCCTGGAGTCCCTCGTATTCACCGGCGGCGGCCACGGCAGGCTCCGGGAGCGCCAGTGCGGCCGCATTTTCGTCCAGCCGTGCGCACGTCGTGCCATCCCCTGCCAGCAGCGAGAAGGCGAATCTCTCGTCTCCCTTCTCCACCCGTCCCCGCCAGACCATACGCGCCTCGCCGTCCCCAACCACGGCCTCCAAAGGATCAGACACATGGACCTCCGCCACGTCCCGGATACGCACGGCGCCGCGGTCCGGCAGCGCCTCCCACGCGCCCTTGCCCTGCCACAACACCTCCACCTCCAGTTCCTCGCTGTCCTCGCGGAACGTCATGTGGTCCACGAACAGCGCGTACCGCCCGACGCGCTGCGCCAGCGTCCGGCGCCATGCGCAGAAGGCCGCCCTGGGCACCTCGGCCACGATCACGGCGGTCTCCCCGACCACGTCCCGGTACTTCAGCGCGGAATCCATCGCCACGACCGGTTCCACGGTCCCTTCCGATCGAGTCAGCACCTGGTTCAGATAGCCTTCAAGCAGCGTCTCTCCACCCAGCCTCAGTTCCAGTACCACAAAGGTATGGTACGCGTTTCGGGACGCGCCGTTCATCCCCTTCACCAGGATGAAATCTCCCGTCGAATCGGCCGCGCTTCGAAAGCTGCCGAACAGGAAGGAGTCTTCCAGGGGCAACCCGCTTTCGCGTTGCCGCCACATCGGTTGCGGGATCGGGTGGATGGACCACCTGTTTACCAGGTCCGCCGGCAGCGCGGGCTCGATATCGTCTTCGGGCCAGAAGGACTGCCCCAGACGGAAGATGTCCATGTCCATCCCGGTCCGTCGCAGATATTCGCGGTAACGGCCGTCACCCGTGAGATAGGCGGCCTTGTTGAGAAACCCGATGGACGCGGAATTCAGGGCCCAGTCGGGTTCGCGTCCCGATGCGAGGATCTCCTGCCCGCGAAGCAGAGTGGCCGTCACGCCGTTTTCCATGGGCTTCCGGTCGCCCGTGATCAGCATATAGCTCAGAACAGGTGCCATACCCGTATTGTACCAGAACAGGTTGTCGTGTTCCCCGTCCACCCAGGCGTGGCGGTGCAGCGACGCGAAATGCCATCTGGCCGCATCCATGGATTGCTCCCAGAGCGCGCTCGGGTAGCAGGTCTGAAAGTATCGTCCAAGGCAGTAGAGCGATATCGCGGACCACTGTCCATGCCGCGATCCCACGCTTTCCGGCGGGTCTCCGAATCCCATGGCGCCCCGTTGCACGTTCTCCACGACTCGCCGGCGCGCACCCTGGTCCTGCGCGTGGCCGAACTGTGCGGCGAAGGCGTTCGTAACCCGCAGGCGTTCGTCATCCGTAAACACCGGACTCTCTTCGATGAGGTCCCAATACAGAATCATCATGTGCGCGTTGTAGTGATAGGGTCCGCTGAGCGGCTCGTCCTTGTTTTCGATCCGCTCTCCGTCGATTTCGGTGATCTCCGCCATCGCCCGGTCGTCGGGAAAGGCCAGCCGGAGAGCTTCCCGCGCGTGAAAGGCGTCTCCGGTCATGTAGTACATGGCCATTCGCTTGCTGATGCTGTTCCACCCGAAATATCCCACCGACCCGTATCCCGCCGAGGCCTCCCACGTCTCGAATTCCCGGAGGTCCCCGGGAACCTGGATCCCCCTGCCCAGTTCGATCTCCATCAGCCAGCCCAGCGAAGGCCCGCCACCTTCTTCGTTGGCGTCCGACACCTTTCCCGCCAGCACGTCCGCCGCCGCTTCCACGCCGCCCGCGTCGCTGCCGCCCGCGAAGATCACATTGCGCCCGTTTCCGAAGGGATTGTGAAGCGACCGAACTTCGTACCCGCCGGGACCGGGATATCGCAGGTCCAGCAGCGTATAGTACAGGTTGTATAGCGATTCGACCGTTCGACTCGTGGACCGGTTGCCCAGCACGATCACATGCCCTGAAATCGGCACGGCCCCTTCGGCGGACGTGTCCTCTGCAACGGGCACGCGCACGCCGGTCCGCGCGTGAATCGCCGCCTGAATCCGTTCCGCGGGGCCTGCGTAGACCCCGCCCTCGGGGACGACAATCGTGACGTTCGGTTTACCGTTTCGGACCAGTTCCGTGTCGAGATTGAGATCTTTCAGTTCCGTGTACACAGGTGGAATACGCATCGGATCATACCCTCCGTCAGGCGCGGCCTTGGCCTGCCATTTGCGTCAATACGCGTGTACGGCGTGCCCCTGCCCGTGGAAAAAGATCACGTCCAGCACGTAACCCAGGGGAACGGACAACGCGTATCCGACAATGGTCCCGATAAAGAACGGCACGGTCCGCCGGTAAAGCAGCATGCCGCCGGTTTTGATCACAATAAACTTGCAGACCCAGGCAGCGAAGATGCTGAAGGCCGCGTGCCTCGTCATGCCGGTATAGCCCACGGCCAGCCCCGCCGGGTGAACCGGCCACCAGTTGAACCGGTATCGCAGGAACGCCAGCAGGGCCATCCCCGCCGCGCCGGCCGCGAAGAGAACAAACGGCGCCGCGTAAACGGGATCGGGGCTGCGCATATGGCTCACGTACCCGTTCACGCTGGGGACCGTCCGCCGGAAGAGCGCGATACTGCCGAAATTGTACGCGCCGCCGGTGTATCCCCAATAGAGTGTCAGCCCCACCGACGTCGCAATGCTGACGAGCAGGCCCAGCGCCACAACCCATCCCAGCCGCCTTCGGTGGCGCTCCACCCGTTCGGCCAATTTCGCAATCTGCGCGAAAGCGGGCATGAACAGGCCCATGTGGTCGTTGGCGAAGACATTGGTAAACGCCATGGCCGTGAGACCGGGCGCCGGAATGGACGCCGCGCCCACGGTGCCCAGAATAAGTCCCTGGCCGCTTTGGGGCAGGTTGACGTAGAGCAGGCCGGTCTGCGCCACAATCCGCGCGAGACCCAGGTAGCTCGTGAACAGCAACACCGTCAACGCCGTGGCCAGAAGCACCCCCATACCGGCCATCCGCAACCAGCAGATGACAAAGGCCACCCCCAGAACCAGGCCCCACACCGCCCACCGGTACCGCATCAGCTCCCCGGCGTCGTCCGCGCCGCCAGCCCGGCCCAGCGCTCGCCGCACCACGCGTCCGAGGTGCCCCCGGGCCGTCCACAGCGCCAGGCCCACGTAGCACATCATCGCGCCGCCGCCCTGCCACGACACGTCCCCGCCGGAGAATCCCGCAATGCCCAGTCCGATCCGGGCGAACGCCGCGATCTCCATAATGTAAAGGAGATGAAACAGCCAGATACTCAGCAGCAGGTCCAGACCCGTCATATACGCGAACCCGATCGTATAGAAATTCAGGCTCACGTGGACCATGGAGTACTGTGTGAAGTACACCCACAACTGCTGGTGAAACAAACGGATCATCGGAAACCCGTGCACGAACGCCGGCACCAGATTCCAGATTTTAATCGCCAGCGCGGCCGACAATCCGGCGATGAACAACCGGTTCCGCAACAACCCGGCCCATTCGCCTCTGCCCTCGGCCCCTTCCGCCATGTCCCCGGCCACCGAGGGAATGGGATAGGCCAGCCGTTCGTGCCCCGACCACTGCCGGTGCAGGACCGCGACCGTACAGAAGGAAACCAGCGCCAACCCGCCCAGCAGCGCCGTCCACCAGAACAGGGGGGCGGCCCATTCGCCCCAGGGAACCCCTTCGCCGGGGGGAAGACCCTCGAAGAGCCATCTCATGGCCCCCTGCGCGTTGGAAGGCACCATCCACCCGGGCACGTTGGGCAGGAGGTACTCTCCCCACTGGTTCTCGGGCGTGGCGAGATAGTGCGGGATGGCCAGCATGCCGATCCAGGTCGTGGAGAGACCGAACGTCGGCACCATCCCCCCCGCAAGACCCGCACACAGCGTCACCAGAAGTTCGGGCCCGGACATCGCCATTCTGGGAACGAACCGGCGGAGGACCGGGGTTGCCAGGACGAGGATCAGGAACGGCACGAACACGCCCATGGGGAAATGCGTACGGTTCAGCCACGATCCCCGGATGATATAGAGCGAGTGCAGGCTCCAGAAATTGTGCAGGGCGGCAATGCCGAGGCCGACGCTCAGGGCGCGCGCCGTAACCCCGCGCATCTCCGGGTTCTTGCCGGCTGCCTCCATTTCGCGCTGCCCGGCAGGTCTCGCCATACCACATTTTCCTCAACCGCTGTTCTGTCCTGGATGCAGATCGCCGATTGGTGAGTCATTTTCGGGAAAGAACACTCAGCCGCTCAGGTCACGACGGCCTTACCCGCCGGCGTCTTCAATTCGACCTCGCCCTGCCTGGCGTAGTCCGACCTGGTTTCCGGAGGCATGGTTTTCCATACCAGGAAGAGCTTGCGGAGGTCGTTCAGGAAGCCCCTGTTCACCCGCTGCCAGGAGTTCACGTCTCCGCTCAGGCGATGGATCAGGACCTCTATACGGTAAATGTCGTGTTCTCCGGTGGGGACCGCATTCATCCGGACGTCCTGGCTGATCCCCATATCGTAGGGCGCAAGCCACATCCGCAGCGCGATCGTATACCCCGTGCCGGCCGGTAGCGGCTCGGACCCGAAACGCACGTCCCGCGAAACGAACCGGCCCAGGGAACCCTCGCCGAACGACTCGAAACACCGGAAGAGATACGTGTACATCCCCAGAGCTTCCGATCCCGCCAGCGTGAATGGAAAGTCGAAGGACCAGTCGTCTCCGTCGGGATGCGGAAACTGCCAACGGCGGGTGACATCGGGCACAGACATCTGCTCGGCCTTCCTCGCCGGGTATAGCGTTGACAGGAATACCGCCAGCATCACCAGCAGGGTGGACGAAACCGCCGAAAGGGAAGAATAGTTCAGCGACAGCCCGCCCAGCGCCCCGCGTTCGTACAGGAACATGGCCACCGCCTGGCCGATCAGGTAGCCGAACGCGGCCCCGAGCGTGGCGAACACCGCCGCCTCGGCCAGGAAGAGCGCCGAGATATGACTGGGCGCCAGACCTACCGCCGAGTAGACGCCGATCTCGCGGAATCTCTCGTACACCGCGCCCATCATCGTATTCAGAACGATGAGCGAGGCGATCAGCAGGGGGATGAAGAGATTCGCGATGCCGGAGAGCGAGGTGGTGCCGATCGAACTGTATACCGTCACCTCGTCGCCGATCCCCACGAACATCGTCAGCGCGACCCTGGACATGAAGTCCTCGATCTGCCGCCGGACGTCGCGGCTCGGGTTGCCCTGCGGGTCCCTGAAATCGGTGATCGCGATCGACCGGAGGTTACCCCCGATTTCGATCACGAATTCGTACGGAAGCAGCGCGGTATTGCTCGTGTCAAGGTGGATGAACGCCTCGATCGGCTCCGCTCCCATCAACCTCGGGTCCTGGCTCAGGTTGCGCCAGTCGCTCGTCCCCGCGGTCTCCATCGTGGTGTCGATGGGCGTCAATCGTTCGTCATCCATATCCGCAAGCCTGTCGACGGCCCGGGAATCCAGAATGCCGACGACGGCAAGCTCCACCCCCAGCATGCGCACTCGCGCCCGACCGGCTTCCACGTCCGCGCCGGTGATCCCCACGAGTTCCGCCAGTTCACCCGGGAGGATGACCGCGTGGCGTTCCCCTTCCCGGAACCACCGTCCGGCCGTAAGCAGCCGGTCCAGACCCAGCACCCCCGGCTCCTGCGGCGTTACACCCAATAATCCGTTTGCGAAACTCCGCCGGCCGCTTTCCGCCTCCTCGAAGTCGACGTAGGCCCGCTCGCCACGCTTTTCGGAAATGTAAAATGCCCGGGGCGCTACCCGGGCGAAACCGCCGAAGTGACTCTGGATATAGGTCAGCACGGAGGGCTGCAACCCCCTCCAGTTCCGGTCTCTCACCAGCGCTCCCTGGTAGGGCGGCCGGTTGTCCCTCGGCAGCTTGTAGAAACGCAGGTACGTCTGGACCGATGTAAACGAGAGCACCGTAAAGGTCAGCAGGGTCAGCGTAACTGCCGTCAGGCCGCTGCGCATCGGCCGCTTTCGCAGATTCGAAACCCCCAGCGTAAAGGCCACGATCGTGGCGGAAATCCGCCCCACGTCCTCCTCGTACACGCCCGTCGCCACCTGCTTCAGCTTCCTCACCTGGTCGGCGAACCTGGACACCACGATCACCATGGCCACGCCGCCCAGACACAGGATCACGAAAGCGAGAAAGATGATATATGGAGACCCGGACAACTGAAACGCGGGATGCACCAGCCGCAGGGCCAGAAACATGGCGACGAGGATCGCGGCGAATCCGATAATCCGCCGCTGAACGTCGGGAAAGCCGAAAAACAGCCGCTCGCAGAAGAACGAAAACGGCAGCAGCAGGACAAAATAGAAGATGACGCCCCGGACCGTGTCGTTGGCCGTCTCTTTGACCTCGGGATACCCTCGCGCCTCGAGCCCCCAGCCCTCCCTTGCCGATGCGATGAACCGGTCATATTGGCGGTTTTCCAGGTGGCGTTCCGCCTCGAGCAGAGACTCCCGGGCCCGTTCGTGCAGCCGGGAGAGCCGCTGGTTTTCCACGCCGTAGCGTGCCAGCTGCTTCATCCGAACGTCGTCCACGATCCACATGTCCCGCGCCGCCCTGTATGACGGCAGGGAAATCGCATCTCCGTCCGGGACGTAGCCGGCTCCCATGGACCGCTTCACGGTCGCCGCGTTCACCTGTCGCGGTGAGACCGGATCGGTCAACAGGTCTTCCGGCGCGTTGATCAGCAGGTACTTGATTCCGAACAGCCCGCTGCTCATCAGGATCTTGATCCGCTCCCCGGGCGGCGCGAACGCCACCGACGCCTGCGTGACCTTTCCCTCCTTCCGGCCCTGGTTGGCCACGTATCGGAATCCGTACTCGATCGGCTCGCTGTTGTCCCTCCCGAGCACCTTCATGTGATCCAGCACCGAGAGATAGCTGGAATCCACAATCTCGAACAGGCTCAGCGACCGGCACCTGAACAGCACGCCCATCATCTGGTTGTCCCACCAACCGTATCCCTGAAGCAGGGGGTACTTCCCGTCTCTGCCATCCGAGCCGGCGCCCTCGCGTCCCATGTCAGGCGCCGATACAATCCGCCCCTCCGCGTCGATCTCGTAAGCCAGAATCTGATTCGAAAAACGGTTTCTCACGATGTCGAACCCAAACCGGCCGGTCCGCCCAACCGCTTCCCTCGATCCGAACAGCGTCCCGCGGGTGGGCGGTCCTTCATATATCGGACCCCTGGTGGCCTGCGTGACCATCAGCGTCCGGACGCCGGCCAGGCTGCCCGGTCCCGGCTGCTTGTAGGTCACCAGCGCGCCCGGAACCGGCACCCTGGGAATCGCGAAGTCCACGTCCCGGTCGAACCAGAGGATTCGCCCGGAGAGACGGTGCCCACGATCGATCAGCCGAAGCTGGGTCTCCCGGAAAAAGCCGGGGTCGTTCCCCGCCCTGATCATCATGGCCGCCACGGACCGCACCTGATCGGTCAGGCGGTCGAAGGCCATAGCCTCGGGAAGATCGAGGGGCGTGTCTGTGCGGGCGCGACCGTCGTACAGGGTGACCAGCGTCATCGCTTCCTGCCCGACGAAGACGGCGGCCTCGCTTTCCAGGGCCAGGGGTACCGGCATATATGACGTCCATGGCCGCTTGGCCGGCGCCACCACGTCCACGTACCGCTCTTCGTCCGGGAAGAGCGCCCTGCTGTATTCGCGGAACCGGTGAGAATACGGCGTCAGCAGGTTTTTCAGGTATTCGTCCGTTCCCTTGCGGGCGTTGTAGAAGGTCCCCATCGCGAATCCGCCCACCTGCCTGCTGCGGCTGGACAGGTCCAGCCCGACGAACAGGCTGAAGTCGATCCGGTCGCCTTCGGGGATCCGGTCCCTGAAATAATCGCTTCGTCGGGAATGTCTGAAGAGGAATTCGTTGATTCCCGTGAGTCCCTCGAAGTGCGCCGACGTCGCCAGAAAGAGGAAGGAGTACCGCGAACCGTGCCGCTTCAGCGAACGGACCACCTCGAGCAGCGCGGCGGCGCCGGAGGCGCTTTCGGCGCCCGGGGCCAGGGCAGGCACGATGGACATGGCGTCGTAGTACGCCCCGACCACAATCAGCCTGTCCTTCCACCTGATGCCGGTTCCCCCCGGAATACGCTCCTCGGATCCCGGCAGATAGCCGTACACATTGGCCGCCTCCACCGTTTTCCAGTCCATTCGGGCCGTGAGATGCACGCTGACGTCCCTGCGCTCAACTTCATTGAGAAGGCGATGCGCATCCTCCCGGTCTATCCAGAACCGGGGCACGTTTACCGGCACCTCCAGAAACTTGTCCTCCGCCTCCCCGCGCGTGACGTTCCCGTCGTCGAAGAACAGAACCGCCTTCGCGCCAAGGGTCATTGCGTTCACGTAGTTCTGCCCGCAACCGAAATCCATCAACACGACGCTGCCGTCCACGACCGACCCGTTGAAATCCGAAAACTCTCCGCGCCGCCCGTAGATCAGAGACCCCTCGATTCCTTCGGCCGGAAGCGTCGGCGTCCGGACGTCGTTCGGCCAGAGACCGAATATGGGGATCTCCGTGCCCGTGGCCGTCTCCTTCAGCACGCCGCCGCGGTCGATCGGCACGGTCACGTCGAAGGTCTCCGTCGTGATTCGCTCCAGACCCAGCGCCTTGAATTGCGATACAATATAGTCCCGCGCCTGCCTTTCCCCGCCGTACCCGACCACGCGCGACGGCATCCGGGTCAATGACGCCACGTGAGTCCTGACGTCGTCTTCGGTGATCGCATCCACGACCTGTCGAACCGCACGGTCCTCGGCCGACAGATCGCCGCGCACCTGCTCCCCTGGCGCCACCTGATGAATATTCAGCGTATCCCGCATCACGTCGGATACTTCCTCGGGGTCGAATACGACCACGAGTGCGAGGACGCCCAGCGTCAACAGAACGAGAAGAACCCTTCTGATCGCGTCAAACATCATTCATCCCCGTACAGCGCATTACTCAATCCACGGGTGAATGCTATGCCCCGCTCCGGGGAACATGAACATATCCACGAGGAACGCCCCCGTGATCCCCAGGACGTGCCCCACCAGCAGGCCGAGGAAGAACGGCTGCGCCTGCCGGAACAGCGTGTTGCCGCCCACGCGGAGAATCACCGTCTTGCACGCCCACGCCAGAAACAGCGTCAGCGCGAAATTTCGCACCAGGTCCGTCCCCATAATGGCGAACCCCACCGGATGGATCGGCCACCATGGAAACCGGTAGCGGAGAAACGTGAGGACGACCATCACCACTGCGCCGATCCCGAAAAACATGATCCGGTTCCAGTCGACGTCGAACGGCTCCTTGATCTTGCTCACGGTATCCGGAAAATTGTGCACGCCCCCGCAGATGAAGCCGTGTCCGAAATTCTCCGCCCCGCGGGTATAGCCCAGATAGAGCGTCCCGACGATCACGATCAGGGTTGTCGCAAGAAACGAAAGACCCACCGCCCAGAACAGCCGTCGTCCTCTGTCCCGGATCTGTTCGCCGACCTTGGCCACGTGCGACATCTGCGAGGTCGAATTCGCGTGGATCGGATAGGAGAAAAGGAGCGTGGTCAGGCTCGACGGCGACACCGCTTTCGCGCCCAGCAGATACACCGAAAAGCTCTGCGCCGTCATCGGCCCCTGCACGTACAACAGGCCCGATTCGGCGATGATCCGCGCGACGCCTATGTAGAGAACGAAGAGCATCGCCACGAGCGGAATCGCCATCTGCAGGTCCATCCCCGCCCGGTTCAGCCACACGACCGCAAAAACAAACCCAACCACAACGCCCAGGACCGCAGTCCGGTACGACAGCATCTCCCGCGAATCGTCCACGGAATGGTCCGACCGCCACGCCTTCATCACCACGTCCTTCAGGTGGCGCCTGGCCATCCACAGGCCGAACAACACAAAGACGCAGAACGCGCCCAGGCCCTGCCAGCTCGATGCCGCGTCGTAGGACCCGTACCGGTCGCCTCTGCCGCCGATGCTGTAGCCCAGCCGGTTGAAAATCCCGAATTCCAGCACGAACACGGCGAAGAAGAACCAGACGCTGAACAGAACGTCCAAGTTCGCAAAGTAGGAGAACGCGAAGGAGAAAGGATCGATATAGCTGAACATGGGCGGCATGTCCCGCCCGAAGAAGGCATACACCCGCCCGCGTACCGGCATCTCGGGAAAGGCCGGCGAGATCCAGGGCAGCGCATTCCAGAAGATAAATACGAACGCGAATCCCGCCCCGAACCAGAACAGCTTTCCGCGGGCGAACTGCGGCCACCACCCGCCGGATTCCGAGCCCCTGGCCATCTCCACGATCGGTTCCAGGACCGGGTACCGCAGCCGCTCGTGTTCCACCCACTGTTTCCGGAGTACCACGGAAATCGAAGCCGCGGCGAATGCCAGCACGCAGAACAGAAGCACCCACCAGAACATGGGCACGACCCATGCCCCCCATGGTATCGTACCCTGCCCGTCCGGCAATCCGTTGAACAGAAGCGTGACGGCGCCGTCCACGTCGAGGGGCGCGACCCATGAAGGCAGGTTCGGGTGCAGGAGGTTGCCCCACTGGTTTTCAGGGGTGGCCAGGTAGTAGGGAATCGTGATAAAGGCGTACAGGAGCGCGATGGGAGCGCCGCCCATCAGCCCCATCGCGAAAATCGTCAGCATCTCCGCGAGGCTCAGTCCCGCGGACCGAACGACCCGCTTCAGGAAGGGATTCAGAACGAACAGGACGAGCAGGATCGCAATGAACAGGGCCGGCGAAAGAAAACCGGCCGTCACGCCGGACGACCGGATCACCCGGCTGGAAAAGATGCCCCAGCCCTGAATGAAGAGGGCAACGCCAAGCCCGATGGCGACCGCTCGCACGGTGACGCCCCATCGTTCCGGACCGGCAGTCGCTTCAGGATGTGTATCCGGCTGTGTTGTCTGCATAACCGTCCCCCCGTTGATGTGGAAGGATTTAGCGGCGTTTGTTGCCGGAACGCCCGGTCGTGCCAGGTGTCACTTCCGCTAAAGTCCGCTGCCGTGCATAATATCGAATAATCGGGGAAATTAGAAGGAAAAAGGGCGGCCGTATCGCATCTCTATGCCGCACTGGGGCCGCGATCAAAGCATTGCCGGTACCGGGTTGCAGTCCCGGGATCAACGTCTCCGTGACAGGACCGAGCTCCCGGAATTCGGAATCGAAATCCGATCCGCCGGCTTGAAATCGAGAATCTCGAAACGGCTGCCCGGGCGCAGCCCCCTCACGGATTCCAGCCGGATCTTCTTGAACGCCAGCAGTTCGACGATCCTGGACGAGAACGATCCGTCCTCCGTTCGCAGCACCTTTCCTCTATATTCACCTTTATCACCGCTGTTATTGAAGCCCCAGGCAAACGCGATCGGCACGTCGCAGTTCAGGATATCCGGGGCTTCGACAGAGACAGCCTTGCCCCTGACCAGCCGCGGGTCGCCGTGCTGCAGAAACAGCCGGTCGGTTTCTCCGCCCTCCGCGGCGGCGACACGATATCCCGAACGGTGAGAATAGGGCGCATCCGGTTCGCCCGATTCGACCCGGCACAGACGGTCCTCCAAACGCATCCAGCCCGGTAGACCCCGGTCGATCGTCACGGTTTCCGCATCGGCATCCATATCCGCGATCCGGGCTTCGAAACGCGCGTGCGGGAGTGTGGTTTCCGCGTCGCCAAACCGCAGGCGCGTCCCTTCCACCAGGAACAGCGCCACCTCGCCGTTCCCTTCCCGAACGACTCCGAATCGCCCCGCCAGCGCGATTGGCGCCCCTTCGGGATCCTCCAGTTCCATCCGGCCGTTTCTCGAGAATAATATCGTATCCCGCCTGCCGTCCGCCAGTTCCACCCGCACCGCGGCGCTCCCGCTTTGGAGATCCCGCGCGAGCACCCGGACGCCGGTCACGTTGCGCGAACCTGAAAACGCCTCGAATGCGCTGACAAACAGGCTTTTCACATCCTCCCCTTCCCGGCGGACGATCAGTCTGTCGATCTGCTGTTCGCCTTTCAGATCGGGACCCTTTGAGGCGATGAGGGTCGCGTCGGGATCGGCGGGAAAGAGGACACCGAAATGGGTGTCCCGCTCGTCGCCGAATCGCCAGTGCGCGTACGCATCCCGTTCCAGCGCGGCGGACTTCACGTCGTGGATGAACGCGTACCCGTTTCCCGGGGGCGGGAGCCACCCGTAGGGCAGCGGGCTGCCGTCCGGAGCGGCCACGCCCTGAATCCGATCGTTCGGGCCGATTCGCTCTCCCCAGCTCTTTCCCGGCGCGTTCGCCTCTTCGGAACCGTCCAGGGTACCCAGCCCCGCCAGTGTCCACACCCCCGCGCGGGCCTCGGGCGACACGCCTTCCAGCGAATAGGCGCCGGAATCCCCATCGAAGAACTTCGGCCCGTTCACCGCGTAGTCGTGGATGCGCCCTCCGGCCACCAGGAACAGGTCCAGCGTATACGAGGTCTCTTCGTCCACGTCGCAGAAGACCAGCGCCCGTCGGTACTCGGTTGCGCCCTGGTGGATCCGTGACAGCGGCGCGGAGTACTCCGCGATCTTCACGCCGCCCATGTCCTCGAAGGCAACCAGGTCCGCGCTGGGCACGAATTCGTAGCCCTGAGACGTGGGAATATCCTCGTCCACGGTCACCATCGCGTGGGAGATCGCCCGCATGCCCCACCCTTTGTGCACGTGTGAACCGGCCAGGGCGTAACCCACGTCTTCGATAATCGTGCGGCCCTTGTCGTACAGAAAAACCGCCAGTTGATCGTCCTGCGACAGCAGATTCGCGCCTCCCCGGACGATCAGCGCGCGCGATCGGTCGCCGACCCCGCTGCGCAGGACCACCACGCCCTTATGACCGACAAAGGAAGAGCCGCGCGCGGGCGCGGCACGTTCTCCGCCGGCAGGACCGGGTTCGGTATTGAACAGCGCCCACGTCCCGTTGCGGACGTTTTCGGCGGCGCCGTCAGACAGATCCAGCATCATTTCCTTCGCCTGCCGCCGTGTCTCCGCGCTTTCGCTCCGGAAGTAGAGCCGTTCCAGCAGCGACCAGTGCGAGGGCATCACCTGGCGTTCCGAAGGCGGCCGGTAACCCGGTAGCGCGTTCGTATTTCCATAGGAGGGGATGCGGCCGCACGCCCGGATCAGTTCCGTGTACTCCAGGCACAGCCGGACGAGACGGGGATGATCGAAGGCGTTCCTCAGCCCCATCAGCGCCTCCGCCGCCGGGAAATCTTCAGGTGAAGCGTACTTGCCGGGATCGTAGTGGTACATCAGTTCCGCCACGTCCTGCATCAGCGTACCGGAGAAATACGCGTACATCTCGGAGTTCTCGTAGTATCCTCCGTCCCTGCCGAGCACGTTGTCCAGAAAGGACCGGAAAGCCCCTCCCGCCCAGGTAATGAAGTCGGGTCTGCCGGTCGCCAGGCCGATGGACAGCAGCGCCCGGAACCCGTCCAGTTCGTGATTCTGGAAATGGGTGAGGTTTCCTTCATGCAGATTGTACCCGCCTCCCTCCGTCATGATGTAGTCTTCCAGCATGCCTTCTGCGATATTCTGCCTGATGCTGATGCGCCCATTCCCCCGTGTCGGTGAAATCCCGTCCATCGCGCGAAGACCCGAGATGAGATCGTACGCCTGCATGTCAACGAACCGCTGCCGGTTGACGTGGCACGTCTCGGCATGCATGCGCCCCATCTCCCGCTCCTGTTTACCCTCCGGAATGTCCAGCGGCCCGATGGTCGTGGGCGCCAGCGTGGCCAGCGCGTCGTAGATCAGCAGCGCCTTTTCTCCGAACCGGGTCTCGCCGGTTATCGCGTAGGCCAGGGCCAGATTCAACAACGCATTGTCGGTGGGGCCGCCGGAGCCGTACGAATAGGTGCTCAGCATACTCACGACAAAACTGTTCCAGACGGGCACCGGCGCGAACCATTTTCCTTCGTAGTAGAAGCCGCGTCCCTCGTCGCGGAAAGGAGACCCTTTTCGATTATCCGGATATTCACGACCGCAAGCTCCGCAGAATGCACGGCGGGGCCGCGACACCTCGCACCGCCAGGGGGCCTTGCAGCAGGGACTCCCGTTCCGCCCGCTGCAGAAGATCGACCCCCGATCCGGTACCAGCGCGTGGATCTCCTCGTCGGAAACACGGACCCACCGCTCCGCCACTTCACTGATCCGCTCCCACTCTTTCGCGGCCCACTCTTGCGTGCGGATATTCTTCCGTGCCCGGCGAATCCCGTCCACCGTGTACCAGATGGACCTCCCCGGCCGCGGGACCGGTGCGTCTCTGTCGATGGTCAGCATAAATTCCCTCTCAGACTGAATGACTGCACCGTCCACTGAAGTACCAGCGCACGTTCTATATGGGAATCGCCGTTCCCGTATCGGCCGCCTTCCTTGCGGCAAGCGCGATCCTCATCGCGAGTTTGCCGTCCTCGCCCTTCGTGAGCGGTGTTCTCCCTTGCCGTACGCACAGGATGAAATGCTCGACTTCGGCCAGCAACGCGCCCTGAATCCCGTGTTCGGACGCCGGCCACGTAATCGAATCGGCCACCTGGTGTCCCTCATCCGTAAACGCCCTCAGCGGCTGGGACATGAAGTCCACGTGCAGGACCCCCCGGTCACCCAGGATCTCGATGTTCCGGTCCACGCCGTGGGGATAGGTCCCCGGATACGCGAAGGTCTCGTAGAGCGCCGCGACGGACCCGTTGGGAAATCTGAATGTCATGACCGCGCAATCGGTAAAGTTCTGATCTTTCAGAATCAGCTGTCCCATTTCGCCGTATACCCGTTCGGGCGCGCCTCCCATCAGCCAGCAGATCAGGTCGATATTGTGGGGTCCGGCATAGTTCAGGACGCCGCCGGTTTCATCGTCGTTGACCCACGCACGGTTTCTCAGGACGGACCGTGGATGGCATCTTCTGGCGAACATCATCCTGGGCGTACCGATCTCGCCCGCGTCAATCCGTTTTTTGGCTTCGGCGCAGGGATGGCTGTACCGCTCGGTGAACCCGACCATCAGGATCACGCCATGTTCCCGCGCCGCCCCGATCATCCGGTCCGCCTCTTCCTCGGAACGGCACATCGGCTTTTCGCACAGAACGTGTTTTTTCGCACGGGCAGCCAGGACCGCGTGCTCGCAGTGAAACTCGTCGGGCGTGGCCACGATAATCGCCCCGATTTCCGGGTCCCGCAACATCGTCCGGTATTCCGTCGTCCATCCCGCGACACCGCAGGATTCCGCCGCGTCCCTGGCCGATTCCTCGTGCCGCGTACAGAACATCCGCACCCTGGCGCCCGCGCAGGACCGGATGGCCATGGCGAAGTTCCGCCCGGCCTTTCCGCCGCCGATGATGCCGATCCCGACGTCTTCATTTGACATGGCAACACTCACAGGAATCTTTGGGAATTTTCCAGTGTTTTTTTTGGGCACGGCTGCGCTTTGTTTCGACGCATCCGGAACTGTGGGCTTCTATTGTGCGCCGCCGAGTCATGCGTGAAATGCCATAGTCACACGAGTTCCGCCACGTTGAGTAAGCCGGCGTGAAGGCGGGGCAGACCCTCCTGTCTGCCTGCCTTGCCGCCCTTCTGTCGGAAAGACGGCGGAAGGTAAGCTCGCATCCCTGTAACAGACGAGATTTCCAAATCTGGAAGACAATTCTCAGGGTTTTCTCAACAGTACGATCCTGTTGGTATTCGTTCCCTTTTTGAGGTTCTCCACGCCCCAGCAGTTGGAGGTCTTGGTGAACACCTGGTCGTTTACCAGGACCATCAGCGGTTCGAGACCCGCTTCCGCCGCCGCGGGCACGACGAGAGATTCCAGGAGGATTGTCCCGCCGCGGACTTCCCCGACTTCGAATGCGACATAACCTCCCGGCTTGAGGACCCTTTTGAGTTCGGCGAACACCCGCGTCATGGCCGCTTGCCATTCCCGCGGCTTATTGAAGTGCCATACGTCCACGGTCCGCGCGTCGATGCCGTTAAACCAGCAGCGCAGCCAGTTGTCCGTCTGGTAATCCACCACGTCCAGAAACGGCGGAGAAGTCACGACCAGACTGACGGAATCGCTCGCTATTTCCGGCGTGTCGTCCGACGAGCCGGTCGTGAGCAATGCCTTTCCCGAAGTCTCCCGCAGCCGTCTGGCGTCGTGTTCCTCAAGTTTGCCGAGGAGCGACCTGGACTTCTTCAGAATCGATACCCGAACGTCCCGTTCGGGAGGCGTCTGCTTTCTGCTCAGGTTGATTCCCCGTTGCCGTTCGACTGTGACGGCCTGGTTCGGCGGCAGCGTGTAGACCGAAAAGAAGCCGGGAGAATGACCCGTCAGCCGGTTGGTCGCCACCATTCTGATCCACCCGTCGACGGCATCCAGGCTTCCGTCTTCCTGTCTTGCAAGCAGGTATTTCCGCAGGTTCGTTATCTGGCGCAACGTATTCGGATGATAGAAGGCCAGCAAGTCGTCCCAGGACTCACTTCGGGCCTCGAGCGGAAGTTCCCTCAATCGTTCGGAAACGGCCGCGAGAGGAGGCGGGGCCAGCCGGGGCGAGACGAGGATTTCGCTCAGCGGATTGACGTCCGTCCCGACGGGCGTTCGCCCCAGCAACGCCGCCTCAATGACGGTGGTTCCGCGGCCCAGGAAGGGATCGTAGACCGCGTCGCCCGGAGCGGTCAGACGTTTGATGAAAAACCGGGGCAACTGGGGCTTGAAACAAGCGCGGTACGAAACCTCGTGAAGCGAATTGGCCGCTCTCTGTTTCGACGTCCAGAACTCATTCACGAAGACCGGAATCTCGAAATCCGCATCCGGGAATTCCAGGACTTCGGTTTGTTTGAAAAAATCGTCGAAATTCTCAATGTGATCCAGGAACTCGTCGTAAGAAAGGAGTCCTGTTGCCTGTTGAGGCCGGTCGAAGAGCGTTGGCTGTGTGACCGCCATTCCTGTCCTCCAAGAAAAACCCAGGCACCCGATTCCACGGACGCAGATGGGCTTGTCCGGGGTGGAGGGCGTCTCGCCCTGCCATCGAGGGCAGGATGCCCTCACTCCCGGGAAAATGCCCCTACTCCTCTTCCGAGACCTGCCGGCGGCGGCGGCGCGCCAGTTCCCGCATATCCGTGACCGTATCGGACTCGTCCACGATCTCCCTGCCCAGGATTTCTTCCAGCACGTCTTCCAGCGTCAGGATTCCTGCCAGCCCGCCGTATTCGTCGATGACCGCGAACAGGTGCTGCCGCCGTTCCAGAAACATCTCCAGGACGCGGTCCAGTGAGACGGTCTCTGCAACGAAGTGGACCGGACGCATCAGTTCCGAAACGGTCGTCTGCCCCCGCCCTTCGGTCAGGGCACTGAACGCATCACGACGCATCACGACGCCGATCACGTCCTCAAAGTCATTCTCGAAGACCGGAACCCGGCTGTACGGCCAGACGCCCGCTTCCTTCTGCGCCTGCTCCACGGTCAGGTCCGCGCTCAACGCGAATACGACCGTACGCGGGGTCATCACGTCTTGCACCGTCCTGCGTTTGAGGGTGAGGATATTCTGCATCACGCGGGCTTCATCGGGTTGTATCGCGCCGGTCTGCCGGCCCATGCGCGCCATGACTGCGATCTCTTCTTCCGACACTTCCTGGCTCGAACGGCCCTTCGAAAACGCACGGGTGACCAGTCTGCACATCACCACCAGAGGATAAAGGACCCAGACCAGGAATTGAAGCGGGATCGCAACAAAGCCGGCCAGAGAACGGTTGTAAACCACGCCGACCGTCTTGGGAATGACTTCGGAAAGCAACAGAACCGACAGTGTGATAAAGATGGTGAAATAAAGCTCCCATTCCACGCCGAATACCATGATGAACGCCGCGCCTGCCAGAAAAGCGCCGCCGGTATTCGCGATCGTATTCAGCGAAAGGATGGCCGAAATGGGACGATCCACGTTGCGCATGCGCAGGTCTTTCAGGATCCGGCCGGAAACGGCGCCCTTCTGCGCGAGACTCTCGACGTAACTGACGGGTACGGCATAGAGAACGGCCTCGAAAAGAGAGCACATCGCGGAGACGAAGATCACGGCACAGACGTAAATTACGAGCTCGATCAAGTGTTTTCACCTCCTGCAGACAATAGAGAACGTGGCGCATATCCTCCAGAAAGACGGCGGAATTCGAGCGCGGGCTCGCAGGGATCGCGGGACCTCGGGTCCCCCCATCAATTCCCGGAATCACGCCGGCCGAATTGAATTGCGAACAAGAGAAAATCTCCGAATCCCACCTCGCCGTCGCCGTTCAGGTCGAACCTGGCGTCCCAGTCCTCCTGACCGGCGCGGGCGCCGAACGCTTGCGCGAACGCAAGGAAATCGCTGAAGCCCACGGTACGGTTCCCGTCGAAGTCCGCCGTGACCACTACGGGAGCCACCGGGAAGGTTGGCAGCCAGACGCCGTTCGCCAGGACGAATTCGCCCTCGCGCTCCGGAATGTCGTGTAAGAGACCCGAGCCATCGCGGTAGCGGAGCATGTCCAGCACCCTGGCCCTGCGTCCGCCGTTACCCTCAGGAGTAATGACGACTGCGCGCCCGTCTGTCTCGAGTCCATCCACCGCGACCACTTCGGCCGTTCGATTGAAGCCCACGCGGGTACTGTCCGGAAACGCGACCAGCAGGACTCGGGGGCCGATATCGATCGTCGGACGCGCGGCTCCGCGCTCCAGGCCCAGGACGGCCACAACACAGGTGGCGCCAACAGCGCCCGTCGTCAGCTGCAGCCGTCCGACCCTTGGGTGATAGTCCGGACGGGCGATATTGTTCCACGTCGGCTCGTAACGGTCGATATGGGATGCAAGGCCGTGCGGAGTCAGTACGTCGATCTGCAGTGGTGCGCCATCGTAAGACGCCGCGAACCGCCCTTCGCCCGCCGATACCACCTCCGCGTCTTCGTCGAAATGCAGCAGCCACGTAAAGCGCCGGGGTCGATCGGCCTCCAGATGGTCTGCAATCAATATACGCTTGCCGTCCAGCATCAGCATCTGTCTCGTGAACCGCTTCAGACCCAACTCGGGCGGATACGCCGATGCGGCCTCCCCCCGCACGTACGGAAACTGCGCTGAGGCGTACCCGATGTGCGACCATCCAGGATACCAGCGCGGCCATCGCTCTCCGTCGCCGTACTGCCCCTGCCCGTCGACCAGCACCGTATTGTGGTTCGCCGTTTCCTTTTTCAGCGTGTAACCCGGATCGATCAGCAGTTCCTTCCCGTTACCGTAAAGCACGAAGCTGTTCTGTGCGGGATGGTTGTGTCCCACACCGCGGATCCAGGGATACGCCTCGTTCAGTCGAGCCAGCGTATGCCCTCCAAGCGGCCTCGCCTCGAGCGCGAACATCGTGGCATCCGTCCGCCACGACGTCCGTGCGAAGTACATCTCCACGTCAGGGTAGTAGGCAAGCGCCGGCATCATCTCGTCCAGCGTACCCGCCGCCGCGCCAATGTCCGCGGCCAGCGCTTTCAGCGTCCACCAGTGCGTGCTGTGCTTCCCCGCGTGAATCAGTTCGGCAACCCGGAACAATCGCGGGTCACGGTTCCTCGCGGCCAACCACAGCAGCGTCTCCAGCGAGGGGACGACACCGGGTCGAAACGTATCTTCAATCGCCGCGCCGGAACGCAGGTCGGGGTAGACGTAGTGGATCGGGAAATAGCCGGTCTTCCTCAGCCACGTGTCCGCGTATGCAATGGTCTGTCCCGTTGTGTGCTCATAGAGGTCGATCCATCGAAAGAGAGACCCCATGGAGAAGTTCCAGTAGGCAGGGCCCTCGTGGAACCCACCGTCTTCTCCGAAGGTCTTCAGCGTACCTTGCAGTCGGTCCCAGCTCCAGGCCATCCACACCTCGGCCTCCGGGACCTCGCCGTAAAGCGCGGCGCCGGCCACGCCGATGGCGTAGTTGTCGAACCAGTAGTGGTTCTGTTGCACCGTGCGCGCCCAATACATCCGCTCCAGAAAGGACGCCTCGAACATGAGCCGCGCCTGGTACGTCAGCTTCTCGCGGATGATCCGCCGGTCCTCTGCCGTGAACCAGTTGTAGAGCCAGTCGTAGGCAATCGCGGTACCATGGATCATATAGGCCGCGTCCAGGTCCAGGTCCGGCGTGCTGTGCGACCAGCCGTCCGGTAGCCATTTATCGTATGTGCAAATCGTGAGAATGTGACGCCGGATGGCATCGAAACGCTCGTTCGCATCGGTGGAGTTGGCGAGCAGACACGGGATCGCCTGATTCTCCATGCGCCATGCCCACCCCGCGCGCTTTGGCGGCCCCGTTCGGGGAGGCGGCGTGCCTCGCAACATCCCCTGCCGGCGGTAGAGCCGCCGGCCGGCCGCGCCGCGCTGAACGTCGCGCAACCGCTGGACGTCCCACCGCGTCAGGAAGAGTCGCGGGCGCTCCCGCGCCAAATCGGGACGGATGACCAACGCGGCATCGTACTGCACCGTGAGATGCGTCAGCTTCAGTTGCGCCACACTCACGCCGGGCCGTTCCCGCAGCACGAGGCGTATGTCCGTTCGTCCCGGCACGTCCAGGCGAAAGCCCCTGTGCACCTCTCCGTAAGCGCCCTTGGGCAACACGATCGCTTGCGGCTGCCGCTCACCGTTTATCTCCAGCCAGAACGAATCGGTTGACGTCGACGGGGCCAGACAGCGAACGCTCATCCGATAGATGCCCGGCATCAGGTCCGGGTTCAGCCTCAATGCGAAATCCGATCCAAGCGTACGGACTACCGTTCCATCCTCACGCCGAAGGAGATCGAACCTCCCTGAAGCAACCTGTCCAAGCGCTTCGCCGGATGCCGAAAAGAGCACTTCCTCCCGAATCACTTCGCTCTTCGAGGGATCTCCGGGCACGGCGAACGCGAGGCTTTCGATCCACAAATTGAGGAAAAGGACCAAAAAGATCGATCGAAACATCTCTCCGGCTCCCTTGACGGGCCCCGGTATCCGGAGCCGACCGTCGCCTCTGTCCCGCTAGTGAAACGAGGCAAGAACCGCAATCAAACAGTCCTCACGTCCCCAGCACCGTAAGCGTCCCATCCGACCCCCCGAGCATCAGATGCCCCCCGCCGTCCGCCGCCAGCACGTGAATCGCGCCATTCGCCGAATGGCTCGCAACTGTCGCGCCGTACCCGTCCAGGACCCACATGGTTCCATCCTCGCACGCCGCGACGATATTTGCGCTTCCGTTCAGGTCAGCAACCATCACCTGTTGCACCGGCGCTCCCAGGTTTCGCCTCCAGCGCTCCGTACCTTCCTCATCCAGCAGATAGAGATAGAAGCAGTCCGACCCGACCACGACTTCCGGCCTGTCGTCCCCATCCACGTCAACCGCGCAGACCGCGTTGACTTCCTCACCTACCCGCTGCTTCCACAGCGTCGCCAGTCGATTGCCCTCCAGCTTCAACCCGAAGACGTGCGACCGGTTCGTCCCGCAAACGATAAGATGGTCCTCCTCCCGCACCCAAACGTCGCACGCGGGCATCATGGACGCCCACCCGTCCAGCCCGTTGCTGCCGAGGTTGCGGCCGTCCGCGTCCAGCACATAGCAGGTCCCTCCGCACGTGATCCGGCCCGGTCCGCCGATCACCTCCCGCCGACCGTCTCCATCGATATCCGCCACGCGAAGCGGCGCGAATATCCCGTAGATCATAAAACTCCAGCGTTCGACGCCGTCGGCGTCAAAACAGTGGAGTTGCCGGTCCGAGACCGCCGCAAGGATATCCGTCTGCCCGTCGCCGCGCAGGTCCGCCGCCGTTACGAACTCCACCGCGGAATTCCGGGCGTACCGGTCCCATGTTCCCCTGTAGATCTCGAATTCGCGCGACCACCGCACGCGTCCGCCTTCCTCCAGCAGATAGAGGCGCCGGTCGTCGGCGCCCGCGATCACACAACGCCCGTCGTCCAGGTCCGCCGGATACACGGAAAGCACGGGCCCGTTCGCCTGGAAGGACCAGGCCGGCTTCCCGTTTTCGTCCAGCGCCAGGACCCGTCCGTCCTCCGTTCCCAGGACCACCCCGTCCGGGCCCCCGGCGGCGCAGCGTACGCCCGAACCGGCGTCGTACGTCCAGACGCTCCGCAACCCCGGAACAGACGCTGCCCACGCGGGCGCCTGAACGTCCGCCAGGTACGCCGGGAGGTCCGTGATCCCGCCCATCGAAATTACACCTGCTCCGCGCTTCCGTGTCTTCACCTCCTGCCTCCCGGCCGCAACGCGGATCCGCTCGCCACACAGGGAGATCTCGGCAGGTTCGGACGCCACAACCACGCCCTCTCCCGCATCCAGATCGAACTCGATCGAAACGGGGCGTTCGCTTTCAAACATCGCATCTTCCGAATAAAGCGATGTCCCGTTGCACAGCGCAAACCACCCGTCGCCGGCCGCGAAGATTTCGGCGCGGCCCGCAAGAGGCCCGACCTCGAACGCACCGTCTCCGCCCCCGGTGCCTGCCAGCATCCAGCCGTCCGATCCTTCGACCACAACGACCGATTCGCCCACGCGGCGCATCCGGTCGTCCACGGGTTTCTCCGGGTTGGAGGCATAGAACAGATTGAGAAACGTGTGCCGGTCTCCCACCGCCATCTCCCGGTTGGCCGACTCGCGCAGGATGTTCACGTAATTGTCCGCATAGGGATATGAATCCCACCAGTGGCCGAAATTCTCCCAGTCCCGCTCCAGCGACATCCGGCCTCCGCCCGCGCTCTGCAGGACAAACCGGTCTTCGCGGCCGGTCTCGGGGTCTTGCTGCACCGCCTCCAGCGTACCGTCCTTCAAGGCGGGCGTCCCCAATGTGCGCCAGTGGCACTGGAGCGCGAACGCGCCCGCCTTCGTTGCTTCGACTTCGTCCACCACCACGAAAAAGCGCCCCCTTCGCCACACGACGTTCCGGACCCACGTTGCGCCCCAGTCTCCTTCCACGGACGTCCGGCTCATGCCCGCACGGCCCAGGTCCGCCGCGCCCTCCATGCGGCACAGCGCGGGCACGTTCCATGCCTCTCCGTTCCGCACCGCCGTCACGCCATTGTGGTGTTTGAGCGTCGGCCCTTCCGTATACGATGCATCCACCAGGTAAAGCCGGTCGTTCGCCGAGAATTCCGCGATGGTATTCCCGTCTTCGTGGCTGTGGTTGCCGTAGAAGATCCCGTGCAGCATCAGGTACTGGTCGTCCCGGCAAAACCCCTCACGGAAACAGATGGTGTCGAACGCCTCGTCCCTTCGCAGATTCAGCGGCTTCACTTCGCGCGGCCTCGCCTTCGGGTCTTCCGCGAAATCGTAGAACCCGCCCGCGACCTCCAGCACCTGTACGCCGGCCATCTCCACCGGGACCTCCGGCGCCAGCCCGTCGCAGAAATACTTTTCAAAGCTCCTTACCAGCAATGGATCGCTTACGGACTCGTAACGCTCACCCGGCGGCTGTGGCCGAAAATAGTCCGACGGTCTGTCGAACCGTTTGCCCAGCAGGAACGCCGCGCGGCCGTCCTGCAATACATGCCCCGCCTTGACCAGGAAATTCGTCGGGTATCCTTCCATCGGAGCCCCCGTATCTCCAAACGCCGGAAGGGCGCCCCGGTTGTTGCAGTAAAGCACCGCCTGGTCCAGAGACCGCCCGCAGTTCCCGTTGTCGATATACGTGGTATCTCCGCTCGCCAGCGTGTAGGTCAGGATGTGGTCCAGCGTCATCCACTGGTACGCGTTGGCATCCTCGATCGGTTTGAACGACACCGCCTGCCCCTTGAACACGTCCGCGGACGCGGCCATCCACTCCTTCGCCTCCTCGAAGCCGTAGTGCGTCGAGAAATACCGCCCGCCGAACCACGCCGCCAGCGCCACCAGCGTCTGGTGGTTCTGCCGGACCATCCGGTGCCCCACGCCCTCACGGAAGAACCGGGTATACGCCCCCTCGGTGGAATCCATGATCCACAGCAGGTATTGCGTGATCCTCAGCCGGTCCTCGTCCGAGAACACGGGGCTCTCTTCGATCAGGTCCCACACCGCGGCCAGCCACCAGACGTGAAAGTGTGCCATCACCCCGAACTCGCCCATCTTCAAATGCGCTTCCGCGATTTCCCGAACGGCCTCTGCATACGCCTCGTAACCGGTGCGGTGATACATCAGCCCGTACGCGCCCGCCTCGGAAATAAACTGGAAGCCCGCGCCCGATTCAGAGGCGTGCTCTGCGGTCGCCCGTGCGAGGAAGTCCTCCCGCCGTTCCTGCAGCCATCCCTCCGGCGGACGGCCGAATGCGTCGAATTCGGGACCGAGCCGGATTTCCATCAACCTCCCCAGGCCGCCGGTCTTCTCATCGGACACAAGTGTCGCAAAACGCGACACCACACGCTCCAGTCCGGTTTCGTCGCTGGCCCCCAACAGCACCACGTTGTTGCCGTTGCCCAGTGGATTGTGCAGCGTCCGCAACGCGTACCCGCCCCTTCCCGGATAACAACGGTCTTCCACCGCCCACCACTGGTAATACAGCCACCGGATAAAGGCGTTGTCAGCCATATTTCCCAGCGCCACCACGTGCCCCTTCCGCAGCATTCCGGCATTCGCGTCTACCGCCGTGACCACGTCCAGGCGCGCGCCCGTCGCCGACTTCACCCGCTCGACGATTCTGTCTGCATGCCGCGCGTGCGCACCATCCCCGCCGATGACAATGGTCGCCTGCGGCTCGCCGTCGACCACCAGCGCCGTATCGAGACACATGGCTTTCAGCGCTTCCACCTTCAGGCCCACCGGTCCGTTCTTCACGGGACTCTCCTCGCTACAGCACCCTCATGCGGGTATGTTTTTCGGATTTCTGTCAAGTATCGCCTGACGATGGCCTGCATTTACCGTCCTGCCACCACGCCGCCATCGCCAAGTTCATACGTGTGGCCCTGGACGACCAGCAGCGCCAGCCCGGCCGAGCGATGCTCGCCGTAGGACACGCCGTCCCGAACGCCCACCAGCACGAGGTCGTCGCCGATCCGTGCCGCTTCGGTCTCGCCCGATCGCTCGGTCTGTACTTCCGCCCTGTCAAGCGAACCGTGCCCCGGACACAACACCACCCCCAGGTTGCGGCGACTCACCAGGCCGGAGGGCGTGAAGCGCAGGTGGTACTGCTCGCCCCACTGCGATTCATCCTTCCCGGTCCGCATCGGAGGCGGGTCCCATCCCTCGCTCAGAGAGAAGAATGCGTTGTTGTGGTACATGAAGTGCCCTTCGAGGGAGCTCCCGTCACGCTCCAGCAGGAAGGTCCTTGCCTCCTCATCCACGGAAAAACGGTTCCAGGAGTGGATATTCCACTGGAGCGCCGAATCGATGCCCGGTACCGCGACGAACTCGTCGATCATCACGAAACAGCGCTTCGCCTTCAGGAAGAAAACGTGCCGCCGGCAGCGTTCCGCGCGGTCGCTGTAGCTGGCGTCCGCGATGCCCGCAAAGTAGGCGAGCCGTTCGTCCTCGAAGTCGTTCTCGATGCTTCCCAGCGAATCGTGGGACCGCATAATCT
Source organism: Candidatus Latescibacterota bacterium (assembly GCA_965203805.1). Taxonomy (GTDB): domain Bacteria; phylum Latescibacterota; class UBA2968; order UBA2968; genus JAAXHE01. The sequence continues at coordinate 4,460,964 of OZ241917.1, read as the reverse complement.
GCGACGCGTCCGAAAGGGTCACGCAGTTGTGAGATTTGGTGTGCCACACCCAGTGCGTGTGATGGTCCGAACCGTACCCGATGTAATACCCGCTGGGCATCGCCATCACCTTGCCGCCCGCGTGCAGAATGAAGTCGTTGTTGTTCGCGTGGGAATGGCTGATGGCGCCCAGCGGGGAAGACCGGAAGATCATCGCGACATCCCGCGCGGGATCGTTCAGATGCGTCCGGACCGCGCACCAGCCCGCGGCCGGGAACACACGCAGGATCGTTCCGTCCGCGTCCGAAGGCGGCCGCGTCTGTACGGGCCCGGCCAGAACCAGTTGTGACAGGACGCCGGAGCTTCGCCGTTCCGCCGGCGTCTGCATCTCCTCCGCCTCCGCCCGGAACGCCTTCACGTATTCCGTGAACTCGGCGGTGCCCGTCTCGCGTCCGATCAGGTCCACCAGATCCGCGTTCGACCGCCAGGTTCCTGCCCATCGTTCCGTATGGTCGCCGAATCCCATCCACTCGGCGTACGGCGGCAGGCAATACTGGCGCCACCGGGCGTGGTTCTTCCAGAAGGGTTTCCGGTACAGGTCCACGCCGATACCCCGCTTCAATGCCGAGGCGAACATCGTCATGATGGTGACATAAGCCAGTCCATAGGAGGGTCCTTCCGCCCATGCCCCGTCGTCCCCCGCCCAGATCGGCCAGATGCCGCACAGCACCGGCCTGAGCCACTCCAGCCATGCCTGCGCTTCGGGAATATGCTCGTGAAACACGAGCGCGATGTGCGCCAGAAACACGATCTCACGGCCGGCGTGCGAGTCGAAACGCGTCACTCCGTAGGACCCCCTGTTGTGCATATGGTCGAACGTGATCTGCCCACGCCGCCGGAATTGCGCCACGACGGCCTCGCGTTCCTGCTCCGTAAAACGGTCCCATACCCAGTCGCACGCATTCGAACCGTTCCAGATCACCGACATGTGGGCTTCATCGTTGTGGGGGAGATGGCTTGACCCCTCCGGGTCCCAGCGGGATATGGACGCCATCCTCCGGCACGCGGCGCGGGCGAAGACATCCTCACCACTCACCAGATAGGCCAGCCCCAGGGTCTCGGCGCCCTTCACGAAACGCCTGGAATTCCACATTATCGGCGCCCAGGTCTCGTGATATTTCTGATAGTTCTCGCTTCGGTCCGGAAGAAAGGGCGGCTCCTCGATTTCATGGGATTCGGCCAACACGGCCTCGGCGCTCTCTCGCAGACGCGCCCACGCCTGAGCCTCCTCACCGGCAGCTGAAGAGCGGAGCGCGGGCACTTCCTCGGGTCGCACGTAGATTCGCGGGTGTTCCGCCGGGAATCCTTTCAGCCAGTCGCTGGCCGGAGGCACCTCGACCACAACGGCTTCCGGATCGATCTCAAACGCGAAGACCTCCGAGGTCGCCGCAGGTCCCGCGGACCACCGCCAGAAATACATCCCGGGATCCAGAGCCGTCTCGGGAAGGTAAAGAGACTCCTGTAGTCCACCTATGTCCAGACAGATGGTCTCAAACGAAGAATCCCGCGCCACCTCGAGCCGATATCCGTCCGCGTCCTCCAATGGCAGCCATGCGAAGACCGGAGGGTTCGTCCCGGGCCTGGCGCCGTCCCCGGGCTGCCGGGGGTCTTTGTGCGGGTGCGGATGTCTGTGTTCCTTCATGGTGTTCCCTCCCGATCATTTCAGTGACGATGGCAAGAAAACCCGTGTACCGTGCAGCAGATTCATACCCGGGCAAGCGACGCGACCGGCTCCGGCCGCTTGCTCTCGACGCTCCGTCCGGCCTGGATCATCATCAGCGTGGCCATCAATCCGTCCACGTGGTCCGCGGCCATCGGCGCCCCGGTTCTCAACGCCTCCACGAACAGCCGGTTCTCCTCCACAAACCCTCCCTCTTCACCACGGTACACCACCGGCTCCTTGCCGGTCTCCGTATACGTGAGGGTGCAGAACCGGTCCGTAAGCAGTACGGACCGGTCTTCAGCGAAAACCTCCATGAAAAGCTTGCTCGTTAACTCCGGTTGATTGGCATCTCCCTGGATCCAGCAGCCGGCCGCGCCGTTTTCGAATCGGAACGTGGCGGTCAGATTGTCCAGCCTGCCATTCGGCTGGTAATAATTACCGCCCGCCGCATAGACTTCCTCCGGGTCCGCGCCGGCCACGTACCTGAGGAGGTCGCACGAATGACATCCCTGGCTGTATACGTTGCCACCCCCCAGGACGGGGTCGTTGGCCCAGGTATCCCCCCATCGGTTGTCCATCATCTGCATCACCACCATCAGCGGCTCAGGGATCAGTTCCCGGGCTCTCTGTACCATCGGATAGTACCGCATCTTGAAGGCCGTAAAGAGCCGAGTCCCCTCCCGCTCGACCGAATCGCCGATCCTCCGGCAGTCCTCAACCGTCAGCGCGAGGGGCTTCTCTACCAGGACATTCTTTCCTGCTTCCGCCGCCCGGATACAGTAGTCGGCATGGGTGTCGTGGTGGGTGCAGATATAGACGGTATCCAGCGAGTCGTCCGACAGGATGCGGCCGGCATCATCCGTGGCGTAATCGCCGCCATAGCGCGCGCACAGCGCACGCGCCTTCTCTTCAACCACGTCGCAAAACGCCGCCATGCGTATGCCATCGAGACCGGCAACCGCCTCGCTATGCACGCCGCCGATCGCGCCGCATCCGATGAGTCCGGCGCGAAGTTCGCTCATTGCCCGGTACCTCCGTGAGAAGCGACTTAGCCCCATTGGTTCATGAAACGGAACAAACATGGATGGACAGGATGAAAACCAAAAAGCGGCAAAGGCACGAGAAAACCAACATCAGGAACTACGAAACACGCAATCGAAAAATTGAAAAATTCGTGCCTGACGTCAATTGCCGCAAGAGGCACAGATAGAAACAGGGCGCAGTGTACTGCGCCCTGTTTCTATCTTAACAGCCCGTCGACTCAGATTCCGTAGCGGAATTGAATCTCGCGGGTGTCGCTCTTGCCGCTGACCCTGTCCATGATCTTCACCTCGAGGACCTGAACGCCGGGCTTGGCTTTGTCCAGGTCGATCTCAAAGTACTGCTGTTCGGTGGTGGCGGTTCCCGCGTGGTCGTACGCAACCGACACCTGCGTCTTCCTGCGCTTGAAAAGCGAAGTGAGGGCGCCAACGACGCCTTCCGACCTCCCGACGACGTTTCGGACGACGTATTTCACCTCGTAATCGGTCTGCCCGAAACGGTTTTTCTTGAGGTTGTAAATTTCGTAGTAGGCATATACCTTCTGCGCCTCCCTGTAATTCCTCGTGGGCATCGGGACGACTCGAATATCGCCCTTTTTGAACTTGCCCGCCGAATCCGTTTCGCGGATTTCCGAAGCCAGCAGGATATCGCTGATCTTGAGTTTCTCGACGTTATAATCGGGAACCTCGACAGCCTGCTTGTAGAGCCCGGTATGTCCCGAGGCCAAATCCTTGATCTGCACCTGGAGTTCGTATTTGCCTGGCGGCACCCCGGTTTTAAGCATTTCGGGCAGGAATGCGCCTCTGACCCTGTCGAAATCAGCCCGTCCTTCGTAGTTGAACTCCCGCGTGTCCCGATAAATCATTGTGTGCGCGGCGTCAGCCAGGGCCATCGCGCACTGGACCCGGACCTGCGCGGAATCCGCCTGCTCGGCAATCTGCACCTGTTCGGGTGGAATGCCATAGTAGACTTCAACGTTTGTCTCCCCGTCGGCGCCCTGGAAGTTGGCCAGATCGTAATAGAAATTCAGCGCCGGTCCATGGACGCCCGGCCGGTAATAGTCGGGCGTTTCGTTCCTGGCATTCTGGTATATGATCTCCGGCGCGTATCTGACCAGGCGGGTCACATTGACGATCTGTCTTTCCAGGGCAGTCACGGGCGGAATCGGGGCGAAATTGAACACGCCGCTCTTGTTCTCGTCCGTAAACACGATCTCGATACCCCCCTGAACCTGGGTATAGATCCAGGTTTCCCATGGTACGGTGGCCATATCGGTGTGAATTGTCACGGGAATGTAGTCGCCGAATTTGATCCGGGCGATCTGGTTTCCGAACTCGTCGAACCTCGCACCGTCCTGGTCGTCGTAGTCACTCCGGGTAAGCGGCGCGGTCAGCGGGGTCCCTTCCAGGTCGCGTTCCTGAAACTCCTCTTCATCCGCAGCATCCGCATTTGTCCTGAAGTCGTCCTCCTGAAACGTGGCGTCGCGCTGATCGGCGGAACCGAACCCGTGCATTTCGTCCAGCGTTCGCCGGGTGATGGGATGGCGAAACGCCCGGATGGGAAACACCGGGCCGGTAAACGTCATGAAGGAAGCCTCGGCGCCGTAGAGACTGGCTGCCATGCGCATGCGGACCGCCTCCACGTCGGGAGTAAGCGTCAGGTCGCGCTGATACGACCGCGACCGGTAGTCCGGCTTCCCGTACCGGATGTAGACTTCACCCCGCTTGTCCCAGGGTGAAACTTTCTCCGCAAAAAAGGCGCGCGCATACCAGACTCTCCGGTAGTGTTCCACGACGCGTTCGTTGACACGGGTCATCATATCGGGGTCTCGCCGGAGCCAGAACCGCTCCACGTAGGCTTGACGGTCTGATTCTCCCGTCAACGCAGCGTATTCCCGAAGTTCCTCGGGAGAAGCGGCATACGCGATATCCGCGTATAGAGCTTGCTCTTCCTCGCTCGATCGCTCGAGAAAACGTTCGAAGTACTTCTGTGCCTCTTCGTACTTCTCCTCGAAGAAGTATCCCTGCGCGATCATCGGCAGCAGCCGGGTCTCCCCGACGAGCGCCTCGACGTGGGGAATGATGTGGTCCGAGATCTTGTCGTAGGCTTCGGCCTCGATACACGCCAGGCCGAAATAAAAAAGGCCGTCCGGATCGTCCGGCTCCTTTTCCAGGTAGGTCTCGAAATACCCGAGCGCCTTCTCGTGGTCCTCTTTGAAACGCGCATGCGCCTCTCCCAGCGCCCGGTAGGCGACGGCCTGGTTGGGATCCAGTTCGATGGCCTTCTTAGCGGCGCCGACCGCCCGCCGGAAGTTATGCAGGGCGCTGATCCCCTTGGCGGGAATCTCCGCGTAGGAAAGCGCGAGCCCCGCATGAGCCGCCGCATTGTCCTCATCCAGCTCAAGGGCCGACTGAAAGGACTCCTTGGCCGCCTCGAATTCCTGAATCCTCAGTTGCGCGTACCCCAGGCGCGTGAGGATATGCCCATCATCCGGAAAGGATTCGGCAATCCGGGACAACGTGTCCACGGCCTCGGCGTGTTGACGCCCGTCCAACTGGCGCTCCGCAACGGCGAGCAGCGAGTCTCGCACCGAAAGCGAACCGGCCGCCGCCGATGCACTCAAGCCGATTATTAGAAGCGGAATGAAGCGTCGCACAATACGGAGAGGCTGGAATCGATGTCTGGTGTCCATGATATGCCCTTTTCTCAATCCGCCGCGGGTACGGCTCTCAGCGGCGTTCTGGCAACGATTCCCCGCCCCTCCCGAACGGTCACCGTCTGCCCTGCTGGAACATTGTCGATTCGTTCTACACGACCGGAAGGCCAGACCACCTCGACTTCATCGGCGGACCCCGCGGCCGCCAGCCCGAACGTCAATATTCGCTCACTTTGCGAACAGTAGCTGGACCCCGCCCTTACGGACCGTGTCTGCACGGAGTCCGTCGACCTTACGCGCACCCTCGCGCCGATCCCGTCACGGTTGGACCACGACTGTTCTCCGGGCGGCTTCCGAAGCCGGGGGCCGGCGGAAGCACCGCCGCCGATCAGCCTGACCCTCAGGCAGCGGTTCCGGGTGCCGCCTTCGTTGCGCAGTAGCGCTGGACGGCCGTTGTTGGCGGAAACGAGCACGTCCAGATCGCCGTCTCCGTCATAGTCGGCATACGCGGCGCCGCGCCCCACCATCGGATGCGACAGATCGCCGCTCGTCCCCCCCACTTCGTCGAAACTGCCGCCGCCCCTGTTCCTGTAAAGTAACGGGCGCTGGGCATAGCTGAGATGCGATTTGGCCCGGTGAATCCGGCTGTCAACGTGCCCGTTTGCCGCGAAAAGATCCAGGTGGCCGTCCAGATCGTAGTCGAAAAAGAAAACTCCGAAGGTGACGAAAGGCGCGCTGGGGTGTCCCACGCCCGAAGGCAGGGTCTTATCCGTGAAGTACGCGCCATCCTGGTTCCCGAACAGCGATATCATCTCGAAGGCGAAATTCCCAATGGCCACGTCCTCCCGGCCGGTATTGCGCAGATCTCCGGCGTCGACCCCCATCCCCGATTTCGCCTCTCCGGCAGCGCTGTACGCCACGCCGGCCAGAAGCCCGTCCTCCGTAAAGGTGCCGTCCCCGTTGTTGCGGTACAGATAGTCCGGCATCGTGTCGTTGGACATCAGGATGTCGGACCATCCGTCGCCATTGTAATCCAGGGCAATCGCGGACATGCCCTTTCCCGGCTTTGCGCCGATTCCGGATGCGTTCGTGACGTCCTTGAAACGGTCTCCGTCGTTGCGGTAGAGCCGCGAATACTCGGGATCGTACAGCTGCGGGGCGTAAGACCGCGCGTTGGAACGCTCCGAAAGCCAGTCATCCCTTGCCGCCGACCATTGCAGATAGTTTCCCACGAACAGGTCCAGGTCGCCGTCCCGATCGTAGTCCAGCCAGACCGCGCACACGCTCCACGTCGAATCTCCCACCCCCATCTGCCCCGTGACGTCCTCGAACCTCCCGTCGCCCCGATTCCGGAAGAGCCGGTTCGCGCCCAGGCTGGCCACGTAGAGGTCGCTGTCTCCGTCGTTGTCGTAATCCCCTGCCGCGCAGCCCATCCCGTACATGGGGCGATCGAGCCCCGCCCGGGCCGTAACGTCCGAAAAGCGCCCTTCTCCGTCATTCCTGTAGAGCGCCATTGTGGATGGCGGTTCGGGTCCGCGCTCCTGAAGCGGGCTGCAGTTGATCAGGAGAATATCCGCATCCCCATCCCCGTCATAGTCCCAGAACGCGCATCCGGAACCCATCGTTTCCGGCATATATTCCCTGCCGGAACCGCCGTTGTCGTGCCTGAACCGGATCCCGGCGGACCGGGTCACATCCTTGAAGATCACACCCTGGGCGAGGCACTCTCCCTCCACGCACGTCAGGAACGCGAAAACAACCCATATGATCCCGGAGCGTCTCACTTTTTTCGCGAATTCTCCAGCCGATCCAGTCTCGTCCTGGCGTCCGCAACCCATGCCTGTTGCGCCGGATCGTTTCGGGCGAGTCTCATATATTCCCGCCAGTGGCGGATAGCGCTTGCCACGTCTCCCGTCCGTTCGTAGACGACGCCAAGATTGTAATGCCCGTCGGCAAAGTCCGGCGCGAGGCCGACCGCGCGGATGTACGCCTCAATCGCCGCTTTATCGTCGCCGAGATTGAAATACGCGTTCGCCAGACCGGCGTAGCGCCTGGCATGCTGGTACCCGGCCACCGACCGGGTATACGCCCCCTGATGCGCGTCGACATTCGACACGACGGAATCGGGCGGCGCGCTTTCCGGCTTCAACCGGATGGCCTCCCGGAACGCCGGCACCGCCTCCGCGTACCGTCCCAGCCGGGAATACGCATTGCCCAGGTTATAAAACGCCTCAGCGAGACCGGGGTTCAGCCGAATGGCTTCGAGTTGGCGGGAAACGGCTCCATCGAGATCCCCCAAGAGCATATGGACAAGGCCCAGGTTCGCATGGGCCTCGGCATAGTCCGGCATCATCGCGGCGGCGCCCCCGTAGGCTGCGCCGGCCTCCTGAACTTTCCCCCGATCCAGATACTGCGTGCCCCTCGCAACCTTCGCCGCGGCGGTCTGAGAACGGGACACCGTTCGCAGGAACAGCGCTTTCATAGGATCGACCGAAAACGGGGGCCCCACCTGCGCGGCCCGCCGCCAGGCGGCCATCGCCTCCCCGTACCGGCGTCGCCGCGCCTCCAACAGGCCCAGCAGGTAGTGTGCGGCGGCGAATCCCGGCGCCTCCGCCAGGGCCTTACGCAGGCGCGTGACCGACAGGTCTATCGTCTCCCGCGTCAGGTTCCATCCCGCTCCGTTCTCATCCCGGCTTCCGGCCAGAAGTCCGGCGGCTTCGGCGAACAGGGGAAACGCGCCCTGTGTCGCACCCGCCCCGGATCTCGTCAACGTCGAATGGGCCACGCCGATCGCCGGGTACAACCTGATCGCGACGCTGTCGTCCAGGGTGGCCTTTTCGGTGCCGGCGCACAGCGGCTGCGCCGTCGACACGAAGACCGCGAACACGCACAACCCCCGGCCTCCGACGCCCCTGCACAGGCTATTGATGTACGCCCCGAACACAGCGAAAACCAATGAAATTGCCCCTCTGGTCGGGATAAAAACGGAACCGTGCCGACGTCTTCAGATAATGGGGCAGGTGATGCCAGGAACTGCCTCTGACCACACGGAACGTCCCGGACGCCGGGCCGGATGGATCCTCACCCGGACTTCGACCGTAGTAAGTATCGTCGTACCAGTCGTTGCACCACTCCCAGGCATTGCCCGCCATGTCCAGCAACCCGTACGGGCTCGCGCCTCTGGGCCTGGAACCCACGGGCATGGTATGACAGAATTCCCCGGGCACCGGACCCGCCGAAGGATCGGCCCAGTTGGTGCGCCCGCACCTTCCGCCCAGGTCCATGATTGCGAAGTCCCCACCGGGCGCTTCTTCGCCCCACGGGTACGTGCGTCCGTCGGTCCCCCGGGCCGCTTTCTCCCACTGCGCCTCGGTGGGCAGACGTCCACCCCGCCAATGGCAGTAGGCCTCCGCTTCCGTCCACGTCACCCCCACAACCGGCTGGCGGTCTTCGGAGAATAGCGGATTCAGGTTTTCCGGCGGCAACGACGCCCCCGTAATGCGCGCATACGCACGGAATTGAGCGTTGGTCACCTCGTATTTGTCAATGTAAAAGGCACTGAGATAGACGACGTGCGCGGGGCCCTCGGGGTCGAATCCCCGGTTCGTTCCCATCAGAAAGTCGCCTGCGGTTACCGCCAGCATCGTGTCCACGGTCCCCGCCGGCGTGCGGTCGAGGAAGACCCCGTCGGGGAGGTCGTCCACGAGGGACCCGCCATTGCATCCGCAACACAACAGGCAGAAGACCCCGGCCGCCCGACGCCACCTCCAGCCGACCATGTTCAGTTTACGTCCCTCGCGCACCGGACGCCCCATCCGTCGGTGGCTCCCCAGGGATCCGACCAGCTCCGGTACGTGATGCTGAGCTTGTTCGGGTCCTGTCCCGCGGCCGTGCGCCAGGACCCGCCCCGAAGTACGCGAAACTCGCCCTGCTCCGGGCCCGTGGGGCCGATGGTGGCGCTCACTTTGTAGTATTCGGAATCGTAGTAGTCCGCGCACCACTCCCAGACGTTCCCCACCAGGTCCATCGCCCCGTAAAAGCTGACGCCCTCGGGATAGTTTCCCACCGGGGCCAGGGTATTGTCGTACCCGTCGTCGCCGTCCCTGTAATTCGCCCTGGATCCATTCAGTCCCTTGTTCCAGGGATACGGCTCTCTCGCCTCGTCGCCGCGCGCGGTCTTCTCCCACTCCGCCTCGGTAGGCAGCCTGGCCCCACGCCAGGCGCAGTACGCGGCCGCGTCGAACCAGTTGATCCCCACGACCGGAAAGTTCGGCCGGGTTTCCGCCCGTTCCGGCCAGTCTCCGATGCCGTTCCTGGATCCGTGGCTGGCGGGCGTATGCCGCTGCCGGTTGCCGCCGTCGGGAGCCGCCCAGAACCTGAAATACCGGGCATTGGTCGCTTCATACCGGTCGATGTAGAATGCGCTCAGGTACACCTGCCGGGCCGGCTGCTGATCGGCAGGCCCCCTTTCCATGCCCATGGTGAAATTGCCGGCGGGCACCCGAACCATCTCAACGCCGCCGAAAAGCCTCACCAGGCCCACGGGAAGGGGCCTGTCCACACTCGGGTCGAGTTCCTCCACCGCGCTGGTCGGCGGCTCATCCGCCCCGCCGCAAGCCGCAACGCTCCACCAAACAAGACATATGTTCAAGAATCTGATGGCACGCATGACCACCCCGCGCCGGGTTGATGCCATGGACCCCCGGTCGATCCCTAACCGCCCCCGCCTCTTCCTCTGCCAGCCCCTGTTTCGATAACAAAACGGCGGCCAATGCCCCTTCCCGCCGACCCGGCCGGAGACACATTGCGCCGCCGTTAGCGCTGTTTACGTCGAGTGGCCCCCAACAGGGGCCGCCCCGGCGCCCGGTACTAGAATGCACCGCCGATGCTGAACCGGATCGGCGAGTCCAGCAACTCGCCGACGTCGGTATAGGCGACGTCAACCAGCACCGTCCGGTCGCCCCAGTTGCCCTTGAAGCCCGCGCCGAAACTGTACGTTTCCAGGTCGTGGTTGAACTTGTACCCGGTCCGGAGAGCAACGGCGCCCGACAGCCAGAGCTCCGCGCCGACCTGCCATCGCTGCTCGTAGTCGACCTGATAGGAACTGCCGAACGAGACGGTCAGATAATTCGGTTCGTCCATCTGGCCGACGAGCTCCATCGCCACGCCGATATCGAAATTCATCGGCATCAGGAATTTCTGGTCTTCCGCCAGCACCTTGGTATCCGGCCCGAAGTTCCGCATGGCCAGGGCGATACGTGAACTGCGAAAACCGGTATAAAAGTGGGTCCCGGCGTCGAGAACAACGGAGGTCATATTGTCCACGTGCAGGGTCTCCGAAATATACACCCCCCGGATGCCCAGGCCCAGCTTGTCGGTCGCGTGAAACGCGTACGCCACGCCGACGGACGTTCCCCCGCCCTTGATCATTTCCCCCGTTCCCTCGGGGTTGAATATGGTCCGCACCGGCATATCGCCCACGTCGTAGTTCACGACACTGACGCCCAGCACGCCCCAGCCCGTCCTGTATGCGAATGCGCCGGTATAGAATCCGGTGTCCACCAGCCACCGGGTGTGGGAAAGCTGGTACCCGAACCGCTTCAGGTGGACCAGGCCGGCCGGGTTGGCAAAAATCGCGTTGATGTCGTTCGACACGGCCGTAAACGCATCTCCCATACCCGCCGCGCGTGCAGACTGGGTCACTTTCATCCATGGAAACGACGCCAGTCCCAGTTTTCGGAAATCCTCGGACTTCAGGATCTCGGGGACGTCCCGCGCTTCCGCGGGCGAATCCCAGAATGCGCCGGCCGCGAGAACGGTCATCAGTGTCATGCATAGTATCCGCTTCATAAGCTTATCGCTCCTTCCCGGAATTGCCGCACGCCGGCTATCGGATGACCATGAATTTCCCAATCCGCTTTTTCCCCATGCTTTCGGAGACGAGAGATTCCACCACGAAGAAGTAGACGCCTGCCGATATGGACCCTGTGCCCAGCGACATCGCCAGCTGGTCCCACTGCGCTTCGCCCAGCCAGACGTTGGGATCGTCGGGCGCATCCGTGCGATCGTCGTGCAGGATCTTTCCGACCATGTCGCCCGCGCTGTTGAACACGTAGATCCAGGCCTTGCTCGGCACGTTCACGAACCGGATCTGCGGTTTGCCCGGATATTGCAGATTGGCGTCGCCAACCCGGAACGGGTTCGGCACCACGAAAACCTCTCTGCCCAACGCCTCGGTCTCGCTCACAGCGGGCTGCTTCGGGCTGAAGAACGGCGGCTTGCGCTGGGACCTGGCCCATTGGCCGCCTTCCAGGCCGGCCTTTACCTGTGCCTGCACCAGCGCGGGAAGGGTGGCCATCGTGCCCACGCGCCCCATCCAGTCTTCGTGGCCCCTGGCGAACGGCCTTACCGAATACCAGTAGTTGAAGCCGGCTACCGACTCGACATCCGTATACGTATGCGTCCCGGCCGGAACCTCGCCGATCCTCGTCCAGGGCCCATCCGGGTTCCATTCGGACCGGTAAATGCGATAACCCGCCACGTCCTGCGCGTCGGCGCCGACATAATCCGGGTTCATTGCGCCGTCGGCCGAATTCCAGGTGAGCAGGTTCTGCGCGTCCGGGCTGTTTGTCACCGCCACGTACACGTCGGGCGGCGAATCCGGCACATCGTATTCGTTGTCATAGGCCCACTTCGCGCGCTTGAAGAACTCAACCATCCATTCCTCGCCCTTCTTCAGCCCGTCGAAGTCGTAAAGATGCGACCGCGTCCAGGTGTAGAGGTCGCTCTCCCCTGCGCCCGATCCGCCCACCCAGGCCACCACGAGCTTGGCCTTGTCGCCGGGCGCCAGTGAGTACGGACCGAAGGTCTGGGCGCTGTAATGCACGCCGATCTCGTCCGGATTCGACTGATAGCCGGCATCCGCGATCATATTGTACATGGTCTCCCGGTCGTGCGCGCCGGGACGGGGGTCCGCGGACACGGTGGTGCTTTCGATCCGCCAGAAGCGTACGGCGTGGGGCTGGTCGCCCTGGGGCTGCACGTACTTGCCGGCGTCCCGGGTATTGAATCCCCAGTCGCCGCCGTCCTCGTACGCCAGCGGACCGAAGCCCATATACTGATACGAGGTGAATTCGCCGTCCTTGCGGCCCGTATCGCAAGAGGGCGAAATAATCAGCTTGTTGACGGGATCGCCGGTATCGTCCCAGGGGAACTCCGGACTGTCGCCGTCCCAGTCCACGATCATCTTCAGACCCTTTGCGGGACCCGAATAGCCGGCATTCTCCGTATACACGATCCAGTCGTCGAGACCGCCCACGTTGTACCAGTGCCAGCTATCGGACCGGTTGTAGTGGGAGAGCCCCGAGTCCGAGATCATCCAGGCGCCGATGATGGGAACATAGACGTCCTCCAGCCTTACCGCGGGCAGGTCCCTTTCGCCGTCGCCGTCGCTGTCGCCCGTATTCTCAATCTCGATTTCCGTAATGATGAAGTCGTCCCAGGCGGGGTAGCTCCAGGCCATCGTTCGCCGTGTAAAGGTCACTCCCGCCAGCGTGGTCCACTTGGTCACGATGATCTCTTCGGGCCATTCGTCGGAACGGGAAGACGGTGCGGCGGGTGGCCCCGGCGTCGCGTATTCCCCCCATGCCCAGTTGCTGATCCTCACGGGGGCCCTGTTCAGGGGCGCATTCTCCAGAATCTGCGCCAGGTTCTCGCTCCACGTGGGCGCGTAGTACCACGGCGCGCCTTTACGCCACTCCCTGCCGGGATCCTCGGCGGAGGAGGGCTGCGCCCTGATTTCCCCGCCCAGGTACTGCAGGTCCTCATCCATGGCGGGGTCTCCCACCATGGGGACAATCTCGTCCAGCATGTCCGACCGCGGGCCGGTCAATACCACGTAGAATCCGTTCTTGGAGAAATTGTCGTAGGCTCTGGAGCCCTGGAAACTGGACGGCAGCCGCAGCGCCAGGCCAATGCCCTCCCCGTGCGACGTGGCTTCGATTCGCCCCTCGCTGTTGCAGTCGACGCGGAAGAAGGGCAGCTGGCTCGCCCAGCCCTGGCCCGTTATGATGTCCCCGCCCACCGTCGCGGGGTAGACCATGCTGGAAGACCGCGAGAGCGCCGCCCCGATGGAGCCTCCCTGCGTGCCCAGATTGGTCACGGACGTATACAACATTCCGCGTTCCAGGGCGCCCCTGCCGGCGGAACCCGGGTGATTCGCCTGGCCCCAGACCTGCCCGGACCAGCATATCGCCAGGACTGCTGCGAACGCCCAACCACCGCACCCTTTCAGGACGGTGTTCATACGGTTCGGACGCATCGTATCCTCCTTAGCGTGTATAGATCGTCAATGAAGGAATCGCGTGGCGGCGGGAGCCCGGGCAACCCTCCGGGCTCCCCGCCCTTTCGAAATCAGATCCGGAATGGATCAGAACTGTATTCTCAGACCCATTTCCGCGCGCCGGGGATGGCTGTAGAAGTTCCGGTCGCGTGTATCCCCGTACTGGAGGAATTCGGAGTTGTCAGGACGTGCCGTCAACAGTCCCCAGTTGGTCCAGTCGGTGGTATTGTATGAACTGTCGTCCTTCTGGTTGAACAGGTTCCGCACCTCCAGGAAGAGGCTCACGTCGCCGCGCCCATGACCGAACGGAAAGCGCTTCTCAACGGCAATGTCGGTCCAGGTGCGGATAGGACGCAGCCTCCGTTCGCGGCCGGAATTCGGCGGCGTGTACCAGAACGAACCCGTGTTCTGCATGCGCCAGAGCAGGTTTACCCGCCAGTTGGCAAGGAACTTGCTTCCGAACACCTTGAAATCGGGTCCGTAGTCCCCCGGCGTGAGATAGAGGAACTGCACGCTGCCCTGGTTGCGGATGTTGCCGCCGTCGGCGTTCAGGCCGGTCTGATATCCCCTGGCCCACACGTGGATGTGGTCCAGTTCGAAGTCGTCCAGACCGATGAGCCCGTACTCCCGGGCCGTCATCCGGGTCTGCTCGTATCCCCGGCCTCCCGGATTGCCGTCCCGCCGGGCGATGCTTTTGATCGCGTTGTTGGCGGTGTGCCCGATCTCGCGGATCTGTTCCACCGTGAGGGGCACCGGCACCTCAACGCCGTTTTCCACCCTGTATTCGTACCAGTACCGCCCGCTGGCAATGTACATGGAGTCAGGATACAGGAAGTTGAACCAGGCGTCGAAGTTGCCCCATCCGGCCTGGGCCCACGTCATGTTGTAGGCCAGGTTGATGGCGAAGTTGTGGCTGAGCGGCTTCCGCAGGGAGAATTCCAGACCCCGCTGCTCTTCGAAACCGTTGTTGTGCAGGATCCGTGCGTAGGGATGCACCCATCCGGGCCGGTGCGGCGCGTAAAAGCGCACGTCGGAATGGTAATGGTACTGGTCCTTCGCGCTCTTGTAATACAGCGCGATCGCGCCGGTATAGTCCTGCACGAAGTTCCAGTCAGCCCCCACCTCCATGGAAACGGTCTTTTCGGGTCGGATTTCAGTGGTGCCCTGCCCGCTGCGAATGGGATAAGATGGGCGCATGGCGTTGTAGCGCTCACCCGGGTCGATCGCGCCGTTCCCGTTCCAGTCCTGGTCGGGACCCGACGTCCGCCAGTCCCCGTTGAACAGATAATAGATATCCGGATAGGCCAGGAACAGACCCGCGAAATAGTGCATGGACGACCGCGCCGTGATCGGATGCGACACCCCCACCCGCGGGCTCAGGTTCTTGAACACGACCGGTTCGCGGTGGGGCGCATTCTGGAACCGCAGAGGCGAGTTGTACATGGGTGAGAACGCGTACGCGCCCGAAGCCGGGAATTTGGAGACCGGATCGAACAGGTCCAGGCGAAGGCCGGCATTGATGACCATACCTTCGAACTCCATCTTGTCCTGGGCGTAGATGGCAAGGTGCTGGGGCTTGACAGGTTCTCCGATCACGCCCTGCGCGCCGGCGAACTCCAGCCGCCTGGCCTGTGCGCTCTCTCCCGTGTAGCGGGTGAGATACATGCTGTACTTGATGAACTCGAAACCGGCCTTCACGAAATGCCCCTTCGTGATCTGGCTGGCCAGATCCAGCTTCACCTGGTACCGCTTCCGGTCCGCAACCTGGTAATGGCGGACCTCCCGGTCCACGGCGAACCATCCGTCCGCATCCGTACGCACGTCGGACGTTCTCGCCGCGATTTCGCTGGTGTCGTCGACGGTTGAATAGCGCGAAATCCGGAGGTCATAGAACGTCCTGGGCGAGAGAGAATGGGTGACGGCCAGGTATTGCATATTGTGGGTCGTGCTCATCTTGCCCGCCGCGCTCCAATCAACCGGCAGAAATATGTTCTTGCCGAAGCCGCGGATGACGCCGCTGGAGGTGCCCGCGGACCGCTCGTTCCGCCATGAATCCCGGTCGGTTCCGATGAATTTCTTGTTGTGCTCGAACAGACCGCCGATCTTCATTTTTACGTTTTCGGACGCGCGGACGGTGACGCTGTACGATCCCTGGTAGTTGTTCAAAGAAGGAACAAACCGCCCGATGTCGTCATAGTAGCCCCTCTCCGTCCCCGAGGGATAGACGGGCGCCTTCCGGGCCGTCTTGCCCGAAACGATGAACGAAGCGCTTTTGGAAAGCGGACCCGAGACATTCCCCTCCACCTCGTGTCCGGTGATTTCATCGTAGTCCGAGCGCTGGTGGACGAGTCGACCCGTTTCCGGGTCACGCTCGTTCTGCCACTCGCCCTCGCCCCATTTCATTTTGTCGAGATGCGACGGGCTTTCGTACGCGTTTGCGCCCCAGTGCTTCTGTCCCGGCGGCGTCCGCCGGTACTCGCCCCATCCGTGGAAGTTCTGGCTTCCGTCCTTCGTGATAATGCTGACAACGCCGGCCTGGGCATTGCCGTACTCGGCGTTCATCCCGCCCGTAACCACGGAAATTTCCTGGACGGTCGACCGGTTGATGGACTTCCAGTTGTGGGAGCCGGCGCCGTCGCTGTTCACGATTTTCACGCCGTCCACGTAATAAGCCACGTCTCCGCCCGTGCGGCTTCGCCATTCCCCGGGCCGGTTGCTTCCCCGCATGCGGTCGGAACCGTCGAGGTGCACGCCCGGCTGCAGCGTGATCATTTCGCTGGTGGTGCGGACGATGGGGAGTTGCTCGATTTCATCGGCGCCCACGATGTACTTGCTGAAGGTCTTGTCGACTTCCACCGGAGGACGCTCCGCCTTGACCACCATCTCCCCCAGTTCCAGCGTTGCTTCCTGGAGCGTGAAATCGACCTCCGTGGTCACGTCGGCCTGCACCCGAACGTCCGTCTGCGACTCGGTCTGATACCCGATCAGCGAGGCCTTGAGGGTATAAAGCCCCGGATCGGCGCGCAGAATCACGTAGAACCCTTCCACATCGGCGGTGGAACCGAGATTCAATCCCTCGATGACCACATTGGCGCCAGGCAATGCTTCGCCATTCTGGTCCAGGATCTTTCCAACAATCTTTCCGGTCGTGCCGGACCAGGCGCTGCCACTCAACGCCAGTGCCGTGCAGAGGGAAAGAAATCCGAGAAACAGAACACACTTCTTCATTACCGAACCTCCGTTTGTATTGTCCGACTGGTTATCTTCGGCCTTTCGTGCCCGATTCGGATCGGCCCTCCTCCTTTCCCGGGCACGGGAGGCACGCTACTTTACACCCGATTCGTAGAATTTAACGGCCACCTCCAGATCCAGCATCTGCAGCAGCGGCATCACGCCCTTGATGCCCCAGGCCTCCCGCGGACCGAGCGTCCCAACCAGGAAATTGTGCTGAACCCGGAAATCCAGTGAAAAGTTGTTGGACATGAACCGCTCGACACCGAACCCGAAATGGGCCCCAAGCGCCCACCGGCTCTCCACCACGGGTTCGAGGACCACGCTCGGGTCCAGCATATTCTCCTCGGAGCCCTCGACGGCGATGCCCTTCTGCCCAGGATAAATCAGCCCGCTGACGCGATTGCTGTAGCTGTGAAACCCGCCGCCGGCGACCACGTACGGGGACGTCGCCTGGTTATAGAACAGGCGGGATTTGTCACCTAGCCGGAAAACCATATTGCACAACACGCTGTTGATCCGCATACTGGCGTCCGACTCGGGACTCAAATAATCTTTCGAGTCTTCGTTCCAGGTGAACGTCTGATTCTCGATCTTGCCGTCATTGTATTCGAGCCGGTGATACTCGAACTCGATCGCGTTGTTGATATTCCGGTTGTAAACAACGCTGCCGCCCCAACGTACGGCCTGTGTGTACCAGTTCGTCCGAAGCCCCATCACGGGCAGGTTGTAGCCCAACAGCATCCGCCCGCCGATCCGGTCGAACTCCCGTGCGCCGGAATCCGGTGCGAGAAGCGACACCAGAAGCCCGGCAACAGCCAAAACCCTCCATGTGCCCATAGACTGCCCTCCTTAAAAGATGGACAAAGCCGCGCGAATGCCGCCTGAATTCCCGCGAGACCGGGTCCGTTTTCGAAACTTTGGCTCAACCTGTCACCGACTCCCCCTGCGATACTCCCGGCGTTGCCAGAGCAACCCGTTCGGCGACACCGGAAACGGGCATCCGCAATCGCGGGGGGAGGACCGATAATCGTGGATACGGCAAGACGGTGCCCCTCCCACAGAGAAAGCCCTCGCGATGCCGTTTCGATACCCGCCCTAATTAAGCAGGCATCTAAAAATAGCGATTATAATATATGATAATATCAGGCAACGAATTTTGTCAAGAGAAAAAAGGGGTGTCTTTTTTGATTTTCGGGATGTCGAGGTCGCGCACGGCCGCGGCGGGTTCGTGGAAGTGCTTTTCTGATCCAATCACAACTGATTATTGGCTGTCGATGCTGAATTCAAACCGGGCAGGATGTCAGATTTTCTGTCATTCACCACGGCCTGCCACCTGTCCGGATTCAGGCGTCGCCCTTCACTCCGTACACGATGGGACTTGCAATCCCTCCCGGTATGGTTTAGACTTGGGATGAGGGGTTTTGTAACGCCAGGGCACGTTGGGATCTGTACGATATTCGAGCGGACGTTCGCCGTGCGGCCGGCAAGACTCTGGACCGCGCGTCGCAGGTAGATCCCTAGCACTTTCGAAATTGCCACATGGTGGGCCATCCGGCTCCATCCCGGCTATCGGAAATGGGTTCCTCAATGGTCGATCCCGCAGCGCCGCGGTTGATTCTGGCTGACTGCGAACTGGATGACCTGCGCAACCGCAGCGCGTCGTCGCACGCCCGGTTCTTTCGCGCCTTGGTCGAAGACCTGGGTCGCCGGATAGCCCACGAACCGCCAGCTACGCTCTGGGACCTGGAGGAACCCGAATACAGCGATATCCTCGAGATCTGCTTTTCTCTGGTGGTAAACTGCGGCATCGCCTGGCAGGTCACCGGAGACGGGCGGTGGCGCGGGCTGGCCGAACGCTGGCTGGCGCGATGGGTCGAGGTCGGCGGTGCGGACGACGATCAGGTCAAGGGTTCCTACCTGGTCGCATTCCACGTTATGGCGCTGGCCTATGGCCTGGACCTGTTCGCGCGGGTTCTACCGGAACCCTTAATTCGGCGCGCAGTCGAGGTTTTGCAGGTCGAGACCGGACGCATGGTCCGGCACATGGATACTGGCGAGGCGGGCTGGAGCCGGCGATACCACTACCACGACTGCTGGGTGCCGGTCTTCGGCGCGGGCATCGGCTGCCTGGCGTTGTTACCGTACGCACCGGAAGCGGAAGCGTGGTTATCCACGGTTGAAAAGGAGGTCGACCGGATCATCTCCATACAGGGTGACGACGGCGCATGGAACGAGGGCGTGGCCCCTCTGAATTACGCGCTTGGGCCGATGCTGTTCTACCTGGAGGGCCGGAAGCGGGTGTTCGGTGAAGACGCGTTCGATATCGAATGGCTGAAGTCGCTGGCCCGCTGGCGTGCGTACCACCTGCTGCCCGACGGATCGTACGTGTTTCTGGACGATTCGACGCCCAGCGGCCGGTACCACGGGGAGACCGGCGGGGTCGTGGCATTTCAGCTGTGCAAACTCGCGACCGAGTTCAATGACGGGCTGGCGCAGTGGCAGGCGGAGCGGGAGACGTCGCGCACGTTTCTGAAAGACTACCACGACCACGGCTGGAGCTTCTTGTGGTACGATCCCGGCGTTGAGGCGGAACCTCCGGACGGTTTGCCGGCAGCAGCGTTTTTCCCGTCGCTGGGTCAGTTCTTCTCCCGCACGGGGTTCGACGAGAGCGCCTCCGTCCTGAGCTTCGAGTGTGACGAGAGCGCCTCCGTCCTGAGCTTCGAGTGTACGGTCCCCGGGGGTCCGCTGGCGCAGGCCGGGCGGGATACGGGGCTTCCGTTACAGACCATTACGCAGAACAAACACGCCCACTATGAAGACCGTGCGAGTTTCACGTTCTTTGCCAAAGGGCACTATTTCTTCAGGCCGTCGGGGTACTTTCGATTTGACACCGCGTTGAAGAACACCCTCACGTTCGACGGCGCAGGACAGTCGGACGGACCCGACTCGGGCGGCGGGATGACGGGGGTGTTTTGCGGTGAGGACGACGTTTATTCGGCCGCGCGGTGCGAGGCGGCGGGAGCATATCCGGACGTGCCGGGGCTGACCTCGTTCGAACGGACCGTAATGCACGCGAGAGACTTCCACGCCGCATTCATTCTGGACCGCGTCCGGTTCACCGGCCTTGCGCCGCGTCACGTGGAGGCCCATTTTCACACAGGGCATGAGGTCGACACCCGGATCGATCCGGACGGCTCGCTCCTGCTGCGGACGCCTTCCGGGCAGTCCTGCCGGCTTTTTCAGGCGTCTTCCCGCGCAGCAGCGTTCGAGCGGGTCCCACAGCCGGTCGACCCCTATTGGAGGACGTACCTGTCCGGCTACAACATTCCGCCCGAAGACCTGGACGCGATGGACCAGGCGGACCTCCGCTACCAATTCGTGATGGATGGCGAAACGTCACTCGACGTCCTGTGGGCGATTCTGCCTGACGGTGAGGGTTGCGTCGTGCAACAGTGCGCCGGCGATTCGCTGATCACCCTCTGGTATGCGGACCCGGGAGGGTCGCCGTGGATGGTCCTGGCGCCAACAGGCGAAGAGGGCGCCGCGCCCGTCCGGGGACCGGTGCTTCCGCAACGACCGGAGACGATTTTCGTGCTCGGCGAGCCGTCCGCAGGCCGGATCAGGCTCGCCCTCGAGCAGCACGACGGCGAACGGTGGAGTACGGTACTCGGCGAGGGCCGGTCATACGCAGTAACGGAAGCCGGGACGGCCGTTATCTAGCGCGTCCACACGCGTAGCGGGCGTGCCCCGGCGAATGTGGAACGGAGGCAGGCGCTGTGAGAATCGACAGGCACTGGGAAAGGAAGCAGAAGCACATTCCGGTGGTCATGGTCAGGGATGACCTGACGGACCTCCCGTCATTTCCGCTTCCTGAGGGATACCGGCTCCGCTATTACAGGGCCGGCGAAGACCGCCTCTGGGCGGAAATCGAAATCGCCGTGGCGTCGTTCGATTCCGTGGACAAGGCGCTGGAGTACTTCGAGAGCGAGTTCGGGCCGGGCCGGGACCGGATGGAGGCCCGGTGTCTGTATCTGGAGGATCCGAAGGGTGAGGTGATCGGCACGTGTACCGCCTGGTACAACGACGCGTTCAACGGCAGGGACTACGGCCGCATCCACTGGGTCGCCATCCGTCCCGAGTATCAGGGCCGCGGTCTCGCCAAACCGCTTTTGGCAGCGTCCCTTTGCCGGATCGCGGACTTCCACGATCGCGCCTATCTGACCACGCAGACCAACACCGCGAGGGCGATCAACCTGTACCTGGACTTCGGCTTTGTCCCGATCGAAACCTACGACCGGTGCGCCGAGGGCTGGACGTGGCTCGCCTCCGTACTGGACCATCCGTCTCTCGCCCCATACCGCTGATGGCCTGCCGACGGAGGCGCCTGCTCTCGTCCTTTTTGTGTCTCACCAGGCATCGCTATTTTGCAAGGAGACTCCATTGATGGCAAAGAAACCCTGGTCGCCGGAAGGGAAAACGGTCGTTCGAAAGCGCGACATTGTCGAAGGCCTTCGGAATCTGGGTGTGAATCCAGGCGATGCGGTGTTCTTTCACAATTCCCTAAGCAGTATGGGATACGTGGAAGGCGGCGCCGAAACGGTGATCGACGCGTTCCTGGAGGCCGTCGGGCCACGGGGCACGATTGCGGTACACACGTGTCATTTCAACGGATGGCACTGGGAATACGCCCGCACCGCCGGGTCCCCCGCCTTCGACGTTCGCCGCTCCCCTTCCAGGATGGGCAGGATCACCGAGGTGTTTCGACATCATCCGGGAGCCGTGCGTTGCCTGGACTCCAGCAATCCGATGTGCGCGATCGGACGCCAGGCGGAGTACCTCGCCGAGGGCGCCGTTCGCTGTTTTACGCCTTGCGGGCGGGACACGGCATGGGGAAAGCTGGGGGAACTGGAAGCGCATTACATGTTCCTCGGCACGGGATGGACCAGCTGCACGCTGATGCACGCCTGCGAGGAATACGGCCATGCGCCCTATGCGCTGGCGGACGAACCTTCGCGCCTGGAGGTGGCGGACGAGCATGGCCGGATCCACGTCCACGTCCAGAAGGTGCACACGCCGAACGTGCCCAGGGATTATTTCCTGATGGAGCCCGAGATGCAGCGGCTCGGCCTGGTTCAGTACGGAAAGATCGGCGATGCGAGAGTGACCGTCATGAACGCAAGGGAGCTGATTGACGAGGGCACCCGTTGTATCATTGAAGATCCCGGCTTTCTGTTGAGCGACCGAAGCTTTCTGGCGCACTGCCGCGACCACCAGAGAGGGCTGATCCGCCCCGGATACACGGGCGTTTCCGACGTTTAGCGTGACAAGGCCGACGGAGGCCGAAATGCAGATTCTGCCGGATATCTATCTCGCGGACGGGTTCGCATACGCGCAGCACCCGAATTTCTACGTCCTGCACAACGACTCAGGTACCATCGTGGTCGATTCGGGCTCGGTGCCCGCCGACCTGGAGCGCGCCGAGGCGCAGTTGAACGTATGGGGGATCTCGCTGGAAACAGTGGACTACCTGTTTCTGACCCACAGCCATTACGATCACATCGGCAACGCGGCCGCGATCCGCGAGCGGGGCGCTTTCGTGATCGCGGGTCCGGGCGACGCGGAGGGAATCGAGAAATCGGACGCGCGGACGATACCCTATGCCGCCGGATTCCGCCTGCCGGCCTGCAAGGTGGACCGGGTGGTCGAAGACGGCGACACGATCGAGGCCTGCGGATTCCGTTTCGACGTCATCCACGCGCCGGGCCACACGAACGGATGCGTCATCTACCGGTTCGAACACGCCGGAAAGACAATCTGGCTGGCCGGCGACGTGCTGTTCTGCGGAAATACCGGCTTTCAGCCCGAACTGGGCTGGCAGGGCGGAGAGGAATTTGACAAACCCACGTACATCCGCACGCTGAAGCGGCTGGCGGGTCTTCACGTGGACTGTATACTGGCAGGTCATCATATACCGTATCTGAGGGAAGGACACCGACTGGTGGGCCGCGCATACGTCAAGGCGCTGATCGAGTGGCGATAGGAACTCCAGGCAACGATGCTGACGCAACGTGAAATCGCAGACGGGTTGTCGGCGCTCGGATTGCAGCCGGGCGCGATGGTGGTCGTGCACTCGTCCCTGAGCGCTCTGGGCCGCGTTGCGGGCGGCGCGGACGGGGTGATCGACGCCCTTCTCGATGTCCTGGGTCGCGGAGGGACCCTGCTGATGCCCACCCATCCGGCACGCGACGGACGCACGTTCGATCCGGACACGATCCCTTCCGATATGGGAACCATCAGCGAGACGTTCCGGCTGCGGCCCGGCGTGCTGCGCAGCCGGCACCCCTATCATCCGGTGGCGGGGTGCGGTGCGAGGGCGGATGAGATCCTCTCCGATCACGAGAAGAGCGCCGTGCCCGACGGCCCGGAAACGCCCTATGGCCGCCTGATCACCCTCGGCGGAATGGTGCTGCACATCGGGTGCGACCTGGATACGATGACGCTGCTGCACACGGTGGAGGCGGAGCTGGACCTGCCGTACCTCCGCGAACTGGAAATGCAATACGTGGACGCCTCCGGCGAGGTCCGCACGATGTCGATTCGCCGTTGTCCGGGCGGTCACCGCGGCGGCGTGTTGAAGTTCGACCGGCTCTTCAGAGCCGAAGGCGCGATGGCCGTGGGTACGGTCGGTCCGGCGGTATGCCGCCTGATTGACGCGCCCCGCGCGGCGGCCGTGATGCGCCGCGAAATGTCGCGCGATCCGGGATTTGCGCTGGACGAGAACCCGCATTGCGCAGATTGCGTGGGATTCAGGGAGAAGACCGCGCGTGCTTCGGCGGGGCGGCCGACGGTCCGGCGCGATGCGGTAGCCAATGGCGGCAAATCGCTGGAATCCCTTATGGAGGAAGAGAAATTCAGGCTTAGCGCGCCGCTGTGGGCGGTTGATGCCAACCCCGAACGGGCGCTGGAGCAAGTAGCCGGGGCGGGGATCTCGTCGGTAGAAGTGCATGCGAAGCAACTCGACGGCGCCACGAACCTGAACGGACAACTGACGGCGATGGGGGTGGAACCCGTTGCGATGCGCGCACCGTACGCGTCTGCGGTGACTGCGGCGGAGCGTTGTGAGCAGGCGGCCGCATTGAATGCGGAGTACCTGCACGTCCGGCTTCCGGACAACCTCGACCACGCGGGCGTGGATGATTTGCTTCAACGGCTCTGCCGGGCAGCCGACGAAAACGGCGTCGACGTTCTCGTGGGGAATCCCGACGGAATCAGCCCGTTGGAGATCTCAAAGAGTCTGCGAGCGATTGGGTCGAACGGGGTGAAAATGGCGTACGATCCGGCGGCCGTCGCGCTGTCGGGCGGAAGCCCGTTCTACTCGGGACTGTACAAGGGACCGATCCGCCGGTTTGTGAGGCACGTTGAATTCAGGGACGTCGTCGCGGCGAGCGGCGACCCGGCGATCCCCGGCGGGGGCAACGCGGAACTCGTCGAGATTCTCTCCAATCTCCGGTGCCGGAGTTTCGACGGGATCTTCTGCCTCTGGCCGATGCCCGGTCCATCGGGATTCCTGGATGCCTTGAACGGTTTTCGGGAAATCATGGAACGGATCTGAACTTCGGACCGCTGTAACGGTATGGAAGTGTAAGGACGGGAATGGCGAAGAAGAACGAAATCCTGGAAATCGTCGTTGAGAAAAACGTCCCCGTCGGGATGTCGGACGGGATCACGCTTCGAGCGAACGTGTTCCGGCCGGACGCCCCCGGACGGTATCCGGGTCTGCTGATGCGAACGCCCTACGGAAAGCCCGAGGGTGGCTTCGATCGGGTTGTCCGGTCCGGTTACGCCGTGGTCACGCAGGACTCGCGCGGGCGGTACGCTTCCGGCGGGAAGTACATCCCGTATACCGTGGAGGGCGGCACACCGGATGCGCAGGATGGCTACGAGAGCGTCGAGTGGCTGGCGCGGCAGCCGTATTGCAACGGAAAGGTCGGCACGTTCGGCGGGTCGTACAACGCCTGGATGCAGTGGATGCTGGCAAAGCTGCGGCCGCCGCATCTGGTCGCAATGTGCGCCTGGTCGATACCGCTGGAGAACACTGAAGTGGACTGGTGGGGGTCTTTCCGCCCGGGGCGGCGCGTCAAGTGGTGGATGGGGACGATCGCGCCGGATATCCGCAGGCGGGCGGGCGGCCCGGGCCCGCATCACCGGGACGAGGCCGTGGAGATCTGGGAGAACGTCGAGCATATGCGGTGGCTCTATTTCATGCCTTGGCTGGACCTCCCCCGCTATCTGCCCGATGCAATGGCGGGTTACGCCGAGGACTGGTTGCGACATCCCAACCGCCGGTGCTGGAAGTTCGACGAGGTGCACCGCGAAGTGGAGGTCCCGAACCTGGACTTCAGCGGTTGGTACGACCATTGCGGGGGCACGATGGCGCACCTGGGCCTGATGCAGAAGCATGGCCGTTCGGAAATCGCCAGAACGCAGACCCGGCTCGTGGTCGGCCCGTGGAACCACAGCGGCCTCGGAAACCGGCGCCAGGGACCGTTCGATTTCGGTCCCGAGGCGAGTCTGAACCTGCAGGATGCGATGATCCGCTGGTTCGACCGCTGGCTGAAGGGCACGGATAACGGGGTGGACCGGGACCCGGCGGTACGATACTTCGTGATGGGATCGGGCGCGTGGAAGACGGCGTCGACCTGGCCTCCCCCGGGAACCTCGCGTGCAGTTTACTATCTGGACAGCGAAGGCGACGCACACCTCACCATGGGATCCGGACGCCTGCAGGATGGGCCCGGCGCGGGATCGAAGCCCGACGGGTTCGTGTACGATCCGAACGATCCGGTACCCACGCTCTGGTCGAGGGGTCTGTATACGGAACCGTCGGACAGGAGACGGCTGGACTACCGGCAGGATATCCTGATATACCGCACGCGGGTCCTGGAGGTCGACGTAGAAATCGTGGGATATCCCGAGGTCATTTTCTATGCCGCCACCTCGGCGCCCGATACCGATTTCTTCGCCCGCCTGGTGGACGAAGTCCCGAACGGTCCCGCGATGGAGATCTCCTACGGGATGGTCCGCGCCCGGCACCGCCTGGCGCTGGACGAGGAGGAGTTCATCACACCCGGACACGTAACGGAGTATCGCATTCGATTGACGGCCACCGCCTGCCGGTTCCTTTCCGGGCACCGGATCCGCCTGGAAATCACCAGCAGCGACTTTCCGAATCACGACAGGAATCACAATACCGGCGGGAACGATCTGGCGGATACCAAACTCGTGGCGGCAACCCAGGAAGTCCACCATTCGGCGGAATATCCCTCACGTCTGATCCTGCGGGTCGCTGTCTGATCCGGCGGCAGGCGAAACGGGTACTCGCGGAATCAGGAATTGCGGCCCAGGAATACTATGGACTCCACATTCCGTTGGCGGATGTGCCATCCGCACGTCGAGTCGACTGACGGCAACGTGCCCTGCGCCAGAGAAGCGCCGGGCGCGATGCTGTCGTTCCGGGGACGCGTTTACATGTTCGGCGGTGGTACGCTCAGATACGGCGCCTCCGCCGGGCAGGGAAATAAATCCACGCTCGGCGGGTTGAACGACATGTGGGCGTACGATCCTGCGACTGAAGAATGGGACCTGCTGGAGGAGAACGACGGCGCGACAGGTTTTGACGTCTTGGCGGACCGGCCCTGCGCCCGCATGCTGCCCGCGTGGGTTGAGATTGACGGCAGGTTCTACCTGTTCGGGGGGCTGTCGATCCTGAGCGAAGGGTGGAAGTTCACCCTGCTGAACGATCTGTGGATGTACGACCCGACGGAAGCGGGCTGGACGCTGCTGGAGCCCGACGACGGCGTCTTGCTGGAGCACCCCGACTGCGCAGGCCTGGGCCGTCCGACGACCATCGGCGGGTTCGGAACGGCCGTGATCGGGAGCAGGATCTATCTCTTTGGCGGATGGGGCCATCGGGCGCCGCTTCCTCCGACGGTGGAAACCGCGGTGCTGAGCCGGCAACTCTGGACGTACGATACCGCTGCGGGGACCTGGGAGCGGATCGAAGCGGAAGGCGGCGCGGGGTGGCCGTCGAAGCGGTACGTGATGTCGATGACGGCCTGGCAGGACCGGATCTACATCTGGGGAGGGCGGGATACGCAGGACCGCGATCCGCAGTTCTACAACGACCTCTGGTGCTTCGATCCGGCCACGTCCGCGTGGACCTGCCTCGCGGAGAATAACTTCGGGGCGGTAAACCGGCCTTCTGCCCGGTACGGCCACGGTTCGGCCCGGATCGGCGATCGATGGTACGTTTTCGGCGGGTTCGGACCGCAGGGCGCTTTCCTGCCTGAAGAAGTGAATGGACCTCAATTGAATGACCTCTGGCGCCTGAATCTGCGTACCGGCGCCTGGACGTGTCTTCATGCGCACGACGGGGCGAAAGACTATTCGGCATCCGCGACGCTTCCGGGGGTCCGGCGCGTACCCGGCATGGTGTCCCTGGATGAAGCGGTGTACCTGTTCGGCGGGTTGGATCTTGCGAGCGGACCGAACGACGACGGGCCCGTGACGGGCTTCAACGACTTCTGGGTCGGGCGCGAAGCGTAGACGCATAAGACGATGGTCGCATATAGACGGGAGACCGGCGATGAAGCTGATGATTATGACGGACCTGGAAGGCGTCGCGGGCATTCTGAATTTCGAGGACTGGTGCGTGCCGGAGGCGATGTATTACGACAAAGCGAAGAGACTCCTGACGCTGGAGGTCAACGCCGCGGTGGACGGTTTCTGTGAGGGCGGCGCGGAAGAGATCCTGGTGGTGGACGGACACGGGCACGGCGCGATGGATCCGGAGCTTCTCGACGAACGTGCGCAGTTGATGCGGGGACACGCGGACCCGATCTGGCCGTGGAGTCTGAATGAATCGTACCATGGATTGGCGTACGTGGGGCAGCACGCGAAGGCGGGTACCCCCTTTTCGCACCTGACCCACACGGGGAGTTTCGCGTGCGTGGACTATGCGATCAACGGGATTTCCATTGGAGAATACGGGCAACTGGTGTTGTGCGCGATGGAACTCGGTGTTCCCGCGATTTTCGCCGCCGGCGAGGAAGCGTTCGCTGGTGAGGCCGAGTCGCTCACGCCCGGCGTGGTTACGGTCGGCGTGAAACGCGGCCTGCTCCCGGACGGCCTCGAAGACCTGGATGCGGACGCCTACAGCCGCGCCAAGCTGAGCGCCGTCAACCTGGCGCCGGCGCGGTCCCGCGCGCTCATCCGCGAAGGGGCATTGACGGCGATCGCGAAGCTGAAGGCGGATCCTTCCTCTTTCAGCTATCCGGAAATGAGCCCGCCCTACGTTCGCACCACGCGCTATAGGCGGCGCGGCGACACGCCGGGTTTCAGCACCCGCGACGAGCACCCCGACAGCATTATCGGACTGATGAATACGAGGCCGACGCGGGTGGCGTGACTCGCTGGCAGATCGGGAAATCTCATACACGAGAAACGGGGAACGCTCTCATGGTCGACATTTCACACGAGTTTGACGCACCCGGGCCGCATCCGAACGGGATGCAGGCAACGTCTGAAGGGATCTGGATTCTGGACCAGGCGACGAACCAGGTCGCTCTGGTTTCCTTCTCGGGCGAATCGATAAAGACGCTCGATACGGCGTCGGACAAGGGTAGCGGGATTACGGACACCGGCGCCGCGCTGTGGCTGGCATCCACGTACAGCCGGGAGATTCTCCACGTGGACCGGCAGACGGGCGAAACGTTGCAGCGCTTCGATACCCCCGGCGCGGTTGAAACGGGCGCCCACGGCCTGGAGATGCGCGACGGCCGCCTTTGGATGGCCGTGCCGCCGTCGGCCACGATCTACCAGGTGGACGTGGCGAACGGCTTCGAAGTGTCACATTCGATTCCGGCGCCCGGGGACCGGCCGCACGGCATTGCGTGGGAGGACGGGGACTTCTGGTGCGTCGAAACCAATCACCGCGCAATCTACCGGTTGAACCCTGCGGATGGAGCGGTCCGCGAAAAGATCGGGATTCCCGACGGGAATCCCGAGCCTCACGGCATGACGATGTGGGACGGGGATTTCTGGTACTGTGACGCCGGTTCCCGGGCGGTGTGCCGTGTAAGACGGGAATAACGCCGGTTTGCTTTCGCAAATCGTGGAGGCGGCCATGACCGTCTGCTCTGCGCGGACGGGTTGACAGCCATGGGCGAGACCGAAAACGATACGCTGCGCATATTCGCGCTGTCCGACCTCCACGTGGACTCCAGGCTCAATCTGGCCTGGGTGCGTGCGCTGTCCCGGTCCGATTTTCAGCGGGACGTGTTGATCCTCGCCGGCGACGTCACCGACCGCATGGACCGGCTGGAGAGGACGCTGTCGGAATTGCGGTCCCGATTCTCGAGTTTGTTTTTCGTCCCGGGAAACCACGAATTGTGGGTACGTAGAGCGACGCCGCCCCGCGGATCTCTGGACAAATTCGATCAGGTACTCGCCCTTTGCGACCGACTCGACGTCAACACGCGGCCCGGCAGGGCCGGCAACGGGACGGGCGTGTGGATCGTTCCTCTCTTTTCGTGGTATCTGAAACCGGAGGAGGGGCCGGACAGTTTATACTCACCGAAAGCCGGCGAAGACACGACGCTGTCCATGTGGAGCGATGACCATTTCGTCAGATGGCCGGAGGCGGCGAGGCCGGCCGCAGATTTCTTCCTTCGCCTGAACGAGAGGTGCGTCGCGCGGGAATACGATGCGCCGGTGATCTCGTTCAGCCATTTTCTGCCGAGGAAGGAACTGATTTACGGCATGCCCGCACGGCGGCCGTCCGGGAAGTGGCCGGCCGATCCCCATCCGGGGTTCAACTTCAGCCGCGTCGCCGGATGCCGGGGCCTGGATGCGCAGGTGCGGCGAATCGGGGCGTCGATACACGTATACGGGCACCAGCATCGAAACCGCTTTCGCGAGATCGAGGGCGTGACCTATGTATCACATTGTCTGGGATACCCGCGGGAACGGGAGACCGGGCACATTCATGGTCTTGACGGCGGTCCCAGGCTGATCTGGGACGGTAGCGGACCCGTGCGCGATCCGTAGGCGCCGCACCTGCCGCCTGACCGGGTCGACCAGGGCCGCCATCGAGAGGCGTTGGAGGCGTCACCGCATGAAACGGCTTTATGTGATTCGACACGCGAAGTCGAGTTGGAGCGATCCGTCGCTCGGCGATTTCGAGCGCACGTTGAACAAACGCGGCAAACGGGACGCGCCGTTAATGGGCGCACGAATGAAAAAAGACGGCGCCAGACCCGATATGATCGTCTCCAGTCCTGCAAAACGAGCGATGAAGACATCCCGCGCGATCGCAAAGGCATTGGGATTTCCCGCCGGGAAGATCACGAAGGAGACGGCGGTATACGAGGCGAGCCTTCAAGACCTGGTTGGGGTCGTGCGGGAGCTTCCGGACGATTGCGGCGAAGTGATCCTGGTAGGACATAATCCGGGTTTCTCCGACCTGGCCGGGTATCTCGCTTCGGACGCGTCGATTTATATGCCCACCTGCGCCGTCTGCTGCATCGATCTGGAGGTGGAATCCTGGGGCGACGTATCCGGCGGTCTCGGGCGGATGGTGTCGTACGACTATCCGAAAAAACACGCATAGACCCCCGGGCTTGAGCCAACCTCAATTTGAAAAAAGATAACCGTCAAATTGGCCACAAATGGCACAAAGGGCACAGAAAATATCGCTGCGAATCGGCGTGTGCCGTAACGCCGTGACGCTGCAGGTAATTCCTGGACGTTCGGCTATGCGCCCTGTAACAGGATAGCTGTTTTGCGCCTCTTGCGGCAATTTGCCTCAGGTCGAAAAATCCATCAAGCCGACACTGCGGGGAGAACTTCCGAAACGGGGCGTAAAGGTCGTCCAGGAGTATCCGGAATCGGGTTGGCCTGCGAAATGTTGGGGCTTAAAGGTGGCCGGAATGACGACGCACAGTCTGGTGAATCGATTCACTGCCGTTACTCGTTTTCTGGCGTTTTTCGGTTTTCCTCGTTTTCTCGTGCCTTTCTCGCGCATTTTGGTTTTTATCCTGTCCATCCTGCCCATCCATGTTAGTTCCGGTTGAAATGAATTGAAGAAAGCCATGATCGATCTGACGGTTGACAACGGAATCGCCTGGCTGACGTTGAACAGGCCCGAGGTGTTGAATGCGATGGATCTCGAAAGTGTGCGCGCGTTCAGGGCGCACCTCGAGGGGATACGCGATCGGGAAGACGTGCGGGTTGTGGTCACCGGCGGCGCGGGACGGGCGTTCTGCGCGGGCAGCGATCTGAAAGACCTGGCGCCGCTTTCGGCACGGGAAGCCGCGGACGCGGAAAAGGAGCACGCGGACGCCTTCGCCATGCTCGAGGCGATCCCCCAGCCCACCGTCGCAATGCTTCACGGCCACGTGCTCGGCGGCGGGGTCGTGATGGCGATGTATCACGACTTCCGGATCGCATCGTCATCGGCGAGGCTGGGCATGCCGGAGGTGGAACTGGGGTGGACGCCGCCGTGGGGGATGGGCCGGCTGGTGGACGCTGTCGGCGGGTCGGCCGCAAGGTGGATCGCTCTGGGGTGCGAAACGGTCACCGGCGAGGAGGCGAAGGCGTTCGGCCTGGTGCACGATTGCGTCGCGGACGACGCGTTGAGGGATCGCGTCAGGTCGTTCGCGCTGCGTCTGGCGTCGTTTCCGCCGGCAGCGCTGAGAGAGACCAGAGCCCTGCTGAACCGGATCTCCGCCGCCCGCGACCCCGGCTGGGATGACGCCGCCTCGGAAGCGTTCGAGGCCTGTTTCGGTACGGACGAGGCGCGGGCGAACGTGGCGGCGTTCATCGCGCGAAAGAAAGACCGATGATCGACGTTGCGGCGGACCGGACGCTGTACCTGGATTTCGCAGATTACGCCGGCAGGCAACCGGACCGGGAGTGGATGGTCTACGAACGGGCGGACGGGAGGGTCTGCCGCTGGACGTACGCCGCGTTCCTGGAGGGTGTGCATCAGGCAGTCAATCTGCTGGGCGAGTTCGGGATCCGCGCCGGGGACGTCTTCAACCTGCACCTGTCCAACCATCCGGCCTATGCGCAGCTGATCCTCGCCGCATCGCACCTCGGGGCGACGGCAATGCCCACGAATCCGGCTTCCACGGAGGATGAACTGGCGTACCTGGTCGGGCATTCCGGGAGCAGGTTGATATTTGCAGAGCCGGGAAGTCTGGACGCGGCCAAACAGGTCGCGGCGGATTCGAAGATTCCCGTTGTGGTATGCAAAACGGGCGACGAGGTCCCCGGCGGATACCCGGTTTACGAAGACGCGCTCTCCGGGCAGCGCGCGGAACCGCCCGACGGACGCGGCGCGGCCGAGCGTGTGGTGCAGCTCCTTTACACCTCCGGCACGACCTCGCGGCCTAAAGGGGTGATGCTCACCAATGCCTGTTTCGTCTACGGCGCGGAAGTGTTCGCCGCGGGTTCGGGGCTGCGGCGGGACGACCGGCACCTGGTGGTGCTTCCCCTCTTTCACGCGGGCGCGCAGTGCCACGCGCTGTGGCCGTCTCTGGTGACCGGCGCGAGCGTGGCGGTGATGTCCCGGTTCAGCGCGGGCCGGTTCTTCGAACAGGCGATCGTATACGGCTGCACAATGGCCGCGATGTTCGGGGCATTGCTGCGGATGCTGCTGAACCAGCCGGCGCGGAAGACCGACGCAGCCCACGGGATCCGGAACGTCACCTTCGCCCAGAATCTCACGTCGAGCCAATACGAAGCCTGGCGCCGGCGGTTCAGGGCGCCGCTGCAGCAGTTGTGGGGGATGACGGAGACGTGCGGGCTCCCGGTGATGAGTCCGTTGACGGACGAGCGCAACCTTTCGGCAATGGGGAAGCCGGTGCCCGGGTACGGCGTGAACGTGGTGGACGGAAAGGGCGGGGAAGTGTGTGCGGGTAGGCCGGGCGAATTGATTGTGCGGGGAATTCCCGGACGAACGGTCATGCTGGGTTATCTGAAGAATCCGGAGGCCACGGCCGAAACCCTGCGGCGACGGGCGGACGGGACCTGGCTGTATTCAGGAGATACAGTACGTGCGGATGAAGACGGGTTTCTGTATTTTCTGGACCGGGGAAAGGACCTCATCAAGCGTTCCGGAGAGAATATCTCGAGCATCGAAGTGGAGGGGGTGATCCAGGAGTGCTCGGGTGTGGCGGATGTCTGTGTGGTGGGCGTTCCCGACGAGATTCGCGACGAACGCGTCGTCGCGGCCGTCGTGTTGGTACCGGACGCGAATGAGAGCGAGGAAACGATACGGTCGTATTGCGCGAAGCGGCTCGCGGCGTTCAAGGTCCCGGACCGGGTCGCGTTCGTGGATGCGCTGCCGAGGACGTCGGTGGGAAAAATCCGGAAGCAGGTCGTACGCGACCGGCTGGCATCCTCGTCGTGACGATGGACATCCCGAACCGGACCAACTTGTGGAGCACACGCCGTCGATTCCATCGACATTGGGGGATAACTTTATGCAGCGGATCATTTCGCAGGACCGGTGGAGCGATTACCACCGGGACGGATTCCTGAAAATCGGCATGCAATGCAGCAAAGAGGAACTGGCCGGTTTGCAGCGGCGGATCGACGAGATCATGCTGGGTAGGGCGTCGCTGGACTACGGCCGGTTGACGATGCAGATCGACGCGAACACCGACCGGTACGAAGAGGTGCGGGGCGGCGGAATCGGCCACCAGGGAGCGAGTCTGAATTACCGCAAGATTCAGGGTCTGGAGTTCGATTCCCTGTTTCTGGCCTATATGCAGAAGCCGGTCTTCGGGGAAATTTGCGCATATATATACGGCGCGCACGCGTCGATCGCATGTTTCCGGGCGATGTTCATGAACAAACCCGCGCATAAGGGCTCCGACCTGCCCTGGCATCAGGACGGAGGGTCTTCATGGTACGTGGACCGGGACCCGCTGGTCACGGTCTGGACGGCGCTGGACCCGGCCACACCGGAGAACGGATGCGTGCAGGTGGTGCCGGGGTCCCACCATCTGGGCATTCTCAGCGAGCAGGGGCACACGATTTCGGACGAACACGAGCAGGAGTGGTGCCCTGAAGACCGGATCGTGGACCTGACGATGGACGCCGGGGACGTGGTGATTCTTCACAACTGGCTGCTGCACCGGTCCGGGGTGAACCGGATGGACATTCCCAGGCGGGCGTTCAGCGCGTGTTATATCGACGCGCGGACACAATCCAGTCGAAAGTCGTCGTTCTCGATGATCTTCGGTGAAGGCGCAATGATGCCCGAACAAAACGCGGCTTAGGAGCCGAATATGATATTCGATTCCCACGCGTATTGTTTCGAGCCGGGGGACGATCCGGCCGGGTTCGAAGACAGCGCGGCGCACCTGAAGTGGGTCCAGGAGGCCCAGGGACTGCACCATCAGCCGGCCTGGCGCGTGCGGGACCGGGCGCCGGCGACTTCGGACGGACTCATCCCGCGGGATTACGAGTCCTGGCGGGACCTGCCCGATGCGGACTTCCGCGTGGACAGACAGAAGGGGCGCGTGGTCTGGACGATCGACGGAGAGGACTATACGAAACAATTCTATCCGCCCAACTTGCGGAACCTGGAGTTCACGCCGCACAGCCTGATCGCGGAGATGGATTACGCGGGCGTGGACATGGCGCTCATCCATACGAATCCGATGTTGACCCGCAACAGCGAATTCCTTGCCGATTGCGTGCGTCAGTACCCCGACCGGCTCCGTTCCATGGCGCCCGTGGACGAGTGGCGCATCCGTACCGAAACGGATGCGGTCATCGAAGAACTCCGGACAGCCATTGCGGTACATCGTCTCCACGCGATCAAGTTCAACGCCCGGCCGGCCTATTTCGGCACCGCCGAACCGTGGGACGCGCCATCATGTCACCCGTTCTGGGACGCGGCGACGTCTCTGGGCGTGCCGATCTTCTTTACGCTGGGCTCCGGACCGGGAGACGTGACGCGGCGGATGACGCCGGACGGCGCCCGTCAGGGCTACCTGGACGAACAGAAGACGTTGATCCGCTGGATGGAACGGTACCCGGACGTGGTGGTCAACCTGACCCACGGATTTCCCTGGCGCGCGTTCGTCGCGGACGACGTTTTCATGCCCATGCCGCCCGACATCTGGTTGCCGTTCGAGAACCCCAACTGCAATCTGGAAGTCTGCTTTCCGGTCCGAATCGGAGACTGGTTCGACTTTCCCTACCGTGAGGTCTGGCCGGTCCTGGAGTCCATGGTCGAGCATGTGGGCGCAGATCACCTGAACTGGGGCACGGACATGCCGTTTCAGAACAGGTTCTGTACCTACCGGCAATCCAGGCGGTGGATTGAGAAGTACTGCACGTTCCTGGGCGGGGACGATCTGAAGATGATCATGGGGGGGACCACGGCAAGGATTCTGGGCGTGGAACACGAAATCTGAGAAAGGAACGAATGGTGGAGACTGCTGTCGAAGAGGGGATGAACTGGGACCTGACAAGCTACTTCCCGGCGTTCAACGGGCCCGAGATGGAGCGGTTCAAGCAGGAACTGGACTCGGATACCCGGGACCTGCTGGACACGGCGAGGACGCTGGAGCAGTTGGACGACGGTAATATTGAATCCTGGGGAGACGTCTTCGTCCGTTGCGAAGACCTGTTCGCCCGGCTGCGCCATCTGGCCTCCTACGTGGGATGTCTGACGGCCGCCGACGCCCGAAACGAGACGTATCTGAAGGAGGAAGCCGCATTGACGCTTCAATACGCCGAGGCGTCCAAGCTTCAGACGGAGTTGTTGAGGGGATTGAAGGCGGCGTCCGACGAAGCCTTCGAGGCGCTCGCGAGCCGGGACTCGCTTTCGGACGCAGGCTATGCCCTGGCACGGATGCGCCGCGAGGCGCGGTACACGATGGACTCGGCGAGAGAGTCGCTCGCGGCGGACCTGAGAGTGGACGGTATCTCGGCGTGGGGCCGGCTCTACGATACCCTGTCGGGAAAGCTGGAGTTCGAGATGCGGTTTCCCGGCGGCCGGGAGGAGAAGGTACCCATTTCGCAGCGGCGGTCGCTGATGGAGAATCCGGACCGACGGGTCCGGCGGGCCGCGTTCGAGAGGGGCAATGCCGCGTGGGAGAGCGTGGAAGACGTCGCGGCGGCCGCATTGAACGCAATCTCCGGTACGCGGCTGACCATGAATCGCTATCGCGAGGTGCCGCACTTTCTGGAGGTCGCCCTGTTCCAGTCCGCCATCACGCGGAAGACGCTCGATGCGATGTTCGACGCGATATTCTCCGAAATCGAGGTGGGGCGACGGATCCAGCGTTTCCGGGCGAAGGCGATGGGCGTGGACAAGGTGGCCTGGTATGACCTCGGCGCGCCGCTGCCCTTTCCCGATGTGTCGCCGATGGATTGGGATGAGGGGACCGCCATGGTGCAGGGTGCGTTCGCCAGGGCCTATCCGGCCCTGGGAAGGTTTACCCAGGACATGTACGACAGGCGGTGGATCGACTACGAGCCACGCGCCGGGAAACGTCCCGGGGGCTTCTGTACGGGATCGACGATGATCTCCGAGTCTCGGATATTCATGACGTACAACAATACGATGGGCGACACCCTGACGCTCGCGCACGAGGCCGGGCACGCGTTTCACAGCCACGTGATGCGCGATTTGCGGCCCTTCGCAAGGCATTATCCCATGACGCTGGCGGAGTCGGCCTCGACGTTCGCGGAGATGATTCTGGCCGACGGCGTCCTTTCGGACCCGGATGCGGACGACCTCCGGAAAGCCGTGGTTCTCGACTCGGAGGTGGGACACGCCGGCGCTTATCTGATGGACATCCCGGTGCGGTTTGAGTTCGAAAAGGCGCTCTATGAAGAGCGCGGCAGCGGAGAACTGAGCGTATCCCGGTTGAAGGCGCTGATGACCGAGAAGCAGCGCGGGGTATTCGGCGACGTGCTTCAGGAGGAGCAAGAGGACCCCTGGTTCTGGGCTTCCAAGCTCCATTTCTATATCACGGGAGTCACGTTTTACAATTTTCCGTACACGTTCGGCTATCTGCTGAGCCGCGGGCTCTTTGCCATGTTCAAGAAGGAGGGGCCGGACTTCCTGCCCCGGTACGAAAGTTTCCTGCGGTTAACCGGCAGCGACAACGCCGAGAACGTGGCGAAACGCAGTATCGGAAGCGACCTCGAACAGCCGGACTTCTGGGTGCAGGCGATTCGCAGCCTGGAGGCGCCCCTGGCGCAACTGGAGGCCCTGTCGCCCCGCGTGCTCTCCGCGGACGAGGACGGAGCCGCACGCCAGGCCGGCTGATAATCGTCTGCATTCCACCCGTCGCTTCAGACCGCGGGTGCCGCGCGAACCCGTAATTCGCAGAGAGGAAGAGGAAATGGCCAACAGCACTCGATGGGGTATCCTGAGCACGGGTGCCATCGCAAAGTCGTTCGTGAAGGGCCTGGCGGCGGTTGTGGACGCGGAACCGGTTGCCGTGGGGTCGCGGACTCAGCAGGCGGCGGATGCGTTCGGAGACGAATTCGGCATTTCACGGAGGCACGCGAGCTATGAGGCCCTCGCGAACGACCCGGACGTGGACGTCATTTACGTTGCCACACCGCATACCTTCCACAAGGAGAACAGCATCCTTTGTCTCAAGGCGGGGAAGGCGGTCCTGTGCGAGAAGCCCTTCACCATCAATCGACCGGAAGCCGCGGAACTCGTTGCCGTTGCGCGCGAGGAAGGCCTCTTTCTGATGGAGGCCATGTGGACCCGCTTCCTGCCGATCATGATTCAGGTGCGAAAGTGGTTGGCGGAAGGCGCGATCGGAGACGTCCGGATGGTCGCGGCGGATTTCGGGTTCGGGTCGCGTCCCGGCAGCACGAAGTCACGCCTCTATGACCCGGCGCTGGGCGGCGGTGCGCTGATGGACGTGGGCATCTACTCGCTCTCGTTCGCCTCCATGGTGTTCCGGCGCGCGCCGTCGCGGGTGGCGGGCATGGCCCACATCGGCGATCTGAAGGTGGACGAGCAGGCGGGGATGATGCTTGGATACGACGGGGGCGAAATGGCCATGCTGTATACGTCGATCCAGTGCAGCACGTCCCACTGGGCTCACATCATGGGCACCGAAGGGATGATTCGCATCCATCCGCCGTACTGGCGCGGAACGACCGCGACGCTCGTGAAAGGCGGCGAGGAGACGACGGTCGAACACCCGTTCGACGGGAACGGGTACAATTGCCAGGCGGAAGCGGTGGGACGTTATCTGCGCGAAGGGAAACTCGAGAGCGACGAAATCCCGCTGGACGAATCCGTCGCGATCATGGGGACGATGGACACGATCCGCGATCAGATCGGGCTGAAATTTCCTATGGAATAAGCATTGAGCCCGCCAGCTCTTCTCCCCCTCTCCCCCCGGGAGAGGGGGCAGGGGGGAGAGGTCTGCGTTTCGTCCGATGCCGTCATGTTATGGTGCAGACGTCAACGGGTTTGGCTTTTGATTCAAGCTGACGGCTGAAGACTGACCGCTGATAGCTGCTTTTCGACGGCAGGGAATTTGGGGAGATGTGGATGTTGAATTTGATTTTCGACCTTGCTTTAAGCTGACCGCTGAAGGCTGATCGCTGCTATTCGACATTGCAATACATATTAATTAGAGTATATGAATATATCATATTTAATATGGGACTGCCGATGATATACGGCCGAATCGAGGGGATTGACAAACCGGTTTCCCGGCTGGTCCAGGGCACGTTGATGGTCTCGACGGACGATCTCGAGCGGAGCATCGACCTTCTTGACGGGATCCGGGCGGAGGGCTGCAACAGCTTCGATACCGCGCCCGTCTATGGAAACGGAAAGGCGGAGCGGGCGCTGGGCGCGTGGATGGACCGGCGCGGCAATCGAAGCGATGTGTTCATTCTGAGCAAGGGCGGCCATCCCAACGCGGACCGCAGCCGCAGGGTGACGGTGTTCGACGTCGCGTCCGACCTCTTCGATTCGCTGGCGCGGCTCCGGACAGATTATATCGACCTCTATCTGCTTCACCGGGACGATCCGGAGGCGCCGGTCGGACCGCTCGT
The DNA here is from genome assembly GCA_965203805.1 of Candidatus Latescibacterota bacterium. Classification (GTDB taxonomy): domain Bacteria; phylum Latescibacterota; class UBA2968; order UBA2968; genus JAAXHE01. The sequence goes on along the minus strand of OZ241917.1, from coordinate 4,421,865 downwards.
GGAGGCGTTGAACGGACACGCGTCGGAGGGTCGTATCCGCGCTTTCGGCGGGTCCAACTGGTCGGCGAGCCGGATCCGCGAGGCGAATTCGTATGCACGGGAGCACGGTCTGAGGCCCTTTGTTGCCAGCAGCCCGAACTTCAGCCTGGCCGTGCGAATGAATGAGATCTGGGAGGGCTGTCTGAGTATATCCGGTCCTCAAGGGGTCGAGGAACGGGCCTGGTACCGGGAATCGCAGATGCCGGTATTCTCCTGGTCCAGCCTGGCGCAGGGGTTTTTCTCCGGCCTGCTGACCCGGGAGAACATCGCTCAAATGTCGAAACAAACGACGGTAGGCTGTGCGCAGGTCTATGGCCACGAAGAAAACTTCACCCGACTGGAACGTGCGACCGAACTTGCCGGGGCGCGCGGGAAGACCGTCGCGCAGGTCGCGCTCGCGTTTCTCTTCAACCAGCCCCTGAACGTCTTCACGGTGTCTGGCTGCAGAACAGTCGAGGAAAGCCGATTGAACCGGGAGGCCATGGAAATCCGGTTGACGCCGGAAGAACTGGACTGGCTGGACCTGCGCCGGGAACACCGGTGACGGACAACGTGCAACCCGAAGCGGATCCATTCGTCTTACTGAATGGGACCGGTTTGGGGGCGAAAGACGGGCGGGGCATTGGAGATACCCTGCCTTTTTTCCGTACACGGCGTAGCGGAATCGTGCGATAGCGTGTCATTTAGCGCTTTGGGCTTGACACAAATCGGCAATAGGACTAAATATCCGATAGGACTGTATCGAGGCACGCGTCACAAACTTGAAATCGCGCGGACAACGGGGCTATGCCAGGAAAAAGCCTGAAGACGCTGCTGATTGAGGACAATCCGCTTCACACCCGCCTGATTCGGGAACTGCTCGCCAAATCCGAGGGCCCGGAGTTCGAGGTGGATCTGGCGGGAACGCTCGCGGAAGGGCTGAACCGGCTTGCGGCGGACGGGTATGAGCTGTTGCTGCTGGACCTCGTGCTGCCCGACAGCGAGGACCTGGATACGTACTTCCGGGTCCGCGCGTCATATCCGGACCTGCCGGTTGTGATCCTGTCCGGCCTGCAGGATATCAAACTCGCGGCGCGAGCCGTTGAGGCAGGCGCGCAGGATTATCTCGTCAAGTCGAATATGAACGGCGCGTTGCTGGTGCGGTCGATTCGATACGCCGTGGAGCGCAGCCGGGCGCAGCACGCCGAATGGGAATCGCCCATGTTCCGGCTGGCGCAGCAGCAGTTTCTCAAGGCCGCCCACCTGATGGAACTGGATGACAATATCCGGCAGCGGCTGCTGTTTCCCCAGCGCACCCACGTCGTCACGTTTCCGTTCCGGCGGGACGAACACGAATACGTGGAAACGGTTGCCGGATACCGGATCCAGCATGTCTTGACGATGGGGCCCACCAAGGGCGGCGTTCGATACCATCACGACGTGAACCTGGGCGAGGTGACCGCCCTGGCCATGTGGATGACCTGGAAGTGCGCCCTGATGAACCTCCCGTTCGGCGGCGCCAAGGGGGGCGTCCGGATTGACCCCACCGTCCTCTCTCGTACCGAACTGCAGCGCCTGACACGCCGGTATACGTCGGAGATCATCGACGTGATCGGACCGCAAAAGGACATCCCCGCGCCCGACATGGGCACGGACGAACACGTCATGGCGTGGATGATGGACATCTACAGCCACCAGACGGGACATACGGTGCCCGCGGTCGTCACGGGCAAGCCGGTGGTACTGGGCGGCTCGGAAGGCCGCCGTGAGGCGACGGGGCGTGGGCTGGTGTATCTCGTGGAGGAAGCGGCCGCACATATCGGGATGGACCTGAACAACGCGACCGCCATCGTCCAGGGGTTCGGGAACGTGGGGAGCAATGCCGCGCGGTTTCTGGACGCCTGCGGGGTCAGGCTCGTGGGCGTAAGCGACGTGACCACCGGCATTTACAACCCCGATGGCCTGTCCGTGGATTCGCTGCTGCGACATACGGATGAAAACCAGGTTCTGGAAGGTTACACCGGCGGAGATGCCGTGAGCAATCGGGAATTGCTCGAGATACCGTGCGACATTCTTGTACCCGCGGCCCTGCAGAATCAGATCACCGTGGACAATGCCGACAACATCTCATGCAGGATTCTGGCCGAAGGCGCCAACGGCCCCACCACACTGGAGGCCGATGAGATCCTGAAAGACAAGGACGTGTTTGTTCTTCCGGATGTGCTCGGAAACGCCGGAGGGGTTACGGTTTCCTATTTCGAGTGGGTGCAGGACACCCAGAATTATATGTGGACCCTCGACGAAATCAACGAGCGGCTAAGGCAGATACTGCTCCACGCGTTCCGGCGGACAATACGGCGGTCCGAACGCGATGGGCTGGATATGCGTACAGCGGCGCTGATAGAGGGCATTCACCGCGTGACTCAGGCGAAGCTCCTGAGAGGCGTCTTCCCATAGCATAGGACGGTCTGAAATGGACGATTATGCCGATCCTCGATTGTTGCGGCTGGCCGCGGTTTCCGCGCAGACGGCGAATCTGATCGTCGTCATGCTGTCCATCCTGGTCCTGTCAGGATGGCTCGTCAGCGCACCCGTGGCCGAATGGATGTCTTTGTTGACAGCCGGGATGTTCGTGCTTACAGGCATGGCGCTGTGGCTGCTGCGGAGCGGTAGATCCTCAGCACGGAGGCAGTTCCTGGGCAAGGCAATCAGCGCGGTTGTCGTCGTCTTTGCGGTCCTGGAACTCGTTGGCGCGGGTCCTGTATTTATCGGTTTCGGTGCCGGCGCGGGGCATATGTTGCGCAATGAAGCGTGCAACTTCGCCCTGATCGGCCTGGCCCTGCTTCTATGGCATATCCGGTTCAGAGGGAATGCATGGCCCGCACAGACGTGTCTGTCTGCCGCCTCGATCGTATCGTGCGGTTATGCGGTCGGGCATTTCTATCTGACACTCTCCCCCAGAGAAGTGACGTGGGACCTTCAGATGAGCGCCGTGACAACGTTTGCGTTCGGCCTGTTGTGCATTGGCGTGTTTCTCTCCCGGCCCGACCTCGAACCAACCACCACCATTGTCAGTTCGACGGCCGGCGGGTCCATGGCGCGCCGTTTGCTGCCGGCCGCCTTCCTGATTCCGCTGGCGCTGGGTTGGCTCTGGCCTCACGGCGAAGTGATATTGGGGTTCGCGTCGGGTATGTCGCTGTTCTCTCTGGGGGTGATCGTCGCACTGAATATCCTGATCTGGTGGTACGCCCGGTCGCTCGCCAATCTGGATTCCGAACGGAAGCGCTCGGAACAGGCCTTGCGGGAAAGCGAAGCCCGGCTCAAGCTGGCGATGGAAGCCGCCCACATGGGGAGTTGGGATTCGAATCTGCTGACCGGAGAACTGGTCTGGTCGGACCTGGTGGCGCCTTTGTTCGGTCTCAAACCGGACGAGTTCGAAGGTACGCGCGAGGCGTTTTACGGATTCGTGCATCCGGAAGACCGGGAAATGGTCCGCGGCGCGGTGCGGCGCACGATCAAGGAAGGGGTGGGTTTTGAAGTTGAGCACCGCGTTGTATGGCCCGACGGGACGATACGATGGCTGGGAACCAAGGGGCGCGTCTTCGGCGACAGCGCGGGGCAGTCCGTACATATGATCGGCACGGTGAGGGATATTACGCTGCGCAAGCACGCCGAAATACAGCTTCAGGAAAAGAACCGGCAGCTTGAGAATACGGCTGCCGCCGAGCGTGAAGCCAACGAGGCGCTGAAGAAGAGCACCGTTGCCCTGGAGCGTTCGGGAGCTGAGTTGCAGACGGCGAAGGACGTAGCGGAAAAGGCAAATCGGGCAAAGAGCGAGTTTCTGGCCAACATGAGCCACGAAATCCGGACGCCGATGAACGGCATCATGGGCATGACGGAGTTGCTCGGCAATACGGAGCTGACGCCGCAACAGCGGGAATATCTCAAGTTGAGCCGGCAGTCGTCCGAGGCGTTGCTCGCGCTGCTGAACGACATTCTGGACTTTTCCAAGCTCGAGGTGGACAGGCTGGAGTTGGAATCGATCGGCTTCGATCTCCGGGATACGCTGGGAGACACCGTACAGACCCTGGCGGTCAAGGCAACGCAGAAGGGGCTGGAACTGGCGTGCCATATTGCGCCCGAAGTTCCGGATCGGCTGCTGGGCGACCCGGGGCGATTGCGGCAGATCGTCATCAACCTGGTGGACAACGCCCTGAAATTCACGGCCAAAGGCGATGTTCTGATTGACGTAAAGGTGGACTCGCGAGAGGACGAAAAGGTCTGTCTGAGGTTTTTTGTCCGGGATACGGGCATCGGCATTGCGCCCGACGATCAGAAGCTCATCTTCGAGTCCTTCAGCCAGGTGGACTCGTCGACTTCCAGGCGATTTGGCGGAACGGGACTGGGTCTGGCGATTTCATCTCAGCTGGCCGCGAAGATGGGCGGGCGGATGTGGGTGGAAAGTGAACCTGAAAAAGGAAGTACGTTTTATTTCACGGCGCAATTCGAGGCACGGCCTCAGCCGACGAAGCGGTCCGCGGCCGACCTCCAGACGCTGGTGGGACTCCGCGCGCTGGTGGTGGACAACAACCGCACGAACCGGTTCATATTCGAGGAGATGCTGGGAACATGGGGTATGAAAATCGACGTGGCGGATTCGGGGCCCGTGGCGATGGACACGGTGCGTGAGGCCGGCGAGGCGGGTCTGCCGTACAACCTGTTTCTGCTCGATGCGGTGATGCCGGATATGGACGGGTTCTCTCTGGCCGAGCGCCTCAGGGAAGATCCCGCAATGAAGGATGTACCGATACTGATTCTTTCGTCCGCGGGGAGAACGGACGACGCGGCGCGATGCGACACGCTGGAGTTTACGCAGTGTCTGACGAAGCCGGTCAAGCAATCCGACCTGCTCGATGCCACCCTGGCCGCTCTCGAGGTGAGTGTTGTAGAGACCGTGGACGTCCCGGCCCTACCGGAACCGTTACCGGCCGCTATGAGGCGCCGCGTTCTGCTGGCCGAAGACGGGCAGGTCAACCGGAAAGTGATTGTGGACCTGCTTAAGCCGCGCGGCCACCGGGTTACGGCCGTCAATAACGGCAGGGAAGTACTTACGGCGCTGGAGAACGGGACGTTCGACCTGGTCCTGATGGATATCCAGATGCCGGAGATGGACGGGCTGGAGGCGACCCGGATCATCAGAGAGCGGGAGCGGTCGACCGGGGAACACGTTCGAATAGCGGCGATGACGGCCCATGTGATGCAGGGAGACCGGGAGCGGTGCCTGGAAGAGGGGATGGACGACTATCTCCCCAAACCCGTACGGGCGGGAGACCTCTACGATATCGTGGAGAACGACGTTTCTTCGGACGGCGCACCGCCGGAGGACCCCGACGTTGACGGCGCACTCGACTGGCATGGCGCCCTTGAGCAGGTTGGCGGCAACGAGGCGATCCTGGGCGAACTGGCGGGGCTGTTTGTCAGCGAATACGCCAGACACCTGAAGGAAATGAAACGGGCGATCAATCACGGCGATGCCACGCTGCTGCGGCGCGCGGCCCATACGCTGAAGGGTTCGGCGGCCGTGTTTCTCGCCAACTCGACGGTGGAGGCGGCGTTGCGGCTGGAATCCATGGCGCGTGAAGGGGATCTTGAAGACGTGAATGAGGCGATGGCCGTCCTCGAACGAGCGGCCGACGAACTGCTGCCCGCGCTCAAAGAAAAAGCCGCCGCGGTAGTTGCGTAGGAAGTGGAGCGAACAGGCAGCGTTCGAATCTTGCAGCAAAACGTCGATGAAATCTGCGTACATGATTCTTCGCACTGCCTGTATACCTTAAAGCGTCGAAATCCCCCCACCGCAACAGCCGTCGCCGGCCCTTCGACAGGATCAGGGCACCGGCTACTCCCCGAGTAATTAGACAGTTCAATGTACTCGTGCCTATCCGGCTGACGCGGATGGCATTGTTCTATTCCTTTTCGAAGTCTGTTGCTTCCTTCAACACAATGGATGGACGCCGTTTTACGTTTCGACACCGCGCCAGGAGCTTGAAATGAATGAGATAGCGCTAGACGATTTCAAGAGGTTTGTTGGTACGCTTCATGGAAAAACGCTTTATACATTGGCACGAAACCATCCTTTCAAAGTCGTAGTAGCCGAAAAAGGTTTCGAATATACTCCTCAGTCTACCAATAACAAGCGACTTCATCGATTTCCCAGGGTACAAATTTACCTCAAGACATTTGCTCGTACCGGATCACTTGAGGGCAACGCATATCACGGAGGCAGTAACCAATCTTACGTTCTGGCGTTGATGAATCTATATATGGATTGCAAATTGGATCGCTGACAGTACGGCAATGACAAAGTATCCCTGCGATCATCTACATCACAGATCAAATGATCTGAAACGGTGATCGGAGTTCTTGAATAGAGTTGAATTACATGTACGACGATCGAGATCGCCAACGAATGGCAGAAATCGCAAACAACGCGATTGCTTCATCACGCTTTGGACCATTCGTTGGAGCGCTCACGAAGGACGACTTCTCACACGACGACAGCCGCCCATTGATCTACTTCTCGACTTTTCCTTCGGCACCAGATCCCGTGGAGAAAATCTTCGCCGAATGCGCAGCCGATCGGCGATGGGACCGTGGCCAGTTCTACCACTTTAAATCCGCGAAGAGGGCCATTGAAATTCTCGAATCTGGTACGGTTCAGCTGACGGCACTATACTATCACGCGCAAAACGACAGAACAGAGTATTCAGAATTTCTGCAGCGTACAGGACATCTTCGCCCTCTGTACACAGGCGACATTGACAAAATGAAGAAAAAGTCGTTCGTTCTATGCTTTACCAAGAGTGCACGACGACAGGAGTTCTGGAACCGGTATGCTATGCAGGATACGGGGGTCTGCCTTGGGTTGCGATTCTCTATGGGCAAAAAACATCTACAGTATTGCGTGGACTTCCGGGACGTAACGTACGACTCCGGCTACCGTTTCGACTTTATAAATGAGATGCGGGACCAGTTCAAACGTGAATTTGGCAAGAACCTCTTCATTGATGGATTGTTAAAATTCGCACGATTCTACAAACGCGGTAAGTACTCGTGGGAGGACGAATCGCGAATCTCGTTCGACTACACGACCCACCCTGGACTTTGCGAAGTGTTCCCAATACAAACAGAAATGCTGAACGGCAAGGTCACTCGGAAGTACATCAATGTGCCACTAAACAGCGACCACTTCACGTTGCAGGTCGATGAGATCATCTGTGGGAAGCACGTTGCTGGTGGTGACCAAGATCGCCTGCTTTCTGCGTCTAAACTACGTGCAGATAGAATTTGGGTACGAAAGTGATTCTGAGTGGACGGAAGACATCGGCGGAATCCTCGAATCTCTTTTCGTACGGTTAAACCAGCCTTGCGGCTTTTTGCGGAATCGCTAAGTTTCTTCCCGAGCAACGGTAATAATCGTATAATTCGTCTTTTTCTCCAGGCTGTGGTGCAAGAGACGATGGCGGTATACAAAAAGAAGCTACGACGCTTGACCCGATTGTTTTCGAGATACCTGAAGAGTTGGGAGAAGCTTCAGACCTCCGAAGACGACCGTAATGACGTTCGACATAATGCCAACGAATACAAGCTTTCCAATAAGCTACAGTAAGGCAAGTCAGATGAATAAAACCTATGAGTTGGTTAATCCGTCAACTCCGGCGATGCCAGGGCGTGATTACGTCCAAATTGCTAAATCTGAACTCAAGTTACTGCTGGACAGTGGCGAGAGAAACGAGAGGCATTTCCAAGAATTGCTTGAGGAGCATCCGTGCTTGGTCCCGGGAGCACATCCCGAAACGGATGTGGGAGGCAACGGCTTATACCCACGCGCCGTCATTACGCAGCCTAAACTTTCGGGTTTGCGCTCTAGATTCCCCGACTTCTGCATCATCTCACATGACAGTGGTACGGTGTACGCAACTTTTGTGGAGATTGAGTCTCCATCCAAGCCTTGGGCAGTCAAGAGCGGAAAACAGTCGGCTAAGTTGACCCACGCAATCGGTCAGATGCAGGAGTGGAAGATTTGGTTCTCCGAACAACTCAATCAGGCTACGTTTCTCAGGGACTTTCGGCTGCCTGATTGGTTACTAGAAGATAGGACCTTTGAGCAGAGATATATACTTGTCTATGGACGCCGAAAGGAGATGCAGGAAGCTCGCTTTCAAAAACGCAGGGCAGAAATACAAGCTCCGGATGAATGCCTGATGACTTGGGATCGAATTGCCCCGAATCCTGTTCTATACTCCGCGATTACTGTTCGTTTGACCTCCTCAGGTTACACGGCCCTACGGGTGCCTCCAACGCTCCAGCTTGGTCCGACGTTAGCAAGAGAGTACTCGATAATTATTGGGAAGGAGGCGGCGGTGAATAATTCGCGCCTAATCCCACCTGCTCGAGCCGAGTTTCTGATGAGCCGATGGGAATATTGGGATGAGTGGGCACGGCAGGACAATAGGGGACTCGATCTCCAGTCGTTCATGGATTGTGAATAGCGGAAGAATAAGTCGACCAGTATCCGGCGACGTACCTGTCTGCCAATATGCATTTATGAAACTTTCCTACGAGTTTAATGTAGTATACCGCGCAGTGAGGAGATATTGTGAAGAAGGCTAAACGGGACGAACTTCGTCCCGAATACTGCCGTGAAGATCTCGGTCCTGGCGTCCGCGGAAAGTACCTGGAATCCTATCGATCCGGGACGAATCTGGTATTGCTACAACCTGATGTCGCAAAGGCATTCCCGACGGAAGAAGCGGTCATTTATGTACGCTGAAGATTGACCGATGGATGTAGGCACGAACAGCAGATGAAATACCGGATTCTTCTTCTACATTCGCTGTAACAAGACGATTGCCGCTGTGCGGAGAGCATATCAGGACAAATCAAATACGCGGAGTCCACTGGGATTATTGATGGCAAGCAAGAGTCGGATTGTTACTAGAAGTAATGCCCCTTCGGGGGCTTTTTGGGGTATATTGGAAACGCGGAGAATTCTAGGTGGTTCGTTTAGGTACAGGCGCCGATCCGCGGGTCTTGAACCTACGAGAACCGGCCAACGGAGGACCGGGATGCGAAGTTTTAGACGTCATCTGAACGACAAGCTCAAAGATGAGCGATTCAGGCGACTGTATGAGGAGGAGCGACAGCATACTGAACTGTCTTTAAAGATTCGCCCGATGCGCGCAAAAACGAGGCTTTCGCGGCACGAGGTCGAGAGGAAAGCGAAGACTTAGAGACTATGCGTGTTTCGGGTATGTGGACATTTCGAGGTGATGCGTTGTGGGACGTCCGCTGATCCTCAGATTCGATACCTATTGCCTCAGAGCTCGGAATTACACCGGTCGCCTCCCACACTCCGATTTCGACCGGCCGGACAAGGGACGGTGAGGTTTGAAGAAATGGCTGATCGAAACACCTATGATGACTTCGCGGTGAAGTATGCAGCCATGGTGTCTGACCTGGGGTTAGACTCCGATTCTGTTCTGTCTGCCTTCCTGGACCTCGTCGGTGACGTTAAGGGTCTTCGTGTCCTGGATGCGGGCTGTGGTGACGGCCTGGTCGCAAGACTCCTGGCAAATCGAGGGGCGAAAGTTTGTGCGGTCGACATCTGTGCGCCGCTTGTCGAATTGGGTAGATCGAAAGACCTGGAGAATGCTATCGACTATCGAGTCCATGATCTTCGCAAACCGCTGCGGGATTTGGAGGAGTCCTTTGACCTTATCGCCTCACACCTGGTCTTAAATGATGTTCCCGACTATGTTGAATTCATCCGGACGCTGTCAACTGCGTGCCGCGACGGCGGGAGAGCCGTTCTATCGATCAACAATCCTTACTCGGCTGTCCTGAGAAAGAAGGCATCGGGCTACTTCGCCACGGGAGAGTCAGTGATCTATCAGGGAATGGCAAAGGCGGGAGTCGAGGTTTATTATTATCACCGAACGATGGAGGAATACGTCGATGCGTTCGGGAAACACGGCTTTCTTCTGAAATCCTTGAAAGACATAAGCCCCGAGCACAATGTCCGGAATCGAAAACGCTGGAACACGATACCATTCCTCTTGGTCCTGGAATTCGTGAAGTTGCGTTCCTGACCCTGTCATCCTCTCAGGTCCTCAAACCCGGCAGCCAACACTGCCCGGCGCGTCCGAACCGAGCATCGGTACATTTCACCTCCGCCTATAGCTGCAAAGACCCACGCAAATGGAAACACTCGTACACGCCCCTGCGGACTACACCTGCCCGTTTTGTCTTGTGGCACAGGGCGTCGAAAACGAACACGTCCGGACGAAGCAGGATGACGTTGTGTTTCGGGACGGCGACGTTACGGCTTTTGTCTCTTCCGCGTGGTGGCCGAAGAATCCCGGTCACGCGCTGGTGATTCCGAACGAGCACATCGAGAACGTCTACTCCATGCCATCGCATCTGCTGGCCAGAATTCAGGAGGTCGCGAGAGAGATCTCCATCGGATTCAAGGAGACCTATGGCTGCGATGGCGTCTCGTCTCGCCAGCACAACGAGCCCGCCGGCAACCAGGATGTGTGGCACTATCACCTGCACGTCTTTCCGCGGTGGAAAAACGACAAACTGTATTTCGAACGTCGTCACTCTACCAGCCCGGAACAGCGCAGACCCTATGCGGAAAAGCTGCGAGCCTGGCTGAGCACCAGGCTGCCATAGGGCGGTCGTCGAAAGGGGCACGCGCAGTTCCCTTTCGTCACGAGAAAAGGGACAGGCGCAGCAATATTCCAGCGGAGGATCCACATGGCCGGCTGGCGCGAATTGGTGTTTCCGGGTGTGAAGCCGAGACCGATGCTTGTTATCGATGACGAGCGAGTCGATGTACTCGCCGACCCCCTCCGGTTGCGCATCCTGGAGACGCTTGGCGAAGGGAAATCCGTGGCGGAAATCTCGTCAATGCTGGGTGTTACGGACGCCCGGGTTCTCCGTCACCTGGAACGTCTCGCGGATTCGGATGTCGTATATCTTGAAAAAAAAGGTAGTGACCCAAGGGCGTGGCGTTGCGTACCCGCGGCAGGCAAGATCCGATTTCCGGACCCGATTGATGAGACGACCGAAACCACCGAGCCAATGCCTTGCGAGGTCGTTTGCCAATTCAACCAGGCGTTTCGCGAAAGTGCGGACGGCATTTTCGGCCCGAGATTTCAAAGCTCCGTCAACCATAACCGCGCGCGACTCTCGGAAGAACAGGCGGCCGAATTCAACCGCCGTCTCCTGGAGTTGATCGAGGAGTACTTTCCGCCTGGCAAGGGCGATCCATCCGGTATCAAATATGGCTTCTTCGGCGTCCTGACACCGATCGATTTTCCTCCGATCGAGACGTGACATAAGGGCAGCGATGCGGGCAGACAGGAATGTCTGCCTGCCTGCGCAGTGCCCTGCGCTGCAGGCAGGCCCCACCTTTACACCGGCTTCCTCAGGATGACAGTTCAGGCGCAGGTATTGCCGAAACATCTCACCTATGACTATTGCAAGACATGTCATTCTGAGCGCAGCGAAGAATCTCCCGTCTTAACGGCTTGACGTGCAGCGGAAGCCTTCACCAACCCATATGCGCGGAGGCCTGGTTACCCTGACGGCCTCCTCAGGATGATCCGAAACCTATTCACAAGGAGAGATGTCAGATGAATACGCGGCTGAGACGTATTGGCGGTGCGGTGCTGATGGCCTTCATCTGGGCTGTCGCATGGGCGCCGCTTGGTGTCCTGACCGGGGTCATCGTGGATCCGAGCGGCGCCATGGATGAAATGTGGCTGGCGATCGGGGCGTATCCCGGCTTCCTCTGCGGCGCGGTCTTCTACGCGGTGGTCGGGATTGCAGAAGGGAGTCGCGGCATCGATGCGTTGGCGCTGTCACGGGCCGGCGTCTGGGGTGCGCTGAGCGGTTTGCTCGTGGGCGTGTTTCCCTTTGTTGTCGGCACCGTGAATACCACGTACCCGTTGTGGCTGTGGGGTGTTGCAACGATTACTCCCGTGACGCTGCTAAGTTCAGCCTCAGCGGTCATTTCGGTGTTGATCGCCAGAATGGCGAAGAAACGAGCGATGGGCGATATCAGCGGGGACGTAGCATAGGTACTTGCACCACGCGGTACCGGGCTATTCGGGGGATCGCGGAATACGATCGGGCAGACGCTATGCGTTGTCACTTTATTCGACACGGGAAGAGAGAACGAAGGATCGGGAATCCGTCACTGACGTCCGAGGGTCGGGAAGAGGCGGAAAGACTGGCCGGGAAGCTGGTATCGGAAGGCGCCACGCGGATCTTCTGCAGTCCGCTCGCACGGACGAGAGAGACGGCAGAAATCATCGCCGCCGTTCTGAATCTCGAGTTGACTGATGATTCACGCCTCCGTGAACGGTTGAACTGGGGAGATATCGAAGGCCAGACCTTCGAAGAATTCATGGCCCGGTGGGAGCGCTGTTCCAGGGAACGGGACTACGAACCCGATATTGGCGATTCGAGCATCGGGGCCGGCAGACGCATAGAGGCTTTTGTTTCCGATTGCCATCGTCGGTCATCCGGAGATACCGTGATCGGTGTAACCCATGGCGGTGTCCTGGCGGACTTCCTTCTCAACGTGTTTTCGGCTGATGAATTGAACCGGATCCGTCCGGGATTCTGCGATGACCCGTATAGCAGTGAAGCAGTACGGGAATGCTCCGTTACGACCATTGCATACGACGGCAGCCAATATCGGCTCGACGCCGTTGGGGCCGTCCTGATTTAAGCATTGAGTCCGGGAAGGATGTAAGAGGCGGTTGATGTTTGAATGAGCACGCACGTCAGAGACTTTTACGACTCGGCGCCGGAACGCGAGTGGGAACGGCTGGACACGGGGCTTGCACGAATCGAGTTCGCTTCTACCCTCCGGCTCATGAAAAAATACTTCCCCGCGAATGGAGACGTGTGCGACATCGGATGCGGACCCGGCCGGTATTCCATCAAACTCGTCAGACGCGGGTACCAAGTGACGTGTTTCGACCTGTCCGTGACACTGCTGGAGCGCGCAGAAGGGGCGTTTATGACAGAAGGAATCAACGCTACGGCATTCGTTCAGGGGGATGCGCGCGACCTTGGCGTCTTCGAGGACGAATCGTTCGACGCCGCCCTGCTTCTCGGCCCCTTGTATCACATGGTCCAGAGGCCGGATCGATCTCAGGCGTTGAGGGAGATGGTTCGTATTCTGAAACCGGGCGGCACGGCAATTGTCGCCTTCCTCAATGCGTGGGGTTTGCTCCGAACGGGAGTGGCCGGTTTCCCCCACCGCTTCCGCAATCCCTCCTTTCTGCGGAGCCTGCTCGGCGAAACGAACTTTGAAGACCATGAACGCCCGAACTTTACGGAGTGTCACTGGTCCAATCCTGAGACCGCCTGCAAGGAACTCCTTGAGGCAGGGCTCCAAATTGTCACCTATGCAGGCGCGGAGGGCTTTGTCGGAGGCATGGCGCCGCTACCCGAGACGCTCAGGGAGAATGAACCGGCGGTATACGAGAATATTGAAGCATTCGCCGCAGAAACGTCCGAGCTTCCTCAGTTCAGAGATGCAACAAACCACGTTCACTTCGTCGTCGAGAAATCAGGCACATCGTCGCATGCGATCAAGGATGCTTGATCCATTCATGCCGCCCAGGGCAACGACACCATGACTGATTATCACACGCCCGTCCGGGTCAAAGCCTTCTGCGTCGGGCAGGCAAAGTCCGGAACGGCATCTCTGGTCGGGTTGCTTTCAACAAACTACCGCGCGGCGCATGAACCCGAGCGCCCCGAACTGCTCGATATGATTCTCCGCGAGGCCCGGGGTGAAGTCTCCGCCTCCGCCTTCCGAAAGTTCCTCCGTGAGCGCGATGCCCGGCTCAACCTGGAATACGATGTCTCGTGGGTGAACCAGTTCGTCATCGGCCATCTGTTGCACCTCTTCCCTTCCGCCAGGTTCATCGTTCTCGTCCGTGACAGCTATAGTTGGCTTCAATCGGCTATCGGGCACCTGATCAGCCGCGAGATGCCCCCTGAAATCCTGAACTTTCTCCCCTGGTGGATCAAGCCGGAACGCTATCCCCACTCGCGTCACGATCGCGCGCTTGCACAGCGAGGGCTCTATTCGATCCCGGCCTTCCTGCACGCCTGGAACGGTCACGTCGACAGGTGTACCGGGCCGATACCGGAAGATCGCCGGATTGTGATCAGAACCCACGAACTGGCTCGTTCACACGGGCGGTTGGCGGACTTCCTTGAAATCCCTGTGGATTCGATCGATGTGGACAACGGGCATCAGAACCGCAGCACCTGGCAGGACCGGCTCGAGTCTCTCGTCGATCCGGGTTATATCGAAGAAATGGTCCGGTCAATCTGCGCAGACAACATGGCCCGATATTTTCCCGAGGTCGGATGCGCTCAGGATGTGTCCGCGCTATGGGAAGCATCGCTTCGTGAACCATCGGTTTGATCGAGAGTCGAAGACCGTGAAGACGTCGAGGGAGATTGCTGTTTGAATGAGCACGCACGTCCGGGACTACTACGACTCAGCGCCTGAACGCGAGTGGGAGCGGCTGGATACGGGGCTTTCTCCAATCGAATTCGCGTCCACGTTGCGCCTCATCGAGAAGTACTTCCCAGGCGGCGGCGCAGTGTGCGACATCGGGAGCGGACCGGGTCGCTATTCCATCGAGCTCGCCAGACGCGGGTACAGGGTGACGTTGTTCGACCTGTCCGGAAAACTGCTGGAGCGGGCAGAACGTGCCTTTGCATCGGAAGGAGTTGGCGCAACCGGGTTTATCCATGGAGACGCACGCGACCTGGGCGTTTTTGCCGACGAAGCGTTCGACGCCGCCCTCCTTCTCGGTCCGCTTTATCACCTGATCGACAGTAATGATCGATCCCGGGCTTTGCGCGAGATGTTTCGCATTTTGAAACCGGGCGGCAGGGCAATCGTCGCCTTCCTGAATTCGTTGGGTTTGCTCAGAAGCGGTGTCGTCGATTTCCCGAAGCGTTTCCGCGATCCCGCCTTTCTGCGGAGCATGCTGGGCGAACAGGCTTTTGAAGACCACGAACTTTCCGGTTTCACCGAATGTCACTGGTCCAACCCTGAGATCACCGGCAATGAACTCCGGGACGCAGGACTGCGAATTGTAAGCTACGCGGGCGCGGAGGGCTTTGTCGGAGGCATGGCGCCGCTTCTTGAGTCCCTGAGAGAGATTGAACCCGAAGCATACGAGAATGTCCTGGATTTCGCACCGGAGACGTCGGAGTTGCCCCAGTTCAGGGATACAACCGACCATGTCGTCTTTGTCGTGGAGAAGTCGCCCGAGTCGCCCACAACCTAATTAACGACGATTATGTCAGGGACGACCATCCATTGCAGCTGATTACGGGAATGAGGAAGTGGTAAGCGAAACGTTAAATACAGTTATCCGATTAGTGCGCGAAGGCAGAGTGAGAGTGTCGGCCCATGGATACGATGAATTAGCGGCGGACGGTATTAGAGTGCGAGACGTTATCGAAGGTGTGGAAGATGCCGTTGTCGTCGAAGACTATCCACGCTACGCAAAGGGTCCCTGTGTTCTCGTACTGCAATTTGACCGAACCGGGAAAGCGATGCATATTGTGTGGGGCATTCCGGCGGGACATACGTCACCCGCGGTTGTAGTAACAGCCTATCGTCCCGACCCGGAGGATTGGGATGAGGGTTTCATCAGGAGGCGAACATGACGGACCGAGTCATTACCAAATTGGTGCACGCCGGAGAGTATGCTGCCGAGGTGGAGGTCTCGTTGATCGATGGGGATGCCGGTTGGCCGCCCTATCTTTCCATCAATGACGCCGAAAAGCTGGATAATGTACGAGAAGCTCTCGAAGACGGCGATCTGGTGCAGGCCGCCAAGTTGGCCCGGGTATTTCGTCTGACCCCGCTTGAGGTGTGAAGGTACTCGCATTTCAGATGTGCAGTGACCATCTCTCAAACGATCAGATGCCGAGTTGCGCAAATACCCGTCCTTCGATATCGAGAGCAACGAAACATCGCCGGGGGAAAGGAATGAAGATGGGCAAACCCGTGTACAAACTCGCCGTGGGCCTTGCGCTCGCGACCCCATTACTCCTCGCCTGGATGATCGGCGCCGTCGGCGTCCTCGGTCGCGAGGGCGATCCTGCCGACTGGATGTATATCGGCGTATTCGCGGTGGGCATCATCTGCGCCGTCGCCGCGCGCTTTCGGCCGGCCGGAATGGCGCGCGCACTGTTCGCAACCGCGCTCGCGCAGGCGCTGGTCGCTGTAATCGCGCTGATCGCCGGGTTGCACCACGCGCCGTATATGTCCGTACGCGAAATCCTTGGATTCAACGGATTTTTCATCGCGCTATGGATCGTATCGGCGCTGCTGTTCCGGTCCGCCGCGCGGGAACGGTCTCCGGCCGGGGCCGCGCCGCGTCGGGTGGTTTAACCTGAATGCGCTGGCGATCTCTGCAGTGTATGACCGCGTTCTTCACGGCGTTTTACAATACCTTCTTGCGCAGTGACTCCCGTCACGCCGAGGCCATCCAAAGCCCTCGCATAACTTCGACATACGAGACAGTCTTACTGCGGCGGCTCAACGGAATAGCTCGGAGTTCGTGAATAGCTAATCGTCTTATTACATCATCAACAAAGCACCAAAAACCACGGAGGAGCTATCGATTTGAAACTGGCTATATATCCTGCACTTGCCTGATAGGGGACGACGCCACAGCCAGTGAGGCTGACCGTACACCTACCGGTGGAAGGTGGGGGTGGGTAACCTGTCTTACAGTGGCCGCCACAATCACACAAAAGCGGTCGAGGTTCGGATTCCGGGATGAAACAGGCCCGGATGAAGGTGGAACCGGAAGTAATCGCCAGCTCTAAAGGCCGGCGGTGAATCTGTCACTCGGCAGTCAAGCCTGGGTCCTGTAGGGAAGAGGGAACGGAACCCTGACTCCTTGGGTTGAGCATCAACTCAAACTTAAGGAGGTCAGGGCATGGGCAGGAAAGATGAGAATACTGGATTCGTTTGCGAATTCTGTCAGGCGGAAGTGTATCCGCTGGCCAGCGGGAGTTATCGGAACCACTGTCCCCGCTGTTTGTACTCGAAGCACGTCGACGAGAGCATGGGAGACCGAGCCAGCGAGTGTGGCGGTCTGATGGCTCCGGTCGGTGTGCGGCGAAAAAGCGGAAAGGGTCTTCAGATTGAACACCGATGCGAGGCATGTGGGGTAGTGCGTGTAAACCGCATTGCGGAAGACCCCGACCAACCCGATGACTTTTCCATGATATTACGGATAATGACCGCAGGGATTTGATCACGAAGAGTCGAGATATGCGAGCACCCAAGGGTTCGGGCAATTCGGGCATTCGCCGGGCTCGTTGCGCAGTTCGCGGAACGGCAATGTCATCCCGCTGAAGGCAGGATACCGGGTAAACCAATGCGCCGATCTGCAGTAAAAACGAACCTGTTCGACCTGGACGAGACGCTCATTCTGGAAAAACCTGTCGCGCTCAGGGCTCTTGAGCAGACCGGTCAACGCGCGCACACGGACGCCGGCGTACACCCGGCTGAACTCAGGGACAGGGTCCTGGAACGGGCCGGCGAACTCTGGCGCTCAACTCCGGCAATCGACTATTGCCGCCGCGTTGGGATCAGTTCCTGGGAGGGGTTGTGGTGCGAGTTCGCCGGGGAAAACGAGAATCTCGTCTGGCTGCGTGGATGGTTGGAGACAATCTCAATAAAGACATCGCCGGAGCGCAAGAGGCCGGAATCAGGGGAATCTGGGTCAATCGGAAAGGCAGAGAACCCGGCGACATCCAGCCATTCGCGGAGATCGAGAACCTGCTGGCGTTGCGCGACTTCCTGTGAGAAACACTCTTCGTGTGACACGTTGGGCTCAAGACGTTACAGGAGGCGCGATGAGCAAACATACCGGCAGCAATTTCGATGAGTTCCTCGAGGAAGAGGGTCTCCTCAGTGAATCAGAAGCGACGGCAGCCAAACGCGTAATTGCGTTTCAGTTGAGCCAGTTCATGAAGGAACACAAGCTGTCCAAGTCCGAGATGGCGAGGCGTATGCAAACCAGCCGGTCGGCGCTGGACCGCTTGCTTGACGCCTCGAATGCTTCGGTAACCCTGCGGACACTAGACCGCGCTGCACGGGCTCTCGGCCGGCAACTGCGCATCGCGTTGGTATAAAAACAGCCAGGCGTTCACTCGTGTGCGCCGTCGTTTTTCGCGGCGGTTAATGAAACCAGGTTTAGAATGCCCGCGAGGCCTTGATTTCCTCGAAGCCTCCAAAACTGTGTACGTTCAACCTCCCGGAGTGAGATACTCAAAGAGCCGGCTTGCCAGGGGCCAAATGTCGATGTGTAAACAGAGGTGGATGGGTATTGGCAGGTTGGGCTTGGGGGCGTTTCATTCATTGTGGAAGGAACATAGGTCGAAAGTTGCGCAGTAAGCTCGTATGGGGAAACCTGAGATGAATGACCGAGATTTCGTGCAACTTGCAGCCAGTGTCAAGCAGGCAGGAGCGATTAAGCGCGGCAAGTTGACGCCAACGCGCACGATCCACCTTGGACAAGATCACCGGGAACCTTTACCTGAAATGAAGTTCGTGGTCGAGGAAGCCGGAGATATCGCGGAAGCGGTGGCCGACGTCGCCTATTCCCACACTCGGGAATGGTTCGCCGGACTGATTGTATTCGGTTCCGCCGTGAAGGGAGGCTTCATTCCGGGATGCAGCGATATCGACTTTCAACTCTTCCTGGACGACGACGCCTTTGATTCGGATGGCTGCCTGCCGCTGGCCCTTGGTCTGGAAATCCACCGTGATCTTGCAAACATCGATCCCAGGCCCTTCCGGTATATCCAGTGCACCCCGACTTCAGTCCAGCAGACTGTAAATGACAATCTCGGCCCGGTCACCGGAACGTATAGGGTTGTCCGCGGCCGCCTGCCGGTGGCTGAAGCGACCGCCGAGCAACTTGCCGCGTCCGCCAGACAGGCATTGGCCGCCCTGGAACCGTCGCCGGATTTCCTGCGCAAGGGTCTTCTCGATCACGGGGACGGACGGCTCGAGAGGGACGTGAGGCTGCTGTGCACGAGAGTCTGGCCGGTCCTCTTTCACGTGCTGACGATTCATTCGAACGATCCGATATCGGCCTGGCAACTGCCAAAGGACCGGGCCTGCGATGCGCTTCCGGAGGACTTCGGACTCAGACGACAGATCCGTGAGTTCTATGAGTCCGTCCTGACGCATTACCGCGAAGAGCGACCCGGGCCGGACACCGCCCTGGACCTGATCGAAAAAGGGGTTGCGTGCCTGACCTCGGCGAAGCGGTGGTGGGAACGCAACGGCGCCACATGAAAACGGAGTTGGTAGTCTCTGACCCATTTCGTAGCCGGACCCCGTTGGCCCAACATCGCGACAGGGCTTCGCCCGATGCACCCGCGACCAGAACTGTACTTGCTTTGCTTCTATTGGGTCGTACCCAGTGGACAGGTCACCCACATTGCCGGTGCCTCACATTCTGAGTCAATATAGGAGATGGCGTTCAACCCTGCGAGAAACGATGTGATCCAACCAACCGGAAGTTTGCGCAATACCCTGGCTGAGATGGGGCTCGATATCAGTCAACTGGGAAAGGTCGAGCCGATCCGGCGCAAACACGCCAACCACATTTTACGGATCGCAATCGAGGGTTCCTCATACATACTAAAGATATTCGGAGATCCGGACGCAGCACAAGAAGTCCGAAACTACGCTCTTCTTAAGGAACTTGGAGTTCCCTCCCTTTGCGTCATCGCCTCGACGAATAATGCCCTTCTCCTGGAGGACCTTGAAGTCAGCAGATGTCACAGGCTGGCATGTGAGGAGGATGTCGGGAGGGTTGAAGTGGGCGTTGCTCTAGCGGAATGGTATCGAGCACTTCACGAAGGCGACTCAAGACCATCGGCGGATGAGCCACCGTCCTCATACTTACGGCGCGAGCACGACGCATTGACCGCCAAGTCGGTCCTGGAATTGGCCACGAGGATCAGGGGTCCGGACCGGTCCAGGTGGACCCTTCTTGCCGACAATATCGACAAAATCAGAAACGCCGCAATCTGTTGTGGCGAAACCATGACACATAGCGATTTTCATTGGACCAATCTGGCATTGTCCAGAAACGGGTACCCGATCAGGGCTGTCGTGTTTGACTATCACCTCATGGGGCTTGGACTGCGGTATTCCGACTGCAGAAACGTAACGGGTTCCCTTGGCCCGGAAGCCGCGGCTGCATTCCGGAGGGCCTACGGCGAGACGGATCCCATGGAAAAAATCCTGGACGACGTAATGGCACCTCTTCTTGCTCTCATCGAAGCCTTCCGGCGGCCTCGATTTCCTTCGTGGGCGGAGGAAAGTCTCGAAATCGTGGAAACAGAGGAAATTCATCGGCGGCTTGACAGAGCGCTAGAAGTACTGTGAGAGGCAAGTCCTGGAGACCTTTGTCGAGGCCTTGACGGGAAAGTCGTCAATGAAACTGGTAACGCTAAACAGATCGCCAAAGTTGCGAGCCGCATTAAAGGAGTTGAACGATTCCACCTAGCCGAGGTTTCTCCTTAATGCCGATGTGCGAAACTGGTCTTCGATCTATACCGAGTTTCAGAGCTTTCAGTTGCTTGTCCTTGATGGATGCAGTCTGGTGGCCGCAGGACTTTCGGTCCCGTTTGAATGGAATGCAGACCTGCCACCGCCGTCAACCATAGATGAGGTAGTCTACTCAGCCCATTGGCCTCTGACGTCCACCGGTGTACTCTGCGCGCTTGGTGTTCTCGTGAGACCGGAGTATCGACGCCAGGGACTTATCCGAACGATATTGATAGAAATGCGCAATCTGTCCAGGAAATATGGATTGCGGGGCGTCCTGGCGCCAGTGAGGCCAAGTTTGAAGCACGAGGAACCGGAGGAGTCCATCGAATCCTACGCGGATCGACGGGACGAGACGGGGCGCCTTTGGGATCCCTGGCTTTGAGTCCACGAAGAGCTTGGCGGCGAGAGGCTCGGTTTTGCCAACGCAGCGGTTTCGGTCAACGGGTCAATATCCGAGTGGGAAAGCTGGACCGAAATGCGATTCTGGGAGACAGGATCCTACTGTATTCCCCAGGGCTTGGTTCCGATCAATATAAATCAGGAGAGAGATCAAGGCACCTACAACGAGCCCAATATCTGGTATTACCATCGGGTTGATTCCTGACGAAAAAATCCAGTGCTTGCACTCAAGATAACCTGCCGGGCCGCGGCTCTAACCTCAATGTGAGATTATTCGGGCGGCTTTCTGTAGTGCGTTGCAGATTTTTCGGTATTGTTTTTCGGTGTGTTTGTTGCGTTGGAGGCGCAGGGTAAGACGCCCTTCGGGTCGCACGAGGTGTCCGGCTCGGTTGATGAGCTCGAACCGGAGAGTGGGTATGGATTTGCGGGGCCATCGGTTGGAATTTTTCGGGGGCGATTGCGTTTTGTAAGTAGTGTTGGATGATGACAAATTTCATGAAGAATACGAGGTATCGTGATGGCGCAGATTGTCGATGATGTTCTGGTGTTCGGGCCTCCCACGCCGGAGGCTGTAGAGCAGATCACCCGCTGTCGGACGACGGGTTCTGTCGCTGCCCTTATGGCAGATCATCACGTGGGATACTCGATGCCCATCGGAGGCGTTGTAGCGTATCCAGACAAGGTTTCTCCATCGGGTGTGGGCTTCGACATCGGATGCGGCAACACGGCCGTACGCCTCGATTCTCCGCTCGGCAACGTGAAGGCGAACATTGCCGCGATCATGGATACGATATTTGACGAAATCTCGTTCGGGATCGGTATGAAGAACAAAGAGACGGTCGACGATCCAATCTTCGAGCATGGCGGCCATCCGGCGTGGGACATCGCGCCGGCGAAGACCCTGAAGCGACTGGCGGAGGGCCAACTTGGCACAGTAGGTTCCGGCAATCATTACGTGGACGTTTTTGAAGATGAGGAAGGGCGCGTGTGGGTAGGCGTCCACTTCGGTTCGCGGGGCTTCGGCCACAAGATCGCCACGCATTACATCAAGGCGGCAGGCGGTGAGGACGGTATGCACGTGGCTCCCGCGTTATTGGATGTTGACTCGGACCTGGGCCGGGAGTACAGGGCGTGCATGGAACTGGCCGGTCTTCTGGCGGAGAAGGGTCGCAAGTGGGTTTGTGGCAAGGTGGCCCACATTATCGGCGGCGGGGTGGAAGATGTTGTTAATAATCACCACAACTTTTCGTGGGAAGAGGAACACAACGGCCAGACCTATCACGTCGTCCGCAAGGGTTCCACGCCTTCCTTCCCCGGTCAGAGGTCTTTCGTTGGAGGTTCGATGGGAGACAAAAGCTACATCGTTCGCGGCAAGGATACTGACGAGAACAAGCAGGCGTTGTATTCGACGATCCACGGGGCGGGGCGTGTGATGAGCCGCACGCGGGCGGCGGGCAAGTGGCGGCGTAAGCGCGGGCGCCGTATTCTGAAAAAGCCGGGTGAGATTTCGATGGATATGATGCACGAGTGGATACGTCCTATGGGCGTTCAGTTGAGGGGTGGCGGAACGGACGAAAGCCCGCACTGCTATCGCCGCATTGACGATGTGATCGAGAACCACGAGGGTTGTATTGACGTGATGCACACGTTAACGCCGTTGGGAGTAGCTATGGCCGGCGCTGACGTGTTCGATCCGTACAAGGACTGAAACGGGTCAATATCCGAAAATGAGTCACTCCGTCCGAAATCATCTTCGACTCGAGATCGATGCCTACGACGAGACGATCCGGCGGTTCAT
This sequence comes from Candidatus Latescibacterota bacterium, assembly GCA_965203805.1. GTDB lineage: Bacteria > Latescibacterota > UBA2968 > UBA2968 > JAAXHE01. The sequence continues at coordinate 4,398,943 of OZ241917.1, read as the reverse complement.
CCCGGGCTACGAAGAAGGACTGAAGAGGATTGCGCGTAAAATCGCTGCCATCCGCCCCGCCCTGGCGCTGGACCTGGGCGCGGGGACGGGCGCGCTGTCCGAGGTGCTTCTCGAACACGACGACGTGGAAATCGTTGAAGCCATCGACGTGGATCCAGAGATGCTGGAACGGGCGCACACCCGGCTCAAGCGTTTCGGGAACCGCGCGCGTTTCCGCGAATGTTCGTTCGACGCGCCGCTCCCCCCATGCGACGCCGTGGCCGCTTCCCTGGCCCTGCACCACATTCCCGCGATGGACAACAAGCGCGACCTGTACGAGCACATCTACCGGGCGCTCCGCCCCGGCGGTCTATTTGTGAACGGCGACGTGACGATGAGCGCCGACCCGGGGGAACGCGGGCAGACCTACCGCGTCTGGACCGCCCACCTGGTTTCGCGCGGCATTGACGTACAGCGCGCCCACAAGCACTTCGATGAGTGGTCCTCCGAAGACACCTACTTCCCCGTCGACGACGAACTCGCCGCTATGCGCGAAGCCGGATTTGACGCCGAATGCGTCTGGCGGGACCCGCCAAACACGATCCTGGTGGGACGCAAGCAATAGAGTTACGGTCTCATAGTCAGACTTCCGCGTAAGATGCGTTCATGTTCTTCATACTTCCAGCTATCGAATTGCGTTGAAATCCCCCCACCGCATCAGCCGTCCCCGGCCCTTCGACCCTTCGACAGGCTCAGGGCAGCGCAGCTCAGGGATCGGCTCGGATTCTGCCTGCCTGCCGCGCTCCGCTTGGCGCAGGCAGGCGACTCCCCCTCAAGGGGTGAGTAATTCGAGCGTCAATCGAGTTTCCGAGCCTATGAGCGAGCATCTTCAGCATTACCTGCACGCCGCCGATCGAGCCCTGGAGAATTACGATACAGGGGAAGCCCGCATCGACGCGCGCAAGCCCGTGGGCCATATCGGTTTTTCAGGCTACAGCATGGTCAAGTTCCGTGCAGATACCGCATCGGGCAGTCTTCTGATCACCCTATATTATGCCAGCGGCGACGGAAACATCCATGATTATCGATCAACCATCCGATCCCACCTTCTCTGGCTCGACGCGCTGGACCGCGACACCGATCTGATCGTACAGAGACCGGTCCGCAATCTATCAGGCGACTTCATCACCAACGTCGAGTCCAATGGCGATCGCCCCTTTCTCGTCACCCTTCTCCGCTGGGTCGAGGGCGATCTGCTCTGGGACAACTACGGGGATGAGGTATTCGTTGACCTTTCGTCGGGAACACTTCACAACGTGGGAACGGTCCTGGGCAAACTCCACCGGCACAGCAGTCAGTGGACTCCTCCTGAAGGCTTCGTTCGTCCGGGGATCGAACCCGAACGCCTCCGTCTCGACCTGAAACGCTTGCGTCCCGCCGCAGACGACGGTCGCATCGGCGGTCGTGATTTCTCGATTCTGGAACGAGCTGTATCCCACACGATCGGCCGCGTGGAGGAAATGGATAAGTCGCCGGAATTCCGGGGATTGCTTCACGGAGATTTTTCCTGCGGCAACTGCATCGTACACCGGGACGAGGTCCGTCCCATTGATTTTGACTGGTGTCGATTCGGGTACTTTCCGGCCGACGTGGGGTGGTGCTTCGCCGTAAATCCGATGAGTCCGACGCTGTGCCGGGCTTTTCTCGACGGGTACGAACAACAATGCCCGTTGCCTGATAACCATTTGCGAATCATCGAGAGTTTCTTTATCGAGTCCTGTATTCGACTCCTGTCCTGGCGAACGGAGGATCCCGGCGAGAAATTCCCGACGCTGCCTCGTTTCGTCGAAGGCGCCTGCCGGAAATATCTTGAAGGCGAACCGTTCGTCCTCGAATGGATGGAGGACCTCTGAAAAAGAAAACACTGCCGGGCCCATTTGCACGAAGTCCGAGGTAACGGGAATGCGGGGGCGGGTTCGGAACCTGCCGTTTCGGCCGGAACATCGGGACGTGTTCCGTGCCGGCGCCGAGCCAGTATTAACCTGGAGGTTAATCGATGACAATGTCCGCAGGTTTCATTCTGACTTTCTTCCTTCTATCGATGATGTCACCGGCAGCCGCAGATGATCAGTCCGGATCGGAGGACGATTACGGCCGCGGGCGAATAGGCGGCATGACGGGCAGAATCAAGTGGGAGTCGATGCTGACGGGAGACGGACTGGAGGGCTGGAGGCCGGGAGACGAAAAGGTGTGGTCCCGGGAAGGTGACACTGTAATCGCAAATGCGGGCATGCGCGGTGGCGCCACAAGGCTCGTCAAGGGAGACAGTACATGGTCACACTATGAGTTCAAGGTCCAGGTTACGCGGGTAAGGGGCGCTAACGTGCAGGTCCGCTTCGGCATAACCGACGAGCGACGCGAGTATATGGTCGATTACCTCGGTGGCTGGAAGGCGCTGGCGATCAGCACCTACGAGCGCGGCAGACGCGGCGTCACGAAACTCGACGTCGTCAACCTGGTTCTTGAGCTCGGACGGGAATACGATCTTGTCCTGGCGGTTCGGGGTCGCTCCGTAACCACCTACATAAACGGCGAACTCGTCAACCGGTTGACGCTCGCAACGAATCCGAACGGAGCGGTTGCGCTGGGCACCTGGGGGCGCCGTGCGGTTGCTCGATTCAGGGATCCAAAAATCCGGCATTATAACTGACTCCTTCGGACCGGCTTTCGCTCGTCGGCAGTGCGTCATGACGCCGGAGCGGCATTGACATTCCCCCCATCCGCCAACGCAGCGGCGGATAACGTGAGCGCCCATACAGTGGAGTTGACGCAAGAATTCAATGCACTCAGAAATCAACGGGACCGCACCAGTTATGCCGACTTCGTTTCCGATTCTTGAGTTCGACGAGGAACGGGAAGCCGTCATCGAGCCGTCGAAAGCAATCAAACATCGAGACGTTCCCGAGCACTGCGTCGTCTGTTACTTTCCAAAGACAATCGAACATGCGAGGCAACGACTGGATCTTCGGCCATTGCGCCCGGTCAAGTGTGTCATGGGCGAGATTCCCGTCTATTCAGGCGCACATGACGAGCAGAGTCTGGCAATTCTCGCCGGTGCGGTCGGCGCCCCGCTCGCCGCGGGATGCCTAGAGGAAATCATCGCTCGCGGCGGCCGAAAATTTATCGTGTGCGGAAGCGCCGGAGTCCTGGATCAGTCGATAGCGAGCGGACATATCGTTGTCCCGACGTCCGCCTTGCGGGACGAAGGTACATCCTACCACTACCTGCCGCCGGCCCGTGACGTCAAACCGACGCCGGAGGCCCTCGAAGCGATCAGGGTGTCCCTCGATAAACACGGATGCTGCTACGTGGAAGGCAAGACGTGGACAACGGACGCATTCTATCGGGAGACCCGGTCAAAGGTCGCGAAACGACGCAGCGAAGGGTGTATCACGGTTGAAATGGAGGCGGCAGCGTTCTTTGCGGTCGCCCGTTTCCGCGGCGTACAGTTGGCGCAGGTATTGTACGGATCGGACGACGTCAGCAGCACGGAATGGGATCCCAGAGAAATGGGTAGAGAGAACTCTGCCAGAGAGGCGCTTTTTCGGTTGGCAATAGATGCATGTATCAGGCTTTGATGGCCTGAACACCGCACAGGCCTGCAGGATTGCTGACAGGACGATATGTTCAAGAACCATTTCATCCTTGCAACTCGAAACCTGGGAAGAAACACGAAATATACTCTTATCATCCTTATTGGGTTAGCCCTTGGCATGGCCCCTGCGCTGATGATCGCACTCTATGTGCAATCTGAATTGAGCTTTGATGGGTTTCGACCGCAATCGGACCGAGTCTACAGAATTCTGAGAGAAACGCGGTGGCCGAGTGGACGCATTCAATGGTCAGCAGGTCAGAAAGGCGCACTGGCCTCGGCGCTGCGCCAAGATTTCGAAGAAGTGGAAGATGCAACGCGATTCTGGGCTGTCGCCAGTTGGGTGAGTTCCGGCGACACGGGATCCAGACAGAGGTTTTGTCTCGCGGATGAGAACATCCTGGAATTCTTCGGCATCGAAGTCCTGTCCGGTGAACCTGAATCCGTTCTTTCAGAACCGTCATCCGTTGTGCTCACTCAGGAAATGGCGCAGAAATACTTCGGGCGTGAGAACCCGATTGGGAAGACCATTACGGCAGAACGCCTGTACTTTGGGAGGGTGGACCTGAAAATCACGGGCGTTCTGGCAGACATGCCCTCCAATTCTCATTTCAGATTTGACTTCATTACGGCGACTCCAACAGGTTACATTCGCAGGGAGCAACTCTGGGACGTCTGGAAGAAATCCGGAATCACGACCCCCGCACACACGTATGTGCGGCTTGCGGAAGGATTCTCCGCATCGGAAATTGAGCGTAAACTGCCCGATGCACTCGCCAGATATCTGGGTGACGACAGGGGCGAACATAAGGGCACCAGGAATCTCTATCATCTTCAACCGCTGACACGGATTCACCTCTATTCAGGTGTTGATTTTGGATACCATCAAGGCGGAAGGGGCGATATCCAGGGTCTATATCTATTGATTGCGATCGGGGCCTTTGTTCTGGTCATCGCATGTATCAACTTTATGAATCTCGCAACGGCACGCGCCACAAATCGCATTCGAGAAATCGGGATGCGAAAGGTAGTAGGGGCGAAGCGGCATCAGCTGATTTTGCAACTGCTGGGCGAGTCCGTTTTTCTATCGGGCATTGCCATATTGCTCGCGCTGTTAATTGCTGCGCTGTCATTGCCCTACTTTACGATGTTCGTTGGCGGCGGTTTGTCACTGGATCTGATCGGGAATTCGACGGTGCCAGCCTGGCTGATTGGAATTACCCTCTTTGCAGGATTACTGTCGGGCAGCTATCCTGCTTTTTTTATGTCGGGCTTTCATCCGGCGGCCGCTTTACGAGGAGTTTCGAAGACCGGTTTGGGTGCCGTCTGGTGCAGACGATCGCTCGTTGTTTCGCAGTTCTCAATCGCCACGTTATTGATCATCTGCACGTTCGTCGCGTATCGACAATTGGAATTCATTGACAATAAAGACCTGGGATTCGATGAGGAACATGTGTTGGTCATGCCTATTTTCGATAATACTCAGCTGATGATCGCGGAAAAGAGCGCCCTATCGAAAAATCACGATATCGTAAAGCAGGAATTTCTTAAACATCCCAATGTCTTAATGGCGACAGCCTCGCGCGGAATCCCCGGCGGGCTTCGAAGCGGAAGTTATGCGCCGACTCTGAAGACAGAAAACGACAGAGAGATTGAAGTTCGAATGTTTGATGTAGACGTAGATTTCATAGGATTTTTCGATTTAAGGCTTGTCGCGGGCAGGTCGTTTTCAGATAAAGACGCAAAAAGCTGGCGTGGAAACTCTGAGATCAGCTATATCATCACGGAAACGACAGCCAGGCGCTTGGGATGGGAAGATCCGGTAGGCAAGTCATTGAGGGGAAAGGGACATTTGTCGCAAGGACGGGTCATTGGCGTGATCGAAGACTTTCATCTGGATTTGCGGCGCCGGATAGAGCCGGTTGTCTTAACGGTGTCCCCAGTCAGATTGAGGTTTCTGTCATTGAAGGTTCGAACGGAAGAGCTACCCGAAACGATGAACTTTATCAAGGCAACCTGGAAGCGATTCGTGCCAGATCGACCTTTCAATTATCACTTCCTCGATGAACGGATCGATTCACTGTATCGAAGAGAAATCCGGCATGGACAGATGTTTGCAATCGGAGCATCTCTCGCGATCTTCGTCGCCTGTCTGGGGCTGCTGGGCCTTGCCTCGTTTACTGCCGAGCAACGGACGAGAGAAATCGGTATCAGAAAGGTTTCGGGAGCATCTGCTGCGTCTATCGTCGTGTTGCTCGCAAAGGCATCTCTGAAATGGGTGGTCATTGCCAATGCGATCGCATGGCCGCTTGCATATTATCTCGCGTCGAATTGGCTGCAGCGATTCGCCTATCGCGTCCATCTCGGTCCGGAGCCGTTCGTATGGGGTGGCAGTGCTGTGTTGCTCATAGCAACCGCAACGGTAGGTTATCACGCGATGAAGGCAGCCTCTGCGAATCCGGTCGCTTCTTTGAAATGCGAATAAAGCGGACGCCACGTCAGGCTTTCCGGACTCAGCGTAAATCTCGTGAAGGTGGGTCCAATCGATAGACGCCGACGGCCTGGAGGTCTTCTCTCGATGCGGGAGGTAATCCGAATACTTGACACCATTTGAGGATCTCACGTACAGGGGCCAGCTTCGCCGCCTTCGACAGCTGGCGCTCACGGCGTTGGCGTCCTACGACCTGGGCGATTTCACGCTGCGGCCGATACAGCACCGCGAAAACGCCACGTTCCTGGTGAGGGCCGGAGGCTGCAGATACGTCCTGCGCGTCAGCCGTCCCGGCTGCAAGGAGCAAGCCGCCATCCACTCTGAGCTGGAGTGGATGGATGCCATCGCGCGAGATACGGACCTCGTCGTTCGCGCGCCGGTCGTCAATCGGGAGGGCCGGCTGCTGACAGTCGCCTCGACACCGGGAGTACCGGAACCGCGAGTCTGCGCGCTGTTCCGATGGGTGAAGGGCCGCTTTGTCAGCCAGCACGACCTGACCGGGCGTCACCTGGTAATGGTCGGCCGTCTCATGGGCAGGTTGCACGACCACGCGGCAGGGTTCGTCCCCTCATCCGGCTTCACGCGCATGGTTTGGGATGCCGATGGACTGCTCGGCGTGGTCAGGGGCTGCACGCCGGTAGGCACCAGCGCATTGCTGGATCCGGAACGGCGGGCCATCGTCGACCGGGCCGAAGCAATAACGCGCGGCGTGATGGCGCAACTGGGAGAGACGGCGTCCGTTTTCGGCCTTATCCACTCGGACCTGCATCAGGCCAATTACGTGTTCCTGAAGGGAGAGGCGCGCGCGCTCGACTTTGACGATTGCGGATGGGGCTACTATCTGTGCGATATGGCTTCTACGCTCGGACCGCTGGTCAGCCGGAGCGATTTCGCGCTGCTGCGAGCATCGTTTCTTCGCGGCTACCGGAGCGTCCGCGCCCTGGATGCCGACCACGAGCGTCTGCTGACCGCGTTTCTGATTGCCGACCGCCTGAAGATCGCCGTCTGGATGGCCGGCCGGTCGGACAACCCCGGTCTGCGGGACGGCGCGGCGGGGTTCGTTCGGGACCGCGTCGACCAGATGAGAAATATGATGCAATGGAGATCCGATGGCATCGATCACATATAGCGACAACCGGAATATCCCACTTGATGCGATACTGAGCCTCTATTCCGCCAACGAATGGTCTTCCGCGGACAAGCCGGCGGAACTGTGCGATGCGTTGATGAACTCGCATTCCCTGGTCACGGCCTGGGATGACCGCCGGCTCGTCGGGCTGGGAAACGCCATCTCGGACGGTCATCTTGTCGTATATTATCCGCACCTGCTGGTGGATCCCGAATACCAGCGGCAGGGCATCGGAACGGAGTTGATGAGGAGGCTGATGGCGAACTATGAAGGCTTCCACCAGCACGTGCTGATAGCGGATGGACGGGCGATCGATTTCTACAGGAAATGCGGGTTCACCCGGGCCGGCAGGACGGAGCCCATGTGGATCTACGACGGTGACGATCATTGAGCATCGTCGGGTGACATGGACGACGACGTTTCTCCTGTCCCCATTCCGACTGAAGTACAACAGTGCAGGCAGACAGGAATGTCTGCCCCACCCTCACACCGGCTTCGTCAGTACGGCGGTCTGAGCGTACGGGAGCGAGACATTTCGCGGAAGGCGAACTTTCTACCTGTAATTCCTTGCGCTGTCGAAATGCTCGCCTATCACTGCCCTTCTCCGACCCTTCGACGACATAGTGGAAATATACAGTTGCGTCTTAACTAACTTTTTGTAAAATATAACTATGCTGGAGACTAAGATGATACTCCGTGTAGTTGACGCCCGGTACGCAGGCGACTATGTGATCTGGCTCAGGTTTAATGACGGTGTGGAAGGAGAAGTAGATCTGAAAGATGAACTATGGGGCCCGGTTTTCTTGCCGTTGAAGAACAAAGCGTATTTCAAGAAATTCCGAATTCACCCTGACTTGCATACGATAACGTGGGAGAATGAAGCGGATTTTGCGCCTGAATTCCTGTATGATATCGTGAAGGTTACAGCCTGAGCGGAATGTATCTGTGTTCTGTAGCACGAGAAGAAAAGAACGTAGTACACCATTTCGGCGGTTTGACTCAACACCGCCGTTTTGTTTTTTCGTCAGGTCGTATCAATTCGGGATCACCTGAGGCAGGATGCGATAGAATATCCGATATCCGGATTCCGGACGAAAAGCGGAAAGGATCATCAGGCAATGAGCGAAAGCGATTCCAGCGGCCGCAGGGTGTCCCCGGCCTTCCGGTCGACGCTTCGACGGGAGCTGGACGATTGGGTGGACGAAGGGGTTGTCGATAAGGATCAGTGCGCCGCGATATCCAAACGTTACGGTCTCGACGACGTTGCCGGGAGATCGGGCGGCCTGCTCGTGCAGGCGCTCTATCTGATCGGTGCGGTATTGATCGGCGGCGGCGCCATCAGCTTCGTGGCTTCAAGGTGGGACGAGATCCCTGTGCCGGGGAGAATGGCGCTTCTTGTCGGAACCCTGCTCGCCTGCGAGATTGCCGGCTTCTACCTGTGGAAGTTGTCGGGAAGCCGAAAAAGACTCGGAGAGGCGCTGATCGTGCTGGGCGCGCTGGTCTTCGGCGCGAACGTATTCCTGATCGCGCAGATGTTTCACCTGACCGGAGAACCGTACGGCGCCTTCGGCATCTGGGCGCTCGGTTCGGCGGTTATCGCATTCGCGACGATGAGCGGGCCCTGCATCCTGGTGACGTGTGTGGCGAGCTTCGCCTGGTTCTGCGGGTACACGGCGAACAATCCGCACATGCTTTGCTGGTATCCCTTCGCGATCGTCGCCGCCTGTGTCCCGTTTCTTATGCGTCGCAGCGCCGCGGCCTTCGGGGGCGGCGTCCTGGCGGCGGGGGCCGCGCTTGCGGTTTGCGCGGCGCTCGACAGCGGCGAGCAATGGCCGCCGCTCCTCGCCGTAGCCGCGACCGCGACGTTCCTATATGGCCTGGGCCTCCGGCTGGACAGGATCGAATCCGCGCGCCTGATGGGGACCATTGCCAGGACGGTTGGGATGACGGTGATTCTGCTGCTTGCCTATATGATGTCGTTCGAGGAGGTCGCGCGTGAATTCTCGAAACACGTTTGGCGGTCGGAAGGATGGCTGTGGGCAGTACCTCTCGGGCTGACCGGCCTGGCCGCAATCGCCGTCTGGACCTCCGTGATCAGAACGCCGCCCGAAACGATTCCCTTGAGACACCGCTCGATCGCGACGCTGGCTGCCGGCATCGTCCTCATCGCCGGTACACTGGCGATGCAGCCTCTCGGGTTGCCCGTGGCTGCAAAGGTTGCCGCCGGCGCCATCGCGGTGAGCCTGCTCTATACGGCGGTCCGGATCCACCGCAGGACGTCCTACTGGGCGGGGCTGTTGATTTTGGCTTGGGTTATCGTCCACACCTTCATAGAGTGGGACACGAATCTGTTCCTCAAGTCGTTCGTGTTCATCGCCTGCGGCGTCGGCGTAATTCTCGGTGGAATCCGATTTGAGAGGCATCTCAAACAGGGAGAGGCGCACAATGGTTAAGAGGTCCGCCTGGTTCGGCGTCGCGCTGCTCGCGCAGATCGGCATCCTGGCCGCGCTGCCCCTCAATCGAGGAGAATCGGGAAGGGAAATCCGGCTCCCGGCGAAGGCCACGAATCTTCAACATGTGATGCGCGGCGCCGGCATCCGCATCGAGTATGAGTTCGCACGTGCCGACGCGCATCGCAAACGCGGGGAGACGGTCTACGTCACGTTGCGGTTGCAGGTGGATTCCACCTGGGCCGTTGAACGTACGGAATTGGAGATGCCGTCAGCGGTCCCGGCGGGAGACGTCGTGATCCGCGGCAAGACCGCGTATCGATGGGTGCCCATTCACGTTCCCCTGCGCCGGGACAGCTCCGGAGAATGGATCGCGGATTCGGTGGTGACCGGGAAGGAGGACGAACCCCTCGGATACGGGGAGACGGATCGGACCGTCGCAAGGGGATCGTTCAGGGAGAAATACGTGAACTTCGGGATCGGATACTATCACGTGCCGGAGAGATTGCGCAGGCAGATCGTCGAAGACATCAGGAAACACCCTGACGAATTCGCAGCGCTCGTCCGGGTCGACCCGAATGGACGCGCGTCGCTCTTGGGATTCAGAGTCCAGGACCGGGAATTCAGGTTCTAGGCCGGAAAGCTCATACGCCAAGACTCACATGGATGGACGGGATGAACGGGATAAAGACCGACAAGGATGAACAGGATTTAGCAAGATTAAGCAGGATTAGAAACCAGGAGCAGGAGCAAAACCTGATGCAGGAAAGAGGCAGGATCGGGACAAATGCTTACAGTTCCGGGTCAAGGCGATGAACAGATATTTCACCTGATTGAAAAGAAGCTTCACGCGCAGTTTTCGCAATGACCATACTGCTTTCGTTGTCACCAGACTGTCCGCGCGAGGTCAAAACGAAGATGGTCTCATTGGATCGTGCCAATGAGACCATCGCAGGCACGATAGATTTCGTGTCCTGAGCGTTTTTTCCGTATTCCGTGCGTCATTCCCGATTCGAGTTCTCCGAAGGAGGAGGACTCTTGAAAACCGTTCCCTTCGATTCTTCTTCTCTTATCCATCGGATGTATTTCTCTTCGGCTTCCTGTCGGCCTCTCTTACGCCCCCTTTTAAATTGCCATTTTCGGACCGTTTCCGTTAACGCACCCACCATGTCAAGTGCCTCCATGGTAAAGAAAGAAACGACAACTGAAAAAATCCCAATGTCTGTAATGTCTTGTATTTTTACTGACTTCGAGAAGGAAAGTCTGAAAATCTGAAAGAAGAAATGTGTTAGTGCTATGAAGCTGAACAGAGCACGATCCGACACGCTCCATATCGATTCGCGCGTCACGCGCCGCCTCCGCTCTGACCCAAAAAGCACCTGATTCGTGCTGTAGGAAAGTTATCCGTGTACATTCCCTGTGTCAAGTGGGACGGTTCATTCCACGTCAATGGGTACGTCGCCAGCCCGCCTATATGGAAAAACCGTCCTGTCGAAACTGGCACACTTTCATCATATGCAAAAACCTTGCCGGCGCTGCCCTGTTGCTCACACATACAGTAACAGGACGACGAATCGCGGTAGTAGACTGAACAGAATGTCAGGGAGAAGATTTCGGTAAAGGACAGATATCTTGGCAAGATACGCTAAACGGCAAGATCTGGAATTGAATCGTGCAGGTGGGACGAGGGCCGCCGGTGTCTCTCCGCGAGGAGGAAGTAGAAACCGGACTGGCTTTACAGGTTTCACGACGGCGGTACGACGTTCACCGAACGGGAGTAATGTCGTTCAGTCTATCGAGCACGGATACATCTCTGTCTGCCGGCAAAGGGAACTTTCTCGTGCTCCTGGCCTTTTATCCTGCCTATCCTGTCCATCCATGTTTATTTCGTATTTTGAATGAGAGAGGGCGGGAATTTAACGTCCTCTTATCCTCGCCAGCGCTCCCTTCCTTACTCGCATTCTCCGAAGCTGTAGACGTGTGACCCGCTTCCGAAGTAGATGCGTCCGTCCAGCCAGTCCCCGCCGAAGCCGATGGGCACGGGAGACTCGGCCAGCAAGGCGAGGCTATGGTCGGACGGGTCTACCCTTACGATTCCCTTGATAAAAAGCATGTAGACGTTGCCCGCCGACGTCGTGACGAAAACCCGCGGGCCCTGCTGTCTGGCCGTCAGCCCGTAACGGTCCGCGGTGATTTCGCTGCGCAGGACCTTTCTGGAATCGGGATCGAACACAAAGAAGCATTCCCGGTCCGCAATCCCGTAGACAACTCCGCCCGGTCCCGGGCAAAGATCCGTGTACGACTGCACGCCTGGGAAGACGACCTCGCGCCACAGGACCCGCCTCGTTTCTATATCCATCACGTAGAGTTCGGCTTCTTCCGCCTTTCGCTCGCCCCCGGTCCCGGGATCAGTCGTGGAGCCGCCCAGAAGGTTGCCGTCAGGAAGGGCGACCAGGCTCATCGTGCTGTGATCGGGGAGAATCTCCGTGTGTTCCAGCAGAACGCCCGATCCGGTCTCCCGGTCCCAGAACATCATCCCGCCGCCCGTATGTCCGTAGTTGGGGGTGCCCGCCAGAATGACGGTCTTCCCGTCCGGATGTGCGAGCAGCGTATGCGGGCGGTTGATGGCGGGTTTGCATTCGGTCAGGAACCGGGGATTGGATCCGGGGTTGTCCTTTTCGGTAGGTACCCAGGGTTCGGCGGGGTCCCATTCCAGCAGGAGTCCGCCGGTGTAGGCGCCCGCAAAAAACCGATCCGCCTGACGGGCGACTGTGTTCCACTGGCCGAGGTTGGGGCGGTTGGTCCACGTGTCGGTTGCGGGATCGTAGCTGAAGAATCGCGCCGGAAAGGTCGTGCCCCCGCTGACGGTCCCGTCGGGCGCCGCAGCCAGCCCCATCACGTGGGCGCCTTCGGTCGTGTACTCGAAGCCGACGTCCCGGATTTCTCCGGAATCGGGGTCTTCAACCGATAGCGTGCGCGTTTCCAGATTGCACGACAGGATGCGTTTGCCATCCGGGAAATCCCGGTGGAAGAGTCCCTGGCTACCCGTGACGATCGGTTTCTCGTTCTGATCTTCGAGCGCCCCGACGGGAGTTCGCGCCCCCCGGTAGAGTTCAAACCAGTTGTTGGAACCGTCCCCGGCATGTCCGTAAACCTTGCCGTTCAGGTCGCGGTAAACGTGGCCGCTGCCCTGGACGCGTTCGCCTTCGGAGAGGATAGGCTCCGCGGCGCCGGAATCCGGATCCAGGCTGACGATCTGACTGGCGGTACTGCCGATGCCGAAGTACACCCAACCGGCGGCGTCGGCGGCGACCGAACGCGGATATTGCCGCCAGTTCTGCTTGTAGACGTGACCGTAGTCCCTGAATGCGCGGGTTTGGGGGTCATAAGACAGAACGCCGCTGTCCGGATGGGTGGCCGCCCAGATGCGGCCATCGTCGTCTTCGGTCATCCCCATGGCCATCTGCGGTACGGTCTCATGCCAGAACGTAAACGCCCGCGCGGCGGGATCGAAGGCCAGGAAACGGCTGTGGAAATGGGAGCAGAAGAGGTTGCCGCTGGAGAGTACTGACGAAAAAGGACAGGCGTTGAAGTCATCGCCCGGCGGAAATGGGAGGGGGTACTGTTCGCTGGCACCGGTCTCCGCGTCGATCAGCAGCAGGGCGTAGCAGCCGCGATGGTCGTACAACCACAACAGGACCACGTTCCGGCCCTGTCCGTCCACCGTGGCGACCAGCCCCCGGCTGTTGGCGATGTCCGTCGCGACGCCGTGGTGGCGGAACCCGTTGCCCAGATCCTGTGTAACGTTCATTGGCATTATTTCCTCGTCGGCAGATTTTCAGATGCGGGAGAGGGAAGACGGGAGACGGTCTCGCGCTTCCACGTCCTACAACCGTCCTTCCATTTCCCTGCGAAGGCGGAGAACCTCGCTGTCTTCGTTGAGGTCCACGTCGGCGCGAAGGATCGGCCGGCCGGCTTTGATTCCGCGTTTCAGTTTGAGCGCGTGCGCCAGCCCGATAGGAAGGACGCCGTTCCCGACGGCGGCGGCCGCCGGCATGAGTCTGCCATAAACGCGGTACCCGCCTTCGCCGTCCAGGGTCTCCCCGGCGGCAAGGTCCCGCTTGGCGGTGGCGGCGACGTCCGCGACAAACGCGCGGGGACAGCCGGTGGCCTCGCCGCTCAGTCCGGCCCGCATCACGCTGGTCGCGAGTTCCATGCCCACCAGGTGATAGGGGCGGTAGACGGCGGTGTACCGGCCGGAGTCGTCGGTGGGCAGCCCGTATTCCGTAAAGCACCGCCGGATGTAGTCTCCCGACCCCTCGATCGTGACGTAGACCCCCCATCGCAGGTGCTGATCGACGGGTGTGCCGTCGGGCTGCACGCAGGAGACGACCTCCACCGTTCCCTTATGGGAAAGACGACCGCCCGCGCTCCGGGGCCGGCAGACGTCCGGCAACCGGTCGATGCCGCAGGGCGGGAAGTTCAATCCCTCCGGCTGCGGCTCGAGGCGCGTGGCATTCGCGACGGCGGCCATTTCGACGGCCGATTTCGTACCGTCCAGGAACGAATTGAACATCCGCGGATTCATCCCGGCTCGCGCCGCCGTTTCCGCGTCGATTCCGTAGTGGTCCCAGACCGTATCGGGGGTCGATTCGTGGTACACGGGCCGGTGTTTCGTACCCTTGCCGGCGCAGACAACGTCAAAACCGTTGGTCCTCGCCCAGTCAACGAGTTCGCAGATCAGGGCGGGCTGGTCTCCGTAAGCGAGCGAGTAGACGAGACCGGCGGACGCCGCCCGACGCGCCAGGACGGGCCCCGCGAGGACGTCGGCTTCGACGTTCACCATCACCAGATGGCGGCCTTCGTCAATGGCCTTCAGTGCGTAGTGGATTCCGGCCAGCGGATTTCCCGTGGCTTCGACCAGAACATCCAGGCCATTGGCGCAGACAAGAGAATCGCCGTCGCCGGTGAGGTGCGTGGCTCCTGTGGTCAGGGCATTGTCGAAGTCCGTTGCGGCGGCTTGTTCCGGCGGCCACTCCGCGCGGGAAAGCGCCTTCCGTGCCCGATCGACAGACAGATCGGCCACGCCCAGAACGTGCAGACCGGAAATCCGGCGGGCCTGCGCCAGAAACATCGTGCCGAATTTTCCGGCGCCGATGAGCCCGACTCGAACGGGACGTCCGGGATCGGCGCGGCCCGGCCATTTGAATGGGGTATCAGCGCTGGACACGGGACACCTTGAGCGTCGAATCGTCGTTTTCGTCGAGATGCTGAGAAAGCGGAGGAGTAGTTGAGGCTGCTCCTCGATCGGACCGGCCGTTACCCGCCGTTCTCGAAGCAAGCGCCCATGGCTTCCAAGAATTGTCCGGGGTCGACCGTGCGAAATCGTTCGACGTAACAGTGGCCTGTGCCCGAATCTTCCCCTTCGCCCGTGACCGCCAGATGCTCCGTCGACAGCCCTTCGAGTTGGGACAACCTCCATACGCTTTGCGCCGCGACCTCATACGCGTTCGATCCGGCGCGAATCTCGATATCGGGCGCTTCGGACCTGTAGAAGTACACCGCCTTCAGGCGGGTCCTCATGATCTTGAGCGCATACCCGGGCAGCCGGTTCTCGCGGGCGCCGGGGACGAATGACTCGGGCCAGAAGAGCCGGTTGATATGGAGATCGAACGCGTTCTTCAGCGCGCCGGAAACGCTGCCGTCGGACGGAATCCATTGCGAGTCGGGCCACACGTCCAGGTTGCCCCACGGCCACCCCAGGCGGTCCCTGTCCAGGCGCAGGCGTCCGCTTCCGGAATTGACCCCTTCCGACGAAATGTCGAGAATGGCGAAGTGCTGGGGATAGATGAAGAAATCATTGGCCCTGGCGCGCCAGGCATCGTAAAACGCCGTGGTGAGGGCCAGAATCGCATGCGAGGCGTGCAGGATGCCGTCTTCCAGGCGGGGAGAGACGAAGCCCGCGCGGTCGGACGCCTCGTAGTCGGGACAGAAGGCCGAAAAGGGTACGCGAGCGGAACCGTTCGCGCCGCGTTGCCAATATTCGAAATCCGAAGCGGACAGGACCTGGCTCGTATGCATAGAGGACAACCCCAGAAATTGCTTTGAAGCGGCACGGACCCGGAAAACCTCGGCTCACGCCCCGCCAGGGAAAACTGCGTCATCATTAGAGGCGTCACGCGTGTCCAGGTTCCGGCCCCTGCGTGCGACCGACTTCATGGACCGATACATCGCATATACGGAGATCAGCGCCCAGACAAGGGCGATCGGATAGGCCAGAAGCGGCGCGCCCCAATGCCGGGCGAGGATGCCGGCATCGGTGCGTTCGGTATACAGCCAGAGATCGGTGCGGAAGTCGTAGAGGCTGTAGAGACAGAGCATCACGCCCATCCACGTGGCCACCCAGCGCGCGACTCGGGGCAGCAGGACGGCCGGGACCAGAAGAATGAAACCACTTATGATTCCGAACGAAAAATCGGCACTGCCCAATGGCGTGTAGAGCACCGCCACACCGATGGAGAGGCAGCCGATCCCGGCAAGCAGAATCCGTTGCAACAGGGGCCACAGACTGACGTAGATGAAAATGGCGCCCAGAAATGCGGATCCGACGTAACCGGCCGACGCGATGATCGGAAAGATGCCGCCCCGGCTCTTCGCGTGGCCGGATTCGTCCCAGTTGACGCGGACTTCAAGAACCTCGCCCCCGGTACCGAGCGTGGCGGCCGCGTGGCACATTTCGTGTATCTGGACCATAAAGACCCTGAAGGGTTTGACGTAGGGCGTGTCCCAGAACGCCAGCGCGACGACGGCGCAGACGATCGCGGGCCAGAAATGTTTTAGGGTCGCCACCATCTCTATTCCTGGTGCTTATTGACGATGCTGAGGTCGGTTTTTCCCGACGCGGCATGGATGAACTTGACGAGCAGGGAGACCCTGTTTTCCCGGTTCAGGGCATCCCAGTAATGGTCGCGGGTCGTTTCGATCCTGTCGTGCAGGTCAACGGCATACGGTTCGCCTGCAAACGCGGGCGGCGGGTCTCCGTCGTCCCTGTAAGTCGTTACGCAGTGGCCGATACCCGGGATCCCCGTCTCGTAATTGAAGTAGTGTCTGGCGGTGGTATCGCCGTTTCCGCCGACGGATTTGAGCATCGCGAGCTTATAGGCAACGCACCGGTCCTCCAGGTCCACCAGACCGGCGATCCGGGGTGTGAGGATGGGCGGATCCGGCTCGAAGGTCCGGGTATTCAGCGCGGATTCGAAGTTGCCGCTGCCTTGAATCGCGTCAAAGATGGTGTCCGTATGGTCGCCGTTCGAGATGATGTGGCATCCATTCAGCACTCTGACGGGACGGTACACGACCAAGTCGGGATTCTCGAGCGCGGATTCGTCAAGGGCCCGGGTCCTGACCGTATCGCCGTCGGCAACGAAGACGCGGTTCCGGCTCCCCGCGCTGCGCCCCATGATCCAGTAGACCTGGACGAAGTACCGCGCGTCGGGCGTCTGCCCGATGACGATGCCGCGTCCCGGATACCGGGAGTTCCTGAGCGCGTCCATGCTGGTCTCAACGGGTTTCACCACCGGGCAGGTCTCCTTCGATTCTTCATCGGGACGACTCGACCAGCGTGTCGTACACCGCCCTCGACAGCGCGGCGAGGCTCAGGTCAAAGACCAGCCGGTCGGGGCACGTGACGTCTTTGGCCATGATGGCAACGGCGTATGGACCGGCCGGCGAGTAGACAATGCCCACGTCGGCGCGCACACCGTGGTAAAAGCCCGTCTTGTGCGCGACGTCAGTCCCCACGGGCAAGGCATGGGGAATCACGGTCCTGAGTTGCTGTCGCTTCAGGATGTCCAGGGCGCCGTTCCGGGACGCGTTCGACAGCAGTTCGCCCGAATACAACAATTCCAGCAACTTGCACATATCGCCGGGTGAGGAAACGTCGGACCGGTCGACGTCGTAACCCGCGCCGTCGGGCACGTATTCCTGGTTGAAGAGCCGGCTGGCGCAGGTATCATAAGTATGATCGGGATTTCCGGGGTCCAGACCCACGACGCTGAAGAGCAGTTGTCTGACCGTCATTGGGATGCGGGTCTTCAGGAGTCCGAGTTCCCGCATCGTGTTGTTGAGATTGTCTTCGCCGACGAGGTTATAGAGAATATCCGTTGCGGTGTTGTCGCTGATGATGATCATCAACATCGCCAGATCGTGCACGGTGGGCTTGAGGCCCGGAGCCATTTCCTTGAGGATGCCCGAGCCGGGCACGCGAAGATCGTCGGTGAGTTCCACCCGCCGGTACAGATCGATAACGCCGAGATCCACCTGGCGGTAGAGCTCGACGAGCACCGGCACTTTCAGCGTGCTGGCGGTGAAGAACACGTCGTCGGCATTGTGACGGATCTCGTGCCCGGTTTCCAGGTGCCTGGCCGACAGCCCTACGGTTCCCTGTATATGGGAAATTGCGTCTTGAATTGAGGTCACTCCTGATCACCTCATTGACAGATTTCCAGATTCGGGGAGACGCAAGACGGGAGACGGGAGATGATGTGAGTGCCAGTTCGGTATCATCTCTTGCCGCAGGCATAGTGGATGAACCAATCGGGCAAGGACGTCTTCTACCGTCTGACGTCTACCGTCTACCCGCTCTTATTGCCCCGTGCGGTTTCATATCCTGCCGGAGGCATATAGGAAGAACCAATCGTGCAAGGATGTCATCTACCGTCTCCCGTCTAACGTCTCCCCGATTTAAGGTATTTCCATCTGGAGCGCCAGCTCTTTCAATTCCCCGTAGCGCCGGGTTTGATAGGACGGCAACTGGCTCTCGCGCAGGTCGAATCCGAACGCGCGCTTGCTGAGCACGATGATCGGCGGCGCCTGGACGCGCTTGAAGGTGTTGATCCGCACCTGTTGCGCGACCCACTCCAGGTCTTCTATCCAGCCGTTCACGTCGGGGAACCAGGCCCGGAATTGTTCACTGTCGTTCCACCCGATCACGTCCAGCAGGACGCCGTCCACGAACCATTGCAGAAAATCGACCGGGTCTTTCCGGTATTCGATGATCTGGCGCAGGACGGCATCGTGGTAACCGTACTTGATCGGGTCCCCCAGGCCCCGGGTCACGTCCTGGGCGTCCGACAACTCCGCGCTGGGTACCGTCTCCCCGCTGATCAGGTTATCCGGAATGACCTCTCTGCCGAACACCTCTCCATTCAGGAACCGGGCCAATTGCAACACCTGCACCTTATATAGGTCCGCAATCGGGGCCACGGCGCCGTTCACGTCGCCGTACAGCGTGGCGTAACCCAGCGCTGTTTCGGTCTTGTTGCCGTTGTTGGTGAAGACCAGCCCGGACTTCGCGGCCAGCGCGGGCAATATATCCGCGCCCCGGATGCGCGCCTGCAGGTTCTCGTCGACCAGGCGGGTATAGTCGCCCGGCGCCCTGGAAAAGCGCATGTCCTTTATCTTCTCCGACAGGGCCGCGTACAGGTCCTGGATCGGGCAACTCAGGTAATCCACCTCGAGGGTACGGCAGACGCGCTCCGCGTTGTTCCGGGTGATGGACGCGTTGAACCGCGTGGGCATATTCACCGCGAACACCCGCTCGGGCCCGAAGGCCTGCGTCAGAATGGATACCACCACGCTCGAGTCGATGCCCCCGCTGGCGCCAACCAGAAACCGGTTCTCCCTCTCGCGGATATCGTCCAGATGCCGCAGTCCGGTCAGGATGGCATCGAAGATCGCGGCGATCTCGTCCTGGGAAGCAGTGGGCGGGTCCCCGCCCCGGCTCAGGACCATCTGCTCACGCCAGGGACGCGCGCGACGCAGAATGTCGCCCTCGGGGGAATAGACCGTCGTATCGCCGTCGAAGACGATGATGTTCTTGCCGTTGTTCTGCGCTCCAACGTGGTTGCAATAGAAGACGGGAACGGGCGAACGCCGCAGAATCTCCCTGACGACCCGGTTTCGCTTCACGTTCTTCTGCCAGGTCCAGGGAGACGAGGACAGATTGAACAGCGCCTGTGCCCCGCGTTCGTGGAAGACGCGCAGCGTATCCAGGATGTCGTCCGCGTATCCATAGTCCCTGCACCAGATATCCTCGCAGAGTTGCACGCCGAACCGGAACGTCCGGCCGTCCCTCAGGCGGACCTCGAACGGCGCAATCCAGTCGTAGACCGACCTCCCGCGGTCATCGGCGAGTTTCCGGAGCGAGTAGAAATGGCGGTCGTCGTCGAAGAACCGGTAGTTCGGATGGAGCGTCTTGGGCTGAACGCCCGCCGGCAGTCCGGCCGGAACGCCCTCGCGCGCCACGTAGCGGCCGTCTGCGCAGACGTGGACGGCATTGTACTTGCGTATGCGGCCGTCCTCGCCGATGTTCGCCCGGTCCAACGCCACGTTCCCGAAGAGTACGACAATGTCCTGACTTGCCTTGCGAATCGTGTCGCTGTATGCCGCGAAATCCTTGACGAGCGCGTCCACCTCCCACAGGTCGCCCAGGATGTAGCCGGAAATGCAGAGTTCCGAAAAAACGACCAGGTCCGCGCCCGCCTCCCGCGCCCTGTCGATGTAACGCAGCATGCGGTCCACGTTCAGGTCCGGCCGCGCCGGCTTCACGTCCATCTGGACCAGGGCGATTTCGGGCAACGCGTCAGTCATATCGGCCGAACCGGAGATGCAGGATTGTTTCGGCCCTTCCAATCCTATGTGATGTCCAGAGCCCGGCTCACGGCGGCGTGAATCCGGTCTTCGGTGGCGGCCACGTAGGGTCCCGTACGTTTCCAGTACTGCTGGCTGAACCAGACTTCGTAGCCGCCTTCGGGGATCTGCCGTGTGACGGGTACGTAACCGACGATGTCGTTGGTATACGCCAGCGCCAGTACATTGTCGAAGTGCGGGCCCAGTTCCCGTTTCAGGCGCAGCCCGTGTTCAACCGTCATTTCCCCCGCGAGCGTAACCACCGCGAGGCTGTTGCCGAAACGCACGGTCTGGATTTCAAACGGGATGCTGGTGGGCACCGGGGTGCCGTTTTCGACGCATTCAAACAGATGGCGGGCCCAGGCCTGCACAAACGCCCGGTTGTCGTTCAGGCCGGCACTCACGAGTTCCATGTCGACGGGTTCGGTATCCAGGCCGAGGACGGTCTGACTCACGGAGATCGGTCCGTCGACCGGCTCAAGTGCGTCCGACGCGACAACGCCGGCCACGGTTTCGCCCAGCTGGACGCCGATGTCGCGGATTTCATCGATCGTCCGGTGTCCGAAGGCATCCGACGCGGGGTCGACCGGTTTTGTCTTCTGGTCTCCCGCGCAGCCCTGGAGGAAGAACGCGGTGACGCCCGGGTACGTCGACTCCATCTGGTCGCAGGCGAAACAGACGTAGTCGCCGCCGATGAGCGTGCCGGCCCGGCTGGTGGGATGGCACGCGTAGTTGAAGATGACGCTTCGGAGTTCGCCGCCGGGAGATTCGACGACCATAACCGCCACGTCGTGGTCGTGCGGCGCTTCGGCGCCGGGTTTCCACTCAACGCCGCCCTTCCCGTCGGGTTTCCGGCGGGATACGGCGATATCGCAGTTCCCGGTCCCGAAACGAAGGCGCGCAGGGGACCGGGTTTCCCACGCGGTTGTCGCACAACGGGCGACCTTGTCGAAGAGTTCCTCGATGTAGTTCTCGTCCAGGTCGCCGTGGCGATGCCGGTCCATGTCGCGGATGCAGGGACCGCAGTGGGTGTGCGACCCGCTCAGAATGACGTTCGAAGAAGCGATGCCCGTCGCCGCCGAGATGCGGGACCGGACATGCGGCGTGTGTTCGTAGAAACCCAGGATTTCGGCGCTGACGATGAGCAGCGGATCGCTACCGTCGTCAATGGCGATGGCGTTGGCTTTCAGAGGATGATAAACGGCCGTGGAGGGGTCCGTGCGGGCGGCGAACCCGGCGAGGTAGATGCCGACCGGCGGTGTGATGTCCTCACCGGCCGCGCCGACCCGGTAGGTGTTGCTGGACGTCGTCATATAATCTCCTCACAATTTACAAGTGGACCGCCTGTTCTTTGTGCGCCGATTCCACAATGGCCAGACCTACTCTCAGGGCATTGCGCGCGTCCTGCAATGTCCCCTGTTCCGGATCCCGACCTCCGATGACGCAGTCCGCGAAATGGGTGAGTTCCTGCTCCAGCGCCCCGACGATTCTCCCATGGAGTTCCGGCGAGAGATACAGGTCCGGGCTGGACGTCGCTTCGCGGGTCCAGACCCAGGAGGCGTCGTTCGGTTCGGTAATGTGAGCCGTCCCGTCCGTGCCCACCACTTCCAGGCCCGCGTTGGACCAGTAGAGCCGCCCGTCGGGCATGAAGAAGCTCTGCTCGATGACGCCGACGAGTCCGCTGTCGAACGTAAGCATGGCCCACCACGTATCCGGACGGCCCGGTTCAGCCATACTGCGCGATCGGGCATAGACTTCGCGGACGTCCTCTCCGGCCATCCAGAGCAACTGGTCGACGGTGTGAATCCCTGGCTGCAGCACGAGAGGCCAGATCTTGAATCGCGGCGCGTCCAGGATGCCGCGCCAGATATTGCGACGGCCGTAGATGGAGACGAGTTCGCCGAGTTCGCCCGCGTCGATTTTCTGTTTGATGTTGGCGCGCCGCACGTCGAACCGCTCGAGGAAGCCGACCATGAACACGGCGCCGCTTTTTTCCGCCTCATCGATGAGCCGGTCATTCTCATCCGGACTGTCGGTCAGCAGGATTTCGCTGAAGACATGCTTGCGCAGTCGGAGCGCGGCGAGTGCGATTTCGGTGTGCCGGTCCACCTCGGTAACGATGTCGATCGCTTCGACGTCCGGGTCCCGTATCAGTTCATTGTAGTCCGTATAGGTTCTGGCCGCGTTGGTTTCGTTTGCGACCTTCGCCGCGCGGTCGGCGGATCGGGAGCAGACCGCTGTGAGTTCCACGTGCGGCAGTTGCGCCAGGACGCGGGCGTGCTGGACGCCGAACCGACCCAGGCCGATGACACCGATCTTCGCGCGATTCATTCTTCTGTCAGGTTGACGACGACCCTGCCCGTCTGTTCGCCCTTGAGGATGCGTTGAATTTCCGGATCGAGGGTTTCAAGCGTGCGTTCCGTGGCCAGGCCGTCCGTCGCATCGATCTTCCAAAGACCCGCGATTTTCTTCCAGAGCCGTGTTCTTTCCGGCATCGGGCATTCGGCCGAGTCGATCCCCCGCAGGCTGACGCCACGCAGGATGAATGGGAAGACGCTGACGCTCAGCTCCGCGGAAGCGACGAGACCGCAGCAAGTCACAATTCCCCGGCTGCGCGTCGCCTTGATGGCGGTTGCCAGGATATCGCCGCCCACCGTATCCACGACGCCCGCCCAGCGTTCCGCCAGCAGAGGACGCCCGCCGGCATCGTCGACCTCGCCGCGGGACACGACCTCGGCCGCGCCGATGTCGAGCAGGAACTGCTTCCTGTCGGGTTTGCCGGTGGCCGCGACCACCGTGTACCCCAGCCCCGCGAGAATGGCGACGGCCACGCTGCCCACGCCGCCCGTCGCGCCGGTAACCAGAATCTCGCCGGTGTCCGGGGTGAGGCCGTGGCCTTCGAGCCTGTGTACCGACATGGCGGCGGTGAATCCGGCGGTTCCGTAGACCATCGATTCGCGCAAGGCGAGACCTGCTGGAAGGGGCACAATCCAATCGGCCGGTACGCGGATGTACTGGCCGAATCCGCCGGGCGTGTTCATTCCCAGGTCGTAGCTGGTGACAATGACTTCATCGCCCGGATTGAAGCGCGCGTCCGTGCTTGCTTCCACAACCCCCGCGGCGTCGATGCCTGGCGTATGCGGATAGCGCCGGGTGACGCCTCGGTGGCCGGTGGCTGAAAGCGCGTCCTTGTAATTCAACGAAGAATAGTGGACCCTGATCAGCACGTCTCCGTCGGGCAGCGAATCGACGGCACGGAGCTCGACGCGTCGGACGTACCTGCCGTCCACATCGTGGACGACCAGACATTTGAAGTTTCGGGAGGTCATCGCTTTTTCCGGGTTCATCTGACTCAGGTATGGATTCTCTCCCGCGACCTTGCCGGACGTCGGGTCGCTCAGGACAGAAATCGATTGATTCGATAGGCATCCAGTTCAACGGAAAGGTCTCTGTTCAGAATCAGGTCGGCAACGAGTTTGCCGCTGTACGGCCCCAGTTGCAGGCCGGTGGGCCCGTGGCCGGTTGCCAGGTAGACGTTTTTCCTGCCGGGAACGGTGCCGAGCACGGGCAGCAGATCCTGCGTATACGGGCGAAGACCGACCCGGATCTCCCGAATCTCCGCCCCGGCCAGGCCGGGCGCCACCCGAAGCGCCTCGCCGAGTACCTCCCGCACACCCGCGGCCGTCGTAAGGGCATCGAATCCGGAGCCGGTCTCCCGCGTGGCGCCCACCACCACCCGGTTGTCCGGCCAGGGCACCATATAGTGGCCGCGAATGGCGCTGATGATGGGCCATGTGGACGTATCGGCGGTGTCCGGGAGCCCCAGATGAATGATCTGGCCGCGCTGCGGTTCCACCGGGATCTGCACCCCCAGTTGAAGCCCGAACGCATGCGACCAAGCGCCGCCCGCGATGACCACACCGGCCGCCGATACGGCCCCCGCATCCGTGACGACGCCCGTGACCGTATCGTTGTCCATCCGCAACGCGTCGACGCCCGTCTCCCGGACGGTGAGGCCGCCGGCTTCCGCTGCGCGGCGCAGGGCGGCCGTCAGGAGGCGGCCGTCGACGCGCGCTGCCTCGCGGTAGTAGATGGCACCCCGCACGTCGGCCAGGGCGGGAAACCGGCTGCGGGCTTCGTCGGACGATATTTCGTAAAGGTCCTCCTCGGATGGCCTGCCCTGCCGGCTCCGGCGGCTGAAGATGTGGCGGCGGGCGACGTCGAAAGGCTCCAGTTCGTCGTCCGATACGGCGACGATCATCATGCCGCAGATCGCAAACCCGGTCTCTCCCTCCTGTTCGGCCTCCAGATTCTCGATCAGTCCGGGATAATATCCCACCGCATGAGCGGCCAGGCGCTGCCACGGGTCCGGGTCCCGCGTATTGGTGGCGGGAGACAGAATGCCGGCGCCCGCGTCCGTGGCGCGACCCTGATCCTTCCGGTCGACGAGCAGGGTCTTCGCCCCGGCGTGGACGAGATGGTACGCGGCGGACATCCCGACAATGCCCCCGCCGATGACAATGGCGTCATAGCTCATCGCGGATCCTGTCTTTCCTGTCCTTCCATGTGATTTTTCGCTGGAATAACAATAAGAGAGCTAATCGGCCATTCCGTCGATTGCAGCCATCTCGTCTTCCGACAGGGACCAGTCGAAGACGTCGAGATTGGCCCGCAGATGCAGTTCCGAACTGGCTTTCGGGATGACGTTCATGCCCTTCTGGAGCAGCCACCTGAGCGCGACGTGCGCGGACGTCCGGTTGTGGCTGCGGGCGATATTCGTCAGTACGGGGTCCTGAAGGATGTTCTTTTTGCCCAGCGGAGAGTAGGCGGTCACGACAACGTCGTGTTCGAGGCACCAGTGCAGCACGTCGCGCAGTTCATAGCCCGGATGGTATTTGATCTGGTTGACGCTGATCGGCGCGTTCGAAACGGAACAGGCCTCTTCCATCTGCTCGACCGAGAAGTTGCTGACGCCGATGCTTCTGGCCTTGCCCGCGTCGAAGACCGTGTTGAAGGCGCCGATCGTTTCCTCCATCGGCACGTCATCCGGCGGCCAGTGCACCAGCAGCAGATCCACGTAGTCCATCTGGAGAAGCTGCAGATTCTCATCCGCCTGTCTGACGGCCACGTCGTATTGCAGGAAATCTTGACCGACTTTTGTCGTGATGAACAGCCTGGACCTGTCGACGCCGGCCTCCCGGAGCGCTTCGCCGATCTCCCGCTGGTTCCGGTAGATCCAGGCCGTATCGAAGTGGGTGTAGCCGAGGTCAAGGGCCTGTTTGACCACCCGCTTGCACTGTTCGCCCTTCAGTGGATAGGTCCCGAGGCCCACCACGGGCATCGTGTCGCCGGAAAGCAGGGGTAATGATTCCATGTTAGACTCCCAGATATCGAGGCGCATCAGCGTAACGTGATCGCGCGCTGAATTGCGCGACTGCCTGGCGCGAATAGGCGGCGGCGGCCCGTAAATTACGAAGAAAAACGCACGGACGGCAAGTTGTAACGGAGCCGGGGGCTGCGGGAAGGCGTTCAGGGAGGGGTGACGATATTGGGGCGGTTGTAGGTGTCGGGTTCTTCCCGGAGGGTGTAGCCCATGTCTTCCAGCCGGTATCGAGGTCGGTATCCGATGATCTTCTCCGCCCTGGACAGGTCCCAGCGGCGCCGGCTACTTTCGCCCACAAGGGTGATGATCTCATAGCCGACGTCGGGCGCATCGATGGCGAGTTTGTAGGCCTGAATCAGGTCGGGAAAGGCGAGCCACTGGGGCAGAACGGATGCGTTCCTCGAATTCGGGTCGTCGATATCGAAGGGCTTTGGGATGCGCATGCACAGTGCTGAGAGTCCGTGCAGGTCGGCGTAGTATTCGGCGATTCTTTCACCCATATACTTGGTCAGGGCGTAGGTTCCTACGGGTTTCGCCGGCGCGTCGCCCGCCACCCATTCCGGCGGGGGATAGCCCCAGACAACCGTCAGGCTGCTGGTATAGACCACTCGCTTGAGCCGGTGACGCCTCGCGGCTTCGAACAGGTTATACGTGCCCTTGACGTTGATGTCCATCCGCTGGCTGTTGAAGGCATCGTCTTCGTAGTCGCCCTCCCGTCCGGTGGCGATGGCCAGGTGGATGGCCATGTCCATCCCTTCCGCGGCGTCGCAGACCTGGTCGACATCCGTCACGTCCGCCTGACGCCAGCGGGAATCGCCCGGAAACGCACGCCGGCTCAACAGCCGCAGTTCGTGTTCGCCCTCGAGCGCGGGTACCAGCCTGCTGCCAATGACGCCCGTAGCGCCGGTGATGAGGATTTTCATGGGGGGAGAAACAGGTATTTAGACGGCAATGGACAAACGTCCGTGGCGGGAGATTCACAGGCGGGTTGGCAAGTTCGGCAGCCTGAAGAACCGGGCTATTTCATGGATATCAAGGAACTGTTGCCCATACCACTCCTCGATGCTATACCGCGGTGTCAATGGACAAACACCGGTTTGGGTGTAATGACCAGTTCCGGAATTCTGGCGTGATGCGTGTTTTTCATCGTTACCTGAACGGCGTGGAATCCGTGTTTTTCGGTCAAGGATAGGATTTCCGGCGCTCTGTCGTAGGTCATCAGGAATTCCGCACCACAATCAGCAAGCAATTCGAACAGTCTCGGATGATCAACCTCGTTGTGGGCGTAGAGCCGTTTTCCCGCGCGCTTGCCTCCGGCAGTGTACGGCGGGTCTACAAAAACCACAGAGTCGGCATTCGCCACCGAACCACACCCGCGATTCGCAACGAACGCTTCGAGTAAGCGCATACCGTCCGTTTCCCGAAATTCGATTAAGTCGGTGTGGTCCGCAATTGCCCACAAGCGATTAACGATTGTCTCCGGATACCAGCGGGACGCAACTCCCTTGCCGTTTTCTCCCGCGCGGCTGAGTGACGCACCGGGTGCGAGTATGCCGCCCCGGCGCGTTCGGTTCAACACGAGAGTACGAAAACCATGTTCCAGCAGGTTTTGAGGGCGTCTACTCGCAACCGCGTTTACAGCTTCCCGTGTCGGGTTGAAACGCATTACGTTCGCGCAAAGCTCGGGACCGTATTTCAACGCTGCGTGCCAGAAAGCAGCCACATCCGGGTCGAGTTCCGCCATGAGGCACCGGTCCACAAGCCCTTCCATTACAGCGGTTAGCGAAACAGTCCCGCCACCAGCGAACGGTTCGATGAGTACCCGCGGCGTCGGCTTGATCCCCCGAAGCCATACCCGAATATGCGGAATCAGCCAGGTTTTTCCGCCGGGATATCGAAGAGGGCTTCGTTGCGGTACCGAGGCGACGTTCACTGCGGGAATCGGAGAAACTCCAATCGCATCCGTTTCTTTTGGATCAAACAGATCCACCTGGAGTTCGTTCATTGTTTTTTCTTTACTTCAGGATGTGGACTCGCGAAGTGGCGTCGTTTGTCGCGACGTGCGGCGGACATGCAGTTAACTTGCAAGTTGAAAACGGATCACTTATAATAACGCATTCAATTTGGTACCTATATCGAGATCATCTATAAAATAAGGATTTCCTGCGCATGGTGCTACAAATTACCGTAACTTTCTGATAGCCCTTGGGACGGTTTTTATTCGGCTTGTTCAAATTCCCAGATGATGGCACAGGAGAGAGAGGAATTCACGATTCCTGCTCAAGTGAATCAGTTTCCAAAACACTGAACAGCTGTTATGCTTACGCGAGACCGATTTCTGCGAATGATGCTCGCACCGGCGTACAGCGGATTTGATTGGAAATCAGAACCGGTAAAAGGAAGCACCCCACTCCGTGGTGGGAGGGATACGAAATAATGGTACCAACGATATTCGATACATGCCAGCCACGTATCGATGTGCTCGAAGGAACGATCACTGAAGCCGACTTTGCGGCCGATCTGGCACAGGTCATCACGGGAGAGGGGAATGCCGAATACCTCGACCCGGCGCGATTCTTTGCAAACACCTATCCCACACGGGGCCTGAAGAACCTGTTGGAAAACGTCTGCCAGCGTTTGTCCGGCACAGGTGGTGAAGTCGCTTCGATTTTTCGGCTGGACACCTCCTACGGGGGCGGCAAGACACATGGACTGATCGCGTTATGTCACGCCGCGCGGGGAATGGAGGGAGTTTCAAATATTGCCGAGTTTGTCGATCCATCTATCTTGCCGCAGACCCGAGTGCGCATCGCGGCCTTCGACGGTGAGAACGCCGATCCTGCTAATGGGCGCAGAGTGAGTGAAGGGCTATTCGCCTACACTCCATGGGGAGAGATCGCCTATGCGCTTGCCGGCGAGGATGGATACGAACGTGTACGCAAGAGCGACGAGAGTCGGGTTGCGCCTGGCGCCGGGACACTCCGTGAATTGTTCGGTCACGAACCCGTGCTGATACTTCTCGATGAGTTGTCCGTTTACTTACGCAAGGTACGCAACATTGAAGATGCTCGTTTTCAGTTGACCGCGTTCCTGACTTCGTTGTTCAAGGCGGTCGAAAGCGTTCCCAATGCAGTCCTGGTCTATACGCTTGCGATTGGAAAAGACGGTCGGGCAACCGACGCATACAACGAAGAGAACCAATTTATCGCTGACAATATGGCGGAAGCGGAGAGCGTCTCCGCGCGTAAGGCGACGTTATTGAACCCAACCGAGGAAGACGAAACAGTTCAAGTCCTCCGCCGCCGGCTGTTTGAGTCCATTGATGAAACGGGAATTCCAGAAATCGTCGATGCCTACAGAGCCTGTTGGATGGTCAACAGAGACAACCTGCATGATGATGCGAACCGTGCCGAAACGGCCGAGACATTTAGATCGACGTATCCGCTGCATCCAGAAGTCTTGTCAACCCTGACTGGCAAAACGGCGACACTGGGTAATTTTCAACGGGTTCGTGGGATGCTTCGGTTGTTGGCACGGACAATTTCCCATCTTTGGACGGAAAAGCCCAAGGACGCGACAGCAATCCATCTTCATCATGTCAATCCTGGATACCAGCCGATTCGTCAGGAAATCGTGACACGGCTCGGACAGTCTGCTTACAATCCGGCCATCACGAACGATATTGCCGCGGGACCGGTCGAGAAAAAGGCCTTAGCCGAAGAAATTGATGCGAGGGATCACGCGGGATTGCCGCCCTATACTGTCTATGTTGCACGCTCCGTATTCATGCATACACTTGCCTTTAACGACCCACTAAAGGGCATCTCGCAAGAGCAACTTCGCTATTCGATCGTTGGACCCACGTTAGACATCAGTTTTGTCGAAGAGGCACGCAAGAAGTTCCTTGCAGAGTCTGCTTATCTGGACGACCGCCCGGGCGCGCCAATGCGTTTTCTGGCTGAGGCCAATCTCCGCCAGATCATCCGCCGTGAGGAACAGCACGTGGATGCGGGGGAAGCCCGCGCGGAACTCGACGACACGATCCGCAACGTTTTCGACAACAAGACCTTTGAAACATTGCACTTTCCCGGGGGACCGTTTGACGTACCTGACGAAGTTGGCGACGGCCGGCCGAAATTGGCGGTTATGGCCTATGATGGGCTCACTGTAGGTGGCTCTGTTGATGAGGTGCCCGAACTGATCGACCGAATATTCTCCCGCAAGGGATCCGAGGGTTCGGCCTTGCGCGCGCTTCGAAACAACCTGGTCTTTGTGGTCGCGGACGAAACTCTCAAGGAAGACATGCGACGGATGGCCGTTCGGCGTCTGGCATTGCAGGAACTGAAAAAGCCGGAGCGGCTGATCGATCTCGCGGAGCACCAACAAGCCCAGGTGCGCGAGATGGAAGGCAAATCCGAACAGGAACTAGCTATTGCCATCCAACAATGTTATCGCCACGTGTTCTACCCTTCACGAAACAGGATTGGCGCGAGCGGCGCCGATCTGGGCCACACCGCGATCGACATCCATTCCGCTTCGGAACGGCCCGGAACGGGCCAACAGCAGATTGTACGAGTTCTACGTGATCTCAATAAACTTCGCTTATCCGAAGACCAGCCGGATTCGCCCGTCTATGTGAGGGATCGAACACCACTAAAGAAAGGCCAAATCACCACGCTCGCATTGCGGGAGGAGTTCAGTCGCGATCCCGCACTTCCAATGCTCATTGGCAACGACATCTTTATTCGTGGGGTACGGCACGGCATTGCGCAGGGGGAGTACGTGTACCAGCGGGGTGACCTGCTGTTCGGCCCCGACGATCCGGCAGCAACTATCATGATCGATGAGCAAGCCGTAGTCTTTACCATGGGATACGCGGTAAATGCCGGAATCTGGCCTCGGACTCCCGCTGGCAGCCCAACGAACGAAATTAAAGGCGAACAACCGGCCACGCCCGGTGGAGCCTTAACCGATCCCCGCCCTTCGCCGATTCCGGGTCGGCCAGGGGTCTATTTCACCGGGAGCGAACCCGAAACTTTCAACGCAGAGGGAATTCTCAAGGAAGCACTTGTGCAATTGTGGGAGAAGGCACGTGCGAAAGACGTCGAGGCCATCGAATATCTGTCCATCGAGCTATTTGAGGCAAACGACGCCTTCCGCGTCATTAGCGCTGTGGGCGGGATATCAGGAGCAGAGAAGAACGTAAAACTAACAGGCGGCTATGAAACCACCGAAGGTGGTTCGTTCGAACTGGTATTTCGTGGTTCTGTATCGGATGCTCAGCCGGTTAAGGAGTTTCTGGATCCCCAATTAAGGGCGGCACGCACGCAGACTATTGAAACGGCATTCCAGTTGACATTCGCACAGGGACTTTCGATGCACGGAGATGCGGCGGAGAAAATCACCGAGCGGCTGGCCCGGTTTTCCAGCGGAGCCGCATACGTATCGGCCACCGCGAAGGTCGAGGATCAAGATGGCGCACGCGGAGAGAATTACCCAGATTAGAACTCCAGATTCCGTGCCTCGATACGAGTTACGGGTGCGCGGTCACGGTTCTATCGGCGCAGAATATGAAGTATGGCAGGTTCCTGCCATATCCACACCCCAAATTACGTCACCGCTGCGGATCGCCGGCCTTCGGGGCCGCAATCTGGAATTGGTCGAGCATAGGATACTTAAGTGGTTGACGCGCTCTGGTGTCAATCCAACCCGCAGCACGGACACCAGAAAACGAGGCTACACCGTAACTGAAGATGTAGCGTTGATGCTTGGGCTCCTATTTCGCACACTTGCACCGATGCGAAGTCGTCAGAACATGCGGGCGGTAGCTGAAGGCATCGAGGCAATGGGTCGCGAAGAGGCGGCATATTGGCTGGGCATGGCGGTCCACCGCAAGTATCCACGCCGCGTGCTCGCGGCTCTACGGCTACTTTTGACAGAGCCGAGACGATGAACAGGTTTGGTATGGACTCTTGTTAAATTGCGATTCTCCACGGGATATTCCGTTAGTTACTTTGGAGGGACAGACGGAATGAAGATACAGCAGGAGTGGGAGGGTTATGTCACAGACGTTGATGATACAGAGTTTTCTGCACGATTGACTGACCTTACGTCAGGGATGAATTGTGCGAACGAAGAAGCACATATTCCGTTTGATGAAATATCAGAAGACGATGTAGCAAAAATGCAGGTTGGCAGCATTTTTCGGTGGACAATTGGCTATGAGTGCACGGCGGGCTCGAAAAAGTGGATGTCTCAAATCGTCTTTCACGATCTTCCTGTGTTTACAATGAACAACCGCCGGGATGCGGAAAAATGGGCGAATAGCATCTTAAGAGCTTTCGAGAGATGATGGAAACCGGCACATCACGGATCCGTTCCTACAACCAACTTGGGCATATATGCCGATGCCTGACGATCGCCGGCTTTGGCATCGATAGCACGTGCAGGCCGAGGGCAGTGACCGTTTACATCACCCGAACATACTTACGTGGTGTGGGAGCGACAGCGGCTAGTTTGGACGTTCACATACCTTTGACCGAAACGCGTACGCCGCGCATTGTAGATGATTTCCGTAGTCCGATTGTCCGCAATTACGAAGCCTTCGGAGCGTAGTAGCATGGATGAAGTACAAACAGCGTTCTACCGACTGCGTTTTCGTGAGGCGTTCTTGGAAAAGAAAGGGAGCGAATTCCAGGACTGGTTCGTCAAACTTGCAGGGTACGCCTTCGGACCGGACTTTGAGGCTGTTCGCCCGTACGGGAGTCAAGGCGATCTTAAGTGCGACGGGCGTCGAGTCAGCACCCGTACCATTTTCCAGTGTTACGCTCCGGACCAGATGACGGCAGCGAAACTTAACGACAAAGTCAGCCAAGACTTTCGCGGGGCCTATGCACATTGGGGCAATGACATGGCAGAGTGGGTGCTGGTTCACAACGACGGCCGAGGACTGCCGCCGTCATCGATCCAGTTGATTAATGGGCTTCGGGAAAGTCATCCCAATATCAAGATAGAAATTTGGACAGAGGCTAAACTACAGCAGCTTGTTGACGGTCTCCCTTTGTACGCTATTCAGGCCCTCTTTGGCTATGCACCGACGAAGACAGGTGTCGAAACGCTGATGTTGGAGGACCTGAAACCTGTCATCGACGCACTTCAGAGGGCAGATCCCATACCCGGCGAGGAACCGCTCACCCCGCCGTCGGTGGACAAGCTTGCGAGAAATTCGCTCTCCCAAGACGCCGCCGAACTGCTCCGAGTGGGACGGCGTAAGGAGGCATTGGTCGAGACCTGGTTCAGGAGAACTCCTAATGCAGACCTCGGCGAACAGATTGCGGAGGCGTTCCGCGGTCGATATGCCGAGCTAAAGGGGGCCGGAAGGTCGCCGGATGGAATATTCACGCACCTACAACAGTACGCCGGCACGGGAGGGGAACCGGCCCAACAAAACGCGGCGCTGGCTGTATTGTCCTATTTCTTCGAGCGGTGTGACATCTTTGAAGACCCGGAGTAGGAGAGTGATTCTCCCGACCAAACACATCTCGCCTGACCGAGCGCTGATCGGCGTGGGAGCGGAAGTGCTCGACGCACTTAGCGAGCCGATGACTATGTCAAGGCTCTGGGACGAGATCCGGTCTCGCCGGTCAGCTGACGCCTCCAGCCCGGTCATCGACTATCGGTGGTTCGTTCTCGCCCTTGACTTGCTTTACATGATCAGCGCCGTGGAGTTGGATCGTGGTCTGATCAAGAGGACCAGGGCATGATTCGACATCTGAGCAGTGATCTTGAGTCCTTTAAGCAATTGACGTTTGGTCCCGGACTCAACATCATCCTCGCAGACAAGAGCGAAGGTGCGACCGATCTTCAATCTCGCAACGGCGCCGGAAAGACCAGCTTCGTGGAGCTCGTCCATTTTCTCTTCGGAGCGGATGCAAAACCACAAAGTATCTTTCGATCGGAAGCACTAAATAACTGGACGTTTAGTGTGTCCGTCGACATCGGTACCGAAAACTACTCGATTTCTCGCAGCGGCGAAAAGCCAAGCCGAGTCTACATTGACGGTGACATAGAAAATTGGCCTATTGATCGTAATCAACAACTTTTTCCGGTTCAGCACGAATTGCCCAATGAACAGTGGAAAAACGTCCTCGGCGCCCTGTGGTTTCAACTGCCCGCCGACGGCGTCAAACGTTTCCAGCCAAGTTTCCGGTCGCTTTTCTCGTTTGTGGCGCGACGGCAGGAAGGTGGCGGGTTTCTGAAACCGACGCAACACTCGACGATGCAGCAATCGTGGGACCATCAGGCAGCCGTCTGCTATCTGATTGGTCTGGATTGGACCATTCCGGGTCGTTTTCAGGAACTTCGCGGACAAGAGAAGGTCGCAAAGGAACTACGTAAAGCAGCTGGTTCCGGCGACCTCGGTCGCTACTTTGGCAAGGCGGCGGAGTTGCGAACACAACTCACCCTTGCAGAAGCTCATACGGATCGATTGCGTGCACAACTCGACACGTTCCAGGTGGTGCCGGAGTACAAGGAACTGGAGCGTGAGGCAAGCGAAATTACCGACACGATAAACAAACTTAATATTGAGAATATCGTTGATCAGGAGTTGATTCGAGAACTGCAAGCGTCGCTTTCGGCGGAAGGCGCGCCGGACTTTAAGGATTTGGACAAGCTGTATTCCGAGGCCGGCATTGTGCTGCCAGACTTGCCCCGCCGACGGATCAGGGAGGTAGAGCGGTTTCACCAGACGATCGTCCAAAATCGCCGAGCGCATCTTGGCGCAGAAGTTCAGAGTGCGGAAGATCGAATTGGCGAGCGGGATAGGCGCAAGAACGGATTGGATCATCGACGTCGGCAAGTCATGGTCTTGCTGGAAACAGGCGGAGCGCTGGAGCACTATACCGGATTGCGCGAAGAGCTTGGCAGGGCCGAAGCCGAAAGCGAAATGCTTAAGGCAAGACTCGAAACCGCCGAGCGCTTTGAAAGTACCAAAACGGAACTCGACATGGAACGCACGCGGCTGGTGACGGCGCTGAGGAACGACATCCATGAACGGGCTGACATCGTCCGTGAGGCCATTCTGAGCTTTGAGGAACTATCAAGCTCGCTTTATGAAAACGCGGGAAGTTTGACAATCGCCGATACGCCAAATGGTCCGAAATTCGAAGTTCACATCGCCGGGGAACGCAGCAAGGGAATCACGAACATGCAGATTTTCTGCTTCGACTTCATGCTGACCGAGATCTGCGCGAAACAAAACCGCTGGCCGGGGTTCCTGATCCACGACAGCCATCTCTTTGACGGTGTCGACGAGCGACAGGTTGCCAAGGCGCTCCAACTTGGCGCACGGCGGGCCGAAGCGAAGGGCATTCAATACATTGTCACTATGAATTCCGATTCCGTGCCGACGGAAGGGTTTACAAAGGGATTCAATCTTGAAAACCACATCGTTCAACCACGGTTGACAGATGCAACGGAAACCGGTGGGCTGTTTGGTTTCAGGTTTTGATGTCGGTTAGTGTGGTCAAACCGACTTCAACATTAGAGATTTCGCGAAATCTTATACCCAGAATTGACAATGGAGCAAATGCGGTATTAAACCGATGCACGACACCCGCCTCATAGAACGATGGTTGCCGATTGCCGAGCTCAGCGAAGAGAGTACGCGAGAGCGCCGCTCCATGACTGCATTACCTCCTACCTACTACTTACACGTATGGTGGGCGCGCCGGCCGTTAGTGGCTTCACGTGCCGCGATTCTCGCCTCCCTTCTGCCAGCGGATGCAGACCGGGAGAGATTTTTGCATATACTTGGAATTCATGGAGATCCTGTCTCCGCTCGCGACGCAATTGAGAAGGCGCGAAGGACTGGTGTCCGCGTTAAGGATCCGTACGGTTACAATCGTGCATTTGGCTACTTGATGGATGAAACTGACACCGTATGGCTTAAGTCGACCCTTGGAAAAGGAACGTGTAATCCCGTCGTGCTAGACCCAACAGCTGGCGGCGGGAGTATTCCGTTTGAAACAATCCGCGTGGGTCTTAAGTCACTCGCCAACGATCTGAATCCTGTGGCCGCACTAGTAATGCGCGCCACGGTAGAGTGGCCCTCGGCCTTTTCGCACATTGTGAAGGATCAGTTCGATATTTTGGCTAGAAAATGGCGCAGGGAGTTAGAGCGTCGACTCCGCTCCTACTATCCCCAACATGACATGCCAGGGCAGGTTGACCTGACCTATCTGTGGGCACGTACGATTACCTGTCCTTATTGCGAGGGAGTAGTTCCGCTTTCACCCAACTGGCGCCTGGCGCCAGACGGAACCGGGGTCAAGCTCAGGACGCATCTAGCGTGCGGCAGTGGTACTGGCGGCCGTATCTGTTCATTCAAAATTGTCCATTCCGCCAGCGAGCAATCGGCTGGAACAGAAGCGAATGGCGCGGGCACCTGTCCATATCCCGATTGCCGCCGCGTTATAGATGGTGATGAAATTAAAGCGCAGGCCCAAGCTGGCAAGATGGGCGAGCAACTCTACGCAGTCGTATATAAAAAAAGGATCGTCGTCGAGACCAAGACTGGTAAAGCCAGAGAGAAGTGGGTCCGTGGATTCAGGGCACCTCGACTTGAGGATGACAATTCGGCCAAGATTCGCAGAGGTCTCTCGGAGAAACTTCCCGAGTGGGAGGCGTTAGACATCATTCCGGGCGAGCGGATCCCTGATGGTAACAAGACTAACGAACCAACACGTTATGGAATGGCGTTCTGGCGCGATTTCTTTTCACCCCGTCAGCTTCTGAGCCATTGCACAGGAGTAGAAGTCTTCCGGGAGTTACTAGATGCCGACCATAGTACCGGCGAGTTGAACGAGGTATGTGAAGCGGCGTATACATATCTTGCATTGACGATTGATACCCTACTTAACTACAATAATCGTGCTGGTCGTTGGGATAATACAACAAGCCGAATACGGTCCATCTTTGACCAACACAACTTTGCGTTTGTCTGGTCATATGGTGAAATGGCACTGCTGGAATCTGGCGTAGGCTTCGACTGGGCAATCGACAAGACCGCGAAATGCGTCACAGAACTCATCGAACTGGTTAGCCCCGAAACAAGTGATTCTGTTGATTTGTTCGACAAAGACCACGCCGCAGCTCCGCCCATTACCATAAGCTGTAAGCCCGGTGACAACCTAGACCACATCGACGATGGTACCATCGATTCTGTGGTTATGGACCCGCCTTACGGCGCTAACGTGATGTACGCGGAGTTATCCGATTACTTTTATGTGTGGCTTAAACGTACCGCTGGCTACGTCATTCCGGAACTGTTCAGACGTCACCTAACCGACAAGGAAAACGAAGCTGTCGCCAATATTGCTAAATTCAAAGGCCAAAAGGGCGCCATGGCGCTCGCGGACAGAGAATACCAGGAGCGCATGGCTTCAATCTTTGCAGAATGTCGTAGAACGTTAAAACCGAACGGTATAATGACCGTTATGTTCACCCATAAGGAGACCGACGCCTGGGACGCTCTCACCAAGGGATTGATGGACGCAGGCTTTACCGTCACCGCGTCTTGGCCCATCAACACTGAAGCGCAAGGCAGCCTGCACATTAAGGAAAAGGCTGCGGCCAACAGTACTATTTTTCTGGTCTGTCGACCGCGCAAACCACGTATCAATGGTGTAGACACAGATGTGGTGCGTGAAAACCCAGCGCACTATGTTGCAAAAACAGATTCCGTGTATTGGGAAGATGTCGAACCTCGCGTGGCCCGCGCGGTTCGAACGCGGATTCAGCATTTTCAAGATGCGGGTATTACGGGAGTCGATCTCTACCTAGCGTCATTCGGACCCGCGCTCGAGGAATTCTCCCGACACTGGCCGTTGAAACGGGGCACACCGCGCCCGATCCCAAAGGAGCGACGGCGGCGGCGCCAGCAGGTACTCTTTGAGGAGGATTGGGATCCGTACGGGGCGACACCGGAAGACGCACTGGACGCGGCGCGACGTGAGGTCAAGCGCTGGCGTTTGGAACAGCTCACGCATCTCAAGGGGGATGAGGATCTGGACGGGATCACCGCGTTTATAGTCCTTGCGTGGGACGCGTTTAAGGCGCCGAAGTTTTCCTACGATGAAGCGCTGAGGCTCGCACGTGCCGTCGGTGTCAATATCGACAACGACATCATCAACCGCCTGGGAGAGAAAAAAGGCAGCGATATCATCTTGTGGGATAGTTCGCGGCGAGCCGCCAAAGGGACACTCGGTCCAGCTGATGGTTCACGGAGCATGATCGATGCCATCCATCACGCCGCCAATATGGCTCGCATCAGATCCCTCGCTGCGGCGAAGGAGTTGCTCGCAGAATCGCTGGTGGACCAGGACCCCCGCTTCTTCGCTTCCCTCGAAGCCGTCCTCGAGGTACTACCTGTTTCTCGCTCCTTTTCCGGGATCAATCTGAAAGGAGAGGTCGCCGCCGCTGCCGACGATTTCGAGGTCCTCTATAATTTGGCACGCCTCGCTTATGGCGACCATATCGACGAGCCCGAGCAACTCAAACTCTGGCAGGAAGAAAGCATCTAACCGTGCTTAGTGATTACAAATGGAGACTTAAATATACGCCTGATGACGGAGACCTCGTCAGGCTGTTTTATTTACCCGCGCTTGAGGATTCCGAACGTTACGATCGGCTGACCGGGTACTTCAGCGCCAGTGCATTGTCGCTGGCGGCTCGCGGCATCGAAGGGCTCGTGCGGAATGGCGGACGCATGCGCCTCGTCGTCGGCTGCACTCTGGATCCGAAGGAGATAGAGGCAATCGAAAAAGGCGAGCGGCTCAGGGACCTGA
Organism: Candidatus Latescibacterota bacterium; assembly: GCA_965203805.1. Classification (GTDB taxonomy): domain Bacteria; phylum Latescibacterota; class UBA2968; order UBA2968; genus JAAXHE01. The sequence goes on along the minus strand of OZ241917.1, from coordinate 4,360,322 downwards.
TCGAGCTACGATTAGCAGATGTCCCTTTAGCTCCACCTGACACGGCATCCTCCGATGCACTCGAGTTGCTCGCATGGATGGTCGCGCGCGGACATCTGGATGTCAAGGTTGCCGTACCTTGCGACATCAATGGCAAGCCGATCCCAATGGACGGGATCTTCCATGAGAAGTCCGGAATTATCGAGGACCGTGGCGGCAACAAGATCGCCTGGAACGGCAGCCTGAATGAAACGGCCGCAGGCTGGAAACATAATTGGGAAAGCATCAACGTTTTCACGAGTTGGGGGCCGGATCACCAGCGCGTTGATCAAGAACAAGACAACTTTGCAGGGATTTGGTCCGGCCAGGCGCGCCGCGCAATTGTACTTGACGTGCCCGGCGCGGTACGTGAGGACTTGATGCGCTTTATGCCCAAAGACGACCAACCGGCGCGGCTTAAGAAGCTCGACAAGGAGCGTGCCAAACCTCGGCCAAAACCCAAGACAAAGGAAATTCCAACGCCAGCGGTACCCGACCCTGGTGATATCAGAAGCCGTGTGTGGTCATTCATCCAACAAGCTCCTACGTTCCAAAACGGAGGCGAACGGGTTGGCGAAGCGACATCGGCAGTTGTACCATGGCCGCACCAGGTAAGGGCGTATGAACGCATGTATAACAATTGGCCTCCGAAGCTTCTGATTGCTGACGAGGTCGGCCTCGGTAAGACCATACAGGCCGGTATGTTACTCAGGCAGGCGTACATCTCCGGCCGGGCGAAACGGATCCTGATCCTGGCACCGAAGGCCATCCTCAACCAGTGGCAAGTAGAACTGCGTGAAAAGTTCAACCTTAATTGGCCGATTTACGACGGAAGCAGGATGGTCTGGTATCCTTCGCCTGCCCTGCGTGGCAGTATCGAACGCGATGTGGAACCTGAGCAATGGCATCGAGAACCCGTCGTGATTGCCTCAAGTCAACTGATGCGACGTGGCGACCGTGCGGAAACACTGCTCGAGGCGGAGCCGTGGGATCTGGTTGTGCTTGACGAAGCACATCACGCCCGTCGGCGAGCGGCAGGAACGCCACAGCAGGGTGGACCGAACGCACTCCTGCGTCTGATGCTGGGTTTGAAGGATCGCACTCAGGGGCTGATTCTGCTGACCGCGACCCCCATGCAGGTGCATCCTATAGAGGTCTGGGACTTGTTGAATCTACTTGGCTTGCCAGCGAAGTGGTCGGCAACGGCTTTCCTGAGCTTTTTTGACGATGCCGACGAGGCGAATCCGTCACCTGACGCGCTGGAACGAATGGCGAGTTTATTTCAAGCGGTGGAAAAAGCATACGGCGAAGCGAAGACAGAGGAAATGCAGCGTATTGTCGACCTATCGGATCTCAGATTCAAAAAAGTTCTTCGGGCACTCCGAAATGACGCCAGTATCCCGCGTCGTAAACTGGAGACGGCCGAGCGCAGGGCCGCGGTTAGAGTCGTACGTGCGAATACTCCACTGAGGCGGCTGATTTCTCGACACACGCGAGAGCTACTTCGACGTTATTTCACGGTGCAGCAGTCTACCGCGCCCGTTGCCGTGCGCAGGGTGGAAGATCGTTTCCTGGAAATGAGGACGGAAGAACGAGCCATCTATGAATCTGTTGAGGACTACATAGCGACGACTTACAACCAGGCCAGCCCGAAGGAACGAACATCCGTAGGTTTCGTGATGACAATCTACCGTCGACGGCTTGCGAGCAGCATTAACGCCCTCCGCGCGACGCTTCAACGTCATCTCGCCAACATAGATGCAGACAACCCTGACCTTCAACTCGGGGTCGAGGAGGACGTTCCTGACGACGAAGCGGTCGACGAAATTTTGGACGTCGAGCAGGTAGAGCAACTTGAGAAAGTGGCCCTTGCTGCCGCCGAAGAGTCCGACATCGAAGGACTTCTCGAAAATATCTCCCAACTTCCGCCGGACAGTAAACTCGACAGCCTCAAGAGCGCCCTTACCGAGCTTCGCAATGACAGGTATACCAGTGTGATGGTCTTCACCCAATACACAGACACCATGGACTTCCTTCGTGAAGCGCTCCGCAAGGATGGCGAATTCACGTTGATGTGCTATTCCGGACGGGGCGCCGAAATGCTTTCCGCCGACAGCTCTTGGAAAGGCCTCACACGCGACGAGGCCAAACAAAGGTTCCGCGACGGTGAGGCCGAGATTCTCCTTTGCACTGACGCGGCAGCAGAAGGCTTGAATTTCCAGTTCTGCGGCGCCGTGATCAACTACGATATGCCCTGGAATCCGATGCGGGTCGAACAGCGCATTGGTCGTATTGACCGGCTCGGACAAGAACACGAGACTATTCGGATCATAAACCTCCACTATAATGGTACAGTCGAAACGGACGTTTACAGGGCGCTCCGAAACCGAATTGGACTATTCGAGTCCGTCGTCGGCCGTCTGCAACCGATTCTCGCGCAATTGCCCCGCACAATCTCACGTACGGTGCTCTCGGGCGAGGAAAGGGATGCAATACGACGCGCTAACGTTTTGGACGAGATCGAACAGCAGGCTCAGGAGACCGAGAGAGGTGGATTCAATATTGACGACGTGACAGACGAAGAACTCACGATGCCAGAACGGGCGCCATCCCCTGTATCGATGGCGGATTTGGACAGAGTCATCACGTCGCCGGACGTTATGCCCCAGGGTACCGAAATCCAGTTCTTGGGTAGTCGAGAATACGGACTCTTGGCCCCAGGAATGAGAGATCGCCTTCGAGTGACTACTGATCCGGAATATTTCGAGGAAAACTCTGATAGCGTTGAGCTCTGGTCACCCGGCAACCCTCTCTTTAGGCCGCCTGAGTTTACAACCGGGCAGGACAAACCACCGATAGAGAAGAAGTTGAAGGAGATTTTGGACGGTCAGTGATATCTACCGATCTGGCGTGGTGCGATTTCTGGGATCAAAGCTGAACCGATAGTATTTGAGCAAACCCAAAAACCTTTGATTGGAGCATTTAAGCGCCTACCCGTACGCGACTCCCCCCAAGTGTTTCGTCGTTAATTGGCGAAAATGACACAGTCGAGTTGATCATATAATTGACCGAAAGATATCGTCCCTCCTACAGAGCCGATCGAAGAATTCGCGGATTCGGGGGCAGTCGTCTGACTTGTATGGAGTCACACCAGATGCTTACGCACGAAAGGATACCCAATGGAGAAAACTAACCCGGTTGATCCGCTCTATAGAATCTGGCCGGCATTTCCCGCGTCAGGGCTGTCCGAGGCTGGTGTTCTTCGCTGGAAAATTTGCAGTTGCTCCCGTGCTGGTGGCGGCTACACGATAACTTTGGACGCAACGAGTCTGCTCAATCATCGCCTCGTGTGCCCAATGAGCGATTCGGAACGAGACCAGATAAGAGCCCGATTGACGACAATACTCGTTGACATGAGACAAGCTGGTGAGGATTTCCCTCTGGTTACTTATGTGGTAGTCAAGGAAGCGATGACTAGGCCGGACCACACGTTTTGTGAGCGTGCCGACAGGTTGTTGCGGTTTTTAGCAAATCAGGAAGAGTTGTTTCAGGCAGTACCGCAAATTAACCGAGAAGGGAATCCAACGTCGGATCCAGAAAGGCTTGCAATGGCGTGGTCCGAATCTACAACATTGAAGGAGGTCAACTCTTTGTTAGAGGATTTGGTCAAGAGAAACCTCGTCATTAGACTGGAGCGCACTTACTATAGATTGACATTGGCTGGGCGCAGTTACCTGACAGATTTGGCGGCTAGGTAGAGTCGGAAATGTATCGCAGTGAATGCTGAAGCAACATCTTTCGGGTGGAACTCTCAACCAATGAACTTCCGCGAGTTTTCGCGGCGCATTTTATCCGTCACGTCATATGTGATGACTCGATTAACGATAAAATCGTCCAATTCAGCTATCCGTGTAGGGTTTTTTTGACAGTGGCATTATTGAGTCCCCTCCGAGAAGGGGGTTCAGGAAGATTTCGTGTGTAGGTGTCAGTGTTGTGTATTGAGAGGTCGCGTTGCGTGGTGAAAGTGCATCGGGTTGCGGCCCATCAACACAGAGGCGGTTTACGAGGTTGCTCGCGTGGTTTTGGGGCAAGGATATGCATAAAAAAGTCGCATCTTATGCGGGGAGCATCGTGGGTGAGGTGAGGTAATTCTGGATCCGAACGAGATTGACCCATAAGCCACGACAGTGCGCCCACAGCTGATGTGGCATCAATCCACGATAGCGAGTTTTGCCGTTTCGGGTGTAATAGCTCAACTGGAAGAGGCTGGCTTCGACGTTATTGCGTCGGTTTCTGATGTGTTCAGGCAGGGCTTCACTCTGTTTGCGTTTGATGTAGTTGTCGATGGCCTGTTCTTTAAAGTATCGGGGTTTGCCATCCATGATGAGTTTGTATTTCCCCGGTTTGTATTCTTGGGCAAGCTGCACGGCTTGGGTATTTCGATCCATGACTTCGACGCCTTCTCTTGTTCGTCGATAAATGAAACGCCCTGGGGTTCCTTGCAGGCCACTGTAATAGAATTGCTTGTCGTGTTCGTTTGCGTACTCGGCGTTGGATTGATCATTATAGGCCCCATCCATCGACACGTCTCGAACCTGCCCTACCACGTGCTGTGTGCGCCCTACGGCCGCTTGCACAAACGCGTTGTCGGGCGCTGTCGCGGATTTGACGTCAATGTCCGTGATCAAATTGAGGCCCTCCTCACCGCAGGTCTCGGTGAGGTTCACACTGTATCCTTTCACCTTCGCTTCCCCTTTCTTACGAAAGGCCGCATCTTCGTCATCGGGGGACTGCAAGGAGGATGCGGAGATCTCATCAGGCGGCTTGGGAAGCACCTGTTTGGAGGAGGATAAAACCGAATACTGGTCTCCAAAAACACGCGCCATCACACCATAGTGATCGCTGTCTTTCTCGGTATAGATCGCTTGAAGCCTGCTCAATAACACACCGTATTCCTGTAGCTTCTCACCTTTTTCAGCACGGGTGAGACGGTAGACAACCTGATGGGGCTTCACCTTGAGCATTCCGTCCAGAACCTGCCGGTGTTTTCCTGATAATCGCCGCTTCCGGGCCTCGTCCAACGATCCCCAGAACCGTTGTAAACAACCCACCACCAACTGCAACCGACAACATAGCGCAATGTTCGAGCCGATTAACTTACTGTCCATTCGGATTTGCTGACCCAGCACACCAAAGGCGTCGGCCTGCGTCTTCGTTAAGCTGCTAAAGGTCTCGCCAACCAGATCCCGACCGGTTTTCAGTTGATACGCATACAAGGACTGTTTGAACAGATAATACGTCGACTCCACAGGCGCCTCATCAGACAGATTCATCAACCCCAATGCCCGCATCGCCAGGATATTGAACCGACATTGCTCGAACAGTTGTGCATCGCTCCACCCGAAGCCCTCCTTCAAGACCATCATCGCCGCCAACTGACGAATCGGGGCATTGGGACGGCCTATGTCGGGATCAAACAACACGGAAAACACATCCTCGTCGATCTCTGACGTGATGTGCTGGTAAAACAGATTATGCCACGACTTCGGATCATTCAACTGCGCCTGCTTCCGCTGTGTGAAATGCGACTCGAAATTCGAAAACAGATCCGGTTGACTGCACGACGCACTCGGCTTATACATCTGTCCTCTCCCACGCTCTCTACAATTGTAATTCTCAATACTTCATCCTTGCTGACTTTTCACACTTCGAATTTAGTACTTTCACCAGCATAAGTAAATGCGACTTTTCGGAGTGGACTCATTATTAGATTGAGATAAAAGGATGAATTATCTATATTGAATGTGTCATTTAATCGCCCGCTCTTGCCTTAAGATATTCAGGACGGGATCGCTGGAATTCTAAGGCTTGATTCAACGTCTACAAGGCAAGGACGACAAGCAATTAGACATGTTTAGGCAACAGGAGGAATAAGCATGGGTGTGTACGTGGTTGCTCACTCTGGAAGTAAATTAACTGACCTTCTTAATAAGATGAAAATAATGGGCAAGCCTCAAAAGGCAGATGTGAATTGGTTAAAGGCACAAGGCTTTTCCTCAAATGCAGATCAATCTTTATTGTCAGTATTGCGTTTTATTGGTTTTATTGACAACGCTCGAAAACCAACAGATTCGTGGCAGGCATTTAAGGGTGGAAACTCAAAGATAGTATTAGCGAATGCAATTCGTAAGGGATACCAGCAGTTATTCGAAATGTATCCGTGTGCAAATACTGAAAATGCAATGAACATTCGGAATTTTATGAGCGCAAATAGCCCAGGTGGACAATCAGTTATAGATAAAGCAGTTCGTACCTTTCAAACATTATGCAAAGAAGCAGACTTTTCTAACACAGAAAATGAACCGAAACAGGTGAATCGCGATATACAAGAAAAAACCACACCTGCAATTGAATCACAATTACCAACGACTCCCTCAATTAAAGAACCAACCACTAATCCCTCCCTGCATATCGACATCCAAATACACATTTCATCGGAAGCGAGCGCAACACAAATAGATAATATATTCGATAGTATGGCTCGTCATCTTTACAAAAAAGAGAGTGAATAAATTCCTTGAATCAATGGGCGAAATTCTTTTTAGGTACAGGTAAGGCAATACAGAAGGCATTACTTCCTTTTGACGCGACCTATACTGAACGATTATTAACTGCCGAACAGCAAGTTATACCAAGATCACTATTTAATAATACTCGTGGATATTTATTGAGAATCGTAGAACAGATTAACGGTTGTTATAGTAATGGTTGGTTTGACGCATGTGCCGTCATGATTCGTCGTTTAACTGAAATATTGATTATTGAATGCTATGAAAAACATGGTATTGAAGCAAAAATCAAATTCCCTAGTGGTGATTTCTTCTATTTGGGTGGTTTAGTAGATGCTACTATTAAGGAAACCAGTTGGAATCTTGGACGTAATACACGAGATGCATTACCTAGAATTAAACGACTTGGTGATCGCGCCGCACACAATAGACGCTTTATTGCGAGAAAATGGGATATTGATCAAATTAAGGATGATCTGCGTATAACTACTGAAGAACTGTTACACATAGCTCACTTAATATGAATCTAGGTCCAGGGCAGGATTAACTTGGCAGTTTACATTGACAGAAAAGGCTGTTTGCTGCCATTCAAGGTCGATCCAAATCGTGCATTGACAGTATATCTCGGGAAGTGAATTTATCAAGATGATCGGGTTAATTTACGGAATCATGGAGAAAAGCGCCTATACCAAAGTTCTACATAAACCGAATTCTTGCACCTCGAGATGACTCGCTCTGCAGCGTCTCTTTGGCGACGCCGGTGCAGTGCGGTCGCGACGAGAACAGAAGCTAAATTTCGGTACGCGGGCGGAGCCGAGTCCCAAATTGCCAGATTTTCCAGGTCATGATTGCGGGTCGTTGGCTCGATCATCCGCTCTATTCGGTGTTCCATTTCGCAAAATACGAGATTCGAATCGTCCCACGGCAGAGCAAGGGAATCCTGATAGCTACATTTAACTGACGTATCCGCGAAACCGACCAAATTTGCCATGTCCTTTTCGTACATGTGTAAGCTATCGCTAATTTGGTTGTAGGAACCGCACTCAATCCCCAGCCACCCGGCCACGATTTCCTGCAGGAATGTGAATTGGACAAAGTTGTATGGTACGCCGAGAAAGACATCGTTACTCCTGATTATCTGTGTCCACTCAAGTTTTCCATCTCGTACCTTCAGCAATGACGCTACATTGCAGGGAATATCCTGATCCGCAGGCGATCCATCGGCCGCTGGCAAGTCAACGGCCGAGTCCCAAATTTGCAAAACAACTTGCCTGGTATCGGGCTCGTGACGCAATGAGTCGTAAGCCCGTTTCAACTGGTCAGTTCCAAGATGCCCACGTAGCCGATGGCCATAGGATCCGTGAAGCTCTGGACCCTTTCCGACATAGTGACCAAGATTCCGATTCCAGAATTCGAGAAACTTAAGGTCGCGCCTCCCTCTTATAATCCATACGATTTCTGCCAATGCATACGCGACATTCATTGGCGGTTTCCTCGAAATCACCCACCGCTGTCTTGGGTTTTCGATTGATAACGCGGCATGCAGTATCTCTCTAGTTGGACCGCCTCGACTATCCTGCGGGCGAACAACTTCTGATTCACCGAATGTATCTGCAATTTGGCACCATACGTGGTCTGCCGTTGGACCAGAAAAAAGCCGGATCACGTTAATCTCGAGATTTGGCGGATGAGGTGGTTGATACGCCACTTCGGTGGATACCAATATCGTATTGGATCATCGGAAGGACGGTATATTTGCTTTATTCGGGTTCGTTTACTGATCCCTGGAATCTCGGGATGCTTCAGGCGAGAGTACTTGGAGACTTCACAGAAGAGATTCTGACAATCTATCAGCTGCAGGCGCCTACCCCAGAGAGAGCGAAATCGTAGCCCCAACCGTTCAAACTCCTGCTCTTGTCGATCCGTGACTACTCGAATAATGTCCCTCTCATTAAGGCCGCCACGGTCGGCGAAACACTTGTGAATGCCATCCAGCGCGCCTGGACCAGGTATAACAAACTCCATCTCTGAGAAGTCAGTAATTGCACTGTAATTGAGGTCTGTTACATACTGATAAGCGAGAAAGCTGCCTACTGTAGAATAGGAGCGCAATAGTTCAAAAGCCTGTCGCATGTTTAGCGCGTCTTCAATTTTGCGCGGTACCTCATCCTCCATCATTTGTTTAAGAAGCGTTAGATGATTGCGGTGTTTCAGTTTATAGCCAAACGATGTCTTACCTGACGGCATAATATACGCTGCCGAATAAATACGAATGCCGGATGAGAGTGCTCTTGCTAGTATCTCATCGTATCTGGAGAACGAGAAATCGGCATAACTGACCGTTCCTAATTTCGTAGATAACAGTTTCCAAGTCTCGATCTTGTTAAACAGCTTAAAGAGAATCGTTCGAAAAAATACCTCCTCTGGGGTCTTTTCCCCCTCATAGATTACGTGTTGAATTAGATACTGGCTAACGCGGTCTGAAGCGCGATAGGCATTCGTGAACTTATGCCGACGGAGGATCTCATCGTCGGTCCAGGGACAGGGACGTCCATCAATCTTACGAAAAAAAACTTCCTGCCGTTCTACAGCGAACCGCCAGAGACTGTCATAAACGACAGTCGGCACGGCGGGGGATAGTTTCGTGAAGACTGAAAAAGGTGCCTCTCCAATAAGTGGAATAGATAGTTGAGTCACTTTTTTCTCTGAATCCGGGTTTATCTGCTTCGTATCAGAATCCGATTTCCGACTTGTGACGTCTCGCAAAATCCCCAATGTTTCGTTCAGCGTTTCTTGCACTGAGCCGTCATTCTTAATCTTATAAACGGGGTACTGGCTTTGTTCTCTTTTGAAGAGTTCGTCATACCCCATACGGATTGTGGCTTGATCATTGCGACCAGACAGATCCGGAGATCGATCAATGAGAAAGAGGGCTAGGGGCGTGGTACCCTGCCATTGAATACGCTCCGCCTCAATCAACGCATCCAACATACTTCCGTCCATCCCGGATGCACGCCCGTAGACCCAAGTTGACCACCAGAATCGATCCAGTATGACCCACTTTCCGTCGTTAATGGCTGGCCGAATCCGTTGCTCAATTACATCCAAATGCGCCGCAATGTGTAGGGTTTGTAGACTGGCGGGACTTAGTGGTTCTAGTCCGAACATCCTCGGTTCATGGTGAAGGTCGTACACTAAACGTCCGATTGTCCCGGTTTCCTTGCCCGGAAACGAAAAATACTCACACTCAATAGAGGAGTTGGAGAGCTTCTCGTAGAGCGCGAAAGAAATCGTCGACTTACCTACACCATCAGGTCCTTCCAATACTATCAGTTGCGCAGGTCCGGTTTGCATAAGAATGACGCCCCTATTCTACCTGAAGTCGTCTGAGTACGCGTAGTGCTCGAGGGCTTCCTTAACTTGCTCAGCAAGCGCCGACAGATCCCGCTTCCGTACGCCGGACAGTTTGGCGGGAGATGCGACGCATATGACTTGCTCCAACCTTAGTTTCATCTCGTGCGCCATAAATCGACCCAGCCGAAATAGGCCAAGATAGTTGCCATAGGCACGTTCAAAGATGTATTGCGTCGCGTAGAAGCCGGTAACAGATAAGCCACCGTTTTTTCCTGCAAATGCTACCTGTTGAAGACAAGGAAAACCCCGCTGGCGTTGGTGCGTGTGGTCGGTCAATGGATCGAATACTGCAGCCTGGAGGGCTGACCTGCGGTGGTTCCCACGGTGCCACGTTTGGATGATATGCTCCAATTGGTTTACTCCGCCTTGGGTGCAGGATCCGCCGCCATAGGCAATGAAACGCTGGAAATACACTCCATTTCGATTGCTGCGGTGGCGAAGTATGCGAGGGCAGATTCTTCGGTACCTCTTGTACAGTAGTCTTCTGTCTGCATTTGGGTTCCAAAGTGAGATAGGGAAAATCGTATTCGCGACTTGGTCGCAAGAGAGCTTTGCACGACGATTGTTCAAGCTGGCATCAAGGTTTCTTCGAATGGACGGAATCTCTTCAGGTTCTCGGCAATCCAACACATTGATCTTGACTGTCATTGGCGCGACTTCGCCTTCATGAAACACTTTCAAAAACGCCTTCCCCCACGCAACCGAGAGGTTCTGATCCTCTATAGGATTGTAACTATTCATCGCCGAACTCCTCATCGTGACGAAACATGGCGCGCCCGATGAATCCTCGCTTGGATACTCGTATAAAGGACGACCAACCTGAACTATCTTCAATCCTTGCGATGCCCGGGCGTATGGCGCGGAGGACTCTGCCCCCGTGCTTATCTGCCAGGTGTTCTAAGTTCCGCCCCTCAATACAAACCTTTCCCCGCACGAGAATCAGATCACCTTCTTCAACGTCGATTGGCCGTCCTATCCAGTTCCGGTCGACAATCCAAGCAGTTTTTGTCGTCTCCCAGCCAAGCGCCAAGTTTTGTGCGCTGCGTGTCGGTATTTTCAAGAGTTCCTCGGCACGATAGTGGGAAAGTAGATGTAGAGCACTCCGCAGGTGATGGATCAATGTCGTGTATCCAACTCCAAAGTAATTTGAAACCGCGAAGGTTTGTTCCGGCGTACACTCTCTGATAGTCCAACCGCGAACAGCAAACGCTTTCTCAACTGCCATTTTGGGCATCAGAAGAGCACCGGCGAAACAATCGGCGGCAAACTCACGCGGATCTTGACGGGGACTCTTGAATTGTTCAGTAAGTTCGTCAATGTGGGTACCGTCGTTAAAACAATGATGGCCGAGTTCGTGAGCACACGTAAACGCGCGGCGGCCAACGGGGCGCAATGAAGAAATGACTATGTGCGGCCGTGGGACATTGTAATACATGCCCTCCATACTCGGGAGGTCCAGAAAACGCACTTCAACGCCGAGTCTTTGTGCTAAGTCGTAGACACAGATTGCGCAATCCAATCCGTAACCCGCTTGCTTACGCATTTGCAGTGCTTTAAAAATGGCCCTTCGAGCTACAGTTTTCCGGTTCATTTATCCGACGGATCCTCTGAAGTCTTCAGTGACTGAATGAGTTGCAACAGCCGATCAAGATCTTCATCCTTTAGCTTGTCCAACTCTCGGGCTGCGAGCTTAGCTTTAAAGCTTGCCGTATCTTGCGTATCCTCTCCTGTGATCCAGTGCACATTTACTCCGTATAGTTCACAGAACATAGTTAGTTCCTCCGCTGTTACCCTGCGCCTGCCCGCCTCAATCTCGGACACAGTCGGCCGGTGATACCTTAGGCGTTTTGCCACCTGTCCTTGTGTGAGCCCTGCCAGCTCCCGTGCCATCCGCAACCTTGAAGCAATGTTTCGACGGAGCAGGTCTTGATCGCTCATCTGACGTTTGCCTCCACGTTTAGTTGATCACAAACCCGGTCTGCTATCTCACCGACCGAAATATCTCGATGGCCCTTTTCGGGGAGGAATAGATCGTCCGGCAATTCGGCATCACCCAACCCTTCGGACAGGATCACCGTAGCTTCAACGCCGTTCAAACTGTCGAAGCCGTCGATATCCGTGTAGATGTACGTGCCTGCGGTAATATCGTGAGGTGTCCTACCACTCTCTTGCTGGACATTTCCAATTACCTCCACGACCTTGCGAACGACCTCTGTCTTTTCCATAGCACTCTCCTTTCTTACGTGTGGTAAGAAAATCTTACACAATTTCGTACAATTTGTCAAGTCCTATCAGGAAATTGTCGCGTAAATCATTGCCAATACGAGTGCCTGTTGGCAGCTGGAAATCGAGATTTCACTTAATCGCTCACGGAGGCTCGGGCGGCCGGCGCGAAGTTTTACAGTCCGAATCCGGCACACGAAACGTGCTGTTTTTCTTTTTCCATTTTCGCATTTTCCTGATTACTTTGCTGCCGGACGCGATTCTCAAGTCGAAGGGACCGAAAGGAATTCGTAAAATGAAGACCGGTCGCACATGGCATACGGAGGACGAGGTTCGCAGGATGAAGGACCACGTGGTACGGTTTCCCGCGGCGACGAAGATCGCGGATGAGATCGTCGAACGTGCCGAAGTCTGGGCGAAACTGGATGACGCGTACGTGCGCGACCTGCCGCCTCCGGCGGACGTCTTCCGTGGGTTTCTGCCGTCGTTCGACGGGTGTCCGGTCCATGGCGAGGCGGTCTTTCAGGCGCCGGGCGGACCCTGGCAGGTGAACATCTTCAACCGTCCGTGGAAGATCAAATGCGCCGTGGGCGGCGAGGAGTACCCTTCGAACGACTTTATGGCGTATTACAGGACCGGAGACCGCGCCCTGCTTACCGGCGATTACGCCGACGACGGTTCTGGCTGGGACCCCGGCGACGGGCGGCCCCGGTTCTGGTTCGTCGCGCACTATTGTTACCGGCTCTGGCACCAGTTGATTCCGGCGCTTCAGGATCTCGGTCGCGCGTATCTGATGACCGGAGACGCGCGGTACGGCCGCAAGGGCGCGATCCTGCTGGACAGGATGGCCGCGCTGTTTCCCACCATGGACCACGCCGCCCAATCCTGGTACGGCTTGAACTACCAGGTCGGCTATACGGGACGTTTTCTTTATGCCGTACAGGAATCGTTCAATATCGGGCTCTATGCCGAGGCGTACGACAACCTGTTTCCGGCGTTGCAGGCTGAAAGCGGCGTACACGAGTTTCTGGGCAAAAAACCGGAAGCGCTGGTCCGGCACGTGGAAGACAACCTGGTGCGGCAGTCGGTACGGGACATCTGGGAAGGAAAGATTCGTGGGAACTACGGGCTTCACCAGGCCTCGGCGGTGAAAGCACTGGTTGTCCTTGACGACGACGCGTTTACGGATTGGGCCATCCGGAACCTGGAGACGTACACCGGATGCGGGCCCGACACACAAGTGTGGGCGTACGGCGTCGAGGGCTGGAATCACGCGCTGGATAACTTCCTGTTCCGTGACGGGGTCTCGTTCGAGGTGGCGATCGGCTATTCGGCGGGCTGCTGGACGCGGTATATGCTGGATACGGACCTGGTCCTGAAACGCCTGGCCAAGCGCCGGCTTCCGGGGGAACACGTGCGTTCTCTGGGCAGCTGGTCGCGGCGACTGGCGTGCTGGGGCGGCAAGATGCCCGCCATAGCGGATACGGGCGCGGAGGCAACCTATCCCATGCTGGATACTTCCTCGCTTCGGCGGTTCTTCAGGGGTTACGGGTGGCCGGAATACGCCCGCGCGCTCCTGAACGAGGGCGCAACGGAAGAAAACGGGCTCCGCAGTTACGACGACCTGTTCGAGGAGCCGTTGACGAGAGCCGAACTGGAACACGCCGCGGGTAATCTGCCGGAATGGCCGGAGACGAGCGATAACCTCGGCGGGGTGGGATTCGTGATTCTGCGAAGCGGGCGGGCGCGGAACCAGACGGCGGCGGTACTTCAGTACGGCCATGCCAACGCCGGCCACGCGCACCGGGACCGGTTGAATCTGGAGGTCATCGCCGGCGGCAAACGCGTGGCGCCCGATACGGGCTATCCCACCCACGCCGCCGAACACCCGGACCCGCCGGCCTGGGAGAAGAACACCGTCAGTCACGTCACCGTCGTGGTGAACGAAAGCCGGCAGGACACGGCCGACGAGGGCCGCCTGGAACGGTTCGGTACCACCCCGCACGTGCAGCACGTGGAACTCTCGGCGCCGCGGGCTTACCTGGACGCAAACGTGTATCGGCGCGGTGTGACGCTGCTGGAGTTGGCGCCGGACCTGCAGGTCCTGGTGGACCTTTTCCGCGTGAAGGGCGGCTGGGCGCACGATTATTCCTTCCACGGATTCGCCGGGGATTTTTCAACCCAAGGCGTTTCGCTCCAGCGACAGGAGGGCGGTACGCTGGCCGGGCCGAAAGTTTCCTTCAAGAAGCTGTACGACGATCCCGAACTTGAACGGCACGCCAACCTGCCTGGCCTGCCGGGGACAAACGGCAAGCGTAGCTACCACTCGTACCGGGGCAGCGGCTTTTCCTACCTGTACGACGTGAAGCGCGGGCAGCCCGCGGGTGAATTCCGGGCCGTGTGGCGGGACGAGGAGATGGGTCTGCGGATGATCGTCCCCGCGGATGTCGCGCAGGAGGTCATCACAGCCCATGGCAAAACACCGAAGAGACCGGGGGCGCCCGAACACCTGGACTACGTCCTCCTGCGGAATCGTTCGGGCCGCCGGCAAGGCGACCTGAACAGCCTGTTCGCCGTTGTCTGCGAAACCTATCGGAAAAACCCGCAGTTGACGCGCGTCAGGCGGCTGGATCTGATCGAAGGTGAAGACGCGATCGGACTGGAAATATCGTGGCAGGATGGGAAATGTCTCGTCCTGAGCGCGTCGGCTGACGAGGGCCGGTCCGTCTTCGATGGCGGCCTCGAACTTCACGGCGGCTTCGGCGTATTAACCCTCGACGACGCCGGCCGACCGGCCTGGGCGTGCTTGTCGGGAAACAGACTGGGATTCGGAGACATCCAGGCCGAAGGCGCAGGAACATGGCGGGGACGTATTACGGAAGTGGACACGGAAAACCGCCGGGTGACCGTAACGTCGGACACCGGCGGGGCGCCCCCCTCGGGCGAGACCCTGATGGTGGCGAACCCTCCCCACGCGTGCAACTTCCCCATCCGGTCGGTCAAGGCGGCGGGCGACGGGTGGCTGTGTTCGCTGGACGCGGAACGGCTGCACATCGGAAGGTTCGTCGTCGAAGCGGAGACGGACGACGGATTGCTGACCCGGACGTGGATCCACCGGGAGTGGGAGGATACGGAAGATTCCGGATGCCACTATCTGAAGGGCGCACGCCTGGCTTACAAGGAACGGCTCCACACCATCGAGCGAGTCATACCGCGAGACGAGGGCGGACACCGTTTCGTGCTGCGGGATGCGATTCCCTGGCCCAACGCGCCGGATGACATGCCGGTGATCTACGACCTGGGGCCCGGGGATTCGTGCGTGGCGCGGCCGATGGCGTTCGTGAGGTTTGATTAGCCCGGATCATTTGGAAATCGAAACAAACATCAAAAACTACGAAACACGCGAAACACACGAAAAAGGCTACAACCTGAGTCATCCACAAGAACAGAACTCACATGGATAAACAGGATGAACAGGATGAAACCAAAAAACGTGACAAAAGCACGAGAAAGCAAACATCAGAAACTACGAAACACACGAAAAAGGCTACAACCTGAATCATCCACAAAAACAGAACTCACATGGATAGACAGGATGAACAGGATAAAAGACCAAAAAACGCGAGAAAACGGAGAATTTTCGTGAGTGATTCACGATAAAACACTGAGTTGAGGAGGGAAGCAGATGGCGCAGCGCGTGGGAGTGATCGGCCTTGGCATTATGGGCAGCAGCGTGACGCAGGTCCTGGACCGCAATCCGCTCGTGGAACTGACGGCGTTCTGCACACTGGACGAAGCCAAGCTCCGCAAGGCGCAGGCGGAGTATTCGGTTTCCGCCGGTTATGCGGACTACCGGGAGATGCTGGAGAAGGAATCCCTGGATATCGTCTACATCGCCACGCCGGACTGGGCGCACCGCGATCCCGTCATCGCATGCCTGGATGCGGGCTGTCACGTGCACGTGGAAAAACCGATGACAACCGATCTGGAGGAGGCCACGGAAATCGTGGAGAGGGTGAAAAGCAGCGGGCTGAAGCTTCAGGTCTCGTATAACCACCGGTGGCTGGCGCCGTACAATGCCACCTGGAATATGATTCGCGACGGGGACATCGGCAGACCGCTGATGGCGTACGCGCGCAAGAACAACCCCATCTCCGTCCCGACGGAGATGCTGCCGTGGTCGGCTCAGTCCTCCCCCGCCTGGTTCCTCTCGGCGCACGATATCGACCTGATCTGCTGGTGGTTCGATCAGAGTCCGGTCGAGGTCCACGGCTATGGCATCAAACAGGTGCTGGCCGCCAGGGGCATCGATACGTACGATATGCTGCAGGGGCTTGTGAAGTTCGACGGGGGGTCCATCGCCACGTTTGAGTCGGCGTGGATCTATCCCGATACCCATCCGTCCATGCCCGACTCCTTTATGCAGGTCATCGGCGAGAAGGGGCACGTGAGCCTGGACCGGAAAGCCGAGGCGATCGAAATGAGTACCGAGGAGAAGTTCAAATGGCCGCGGTCGCTTCTCAACTACAAAGTCTTCGACAAATGGGTGGGGGCGTTTCCGTCGTGCGTAAACAGCTTTGTCGACGCGGTTATCGAGGATCGGGCGCCTTTCGTGACGGCGCTGGACGGGTGGCGCGCAACGGCGGTGTTGGACGCGCTGCACCAGTCCGCGGAACGAGGCGGGATCGTTCAGGTGGCGGCCGCGCCCGCGTGGCCTTAGAAGGCATTTTGGAACGGAGAACAGACGAATGACGGATGGACAAAAGCGGATCGGGTTCGTGGATGACAATCTTGAGAACTTTCATTCCAACGTGTACCTGAAGCTTTTCCGGAACGAACTGAAGCTTCGCGGATTTGTCGTGGCGGGATGTACGGGAATGCGTCCGCGAGCCGGAAGAACGTGGGCCGAGGCGAACGGCGTGCCCTGGTTCCAGGATGCGGCGGCATTGAACGAGGCGGTGGACGCCTATGTGGTGCTGGCGCCGTCGACGCCGGAGACGCACCTTGAGCTGTGCCGGCAGGTTTTTCCGTTCGGAAAACCGACGTACGTGGACAAAACCTTCGCGCCGGACCTGAGAACCGCCAGGCGCATCTTCGCGCTGGCGGACAGCCATCGGGTGCCCATGCAGACCACGTCCGCGCTGCGTTATACCGAAGTCCAGGACTACGTGGAGGAGGTCGGGCGCCGGCAGGTCCGGCACATGGTCACCTGGGGCGGCGGGAGATCCTTCGGCGAATACGCGATCCATCCCCTGGAGTTGGCCATCAGCTGTATGGGTCCGAACGTCCGGCGAATGATGCGGAGGGGCGGCGGGAAGCAGTCGCAGTTGCTTCTGGATTTCTCAGGCGGCCGCACGGCCGTTGTGAATGTGTATACGGGTGCGAGCACGCCGTATGCGGCTTCCGTGACCACCGCCGCCGCGACACGTCACTTCCAGGTCGACTCCAGCCGCATCTTCCTGAATACCGCGGATGCCGTGCTGGACCTGTTCGAAACCGGAAAGCCCGCCATCGACCGGAAAGAGAGCCTGATCATTCGCAGGATCCTGGACGTCGCCGGACAAAAGCGGGCACTGTCGGGTTTTGTTAGTCTGTAGCGAAGCAACCTCGCCACCATTGAGTCGGGATCTTTGCCTCCGTGCGGACAGGAGGTCGTCTGGGGAGTTCATCCTGGTGGATTCGCGTGGGTCCGCCGTTTGCCTTTTGTCGTTGATTCAAACTGATAGCTGTCGGCCAATAGCGTACGACCGTCCTCATCATTCAGACGCGAATGGATCTACGCAGGCATTTCCTGGCAGGAGGACTACCGGAGCAGAGCGCGCTGATCCGTCCAGCGACACAGTTCGATGTGCCTCCGCAGGTCTCAGGGCAGAGGATTCTGTGCATCCTGCGAGGGGATTCGCGCTGTGCATATAGCAGGCCCCGCCTGCCTGTCGCGCGGGGCTTGGCCTGTCTGCCGTTCCAACGGGACAGGCAGGCGCAGGCAGGCGCCCAGCGGCGACTTTTGGTTCCTTTTGGTCGCTTCAAAAGGAACCCGCCGGAGGCAGGGAATTTGGGGAATAGGGGTTTTGAATTTGAAGCTGATTATTGTTTCTTGATTCAAGCTGACTGCTGAAGGCTGTTCGCTGACAGCTGTTTTCTCCGCCGTCAGTCGTCTTTCACGTACTCGGCGGCCTTGAGCAACGTGACGGTGCCGCATTCGGTGGCGGGGTAGTCGCGAACGGTGATGGATACTTCGGTAGCGTCCTCGATTTCGTACCCGGTGTCGCCGCACAGAAGGTAGGCCCCGGGAAGCGTTTCAGGATCGGGCACGGCATTGTGAAGGGTATACGTGCGGTCTGAAACGCGGGCGACCTCCAGGGAGACCTCCGACCTGTCCGGCGTCAGCGCCAGCCCGTTGCATTTGAGTTCAGTTCCGCGCAGCAGATACGCGCGCAGCAGCGCGCCGCCGTCATCCACCGACGCGAATGCGAATTGACCGGTAATCGACAGGGGACCGACATTGTGCGCGCCGCCCTCGGGCGCGGAGAGGATGTAGTCCGTGCATCCCTCGCGGCAGACGGCAACGGCCATCGCGCCGGTGTCCGGATCGTCCAGAAGCAGGCGGGAAGACAGGACGGGCGAACGGTCGACGTACGGTGAAATCACCGCGGCAAACCGGCTGGTCAGGTGCGAATCGTCCCCACGCTCCGCCAGAACCTGCTGCACGGGCGGTGCGTTGAGGTCTTCGCCCAGGTCCGAACGCCAGCCAGGCGCGTCCACAAGTAGCAGACGATGGATGGGGTTGAGCAGGGTGAGGTCGATGCGCACGCCCCGGTTGTCCCAGGTTGCGGTAAATGGCGCCCGGGGCCGGTCGGCGCGGATGTTGTCCAGCCACTCGATGTGTTCGTCGACGGGCATCGGATCGGTGCCGGAAATGCCGGTGAGGCGGCCGTTGCTGTGGAAACCGTACTGGTGAAGGCTGCCGCCGCCGACGCGGAACATATCGACAGCGTAGGTCTGATCGCCGGGAACCTGAACCAGGACGCAGGTGCGCCGGTACGAATCGCACTGCTCGTACGGCGAGGCGGATGCCTGCACGATTTCGATTCCCGCGCCGTATCCGAAAAGTTCCAGCGCTGACGGCTTGTTGACTCTGGCCTGGTTCTGACCGTCCACGGTGACGATGTTGTGGGCGAGCGTGCTGCCGGTCCACGCGTTTCTGGGGTCATCCCAGATATAGCCTCTGTCCGCCGCCATTTCCTTCCCGTTCGAGACGTAAATGATCCCGAGGGTGTCCGCGTGGCGGTGGCCGCCATAGGCATATCCGTTGAGGTAAAATGCCGTATGGCCTCCGGGGTTACCCCCCCGCAAAACGCCGACGTGCCAGCCCGGGAACCATTCGGTACGGTGCGGCAGACGGGCGTCCTCGTCCGCTTTCAGGTCCGGGTCCCGGTTCCACAGGGCGTATTCCGTGCCTTTTTCGGACAGCGGGGCCCCCTGTGACTTCTCCAGAAGGCCGGCGTAGCGGCTTCCGTAGCGGGCGGCCAGGACCTCTGCGTAGATCGGGTCGACGCTGCTGCCTTCCCTGGAGTCTCCGATGACCGGCTCCTCCAGGTTCGGGTCCAGCATGCGGACCATGCTCTCCAGCGCCAGGCGATACCGGTCGAAGTGTTGAAACGGATCCAGGTCCTTCAAAACGGGGCCTGACTTCGGCTCGTATCCTTCGGGGTCGGAATATCCATTCAGCAGTTCGGGTATTTCCCGCAACTGATTGAGATGCATGCTGGAATAACTCGGCGACTCCGTGCAGAAGCCGTCGAAATGGAACGCGTCGTCCATGAGGGCTTCGAAACCCTGGATGGCGCGTCGGACGCTCTCCGGTTTCCCGAACAGAATGCCCACCGCCGCGCTGAGCGCCCTCCCCGGGCCGCATTTGTTGTTGATGTCGTTCCAGTTTTCCGTGTCGGCGCAACCTGCCAGGATCAGGTCGTCCACGATGCGCCGGTCCATTTCCGGCGTGATGACGGGCGAACCGTCCGCATCGCGGGCGCTCCGGATCAGGTCGTAGGCCATTACGACACGGAGAATGTACCAGCCGTCGGACCCGCTGCACCCGACGCGTCCGGCGCCCCAGAAGCCGTTGTTGAGTACCGCGTGATCGCCCACCCGGTGCCGGCCTTCGAACGCGGAGATGATTGTCTCAGGGGGAAACCGGCCGGCGGGAGGAAACCTGCCCATGGACACCGCGGCCTCCGCCGGCGGGCAGTCGGCAACGGTGCCGTCATAGGAGTGGAACAGCCAGTTGGGATACCGACGAGCCATACAATCCATGATCCATGCGCTCCACCGGGCGTACCGCACGTCGCCGGTGAGGGCGTACAACTTGGCGAGAGGAAGCATCTGTTCCCAGCACCAGCGGCATTTCTTTGCACGGATGACGCCGGACCAGCTTGTGTGCACGGGCGTCCGGACCCATTTGAACGCGTGTTCGCCAGACCGGTCTTCCGGGTGTGCGCGTTCCGCATCGGTGAGGTAGAAGGCGAAGGTCTGGTTCATTCCGGGTGCGGTCACGCTGCCGGTCTCGGGATAGTCGTCGTTGGGGTACTCGGTTTTGCAGTATCTGCAGATCAGCCGGTCCGGATCGGTCGGGTCCCAGTCGTAAATTCCGGTTTCACCCATCGAAGAGAGGCGGTTCACGCAGACCGGGCAGTTCTGGCCGTACTCGGGCCACGGGGTGAGCTCGGACACCATCGCATCCACGAATTCCCGGTCCTGGCGGATGAGGTAGTCGACCTCATTCTTCCAGCCTTCGACGATGGCCTGAGCCCAGGCATAGCGGCGCAGATTTTCGCGTGCGTTTTCTACGTTGAGAAGCGGCATGGCGACTCCTGTTCGAACGATTCTGCCCGGGCGTTCAATCATACGGAAGGTCGATGTCTCCGGGCGCCGGGGCGAACTGAACGTCTATTTCTCCATAAACGGACCGCTCTTTTCAATGCGTTGCAGCGTCTCCCGAAACGCGTCCGTGCCGTCCTCCTCCCACACCTCCAGCCGGATGCCCCGGGTATTGCCTTCTGGAAAGCCCGTGACCCGGGGCACGTTCGGGAACCCTTTCGTGTAGAGTCTGTTCCCGCCCGGCAGGTGCAGGATCCCGATGGTGGTCGGGATCACCGTGGGTTTGTTTGCCGCGCACCTTGCCAGGGCGTCTTCGTCGACCTCGACGCCGAGGCCGGGGCCCTCGGGGACCGGAGACGAACCGGCCGCCACCTCGATCCGTTGTTTGACAACGTCTTCGTCGTACTGGTCGTCCAGGTTCGTGCAATGCGCCACGTTCGGAATCACGGCGCCCATATGCAGGGCCATTGCCTTGGTGAGCGTACCGCCCGTGAGCTGGATCACCGAGGACACGTTGGCCAGGCCGGCCGCAAAACCGCGCACGAGGGTGGGGCCGATCCCGCCTTCTCCGATCATGTAGGCGTCCGCGCAACCCCGGATCATCTCCTGCCCGCCGCCGAGTTGCGGGACGTGCATGAGAAGTGGAAAGCTGGTCTTCTGCCGCAGCAGCCGCCACCCTTCCACGTCGGACAGAACGAGGGGGTCCTCGATCATTCCCACCACGGGTGAACCTTCCAGTTCTTTCAGGATTCGCAGGACGGCGGCAAGCGGCCGGTTGTGATTGAAGTCGTAGTGCATCTTGAATCCCGGCGGCGCCACCTCCTCCACGGCCCGGGTCTGTTCTAAAACGTCGTAGTAGGCGCAGGTATGGATCTTGAAGATCATATATCCTTCGCCAACCGCCCGCTGGACGTCTTTTGCCAGGTCTTCCGGGGACGCGGGGCGGGTCCACGCCGCCACGGGCACACGGTCGCGGATCTTCTGGCCCATGAGTTTGTACGCGGGAATCTCGAGGTGCTTGCCCATGGCGTCGTACAGCGCGCCCATCAGGCCTGAATTCAGATTGGCGTTGATGAAGTCGAAGGGATCTCGTCCGACAACGTGCTCGACGGTGGACCTGTCGGGGGCCGCGCAACGCGCGTCGCCGTAACCGACGATGCCGCTGTCCGTCGTGATCTTGAAGATGGTACGATGGTTCAGATTGATGAAGCGGGTTTTCTGATCGGCATTCCGCGCGGCGATCTTCGGGTAGATGGGAATGATTTCGATGTCGGTGATTTTCATGGTGATTTCCTTTAGTCGTGAGTTTGCGGCTCGGAATCGCGGGTTCGGCTCCGGGTGAAGGGCCGATGGTTTGCGCTTTTCAGACCTTCATGTGCCCTGTAATATCCACGCGAGGCGACATCCGGCGCAAGCGGGAACTTGACCGGTCTGCCGTGGGCGGTTTATTCAAGTTGAATCCGGTTTTTTGTTGGTCGGGCAAAGGGACCGACATACCCCGATGGCGAAAGGAGTCCACAATCCATGTCAATAAAGGTAGGACAGACAGCGCCCAACTTCGGCGTCTCAACCTGGGTGCAGGGCGCCCCGACCAACTTCGACCTTGAACGGGACAATATCGTCGTGCTTGAAGTCTTCCAGGTCAATTGTCCCGGATGCTTCATGTATGCCATTCCAGAGGCGATACGCATCTACGATGAATACAGGGACGAAGGGGTACGCGTGATCGGACTGGCCACAGCCTTCGAGGACTTTGACAGGAACACGCTCGACAACCTCAGGCTCCTGGCCGAAACGGGTCGGGTCATCGGCGAGACCAGGAAGGTGCTTTCTGTGAACGGGCAGTTGCAGGAGGGGGACAGGCTGCCCTACAGGATCCCGTTTCCGCTGGGAATGGACAACCTGACGAGGACGTCCGGCGACCCCGGGGATGACGCGATCATGAACGTGATATACCCCCAGGTACCTGACTTCGATTCGCAGCCCGAGGGCTATCGGGTCCAGATCATTGAGAGGGTGCGAGACTATCTGAAGGCCAAGCAATATTCGGCCGAGACGTTCGAAAAGTTCGCCCTGCGCGGAACGCCGTCCACCATTGTGGTCGACCGAAAGGGCGTCCTCCGGGACGTCTCCTTCGGGAGGACGGACCATCTGGAGAACATGGTACGGGAAATCCTGGGCGAGGACTGAGTCCGTGTGACGTGAATTCGGAGCCGCACGGCGATCGACGTGCCCGCTGCCGCGAAAGTCGATTGACAGGTTCCCTTACGCCTTGAAGACGTGCAGGAATCCGTCCTCCGAACAGGCGGCGATTTCGGGGATGCCGTCCCCGTCCACGTCCGCGGCGACGATATCCAGAATCGGTCCGCCAGTCTTATATCGGCCGACCGGACGTCCATCCGCATTGCCGAGGAGGTATACCGTCCCGTCCTCGACACCCGCCGCGACTTCCGGTTTTCCGTCCCCGTTGAAATCGGCCGCGGCGATGCAATTGACGACTTCACCGAGATCGGTGCGCCAGTGGAGGGTCTTGCCGTCGCCTTTGACGACGTAGACGTTGAAACTCATGGACGAGGCGACGATTTCGTCCCGCCCGTCGCCATCCATATCGGCCATCAGGACGCGGGTGACTTCATCGCCGGTGTTGAATTGCGAGATGAGCGTGCCATCGGCTTTGAGGAGGTGGATGTGCGTGTCCGCGCCCGCGAATGCGACTTCCTTCAGCCCGTCGCCGTCGACGTCCCCGGCGGCCGCGCTGTTGGCGCGCGGGCCCGTGGCCGGATGGTAGGACCACCGGATCTCACCGTCGCCGTCGATGCAGTGCCACCGGTGGTAGTCGGTCCCGGCGATCACCTCGTCGCGGCCGTCGCCGTCCAGATCCGCAGCACACCCGGTGGACGAGGGGCGAACGGTCATCTGGCGCCAGAGTTCCTCGCCCTCGTGGGTGAGGGCGTGATATCGCCACGATTCCACGGCGGCGATGACTTCGAGGTTGCCGTCGCCGTTGATGTCGCCGGTGAAAACGGAGCGCACGACCGGGTCCTGGAAGTAGAACGGAATCTCGTAACTCCACTGTAAGGTTCCGGTCGCGGCGAGGACGTACACCCGGGTGTCTTCCGAACCGGCGATGATTTCGGACCGGCCGTCGTTCTCCAGATCCGCCGCACAGACGGAACGCACGGCGCCTCCGGTGGGAAATCGCCAGAGCTCGCCTCCGCCCTTATACGCATGGATGGACTGCGAACGTCCGCCCGCGATGACTTCATCTTCGCCATCGCCGTCCAGGTCCGCGGCTTGCAGGGAAAGGAATGCGCCGTCCGCCCGGTGCGACCAGACCGTTCGGAGGTGGGGAACCCGGCGTTCCCGGCGTGTCGTTCGAACTCGTGGCGTAAATTCGGGCGCATCAGACGTCACCGCGGCGCGGCGGATTCCCGCAAGCGCCGGTGGAATCAACGCGATCCGGCATTTGCCCTCAGGCGCGCGGAACGTGACGGCGCCGTTCGAGTCGTCGTCGGCGATCGGCTTGCCGTCCAGTTCGACCTGCGTCCCGCTTCCGGCGGTCAGCGAGATCGTCGTCGGCCCGGAGGTGGCAAGCCTGCCCTGTGCAGCCGACAGATCGTATTCGAGACTCACCGGGCGATCGCTCTTGAACGCGGTATCTTCCCACGAGACTTCCGTGCCGTCGACAATGGAGAGTGAACGGGGAGATATCTGAAACTGAGCCGCCGCGACGGAGGGGCCGGACGGAAGGGCCGACGCAACGCGGGTTTCGCCGACGCCGGCAAAGACGGTTTCCGGACCCCCGTCGATGCGTACGGCATTCGCGGCGACCTGTGTCATAGCGAGCTTCAGGGGGCTGCAATAGAGCAGGTTGAAAAACCGATACGTCTCCCCTTTCACGAGTCGCACGTCGGCGATCTGCTGGAGGATGCGTACGATCGGTTCGGCGTGTTCGTATCGGTCCCAGTTCTTACCTGTAACCGGATCGTCCTCGAGCCTGAGCCGCGGTCCCGGCAGGCCGTGGATGAAGAATTGCTCGCCGTTCTGCTCCGCGGCCAGGCCGCCCTTGCGGAGGGTTACGTCGCCCAGCGTCTGCCAGACGGCGCGGAAACTGTATTCCGCTTCTCCCAGGGCCTCCATCTCGTCGACGACGAGGAAATAGACGCCCCGGCTCCACAGGGTGTTGCGACGCCAGTCCACGCCGCTGTAGGAACGAAGGGTCGTCTGGGAGAACCCGCTGTTCCGGTTGGCGGAAAACCGTTCGAGTTCCACGAACGGCGGAATTTCGGCTGACTGGCCGTCCTTGAAGATGAGGACCCCGTTGTGGAATTTGGGCAGTGATTTGATATAGTCGCAGTCGGCCAGCCAGATACGGTTGTTCTGGGTCAGGCGGCAGATCGAGTTGCCGTCGTAATGCTTGTGACCGCCGTTGGACAGGCCGTCCAGAAACAGATATTGATTGTCAGGATCGAACCCGTCCCGGAAGACGACCTTGTCGAACGTCTTGTCCAGAGGCAGGTGCTCGCTGCCGTTTGTTGAATCGTAATACCTGGGGTCTAACGGATAGACCTGCGCCCCCTCCAGGTCCATGGGTTCAACGGGTTCCACGTCGCGGCTGTGTTCGTAAGGGTGGGGGCGCGGCGCCATTTCTTTCTTCTTGTCGAGCATCCACTGGTAGCGGCCGTCGCCGGTTACGCAGACCATGGCGCGCAGGTAGGGCATTTCGGTCCACGTGCCGAACGGGGAGGCCGTGTCTCCATTGGGCACCGCGCAGCCCAGGTTGTCCGTTGTCAGGATGGCGTAGTCGCCGGCGCGCTGCGCATTACCCGTATCGAAAAACGTCATGTCGCCGGTACTTAGCGTATATCGCATCGCGTGGAAATGGGTGCGCCAATGGTAGTGGCCGCAGTCCTCGTACGGCTTGAACGCGTTGACCTGCACACCGAAGCACTTCTCCGACAGGGCCAGCCAACGGTAGGCCTGCGTGGCCCTGTAGTATTTCCTGAAATAAGCGCCGGCGTAGTGAAGGCCGAGCGCGGCGTACGTTGCATGGTTATGGCGGACGTGGTCGTTGTCGACATTGCCCACGTGCGAAACGCAATCCGAAATGAACTCGTAGAGGATGCGCGTAATCCGCAGGCGGTCCTCCGAGGAGACGGCGGGACTCTCTTCCACGAGGTCCCACCCGGGCATGACGTACTGCAGCGCGAAGTCCGCGTCGAAACCCCATACGCTGCCGTAATTATCAGGGTCGGACAGGACATGGTCGTACATCCGGTAAACCAGTCGTTTGTAAATTTCAGCGTAGATTTCGTTTCCGGTAAGCCCGTAGAGCAGGCCCCGCTGGCCGATCCTGCTCCAAAGACCGGTATGGGAGCCGCGTGCGAGGTCGTCTTCGGCTTCCGCCATCTCGGCGTCCAGGTCCGGTTCATCCGGGACTCCGGCGTCGCGCCGGGCATCCGGACCCCACGTTACGTCGAACATGGATCCGAGGGTCAGCGTGGGCCCCGCCGCCAGGCGGTCCAGAAAGAGGCCTGCGGCCGCTTCCACCCCGGCGACGTCGCTGCCGAAAAGGCCCACGGCGTTCCTGCCGTTGCCCCAGGGATCGTGGATGGTATGGAGAAGGTGGCCGCCACGGCCGGGATAATGGTCGTCTGTCGGGGTATAGCTGTAACCGTACAGCCGGAAGACCACCCTGTTGGTGTTCACGTTTCCCAGCAGGATGAGGTGCCTTCGGGGCGTCTTTGCAGCGGCGCCGTGGTCGACCACCGGCAGCTTCGCGCCCGTGAGGTCGTATATTTTTCCCCGGATGGTCTCGGCAATGGCGCCGTACCGGTCATCCGACGGACGCACGATGGCGGCCGCCGGCAGCCCGGCCTCCACGAGGACGGTGTACGGGTAGACCGGTTTGGGTGTCCTGAGATTCTTGAGGGATATTCTCCGCTGCGGCATCGCGGGCTCCGGTTGTCGACGAGATTGGGGTCTTACGGTGCGGGTTGCGATCTACGCTATTCCTGACGCCTGAGTCTCTTCAGGTATGTGATTTCATGCGCAGCCGTCTCGTATGGCGGATGATGGCTCCCGTGTTCTATTGAAATGTATCCGTCGAAGCCTTTGGATTGGAGAACGCGGAGGAATGCGGCGAAGTCCACGTCGCCGGCGTCCAGAAACGTGAGGTTCGGCCAGCTTCCCAGCCAGTTGTGGGCGTGCAGGTGGACCACGTGTTCCCCGAGTTGCTCGGCGGTATGGAAGACGGACTCGCCGACGAGAGGCGTCTGGAGGTTCACGGTAAGGTTGTCCATGCCAACGTCGTCGAGCAGTTTGAGCGTGCTTGGACTCGTATCCGTCAGGTTGGGCCCATGGTGAATCACCTGGTGCGTTTCCAGCGGGAACACGATATTGTGCGCGGCGCCCATTTCGCAGACGGTCCGCAACCCCCGGACGCAGGCGTCCCACTGCTCGACGGAGGCGTCCGCGCTCCCGACATTGCCCGTGTAGGTGCGTATAAATCGACAGTCGAGTTCGACCGCGTATTCGATAAAGGTTGCCGCGTCCCGGATACTCCGGTCCCAGGTTTCCCGGCTGGTGGTGAAGTCGAAGTAGGGGCAGATCTGCACGATCTCGAGGTCGTGTTCGGCCGCGATGGAACGGACCCATGCCAGGTCCGCGTCGCAAAGGTACTGCTGCCAGAGCTCGATGCCGTCGTATCCCAGTTCGGCGAGATAGGGGATGGCGCTTTCCTGATCGGCTTGCGTATTACCGAAGGCGTTGGTGCAGAAGGCGGATTTCATAGATTGCGAAAGTGAAGGAATCTGATATTGGAAAGGTGTGAATTCGCTCGTAAAATAGAGGGACTACACGCAATGTCAATCGCAATTTAGTGCCTGAATCATCCGATTTAAAGGAGGCAATTATGTCCGGACCCTTCGACTACGGGATCATCTACAACTGGGACGGGGCGCCGCACGGCTATTCCGAGGCGCCGCAATCGATGGACGCGTTTCTCGAGAAGACCTACGGGCCTCTCGAAGATACGCAGGTGGGGGCGTTGTTCTGGTGCATCGGCGAACACGCCGCCCGCTGGCCGGATTCCGCGCTGGAAATGCTGGGGGACGTCCACGGGCGAATGTACGAGAACGTCTCGGCCTATACCCACACCGAAAACATCCGTCTGATGCTGGAGCGGGGCGAGGACCCGCATGCCTCGCTGATCGAACACGGCCGCGCCCTGGGCATGGACGTCTACGCATCCGTGCGCATGAACGACAACCACTTCGACGGGGCGCAGGTGGAAGACCTGCCGGCGCTTCACCACTCGGAGTTGACCCGGATGCGGCGGGAACACCCGGAGTGGGTGCTGGGCGACCGGACGTCGGAGTGGTTCGCGCTCTCGTGGAATATGGCGGTCCCTGAAGTCCGCGAGCACCGGTATACCCATATCGAGGAGGTCGTCACGCGCTACGACTGGGACGGCGTGGAACTGGACTGGCAGCGGCATGCGTTTCACCTTCCCGAAGACGAGGCTTACCGGCTGCGGTACGTGCTCACCGATCTCCAGCGCCGGGTCCGGCAGCTGACGGACGACGTCGCGAAACGGCGGGGCAGGCCATTCCATCTGGCGGCGCGCGTGGCCGGCTCGGAGGAGATGTGCCGCCGCATCGGCTACGACATTCCGGTGTGGATCGAAGAGGGGCTGGTGGACATCCTGATCCTGGGAGGCGGCGCTGTCACCGACGCGTCTCTGGAGGTGGCGGCGTTCGTGGAGATGTGCCGGGACAGGGGGATCGCCGTGTACGCGGGATTCGACAGCGGTCTGCCCGATCCGTTCGTCGGCCCGGAAGCGCCTGAAATCAAAGATCGAATGCGCACCCGGGCGATTGCCTCCCGGTACCATCGAGCCGGCGCCGACGGCATTTACGTGTTCAACTGGCACGCCAACCGGGACATGAAGAGGGAGTTGCTATCGCAGATCGCCTCGCCCGAAACCCTTCACCGCACCGACAAGATCTATGCGGCCACACACCGGTTCATCCAGAAAGAGGGACCGTGGCGCGGCGCTTACCGCATCGACCGGATCCTGGGGGAGGTGCCGGTGGCCCTTAAGGAAACCGTGACGGGCGAAATGCCGGCCATCATCCTGGACATCGCCGATGACGTCGAAGCAGACGGCGCGTCACACCTGGAACTCCGCGTCCGGCTGGATCAGTGGGTGGTTGGCGACAGGGTCCGCGTCGTCTGGGACGGGCGGGAACTGAAAGACCCTGAAACCCGCTATTGCGCAATGGACAACACGAATCCTCCCGGCGGCGCCTTCCAGCCTCCACCGGGCATCCGCCGCATTTCCGACGTGAGCCGGGCGGCGTGGCTGTGCTTCCCGCTGCGCCCCGCTGACGTCGCGCAGAGGAGGCATACGGTCAATGTCGGACTGGTCGAACGCCATCCGCAGCTGGCTTGCGATATCGTCCTGACCGACGTGGAACTGGTCATTCGGTATTGAAGGCTCGCATACCGTTCTGATCATGTTCACGAGCGTTCAAGATTGGAGGGAGATACAATGGCCGTTACCGATTCGTTGCGCGAAAGCGTCCGCGCAGAACTGCCGGAGGCAGATGAAATCGCAGACGCGGCATTGCGGGAGAAAGTCATCGAGGCATGGGCGACGGCGCTTGCGAGCAGCAGCTTCGACTCGATTGCCGCGATCCGGCCATCGGGAAACCCGGATACGCCGCCGCTGAAAACGGGGACGCAGACCGATCATATCCGCGGGGTGACCCGCCTGGCGATGCGGATGGCGGATGAACTCGTCTCGATGTTTCCTGACCTGACGGTGAACCGCGATGTTCTCATTGCCGGCGCGATCTGCCACGACGTCGGCAAGCCCTGGGAATTCGATCCGGAAAACCAGGCCCGCTGGAAGCGCGCGCCGGGCGCGGCAGGGTGGCCGTCCATACGGCATCCGGCCTACGGCGTCCACGTATGTCTGAGCGTGGGACTGCCCGAAGCCGTGGCGCATATCGCGGGCGGGCATTCGGGAGAAGGAGAACTGGTGGTGCGGAGCCTCGAAAATACCATCGTGAACGCGGCCGACTACGCGTTCTGGCGGGTGCTGCGGGCCGGGGGGCTGCTCGAGGAGGACTGAGGAACGGTCCGATCCGGAGCCGGGACGATCAGGTTGAAGCGCCAGGTCAGGTAGCCGTCCGACCGCCTTTTTACTTCTGTGCTGCTAATCCTATCGGTCCACTGATGGGTGTCGGATACGTACCGTATTCGAACAGGACCTCCACGTCTTCCACCACAATTCCTCCTTCGAAGCCGGGAGGCCTTTCCTGCAGGGATATTTCGAGCACATTCCGGCCCTTCCGGGGACGTACGTTTTCCAGGTCGAATTCCAGCAGTTGTCCCGCGTACGGGTCCCGGGACCGGATCGGCGAACGGCGGCAGGACCCGACGTCCAGCCGGACGCCGTTCAGCCTGATCTCGAGTCTGTCGGCCGAGACGAGATTGCTGATGCCCATCCGGAGGCGGACCCTCCGTATGCGGTCATTTTCGGGGTCGTCGGCGATGGAGAAAGGCATCCGGCGAAATTTCCCCGGCTCCGGTAAAGGCATTTCGAGGGGCAGAGAGGCGCCATAGTCGAATTCGGCCGCGGCCTCACAGCGGCGGCGCAGGAAGTAGTGTTTGTCGGCTTCCCGGATCAGATCGGGATCGCCGAGCTGCGTGAGGAGACTGCGGCCGGATTCGTCCAGGGGCCAGGGAAGAAACCACGTGTACAGGCCGTCCACGCCAAGCTCCAGGAAATTCGCGGCGGCCGCGCGCATCATGGCGGGGGTCGCGTTCCCGGCCGTATTGAACCGCCGGCTCTCGTCGCTGCAGTAGGGTTGAAGCATTCCGTAGACGGAGACATCGCGGTCGTGGGCGGCCTCTACGAGCCAGCCGACCGGCATATTGGCGTCCAGTACGAAATCGACGTAAAGCATGGGAACCACGAAGTCGACCACCCCTTCTCGAAGCCAGGTCCGCACGTCAAGCCCGGTCTTCAGGTTCAGCTCTTCGGTGGGGTAGACGCGGGCGCCGATCAGGGCGGGACCGCCCGGCCGGCCCCGGACGATTTCGGCGGTTTCTCTCACGAAATCCGTCATCACCGGCGTGTATTCGGCCACGTCTTCCGTCCTCAGCCAGAAAGGACAACCGCCGGGGGAGGCTGCGAAGTCCAGTTCCACGCCTTCGACGGCGTACCTCGTGGCGAGTTCTTTCAGAATCGCCCGCTGGTGGTTGCGCACTTCGGGATGGACGAAACCCCGCCCCCCGGTGTTGAGCGCGTGTTCCGGGGCCATGCCGCCGTAAGCGCCCATCCGCAGGCTGGCGATGAAGTCCATGCCCTTCTCGTGGGCGCGGTCGACCAGGACGGTCAGGGGGTCGAGGCCGCGGGCGATGAGGCTTTGCATATTCTCCCAGGCGCGCCACTCGTGGACATGCTGGAATGGTCGCAGATCGTCACCGAACATTCGGCCGATCCTGGAGGGATAGAAGAGACCGTCCGCGCGGGACACGCCATAGACGAAGGTGTCCACGGCCGTGCCGGCGACTTCATCTACAGGCACCCGGGCGTCTTCCAGCCGCATCGGCGGTTCGAAGACGAACAGATAGTAGTGGCGGGCGTCGTTGAAATAGATCGTGCGTTGTTTTCTCATCGCTGACATTTCCCTCCGGCCCGACGATGTCTCTCCTGATCCAACGGTATTGATCCGGCGCGATCACTCCCCCGAAGGTTCGAAGGGGCCCAGGTCCGGATCGGTCATTCGGTGAAAGCTCCTCCCCATCAGGTACCTGATCTCCAGTTCCACGTCGCGGATGTATACGTCCGGTGTGACGTCCGGATCCCGTTCGAGCAGATAAACCTGCAGCTTGTTCTCGCCCCGGCGCGGCCAGTCTGTCCGGTCCGGCCGGAATACGTACCAGTAGCCGGAGCCCGTCCGATATCGCGGCGCGCTCATCCGGTACATCTCATTGATCCTGCGCATTTGCGCGTCCGAAAGGTCTTTGCCGTTGAGACGGAAGCGAAACCGGTCCCGTTCGGTGGTGTTCATGATCCGTACGCGGAGCACCACGTCGTGCACCCGTCCGGTTTCGTCCCAGCGCGGGAGGTCGTCGCTCATCCGGATGATCACGCGCGCCGGTTTATCCACGTTCAAGGCGGCGGGCAGACCCATGGAAACGCCGGGTTCGGTGACGGGCCTGGGGTACCGCCCGGTCTCCGTGGGAACATAGTAGTGCTTGTCCTTAGGAGCCATAACGTCCGGATGGGGCAGTTCCCGCAGCTTCTCGTAGAAAGACGCCTGATAGGGCCAGTTGCCGAACCAGTGCGCAAGGTACAGGCCGTCAACCCCCTGGGCCCAGGCGTTGCAGGCCGCTCCCCGGATCATTTCGATGGTGGCTTCGGCCAGCCGGTCGGAGTCCACGTGGCTGTGCACCGCGGCGTGGACCCGGCACCCTGTTTCTCCCGCGGCTTCGACCAGAGGGCGGAAGTCTACGGTTGAGTCGAGCAGTTCCGGGGTGGAGAAGGTCTGGCCGATGAGCACGTCCACAATCCCCCTCCGGAGCCACTCCCGCACGTCCAGCCCCGCTTCGAGACAACCCTCGATGCTGGCCGGAATACGCAGAACCAGTTCGCGGCCGCTTCCGCTTTCCTTTACCATATCGTACACGCATCCAATCCACCCGGTCATGATCTCCCGGCCTTCTTCGACCGCGTCCGGGTGGAAATAATACGGCGTGTAGTTGAGTTGGAGTTCGAAGCCGTCGACGGGGTAGGCGTTCAGCGTCTCTTCGATAACGGCGAACCGTTCTTCCCTGACCTCCCGGCGCCCGAAGTCGAGGCAGGTGAGACCCGGAAAGTCGGGGTCCAGGTCGCCTCCCGCGCCGATTTCGAGATGGGTATTTTCGAACCGGAAATTGGAGCACCGCACGTCCTCGTCCCGATCCCCGCGCCCCTGCTGCACGAGGAGCGTGGGGTAGACCAGCATGCCCTTTTCGTGGGCCCGATCGCAGATGAGACGGAGCGGATCGTGCCCTTCCCGGATGAGACGCCGGGCGTTCCGGCCCGCCCTGTCGAAGACGAGGTGGGTCCATTTCTCCACGTTGTGGCCCCAGATCTCTCCGACTTTCGTGTCGTGGAGGAACGTGCGACCGTCACCGAGGCAGAACATGATGGCGTCCACGGGAGTCCCCGCGAGTTCGTCCACGCCGGCTTCGAATTCCTCCTTCTGAATGGGAGGCTCGTACATATAGATGAGGGGGTGACGGCCGTCGTGGTAGAACATTATG
The DNA here is from genome assembly GCA_965203805.1 of Candidatus Latescibacterota bacterium. GTDB lineage: Bacteria > Latescibacterota > UBA2968 > UBA2968 > JAAXHE01. Next base: position 4,326,897 of record OZ241917.1, on the reverse strand, counting down.
CGTGGCTGCGGCATAGGGCGTGCCTCAGTAGTAGATCCCAAGCGAGAATCGGTTGCGTGTACCCGGATTCCGTCCTGCGTCAGAGCTCGATTTCCTGGGTCGGCCGATCTGAGATCGGGATGGTGCGTCCGTTTACCGACAGGCTGTCGCCGCGATGGACGAAGGCCTTTGCGGGGCGGCCGTCACGATATTCGACGGCGGCCGTGTGGCCCGAGAACGATACGTCGTTAACGGTAACGGTGATGCCGGGAGCGCCGTGAATCACGAGATGACAATGTTCCCCCGCGTCAACCTGCAGCGCGCGAGGCAGCGCAGGAGATTCGGCGCGGCCGTCGACACGACACTCGAGCGTCTTGACGCTCGCATCGGGACGGGCGCCCTGATACGGCATCAGCAGGACGTCGAAAGGGACGACAGGCTCCTCGACACACCAGCCTCGAAGGGCGATGAAGTACCGGTCCGGCCACGGGGCGACGGGCGGATCGCCGGAGTATACCGGAATTTCGCGGACCATTTCCTCCAGGTAATCTATACCGCTGTATGCGTATTTGAGTTGTCTCGGGTTCGCGGGCGCAACGATGAGGCCCGCGTGATTACCCTCGGCAACGGCGACAGTATCGCGCATGGCGAAGGGGAAGACGCTGTGGAGATACCAGAGCGCGCTTCTCCGGCGATGGGTACACGCCACCGCGTCGGAGACGAGAAAGCCCCACGGTTTGAAAAACAGGATTCGACGCTCGATCACGACGCCCGCGCCGGCTTCGTACGCCCGGTGCCGGCCCGAGAAGAAATCGCAAGACTCGGTGCTGCCGAACTCGATGTGTTCCCCCCGGATTTCCGGTCGGGCGGACGGGGCGCCTTCGACGACAATGTGGTTGTGCGCCTGTTCGGAACGGAAGTACATATCCCACGGGGCGTCGTAGGGACCGAAACGGGAGACTTCGGCGGCCATGGGCACCCCGAAGGCGTAGAGATTGATGTCCAGTATGCCCATGTGGCTGTGGCCGCCGGGCCACCGGCCGTGATTGACGAGCATGAACGTGTCTTCAGGCTCCCAGCCCGAGCGCATCACGCAGAATTCGCTGGAATCCAGGCGAAGGCTCTCGAAATCGGGTTTTGCCGGCTCGGCACCGTTCGCACCCGGCTTGTGGCGAATGGGCCAGAGATACGTCCCGTCTCCGGTGAATCTGCACGCCTGTCTCAGGATTCCCGTCCCGTCCAGGAAAGTGCCGTCGTTGATGCCGGGCATTTCTCCCCCGGGACCGGCCATCTTTAGAAACCAGGCGAAGGCATTCGAGGTACGCTCCCGCCAATCCAGCGTCCCCGGCGGTTGAAGGTCCGGATTGGCCTCCGCCAGGAGGGTGGCCTCTTCCAGGTGGCGCAGACAGCCGCTTCCGTAAGAATAGCAGCGCTCGCTGTGCCCTCCGTCCGCGTAGTAGTCCTTCACCATGTGCTGCTCGAGGTAGTTCGCGCCGACGGCACGGAAGTCGCCGGACTCGCGGAACTCGGGCATGAGGAACCCGATTAGAATCATGGCCGAGATGCCGTGCACCTGCCAGTTTCCCTCGCGGTATCCTGTGGCGTTTTGTTCCATCGTCAGCCACCGGGCCGCGCCCAGGAACGACTTGAAGAACCGGCGGACGTGGTCCGGGGAGAGCAGGCTGGCCATATCCAGAAGTTGGACGGCGTAAAGGAAATTCACGAACCGGTGACTCCTCACCGACAGTCCCAGTTCGTAAAAGACCGGATGCATCCGGCGTGCCCCGACGATTTCGTGCCGCATGTCGTACCACTGGCGGAAAACCTCCAGGTAAGCCTCAACGTAGCGTTCATCGCCCGTATCCAGAGCGGCCCTCGTCAGGCAGTCCATCCACCCGAGATAATGGAAGCCGTATTTGGATTGGTCGCCGAACCACGCGTTGAACGCCACGGGACGGGAGAAGTCGATTTCGACCTGGCCGAATCGCCGCCGTCCACCGTTGAGGATGGTATCGGCCAGGCCCCGGTTGGACGCGACCCTCGGCCGGAGTTCATGCAGGGAACCCGCGAACGGGTTGACCGGCGTGCTCCGGGACAGGAAATGCCGCCGCCATGCGTCGAATGCATCGTCGAAACGTCCTGAATCCGCGGCGAGTCGGACCTCATCAAGCCCTGGGTATTCGGGATTCAGGCCATCGAAGAAAGAAGCATCTGAAATATGCACGATCTTGTCGGGGAACTCATCGTGATGGAACATTGGGGTGCCCTCGGGAAGGCGAAGTCGCGCCGGGTCACGGCTGGAAGGGCCGGCCGGTTCTTTTCAGGTCTTTGGTGATGCCGATCTGACAGGTGACGTATGCGTTGTCCCTTCTGAATCCCCGGGTATTCAGCTGACCGGCGGCGTATCCCGGGCGCGCGTCGCCGATGGTACCGACAATGAGATTGGCGTGTTCCACGGTGGTCTCGTAACGGTCGGCGACGAGGCCGACCATGTCGCTCCAGGCGATTTTCAACGCTTCCTCCCAATTCGCGCCCATGCCGCTGGTGAGGATCTCGTCCGCGGTTTCCACGACCGGCCCGCCCGCGGGAAAGCCCGGCGAGCGGTCGAAACGCAGCGTGAGCGCCGCGTCGATTTCCACGCCCGTGCCGGTGAGCTCACCGTCGCCCATGCGGGCGTGGACGTCGCCCACGTAGAAATGGCCGCCGTATTTCTGCGCGCGAATATGCACGGTACTGCCGGGACAAATGCTGTTGTAGTCCATGTTGCCGCCGTGGTTCCAGGGTCCCGGGTGTTCCGATACGGGCGCCAACTGCATCACGCCGATCATCGGGCGGACGGGTACGACAAAGTCCGGCGGGAAGTGAAGGAGGCCGTCTCTTACGGGCGCGACGGAGCGCAGGCTGCCTCGGAACGGCCCGCCGTTATTGTAATAGCCGTAGGGACCCACTTCGATATCGATGACTTCGATGGAAACCCAGTCGCCGGGTTCGATGCCCTCGATGAGAAACGGGCCTCCCTGGCGTGAACCGCGCGGCGTGGTGGTTTCCGGGATGACGCCGGGCTTGAGGTCGCCGTCGGCGCCGCCGGGCGCCTCGATGACGAGGGTCTCGCCGAGCTCGATCGTACCGCGAACCTGGCGTCGTTCGGAAGCTTCAGAAACTGTCAGATACGGCTTTCGTGTAAAACGGCGCATATGGAATCTCCTTTGCTGGAACGCGGAAGCGCATTCTCAAACCATGCGCGGCGCCAGCGTCCGCGTGGTCCGTTCGTCGCCCGTCCGGGAGCATCGTATCGTCCGGGTTGAAGCGGCAAACGCGTAGAATCCGCTTGATAATCCAGTTCTGGAGAAGCATAATAGGCATTGAGAATCTGAGCGTCAAGGTTTTGGCGCGGGGGACTTCCGAAAAGGAGCGTTGGACTTGCGGATCGACGCGCACATGCACGTGGCCGGTAACCTGGCGTCCGTGGGATGGCGTGGGAAATGGAAGGACGACCGGATGGTGATCGAGGCGGCCGACCGCCTGGAAATCGATCAGCTTTGCTGTTCGATACCCATTCAAGGAATGGATAACCTCCGCCCGGACGGAATGCGCGAGGTGAATGACAGCCTCCTGTACGCCATGCGGCGGTTCCCAGCGCGCATTCTCGGATATGCCTTTCTCGATCCCCGGTTTCAAAACGAGGCGCGGGATGAAATCGACCGGTGCATTCTGAAGCACGGGATGATGGGCGTAAAGCTCTACAATCAGTGCAAATGCTGGGATCCCCTCGTGCTGCCGATTGTGGAGCGATGCATCGATCTGGGCGTGCCGATTCTGCACCACGGCGGAAAACAGACGCCGGTTTCCGGCAGACCATGGCAGACGAATCGCTCGGACAGCCGGGACTTCGTGCGACTGGCGCGAATGTATCCTGAAGCCATCGTCATTGAGGGTCACCCCATCGTGGGAGACTGGGAGTGGGCGATCAAGACCCTCCGGGACGTCTCGAACGTGTACGTGGATACCAGCGGCAGCCTGAACGACGACGGGTTTGTCGAAACGGCAGTGCGCCATCTGGGGACGGAACGCGTCCTCTTTGCGACCGACGTGGCAATGGAGGCCGGGGTGGGCAAGGTACTTGGCGCATCGATCACGCCCCGGCAGCGAGCGCGGATTTTCGGCGAAAATATGAAACGAATCCTGCGACGGCGAGTATAACTCTTCAACAGGAACCGCTTGACGGTACCGGCTTTTTACTTATATTCCCTTTGCTCTACTCCTGCAGGAACTTCATATGGCCGTAAGCCGGCGTTTCGCATTGCGGCAACCCGGTCGGTTTGGGCAACACTCACAAGGATCTGTCGATGAGTTATCGTGACCGCTTCGTTTCAGGGGCTGCGAACGCCGCCTGGAACGTCTTCCAGAGCGTGAATACAAGGCTCCCCGAAGGTCAGCCATTTCAACCTGACTGGGCTTCCGCGCCGCTGCTGAAGAGCTATCAGCGATCGATGCCCACCCTGGGATTTCCACGCGAAACCGATTCGCTGTGCCCGGATTGCGTAAAGGAAGTCCGGACCGCCATCATCGACGGGACACGGGACATCGGTGAACTGGTACACGGCAATCCCGGCGAGATCAAAGCTGAGATCCTGGAGGAAAACGGGTGTATTCTGATGCGCAAGTCCTGCCCGATCCACGGCCCCTATGAAGACGTCCTGTCGATCGATCCGGAGTTTACGCGCCTTATCGAGGGCCGTTTTCCCGGCCGGGACTTCCGCACCTGGGGAGACGAGCACGTGCACCAGCACGGCACATCCAGCATCAAATACGGTCGCGGCGCCGTACTGACGATCGACCTCACCAACCGCTGCAACATGATGTGCAATCCCTGTTTCATGGATGCGAACCAGGTGGGATACGTCCACGAACTGACAATGGACGACGTCAAGCGGATCCTGGACGCATCCATCTCCTTCAAACCACGCAGGCAGATGTCGGTTCAGTTCTCGGGTGGAGAACCCACGATCTCGCCGCATTTTCTGGATGCCTGCCGGTATGCCAAAAAGGTGGGATACTGGTGTGTGCAGGCCGCGACCAACGGACTCCGCTTTGCCAAAGAGCCTGACTTCGCTTTCGAGGCGAAAGAAGCCGGTTTCGATATGGCGTATCTGCAGTTCGACGGCGTCACCAACGCGGCCAATCAGCACCGGCACATTTCCAATCTCTTCGACGCCAAGCTCCTGGCAATGGAGAACCTCGCCCGTGCCGGAATCGATATCACGCCCGTCACAACGGTTCTGAATACGATCAACAACGAACAGGTCGGGCCGATTCTCCAGTTCTGTATCGACAACAGCGACAAGGTCGGTTCGATTTCCTTCCAGCCCGTCTCATTTACCGGTCGAGACGAGGATATCACCGACGAGATGCGTCACCGGCAGCGTTACACCATTTCTCACCTCGCTCACGACCTGCAGACGTGGTCCGGCGGAAAGATCGAAGCGCACCGCGACTGGTACCCGCTGGGCGCGGGAACGCTGTTTACCACGCTGGCCGACCATCTGCGCGGGCAGGACGTTGAATTCGGGGGGCAGACCTGCTCCTGCCACCCCAACTGCGGTTCCGCGGCCCATATTATCGTGAACGAGAAGACCCGGCAGTGGGCGTCCATCACCGAGTTCTTCAACCAGGAACAGTTTATGAAGGACATCGAAGTGATGACCGACACCGCGCGGGACCCCAAATGGATCAAGTTCCAGGTCGGCATGTCGCTGCTTCGGAATTTCGACGCTAGAAAGGCGCCGTCCGGATTCGGACTGATTGATCTTGCCCGGATTCTGGACCGCAGGGTCGGAGGCTCCATCAGCGGCGGTCCCAGGCCGACCGACCGGGAGTGGCGAATCATGTGGGTCGGCGGGATGTGGTTCCAGGATCTGTGGACCTACGATTTTCGCCGTACGGAAATGTGCGTGATCCCTTACGGCACCCAGGAAGGCGAGATCTCCTTCTGCGCGTATAACACCGGAATCGGATGGCGTCAGATCATTGAGAATATGCATATGACCGCCACAACGGCCGATTGGTTCAAAACCAGGGGCCGCCACCCAATCTATGCGGGCAACCGCGACATGCCGCTGCCCGATGCGGACCACACGCTGCGGGTCCGCGAGACCGAAGACGGGGAACTCGAGCTTCCGGTCATCAACGGCAGCAACGGGAGCAACGGGAGCAATGGGTGCTGCGGCACCGAAAAGGACACGATTCGAAAGATCATCGCCGCGCCCGACGAGCGGGAGCCGGTGGCTTCCTGACAGTACCGCCAACAGACGCCGATTGAATCCGGGCAGGAGCTGCGCCCGGATTTTTTATGGAGGATGCAGGATTCCGACCTGCCGGCGTCGCGGCAAACGGATTGACAAATCCGGGGCGATTATTTATCATTTGCGTTTGGATCGTACCGGGAATAACGGTGAAGATATCCACGCGATAGAAGGATGCAGAACGTCATGAAGGTGACCGTTTCAGAGTCGGACACGTGGCGCAGGACGCTTGAAGTCGAGGTGCCGGGCGAGGATGTGCGCCGGCGAATGGAGACCGCATACAAGAATTACAGCAAATCGTTGAATTTACCCGGGTTTCGCAAGGGCAGGATTCCCGTAAGCCTGGTCAAGAAACGGTTCGGCAAGGCGATTCAGGGCGAGGTTCTGCAGGAGGTGATGCAGGAATGTTACCGGGAGGCCAGCAGATCCGAGGGTTTGACCCCGATCTCGCAAGCCACCATCGAGGACGTGAATTACGAAGAGGGGCAGCCGCTCAAGTTCACGGCGTCGGTGGACATCAAGCCCGATATCGTCGTCCAGGATTACAAAGGCCTGAAAACCACCCGACCCGTGTTCGAAGTCGCCGATGACGATGTCGAAGAACAGCTTGAGCATGTGCGGGAACAGAACGCCACGGAGCAGGAAGTCCATCGGCCCGCCGAATTGGGCGACGTCGTCGTTGCGGACCTTCAGGAGCTGGATGAGAACGGGCTGCCGATTATCGGTCGCAAACAGGAAGAACGCCCGATTCACATCGGCGGCAGGAATGCCAATCACGACCTCGACAACCAACTGGTGGGCATTTCCACGGGCGAAACCCGGCAGATCCGGCTGACGCACACGGAAGAAGGAGAAAACCAGGACCAGGGTCGCGGTTCCCTGCATCAGGACGGCCGGGAGATCCGCATGATGTTTTCCGCAAGGGAGATCCGTGAACGCAAGCTGCCGGAACTGGACGATGAATTCGCCAGGGACCAGGGTGAGTTCGCGTCGCTGGAAGAACTCAGGGCCCGGATCCGTTCAGACCTCCAGGCGCAGGCCGATCTCGCCTCACGGCGCTACCTCGAAGGCCACATTGTAGACGAACTGATTCGAATGAACGCGTTCGATCTTCCCGAAGCCATGGTCGAAAATGCCCTGGACACGCTCGTGGAAAACCAGAGGAAGGAACACGAAGGAGACGAAAAAGACGTCGATGATGAAGCGATTCGCCGGGAAAGCCGCGAGGGCACCATTCGAGGGTTGAAGCGTCATCTACTATTGGAGGCAATTCAGAAACAGGAAGGCCTGGCGGTGGAAGAGACGGACGTGGACCGTCATCTCGACGGCATGGCGCGTCGATACAATACGGAACGGGAGCAAATCCGTCGGATACTCAAGCGGTCGGACCAGATCGAGCAAATCGAGTCGGACCTGCTGACCGGGAAGACGTTCGATCTGCTGATTGAACATGCGGATATCGAAGAGGTAAAGGCGGACTCGTAAGGTGGATCCGGGTTCGGAAAGTTAAGGAGAATGAAATCTTATGGCACTGGTACCCATGGTATTGGAGAAGACAGGGTTCGGCGAACGTTCCTACGATATTTTCTCCCGTCTTCTCAGGGACAACATCATTTTCATCGGGTTTCCCGTTAACGACACCATCGCAAACCTGGTGATCGCGCAGATGCTGTTTTGCAGTTCGGAATCGCCGGAAAAGACGATTCGGCTGTACATCAATTCGCCCGGAGGCAGCATTACCGCGGGCCTGGCCATTTACGATACCATGCAGTACGTGCCCAACGAAGTCGAAACGGTCTGCGTCGGCCAGGCATTCAGCATGGCCGCCGTGTTGCTTGCGGGAGGCACCAGGGGGCAGCGGCGCGCCCTGCCGAATTCCCGTATCCTGGTGCATCAGCCCATGGGCGGCGCGGGCGGACAGGCTTCGGACGTGGAACGCCACGCAAAGGAGATCCTTCAGTGGCGGGACAAGCTGAACGAGATTCTGGCGGAGCAGACGGGTCAGCCGATCGACCGGGTTGCCAAAGACGCGGATCGGGACTTCTTTATGTCCGCTGACGAGGCCCTGGAGTACGGACTGATCGATGAGGTGTTGATGCCCAGCGGGGATGACAGTCTCGCGATCGAAGACGACGAGTAGGATTCCGCGGTGGCGGGGACGAAGACATCATCTTTCCACGGTCTGGAAATCATGGGTGAGTTATGAAACGGCGAACTTCAAGGGCTGAGGTCCGTTGCTCTTTCTGTGACAAGGGCAACGACCAGGTCGACAAGATCATCACCGGGACCTCGGTGCACATTTGCAGCGATTGCGTCAAGCTGTGCAACGAAGTGCTTCAGGAGGACGCCAGGCAGAAGCCGGTCTCGGCCCGGCAGAAGCTGCCCAAACCGGCAACGATCAAGACCCGCCTCGACGATTACGTGATCGGTCAGGAAGCGGCCAAACGCACGCTTTCCGTAGCCGTTTACAATCACTACAAGCGCATCCGGTCCCGGGTTGTCACGGACGACGTCGAACTCGAAAAGAGCAATATCCTGCTCGTCGGGCCCACCGGCACCGGGAAGACCCTGCTGGCCCAAACGCTCGCGCGCATCCTGGACGTTCCGTTCTCCATCGCGGACGCAACGATTCTCACTGAAGCCGGATACGTGGGCGAAGACGTGGAGAATATCCTTGTGCGGCTGCTGCAGGCGGCCGACTACGACGTGGCGCAGGCGGAGATGGGCATTCTCTACCTGGACGAAGTCGACAAGATATCGAGGAAGGCAGCCAATCCTTCGATTACCCGGGACGTATCCGGCGAAGGCGTTCAGCAGGCGTTACTGAAGATTCTCGAGGGTACCGTGGCCAGCATACCGCCGAAGGGAGGAAGGAAACACCCCGAGCAGCCGCTGATCCAGGTGAATACGCGCAATATTCTGTTCATCTGCGGCGGGGCGTTCGACGGCCTCGAAGAAATCATCGGCAACCGGATCGGCGACAAGACCATCGGGTTCGGCGCGAAGGACGGTCCCGATGAAAAGCGGAACGCGGGCGCGTTGTTTGCCGAGGTGGAACCTGAGGACCTCATCAAGTACGGGCTGATTCCCGAACTGGTCGGCAGGCTGCCGATCACCTGTTCCCTCAGCGACCTCGACGAACGGGCGCTGTACAAGATTCTGACAGAACCTAAAAATGCGATTACCAAGCAGTACCAGAAGCTTTTCGAAATGGATGGCGCCGAACTGGAATTCGAAGACGCGGCCCTGGAGGAGGTGGTGCGGCGAACCGTCCAGAAGGGAACGGGCGCCCGCGGATTGCGGTCCGTTCTGGAGGACATCATGAACGACCTGATGTACGACCTCCCCTCCAATCCGGATCACACGCGGGTCGTGGTCACGAAAGAGATGGTCGCCGGAAGGTCAAAACCACGGCTTCACATCGAAGAGAAAAAGAGCGCTTAGCCTCACCCTTATCCTTTCCTCCGCCTTCGGAACCGGGGTCCATTGCCCCGGTTTTCTATGTGTTTGCGATAGACTGTTGCCAGCTATGCAGATCCGTTCCGCCGATTTTGTGACCAGCATCGCCCATCCGGACCGCCTTCCGATGGAAGGCCTGCCGGAAATTGCATTTGCCGGCCGCTCGAACGTGGGTAAATCCTCTCTGCTGAACCGGCTGCTGAACCGCAGACAACTGGCCTGCACCAGCAAAACCCCGGGCAAGACGCGCACGCTCAACTACTACCGCGTCAACGAGACATTGCATTTCGTGGATCTTCCCGGGTACGGGTACGCAAAGCGGGGTCATCAGGAACGCCGGCAGTGGGCCGACCTGATCAACGCATACCTCGAGACACGCGTCTCGTTGCGTGGCATATTGCATCTCGTCGATGCCCGGCACGATCCGACGGCGCACGACGTGGAGATGGCCCTCTGGCTCAGGCAATTCGACCGGCCGTTTCTGGTGGTCGCCACGAAAGCCGACAAGCTCCCGGGCAGCCGGCGGAAGTCCCGGCTGGACCGGACTCGGAACCTGCTATCGCGGCTGGGCGAGTTTGATTTCGTTCCTTTTTCGGCGGTGTCGGGCCATGGCCGCCATGACGTCTGGAAGTGGATTCGGGATGTTGTCGAACAATAGATCCGCGCGCGGCCAGGAAACCGGATTGCCTCATGGGCGATCGAGATGAGGCGGCGACGGCTTTTTACACCGGGCCCGACGCCCATTCCCGATCGGGTTCAGGCCGCAATGGCCGGGCCACCGGTCTACCACCGGGGGCCGGATTTCCCCGCGTTGCTTCGGGATGCGGTCAACGGCCTTCAGGACGTCTTCCCGACGGCTGCTGACGTGTTCGTCTTGGCCTGTTCGGGCACCGGCGTGATGGAAGCCGCGGTAGCCAATACCCTTTCCGCCGGAGACCGGGCGCTTGTTTTGGAGGCGGGGCATTTCGGCAGGCGTTGGGCAGACCTCTGCCGCGCTTACGGCGTCGAGGTGGTCGAACGGGGGTTTCCCTGGGGAGAGGCGGTGGACCCGCAGGTTGTTGGCGACGCGCTTCGGGACGATCCCGATATTCGCGTCGTGTTCGCCACACACTGCGAGACGTCCACCGGCGTCTTGCACGACATTGCCGCCATCGGCGCGTTGGTCAGGGAAAGAGACGCGCTCTTCGTCGTCGATGGCGTCTCCAGCGTAGCGGCTCACCCGCTGCCCCTCGAAGCGTGGAACGTGGACCTCGCGGTTACGGCGTCCCAGAAGGGGCTGATGCTGCCTCCGGGGATGGGATTCGCCGCGGTGGGCCCGCGGGCCTGGGAAGCGCGCGAGCACTGCCGGCTGCCGAAGTTTTACTGGGATCTGCGACAATACAGGACGTCGCTGGAGGAGGGGCGGGGCCCAGCCACGCTTCCGGTTACGCTCCTTGCCGGTTTGCGGGTGGCGCTGCAGATGCTTCGGGAGGCGGGCATCCCGCGGGTCTGGGAGCGGCATGCCCGGCACGCGCGGGCCGTACGGATGTCCGCGGAGGCGCTGGGACTGACATGTTTCGCGCGACAGCCTTCGAACGTGCTCACCGCGATTGTCCTGCCCGAAAAGGTGGACGGGCTCGCCCTGATGGAATGGTTGCGGCGTGAATTCAACGTCATTGTCGGTGGCGGCCTGGGCGATTACAGGGGCCGCATGGTGCGGATATCCAACCTGGGGCACGTGGCCGACGCAGACATCCTGGAGGTCGTCTCGGCGTTCGAATCCGGACTCCGGGAGGCCGGATGGGGTTTTGACGCGGGGACCGGCGTGGAGACCGCGCAGCGCGTGCTGAACGAAAACCGCCTTGAAACGCCGTAAATCACGGAAACCTGCGAACTGGCAATAGCCGGTTGGAAGGTATACGAAAAACGGATACGTCCCGGCGGCCCGGATCCGGTTTCTCGATGTGTCGATTGGTTTTCGGTTTTGCTCTATGCTGACTGCTGAATGCTTTCTCTAATACTATGAAGCGGATATTGATCGCAGATACGTTGTCTCGCGGCTGGCAAAGCGTGTTCGGGGATGCGCCGGATGTCCGGGTGGACGTCCGGACGGGTCTCTCGCCGGAAGCGCTGGCGCGTGAAATCGGCGCCTTTGACGGGTTGATTATCCGCAGCGAGACGCATGTGACCCGGGAGGTCCTGGCCGGGGCGAACCGGCTCCGCGTCATCGGCCGCGCGGGAGTCGGCGTGGACAACATCGACATCGGCGCCGCCACGGAGCGGGGCGTTGTGGTGGTGCATTCCCCCGGCGGAAATACGATTGCCACGGCCGAGCATACCGTTGGGATGTTGCTCGCTCTGAGCCGCAACATTCCGCAGGCGACCGCTTCGATGAAACGCGGCGCGTGGGAACGGAAGTCCTATACGGGCGTGGAGTTGAACGGAAAGGTGCTGGGCATAGTAGGCGTGGGGCGGGTGGGGCAGCATGTCGCCCGCCTGGCCGGGGCTCTGGGGATGACGGTGCTGGGCCACGATCCCTTACTTTCCGAAGAGATGGCGGCGAGATTCCGGGTAAGGCTGACGTCTCTTGAGGAAATATACGAGACCGCGGACTATATCACGCTGCATACGCCGCTGAACGAAGCCACGCGGCATCTGATTTCCGCGTCGTCGCTGGCGACATGCAAACCCGGCGTGCGCATTCTCAACTGCGCGCGGGGAGGACTGGTCGACGAGGCGGCGCTTCTGAACGCGATTGAGTCGGGCAGGGTGGTCGGAGCCGCGCTCGACGTGTACGAGAAGGAACCCCCGTCCAGGGACCATCCGCTCCTTCGTCGGCGCGAGGTGATCTGCACGCCGCATCTGGGGGCCTCGACCATGGAGGCGCAGGACCGCGTGGCACGCCAGATCGCGCAGGATGTTCTCGAGGTCCTGATGGACAGGCCCGCCCAGCGGGCGGTGAACATGCCTTCGGTGGACCCGTCGCTGTTCGAGGAGGTGCGTCCGTATCTGCTTCTGGCGGAGAAGGTGGGTGCATTGCAGGCGCAGTTGAGCCGCGGCAATCTGCGCCGCATCGCGATCGAGTACCACGGAGATATCCTGAAATTCGCGACATCACCTATGACGGCGGCTGTCCTGAAGGGGGCCATTACGAATCTGACGGATGAACTCGTGACGTACGTGAACGCGCCCCTTTTCGCGCAGAAGCGCGGGGTGAAGATCGACGAGACGCGGAGCAGCGCCCACAAGGACTACACCAATCTGATGACGGTGGATTACGAAACGTCGGCGGGGAGGACCTCTATATCGGCCACCGTATTCGGCAGCAGCGACGCCCGTGTCGTGCGCGTCGACCGGTTCGAGGTGAAGGCCAAACTGGAAGGCGACGTGTTGATCTGCTGCAACCGGGACGTTCCCGGCGTGGTGGGCTGGATCGGGTCGCTCCTGGCCGAGGAGAAACTCAACATCGCCGATATGGCGCTGGGACGGGACAGCCGGGGCGGGCAGGCCATTATGATGATCAGCCTGGATTCGCCGGCCCCGGACGATGTGTTGAATCGCATCGCGGAAGCGCCGGAATTCCTGTGGGTGAGACAGGCGAGATTCTAAGAGCGGTGAGACGGGAGAGGGAAAAGCAGCCATCAGCCATTAGCTCTCAGCATTCAGCAAGAATCGGTTTACGATATAGCATCGCGACGTGATCCAGAGATTTCTGCGTCGGGATGTGGGAAACCCAATGAGGCTGGGAGACGACAGAGGGAAACGCAAAAAGCGGTGATGCTGTAGCGGGGAGAGAGCCGCGCGACCCGGCCCCGGCATTGCGGTGTTGTGTTTGAACGGGTTGCGGTGTTTGGTTTTCCGTCTTTGTTTCAAGCTGATTGCCGACGGCTGACAGCTGATCGCTGACTGCTGATCGCTGTTTTTCCTTTGTGTCTTTGTGTCTTCGTGTGAGTTGACGTTGGATCTAAGCTGACTGCTGATTGCTGACTGCTGATCGCTGTCTTTCCTGAGGAGATAGATCATGTCCGTGCGCATTGTGCTCGGGGCCCAGTGGGGCGATGAAGGCAAGGCCAAGGTGGTGGATTACATGACGGCGGACTCGGACGTCGTGGTGCGGTTCCAGGGAGGCGCCAATGCCGGACATACCATCAAGGCGGGCGATCTGGAGTTCGTGTTTCATCTCATCCCCGCGGGGATCGTGCATCCCGACAAGACCTGTGTGATCGGCAACGGGGTCGTGATGGATCCCGAGGCGCTGTTCCAGGAGGTGGAGGAACTGGAATCGAAGGGCATTTCCATTTCAAACCGGCTGTTTGTGAGTCCCAATACCCACCTGGTCATGCCGTATCACAAACGCGTGGAGCAGGCCAGCGAGGCAAGGTTCGGCGCGGGCGCCATCGGGACCACGCTTCGCGGCATCGGGCCGTGCTACCAGGACAAGGTCAACCGGTCCTCCGGAATTCGGGTGGGAGACCTGTTCGACGCGGATGCGCTGCCTTCCAGGGTGCGGGAGAACGTGACCGAGAAGAATGAGATACTTGAGAACGTGTACGGGGAGGACGGGCTGGATGCGACGCCGATCATCGAGGCCTATCTGGCGTTCGGCGAGCGCCTCGCGCCGTTTGTGACGGATACGTCCGTCTACCTGAACGACATGATCGACGCGGGCAAGGACGTCCTGTTCGAAGGATCCCAGGGCACGTTGCTGGATATCGATCACGGGACCTATCCTTTTGTAACGTCTTCGAATACGACGGCAGGCGGCGCGTGTACGGGCGCCGGAATCGGCCCCACCCGGATTTCCGAGGTCGTCGGGGTGGTCAAGGCGTACACGACGAGGGTGGGAAACGGACCGTTCCCCACCGAACTCACCGGCGCGATGGGAGACCGGATCCGGGAAATCGGGCACGAGTACGGGGCGACCACCGGCCGGCCGCGGCGGTGCGGCTGGCTGGACGCCGTGATTCTGAAATTCGCCGCAAGGGTGAACGGGCTTTCCGGGATCGCGGTGACCCGGCTGGACATACTGGATCCGCTGGAAGAGATCCGGATCTGCACGCATTATTTGTGCAGGGGAAAGCGCCTCGAGCATTTCCCGAGCGACCTGAAGATGCTGGCGGAATGTGAGCCCGTGTACGAATCGATGCCGGGGTGGCAGTCGCCCACCAGCGATGCGAGGCGGTGGGAGGACCTTCCTGAAAACGCCAGACGGTACCTTGACCGAATTCAGGAGTTGAGCCGCACGCCGATTGCCATGGTGTCCGTCGGTCCCGATCGCAGGGAGACGATTGCGGTGGCCTGACCGCCGATCGAAAACCTGGTTCCCGCCGCGGGGATACCGGTTGACCGCTAAGGGAAGTTTGGTATATTTCGACGAGAAGCAGCGATCAGCGATCAGTTTTCAGCAGTCAGCCAGAACCAGGCAGTCACGAATTGACATCGCTTGATTGAAACGTTAACGGATTTTTGCCGGCCACTGATCACTGTCCACTGACCACCTGAAAAGAGGGATACCGGATGGCCGCCGCGTATGTCGACAGGGACGCGCTGATCGCCAGGGCGAGGACAACAGGGGATCTGTCGGGAGAAGATCTCACGGGGATCGACTTATCGGGAGAGGATCTCTCCGGCGTCGATTTCTCAGGCGCAAAGCTGGACAACGCCCTGTTCAGAAACGCAACCCTCCTGGAGACCCGGTTTCACAACGCGAGCATGAAGGGCGCCGACCTCAGTGGCGCACGAATGAACCGGGTGTACCTCGTCGCGGCCGACCTGCTCGGCGCGGACTTCTCGGGCGCCATGATGGACGAAGCGTTTCTGTCCGGCGCGGTACTCGGCGGCGCGAAATTCACGGGCGCGAGTCTGAAGCGGGCCCGGCTGGGCGTGGTGCATGCGTCGTTTCCTAACCCTTCGGGCCGGCCGACGAGTTTCAAGGACGCCGACCTGGAAGCGGCGGTGGTGGGCGCGACCGATTTCAGGGGAACGGACCTGCGGGGCGCCAATTTGAACGGCGCATTCCTTTACGAGGCGCGACTTCGCGGCGCGATTGTAGACAAGAGACAGTTTGAGACAGCCGTTACGCGTGCGGAATCGTATTAGACGCGCAAATGCGGAAGAGATTCCCGCTATGACGGACGTTGCGACGGACAGATTGGGCAGACCGCTCAGGGACCTTCGGATTTCGGTAACGGACCGGTGCAATTTCCGGTGTCCGTACTGTATGCCGGCGGAAGTCTTCGGGGAGAATTACAGTTTCCTGCCCAGGGCGGAAATACTCACGTTCGAGGAGATCGACCGGCTGGCGAGGCTTTTCGTGGATCTGGGGGTGCGCAAGGTCCGGATCACCGGAGGAGAGCCCCTGCTCCGGAGGGAGCTCGAAGCGCTGATCCGGCGTCTGGCGGCAATTGACGGTGTGGAGGATCTCACGCTTACGACAAACGGCTATCTGCTGCCCAGGATGGTCGGAGAACTCAGGGACGCCGGGTTGGACAGAATTACGGTCAGCCTGGATTCCCTGGACGAAAACGTATTCGAACGGTTGAATGGGAGAGGATATCACGTTTCGGAGGTGCTGGAGGGAATCCGGGAGGCGGAAGCGGCCGGGTTTTCACCTCTGAAGGTCAACGCGGTGGTCCAGCGCGGGGTGAACGACCATACCGTCGTGGATCTCGCCAGGCATTTCTACGGTACTGGGCATATCGTCCGCTTTATAGAATTTATGGACGTGGGCAACCGCAACGGCTGGCGACTGGATCAGGTGGTTCCCGCTGCAGAGATCGTACAGCGCATCCATGAGGAAATGCCGCTCACCGCAGTGGCGCCGAATTACCCGGGCGAAGTCGCGCGACGATTCCGGTATCTGGACGGAAACGGGGAGATCGGCGTCATCGCCTCGGTTACGCAACCGTTTTGCGGCGACTGCACGCGCGCGCGGCTTTCAACCGACGGAAAGGTGTATACCTGTTTGTTCGCCGGGTCGGGCGTGGATCTCAGAGGGCTTCTACGCGACGGGGCGAGTGACGACGAACTCCTGGCGGCGATCTCGGATATATGGGCGGGTCGAGACGACCGGTATTCCGAACTGAGGACGGCCGAGACAGCGGAAGTGCCGTCATTATCCAAGGTGGAAATGTACCAGATCGGGGGCTAGCCGACAGGCGGGGAGACGGGAGACGGGAGAGGTGAGATGATGTGGGCGCCCGTTCTGTATCATCTCTTGCCGCAGGCATGAAGGAGAAACCAGTCGGGCAAAGATGCCATCTACCGTCTACCGTCTTACCGCTTTTAGTGCGTTTCGAGGGCAGGATGGCCTCGCTCCCAGGGGGCACAGTATAGCGATCAACCGCCGATCCACCAATCCACTTGAGTAGCGAGAGACTCTGGTCTCTCGCTTTTTGTTGACAGGTTTCCCATTTGTCCGTTTATTTATTATATTGTTGATCGAAAAACTCAAGAATATCTGCGGGTGACCCGTTTTGCCCGATCGGAACGGCTGCCGTTTCCGGATAAATTCGTTGACTTCACAGGATGAGTTCGATAGATTACCCGCCTGAACAACGCCGTCGCGCTTGGAATCGGTCACCAGGAGACGTTGCCATGTCTGAATCGACAACCTGGAAGGAAGTTCTCGCGGATCGCATACCCGACGAACTGGGCCGGGAAGTGGATATATTCGCCACGCAGATCCAGCTGCGGAAACAGGACAAGATCGACGACACCGTTTTCGCCGAAACCCGCCTGCGCCGCGGTGTTTACGGTCAGCGTTACGATAACGGCAAACGGTTCGACGGCAGCAATACGCAGGTCCTGGAGTTTCCTAGCGGAGACCTGGTCAAGGGGCCGGATACGGTATGGGACGCGCCGGGGATGCAGCGGATCAAGATTCCGTTCGGGGGCCTGACCGCGGATCAACTGGATGTGCTGGCCGAGCTTGCCGAGGAGTATTCGGATTGTATCCTGCACATTACCACGCGCCAGGACGTCCAGCTGCATTACGTCCACATCGACGATACGCCCGATCTCATGTACCGCCTGGCCTCGGTGGGCATCACAACCCGCGAAGCCTGCGGCAATACGGTCCGTAACGTGACCGCCTGCCCCCTTTCCGGCGTGTGCCGGACCGAGACATTCGACGTGACGCCCTATGCCCGGGCCTGCTCGAAATTCCTCCTGGGCCACAGCGACGCGCAGGACTTCGGCCGGAAGTTCAAAATCGCGTTCTCCGGATGCGAACACGAGGCCTGCGGGCTTGCCAATATGCACGATATCGGCGCCATTGCGGTGACGAGGTCGGTCAACGGCACAGAGAAACGCGGGTTCAGGTTCTACGTTGGCGGCGGATTGGGCGCCGTGCCGCACCAAGCAAAACTGTTCGAGGATTTCCTGCCGGAAGAGGAACTCCTCCCCGTCTCCCAGGCGATCTCCCGTGTGTTCGCCCGCCTCGGCGAGAAGCGGAACCGGGCGCGGGCGCGGCTCAAGTTCCTGATCGCCAAATTGGGCCTGGAAGAATTCAAGCGCCTGGTGACGGAGGAACGGAAGGTGATGCCCGACGACCCGGAATGGACGGCGTACCTTTCGGACCTTCACGCCTACGACGAGAAGCCGCTGAAGATCGCACAGCCGCTCAACGGCGCCGTCGTTGCAGGCGGATTCGAGGAGTGGACCCGAACCAACGTCTACCGGCAGCGCCAGGACGGCTACGCGGCGGTTACGGTCACGCTGCCGCTGGGCGACCTCACGTCCGACCAGACGCGGGCACTCGCCAGACTTTCAAGACGGTTCGTGAACGATACGATTCGAGCCACGGTGGAGCAGAATATCGTACTGCGCTGGGTGAGCGAGGCGGATCTCCCCGAACTCTACAACGCGCTCGCGGAAATCGGTTTGAACGAACCCGGCGCCGGGACCATCGCGGACGTGACGGCCTGCCCCGGAACGGATACGTGCAAGCTGGGCATCGCGTCGTCCCGCGGACTTGCCGCCGAATTGCGTACGCACCTTGCCGAAAAGGGCGTGGAGATGGACGCCGCCGTGGAAGGTCTGCGCATCAAGATCAGCGGTTGCTTCAACTCCTGCGGTCAGCATCACGTTGCGGACCTGGGATTCTACGGGATCAGCCGTAAAGTGAGCGGCTACACCGTGCCGCATTTTCAGGTGGTACTCGGAGGCCAGTGGACCGGCAACGCCGCATCGTTCGGATTGGCGATGGGCGCGGTCCCATCCAAGCGGATTCCCGACGTGGTGGCGCGAATCAGCCAGAGCTACATTGAGGGACGAGAGGAGGACGAGAGTTTTCAGGATTACATCCGGCGAATCGGCAAGGTGCAGGTGAAGCGGATGCTGGACGACCTCACCGAAGTGCCTCCCTACGAGATCGACTCCTCTTTCTATATGGACTGGGGAGACAGCCGGGTGTTCACAACCGGAGATATGGGGAAGGGCGAGTGCGCGGGCGAGGTGGTGCCGCTGGTGCAATTCGAGCTCTCCAGTTGTGAACGCGAGGCGTTCGAGGCCCAGGTGCAACTGGATAACGGCCAATACGAAAACGCATACAATCAGGCATACAGCGCCATGGTTCACGCGGCCAAGGCCCTGGTAAAGTCGCAGTTTCTGGATGTACCGGAAGACCCCGATACAATCGTGTCCGAATTCCGCACGAGGATCGTCGACACCGGGCTGTTGCACGACAATCCCGTAACCCGTGGCAAGTTCGCCAATTATCTCTTTCATGCCCATCGACGCGACGTCGACACCTACAGTGAAGACCTCGCGCACCGGTTCATCGAAGAAACACAGCTCTTTATCGAGGCCGCGTACGCATGCTACGGGCGGATGAACGTCGTCAGCAATTAAGGGTATTTCCCGATTTACGTTTCTGACCGATGAACGCATATAGAATTCAGATCAAGTTCTACCTCGAAAGCGGGCAGGACATCGCGCCGGAAACCTGGTTCCGGGTCTTCAACACCTGGATTCCGGTGACGACGGACGAGGTGCTCGTGGATGTGGCGGATTACAGCCACGTGCACAATGGGCCGGTCACCCTGCTGGTGGGACACGAGGCTAATTACAGTATCGATCGGACGGACGGAAAAACCGGGCTCCTCTACGACCGCAAACAGCCGTCAAACGGCAGCTTCCCGAATCGGCTGAAGGCCGCTTTCGTTTCAGCCCTGAAAGCCTGCCGGAGGCTGGAGACCGACCCCATACTGGCCGGAAGTGCGAGTTTCCGTCTGGATGAAGTCCTGTTTGTGCTGAACGACCGGCTGCTGGCGCCGAATTCGGTTGAAACGCTGGAGGCCGTTCGGCCGGACCTTGAGCAGGTGCTGGCGAAACTCTACAATGGCGCCGGATTCGACATTGAACACGATTCGGATCCAGGGCGAAGATTCACCCTCAGAATCCGTTCCGGCTACCGGGATAGCGTCGCTCTCTCACTTCTACATTTTGATGCGATTTCTTAGCTTTTTGACGCTTGACAAACCGAAAGAAAGTTCTATATTTCGTGTGTCATTGGCGCCCAAGACAATTGCAGTCCGGTCGCCCTCGTGAAGTTGTCCGATATTCCCGTTCCGGACGGATTCGATCTTCACGAACCTGAACTTCACACTTTAAGATTGACCAGTAGGCCGACTCAAGGAAAGGGGTGAAGAGAATGACGTACATTATCGCCGAGCCATGCATCGACGTGATGGACAGGGCCTGTGTGGAGGTCTGCCCGGTCGACTGTATCTACGAACCCGACGCAACCAACCTGCCGGAAGACGAGCAACGCCAGATGCTCTACATCCATCCGGATGAGTGCATCGATTGCGGGGCGTGCGAACCCGAGTGCCCGGTCGAGGCGATTTTTGAGGAAGACGATACACCTGACGAATGGAAGGAATATATCGAAATCAATGCGAAGGCGTTCGAGTAAGGCGTTGAACGCTCTTCGCTCGTTCAAGCGACGTGGAGAAAATGCCAGGATCCAACCGATCCTGGCATTTTGAATTTGGAACAGCAAAAAGCGGGGAGACCCTCACCCCCCGGCCCCCTCTCCCAGAGGGAGAGGGGGAGCAGACAGCTTGAAGCAAAACCGGGAGCCCCTGAGCGGATCACCGTTCCCCCCTTCCTCGCAGGAAGGGGGATAGGGGGTAGGTCGACGGAAGGGTGGAGTGGGGGCTTTTCCGCGCGAGTCCGTTCAGCACGAAAGTCCAGGAACGCCTGCAAGGGTTTCAGGGCAGTTGCGCACGTTCCCACCACGAAGGCGGTTCGCGGAAAAGCAGCCCCGCGGCGTTTGAGCGGCGCCCTTCTTTTTCGCCCTTTTTCTTGGGCGAAGCAAGAAAAAGGGCAGGGGAATAGGGGAATTTAGAGGGTGGGGAGAATTTAAGGGAGAAAAAGAAAGGTGATTGGAGAGTTGAGGCTCGGAACCGCCGGGAACGCAGTTTCGGCCTCGTAATAGACAGGATCATGTCTCTTTCCCTTGAAAGTCTATTTCGAACGGATCGAAACTTAGTAATCGCTAAACAGAACTTTACAATCTGCAAGGAAGGAAGAATACGTTCATCATGGAAGTAACCTCAACAAAAGGGCTTTACCGCCCGGAATTCGAGCACGATGCCTGCGGGGTGGGGTTCGTCGCGGATATCAGGGGCAATCGCAATAGTGAAATCATGCGGCACGCGGTGCTCGGACTGGCCAATCTGACCCATCGGGGCGCGATGGATGCCGATGCGAAAACCGGCGACGGGGCGGGGGTACTCACCCAGATCCCCGGGCGATTGATCGTACGTGAGGCGGAACGGCTTGGATACAGTGCGCCGCGAGCGGAGGACCTGGCGATCGGCATGCTGTTCCTGTCCCAGGACTCGACAACGAACGACCGGTATCGGATTATCGTCGACGAAGCGACGGACCATTACGGGCTTGTGCTGATCGGATGGCGGACGGTGCCGGTGAACCGTACGGTCCTCGGCGACCGGGCCGCGGAACTGATGCCCGATATTCAGCAGGTGCTTATCGCCCGGGGAAACCGGATGTCCGAAGCGGAGTTCGAGCGGGCGCTGTACCTGGTTCGACGGCAGGTGGAGAGATCCGTGCGTCGGCACGGGATCGAGGGCTGTTACATCTGTTCGCTGTCCAACCGAACGATCGTCTACAAAGGGATGATGGTTGCCGCGCAGCTTGCGCGGTTTTACAGGGACCTGCAGAATCCCGACTTCGAAACCTCGCTGGCCGTCCTTCACCAGCGCTACAGCACCAACACGCTGCCCGACTGGTTTCTGGCTCAACCGTTCCGATATCTGGCCCACAACGGCGAAATCAACACCCTGCGGGGAAATGTGAACTGGATGCGGGCGCGCGAGTCGGAACTCAAATCCAGGGCATGGGGGCGGTATCTGGATCGGATCAAGCCCATTGTCGATGCGGCCCGCAGCGATTCCGCGATGCTCGACAATGTCTTCGAAACGCTGGTGGTTGCCGGACGGAATCCGATGCACGCGATGATGATGTTGATTCCGGAGGCGCATCGCGGAATCCCGGACATACCCGAGGATCTTCGCGGATTTTATGAATATAACGATTGTCTGATGGAACCCTGGGACGGGCCCGCCGCTGTCGCGTTCAGCGACGGCGCGGTCGTGGGCGCCACGTTGGACCGGAACGGGTTGCGGCCCGCACGGTACAAGATAACGGAGAGCGGCCTGATCGTTATGGGTTCGGAGGTCGGGATGCTCGAGATGGACGACCGCCACGTCGTGGAGAAAGGGCGCCTGGGACCGGGACAGATGATCGCAGTGGACACGCGGCGGGGCGTGTTGTTGAAAAACGACGAGATCAAGTCCCGATTTTCCGGCCGCCGGCCCTACCGGCGATGGGTGAGGGACAACGTGGTCAGTTTCGAACAGACGGACGCCCAAAACGAGCCCGTGCCGGTGGGCGAACAGACGGACCTGGCCCGGAGGCAACTGGCATTCGGGTATACTGCCGACGAAATCGAATATGTGCTGGTACCCATGGCGAACGACGGCAAGGAGCCGGTCGGATCCATGGGAGATGACACGCCTCTGGCCATGTTGTCCGAGCGGCCCCAGCTACTGTACAATTTCTTTACGCAGCGGTTCGCGCAGGTCACGAATCCGCCGATCGACCCCCTGCGGGAAGAACTGGTGATGTCTCTCGACTTACTGCTGGGGCGACGGAGGAATATATTCCGAGAGAAGGCGGGGAACGCGCGGCTGGTCCGCATCCCCTCCCCGGTGCTGCTGGATTCCGAATTCCGCAGGCTCGCAAGCTCCGGGTTGCCGGCGTTCGAAAGCGAATCGGTGTCTGCGTTGTTTGTACCCTCGGAGGGGGCCGAGGGCCTGCGACGGGCACTGGACAGGATGTGCCGCCGTGCGTTGCGAGCGGTCGAGTCCGGAAAGACCCTGCTGATTCTGAGCGACCGCGGCGTGGACGCAAACCACGCGCCCATCCCCATGCTTCTTGCCGTGGGCGCCGTCCATCATCATCTCATCCGGGAAGGGAAGCGGATGCAGGCGAGCCTGATTGTGGAATCGGGTGAGCCCAGGGAAGTCCACCATATCGCTTCATTGATCGGTTACGGCGCCAGCGCGGTGAATCCTTACCTTGTATACGAAAACCTGAACGATCTGATCCGGACCGGCAGGCTGGAAGGCGAAATCACCTACGCGAAAGCGCTGGACAACTACCGGCGCGCGCTGGAGGCGGGGATCCTGAAGGTGATCTGCAAGATGGGAATATCCACACTGAGCAGCTATTGCGGCGCTCAGATCTTCGACGCCGTGGGCCTGCACTCGGACCTTGTGGACCGGTTCTTCTCAGGTACGGTATCCCAGGTTGGCGGCATCGGACTCGCGGAAATCGCGAACGACGCTGCCGAGAGACACCTGCTGGCCTTCCAGCCGGACGGGTCGCCCTCGATGAACGACGCGGGCATCTACCGGTTCCGGCGGGACGGCGAGTACCATGCCTTCAATCCCCCGGTCTTCAAGGCCATCCACAGTGTGGCCAAATCCGGAAACTACGAGGATTTCGCGGCCTACTCGCGTTTGGTCGAGGGGCGGCCCGCGGCTTCGCTGCGTGATCTGATGGCATTCCGGAATGGAAGCGCCGTCCCGCTCGACGAGGTGGAGCCTGCCGAAGCCATCTGCAGGCGCTTCGTATCCTCCGCGATGTCGCACGGCGCGCTTTCGCGGGAGGCGCACGAAACGCTGGCCATTGCGTTGAACCGCATTGGCGCCAAGAGCAATAGCGGTGAAGGCGGGGAAGACCCGGACCGTTATCGGCGACGACCCAACGGAGACTGGCCCAACAGCGCCATCAAACAGGTGGCGTCCGGCAGGTTCGGCGTTACGCCCGCATACCTGGCTTCGGCGAAGGAACTGGAAATCAAGATGGCGCAGGGATCCAAACCGGGCGAGGGCGGGCAGCTTCCGGGACACAAGGTTTCCGCGGAAATCGCGCTCATCCGCCATTCCGTACCGGGAGTCACGCTGATTTCGCCGCCGCCTCATCACGACATCTACAGTATCGAAGACATTGCGCAACTGATCTACGATCTGAAACGGGTGAATCCCCGGGCAAAGGTGTGCGTCAAACTGGTCTCGGTGGCCGGCATCGGCACGATCGCGGCTGGCGTGGTCAAGGGGTACGCGGACGTGGTCCACATCAGCGGGCACGACGGCGGCACGGGCGCCTCGCCACTGGGCGCGATCAAACACTCCGGCGGACCCTGGGAACTGGGTCTGGCGGAGGTACAGCAGACGCTGGTAATGAACGACCTGCGCGGCCGCGTGATGCTTCGCGTGGACGGCGGCCTGAAAACAGCCAGGGACGTGGTCGTCGCGGCCGCGCTCGGGGCTGAGGAGTACGGATTCGGCACCGCCGCGCTGGTGTCTATGGGCTGCGTCATGGCCCGGCAGTGTCACTTGAATACCTGTCCCGTCGGCGTGGCCACGCAGAAGCCTGAATTGCGGGAGAAATTCAATGGCTCGCCGGAGCACGTGGTCCGCTATTTCACCAATCTGGCCGGCGAGGTCCGTGAGGTCATCGCGGGGCTGGGGTACCGGTCGCTTGAAAGCCTGATCGGCCGGACCGAAATTCTGGATGCCACTGTCGACCCGAAGAAGCAGAGGTGGCAGGGAATCGACCTGAGCGATCTGTTGGCCGACCCGGACCCGGCGGGCACCCGGCCCAGGCTGCACACCCGGGAGCGCAACGACAGGCCGGATGCGTCGATTGACGACCTGCTGCTTCAGGACGCAATCGATGCGATTAAAGAGAACAGTTCGATTACACTGAGTTACGAAATCAAGAACACGAGACGCGCGGTCGGCGCCAAGCTGGCCGGAGAAATCGCGTTTCATTACGGAGACCGCGGTCTCGACAGTACGATCGAGTGTCGATTCCGCGGCAGTGCGGGGCAGAGCTTCGGCGCCTTCTGCATTCGCGGTCTTCGGCTGGTCCTGACGGGCGAGGCCAACGACTATGTCGGCAAGGGCATGCACGGAGGAGAACTCATCGTGCGGCCGCCGGGCAACGCCGGGTTTCCCAGCCACAGGAACGCCATCGTCGGTAACACGGTCATGTACGGCGCCACCGGAGGCGTGCTCTACGCCGCAGGGTGCGCGGGCGAGAGATTCTGCGTGCGAAACAGCGGGGGTCATGCGGTGGTGGAGGGCGTGGGCGACCATGGATGTGAGTACATGACCGCGGGCGCTGTGATCGTTCTGGGAAGCGCGGGAAGGAACTTCGGCGCCGGAATGACGGGCGGGACCGCGTACGTGCTGGACGAGGAGGGATCGTTCGTGAACCGATACAACCCGCAACTCGTCCGCATCGAACGCGTCAGCCAGCCGGACGACGTCGCCCTGCTGAAAAAGATGATCGGGAGGCACCTCGAAAACACCAACAGCCGCCGGGCGAGCGCCATCATCACCCGATGGGACAGATTTCTGCCCAAATTCTGGAAGGTTGCGCCGCACGCGCCAGACCATGGCGACGAACTGGTGATTCCGGATCGCTATCGCGAAACGCATCGGGAAACCCGCCGGCAGAAAGCGCAGGGCCAGCAGGTGGAACGAACCGTGAGAGATACGTTGGACGATCCCGTTCAGGCGGGCGCGGGATCTCCAGGAGGGTCCGCAGAAGGATAGTATTTCCGTTCCCTCGCATCCCATTCTGCCGGCATTTTGAAACAGGAAGGGTCCTTATGGTCGATATGACAGGCAGGGTTGCATTGATAACCGGGTCTTCCAGGGGCATCGGACGGGGTTGCGCGGTGGAGATGGCCCGTGCCGGCGCGGATATCGCCGTGAATTACCATTCGCATCCGGAAGACGCGGAAGACGTTGCGAACGAAGTCCGCGCACAGGGTCGGGAAGCGATCGTGGTGCAGGCCGATGTGTCGGATCGGGCGGCGGTGGACCGGATGGTGGAAGCAGCGGTGAGCCGGTTCGGCAGGCTCGATACTGTCGTGGCCAATGCCTATTACAGCAAGCGCGAACCTTTTTTGGAACTGTCGACGCAGGCGGTACGGAGGACCTGGGAGGTCTGCCTGTGGGGCAGCTTTCACACGGCCCAAGCCGGCGCGCGGCAGATGGTGGACCAGGGTGGCGGCGGCAGCATCCTGTTCATCAGTTCCGTGCTGGCGGAGGTGCCGATGCCGACGTCCATGGCGTACAATTCGGCCAAGGCGGGCATTAACCAGATGTGCCGTACTATCGCGGCTGAACTCGCCCCGCACCGGATCCGCGCCAACGTGATCGAACCCGGCTATACCGACACGCCCGGCGAACGCCAATTCGCCACGGACGAGCAGATCAGAGAAGCCGCCGAGGGCTTGCCGTGGGGCCGGCTGGCCACCATTGAAGACCTGGGCAAAGCGGCGACGTTTCTCTGTTCCGACGCGGCGGATTATATCACGGGTACGATCCTGAAAGTGGACGGGGGCTTCTGCCTGAAATAGGCGCCGGGAACCGCTCCGACCGCTGGGGATTTAAAGACAGCTTCTGAAGATATTCTCCGGTTTTCCAATGCCACGAAGGGACGTTATGCGAGCCGTTCGATTCGCGATTTTTCTGGGTGCGTGCCTCTGGGGGTTTTCGATTCCGGCGGCCGACGTGGTTGTGGAGATGCACCAGGAGGAAGAAGAAACGGAGTTGCGGTACCGGGTCGGCGTGATTGACGCCCGGTCAGAGACCGTCGACTGGGGTGAGGTAGGCGCGCACGACGACGGCCGGTTCCCGTCCGTCGCCGTGGACGGCAGGCTTGTCGTGGAGGTACACCAGTCCCACCAGGGAACGAATCTGTGGTACAAGGTCGGCACGGTCGACGCGGAGACAAAGACGATCCGGTGGGGCGCGGGGCGGAGGTTCGATGCGGGCCAGTACCCGATGGTAGCGCTGGACGGCAGGGTCGTGGTGGAGATGCACCAGTCGCATATCGGCACAAACCTGTGGTACCACGTGGGCATCGTGGATGCCGCGGCCGATTCGATTGTCTGGGGCAGTTCGGAGAAGTTCGACGGGGGGCGGTTCCCTTCGGTGGCGTTGTCTGACGGAGTGGTCGTGGAGGTCCACCAGTCCGAAGAAGGTGAGCAACTGTGGTACAATGTGGGCGCCGTGGATACCACTTCGAAGTCTATCGCGTGGGGTGACGCGCAGGAATACGATGGCGGCCGGACGCCCTCCGTGGATATGGACGATGGCCTGGTCGTGGAGATGCATGAGTCAATCAGCGGGCTTCGCCTGTGGTATCGCGTGGGTATCCTGGATCCGGGACGCAAGACCGTGGAGTGGGGGAAAGCGACAAGATTCGATCGGGGTATCGCTCCCAGCGTCGCGCTGGACAACGGAATCGTCATGGAGGTGCATGAGTCCCACAACAGTTTGGATCTCTGGTACCACGTCGGATCTGCGGATGCGGAAATGAAGACGGTGACATGGGGGACCGGATGGAACTACGGCGAAGGCATCCTGCCCGCGGTGACTGTCAGCGTCGGGGACAAATCGGCGGATTTCGACGGCAGCGGCCGGGTGGACTTCAGCGATTTCCTGATTTTCGCGAAGGCGTTCGGTTCCGAAACAGGGGACCCGGACTTCGAGACAAGGTTTGACCTGGACGGAGACGGCCGCATCGGGTTCGGCGATTTTGTCCGACTCGCGCAGGAGTTCGGCACGTAACGAAACAGTGAATGCTTGCGGCAAAGAAGGGAGTTGTCACCGCCACGGGAGTGGATTCCGTGGCGGTATCTTTATGTCCGGTCCGGGTGGCGGGGCGAAGGTCTGTTTCCGGGCTTTTTTGTACACCTTGAAGAGTCTATTTCCTATATTTTCTGAATACACCGCGGCTTGCCCCCGGGGGTCCGGATCCAGGGTGTATTCCGCGCGGATTACCCGGTTCCGCGGCACTTAACGAAGCGGGAATAACCTGAGCTTTATGATACGAATCCAAAAAATCCTCCTGGGAATCCTGATCGGATCGGCCGCGTACGCGGCGGATCCGCCGGCCCACTTTTATACGCCTTCCGGAGATTCCGTTCTGACTCTTGAGCGATTTGAGTACCCCGGTCAAATCGGGCGGTTTCCCCGCAACTGGGAAGGAAGATCGGGCTGGTTCCATAGGAAGACAAACAAGAAGGAGGATCTCTACTACACGATTCAGGTCGAAAACGGCGACCACTTTCTGAGAGCGGAGACCGTCGGCAGGGCGACGAATGCGGGCCTGCCCGTAAGAGTCAACTTGCGTGTCTGGAAGAAGCTCAGGTGGCGGTGGCGAGTGCACAGCCTCCCCGCCGGCGCCAATGAAAACTACAAGAAGACCAATGACAGCGCGGCGGCCGTGCGCCTTGTATTCGGGCGCGGGAGGCGGATCAAGACACTCAAGTACGTGTGGAGTGCGTCGCTTCCCCCGGGCACCGAGACGGAAAGCCCGCACACTGGAAGTACGAAGGTGATTGTCCTGCAATCCGGATCCGGCAGGACAGGCAGTTGGATCTGGGAAGAGGTTAACGCATACGAAGATTACAGACGCTTATTCGGTAGCGACCCGCGACTCGTCGGCGCCGTTGCCGTGCTTACGGATTCGGACAATACGAAGACGCTCGTCAAGGCGGATTACGACGATATTTCGTTTTTGAAGGAGTCGCCCCATTCATCGGATAGCGATCCCGATGCGAAACCGTAGACAAAGACAGGGGGAAGCGCAATGACAGGAAAAACAGGATCTGGGCGGGAGCGGTTGCCGAGGATGGGCGCGGGCGGCACTGCGGATTCCGTCGATAGTCCTACAAGAAAGCACCGCGCGGAATGGCCGACTCCCGAAAGCGGGGGATTGCCGGCGCAACGCTTCGGTCCGTTGGCTAACGTACTCTTCTTTTTCCGGATGTTACTGATACGGCCGGCGGCGGTCTGTCTCATGACGGTCTCTACGGCATCGGCGCAGAACGTATCCATTACCGATTACGTTGTGCCCGTGAGCCGGGCGCACAACCTGCGCATCGACGCGCTCAGCTTCAACTACGTGACAGAGGATACCAAAACCGTTGTACTGAATGGAAATGTGACCGTGGTATACAGAAATTTCTACGAGTCGCTTCCCTACGCTTATTCCGTAGACGCGACCGGGCAGGGTTCGATCAGGAAGAATATCATCACCGAGAGAATCGAGCGCGACGCCTTGACCCACTTGAGGACGAATCTGAAGAAATACCATCGGAACGAAGGCAGCTTATTCTACTCCTGGGGCACGGACTCGGACCTGGACTCCGGATACGATCGACCCGACATCGAGATGACACTGGGCTTCGGCCACGGACGGTTCATCGATGCCACAGCGCTTCGAAAAGCCGGGAGAATCGAGGAATTCTTCCTGGAGGAGGGCATCATCGGCGAGCATTTCTCCAAGGAGACGATGATCGAACTGGCGCATATCATCGACAGGGAAAGGCAGTACAAGGAACAGCATGGAGACCGGTACGAAAACTACTGGTTCGAAGATATGCTTGCCGAGATCAGGAGATCACGAAGGGTTCTGGGAGAAGAGATCGGATTCGGCCTGGTGCGGATACAGGAAGTGCTGACACAGGAGCAGATCAGCAAAAGATTCTATGGTTGGGACATTACAACCGGCGTGCAGTTTCAGCTGTTGAATCCTTACGAAGACGTGGACCGTCCGCCGCCGGGAATGCTGATAAATATCCGGTACTCCCACCCGATCAGCTGGAGCACGCAGATCAACACCGATCTACACTACGATACGCCTTTTTCAAAGGCCTTCGGGACGGATTACAACCTGCGCTGGAAAACGGATTTCATCTACGAGGTGACGAACAGGATCCGGTTCACGACCCTGAAGACAATCCGTGCGCAGAAACGCGAGGAAAGAAGAGCCGACGTCATTTCGAATATCACGTTCGCGCTCAGCTTCTACATCGAAAACAAATTCAACATGACGCTCTCCGAGTCCTTTCGCGTCGCAAGGGACGAAGGTGCCAGGCAAAGCTTCAATATGGGGCTGAGTTTCAGGATATTCTAGTTCGGGAAGAATCCCGCTTCAGAATCAGGGGAATGGCCTGCGTCATCGCGTGTTGCGGGTTCTTTTTGCTCACAAAGACACACGCCAAATCAGGTATTGTTCCGCCCACCGGTGCAAATTGCGGGTCCGCCGCGCCGGCTGACGCGGATTGACTTTCCTTCCTTTTGTTTCCCCTTCCCTTACCCGTGTCAATCCCTCGCAGGTGAATCCACTAAAGACGCTCAACCGCATCGACCAGCGCATCGGTGGTGATGCCGAAGTGCGCCCAGGTTTCCATATGCCCGTCGGACGGGGCGATGGTCGGATCGGTCAGGCCGACGTGCGCATGTGGAACGCCGCGTGAGGAGGCCGCAGAGGCAACCAGGCCCGCAAACCCCCTGAGTCCGGTTTCGGATGTGCCGATCTTTCCGTCTTCAATCGTGACGACACCCCGGGTATACTGCGAAATCAGCGATTCAAGGTGCCCCTTCGGCAGGGGCAGGCCGTTGACGATATATACGTCTACGCCAACGCCCCGGCTATTCATGCCGTCGGCGGCCTCCGCCGCCAGGAATGCCGGCGCGCCGAATGCCAGGATCGCGTGACCGGCGTTCGCAACGGACCGGAAGGGCGTGAGGGGTTGCCACGCCTCATCCGCCTCCCAAAGAGGCCCGGAACCGTCCTGTTTTTCGAGGACCGGCAGGTTGTCGCGGGGGATGCCGATGATGTGCCCGCCATAGTTGGCGGCCAGATCGATCACGGCGAGAAAGGCCGACCGCGCGTCGGCCGGCGCGTAGAACCGGTGCAGGTACGGAAGGTAGCTGAGGCCCACGTTGATCCAGTCCAGACCCCAGCCGGAGAAGTGGTCCCGGCCCGTACACGCGCCCACGTGAGAGAGATGAAACGTCACGTTGAGGCCCTCGTTCACGCCCGTCAGGTTGCGCTGGTACTGCCACATGTCGAAACCTTCGCGTGCAATGCCCTCGAAGAAGGCCGCAAAGGTGGACACCACGTTCAGCTGCGAACCCGGCGTACTGGTGGCCAGGCCGTTGGCAATCAGGGTGGCCGCCTGTTCTTCGATGCTGATTTCGAACTGGTGATTCCCGGCCAGGTGACTCCGCGCCTTCGCCAGTTTCGTGGAAGCGTCCAGGTCGCAGCTGACCACGAAGACCCTTTCAGGAAAGGTCTCGGCCACCAGCGCGTAACCTGCTTCCGAACCGTCGCGGGCACTCTTCATCTCACCCGCGCCGGGTAAGGAAACGCTCGCAGCAGCGCCTTCAGGCAGCACCAGGTTCGGGCTTCCCGGGGCCGGCCGGGCCCGGGTGTTGACCGCGCGTGACGGTTGCGACTTCAAATGCTCCAGCGCTTCCGACTGGACCGGCGTGGCCTGGAACATGGGGTTGCCGAGCACATTCGCTTCGTTTCGGTCCTTCATGCCACCGTCGTGGTGGCCAGCGCCGCCGGGCAGATCGTTCACGAGGAAAAGGCACTCCAGCATCGGCTCCACGTCTCTATAGCTCATCAGCGATCCGGGGACCCAGATCTCGCGGTCCAGGGGCACGTCATGCCGGCCGGCAAAGGCTTCCACCGCTTCGAGGATGCCGTGGGCTTCGCCGAAATGCGAGAGGTCGATCCGCCTTCCGTTCCGGGACCGGATGCCGACAGGATAGATCAGACTCGGACGGCCTTCCTGCGCCAGGAGATAGGCTTCACGGTACGCCGTGTAAAGGCACGCGGGATCTAAGAGTGTCGGGATTTCGAGGACCTCGACGCCCATGGCGCCAATGATGGGCCGCGGGTCCTTATCCAGAATGCTCTTCGTGCTGCCGGAAAGCTGGATGCCGTTCCGGTCCATCACAAACGTAATGGGCGCGCCGTGAACGTGCGCGGCGTTGAAGCCGTTGAGCGCCTGGCCCGAGATCCAGCCCGCGTCTCCGCAGTGGGCAACCACCCAGGATCCCTCGCCGTACGTGCCGCGCTTGCCCAGCGCATTGCCGACCGCAACGGGTATCATCACGCCCAGGCGTCCGCCGTTCATCTGCGTGCCCCCCGGCAGCCATGAAACGTGGCCCGGAAGGTCCAGACCGCGGCGAAAATCGGAAACGACGTGTTCGGGATCGACATATCCCACGGCGGAAAGCGCCGCATAATACCCGACGCTGGTGTGGGCGTGTTCGATGGTGTACTCGATACGTTCGAAGTCGACCACCGCCAGGGTAAGCAGCAAGGGCGGAATGAGGCCGATGCCGCCTCCCAGATGGTCCGCTTCACCAATCTCGGCCAGGGAGGCCAGCGAACGTACGGCGGTACGGGCGGCCTCGATCTGAAGGGAGGTGAAGGTGTCAACTTGCGTTTCCGTCAGTGTATCGGTATGCCGGATGTCGATCTGCAGTGGCAGAACCTGCGACGTCACGGATTCGGACAGGTATCGCGAACCGTCCAGCAGCGCGCGGTTGCGGCGCTCCTGCTGAGTGGTCGCGTCTTGCAGTACGGACATATACGGGCTCCTCTGCGAGGAAGGCGGGTACGGTTGAAACAGGGGGGGATCGAACGGATCGGGGGAGGGGTCGGGAAGCGGAAACTGCGAACTAAAAATACAGTGGTTTCGGAAAAAAACCAGCTAAAAATCCCTTCGTCCGCCGCCACGCGGTTTTCGCTTTCCGATGGGAAAACTTGGCTTGGAAGTTCCGCGGTCCTTTGGTATTTTGTACTTGAAATCACGCGTTTTCAGGTTGCATGGGCGATCGTGGAAAGGAGCGGAAGATGGCCGGTACGGTTTTGGCGGCGCAGATGTACACGGTGCGCGAATTCACACAAACACCCGCGGATGTCGCGGCCAGTCTGAAAAAGGTGAAGGCGCTGGGATACGATGCCATGCAGGTATCGGCATTTGGAGACATCAGCCCGCAGGAACTCAAGGACCTGGCGGACGGTGAAGGCCTCGAAATCTGCGCCACCCACACCAGCTACGAACGCATGCGGGACGAAACCCAGGCCGTGATCGACGAGCACCTGTTGTGGGGGTGCAAATACCCGGCAATCGGCGGGCTTCCACAGACCTATCGCGAAGATGGAGGCGACGGTTACAGGCGGTTCGCCCGGGAGGCGTCCGAGGTGGCCGGCAAGCTCGCGGCGGCAGGGCTCACCTTCGGGTATCACAACCACAGTTTTGAACTGGAGCGTTTCGGAGATCGCACGGGCCTGCAGATCCTGTTTGAAGAGAGCGACCCCGAGGTCTTTCAACTCGAGATCGACACCTACTGGATCCAGCACGGCGGCGGCGACCCCGCCGCGTGGATTCGCAAGGCCGCGGGCCGTGCGGACCTGGTTCACGTGAAAGATATGGCCATGCGCGGCCGGGAACAGCTCTACGCCGAGGTGGGCGAGGGCAACTTGAACTGGCCGGCCATCCTGGATGCCTGCAAGGCCGCGGGCACCCTTTGGTTCATCGTGGAACAGGATACATGCCAGCGGGACCCGTTTGAGAGCCTGGGAATCAGCCTGCGGAATCTTCAGAGCATGGGACTGAAATAAACCTTAACAGCCCGTCGCATGGGTTCGTACCGTTGCGAGGATTCGTATGTCCGCCGTAAGCAAACCGTCCTTTGCCGCCGTCCTGCAGTCCGACGACAAAACGATCTACGACGTCCGGACGCGGGCGCCGGGACCCGAAGGGCGGCTGATTTCCCTCACCGAAGAGCACGTGATCGAATCGCCCAGCGGGGATATCTTCGGGTACAGCCAGAACGCCGGCATGGGCTGGAATCCAGCGGAGTTGGGCCGGCCGGAAATTCTGATCCTCAGCACGATGGGGGGCATTCGCGAGCCGGACGGCCGCCCCGTCGCGCTGGGATATCATACGGGACACTGGGAGGTGGGGCTGTTGATGCGGGAGGCCGCCCTGGAAATTCACCGGCTGGGCGGTATTCCTTTCGCAGGGTATTGCTCCGACCCGTGCGACGGACGGACCCAGGGCACGACCGGAATGATGGACAGTCTCGCGTATCGCAACGATGCGGCGACGGTACTGCGGCGCCTGGTCCGCTCCCTCCCCACCCGCAAAGGGGTGATCGGCGTTGCAACCTGCGACAAGGGATTGCCCGCGATGATGATCGCCCTGGCGGCGATGCACTCCCTGCCCACGGCGATCGTTCCGGGAGGCGTGACGCTTCCGCCGGAAGACGGGGAAGACGCCGGCAAGATTCAGTCGGTGGGCGTCAGGCTGGCGCACGGAGAGATGACGATCTCCGAGGTGCAGGACCTGGGCTGCCGGGCCTGCGCGTCACCGGGCGGCGGCTGCCAGTTTCTGGGCACCGCGGCCACCTCACAGGTGGTGGCCGAAGCACTGGGTCTCGCGTTGACCCATTCCGCCCTGGCGCCGTCGGGAGAGGCGGTCTGGCTGGACATGGCGCTCCGATCCGCCCGCGCGGTGTTCGCGATGCAGGCTGCGGGACTCACGACCGCCGACGTGGTAACGGATGCCGCGGTCCGCAACGCGATGGTCACGCACGCCGCGTTCGGCGGATCGACCAACCTGCTCTTGCACATTCCCGCGGTGGCCTACGCGGCCGGGCTCTCCCGGCCCACCGTCGCCGATTGGAGCCACGTGAACCGCCAGGTTCCCCGTCTGGTGGACGTGCTGCCAAACGGTCCCGAATTCCATCCGACCGTCCGGGCGTTTCTGGCCGGCGGCGTGCCGGAAGTGATGCTGCACCTGCGGCGCCTGGGGTTGCTGGAAACGGACGCGCTCACGATATCCGGGCGGACACTGGGTGAGAATCTGGAATGGTGGGAGGGATCCGAGCGAAGGTCCAGGCTGAGGGCGGCGTTGTACGATCAGGACGGAATCGACCCGGACCGCGTGATAATGGATGCCGGCCGCGCCCGGGACAGAGGGTTGACCAGCACCGTCTGTTTTCCCACCGGGAATATCGCGCCGGAAGGGTCCGTGGTCAAAAGCACGGCGATCGACCCATCGGTCGTCGACGCCGACGGCGTGTACCGGATGACCGGCCCGGTAAAGGTGTTCACAACCGAACGCGCGGCCGCCGCCGCGCTGAAGGATTCCGGTCCGATGGGCGTGAAACCGGGAGACGTCATGGTACTGATCGGGCGCGGCCCGATGGGCGCCGGGATGGAAGAAATTGCGCAGATCACCACCGCGCTCAAGTACCTGGATTTCGGGAAACATGTGGCGGTGCTGACGGACGCGCGCTTTTCGGGGTTTTCGACGGGGGCCTGTATCGGTCACGTTGGTCCGGAAGCGCTGGCGGGCGGTCCGATCGGCAAGTTGGAGGATGGAGACGTCGTGGAAATCGTCATCGACCGGAAGGACCTTTCGGGCAGCATCGACTTCGTGGGCACGGGCCAGACCCGTTTCGGACCCGATGAGGGTAGCCGCATTCTGGCCGACCGCGCCACGCGCGCCGACCTGGCGCCCGACGCGGACCTGCCGGAAGATACCCGCCTGTGGGCGGCCCTGCAGAACGTGGGCGGCGGCACATGGGGAGGGTGCGTGTACGACGTCGATGCGATCGTGAACCGGTTGAACGGCGGTACGCCCTCGTGAATCCAGTCGACCGATCAGCGTCCGAATCCTGGCTTCCGCCGCCCGATCGTCCGGTGGCGTTGGACGAAGATGTTCAGGTCTGGCGGATTTACCTGGACCTGCCGGCCTCGGAAATCGATGACATGAAGGGCGTGCTTTCCGCCGAAGAGAAGACACGCGCCGGCCGGTTTGTCTTCGATAAGCACCGGGCCCGTTTTATCGCGGGACGGGCGTCCCTCAGGCGAATACTGGGCCGGTATCTGGGGCGGGCGCCCGAACGCCTGGAATTCGGCTACGGGCATCGGGGAAAACCATATCTGAAGAACGATCCGCCGGGAAACCCGCTTCGCTTCAACCTGTCTCATTCCAGCGAACTCGCGCTGCTGGCGGTGGTGGGATCGCGGGATATCGGCGTGGACGTGGAGCGGGTGCGGGCGGTCCAGTACCACCTGAAGATCGCGGGGCGTTTCTTTTCTCCTGGGGAGGTCGCCGTGATTCGGTCCCTCCCTCCGGAGGTCCAATTCGAGGCGTTTTTCAACTGCTGGACGCGCAAAGAGGCATATATCAAGGCATTGGGCGACGGCCTCGCCTACCCGTTGGACGCTTTCGAAGTTTCACTCGCGCCCGGAGCGCCAGCGGCTCTGCTGAGCGTAAGGGACGATCCGGAGGCTTCTTCAAAGTGGTTCCTGCAGGCGATGGCGCCCGCGTGCGGCTTTGTTGGCGCCGTGGCGCTGAAAGGGAAGGGATACCGGATGACGTTCTGGGAGTGGCGTGCGGGTTGATCCCGCCGGATCTTCGCGTTTATTCCAGGTCAGTTCATCCTCCGGGAGCGGCGCCGGATTGCTCCCGGATTTCCTTGTACGCTTCGGTCGCAGACTGGGGTTGCCCGTAATCCGCGGCCCATTCGCGCTCTTCAACGGGCTTTTTGCCGACTGCGCGCGCCATCTGGCGGATGTGCGATCCCTCGCAGCCGCAGCAGCCGCCGATATAGTTCACGCCGAGGTCCAGAGCAGTTTTGGCGAAGTCGCCCATCTCATAGCGGCTGATCTTGTAGTCGTCCAGCCTGTCCGGAAAGCCGGGCTGACCTGTGAAGAAGGGTACCTCCGGCGTGCATCGATAGGCGACCGGCTGGGCGGCCACGTGGCAATTCACCGCTTCGCGCATCTGCTCGATGGCCGGGAGCATGAAGGTGGGATCCTGCCAGCAATTGGCGCCAACCACGTCGGCGCCCGCGTCTTCCAGCATCTTCGCGGCCTCGCCCGGCGTCTTTCCATCGCGTGTCTCCGGACTTTCGAACGCCAGCGTAATCATGGCGGGAAGGCCGGTTTTTTTTACGCGCTCGAGGGCGATCAGGGCCTCGCCCGCGTGCAGAAACGTCTCGCCGATGATGAAGTCAACGCCTTCAGCCATCTGGTAGCCGAGCTGGGCGTCGAACAGGCGCCGGCATTCGTCCTCCGATTCGGGGTACTTCCACGTGAGGCAGATGTTCCCGGCGACCAGCGCCCTGTCTCCGGCGGCCTCGCGAGCGATCCTGACGGCCGCGCGGTTGATCTCTTCCAGCCTGCCCGCGTAGCCGGTCTGCGCCAGCTTGTTTTCACTGGCGTAGAACGTGAGCACCTGCAGGACTTCCGCGCCGGCGTGCACGAATTCCTCGTGCAGCGCAAGCAGCGCGTTCGGGTTCTCAATGGTCACTTCCGGCGTAAACGGACCGGCCTGGACGTAGCCCCGATTCTCCAACGCGAGCAGGTACCCCCCGTCGCCCAGCACCACGCCCCCTTCCAGTTGTTTCAGGATCGACTCGGGCATTGGAATTCTCCGTAGCTCAAATGGTTAATGTAATTTCACAGGGAACACCCTGCAGTCCACATTATTATTCACCTTTGACCTGGCACCCTGAGCCGCTCCCTGAGCATGCGGTGCCCTGAGCTTGTCGAAGGGTCGAAGGGTCGGCGAAGGTTCAAAGACGCGGGCTCCCGCAAGGAACGCCGATATAAATGGGACATATGATGAGTCAGGTCGGACGTTCTGCCTTTATCGTATCCAATGCTCTACCGATTTCGAAAGGAACTCTTCAAGGGCAATGCCGTCGCCTCCGATGAGCAGACTGCGGGTCGGATGGAAGGCCTCGGCGAAGGCGGCCATTCCGGCCGGGTTCCGGCCGGTTCGCTCGCTCTTGACTTCAATCGCCGTGACCGTCCGTCCGGAGCGAACGACGAAATCCACCTCGTTGTGGCGGTCACGCCAGTAGAAGACCTCGCACGCGCCGCCGGCAGCGGCATTCACCAGGTGAGCCCCTACCGCTGACTCGACCAGCCGCCCCCAGAATTCGTGATCGGCGCGCGCCTGGGCGAAGGTGAGGCTCGAACCCGCGGTCATCAGGGCGGTGTTGAAGACCTGGAACTTCGGGCTGGAACTCCGGCGCCGGACGGCCGCTCCAGCGTACTTATGTAATCCCCTGAGTATTCCCGCCGCCGCGAGGAGATCGAGATAGTGGGCCAGCGTCGTGGTGTTTCCGGCGTCGTGGAGTTGGCCCAGCATTTTCGAATAGGATAGGATCTGGCCGGAATAGGCGCATCCCAATTCGAACAGCCGGCGCAACAGGGCCGGTTTGTCCACGCGTGAAAGCAGCAGGACGTCTCGCGAAATGGTTGTTTCGATGAGTGAGTCCCTGATGTACCGGGACCACCGGGCCGGCTCCCGCACCAGCGGCGCCGCACCGGGATAAGCGCCGTAGAACAGGAACTGTTCCAGAGACCAGCCGAAAGCGGTCCGCATTTCGAGCAGGCTCCAATGCGGAACGTGCAGAAGCTCGAAACGCCCGGCAAGGCTCTCTGTAAGCCCTCGGCCGATCAGGAGTTGCGCCGAACCCGACAGCACTACCTTGAGCCGTCGCTGGCTCAGCGTATCCTCGTCCCAGAGCCTCTTGACCGTTTCCGACCAGTTCGGGGCTTTCTGGATCTCGTCCAGGATGAGAAGGGCGCCATCCTCACCCGCATCGCCGGCGAGAATCCGCGCCGCGTCCCAATGTTGCGCAATCCAATCCGGCCCACGCAACGTGGGCTCGTCGGCGCTGGCGTAGCGATACGGCAGTCCGGACCTCTCCGCGACCTGTGTGATCAGGGTCGTCTTCCCCACCTGCCTCGGCCCGGCGACAACCTGAATAAAACGCCGCGGCTCACGCAATCGACGCAGCAGATCCTCCGCGTGCGGACGCGTATATGACAATTTACTCAACATAATGAGTAATTATACTCAATACATTGAGTAAATGGTAGTGATTTTTAGTCGGCGGGTGATGGAGCAGATGGAGATGAATCAATAGCACCGACGACGAAAATCACGCGTCGATGTTCAAGCCGCCAATTCCATTCTCGCGTCTTCACGCTGACTCCAAACCACTGGTCTGACGTCGTAGCTCCGTAGTGCGGCCATCACTGTCTGATCGACCTTTCTTTCCGAATCGTTCAGAAATGCGTACACACGTGACCCCGGC
Source organism: Candidatus Latescibacterota bacterium (assembly GCA_965203805.1). Taxonomy (GTDB): domain Bacteria; phylum Latescibacterota; class UBA2968; order UBA2968; genus JAAXHE01. The sequence goes on along the minus strand of OZ241917.1, from coordinate 4,287,617 downwards.
GTGCGGACTTCCTTTGTGTCAATCCAAGCAAGTACAACGTTCTGAGCGGTTGAACGACTTGGGCGGTTGACTGTCTGTATGAGCCGCTCCGGCCGCTCCCGAGATTTCGGAATCACGAAATCAAAGAGATGATCATACCCCGTTTGACCTGTAAACTTCACCTTTGGCGTGTGGCGAATATCGTAGAGATCAAGCCAAGCTTCCACATCTTCATAAAAGATGTTCGCCACCGTGGGTGCCGCCATATAGAACATATCGTTGACGGCCAGCATCGCCTGTAAGAGATTGTGTTTTCGGATCGCAAAGTTGTCGGCTGATGCAAGGACCTGTAACTCACGTCCGTCTCTATGGACTCCAAAACCGTTGAGTGTCATTTGCAGCAGATCTTGCCGTTTGGGACTTTCGAGATTGCAACCACTTTGGGCAAGATCCTCAATTGTATATCCGTCATCCGTTAACACAAAGCCTCCGTTCGCATCTCTCGCATAGATCTGTAGGTAGTCGTTGTGTCTATCCAAATAAGGCGTGGTAATCTCGACCCACTGGTCGATTTGGTTCAGGATTGTCTTGTCCTTGAGCCAAGCATAATAATCATCAATGAGAATCTGAATTTCTCGAATCATGTAAAAAGCTCCCTTACGACATTCGGCGGTCGCGTGACGTTGCAGAACTGCAGAAACTGTTCGTACATCGTCCAGGCATCACCGACAGCAAGGAACCCGTCCGTGGGGACAACTACCGCCCACTTGTCGCCGTAGCCTTCGCGGTAAACGTGGACGTGCGGTACGGGTATTTCTTCGCCATCCGGATTTCGATGTGGCGCACCACCCAGATCGAGACGAACCAGCACGACGACTTGCCGCCCGCGAGTCTGCATTTTGACTTTTGAAAGATTGATGCTCGCGCGACTCAAGTCGAGCAGGAACTGCTCTCGCCTTTCGACCGACTGAAGTGGGATAACAACGGACTCGCCACCCATCGGGAAGCTTGCCTGGTCATCATTTACCCGGTGTTTTTCCATTTCAATCAACGCGTCTGCTTCTGCTTGAGTGAGGTCGAGGTCTGCCATCCGTCTTTCTGCCTTAATTAACCATCTTGTGAATGCTCAATATCCCCTTAGATCGTTTGGTTTCAATGACCATTTCACATCCGGAGCGTTATCATACGGGTGTCTATAAAAATCGTGTGTCATCCCGATGCATTAGGAAGCAGGCTCCAGTTCTTGGATGCGCCCTTCAAAGACCCGACGGAGGCGCTCAAGTTGATCCACTAGCCACGAGTATTGTTCGTTGCGGGCATCTGGATCGTATAGATTCACATCCTTACGAGAGTATATTCTGCAGGCATTGGCATCCTCGGGACTGTACCAGTTCAGCTCTCCGCCCATCTCACGTTCGATCTCGGTCCTTTGAGACTTGAGAAGATCGAGATATTGGTCTGAGAGTTCCCCCTGGTTGATGTGCAGTTCCGCCCTTAATTCCTGGCCATTCCAACCCCTGGTCTCGGAATGCGTCGATGCCACAGCGCTGAGGAGGAAGCCCGGTACGCCCAAACCGCCAGCGGCCATACTGCGTCCCGCCTTGGGACTCCCAGTAAGTTTGACCTGCTGTCCAAACCGTGAAACGTGGTCATTAAATCCATTCCAGAATTCAAGCTGAACTCGCCGTGTATCTGTCAAACTTGCGACAGTTGATCTCCCTCCCCTCGTCCAGTTGTTCGGTTTGGCCACGATATTGAATTTCGGCGCGTACGCGGATTCACCGATTCGCCAGACCTCAATTTCCAACGCGAAGAATTGGGTCCCCTCGGCCGAGGTTTCATTCAGCCAGTCAATCGCTGCTCGGTGCTGATCGGTAAAGGCTTTCGCGACCCAGACCACCGTTGACGCCTTGAAGTGCGCCGCATACGTAAGAAGCTTTCCAAGATGATCATGGTTCGTTTCCTCAAGCTGGTTTTCGATAACGACATAACTATCGTCGTCGATATCTCTACACAATATGTCCGCGGCATATGGACCAACGGCTTCCTCACGCGCCTGAAACTCTATCTGCATACCGAGCGTTTCTCCGAGATCCTCCAGGTTTCGTTGCGTCGCCAACCATGGCGTGAAATCATCAGCTTCATTCCGCCATACTTCACGAAGGTCAACTCGCTCCAGTTTTCCCAAATTTTCAGGTATCATATGCGCACGATCCTCCGGCACAGGACAGGCATCGAGATTATCTCCACCAACCCAACTTCGATATAAACGCCTCCAAATCCGCAAGTCCCTGCTTACACTCATCCGAGGTTTCTCCGAAAATTTCGCTCTTTACATACGGGGATTCATTCTGCATGGTCGAGAGGGATTGTCTGATCTCTTTAAAGATCCGATGCATGTTCTCAGTTCTATAACCGAATGCCCCGGGAGGTGCCCAGTACCATTCCGGCTCGCGATCGTCTCGGTAGGCACAGCCAAGTGCAATGAGAATTTCAAGCTTGTCGAAAACCAATCTGTAGCGATTGTCGTCGGGGATGATGTGCTTGGCATGTGTTCGCATTACTTCGTGAATCCAGTCGTTCAGCGGTGCGTAGCGGTCACCCATGCCTTCCAGGGCCTGCATTATCTGTCCGCCTTCATAAAACATGCAAAATGGTGGAAGCATCCGTGCGGCAGCTAAACTCTCTTCGTGTTGTCTATAAATCTCAGTCTCCAATAGATTTCCAAGAAACCGTAGGCGACCGGCTTCAACCGCACCAAGCCCTAGCGCATAAAGCAGGAGCGTGGCCGGATATTTCATTAACTCAATCCAAAATCTAACTCCACCTGTCGTTTCAGTAGAACCAAGACGCTGCAACGCCTTTTGCCAGATGTTGTCGTGCTCCTCTTCCGCCCAGTTACCACCCACGGTCGCCATTGCCAGCAACGTTGAGCAGGCGTCGTCGTATTTTCGCACACGCGCAGTGGCTGATTCACGATCTGGAGTCGGGCCACCTTGCACCGCGAAATCCTCGCCGGATGTCACTTTGACAACTCGCTCAACTGCGTCCTGGATTAGATTTGACAACTGAATTCGGTACCGAGGATCTGGAAGTAATCGTTCCAGACTTGCCACTGCAGCTTCGGTGGAAAGCGGATGGGGCTTACAATATTCTTCAATGGATTCGACGTGTTGCTGAACAGTCATGAAGAATGAACCAGCATCTTCGATGAGAATCGAGTTGGCTTGGCGATGGTCAATCAACCGTTGTGCCTCTTCGCTTGGTTCGCCCCTCGACGCCCAGTACATGGTAAATCGGCGTGAGGGGGCTCGGATCAATGCGCTTCGCAATGCACCGTCCCATTCCGCTGACCATCCGCATACGATAACACCGAACTCGTCGAAGATCCGATCCAGAAGTTCGTTAAACTCTTTCGGATACTCATCAAGTTCGGCTGGGGTATTTCGAATTCGGGTATCGAGATAATCGCCATTTACCTTGAAGACGCAACACTTCGTGTGAATCAACGGGAGGGCGCCTTTGACCTGATCGGGCGAACTGAGGATCGCAGGTACAACCCCGACGTCATTCAAGGCGGTTTCGACGAGTCGGTCGAAGTTCGTCGTGATGATGACCCTTACGAATCCTTTCGCGCTCAGTGCGGCAATCGCCCGATGCGCTGCTGTTGATGCTTTAGCCCCTTCCTCGCGCTCCTCGTCAGTCGGCTCGAAATATCCCCGGAGCAACTGTTGTCGCTCGGCCTGCGTCTTCGCGAGTTCATCGAGCAAGTCGGAGTATGATGGCTCTTTATCGAATTCCTTCAGATACCACTGTTCCGGATCTGGTTCGGGTTCCTCGCCATGAAGCTTCGCGAGCTTGCGGATCAAATCCAGCGTGATCTCCCATCCCGTCGGAATCTTCGCAGCCCGGGATACGCCTGAGCCCACAAGAACGGCATAGACACCGGGATTCGCCTGAATTGAAAATGCCAGTGAGTGGACGGGATCGATTGACCTCATTTTCCCTCTTCCTGCAAGTTTTCTTGCGGATTGAGGGCGACGACCCGCGGATTCATCAGGTGCCAGCGCTGACCATAGCGGTCTAGGTCGCCGTCTACAACGATCGAGGCCTTTTCCATGTGAGCCTGGATCGCCAGTGCGTAATCGGCTTGATTCAAAACGGCAACCACTGACTTCATTTGGTTGTCAATAGACGCTCGTAGCGCGATAGTACCGAAATCCTGCTCATAGCGTATTAGTCTGTGCACCGGGCCACTGAGGCGGACGTTGGGGCGCGGTTTATGATCACGGAATAACTTCGCAGCCGCGCGGAGAGTCACGGCATCACCCTTGTCAAAGCGAACCACCTCCCGCGCCGTATTCATCGGATATGTGCGTGCCCAGGTCATACTGACATCCAGCGACACAAAGGGTTCGACCAACCTTGCAAGCGCTTCGCAGAGATTCGCGCTTACACCATTGTTCACAGCCAGCGGGAAGGCGTCGGTGTTTCCTCCGACCGATCTTTCCGTTGCGCGCCGTGTGGCTTGCAACGCAGTAGCAAGACGTCTTGTCATTTTCCGCTCAAGTGGGTCGTCGTTGTGCCTCAAATCCGATATGCCGGATTGCTGCAAGGGCGGCGAGACCACAGGAGTAAGCAGCGTAACAACAAAGCTCCCCTGCTCGGTCTGCCCCATGCTTAAAGCTTTTACAAAATCTCTGGCCCGCTTGTTGGCGCCCGGGCGATAAACCGACTTCGGATTATACAGAGAACAGGCTGCCGCCAGGATCATATCGTATGCGCCACAGACAAGGTCAATCCCGTCGCCAATCGACACTGCTCCCTCGCCGTCATCTGCTGCCCGCACGCGAATGAGATCGCGGTCGGCAGTAACCAGGTCGCGGTACAGAGAAAGTTCATCGGAACCGGCGACATCTGCGAAAATTCCAATGAGTCGCGATACGACGCTGGTATAATCACCCAAGTGTTGAGTCCGCGGCAAGATGATTTCGGGTAATCCGTCCGACGCGTATATGTCTGAATATTCACCATAGCTGCTCGTGCGGGTCCATCCCGCAGCTTGAGCATATGTCGACAGAGCCGCAGGCGAAATCTCTTTCAACGGCTTGAGGTCTCTAATGCTAACCCTCATTGGATTCTCCCTTCTCTTGACTGATCCATGAGCGTTCGCAGACCATTGACGTCAAACACATTTCTTCGCGGTATCTGAACCGTCACCGACACTTGGTTGTCCGTTTGCGGACGACCGACCAGACTCAACCAATAGGCACGGCGCCTAAGCACCAGTCTATCTTCGGTGATCGTCACCCACTGGTCCCTTCTTCTCGGCAAGTCTAGCACCACGAGCAACCTCGGAGTCTGAGTTGGTATGCGCAGATCGTCGTAGTTCTTCCGATTCAAAGTAAATCGAAAGTAACAGTCATCCCGTCCATTTAGATTTGCCGTTGCTTTCAATTGCAAATCGAGCGCAGGGCGCATCGGCTCACCCGATTCAATCCTCAAGTCTATGCTGTCCCGGTCCAGTTCAGAGCGGCCTATGACATAACCTGCCCGCGCCGCGACCGCGCGTACATAGACAAAAGACAGCGCTTCTTTCTGGTCGGAATCTGTCATCAGCGCAGCGGTCATGCGATCGTCCCAGTTCCGGTTGTTGTTTTTGCATCGCCAAACCACAGCGCGGTATCTAATATACTCGGTGCATGAGGTTCGAGCACCGAGGATTTCAGCCAATCGTTGCATGTTCTACTGCAACAATGCGCTCACCATTGTACCTCCTTACCCTGCTGGATACTCAGTCTTGGAGGAAGTAAGACAACTGATGAACCGTGAGTATACCGACAACTGCAGATTTCTGATCGAACTTCCCTGCATCCGCAACACCGTGTGCAACACTGTGTCTCGACACGTCGATATCCTTGACATTAGGCTTGAAATCTGCAAAGTATACGCCCTGAAGGTATTTTGAGAAACGAAGCGGCAACAACAACCTCCTGTCACTCTGGGATTTGGACGCCACCGCCGAACGCGTTAAGTTGCTGGCGGATGGAGGCGCCTGAGTACCAAGACTTGCGTGATGAGTGCGTAGGATCCCCTCTATACGAGGGATCAATAATCCGGTACAACTAATGTGATCGTCGCTTTGAAATCGTTCGACAGCACGTTCAAGGATCCTCATATGGGGTCGAAATGAGGTTTTGGTACGCCAGATATCCAGCATTTGTCTTACTTGTACCTTTGTTTCCGAGACGATTCTATCGAGTTCTTCATCTAGATTCCATCCTGATCGAATATGACCAATGAGGGCATCGATCCTCTCGTGGCGAAGGCCGACAAATGGGAACCATTGTGCCTCCAACAATGCGTCCCATTCTGCATCGGAAATGCTAAACCTTTCCTGAAATAACACATGACAATACGCTTGGCCCAAGACTGCGCCTATGTCAAATCGCCGCGGAGGAGGATCTGGTCCGGCTATCGGGCCGAAATCGTAAAAAAGCCCCTTTCGCCATCCGACGGAAAAGACGAACACGAAGCCAGCATCAGTGGGTACGGGCACGCCAAGTTCAAGTCGCTCCACATCGGCGTAGTCCTCTCTACTGATTGGGGAACCTGATGGGATCGTTCTCTTAAAACGAGCCATAGCAGATAATTCAAGATTGTTCACGAAAACATTCGCCCTGCCGTCACTATAGCAAATCGCAAGCATGTGATCCACTTCCGACGGCCGAATTTGTGACGGCAGACGATTTAGAATATTGTTCGGCCACCCTTCAAGCCTTAGAGTGAAATGTTGGCCGTCCTCAGTCGATGTGAATTCACGGTAGGCGACCTTAGCGTGTTCGCCTTTTCTGCCAGATGTAAGAACGTAGCCGGCTGGTGGATTTCCAAGGTCGATTTCAGCGGATATTTCCATCTCGTTCTCGATTGTTTCGCATCCTACATCGAATCCTGTGCTTTCGGTTCGGTCTTGGACGTCCGTCTACGCCCGTCCATCACCATCGATTTCCACCTACCATCGTCTCATATATTCATTCTCTCTGGCATTTCATGCCCTCCCCCATCGCCGAATTTATAACAATAAAAGCTGAGTTGAAATTATCTCATTGTGTATCGGTACATTCGGGCACAATACGGTCATAGTGCATCGTAATGATTTCGTATTGATCCCGAACCTTCTCCAATTGCGAAAGATCAACTTTTCGTGATATCGAGGAGCCATAGGGATGATTCATATGTTCAAGCGGATGGGTAATTCTGGGAACCCTTACGTCCTGGCCAGCGAGCTTTTGATCCAATTCAGGGCAGGGCACTACTATTTGAAAGCAGTAGTTGGATACATAAAGAAGAAACATCAGTGATGGAATGTCCACCTCTTCTGATCTTTTCAAGAGCATCGTGAATAACTCGTTGTTCAATGGTCCAGGGATGAAGGTCTCTATCAAAAAGGGCCTAAAGCATGGGCATCTAATATTATCTTTTCGCATCAGAAACTGCCTGGTGACGTCAAGCGGCGACAAGAGAGTTCGAGGAGCCAAGGCGATGGCCATCTTGAGGAAAGACTTATACACACCCAACGGTGAGTATGGTTGCTTTCGTATTTTGATGCCCACAGTGTTTGATTCCTCGTTTAAGTGAATTGTGTCGTCACCTTCGGTACCCAACATTCTCATGCCGGACTTATTTACATCAATTCTCGACAGTTCCGTATGTGTCTTGTAACTTGGAATACCAGTCCTCCCTCGCATTTGCGAAACGGTACGTCTTCCCCCGAGATATTTGGATAAATCATCATCGTACCCGGCTCCGAAGAACTTATTGCAGGAGTTGCATTCATCTTTAGAAAATATCTCGTTATTGCCAATAAACTGAGGTATCGCATGGGCTCTGTTTGAGAATGAAACTTCTGGTTTTTCTTTTTGGCAATATCTGCAAAGTCCAGATTCACCCACAGTGATTTTTCCACTTCCCGTATTTGCGTATTGTACCACGGAGTATGTCATCGCATGTACGTCCTATTTACGCGAGAGCCAGTTCTGAAATTTTGATTTTGACTACGGATATATTGATTTTATCTGTGTACCCCTTTTGTCACTTTTTAACCACCTCCTTTGAGACGTGATCCATCAGGGTTTTCGAACTACCGTGAATAAAGAAAGCTCGGCGTTAACGACCTGTATAGCTCTCATTCTTCAGGCACTTGTCTACCCCTTCGCCGTCGCTTCGGTTTCGCCTTTGCCGCAAGCGGCGCGACCATTTTTTCATATAGCCCGAGGAGATGTTCCACACGTTCGCGCTCGGAGGTGAAGCCAGTGCGCCGGTATAGCCTATCGACGGCGCGGTCCAGCGCCTGATGGGCTTTGCGGAGATCGGCAGGCATCAAGTCTGGGTCGTACAGGTCTGCCAGTGTCGAGTCAGGATGATTCGCGCGAGCGGATAGAACGGCGTCGGCGTGGGTTTCAAGGCGTTTCAGGCGTTCTGGCGGTACCGGTGGTAGGGGAAAGGTATTGTAGACCAGACCGATAGAATATCGGTAACGGCTCTCCAATCGCCCGCCAATATTGCGCATCCATCCAACGTGCATTGCAGAAGTGAGAAGTGCGAATAAGTGTTTGCTGGCGTTCTCGACAATGCGGACGAGATTACTCGGAATTACCGGCGGCTGCAGCCAAGCGATCGGGATGTATTCTCGACGTTCGGAACTTACCTCTGGAACGACTAAGAACGGTGCGGTAGGTACGACATTAACGTTGTATTGCGCCGGATAGCCGGCAATGGCGAGGGTGCTCTTGCGTTTACTTTTCGCCCTAAACGCCTTGACGGCTCTCATGCGCTCAATGACATTCGGCATCGCCTTGAGTTCGGCGGGGCTCGCGTCATGAAGAGCCAAAATCCACCGTTCTCGGCCTTGAATGTGCTCACGTGCGCCGACATACGGTCGCATAAATTTCTCCGCCTCTGGTTCTTCTGCAAGGAACGCGACCCTTTGATCGGCATTGAAAATGTAGTTTCCATTATCGATGGGTTGCGAGCCGCTTAACAAGGCCGGAAGTCCATTCAAGGGGTGTGCCGTTTCCTTTACTACCGTTTTGGGATCCGTCAAACCTCCCGCGTCGAAAAGGTAGGGCGACAGGGCGTGGTGTTGGCTCTGTTGCGGATCACTCTTCGGGGTTTCGTAGGAAAACAGACGTTTTTGCCGCGGCGAATCGTCACGTTTTGACAATCCAATGACGACGACGTGGACGTGCGCCATGCCGCGAGCGTCCGATCCCCACGCAAACGTACGATGCGCGAATGTGATATCCAGTTTGTGCCGCTCGAACAGAATCGGCCAGAGTTGCGCGACCTGTTCGCCCTGCGTGATGGAATTTGTCGCCACAAAACCGATTCGTGCCGCGCTATTCTTCACGTATTCCCCAGCCTTGATGAACCACGCAGTCACATAGTCGAGCGTGCCGCCGCTCTTCCCCAGCGCGGCAATTCTCCTCACCTGTTCCCGTTGTAGCTGAGATTGGAACTTGGCACCCACGAACGGCGGATTGCCCAGCACATATGAACATTGTTCCGGCGGAAGCTGTTTCCCCCAATCAATTTCGAGCGCGTCTCCCTGCCGGATGTGCGGCGACTTCTCGAGTGGAATGCGGGTGTAGGTCTGACCGAACTCGAGGCTGAGGCGATTATTCATGATATGATCCATCATCCACAACGCGACTCTGGCGATGTGTGCCGGAAACTCTCCTATGTCAATACCGTAAAACTGATCGACGTCTACCACCGAAAGCAACTCTGCAAAAGCGTCGACCTGCCGCTTTGGGCGAATCTCCTTGAGGACCTCGATTTCCAACTCGCGCAATTCCCTGTAGGCGATGATCAGGAAATTCCCGCATCCGCAAGCCGGATCAAGAAAACGAAGGTTTCCGAGTCGCTGCTGAAAGGCGATCAGATCGGGAATGCGACGGGTGTCCCGGCGTGCCTTCAGGCGTTGAAATTCCGCTCGCAGATCGTCCAGGAAGAGGGGTTCGATTACCTTTAGGATGTTCTGCTCTGTGGTATAATGTGCGCCTTGTCGGCGTCGTTCGTTCGTGTCCATAACCGACTGGAATAACGACCCGAATATCGCCGGAGAAATGTTCGACCAATTGAAGTTACATGCGTCTATTAGCCTGTCGCGCATCTCAGAATTGAATGACGGGATGGGTAATGGGTCACGAAATAGCTCGCCGTTGACGTATGGGAAGCGGTCGAGGTCTTCATCGAGCGTGGTAGGGCGATGTTCTTGGTGGGTGTTGAGAACCTGGAACAGGTGCATAAGGCGGCTTCCGACATCCGTCCCGTCAGCACTCGTACGGTTTTCCAGGTAATCGAGAAAGATGTCGCGCGGTTCGAAGATGCCGGTGTCGTCCGCAAAAAAGCAAAAAACAATGCGAACCAGGAATTGCTCCAGGTCGTGTCCGGTGTAGCCGGAAGCCGCCAGCGCGTCGTGGAGAAGGCCGACGCGTTCGGCCGCAGCGATGTTGACCGGATCCTGGTCCTTAAAGGTCCGCTTCTGAACACCGAGGATAAAGCCGAACTTCTCGACATGGTCAGGAAGGTCGGCCAGGGCGAAACGCACTTCCTCGCGTTCATCCCGGTCAATTAGATCGAAAGTCTGGAAGTCGCACTGTAACTGGTAACGCGGCCTCTCGTGCTCCTGCAGCGCGTCGAAATAGGCGTCCGCCTGTTCTCGTGCCTTCTTCAGGCTGACGCCCGCACTCTTCTGCTCGACAAGCAATACGCCCGGCCAGAAGAGATCGATGAATCCACTGGAGTCATCCAGACGTTGAACGTGTTCCTCGTAGCGTGCGACCGTGCGGCGTTTCACGCCGAAGATCTCAAAGAATTCGTTGTAGAAACTCTGGGTCTCACCCTTTTCGTACCCCGAATCCTTCCATTCCTCAGCAAATCGGGCCGCTCGAGCTCGGATTTCATTCCAGGATAGACGCATTCGGGAGTGTTCTCTCTATTCTGTGAATCCGGATTGACGGATGTTGACGGAGTTTGTGTGTCGATTTAATCACACGGGACATCACGGACGCCTGCTGCTGTGTAGGACAAATCAACTCCTGATGAATAGACGGCCGTTGCCGGTCATCGATGGCCGACAACGTATTTTGTTGGTCACTTATCACCATTTTTGTCTGACAACTGAGTTTGTGGGACAAAAGTGACCGTCAACGCACTCTTCGTCCGTCCCGATTGCCAACCCATGGCGACGCGCCGAGAAATCAATTCGTTGTCGGACATCTATGACCGACAAATGAGTTTGTTGGCCACTTTATTTCGATATTGGCCAACAAATGGCGTTGTGGGACATAAGTGACCGTCAAAATACGTCTCTGCCTTCTGCAACGTTTATGAGTTCGGGAAACGCAAGGACTGCTGCCTTGCGGCCCCTGCCCTGATGAAACACCTTCAGTACATCCCCTTCGCACAAGACATCCAGAATCCGGCGCGCGGTGCGATGAGTAAAGCCTGCGGAAGCCGCAAAGTCAGAACTTCGGAAAATCGGACGTTCAAAAATCCAGTCCAATGCATGCACTGCGTAGCGGGAGCGGGTTAGATCGGCGACACGCCGCTTCATTTCCTCATACAGGTCAATGATGCCCTGCGCCTTTGTAAGGTTGTCCTGGGCTTGCACTCGAACCGCCTCAAGAAAAAACCCGCACCATCCCGTCCAGTCGTTGTCGCGGGACACGGCAAGCAGGCTGTCATAGTACGCGTCTCGGTGGGCTTCGAAGTAAGCGCTGATGTAAAACATGGGAGCTCTGATGAGGCCACACTGCCACAAGAACAGCGGCACCAGCATGCGCCCGAGGCGTCCGTTGCCATCCAGAAACGGGTGAAGGGCTTCGAATTCGGCATGCAGAATCGCCAGTTGTACTAGTTGATCTGGCGCTTCGCAGTGGATATATCGTTCCCAAGAACTCATGGCCTCGGGAAGCATGTCTGCGCCTATCGGCACAAACGTGGCTTGTTCGATCGAGCATCCAGGCGGACCGATCCAGTTGGGAACGCGACGAAAATCGCCCGGCGACTGACCCTCTCCCCTCACCCCGGCAAGCAACATTCTATGGGCTTCTCGGACCACCCGAAGGGAAAGAGGTATCTTGTCCAGCATTTCTTCCGCCCGCCGCATGGCGATGCGATAGTTGATCACTTCGTGGATATCTTCACGGCGTGTCGGAGAATCTGGCTCCCGACCGGCCTCGAACTGCAGCACCTCGCCCATGGTGGCCTGAGTACCCTCGATGCGAGAGGAGAGGACAGCTTCCTGCGTGGTGAGTGGCGCGAGCAGAATATCGGCGTTAGGAGTCGCAGCGAGAGTACCGTCGTAACGTGCCACAGCCGTCGCAGCAGGACCAATGAGTGGAATAAGCGCTGGCCAGTCGAGATTATCGGGAGGGAACCGGCCGGCATGGTATTGTACTGGCGCCATTAATTGCCTCCAAGCTTTCGTTGCGTGTGTTGGCCGCAACCCGGGGTGAAATCGCGGCGCTTTTGTGGAAAAGGCAGGGTACCATGTCCGCTGGCTCGGTATAAAACGGTCGTTGTCGGTCATCAATGGCCGACAAATGAGTTTGTTTGCCACTTTCTCTCGATATTGGCCAACAAGTGGCGTTGTTGGACATAAGTGACCGTCAAAATACTTCCCTGCCTTCCGCAAGCCCCACCAGCACGTTGATAAATCGTCTTGCGTGGTCCGACGCAGCCATAACCTTTCCTGGATCTATCTTCGCGAGGATCTCGAAACTATGGGACCCCTTGTCATATCGTCCTTTTGTGGTACTTCTGGTAGCGCCGCGTATTCCATTGATGACATCGCCTTTGGGGACTTCCTCAATCTGCGGATTCTGCGGTAGCGCGTTTGACAGAAAACCCTGACCGTAGAATTCCATAAGCGATGCACGATCTGCAAGAAACCATGATTCCATCGCTTGCACCATCAAATGGCATTGATATTCCTTCGTGTCTTCGGGAGGATTCCAACCGTCACATTCCTTGAGATGTTGCCACGGCTGGGGTTTCCTGAGCGGCCCCTCAGCGTCCAATAAGAGCAGAGCGTATTCTTCTTCATTTGCAGCGTCTTTGCTTCTCTTTGCAAAACGTCTGAACGTGTTCGTACGACTGCCGGAGGCAACAATTTTCGGCATCTCTCCCTGCAATCCGGATCTCTCAATGAATCTAATAAAGCCCCTGCGACAAGCGCTGCTTGTGGTCTTTCTATAGCCACCGCCTTCCACGTACACCTTTATTTTCACCACCGGTTGCCTCCGATTTCCCCATTTATCCATAGCTCTCCGAGTCGGTAATCCTTAAGCCATAGCTCGAGTTCCGAGGCGTCCAGCCGTCGAAGTTTGGTCGCTCCCTCTGACTTCTCACAGACAATCACGGCTTCCGGGGTGTCGGTGAGTGCATCAATGAGAATATCGGAGTGCGTTGTCACGAATATCTGGCAGCGGGAAGACGCCTCAACCAATAGCCCCGCCAACTCCGGGATTACGTCCGGGTGCAGGCCGATCTCCGGTTCCTCGATGCAGACAACCGGCGGCGGATTGGGATCACACAGTAGTACCAGGAGGCAAAGGTAGCGCAAGCTCCCGTCGGATAGCCGTGTGGCGGGTATCGAGTGATGCAAACCTTCTTCGTGAAAGAATATCTGGACAGTATTACTGTGAAAGACGCAGAGAATGTCCTCGATCGACTGGTGAAAAGCCCGTAAGCGATCCATGATCTGGCGTTTAACGGGTGGTTGATTTAGCAAGCTGTTCAGAACCAATCCAATATTCGAGGCGTCCTCCAGCACAATGTCCTGCCGCATGTCGGCTTGTTGCGGTAGTCGGGGCGGACTCGAGCGCCCGAAGTTGCAATCTCGATAAAAGCGTATACGTTCGAATGCGTGAGCCAGATAGGTTAATTCTGGATAGGTGTTGGGATCGCGACGCTGGGAGAGAATCGACTGTTCCTGACTTAACTCTTCCTGCGTAAGGGGTTGATTGGACCGAGACTCATCCGGAGACAACACGCTGAGCCTCGCCCGTCCCCCCTGATTTCGATAGAAAGGAAATGGATCTTCGTTCTTTTTTTTAGGCCTATCATTCCCGATTGCCTCACCCACGAGTTCGAACCGTGACGCAGTCTCAGTGAACCTCAGCCGGTATCTGAGCGGTCGGTTATCCGGAAATTCGACGGTTACGTCGATCATTGCCGTGCCCAGGCGAGTGGCTCCCTTCCATAGCCACTCGATAACGCCTCCTCCCTCGCGAATCGGTGCCTGAAGATCCCCACCAGGCGCGGCAGCGAGTAGAGATATTACTTCTATGAGGTTTGACTTTCCCGATGCATTCGGCCCGATCAGGACATTTAACGGCTCAAGTTGAAACTCGCCGTCCCAGGAACCGTAGGACAATATGTTGTCCAGACGAATTGTTCGAAACAGCCTCTTGCCATCCATAGAGAACTCCCTTCGGATTTTCTACCGAAACGATAACAAATCGAGTCTTATTTCACGGATTCACGTCAATAGGTACCGTTTGGGCACTCGACGGAATCGACAGTTGTTGTCGGCCACCCATTGCCGACAGATGAGCTTATTGGCCACTTATTATCGTTATTGACCAACAAATGGCATTGTGGGACATGATTGGCCGTCAAAACACCTTTCTGCCTTCCGCAACGTTCAGCAGTTCGGAAAACACAAGAACGGCTGCCTTACGGCCCCTGCCCTGATGAAACACCTGCAGGACATCCCTTTCGCACAACACATCCAGAATCCGCCGTGAGGTCTGCAATGTTAAGCCCGCGGGAGCGACAAAGTTCAGGCATCTTCCAACAGCGCCTTTGCATCCGGCATTACATCTTCAACGGATTTGCCGGTAAGCCGCAAATAGAGAGCATCCGGACAAAGTTCCACGTCCTTACCCCAGGCGATGCTTCCGTTCTTCGTAATATGTACAGTTTCAAAGAACGTCCGGCTGTTCCAGGACCAGAAGACACCGCGCCCGGCGAGATCAGACAGGTCGATTTCTCCGGCCGCGCCGTCCGAGAAGCGAAGCCAGATTCGGTGGCCACTTCGCGGCTCGACATCGGTTGGTCGGATCATGTTTCCTCCATATGGCAGGTTATTCCATATCCCTACGGATAGTATACAGATTCTTTGGAACTTCAAGCCGCAGAGAGTCGCGATCCAGTCTCGTCGACGCAGTCATTCAGGCATCGCCTGGGAAATCCATACATCAATCCAGACCATCTGCTACCGTTGAGTCGAAATCGCCCCAGTCTTCGCCGGCGGCAGCCATGGCGCGGTATGTTTCCTCCCACGGCGGCTTGTCGGGTTCCATTGTGGTCGCCCTTTCTTTCCCGGTCACGATGATTCCCAGGGATTCGTGACGTCGACGTCCAGGCCGTTGAAATCCGTGACGTTTCTCGTTGCAACGGACAGATCGTGGGCCCTGGCGGTTCCGGCGACGAGCGCGTCACCCAGATCCAGAACCCGTCCGGCGCGATGCGCCTGCGTTCGAAAAGAGGCCGCCCATTCCGCGCCCGCTCTGTCGACAGGAAGAATACGGTCCTGGTAGTCTGCGATTATCCCCGACAGCGCCGCGCGCAGTACGTCGCGCCGTGGTCCGTGAGGCAAAAGCTGCAAACCGAACGCCAACTCATGCACCACCACCGCCGACAGCCACAGATCGTGCGGTTTAGACAGAAATGCCATCACATTCGCGTCCGGCGCGGTTCGGGTGAGTTCAGAGACCACGTTGGTGTCCACGAGAAACCCGTTCATCCCGCATCTCCGTCAGCGAACGGGATCTCCCGCCGGGACGTTCGATCGACAGGTATATCGAGATTCGTCCCGCGCGGCATATTGTCGATCAGCCACTGGCCAAGCGGCTTGCGCGGTGACGACTGAGCCTTCCAGATATGCTCGGGCACGACAACGAAAGCCTTCCGCGCGCCGATTCGCTGCGGGCCTTCCGCCTCGGACAGACGAAGAATTTCAGACAGCCTCGCCTTGGCCTCCGCGACAGTCCAGACCCGGTCTGGTTTGGGATATTGGATGGACATATCGTCTCCCTTCATTAAATAATAGTCCAATATAGACTATATTTACAGTCGAGTCAAGGAGTTTAGACAAGCATTTCACTTAAACGGACGATCCAGGGACCGGGACCGTTTTGTGTATGAAGAATGCGGGACTGTTTTATTCCTGAAACCAATAATCAAATCGTGCTGTCTAATCTCGCGGTAGTCGCGGTCTGGGGTGGCAGCAGATATCGAAGGAGGCGAAAATGACCTATGCGAGATTCTGGCAGCGGTTCGCAGCAGCGATCATCGATAAATTGATCACCGGCGCATTTGCTGGAATCTATGCTGCTCTGGGCGGTTGGTTCTATGCCTTCGGAACGGGTACAGCAGGTACATTTCTCGTAGGAGATGCATTATTCACAACCGTCGTGATCGGGTTCTTGATCTGCTTTTTCTCCTTCGATTGGCTCTACTATGCCATATTGGAGTCATCCAATCTTCAAGCCACATTGGGCAAGTTGGCGCTCGGCATTAGAGTCACGGACCTTGAAGGAAACCGAATTTCCTTCGGGCGGGCTTCCGGACGACATTTTGCAAAGATAATCTCCAGAATGACCGCATACATTGGTTATGTTCTAGCGGCCTTTACGGAACGAAAACAGGCCCTTCACGACTTGATAGCCGGTTGTTTATTGCTGAAAAGAGAGCGCAGCGAGGAGGAATAGCACAATCCTTCTGCACAACAAACTTATGACCCCCGGGCAATTCAATATGCCCGGGGGTTTTGTCTTGCTCTTGACAAAACCTTTTCCTGCGTGCCAATATCTCATCGTATAGTCGCGTCAGACTTTCATTTTTTTGCCGCGGGGATCGTAGAGCGGTTCGCTCGAGACCGTGGCGCGATGGCGATTGCCGAAGGTTTCGACTTCGACGGATGTTCCCGGCATTGCGTACTCCAGCGGGAGATAGCCGTACGCGATGAACTTGCCGACGGTGTACCCGTGGTTGGCGCTGGTGACGTACCCGAGTACGCGGCTGCCGGCCAGAATGGGCTCCTTCCCCATCACAACCGCGCCCGGTTCGTCCAGGGTGAGGCAGCAGAGCTTCCGGTCGATTCCCTTCTCGCGGATTTTCAACAGGGCGGCCCGTCCCAGGAAGTCACCCTTGTCGAGCCTGACGGCCCAGCCGAGTCCGGCTTCGTAGGGATTGTACTCCGTATGGATATCCGCGCCCCAGAGGCGGAATCCCTTTTCGAGCCGGAGCGCGTCGAATGCCCCGCCGCCGAGGGCGACGAGCCCGTGCGGACGTCCGGCCTCCCAGAGCGTGTCCCAGAGCCGAAGCCCGAATTCAGTGGGCGCATAGATTTCCCATCCCAGTTCCCCCACGTAGGAAATGCGCAGCGCGAGGGCGGGAATGGACCCGATCTGAATCCGTCTTGCGGTAAAATACGGGAACCCCCGGTTGGTAAGATCGTCGCTGCAGACGCCTTGAAGGATCTCTCGGGCTTCGGGCCCCCAGAGGCCCAGGCCGCACCAGGCGGAGGTCACATCGGCAATGCGAACGTCGCGTTCCTCCCGGGCGTGGCGGGAGAACCATGCCAGGTCCCGCATCCCTGAGGCGGCCCCCGTGAGAACCAGGAAGCGGTCCGCGGCCAGCCGGGTGACGGTCAGGTCGGCAGCGACGCCTCCCCGCCAATTGAGCAGGGCCGTATAGATCACCCTGCCGACGGGGCGGTCCATACGGTTGGCGGCCATGCGCTGAAGAAAACCCGGTGCGCCCGCGCCGGCGACTTCGATCTTCGTGAACGGCGTAATGTCGCACAGCCCCGCGCGGCTCCGGGTGGCCCGGTGTTCCACGCCCTGAACGCGAGACCAGTACCGCGCCTCCCAGCCGGTTCGCGACGGCAGACCCTTCTCTTCGTCCAGCCCGACATTGTTGGCTTCGAACCATTGCGGGCGTTCCCATCCCGCGCCTTCGAAGAACACGGCATCCAGTTCCTTCAGGCGGGGATGAAACGGGCTGAGACGCAGGCCGCGCGGATGCTCCATCTGTTCCAGCGGATGGATGATATCGTAGACTTCGCGGTATTGCTGCGCCCCCCGGGCTTCAACGTATTCACGGGTGTGGACGTGCGGGCCGAAGCGGTTGATATCGGCGTCCCTGAGATCGATTTCGGGCGCGCCGGATTCCATCCACTCCGCCACCGCCTGTCCCACGCCGCCGCCGTGGGTGATCCACACGGCCTCGGCAACCCAGAGCCCGCGAACGTCGACGGACTCACCGAGCAGGGGCAACCCGTCCGGCGTGAAGGAGAAGAGGCCGTTGATCCTGTAGTCGAGACCGGCGTGTTTCAACGCCGGTATAAGTTCGTCCGCGGCCTCTCGCGCAACCGCGAAGTGTTCCGGCGTGAAGTCCATAATCGACGGCGAGAGCCTGGCTTCATCCGGGCTGAGGAGGTCGTCCGGGCTCACCAGGAGCGGTTCGTGCCTGTAGGACCCGATGCCGTACCGGTCGGCCTGCTGCCGGAAATACATGGCGGAGTCCTGGTGGCGCAGGATCGGGTGGACGACTTCCCGGGTTTCTCCCGCCAGTTCCGGAAGCGGCGCCGTGAGCGCGTATTGATGCTGAACGGGCGTAAGCGGGATGGAGATGCCCGCCAGGCGCCCGATGCGCGGCCCCCAGATGCCCGCGCAGATCAACACCTGGTCCGCGGCGATGCGCCCCCGGTCGGTCTTTATCCCGCGGACGCGGCCGTTCCTCACTTCGATGCCGGTCACCGTGGTTCGTCCGTGAAACGCGGCGCCGGGATCCGAGGCGCGCGCCATGGCTTCGCAGGCGCGCACGGCCTTCGCAATGCCGTCCGATGGCACATAGTACGCGCCATGGATTCGGCCGGCATCCAGCAGGGGGAGCTTTACCAGGGTCTCTTCGGGCGAAGTGAGGCAGGCTTCGAGGTTCCAGGATTTGGCGACGCCCAGTTTACGCTTCAGGTCCTCCATCCGCTCGGGCGTGTACGCGACCTCGAAACTTCCGACAGGATGGAAACAGGGTTGTCCGTCCAGGCGCAGCGAGTTGTAAAGGGCAACCGTGTTCCTGGAAATGTCGGTCATTGTCTTCGAAAAGTTGGTCTGGAACACCAGCCCCGGCGCATGGGACGTCGACCCGCCGGTATCGAAGAGGGGTCCCTGGTCCAGGACCACAATGTCCTTCCAGCCCTGGCGCGTGAGATGGTAGACGGTGCTGCAGCCGACGATGCCGGCGCCGATGACAACCAGGCGCGCGTGGGTTTGCATGGTGGCCTCTCCGATCAGTCGGGACGACGGCAGGATCCGCGACGCGGAACGGACGGGACGCTCCCGATTTTCAATAAATCGCTTGACATTGATATTTCAGTACCCTTTTATTAATATCCTATCCGATACCTGATTCAGGGTTGCGAAAACGCGTTGCGGGCGTTCCGGTTATCGGGAATTCTCGTTTCACCGGAACATCTCAACGACACACACGAAAAAGGGAGGAATGCTATGCCATTGCGATTGGGGGACGACGCACCCGATTTTACAGCGGAGACAACCGAAGGTACTGTCCGCTTTCACGAATGGCTGGGAGACGCCTGGGGCGTTCTGTTCTCCCATCCCGCCGACTTCACGCCGGTCTGCACCACCGAACTGGGTGTGGTCGCCAAGCTGAAGGCGGAGTTTGCAAAGCGCAACGTCAAGGTAATCGGCGTAAGCGTGGACCCGCTGGATGACCACAGGGGCTGGGTCAGCGACATCAACGAGACCCAGAACACCACGGTCAACTTCCCGCTGATTGCCGACCCGGACAAGACGGTGGCCAGCATGTACGATATGATTCACCCGAACGAAGACGACAAGGCCACGGTACGGTCCGTATTCGTCATCGGCCCGGACAAGAAGGTCAAACTGACGTTGACCTATCCCGCGTCTACCGGCCGGAACTTCGCCGAGATCCTTCGGGTGATCGACTCGCTGCAACTCACGGCCTACCACCAGGTGGCAACGCCCGTCAACTGGGAGGACGGCGAAGACTGCATCATCGTTCCCGCGGTGACCGACGAAGAGGCGGTCGAAAAATTCCCCAAAGGATTCACAACCATCAAGCCGTACCTGAGGTATACCCCGCAGCCGAACAAGTAGCCGGCTTCTGAATCGAACCCCTTCAGCCTGCGATGCGCCTCCCCTGGAGATGCGTTGCAGGCTGTCTTTTTGCTGGTGACGAGCACGCTTCGGGGCAGGGGGCGTTACGTTTCGCGTATTGGGAAACACTTGCGGCAAGAGGCGAAACGGGGAGATCCGGTTAACGGAAGCCGGAACAATCCTGCGGGTCGCCGGGATTCATGCAGCGAGACCGGGAACCTCCCGCAGGCTGGATATCTCGTGGTCCGGTTCCGGAATGTCCGGCCTGAGTGCTTCACCGTTACGGTTCAGCCACGCGACGCGGATGCCCGCCCGCCGAGCGCCGACGATATCGTCGCCCTGGGAATCGCCCACGTAGAGAGTCTCTTCCGGACGGCTGCCGATCAGCCGCAGGGCTTCGTGGAAGATGCCAGGCGCGGGTTTGTAGGCGCGTGCGGACTCGGAACTGACGACCACGGGAAACGCCAGGTTGTTTTTCCTGAGCGCACGGGTCAGGTGACCGTGGTCGGCATTGGAGACCACCCCGGTCCGGAACGACTCAAGACCGGCCAGCGCGGGCATGACGTCATCGAAGACGGGCACCTCCGAGAATGTCGCAAAAAGGTCGTCGGTGTAGTGCACGAAAGAAACGTGTCTGCCGAAGCTCTCGAGCGTCTGTTCGAGGCTGATGAGGTGGGCTTGCCGCATCGTAAAAAACGTCTCGCCCTGGAGAAGCGGAAAAAACGACCGGTCCCAGGCCTCGAAGAAATCCTGCCCGGACAAATCGAGGTCCTGTTCACGGACGATGCGGTCGCACAGGGCATGGAGTTCTTCCATGGCGCCCGCCAGAAGGGTCTCGTAAGCGTCGAAGAAAATCGTGGTGACGGGCGGTGTCAAGATCGGGGTCCTTCCCGGCGGCTGTGGGTATTTGCGCGCGGACGTCCATTCCGTGCGCACATCCGGTCCTGGCGACCTGTGTTCGGAACGTGCGCGGGCGCGACTATCCCGTGCTCTTTCCGGATACGTCACCGCCTCGTTTTGCGACCGGACCGGTGGGGGCATCCCTGCTATAAAGAGCGCCGCCGCGTTCATAGGAAACCGAAACGCGACCGCCGTGGACTTCGAGCCGCGGGACGTTCTGGTTGAAGACGTCCCGGTCAGGTCCGCGCATAACCGCCAGTTGGGCGTCGGTCATATCCTCGACGAGATCGCCCCATCGGTTCTCGGGGTGGACCATTTCGCCGCCGCTGCGGTTGAAGTTGCGGGATGAATACTTGATCAGGATGGCACGGCGGCCGATCTCGTTCTTCCACGCCAGGGCGCCGTGGGTCTGGCCCCCGTCCATGAAGAAGAGCACGTCGCCGGCCTTCATTTCGGGCTGGACGACCAGGCCCATGGGGTCATCGCAGGACCGGACCCCCGGGGGCAGGCGGTACTGGGCTTTATGGCTGCCTGGTACGCATGCGAACCCGCCCAGACCCGCGGGCACGTCCCTCAGCTGCCAGCTGACCGTCACGGCCTCGCAATAGCTGCGGCCGTTCTGGTAGACATATCCCCGGCCGGGATTGAGTGGTTCGTTCGCGTCGTGCAGGGAATGACCCGACCCGCCCTTCACGGAACAGAATGCGGTGGCGTCGCCGAACCTTACGCCGCTGGCGCCCATCCAGTTGAGCCGGTGCTCCACCGCAGGGTGCGCGACCATGCGCCGGAAGGGATCGCAATGAGGTTCCGGAAGGCGCAGCAGGTCGGGCAGCAGCGGCCGGCCGGTTCCGGCCAGCGCTTTCGATCCGCGGGAGAGTTCCCCGCCCACCTCGATCCTGTCTTCGAATCGATCGATGGCTTCGTTGGCCTGTTCCAGCCACGCTTCGTCCATCACGTTTCGGAGGACGAGGTGCCCGCAGAGGTCCCAGAAATAGAACTCCTTCTCGTCGATGCCTGAGTCGGGATTCCTGACGTAGATGGATGGATGGAAGACGTCCCGCGATTCGTCGAGACGCACCGACTCTCCGTCCGTATGGATCGTTGGCGGAGGCGACGTGCTTCGGTATCCGGGCCGCCAGATCGAGGCTCGCTGTTCGGCTGAAAGGTCGGACATCCATTCGGGCGTGGGGGCTTCTCCGGTTTTCGGCCCGGTCCCGGCGGAGCGGATGGCGCCCCGTCCCGCGAAATCAAATGAAAGAAGACGCTGCTGACCGCGTCCATTCCAGGGTCGCATGCCCTGAAGCAGGGCGCCGGCGACAAGGAGGAGGTCGCCCGCCTTGAGTTCGGGCTGAAGCGTGAGGCCCATATCGTCACTGCCGGTGAGAACGTCGTCCGGGGTTTCCACGTTGGATTTGTGCGAGCAGGGCACAATGGCGAAACCGCCCGCACCCGCCTCGACGTCGGCGAGGGCCCATACGACCCGTACCGTCTCACTGAAGCGGCGTCCGTTCTGGTAATAGTAGGCCCGGGTGGGATCCCGCGGTTCGTTGCCGCCCTCGAGGGGCGCATCCGGATCGCGCGCGGCGTTGTAAAGCAATTCCGGTTCGGTCTCCAGACGGAAGCCCTGCCCCACAATCTGATTCAGGTACCAGACGAGCTGGGGATGGACCAGCAGTTCGCGAAAGGGTTCGCGCAGGGGGTGCGGCCACCCCAGCATGCCCTGCGACTTCCCACTCGCGTCGATCGCCGAATTCAGGGCGGCAATCTCGCCTCTGCTCAGGACGCCCCTGACGATGAGGTAACCGGCGACGTCGAAGCAGTAGTTCTCTTCGTGGCTCATCGATTCGCTGTCCATCACGCTTCCTCCCTGAGAAGCTACTTAGAAAATAACATTGGAAACTACGAAACACGCGAAAAAAACGAAAAAACCGTGGCTGATATTAATTGCCACAAGACGCGCAAAACCACAATGTTGCAGGTCAGCCTGGCAATGCAACCATTTTCATCATTATGGGTGCCCCAGAGGGCGCATGACAACTGTTTTAAAATTACCGGTGAGTTCCCGAGCGCGAGCGAAAAAGTGGCGGTCAAGGCGGGAAAATCCGCCCATATTTGTCTATACGGGTGGATTTGACCAACGCCGACCGGCACTTTTGCAGCCGTGCGAAGACCGCTGGGAATTTTGAGACAGCTTCTGAAACGGGGAACGGGAATCAGGACACAGCCGCCCATTTTTCCCGTTCCCACTGCTTCTGTCCGATCCTTTCCACGTATGACGCGCCCTTGTGCTTCAAAAGCCATCCCTTGAGCGGTACGTCGGCATCCGTCGGCTGCCACCATCCCTTGACGTCCACCCCGTCCCCCAGAAGCTGGCGGCGGATCGGATCGCATTTTTCGAGAATATTGTCCGGAATCAGGTTGTAGTCCAGGCCTCTCAGCCAGCGATAGCTGTATCCGAGGAACAACACCTTTCGCGTCGTATCGGACGTATTCATGCCGCGGGAATGCCATAGACGCCTGTCGAACAGGACCGCCGTTCCGGCCTTTACCCGGACCTGCATCATGTCTTCGAACCCCGCAGTTCCGGAGGGCCCGTTTCCATCTTCAGGCCAGCGGTCCGGCGGGATATCGCGCTTGTGGCTGCCGGGTACGATACGAATCCCGCCCCGGTCGGGCTCGCGGGTATCGGTCAGCCAGAAGGCGACCTTCAGGGAGAGCCGGGGATGCGGGCGCTCCATTTCCGGTACGGGGCGGCCGCCGTCCTGGTGCCAGCCGCCGGTCTTCGTATCGACCCTGTCGTGCGGTTCCGGCGGGTAGTAGATCAAATGCGAAATATAGTGCTGGACGTTCCAGCCCAGGATGTCCCAGATAAGCGGGAACGTCTTCGGCAGATCCAGCAATTCAAGGAAGGCGTCGTCTTCGACAATGGTTCGGAATCTGTTCATGAGTTGACCGGAGCCGAGCCTCTGTTTTTCGCGTTCCCGCGCGTCGACGCGATCGCCGGCCGCCGCCATCCGATCCAGCATTTCCGAATTCAGTGCGTTTTCAACGATCAGAAAGCCCTGCTGGTCGAAGTGGTCCCGCTGTTCGTCCGTCATGCAATGGTCAAGGCAGGTGATATCCATTTCGATTTCTCCAGCTTATGCATGTGCTCTTGATTCCCTGCACAGAACTGTTCCACAATTCTTCGGGCGCTTCCCCCCGCAGCCCCTCAACCCCGGGGGAGACGTAAGACGGGAGACGTGAGATGACATGAGTGCCTGTTCGGTATCATTTCTTGCCGGAGGCATAAGGGAAGACTCAATCGGGCAAGGATGTCATCTACCGTCTAACGTCTACCGTCTCACCGCTTTTTTCTACCGTCTCCCCGCCGTTTTAGAATATCGGGCAGATTTCGAAAAGGCAAGGACAAAAGAGGCGGGGGTCGGAGGTCATTCGCGTTGATTTTCTCGTGCGCCGGCGTTAGATTGCGGGGGACTTTTCGACGCGCGGCTCACCGTTGCGCAATGTTCCGATCGGCCGGAAAACCGGAGTCGCAGTCGCGTATATCCGGGAGCTGGAGAGGATTGTGGGATCTGAAAAACCAAATGTCGTGTTCATTCTGACCGATGACCAGGGCGTCTGGGCGGCGGGGTGCTACGGCAATCCCGAGATACGCACGCCCAATATCGACAGGATCGCGAATACCGGCGTGCGTTTCGAGAGCTTCTTCGTGGCAACGCCCGTCTGTTCTCCGAGCCGCGCGACGTTTCTTACAGGCCGAATTTCCTCTCAGCATGGCGTTCACGATTGGATCAGCGGTGGAAACGTCGGAGAGGACGCGGCATCCTACCTGGCGGAAGAAGTCACGTACACGGACGTGTTGTCGGAACACGGATGGACGTGCGGGATCAGCGGCAAATGGCACCTTGGCAACAGCCGGATTCCGCAGCACGGGTTCGCGCACTGGTTCGTGCACCAGCGGGGCGGCGGCAAATACAACGATGCGCCAATGGTGCGGGACGGCAGGCTGATCGATGCGCCGGGATACGTGACCAACGTCATTACGGACGACGCGCTGGCATTCATCGACCGGCACGCGGACGATGAAGACCCGTTCTACCTGAGCGTCCACTATACCGCGCCGCACAGCCCATGGACCGGGCATCCGCGGGACGTGGTGGATTCCTACGACGACTGCGCGTTCGACTCCTGCCCGCAGGAACCCCGGCATCCATGGGCCATCGGATTGACGGACCAATGCCTGGGCAACCGCGGGATGTTGAAGGGATATTTCGCGGCCGTGACCGCGATGGACACGGACGTGGGGCGGATTCTCGACCGGCTGGAGGCAAACTGCATTCGTGAAGAGACGCTGGTTGTCTTCGTCAGCGACAACGGGTTCAGCTGCGGGCACCACGGATTCTGGGGAAAAGGGAACGGCACGCGCCCCCTGAACATGTACGAGAATTCGATCAAGGTACCCGCAGTGATGAGCCATCCCGGACGGATTCCTGAAGGACTCGTTCAGCCCGCGATGGTAAGCGCGTATGACTTTATGCCGACGCTTCTTGAGTACCTGGACCTGCCGCTTCCGGAGGGTCGCAATCTGCCGGGGAAGAGTTTTCTGCCCGAGTTGCTCGGCCGCGACGATTCGGGCCGGGAGTCAGTGGTGGTCTACGACGAATACGGCCCCACCAGAATGGTCAGGACGCGTGAATGGAAGTTCATTCACCGCCATCCGGATGGACCGAACGAACTCTACGACCTCGTGAACGATCCCGATGAACGCACGAATCGGATTGGAGAAGCCGTTCATGCGCCGCGTGTTGCGGAGATGGGGGCAATGCTGGAAGATTGGTTCGCAATCTATGCCAGCCCGGAGAAAGACGGGCGCGAGCGCGGCGTGACGGGCAGCGGACAACAACGGCCGCTCGGAGGGGAGTGGGAACGTCACGGCGATGCGTTTCGCGGAAAGCAGCGATAAGCGATCAGATTGAAAAAAAACGTAAGCGCGAGGAGTAACCTATGAACGTTGCAGACGTGGTCGCCCATATCATGAAAGCGGAGGGCGTGGAGTACCTGTTCGCCTATCCGGTGAATCCTCTCATCGAGGCCGCGGCCAAGGTGGATATCCGGCCCATTCTCGTCCGCCAGGAACGGATAGGCCTGCACATGGCCGACGCGCTGAGCCGAATGACGTCCGGCAGGCAGATTGGCGTCTTCTGTATGCAGAGCGGCCCCGGTTCCGAGAACGCATTCGGCGGCGTCGCACAGGCATACGGGGATTCGGCGCCGATCCTCGTACTGCCGCTGGGTTATTCCAGAGGGCTGACCAACGTGCAGCCGAATTTCAACTCGGCGCTGAACTACCGCCACGTCACCAAGCTTTCCGAGCAGGTCATCCTTTCGGAAACCGTGCCTGAAGTGATGAGGCGGGCATTCACGCAGGTGCGCAATGGCCGCCCCCGCCCTGTGCTCGTGGAATTCCCGGGTGATGTATTCGACGAGGAGATTGCCGGGCCTCTCCACTACCGTCCGGCGCCGTCGCTGAGGACAGGTCCGGACCCTCGCGAGGTCGAGAAGGCGGCAACCATGTTGCTGGACGCGCAACGGCCCGTGATCTATGCGGGCCAGGGCGTGCACTACGCGGAGGCCTGGGAGGCCCTGCGGGACCTCGCGGAACTGCTCGAGGCGCCCGTCACCACCAGTCTGGGGGGAAAGAGCGCCTTTCCGGAGAACCACCATCTGTCATTGGGTTCCGGCGGCAGGTCCATTCCCAAACCCGTGCACCACTTCCTGCAGGAGGCGGACCTGATCTTCGGGATCGGATGCAGTTTCTCACGCACCAATTTCGGGGTGCCCATGCCCGATGGTAAGCGGATCGTCCACGCCACGCTGGATCCGGAGGATATCAACAAAGACGTCGAAGTCGAGCACGCACTGTTGGGTGACGCGAAACTCACCCTGGAGGCCCTGGCGGAGGAAGTCAGAGAGCGGCTGGACGGACAGCCCAGGGGCCGGGCCGAACAGGTGGCGCGGGAGATCGCCTCGGTAAAGCGCGAATGGCTCTCTCAGTGGATGCCGAAACTGACGCTGAACGAAGCACCGCTTTCGCCGTACCGGGTGATCCGGGACCTGATGCAGACCGTCGACGTCCCGAACACGATCATCACACACGACGCCGGCAGCCCCCGAGACCAGCTTTCTCCGTTCTGGGAGTCCCATACGCCGCTCTCATACATCGGCTGGGGCAAGACGACCCAGCTCGGTTACGGTCTGGGTCTTGCCATGGGCGCAAAGCTGGCCAGCCCGGACAAGCTGTGCATCAACGTTTGGGGCGATGCCGCCATCGGCTTTACGGGAATGGACTTCGAGACGGCCGTGCGCGAGCGCATTCCCATACTGTCGGTGCTCTTCAACAATTTCAGCATGGCGATCGAGCTTCCGATAATGCCCGTATCCACGGAAAAATACCGCAGCACGGACATTTCCGGTCACTACGCCGACATGGCGAAGGCGTTCGGAGGCTACGGCGAACGCGTGGAATCGCCCGACGACATCGTGCCGGCCATCGAGCGGGGAATCAGAAAAACGGAGGAAGGCGTCCCGGTGCTGCTGGAGTTCATCACGGCGAAGGAGATCGAATTCTCGCTCTTCTGATCGTTCCAGCTGATCTGTCCGGGCCCGAACGGGCGTAGCGCGAACCCGTTGCGCCAAACAACGTCGCTTTGACGATAATTCAGGGAGATTCTATGTGGCGGGCGGGTATTTTCGGTCTGGCAGTCTTTATTGCTTGCGTGTTGTCCTGCGGTGACGACAAACCCGTGCCTCCGGGTCAGGATCTGGTCGGGTCCTGGACATTCCAGAATTCCGATTTCAGTTCGACGGCGGCGACCAACCTGCAGAATCACCTGCTGGACCAGGGTCTGGAACAGGCTGTAGTGCAGCAACTGGTCGCAGAATTCAAGAACGAGATGGATAGAGGATTCCGGGAGACAGGCCTGGAAATCGTGCGATTCAATGAGGACCGGACCTTCGAAGATAATTCAGGCAATTCGGGAATCTGGTCGGTCCTGGGCGACGTCCTCACCATCGTCCAGGATGATGGACTCACCATTCAATGTCAGTACTTCGTGGACGGCGAAGACCTGACGCTCATCCTGAACAAGGACCGGTACCTGAACGTCATCAGGCAAACGGAGGGTGCGGTTGAGCTTGACGCGGATACACTGGCGCTTCTGAATATCCTGTTTGGCGACGGCGACTCGCTGCGGCTCTTCTATAAGGCCCGGTAGCGGGCGTGAGATTTCGAGCAGTTGGCGGCTGTGGGCACGAGCCCGGGTCTGTGACAAAGGCGAAGGGCGTCCTGATGAGCCGGAGATCGCTGGTCGGATTGAATCTGCTTGTTGGGATTGCGATGTCCTGTGGCGTCGACAAACCCACGGAGCCGGTCAATGATCTGGTTGGGTCGTGGACTTACCGGGGTACCGATTTCGGTTCCACGGCAGCGGCAAACCTGCAGAATTACCTGCTGGATCTGGGCTGGAACCTGACGGCTGCACAACGAATGGTCGCTGGATTCCGGAACGAAATGGAAGCCGGTTTCCGCGACACCGGGCTGTCGACTGTGCGGTTTAACGCCGATAGAACGTACGAAGACAACGCAGGCACGACGGGCGTATGGTCGGTGCAGGGCGACGTCCTGACGATGGTCGCCGAAGATGGATTTACAATTCAGTGCCAGTACTCCGTGGACGGCGACGACCTGACACTTGTCCTGAACAAGGAGCGTTACCTGAACCTGATCAGGCAGTCCGGAGGTTCGGTAGAGGTCGACCCGGAGATACAGGCGCTGCTGGATATCCTGTTTGGAGACGAAAATACCCTGCGGCTCTTCTATAAGGCCAGTTGACGGCACGGATTCTCTTCGGCCAGGCGGCCTCCTCAGGATGAACGTCCTGGCAACCAGCCGACCTGTCATTTCCAGAACTATCTCCCGCCCAACCTGTTGTACGTCAGCCGAAGGCTCTCTCCAACGAATCATGCACGGTCTCCAATATACCGATTGACAATGAATATCTAAATGTCTATTTTAGATATTCATGTATAATCGAATATTACATTTAGATTTTATCGAACAAGAGACGTGTTTTCTCTGGGGTCCGCGCCAGACTGGAAAGTCCACGCTCATCCGGACATTGTTTCCGAAGTCAAGGCGTTACGATCTCCTGCTTGCCGACGTGTACCGCGCGCTGATCGATCGTCCTGAGATGATTCGCGAGGAGTGCCTTGCAGCCCGACTGGACGGCGATTCCCAGGTCGATCCGATCGTCATCGACGAGGTGCAGAGGATCCCTGACCTGTTGAACGAAGTGCATTGGCTCATGGAAAACAGGGGATTGCGCTTTCTCCTCTGTGGATCGAGCACGCGAAAGTTGAGGCTGGGCGGCAGCAATCTGCTGGGCGGGCGTGCCGTTCGCTATCAGTTACATCCCCTGGTTTATTCCGAGATTCCCGATTTCTCACTCGAACGCGCGTTGAATGCCGGCCTGCTGCCGCGGCACTATCGGAGCGATCGGCCGCGCCGGTTGACTCAAGCGTACGTTGGCGACTATCTGCGTGAGGAAATCGCAGCTGAAGCGCTGACGCGAAATATCCCTGCCTTCAGTCGGTTTCTCGAAATCGCGGCCATGTCCAACGGCGAATTGATAAACTACAATACAATCGCCGCGGAATGCGGTGTCAGCGCGCCCACGGCGAGAGGATATTTTCAGATTCTGGTAGACACGTTAATCGGGAGCCATGTATCTCCGTTTCGCAGGCGCGCGAAACGCCGCGTTGTCGGGGCGCCCCGGTTCTATTTCTTCGATATTGGCGTGGTGGCGCACCTCACCGGCCGCGGGCAGGTCCGGCCGGGATCGGAATTGTTCGGAAGAGCGTTCGAACACTTCATCTATTTGGAAGTGTCGGCTCATTCCAGCTATTCCGGGTCGTTCTATCCGATCACATATTGGCGCACGACGTCCGGTTTCGAGGTCGATTTCATCCTTGGAAACGGCGACGCCGCCATCGAAGTGAAATCGACCTCCCGGATCCAGGACAGACACCTGAAGGGTATCCGAGCATTCAAGGAGGAATTCGACGTCGCCCGATGTCTCGTCGTTTCACAGGACTCGTCGCCGAGGATGACTACCGACGGCATCCTGATATTGCCCTGGCAGGATTTTCTGGAGCGTCTCTGGAACGGCGCGATCGTCCCAACGGCGTAGCCTCCGTTCCTCGCGACCCGTCCCTGCGCTGCTTCCCCGTTAGCACTCTCCGCAGTTTCCCTCCTCTGCTTTGTTGTCCTTCGATCACCCGCCCTCGCCTCTTTCACGTACGCCACCGGTCGGATGATCCTATCCCACGATCGCATTGATGTCCTGGACGACGATATCCGTCGCGCCAAGGGTTCGGAGGCGGATCAGGAGGGCTGCCGTCTGTGATCTGGGGACGAGGGTCTCGATTGCGCTTGCGCTGTCCGACAGGGCGCTGAGCGTGGGAGCGCGTCGGGAGGGCAGGATACTCAGAACGGCGGGCCTGTGCCCGTTGTCGACGTTCAATTTGACGAGTTGATAGTTTTCGGCATCCAGTGCGCCCGCCATGAGGTCTCCGAGGGCTGCGAATTCGGTCCTGGATTCTCGCGCAATGATGACGACGGGCGATACCATGAACTCCTCAACGAGTTCGAGCCCGTTCTCGCGCAGGCTGTCGCCCGTGATCGTGACCCCCACACCGTAGTCGAAGAGCTCCATCGCCACCTTGATTTCCGTGCTCCCGTGCGAGAAATCAATCTCCGCATGGGGATAGCGCGCGCGGGTAATCGCCGGATATTCGGAGCTGATGGTGACTGTCGCATTTTGCGACAGTAGTCGACTGTCCGGCCGGCCGAATAGAACGACGCGCGCGGGCGTGCGGGTCTCGCGGCTGAGATTCAGTTCCGCCAGGCGTCGAATCTGTGTGTCGGATCCGGACCGTTGCGCGAGTTCGGTTTCGACAACGCAGTCCAGGCCGCAGATGCCGCAGTCGATCTGTTGCTTCAGGAGCGCCCAGGGAATATCCTGGGGACGCATATAGACGGCCTGACCGAAGAGGTCCAGTCCGTCCATCGCAACCTGGCCGTTGCGTCCCCTGGGGCGAACGTCCAGGCAGACCCGGGAGAGCAGGTCGCAAAGCGGCCCCTGCATGCTGCCGTTTGGCAGGCCAAGTGTGAAATTCATGGATTACTCCGAGATGGTTCCGGGATCCACAAACGCCAGACTCCCGTTGTCGATGCTGCGGTAATAGCAACCATACCGGGCGCGGCCGTTTTCCTTCGTGTGACACGATCCCTCGCCCTTCAGGCGCACCATGTATAGCAGGGAATTCTGCTCGCAGTTCACGCGCACGTCGACCAGTTCGAGCATGTCTCCCGACGTTGCCCCCTTGATCCAGAGTTCGTTGCGCGACGTACTCCAGAACGTCGCCACGCCGTGTTTCAGCGCGTGGTCGAGCGCCTGTCGATTGGCATAGCCGATGAGAAGAACGGCTTTGCTCTCCACGTCCTGTACTGCGACGGGGATGACTGATTGGCCGGTCTGTGCAACCCGGTTCAACTTCCCGAAGTCGAGTTGAATCGATGTGCCTTCTTCGAGTTTGTTGTCGACAGCCATGGCGATTTCCTCGTTGAGCGGGATTCGAGTTCGATTCTCTTCATGCTTTCTCAATAATCGCGACGTACACGGCGCCGGTTTCGGGGATGAATCTTGATATCCGCCAACCGGTGTCTTTCAGAATGAATGCCATCTCTGTTCGGGACACCTGAAGATAGTCAAACCACGCATCGATGTACCGTTCGTAGCGGATCCGGATTCTGAGTTGACAGGAGAACCTGCCGCGTCTGCGGTTGGATTCGTGATAGTCCAGATGCACTTTGCTCGTGGTTTCGTAGGGGTCCCTGGTCTCGGCGATAATCCGACCGTCGGAAGGCGTCATATTTCGCATCTTCCGCAACAGCCACCGGGCGCGTTTCAGGTTCCCGAACAGGCCGAAATTGGCGCCTAGCATCAGAGTTGTATCGAACTGGCCGAGCCGATGGGAAATCTGCGTTACGCTCAGAACCCTGGCATTCGTCAGACCCCGTTCACGGGCGACTCTGATCGCCAGGGGAGACCGGTCGATGCCCAGGACGTCGAACCCCTTCTGCTGAAGGTGGAGGGCGTGCCGTCCCGGCCCGCAGCCGATGTCCAGGACGCGTCCCGACACAAAGTTCATCGCCTCCTGCTGCTGTGGCGGCCACTCGGAAAACGGCTTGAAGTAGTCGCTCGACTTGCCGGCGGAGATGCATCCGTCTTCGCGTTCCACGATTTCCCTGGCGGGAATGCCGCGATGGAAGTCCCACGTCATGCGCCCGTAAGCGTCGTCATTGTGCGGCATTTTTCAGATCCCTTTCCGGATCAAGCCAAATCAGTCCATTGACATTCATTGCCAGAACCGTTCATCGCTGCCAATTAAAAAGGCCCGCTGTCTCTCGACAGCGGGCCTTTTTGCTTCTGCGCGATCAAATCAGGTCCAGTCCACCGCCGAGCGAATTGCGCGAAGGGTCGCGTAAGCGCTATGGTGCGCATGCCGATGGGCGGTGTGGGCGCACGTCATCCCTGATGGATTGGGAATCGAATTCCTGAACGTGTCCCGTATGTCATTCAATGTCTTCATCGCGGCCTTAAGATAGAGAAGCAGAATTTGCGCGTCAAGGTTTTTCTTTCTGGCGCACACCCTTGAGGCCGCGCCCTTTTGCGTTGTATCCGGAGTTTTCATTGGCTATTTTGTTGAGAAACGGCCATCAGCCATCAGCTTTCAGCAGTCAGCTTGAACCAAAAGACGAGATTCAACTTCAACATCCACATCTCCCCAAATTCCCTGCCGTCGAAGAGCAGCCTTCAGCGGTCAGCATTCAGCAATCAGCTTGAAGCAAAGACAAACAGCAAAAGGCAAACCCATTGCCGCGTGCGCTGTGAGGTAGCAGGACCTGACGAGGCGCAGACCTCTCCCCCCAGCCCCCTCTCCCGGAGGGAAAGGGGGAGAAAACCAGGCGTCCAGGAAACGATGATTGAGAGGATCTGGAAATGTCAAAGGTGAATCCCAATGCGTTGACCGTTTCGATCGAGACGCCCACGCCGCCGCCGGAATGGGCGTTGCTCGAAAGAGAGTTGATCCGGGCGCAGACGCGGGCGTGCGAGGCGTTTTTCAATCGGTATTTCGATGCGCGGGGTTATTTGCAATGCGTGCCCCGATGGGGCGGCAACGACGGTCCTGACGACGCGATCGAGAATCTCACGGGCTGGCCCATCCTGCACGCGATTGGCGCTCCGGACTGTATTCTGGACATGTACAAACTGGGATGGGAAGGCCACCTCCTGCAGTATACGGAGGCGAAGACCGTCGAGGTACCGCTGGCCCGGGACGGGATGATCTATAAAGAGTTCCCGGTGAGCCTGGACTGGTTCCACCACGGCGAGAGCCTGGCCGTCTTCAATCTGCAGGGATTGTCGGATCCGTACGATATGAACTTCAGGCACCGCGCGAGGCGGTACGCCGGACTCTATATGGATGAGGACCCGCAGGCAAAGAACTACGATCCGGAGCACAGGATCATCCGCAGCCTGTTTACCGGAAGCAGGGGGCCCTTGCTACGGAAAGCGACCGCGCTGGACTGGGCGGGAGACCCCGTCGAGGTGGAGGGGCGGTTCGACCCGGCGCACGGCGAGCGCAATTTCGAGGAAATGCTGGCGCACTTCGAGGAATACACGGACGTGGTCGGCGACCATCCCATCAATCTGGCGGCCACGACCCTCGGCCTCAACGCTTTTATGGTCGATGCGGAGGAAAAAT
Organism: Candidatus Latescibacterota bacterium; assembly: GCA_965203805.1. Classification (GTDB taxonomy): domain Bacteria; phylum Latescibacterota; class UBA2968; order UBA2968; genus JAAXHE01. The sequence continues at coordinate 4,253,625 of OZ241917.1, read as the reverse complement.
ACAGGGACTGGGTCGTCGATTACGTGGATGCATGGGCGGAACGGGCCGCCGCGAACAACGGCATCCTCCCCAGCAACATCGGACTGGACGGGAAAATCGGAGGCGAATGCGACGGCAAGTGGTATGGCGGGTGTTACGGCTGGGGGTTCACGGTAGTCGTGCCGCAGACGGGTGAACTGTCCAACAGGAATGCGATTGTCCGGGGCGTGGCGGGCTTCGGAAATGCGCTGTTGTTGACGGGACAGCAGAAATACGTGGACGTTTGGCGCGGGATGCTCGCGGCCGTGAACGCGAACACCCGCACGGTGGACGACCGAACGATGTACCCGCATATGTACGGCGACGACGGCTGGTACGACTACCAGCAATCGCCCTACAGCCAGGGCGCGCTGGACGTCTACTACTGGTCGATGGATCGGGCGGACCTGAAATACGTGCCGGAGAATGCGTGGCTGAAGTTTCTGGATGGAGAGAACGGGGGATTTGCCGAGGCGGCGCTGCGCCGGGAATTCGCGTCCATCCGCGAAAAGATGAACGGCATGCGCGCGGATGCAAGTACCCCCGATACCCGGATGTCGGACGATACGCTGAAGTTCAATCCGGCCATCAACAGCTGTCTGACCCAGTTGATGCTGGGTGGATTGAACCCCCGGTACGGCGAACCGCTGCACTGCCGCCTGCGGTACTTCGATCCCGCGCGGCGGCGCGCCGGGATACCCGCGGACGTAGCGGCGCTCGTGGAGGGGCTGACGGACGAAACGGCCACGGTCTCGCTGGTGAACGTGAATCCGGTGGATCATCGGACCGTGATTGTGCAAGCGGGGGCCTATGCCGAGCACCAGGTAACCGCGGTCGAGGTCGATGGCAGGACCCAATCTGTGGATTCGCCCTTCTTCACGGTACGACTGGCGCCAGGAAGCGGCAGCCGGCTCGTGGTCACCACGAACCGGTACGTGAACCCGCCGACGTTCGTTTTTCCATGGGACAGGGAATAAGTAGCTGTCAGCCGTTAGCTGTCAGCGGTCAGCTCCCCGCCCAACCACCCCTGAGGCACTCCGGTTCCGCTCCTCCTTTCCCTCCGGGAGAGGGACCGGTTTCCCGGGAGCGAGGGCATTCTTGCCCTCGTTGCGCCCGTTATAGCCCTGCCGCTTCACGGCGCTCACGTGAACGAATTGAGATTTTGATTCAAGCTGAAAGCTGAAAGCCGACCGCTGATAGCTGTTTTTGCTGCATTTCGACGGCCACGGGAGCGGTCGTCCTTAAAGGTATCTTGAAATTGTCGTTACGTTCAAACCTTCGGAGGATTTGAAATGAGTCTGGATATCGAAAGATGGCTCCGACGGCCCAAGATCGACGCGCACTGCCACGTCTGGAATCTTGGGAACGAGGCGGACGAGGCGACGTCCGCCGAGCGGCTGATCTCGACGGGCGACATGCTGGGCATCACGGAATTCTGGTGTTCGTCGCCCATTACGGGCGGGCGGCTTGCCGGTATCGAGGAAGTACGCGCGGAAAACGATGCCGTGCTGAGGGCAATGAAACGCTTTCCCGACCATATCCGGGGCCTGTGTTTCGTCATTCCGGGACATTATCGTCACGCGTTGGACGAGATTGACCGTTGCCTGGATGCGGGTATGATCGGCCTGAAACTCTACAACCAGTACCGCATCGACGATCCGGCCGTGTATCCGGTCATCGAACGCATCGTCGAGCGCAAGGTCCCCCTTCTGGAGCACGCGGGCCTCCCGACCGCCAGAGAACACCTCGACGCGCAGCCGCTGATTTCCAACGGACGCCACTTTGCCGCAATGAACCGGCGGTATCCGGAGGCGATGGTCATCCACGCGCACATCGGCGGCGGCGGCGACTGGGAAAACACCATTCGCGCGATGCGGGGCACGTCGCGCGCCCTGGTCTGCGACGTCAGTGGCAGCAATCTGGACGACGGGCAGGTCGAACTGGCGGTGGCCGAAATGGGCGCGGACCGGGTGCTGTTCGGCACAGACGGCACCATGTCCGGCAGCGTGGGAAAGGTCATCGACGCCACGCTGACGGATAAGGAAAAGGACATGATTTTCTGGGAAAACGCGGAGCGGATTCTGGCCGCCCAGGGCGCGGCGCCGCTCCGGCAGGGGAAGGAGGTTGCGGCGTGAAATACATCGATGTCAATGCATGGTTGGGTTCATGGCCCTTTCGGGCATTGCGGGACAATACGCCCGATACACTCATCAGACGGCTGGACCGGGCAGGCATCGGCAAGGCCGCCGTCTCCAGGATCGAAGCGATTCTGCACCGGAGCGTACAGCCGGCAAACGAGCGGTTGGCGGAGGACCTGGAGGGGTTTACGGATCGGTTGATTCCGATGGCGACGATCAATGCGGCCGACGCGAATTGGGAAGGCGACCTGCGCCGGTGTCACGAAGACCTGGGCATGAAGGGCGCGAGGCTGTTCCCGCAATACCATGAATTCGCCGTGGATGGACCCGAAGCGCGAAAGGTCGTATCGGCCTGCGCCGAACGGGGCCTTCCCGTGTTCCTTCCGCATCGGATCGAGGACGTCCGGCAGAGGCACTGGATGGATCCCGGACGGATGTTGGACCTGGACGGCGCGGCGAATCTGATCGCCGCGGTACCGGGAGCGACGATCGTGATACCCAATGCACGGGGCATTGCAGGTTCCCCCGTGTGGCGGCGACACGAGATTCGGGACCGCGACTGGTATTTCGACCTGTCCCTTGCTGAAGTCCACTACTCGTTGAACCGAAACGTGAACGACCTGGGAGATCTGGCGAATTTCATCGCGCAGGGCGGCGCGGACCACCTCGTATTCGGCACCCACGCGCCGTTCTCGTATCCCTCCGCCGCGACGGTGAAGTGCGCGGTGTTGCCGGTGGACGAAGAAACGCTGGAGGAAATCTGCCACAAGCGAGCCGAACGGATGTTGAGTTGATATTCTCTTCAAGGAGCGATAGAGCGTGGTCACGCCCGACATGATCACCAGCCTGAAAGGCGCGTGCACACCCGCCGCCGAAACCCCGATGAGCCGGCGATATCTGCGGATGGCGCAGAAGTGGTTTCCCACCGCGCTGAGCTATTTCCACGATTGGGGGGAGCGCCCCAACTGCGGACACTTTTTCGGCGGGGTCCACTGGTACGGCATCGAGACGGCCGTCCCGCTGCACGCCCTGGCCGCGGTGGGCACCTCACCGGAGTACGACGAGAAGACAACGGGACTCTCCATCGACAACCTCCGGGAGGTTGTCATCAAGGCCATCCGATACCTGTGTTTCACGCACGATACGGGCCCTGAGGAATGTCTCCGGCCGTCCACGGGGCTGGGCATGCCCAGGTCCTGGGGCACAAAGTGGGGCGAACGGGGCCGGGGGTTCTTCCCGGAGAGCCAGTGCGGCGGGACCGTCGCGAATATGACCTCCGCCGCCCTGATGCTGCAGCCGTACGTGGACGACGAAACGCGGATGATGCTGGCGGAGATCTGTCTGGACTATCTCGATCGGTTCGCTGACATGGCGCCGAAGAGCGGGGTCTTTGCCGATACGCAGATGGAAGAGAACGCGTGGACGGCGCACGGACTGGCGGCGTGTTATCTGTTTCTGTCCGGACACGAGCGGGCGGAAGCGTGGGAAACCTGCGCGCGGCGATGGATGTTCTCGGCATGCGCGGCCCCGCAGGACCGGTTCAACGAGGGGGCGCTGAAATCCGGGTTGACGGCCGCTGCGCTGACCGGCAAGACGTTTACCACGCTGCCGGACTACATGGCCGAGAACCACGGCATGGTCCACCCCGGCTATACCGCCTCCGGGGTCCAGTCGGTGGCCGCTCTGGGACTGCTCTACCGGATGTACGGAAGGACCGAACCTCCGGAAGCCTACTGGAATCGCCAGCGTGTCTACGATGCGATCAAACTGCTGACGGACGAGACCGGATCGGCAATGCCCACACAGGGGATGGACCGCCTTTATCTGGGGGAACAGCACGCGCTGCATGCATCGGCCTATCTGTTTTTGAAGGACCCCGATGCGGGGTATTTCGAGGAAGTATCGCTGGCGATCCGAGAGAAAAAACAGGAGGGGAACGGCGGGCGTCTGATCGATCCCGTCGTTGCGGAAACCTGCCACGAGGTGGAGGACCCCATGGAGATCAAGGAGTCGGAGATGATTGCCTTGATCGTGAAGCCCTACCTCCTGCACCGGCTGATGGATGCGGAAGCGCCGGCGCCCGCGTCGGAGGCGGAGATTGCGGCGAAATTCAACGGGGTCCGGATTTTCGCGCACTCGGGATTTGTGCATCATCGCCACGCAAAGGGCCAGAATTCCCTGTCCTGGCGAAATTACGTGATGGCGCTGCCGTTTACGCGCGACGGGGTACACACGGTGGGGCCCAGCCGGTGGAGTCTGCTGGCCAACGTGACCGTGCGGGACCGTCCGCAAAGCCACGACCTGATTGTGATGGAGGTGACCCGGAACGACGACGGCTTTGCGGCGTTGATGGTAAACCACCGGGCTCAGGACACGATTCGCCAGCGCGTGTTGTGCTGCTCGCTTCCGGATGGACGGATGGTGGTCAGTGAACGACTCGGTGCGTTGGAAGACTGCATCGTAGAGCGGCTCGATCAGGGATTCATCAGAATTGTCAACGAAGACTTCCCCCTCGTCGGCGGCGCGTGTGACGGAGAGCGCATCCTCCACCATTCGAATGGAGCGGAGACGTTTCCGGGGTTTCCCGGCAACGATCCCGACGCCGACGTCGTGTTCGACCTGCGCGATCCCGGGTGGCTGAACGTGGACGATCAGCTGGGGATCGTCTTCAAAGGGACCGGCGGGACCCGCTATGTAAACCGCCACTATTTTCCGCCCTTCGCCTTCAGGGCGGTCGCCGACGATCTGTTCCTGAGCCTGGACGAGGCGGCGAAGGAGTACCGCGCCGGTGAGCAGGTGGGCGCGCTGGCGATGCTGATCTGTCCCGAACAGCCCCACGAGGAAACGCCGGCCCAGTTCCTGAGCGTAGCCGAATCGTCCGACGATACGGTCGGGCTGATCGTGGACGGATATCTCTGCGCGGGCAACTTTGGTTCGAAGCGGAAGCTGTGCACGTTTGAGACCGTCGCCGGGAGTGAGGTGCCGGTTTTCGGGAGCATCACGCGCGTCTCCGGACAGCGCGTGGCGTATGCAGTGCCCATCGAAGGAGGAAAGGCCTTCTACGCGAAAGAGGTGATGACGGTCCGGTCCGGCGGCGACATTCGGATCGAAGCGGTTTCCGGCGGCGGCGCATACCTCACCAACGAATCGAGACAAAGCGTGGACGTGAGTGTTCTGAAAGACGGCAAAGTCCTCGAATTGTGTCTGGACGTGGGCCAGGTGGCGCCCGTATGAGATCGGGAATCTAATCCCGGCGGGACGGTCAATGATACGTATCTGCTGGGTCACGGCGTTACGACACACGCCGTTTCGCACCGATACCTCTTGTGCTTTTTGTGGCCAATTTGACGGTTATCTTTTTTCGAATTGAGCTCAAATGCGGCTGGCGATTTGCGGGATCAGGCATGAAACGAACACGTTTTCTCCGCTTCGGGCGGGTATCGAGGACTTCCGCGTCCTGCGCGGGGAGGAAATTCTGGCCGATGTCCCCTGGCAGGCGTTCGGCAACGTCGAATGGGCGCCTGCGCTGGTCTCGAAGGCGCAGCCGCATGGGCTGGTCCTTCGGAAGGCGTACGAGTCCATGGCGGACGAACTGGTGGATCGACTGCGCGGAGCATCCCCGGTGGACGGCGTGTACCTGGATCTGCACGGAGCGATGGAGGTGGAGGACGTTGGCGACGGGGAGCGCGACCTGGTCTGCCGCGTGCGCGAGGCGGTCGGCGACGAGATTCCGATTGTCGCCAGCCTGGATCTGCACGCCAATCTCGCGCACGACGTCGTGGAGAAGACCAATGTGCTGACAGCGTTGCGGACCGCGCCCCACGTGGACAGGCGCGAGACCCAGATGCGGGCGATCGGGCATCTGGTCCGCTGCGTAAAGGAAGGCATCCTGCCGCTGAATGCCATCGTAAGGCTGCCCATGCTGCTTCCGGGCGAACACGCGGCCACGGGGGTGGAGCCCGCCCGGTCCCTGTACGCGGGACTTCGGGACGTGGAAGCGCAACCCGACGTTCTGGACGCGTCGATCATGATCGGGTGCGCGTGGACCGACTCTCCCTTTACGTCCGCGGCGGCGATCGTGGTTTCGGAGAATCGCGACGCGGCCGGGGAGCAGGCGGAACGCATGGCGCGGGAAATCTGGCGCCGCCGCGATGAATTCGCGCCGGACGTGGTGACGCTGCCCGTGGAAGACGTCGTTCGGCGGGCGGTCCGCGAGAACCGCCATCCCGTATTTGTTTCCGACTCGGGAGACAACGTCACGGCCGGGGCGGCGGGGGATGTTCCCGTGGTGTTGAGAGCGCTGTTGGAGGCGGGCGCCGGAGACGCGGTTGTCGCGGGGATCGCCGATGCCGAAGCCGTGGCGCGGTGTCTCGAAGCGGGAACCGGCGCCCGGCTGACGCTGAATGTCGGCGGCAAGCTCGACAGGGTAAACGGGTCTCCTCTGGAGGTCGCGGGCAGGGTCGTCTCCGTGAATCCGCCGCGGATTGCCGTGTTTCAGGTGGACGGCGTCAGGGTCGTGTTGACGGCCGACCGCATGCCCTTCCTGGAACTGCGAAGCTTCGAAGAGGCGAACGTGAATCCCGCGGAACACCGGATCGTGGTTGTAAAACACGGGTATCTCGCACCGGAACTGCGAGAAATCGCGGGCACGGCGCTGATGGCGGTCAGCCCGGGATGTACCACCCTGGCGCTGGAGACATTACCCTATGAACGGATTCGACGGCCCGTGTTTCCACTGGACGAGGACGTCGATTTCCCCGCGTGACGGACCGGGAAATGATATTGACCTTTGTGGTGTCGGCCCTGGTGTTGCTGCTGATTCTGATGCCTGAACGTATTTACGCGGATCCGGTGTTCCATCCTGACGTCGACCAAGGTCACGTTGCGGGTCTCGAGAAGAGCCTGGCGCCCCTCATGGCGCTTTCCGAAGACGAGCTTGCGCGGTTGATTCCGGACCGGTCCGGCTTCCGGTTTGTGGACTGTCCGAATTGCGAGGGGGGCGCCGAGGAAAATCAACTGTCGTGGTCGATCGAGGAGCCCGACCGGGTCTTCTGCCTGTTCTGCAAGATGAGGTTTCCGAACCCGAAGTTCCCCGAAAACGGGGTGATGCGGGTGACCAATCCGCGGGGCGAGGTCCAGGAATATCCTTACTGGGAGGCGCCGTTTCCACCGCCGGCGGAGTTGCCCGGATCGCTCTCGCAGTTCGCGCCGGACGAAAAGTACCGGCACTATTTCCGGGCCAAGGGATGGTACGTGGCCCGGATGTATTTTTCGGATGCGGCCCATCATCTCGGAAAGCTGTATTTTCTCACAGGGAAACCGGAATTCGCCCGCAGAGCGGCGCTGATCCTGGATCGCTTTGCCCAGGTCTATCCCGGATACTGCGCGCGGTTCGACGCGCCGTTCCGGCCCAAGGTGGTTTTTGAGGGATACCGGACGTTCCCCTTTCCGGTGTCACCGTATCTGGCGGCGAAGTGGGACTACTGGGCGTACGGGGATATTCCGTCAAACCTGGTCCTTGCCTACGATCTGATTCGCGAGAGCGGCCAGATTGACGACGGAATGAAGCGAAGAATCGAAGACGATCTGATTCGAGGCAGCGTTTCGTTTGTGCGTTCCTATCCGATTACGCTCAGCAATATGGATCCGACGATCCTGCACGGCCTGATTTCGGCGGGACGGGTCCTTGCCGAGCCCGCGTACGTGCACGAGGCGGTGGACTGGATTGGCGACCTGATCCGCAAACAGTTTTTCGTGGATGGGATGTGGCGGGAAGCGGCGGTCTCGTATCATAATCAGACAGTGGGCGGCCTGGCCGGCGCGATGCGCCTGCTGGATGGGTATAGCGATCCGGAAGGCTATGTCCATCCCGAGACCGGAGCGCGTTACGGGAATCTGGATCTCTCGGACCGGTTTCCGCTCTTCGAAAAGGCGAGGCGGATTCCGGATCTCCTGCGATACCCGAACGGGCGCGTGGTTGCGGTACACGACACATGGGCGCGGGAGCATCGTGCGCCCACCGAATGCTCCCGCCCTTATCTGCTTGGCGGCGCGGGGCACGCCTGGCTCGGCCGTGGCGATGGCGCGAATCAGATGCAGGCTCACCTGCACTTTTCCGGCGCGTACGGACACGCGCACGCGGACCTGTTGAGCATTACGCTGTTTTCGCATGGTCAGGAGCGGCTGTCCGACTTAGGATACACCTGGACCCACCAGCGGCAGTGGGCGTCCAGCACGCTGTCACACAGCACAGTGGTCGTGAACGGCGAGGACCAGGCGCAGGGCAATGAAAACAACCCTTCCGACGGCAACCTGCTGTTGTTTGTGCCGGGAAACAGCGGGTTTCAGGCGGTGGCCGCGCAGGGCAACCGGGCGTATCCCGGGGTCGTACAGGATTACATTAGATTGCTCGTGATGATCGGCGTTTCGGAGCAGGACGCGTACGTGGTGGATGTGTTTCGGGTTGAAGGGGGATCGCAGCACGATTTCGTGCTTGTGGGAGACGCGAACAACGACGGTTCGACCGAGACGGACCTGGATCGGACGGCCTGCGGCGAAACGCTGCTGCCGCCCGATGTGAAGGTCGTGCTGCCCAGCGGGGAAACCGTACCCGGATATGCCGAGGGTCACAACTTCGTCTACGCGTACGTGCGAGACGTCAGCCGCGCGCAAATTGCCGGGCCGTGGGAGGTGATATTCACCAGCACGGGCGAACCGGAAGGCGGGGTCCGCGTCCACGGGGTCTCGGAGTTGGACGGGGAACTGCTCTTCGGGAGCATGCCGTCCGTGCGGCGCGCGGAAGAAAGCGAAGCCAGGCTGGATGACGTCACCATGCCGGCATTGATCCATCGGCGTCAGGGGAAAGATCTCTCCAGCACATTCGTGAATGTGCTGGAACCGTTCGGCGAAGCGCCGTTCCTGCGCTCGGTGGAGCGACTGCGCACCGGTTTCGACGGTGTGGCGCTGAAGATCGTCGGGGTGGACTATACGGATTATTTGTTCTGCAACCCGAATGGCAGACGGATGGTAGCTGGAGACGCATTGCTGGATGGCCGGATCGGGTTTGTCCGGGAGCGCGACGGCGGCGTCGAACGGATGACCCTGGTGGGCGGGTCGCTGCTGCAAAAGGGCAACGCCAGACTCACGGGCCGAGGAATCTTCAGAGGCGCGATCCTGGAGGTGCTGCGTAAGGAAACCGGTTCCGACGTCAACGGACTGGTTGTGGAGGGCAATGTTCCTGATGGGGACAGGATAACAGGTTCGACGGTCGTGGTCGAAGACGGGGCCGGGTTTACGCTGGGGATCGGGTTGGCGGACGTCGTGAATCGGGATGGCCGGACCGTCCTGGTACTGGCCGACGATCCCGGGTTCGAAATCGACCCGGACGGGACAAGCCGGCATGTCTATTTCCCGCGACGGACCTGGGTTGGCGAGAATCGATATGAGATCATGGACGTGAGGCATCTAATTCTGCCCCGGAAATAGGGTGGCGAAATTCGACGGGCCGGAAGCAGCAAGAACAGCGATCAGCAGTCAGCCGTCAGCTTGAAGCAAAACCAAGAATCAAAATCAGTTGACTTCAACGCAGTGAAGTGGCAGGGCCTTGAATGACGCAGACCTCTCCCCCCAACCCCCTCTCCCGGGTGGAGAGGGGGAGAAAAACACGAGAACCTGAGCGGTTCACAGGTCCCCCTTTCTCGCGGACAGGGGGGTAGGGGATGGGGGAAAGTTGAATGGTAAGACAATGCCCGGGACCGCCCGGAACGCCGTTTCAATGAGCTGTAAGGGGAAGGGGCTCGGGGGGAGAGGTTCCGCCTTTTGGTTTCAGGTTCAGGCTGACTGCTGATGGCTGATCGCTGACGGCTAATTTGATGCAAGGAGAAAACGAAATGGTCAGAATGTCAGACACGACTGAACTGAAGGCGCCATTCCTTCCGGCGGAAGAGAACGAACTCAGCCGCCGCTACCTGCGGATGATGGAGAAGTGGATTCCCACGGGCGTCGAGTATTTCGAGGAATGGCCGGACCGCCCGGACTGCGGGCACTTCTTCGGCGGGTGCCACTGGTATGGCGCCGATACGACGCCGCCCGTGGAGACATTCGCCCTCGCCAGCATCTCCCCGGAGTACGACGAGAAAGGGGTCGGCGTTTCCCGGAGCGACCTTCAACGCATGGCGATTATGGGGCTGAGGTACCTTTGTTTCACGCACGACTCCGGGCCCCCTGACTGCGTCAGGCCCAGCGTGGGACTGGGACGCCCCGAGATTTGCGGTACCAAGTGGGGCGAACGCGGGCTGGGGTTCTTCAAGGAAAGCCAGTGCGGCCATGGGATCTCAACGCTGGCGCGCGTATGCCTGTTGCTGCGGGACCGGATTGACGACGAGACGTGGATGATGATGGCGCGTGTGCACGCGGACTATGCCGCCAGATTCGGGAACATGGCCCCGAAGAGCGGGATCTACGTGGATACGCAGATGGAAGAGAATGCCTGGACGTCCAACGGATTGACCTCCTGCCATCTGTTTCTGGAGCGGCACGAAGACGCCGCCGAGTGGGAGGCAACGTGCAGGCGGTGGATGTATTCCACCTGCTCGGCGCCGCAGGACGCGAAGGACCGCGGCGAATTGGGCCGGACCACGGCGGGAGCGCTCGCGGGGAAGATATTCACGGCGTTGCCGGACTACTGGGCGGAAAACCACGGGATGGTGCATCCGAACTACACCGCTTCGGGCGTCCGGCCGCTCAGTTCGGCGGGGGTGCAATTGAAGCTGTGGGGACGGGAACTGCCGCCGGAGTTGTTCTGGAACCGGCGCAGGGTCTACGAGAATCTCAAGGCGATGACCGACGGGTGGGGGTACGCCCAGGCCGTGCAGGGGATGGACTGGCACTATCTGCCCGCAACCGGCAGCGAGAACCCGCATGCTGCTGCCGCCGTATTCTTCGACGACGCGGATGCCGCGGCGCTTCTGCGCAGAGGGCTCCGGAACGCGGAACTGCGGCAGGATGGAAACGGCGGGCGGATGTACGACAGGGACTTTGCGGAACGGGCGCACGATCAGCAGGACCCGATGATCATGCGGGAAGTCACCATCAGCGCGGTTGCGCACCAGTACCTGTTCCACCGGCTGTTCGGGCCGGGGCCGAAACCCACCCCGGAAGACGAACTCGAGCGGCGACTGGCCGGGGTGCGTGAATACCCGCACGCGGGTTTCGTCCATCATCGTCATCCGAAAGGACAGACGTCGTTTTCGTGGCGAAACTCCGTCATGGCAATGCCGTTGACCAGGGAGGGAATCTACACGATCGCGCCCTGTTCGGACAGCTGGCTGGGCAGGCCGGTGGTAAAGGGGCGCCCGGACAGCCATCGCTTGAAGCGGGCGCGCGTGACCGACTATGACGACGGGTTTGCGGTGGCGATGACCATGGACCGGTGCCAGGAGTCATTGCGGCAGCAGGTGTTGTTCGCCAGCCTGCCGGATGGGCGGGCGCTGTCCTTCGAGCGGTTCACGGCCCTGGAAGACCTGACGCTGGAATCGCTCGACCAGGGGTTCCTGCGGATTACCAACGAGCATTTCCCGCTGCTCGAACCGAACTGCAGAGGGATCCGCACACTGTACCGCCCCGATGGGTCAACCGATTACAGAGGCTGGCTCGGCGATCGCGAGGACGAGGATATCGAGGACGGCCTCGGCAGGCCGGAATGGCTGAATATCGACGACCGCCTCGGCATTGTGTTTTCGGCCACCGGCGAGGCGGGTTATCTGAACCGGCACTTCTATAAACCATATCGTGCAATCGCCGATGATCTTACCCTTTCGCACCAGACGGAAGCAAGGGCATTGCCGGCGGGCGAGGAAGCCGCGTCTCTGGCCGCGCTGCTGATTCCCGAGCAGGCCCGCGAAGACACGCCTGCCAGCCGGCTCGACGTCCTTGCGGGACCGGACCGGAGCGCCTGCCTGGTAACGGACGGATACCTCGCGGCGGCGAATTTCGAGGAGAAACGCAAGGTTTGTACATTTACGCAGGCCCGGCAGGAGGACGTCCTCGTGTATGCCGGCGCCTCGGTCGACGTAACTGACGATATTGTGCGCTACCACGTTTCGCTCAACAGCGAGAGCGCGTGTCTGCTGGCCGTGACGCATTCGCTGCGCGCGAATGGAGATATCAGGGCCGATGCCGTGCCCGGCGGCGGGATCCACGTGACGAACACCGGCAGCGGTCAATTGGTCGTGGAGATCGTGAGTGGTGAAGGTACCGGCGACGAGCATTCTATCGGCGCGGGGCAGACGATTCGCACAGGATAGGGAGACCTGGAGGTAATTCCGTGACCGATCATTGGGTACTCGAAAACAACGCCCTCTGTCTGCGATGGGAGGGCGGACATCTGCAGTTGGAGAATCGGCTGTCGGGCTCGCGCCGCGCGTTCGACTTTCCCGCGTTCATGATCCGGCTCGGCGACGTGGAGATTCCGGCGGACCTGTTTGTCCGGACCGGTGTTGAACCCGGTAAGAATGAGATTGCGTTTGATTACCGCCACGAAACGACCGGCATTCGAGCCCGGGTGCGGTACTGGATCGATGGAGAGGATCCCTGGTTCAGTAAACAGTTGACGCTCGAGGCCCCGGAAAGTCCGGGCGCGCCCACGCCGGACCGGCTCTGGGTGGACATTCAGGACAGTCCTCCAAGGCCCATGAGACGCGTGGGATACGGTGTCCGAGGCGGGCCGGGCGCGGAAGAACAGTCCGGGCTCGACTCGTACGCCCCGCCTGTACCGGGCTGCGGGTATCCGGTGTGGGCCGGAGACTGGTTTGCCGGGCTGGAGCATCCGGTGGGCTTTGTGGTTCCTGGAGACAGGCTGGAGCTCTTCCACCACCCGGTTTGGGACGATGAACGACGCATCGAGAGCTACACCGCGGTCTACGGCGCGGCGGAGAGCCACCAGGCCGTGCGAGACGCATTCATGGACTACATGTGGCAGATCCGCCTGCCCCGGCTGTCAAAGCCGATATTCCATCTTTCGGTGGGATGGTCGGTCCGTTATCTGGGCAATCGGGAGTATCTCGACTCGTTCGAAATGAACCAGGCCTACGCAGAGGCGGTTTCGGACCTGGGCCTGAAGCCGGATTCTCTCGCGTTTGACGCGGGCTGGTTCGACAGGAAGACAATCTACCGGCACAAGGGCGACGACGAGGACGATTCCCGGCTCGTCGCGTTTTCCGAGGATCTGAAACAAACGGGATTCTCGCTGGCGTTGTGGGTCACGCACAACGGTCCGGTGGGATTCGACACCGATTGGATTCAGGAGCAGGGATGGCGGGTCGGCGAAGGTCCAGGTTCCTACGGAAGCGGTACTTTTGTGGTGATGGCGCAGCCTTCCTTCGAAGAAGCCCTCGCCCGGCGCTGGGAGGCGCTGGTGGGAGACGTGGGGGCCGTTCATTTGAAGATCGATTGGGACAACGAGTGCGCCACCCATCCCGACTTTGCGGACCGCTACCCGTCACCCGATCACATGCGCGAGGCGTCGGTGAACGCGTTCAACAGGATCGACCGCCGGCTTCGGGCCGTCAACCCGGACCTGGTGACGCGGAACGGGTGGTGGCCCAGCCCCTGGTGGCTGTGTCTGGCGAACCACGTATGGCTGGTTCACTCGGGAGATTGTGAATACGCGTCGTGGCCGTCTCGCACCCAGCGCGACCGGGCCCTGACGCATCGGGACACGGTTTATTATCAGATCATGCGCCGTGCGGAGACGCCGATCTTCTTCGACGCGTATGACAATCACGAATTCGTACAGGCGTTGACCAACGCGTTCGGCGATCCGCCCCATACATGGCTGGACAATCTGGTGCTGGCGGCCTGCCGCGGCACCACCTATATGCCGATGCCTATAAATCCCGAAAGCCTGAGGGCGGACCGGGCGGAACACTTGCAGGCGATGATGGACTGGATGCGATTCAACGCGGACGCGTTGGGGACGAAGGAGACGCGGATGGTGCTGGGGAATCCGGCCTTCGGCGAGGTGTACGGCTTCCTGCATCCGTCGGACGGAAGCGCCTGGCTCCTGCTCAGAAATCCTTCCCCTGAACCACAGGTCGTGGATCTCGGTCAGGACGATGAATTGGGATATGCGCCGGGCACGATTCGGCAGGTCTATCCCTTCTGCCAGGACCTGGAAGGGTCGGTGACGATATTGGGGAACGAAGTGCGGTTGTTGAAATTCTTCGCCGACGCACAGGAGGACGCGTCGCCGATTCCCGGCGCGGCGTTCATGGCCCGGTTGTGCGATGGCGGATGTGAATACCTGTTTCCAGGGGACCGGCGGCTTACGGGCGACGTGGGTCCCGCGGTACATCCAGATATGCAAATCCCCGGTCTATCCGCCGAGACGACCTGCGACGAATTGAATGACGGTACCCACAGGAGGCAATGGTACGTTGCGGTTCCCCATCGATTCGAGCGTCCGGAACTGCAGGTTGTCCTGCACGGACCGGAAAAGGTGCTGGACGGCGTGCACGTCCGAGCCGGCGGGTCGCGGTACAAGGGTGTGCCGGCGCGATACGCCTATGTGAGCCAGCGCATCCACCGGCAGGGGCGGAGCAGCCACGGATCGGCCAGGTTCCTGCCTCCCGTGGGACCGAGGGAACGTGACGACTATCTGTTCACCATTCACGAAAGTGGATGGGCGTCCGTAACGCTGGACATAACCGGTGACGATCTCGACGAACTGACGGTGGAGGCATGGGTCGCCGGATACGAGGCGCCCGCCAGGCAGGCGATAGTCCGTGAAACGCCGCCGATGCCCGGCGCCCTGCTTCCGGCGCATCCGTACGGGTTTTCGAGATGTCTGAGACTCACGTGAGAGGGCCCGCGACCCGGTTTTGGCTGGAGATCTGAAAGGAGGCGTTGAGATGGCGCTGAGGCACGATGCGGAACAGAACGTGTGGCACTTTGATACGGAGCAGATGGCGGGGCACATTCAGCCGGACGGGGACCGGCATGGGATCAAGGAATTGACGCACAAACCGACGGGCGCACAGGTGGTTCATCCGAAGTACGACCTCCTGAATCTGTTTTTCATGTTTTCACAGAATCACTGCATGGGGCAGGCCCGGGAAAACGCGCGCAGCATCACGTCCGGGGGCAATGCGATCGACGTGCACTGGGCGCCGACGGACGATCACAAGGCGGAGATGACGGCCAGGTACGAGGTGGTCGAGCCCAATGCGGTGGACCTGTCCATTACCGTGAAGTCCAACTGGCCCTACCCGGCCTACGAAGTGTTCCTGTCGAACTATTTCGATCTGTCGCTGCGGCCGTACGTGTACGTTCAGGGCAGTCCGTTCGACATTCCCGCGGACCGGGCGCGGTGGATCGCGCCGGAGGTGAACGACGTCTTCGTGGGAACGGGACTGGTCTTCTCGAGGGACCAGCACGCGGCCCGGCGGTCGACCGACGGGCGATGGGACCGGATCTGGGGCCTCTACCAGTGGAATCCGCAACGGTATTTCGAGGCGCCCGTGATCATGAGCGCGAACCTGGAGAAAGGCATTGCGGGCGTGCTGATGTCGCGCCCGCAGGACTGCTATGCGGTGATCAGCGGGTACGAGAGCGAGAACATGAAGGACCCGTTCAGGGACCAGAACCCCCTCTACCTCTCGCTGTTCGGGGACGATTTCCGCGTTGGCGACGAACGTACCGTGGAGGTCCGGTTCGCCGTCACCGAAATCGACGACTCGATGTCCCAACCACTGGCGCTATACGAGGCGTTTATGGATGAGAAAGGGTAGGGGCTGCTTTGGAATCACCAGGAAAATCGCACTTTTTCGCTGTAGACCTTCCATTTCATTAACAAGGTCTGCAGCCGGTATTGCAAAGATCGCAATTAGTTGGTATTTATAGAAAAGACATACCAATACGGGAACTATGCAGTCAACTGAACACGTACACAGTGGACCAACATGACCTGGGATGAGTTGCCTCTCGTCGCGTGGAATCGTCGGTGAATGCTCACATGCAGCAACGCGATTGTGGGTGTTGGAGGCCCGCAACTCTGCCAATTTCGCATCCAAATTCCCCTTGCCTGGGAAAAAGAAACCACGTTTTTTTAATGTCCTAACCACCGGTGGAATCGGGCAAATTGCGTGAGAGAAGCATCGAAACATGGAATGAGCGTTGGAGGCGTTGATCCTTCGATTCTTCGAGAGCTGTCCGGCGTCTATAAGCCGTTCGTCAAAGCGTTCAAGGAACTCGTCAGTAACGCTTACGATGCCGACGCGACAGAAGTTTCGATCGAGTTTGCTGACGACTTCACGTCTGCCACGATATCGGATGACGGCAACGGGATGAGTCCGTTTGAGTTCAGATGCGACTTCACTCGAATCGGCGGCAGCAGTCGTAAATGGTCAGGGGAAAGGACGCCAAAGAAAAATCGAAGCCGCATCGGGAACAAAGGGATAGGATTCCTCGCGCTCGCACGCTACTGCCACCGGATGATCATCACTTCAAGCAGTCCTCGTCAGTTCAAACGGACACATTCGATCGTAAAGGCATACCCGTCCATAGATCTCGTCAGCGCTCTGGGCGTACCCATTGACCCGCAGTTACTCAATAGGTTGTGCAGTTTCGAGGTGATCCAATCTGGAAAACGGCTGAAGGTTGATGCAACCGACTACGAGTTGAACGCGAAGACTGGTAGTCTCGACTTCAAGAAGGATTTCGGTGAGGTTGACATTGAATTTGACATCGACTGCACTAGGTTGGGTTTTCGAGCGACTCTGGACTTTGATCGCTTGCTCAAGCTCGCGGATTCTGCCGACCTTGAAAAACTGTCCGATTTCGCGTTGATCGAAATTCAAGAGCTGCAGCGGGAATCGACGGGAGGGACAACGGTCGCAATAGAGGGACTCAAGTCGTTTGTAAAGCGCGAACTCCGAGCCGGGCGCCGGAAGGGCTTCGTTCGAAATGTTGCCAGTCGCAGCGGCTTTGAACAGGTCGCGTGGCATTTGTCACGATGTACACCAATCGGGTACACGACGGCGCCAGATCAAGCTGAACATCTTGAAGCCCTCTTGGAGGATGCATCGCCACCCACACTGGAAAAAGTGACTCTCCGGCACGGCAATTCGGAGAGAGAGTTGGCTCGTCCACTCTATCCGTTCGAACCGGACGCAGCGACGCTATACAAGGATATGATCACGGCAGTAGACATAAACGAGGGTGGTCTTATCGCGAAAGGATTCCTTCTCGGCTACGAAAGCGTTGTGTTCCCGGCCGAGTATCGAGGCGTTTCTATACGTGTCCAAGGTGTCGCAATCGGCGATCCGACCTTTCTCGGCGCCGAATTCCTTCTTACTGGAGCCCACAAGGCCGCATTGAGCCAGATCACGGGTGAGATAAATGTGCTGAGCGGCTTGGACGCGGTAGATGCGATCAATCCTGGTCGCGAGGGCTTTTACGAGGAGAGTGGTGATTTTCTCACCTTGCGTAAGTATTTCCGGGGAGAGGGTGAAAGGGTTGGCGGATATCTCGGCAGGACCATTGATGCAGTCCTAAAACGAAGCCAGGCGAGGTCGTCAATCGATAGCACGTTGAGTCGCGCGGCGTACATCCGGCGTGCGATGGATGATGTGTCGGCGGGGATAACTCACCTTATGACCGAAGGCGGACAACAAGCCAACGCGATACGGGATATGCTCAAGTCGAACAGCCCGCGCCCGAACGGGTTAGCATCTGCGAAGCCGGCAGGATTTGACGTTCCCAACAAAGTGGCTGGTATGGCCGTAAATCAGGCAAGTCGTCAGTCAGAAGCAGCAACAATAGACTATGAAAAAAAACAGGTGACAATCGACGTATCGCGACCTGAATGGGACAACGGTATTATGTTGTTCAAACGGCGGTTCGACGTCGTACACAAGAAGGGCACGGCGAGCCAACCCATCGCTGAAATAGACTTCAAGCGGGACAGAATTCACGTTAATTGGGGCCATGCTGCAAAGTCCCAGATGGATGAGCGGGGATTCCTACGCACCGCCCTGGCATTGGTATTGGCACGCACAGCGGCGGAAGGCGACGCCGAACAGATGATGGAAATGGCCGTGACACTATTGTCTTTCACGATGCAATCCAATGACTAATTCTGTCACAGGACAAATACTACTGAACCAAGTCGAAGAGCGCGACAGGATACTGCTGGTAAACCCGCCAGTGTTCGAGACACGCTATAGCTGGCTGCAGTGGAATCAACCATTGGACCTACTCGGAATTGGGGCGTATCTCAACAACAGCAAGGGATGTGGGGTTGAGCTGTTTGACTTCATGGTGCCGAACAACAAAGGCCGCGTACAAAAAAAAGCGTTGAACGGGCGAGAGAGATACAAGCAAGTCGGCAATGGTCAATTTGCTTACAAATATCCAATGTGGAGATTCGGAAAACCATTCGACGCACTCAAGGATTGGGTCGTCGAGCGACGTGCTGAAGGCGAGCGAAACGAGCCAACTCAAGTGTGGATTACTTCGCTGTGCAGCTATTGGTTCGCCAGCATTCACCAATTATGCACGAAGCTACGCCTTTGGCTTCCAGACGCGAAACTGGCGGTACTGGGCAATTACCCACGATTTATGCTGGACAACGCAGTAGACTTTTGTGATGCCGACTTGTTCGTCAGGACGCCACTTAGGCATGCCGACAATGGATCATCACTGAAGCTCTACAAAGGCGAAAAACCGTCGTTCGTTTCGATTACTCTCAATCCAGCTACGGCCATTCCCACGATTAGGGAAGCAATCGATCTTGGAATATTTCGCGTTGCCGTGTTTGATGCCGAGGACGACATTTGTCGCGACGAGGGCAAGCTACTTCGAGAGATCGTCGAGAGTACGAAAGGACTCCACCCACATCTGCAGTTTCATGCGGTGTCAGGGCTGCATCCCGAACGGGTCACACCAGACTTAGCGAGGATGTTCGCAGATCGTACGTTCGCGGAGCTTCACTTTGAGCAGTCCGAGGAGGAATTGGATCTAGACGAGGTCGTATACAAGCAGTGTAGAGCCCACTTACTGGAAGCGGGGATTGATCTTGCGGACGGAAACAGGACTTGCGGATTCGTATGGATTGGGCGCCCTGGCGAAACCCTGGAAGGGATCGTCCATCGTTGTTTCACCGTTCTCAGGACGTTTGGAAGTGTCATCCTCAAGCCATACACCGCAACGCCGGGAACAGAACTGTACGAACAACATAAGGAGTATCTTGACGATCTTTCGTACGCTGATCTGTCCCCTCACAGATTTCCGTTCGCCGAGCATAACGGAATCACCCGATACGAGTACCATGACCTTTACAGGATGGCGGCGTTCCTCAACGAGAAAGTCCGCAGCCGGTCATTCGATTTTTTGAATGGAAGTATGGGTGCCGAGTTGCTGCGAAACAGTTTACGTAGGGAGGTCTGGGATCTTGAAGCGTTCCCCCTCAGCGTTATTGATTAGCCCGCCTGTCTACGACGTACAGTATTGGGCAAACTGGAGTATGCCCTATGGGCTGTTGCGCGTTGCGTCGTGGCTTCAGGGCAAGGGCTACATGCTGAAGCTGATTGACTGCATGGAGGCCAACAAGCGGCGAACCGTGCCAAAGCGAAAGCGCTGTGTACGAAAACTCTGTTCCGCAGACGAACCCTTCACCCCGGATAAATGGACGAATTACGAATCGCAGCCCGACGAAAAGATCGAATACGTTTTCGGCATGTCGCTCGAGGAACTGCGAAAACGGCTCGAAGCGATAAAAGCGCGTGCACGAAGTGCGAATGAATCGCCTTTCGACGAGGTAGTATTTCCAGAACCAGATGAAATATGGATATCGTCGATCATGACGTACTGGTGGGAAAGTACCCGTGACGTAATTGAAGTCTGTCGGCAGGTGTTTCCAAGGGCCGTTTTCCGTGTTGGTGGAATCTATCCCACACTTATTCCCGACCACGCCATGCAGAACCTCGGGTTGAATGATCCAATGCACGTGATGGGTCGTGAGCTTGATCCACTTGACCCCGAACAGAAGAAGCGAGATATCGTAGTGTCCGCGACAATACCGGACGCGAATCCACTTCCACTTGCCATCGAGTTGTACGACAGAGACGGTGCAGGGGACGTCGAAGATGGTGAAGAAGGCGAGAGATTGCCCGATTACCTCATCATGACGACGAGTCGAGGCTGCCCCTTTAAATGTTCTTACTGTTCGGCAAACGTATTGAACGAAGGCCGAAAGATCTGGGTTCGGGAATCCGAAGTCGCGTACGATGAGATCAAGCGGCGGTTTGAGCAAGGAATTCGCGAATTCTGTTTTTACGAAGACAACCTGCTGCTCGGCAGAGAGAATTTCAAGCAGCTTTGCCGACTCATTTGCAACGATCGCGATTTGAAAGGGATCAAACTACACGCACCAGAGGGTATAGAAGTGCGCCTGCTGCACGAAGACACCGTCCAACTGATGCGTGACGCAGGCTTTAAGAGGTTGTATTTACCGCTAGAAACTGTCAACGCGAACATGGCCAAATCGTGGCAACGGACTCACACAAACATGGACAAGTTTTTCTATGCGTTGAACAATGCTGAGAAGGCCGGATTCAAGTCGCGTTGCCAGGACATCAACTGCTTCATTCTCTTCGGCCTGCCAGACGAAGACCTGCAAGCGGTATACGACACAGTCACATTTGCCTCTAGCCGTGTCGGCTCCGTGATTCCAATGCTGTTTACTCCGGTGCCAAGCACGCCATTGTTCGAGCAATACCGTCCCTATATCGAAGAAAAAGGCTTTGATCTACATCACTTGAATGGAAAGCTACTCCCCTTCCTCGATTACAATCGCCGCAAGTACAAATCGTTATCAGTGCAAGACTACAACTCCATTGAGGGACTAATGTGGCGATTGAATGCAAGAGTTCGCAATGCGAGCTTTAATCTCGGCGGCGAGGGCCGGGTAGCGAAGGCGTTCCGAAAAGTGTACAACGCGATGGAGTCGATGTCCGTCTGATTGGCTCCGTCAGGTCGTTGGTCATTCAAACCACGGCGGATTAAGCTCGGTTTGCATGTTCATTTCGTCCAATTGACGTAAATGGTGGTTTATAGTCTTTGCGAGAGATTCAGTCTTCGCCTGAACGGAAAGTGCTCCAAGTTGCATCACGAATTCTGCATCGAAGTGAGAATATTCGGTGGACGTTTCGGTGAATTCTCTAACGTTCCTATGGTGGTGGCAGGTCCAAGATGAACTGACCGGCGGCTTTTCAGTCTCAATTCTGGATTTCAACATCACTCACGACGAGTTCAACGAATCTGCGATTCTGTTATCGGCAATTCAAGAGTTGGTCGGAAATCTCAATCCGAGATTCCTGAATTTCACAAGCTACAGAGGCCTGCCATATGAATCAAAGTGAACGCCAAACGCGGCGAGTTCAGCTAGAGAGTTGGGAGGTAGGCGGGGAGCTATTGGACATCCTTTCACGAGGCCTGTACTCCGACGCGAAAGATGCACTCAGGGAATATGTCCAAAACGGGGTGGATGCTGAAGCCGGTCACATTCTCATTACGGTTGATGGCTCCCAAGCTGTGATTAGAGATGATGGCTACGGCATGAATCAGGAGGGGATCCGGGTCGCTCGGCGATTTGGAATGTCTGAAAAAAGCCCCAGAGAAATGGTCGGGTATCGCGGCATTGGCATCTATTCGGCGTTCGGAATATGTGAAGAGATGACGATCACAAGCAAGAAAGTCGGGATGGAAAACCTCGTTGGTTGGACCTTTCAATTTGGCGAAATGCGCCGCCTGCTTGAAGCTGACAAAGCTTCTGATGCCCGTCAGGGTGTTGGACTTCCAGACCTAATGTATCAGTATAGTGAATTGTTCGTTGAACCTTACTATGGCGATGTCGGCGAGCACTTTACTGTGGTGGAGTTAGATGGATTGGGCGACGAATACAGAGCGCAATTAAACAATGCGGCAGAGGTCAACGATTATCTTCTAAGAACGATTCCTGTGGCTTTCTCAGAAGATGGCTATGGTGAAAAAGTCAATGGATGGCTTGAAGACAACGTTAGGCTAAATCCAGTTCGGATTACTCTACGAATCGCTGACGAGAGTGACGTAGAGGTATTTCCTCCAGTCGCGACAGGAGTATACAGCCCGGAATCTAATTGGATAAAGGCACCGGACGGCACAGCATTGGCCTTCGTGTGGTACGCACTGTCTGCTAATGGAAAGCAGCTACCCATGCATGAGGGTTCAGAAGTAAGTGGCTTCCTATTAAAGGTAAAGGGGTTCACTTTAGGGGATAGGCTTGCGCTCAAAGGGCTTTGGCCCGCCGTTGGGGGAGGAACTCTATACCATCACTATACGGGGGAAGTCCACATATTGGTAACTGATCAGATCTTTCCTAATGCTGCGCGGAATGACCTAGAATCCAGCCCAGCCAGGCAACTTTTCGCAAAGCAAGCAGAAGATTTCTTTTATCCTCTCAGTCGCAAGGCTCGCGCTATGCAGGCGATGATTAGGGCAGACCGGCTACTTGAGGGAATCGACACCACCATCGAACAGCTACGGAAACAAAAGGATGCACCGAATTCAGACAGCTACGAGGTCTATAGGAACAGTGAAAACTATCGCAAAGAACTTGAGAACGTGCATCAACAGATCGCGACCCATAAGCGAAAGCCACGCGGACGGCCGCGAGTCCAATTTGATGACGTACAACAGGGTCTCTTGGACGACGTAATCAGCAGACTTCAGTCGGCTATCAGCCAATTGGGAGGTGTCGCTAGGGCCGCACAAAGGAGTACAGAACGAAAACGACGCAAAGTTACCCAACCTCCTCCTCAAGAGATGTTATTAAAGAACGCACTCAGCATTGCACTGCGGATAGCCGAAGAGACTCGCGATGTTCAATATAAGAAAGCGGCAGAGGCTTTGGTATCCTCGATCAATACTAGGTCAGTTACGAGAGCCATAGGGGTTCTTGACGAACTTAAGGCAACAGGTGTCGACCTTCGTCCCGAATTGGAGTCCTCTCGTAGGGAGTTGAGAACCCTACTGGGTTGGTCACCCTTAGCACCAGTGTCACTGGGAGAGGCGTTGGCACAGCATGGTGTTTCGCTAGAAAGCACGCCTGAGGATGCCCTTGTAAAAGCAATCGACCGAGGTCTGGTGATTGGAATGGGTGGGAGAGGTGAGGGATATGAAACAGTGCTACGAGCTATTGTTGAAGCGATTGCCGAGGAAATAGGGAGCTAAGGGAGGCAATGGGAAGAAGCCCCAGTCGTCAAGGAAAGAGCTACTATTCCAGTGCAGAAAAAAACGTAGTTAGAGAAAAGTATGATCAACCGTTGGTCGAGGCAGCAGTACGTCGAAAGAAGGGTAAAATCAGATATTTCGGCTTGCCTGGTGAGGAAGCGTTGGACTTGCGCTGCTGGGGCCGCCTCTGCGAGTACATAGCCGCCGTAGAATTCAGCAGTGAAAGGTTTCAGTCTGTTAAGCATGTTCTAAGGACTCAGTTTAGTAGCATACGCCATCGAGCCCATTTGGGTGACGTCGACAAGATCATATTGAGAAACAAGAGCGGGAAGCCACCTTCGGAATTTGTCTCAACCACTTTCCGGACCGACGCGGGGTACATATGGGATTTTGACGTCATTTACCTTGACTACTATGGCAAATTTCTGCCATATGAACGCGGTAACTTAAGTGTCCAAAACAGAGCCCATGCCCTTAGGCGCCTCTTTGATGCTGATCGCCAAGATGCATGGCAACCGTGGCTTCTGATGCTCACGGTGGAGTCCAAGCTCTATGGGGCTAGCGATAGGCGACAAATGCGGCAGTTCTTGACTGCTTCAATGGAAATGGAGAATGCCGAAACCAGCGATACGATCAGCTTTTTGTTGGAGGAAACTGAATCTCCAGGCGAAGAGGCGGCAAGACTGGTTCACGGCACATTAGGCTACATGATTGCTATAGCCGCAGGTAACTCGGATGTCTGTGTGTCAGCCAGGCCGACTGTTTTGTACAATGGAGCAAACAAGACTCCTATGCTGCACTTTGCTTATGACGTGACCCCCTCCCATATGTTATCTGGTCGTCATCCGGCATTACCCTTGCTCAGGTCTCCTTTACTGCAAGTCAGGGCCGACTATGCAGAACCGTGGTTCGAACTATTACCGGCTCAGCCACCAGGACAGTGCGACTCCGTATTACGTAACGCATTAGATTTTCTCGACGAGAATCAAGTCGAACGAATTCTATGTGGACGCTGAGCTTGTCGAAATGCCACCGTTTCGCTGCCCGACGCCCCCACCTTCAAGGCATCCAAATATTCCACTTGCCGTACTTTTCCCAGATGCGGCACGTGTCGCACGTGCACATCCACCGTAGCGCGAAACGCGGTTTGTGACCTGTATTGAGCGATCCGGCGTGAACAAGCAGATAGTGAAAAAAGAGTACTTCTCCCCGGGACGGCCTCATCTCAATCGGATCGCCCAAGTCGAACTTCCGGGTCGGTCTCTCAAAGTCAGACAGCGTACGATACCTTCCGGGATCCTTCGTCGCAGCGTCGCCCAGCGTCCGGTGCGATCCAGGCCAGACCACGGTTCCGCCGCCCTGCGCGACGCCGGAATCGAGATACGTCAGGGACGAGACGCGGAAGGACCCCGGAAAGACATCGAATGGTCGATGTTGGCCATCGGCATGCCCGCTGTGATGATTCCAGCTATCCGAAACCGGAAAGACACTGCGCGTCCAAACCGCCTCCGGCTGCGGTTTCGGACAGTGAAATGCATCCGCGTTTTTCCCGGCAAGTTGGCTCTGCACTTCATCGAATGTGGGAGTATAACAGGCCATTAACGCGTGGTCCTTGAGCCCGAAGTGTTCAATCACCCCCTGGCTGCCGACGGTCGTCACCCCATCTGAGTCCCCGGGCAACGGAGACCACGAAGCTCGATCGTCCCGGTCCATGCCTAGGACAGACCACATCGCCGCCTCCGCGCTCGCAATCGTCCCTTCCGGAATCAGTCCCCGCACCAGCACGAACCCGTCCCGGTCGTATTGCGCCAACTGCGCTTGCGTAAGCATGGGCGTCTCCTAGAAGGATTGATGCAGCCACTATTTCATTGCACATTTCCTTGTTGCACCTCAAGAACTCGCCGGACGAAAGCGGCGTAATGTCCACGATAGAACTGGGTACGGTCAGAAACCCGACTGTTTTACTTGATTCACGGGACCGGCGAAATACTCGAACGTCAGATCCTTTCTAACCCGCAAAACGGCGACAGTTTTAGAAAATCGACTTTTCCGATTGACCCGGTCTCCTTCAACATATCGGCTGAGTTTGATCATTAATATGAGATCGGCCTTTTTCCATTCCAGCACTCTGCTGAGAAACTCCGTCCTGCAAACAAGCCTCGCACACCTCTGGCCGCCGTCCTCATAGGGTATCTCGAAGCCCCACGAATCTGTTGTCGCAGCAATCTTTCTTCTTGGCAACAGCCATTTTCGTCCGAAGTGATCGCCAGGCTTAAGTGAGAATTTCTCGGCGACGCTTGCCGCAAAGCGGGGACGTCGTTCGACAGTAATAACGCTTAGGGGATCATATCGATCAAGCTTTTCTCCTTCGTATGTCGGACTAACGATCCAAGGCATATACTCGTTCTCTTCGGTAAGGAAGGGCTCGTTCTCTTCGCCATCGTAATTTAACGTTGGGAGCCACATGGAAAACGCGTCGTTTTTCTCAAGGAGTTCTTTGGCGAGCTTTCTACCCTTGCCTAGATTTACTAAAGCAGAGCTGATTTGAACGTCGATCCCGTCGTGCGATTTCCAATCGCCTTCGACGACAAGTTCACGACCGACTGTCGGACCATCGATCCCTACCAAGCCTGTTAGCTTTTTCCGGTCGCCAGTCAGCACGAGTCCTTCTTCTCCTTTATTAAGTAAATTGACTTTTACACTTAACGGTTGACGGTCCATTCCATCTGAAAGCCATAGGCCATCGCTACGTGTTAGTAGTTTGTTTGAAAGCCAACTTGTCCAGCGCTCGCAATGTTCCTGGTCTTCTGCGATGGGATGCTGTGAAAGCAGGTATGCTGAAACGAAACCAAGCGCATGCCATGCGAGGTATTGTCCATAAACATCAATACTTGAAGTCAATCCAGCTGAGGGACGGCGAAAGGGAATCTCGCGGTCTGCATCGTCGTACATGCTAGTCACGGAAGGATCGAGCCTGTGAACTTCGTCCGAGATGAGGTTCCTTACGGCCCAGCCCTGTTGAGCGAAGACATTGGCAAGGTCGTGGACATCATACTTGTCAAAGTCCCAATCTACAAAGAACCTGTCATCTGGATTTGAACCATCGTCTGAATGTCGTTTATAAAAATCAGCCCTGTCGTAACGCCTCCCTCGATTGATTCGGTGCGGAAACGGAGAATCATTCACAGTTCGCAGCTGTTCGCGCTGTTTCTGAGAAAGTGATAATGCACCGGCTCTATCACAAGCAAGAATGGCTTCCTTGGCGAAGTGTCGAATTACGACGTGGGGGTGAGAGTCGTCAAGAGCGAAACACATAAGTTTCTCTCGATAATTCGCTATCTCCTCAGGGAAATCAAGGGCAATCCTAGCAAGCGATATAAGCAACCACAGTCGCGCATGAAGGTAATAGAACGGCAGTTCCGGCGCACCGTACCCCTTCGAATCCATCGACGGCAGCTTGTGCGCGAGCGCATCAATGACTTCCCAGCGACCCATCCTTGCGAAGCATCGAACGCTGTGCGCAGCACGCCAACGGTCGGTTGCACGAGGAGATCCGAGCAATTGCCAAACAAGACCCGAGGCGATAGCGCTCACTTCGCTGGCTGGATACAGGCCCGGTTTCCATGGCCCGTCCACAACCGTCGACGTCATTCTCGCGGGAGCGCTATTGAATAGATTTCTCAGGGCCTTCTGACCTTGTCCCTTGTCTGCATCCTTACAAATAATGGAGGCAAGTCCCAACCATGCTGATGAGGGTACGGTCCAATCCGCCATTGAAAAGACGTTAGCAAGTTCGATGGCCAGCGCCCCCACGGGCACGCCTGTAAGGTCCGATACATTCTTGAGTTGATAGGTGGAAAGTCTTCCGAAATCCAGCAAGTCTTCGGCATGAATATCGAGTATGGGTGTCGCGAGAGTCTTGTAGAGGGAGTTCAAACCGGCGGAACTGGCTGACCAAGCACTCTTGCACTCCGCCAGTTCCTCGAATTTGGCGTACGTATCCAGCTCTTCAAGACACGCTACAAGCCATATGTATTTTGAGCGGTCCGCAAGGCGCACTCTTGCGCGAAGCCTACGGAAGAATTCCGACTTAAGCTCGCCAGAGAATCTCGCGTCCTTCATCTGACTGATAGCGTTCCGTAGGGAATCTTCGTCTAGAGGGTTAGTTTTCGCGGCGGTATCTCGCGCCTGGATTGATTTCTGCTGGGCATCGTCGGCCAATTCTCCAAGCCGTACACCGCCTGCTGGATTGTAATCTTGCTGTCGGTTTAGATCGTGATTGACCTCGCTGATTCGTCGATGTGTTCTCATTAGGTTCTTTGTCTTCGCGTGCCGTTTGCCGAAGACATCGCCTGCGATAGCAGCCAGCGTTTTCAGTATGTTTGCCGAAGGAAAGAGTGGATTGTTCGCCTCGTATTGCTGTACAGACTCCGTAATGAGAATTTCGGCGTTGGAAAAACGTCCCTTATGTATAATGTTCGCAAATGTCTCAGTATTGCATGCCCAAAGCTCAGCAGGATCTGCCAGACAATTGAGCGCTACGGCATCTTCTGGGTCGATCTTCCCGTCCCTCAAGAGAGCGGCTAGGTATGGAAGCAACGTGTACTTCAGGCTAACCTTGCCTCGATCATGCCAACGTGAGAGCTTTGTAAGTCCGCGCGGGCCTGAGACCTTCGACATAGCTGTTCCGAAGGTTGCCCACGTAAACTTCTCCTCCTCATTATAGAGTGTATTGAGTTCACATATATTAGTGAAAGTATGAAAACTCTCTTCCGAGAGTTCATCGCCCTTTATGGCAGACGCGAATTGGAGAAGCGCGTTCGTGAAGTCATAGTCACCAGAGCCAATCGCATCCAGCTGTTCGAGCCCTGTCCGAAAATACTCAGCTGCTTCGTCTGCGCTTACTGGTAGAATAGCTCGCGCCAGTTTCGCGAATAACACCGTGCGGGTGTTGACGTCGTCCTCGCGTTCGATCAGAGACCTTGCTCTAACCGCCTGCTCTCCAGAGATTACACCGAACCGAGGCCTTCTCGCGACGGTTGCAATGATTTCAATCAGCGTTGACGGGGGCAGGTTATTCGACTGATGCAGGTGTTTCAGTAAGAATCTTGCGGAGGCTGCCCTGATGTCTCTGCGCGCCCACAGGGCAAATATGACCACACGGGTTCCAAGCAGGTGAAAGAAGCGACTGATTTGCGACTCAATGTGATAACCCTCCGGATTGGTTCGGACTCGCGCCCATACGTTAACAAGCTCTGTAAACGGCCTGTCCGCTTGCCCTACACGGCTGCCAAGAAACGACGCAAAAGCACGGGTGAGTTCGAGTAGGGGGCCTAGTCGGTGATTGAGAAAGCGATCAATATCGCGTTCAACGCCTTCACGAATCTGGCGCTCGTTTTCTGCAAGGTCTCTATCCCGATCGATTTGCTTTTGGAGCTTTTCTTTCAGCTTTTTCTGAAACTGGTCACGAGGCAACGATTTATCGATCCCTTTCGCCAGTCCGTACAACTCGCTCGGGAGAATGTCACGCTGATGCACTTCGGTGCTCGTCACAGCCGCGCGAAGTGCGACTCTGAACAAGAACGGGAGAAGCTCCCCATCCGAGTACAAGTCTACCATCGACCAGACCCGGGGACGCGCGTGTGGTGCCCGAAGCGAAATCCCAAGAGCCTCCTCGGCCATTCCAAATGAAGCCGCTATAGCGGCAGCTTTCCGCAACCCGTCCGGTAGCTCGTGCCGTCGCTCCTCAGTGTATCCCCCAGCCGTCTTGACATTTGTAGTGCGTTTGCACACCTTTGCCAGTTTTCCTAGCAATTCCTGGCTTCTTTCGTCGCTTAAGTCCACAAACGACATCGCACCTGCGAGAAGGCCAATCTGGCTAGTCAATGCGTCGAGGAATGCGTCAAGCTGTGGACGAAACTCAGGATCACGCCTGATGGCTTGACGGCACAGTTCGAAGAATTGTCCACTTATCTCAAACGCGTACCAAGGATACCAGATTCCCATAAAGCGGATGGCTCGGCGTTGTCTTCCCTGTGCCACGCGAAAGAATGGAATCGAGGCGTGGTCGATCTGCTCCGGCCTTTGCCGGCTGTGATCATTGTCTCTTGCGCTTTCGATATCGTGACGTATCCAGTCAAACGCGCTGGCGTAATGGCGCGAGGCGTCATCGAGATCGCCCGAAAGCACACTTGCTATCGTCAAGCGAGCATGCCGTGATCCAGGCCAACTTGTGCGGGTCTCGTATAAACGCCGCAGGGCATCGGCTTCACGGGCGTGAACGACAAGATCCGGATTCTCAAGAATATAGGCAGCACCCCTTTGGTCGCTCCCCGCGATTGTTGAGAGCTCAACAAGCAAACGGACCAAGCTATTGTTGTCGCCAGCATTTGCCGCGAACAATACGGCCGACTTAAGCCGTACGTAGCGAATTCTGCGCTGGCCGATTGTACTGGTGATCGTCGGAGGAAGACGTTCGTCGAACGCGAGACCAAAAAGCTTCTCGCCGTCGCCAAGCTTCTGCAACAGGCCCGGAAGAGCCTGTGCAGCGTAGACGGATTCCGCTTGTCGCGCGAGCAGGTTCCTGGCAACGCGTTTTAGTGCCCGTGTGTCAGTCCCATAGCTCTCGCGAACGAGTGTCTCGGTCGGCTCGTCACGGAAGATCATTCCCTGCTGCGTCCTGTCGAGCAGAGGCGCAAGATCGGCAGCAAAGCTCCGGATGGCTCCGACGTTCATGCCATACGCACCGGCATACTCGTCAAGTGGTACCGGAGGCGGCAAGACCGATAGCCCTGCGAGAAACGCATTGATATCTTGCTCCTTGTAGCCTAGTCTTATGGCCTCCTCGAGGGCCGTTTCAATACGTTCGTTCAGCAGTTCATCAAGCACGATTGGGTTATCGATCTCGGAAGGATCGAGCAGTCCCCTGTCGCTGGTTACAAGGTGTTCGAGAATGCGCACATTGCCCTCGGACCTCGATTGTGCGACATTTATCTCGGTCGTTGTGACATCCGCCATTCGTGAGCACACGTATGAAGTGGTTTCGGGGAAGGTGAAGGAGTGTAGTTCGAATTCTTGATAGAGAACGTCACTAATGTGCTCCTTTATACGGTGCGTCCGACCCGAAGCAACTATTTTTACTCTGGGTATAGGGCCCGATAGGTGGACACTTTCCAAAAGTCGAGTCGGAAACGACTGCTGCCCTCGTTCGATTGCATACTCGGCCGCGTTGTCGATCCCATCGATGAATAGGATGAGTTCTCTGCCCGGCGATACGGCATTTAGTGTTCGGACGCATTGTTTAAGCCTTTTCCGGAATCGACCGAAGAGCATTTCGGTGTTCTCGCTGCCTGGAAGGATTGGGTCGCAAAGCCCGCGGCAAGCGAGTATGTTGGCAATGTGTACGAGTCCACGGTATGGAAGGTGTCGTCCGTCTTCAGGTGACCGATAAGCTCCACCCCCGAAACAGTCGAAGAAGACGACCTCGTGCTGATGCGAAAGTTGCGAAGCTAGACTCTGCAGAAACACAGTTTTGCCGATGCCGCCGTCGGCACTAACGATCAGAGGTTTCGTGATCGCCGGTACAAGAGATACCGCTTCTGCCAATTGTTCACGCTCAACGACGTGATCGACTCTCGCCAAACTCTCGGGGCACGGCAGAAGCTCATCGACACCCGAAAGACCCAGCACGTCAAGAACGTCAACTTGCCGGATCACCTTCTGGTTCTGCGCGTCGTACCGGGCCTTTCTGGCAACCATGTGTTTCATCGCGCCGAGGCGCACGGCCGCTTGCGCGTCAACAGTCGCTGACCAGTCAACGACAATTTTCCAGAGATCCGTCTCTGTGCCAAGCAGCGTCCCAGCCAGACCGCTTATCCGGCACTTGTTTGCAAACTCTGCAAGGTGTTTGCCGGTTAGGCCTGTCGCTCTCTCGAACTGCTCACCCTGTGCCTTCGCGCGCCCGGTGAGTCGCCTACCCACTGCAATGCCATCGATTGCTAGGTGCAGGGGAGGAAAGATTGGCCTATTCGTAATCAGTTCGAAGGATAGCTTTTTGGTGACCGCCACGGGTCCATAGTTCTTCTTGTAATCGCGATACGACTCCGCGAATTTCTCTAACGTTTTCTTCGCATCACTTGCCCGAAATGGTTTCTCGGCAAGCTTTGGCGAATACTTGAACTGTATCGTCTCCACCCTATCCGCGGCCTGGAATCTGGAATCCTTGCCGTAGTAGACCGTCAGATCGGCGATTTGGACGGCTGCAGCCGAGGCCCGCGACTGATCCTCCTCTGAGAGGCCTTCAACGGCGATACCGATAAGGCCGTCTTTCGGAAGGAGCAGTTGCATGCATTTGCGCGCTGTCCATGCTTCGTGGAACCAGTGGCCTTCACGAGAAGCCCTTGTTGTATCTCTTACATCTGCGTTGGTAGGCATTCACATTTTCTCCTTGGACCTAATGCAAGGCGGATGTGACCGGTCAACGGTCTCTGATTAGCCGTTCCGCCAACCTACGTGTATGCCGTTGGCGTGGCAGGTTCAGCATCGCCTATACGACTGCAGTTATACGCCGTTCACGTCGGAAAGGCGAGCGCGCAGGACTATCTCTACCAGCGGGACCGGCAAGTCGATGCCAGGTTCGAATTCGAGCGTTGTACCTGAAGTCGAAATGCCAGCTGCCTCGAGTTTTTCTCTCATTTCGGCCGGTATGGCTTTGCTCATGTTATGTGGGCCGCTTTGGCGCTTCGCGGCAGATAGGGCGACGAAGTCCTTCCTCAGCCGGAAGAAGGGGATCCTGTAGCTGACGCATTCCGTACAATCTGGCGTGGCCGCGTTGACAACGGCTCGCAACTGCTTGAGCGTAGCGGGAAAACCGGACGCTTGCGCTGCCACGTATGCGTCGTTATCCCGCGGAACGTGGCGGTTCGGGTCGGGCTTACTCATTGCGAAATGCCTTCTCCAACTCGGCGATATCCGGCTTCTTCATTTTCAGGAATGCCTCGGTGACGCGTTTGACCGCCGCCGCATCCTCGCTCGCCAGCATTTTCCCCAGCACGACCGGCACAATCTGCCAGGAGACGCCGAAACGGTCTGTAGTTTGCCACCCGCATTGACTTTCCTCGCCGCCATCGGCGGTCAAGCGTTCCTATAGCGCGTCCACCTCGGCCTGATCGACGCAATTGACCAGAAGCGACATTGCCGGGCTGTACGTAAAGTGGGAACCCCCGTTGATGATACAGAACTCCTGCCCTGCCAGTTTGAACTCGGCGATCATGATTTCACCGGCTTCACCCATGCCGGCATCCTTGTAGCGTGTTATGCGGATCACCCGTCCGTCAAACCACAGATTGGTGACGATTTTCTACATGGCGCGATCTCAATGGATGGGTTAATTTGGTCATGTGGTTCTACGCAAGGCGCGATTCAGCCCGGATCAACTGCAACCGCGGCCGTTTTTAAGGGTCGCGGCAACGAGAAAAAGCAGCCGGACGTCACTGCGCCAGCGAGTTCAAGACTTCGAGAATTTCTTCCTGGTCGGCCAAATCGTACTGATTCGTGCCGATGTAGATATATCTGACGATGCCAGTTTGATCGATGATGAACGTCGCCGGTCGGGCGATGCTCCTGCTCAGGCTGTGATCCGCCAGGCCGGTCCATTTGTGAAGACGGCGGCCTGGATTGCCGAATATCGACGTCGCGGGACGAACGATGGTATAGGCGAAGTTGTGCAGCGCCAGGCCGAACCAGTGATGCACCCCGTAGTTCCTGATGGCGCTCCAGTCTTCGTCCGCCAATAGCGGAAAGGTAGTGCCGCTGCGTTCCGCGTATTCGCGCATCTCCCAAAGCGGCTGTCCCGCCGCAATGGCGATGGAGGCCGCGTTACGTTTGGCGTACTCGTCGACATGTTCCTGCACAGTCGCCAACTGACGACGGCTTCGTCTTCACCAGGTCCCCCGAAAAAACGTCAGGACAACGTGTTCTTTTTCAAGAAGCGTCGCCAGCGATACGTACCCCTGCTGGTGCGAGGGCAGATCGAATGGTGGGGCCGTGTCACCAATACTGAGAACTCTGCTTTTGCGCGGCATAATGTGCACATTTCTGAGGATTATCCAAAATGGACAGTGAACTGTTGAAACGGGGATTTGTCCCTGAGCCGCTGACGCCCGCGCAAACCGGCGCGCTGGACGCCAACGGCTTCCTTATCCTGGAAGATATCATCGCGCCTGACTGGCTGGCCGGGTTGCGCCACGCGTTTGACGAGATCTTCGCCCGCGAGGGCGACAAGGCCGGCGTTGAGGTCGCCCGGATGGAGGGCGTGCGCCGCCTTGCCGACCTGGTCAACAAGGGAACGGTCTTCGACGCCGTGTACCTGCAGCCCGCGCTGCTGACGGCGGTCTGGCACGTCCTGCAGCGGCCGTTCAAGCTGCACTCGCTCAATGGGCACGATCCTTTACCCGGCAGCGGGTTGCAGGGCCTGCACACGGACTGGGGACAGCCCACCGCGCCCGGCGGACCTTACCACGTCGTCAACTCCATGTGGATGCTGGACGACTTCACCCGGGCCAACGGAGCGACCCGCTGCGTCCCCGCCAGCCACCGCAAGCCCGACAGGATCTCGGACCACGTGGCCGACTCCATGGCCGATCACCCGGATCAGGTGCAACTGACCGGGCGCGCCGGCTCGGTCGCCGTATTCAACGGCAGCCTCTGGCACGGCTCATATCGCAATCGCACCGACGCCCCTCGCCGCACCCTGCATTGCGCCTTTATCGCCCGGGAGCACGCACAACAGACCAACCAGCGCGAGTACTTGCGGCCGGAAACCGCCCGACGGCTCTCGCCGCTGGCGCGTTATATCCTCGACGTGGTGTGAACCCCGGGGCAGAATTCATGGCTGCTTTTTCTTCTGATGATCCATCGCGCCCGCAGAGGATAATATCGCACCGATTTCGGCAATATGCAATTCGCGGTAAAGGTACCCAAGTGTTCGGCGGCGATCGGGGCCGCCTGGAGACCGTCACCGGAGGTGTATAGATCCTATGTCCTCGACCCGCCCTCGCTTATGGCCTCTCTATTTGCTGGGAGGCGTCATCGTCCTGGCGCTTCTGCTGATCTGGTTGCCCGAATCCCTCCATCGCCAGCAACAGGTGATGCGCACCATGGGCATCTTCATGCTCGCCATTTTCCTTGGTTTGCTCTGGCTGCTCTTTGCGTCGCGGCTGGCCTGGGGACAGCGCCTGCGCTATTTCGGCGGCATCGTCTTCGTCATTGCGCTCGGCGTCGGGTGTTTTCGCATTAAGGGGATGAGCGGCGATTTCGTGCCGATCCTCGAATGGCGTTGGCATGCCGAAGACGAAGCCACCGTCGCGGAAGGAGGGGACGCCACCGCGCTCAACGCCCGCGATTGGCCGCAATTCCTCGGCCCGGAGCGCGACAACCGCCTCCGGGGCGTCCACCTCGAGCGTGACTGGGTCAGGCACCCGCCGCGCGAGATCTGGCGTCGCCCGGTCGGCGCCGCCTGGTCCTCGTTTGCCATTGTCGGCGGCCGGGCCGTCACTCAGGAGCAACACGGCCCAGAGGAGCAGGTCGTCTGCTACGACCTGGCAACGGGCCGCAAGCTGTGGCAACACGCCGACTCGACCCGCTACGAGAGCGCGGTAGCCGGCGTCGGTCCGCGTGCTACGCCGACCATCGCTGGAGACCGGGTTTTCACCATGGGCGCGACCGGCATCCTCAATTGCCTGGACCTGGGCAGCGGGGCTCTGATCTGGTCGCGGGATATCCTCGCCGACAACCGGGCTAAGGCCCATTGGTGGGGAATCAGCTGTTCGCCGCTGGTCCTCGACACCCTGGTCGTGGTCAGTGCCGGAGGCCCGGATGAACGCTCGTTAGTGGCCTATCACCACCAAACCGGCGCATTTGTCTGGGGCGGGGGCACGGACAGGGCCGGCTTCAGCTCGCCGCGTCTGGTTACACTGGCCGGACGCGAGCAGATATTGATTTTCAACAGCCATAGCGTCGCCGCACACGATCCGCACAGCGGAGATCTCTTCTGGCGTCAGCCCTGGGATCAGGTCGAATGCGTTGCCAACCCCCTGCCCTTGCCCGGGAACCGGGTTCTGGTCTCCTCCGGGTACGGGATTGGCGCCAGGCTGTATCAGGTGAATGCCGCGCCCGACGGGGGCTTAACGAGCGATATCGTCTGGGAAAGCCCACGGCTCAAGGCCAAGTTCGCCAACATGGTCTCTCGCGATGGTTTTGTCTATGGCCTCGACGATGGGGTGCTGGTCTGCCTCGACCCGCAGGACGGCAAGCGCCGCTGGAAGCGCGGGCGCTACGGACACGGTCAGCTCATCCTGATCGACGACGTCCTGCTGATCATGAGCGAATCGGGCGACGTGGTACTGGTCGAGGCCCGCCCCGACCGCCACGTCGAACTGGCGCGCATGACGGCCTTCACGGGCAAAACCTGGAATCCTCCGTCCCTTGCCGCACCCTATCTGTTGGTGCGCACGGATAGCGAGGCCGCCTGCTACGAGCTGCCGCTCGCAATTCGTGCTCAGGCGCAGCACTTCCAACAGGGCCGTTGAAATGAACCGGCATCAGATTGCGACCGACGATCTCAAAAAACCAACATTCCCATGCTATTCCCCCTGGTTCTGTCCCTGGAGAACGGTCAGTGCATCCCACGTCGCCGGAAATCCGCCGAAAGCGCTCATCTGCAACATGACCTCCTCGATCTCCGTCCTCGTGGACCCGCAACCAAGGGCCCTGGCGATGTGAACGGCAAGTTGTTGCGGCCTGCCGAGAACCGTCAAGGCCGCGATCGTGCATAGCAGACGAGTCTTGATGTCCAGCCCGTCCCGTCCGTACAGGTCATGCATCACCTGCTCCATCACGAGTCGCTCGAACTCCGGATGAAGTGTGCGCATCTTCCTGGCGGAGGCCTCTGCAGCGGCCTCTCCGAGCATCGTCGAGAGAACTCTGCGGCCCGCTTCATAGCGGTTACTCTTCGTCATATAATCTACTCCCTCTGGTGTCGATTGAGAATTCAAGCGCATCGGCGCCCGCTGACAGCCGGACAAAGGGTTCGGGCGGCGCGTGACACGCCTGCCCAGGGCTTACTCATCTCGAAACGCCCTCTCCAGTACGGCGATATCCAGCTTTTTCATCTTCAAAAATGTCGCAGCGACGCGTTCCACCGCGGCCGCATCGTCGCTCGCCAGCATCTTCCCCAGCGCAACCGGCACAATCTGCCAGGAGACGCCGAAGCGGTCTGTGAGCCACCCGCATCGGCCCTCCTCGCCGCCATCTGACGTCAGGCGTTCCCACAACGCGTCCACCTCGTCCTGATCGACGCAGTTGACCAGGAGCGACATCGCCGGGCTGTGTGTGTACATCGGACCGCCGTTGATGATGCAGAACTCCTGCCCGGCCAGTTCAAACTCGGCAGTCAGGATATCGCCGGTCTTGCCCATGCCTTCTTCAGTGTAGCGTGTGATGTTCGTTACACGCGCGTTTTCGAAGCACGACGTATAGAGCTCGAGCGCTTCCTCGACCCGTCCGTCAAACCACAGATTGGTGACGATTTTCTGCATGGCTCATTGTCCCCCGTTCTGTTGGATCGTGTATGACATCATCGACCTGATCTTCCTGCCGGATGCCGACGCGACCCGGTAGACCTCACAGAAAGCGAATTGCCCGCCCAGCTCCGTCTTAATGACACCGTTGACCGCGCCTTCAGATCCGTGCGTGATGATGGTGTGGATTACCAGTTCGCTGGTG
Source organism: Candidatus Latescibacterota bacterium (assembly GCA_965203805.1). Classification (GTDB taxonomy): domain Bacteria; phylum Latescibacterota; class UBA2968; order UBA2968; genus JAAXHE01. The sequence continues at coordinate 4,216,420 of OZ241917.1, read as the reverse complement.
ACAATTCGCTCATGCAAACAGCCCATTTACCATCGCCCGAGCCCGCTCGACCGCGGTTTCGAGGCAGCCCGGCGCGAGTTTGGCCCAGTAGGTCACGTCTTCGTTGGCCTCGTGTCCCCCGCGCTCGTAGGCCGCCCGCGTCGGCAGGTAGCCCACATAGTGCGTCGTGAGGTGTGCCGGGAAGAGGTACGGCGCCGGCGAGTTGGTCTTGAGCGCGAGTTGTCCTTCCACAAAGGGTTCTCCAGGCAGGCCGATAACACACAGGTCGCCGATGCGGAACGCCTGGATTTCGTAGCTGAACTCGGCGTCCCGCTTCCGGCATAGCTCGCCGCTCCGGGTCGACGCCGCCCGGAACCACTGCGGGTCCACCTGGCCGTTTGCCCCGCGCGGCGGTTCAGGACTTTCTGAGAGGATCGCATCGACTTCGCGCAGGCGCTCGACAGGGATTTCGCGGAACGGCAGCAGGACGTTTTCAACGTTGAATGCCAGCGCGGCTTCGTTGTCAAACGCCATACTGTGGACGATTCGTTCGGTCATCCCGGTCAGTTCGCGCCCCATTCGCTGGTGGTCCGGCCGGTAATCCGAATCGAAGGGATGCCTGGGGTTGATGTTGCCGCAGCAGCCGTTGACGACCAGCGGCACCGCGTCTGAGGCGAACACCTGCTGCATCTCCCGCGTCCATGCGCCGGGCCAATCCGCCGATACCGCCCGGTAGGTGTCGCGATGACTGAACGCATTGACCGGGTGACATGTGTAGTGCAGGAGAAAGGCCAGCGGCCGTTTATCCAGGTCCTGGACGCAGCACACGCCGACTTCCGGGTCCATCGGCCCTTCGAGATAACAGACGTCCACGTTTCCGAGCGGCCTTTTTTCCCGGCCCAGGGGGGCGGGCATGGTGATGGTTCCGTCCCGCCGGATGCCGCGGCGATTGAACGCCAGGTCTCCCAACACACCTCGCCCCAGACCGATGCTCGCGGGTTGCAGCCTGCCCGCCGCTTCTACCGCTGCCTCCACCGCGGCGGCCGCCGCCCGGTCGCCGTAGGCGCGCTCGGCGCCGCGCAGGTACTCGTTCTGCTTACTGGTCTCCAGGCGGAAATCCGGATCCAGCATAAAGTAGCCCATGCTCGGCGCGGAGTGCGTCTGCGTCGCCTGGACCATGACCGCCTCCGGAGGGATGCCCGTACGCTCCGCGATAGCAGCGCGAATCCGGTCCGTGTAGTCCTGCGTGACGATAGTCAGATCCAGGATTACCATGCAGACCCGCCGCCCGCCGCTTTCGAAGACGATGGCTTTTGCAAAGAGCGGATCCAAAACGGTCTCGGCCGGACGGTGTTCGCCGGCCCCGCTTCCGGCCAGATGCGTCCCCAATGGCGGCGTGATGTCAATCATCGCCGCGCCTGCTCTCAATGGGTTGATTTCGTGCATGAGTTCTCCTGCCGTTGACTTTATCCTGTCCATCCTGTCCATCCATGTTTATTTATAATTCACGATATATGCATCCATTTCAGGCAGAAGTCACGCTTTAATTTCCCGAGGGAAAATGCATGGATTTGCAAACCCGTCTCATTCACGCCGGTGAGGAACACATCGAGGGCGCCGTGGTGCTGCCGATCTTCCAGAGCTCGACCTATGTTTCACAAGACGAGCAGGACTACGACGACATCCGCTATCTCCGGCTGAACAACACACCCAATCACCGCGCATTGCATACCAAGCTGGCCGCTGCCTGCGGCGGCGAGGACGCCCTCGTCACCGGCTCCGGGATGGCCGCGATCACCACGGCCCTAATAACCCTTCTCAACAGCGGTGATCATCTGTTGATCCAGGACTGCCTCTACGGAGGCACGCACAGCTTCGTGACGCAGGATGCGCCGCGCATCGGAATGAACTTCGACTTCATCGCCGGCAACGCGCCGGAGACGTGGCCGGGCAAGCTCCGTCCGGAGACCCGGGCGATTTACGTGGAGACCATGACCAACCCGCTATTGGAGGTTGCCGATTTGGAGGCAGTCGTGGCATTCGCGCGGGAATACGGGCTGGTCTGCCTGATCGACAGTACCTTTGCCTCCCCGTTTAACTTCCGCCCGCTGGAAATCGGGTTCGATATCGAAATCCACAGCGCGACCAAGTACCTGAATGGCCATTCGGACCTCGTCGCGGGCGCAGTCGCGGGCTCTTTCGCACACGTTACGGCCATCAGGCACAAGTTGAACCATCTGGGCGGTTCGCTGGATGCGCACGCGTGTTTTCTGCTGCAGCGGGGCCTGAAGACATTGACGCTCAGAATGCGCCAACACAATGAGAACGGCCTGAGGCTGGCGCGACTTTTAACCGGGCAGGAGCAGGTAACCCGGGTGAACTATCCGGGGCTGGAGAGCCATCCGCAACACGAACGGGCACAGCGGTTGTTTGCCGGAGCGGGCGGGGTCCTGAGCTTCGAATTGCGCGGCGGCGTGGCGTCGGCCGAGCGATTGCTGTCCGGGCTGACACTGCCGGCAACGGCCCCGAGTCTGGGTGGCGTCGAAACCCTCATCACGCGTCCGGCCGCCACCTCGCACAGCGGCATGAGCCGGGAAGATCGGGCGAAATTGGGAATATCCGATGGCCTGGTCCGGGTGGCGTGCGGCATCGAGGCCGCCGAGGATCTGTGCGCGGACTTCGCGAATGCGTTGGTCAGAGTGTAGGATCATTACTGTATGTATAGACAGAACAGGTGAGGATTCCTGTAGAACGAAGTGCGCCGGAAAGAGAAACGGCGCCTTCGAGTTCGTTATGAGTACGTGTTGTAAACTTCAACATCCGGAGGAGATGGGGATGGACGAGACAACGCAATATTTGAAAGATATAAAGCGGATTCTGGTCGTTATAATGTGGGTCCTGGTAGCGATCCTTATTCTCCTGATTGGTGGCGCCATTGGTCTTTATGTCGAATACCTGTATCTTTTGGAACAGGTCCAGGCTGTTTCTGCCAAGCTCGAGGTTATGCTGGAAGCTTCCAAGCCGGCAATTCCAAAGATCGAAGCACTTGTACAATCGTTGCAATCCGTTGTAGACAGGGTTGAGTCTGCAATGGAGCCGATTCAGTCCTTTCTTTCGCGGTTTGGGTGGAAAAGGTGAGACGGTAAATTGACGTCTGCACGAAAACAGATTCCCCTTGCCTGTGAACGGCGCAGATAGTTTATTTCTCTCCATGCGCCGAAAATATCGCGGGTCTGCGACGAAGAAGGTTGCGCCATACTCAGAACCAATTAAAGGAGGAACGAAATGACATCCAACCAGGACTGGTGGCCGGATCAGTTGAACCTGAAGCCTCTCCGCCAGAATTCTCCCGCGTCCGATCCGATGGACGGGGATTTCGACTACGCCGAAGCGGTCAAAACCCTCGACGTCGACGCGCTGAAAAATGACATTGAAGAGGTGATGACCACCTCCCAGGACTGGTGGCCGGCGGACTACGGCCACTACGGGCCTCTGTTCATTCGAATGACCTGGCACGCCGCGGGCACGTACCGCATCAGCGACGGACGGGGCGGCGGCGGATCCGGGCATCAGCGCTTCGCCCCCCTCAACAGCTGGCCCGACAACGGCAACCTGGACAAGGCGCGGCGCCTGCTCTGGCCCATCAAGAAGAAGTACGGCCGGAACCTCTCCTGGGCCGACCTGATCATCTTCGCGGGCAACTGCGCCCTGGAGTCCATGGGCTTCAAGACGTTCGGTTTCGCCTTCGGACGCCCTGACGTCTGGGAGGCGGACGAGACGGACTGGGGCGCGGAGACGACCTGGCTCGACGATCAGCGCCACGACGCGGACGGCGAGCTTCAGGGGCCGCTCGGCGCCGACCACATGGGCCTGATATACGTGAACCCGGAAGGGCCGAACGGCAACCCGGACCCGTGCGCCGCGGCGCAATACATCCGCCAGACGTTCAAACGCATGGCGATGAACGACGAGGAAACGGTCGCGCTCATTGCCGGCGGACACACGTTTGGAAAAGCCCACGGCGCCGCACCGGAGGACCACGTCGGGGCCGAGCCGGAGGGTGCCGGCATCGAAGAGCAGGGCTTCGGCTGGAAAAACAGCCACGGCAGCGGCAAAGGCGGCGATACGATCACCAGCGGTCTTGAAGGCGCCTGGACAAGCAACCCGGTAAAGTGGGACAACGAATTCTTCGAAAACCTGCACGCGCACGATTGGGAACTGACGAAGAGTCCGGCGGGCAAATGTCAGTATGCGCCCAGGAACCCCGCTGAAGTGGCCACCGTCCCGGACGCGCACGATCCGTCGAAGAAGCATGCTCCCATGATGCTCACCACGGACCTCTCACTGAAAGTGGACCCGGAGTATGCGCCGATTGCAAAGCGCTTCCTCGAGAATCCGGCCGAATTTGAAGACGCCTTCGCCAGGGCGTGGTACAAACTGCTCCATCGGGACATGGGGCCCCGCAGCCGGTATATCGGCCCCCTGGTTCCTGAAGAGCCCCTGTTGTGGCAGGACCCCGTCCCGGACGTGGACCACGATCTGATCGGCGAGCAGGAAATCGCAGACCTCAAATCGCAGGTCCTCGCCTCCGGACTGTCCGTTTCCCAACTGGTCTCCACGGCCTGGGCCTCGGCGGCATCGTACAGGGGTACCGATAAACGCGGCGGCGCGAACGGGGCCCGCATCCGCCTCGCCCCGCAAAGGGACTGGGAAGTGAACGACCCGGCCGCCCTTGATGAGGTATTGCAGACGCTGGAGCAGGTTCAGGCGGCGTTCAACGGTTCGCAGAACGGCGGGAAAAGGATTTCTCTCGCCGACCTGATCGTGCTGGCAGGTTGTGCCGGCGTCGAGCAGGCCGCCCGAAACGCCGGACAGGACGTCCAGGTCCCCTTTTCGCCCGGACGCACGGACGCGACGGAGGAGTGGACCGACGTGGAGTCGGTCGCCGTGCTGGAACCCACCGCGGACGGGTTCCGCAACTACCTTCAGGAAGGACAGGAAGGCGCGCCGGAGGAACTGCTGGTGGAGCGGGCAACCATGCTGACGCTCACTGCTCCCGAGATGACGGCGCTCGTTGGCGGCTTGCGTGTCCTGAATGCCAATACCGGCCGGTCCCCGCACGGCGTGCTCACCGACCGGCCAGGGGCGTTGAGCAATGACTTTTTCGTGAATCTGCTGGACATGGAAACCTCGTGGCAGGCATCCTCCACGGAGCAGGGCGTGTTCGAGGGTCGCGACAGCCGGACGGGAGAAGTCAGGTGGACCGGAACCGGGGTGGACCTCGCCTTCGGTTCGAACTCCGAGCTTCGCGCCATCGCGGAAGTCTACGGTTGCGACGACGGGCAGGCGGCCTTCGTGAGCGACTTCGTGAGCGCGTGGAACAAGGTGATGAATCTGGACCGCTTCGACCTGGCGTGATCCAGGGCCGTGCCCGCAACGACCGCTTCCAGGGCATTTCGGATGTGGGGTCGCGTCGACCGGCGTCGGGCGGACCGCTTCATGAACAGTCGAAAGAGGAACCACGATGGCAATTACGCTTGAGGCAGGTGATCCCGCCCCGGATTTCGCGCTCCCGGACCAGGACGGGACCATGCATTCGCTGGCCGGATACCAGGGCCGGACGGTTGTCCTCTACTTCTATCCGCGCGATGAGACGCCGGGTTGTACGACCCAGGCCTGCTCCTTCAGGGACAGTCACGCCGAAATCCAAGCCGAAGGCGCCATCGTGCTCGGCGTTTCGAAGGACGATGCCGATTCGCACGTGAAGTTCCGCGAACGCCACCGGCTGCCGTTTCCCCTGCTGGTAGACGCGGATGCCGCCGTCGCCGCACGTTATGGCGCCTGGGGTGAGAAAGTCCTCTACGGTCGCCGGTTTCAGGGAATGACGCGGGCTACGTTCATCATCGACCCGGATGGAGTCCTGACCAAAGTCTGGAAACGTGCCCGGGCCGCCGGCCACGGCGCAGCCGTGCTCAAGGCGCTGCTCGAGTCCGGCCGGTAGTCTGTCCCGGATGGCAACCGTTGGGGGCCAGGGTGATCAATCCTGTTGTTCAGGCACAGATGCTTGTCCGGCAGCCGCGCGACGACGTGTTCAACGCGTTCGTCGATCCCGCCATCACCACCCGCTTCTGGTTCACCGGGAGCAGCGGCAGGCTGGAACCGGGTGCGAAGGTCACATGGGAATGGGAGATGTACGGCGCCTCCGCGGATGTCCACGTGAAGGCGATCGAGCGGCCTGCCAGAATTCTCATCGAATGGGATGAGCCATCGACGACCGTCGAGTGGCAATTCACTTCTCTCGGAGCGGAAGCGACCCTCGTTCAGATCACCAACACCCGATTCCAGGGGACCGAAGACGAGGTTGTCGGCATGGCACTCGACTCGATGGGCGGATTCTCTCTCGTCCTCGCCGCGCTCAACGCATGGTTGGAACATGGAATCGCCCTGAACCTGGTGGCCGATCGTAATCCAGAAGCCCACGTCTCCCGTTAGCCGTGCTGCTTCGCCCACCAGTGTCCTGTCCCGACGAATGCTCCACCATTCCGCCTCCGATTCATCCTGTCTGGTGAGTTGTCTGCACTAAGCCTGTCGAAGCAAGCCTTCGAAACTGCGCTTCGCCAGGAGGGAAGGACCAGGGAAAGGGTGATGAAATGAGTGATGCGGTCGAAGTCACGGTGGAGCATCCGTTCCCGCACGCGCCGGCGGAAAGGGTCTTCGATGCATGGCTCTACCCCCAGGACGTCCGGAGGTGGATGAGCCATGCCCTGGTCGCGTTCGGCCTTTCCGGAGAGATCGTTCGAATCGAGGTCGATCCTCGTCCCGGCGGCGCCTTCATCTTCAGCGACATGCGTGATGGCGAAGAGACGCAACATTGGGGCACCTACCTGACCCTGAAGCGCCCCTCGGTCATCCAGTCCACCTGGTTTACAAGGGAGCTGTCCGAGCGGGAGGGGTCATCGGTTGTGAGGATCGAGATCACCCCCCTCGAGGGCGGTTGCTCGGCGAGGCTCACCCACAGGATGCCTGCGACCTTCGCGGAGTACACGGAGCGAGCAGAGCGGGGGTGGAAGACGATTCTGACCTCGATCGAGGCCAGCCTGTAGACCGGATTTCCCGGCGACCCATGGGACGCCCGAACGAGATTCAGGATGAGCTGCTCCAGCATCTCGTACCATGCCCGATACCCTTCCTCGACGCCGGAATGAATCGCGGTATTGCGAGCCTCCCGGATCCGCCACCGGGTCGTCTGCCCTCCACCCCATCGTTTTCTCCTCACCTGGCGCATGTTTTTCCCCACGGACGCCCGTCCACAGTTCAACGAGTACGCACCACGTCAGGTCTGGTCCTCTGCGAGGACGAAATCCGCTTCCTTCAGCGTATCGGCCGCCATTGCGTAAGCCGCTGTGAGGTGGAGGCGGACGTCACCACCCGCGAGCGCTCCATCCCCCTTTCCTCCCGGTTTCGGTACATGCGCGACCTGACGTCGTCTCACCGCTATCGAATGTCCTTGATTGGAGAGACCTTGGTTGTTTAGCTTACATACGGTTTATCCGCCAGGCAGCCGTTGTCATCACGGAAGAAGACGCTAATGCGACGCCCACGATCGGCCGGTGAGGAGAACGCAAGGATGAAACTGGCGCAGCGTTTGGTTTCTCACGTGATACCCCCCCGTACGATGATCGCAGGGTTGCTGCTGGCGACCCTTGGCATGGCCTGTGTGGAGGGTCAGGATGCCCCCGAGCCGCATGACGTCGGTCGGGCGCCGCACCCGGCGCAGGAAGACGGCCACACGGACCCCGGCATTTCCATCGACCACGTCCTTTTTGGTCAATCCGCCGCGTTCACGGGGCCTGCCCGGGAATTGGGCAAGGCGATGCGCCAGGGCATTGAGGCGGCATTCCACGAGGCCAATCGGGAAGGCGGCGTCCATGGCCGCGAACTGAAGCTCAAGGCGTTGGATGACGGCTATGAAACAGAGTTTGCCGCTTCCAACACGCGACACTTGATTGAGAACGACGGGGTATTCGCGCTGATCGGAGCGGTGGGCACGCCCACGTCCCGCGCCGCATCACCGCTCGCCCGGACGGCCGGGGTACCCTTCCTGGCTCCGTTCACGGGGGCGGAGTTCCTGCGCGACCGGGAGTTGGACAATGTGCTCAACGTCCGGGCATCGTACTACCAGGAAACCGAGGAGATGGTGGCGCGGCTTACAGAGGATTTGGGGATCACCCGCGTTGCCGTTCTTTATCAGGACGATTCCTTCGGCGTGAACGGTCTGGAGGGCACGCGATTGGCGCTGGAGCGCCGGGGCCTGGAGCCGGTAGCCGCCTCGCACTACCCACGCAATACCCGTGCTGTGAAGGGCGCCGCGCTCAAAATCACCGCGGCCAATCCCGAAGCGGTGATTCTGATTGGCTCGTACAAGCCGGTGGTCAAGACCATAGAGTTGGTTCGGCGGGATCTGGATCCGGTATTTATGACGGTTTCCTTCGTGGGAAGCAACGCGTTCGCGAACGAGTTGGGGCCCGACGGGGCCGGTGTATACGTCACGCAGGTCGTTCCCCACCCCGATGATGAAAACATCCCTTTGGTGGCTCGATACCACAGCGCACTCTCCGAGTACGACCCCCAGGCGGAACCCGGGTTCGTTTCGTTGGAAGGTTATCTGGCCGGACGCCTGGCCGTCGCCGGTCTTATAGCCTGCGGTCCCGACCTGAGTCGAGAGTGCCTTCTCCGCTCGGTTCGAGATGCCGGCGCCATCGAAATCGACGGCATGCAGCTCAAATACGGGCCGGACGATAACCAGGGATCCGACGCCGTGTTCCTGACCGTGATTGGTCCGGACGGCAGGTTCCACGGGGTCGAAAAATTAACAGGCCCGCAATAAGGCCCCCAAACAGTACCTGCGGAGAATCTCAAGATGTCCATGGCAGGCTTCTCGCTCCAGGAGATCGTGGATCTGTTCAGATCCGCTGGTCACACGAATGAACTGCACCAGTCGGTGTTGACCCTCGGGATGCTCATCATCGTTGCCAAGTTGGCCGAGGGCGTTTTTCGCAAGCTGCGGTTGAACGCCATCATCGCCTACGCGGCGACAGGCATAATTCTTGGGCCGGTCATGAAACTGACCGGCGTCTGGTGGATCGAGCCCTCGCTGCACCTCCAGTTGGTTCTGGTGCTGGGTGTGTTCATATTCTTTTTCCTGATCGGCCTGGACGAAGTGGATATTTCCAGCTTCATGGCGTCCCTCAAAGGCCATTACTTCCTCGCGGCCGTTCTGTCCGTGATCGTGTCGTTAAGCATCTCGATGCTGGTCACCACCGATCTGGTTTTCGATTTCGGACTGAAGCTGAATTTCACCGAGTCGCTGGCGTTGGCCGGCGTGCTGTCGATGACCAGTCTGGGCATCGTAGCCAAAGTGCTGACGGACGGCGGATACCTGAAACAGCCGGTTGGACTGCAGATTTTCACGGTGGTGATCATCGCCGAGCTGATTGCCCTGCTGCTGATCGGCTTCAGCATCGGTGAACACGCCCACCAGGTTTCGCCTGTCGGCATACTGATTCTGCTGGGCAAAGTGGCCGGTTTTTCGGTACTCACCTGGGTATTGTCGTCGCGGGTGCTGCCGCCGTTGGTGGCTCTGTTGCAGCGGGTGATCCAGGTGCCGCAACTCTCCCTTGGTTTGCTGCTTGGCATGCTCTTCCTGATCGTGTACTGCGCGGAAGCAGTGGGACTCCACGGCTCACTGGGCGCCTTACTGTTCGGGGCGTCGCTGTCGAGCCTTCCCTACCAGGTGCATCGGGAGATCATTCCCGGATTTCGCAGCGTGGCCGAGGGGTTTTTCGTGCCTCTCTTCTTTGCTTCCGCCGGATTGAGCTTCAGCTTTACCTTCGTAACATTGCCGCTGGGGGCCATGGCGGGGTTGGCGCTGATCCCGTTGCTCGGCAACTTCACCGGCGCCTTCATCGGCGCTTACGTGTCCCGCCTCGCCGTCCCCTACGCCGTAGCCACCGGGCTGATGGGTAAGGGAGTGGCGGAAATCGCGCTGCTGCTGGTCATGTGGGGTTCCGGAATCATCGACGAGGTGGTTTTCTCATTCCTGGTGCTGGTCATGTTCTGCTACATCCTGTTCATGCCGTCGGTGATCAACTTTGCGGTGAGCCGGGCCAGCCGCAGGACCGACCTGCCGGAGCAACTGGACGACATTCCGTCGGGAATCGTCCGCTTCGCGCTGGAAGATATCACGATCGATGACATTCTGGACCGCTCGCATCGGCATCCTGCGTCTTCGGTCACTGTGCGTGACTTCACGGAGCAGTGGATCGTTCCGCACCAGTCCCACTACGTCGTGGCAGATAAGGAAGCGCTGGTCGGGATCGTGTCGCTGGAGATGCTCCGCTACCTGCCCAAGGACGCCTGGGACAAGACCCGGCTCGACGCTGTGGTACGCCGCCAAACCCCATTGGCCTGGCCTGATGAGCAGGTCGAAGACGTGCTGCAGCGTATGTCAGAGAGTTCGCTATCCGTCATGCCCGTTGTGGAAAGGGATTCGGAAAAGTTCCTGGGCGCGATCACCAGCAACGACATCATCCAGCTCATGACCAGGAATTATTAGTGTTCTGTCCCGGAAATAAGTTGCCTAAATTCGGCCGTCGAGTCGCCCGGCTCGCAAGGCGCCAGAGCGCAGGCGACCTGGCCAGGTCGGCGAGCGATGGCAACGCTGCGAGACGGGATGAATCGGCGGTTGAATGGTGAGGTATTTTTGGGACAGGACACCGGGTAACGTGTCGTCGCGAAGGCCTCGAATCCATTGCCGCGTCCGGCGAGGAGAACGTCCAGGACCCGATCGGATTGCTGGCGGACCGGCCCGACGTTCGCAGGGGGCGGCCTTGATGATGAGGCTATATTTCGTTTCCATCGTAGCGTTGTCAGGCCTGTGTTCCTGTTCAGGCAATGACGACGTGCCGCTCGACGCACCTGATACAACAAGTCTTTTTAAACGAACCCTTTCTCACAATGGCGTGGCAAGACAATATATCCTGTATGTACCCGACTCTCTTGACGGAACTTCCAGAGTTCCGCTGATGCTCAACTTTCACGGATTCGGCGGGACCGCGGATCGGCATTTGAGATTCGCGGATATGCGGCCATTGGCGGATTCGGGAACGTTCATCCTGGTTTATCCGCAAGGTACCCTTCTAGACGGAAGCCCGCACTGGAATGCCGGTCTGAAAACCGATAGAAACAAGAGCGATGCGGATGACTTCGGCTTTGTGGAAGCGTTAATCGATGAAATCTCCTCCGACTACAACATCGATCCGGCGAGAGTATATGCCTGCGGCTACTCGAACGGCGCTTTTTTTTCATACGCGCTTGCGTGCTATCATAGTGACAAAATCGCCGCAATCGGATCCGTGGCGGGAACGATGATGGCGGAGACATATAACGAATGTAATCCGTCGCACCCGACGGCCATGGTCAATATCCATGGGACATCCGATGCGGTTGTCCCCTATGGTGGAACCGAGGGACTGAAATCCATTGACGCCGTGCTTGCGTATTGGACGGGTTTCAACAACACAAGCGCCACCCCCACGGTGAATCGCATCACCGATGGCGCAACAACGATTGAACGCCATTCCTATACGGACGGAGATAAAAATACCTCCGTTGAACACTATAAGGTGATCAACGGAGGGCACGTCTGGTTCGATATCAACTATGAAGGCGCCAATACAAGCGCGCTGATCTGGAATTTTGTCTCGAGATTCGACATCAATGGATTGAGATAATTCGTGGGGATCCGGGCGACTCCAGCATCGGGAGTGAAACTTCCATATGAAAGCTGAAATTTCACAAGAATCCCAAAGATTACTGGACTCCGTAAAGGAAAAGTACAACGATCCTGCAGAGCTTGAATTCCGAATGGAAGAACTAAGGATCGGTATCAGAGAGGAAGAACAGGCGTTTGTCGGGAAGTACCCTGTAGAAAGCCGCCTGTTGGACATCGGTTGTGCGACAGGACGATTATGTTTCGCACTTGCGGGGCTTGGATACAACGTCACCGGAATTGACGTCGCCAGGAATCAGATTGAGCAGGCACGGCGAATTGCTGAGACGGAACGCGTCAACGTGACATTTCTTCAATATGAAATGCCGACGCTGCCCTTTTCCAATGCCTCATTTACCGCTGGATTCATGGGGAACGTCTACTGTTATGTTCCGCACCGCGCATCGAGGGTCGCTTTTTTGGAAGAGATCTCGCGCGTGTTGGATCCCAATGGCGAAGTCTTGATGTCTCAGACAGTGCTGGATTCCGTACTGAAGAATTACGAGGAGGTTTACGATGATAACCATCATCGATTTGCTGTGAACTATGACACGCTGGAGGAAGGGGATGGATTCGCGCTGAAAGCACCACACTATCTGCACTTTTTCTTCGCCAAAGATCTCGTCGCGGAACTGGAAGCATCTCCCTTTAAGGTTGTCAATTCAGTTTTGAAGAGAGACAAATTCACGTGCATTTTAACGAAGAAAATCACTTGAGGCGTTCACGTTTACAATTCATGCTCTGCGCGTTCTCGAACTACCTGGAACGGGAGGGCGCGACGAGCATCGTTGGCACGGGAACGACGATAGAGGTACCCGATCTCGAAGGCGCATTGGCCTATCAGCCGGAACCGGAGATCGCATACGTGATTGGCAGGAGGGCGCGGCACGCACCACGGAGGTCTCTGCAATATCAACGACGGGGACCGGACGTGGAAGTCGACGGCCTGGAGCGGCTCTCCATCAAAGTACGCTCACACGCGCCGAGGCTCACCGAGCGGTGGCGTCCTCCCGGCCTTCGCGATACGGGCCCGGCTAATCCATAGCGAAGAGCAGGGGACGGCTGGTCCCATCCGACCACGGCGTTTTGAGCCTAAATGGGATTTGCGATTCCTTGAGGGTGAGGCAAGTAGGCTGCTGTTGATGTGAAACGCATGGTGAAAGCCGATTCAGCCCGTGGGGTATGCCGTTGGCGCAGAACCTGACCCGACCTTCCTGCCGACCTACGCGGCGGCCAAGAACGCGATGCTCTGCCTGACGTGGCCGACGGCCAAGGACCTGGGACCGGACAACATTACTGTCAAGGAGGTATGCCCCGGGTTCGTGTTGACCAACTTCTGGCACATCCTGGCGCAGAAGTTCGCCGAGGTTGATCCCGCATATGCCAGAAAAGGCGCCCGTGAGGTGTTCGACCTGTTCATCGCCTACTCTACGCCGATGCAACGCGAACAGTCGCCCGAGGACATCCGCAACGTGGTCTCTCTCCCCGCTTCCGATGAAGCGCGCAACGTCACCGGCCAGACCATAAACGTCAGCGGCGGCATGGTTCTGGACTGAACGACAACCTGAGAATCAGTGATTATAATGGCACCCAATCAGCTACCGTCAAACTAAATCATTGCAGCCAGATGGCGGACATTGTTAATTTTGTTTATAATTGATTAATTGTCCGGTTTTGGATATGTTCTCTGGTAGAGAGCAAGGAGCCGTCTTTTGGGAAAGTTGGAATGCTTTCAATTGGCAGGCCTGGAATTATGGTTCAATTCCTCAGATCACGAACCTCCTCATTTTCACGCACGCAAACCGGACAAATGGGAGATACGCGTCTTTTTTCGTGCGTGTAAACGCAAGAATCTAGCTTTTAATGTGAAGTTTCCCCCTTCGGGATCAGGCCCATCAAGCAAAGAGCTGAGAGAACTGTTAAGTCTAGTGCTTCAGCATAGAGACGCCCTTTATGCCGAGTGGGAAACCAAAGTGATATAAGGAGCCAAAATGGCAAGGACTGCTGAAATGATTGTCTGGGCTCAAGATCAATTTAGCTATGACATCATTCCGCCCACTTTCACCGTTTTTAGACCGGATGAAAGCGAGGTGAACGCTCGGTATATTTTCGTATTAACTTCTGTTGCCGATCTTCCTACGGTAAGTGATTTTGTCCGTGCTGCCAATCAGCGGAACCATCTTCGAACCCTATTCGTGCGCGAAGACGGCAACGCTCAGTTTTTACCGCAGATGCTTTACGAGGCAAAACTCAAAAGCAGCCGACATATTATTGTGCATTCGACGAAGGATGTACCAAAGCGTGTGCTAACGGCTTGGAGCCTTGGATGCCCTGATCAACTCATAGCCGATGCACAGGTCGTCGGTGAGGAACTCTTTGTCATGGCGTGCGATCATACCTTATTCAGAGCGGGTTTTGCCGAAATGCCCGCCCTGGAGCGGATTCCATCCCAACAGCGTTCGTCATTTACCATCTCCAGTGAAGGCAGTTATATACACTGGCCTGAGGTCGATGTACACATTGACCTAGATGCTGTTCGCTACCTGAAAGACGAAACATGGCGTCAGAAAAAAGATCGGGAAAGACTGATGTACGACCTCCGATTCGGAGAGGCCGTTGCCGAATTGCGCAAGAAGTGCGGGCTTAAGCAGGCCGATATACGAGGGCTTTCTGAACGCCACGTGCGAAGGATTGAAAAGGGGGAGCGGACCAGAATCGACACGATAGCGATTTTGGCAAGAAGCCACGGATTGTCCCTTAATGAGTATCTCGACGAAATTGCGGAATTGCTCTCCCCTAGCCCGATTTATTCATGAATCGTCAGATGATGGATTTTAAGGAGGCAGAACGAGATTCCGGTCGAAACGAGCAACGAAAGCGCACGGACTGTGACGGATTTTGCTTGTTCAAGCCGTTTGGGCGATGCCTGCTGGCAGCACGATTGACCTGTGGCGTCAAGTTGCCATGCATCCCGCTGTCAAAAGCGCAGACGTCTCCATGGCACTGGGTCGTGTCGATGCAAATTTGAAGGCGGGGTCAGCGCGTCGATGGGTTATGTAACACCTGTTGCCAGATTATAGAGGATCTTACCATAAAGGTGTTTGAGTGGGAACGCCGTCGGGAGATGGAACTTGATCCTGGTTTTCAACTTACAAACGCGCCCGGCGACTATCAAGAGTCGATTCTGCAGGGTATTGAACTGTGCGTTCGTCCAACTTGTGCCGCGCAATCCGATAGCAGCCAGGGAATGCATCAGGACATAGGCGGCGCTGTGGAGAAAGAGACGGAAGTGATTGGCCTGGAACGTGTGACAAGAGGTGCGATCGGAATGGAGAAAGGTCTTGTGATTCTTGATGAAGTTTTCCATCCTCCCGCGTGTGCAATAGGCGGTTTTGTAGATGAATGACGCTTGGGCGTGTTTCAGGTTGGTGACCACGAATCGGATATTGACACCTTGCGGTGTCACTTCCGACTTGCAGACGATGCGTTGTGGACACGCCCAGGTACCGTATTCCGGCTAGGCTTCTTCAGAGGGCGTTCCGGCCTAGGGCGGGTGACAAAAAGGAGGGCCAAGCTAGATGGTCGACTGGAACTCTCTCCCCGACGATTGGAGTACCCACTACCGGAGCCTTAAGCTGCCATGGAGCCGTTTCCTTCCCAGAGGCCCCGTTCCAAGCCTTCAGTACGGCCATGCAAGAGAAACCCGGATTGAGCTACTTCCTCATGGCGAGAGGGAGTTCCTAATCCACGCAATGGACGCAACGAGGCTGGCGTGGTCCGGTAACTGGCACCAGATCATGTTTCTCGATTCGGGTAAACACCTGCAAAAAAGATCCCGAAGTCGCATGTTCGTGCCGGTCATCGCTACGATCCCTGAGGGCCACCCGTTTCAGGAGTTGGAACACCTGTCAATAGCTCTCGGTCCCGTCCTCCTACAAACAGGTGTCTTCCCGTCGGTCTTCGTCATCACGGAAGACCTGAAGGAGATTGTTCGGGAGGCTCAGAATCCATCGTGGCTCATTACTGAGTCCCTCGCTCTCTCTTGGGATGCTCATGACTGATGCAAAGCAATACCAAGGCATCGCTGATCGGTATCAGACCTCAGCTAACGCTTCGAACAAAATCGCACATGAAGTGAGTGCCTTCGCATCCTATCACGCGTTCGAGTCCATTGGGGCGGCTTGGCTCCGGCATATTGGACGAAAGGTCCCGACTTCCCACCGAAGCAAACTGCGCGAGTTTTCCGTTAGGTCCAAACCCTTGGCGATGTGTTTGTCAATCGCTCAAATGGCAATCTTTCTTGAGGGCATCAGGAACAAACTTCTGTATCCATTCCTCACATCCAATGGCATCTATGAAGTGCCTCAGAAGGCGCTTACACAGGGAGAATCCAAGAAACTGGTGCGTAGAGTAGGCGGGATCGTACGCGCAGTCAGTCAACAGTTGTAAGGTTCGAACATCTCCTTAAGAGAAGTTACGGTCGGAGGACAAGAACCGCGTGCTTGGACTCGGGCCTCGTAGAGTACAGATCCGTTGATCAACCGTGCCAGATACGTGCCCACCGCAACCAGACCGTACGGGGAATCCTGTCGAAGGACTCGCAAGCGACCATCGGGGAGTTGGCCTGATCCTAGTCTGGGCTGAGCGCCTTGACAGAGAATCCCCCAAAGGCTCTCTATTTTGTACGGTAAGACAACGAGTTCTTCATCTCGCTGTCGCTGCCATACCCGGTGTCGACGCTCCCGAAGAGAGGCCGGGTGTATCAAGAGAATGCCGTGTTCTGGTTCGCCGAATCGGTTACGCGTACACCTACAATCGAAATCGGATGCCTGGCTGATTTGTGGATGTCTGGCGCAGACCAGCGGGGTCGGGTGTTTCAGGTTGGAATCCCGCTGAGTGTATCCCGCCTTTACTCGATAGGAAAGAATACGATGCCAACGCTCACTGATGTCCTTGCTCGACGCTTCTTGCCCCCTGAGTGGTTCTCCGGTTTGGAAAAGTCGGCAGCTGCTTGGCGGACTTGGTTAGAGGAGAACGGCGAGACTGTGATGGGAGTCCTCGCGAGCGTTGTCGTGTCACTGGATGAACTCAGGGTTCATGAACTTGGACGCTTCATTCAGGTCGACAGCCGCCTTGTGAGCGTCCTGGTTGAACGTGGCTGGTACCCCGACCCCTGGATGGCTCCGATACAGCTGGCGCTGCTGTCGTCATACAGGGACAGCGAGCCTGAGGCGATCGAGGAAATCATGCAGAAGGTGTTCCGAGAGCGCCTAGACAGC
Organism: Candidatus Latescibacterota bacterium; assembly: GCA_965203805.1. Taxonomy (GTDB): domain Bacteria; phylum Latescibacterota; class UBA2968; order UBA2968; genus JAAXHE01. The sequence goes on along the minus strand of OZ241917.1, from coordinate 4,199,332 downwards.
ATCGAAGCAAAGCTGGTTGTCGAGTACCCTCAACGCACATTGATTTTGCAAGAGGCGTTCGACGCGCATCGGGAGTCCAATTACAATCTTTCTGTTCCCGTCTTGCTGGCTCAAGCCGACGGCATATGGCACGACCGGATCGCTCTCAACTTGTTCAGCGGTGGCACTAAGAAAGCGATCAAGGCGCTCGCCAAACGAGTCAAGGATGCTAATTCTCTTGAATTCGTGCGTGCCCTCATCACCCCCGACTGGCCGCTCGTTCTTTCTAAGAAGGATAGGCCCGACGATTTCAGCGGTTTGAACCGACATCTAGTTATGCATGGCGAAGCAACCGATTACGGCACCGAGGAGAACAGCCTCAGGGCCGTCGCGTTCCTCAATTATTGTGCGTTCGTCCTTGCAGGATCGGAACAACCGCCAACGACTTCCACAAAGAGCTAGATGTTCCGTGCTGTGGCGTGGATGAAGGATCCAAAAAAGCCCTTTTATTCTCTTATACGTTCCAAAAACCAGGAGAGATCAGCATGCGATTCAAAGACAGGACAGCCATCGTCACCGGTGCCGGGGGGGGGGGATTGGCGGTCCATTCCAGTACGTGGATCCCGACTTCACCCACGGTTTAACCTTGATTCGACAAAATCAGGCTGCTTTTTCTAACGCCTCACTGATGTGGTTGAACTGATTTTCGATCAGTCTGTTCCGCTGGAGTCGCAAGGTCAGCCGCCCTTCGAGGCGAAGGAGGCGTCCGGCGCGATAGATGATCTCGAAGCGCAGGGTGTGCGCAGATCGCAGCACCCAATGGGTTGTTCGCTTGTGGGTGCGGGTCCGTCGGAGGGAGCGCCGCGGGAAACCCTCCGACGGACCCGGCTCTCAATGCTTACGGGCCATGTGTCGATCTTCGTAAATTCCCTTCGGAAACCGCTCCGGATTGAGTTCCTCCGGCAGATAATGCCAGGCCGTACTGTAGCGCGTGCGTTCACTGTGGTTATCGTAGGCGCCGTGCAGGAGATTGGCCGAAAACAGAACAACCGTGCCGGCGGGAATGACCAGATCCAAAGCCCTCGATTCATCGACCTCCGTCCAACTGCCATGCCTGGCCGGATTCTTGCGGTGCTCGACAATCCTGCCGATCCGGTGGCTGCCGGGCACCACCCGCAAACACCCATTCTCCACGTCTGAATCTTCCAGGTAGATCCCGCAACTGATAATGCGATCCGTATCGGTGCCAAAATAGAAATTGTCCTGGTGCCAGCCGGTCGACGTGCCGCCGTTGGGCAACTTCGGAAAGAACTTGGTGCCGAACACATCGATATTATCACCGGTCAATACTGCGACACGGTCCAGAATCGCGGGTTCACGCGCCAGTTCCAGCACGCGGGCATCGACCACGCAAACCCCCTGAACTTTGTGCAACAGACCCGCCCGGGGTTCGCCGCGTTCGTCCAGCTCGAGCGACCAGTGCGGCGTCTCTCCGGTCAACGTGCGCCCCTCTGCGACCAGTTCGTCGAACACGCGCTTGTAATAGGCCAATCGTTCGCCCTGTATCAGGGCTTCAAAAACGAGGTAGCCGTCTTCCCGAAACTGCCGGACCTGTTCGTCAGTCAACATAAATCCTCCTCGATTTCGCTCGGGTACCTGGGTCGCATAGACGGTAGATAAGAGGGTAATCACGCCAATTCGTAGCAGACATTGAATCTATCATTGGCTATATTTAGCCGGGAATCAAGGGTAGGAGCGCTCGAACGCATCCAACCCCGGGGACCTGCCCTATACACTGACGTTCCGGACGTTAAGATCAGAAAGGAGAAGACCTGTGTCAAGAATCGAACCCGCATCCCGGCTGACCCGCCTGAACGGCGCCAGGATCGGACTTCTGGATCCTGGAAAGCGTACTTCGGGAGCCGTACTCAAGGCGGTCGGGGAACGGCTCGCAGCAGAATACGGCGCGAATGTGGTCGGACCCTGGAAAAAGTCATCGCCCTATCGCGTCTGCACAAAAAAGCTTGTGGAGGAGATCGTTCCGAATTGCGATGGGCTTGTCATGGGGGTCGTGGACTGATGCGGCGCCAGTTCGTGCAGTTTGCACGATATGCTGGAGTTCGAGTTGAGAGGCATCCCCACTGCATACATCACGGCCGCGGGCAGGGTGCCAATGATCGAGCGCGATGGCGATGGCTTCAGGCTATCGCATGCCACAGGAAACTATCTCGTCGAGGGATGGGAGGACCCGGGGCCGCAGCCGGACAGGGTCCATCGCAGGCTGATTCACTTCGGCGTACACCGCAGGATGAGGTTGAGCGACGTGAAGGAGGGGGACCGGGTTCGCTACCGCGGCAAGGACCTGCGGTGGGAGTATCCTCGAATGGAGCTGGAAGCCAGACACAGGCCTTCGGGAGCCGGCGCATGGTCGAGCACCCTTGACGGCGTCGCAGGCTACCGGAATATCGAACTGCGCGCGCACCTTGCACCCGTGGCAGGCGATAAATTCGATGAAAGCGTGGAAGAGGCTGTCCCACAGGTCGTGTCGATTCTGACGGGCGGGAGGGCATGAGTTCACGCACTGTATCATTCAAGTAGCGTGATTACCCCATCTCCAGCTGGACGATACAGAAGTCGGCGCCTTGCGGATCCCGGGCGACCACCATTCGCCCGAAACCGGAAATATCGTCGGGCTCGGCCATCAATCGCCCTCCGTGCCTCTGTACGTATCCCGCCGATTCGTCAAAATCCCGAACGTGAAAGTACACGTACCACTCGGACGCGACCCCTTCTTCGATCATCCGGTCCGGCATCTGCATGATCCCGCTCACAGCCTTGTCACCCACCAGTACGCTCGAGTACGGCACCGGCTGTTCCTCGTCGGCCCTCACGGTTTCGACACCGACAACCTTCTCGAAAAACCGGACCGAAGCCGCACGATCCGTGCTCAGATGCTCCGACCAGGCAAACGCGCCGGCCTCCGACATCACGCCGCAGCCCGCGAACTCGCCCGGCTCCCACAGTGTCACGACGCAATCCGTCGGGTCCGCGACCACCGCCACCCGACCCGCGAGATCGACGTCTCTTGAACCCGCCAGCACCGCCCCGCCATTCGCTGCCACCCGCTCGACGACGGCGTCGACATCATCCACCGATACGTAGAGGTTCCACTTCACTGCCCCGTCTGAACGCATCTGCCCGGCGCCCGATTCATAAATCGCCGCCGCGGCCGACCCCTCCAGCATGGCCATGGAATAAACCCCGATGCCCATCTCCCACATCTCCTCGTCCACATACTCCCAACCGAATAATCCGGCGTAGAACGCTCTCGCCCCCGCCAGATCCGTTGTCGCCAGATCAACCCAACACGGCGTTCCGTGTGGGTAACGTTCAACCTTTGGCATTGAGTTTCCCGATCCCTCGCAGACCCCGTCAAAGGCGGCTACTGCGAGCTTTGCCGAAACACTTGCGATAAACACCCTTTGGTGTTTATCTTGACGTTCCGCGGTAGTTTCTTCCAAGTTCATTGTTGTTTGGTTATTTGTCTAACCATAATATAATACAATGACTTGTGTAAAGAAGCTACTCTTTTTTTTGGCGAGGCATTTATGTTTTTCAGATCCGTTGTCCTCTTCTCGGTCCTGATGATCACAGCCCGGGCTTCCGGTTGTCCAGGAGACTTCGACAACAGCAGGCAGGTTGATTTCGCTGATTTTATCGCCCTGGCCGCTGTATTCGGGGCTCAGCAGGGTGATGCGGGCTATAACGCTGCATTTGATCTGGATACGAATGGCACAGTTGATATGGCTGACTTTCTGGCCTTCGCGAAGCTGTTTGGCAATCCCTGTGTTGCTGAACTCACCCGTTTGACGAATAGCGAGACCATTGAATTACATCCCACGTGGTCACCGCCGGACGGCCGAAAAATCGCTTATCTCTCTGGTGTTGAAGATCCGGAATTGTGGGTGATGAATGCGGATGGTGGTGATTCAATAAGATTGGCTACTTCGATTGCAGTGGATTCCGAATTGAACACGACGCTGGCCTGGTCGCCGGACGGTGAGCACATCGCTTATTCCTCTGTTCGGGATGGGAATGCAGAGATTTATAAGGCAGGTGCAAGTGGTGAAGGGCTCGCCCGTCTAACAGATAATGACGCGGAAGATATATACCCTTCGTGGTCACCTGACGGCGCCAGGATCGCCTTTTCTTCCAACCGGGACGGGAACTTCGAAATTTACGTCGTGGGTCCGGAGGGCTCAGGTCTCTCAAGGCTGACGAATAGTACCGCCAACGATTTATTCCCGGTCTGGTCGCCCGACAGCAAGAAGATCGCCGTTACATCTATAGGTGTTGATTCCAATGAAAACAGGTTCACTGCAATTTCTGTGGTGGATGTGGAGTCGGCAATGGTTACACAACTCACCGCAGAAAACGAAGGTAGTATTCTGCCTGCGTGGTCGCCTGACGGAACCAGAATCACCTTCTGGTCTAACCGCGACAATGCCCGTAAAAACTATGGCGATATGTATGTGATGAATGCTGACGGCAGCGAGGTTACCCGGCTGACCTTCCAGGATATCTGGGATGATCTGTGGGTTGGCGCCGCATGGTCACCGGACGGCGCCAAAGTCGTTTACCCAGCTGAGGGAGACGGCCCACTTTATGTAATGAACGCTGACGGTACGAATGTCAAACGCTTAACGAATAGAGAGACTGCCGAGTATTATCCGGCCTGGTCACCTGATGGCAGGAAAATCGCCTTTCTGTCCAACCCCGAGAATACTTTTGATGTTTATGTTCTCGAGGTCCCGCCGGAGTAACCCACATGACGAATCATATCAGATGATTTACGCGGGATTCTGAAAACGCCTTGCGGGGAAATGTGCCGAGCCTTAGCGATTGGAGCCGCCAGGAGGTCGAAGCCACTGTTCGAGACTATTTCGATATGCTGGCTTCTGAACTTCGCGGTAAGTCGTACAACAAAGCCGCGCGAAACAGGTCGCTACAGGCCCGATTGGATGGCCGCACGCATGGCGCTGTTGAGCGCAAACACCAGAACATCAGCGCGGTCCTGATCGAGTTGGGATTCCCGTATATCAACGGGTACAAACCGCTTGTCAACTTCCAGGGCATGCTGAGGGATGTGGTGCGCGAGCACCTTCCGTCGGTCGAGGACATGGTCGTAGCCGATGTCAATGCACTCCAGGACCGTTTCACCGTCGACGATGTGCTCGGTATCGGTGTCGAACCGCCTGTGCCAGCTTCTGGCTCGGTAGGTGAGAGACCCGTTGAATACGTCGTCTCCTCCCAGCCTGGTCCCCCGATCAATTATCTTCAGATGGAAGCGCTCAATCGATCTCTCGGAGATGCGGGAGAAGCACTGGTTTTGGAGTTCGAGCGCGCACGTCTGCTGCGCGAGGGCAAGGACCGCCTCGCCAGAAACGTCGAGCAGGTCTCCAAAACCGTGGGGGACCACGCTGGGTACGACATTCGTTCGTACGAAGTCAGCGGGCGTGACCGATTCATCGAGGTAAAAACGACACGTTACGGCAAGCTCACGCCATTCTACATCAGCACTGGCGAGGTCCGTTTTTCCGAGGCGAACGAACACGCATACCATCTCTACCGCCTGTTCGAGTTTCGCCAGACACCCAGGCTCTTCCAGTTGCCGGGAGACGTCGGTCGTCACGTGCATCTGCAAGCGGTCAACTACCGCGCACACTTTTGAGTGCCTCCATAGTATGGCCGGCGAAGGCTCCAGAATCGACTCTCGCTAACACTCCAGCCTGCATCGTCCGCCGAGAACCGATCACACCTTATGCACTTGTGCCAACCGAGGATTATCCGGTGATTTCAGGCATCATTACGACCCTCCTTGAACTGGGCGACGCGACATCGAGAAATCTCCGTTTCTCCCATCAGGAAAATGTCCACATAGGCTATGGAGAAGAAACGATCACTGAAACCAACCTGCTTGAGATCAGGCGGCGGCATCCGAGACGCGAAATGGCATATCGACATTCCGGACGCCTGAGATGACGGAGCCGGACATATACCGCCTGCTGGTGTGGGTCATATTCGGCCTGGCCGGCGCGACCTTCCTGTATTTACTCTGGAGGCCGGCGCCCTATGGGCGCCACTATCCGGGCTACGGCTGGGGGCCGACCATCTCCAGCAAGACGGGCTGGATCGCCATGGAATGTCCGGCGGTCTTCTTCTTCCTGTTCGTCTATCTGCAGGGGAACTCGAAGGGCAGCCTCGTGTCGCTGGTGTTTCTGGCGATGTGGCAGGGCCATTACCTGAACCGGACGCTAATCTATCCCTTCCGGACCCGGACAAAGCGAAGAATGCCGCTTGTTGTCGCCGGATCGGGGTTCTTCTTCAATGTACTGAACGCTTACGTCAACGCCCGGTTCGTCTCCCATCTCGTCGAGTACGGTGTTTCATGGCTGTACAACCCGTGTTTCCTGATCGGCGTGTCGGTTTTTGTTGGCGGCATCATTCTGAACCACCACAGCGACAATATTCTGCTCAGCATGCGGAGACGGGGACGGACAGATTATGTCGTGCCGGATCGCGGCGCCTTCCGGTACGTCTCCTGTCCGAACTACCTCGGTGAGATTCTGGAATGGACGGGTTGGGCGATTGCGACGTGGTCGCTCGGCGGGTTCGCGTTTTGCGTCTATACGATCGCCAATCTGGTCCCCCGGGCTCGCAGCAATCACCGCTGGTACCTGGAACGCTTCCCGGACTACCCGCCGAATCGCCGTGCCCTCATACCCGGTGTGTTCTGAACTGACCGGGAACGCCGGCGCGGCGATCAACTCGGTCCGGACATCGTTACCCCGTGGCATAATCGATGGCATCGCGGGAGGGTACCCTCCCGAGCTTCATGGCCGATCTCTTGGAAGTGGCCCTTTGCAAGGAACAATCAGAATGCCGGAAAGCCATCGCCCGTCGATCCTCGGAAAGCGGTACGTTGTATCATCGCTGCACTATCTGGCAACCATGGGCGGGGTCCGTATCCTCGAAAACGGCGGCAACGCGGCCGATGCCGGTGTCGCTACCGGTATCTGCATCAACGTGCTCCAACCGGGGTCCACCCATTTCGGCGGTGTCGCGCCGATCATCTATTGTCCGGGATCGGGCGCGCCGGTTGAAACCATCAGCGGACTCGGGCGCTGGCCCCGGGCCGCAAGCATCGACACTTTCCGGAAACAATATGGCGGCGACCTTCCCCCCGGAATCCTTCGGACCGTTACCCCGGCATCGCCCGACGCGTGGTTGACGGCGTTGGCGCGGTACGGCACCATGACCTTCGAGCAGGTCATCCAGCCCGCGCTCGACCTCGCCGAAAACGGTCACCCGGTCGACGATCAGTTTCACGCCTTCGCCGGCGGGACGCTGGGAGATGCGCCATCCACGGCTGCCGTCTTCAATCCCGATGGACATATACCGCAGAAAGGTGAGATATTCTTCCAGAAGGATCTGGCGAACACCTTCCGGCGGATGGTCGACGCCGAAAGAGGGGCAGGGGGCGATCGGGAAGCGGGAATCAAAGCAGCGCGCGATCTGATCTATAAGGGTGAAATCGCTCGGGAAATCGCCGAATTTTACGTTCAGGAAGGGGGGCTGTTGACGTACGAAGACCTCGCGACCTTCTCGGTTCGGGTCGAACCGCCGAGTCACATCGCCTACAAAGGCTACGATGTATATACATGCGGACCGTGGTGCCAGGGGCCAACCTTGAACATGGCGCTGAAGATTCTCGAAGGGGTCGACCTGCAGAGGATGGGGCACGAATCGGCGGACTATCTCCACGCCATCATCGAGGGAATGAAACTGGTGTTTGCCGATCGGGAGGCGTACTTCGGCGACCCCGATTTCGTGCAGGTGCCGCTGACGGGATTGCTCGACGAGCGCTATGCCGCTGGAAGACGGGCCGCCATCGACCTTCAGTGCGCCGCAGCCGACATGCCGCCCGCCGGTGATCCGTGGCGATTCCATCCGGAACCGCGCGGTAAAAACGGTCCCTTCCCAATCCTGGATCCGGACCGCCCGCAACCGGAGCGACTGTCTCATTGGGAAAGCGACACCAGTTACCTCTGTGTGGTGGACGAACAGGGCAACGCTTTCTCATCGACCCCGTCCGATGTGGTCGGTTGGACCCCGGTCGTGCCGAGGCTGGGTTTTCCGTTATCGGGACGGGGCACGCAGACCTGGCTCGATCCGGCGCATCCCTCGTGTCTGCAGCCGTGGAAACGTCCGCGCCTCACGCCGAACCCCGCGACGGTCCTTAAGGATGGAAAGCCGTTTATGCCCTTCGGTTGTCCCGGCGGCGATGCGCAGGTGCAGGGAATGCTGCAGGTGTTCCTGAATATCATCGAGTTTGGAATGGAACCGCAGGAAGCGATCGACGCCGCGCGCGTCATCAGTCACAGCTTTCCGAATTCGTTCTGGCCGCATGGATCATTGCCCGGGGAGGTCACGGCCGAAGCCCGCATCGCGCCGCACGTGCGGGAGGATCTGCGAAGCCGCGGGCACATCGTCAACGATGAGGACGAGTGGAGCACAGGGGTCAGCAGGGTGTGCGCAATTACCGTCGATCCTGAGACAGGCACACGCGCCGGCGGCGCGGATCCGCGCTCCACGTCGTATGCGATCGGCTGGTGAAGGAACCGCCCCTACAACAATACCGGACATCCGTGGTTTTATCTCGCAATGCCACGTCGTTGTCCGGTGGACCGGTGTTAATTTCTCCCGTCTTACGTCTCCCCCTCTCCCCTTGGGAGAGGGGGCCTGCCTGCCGAGCAGGTCTCGGCCTGTCTGCCGTTCCAATGGGACAGGCAGGCGCAGGCAGGCCGGGGGGTGAGGGTATCCCTGAGGGGCGAGGTCACGGCGCACACATATCGTTAATCTGACTAATCATCTTCACAGGAAAGGTCTATGCTGACACAAGTCGATTATGCCGTCATTGCGGTGTACGCGGTACTGATGGCATGGATAGGGATTCTGGCGAAGCGGAAGTCCGCTAATGTGGAACAGTACTTCGCGGCGGGGCACGGGTTGCCCTGGTGGATGGCGGCGATCTCACACCATGTATCGGGATACAGCGCGGTGGCATTCGTGGGTTTCGCCGGCCGCGCGGCAGTCGCGGGGTTCAGCATGTGGACCCTGTTTTCTCTCGGCGTGTTCGTGGCGCTGGTGATCGGATGCCTTGTCTGGGCGCCGAGATGGTCGCGGCTGAAAGTGCTGACGCCGGTGGAGTACCTGGAAGCGCGCTACGGCAATTCCGTGAGGGGTCTGATCGCGGTTTCCGGGATCCTCATCAAGTTCATCGACCTCGGCATCAAGTTGTTCGCGATCTCGATCGTGGTCCACGTGGTGACCGGCTGGGCGGTGCTGCCCGTGATCGTCGTTTCCGGTCTGATTACCATCGCCTACGTGTTTATCGGCGGGCTGTGGGCGACCGTACTTACGGACCTGGTCCAATTCGTGGTACAGCTCGTCATGAGTCTGGCTGTACTGTTCATCGCGCTGGATATGGTGGGCGGCTGGAACGCGATGTGGGACAGCCTGCCGCGGGAACGCGCCGGATTCTTCAATGAAGCGGGCGGGATCGGCGTGAGCTTCTGGCTGGTCTACGTGGTTGTGATCATCTTCAGCTACAATGGGGGCACCTGGGGCCTGGCGCAGCGATTCGTGTCGGTGGAGAAACCGAGGGATGCCCAGAGGGCGGCGCTCCTGTCGGCGATTCTCTATCTGTTCTATCCCATCGTCATCTTCGTCCCCGCCTGGGCCGCGCCGCTGCTGATGCCCGAGTATTTCGATCCGGTGACCCTGCAGCCGGTCGCCGGTTTCGATCTGGACCAGACCTATATCCTCGTCACGCAGAAAATTCTGTCGGCCCTGGCGCCCGGGCTGATCGGTCTGCTCGTATGCTCCATGTTTGCCGCGACCATGTCCATGATCGACAGCGATATCAACGCGCTCGCCGCGGTGTTCACCAAAGACTTCTACCAGCGCAATTTCAGGCGCGAGATCGACGACAGGGCGCTGTTCAGGGCGGGGATGACCATCACGGCGATTTTCGGCATCGCGGTCCTGGTGACCGCGGTCGTGATCTCCCAGAGTCAGGGCATGAACAAGGTATTTTCCCTCACCGTGAAGCTGTTCGGCGGCCTCCTGTCACCCATCGCGATCCCGCTGATGTTCGGGATGATCTGGAAACGACCCACGGCGCGGGGCGCGGTCCTGTCTTTTATCGGCGGTGTGATCACCTATTTTATCATGATTCAATACACCGACAGGTTCGAGATTTACACAGGCGTGGAGATCCTGGTCGCGCTGGTCATCTACTTCGGCGGGGGATACATCAGCAAACGCAGTGAGGAGAAGGAGGCGGAAGTCGAGGCGTTATTCGACAGAATTGAAAACTGATGTATCTTCAGTCGTACGATAGAGCTTTCAGCTTGGATTGGTGAGCCTGAATCGGGTAGACGTTAGACGTAAGACGGGAGATGATATATGTGCCCTATGGTCCTTCTTGTCGTTACGATAACGGTAGAGAACCCTCCCCCACTCTCCCAGCCTCGCCCTCCCCGAACTATCCTCGGACTCCGCTACGCTCCGTCCTCGTCTAGTCCGGGTCCCTGGGCTACGGCTTTCCCTACCCCACGGGTCCACATGCACTACACCATTCCCCTTCTTGTACCCGTCATTATCTTCAAAATAACCTACTTTCTTCTTTTCTTCCTGACAAGACGACATAACCGCCTCTCCGCTTAGAGATGAATAGTTGATTGGTAGCGAGAAGAAGATAGAAGAATATAGATCAAAGAACAAAGATGAATTAAACAGCCCCCTGGGGAAATCACCCAAGGGGGTTCACACAATTTAGAAAGAAGTGTGTTCTTAGATGTCTCTATTAATGGTGTTAGATTTATTGTATCTCAGATCCCAGACGTGTTTTACAGAAGCCCCTGGGCAAAATTATATCTGACCAGGGGCTTCTGCTGTGCGGAAGGGAACCTATACCCTACCTCGCTGAATACGTGAACCAGGAAGCACCAGCCGCGCTCAAGAAATATCCCAGGTGTTCCCGTGGGTTGTTACGAGCGTCGATCCATTGCACGGGACCATTGTAATACCGACTAGCCACAAGTTGGAGTTCATCATCTTCACCGCGTTCGTGAAGAAAGTGACCTCCGACTATGGCTCCGGCTCCAACAAGCATTCCCCATTTGGTGCGGAACCTAGATTCAGCTTTCTGTACTGTCTTGTCCAAGTTCTGCATCCGATCAATAGACATGGTGAGGATCGCCGCGCCTGTTACACCCATCAACCAGCCCAGGTGTTCCCAGTTGTCGGAAGGACTGTGGGCGTGCGGCCAAATATTCGATGCTTCCCACACTGGGTCTCCGGAGACTGGATGAGTAAACTGAGTGAGACTGTAGTCAGTATCATGTACTACAAACCCACCTGCAAAAAGACCACCGCCCACGATGATGCCCAAGATCGAGAGTTTCATAACAACACCTCAATTAATCTAATCCTGTAAAGGAGATATGAAGCCACGCATCCTCGACACCACAATCAGCAGCAGAGGGAAGCAATTCGTGAATACCCATTCTGGTCATCACAACATCTTCCCAACACGCCACGGTATCATCAGGGAGTCCCCAATAATCACGCTCAAGGACATGGAACTTTTTGACTCTCCCACCGTTGCAAGGACCGTGGATAGTTTTCAGATGACGATAATTCTTGTACGGTTTGTTAACTCGGTTGACGTCCGGAAGATCAAATCGCTCAGTTCTAACGTTGTTGTAAAACAAGACCTTAATATAGATCTCTGGGTCGTCACCCCAAGTTTCGTGTGTCTTAAAGATAGTAATTGTATACACAGGCTTGATAAGCGGAAAGTGGTTACAATTGGGATGATTGGTTGGATTGTGCGCGTACGCCGGTGTGATAAGTGACCAATTCCAGATATCGTTCACTGGTACCGATGATGTGCTCTCTATTTCTTCTGGGGTTTGATCCTCATCGAAATTTAAGGAGAGTAACGGATATGGAGGCTCATCCGTATGAGCATTTAAACGAATAGGCTTTAGATTCGTTCCAATGCCCTGAACTATATCTGGATTACGCTCTATGGGTGACCAAATAACCGCGATGGGTTCTGAACCATCCCAACTTTGATCCTCGGGAAGAGCCAGAATTACTTCGATATCTACCATCGCACCCAATACCTGGAACAGCGCCTTACCGTCAGTTGCACTTCTTTGAGCAATTTGAGCCAATTGATTTGAAAGACGTTTATCCTGCATGGCTTCTTTAAAACCAGTAGCAAAGACCTGTGCGAAATGCGGATACTCTATTGCAACTGCCGACAACTTTATGTCTCCCTTTTTCCAACTTGAAATGACCGTGTGGATAATACGCCTGGCTTCCTTGTCATGCATCGCACTAGCCAACTGCGCCGCAACCAATTCAAAATAGGCTGTGGCTCCCTCAATTCCACCCAACGATGCTTTCCGATCCTCCCTGTTTAACACCTTAAAAGGATCATAATCGTGACCCTTCACAGGCGTGAAACTCTTGACGGCCAACTTGCTTCCGGCGACCGGTTCGGGTGAATCTACCGAATGCTGCTCCGAGCAACCCCACAGAACGCCTACCGACGCGAGTACAACGACGTGCCTCAACATGGTAAACCTCCCAACGGTGAAAGTGGAGATTAATTCGGCTTACCATGAAGATACCCGATTTTATAAGTAAGTTCAATCCCCTTTATAAGAAAAATAAATATTCTTACAGACAGAATAAAACCCCCAGAATAATGAATATTCCAAGGGTTTATTCTTCAGACAGCTCCAACTGCTTCAATGTCGCCCGCCCCGCCTTAACACTCCACTCGGCCAGTTCGTCAAAGGAATACGGACCTTGTTGATACTGGGTACAGAAGTCCGACAGAGCCATCGCCGTGAAATATTCCAGCTTGGTTAGTTCTGGTTCCCCCGTAGTGGACTATATCATTCCCCTCCTTGTACCCGTACGCTAATAGATATCCGCTTGCTCGTACTAACCTGACTAATTCATGAAACTGAACGGAACAGTGTTTTTGGAAGCAAAAAGTGATCTATAGAAGGGGAAATAGTCAAATGACGTGTTGGTGACGGGATAATGCGTAATTTTGGGTGGTCTGTCAGCATCGAGGGGTGTCGAGTTCTTTGATTTGTGGATGGAAAGGACAGACGGATGCCTTGGTCTTACTTTTGGCGATGAGAAAGGGACGGCTTTGCCTGCGTGAAGCGTCTGCGTTATGGAACTGCCTTTGCCAAATTGCATAGGATGGTGCCATAGAGGTGTTTCAAGGGAAATGAGGTTGGCAAATGGAGTTTGATTTTGGTTTTGAGTTCGGACACTCTCCCGGCGACTTTGAGGATGCGATTCTGAATGGTATTAAACTGCGCGTGCGTCCATTGGGTGGTCCAGAGTCCTTTTTCGGTAAGGGTGTGCATCAGGACATAAGCGGCACTATGCAGTAAGAGACGGAAGTGATTGGCTTCGAAGGTGTGGCAGGAGGTACGATCGGAATGGAGGAAGGTTTTGTGATTCTTGATGAAGTTTTCCATCCTGCCTGCCTGGCCGGCAGACAGGCCGCGCGCACAATAGACGGTTTTGTAGAGGAATGAGGGTTGGCTACTCTTCAGGTTGGTGACGACAAAGCGTGTATTGGCTTGTCCGGAAGCGGTGATTTCAGCTTTGTAGATGATGCGTCTTGGCACGGCCCAGGAATCTGCCTGGTAAGCGAAACTGGTAAATCGCTGCACAGGCTGTCCGGTCTCCCGATACTGTGCCTTTGCCTGCTCGATCAGCGCGTGTCCCCGTTGTGCAAGCCTGGCATTGCCCGTCTGTCCCAGCACGAAATACACCTCTTGCACGTCGCAAAAGTCGTGGACCTCGGGACAGGAAAAATGGCCGTCGCCACGCAAAAAGAGTCGCACGTGCGGCCACGCCTCGCGAAGGCGTTTCACCAGTCGCTTGAGAACGGTGACAATCTGTTTGCCGGTAGGACGGGCGCCCGGACGCAAAAGCGTCGTGATCAGTCTTCCTGTCTGCCCTTCATAGATATGCAAGGGACAGTAACAGCGTTCACCATAATAGCCATTGAACATCGCCAACTGTTGACAGCCGTAAACCTCGTCGTCGGTGTCATCGATATCCAGAACGACCGCGTTGGGAGGCCGCTTGTAGGACGCGATAAACCCGTCCACCAAGGCCTCGGCAATACGATATAAGTCCCGGCGACGAATGCCGTTTTCCAAACGACTCATCGTGGGTTGGCTGGCCAACGGCGTCCCTGATATCGGCAACCGACCACAGGCCGCCTTGAACGCGGGGTCAAAGCGCAGCAAATCGCAATCGTTCGCATCTTCATACGCGCACGCGATCTGAAACACACGCTGGCTGATCAGATCCGACATCGTGTGATCCACATAACTGGGATGCCGACGGTCCGGTAACGCCTCGACGATCCGAGACAAAATGCCGATCCTGGACTCCACCTCTCGAAGCAACATCGACCCGATATCGCCTGCCTGCAGCAGGCAGGCTGGTGAGCACACCGCCGTCGAAGACGGCTTCCACCTGCTTGCCAGAAACACTTGCGAACGGAACTGTGAGTTGACTATCTTGACCTTCCACGGTAGTTTCCTCCTGTTTCATTGTGTTATGGTTATTCGCCTAACCATAATATAATACAATGACTTGGGTAAGGAAACTACCTTTTTTGTGAATAATTGGGGCTAAATACTATCGTTTTATAAATAAACATAGGCTGGGAATGATATAGTGCATGGGACTGCACTATATCACTCCAGACTTAAGTGAAACTAATTTTGTAGGTCAGTCCCCCCATCACCCCTAGAAACCACTCTGTACGGTACTACTAGAGTGATATAGGACACAAGGGGGTCGGACTCGACAAGCCTGGGACCCGGACTTCCGACCGTAGGGAGGAAGGACGGGGAGGCTTGGAGAGGACGGGGGCCGTAGAGAAACAGGCACGGTCAGCGTGAAAACACTTTGGTAACGTTATCCTCTACCTTCTCCCGTCTAACGTCTACCGGTTTTATTGCCCCGTGCGGTTTCATTTCTTGCCGGAGGCATAAAGGAAAAACCAATCGGGCAAATACGTCTTCTACCGTCTAACGTCTTACGTCTCACCGCCTTTGGAACATTATCGATGGGAGAACCTCCATGCTGATCGTCGATGCCCACCTGGATATCGCCCACAACGCGCTCGAATGGGACCGGGACCTGCTCCAGCCCATCGCCGAAATACGCGAGGCCGAGGCAGGGATGACGCAGAAGGGCCGCGGCATGAACGTGGTGAATTTCGCCGAACTGCGGCGCGGCGGAATCGGACTCTTCTTCGTAACGGTGCACTGCCGGCTTGCTTCGATGGGTAATCGCTTTTCCGGGGTGCGCACCCAGGACATCGCCTACGCCAGGTGCATGGGCGAGTTGGCCTACTACCGCCTGATGGAGGCCAGGGGCGTCTTGCGCCAGATTCGCGATCGCGCTGAACTCGACGCCCACTTGGCCGAGTGGGATGAGGATCCGCAGACGACCCCGCTGGGATTTGTCCTCAGCATGGAAGGGGCGGACGGCATTGTGGCGCCGGAACAGGTACCGAAGTGGTGGAATGAAGGCCTGCGGATCGTGAGCTTGTGTCACTACGGGGTGAGCGCCTACTCGCACGGGACCCAGGCTCCGGGCGGCCTCACGGCCAGAGGCCGCCCCATGCTCGAAGCCCTGGAGGCGGTTGGGATCATCTTCGACGTGAGCCACCTGGCCGAGCAAGCATTCTGGGAAGCCCTGGAGGTCTTCAACGGTCCCGTGCTGGCCACGCACAACTGCTGCCGGGCTCTGTGCGACCACGACCGCCAACTCGACGATCGACAGATTAAGGCACTGGCCCAGCGCGGCGGCGTCATTGGCGCAGCGATGGACGTATGGATGGTCTCCCCCTTGTGGGACCGGGCCGCCATGGACAACACGGGCATCACGCTGGAAACCGTGGTGGACCACATCGACCACGTCTGTCAACTGATGGGGAACTCGCGCCACGCCGCCATCGGCACCGACCTGGACGGCGGCTACGGCAAGGAACAGTGCCCCTCGGATCTCGACACCATCGCCGACCTGCGAAAGATTCCCGCCATCCTGGAAAAACGCGGGTACTCGCAGACCGACGTTGCCGGCATCATGCACGGAAACTGGGTCCGCCTTCTGCGCGCGGCGTGGAAATGACCGGGGAGTGTTCAGAAATGTCGTTAAAGAGTAATTGCCGTTTTTCGCTGGATGCCGCTGCGCTGGAAGTACGGGGTCAGTTCGATCAACTCCAATACTGCCAGCTGAGAAAGGCGATCGTCCTCAATGATATGCTCCTGGTCGAAGACGATGCGCCGGCCATCGGCCGGCCCGAAGGCGCCGAGGACCGGTCGTGGTTTGAGAAATTGCATAAAGGAGTGATGGCGCGAAAAGATCTGGTCCTGGATGATCCTCGTGCCACAGCCGCCTGGCTAGTCTTCAACGGACGGGAAATGGACGACAATGACCATGCGCTCCACGTCTCCATCAATGGTCACCAGTTGATCCGACCTCCGAGCAAGATCGCCCACCCGACTGCCCGCCACTACTACACCACCGACTGGGGAGGCTCGCACTTCGACAACTGGTTCGTGGTTGCAGTGCCCGTGGGCGCACTGAGGCAGGGTACCAATGAGTTCGTCCTGTGGTCCGAATCGGAGGAGACCAGCTGGGAAATCATGGTGGCCGCCGATGGAGAATACAAGCGAGGCTCTGAAACGCGGCTCTGCCACCCTGACCGCAGCGCCAAGAGCCGGGACGGAGGCCGCACCTGGGATTTCGAGCACCTGGGCTGGAGAGATGAAATCGACGGGGAGTACGCCATCCGCCTCAGTCTGGACCGCAGCGTACCGCGGGGAACCTTTGTCTCGCCGGTGATCGATCTGGCGACAGGAGGGGACACAAAGGGAATCGCGAAATTGCTCGATATAGATGCGTGCCGGGTAGGATGGGAGGTGGATGCGCCCGAGGGAAGCCTGGTGGAAATAGAGGCGCGACTGGGCGATAATCCGGTGCCCGAAGCGGCCTCATGGACCCCTTTCGAATCCGTATCGAATTTCGCCAGGACGTGGCCCGCTCCCGTTGGACGTTACCTGCAGTTCAGGATGGTCATGTACGCCCGCAATCCGCTGGTGACGCCGGTATTCAAGGGGATTTCCGTGGCGGCGCAACGGCGCGAGCACGAGCACCGCTCCAATGGATGTTATCGCCTTCTCCAACTCCGCAACGGGCGCGTCATTCGCCCGTCCCTGCCCTACGTCCACGAAGATTTCGCCCGCTTGAACGAACTGCGCCGCCGCTTTGAACTTGACGCGATGGTTTCAGGCGCGGCAACTGAATTCGAGGCCCAGCTGCAACTCATGCACTGGGCCTACAAAGTACCGATCGACCGCCTGGATGCCTACGAATGGAATTACTACGATTTACCTCGACTCGATAGGGATGAGAATGGACGGCCCGGCCAGCCTGGCGACAACGGGAAACGCCGGCGCGACGGCCATTGTCTCTACTGCAATCTGACCCTGATCGCCGCCTGTTTGGCCATGGGCTTTCCGGCCCGCTGGGTCAATATCTCCACCAAACACACGTACGGACACGAAGTGGCCGAAGTGTGGTCAAACGAGTTCGACAAGTGGATATTCCTGGATGCGACGCGCGATTACTATATTTACGATCCGGACACGGGCATTCCCCTGAATCTGGTGGAAGTCAGCGAGCGTCTGGCGGAGATCATGCCGGGACCGGCGACCTGGGAATATCCCATCCAATGGCGCCTGCCGGACCTCGAAATGCTCCGTGCCGCGCGCGTTGCCTATCGCCAGGGCGACAATGCCTTTTCGATTGACGACCTGAGCGGAGGGCCGGAGCACCTGATGCTCAAGGGACACTTGCAGATGGTGCTGCGCAACGACTTTGCCAGCCGTCCATGGCCGCTGCCGTGGCGACTCTCCAGCAACTGGGGAAGCGATCTCTTCTATTGCTTCTACCGCGACGTGTTCCCCCGCAAACGCGAATACCACCAGCACACCAGGCGCTGGCAGGATTTCAGTCCCCCGCTCAACCGGACGGAACTCTACTTGAGCGAAACCGCCGAGCCGGATGTCCTGCGCGTGGACGTGGATACCGAGACGCCGTGCTTTGACGCATTTCTGGTGCAGATCGACAGCGCCGAATGGCGCGAACAAACTGACCCCTGCCTGGAGTGGAAACTGCACGAGGGCCTGAACCAACTGCGGCTCAAGGCGCGCAACAGCGCGGGGGTTTGCGGCCCGGCCAGCCACGCGGCGGTCGTGATGAATACATGATTGGCGCCAGGCGGGGGGCCTGGCCCTTCAGCCGGACAGAGCGTCCTTGGACTTCCCGCGCTTCAGTTGTCCTCCACCGATCCGTCCTCGTACCTGAGTTCCTCCCTGAGTACCGGTTCATAGGGGTGCGCCCGGGCCACCTCTTCGTTCAGCTCGAGCCCCAGACCGGGCGTGTCCGGCAACGTCACGAAGCCGTCCTCGATCTGGTACCGGTGCCCGTAGAACAGATCATCCCGCCAGTCGGTCTTCTCCCTGGTGGGATCGTCCGCGTAGGAAGCCATCTCCTGTATCACGCTGTTGGGGCAGTTCAGGCCCATGTGGATCTCGGCGGTGACTCCGACCCTGCTGTAGGTGATGTGGGGTGAGACCTGGATGTACTGCGCCTCCGCCATGGCCGCGATCTTCTTGAACTCCGAGATGCCGCCGCAGTGGACGATGTCCGGATTGAGGTAGCTCACCAGGCGCTTCGCGATGATGTCCTGGAAGCCCCATTTCGTGAAGTTTCGCTCGCCCATGCACAGCGGCGCCGTCGTGCGATCGCTCAGCCACTCGAGCGCGTCGTTCGATCCTTCCACCTGGATCGGTTCCTCCACCCAGAAGGGGCGGTAGGGTTCCACCGCCCTGCAGTACTCAAGCGCCATCGTCGGCGTCAGACGACCGTGGGCGTCGATGAGGATGTCGAAGTCATCGCCCCCTTCGATCCGCATCTCCTCGATCTGACGGACCGCCCGTTTCAGGTCCCAGGGCATGGGCACCGTGAGCGGGTCGCCGGCTCTGGTCACCGGCGGTCCCGTCTTGACGGCGTTGCATCCCATGGCTCTGGCGCGCTGCACGCCCGCCTTCCCCCCGCCGCCGGCGTAGATGCGGACCTTGTCCCGCGCGGCGCCTCCCAGGAGCTTGTAGATCGGCAGGCCCGCGATCTTTCCCAGGATATCCCACAGTGCGATGTCGATGGCGCTGAGGGCGGTGGTGAAGAGCACGCCCACGTGCCAGCGGTTCCAGCGGAAGAGCCCCTGCCAGAGATGCTCGATGTCCGTGGGGTTCTTGCCAACGAGGTGTCCCTCGAGGTCTTTGATGCATTGCGCGATGGTGCCCACCTTATTGTCGCTGATCGAGCCCTCGCCCAACCCCGTGATCCCTTCGTTCGTCCTGATCTTAACGAAACAGCAGTTCCCTTTCACCAGGAACGTGTCCACGCCCGTGATCCTGATACCCGGGTAGATCGCGCTGCCTTCGTCAGCCATCGCCATTGTCTCCTGTGAAAGTCCTCTCAAGAGGCATTTCGAGCGTATACGAATTGGTTTCCCGTGAACGAGAGGCTATCAGTCGTCAGCCGTCAACTTGAATCAAAAGCGAAAATCAAAGTCAAAATCCCCTTTTCCCCAAATTCCCTGCCTCCGGCGGGTTCCTTTTGAAGCGACCAAAAGGAACCAAAAGTCGCCGCTGGGCGCCTGCCTGCGCCAAGCCCCGCGCGGCAGGCAGGCGGGGCCTGCCATATGCATAGCGCGAATACCCTCAGAGGATGCACAGAATCCTCTGCCCTGACACCCTCGGTGGCACATAGAACCATGTCGCTGGACGGGTCAGCGCGCTCTGCTCTGGTAGTCCTCTAGTCATGACATCCCTTCGTAAAGCGATTTGCGTCTGAATGATGAGGACAGCGCGAGAGGTTCGCAAGCGCTTAATCGTTAAGACAGAAAATGCATTGAATATCGTACAGTCCAGTCAGGCGAACGGTGGCGGTGTGGGGGGTTTTTCCGTGCAAATCCGTCCAGCAACATAGATCCGACAGGGCTGGTCCGGTGACAGGGGTGCATATTTCCGTTGTTACCACTGAGGTGGTTCACGGAAAAACCGGCCCCGCGCCGAGCGGCCTGCCTGCGCCGAAGCCTGCTCGGCAGGCAGGCGCCGTTCTTTTTGGTCCTTTTTCTTGGGCGTACAAGAAAAAGGACGAAGATAAAAAAAGAGTTTGTGAGAGAGGTTAAAATCTTGTTCTACCGGAGGTTAGTTCCAAAAGGTGTTTGTCCGCTGGCAGGCGACCTGCCGGAACGCTATAGAGAATCCATAGCAGGACCGACAAGCGGAAGTATGTCCGCGACGTTCCTCCTTAAACCGGATAATTGACCTTCAGATCCTTGAAGTCATCGCTCAGTTCGAACGCCTTCCCTTCCGCGCGGGCGCGGACGCGGTCAATGTTGTTGGCTTCCTTGACGAAGGCGTTGCTGACAACGTCCTCGGCCTTGTAGTGATTCTCGATCTGCCCGAGTTTGTGGACGGTGTCGATGTAGGCCTGCCAGGACGCCATATCGCTGTATCCGTACCCTTTCCCGATACGGTCGCCGTCGAAGTAGATGGTGCCCAACTCGAGCATCGAGTCCAGCGCAAGCTGCGGCGCCATCTGTTCCCGCAGCGCCGGAAACCGGCCGTAGGTGATCTGACCGGCCGCACGGGGGTTGGCCCGCGTAAACTCGTACGCCAGACAGTTGGCCTTGAAGAAGCGCGTCCAGATACCCACGCGGGTCTCGTCTTTCAGATCGTCGCGGTGGATGGCGTAGCCGTTGGAAGGATGATTGGAGAACTCCATCCCCACAAGGAATTTGAGCTTCATTCCCAGGGCCTTCCACTGGGCCGCTAGGCCTCGCCATGCAAGCCCCGCGTCGGCCCGCCCCAGGGCGACCATCTGGCCCCATTGCGGGCCGCCAGGCAGATAGGTCACCGACTTGGGATCGAGCCCCGCTTCAACCAGGATGGGATCGATGATCAAGCGCCAGCCTTCGGAAGCGACGGCGATTTTCTTCCCTGCCAGGTCCTGGACCTTCGTGATGGGACTGTCTTCGGGCAGGGCGAAGTCGAAGACCTGTTTCATGACCATCTCCCACACGAGGACGACCGGGATCCCCGCGTCGATGCTGGATAGCAGAACGCCGGGAGACGGGAAACCCATGTCAGCCTGCTTCTGGCCCACCAGTTTGGTTACCGCCAATGCTTCCGTGGGACCGGGCTGCAGCACCACGTCCAGGTTCAGCTCCTTGAAATAACCCATTTCGTGGGCCACCCACAGGTTGAAGTCATCCATCACCTCCAGGTTTCCACGCGGGGAAACCCACACGATTCTGTCGGCTTCCCCTGCATTCAGCGGGTTCGCGGGGATACAGAGCATGACGCCCAGGGCCGATGAATATCCCAGAAATTCGCGGCGGGTGAAGGTGTCTCTTCTCATGTGCTTTCCTCCCTTATGGTAACGGTATACTTAACCTCAATGCGAAAAAGATAAGCGCTAATTCAGCCACAAAAAGCACAAAAGGTATAAACGCCAAACGTCGTGTGTCGTAACGCCGTGACCCTGCAGGGTATTCCTTGTCTATCGGCTATACGCCCTGTAACAGATTAGCTGTTTTTGTGCCCGCCTGCGCAGTGCCCTGCCTGCCTGTGCGTGTACGCACGCAGACAGGCGCTGCAGGCAGGCCCCTTGTGGTAACGAACTTCAGCCACCTATTTTTCGCGTTTTTTCGTGTATTTCGTAGTTTCTGATGTTCGTTTTCTCGTGCTTTTTGGTTTTCATCCTGTCTATCCTGTCCATCCATGTTTGTCCTGATTTCGCTTTCAATCGGCTAATTTTCCCAATTCGCCCACTTCTTGCCGATCAGGTAAAAGGCGACGTACAGGCCGATCCCGATCGCGGCAATGAGAATGATCACTGCGAAAAAGCTGGCCATGCGCGCGAGCGAGGAGTAATAGACCAGGCGATTGCCAAGGCCGGACCCGCCGCCCACCATCTCCGCGCCGATCGCGGTCAGCAGGCCGAAGATGCCGCCGACCATCAGGCCGACAATGATCATCGGCAGCGCGAGCGGAAAGCGGACCTTGCGGAAAATCTGGAGCGTCGAGGCGCCGTACGAGCGGGCCAGCGCGATCTTCGCCAGGTCGGTCCGGCGGAAGCCGGTGGCGGCGTTGATCATGACCATTGGGCCGACGGCGAGCGCCACCGCGATGACCCGGGGCGTCTGGCCGAAGCCGAATTTGAGGATCAGCAGCGGCACCAGGGCGAGCATGGGCGTGGTGACCAGAATCAGGATATACGGCGTGACGATCTTTTCCACGAACGGAAACTGGGTGATCAGCGCAGCCAGGAGGATGCCCGCGACCGCCCCGGTAACGTATCCCAGGCCCAGTTCCTGAAGCGTAACGAGCAGGTGCGGCCAGAGTAGCGGAAAGGACCGGTACAGGGCGGTAGCGATCTCGCTGGGAAGCGGGAAGACGTAGGACGGGATGTCCCACGCGCGGACCACGAGTTCGGATGCCGCCACGACAGCCACCGCCACACCCACGATCACGGCCACCTGTACGCCGGCGAAACGCATCGAAGTCAGCGCGGACCAGTTGATGGGTTGTTTTTCGCGATTATCGGTCATAGCCTGAATAATTCACTAAACATGAACTTACATGGATGGACAGGATGAACAGGATAAAGACCAAGAGCAGGACAAATGCTCACGATTTCGGGCCAAACCGATGGATCCTTGCCTCCGTGGGCTACGAAACATCACCCTGACCAATCAATTTTGTAATTCATGAAATGCTGTCGCATAATACTTCGCTGAATTTATTGAAAAACAACCCGTTATACACCAAAACCATGGGTTTTCGTGAATAATTCACCATAGGTCGAACCATTAATGAAAGCTGTCAGCGATCAACTCACACAAAGACACGAAGACGCAAAGGGAAACCGGAAACGACCGAAAGACGGGCAACCACAAGGGTTGCCCCTACGAATGCAACGTCAACGCCGGCGCGGCGTCGTTCTGGACGTCGTGGAAGATGGTCTGTTTGATTTCGGCGACGATTTCAAAGAAATGGGGTTCGGCGGTAACGGATAACGGGCGCGGGCGGGGCAAGTCGATGTCGTAGATTTTCGAGTTCCGGCCCGGGCGCGGGGTCATCACGTAGACCCGGTCCGAGAGGTAGACGGCTTCCGGAATCTGATGGGTGACGAAGACGATGGTTTTGCGGGACTGCTCCCAGATGTTGAGGAGCATCAGGTTCATTTCGTCCCGGGTGAAGGCATCCAGGGCGCCGAAGGGCTCGTCCATCAGCAGGACCCCGGGGTCGTATGCCAGCGCCCGGACGATGGACGCCCGCTGCTGCATGCCGCCCGAGAGTTCGCCCGGATAGTGACGCTCGAAACCCTTCAGGGCGGTGATTTCGATCAACTCGTCGATACGGTCCCGGTATTGTTCCGGATCTTCCCTCATAATCTCGAACGGAAACCGGATATTCTGCAGCAGATTGCGCCACGGCAGCAGGTTGGAGGTCTGGAAGACCATACCGATTTCCCGCCGCGGTTCCAGGACCTCCCGCCCATTGACGGTAATCTTCCCGTCGGAAAGCGGCCAGAGCGCCGCCATGGCCCAGAGCAGGGTGCTCTTGCCGCAGCCGCTGGGACCGACGATGGAGACGAACTGCCCTTCCCGCACGGCCATATCGAAGCCGTCCAGGGCCTGGACCTCGCCTCGGTCCCCGGCAAAGGTCTTGCACGCATTTTCAACGGTAATAACGGGTGAGTTTTGCATCCACGGTACAAAAGAGAACACCGCGACGGCGCGGCGCCGGGACGGGTCGTTCTACCGTCACGGAACGCGCCCATCGCAGCGGGTTTGGGGTATCACGAGGGCGAACGGGAGTATATCTGATTCCGGCAGATGGAACAAGGGGTTTCTGGCGAGGGGAAAGTCGGCTAACAGCTGTTAGCGGTCAGCGATCAGTGGTCAGTGGTCAGAAAAACGAAAACCAGCTCACACAAAGGCACAAAGACACAAAGGGAAACACAACCATCAAAAGGCGGAAAGACTGAAGACGGAAGAGGGGAGAGATCGCTTGCCCCGTGCGGATTGATTTCTTGCCTGTGGCTCAAAGGAAGAACCAATTGGGCAAGGACGTCATCTCCCGGCTCCCGGCTCACGTCTCCCCGCTTCTTGGTCCCTCACGCCCCGTGCCTCCCTGATACCCGGCAATAGCTTCAAACGGCTTCCGTTACCGCCCCTCGCATCTTCAGGATGTACTTCGCCCGGTCCAGCGGCGATATCCCCTTGTAGGGCCGCACGACGCCCACGCCCGGCGGGCACGGCTCATATCCGTCGTACTTGAAGGAGAATTTCGCCGTTCCGCCAGTCAACGAGTTCAGCCGGATGGGATAGTCCATTGAAGTCGCCAGGGGTACTCGTCCCGTAACCGATAGCGCACCTCCGTCTGCCTCTATGGGATCGAAGGCGCCGCGCGCGTTGATGATATCGGACGTGATTCTTCCAACGTAGGCCTCGGCCACCGAGATTTTGAACGACAGTATCGGTTCGAGCAGAATCGACCCGGTCGCGGTCAGCCCTTTCAGCACCGCGATATTGGTTGCCAGTTTGAAATTGCCCGCGCGGCTGTGCAGAACGTGATCGCTTCCCTCCACCAGGGTAATCTTCAGATCCGTGACTTCCCATCCCTTGATTCCCTGCCTGAGCGCGCCCTCGATCGATCTTTCGATCTCCTTCTGAAATCGTGCCTTGATATCGTTGACGCCGACCTGTGACGAATAAACGACACCGCTTCCCGGCTCGCCCGGTTCGATCCGATACTTCACGATGGCCCAACACGGTTTCGGCATCGTGTAGCGCTCGATACCGTATCCAACGGAAGCAGGCGTCTCCTTGTAAATGACCATCGGGTCATTGAACCGCGCCTGGATGCCGAATCGCGCATCGAGCATTTCCTTCAGGATTTCCGCCTGAACAGGGCCCATGATCCTCACGTGCAGTTCGCGTTCATCCTCGAACCACGTGTAGTTGAGGCGAGGGTCTTCGCTCGACAACTGTTGCAGCGCCGCGGCCAGCCGGGAATGATCCGCCTCGTCTACCGGGATTGCCTGAACCGACAGCAGGGGCTCTCCGAGTTCGCAGGACCCGGGGATGGAACCCGGGTCGCCCAGGACGTCGCCGATCTTCGCCTCAGGCATCCCGCACAAGAAACCGATGTCGCCGGCGGAGAGGGCACTCGTGTCCTCGTATCGATTGAGATAGGATTTCTTGATCTGCGTAATCTTCTCGTCGCGATCCGCCGTAACGTTCCGGATGATATCCCTGTTTTGGAGTCGTCCTGCATAGAGGCGAACGCCGGCGATGCGCCCAAGTTTCGGATCGTGGTCGAGCTTGAACACCACACCGGAAGGCGGACGTGAGTCGTCGGCATCCGCATCGGGGAACCAGGCCACGATCTTTCCCAGCAGTTCCTCCGTTCCGATCATGTTCTTTGCCACGCCGCAGAGCATGGGAAACAGTTCTCTCTTTGCCGTGCAAGCCGCAATCACCTTCTCGATCTCTGCTCGTGAAATCGGCTTTTCGTTCAGGAATCGCTCCAGGAGCACATCGTCCTTCGCCGCGACGCTCTCTGTGAGGGCGGTTTGACCGTCCGGGTTCAGACTGGCGATACCAGCGTCCGATTCGCCTTCCTTCTCCGGCTGATTGACCGGAATCACGTCGCGTGAAAAACGACGCTTCAGATCATCGACGACCCTCGCCGTATCCGCGCCGATCCGATCCAGTTTGTTCACGAACAGGATGACAGGTATGTTCAGCGCTTCCAGCGCGGCCCATATAGTCTCCGTCTGGGCCTGGATGCCTTCGACCGCGGAAAGAACGAGCACGGCGCAATCCAGCACCCGAAGCGACCGTTCGACTTCGGCGGAGA
The DNA here is from genome assembly GCA_965203805.1 of Candidatus Latescibacterota bacterium. Classification (GTDB taxonomy): domain Bacteria; phylum Latescibacterota; class UBA2968; order UBA2968; genus JAAXHE01. The sequence goes on along the minus strand of OZ241917.1, from coordinate 4,173,152 downwards.
AATCGACGTGCCCCGGCGTATCGATCAGGTTGATCCTCACGCCCTCCCACTCGAATGACATCGACGATGCCCGGACCGAGATCCCTCGCCGCCTTTCCACGTCGAGCGCATCGGAGAGGCTGGTCCCTTTGTCGACATTTCCGGGAGAACGGATGGCGCCGCTGAGAAACAGCAAATTCTCAGTCAGGGTCGTCTTGCCGGCATCGACGTGTGCGAGGATACCGAGATTGCGAATTCTTGGGGGACCTTCACGAGGCATAAGATTGTCGTTCAATCAGCGAGTGGCGAGACGGCTCACAAACGACCTGCACGGGGATATATACCGCATGATAAACAAAAGCCGTCACGCCGGCGAGAAAGTCATGCAGCGGGGCGCGGACCTCTCCCGGGGGAGAGGGAGAGAAAAACAGCGGTTCATCGACCGGTCGCCGGCTTGCCATTCATTGAGGAATACCGTTCGTTGCGTACGGTAACGAAATGTCCGGGTATGTCTGCACCAAATCGTTTCGGCAGGATGCCGAATCCTGATCGCAGGACGTGAATCCCGACATTTTATCAAATATAGCCTATTTAATATTTAAGTTTTCTTGATTATTTCAATATATACCCTCTTGTAATTTGTATTTTTTCAAGGTATTTTATTTGTGTCAATTGAATCGGGCTTCGCGACAATCAACCGAAGGAGCTTCCCAATGAAAATAGATCATGAATGTTTGCGCAGATTGCGTAAATCGAAACCCTTGTCAATCCAGCGGCTTGCAGATATGGCTGGTATCAATGCGCGGACAGTTCAACGCCTGGAAAAAGAACCTGATAAATGCAAAACGACGCGAGAAGACACCGTGCTCCGTCTCGCCAAAGCACTCGACGTCGAACCGGGTGTGCTCACAGGCGAGTTGGACATGCCGGACGCCGATAGGGTCCCGGACACCGAGCCGGACCCGGTCCGTATCGGCGCGCAGATCGCCCCCAAAGCCCGACTCGCTTATGACCTTATAAAACGCCGATACGGCGTCACCGCAACCGATGTAATCACCATGGCGCCGCTGTTGTTCACCCTTCTGGCCGAGGGCAGCCTCGCCTGGCGGCGAGAGAAATTAAAAGAAGCGCGAGAGGCAATCCGGCAATTGGAACAGATCGGCGGGTACTGGCGGGGGGGGCTGGATACCGGCCTTCACGAGGCCGTGTACCATGGGGTCGATCGAGAAGAAGAATCCATCCGCAGGGCCGATCTATTCGGCAAACGTCTGCTCGACGACCCGGATGGCACACTTGTCGATCGTAACTTTTTCGATCTGAGTGAAGAAAACCCATTCGCAGATTATTTGCACATATTGGCCGCCGACCTCGATATTCCCGAGTCCGTTACGGTGGACGATGGCGAACTCGACTTTCGGGTGGAATTCAGGTTCCCGTACTACGGTATCTGCGACGAGGAACTGGACAGGATCACCAACGCGTCCCCTGTTGGCAGGGCGGCCCTGGAAATGGGATTCTTGCGGCTGTCCGAGGTACCTGAGGAATTGATGGAGGAAGCCAAACACGAAGAGCGTCAGAAGTGGCTTGAAGACAGAATGTCCGAGAAATTCAGCGGCATGAATGAGGAGGAATTGGCAGATTTCCTGAAGGAATTAGCCCCGGTTCTGGTAAGCTCGAAAACAAAAAAGATGTTAGAAGAGAATGAGCCTGGAATGAGCAAGCCCGAAACCGAAAACGAAGGAGACGAACAATGAGCGCCATCGCCTACACCCGCCACGGCCGGACGCGCACCCAGCAGCGGGGCTTTCGCGGAAGAGATATCCGGCTGATTCAGCAATTCGGTACACCGGTCGACAGGGATACGTGGCTGATGCGAAGGCAGGACGTCGCGCGCGAGATCGCGAACCGAAAACGGGAGATTCAGACGCTGGAACGGCTTAAGAATCGCAAGGTCGTCATCCGAGACGAACGCGTCATCACGGCCTATCCCTCACTCCCCGCGGACCAGAAACGCGCGCTGCGACGGGGAAGACAGAATGGGTATCGGTAATCTCAGTTGGTCAAGGACACCGGCCGACCGTAGCCAGTCTCGGCGAAATCGAAAAAATGGATACGGAGGGCGGATGCATGCCTTTATGTAGGGGCGACCGGCCGGTCGCCCCTACAAATGCAACCTTGACGCCTGCCTGTGCGTCGCATGCAGGCAGGCCTCTTGTGGCAATTGATTTCAGCCACGGATTTTTCGTTTTTTTCGCGTGTTTCGTAGTTTCTGATGTTCGTTTTCTCGTGCTTTTGGTTTTCATCCTGTCCATCCATGTTTGTTCCGTCTCATGAATGAATGGGGCCAAGTAGCTTCTAACGGAAGTTGAATTCTTCGTAGTGGATATTTTCAGCGGGCACGCGCATTTTCTTGAATTGGCGTTCCATTGAATCCATCATGGCAATTGGCCCGCACATATAAACGTGCCTGTCCCTGATTTCGCCCTGGCACCGGGACGCGATCTCTTCGACTGTAAGGTTGCCGTCCTGAGATGAAACCTTGATATGGTGACGGAAATGATCATATCGGCTGCCAGCCGATGCGATCTCATCCGAAAACAGCAAATCCCCTTCACCGCGAACCGTGTAAAACATCTCCACGTCGGCATCGGGCCCGTCCTCGAAATCCCGGATCCAACTCATGAAGGGGGTGATTCCAATGCCGCCGGCGATCCATATCTGTTCCCGACCGCCCGTTTTATAGTTGAATCTGCCGTAGCAGCCGTCCACCCTCGCCCGAGCCCCGCACTGCAGGTGGGCGTTCAGCTGCCGCGTCCAATCGCCGGAAGCCTTAATCGCAAAACGCATATTTTCTTCATTGGGAGAAGAGCATACCGTGAAAGGATGGGGTTCTTTCATCGCCTTATCGCCTGGAAAACTCACAAAGGCGAACTGTCCCGCCGTGAAGCGCGGCTTTTCCGCCAGCGGTTTCAGCGCTACTTCCATAGTGGTTCCGTTCAGTCTTCGGACGGCTTCCACGACAAACGAGAACCTCTTCCTGAAAAAGACGGCCAGTATTTCCGTGTACAGATAACAGATCGCTCCCACGATAGAGGCGGCGGTCAAATAGACGAGGAGAACCGGTTCGGCGAGAACAAGGGCGTCAACCGTCAATGAGTGAAAAAACCCGATGATGAAGAAGATTCCTATGAACTTGTGTGTCTTGAGCCATCTGCTGTAGGAGAAGCGGGTAAATGACCCGATCAGAGGCAATCTCGGCGCAACGGTCAGCAGGACCAGCGCGAGAAGCCCGGCAAAGGCGACCAGGCCCAGGACCTCGCCCAGGCTTTCCAGGACGGGCGACGCGCCGAAGATATCGGCCAGGAACTCCACAAAGGGCGATAAAGATTCAGCGGCTTCTTCTAATTCATCATCATCGCCGCCCAGGGGCATGATCAGAAAGTGGGCCACGACCAGCAGAAGGGCTGCCATCGCCGCGTTCTTGTGGGCGTGATACATCTTGTCCAGGCCGCCGAAGAATGATTCAAGGTACCGCGGCCGGGTCGAAAGGAACAGGGCGGATGCCATCAGGACCATCGCGGTCGAACTGAGAATCTCAGAGAATAGCCGACGACCGTACCCCTCCCGGGTTCCATCATCGGCCGGCGTGAAAGCAACCCACAGAGCGACATTTACCAGCGCCAGGACGATGATTGCGACGTTGCCCATCCAATTTTTCCGCACGACCTCACCTCTTTCGCGCTGAAGGCGCCGTTAATAGCCCGGGCCGTTTTGACGACTTCCATGCACTCTACACTATGTTAGAACGCGACGATGCCGCAAGCAATCCCTTTTTGACGCGTTCCTTGAAAATCCAAACGCGTTGACGAAACGGCAAGGGGCGGTTCGCGAACCGCCCGTGCAATGCAAAGACAGCGCGTGCCTGCAGCACAGACGGGCGCATACAGGGCAAGCCAGGTCGCCGCGCCGGTGGTCTGCTTTTCAATCGGGGCATCGGAAAGACTACACATAATTCAGCGAAGAAATGGCGGTCGCAGCATCCCCGAATCACATATAGGAGGTTGTTACTAATGAAAAATCCGCACGATGAACTTCGGAACTATTTCAAGAAGCTCATTTATCGCTATCTCAACATCAAGAGCCTGGACCAGCAACTCAATAGCATTGCGACCTGGAACTCGAATCCGCTGTCCCTTGACAACATTGATGCCTTCAACCTTGGTCACTATTTCTTCCAGCATGCCACGTACAGTATATGGCGAATTTTTCTTGTCGAGTTGTCAATGTTCCTCTCGCAGACAGAGCAAAGGTCGCTCCGAGACTGGTTGAATAAGGCGCGGGAACACGCCGAATCAATGAAGCCAACAGGTGACTATACAACGCATTCAGTAATTCAGCCAATAAAGCCCGAATCGTATCGCGCCATAATAGATGATCACATCGCCCAACTGCACGCAAAGGAGAACGCCATAGACCGAATAAAGGCGCACAGAGACAAAGCGATTGTCCATTTGGACAGGAAATACTTCGACAATACGAATTCAATCGGAAGCGACTATCCTTTACACGACGCTGAGATTGACGATCTCATGAAGATTGTGGACGGCATCTTGCGAAAGCACTACAGATGTCTTCTGGGAGCAAGTGTAAACCTGGAAGTCCAGAGCGTTCAGAACCTTGATACGGTATTGACATACGCGCGGGCATGGATGCGAGTACGTTGCGATTTCAGCCTCATTGAAAAGGGCTTCCGACCTGTCGACTATGAGCGAGACGACTACAAGCCGAAAAATTGATGATGACATGCGTGACGTCAAGGATGCAACATGGATGAACAGGATGGAACGGTTCGCGAACCGCCCGTGCGCCGCTGTAGGGGCGACCGGCCGGTCGCCCCTAGAAATGCAAAGACGGCGCCTGCCTGCCGCGCGACGGCCAGTCTCCCCTGGGAGCGCGGGCGTCTCGCCCGCATCGGCCTTTTTGCCGGGAACGAGGGCATCCTGCCCTCGATGGAAAGCAGGATGGCTGGTACCGCAACAATGCCCCACTTTATAGTGGTGCTTCAAGGATCGCATCAGCCGGGACGGTGACGCCTGAGACCAGATATATGAAACCCGATGGAAAACACTGGGTTAGTTGCGATGATCAATGGGGCAGAGGTTCAGGGTATCGCAATCGTGTATCGGAACGCCACGAGAGTTGGTTTGCGGACAACAGAGGTGACCTGCCCCAACTAGCAAATGGGCTTTTTGAATTTGTCAAAAAGGAATGGCAGGAAGTTCTGAATCAACTGTCGCAAATACTTGAAGAAAACTGAACGACGAGCCCTATTGTTGCTGCCGATTCACTTTAGATCGAAATCGTGCGTAACAGTTTAAACGCGTGCTGTTCAAGAGAAATATCCCCGACTCTTAAGAATCGCGCACTGCGACATGGACGCCAGATGGGATTGGTAAAGTGACGCCGGGATCACAACCGTTTGGCGCACGTTGAATCCAACGGTATTGCAGACAGGAGAAGAACCATGTCATTACCAAGCGTTGATAGGACGCGGTTGTACGGCCCTCTCCGCTCCGAACTCAATAAACTACCCGTTCAAGAAATCAGAAATACGGCAGCCGCAGCCGGATTCGACGTCTCGCAGATTACGGCGAAAGCCGAAGCGCGGAGCGGCCTGGGCAGCAGAGCGGAGGTGATGCCGGCAGTGGACCGACTATTCGGAGAGATGAGCCAGGCTGCACAGGATACGGCATTATGTATTCTGGCGGAGCGCCTTACAGGAAAAAACGCTGAATTGGATGCCAGTGTTCAATATATACTGGGCCGGCACGGTTATCAGTTTATCGATGGCAATTTTGTTCCCGTACGGGAGTTCGATTCACGTGAAGCCCGTTTCTTGCCTCGATCTACTGCGAATGAACTCGGTCGGGCAATGTCACGGCTTATTGATGGCGATTACAGTGGCGCCATCACTTCCGCCTGTGGCGCGGTGGACCTTGTGACTCAAACCATTTACAAAGATCACGGCCTTGGAAATCCGGGAACGGCTTCATTTCAGACCAAGGTAAATACCGCCCTGAAGCGGCTGGACGTCTTCGAGGAGATGAGCAAGGAGTTCGTCAGCATCGGGATGGATTCTGAGGATGCTTCAGCGGCAGTTCAACACCTGAAGAAGGCAAGCAACCACGCAGCGCACGCGCTCCAGGTACTCCGCCGTGCGATGGGAGATACGCACGGTTCAAAGCCTGCTATCCGCCAGACGGCCTATGACGCGGTCAAGTGGTCGTCCGCGCTCTGTGGGCTTCTGCAACGCGATGAGCAAAACAGGAATTCGATCTAAGGCCGCCAGACTTCGCAGGTTAAAGAACCAGATCAAGAGGAAACCGCTTCGTCAGGTACCGGACAACTGCCCTTTCCGCCGACTTCTGCTTTGGACAACATCCCTGAATGGAACGAAAATGCAATCTACCCGGAATTCGCCTCACGTTGGTATTGACTTTGCGGCAGCCTTGAAACTACACTGTGACGTTTCAACCGCCAGGGAATTCAATCAATCGAGCGCACAGGGAGTTTAGTCCGATGCGAAAGATATGTTTTCTGACGTGTCTATACGCGCTTATCAGTGGTGGCTTCACCTCTATCGGCCTCGCCTCACCCGCGCCGGCTGACAGCGTCCATTTTTACCTGCCCCTCGACCTCGAAGAGATGCAGGCACGCGACAGCATCTTTGCCGCTGGCAAACAGGCCTTGAATCTGAACGTCGGGCCGCCGCGCACGGTGCGGATGATCTATTTCCTACCCAATGACCGCCCGTTCCGCGCCAGCGTCGTGGATTCGATGAAGAGAGCCATTCGCCGGATTCAAACCTTCTACGGCGAACAAATGCAGGAGCACGGATATGGATACAAGACGTTTGCCGTCGAATCGGATGCATCCGGGGAACCAGTCGTCCATCGCGTGGACGGTCAACACCCCGATAGTTTCTATCTTGACAACACATCAAGCGAAGTGCCCGACGAGATTCAACATGCATTTGACCGCGATGCGAATGTCTATCTCATCGTCGTTGACAACAGCAGTAATGCGATCGGTACTTCACGTGGTCGGCGGGCGGGCGGAACAGGCATCTCATGGGGTAAAGTCGGCGGTCACGCTCTGGTACACGGGGCATTTAGCTTTGAAACAGCGGCCCATGAACTTGGACACGCCTTCGGGTTGTCGCACGATTTCAACAATAATGAATACATCATGTCGTATGGCCCGAGACAGCGTCATTTATCCGAATGCCATTCCGAGTTCTTGTCGGTACATCCCTATTTTAATCCGAATATCCCCGTCGCAGGAAATTCGGATGGCAGCTTCAGCGGACCTATTGACGGAATAACGGGCGGCACCTTAGAACTTACTTCACCAGTTGAATATCCAACGGGCTCAACAACTGTCTCCATCCGGCTGAATGTCAGCGATCCAGATGGACTGAACCAGGTGCTCCTGTTCGTTAGAACAAAACAACCACATCCCGCGGCCGGCTCCCTTGAGGTAAAGGCCTGCCGTGTTTTGGAAGGGGAAACACTTGCTGCGGTTGTATTTGACTACGACGGAGTTTTGCCATCTGATAGCGGCACGAGCCTTTCCAATCCGGTAAGACATGATATCTTCGTCCGGGCTGTTGATGTTGAAGGGAACTACTCACACGGAGGTTTTTTTACCCTGATTGAGATTTCGCCACACCATATCGGAACGTTAAGGACTACTGATGATCCCGCCTCCGTAGCGTTTTCGCCTGACGGTACAATGCTCGCCGCGGGGTCCAATGGTAGAAACGTCGAGCTTTGGAACGTGGCAGCCAGAGACCATATAGCCACATTGGGTCTTGGTAGGGTTGTGGCGTTTTCGCCCGATGGCAGAACAATCGCGACAGGTTGGGGGAACCAAGAAATCGGCTTGATTCAACTATGGAATGTGGAGAAGAGAGAATGGATCACCGCGTTTGAGCATGGTCGTTTTGTGAATTCTATTGCTATTTCGCCTGACGGCAAAACGCTCGCGTCTGGATCGTGGGTAGGGGGAGGCAACAATACAATCGAATTGTGGAATTTGGCAACACGAGAGCATATCGGCACACTCGGTAGACATGCTATTCCAACGGGGTGGATCACTTCCATTGTATTCTCGCCGGACGGCACGACACTTGCCTCAGCGGCCAGTGGTGACGGAGCCATAAAACTGTGGGACGTGACGACCAAACGACATATCGCCTCGTTATCATTATCCGGAACAATCATCGATAATGTCGATCTCGGAATTTTTGGTTTCAATTCAATCGCATTTTCGCCGGACGGAAAGATTCTCGCCTCGGGATCAATCTCGGGTTTCCATTACCACATGCTAAACCTGTGGGATATGGCTACAAGAGAACATATCGTCGCCCTATCCAGCAGGGGTGGAATCTCGTCCGTCGCGTTTTCACCCCTCGGGACAGTGCTGGCCGCTGGGACGAGTGGCGGTGCTATTGAACTGTGGGACGTGGCGGCTACAAGGTATCCTATCGCGACACTTCCTGGCCATACGAGAGAAGTGAAGTCTGTTGCGTTTTCGCCGGATGGCAGTATCCTGGCCAGCGGAAGTGCCTTCAACACGATACGCTTGTGGGACGTGTCAGAATACCCGTCCGTTCGGCCGACTTCCGGCTCCAATGCCGATGCGGTGTTATCGCTCGATCTGATTCCTGATGGCGGGGCCGGAAATAAGATAAATGATGGCGTTACGTCGGGAACTGCTTCTGGAAAAGACACGAAAATTGCCGTCGAAGTTTTCGCGTCAGGTGTCAAGACGTCGCTGGCCGGCGTGTTGGTCAAATTTGACTTCGATTCTTCGCTGCTGGACTTTGTCAAAGCCGAAAGTGGTGCGTTTGGCTTTAATATCCCACAAGCGACCGGCACATACTTTGCGGCGACCAACAATGTCACCTTGCCGGGTTCGGGGTTTCTGGCGCGTGGAGAATTCAAGACGGTCGTGGACGTAACCGGTCGCGAGTTTTCCATTGGCATCGACGTCGTGACGCTTGCCGAAAGCCAGACGTTGTCAAACAACATCAAGACCACGAAAGTCATATCATTTAATTCCACACCATCCCCTGCCACATTCTCGATTTCCCTGGATGGCGATAGCGCTGCCGGAGATCAACGTGTTACAACGCTCGACGTTTCCGCCGAAGAGACCGTGCCGATTCAGGTTTTCGCCCACGATATCAGGGGAGCAAACGGGATCTCCACGCGCTTCGAATACACGGCCGCTCAAGTCGCCTACCAGGGGTTCGATGCAGGCAGCCTTCTTCCATCCGCTCAGATTCTTACGCAACATCACACGAACCCCACCGCTGTGGAGATCAGTGTCGTGTCATTCGGTGGACAAGCATCGTCCGACAGCGGACTTGTCGGGACGGCTCGATTCAGCACCACGGACATGCTATCTGAAACCACACTACAGCTCGTACGTGCTGAGGTGGGACGGGGAGACACGCGCGAAAACATCACGCCTTCTGATATCGGCGTTACCCTCAGGCTGGCTCAGCTGACGCCGGACTTCAACGGAGACGGCAGGGTGGATTTCGGGGACTTTGTGGCGCTTGGGATGCACTTCGGCGCAAGCCGGGGCGACGCGAGGTATGATGCAAAGTACGATCTGGATCAGGACGGCACGATCGGGTTTGGCGACTTTCTGATTTTCGGTCAGGAGTTCGGTAGCGGAGCATGACAGATCGGTCACTGAACTGATTTAGCCATTTGCTCCGATTCACCGTAGGTATCCGCCTCTGCGGACGAAGCTTCGCGGTCTGAACCAGTTGAAGTGAGAAGCAAGACGTCTACTGCAGCGTCACTTGCTATAGAAACGCGGGCGATCCATGGATCGTCCGCGTTTCTTGGTGGTCTGCGCAGAGCATACGGTAAAGACCGGTTAACGATACGGACACGGGATTTCAGTCAGCTATGTCTGCGCCATTTTGTAGGGGCGGTTCGCGAACCGCCCGCGTGACGAATCTCTGCTGTAGGGGCGACCGGCCGGTCGCCCTTACAAATGCGACTGCGGCACCTGCCTGTGCGTCGCAGGCAGGCAGATCGTCGCGCCGGTTGGGGGACAGGGCCCTGCCCTGATGGCGACCGTCTTCCCTGGGAGCGCCTGCCTGTGCGCCTGCATGCCGCGCGGGGCTTGGCCTGTCTGCCGTTCCAACGGGACAGGCAGGCGCAGGCAGGTGTAGCACGCACGCAGACTGGCGGGCGCCTCGACCGCATCGGCTTTCTTGTCGGAACGACCGAGAACTTAAAGGATTGTCGTTGATCTTCCTCTCTCGACGTTCGACGGAAGTTACAGGAGGCGCAAAATGAAACAGAAAAATAGGGGATTATAACCCAAAGTCACATTTGACTTAGGGCTATGGTCCCTTTTTTTGTGGGGGATGATATGAGGGTTTACTGGAGGTGGGCGGCGATCGTGGCATGACGGCACGAGAAATTCATGCCGAGTTGTTGAATAGCGGAAATGAGGAACACCCCGACAAGATATCTCTTCGGCTGAATTACGGCGCTCGGTTGGGAAGGTTCCGCAGGTCCGGCGAGAGGCGCTTTCACATTGCTGGACGCCTAAAAACATGAAGTCCAAAAGCGTATCAGCCCGTAGATAATATATGAAAAAGACGGACTGATGAATGAGCATCAATCCGTCCCACAGGAGGTGATCAGTATTCCACGAAAACGTCGCAAGATCGTTAGCGTGAAACGCCATAAACGACGACCACCCAGACGGCGATAGTATAAGTACAATTGTGTTAAACAACAAGCCCAGAGATTATGGTTCTCCGGGCTTGTTGTTTAACCGCCCTCTTTTCCGAAATTCTGTGCGAATGCGAGGAAGTCGTTAAAATCAACATCACCGTCTCCATCCAAATCGCCCAATAATCCCGATGGCTGCACTACAGTTTCTGAAGACCAGCGAATATCACCATTCGCTGATCGTGTTTCGACCACACCGTTTCCATTATCATCTATATACGCTTCAAATTGGTGTTCAGCAATACCCAAATATCTATTGGTCATTAAAGCCGTTGGTTCTCCAGTTGCATCTAGAACAGCCAATAAGCCGCTATCAACAGAATCAGCGCCTATCAAAGCAATTGCTCTTGGTTCACCAGTTGTGCTTATAACACTAATGACACCAGTATTTCCGATACTGGGCCCCAGCGCAACAACTGTTCTGCCATTCTTATTCGTCAGTCGCAATCCCCCCCCTACGTCTTTAAAAGCAGCCAAATTCGCAACGAGATTTCCTCGTTCGAACACGCTCAAATAGCCAGTGCCTTCGCTGGAGGCCCCTATAGAAGCTATAGTTTCGCCTTGTTTGTTGTACGCTAAGATATTACCATTACCCAACCTATCGATACCCTGGTAAGCAACAACCTGACCTTGTCTATTGAATACAGCTGTATAACCATCTCCGAATTCATCCGCACCGAGCGTTGCCGCAGAATCTCCTGAACCTTGTACTGTTACCCTTCCCGTTACAATATTCTGATCTTCCTCATCAACTACTGACTGAATAGTTGCCACAGTTACTTCATTACTAGTGGAAGCTGTTAGGGCACCATGTAGATTCTGATCACTCCCTAACCACATTACTACGTTGCCTTTAAGATTGTATAACCATATGCCTCCATTACCATCGGAATCTGATCCAATTTGGGCAAGTGTTCTACCTATAGCATCGACAACATTTATTTGACTGACAGTCAATATATCTCCTGCCGCTTGAGCTATCTTCTTAGCAGGTGTAACTCTCAAGGGAGATTCTGGTACATCACCTATTGTTTTTTGTGAATAGATACCGGAAAGTGATTCCGTGAGTAATTCTTTGGGTAATAAAACCCTTTGCGTTATCTCAGTAATTCCAGGAGTCGAAGTAAATAAAAACAAACTCATCAATACAATAAGACCCCACTTCTGATAATGAACCTGCTTTTCCAGTTTGTCGATTCGCTTACTGTTCATTCTCTCTATCTCTACGAATGCGAGTGACCGATACATAAATGCATCCCTCCGGAGTGAGACGGTGAGCACGGTTTGGCACCCCGGTAGAGGGTGCCGGGTAGTGTCTCCATACTCGCAGAGGTATGCGGGAAGGCCCTACGTATTCACCAGGAAAGGGAGCGACCCTTGCCTTGAGAAGTCGGCTATTGTATTCGGTAGGCTACCCGACATGCGGGTCTGCCAGTATGAAGACGGGCACATTATAATATTTTCACTTGACAAGACGCAAGAATTTTCTGAACAATTTTTCGAGGGGGTTATACCATGAGCAAGGTTCTGGAAATAATCGAAGGGAAGATAGAGAGGTAATATGCAACCGACGATGAGTGTTGATCAGATTAAAGAGATCATCGAATCCAATTTTCCTGACCTGCAATCAAAACCACTTAAATACGGGTGGTCCTTTTGGATTGAAGATGGAGGTGGCTACACTCGAATCGTCCGCGTCACACAGGCAAGCCCAAACAGAAAAGTAGATTTCAAGCCTGCAATCACCGCCAGATTAGAAAACAACAAAAGGAAAAGGATCGAAATAACTGGCGGGGAAAACCAGATTTGCGAACTGATTGAGCGGGAGTTGCAACTTTGGAGGAAATTTTTCAGGAAATAAGCGACACCCGGATTGGAAGACATATTCCACGCCTCACGGAACGAACAGGAGGACGTTAGTATAGGCGCTACGCCAGAGGAGTTGGCGCGGGCTGAGGTTTTTGAGGTGGAAGTGAAGAGCTTCGATCCGCAGAAGAAGCGGTAGGGGATTATCGACGTAACTTGAGAGGGTAGATGCAGGCGGGGGTTATTGGGAGGTTTCTAATCTGGCTTCGTTTTTGGCAATACGTTCACCGAAGGAGTCCAGGCGAGCGTCGATCTTTTCGAAACGACTGTTCATATTGTCTTCAAGTCTGTCTATCCGCTGAGTGAGTCTGTCTTCAAGTCTGGTATTAAGTGTCCACACGGTGCCCCACACTAAGCCTGTCAGCGCTAATAGAAAGATGAGCATTTGGAAGTAATCATTACTGAGAATTTTCTGTAACATAGTGTACTTCTCCGGTGTTGTTTAGCGGAAAAGTACGTGGTATAGTTTGTCCTGTCAACTGTAAATGTTGAACTTATGTGGATCATTCCTTGGGAATTTGAGCGGATGGTTTTCGCCGGCGAAGCTGGACGTGAAGAGAAAAAACAGCTATCCTGTTACACGGCGTATAGCCGAAAGACAAGGAAATATCTTCAGGGTCACGGCGTTACGACACACGCCGTTTCGCAGCGGATGTCCGGCCAGTAACCTGTCCATATTCGAGGAAGGCCTCACGCCCGCCTGTGCGGAATACCACCGGGCAGGCTGAAGCCCCCCACCGGCGCGCTCGTGGGCTGGCGCCCCTGGCTTGCCGACTCCCCCTCAAGGGGGGAGTGACCGCGAAGTAGCGCAAACTGTCAGTTTGCGCAATGGCCGGTGGTTTGGTGTCTTTGCCGATTCAAGATGAGTCCTGTTCCTGATCCAACAACTGAACAAACGCCTTGACGCTGGATACCTGGACCGCCGCGCGGTGCAACGCCTTTAGACGTTGCGCGTCGTCAACCACGGCAATGCGAGCCGCCAGGGGATGCGACGCAGAGAGATCGAATCGAATCTCCAGGACGGCCAGAATGCTCTCCCGGAGTCCCTGCTCGATCCCTTGTTCGATGCCTTGACGGGTAAGGTATTGGGCAAAGGACGATTCGCGTATTAGATCCATAATGCCCTCCTTCAAGATGATGGCAGAAATGGTTTCCGGCGCGTATACCAATCCGCTGAGCAACGACATGCCGGCCAGGCAATCAGCTTTAGCCGGCGGAGCCATGGGCCTCGCGTGAGCCGTTTGAATACAACGACGCAACCACGGTCGTGAAGCCATCCCTTCAGGCGGTTTCATCAATGGCGCGAACGCGATCAGCCCCGTGTGTCCGGCGTCAAGGACGCCTTGACCATCCAGTTCACTCAGCCGAATCACCCTGTACTCCACAAGCACCCGATGGCCGGGATGTGACTGCGAATACTGTCCCGGATCCCGTTTTCCCGCGTTGGGACGCAGGTAGATTACGCTGGAAAAAACCGGCACGCCATGACGTTCAATGGCGCGGCCCACGTAGCCGGCCATGCGACGGGGCATGGGCGGATTCGTGCTGTCTGTCGTCTGAAATTCGTTGTGGACCAATGCCTCGCGGCCGTCGATCCGGACGCGAATGAGACTGTCCGCTTGACTTGCAGAGACAGTGGGTTGCGCGGTGTCAATGACTTCAAGAACTTCAACGTCCTCTCGCCCGAGGGAGAAGCCGGCAAACTCGTCGGGGTAGTTTTGAATCAGATGCCTGGAGATCGCATCGAATTCTGCCATTCAGGATACCCCGGGTCCTTGGGGAGAGAGGGACGGATCCACGTAGACAAGATACCGGATCAACGTCTGAAGTCAATCCCATCCCGATGATTTCCCCCAAAACGCGGTACACGGGATCAAGTGCGGATGTCTGGTTCTGTGGCATCTGTATTATAACCTTTCCGCTTGACAAAATGCACCTCTTCGACGTACTTTTTTGTCCAGAATGGATGTACGACATGAATGAGAAAATCTTCAACGAAGACAATATGCGATTGGTACTTTTGCTATTGGCCATCTGGGGTCTGCTGTGGAACTTTTCCTCCGGAATCAATCAGAGAATAGACAGATTGGAAGATAAGATGGAAACGAAATTTGATACCGTCGATAGGAAATTAGAAAGAATAGATGCACGCCTGGACTCCTTCGGAGAACGCATCGCCGCAAACGAAGCAAAACTCAATGAGAAATAGTCCATAACATCAATAACGTTGTCAACGGCCTGCCAGTAAAACACATTGGCAGGCTTTGTCATTCGCCCTGCGTTTCCGCCGTTATCCTTGCCTCCATCCGTGCATTTTCTTAAAATTACAAGCCCGGGCGTGTCGGGCAGGATGTAAAGCTTCACGTCGTTTCGGACCTTTTTGTCGCCCATTCCGGTAACAGGAGAATCTGATGCAGACCGATTTCGCGTTCGAGATGGGAACGTCGAATCTGCGGTTCGGCCCGGGCGCCACACGGGAAGTGGGCATGGACCTGTCCGAACTTGGCGTCGGGCGGGTGATGCTGCTCACCGACCCCAACCTGGTGGACCTGCACCCGGTGCGGACGGCGGTCGACGCTCTGAAGCGCGAGGGCGTCGATTACGCGCTTTACGATCGGGTCCGCGTAGAGCCGACAGACGTGTCATTTCAGCAGGCGATCGACTTTGCATTGGACGGAAACTTCGACGCGTTTGTCGCGGTGGGCGGGGGCTCCTCGATCGATACGGCAAAGGCCGCAAATCTGTATTCCACGTACCCAGACGATTTCTACGCCTATGTGAACGCACCCATTGGCAGCGGCAAGCCGGTACCCGGGGCGCTCAAGCCGCTGATTGCGATTCCCACAACCGCCGGAACGGGCAGCGAGACAACCGGAGTTACCATCTTCGATATCTCCGAAAAACACGTCAAAACCGGAATCGCGCACCGCCGTTTGAAGCCGACGCTGGGCATCGTGGACCCCGAGAATACACGGACGATGCCGCCGGTTGTCGCGGCATCCACGGGCCTGGACGTGCTGTGCCACGCCCTCGAGTCATATACGGCGATTCCGTACGATCAGCGACCGCTGCCCGAACGGCCGATTCTGCGCCCGGCCTATCAGGGCACAAATCCCATCAGCGACATGTGGGCGATCAGAGCCATCGAACTGGTCGCGGAAAACATCGTGCGCGCGGTGGCGGACCCGGAGGACGACGAGGCACGGTCGAACATGATCCTGGCGTCGAGTATGGCGGGGATGGGGTTCGGCAACGCGGGCGTTCACCTGCCTCACGGAATGTCCTATCCCGTGTCCGGGATGGTACGGGATTACAAGCCCGAGGGCATGGTGAGCCATCATCCCATCGTACCGCACGGAATGTCGGTCTTCCTGAATGCCCCGGCGTCTTTTCGGTTTACGGGTCCGGCCTGCCCCGACCGGCATCTGAAAGCCGCGGAATTGCTCGGAGGAGAGGTATCCTCAGTCACGAATCCCGAAACCGAGGCAGGCGAGCTGCTGGCGGACCGCATCGTCGTCCTGATGAAGCGGCTTGAAATGCCCAACGGACTTTCGGCAATCGGTTTTACGGAAGCCGATGTGCCGGCGCTGGTGGACGGCACGCTGCCCCAGCACCGGGTGACCAAGCTGTCGCCGAGGCCCGCCGGCAAAGAGGACCTGGCGGCGCTCTTTAAAGACGCGCTGACGGCGTGGTAGCACACAAGGGATTCCAATGTCTACAACAGGGTCACGAGAGTCGCAGCCAGGTACAATCGACCGGCCGGGGAGGGCGGGAGCCGATCATCTGCCTCCGTTCCCCGAAGGGTGGTACCTGGTAACGACGCGGCAGTCCCTTCTTCGAGAGAAACTGATTGAGAAGACGTGGATGGGCGAGGAAATCGTCGCCTGGTGCGACGAAGAAGGGCGTATCTGCGTGGCCGACTCCATCTGCCCGCACCTGGGCTCGTCCCTCGGGCCGGAGGTCGGCGGCAAGGTATGCGAGGGGCGCCTCGTCTGTCCGTTTCACGGCTTTGAATTCGATACGACCGGCCAATGCGTTGCGACGCCGTACGCACCTGCGGCAAAGGCCGCCAGGTTACAGGTCTACGAGACCAGTGAGATCCTCGGCATGGTCTTCGCCTGGTACGGAAGCGGCGGCCGCCCTTCGCAATGGGACCTTCCGGATGATCCGCCAACCGGCCCGGAATGGAGCAAGCTGGGATTCCGGCGCCTCCGGTTTCGCAGCCATCCCCAGGAAACGGGCGAGAACTCAGTTGACGTGGGACACCTGCGCTACGTTCACGGATACGACAACGTGAATCCGGTCGGCTCGGTAACTGTGGACGGCGCCTACCTGAAGAGTTGTTTCGACTTCAAACGCGTTCGCAGTATCCTGGGTGTAAAGGACCTCGAGTATGAAGTCTCCGCGATAACCCACGTCCATGGTCTGGGCTACTCTTTCGTCGAGGTCCACGAGAAAACCATCGATATGCACGCGAGATTGTGGGTCCTTCCGACACCTGTCGACGGCGACGTCATCGATCTCGTTCTGGCCGGCCAGCTGAGAGAATTACGAAAGCCCCGGCGGTTCATTACGGGCCTGGGATTCGTCCCTTCGAAGCTGCGCCAGAGGCTGATGAATCATATTCTGCTGTCACAGCAGAAACGGGACGTGCTGCAGGACGTGGTGATCTGGGAGAAGAAACGGCATCGGTCGCCCCCCAGGTTGTGCCGTTCCGACGGTCCTATCGGAACCTACCGTCGCTATTGCCGGCAGTTTTATCCCGGTAGCAGTTAGCCATCAGCGGTTAGCAGTCAGCCAAAAGCAGAAACGTCAATGACACCGACCCACCCACCGCAGCGCAAACTGTCAGTTTGTGCGACGAACTGTTTCTTCTGTTGCTCAGCGAAGCACCGGAATATTTCGCAGCCCTTTATTGTCAACCTTCATCGCGTATCCGCAAATCTTCGCATTAACTCCGTCTTTTCTCAACGGTCTTCCGTCGTCTTCAGCCCCTCGCTTTCCTGAACCTCCAGCCATACATGATGTTCCCGTAATAGTTGAACCACCGCTTTGCCTCTGAATCGTCGAAGGGGTAGTCCGCGCCGATCTGTGTTGCGGTCGCGAGCCCGCTCACAAAGCAGGTCTCCTGGCTGTTGACCAGCGTATGGGCGCCGCAGTGCCAGGTCCGTTTCCTGCCCTGAATGAAGCGGAACAGGGGAACGAGCCAGGCAACGTGGCGCACATCGTGGACAATATGCTGAAACCACCACCTGCCGATGATCTTTCGTGAATCGATCCGGCTGATCGGGTTGTAGGTCACCAGACAGGGCCGGTCGGACCGGTTCGCCCACGGTTGCTGGTTGTGCATGATATACGTGATTTCATAGTTGTCCGGTCTGGCGCCGTATTGTTCGATGTGATTGCTCCGCGTTGTGAGGGGTTTCACTTCGTTATTCGGAAGTACCGACGCGTCGGAGTGGACGATCGTATGGTTGTGGAGTTCGCTCTCGTATCGTATTGAGGAGAGAATATAGCGCTCCAGCATCGAGGGTCTGTCGAGCATCATCAGCGTCTGGTTCGCATTGCATGCGAAAATCACGTCGTCAAACGTCTCCTTAACGCCATGCTCGTCCTCGACCACAACGTGGGACGACCCGCGGAACACCTTCCGGACAGGACGGTTGAGGCAAATCCTGTCCCGAAAGCCAGCGGCCAGGTTCTCGTAGATGCGTCGCGTTCCCTGATCCCACGTCTGCATGGGCGTGGCGGTTTCGATATTGAAGAAATCGAGATATCTCGAGAAGAGCGCTGCGGGCATATCGAACACGTTGGTCGCCATCAGGAAATTGACAAACATGGGCTTCAGTACCTTATACCTGAAGTCCCCGGAAAACCCGGCAAAGTTCAGGACCGTCTCCATGCTGACGTAGTTGAACGGATTGAGGGCGTTCAGAAATCTTGACCGGGAGCGGGTCAGCCTGCCGAACCCATGCAGTCGTGACAGAAGCCGCTGGAACTTTGCGATCTCGAATTGCAACTGCTTTCTGATATCGGAGTCGAAATCGTGGGCGTAGATGCCGCCGCGATACCTTACGCTGTAGCTGAATCTGGTATCGACCAGATCAATGCCGAACGACGCCATCAGGAGCAGGATGTGCCGATATATCGATGGAATACAGGCGGTGACGGAAATGTCGAAGGGAATGGCGGCGCCGTCATCCTGCGGCATATCCGCTGTAATCGCATTCCCGCCGATCCTATCCTCAGCCTCGAAAAGCCGGAAATCGAACCGGTCCGGGTGACAATGCAGCGCCCACGCGGCCCCCAGACCCGATATGCCTCCGCCGACGATGGCGATGCGCCGCAGTTCTTCACTCTTTCCCACAGGTACCCCTTATCTTTGCGCGATGAGGATGTAGACTACAGGTTGCTCCCCGATAAAACTAAAAAGAAGCCTGTCAGAGGTTTTCCGACAGGCTCCTGTTGAAAACACATTCCCGGGCGGACCGAAAGTTCGGGAGACGTTTTTTCAACCCCCCCGTCGCCACGGCACGTCAGACGGGAAGTTCGCGCCTTTTCTCGGCAACGTGAAACTTCAGCTTCTTGCTCGGTTTCATCGAAGGTATCGGGCTGAATTTGAGCATATAGTTCGCCGGGGACACCTCGATCGTAAAGTAGTGCGCCACCATCAGCACGTTGGCGGCCAGCTGCAACTCCAGCCACCTGGAGCCGAGACACGTATGCGTGCCCAGCCCGAACGGCGCGTATCCGGGACTGCGGTGCTCGTTTCGAGGCGCCTGATACCGGTCGATATCGAACGTGAAGGGGTCAGGGAAGACGTCATCCATGTAATGCGGGGCTGTCTGCGCAATGTAGACCCGTGTCCCCACAGGTATCTCGTAACCCTCGACCACGCACGTATTCATCACGTTTCGCATGGACAGGGGGACAATGGGATACATCCGCAGGCACTCCATGAGGAAGCGGTGAGTGACGTCGATCGCGGATGGCGTGAAGTCTTCGCCATCGGGGTCTCCGTTCTCAAACAGGGCGTCGGCCTCACTCCGGATCTTCTCGTAAAGTGGAGGCTGTGACGCCATGGCGTACAACGCAAAGCTGAACGCATCGCCAAGATACACGCTGGCAATCAGCGCCGCTGACAGAGCGAAACGCAGATTCGACTCGGGTACGACCTGTGGATCGCTCGCGTTCAGACTCAACAGGTCATCGGCAAGATTTCGCGGGCAACCGGCCCGCTGGGCGGGCGTATGGACACCCTGGATCCGTTCCAGCAAGGTGTCCACGCCTTTCGCCCGTCGTTTCATTCCCGGTGTGTTCAGCAGGAATTTGGGCAGGGCCCCGATGATGTGGGTGCTGAGCGCGCGCTCTTTGTACTCGATCAGATCGTCGATGATATCCTGCGTATCCACCGTCACGGACAGAGGTGAGATCTGCGCGTTGATCATCCGCCGGCACGTAGGCGTTGCAGGGTACGCGTCGCCAACCGACCAATCCGCCATGTAGTTGCGAGCATAATGGTAGAGCTTGTCCAGTTGCGCAACCAGTCTCGCTCTTGAATAAGCAGGCGACAAAGCTTTGCGAAGCCGGAAATGATCGGCGCCGTCCAGGGAGGGCAACACGCCGGACGCGCCATAGATTTTCTCGAAGTCGGCGAAATAGTCCCTGGATCTTAGATACATTCGCCCGTGCCGATGCACCCATCGGTTCGGCTCTGGCCCGGAAAGGAAGACCATGGGTTTCGCAAACGGCAGACGCATCTCGAAAACCGGGCCGTACTTCTGTGTGAGATCTGCCAGAAGCGCGGGTATGTTGCCGCTTCGGACATGGCGACTGAACACGACGTCGCGCAGCGTTACACGCGGAATGTGCTTGGTCAGGGTGGAACGGCGCAGCAGCGGTCCGGCCAGGTTATGGGCAACCGCAGCGGCGATGGACCGGCCGATCAGGTCCATCCTGCAGATGGCCTCGATGCGAGCCTCCGCCTTTTCGTCGAGCTGGAATATGAAGCGAAAGACGTCGCACGTGTTGACGAGGCAGATGATTATGACGTCTCTCGGATCGGGAATTTCGTTCGAGAAGATGGCCCTGCTGATACGCGTCTTGATGAACTGGCCTGCGGTGCCTTCCTGGTAGTCGCCGTAAAATTCTGACTGCCAGACCGTATGTGACACCGTCCAGAAATCGCCGTCGTGGTGTTCAAGGATCTTGAGATCGACCAGGTGGTCCAGCGTGTAATCAATGACTGCCTCGGCATGGGGCGCCAGCCGTTCAATCCAGTACTGGGTGTTGTGTTGAGCCGGCTCGTCTGCGATTTCCTTCAGAATGGGATCCAGGGCGGGATCGCCAGTTTCCGTGGGGTCCACAAGAAACAGCGATGCCATGTCCGTGTCGATTCGCGACCGCAGAGAGAGGTCCGCGAGTACCGCGCCGACGACGGCGCAGTTCAGATCCCACCCGGGTACCTGATGAAAGTAGCCGTTCTCCTCGTTGAGGAGCATCAGGATGAGTTCATCGTGCAAACACAGCGTTTCGGTCGCCTGCTCCCCACTCTTGACAGCCATCGGCCTTCGCCCCCCGGTATAGTCTCGATACCGCACTGCAATTTCCCTTGATACGCCTCTAACAAATATAACGATGAGCCTTGATCGGGCAAGTCTAAATCGTAATAAAAACAACGTCAAAGGCGGACAACCACAAGGGTTGCCCTTCAAAACGCCACACTTGCGCGGATTTCGCTCAATCCCGCACGGGAACCAGATGCAAACGGATCGCGTAGAGCGCGGGAACGACCATCAGCAGGATTGACGTGGCGATGACGATGCCGAAACCGAGCGACGCTGCGAAGGGGACGAGGAACTGGGCCTGAATGGCGCGTTCCAGAATGAGGGGGAAAAAGCCGAGGAAAGTCGTAAGGGAAGTGAGCATAATCGGACGAAAACGCCCCTTTGCGCCTTCGATGATCGCGGTTCGCACCGGGGCGCCTTCATTGAGTTTCTGATCGATGAAATCGATCATCACCAGGGAATCGTTCACAACCACGCCGCTCAGGCCGAAGACACCCATGAACGATACCGCGCTCAGGGCCAACCCCAGGACCCAGTGACCCAGGATCACGCCAATCAGGCCGAAGGGGATGACGGCCATAATAATGAACGGTTTGGTGTAGGAGCGCAGGGGAATGGCGAGCAGCACGAAGATCATCATCAACGCAATTGCGAACCCGCGAAACAGCGCATCGAGAGACTCGAGCTGCTGTTGTTGCTCGCCCCCGAACGTGTAGGTCAGGTCCGGGTCTGCGGCAGTCAGGTCCGCGAGAATCGAGTTGGCCAGGATGTCGTTGGCTTCATCCCCGGAAATCACCGCCGCGTCCACGTCGGCAGTAACCGTGACCACGCGCTGGCCGTCCTTCCGTCGAATGGCCGGCGGCGACATGCCCGATTTCATCGCGGCAACGCCGGTTACCGGAATCTCCGCACCGTTAGGCGTCCGGATCAGGTACCCTTCGATATCGGTAATGGAATTCCGCTCATCTTCGGGCAGCCGCACGTAGGCACGGACTTCCTCGCGCCCGCGCTGAATCCGGACGGCTTCCGCTCCGAAAAACGCGGCGCGCGCCTGGCCGGCCAATGCATCAAGCGTGAGACCGAGCGTCTGCGCTTCGGGCCGCAACTCGAGTTGAACCTCCGGGACACCCGGCGCGTGATCCGATCGTACGTCGTGGACGCCCCCAATGCCGCGGAGTCCGTCGACCACCGTCCCTGCGACCCGGACGAGGCGCTCCGGATTCGGATGGGACAGGACGGCCTCCACGGGGTTGCCGAAGTCGATGACCTCCCCGCTGTAAGTGATACCCCTCACGTAGGGCAATACCCCCACTTCCTCGCGCCAGGCCTGAACGAAATCAACGGTGGAGACCTGCCGTTGCTGAGCGCTCAATAGTCTGAATTCGACGGTGGCGACATTGGCTTCCGGATTCAGGGTTGGCGCCGGGTTCAGCCCTCCGCCCTGGACCCGCGGCCGCTGGCCGACCGTCACGATCACGCCGGCAAGCAGCGGAGGCGCGTCCGCGGGTCGCTCGCGAGAGAGTCGTTCGATGACCCGGTGCCCGGCCGCCTCCAGTTCCCGGGCCACCTCGTAAGTCCTCGCGGCGGTCGTCCCGTCGGGCATCTCCAGAGTCACGGTTGCGAAATCCCCCTCGACCTCAGCCGCCAACGTCGTCGAGATGATACCCGCGCCCACCAGAGCGAAACACAGTACGAGCAATCCCACCGCTCCCGCCATGGTCACCCATGGCTGGTCCGCCGCGAACCGCAATGCCCTGTCCAGGGGTCCCTGCACGAACCGGTTCAGCAGCACGTCGACATGACCCTGGACCCGCGCGAATAACCGATCGAAGGCGTTTTTCGGCGTCCATTCGGGACCGTGCATATGGGAGAGGTGGTTGGGAAGAATTAGCAGCGATTCGACAAGGGAAAACAGGAGGATGGCAATCATGATGATCGGCAGCGCCCGCCAGGACTCACCGACGCCGCCGGGGATGAACAGGAGCGGGACGAAGGCGGCAACCGTGGTGAGAACCGCGAATATCAACGGTACTTTTATTCTGCGGGCGCCGCGGATTGCAGCCTGGACTCCGGGGGTGCCCCGCTTGCGTTCTTTCTCGATGAGTTCGGACACGACGATCGCATCGTCGACGACAATACCTATGGCGAGGACGAATGAGAACAGGCTCTGAGCGTTGATCGCGACGTCCAGGACAAGCATGGCCGCCATGGCGCCGATACCCGACACGGCGAGACCCACGGCGACCCACATCGCCAGCCGGATCTGGAGAAAAAGGCTGAGTGAGACCAGCACCAGAAGAAGGCCCAGGATACCGTTCTTGATGAGAATCTCGGTGCGTTCCTTGAAGTCCTGGGACTCGTCGTTCCAGATGGTAACGCCCACGCCGCCGGGCAGAGACGGAATTACCTCGTTCGCCAGGTGCTCCCGCACGGCCGTGGCCACATCCATTACGTGCTCGCCGTCAGCCCGGTACACCTCCACGAATACAGCGGGCTGGTTCTGGTGTCGGACGATCAGGTCGGCTTCCTGAAAACCGTCGCGGACGTCGGCGATATCGCCAACGCGCAGGACCGTTCCGTCGCTGTTGCTGAGCAGGACGATGTCTTCGAAGTCCTGCTGGTTGTAGTTCTGGCCCAGGGTCCGGACACGCACCTGGGATTCCCGGGTATTGATGCTTCCGGCCGACAGGTCCAGGGAACTGCGGCGAATCGTGTCGGCAATGTCGTTGAGCGTAAGTCCGAGAGCCCTCAGTCGATGAAGCGGAATTTCGATGGAGATTTCGTAATTCCTGACGCCGCTGACCTCCACCTGGGACACGGAGGCAAGCGTCTTGAGTTCGTCCTCGATCTGGTAGGCCAGTTCCTTCAGAGAGCGCTCCGATACATCGCCGTAGACAATGAGCCGCATCATACTCTGGCGGTTGGTCATTTCCCAGAAGAGGGGACGTTCGGCGCCGCCCGGGAACGTCTGAATGCGATTGACCGCGGACTCGATATCGTCCAGGGCCCGGGCCATGTCCGTTCCGGAATCCATCTGAATCCTGACGGACGCGATGCCCGGCGCCGCCACGGACTTGACCGCCTTTACGTCGTCCAGACCGCTGACCCGGTCCTCGATCTTGACAACGATCGACTCCTCCACCTCCTCCGGCGTGGCGCCGGGATAGGCCATCGAGACTTCAATATGGTAAAACGGAACCGTGGGCCACGCCTCCCGCTCCAGGCCGGTCAGCGACACCAGCCCGAACGCGATAATAACCCACATCAGCAGATTGGCCGCGATGCCGTTTTCGGCCATGTAGGCGATCGGCCCCGGCCGTTCCCCGTGGTTGTTCCCGTTCGGACTCATGGCGACCCGTCAGTTTCCGTCTGGACGGGCATTCCCTCCGTGGCGAACTGAACTCCGCCCGTGATCACCGCCAGACCGTGTTCGAGCGAACCCGTCACGAACACTTTATCGTCGGCGCGCTGCAATACGCGAACCGGAACAAGCTTCACAACGCCGGCTTTCACCATCCAGACCTCGTTGCCGGGTTTCAGCGACGCCCGCGGCACCTTGAAATAGCGTTCCAAAACCAGCCCTTCTATTTCCACCTCGACAAATTCGCCCACCAGAAGCGGTGGACTGCTGCCGGGACTGGCGTTCCCGTCCGTCGGGGCGCCTGCCGTAAGCGGATCCGGTACGCGTACGATCACATCGATGGTGCGCGTCTGCTCGTCGAGGGATGCCTCGGCCCGGTCCACGTACCCCTGCCAGGCATACCGGGCCTCGCCGTACCGTGCGATCACCCGTGCTGACACGTCACGTTTACCGTCTCCCGCATTCAGATCCCAGAGTCCCGGGATCATGGCGGCGTCGGAATCGGACAGTGGAACGACCACTTCCGCCGCGTCCGAAGCGATCAGCCGGCCCACCGGCTGGCCCGGGCTCACGACCTGTCCCACGTTAACGGACTCATCGCGGACAAGGCCATTGAAAGGCGCGGTAATCCGTGTCTTCGAAAGGGCGAGTCTGGCATCGGCAAGCCTCGCCTCGTCGCGGCTCAGCGCCGCCCGCGCCGCGTTCAACTGAGGTTCCCTGAGCGCGAGCGGATTCGCATCGGCCGGAGGCGTCTCATCTCCCCGCGGCGCGGCGTAGAGTTCGAACTGCGAGCGTGCGATGGATGCCTGCTCCTGCTCCCTGAGAAAGGCCGCACGGCTGGCCGCGACAGTGGCCTCCGCTTCCAGCACCCGAAACCGGTAATGGACCTCTTCGATACGAAAAACCGTCTGGCTCGCCCTGACCCTTCCTCCGCTCTTGAATCCCGGATCCACCCAGACAACCCTGCCGCCCACCTGGGGGACGACAGCGACCTCCGCGCCTGGCCTCACCGTACCGGATCCGAAAACCGGAATGGATCCGGACCCGGCTGAAACCGGTCCCGTCTGCACGAAAGGCACCTGGGGAGGCTGTTCGATCCGGGTGGGTTCGGGCGCCAGCGAAATCAGCAGCGCGGCCAGAGCCACGGAGACCACGACAATCGCGCCGGCAGCTAAAGCACTGGACTTGCGGGACATGGCAATCTACTCCGTTGGAGGTCGGGAGAGGATTCGCTGGTTCGGCGGCTGCCGGCGGCGGGCCTGAAGGTCGCCGGCGGTCCACGCGCCTCCCAGCGCGCGATGAAGCGCAAGGCGGGCGTAGCCCAGGTCGCGCTTTGCCGCGGCAAGTAATGATTCCGCTGCCAACCGGGTCTGCGTCGCCGTCAGGAGCACCTCGTAGTCAACCACACCCGAAACGTACCGTTGCTCCTGCAGTTCTTTTTCTGCAAGCGCCGTTTTCGACAGCGAGGCCAGCAGCGAATGGCGGCGGCGGCTGGCGGCCAGCCCCGCAAGGGCGGCTTCAATCTCGTTGGCCGCGGTAACCACGGATCTCCCGTAGGCCGCGACCGCTGCTTTCAATCCCGCCTGGGCCAGCGCAACGTTGCCGCGCAGCCGCCCGCCCTGGAATACGGGTCCGAGAAGGTTCATGCTCAGGTTCCGGAACCATTGTTCCGGGTTGAACCACTCGCTCGATTCCGTACTCTGCAGCCCGATGGAACCGTGCAGGGAGAGTCTTGGCGCCAAGTCCGCGCGACGGGCGCCAACCTGGTACCGGGCCGCTTCCATCCGTTGCTTTGCAGCGATCACGTCCGGGCGCTGCGCCAGGAGACGGGTCGGGATGCCCGGTGGAACCGGTTGCAGGGCGCTGGACTGTGCAAGGGAATCGGGCAGCATGCGCGCGAGATCCGCGCGGTGGTCTCCCATAAGCACGCGGAGCCGCCCCTCCGCGTCGGCCAGCAGAGCTTCGATCTGCGGCAGTTCCGCCTGGGCGTTGCGCGCTTCCTGCCGCGCCCGGTGGAGGCCGCTGGCATCGATCAACCCGCGGTTGTAACGGGACGCGGCCAGCGACTCCCGTTGCCCGTGCACCTCTGTGATTTCACCGGTCAATCGCCTCTGGTGGCGCAGGTTGACAATCTCGAGATAGGTCCGCACCGTTTCGGCCAGCACGCCCATACGGGCCGTCAGATAATCCGACTCCGAGGCCAGGCGTTCGGCTCCCGCGGCAAGACCGTCGTTCCGGTTCCGGCCCCAGAAGTCCACTTCGTAGGCGAATTCCACGGCGGCAGTGTACGTCGTAAGGCCGAGTCGATCGGGGAGGACAATTCCGGACGCGCTGGAACCCAGTCCCAATTCGTCCAGTTGCGCGCCGATACCCGCATTGGTGGGCGCATCGAATTCGTTGACGCCGGCCGATGGCTGAAGGGTTGGAAACAACGGCGCCCTGGCGATGCGTGCCCGCGCCCTGGCCTGATCGACCCGTGCGACCGCGCCTGCAAGATCGAAGTTGGACGCCAGTACTCCTTCGACAACCCGGTTGAGGGCCGGGTCGGCGAACGTTTTCCACCACTCGCGCCGTTCGATTGAACCGGCAACGTCGCCTCCGGCGGATCTATCGGTGAGTTCCGCAACGGATTCGGAAACGACAGGCGTCGAACGCGGCGCCAGGGTGCAGGCGGAGACGAGAAAGCCGACGATAGCCGGCATCAGTCCTTTTCGCGAAATAGACATATCGATGTGGCTGGATCGTTCAACCCGGCGCTTCAGAAAGCGCCGCGCCGGAATTGCAGGATTAACCGCGTTTCGTGATCACACCCGACGAGTGCGTACAGTGCGCGGTCCTGCAACTTTCCATACGAAAATATGCGCATCTTGTCAAACTAAAAATGGAATTTCGGGTCCCGCGGAAGGTCCGCGGAGCCGGCCTCAGCGAGTTGCATTCCGTCATTTATTACGGGGAGCACCGTATTGTTTACATCCTCCCACTCTTCTTTGGTGGGCCTGGACGTCGACTATTTGCAATTCATGAAAATAAACGGAAGCTGACAACTGCTCTTTCTGACCACTGGCCACTATTTACTGCTCCTGGTAATAATCGTTGCGTCTCATGGCCTCTGTTCATACCTTGCCGGGCCGGATGTCCACGTTTCATCAATCCCACCGGAGGGACCGACGTTTTGGAAGCCAAACTGATCTGGTTGCTGATCTTCGTGGGTCTGTACTGGGCCTATTGTCTTTTCTGGGGGTTTCGGGGTGCGCTGCGATCGCGAACGTCCGCGGACTATTTCGTGGCCGGTCGGAGTATCGGCATCTGGGTCTTCGTACTCGCCGCCACGGCCACAAGTTTTTCGGGCTGGACCTTTGTGGGTCACCCCGGTCTGATTCTGGAAGCGGGCCTTCCCTATGCGTTCGCTTCCTTCTATGCGCTGACGATTCCGTTTACGGGCGTGCTGTTCCTCCGGCGGCAATGGCTCATCGGGCGTGCGTTTCAGCATATCACCCCCGGCGAGATGTATTCCCACTACTACGGCGGCGACACGATCCGGCTGCTGACCGTGCTCGTGGCATTTCTGTTCAGCGTGCCGTACCTGGGCGTCCAGCTCCGGGCCTCGGGGTTCCTGTTCAACGTGCTCTCGGACAATATGCTGAGTATCGAGGTGGGGATGTTCGCGTTGTCCGCCATCGTGATGATCTACGTCGCCGCCGGAGGCCTTCGGTCGGTGGCATACGTGGATTGCGCGCAGTGCATACTTCTGGCGCTTGGGATCGTCGCGCTGGGTATCGTTGCGATTCAGTTTTCCGGCGGATGGACGGCGTTTACCGAGGGCGTGGGAAACCTCGTTCGCCAGGACCTGGCTTCGGGAAAGGGGCTGACACCCGACGGCCATTCCCACTACGTGGCGTTACCCGGCTCGATTCAGATCGTCTCCGAGGGCTCAAAGGCCGTCGGCGGCGTCTGGACGGGTATGATGTGTATGACCTATATGTTCGCGCTGATGGGCATCCAGTCTTCGCCCGCCTTTTCGATGTGGGCGTTCTCAAACCGGACCAGTGAACCCTTCCGCTGGCAGCAGGTCGTGGCCTCCTCGGTGATCATCGGAATTATCCTGTTCACCTTCACCATTTTCCAGGGACTGGGCGGCAACGTGCTGCTGGCCAACGGGGTCTTCGACGAGGTGACCCGGCCAAAACTGGTGCCCCAGTTGATCAACCTTCTGGCGGACACCTACCCCTGGCTGGTGGGATTGCTGGCTGTATGTGCGCTGGGCGCCATGCAGAGCACCGGGGCGGCCTATATGTCCACGTTCAGCGGGATGGTGACCCGGGACCTTTACAGGCGATATATATCGCCCGACGCATCCGACAGTAAGCAGAAGCTCTACGGGCGCATTTTTGTAATCGTCGTAACGCTCGCGGCGCTGATCGTGGCGGCAAAGTCGACGCAGGCCATCGTGATGCTGGGCGGGCTCGCCGTGGCCTACGGATTCCAGATGTATCCTGCGCTTATGGGGCTGTGCTATTTCCGCTTCTTCACACGGAAAGGCATCGTCTGGGGGCTGGTCGCAGGGTTGGTTGCCGTTACGCTTACCGACCGTACGGTCAGTGAGGCACTTCCCGTAATTATGGGATTTGTAAAGCTGTTCCTTCCGGACCGCATCGCCTCCACAGTCAGCGACGCCCCATGGGGCGCGTACCCGTTTACGATTCACAGCGCGGGCTGGGGGATTTTCTTCAATATGCTTGTCGCCGTGCTGGTTTCCCGCCTGTGGCCGGAAACCGGCAATGTCCGGGAGAAAAAGGAAAGCCACCACCGCTTCGTGCAGGCCGTTTCGGGGATTTCGAAGGAGCGGCGCAGACACGTGCCATTGGCCTGGCTGCTCACGGTGGTCTGGTTCCTCGTTGGGTTCGGACCCTTTGCCGTTGTGGGCAATACGCTGTTCGGCGATCCCAGCGTGCCGGCGACGTGGGGACCGTTCGGCCTGCCGTCGCTATGGGTCTGGCAACTGCTGATGCTGGTATTCGGGATCTTCGTCATGTGGTACCTGGCGTTTTACGTGGGGCTCTCCAGGCCCGTCCCGCCCGAGAAGGTCGAGGAGGCGCGGCAGGCGCATCTTTCGGAGACGGATGACGTGGACTGATCCGCACCGCAACCTTTCAGGCCGGCGGCGTGACCACACATGATCGTGTGGTTCAGTATTGAATGCACAAAGAAGGACGGTTTCTCGATGGAAGCCGTCCTTTTTCGTGTTTCAGTTGCTGTCGGCTGACCATGTCACCTCATCAACTCCGGGCCTTTCTCGTCCCCCCAATCCATACGCACGCGGTCCCGCCCGCCGCCGGCATGGTCGATGTTGACGGTCCATACGTCCGCGCGCCGAGTGGTTTTTGCGGTGACGCCGGCGGTGACGCGGTCCGCGCCGAACGGGTAGATCACGTACCCGGTCCGGAACGGCAGCCGGCTCCGCCTCTTGTAGACGGCCACGGGGGCCGGGACATCCTGTCCGCCGATGGCGAGCCAGCCCTGCACGGGATCGTTCCGGCCGCAGATCAGCCGCGGCATCATCCTGGTCAGGGGAAGGAGTTCCAGGTTGGGTGCGTCCATGCGTCCGGTCCGGACGGCGCCGGTGTCCGGGTCGGTGAGCAGGCGGAAGGGCATGAAATGGAAGAATGCCTCGTACGTGTGGCTGCCTTCGCCGGTCAACTCGTCGAAAACGATGAAATAATCCGGTTTGACAAATAGCACGGCGCGGCGGTGCCGGACCGGCGAATCCTGGTCCGCGTAGGGCGCGTCGTAGCTTGCCATGGCGACGTCGCTTCGGTCATCCGAACGCCAGACGGTTGAACCGCGGGCGGACTCGGTCCATTGTTCGATGGTCTGATTGCGGCCCCGGGCCTGCGCGCGGCCGTCCACCAGGACGGTATTGTGCGCCTGTGTGGTCGTGTAGAACCGGGTCCACGGGTTGGTGTAGTAGGACGTGATGCCGGGATCCACAATGTAAGGCGTGCCGTGGGCATAGACTTCGAGGTTGAGTTTGTCCTCGTGCTGGTGCCAGCGGCCGTAGGGCCCTCCATCGAAGAACAGATACCGGGCGTTCTCATCCCAACCGCTGCGCATGACGAAATATCCGGAGTCCCGCAGGGCGATCGAGTTGTAGTCGGGCGGGGCACCCTCGCGGCCCTCGGCGCCCACCCACACCGCGGCCGGATTGTCCAGGACGCGTCCGGGATGCGCGAGAGAATCACCGTACTTCGAATCCATGCTGCCGGCGTCGGAAACGGAGGGGCGGGTGAAGTCCGGCCGGGTGATGGCCACGCTCCAGTCGAACATCGATCGAATGCCGGCCTCCAGTTCGGGCTCGAGCGGATGGTTGAATTTTCGCGCCACCTGAAACGATTCCAGAAACCAGGTGGAAATACTCATCTGGTAACCCGGCGTGAGTTCGTAGGAGGCCCCGTCGGCCATCACCTGTACGCGCATGTCGTCCAGCAGCCGGCGATATCCCGCTTCCCGCCAGTACGCGGCGTCTCTGAACTCCGGGAAAGCGCATCCCAGCGCGCCGATGGTCCGGGCCTCGGCAATGGTCTTGTTCGAGGGCGGGAAGGATTGGAACTTCAGCAGATAGACCTGGTGCTCGTAGATCGACTTGAGCATGTCGATGATCATGCCGTCATCGGTTTCCGGACACGCGCAGAGGACGCGGAAGACGTCCACGAGCGTGCTGAAGGGTCGAATGGCGACGACCAGAGAGTGACCCCATGGGTACCCCCCGGCGCGAACGCCATAGGGGACCGGGCAGCGCCGCATCCAGTCCTTGATGTACCGTTCGATGCCCGTTGCGTATTTCGCCTGTCCGGTTTCCCAGTACGCGTCGATTGCCGGCCTGAGGAACAGGAGATAGTGGATGGCCAGGGTCCATTCGATGTATCCGGTAGGATTGGCCTCCCAGTCGATCTCCGTCGACCAGTCCTGTCCCAGGACCCGGCCTTCCAGGATCCGGTCGGCCTGATCGGGATCGGCATTCGGCTCCCGCTCGCTCGGGACCAGTTCCCGGTCAAAGCCGCTGGATCGGAAATACCGCGCGACATCCGGGAAGACAGACTCCGCGGTCCCTCTACGAATCATCCCCAGACCGGGATGGTCCGGATTCAGCGTTGCGATAAACTGCTCATCCGTCATCCTCGGTCCGGGTCTGACCTGCCGTTCCAAAAGGCGAATGTTGCGAAACCGGCTGTCCTGCGGTCCGTCCAGCGTTACCGAGCGCATCTGCCCCCAGCCGGATGGTATCCCCTGCGTATAGAAACACTCGGCAGGAAATCGGAACTCACGCCATCCCTCCCAGACGTTCCCGCCGCGCGGTGAGACGATGGCGAGGAACAGATAACCGTCGTCCTCACTCATGCCCTCTGTGCGATCACCCGACGTCAGCCCGCACCGGATCTGTCCGTTCGCCCCGGGCGGGAGATACACGTCGGCGCGAATCTCATTCACGCCGCGCAGGTCCTCCGCGTCCACCCGCAGGTGGACATGCCCATCGAGCTCTGAATCGACAAGCACCTGTTCAGAAATTACCGTATCGTCGTGGAATTGGGTCAGGTCCATAGATGGCTGCCCTTTTCGTTTTTGGAATTGAGTTCCCTGCGCCCGCACACTGGCTGGTCGAGCGGTTGAGAAAGCGTTTGTGAAGGTGGGGCCTGCCTGCCTGCCAAAGCGTCACTGGCAGGCGCAGGCAGGCGGACATTCCTGTCTGCCGCCGTTCTCATTGTCCTTCTTCCCGAATTCAGACGGAAGAAAAGCTGCGTATCCTCCCGTCGCCTGGTATACAATTTACCCCGATCCCAAATCAGCGAAAAGGCCAATTTCGTACGCACTAAAGCAGGTTTTTTGCCGTATCACGAAACAGACCCGGCGAGCGTCGATAATCGCCTCTACGTTCCCGCGATATCCCGACCGTAGGGGCAGTTTTCAAACCTGCCCCTACCTCGCCGTGTCCGCTCGTGCCGCCCGGTCGACAAACCCGGCTTGAACGCGAGGGTTGACATCGGCACCAGCGAGGGTACATTCTAACCTTGATTCGTCGTTTTTCGGTGACGTTAAATCGCATATACGCAAGTTGATAAAGGCGATTAAACGTCGGATTTCCAGGATTCTCCAGGTCACTGGACGTGAACGGAAAAAATGTCCATTTGGATGGCCTTTTCGGCCCATTTCGAAAGGTTTCGTCGCGGCACCGCATTGCGGTTGTTGTCAGATTAAGGTTAATGGAATTCGGAGTCTGATTGGTCATGGTGACGTGGCGCGGTCTGCCGTTTTTTCCCGGAGGAGCGAGCATTTGCCCTGCTCTTTGCTTTTTCCTGCACCTGGTTTTGATCCTGATTTCTAATCCTGCTTAATCCTATAATCCTGTAAATCCTGATCCGTGTTTGAATTAAAGAGGCTCTATGGAACTCACCTATCGACCCCGCCGGCTGCGGCGCACCGAACCGATACGGACGCTCGTCAGGGAAACCGTATTGAACGTCGGGGACCTGATCTATCCGATGTTCGTAACGGAAGGCGCCAATGTGCGCGAACCCATTGACTCGATGCCCGGTCAGTTCCGGTTTTCGGTCGACGAACTCGTGCGGGAGTGCGAGACGGTGTGCGGCCTCGGGATCTGCGGCGTGAATCTGTTCGGTTATTCGGAGGAGAAGGACGAACGCGCGTCAATGGCGTACGATCCGGACGGCCTGATCCAGCGCGCGGTCCGGGCGCTGAAGGCGGCGCTTCCCGACCTGTGCGTGCAGACCGACGTGGCGCTGGATCCCTATACCACGCATGGACATGACGGCGTGCTGATCGACGGTGAGATCGCCAACGACGAGAGCGTCGGGGTGTTGTGCCAAATGGCGCTGTCTCACGCCGAGGCGGGCGTGGACTGGGTCACGCCGTCGGACATGATGGATGGCCGGGTGGGCGCCATCCGGGTGACGCTGGACGACCACGGATTCACCAACGTGGGGATCATGGCCTATTCCGCCAAGTATGCATCCTGCTTCTACGGGCCGTTCCGGGGGGCGCTCAAGTCCGCGCCGGTGAAGGCGCGCGGGGTGCCGGAGGACAAGAAGACCTATCAGATGGATCCCGCCAATATTCGGGAAGCGATGAAGGAGACCGCGCTGGATATCGAGGAAGGGGCCGACGT
Organism: Candidatus Latescibacterota bacterium; assembly: GCA_965203805.1. Taxonomy (GTDB): domain Bacteria; phylum Latescibacterota; class UBA2968; order UBA2968; genus JAAXHE01. The sequence continues at coordinate 4,139,372 of OZ241917.1, read as the reverse complement.
GGTGATGGTGAAACCCGCGCTCCCTTACCTCGACGTCATCGCGAAGGCGAAGGAGAGTTTCGAAGTGCCCATTGCAGCGTACAACGTGTCGGGCGAGTACGGCATGGTCCTGGCGGCCGCGGAACGCGGCTGGGTGGAAAAGGAGCGGGCGATGGTGGAGACCCTGACGTCCATCAAACGGGCGGGCGCGGATGTAATCCTGACCTACTTTGCCGTGGATATGGCGCAACTGTTGCGGGATGCAACATAGCCCGGATTATTCATGAAAACGGGTTTGTTTGTTGTATAATCGGTTGATTTTGAATAACATTAGCAGCGCACATAACGAAATCCTTGAAGCGTCCGGAATTGGGTTGGCCGCCGAAATGTTTCGGGTTCAGGATGGCCGGAATGACGACGCGCGGTCTATGGGGAATCGATTCACTGCCGTTACTCGTTTTCTCGTGCTTTTGTCACGCTTTTTTGTTTCTATCCTGTCCATCCATGTCTGTCCATGTCTGTAATTTATCCAGGATCGGGCGCAACACGTGTGGAAAAACCGGAAATAGCAGAATTCGCTTGACAGCGCATCCGGAATTCGATATCGTTGACCGGTCATTCACAGTTTGGGTTGAAAGGAAAAAGCAATGGCGGCGCGCGGTATACACAGCGGGTGCTGGTGGCGGCACGACTTCAATCGTACCGGCCGGCTGACTGCGTGCTGAACTTGAGATTCGAATTGAATAAACCAACGTCCCTGCCGGTCAACGGCGGGGATTTTTGTTTTGGAGGAAAACGCGATGGACGATCGAAAACGGATTCTGACGGGAGACCGTCCCACGGGGCGGATGCACCTGGGGCATTACGTGGGCTCATTGAAGAACCGGGTCCGGCTGCAGGACGAATACGAATGTTATTTTCTCGTGGCGGACCTGCATATGCTCACGACCCGGCCGCAGAAGGAGCATATCCATGCCCTTCGGGAGAATGTGCGGGAAATGCTGCTGGACTACCTGGCCGTGGGCATCGATCCGGCCAGATCGACCATTTATCTGCAGTCGGCCATCCACGCCGTCTACGAGATGGACCTCTTTTTCGAGATGCTGGTGACGCTGCCGAGAGTCGCCCGGCTGCCCAGCATCAAGGATATGGCGCGCGCCGCCAGGCTGGACGACGAGGCGATCCCGTTCGGGCTTGTCGGATATCCGATTCTGCAGGCGGCGGACATATTGACCCCCAGGGCGCACCTGGTGCCCGTGGGAAAGGACAACCTGGCGCACGTGGAGGTGACCCGGGAAATCGCCCGTCGGTTCAACAGCTATTACGGTGAGGTCTTCCCGATTCCGGACGCCCTGATCGGCGAGGTCCCGGTTCTGGTGGGAACGGACGGCCAGGCGAAAATGAGCAAGAGCCTGGACAATGCGATTTTTCTTTCTGACGATGCGCAGACCGTGAAGAAGAAGGTGCGCGGGATGTTTACCGATCCCAACCGGGTCAGAGCCGACATACCCGGCAGGGTGGAAGGAAATCCCGTCTTCGTCTACCACGACGCGTTTAATCCGGACAAGGAGGAAGTGGCGGACCTGAAGACGAGGTACCGCGCCGGGACGGTCGGCGACGTGGAGGTGAAGGAGAAGCTCACGCGGGCGCTGAACGACTTTCTCGATCCGATTCGGGAGCGAAGGGCGCGATACGAAGCGGATTCCGGGTACGTGGAAAAGGTACTGTACGAAGGAACGCAGCGCGTCCAGGTGGTCGCCGATGAAACGCTCAAGGCCATGAAGAAAGCCATGGGGCTCACGGGCGTCTGGAACCGGATATCCCGGAAAGCCCGGGACCGGATGCGCAGGGACGAACGGCAGGACTCCGGATCGTGAGGCTGACCATGGCACAACGTTCGGGCATTTTGTCCGGGAACGCGGCGATTTCCCTTCACCGCTGGTGGCTCGGGGCAACAGGAGCCGTGCGTCCGCCTCCGGATGATTTGTGCCTGAAGGACTGGCGATGGCCGCGGTTCACCTGGAAGTGGATCGCGGCTTTTCTTGTACAGCAAACTGCATTTTCCGACGCGGCGCCCTGGCGTCGGCCCGTTTTTCGACTTGGCATATTTGAAAACAAGGAGTCCTCGGAATGAAACGTCCTATTGTCCTGGCAAGTGTCCGGCCAATGGAAAGCACGATCCTCCGACACTTGATCGGGGTTTTGAAACAGATACTTGACCGACAGCCGGAAGCCCGTTGCTTTTTTATGATCGCCGACTACCATGCGTTGATCCCGGATCGGATACATCCGCGTGAGATCGAGCTGAATATTCGTCATCTCGTCACGGATCTGCTGGCATCCGGGTTCGATCCGGAACGGAGCGTCTGTTTTCTGCAGTCTCAGGTTCCGCAACTCGCGGAATTGGCGATGATTCTTGATCACTCGATACCGCTGCCGGCCCCGATGGCCTTCCCGGAGGCGCGGCGGAAGCCGGATGCAGCGAGGCGGTCGTCGACCGCCGGGTTTACCGGTTATCCGATCTTTCAGCCGGCGGACGTGCTGCTGTTCCGGCCTTCAATGGTGACGGCGGGACCCGGCCAGCAGATGCGCTCGAATCTGTGCCGGGAAGTAGCGCGTCGATTCAATCGCGAGTTCGGGACCGTCTTCCCGTTGCCCGGGTTCAAGCAAAGCGTACAGGCGAACGGAACCCGCGGAATTACCGGAATGCGCGTGCGTCACTCAAATGCGGTCGGGATTGCGGATGCCGACGCGCGTGTTGGGACGAAAACAAATGGGGAGGCGCGGAAGGATGCCGAACAGGAGCCGTTTCGGATCGCGGAGACACAGCTGGAGGGCAGACTGAGCCTCGTGGGGGATGTCCTGCATCTGGGGGGATCGGAGGCGAGGATCGAGGGCCAGCGGACCCTGGAGGCGGTGAAAAAAGCCGTGGGGTTGCGGTATGGAAGTCTAATGGGATAGCGTCTCACCGACGGGTCCGTCCCGCTCGCTGTTGGCGGCCTCGAACAGGCCGGTGGCGAGCGCTTCCAGGCGCCCGCGCCATGCCAGTTTCTCGAGCCATCCGGCGGGTGCGTCCGACATGCCCCACAGCGCGCCGGCGAGCTGGCCGGTGACGGCAGCTACCGTGTCGGCGTCATCGGCGAGATTGGCCGCCAGAATCAGGGCTTCTTCAGTGGATTCCGATCGGCCCACGCACCACAGGGCCGCTTCCAGAGTGTGCAATACGTATCCTGACGACGAAATGGCGTCGCGCGCCTTCGTGCGCCACGTCCCCGCGGCCACCCCGGCGATCTGAGCATCGCCGCTCCATTCTCTGGCACGCAGGACCGTTTCCTTCGGCGCCCCGGCGATCGCCTCGATCAGCAGCTCGACGTAGAACGCGCAAGCCTCCACCGCCTGCACGGCGCCGTGCGTGGTTCGGCTCTGCAACCGCGCGGCCGCCGTCGCCCTCGCCCGGTCGCGCCGCCATCGGATCGCCACCGGCGACAGCCGCATGAGCGAACCGTTGCCGGCGCTGCGCGGATCGGTGCTGCCGCTCATCGGCTCCCCGGTTTCGCTGAAAGCCCTGAGTGCCCGCTCCGTGGTCACACCGATGTCGAAACACGTGCCGGTGACCGAATTATGTCCCTCCTTATACCACCGGACGAACCGATTCATCAGATCGTGAACGTCCAGCCGACCTCGCTCAAGCAGCGATTCCGCGAGACAAAGGGCCATGCTCGTGTCGTCGGTCCACTCCCCCGCGGCAAGGCCGAACGGACCTCCGCCCACCAGGTCGGCAACCGGCGGCCTGGTGTCCCTACCGGCAAACTCCAGCGTCGTGCCGAGCGCGTCGCCCAGAGCGAGACCGACCAGCGCCCCTTTCGCACGGTCCAGAGTAGCCGTCATATCGCGGATGGACGCCCCACCGTCATGCGTCTCTTTCGAATTCTCCGCTGATGTCCTGTTGCTAGACATATTATCAGACCTCTGCCTCGCAAAAGAGGGGGTGCGGCAGTCGCCGCACCCCCTCACTTACCTTCCATTGCACGCGATTAACCTCGATTCAAAAAAGACAACAGTCAAATTGGTCACAAAAAACACAAGAGACACAGAACGGACCGGTGCCAAACGGAGTATCAAGGTCGTCCATAAGGATGATACTTCCGTTCACGTTCGGTGACCTGGTGTATCCTGGTAATCCGCAGTTTAATCGCCTTTATCAATTCGCATATATTCGATTTAACGTCCTCGAAACCATACGAATCATGGTCAAAACCGCATACTGACCTGGCTGAAGACGAGGCGGCCCACCTCCGGGGCCCCGATGAACGACTGGTAGCGGGTATTCAGCACGTTGCTCCCGTCGACGTGGAAAACCATATCCCGTTCGACCGGCAACCGGTAGCTTAGCTTCAGGTCGAGAACCGTATAGGCATCCACGTCGCCCACGTACACCCCGGACTGCATGGGGAAGGAATCGGTGAAGCGCAAGGCGCCGCCAACCGCCAGCCCCCACCGGGAGAAATCGTACGTCGCCCCCAGTTTGAACTTGTGCCGGGGCGAATTCAGCGTGACATCGCCAACCCCCGGGACATTCGTATACTTAAGGTTCTTGAAGAAATTCTCGCTCACATATGAATAATTGCCGGTCAGCCGCCATTGCGCCGTCGGATAGTAGGCCATGCTCAGGTCCAGCCCGCGCAGGGTGATATTTTCATAATTGCGGTAGGTCAGCACCATCGCATAGGGATCGGTCGCCTGCTCCGGCGACACCGTACCGTATGGTATGGCCGCCGCCCCGGCCACGAAGATGGCGGTCAGTTCGTCCACCGGCGTACCGTTCCGGTTGCCCTCCAGGAGTCCCGGCACCTGCACGTTGTCAACCAGCTGGATTCCGGCGGCGAGCACCGCGTTGGACGGATCGGACAGCGTCTCTTCGAATCCTCGAGTCAGCGCCTCGGCAAGACGCTCCGGATCTAGAAAAACGTTGGGGGTTTCCACCGAAACCGAACCCACGTAATTCTCGATCCTCGACTGATACAGGTCCGCGGCCACGATGAGCTTGTCGGCCAGGACGCCCTTGTAGCCGAATTCGATCGTCCTGGTAATCGCGGACTGAATCCGCGGAACGTCGTAGGCCGTAACCGGCGTGGCGCCGTCCGACTCAACGAAGAAGAACGGCTGCAGATTGTCGCCCGGCTCTTCTCCAAGCGGCGGCGTTGCGATATTCAGCCGGCCCATGACATTGCGGAGACCGGTCAGTTGCTCGGGAACGATGCCGGGAAAGGCCTCAGCCAGTCCGTTCGCGAAGGCCCGGGCTTCATCGGCGCCCATGCCCTGTTCGATCAGGATGCCGACGGCCATCTCCTTTACGGTCGGCAACAACTGCTCCAACACCACCTCCCTGCCGATACCCCACATCACGTTGGTGAAAACCGGGTCGTCCAGGCGCAGATACTGGTCGGCGGGAAGCCCTGCCAACGGGGCGAACGGAGAGCGGAACAGGGGCCGGCCCCCTTCCCTCCGGAACGTGAAGCCGAAACCGTCGTCCTGGTAGTTTCCCTGGGTCCAGAGGTCGATTGGATCGAATGCCTGGCCGCGCGACGTAAACATCGGCCCGAAAAGACCGCTGAACCCGAAGGGGTCCCGGGTAGCCAGCAGATCGAGGTAGAGATTGTTCGACGTGGGTGTGGTGAACGCCCGGTTATAGGTCAGGCGCCAAGTCTGGGTCGGCTCCGGCTTGAACACCAGCGCGGCACGGGGCGAAAACTCCGGGTCCGAGAGGCGGTTGTGGTAGTCGTAGCGCAGGGCAAGCACGAGATCCAGCATACTGGAAAGGGAGGTTTCACTCTGCAGGTAGACTCCGAACTCGTTCAGGTCGTCGTCGTACTCGTTCCTGCCCATCACGGTTTCCTCGGTATCCGGCCGCGTCAACAATGCGTCCAGGCCGTAGGTGAATCGCTGGCGTTTGCCCAGTTTCGACAGATGTTGCGCCTGGAATACCGTGAGGGAGGACAGGTCGACCACGGGGTCGCCGGTGCGCAGAAGAAAGGTGCCGCCCGAATCGGTCCAGTTGCGAAAGGCCTGGATAAACCAGTCGCCGTACAACACGCGCAACTGGGCGTAGTTGTACTGCCAGTCTCTTGTCTGCGAGGCCCCCACGCCAGTCAGCCCCACCAGGTCGGCCTTGTTGTGTCCAGCAGAAAAGATGGCGGTGAAATTGTCCGATGGGCGCCAGTCCAGGCGCCCTTCCAGACCGAGATTGTTGGTTTCGGGATTGCGGGTCGGAAGCGGCGGCAGGTTCAGACCCGCGGCGATTTCCTGGTCCCTGCGTTCCCTGGCCCGCACCTCCTCCGGGTCGACGTAATCCCACTCCGTCCCTGTATAGTACCGTGCGGATATCTTGTAGCCCACCCGGTCTCCGACCTTGCCTGCGTGGCGAATCGAAGCCTGGCGCAGATCGCGCTCTCCGTATCCGAAATGCGCGCTCGTGCCCTGCGACGTAAAGGGAGAGTGGGTAATAATGTGCATGACCCCGTCGGCGCTGTTGGGCCCGTACAGCGCCGATCCCGGCCCCAGGACCACCTCGATGCGTTCCACGTCGTCGCTGGTAATGGGAATGAAATTCGGGGCGTTCACCCGCACGGACGGCACCCGGGCAAGCCGGTTGTCCGTCATCATAAGAAGCGTGCCGGTGAATACGCTGTTGAAGCCGCGCACCACGATGCTGCTGTTGGCCAGTCCGGTTTTCGCGAAATCAACCGACGGCAGGTCTTTCACGTGGTCGGCGACGTTCATTGAAGGGTTTTTACGGATATCGGCGGACTCGACCACCGTGACGGAAGCGGGTGCGTCCAGGATCTTTTCCCGTCGACGGGAAGCGGAAACCACGCTCTGCTCCAGAAGTATGACCTGCTCCGTGAGAATCACATTGAGCGTGGTGGACCGCCCTGAATGCACGGCGACACGTTCACGAATCTCGGCCCTGTAACCGATGAATGTAATCTCGATCCGGTAATTGCCCGGTGGAACGGCAATTCGGAACCGCGCCTCGTCGCCGGCAGCGGCCACGGCTCTCTCCGGAAGATCCGTACCCTGGACAACGACATTGGCACCGGGCAGGGCCTCGCCCGCCTCCCCTTTAACCGTCCCTTCGACGTAACCGTCGGGCTGGGCCAGAACAGTTCCGCACCCCAGCACCAACCAGCAGAAAAAAAACACGCGCACCGTCATTCCCCCTCGAGCGATCAGGGTCTGGCCCTGAAATGGCGGATCGGAAATATAGTCGCTTCTTGATTGCGCCTCATATCAATATGGATTGATGACCGTTCAGGTTGTCACCAACCGTTGCCTTCTTCGAAAATTCGCTGCACGCAGGGTGAAATCAGTCCCGGTCCGGAATGCCGGCGGCGCCCATCGGTCCGAAACCCGGTCACCGGCCATTGTCCAAATGTCGATTTTTATTATATATTAAAGCACTGCTGTCCAAGAACCGTCGGATTCTCAGAGATAAGGTTCGAAATATGGCTTCAATTGGCGATTTTGGACGGGTTTGACCCGGATAATGAAAACCAGGTTGCGATCGTCTTCGCAATGCTGTCCAAGAACAAAGTGACTCATCCAGTGGCCATAATTGTGCTGTTCCCGTCCCATTAAGCCCGTGAAATAGGCACTTTTTGAAACTCACGCTACCTTGGTCGAAGCGCTGCTTCGCGGAAGTGAACCAGATGCTGTCCAAGACAGAAACCGATTTTGGACAGGTGTGATATTAAAGTTATGTTGGAAGCACCGGCCTTGTCAACTTCCGATTTCCGGCAATTGGAGCGCGAACCGGGCTACACCTGCCGCCTGCGGATTGGGAAATACGATCCGTGGGGCGGAGAGGAGCCGCCGCAGGATGCCGGCAGATATGCCTATCGGCTGTCTGCTTGTTGACGGCACGCCTTACGACGATATCATCACCAATTTCGAATACGACGCCGGGTATTACAATACGTTAAATGTAAACAAATTTCGCGATGGCCGCCATGTGCTGGATGAAATCGTCGAAAGAACCGAGGCGGCCGGCACTCAGGAGGAAGAAATCACCGTTGGCCCCGGCAGGATCAGATGCGGCGAGAACAGTTCGATCTCCTGTAACGTCGTCAACGGCGCCGCGTTCAGAAGCGAAATCGTGGATTTCCAGCCGGTGCACGGTTACAGCTACCGCCTGCGCGTGGAACGATTCAGCATGTTTCCCGGCGGCGTGACGCCTCCAGGCAAAATCCCGGCCTTCGGGTATCGATGGCTTGAAACGCTGGAGCGGAATCCGGTCAGCTGAATCTCGTTTGACGTCCTTGGGGGTACTCATACTGAAGTTGGCGGATTTTCCCGATGCCCTTTGACCGGGTCCGGGCGTATCGCGTAAGGCAGGTGTGTTGAAGCACGCATATCGGGAGGGACATTATGGACGCAGATGGGCAAATTGAATCTTCGGGCAACCTGAATGACGACCGCGCGACTTCCGGCTGCGCACAGCCGATCGCAATCGTGGGCATGGCCTGCCGATTTCCCGGTGCGCCGGACATCGCTTCATTCTGGCAATTGCTCGAAGCCGGTGGAAACGCCGTCAGCGAGGGGGTCCCGGGGTCCGGCGACGGGCGCATAGGAGAGCTTTTTCCCAACGCCGATATTCAGAGCGAGGCCTGCCGGTTCGGCGCTTACCTCGACAGGATCGATCTGTTTGACGCTGCGTTCTTTCGCATTTCGCCGGTCGAGGCGCAACTGCTCGACCCGCAGCAGCGGTTGATGCTGGAAACGAGCTGGAAGGCGATCGAGGATGCGGGGATGGATCCGGATCGGCTGAAAGGCAGCCGGACCGGCGTCTATGCGGGGATCAGCAATCACGATTACCGCAGCCTGATCCTGGGTGGGACGGAGATTACCGAGCCGGCGGCAAGCCTCTATGCCGTCAGCGGCACTTCCTTCAACACAGCCATCGGACGGGTCGCCTTCGCGCTGGGACTCGAGGGACCGGCGATGGCTCTCGACACCGCCTGCTCGTCATCGCTGGTGGCGATCCATCAGGCGGTATCGGGCCTGCAACGGGGCGAGGCGGACCTCGCGCTCACCGGAGGGGTTCACCTGATCGTATCGGGGCGGCTGTCGGAATTACGAGGCAAGGCAGGAATGTTGGCGCCCGACGGGCAATGCAAGACGTTCGACGCCGCCGCGAACGGGTATGTGCGAGGTGAAGGCTGTGGAATCGTAGTCCTGAAGCGACTCCGCGAGGCGGAGGCGGACGGCGACCGGATCTGGGGCGTGATCCGCGGTTCGGCGGTCAACCAGGATGGGGCCAGCCCGGGGTTGACCGTACCGAACGGCGCCTCACAGGAGCGCGTCATCGGGGAGGCGTTGTCAGATGCGGGGCTTTCGCCGTCGGAAGTGGATTATCTGGAAGCGCACGGGACCGGGACGACGGTGGGCGACCCCATCGAGTTGGAGGCAGCCGCTGCCGCCTACGGCAACGGTCGCGCGGCGGACCGGCCACTCCTGATCGGTTCGGTGAAGACGAACATCGGCCATCTCGAGCCTGCGGCGGGCGTTGCGGCGCTGATCAAGGTCGCGCTGGCAATGAATCACGGCGTGATTCCAAGGCACCTGAACTTCCGCGAGCCGAATCCGGCGTTGGACTGGGACAGGATGCCGCTGCGGGTGACGGCGGAACAGACAGCCTGGCCGAGCCATTCGGAGCGAGTCCCGACGGCCGGTATAAGCGGTTTCGGCTGGTCCGGCACGAACGCACACCTGGTGGTGGAAGCCTACAATACCGAGACGGAAGGGCGGGCCGGCGTCGAGCATCGGCAGTGGCCGTCGGGTTCCCGAATGCGGGTCGCCGCAACGCTTGCCGGCGAGGCAGCGGTACAGGCGCGGGGTTCGGACGCTGCGGCCGATAGAGAAACGCGCGTTTTGCCGCTTTCCGGGAAGTCGAATGAGGCGCTTCAGGGCTTGGCGGGGCGGTACCTGGACTGGTTGGACGAGCGCGCAACCGAACCCGGAGACGCGGGCGCGGCACAGTCCATGCTTGCCGATATGGCGTGGACGGCCGGCGTGGGCCGGAGCCATTTCGCGCATCGGAAAGGCATCGTCTTCGGCGACGTTTCGTCTCTGCGCGAAGAGCTCCGTGCGCTTGCCGATTCCGGCGCGGCGAACGACGCGCAGGCGCCTTCCCGCGTTGCCTTCCTTTACACGGGTCAGGGAAGCCACTGGGTTGGTATGGGTGAGAAGTTGCACGAGACGGAGCCCGTGTTCCGAGCGGTACTCGACCGCTGCGACGCGGTGATGAGGAAGGAACGGGGCGGCTCGCTGCTGGACGTGATGTTCGGCCGTTCCGGAGATCTTTCCAACCAGGCGTGGACGCAGGCGGCCATATTCTCGCTGGAGTGCGCACTGACGGCGCTGTGGTCCAGCCTGGGTGTTCGCCCTCACGTTGTGCTCGGACACAGCTTTGGTGAACACGCCGCCGCGCAGGCGGCCGGGGTGTTCGACCTGGAGGAAGGCGTACATTTTGCCGCGGCAAGGGGCGAACTCACGGCTGCGCTGCCGCAAGGCGGCGCCATGGCCGCGATCTTCGCCGACGTACCGCAGGTCGAGACGGCTATCGATGAACTGAATGCAAGGTCCGACGAGATGGGACTGTGCATCGCGGCGTACAATGGCGCGCATCAGGTCGTAAGCGGCCTTGAAAACGACGTTACGGAGATATCGGAGCGCTTCCTTGCCCGGGATGTCCGGGTCAACCGTCTTGCCACCGGAAACGCCTTCCACAGTCCCATGGTGGATCCGATGCTGGACGGGTTGGAGAATGTGGTCGCGAATCTGGACATCTCGTCTCCCTCGCTCACGCTCGTCAGCAACGTTACAGGCCGGGTGCTGGAATCGGATGAACGGATGGACGGCGCATACTGGCGCCGCCACTCCCGCGAACCTGTGGCATTCAGTCGAAGCATGGAGACCCTGGCGCGCCTCGGCGTCGATCTGATCATTGAAGTCGGGCCCCATTCGGTGCTTGGTTCGATGGCGACCATGGCCTGGCCGGAAGCGGCGGGGAGCGCCCCGCCGCCTATCGCGCTTTCGAGCCTGCTGCGACCCTCGAGCAGGGTGTCGCAGGCAGAGGCCGACCGTGCCTTTACCGTGGCCGCCGCAAGGGCTTACGAATCGGGGCTTCCGATTTCCTTTTCCGGCCTGTTCGCCGGCGAGGAGCGGCGCCGGATCGCGTTGCCGGGTTATCCGTTCCAGCGCAAGAGCCATTGGGTCAAGGCGACCAGGCGGCGGCCGGGCGCCGGTCACCCGTTGCTTGGAGGCCGGCACGAATCCGCGAGCGGGGAGGTCGCGTTCGATACGGAGGTGTTTCCCTCGGACCCGGCATGGCTGGAGGACCACCGGGTGTTCGACCGGCTCGTGGCGCCTGGCGCGCTCTACGGGGCCATGGCGGTATCGGCTGCCTTCGCGGAGGGCGCCGGAACGGACGCGCTGGAGGATGTTCAGCTGCACAACCCGTTGATCTTCGCGGACGAGGACGACGGCGACGGGGCAGGTGAGTCCGGCAGGAGAATGCAGGTCCTGATCGACGAATCCGGCGATGCGCAACGAATTCGAATACTCAGCAGGGGAGATTCCGGAGAGGACTGGACGCTGCACGCGGAGGGCCGGCTGTCGGCCGACGCCGGAGGTCCGCGCGCGGAGGCGCCGCCTGACCTGGATGGCCTCAGGAACGGCCTGTCGCCACAGGATGTGGCCGCCCTCTACCGGGCCAAGGCCGGCGTAGGGATCGACCACGGGCCGTCGTTCCGCACACTGGAAGGGGTATGGTCCGGGGCGGGAGAGGCGCTTGGCGAGGTGGCGCTGCCGGCGGGCATCGACCCCGGCGGAATCGAAATCCATCCGCTCCTGCTCGACGGTTGTTTCCAGGTCATGGCCGCGGCGCGCGAACAGGCGGGAACCTGGGAAGGGGTCACGTATCTGCCGTTCGGATGGGAACGGCTTTGGCTCGCGGGGCCGCTCCCGGAGCGTGTTCTCTGCCACGCGCGCATGTCGGCAGACTCTCGGACCCCGTCGCCCGATGCGGAGTCCGAACCACCGGAGGTCCTTACCGGAGACCTCCGAATCTACGACCCGAGCGGTACCCTGCTGTGCGAGCTGGATGGATATACGGTGAAACGGGCGACCCGTGAGGCGCTGCTTTCGGCCGTGGAAGGACTGGACGAACTCCTGTACGAAGTGGTTTGGCGTGACGGAGTCCTTGCTCCCGGAATGCCGTCCGCCGATTTCCTGCCGTACCCGTCGGACGTCGCGCCCCGCTCGAAACCATTCTCACTGTACCTGGCCGCCGAAGGTGTCGGCGTCGAAGACGAGGCTGCCCTGCAGGCCGACCTGGAGCGGTTGTCGTGGGCTTACGCGCTTTCGGCCCTGGAAGAACTGGGTTGGCAGCGCAGGACGGGCGCCGACGTGGACCCCGAGGCCTTGCGGCAGGAACTGAAGGTCTTGCCGGAACACGCCCGGCTGCTCCGCCGGATCCTCGAAATACTGGCCAGATCGGGCGTGCTGGAGGCGGCGGACGAGGGATTCGTGGTGGCGGTCGGGGCCGAAGATGCGTTGCCGGAAGAAATGCCGCATGATCCCGATGAGCACGCGACCGGCATGGCCGGACGTTACCCGCACGGCACGAACGAGATCGGGCTCATCAGACGATGCGCCGGGGCCCTCGCTGAGGTGCTGCGCGGCCGCGAGGACCCGCTGTCGCTGTTGTTCGGCGACGCGGAACCGCAGGCTGCCGATCTCTACCGCAGGGCGCCCGTGTGGCGAGCGGCGAACCAGATGCTGGGAGAGGTGGTGCAGACCCTCGCGGCCGGGCTGCCGGAGGGGCGGCGGCTACGGGTGCTCGAAGTCGGCGCGGGCATCGGATCGGCGACCGAGTGCGTCCTGCCGGGGCTTCCTGCCGGGCGTTTCGACTACACCTACACCGACATCTCCGCGGGCTTCTTCGCGGACGCGGAGGCGCGTTTCGACCAGGCGGATGCGCCCATCGAATACCGCGTGCTGGATATTGAGAAGGAGCCGGCGGCTCAGGGCTATGGGGCCCACGCGTATGACCTGGTGATTGCCGCAAACGTGCTGCACGCGACGCAGTATCTCGACCAGACGCTGGCGCACTGCCGGGAGCTTCTGGCGCCGTCGGGACAGCTTGTCGCGCTGGAGAACCAGCGCGGCAGGGGCTGGATGGACCTGATATTCGGACAGCTGGACGGCTGGTGGCGATTCGCCGATCAGTACCGTTCGGACCACGCCCTTGCGGGACCGGACGTGTGGCGGCGAGCCCTCGGTGACGTGGGTTTCGGCGAGGTCGAGATCCTTGGCGTCGACGAGTCCGAGTCGGCCGGGTTGCCCGACCGGGGCGTGATCGTGGCGCAGGGACCGGCGGAGGTGCTCCTCCCGCCGGCCGCATGGGTTCTCGCGGGGGACCGGGGCGGCGTCGCCACAGCGCTGGCCGCCCAACTCGCAGCGCGAAACCAGACGGTTGTGCTGGCGGGCGCGGAATCGACGGAAACGGAGGAATCCGCCCACGAAGCGAACGGCGTTGTCAGAAGCACCCTGGAGATGGAACGGCGCGAGTCGTGGCGGTCCCTTCTGGAGGGATTGCCCGGCGATGTGCCCCTTGGCGGTATCGTGCATCTCGCGGCGCTGGACGGTCATGGGGCGGCGGCGACCACGGAGGAAATGGGAGAGGATGCGAGACAAGCGGCGGCCAGCGCGCTGGCGCTGACGCAGGGCGTGATCGATGCCGACATGACCCCCGCGCAGGGCGTGTGGTTCGTCACACGGGGCGCGCAGATCCTGGAGCGGGAGCGCGCGGGTCAGCTTGGCGGAGCGACTTTGTGGGGTTTCGGCAGAGTGGTGGCCAGGGAAGCGGCGCACCTGAATCCGAAGATGATCGATCTCGATCCCGATGCGGAACTGCCGGCCGACTTCACCGAAGAACTGCTGTTCCCCGATCCGGAGACTCAGATCGCGTATCGGACCGGCCGCCGCCGGGTTGCCCGCCTGGTTCGTACCGAGGCGCGGCTGGCCCTGCCGGAGGGTTCCGACTGGCTGTTGGCCCCCGCCGCCGGCGGCTCGCTCCAGGAGCTCCAGGTCCAGCCGTTGCCGGCGCGTTCCCTGGAGCCAGGGGAAGTTCGTGTCACGGTCGAAGCCCGCGGGCTGAACTTTCTCGACGTGTTCCGGGGCATGGGCCTGGTGGGTGAAGGCCTGATGGGCGAGGAGATGTGCGGCCGGATCGTAGAGGTCGGTCCCGGAACTTCAACCGTCTCCGCGGGCGACCGTGTGGTCGGCCTGGCATTCGGCACATTCGGACCGGAAGTGGTGACGAGGGAGGAACTGGTGGCGCTTGCGCCCGCGGGGATCCCGGTCGCATCCCTCGCCACGATGCCCACCGTGTTCGTGACCACCGCGCTGTCTTTCGATATTGCAGACCTGAAGGCGGGCGAGCGGGTACTGATCCACGCCGCCGCGGGCGGCGTGGGGCTCGCGGCCGTCCAATTGGCGCAGGCCGCCGGCGCGGAGGTCTTCGCCACCGCGAGCGCATCCAAGCAGGCGTATCTCCGATCGCTCGGCGTGACGCAGATTTTCGACAGCCGAACGACGAACTTCGGCGGGGAGATCCTGGAGGCCACGGACGGCGCGGGTGTGGACGTGGTGTTGAACAGCCTTACGGGAGAGGGTTTCATCGATGCGAGTCTGGCCTGCCTCCGGAAAGGCGGCAGATTCGTGGAATTGGCCCGGCGCGACATCCTGAGCGAGGAAGAGATGGCGGCTGTGCGGCCGGACGTCGCATACGCCATCCTGGAGTTGGATGTCCTCAAGGAGCAGGATCCGGCGCGGCCGGGAGCGGCGCTCCGGAACATAATGGAGCGACTCGAAGCGGGAGAATTGAAGCCCCTCATCCACAGCCGGTGGCCGCTGGCCGAGGCCGGAGCCGCGATGGAGTACATGCGCGACGCGAGGCACATCGGGAAGATCGTATTGACCCGGCCATCGCTCGTTGACGGCCGGCTGCGTCAGGACCGGACCTACCTGGTGACCGGCGGCCTGGGAGGAATCGGGTGCGCCCTGGCCGGATGGCTGGCGGAGCGGGGTGCGGGGGCCATCGTATTGAACGGCCGGCGGGCTCCGGACCCGGAGGCGGAGGAAACCATCGCAGCGCTCCGGGAACGCGGCGTTACGGTGCGGGTGGAGTTGGCCGATGTGACGGATGCCGGGGCGGTGGACGCAATGTTCGAGCGGATCAAGGGGGAACTGCCGCCGCTGGGGGGCGTGATCCACAGCGTGGGTGTGCTGTCCGATGCTTCGCTTGCGAATCAGAGCCGGGAGCGGTTCGAGCAGGTTCTTCGGCCGAAGGTCCTTGGCGCCTGGCATCTGCACCGGTCCACCGCCGACTGCGATCTGGACCTCTTCGTCCTGTTCTCGAGCGTGGCCGGGATCCTGGGCAATCCGGGCCAGGCGAACCACGCGGCGGCCAACACGTTCCTCGATCAACTCGCCGCCCACCGGCGCGCGCTTGGGCTTCCCGGCCAGGCCATCGCCTGGGGCGCCTGGTCCGGACTCGGCGAGGCCGAGGAGCAGCGGGAGCGGATTGCCCGCAGGCGCGAGGCGGCCGGAACCGGCTGGTTCAGCCCGGAACAGGGCCTCAGGGTGTTTGACCGGCTGCTGCGGGACGATCCCACGACTTCGGTCGTTCTGGCGGCGGACTGGTCCGTGTTCGGAGAGGCCGTCGAGGGCCGCGCGTCCCTGTTCGAAGACCTGCTGCCGGCGGCCGAGGATGCCTCGGAGGACGCTTCAGGCGCGTCGGAAGACCTGCTTTCCATGCTGGAGGTCACGCCGGCGGCGGGACGCGAAGAATTGTTCGTTTCCTTTCTGCAGCAGGAAGTTCAAGCGGTGTTGAGGCTGCCGGCGGCACCCGCGCCCGCGGTGGGCTTCTTCGATCTGGGTATCGACTCGCTGATGGCGGTGGAACTCCGGAACCGGCTGAACCGGGCTTTCGCCGGGCACTACGTAGCGCCCAACACGCTGGTATTCGACTACCCGGATATCGCCAGCCTCGCCGGACACCTCGTCGGAGAACTGGGTGAGATCGAGAGCGCGCCCACGCCTGCCCCTGAGGCGCAACCTGAGCCTGAGCGCGTACCGACCCCTCCACGAGAGGAAAACGGCGTCGCGATCGTCGGTATGGCGTGCAGATTCCCGGGCGCTTCAGACGTCATGGAATTCTGGAAGCAACTCGATGCCGGCGCGAACGCGGTGACGGACGGTCGCTGGAATTCCGGAACCACGGGCAATTGCGCCGAGGAACTCACCGGTGGATTCAACGTGTACCGCAGTGGCGGATTTGTGGATGGGATCGACGGGTTCGACGCGCGTTTCTTCCGGATTGCGCCCATCGAGGCACGCATGATGGATCCTCAGCAGCGAATGCTGCTGGAGACGAGTTGGCAGGCACTCGAGGATGCCGGCATCGATCCCGGGCGGTTGAGGGGAAGCCGAACAGGGGTTTATTCCGGCATCGCCGCCAGCGAATACAGGGACCTGATGGCAGGCGGCGACCACGATATCAGTTACCTGGGTACCTCCGCCAGCATGACCGTCGGACGGGTCGCGTTCGTGCTGGGTCTGGAGGGGCCGGCGATACCCGTGGAGTTGAACTGTGCTTCGTCCCTGGTGGCCGTGCACCAGGCAGTGACGGGATTGCGGGAGGGCGAAGTCGACCTTGTCCTGGTTGGCGGCGTGAACGCTGTCCTGTCGCCGAGGTTGACCAGAGAGATGGCGGAACTGGGGATGTTGTCGCCGGAGGGGCGGTGCAAGGCCTTCGATGGCTCCGCGAACGGCTTCGTTCGCGGAGACGGTTGCGGCATGGTCGTTCTGAAGCGACTCGCGGATGCGGAAGCGGACGGCGACCGCATCTGGGGGGTGGTCCGGGGCTCAGCGGTCAATCAGAACGGTGCTGCGGCCGGTCCGACCGTTCCGAACGGCCCCGCGCAGGAACGCCTGATCGAGGCGGCGCTGGCAAGAGCGGGTATCGCTCCATCCGACGTGGACTACCTGGAGGCTCACGGGGCCGGATCCGCCATGGGCGATTCCATTGAGTTGCAGGCGGCGGCGGCGGTGTACGGCCGCGAACGCGAAGCGGACCGCCCGCTGCTTGTCGGTTCTGTGAAGACCAACGTCGGGCACCTGGAGACGGTTGCCGGGATTGCCGGCCTGATCAAGACGGTGCTGGCGATGAAGCACGGGATGATTCCCAGGCATCTGCACTTCCGGGATCCTAACCCGAACCTGGACTGGAGCCAGCTGCCTGTACGCGTGACATCCGAGGCAACGGGCTGGCCCCATCACCCCGACAGGCCGTCCAGAGCGGGAGTGAGCGCATTCGGGATATCGGGATCTAACGCCCACGTCGTCGTGGAGGGATATGGAGACCCGGCCGGCGGCAGTCCGGATTCGGGACTCCTTTCCGCCGGGTCCGCTCAACGGGTATCCATTTCGTTGCCGGAGCCGGTCGCGGACCTGCCGCTGCCGGAGGATGGCCGGTTGCAGAAGCGGCAAACCCGGTTTCTGCCCCTGTCCGGGAAGGCCGAGGAAGCGCTCCGGGAGCTTGCGGCACGCTACGCGGCCTGGCTGGACGAAAAGACGTATTCCCACGCAGATCAAACGGAACTGCTCGCCGATATGGCCTGGACCGCGGGGGTGGGCAGGAGCCATTTCGACTACAGGGCGGGCGTGGCGTTCAACGACGTCGCGTCGCTTCGTGAAGGAGTGGAGACCGTGGCGCTGGGCGAGGGTGGGTTGGTACCCGTGACAGCCGCGAAGGTGGCGTTCGTCTACGCGGGGAGGGACAGCCACCAGGCAGGCATGGGCCGTTCGCTCTACGAAACGGAACCCGTTGTGCGGATGATTCTGGATCGCTGCGACGAGGTTTTTCGCGACATGCGAGGCGGCCCTCTGTTGGAGGTCCTGTTCCGGCCTGCGGAATCAGACGACGCCCTCGAGGACCCTGACAGGACGCAGCCGGCGATCTACGCGCTGCATTGCGCGCTTACGGAATTGTGGTCCAGTGTGGGTATCCGACCGAACGTGGTCCTTGGCCGGGACATTGGCGAACTCGCGGCAGCCAGGGCGGCGGGGGTAATCAGTCTGGAGGAGGGATTGCGAATTGCGGCTTCCCGGGACGGGGAAGCACCTTTGGAGAAATCCGCGACTGCACCTCCGACGGTCGACATGATAAGTGGCGCCACGGGGCGCTTTGTCGACCCCGGCGACGCCCGTGAAGGCGAGTACTGGCGCCGCCAGATGAACGAACCGGCGAGACTGAATCGTTGTTTCGAAACCCTGGTCGAAACCGGGGTGAATGTCGTGATCGAGATCGGGCCGGACGCTGTGAACGGCTCCGATTCAGCGGGGGCGCGGCCTGAATCCGTGAATGGCGGGGAGGCGCCGGTTGTGCTTTCCAGCCTGCCGCGGCCATCCGGTGACGATGCGGGGGCGTGCTGCGACCGATTCATCGAGGCGGTCGCGGGCGCGTATGAGGCGGGGCTGGCGGTTTCGTTCGACGGTCTGTTCTCGGGTGAACGGCGACGCCGCGTCTCCCTCCCGGGCTACCCGTTCCAGCGCCGCCGCCACTGGATTTAACGAGCGTGCCGCGCCTCGGGTTAACGTCACCGAAAAGTGACGAAACAAAATTAGTGTCATACGAGATTGTTTTTTTGGGCTTCATTCCGTCCCAAAAAAACGATTTGACTTGACGCTCGACCATTTCTATATTTGCTTTCCGTCACAAACATCCACCTCACTGAAAGGATCGTAACCATGGCGTCGACGGAAGAACGTATCAGACAGCTTGTCGCGGACAATCTCGAAGTAGACGGGGAGGCGGTCGCGCTTCAGGAGAACCTGAATGTCAGCCTCCTGGATCTCGGCGTGTCCTCTCTCGATCTCGTTTCTTTCGGAAGAGTTGTCGCGCGCGAGTTCAACGTTTCGTTTACTCCCGAAGACTGTGCGAACGTCAACACCGTCCAGGCCCTTATCGAGCACGTCGATTCCCAGTCCGGCTGAAGACCCCGTGCGGTCGGCCATCGTTGATTGCAAACACCGCTTTCTTTGCCATCTGGTTCCCTGAGATTAGCTGCTTGCTCAACGGGCGAATGCGTCGGCGGTTCGACGATGACTCGTGAGAAAGAGCGAGGACTTGTCTACAACTCCAGAACCGGTATGGGAAATACCGGAGCCGCATTCGATTCGCGAAGTTTGGATCGACGATGATACCTTCACCGTATTGCGCCGTCACGGAAATCCGGATGGACCGCGGCTCGTGCTCAGCCATGGCAACGGTCTAGCGATTGATCTCTACTACCCGTTCTGGACGCTCCTGATCGACGAATTCGACCTGTTTGTATTCGACCTCAGAAACCATGGTTGGAACAGGGTCGGCGATCTGCAAAAGCACAGTATTCCAACATTGGTTCAGGACCACGACCGGATTCTGGATGCGATCGACCGTCACTACGGCTCAAAACCGAAAATTGGCGTATTTCATTCGGTATCCGGTCTGATCTCGCTCTTGTCACCCTCTTTCGGCTGCGAGTTCTCGGCTTGCGTACTGTTCGATCCACCCCTTTGCAAGCCCGATGACGATTACGAAGAATTCGACGCCGCGGTCACGCGCACAGCCGCGATGACCCGGCACAGGACGCCCAGGTTCAGTTCCAGGCATCAGTTTGCGGATCTCCTCAGATACCTGCCGGTCTACCAGCGCGCCGTGCCGGGGGTTCTGGAACTTGTGGCAAGGACAACGTTGCGCAAATGCGAGGACGGGCAGGGTTATGAACTCCGGTGCCCGCGTGAATTCGAAGCGCGAATCGTAGACTATGCCCGCACGTTTGCGGTTTTGGTCGACTTTGATAGGTTTCGATGCCCACTGAAGGTCATCGGCGCCGATCCTACCCTGCCCTACTCATATCTGCCGACACTGGATCTCAGTCATATTCTCACGGTGGACTACGATTTCCTGCCTGAAACAACCCACCTTCTACAGCTGGAACAGCCAGAGGAATGCGTTTCGGCGATGCGTGAGTTTCTCGAAAGCCATTCCCTGATCTGACCTCCGCGCCAATGCGAGGTCAGATGTGCTCCGCGTCCGTCCGGTTTTTCTTTTCGCCTCCCGGCGAAGGATGAGGGCGCTGCCGAACCGCGCCCTTTGCCCCTCCCGCATGCATTTTAAGCCGTCGTCTCTCAACTGCCGATCGTATGCAGCCGGCGCACGCGGCGCCTGTCGCGATCAGTGGGGACTCCCGGTTGTGAGCAATCGACCCGACCTTCTTCAATTCCGGATGGCGCTGCCGCTCGTACTTTACCTCGCGATTTGGACTGGCTTTACGGCGTTGGCGCCCCGCGGTGTCGATGCGCAGGACGAAGCCGGCGCTACGGCCGGGCGCTGGTCCGAAACGCTGGAAAAGATCCGCGCCGGTTTTCCCGAGGTGGCCCATATCTCCGCCGATACCCTGCAGTCGTGGCTCGACGAATCGCCAAAGCTTGACCATCTCACTCTCCTGGACGTGCGGGAACCGGATGAATTCGCGGTCAGCCACTTGCGCGGCGCCCATCCGGCGCCATCGAATGACGAGGCAATGGAGGCGCTCCAGGACGCGCCCGCGAACCGTCGCATCGTCCTGTATTGTTCCGTCGGTTATCGCTCGTCTGAACTTGCCGGATTTCTGATGAAAAAGGGCTATACGAAGGTTTTCAACCTGGAAGGGTCGATTTTCAGATGGGCCAACGAAGGACGGCCGCTGTACCGCGGCAAGGAACGGGTGCGCGTCGTCCATCCGTATGACACACACTGGGGTCGCCTGTTGAAGAAGCCTCTTCATCGGACGGGTCCCGATCTTCCCCGGGCGCCGCGGGCGACGCCGCAATAAGTGCCTGACCGGGAGCGGATCGTGAAATTGATCGTTACGAACGACGACGGCATCGAAGCGGAGGGTCTGAAAACGCTGGTGGGCCTGGCGTCGCAGAAGGGTGAGGTCGTCGTTGTCGCGCCTGCGGAGCCGCAATCGGGTGTCGGACACAGATTGACGACCGAAGAACCCATCCGTGTGGACAGGCTGTCGGAAAAACGGTTCAAGGTCTGGGGAACGCCCGCCGACTGCACTCGCCTGGCCCTCAGCCGGCTGGCGCCCGATTGCGACTGGGTGCTCTCCGGAATCAATAACGGCAGCAATCTTGGCGTGGATGTCTACGATTCAGGGACCGTAGGCGCTGCCCGCGAGGCGGCGATTCTCGGACGGAAAGCCATCGCCCTGTCACAATATAGAGCGAAAGGCCGGTCCATAGACTGGCCGCTTGCAGCAGACCGGCTCCAGCCCGTTCTGGACAGGGTACTGAGCGAGACACTTGAAGCGGGGTGTTTTTTCAACGTGAATCTGCCCCACCCGGAACACGACAGGGTGGGTCTTGAAACCCGACTGACTCCCGTCGACAGGAGCCCGCGGGCGATCACGTTCAAGCGAAGCGGAAGCGATTATCGCTATACCGGCGTCTATCAGGAGCGTCCCCGACAACCCGGAAGCGACGTTGACGCCTGTTTCAATGGCTACATTTCGATCTCCAGGATCCCCATCTGAAGTTGCGTGACCACAGGTCCGCCTCGAAACCGACCGGGTCGTCACGGCGACTTTCACCGAACCCGATTCGATCGACCGCGGATGCAAACCGGGAGGCCTTATGCCAGTAGATCCGAAGACAGGCAAGGGCGTTGACAATCCCTGGTACCCTGAAGGGGGGCCGGGACGACACCTCAAGGCGCGGCTGAAACGGGGGGACCTGCTGATCGGCGCGACGATTGAAGCGTACGCCCATCCTTCGCTCGTCAAACTGTTTCGGCACGCCGGTTTCGACTTCGTCTACATCGAGTACGAGCACAGCCTCTTCGACCTGCAGGACCTGGCCGACACCATTCTGGCGGCACGCGACAATGGATTGCCCGTCATCGCCAAGACGCCCCAGCTCGAACGCCAGGAAGTGGCCAAGCTGCTGGAAGCGGGCGTGGTGGGAATCCAGCTTCCCAGAACGGAGACACCCGAACAGGTCCGGCGCCTGCTGGGTTACCTGAAATTTCCCCCGGCTGGAACCCGGGCCGTGGCGCCCGGATGGGGCAACAGCGACTTCCGGGAGGTCACGGACTGGCAGGGATGGATGGACGAACAGGACCGGGAGACCGCGCTGGTGGTGCATCTGGAAACGGTGAGGGGGTATCGGAACGCAGAGGAGATTCTGAGCCTTCCGGGGGTCGACATGTGCTTCGTGGGACCCGGAGACACCTCCATCGAGTTCGGACACCCCGGCGACTTCGATCACCCTGAGGTGCGCGGCCCGATGGAAGCGGCGCTGAATCTCTGCAAAGAGAACGGCGTGGCCTTCGGCACCATGCCATGGAGCGGCGCCTCCGCCGGCGATTGGGCGCGCCGGGGAGCCACCTTCTTCGAAGCCACGTCGGAATTGGGGTTTATCCGGGCGGGAGCTGCCGCGCTGCTGGAGGAATACCGGGCGCACCTCGACTCGTAACAGGGTTCGGCCGATTTATTCATTCACGTGGGAGCCACCCGCACGGTCACGATGTCCATGCCGTGGTATTTCTGGTGCCGGACTGAAGAAGCGTAATGCCGTAACATCCGGAACGATAACTCGTTTTCGTCCAGGGTTTGCGTCTGTTCGTCGAGATACGCGAGACGATCCCCCAGGTTCTCTTCGTCGAAGACCGCTACGAATTCCATTTCTACGGCCTCTCCCTCCGTCCGCGCGACAACAATCAGGCGCGGCGCCTCATCCTCCTCAGGATACGGGTTGTCCGGCTCCAGAAGACTCGCCAGGGTCTCCTCGCCCGCGGAGCGTAACCGCCCTGTCGTGGCGGCGTCCCATCCCATCCCGTCCGCAACCTCTCTCAGAAACGCGTCGATACGGGGAAGATCCGAAATATCCAGCCGGACTTCCAGGCGTCGGCGACGCGGACCGGTCAGTTCCAGGAACACGGTCAAAGCGATCGCCGCGGCGGTGCCGACCGTTATCCCGTTGCCGAGCAGCACGCCCCAGGGTCTCCCCAACAGGTCCTCGAGGATGTTGTTGCCTTGCATACCGAGCCCGATGGAGAACGCCAGGCCGACCACGATGGCCTTCCGGGCGTCGAGGCCCGCACGCGACAGGGTCTGGATCCCCTCCACGAAGAGCATGCCAATGGCAACCAGCAGGAACCCTCCCATGACCGGGCTGGGAATCACCAGCAGGAGACCCGTTACCCTGGGAAAGAACGCCAGCACAACGAGAAGGCATCCCACGGCGTATCCGGCGCCCCGCGCGGCAACTCCGGTCAGGTTGATCAGCGACACGGTGGATGACGAATAGGAGGTCGTGGGCGGTGTACCGGCAATGCCCGAAAGCAGAATGCCAACCGCATTGGCATAGGTTGAGCCCTGGATCAGCCGGAAATCCGTCGCCCGGGTCCGGCGGCGCGATACCTGCTGAACAACCATCCCGTCGCCGATTCCCTTGATCGCCTGTACGAGGGTGACGATAAGAAACATCGCCAGCAGCGCCCAGAATCCCCCGGTCGGCGCCAGAGCCAATCCTGGAAACCCGCTGTGGGGAACGCCCACCCACGGCGCTGCAATCAACCGGTCGAATTCGTAAAGCCCGAGCGGAGCCGCGGAGGCGCAGCCAGCCGCGATTCCAATCAACAGCGACCAGGGCCGCCAGGCTGCGGATCCCCGCAACATCAATACCGTGGATACAGCCAGGGTAACGGCCGCCACGGTCGGGCCGGCAGCCGCAGATGCCCCCTCTGGTACCTCTTTCAGCCGGTCGAACGCGATGGGAAGGATCATCGCGGCAATCAGCATCAGTACCGTACCGGAAACGACGGGTGTAATGATGCGCCGAAGTTGCGGAAGCCAGGTCGCGACAGCGAGGTAGAAGAGTGACGAAAGGACGATCAGGCTTGCGAGCATGGCCGCTCCGCCCGCCTCGATGGCCAGGACCGATACCGCGATGAAGTTGGGCGACGCGCCCATGATCAGCACGTGACCGCCGCCCAGCCGCCCGATCCTCGCCGCCTGCAGCACGGTGGCCAAGCCGCTGATAATGAGCGCCGCAAAGACGGCCCACGAAAGGTAACGATCATCCTGGCCGGCGGCGACGGCGGTGACGGCCACGATCAGTACCGTAGGCGCAAGGCCGATGATGATACCCTGTATCCCGACGCCAATCGCCTCATGGAATCGGCATGGCTCGTCCGGTTCGTATCGGATTCTGTCGCTTGAGCGGTCTGCCATTCAGAGGCCTTTCCAGTCCACGCTTAGGACACTTCCAGGTTGTGTTCGCGTCCACGCCTCAAGAATATTGAATTGTCGTGGACAAATCAACCGGCGATTGCGTCCTTCCCGAACACGAAAAAGCCCTGTTGGAATTCCGTGCGGGACGACGGCGTACACGCCGCTCGCTCGCGTTCAATGCGTAAATCGGAATTCCAATAGGGCTTCTATGTGTACCGGAACCGGCCGTTTCAACCTCCGGACTTACGTTCCGGATCGGTCCCCGCACGTCCTTCGAGGCGATGGTACCAGGTTTTGTCCGTCGCTTGCGAACGCTCCGCAAGATCGAAAACGTGTCTTATCGACGTTGATCGACGACCTCACCAAGTGCCTCTTCCGCCAGGCTGAACATCCCGGCCAGGTACTGCTTGCGCAACAGGTTCAACTCCGCGACCCGCTGCCACAGGACCTCCTCAATCTTGGCGACTGCACCCTTACGCACCTCGGAAGAGAGGGTGCTGTCGTTTTTGAATTCGTACTTCTCAATCGTGAATTCAGCGATATCGGATATGTTATCGCCAATGATATCCATATCAACCGCGCTTCTCATCGATCCGATTTTTTCATCGTCAGTGTTCATCATGGCTGCTCCGATATGGTTGGCAGGTCGTCCGCTCCAAAGGTGAATGGAAACTCTTAATGACGCAACTCAACTGCTTCCGCACGCTGCTATCGCCTCGGCCCGTGACTCGTAAATGTCGATGATTTGATCGAAACCGCTCATGGTGATCACTTTCCGTACCAGGCCCGTAAGTGTGCAGATCCCGAATTGCTTTCCGGGATCGTTGAATTTCCAGGCAATGATGACACCGAGTCGAAGCCCCGCGCTGCTGATGTAGGAAACCTGTTCGAAGTCCAGAAGCAACGCGTTGTCTTCAGGGCCGATTCCCGACTCGATAACATTCTGATATTCCCGAGCATTACTGCCGTCGATACGACCCGCCAGGATCGCGATCAGGATTCCGTCTTTCCGATCCCATTTGACATCAACGTCCATCCGAACCCGCCTCCGCCAGCGGCGTCGTTTCAATCTTGCGAATGTCAAACAAGACCCGGCCAGCGTCGGTGGACACGTTCCGGATACACGGCCGCCTTGAAAACTCCAAGCCGGCGCGGACCCTCCGTTGAGACAGGAATCCTGGCCGTTTTCCCGGCTAAACCGAAGGCCGATCGACTGCAACGGCGGATCGCAAAAATCCAACAGGATTTCCGCTCTGAAAAGTTCTCAATGCCGCGTCATATCCTGTGACATTCGGCGCGCAAATGTCACAGGATGCGGAACTCAGGCCTCTACTAATTATTATAAATAAAACGGACGGTTTAACAAGCCCGTGAACTGGAAATCAGGGCGAAACAGACCATCAAATCTCACTGAATCGACCAGCCCGATAGCTTCAGATCCATTCATTCGTATGTACCACGGACGACAAAGTTGATATTGATCCGGTGGTGCAACCTATCCGGGTATCTGATACAGCGCATCTCTTACGCTTGGGTGCTCTGCTTCAAAAATCGGGCAATTCGTTCCCGGTTAGAGGTAAGACTCGAGAATTGCTTTTCACAGACATCGCTGAATCGGGCTAACACCTTGCGATTGATCGACTCCTGATCTTCGAAAATCGCGAGTGAACGGAAGGGCATTTCCCAACGTTCGAACTGGAGAAGCGCGATTGTAGCGTCTCGGGTCCTGCCGTCGCTCGAAAGTGCATGAACGAATAAGGGCCGGCGCAAACCGTTTACTCGACAATCCACGGTGTACATCCCTTGAGGATCATGTTCGGGATCGCTCCAGTCAAAACTCCTGCGCTCTTCCGGAATCGCCTCACTCATCACCGTCCGAAAATCATCCATGAAGGTGGACAGAACGCGCTCCCGCGACAGGTACGATACATCAGATATCTTGAGTAATCCCTGAACGAAAGAAAACAACGCATCCCCGTATCGCTCCTCCGGCACGTCGAGTACTAACTCACCATCGCGGTCCTCGATCTGAAACGTGGACAGCGTATTAGAGATAATCTTCTGACGCGTACCACTATAAAGATCTCTCTCATCGATGTCGTACGTCAGATGCATGTACGTGTGTGCCTCGTCGGAAAGCACCCAACGCGCGCCGTCCTTCCGTAGAACGATGTCCAAATGATCACCGTCGTCGAATATGAACGGGGTAAACACACGGAATCGTTCCATTCCTTCGGCGGTTAGCCGAATCTTCGACGAAACCTTCTCGTGGAAATCTCTTTCTATGGTCTCAATGGACATTGCTTTACCTGCCAAAATTCCACTTGCCGTTGTATTGTCTTATAGAACGGAAGCAGTTGACGCTTTACGCGAAATGGCGTTTGGTGTAAACACTCGAACTTGACATCCGAGTCGCGCACCTTGTTCCGAACAGCGGGACAGGTTGCAAACCTTACGATAGGCGTCGTAAAGCGTCTTACCACCTTCGCGAGCCGCTGTGTTTTCCAGTCGGCGCAACGCCTTGATGACGGCAATTTCGTTGTGACCTTGACGTTTTAACCACTTGGCCACCATTGCGTTACCAACGTTTCGATTGTCAACACGCCCCTGTCAATTTCCCAGATTGGCGCGGCCCATGACAAGAAATGTCGTTCATGCGCTACGATGTGCGGATCTCTTGTTGGTCAACTATAAACTGGCCTGTTAATGCCCTGGCTTCCAGCCTGAGACTTGCATATATCACGCTTGCGCGAACGCCAGAAATGCGTGATGTAAATCTATCGGTGAAACTTCCTCGCGCGGATGGGAGCTTCCCCACGCCCACGGCTCGTGGACTAGATCTGACGGTTTCAAGTTCTCCCTGCAGCGTGATCTGCCTGTCAAGACTTGGTTAATTCGTGTGGCAGCCATTTGCTCATTGCCAGCGAGCAAGTACCCAACCATGAACCCGGTGGAGTGATTACCTGAATACTTACCGGATCGGAAGCGGTCGATGCCTTCTACGACGTATTCTCGGCACAGGTGAGCGTTGTTACCGGCGACGCGTTTGCATTCGATGATCGCATGTGGATCGTGTCCGCCGAATCGCAGGAATATTTCGATCCAAAAAACGGGAATGTCGGTTCTGCCATCGGGTACGACTACATTTGGTTGAGAGCGGGATTCGGTTCCAGGGAGGACTACTATTGTCTTCCAGGGTAGAATTCCAGAGTCCAGTGCACAACGCATTCCATCGCGTAGCCGTTCCGTAATCCCTACTTCTCCCGTCTTTGCATTGACGTCCGATGACCTTAATGCAAACTTCCAGCCGACCTCAACCGTTCGCAAGATCGCACTCGCAATATCAGGACCGAGATTAATAAATCGCCGGCCAGCGGTTGCCCTAACGTGAAAAGGCAACTTCATTCGGCGGTCCCCGAGAAGCTCTCGACGATGACCGAGTCCGCGTCTTCTAATGCCGACACGCCCATCCAGTGTCGAAGGGCGGCAGGCTTAATGATCACAACCTCGTTGTGGCCATGCACCCGAAGTTCGCGTTGACCAATCAGGGAGTTTGCAAGCGGAACCTCCAGGCGTTCGCCGATCCTGTTAAGTACATCCCTCAAGTCTCCGTCCGGTGTTACAACCTCCAACCGAGAAGGCTTCGTAATGCGGGTGCGCTCATTAAGAATGAAGCGAACGACTCGAAGTGGCGCACGTTCGGGAAGTTCGAAGACTTCCGCGCGCATACAGCGTTTATTCGCTGCTGAAAGCCAGGCCTCCACCGCTGTTTGAAACGTACGTGCGTAGATAGAAACGTCGCGAACTTCGGCGGCTTTCACGGAAGCATTCCTGCCAGCCTGCCATTGCCAACTGGCGCGGAACAGACCGTCACGCGCGACAATGCGATCAGATTTGTCCAGGTCATACAGGTCGAAGACAGCTTCGTCGAGAGCTCTCCAATCAGAAGCACTCGGTAAATCTCGCTGAAACTCTAAAGCGTGCTCTACGACGCATCGGCCCGCGTCGGAGCTAAGAGTTTCTTCCAGATTGGGTACAGGAAAGCGTTCGACGTCTCGACGCAGGAGCCTTTGCATCCACAATCCGAATGTGGATGAGGACATTAGGAAGAACCAGGAAGCAAGCGACGAACTGAGGATAGCCGAGAGCAAGTGGGCGGCCCCCTCTGGCGCCGAACCAAGAGACGCGCCGAAGTAGGCGTCCGCGTAAACGGAATCTCGATCCACAACGGCTACTACGGGGCGCGGATTGCGAATCATGAACTCCTTAAGGATCAACAATGGCGCACGATAGGTCTCGCGCTTCCGCGGTCGTTCGGCCCTCTCTTCGTCAAACTTCCCCAAGTCCGCTCTTGCGGAGAACGGTCCAAGGTCTCCATTCGCAACTAGCGGAAGACCCTTAAGAAAGCTCGAATCCTTACTTCGATTGCCGAGCTTCAGCCCGGCATTTAGTCTTGCGCCTAGCCCCCCAAGGCATTCGCCCAGTGTCAGATGTCGGGACGTCAACCTGTCTAATAACGATAGATCCCGCCGACATCCAACAAACGCGGCTTTCAAGAATTCCGGCTTTCGCTTCCAGTCACCCAACGGCAGCGTAATGATATCGCTACGTGCGATTTGGAATGTGTGGCTCTTTGCTCCCGCGGACGACCAAGGCACTTGAACAGCGGTGATCGTGTCCGATCGAGAGACGCGGTGCCTCGCGAAGAGTACAACTGCGGGCATATTACTTTTTGGAAACAGCCAATTAGTGTGATTCGCCAGATTAACCAGAGTCACCGGGGAGAGCTTCTCAATGATTCGTCGCGATGCGGCAGCACCCTTTTTGCTTCGACCGAAAAATTGAACAGCGCTCAGAACTAGACCGAATCGGGTATCCTCCGAGGCAAATCCCATTGCTCGAAACACGAAATCTAAGCTTTCGCCTCGTGGTGGAAGCACGTGAGTCGTTCCGCCCCGGCGCTGTCGCGCGGCGGTCGACGTGCGACCTCGATAGCTCCATGGTGGATTGCCAACAATGATATCGAATGTTCTCCGGGCATTCCATCCTGGCTGAAAAACCTCTCCGTTAGTCATTCTTTCGATATCCCAAACGTCACCGACGATAAGCGTCTTTCCAATTAGCGGCTTGAACTTCAATGACTCAGGGGAATGCGGGTCTGGGTCAAGTTCCAATGCCGCCAAGTATAGACTGAACGCAGCGACACGCACTGCAGCATCACTTATATCCATACCGTAGATCTGTTGGTGCAGCGTGGAACGGATAACTTCGCGATTCGGTTTGCAGCCGTGCGACCGAAGATTGACCAGCCTTCGCAAGGCTTCAACAAGGAAAACACCTGACCCACACGTCAGATCAACCACGGATTCCTCGCCAGAGAGTCCTTCCATGGTTTCATCCAGTACCAGAGAAACGAGTGATAGCCGGGTATAGAACACATCTCTTCGGAGATCAGTGTTGAGAGTCGCCGGGGTGGAGTGGGCGAACTGTTCGTAGATTGAGCTAATCAGTTCGACTGGAATTACATCGAATTGATACGGAAAAAGCGTCGTCTGTCGCGACTGGGGATGCACACCGTCGAGGAAGTCTGCAACCCTACACAGATGCTCCGGTCTTGGCGCAGTTGATCCCTGCGGCGGAAACATGTCCCCATTGAAACTATCTCGAAGCCAATCGAACAATTGCTCTGTAGATTGCGGATCTCGCAATATGGATGGAAAGGTGCGGCGACCGTACTCGCACGCCAAGAATGATTTCGTAATGATTTTGCGATCAATCAGATATTGGGTGAATATCGCCCGGCCTATCAACCCTTGGGCGTCCGGGCGGCCAAGTCTTTCTCCAACAAGGTCTTGCTCAAGTGCTGCAAGGTCGTTGAGAAGCTGCCGGTCCACGCTGGTCTTTCGGTCAACGGTGGGCGCTTGTTGCCAGAATTGTCCCGTTTCCATCGCCAGGCGGCCGGCAAAGCTGTCGAGTTTGGCCAACTCACTAGCGATCAGTTTGAATGTATCCAACAGGTACGCCGCAGCATCCTCTGTCTCTCGGGGACGACCGAACCCGTTGTATAGATCTATTCTATGCGGTGAAACCACCCATAACAACGGGGCGAAACCCTGGTTCCAGATCTCCTTACGCCACCGTTCCACCTGCTTAGTAGACGGGTCTTCCTGTTCAAGCTTGAAGTAGACAGTGAGCGCTGAGTCGCTGCGCCACAGCGCGTCGGGTTCAAACTCCCGGGCCTGGCACCTGGTACGGGCGTCGTCCTCCAGGTAAACGCCATGTGCCGGTTCACCATTTTCCAGATAGCCAGTGGCTTCAAGCACCTGCCTTAAGGACTGGGCGATCATCTACGTTTCCTCGCAGAAACAAAAATCCCATTGAGACGGTGTTTTCCATATTATAGTCACAATGGGCTTGGCGTTCAACAAAATCTGCGATTATCGTGTTTTCACGTCATATTCGGGACATTACGCCGCTGACTGAAATGCGGTAAAGAATGACGTCAGACGCCATTTCCGGGCGCGATTAATCAGGACCCTCACCGTCAAACCAACCGATTGGGATTGGATCCCGCATTGGCTGGCGCGAAGGTATGTTCAGTTCCACGCCACCCATTGGCGCGAATCGATCATGTATCGCGCTTGCGAGATTGGTAGGTGGCGGGCATTCGGTAAGCGCTTCACGCAGAATCGCCCGTGCTTCGTCCTCAATAGAATGGCCATGCTCGGCCGCCCGCATGCGGAGACGCTGCTCTAAATCATCGCTGATGTCTCGTATCCTAATACTGCCCATCTTCTCTATCTCCGATTCGCGGTTCGGTTCGACATTCCGCGCTATGCTTTTCGCTTGGCAACGCCCGATACTGCCGCGCCGCCACAGGTCGAACTCTCACCTGCACAATTCTGCTACCATCGCCGCATTTTCGCCAAGCTGATCGTTGAATCTCTGATACATCCCCACCAGAAGAATGTCGATTGACTTGATATTATCGAGCGTATAAGCGAATACTGCGCGAATCTGATTTCTAGAGTTGGCGGTGCCCGAGGGCCCTAAGCCTTGATCTCATTCAATATCGCCCGTGCTCATTTCCCGATAGCGAGCGGTTGAGTTCATCGCGATGATATCGCCAGGTTGGCATGAACCTGTCCATCAGTTTCCAAAAACGATCGTTGTGACGGCGCTCGATCAGGTGGACCATCTCATGCACAACGACGTACTCAAGGCAGGATGCCGGTTTCTTTGCCAGCTCGAGACTCAGCCAGATTCGGCGGGCCTGGGGATTGCAAGTCCCCCAACGGGTCTTCATCTTTCTGATCCGCGCTTCGTTGACCCGCACCCCCATTTCGGGCTCCCATTTTGCAATGATCCCCGGAAGAAAATCACGGAGATGGCGTCGGTACCATCGATCCAGTACGGCCTCCCTATTAACCCTGTCTGCGCCCGGCCGAACGCGCATCGCTATGGTCGTATTGTCAAGGAGGCGGACCTCAGGCGGGGTGTCCCGTTCCGTCACCTCGAGCCGGTAGCGTCGGCCCTCGAAAAAATGTCTCTCGCCCGTTATGAATTCCCGCTCGGACTGGTGGTATTTCCGCTGAAATCTCGCCTCCTGCAGACGAATCCATTCAAGACGGGAAGTGACGGCCACTCGCACGTCGTCTTTATCGAAACGACGCGGCGCGGACACCCTTACACGACCGTTCGGTGGGTAGACCCTTATGTACAGGTTCTTGACGTCCTTGTGCACGACGTCCACTGCGGCTCCTCGTACCTCAATGGTGTAATTTTTCAGCCTATTCTTCACTTTCCACCGTCGCAATCTCGACTGAATCGGCGCACGAGGTTCTCATTGTTACCAGATTGGGACTTGATAGCATTGCGGACTTTTAGTCCCCGCCGCCACCGGACGAACTATCCCTGACACAGCTCGGCGACCATCGCCGCATTCTCGCCAAGCTGATCGCCGAATTTCTGGTACATCCCCACCAGAAGAGTATCGATGGGTTTGATATTGCTCAAGGTAAAGGCGAATTCTTCGCGAATCTGAATTCTAGAGCTGGCGGTGCCCGGGGGCCCTAAGCCTTGATCTCATTCAATACTGCCAGTCCGCATGCGCCAGTGGCGATCGATTGAGTTCGTCCCGGTGATAGCGCCAAGTTGGCATGAACCTGTCCATCAGCGACCGAAAACGATCGTTGTGACGACGCTCGATCAAGTGAACCATTTCATGGAGAACGACGAAGTCTAGGCAGGATGCCGGTTTCTTTGCCAGCTCGAGATTCAGCCAGATTCGACAGGCATTCGGGTTGCAGGTACCCCAACGAGTCTTCATCTTCCTGATACGAGCTTCATTGACTTCCACACCCAATTCAGGTTCCCACTTCGCGATGAGGCCCGGTAGACGATCACGGAGATGCTGGCGGTACCATCGATCCAGCACGGACTCTCTGGTATTCCGGTCGGCGCCGGGGCGAACGCACATACCCATAGTAGTGTTATTGAGGAGACAGACCGAAGGTCGACCGTCCTGTTCCGTTACATCGAGTCGGTAGCGCCTCCCCTCGAAATAATGGCTTTCTCCTGTAACGAATTCCCGCTGGGACTGCCGACTCTGTTTCTCGAATTTCGACTGATGGCGACGAATCCATCCCAGCCGAGACCCAACAGCCATCCGCACCGCGTCATCATCAAGACTGAGCGGAGCGGCCACTCTCACCCTGCCGTTCGGCGGGTAAACCCCAATATGGAGGTTTTTGATGTCCTTGTGGACCACGTCGACCGCAGTCCCTCGTACCTCAATGCTGTAAGTTTTCCACTCAGTATTCACTCTGCGCCTTTACAATCTCGAATATGTGGTACACGAGGCCCTCGTTGTCGCCGAGTTGCGACCTTATAGCGTTGCGGACCTCCCGTTCCTTAAATTTGTTTCCACGCCAGTCCGCTTTCTTGACGCAACGGATGGCGTTATCCACAGCGACCGCCTTTGCGGAAAGTTCATCCGCGGAAAGCTCCATCCCAGTGTCGGCATAGGCCTTGTCTTGTCCAAGTGCGGCACCCTGTAAGTTATCGAATAGAGACCTGAGCGTGTTGGTGTCGATTTCCGACGGATAGGACGTTTCGGATTCAGGACTGCTGACTTTTTTGGCCAAGTCAATAATTCTCGCAAGGTACACCTTGTAGTCGAGGCTTTCCTGCTTACGCTGAAGGATCAGGGCGTCCAACAACTCAGACATCTTGCCGTAATATTTAGGGTTGACCGGGGTCTCGTCGATGATGAGACGGCGGACGTTATTCTCTATCGTCTCGGCCGTCGCCTCCTGATCACTGCGAATACCGTCTGGAAGTGCATCTAACGCCTTATCACCTTTCTTGACGATTAGCTGTACAAGTGTCAGATCGTCAAACGCCGAGAGCTTTTCGCTCTCCTCGGCGCGGATGTAGGTGTCGAGGAGGTGCCTCATGGCAGGCTCAAACATCTTCAGGTCAACGTAGTCGCTGCTCGCGAGCTTGACTATCTTGCGGACATTTTCGTAGTGGGCTACTTCTGCTTTTATCTCTTGCGCCTCGGCTTCACTGTAACCGGCGTCGGGCATCTCATTGGCCAGGTTGGCGTAAGCCCTCAAAAACGCAGCAGCCCGCTTGTAAAGCGTAACTCGCCTTGCCTCATTGTCCGCATTAAGCCAGCCCCCGTTTCCACTATCTGTCCCACAGAAGAAACGTAGATAGGCCGACCGGTTGCGGGGCGGGGCGACGGGCTCACACAAAGCCCTGATAGCCTCACGTGTCTCCTCGAGTCGTTCCCGCCCCTTCGCGAGCCTGTCTGTCAGCAACCCCTGCACATCGGTGCGGTCGTACCCGCCGAAGGCACCTCCGGTGTAATCCTGAATCGACTGCTCCAACGAACGGAACAGGTCCTTGTAGTCGACGATGTATCCATATTCTTTGTCCTCACCGTCGAGGCGGTTTACCCGGCAGATCGCCTGGAAGAGCCCGTGGTCCTGCATGTGTTTGTCAATGTAAAGATAGGTCGCCGATGGTGCATCGAAACCTGTCAACAGTTTATCTACGACGATCAACAGCTTCATCTGTCCCGGTTCCTCGATAAACCGTTTCTTTACCTCCGTCTCAAACGTGGCGACCTTGCCCATCGCCTTGTCTTCAGGCTCGTTGAAGTGAGCCGAAAGCATCCTTCGGTAGATTCCGTAACGGCGAAGTCTCTCGGTAAGCCCCTCGCCCGTTTCCTCTCCCTTGATGTCCCCCGGGGCCGGTTTGTAAGACGTGACAATGGCGCACCTATCCGCCAAATCGGTCTGCTGAAACATATCAAAGAGGCGGCAGGCAGAGTGGATGCTTCCGGAAACAAGCAATGCATTTCCGCGACCACTTTTCAACCGGTCACGCGTCTGCATGTCGAACATTATGTCGCCAACGATTTTTCTCAACCGATCCTCGGAACTAAGGACATTTCGCATCGTCCCCCATCGCTGCTTTAGTTCGGCTTTAGCGACGTCGGTCAACTCGCGAGTCTTGATTTCGAACCACTGATCTATTTTCTCCTGCGAAGTTATAATCTGATCGATGTCACGTGCTTCGTAACGCAAGTCCAGCACCACGCCATCGCGCACCGCTTCGTCGTACTTATAGGTGTGGATGTAGGTTCCGAAAGTCTCGATGCTGCGGCGCTTGTCTGCCTTGAGCAAAGGGGTTCCAGTAAAGCCAATGTGCGAAGCGCCTGGTAAAATTGCCCTCATTGCCTCGTGGAGTTTTCCGGACTGGGTGCGGTGACATTCGTCCACGAAAACGAAAATTTCGCCCTTGGGACGGAAATCACCGGGTAGATTCTTCTTGATCTCGTCGACGTAGGCCTCGATTTCTCTTTCGCTGATATCGTCGGTTGTACCGAACTTGTGGATAAGGGAGCCGATCAGCCATTCGTCGGGTCTGTTAAGCACCTGCACGAGATCAGCTCCACTTTTCGTCCGGTAGATGTCCTCGCTGACACCCTTGAAAACAGTCTCAATTTGCTCGTCCAATTCCGTGCGATCCGTTATGAGAAGGACCCTTGCGTCGGTGACGTTCTCGCGAATCCATTTCGCAAGCCAGACCATCGTCAGGCTCTTTCCACTCCCCTGCGTGTGCCAGATGATACCGCCTTCTCGGATCTTTACGCGTTTTTGTGCGGCACGAACCCCGAAGTACTGGTTGTGGCGGCAAATCTTCTTTACCCCAGCGTCAAAGACGACGAAATCATGTATAATCTCAAGTAATCGCTCTTTACTGCAGAGTTGACTCAGCTCGCGCAGTAATGGATTATCGCCGGCAGCCGGGTTGGCGTTCGCTTCCATCCAGTGCAGCCAGTATTTCTCAGGTGTCTCGATTACGCCGTAACGCAACCCCTCGGTATCATTGCCCGCCATCACGAGTTGCACGGTGGTGAAAAAGGGGCGGATGAACTCCTTTTTCTGGTTGTCAAGGTTTTGACGAATGCCCTCGGTCACAGAAACCGTCGAGCGCTTCAGTTCCAGGATCCCGAGAGCGATCCCATTGACGTATAGCACAATGTCCGGTCGTTTGCTGTTCGTCGCTGAGACTGTAACCTCCTCGGCGATTGCAAAGTCGTTTTTACCGGGATTCTCCCAGTCCATCAGCCAGACGGTGACGTTCGGTTCGCCGACGTCCGGTCGGACCTTCACTCCGTAACGGAGCAGTCTATAAACCTCACGGTTTGCTTCGTAGAGAGTCTTGCTGCCGCCGAGTGCTGATGCGTTGTCCAGTTCACGCAGAACTTTGTTGATAACACTGTCGCCGTGACCATTTCGCTTCAGCCAATCGGTGAGCAGCCCTTCCTCAACATTACTGTTATCGACGCGGTCCTGCCAGTTGCCGAGATAGGAGTACCCTAGCGAATCCCGCAAGAAAGAAATCACCCGTCGCTGTGTGCGAAATTCGTTTTGACCGATTGTGTTCATGTACGTTCGCAATTTAGTAACTCGGGCCAGTTCACAACTGGGAGAAAGACATTGGCCGCACTCGATGAGTTGGCCTCAATCGTCCATCAGGTCCGGACAGACAAACACCACGTGAATCCCATTTTTTTGAAGTGTTGCGCGGTGGTGCCACCAATCTGTATCAGATGCGTTTAACAACTCCGGACTAGAATGGCTAGCCAACGCTACAGCCACGAACTTTCGATCATCCCAATCGAAAGTATCGAGATCTGGGTCATTGGGAAACTCCTCGAAGCCACGGTCTCGGTGAGGCTTTACTGTGATTTTCCGGCAATGCTGGTCGTTAGCTTGGTTTTTCCAAAGCCACAGGAAGAAATAGTCCCCGAGACCAGGCTCCCCTGAAGGGTTGAGGTTTCTTCGGTATTCGTCTATAATCAGATTCTCGTCGTCAAGAAGAAGCCGAAACCCTCCGTTCTGGATCATACTTAATGTTTCTCTACACTTAAATATGCAACTCCGGTTGAAGTCTTGGTAATTATGATTTGCAACTACGGCGACATTGGTATCCATGATTATCTCAGGTTTCTTCGAATTCACTCGAGATACCCCTACCTATTCTGTAAGGCCTCGCTCATGGCGGCAATTTCACCGAACTGATCCCCAAAGAACCCTTTAGGCCAATTGGAAATATTCCCGAATTTGTCAAGCTCGAGCTGGCTAATGTTTGAGGCACCCTGGTCGTTCATTGAACAGAAATAAAGGCTAACGTCATCCTTGTTGATCTTTCCTTCTGCGATTCGACGTTGAAGTCTAAGCAATAGATGTTCGCTATGGCTTTCGAACAAGACCTGCACATTGCGCTGCTGCCAAGCGTCAATAAATACATCAGCAAGGCCCGCCTGTACAGAAGGATGCAAGTGAATCTCTGGCTGCTCCAAAATGACCTTGGACTTACGGGGGACATAAAAGCACAACACCAACACGGGAAGAATCTGGGAAACCCCGAAACCAATGTCAGTGAGGAGGACCTCCGCTGAATCGGGCGACTTACGAACCTTTACTTCGTACAAGTTTCTCCCTTTAGTTAATGCCACTACGCGAAAGTCGAATATCATCCCGAGACGCATTAGCCATTGAGCGACATATCTCTCGAAACTTTGAGATTGTTTACGTTGTCCAATTCTCCTGCCGCGTTCACGTGAAGAAAGTATCGCATCGACTACAAACTCACCTGCTGCGCCCATGTCACGCGGTTGCGCTCCCGATCGTGCATATATGCGAGACGGGTAGCCACGTAGAGGTCCAAGATAATAGAGATCGCGCAGGAATCTCTCCATCGCGTTTTGTAGACTGTACATTGCTGTGGGGTCTTTGAGGAACTCAGGCGGCCAATATCGAAACTCGTGAAATTTGAGCGACCTAACATTTCTTTCGTCATCCCTTACACGGTGGGAGTGATCGAAACCAGCACCTTGAACAAATAGTTCGTGTGCCTTGCGACCGGCTATACGCACCAATCCAAACCGCCTCCCTCGGACTCTATATGCCATTTCTTGCAATATCGGAGACTTCCCTGAACCGATGTTTTCTTCCTTGATCTCGGCAACAAAGCCAATTTCGCCACCTGGCGATGTCGCCCCTGCCTTACGAATTTCGTATATAGGCAGTTCAATCTCTGAGTTCCAGCCAAGTGAAAGTTTAATACTTCGCTTTGTATCATGCTGGTGGACCACGCTTTCAAAGTCACCTAGGTCCACAGGTGTCTTCTCATCGCCGAAGTGAAATACAATTCCCGGGTCCGAAGAGTCGACTGTTTGTTTCATTAACAGCAGAGCTTGAAAAAGGCTGGTCTTGCCAGAACTATTGGTACCAAAAAACCCTGTGATAGGCTTAAACGTTATGTTCCCTGTATCTTCCCAGGATTTAAAATTCTCTAAACGTAGCCGTGTCAACATTTTGGGACCCTCCTCAGCGAGCACCTAACTGTAAGACGTCAATTTAGCAATCCCAAGAGGCACGGGGCATTTGGTTCGTTAATATTCATCTTATCCCCCGTTTATGTCCGGCTAATTAGAGAATCGCCGTCCAGAAAAGTCAAATCTCGATTCTAATTGCGGCCAAATCCCAAGGAAAACTGCTGAGGCGTTTCATGTCAATGTTAATTCCTGCGTTTCTAACGATTCTCGGATTCCCTCTCAATGATACTCGCAAGGTGATCTTGTCTCCAGGGTACGACACTAATGTTGTTGTCGATTATTGCCTTAGGAAGTCGTCGTGGTGCAGTGTTTCCTTTGTGCATTGCAACGACGCCTTTTCCCATTTTGAGGCTCTCCCTTATCTCCCAGTCGACCCATTTGCTACTTGCGGTGTTTTCAGACACATAGACAACAGTTACAGAAGATTGGCGAATTCGTTCCCTAATACCGCGCCTTATATAGTCGGCTACCTCACTGTCGAACGGTTTTCTCAGTGACCAATCATTGAAATCTATGTTGCTGTCTTGGTTCCTCGCCTGAGCACGCAGCAGATTAACCTCACTGAGATCATCCGATGAAAAGCTTATAAACACATTGCGTTTGTGCTCGTCGACACGATCCTTAAGAGACCTTCTGACACTCTGCTCGAGTGACTCCAGTTCGTTTGGGTCTAATTCTCTACCACTACCTATGCCGCCCATCTTTATCTCCTTTTTTTAGCATTATCGATTTCAATACATGCAATACAAACCCCGCAAGGTTCTTTACCACCAGCATGACACGAATAGGTTTGTGTGATCCCTCGTTTGCTGGCCAAGAGCAAGACTTCTCGCTTTGACAACTCCAATAATGGCGCAAGGACAAGAATGCGGCTCCCCATCGCAACCTCGATCATCCTTTCGCATTCTTCCAAGAACTGTTTCGTCTGGTCTGGGAAGATATGATCCGCGGGATTGAGTAGGCCGAGCGCGATGCTATTTGCCTGAACGTCGATAGCATGAGCCGCACCTGCCAAGACAAAGAGGAGATTGCGACCC
Source organism: Candidatus Latescibacterota bacterium (assembly GCA_965203805.1). Classification (GTDB taxonomy): domain Bacteria; phylum Latescibacterota; class UBA2968; order UBA2968; genus JAAXHE01. Next base: position 4,100,046 of record OZ241917.1, on the reverse strand, counting down.
GGCAAAAATGCATCTTCATTAATACGCAAATTACAATCTGTGAGACCACTTGAGATCGTCTTTCCAAACCCAGACAAGTCCATGTACGTCACAGGAGGTAGACCAAATTGTGAGTGAAGGCACACGCAGGCTTCCCACTCCTTGCGTACGGCAAGCTGGCCGTAGTCTATAAAGAGCGGAAACAACTCCGCTCCCTCCTCCTTCGCTATCACGCTCACAAGTGTTGAATCATATCCACCCGATACAAGAGTCACGATCCGCAAATTTGGATTCCTCCTTTGCCACCCTTATTACAATCCAGACCGCAAGGTCGAATTGGTCAGGCGAGTATCCGAACGCACAGGCATGTTCGATAAAGGCGCCTTCCAACGCTTCGTATTCGCACAGATTCGAAATCGATTTGAACGATGAGCCACTAATTCCTACCCAACGCAAATAAGTCAGAACATGTACATCCAAGATCGCAATGTACTTTGCAAAACCAATGTTGCGAAGGAAAAGACTTGCCTGTTTCGGTCCCAGACCGGGAACCTCTCGCACTAGCAATCTTCGAGCGATGCAAACGTCTTCTAAGTCGTTTAACAGGCTGCGTATTGAACCTCGTGAACTGTATATGTGCTCTGCTGCCCGCCGAATCTGATTGGCACGGACACGAAAAAAAGGATAAACTCCCTTAAGTGCTGCTAGAGTGTCCTCTTCAAGTTGATTGAAACAAGTGTGTGGCTGGGGTCGCGACAACAAAGACATTCTGGTCATGCGTTCGATGGCTGAGTTTACAACGTTAATTCGAACCCGACTACCGAGGATACATGACACAAGCTCCCGCCACAAATCACCTTCGTTGTGCTTTCTCCATGACACAGCGGGGCGCTCGTCTAATGTGTTGCAGACATCGCGGATCGCTTGTTCAATAGCCAGAAGCGTGAATTTTATCGTCGCCATGCTATTGGTCTCCTTTGGTAGCAGACAAGAGTCGATCCAATTGTTCCTTAGTTGTGTATTGTTGAACGAACGGTTCAACTGTTCCGTAACGTAGCGCGTCATGAAGCCCCACCATAAACTCGCGATAAAATTCCAGATTGTGCATCAAAACAGCGTAGCGGTATGGTAGTTCGTCAGATGGACGCCAATCTGTCTGATGACGGACCAAATCCCATTGCTGCATATGTAACATCCTGCCATTTTCGTGATCAACAACGACCTGACACCATTCCAATCCGTCAAAACTATCGGCTCCCGCCAATGTATAGGCAATGATTGAAAGCGGATTGCCCGTACCGAGCAGGTGAAGCGGGCAATAGAAACCTAATGAATTTAGCGCTGCTCGAATTTTCCGTACGGTGCGGATCCGCTCGAGAATTCCCTCTCCCAGATCTCGTTCCGCCACAGCCAACAATAGAGGGTAGAGTTGTTCCGCAGTTAAACGCGCCGCATCTGGCAATGATTCTGCGTTGCCATGGACTATCGGAAGCACTGTTGATTGTGCATGATCCTGATCTCTGATTACACTGGCAACGACGTCCTGGGCGATCGATTTCGGCGAGTCAGGTGGCTCTAGGTTGTCATAACAGAAGCAAAGATCGTGATGAAAGGAACCGACTATCTCATGAAAATGAGCCGGTTGCCATTCGGTATCTTTTTTCCAATAGCGTTCGTAGTTTCCGCTATCGATAAGTACAATTGTACCGCTTTCTGTACGCCTCGAAAGTGCAGTTTCCATTTGCGAGCGCTGATCGGCAGGACAATGAGCTAAATCATAGGCTGACGACAAGATAGGTGAATGGCCGGCAACGGTCAGAAGGTCAAGGTAATTTACCGGTAATAGGGCTGTCTTCACGCTCGAAACGGACGGGAAAAAGCAAGGTAGCTGAACGGATGTCTTAGCGACATATAACTGAAGGCTTCGTTCTATTGCGGTACAGAACCCGGCATTAAGATATCTAGGTCCATTGCCTTGCTGGATGGTCATCCCAATCATCCTTGATTGCATTATTCTGAAGGGTCCACGTACGCGTCGACTTCAGGACAGAATTCTAACCTTGGCCATGTTAGTACTTTATGTCGGATGGATCGAACACTATATCTCGGCGTGCACACCACATAGTGTGCTCTCGAGAAACGGTCTGCTCGACCTGCTCCACGAGTTCGAGGAAATCAGCTTCTTCCGTTATATCCAACGCGGTTGTTTCTTGGTCTCCTAGTTCTTGGGCCGCAAGCGAATAGGACTGAGCTAGCTCAGCGTAGCGCTTTATCCGGGTCCATGCAATACCAGCAGCGGCGCTGGTTAACACCAATGGAACGATGTTTACCGGCAAACTACCCGTAGCAGCACAGATGATTGCAAGAGCAACGGCAAGAATCTGTAGTACCAACACCCCAAAGAACCAGCGCCGTTCCATCCTTGAGTTGAATTTGGCTTTATTGGAATACCAAATCTTTTGGTCGCGAAGCCTTGACACAAGATACACGTATCGCCTATCATTCAAGGGCTTCTGGCGCACATTATCCATTGAGTCACTTATGGACGGGGCGTTTGCGTCTAAGTTGTGTGCCAAATTTTGCGCAATGAATGGTCTCGCTTTTCGTATTAGCCGAAGCTCGTTAATGAACAACTTTCTAGCCTTGCTGTCATCCTTGAAGGGTGCAGCTTTCATCATGAAGCGCCACGTAGCTGTCTTTGTGGACTCTGCAATGGCGCGACAGTCGAACCAAACTTTATCATCCCGACGGGCACGCGTTACCCAAGTGAGGATGACTAGAATTGCTAGTACGATCGCCGAAACAATATAAGCCAATTTGACGACTTCGACCTCAACATTTGTCGCAGTGACAGCACCAACGCTACCCAAAATGAGGCAAGTGATTTGCCATCTTTGCAGACAGATGAAACGCTGTTGCGCGGAAAGTGAGGCTTTGTCAGCAGAATGGTATAGGGCAGGGAAGCACTCGTCACCAATGCTAGAAGGTACTGGCTGTTTCTTTGTGTTGAATGCATCGGACATCAGAATATCTCCGGATACTTATGCTCAAGAATTACGTGTGTCTAACAATTCTCAATCACTATCCTTAAGCCAACTTCAGCTCCTGGCGTGATCAAAGTCGGGGTCGACCAGCCTAACCTGGCCGGTGAGAAGCTGCTGCACCATACCACATTTAATAGCACGGGCTTTGTCTCTCCGTAGCTCCAGAGAAGTAATCTCGGCATCAATTTCAGATAAGATGTCCACAATCGCTGCCTGTTCCTCACTTGGCGGCAACGGGATCTGTAGGTCCAAGTAGTCGTCAATACGGATATTGGGATAGGTTGATGCTTCAACCAAATGTGGCAGCATCTTTTTCACTCGACTAGATACCAGTTGAAAGAACAAGAATTGTGAATTGCAGAAAATTGGGCGAAGGAGCATCAAAAAGTTGCTAAAGATGAATAACCCAGCTTGATCATCCGAGACATATCCAACCTTTCCAGATTGTATACTTTCGGACGAGCCGCTTGATTTAACAACGATCAAATCGCCCTGTCTAGGCGAAAAATTCGCTTTTTGATTTTCCGTGAAATAGCGAATGTCCATATTCTTGTGATTCCACCTGTCACCAATATCAATGTGTGCTGTGGTCGCGACTGGCATTGCTATTAGTTGCCCGTTTTGTCTTGGTAAGCCGTAGATCCCACTTGGTATTATTCGAATTAGCTCACCTAATCGCTTCGTCACCCACGCCCCGGTGAACCCGGGCAACCGAGTCTTGCGGGTAAGGAGTTGTTGCCTAGCGGCCTGCTTGATGGCTCGCTTTTTGGCGATCAGCGCTTCCAGCGCCGTGAGCAACCCATCCACATCCGACAATGCCGCGGCGATGGCGCGTTGCTCAGGCTTTGGTGGGACTGGGATACGCACTGCCGACAGGGATCGACCATTCGTCAAAGCACGAGTTGTGTATGTTGCATTTGATACGATTTGGGATCTAACTTCTCTTGGTCCGAAGCAATACTGCTTGTAACCGTTGTCAAGTCGGCCACCGCGCGGCCGGGCGCGAAGAACAAAACCACTGAATACGGTATCGCGCGGCTCGTTGAGCATAACCGATGCGACACCTACATCCTCAATAGTCTCGGAAGTACGCGTAAAAAAAACGTCGCCCTGCCGCACCTTGTATTTCTTGATCTCTTCAGGACTGAGGTCAACCCTTCCTGACAAATCTTCCGCCTTAAGTCCCGGGCGTCTAAAAACGTCCATGTAATTGACGATAGGTGACCCGGTACCGAAGAAACGCTTGGCTTTGTTTAAGCCATTCTTGAAAACGAAGAGATCACCGAGAGGCACTGCTTCCCACGCGTCAGGAAGTAACCCGAGTTCTGTACGCTTGTAACCCACCGGCAAATCCCCGGATAGTCTATGTCGGAGCATCAAGGCCATTGTCCAAAGAACTGCGTTTATTGTTCATCTGATTAGCCCACCGTGCGATCAACGGGTAGCAATGGTCGTGCGTGGTTTGCTACCCGCCTAAAACTGACTCTCCCTGACACAATTCCGCTACCATAGCCGCGTTTTCGCCGAGTTGGTCGTTGAATTTCTGATACATCCCCACCAGAAGAATGTCGTTTGACTTGATATTATCGAGCGTATAGGCGAATTCTTCGCGAATCCGGCTCCTGGAGCCGATCGTGCGACCGGCCGCGAGGACTTTGAAGACAATACAGGGTTTGGTAGTGTTGCGGATGATGCGGCACATGCGGTCGCGGTGTTCGCGGAGGTAGATTTCACCAAGGGGCGCATAGCCAAATTTTTGTTCGAACTCCTCTTGGGCGCCTTCCAAATAATACAGCGCGGTCATGAAATAGTCGATATCCCAATCTTCTTCTTCGACAACATCAATGAGACGGGGATTGTGAACCGACAACCCGACCATGACGCCGGTGTCACGAATCTTCTTGAGGATATCTCGAAGATACCCAAGGCGATTCTCCTTGAGACACCGCCCTGCGACACCGCTTCCGTGGGGCGCCATCCCGATCGGTTCGTGTCTGGCGGCTTCTACGATCCGCGAGGGGTCGTCGTACCATAACCCGCCAGGGCTGAGGCAGAAGTAATGGATCGTACCGCCCTCTTCGCGGTACCGTTGAAGATCGGCGGTAGATCGTTGGGTCAGGGAATTCTGCCAAGCGTTGATGCCTACTTCCTCCGCGCGCCGCAGGGTCGCCATCACTTGATCAGATGTATTGACTTCCTTCTGATGTCCCGAGAGTAGCTGATTGAAATGTGAATATCCGTAGATCGGATTGTCGCCCATGATCAGCCGGCTGATCCGATATTTCCCGAATGGAACGGTTGGAAGACTTGTCGCACTCGATCCTGACACGTTGATCCTCCTCTATCCTTCCTACAACGATAGTCCCATCTTTTTCAGGTGGCCCTCGACCTTCGCGCTGTATTCATCGACCTCCCGCTCCAACTTGGGAAGCGGCCGCGCATAACGCTCGTCGAGTTGCTTGACCCTACCGGTAAGTTGCTGTGTAATTCGCTGCACCTCTGCCTGAATATCGGCTCGGATGCGCGCGAACCATTTGTCCTCGATCACAAGAGACTTTATTTCTACATCAGTGAGCTGGTTGTACTTCTCATTTACCGCCATGTGCAACGCTTCCATCGCTCGTTCTTGCGCCTTCTTTTGCCTTGTCTCATCCGCGATCAGCTGAAGATAATCGTAAAGAACATCCAGCTCCTCGAATAGGCCTTCTGCGTCCTTTATGTTCTTGATCCAGTCATTATCGCCAAATGTCGTCTTCTTGATCGACTTCGCCTGATCGTGCTCGGGCTTATTCTTGGGATACGCTTTCAGGATGGATTCCTTAAGTTCTACTGCGCGTTGCTGCACATTACCCTTGGTGATTCCACTCTTGCCTTCGAGTCCGTTGAGAACGCCCTCGTCTGCAGCATGTTCTGCTTCAAACTCCTCTTTCCGTTCCGCTAATTTAGCGACGTCTGACTCAAGCCTCTCGAGTTCTTGCTGTTCGGCACAGAAAAACCTCGTGATTACCAAGGATGCCGGAATGACTTCCCCCACGTAATTGGAGGTCGTTTTTCTTTTTTTGATTTTAATTTCCGGCGTTTCTTTTTCGTATGGAGAGCGCAGGTTACGGCCAGCTTTCCATCCATTATCGGCGATGAGGTATACATCGTCTTGCATAACCTCGTCCCAGTAGTCCATCAGTCGCTGAAAAATGTCATACCTGTCGAGCAGTGGCAGACCGGACAAACGCGTGAGTAGGTCTTCCGACAAGATGAGGATGATATTCTTGGGATCGGTTCCCTTTTCGAGGCACATAAGGACGGGCTGGTGGGCCTCCCACCAACTATCGAGAACAACTGAGACCCGCCGCATGTAGACCTTGAATTCGCCGTGGTTGAGAATAGCATCCTTCATCTGTTGGGTTTCAACCCTGGCGTCGCTATAACCCGGACGGCCATTACCTACAAACAACGCCTGACGCAATGACGGGAAGACCTCCCAATAAGCAGCAAGTGCATCGAGGTCCCGATCCGGAATGCCGCCATGCAGGTGCGCGTCAAGATCGTGCAAATCCTCCGGGTCACTGGAGTCGATATATCGCGGAATGTTGAGGTTGTAGTCGTTAGCGGGACTGCCGATCTCGGCTACCGGCACCATGCGGGAATAGCGAGGCACCTCGATTTGATTGTTGAATACATCGACGATTCGATGGATGTCCTGCGCCCGCAGGCGATTCTTGTTCCCATCCTTGAGGAAGCCCTTGCTGGCATCGATCATAAAGATACCCGTGCGAGCGTGGGCGCTCTGCTTATCGATGACCAGTATGCAGGCGGGTATGCCGGTGCCATAGAATAGATTGGCTGGCAGGCCGATGATACCCTTGATAAAGCCGTGCCGGACGAGGTTCTTGCGGATATCCGCTTCCTTGTTGCCACGGAATAACACGCCGTGCGGCAGGATAATCGCACCCTTTCCGTTGCTCCTGAGCGACGCAATGAGGTGCAAGAGGAAGGCATAGTCACCATTCTTTGCCGGGGGGATACCATACCCGAACCGTCCGTATTCGTCGTGTTCCGGATTGAGGCCGCTTGTCCAGGCTTTTGCAGAAAAGGGTGGATTCGCGACGGCGAAATCAAACGTCTTGAGACTGTCATCAGAGTTTTTGAAATACGGTGAGGCCAGCGTATTCCCACGCCAAAGTTCGGCTGTCGGGTGGCCATGCAGGATCAGATTCATTCGAGCCAGCGCCCAAGTGGCGTTGTCCATCTCCTGGCCGTAGATTGTGATGCCGTTTGGCGCCTCGTCCGCGGCCTTGAGCAGTAACGAGCCGGAGCCGCAGGTCGGATCGTAGATGGTCTGGTCCTGGCGAGTGTCAGGTCCAATACCGATCACTTTCGCCATGATACGGGATACCTCGGCCGGCGTGTAAAATTGCCCTTTGCTCTTACCCGACTCGGTGGCGAAGTGCATCATCAGGTATTCGTACGCGTCGCCGAGCAGATCATCTCCCCCGCCGCGGTTGGCCCGGAAGTCCAGACCGTCGAATATGGCAACCAGTTTGGAAAGCCGATCCTGCATTTCCTTGCCCGAACCGAGCTTGCTTTCGTCATTGAAATCCGCCTGATCGATGACACCTTTTAAATCGTTCGACTCGGCAAGTCTTCCAATAATTATGTTTATCCTGTCTCCTATTTCCTTGTTTCCTTTCAACGCCACCATGTCCGAAAAGCCGCCGCCAGGAGGAACTTCGATAAGCGCGTTGGGATCGGAGGCGTGTTTGTCAGAGACATACTTCATGAACAAAAGGGTCAGGACGTAGTCTTTGTACTGAGACGCGTCCATGCCACCACGTAACTCGTCGCAGCTTTGCCAGAGTGATGAATAGAGTTGGGATTTCTTCAATGCCATCTTTCAGTCCTAATCGAAAGTGATAAACGACTCATTGACGTCGGCCCATAATAAACGCCTGCAAAGCCCCTCAATCGAAAACCAGCACCGTGCGCGCCACCTTCCCCTGAACCATGTCTTCGAACGCCTCATTGATCTCATCCAGTGGTCGATAGCGGGAAATCAGCTCGTCCAGCTTGATCTTCCCCTGCCGGTACAGATCCAGAATCCAGAGGAAATCCACGCGGGCGCGGGCGGCGCCGTGCCACGAACCCATCACGGCGCGATCCCGCAACAGGTCCTCGCCGTCAACGGATATATCCTGGCCGGTTGGCTGTACCCCGACCACAACCGCGGTGCCGCTCGTTCGGACCGATGCGAACGCCTGCCGAACCAGCGCCGGGAATCCCACCACCTCGAAGGCGTAATCCGCGCCGCCCCCGGTAATCTCCACGATCCGCCGAACGGCGTCTTCCCGGTCCGCATCGACGATATGCGTGGCGCCGAACTGCTCGGCCAGTTCCAGTTTATACGGCACCTTGTCCACGGCGATGATCTTGCCGGCCGATGCGAGCACGCCGCCCTGGATAACGTTGAGACCAACCCCGCCGCAGCCGAACACGGCCATGGTCGCGCCGGCTTCGACCTTTGCGCGATTCACTACGGCGCCGATACCCGTAATCACCGCGCAGCTGATGAGACACGCCTTTCGGAGATCGGTGTGATCCGGAACCTTCACACACGCGTCCGCCGATACGACGGTCTGCTCCGTGTAGGTGGGCCGGCCGTGGTAATACGTCGTCCCGTTCCTGGAAATGCGACTCGGCAACGCTCCCTGATGGGTTTCGCAGAGCGCCGGACTGCCCTGGCTGCAGTTCCGGCAATGGCCGCACATCGCGTCCAGAGAGAGGATAATCTTGTCGCCAACGCTGACACCGGTCACACCGGGGCCGGTCTCCCGGACGATGCCCGCGCCTTCATGTCCCATCACCCAGGGGAGCGCGCGAGGCGCAACGTGTCCGTCGACGTAATGATAATCGCTGTGGCAGACCCCCGCGCCCACGATATCCAGGAGCACTTCACCCTGCCGGGGAGCGGCGATATCGACGTCTTCGACGGAAACTCGGTTGAGCGGTCTGTGCAGAATGGCAGCCTTCATACTCGACTCCTGTCGCTTGCTACAGGCCGGTACCCGCGGCATCTGAATGTCCGGACGTCCGGATCTTCGTACGCGCAATCGCCGCGGGTCCCGGCGTTTCTTTTCTTTCATCCGCCCCGGGTACCGAGCCGGGCGAGGATCTCCGACCACCGTTTCGCGTGACTGTCGTGGGTATGCAGAGGCCGGAATCCTGCCGTGAGATAGCTCTTGATGGCCGGTACCCGCCAATCGTCGGTGAGCAGGTGGGCCTGGCGATAGCCCAGGTCTCTGAGTCGATGAAGCACAGCGGCGTTGACCAGGTGGCCCAGGCCTTTCCCGCGCTGGTCCTCCAGCACGGCAACCATGTGCACTTCCCCAACGATGCGTTCGGTCAGATCCCGGCTCCACGCGCAGGCGGAGCCGACGAGCCGCGAATCGATGGTTGCGAAAAAGAGACTTTCCGGATGGAAGCGGGGGTCGTCAATGAGTTTTTGACGGCAGGTGTCAGGCGTCCAGTCCCGACCGACATTACCCTCCATGATTGCGCACCATCCGGCTTCGTCGCCCGATCGGTACGTCCGCAGCCCATACCCTTCGGGGATCCGGATTTCCGGAAGGTCTTGCAGCGTATCCCTTGTCATTTCCAGCTGCGGCGGCGGCGGAGAAGGTGATTTGGCGCACATTGAAGAAAGAATCCTGCGAAACATGGTGTTTCTCTGGTCGAATTGTCGCGGTCCGTACCGGGGCGCCGTTCGCTTGCGGTTACGCTGAACCGGTCACGGATCCCCGGACCCCTGCGCCTGGATTGCAATGTTCGTCCGTGGTTGACTCTCAGCGGTCGCGAAACGGGGTTCCCCACCCGGCCGCGCCGTTATGGACAATATGAGCCACGCGGCCGTTGGTGTCAACGGATAATCGCCCGTTCGAGCCCTGGATTGCGGGAACGAAATCGCGCCTGGCGGGAATGAATACGGAATCGGATCGGGCCCTGAAATCACGCTTCAGCCGGGGCCTGTTGATTCTTCGGTAATGGCTTGACATTTGACAATCCTTGTGATATACTATCACCGCCGAAAAGCGGGCCTCGGAATGAATGGCATTCCGGAACCGCTACTTGAGTACGTGGGAGGCCCAGACGCACGATGCTGGTCGATTATTTTCCGATTGTTATTCTGATGGCGGTGGCCGTCGGGTTTGCAGCCGTCAGTTTATTATTAACGCATCTGTTCGGGCCCCGCCGACCCAATCCGGTCAAATTGTCGCCATACGAATCGGGGGTGCCTCCGGTAGGCGATGCCAGACTGCGGTTTTCGGTCAAATTTTACGTTGTGGCGATGCTGTTTATCGTCTTCGATATCGAAGTCGTGTTTTTATACCCCTGGGCCGTTGTCTTTAAGGAAATGCTGGCTCAGGGGAACTTTATTTTTACGGAAATGGTGGTATTCCTCGGCGTTCTTGCGCTGGGCCTGGCGTATGTGTGGCGGAAGGGCGGCCTGGATTGGGATTGAACGCGGACGGCGCGTCTGAAACATCGACGATACACGACTGACGAACGGGCAATCGCATGGCCCAGGAAGACAAATCCGGGACTTCGGCGGCAGACATGGCGGCAGAAAGCCTGACAGCGAGAAAGTTGAAGGAACGGTTCCGGGAAGACGGCCTCGAGTTTTCCGAATTCTGCGGCGACTGTACGGCGGTCTGCGATACGGACCGGGTCTCGGAAGTGCTGGCCTTTTTGCGGGATGAGCCGGGCCTGGAATACGATCGATTGTCCGATGTGACGGCCGTCGACTATTCCGAATATCCCGGGCCGCGTCCTGACGTCCGGTTCAATGTGGTCTATCACCTCTATTCTCATCCTCACAACCAGCGCTTTCGGCTTCGGGCGAAGGTAGGCGAAGAAAACTGCGGGATCCCCTCCGCGTGCTTCTTGTGGAAAGGCGCAGAATGGCCGGAGCGCGAAGTCTACGATATGTTCGGCATCCGGTTCGAGGGCCATCCGGACCTGCGGCGCATATTGATGCCGGTGAACTTTCAGTACTACCCGCTGAGGAAAGATTACCCGCTCAATGGACGGGGCGAGCGGGACATTATCGCGCCGGAAGATCCCGGTTTCGAGGGCAATCCCTTCGGGGACGACGACGCACCGGACGACGACCCGCTGGCGTCGGAGCGGATGGTCCTGAACCTGGGGCCCCAGCATCCGGCAACCCACGGGACGCTGCGGCTCACGCTCGAATTGGATGGCGAACGTATTTCCAGGTGTCTTCCGGACATAGGCTACCTGCATACGGGCTTCGAAAAACTGGGGGAACACCATACCTACAACCAGTGGGTCACGGTCACGGACCGGATGAACTATCTTTCACCGTTGTGCAACAACATCGGTTACGCGATGACGGTGGAAAAACTGATGGGCCTGGAAGTCCCGCCGCGCGCCGTGTGTATCCGTGTCATTCTGTCGGAACTCTCCCGCATCGCGGACCACATGGTCTGGCTGGGGACGCATGCGCTGGATATCGGCGCGATGACGGTTTTCCTCTACACGTTCGAACAACGTGAACGCCTGTACGATATATTCGAGGCCGTCACCGGCACCCGCCTGACCACCAGCTATACTCGGGTCGGCGGGCTGGGGTGGGATGTGCCCGACAATTTCCACGAACTGGTCACGGACTTCACGGCGCAATTCCCCAGGGCGGCCGGGGAGGTCGACAGGCTGCTGACCCGCAACAGGATCTGGATAGACCGTACCAAGGGAATCGGCGTTATCTCTGCCGAAGACGCCATCGCGTGGAATCTGACGGGTCCGATGGCTCGCGGTTCCGGCGTGAACTACGATTTGCGGAAGGCCGAACCGTACCTGGGTTACGAAGCGTTTGACTTCGACGTTCCCGTGGGCGAGAAGGGCGACGTCTACGACAGGTACCTGGTCCGCATGGAGGAACTGAATCAGAGCATCCGAATTATCGAACAGGCGGTGAACAACCTGCCCGGAGGCGCCGTAAAGGTCGACGACGCCAAGGTGATTCTTCCCGAGAAAGACGACGTGTATACCGGGATGGAGTCGCTGATCCACCACTTCAAGGTGACGATGGACCATCACGGAATCGCGCCGCCCCCGGGAGAAATCTACCTGGCTACGGAGGGTCCGAACGGGGAATTGGGCTTCTATATCGTCAGCGACGGGAGCGGCGCCGCATACCGGCTGAGGGTAAGACCCCCTTCGTTTATGAACTACCAGTGCTTTCCGAAACTGGCGCACGGGCATATGGTGGCCGACGTGGTGGCCATTCTGGGCAGCATCAATGTAATTGCGGGTGAGTTGGACCGGTAACAGTCCGCGGACTTGAACCGTTCGAAGGACAGGACACTATAATATGGCGATCGCGCTTTCCGATGAGACGTTGAAGAAGTGCGAGGAGATTGTCACGCACTATCCGCAGGAATGGCGCAAGGCGGCAATTCTTCCGGTTCTGCATCTGGCGCAGAAGGAGTGGGGGTACATCTCCCTCGAAGGATTGAGATACGTGGCGAACATGCTGGATATCCCGCCCGCCCATGCGGCGGGCGTGATGAGCTTCTATCCCATGTTCCACAAGGCGCCCGTGGGCGAGGTTGTCATCCATGTCTGCGGCACGCTGTCCTGTGCGCTCTGCGGCGCCGGCGAGCTTACGAAACACCTTAAGGAAAAACTGAAAATAGACGTGGGTGAAACCACCGGAGACGGACGGTTCACGCTGGCCAAGGTGGAGTGCATTGCGGCATGCGAAGGCGCGCCGGCCGTTCTGATCAACGAGGAACTGCATCGTTGCGTGACCCGGGAAAAGCTGGACGAACTGCTGGACCGGTCCGCGTAACAACAGTCGATTTGACAGGGTATGCCTGAAGAATACAAAATCATCACGGAACGCTTCGGCGTCGAAGGCCTTCAGACGATCGACGTCTACAGGGCCCATGGCGGATATACAGCCATCGAGAAGGCCTTCGGAATGTCGCAGGACGAGGTGATCGACGAGGTGAGGGAGTCGTTGCTGGCCGGTCGGGGAGGCGCATGGTTCCCGGCCGGTGTGAAATGGGGCTTTATGCCGAAAGAACCCCGCGAACCCAGTTACCTCTGCGTGAATGCCGACGAAAGCGAGCCGGGCACGTTCAAGGACCGGCATCTGATGGAGCAGAATCCGCATCAGATGCTCGAGGGTACTATTATCGCGTCGTACGCGATGCGGGTAAGCGTGGCATACGTCTATATCCGCGGCGAAATGTTCGAGGCCAGGAGGATCGTCGAAAAGGCGATCGCCGAGGCGCGGGCGGCGGGCTATATCGGCCGGGACATTCTGGGTTCCGGCTACGACCTGGAGGTCTACGTCCACCCTGGCGCCGGGGCCTATATCTGCGGTGAGGAAATGGGCCTGATCCAGTCCCTCAACGGCAACCGCGCCGAGCCGCGCGCAAAACCGCCGTTTCCCGCCCAGCAGGGTGTTTTCGAACGGCCCACCACGGTGAACAACGTCCAGACGCTTTCTTACGTGCCCCACATCGTGAACCGCGGGGCGGACTGGTTCAAGGGAATCGGCAGCGAACGGTTTCCCGGTACGTTTATTTTCTGTGTCAGCGGCCATGTGAACAATCCGGGGATGTTCGAACTGGAAACCGGTTCCGTCACGATGCGCCAGATCGTGGAGGATTTCGCGGGGGGAGTGCGCGACGGCCGTGCGTTGAAAGCGGTGATTCCAGGCGGGGCCTCAACGCCGCCGATGACACCCGACCAGATCGATATCGTGATGGACCCGTCGAATTTCCTTGCGCCGGGCGGGGGAGACTTCCAGGGCATGTTCGGCACGGGCGGGATCATTGTGATGGACGAAACTTCGTGCATGGTCGACGCTTTGTTGAACTTCATGGTCTTCTTCGCTCACGAGTCCTGCGGCCAGTGCACGCCGTGCCGTGAGGGATGCCCATGGGCGCGGGATATCGTGTGGCGGATCGAGAACGGCCTGGGGAAACCGGGCGACCTGGATACGTTGCTCGACATTGCCCATAACGTCGGGCCTTATCTGTGTCCGCCTTCCAGGCTGACAACCATTTGCGGGTTCGGCGGGGCGTTTGCAAATCCGATCCACGGATTCGTGCAAACGTTCCGGGACGAATTCGAGGCCCACATCGAAGAGGGTCGATAGCCCGTCAGGCAGGACAAATCCATTCGGGTTCCGGGATAAATCAAGATGGCGACATTTACGATCGATGGCAGTGAAATTGAGATCGTCCCTGGAAAGAACGTGCTCCAGACGGCGATTGACAACGGGATATACGTCCCTCACTATTGCTACCACCCGGGGCTCAGCGCACCGGCAAACTGCCGCATGTGCCTTGTAGAGATGGACGTGGGCGGTCGTCGCAGCCTCGGACCTTCCTGCTCTGCCATGCCCGCCGATGGCATGGTTGTGGATACGCAGTCCGACGTCGTCAAGGAAAACCAGAATGCCGTGATGGAATTCCTGCTGGTGAATCATCCGCTGGACTGTCCGGTGTGCGATCAGTCCGGCGAGTGCGAACTGCAGGACTACAGCTACACGTACGGGTCCGACAGGAGCCGGTACCACGAGAAGAAGCTGGTCCAGCCCAAGAAAGACGTCGGCAGGCACGTGTTGTTGTATTCCGACCGGTGCATCCGGTGCACCCGCTGCATCCGGTTCTGCGACGAGATTTCCGGCACGGGGGAGCTGGGGTACTTCAATCGGGGGGTCTATAACGAAATCGACGTGTTCCCCGGGGCGAGGATGGACAATCGACTGTCGGGCAATACCGTGGATATCTGCCCGGTCGGCGCATTGCTGGACAAATCGTTTCTTTTCAAACAGCGCGTATGGTTTCTGAAGTCGGTCGACACGATCTGCCCGGGATGCAGCACGGGATGCAACATCAGGGCCGATTACAACAATGAACGGATCTACCGACTGGTGCCGCGCGAGAATCCGGATGTGAACGAATACTGGATGTGTGACGACGGACGCCACGGGTGGGGTTACGTGCATGCCGACGACCGTCTGCTGTTTCCGATGCTGGGACGCGGCGAGGAGCAGGAACTGGCGCTGTGGGACGTCGCGCTGAAGGCGACGAGGGCCGGATTCGAACGCGTTCGGTCGGAATACGGAGATGGCGCCGTGGCGGGGATTGCGTCGGCTCACCTGACCAACGAAGAGCACTATCTCTTCGGCAGTCTCTTCTCGAACGGGCTGGCGGGCGGTCCCGTCGCGGTCCACACCAGACTCAGCGACGAGGGCGATGTGGTGTTCAAGGGCGGATTCACCATCCATGGGGACAAGTCTCCCAATTCACGCGGCGCGCGGACCGTGCTCGAGGGGTTGGGGTTATCTCTCAGGGAGGCTTCGGAAATCTGGCGTGGCGTGGCGGAAGGGCGGATACGGGGTCTCTACCTTCTAGGCGGCGACCCTCTGGCTTCGTTGTCCGAGGAGGAACAGACGGCCCTGGCAACCCTCGACTTTCTGGTCGTTCAGGATATCCAGGCACGCAGCTGGACGGCGATGGCCGACGTGATCCTGCCCGGCGCGACGTTTATCGAGAAGGACGGCACGTTTACCAATTTCGACGGACGGGTGCAGCGTGTGCGCCGGGGCCTGGCGCCGGTCGGCGACGCGCGTGCGGACTGGGAGATCCTTCGGGACGTCAACCGGGAGATGGGGGTCGACGCTGCACACGACCGGATCGAAGCGGTTATGGCCGACCTGGAAAACGCCGTCGCGGCCTTTGAGGGAGTGGACTGCGATGACGGGGGAGACCAGGGAAAGCCACTCGTTGAGATCGAGGCAGCCGGAACGTAGATGCGTTTATGGATTACGCGATTGAAAGTGTCGTGAAGATCGTTGTGGTATTCGTCGGAATGCTGGGCGCGGTTGCCTATCTTGTTCTGGCCGAGCGGAAGATCAGTGCGTATATCCAGAACCGGCTGGGCCCGAACCGGGTTGGGCCCTGGGGTTTGCTGCAGCCGCTTGCCGACGGACTGAAATTCCTGTTCAAGGAAGATGTGATTCCCCGGCATGTGAACCGTTTCGTCTATCTGGCCGCGCCGCCCGCCATTCTCGTCCCCGCGCTGATGGGTTTTGCCATCGTACCGTTCGGCGATACCATGACCCTGTGGGGCCGTGAGGTCCGGCTGCAGATCGCCGATATAAATGTCGGCATCCTTTACCTCCTGGCGCTGGCGTCTCTGGGGGTCTACGGGGTGGTGCTCGGCGGGTGGGCGTCCAACAACAAGTATGCCCTGCTGGGCGGGTTGCGCGCTTCCGCCCAGATGATCAGCTACGAACTGGCGCTCGGGCTGTCGCTGATCGGCGTACTCATGGCCGCGGGCACACTGCAACTGGACGATATCGTCAGGCAGCAGTCCGAGCGAACGCTGTTCGGGTTTTTACCGGGATGGAACGTGTTCACGCAGCCACTGGGATTCGTGTTGTTCACCGCGGCCGCGTTCGCGGAAAGCAACAGGCTGCCGTTCGATCTGCCGGAATCCGAACAGGAACTGGTGGCGGGATATCACGCCGAGTACAGCAGCATGAAGTTCGCCATGTTCTTCATGGCCGAGTACGCTCACATGATTACGGCGTCGGCCGTCATCGCCACCCTGTTCTTCGGCGGCTGGCATATGCCATGGCTGGTGGATCCCGGCAGTACCTCAATGGGCGCGAGTCTGCTCAAGGTGCTCGCATTTCTGGTCAAGACCGGATTCTTCATGTTCCTGTTCCTGTGGGTGCGCTGGACCCTTCCCCGTTTTCGGTACGATCAGGTCATGTGGTTGGGGTGGAAGGTGCTGCTGCCGCTGGCGCTTCTAAACGTCTTCTTAACGGGACTTTATCTGACGCTCGCGAGTTGAGCCGCACCTTGCGGGAGGGAGAATGGAGCAGACGTTCTTTTTTGTCTTCGCCGCAATCGCGCTCGCCGCGGGGGTGCTCCTCGTCGCGTTTCGAAATCCGGTTTACAGTGCCCTGTCTCTTGTGGCTGCGTTCTTCGCCCTGGCGGGGCTTTTTGTTTTGCTGAATGCCTATTTCCTCGCGGCGGTGCAGATTATCGTCTATGCCGGCGCAATTATGGTACTCTTCCTGTTTGTGATTATGCTTCTTAACCTGGGCCATGCCGGCGCGCTCGAACGCGTGGCCGGCAAATATCGGCGGGTCGCGGTGGTATTGCTGGCGGCGGTACTGGTGGCGCAGCTCGGCTTCATGGCTGGACGACATTGGGCAGACACGCCGGTATCCGACGAGGTGCCGCTTTTTACGGACAACATCAATGCCATCGGCAAACTGCTCTACACCAGGTATCTGTTTCCCTTCGAGGTGGTTTCCGTGATTCTGCTGGTCGCGCTGATCGGCGTGATGGTCATGGTGAAACGGGATCGTGAAAGCGAAGAAAGCCGGTCCCGTCAGGCGCGTTAGCGGCTCGGGGCGCAGGCTCCCGTCCCGGGTTGTGTCCGGATGACGAATTCCAAAACAGTTTCTTGACAGCGAGATGGAGATGGCCGTTCCGGTTTCATATTACCTGATCCTGAGCGCGATGCTTTTCGCGATCGGCGTGACTGGCGTGCTGGTTCGCCGCAATGCGATCGTGATATTCATGTGTATCGAGCTGATGCTGAACGCGGTCAATCTTCTGTTCGTGACCATGGCGCGTTATATGGGTTCGGGTTCCGGCCAGGTGTTCGTATTCTTCGTGATGGCGGTGTCCGCCGCCGAAGTTGCGGTCGGGCTGGCGATTATCATTGCGCTTTACAGGAACAGACAGACATTGGACGTTGGCGAGGTGAATCTGCTGAAATGGTAGGCGCCGCGGGACGGTGAGACGACGACCGCGATTCTTCTGTCCGAATAAAGTGAGCTGGCGATGTTGACCGTTGTGATTCTGATCATTCTCTTTCCGCTCGCCGGTGCGGCCGTAAACGGACTGTTCGGGTACCGGCTGCGGGAGGCGTCCGGGGTTATCGGCGCCGCGGCGGTGGGGCTTTCGTGTGTACTGTCCCTGCGCGTTCTGTTCTGGGTGGTGGGCGGCGGAGAATTGAACGAAGACGTGTACACATGGATTGCGGCAGGTTCGTTCAAGGCCGCCGTGGGGTTCCAGGTCGATGCCCTGTCGACCATCATGATTGTGACGGTTACGACAATTTCGTTCCTGATCCATGTCTATTCTTTCGGATATATGCGCAACGACCCGGGATTCGCCCGATTCTTTGCCTACCTGAACCTGTTTGTGTTTTCCATGCTGGTGCTGGTACTCGCGAACAATTATCTGTTGATGTTCGTGGGATGGGAAGGCGTTGGTCTATGTTCATATCTCCTGATCGGCTTCTGGTACGAGCGGAAGTCCGCTTCGGATGCAGGCAAGAAAGCGTTTATCGTGAACCGGATCGGAGATTTCGGTTTCCTGCTCGGGATTTTTCTGATGGTAAGTTACCTGGGCACGGTACATTACACCGAGGTATTCGAAAAGGCGCCGCTGATGTTGTCCACGGGCGTCGCAACGGCGATCGCGCTTCTGCTTTTCGTCGGCGCCTGCGGCAAGTCGGCGCAGTTTCCGCTCTACGTCTGGCTGCCCGACGCAATGGAAGGCCCGACGCCGGTGAGTTCCCTGATTCACGCGGCCACGATGGTCACGGCCGGCGTCTATATGGTGGCGCGCTCGAATGTGCTTTATACGCTCGCGCCTACCGCGGGGACCGTGGTGGCATGGGTCGGCGTTGCCACGGCGCTGCTGGCGGCGACCATCGCTCTGGTGAATACCGACATCAAACGGGTGCTGGCCTATTCGACCGTCAGCCAGCTGGGGTACATGTTCGTTGGCGTGGGCGTTGGCGCATATACGGCCGGGATTTTCCACCTGTTCACGCACGCGTTCTTCAAAGGATTGATGTTTCTGGCCGCGGGCAGTGTGATGCACGCGATGCAGGACGAACTGGATATGCGTAAGATGGGCGGGCTGCTGGGCAAGATGCGGGTGACCGGCGCTACGTTCTGGGTCGGTGCGCTCGCCATCGCGGGGATTCCGCCCCTGGCCGGTTTCTGGAGCAAGGACGAAATCCTGGTGAGCGCGTACCGCTCCGGTAACGTGGCGATCTGGGTCCTGGGTGTCGCGGGCGCTGTGCTTACGGCGTTTTACATGTTCCGGCTGGTCTTTATGACTTTCCATGGACAACCTCGCGATCGGCATCTGTACGAACACGCTCACGAGTCTCCTTACAACATGACGGCGCCGCTGGTTGTGCTGGCGCTGGGATCGGCCCTGGTCGGATTCGTGGGCGTTCCGCCGGGGCACGGCTGGATCGATGCGTTCCTGAGCGATACGGCAGGAGCGGCTCAGCACACCGCGTCGGGCGGACTGTCCGGCGGGATGCTGGTGGGCATTTCCATTCTCGCGGGTCTACTGGGAATCGGGTTCGCGTACCGGATGCACAGAGCCGGCCGGCTGGGAGCGGCGTCCTCGAATTCCCTTCACGGTCTGCTGATTCGCAAGTGGTACGTCGACGAGATCTACCACGCCCTCGTCGTCCGTCCGATTCATCTGCTCTCGCTGGCGCTGGCGCGTATTCTCGATGCGATGGTGGTGGATGGGATCGCGAACGGGCTGGGCCTGCTGGTGAAGGGATCGGGTTGGGTCGTCACCCGCTTTCAGTCGGGCAACGCGCCCACTTATGCGCTCTGGATGGTGATTGGCGTGGTTGCGGTGTTGTATTACGTGTCGGGGAACTGAGCTGATTTTGCGCGAGTTGAGGAACTGAACCGATGCCTGGAATCCTGACAGGCCTGATCTTCATCCCATTGATTGGCGGCGTTCTGGTCCTGCTTCTGGGTCGCGGACGCGACGGGTTGAGCCGCGCTCTCGCTCTGGCGGTGGCGCTGGTGAATCTGCTGCTGTCCGTTTTGTTGGTTGCCGGGTTCAGATCAGGCGCCGCGGGGATGCAGTTTGTGGAAAAGATGGAGTGGGTGGGGGCGTTCGGCATCTCCTATTTTGTGGGGATCGACGGAATCAGTCTCCTGCTGGTACTGGTGACCACCCTGCTCACGTTCCTGGCGATTCTCGCTTCGTGGACGTCAATAACCTCCCGTGTGCGGGAGTACATGGCTTCGATGCTTCTGCTGGAAACCGGAATGATCGGGGTGTTCTGCGCCCTGGACCTGTTCCTCTTCTACGTGTTCTGGGAGGCCATGCTGATTCCGATGTACCTGTTGATCGGCGTCTGGGGCGGCGAACGGCGAATCTATGCGGCGATAAAATTCGTGCTGTTTACCCTGGCGGGCAGTCTGTTGATGCTCGTAGCGATTGTCTATCTCGGTCTGCAGTATGGCACCTTCGACCTTTTGGTGCTTCAGAAGATGACCTATCTGCACCCGCAGCAGCACTGGCTCTTCCTGGCGTTTTTCCTGAGTTTCGCCATCAAGGTGCCGCTGTTTCCACTTCATACCTGGTTGCCTGACGCGCACGTCGAGGCGCCGACGGCGGGCAGCGTGATCCTTGCGGGCGTTCTTCTGAAAATGGGAACCTACGGGCTGATACGGTTCTGCCTGCCGTTGTTCCCGATGGCTGCGCTGTACTTCACCCCGCATATCATGGCGCTGTCCGTGATCGGCATCGTTTACGGCGCTCTGGTGGCTATGGTCCAGACGGATATCAAGAAACTGGTGGCTTATTCCAGCGTGAGCCACCTGGGCTTCGTGGTCCTGGGTATTTTTTCGATGAACGCCCAGGGCATGCAG
Source organism: Candidatus Latescibacterota bacterium (assembly GCA_965203805.1). Classification (GTDB taxonomy): domain Bacteria; phylum Latescibacterota; class UBA2968; order UBA2968; genus JAAXHE01. The sequence goes on along the minus strand of OZ241917.1, from coordinate 4,079,259 downwards.
GGCGGGATTATTCAGATGGTGAACCACGGGCTGTCCACAGGCGCGCTGTTCCTGATCGTGGGTATGATCTACGAACGCCGTCACACGCGGCTCATCGCCGACTTCGGCGGGTTGGCAAAGACCATCCCGGTATTCGCGACCTTTTTCCTGATCACGACGCTTTCTTCGATCGGTCTTCCGGGGCTGAACGGATTTGTGGGCGAGTTTCTGATCCTTCTCGGCGCTTTCAAGGCAAGCAAGGTACACGGCATCATTGCCGCCTCCGGTGTGGTCCTTGCGGCCGTGTACATGTTGTGGATGTTTCAGCGCGTGGTGTGGGGCGAGGTGACAGACGAACGAAATCGAAAGCTGGCGGACCTGTCCGTACGGGAGTGGTTCATTCTGACGCCGCTGGTGGTCCTGATGTTCTGGATTGGCGTGTACCCGGGCGCGTTCCTGAAAAAAACCGAACTGTCTGCGAAAATGGTGATCGAACAGGTGCGCATCAGGCAGATTGAAAGCCTGAAAGACACATTCGCTTCGGTACCCACACGCGAAAAAAACGAATAATCCGAACCGGAAAACAGACGCGTCCGGCCGTTGCAGAACCCGGCGCGGAGGGAACAGGATTTGAGAATCTTGCTGAGTCTGGCCGTTGTGTTATTCGGTGTCTGGCTGCTCTGGTCTGGGCGCTATTCCATCGACCGATCGCTGGTACTCGCGCTCGGGGTCGTGTCATGCCTGACGGTGGTCGCCATTGTCCGGCGGATGGGAATCGTCGATTCCGAGGCACATCCGATTCACCTTGCGGCTCGCGCACTTGCATACGTTCCGTGGCTTCTGTTTGTTATTGTCCGGTCCAATATCGACGTGGCCTTGCGAATACTGTCTCCGGGAATGCCCATCAGCCCCACTCTGGTCAAAACCAGGGCAAGCCAGAAACAGGCACTGGGAAAGGTCATCTACGCCAATTCCATCACACTGACGCCCGGGACGGTTTCGGTGGAAGTGGAAGACGACACGATTCTTGTTCACGCGCTTACGCGTGAAAGCGCCGAGGAACTTCTGGACGGCGGGATGGATCGCCGCGTCACGGCAGTGGAGGGAACTTCCTGATGTTTGCGGCGGCGATGGCGGCAGTCCTCATAACGATGGTTCTGGCGCTGATCCGAGCGATCGCGGGTCCAACGGTTTACGACCGCGTCCTGGCCGCAAATATGTTCGGCACCAAGATGATACTCCTGATCGCGGTGCTGGGTTTTCTGACAGGCCGGCCTGATTTTCTCGACCTGGCGCTGATCTACGTCCTGTTGAACTTCATTGGAACATTCGCCGTGCTCAAGTACGTTCAATACGGCGATTTCGGGTCGACGGACGGCGAGAGCGGAGAGACTTCCGAATGACGGTTCACGACGTCGCAAGTTGGGCATGTCTGCTGCTGGGATCGTTTTTCTGTATCGTGGGCGGCATCGGGCTGATCAGACTTCCCAACGTTTACAGTCGGATGCACGCCGCCGGAATCACCGATACGCTCGGCGCCGGCCTTGTGCTTGTGGGGCTGATGTTACAGGGCGGGTTCAGCATGGCAACCGTCAAGCTGTTTCTGATCCTCCTGCTTCTCTTTCTGACCAGCCCGGCATCCACGCACGCGGTCGCAAAGGCCGCCTTCACCTCCGGGTTGAAGCCATCGCTTCCGGAGGACAACCAATGACCATGATCGAGCTCGTGGACGTTGTCCTGCTGGCGCTCCTGGCTGCCACCGCCGTCGCCGTCGTCCTCACCCGGAACCTTCTCGCCGCCGTGATTCTCGCCGGGATATTCAGCCTGCTTTCCGCCGGATTGTTTACCGTGATGGACGCCGTGGACGTGGCCTTTACCGAGGCCGCCGTGGGCGCGGGCATCTCGACCGTGCTGCTGATCGGGACCCTTGCGCTGACAACCCGCGAGGAAGCGAAATCGTCTCGTCCGTCACCTTTGCCCCTGTTGGCGGTCCTGGCGACGGGTGCGGTCCTGATTTACGGCACTCTGGACATGCCGCGGTTCGGCGACCCGGAAGCGCCGGTTCATACCCATGTCGCGCCCGAATACCTCAAAGATTCCGTGCCGCACGCGGATGGTTCAGCAGCGCGCGTTGACGTTGAGAATGTCGTGACGTCCGTGCTTGCCAGCTACAGAGGATACGATACGCTTGGCGAGACCACCGTGATCTTCTGTGCGGGCGTGGGGGTGCTGCTGTTGTTGAAGGGAGCCCGGCCGAGACGCGACCCGGAGGACGGACGGTGAAGAATCAGATCATACCGCGGGTCATCGCCAAATTGTTCATCCCGCTGATCCTTCTGTTTGCGCTCTACGTCCAGTTTCACGGCGATTTCGGGCCGGGAGGCGGGTTCCAGGCCGGTGTGATTTTCGCCGCGGGCTTTGTCCTCTATACGCTGATATTCGGCCTGGACGAGGCGAAGCGAGTGACCGGGCCTGCGGTCGTGGAAATTGTCATCGCCCTCGGGCTGCTCCTGTATGCCTTCACCGGGGTCGCGGGAATAGTGAAGGGCGGCCGCTACCTGGACTACGGCGTGCTTGGCGCGGATCCTGTGGCCGGTCAGCATCTGGGTATTCTCCTGATCGAACTGGGTGTGGGAATCACCGTGGCTTCGGTAATTATCGGAATCTTCTTCGCCTTTGTCGGCAGGAATCGCGCATGACGGAATTCCCGGGCCTATACAACTATTGGATGGTCGTTGTCCTGATGATGATCGGGTTCTATGCGGTGATCGCCAGCGGCAACCTGGTCAAGAAGCTGATCGGCCTGAATATCTTTCAGACCTCGGTCTTCCTGTTCTACATCAGTTTGGGCAAGGTCTCCGGGGGGAGCGCGCCGATTGTCGCGGAGGGTGTGCGGAGCTATTCCAATCCGCTGCCGCATGTTCTGATTCTGACGGCGATCGTCGTCGGCATCGCCACGACGTCTCTCGGGCTGGCGATCGTTGTGAGGATCAGGGAAGCATTCGGCACCATCGAAGAAGAGGAAATCTACGGTCGGGGCGAGGAGACGCCCTGATGGCCGTCCACCTGCCCATTCTGCAAATCGTGGTTCCCCTCATTGCCGCGCCGGTCTGCCTCCTCCTTCGGCGAAGAATGCTGGCCTGGGCCTTCGCTGCCGCTGTCGGCTGGATCGTATTCGGAATCGCCGCGCTGCTGCTCGTCAGGGTCCTGGATGCCGGGACGGTTTCCTATGCGCTCGGAAGCTGGAGCGCCCCCTGGGGGATCGAGTACCGGATCGATACCGTCAATGCGTTCGTATTGCTCCTGGTGGCATTCATCGGCGCCGTCGTGCTCCTGTACGCGCCACCCAGCGCGGCGTGTGAGATCCCGCACGACCGCCACTATCTGTTCTACGCGGCGTATCTCCTGTGTCTGACGGGCCTCCTCGGCATCGCCATCACCGGAGACGCGTTCAACCTGTTTGTCTTTCTTGAGATTTCCTCCCTTTCAACCTACGCGCTGATCAGCCTTGGTGAAGACCGCCGCGCCCTGACGGCCTCATACCAGTATCTGGTGATGGGTACCGTGGGGGCGACGTTTATTCTCATCGGCGTGGGGCTCCTCTATATGGCCACGGGGACGCTGAACATGGCGGACCTCGCGGTACGTCTGGGTCCGGTCCTGGGCAGCAGGACCGTGCTGGCCGCGTTCGCGTTCCTCGGCGTCGGCCTGTGTTTGAAACTGGCGCTGTTTCCCCTGCACATGTGGCTGCCCGACGCGTATTGTTATGCGCCGTCCATGGTAACGGCCTTCCTCGCGGCAACGGCGACCAAGGTCTCCATCTACGTTCTCCTGCGGTTCGTCTTCACCGTTTTCGGACTCCGTTTCGCATTCGATACGGTCGGATTGCAGGTGGTGCTGTTGCCGCTTTCGCTGCTGGCTGTTTTCGTGGCCTCGGCGGTCGCCATTTTCCAGACGAACGTCAAACGCATGCTCGCCTGGTCCAGCGTTGCCCAGGTCGGTTACATCATGCTGGGAGTCGCCTTGGTGTCGGCGAGCGGCGCCGCGCCGGATGTCCGGTTCGGACCGGGGTCGTTGAATGGTCTCACCGCGGGAATCGTGCATGTGTTCAATCACGCCGTAATGAAGGGCGCGCTGTTCCTGTGCATGGGTTGTATCGCCCTCCGCGCGGGTTCGGTGAATCTTGACGATATGCATGGTCTCGGACGCCGCATGCCGGTCACGACAGCCGCTTTCGTACTTGGCGGCCTGAGCCTGATCGGCGTCCCGGTTACGGTGGGATTCATCAGCAAGTGGTACCTGGTTCTTGCGGCCCTGGAGAAGGGCTGGTGGCCGGTCGCGGTTCTGGTCCTGGTGGGCTCCCTGCTGGCGGTGGTCTATGTGTGGCGGGTGGTTGAAGTCGCCTATTTCCGCAAACCCGCAGAGCCCTCCGGAGTTAACGAGGCGCCGCTGCTGATGCACATCCCGATGTGGATTCTGATTGCGGCCACCCTGTACTTCGGGGTTTCGACGTCTTTCACCGTGGGCGTTTCCCGCCGGGCCGCCGGCTGGCTTCTGGGAGTCGCGCCATGACCGCTTCCGACGCCACGCTGATTGCCGTTCTGCTGCCCCTTCTCGGGGCCCCGGTGATCGGTCTTCTCGGACGGAGGCCCAATCTCCGTGAGGCGGCCACGCTGGCAACCGGTGGCGTGCTGTTTTTCGTGGTTCTCACCCTGGTTCCTGAAGTCATCTCCGGAGCGAGGCCGGGCATACAGATTCTCGAGGTGCTGCCGGGCCTGGCGCTGGCATTTGAAGTTGAACCCCTGGGCATGCTCTTCGGTTTGATCGCCTCGGGGCTCTGGATCGTGACGTCTCTGTACTCCATCGGGTACATGCGCGGGCATCACGAAACGCACCAGACCCGGTTCTACGTTTTCTTCTCGGTGGCCATCGCGGGCGCCCTGGGCGTGGCGTTTGCCCGCAACATGCTCACCCTGTTCATCTTCTACGAGATACTGACCCTTTCGACCTATCCACTGGTTACCCACCATCGTACGAAGGAGGCGCTGCGGTCCGGAAGGATCTACATGGGCATCCTGCTGGGCACGTCGGTGGGGTTGATGCTCCTGGCGGTCGTGTGGACATGGAACCTGACGGGTACCCTGGAATTCGAACCCGGCGGCATCCTCGAGGGAAAAGCGAGTCCGGGCGTGGTGGGCCTGCTGCTGGCGCTCTATGCGTTTGGCACCGGCAAGGCCGCCCTGATGCCTTTCCACCAGTGGCTGCCGGCGGCGATGGTGGCGCCAACGCCGGTGAGCGCCCTGCTGCATGCGGTGGCCGTTGTCAAAGCCGGCGTGTTTACCGTGATGAAAGTTGTGGTCTACATCTTTGGCATCGACCTGCTTGCGAACACGGGCACAAGCCTGTGGCTGGCCGGTGTGGCCGCCGCAACGTTGCTGATTGCATCCCTGGTTGCGCTGACCAAAGACAATCTCAAGGCGCGTCTCGCCTATTCCACGGTCAGCCAACTGTCCTACGTGGTGCTCGGCGCGGCCCTGGCCAACAACTGGGGGATTATCGGCGGCTCGATGCATATTGCGATGCATGCATTCGGAAAAATAACGCTGTTTTTCTGTGCCGGCGCCATCATGGTGGCAGCGCACAAGACGGAGATCAGCGATATGGCCGGCATCGGGAAGACAATGCCGGTGACCATGTTCGCCTTTTTTGTGGGATCGCTGAGCGTAATCGGCCTGCCTCCGCTTGGAGGTTCGTGGAGCAAGTGGTACCTGGCGCTGGGCGCGGCGGATGCGGGCCAGTTTATTTTCGCGGCCGTGTTGATCGTCAGTTCGCTTTTGAACGTCGCGTATCTGATGCCGATCGTCGCACGCGCGTTTTTTGCGGCGCCCGCCTCCGGGCCGGCGGGCCCGACTCCCATACGGGAGGCCCCGGCGTTCTGCGTGGTTCCGCTTTGCTTGACGGCCCTCGGATGTCTCGCGCTGTTCTTCGGCGCCGATGAGATCTACCGGTTGCTCGCGCCGATCGCACAACCCTGACGGACGAAGCATATGGAAGATAATTCGAAAAACAGGCTCGAGGGAGCCGGAATCTTGAAGAAGACATGCCGGGTTCTCTATGCGGTCTGCGTTCTGCTGCTGTTGGCGGATGGTTTCATCCACAAACATACCCATATATCGGCCGAGCAATGGTTCGGTTTTCATGCGTTTTACGGGTTTGCGGCCGCCGTCGTGCTTGTGCTGGCAGCCAGGGGGCTGCGCGTGGTTCTGGGACGCAAGGAAGACTACTATGATTGATCAGTTTCCGCCGGCGTTGATCCTGATGATCGGGTCGCTGCTGATACCGCTCCTGCGGGGACGTTTACAGTCGGCCTATATGCTCCTGCTGCCGGTTGCCGGGCTTGCCCACCTGCTTGGATTCTCCCCGGGCGAATACGGACAGATCCGGATCTTCGACTACGCTCTGACGCTGGTCCGGATCGACGGGCTCAGCCTGGTCTTTGGCTATGTGTTCCATATCGCCGCCCTGTTGAGCGTCGTCTATGCGCTCCACGTGAAAGACAACGCGCAGCACGTTGCCGGCCTGTTCTATGCGGGCTGCGCCATAGGCGCCCTCTTCGCGGGCGATCTCATTACCCTCTTCGTCTATTGGGAACTGGCGGCGATTTCCTCCGTATTCCTGATCTGGAGCCGCCGTACCGACCGGGCCTACGCCGCCGGGATGCGTTACCTCGTTGTTCAGATCTCTTCGGGTATGATTCTGCTCGCCGGCATTCTGCTCCACCTGAGCGAGACAGGGTCGATCGCGTTTACCGGGTTGGGGCTGAACGGTCCGGGCACGACGCTGATCCTGATCGCTATTGGAATCAAATGCGCCTTTCCCCTGCTGCACAGCTGGCTGCCGGACGCCTATCCGGAGGCAACGGTGACCGGAACCGTTTTTCTGAGCGCGTTCACAACCAAGCTGGCGGTCTACGCGCTTGCACGGGGGTTTCCCGGTACGGAGATCCTGATCCCGATCGGCGCCGCGATGACCACGTTTCCGATGTTCTATGCGGTCATTGAAAACGACCTCAGGCGGGTGCTGTCCTACAGCCTGAATATCCAGCTCGGATTTATGGTGGTTGGCATTGGGATCGGAACGGAGACGTCCCTGAACGGTACGGCCGCCCACGCGTTCACGCACGTCCTTTACAAAGCCCTGTTGTTTATGTCGATGGGCGCCGTGCTCTACCGTACCGGAACAGCGAAAGCGTCGGAGCTAGGCGGGCTGTACAGATCCATGCCGCTGACAACGGTGTTCTGCATCGTTGGCGCCGCGTCGATTTCGGCCTTTCCATTCTTCAGCGGCTTCGTCAGTAAGTCGTTTATCGTCTGGTCGGCAGCCAATGGTCACTATGTCCTGACATGGGCGGTCCTGGTGTTCGCGTCGGCCGGCGCGTTGATTTATATAGGCATCAGAATCCCCTACCTTGCTTTCTTCTCGCGTGATTCGGGGATCCGATGCAGAGAAGCGCCGCTGAACATGCTCGTCGCCATGGGCGCGGCAGCGGCAATGTGCGTTCTGATTGGAATTGTACCGAAACCACTGTACGATATTCTGCCTCATGCCGTGGATTTCGAACCCTATACGGTGGACCACGTGATTGTCCAGGTTCAGTTGTTGACTTTCTCCGCTCTGGCCTTCGTCTTATTGAAACGGACCGGGATTTATCCGTCCGTACTCCGGTCGATGAACCTGGACGCCGACTGGACGTACCGACGCCTGCTTCCCGGTATCGTCCGGGTTGTTGCGCGGGCGGGCGGTTCCGCGGGAAATCCGGTACTTCGGGGCGGAAAGGCGCTGGTCTCGGCGGCGATTTCCGGATGCCGGCTATACCACGGCCCCCAGGGCATTCTGAGCCGGACCTGGACCACGGGCACTGCCGTATTGGTCGTGACGATCGTTCTGGCCGCCTTCCTGATCTACTGCTTCTGAAATCCGGGAACAGATATCAATACCTAAGTATAATAATAACCATTAATTGTGATGATTTTTCGTTGCGCATGGCAGATGGGTTTTCCGGCAATTATCCACATGCGCTCCAGATTGAAACTTTAGGCTTGACTTTTTTATCGCATCCCCGTTAATTAATGCCGCTAATAATTATCACCGAGGACTTCTGCGTTGCCTGACCTGAACTGGATCGTGCTCGTTCCCTCGCTGATCGTGGCGGCCAGCGCGTTGTTGATCCTGTGCATCGACATCGTCCGGCCGGTAAATCGGGGTATGGGCGCGGCATACGCTGCCATTGTCGGAACGGGTCTGGCGGCGGTCGCCTGCGCGGGTCTCTGGGGACGGTCCGAACAGGCTTTCGGCGGCATGCTCGCACTGGACAATTTCGCGCTCTTTTCCAACATTATTTTTACGGTCGGCACGGCGCTGACCATTTTTGTTTCCACAGGTTACCTGAGGCAGGAACAAGGCAGCCGCAGCGAATATTATCTGCTGTTGCTGACGGCCACCCTGGGCATGATGCTCATGGCCGCGGGGACGGATCTTATCGTCATATTCCTGGGTCTGGAACTGATGTCCCTGTCTCTCTATATCCTGGTCGGATTCCTCAGCTCGCGCTCCGTGTCCAACGAAGCCTCCTTGAAGTATCTGCTGCTGGGCGCATTTGCGACCGGGTTTCTGCTTTATGGAATCGCCCTGATTTACGGATCGACCGGCTCCACAAACCTGCAGCAGGTCGGCGCGATGTTGTCCAGGAGCGTGGATGGCGGCGGCCTGATGTTATATGCCGGGATGGTATTGCTGGTTGTGGGCTTCGCATTCAAAGTGGCGGCAGTGCCGTTCCACATGTGGGCGCCCGATGTCTACGAAGGCGCGCCCGCAGCGGTTACCGCCTTCCTTTCAGCGGGCCCCAAGGCGGCCGCCTTCGTTGCATTCCTGCGCGTGCTGATGGTGTCTCTGGAATCGCTGAAGACGGAGTGGACGGCGGTGCTCTGGATCCTTGCCGCGCTGACCATGACCGTTGGCAACCTGAGCGCGCTGGGGCAGCGCAGCATCAAGCGAATGCTGGCATATTCCAGCGTTGCCCACGCCGGTTACATATTGGTTGCGCTCACCGCGGCCAACGAGAGCGGGATTTCCGCGGCGCTGTTTTATCTGCTGGCTTATACATTTATGAATATCGGCGCTTTTGCGGTCCTGATTCTGGTGGCGCGCAAGGGCGAAGAAAACCTGGATATTTCGGATTACGCGGGTCTGGGCTTCAAACATCCGCTTCTCGGACTGACGATGACGCTGTTCATGCTCTCCCTGGCCGGACTGCCGCCCACTGCCGGGTTCTTTGGAAAATTCTACATCTTCCGGGCGGCCATCGACGCGGGGCAGGTCGCCCTCACCGTTATCGCGGTGCTGAACAGCCTGGTCTCCGTCTATTTCTATCTCGGCGTTGTCGTAAGTATGTATATGAGACAGCCCGCGGACCAGGAGCCGGTGGGGACGTTTCCCGCGCTCACACGAACCGCACTGCTGTTGACGTCCCTGGCGACTCTCTATATCGGCCTGGCGCCCTCGCGGGTTCTGGAATTTGCCAGGCAGACGGTAGGCAACCTGATTGGGATTTAACCTTGATTCGCCGTAATCCTGGGACGTAAATTCGAATATGTGCAAGTGAATAAAGGCGATTTAACTTCTTATTTTTATGAACCTTCAGGTCACTGGACGTGCACGGAAAAAATGCCCTTCCTGACGACCTGTTCGGCCCGTTCAGGAAGGTTTCGTCGCAGCGACCCGTTGCTGTTTTTGTCGAATTAAGGTGAAGGGTCTCCGAGCCATACAATACACGGGGATATTCCATCACAAACGCCCTTCCCTCCTTAACGGTCCGTTGAACGATGGCGGAGGAAGGAAAACAACCGGGTCTCGCGGCAGCCTATCGGAAGGCGGGTCCCTATCTGAACCTGGGCATCGAGTTTGCGGCGGCCATTCTTCTCTGCCTCTTTGGCGGACGGTGGCTGGACGGCAAACTGGGAACGACCCCGTATCTGATGCTGGTCGGTACGTTTCTGGGCATCACCGTCGGTTTTCTGAACCTTTACAGAACGGCAATTCGACTCCAGGAACGCGATAAGAAGGGCAACCAATAGCGACCGTCCGGAGGTTAGCAGTCCGTTGAAAAAGTCGCTCTGCAGGCGAGGGCGAGTCATTGTGGCCGAAGACAAGGCGCACGACCGACGCGAATCCCTGGATTCGGGGAGGGAGCGCCTGCCTGCCGCCTGCCTGCGCCGCTGCGCTTCCCGCGGCAGGCAGGCGCGTTGCTTGGCCTGTCTGCCGTTCCAACGGGACAGGCAGGCGCAGGCAGGCAACGCCGTATTTCGGTCACAAGGGCCGGACGCAGACCGGATGGACTTTTTCAACGGGCTGTCAGACTTTGGGAACGGAATTCCTCCGATTTGGCAGGCAGGTCGGGGCCGTCGTGATCGCGGCGGCGGTTTTAAGCGGTATCCCGCTGTACCTCTATTGGGGCATTGAAATGGTCCTTGCGGCCGCCGTCGGATTTGGCATTGGCGCACTGAACGCACTGGCCGGGGGGCTCTCGGCCATCTGGTCGTTCGACCGGCCGCAGTCGGTCTTCCTGAAGACGCTGCTGGGTGGAATGGTCCTGCGGATGCTGGTCATCTGCGGCGTACTGGTTCTCCTGATCGAAATCACGGCGTTGTCGATTTACGGGTTGGTATTCTCTCTTTTTCTATCGTACCTGCTCTTTCAGATACTGGAAATCCGGTTCTTTGTGAGGCGCGCCGCGGTTCGGCGGGTTTCAAAAGAAGGGGTTTGACTCAATGGCTTCAGAAGGCGCCGCGGAAGGCAAAAAAGACTACATCATGGAGCACCTGCTGGATTCCTCTGAGCTCCATCTGCCCTTCGGATATCATTTCGAAATCCCTCGTTTTGAGTTGTTCGGCGTCGATATCGCCATCACCCGGCACGTGGTCATGATGTGGGTTGCGGCCGCGTTTCTGCTGTGGGTCTTCACCTCGACAACCCGGCGCCGGGGCCTGGTACCCTCGGGACTCGCCAATCTGCTGGAGTCGGTTGTCGTCTTCATCCGGGATGAAATCGCCGTTCCCAATATCGGCGCAAGAGAGGCCGGACGGTTCCTGCCCTTTCTGTTTACCGTATTTTTCTTCATCCTGACCTGCAATCTGCTGGGCCTGGTACCGTACGGCGCTACGGCGACCGGCAACGTGAGCGTAACCGCCGGTCTGGCCGTCTGCGCCTTTCTGGTGATTCAATTGGGTGGCATTCTGCACAATGGTTTTCTGGGCTACTTCAAGGGGCTGGTGCCGCACGGACTGCCGCTGCCGATCACGCTCCTGATGATCCCCATCGAGCTCATCGGCCTGATTGCCAAGCCCTTTGCCCTCTGTATTCGTCTTTTTGCCAATATGACCGCCGGACACGTGATCATCCTGGCATTGCTGGGACTCATTTTCATGTTCAAGTCGTACGCCGTCGCCCCCGTGTCCGTGGCATTTGCGCTGGCGATCTATCTGCTCGAAATCTTCGTGGCACTGGTGCAGGCGTACATATTCACCATGTTGTCCGCCGTCTTTATCGGGATGGCGGTGCATCAGGACCACTGAGCGTAGAATCACGTTGTTTTCGTTTCACTGTAAACCCTTAACTTCCTAGCGGAGGAGGTGTGTTGTGGCAGACGTGGCATCCGTGGCGGCCGAAGCATACGGTTATCTGTCCGCAGGCATTGGCGCGGGGCTGGTAACGATCGGCGCCGGTATTGGAATCGGACGTTTGGCCGGTATGGCCGTAGAGGGCACCGCGCGGCAGCCCGAAGCGGCCGGCGATATCCGGACCTCGATGATCATTACGGCGGCATTCATAGAGGGTGTGGCCCTTTTCGGGCAGGTGGTCTGCTTTCTTCTGGCAACGAAAGGCGGCTGAGAAAGCAACCGGTTGAGAACGTCTAAACCAGAGGAACGGGTATGTTGCTGAATGTCGATACGGGTCTGATGTTCTGGACCATTATTACCTTCGTCCTGCTGCTGCTTGTTCTCAAGCGTGTTGCCTGGAAACCCCTGCTGGCTATGCTGGACGAGCGTGAAAAGCGCATTCGGGATTCCCTGAACCAGGCCGAGAAAGCCAGGGAAGAAGCGCAGAGTGCGGCTGAAGAAAACCGTCGGGCAATGGAGCAGGCCCAGGCCGAAGCCCGGCAGGCGATTTCTGAAGGTCGGGAGGCGGCCGAGCGCGCGGCACAGGAAGTGCGCGAACGCGCCGCGGACGAAGCCCGGCAGATGCTGGAGCAGGCCCGGCGAACGATCCGGCAGGAGAAGGAGCAGGCGATCCAGGAGTTGCGCACGCACGCCGCGGGTCTGGCCATCGAAGCCGCCGGTAAAGTGCTGGACGAGAATCTGGACAATGACAGAAACCGGAAGCTGGTCGACGAGTTTATCGACAGCATTCCGGAACCAGGACAAAACTGATTTCCGGAGCCGAGCTTGAACGAAACCCCCGTCGCAACGCGTTATGCCAGGGCGCTCATCCAGGCGGCAGAAGAGCGGGATGCGCTGGACCGGATCCGTGAGGACCTGGAGGGTCTTCTGGATCTGATTCGTGAATCGCAAGACCTGCGGGCCTTTCTGAGCGACCCCCTGATTTATCCGGAACAGAAGCGGACGGCCGTCCGGAGGCTTTTTTCGGGACGGATCGGCGATCTCACGCTCAATTTCCTGCTGCTGTTGTGCGACAAGAGGCGCGAGCGGGGGCTTGAAAACATCATCCGGTCTTTTCTGACGCAACTGGACGATCGCAGAGGCCTGAACACCGCATACGTCCGTACGGCGCGGGAACTTTCGCAGGACCAGCGCGCGCGCCTTGCACAGAGGCTGTCGGCCTGGTCCGGGAAGCAGGTCCGGCTGGACGTCGAAGTCGACGCGGGACTCAAGGCGGGCTTTGTGACCAGGATGGGCGACCACGTGTTCGACGCAACCCTCGAAGCGCAGTTGAACCGGATGCGCCAGAGGCTGGTTTCCGGTTTATCATAACCGAGGTGTAGATACTTATGGCGATGAACTTGCAGATTCGCCCCGATGAAGTCTCCGACATTCTCAAGCAGCAGATTCTGGAGTCCGAACGGGATATCGACGTTTATGAAACCGGGACCGTGCTTCAGGTGGGCGACGGCGTGGCGCGCGTTCACGGGCTGGGCAACGCACAGGCCAGTGAACTGGTCGCGTTTCCCGATAACATCATGGGCATGGCGTTCAACCTGGAAGAGGACAACGTCGGCTGCGTCCTTTTTGGGGACGACACGGCAATCAAGGAAGGCGACCAGGTCCGGCGGACGGGCCGCGTCGTCGAAGTGCCCGTGGGAGACGAACTGCTGGGACGGGTGGTGACGCCTCTGGGCGAACCGCTGGATGGAAAGGGGCCGGTTCGCACGTCGCAGACGTTGCCCGTGGAGCGGATTGCGCCCGGGGTGATCCAGCGTCAGCCGGTGGAGGAAGCGCTGCAGACGGGAATAAAGGTCGTGGACGCCGCAACCCCTATCGGGCGCGGACAGCGCGAGTTGATCATCGGCGACAGGCAGACCGGAAAGACGGCAATCGGGCTGGACGCCATCATCAACCAGAAGAACACCGGCGTCAAGTGCATCTACGTGGGTATCGGGCAGAAAGCGTCGTCCGTGGCGAAAGTGGTTGCCGAACTCGAGGCAAACGGCGCCCTGGGATATACAATCGTCGTATCGGCCACGGCCAGCGATCCGGCGCCGCTCCAGTTCCTGGCGCCCTACGCCGGATGTTCGATGGGCGAGTACTTCCGCGACAAGGGCGAACACGCGCTGATCGTGTACGACGACCTCTCCAAGCAGGCCTGGGCATACCGGGAAATGGCGCTGGTCCTGCGCCGGCCGCCGGGGCGGGAAGCCTATCCCGGCGACGTGTTCTACCTGCACTCGCGCCTACTGGAACGCGCCTGCAAATTGAGCGACGAGGAGGGCGGGGGCTCTCTCACGGCGCTGCCCATCATCGAGATCCTGGAAGGGGACGTATCCACGTTCGTGCCGACCAACGTGATCTCGATCACCGACGGGCAGATTCTGCTGAAGCCGGAATTGTTCTATTCCGGTATCCGCCCTGCGATGGACGTCGGCGCTTCCGTTTCCAGGGTCAGTTCGGCAAAAACACGGGCGATGCGGGCGGTTTCCGGCACATTGAGCGGCGATATCGCGCGATACAACGAGGTCCAGGCGTTCGCACAGTTCGGCGCATCGGACCTGGACACGGCCACACGAAACCTGCTGAATCGCGGCGAGAAACTGATTGAGATTCTCAAACAGGACCAGTACGCCCCAATGTCGCTTGGCGAGCAGGTTGTGTCCCTTACCGTGGGCGCGAGCATCGACGAACTGCCCACGGACGACGTACGGCGGTTTGAGGCCGAGGCACTGGCCTATATGCGAGACCACCACCAGGATGTGGTGGACGAGATCACGAGCAGCGAAGAACTGAGCGACGAGGCGAAGACCGTCATCGAAGCCGCGATCGAGAGCGTGAAGCGCGGCTTTCAGGTGTCGGCGTAGGAGCGCGGGGGAGTAGCCGGTGGCGACATTGCGTCAACTCAGAAACCGGGTAACCGGGGTCACAAATATCCAGAAGGTGACGCACGCCATGCAGCTGGTTGCCGCGGCCAGAGTGCGCAAAGCCCAGGACGCCATTCTTGCTGCCCGGCCCTATGCCGAACAACTGGATCGTACCCTTCAACGGCTTACCGCGAGCATCGACGCGGATCGGCATCCTCTTTTCAGGCAGGGCGAGTCCGGCCGGACCGCGGTTGCGGTGGTTACGGCGGACCGTGGACTGTGCGGCGGTTTCAACGCCGGAATCTGCCGGAAGGCGCTGTCGGAACTGGATGAACATGGAGACGTCGAACTGGTCGCGATCGGCAGGAAAGGGCGTGACTTCTTTCGTCAACGCGGATTTACGATCAGCCGGGAATACCTCGATGTATTTGGCGACCTGAATCTGGGTCAGGCCGTGGACATCGCCCGCGATCTGACGGATCGATTCGTGTCCGGCGACGTGGACCAGGTGTGGATTGCCAACAATGAGTTCCTGTCGCTGGGACGGCAGGAACCCGTGATCAACCGCCTTCTGCCGATTGCGCCCCAGGATACGGATGAAGAGGGCGTGTCCGGCGAGTACATTTTCGAGCCTGAACCCGAGCGGTTGCTGGATACGCTGGTGCCCCGGCACGTGAACTTCCAGGTCTGGCGGGCCCTGCTGGAGTCCAATGCGGGAGAGCAGGCGGCCCGAATGGCGGCGATGGATAACGCGACGAAGAATGCGGGAGACCTGATTGAAGAATTGACGCGGGAAATGAACAAGGTGCGCCAGTCTTCGATTACCCTGGAGTTGATGGACATCATCGGCGGCGCCGAAGCAGTCGCGTAGGACGGCTTTCGCGCATGTCGCGGCTACCGGCTTTAGCTTTGGCTTTCGTCTCATCGCTTCGTTAAGTCGGTGAGACGTGAGAGGGGAGACGGGAGAGGACATCATCACCCGACCGGTTTTGCAGAGTGTCGATTGTAAGGGATTTGCCGTTTGTTCTTCGTCTTTTGCTTTAAGCTGATGGCTGACTGCTGATGGCTGTTTTTGGCTGACTGCTGATGGCTGAAAGCTGATCGCTGTTTTTGGCTGATTTCTGGTTTCTGGTTTGTTTTTCTTTGTGTCTTTGTGTCTCCGTGTGAGCTGATTTTCGGTTTCGTCCAGGGGCCGACGCCTGCGGGTTGGTTTCTGATTCAAGCTGACTGCTGATGGCTGAAAGCTGACCGCTTCTTTTGAAAGGTTTCTTCATGAACGAAGGCGTAATCAAGGAAATCGTGGGCGTTGTGGTGGACGTGGATTTCAGCGGCGGTGAATTGCCGGCCATCTACAACGCGTTGAATGTGTCGCGCAACGGGGGCGGCCGCCTCGTGCTGGAGGTCCAGCAGCATCTGGGCGAACACCTTGCGCGGTGTGTGGCCATGGATTCAACCGACGGGCTCTCCAGGGGCGCCGCGGTGACGGATACCGGATTGCCGATTCAGGTACCCGTTGGCGAGAATGCCCTCGGACGCCTGTTCAACGTCGTCGGAGACCCGATCGACGGCAAGGGACCGGTGCCCGAGGATACGCCGCTGCTGCCGATCCATCGGGAACCGCCGGCACACGCGGACCAGGTCACGTCGGACCAGATGCTGGAGACGGGCATCAAGGTGATGGACCTCATCTGCCCGTTCGCGAGGGGCGGCAAGCTGGGGTTGTTCGGCGGCGCGGGCGTCGGGAAAACGGTGATTCTGACGGAACTCATCAACAACGTCGCCAGCAGCCACGGGGGGTATTCGGTGTTCGCGGGCGTTGGGGAACGCACGCGCGAGGGGAACGACCTGCTCCATGAACTTTCGGACTCTGGCGTGATCAACCGGACCGCCATGGTATTCGGCCAGATGAACGAGCCTCCCGGCGCGCGGCAGCGCATCGCCCTGACCGGACTGACCATCGCGGAACACTTCCGCGAAGAGGCCGGGCAGGACGTGCTCCTGTTCATCGACAATATCTTCCGCTTCATCCTGGCCGGCGCGGAGGTGTCCGCGCTGCTGGGCCGGATGCCTTCGGCGGTGGGATACCAGCCCACCCTGGCAACGGAAATGGGCGCGCTTCAGGAACGGATCACGACCACCCGAAACGGGTCCATTACGTCGGTGCAGGCCATCTACGTGCCGGCCGACGACTATACGGACCCTGGCGTGGTCACGGCCTTCAGCCATCTGGACGGACGTATCGTGCTGGAACGCGCGCTGGCGGACCAGGGCATGTATCCGGCCGTGGACCCGTTGTCGTCCAGTTCGCGAATTCTGGATCCCCGCGTCGTGGGCGACGAACACTACGAGGTGGCCCGGCAGGTGCAGCAGATTCTGCAGCGTTATCGCGACCTGAGGGAAATCATCGCCATTCTGGGAATCGACGAACTGTCCGAGGAAGACAGGCTGGTGGTGGCGCGCGCGCGGAAGATCCAGGCCTTCCTTACGCAGTGTATGCACGTGGCCGAGGGATTTACGGGCATTCCGGGCGAGTATGTCAAGATCGAAGACACCGTGCGGGGGTTCAAGGGATTGGCCGAAGGAGAATACGACGATCTGCCCGAACAGGCCTTCTATCTCGTCGGAACGATCGAACAGGCCATCGAGAAGGCGAAAACGCTTTAGAGTCTGAATTACATACGGGAATTCGATGTCCGGGTTTCAACTCGAGATTGTCACACCGGAAAAGACGGTTTATTCGGGCGAAGTGGAGAGCCTGCGGGCGCCGGGAACCGAGGGCGGATTCGGTGTGCTTGCCGGACACCATCCGATGCTGGCCTCTCTGGACATCGGCCGGATGACCTTTTCCGATCGGGAGCGGAGGTCAACGTCGGTTGCGATCAGCGGCGGATTCGCGGAAGTCCAGCGCGACCGCGTTACCGTTCTGGCGGAGACGGCGGAATTCTCGCAGGAAATCGACGTGACCCGTGCGGAAGCCGCCAGGGACCGCGCGCGCGAAAGGCTGGAGAAAAGGCGCGGTCAGCAGATCGACGAGGCGCGGGCGAGTTTGTCCCTGGCGCGGGCGATCAACCGCCTCCGGATCGGGGGACATTAGGCCGTCGTACAAGACAAGGCGTTTCCATAGAATGGGTGGGTTTCGAAACCCGCCCGTTTTTATTGGCCTTCAGACTTCAGGAAGACCTACTCCCTGACCCCCTTCATAAAGGAAGGGGGAAAGCGGGATCCTATCAAGGCAACCGCTTTTCCCTTTCCTTCAGGAAAGGGTGCCTGCCGTCAGGCAGGCGGGATAGATCCCCCCGGGAGCGAGGGCATCCTGCCCTCGCAACGCCCCTCGCGGTCCTGTCTCTTCACGGCGTTGACGTCAATGGGTTGGTCTTGATTCAAGGTGAATGCTGAGAGCTGACCGCTGATAGCTGTCTTTCAATGGCAGGGAATTTGGGGAGATGTGGAAGTTGATTTTTGTCGTTTGATTCAAGCTGTGCTCTGCCTTTCCCTTTGTGTCTTCGTGTGAGTCGATTTTCGATTTTGATTCAAGCTGAATGCTGAGAGCTGACCGCTGAAAGCTGCTTGTCCTCTTCCGTCTCACCGCTCTAACGAGGTTCTACATGTCCAATCCAACGATCGACCTACTGCTCTCGCACCGTAGTGTCCGCCGGTTCCGGAACCGGCCGCTGCCCGACGGCGTCCTCGAGACCTTGATCCGGTGCGGGCAGCAGGCGAGCACGTCAAGCAACCTGCAGGCTTACACGGTCATCCACGTGGCGGACCCGAAGCGGAAGAAGAGACTGGCCGAACTGTGCGCCGATCAGGCGCAGATCCACCAGAGCGCGGCGTTTCTGGCCTTCTGCGCGGACCTGCACCGGGACAGGATGGCCAACCGGATGCATGGGGCGGAACGGTTTGACGGGGACTATGCGGAGGCCCTGATGATCGCGACGGTGGACGCGGCGCTGATGATGCAGAACGTGGCAATTGCCGCGGAATCGCTGGGACTGGGCATCTGCATGATCGGTGCGATGCGGAACAATCCGAAGTCGGTGGGCAAATTGCTGGATCTACCTCCGTACGTCGTCGCCGTGGCCGGCTTCTGCATCGGGTATCCGGCGCAGGATCCGGAAGTCAAACCGCGGTTGCCTCTGGACGCGGTTCTGCACCGCGAGCGGTATCTCTGCGACGAGACGCATCAATTGGCCATGGAGGAATACGACAGGACCATGGTCGACTTCTATACCTCGCAGGGGATGCACGAAGGCGACCAGCGATGGACCACGGTTATGGCGGACCGCACCGGGCAATTCCACGCCCGCGCCGAACTGGACGAATTCCTGACGGCCCAGGGGTTCCGGGTGCGTCGCTGAACCCCCGTTTGACCGGTCTTGCCCTTGACGATTTGCATATCATTGTGTATACATTGAGAAACCTGTACCTCAGCGAAAGTAAAGGACAATGGCTGATTCGAAGGCAGACAGGCTCGTTGGCGAGGTCGTAAAGCGTGTAAATCCTTTGCGAATCGTGCTCTTCGGCTCTGCAGCCAGAAAAGAGTCAGGGCTGCAGAGCGACATCGATCTTCTGGTCGTCATGCCCGACGGCACTCATCGGCGGCAAACCGCGCAGAAACTTTACCGCGAAATAAAGGGACTGGCGGTACCATTCGATATTGTCGTCGCAACCGAACGGGACCGGGCAGAGCACAAGGACAATGACGGCCTGATCTACAAGAACGCCCTCAAAGAAGGCATTGAAGTCTATGGGCTCTGAATCTCTGGTTCCGGGGAATGCTGAAGACTGGCTACGCTACGCCAGAAGCGACCTGAAACTCGCCCGCATTGATAGGCTGTATGGTTCGTGAGGAAAATTAAGCCATGAGTACGCCACTCGCCAAATTTCAGGACCTCCTTCGCGAGTTGTTCCAGTTCGACTGCGCGGACCTGGACTTCGGAATCTATCGCATAATGAATCACAAGCGGGACGTTATCGAGCGATTTATAATCGAAAGCCTGCCGAATACCGTCTATGAAGAACTAAAGAAGGGCGCCGCCGCCGAGGAAGCGCAGACCGAGAAAAAGCTCCAGGAAAACCGAAAGCAGATTCTAGCATCTTTTGGCCACGCCGCCATCGATGCTGACGGAAACCTTGCGGAAATGTTCCACAATACGCCGCTCGGAAAGTGCTACCTGGAGTTGAAGGCGAAATCTGCAGGCGGCTTGGGACAAAAAGGACTCGAAGCGGCGATATTCAACCATCTGTACGCGTTCTTTAGCCGGTACTACCAGGATGGCGACTTCATATCCAAACGACGATATTCGAAGCGCCATCGGTATGCCATTCCTTACAACGGCGAAGAAGTACATCTGCATTGGGCGAACAGTGACCAATACTATGTGAAGACTGGCGAACACTTTCAAGACTATGCCTTTGCTTCGCGAGGCATCAGCGTGCATTTCAAACTAAAAGCTGCTGACGTCGAGCGGGACAATACCAAGGGTGATAGGCGGTTTTTTGTACCATCTTTGGAGGCGCCTGCTTGGGATGAAAATGCAAAGCGCCTCGAGATTCCATTCGAGTTCCGACCTTTGACCGAACGGGAAGAAATCTCGTACCGTGGTAAGAACCAGCAGGATGCCATCATCAACGAAGCTGTGTCTCAGATTCCAGTTCTGCTCAAACATGTACCTGACGCAGTGGCTGCGCTTTTGGCCGAAAGGCGACAAAAGAACGATGGCGAGTCCATTTCTTCTTTCGAACATCACCTGCTCCAGTACACGAGGCGGAACACCTCGGATTTCTTCATTCACAAGAACCTCAATGCATTTCTCATTCGCGAACTCGACTTCTATCTCAAAAACGAAGTGCTTAATCTAGACCAAATGGAAGTGGCAGGCGCAAGACGAGCCGAGAGTTGGTTTCAGATGATGCAGGTTATCAGATCTGTCGGTAGTCAGGTCATCAACTTCCTTGACCAGATTGAGAACTTCCAAAAAATACTTTGGGAAAAGCGGAAGTTTGTTATCGAAACCAATTACTGCATATCCTTAAGGCACATTGCCGATCACTTTGTCGCTGATATCGCAAAATGCGACGCTCAGTGGACTGAATGGAAAGATTCGTACATTATTGACGAAGATCAACCTGACCTGTTCACCCCTGGAATGGAAAAAACTGACAATCGTATCCAGTACTTGACAGAGCACCCGACCCTGGTCCTAGATTCGAAACACTTCGATCTAGAATTCGTAGATCGGCTGTTAGGCACGTTTGATGACCTGGACAGTATAACTGACGGTGTATTGATACACAGTGACAATTGGCAGGCACTCAATCTTCTGTCGAGAAAGTACAATGGTCGGATAAAGTGCGCACACATTGATCCTCCTTATAACACTCAGACAAGCGGCTTCCTCTACAAGAATAACTACCAGCATTCGAGTTGGCTTACGATGATGAGCAATCGCATTGGTACAGCTCTTGAACTGTTGAGCGAGGAAGGCTTGTTCCTTTGCCATATCGACGAGAATGAGTACGAAAGACTCCACATGTTGATGGATAGTCTCGACATTGGCAATGCAGGTACTTTGATTTGGGATAAAAGAAACCCCATGACAGCTGGCGGAGGCGTGGCAATTCAACATGAATATGTCATTTGGAGAGCAAAGACTGATAAACCCATTAATCTTCGCAATAATTCGATTCAAATGATGTTGAATGAAGCAGAAGACATTATAAAGGCTAGCGGCGGAGTTACGGAAACAGCAAGAAAGGCATACGCAAACTGGGTAAACAGGAATCCACAGCTCACCGGCGGAGAAAAAGCATACAGGTATCTGGATCAGGATGGAAGGATCTACCAAAGTGTCAGTCTGAGGGCACCAGAACCTAGATCTGATCCAAAGTTTCATGAACCCTTGGTTCATCCTGTAACGCACAAACCCTGTCCGGTGCCGCCTAATGGATTCTCACGTACACCCGAGACCTTAAAGAGTATGAATGCGCGCGGCGAGATTATCTTTGGACCTGATCACAGCACCCAACCACGACAGAAACGATACTTGACAACTGAATCTACGAGACAGATTTCTTCCGTGATGCAGGATGCCAAGCGAGGAAAAACAGACCTAGACGCAATGGGGCTCACGAATTTCCCATATTGCCATTCGGTGAATTTCTATGAGGAGTTAATCGGTGCAGCTTCGGATACTTTATTTGATGTCGTAATCGACTATTTTGCCGGCTCCGGTACTACCGGCCACGCGGTCATTAATCTCAATCGCGAGGACGGCGGCCAACGCAAATTCATCCTTGTTGAGATGGGTGAATATTTCGACACCGTTCTGCTTCCACGGATAAAGAAGGTCACGTTTGCACCAGAATGGAAGGGCGGAAAGCCCAAATTACGGATTACACCGCAAGATGTCGAGCCCGGACCTCGTATTGTGAAATATTCGCGTCTTGAAAGCTACGAGGATGCGTTGAACAACATAGACTTCGATGAAGTTTCACAACAACAGGCTCTACAATTCGATGATTATCTGCTAAAATACATGCTGCGATGGGAGACACGACATAGCGACACCTTGCTGAACGTAGAGAAGCTCGCGAGACCGTTCTCCTACCGACTGAACATCCGCTCAGATGGACAGACGGGACAAATGTTGGCTGATATCCCGGAGACCTTCAACTACCTGATCGGACTACACGTGCAGACGCGGCACGTCCATTACGACAACGATCGGCGGTACCTGGTCTATAGCGGCCAGACACATGAGGGGCGAACTGTCGTGGTCGTTTGGCGCGAAACCGATGGGTGGGAGAAATCGGACTTTGAGCGGGACAAAGACTTTGTGGCTGATCAGAAATTGGCTGAGGGAGCAGACACAGTTTATGCAAATGGTGATTCCTTTATCCAAAATGCAAAAGCGCTGGATCCCCTGTTCAAGCGACGGATGTTCGCAGGAGTGGAGGCGTGAAACAAAAATCCAGGCCGTTAGCTGCTTTACGAGAATCTACCCGCAGAAGACCGGCCATCAAAATACGAACTGAATTGAACCATAATTTGGTCGTATATTCTTGACAATATACATCAGTGAACGTATGTTCAGTAATAGACGTAAAACGATCCGCTTTCAGGCCGGGACAATCCTACTGGGTTTGTCAATGTAAAGGGGATTCTTATGCCACTCGTACTTTCGCACCGACAGAAGATGGTCCTTGCAGGGCTTTCCGCTGTGCCGGATGCCACGTTTGAGCCGGTACAAATCCAGAAATTATTTTTCCTGATTGATGAGAATGTCGCGGATGAAATGCACGGCAAGCAGTTTGCGTTTGAGCCGTATGACTACGGTCCATTTGATAAGGCCGTATATGCGGAACTTGAAGCCCTTCAGAAAATGGGACTCGTCCAGATAACGGAACACATCTCGGGTGCTACCATAGCGGGTCGCTCGTACTGCCTGACTTACGCAGGACAGATACAGGGGGAGAAGAAGCTCTCTCAATTGCCCAAATACGTACAGAAATATCTGAAACGACTGTCAGAGTGGGTACGGAGTTTGTCTTTTGCCGAGCTTGTAGGCGCGATTTATAAGTCGTATCCGGATATGCGTGAAAACAGCATTTTTCAGGAATAAGTATGACTGCATTGATCGGGATTCGATGCAAGGATGGGGTGGTGATCGGGGCCGACGGGTCTGCGACGTTTGTCCACGAACAGCACCGCACAATCGAGCAGCCAACAAAAAAGATAGAAATCGTAGATGATCATGTGATCGTTGCTGGATCCGGTTATGTTGGCCATGCCCAGAGATTCTATGACGTTGTTCGAAGATTGTGGAGAGGCCAGGAATTTAAGGGAAAAGGTGCCATTGAAGTCGGAAAATTACTTTCCCAATCAGGAATAAACGACTTTCAACAAACCGGAATTACGCAGCTGGATTTTTCGGCTCTGGTAGCATTTTCGGCCAAGGACGGAATGTCCTTATGTGAACTGCCGTCTGCTGCTGGATTTCAACCTGAAATTAAGATGCTCGAAGGTAACTGGTGGGTAGCGGCTGGAAGCGGACAACCCATTCTTGACCCTCTTCTGGCGTTTTTCCGATCTATATTTTGGAATGAAGAACCGCCGACCTTGCGAGGTGGTATATTTACCGCGGTTTGGGCATTGCGACACGCATGTGAAGTTAATCCTGGGGGAATAAACGAGCCGATCAGTATTGCCGTTTTGGAGGAAAGCAAGAAGGGAAAATTGGCGCGATTGTTGCCCGAAGAAGAGTTATCGGAACACCGAAGTATAGTTAGTGATGCGACGGAGCATATGGCGTCCTTTCGAAGCCTTATTTTGGGACATACGGTCTCATCAGATGTGCCAACCGTGGAAAGAAAGTAGTCAAGACTACTGTGAGAACGCCGAATCCAAGTGGCTCGTGTTAGCTGAAACGGTGAAATAGATGGCACGCCAGGGAACATCTGCAAAACGTTGGGAATCCTTGAAGCGATGGCTGGGTGTTGAACGCTCAATGAACGATTCTGTGCAGGATGCACCGCCTGAGGAAACCATGCCTGCAGACATGCCCGCGGAAGACACCGATCAGAAGCCCGATAAGGAACCAAGACATCAGACTGTGAACCTGGTAGGCAATTTGGGCAACGTCATTGAAGAGATAAATGCATTGAAAGCGGATTTGGACGCACTGCGGCCTCTATCGTCCTACGTCGTAGAGCGGATAGAACAGAAGCTCAGAATCGAGTCGAACTATCACTCCAATGCTATAGAAGGCAATAGCCTGACCCTTGGAGAAACGAGAAGCCTGATCCTGCATGGGCTGACCGCCCACGGAAAGTCCTTGCGCGATCATTTGGACGTCGAGGGGCACGACCAAGCGGTAAGGGCCATAGAAGATGCCGTAAAGTGTAAAGAGGAACTTAACGAGGTCTTCATCCGCAATCTTCATAAGGTATTATTGAAAGATCCGTATGAAGTCGACGCACTGACACCCGATGGTCGGCCCACGAAACGACTGATCACCATTGGCGACTATAAGGCCCAGCCCAACAACGTTCGTACCTCAACCGGCGAGATATACTACTATCTGCCCCCCGACCAGGTTAAGCCGGCAATGAGCGACCTCATCGACTGGTACAGAAGGGCCGAAAGCGAGGGCGAGCATCCAGTCGTCATTGCCGCTACGTTCCACTACCGCTTTGTCAGAATTCATCCATTCGACGATGGAAACGGTCGAATGGCGCGGCTGCTGATGAACATGATCCTGATCAAGCATGGCTACACAGTGGCAATAATCCCAATCCAGGAAAGAAATCGATACATCGAATCGCTGGAACGGGCCGACAAATCCGAGGACCTGTCCGAGTTTATTGAGTGTATTGCCGAAAATTGCGAAAATACCCTGAGTCTTCATCTGCGCGCCGCCCGTGGCGAGCGTATTGACGATGTGGAGGACATAGATAAGGAAATTGAGCTCTTCAAACGATCGATGCAAACCGGTACCAGTGAGCTTTTTCGGGTCAGGGAGTATGCGGACAGCGTGGTGTATCCGTTTTCTTCTTATTGCAAAGAGAAGTGCGAGGGGTTTTCCGATATGTTTGAGAGTCTCCATGTAACCAGAAAAAATTCTTCGGTGAGGAGCGAGGACAATCAGGTTCGAACTTTTCGGCTCGACGAACCAGTTGACGACTGGCCCGAAAGCGCTCTCCTTGTGTCCACCAGTCTGGGTCTCTGGCTGACCGGATATCAAGCGAATAAAGGGGTTGATTTCGAGTTCAAAGTTGAGAACGAAGCAGACTCTAGTCGTTGCGTTTGGAAGTTTAAGTGTCGGGACCTCGATTTTGAGGAACAATTCATCGGACAGGATCTGGACGTACTTAAAAAGATCTTCAACGAAATGCTACGGCGCATGATGACAAAAATCGCGGAGGAATTTGGCGAAGGGAAAGACGGGGAGTAACGAGGCGAATGGACGATATGGCGCGAATTCCGGACGTAGGCAAACCATGAGAAAATACCAGAAGACCCATCCCTGGATCACGTTTCAAGTCGACCTGCGTGACGTGCCCTATTCGCTCTGGATGAAACTGGGGGAATGCGCTTCCAAGATCGAGCACGTCTCCAGGGTGCCGCTCGTTCATGAATCGGCGGAGGACCTCTATAAGGTTTATCTGGCCAAGGGCGTCCATGCCACGACCGCCATTGAAGGAAATACCCTGTCCGAAGAGGATGTGTTGCGGCATATAGAGGGAAAACTGGAACTGCCCCCCTCGCGCGAGTATCTGGCGCAGGAGATTGACAACATTATTGAGGCCATCAACACGACAATCAAGGGAATGCGCGAGGGGTCGGTCGAGCCCCTGGATATCGAATGGATCAAAGAGATGAATAGAGCCGTTCTCGGCAAGCTCGACCAACAGGAAGGTTCCATTCCGGGCACAATTCGAACCCACTCAGTGGGCGTGGGCAGGCGATATCGAGGCGCGCCCGCGGAGGATTGCGAATTCCTGCTGGAGAGAATGTGCCACTGGCTAAGGGATGAATTCAAGGTACCCGAAGGCGAGGAGATTACGTTTGCAATCATCAAGGCGGTAATAGCCCATCTTTATGTGGCATGGATCCATCCGTTTGGAGACGGCAACGGCCGCACGGCGAGGTTGCTGGAATTCGCAATCCTGTTGCGGTCGGGCATACCGGTACCCGCCTGTCACTTGTTGAGCAGCCATTATAGCGCCACGCGTGCCGAATATGCGCGCCAACTCGCGCGTTCCAGCCAATCCGGTGGAAAGGTCGTACCCTTTCTCGCCTATGCCGTGCAGGGATTCCTCGACGGGCTTCACGGTCAACTGGAGATGATTTGGAAGCAGCATCTGGATATCGTTTGGCAGCACCATATATATCAACATTTTCCGAGACAGGATACTGTCGCTGGAAAAAGGCGCCGCGACCTGCTTCTGGATCTATCGGCCGGCGATCAAGCAGTTGATCCATTGTCATTAATGATGACAGGCGACCGCTTTGGTGAGTCCTATGGGGAAAAACCATGGATCATCATGAAGGATCTACAATGGCTCACGGAGAAGAATTGGATTACAAAGGAAGGGAACAGCTACTGCGCCAATAAGGAAACAATGCTGAAACGCCGGCCGTTTCGGGTGCCTTTAATGGGAAGTTAACGATAGACATGACCACGAGAATTGACATTCCGAAGAAAAAGATCGCCGCCTTCTGCCGTCGCAACGGTATCAAGCGTCTGGCGCTGTTCGGCTCGGTGCTGCGCGACGACTTCACGTCTGAGAGCGACGTGGATGTACTCGTGGAGTTCGAGCCGGGCAAGACACCGGGACTGCAGTTCATCACCATGCAGGACGAGTTGTCGGAAATATACGGGAGAAGAGTGGATCTACACACCTTCCGGGGCGTCGAAAGCAACCCGAATAGGCTGCTCCGGAAGGATATACTCACCTCGGTGGAGGTCGTCTATGAGCAGGCGGGATGACCTGCCGCTGCTGATTGAACAACTGGAAACCCACGTGAAGGATGATCCGTAGAGATGCCACCGGCACAGAATACCGACCTGGATCAGCGCCTGGTACTATTGGCATGGTTAAACCATCAATTCGGCTACGAGCAAAACCGCGACCTGCTTTGCGATATGAAGCAGACGGCCGAGGGGTTCGATCCCGATGGACGCAGTCATGTTTTTCACCGATTGGTCAGCCGTGGGGACGCGGTGAAGATTGCTCCAGATACACTGTTGCAGTACGACCAGAATATCCGAAAGCACTTGAATGACATGAATGCCCGACGGTCCGAACCGATTACGCTACGGTACTTTCAGTACCTCGCGGCTCTCTACGTGGAAGTCTTCCTCTATCAATACTTCAACCAACGTGGTGAGATGCTTAGTTCCCTGAACTCATTCACCGCTGGTAGAAATAAAGGTGAGAAATTCTGTGAAACCGACCTGAAGAAACTGGCTTTCTGGATGGCAACCGGGAGCGGCAAAACCCTGATCATGCACCTTAACTATCACCAGTTCAGGCACTACAACGACCAGCCGCTGGACAATATCCTGCTGATTACGCCTAACGAGGGATTGAGCGAGCAACATCAAAGCGAGATGCGTGCATCGGGCATTGCATGCAGCCGCTTTACCCTCACGGAGAGCGATCCATTCTCTCACCACGACGAAGTTAGAATCATCGAAATCACCAAATTGGTTGAACAGAAGCGTGGCGGAGGTGTCAGTGTACCCGTCGAAGCGTTTGAAGGCAACAATCTGATTTTCGTCGATGAGGGCCACAAGGGTTCGGGTGGCGACGTGTGGCGTCGCTACCGTGACGAGCTTGGCGAAAGTGGCTTTACATTGGAATACAGCGCGACGTTTGGTCAGGCACTGAAAGCAGTTGGCAACGACGAACTTACCAGGGAATATGGTAAGGCCATCGTCTTCGATTACTCGTACAGGTATTTTCACGGAGACGGTTTCGGCAAGGATTTTCGAATACTCAATCTCGTCGAGGAGACGACCTCCGAGGAGACGGAGACATTATTGCTCGGCAACTTGCTGTCCTTCTACGAGCAGCAATGTGTTTTTGCTCAGTCGGCCGACGAATTGCGCCCTTACGACCTTGAGAGACCGCTGTCAGTCTTTGTAGGCAGCACAGTAAATGCTGTGTACAAAAAGAACAAGGAGAAATCCAGTGACGTCCTGACAGTGGCACGGTTCCTGCATTTGGTCTTGAGTGAGCGCCGGTGGACGACCAATGCCATTCATCGAATCATTAACGGCGAGAGTGGGCTCGTAACACAGTACGGTCAAGATGTGTTCTCGGGGAAATTCCCGTTTCTGCGGGCAACTGAACGCTCGTCGGAAGTGATTTACCAGGACATACTTAAAATGGTATTCCATACCCAAGTGGGGGGTGGTCTACACTTATGCACAATTCGGGGCGCCGAAGGCGAATTGGGCCTGAAAGCGAGTGGCGCCGAGGACTATTTCGGGCTAATCTACATAGGCGACGTTAGCTCATTCAAAAATCTGGTGGAGGATGCAGACACTGGAATAACGCTGGAAGATGACGCTCTGTCCGGATCGCTTTTCGATAGCATCAATGATCTGCATACCACTATCGAGGTACTGATTGGCGCGAAGAAATTCATGGAAGGATGGAATTCCTGGCGCGTTTCGAATATGGGACTTTTGAAAATCGGGCAGAGGGAAGGTTCGGAAATCATCCAATTATTCGGTCGCGGGGTACGCTTGCGAGGCATGGACGCAAGCCTGAAGCGGAGCGCGGCATTGGACGGTACGCACCCGAGTCACATCCGGCTTCTCGAAACGCTCAACATCTTCGCGGTTCGCGCCAACTATATGGCCGACTTCAGGAAGTACCTTGAGAGGGAGGGCGTCGACACCGAAGGTTACGATGAGCTACCGCTTTTTGTTCGCCCCGATAAGAAACTGCTAGCGGCCGGACTCGTCGTGCCGCGGATACAAGACGATGGCGAATTCGTCAAGACTCAAAGTCATCTCCTGGAGCCGGATTCCGAAGTAAGGAAGGTACGGGTCGACCTGTCGCTAAAGGTTCAGTCGCTGGAAAGCAGCGAAGACGGAGTATTATCGTCCGACGCGCATGTTGGTCACGAGCGGGCGCTCCCACAGGACAGCCTTGATCTGGTGGATTGGCAGCGGGCCTATCTCGACCTGATTGAGTATACGGAACAGAAAGGCCTGAGCAATCTGTGCGTATTGCCCGACGCACCGCGTCGGATAGTTGCGGACGGTGAACGCTATAGCCTGATCGCCGATGAATCGGTAGTACGACCTCAGTCATTTGAGGATGTAGAACGGCTTCAAAGTGCAGTAACTTCAATTCTGCGGAAATACGTCGACTCCTTCTACCGCGTCCACCGGGACCGATGGGAGTCGAATCAGATGGTTTACCAGACCCTCGACGAGCGCGATCCGAATCTGAGCTTTGGTCGTGAATCCGAGGGTAGGGGCCGGTACGTTGTCAGCGTCAAACGCTCCAAAGTCTCCTTAATGGAGAACATCGAACGGCTGATCGACGACTGCGAGAGACTATACGAGAAGGAAACGGACGAGTTACCTCGCCTTCACTTCGATCGGCACCTCTACCAACCTCTACTGATAGAATACAGCGAGGAAGATGACGTCAAGACCACTCCCCCCGCCTTAAACAAGAGTGAAAAACAGTTTGTAAAGGACTTGAAGGACTACTGGAAGAAGGAGAGTGACGGTAGGCTGTCCGGCCGGGAGGTGTTTCTATTGCGAAACCAGAGCCGTGGCGCGGGCGTAGGATTTTTTGAATCTAGCGGCTTCTATCCGGACTTCATCCTTTGGGTCAAACAAGGAAGGAAACAACACATCGTCTTCGTCGAGCCGCACGGAATGCTACATGCACTTGCATATTGCAATGACGAAAAGGCGCAGCTTCACGAAAAGCTGCCACAATTGGCCAGAGAGATTGCTGACAGAAGTGATCGCAAAGGCGTCACGCTCGATTCGTTTATCGTTTCCGCAACACCTTACGACGACCTTTCCATGCGATACGAAAACGGGAATTGGGATAGGGAGCAGTTTGCCGGGGCGCATATCTTATTTCAGGAGCGAAACGAGCAATACGACTACATAGACAGGATGCTTGCAGACTTTGGATTTAATCCTTATACATAACAATGGCATGGGGGCTATACCGACCTCTTCAACCTCAAGGTAGCTAACGTGACAAATCCCAGAGCCGGAACGAGCAATAGACGATTCGACAGGAGAATTCAGCAATGAGAATTGAACCCGAAATCGCCGGGGTTTCGCTCGTTTTGCTTGGCCGTTTCAATCCTGTGATATTTACACCCGCCTGGTTCGGATGGCATCAACTTTTACCTAGAAGAATAATCGAAATTGCGGAAACGAACATTGCCCATCCTCAATTTACGAGCTTTAACGCGGATTGGCTTAACATGCAAGTCGTTCCAGAACGCATGCGAATGGATACGACCCAGTGCCCATATGTTCGGATTCGAGATCTCGCTGTCCGAATATTTCGTGAACACCTTCACCATACACCGCTAACGACCGTCGGTATTAACCGTAATGTCCACTTTTGCGTGCTGGACCATAAACAGAGAGACCAACTAGGAAGATTACTCGCACCTGTCGAGCCTTGGGGGGATTGGGCGAGAAAACTTGACTTGGATGGAGAGCGCGGTGGAATGGTATCCCTTACGATGAGACAGGTAGATCCTTGTAATAGACCGGTTGGCGGGCAAATTAACGTAAAGGTGGAGCCATCCAACAGGGTCGAGCACGAGAATCTCGGGGTCTACGTTGGGGTGAATGACCATTACGTTGTGGGAGATGTGGAACCGGAGATGCAAACCAGGAAGATCGTTGAGTTACTTGAGGAGAAATTCGACGACTCATTGCGCCGTGCAGACGACATCATCGATCACATTATGTCCTTGACGGAGGAACAATAATGTCAGATTCAGCAGCCGCCCCTGTAGTCGATAGACTACAGAATACATCTAGCCTCAGCGACAATTCCAGCGAAGCCAGCGCACCTAACCAATTGCTCCGGGAAGGATATGCGGATCGGATCACAGCGACATTACAACAGCCTCACATCCCTCAAACGCATGACACTGATGTCGCGGAGGCCACAATTGAGGATCCTTTGACATCGGCCAAAATCGGTTCCGATTTACGCAATGTAATCGATTTTCCTGATTTAGCGACGGTTTCGAGAACCGTGTCCAGCACCAGTTTCCATTTACTCCAGGAATGGGAAGGGTACGTAATCTTGAAGGGAACGGAGGACTTTACGGTACGGCTATTGGATCTAACCAAAAGCTCCACCTATGAAGAGGAAGAAGCTGTTATTCCGTTTTCCGAGATCACGAACGACGAACGTAAAAGCATACGTCTTGGTAGCATTTTTCGCTGGGTCATCGGCTACGAGCGATCCGCTAGCGGTACTAAGCAGCGCGTTTCCCGGATCGTCTTTCGCGATCTTCCAGTGGTTACCAAACAAGAAATAACGGAGGCCGACCAACGGGCTAAGAGGACCGCTCAGTTATGGGCAGATTGACCGCATCTGACGAACTACCCGAACAAGATGTATTGGAAGTAACCCTAATAGGGCCTGGATACGGAGAATGCATCTTACTTCACATAGGAAACGGAAGTTGGGTAATTGTCGATTCCTGCATTGATGCGGATTCGCGGCCAGTCGCGCTGGCGTATTTTCAGGGCCTTGGGCTAAACCCTGCTGATGTCGTTCGACTAATAGTCGCTTCACATTGGCATGACGACCACATTCGAGGTATGGGAGAATTGGTCGATGTCTGCACCAGTGCACATTTCTGCTGTGCATCCGCCCTTCGAGCAGAAGAATTCCTCGCGATGATGGACTCAGTAGCAAGCCGTCCGATGTCCAAAGTAAATTCTGGAATGAAGGAAATCTATAGGGTCCGATCGCTTCTCGAAAAGAGATCAACCAGGCCGGTATTTGCAATAGCAAATCGCAGAATCTTTAGTTTTGACAATTGCGAGTTTTGGTCCCTCTCGCCATCCGATAAGGAAATTGATAGCTTTTTGCGCGAAATAGACCGAATTCGGCCTCAAGTTGGTGAGACTAAAAGGAGAACACCTAGTACTTAATTGGTTAAATTAGAGTATTTTTCTTCAAGGGCTTTGGGTCGGACTTTTGTGGATTTCCACTCGAAGGGATGTGCGTTCTCGTTGTAGGCGTCAATGAAGTGATTGATGGCGGTGCGTAAGTCTCGAATCGAGGTGAAGGAGCCGCCTTTGAGCGCGCTTCTCCACAGGATGCTGAACCAGATTTCGATCTGGTTGAGCCAGGATGCGTGGGTGGGGGTGTAGTAGAAGTGGACATTGGGATGGCGCGGCAGCCAGCGGTCATTCTTGGGCTTGTGGGTGTTCAGGTTGTCGAGGATGATGTGGAGTTCCTGATCGGGGTATTCGGCGACAAGTTCGTTCATAAAGCTCAGAAACTGGCGTCGTTTGCGCCTTTTGTAATGCCCGGCCTTGACGAGGCCGGTGGCGACGTTCAATGCAGCGAATAACGTGGTGGTGCCGTTTCTCTTGTATTCGTGGTTAAAGCCGGTTACGGCCTTGCCGTTGGGCAGCTTGAGCCATCCCTGTACCCTTTCCAACGCCTGAATCGCGGGCTTTTCGTCGACGCACAAGACAATCGCATTTTTGGGAGGTTCCAGATACAACCCCACGATGGCTGCGGCCTTGGTGGCAAATTCCGGATCGGTGCTGATACACCAGCTGCGCCTTCTGGCCAGCGAAATGCCGTGGTTGCGCAAGACCTGCCAGACATAGTGGACAGAAATTCCCAGCTTGTCGGCCAACAACGGACCGGTCCAGTTTCCATAGCCCTTGGGCGGGGCATCGTCCAAGGCCTCCAAAATGCGCTTTTCGCTTGACTGGTCGTACTTGGCAGGCTTGCCCGATCTCGCCTTGTCCTGCAACCCGGAAAGACCCGACTCGTGAAAGCGCCGGCGCCACTTGCACACCGTGGCCTCGCGCGTTCCCAGATCCCTGGCGATGTCCCGGTTCGCATCGCCCTGGGACGCTGAAAGAACAATCCGGGCGCGCAGCACATAACGGTGTTGCGTCTTGCCTGAACGTGTCCAACTCAACAGCGTCTCTTTTTCCTCGTCACGCAACGTGATCAACACGGCGGGGCGGCTCATAGGCGGTCTCCTCTCCACAGTTGAACTGAGATCGATTCCCTATGAGCACAAGATATATTATTTCGCTTTTTTTGTCAAGTAAGTACTAGTTTGACCCCCAACGAAGTTGCGGTTGTCTTATTGGTCAAAATTGGCAATACAGCGATACTGCTCGGTTCCGATCTTGAGGGACCGGGCTGGTTGGAAATACTCGCCTCAACAGAAAGGCCGAATTGCAAAGCGTCGGTCTTTAAGATTCCGCATCATGGTTCGAGAACCGCACATCAGGATCGAATTTGGAGTGAGATGCTACACGACAATCCGATA
Organism: Candidatus Latescibacterota bacterium; assembly: GCA_965203805.1. GTDB lineage: Bacteria > Latescibacterota > UBA2968 > UBA2968 > JAAXHE01. The sequence continues at coordinate 4,045,642 of OZ241917.1, read as the reverse complement.
GCAACTCTCACTCCTTGGACAAAAGGTGGACGAACTTTGCCAACCGAGACGGATGTAAAACGAATACTATCTTTCACCCGCAAGGCTTACACGACCTCATCGTTACGCGTTTCCAGTCGCAAACCCGCACGTAGGCGAACTAAGACGGTCGAAAAATCCATGCGAGAAGCTAGTGTCTTGTCCCATGAATTAGTTCAAAAAGTCTGGTGATCTTGTCAAGGATCGATTCTGCGGTGGCGGTCCAGACGAACGGTCGTGAGTTGGCGTTATAATGGTTGGTGAAATCCTGAATGTTGGCGATGAGGTCTTTCACCTTTTTGAAGGTCCCGCGTCGGATGGCTTTCTGGGTAATGATGCCGAACCAGATCTCGACCTGGTTGAGCCAGGACGCATAGGTCGGTGTATAGTGAACGTGGTATCGGGGCCTGGCTGCGATCCAGCGTTTGATTTTTTCGTGCTTGTGCGTGGCGTAGTTGTCGACGACGAGATGAATGTCAAGGTCCTTCGGGACGTTTTGGTCGATATATTTGAGGAATTGTAAAAATTCCTGGTGTCGATGTCGGGGTTTGCATTGGGCCAGCACCTTGCCGGAAGCGACCTCCAGCGCGGCGAACAAGGTCGTGGTGCCGTGCCGGATATAATTGTGGGTGACCCCTTCCACATAGCCCAACCCCAAAGGCAATATCGGCTGCGTTCGCTCCAATGCCTGGATCTGACTCTTTTCGTCAACGCATAATACCATCGCGTTGTCGGGAGGGTTCAGATACAGTCCGACAATGTCACGTACCTTCTCGACAAAGAACGGATCATTGGACAGCTTGAAGTGTTTTTGCCGGTGCGGCTGTAGACCAAACGCTTTCCACACGCGCTGAACCGTGGACTTGGACAGTTGCGTCTGGGCTGCCAGAGAGCGGCAGGTCCAGTGGGTGGCTCCCGACGGCTTGTCTTTGAGCGTTGCATGAATCAGCGAGGCGATGCGCTCATCGCTGATCGAGCGGGGCCCCCCGGGGCGCAATTCATCATAAAGCCCCATCAGACCTTGTTCTAAAAACCGACGGCGCCACTTCCCGACTGTGGCTCCCGACAGACCAAGCTGTCGTCCGATCTGCTGATTCGACAGCCCTTGATCACTCATCAGAACGATCTTCGCCCGGCACACAAGACTGTGCGACATGCTTCTTGAACGGGAAATGGTTTCCAGTTGCGCACGAACCTCATCCCCAATACTCAGTGGCGCTAACGGACGTCCCCTGGCCATAGATTCCTCCTTTCGCTATAGGGAATCTATGGCAAGTGAACTATTTTTGCAAGTTACTCCTGGGACGAAACACTAGCAACAAAATCGGTGCCATAACTCGGTCTTCAGGCATGATCCGGCTACGCAGGGAGTTCGCGTCACAACTGGATTGGGATATTAGGACAGTTGCGCCGGCGCGCCAATTAGAGGATTAACGATTGATTCATGCTCAAGCTTGCTGCCGCTGCGCCTCATTTTCACGCCGGGGAGCGACGTGGACGTGATCGTGGAATTCGAGCCGGGAAAGACGCCAGGACTGAAGTTCATCGCCATGCAGGATGAGTTGTCGGTGATATACGGGAGAAAAGTCGACCTTCACACCTTCAGAGGGGTCGAAAGCAACCCGAACTGGCTGCCTCGGAAGGAAATACTCAGTTCAGCGGAGGCGGTCTATGAGCAGGCGTGATGACGGTGTAAGGCTTGTGGATCTGCTTATGTACGCAAGCGATCTTTAACGTCTGATTGGGAAATTGGAGACAATCGTAAGAGAGTAAACGTAGAAACACAACGCGGCCAGATGGTTGAATTCGACCGGTCTCCCGGGAATGGTTCAATCATCTGGCCGCGTTTCGGTGCGTTATTAACCCTTCGCCGACCCTTCGACCCTTCGACAAGCTCAGGGAGTGGCTAAGGGTGTACGTGCAATGATGTGTAACAACCTTCCCCTCAGGGTGCTCTCTATGATATCCGTTCCCTGCCGTCAGACGGCGACAGCGGACCGTGCGAAGGCAGCGGCGAGGACGTAGAGGATCCAGAGTCCGAAGACCCCCATCCCCGCAAGCTTTGTCCGGATACCCGCAACAACTCCCAGGCCGACCGAAACCAACAGATACTTCCAGACGGCGAAGACGGTGACCATGGACAGGAAGTGATGAATGTAACTTCCTTTCATGGATTCCGGCGCCAGCAGACCCAGGCCGAGTTGGACCGTTGGCGCATCCCAGGCCATGCCGAGCAGCAGCGCGACAACGGCGGCGGGTACCGCCACGAGTGAACTGTAGCTCACAACGGCCAGCGTCTTTTTGTACGTGCCGTCGCCGCCGAAAACGAAATTGGCGAGCGCCAGAAAAATCGCCGCCTGGACGAAGATGGTCACGGCGGTGCCTATGGGCGAAAGCACAACGGCGCTGAAGCCCATCACCCTTCGCGCATTTTCCAGTTGCATCGCCCGCTGTTCCTCCGTAAGGGATTCGTCTTTCGCGAGTTGTTCCTGCACGGCCTGCATCCCGGCCGTCTGAGCGGCGGGCATTAACAGATACGCGGTGAACATACCGATGATCGCGATGACGATCATGGGGAGATACCAGTCCCTGTGGTCGGTATGCGCATTGACGGAAGCGAATGTCCGTCCCGGCGAGAACATAGCGCCGATCATCCTGCTGACTATCCCCGTCCCCTCTCCGCTTTCCACGTCGCGGTCGTTTGCGGTTTCGTCCATTGTACTCTCCTCCGTATGAATAGCTCGTGAATTCCGGCCTTTTCGGCTACCTTGAATGGTGCACGCCTCGCGTAATATAACCTCTGTCGCAGAGATTTCAACCCGGAACCCACGACGCGTCGCAGGTCCACCCGGATGTTTAGCAGTTGCGGAATACCTGAATTATCAACAAGATTAGAATCGTGGACGTGTCCTGGAATTCGACCCGGTGTTGTGGTCTGAAAGGAGTGAACCGAATGCCAATTGGAAAGAAGCAAAGCCGATTCGTCAGCGCGGCGATGCGGTCGAATGCGGTGGCGAATGCGAAGAAATACGACTGGGCGCGCGAGCGGCAGGAGCGCGCGGTTGCGGCGGCCGGCGAGTGGGTCGGCCGCACCGACGATGCGTTGTGGGGCATGGTCACCGCACAGGAACTGCCGCGGACAGTCTACACCAATGAAGGGGTGACGTACAAGGGGCAGCAGCCCTATTGCCCCGGATGCGGCGAAGCGGCCCCGGCGAAATCCGGGCGCGAATGGTGGGAGTTCGACGACGCCAGGCCGTGGAAGATCTGGTGCGAACACTGCGGAGAGGTCTATCCGAGGAACGACTTCGGGGCCTTCTACAGGACGGCCCTTGACGAGCACGGGATGTTCCGTCGTGAATTGGGCGACCGCTCGCTGCTCTTCAACGCCGATCATCCCGATCCGTCCGACCCCCGGCGCGAACTCTATGTAGACGACGGGTACGGCATGTTCGACGAACAGGGCAATCGACACGATATCATCGCATACTACAATTTCGAAGCCGTGTGGCGCCGGATACAGCGGGGCGTTGCCGCGCTGGCCGACGCGTACTCGCTCACCAATGACCGGCGCTACGCCCATAAAGCTGGCGTGCTGCTGGACCGGATCGCCGACGTTTATCCGGAGATGGACTACCTGCCGCTGCACGAGATGGGATTTCAACACAGCCAGGGCGGTTCCGGGAGAGGCCGTATCGAGGGTTGTATCTGGGAAACCTCCGTCGCGCAGGGCTTTGCGCGGAGCTACGACGTCATCTTCGACGGCATTCGGAACGACGAAGAACTGGTGGCCTTCTGCTCCGACAAAGCCGGAAAATACAACCTGGGGGACAAAGAGAGCATCGCCGCAATCTGCGGACATATCCACGATCACCTGTTTTTAGAGGCGCTTGCCTCTGTAAGGGACGGCCGGATCAGCGGAAACACGGGCATGAATCACACCTCCCTCGCCACCGCCGCGATTGCTCTGGACCATCCCGAATTGACGCCGGAGTGGCTGGACTGGCTGTTCCATCCAGGGTTTCCCGGAGACCACTCGGCTCAGCATGATCCGGTGTCGTGGGTGCTGACCGAGGGGCTGGACCGGGATGGCATGGGCGGCGAGTGCGGGGGTTACGGTCTCATCTGGACCCGCCACATGCGGGAACTGGCGCAGATTCTGTCCACGTATCCTGAGTACACGAAACACAATCTCGTCGAGGATTACCCGAAGCTCAAACAGGCCTATCTCGTGGAGTCCCGCTTGAACGTACTGGATGGCATGATGCCCAATACGGGTGACAGCGGTGCTGTAGGCGCTTGGGGCCGGCAGGGCGATGCCGCGACCTATGTCCGCGCGTACCGTCTGTACGGTGACCCGCGTTTCGCCGCCCTGGCCTGGCACGAGCACGCGGTGCACGGCACCTCCCTGCGCCTGGATGACGATATTTTCCGCGAGGATCCGGACGCGCTGATCCGTGAGATACGGAACGTCGGTCAACAGGGATCGGGCAACCTGACGAGTGAGCACTTCGGGCGGTACGGGCAGGCGCAACTGCAGACCGGCCAACCGGAAAACGGCCGCGCCGTGTTCATCCACTACGGGCAGGGAAAGGGCCACTCCCACCACGATTCGCTCAACGTGGGACTGCTGGCGAAAAACGTGGCGATGATGCCGGATCTGGGCTATCCGGAATATACCGGGACCTGGCCGAAACGACACGCGTGGACGGCCAATACCATCAGTCACAATACGCTGCTTGTAGGCGATACCCGATCGGCGTACAGCCCCGGCGGACAGGTCGAGTACTTCGCAGTCGAACCCCCGTTGCGCGGGATCCAGGTGAATGCGCCGAACGCCTATGAGGGGCTGCGAACCTACCGGCGCACGGTCGCCCTGGTCGACGTGGACAACGACAACAGCTACATTCTGGATGTGTTCCGTGCAAGGGGCGGGAGAAACCACCGTCTGTCCTGGCATGGCGCCGCGGAAACGGCTGGTGTTGCCGGCCTGGAACTCGTCGGTCAGGATGGCGGCACCTTTGCGGATCCCAACGTTTCGTTCGCCACGCTGGCCGGTGAGAATGCGGACTTCTTCAAGGAGAGCGGCTTCACGTACCTCTACGACGTGGAACGCTCGCAGGGGGCCGTCCGCACACCCTACACCGTCGACTGGAAGATCGAGGACCTCCACGGCCGCATTCCGGAAGGCTGCGAGCCGCACCTTCGCCTGCACGCGCTAACGCCCTGCGATGAGGTGGCGCTCGCCACGGGGGATTCGCCGCGGCGGCTGCAGCGGCCAAGGTATCTGATCCAGAGCAGGCTGGGCGAGGAGATGCAGAGCCGGTTTCTCAACGTCCTGGAACCTTACGATACAAATCGGTTCATCTCTCGGGTACGGGAGCTGGAGGTAAAGCACGCCGGGGATGCCTGCAGCGCCGCAGCCGTGGCCGTGGTGCTGTTGGGCGGCCGCACGGACATCCTGATCAGTTGTGAGGAAGCGATGGAAGTCGAAGTGGAAGGCGGGATCAGGTTCGACGGCACCCTCGGCATGATCCGCATGGCGGGGGATGAGGTGAATCTGATGCGAATGATCGGCGGTACGTCACTGGCTGTCGGCGGCGTTGAACTGGCTGCGGAACGTCCCGCATGGCGCGGGAGGGTGACAGGAATCGACGCTTCCGACCCGGCGAACAACCTGGTTGACCTGGATCCGCCCCTGCCGGCCGGTCCCGACCTGGTCGGCCGCACGATTCATTTCGTAAACGACCTGCCGATGGATACGAGCTACAGGATCGCGGCCGCCACGAACGGCGGCGTCTCAACGGGCGATATTACGATTGTTCGGGGGCTCAGGGAAGGCGCCGATCTCGCCGGCGGCTACACGTACCTCGTCAATCCGGGAGACGAATACATTGTCCCCTCGATCGCGACGCTCGGAGATACGGATTAAATCTACTCACACAAAGACGCGAAGACACTAAGAAAACCGGAAACAACCCAAAGACGGGCAACCAGGAGAGGCAGTGACGGAATACGGGAGATGGAAGACGATAGAGAACTTTACCTCGATCCATGCGCGGAGACGAGGGCTAAATCTACTCACACAAAGACACCAAGACACTAAGGGAAACAGACAGCAATCAGCGGTCAGCGTTCGGCAGTCAGCTAGAAGCAAAAGCGAAAACCAACAAGCCGTAAATCAAATTCAACTTCCACATCTCCCCAAATTCCTTAAAGGCGGGGAGACGGGAGATGACAACCCTGCGTCCACCGGACATCGATACGGCCGGGCGACATTACGTCGCGGATGCGCAGACCTCTCCCCCCAGCCCCCTCTCCCGGGGGGAGAGGGGGAGACAACCAGGACACTGCGAGAGGATCACAGTTCCCCCCTTCCCCCCGGGAAGGGGGATAGGGGGTAGGTCGGTGGCGGTGAGAGGGGAGACGTGAGATGATGTGGGTGCCTGAAGAACGGGTAGACGTAAGACGTGAGACGGGAGATACCGTGAGTGCCCGAAGAGCGGTGAGACGTAAGACGTGAGACGGGAGATATTGTGTGCCCTGTACGGTTTCATTTCTTGCCGCAGGCATAAAGTAAGATCCAATCAGGCAAGGACGTCATCTAACGTCTCACCTCTACCCTCTCACCGTCTTCATCTGCCGTCTACCCTCTTACGTCTCACCGCTTTCAGGTTTTCTCACGTCATCCGCCCATAGTCCTCGCGTGTGATCTCGAAGTCCAGCACATTGCCGCCATCCACTTCCCTCGCGACGGTGAGGCCAAGCGACCGCCACAGCGCTACCGATCGTGCATTGTCCGTGCACACGTCCATCGGGCAGAAGCGATCGATTTTCAGTTCTTCAAACGCATACGTGATCAGACAACGCGCCACTTCTTTTCCGTAGCCGCGACCCCACAGCGACTTGTCCCAGATCCCGATCGGCAGGCGCATAACTTTCTCGCCCGGAATCCTCCCGCGGTCCAGATTCATCCACTGCAGACACACTTCGCCGATGGTGCGGCCGGACTCTTTTTCGACAATGGCGAACAGGAACCCCTGCGCCGCCATCGCCCTGCCCGCGCCCTCCAGATAGTCGCGGGTAACGGGCGCCTCGGGCGGCTCTGCTTCCATTGCATTCAGGAAGTCCGGGTCCTGATAAAACGGAACCGCCAGATCGAAATCCGCCGCCTCAAACGGCCGCAGGTTCAGGCGCGCTGTCTCAAGGTGAAGGTCGTGACCCGGGAAACCGTCCATTTTCGGGGCTTCTGCAGTCACTGTTTCGCATGCCGTTCCGGGATTGGATCTACGCGGAATACGTCAACTCCATCCCGTCCGTGACGTCAACCGTGATTCGCAGGACGCCCGGGCCGACGAGCGAGGCGGGCATGGGCTGATCGTTGACGCGGACGCGGGGATACCGGCACCAGGCCGCGGGCACGTCGGCGTCCAAAGTCAGCGCACGGCAGGTGACCCGATCGGACAGTTCGTGCAGATTCAGCCGATAACTCTTTTCATCGGCGGTGTTCGCCACGGTGGCGATCTCGGCGTGGCGACGAGTCAGGTGATAGAAGACGGCTTCTTCCGGAACCGCGCACCAGACGTCGTCCCCGCCTTCGCCGAGAACCGCTTCAAAACGCCTCCGAAGCTGTTCCGCGCTGCAGTCTTTGTTCCGGTGGACGGCCTCATCCAGCGGACAGTGGCAATAGTCGATGATCCATCCGCTGTCCCTCTGCGCATGGCGTATGTTCCGGAATGGATCGAACTCGCTGTAGAAGGGCTCGTAGAACTGGTCGTGCAGCGCGGTGCGGTTCAGCCAGAAGCCTTCGTCGCCCGGGCGGTTGAGGGCGTCCGTGAGACTCATCGCTCCCAGATAGCCATACTCCCGGCATGCAGCCAGGACGTGGTCCGCCATATTGGTGTTGTTGCCGGGCGAGCAGTAGAGGTCCACCGGACCGTCAATGGCCTCTTCCAGCACCTCCTTGGCCTCGCGCAATTCCCTGTCCAGCATATCCGGCCGGATCACTTCGTGGCTCCATGAGTGGTTGCCCACACCCCAGCCCCGATCCACCATCTCTCGCATTTCTTCGCCGGTCATATGCCGGAACCCGTTGTAGCTCGAGTTGCCGAGTTGCCGGATCTCGCCGATATGGCCGGCCACCGCCTCCAAATGCCCGGGAACGTTGTATTCTTCGTGGATGGGCACGGCGCGTTCGTGCAACTCGATCAGCGCTTCGTCGTACGTGATGGAGTAGACCCATTGCTTTCCGTGTTTCCAATTGCAGATCCGGAGGGCCATCGAATATCCCTTTCCGTTTCGCTTCGTGAGTTAAGGTTCAGGCTCGTCTACCGGTTTCGGCCGCCGTCATGAACGCTTCGAACGTGGTGCTGTACCCGATCTTCCATTCAAAGATGTGAATGCCGTAGCGTGTGGCAAGGCGTTCGTCGAAGGTATCCGGACGTTCCACGCCCACCGTACCGTCGCGCATCAGGATACAGCGGTACCCTCGGGAGAGCATCGCCTGCCCGCCGCCCTCGGAGCCCAGCACGCACATATCGGCCGCGAATCCGGTGTAGATGAGGGTATCGATGTCGTTCGCTTTCAGGGTTGCGTCCAGGGTGTCGGTGTAGAAGACCATCGGCTCGTCGCCGACGGGAGACACAATTTCGGCCCGCCGCATTTTTGCGAGCGGCGAGTGTTTCATATAGTCGGGGCCATGCGCGCGGTCCAGCATCTCCTTCTGGCGTCCTGCAGGCTTCCAGACATTCGTCTTGTCACGTCTGGACGGAATATGCGGGTATTGTTCGTCCATCCAATCGGCTTCCACGTGTACCACGGGCAGTCCGATCGACCGCGCCGCATCCATGGCGGGGCGCATCACCTCGCACATGATGCGGTACCCTTCCGCCGTAGCCTCGGGCCAGCCCAGATCCACGCAGTAGTCCATGTTCAGGGGAGGCCCGTCGGGACAGCCGATATTCCAACAGTGCATGCCGATGAGCGCCGTTCGCCGGACGGGAAGTTCGAACGTGACCGATTCGTACCCGGGACTGTCGATGGGCAGCGCGCGGTAATAGCGCGCGTCCAGATGGATGGTTGCGGAATCAGACACTGCAATTGCCTTTCTGGATCGACGACGACACATTAGAGCCGGCCGGGAAGTGCCGGGTGCTGCAGCGTCAACGCATCGGTCCGCGACCGTCGATAAGAATATCCACCGGATCGGAAAGCACGATCAGGTCTTCGATATCGAACTGTTCGAGCAGGCCGAAACAGAACGGGACAGGCTCGTCCGTGTAGTCGATGCTCCAGTCGACGAGCCGGCGCAGCGTGTCCGGAAGGTTGGCGCTGAGTGCGTCGACGCCCCGCGGCCGCAGGGCCGACGCACTGAGAGCGATCAGGCCGGTGGAGAGGCCATGCGCGGTAATATTTAGGGAACTGCCGCCGGAGGTCGACTCGATCCAGCGTCGGAGGGCGAGCAACTGGGTCGTGCAGATGCCCAGGGGACGGTCGCCAGCCGCGGCAATGCACTCCATGAAGAGGTAGTGGTAGGCGCCGTCGGCGATAACCTGCTCGCCGAACGCGAGCAGGTCTGCCACGAAAACGCGTTTGCCGGCCTGAAGCGCGTTGTCCACACTCCTCGCTGCACCGGCACGACCGTTATCCGGGAGGATGAGCAGGACGTCGTTCGAATCCGGCGGATCGAATTCCGTGACGGGGACGTTCCAGCGGCCCATCTCCAGGATATGGTGCGAGATCCGTACGCCAGCGAGCGTTCGCGGTTTGCGGACGGCTCGCGGCTCGACGGTGTACTCGGGCGGTAGTCGCAGCACCCTGGCGAGGCGTCTGCGATCCTGCTCCTTTGTACCGGCAGTCGACCGTTTCACGGGCAGGCGTCCGGCGAGGTCGCCGGCTATCGAGAGGTACGTGGGGTTTCCCGGCGGCAGCCCGACGTTGAGCTCCCATTCGGAGCGTATCTCGTCGTCACAGGGGATGTCTTCAGTCGAAATATCCAGATCCCACGCGCGTTTCAGAAACTTGTACAGTTGCTCGCGGATATCCTTCTCGTAGTTGTGCGTGCCCGGATCTTCGTTCGCGTAAAACCCGATTCGATCGGATACGCCGAGCCGCTCGTATACCCTTCGTGCGGGCGTATACAGGGCCGGCCGCATGAATTCCGGGCGGAAAATCCCGTCGTTTACACTGTGGACAAGCAGCGCCGGACGGGGCGCGAACATCGCGGTGAGGGTGTCGTAGTCCGCCACGGTGCAGAGATCGACCGGCGTCTGTTCCAGGTCGCCGTGGTCCTGCCATCGTTTCGTCGCCCGGTGCCAGATCGGGGAGTGCCCGGAAACCGGCACGCTGACGCCAATGCGTTCATCGATCGCCGTGAGCACGGCGGTCTGCCACCCGCCGCCCGAGAGGCCGGTCATGGCCACCCTTTTCGGATCGGCATTTTCGTGCGCGAGCAGAACGTCCAGTCCGCGTTTCATGGCCAGGTACATGGCGCTGACGCCGGCCACGCCGCACAGGTCGATGTGGGCCTGGTGCATGTGGTTGAGCGAACCCTGAAGTTCCCCCATGCCGATAAATTCGAAGTTCAGGGCGAGCATGCCGCGTCTGGCCAGGTTGATGCACCGCGCCTGCTTGTAGTCCATGGCCTTGCCGCCGCGATGGTGACCGTTCGGGTTGAGCACGGCCGGGACCTTGCCCTTGAGATTCTCGGGCTCGTAGAGCAGCGCCGGGATCCGCATGCCCGGATATCCTTCGTAGTGGAGTTTCCGGATGCGATAGCCGTTGCCCTTGAGGGCGCCTCGCCACCGGACCGACGGCGGGCGATCGTTGACGGCCGGATCCAGGCCGGTCAGGTAGACTTTCTTCAGCAGGTCCCGGCGAATTCTGGCGGTTCGCTTCTTCCATTCCGCGGGGGACACAGGCGTTTCCAGGCGCGGCAGCTTTTCCGCATAATAGTCCATCATGATGCGGGTGTGCCGGTTGCGCAGGAGTTTGCGCGAAAGCGCGTGTTCGATCTGCCTGGGCGTGAGAGACATGGACGGGGTTCCCGGAATACCGGGCGCGGTACGTTCCGGCGCGGTACCGATCAGTTCAGCGCATAGGTCTCATACGGGTTCTGGCAGGGGTTGTTCTTGCTCACGTGCATGCGGCGGGTATCGGTTTCGATAATCACGGAGAACGCGGTCGCCCAATACCCGGTCGTGGGATGATCGTTGGGATGGCGGCAGATGGAGGTGGGGTGGTCTTCATGATCGCTCAGGGCGGCTTTCAGGCTCTTTATCGCAAAGGGACGTTCCATGTCGCTGAAGAGCTTCTGGATTCGGATCTTGCGCCCGCCCGACTGGATGAGTTCAGGGAAGACGTCATTGTTATGCGCCAGTTCCGGATGCTCGCAGTGGTTGGTATGGGTCACCAAGCCCACCCCGTCGTCCCGGATTACGTGCACGTTGTCCAGGGTAACCTCCAGGTCCGCCGGCCCCTGCGGCGTCGCGAGGATGATGTTGGCGGGTATGGCGCGCTTTGCCCGGCGTACGGCCTGAACGGCGTCTTCCATGGTCAGGGTTTCGTAAATGCCGCGGACGGTGAAGTAGTGCGGAACGCCCAGGAGTCGGGAGGGCGCGGGCAGGGTATTCAGGCAAAGCCCGATGCCTTCGCTGTTCAGGCCGATGTAAGCGATAATGCCGGCCTGGGTGATATTCAGGAGGGCGGGCATGCCTTCCGGACGGCGGGTGAGAACGATGGTAAAGGGGTTCAGCGCCGGGTCGTTGTCCCAATTCTGGCCCACAATGTTGCCCGTTCCGGCGGGCGTGGCGACTGAAAATGACGTGCAGCCGGAATCCGCGTCGGCCTGAAGCTGATTGCGGATCTGAAGCATCATGAGGTCGTCGAGCGAGACGCCGGAGGATTCGGACATGCCGCGCATCTCCTCCAGATGGTGGGGCGCATATCGCTCTACATACGGCATGCAGTCGCGGGCAACGGACATGGCTTTGTCCACCGATACCGAAACGTTCTTGTTTACGCGTTCGAGCGCGATATCCACAAAGCCGCGGATTTCGTTGCGGGCGGCCTCGCCGATCTGTCGCCCCATCTCTACCGGCGAACCGGAGACTTCGATTTCCCGATAGCGTGTTTCCGACATCCGGACCTCCTCGTCTCCGCCGCCCGGTGTTTATGCGCGATTCCTATCGGCTACTTCCCTGACAATCTGCGCGGCGAGTTCGCAGTGTTCGGGTTCATATCGTTCGCAGAACGAAGTCCAGCGGACGAAGGACTCCAGAAAGCGCTTTGCATTCGGGCATGTATCCCCGCGGTACGAATAGGCCCGGGAAGCGGGGGGCGTGGAATAGGGATACAGCTTCTGTTCCGCTTTCTCGGCAAGGAATGGCAGGGCCGGGGGCATCAGGTAATAACGTCCCGTCCCCGTACCGGGAATTCCCCCGTCCGCGACCTGTTGCGCGAATTCATCCGGGGTACAGGTGAACGCGTCGGGGTCGACGCTGAAGCCGGTCATCCAGCAGGAGTAGACGTCCATGTAATCCGGAATCGGAAGCGGGGTAATGCCCGGGATTTCCTCCAGTATTTCCGTGAGCAGGCGGACCATCCGGTCGCGCCGCTCCACGTTGGGACGGATGATCTCGAGCTGCGCCAGGGAGATGGCGGCGGTGCACTGGGGCATGCGGTGGGCGAACCCGGGCACGACGTGCTGCCGGCCGAACCCCTCGAGCATCTGGCCGCCGCGGCTATGGCCGATGAATCGCATGCGTTCGGCCAGGTCGTCGTCGTTGGTCACGACGCAGCCGCCAACGTCCGAACCCATGGTTTTTTCGGAATCGAAGGAAAAAGCGCCCGCATCGGACAGAGCCCCCGCCAACCGACCCTTGTATTCCCCGAAGACAGCCTGGCAGACGTCTTCATAGACGACGAGACCGTGTTTGCCGGCGAGTTCGACTATGGGGTCCATATCGCAGATCGTTCCGGTCATGTGCACAACCAGAATCGCGCGCGTGCGATCCGTGATACAGGGTTCTATCGTTTCCGCGCTGCTGACCAGCGTCCCGGCATCGGTGTCCGCGAAGACCGGGATATAATTCTCTCTGATAAGCCCCTGCACGGACCCGTAGTCCGTGACGGAACTGACAATGATCTCGTCCCCCGGATCAAACGCCAATGCGCACGCCAGAACAGCGAGTGCCGGCGTGCAACCCGGCGTGGCGATGCAGTGCTTCACACCCATCTCTTCGGCGAATGCGTCCTCGAATCGCCCGATCATGTTGCACGTAAGACCCGAGTCGACCACCTCCTGGAGGTAGGTCATTGCGTTGGGTCCGATGGTGCGCGGAAAGGGCTGGGGCAGCGTGCCGGCCAACCCCGCGGCGGCATCGGCCCCGTATCTGGCCCGTTCGACGGTCATTGTTCATCCTCTCCGGAAGTTCTCGCTGCCTGAAGGCTATTTCTTCGCCTGTTCGGCGTGCATTTCCTTGGAATAGACGTGAGGTTGTATCTCGCGGTTCGCGGCGTCGATCATACCCTGGAGGTATTCGACAGTTTTCTGAACCGCGGCCTCCACCAGAACCCTTCCCAGTTCTTCCGTGGCTTTCATCGGCTCCTGGTTTTCCTGGTCCTGCATGGCATCGTGCCGGATGTTCTCCGGGCAGATGACCATCGCCATGGCGGTTTCGTATTCGCCCGCGTGGCCGGGCACCCGGCTCGTACAGTGCTGCTCGGCAATTTCACGGCTCAGGTTCCAGTAGGAATGAAACTGTACATTGGCTTCCGGGGCGGTGAGCTGAAAGAACAGTTGCCACTGCCGGAGGATGCCCATCATCGGGGCTTCGTTGCCCCCGTGTCCGTTGAGAATCAGCACGTTATTGATCCCGTGGCGCACCAGGCTCTCCACCGCGTCGAAGAGTACTGCCAGCCAGCTGCCGGGTTTGGCGGTGACGGTTCCCTTATGGATCATGTGATGTTCGGAGATGCCGACCGCCATAGGGACGTTCACGACAACATTTGGGTAGAGCCTTCTGGCGGCTTCGGTGGCCACGTAGGTCGCCGCGCGGATATCGTATTCCATGGCCAGGTGCTCGAGGTGCTGTTCATTGCTCCCCGTTGGAATGATGGCGGTTCCGAACTTTCCGGCGTCCAGGGCTTCCCGGAATTCCTTTCGGGTGAATCTGGCCACCGCGACTTCCTGGTTGGGCATACTGATTCTCCTTCTCGCGTTTTTCATTCAGAAAACGGAACGTCCATGGATGGTCCGGATTCAAACCCCCGTCTTGACGCGGGCAAAGTTGACGGTATCGTCCAGTACGATGAGGGCCAGATAGGTCGTAACATCCGTGCGGGACGGATCCAGATCCGCAATTATTCCCCGGAACCAGGACCGACGTTTCTCATTCCAGGGTTCGATCGTACCTGCATTGCGATTGAAATTGCCGATTTCTGCGCCGGATTTGCGATAGTATTCGTCGATCCAGGCGGATATCTCCTCGTCGGTGCGGCCCGCCCTGATGGCATCGGTAAAGTCGCCCATGGAAAACCCGATGAATTCCGCGACCATCCTGTCCAGGCCGGACGCTTCCGCGTACTTGTAATCCCCCAGCAACCCGTGGATGGCCGCCCTGCCTTTGTCGATCATCCGGGCCAGGCCGAAGTACCCGCCCACGGACGCGTCATAAGGACTTCTCGGGGGGTGGCGCGTCAGATCCACAACGCCGAACGATGCCTCGTCATCCACGTCGAGCAGGTCGAACCACGTGGTAATGTCGGTACGGTCCGGAGCGGCGTTCGCGAGCGCGGCCTTGAAGATCTCGCATTCCTTGATGTTCTCCGGGCCCTTTCCGGAAATGCGATGGTTGAATTCGGAAATCTCACCGGAGTGTGCGCTGATATGTTCCCGGACCCAGTCCCCGAGTTCCAGGTCATTCGGATTCAGGTACGCGGCTTCCTTGAAATCCTCCGCCGAAAATCCGAGAACGTCCGTAATCGCCTGGTCGATGGGGCAGTTGTAGATATACTCGCCCAGCCGACCGCCCTTGTCCGCGCGGGCCTTATCCGCCATCCGGGCCAGGCCGAAGACGCCAGCGACGTCCCGCACGTAGGGTGACCTCGGCGCCCTTTGCCCCAGATCGATCTCCCGGAAGTTCGCCCAGTCGTCCAGCTCGATGGACTGGAATACAGTCACGATATCCGTGCGCCCGGGCGCGAACTGTTCGATCCGGTCTCTAAGGCGCTGTCTGCCGGCATCGTCGTCGGGTTCGCGCTGGAGGTGATGCCGGTTGAACGCATCGATTTCATCGTCCGTCCGATCGGAAGCCTCCCGTATCCATAGACCCAGATCCGAGTCGCCATATCGTCCCGCTGCATCGGCAAACCCGTCGTGTGAGACGCCCAGAAAATCCAGCAGGATCTTGTCCAGGCCCGAATCGTCGCCGTACAGAAATTCGCCCAGCGTCCGCCGGTTGTACGCGCGGGCCTTGTCCGCCATTCGCGCGAGGTTGACGACACCGGCAATGGAGGCGTTTGACGGGCGGCGCGGGGGCTGGCGTCTCAGATCCACAGGCGATTCCTTTCTATGCTACAAACGAGTATTTCAGTTTTGCGAACTTGTGAGAATTATGGGATCTATCTCATATGTCGTTCACTATGGCCCACTCGTTCGCAACCATTTTCAATTGCGCGGGCTATTTCCCTCAGGTCATCCCGGTCGATTATTCCAGCAAACCTTAGCAGGTGTTTCCCCGGTAGACCTGGCGGTTGCTCATTCGCCAACGAACGTGCGAATTCCAGCACGCGTTCCTGTTTTGGCGCATCCAACTTGTGAACTTCCTCAAGGATTTCTTTCGATATAGCCCCAATTATTCATAAAAAAGGTAGTTTCCTTACCCAAGTTATTGTATTATATTATGGTTAGGCAGATAACCATACAACAATAAACTTGGAGGAAACTACCGTGGAAGCTCAAGATAGTCAACTGTCAGTTCCTTTCGCAAGTGTTTCTGGCAAGCAGGTGGAAGCGGTTTTCGATGGCGGTGTGCTCACCAGCGATATGGGGTCGATGCTGCTTCGCGAGGTGGAGTCCAGGATCGGCATTCTGTCTCGTATCGTCGAGGCGTTACCGGACCGTCGGCATCCCAGTTATGTGGATCATACGATGTCGGATCTGATCAGCCAGCGTGTGTTTCAGATCGCGTGCGCGTATGAGGATGCGAACGATTGCGATTTGTTGCGCTTTGACCCCGCGTTCAAGGCGGCCTGTGATCGGTTGCCGATATCCGGGGCGCCGTTGGCCAGCCAACCCACGATGAGTCGATTGGAAAACGGCATTCGTCGCAGGGACTTATATCGTATTGCCGAGGCGCTTGTGGACGGATTTATCGCGTCCTACGATGGGTCTCCCAAAGGGGTTGTTCTGGATATCGATGACACCGATGACGAGGTTCACGGCTGTCAACAGTTGGCGATGTTCAATGGCTATTATGGTGAACGCTGTTACTGCCCCTTGCACATTTATGAAGGCCAGACAGGAAGACTGATCACGACGCTGCTGCGTCCGGGTGCCCGTGCGTCCGGCAGACAGATTGTCAGCATTCTCAAGCGCCTGGTGAAAATGCTTCGTGAGGCATGGCCGGACGTGCGTATCATTCTGCGTGGCGATGGCCACTTTTCCTGTCCTGAGGTCCACGACTTTTGCGACGCGCAAGAGGTGTATTTCGTGCTGGGACAAACGGGCAATGCCAGGCTTGCGCAACGAGGACACGCGTTGATCGAGCAGGCAAAGGCCCGGTATCGGGAAACCCGTCAGCCCGTGCAGTTATTTACCAGTTTCGCTTACCAGGCAGATACCTGGGCCCTGCCAAGACGCATCATCTACAAAGCTGAAATCACCGCGTCCGGACAAGCCAATACACGCTTTGTCGTCACCAACCTGAAAAGTAGCCAGCCCTCATACATCTACAAAAACGTCTATTGTACGCGCGGCCTGTCTGCCGGCCAGGCAGGCAGGATGGAAAACTTCATCAAGAATCACAAAACCTTCCTCCATTCCGATCGTACCTCCTGCCACACCTTCCAAGCCAATCACTTCCGTCTCTTACTGCATAGTGCCGCTTATGTCTTGATGCAGACCCTTACCGAAAAAGGACTCCGCGCCACACAATGGACGCACGCGCAGTTTAATACCATTCAGAATCGCATCCTCAAAGTCGCAGGAAGAGTGTCCGAACTCAAAACCAAAATCAAACTCCATTTGCCAACCTCATTTCCCTTGAAACACCTCTATGGCACCATCCTATGCAATTTGGCAAAGGCAGTTCCATAACGCCGTTTCACGCAGGCCCCGCCATCCCTTTCCCATAGCCAACAGGTAAGACCAAGGCAGCCGTGTGTCCTTGCCAACCACAACTTATCAAACTCGACAACCCTCGATGCTGCCGACACACCAAAAATCACTCATCATCGCGTCAGCAACACCTCATTCTAATGCTTTCCCTTCTACAGAACACTTTCTACTTACAAAAACACTGTCCCGACCAGTTTCATGAATTAGTCAGGATAGATGTTTTCGCCATTTTTTCGCACCAATATCAAGTTTCCGAGATCCAATGTGCGTAAGCAGCTTAACATGGGTTTGCAATTGAGGTAGGCGAGGAACATCGCTTGAATGGACTTATCTGGCGCGAATCCGTACTCGCCCCGAATCTACAATCGCTAACTTCCCACGAAGTTCAGGGAAGGTATCCAATTGACCAAGGAAAGAAGATAAAAGGCGCTCAATGAATGACGACGTCGCGTGCCGAGGCAATCGCATGACCACGATGCCGTGATACTTCGACGGAAGATAGCGGCGAACGTCGGCAAACCCAAGATCGGCACTCAACAAGCAAAGTCTCTCATTGCGTGCGTATTGGACGATCTCGTCATCGCTCGCGCTCATCATGCCAATATCACGCACATCCACTGCTTCGTGACCGTACTCGGCAATCACTTGAGAAACAGATCGCGGAAGATCCGCGTCAACAACAAATCGCACGTCGATCAGGACCGTGGTAGAGAATGTGTCTCTTCGTGCTCGATCAACTCCTCGGCATAGGCAAGCGCCGCTCTCAGGTCTTCGTCTGAAATAGCATATTCCTCACAGACCTCGCCGGGATCAGACCCGCCCGCGAGACTCCCGATTACCCGATGCACAGGTACTCTCGTTCCCTTGATCACCGGTTTGCCATGACGAATGGCAGGGTCAATGACAATGCGATTGTTCATCTTTCGGCCTCCTCCGGTTGCGAGGAATATACGACATGCGCCTTTTTTAGCACCAACATCAATAGCAATTAAAGCCAATGGCGAACGACCAAGCGATGCCCAAAGGCATGCAAATCTCGTACTTCAGGATTGGACACTCGGAGCCCAACCCACCAGCGCAAACAATACAGATCGCGCTATCGTCAAAATTACGCAAACCCCCATGCAGTGTCAAGGAATGCGGGAAGTCTCAAATGCAGCGCCAGTAGATTCGTGTCACACTGCGTTCCGGCTGCATTCAATCGCCAGGACCCTTGCAGATACATTTCGTGAGGCCAGTGTCCTGTTACGAAGTGGTTGCGACCTCAACCCCTTCCCTTGGACTCAGGAGAGGACCGCGTACCCCGCGTTCAATCCTGGCGAAGGCGTCGTGGTTGTGTATGCTTTCGTCATTTCGGCTGGCAATGTCGAACCAGAGGAGCCTTTCCGCATCGAGAAGTTCAAACAGGTCCATCCCGATTTCCCTGACCATATCTTCGACAAATCGCGGATTGTCATACGCCCGTTCGGTCACCGCCTTTTCGTCCGGCCGCTTCAGGACGGGATAGAGTCTGCACGAAGCGTTCTTCTCTGCGATATCGATCAGGTCTTCGAACCAGATAAACTCGTCGCGAGCGGGACGAACATCGATTGCGATTTCGGAGCGCTGGTTGTGGGCGCCGTATTCGCTGATTTCCTTGCTGCATGGGCAGAGTGTCGTCACGTTCACCTTAACCCCGACGATCTTGTCGAAGGTGCCGATTCTTGACATCATGCCGCGGAAAACACAGTTGTAGTCCATCATGCCCGGTTTACCGGTCACTGGAGCCCGGCGCGTCAAGAAGATAGGAAACTCCATCTCGATGAAGGCTTCTTCCGCATCAAGCAGCCCGAGAAGCGCCTCCAGCACCACGTGAACCGTGTCGGGTCTGAACTGATGGTTGCGCTCGTTAAGGGCGATCATGAACCTGGACATATGAGTGCCCTTAAGATAATGCGGAAGACTCACCGTCATTGACAGATTCGCAACTGTATTGAATTCTCCTCCGGCGCGAAGGGGTAGCGTCAGGGGAAAGCGCACGTTGGAGACGCCCACCTGATCGATGTCGATGCCGCGGCGGTCCTCGCGGTTCTGCAGATCGGGTAACATTGAATCCTCTTCGTTATAAAGTGGCCTTTTCCATGATGATGCCGCTTCCCGCTTACGTGTTCATCCGCGTGAGCGCATCCCGCTCGTTGAGAAAGGGGGCGGACCCGTCCAGAAAGGCCTGGAGAAGGTCGTGAGGCGTCATGTCGGACGTGTCGATTTCGAATTTGCGCATGATCCAGCAGGCGCCGTATTCCGCCTGGAATTCGTCAAGAATCTCCTCGACGTCCTCCTTCGGGACGATGTGATAGGTATGGCGGTCTTCCTCCATGCGTCTCTCAACGACGTCGGCCCGGGCTTTCAGATGGACCAGAATCGTGTCCTTCGGCATTTCGGCTTCCCAGGCCCTCGGCGTTTCCGAGAGCCGGCCGACAGCAGGGTAATAGTACCGGGGGCCGTAGATGTACTCCTCTATGTGAAACCCACCCAGCAGAATATGTTCGTACTTGTTGATCAGCCGGACGTGGTAGGCAAGCTGGAAGCGCTGGTAGCGTTCCTTGATCGCTTCGGGCAGACCCAGCATGATCCGCTGGTCGACTTCGGTCTTGAGCATCTGGCAGTCCGGAATGCTGAAGTGATCGTCCAGGTGATGGACGATGCCCCGGTCGCGCCCCCATTGCATGAGGGCGTCGAAAAGGGTTGTCTTTCCGGTGTATTCACAGCCGATGGCGATGATGCGCATAGTGAGGTCTCCTCGATGGTATATTGGTTGGCAGACGATTATATATGGAAACCGGACCTGGTGGAATCACGCGAATGACGGACCCTGTCATCCGTTCACGGCGTCCATAAAGGCCCTGACGCGGTTGGAGTCCGTGAGTGAATGCGAGAATTCAGGGGGGCGCAACTCGCCGCCCATAAAGGCGTTGGGGTTGCGGAACGTCATCCGGCTGGCTACGCTGCTCCCGGCCGCAACGTGGATTTCACGGGCGCCGGTGCCCGCCGCGACCCTGGCAACGTTGCGTTCCGTGATTCCGCCCCCCGGCATAACCACGATCCGGCCGGCTGCCCCTTCAATCAGTTCCGCGATCAGATCGACCCCTTCCAGCGCCGAAATTTCCTGCCCCGAAGTGAGTACCCGGTCCACGCCGAGGGAAACCAGGTCCTCCAGCGCCCGGTATGGGTCGGCGGTCATGTCGAACGCGCGGTGGAACGTTACGGGAAGCGGGCGGATACGCTCGATGAGGGCGCCGGTGCGCTCCACGTCGACCGATCCGTCCGGATTCAGAAGGCCGATCACAATCCCGTCCGCGCCTGACTCGGCGGCCGCCTCGACGTCCCGCACCATCGTTTCGAACTCCACGTCTGAATAGCAGAAATCGCCTCCTCTCGGCCGTACGATCACGTTGAGACCTATGTCCAAATGCCTGCGGGCAACCTGAATGGCGCCCGCGCTGGGCGTGGCGCCGCCTTCCATCAGATTATCGCACAGTTCAACGCGATGTGCGCCGCCCCCCTGCGCCGCAATTGCGCCTTGCGGGGAACCGACGCAGATTTCGAAAAGTACTCGCGGGCTCATTCTCTACCTCCCGGCATGATGTCTTGCGTCCGTCCCATTCCGGACAGGAGCTCACGGCCTTGCGCCGGCCGCTATGCGATATACCCGAATACCATGTCGTCCACCCACACGACCTGGCCCGGTTCTCCTCCCCTATTGAACGAGACGGACACGGTTGTATAGCCCTGTTGTACGTCCAGTTCCGCCCGGTACTCCGTCCACGCCTCGCAGGGGCGGACCGGAACCACGAGATGCGTTCCCTGCTGACCCGACACGGAAACCTGCGCATGGGTGGCGGAACCCCGGGCCTTGAACCGCAGGTGATAGCGACCCGGCGTCCGCAGACGCATGGGGCGGCTCTTGAGCGAAATGGGATCCCCGGGCCTCGTGAACTTCAAACATGCGCTTCCGTCCGCCGCATCCTCCGTACTCCACGCCGGCCAGCCGGGATCGTGTGTTCGGGGATGCTGCACGTTCCAGTAACGGGGCGGGTAATCCACGATGCCGGCTTCGAAGCCGCCGTTGCAGAGCAGGTTGACGAGCTGCCCTTTGTGGCTCTCAACCAGGGATGCCCGGAGATGCGGTCGCAGGCCGGGCGGGTAGCGGACGAATATTTCCGCTCCCTCTCTCAGACAGGCCGTGACACGGCCATTCCCTCGCGCGCTCAAGTCCGGGTCCCACCGGTCCTGGACGAGCAACTCCGTGTCTTCCGAGACGAGTTCATAGATACCCGGCTCCCGCGGACTGATCTCGGCAAAGGCGATGATGTCGCCGTTGTCCGCGACAGCGGCCTCCAGCCTCAGTGACGCTTCGCCGGCGCCGTCGTTCAGCTTCATCCGGAGCGAACGCGGAGAGACCGTGAGGTCCTTGACCGGGTCAATCCACAGCACGGATTCGCCCGCGTTGTTCAGTTCAACTTCGACCTTACCTTCGCGCCATGTGAAATCGATCGACTTCGCGCTTCCGGGCCGATCCGGCGTCGACGCGACCACGGCGCGCGGCGCATCGGGGAGGTGGATGGCGAGGCGCACGGCTTCCCGGCGCCTGACCTGGACCTGCGCACGGGCGCTTCGCAGGTTGTAACTCGCGGCGGCATCGCATGCCGCATCGGCCACCAGGAGGTCTTTGCCTTCCAGACTGAGCCGTTTTCCGCCATGAAGCAGCCAGCGCTGGAGCCGGTCTCCGCGACGACGGACGTTGACGATCCGGGCGTCCGACCGAATACCCGCGCCTTCAATCGCGCCGCGACTTCCGTTCCGGTACAGGACGCATTCGGTCGCGTTACCGGAACGAAAGCCGACACCTCCTCCACCGGCTGCTTCCACGGGTCGGATGTCGTCGACTCCCGGCCCTCCCGTTTTCGTGTACGTATGCAGCACCGAGATGATCCGCGCGGTCGGGCTTCTCTCAGTGGTCACCCGGATGTTCCATTGCTGGGGAAAGGCTTCGGTAAAACGGCACCAGTCCCGGGTTTTCAACGGAAACGGACGGTCGTTGTCCTGCGTGTACTTCAGGGGGCCGCCCGCCAGGTGACGGACCAGGAGGCGCTGGTCCCGCTGCCTGACGGTCATGCATCGACCGCTCTCGTCTATTTCCGCCCGTTCGAAGGTGTTGAGCGTCCAGGCGTATTCACGGGGTTCGGAAGCCTCGAGATCGTCACAGACGACAAAAACGTCGGGCCTGATGAAGAGGACGTGGCGTTGGAACTTTTGCAGCAGTTCCCCATACGCGCCAGAGGCGTCTCCCGTGAAGACACAGGCATCGGGCGTGTTGAAAAAGGCCGTTATCTTTCCCTTGTGGGCAATGCCCCGGCGCTGACTCTCGCCATCGACGAGGATTGAATTGTGCGCCTGTGTGGTCCGGCTCCACCGGGAATGGTAGGTATCGCCGGAATAGGTGTAGTAGCCCGCATCGCAGCAGAGGATCTCGCCCCCGGCGTGGAGGACGAAGCCGTTCTGGTCCTGGTGGGCGTGGCTGTGATCTCCCCATGGACTGCTTCTGAAGAAGATGCGGGCGCTTCCCTGGTCATAGAACCGGTCGAACGCGGCGAGTTGCCCGACGTCGGGAAACAGGCGGGCCTGCGCGATATCCACGGGTGGGCGGGACGAAACGCCGCTGTCGGCGAGATACTGGAGCGGGAGATGGACCGGGTTGCAGACCCGGGTATCGCTCCACCACTTGACCGTGGGATCCCCGGTCATCGCGGATAGAAAGGCGGAAACGTACGTATCGGCGTCGCTGCCGAAATTGGGGTCGATCAGGGAATAGCAGTCACCCCAGTGGTTCCACCAGTAATTGAGGGACATGCAGTACAACCAGAATGCGCCGGAATTCCGCCATCGGGGTTCGCGGAAGACGTCCAGACCCGTTGAGGACCTGAGGGCGGCGAGGGCTTCCAGGATGAATTGAATCTTGTGGCCGTATTTCTGGCCTTCGGTATACCCGCCGTCGACGCTTCCCCACGCGATCCGGTTGACGTACTGGCGGATAAGATAGTCGGCCCACTCCCGGGTCCTGGCGGATTCGGTCGCAATGGCCAGAACCGTGGTCAGCAGCGCATGCATGCACTGCTGACCGTGAGAATTCTGATAATTCAGGTGAATCTGAAGCCCGTCTCTGAGCCACCGGTAAGCGGCTTCGCAATGGAACTCGATGTGCGCCAGAACAAGTGCGCGTTCCTCTGATTCAAGCAGGGGGTACAACCGATCGTAGGCGAGAGCCGTCCCCTTCAGGCCGAACTCGTAGCAGTAAACGACCGTGTCGTGCTGCCCGCGGTCCTCGAGGTGGATGTCAACGCGGAAGTGCGAAAGAAAAGCCAACCAGCGTCTCGCTGCCGCGGCGTACGCTTCGTGGCCGGAGATCAGATACGCAAAGGAGAGTGCATTGGCGTGGTCCGCGCCTCTCTTGAGTTCGGCAACCTGGTAGTTTGCCGGAAATGTTACGCGGCCATCCTTCAAATGAAAGACCTGTCCGCGTCGTTCGCCGAGGTTTCGCGGCACGGATTGCAGGCTCAGTCGGGGCGGTTGGCTCTGAATCAGGGCATCGGCCCGGTGTTTGAGGTGACGCCAGGCCTCACGCGCCGGTCCGTGCCTTCGCGCGCGGAACTCCTCCAGGGTGTCCGGGGTCACAAAGATGCGGGGGTGGTCCGGCATCTCGTCGAAGATGCGCTCCGTCGGGGGTACGGGAAGCGGGACGGATTCGGACGTGATCTCAAAGCTCCGGACAGGACCGGGTCGGGATTGCTCGCCCCCGGACGTGATCGCGAAGTAACGCCAGTACCAGGCGCCGCTGTCGAGTTCGTTCGACGGGTTGTGGAACGGCATGTCGATGCCCGCGCTGCGGATAATCTCACCCCGAAAGCCGGAATTTCTGCAGATTTCCACGATGTACGTGGCGGCCCTGTCGTCAGCGCGCCAGATCAGGGCCGGGGGATTCTGGATCGCGACGGAACCGTCGGCCGGTGTGATCGGGGGATGGCGGTCCGGCGGCGGCGAGGTATCGACTGCAAAACCCATGCGCGGGGTTCCTTCCTGGTAAATTGACGATGTTCGCTGCACAATATACCAAGCCCTCCGGTCTACGGGCAAGCACCTTGACATGCCGTTCGGGCCGGGCTATCTTTGTACCGGAGGCGCAATCGCGAAGTGCGCCTCTCACGCCGGGTGTATCCCGACCGCGTGACGGAACGCCTCGTATCGCTTCCTGTCCGCTTCCGTGTGTGAGGACGGTTTCCCCGGGTCTGCTTCTTTGTTGACCGAAGGAGATGCTTATGCGACAGTTTCGATGGCCGGTAATTGCATTCGTCACGCTCTGGGTTGCCGGGTGCAGCGCACGGGACCCCGTCCAGGAAATGCGGAAGAGCCTGGCGAACGCGCCCGAGTATATGATTATACTGGAAGACATGAGGGAGGCCGGGACCTTCTCTACGGACTACTACCATAAGTACACGGTAGTCCAGGGTGAACGGCGGCGCACGACGGATTGGATCGAGGTGCCGTACGAGGTCTATCGGAAGTATCTCCCGTTTCTTGGCATGGCCATTGTGGCCAAGTCGGACCAGGGCGTGAACGACACGCCTCATCCTGCCGGATACCACTACGTTGGAAACCCGAATTACGGACATTGGGGCGGCGGCGGGAGTTTCTGGGTGTTCTACGGACAGTACGCATTGATGCGGGACTTGATGGGCGGAGGCTACGGGCGGCAGATTTACCGGAACGACTATGACGACTATCGCAACAGCCGCGACCGCCGGCGGCCGTACTATGGTCGCAACCGCGAGTACGGTACCGAAGGGTCGGTCACGAAGAGACAAAGGCCGGGGTTTTACAAGCGCCGGCAACAGGCGATTGCAAACAGGCAGCGGTCCTTTTCCCAGAGGGTCCGGGACCGGTCCGGTCGCAACAGATCGGGCTTTGGCAGCCGCAGCAGAGGGAGGTTTGGAAAATGACGTTGGACAACTTGATGGAATCGGGGATTTACCTTGTCTGCGCTTACCTGCTGTTCTGGATCGGAAAGCTGGTATACGACTGGACCACGCCGAGCTACCGGGTGAAAGAGGAGCTTGTCGAGAAGGACAATACGGCGCTTTCCGTCGCGATCATGGGGTACTTTTTCGGACTGGTGATGGCCATCGGAGGGGTGATTTCGGGACCGTCACATGGACTTGAGCTCGACCTGATCGACGTACTCATTTACGGCCCGTTGTCGATCGTGCTGATGAACCTGTCCCGGATCATCAACGACCGGTTGATCCTGCACCAGTTCTCCATTCGCGACGAAATTATCAGGGATCAGAATTCGGGGACCGGCGCCGTGGTATGCGCCTCGTACATCGCCACCGGTCTGGTGATTTTCGGCGCCGTTTCCGGCGAACTGGGCGGTCTGGGCACAACGCTCGCGTTCTGGGTGCTGGGGCAGGCGGCTCTGGTATTGGCCGGCATCGTCTACAACTGGGCGACGCCGTACGACCTGCATAAGGAAATCGAACGGGACAACGCGGCGGCAGGTGTGGCGTTCGCCGGCGCGTTGGTGGGCATCGGCATTGTCGTGCGGCATGCGGTTGCGGGAGACTTTATTTCGTGGACGACGAGCCTGCAGGGATTCGCGCTCGAGGTGGTCATCGGACTGGTCCTGCTGCTGCTGGTGCGTGTTGCCACGGACAAGATCCTGTTGCCGGGCCTGAATCTGTCGGCTGAGATTTCAGATCCCGAAAAGCCGCACCTGGGCGCCGGATTCATCGAAGCGTTTTCATACGTGGGCGCGTCGCTGCTGATCGTGTGGGCTCTGTAGGAAACGGCAAGAGTGGGAAATCGTCTCCAAAATAAGGTCGCGATCGTGACGGGGGCCGGTTCGGTCGGACCCGGATGGGGTAACGGCAAGGCGGCGGCCGTTCTCTTCGCGAGGGAAGGCGCCCGCGTATTCGCCGTGGATATCAATCCGGACGCGGCGGCGGAGACCCGCGACATTATCGCGGGTGAGGGAGGGAACTGTACGGCTCACACGGCGGACGTATCGAGGTCGGAAGACGTCGATACGCTGGTCGCCGGATGCATTGACACGTACGACCGAATCGATATTCTGCACAATAACGTCGGTATTCTCCAGGTGGGCGGGTGCGCCGAACTCAGCGAGGAAACCTGGGACCGCGTGGTTGACGTGAATCTCAAGAGCATGTTCCTGACATGCAAGCATGTGCTTCCGCACATGGAACGCCAGGGGGGAGGAGCGATCGTGAATATTTCGTCGATCACCTCCATCCGCTGGCTGGGCGTGCCCTATGTTTCCTACAGCGCGACCAAGGGTGGTGTGAATCAGCTGACCCAGAGTATCGCCATGCAGTACGCGAAGAAAAACATCCGCGCCAATGCCATATTGCCGGGATTCATGAATACGCCGATGGTAGCGAAGTCTCTGGCCGAGTTTTACGCGGAAGGCGACGTCGAGAGGATGATCGAGATTCGCGACAGTCAGTGTCCGATGGGCAGGATGGGCGATGCCTGGGACGTGGCCTACGCGGCCCTGTACCTGGCTTCGGACGAGGCGAAATACGTCACGGGCGCCGAACTCGTCGTGGATGGCGGATTGACGTGTAAAGCCGTCTGATGTTCTGTCCCGGACAGAAGAAACGGGTATGTCGGTAAAAGACAGCGTCCCGGAAGGCCGTGGTGCCGGAGGAGCCGCCCCGACCGTAACACCGGGAGGAACCGGAAGCGGCCGGCTGTTGAAGGCGTGTCTGTTCGCGACGGGGCTGGCCGGAATCGTCGCGGAGTTCGTGCTCTCGACGCTGGCCAGCTATCTGCTTGGAAACACGACATTGCAGTGGACGCTGGTGATGTCGTTGATGTTTTTTACGATGGGGCTCGGAAGCCGGCTGAGCCGATATCTCACCGAGCGGTTGCTGGACCGGTTTATCGCGGTTGAATTTATCCTGTCGGTGCTGTGTGCAACGTCTGCCGCAGCGGCCTATTGGGGTACGGCGTTCGTCGAGGGGACGAGCGCCATTATTTATGCCTATGCGGCAGCGATCGGACTTCTGATCGGACTGGAGATTCCCCTTGTCACGCGCATGAACGACGCGTACGAGGTGCTGCGAACCAATATCGCCTCTGTCTTGGAGAAGGACTATTTCGGCGCGCTCGCGGGGGGGCTGCTGTTTGCGTTTTTCGCGTTGCCGAAGCTGGGATTGACGTATACGCCGATCGCGCTTGGGGCGGTCAATTTCGCGGTTGCATCCGCGCTGTTGTGGCAATATCGGGCCCTGCTGGTACGGCGCAAAGCGCTGATCGCCGCATTCTGGCTCACCGCGGCCGGACTGATTGCCCTGGGCGTGTACATGAAGCCCATCGTTCAATACGGAGAGCAGAGCCGTTACCGGGACCGCGTGATCTACGAGGCACAGACCCCGTACCAGCGGATCGTGGTGACGCAGTGGAAGGGGTACCATTGGTTGTACCTGAACGGCGGCATGCAATTCAGCACGTACGACGAGGAACGGTACCACGAGCCCCTCGTACACCCGGCAATGGGACTGGCGGCATCCAGGGAACGGGTGCTGATTCTGGGTGGAGGGGATGGACTGGCGCTCCGGGAAGTATTGAAATACGGCGATGTGAAACGGGTGACGCTGGTGGACCTGGATCCCGAAATGATCCGGCTGGCGCGGACCCATCCCGTATTTGTCGATGCGAATGACGGCGCGTTTACCGATGATCGCGTGACGATAGCGACCCGTGACGCAGGGCGGTTTCTGGCAGACGACGATAGGATTTATGATGTCATTCTCGTCGATCTGCCGGACCCCAAGGGGCCGGACCTCGCCCGACTGTATTCGAAGGAGTTCTATACGGCGTGCAGGCGGCATCTGTCGCAACACGGGGTTCTCGTGACGCAGAGTTCCAGCCCGCTCCACGCCAGACGGGCGTTTCTTTGCGTGTACCGGACCATGAAGGCGTCGGGCTTCCGTGTGTTGCCCTACCACAATGCGATTCCGACCATGGGGGATTGGGGGTGGCACCTGGGCATGAAGGAAGAGGTGATTTCGGAAGCGGACCTGAAACGCAGGGCATTGGCGCTGCGCTTTTCGGACGTCGAGACCGTCTTCCTGAACCGAGAGGCGATGTTGGGCATGCTGCACTTCTGGAAGGGCATGTTCGATGGCGTCGAAGAACTGGCAGTGAATACGGAACTGGCGCCGGTGGTGGATAGCTATTACCGCGAAGGTGAGTGGGGATGGTAAATCGAAGAGAGGGGAGACGGTAGAGGAAATCCTTGCCCGATATGCTCTTTCTCAATGCCTCCGGCCGGAATTGAGACCTCACAGGGCAATAAAACCGGGGAGACGTGAGACGCAAGACGGTAGATGACATCCTTGCCCAATTGGTTCTTCCTTTGTGCCTCTGGCAAGAAATGAAACCGCACAGTGCAGACAATCGCTCACGTCTCGGTTTGACGAGCAACGGAAGACTTCACCGGCCCATATGCGCAGAGGCCTGGTTTCCCTGGCGGCCGCCTCAGCCTGACCGTGTGCGTGCATACGTGCCGCCTGTCAGGTCGCGGCGAATGACAAATGACGCTCGGGTATCAAGCGATGCCGCAGTAGATCCTTCGTCAGCCTGCATGCCAATAAACCGCTGGCAGGCAGGGCGGCTTCCTCAGGATGACAGTTTTGGGCGACGGTGTGATTGATACACTTCCTCAATGGTTATCGCTAAACGTGTCATTCTGAGCGCAGCGAAGAATCTCCCGTCTTCTCCGCTCGACGTGCAGCGGAAGACTTCACCGGCCCGTATGCGCGGAGGCATGGTTTCCCTCGCGCCGCCTCAGCATGACATCGTGGCGGCAGACAGGAATGTCCGCCCCACCCTCAAGACGGCGTCGTCACAGTGTTGGCGCAGGCATGACCGAAACATCTCGCTAATCACTATTGCAACCCATATTATTCTGCGCGGAGCGAATAATCTCCCGTCTACCCACTCACGTCTCACCGCCTTTAAGTGAGGTCGCAACTCCACGAATTGATATCGCGTGGCCATACCGCTGACCGGGGATCGCGGTGTTGTAATCTCCCGTCTACCTTCTCACGTCTCACCGCCTTTAAGGATTCATCCAATGGATTTCGACGAGATCAAACGTCGCCTTTCCCGGCTGGACACGGCGTGCGTCTGCGATGGGTATAAAGCGCTCGACAAGCCGGTCAGGGCCATCGATCCCGCTGTCCGGCCGATCACGCCCGGCCTGAAGCTGATCGGACGCGCGCATACGGTCACCTGCCGCGATGACTTTCTGACCGTGATCGCGGCCCTTCGCGATGCCTCGCCAGGCGAAGTGCTGGTGATCGACTCCCAGGGGAGCACGAAGGCGCTGACCGGGGAATTGTTTCCGACTGAGGCGAAGCGAAAAGGGCTGGCCGGGATCGTCAACGACGGACCGTGCAGGGACACGGCCGCGATCCGCCGGCTGGGCGTTCCCTACTTCGCGCGGTCGGTCACTCCGGTTGCCGGCGCCACGGACAGGCTATTCGAGTCGCAGGTTCCCGTTACGTGCGGCGGCGTGCGCGTTCATCCAGGCGAGATCGTCTTCGGAGACGACGACGGGTTGATTGTCGCTGCTGACGAAGAGATTGCGGAAGTCATTCCAATTGCGGAAAAGGTGCAGAGGAAGGAGGCGCGGCTGCTTGCTGAAATGAAAAATGGCGTGAGTCTCATCGAGATGCTGAACCTCGAGGACCACTGCGCCAGGATTCGAGCCGGCGAGGAAAGCGAGTTACGGTTCCTGGCCTGAGAAGCGCTTCTAAACGGGACAACGGGTAACAAGAACAGGCCGGACGACAACCGTCGTTCGGCCCGTTTTAGTCGGGGATTTTGCACAATTGAAATGCAAATTTACAGTCAGCCGCTCAGGTCGCGTCATGACGACACGACTCGGAACGACATAGCTTGAAATTGCGAACGTGAGCGGCAATGAGAATGGAGGCGGACACCAGGGTCACAACGACTTCGCCGAATTCTCCGACCAAACCGTGTAATGCCACGCCTGACAGAACCATGCCCGTGAGGCCAATTGCACCTAACAGCAGTGCCCATCGGTCCTTATGTCGCCAGCAGCCAAGCCCAAGCGCCAATACAGCGGAAGGCACGACCAACCACAACATCGCGCGGTGAAAGGACTCATCGTCAAGAAAAACGGTCGGAAGAGCGGTCCCGACAATCAGAATGGCCGGAAGGGCGATACAGTGCAATGCGCAAACCGTCGCGCTAAGCGCCCCGATGCCGTCTGCAATGTTAGTGAGGTAGAGTGTGGCAGTTCGCTTCATCTCCGGAATTCCTCGTAAAGTGTCAGCGACGGGCAGATGCCGGTCCCAACCGGTGTTCTCCCTGCCAGCCTGCCGCTGCAGACAAGTCCCCACTTGATTCTCGGTATCGTCTACCCGGTTGGCAGAATATCGGTGAACTGGTATTCTTCGACGATTTCGCCGACCGAGGCTTCGAAGTCGTCCTCGCCCCACTGTTCGATCGTCAGCGTCTTCCGCTCGGAATCGTCCAGGTATTCCCAGGTAATCAGTTCCCGCGGCGTTCCTTCGCCGTCCTTGTAGAATTCACCCGCATCGGAAGATTCCGCATAGTAGGCGACCCCGTCGCAGGTTATTTCTTCGGGCGGGTCTTCGTGTTCCACGATGTGGGATCTCGGGTCGCCGTCGACCCTGGAGATCGGGATCTTGCGTGAAACGGTCCAGCTGAGGCCGTCATCCTCCTCACGTTCAAGGTACATGACGTCATCGGCGCAGGTCAACTCCCATTCGTCCACGCGGTCTCCATCGAAATCGTAATGGTTCTTCGCCGTGACCTTCCAGGTTTTCAGGTCATAGTCGACCACGTAACCGGGCTTGAGATCAGACAGTGAGAAGTCGACCACGGGGTCGACTTCATCAGTCTTTTTCCTGAAGGGATTCCAGTTCACGAAAACGCCTCCGGCCGCCACCGGGAACCGTAATTCCAGGCGGCGACTTTACGCTTGAATTCCCATCTTGTTCTTGAGTTCGGCCAGCTTGTCCGCGCCGGGACTCTTCTCCTGGAGCGCGGCGTCGATCTCCTCGTCCACGCTCTTGGAGGCGTCCGCCACTTCGCCGTAGGCCTGCGACAGGGACTCGTCTTCTTCCACCCGCTCCTTCATGCGTTCGAGCATGGCGATCGTACCGTTAGAGTCCACCTTCGCGAGTTGCTTGTTGATTTTCTTGGTTGCCGCGGCCGTCCGGGCCCGGGCGCGCAGCGTTACCAGGTCGTTTTCGTAACCGGCAATGGAAGATTTGAGCTTGTCCACCTGGGTCTGCAACTGCGCGGCCATTTCCTCCTGCTGTTGGGCGTTCTGGCTCAAGGTGGCCGCCCGGCTCACGTTTTCCTCCTTGCGCGCCAGCGCTTCACCGGCCAATCGGTCTGCTTCTGCGGGGTCGATGTCGTTCTTCTGGGCCCTCTGAAGCAGCGCCATGGCTTTCCGTTCGTAGTCCGCCGCCGCCTTCTTGCTGTCGGATGCCTGTTTGCGCAGCCGGATACCCTGTCCCTTGACCTCGGCGAGGCTGGTCATGGCGTTGCTCAGATCTTTCTTGAGATCCCGGATGCCCTGTTCCGTCAGGCGGATCGGATCTTCGAGTTTGTCGATGGCAGCGTGTACTTCGGCCTGGCCCACGCGAAAGATGCGTTGAAAGACGCCCATGGCATGCTCCTATTTGATGCGGGATTCGATGTCTGGAGGTCGGGACACGCAACGGCTCGATTTCCGGGGTTCCGACCCCTGCTTTGACTATTGCCTGCTGTAACTCAACAGTTCTTCGGCGTTTTCGCCCAGTGCAAAGCCCAGGGCGTTGACGGCGCCCTCGATTTCCGCCCTGTCCAGCGTATCCAGGCGAAGGGTGTCGCGGAACAGAATGGTTCCTGTCTCCTCGTCCAGCGCGAAAGCGCCGTGGATGAGCGTCCGGTTTATCTCCAGCAGCCGCCTGTAGAGATCGCCGGGGTTGTTGGGGATAGGCATGATGGCCTGTTCCAGAATGAGGATGGGATCTTCGCAGTCCACAATGAGCTGGTGGATCCCGCGGTCTTCGTCGGAAACAACCACCAGTTCCTCATCTGAATCTTCTTCTTCAATGACCAGTTCAAGGTCCTGAAGATAGGCTTTTACGGTTTCAAAGTGCCGCGACATGAACTCTCCTTTGTCCTTGCGGGGAGAAGCGTTTTAGTGAATATATGATTCTCAAGGTTGCATTTTGTTTCAAAAAACGTCCGCGCTTCAGAGGCTGATCAAATTTCCAACCCGGACGGCCAGGGACTCGGGGGTCGCCGGCTTTTCGAGGATATGGCCGCGTGAGATACCGAGTTCCGCAAGCTCGTTCACGCGCGCCTGATCCGGAGTGTCCAGGAGAACCAGCACGGGCAGACGGGCAAACATCTTGCGAATGAAACGAATACAATCAACCCCGCTGATTTCCGGTAGATCGTATGCGAGAATGACGAGTGCGTACCCCTTTGGATTCGCCGCCAGGGTCTCCAGAGCGCTGCGACCGTCTGTGACCACGTCCAGTTCGACGTCTCGGTGGTCGAACAGTCCGCCGGCGAGAGTCATGGCGGTGGGGCCGTCTTCCGCGAGCAGGATTCTGGGCAAACCGTGAACCGTATGGATTTCGGGTTGAATTCAGGTCGGGTATCCAAAGAGGAATATACGGCATTCGCCCGATGCGCCAACAAATAAATTTCCGAGTAAGAGACTCACCCAAACCCGTTACGTCCACCATTCCCCTGTCCTTTTCAAAAGGCGGTAAGACGGGAGACGTTAGACGGTAGATGAAGGCGGTGAGAGGGTAGAGGTGAGACGGTAGATGACGTCCTTGCCCGATTGGTTTTATCGTTATGCCTGCGGCAAGAGATGATACCGAACAGGCAATCATATAATCTCACGTCTCACGTCTTGCGTCTCCCCGCTTTTCAGGCACTGATGTCATCTCACGTCTCACGTCTTACGTCTCCCCGCCTTTCGGGAATTTGGGGAGATGTGGACGTTGAAGTTGAATTTTGATTTTGGTTCAAGCTAACGGCTGATAGCCACATGTCTTTTGCCCGACCCGAAAACTCATGATATATTTACCGACGCTCCCAGGGGGCATCCAGGCTCCCACAGGGAATCCAATTCCTTCTTGAGGTACCGATGCAGAAATACCCGATCTGGACGCTGAGGCACAAAAGGGACTCCGACACCGAATCGGGGGGGCCGGCCGAGCCGCTCGTGGACGTGGTGCTGTCCAACCGCGGACTGACGACGGACGATATCGCCGATTCTCCCGGAGTACTTCAGGACCCGTTTACCATGAAAGACATGGACCGCCTGACGGACCGCATTGTGAAAGCGGTTCGCGCGGGCGAGCGAATCGTCGTGTTCGGCGATTACGACGTGGACGGGGTGACGAGCACGGCGGTACTGATGGACTTTCTGGAGCGGGCGGGAGCGGACGTCGCGTCCATTCTGCCGGACCGCCACCGGGACGGATACGGGATGAAACCGCCCGGCGTTGAGCGGGCGATCGAAGCGGGCGCGCGTCTGATCGTGACGGCGGACAACGGCATTTCCTCGTTCGAGGCGGTCGACGCGGCAAACGCGGCCGGCATCAACGTGCTGGTCACCGATCATCACCAGCCCCCGGGACGCCTGCCCGACGCCTACGCGGTGGTCAATCCCAATCGCCCGGATTGCGGCTACGCGTTCAAGGGGCTCGCGGCCGTCGGCGTGGCGTTCAAGGCCGTGCAGGCCCTTTCGGATTCGCTGATCGATGCAACGGAGCGCAGGGGTTATCTGAATTCGCTGTTGGACCTGGTTGCCCTGGGAACGGTGGCGGACATCGCGCCAATGTTGGGTGAGAACCGGTTGCTGACCCGCAGGGGTATGCAGATTCTGGATCGTACGCAGCGCCCGGGGCTTCAGGCCCTGAAGGCCGTCGCCGGCGCCGATACCCGGCCTGTGGACACGACGGCGATCGGATTTTTCCTGGGTCCGCGCATCAACAGCGCCGGTCGGCTGGCCTCCGCGGACCTGGCGCTGGACCTGTTGCGAACCTCCGTGCCAGGCGAGGCGGCCCGATTGGCGGAACGGTTGAACGGGCTCAACCGAAGCCGGCGGGAACTCGAGCTCGAGGGCGTCAAACAGGCCGTGGAGCAGGTGGAATCCATGT
Organism: Candidatus Latescibacterota bacterium; assembly: GCA_965203805.1. Classification (GTDB taxonomy): domain Bacteria; phylum Latescibacterota; class UBA2968; order UBA2968; genus JAAXHE01. Next base: position 4,010,995 of record OZ241917.1, on the reverse strand, counting down.
CGCTTGACGCCCACCGTATTCTGGTTGCGAAAGGCGACAAATGGCACCTGGGTGTGGTGGGGTTGATCGCGGGGCGCCTGGCGGAGCGGTACAGCAGGCCCTGCATTGCCTGTACCGAGGTTCGCGGTGACGGCAGTTTTACGGGTTCGGCGAGATCGGTGGCGGGTTACAATATGGCGGAGGCGATTTTTCGCTGCGCGGACCTGCTGGCCGAGTACGGCGGGCATGCCGCTGCGGCCGGCTTTACGGGCAACCTCGAAAATTTCGACGCTTTCAAGGCCAGAATGGAGGCCGATGCGGCGGAGCGGATCTCGGATGAGGACCTGAGAACCCGGCTGGAACTGGATGCGGCGCTGCGGTCCGATGAGATCTCGCTGGATACGGTCTCGGCGCTGTCTGCCCTTTCGCCGTTCGGCGCGGGAAACGAAGCGCCGCTGTTTATGGTGCGGAACTGTACGATCGATCGCGCCATTGCGGTCGGGAAAGGGGCGCACCTCAAAATGAACCTGAACACCGAAACGTCCGTGGACGGCGCAGCGCGAACGGGCCGGCGGATATGCGACGCGGTCTGGTGGGGGCAGGGCGAATTGGCGGGTCGGCTTCAACGGGGCGATCGCGTGGACGTGGCCTGCGCCCTGGAGGCCAACACCTGGAACGGCCGGACGCAGGTGCAGCTTGTTCTGGAGGACATGCGCCCTGCGGAGGAATGAACGGGCACCCGAATCACGGCGCGTTCTCACGTCATCATCGGAACCTCGACCCGCTTGCCGGTCCTGGCGGATTCGTGAGCTGCGGCGGCAACCGCGACAACGCGCCTTCCATCCCTGCCGTCCGACCGGGGCGCTTCGCCCCTTTGAATACATCCGACAAAATGAGCGATTTCGTCCATCAGGCCGTTGTTCCGGGGCGCCTCTATGGCCGTGGATCTGTCGCCGTGCCGGGCGAACAGGACAGGGCCGCCCGCGTCGTTGAGCTTGAGCGCGCCGGCCGTTCCGGCCACGCCGAGTTCGTAGCTGTTGACCGGGTAGACGCGGCTGCTGCTTAAGGAGCCGACCGCGCCCGATGCGAACTCAATGCCGATAAAGATGCTTTCTTCGACTTCGTTTTCCGGGTCATCTCCGTACTTCATGACGGCATTTACGGCGCGGATTTCACCGGCCAGCCAGGCGAGCTGGTCGAGTTCGTGGCTGTACATGGAAAACATACCGCCGTACGTTCCCTTTCGGGTCTGCCATCCTCCCACACCGCCCGGCGCGCCGGTTCCCATACGCACCGCATGCGCGAGGGTGATTTCCCCCGCGTCTCCCCGGTCCACCCTGCGCTTGAGCTCCTGATACGCGGCCTGAAACCGGCGAACATAGCCTATCATGAGAAATACGTCTGACTGTTGCGCTGCGCGTATCATCGCTTCGCAGTCTTCAACGGTCAGCGCCATCGGCTTTTCGCAGAAGACGTGGGCGCCCGCCAGCGCGGCATCCGTACTGATGCGGCTGTGCGTGTGATTGGGCGTAACCACCAGCACGGCGTCCGGTCTCTCGGCGGCCAGCATGGCGCGGTGGTCCGCGTAAGGCGTCGGGCCGGAAGGAAGTTGCGCGGCAAGCTGCGCGGCGGATTCCGATACGACGTCGCAGACGGCGACAAGGTGCGCACCTTCCAGCGCTTCCACGTTTCTGGCGTGGGCCCGGCCCAATCCGCCGCAACCGGCCAGCGCGACCTTTATGGGGCCTCCCGGCATCGAAGCTCCTCGTTCTCTCGTCCCCTCGATCCTTCGTCTTCTCGTTCTCTCGTCCCTTCGCTCCCTCGTCCCTTCGTCGTCTCGTTCTCTCGTCTCTTTGTTCCCTCGCCTACTCTATCTCTATCGGCATGGAACCGTTTGCGGCCGATTCCTCCGCGGCAAAACATGCGGCGTGGGTGTTGACGGCAACGGCCAGATTGTCGTGCGATTCCACGTCGTTCAGGATGCATTCGACGAGGTGGTCGATCATTTCCTGGAAGGGATGGTGGGCAACGGCGCCGCTGTCGGGCATGACCGTGGGAAAACTCCCGAACGCGTCCTGGCCGGACAGCTGTCGGGTGTAGAACTGGTTGTTGCGGATCACGCCCTCCGTTCCGAACACCTCGACGTTGAAGACGTACGGCATGAAGAAAGCCGTGGAACCCGAGAACTTTCCGGCGGCGCCCCCCGCGAATTCAACCGTTGCGACCGTCGTGGAACGGTAGTCCTCTCCATGCGTTCGATGGCGTGGGGAAACGCCGGTCACCCGGGTGACCGTGTCATTGTCCAGTATGTATCGTGCGGCGTCGAGGGCATGGCAGCCGCCGTGCACGATAGCCCCGTTCACGAACGGTTTCCATCCTGTCCGGCTGAATTTCTCGGGGCGGGCGTTGGTGGGGCCGTGCCAGTAGTCGGCCTGAACGAGAAGAGGATCGCCGACCCAGCCCTTCTCGATGGCCCGCTTGATGGAGACGATCAGCGGGTTCCATCGAAGGACGAAACCGACAACTGTCTTGACGCCCGCGCTTGTCACGGCCCGGTGCATCGCATTCAGTTCTTCGTGATTCGTGGCCACCGGTTTTTCAATCAGCAGGTGTTTGCCGGCGCGGGCGGCGGCAATGGCTTCTCCGGCGTGGCGATCGGGCGGCGTACAGATGGAAACGACGTCGACGTCCGGATGCTCGAGAAGCCTGTCGTAGTTATCGTACAGGTCGCACTCAACGCCCAGTTCTACCGCTTTTTTCCGTGCGCTCTCCAGCGTACGGCTCCCGATGGCCACCAGCCGGGTGTGCGGATTGTTCAGATAAGCCCTGATATGTTCGGTGGCGACGTTTCCCGCGCCCTGGATGGCTACGCCTGGCATGACTTCACCCTTCCGATTGTTTTTTTCGTGTTGTTCAAGCCTCTCGACGGCCGGCTTGCCGGTCTCCCGGTGCGACGCACGTGGAATTGCCAAGATACAAGCCCTGCATTTCGCCGTCAAGAATGTTCCCGGCTGTCGCGCACAGTCCTCGGGATGGCCGGACGGGGGTATGGCGGATGCCTGCCAGACCATCCCGGACCCTTGCGGGGCAACCCGGGGAACGATTGATTTTTCGTGGCGGCGGCTTTATGTTAATGACGCAAGTTGAGCCTTCCTTATTCGCAGGATAAATGCCACATGCCGAACCGGATCAATAAAGCGATTGAGTTGCTGGAACGGGGGCAGCCGATCTACTATGTCGGCGTCTCCGAGCTAACGTACGAATCCGGTGTGGAAATGGCCGCGACGTGGGCCGACTATATCAACGTCAGCATCGAGCACGGCGCATTCGATATGCGGGGCCTGGGCGATTTCATGAGAGGCCTGGTGGACGGCGGTCCCACGGCCAGCGGTCACCGGACGCCGGCCGTCATCGTGGACCTGCCGGTCGAGGGGTCGAGTGAAGCGGTTGTTCGCGCCAATGCCTGGATGTTCAAGCAGGCGCTGGCCCGCGGCGTGCATGGTATCCTGCTGTGTCATGCAGACGACCCTGAGGGCGTCCGGGCGTTCGTGGAAAGTTGCAGGTATCCGTTCCGGACGCCTGCCGCGGGACATGGCGACGGCCGGCGGGGGGCCGGCGGACAGGGGTGGGCTGCACAGATCTGGGGCGTGACCGCAGCCGAATATCTGAAAAAGGCCGACCCGTGGCCGCTGAGCCCGGACGGAGAGTTGATGCTCGGCGTGAAGATCGAGAACAAACGCGCGTTGGCAAGCGCGGAGGCCACGGCGAAGGTGCAGGGACTCGCCTTCGGCGAGTGGGGTCCCGGCGATATGGGTATGTCGCTTGGGCACGCCGATCGGCACGATCCGCCCTATCCGACTGAAATGGCAGCTGCCCGGGCTCGTGTGATGGCGGCCTGCCGGGATGCCGGTCTGTTCTTCCTGAACGGCGCGAACCCGGAAAACGTCACGGAGATCATTGACGAGGGTGTGATGATCGTCTCCGGAGGCGGTGAGGCTGTGGCGAGGCTGGGACGGGCGTATACCGGAAGAAAATAGACACGTCAAAGATCGAAGACACCGGCGGACAATCGTGTTTCAAACAGACTGACGGGTATCCGTCGGAGAAAGGAGCGCTGAAGCGATCGAGTACTTTTGCTCCTGGCGCTTGTTGCGGGACCCTGTCCGCGGGCGTCAAAACCACGGTCGTCTCAACTGACGCCACACCGTAAGAAACGGGAGGGAAAAGATGTCGAGTTCACATATCCGAACAATCATTGAAGTCGTATTGGCGGCGGGGTGCGCGTACCTGGCGTACATCGCGTATATCGCCCCCGTCGATATCACCATCAACTACGATGCCGAGAATGCCATTCAAATGCGGATCGAAGACAAGATGGTGGCGCACGACGCCGTCCTGGACTCGATCTGGAGCAAGGACTTCGCAAGAGACGCGACGCTGGGATGGTTGACTGCAAAGGACGTCTATCACTACCGGAACAGCGCAATAGCAGGGCGCCTGGCAGAAGCAATGCCTGCTGCGCCGGAGGGCGGCAGCGAGACCATTGAAGAGCGAAAGGCGCGCCTAGAAGCCGCAATTGCCGAGAATCCGTTGATCGCCGACCTTCGCGGCAGGGCGCGTGGATTACAACCGCCGTTTCAGTATCTGGGCAAAAAGGTCAGCGTGGGCGTTCCCAGCGGAAACAGACCGCGTACCAATGTGGCGTACGTCGCCTTCGGAGGCGAGTTCGACGGCAGGGTCGTAGAAATCTGGAATCCCGTAAACGACAAACGCGTAACGGTCTTTGCGCAAGGCGCGTTCCTGCCCACGGAGTCGGTAACCATCGACTTCCAGTTGAACCGGCGGCAGGCGGTAGACCTGTTCGATCGCGTCGAAGACACCGCGGACGCCGTGGCGATTATTCTTCCGCCGGCCACACCCGCGCCCTAGCTCCGTTCGGTGTGCGCCCCTCGATTGGTTGATCGACCGACGCGATGCGACTCCGGTCTCTGCATCCCCGCTATCTGAACCCGCTCGGGAGACTCGAATCCGGGCGCACGCCGCTTCCGCAACCCTTGCTCTTTGTGAACCCGGGTTCGATCGAGACTTGGGAACGCCCTGCTTACACCCGAGCGGTAGCGGAAGAGACTTAAGGAGAATAGTATGGCGGATGAAAGGAATCCCGTCGGCTGGTTCGAAATCCCGGTGCGCGAGCTGGAAAGGGCCCGGCGATTCTACGAGACCGTGTTGGGTCTCGAACTCGCTACGAGCAGGATGGGTGACACGGAGTTGGCCTGGTTTCCGATGACCGAGGGACCCGGAGCCGCCGGAACGCTGATCAAGTCCGAAGGATACAAACCGTCCCACGAAGGCGCCCTGGTCTACTTTTCTGTGACCGACATCGACGGGATCCTGGAAAAGATCGAGTCAAACGGCGGAAAGGCGCTGATTCCAAAAACCGGTATCGGCGAACACGGTTTCTTTGCCCACTTCGAAGATTGCGAAGGCAACCGGGTCGCCATGCATTCCTGGACCTGAACCACGCCCTCCGGTTGGCTTCCGACGAGCCCCGAAAAACCGAAACGAAAGCAGGTTCCTACCTCTCACCCAACCCCGTTGTCCCCGGATAAGAATTCCCTCATCCGGTACCGATTACCCTGACCGCAATCAACCCCGGCGACCCCTACCGTCCCATTAGTTGTGCCAGGGCCCAATTCAGTTCCGTTTCGGTATCGGGCCCGTAACCCGTTTGCATGAACCTGAGGCGACCCTTTCTGTCAACCAGAAAGGTGGTTGGAATGCTGCGGACGGCGTAGTCGGCCTGGATGCCCGGATCGGCGAACAGGACCGGGAAGGTGTAGCCGTATTCCTGAATGAACGGACCCACGCGCGCCCGGTCGAAGTCCGTGCTGACGGCAAGTACGGTCAGGCCCTTCTCGCGGTAACGGTCGTACAACGTCTGGATATGCGGCAATTCGTACAGGCACGGCATGCACCACGTCGCCCAGAAATTGATCAGGACTACGCGTCCGTCATTGTCGGACAGCCGGACGACCGATCCGTCCAGACCATCCAGCGTGAAGTCGGACGCGGCCGGGCCCACGGGCAGCGCGTTCGCCTTCTCAGGCTCTTCGACGAGAATCTGACCCAGCGCAGCACCCGCCAGAACCACGGCGACGCCCATAAACACCCAGGATTTCCATCCGACGCTCAGTTTCATTTCACTGTACCTTTCAGTTCGTTTGACAGGAATGTCCGCCTGCCTGCGCAGCGAACTGCGCTGCAGGCAGGCCCCACCTTCACTCCGACTTCCTCAGCATGATCTGTCGGGCGTACTTGTGACGTGAGCGCTCAAGGCGTGAAGATCAGGATCTTATCCGTAATCACCCCAATATTCGATGGAAGACCATGCGTTGAATAGCCCTCGCTTTCCCAGCCGCCTGCAACCATGGCGCGTCCGTCCTCAAGCATCGTGACCGTAGGCAATGACCGCCATCCTATGTTGTGTCCTGTTGGAGAAAATGCATGTGTGGCGGGGTTATACATTACGATATCACCGTTGTGGGAGTGGACGAGCAACACCGTGCCGGAGGGCAGCAACGCCGCGGCAAGGGGATCGATGTTTGAAACGCCGGCCGGCGAAAACGTGTTGGTTTCAGGGTCATACATCTCAGCCGTCTGCACGAACGGCCCCTTACCCGCGGTGCCGCCAACGATCAGGACCCTGCCGTCCTGAAGCAGCACCGCCTTATGGTTGATGCGGTCGACCTGCAGATTACCGGCTTCGGAGACTCTCCTGGACGACGGATCGTAAATGACGTTCCGTCCAACCAGCCCGTCTTCAAGTCCGCCACGCGATCCCCCGACGATCAGCACACGGCCGTCCTTCAACAGCGTCGCTGTATGTAGCCGTCGAATCTCCTCCCTCTTGAAGATGGAGTGAAATGCGCGAGCGTCCGGGTCGAAGACACCCGTGTGGTCCAGGTTAGTCAGAAAAACCTCTCCACTGGGCAGCAGAGTTGCCGTCTCGACGGTTGCACCCGCCGGTACGTCTGACACGGCGGCGAACGTGCCCGAAGCAGGATCGTAGATCTCAACCGGGAAATGACCATCACGAGGCATAATCAGGACACGACCGTCGGGAAGCAATATTCCGCTGTCTGCGTATCGTCTGACGGTCATGTCCCCCGTTGGCGTTGACGTCCCGGTCTGCGGATCGAATATCTCCGCGCTGGCGAGAAGACCCGACGCCCGATAAATGACTGCGCCGCCCTGAGATGGGTCCCGGACTTCTGCAGGTGGCTCCCCCAGGCCGCCTGCGATCAGGACCTTGCCGTTCGGCAATAGCGTCGCGGTGTGCCAATACCGAGGTTGGACCATATTCCCGACCTCTTTGAGACCTCGTTCAAGGACCGGCTGCTCCGGCGTTGTCACCGAATCCCCTCCACATGCCCAAAAGCTCGAGGCAACCAATAGCGCGAGTCCAATTCTGGTGGTCATGTTGCGTCTCCTTTTCGACAGAACGCTGGCGATGCGGGCAGACAGGAATGTCTGCCCCACCCTTGCACCGGCTTTCTCAGCATGAAAGTCCGGGCCAACGCATGATGAATACACCTCAACGATGCCTATTGCATAGCATGTCATTCTGAGCGCAGCGAAGAATCTCCCGTCTGTTCGATTGTCCTGACGGTGAAACAAAGTAAACACATTTGCGCGGACGCTTCGCACGTATAAAGGCACGCTCAGAACGCTGTCGATACGGGCAGACAGGAATGTCTGCCCCACCTTCACACGGCCTTCTTCCAATTGACAGTAATGATTCTGGCGCCTCTCAAGGCGTGTAAATAAAAATCTGATCCGTAATCGACTCCCAAAAATGTTCGTCGTCCGACCACTTCAATCCGCCGGCGATAATGACGCGGCCGTCATCGAGAAGCGTCACGGTCGCACCGGATCGCCACGGCCCTATACTGTGCCCTGTAGGCGGCGAAAATACTCGAGTATCCGGGTTATATAAGGAGATATTGCCGTTGTCATAGTGGATGAAAAATACCCTGCCGGACGGCAATAAAAGGGTGGCCATTGGATTCATTGCGGAAGTTCCGGCGGCAGAGAAGGTGTTGGTTTCGGGGTCATAGATCTCGGCCGTCTGTACGCGATCAAGATTTCCGGTGTAACCGCCGACGATGAGAACCCGGCCGTCCTGAAGAAGCACGGCCTCATGGTTCCTGCGGTCGAACTGCAGGTTGCCTGCATCTGAAAACGCTTCGGTCGAGGGATCATAGATAAGATTCTGTCCCAGCAACCATTCCCCTCCGAAAATACTCCCTCCAACGATCAGCACCCGGCCGTCCTTCAACAAAGTCGCCGTATGGCCATACCGGGTAGGATACATCCTGAATGTGGCGGAAAACGTCCCCTTGGTGGGGTCGAAGACACCGGCACGTATGAAGCTGGTTAAAAAGACATCTCCGTTGGGCAACAGGGTGGCGGTTTCAGTCCCGACTTTCCAGGGCAAGTCAGCCACTTCGTCGAATCTTCCGGAGTGTGGATCGTACACCTCAATAGAGAAACTGCCAATCCGGGTTATGATCAGGATCCGGCCGTCGGGAAGCAACACACCGTGTTCTTCTTCGCGACTGGCGCTCAGGTCTCCCGTTGGCGTTGAGGTACCGGTTTCAGGATCGAAAATCTCCGCGCTGACGATACCATCGAACTCCAAAACACCGCCTCCGGCAGGAGGAAGCGCCGCGTTTCCCCCGGAAATCAGGACTTTGCCACTTTGTAGTAGCGTTGCGCCGTGCCTATAGCGCGGCTGGTTCATCGTACCGACCTCGCGGAGTCCCCTCTCACGGTCCGGCTGCTCCGGCGTGGTCACTGAGTCGCTCCCGCAAGCCCAGAAAGCCAGGACGATTAACAGCGCAAACAAGACTCTGGTGATCATCTTCTAAACTCCACGTCGAGGGACTGAGGGTGCGACATCTACCCGACAGGGCTGGCATAGCGGCAGACAGGAATGTCCGCCCCACCTTCAAACCGGCTTCTTTCTATTGGCAGTAGTGACTCCTGTGTGTCTCACGGGGTGAAAATGAAAATCTGATCCGTAATCGACTCCCAATCGTGATTATCATCCGTCCACTTGATTCCGCCGGCGATGACGACGCGGCCGTCTTCAAGGAGCGTGGCCGTAGCGAAAGACCTGCGCGGGCTGATGCTGTATCCTGTATTGGAAAATGCGTGCGTGACGGGATCATACAGTACGATATCGCCGTTGTACGAGCGGATAAGAAACACGTTGCCGGACGGCAACAGCAGGGCGGCGCTCGGATCGATCGTTGAGACGCCGGCCGGTGAAAAGGTATTGGCTTCCGGGTCGTAGATCTCTGCCGTCTGCACGAATGGCCCTCTGCCGGCGGCGCCGCCGCCTATGATCAGGACCCTCCCGTCCTCCAGTAGCACCGCCTTATGATTCCTGCGGTCGAACTGCAAGTTGCCTGCTTCCGAAAGGGCTTCGGTCGAGGGATCATAGATCAGATTCCGACCCAGCAACCCTGCGTCCCCTCCAACATTCTGTCCTCCAACGATCAACACCCTGCCGTCCTTCAACAAAGTGGCCGTGTGGCCAATTCGGGAAGGTTCCATCCTGAATAGGGGGGAGAATGGGCCTGTAGTTGGGTCGAACACACCCGCGTATAGCGTGCTGGTCAAGAAGACCTTTCCGTCGAGAAGCAAAGTGGCAGTCAGAATCCCAACTCTCCCAGGCAAAACTGCCACAGGGTTGAATCTGCCGGAATGAGCATCGTACCTCTCAATGGGGAGATTGGGATTTCCGGGTATGATCAGGACCCGACCTTCGGGAAGCAATATTCCGTGGTCCTCGCTGCGACTGGCGGCCATGTTTCCCGTTGGCGTTGAGATCCCGGTCTCAGGGTCGAATATTTCCGCGCTGATGAGACGCTTCGGCTGGGGAATGGGGGTATCCGGGGGAGGCGGCCCCTCGAGTACGACAGGCATTTCTTCGAGGCCGCCCGCGATCAGGACCTTTCCATCGTTCAGTAACGTCGCGGCATGCCCGTACCGGGGCTGGCTCAGATTGCCGACCTCGTGGAGACCCCGTTCAAGAGCTGGCTGCTCCGGCGTCGTGACCGAATCGCCTCCGCAAGCCCAGAACCTCGAGATGATTAACAGTGCAAAACAGAACCTGGCATTCATCATGTTTGCCTCCACGACTGCGAGTGAACTGACATTCTCCCACAACACGAGAAGGGAATCGGCTGTGCTGCATTTCAGTTCGAACCGAGCGTCAGACGCTCAAGCCATTTCCCATGCTGCAGCAGATCCTTCGTCGGCCTGCGGAGCGTCCTCTGGATGACAATCTCGGCGAACTTGTGACGGAAGCGTTTCGCGGACGTCGCTCGCAGGCCTCCTCTGTATGACAGCGGGAAGCATCGTATTTGACGATCGGCCAGCCTGTCATTCAGAGCGGAGCGAAGATCTGACCGGTACTTTTCGTCAATGGTTATTGCAAGACCCGTCATTCTGAGCGCAGCGAAGAATCTCCCGTCTTCTCGATTCTCCCAACGCGAACGCTGAAACAGAGTAATCACATTTGCGCGGACGCTTCCCAAGCCTCACGGTACACTCAGGGCGTGAAGATGAAAATCTTATCCGAAATCGACTCATGAGAATGACTGTCATCCGCCGTCTTCAATCCGCCGGCGATAAGCACGCGGCCGTCATCGAGGAGCGTTACCGTCGCCCCGTTTCGCCACGGACCTAGACTATACCCTGTAGGCGGCGAAAATACTTGAGTATCCGGATTATAAAGGGAGATATTACCGTTGTCTGAATGAATGAAAAATACCCTGCCGGACGGCAGCAGCAGGGCGGCCAACGGATGCACTGCGGAAGTTCCGGCGGGCGAGAAGGTGTCTGTTTCGGGATCGTAGATCTCGGCCGTCTGTACGCGAGGCCCGTCTCCGACGTGGCCGCCGACGATCAGCACCCTGCCGTCCTGAAGGAGCACCGCCTTGTGGTGCGCGCGGTCGAACTGCAGGTCGCCTGCTCTTGAAAAGGCTTCGGATGAGGGATCGTAGATCAGATTCCGTCCCGTCAACTCGACTCCCCTGCGGGCTCCTCCAACGATCAGCACGCGGCCGTCCTTCAGCAAAGTGGCCGTATGGCCATATCCGGGATGGTCCATCCTGAATGTGTCGGAAAGTGTGCCTGAAGCGGGATCGAGGACACGTGCGCGACCCGCGGATGACCCTCCGATTAAAAGGACCTCTCCGTTGGGCAACAGCGTGGCAGTACTCGTTCCATTTGACCACGGCGCGTTTGCTGCGGAATCGAATCTACCGGAGTGGGGGTCGTACATCTCAATGGGGAGTCTAAGAAATCTGGATATCATCAGGACCCGTCCTTCGGGAAGCAATATGCCGTGGTCGTCCCATCGACTTGCGGTCAGGTCTCCCGTTGGTGTTGAGACCCCGGTTTCAGGATCGAAGATCTCCGCGCTGACAAGACCGCTGGACCTGAAAGGTACTCCAGGTTCAGAAGGAGGTATTTCCGCGTTGCCCCCGGCGATCAGGACCTTTCCACTTTGTAATAACGTCGCTGCGTGCTCAAAGCGCGGCCGGGTCATCGCGCCAACCTCGTGGAGACCCCTTTCATGGGCCGGCGGCTCCGGTGCCGTCACCGAGTCGCTCCCGCAAGCCCAGAAGCTTGAGATCCCCAACAATGCTATTGCGATTCGGGCTGTCATCTTCTTCCTCCATTTCTACTGTCTTTCCGTGAGTCTTCTACGAGAGGCGCCTGGCGAAGCGGGCAGACAGGAATGTCCGCCCCACCTTCAAACCGGCTTCTTCACTGCTCGGGTTGGGATTCGGTCCTGCCGTTCTTTTCGCTTGCGTCGATTGGCGTGCATATCCTGATTCCTGCAGTGCCGTTCTGCCGTCTTTCACGGCTTGGCGTTTCGCTCCGAGCTAACGTATCGTTCGGCCTTCCGTTTTCCGCCCTCGTCGCCACCCCTGATTCCGCGGATCCGTTGCGGCGCGACCGGAGCGCCTCCAGCTTCTCCATAAACAGGTCCAGCATTTGGAACAGGAATTCTTCGTAAGTCCGTTCCGCACCCCGCTCGGCGGCCCCGTCGTTCCGGGTCGTCTCGTCCACGTCGTCGAGGCTGGTCCGGATCTGGCGCGCCAGGCCTCCGATGGCGTCCGCCGCGGGCAATTCCCGCTCGAAGTCAAAGGAGACTCGCATGTTGAAAGCGCGTGCGTACATCGCCAGGGCTTCCAATTTAAGCCGATCGTTCGGGCTGTTCTCGATTCTCGAGATCTTGCTCTGCGTGCAGCCCGCCCGTTCCGCAAGTTCAGCCTGCGTGACATCGTGAGAACAACGCAGCGCGGTCAAGGACCGTGACACGCCATAGTCTGAGGAATACCCATCCGATTTGTCCTTGAAGTCCTCATCCGGTACGGTGTGGCGAACCATTTTCAACACCGGTGACACCCGCTTTTCCATTTCCTTGCTCCCTCCGAAGGCTGTCGAACCGTGACGGTAGGTATGCTGGTTTCTTCTCAAATAGCCTGGAAACCGTAAACCGCGAGTTGAATTTTCCGTGCCGCAAACTGGCTGTTCGCGATGTGAGTTTATCCGAAATCACAATTAATATTGCCGAAACAGGAAATGAATATGCAAATATAAGATAATTTATCGATCTCGCAATCGTTGTCGGCGGCGGCCCCCGCCCGGACCGACCGCCAGTTTCGCAGACGGGTTTCAGGGCCCTGGACAGGGACGACTGTTCGACGTCGTCACGACCTCGGACGGCGGACCCTCGTTCGAAGGGCGCCGGTAGTCCACGGCGGTGATCCGATAGAAATAAGGTCCGGATAACGCGCCGCGATCCACGTATTGCGTTGCGGCCAGGGGAACCTCGTTCAGAGCGTCGAAGGGTCCTTCCGGCCCCGATGCCCGGTACACGAAATATCCTTGCAGTCCGGTAAGCGCGGTGCCGTCGGCGTCGGCTTCCGGACGGCGCCACGAAATCCGCATGTCCTGTCCGCTACGAATGATTTCGACGTGAAGTGGAGCGCCGGGGGCCCATCGGTCGTGCGCCTGCGCGGATATGGCAAGCATCGCGGCCGTTGCCGCAATATGCGACGGTGCGCCGTGCATTGAAACCTGCTCTTCGAAGTACGCGGCCATCGATTCCCAGATCCGGTAGTCGTACCCGGCCAGGTAGAGAAAGCCCCACCCCCTGAATCCGCGTTCCGCGTCGAGCTTATCCGGTGGGCCGCCGATGTAATATTTGAATGCCGGCTCGTCCAGGCTTCCGTTCCAGACACGGCGTACAAACGTATTGGCCATTCTCGCAAGATCTGTCCGGGTGAAACTCAGCCCGCTTTGCACCCCCTGAAGCGCCGCCTGAATGTCGATAAAGGCATGCCCGACGTCCTCCATCATGTCGGGCCAGTGGCTTTCAGGACCGTATTTCCACGTATAGGCGTCGGTTTCCGTATCGTACGACAGTTGGCGGCGAAAGTGCCGCATCATCTGCTCGCTCTGTTCAGCGTAGAACGGTACAAACGCCTCCTTGTAAGGTTTGTAATAAGGCGATTCTGAAAGTCGACGGAGCGTTATCAGCGCATCCGTAAACGACAGGTACATATTCAGCGGCTGGCGTTTCCATCCGGACCATTCGTACACGTGGTATCCCGCGTCTTCGCGGTAGCGGCTGCTGTCCTCTTTCGTCCACCCGCGATCCGGCGCCCAGTTGGCGTACCATTTCGCGATCACGTCCGCTTCGACAATGCGGAGGTAGTCATCCGCTTTGGCCTTATAGGCCGCGTGCAGGTACGGATCGTCCCGGACGAGCTCCACGAATGCCAGGATGGGGCTGACGATCAACCCGTCGTCAGAGAGCCATTCGGTATATTCGGGCTTGTACTGGCGGTAGCGGTTCTGTCCCCAGCCCCGGTAACCGTCCGCGTATCGAGGATCGTAGACTTCGTACGGCGGCACGTCCGACCCGGACGCCAGAATGCGGTCGATCTGCCCTGCCAGCTTGTCCAGCCAGACCCTCTCATTGAATGCCCGAAAGAGATTCAGGTACATCCTCTGTACGTAGGCCGAAGGACCCCAGGCGAACGATCCCCCGTCGCGTCCGTCCAGATAATTGTCCCCGTACGCTTGATCCCACTTTACGAAAACTGCGTACCAATCAGTGCTTGTCGGCCCGTCGAACGGGACGGCCGGGGGTTTCCCTTCAGACGCCACAGGGCCGACAATCCACCCGAAGGCAATAGGAAAAAAAGTGCAGAGACAGATACTTAACGGAATGGCTATCGGGGCATGTCGTGTATATGCCATCGATCAACTCTGGGGACAGCGAGCTCGAATCAAGAACCCAATCCGTTCACGTCAGCATTTGGCTTGAATCAAAAATCCAGAATCAGATTCAAAATCCCCTTTTCCCCAAATTCCCTGCCTCCGGCGGGTTCCTTTTGAAGCGACCAAAAGGAACCAAAAGTCGCCGCTGGGCGCGGGGCCTGCCACAGGCACAGCGCGAATCCACTCACAGGATACACACACTTTTCTGCCCTGACAGCCACAGTAGAAAATCGATCTGAGTAGCTGGACGGAACCGCGCGCTCTGCTCTGGGAGTCCTCCGGTCAGGATATCATTTGTGAGACCGATTGACACCTTAGTGATGAGGACTGCCGTTCGCAATCGGCCTTCAGCTTTAACCGATAACCGAGTCTGTCGACTTCAGCGCCTGGATGTGGCATTACCAGAGGGGGCGCAGACCTCTCCCCCCGGCCCCTCAAAAGCGGTGAGAGGGTAGAGGGGAGACGGGAGATGAGTGCCTGAAGAACGGGGAGATGTAAGAGGGGAGAGATTGTCCGCCGCGTCCGGCTTCAATTTGCGCCGGAGGCATAAGGGTAGAGCCAATCGGGCGAGGATGTCATCTACCGTCTTGCGTCTCACCGGTTTTCGACGCTAGGGTCTGTAAATCAGAACCTGATCCGTGGCCTCGAAGTCCTTCAATCCGCCGGCAATCAGCACGCGGCCGTCGGGAAGCAGCGTTGTCGTGTAAAACGCGCGATTCTCGCCGATGCTGTCTCCGGTCGGGCCGAACGCGCCGGTAGCGGGATCGTAGAGAATGACCTCGCCGCTTTCTCCAATGATAAACACGTCGCCCGATCGCAGTAACGCGGCCGCGTGAATCAGCTCGAGTCCCGGATCCCCTTCCGATGAAAACATCCCCGTTGCAGGATCGTACCGCTCGGCGGCCGTAACCGACACTTCAGATCCCTCGTCGTCGGTGGTCCCGCCAATGACCAACACGCTGCCGTCCCCCAGAAGAATCGCTCTGTGTTCTCGACGTTCGTATCTCAAGTCGCCTGTGCGCGTAAGCGTATTGGACAAAGGGTCGTAGATTTCGGACTCCTTCACCATACCCGAGGCATTGCTGCCGCCGGCGATGAGTACGCGCCCGTCCGGCAACCGGGTCGCCGTGTGGCCCCTTCGAATGCGGACCGTACCCGGTAGCGCCGCGAACCCCCCGGTGGCGGGATCGAATGTGGCGACGCCCAGCGAGTAATAGGTGAGGATCTTACCATTGGCGAGCAACGTCATCGACGAGATGATCGCGAAGGCGGGTTCATACGGCTCGGGTGTGACTCGACCGGTTTGCGGATCGTAGATTTCCGGAGGGGCCTGAGCAGCGCCTGCGATCAGGACACGGCCGTCCGGCAGCAGCATTCCCATGTCGAGTGCGCGAGCCCGGGACATGTCGCCCCTTCTGCTCGAAGTTCCCGTCACAGGATCGAAAACTTCCGTGCTGGCGCGAAACAGCGACGAAGGGACATTACCCGGACTGTCCGTTGCGGCGCCGCCCGTGATGAGTACCTTGCCGTCCTGCAACAGGACCGCCGCGTGCCAGAAGCGCCGCTCCGTCATTCTTCCGGCGACGTCAAAGCCCTGCAGATCGCTCGTCGCTTCCGGAGACGTGGGCACGGGATTGCCGCAGCCCATAAAGAACGAGATAACAAGCAGCGCGGAACCCGTTTTTCCGGACATTCGGTGTCCTTCCCTCGCTTCGCGGAACCTATCGCGAGATGACGAACGTCGCCTCTTTCTCCGCCGATTCGCCGCTGTTCTTGTCGTTAATCGACACTTTCAGCGAATATCGCCCCGGGACCTGTTCATCCAGTGCGAGTTCGACGTATTCGTTCTCGCGGGCGGCCTCACCCTGCTGTTCGTACGTGACCGCCAGTTCCTCGCGTTTGCCGGTTCCCCAACGGAACAGGCGTGAGATGTTTCCCGCCTGCCCGGGTGTGTCTTTCGACGCAAAGGTGTAGGAGACGTTGTAGCCGGTCTGTCCGAATTCGTCTTTCTCCAGGTTGTAGATCTCGTAGTAGACGAACACGCTCTGCCCCTTCCGGTACGTTCGGGACGGCATTGGGACAACGTTCAGGGATCCCTTCGTAAACTTGCTCTCCGCATCTTCCGCGCCAACCCGCCAGGCCAGCTCCAGGTCGCTGATCTGAAGGCGATCTTCGCCATATGGTTCCACGACAACCTGCTGCTGATAGATGCCCATTTTTCCTCTCAGGCGGTCCTGAGACTTCACCTCCAGACGATAGGCGCCGGGCGGCAGGTCCACCTTCAGGACGTCCGGTACCAGCAGGCCTTCTTCGGCCCGGTTTCCGGCGGCTTCGTAGGTCATTTCATCCGTCTCCCTGTACACGGTATCCTGCGACGACGAAATGAGCGCCGCATGGTGCGTCAGGACCTGCCGAGTGACATCCTCCGCCGCAACGTAATGCGCCGGGACGACGGGGACGCCGTAGTAGATTTCGAGAAGGCTGTTATCGTCCTCGCCCTTGAAGTCGGCCAGCGAGTAGTGGAAATCGAGGGGCGGCGTCTCATGTTTCGGTGCATAGAAATCGGGTGTGGCCCGAGCCGCACGCCTGTAGACCGAATGGGGCGCGTGCCTGCTCAGCGCAGCGGTTTCGCCTATGGATATATCTCCCTGGTTCGGCGGCATGGGCGCGTAATCGTACGCGCCGGAACCAATTTCGTCGGTAAAAGTGATTTCAATGCCGCCGCCGGCGTCGGTATAGATCCAGGTCTCCCAGGGCACGGTGCTGCGATCTTCGTCGGTCGTAACCGGGTGATAGTCGCCGAATCCCAGGCTTTCGTCAAGGGGCAGGATACCGATCTTCAAGGAATCGTCATTGACGAAAAAAGACTCGCTTCCTCCATCTTGATTAAGGTCGGCGTCGGCCGCCTCCGTACCTTCGTTCGTCATGCCGGCAATCTCACACGCCGATGGATCTGCGTTCTCGATTGTGAATTCTTTCAGTTCATACCAGGCGCCATCCAACTGTTTGAGGCTGCGAACGGGATATACAGGGCCGACGAACGTGTGCGCGCGGACATCGCCTTTGTAGATATTGAACGCGAGCCGCTCCTTGACCCGCTGTACTTTCAGGCTCTGCTTGAAGTTGGGTTCGTCCGACCTGGACCGGTGATCGGGTTCTCCGAATCGGACGTAGACGTCACCCCTGGCGTCCCACGGGCGCCTGCCTTCCGAGAATTCCGTCAGCGCGTGCCAGACCCTTCGGTAGTGTTCCAGCAGCCGCTCGTTCACGGCCGTGGACAGGTCCGGGTCCTTTCCATTCCAGAATCGCTGCAGACAGGTCTCACGGTGGGCGCCCAGTGCCTCGTTGCACGTCCTGAGTTCCTCGCCGGAGGCAACCAGCGATATATCTTCGTACAATCGTCTTTCATCCGGCGCAAGTTTGTCAATGTAGTCTTCGAAGAACGCCATTGCCATTGCCGGCTCTTCCTGTTCCATGGCGGAAACGGCGACAATGGGCATCAACTCGATGGCTTCGGGGTACTTTCTCACGAAGTCCAGCAGGTGGTCCATAATCTTCGAATACTCTCTGACCTTCAGGTATGCAACCCCCAGCCTTCGCTGCGCGTCGGCGTCTTCCGGACGAAGCGCGAGGTACTTCGTATACCAGACAACGGCCTTTTCGAATTCCCACGACAGATTCAGATAGTAGTCTGCAATCATCAGATAAGCGTCCGCGTGGCCGGGGTCCATCTTCAAGACCCGTTTCAGCTCCAGCTCCGCGTCACGCTGTTTCATCTCATAACGGACTTTGGCCATCCGAAATCGCGCGTCCACAAAGTCCCGGTCCCTGACCAGCGCCTCTGTAAAGTGGTGAATCGCGAAATGGCGCTGCATCGGCCACGTGGCGTAGAGCATTCCCAGGCCGTGGTGGGCAAGCGCTTTGCTACCCAGGGTCATGGCGCGGTGAAACGCGTCTTTCGATTCCTCGAATCGTTTCAAGTCAAGGAGAATGTGACCCAGGTGGACATATGCGTCCGGTTCTCTCGGCCGTTGACGCGCGACGTTCCGGTAGATCAGGCGCGCCCGGTCCAGCTCATTCGCGGCCATGGCGCGGCGCCCGCTGGATGCCAGGCTGTCGACCCGTGTTTCGGGTATGCGTGAAATCTCCGTGTGAACGCCATCGCGTCCGGCCATGCCGGCGACCTGTTCGCCGCGGTGCCAGAAACAGGCCAGGGCCGGCGCGCCGGGCAACCCTTGATGCTTATACAGGTAATCGCTGAGAAATGTATAGTTCCGGTTTGACGGACAGGAGAACAGCACGCCAAGGATCGCCTTCCTGTCATCCCGTTCCTTTCCGGCCGGCGACTCTGCAACGATTTTCCGCGTCGCCCACTGATGCAATTCGGCAAGGTCCTCCGGTTCGTCCCCGTTCCGGTCGCGCTCGAACGCCACCATCAACCGGAGCATCCCCGCCAGGCGCTCCTGGCAGTTGCGTCTGTGCGCCGTGTTGCTGTCTGCATCGATCCAGTCTTCGCAGACTTCGATATACCTTGCCCAGCCCTTCCTGGACATCCCGTACTTCGGCGCCCGATCAAAGAGCTTCTTGAATGCACTCCTGGCCTGCTGGAACCGTTTTTCCGCGCTGGCTTCGTTTCCTCTGTGGAGCGCATTTCTGCCGCGAATAAACAGGTCCAGTCCGGTGCCGATCACCCCCAGGGCGGAATCGATCGCGTCGTCCCCACCCGGAACCGCACCCGGATTCGGCCGGAAAACGGCCTCGCGATCCGGATAACCTCTTTTTGGTATATGGTTGGGCGGATCAGATCGAAAGTTCTCTCCGCTGGCGATGTCAACACGGATCGATCCCGAGCCATCCGCCATGCGGAAAAATACCGCCGTCCCGTCAGGCGACCAGTTCAACGGGCCCGCGGCGTTTCCCTCGAACAGGGGCCTGACGCCGCCGTGATCGTCCGCGACCCAAAGCCCGTGGCCGGTACGCTCGAACGGATTCCCCCGATACCCGACAATCGCCAACGACCGTCCATCGGGAGAAGGCGCGAATTCGAGGGGTTGAAAGTCGCCCGGGAGCGGCCACGTTTCCTGTCTCGCGCCGTCCAGACTCAACTTCCGGATTCTGTTTCTCGTTATCGGAAGCGACTGCCCGCCGTAGAAGTACGACCCCCACGCTTCCCGCCGCAGGCTTCGCTCGAGATAGATCAGCGCGCTTCCGTCCGGATGGAAACAGAGACCGCCGGGTTCTCCGGGATAGGCCGCGATCTTCCTGGCTCCGTTGTCCTGTTGCGAGGCAACCCATATTTCCGATATCGAAATCGACCCGTCGCCCCGCCGGACAGCATAGGCGACGTGCCCGCCATCCGCCGTACTCGCGGTGGGGACCCCGCCAGACGCCGACGCGGCTTCTCCCGGCATGATCAGGGCGCCACCCGCGCCTATGAGTAGGATCTTCATCCAATGCATCACGAAATCTCCCGAAGCGTCGGCAAATCGGATCACGAACGTAAAACGTGTTTCTTTTTTCGAATTGAGGTTAATGAAACACGGAATCTGAATAGCCGGAGTGACGACGCGAGGTCTGCAGGGATTCGGATTTATCTCTATGGACCGGAATCGTGAGCATCGGCCCTGCTCCTGGCCTTTTCCTGCTCGATTTCGATCCTGATTTTGTTCTCTAATCCTGCTTAATCCTCTAATCCTGCAAATCCTGATCCTGTTTTCGGTCTCTAATCCTGATCCTACTGCGCGAGGATGAAACTGGCCTGCTTCTGGGCCAACTCACCGCTATTCATATCGATGACGGTGACGTTCAGGAAATACTTGCCCGCAGGGCGGTTCTCCAGCTCGAGTTCCACGTATTCGACTTCCATGTTATCCTCGCCCACCATCTCGTACGTCACTTCCAGCTCTTCACGCTTGCCCTTCTTCCACCTTATAAGGCTGCTAATGATACCCAGGGGGCTGAAGCCGCCCTTCTTCGTGACGGTATAGGATACCTGGTAGTTCGTCTGCCCGAAATCGTCCTTCGTCAGGTTATAGATTTCGTAGTAGACGAATACATTCTGTCCTACCCTGTAGGTCCGCGTCGGCATCGGAATGACCCACAGTGTGCCTTTGTTGAATTTATCCTCGTCCTTGCGGTTGGATATCCGCCACGCCAGTTCCAGGTCGCTCACCTGGAGGCTGTGCCGTTCATAGGACTCGATTTCAATGTCCTGACGGTACCGCCCGTGCTGAACGGACAGATTATCCTTTATCTTCACTTCCATCCTGTAACGCCCGGGGGGCACGTCCAGCCGCGCGAGGTCCGGCACGAACGCGCTGCGTTCCGCGGTCACGTCCCCCTCGGCCGCGAATTGTACCTTGTCCTCGCTGCGGTAGACCGCTCCGGTTGCCGGATTTCGCAGCGCCACGGTCCGGTCGACCAATATTTCCGTCCGGTCGTCATCGATCATATAGTGCCCCTGGTGCCGCGGTATCCCCACGTAGACTTCCAGCGCGGTCCGGAAATCCGTTTCACTCCTGAAGTCAGCCGAGTTGAAATAGAATTCCATCGGTAGCGTGTTTTTCGGCCGCACGAAGTAGTTCGGCTGCGCCGCGGCGGCCATGCGGTAGATATTGCGGGGGCTGTAGCGGGTAAACATGGCCAGCCGGCGGGCGGGAATCCCGGCATCCAGCGGTTCAGGCGCATAGTTGTAGTTTCCGTTGCTGAACTCGTCGGTGAAGGTAATCTCGATGCCGCTGCCCACGTCGACGTACGTCCACGTTTCCCACGGGACCATCGAGCCGTCGTACGTCGCCGTGACCGGTCTGTAGGACCCCCCCGGACCCCTGCCGCCCTGGCTGCGCACGGGATAAACCGGACCGACGAACGTTGAACTGGCGCCGCGAAGGCCGATTCCACGGCGCGGCGGGCGCGCAGCCCCGTAGAGCGTCCTGGAAAGGCGTTCCTTGACCCGCTGAACCGCCATGGATTGCTGGAAGTTCAACTCTTTGGAAGTGGAGCGGTGATCGGGTTCACCGAAGCGGATGTAGACTTCGCCGCGCTGGTCCCAGGGCCGCCTGCCTTCGGAGAAATTCTGCATGGCGAACGACACCCGCCGGTAGTGCTCCAGGAGGCGCTCGTTGGCGGCCGTGGTCAGGTCCGGGTCCTGGTCCGCCCAGAACTTCCTCACAAAGTCCCATCGTTCTTCCGGCGGCGTCTGTTCGAAGGCCGCCAGCGTCTCCTTGGGCGCCACCAGCCGGATATCGTGGTAGTGCCCCTTCTCGGCCGCATCGGCCCCTTCGAGAAAGTCTCTGAAGAAGGCGGCGGCCCTGTCATAGGCCCCCAGTTTCATGCAGGCCTGGGCCAGGATGGGCAGCACCTGGTCGTCGTCCGGATTCTCTATGGCGTAATCCTCCAGGACTTCCAGGATGCGGCCGTAGTCCTTCGTTCTCAGGTAGATTGATCCCAGCCGCTTGCGCCCCTCCGGGTCGCCGGGCCGCAAGCCCATATACTTCGCATAGTAGAGCGCGGCTTTCTCGTAGTTTTTCTCGAATTCCTCCACCCATTTCCCCATCAGCAGATAGGCGGGCGCGTAGCGGGGGTCAATTGCCAGTACTTTTTTGACTTCCCGCCGTACGTCGTGTTCGTCCAGTTTGTACCGGATATCGGCAATATTGAACCTTGCTTCCACGTGGTGCCGGTCGTACTGGAGGGCTTTCTGGAAATAGCGGATGGCGTCGTAATTTCCCCTGGGCCATTTGCGGAAGGTGAGACCCAGGCCGAAGTAGGCCTCGGCCAGCGTGTGGTCGCATTCGATCGCGCGTTCGAAGGATTTGACGGCGCGCTCCAGCTTCTCCGCCTCCAGATAGGCGAACCCGAGCCCGCTGTGCCCGCGGGCGTAATCCTGAGCCACGCCGGCCAGGATTTCAAGGGTGGAGATCGCCCGCAGCGGCTCATGCGGGGTGAGTTCAGTGCCGAGGTAGAGGAGGGAGTCGATCTGCGCCTTGCCCACGCGCCGGTCGACGGTGCGATATCCCGTGCTGCTGCGGACGGCTTCAACCAGGTAACCGTCGTGGAAGAAACTGGTGACAACGGCTTCGCCGTCCCCGGCTTCCGGGCGGTATCCGTGCGTGTAGCTGATCCGGCGGCCTTTTTTCAGGGTCTTTCGCCGAGCGAAACAGCGTCTTCAGAACGGTCGAGTCCGCCGGTGTGAGCGTATGGGTTTCGATCCACGCCTTTAGGGCCGCCAGGTCGGTCGGCCGCTGGTCTTCATGAGCCTTCTCGTATGCAGAGAGGGCGTCGCCAATGACGGTCAGATGGTCCTCGCAGACCCAGCGGGCGCCGCGCCTTGCCCCGGCCTTCCTGGCGGTTGCGGCCAGCGCCTCCGCGTAGGACAGCACCGGCTCTTCGTAGAGCCCGTACTTTTTAAATCTGGGAGGCAGGGCCGCCCACGCCCGGGAGGCTTTCCGGTAACGCTTTACCGCCGATCGGAATTCCCAGCGGTGCACGGTGGTGTAGGCCAGGGCCGAGGCGTTGAATGCCGTCGCAACGCCCCACAGCACGGCCTTGGCAGCCGGACTCGGGCGCGGCGCGTTTCGGGTCGCCACGACCGGCGGCGTTACCGGTTCCGCCTCGAAGTCTGTTTTCGAACGCGCGATCGATCCGTCCAGAACGGAGATCTCCCAGACGCCCGATGCGACCAGCGGCAAGGACCTGTTCGGGAGCACGGTAAGCGTATGCAGGGGGACCTTTAAGGCAGTCTCCTGAAAGCGAAGACGTTCCCCGTGCGCAACCCACTCCAGTCGCCCTGGCGGGCCGGGAAAGGTACCGAGGTGGCGAGGCTGGCTTCCACGGGTTTCGACCCAGATCTCAGTAATGGCGGACGAACCCGTTTCCAGCCCGACCGCCCACGCGGTTTGCCCCCTGCCGGAGGCCGATATCACGGTTTGACGAACTTCCGCGCCGAGTCCCCCCAGGGGGCAGGACGCGGCGATGATCACGGCCGAAAACAGGGCCGGACGCCAAAATTTCACGCGCGCAGATTCAAGTACTGGTACCATAACATCATCCTTATGCTGATCGGGAGGTCGCGTTCTTTGCACTACCGTTCTTCGCCGTACCCCGTTCCGATCCAGCATGTTATGCGATTTTTTCTTCCAGTGCAAGCTTTTCCCGAATAGTTAGCCGCCAGCAGGTCTTTCTGAGCGCAGCGAAGAATCAACCGTCACTTCCGTTCTACGAATGGACGGACGTGCCGCCTCTCAGGTATCGACACCGGCAATTCGCGCGGGGACGGTCCCATGCCGCAGTAGATCCTTCGTCGGCCCGCCTGCCAATGATGCGCTGGCAGGCAAAGCGGCCTCCTCAGGATGAATTGACTTCTTAATGATAATGCAGTATTATTTGAGGTCGAGTCCAGGTCAACCGTGAGCCGGAAGACCTGCCAGGCATTTTGAAACCCATCACCGGTCGGGCGTACCCGAAGGAGAGAATTACGAACTTGCAAGACTTACTGTCTCAAAGCCTGGCGGCATTTGATCTTACAGCTGCCAGTACGCTCCATCATCTAATTGCAGTCAGCGTTGCCTGCGCGGGACTTTGGGCCATCATCGCCGCAACCCTCGGCATTTAAGTCCGACAAGAGCCGATGGCGAACCCAAACCTCCTTTCGGCAACCGGACTCGCGCTCGGCTATGGGACCGAGACCGTCGCTGAAGACGTCGCGTTCAACCTTGCGCTCGGCGATGTGCTCGCTGTTGTCGGTCACAACGGATCGGGAAAATCGACCCTGATCAAAACACTGTTGGGCGCCTTGCCGCCACTTGCCGGCACGCTCAACTGGCCCACCGGGCGGCCGCGGACAATTGCCTATCTGGGCCAGAGAACCGAGTTCGACAGCCGCTTTCCCATCCGGGCCCGCGACGTGGCGGCAATGGGCGCGTGGCCCAACCTGGGGTTTCTCGGCCGCATCGATAGTGAGTGCCGGGCTCGGATCAGGTGCGCGCTCGAGCGCACGGGCACAGCCGAGATCGCCGACATGCCTTTGCACAAACTATCCGCGGGTCAGTTGCAACGGGCGCTATTTGCCCGGACCATGGTTCAGGATGCGCCGCTGATCCTGTTGGATGAGCCGTTTACGGCGGTCGACCAGTCAACGGAAGCGGCTCTGCTGGCGTTGATCGACAGCTGGGCCGCGGAAGGACGCACGATCATCCTGGTTCTGCACGATCTTTCCGCCGTTCTGCAACATTGCACCTCAGCGCTGCTCCTGGGAGACGGCCGCGCGCTTTTCGGTGCTCCGAAAGAAACGCTTACGCCCCACAATCTGGTCGCTTACCGGTACCTGTCGCAAAGCCAGGCCGCCTGGATCGAAGGCATGTACCTGCAATCGAAAGCAAACGATGTTTGAGTGGCTCGACTACGCGTTCATGGTCCGGGCACTGACCGCGACGACGGTGCTGAGTTTCTCCGTCGCCCCGGTCGGAGCATTCCTGGTGCTCAGGCGCCTGTCGCTCGCCGGCGAGGCGATGGCTCACGCCATCGTACCGGGAATCGCCATCGCTTTCGTGATCGCCGGTCTGTCGGTGGGATCCATGATCGTTGGCGGGTTGGCCGCCGGTATCACCATCGCCGCGCTGACCAGCCTGCTCGCCCGTATGACGATCATCCGCGAGGATGCGAGTCTGGCGTCGCTCTACCTGATCGCCCTTGCGCTCGGCATCTTCATCTTGTCCGCCGCCGGCTCCGCGGTGCCGCTGAAGAGTTTCCTCTTCGGTTCGATCCTCGGTATCGACGACGAAACCCTCATTCTGATCGGGACGACGGCTACAATCACACTGGTGAGCTTCGCGCTGATCATCAGGCCGCTGATCATCAATACAATCGATCCGGTCTTCCATGAGAGCCAGTCCAGGCGCCCGGGCCTCGTGACTCACTGGTTCATGTTTCTGGTCGTGCTCAATCTGTTGGGGGCCTTCAAGGCGCTCGGCACGCTGATGGCGGTGGGGCTGATGATCCTGCCGGCGACGGCGGCGCGTTACTGGGTCTCGACGATCACCGGCTATTTGATCGTGACCTTCACGTGCGCGCTGCTGAGCTGCTGGATCGGGCTGATCGTGTCGTTCTATTTGCCGGACGTGCCGGCAGGTCCCGCAATCGTGCTGGTTGCGGCGGTCTTTTTCATCTTCAGCCTGAACTTCGCACCGCAAGGATTTCATGTCGGCGCACGCCTCAATCCGTACCGCCGCTAACCCCTGTCCACCAACCAGAACTCAAACCAAGGGAAAGACCCATGCAAAGACGCTTCCCGGCACTGCTGCTGGCGGGCCTGGTTTTGACCTTGATCCCGGCGGCCGCCCAGGACAAAATCAAGGTTGTCGCCAGCTTTTCCATCCTCGGAGATATGGTGCGCCAGGCCACCGGCGATTTGGCCGAGGTGACAACCATTGTCGGCCCGGACGCGGATGCGCACGTTTACACGCCCAACGCGGCCGACGCCAAAGCAGTGACAAACGCTGAGGTGATCTTTGTCAACGGTCTGGGCTTCGAGACCTGGTCGCAAACCCTGATCGAAACATCCGGTACCAAAGCCAGAGTGTTCGTCGCGACGGATGGCATAACGCCTTTGAGGGTTGACGGCGAAATCGACCCGCATGCCTGGAATTCACTCACGAACGGCATGAAGTATGTCGCCAATATTGCGGACGGCATGGCGGAAATCGATCCGAAGAATGCGGAAGTCTACAAGGCCAACGCCCGCGCCTACACTGCCGGACTCGAGGAATTGCACAACCGTGCGCTCGATCAACTCAAGAAACTGCCCGCCGACCGGCGCACAGTCGTGACCGCCCACGATGCCTTCGGGTACCTTGAGGCAGCCTATGGGCTCACGTTTCTGGCCCCGGTCGGGATCGACACCGATGCCGAGCCGTCGGCACGGGACCTCGCCAGGCTGATCGATCACCTCAAGGAAGTCGGCGCCGGCGCGCTGTTCGTTGAGAACATCACCAGCCCGTCCCTGATTCAACAGATCGCGCGCGAAACCGGAATTCAGATCGCCGGCCGGCTGTTCTCCGACGCGCTCTCGGAACGCGGCGGCCCCGCGACCAGCTACGAGAAGATGTTCGAGCACAATCTGGGAACGCTGATTCAAGCGCTCGGCCAACAATCGCAATTCGCCACAGGAAAACGGGCGTACTGACGGCCGGCCAACTGAAGTCCGTCAAACCGGTCCGGTATCCAGCGGCCAAAGAAGGCACGCACATGAATGCTCAGACTGAACGCATCGACGAAACGCTCGGCAGACACGAAGCATTGGCTACGGCACGAAGCCGCGTTCTTGGTCAGATCGTGTTCTGCGAAGGCTGTTGCTGCGGTCGTACAGACAAGGGGTTCAAGCCGTTCCCCCGCGACTGGATCAAAAAACAGTGGAAAGAGGCGAGACTCGCCAGGTCGGTGCAACTGACGATCTCCGGATGCCTAGGCCCGTGCGATCTGGCCAATGTCGTTTGTGTGATCTCATCTCAGGGGACGCAGTGGTTTGGCGGCATCCAGGAACCGTGGCAATACGAGTTGCTCCTGGATTGGGCCGTCGCCTCGCGTGACGCGGATGTTTTACTCGAACTGCCCGCTGAACTGAATCGCCACCGATTTGAACGGTTCGCTGTTTCCGAACCCTGTGAGAAATCCGATTGCAGGCAGTCACAGTCACCCACCATAGCAGTCCGCTGAAGAAGCCGCTCTGCAGGCGACCGGCGCGAATCCCTGGATTCGGGGAGGGAGCGCCTGCCTGCCGCGCGTTGCCTGGCGCAGGAAGGCAACGCCGTATTTCGGTCACAAGGGCCGGACGCAGACCGGATGGACTCTTTCAACGGACTGACAGGCCGCCGCTGTCAGGAGGTATCCTCATGAGCAACAGACGCACCAGCCAACGCAGTGCCATAGTGCGGGTTGTGCGCGACGCCCCCGGCCCGCTCAGCCCCCGGGAAATCCTGGACCTGGCATCCCGCATCGTGCCGACGCTGGGCATTGCGACGGTTTATCGGCAGCTCAGGCGCCTCCAAGAGGCCGGTGAAGTGCGGGTCGTGGAACTGGGCGTCAACGACGCGCGTTACGAGCTGACCGACAGGACTCATCATCACCATTTTCTCTGTCGTGAGTGCGAGGAAGCGTTCGATATCAGCGGGTGTCCGGGGGGGATCGAGAAGCTGGCGCCGCCGGGCTTCGAGGTCGAAAGGCACGAGATCACGCTGTATGGACAATGCAGCAAATGCAGTTCGTAGTCATCCAAGACCAAAAGGAGGAAGATGCAATGACGGAAGAAACTGTTCCCGTAACCGTGCTCACCGGTTTCCTGGGATCCGGCAAGACCACCTTGCTCAATCGAATTCTATCCGAAAACCACGGCAAACGAATTGCCGTGATCGAAAACGAATTCGGTGAGATCGGCGTCGATAACGACCTGGTGATCGGAGCTGAAGAAGAGATCTTCGAAATGAACAACGGCTGCATCTGTTGCACCGTCCGGGGAGACTTGATTCGCATCCTCGGCAACTTGATGAAACGTCGGGACAGGTTTGACCACATCATGATCGAGACGACCGGGATGGCTGATCCGGGGCCGGTCGCGCAAACGTTCTTCATGGATGACGAGCTCCGTGAGGCACTGAGCCTGGACGGCGTCGTTACGTTGGTCGATTCCAAGCATGTGCTCTTGCATATCGACGACAGCGACGAAGTGAGGGAGCAGATCGCGTTCGCCGATGTGATTCTACTGAACAAAGTCGATCTGGTTTCATCCGCCGAGCTTGACCAACTGGAATCCCGAATTCACTCGATGAACGCGGCGGCCAGGATTTTTCGCACCCGCGACGCGGCGATCGACATGGATAGGGTGCTCAATCTCGGTGGTTTCGATCTGGATAGGGCTCTCGACGTCGATCCGAAATTCATGGAACCCGAGTATCCGTTTGAATGGAGTGGTGTGTTCGACCTTCCAGCGGGCGACCATCGATTGGTGCTGAAGCCGGGCCCGGACCCAGCGATGAAATTGAACTTTCGCTCCGCTTCGGCGGCGACCGAGTCGGCCATGCGTGACACCGTCGAAGAGGCGGTGCTCGTTTTCTCGGACGATGAAATCGACCTGCAATCCGGCGCGGTGATCGAACCGGGTGAGCAGTTGAGCCAAATCGATCTTGAAGGAGACGAACCGGTTTACGTCTTGCGAGTCCCGGTGGCGGGTGCGTACACGCTATTCACCGAGCATCATCCTGATGAGTTCGAAGCATTCGTTACCGACGGAGAAGGTGATCGCGTCGAAGCTCTGTTCACGCGCGAATACAAGCCGGACCACGAGCATGACGAAGAGGTGACGTCGGTGGCAATCAACACGCCGGGCGATCTGGATCTCGGAAAGTTCGAAGGCTGGTTACAAGATTTGCTTGCCAACCAGGGTCCGGACATCTTCCGCATGAAAGGCGTGTTGGCGTTTGGCGGCGAAGAGAAACGGTACGTGTTCCAGGGCGTTCACATGCTGTTCGATGGTCGTGTGGATCGACCGTGGCGCGAGGGAGAGCGAAGCAACTCGCTGATCTTTATCGGTCGCAATCTGGATCGCGAGGCACTCAATGCAGGGTTCAGCGCATGCTTGACGTAGATCATTCTATGCTGAACGAGGGACTGCTCGCGGAGTCCTGGTGTGTCGCGTTGGACGACTATATCATCGATATCGCCTGGTCCCCCGATGCGTCCAGGCTAGGCGCGGTGACGGTGGAAGGTTCGGTATCCCTGATCGACGACCACGGCGATTCGGCACAACCCAGGCTCATTGGCCAACATGCCGGTGGCGCGAATTCGCTGTCCTGGCGTCCCGACGGGACGGAGTTCGCCACGACCGGGCACGACGGGATGGTGAAATGCTGGGACGCGAAATCGGGGCAGCTTCTAAGCGAGTTGCATGCGGGCGATCCGTGGGTCGGCAAGGCGGTTTACAATCCTCGTCGCAATGTTCTGGCAACGGCTGCCGGCCGGCATCTCAAGGTTTGGAACGACAAACGCGAGCCTTTCTATGAGTCTTCTGAACACGCAAGCACAATCGCCGATGTAGGATGGAATCCTGACGGATCCGGGATCGCCGCGGCTGCTTACAACGGGATCACCCTGCATGTTCCCGGCAGGCAGCGCCGGCCGCGGAAGTACACCTGGAAAGGTTCGAGCCTTGTCCTGGCATGGAGTCCCGACGCGAAGTACATTGCAACCGGCGAACAAGATTCGACGGTCCATTTCTGGCATGTGAAGTCCGGCGAAGACGCGCAGATGTGGGGCTTCCCTACCAAGGTGCTCGAGTTGAGTTGGGATTCCAGCGGGCGATGGCTGGCAACCGGCGGCGGCGAATCGGTTTGTCTGTGGGATTGCAGCGGGAAAGGGCCGGCGGGCCGGAAACCACGCCAGTACGACGCGCATTCCAGCAAGCTGACTCAGTTGGTCTTTCAGCCCGATGGGAAGTTGCTGGCCTCGGCAGACGCGGATGGATGGCTCTTTGTGTGGGATCCCATCGAGCACGACAAGGTCATTGGCGGGCTTCTGCTTTCATCATCCGCAAGTTGCTTGCGGTGGCGCCGTGGGGGCAGGCTGGCAGTTGGACAGCGAGATGGCAAGGTGGTTATCTTCGAGGTCCGGCCGGCGGCCTAATGCCGATCCACCGGCCTCCAGGTTCGAGGCGCGGTAGATGTGAATCGATTCACCCCGAAAGGCTGCGCACAACCGGTATCCCGGATATTTTTTCTTGCCTATTTAGTGATAATGAATTATCATTATCGTTTAGAAGCGGGCTTTCCGGCGGTTGTGCTCCTGTCATGTCCGGTGGCCGCCACGAGAGACCGAACATCCGCTCGTCTTTGTGATCCTGTACCTTCGATCATGAAAAAAGGTACGGATGTGATCGTGAATTCCATTTCTTATTGATAATGAATAATCATTATCAATACACACGCGCATTTGCGCACACGACAGGAAGAGAAATGCAAGCGTTTCGGAAGTTTTGGTTGTTGCTGAGCGCCTCAAGAGTTCGAGCCATTCCCCTTTTCTCGGCCGTTATCCTCAGCCCCCTGTTCAGTCCCGCCTGGGCCGAGCAAGAAGCAGTCGAGACTGCCGCGGTCGTCTCCGCCGAACCTGACACGGGCTATTCCTCGCAGGAAACAAGGGTGTATACCCTGCCTGAGTTGGTCGTCTCCGCCGATCCCGATACGGGCTATTCCTTCACCCACAGCGGCACGGCTCTCGGGGTTCCCATTCCGCTGGAAGACACACCGCAATCCGTTCTGACGATCAAGAGACAGGTACTCGAAGATCAGCTGGCCACCACCCTTTGGGACGGCCTGAAGAATGTGAGCGGCGTTTTCAGTCGCGGTACGAATT
This sequence comes from Candidatus Latescibacterota bacterium, assembly GCA_965203805.1. Taxonomy (GTDB): domain Bacteria; phylum Latescibacterota; class UBA2968; order UBA2968; genus JAAXHE01. Next base: position 3,980,248 of record OZ241917.1, on the reverse strand, counting down.
CGGCAGTCTCCGAAGATTTCGTCATTCGCGGCTTCCGGTTGGATCCCAGGCGTAACTACTACCACAATGGCGTGCCGTACTACAATCGGTTTGCCGCTGAGCCGGGCAATCTCGAACGGGTGGAGGTGCTCAAGGGCCCGGCCTCCATCCTCTATGGCGCGATCGAGCCGGGGGGGATTATTAACACCATTACCCCCCAACCGTCTACAACCTCCACGCGCCAGTTGCACCTGAGCGCGGGCAGCTATGGCCACATCAGCCCCCGATTTTCGGCGTCCGGTCCGCTCGACAACGAGGGAAGAGTGCTTTACAGGCTGTACGGCTCCCGATTGACAGCGGAGAGTTTCCGCGATTTCGTCGAGCAGGATCGCTGGTACGTCAACCCTTCCGTCTACTGGGGCTGGTCTCAATCGACAGCGCTGGAACTGAATCTGGAGTTGTTGCGCGACGAGAGAACGGCCGATGCCGGCATCGTCGCGATCCTGGATCAGCCTGCGTCGGTACCCATCGATCGCTTCTACGGAGATCCGCTCTACAACAAGGAAACCATGAGAAACGGCGCGGTCACCGTTCGCGCGACCCGGAACTGGACTCGTAGCCTGACGCACACGTCGGCCCTCAGCCACTACAAGACCACATGGGATCGCGAGCAAATGTCGGTTGAAGCCATGCGGGGCGGTGTCGTTGGCCTGCCAGGTGGCGCAGGACATCCGGACAGCGACACCAACCTGCTCAATCGCGCCATTTACGACAACGAGATCTTCTATCGCGAGACCACGATGCGTCACGACCTGAGCTACAAGCAGAAGGGGGGTACTCTTCGGCATACGCTGTTATTGGGCGTGGCACTCTCCTTCTACAAAGAGCGTGAAGTGCTCGGCGATCGGGTCCATCGAGAGGGCACGCCGGAAGCGGAGGATGCCGACGCGCTGAAGATCGACATCTACGATCCGGAGCCGTACTACGGACTGACCATTCCCCAGGATTTCGCCCTCTTCCGCAACCGCGAGCGCGAAGAGACCAGTTGGGGCATGTACCTGCAAGACCTGGTGGAACTCGGCGACCAATGGGTTCTGCTGGGGGGCTTGCGCTATGACGGGGTCGATTTCGACGAACGTACGAACCAGCGCGGTTCCTACAGAACCCACGACCGCAGTGACGGCAGTTTGAGCCCGCGCTTGGGCGTCGTCTACAAGCCCGGTGGTGGTCTCTCCCTTTACTCCAGCTACAGCCGCTCTTTCAGGCCGAAGTCGGGCGAGAAGATCCTCGATGAACCGGAGGACGACACCACACCGATAACTCCAGACATGGTCGTACCGGTCGACCCCGAGTTGGCGGCGCAATTGGAGGTGGGAGGACGGTGGACCGACGCCGACAACCGCCTGAGCGCGACGCTGGCGCTGTACGATCTGGCACGCACCAACGTAGTCGAAACCAATCCCCGCTACCGCATTTACCGCGTTCAGATCGGGCGCCAGCGCAGCCGGGGCCTCGATCTCGACCTGACCGCGCAGCCGATCCCCCAACTGCGTGCTATCGCCAGTTATGCGTATGTGGACGCGCGCATCGAAAGGGATGCTGACCGCCCCGCGTGGGAGGACAACCATCTCGACAATACGCCCGAACACAGCGCCAGTCTGTGGTGCAACTACCGCCATACGAATGGTCTGGCGGTGGGACTGGGCGTGATCTATACCGGAGAGCGCCAGGGCAATCTGAACAATGACTTCCTCCTTGACGATTACGTGCGGGTCGATGCCACCCTCACCTACCGGCTGCAGACCCTGAGAGTGGATCTGAGCGTCAAAAACCTCACCGATGTGGGGTACTACCAGAACGCATGGCGTCGTGACCGGATCATGCCGGGAACGCCCAGGAACTTTCTGCTGTCACTCGGCTATAGCCTGTGAATGCGTCCTTTGAGGAGGAAAAAGCGATGAACGAGAGCACGGCCCGGGGCCGCCGACAAGTGAAGGGACGCTACAAGAAAGGCGTTCGCCGCTGGCATGCCTGGACCTCCATCTTCGCACTGGTCTTCACGGTGCTCGTGTGCGTGACCGCGATCCTGCTGGAGCATCTCAGCGGCTGGGGCCTGGGCAGCGTGGGCGTGCCCAGCCGGTGGTTTCCCGGCTACCAGACCAGCGCCAGTCGCCTGGGACAGATCAAGTGCGCCCTGCTTGCAGGCAATGAGGAGGTGTACATCGGGACGCGCAAAGGGTTGCTTCACCTGAGTGGGAGCGAATACCGCAGCGTTCCGGAATTGGAGGGCCTGGACATCTTCAACATCGACCAACAGGGAGAGCGCATCCTGGTCGGCACGCGGGAAAGCACCTGGCTCTTCGAGGCGGAGCAGTGGAAGCGCATTTCCAACTTCAGAGGAGCGGCAACCTTTGCAGAAGATGGTCGCATCGTCCACATACAGGGCAGCAACGGCCTCTTCGTCACCGCGGACCTGGGCGCGACGTGGACGGAGCTGACGGCCGTGAACGCAACCATGGTGGAAGTCCCCCTTCCCGAGGTCGTCAGCTTCAGCAAGTTGGTTCTGGACCTGCACACCGGCAAAGCCCTCTTCGGCGCCGAGGGTGAGTGGATCTATGTGGACGTGCTGAGCATCGCCGTCCTGGCACTGGCGATTACGGGTTTCATCATCCGTCCCGCCTATGTGAAGCTGCGCACGTACCGGCGCAAGTCCAGGGTGGAACAGGCATGACCCGTCGCGTCATCCAGCCGGGCGCCCCTTGTGGGCCTGCCTGCAGCGCAGTACGCTGCGCAGGCAGGCGTCCGGCCTTCCGCTATGGCTTGTAGACCAGCACTTCATCCGTCGAAACCAGATCCTTCATCCCGCCCGAAACCATGATCCTGCCGTCGCTGAGCGGCGTAACCGTATACAGGATCCGATCCTGACCGATGCTGTGTCCGGTGCGTGTGGCAGTACCTGTCGCCGGATCATAAATCGCCACGTCTCTGCCGGACAATACAAACACCTTGCCCGTGGGCAACAGAAACGCGGCATCGACGGATGGCAGTCCCGTGTCGCCGGCCGGCGCGAACGTCTCCCTTGCAGGGTCGAAAAATTCAGCTGACGTCACATGCTGCACGTCGTCCGACGCGACGTCGTCCCTGCGCCCGCCAATAATCAGCACCCTTCCGTCCTGCAGCAGCATCGCTTTGTGCCGCCATCGCTCGTTGTTCAAATCGCCGGCACGTGTAAAGTCCCCGGTCGAAGGATCGAAGATTTCACAACTCCTGACCATATCGCCGCCATTTGTTCCACCTGCGATTAAAACACGCCCGTCGCGCATCAAGGTCGCCGTGTAGGCGCTGCGGGAAGCGATCATCCTTTTGATCGACGAAAACGCTCCCGTGTCCGGGTTGAAAATGGCCGCGTTGCCCTGTCCGTCCGATACGAAAACATCTCCATTGAGGAGGAGCGTCAGGTTGTTGCCGGGGCCGAACGTCGGGATGGATGATGCGGCCGTGAATTTCCCGGTTCCCGGATCGAATATCTCCACCGGATAATTGCCCGAACGCATCATCGCGACCCGACCGTCATTCAACAGGATTGCCGTGTCCTGCGTGCGAGCCTGCGACATCTTTCCGGTTGTCGACGATGTTCCGCTTTCAAGATCGAACAGTTCCGCGCTGTCGTGATACATATCCGCCTGTGAATGACCGGGTCGATCCGTTTCGGTACCACCGGCGATGAGAACCCGGCCGTCCTTCAATTGCACCGCAACGTGCCAGAACCTCGATATTGTCATTCTTCCCACGGCTTCAAAACCTCCGGGATCGCCTTCAGACTCCGAGGGCGTCGGCGAATCTGATCCACAGGCATGTAGACACAGGAAAACCGCCATTGCAGCCAGGTGTCTCTTCTTCATTTCATGCGCCCATTCTCTCACATCTGATGGTATAACCATGGGTTCAAAAAAAGCCCGGACACCGCGGCTTCCGGACGACCGTTCGGCCCGTTCCGGAAGTCTTCTCCACAGTGTCGGCTTGCTGGATTTTTCGATGCAAGGCAAATTGCCACAAGCGGCACAAAAACAGCTATTCTGTTACAGTGCGTGTCGCCGAAAGACATGGGAATTCGTTCAGGGCCACGGCGTTACGACACACGCCGTTTCGCACCGATCCCCTTTGGGCTTTTTGTGGCCAATTTAACGGTAGTTTTCTTTCGAATTAAGGCTAAGTCCGGATATTTCACTCCACAACCCGGTACACGACGTGCCGTTTCGCGATTTGCCCCGTGTAGAGATCCTTTACGGCAACGATCAGCTTGTGGAAACCGGCGGGAGTATCGTTCGATTCAATCTGCAGGAAGGTGAAGTCATCCGTCCGATCTCCCTCGTATCGCGCCGTGACCGTCGTCTCAGTGCCTTCCAATGAACGAGGGGTATTCTCGATCTCCTCGGAGATTCGGTTTCGTTCCGGGAGGATGTACTTCACACGATACCTCACGGATTCTTGAATCCCATCCCGCCAGAGGTCGTCCTCGCTGGCAATTACAGGTTCCTCGATGATGGTCTGAACCTCCACCCTGGCGGCGGCGCCCGGCGCCTCCAGGGCGGCGAAGCGTTCGGGATGGATTTCTTCGCGGTCCGGCCGGGTCAGCCGATAGGAAATCCGATATTTTGTCCGGCCGAATCTGTCTTTCTTGAGATTGTAGATCTCGAGATACAGGAAGACGGGCTCGGACCGGCCGAAGGTGTGAAGCGGGTTGGCGGTGACAAGCAGATCGTCGCGGCCTTCGGGGAACGCGGTTCTCGGCCGGATCCGGGACGCCAGCAGCAGATCGCTCATCGCCAGCAACGAATCGTGCGATCCGAATGTCCGCAACTCGCGGAAGGTCCCAATGGTTCCGGATCCGCGGTCCCGGACCTCCACAACAAGACGATGCCGCCGCGGGGCTACCCTCAGCGTCCGGTACGACACCATGTGGTTGCGCCGCAGGCTGTCACTCTTCGTTTCAGGCGCGTTGTCGTATTCAGGCCAATGCATGGTGACGTCCATTGTCTTCCGGTAGACCTCGTCCCACTGCTCGTCGAACAGAAACACCCCGTCCTCCAGGTCCAGAAGGCCCTCCGGTTCGTTCACGCGCACCCGTGACTTCGGAATGGCATAGGCGAACTCCACGCGAACACTGTCGCGCTCCTGAAAGGCGGCGATCTGCCGGGGTATGCGGTATTTCCGGTCGCGATAGGGGTCGATGAACCGCTGCGGCGTATCGCGAAACACATGCCGGGAGGGCGGCGAAGGCCGGTTCTGCAGTACCATTCGATTCTTACCTGAATAAAAGTCGCCCAGGTCATCCCTCCATTGTGTGACGTTGTACATATCCCGACCGTCCGTTACCCGGACATCTGCCAGTTGCCTGCCGATGCTCCCTCCGCCGGCTTTCCCGAGACCGAACCGCCATCCGTCCATCCCGTCGCTGCTTTTGAACGATATGCTGAACGACTCGTAAAACCAGGTTTTCGCCCTGCCTGTGGAAACTCGTTTGATATAACGGCCAAACTTGATGAACGTCTTGCCCGTGTCCGTCCGCCATCCTGCGATTTCCCTGAAAGGCCGGCTGTACCTCAGGTTGGCGTACGCCACGCGGCCAAAATGCGCCATCTTCCGCTCGTTGAACGACGTTAAAAACAGCGGATCATGTCTGCGCCAGAAACGGTCGCGCGCGACGTCCGGCCATTCATCCCCGCCGTTGTCGGCATACGCGATCGCCTCCGCCATGCGCTTCCGGTCCTCCGCCGATGCAAGAATATCCACCGCCTCGATCATGGCGCGTTCTTCGTTGCTCATCCGCTCCAGGGCAAGCGTGTAATAGCTGTCCGCCGCGTCCATGTCACCCAGCATCTGGTACCCCAGACCGCAGAACATGAACGCATCCTTGTCCTCAGGCGCCTGTTCCAGAAATCGCTTGAAGACCAGGATCATCTCTTTCGGCTGCCCGGTCTCATAATGCAGGAGTCCAAGCTGGTAATACGGGCCTCGGAGTCCGGGGTCCGCATCAATGCTCTGCTGAAAATGCGTCCTGGCCCGCTCGAGGTCCTGCAGGGCGAAGTTTTTCCAGTAGAACATCCTTCCCAGGTTTTTGTCGACATAGATGAAGGGATCCTGCCTGTCGATATAACGTAGATAATCCTGCGCTGCATAATACCCGGCCCAGTACGACGCCTCGGCGTTCTCCGGCTCCGTGTCCGCCAATTTCTCATAGTGCCTTACGGCATGCCACCAGAATCCCTGCCTGCTGAACAACTCGCCCAGCGTCATACGATAGTCCGTGTTTTCAGGATCGAGCCGCATCGCCTGCTTCAGCGCCTTGCGGGCGCTCTGGCGCGTGAGCGGCGTGTTCATTTCCATGTAAAGCCTGGCGATCTGATAGTGCGCGGGCGCGAATTCCCAGTCCAGCTTCAGTGCGTCCTCAAATGCCTTTATACTCACCTCTGCCGACACTTCGCCAACCCGCGCCATTGCCTCACGATAAAGCGAATCTATCCTGGCATCCGTCGCCCCGGCGCGTACTTCACCGGCCGCCAGCATCACCAGCACCAGGACCACCAGGTGTCTCATCGCTTTGCCCCTCCGGCATGACGACTGTGAATTCAACCGCCGTTTGCGGCAGTCTAATCGATCACCCGGAACAACGCCTCCCGCGACGCTTCCTGGCCAGTATGCATATCTCTGACCCGCACCGATAGACGGTGCACACCCGCAGGCACGTGACTCAGGTCAATCTGCAGATACGTGAAGTCATCCTCCCGGTTGCCCACATACTGGGCCGTGATCGTGGTCTCCACACCCTCTTTGCTCCGGCCCATCTTTTTGATCCGGCTGGCAAGCTTATCCTCTTCGGGAAATACGAATCTCGCCCGGTACGTCAACTCATCCTTCCTCTTCGCATCGAAATAGTCCGGAACGACCTCTTGCTGCACCACGGGCAGACCCTGGCGCCGCTGTTCTTCTTCTTCTTCCTCCGAAATTCGTGGTGGACGGCGCATACCCGGCTCATGAGTCCTCGAGACACGAGACACTTCCAAATGTCTGCCGCCCTGGGGCAGCCGCTGCGCCACGAACAGGTACGGATCGATCCTTCTCTGCTCCGTGTGTCCTATCCGATAGGCGATCTCGTACTCCGATCGACCGAATTCGTCCCGCTCCAGGTTATACACTTCCAGGTAGATAAACGCAGGCTCCGAGCGATGGTAGGTCCGCAGCGGATTGGCCACGATGTCCAGGTCCTTCCGTTCTTCCGGAAAAGCCGTTCTCGAATCGATCTGTGCGGCCAGCAGCAGGTCGCTCATCGCCAGCGAAGACCCCACCGCCTCGAATTCCCGGTGCTGCCGGAACGTGCCGATGGATCCTCGCACGGCGTCCCTCAATTCGCCAACCAGGTGGTACGTGCCCGGCGCCAGCCTGAACAGTACCTGGAAAACCAGATGATTATTCCGCAGGCTGTCCGCGGCGGGATATCGGCTGGGCGCCAACCTGGGCCACTTCAGTTTAAGGTCCGACCGCTTCCGATAGACCTCGTCCCAACGCTCGTCAAACAGAAATACGCCGTTTTCGAGCGCAATGCTCCTGTCCGATTCCGATACGGTCACATTGTATCTGGGCAGCGCATACGCCAGTTCCACCCTGAGGCTGTCTCCGTTCCTGAAACTCGCGACCTGGTGAGGCACGCGGTATTTCATCCGGCCGTAAGGATCGACGTACCGCGTCCGGTCTGGCAAACGAGATGGAGAAAAGCCGTGGAATCCGTCCGATAACTGAAAATCAACCCGAAATCCCTCGTAGAACCACGTCTCTTGCTGCATCATCAGCCTCCAGGGTATCCGTTTTCCTGGTAGAGACCTGCCGAAGACGCTGGGCCTGTCTATCGGAATGACGGAAGTTATCGTCGGGCGCCGCACGCGTCTGTCCAGATATCGTCCCAGTTTGATATACGCTTTGCCCATATCCGTCCGCCAGCCCTCAATGCCCTTTGTGGGTCGACTGAACCGTAAATTCGCATAAGCGACCCGGCCGTAATGTTCCATGCGGCGTTCATTGAATTCCGTCAGATACAGCGGGTCCTGCCGCCGCCAGAATCGAACTCGTTCCACACTGTCGACCCAGGGTTGACGCGTGCCTCCGACCGTCTCCCGTTCACGATGAAGGTCGTCCAGGTTCGCACGCTCCGCGTCCGGCATAATGGCGTCTACCGATTCCATCACCGCACGCTCAGCCGGCGCCATTCTCTGAAGCGCTCGCATATAGAATTCATGCGCCGATGTCTCGTCGCCTAGAGCCTGGTATCCGAGTCCGCAGAAGAGCAGCGCATCCTTGTCCTCAGGCACGCGCTCTATCAGCAGGTTTGCCACCTGTATCAATTCATCAGGCCGATTTGCTTCATAGCAGGCGAGCCCCAATTGAAAGTACGCATCTTTGAACTGAGGATCCGCCTCGATACACGCCTTCAGGTACGTGACGGCTTCATCCAACTCCTCAATGCCAAAAAAGCTCCACGAGTGTCTGGTTCGCGAATGTTCTCTTCGGCTGAATCCCGATATCCCGTTCATCATGAACTTATCGTTATATTTCATGAAGTTCTTGATTCCATGGCGCCCGATCATGTAGGCTGCCTTTGCGTTTTTCGGATCGAACTTCAGCACTTTCTTGTACTCGTTTACCGCATTGTACCAGGATCCCTGCGTCCACAGGATATCCGCCTTCAACAGTCGATAACTCACCTTGTCACGATCCAGGAGAATGGCCTCTTTGACCGCCTTCATTGCGCTTTCTCGATCCATGGGCGTGTCAAGGGACAGATACAGCTTCGCGATTTCATAATGGGCCGGCGCGTGGTCCCGGTCCGCCTTCAATACCTTACGGAAGGCCTTCACGCTCTCCTCAACGGTGACGCGACCGACCTGCTCTAGCGCCGTCTCGTAGAGCCTCTCGGCTGCCTGCTTCGTGCTGGCGGCAACCGGCGACGCGAGACAGAATCCGACGCACACAACTGCGCAGGCTATCGCAGCCAAGCGCGTCCCGCTACTCTTTGTATTGTGTCTACGTCGGTCTGACATCGCACAAGTTCTCAAGGTCGCGTCGAGTTGTAACTGAAAGCCAATAAGACACCGTTTGCGTCGGTTCGGTAACGACAAGATTTAGAACGTCTCGAGCGACTCACGCAAGAGACGCGAGGCAAGACACAATTCGGCCGTCGAAGTTGAGTGTGACACGCAATCGTACAATAGATTTCACTCGATCACCCGGAACACCATGTGACGGTCGTCACCCTGTCCGTGACTTTTCAAATCCTTCAATTCTACGGTCAATGCATGGACTCCTGCAGGTATCTCCTGAAGGTCGATTTCCAGGTAGGTGAAGTCATTCTCCTGATCTCCTTCGTAACGAACGGAAACTGCGGTTTCCCCTTTGTCCGGTTCGTAGTTGCGAAACGCCTCGTTTACCCGGTTTCGCTCGGATGGAGTGTATTTCACCCGAATTTCCTCCATCGCATCCGACGCGGCAGTTCCAAGGATTAAACTCACATTTCCCGGCGGCGTTGACAGCCCAATGGACTCGAATTTCTCGGGAGCAACCTGGCTTTCTTCAGGTCTGCCGATTTGGTACGTAATCTCGTAGTTCGTGCGTCCGAAATCATCCTGCGTGAGACCATAGATCTCGAAATAGATGTATATCGATTCCGTCCGATAGAACGTGTGTAGTGGATTCAACACCAACTTCAAGTCCTGCCGCCGCGTCGGAAATGGATCGTCCATCTCAATGCTGGTTGCCAACAACAAGTCGCTCATTGCTGGCGAAGTCTCTTGCGCTTTAAACGAATACGTCTTCCTGAACGTCCCGATTGACCGGGTCCTGCGGTCCTGAACCTCAGCAACGAGATTATAGTACCCCGGTTCAACGATCAGCGTGGACTTAGAAAGCAGGTATCGTCCCCTCACACTGTGTGCTCCAACATCTTCAAGCCGCTGCGTAGCATACACCGCCCGTGAGACCTCTTTCCAGTCGCCGTCAAACAGGAAGAGCCCGTCCTGCAGGTCGACGGCGCCCGTGTTTGACATCTTCAATCTCTCTTTCGAAATGGCATAGGCGACCTCCAGGCGTATCTTGCCGGCATCTTGAAATGCCGCAATCTGATACGGCATGCTGTATTTCAACTGACGATAGGGATCGACATATCGCTGCGGCGTGCGCTTGAGGACCCATTCTCCGGACGGAAATACGAGAGAACTCACGTCAAAATGCCACCCGTCCAGCCCGTTCCAGTTCCTGAATCGAAAAGAAAAGCCCTCATAGGCCCACAGTTCGGTGTGTGCCTGAACGGTTCGTCCCCGCTGGTCGACCTCAGGGCGCGTCACCGTCCGACCGAGCGGGTCTCCGTACTTGACGTAGACCCTCCCCATTTCCGTCTGACACCCCGCTATTCCCCTCCTCGGCTTGCTGAACCGCAAATTGGCGTAGGCCACCCGCCGGTAGTGCTCCATTCGCCGTTCGTTGTGCTGGGTCAGCAACAGTGGATCCTGTCTGAGCCAGAATCGTTCACGCTCAGGACTTTCCACCCACCGAGCGCCCTTCTTATTCATCAGCGAGTCCGCGTTCGAGACACGCGCCTGCTCTTCATCATCGGCGACGACATCCACCGATTCGATGATCATTCGTTCCTCCACGCCCATCCGATCAAGCGCCCGGACGTAAAAACCTAGCGCATAATCCAGGTATCCGCTGGTATGATAGCCCAAACCGACGAACAGCAATGCGTCCTTGTCCCCGGGGTACTCCTTTAATAATGAGTTGGCGACGTTGACCAGCGCTCTGCCCGCAGCGACGGGGGCAGATTTCATATCCTCCATATAAACCAAGCCCAACTGGTAATAGGCATCTTTAAACCCCGGGTCGCGTAGAATGCTCTGCCTGAGATTTCGGATTGCCCGTTCACGGTACTCGCTTGCGAAATGCCGCCACTCCAATACGACCGGAAGGGCTTCGCCTTCCACGTCGATCATATTTCGATACTTCATGTAATCTTTCGAATAGTATTGACCTAGGCCGAACGCCGCTCGTGCGTTTCCGGGCTCCTGCGCTAAGACGGTTTCATATTGTCGTTTTGCGTTCGACAAAAACCCTTGCGCCCACATGAGATCGCCGAGCAGCAACTGATACGCAACGTTTTCGCGTTCCAGGCGAATAGCCCTGCGAATCATCTTCTCTGCGCTTTGGCGATGCAGAGGTGTATTCAAGGACATATACAGCTTCGCGATTTCCCCGTACGCGGGAGCGTAATTCCCATCCAGAACCAGCACGGCTTCTAATGCGCGGACGCTCTCTTCGACCGACACGTGGCCGAGCTGCTCCATTGCAATCCGGTAACATTCGTCGGCCGTTCTACTGTCGTCTGCGAATGCTAAACCGCCGCTATACAGCGCTATTCCAATGACCAGAATAGAAAAGCGAACTCTCATAGTTGCAGCCAATCGTCTCAGACGGGCAAATCCGGGGAGTTGTACCGGGAAGGACAAGTGAGTGGTCTTTGCCTGCCGGTCAATTTGCCTTACGATTTCTCAGTTACTTGTCACTCTTGAAAATTTCCACCACCCACACTTGACCCAACTCCCGTGCTGCTGCAACTCCGATATGCGTCAATCGGTCATCCAGGATATTGCGTCTGTGTTCGGCACTTAACGTCAGTTGCCAGTGAGCTTCCTCCAGTGAGGGCGCCGTTGCCAGATTTTCGAGCGCCACCACGAACGAAATGTCCTGCCGTTCGAGGCGGCTTTCCAGGTCTCCAAGTGTAGGCGACCAGTGCGACAGCGATCCGTACGCCAGCAAATGCTCCAAATGGGACGCCGCCGCGGCGGCTAGGTCGTCGGCCCACTCCAATCTCATCCGCCCCCGCCTGACGCGCAATTCATTCACCATCTCCACCAGCCGCCGGCCGGAAGCCGCGTTGCCTGGAAACGGTGCAACCTCAAAAACAGGCGTCTCGAGTTGCTTCGGGTTGCCGACCTTCAGCATGCGATCTTCCAGCATTACAACATCGCCGTCTTCCAGCTCGCATTGGATCTGTAACCGATAGAATCCAGGCTCTTCCACCTGCAATCTTCCATCAAAATACCCCGAGTCATGGACGATCTCCATATCCTGCACGTCCCCGTCCGGAAGCGAGAACACGGCCATTGACATCTCTTTAACGGCTTCCTCAACTGATCCCTGGACATACGAAGCCCTGCCCGGAGAAATGCGCTCCGGAAAACGCTCCAGCCGGATCAGGTCCCGCCGGATTGGGCCCCGGTACCGGTACGGTTCCACGAGTTGTCTCACGGATGTACTATCAGCATGCTCCTGTACACGGTCCCCCCCTTGATCCGTATCGAAATGTCGATCAGGAGCAAGAAACTCGACTCGTACTCCTGATGTATCGGTCTGCAAAATCCTCCCATCCGTAAACTCCTCGATCACCGTCCCGTCTGCAAGCCGCGCAACCCGCACGCCATCGAGACGACGTACCGTTTCCGAACCGTCCGGATAAACGGTCCGCCGGGATTGATCCGCAGAAATCTCCACTTTCACTCCGGTGGGATTTTTCTGTATTTTTCGTCCATCCGGAAACTGGTCAATCGTCGTCCCGTCATTCATTAGCGTAAACTCCCGCCCATCTCTGAAGACCTTTATCCGATGCCCGGCAGGTGTGATTGCAAGGACACTTCCATCTGGATAACGCGTCTCCCGTACACCGCCCGGTACCGTGATTTCCACCGTTCCTCCAGGATAGAGAACATGGCGTGTGCCGTCCGTGAATGACGTCCGTTCCACGCCATTCGGATGCACCGTACGCACAGTCCCGCTTACAAACCGATGCACACGGCGCCCGTCGGGATAAATCGTAATCCGGTTCCCGGACGCACGCTTCCATTCCTGGCGTCCGTCTTTGTACATACGGTGCTGATTGCCGTCGGCGTCATTGAACACCATCCGTCCGTCCGGAAACGTCGTTTTCACGCCACCCAGCGTGTTCACAAATCGGACCGAGCCATCGGGAAACCGCATTTCCCGAGTCTTATCGCGAAACCGCATCACCACACGACCGTCCGGGTATCGCCATCGCTGCCGTCCATCAGGAAACGTCGTCCACACTCGGCCGTCCCCGTAATGATGCTTGCGGACGCCCCTTCCGGGAAAGGAATCATTTTTCGGTTTGAGCCAGACGCCGGCCTGGACACGAAAATGACCTTGGGGAGGTAGTTGCGCCAGGCTGCCGTACCAGAACGTTGACTTTTGGAACAAAGATCGGTGCAACGCTTCGGCATCTTCTTGCGCGTCCCGATCCGTGACCGGCTTCCTCAACGCCGGTACAAGCGCTTCGTAACTGTCGGGATGCATCGTCAGATACAGATATTGGAACGGACCAACCACCTTCCCGGTGGCCGCCCGGACAACCTCCCCCTTGCCGAAAACCACAGCAGCTACGGCGCCCCGCGTTGTCATGACGGGCACAGCCCGTCCGCGCTCCAGGCGATAAACGTGCTCATTCCATGTCAGTCTCATATTCTCAACCACGAGCACCGTATCGAACCTCACCCGATATGCTTTCAGCGGCACAGAAATCAGATCGCCAGGCATCAAAGCAGGGGCGTCCTTTAACATCCATCTACCCGAACTTGTCCGTTTCTCTGTAGTCAGGCTATCCGGCATCGACCGGACCAGAGCGACGCGACCTGTATCCGCCTCGGCCAGGTATCCGCCGGCGGCGGTCACGTAGTCCTGAACCCTCCATTCAGGCCGGTAAGCCACGCCTCCAGGATGGCTCACAGCGCCTGATACGGTCACCGTTTCCTTTGGTGAACATCCGAAATAGCACAGCAAGAGTATACCGGGTATGGAATAGAGTATCCTGGATTTCATGAATTCCCTCCCCGTCGACATCCGGTGTCGTGCGGCAAGAGTCATGTTGTGCTTTCTGCGTGAGTAGTCCTACAATTCACCAATCTGGATGACCCAAAAGGGTGGCAATGTGCCAATTCGTCCGAAAGCTGCGGCGAATGATTCGCAACGATTGTCGCGATATCATAGCCAATGCCTATAGAGAACTCTGACGAGTCTACGCAAGCCTACGAGTTCAGGAGATCGCATACCAGCCAAATATGCGTAACGGATGTCTGGGTGAATCGTTGCTGCACTTCAACGAATCGGGGCTCTGACATTGTTGTCTGGTGCTGTCGATCAGGATGTCTAACACGGTGGACGAGCAGGCAGTGTCGAACGCTGTCGAGATGGGGACCGTCCCTCCCCACACGTTGTACTTTTCACGAAACCGGCACTACTCAACCAACCTGAATACTACGTGCCGTTCGGCGGTATGTCCCGTGTTAAGATCCTTCATGCTGACGATCAGCTTGTGGAAACCGGCGGGGGCGCTGCTCACGTCGACCTCCAGAAACGTAAAATCATCCTTCTGGGATCCCTCGTAACTCGAGGTCACCGTGGTTTCCGCACCTTTACGTGCACGAGACGCGGATTCAATCTCCTCGGAGATTTTATTTCGCTTCGGCAGGATGTATTTTACGCGATACGTTACGTTCGGTTCATCCTCCCATATTTCGTCTTCGGTGTCGTCCATCCCCTCTTCGATGATGGTCTGAATTTGCACCTTAGCGCCCACGCTCGGCATGTCTATGGCCGCAAACCGTTCGGGCCGAATTTCCTCGCTATCGGGGTTGGTCAGCCGGTAGGAAATCCGGTATTTGGTTCGGCCAAACCTGTCCATCTTTAGATTGTAGATTTCAAGATAGATGAAGACCGGCTCTGATCGGGCGTAGGTGTGTAACGGGTTGGGCGTGACGTGAAGATCATCTCGACCCTCAGGGAACGAGGTCTTCGGCTTGATGTCGGAGGCTAGCAGAAGATCACTGACGACCAACAGTGAATCCCCGGCTTCGAATGCCCGCAATTCGCGGAAAGTCCCGATAGAACCAGTGCCGCGGTCCCGGACCTCGACGACAATGCGATGGGGACGAGGCGCAACCTGCACCGTTCGAAACGACACCACATGGTTACGCCGCAGACTGTCGCTTTTTGTCTCAACGTTCGGGTCAAATACCGGCCACCGCATGTTTACTAACGTCTTCCGTTCGTAGACCTGGTCCCATTGCTCATCAAATAAAAACACCCCATCTTCCAGAACCATGAAGCCATCCGGATCGGAAACCCGAACCCGTGCCTTGGGAATCGCGTATGCGAATTCCACGCGAATACTGTCGCCTTGACGAAATGCTGCAACCTGATGGGGCATCCGATATCTGCGTTCGCGATAGGGGTCAATATACCGCTGCGGTGTATCGTGAAACACCTGACGTGCAGCCGTTCGAGGGGTTCTCCACAAAGCCTCCTTTCGGTCCTTACCGGAATAGAAATCGCCTGGTCTGTTTCGCATTCGTGTAATCTTATACATGCGACCACACACATGCACCCAGATTGTTTCAGTCGACTCTCGCGCGGTTTTACCCGTTTCTGATCCTCGTGCAAAGCGCCAGCCGTCCAATCCGTCGCCGTTCTCGAACCAGATGCTGAACTTACCATAATACCATGCCTTCCGTGCAACGAAGACATCCCGTCCGACATAGCGTCCAAATTTGATAAATGCCATTCCCGGGTCTGTCTGCCACCCATCGATTCCCTTGAAAGGCCGGGTGAATCTCAGATTTGCATATGCCACCCGGGCGTAGTGTTCCATCTTGCGCTCGTTAAACTCCGTCAGGAAGAGCGGATCCTGGCTACGCCAAAAGCGTGTGTGTCTGTCAATGCTCCAATTGTCCCTGTCAGTGTCCCGGTACGCAGTCGCCCGCACCATTCGTGTCCGCTGTTCGTCCGACGCGATAATGTCCACCGACTCCATCATAGACCTCTCATCGCCGGTCATTCGCTCAATAGCTCGCCTGTAGTAACTGTAGGCTATGTTCATTTTGCCCTGTATATGGTACCCGAGACCGCAGAACAACAGCGCGTCCTTGTCATCGGGCGCATGATCAAGAAGACGCTTAGCCAACAGAATCAATGCTTGCGGCTTTCCGGTCTCGACATGAAGAAGCCCTAGCAGGTTGTAAGTGCTCTTGAACTCGGGGTCAGCGTCGATGCTCCGATTTAGATATCTCTCTGCTCGTTCCAAAGCATTCTCCGCGATAGTCCTCCAGTAGTACATCACACCCCTGCCACCTTTGTCAAGGCGTACAAACTGCTTCTTGTCGATCAATGCGATATATTCCTGAACAGCGTAATATCCAGCCCAGTACGCCGCTTCCGCGTTTCCGGTATCGTCCGTAGACAGCTTGCGATATTGCCGTTCCGCAATGTAGGAGAAACCCTGTCTGCTGAGCAACTCACCCAAGGCCATCTGATAGTCCGTGTTCTCCGGGTCGAGCCGCAATGCCTCATCCAGCGCCTTGCGGGCGCTCTGGCGTGTAAGCGGCGTGTTCATTTCCATGTACCGCTTCGCGATCTCGTAGTGAGCGGGTGCGTAATGCCATTCCAGCTTCAATACCTGCTCGAGTGCCTTGATGCTCACTTCTGGCGGCACCTGACCGACGTGCGCCAATGCCTCCCTGAAAAGCGAATCCATTCGGGCCTGCTTCGTCAAGGCGAGTGCCTGGCTTGTCGCCAGTACTACCGACATGAAAGCCACTATATGTCTCATAACCCTGACCCTCCGAAGATGTATCGAGGTGCCATAGCGACGGATTTCGTCAAACCATTGCGGTATCAGCCGCTTCGTATTCTCCCGAATCGTCCATCCGAGGAATGGCCATTTGTCATACTACAGCTTTGTCGAGTACCTCAGCGATCCACCAGCTTGTCGAAGCGCTCACGTTTCGATGCCTCTATGACCCTTCGCCGACGCTTCGACAAGCTCAGGGCACCGCATTCTCAGGAAGCGGCTCAGGGTGCCAGGCCAATGGTGTGTAATAATGTAATTTGTAGAGTGCTCCCTTTAATAACTGAGACTAATTTCCGCC
This sequence comes from Candidatus Latescibacterota bacterium, assembly GCA_965203805.1. Lineage (GTDB taxonomy): Bacteria > Latescibacterota > UBA2968 > UBA2968 > JAAXHE01. Next base: position 3,963,233 of record OZ241917.1, on the reverse strand, counting down.
GTACCCGTCCTACCTAAAAGACACCGGCCTGGCGCCATGGGTTCAAAAAAAAGCCCGGAAACCGCGTCTTCCGGACTCTTTTCACGCCTGGACAATGAATTTTGGGTAACCGGGGCTGCGCCGTCTCCTTTCTATTCAGTCGCACGGACCAACGCATCAGGCGCGGCCACCTGGCTTATCTACCGATCGTTTCGTAGTGATGATGAATGCGAAGCGGCACAAGAACAGGTTGTCGCTATCCGAACGGACAGGATTCGGTGAAATCCTCTCACTCGTCTCTGAGCGTGTCGGCCGGATTCAGCGTTGCGGCCACATAGGTCTTGCAGCTGACCGCGAGCATCACGAAAGCAGACGCCAACACGCCGCCCGCGAGGATGGGTGCGATCAGGTCGATTCTATAGACAAAACTCTGAAGCCACTCCCTCAGGGCGAAGTACGCGACAGGCCCGGCGCCGATGGCAGCCAGGATGACGATCTTCGTGAAGTCAATCGAAAGCCGCGCCATCAGACGGGAAATAGACGTGCCGAACACCTTTCGGATTCCAATTTCCTTTGTCCTCCGGGCGACGGAGAAAGAGGTCAGACCAAAGGCGCCGAGGCACGCAAGACCCAATGCGAGAATTGCGGGGAGTCGAATGGCATTCAGCCATTTTTCATCCTTCTTGTACTGGTCCCTCAGTTCATCTTCGAGAAACCCTGCCCGAAAGGGCTGAGACGGCGCGATTTCATGCCATTCCTCGCGTAGAATATCAAGTATGTCCCCGTTCTCGCCGGACGTCGGCACGACAAACAAAAGGTCGCAGAACTCAGGTTTCAGGAAGATAACCGCGGGCGCCACCTGCTGGTGGAAGGACTTGAAGTGGAAGTCTCTGACCACGCCGATGATTGGCGCGTCTCCGTTGCCGTTCCAGTCGACGACCCGGTTTACAGCGCTTTGCCATCCAAGCTGTTTCATGAGGGCCTGATTGATAATGACGGCGTTGCGGTCGGTCGATAGCAACCTGGAAAAATCCCTGCCCTCCAACATCGGAAACTCAAGTGTCTTCAAGAAACCATAGTCCACAGCGATCGTCTCCACGCCATGGACTTTCCTGCCCTCAGCTTCGGCAAAGCCGCCGATTGATTTTCGATTGCTGAGTGGATGTTGTCCCCGGGCAACCCCGATGATGTTCGGATATGATCCTATTTTCCGCGCATATACATCCACCAGGCCCGGCGAAGATTCTCGCAATCCCCCGGTTCTGACAGCAATGACGCCATCAGTGCGGAATCCGGGGTTTTTGTTAACAAGGAGATTGAGCTGGGCCGACATCCCAAGGGCACCCATCATCATGATCATTGACATTGCCAACTGGATAACGAGTAGCATGCGCATGAGAAAACCGGGATTCACGCTCTTGGGACGGGCATAGAGGACGTCGGCCGGCTGCAGGCGCGATAACGCCAGGGCAGGATAAAGGCCAGCCCCTATGCCAACCGCCATGGTGAGAAGAAGCACAAACAACAACGTTGTAACGCTCAACTGCCCGGACATGCTGATTTTGGCCCCGACAAGGGAATTGAAGTGCGGCAGGATCGCACTCACAAAGCCAAGGCCGACAACAAGGGCCATCAGCGCCATCAAAATCGATTCCATGAGGAACTGAGAGATAAACTGAGGCTTTCCGGCGCCGAAAAGCCGGCGAACGCCCGCTTCTTTAGCGCGAGATAACCCGCGGCCAATGGCCAGTGCAGCATAGTTGACGCTCGAAATCGTAATCACAACGAGCGCGATTCCGAGAAAGACGTAGATGTACACCGGATTGATTGCTCGTTCAACGCCGAAAGCGTGCCGATCGAAACGCATTTCCTTAAGAGGTTGCAGCGACATGCTTATCGGAATGGTTGCCAGCAGCCCCTGCGCTCTCCGCACGATATCGGGCAGCCTTTCCTCGACATTTCGAGGCTCCATATGGTCGGGTATGAAGACAAAGGTCGTGGCGACGGGAACCATCCACAAACCGAAATTTGGCGTTTCACGTGCGGCATCGGAGGGTGACCCTTCCTTCGCAACAACACGGACGTTTACAGACACCCATGAATTCAGTAACTCATCCGCGGCATCGGAGGGTATCAGACAATCGAACACAAGACTGGAGTTTTCCGGTAGTCTTGACAGCACCCCGGTGACCGTATAGGCCTTTCCCTTGTCTATGGTGATGACCTCGCCTACCGGGTTTGTGCCCGGAAACAGTCTTCTCGCCACCTTCTCGGTGATCACAATTGAACGCACGTCGCGAAGCGCGGTTGACGCATCTCCCAAGACCATCGGAAACGAAAAGACGTCCAGAAATGAGGGATCAACGTAACTCACCCGAAACCTCAACGATTTCTCCCCGAACGCGACAGAACCGCTGCGCTTGAAAATCCGCACCACCGTGACATCCGGCAATTCATGCGCAGTGGCGGGCCCGAGAGGCCACGCTGTCCGGCTCATGCTTCGATCGCCGAATTTCTGGTTGATTCTATAGATGCGCTCTGCATTGACATGAAAGTGATCGTAGGTCAACTCACTATATGCAAATACAACGGCAAGCATTCCGAATGCGAGCGCGACGGACAGTCCTCCGAGATTGATCAACGAAACCAGTTTGCTCTTGAACATGCTTCTGAAAGCAAGTGTCATGTAGTTGCGTAACATCGTCACTGTTCCCTTCCGACCGATCGAACGCGCGACGGGTTTTGTCTGCCAATCCTATTCCGCGATGACGAACCCGGCTTCCTTCTCGGCGGTTTCGCCGCTGATGACATCCTTGACCTTACATGAATCTCTATTCGTCAGGTGACCGGGCGCCGTCGCTACAACGACTGAGGTCTGTACACCAGGACTTGATCTGTGGATACGCCGTTGATCATCCCTCCGAAAACGAGCACACGGGCATCCCGAAGGGCCGTCACCGAATACCACATGCGTTCATATCCGACATTGTCTCCGTTGCGATGATAACTATCGGTACTCGAATCGTAGAGAATCACATGGCCATTTATGCCGCCCATCAGAAACACAATACCCGTGGGCAACAGGGCAACTGCATGTAGTGGGGCGATGCGTGGACCTCCCGCTGGCGTGAACGACTCCGTAGCCGGGTCAAACCGCTCCGCGGCGGTTTCGTCCTCGGGATCATCTACGTTGCCTGTCTCTCCGCCAAGAATCAACACCGTGCCATCAGGAAGCAGTACAGCCCAGTGTCCCCATCGTTCGTGCCGCAGATCGCCAACCCGGACAAGAGTATTTGACGACGGGTCGTAGAAATCTGCTCTTTTGAGGGCGCCGGTGGCATTGGCGCCACCGACGATCAGAACTCGACCGTCCCGCAACAAAGTGGCGGAATGGTCAGAGCGGGGAACGTCCATTTTCGTCAGAAATTCGAACTGCCAGGAATCGGGATCGAAGCGGCTCACATTTCCTTGTGTGTCCGTCGTTAGCAAATCACCAGTGGGAAGCGCCGTAATCGTTGCATCCCTTGTCAGTTCGGGCCTGTCCTCCATCGCGATAAAACTTCCTGACCGTGGATCGTAGACTTCTGGTGGATCAAAAGGGGTACCTTTAATGAGGACCCGACCGTCCGGAAGCAACATCGCACGGTCTCTGAAACGACTGACCGACATGTTTCCCGTTACAGTCGACGTTCCGGTATCAGGATCAAACAGCTCCGCTGAGGCATGACGGAACGCGCGCGACGAATGGTAGGGCCGGTCCGTCCGGGAACCACCGGTGATCAGAATCCTTCCGTCCTGAAGCAAAACTGACGCCGGCCAGAAACGCTGAAAGTTCATGCGTCCCGCCAACTTGAACCCCTTCAGTTCTGTGCCAATCTCCGAAGAAGTCGGCACGTCTCTGCCGCAGCCTGTCATGTTCCAGACAATGATTAGCGCGGATAGGATTCTACCGGTCATTTGGTGTTTTTCTGTCGATGTTAATATTTCTGCGCGTAGTCATTGCCTGTGCTGCTTGCACTGCCGGTGCTGAGCCTGTCGAAGCAAGCTTGCCGAAGTAAGCATGCCTGCATTGAGCTCGGTCCGTGAGCTTGTCGAAGGGTGTCGAAATGCCCGCCTTCGCTATCCCTCGACAAGCTCAAGGTATCGTCTGTTGCTGGCGCTCCTCGTATTGAACCGATTAAAACGAAATTTCCATTGACCCGCACGTAACGCCGTCAATCCTATTCCGCGATGACGAACCCGGCGTCCTTCTCGGCGGTTTCGCCGCTGTTGACATCTCTGACCGCTACTTTCAATAGGTATTTGTCCGCCGGGCGGTTTTCCAGCTCGAGTTCCACGAATTCCGCTTCCCGGGCAGACGTACCCTGCTGCTCGTACGTGACCGAGAGTTCTTCGCGTTTGCCTTTCCTCCACCGGGTTAGGCTGGAAATGATGCCCACTGCGACCGGATTGTCGTCTGAGGTGACCGTGTAGGAGACCTCGTAGTTCGTCTGCCCGAATTTATCCCGGGTCAGATTATAGATCTCGTAATACACGAAGACGCTCTGGCCCTTTTCATACGTCCGCGTGGGCATTGGAATGACCCAAAGCCTGCCCTTGCTGAATTTGTCCTCGCTCTTACTCCGGGAAATCCGCCAGGCCATCTCCAGGTCGCTCACCTGAAGGCCCGTGCTGCCGTAGGATTCGACTTCAACGTCCTGCCGGTAACGCGCGTGCCGCGGGGACAGTCGGTCTTTCATCTTGACTTCCATTCGATAGAGCCCGGCCGGCACGTCCATTCGAGCGACGTCCGGGACGAACGCGCTTCCTTCGGCGGTCAGGTCGCCTCTGGCCGCAAAGCGTATCCGTTCCCGGCTCCTGTAAACCGCTCCGGTCGTCCGATTGCGAAGGGCGACTGTCCGGTCGGCTTCGATCTCCGTGCGGTCGTCGGCGTCCAGGTATTGACCCTCGTGACGCGGGATCCCCGCGTAGACTTCGAGGGCCGAATCGTAACCCTGGTAGCTTCTGAAATCGGCCGAGTCGAAGTAGAACTCCATTGGATCCTCGTTTTCCGGCGTCACGTAGTAATCGGGGGTTGCCGCGGCAGCCATCCGGTATACGTTATGGGGGTTGTAGCGGGTCAGCATGGCCTGCTGCCGGCTGGGTATGCGTGCGTCAAGCGGCGCGGGCGCGTAGTTGTAGATGCCGTTGTGGAATTCATCGGTAAAAGTGATCTCGATACCCCCGCCCACGTTCACGTAAACCCATGTCTCCCAGGGGACGATGGAGGCATCCTCCGCGCTGGTCACGGGTTTGAAGTTAACCGGCCTGCCGCTGCCCCTGCCGGCGCCGAGTATCTGTTCTTCCTGCTCCGTACGGTCAATCCCCATCCGGGCAGCTTGTTTCCTTTTGATGCCATCACCCTGATATTCCGCACTGAACCCCGGAGACTCACCCACGCTCACCGCACTGTGGCTTCGCACAGGATAGACCGGCCCGGCGTACGTTGCACCGGGGCCCGAAGTCTGAATCGGTACGTCGCCCCGGACGTTGCCAATTCCATCCAGATCGGTATCGGACTTGAGAAACATGTGCGGGGATACAGCCGCCCCGTAAAGCGCTGCGGAAAGGCGCTCCTTAATCCGCTGGACCGCCAGAGATTGCTGGAAGTTCCGGTTGTCGGATCGCGACCGGTGGTCCGGCTCGCCGAACCGGATGTAGACTTCCCCGCGCTGGTCCCACGGCTGCTTGCCTTCCGAGAAATTCTGAATCGCGTACCACACCCGCCGGTAGTGCTCCAGCCGGCGTTCATTAGCGGCCGTGGTCAGATCCGGGTCTCGATCGGACCAGAACGAATCCAGAAATGCCCCTCTGTCCGACCGGGGTGTCCGCTCAAAAGCCGCCATCGTCTCCGACGAGGCGACCAGGCGGATATCCTCATAGTGCGTCCGCTCGGCAGAATCAGCCGACTCAAGGAAATCCCTGAAAAAGGCTTCCGCCCTGTCGAAGGCCTCCAACCTGACACAGGCCTGCGCGAGAATCGGCAGGATCTGGACGTCGTCGGGATGTTCCAGTGCGTATTCCTGCAACATTTCGGCGATACGCGCGAAGTTGCGGGTTTCCAGGTAGACCGCGGCAAGGCGCTTCCTGCCCTCGGGATCCTCGGGCGCCAGGCTGATATATTGGGCGTAATAGAGCGCGGCGTTTTCAAAGTCCTTCTCGAATTCTTCATACCATCTTCCCATCAGCAGGTAGGCCGGGGCGTACCTGGGATCTATTGCCATCACCTTTTCCAGGTCGAGACGGGCGTCGTGTTCTTCCAGTTTGTGCCGGATCTCGGCGATATTGTATCGGGCTTCGACATAGTCCCGCTTATACTGAAGGGCTTTCTGGAGGTAGCGAATGGCGTCGTAGGAACCCCTGGGCCACCTTCGGAAGGTAAGACCCAGTCCGTAATAGGCCTCAGCGAGCGTGTGGTCGGCTTTGATCGCGCCTTCGAACGCGTGGATGGCGCGAACCAGGTTCCCGACTTCAAGATAGGCGAAGCCAAGCTTGCTGTGGCCGATGGCGAAGTCCGGCGCCACGCCGGCCAGAATCTCCAGTGTGGAAATGGCCCTCAGAGGATCTCTTTGGGTGAATTCGACCCCAAGGGTCAAGAGCGAATCTATCTGCGTCCGGCCCACCCGCCGGTCAATCGTTTGGTAGCCCGTGTCGCTGCGGACGGATTCGACCAGGTGACCGCCATGAAAGAAACTCGTGAGCGCGGCTTCTCCGGCGGCGGCTTCCCGGCGGTATCCGTGGGTGTAGCTGATCAGACGGTCTTCCTCGGGGTCGGCCGGTGATCGAAACAGGGTCTTCATGACGATCGAGTCAGCGCGCGTCAACGTATGGGATTCAACCCACGCCCTCAGCGCGCCCAGATCCGCCGGCCGCCGGCCGTCGTGGCCCTGCTCGTGGGCCTGCAGGAGGTCTCCGATAACGGTTAAATGGTCCCGGCAGACCCATCGTGCGCCGGACGGTTCTCTGGCCTTCGCGGCCATTGCGCCAAGCGCTTTAACGTAGGCCGACACTGGCTCTTCATACAGGCCGTGTTTGCTGAATCTCCCGGAAAGAGCCTCCCAGGACTTCGCGGCCTTTCGGTACCGTTCCTCTGCCTCTTCGAAATTTCATCGATGCAGGGTGCTGTACGCCAGGGCCGTGGCCTTGAATGCTGCCGCAACGCCCGCCAGAACTGATTCCGCGCCTTTGCTCGGGGGAGGTGGTCCCGCAACCCTCGCATCCGAAGGCGTTCCGGTTTTATCAATTTCCATTCCCGCCAGACGCCGGATGGATCCATTACGGATCGAGATCTCCCAGGCTCCTGGCGACACCAGGGGGACGGATCGCTTCGGTGCGATTGAAAGACTGTACAACGCGACATTAAGGGTCGTTTCGCGGTACTGAAGCCGGTCCCCTTCCGGTACCCACGCCAGGCTTCCCGGAAGACCGGGAAAGATGCCCAGACGACGTGGCGCGCCTCCTTCGGTCGCGACCCAGATCTCCGAAACGGCGACCGGTCCGGTTTCCAGCCAGACGGCCCAGGCCGTTTGTCCATCGCTGGTGACGGAAATCGACTGCCGGCGAGTTTCTCCATCGACGTCGCCAATGGAGCAAATAACCGCGGATATACCGACGAAAAACGTGACCAGAGCAGGTCGAATCGTTCGTAGGCGTTCAAGTAGAAATCTCATAGACCCTCCGTTAGATGAGCTTGTCGAGGCACCCGTGTTTCGGTGCTTTTTTGACCCTTCGCCGACCCTTCGACAAGCTCAGGGAGCGGCTCAGGGAGCCAGGGTGTGTAATAGTGTAAACTGCAGAGTGCTCTCTGTAATATGTACTCCGTCCTCAAAGCAGACCTGGAATGGGTTTTCCGGCCTACTTCCTGCTACAAGAATTCTCTGCAAATCTGTTTGCGGTTTGCGCATTCCCGCGATTGCTATTCGGTGACTTGTATCCTGGCCTGAACAGACATCTTGACGGCATCGCTATCCACGATGCGAATTTTGCGGCCGTTCGTGGATCCCGTCTTGATCACCATCAGGGATTTGAGGCCCGACCTGGAAAACAAAGCCGCCTCTGCCGCCGTGAGCGTCACCTGTTCGCTGTGAACCGCGGGTTCTCTGACCAGGCCAGTGGCAGCGTCAACCGGCGCCGCGCCAACGGTAATGTCGCCCTCACGAGGGACCCTCAATGCCGGAGACTCCAGGAGCCGTTCGGCGTCTGTGCCCAAAAGAACACGGACTCCGACACCAATGGGCAGACCATTGGCGAAATCCAGAGTGAGTGTTCCAACCGTGGCTTTCGCGATTCTTCCTCTGGTGACTGTGTTGACACTGATGTTTTTCGGTTCGGAGACTGCTGTATGTTCCTCGAATGCGGCTTCCAGCGGCGAGCGAATGGCCACCTGAATATCGATGCCGTCCGTCCGCCTTACCGCCGACTGGCTGACACCGCCCAGGAGAATGTCTCCGTTGATTTCAATGACTTCAGGCTTCAGGTTAAGCAACTCAACAATGTTGGAGTTCGTTTCGTCGAGACGAAGCGACGCAAGCACGGGATTATCGGGGTTTCCTTCGACGAGTGGGCGAAGTTCCTCGGGCAAATCCAGGGACATGGACCTCCCGCCGGTCGTATCCTCGCGAGCAACAAGGGTCAAGTTCAATTCCTTCGAGAATATAATTCCATTGGCGAGATTGATCTCGAGTGTCGCAGACTGTATCCCCTGGAAGTCCGGTGGCAACGAGACCTCTACAGGTCCGGTTTGAAACGGGATTCGCATATCGACGATACGGCCCGTCAGCGTATTGAATGCGATTGGAGATGGAACGTAGTACCAATCCACCATCCGTTCGCTGAGCAGACGAAGGCCTGTCGTTTCTACGTCCATATTTCCTGAAATGTTGTTAATGAAATCGCTTCCGCTGGAACTCAATTGAGGTCTGAAGACAGTCCCTCCCAAGGGTAATCGAACAGTCTTGACGGAGTTGGCAGGAATGACATCGGACACGTTTATGACCTCGTTCCTTTTGATGTCATCGAAATACAGCTTTATCCGTACGTTTTCCGGCATATTGTTGTGCATGTCAAAACGCATTTCCCCTGATAAGATCTGAGTCTCGACGACTTCGAGCCGGGTAGGCTTTAATTTGATCGTAACAAACGACGTCGTCCACCCCGTACTTTCCTGCCTGCCTCCCCAACCCGAATCCGGAAGCGGAAAGATCATGAGGCTATCCTGCAGAGTCACCCGGATGTCCTGTGCAATATCCACTGCGGGTCGCAGCGCCCGCATGTCATCGTGCTGTGAGACAATTTCCCGCATCGTCAGATTGACATCGCCGAGGGAGAGACTGATAGACGTGCTCGACTGAGCCGGGCCCTGGGATGGCGCCGGGCCCTGTGGCGTACCCTTGTCGCTGCAGCTGGCGCAGGCGCCGATTATTATGATCAGCCAGATATTGAAACCCCATGCCCTGTGTCGTTTTAGATGACCCATCTTCTGCCTCACGTCGTCTGCTGATCTCAGACTCTGGAATACGGTTTGGCAACCTGTGGTTGAACACCGCGGCACTTCCATCGACCTTCACTAAATCGACAATCCTATCGCGCAATGACGAAGACCGCGTCTTTCTCCGCCAATTGGCCGCTGTTCCTGTCGTTGATCGTTACCTTCAGCGTATATCGACCCGGTATCTGCTCGGCGAGGTCCAATTCGACGTATTCGACTTCCTTCGCGGTCTCCCCCTGCTGTTCGTACGTGACGGCCAGTTCTTCTCTCTTGCCGCTATCCCACCGGAACAGGCGCGAGATGTTGCTCATTGTGACGGGTGCGTCCGCGGACGTGATCGTATATGAAACATTGTAATCCGTCTGCCCGAACTCGTCCTTCGCCAGGTTATAGATTTCGTAGTAGACGAAGACGCTCTGTCCCTTTTTATAGGTTCGGGATGGCATCGGCACGACGTACAGATCGCCCTTCGTAAACCTGACGTCACCTTCGTCACGGACGACCCGCCAGGCCAGTTCCAGGTCGCTCATCTGCAGCCGATCGTCGCCGTACGGCTCCACGACAACGTGCTGTCGATAGGCGCCCGCGCGGCCCCTGAGCCGGTCCTGCGACCTCACCTCCAGCCGGTAGGCGCCGGGCGGCAGGTTCAGCTTCAGCACACCGGGGACCTGGATACCCTCTCCGGCCAGGTTGCCGGCGGCTTCGTAGGTCATCCCGTCCGATTGCCGGTAGACCGTGTCCAGCGACGATGAAATCAGCGCTGCGTGATGCGTGAGTACCTGCCGCGTCACGTCCTCTTCCGAATTGTAGTGGGCAGGGAGGATAGGGACGCCGTAGTAGATTTCCAGGAGGCTGCGGCCATCTTCGCCCTTGAAGTCAGCCAGCGAATAGTGGAAATCCAGCGGCGGCGCTTCCTCTTCGGGCGCATAGTAATTGGGTGCTACTCGCGCGGCTCTCTTGTAGACCTCTCTTGGAGAGTGAGTTCTCAACTTTGCGGTCTGCCGGAGCTCTATGTCCCCCCGGTTGGGCGGCATGGGGGCGTATTCGTACGTCCCGGCGCCGAATTCGTCCGTAAACGTGATTTCAATGCCGCCGCCCACGTCCGTGTAGATCCATGTTTCCCACGGGATGGTGCTCATGTCTTCACCCGACGTGACCGGATGGTAGTTGCCGAACCCCAGCCGTTTGTCCATAGGCAGGGTTCCCAGCCTAACCGTATCCATGACGTCCTCAGACGGTACAGCTTCGCTCACCCCGCCGCCCACAAAAGAGGCATCGCCCCCACCTTCTTGGCCCCCGCCCGCATCAGACGCGCCTGCTCCCGTCTGACTGAATCTCGGCGTCTCCGGGTCGGGAAACTCGTACCAGGACCCTTCCAGTCGCCGCTTGCCGCGTATGGGAAAGACCGGCCCCATAAACGTCGCCTCCATTGCGTCGGCGCCGTAGATGCCCGCGGCCAGACGTTCCTTTACCCGCTGGACCGCGAGGCTCTGCCGGTAGTTGGGTTGATCCGACCTGGACCGGTGGTCCGGTTCTCCGAAACGGATATATACCTCGCCTCTGACGTCCCAGGGCTGCTTGTTCTCCGAGAACTCCGTGAGCGCGTGCCAGACGCGCCGGTAATGTTCCAGAAGGCGCTCGTTTACCGGCGTGGACAGGTCCGGATCCCGGTCGTTCCAGAACCGTTTCAGGTACGCGGCGCGTTCGGGCTCGGGAGTATCTCTATACTCATCAATTTCCTCGGACGACGAAACAAGCCGGATATCTTCGTACAATAACCTCTCTTCGGCGGGGAGTTTCGAAACGTAGTCCTGAAAAAACTCCATCGCCATGTCCGGCTTTTCCTGTTTCATCGATGCCTGGGCCACGATGGGCATGAGTTCAATCGCATCCGGATTCTGCTCCACGAAACCCAGCAACTTCGCCATGATTTTGTCGTAGTCTTCAATCATCAGGTACGCAATGCCCAACCGGCTGCGAAGGCTGGAATCGCCGGGTCGCAGCGCCATGTAGCGGGTGTACCAGATGATGGCCTGTTCGTAGTCCTTCCAGAAGTCGGCGTGCCAATTGCCCATCAGACGGAATGCGTCCGCGTAGTTCGGGTCGAGTTCCAGCACCCGGTCGACCGCGCGGCCCACGTCGTATTCATTCATCAGGTATCGCATTCTGGCGATCTGATATCTGGCGTCCACGTACCCGTGGTCCCGGGCGAGCGCCTCCTGGAAATAGTGGATGGCCAGGTTGCGTTCCTTCGGAAGTTCCGCATACACCAGGCCCACCCCGTAATAGGCTCTGGCGCCGCCCTGTAGCGAGATGGCTTTCTTGAAGGCCCACATCGCGCGCTCGTAGTCTTCCGCCTCGTGGTACGCATGTCCCAATTCAATGTGGAGGGGCGCATCCTTCGGCCGCTGGACGGCCACAAGCCGGAACAGGGCCGCCGCCTCCTTGAGCCGGTCCTCCCGGGTGTGCTCCAGCACGACGGCGAAGAGAGAGTCGACCGTATCGGAACGCATGTCCTCGGCTTCAAGCCGCCGGTCGTCTGCCGTTTCCGTCAGGTGGAGATACCGGTCCCGATGCCAGAAACAGGCCAGGACCGGCCTGCCGGGCGCGGCCTGGGGTCTGTAGAGATACTTGACCTGCGGGTCCGATTCTGAAATTGCAGGACAGCTGAAGAGAATGTCGAGGACTTCCGCGTCTCTCTCGCGCTCCGCTTCGCTGGTAGCCTGCATTTCGGCTTTGTGTTTTACCCAATCCTGGAGGGTGGCGTGGCCTGGAGGAAGTGCGTCGTGTTTTTTCGCGTACCCGCGCGCCAGGTCGTTCAACACGAGCATGTGTTCCAGGCAGACACGTTCATTTGCGGCGGTCTTCGGTCGAAGTTGCTGTTCGCGCAGCGTCGCCACGTACGCAAGGCAACTTGCTCTAGAGATGCCGAGTTTCTTGTGGCGCTTGTGGAGAGCCTCGAACATCCGCTCCACGGCCTTTCGCGCGTCCTTCTCCCTGTGCCGGTCCGCCCTATGCGCGGCCGAGTTCATCCGGCTGTATCGAATCAATCCTCTTTGAAGCGCGCCAAGCGCCCGCTGCAGCGAGACCTGTTCGCCGGCGGACAGCGTGGTGTCGAAACCGGGCGCCGCCGACCCGGGGACAACAGGAATGCCGGCCACTTCGGAGGCGGTCTCCGTGTCCACCAGGCCGGTCTCCACGTGTACGAACTTCATTTCTTCAGGCGTCGTATCGCTCGCGACGAAGTAGACCTTCGCTCCGTCACGAGACCACCGCAGGTTGCCGGTTGTCCTGAGTTTCAAGAGTTGCGTTGTCTTTCCCGTTCGGTCCGCCGTCCATAGCCCGGGCTGACCCCAGTCCACCGAGGCGTCCCACTCGCCTCGCACCGCGAGAAAATTACCGTCAGGCGAGACGGCAACGTCCGACGGATTGAGTTCGGGAGGAAGCGGCCAGCGAGACTCGTCCGAACCGTCGGCGTTGACGAGCCAGATACGGTTCTTGACAATCGGCAGGGTGCGGCCGCCCGCGAGGTACGATCCGAAGGCGGGATATCTGAGGCTCCGTTCGAGATAGACCAGAGCGCTGGCATCCGGCAGGAATTCCAGGGTGCCCGCGGCGCCGGGGTAGGTCCTGATCCTTTCGCGACTGGCGCCGCCGTCTCGCGACACCCATATTTCCGTCAGCAATGCCCTCCGTTCGCCGCGTTGGACGGCCCAGGCGCGCATCCGGTCGGCTGGAGACAACACGGGGCGAACCTCCGCTGACGAGGAGGGCCGAGGGCATAGCAGCGTTGCGACAAGCAATACCGTCACAACCGCCAGACCGGAACCGGGAGCCATCCGGGCGGTCTTTCGGTTGATTTGCATGTTCGAATCGGCCATTTGGCCTATCCCGGGTACAACTTGCGAAAAGAACATCCTGAAGCACAATACTTCAGGACATTTGGCCAACGAGAATCTGCTTAAGAATGACCGCGTATCCACCTACGTACGATCTATCGGTGTTCCATAAGCACACGAAACCCAGTGCGGCTACGTGTACCACTCCTACGTACAGCAGACCGAACTTCCTGGGCGTCATCCAAATAGGAACCCCCTCTTATAACTATATATCCGTCAGGATATGTGTACCCGGACAATTCAGAGTGAGAAGGATGATCAGGTCCTGTTGGATCGGTCTGCGCCTGTTCCGAATACGTGCCATAAACATCCTGCACCCACTCCCATACGTTTCCGTGCATATCGTAAAGACCCCACGGATTCGCAAAAGCGCCGCCTGTTTCCTGGGGCTCTCTGTTTCCGTACACGATAATCCCGTTCTCCAGAACCGTGGCGCTCCGTGAGTTTTCGTAATAGCGCGCGTAACTGTCTAGCTGACTCTCATCTTCTCCAAACGACCATGTTGTTTTCGTGCCAGCCCTACACGCATATTCCCACTCCGCCTCCGTCGGCAATCGGAAAACCTCCCTCCCCTCATTCTCGTTCAATCTGCGTAAAAACGACTGTACCTCCCTCCATTCCATGTAGAAAGCCGGAAAGTTCGCTTTTTTTGAATCACCAGATGCTCCGAACCTCGCCCAAGGCCGGGTATGCATCACGCTCTCCCACTGCGCCTGCGTGACTTCGTATTTGCCTAGATAGTACCCCTTCGTGATCGTGACTTCATGTTGGGGACCCTCGTCGTCATCTCGTTCTCGTTCTGTAAGAGGCGAACCCATCAGGAACCTGCCCGGTTGGATCCACACCATCTCCAGCATTGCGCCTCCCGGAAGCGTAACCGTAATCTTCTCTTCAGGCATACCCTCCCCGAAGCGCTTGGCAAAGAGGATGAAATCCGGAAAATCCACCCTTTTGCTGCCATCGAGGTCGAATTGGGATTGATTCGACCCGAAGGCCTGCGCGAACAAAATGAAATCCCCAAAATCCACGATTCCGTTGGCATCGAAGTCGGCATCTCGAGACTGGGCTATCAGAAGCTGGTACACGCTCAGCATACCCACAACGGCGAATATCAGCGTGATCGACTTTCGTTTCATGGCTCCACGGCTCCGTTTAACTGCTTATCCCGAAACGGCCACCGAATCGCGGGCGGGACTCGAATCTCCGAGCGCCCCTGTACGTCGAAGACAACCCGGAAGAAACCTCGTATCTTTCGTCGCTTGATCTATCGATGTTCCATCACCACACGAAAACCAGTTAGGATACTCTGCCCCAAGCCGCGATAACGGACAGCAGACCGTACCGATCCGGGGCGGTCGTTGTATCCTCCCCCTCGCTCGACGTGGCTATCTTGCGGTGCGTTTCCTTCGGTTGGCCACTCTGGACCCGTGGGATCAGTTTGGGGCTGTGCCGAATACGGACCATAGAAATCCTGCACCCACTCACGTGCGTTCCCGTGCATATCGTATAGCCCCCAGGGGTTCGGAAAGACGCTACCCGTCTCCTGTGCCTCCGGGCTTCCATACGCTATGCTACCGTCATCTCTGACGATCACGGCCCGCGAGTTTTCGTTATAACGTGCGTAATCCGCGATACGGGTCGAATCCTCCCCGAACGACCAGCGGGTTGTCGTACCAGCCCTGCACGCGTATTCCCACTCCGCCTCCGTGGGCAATCGGAAAATTTCCCTTCCTTCCGATTCGTTTAATCTACGAATGAACGTCTCAACTGCTCGCCAGGCCACGTTGACGGCTGGATACTTGGCTTTCTTGGGATCTTCGAAAGTGCCGGCCCAAGCCCACGGCCGTGTGTGCATGACTCCCTCCCATTGCGCTCGTGTGACTTCGTACTTGCCCAGGTAGAACCCCTTCGTGATCGTGACTTCATGCTGGGGACCCTCGTCGTCATACCGACCCGACTCAGAATCGGGCGATCCCATCAGAAACCTCCCGGGTTGGATCCAGACCATCTCCAGCTTTGCGCCGTCAGGTAGGGTCACTGTAATATCCTCTTCCGGCGGACCCTCACCAAATTGCTTCGCAAACAGGATAAAATCCGGAAAATCGACGCTTCCGCTACCGTCGAGATCGAATTGAGATTGATCCGACCCGAACGCCTGCGCGAACAGGATGAAATCCCCGAAGTCCACGATTCCGTTGGCATCGAAGTCGGCATCTCGAGACTGGGCTATCAGAAGCTGGTACACGCTCAGCATTCCCACAACGGCGAATATCAGCGTGATCGACTTTCGTTTCATGGTTCCACGGCTCCGTTTAACTGCTTATCCCGAAACGGCCACCGAATCGCGGGCGGGACTCGAATCGCCGAGCGCCCCTGTACGTCGCAGACAACCCGGAAGAAACCTCGTATCTTTCGTCGCTTGATCTATCGATGTTCCATCACAACGCGAAACCCGGTGAAGGCATTGGGTATCCAACCGAGGGATCGTGCAGCCGACCTTATCCCCACTGGGCGGTCGAAACCAGAACCTCCTCTTTCGACGTGACTGTATTGTGGAAATCGTCTTCCAGAGGGGCCGTCGGGCCCTTGGGGATCAACCTGTGGCGCTTCCAAATACGGTCCATAGTAATCCTGCACGAGCTCCCTTACATTCCCGTGCATATCGTACAGGCCCCACGGGTTCGGGAATCCGCCCCCGGTTTCCTGTACCTCTGGGCTTCCGTAGACTGTGCGCCCGTCTTCAAGGACGACTGACGAACGGGAGTTCTCATAATATCGCGCGTAATCGGCAATACGAGACGAGTCTGCTCCAAATGACCACGGAGTCGTGGTGCCAGCCCTGCATGCGTATTCCCACTCCGCCTCCGTCGGTAGTCGGTAGACATCAGTTCCTTCCAATTCGTTCAATCTTTGGAAAAATGTCTGGACTTCGTGCCAGCGCATTCTATTTGCCGGAAAGTTTTCTCTCCCTGCTACCTCGGAAGTCGATCCCACTAGCCACGGACGTGTGTTTACCACGTTTTCCCACTGTGCCTGCGTCACTTCGTATTTGCCTAGATAGTACCCCTTCGTGATCGTGACTTCATGTTGGGGACCCTCGTCGTCATCTCGTTCTCCTTCTGTAAGAGGCGAACCCATCAGGAACCTGCCCGGTTGGATCCACACCATCTCCAGCATTGCGCCTCCCGGAAGCGTAACCGTAATCTTCTCTTCAGGCATACCCTCCCCGAAGCGCTTGGCAAAGAGGATGAAATCCGGAAAATCCACCCTTTTGCTGCCATCGAGGTCGAATTGGGATTGATTCGACCCGAAGGCCTGCGCGAACAAAATGAAATCCCCAAAATCCACGATTCCGTTGGCGTCGAAATCGGGGTTGCGAGACTGCGCTATCAGAAGCTGGTACACGCTCAGCATACCCAGAACGGCGAATATCAGCGAGAACGTATTCCGTCTCATGTCTCCACGGCTCCTTTAAACCGCTTAACGCGAAAAGGCACGGGAATCCCGGGAAGGGACTCGAATCTCGGAGAGCCCAGGTACGTCGCAGACAACCGGGAAGAAACCACGTATCTTTCGTCGCTTGATCTATCGATGTTCCATCAGCAAACGAAACCCGGTGAATGCGTCCGGCACCCACCCGAACGAACGGGCAGCCGACCGAATCCACGGGGGGCGGTCGAAACTCGATCCTCCTCTCACAACGCGGCTGCCATCCGAAGTGCGTCCTCCAGCGGGTCCGTCGGGCCCTTTGGGATCGACCTGCGGCGCTTCCGAATACGGACCGTAGTAATCCTGCACGAGTTCCCGTACATTTCCGTGCATATCATATAGGCCCCACGGGTTCGGGAAAACGCCCCCTGTTTCCTGCACCTCCGGAGGTCCAAAGACTCTTCGCCCGTCGTCCAGAATGGTGGCACCGCGTGAGTTCCCGAAATATCGCGCGTAATCGGCGATACGGGTCGTGTCGTTTCCGAACGACCACGGGGTCTTGGTGCCTGCTCTGCATGCGTATTCCCACTCCGCCTCAGTGGGCAACCGGAAAATATCCGATCCTTCGGCCTCGTTCAATTCACGAATGAATGTCTCGATTTCGCGCCAGCGCATTCTATTCGCCGGAAAGTTCTCTTTCCCGGGAACCTGAGAAACCACTCCCATAAGCCACGGACGCGTATTCATCACGCTCTCCCATTGCGACTGCGTGACTTCGTGCTTGCCCATGTAGAATCCCGTTGTAATCGTGACTTCATGCCGGGGACCCTCGTGATCGTCCCGGTCGGGCTCAGAATCGGGCGACCCCATCAGGAAGCGTCCCGGCTGGATCCAGACCATCTCCAGCTTCGCGCCGCCGGGCAACGTCACCGTAATATCCTCTTCCGGCTGACCCTCACCGAATTGCTTCGCGAAAAGGATAAAATCCGGAAAGTCCACGCTTCCGTTGCCGTCGAGGTCAAATTGGGATTGATCGGACCCGAAAGCCTGCGCGAACAAAATGAAATCCCCAAAGTCCACGATTCCGTTGGCGTCGAAATCAGCATCGCGAGACTGCGCCATCACAAGCTGGTTCAGGCTCAGCATACCTAGAACGGCGAATATCAGCGAGAACGTATTCCGTCTCATGTCTCCACGGCTCCTTTAAACCGCTTAACGCGAAAAGGCACGGGAATCCCGGGAAGGGACTCGAATCTCAGAGAGCCCAGGTACGTCGAAACCAGCAAGATCCGTCACCAAGAATAAGAAGAATGATTATATGATATAAGTCAAGTCCCGTAAAAGGCGATGTCCACCGCCTTACCTGAACATGAAGATCTCTCCCCTTTGATTCTGATTTGCCGTCAGGCGACTCACCGATGTTCCATCAGCAAACGAAACCCAATTCGGTGACTCGCACCCGCACCGCGAACACGCATCGCCGACCGCATTCTGAGAGCGGTGTCGAAAAAATAGCCCCCTCTGGCAACATGGAATGACCCCTGCCATCCCGCATTGACATTGTCAAACTCGGCAGGCTCGTGCGGCCCTTTGGGATCGATCTGTGCCTCTCCTGAATACGGTGCCCAGTAATCCTGAACCCATTCCATAACATTTCCATACATATCGTATAGGCCCCACGGATTCGGCAATACGCCTCCCGTCTCCTGAGGCTCCCGGCTTCCATAGACAGTGCGGCCGTCGGGCATCACCGTCGCCGTCCGAGAGTTCTCACGATAGCGGGCATAATCGCCGATACGGCTCGAGTCGGCTCCGAAAAACCACGGTGTCGTAGTGCCTGCCCTGCACGCGTATTCCCACTCCGCCTCCGTCGGCAACCGGAAAATATCCCGTCCTTCCGCCTGGTTTAATCTCCGAATGAATGACTGTATCCACTCCCAACGTGCGCTGCGAGCCGGGTATTTTGCCTTCTCAAGTTCATCGGTTGCTCCCAATCGCTCCCACGGACGCGTATTCATCACGCTCTGCCACTGCGCCTGGGTGACTTCGTATTTTCCGAGGTAGAATCCCTGTGTGATTGTGACTTCATGCCGGGGACCTTCGTCATCCCTGCGCCCGGGTTCTGAAACGGGCGATCCCATCAGGAACCTGCCCGCTTGGATCCAGACCATCTCCAGCTTTTCGCCTCCCGGAAGCGTAACGGTAATCTTCTCTTCAGGCATACCTTCCCCAAACCGGCTCGCGAAGAGGATGAAATCCGGGAAATCCACGTTATTGTTGCCGTCGAGGTCGAATTGAGATTGATTCGACCCGAAGGCCTGGGCGAAGAGAATGAAGTCCCCGAAATCCACGATGCCATTGCCGTCGAAATCGGCATTGCCGGCGGGTTGTGCGAACGAATCTTGACAAAAAGCCAGCAGTGCGCCAATTGCACACATTACAAAAAGGATATATCGTCGCATCGTGCTCCCTTGAGCCGCTTTGTTTAGTTATGTGATGGTCGCACCGTTTACATTTCGACCGACAGACAGACCGAAATCGAAAGCAGCATTGCGACTGATATTTTCATAAATTATGTTGTATTGAAATACCAGCAGAGTTTCAAATAACGTCGTTTGGGTTCGATGTACTAGCCTGCCAAAGGAACGGGACGACGGAAAGGGACTCCAACAGATCGGGACGATATTTCAAAATGGCGGAAGTTGATGGAGCGGTTCCACAATTGAGAATGCACATAGAGGGTGATATTCCGAGTGTTCTGACCCGGAAATACGTAGCTTGAATTCAGCTGACGAGTCGCCCGGTTCGCAAATGCGCCTGACCGAGGCGGTTTAGGCAACGTCGGCGAGGGTGGGCAACGCTGTGAGACGGGATGAATCGGCGGTAGAATGGTTCGATATCTTCTAGCTCCGGTCTGCTACCTGATTGTAAAGAGCTTGGAAGCGACCGCTTCATGGCGTGAATTCATGTCCGTTACATTAATCCTCAGCACGTACCTCCCCGGTTCGCTCTTGGTCATGTCGAGTTCCAGGTACCCAGGATCATCCGAACGGTGTCCGACATGTTCGTAATCGACTGTGATCGACTCACGCTCCTCCCTTCCGCCGAGCAACTTGCCGATCCCTCCCAGAATTCGAACGGCGATGGACTTTTGCTCTATCGATTCGACCTGAAAGGAAACACGATAACGTACCACGCCGAATTCATCCTTCTTCAGATTGTACATTTCATAGTAGATATGTACTGGTTGACCGGAAATGTAGGCCTGGCTCGGGTTCGGCACGACGTCGATATCACCCTTCTGGAACCTGCCCTCACTTCCGGAGCGGATGAAGGCGGACAACTGTATGTCGCTGATGCGCAGATAGCTGTCGCCGTATGCGGTGATTGCTACCCGCTGATTGTACACCTGTGACTTTCCTGACGAGACATCCAAGATTTGAACGGCCATCCGGTATCTGCCCGGCGCGGTCGAAATCCGGTCCATAAAAGGCACGAAAGCTTTGCCCATTGTGTCCGGGTCCCCGCTTGCGTAGAGTTCCATGTCATCATCGGACCTGTATACCTGACGCCCGGCCTCGTCGAACAACGCGACGCCCCGTCTCAAACGCGCGGTTCGCCGGCCATCCTCGCCCGCTTCGTAGGCAATGTCTCCCGTTGGAACACCATAGTACACCTCCAGATTTACGGAACGGTCGTCTCTCTTGAATCGCGCAGAATCATAGAAGAAATCCAGTGGGGCGGTTGCGAAATCCTGCCTGTACACCTCAGGAGTTTTCGCAATTGCCCTGTTCACCACAACCGCTGGATTCATCTCGCGCCAGGATCGAGAGACGCTGCCGCCGCCCTCGCCAATCCCGTGAGGCATATCCGCATAGGTATAGGGTCCGGGATGGTACGACTGCACAAACGTGATCTCAACGCCCGGGCCAACGTCGGTGTAGATCCAGTACTCCCAGACCTTGCCCGGTACGGGGTGTACAGGCCATCCGAGAATACTGGCCGACGACACCTGAAGACTTCCGAATTTGTCGCGTTTAATTCCGCTCTTTCGCATCTTTGCCATCGGGTCGTCATCTAAAGCAGTATAAGTGCGGCTATTGCCGGTCTCCGCGATCTCTCTCTGCCTGGAACTCATCGGTCCAATCTGAATCTCCCGGTCCTGGTCAGCGTAACTTATCGTTTCCGTGACGATATATTCCAGCATCTCGTCATCCCTGCTCTTCGTTAACGCAAAAACAGCATCACCGGCCTGATTGACGAGGCGCTCCTTTACCGCCACGACCCTGGGCGCCGTCTCGAATTGGATATCAGCGGACTTGCTGACATGATCCGGTTCCCCGTACCGGACGTAGACTTCCCCTCGCACATCCCATGGAAATGCGTGTTGGCCGTAGGACGCCCGGGAGAATGCAACACGCCGGAAGTGTTCGTTACGGCGTTCGTTCGCCGCCGTCACCGGCGCCGGGTCCTTGCCCGCCCAGAACCTGTTCGACAGTTCCCTCCATTCCGACTTCGGCGCCGACCTGAACCGTTCCAGGTCCGCACCGGCCGCCACGAGGCTGAGATCGAAATAACACAGTTGCTCCTCCGGATCCAACGATTCGATGTATTTCTCATAACGCGCCTCAGCCCTGTCCGGCTCCCGGCGAATTTGATGAATCCTGGCCTGTTGTAACAGAACTTCACGACTTTGCACGCCCGAGGTATCTTCAAACGCCTCCAACAAGGCCAGCGCTTCATCGGTTTCGCCTCGCCCGGCAAGCACGTCGGCCAGACCGATCCTTGCCTCACGGTGGCCGGTGTTCGAATCAAGCTGTTTTCGATAGGCTGTTTCGGCTTCAAGCAAGTTCGGATACCGTCCTGCTCCGCCCGTTCGATGGATCTCCCCTATGCGGAACCAGGCGTCATGATGCCCGGGAGATGCGTCCACCAATCTCTCGTACGTATCCAACTCTTTCGTATCGCCCAACTCGCGGTAGACCTCAGCCGCATTGTAATAGGCCTCCGAATAACCGCGATCGAGCTGGTACGCAGTGCGGAAATATTGAATAGCCCACAGGCGTCCCGTCTTCTTCTTCCAGTAGACCAAACCCAACCCGTTATAGGCCGGCGCATACTCTTCATCTACATGTCGGGCATTCATAAAGGCGTGCTCGGCAGCCTTCAGACTATCTTGCCTCAAGTATACGTGACCCAAGCCGACAAAAGAGGGCACATGTTTCCCGTTAATTTCAATTGCATTTCGAAACTGTTTTCCCGACTCGACCAGGCGGCCCTGCTTCAACAGTTCCATTCCGGCATCATACAGCCGATTCACCCGAACTTCGGTCTGTCGGGATAATTCCGTCGCTACGACGTCTCCATGACAAACCCATCCAATGCCGGCAACCAGAACTGAGTGATAAAGAATCCGAATCATAGAGGTTTCCCACCCCTAACCTGTACAGAGCAAAGGCGTGCTTTTCCGTGTCGATTGACGGTTGTTGGTTGGCTTGGGGTCCTTTGCCCTCCAACGCATGCGAAGATCACGTTACCGCTCGAGCCTCGCTGCCGGGGGTTTTTCGATTTCACGCCACGACCCGGAACACCACGTGCCGTTTCGCGATTTTCCCCGTATAGAGATCCTTCACGGTAACGATCAGCTTGTCAGATGCTATCATTCATGATCGAACTTGTGAACATCTCTATATCGTATCTGAGGTAAATCAAGTAAATCCAGGCTGGTTCACTTTGTATTCAGGATACCCGAAGTGTTCGGATGTCAATCCTTTCGAGCAATGACAAAGACCGCGTCTTTCTCCACCGAAGTGCCGCTGTTCCTGTCGTTTATCGAAACCTTCAATGAATATCGGCCTGGAACCTGATCGTCCAGCGCCAGTTCCACGTATTCCACTTCTCGAGCAGCGTCACCCAGTTGTTCGTACGAAACGGCCAATTCTTCCCTCGTGCCCGTTCCCCATCTGAACAGACGAGAGATATTGCTCGCCTGTTGAGGTGCGTCACTGGATGTGATCGTATAGGAGACATTGTAGTTCGTCTGTCCGAATTCGTCTTTTTTCAGGTTGTAAACCTCGTAGTAAACAAAAACGCTTTGGCCTTTCCGGTATGTCCGGGAAGGCATTGGTATTACTTGCAGATCTCCCTTGGCGAATCTGCCCTCCGACTTTTCGGCAGTAATCCTCCAGGCCAATTCCAGGTCGCTGATCTGCAATCCATCCCCGCCATAGGGCTCCACCACGACCTGTTGCTGATAGATGCCCATTCTCCCTTTTGCGCGATCCTGCGACTTTACCTCTAAACGATAAGCGCCGGGCGGCAGGTTCAATTTCAGCACGTCAGGCACCAGCTGACCTTCACCGGCCTGATTACCCTCAGCCTTGTAGTCAATCTCATTTGTCTTCCGATAGACCGTGTCCAGCGCGGATGAAATCAGTGCTGCGTGGTGCGTCAGAACCAGGCGCGTGACGTCCTCGTCCGCCTGGTAGTGGGCCGGGGAAATCGGGACGCCGTAGTAGATTTCGAGAAGGCTCTTGTCGCCCTCACCTCGGAAGTCGGCCAGTGAATAGTGGAAGTCAAGATGCGAATTCTCGTATTCCGCCGGATAGTAATTGGGTGCTATACGTGCCGCTCTCTTGTAGATCTCTCTTGGTGAGTGGCTTCTCAATGCAGTGGTCTGGCGGATCTCTATGTCACCCTGGTTGGGCGGCATGGGCGCGTAATCGTAGGTCCCGGAACCGATTTCGTCGGTAAAGGTGATTTCAACTCCGCCTGCCACATCGGTGTAAACCCACGTTTCCCAAGGCACTGTACTCGGATCATCACCAGCTGTAACCGGGTGATAGTCGCCGAATCCCAAGCGCTCGTCCAAGGACAAAATGCCGAACCGGACGGTATCGTTTGGTGCGGGCGACGACTCTGTGACTCCTTCATCACCCGAAGAGCTTCTTCCCATGTCGTCGGGGGTGCCAGTCTCGTCGTCCCCCGGTTCACGCGCCGATGCGTTCGGGTTTCCAATTCCGATGTCCTTCAGGTCGTACCACGCGCCGTCCAGCTGTTTGATGCTGCGGATGGGATAAACAGGACCCACGAACGTATGCGCCCGTACGTCGCCCTTGTAAATGTTGATTGCAAGGCGCTCCTTGACCCGCTGCACCGCCAGGCTCTGTCTGAAGTTTGGGTCGTCCGACCTGGACCGGTGGTCGGGTTCCCCGAATCGAATGTAGACCTCGCCCCTCGCGTCCCATGGTTGCCTGCCCTCCGAAAAATCCGTCAGCGCGTACCAGACCCGTCGGTAGTGTTCCAGCAGACGCTCGTTCACGGACGTGGACAGGTCCGGGTCCTTTCCATTCCAGAAACGACTCAAATACGTCTCGCGATGGGCATTCGCGGCTTCGTCAAGGGTCCTGAGTTCATCCCTGGAAGCAACGAGTGATATATCTTCGTACCGACGCCGTACATCGGGCGAAACCCTGGCAACGTAGCCTTCGAAAAACCTCATTGCCATATCCAGACTGTCCTGTTCGATGGCAGAAATAGCGACGATCGGCATCAGTTCGATGGACTCCGGATGTTTCCTGACAAAGTCCAGCAGGTGGCCCATAATCTTCGAATAGTCCCTCACCTTCAGGTACGCAACGCCCAGCCGGCGCTGCGCGGCCGCGTCTTCCGGGCGAAGCGCGAGGTATTTCGTATACCACACGACGGCCTTCTCGAATTCCCAGGACAGGTTCAGGTAATAGTCCGCAATCATCAGATAAGCGTCCGCGTGGCCGGGGTCCATTTTCAGAACCCGTTTCAGCTCCAGCTCCGCGTCACGCTGTTTCATCTCATAACGAACTTTGGCCATCCGATATCGCGCGTCCACGAAGTCCCGGTCCTTGATCAACGCTTCGGTAAAATGGTGAATCGCGAAATGCCGCTGCATCGGCCACATCGCGTAAAGCATACCCAGGCCGTGGTGCGCCAGCGCTTTGCTGCCGAGGATCATGGCGCGGTAAAACGCGTCCTTCGATTCCTCGAATCGTCTCAATTTCAGAAGAATGTGACCCAGGTGGATAAACGCGTCGGGATCCCTCGGCCGTTGACGCGCGACGTTCCGGTAGATCAGGCGCGCCCGGTCCAGCTCATTCGCGTCCATGGCGCGGCGCCCGGTGGATGCCAGGCTGTCGACCCGTGCTGCGGGTATGCGCGAAATTTCCGTGTGACCGCCCTTGAGGTCCGCGACACCGTCGATCTGCTCGCCGCGGTGCCATAAACAGGCCAGGGCCGGCGCGCCTGGCAATCCCTGGTGCTTATACAGATAATCGCTGAGAAATGTGTAGTCCCGGTTTGACGGGCACGAGAACAGCACGCCAAGGATCGCTTTCCTGTCATCCAGTTCCTTTCCTGCCGGCGCGTCTGCAACAATCCTCCGCGTTGCCCACTGATGCAATTCAGCAAGGTCCGCGGGTTCGTTGTTGTTCCGGGCGCGCTTGAATTCGTCCATCAGCCGGAGCATCCCCGTCAAGCGCTCCTGGCAGTTGCGTCTGTCGGCCTTCCTGGCGTCTGCTTTGATCCAAATCTCACAAGCTTTGATATATCTTGCGCAACTATTCCTCGACAATCCGTACGTCGCGGCCTGATCGTAGAGTCTCTTGAATTCGCGTCTGGCATGCTCGAACAGTTCTTTCGCATTGTCTTCGTTTCCTCTGTGGAGGGCATTTCTGCCGCGTATGTATAGGTTCAGGCCGGAACTGATCAAACGTAGGGGGATATCTGACGAATCGGACTGACGCAAAGCGTTCGTGGGCCTCGCCCTGGACAAGGAATCTCGATCTTGTCTTCCGTTCGCAGGAATTCCTTCCTTCGGAATCGACGGAACAGTTTCGCCCGTCTCCACGTGAACACGGATCGCCTCCCCGTCGTCCTTGACACCGCATGAAACAGTTTTTCCATCATCTGACCAATCGACAGGCCCACTTACGTTACCAGCAAACAAAAGCCTGATGTCTCCCCGTCTGTCGACTGTCCAGAGGCCGTGTCTTGTGCGCTCGAAAGCACTGCGTCGATAACCAATGACCGCCAATGACCGTCCATCAGGAGAAAGCCCGAATTGGAGAGGTTGAAGATCCTTCGGAAGGGGCCACTCTTCCTCTTCGCCGCCGTGCAAGCTCAACTTCCACACCGTGTTCCTTGCAATCGGAAGAGACAGCCCACCATAGTAATAGGATGCCCAGGCGTGATGTCGCAGGCTTCGTTCCAGATAAATTAAGGTATCGCCAGCTGGATCAAAAAAGAGATCGCCCAGTTCTCCAAGGTAGGTTTTGATCCTCCTGGGTTGGGTGTCCTCAAACGAGACAATCCAGATTTCAGTGACGGAAGTGGCACCCTTGCCACGTTGGACTGCAATTGCTTGATCCCCGGCCACTGACGTTACCGTGAGATAATCACGGTCCGACGCTTCGACAAGACAGGGGGTTGCCAGAATGCAGAATGCGAATACGAGAATACTCCAAATGATCAACCGCATGACGTTACCTTCCTGCCATTCAAAAATGCAAATCGGACCATTGCTATCCTGAACCGGAAGTCGAGTTTGCATTGGTACCCCAACCCACAATTGAGCTACGCGTCCTTGTCCTCGGGAAACTGATCCAGGCACGGCTTTGATGCCAATACCAACCCCCTCGGATTCTCGCTCTCATAGTGTATCAGTCCCAAGTCGTAATGCGCGTCTCGATTTTCAGGATCGACCTCGATGCTTTTTATCAGGAATGCCAGTGCTTTATCTCTATCCCGCGTTCCGTGTTCTTCCCAGCGGACATGGCGGTACGTTGGCGACCCTACTCCACCTGCGACGATTTCTACAGGCTCCATCTCAAGATACTTCAGGAAAGCTTGCACGGAAAAAATCCAACCATGTAAGCTGCTTGGGCGCGATGTTCAGGAAAGTTCTCGTATATCTTCTCATAATGCCCTTCGGCATTTGGCCAGAGTCCCTGCTTGCCGAGCAACTCACCGAGCATCAGTTGATAATCCCCGTTGCCCGGCTCCAGCCGAATCGCATCATCCAGCGACCTGCGTGCGCTCTGGCGATCCAGGGGCGTGTCAAGGGACATATAAAGCATTGCGATTTCGTAGTGGGCCGGCGCAAAGTCCCGGTCCGAATTCAATACTCGCTGGAAAGCCTCCAGGCTCTGCTCGACGGTGACGCGACCGGCCTGCTCTACCGCAGTTTCATATAGCTCATTGGCGTATTGCTGTGTTGTGGCTTCGAGCGGCATTGGTACATAGAACCCGAAGCATATAAACGCAAAACCAGTAGGAGGTAACCCTCTCCAGTATCGTTGGATGTGACGAACTATTCGCAATGACATTACGAGACCTCCTGAACTTACATCTGCCCAAATCACTCGATCACACGCAGCAGTTCTTCACGCGTAGCCACCTGTCCGGTTTTCACGTCTTTGACCCTAACCGACAGCAGGTGTACACCCACAGGGACGTGACCCAGGTCAATCTGCAGATATGTGAAATCATCCTCTCGGTGTCCTTGATATCGGCTTGTTACGGTCGTCTTCAATCCCTCTCCGCCGGGTCCCGTTTCTTCGATCCTCCTGGCCCGTTCATCGTCCTCGCCGTCCCGCACCTCTTCCACCTCTGTCACCTCAAGTCGTTCGTTGCGTGTCACATGCACCTGTGCCGCACCCGACGGCTTGCCATTCCCCGGTAATCGCTCCGCTATGAACACGTACGGATCGATCTCTTCTGCTCCAAGCCGCCCGATGCGATAGGAGATCTCATACTCCGTGCGTCCGTACTCATCTCGCTTCAGGTTGTAAACCTCCAGGTAGATGAATGCGGGCTCCGACCGATCGTAGGTCCGCAGTGGATTCGCAACGACGTTGAGGTGGCTTCTCTTCTCCGGAAAAGGCGGTCCCGTCTCAATCTGCGTGGCCAACAGCAGATCGCTCAGCAACAACACTGTATCCGCGGTCGCAAAGCCGCGCTCCTCACGAAACGTACCTATAGACCCCCGCTTCCGGTCCCGCACCTCACCGACCAGATTGTACGTGCCAGGCGCTACCCTGAATGCCAACTGAAACACCACGTGACTATTCCGCAAGCTGTCCGCAGCAGGATACCCGATGGGCGTTAACTCAGGCCAACTCAGGTTGAGATCCGACCGCTTCCGATATATCTCGTCCCAGTTCTCGTCAAACACAAATACTCCGTTTTCCAATACAAAACCACTGTCCGCATCCGAGGCAGATACATTGTATTTCGGCAGCGCGTATGCAAGTTCCACCCGGTAGTTGTCCCCGTCCTTGAAGCTCGCAACCTGGTAAGGAATTCTGTACTTGCGATGGCGATACGGGTCCCTATAGTGAGTCGGTTCATGATTAAACGTATATCGACCAGAGACCCTCCCTGGACGGGTATCGAAACGCCACGAATCCAGACCGTCGCTGTTGAAAAACGAAATTGAAAAACCATCATAATACCACTCTTCATTCCCACCCTGAACGACTCTACTAATGCTGGTGCTCGCTCCATCGACACCGCCTGGCAACTCCAGCCGCGTCGCCGATTTGCTGAGATACCGCCCGAATTTGATATATGCCTTCCCGCGGTCCGTCTGCCATCCCGGTATCCCCTTCAACCGCTGCCCATATCTTAGATTGGCATAAGCCACCCGTCCATAGTGCTCCATCCGCCGCTCGCTGAATGCCGTCAGATACAGTGGATCACGTTTCCGCCAGAATCGCACCCCCTCAAGGTTATCCGTCCATCCGTATCGGGTCGTATCGATTGTCGCAATCGAATCAAGCGCCGATAGTTCCTTCTTGCTTGCAATCAGGTCCACCGACTCCATCAGAGCGCGTTCCTGCGCCGACATTCGCCCCAACGCGCGTATATAATACTCGTGGGCAGTTTTCAATTCACCCATCCCCAAGTAGCCCAACCCACAATAGAGCAACGCGTCCTTATCCTCAGGATACTGATCCAGGCAGAGCTTTGATGCTGTTACGAGCCCTTTGGGGTTTTTGCTCTCATAATGGATCAGTCCCAAATCAAAATAGGCATCACGTAACCCAGAATCGGCCTCGATGCTCTTTATAAGGAATGCCAGTGCTTTTTCCCGATCGCGCGCACCGAATTCTTCCCAACGAAACAGGTGATATGTAGGTGGCCCGCCGCCAGTAATAATATCTATGTGCTCCATATCGATATACTTCAAGAACGCCTGCAGGGAAAAAAACCCTACCATATATGCTGCCTCGGCAATCCTCTCGGGGTGGGTTTCGCACACCTTTTCATATTGGCGCTCAGCCCTCAACCAGAGTCCCTGTTTGGCGAGCAACTCACCGAGCTTCAATTGATAGTCCCCATTACCCGGTTCCAATCGAATCGCCGCGTCCAACGACCTGCGCGCGCTTTGGCGATCCATAGGCGTGTCAAGCGACATATACAATTTCGCGATCTCGTAATGAGCCGGCGCGTAGTCCCGGTCCGCCTTCAATACAGCTCGGAAGTCCTGCAGGCTCTGCTCGACGGTGACGCGATCGACCTGTTCCAGAGCTGACTCAAAAATCGTATCGGCATACTGCTTCGTCGTGCCTTCGAGTGGTGAAATGACAGAGAATCCAAGGCAAAAAGGTACAACTCCATAGGAAGTGAACCTTCTAAACCATCTTTGGATGTGACGAACAATCAGGGATGACATTACAAGACCTCCTGACCTTACATGTGCACGCCATCACTCGATCACACGCAGCAGTTCTTCCCGTGCCGTCATCTGTCCGTTATGCATGTCCTTGACCCTAACCGACAACCGATGCACGCCCACTGGCACGTGACTCAGGTCGATTTGCAGATACGTGAAGTCATCCTCACGGTGTCCCTCATATCGTGCAGTAATTGTTGTTTCTACCCCTTCCTCGTTTGGATGCAAATCCTTGATCCGGCTGGCAAGTTTATCCTCATCCGGAAATATAAACTTTGCCTGGTACGTTAATTCATCCTTGCTCTTGAGATTACCCTGAACGACCTCTTGCGACGCAACCGACAAGCCATGATGCTGCTGTTCTTCTTCCTCCGACACTCGCATTCGTTGGCGCATGCTCGACTCGTGTGACCCAAGAACGTGAGTCACTTCAATTTGCTCGCCGCCAACAGGCAATTGTTGAGACATGAACATGTACGGGTCTATTTCTTCTCCTACGGGTCGACCGATGCGATAGGAAATCTCATACTCCGTTCGACCGAATTCGTCCCGCTTCAGTTCATACATTTCCAAGTAGATGAACGCGGATTCCGACCGATGATAGGTCCGCAGCGGATTCGCTACTATGTTGAGGTGGCTTCTTTTCTCCGGAAAAGACGACCCGGTCTCTATCTGCGTCGCCAACAGCAGATCGCTCATCGACAGATCAGAGTCCGCGGTCGCTAAGCCACGCTCCTCACGGAATGTCCCTATTGACCCCCGCTTGCGGTCCCGCACCTCGCCTATCAAGTTGTACCTGCCTGGCGGCACCTCGAACGCCAACTGGATCACCAGATGACTTATGCGCAGGCTGTCCGCATTGGGATACCCGCTCGGTGTCAACTCTGGCCATCTCAGGCTAATATCTGAACGCTTGCGATACACTTCGGCCCAGTCCTCGTCAAACACAAAAACGCCATTCTCCAAATCAAGACCGATTTCCGCATCCGAGGCGGACACATTGTATTTCGGCAGTGCATACGCCAGTTCGATGCGGTAACGGTCCCCGTCTTTGAAGCTTGCAATCTGATACGGGACTCTGTATTTGCTTAGTCGATAAGGATCACGAAAATGGGGTTCTTCCTGATCGAACGTATATCGACCCGAAACACGGCCCGGACGGGTGTCGAAACGCCACGAATCCAGACCGTCGCTGTTGACGAACGAGATAGAGAATCCCTCATAGAACCAGACCTTATCACCGCCCTGGATCGTTCGGCCGAACTCGCCGTTGAATGAATCAACACCTCCTGGGATCTCAAGTCGCCTTGCCCTCTTTTTAACCGCGTGCCCGAATTTGATGTGTGCCTTCCCTCGGTCTGTTTGCCATCCAGGCATTTCCTTCAATCGTCGACCATACCGGAGATTGGCATACGCCACGCGTCCATAGTGCTCCATCCGCCGTTCGCTGAATACCGTAAGGTGAAGTGGGTCGCGTTTCCGCCAGAATCGCACCCGTTCACGGTCATCCGTCCATCCGTTTGGGGTCGTTTCGCTCGTCAAAATTGAATCAAGCGCCGACAGTTCCTCCTCGCTTGCAATCAGGTCCACCGACTCCATTAGCGCGCGTTCCTCCGCCGACATTCGCTCCAACGCGCGCATGTAATACTCATTGGCAGCCTCCAATTCTCCCATCCCCTGGTATCCCAGACCGCAATACAGAAGCGCGTCCTTATCCTCGGGATACTGATCAAGACAAAGCTTTGATGCCGTTACCAATCCTTTGGGGTTCTTGCTCTCATAGTGGATCAAGCCCAAATCGTAATGTGCTTGTCGATAACCAGGATCGGCTTCGATACACTTTATAAGGAATTCCAGTGCCTTCTCGCGATCGCGCCCACCGTATTCCTCCCAGCGAAATGGATGATACGTATCAGGTTCGCCCATCATTCCTTGAACGATATCTACATGCTCCAAATCGATATACTTCAGAAAGTTCTGCATTGCGAAAAATCCCGCCATGTATGCCGCCTCGGCGCGTTTTTCCGGGTGCTTTTCGTAGACGCTCCCGTAATGCCGCTGCGCAATCATCCAGAGCCCCTGTCTGCCGAGTAACTCGCCGAGCGCCAGTTGATAATCCCCATTTTCCGGCTCCAGCCGAATCGCCTCATCCAGCGACTTTCTCGCACTCTGACGATCCATAGGCGTGTCAAGCGACATATGCAGCTTCGCGATCTCGTAATGGGCCGGCGCAAAGTCCCGGTCCGCCTTCAATACGTCACGAAATGCCTTCAGGCTCTCCTCGACGGTGACGCGACCGACCTGCTCTACCGCAGTTTCATATAGCTCATTGGCGTATTGCTGTGTTGTGGCTTCGAGCGGCATTGGTACATAGAACCCGAAGCATATAAACGCAAAACCAGTAGGAGGTAACCCTCTCCAGTATCGTTGGATGTGACGAACTATTCGGAATGACATTACGAGACCTCCTGAACTTACATCTGCCCAAATCACTCGATCACACGGAACGTCTCTTCACGCGTAGACACCTGTCCGGTTTTCACGTCTTTGACCCTAACTGACAGCAGGTGTACACCCACAGGGACGTGACCCAGGTCAATCTGCAGATACGTGAAGTCATCCTCTCGTTGTCCCTCATATCGGCTTGTTACCGTCGTCTCCAACTCCTCTCCGCTGGGTCCCGCTTCTTTGATCCGCCTGGCCCGTTCATCGTCCTCGCCCTCCCGAACCTCTTCCACCTCTGTCACCTCAAGTCGTTCGTTGCGTGTCACATGCACCTGTGCAGCACCCGACGGCTTGCCATTCCCCGGCAATCGCTCCGCTATGAACTCGTACGGATCGATCTCTTCTTTGCCAAGCCGCCCGATGCGATAGGAGATCTCATATTCCGTGCGTCCGTACTCATCTCGCTTCAGGTTGTAAACCTCCAGGTACATGAACGCGGGCTCCGACCGATCGTAGGTCCGCAGCGGATTCCCAACGACGTTGAGGTGACTTCTCTTCTCCGGAAAAGGCGACCCCGTCTCAATTTGCGTGGCCAACAGCAGATCGCTCAGCGACAACACTGTATCCGCGGTCGCAAAGCCACGCTCCTCACGGAACGTACCTATCGACCCGCGCTTCCGCTCCCGCACCTCGCCGACCAGAAGGTACGTGCCGGGGGCCACCCTGAATGCCAACTGAAACACCACGTGACTATTCCGCAAGCTGTCCGCAGCAGGATACCCGCTGGGCGTTAACTCAGGCCAACTCAGGTTGAGATCCGACCGCTTCCGATATATCTCGTCCCAGTTCTCGTCAAACACAAATACTCCGTTTTCCAATACAAAACCACTGTCCGCATCCGAGGCAGATACATTGTATTTCGGCAGCGCATACGCCAGTTCCACGCGGACGCTGTCACCATCCTTGAAGCTTGCCACCTGGTATGGGATTCTGTATTTGTGATGACGAAACGGGTCCATATAGTGTGTTGGTCGATGATTGAACGTATACCGTCCCGATGTCCGACCCGGACGGGTGTCGAAACGCCACAAATCCAGACCGTCGCTGTTGACAAACGAGATCGAGAATCCCTCATAGTACCACTCCTCGTCACCGCCCTGGATATTTTGGCCGAACCTGCCTTCGAACGAGTCAACACCTCCTGGGATCTCAAGCCGCCTTGCCTTCCTGTTGAGAGCAGGCCCGAACTTTATGTGTGCTTTCCCGCGGTCCGTCTGCCATCCCGGTTTCCCTTTCAGTCGCCGCCCATATCGAAGATTGGCATACGCCAGGCGTCCATAGTGCTCCATCCGCCGCTCGCTGAATGGCGTCAGGTAAAGTGGATCACCTTTCCGCCAGAATCGCGCCCGCTCAGGGTTATCCGTCCATCCGATTCGGGTCGTATCGGTCGTCGCAATCGAATCAAGTACCGATCGTTCCTCCTGGCTTGCAATCAGGTCCACGGACTCCATCAGAGCGCGTTCCTCAGTCGACATTCGCTCCAACGCGCGCATATAATACTCATGGGCAGTCTCCCATTCACCCATCCCCTGGTATCCCAAGCCACAATAGAGCAGCGCGTCCTTATCCTCGGGATACTGATCCATGCATAGCTTTGATGCCTTCACGAGTCCTTCAGGGTTCTTGCTTTCATAATGGATCAGCCCCAAATCGTAATACGCGTCACGATTTTTAGGATCTGCCACGATGCTCTTTATCAAGAATGCCAACGCCTTCTCCCGATCCCGCGTAGCGTGTTCTTCCCAACGAAACAGGTGATACGTTGGTGGGCCCGCCCCCCCCCCGTCGACGATATCCACGTGCTCCAGATTGATATACTTCAGGAACGCCTGCATGGAAAAAAAGCCTACCCTATACGCCGCCTCGGCAAGTCTTTCAGGATGGGTCTCACAAACCTTTTCGTAATGCCGTTCCGCCTTCAACCAAAGTCCCTGCTTGCCGAGCAACTCACCGAGCATCAGTTGATAGTCTCCGTTGCCCGGTTCCAGCCGAATCGCCTCGTCCAGCGACTTGCGCGCGCTCTGGCGGGTAAGCGGCGTATTCATCGACATATACAATTTCGCCATCTCGTAGTGAGCCGGTGCGTAGTCCGGGTCCACCTTCAATACGGCTCGGAAGTCCTGCAGGCTCTGCTCGATGGCAACATCACCGACCTGTTCCAGCGCTGACTCGAAAATCGTATCGGCATACTGCTTCATCGTGCCTTCGAGTGGTGAAATGACAGAGAATCCAAGGCAAAAAGGTACAACTACATAGGAAGTAAACCTCCTAAACCATCTTTGGATGTGACGAAATATTCGAAATGCCATAACAGCACCTCGTGAACTTCTATTTGCTCGCGTTCACTCAATTACCCGGAACAACGCATCCCGCGACGCTTCCTGACCGGTATGCATGTCTTTCAGCCGCACCGATAGGAGGTGCACTCCCGCAGGCACGTGGCTCAGGTCAATCTGCAAATACGTGAAGTCATCCTCCCGGCTGCCCTCATAGCGCGCCGTGATTGTCGTCTCCACACCCTCTTTGCTCCGGCCCATCTCCTTGATCCGGCTGGCAAGTTCATCTTCTTTCGGAAAGACGTACCTAACGCGGTACGTCACCTCGTCTTCTCGTCCCCGTTCGAATAGGTCCGGGCTCACGTTTCGGCCAGGTATGAAGACACCCGTTGGAGTCTGATCTTCATCCATAGTGAGCCGTGCCGGAAGACCTGGTTCGCCCCCGTGTATCCCTCGCGCACGTGTCATTTCCAATTGAACGTCACCATGCGGCAACCGCTGTGCCAGGAACAGAAACGGATCGATTTCCTTCTGTTTCGGACGGCCGATTTGATACGAGATCTCGTACTCCGCTTGTCCATATCTGTCACGCTTCAGGTTGTAAACCTCCAGGTAGATGAACGCGGGCTCCGCCCGATGGTACGTCCGCAGTGGATTCGCCACGATCGTGAGATCGCTCCTTCCTTCCGGAAACGGTGTTCGCGATTCGATATGCGTGGCCAGCAACAGATCGCTCATTGACAACAAAGAATCTACTGTCTCGGACCTGCGCCTTTCCCGAAACGTACCTATCGACCCGCGATTCAGGTCGCGGACCTCGCCAACCAAGTTGTAACTACCATTCGGCACCTCAAAGGCCAACTGAAACACCAGATGATTTTTACGCAAGCTGTCTGCATCGGGATACCCGGTGGGTGTCAACTCGGGCCACTTCAGTTCGAGATCGGAATGCTTCCGATACACTTCCTCCCACTCCTCGTCAAACACAAACACTCCATTCTCAATAGCAATAGTCCGGTCCGAATTCGATAGGCTTACGTTGTACTCGGGCAGCGCATAGGCCAGTTCAAGGCGGCGGCTGTCGCCGTCCTTGAAGATTGCAATCTGGAATGGGATTCGGTATTTGAAACGACCATAAGGGTCCATGAAATGGGTAGGCTGATGATTGAACACGTACCGACTCGATGTCCGACCCGGACGGGTATCGAAACGCCACGAATCCAGCCCGTCGCTATTGACAAAGGAAATCGTAAATCCCTCATAGATCCACGTTTCGTCACCGCCGTGGAAATCTCGGCGGAAGCTGCCCTCGAACGAGTCAACACCGCCTTCGATTTCAGGACGCTCTGCTTTCTTTTTGAGATACCGCCCAAACTTGATATATGCCTTCCCGCGGTCTGTCTTCCATCCTGGTATTCCCTTCAGTCGCTGCCCATACCGGAGATTGGCATACGCCACGCGTCCATAGTGCTCCATCCGCCGTTCGCTGAACGCCGTCAGGTAAAGTGGATCACGTTTCCGCCAGAACCGGACAAGCTCAGGGCTTTCCGTCCATCCGTTTCGGGTCGCATCGGACGTCGCATTTGAATCAATCACCGATAGTTCCTTCTGGCTTGCAATCACGTCCACCGACTCCATTAACGCGCGTTCCTCCGCAGACATTCGCTCCAGGGCACGCCTGTAATACCTATGAGCCGTTTCCCATTCACCCATCCCCTGGTATCCCAATCCACAATAGAGCAACGCGTCTTTGTCCTCGGGATACTGGTCCAGACATAGCTTTGATGCCGTTACCAATCCTTTCGGGTTCTTGCTCTCATAGTGAATCAGTCCCAGATCATAATAAGCTTCCCGAAAGCCAGGATCGGCGTCGATGCTTTTGGTGAGGAATGCCAGTGCTTTCTCGCGGTCTCGCGAACCGAATTCCTCCCATCGAAACAGGTGATATGAGGGGCCGCCCGCCCCAGCGGTTACGTCTATATGCTCCATATCTATGTACTTAAAGAAGGCTTGCATTGCGAAAAAGCCCACCATATATGCCGCCTGGGCGTGTTTTTCAGGATAGGTCTCACAAACCTTTTCGTAATGCCGTTCCGCCTTCAACCAAAGTCCCTGCTTGCCGAGCAACTCACCGAGCGTGAGTTGATAATCCGCGTTGCGAGGATCCAGCCGAATCGCCGCGTCCAACGAGCTGCGCGCGCTCTGGCGATCCATGGGCGTATCAAGCGACATATATAGCTTCGCGATCTCGTAATGGGCCGGCGCAAAGTCCCGGTCCGCCTTCAATACTTCACGAAATGCCTTCAGGCTCTCCTCGACGGTGACGCGACCGACCTGTTTTAGAGCTGACTCATAGAGCCTGTCGGCAACCTGTGTCACGCCAGCGGCAATCGGTGTCGTGACACAGAGTCCGAGGCACAGCACCGCGAACATGAAAGAACCCAATCCTGCGCGGCAACATCGCGTTTGACGAATTATCAGGGATGGCATTGCAAGACGTCTTACTCTCGCTTCGAGGAGATCTGAATGAGGTTGATGTCCAAAGCCCGTCCTTCCCAAAAGACACGGGCCGGGCGCAATGGGTTCAAAAAAACATAGCAAAGGAGCCCGGATCGTGTTTCTTCCGGGCTCCAATCGCGCCACTAAGTTCATTTTTCGATACCGACAGCACGTACATCTCGATCATTTATTAAATGAAGCTGACAATAGAATCCCAAAACTACGAGCTTTCAAATCAAAAGTCGCATTAGAATTGATACTTTTGTCAGGCACTACAACATAGAAATATTGACCCGACAACCCTAATGACCAAGACTTGCTTACCCACCATTCTTTACCAATTACAGCATTTATCCCCCAACCCGAATCTGTTTCAATAGTTGTATTTGCGTAACTCAACTCCGCTGTAGCTAATCCAAGGGAACCAGCAATATAGAAATTGGCCGGCATGAAGTAATGAGTAATTCCCACACCTATTCCCGCAACTGACATCTCTGCATCTGTCAACCTACCTAACGCAGCCCTATTAAAATCCAAACTTGGGTCCAAAACAACACCCGCGAATACGTCAACATTAATAAACGAATTTGTTGCAACAGAATGTCCAACAGCGATCGACGAAATACCCGAAACACCCGTTAAAGTAAACTCATCCTCAATTGCTTTCTCCGAGGCTCGCAAATTACCCAATCCTGAGTTTAGGCGAAGGTAAAAACCATCACGAGTTTGTCCATACCCTTCGGCTGTCGAACAAAGCAAAAATAGAGTAACGATAAATGCGCGCATTCGAAATCTCCCTATTTAGACTCTATGTTGTGGTTTTTATAATACGCGATGTCAAACAAAGTTCTAACGAGGCTTCGCCTCAGACCGCCGAGACGTGTTGTTGCAAGAGCGTGTCTGTGTCATTAAAACAGGCCCCATTTGAGCGGTCTCAGCATGAAACTTGACTCAAATGCTACAAATTTCGCCAACCAAGCAGGCTAGAGGCTGCAAGCCAATTGCGAAGGGCACTGCTTCACACTCCGTTTCTGATATGAGGTCATTCACTATTCCTGAAGAAAAATTCGCACGCTCTACCTGCGCCATTCCGTCGTCACGCTTCCGAAATCGACCGACTTCCAAGCCTCTTGCCATATCTGATAATAAGGTATGTCGCTTGATGAAGGCGCGGGGTTGCAGGGCCTTACATACACAACGCAGGGCATGATCGTAGCATCTCCGATAAGCAACGCCTCCCCCGACTCAAGAGCCGGAAGTCCTGACGTCAGGTTGCCGAGCGTGTCCGGGAGCAATCTGCGGACATACGCTTGGTCATCTGGGTTTGTCAGCCTCATCGCTAGAAAGTTGCTGCATTGAGCAAAGATCGTCTCAGAAATCTCTGACGGACGCTGGCTGGAAATCAGCAGGCTGACGCCGTATTTCCTCCCCTCCTTTGCCACTCTCTCTATCGCTGTCAAAGAAGCTCTGAATCGTGCCAATTCGCTCTTGGGTGCGTACTTGTGGGCTTCCTCATACACGAGTAGAAGCGGCGTATCGCATCGTTGCTTGGAGCGTCGGAAGTAGTACCCGTAGTCGAACAAGACACGCGTGATTAAGGACACGGTAATGCTAATGACTTCAAAGGGAATTCCGCTCAGATCCAGAATTGTCACGTTGGCTGAATTGTCGTCCCCGTACCCCATTAGTTGCTCCAGTACGGCTTCAAACTCCATGCCGGAGGCTTTCTTCCCAAAAATGAAGTCTAGGCGTGGGTTGCCAATCTTTGCGGAAAGCCGCCGCACAAACTTGTCGATGCTTCCGTCGGCGTAAGCGCCCTTATTGATGCCGGTCTTCTCCTTTGAGGCCCTTTGTGGGGAAGCAAAAGTGCGACGTTTGACGCAATACCACCGTAGCTTGTTCTCTTCCTCGTTGAATGTCTTGTCGCCTTCGGAGGTGACGATATGCAAGGGATCTTCAGCGTCCTTTGTTTCCCGCGTAAGATTCATCAGAACAGTTGACAACCTCCTGAATGTCGTACTTGAGAGGACTATCGAAGTAGATCCTTTCCGCCTCAGGGTTCTTTGACTTTTTGCAGAGCGTAACGACAGTTCGGAGGATCGATTCCTGGTTGTAGTTGTTACGATCACCAGATTCGAGGAACATCTCCTCCATTTCATCCTCGTTTAGTAGCCAATACGGAAGCGTCAAGTCCTCGACTCCCAAGACCCTTGCATTCGGGAATGCGGATCGATACTCCGAGTGGATGTCGAAGAGAACTACGTGGGCGTTGTTTAGTCCCTTGTAGTCGCCCTGCCGGGCATCTACAGCCTCCTGCACTATCGTTGCGATGCTATGCGATTTTCCAGATCCAGTCGCACCAACGATTGCAATATGCTTGTTAAAGAACCTGTCACCATGTACGGGAACGTCAATCTCGCGTTTACGACCCAATGTCGAGAACGAGAAACGCTTGCCAGTTTCGAAGGCATTTGTGTAAATCGCCCCAACTTCTGCACTAGCCGCAGGAACGACTTTCTTGGGCGGGATTGCAAGTTCATCGCCGCCACGCCGAAACTCACCATCGCTGAGCGTTCCTAGGGGGTAAGCATCGATTACGTAGCGGCGGTCCGTCTTCCCCTCCTGGCTCTCACTCACCTCAATTGAGAAACTCTCGATTATACACATGAGCGCGACGTTTTCGTTGTCGGAAACCTTGAGATAGGAGCCGACACGGAGGCTCTCTTCCGCATATCGGAACGACGACAGATCGTCTACGGATATCCGTACACGGTTTGGGTATACGGCGATTACTTCTGCATTAACGGCTGGTTTGTCGTCGGGCATCGAAAGTCTCCTATATGATCCGCTCAATCATGGATATCGAGTTCACAGGCAATGCGGTGTACCGCACACCGACATCAACCAACAACGGCGCATTGAGAAAGAACTCGTAGATGACGCGCTGCCCTTTGACGAAAGACAGGGTGGCAATCATGTCCTCCTCGCAGTTTAGAAACCTGAGAGATATCTTGTTCGCGTATGTCTGCGGTGTGGCAAGTTGCTCAACCTTGAAGCTTGCACCGGCAAAAGCAAAACCATCGACGAACCGGATACCATCACTTTGGAGTGACGTCTTGAGCGCGATAAGGGTACTTTCATTGAGGCCACGAAAATAGATGTACGGTGCATAGCGTTCGGCATCGGGCTTCCGACGGACTGTGTGGCTGCTCCACTTACGGCGCAGGGCGTACAGCAGTGACAATAGGTCGGCCTTTGTGGCTAGGTGAGTACAGTCAACGATGAAGAAGCGATGTGCCGCATCGATGTTTTGTTTACTGAAGTGGCACTGTCTCATGTCACGGCAAAACGCGGCATTTCCCAACTCCTTCAGTAACCAAGCGCTGAGGAGCGTTCGAGAAGGTATGAGTTGCGAGCAGAATTCGGCCTTCGTTGTCCGTCGCTTTGCCCGCGAGTCTTCGGTAGCCAGGGCGGTAACTAAAGTGAACGCCGAAGGATACAAGTGCTCCTTCGCCTCAACCTCGGTCACCGCCATTTCGCCCTTCAACCTAGCGACGGTTTCCTGTTTGTGTTTCTCGTATTCTTCACCGATGTGGATAGTCAGTTTCTTCGCGAAGTCCTGCAGGTCAGCATCGGTTGCTCCAAGCGTCGCCTGGAGATTAGTGACTTGCGTGTGGGTCTTGCCGCCAGCCCTCGGGACGCGCTTCCTCTGGACGAGCGCGGCTTTCAACTTTTGAAGCGTTGGGTGCGAAACGCCGCGAGCAGAGTCCTTGTAGTACCCGTACAGATGAAATCGCCTCGTCTTTCGCGCCGATACGTCGAGAGTGAGATACCCTTTCAACATGGGCAAAACCGCATCTCGGAGTTCTGCTGGCGTCAGGCGTTTAGCAGCACTGTACTTGCACTGGAAAAGATCGGTAGGTTCGTCGCCACCGATATCGAAGTCCTCTATACCCTCAACGTCAAGGTGCTCGTCTTCCGGCAGTTGGAGAATCGCACGGATAGTCGCGTCGAATTGATACATGTACCCACGTATGGTAGCTGTTGCATCGCGACTGTGTGACGGCGTAGTCATCTCAATTGGCCTCGAAAGCCACAAAGCTTTCCCCAAATCCTGCTCGGAGATTCCATTTCGTCACCATATTTAGGGCTTCCTCAATGCACACAAAGATGCTTTCCACGCCTTCAAGTTTGGCGATCGTCTGTTCCTTCAGATCGTGGTCGAGGCAGAATATCGCCTCCTTCTGGTAGTCCCACGTGCGGAAGACCAAGTTGTCAGTAAAGTCTTCAAGCGGCTCTGTCTGCACGTCGAGCCTGAAGGCGATGCGGATTTCTTTCGTCGGGAAAGAGGCTCGTTACCAGGAGTCGTCTTTGTTTCCAAGCCGCTTCCGCCATCGTGTTCCTCCATTTAACGGGCTACAGGACGTCCATAATTGACCCACGCGAATCAATTCTGAACGATGAAATGTGTCGAACAACTTATGATTCCCATAGAGTCCGGTGTCCAACTATGAAATCAAACCGTCCCTGAAACGCATTTTCGGTTGATTGCGGACCGCCAGAGTTCAGCCCATCGATCTGATAAGCGGGATGGCTTATACTACATACCCCTCAAGAGTTTCGGCTGCGTATTCCCGTACACACGACGCCATATACCGTTGTATAGCCTCACCACAATCGGCATCGGCGCGAGCGAAATCGATGAAGGCCTTGAAATAACTTTCGTGATTTCCGATGTCGTAACGTTTCTCATCCTGCTTCATTCTTACCGCCCTGACCGCATGTCCTGAACGAATAAGGCCCTTGATAGCGTCCGTAATTCCGATTTCGCCGGCGGAAGAAGGATGGAGCTTTCTTATTTCATTGAAAATCTCCGGGCCGAAGACGTAACGTGCGCTCACGGCCATAGAACTCGGCGCGAGCTCTGGGGCAGGTTTCTCCACGACGTCTTCAAGCAAGAAACCGTCGGCATCAATGTCTTCTCCGAGAGCGGCCTGCACGATGCCATACCGGCTGACCAGCGTCGAAGGGACGAAACGCACACCCACTGTGCACGTCGCATTGTACTTGACGTGCGCTTCGATCATTCGCTGGACGAAGTTCGGTCGCAACGTCGATCCAATGACAGTGTCGCCATAGGCGACCACGAAATGTTCGTCGTCTACGAAGCTCTCGGCGGAGGCAATGGCGGCACCCGTACCCGCTGGTTTTGACGCGCCTGGATGCTTTTGCTGGCGAGCATAGAAGAATTCTATGCCGCGCTTACTATAGTCGAGATTTACCGAATTCTGCAACTGCCCATTTTGATTCGCAAGATTATCGATATCCAGGCTGTTGTCGAACTGGTTTTCTATGATTGTCTTGCGACGGGATGTAATAAAGAGGAATTTATCCAGTTCAGCCGCCACCATTTCCTCAACGACGAGCTGTATCGCCGGAAATTTGCCCAAGGGTAACATCTCTTTTGGCAATGCCCTTGTCGTAGGAAAAAGCCGGGTGCCAAGACCGGCGATCGGAATCACTACCTTTCTCACTGTTCTCAATCCTCACTGAAATCCTATCTTGATCGGCGTTTTTTTGAATTCTATGAAGGCACTCTGTATCACCGGGTGTAGAGTTCCCCCGTCAGATTGGGGCGAAACGAAGCATCGTCTGTTCGTGAGTACCGATGCGGGATCGTACCCACGAGCGTGCCAA
Source organism: Candidatus Latescibacterota bacterium (assembly GCA_965203805.1). Classification (GTDB taxonomy): domain Bacteria; phylum Latescibacterota; class UBA2968; order UBA2968; genus JAAXHE01. The sequence goes on along the minus strand of OZ241917.1, from coordinate 3,920,714 downwards.
AACACGGCAGATTTTCGAATTCTTCAAGGAATGCTGACGCGAATCGTCTTGCGCTGTCAGGCGAGAGGTGTGAGCCGTCGCTTGTTGTGAGACCGTCCAACTCAGGAGCAATAAGTGGCACATTTAAGACATCCGCCAATTGCCTCGCTCTTAACGCAGATACCTGATTTGCCGGTACCAACATGAGAACAAGGAATGCGTTTCGGCGGTACATTTCCATCTGAAATGCCCTGGCGAATTCCATTTCGCTTGCAGAGATATCGCCTTTCTTGTTCCCGTTACGGATAGGTAGATCACGAGAAGGCCAATTTAACGCACTCCAAGATCCATGAACAGAGGAACGATACAAGAGTGGGCTCTCGGACAGCCTCCTCCCTCGGGGTATGAGGTAGGGAAAAATAGCCTGAAGGCGATCTTGAACGAAGAACCTCGTCTTTACTTCCAAATTCGCCTTGAATTCCTCCCAGAGTGGACGGCGCTGGGGAAACGTATCGTCATTTCGTGAAGCCTGGTGCGAGTCCTGACTTCCGTACGTTGGCATGACCAATTCTGCGAATTCACTTGGTATGCCTGTGAAAAACCTATCCGCATTTACAACCACAATTTTCGGCCTTAAATCGAAATTTTGAATTATACGCATTGGAAAAACGTTGGTCTCACCGTGCCCGAATGCCAGGTTAAAGTAACGCAATCCCACATCTTGAAAAAAAGGAGCCATCACGTCATGCGGCAGGCCGAACAGGGCTCGTGAATTACCAAGGAACAATACATCTGACCGGCGCGCATGGTCGATAGATACCCCGATATCGTAGTATAGCACATAGTGGTCCCGGTGATTGATTTCACGTTCCCACGCCAGGTACCACTGCTGTTCAGGCGATGTCAATATGTCTTGAAGTTGAGGGAATGGGTTCAACGACGGAAACGAAATTGATGCGAACATTCCAACCACCGTCAGGGCAAGAAAGCAAGAGACAAACATCGCTGTTCGTAGAGTTGAACCAAAACGCATCCTCGTAGGCCCTCAATTAGAATTGAAAATAGATGAACGGTTCATTCTTGCCATAGCAGGTCAGCGTCAGGTAGAGCATCGAAGCCGCCCAGGCCGGCCTCAAATCGAATTTCGTGAACCGAGTCTTCAGGTTCTCGGCCAGATAGGCTCGCAGGTGGATCAATGCGACCGGTATGACGAAAAACAACCCTTTTACAAGACCGGCATCGTTAACGACTTCAAAACGACCCGTAAGGATGTTCTGCATTATTGCGAGGGTCTCCGAAATATCGGTAGATCTGAATATCAATAGGCTAACGAGAAACACGCCTTGAACATGAAGATACCAGATGAATCTCTCCAGCTTTCCTGAGTGTTCCCTGCTGTCAAGGTCATCGAACCCCATGAGTCGCTCAACTGCAAGGGCGACACCATGAATACCACCCCAAAGGATGTAAGTATAGCCGGCACCGTGCCACAGCCCGCCTAGCAACATCACAAGCGTTAGGTTGAAATACATGCGTCTTCTGGATTTGCGATTGCCACCCAAAGGAATGTAAAGATAACTGTGCAGCCATTGCGACAGTGTGATATGCCATCGCGCCCAGAAATTTCGAAATGTAAAGGCGATGAATGGATAATTGAAATTCACTGGCAGACGGAACCCAAGCAAATAGGCCAACCCACGCGCAATGCTGGAGTATCCAGCGAAATCACAGAAAACCTGACAAGCGAAAAACACAGTAACGATTAACGAAATGGTTGGGTTTGCACTGGATGTGGCGCCGATTGCCCAATATCGATCGACAAACCCCGCCAGATTATCCGCAATAACCATCTTCAGGAAGAATCCCCGGATAATTAGATAGCTACCCTCCATAAAGACGCGTGCATTAATCCGACGCTTTCTGTGGATCTGGTAAAGAAAGTCTTTCGCTCTGACGATAGGTCCAGCCACCAACTGCGGGAAAAAGCTTACATAGAGGAAAAAATCCCAAAAGCTGCGAATCGGTGATAAAGTGCCCCGATATACGTCGATTGTATAGCTCATCGATTGAAATGTGTAGAACGAAATGCCGAGCGGTAGAATCAAATTCAGCGACGGCATCGTGCCACGAAATCCCAACCATTGACTCAACCACGTTACGTTCTCAAGCGCAAAACTGCCGTATTTAAAAAGGGCGAGGATCCCCAGATTCACGATCAACGACAGCGAAAGCACGATCTTGCGGAACCGACCTCCCTTTGGGAAACGGACGATGTTTAAACCAGCAAAGTAGTCGACAATTGTACTGAGAGCAATTACAAGCAGATATTCTGGGATATGCCAGGCGTAGAAGACGATACTGGCGCACGTCAGCACGAATAAATATGGTGTCTCTGTCTTTGTCCGGCCGAAAGTCAATCTGCAGGATAGAACAACCAGAAATAAAAAAAGGAAGGCAAACGATACAAAACTCACGAGCCGACCCTTCACATACAATGACCCGCTCACATCACGCGCACGTACCAACAAAGCATTGCGAGAAAATCCCGGTTGATGACTACAACAGCCTTGACATCATCCGAGAGATCTCTTCTTGCAAGCCCGGGTTAAAGCCACGGCGATAAAACCGTACGCTGCCGTTTTCGTCAATAATGAAGAGCGCTGGAATCCCGCGGACATTATAAGCAAGCTGGATTTTGCCGTCTGCAAACAAGACAGGAAACGTATAGCCATTTTCTGACATATAGTACGGGACGACTTCTCGCTGGAGGTCCGTATTTATTGTCAGCACAACAAGCCCCTTTTCTTTGTATCGGTCGTACGCCCGCTGAATAAGGGGCAATTCTTTCTTACATGGCCGGCACCAGGTAGCCCAGAAGTCAATCAACACGACCTGACCCTTCTGATCCGTCAAGCGAACCGTCTTTCCTTGTAAATCTCTTAAAGCAAACTCAGGTGCGCGAGCACCTACTGTAAGGCCCGATTCTTGATCCGACGGTCGGTTCTTTTTCAATGTGTAATACAGTGCCACGCCCATCGTGATTGTGAACAATGCAACGATCCCGATGTAAATTCGGAATCTAATGTGTCTGTCTTTGTTCATCGCGTCTGTACCTTGTCGGTGGCGATCTCTGGGTGCCGTTTCCGTGCCGTCACAATCAGTGTCAGAGGTCGACCTCGCTTCGGCAAGATAGATCCAATCCTGTAACGAATGAGGTATATACTGTAGCGACTTATCTGTTTCAATATTCTCCTGAATCTCCCAATTCGAGGCATACGCTGGCCCATAATGAATGGTCCCTGGGCGAAGGGAATGCCACCAATTCTACTCAAAATCCAGACAATTGGAATCTGAGTACTTCGCAAGACACGGCGGAGAGCCGCCGTATATTTCATTACCGATAACTGTGCCAATATCGAGAACCGATATATGTGTTCGACATGGAAACCAGACCTACCAAGGAGATCTCGCAGATTGCTCTCGCCAAACAGAAAAAGGTGATCTGGAAACTGAAATCTGGTGTACGCGGAGTAATACTTCTCTTCCACGTCTCCAAAATTCCCCGTCTCAAAAATCAACAAACCGTTGTGGTTCAATTTGCGGTTTATTTTCCGGAATTCTTCTATAGGATCATGAAAATGGCTGATTACGTCACAGTGGTAAATGACGTCGAATTTCTTTTCACCAAACGAACATATCTCCAGCGGTTTGTCTTCGCATGGAATTTTCAAAGTGTGCCGCACATGACTCGCTTGCGCGGGATTCACCTCGATTCCGTGTACATCGAACCCCTTCTTACGCGCTTCATCCAGGAAGAAACCGGCTCCTGCGCCTATTTCCAATAACCCACCTACCCTGACATACCGATTCAAAATGGACAGATGATGTTTCGCGTAAAGGCGTTTTAGCGCACCTGCCGCCAAATGGGACGCTGCGGAGACATGTGCATGATCCCGTCCGTACAGGTCGATTACTGCTTGAGCAATTGGCCTGGGTGAAAGATAGACCAGTCCGCAACCGGGACATTTCCTGGCCGTGTAGCCGTCTTCTTTAACTACGATGTCGTCGCTTCCCAATCCACAGAAAATACATGGAATGGTCTGCATGCCGGCTTTGTCGACTGCGACTTGATTTTCATTTTCGATCGCCACCTTACGCAGATCCTCAGCTATAGCACAGGTATTATGCAGAAAGTAGCGGATGTTTCCGGATACGCGACCACTCAACCATTTTATGAAATCCTAGTTCGACGGTAAATCGTGGACGCCATCCCAAGTTATCCCGTAATTTATGACTATCGGCCACCCATACGTCCGTATCCCAGGCGCGCTTCGGCATCGTACCCCATAGCGGTTCCGTTGAAATTCCGAAGTAACGCCGGGCAAGTTCCGCAACGTCACGCAATGTTGTCTGAATTCCAGTTCCTACATTATACACCTCACCTGGGTCTCCCTTGGGACAGGAGGCAGCCAGGATGAATGCGTCAACTACATCCTCCACATATATAAAATCCCTGGATGTATCTGCATCTGCGAGTGAAGGCAACTGCCCCTTGAACCCTGCGTCGATTACCGCAGGGAAAAGTCTACCCGGCGACTCATAAGGTCCATAGACCGAATACAGCCGCAATGTACGCAGGTTCAAACTCTTTTCTTGCGCCGCACATCTGCAGTATTGCGTTGCAAATGCTTTGGTCACGGCATAATTACTGTTTGGCTCCAACCATTCGCGCTCGCACGGTGCGTGGTCCTTATATCCGTATTCGGATGAGGAACCTGTATTCACAAAGGCGTCAATTCCGACGCTCTCGCATGCGCTAACGAGATGGATCGTGCCGTCAACGTTGGTTCGTACCATCGTACCAATGTCGATTTGATCGGAATATGCACCATACACCGCGAGATGAAACACCCAATCGGGGCGGACCTCGTTTACGGTTTCAAGTACACCCTCTTCCGATCCGAGGTCAACAATGTGAAACCGAACACAATCACGTATTTCTTCAACTCTCCAATCACAATATCCGGGTCGCACGAGCAGGTGCACGTCGTGCCCGTCCAACAACAATCGACGCGCGAGATTGGCCCCCACAAAACCCGTTCCACCTGTCAGCAAGACACGCTTCATGGTCTTACGAAATCCTTGTAGTCGAATTCCTCCAGGTACCCACCAGCGGCGCGACGTATGGCTTCTCGTTCAGATATGGAGAGTTCTAATGCCGTTCTGCTATTCGCATCGGGCGTCGCGTCTCGGATCGTACCCCACGGATAAATCTCCTGGAGTTCGATACCGTTCCAGGTCGCGGTCTTTATAGACTTTGAAGGTTCCAATCCAAGCTTTTCACATATCGGTTTCAAAGCTGCAAGCGAATCAGCCATTATGTCTTCCGCTCTCACGATATGAACTCGCCCGGGGTACATTTCATAATACATCGTGGCGTAATATTGGTTCACGGTCCAGCCCAGCATGTAGTGTTCAAGAGATAGCGGGACGGGACGCTTCTTTGTATCCGAATAAGCGGACCACGGATTGCGGACAACGTGCAGGACATGTGCTTCGAAAAAATCGCATAGGATGCGGGGTGTATCGACAACTACCACTGGGCTGTACCCTACACTAATGACTTCCTCTCCGGTGCGTGCCATGTTCTTCCAGGACGTGAAAGTAGCGCTAAAAAAGGCCGATACGTTTTTTGCGCGGGATCTGCCGGCGGACTCGACAATGGCACGATAGCATTCAAGCCGCTCCTCGTCGGAAAAATCAAAGCACAAATGACGGAATTTGCTCACCCGTGGAGTGCGCGTTCGGACCCGGCACTCTTCGTCGATGATCGCCTCGTAATCTTCGGCCACGGTAGCGTTCATATCAAATGCAGGCCAACGATATTTGACCGGAAACAACGAAGTGAGATGGTCTGTCACATGGCGCGTGCCGAGTTGTGACTCAAACGGATAGACAGACATCTGTGGATGTCCATCGAGAAACCGGTGAGTCATATTGCCGCCATTCTCGTACATCGCACTGATCATCAACAGTTGAAACTTACATTTGATCGCTGGATCATTCATGGCATTAGTCGAAACTGAAAGTCACCGATGTTCCGCTCCTGGGCTTCGAAGCTGCCGAACATGGATCGAATTGATCCTCATCCTGCCTCTTCGTTAGATATGCGGTCCGTTCACCAGCTCCAACGCCATCAACCACTCTGAGACAAGCAAACAGGGACCCGGACCAGGCAGTTCTAAACTGTCACGTTGTGACTGAAGATTCACACAATGGAATCAGATTTTGAATCTATAGTAGAGCAACTCTTCCCGGGCTCTTGCACGTCTTCCATTCGTTGAAAGTACAAATCCTCTTGAAACACTGCGAGGTACCCAATCAATCGAGAAAACCTGATTACCAGAGGGCCAAGTCAAACCGCCTAAGACCTCGCCAGTTTTCGTATCGATGGCTCGCAATCCACACAGACTTTTCGTCGAATCCAACCCCGGGGCATACTGACGATATTGCGGTATCACCCGAGATACGCCGACAAATGCGATCCGACCACAGAAACAGAGCCCTCTTGTCCATCCCGGAAGCCGCACGATCGGCATAAACAGGTCGCCGTCAACGAAGCCGACCTCACCATATCCGCTGTTGCCCAACCAGATTGATCCGTCAAGTATCCGGGCTGAATGAGGTCGCGTAAGGCCACGTACAAAGGGTTCTCTGGTTGCGCCCGAAAAGAGGACCCCTCGCCCGTCTACCGGGAAGTTCCTATGACCGGGGCGCCGAGCCGAGATCTTATCCGTTGACGCAGTAAAAAACGACGTCTCCAGGCTTCCGCCAGACGCAATTGAATTCAACTGCAGATAGTTTTGATCGAATGCTCGTCCAACGGGCGTCTCTAAACATTTCGGCCACCAGGCATGTTCATATGATCCGTCAGGATTGAGACGTACGACCGCGTTCTGACCTACTGCGTTCGCATACAGGACATTGCCCATTAAAGCCAGATCATGTATATACAGGCATCCAGGGTAAAATCGTGAAATCTTGGGAAAGAGTAACCCGCCTTCAGCCGTCTCGCATTTGCGGTCTGACCGTGGCACGATTCCCTTCGCTGGCACCAGGTTGTAAACCTGATTGGGGTTGCGGGTACTGGCAACGTATACGGATCCCGTAGCCCTGTTTGTAGTCAAACCGGATGGATGGGGAAGAGGCATATACGAGACCTGGGGACCCTTGCCGTCCGCACACATTGCCATCAACAGGTGCTCATACTCACGACTCACCAGTAGAGTAATCCCTTCCTGGTCCAGCAGGTCCCACCATTTGCCTTCTACTTTGTATTTGAACAGCACTGGATTCATTCGATCGGGTGCGCGCCAGTGACTGATTATTTGAGATGGGTCACGCCACTTTTCGGAGTGTGTCGTCCACGATGCCTCCAAAGGCGTCGGCTCACGATCGCCTGTCTCTGTATTCTTCACCTGCATCTTTTTCGCCAGATCTTGTATGCGCCCACATACAATCGTACCGCAGACCAAAACGTAGTCGTCGACCGGCCACCGAACCGCCGAGTGGAAAAAATCGGCACCTCGAGCATGGGATAACCCTCTGATCGACAAATAAGGTTGAACTCCAGGTCCAGCAGATCATCGGGGCGTTGCATGCCAAGCAACTTGTCAAATTCACACGGAAAGACCTTTGGCGTGCCATTGATATCCCAATACGGCATATCAAACAAGAAACGACACTCAAGATTGTAGAACAACGAACCCATTCTGCGAATAAGCGAGCCACGCTTTCTGCGGTTCGCCTTAATAACCCTACCTGGGTTGGCAATCGCATACAGAATCATCAGTACGAGATCTTCCGGACCCGTACGCGCAGAGTTCGCGAAACACATCAGCGATCCACTGCCAACCTTGATACCAGTTCGTACGGCCTCACCCCAACCAACCCGCTGGCTGAATACCGTTTTAACGGCACTACAACCAGCTTCAATCTTCTGACAGACCGCCAAAGAATCGTCCGCGGCGCCGTTGACTACCAGGATCAACTCGTATCGGATTTGAATACGACTCAAAGCATTGTCATATGCCCTTACCACATGCTCGACATGGCCAGCCTGGTTATATACCGGCAGAACAATTGATACCTGAGGGGTTTCGCTCATGCAATGTTGCTTACGCGCAATCCATGAGTGGTACACGGAATGCCGGGAGACTTCACACCTTGCTGTGCCTCCCGGCGCATAATGTGCGCCAGCGAGGAACAGTTCAAGCCGTGGATTCGTCGGAGATAATCCCGGCTGCCGGTCACCCCGTTGCTCGGGTTCCGAACCCCAACCCTCACCACCCGGCAGGACAAGCCATGTTCCGCGACCGTCTCGCAGACCAGCGAACCCACACCACTGGTAACGTAGTGACCTTCAGCCGTGACCACGATTGAAAATTCAGAAATCAGCGCTTGTAGATCCGCCGTGGGCGGCGGATTCAAGCTGGCGACCACAGCAACCGTACAATCGATTCCGTCGACGGATAACTCGGCAGCCGCATCCACCGCTTCACTGGCCAGGCTTCCCATTGCAATCAACAACAAATCAGATCCCTCTCGAACGACCTCCGCCTTGCCCAACTCAAACCGACCGTTCAGTCCAGGAACGATCATGTCATTGTCCTTGCCTATTCTGTAATAGATCGGTCCCGGACGATCCCAGGATGCCCGGAGGGCTGCTGCCGTCTGTTGTGAATCTGCTGGGACAATCACTGCCAAACCGGGCTGCACACGCATCACACCAACGTCCTCCAATCCGTGGTGAGTAATCCCCGCAGAGCCGTACTCAAATCCTCCACCCACACCTACGATGCGGACTTTCGAGTGGTGCAGAACGGGACCGTTTCGAATGAACTCGTAAGGCCGGAGCGATGCAAACGTGGCAATTGAATACACAAATGGCACGAAGCCAGCCTCAGCCAGTCCGGTCGCCATCCCTACCATATTCTGTTCAGCCACACCGACGTTGATAAATCTGTCCGCAAACCTGTCGGAGAATGGTTCCACGGCCCTGAATCCAAGGTCGCCGGTAAGCAAAAGAATTCGCTTGTCGAACTCAGCCAACTCTACTAGAGTATTCACAAATTCAGATCTCATGTTGGTGCACCAATCTCAATCATCGCCCGACTGTATTCGGCATCCGACATTGGCAGATAATGCCATTCAATGCGGCTCTCCATAAACGACACCCCTCTTCCGAACACTGTATTCGCAATCAGCACATGAGGGCGTCCCGAAGCGGGATCTAATCCTTCGATTGTGGCTGTGACTTCCGCCGGTTTATGTCCATCGACTTGATGCACATCCCATCCAAATGACCGCCAACGTTCGCCCATCGGCGCGAGATCCATCACATCCCGGGTATAGCCAAGTGCCTGTTGACCGTTCAGATCCACAATTGCGACGAGATTTTTGAGCCTATGGTGAGCCGCGAACATGGCAGCCTCCCACAACGCGCCTTCATTGCATTCCGCGTCGCTTAAAAGGGCAAATACCCGACGGCCGGACCCCTGCATCTTGGAAGCAAGCGCCGCCCCAACCGCCATTGAGAGCCCGTGCCCTAACGAGCCGGTGCAGTAGTCAATACCCCGAAGCGAGTGTTCCGGATGCACGCCCAGCAAACTACCTTCACCACAATAGGTATTCAACTCGCTGTCTGTGATCCATCCCTTCAGATACAGCGCCGCATAGAGAGCAAGGGCCGCGTGGCCCTTGCAAAGGACAAAACGGTCGCGATCCCAATCGTCCGGATCGGGAATGCGAAGTACATCGGCATATAACGCCGCAATCACGTCAGCTATAGAAAGCGCCGATCCAATATGCCCAACCCGCGCTCGCATCGACTGCTCAAGCACAATTCGTCTGATTTGAAACGCAAAATCCGAGTTTTTCACGCCAACTGGCATTTGATTCCTCGGGCACTATTCACGCGTCTGGTTGCGCCGTCTTGATTCGGATTGGAATTCCCGCGCTTTCCAGCGAACGCTGTGCGGCATCGAGCACCCGCACCACGCGCAATCCGTCGTTGCCGTCGCTGATCGGCCTCCGACCAAACCGAATGCAATCCAGGAAATGTTCGCATTCCAGCTTGAGGGGTTCGCTACGGTCGAATTCAGGTACCTCGACAGGGCCGTGATGCAAACGCGCCCTTCGTTCCCACCCTGGAATGTCGGCATGGTTTGCGTAGTTTTCATATAATCTGATTTTTTCAACTGGCTCCATGTCATCGAACACAGCCATCCGCTGACTGCCGACAATGGTCAGTCGCCGGATTTTATGTGGATCCAGCCAGCTAACGTGAATCTGCGCCATGACTTGATCGTCGAAATTCAGATTGGCAAACACAACATCCTCAATGCCGTCCTGGACACACGACATCCCGCGGGCATTCACGGTTTGCGGTTGTCCATTGAGCAGGTGGCACACCATCGATACATCGTGAGGTCCCAGGCTCCAAAGCGCGGTTTCGTTTTTTCGGATAATGCCAAAATTCACTCGCTGGGTGTATATGTAATGAATATCACCGAGAGCGCCAAGATCGACCAGATTCTTCAGTTCTTGGATCGCAGGATGGTACTCAAGGAGGTGCCCAACCATCAAGATCAGGCCCTTCTCCTCTGCCATCAGACATAAGGCTTCTGCTTCTTGCACTTCGAGCGCAAGCGGCTTCTCCACAAAGACGTGTTTGCCCACCTCCAATGCCTGTTTGGCCATTGGAAAGTGCATTTCGACTGGAGATGCGAGTACTATGGCGTCAATACTCGGATCATGGAGAACTCTTTGGTAGTCACGAGTTAATGTCACATCAACGTATTGCGCCGAGAGGTCCTTCAGTACATCCTCGTTCAGGTCACAACATACTATTAACCGGGAGGCGCTCAGGGCATCAAAGTGACGCACCAGATTCCTACCCCAATTTCCCGCACCTACACAGGCAATTCCTAACGAATGCATGTTTCGACACTCCTGCACATAATCGATACGATACTGCGACTTAAGTACCTCACGGTTTGGAAGGGAGTTGATGGAAGTAAATCATACGATACCGAAATCTGCCGAACGTGCGATTCTCGGAGTCAGAATCTTGACGTCATAAGCGCTTTAGGTGGCGGTCGATGATGTTGATTCGTGATTGCTGTTACCGTGGCTGAACGGCGTTGACGAAGGAGGTAGTTCGGAGTGCGTTGATTGCGGAAACCCACACGACGTAGTAAATTCACTGTACGCAGTTGTAAAGCACTAGACCGTGGGAGTAAACGCGTCAAGGTGAAACCACCAAGGAAACTATCGTTTTTCATAAAGAAAGCTAATCCAGTTCTCAGCACCTTAGTCTATTGTGAATAACTTGGTCGCGTCCGCGCTCTGCAGCGAGTTTACGTCCGTTACACTGACATTCAGCCTGTACGTCCCCGCATCGCTATTTGTCATATCCAGTTCCAGGTAACCCTGGTCATCCGCCCGGTGTCCGACATGCTCGTAATCAACTGTGATCGACTCACGCTCCTCCCTTCCGCCCAGCAACTTGCCGATCCCTCCCAGAATTCGAACGGCGATGGACTTTTGCTCTATCGATTCGACCTGAAAGGAAACACGATAACGTATCACGCCGAATTCATCCTTCTTCAGATTGTACATCTCATAGTAGAAATGTACTGGTTGTCCGGAAATGAAGGCCTGGCTCGGGTTCGGCACGACGTCGATATCACCCTTTCTAAACCTGCCATCACCCGCTGATCGGATGGACGCGGACAGTTGTATATCGCTCAGTCGCAAGTAGCGGCTGCCGAAGGCCGTCAGCCTTACCCGCTGATTGTAGACCTGCGACTTTCCGGATGAAACATCCAGAATCTGGATCGCCATCCGGTAATTGCCCGGTCGTACCGATATTCGGTCCATAAATGGGACGAAAGCGTTCCGCGACGTTTCGGAACTCCCCTCCACGTAGAGTTCCATTTCTTCCGCCGACCTGTAGATCTGCTGATCGTCCGCATTGTACAACGCAACGCCTCGCTTCAAATGTGCAGTATATAGACCGTCCCTGTCCGTTACGTAGGTGATGTCACGTGTTGGAACGCCATAATACACCTCCAGGTTGACCGTACGGTCGCTTCTCTTGAATCGGGCGAAATCATAGAAGAAATCCAGTGGGGCGGTTGCGAAATCCTGTCTGTACACCTCTGGAGCTTTCGCAATTGCCCTGTTCACCACAACCGCAGGATTCATCTCGCGCCAGGATCGAGAGACGCTGCCGCCACCCTCACCAATACCATGAGGCATATCCGCATAGGTGAAGGGTCCGGGATGGTACGGCTGAACAAACGTGATTTCAATTCCCTGCCCAACGTCGGTGTAGATCCAGTACTCCCAGACCTTTCCCGGTACGGGGTATACAGGCCATCCGAGTATACTGGACGACGCCACCTGAAGGCTTCCGAATTTGTCACGCTTGATTCCACTCTTTCGCATCTTCGCCATTGGGTCGTCTTCTATAGCAGTATAAGTGCGGCTATTGCCGGTTTCCTCTATCTCTCTTTGCCTGGAGCTCATCGGCCCTATTTGAATCTCCCGGTCCTGGTCAGCGTAACTTATCGTCTCCGTGACGATATATTCCAGCATCTCGTCATTCCTGCTCTTCGTTAACGCAAAAACTGCATCACCGGCTTGATTAACGAGGCGCTCCTTTACAGCCACGACCCTGGGCGCTGTCTCGAATTGGATATCGGCGGACTTGCTGACATGATCCGGTTCCCCGTACCGGACGTAAACTTCCCCTCGCACATCCCATGGGAATGCGTGTTGGCCGTAGGACTCCCGAGAGAATGCTACACGGCGGAAATGTTCGTTACGGCGTTCGTTCGCCGCGGTCACCGGCGCAGGGTCCCGTCCTGCCCAGAATTTGTCCGACAATTCCTCCCATTCCGTCTTCGGCGCCGAGGTGAACCGGTCCAGAACCTCACCGGCGGCCACGAGGCTGAGATCGAAATAACAAAGTTGCTCCTCCGGATCCAACGATTCGATGTATTCCTCGTAACGCGCCTCAGCCCTTCCTGCCTCGCCGCGATCTTGATAGATCCTGGCCTGTTGTAATAGAACTTCGCGAATTTTCACGCCCGAGGTATCTTCAAGCCCCTCCAACCAGGCTAATGCCTCCTCTATATTGCCTCGCACGACCAATACGTCGGCCAAACTGGATCGCGCCGCCACGTGTTTCGCATTCACTGCGAGTTGTTGACGATAGGCTGCCTCGGCTTCAGCCAAATTCGGATACCTTCCGGCTCCACCCGTTCGATGTATCTCTCCAATCCTGAACCAGGCGTCCCGATGTTCGGGAAAGGCGTCCACCAATCTCTCATACGTATCTAGCTCTTTCGTATCGCCCAACTCACGGTAGACCTCGGCCGCATTGTAATAGGCCTCAGAGTACCTACGGTCAAGCTGGTAAGCAGTTCGGAAATACTGAATCGCCCACAGGCGTCCCGTCTTTTTCTTCCAGTAAACCAGACCCAACCCGTTATGGGCTGGCGCAAACTTGTTGTTTGCATTTCGGGCTTTCATAAAGGCCCGCTCCGCTGCCAATAGACTATCCTGCTTCAAGTAAACATGGCCCAATCCTACATACGAAGGAGCATGCCCGTCGTCAATCCTGGTCGCTTCCTGAAATATATCCAATGCTGATTCGAATTTGCCTTGCTTGAATAATCGCGTACCCTCGATATGTAGGGAATCGATCATAGTCGCATCAAGTGAGTTCCCAGCGATCGCAACGGAGTCAAAGCCCGTGAAGAGGAATTGGGCAAAGAAAAAGGCTATGATTACAATTCGATCCATAGGACAAGGCGTATGTTTAGTTGACTGGGCAGCGGCATCAGTAGCCCTAAAGATTCCGTTTAAAGCTGCTGGTGCGCTGTTGGGAGATTCCTTTTGAACAAACGTAAAGGAGCGAAAAAACACGAACCTCTTGATTCACCGCAATGCCGTTACAGAATGAGCCTGGCTGCGCGTCAATCGATACAGCAGGAACTTACTTCTCTGGTGGAGTCTCTCGGCGCAAAAAAGCACGGAAGGTCCACAATGTTGGATAAATTGACAATGACCTATAGTTCGATTTCCGGTCAAAATGCCTTGTGACTCCCGTGCTTTGACGAGCCAAAAACTTATTTGATAGCTAGAGCAGCTAATGGAAACGAAAACTAGCTGCAGCCACTATCAGAATCAGTCCACTCGGTGCATCCATTTCCTTGTTCCTCGCACCAATATTCGGCACTCGGCCAGTATGAACATTCCGTTCCATAGCATCTACTGTAACACGTTGCTTCAGCATGTGCTTCAGGAGCAAGGAATCCTGCGTACGGTCCCACTGTCGTTTTGCTTGGCACCAAGATTGATGCTAAAAGCGCAAGAACAGGAGTCACAGCTGAAACGATCAGGATTCTGCACTTTTTCGACATCTTTTTCACCTCCTTTCGAATTTCTCACTTTAGTGTCGCCACGCGTACAACCTCTTTGTCATCGTCCCTGCTGTATCCAGAAGTAAAGTGCCCTACTTTCGCCTCTCGTAGTAGGATCGATCCGGTCAACCAACTAAGCGTTTCGTACATAAGTCTAATGAACGACTTTGGGATAGTATTCCTCTGGATCAAAGTCGGAATGTTCACTATCGTGGCACGTAATGCAGAGCCTAATCTTTGGAGACCGGATCATCTTTGACCCGGGGTTCCTAACGTGCAAATTCCCTGGACCATGACACATTTCACATTGTACATTGATAAGATGATGTTTCAATTCACCCATTTTATATCCCGTTTCATATCCCATTCCTGTCGTATGGCAGATTACGCACTTGGGTTGGTACTGCCTACGCACATCAAGGAGCGTGTTAAAGGCGGTAGCATGTCGCGTGTTCTTCCATTGTGTGTATTGCCGTGAATGACACGCCGCACATGCCTGCACGCCAACATATTCATCCTGTCCAAATCGTTGATCCCAATCCAATAAAGGGCGCAAATCTTCGTCAATTACCGTGCTATATAGATCATCAATGATACTCCGCACTACGGTATCTTCTTGGATGTCGTCATGAAGTCGGGTCCTTTTACGCTGCAGTGCGACGATTTCCCGGTCTCTATTCGAAATGATCTCGAATAAGTCAATTCCATAGAGCCCGTTGGATTCAAAAATAACAGGCTTTCCAGCGTGAAAACCGGATACTGTATTACTGGACTGCACGAGTCCGTTTTCGGTCTCATACAGATCGAAATTCGGTCGAATCCGAGAGATAATGCCATCTATTCCGTCGACCGGCAAAAGACGCTCGAAAATAAGGTCGGGCTCAAGATTACCTACTATGAATACGAAGTCATTGTCTTTTCTCAGCATTGGCAGATAGTGACTAATCGCTACAACCGGATCCAGGAATTCCAAATCTGAAGTTCGGTCCTGAAAAAAATAGCTCCCCGTCGTAGATATATTCGTAGTCTCTTGAAAAATACCTATGAATGCTACACGGTAGTCATCTGTCCGGGTCGAAACGAAAGGCTGTCCTATAGGATTGCCATTCCTGAGTACGTTTGCGCATATGAACGGGAAATCTACGACCTGCATATTCCTTTTCAGAAATTCGTAGCCAAAGAATAACTCGCTGGTGGATATAGCCGCGAAATCATACTTCATTTCGTTCATTGATCTCAGAAAGACCTTCAACTCTTCTTTATCTAGATCAGACAGGAAATTCTCCCCCTTTGAGGGGGGGAACATGTTACCAATGTCCAAAACAATGAGATTCTTGTATTTTTCGCGATATTGAGCGATGACGCTGGATCTGCGGGCGATACCCCCATCCTGATTCGACTTACATCCGCAGTGTTCTAAGTGTCCACGCACGTCTCCGGTAATCACTATCCTCATTGTATCAGCGTGTTCACTGTTTTTATCGGGCAGATGAGTTGTCGGAAAACTTGGTACGGTGCGGGATATGTTTAGTTTCATTGGGATCTCGTGCAGGTTGTTCAAGTAATATTCGATCTCCTTGCTGATCGGCTCTCCCAGATGTTCTTTGATGTCCAATATGAAATTTAGATTTCTCTTTTTTTTATATTCATATTTCAATACATCGCCAAGACTGCGGGTTTTATCTGTGTATTCTTGAATAAACCCATCCAGAAACCGAACCACGAATGGAGCTACCGCCCTTCGAGTAGTCTTGAGGCCCCAAGAATCATCGACGTAGAGACCAGACACATCACTGACCGGGTTCACGTTTTGGGTCTTGTGAAACCAGATATGATCCGCTTTGAATTCCGCGACCCTTCCCATAAAGCCTTGAAAGTCTATCGTCAAATAACGTTTTGAATTTAAGAATCCGATCTTTTCACATATATACAAACCAAAATAGCGCCTAATACCATCCAACAACCAAAAATCATCACTTTCCGAATAAACCATGCGGTAAGGGGGAAATCTAATCCACCTATCAATTAGGTTCTCAACGACTACAATCCAGCGTTCTTGTGTGGGGGGATACATGGGTAGTCCTTGAGAATTCGACCAATGAGAAGAATAAATCGACATGCCTTCAGACGTCTTGGGTACGAAACTAAATACATAGTCGCCATCTCCGTCGCCACCGAACAACTCTTGGACCGATCTGTAGGCCGAGAATGACATCTCGACGATGTTGTCCTTGGTTACACGATCCCATCCCTTATAGACATACGAAGAAACACGAACGTTGTTGATTGTTCTGGTCTCACATTCGAGTAAGCCGAGAGATATGGTGGCATTCATCAACTCATCCTTCAGGTGGGCGGAATGAATGTTAGGCATATATCCGCCCTGCTTTTCAGGCCAGGGAATTGCTATCTGCCAGTTGTTCGGCAACGAAAAATTAACATACGCAGAGTCAATTGACGCGTCCGGCAGCAAGAATAGATTCCTACCAGACACAAGCGCGAAATTAGCATTCATGTAGCCGTGGGTATTGTAAGGCTGCCTACCGTGCTTGGCGTATTTAGTCCCGACCATCGTATTATAGGTAACGGTAATATCACCTTCTTCAGAATTGTCGATCTCGAATAAGTTCATCGAGAGCGTGCTGCCCTCATACCCCCTCTCTTCGGTAGCACGTACTATACCGAGGGAGTTGCCTTGCATATCAAACGCTTCCAAATTGGTAATCGGTGTATGTTCGTCAGGCACATACGACCTTAATGTAACCTTGTCTGAAGCGTTACCGATGTGTAGCTTAACAGAAAAAACACCCATCTGTGGATCAGTAACATGTACGGTATAGGTTAGAAAAATTGATTCCGTCAATGGCCAACTACAACCATTGCTGAGCACAAATCCTACGCAGAGGCAAAAAGCTCTGACAAGACACATAGGTTATCTCCTCTACGCAAATCCTTCCCTACATAGAGATATTCTCAAGTTTGGTCAGAAATTCCGAATTATAAGCCTCTCACCCTTATGTGCCTTGTCGGGTAGCGTAACGGTACCCGACAAGAACCCGTGATTCTTGCCACCAATCTGGAACCCTGAATCTTTCCTCGAAACACTGTGCTACCCAAACGATCGGAAGTCGTATAGTAAATGTAATGCTCGGAATCTATGTGATGTATACGTACATTGATTGGAATATTGGTTGTTAATTTCTCTGTATTTGTATTGTAGACATCGACGAATTTTCCAACCCCGCGTATGTAGTATTGATGTAGAAACAGGTGGCCGATCTTGAATATGCCCAAAGTGCGGGAACGCAGGAAGTATCTGTTTTGGGAACCAGACAGATCAAAGCTAGGTGCGAGGTTTACGTCTGCTCGATCAATGTTTGTTAATGGAATTCCGTCCAAACTGTAAGTACTAATCCTGTACGCCATCAAGTAACTGATCAATATCCTCTGGCAGGACGCTAGGAGAATTCCTCCAGAGTAGTTTTGCTGAACCCTCGTGTCTGAGTGCGGGAATATATCACCAAACGATGCTAACCAATTTCCATTCGCAGAAAACTTATGAATGCAGCCATTAGGCCAGAATCCAGATAGATATATAGCTCCCAATGAGTCTACCGCGATCGATCGTGGACTGAAGATGACTTTGTGTTGTTTCGACTCCAGACTAGTGTCGGGAATTGTCGGCGAAAATCGTCTGACGAGACGCCCGGATGAACTGAAGACCAATACTTCATCCAAACAGGCAACATAGATCTCATCATTTTTTCCGACGGTTAGTGCAGTTGGAAATCGTACGTCCCCGGAGTACCTATTTCGACGTCCTAATTCCGAACGAAAGACACCATCCGAACCAAACCATAGGAGCCGACTATTCTCGCTGTCACAAAGGTAAATTTCACCCTTGCTGTTTGTAGTTACTGCAGAGACGTTTAGATACTCTCCTTGGGGAGCCTGACTTAGCGAGATTTCTTCAACGCCCGAGATTAGTTCCTTACTTCGAGAAGTACGCGAACAGTCGCAGATGAGAAAAATAAACGCGAACGAAATACTAAAGCAGTTACTGTTCTGAATTGGTGACATAGAATTCAAGCGACCTTCTTGCAAGTTGTTTCGTGCCGTCATGTGTTCTGAAGCCGAACGCGTCAATTCTCCGTTGCTAGCGGGCGGTCGACTAAATTAAAAGAACAACTACCTCAGGCTGAAAGATCGAACACGGAGGTTGAATGTCCCTCATTGTCATAATAAATGAATGAACATCCGGCATTTGCAAGATTCCACTTGTACGTTTTATGGTAAAATGTCCGTCCGTCAATGCAAATTCGGGAAATTTGTGGATCCTGAACAATGGACCAGTGTAGAAGATGGAAAACCAGGTCAAGGCAAGAAGCAAACGACGAACCCTAGAATTCGGGTTCCTCAGTTCAAATTTCGTGGCGTCCTTGAAGCGTTGAAGAAGCACGAGAAGCTTGACAAACTAGTGTCTTGTCCCTAAAATAACTTGATTAATTATAGAAGCTGTCCTATGTTCTCTCTAACCGTTTGTCACGCCTTTCAAGAAAGGAGAGAACCATGGGACGGGGTCGTCCGCGAAAGCCGGTCGTGTTGAGTCCCCAGGTCCGTGAGGAACTAACGTCGCTTTCACGGTCTCGTACGTTGTCACACGGTCTCGTGCGACGCGCCAACATCGTTTTGATGAGCGCCGAGGGTCTCAGCAACCGTGTCATTGCCGATAGGGTACAGTTGAGCTTGCAAAGTGTCATCAAATGGCGCAACCGCTTTCTCCAACAGGGATTAATGGGTCTGTATGATGAACGCCGTCCGGGCAGACCGCGCACGGTTGACGCCGAGAAGATCACAGGACTGATCCGGAAGACGCTCACCACAAAACCTGACGATGGCAGCACGCATTGGACGTGTCGGTCCATCGCTGCCGAAACGACGATATCCAAATCCGAGATTCAACGTGTCTGGTCCACCTTGGGCATTGCGCCACACCGTCAGAAGCACTTCAAGCTGTCCACCGATCCCTTCTTCGTCGAGAAGGTGCACGACATTGTGGGCTTATACCTGGACCCACCCGACAGCGCGATGGTGCTTTGCGTCGACGAGAAAAGCCAGACGCAGGCGCTGGAACGCACCCAGC
Organism: Candidatus Latescibacterota bacterium; assembly: GCA_965203805.1. GTDB lineage: Bacteria > Latescibacterota > UBA2968 > UBA2968 > JAAXHE01. The sequence continues at coordinate 3,901,097 of OZ241917.1, read as the reverse complement.
CGCTGTTGCCGATGGGGCTGGGATACGTGGAGAACGTGACGCACAATTACATCCGGCACGGTACCACGACCTTGTTCGCTGCCTTGGACATTGCTTCCGGAGAGGTGTTGACGCAATGCAAGCGCAGACACCGCCACCAGGAGTTTTTGCAGTTTCTCAATCACATCGACCACAACGTGCCTGAAGATCTTGAGATTCACTTGATCGTCGACAACTATAGTACCCATAAGCACAACAAGGTGAAACAGTGGCTGGCGAAACGGCCCCGATACCACGTTCACTTTACCCCGACGTACGCCTCCTGGCTCAACCAGGTCGAGATCTGGTTCAATATCATCACGCAAAAGGCCATCAGAAGGGGCACCTTCAGATCCGTGAGAGAACTCATCGACAGAATCCAAACCTTCACTGACAACTATAACGAGACTTCCAAGCCCTTTGTCTGGACCGCAACCGCGGAATCCATCCTCCGCAAAATCGAACGATTATGTAAAGCTATTTCTGGGACAGGACACTAGATTGCTCAGCAGAATACCCGAACGCGTCTCTAGGGATCTCGCGTCGACGAATTATCTGTTCTTGTAGAGATTGGGTTACTGAGTCAACTGCAAGACCGTGCGGGTTTGATTAGATGTGCTGGAAACGATCAATCCGCGGCCCAACACCAGACTATCTTGCCTATCCTGACCGACTGCGGAATCTAGTGATCAACCTACCCAATCCGGTCTTGCGCACCGACATTACCTACCCGGGGCGCCGGTCGCTTTAGTTTTTCTATCTGAAGGCAGCGATGGATTGGATTAGCCAATATCTGCTTGCTCAGCCGGTCTCCGGTGCGCTGAAGGCGGCTTTCCGCTTTAGCGCGCTCGACAAAAGGCCCTGAGTAAGGCCACGCCCGACATTTTAAGCTCCCATCACGATTCTTAGTTTACGTATCCACGGTTCAGCAATCGCCTCAAGGGGAAAAACACCCTCATCCGCACGGACAGCCAGGAACGTGTCCTAGACAAGGCCTTCGTTGAACGGCCGCGAAGCCCGTCAAATGCAGAGCCTTCACAAGAAGAGCTAAGAGACCGTACCCGAGCTTCAGATGTGACCCTCGCATTATATATCATCTTCCAAAGCTAGGAACACGCGCACCAAGGACTGCAATACCGACTTCCAGCTAGATTCTACGAAACTCGGGTGACTCCTGTAGAGAAACAAACCTACTCAATATTCGCGTCGATTTGGTTTTGGCCAAATAGTCCACTCCAATATTCACCAGGTACACACGTACAATATTCAATGGTTGTTATTTCACAATTTCGGGCGGGCATGTTTCAGCAATGACAGAACAATACGCGTCCAGCCAGGTTTCCGTTTCGTCTTTCGGCAGGAGGCCGGTTTCGACTGTTTGCTTCGCAGCAATGCCGAGCCGGGCGCGGGTCGCAGTATCAAGACACAATGCGGACAGTTTCTCCGCCAGTATCCCTGAGTCGCCGTAGTCAACCAGCATTCCATTCACACCATCCGTCACGAGGTCTGGTATTCCGCCTACGTTCGTCGCGACTACGGCGAGCCCAGAACCCATCGCCTCCATCAATGCGCAAGGAGATCCTTCATGTAACGACGGAAGGGCGAAAACATCCATTTCCCGCATCCAGGCCATCACCTGCCTTGGCGGTACCGAACCGGTCAATGTTACCTTTCGTTTCAATCCCATAGTCTTGATTCGACTTAAATATCTCTTCTTATCCTGGGGGTTTACGATATCACCTACTATCAGCAGATGCGCATCTGACACCGTCCCCATTAACTTATGAAAAGCATCCAGCAGAACCGGGAGACCCTTAGCAGGTCGAATCATCCCGGCTGTGCCGATCACCGGCCCGCCACGCCGTTTCGTACGCAAAAACGACTCCACGAATACCTGAAACCGCCATCCCTGGTTGGCCGATACTTCCTTAAGGGACCACGGCTCGAACGATTCCGGATCGAAAGCATTCGGAATAACTCTCCCGTCCCTTATGTTGGCGAATCTTTGTGCTTTGTTCAGCAACTCAGCACTAACAGCCGTAACGATATCCGCCTCATTGAGTACCCACCGCAATGTCCCGATCAGCGCCGGGTTGTACCGCATCAATTCAATATCGCTTCCATGAGCGCTAGCCACCAATGGCCGGTCGATTTGCCCAGCTACAATCGCGCCTAACTGTCCCGCCGGCACCAGAAACAAAGCATGTACCAAATCGAAATCCACCTCGCGATGCAATTTGATTACGTGGTCGCCGATTCGCCCCAGTTGGGTATGGTCTCCAAAGTAGGAACCAAGCGCCGGATAAGTTCGGTGGACAATTGCTCCATCCTCGGAGGCAGGCGCTATCGGGTCATCCAAATGATGGGTACCCGGAGCGATAACATGCACGTCAACTCCTGCCGACGCCAGATTCCTAGCCAATCGGAAGGCGACACTCCCTACACCCCCGTTAAACACCGGCGGATATTGAAACGTAATCATGCAGACCTTCATGTGACGAATTCCTCCGAAATTGCGATCGACCGACAAATTCGGTAGACCAAGAACCCACCTCGAGAATAAACCCTTTCAAATTCGCCGAGATGACCCTTGTGCTGAAAGGCTTTAACGACCACATACTGTGCTCCAAATTCATCGGCCAACCGTCGAGCTCTATTTACTTCCATTGTCTGATATCCTCTATACAGCTCACGGTATGAATAGGCCATCGGATTTCCACAAACTGCGCGAATTCGGCGGACCCACTCTTCCACGTCTTCAAGTCGATATGAATTGCCTTTCCAGTCAGCTACGATGCTGCGTTTTGTGTGCAGCCGAAACCTCTGTAAATCGATCGGCACAATGAAGACCGCATCCTTCGGGGTAGTTTCTTGCACCCACTTAAATAGTGCGGCTCTCGATTTTTGTACCGGTATCAATGCCTGCCTGGAATATGGAAATCGTTCAACAGCGTACAAGCCAACAAAGATTGTTACGACGAAAATGAGCGATAATTCCCCAATCCATGATAAACTTGGACGATGCCATTCTAACTGTGTTCCTGCCAGCCCGAACAAATACAGTACCCCAAGAGTGATCCCAACGTAAACATCTATCCAAGACGCGACCGATAGCCCAATTGCCACAAATATGTACGTTACACCAGTCTTCAAAGCCCAACGCGAACTCGGTGCTAATTCGACCTGCCCTGCAATTGCACCCGCAAAAAACAAGACACTGAAGACCGAGAGAAATGCCACAAATCGATAAGTCTGAAGCATAGCAATTTGAGGCACGAAGAATACAACAGTCGAGAAGAACACCAAGACTGAAACGCCCGCGATTGAGGCTACCGAGGCGAACACGACTGAAGCTTCCTTTCTCGCCGGCCGTCTCAGGATGATCCCTATCGCACCCAGCAACATGCTACCAGCAAACATCAATATCGTTTCTTTTCCCCAAGTCGATGGCAGATAGTGATGCGGAATCCGGATACGTGCGATTTCGTCTAACCTTTCAAGACTTCCCGCCTCGTCCACAACGAATGAGCGTAAGGCCCACCAGAGGGCAGGAAGAATCACCACGAAGAACGGTACGCCAAGGACAACCACCTGACATACAGCCATTCGCCGGCAAATTAGCAAACCCACCAGAAACACCGGAACCAGGCAGAGAAAAGTGCCGTGAAAAAGACCACTGAGGCCAAACAGCAGACCAGAAACGAAAAACCCATAAAGCCCAAGAAAACGTAGGCCGTGCGCAGCCGCTGTAGGGCAATTCGGTTGGCGCCCTGTATTCGACCATTGCCTTACTGCGCGAGTTAACGTCGCAATACCCACGAGAAAAAAACACGCCGCAATATTCGTCGGCAACAGCAACGGCAGGAAGAACCCATGAGATAAGACCACCCTGCCAAAAATCATGTGCAAGAGAACAAGCGAGAACAAAAACGGCAAGAGTGGGCGTTCATACAGGCCGGCGAGAAGGAAAAAAACACTTACGACTACCGCAAACATCATCACCAGATGAAGTGCCGCCGTTGTCCACTCAACAGGACCAATCATTGAAAGCGCATAAACGAGGTAATTGAACGCGACGTGAGGGTGTGTAGTCTCCGATACAAGCCAGTCGTTGTTCCATAGAGAAGGGTTTGCCAACTTGAGTCCGGGAAGCATGTAAACTGTCTGATCAGACCATCCGTAGGTCACACCGAAGGATAACGCGGAAAGTAAACTCAAGGCTACGATTCCGAATCGTTTACACAGACTGGTCGATTGGGCTTTTGAAATTAGCATTTCAGTTCACGGGAAACGAACGCGTCCCTGCGACTGTGCGAGTAAGAGTCTTATCCCGGCCCTGTGCCCTTTTGTTCTATCCATTTAGATGGGGTTCAGGACCCGATTGGATGAAACAAGGACTCTGGCACACGATATACCTGATACATTCCATTGTCGAACAGCTTCTCAAGCTCCGAAAACGGAAATGCAACAGGGATCTTCTTTCGTATGGCATCCATCACTGCCTCGCGACTCACTACAATTAATCGTAGATCTAAAAGGGACACAGCCTTCCAGCTGGGATATGTATCATATTCAAAGAGATCATCCCATGATGATGTTGCGTCAAATTCCGGAACAATCATAAAATGGTGGTGATTGGTCTTATATGCTATGTCCCATGCAGGCGATCGGTCGAACGTGAGCAGTCTCATTGAAGTTAGCGTATTAAGAAAACCTATGGTTTGTTTTCTTGCTTTGGTCTCCAAATAATAGTACCCACCATACTGTATGCGCATCTGCCATACGAAGACTAGCCAAACGAAAACAGATCCGAAGAGTATCACCCAGCGTGCTCCTGCCGGACCATCGAGCAAGTAGTCTGCGATCAGGATGTATTCCGGGATCGCCATTGCAAAGAGATACCTTTCAGCAGCGCCGATAAACAACAGAAATTTCATGGAAGAAAGCATCCACAGACAGACGCCCGCGAACAACCAATGCCATAGGTAATTTGGCAACGTACCAGATACGTCGCTTCCGCCGGTTTGGATCAGGACGACTATCAAAATTAGATGTTGAAAAATCCCTACACCCACGCTATTTACACCAAAAAACCTGTACGCAGCCGCTAGAATGCCAGATTGCCTGTATATCCGCCATATTTCCCGGAGGGAGTTACGGTTTGCAATAAACATTCTCTTCTTTTTGATATTGCTCGCATACCATTTTAAATGACGGATATGCCCTTTAAGAATCGTGCCATATGCCTTCTTTGAGAACGCATATGCCAGCAGACCTGAGACAAAAGGTATAGACATTAGAATGATACTGCGTTGGAGTACGCCAATAATCAAACAGAACGACAAAAGGACCTGCGAGCCAAATTTGCTCGATAGCATCAGTACTACGCTCACAATGATCGCACAAGTCAGCCACTCCATCGAACCAGTATCCTGGTATATCCAAATACATACGAAGACTCCGCTGACCAATAACTCACCAAATACGCGCGCAGTGCCATGGTAAGCTCTTGGGCCTCGCCCCAACGATAACCAGGCCGGAGATAGCGCCAGAAGTAACGGCGCCCAGCCCCACACAATTTCATCAGGCATTTTGCTTTCGACCGAATGCCTCCAAATTGCGAATGAAAAGAGGACGACGTGTAAAACGTCAAAAAAGGCCCCATTGATCCGGTCCCAATGGGGCAAAAGTCTATCTGGAATAAAACTGAGCAGCCAATGAAAGCCTAACGGGTAATAGTGCACATCATTATGTGCCTCGATAATACCCTTTTCCCTTATTTTTTTTATTAGGATCCAATGCCCATAGGTATCGGTGACCATAGCTGGCGCGAATAACCGAGGGATAACTCTAACCAACGCCGCAATGATGCAGACGCCTGTGAGTATTAGCACCGTTAACCATCCGAAGCATTAAAGGGTACGAACTGCCGGCCGACCTCAAACCCTTAGGAGTTCATTGAGCACTTTTCCGCGCCCTATATCACTTAGCATATATGTATGGAGCTTGCTTCTGGCTGACTAGATGGTCCAGAGCAAGTCTTCCAGTATTAAATAGCAAGTCGACAATACTGCACCCTGCCAGGAAGGGGCCGGTTGATTGGACGTAAACAGGATGGATGAAATTCTGGAATGCCAATAATATCCCTTTCTCTGCATATCTGTATTCGTGACCTGAGATATAGGCTCTGGCGCCAACTCCTGAAACAAAAATGTCCACTTCACATTTTTTAGCTATATCGATTAGTAGCTGGTTTTTCTTACTCTTGAGTCCCAGATCCGACAACCTTATAAATCGGGGTGTCAACTCCATATAGTCTGCCAGTGCCCTAATGAGCCCCATATTTAATTCCGCAAGATTGATTTTTCCCATCTCAAAGTGCGGAAGGAGAATTGGGAATATCTCATCAAAACCGATAGATTTCCCGTACGCATGATGGAATGTCTGAATGTGTTTGTACGAGAACATACGAGTGTCTATTTCGATCTCTCTTATCTTTCGAAGCGATTTTGATTTAAGCACAGGTACGCTTAGGCGCACTTTATTGCCGTTGAATTTCACATAGTACCGATTTGTATATGTCTTATTTGTAAATTGAACATCATCCAGAAAAACGAATACGTCGCTATAGGTCATTTTGTGAAAGAAACCCAGCCAGGGCAAACAATTGGGTTGATGCGCACTCATTACAATCGGCACTTCGTTATTCCCCCCGGTCTTTGTCTTAACTACGAGAATCCATTGCGCAGCATGCACACGACTTTTCCGTCGAAGTTAGCCTCCACGAATCCTTAAATTCGGGATCGTGACATATTCTTGGAGTGTAGCATTTAGTTCCTTCAGTTGATGTGCGGTCAGACCGCAAGCCTTTTCATCTAGGAACCGTTCTAAGCGCATCCTTGGTGCAATCCGACTGCCGCCCCACCAAATGGGATGGATCAACAGCTGCAAATTTGGACGTACTGGATTTAACAGTTTCGGCAGCGGTTCTCCTTCGCGCCAGGATCCTTTTGAATCAGACAGATACCAATCCATTAGAACACCTGCGTATGCATTCACTTTCCCACCGACAAGCAAGTCGCCACCCAAGAACCGGCTTAACGGACGATGAAGAGAAAAGGACGTTACAGGAAGTCGAATACTATCTTCAAGTTGCGCGCATGCATTTTGTATTTCTGGCAACAAGGCATCGACCCCGACGTCCTCGCCCAAACAAGCACACCGCCTAAAGTAAAAGTGTAAACCTATTTCATGTCCCAGTGACATAAGACGAAGGAATATGCTACTTGCGTGCTTCGTGTCTGCACGATAGAAAGGGGAATTGACCATAACCATATAGGTGGCAGTGACATTGAACCTGCTCTCTACTTCCGCCAACCTAAGCGCCGCACCCAAATCGAAATCCACGTCATGGCGAAGGAATAGCCGCGGCCTTGCGGAAGGTCGCTGTAGTACCTCTGGAGCGTCACCAAGGAGACTCAGACAATAATTGCGTTTCGCAACTTCGAGGATATTTTCAAAATATGCGTAACTGAAATCAGAGTCCCAGATAGGTGACATGCATCATCTCTTCGACAGATTGGATATCGGGATTTCTTTGATATCGACGACGGTTTAACTCAAACCAATGGTACAGATTTCACTGCCGGTCGAGCCACGTGTCCCAGACACACGAACCACGGCTTGACAAACGATAAACCTGTAAAACTGATGCAGACTCCATACCGATCATAGATCTCGTCCGGATGCCGAAACCATCTCACATGCGCTGGATCATCGAAGGTCGGCAAGGTAAATACAAGTGGCGTCCCCGGACTAATGTGTCCAAGGATCTCAAAATCGTCTTCAACGTGTTCCAGAAAATCGATTGCAAGCGCCAGATTGTAATTCCATTGATATGCTTCAGGCTTTCTTGCGTCAGCGACCGTAAACGACTGTTCGCAGGCACCCGTCGCAATTCGAACTGCTGCGGTACTGAAATCGAAACCATGGTATTGCCTATAGCCCGTATCCCAGAGCATATGCGCAAACTGCCCGGTTCCGCACCCGATTTCCAAAACACGCGGTGACGGAAATACCCGCATAAACCTCAAGACCCGCTTCCATAATTCGTAGCAGCGGGACTGCGAATAGTGAAGGCGGTAGAGTTCCGTAGACTCGTATACCTTGTCATAATGCTGCGGCCCCATTTCAATTCCCAAATGCCGATCCCCCATTTCCAGGTAGTTCTTGATACTCAAATGTCAATTCGTTGAAGAAGTACCCCGCTAGGCGACCCTCTTCTGCCGACCCCCTGTTCCGTTCGCATTCTCGTGAACTGGAATCTGTGCCTCGGGGTTCCATTTCGAGGTCACCGCGTACCACTGGTTCTTGATGCCGCCAAAACTCCTCGGGCGTTACATCGCGGAGATAACGCGCAGGGAGTCCGGAAACCACCGTGCGCGCCGGCACGTCACGTGTTACAACCGCACCTGCGGCCACCACTCCATCAGGCGCGATTCGTTTACCGGGGAGGATTGTAGAATTAGCACCAATTCGGCCTCCGACTTCAATTCTAATCCCTCTAAATTTCCGTTTTCTGGCTTCCGTCCGGCCCATGAAGTTGTCATTGGTAACAACCACGCCTGGGGCAACAAAACAACCTTCCTCAATCTCTGAAGGTCCGGCAACATACGCTCCTGCCTCAATCTTGCACAACCTCCCTACGATTACCTGGCTTTCGAGCGCGACGTTCCGTCCAATAATCGTATAATCCCCCACCGTGCTATCCTCTCGTACAGTCGCCTGGTCAGCAATCAGGACATGATTTCCAATTCGACACCCTCGGTACAGGATCGCTGATGTACCAACCAAACAGCCGCTTCCGATCCTTGCTGGCTCGGGCTGGTCACTTCGATTGAAAGCGCTGGCAACACTTCTCATTGGCAACTTCCCGATCGTCGCATGGTCGTCAATACGCACACCATCTTCAATTATCGTATCCGGGTGAATTACCACATGTTGTCCGATTTCACATTCTGCGCCAACCATTACCCCCTTCATAATCGAAGTATAATCCCCAATCATTGTTCCGGTTCCGACGACAGCGGATGAATGAACCCGGTGTGAAGTTCCTTCCGGCATGTTTTTGACCGTAACCATAGGGCAACAACCTCAGCTTGTCCTGCCTGACTTGGATTTCCTACATTACGAAGTCTCAAAAAACACACATCCTGCGAAACCGGCCCGGCGGCATGCCTTCGAACCTGTAAAACGCTTCTGTCAGCCGTGCGTGATTCCTGAATCCAACCTCTCTTGCAATGCAATCCACTGTCTGATCTGTAGTTTTTAACAGGTGCTTGGCTTTTTGTACACGGTACGAATTCAACCGTTTTCGAAATGACATCCCTACGTGTTCCCGGAACAGCCGGGTAATATAACTCGATGAAATTTGAAAACTCTCTCGCAAATCTCCCAATGACAGCGACTTCTTCTGAAAGTGCGTCTCGAGATAGCGATCCAGTCTCTCCGCAAGAACATGTGAATATCTTTGGCGTGCCTCGACGAGTTTGGCGAGGGCCAGATGCGACGCTGCGTCCTTCCTCGGTATTACCGTAACGTCTGGGGCTCGTTGCCGTAACGCCCGATTCAAATTGTCCCGTACATCGCGTCCGACTACAAACAAGACGTCATAATCGGGATGTTTTTCCTGGTCCACCTGCAATATACGTTGGATGTCGAAAAACGCTGTCCGAACGTCCAACATTACAAGCGCGAAATACTCATTATCGTCGTCGAGTCTGTGCATTATCTCAGATGCTCCAAGGCCCGCCAGTTGTATCGTCCCAAGACCGGTGCATCTGACTGGATATTTTCTGACAATGAAACACTTTTTTCGGCTTCAAAGGCACGATCCACGACCCTATGGCGAACCTCAATGCGCATCAAATCTACACATCCATTAGAGAGACGCCTCTGTCATTTCCCACTCATGAAGCGCCAAAGCGATTGGCCACGTATCTAAGGTCTAATAATTCCAACAAAGCAGTGCGTTCAAGGTCCCAGGAGAAACGACCATTGACGCGCTCACGGGCTGCACATCCCATTCGTTTGCGCAACTCACGATTCTGTGCCAGTTGAACAATGCAGTCGCACATACCGCTGCTATCACCTTCATCTACCAGATACCCTGTTATACTCTCTTCTACTGCCTCGGGAATTCCCGCATGCCGGGTCGAAACTACCGGCAGGCTGTTTGCCATTGCCTCCAGAATCCCAACTGGCATCATTTCCTGGTCGCCAGTTGCCGGATCGGTCATACTGTGTTGTAGGAAAATATCCGCCCACTGCATCGATTGTTTCACGAAATCGTGAGATCGACTACCGTAAAGCGTGACACAACTCACCAAATCATGATTTCGTATATACTCTTGGGCCGACGGAACCAAATCACCTGAACCGATATAGTGCAATCGCAATCTTGGACATGCCGTCATAGCCTGCCGGAATGCATCCAGCGTTACAAGAGGTGCTTTCTTTTCAATAAACCGACCCACGGCTAAGCAACGGATATATTCCGAGTGAGATCGAACCACAGGCTGTTTAGGTAAGTCTACACCGCATGGGACCACATGAACATTGTCTGCCGTCAAACCCAAACGGATTAACCGTTTGCGGGCCCAATCACAGCCCACAATAATTCCAGCCGCCTCCCTATAGCGGCGGTATGCATTCCGAAGCCGGTGATCGCGCAAGCGCATGGAAATGTCGTAGCCATGAGCATGCCCCCAAAATGGAATCTTCAACTCTACAGCGATCTCCAATAGAGGCAAACAGACATCCAGGTATTCTCCCATCACAATCTGAACGTGATGTTCCTGTAAAAACCCCTTTATCGCGTTAAGGTGCTTCGAAGTGAACTCCCAGCCTGTCTCTCGTGTGAAACGAACCGGCTCTACGTGATCCAAAACCAACATCGGTCCAACAAAGTTCCAACTGGATCTTACCGGGTCGCCGACTTGACAGGTAATCGTAACGGATGCGCCAGTGCACAGATCATTTACATGCCGACGAATGAAGGTCTCCGAAACAGTTCCAACCTGAGGTGTGAAGACGGCGAGCGGATATTCCACTGTAGTTCGTGGGTCACACTTATGCACGATTCAGATCCTGTCTCATAAGAACCATACTCAAGTGGTTTCGGAATTCGGGTCGAGTCAAGCGCCGACGAAGACGTGCGACTCAAGTGGAAATCCACTGGCGGTTGACGTTGTCTCAGCCATCCCCAACAGTCATTATTCGCGACTAATACAATGTTGGGGCGGTTCATCTTCTTGATCTGTCCACTCCAAATCGTATCTGTTTCTAAGAATCCCCTCGTCTCGGTTTTGGATTTCCAAACTCATCTCCATCGCCAACTCGTATCGATACCGTATCTGTTCGCACGACACCGGATTGGGTTTCAACGGATCCCCGGTTGAAGTACGTGCATCAAATAAACAGCTTCCGCCGCACAGATTCCTTGCCCAGCAGGCCCGGCAATCGGTTCGGTTGTCTACCTGAAACGTCTCTTTGATTCGGTCTTGGATTTGTACGTCCAATCCGGCGAATACATCCCCCATCTTAAATTCCGGGCTGTCCGCCAAACTGGAACAGAAATAGATCGCGCCGTCCGCAGCCACCGCGAAAAATGTCTTCCCGCCCTGGCAGCCATGGCAGACATTATCACGTCTCATCAACCTCTCTATATATTCATCGAAAAATCCGGCATTCTGCGAACCGTTGAGAATTGCCTCAAGTTCTCGCTTGCTCTTCTTGTAAAGTCCGCGCTTTAACTCCGGAAGATGCTCCTCTCGAAATGCATAGGGAACATTCGGGGATGCCACGACTTGAGCGAACTCTAGCTGAGCCGCACCTAGTTTTTCCAAGTCCCTTTCAATTGCGTCTCCGTCCATATTGAATGATGTCATCGTTGCATGTACAGTCACCTGCCCTGCCGACTTCTGGGTTAACCTTTTGACTCCTTGAGCCACAACATCGAAGGTTTTGCTACCGTCATTGAACTTTCGAAGTCGATCTTGAATAGCCGCGTTTCCATCTACGCTAACCATAACCTGGATTTCTTCGCCAGTTAGATACTGGACTATTTCTTCTGATAGCAAAGATCCGTTGGTAGTTACACCAAATGATACCCCAACCCCTAACTCATGGGCGTATTCGCGGGCATACGGCACGGTCGATTGAATCAGTTCGAAATTCAGTAGCGGCTCACCGCCGAAGAAGTCGATCTGGCATCTCTTGTGCGGGATGGCTGAAACCAACGCCCATCGTACGGCCTGATGCGCGACGTCGAGATGCATCAAACCCGGCGGTCCGCCGTAGTCGCCTCCATGGGCGAAGCAATAGGCGCATTTGATGTTGCACGCATGCGCCACGTGAAGTGTGACATGAAACGGATCTGAGTAGTTGTTAAGTCCTGGGTTCTCGCAAGGCAGTTCATCGTACAATGTTGTCGACGAAAGGAGTTGCAAGGAAGCGTCGGATATTAACCCTACCTTTTCCAGAACCTCGATAGAATTGAGGACATCGTCACGATTGTGCTCAGTAGCAAGTTCGGAGACAGAAGCTTCGGCCGAAAGCCCGTCGCATCGTTTCAAGATCGATTCGCAGACCGGGTCCAATTCGAAAAAAATACCTGTGCGGACCTGGAATACAATTGCATGGATAGTTTGCGGCGTCCTAAAAAGATGCATTTCACATCTTTTAATCTTTAGCAAGTGATTTCCCCCTACGGATTGGCGGCGCGCTTTAATCTGAAAACACGCCCTAACCCGAATGACTAGATCCCTCGGTGAACGCCTCTACGTGGGCCACTGTCTTGGTGGGAGGGGGTAGTACGCGAAATCGTGGCCAGGTGCAGACAAACCCCTTAAACGGCTCGGACGATGTCAGATAGCTGTTGATCCTGCCGTTCCTACCTACGGCTGCATTAATCGCACGCAGATTCCTCTTGGATCCATCGGATTTCATAATTCTTCCTCCTTTTGGGCGGACAAGCTTTGGCATTTATCGTGTTACGTTTATAGCAATTGGCATGCCAATAAAAAAATCGCTCATGCAGTTGCACAAGCGATTTAAAAACAATAGATTATAACAATATGTCTATAGTCTTCAGCCAGTCCTAAGCAAATAGATGTATACACTTTATACGTCTATTTGTGGTGTTTCACGGATATTGTACGTTTAACTCATTTAATATCAGTATCTCATAACAGGTGGCACATCGTCGACGTCGACGTCGTGCCCTCACCATTTGTTGCGCACGCCGGCTACATCCATTAACAATATCTTTGCATGCAATCACCTCATGCCGAAACGTGCCATCATCTTTTGAAGCCCGTTTCGGCTCAGCCCGAGTTGATCGGCTGTGCGAGTGATATTCCCGCCGCATTTGCCGAGAGCTTCAACAATCATCCTCCTTTTCACGGCCATCACACTTGCTTTGAAATAACCGCGTTCCCGGCCGTTCAATTTTTCGTGAAGCCCGATCTTCTCGGACAATAGATCGACAGCGATTTCCTTGCCTTCTTCTACCAGGGCAACCGCGCGTCTGATCTCGTTTTCCAATTCTCGCACGTTTCCCGGCCACTCATGACCCATCATTGCCTGTATTGACCCTACGGTAAAACCCGGCACAGACTTACCCTGGTCCGCACAGACACGTTTCAGAATATGCTCCGACAGCAGCGGAATATCGTCAATGTGATCACGAAGGGGCGGCATCTCAATCTGCAATACCCTCAGGCGATAGTATAGATCCTCTCGAAACAAGCCGTTGCGAACATCCGCTTCCAGGTCGCGGTTCGTGGCTGCGATCACCCTGACATCTACTTTCCGGACCACCGTCTCACCGACTCGCTGTATCTCACCGTCCTGAAGTACCCGCAATAGGCTTGCTTGCAATTGTGGAGAAGCATCTCCAATTTCGTCCAGGAATACCGTGCCGCCGTCCGCGGATAGAAACAGCCCTTTTCGGTCGGATACGGCCCCGGTGAAGGCACCCCTCTTGTGACCGAAGAGTTCGCTCTGAAGCAGTTCGTGGGTGAGCGCGGCGCAATTGGCCGACATGAAAGGCTGTTCCTTTCGTTCGCTGCGTGCGTGGATGGCCTGAGCGGCCAGTTCCTTGCCCGTTCCGGTTTCACCCTGAATCAGTACGGTCACGTCGCTTTCCGCCGCAACGTCAACCAGGCTGAACACGTCCTGCATCGCCCGGCTCTGACCGATCAGTTCTTCCAATTGGTGGCGACCCTCGATCTGCTTCTGAAAGAATAGCGCCCGGTCCCTGATTTGCGAGTACATCCGAGCATTGACAACCGCAATGGATACCAGATTCCCAAAGGCCGATAACATGGCCCGGTCCCGTTCCGCAAATAGGTCCTCTATGCCGCGGTGGTCTATATACAACGCTCCAATTACGCCCAACTCTTCATGGTGTAGAGGGACGCAAAGCACCGAACGGATGCCGTACGCGACAACACTCGCCTGCTGACCAAAACGTTCATCAACCTGCGCGTTCACACATAAAATCGGTTCGTTTCGTCGCATCGACTCCCTAATAACGCTTCTGCTAATCTCCTGTGTTGCCGCATGTTCTAGGTTGTAGACACGTGCCGCCTGAACACCTTGCGCCGTCTGGTCCTTAAGGGCAATTACAGCGCGTTCGGCTCTGCTTACTCCTATTAGCCGATCAAGAATTCGATCCAGTAGCGTATTCAATTCGAGCACAGACGTCAAATCGTTTGACACTTCGTAAAGTGTCGCAAGTTGCTTCTCAGTAAGTCCACGAGCCAACTGGTCTACGTTTGACTCCTCGCGGAATTGAACTGGAATTCTGCCAATCATGTCGGAAGCTTTACGAGATAAATAACTCATTCCCATCACCTCCGCTCCACGTTTGGCTCTCTCCAGGTAACATCGGGCATCCTCGGATTGACCCCTGTCCAAATGGTGTATTCCTGCAACGAGAAGAAGACGTACCTGTTCCGATGCTGGCTGCGCGTCCTGGCTTTGAAGTGCTACTTCCAATAGCGATTGGACATTTTCATCTTGGCCCGCGGCCGAGAGAGCTTTTGCTTTAGCTGTCAGAACCGTACTGCGCATATCGTCGCCGGCGTCTACACCGGGAGATGCCCGTTCAGCCCAAGAAAGAGCCTCATCGACACGTCCGCTTTCTGCCATTATCTCGGCGAGAAGCGCACAAGCCCTATGGTATTCATTGCATAGATCTCGATCCACAGCAAGTCGCTCCGCGGCACGAGCCTGCGATTCCGCGCCGTTGGCGTCTCCCTGTTCCAGTGCAATCCTGCCGAGATACAAATTGGCATTGGCTTCAGAACTCCTCGATCCGCACCTGCGCCAGAAGACTAGAAGCTCTTGAAAAATCTCCTGCGCACGGTCAAGATTTCCCAAGCGTAATTCAATGCGCCCCAACTGGTACAAACATGAATATCGATAGATACGGTCTCCGTTCTGATCCAACTGATCGAGCGAAGACTGCAGAAGCGTTCTTGCTCCTTCAGTTCGGCACTCCAATTCTGCCTCAAATGCGAGAAAAAGCTCCGCGCGAGCATTGTTTACAGCGCCACCTAGCTGCTGGCACTTTTCAGCGGCCAAGCGAAAATAGTTAGCCGCCGCTTTGTTATAGTTCAGATCCAAGTAGACGTTCGATAGAAGTCCTAGGGTCACCAATTCGTTCTCATCATCGCCCAGATCTCGGTAAAGGCTCAGAGCTTTCATCCACACCGATTCGGCCTTCTTAAATTCCCCCGAATTTGAGTGGTTTATACCCAACATAGTAAGGGCGGCGGCCTTTTGAGCGGGCGTATCGTTGGAAATCCACCGCATGGCCTTCTCCAACTCGGCTAGGGCTTCGTCAAACCTGTCACATCCGGAAAGTGCTTCCGCATATGCGCAGAGAAAATCAATGTAATGCAATGACCCCTCACAAATCCTATCTGGCGCATCCGCCAAGAACGCGCCTCTTTTAATTGCGGTTTCAAAGTGGTCTACAGCCTGTATAAAGTCACTCATATTAACGGCCTTGCGACCAGCTGCCAGTACCCAACTCACCGTTTTCTCGATGTCGTTCGACCTTGAGAAATGATAAGCCAGATCGTCCAACGTCTCATCCGAGTCCGTCTCGAATCGCGGCTCCAGGGCTCGGCCTGCTTCCAGATGCAACAGTTCGCGTTTCTTTTCTGAGATACCGTGGTAAACCGCCCGCTGGATCAACCCATGAGAAAACCGGTACCGCCCCTCGCTGTCCTCGAGAGCTCTCAGAAGACCCAGGCGGACAAGCCCTTCAAGTGCTTCCAGCAACCGCAAGTTATCGCCGCGCCATATTTCCGAAATCAGATCGAATGAAACCGCCCCCCGAAAAATCGAAGCGTATTCCAGCGCCCGGCGGTCGTCAGACCGCAACCGACGGAGACGCGAATCGATCGCCTGCGTGATGCCCGCGGGCATGGGCCACGCGGTTGACCGCGACCATGTCCACCCGCCTGAAATGTCCTGGTGAATTGAGCCATCATCGATGGCCCCGCGGACCAGTTCGACGGCAAACAGAGGATTTCCACCTGTCTCCCTACGAATTCTGCGGGCTTCGTCATCCGGCACGGTCGGTTCGCCTAGTATGGATGCAACAAGATTCTTGATTTCCACAAAACTGAGCGGCTCGAGTCTCAAATGGGCGATTCCGGGTCCGTCTGCGTTGGGAAATACCGCCTCGATACGAGCCGGCAACTGGTCTTCGCCCTCCTTCCGGCACGTCAGGCCGAAGTAGAGTTTCGATGGGTCTGTATCGCGTCTCATGAAATCCAGAAACCGCAAACTCAGATCGTCTGCCCACTGAATATCGTCCACGCAAACGAGGGTAGGTGTTTCACGGCTAAGGATCCGGAAGAACTCCGACAAAATTTCCATCACTGCGTAAGGATCATTCTGATCGTTATCCGCCAGCTGTTCAATTTGCGCCAGAACCCGCATAACGGATACTTCCAGATCCGAACCTTGATTGCCCGGCCTCCCTGCCAGGTCCGTCAACGCTTTCAGGAATGGACCGTATGCCCGCCCACCGCTCTCATAACAACGCCCGCTAAGGATACGCATCCCGTGAACGCGGGCATCGGCTTGGAACTCATTCAGCAGCTGAGATTTCCCGATTCCGGCCTCTCCGCTAATCAGGACCATTCGTGTCACACTATCGCGAGATTCGCTCAGAACCTTCCGAAGCACCATCAATTCACTTTCCCGGCCCTGAAATTGGGGTTGCAAAAAATGATCGGGTGGCTTTGTAGCAGAAGGAGTCCCGATCCCAATAGCGGATTTGGCACTGGCGTTTTCCCGCAGATCCTGAAGAAGACTCCGAACAGAGTTATAGCGGTCAATCGGATCCTTTTCCAGCAGCTTCAGGACCACGCTCGTGATCCGGTCGTGAATGCCTTGCACGTGAGGCGTACGGGGTCGATCTCTGAGATGCCGAAAGATTACCGAAGCTGGATTTCCGCCGCAGAACGGCGGTTTCCCGGTGAGAATTTCGTACAGTATTACCCCCAGCGAATACAAGTCAGAACGTTGGTCGACAGACCGACCACGGATCTGTTCTGGAGATATATACTCCACCGTACCTGTGGTCGTCCCGGGCTGAGTAAGTTGCCCGTAAAACGACTCCTGAAATCGTGCGAGTCCCAGATCCATAATCGTAACGTAGAGATTTCCGCCAGCTTGGGAAATCATTATGTTGGATGGCTTCAAGTCCCGGTGTATCAGGCCCTGTTCGTGGATGTGCACCAATCCATCGCCAATCTGCTGTACAAATTGGAGGAACCACGTCGTTCTCAGCTTCTCGTGGTCCACCGCGTCGTCAATTACGTCAGACAGAGTCCGACCCCGGACGTAATCCATGGAAAAATAAGGTCTTCCCTTGTACACCCCCCACCTGTGTGAGCGTACAATTCGGGGGTAACGGATCCTGGACAGGATGCTAAACTCCCTTAAGAACCTACGCTGCGCTCCGTGTTTCGGAATGTTAAGCATCTTCAACGCAATGGTCTCATTATCCTGGACGTCGCGCGCACGATAAACGGTTCCCATACCCCCACTCCCGACCGGCGCGATAATCTCATAGTGTCCGTCTACGATCGTTCCGGCATCAAGATCGGCCATAACAAACCCTGCGAAATAGGTCTCTTGTATACGTAAACAGATTCGTTCACGTCTTCCATACGAAACTATTTGTGGATTGGTTTAATGGTCATCACGATGATGAAAACTGTCGCGAAGCAGGAATTGCGTGGCTTGACAGCCTGTTCTACTGTGAGCATTCATCCGTCAGCTATCAGCTCCCTCCACCCCACCGTTGAATTGGTTGGCGATAGGTGGCTCCGGCAGCCAAAAGCTGACAGTTCACAGGGCAGGAAGCTGGGTTGAAAACCCTCGGGGGCGAGACGCCCTCGCTCCCAGGATTTCCATTCGCCAGGCTGCCAGATTTCTGACTTACGGATAACGCCGGTCCGACGGTGGCGCCCACCATTCCAGAAAATCGGTCCGTCCCGAAGGATACCAGTTGACCCCTTGGAACCGCTTGCTGTAGGCCGTGACCGACCGCCCCACGAAGATAAACGTATAGGGCTGTTCATCGTACAGGATTTCCTGGAGCCTCCGGTAGAGCGAGATCCGTCGGTCAGGGTCGAACGTACGGCGATACCGTTCCAGGATGCGGTCCGCCTCTTCGTTCGCGAAACAGGAATAATTGGCGCCGTCTTTGACCTGCGACGAATGCCAGCTTGAATGTAGATCCAGCGGCAGCGCCGGATGGCTGCCCACGCCGGTGAACAACGCATCGTACTCCCGCTTTCGCAACCGCTCGCCAAAAATGGAACGATCTATTTCACGCACCCTGCAGCCGATTCCCACGTCCGCAAGTTCGTCCTGCATCACCAGGGCGATATCTTTGCTGAGCTGCGAGCCGGCCGCTACCAGGAATTCAAACTCGAATGCTGTCTTGGCGCCGTCCACAACACGGTCCAGAACGCCGTCCCGGTCTGTGTCCGTCCAGCCTGCCGCCTGCAGCAATTCGACCGCCCGATCGCGGTTATGCTCAAGGGGTTCCAGTCCCGCGTGAAATTCCGGGCGAGACATATGCACCGGTCCGTCGATGGGTACGCCGAGTCCGTAGATCAGATTTCGGATGATGCTCTTGCGCGGCGTGAGATGACTCATCGCCCGGCGGACCCGCCTATCGCGGAAAATCGGATGGGTGTTGTTCCACGCGATGAAATTGATGCCGCTTGCGTAACGGATAACCTTAAGAAATCGCGACGTGAATTCAGGAGACCAGCTTTTCTCCTTGAATGGCAGGGGGTACATGTTCAAGACGTCCAGGTTGCCGTTGACCAGTTCGATAAACGCCGCATCCGGGTTCACAACCACGTTGAACACCAGTTTGTCCACGTACCCTGCGGGAGGAAGGTCCTTCCTGCCTCGTCCCCAATAGTCCGGGTCCCGGTCCAGAACGGTCTTCCCCGGCGACGCCGCGTCGTCTGAATGGGGAAGCACGTAGGGGCCGGAGCCGAGCGCATGCTTGCTGAAATCCCTGTTGAACCGCTCCGCGAACCGGCGCACCAGGTCGGCCTGGGGACCCGCCTCCCACGAGCCGTCGATCAGGTCCTCGATACGGACACGGTCCATCAGCCCGTCGGGGTCGTAATAGTGCTTCGGAAGGATCCACCGCCGTCCAATATTGATCGCATTATAAAAATAGGGTTCCCGGTAGGCAAACGTGATTCTATAAGGCCCCTCGGGTCGAACCGCACTCAGGTCCTTGAAGCCGCTTCGCACGAATCCCGATAACTGGACGTCCGGATTCTTGATCACCTTGAAGGTGAACAGTACATCTTCGGTGGTTAATGGTCTCCCATCCGAAAAGCGAATCTCCTCCCGTAGATCGAAGGTGTAGGAGAGCCTGTCCTCGGACACCGCCGGATACCCCTTCGCCAATTTGCCCTTGAACTCGTACGGCGACGGCGCCTCCATATACAACATCGACTCGAACACGTTCTCCAGGATTCTGTAAGAACTATAGTCCATCCCGCCATACGGGTTGAACGTTCCCGGCTCGGAAAACGCGTGGAGGACCAGCCAGTCGCCGTAGACCGGATCGTCTTTGCCTGCGTACCGCGCAGGAACCTTTTCCATCCCATCCAGCACCATCAATCCTTGATCTGTCGCCAAGATGTCTTCAACCTGTGCCCATACACTGTCGGCTGCAGCCATTTCAACGTTCAGGCTCACGAACCACACCAGAACGAACATAAGTGATTTTGCAATTGAGGTTATTCTGGATGTCATCGACGAATCCCAATCACTGCCATCCACATACCCCGCCGCCCATGTCATGCAGATTGTAATAAGAGCTCACTCAACGACACAATCTCGGACTGTCTTCGTCTGCCCGCGTAGTCCTTCAATGCAGAAAGAAATGACCTTTGACGATCATCCAGGCGCAATTTTTCATATTGCGAAAGGTGGTCACGAACGATACGAAGATCTCGGGTGGTCTCATCCACCAACATTCTATTGGCCACAATCCAGGTGCGCTTCAACAACGCCCGCAAGATTCGTTTCGGATCATCCGGAGCATCCGCCATTTCCGGCGAGATGACATCCAACGGGACTTCCCAATAAACCTTTTGCATGATTATTCGATGATACTCCAGGTGTTTTTCCATCAAAACGGAGGTGTCAAACCGGTCCTCTTCAGATCCCCGCAAGCCTTCGTGTTTACGCACCCTCACTAACGGCCGTCCTATTACGCCCGCTTTAAAACCTGCGCGTGCCAGGCGGATCCACATATCGTAGTCCTGAGCGCGAATCAGCCGTTCATCATAACATCCCACACGATCGTAACATCGTTTTCGGACTACGACTGAAACGCCACTGATGAAATTCCCATTCAGCAGTTCGCCCACCATCTCACGATCCGGATATGCACGAGCCTTGACCGTCTCGATGACGTTGTCTGAGTCTTTGCCCTCAAAAAACGCATATCCGCTATATACGAAATCGACCTGGGGTTGGGATTCAAAAACCGACATATGGGACTCGACCAGTTCAGGCAGTGCGACGTCGTCGTCATCAAAAACCCAGACATACTCTCCCGAAATGTATTTGAGTCCCAGATTCAACGCTGATGATTTGCCGCCGTTTGTTTTTTCGTAGTACGCAATTCGATTACGGTAAGGCTCCAATATCGCTCTTGTCTCATCAGTGGAGCCATCGTTAACAACGATTACTTCGAGGTTCCGGTACGATTGAGCCAATACACTTTCCAGCGACTGCACCAGATAACTCGCCCGATTATACGTTGGAATGATGACGGAAACCAACTCTCGATTGCTCATGGCCAACACGAAATACGCCCCCGGCGGTGCCGGAGGCGCGTGATTTAGTTCGACATGTTACGAGGAGCTGGCAGACGATCGGTTCGACTGATCAAGTGGCCGGCGTAGGACGAACACGTAAACAGGCCGCTTATTCCGATCTTGAAGGGGCACCGATTGCCAGTCTGAAACCCTCGTTCGTTTTGCATGATTCGGAAAACGCGTCCGTTACTAGAAACGAACGCCGGCACAGCCAGCCTCCTATTGGCTAACTGGTGCTTATGAAACGTGGATCCGACCTCGCACGGATTCGGAACGAAAGCCGTGGGCAAAGACAACTCAAACATAACGTCTAAGTATGCTACAGAACATTCTGACTCTCAAAGTCTCGCTTCACGGTAATTCCTGATCCCATAGCGTCAACTGGATGCCCTTTCCCTGATCCGAAAACGAACATCTGCCAGTCAATCAGGATAAATGGGAGCTACGGTCGGAACGAAGCAGGCCAGAACCCGGAGCGTTTGAATTAGAAAGGCATCATCTCTTCACGTTCTCCAGTCCCTGCTGTCCGCACGCGAGGGCTGGAGCGGCGGAAGCCGCCAGAATATAAGTGCGAAGATTTGTTCTGTCAAGTCCGCGCGAGTGTCGCATTCTGCGGCCATTCGTCAATGATCCGGCGCCGAAGTGCCGCAAAATGCTACAAAGGAGCACCAACGTCGCCGGGTTGACGCATGTGACGTATTTTGACCCTTCGCCGACCCTTCGACCCTTCGACAAGCTCAGGGAGCGGCTCAGGATGGCAGGCGCACTGAACGCGTCAGAGCCGGGTGATGTCAATCGCGAATGGACGCAACGGACTTCACCCGGCCCTGAGTACGTTCAATCAAGGTCGTCCGCTCAGGTCCACGGACCAGGCGCGTTCCAGCGGATCGGTGATGGATGTCCAGAGGAAACGGCCGCGGTGATAGGCGAAAGGAATTCAGCGATTGAGGCTACAACATGGTCGGATCGGGAAAGCCGATAGAGAAACCGCTCCATGGCGAAGTATTGCAAGAGCTCATTGAACGGACGCCGGTCGCTCCTGGCCCGATTGAGGAGCCGTTGTCGAACCGAGGCGGGCACGTTTCGGGGCGGCGTCACAGCATAGCCTCAAGATAGGGCCGCATCACGTTCTCCACCCGACAGACCCTTGCGCAGGCGAGCACAGCGCCGAGATCGAATCCGTTTCGTTCCCTGTAAAACCTCAGCGCCTCAAGTACGACGTCCATCCCGATCCGATTGCGGAATTTGAAACAGTCGGCCAGGGTCTTTTCGCGGCTGTAGATTTTGACATTCACGCCATCGATCCGATGTGTTTGGATGCCGTTCTCATAGGCTTCGGTGGAGATCCTGTGCGCGCGAACAGGCGGGTAGTCCAGCGACGGCGCACGCGACCCCCGCGGCACCGCCACGGAAACCGCACGGGGGATCTGGGTCGTCAGGTCATGAAACGTCAGCGCGGAGACAAGACAGATTACGGCGTTTGGAAAGCGCAGGCTAACGGTCACAAAGTCCGGGTTGCCGAAGGGAGGCAGTTCCGCCAGCCGGTAGATGCCCCTGCTCACCGGCTCCACAACACCCCGGTCCCTCAGCGTGTAAAGCGTGTAGCGCGTGATCCCTTGCGCCAGTGCTTCGCTCATGCGAAGTTGGCCGCCGTGCCGGCGGAATATCTCTTCGGCTCGCCTTTGCATGGTTCGGGCTCGGACAAATTGTCTATATTTAATAATAAGTGATAATATTATGTCTGATTCTGGTCGAAAGGGCAAGAAAAATCGAAATCACGCTGCCACAATATGGAAAACACCCGCGTTCCGGTGCCCTTTTTGACCCTTCGACCCTTCGACAAGCTCAGGGCAACGCATGCTCAGGGAGCGGCTCAGGATGCCAGGCGCACTGAACGCACCGGAGCCGGGTGATGTCAATCGCGAATGGACGCAACGGACTTCACCCGGCCCTGAGTTCGTTTATATGATGGATTACAAGCCGTGGAATAATTGGTGGAGGCGGCGGGAATCGAACCCCTGCGGAAGGGCGTCGTCCGAACACATCGCTGGCGCCGGCGTTGTCCGCGGTTGGGCGCCTCAAGGCGTGGCAGGTCGGTCGCGTTCTTCGTTGGCGTCCGATTTCCCCGCCCTGGTCACGATGGACCAAAGGTAGAGCACTATGCCTGCGCCCACCAGCAGGGATCCCGGGATCAGGAAGAGGAAAAGTGATATCGGATGGTTCCAGAACAGCGTGACGAGTTTGAGCGCGAGCCCCGATGCAATCAGCAATCCCGACGCCTGGAGGCGCCCGGCAATTCCGGTCCGCAGGCCGCGCATCCGAAGCCGGCTCATCGTGCTGACACCGGATCCCACCGCGGAAACCGGTCCAGCTTGTCGACCGCGTGAATCAGGTTGTGGCACATCAGGCATGACATTTCACCTTCCGCCAGTTGCGTCCTGAATGGGACATGGGCTACCTGCTCCGCGTAAGAGCGGGCGCCTTCGTGGCAATTCAGACAGGCGAGATTCTCGAACGGCTTGTACAGCACGACCGGATCGGACCCGGTACCCAACACGGCGTGCCACACGTGCCGCACGCCTCTGACCTTGTCGTCGACGTCCCCGAACATCGTGTAGTTGGTGTGGCAGGTATAACAGGCACGCTCGGCGGGTATTCGCCGGTTCTGAAAGTGCGACGCGGGAAGGAAGCGCGGATGGTCTATAAGGAGACTCTCGGCGTAGGGCCGGATCACGTGACAGGAAACACAGAACGTCGTGGTCTTGGCCTGTTCGTAGTGGCGTTCCGCGCCGCCGATCAGCAGGAGTCCCGGCAGGATGCAGAGCGCCAGGAACGCGAGGACCTTTCCCCCCAGA
Source organism: Candidatus Latescibacterota bacterium (assembly GCA_965203805.1). Lineage (GTDB taxonomy): Bacteria > Latescibacterota > UBA2968 > UBA2968 > JAAXHE01. The sequence goes on along the minus strand of OZ241917.1, from coordinate 3,876,766 downwards.
TTGGACGCCAGTTCGGGTCTGCGAACGAGAAATACGATCGCGCCGAGGGTTGCAACCGCCAAGATACTCAGGATGATGGTGAAGTCGGTCACTCGGACGGGTTCCGGGGCATCCGCTGATGGTTTCCGCGCATCTCTTCCGCCAGGGTCCTGATCTCGGTCAGATCCTGAAGCATCTCGCTCCAACCGTACCAGAGCGCGTAATCGGGATTGTTGTGAAACGTCCCCTGAAACGCCCTCATTCTGTGTTCCAGGTGCATTTTGAAGAGTCTCTGTTCGATGACGGTGGGCGCGTCGTGGAACGCCAGCAGGTCGGGATAGTCGTACGCGTAGTGGTCCGGCTTGCGAAGCGTCCCGTCTTTGTACAGGCCCGCGATGATGCGGATCGCCTCGGCCAGCAGCCGGTCGGTTTCGCGAACCATGTCGTCGCCCTTCTTCATTTCGGCGCGGACGAGATTGCCGGAATGGCACTGTTCGCAAACGTGAATCATCCGGTCTCTCTCCCTTTGCCAGTCTTCCTGCGTGAGCCGGGCAACGTCTGCTTTTTTGACAACGTCCAGCCGCGCGGTCGGATTTCCCTCCGGATCCAATACGCCGAGGGCCGTGAGAATGGTGGCCCGGTCGGCCGCCCACCGCTCGTCCTCCGGCATGGGAAGCCGGACGGCGAGGAAGCCCCAGGCCGTCCGCACTTCATGGTCCCCTTTGGGCATGTGACACGTCTGGCAGGTCGGGGCCGCGGCTTCCGCGGGCAACGTTCCGCTCTGTTTGAGCGCATGCCGGACGCCGTGCTTCGACGAAGAATACATCTCCCACTGAGGATGGTCCATGCCCATATGGCACGTGCGGCAGGCTTGAGGCTCCCGCGCTTCCTTCACGGAAAAGAGATGCCTGGTGTGACAGGCGTCGCAGGAGGCCAGACCAAACCGGATGCCTTCATCCTTCAACCGGCGAATCTGCTCTTCACTCTTGATCCCAACCTGGTGGCATCCTCCACATCCCTTCATGCCGCCGGTGAGCGCCATGGGCAGCCAATGGGTCGTTGGCATGGCCTCCATGCTGGCCCATGCCAACGCGTGTTTGCCAGCCTTGAATTGGTCTGTCTGGACCGGGTGGCAGGTGGCGCAGACATCCGGTGTGGCGGTCTTGACAAGCTCAACGTCCTCTGCCGAACGATGCTCGGACCCATGGCACATGGCGCAGTCCACGCCCCTTACGCGGTGCTGGCTCAATTCCCAGTCCTTGACGATGTTCGGCGTCGTTTCCCGGTGACACGACACGCATTCTGAGGTGCTTGCGGCGCGTTTCTCGTCGGTACGGCATGCGCTAAGCGCCGCCGCGGATACCAGTACGAATCCGACCGTCCGGAGGAGACGCGCAACCTCCGGACAACGCCTGGCGTGGCGCCGGGACGTGCCGCATATGGCTCGGTCGCAGTGCGATGCCGTCAGTGTGTTCGTGCTCATCCGGGCGGATCCATACCGGCTATGGTATTCTTGCCCGATTCGGCTGCCGGTGATGGTCGGGCGCTTCACTTCTACGGGAGGTTAACGAACGCTTCATGGCGCAATTAGCGGCTATGGAAGGAATGACGAAACCAGGTGGTCCGGCGCTGCTGTTTGCGGTGCGCACTGACGTGCGCCTGCGGGCCGAGGTTGGTCTGGAGACAGGAAAGCTGTTGATACGACAACGCGACGGGGGCTCTGCAGATTGGCGTGTAAAACGGAAAAGCCGGACTTCGGTAAATCAACAGGGGGTATGATTTGTCCGGCCGGTCGATTGACTGAAGACAACGGATTGAGGGGATTGTATGGTGGAGGCGGCGGGAATCGAACCCGCGTCCGAAAGCAGATCAACGACAGCGTCTACGTGTGTAGTTTACCTTTTGAATCTCACGCGACGGCGCCCCGGTAAACGGGGTTGCCGGCACGCCAGTTCGAACAGCTCTCGCTCTCGCACCCTCGAACGGAGGTCCGCGAGCCAGCCCGCATTAGTCGGCGCTCCGGTCGGGCCCTGCGGGCGAAGCCCGGCGGAACGGGCTGCGTTTTCGTTACGCAGCCATTGCGTACGTATCGTCCGCAATTATAGAGTGTTCCCACGATTTAACGAGGTTATGGGACCTCGACACGCAGCCATCGCCTCTCCACCCCCGTCGAATCCAGGTCGCCCCCACACGATAAGCCCGATTCGCCTGGTCGCCCGGACCGATGAAAATATAGCCCGGCAGCCTCGCCCTGTCAAGCGGGGCGGTCTTTTCCGGGCTATACAGTGGGCAAAGGCAGGGATGGAAAACCGTCCTGAAACTTCAATCTGGAAGCGTGCAGGAAAACGGACGGTGGAAATCTGGATGGCGGGGAACTTCTGGAGGGTATCGAGGATGGGCCTGGATTCATCCAGAGCCTTGGGTAACGGTCATGAATAGAGTTTCAAAACGACGGTAATGATAAGACTGCCCAGTGTAACGAAGGACGTGATCTGGATCCCGACAATCCATCGCAACCATTGTTGCTGTCCATCCAAACGCCTGTCAATGCTGTTCAGGCGCTCATTGACCTGTTCGATGACGCCTTCGAGTCTGGCTTGGCGACTGTCAAGATCCGTAACTCTGGTTTCCACCTCGTTCATCTTGTATCCTTTTCAACAACACCAATACTGAATGGGAGAGGGAATTTACGATTTCGAATTCAAGGTTGGGGCAGATGGTGTCGCCCAACTGTTCAAAATTTAGCCCGGTCGCCTCGCCCTGTCAAGCGGGGCGATCCGTTTTTTGGAATCCCGCAAACAGGCGCGATCGGCACGAGAGAGATCTTTCCAGTCAGGTGGACTTCGCCCGCCCTGAACCCTTGGCGGTCACTCCGCGGTTAACGGGACCGGGTTCCGCCGCATGGGCTGGCGCGCGCGGTAGGTGAGCGACCGCCAGAGCCACTCGACGGGACCCAAGCGAAACCGCCTCAGCCAAAGCGGCGACGCGATGAGCTGCACCGCCCAGACGCCAGCCATGACGCCAACCTGCCCAACGCGGTCCACGGCGCCGAACAGACCGAGGCCGTGTCCGTAGAAGATCGTCGTACAGATGACCGTCTGCAGCAGGTAGTTGGTGAGGGCGGTCTGGCCCACGGCCGCGAACGGACGCGTGACGCGGCGAAGCGCCGCCGTCCGGCACGCCAGCATGACGGCGCCGACGTAGCCGAGCCCGACCGCGATGCTCGCCCAGTAGACGAGTTGCGTGTCTACGAATAGCGAACCGAACGACCATGCGTCCGCAAAACTGAGTGAGATTCCGTATGCCTGTAGCGGAAGGCCGACCACGGCCGCCACGGCGATCAGCGCCGCGTAGAAGCCGGACGAGCGCCGCGCGCTGAACACCTCTTTCTTGAAAAGCGCCATCCCGATCAGCATCAACCCGCCGGCGCGCCATACAACCCAAATGATCAGCAATAACGTCTGCATACCCAGCGCGGTCGCCGAACGGTGCGGCAACTGATCGAGCCAGCCGCCGCGGTACGTGGCGAGTTCCGTGTCGATCTTCTCCGGCGTCGGCCGCCAGGCTTCTTCCTCGATCTCGGTGCGTACCTCCTCCGGCCAGTACGGAAATGACAGGCCCACCAGGCCCCAGAACGCGGAAGCAGCCACGAGCAGCGCCAATCCGATTGCGATCAGCCTTCCCGGCGACTGCCGGCGCAGCGGGTACACCAGCATCCCGCAGACCGCGTAATGGAAGAGGATATCGCCCCACCAGAGAAGGTATCCATGGAGAAGCCCGATGACCAGCAGCCATCTCATGCGGCGGTAATGCACCCTGCGGCCGTCACCGCGAGCCTCGGCCCGCGCCGTCATCAGGACGATGCCCGCGCCGAACAGCATCGAGAAGATGGTCATGAACTTCTGGTCGGCGAACATACGGCCCGCGATCCAGACGTAGCGGTTCGCGCCGGTGAGGTCGCCGTACGCGGTCGGGTTGAAGTACGCCGTCTGGGGCATGGCAAATGCCTGGATGTTCATCACGAGGATGCCGAGCAGGGCGAAGCCGCGCAGGACGTCGATCGAGTCGATGCGTTCCGTCTGCGGGACTGGCGCGGCGCTCGAACCCTGTGCAGGATGAATCGTGGAGGCCTCTCCAGTCGTCATGGAGAAGGTCTCCTAAAGGCGATAAGAGGGGAGAAAAACAGCAATCAGCGGTCAGCTTTCAGCATTCAGCTTGAAGCAAGAGCGAAAACCGCTCACACAAAGACACGAAGACACAAAGGAAAAGGCAGGGAACAGCTTGAATCGAAGTCGAACATCAAATTCAAAACCCCTTTTCCCCAAATTCCCTAAAGGCGGGGAGACGTTAGACGGGAGACGGGAGAAGACATGATTGCCTGTTCGGTATCATCTCTTGCCGCAGGCATAGTGGAAGAACCAATCGGGCAAAGACGTCATCTACCGTCTACCCTCTTACGTCTCACCGAATTTACGCAGACCTCTCCCTCCGGCCCCCTCTCCCGGGGGGATGCCCTCACCCCCCAACCCCCTCTCCCAAGGGGAGAGGGGGAGCAGACAGCTTGAGGCAAAACCAGGACACCGCGATAGAATCCCGCTTCCCCCTTCCTTCAGGAAGGGGGTCAGGGGGTAGGTCCCGGCCCTGCTCCGAGCGGCGCAGTTTACGATTTGCAGTTTGGTCTTTGCCTTTTGCTTTTTGCTGAGCGCTGATGGCTGACCGCTGACAGCTTTTTTGTGACAGTTGACGGGTCTGGTGCATTCGATTAAATTAAATCTCGATTAAAAGGATACAAAACGGAAATGTCACGGAACCGCGAACGATACGGTTTCAGAGCGAGAACGGAGAAAGGAACACCATGGCGCTGAACAAGTACAGCTCCCGGATTACACAGGTGAAGTCCCAGGGCGCGTCCCAGGCAATGTTGTACGGAACCGGAATGACCGAAGCCGATATGGACAAGGCTCAGGTCGGCATCGCCAGCATGTGGTACGAGGGCAATACCTGCAACATGCACCTCCTGGACCTCGCGGCGAAGGTGAAGCAGGGCGTGGATGCGGCGGGTCTGCTTGGCATGCGCTTCAACACCATCGGCGTCAGCGACGGGATTTCGATGGGGACCGAGGGCATGAGCTTTTCGCTGCAGTCGCGGGACCTCATCGCGGATTCCATCGAAACGGTAATGGGCGCGCAGTGGTACGACGCCAATATATCCCTCCCGGGCTGCGACAAGAACATGCCGGGCTGCGTGATGGCCATGGGGCGGTTGAACCGGCCGTCATTGATGATCTACGGAGGGACCATCAAACCGGGCTTCAGCAACCAGAAGAAGCTCGACATCGTGTCCGCTTTTCAGAGCTACGGCGAGTACCTGGCCGGCGAACTGGACGAGGAGGGGCGGAAGGGCGTTGTGCAGCACGCCTGCCCGGGCGCTGGCGCGTGCGGGGGGATGTATACCGCGAATACCATGGCCTCCGCCATCGAAGCGATGGGCATGTCGCTGCCCTACAGTTCCTCGACGCCGGCCGTGGACAAGGGAAAGCTGGAGGAGTGCTTCCAGTCCGGCGCGGCCATCCGGAACCTGCTGGAGAAGGACATCAAGCCTCGGGACATTATGACCCGCGAGGCGTTCCAAAACGCGATGGTCGTGATCATGGCCCTTGGCGGATCGACCAACGCGGTGTTGCACATGATCGCAATTGCGAAATCCGTCGGCGTCTCGTTGACAATCGACGATTTTCAGGCGGTGAGCGACCGGGTACCATTGTTGTCGGACTTCAAGCCCAGCGGACAGTTCGTCATGGAGGATCTGCACAACGTGGGCGGAACGCCCGGCGCGATGAAGTACCTGCTGGAGAACGGCCTGCTGAACGGCGACTGCCTGACGGTAACGGGCGGGACGATTGCGGAGAACCTGGCCGAGTTGCCCGGGCTCGACGAAGGGCAGCAGGTGGTCCGGCCGATGGATCGGCCGATCAAGGCCACGGGCCATTTGCGGATCTTGAGAGGAAATCTGGCGTCGGAGGGCGCGGTGGCAAAGATCACAGGCAAGGAGGGCGTGCGGTTCACCGGGCCCGCGATGGTGTTCGACCGCGAGGAGGACCTCCTCGGTGCGGTGGAGCGAGACGATGTCAGGAAGGGATGCGTTGTCGTCATCCGTTATGAGGGGCCCAAAGGCGGTCCCGGTATGCCGGAGATGCTCACGCCCACGTCGGTGATCATGGGCGCGGGCCTGGGCAATGACGTGGCGTTGATTACGGACGGACGCTTTTCGGGGGGTTCGCACGGGTTCGTCGTGGGGCATATCACGCCCGAAGCGCAGGAGGGCGGCGCCATCGCCCTGGTCGAAAACGGGGACGTGATCACAATCGACGCGGAAGCCAACGAGATCAGCGTCGACCTGGGCGGCGAGGAACTGGCGAAACGGCGAGCGGCCTGGACGGCGCCGCCATTCAAGGCAACGCAAGGTACGCTATACAAATACATCAAAACCGTGACCACGGCTTCCGAGGGATGCGTGACGGACGAATAAAGGCGGGGAGACGTGAGAGGGGAGAGGGGAGAGGATCACACCGCGCCCACAGGATATCGATATGGCCAGGCGAAGTCCATCAGCGATACGGGCGGAACCTCTCCCCCCGGCCCCTCCCCAGGGGGAGACGTGAGAGGGGAGAGGATTTTAGTGCTCTATGGTTTTTCTTATCGTTACGATAACGGTAAATTAACAGGCACGGTTACTGCAGAAACACTACTGTAAATGACTTCCTCTACCGTCTACCGTCTTACGTCTCACCGCCTTTAACTACCGTCTACCGGCTTACGTCTCCCCGGTTTTAGCGATCGCTTTTTTATTCGGGATTCCCGTGGCGGCGGGCGGTCTCAACGGCGTGACGCCAGCGTTTCAGCAGGGCGTCGCGCTTTTTTTGGGACATTGACGGTTCGAACGTACGTTCGGGAGGATTCAAACCCGACAGCGCCTCAGGGCCGGTCCAGACACCGGTCGTAAGCCCCGCGAGCATGGCGGCGCCCAGGGCGGTGGTCTCCGTATGCCGGGGCCGGATCACGCGCGTATTGAGGATATCGGCCTGGAACTGCATCAGAAAGTCGTTCCCGGAAGCGCCGCCGTCAACGCGGATTCCGGTTACCGGTCGCCCCGTGTCGGCGGCCATGGCGTCCACAAGAGCGGCGCTTTGATAGGCGATGGATTCGAGCGTGGCCCGCGCCAGGTGGGCCCGGTCTGTTCCGCGATTGATGCCCACAATGGTCCCGCGGGCATCCGGGTCCCAGTAGGGCGCGCCCAGGCCCGTGAACGCGGGGACCAGGTAGACGCCGTCGTTATCCGGAACCGATCGGGCGAGGATTTCCGTTTCGGACGCACTCGCGATCAGGCCCAGGCCGTCGCGCAACCATTGAACGGCCGATCCGGCGCTGAAGACGGAACCTTCCAGGGCGTAGGCCGGGCCGCCGCCGGCATCGCAGGCCAGTGTGGTGAGCAGGCCGTTTTTCGAAGGAAACGCTTTGGACCCAGTGTGAAACAGGGCGAAGCAGCCTGTCCCATAGGTGTTCTTGACGTCGCCCTCGGATACGCCGCGCTGCCCGAAGAGGGCGGCCTGCTGGTCTCCCGCGATACCGGCGATGGGGATACCCGCCGGCAGTGGTCCCGCGCCCGCCGTCCTGCCGAACTCGTGGGCGGAGGGGTGGACCTCGGGGAGAATCGCCCGCGGAATGTCGAACGCGTCCAGCAGATCGGCGTCCCATGCCTTCGTGTGAATATTGAAACACATGGTGCGGGATGCGTTGGTGAGGTCCGTCGCGTGTGCCTTGCCGCCAGTCAGGCGGTATAGAAGATAGGCGTCAATGGTGCCGAAGCAGATGTCGCCCTTTTCGGCGCGGCATCGGAGGCCGGGTACGTTTTCCAGGAGCCAGACGATTTTGGTCGCGGAAAAGTAGGGGTCGATGACAAGACCCGTTTTTTCACTGACCGTTTCCTCGAGCCCTCGTTCCCGGTACGCGCGACACAGGTCGGTCGTACGCCGGCACTGCCAGACAATGGCGTCGTGTACGGGTTCGCCTGAAAGCCTGTCCCACAGGACGGCGGTCTCCCGCTGGTTGGCGATCCCGATCCCCGCCATGTCCCGCGGCCGCACACCCGCGTCTCGGACCGCCTCGGCGATCACGGACAGCGTGGAACGCCAGATTTCCTCCGCGTTGTGAGAAACCCAACCGGGCTTCGGATAAATCTGGTTGAATTCCGCATAGGCGCGGCCGGCGATGTCGCCTGTACGGTTGATAACGAGCACGGTCGTGCCCGTGGTGCCCTGGTCGATGGCGAGGATCACTTTTACGCTCTCTGATGGCCGGGCTATGGTTTCCCGAGGAATCGCCGGCGCAATGCTGTTTCGCTACGGTGCTTCTTCGGGTGAGATCGACAGTTCAGGCGAACCGCGCTTTTCCCATTGCTTGAGCTGGATTTTCCCGTCTTCCAATACCGCGTACGTGTATTTTTGTATCCAGTCGCCCAGGACAACGAGTTCTCCTCTGCGTTCGGCGGGGTCATCGGCACGATCAACGGGACCCGTTTCCGTACGTCCCCGGTCGTCGCTCGAACCGCCCACACGAGCGTGAAGCGAAAAGTGGTAGTGTCCATGAATCACGACGTCGACGCCGTGCGCGATTTTCCCGCGGGCGGCCTTATAGAGAATATCCCGGTTACCGGAACCCCGCCTCCGGATCCGGAACTCGGAAAGCCGGGAGGTGTACCGGGCGAGGGTGGCGCCTAGGTCCGGATGAAGGAGGCGAAACAGGCCCATGCAGAATCGGTTTTTCAGGATGCCGCGGCTCAGGCGGAACCGCCAGTCGGTCCGGATTTCGTCTCCGTGGGCGATGTGGATCCTGAGTCCCTGATGGGTGACCGTGATCGGACCGCCGGGGAGTTCAACGCCGAGTTGTTCGGAGAAGTACTCGCCAGGCCAGAGATCGTGATTGCCGGGCAGGTAGATCACGCGCACGCCGGACTCCACCAGGTTGTAGAGCTCGAACAGGACGCGGGCGCCGGTCGAAGGGACCGTCGTGCGGTACTCGAACCAGAAGTCGAATAGATCGCCGACAATATAGAGCGTCCCGGCGTTGTGGCGGATCGACTTCAGAAAGTCGATCAGGACGTCTTCCCGCTCCCGGGTTGCGTCTCCCACTCCAGGCGACCCGATGTGGACGTCGGATATGAAGTAGATTCGTTCCAAATAAGTCACCTGTGTAGAAAAGCAGCTGTCAGCTATCAGCGTTCAGCAGTCAGCTTGAAGCAAAAGACAAAAAGCAAATCCAAAACCCCTTTCCCCAAATTCCCTGCCGTCGAGAAGCAGCTTTCAGCAGTTAGCGTTCGGCAGTCAGCTTGAAGCAAGAACCAAACCCGTTGACGTCAGCGCCGTGATATGGCATGCCCGGAAGAGGCGCAGACCTCTCCCCCCGGCCCCCTCTCCCGGGGGGAGAGGGGGAGAAAACCAGGAGACCTTGAGCGGGTCACAGTTTCCCCCTTCCCCCCGGGAAGGGGGATAGGGGGTAGGTCTCGCCTTTCGGTTTTGGCTGACGGCTGACAGCTCATCGCCTCAACAACTGTCTGATCACCGGCGCCTGGGGATCATCGGGATTCAGTTCCAGGACCTTTCGCAGATTGGCTCTGGCTTCCTCCATCCGATTCAGAGCGCCGTAGGCCAGGCCCAGATTGAAGTAGGCGTTCGTGAGCCGGGGGTTGATTTCAATGGCCTTCTTCAGGTACGGGATCGCCTCTTCGAACCGGCCCATGCTGTGATAGGTGCCGCCGATGTTCAGATAGGTCTGTGCGCTGCGCAGCGCGGGCTGGAGCTCGAGCGCTTTCTTCAGGTGTTCAACCGCCTCCTCGTACCGGCCGAGACCGTGGTAGGACGCGCCGATATTGACATGCGCTCCCGCGTGTCCAGGCTGTATCTCAAGCGCCTTGCCAAGTGGGTCGACAGCCTCGCTGAACCTTCCTGTCTCGTTGTAGGCGGCGCCGAGGTTGACGAGCGCGAGCGCGCTTCCCGGCTGGAGTTCAACGGCTTTCTCAAGGTGGTCAATCGCTTCCCCGTGCCGCCCGGTCCCAAGGTACGCGGCGCCCAGATTGATATGCGCCTCCGAGAGGTCGGGCCGGATCTCCACCGCCTTTCTGAGATGGTCGATCCCACGCTCCGCCCGGCCGAGGTCGCAGTAGATGATCCCGACCGCCAACCAGTGTCGGGGGTTGCGCGGATTCGCGTCGAGCGCGCGCCTGTACGCATTGAGTGCCGGTACCGTTTTCCCTCGCAGGCGGTAGTACGTCCCGAGTGTCTCCCATCCGTAGGAGCCCGCATGTCCGTCAAGCCTTCTTACGAGATGCGCATATCGCGCTTCGGCGGCCGCCGGATTGGCGTTCACCCCGATCCACAGCATGGTGTGCAGGGCGGCCGCGGCGCAGATCACGGAGATGTTGCGGGCTCGCCGCCCCGCCCGTTTGCCGTTCTCCAGAAGCGCCGAGGCAGCCCAGAGCGTAAGCGGCAGGGCGGGAAGCGCGAGAATGTCCCAGTCCCTGAAAGCGCCGATTTCAGGGTTTGCAATGAACGTAAAGAAAAGAGGAACGACGGCGGCGGCAAGCAGGAACGGATGATGACGTAAATCCTGCCTGCCGAACAGGAACAGCGCCATCAACGCGGCCGGCGCGGAGAGGATCTGCAGGTTGACGAAGTCGAGCAAATGCGAGATGGAAACGATGCGGTAGGGCACGTGAAAACCGGGGTCCGAAAACAGCGGGAGGATGTGGTGTTTTCCGCCGGTCCGCTCCAGAAAAGCAGCGGCGTCGAACCCGGCCAGCCAGAAGACCAGCACGGCGGCAACCGGGGCGGCGCACAGCGCGGCGACATTGGCCGGAATCCGCTTCCATCGCGGCGTTGATGTCTCCCGGCGCCTGTACCTGAAATACGCAAGTATGAGCAGGGAAGGCGCAAAGAGAACAAACAGAAAGTGAAACGGGATGAGCAGGCCGAGCGCCAGCGCGGGTACCCACAGGGGCGCCCGGTTTTCCAGACTCCGAAGCCCCGCAAGCAGGTACAGCAGGCTGGCCGGCATGTAGAAAGCGTAGTTCTCCACGTAACCGAAGAACAGTTGCACGTATCCGGCGGTGACAAGGAACGCCAATACCACGGATTTTTCGCGATCGTTCTTCCCCAGAACGCCGGCCGTGGCAAATGCCAGCAGGAGGTACAGGAGACCGGAGGCATAGCTGTAGACACGGTACGTATTCTCGGCGGTATGCCATAACCCGGCGCCGGCGTGATGCAGCACGCGAATCAGCGCGAAGGTTAACGGCGCACGGTCGACGCGCTGCGTGATGCCGGCATCCAGTTCCCGCAGATAGAGGTACCCGTCGCCGAGGAGGTGCCGGGAGGACTGCAGCGCAATGAATCCGGCCAGCGCCAGGAGAATCAGCAGGGCGCGGGTGATCCAGGTGCGGACGCCGCTGCCCCAGACCGCACCCGGCAGGGCCGCGAAAAGGGCGCGGAACCGGGCGCGCACGCCGGGAATGAAAACGAGTATCGCCAGCAGGATGAAGACGCCCTTCAGAGAATCGGGATAATAGGTAAGGAGGTCAGCGCCCCAGAAGGGATTGGGACGCCAGTATGCCAGAACGACGTGGAGACCCAGGAAGACGGCGGCCACGGTCGCGGGTTGGCGAAGTCCGTTGGGGCGTTCCAGCTTCAGATTTCGCGTGCGTCGTCTGCTCAATTCACCATCCCCGGCCTCGGGCGGCATGGTTTTCCCGCTTGACGCGTGCGCCCGATCAGGATAAGTTAAGTGGTACCGAAGGACGAATTCAACGACGTTGCAATTCCGAGACTCTATGCCGGACCTTCAACGAGCCACCTACGATCTGATCATCGTCGGCGCGGGGCCGGCGGGCGCCGCCGCCGCATTGTACGCATCCCGACACGGTCTCAAGACCCTTCTGCTGGACAAATCCACTTTTCCCAGAGACAAAGTCTGCGGCGACGCCCTGTCGGGAAAAGCCGTGGCTGTCCTGCTCGAACTCGGACTGCTCGATAAGATCCGGGACCTGCCCGGCGCATTTATCAATAAAATCGTCTTCAGCAGCCCGAATCACGTGGATGCCTGGATCGACCTGGAGCGGCATACCCTTCACGACATCGGTACCGGGCGTGATCTCCCCATGGAGGGGTTTGTCATCCGCCGGACGGTTTTCGACGCCTTTCTGTTCGGCGAGGCCCGTAATTCCGTCGATACGTGCATCGAGGGATTTACCGTAAAGGACCTTGTCAGGGAAGACGGAACCGTCACGGGCGTAACCGGCAGCGCTAACGGACAACAGCGCACTTTCCGCGCCAGCCTGGTGATGGGTTGTGACGGCTTCAACTCCATCGTCGCCCGACGAACGGGACAGTATCGCCACGACGGCCGCCACTGGGTTGTTGCCCTGCGCTGTTACTACGAGAACGTGACGGGCCTGAAGGACCAGATCGAACTGCACTTCGTCAATGAAGTCCTGCCGGGATACTTCTGGGCCTTTCCCCTTGAGAACGGCTATGCGAACGTCGGCATCGGCATGCTGCACAGCAGCCTCAAACGCCGCAAAGTCAACCTGAAGGACGCGCTTCAGTCGGTGATCAACCGCCCGCCGTTCGACCGGCGGTTCGCGAATGCGCGCGCCATGGAAGAACCCATCGGATGGAACCTGCCCATCGGCAGCATCCGAAGGAAGAGCTACGGCAACGGATTCATGCTGCTCGGCGACGCCGCCGGGCTGATCGACCCCTTTACGGGGGAGGGCATCGGCAACGCTCTGTATGCCGCTCGCTTCGCCGCTCAGGTCGCCGCCGAAGCCCGGGCGGCGAATGACTTCAGCGAAGCCTTCCTGAAACGATACGAAGACCGTTTGTGGGATGCCATCGGCGACGAGCTCAGAACCAGCAAGCGCCTGCAGGACCTGGGCCGCTGGCGGCCCCTGCTCAATCTCGTCATTCAGAAGGCGGCGCAGAATCGGCAGATCAGCGAACTCATCACCGGCATGATCGCCAATGCCGTTCCCAAGAAGAAACTCTTCAGCCCTCTCTTCTATTTCGGGCTTCTTTTCAAGTGACGGTCGTTCACAAAGGAGGACTCAACATGAAATCCCTGGGCATGCCGCCGGTCCTGTGTCTGGCGTTGCTGTTGTCATCAGGCGCATCCATTCGCGCCGCGGACAAAGTCGCGCTTCAGGTCACCTATCCGGACGGTCGTACCATCAAATACAAGCACAAGTACTCTTTCGCCATCAAGAGCGACCGCTCCGAAGTGATCGTGCCCGGACGCACGAAGCGGGGATTTACCTCGGGCGAGATCAGGGGCGAATGGCGAAGCCGGGAAAGCGTCCATGCCGGCTCAGATGGTGAATCCGACGGAAATGTCACACGGCTTGTCGCAAAACTAAGCAAGGCCGTCAACGGCTTTTTCTTCGAAAACAAACGGCTTACACACGACCAGTTTCCCTATACGCTGGAGCAGTTGGACGACTGGGAACTCACGTGGTTTCTTTCGCCGGACGGCACGGTTGAACGGCACTCGAGCAAAAATTCCGCACGGGAACTCAACCGTCCGGACGTCCTCACGGACTTGCTGCAAATCTGGACGCCCGAACTTCAACCGGTCCTTCCTCCGGGTCCGGTCGGACCCGGCGACACCTGGACCGGTGAGACGAATTTCAAGACCCCGTTCCTGGTGTTGGATGACGAGGCCATTGTGGAACTCAAGAGCAATTACAAAGTAAAAAATGTCGGTTCCAAGAAGGGAAATAAAATCGTCACGTTCGAGGAAGACAGAAAAGTCCGCTACAAGGCGTTCGTCAATATCGGCTCCCTTTCTCTGGTTGTCCACGGGACAGGAGAAGGGAAGGGCGACTGGGTCATCGACGCCACCCGCGGTATTGTAGTCTCTCACAAAATGCGGACGAACCTCACGCGCCCCGAGGTCAGGCGGATAGACCACCGGAAACCCGTGGACAATATCCGCGCCGAGGTCGATATGAGTTACGAACGCAAACTGGACAAAGTCGAGAAGGAATAGAAGAGAAGCGGTCAGCTTTCCGCCAAAACCGGATTGCGATACGGCCTCTCGAAATCAATTCGCGGGTGCCTTGTCAATGTAGGGGCGACCCATGTGGTCGCCCCTGTTACCCGTACGCTCGATGCGCGACCAGAATAAAGCCTACCTCTACGCCATCGCCACGGTTCTTCTCTGGTCCACCGTCGCCTCCGCCTTCAAGATCTCCCTCCGGTACCTGGATCCCCTCCAACTTCTGCTCTATGCGGGCCTGGCGTCAACGTTGACCTTGGGACTCATTGTGATCATCCAGGGCAAACAACGCCTCGTTTTTTCGTACTCAAGACGACAATATCTGAAGTCCGTCCTTCTCGGCCTGCTCAACCCGTGCCTCTACTACCTGATCCTCTTCAAGGCGTACGATCTTCTGCCCGCTCAGGAAGCCCAGCCCCTGAACTACACCTGGGCGATCACGCTCTCGATCCTGTCCATTCCACTATTGAAACAGCGCATTAGACCACAGGAAATCCTCGCGGGGTTCGTGTGTTATGCAGGCGTTCTGGTGATCTCCACGCGCGGCAACATCCTGGACTTCCGGCTCTCAGATCCCGCAGGAGTCACCCTGGCCCTTGGGAGCACGATTGTATGGGCGTTATACTGGATTTACAATACGCGCGATGAACGCGACGCGGTTGTCGGCCTATTCCTCAACTTCACGTTTGCCCTGCCGTTTCTCTTCGTCCTCTGCCTGCTCTTTTCGGACGTCCATGTTTCCAGTCCCTACGGCCTTCTGGGCGCAGCCTACGTGGGGGTTATCGAAATGGGCATCGCCTTCGTCTTCTGGCTCGTCGCGTTACGACTCTCCGAAACCACGGCCAGAGTCGCCAACCTGATCTTCATCTCTCCGTTCGTCTCCCTGGTCTTCATCCATTTCCTGGTGGGCGAAGAAATCCTTCTCTCCACCCCCATCGGACTGATTCTCATCGTCGTCGGCCTGCTGATCCAGCAACTCGGTTCACGATCGATTCGAACAAATCAGGAATAATCTCTTGACAATTCAATCTGAAGTTACCATATTGGGAACATGATCCAGGTAACCAATGGTATTCCCCGATGCACGTAATTTCCCGCAAGAAACTGCTGGAATTCTGGCGGAAGCATTCGGACTCCCAGCGGCCCCTCAGAGCCTGGCTGGCCATCGTAAGATCAAAAAGCTACCTCAGCCCTTACGAAGTTCGACGTGATTTTCCCACTGCAAGTTTCCTTGGAAGTTGGCGGACAGTTTTCAACATCGGTGGCAACAAGTACAGGCTGATTGTCGATATGCGTTACGACCTCGGGAGGGTTTACATCCGACACGTGCTTACGCACCAGGAATACGCCCGACGCATCCGAAGCAGCAATCTGTGAACGTTCCCAAAAGGAATCGGATATGGCAATGCTTCTCGATTTTACGAGACCTCACGTTCTAAGAAACGAGGACGAGTACAACGCGGCTTTGGGCGAAATCGATCACCTGCTCGATGCCGATCCCCAGCCTGATTCAGAAGCATACGAACGGCTGGAGTTTCTATCGGTTCTGGTACAGGCGTACGAAGACGTCAGATTTCCCATGGATGATACCATGGATCCCCGAGAGATCGTGGCATTTATGCTGGAACAGAAAGGACTCTCGCGATCCGATCTCGCCGAATGGCTCGGCGGCAGAAGCCGCGTCTCGGAATTCTTCAGCGGCAGGCGAAACCTGTCGCTTCGCCAGATCGGGTCGCTCACCGAGAACCTGGGCATTCCTGCCGACCTGCTGATCGCGCGTGAAAGAACGCGTTGAACCTGCGATCGACCTGCGCAGCCTGTCGACAGGAACACCTGAATTGGTAAAGCCGTCAGACTGGGTTTCAGACCAGCTGACGGCTTTGTCATTCACCTAGCCGATGCGCCAGACCTGCGCCTGGATTGGTCCCGATTTACCCCCGGGATCTGAGCAGAGAGGCGCCCATTGCACCCAGGATGATCGGCAGGGCGGCGTCGATCACAATCCACACTGCCGATGCGGTATCGTGCGCAATCGCCGTAAAGCCGGGACTGTGCAGGTTGAAGAAATTCCAGAAAAAGAGAATGGCCACAAAAAGAAGGCCGTAGAACAGGACATGCGCTTCCAGGTACTCCCGGGTAACCGCGCTCCCTTCCTCGCCGCCAACGCCCCGCTTGCGGATGCACCCGAATACCAGACCCAATACGATCGCCAGCACCATAAGCGCGTTGATCTTGCTCCAGTGCGGGCTGTACGGACTGGCTTCGGTGGACGTATAATACAGCGGTTCGACGACCGTGTGGATGGCAACCACGGCGGCCACGAGGATCAGATAGACACCGACGATGCGTTTGAACGAATCCATTCTTGCTTCTCCTTTCTAATCTGAATAACATACAACATGGATGGACAGGATGAACAGGATAAAGACCTAACCTTAATGCGACAAAATCAGCAACGCGGCGGCGCGACAACACCTTTCGAATTGGGCCGAAAAGGTCGTCCGGAAGGACATTTTTTCCGTTCACGTCCAGTGACCTGAAGGATCACAGAAATCAGCAGTTAAATCACCTTTATTTACTTGCACATATTCGAATTAACGTCCCCGAATAATGACGAATCAAGGTTAAGAATTATTCCCGCTGGCGCGGCTTCGCTCTGCTCAGCCACAGCCAGGCAGGTGCCAGTGGGTACGGTTGGGGTGATTGTGACGATCCTCGTATTGAAAAGGCCATTGAAATATAGCGGGCGTCACCAGCCCCTGCAATTGAAACCAGCAGCGGCGGCCGTGGGGGATTCACCTTAGTGCGACAAAATCAGCAACGCGGCGTCGCGACAAAGCCTTTCGAATTGGGCCGAAAAGGTCGTCCGGAAGGACATTTTTTCCGTTCACGTCCGGTGACCTGAAGCATCATAGAAATCAGCAGTTAAATCGCCTTTATTCACTTGCACATTTTCGAATTAACGTCCCCGAAAAATGACGAATCAAAGTTCAACCTAAAGAAACGGAAACATCCGCGCCGGTTCGTATCCCGGCATCACCGACCGATGTTCCCGGCCGGCAATCAACGTCTCCCCGTCCGTGAACCCTTCCGGTCTGTCTCTGAGGAACCCCGCCAGCCGCTTTCGCCAGGGCCCCAACCGCCCCTCCGCACCGTCGCCCATCGCCAGGTCTTTCAGTTCTTGCGGGTCTTCGTCCAGGTTGAACAGGTGCTCCCGGCCGGTCTGCGTGTACCATACGTATTTGTGGCGCCCATCGGTCACGAAGTGATTTCCGTGCTCGTACGCATAGCAGCCGGAGTGTTCGCCGTGCAACACATCGCGGACGCCCTCCGATTCGCCGCGCAACACCGGCGCCAGGCTCCTTCCGGTACAGGTCTCCGGTACTTCCAGGCCGCAGGCATCCAGAATCGTCGGCATGATGTCCTGAAGTCCGACCGGCGTGCGACAGGTTACCGATTCCGGCGCCCCCCAACTCCGCGACGCTCTGATCAGATACGGCACCCGCGCCGACGCCTCGTAGGGCCACGTTTTCCGGAACCGGTGATGGTCCCCGAGCATCTCACCGTGGTCGGACGTGAAGATGATAAGACTCTCATTCAGCAGACCCCGCGCGAACTGAATCAGCCGACCTATCTGGTCGTCGATGAAATTCACCATTCCGTAGTATGCCGCGCGCGCACACTGCATGTCCTGCACACTGAGACAGATCTCCGAAGCATCGGGATCCAGCCCCTTCCGCGGCCCATCGAATTCGGGCGCCCAATCTCCCACAACGGGTTCCGGTAAATCGCGATTGATGTAGCGGTCATAATAGAACCGCGGCGGCGTCAACGGCGGATGTGGATCGATAAACGACAGATTCAGGAAGAAAGGGGCAGCGGGGTCCCGTTTCTGAAGAAACGCCATTGCCCGGTCCACGCACCAGAACGTATGCATCTGCTCCTCGGGCAGATGGTGCGGCCGTCCCACCCAGCCGTTCGACGAGATCCCGTGAGCCATCCCCGGATCCAACTCCGTACGTCCATGGCGCTCACGCAACCAGTCCACGTAGTCGTTGTCCCTTCCCCGCGTGCCGTCCGCAAGCTGCATATGGTCGAATCCGTAACGCTTTCGCCCAGGCGACAGGTGTAACTTCCCGATCATCTCCGTCTGATAGCCCGCCCTGGAGAGTTCGCCCGCCAGGGTATGCGCCGGCTCCCAGTCCGCCGGCTGAAACCCGACGACGCCATTCGCCGCGGGCGCCGTACCCGTCATCAAGGAACGCCTCGCGGGAATACAGCTGGGACACTCCGAGTATCCGCGGCTGAAAAACGCCCCTGTACCGCCCAGCCAATCGAGGTTGGGCGTCTGCAATACTTCCGGCGCGTGCGGATCCAAACCCACGCAATCCCCCCTCTGCTGATCCGTGGTAATCAACACCACGTTCGGTCGATCATCCGCCACTTCACGCTCCTTTCACGAAATACCCAGCGCTGCGTCAATGTCCGCCTGGTAGGCGTCGATTTCGCCGCTTTCCACGTCCGCCATCCGCACCGCACGTCCCGCCGCCGCGGACTCGAACACCGCGTATACCGCCGCGACGTCTTTCATGCCCTCAACTCCGTCGACCTCCACGGCCTTGCCCTCGGCAATGGCCTCGCCCAACTCGTGAACCTCCATGGCGAGCAGTTTCCAGTCGACCTCGCGATCGGACGACGTTTGCCCGGACGGAAAGAAATGGGCCGACAGGGGATCCTGCTCGAAGCCGTCCGTGGATGCCAGCATCTCCTCCTGCTCCTGGAAATCGCGCCGCCCGCGACGCATCCGCACCCGCCCGCCGCGGGTTCCGAAACCCTCGATGCATCCCTCCGTACCGAGAATCAGCTGATTACCACATGCCCCGTATCCTCCCAGGCCAACCACCCAATTCACCGTCGCGCCGCCAGCCATTCGAAACATCGCCACGGACGAATCCTCGGCGTCGGCCCGGACGACAGGATCCATATCATCGTATTGTTTCCGGTAGAACTCATAGGGCCTCCACATCGTCTCGGCCTTTCGTCGCACCGGCTCCACAAGCCGTACGTCGCCGTACACTTCACGGATATCCCCCAACTGATAGCGGATCAGGTCGGTATAGTGCACGCCCATGTCCAGCAGTGGCCCGCCGCGGTTTTTGAGGTGGCGCCACGGGGTGATGAAAATCCGGCCGCCCTCGCTCACCTGGTGAAACAGGCCCATATACGGGACTCCGATCGCTCCGCTGCCAACCATATGCCGCGCCAGCCGCGCCGACGGATCCCGTCGGTAGTTCTCAGCCACGGAAAGCACGCGCCGGTTCCGTTCCGCCGCCTGAATCATCATCAGACAGGCCCGCACGGTAATCGCCATCGGCTTTTCCACCATCACATGCAGGCCCAGGTCCAGTGCCGCGCAGACAACCTCGTGATGCACCGCAGGATCGGTCACCACATCGACAGCATCCAGTTCCGGCATCGCGGCGGCCATTGCCTCCAGGTCTGTAAAGATCGCCGGCTCCACACCCAACAGCTTCCTGGCTTCCGCGGCCGCCAACCGGGCATTGTCCCGATTGATGTCGCACAGCGCCCGCAAGTCGATCCTGTTGAATGGTGACCGTGCAAGCGTCCGGAGACCATAGAGGTGCCGCGTTCCCATGCCGCCGCACCCTACCAGACCCAGGTTGATCCGTTCCATATCGAGCTCTCTTTTTGAAACTCCGTGCCTCCATCCCGACGCGCCTTGACACAGGGGATTCGTTCGCTATCTTCGAAAAGCAGCAACCTCGCTCCGGCCCTTTCCCGTGGGAAACCCTCACCCCCCAACCCCCTCTCCCAAGGGGAGAGGGGGAGCAGACAGCTTGAAGCAAGACCAGGGCACCGCGAGCGGGTCACCGTTCCCCCTCCCCGTGGGAAGGGGCATAGGAGGTACGTCCCGTCTCACCGCTTTCAGGTTTTTCATTCTTCATTCTTCCTTTATTCGGTTTTGATATGGTCCCCATCGGTTTCAGCACCTACGCCACACAGCGTGTCGACGTATTCGAAGCCCTGCCGAAGATCCGAGCGATCGGCTACGACGCCATCGAAATCGCCGTTGGCGACGCATGGCCCACCGCGCCCGGGAAGCTGGACCGGAACGCACGGCGAAAACTTGCCGGAACATTGCGCGATCTGGGCTTCCTTGCGCCGGCCCTCTTCGGCCCGGTTGCCACGTGCGCCCGGGGCAGCGACCGGCGGGCGATGCGAGCCCGCTTCATACAGAACTGCGTCCTCGCCGGCGACCTGAATGATGGGGATGCCCCCGGCATCGTCACCACCACGGTGAGCGGCCCCCTCACTGACTGGGCAACCGACAGGGAGACCGTCGCCGCCGATTTGGTCGAACTCGCGGACATTGCAGCCGGGCATCACGTGATCCTGGCCGTGGAACCGCACGTCGGCGCGATCTTCGACACGCCCGAAAAAGCGGCGTGGCTCATGGAGAACACCCGCCATCCCAACCTTAAAATCCACTTCGACCACAGCCATTTTCACGTGCAGGACATCGACCTCAAACGCGCCGCGTATCTCTGCCTTCCTCACACCGTCCACATTCACATCAAAGACGGGTACATGGAAGGCGGCGCCGTGACCTTCCTGTTGCCTGGCGAAGGCAGCCTTGACCTCGTCGCATATTTCCAGGCCCTGCTCGACGCCGGTACCGGAGTACCCGTCGGCGCGGAAGTCAGCGCCATGATCTGGGGTCGGCCCGGCTACAACCCGTGGCACGCCGCGGAATCCTGCTACCGCGCGCTTGACGACGCACGCCGGCAGGCCATCACCAAATCATCGACGACGGATTGACCTTGAATCGTCATTCCCGGGTGACGTTATATCGAATGTACGTAAGTTGATAAATGCGATTTGACGTCGGATTCCCGGAAACCTTCAGGCACTGGACGTGAACGGAAGAAATGTCCTTCCGGACGACCTTTACGCCCCGTTTCGCACCGATACCTTCTGTGCCTTTTGTGCTTCTTGTGGCCGATTTTACGGCTTTCTTTCTTCAATTTGAGGCTATAGGTCCAGCACCGGCCCGATCGTGTACGCGGGGTGACGCTCCATCTCCAGGGCCGCGTGACAGAAAAACGGGTACACGCTCCACTCCACGCATCCCAGCAGATCGGGCTTTCCGTCGCCATTCAGGTCTCCAGGCCACGCGTTCGGGCCATGTACGGTAAACGCAATCTCCTCGCCGTAGCACCTGAATTCTCTCGGAAGGTCGAAAACCGGCGCATCCGTAGAACCCACGTTGCGCAGCAGGTAGATCTTTCCCGTCCCGGCAAGGTTATACACCAGGTCGATCAACCCGTTCCCGTCCCAATCCACGGCGCGGAAAGATTCGGTCCAGTGCTTTGTCCGGCCCACGATGGAATCGTCGATCTTCCGCCCGTCCACCAGCCGCACATGATCGCCTCGTTTGAGTCTGCGGCGGCCCTCGTCGTCCCGATACTGAAGGAACAGCGTCGCTTTGCGCGTATGGTCGTGTGCGATGAAATCCATCATCCCGTCGCCGTTCCAGTCCGCGAACGCCGCGCCGGACCGCCAGAAAAACGGCGAACGCGCATCGCGGGGATAGGGACTGTTGGGGAGGGTCTCGTCGGCCGCCGCCTTGCCAGATTCCGCACGAAGCTCATCGGAATCCGGGAATCCATCCACTTCAAGAAACCTGCGGGGGCCAAACCCGGGTTCATCCGGCGTTCCGGTATTTCGATACCAGACGATCCGGTTCGTTTCGTTCGGCAACATCAGGTCCGGAAGGCCGTCGCCGTCCCAGTCCACGAATACGGGATACGGGTACCCCATATTGTGCCAGTGACGGCTGTGCAAAATCTCGTCGCGCATTACCCGGATGGGTTTGCCCTCGGAACAGATCACCTCAGGCTCCGACCAGGCCGGCCGCTCATTGCTCCGGTTGTTGACGACCACGCGAGGCCACCCGTAACCCCCTCCGATGACGAGGTCGAAGACACCGTCGCCGTTCCAGTCGCACGAACAAGGCCACGCCTGATCGCTCAATGACATCACCGCCGAGATCGAGCGGGCTCTTCCCCGGTGTTCGAAACGCGGCTGGCCGCCGCGCGCGCCAATCAACTCGTAGAATGAAAGATTCTGGTACATATTGTGCTGCACCAGAATGCCGCTCCGTTTGCCGTCCGTTACCGTGCCGAGCCGGCTGCAGAATTCGTGTTCCAGGCCGTTCAGCTTCCGTTCCGGCCCGAACCGGGGCGGGTCACCGCCCAGATGCTTCCGCCAGGTGAGTGGATGGTCGCACCCGCCAACCGGCATCGCCATAACGTCCGGCAGGCCGTCACCGTCCAGATCCATAAACGCGAGTTGCTTTCCAACCGAGAGATCCACCGGATCGGCGGCTATGAACGGCCAGCCGTCCGGATTCAGATTCCGGATATAATGTCCGTTGACCACCAAATCCAGCGTGGCGTTCCCGCTCAGATCGACGATCTGAATCCCGGCGTTCTGGGCAACCGGCGCAGGAATCTCAATGTCCTTCACGAAGACGGGCAACCCGCCCCCGTCTCGCGTTCCTGAATTGAGGTAGACCGTCACTCCATTATCACGCATTCCCGCGTACACGATATCAGGCAGCCCGTTACCGGTCAGATCCCCAAAATCCGCCTCGGCGTACACGTCCGGGAATTGCTTGAGTTCGCGCGATCCCCGCTCTTCCAGGTACCGCAACCGGACGAGATCTCCGAACGTGAAGTCCTCATCCGGCCCTTCACGGGGATAACATACGATCCCGCTGACCGGCGACCCCGGTCGGTAATAGTAATTCCAGCAGCCCGCCAGATCGGCGCGACCGTTGCCGGTGATGTCTACGAGCCGCATCGAATGGGCGAGTGATATCGGGCGCGGCGCCCCCGCATTGTACCGCAGCAGATCTCCGACGCCGATCATGGGCGTGTACTCCTGCGGCCGCAACGGCGGTCTCTCGGGCGCGGTGCGAAAGCGGATCTCGTACTCCGTATGGGTGGGATCGTCGATCGTCCATTCGATCCTTCCCCGGTCGCCATAGGCGAAGTCCTCGGTGCGGGCGAACGCGATCGCCTCACCCGAAACCGCATTGACGACTTCAATGGAATTCGGGTCGAAAACCCCCATGGCGTCGACCTGCCGCGCCATACGGCCGAAATCGATCTCCACCGACATCGGAATGCGCCCAAGATCCATGGGCAGCGCCGACGTCACCGCCAGTGTGAATCCATACCTCCCGTCGGCCATCCCGTTACCCTGTCTTCAACCGTTCCTGAAACGCCTTTCTGAACCACTGCATCTTCGGATCAATAACGAACATGCAATACGGCTGGTCGCGATTCGAACGGTAGTAGTTCTGATGGTAATCCTCGGCCCGGTAAAATTCCGTCAGCGGCGAGACCTCCGTCACGATCGGGTCCGACCAAAGGTCCGACGCATCCGTCTCCGCCATGGATCGTTCCGCTTCCGCCCGCTGTTGCTCGTCGTGATAGAGTATCACCGACCGGTACTGTGTGCCCACGTCCGCCCCCTGGCGGTTCAGCGTTGTGGGGTCGTGTGTGCGCCAGAAAACGTCCAGCAGGTCCCCGTAGGAAACCGAGTCGGGATCGAATCGGATCTGAACCACCTCGGCATGGCCCGTGATTCCCTCGCAGACCTCATGGTAGGTCGGATTCGGGGCCGACCCTCCCGCATAGCCGGAAACCACCTCCAGCACCCCATTCAGGTCCTGATAAAACGCTTCCACGCACCAGAAGCATCCTCCTCCGAACGTCGCGCGTCCTTCGGCCATTATCGTCTCCTGACTGAAATCACTTTCTCGACATCCCCCTGGTATACACCTTGCCCTGGATGATCTTGTGCGCCGGCCGCCCGCCCATCATCCGGTCCCGCGCAAATGCCTGGCCGCAGTCCGGACACTTCAGATCTCCGTGAGTGTTGTCCTCCACAATCCGTTCCACGATGCACTTGACCAGCCCGCCCCGGCCGCCTTTGCGGTACTTGTAGAGCAACGTCCGGCACCTGGCGCAGTGGATCGAAATGGTCCTGCGTTCAACCCGCTCTCGGGGCGCCATTGCGTTACTCCGGCCGCAGTGCTCCCAGCGACGATTCGCCAGGCGAAATGAACTCCACCGCCGGGTTTTCGATGCGGCCGTACGCGTTCCACACCTTGAATCCCAGCAGCGCCAGCAACTCAGGAGAGGCGTCGTTCAACACCTCCGGCGACGTGCCCACGGTGAGATTTTCCTGGGGCCGGAACTGCGGCCCGCAGAAGGTCGTAAGCAGCGCAAGCCTTTCGCCCCCGGTCACGTTGGCCCCGGTACCATGCCAGATTCGCGCGTCGATGACCAGGGCCGTGCCGGCCGGTCCTTCCGCGGCAACCGCATCCGCATTCGAATCCTTTTCCGGCTGCCTCCCGAACAGGTGGCTTCCAGGCACAACTCGCGTCCCCCCGTTTCCGGCGGTGAATTCCACGAGCATCCACAACACGTTCACCGCTGCCGGCGGCGCAATCATCCACGGCGCTCCTTCTCCGTCTGCATCGAACCGCTCTCGAGTAATCGAGCCCACCGGCATTGCCTTCCTGCCGGGGCGTGTGGGTGAGGGCATCCACCACTGGTCGGTGTGCAGATCCATCTCCACGCCGCCGGCCTTGGCGATATTCGCGGTAAAGCTGGAAAGCAGGTACTCATCGCCCAGAACGTGGCTCACCACCTCCCGCACCCGCTCCTGAAACAGCACCTGGTGAAACACCCGTCCCTTGTTGATCAACATCCAGAGCCGCTGGTTGACGCCCCCGGCGGCCGCCGTGAAGGCGTCCGGCCGCACCCGGCCGGTTTCGTCCCGGAACGACCCCCAGTTCTGGTCCGGTCCTCCGTCTTCGTACGCGGCGCCCAGTTGTCTCTCCGCCGCCGCCTGCTCCACCAGCCTTGCCCGCATGGCCGCCACCTGGTCCTGGCTCAACGCGTCCTTCAGCAAACAATATCCGAATCGATCGATATTTGACTTCGCCATCGAGAGGTCCCCGGTAAGCGCCGGCAACCCTTCGCCCGAAAGACCCGCCATAACGACACCTCCATCCAACGTCGAAATCACGCCAACCAGACTGAAACACATCCTATATGCTACACCTGTATCCGGGGTAAGTCAACCCCTTCCGCCTCCTGCCGACCCCTTGCCTGAGCCTGCAAACAACAGTTGAAATGGCGTGATATTTTTCGGTATTATGAGACCATTCAGAGAAATCGGCGGGAGGAAGTTCCCCTCTCCGTCTTCGACGCCCGCCACACCCGCAGCGAGGAATGCATGGACGCTGGAACCATACGGGCATCGCTGGACCGGCAGATTGCCGAATACATGGACAACCACCCGAGATCCCGGGATATGTTCAGACGCGCACAGGCGTCTCTGCCGGGCGGAAATACGCGCACCGGCGTGCACTTCGACCCGTACCCGGTCTACGCCGATAGAGGCGAAGGCGTTCACCTCATCGACCTGGACGGCCACAGGCTTCTCGATTTCGTGAACAACAATACCGCCCTCATCCTGGGCCACGCGCATCCCGAAATCGTCGCCGCCCTCCAGGAGCGTATAGCCCAGGGCACAGGCTTCTCGCGGCCGCTGGCCCTCGAAGTCGAAATGGCGGAATTCCTGAAGAACCGCGTCGGTTCGTTTGAAAAGGTGCGCTTCTGCAGCTCGGGTACCGAAGCCATCCTGAATGCCATCCGCGCCGCCCGTGCGTTCACCGGCAGAATGAAAATCGCCAAGTTCGAAGGCGCGTACCACGGGATGGACGAATACGTTATGGTTAGCTATCTTCCTCCCGCAGACGGGACTCTGGGGCCGCCCGACAGGCCTGAATCCGTGCCCTCTTCACGCGGCCTGACGCCCGAGGCCATCGGGAATGTTATCGTCCTCCCGTTTAACGACCCTGACGCCTGCGACGGGATCATCAACGAACACCGGGACGAACTGGCCGCGGTGGTGGTCGATCCCCTTTCCACGGCCGCCGGCTTTACCCTGCCGGTTAACGGCTTCCTTTCTCGTCTCCGCGAAATCACGGAACGCGCCGGCATCCTGCTCATCTTCGACGAGATCGTCAGCTTCCGCATTGCCCGCGGCGGTGCGCAGGAAACGTATGGCGTGCGCCCGGACCTGACGTGCCTGGGCAAAGTCGTCGCCGGCGGCACCCCCGGTGCCGTGGTCGGCGGACGCTCCGACGTCCTGGACCTCTACAATCCCACGGGCGGCAATCCGCAGATTCCCCATTCCGGCACGTATAACGCCAACCCCATCGCCGTCGTCGCGGGCCTCACGACCCTTCGACTGCTCACGCCGGACGCCTACGAAAGGCTGGATACGCTCACCCGGCGCCTTGCCGACCGGCTCGAACGCGTTTTCCTGGACGCCGGCCTTCAGGCCGGGGTGACGACCGCCGGTTCCCTCTTCCGCGTCCACTTTCTTCCCGAAAAACCCCGCAACTACCGGGAGGCCGCCCGCGACAACCAGCAGTTGCACCGGTGGCTGTTCTTCGCCCTGCTCAACCGGGGGATATACTGGAAACTCGGCGGCAACGTCTCATTGCCGATGGAAGACCGGCACATCGATCAGCTGGTTTCGGCCGTCGACGACGCGCTTCAGACGCGACGCTGAAAACCGATGCGATATTTCATCTGTCATTTGAGTATTGGTTCCGTTCGGTCATATTCTCGTCCGTTTCCTGCGTTTGGCGGACAAGAATACCGTATTCGTCAATTGTACAATTGGGCAGAGTTTGGTGGCAATCCATCTCAGCGCAGGTCGAATTTCTGGAACGATTCACGTTGCTTGCCGCCAAGCCGAAACATTCGAAGATTCGCAGTTCGGATCAGTGTTGTGTTACCGGTATCGTATGTTTACAGTATGAGAGCTTTACGAGACTCCGAACAAAAAACTATGGCGGCCGTCTCGGCCGCCATGAATCCAAAATCAAACGATGTGAGATGGTTCAAAAAGGTAACGCTGAATCATCCAAATATCGGTTTTCGTAAGCCAAATGACCATCAAGCGAAAATTTCACGGTATAGCTCTCTGGATTAGCTAAATTTGGCAGGTCAAGCGACAACGTACCGCTCGCGTGGAAGTCTTTCTTCTCCCATACATAAATCTTCTCTGTCCTGGTCTCTGTAAGTTCAATCTTCGCATGAAAAGGACCAGTGTTCGCCGATGGGTTGAAACTGAAAGAGTTGGTCGATATACTGAGATCAGCTCTTTCCAAAAAGGGCCATTGTCCAAAGAACAGCATTGAACTCCGACTGACACCAATGTGTCTTGACCACTTTTGTTTCACTCTCCATGGAAGCGAATAAATCAGAGTCTCAAATTCGGCTTGGGACCGACAACTGATCAGCTTTAAAGTGGATAGATCAATAAAGTTCGGGACTATAACTTCCGCATGGCGATGGAAGACAATATTGCGCTTTTCACTTTCATTCATTTCCCACAAACTACGATCATGATAAATCTTCTCGAAGGGGAGCGATTGGAAGAAATCAGCAGTGTGTCCTGTCTCGGCTCCAGCGGCCAAATTTCCAATACTAAACAGAGTAGTCTTGTTCGTCAGGATTGGTTCGGCATCAAAAATAAAACTAACTGGTACGGGGCAATGAGCTCCAAATTCCCGCTTGCAAACTGGGCGAAAACCCTCGTTTCTGTATTGTGTAGGTGTGCGCGGCCGAAAATAGAATCGCACATACTCTTTCCATTGCGAACCTGTAGATGAAATTATCTCGGGGCTTGCAATGTCCGTAATCAAACCTCCCGTTCGTTCCAGCTGGGAGCGAGACGATAATTTGCCATCACAAAGAATCTTCGCCGCATTTGTCAGATCCGTGAAGTGGAACAAGTGGCCTGGCCACCAACGTTGCGATTCTTGTAACCAATCCTCTTGTTTAATTGACCGAAAGTGAGCAACGATTTTCTCCGCATTTTGTTTTAAATACTTCGTCATACTGGTTTAAACTCAAAAGGGAATTGCTCAAATATCTTAGGTGGAACTGCTTGAGGTAACAGCTGAAGCCCAATGCTGTGGCGTGAACGCAATGTGAAATAGTCATTGCTAGCTGACACCGGCCGACAATAAGGTAGTTTCGAAAAAAGTGCGACTAACTGATTCGAAATTTCATCTAAACCTGCTGGCATAATTGACGGAATGACAAAGCCGCAATTTCGGATTGCAGTCCACAGTTCAAGTATCTCCTCTTCTGGGATAAAGGTTTTCTGGTTGTCGATATGAAAACAGATTCCCAGTTCGTCGAGTTCAGAAATAACCTCAACGTGGAAGATTTCGCGATCAGGCATTGTACTTAAATCTATACCAGATCCGATCATTTCAGTCAAATCCTTCCATACCTCCAAAAACCCTAGAGATTCAAGATCGGACCTTAACCAACTCGCCATTGTTTTCATGTCTCTATGTTCTGGAACTATCGGACCCTGTCCATATATATGCACAAAAATGTCAATCGGGAGCTTTCCCAGGTACCTTACCATCAAAGGTTGGACCTGTCGTTCCCAATCCAGTTCACCGTTTCCACATCCCAAAGGTGGAAACGCTATGCTAGTTATACCTCGTTTCGCATATTCCCTTACGAAGGTACTTAAGCCACTCTCGATGTATTCTATTTCCGATGGTTTACGCCAGGTTGTCTTAGTTGGAAAATTGAGAATCCATTTGTTTGGAGTTTTGTAGAGCCAGAGCTTACCCACCGTAAGCCGTTTCGTTTCGCAATGCTTCTGATATTCACGAAACATCTCTGGGTATATCCGCTTGAAATCCTTCGCGACTCCTTTGCCCATGACCCCTACGGTATTAACCGTATTCACAAGAACCCGAGCCGGGGATTCGAACAAATTCCCTAACACGTAGGTGATCATTATCCTTTGACCTTTCTAATTTGAGCGATTGTATATGACTGAATGTAGTATAGCGCTCAATGCAAAAATCGGTCAATTCCTTTTCTCAGGGGCCATTCAGCGGCAAAAAAACTAAAACTGACTCGGATAGATTACCTGTGTTAATATACTATACATTTGTTCATCTGTCAAAATCGAAATTCTCATAAGAGAGACCATTTGATCAGAAAAAGCGAATAAAATCAATGACTTGTAATACATATCACATTCTTCGCCAGTGATCGACGATGGCTTAGTCAAGCAGATGAATCGGGAAACTACTGGGCGCAGTTTGTTTCTCCCACCGAACTCATATCGGAGATTGAGGAATGACGATTCAGGAAAAGGCTTTGAGTGAAATAACCAAGGACGCCCTTGAAGTGCTTTCCAAAGAGATTGGAATTGCGAATACGATACGGTTCATCAATCAATTTGCGATTGGTTATGGTAATTACACCCAGGAGAGGGAGCGCATTTTCGAGGATATGACATTGGAAGAGATCCTTGGCGAAATTAAGAAAATGCGTAATCAGCCAAAGATTTGATTGCAGACCCGATCAGGGTTGAGATTCTGTCTCTGGAAATTCTCGTTGAAGACGGGGTTGGCGGGAAATTTCAGTTATCTTCCACCGGTGAAAGAGACAGATGACGCTGCATCCTCGCCGTTGGACTGAACAATACCGGTTCATTTCGCCCTCGGTGCTTTACGGCGGTCTGAATCGCAGATCGGAATCCACACATCGCTAATGGCAAGCCGGAAGACGGTCCACAAGGAAGATTTACTGAAAGGCTTCGCCTCACTTGGCATTCGAAGGGGCGACGCGCTTCTGTTTCACAGTTCCCTCAAGAGCTTCGGCTACGTGCAGGGCGGCGCCAATACCGTGATCGACGGCGCCATCGAAGCCGTTGGCGAGTCGGGTACCGTGATTGTTCCGACGTTCGTGCAAAAGGTCAACGGCGAATCCGCCACGTACCGGACGCGCCGCGAAGCCTGGGACATTCGTACATCCCCGTCCGACGTCGGACACATTACCGAAGTCTTCCGACGGCGCCCTGAAGCCGTGCGTAGCGATCACTGCTGCGACTCCCTGGCCGCCATCGGCGCCGACGCCGGAGATGCCATGGGCGGCCACGGGTCCGCCGGGCCTCGCCTGAGCCCATGGGACGAGAAAGCGTTCGGTCATGGCTCGCCGTGGGACTGGTTGGTGGATCGCAACGCGCTTTACCTGCTGATGGGTGTCGGCTTCAACGTTTGCTCAATCTTCCACTACAATCAGGCGCTCTGGGTCGAGCGCAAATACAAAATGGCCGATGAGCCGCGCATGTGGCCCGGATTCGACTTCAGCGTTATGGGCGATCGGGTCAGAGCCGCCGGTCTCGTCACCCGGACCTCGGTCGGTCCCTCGGGCTGGCAGGCCTTCCGCGTCGCGCCCACGATCGAATTTGTCTCCCGCGTCCTCGATAACGACCCCTCCCTCATTACGCTTTCCCCGCTAAAACTCTATGGCGAGTGATCCACCGACCTTGACGTCACAAGGCCAATTCCATATCTTTGACTTCAACGGACTGCTATGGAATTCGAATGGGACGAACGCAAGCATGAGCTGAATATTCAGAAACACGGCGTGAGCTTCTTGTCCGCGGCGCGCGTTTTTGATGGACCCGTTTTCACGATTATCGATAACCGGAAATATTACGGAGAAATTCGGTACATTTCTGTTGGCAGGGTTGAAGATACTGAACTCTTCGTTGTATACGCCATTCGAAACAGAAGCCTTTGAATCATTTCCGCACGGAGAGCCAATCGAAATGAGCGAAGAAAATATCGTGAGATATTCCCGTGATGACCTGCCGGAAGACTCAAAGACAGACTGGAATCGGGTCGCTGTGTTGACGGAAGAGGAATTGAACGCAGCTGCACGTTCCGACCCGGACGCGCCACCTTTCATGAGCGCTGAAGATTGGGAAAAGACCGAAATACTGGCGCAGATTCCGATAGACCGGGAAACCTTTGAATACTGCACGAAACACGGTGGAGGGTTTTAAACAGTGATCAAGAATGCCGTGCGCGAGTACATGGATACCCATCCATTGAATTAACGATAGGAAGGAAATAAAGAGGCCCTTCCGCGCGTTGCCGTGCTGAAGAGCCCATAGGACAGGGCGCAAAAGCCGGCGGCTTTTGCGCCCTGTTTTTCCATTGTCGTGACAGATCCGTTTCCTACCGCTCGCCCATCGACGTATAGTCCCTGATATCTTCTCCCGTGTAAATCTGCCGCGGACGTGCGATACGCTGTTCCTTGTCGTTCAGCAGTTCCTTCCACTGCGCGAGCCACCCCGGCATCCGGCCCACCGCGAACATCACCGTCATCATGTCCGTTGGCAGGCCCATCGCCTGGTAGATGATACCCGAATAGAAGTCCACGTTCGGATACAGGCTGCGAGATACGAAAAACTCTTCCTCAAGCGCAATGCGCTCCAGTTCCACAGCGATATCGATCAGCGGATTCCTTCCGGTGACTTCGAATACCTCCTCGGCAGTCTTCTTGATGATCGCGGCCCTGGGATCGTAATTCTTGTATACCCGGTGCCCGAAGCCCTGCAGGAGGACTTCGCGGTTATACACCCGCTTGATGTACGCGGGGATATTGTCCACGGATCCGATCTCGTTCAACATCTTTAGAACGGCTTCGTTCGCACCCCCGTGTGCCGGGCCGTACAGCGCGGCGGCGGCTCCCGCCGCGGCCGAATACGGGTCTGCTCCGCTGCTCCCGACCCCGCGCATGGTGCTGGCACTGCAGTTTTGTTCGTGATCGGCGTGTAATATCAGAAGGACGTCCAGCGCCCGTTCAAGGGCTGGATCGGATCTGTATGCGCTCGTTCCGTCAAACAGCATCTTCAGATAATTGGCGCAGAACCCCAATGACGGGTCGGGATCCACAGGAGCCAGGCCCTGGCTTTGACGGTACACGGCTGCCGCGGCCACGGGCGCCATGCCCATCAGACGGCGGACATGCTGTTCCTGCGCCTCTTCCGAGCCGATATCTCTTGAATTGTCGTAGAACGTGGATAAAGACCCCAGCACACCCACCATCATACCCATCGCGTGAGAACCTTCCCGATACCCGCTCACCAATTCAGTCAACTTCGGCTCCGATCTCACGTATTCCATCACCGACGCGCTCCAGGCATCCAGTTGCGCCCGTCCAGGAAGTTCGCCGTACAACAGCAGATACGACGTTTCCAGGTAGGTGCTGCGCTCGGCGAGTTGCTCGATTGGATATCCGCGGTATCTGAGAATGCCCTTCTCGCCGTCGATGAATGTCACGGAGCTCTGGCAGGAGCCGGTATTCAGATACGAAGGATCGTACCCGAGAAGCCCGAAATCGTCCTCCGAGACCTTTATCTGCTTCAAGTCAGCGGTACGAATGGCAGCGCCGTATTCGGGGTACGTGCCATATAGAATGGGAACGTCGTAGGTTTTTCCGGTGCGATTATCCGTAATGGTGAGTGAGTCTTTGTTCATCCACAAAATTCCTTTCCAGTGGTCTACCCCTGCCGGTCAGGCCCGAACCGCGTAGATGATGCTCTCGAGCGGTTTACCGGTCAGGTTATGGTCGCACGTTTGCTTTCTTGTCACCCCGCCGAAAACACGGTCCAGCGCGCGTTCGTAAGAACTGTTGACGGCATGGCTCCAGATCGCCAGTGTTCCCCCCGGTCGCAACCGTGTTCTCAGGGTCTGCAGCGCCGAAACGCTGTATGCGCGCCGGTTTTCCGAACGTACGACCGAGTCGGGACCGTTGTCGATATCCAGTGCAATGCCGTGATAGCTTCGGGGATTTCCCTTGATAAAGTCGTAAAAATCGCCAACGACCACTTCCGTACGCGCATCGTTCAGAACATCGGCATTATCCAGGTACTCGCGGTTCCAGTTGACAATCCGGGATTCGAGCTCCACCACACACACGGAATGCACATTCGAATAGGCGAGCGCCTGGCGAAGGGAGATTCCCAATCCCAAACCACCGATCAGGAGGTCGATGTGCCCGCCCGACTTCGATGTTTCCATGACAGCTTCCATCAATGCGCGATTGGACGACGCATTGTAGGTGGCCATCAGGAAGACACCGTTGACGATGAGTTCGAAATGGGTATCCTGGCCGGCTTTAATGGACGCAAGCTGTAATTCACCCGTACGGGTGGATGAACGCTGCACAACCTGCCGATCCATAGCCAGCCCCTGAAACGCCCCTCAGCCTCCTTCACTCTCGATGACCAAACAGGTACCGATATTAAGATAATGTACAATTGAAATTTTACAAGCAGATTTGATCTCAAAATCGAAGGCTCGGACGGGTTAAACACCTTGACAATTGCGGATGCGCAATTAGATTGCGCCTTCCGGCACAACGCCGTTTTGCAGATCCGGTTCGCTCATGAAAAAAACGGAGTACGTGGTGACTTCACGGAAGGGTTCCGTTTCGTTGACGACGTCCGACATCGAACTGGTCGACCCGCGGGTTGCGCGGGGCGGCTATCGCTCCGTGCTCTTTGATTTCGATGGAACGTTGTCGCTGATACGCCAGGGTTGGCGGGAAATCATGGTACCGATGATGGTCGAAACCCTTGCCGAATGCAACTCGGGTGAATCCGAAGCCGAACTGACGTCTGTCGTCGCGGATTTCGTGGACCGGCTGACGGGAAAACAGACCATCTACCAGATGATCCAGCTTGCCGAGGAAGCGCGGAAACGAGAAGGCGCGCCTCTGGATCCGGTCGCCTGCAAACACCGTTATAACGAACGGCTCAATCGTCACATAAGGGACCGCATTCAGCGTCTTCGTTCCGGCGCGGTTCCCGCGGAAGATCTGATGGTGCCGAAGTCGCTGGATCTTCTTCGCAACCTGCAACGCCGGGGACTTACGCTGTACCTGGCAAGCGGGACCGACGAAATCTACGTGAAAGAAGAGGCAGCCCTTTTGGGCCTGACGCCCTTCTTTGAGAACCGCATCTACGGCGCACGGGATCAATATCAGGATTTTTCCAAAGAAAGAGTGATCCGGGATCTGATTGCCACTGAGGGGATTCGGGGCAGGGAGTTGCTGGGCTTCGGCGACGGATACGTGGAGATCGAAAATGTCAAGTCAGCGGGTGGAACGGCCGTGGGGGTCGCGTCGGACGAGGCCCGACGTCGGGGTGTGAATGCCTGGAAACGCGAACGTCTGATCCAGGCGGGGGCGGATCTGATCGTCCCGGATTTTCGGAGCCAGGAGAACCTCGTCGACTATCTTCTCGATCCGCAGGATCCATCCGCCGGAACGCTTGCGGGATAACCCGTTGTCGTTATGACCCATTCCGATCTGCAAGAGTTGCTGAACAGGTTTTCCGATCTGGCCATTCTGGTTATCGGTGACTTTTTCCTGGATCGCTATCTCATCGTGGATCCGGACCTCGCTGAAGTCTCACTGGAAACCGGGCTCGAAGCCCGGCAGGTCGTACAGATCCGAAACCGGCCCGGCGCGGCGGGGACCGTCACCAGTAATCTCAACGGCCTTGGCGTGGGTCGGATCCGGGCGCTCGGGGTGATCGGCGATGACGGGCAGGGGTACGATCTGAAGGCGGGCCTGCGGGCGACGGGCGTGGATACGCGGCAACTGATGGAAATCCCGGGGCGGGTCACGCCAACCTACACCAAACCGGTTCTCAGTTCGACCGGACAGGAGATGGAGCGACTCGATATCAAGAATCGCTCGCCCCTTCCACAAGGCTTGGAAGACCGCATCCTCACCGCCCTTGAGAATCTGCTTGGCGAGGTCCACGGCGTCATTGTACTCGACCAGGTCCGGGAACGCAATTGCGGCGTGATTACGGATCGCGTTCGCGAGGGAATCGCACGCCTTGCTGGCGCGCGCCCCGATGTCGTTTTCCTCGCGGATTCCCGTTCGCGAATCGGCCGGTTCAAGAAGGTGATCGTCAAGGTCAACCGCGAGGAGGCGCTCACGGCGTCATCCGGCGATTCCGGCGCGAAAGGTGCGGGGCGCCTGGACGCCGCAATCCGGTCCCTTTCCGCGCGTACCGGACGACCCGTATACGTCACGCTTGGTCCGGACGGTATCCTCTCTGTCGATGGGAACGCGATTCACCGCATTCCAGGCATCCCGGTGCCCGGTCCCATCGACATCGTGGGCGCGGGAGACAGCGTCTCCGCCGGGATTGTCTCCGCGTTATGTGCAGGCGCGTCGTACGTCGATGCCGCGCGGGTCGGCGTGCTGGTGTCTTCCATTACGATCCAGCAGATCGGCACAACCGGCGCCGCGTCACCGGATCAGGTGCTCCAGCGGTTCACGGAAACACAATCTCCCTGCGCCTTAGTGGAGAAGACATAGGCAGCCTCACACAAAGACGCAAAGGCACAAGGAACAAATCAAGAGAGATGATCCCATAGGCCCGGACCGCAATTCATCAATCGCATTTCCCATCTATCAAATACCGTCCACGTCACTGTGATATGTAGGGGCAACCCTTGTGGTTGCCCTTGTTTCGGCGCATCCGCCCCGGGATTCGCCGCCTATAAAGACGAGAGAAGGTATCTCCGGATTCACGTCTAGCGCCTTGTCGGAATGGTCTGGTGAAAAAAGTCAAACTATGTCGCTTATTTCGACCAACCCTTCTCCTTGATTCAGCAACTTTAGGGCATCTGGCAGCGTTTTTGACAAGATAGTCATCAATCGATCATTCGAAGTATTCCCACACGTACACCAGATTACCTTCGGGGGCGGGCCCAATCGACTCAATAGTTCGACAAAATCCCGGTCCTTGGTAATTACTATCGCGTCCGCTTCCCGCGCACTGGAAAATATCAGGGAATCCTCTGCTTCATTCAGGCCCAGGTCTCGTACATGAACAACAACAGAGCCAACGGTATCCCGAATCCAGGCTGCAAGATGAGGTGAGATATGTGCATCGAGCCAAAGCGTCATGCCGCGAGAACCGGGTGATTAAGCCGATCGCTCGCAAATCGCAGACAAGCGCGAATGTCCTCGAGTTCAAGGTCCGGATGCTCAGCCAGAATCTGTTCACGGGTAAGATCATGAGCGAGCAGATCCAACACGTCGGTGACGCGAATCCGCATGCCCCGAATACACGGACGCCCGCCGCATTGTTTCGGATTGACCGTGATACGTTTCATCAAGGTGGCCATAACGATTCGCTCCCGAAAGAAGCCTACATTCTTTAAGGTGAATTCACTGAAAATATAGTTCTCATTGTCGATCTGTCAACACGAGAAGCTCGAAGACAGCTACTTCGACCAGCAATGGCGGCAACCGTGCACGATACACATTCTTCCTACCGTTTGCGGTTACCCGATTCACTTAAAACGTTGCAGCGCCAAATCCGGTCAGAGAACGTATTTGACGTTGACTCCACGTTGCCCCGTATCCGGATTCATGCGTCGTCGGGCGCGATGCCGCGGGTTTTCATCCAGTCCATGACGATCCTGTGTCCGCCCGTCTTCGCCTGTTGATATGCGGATTCACCGGCCGGATTCACCCATCCCGGATCGGCGCCGCGTTCGTACAGGACCTTCGCGATGGTCGCGTGGCCGTTTCGACACGCGAATCCGAACGCGCTGTCCAGCGCCGTCTTCGGCGGCCTGGGTTCATCCCAGCAGGGCAGGGCCCCGGCGTTTTTCGTGACGTTTCCATCCTCGTCAAAAAACCGGTCCACCATGTCCCTTCGTCCGGCGCCCGCGGCAGTCATCAGATTCGACGCTGCTCCGCGGTCGATCAACAGCCGTGCCGCGTTTATACACCGAAAAATGACGGCGTTCCAAATCGGCGTCCCGTTCGCGATAACGCCGGCGTCCGCATCGATATCCGCCCCCGCGTCCAGAAGCAGCTCCGCCAGGTCGACGTCGTCGTTGCTCGCCGCCCAGTGCAGCGGCGTCTCTTTCACTGCTGCAACCTGCCCGTGCTGGAAACGCGCGTTCACGTCGGCGCACGCGTCGATGACCAGCCGGGCCATCTCAATGCCCTTCGGCTTGTGCCCCGGATAGTCCGCGATCGTATGCAGCAGCGTGCGATCGTTGTCTTTCGACCTTAGATTGGGCAGGTCCGGATGGGACGCGATCAGCCCTTCCAACCTTTCGATGTCGCTCTGTTCGATGGCTTCCCGCGCCTGTTCGATCGGCGTCATTCGCTTACCTCCAAATTGTGGTTCAGGGGATCCCCAGTCGCTTCCGGAAGATTTCGTCTTTAGCCGTCTTCTGTCGCCAGTAGGGCTCGCGGATCGTCACTATCAACTCCCCCGAACCATCCGACGCGCCCTCCCATTTCAGGATGCGGTGGGGGTAGGATTTCTCCACCCATATTGTCTTGCTCCAGTCGCCCGCCGCCACCCGCCACGGGATGGCATCGCGGCTCTTTCCCGAGGCAGTAACCGCCTCGGGCGTTCCTTTGCTCAATATCGCGTCCGCCAGCGCGTGGGGGCGGTGCCGCGTCCGGTACGACCACAGCGTGCGTAGAAGCTTGATCGGCCGGGATTCGCCCGCCTGCATTATCGGACCCTTGAGTTCCCGGATTTGTATGAGCAGATGGTCTTCGCTCTGAAACCCTTCGGGCATGTCCAGGCTATATGTACGTAAGCCTTCGCGCTCAAAATAACTGTTGAGGGCGCCGCGCAGATAGCCGTTATCCACGCGAATTTCATCGAAAATATGCCCGCACCATTCCTGCGAACTCAGGTTTACCTTCATCAACTCGAACGGATTGGTACCCGCGAACCCCTCGACGGCGCTGAAGACGGAAGTCATTACCGCATAGTCGTAAATCCCGGTGGTGAACTTGAGAATGTTGTTCAGCTTGAGAACGTAGACCCGGTCTGCCCGCGGCGTGGGCGACTCGACCTTGATGTAGGTATTCCGGTTCAGGTCTTCCGTGACGAAAATGAGGACGCCGTAGCCCTCGCGGTTCTCTCCGTATCGAGGCTGCGCCACGCGATAGCTGGAGATCTCCGCTCTGCCGTCCCCCCAGTGCGCATAGAAGTCCGGGGTTTCCGCGACAACCGGCGGCACGAATCCGAGCGCAGCCAGGACCGCCAGGGCGATTGCGCAGGAACGAGGCATGCTTCCTTCCCTCCATTGGATGATCGTCTGGAATGGAAAGGGCCGCCTCTCACTCGGGGCGGCCCGTCTATCCCGCTGCAACGTCAAGCCTGGATTATTTCAGGAACATCATTCGTCTGGACGCGAGGAAACCGCCTGCCTGAATCCGGTAGAGATAGATGCCGCTGGACACTTGCCTGCCCATCTCATCTTTTCCATCCCAGGTGGCCGTGAACGATCCTGCCTCCATATGGCCGTCGACCAGAACGCGGACCTCCTGGCCCAGCAGGTTGTAAATGACCAGCCGGACCGGGCCGGCTTCCGGAATCCGGTACCCGATGACGGTGGAGGGATTGAACGGATTGGGCACATTCTGGTCCAGCTTGTATTCGCCGGCTTGCGGCATCAGACGGGCGAAATCGACATTCGTCACCCGGTCGATCGCGCCGTCGAGACCGATCAATACGCCTTCCGAGACCCTGAAGTCGCCCGCCGCAGCCGCACGGTGCGTCTTGAACGTGAGTTCGACGAGCCTGCCGTCACCGCTTACGCCCTGACCATCCACCTTCACTGCGCCGAGATCCACTCGACCGGGCGTGTGGTTGGCGGACACGAACAGCGTCTGCCGGCCGGTATCGGACTTGAGCAGATTCTCCTCTGTTTCCCTGACGTTCACGAACGCGTACTTCGCCGGATCGTAGTGCACCGAGAATCCGTACCCTTTCAGTTCTTTCGCGTGCGCAAGAGAAACGAGAATTCTCAACGTCCCGTTGTCCGCGTCGACCTCGTCGATCGGCTCGAGCTTGAGGGTTGCAGAGGCGTTTCGCCCGCCGGTGATGTTCAAACCCCTCGTTAGTTTACCGCTGGATCTTCTTTCTCCAAAATCCGATGTCAGCAAAGGCCGCGACCGTTCCCCGCCCACGGCGTCCCCGGGATTCCCGCTCAACGCACGGCCGTTTACGATCTCGTACTTGGAGGGAACATGCCCCAGCGAAAGCCCTTTCCCCACGGGCGCCCCCTCCCCGTTCAACATATCAGAACTCGTCAAAGTACTCTTTTGTTTATCCAAAACGCCAAGCTGAAGTGCCTTCGGATTTGCAATAGCGGGCTTCCCGTCGTCCGCGGTCGGTTCATCCGCCTGAGCCGATCCGAATGACATCAGCGCCATAAAAATGGCAAAAAGCACAAATCGTTGCACGCCTGCACTCCTTCAGAGGACGTTCGTGGCCATGACAGTATCGCCCATCCGATCAGCCGATTAAGGCAAGCAACCCGAAACCGCGTGAAACTCTCGTATGTCGCGGGTCGATTGAAACCACATAACAAATCTATCGCACAATTCCGCCCGTGTCAACCCCATTGGGTGTCGCTCAAACGCCGCGGACAGGTGCGATAGGGCGCCTTCGGCTTGCATTCTCTCGTGAGATCGTCCGACTGATGCTTGCCGAATACTTACGATAGCCCGGTCCCGGTAGGTGGATCCGATGCGCGGCAATGAGGATACAACAAATCCGTTGTCAACAGTTTTATTGCGTAAATTTGGAGGTCGATTGCAATGGATCGTCGGTTCGTGCAGATATCGCCTTTTTGTAGTGTAAACGGGTTCGAGTCTCACAGCCGTTTGTTCGATTGACCGATTCGGGGTTACGAAAGCCGGGAACGTCCACTTAATCGGCAAGGGATATTCAACCCGGTATGCCCTTGTTGAATCTGGGGGAATACCTTATGTTAAATGTGAGAAAATACAATGACAGCATTGCATCCGGAGAATCGAAACCATGTCCGAATCGAGGATGTATCCCTCTCGTTGGTACGCCCGGTATTTCGGTGTGGCGGTTGTGTTGTTCTTTGCAATCATCGCCCTGGTCCTGTGGATTCGCCCGGCGCCGCTTTATTCCCAGGCACCGTTTTCGCTTTCTCCGGACCTGGATGCGGCGGAGGGCGATCAGGGCGCGACGTCTCTTGAAGTCTCCGCCGAGGACGTCGTTTCCGTACAGATTTTCGGCGATGACATCCAGGGGGCAACCGCGGTATCCATGCTCTTTCAATACGACGCGCGCCAGGTCCTCTTTGAGGGGTTCGACGTTGGCGGAATCATGACCAACGCGGTGGCGACTCCCACGGAAGAGTCGCATCCGACTTCCATCGAGATAACCATCTGGCCGTTCGCGAGCCGCACCACGCCCAGAACCGGCCTTTTGGGCACTGCACGTTTTCGTACGTCGGCATCGTTTTCAAGCACCACAATTCGGCTGGCTGAGGGTGAAATCTCTCTCGGCCGATACCGTAATGAAACCGCGTCGCTGGACATCGACATTTCCCTCCAGGACAGTACGGCGGCTCCGTCCCCCGGCCTTGACGTGCACCGCGCCGACTTCGACGGGGACGGTACGGTCGCGTTGTCCGATTTCCTGCAGTTCGCGAGTAATTTCGGGTCTCAGCAGGAGGACGATTCCTTCGACGGACGGTTCGACCTGGACGGCGACGGATCGGTAGAGCTTGGCGATTTTCTCGAATTCGCGGCCCAGTTCGGAAAGGAACTGCCGCCGCCCGCCCCGCTTGTCGACCCCGCCGAGCGCGACGCCCTGGTGGCGCTTTACAGGTCGACCGGCGGAGACAACTGGACGGAAAGTACAAATTGGCTCACCGACAGACACGTTTCCACGTGGCACGGCGTCATCGCGTTCGACGGGCGCGTTTCCGTCCTGAACCTGAGCGAAAACAACCTGACGGGCGAAATTCCCGGCGAATTAGGCAGCCTGTCACATCTCAGACGGCTCCACCTTCAACGAAACGGCCTCAGTGGTCCCATTCCCCTGGAATTGGCGAATCTTACGCTCAATGAGGCGCTCTTTCTGCACCGGAACGCGTTGAGCGGTGAGATACCCGCCGAACTGGGGGGGCTGTCCAAACTCCGATGGCTGGGACTCAACGCCAACCAGTTGAGCGGCGCCATACCCGCGGAACTGGGCGACCTATCTGAACTGCGTTGGCTCAATCTGGACGAAAACGAACTCAGCGGCGCATTACCAGCCGAACTTGGAAATCTTTCAAACCTGAAGGTGCTTTGGATCTGGAAAAATGCGTTGAGTGGCGAGATTCCAACTTCTTTGGGCAGGCTCACGCAGGTGTTGTGGCTGGACTTCTCGGAAAACGAACTGACAGGCGCCCTACCCGCCGAACTGGGCGATATGACCAACGTGAATATGATATGGCTTACCGAGAATAAGCTGACAGGCGAAATACCGGGGACGTTTGGCAAACTGCGCCACCTGGAGCGGCTCTACCTGAGCACAAACGAATTGACCGGACCCATACCTCCGGCGTTGGCGGAGGCGACCGCCCTCGAAGTGCTGAGGCTTAACGAAAACATTCTGAACGGCGAGATTCCCGGGGAACTTGGCGCCCTGCCGGAACTCAGATGGCTGGAACTCGACGAGAATGAACTGTCGGGAGAGATACCGGTCGAACTGACCGGGATGGCCTCGCTCGAGGTGCTGTGGATTGCCGAGAACAAGCTGACGGGTCCGATCCTCCCCCAATTTGGCAGCGCGCCTGCCCTGGCGTGGCTCGACCTTTCGAGCAATTCGTTGACCGGCGAAGTTCCCGAAGCCATGGGCAACCTGTCCAGCATTTCTCAGCTGTGGGTCAACGACAATGCAGACCTGAAGGGCGCGCTTCCCTTCAGTCTGACCAGCTTGAACAACATGGAGGATTTTCAGTTTCACGGCACCGGGCTGTGCGCGCCGCTCGACGAGGGCTTTCAGTCGTGGCTGGAGGGGATCGACCGGACCACCGGCGAGAATTGCGAGGAAACGACGACCGCGCCGGTGGAAACCAGGCCGTTGCCCGGGCTTCTCGTGTCGAACGGCGGGGTTGAATTCCTGGCGCTGTCGTCAACTGAGCAGTGTATCACACTCATTGGCATCTCCATCGGCGGGGCGACCTACACGACCCACTCGTCAAAGTGGCAGCGAAAGGACGGTGAGTCCTGGGCTGATATCCCGGCCACACAGCGCGTGGGCCTCTGCCCTTATTCGACCTCGGAAGCAGGGGAATACCGGATGGTCGCGGAGATCACGATCGACGGAACGCGCGGAAGATATGCCAGCGAGAACACCTTTACGGTGAATTGAGAGCCATATTTCAGCGGATTCTACGTTCTACGATCACCAATGCAAAAAGGGCCGTGTGAGTGACACGGCCCTTCTTTTGATGCGGGGAGTACCCGCCCGGTTCATCTTCCGGCAGTTTCGCGATCAAGCGACGAAACAGCGAGACGATTCGCCACTCGCGGCGCCGCTTGCCGATCCGTGCATGCGTCCCTCGCTACCTCCCGGTTCTACTGACTCCGCACCGACGCAGCAACCCGCGCCCAAACAGGCCGTCAGTTGGACCGTACCCGTTTCCCGAAGTCCTTCGCAAAGAGCACGAAATCCTGAAACCCGATTTCATTATTGCTGTCGAGATCGTACAGAACGTCGAAACCCGCGTCATTCTTCTTCAACCCGAAATGCCTCGCGAACAGAATGAAGTCGCTGAAGCCGACGGCCCCGTCCTCATCGAAATCGGGCCCCCGCCGATAGATGCCGGCGGCGATAACGTACTCTTCCCCAAGATGGGTATGGAGCAGCGCGTAACTCACCTTGAATGAGCCTGTCGTGTCGCCCAACAACTCGCCGTCGCCGTCCTCGTCCACGGTTGGATCGTCCCACGTATATTCCACGTAGCCGCCACCCTCCCGCGCCACCCTGAAGAGTTCGTGGACAAACTTCACGCCATTGGCGTCTTCAATATTCACATCTGCAAATCGATTCTCGCGTTCGGGGTCCGCCCCGTGAAACACCACGTATCCGGCGGTGGTAACGACAAAGGCGTATATTGAGCCGTGCTTCCAGTACCCTCCCTCGTCGCGGAAAATGTCCCTGATCTGTCCGACCTTTTCCAGACCGATCCGCTCAAGCGCGGCAGAAAAGGCCTTCA
The DNA here is from genome assembly GCA_965203805.1 of Candidatus Latescibacterota bacterium. Classification (GTDB taxonomy): domain Bacteria; phylum Latescibacterota; class UBA2968; order UBA2968; genus JAAXHE01. The sequence continues at coordinate 3,833,631 of OZ241917.1, read as the reverse complement.
GAACGCCCTGGACAAAGGCCTTCAGGGTCTCGCGGTCCACCACCTCGCTGGCCGTGACGTTCGGACGCGGAACGGAAACCGGATCGCCGGAGGGCAGGTCCCCCAGGTCGCGGTAGAAACCTCCGACGAGGATATGGTTTTCGTCGGTTACCTCGGAAAAGAACTCTGTAGCATAGGCCACCTTGGGGTGGCCGCTATCGTCTCCCTCAACGGCGGGATCGTCCCAGTAGTACCCGACAAATCCGCCAGCGGCCGCCGCCTCGGATAGGATGTACTTTCCAACACTGTCTCCCCTGGCGTCCACGAGACCTCTCAGGTTCCTTCCTTCGAAATCCCGCCGGTCTGCGTGGAAGAGTACGGATCCCCTCTCGCTCAGAACGATCAGATAGGTGTTGCCCGACTTCCAGTCCCCCTCGAGACGCATACTGCCCCACAGGACGGCCAGTTCCGCGGCATCGGCGATGTCATCCAGTTGGGACTTTGCGTACTCCACGAATGCCTTCAGGGTGGCCGGATCCTTCACGTCGCCGGCCGTTACCGCCGTTTCCTGGGCATTGGCGGCGCCCAGAAGGCACGCGAACAGGCCGACAAATACGATCGGTTTCATAAAATCCCCGTAACTCAGGTTGAAGTACGCCGTGTTCGATGCAAATCGTGCAGACGGCGGCGAGGCTGATTCACTTTCGCGCGTTTCTCACAGAAAAAATCTAATCCAAAATCGGTTGCTGTCAACCGGCAACCGGTAAAACGTGTCGACGCAGGCGCCCGATCTTGCGTCGATAGGGCGAAATCTCTCGTCGCGATTCCGCCCAAATGTTGCCGATTGGTCCCTCCGCTTCTGTACCTCATCGGCCGCTTTCAGGTGAAACCGACGTTGCTTCCGCCCAATTCCTCACACGTTCGTCGATTTGCTCTCGCACATCCGCAGCCACTTCGCGCACTTCCGCCGGCGCGCGAACCGTCTCTCCCTGCCGCTCACGAAGGGCCACGATGAGCGGTGTTAGGGCGGCCGATTTTGTGGGATCGGTTGAGAGTACAGCCACAAGCTCAACTTCCGACGCGCCCGCTGCGACCAAGTTGGAGACAAGCCGCAGCATCTCTTTCACTCCAATTTCGTTTTTTGGAGAAAAGCCGGCATACACGGAGCAAAACGCATTCATGGCCGCTACCGTCTCTTTTTTTACTATCAGCGCCAGGACACGTATGCACAGTGCCAACCACGCGATCTGGCTCTTCTCATTCTCGTGCAGCGCGCGCGATCTGTACTCAAGTTGCTCGCACACGTTCAGCGCTTCATCAGCGCGGCCCACTTCGGCCTGGCACCTCCCCTTGTCGATCAGTACACCGGTTACGAATCTCTGTAGATCGATATCGGCGCTATTGCCATAGCGTATTACTATCTCCTTCCATGACGCAATTGCTCCAACAAGATCTCCCTGTTTCTCGCTTGTTCGACCCTTATCGAACAACGCTCCGGCGACAATGCGCTGTAGATTCGACTCATCGCTGTCGCCATAACGTTCCACGACCTCCGTGAAATTCGCTAAGGCACCCTCCAAGTCGTCGAGTTCTGTTTCCATTCTACCCTTATCGATCAACGCAGCAGCAACCCAATACTGAAGATCCGGGATGGTGCTTTTGGAGTAGCGACAGATGACATTATCGATTAATTCGGCGGCTCCAACCGAATCGCCGATTTTTTTTCTCGCTTCCGCTACGTGAATTAACGCAGAGGCAACCCAATTTTGCAGTTCTGACTCTTTGCTGTCACTATAACGCTCGATCAGCTCCTCCCATGCCGAAATGGCACCGAGAGTATCGTCCAAATTCCGTCTCGCCTTACCTTTGTGGTTTAACGCCATGGCAGCCCAATTTTTAAGGTAGTTCGCCTTGCTGCTGCCGTAGCGCTCCACCACCTCGTCGAACGTTATGCTGGCCCCCTCGAAATCTCCCAGTTCCATTTTCGCGCGTCCCTTCTGCAGCAACATTGAGGCTACACTCTGCTTAACTTCCTTTGCACGATTGCAGCCGCTGCGCCTAACCAGTTCGTCGCACGCAACAACAATTCCGTGAAAGTCTCGAAGTTGCTCAAGAGCAAAGGCTTTCGCCCGAAAAATGCGGCCGATAAATTCCTCTGACAATTGCCACGACTTCGCGGTCAAGGACGCAAATGCTTCGTCGATGATTTCAATCACTCTCTGCCACGCCTGTTCCTGGAATGCTGCGTTAATTTCTGCCTCAAGCCGCGTTTCAGACAACCCCATGTGATAAATCGCAGCCTTATCGGCTGCATCTCTTACCAAGTCCCATTTCATTTGAATGTAATCCTCGTCGGCATCTGAGATTTTTTCGAATACTCGCTCCATCCCTGCGCGCAGGACGGGAAGCTCCCGTGCCTCCTGGTACAACTGTTCGCTAATTTCAGATATCTCACGGATGTCGTAAAACGCCACCATAAAGTGTATCAGATTCTCCACGACAGCTGCCTCGTCCCGCTCGCGCCGCAACTTGTAATAGATGCAATAGAGCGGTTCGGCGGGGGCGTACAATCTCTTCCTTCCGCGGCCTTCCGCAATCACGGCACCGCGGTCGACGAGCCTGCCCAGCATTGTGGACACGACACGGACGTCCATGCGTGCACGTGTCGCTATTTCTCCGGCGCTCGATCGCTGCCAGAGGTCGATCAACGAGACGTAAACCCGCCTTTCAGTCTTTGCCAGAATTTCGAGGTGTCCTCTGAAGTACTCTGTGTGTTCGTCGATAAGTGTCACCAACTCTTCCATCAGCTTGCGCAGGGATCTGTGCCTCGCGAATTCGGCGACGATGACAAGAAGCCGCGGGTTACCGCCCGTAAGAATCTGTAACGGCCTTATCTCACGTGAACTCACCGTGTCTCCGCTGACGACGTGCCACAGCAGGCGGCACTCATCCGTATCTAGCGGCGCCAGGCTGATGGACCGGAACAGTTCGAAAAACGGCTGGTCTGCGTCGTCCAGGCCTTCGAACCTAGTCGTGGCAGACGCGAGCAGCATGATCTCGGGTTCGGATTGCAACGCTCCCCTGAACTTCCAGCCGAAATCGTCGTCCACGTTCTCGCATAGCGATTGCATGTTTTCGACCATGAGCACGAGTTTCCTGTCCAGCCGGTCCGCTGCTTCCAGGACCGCGGCCCGAGCGTGCACCTCGAGCGACTCTTCACGCCAGCGCGAAGAAAGGTCGCCGTGCGTCTTGTACAGATCCCGTGAGAGGATTGGATCGCGTTCCTCAGTTTCCTTGGCGAGATGAAAAAGAGCTTCCAGCCAGAAGTCTGCCAGGTCGAAGATCTCTTGGCTTTCTTCCATGAATCGAACAGGAAACAGGCGATGTGCGAGGCTCTTGTCCGTCCGCAACTCCGAAGCGACGCGGACCAGGAGCATGGTTTTTCCCCTGCCTCTAGGGCCCACCACCAGGACATGTTGACACGACGGCGAATCTACGTTTCCACGGAGGACCTCAAGTACAGAATCAAGTTCTCGCTCGCGGACGACGAACTGCTCAATTATCTCGCCGTCGGTCTGATGGGTGCCTGGATTGAATTTTCGTATCCGGGGATTTCGGCTGGGTGTCGATAGTTTGGTCCCCGTCATTACATTCCCTCCCTTGAATCTTCGTTGGATTCGCGGCATCGTATGGGGACATGGTGATCTCGAAAGCGGGCCGTCCACCAATCTTTCAGCAAACGCGAAGCAAAGGCATGACCATCGTCGTTGGATTCGAGATAACCGTCGTATTCAAGGACCTCGAGGACGTCTGCAATGCGTGTGGCTGCGTCATTTACCAGCCTGGAATACATCCGTACGAGACATTTCTTAGCGTCTGGCGTGAACACTTCCTCAACTGCCGCTTCGGCGAGGACTTCCATAGCAATCGAGTAACTCTCATCTTCCAGAGCCTCCTTTAGGCGCGTCTCATAGTGTACGAGGTCGTTTTGACCCGACGGTCCCAGAAGCAATCTGCGATAGACATTCTCAACGTCCTTCACCGTCACCCGGTCGCGACCATGCATAATGGCGAAGTCCCGCAAACGCGCGAAGAATGATTGAACCTGGTGGGGGATGCCGATCCCGAGCGCGTGGTACACTGCTTCGGCCACCCCTTCGTCAACGTAAAATGCGTGACTCTCGGCTAGACGACTGAAACACTTTACGCAATTCTCACGGTCCCACGGACCGAGCCGGTAGGAATAGAAATGGTTGATGCGGTCGGGAATTCCGATCTCGCGCACGAGTGGTTCGAGACCGATACTGCCGGACACGATGAAGACTGGAGCTTCATTTCCTATAACCTGAATCACACCGCGCAACCAACTGAGAAACCCGTCCACACGTTGTGCGCTGTTATCTTCTTTAAACATACGCTTCAGAAAAATCGGCAACTCGTCGATCACCAGGAGTACCGGCCTATCATGCTCGGCGCACGCACGGAATAACTCTTCACCATGACGTCGCCAGTTCCCCTCGTTTAACCCCGCACGGATCTTGACGCGGAATTCCGATGCGCTGATTTCCTCTATCCCTTCGCTGATGATACGCTTGAGCCCGGTGGCGAATCGCGATGCGATGGTGCGAATCTCGTGTACAGCCTTTGCGATTTCAGCGATCGCGTCCTCTGAACAATCCGCGCCTTCGACATCCACAAAGAGGAAGATCCATCCGTCGTCTTTGAGCCGACGCCCCAGCTCCTGGACAATGCTGGTCTTTCCCATCCTCCGCTGGCCCGTCAGCAACACGTGGTTACGGTCTCGAACCTTTGTTTCCAGTATTCGCAATTCACGATCACGATTGAAAAAATCGTCGCCGTTTACCCAACGGCCAGTTGCTGAGTTCATTGCTATCTCCTTTTCGATGAGACTTATCTAATTTTACTATACAACGAATCCGTTGTCAACAGTTTTGTTGTATATTTCTCGGGCTTATGAAATCGGAAATCCTCAGGCGTCCCAAAACCTCGTTGACCCGTCCGGTACTCCGGAGTTTCTCCGTCTCGTTTTCCCCAAAGCAAGAAGAAGGGCCGTGTGAGTCACACGGCCCTTCTTCTTGCAGTCGGTTACGTCCGTCCGATTTATCTTCCGGCTGTTATACCATCCAGTGACGAAATCGCGAGACAATTCGTCTTTCGCATCGGCGCCTTCCGGTCCGCGAATCCGTCCCTCGCCAAGTCTTTCCTCAACTCGCTCCGCCCCAACAACCGCCAACCGGTAAACACGTCAATAAGGCGATTCGTCACGAAACTGTGGTCTGCGTCTGAGATTCAGGGTTACTCAATCCGGAGCGATGAGAGCTCTTCGCATGTAGATTGTCGGATTGCCGTACATTCCGCCGGAAAGCGACTCAGGGCTGAGATGTTCTATCACCGACCCTTGTCCCATTTTGCTGCGCCAGCGCCCGTTGGGGGTCTGTAGTGCCGCATGCATCCACTCATCCTGTTTTTCGTACAACGCCACCTTTTCGTAGTCTTTTTCGAGACTGCTGTCCTGGCATTGCACAAATCCCAGACCGGCGAACACTTCCACGAGGCTTTGGATGTCGGCCGAACGAGTAGCATACTCGGGCCAGTAGTCGTCTTCGTGATGACTCCAGGGGTTAGTTGTATCACCGGCGGCGTACGCGATGCAATTGTATCGCTTGGAGGGTTCTCCGACGATTTCAAAGCCTTCATAGGATAGCCTGTGGAATTCTTGAGCAAGAAACCGCACCGATCTAGGCGTATCCATTGGCTTCGCCCCATTTCAGCCAGGCCTCCTGCATAGCCGATACATTGCCTCTGTCGGCGGATTGAACGGGGTTAGCGTTGGTGATGTCGCGAAGAGCTGTAAACCAGTGTCCGCCCTGTGATCTCATCCGTTGCAGGATCAGGGGTACTGCCGGCTCACCCATACTGATGATTTTTTGGTGGGCGGGATGTTTAATCATCAGGTCGGTGCGTGACAGCAGCACAGTTTCAATTTCCCATTGGTCAGCCAATTCAATGAATCGCTCACGGTCGACAGGTTCAATGTCCACCTCATCTGCGTACTGCCCGTAGCCCAGCCCGCGCACATGCGGTTCCTGATGCAGCAACAGGCGCAGCCGTGTGAGTTCCTCAGCGTCCCAGCCCATCGCGTCGGCTACCGCTTCATCCCACAGGCGGCGCACTTCACATTCGCCAACCCGGTATTGCGGCACCACCATGTCCTTCGTGCAATCCCAACAGTGAGCCAAACTGTCAACGAGAACATTATCGGAGAGATCAGGCAAACAGATGGTCTTCAGAGCATCAGGTCTGTACTTTGGAAATTCCAGAGTCATTCCGGGATTGCGCAACAGTTGCAGCCGCCCCGGGGTTGAGTTGAGAAAAACAGCCGCGGCCTTCGCCTGATTGAAGGTCATACCCGGCACAGGCAACCAACCAATGCCGACATGCCGCTCCTTTTGTGCCACGGCTGTCAAACGGGCCGTGCCGGTGCGCTGCCCGCCCGTCACCAACAGGTGGGAGGTTTGGGCCACGATCCGACGGGCATTGTCAGGGTGGTGTTGACCATCCACGCCGGGAATATTAACCCATTCATCCGGTGGAACAAGCCTTTGGGGTGCCCGATGCTGATCAGGTACACCTCGAATGGTCCGCTGGGCCCCGGCGGACTTGGAATAAAAGACCGGAAAAGCGCCCGGCGCATCTGCGTCAGCCTGTCTGAATTGAACCAATTGCGCTCCCCCATCTAACACTGAGGATGGCTCCATACCTTGTTTCTCCATCCGAATAAGCGAATTGTGAGTAGCGAAATCGAACGCAGCATTGGCTAGTTCTGGCGATCGAAACACCCCCGCCGTCCAATCGCCGACATTGATGCGCTCAGCAGGCCAGTAAGAGACTGCGCCCCATCCGTTCGCCATCAGGCCTCTTTCACAGTCCAGCAGACATCGATGAAAATCTGCGACCTCGCCGTCGTCCACTGGCATTATATCGAGATTGATGAACCGCGTGGGCGGCTTGGAACCGACGGGGTGGCGGCGCAATACAATGATGCTCTCGTTGATGTTCGTGTGCTGGCTCATGTTGATGTTTTGAGGCTGGTGCGAGGTCAACACCGTGTGGATGTGAAAACGCTGAGCGAGTGATCTTCTCTTCTGCAATTGTGATGACCCAGTGAGAGATACAGTTGGTTCGATCATCGTCATAACCCCATGAGAACGATCGAGGCAATGATCGGCCAGTGCGACGAAAAGCGGTCCAATGGAATTTTTACTCCCGAACTCTACCAAACCCGGGTCCGCCTCCGTCAGTTTTCGTTCTAAGGCGTCCGCACGGGCGCGCAGCTTGTTCTGAGTCTCCTGCGGGAATTTTTCGCCCATGTTGGCGCGGTTGGTGAACGGCGGGTTCATGATGACGATGCGGGCATCCTGCGCAGCGTCAACCGCGTCCTCAAGCTCTGTGTCGTCGGCTGACGCCCAGGTAGCCTCCGAATCGATTGCCACGTCGTCGCCCAGATCCAGTTCGCCCCGCCTCGATACGATAGACCGCTGCCCCAGCAGTTCGAGCGTCCCCACCGACACCCTGCCGGAATTATCGGGGCCGTAGGGCATCTGGTGAAGTCCCATTCTGCGGTAGCTGACTCTATGGTTGCCCGCCGTCAGTTGGGACGCCGCAAGTTGGAGGGAAACGGGGTTGATATCTAGCCCTTTGATCACATCCTCGACTGCCACTTTCTGAAGCTGGGTCAGGGTTTCCGTGTCGGCGCCCCTCTCTGCCGCTCGGCGCTTCATGTCGGTGAGCACAGCGGCAAGCAGCGTGCCGCTGCCGCAGGCCAGGTCGACGGTCTTGTGCTCCCGCCATACGCGTGGGTCTGACCAGTCCAGGTCTCCGCAGACGTCCAGCGTCAGCCGGGCGGCGAGCGACGCGGCGACGGGTCTGGTGAAGAACGCGCCATCTGATGCCTGGTTGCCCATGACTCGGTTAAACAGCGGTCCCGCGTGGTCTGCGCCCATATCCGCGTATGTCTCGGCGATTCGCTCGGCTTCGGCGGCGAGGTGATGCAAGGCGCGTTCCAGACCCGCGGTCTTACCCGACGTCTCTACCGCGTAGATGGCTTCCAGCGCAGGTTCGAGCACCGGACGGAAGTCGTGGCGCATGATGCGCTCCCATTCACGGCTCATCTTCCGAACGACGTTGACTTCGTTCTTGACGATAGACAGGTCGCTGATACCCGAGAGCCAGCCACCGTTGGCGATGCGCTGGTGCAACATGGCGGCGTTCATCATCAGAAGAGCGGCTACCGTGCAGCCGTCCGCATGCTTCTTGTCCGTCTTCTTGAGCCTGTCCAATCCGAAGTGCTGGTTCAGTGCATGCAACAGTCCGTCGGCGCGCATGTGATGGGCCGCTTCGCTGACGCTCCCTTCCAGTATGTTCAGGTCGCGTATCACGCGATTGTCACTCAGACCGGACTTCGCAAGGAGGTTCATCTTTATGGCGCTGCCGTGCTCTTCCAACCCGCTCAGCTTGAGCATCACCTGCCCTTTTTCCTCTGCTCGTTCTTTGGCGGTTTTGCGTGTCTTCTTATGACTGCCCGGCTTAACGCGAATGCCGCCCTCACCGGAATTAATCATCTTCCGAGCCTTGGCTTTGGTTTTCTGTATGTTTACAACGCCGCGCGCCTCGCCAGCGTCAGGCTTGTCCCGGTCAACGGAATCCGCGCGGAGTTCGATGCTACCATCGTCGTTCTTCTTACCCGTGAAGACCTGCGTTATCTCCACCGCACGGTAATCGACCGGTTTTTCACTTGTACGTGGTGCTTCTGATGTAGACTTGGTGCTGTATTGTGCCTGGAAACCGGCATGCGTTTCGCTTATGCGTCGTATTCCGGACTCGGAACGGGTCTTGCCTTTCAACACCTGTTCGACCGCTTCCTGCGCCGCACCGGGCGGTCCCTCGACCTCACCGTACTGTATTCGATTGCCTTCGGCTGAGGCAACCGCCACTAAAGTGCGCTCCACTGGCGGCGGCTTGGGGATATACAGTTGCAGAAGTTCCTCAAGGCTCTCCTCAATGCGCTGGTCGTGGGCTCGCAGAGCCAGGAGAATCTGCCCAAGCTCCTGCCATCCCTCCTCGGAGTCACTGTTGCTCAGCCATTTCTCGGGGTCGGCGGTGGGAGGAATCAGAATGGGGCAGACAATGTAGCCCAGTTCTTTGTTGGGGGCGGTTCGCATCGCCCGGCCGACGGCCTGCACGACGTCGATGGGACTCCTCCGGGCTTCAAGAAACGCCACCGCGCTCAATGACGGCGAATCGGTGCCCTCTCCAAAGATGCCCACATTGATGATACCGTGAGGGTTTTTCGCATCGGCAGAGGCAAGCCGTCCCTTCGCGGTTTCGCGCGCCGCGGCGTTGCTCGAAGCGTCCAGGTGTTCGAGGCTGTAGTCAGACACATCTCTGCCATCTGCGTTCTCGTCGAGCCACCGGGAGACCCATTCCTTCACGTTTTCGGACTGGAGGTCCTCCGCCATGTTCTTGGACTTGTCCACCGTGTTCATGAAGGCGATACAAGACCTGATGTCCACACTTTCGCCCTGGGTCGCTCCACCCATCGTGAGAGCGTACGCCAGGCCGCGCATGTAGTCCGAGGTCGTCAGCTTGCCGTGCCCTTTGCTCTTGGTTTTCTTAGCCAGAACATTCGCCGTCTCGAACGCCTCCGGGTCGTTGATGCCCATCGCGATGATACGGTAATCGGACAGCCATCGGTTGCGCACGGCTTCCAGGTAGCTCTTGCGGTACAGTTCGACGCCGAATGTGGTCTCGTCGTCCATCGAACGGACGATCCAGTTCGGATTGCCGATTGCGCGCTTGCCGTCATAGATGCGCGGTGTAGCAGTCTGATAGACGCGATAGTTTGCAGGAAACCTGTCGCTGTCGTGGCACACAGTGAAGTCACGAAGACGCTTTTCTTCTTCATTGGCAGCAGCGGATTTGGAGTTCTTACGCTTAAGTCCCGCCGTTCTGTGCGCTTCGTCAGCAATCAACACGCACGCTCTGCCGCCGGCGCTGAGCAGGGCCTCCGATACGGTGCCGCTGCTCTGGTATGTCCCGATGAGAACCTTGATTCCGTTGTCGTAAGTGCTCCGGCCCATCCATTCGGCTATTTCTCCGGCGTCGGTGGTAACCCTGCCCTTCACCTCGGACGCGCTGACATTGCTGTTATCGACCGTAGGGTCAAGCGTGGCGTTGCGCCTCCCCTCTTTCCCGGGATCGTATCCCGCCGTAGCGTCAGAGCAGACCGCCAGCACATCTAAGGGAACTGCAGCGTTTTCCAGATACTCGCGCCTTATCTGGGATACGAGCGCTATTGAAGGACACAGCACGATGGACAGTTCGCCCGGTGGCGTCAGTTCTTCCACGATCCGGAGCGATATGCGAGTCTTTCCCGTTCCGCAGGGCAGGATGATTCTTCCGCGTGCCTCGCCGAGCGGCAATCCTCCGCTCTCCGAGTGTTCCTGCTCTTTGAGTATGCGGACGCTGTTGGCGACGGCTTCGTCTTGCATGCATGATTTCGTCTGAATCGCATCATCCCTTTCAGGACTCGTACCGTACTCGTTCTCCTCAGATGCGGCGCTCGACTGGCTCTGCTGGTGCAAGTCGTTCGTGATATTGACAAGTTTGAGCGGCTTCTCGCTCATCGAAGCCGACTGCGCTGCACCGCTGGCAAGTGGATTGTCTCCGTTGGTGACGACCCAGCGCTCGGCCCAGAAGTTCGCAGCGGACGCAGCCGCGAACTTGGCGATCTCGTTGTTGTGGATTGAGGTACCGCGTCCCTTGTCATCAAGCCGGCGCGACTTGCACTGGATTGCGACGTGCTGCCCGTCGCCGCGACGCACGGCTACGGCGTCTATCCCCACGTCTAATCTGGTCGTGTTCGGAAAATGTGTCTCTCTATCCGGCCAGTCCTCCCAATGCCAGCACGCTGAGATGTCCCACTCTTTGATGAATGGGGCGGACCACACAGTGACGACTTCAAGCCATTCGCCGTCGGTCTCCTGTGGATTCATCTCTGCTGTTTTCTTGATCGCCGATTCGATGACATCGGTCATTTTTTCCTCTTGCATGGCGTCTTCCCTGCAGAAGAAGCCCCGATAAGGCTGAGGCCTATTGACCCGAGCGAGTTTGTATTATTCACCGCGTCGTGCATAAATTTCGGTTGGCGTTATGCCGTGGGTATTCGTTCGTGCCGCTTGCAGCCAGTGTATTCTTTCTTGCCATCATTCCATGAACTACGACGATTTCCCGAAAAATAAGGCATCCCGGCGAAGCCCCTGCTTCGGCTCCCCCTCTACCTTTGGGAGAGGGGGCCGGGGGTGAGGGGCTCCCGCCTTTGTTCTTGAATCTGCCTTTACTGACCACCGGCCACTGTTTTTCACTTACCACTGCTTTTCAATGCGCGTCCAGCCAGTTCGTCCCCGTGCCCATCTCCACGACAATCGGCACCTGCATGGGAATGGCGGATTTCATCGCATCTTCGACGATGGTCGGGAGGACATCCGCTTCGTCCAGGTGCATATCGAAGACCAGTTCGTCGTGGACCTGGAGCAGCATTCGGGACTTGAGATTTCGGTCGAGTATATCACGATGGATATGGCTCATCGCCAGCTTGATCATATCCGCGGCCGTGCCCTGGATGCGCGAGTTGATGGCGTTTCGTTCCTCCCCCTTACGGGTGGTCGCGTTGCGCGAGTTGATGTCGCGCAGATAGCGGCGGCGGCCGGTGACCGTTTCGACGTATCCATTCTCCCGGGCAAACTCGATGGTCTCGTCCATGTAGGTCCGGATGCCGGGAAACTGATCGAAGTAATTGGCAATCAGGTCCGCCGCCTGCTTTCGGGAAATGTCCAGGCGGTCGGCCAGGCCGAACGCCGAGATGCCGTAGATGATGCCGAAGTTGACGGTCTTCGCGTGGCGCCGCATATCTTCGGTAGCCCCGTCGATGCCGTAGATTTTTTCAGCGGTCGCCGTGTGGATGTCGCCGCCCTGTCTGAAAACCGCCGTGAGCGCTTCGTCCCCACTGAGTTCGGCGGCCACGCGGAGTTCGATCTGGGAGTAGTCGGCGGCAAGCAGCACGTGGTTTTCGTCGCGCGGCACGAAGGCTTTTCGGATCTCCCGGCCCATTTCGGTGCGGATGGGAATATTCTGCATGTTCGGACCGTGAGACTGCAGACGGCCTGTCGCCGTAACCGCCGCCTCGTAGTTGGTATGGATTCGGCCCGTGGGTTTGAAAATCGAACCCGGTAACTGGTCGACGTAGGTGGATTTCAATTTGGTACACATCCTGTAGAACATCACCTGTTCCACGATTTCGTGCTTGTACGCCAGGCGCCGCAGGACCTGTTCCGTGGTCTGGTACTGTTTTGTCCTGGCTGTCCGGCGCGCGTTCGGGTCGAGTTTCAGTTTGTCGAAGAGAATGTCGCCCAGCTGCCTTGGGGAGTTGAGATCGAAGTGTTCCCCCGCGAGTTGGAAGATCTGCTCTCTGGCCCGCTCGATTTCGCCCGAGAGGCCTTCGGACAAATCTCGAAGTGCCTCGGCTTCACACCGGATGCCTTCGAATTCCATTTCGACAAGGGCGGGGATGAGCGGACATTCCACGTCCCGGAACACGCGCACCTGCCCCATTTCTTCGAGCATGGACCTCAGGACTTCGCTCAGCTGAAGGGTAATGTCCGCATCCTCAGCCGCATACGTCGTTACCTGGTCCAGCGGAACGTCCGTCAGGCTCAGTTGGTCCTCTCCTTTCTCGCCGATGAGATCGGAAATTGGAATGGGGTGGTATCCAAGCAGCGCTTCCGACAGATAGTCCATGGTGCGGCGCAGATCGGGCGTGGCCAGGTAGGCGGCGAGCATCGTGTCGAACAACGGACCCTTCACGCGAAAGCCCTTCCAGCGCAGGACGCTCAAATCGAACTTCAGGTGGTGGCCGATTTTCTCGATTTCCGGATTTTCCAGAACGGGACGAAAGGTTTCCAGGATTTCGAGCGCTTCTTCGGGCACATCGGGCAATGGCACGTAGAATCCCGTGTGCGCTTCGCAGGAAAAGGCGAGGCCGATCAGCTCGCACTTCCTGGGGTTCAGGCCCGTGGTTTCGATGTCGAAGCAGAAGGCCTTCTGTCGACCCAACGCGTCGATGAGTTCCCTTCGCGACTCCGAGGTGTCCACCAGTTTATAGTCGTGTTCGACGTCTTTGAGGGTTCGGACTTCGCCTCCGATTTCGCCGGCGGCGGTGGGACCGGCCTTGAACGTCTCGCCAAAAAGGCGCTGGCCCAGGGTATTGAATTCGAGTTCGACAAACAGTGCCTGCAGTTTCTGCTCGTCCCAATCAGTGCGTTCCAGGTCGTCGGGTTTGACGTCCAGCACGACGTCGCGATCTATGGTTACCAGTTCTTTGGAAAGCAGGGCCTGTTCGCGGTTTTCTTCGACTCGTTCCTTCTGTTTTCCTTTGAGTTCGTCTACGTTGTCCAGCAGGTTTTCGATGCTGCCATACTTTCCGATCAGTTTCTGGGCGGTTTTTTCCCCCACGCCCGGCACCCCGGGCACGTTGTCCGAACTGTCGCCCATCAGGCCCAGAATATCGATGACCTGTTCCACGCGTTCGATCTGCCACTTCTCCAGAATTTCGTTGACACCCTGGATTTCGACGTCGCCGGTGCGGCCCGGTTTACAGACGAAGGTGCGGTCCGAAACCAGTTGGCCGTAGTCCTTGTCGGGTGTGACCATATAGGTTGTGAAACCCGCCGATTCCGCCTGTCTGGCCAGCGTTCCGATTACGTCGTCCGCTTCCCATCCGGGTACCCTGACAACGGGCAGGTTGAACGCTTCGCACAGGCGAAAGACGTATGGTAGCGCCGCGCTGAGATCCTCGGGCATGGCCTCGCGCTGCGCCTTGTATTCCGGGAACATCCTGTGCCGGTGGGTCGGTTCGGGCGTGTCGAATACAACGCCGATATGACTGGGATCCGCGTTGTTCAGAATATCCAGCAGGGTGTTCGTGAGCACGAATACCGTCGACGTATTCAGGCCGGTGGAGGACATTCGCGGGTTGCGGATCATGGAGAAATGGGCCCGGTAAACCAGCGCCATTCCGTCCAGCAGGTAGAGCTTTCTCTCTTTTTCGCTCATTGCTTTCTCCCCACCCCCGGCCTCCGGGGGAGGAGTACGGGGGTTCTCATTTTTCTTGCCATCGGTGTGTACGCGGCCTACCTTGTTCCGTTGTTCGACAAGCGCTTTGTGTGAGCACCGGGATTCATGAGTGGAGGAACTGAATGGAGAAGTTCGAACGACGCGATTTCCTCAAGAAAGCCTCCGTCGGGGTTGCCGGCGGCGTTGCGGCGTTGGCGGGTTGCAGCCCGGCCGCGAAAGAGCAGTCCGACGCGCCCGCCGTGCACGCCCGGAAGAAGCTCGAATGGAAGATGGTAACAACCTGGCCGCCGCATTTTCCCATACTTGGCGAAGGCGCGGACTTGCTGGCCAAATGGATTGACGAGATGTCCGGCGGCCGGTTGAAAATTACGGTTTACGGCGGCGGGGAACTGATTCCGCCGCTGGAAGGCTTCGATGCCGCCAATCAGGGCGCCGTTGAGATGTGCCACGGCGCCGCGTATTATTGGGCCGGCAAGGCGCCGGCAACCCAGTTCTTCGCGGCGGTGCCGTTCGGCATGAACGGACAGCAGCTCAACGCGTGGATCTACAGCGGCGGCGGGCTGGCGCTCTGGCAGGAACTGTATGCTCCGTTCAACCTGGTCGCGATGCCCGTGGGCAATACCGGAGTCCAGATGGGCGGCTGGTTCAACCGGGAAATGAACAGTATCTCCGATTTTCAAGGCCTCAAAATGCGAATACCGGGCCTGGGCGGCAAGGTGATCGCCAGGGCCGGCGGTTCGGCCGTGCTTTCAGCCGGCGGTGAAATCTACACGAACCTGGAACGCGGCGTCATCGATGCGACGGAATGGATCGGACCCTACCATGACTTCCTGATGGGTTTCTTCAGAGCCGCGAAATACTACTATTATCCGGGATGGCACGAGCCGGGCACCTCGCTGGAGCTGATCGTCAACAAGCTCGCGTTCGAGCAACTGCCGTCCGAACTTCAGCAGATTGTGCAGGCGGCCGCGGCCCGGTCCAATGCCTGGATGCTATCCGAATTCGAGGCCAAGAACAGTATTTATCTGCAGAAGCTCACGAATGAACACAATGTTGAGTTGCGAAGGTTTTCGGACGAGGTCCTCAAGACGTTGCGCCGGTACTCACAGGAAGTTGAGGAAGAGGTGGCCGAAGCCGATCCGATGAGCAAAAAGGTCTATGCCTCTTTCGACGCGTTCCGGAAGAACATCGACCCGTGGGCCGGGCTTTCGGAGAAGCTGTATTATTCCGCGATAGGCGGTTAACGGATCTGAACACGGCAGTCTTTTCAGACAGGGATGCGTTAGAGACGCGTCCCTGTTTTTTGTTTTCGATCACGACGCCAGGTACCGCGGCAGCCACGTGGCCACTTCGGGAAAGACGATGACCAGCGTGAGGCCAATGAGCTGCACGACGATAAAGGGTATAATGCCGCGATAAATGTGGCCCGTCCGAACCTCGGGCGGCGCGACGCCTTTCAGGTAGAACAGGGAAAATCCGAATGGCGGGGTCAGGAAAGACGTCTGCAGGTTCATCGCAATAAGGATGCCCACCCAGAGAAGGTCCACGCCCAGGTGCGCGAAGATTGGCGCGACAACCGGAACGATGATGAACGTAATCTCGATGAAATCTATAAAGAACCCGGCGATAAAAATAACGACCATTACGAGCGCGAGGAAAACGTGTGGCCCCGGGTCGGCTTCCACGATCAATCGGGTGAGATACGCGTCGCCGTGCAGTCCCCTGAAAACAAGGCCGAAGGCGGTAGCGCCAACCAGGATGATGAAGACCATGCAGGTCAGGTGGGTGGTCTCGGCCATGACCGATTTGAGGGTATCGAGGGATAATTTCCGCTTGCACAGCGTAAGGACGGTTGCCCCGAGGGCGCCCACCGCGGCGGCTTCGGTGGGAGAGGCGACACCTGCGAAGATGGATCCCAGGACGGCCGTGATCAACAGTCCGGGCAGCAGGAAGGCGTGAATGGTCTGTTTGATCCTGACGGCGCCCACAAAACGTTCCAGGTCCTCCCCTGGCATGGCGGGCGCGGACTCCGGTCTTGTAAGGGCGACAATCACGATCCAGGTCAGGTAGAGTCCCACGAGACAAAGACCCGGAATCACGGCTGCAATGAACATGTCGCCGATGGAAATATTCAGGATGCTGCCCAGCAACACCAGGACGATGCTGGGCGGGATGATCTGACCCAGCGTGCCGGACGCGGAGATGATACCGGTGGCCAGTTCGGTGCGGTAGCCGCGTCTGAGCATGGTCGGCAGGCTCAGGAGACCCATGGTGACGACGGTCGCCCCGACGATGCCTGTGGATGCACCCAGCAGGGCGCCCACGACGATGACGGAAACCGCAAGACCGCCGCGCAGCTTCCCGAAGAGCAGCGCCATCGTCTCCAGCAGTTCCTCGGCAAGCCCGGATTTCTCAAGCATGACGCCCATATAGACGAACAGGGGGACCGCGATGAGCACGTAGTTTGTCATCACGCCCCAGATGCGCAGGGGCAGCAGATTGAAGAAATCGATGCCGAACGTGAGATAACCCAGGATGAAGGAAACGCCGCCCAGCGTGAACGCCACCGGGAATCCGAACAGGAGCAGCACAAACAGGACGCCGAACAGGATGAGCGGCATGGCTTCGATCATGCGTCCGCCCCCTGTCGTCCGGTTTCAAGGTCGGTACCCTCGTCGCCCGCGATTCTGAAGAACGAATCGAATGCCAGCGCGAGGCCCTGCAAGGTCAGCAGAAAAAAGCCTGCCGGAATGGCGGCTTTGAGGATGAATCGCGCGGGCAGTCCGCCGGGATCGGGCGACCCTTCCCCGATAACGAACGCGTTAATGACAAACGTGTGGGAACACCAGATGGCGACCAGACAGAAGGGGACAAGAAAAAGGAGGCTGCCGACGAAATCCACCCAGGCCCTGGTTCTCGCGGAGAAGCGGTTGTAGAAGACGTCCACGCGCACATGTTTGCCGTGTTTCAGGGTATAGGCCGCGCCGATCAGGAAAATGACCGCAAACAGGTGCCATTGCAGCTCCTGCACCGCCACAAGGCTGCTTTTCAGCAGATACCGCGTAAACACGTCGTAGCAGACGACAGCCACCAGGACCGTCGTAAGCCACGATACGGCAACGCCAATGCCTTCGTTCAACCGGTTCGCAAAGCCGACATAGGCACGCAGGAAATGCAAGGAAGGAATTCTCCGAATGCGGTTCTGAACAAAAAACCGGACCCGCACGGCAGGGTCGCAGGGAAGGCATTTTTTCGACATAAATTAAGGCCCGCACGCGTTGTTTGTAAAGAAAAAAGCGTTGCCATCCGGACCACTTTTCGTTTCTTTACCCCGAAGGAGAAGCCGTGCAGGACGATGTAGCCTTGAGGAGTGGCCCCCTATGAAAAAATCGTATTTGATTGCCCTGGCGTTTGCACTTTTTTTCGCAAATCCACCCGTATCGGCGCAGGAAAAGGTCAGGGTAAGCACGGCCTGGCCGGTCGACGCTGCGCGCCCGGGCGACCTCGTGGCGCTGGCCATCGTGGTGGATATTGACGATGGATTTCATATCAACCCCGATCCGGCGCAGGCGCTGGCTGTCGGCGATTTCGAACCGTATCCTTCCGACGTTCGAATCCTGGAGGCGGCGGCCGGGCTGACGCTGGAAGCCGTTCGTTTTCCGAAGCCCCATCCGATACAGGCAGACTATGCCGACGGTGATCTCATGGTGTACGAGGGTCAGACGGTTTTTTACCTTCCCATAAAGGTGGGCGAGGAGGTGCCGCCGGGATCGCAGCGGCTTAAACTCGAGGTCGAGTACCAGGCGTGCGATGAATTTACCTGCTTTATTCCGAATACGGTTGTGCTGGAGGCGGCGCTGCCTGTCGTTGGCGCGGGCAAGCCCGTAAACCGTATGAATTCCATGTTGTTCGAAGATTACGAGTCGGCGGGCGCCGGGACGGCCGGAACCGGGGTGCGTTTCGATCTGTTCGGCTGGACGTTCCTGATCGATACGTCGTCCGGGGCAGGTCTGATTCTGCTTCTCATCGTGGCCGCGTTCGGCGGCGGGTTGCTGAATCTGACGCCCTGCGTGCTTCCTGTCATCCCCATCAAGATCATCGGCCTGGCGCAGTCCGCGGACAACCCCACCCGGCGTCTCGTGCTGGGGACCACCATGTCGCTGGGCGTCGTGGCCTTCTGGCTGGCGCTCGGGACGATGATTGCCGGCATCAGCGGATTTACGGCGACCAACCAGCTTTTCCAGTATCCGATGTTCACGATCCTGGTCGGGCTGATTATTGCCGCCATGGCGGTTGGCATGTGCGGGCTGTTCTATGTCCGTTTGCCGCAGGCTGTCTACCGGTTCAACCCCGGACACGACAGCCTCGGGGGTTCGTTCGGTTTCGGCATCATGACGGCGGTACTTTCCACCCCGTGCACCGCGCCGTTTATGGGCGCCGCGGCGGCGTGGGCAGCCACGCAATATCCCGGGACGACGCTGCTGACGTTCGCCGCGATCGGCGGCGGGATGGCCGCGCCGTACCTGGCACTGTCCGTCTTTCCCGCGCTGGTGGACCGGATGCCCCGCACGGGCCCGGCCAGCGAGTTGATCAAGCAGGTGATGGGGTTGTTGATGCTGGCGGCGGCGGCCTATTTCGTGGGCGTGGGGCTTAGCGCGCTTGTCGTCACGCCTCCGGACCCTCCGGGCACGGGATACTGGTGGCCCGTGATGGCATTTGGCGCTGCCGCAGGATTCTGGCTGGTGTACGGTACGCTTCAGATCACCGCCCGGACCGGACGGCGGGCAGTCTTCGGGTGTCTTGGCGCGGCGCTTGTCGTGTTCTCCGCAATCGGCGCCGTGCGGTTTACGGACAAAGGGCCGATCGACTGGATTTACTATACGCCCGCGCGGTTCGAAGAGGCGCTGGAGGATGGCCGGGTTGTGGTGATGGATTTCACCGCGGAGTGGTGCCTGAACTGCAAAGTGCTCGAGCACAACGTGCTGCAAAGTCCTGAGGTGGCGACGGTGTTGGCGCGTCCCGACGTGGCGCCCGTCAAGGTGGATATAACCGGCAATAACCCGGTCGGCAAGGAAAAGCTGCGAAAAACCGGCCGGTTGACCATCCCGCTGCTTGTCATCTATACGCCCGGCGGACATGAGGTGTTCAAGAGCGACTTCTATACGGTTGAACAGGTCGTAGAGGCGGTGAATATGGCACGGGCAACGGGGTCTGCGGCAACGCGGTGAACGCCGACGTACAAGGAGGTCGAGTAATGGCGCAGGACAATCATCTTCTGACGGATGCGCAGATACAGCGCTTCATTCTGGATGGGTACATTACTGTACAGACCGATGCGATCCCCGACATGCACGGTAAGATCTACGATGAGATCGAGACCGTTTTCGAAAAGGAAGGCAACGTCGGGAACAATATTCTGCCGCGGGTACCCCGAATCCAGAAGGTGTTCAATCAGCCCGTCGTGCGCGGCGCATTGAAGAGCCTTCTCGGACCCGACTATATCATGAATCCGCACCGGCACTGCCATTTGAATCCGCCGGGAAGCGGCGGGCAGAGTTGGCACAAGGACTGTTACGTCTTCGACCACAATATCCGACATCCACGTTTTCAGTGGGTGCTGGCCTTCTATTATCCGCAGGACACCACGATAGATATGGGTCCGTCGGGTGTGATTCCGCGCATGCAGAACTATAAGACCATTTCAGACCCCAACCCGGACGAAACCCGCGAGCCCGGGTATGCCATCTGCGGCGATGCCGGGATCGTGACGTTGATGCATTTCGACTCCTGGCACCGGGCAACGCCCAATGTGAGCGACAACAAACGTTATATGCTGAAATTCCAGTTCACTCGTATGACGTCGCCGCATGCGCCCAACTGGAATCTTCAGGAGCAGGCCTGGACGCCGCCCGGCGACGACGCCAATCCGGCCGCATCGCAGGATGTGTGGCGCTGGTTGCAGGGGCAGGGCGCCAACGGGCGTGCGGACGCGAACGGGGATGTAAAGGAAGCCGGGCTGTTCGACGAGGACGAGTGCGTGCGTATCAATACAGCGTATGCGCTGGCAAGTGACAGGGCATCGATCCCAGTTCTGGTTGACGCGATGCGCAGGGAGACACTCGCTGCGATCGAGGAAACGACGGCTACGACGCCGGACAACGCTCACGGGACCAATCCCACGCCCGGGGCGGCCGCGCGCGCATTGTCGACCATGGGCGCGCCGGCTGTACCCGCGCTGCTGGAGGTGCTCGAGGACGATCACTGGTGGATTCGTGCGATGGCGGCGGACGTGCTCGCCCGGACGGGCCCGGACGCTCAAGAAGCAGTGTCCGGTCTTCTCGAGAAGGTCGGCGACGATCACTGGTGGGTGCGTCGCAATGCGCTCGAAGCGTTGCGCGCTATCGGGGCGGACTCCGAGGACGTCCTGCCGGCGGTGTTCCTGGCGGTAAAGGACCCCGATTACCGGGTACGGCGCAACGCCGCGCTTTTGCTTTGCAACCTCGGAGAGGCGGGAGACCCGGCGGTGGGCGACCTGGTAGAGGCGCTGGAGGACGAGAACCGCTACAACCGGTTCTACGCCGGGCTGGCCCTGCGACGCATCGGTACGCCGGGGGCGCGGAGGGCCCTGCTGGACGCGCTGTTTACCGCGCGGTGGTGTGCAACAACAACGGCGGACGATCTTTATTGATGTGCTTCAGATAATGCCGTGCAGGGGGCCGTTGCGCTCGCCCAGGCGGTCGACTTTGCGGGTGACGCCGGGGTCTTCAACGAGAGGCGGCGCATGATGGGGTTTGAGGCGGGCGTCGATGACTAGCGGTCCGCGGCAGCCCCAGTGTTTGTTTTCGATGAAACTCCCGATGCCGTAAACGTCGTGAGAGGGGTTGGACCGGGTAAACGTGACCCACAGGAGGTTGTTCAGCGTCCGCGCGGTGAAGTCGGCGTCGTCCACGAGCAGGATCAGTGGAAATCCCCGGACCTGTTCCACCGATTCCAGTGCTGCGGTCAGCCGCTGCGCCGTTTCTGCGCCGCTCGGAGCGTTGAATGTTGGCGCTTCGACGGCCAGGATTCCCGGTAGCGCGACTTTCGGATTCTTCAGTTCTGAGGGCAGGACCAGGTCGCGTGGAATTTCGATTGGCAGTTCCCGCTTTTTGGGGCCCGCCGCGGCGATCACGACCTTGGAACCTTCGTTCAGGCCGGTGCCGGAATAGTCCAGGGTATCGATGGTCGTGCGGGTCTGGAAATGGAGGTCGCGGTTCCAGTCCACGCGTTCGAGGAGATGCCGTAGAAAGTCCGCGATGTCGTGAATGTCCAGTTGCGGATTGTCTTCGCCCGCGACGATCAGCAGATACTTGGCGAGCGAGCACGCGCCGAACCCCAGCAGCGCATTGGCAATGGTGAGGATCTCCTGGGGTTGCCGTTCCCGATAGGGCACGTAACGCTCGCTGCCGATGGCCAGGAGCAGGGGGTGGACGCCGGCGGCGTCGACGGCGTTGATGGCCTTCAGGCCCGGTAGTTCGACCGGCACCATAGGGCCCGTCAATTCGTGGATGAGTTCTCCGAACGCCGTGTCTTCCTGGGGCGGGCGGCCAACAACGGTGAAGGGCCAGACGGCGTCCTTGCGGTGATAGACGGCATCGACGCGCAGCACGGGGAACTCGTGCGCCAGGCTGTAATAACCCAGGTGGTCGCCGAACGGACCTTCGGGAAGGGTTTCGCCGGGATTGACTGCGCCCGTGATGCAGAAATCGGCTTCGGCGGAAACGGTGAAGCCGTTTTTTAGTGCGTAACGGAAGCGGCGGCCGGCCAGACCTCCCGCGAACGCGACTTCGGGCAGGCCTTCGGGAAGGGGCATTACCGCCGCAAACGTGTGGGCGGGCGGTCCGCCGACGAAGACGCTGGCGCGAAGCGGCTCGCCCTTTGCAATGGCATTTGTATGGTGGATGCCGATGTCCCGCCTGATCTGGTAATGCAGCCCGACCTCTCTGTCGGGTTCATACCGGTTGCCCGACATCTGAATCCTGTACATCCCGAGGTTGGAATTGAGGATACCGGGATTCATGGGATCTTCGGTGTAGACCTGGGGAAGCAGGATAAAAGCGCCGCCATCGTCCGGCCAGCACCTGATCTGCGGGAGACGGGCGACCGTGGTTGTATGTTCAAGGACGGGGCCGGACCGGACCCGTCGGGGCGGGATGTTCGGCGCGATGCTGGCGATGCCCGCGGCTCTCCAGGGCGCCTTCAGATAGGCCGGTGGATCGGCCTTGATCTCGATAAGACGCCTGACCCACTTCAGTGTGGTACGGAAGATGAAGCGGGACCGTTCCAGGGTGCCGAAGAGGTTCGACACGGCCGGAAAGGCGCTGCCCTTGACGTTTTCGTAGAACACGGCGGGACCGCGTGACCGATACACGCGGCGGTGAATTTCGGCCATTTCGAGGTCCGGATCGACTTCATCCCGGATGCGGACGAGGTGGCCGTGTTTTTCCAGGTCATGGACGCAGTGGCGCATGCTTCTGTAACGCATCGATTCCTCGACCCTATCGATTTACGGCGAGGTGCTATTGGGACAGGACACGTAGGTAAACAATCCGGATGGCGCTGTCAATATAAAGGTGAGGGACGACCGGTGAATGTATCGAAGAGACGAATCTGCTCCCCTGCCGAGTACGGGTTCCGCACGAGCAATCGATATCGAATTCCAACACGTGACGGGATCACGCTGGGCTCGGCCATTACCCGGCCGGTGTCCGATAACGCGTTTCCCGCGCTGGTGTGGTACGATCCGTATCGCAGCGGATCCGACGGCGCCACATCGTCCATGGCCCGGTATTTCGCCGAGCGGGGATATGCATTCGTCTATCTGAACGCACGGGGGACGGGCAATTCGGAGGGCGTGAGCAGGGACGAGTATATGGTGGAAGAAACGCAGGACGGGTACGATGCCATCGCCTGGCTGGCGGATCAGCCATGGTGCAACGGTCGCGTGGGGATGCTGGGTACGTCGTACAGCGGTTTTACGACGCTCCAGGTCGCGGCCGAGGCGCCGCCTGCGCTGAAAGCGATCGCGCCGGCCTACTTTACGGACCGAAGGTATACGGACGACTGTCATTACAAGGGCGGGTGTCTTCGGGGCTTTTACGACATGCTGGCCTACGGCCTGAATATGGTGGCGCGCAACGGGCTGCCGCCGTATCGGGAAGCCGTTGGCGATCGATGGAGCGAAATCTGGCGGCAGCGGCTCAAGGAGAGCGAACCATACCTCCTGAAGTGGATCTCCCACCAGGTGGAGGATGACTATTGGGCGGTGGGATCGATTGCCGGACGATACGATCGGATTCGGGCGGCGGCCCTGCTGATCGGTGGCTGGAACGACGGATACCCAACGCCGCCGTTGCGGGTGTACCGTGCGTTAGACGCCCCCAAACGCCTGCTGATGGGGCCGTGGTCCCATGCTTACGGAGACCAGTCGCACTGCGGACCCCGTATCGACATTTTCTACGAACTGTTGCGCTGGTGGGACTGCTGGCTGAAGGGAATGGATAACGGCGTAACGGACGAACCCACCGTTCAGGTATTTCAGCGGGAATATGAAGAACCGGTAACGGATCGCACCATCATTGCCGGTGGATGGCGGATGGCTGCCGATCTGCCTCGGCAGGCGCCCAGGACGTACCATCTTCACGGCGGCGTACTCGCCGATGGTCCCGCTGACGGGGCGGGCGAAGCTTCCGAAGACTACCTGCCGGCTGCATGTCGAAACGGGGGGTTGTGGGACGGCGGGACGCCCTTTACGTTGCCGGGAGACCAGCGGGTGGATTCGGCGCGGGCGATCAACTTTGCGTCACCGCCCCTTGCGGAGCCCGTGTCGATCCTGGGGTCCCCGACGTTCAGCCTGTATATCAGTTCCGACGTGGAGGTGGTACCGATAGCGGTCCGGTTATTGGAGATTGCGCCGGATGGGTCCAGCGTGCTCGTGACAAAGGGGATACTGAATTCGACCCGCCGGGAGGGAATGGATCGTGCCGTCCCCCTGGTTCCGGGCGAGATCGCCCGGGTCGCGTTTCATATGGAAGCGACGGCGTGGCGATTCAGAAAGGGGCATCGGATCGGGATCAGCATCAACGGATCGGATTTCCCGAACGTCTGGCCTACGCCCCGGGCCGGCCGGATCACTGTTCACTGGGGACCTGAAATCCCGTCGAAGATCGAGTTGCCCGTATGGAACGGAGGTGCGGATCCGGCGTTTGCGTTTTCGCCTTCGCCGCATGCGGCAAGACCCACAGGGTCCGGCGACGCGCCGTGGCAGGTTGTGCACGATGTGCTGGAAGACCGTTACCGCCTGATTCTGTTCGGCGGGGAAGGGGAAATGGGGGTGTCGAACCGCACGCCGGCGGAGGCCTGGACCCGTTCGAAAAAGCAGGCGGCGGTCGCGTGGCCGGGGTGCGACGTGCGTTCCGAAGCGACCGGTTCGCTTACGAGCAACGCGGATTGTTTTGTGATGAACCTGGGACTGAACGTATATTTGAACGGAGACCTGTACTTTCAAAAAGGGTGGAGCCGGACCGTCAAGAGGATGTTGTTGTAGGGGAGTAGCGTCCGGTTCCCGACGTCGCTGCCAGGGAAGAGATTCGGCTCACACGGAGACACGTATGCGGGTGGTGTTCTACTGGGGCAGGGCGGGCCTCGGATTCGAAAAAAACAACCCCTACGGATCCTTGCTCGCGAGGGCGATGGCCGGACTCGGGGTAGACCTCGAAGCCGGATACGACGAGGATCTGAGCGAATCGTGGCTGGTGGAAAACCGCGACAGGGTGGACGTATTGCACCTGAATTGGCCGTCGTACATGTACAACACGGCCGATATGGGCGAGAGCGTCAGAAAATGCTCTGAACTGATCGGCCACCTGACCCGCGCGCGGTCATTGGGTTACAGAATCGTGTGGACCGTCCACAACCTGTATCCCCACGAACGTCCGCATCCGGGCCTGGACCGCCTTGCGCGCTTCGCCATAACGCACCTCGCAACGGCGCTGATCGTGCATTGCGAGTACGGACGCACGCAGGTGTTGAATCACTTTCACCGGACACATGGCATATTTACAATACCGCACGGGCATTTCATAGACGTGTACGAGAACAAGGTGTCGCGCGTCGAGGCCAGGAGAACGTTGGGGATCGCCCCCGACGGATTCGTGTATCTTTTCTTCGGAAACGTAAAACGCTATAAGGGCGTCGAGCGACTGCTCGAGGCGTTTTCCAATCTGCAGGGGGAACATCTAAGATTGCTCCTCGCCGCCAAGGTGAACAGCGAATACAGCGCGGACGTGGTCGCCCGGGCGCGCGCCGGCGATCCGAGGATTCTCATGCAAACGGCGGAATTCTTCCCTGACGAGGAGCTCCAGCTCTTCTTTAACGCGTCGGACGTTATGGTGCTGCCCTTCGTGGATATGCTGACTTCCGGCTCGGCGATCACGGCATTGTCTTTCGCGCGGCCGGTCATCGCACCGGGCATCGGCTGTCTTCCGGAACTGTTGGACGACACCTCCGGGATCATATACGACGCCCGGGCCGGGGATGGGCTCGAGCTGGCGATGGAAGAGATCCGGGAGCGCGACCAGCCGGCCATATCGGAAGGCGCGTTTCAGCGGGCGAAAGCGTTGTCATGGGCGTCGATTGCGGAGAAGACGCTGGAAGCATATCAACATGAAACCCGCACGTCGAAGTAACCGGTTTCCGTACCGCAAACAGGCAGTTTGCGTTCCATTCGCGGGGGCGTTGCTTCCGACGTACCAGGCGAACATACTGCCGTTTCTCGTTTTCTCGTCTTCTCGTGCTTTCTCGTTTTCTCGTCTTCTCGTGCTTTCTCGTCTTCTCGTCTTCTCGTGCTTTTTCGTCTTCTCGTCTTCTCGTGCTTTTTCGTCTTCTCGTCTTCTCGTGCTTTTTCGTCTTCTCGTCTTCTCGTGCTTTTTCGTCTTCTCGTCTTCTCGTGCCTTTCTCGTCTTCTCGTTCTTTTGTCGCGCTTTTTGGTCTTTTATCCTGTTCATCCCGTCCATCCATGTAAGTTCAAGTTTTCTTCAGGAAGCGAGACACATGGCTGGAATGACGTTTGTCATGCTGGGCAGCGGCGCCGTTCGGGATAACCCGGTCAGGGGCGGTCCGGCGCAGATGCTTCGGGTCGGCAACGAAGTGTTGATGTTCGACTGCGGCCGGAGCGCCGGCACGAACCTGGCGCGCGCGGGCGTGGGATGCGAGGAGGTGGACCGGCTGTTTTTGACCCACCTGCATTTCGATCATATTGTCGATGTGCCCTATCTGGTTTTCGTGGGATGGGTGAAGGAACGGAATCGTCGATTGGGAATTTACGGTCCTGCGGGCACCCGGGATTTCGTGGAGCGAGTCATCCGGCCGCCCTTTGAACAGGATATCAACAGCCGGCTGAGCCACGGAAAGGACATCCGCCCGCTGGATCCGGAGGTGATCGAAGTGGACGGAAACCATCCCTTCCTGGAACTGGACGATTACCGGGTTTCCGCGACATTCACCGATCACGGGAATATCCCGACGCTGGCCTATCGGGTGGACGCGGGCGACCGTCGCGTGGTCATTACGGGAGACGGAACGCCAGATGAGGACTTCCCGGACTTTTGCCGAGGCGCGGACGTCCTGGCCATCGAGTGTTCAGGCACGCCGGAGTTCCTGGCGACACAGCCGTGGGGCGCCTGGCACATCACGCCCGCTGATATTGCGGATATTGCACGGGAATCCGAAGTGAAGCGCGTCATCATCAAACACCTGGTGATCGAAGACATTACGGGAGACCGGACGGCCCCGTATCAGATGGCGGACGAGATCAGGGGCGGATACGGCGGCGAGGTGCTCGTGGCGGAGGACGGGCTGGTCGTTGAGATTGACTGAACACCCGCCGTCGAAAAAACGCCGGACGGTTCGGGTCCCGCATCGCCCGGCAAGGAGGGATGGAATGACCATTGTCGACGGACATGTGCACGTGGGGCTGACAAAGTACGTAGCCGTTGAAGTGCTGCTGGCCCAGATGGATTCGGCCGGCATCGACAAGGCGCTGCTCGTGCAGTACGGCGGGTGTCACGATAACGCCTATTTGAAGGACTGTATGGTCCGTTATCCGGGACGCTTCGCTTCTCTGGGCGCCGTGGACTACGAAGCGGCGGACGCCGGCGAGCGAATCCGGCGGGAAGTGGCGGAGTTCGGACTCGCGGGACTGCGAATTCCGGCTTCCGTCGACAATGAGGCGGTCTGGGATACCGCCGGAGAACTCGGCATCATGGCCAGTCTGAGCGGAGGCATGGCAGGCATGCTTCGCCCCGCGATGGAGCAACGGATTCGGCGTCACTCGCGCGCGGTGTTTCGCATTGAACATATGGGATGGTTTCCGGACGTGGAGAAGACCCCGGACGAGCCGGAATATGAGCGTCTGATGGGGTACGCGAATTACGATAATACGATATTCATGGTGTCAGGATTCTATGGATTCGGAAAGGGATACCCCTACGACGAGGCAACGCCGTTCATCGAACGCGCGCTGGAACGGTTCGGCGCGGACCGGATCATGTGGGGGAGCGACTTCCCGCCCGTGAGTCTTCACGAGACCTGCGAGATGGCGGTGGGAATGCCCCGCCGCTGGACGTTCCTGTCCGAAAATGAACTTGAATGGATCATGGGCCGCACCGCCCTGAAACTCTTCAGTTTCTAAAAACGCCAACCGGGGGCGGGCAGTGGGGATCGATAGACATTGAAGGGAGTCCGGATGCGGTACAGCAGGTTGTTTACCCAGACGCTTCGGGAAGCGCCGGCGGACGCGGAACTGGTGAGCCACCAGCTGGCGTTGCGGGCGGGTTTGATCCGTCCGCTGGCAGCGGGTATTTTCAGCGCGCTGCCGCTGGGACTCCGGGTCGCACGGAAGATCGAGGCGATTTTTCGGGAGGAAATGGCGGCGATCGATTGTATCGAGCTGATGATGCCGATCGTACAGCCGGCCGAGTTGTGGCGGGAGAGCCGGCGATGGAACGAGGTGGGTCCGGAAATGCTTCGAATGCAGGATCGATCCGACCGGGACATGTGCCTGGCGATGACCCACGAAGAAGCGGTCACGGACCTGGCGCGGCATCAGATTCGGAGCTACCGGCAGCTGCCCATGTGCGTGTTCCAGATTCAGACGAAATTCCGCGACGAGCCGCGGAGCCGGGGAGGTCTGATCCGCGTCCGCGAGTTTACCATGAAGGACGCGTACAGTTTCGACCTGGACGAGTCCGGCCTGGATTCGGTCTATCAGGATATGTACAGGGCCTATGAGAATATCTTCCGGCGCGTGGGCCTGGCGGGCCAGGTGGTTTCGGTGGAGAGCGATACCGGCATGATGGGCGGGACCGGGGCGCACGAATTCATGTACTTGAATCCGGTGGGTGAGGATACGCTGCTCATTTGCCACGGATGCGGGTACCGTGCGAACCGGCAGATTGCCGTGTGTGAGAGGGAGGAGGCCGTCGGGGAGGCGCCAAAGGAACTCCAGGAAGTCGCAACGCCGGGATGCACGACCATTGAAGATCTTGCGAGGTTCCTGGACATTCCCGCGAGCCGCACCGCCAAAGCGGTGTTTATGACAGGTTCAATACAGGGAGAAGAGCGGTTTATCTTCGCGCTGGTACGGGGAGACCACGAACTCAGCGAAACCAAATTGGCCAATGCCGCGGGGGCCGTCGAAATGCGGCCGGCGACGGAGGAGGAAATTCGCGCGATCGGCGCGGAACCCGGATACGGATCTCCCATCGGCATCGCCGAGGATGCTCTGATTGTCGTGGATGACCTGGTAGCGGCATCCGCCAACCTTGTGTCCGGGGCGAACAAGGTGGACTATCATTGCCTGAACGTGAACGCGGGCAGGGATTTCGAAGCGGACATCGTCGCCGATCTGGTGGCGGTGGAGGCGGGGATGCCCTGCGCCTCCTGCGGCGCCGGGCTCCGGTCGGCGCGTGGGGTCGAGGTGGGGAATATCTTCAAGCTGGGCACGAGGTACAGCGAGAAACTGGGCGCGAATTTCCTGGACGAGAACGGCAAAGCCCGTCCGCTGGTGATGGGTTCCTACGGGATCGGAGTCGGGCGCCTGCTGGCCTGCGTGATCGAGGAACACCACGACGGGCAGGGCATCGTCTGGCCGATTTCTGTCGCGCCGTTCCACGCGCATATCGTTGTCCTCTCGGGAAATCGCCCGAAGGGGGAGTTGGAGGCGGCGGAGAAGATCCGTTGCGACCTGGAAGCCGAGGAGATCGAAGTGCTTCTGGATGACCGCGATGAGCGGGCAGGCGTGAAGTTCAACGATGCAGACCTGATCGGCATCCCGATCCGGATAACGGTGGGTTCCAGGGGGCTGGCGAAAGGCGAAGTGGAGGTGAAGATGAGGAACGAACAGGAAAGAAAAGACGTCGCGATCGAAGCGCTGGCGGGGTACGTGAAGGAAATCGTGCGCAAAGGACAGGAAGCATACTGAAGTCGCGATCGAGATTCACTGTAATCAGGACGTTTCGTATGGGAGGCACCGATGTCTGTAGAGGAGCGTCTCGCCGCACTCGGACTCGCGCTGCCGGAGCCGCCGTCGCCCGCGGGCGGGTACGTGCCCGCGAAGCGATCGGGTAATCTGATTTTCGTGGCGGGCCAGCTTCCGATGTCCGCGGGCGAACTGAAGTCTGCGGGCAGGGTGGGGGCGGACGTGTCCGTCGAGGAAGGCTATGAAGCGGCGAAGCTCTGCGCGTTGAACGCGTTGAGTGTATTGAACGCCGCGGCCGGTTCGCTCGAAGCCGTCGTTCAACTGGTGCGCGTGGAGGGATTTGTCCGTTCGGCGGAGGGATTCACGGACCAGCCGAAGGTGATTAACGGGGCGTCGGAGTTGTTCGCACAGGTGCTGGGCGACAAAGGCAGCCACGCCCGGCTGGCCATCGGGGCGAACGAATTGCCGCTGGGCGCATCCGTGGAACTCTCGGTCATTGCGGAGGTTCGCGGGTAAATCACGGGTAACTCGCGCCCACAGGCGACGCCCCTGGCGGTTCCAAACAACTCCGCCTTCTGATAGCGCTTCGCGCCCTGCCTGGCGCGCAAAACGAAGCGCCTGGGCCGACCAGCCCAGGGACTTGATTTGTGTGTTTCAATCAGTTACCACCTGTGCGTTGCCGGCGCAGTGATTGGTTTCTCTGGTATAGTATCAGTAGGGCCACAACAACGCCAAACCGACCGTTGGAGATCTGTACGGAAAAAACAGGTGCCTGAACAATTTGGAAATCGAACGTGACTATTGACGAAAGCCCTCCCGTGAGTATATTACGGCAGGTCTGACGCGATAAGGCAGTCCCTGAAGTACCGTCCACAGGAGGTGCATTTGGTGGCAAGAAATAATATCCATGTCACACCAAAGGGTGGCAAATGGGAAGTTAAGCTAGCGGGCATGGATAACCCACTCGGTGTTCACCCTACACAAGCCTATGCGATTTCGCACGGAAAGGAATTAGCAAGCGGTTTAGGCACGGAACTGCACATTCATTGTACAGATGGTCAATTAGCCAAACGAATAGATTACGAGAATGTGCCCCCTTCTCCCTTCGGTTAGTTTACTCCCCAGTATTGCGTCAGACCGCTTCCTTTCCAGGCGGAACGAATTAATGGATTCAATTTTAAGATGTGAATTTAAAGATATCATTAGTCGGGACACAGTAGGTGATTTCATCGATAAAGTGAGACCACAAATAACAAAACAGCAACCTTCCACACTGTATGTAGAAATCTCCACCGATGGTGGACAATTTGAATCTGCTATTTTTCTTTATCATTTCTTGATTGGGCAATCTATACAGACGATTACTCATAACTCACATCGGATTTATTCTACCGGCATTTTACCATTTTTGGGTGGTAAAACACGATTTGCCACGCCCGAAGCCGATTTTGGCATTCACTCCATTTATTACTTAACACCACAAGATGAGCGGCTTGATCAGTTTTGGCTTGAACATCGCCTCAATGGTGTAAAGGAATGTAATCGACGTGTCCTGGATTGTCTCATTAAACATACTGATATTTCTTTATCTGAGGCACAAGAATTCACAACTGCACAAAACATAGTGCCTATTTCGGCGAAACAGGCTTTATATCGAGGCATTATTCACGAAATTAAAGAACTTGAGGCTTAGGATCATCCCATTATTCTTGGCATACTGTTTAACTCGATTCAGGTCGGTTGGACAAATCGATGTGATCTGAGTCCGGTCAGATTGGATTCCGGTCAATGCCCTGGAGACACGATCTCCAAGGCTTTTTTCTATTCATGGAGAGACCTGAAGCGGACTGACCGCTCCGTGTTGATGGATTCTTCGATCGCCTCGAAGTAGGCGGCAACATTGAAGGCATCCACGCCATTTGCCGAGGGTGCGGCGCCGGTTTCCACGCAGCGCGCGAATTCGGCGAGCTCCTCGTACTGTTCGTCGACCCGGTCGAAGGATTCGCGCTGGCGAGTCTCGGTACCGATCAGGGTGACGGCGTTTTCGTCGTGGCTGTCCCACGTGATTCTGGCGTCGCTGCCCGCAAAGGTGATTTCGTAGCCCAGAAGAGAGACGTAAGACGCGCCGATATAGGAAAGCCGTCCATCGGCGTAGCGGCCGATAACCGCGCCCAGATCCGGGGATTCCCCGGCCCCGTCTCTCTTGGACATGAAGGCGGAGATTTTCTCTGGCGCGCCCATGATATCCAGGACAAGGTCGATGAAGACGACGGCCATCTGCGCAAAAGGAAGAAGCGGCGCATTTTTCAGTTGGTACCGCCAGTTGTCCGGCGTGAGTTCATAGGCGGTGGCGCCTCCGACAGAGGCTTCGACCGAGTGCAGGATGCCCACGTCGCCGGCGTCCAGACGCTTCTTCAGGTGGGAGACGGCCGGATTCTTGCGGAGGTTGTGGCCGGCCATATAGGTGAGGTCTTTTTCGTTGGCGAGCCGCATCATATCCGCGGCCTCGGCGCGGCTTGTCGTGACGGGCACGTTGACAAAAACATGTTTGCCGTGGGCCGCGCAGACATTGAAGTCGTCAAAGTGGCGGTTGTTGGGCGTTGTGATCACTACCGCCTCAACGTCCGGGTCGCCGGCCAGATCTTCGATACTTGACGCCCGTTTTGCACCGAACGCCCGGGCTGCTTCGTCAGCGCGTTCGCGTACAATATCATAGACGGATGCCAGGACCAGGTCCGGATTCTCCTGGACGGCCCGCAGGTGGTTTCTGGAATAGTTGCCCAGACCGACGAATCCGAGGTTCATGACCGGCCCCTCAGAAGTGAGATCCTCACGCCGTCCGTTCAATCGTGACAGCCGAATCCAGTTTGGCGGCGTTGTGCGCCAGTGGAACGGTCATATTCGCGGTCAGACCGCATCCGGCGTGCAGATAACGCGCCATGTCAAGGTCCCACGGACCGCTGTTGCCGGTGATCGATACCCGGTAGGCCGCGCTTTTCCAGCCCAGAACCAGGGTGCCGTTGTCAATTCCGTACGTCAGTTCCTCCTTCCCGTCCCACAGCAGGACCGGGATGGAGAAAATGGGCTGATCGTCGTTCTTGATTTCCGTGACGCGATACGTCAGCCGAATGAGTTCGTTCTTCAGATCGAGTTTCAGGTTCAGCGATACCGGCCCGGTCAACCTGTATTCATCGGCTGCGACGACCTCCGCGCTGCCTTCCATGATGCGAAAAGCGCCGTCTGCCTCTTGAACGAGAATGCCGAAGTACGGCTCAAGCAGCGGATCGGCCGTGCGCGGTTCCAGGATCTGTTCGTGAAAGGCGTGTTTGACACCGTCGCGTTTGGCATCGGCTACGGGTTCGATCATCGGGGTATTGCCGAGTTTGAGTGAAACCGGCTGGAGCGGCAGGTGATAGCCCCAGTCGTGATTGCAAAGCGCGAAGGCCACGCGGGACTTCTCGCCGTGCAGGATCGCGTACCCGGCTTCCGGATCGACAACGTCCTGCACGGGGGCGGCGGCGACCGTGTCGAACCCCGGCCATTCCTTTTCGATCAGGAGCGCGAGCAGCGCCCAGGCGACAAGACCCGCGCCGAGGTCCGTGTTCAGACGATTATAAGTCCACTCCAGGCCCGCGAGGGCGAAGGGCGACAGGTGGTTGGGCGTATGGGAGAAAACGTCGTTTTCGGGATTGAATGACTGACAGAATTCGAGCAGCGCGAGGACTCTGTCTCCGGCCTTTCCACCCTCTCCGATGTACGAGAGAAGCGCGACCATGGGATACACGTACATCTGGTAGATGCTCCTGCTGGCCAGGAACGGGAGATGGAAACGCCCGTTCGCCCGTTTGAACCAGCCGCAGATCGTCTCCAGGAGTCGTTCGACCTCTGACCCGAACGCGACGTCTGATTTGTTCTTGAGAAGGGTGGCGGCCAGGAAGGTGCCGGTCAGATAGACGTGCGCAACAGAATTCCCGTTCACGTCGTCGTCGCGCAGGAAACCCCCGGATGTGACTCGCCTGTTGAACGCCGCAATGAATTCTCCGGATCGCTCCCGGGCAATCTTCTCCCGCCCGCTGTCCAGGAACAGGTCGCACAGCAGCGACGCGGCCGAGACGTGGCAGTCGGACAATCCGGCGTCGTCCGTATAGGACGCTGCAAAGGCGGCTTCCCAGCCTTCCAGGACATCCCTTTCCACGACGTCGGAAAGAATGGGGAAGACCATCACGCCGTACCCCATCACGTATTCTCTGAAACCCGGCGAATTCCGGGCGCCTTCCATAATCCCGGCGGTGCGCTGCATCCACCGGTCGGTCCACTCCAGATAAACGTCCTCGCCGGTCAGCCGGTACAGGGACGCGCCGATGACGGCCCAGCAGGCAGGCGCGAAGTTCTCCGGCCGGTTGCTTTCGTATGGGTCGTTCAGGACGCCGCTCTCATCCGTCCACCGGACGCCGAGTTCGAACCCCTTTTGGAGACAGGCGGTGATTTCATTCAACATGAGTGGTTTCCTCCCGTTGGCGCAGCGTGGGCGGCGGGATGAGGCGACTACCCGCCCGACTTACGACCTGTTGGCGGAACGGATGTCACCCCCCTGAATCCTTCTGTCCACGGACGCGGGATAGACCTCAGCACGGACCCTCACGATTCCATGGTCGCTTCTCACCCCGCCAGACCGTGGTATCCGCGGTCGACGTCGGGCAGGTCGGTGGGTTTGCCGAGCGCCTCTGCCATGGCCCGGACGTGGTACGGCAGGGCGCCGCAGCAGGAGCCGATCAGGCCGATTCCCATACGTGTCGCTTCGGCGGTATACTCCGCCATGGAAAAGCGCGTGACAACGCGTGGCTCGACCTGCGTCCAGAGGTTGGCGACGCTCAGCGGACGGTTGAAGGTCTCGCCGGGTTCGAGTTCGTATCCCGTGGGCTGCGCGCACAGGGGCACGGAAACGGCTTCCCCGACCTCGTACATCAGGGGCCGCATGGTTGACCACGGGCGCATGCAATTGATGCCGACCACGTCGGCCCCTGCGTCCACGAGTCGTTTGGCGGCTTCGCCGGGGCGATAGCCTTCCCGGGTGAATTCCCCGTCGCGATAGGTCATTGTCACTACAGCCGGGATCCCCGCCTGTTTGACAAAGGGAATGGCCAGGCTGACTTCATCCACGGAATAGAAGGTCTCGATGATGAAGAGGTCCACGCCGGCCGCGGTCTGCTGGGTAACGCGGCGTTCGAAGAATTCCCTGGCGCCGGTCTTGTCTTCCTCTGACATGGGATCCCATTTGGAGCGGCCCGAATAAACGAAGGGGCTGAGGGTACCGGCCACAAACCGGTCCGGTCCGGCCGCTTCCCGCGCGAGTTCCACGGCCGTCCTGTGGAGTTCCTCTTCGCGATCCATCGGCCGCACCCCCCAGACCATGGCCTGGAGGACCTCGGCGCCGGCCCGCGCGAATTCCTTGTGGAGTTCGAGGACGCCTTCCGGATAGTCGAGTACCCCCATGGGTATTCTGGACGCGTAGCTGCCGAGGCAACGTCGTTCGAATTCGAGATAGTAACCGCCATCGCAAAGCACGTGGCCCTCGGTGACCCGGTCGAGAAAGTTGGACGGCATGCAAATCTCCCGTTTAGAGGTAGGATTGCGGTTCTGAACGGCGCAATATAAGGGACTGAATCCTATAGCTCCACCCTTTTGAACGTGTCTCCGGAACGTATCGCGTAGGCGTTGCCGGTCCTGTCGAGGTGGAGTTCGGATTCGTCGTAAGCCAGATACGTGCCCGCAGCGAGACATAGCGATTTGAGCACGCCGTCTTTCATCGTGGCGACAGCGGCGCGCCCGTTCAGGGTAAGTCCGTCCGCGTGCACCGCTCCCTGTGCGAGGGTATGCACGAGGAGGAGGTGTTCCTGTCCCGTGGTAATTCCGAGCGCAAGCGTGTCGTCCGGCAGGATGCGGCATGCGATATCTGCGGCGGGTGGGCTGTCCCGGAATGGCGCGTGTACGGCGGCGAATACGGCGTCCGGACCGGGACGGGAGACCTGGAGGTGGCCGCGATACGGCAGCACGGCGCCGGGTCTCAACGTGCCGCCCTCGGCATGGAGGTCCTCAATAACGTCCTCTTCGGGAGGACACTCGGACATCGTCACCGTCGTGTCGCAGATATTCGGGACAGTCGTCCGCAGGCCGGCGCGATCCATGGTCCACGTGGCCGTAACGTCGTCGATCGCGCGGGCCGTACGGCCGGAACGCAGGGGTTCGGGGACGTCTGCCGGCGAGAGGTCGTCCAGGCCCGCGACCTCCAGGTCTCCCGACCGGGCGTGCAGCATCCACGTGTACGAACTGCTGTCTCCGGAGACGCGGAAGATGTCGACGATAAGGGGATCACCCGAACTTCGCGGCAGCAGTGCGATCAGGCGCGCATTGCCCGGCGGCAGGCCCGCTTCGGCCAGTTTCGGGCCGGGAGTAACGCACCAGAGGAGCGGTTTTCCTCCCTCGCCCTGTTCCGCGCATTCCAGGACGGTATTGTGCGACAGCGGACCGCGTTCCCACAGGCGCGCCCATTCCGGATTCCAGTTGTATCCCATTTCCGTGACGAGTTCCTGTCCGTGGGACCACAGGACGAAATTGAGATAGTCTTTCTGCTTGTGGGCGGCGGGTATATACGGGCCGTAATCGATGAAGGCCATGGTCCGCGACGGTTTGTCTTCGCCATGACGAAAAATCATGAGTCCGATATCGGGCAGGTGGACGCTTTCCTCGGCGTAGGGTTCGCCGTCGCCTTCGACCGCGGCATCCGGATCTCTGTAGAAGAGTGAGTATTCGGTACCGCCGTTCAGGCCGGGACCCCAGAGGGTCTTGAGATGGCGCAGCGCCTTTCGGTTGTTATAGACGATAAAGGCGATTTCCGAACAGAAAGGACGCAGCGGACTGCCAACGTGCGAATCGTTGATCGCGGGGTTGGTGTCGTTCGGAAAGGCGGCATCCAGGAACCAGGTGTAACACTTTTCCAGAAGGTCGCATCGGGGATTGGCATACACGTCGGCGTCCAGGTTTCCGCGGATGATTTCGGGGATGCCGATGGTCGTCTGGAGCAGTCCCAGGGTGTAGTCGGCCGTGCATTCGTAAAACGCGCCGTCCGGGAAGAACACGCCGGCTTCAGGCTTGAGCATGTCTTCGTATAACGTGACGACGGATTGCAGGATTTCCCTGTCGCCCGTCAGCGCGGCGGAAGCCGCGATGCACCACCACGCGCCTCCGTGGTCCTGAATGGAGTAGTGGGAGAGGTAGGGTGAAAGGTCATCGGACCAGGTGTATCCGCTCAGGGTCGAGTCCCCCGGATTGTTGAACGACTCGACGAAATAGTCTCGAACGTATTCGACAAAGGCGTCGATGGACCGGCGCTGATCGCCCTTAAGGACACCCGAGTCCCGGATCAGATCATACGCCAGCAGCACGTTTCGGACGCACCAGGCATCCCGCTGTTTCCAACCGTCGATTTTCCCGTAATAGGGGTCATTCTGATCGTGCCAGACGTTCCTGTTCACCTGGTTCAGCCGGTAGTCCTCAAAGACTTCCGCGAAACGTTCGACCAGAATGGCGGCTTTTTCGGCGTATCGCACGTCGCCTTCGACACCGTACACGATGCCGGCGCTTTCCAGACCGCCAAGGATGTATTTCAGGCGGTAGGTGCGGATCACCGCCTGGATATTCCAAGTTTCGGAGGCGTCGTCCGGGTCCCAGTCCCACGCGGTCCTGCAGTCCGTACATTGAAGGATATCCCCGTCGTTGATCAGGCTGTACGCGTACCAGGGTCCGCATCCGCAGTTGGGGCAGACGACGGTGACCAGCGGCGTCCGGTCGCTGATGAAAGCCCGCATTCGATCCCGGTCCATCATCAGATAATATCCGGCCTGCGATTTGATCTGACGGTAGCGTTCCTTCGCCCACGCGTGGCGTTTGATGTTCTCCCTGGCGCGCGCGAGGTCGACGGGCTTGTACATCGTGCATGGCGTTCGATGGGTTTGCATATCTACCTTTCGCGATTCGGCGCGTCGGCTTGCTTCGACTCACAATGGTTATACCAGGGCTCGCAGCCTGAAACTGCCCCACCAGGTGCGAAGGGGCTCCGGCGGGTTTTCGAGCGTCCGGCCTTCTGCTTTCTGGATGGACGTGAGACGCGCGGTCCCGAGCAGGCCGGGATGCAGGGAGATGGTGTCGATTCCCCGCGTCATCCG
This sequence comes from Candidatus Latescibacterota bacterium, assembly GCA_965203805.1. Lineage (GTDB taxonomy): Bacteria > Latescibacterota > UBA2968 > UBA2968 > JAAXHE01. Next base: position 3,795,702 of record OZ241917.1, on the reverse strand, counting down.
GTTGTCCCTGCCCCATAGGCCGTGGATTTCGATCTCCGTTTCGCCGAGGTATATCTGTGGAACGTCGTCGATCCAGATCCGCTGCTTGTTGGTCTCCGCATCCCATGCGATCCTGAACCGGTACGCCCGGTCGTTTTCGGGAGCGACGGAGTTGTCGAACGTATTGAAACCCGGCTCGGGATGACCGGTGGCAATGGTCATTCGGTTTGTCAGGATGCCCGTCTGAATCTTGCGAAAACACTTGATGGAGCCGTCGCATTCGCCCAGCAGGATGCAGGCTTCCGCCGATACGTCCGGGGATTTGACGTCGAATTCCAGCGTTCCCTTCGGGATCACCGGAAAGGTCGTTGTTACGAATCCGTACCGGGTGATGACCTCAAGCCATCGGTTTTCAACGGGTCTGAGCCTGCTTTCACAGACGTTGTCGTCCGGTTCCCCGTCGCGGGGCGGCGGGACCGGTTTCCAGCAGAGCGGGTGGTCTTCCCGATCGATCTGTTCGCCGCCGACGAACTGCTTCATATGTTTCACGCGGATATACCGGCCGATTCCGACACCGCCGGTCCGGAGTTCCAGTTTTGCGATATCCCGGACAGGGTTCCGGAACGGTACGGTGACGGGTTGTCGGCCGTCCAGAAGAAACACGGCGGTCTGGTTTGCAAAGTCGAACGCTTCGAAGGTGTACGTGTGTTCATCGGATTCGACGACGTACCATTTGCGCCTGGTGCGATCGTTGAAAGGACAGTTGCCCTGGAACGTGAGTACCCTGCCGGAATCCATCAGTTCGTTCCTGCCCTGGAACAGCAGCCGGCCGTCCCTCCGGATGTGACAGACGATGGCCGGGCGGCCCGCACTGTCGTAAAGGCGCAGCGTGTAAAGGGTGTGGTATTCCGGCTCGTCCAGCACAACTCTCATGGCCAGTTCAAGGGAGCCGGACCTGTTGGTGATCTTCTCTTTGAGTTGACGGTGACATTGGACCGGCGTCCTGGATGCGTCCATTTTCAGGTAGCCGTCTTCTCCGACGACATAGTCCTGGTTCCCATGGATATCGTGCCAGTTGAACGTCTGATGGATGTCAACCATAACGGCATCTCCCGGATTCCCGCTCGATACCTTAGTACCCGTGTATTGAATGGCCCGCGCCGGGGAACCAGATGATGTCCACGACGAGGGAGAGCCCCACGCCGGCGGTATAGCCCGTCAGGACCCCCAGAAAAAACGGGATATAACGTCGATACAGGGCGGCGGCGCCGATGCGAAGGATGATGAATTTGATGCACCACGCGATGAACACGGAAAAAGTGGAAAAATGGACGTATGAGATGCCGGCAATGGCAAAGCCCACCGGGTGCAGCGGCCACCAGGGAAAGCGGTATTTGAGGAAGGTCAGGGCGGACATGACCGCGGCGCCGATGCCCAGAAGGATCGGGCGGATATTGGTCTCGACCGCCGGATCCTTCATTTTCGAAAGCGCATTCGCGAAGCCGCTCCGGCTGTATCGAGTGAAAGGAAAATCGTTGAAATTGTAGGCCCCGTGCGTGTATCCCAGGTACAAGGTGTAGGCGATGGACGCAGCCACGCCCGCGGCAAACGCCAGGAAGATTGCGGTCAGGACCCGGGGGCGGTCTTCGCGAGGACAGAGGTCGGCGATTTTCGTGGCGTGGACGACGGAGGGCATGAACAGGCCCTTCCCGAACGAGGTGAGAGCATTCGAAAAGGCGAGCACGGTAAGGCTGGGTCCGGAGAGATTCCTCGGCCCGATCAGCCGGGTGACGATTTCCTGCTGGCCGATCGGCGTGCAGACAAACACCAGGCCGACTTCGGCCACGATTCGGGAGACGCCAAGGAAAATGATCAGAGTCGCCAGAACGGACAGGCAAGCAACCCCGAACCCCATACCGGCGCGCCAGAACCAGAATATGGCGAAAAGGGTGCTCAGGATAAAACCGAGCACGGCCGTGCGGTATCTCATCATTTCGTCAGCATCGTCCAGGGGCGCGCTTCGGCCGATGGCGATCCTCATCACCGATCTCAGATGGTGTCGCGCGATCCACAATCCCCAGCCGACCAGCGTGACGAATCCGCCGAGTTGAAGCCAGGCAAATTCGCCCGTTGTCGTATAGGTGCTGCTGGCGTTAAATCCGTATCGGTTGAGGACGCCGCTTCGAAGGATGAAGAGGACACAGAAGAACCACAGGCTGAAGAGAACGTCGATGTTGGCGAAGTAGGCGAAGGAGATGGTGAACATATTGACGCGGGTCCAGATACCGGGAAAGTATCGTTCGAAATGCACCCAGGGACCCCAGCGGATATTGGGAATCTGCGGAAATCCGGGTACAAAGTAGTGGATCATGTTCCAGCTGATAATTCCCAGGGCAACGGCGAAACCGATCCAGAAACGCCTTGAAAAACCGGGCTTCACCGGGTCGGTGAGATCCAGAACCGGGCGCAGGATCGGGTAACTCAGCCGTTCGCTTTCCACCCATTGTTTCCGAAGAATGACCGACAGGCTTGTCGAGGCCACGAAGAGGGCCGTAATCAACGCCATCCACGCGGCAAGGGGGATGTACCAGACGTCCCAGGGAATGTCCATGCCGGGCGGACCGCCTTCAAACAGGTGGTCCAGCGCGTGATTGACATTGCGCGGCGCCAGCCATTGGGGAATGTAGGGGTGGAAGAACTCGCCCCACTGGTTCACCGGTGTTGCGAAATAGTACGGCGCGGCGATCGCGCCCAGAAAATAGCCCGTCAGCCCAACCGAAGGGATGGCGCCGCCAACCAGACCGCCGGCCAGGATAACCTTGAGTTCCGTGGGCGAGAGCGCATAACTCGCGGCGAGTTTTTTGCACAGCGGATTGAGAATCAGGGCCAGCGCCAGGTAGACCATCAGCGAACCCATGGGAAAGTGGCTGAGGGTCATTCGGGAGGCATGGATGACGTACTCGATGTAGTTCACCCACAGGCAGGCGGCGACGGAGACGAGAATGGCCAGAAAAAGGGACCGGAGCGTGACGCCGCGGGGGGCGGGAACCAACGCGGATTCAGTCTGGGGGGCGATGAGAGGCCTGGACGTTTCCGGCATTGAATTGAATGGGAGACTTTATCCGGCGGGTGAATTGTAGAAGCGAGCGGGATGATCCAGATCCCAGTCGCACTCGGACTTCAGGCGGGCGATAAGTTCATGCCGTCCCGCTTCATCCAGATACGGATTCTTCATAGCCGCACCCATCAGTGTGACCGATGCGGGCCGTTTGCCGCCCGTTCGGGTCCGGGGGACATCCGCCTCGTGCCCCTGCCACTCCCTTCCGCCGAAGATGCGGTAGTCAAACAGATAGCCGGTCTTCCCCCGATCCGCGGCCAGCTTGCACCACCGAAAGGTGCGTGCAACGCGCTCCTGGACGGAGAGGACCGGCGTCGTCCCATCCGGAAACAGAAGGACGCGGCCGAGTTTGGCGAAGGGTTCGAATCTGGGATCGGCGTCCAGCCAGTCGACGAGGCTTGATTCGTCGTCAGCGCCCCAGGCGAAAATGTGGCGGATGGATTCGGGCAGACCCTGGAGGTCCGTCGACATCTGCTGTTTTCCGGGTCTATCGGTCGCCATGCTGAGGTGCAGCAGGATTTCGGCATCCGGTTTGATGGCGTACAGGCGTTCGGCGATAATACCGATTACAAAGGCGTCCCACTGATAGGGGCGAAGGATCCTGCAGCGGTCGCATACGCAGTTACGGCCGATTTCACGCGCGGGCTCGATGTCGATGCCGTCCACGCCGGGCGCGAGTCGATCGGCCAGAATATCACCCATCCAGGCGCGTGTTTCAGCGTCGTGCGGACAGAGGGCGATATCCGGCCCCTTCACGCCGGTCCGCAGCAGGTGCGCAGGCGCGTCCGGTTCCGCCATGGTGTATTCGGAACCGCCGCCGCTGAATCCGTAGATGGCGCGGATGAGCTTCAGACCGACGGCGTGCGCATGTTCGACCGCCTCATGCCAGGCGTCGTTGAAACCTCCGGCATTGGTCCAGAACACGACAATGCAGTTCAGGCCGGACTCGGCAAGGTGGTCGATATAGTCGTGGTTGACCGATATGTCCCGCGGATGATTCGAATATCCCTTGCGTTTGAAGATATTCCAGCCGCATTCGAGCGTGCCGCGCAGATCGAACCCGCGCTTTATTGAGTTCATATTCGTCATTGAGAATGAGCAACATGATAAGTGCGATCCGGCGGATGTCAACTTATGAATAAATCGGAACTGATGTACTTGCCAAAAGGCGAATTCTGGACTTAATTGGAGTCTTCCGGCTTTTGGGTTCTTATCCGGTCCTTCCTGTCCATTCATGCGAATTTCGAATTGCTATGGGTCGCCCGGTTGACAAGTTTCTTCTGATCTCCGTCGACTGCCTGCGGTACGACGCGGTGAGCCGGGTCAATCGCCGGCTGAACACGCCAAAGTTCGACGTGCTGACCAGGGACTTCGCTTTCGGCGAGCGGTTTTTCGTGACGGCCCCGGCAACGCGCCCGTCTCACACGTCCCTGTTCACGGGGTTATATGCATTTGAGCACGGATTGAACGGGCAGACGTATCTGAAGATGTTCGCCGGGATACCGAATCTGTTTCAGCTGTTTTCGGATGCGGGGTTCGAAATCCATGCCCGGTCCGAGCGCAGGGACGTTTTCCGGTTTCTGGACTATGAGCGGTTTATCGGACCGATGGATCCCGCCGCGAAAGACCAGCATCTGGGATCCATGGAAGACCTGTTGCATACGACGTTCGACGGAGAGGACCGGCCCCGGTTCTGTTTTCTGCATTTCTGGTATACCCACGGCGGGTACGGGGCGAGGGGGATTCGAGGTGCGCCGAACCTGAAAGCGCTGGTGGATGCGGGGCGCGCGAAAGAGGCGCTGCGGTTCTATTACGCGGCGGCGACGCACGTACAGGAATTCCTGCTCGTGGAGATCCTCAAGCGAGTGGACCTGGACGATTGGGCGGTATTTGTCCTTGGAGACCATGGCGAGGGTTTCTGCGGCGAGGTGATGGCGCACGGTGATTTCCTGCATGAGAACGTAATCCACGTGCCGCTGCTGGCATCCGTTCCGGCACACGACGGGTTGAGGTTGCCGGAGGGGCCCATGTCGATGATCGATCTGTTCCCCACGATCGTCAACCTGGCCGGACTCGAGGTAGACTATAATGGATATGGCCTGGATTTTCTGGGGAGTGCGGAACCCTTTCGGCGCCGCTGGGTGTATTCGGAACTCGACAATTCCTACGGCTCGGGATTCCTGAATCCGGGAAACCTGGAGGTCGCCCGCGAACGGGTGACTTCGCGCGTGGCGATGGACGGCGTGGAACTGAAGCGGGACGTCGATGGTTTACGGATGTGGTCGATTTCGGACGGACGGGTATTCTACAGAGAAGGAGAGGACGGCGAGGACTATGTGCTGCGGGACGTGTTCGGCGGTGCAAACCTGCGGTGCGAAGATCCCGGTCCGTACAGGGCTGTCCGGAACGAGATCCTGAACGGGTCGAATTACAAACACCTTCAGGCACAGGAAACCACACGGGCCGAGGCCGACATTCTGGCGTCAAGATTGAGAAACCTGGGATATATTGAATGACCTGATGTTCTGTCCCGGAAAAAAGTTGCCTGAATTCGGCCGCAGAGTCGCCCGGCTCGCAAGGCGCCACCGACCTGGCACGGTCGGCGAGCGATGGCAACGCAGCGAGACGGGATGAACCTGCGGAAGAATGGTGAGGTATTTCTGGGACAGGACACTGGCACAGGGATCGTACGACAGGCCAAGACCAGAGATTCCTGCAAACCGTACTCGCGTGAACGACCAAGTATCTTTTCAATTAGGCGGCAAGTGTGTATCTTGTATCGATGGCTCCTGACGAATGGACAAGGCCTCGATGATCTGCGTGTCAAGGGCATTGTACCATTCTCCAACATTCAATAGGAAGGGATAGCAAATGCCCATCATGCTTTCGAAGACATACGCCGCTCTGGTCGCCGCCGGCGCCCCGGAAGAAGCCGCCAGCGAAGCCGCCGAAGAAATAGCCGATTTCGAGCAGAAGCTATCAGCAATGCAAAGCGACATCAAGCTGATCAAGTGGACGCTTGGCGTTGTCCTGGCATGCGTCGTTGTTCCTCTAATCAAATCCCTCCTTCAGTGAATCACCAAACCGGCGCCGTTCAGGAACCACGCCTTAACTCTGGCAAAACCAAAATGACCGCTCAAACCTTATCATTAGCGGCCGCGATCGTCACGATAGGACATTTCAAGCTCACGTTATACTTGAGACACCTATCGCGTGAGCAAGATTACTTACATTCTCTGCGTTCTCTTGCTTCTACAATCTCCCGCAATCCATCAAGCGCAGCTTCTTCCAAAGATTCAAGCTCCAGAATGCGCGCGAGAAGCTTTTCAAATATCCCGGGTGGGTTTCTCCGGTACCCTTGCAGACAGAGATTTCTGAAAACAATCCATTTCTGAGTTAGGGTGCGGAGATCTTCTCCGACGTTTGCCAACATCGGCAAACCAAGTATGTCAGCAGCCAGTTTAAGGAACCTACCATGACCGTCCCTTTCGATAATAAGGAACCGGATCTGATCGTACATTTGCTTCAAATACGCCGGCGCTTTATTGTCACCCCCCTCATTCCAGCGGTTAAGGTCTTCCGAGAGAGTTTTCATTCCGTTCAGTCCGACGAATACTTCGGGCGACGGTACCTCTTTCAAATGCATCATTTTTATATTTCGTCGGAGGGTTGCAAATATCCAGTCGGCGGAGACTGACCAACGTGGCTCTGATATCTTGAATTCCATCCATTTGTACTGTGGAATATGCTTCGACCCCCAACCCTCTCTGAACCCCGAAAACGGCAGATCTCCTCGAAATCGAACAATCCAAGAGGGATCCACGATATGGACTGTTTGTAACGATTCGTCGTATCCATCGACAATCACGTAATGGCCCGAATGGTGCCCGAGACCTGGATAATAATACATCTCAAGGTTAAACGTATCAAGCATCGCGGCGACGGGTCTTTCGTCATCAATCCTCGATTTTAGTTCCTTCCAAGCAGTCTCACTATCGCGTTCGCGATGTGTTACGACACCGATTCCCACTTGTTTTAAGCTTTGAAGCTCGGAATCGACACGCGTCTTAATGCGAACCTTACCGTTTTGTGGGCGCTGGTAAAGAAGTATCCACTGGTCGTGTAGAACCAGTGGTGTGGCGTAACCGTAGAAGCCAAGTAGGGCATCTAATGCGACGTGACCACACGGGTAATATTCACAATCGCTGAACGGAACACCCGAAATAAGCCGCTTCATGCTGCTTACCTCAAATATAGTCGGTAACGGGGCCAGAGAGGGAGGGCGAAATTGAGGCCTAAGGCAGACACGTGCCGAAATCCACCCGCGCCGCATCTCCCGACGAGAGTCCGATAACAGTCGTGACATAGATGCACATTTACCGCCCGCGGATCATTTACTGGCTACACGCCAGTAACCAGATATACAGCCGTTTTGGTTCAAAAATGCCTTAGGTGCTGAGTCGATACCCGATCCGGCCACAGCGGGTGACTCTTGCTGGCACCTCTCGGAACGAGACATCTTCGAACTAATGGCGTACATCAATGCGATGCGATCTCCGTTTTTGGCATCGCGAGGGCGCAACTTGCTTGGTGACATTACCTGTATCGACGTAGAGGGCACAAACGTGCCGACGTATGGAAAGCGCAAAACCGGTGTGGACATTTCATACAAGGGCACCTGGGGCTACCATCCGCTGGTGATCTCACTGGCCAACACGAAGGAAGTGCTTTTCCTGGTCAATCGACAGGGGAATGTGCCCAGCCACACCGACTCAGCACAGTGTATCGACACGCCGCGATCGCCCTGGTACAGTCCCACGCCAAGCGTATGTGTGTACGAGGCGACACCGAATTTTCCTTGACCAGACATTTGGATCGCTGGGCGAAAAACGTCGACTTCATCTTCGAGATGGACGCCAATGCGGCGATGGTTCCTGTGCTGAGCCTTCGACCAGGCACAATGGCAGAGCCCGCAACGCGAACCCCGTTATCACACCGTGACCGACCACAAGCGCAACTACCCCCCTGGGAAACAGCACATCGACCACACGCGGGCCTCCGCCAACATGGTCCTGAACCAAGAACACCCGGCCGAGTTCAACTAACAACCCTTGCGCTGTCAACGTGGGTATGGCGTCTCGGTTCTGCGCAAGAACATCAGCAAAAGGAAGGGTGACTTTGTCCTGTTCGACGAGTACCGTAATTTCTCCTATATCACCACGCGCACGGACGTTAGCCCCAAGACATCGTCGTCGCGTGTGCCAACCAGCGATGTGATCACGAGAAAGTCATGGAGCAACTCATAAACGGCGTCAATGCCTTGCGCGTGCCCCCGTATGACTTGGTCGGCAACTGAGGCTACATCGCCATCGCCCTGCCCTAGGACCTCAATTGCTGGATTGCTATGATGATGCACCAACACCGTGACCGACAACAGTGAGGCCGAATGGAGTTCCGGCGCTTCATCCACAGCACCACCGACGACAAACACTCGGTGCGATTCCCACACCCGTCAACGGGTCGGTCTGACCGCCACTTCGGGTACTCTATTCACGGTAGCAACCACGACAAGCACAGATCGATGTGCTGCAAACGAAACTCGCTTATTTGACGACAATATAGGCACAATCCCGGCGGGAAATGGTTATCGACAGAATCGTCTAAAGATACAATTGTGTTCTTGATCCCCAAGTCCACTTTACTCTTACCTGACGCGGCACCATTACAGCGATCCTCAAGTCGCATCATCAAGCAGATCATTGACATCGCTCTCAAATACGGGTACCCGACGCATGGTGATTGAGAAAATATGCAGATCCGGATTGTCGGGGAATTCGATATAGGTCACAAGCCCGAGGCTGCGAATTGGGATGACTTGCATCCAAATTCCATAGTCCACATCGATTCGGTCGGTATACACATGCTGTGACGGAAAGTGATACCCGGAACACTTGATTGCCACTCGTTCACCGTACTTTAAACTGTGACATAACCGCCAGGAACTCAGTCCGAGAAACTCATTCTCGCACCTACCATCCGCCAATCGAAAACGAACGCTATCTTCCACGCTGAAGCCACTAGACGCTCCGAGAAGGCAGAGGCCGTCGTACCGATCCTCAGGGACCGGGATGCATTGGCCCTCGAGACAGATGTTGTTATTAAGGCCGTCTTTCTTGTCAGGAAATCGGAATACCACACCGTCGCATACTAAGACTGAATTGGATGCCGGCAAATCCTCCTCAGGGTACGTATTTCCTAGACCCGTAAAGTCGCCGTCTGTGCGGTCTGCATCGCAAGAGATCCCGTCGTTGTTAAAGTATGCCGTCAGATCCAGCATCACATAGAGGTCGCTAACGTGCCACATAATCTGAAATCTCCCAATATCGGCACGGCATTCCTATGAAAATGAGGATTGTCGGCCACATAGCCTTCGCTCGACGTGTCTTGGCAGGCTGGTAACGGAATGGCCGTTGAGTCTTATGCGCCGTCCTGTTCGGAATGCGGAAGTGGAGTGGATTCCCCGCCGGATGCCTATGCGCCCTGGCGCATCGACGTGAGTGAATCGTCGGTTAAAGCGCTCGAGATCTCGCATCGCCTCCAGCACTTTGTTGGGCACCAATACCATGGTCAACCGTCCTTTTTTTGTGCCGAGATAGCACCTTGTGCCTGCCAATAGGTCTTGTATCGGGCGCTTGGTGCCCACAGGATCAACGACGGCCTCACCAAGTTGCATTCAGTGCGTGAAAGCCGGTTAACTGAAAGTATGCACCGTATCCGGGGATGGACAAACCTTTTAGCTATACCGCAATAGCGACGACAGATCGCACGGTTCGCAGGCCAGCTCTGCTGCTCCTCGCCCTTTACTTCGTTCTCTCATTTTGGGTAAAATTGTCTCACTTTGAAACAGAGATCTCAAATTCGGATCTTTCGGCAGTTCCTCACTTCAAGTCCATCCAAAAGTTGCACTTCATATAAAAGATATTCCTCCCTTCATCAGCGAAACTCCGCAGTAGCTCAGACAGAGGCCGAAAAGTAAACTGCGACGTACCTTCTTTCATCGCTTCGCGCAATTGGGACCACACAAGATACACGCTGCTCCCGGGTTTGAATTCCCACCGCAACACAATGTGGCTCCGGACCGAACGGCGTCGAAAGTCTGGATTCTCACCCGAGTACAAAAACGGGAGGAATTCGTAGGAGTAGGGTCTAGATAGTTCCTTGAAGTTGGAGTACTTTCCTGTTGTGGAAAAGCCCTGCAGATATGTTTGTAATGTCAGATTCGTCCTGAACGCGATTTGTCCGCGTATCGTTAGGTCGATGATCTTACTTTCCAATGCGCCAAATACGTAATGCGTAGATGTAGCCCGCTCCATGTTCGCAACCCATTGGGCACCATTTCTATACACTTTGTACGAAGATTCAACGGAGAGCTGAATCTGCGAATTTAAGCCTATTCTTCCTGTTGCTCTCGAACGGATCACCCTTGAGTGGTCTAGTGAGCCATCGCGTACGGAACCCGAAAGCGAAAATAGCAAACTGATATGTTTGCGGTCGTCGGTGTTGAAATTTAGCCAGTAGGCTACAGTTGCAGGTTGTTTCATTACAGGTCCTCCTCTGGTTTCTAGATCACTTTCAGACGAGAACCACCTGCTAAGTCCAATTCTAAAGAGCCAATACCTATGTGAACGGTTCCAGACGTTGACGTTCGCGCCTCTCGCAAGTCGGAGTCCCCGAAAGGATCGATGTTCCCAGACGTTTACATTTAGTGCGGATCTTCGTCCTAGTTTCCATGGCTTAAGCTTCTTTGCAAAGACATGGGCGCCCAACTGCGTACGATTGCTGCGTTTCATAAAACCAAGATCATTGGCGTTGAAGCCGGGAGAACGTGCATCAAGGTATATCTGACCACCTAGAAAGCCCGATAGCTTCGAGAAGTACGCAATTGCTTCATATCCGTTCGATCGTTCGTCAGCAGGATCCGTGCTGCTACCCGATAATCTCGTGTAGAGTCGATATACATTCTCCTTCCACTTTGTCGAACTGTCAAAACTTCCAACATAGGAACCATTGGACCCTGAATAGTTGACGGTTGTAAGTGTGAATCCAATTGAGGATTTCCTCCGAAAGTCATGCTTTACTCTTCCAACAAAGTAGTTTGTCAAAGGTTCTATGAGGAAGTTTCGACGAGCCACAATGTGTTCCGTCCCTGCTGAAGGAACTGCTGTAATATCAACTTTTTCTTTTGCAGTAAGTGCGTCGATAAAAGCGAAAGATGTCCCTTGACGCGTCTTACCAAAGAACCTCCCGGCACCGAGGATAGTTGTTGCCGATGGACGGCTCCACTCCTCGCTCTCTAACGGGATTGGGAAACGGTTGGGTGGGCGTCCAATTCTACGTGAATAGAAAAGCTGAGATGGCTTGCCTATCCCATGGATCTGGGGCTCTGGTGACTTGAACAAGGTTTTCCCTTTAACGAAAAAGGGGCGCCTCTCCTCCAAAAACGTCTCGAAGACTGTTAGATTCAGTTCCGCGGGGTCGGCTTCGACTTGGGCAAAGTCAGGGTTAAGCACAACGTCTAAGGTGAGATTTGGAGTGATGTTGTAGCGAGCATTTAGTCCGGCTTGGATCATTGGATCTCGGTTATCAAACTTACTGACAGCAATGCGCGTGACTAGTAAAGGACTAACTTCCAAATGTGTTGGGTCGCCGACATTCTCAAGCCCTTCTAAGTGCCCAAAACGGGAGACCCACCCGCTCTGTCCTTGAGGAACAAGATTCCAGTGGCTGCGCTCTTGTCGACGCAACACATGTCGCTCGAAATTAATACCCCAATAATTATCTGATCGGCTACTCTCACTAACGAACCGCACCACGTGGAAGGGTATGTGAATTTCGGTGCTCCATCCATATTCGTCGATTGAAACCTTTGCGTCCCAGACACCGTCCCACGTTACATCACGGAGACTGTCGTCAAATAGAATTCCATCCAACATCGATCCAGAGGCACCAACTTGGAACACGTAGCCAGTTTCATGGTCATGAAGCGGATCAATGTGCACGGCAACCCAATCCATATCGACCCAGTAGTCGCGACGCGTTCTCCGCGCTACAATCTCACCAGAATTTTCGTCGTGACACCGGATAGCGATGTAAATCGCCTTGTTGTCGTAGACAATCTGAACTGTAGTTTTTTCTGTGGCGGCCTTACCTACATCGGGTTCACGTTGCCTGAACTCGCTAGTCACTGGAACGATCTGCCAAACAGGATCATCTATTATCCCATCTATTCTGGGAGGGGTCTCACGTATACGTACGGTGGCAGCAGTCCTCGTGGGCAGGTTCGATTCATGACCAATCGCGGGAATACACGGCACTAGAGTGAACCAACATACCCAAATGCTTCCGTTGAGAAGAAGAATCCGCTTAAGGTTAAGCTGGAGCGGTTCGCTATGTGCGATGCAGTAGAGCATTGGAAAACGACCTAATTTGCGTGCAAGAAGAAGCCGCGTGAACTATCTACTAAAGGTAACGGTCTAGGTGACTCGCATTCCGTCTGGCAAATCGTACTTTCTGTCATTCGTGGGCGAAACAATGAAGGAACCTCTGATCAACGCGATTATACGAAGACGCGGTGCGAAATGAGTGTGTTGAAAAGGACGTGATTTAGGATGGTTGTAGGGGTTATTCGAGGCAGAGATGCGTCCCGTCCGGGGTGCTGTGCCCCGTCCGGACGGACTTTTCCTTAGGAGGTGGTCATTTCCCGCGGGACGAGATGGAAGTTGGCCAAGGCGAACAGGGTGAAGAGGTGGGCTCACGTATTACGATTATCAAAGCCTGCATACCACAAAGTCACTGGTAAGCCTACGCAGCGTTCGCTCACGTTACGTCCTGCATACTCAGGGAGTCAGATCGCGACCCTCAATATTGGAGACTTCGTTGCCTTCGTCACCGCTAATGTTGCTACTGATCTCACTGGCGAGCATCCTGCCTGTCTGCCGAACAGGCAGGCTATCTATCGAGCAAGCCACTGCCTGAGAAATGCCAATGTATATTCCGAGGGTGCATCTCGGTAGATGCGATGCATTCAGTCTTTAGGTCGCCCTTGTCTACAAAGTGAGCACTTATATGACTCTCGGTTTGGGGGACATTTTCGTCAGATGTCTCTTCTCTGAGCGTTTCGTGCTCAAGCCAAATGCAATGATGATTTCTAAATCTGGCAAACAGGCGATCTATTTGCGATCTCAGATGATTGTAGCTTTCACGATCAAAGTATGTCGTTACAATCGTGTTATATACGATTAGCAAGTGTGGCTCATTGGCTTCCAGAAGGACGCGAGGGTCTATCGACGGAAGGAACTCAAATAAGTCGATCTCAGTCAAATCCACAACACCACCGTTTGGGCCAAAGGATCTTCGAATGGATACGGAATCTTGAAACCTTGAAAGACGTCCAGGATCATCCCCCCAGATGCAGGCGCTCAAATCCAGCATATCCCCATCATCGAACACATTCGGTACGCTTAAATCGCATCCAAGTCGTTTCGTTACCAAAGAAGAGAGTATCGGTAGTTGTTCCAAAACACTGGCTAACTGAAGGTCACTGTCCGCCGTGAGCCTTTGCTTAATGTTGCACTTGTTCCCAAATCGAACGTGCTGCATATCCACTTCCCAGTCCCATTCAAGCTTGTCAGCTATTAGGTTGAGACCCGCGCTACATCCTAGCTCTATGAGTATGCATGGCAGCTTTTTTTTGCTATTTAGGAGCAGGTATGGAACAAGCCAAGTGATGCTTCGGGACACTTCGTTTGTTTGAAGTCGTCGAGAATGAAGAACCGAGCGAATGACGTCATCATGATCCACGAACAACATTGCCACCAATTCTGCTAGTTTTCGGTGGTCCTTCAGTGAATCGTAAGATCCACCGGTCGTAGGAAACTTCGACCGGAGCAAAGGTGCGATCCCTGAGAGTGCGAACCCGTGTACCAGGGCACCCAACAGTAGGGGCTGTTCCATAGCGGTCGTAAATGTCTTGTCATGCCACACTTCACCTACGATTGTTCGGAAATTTTCGACAGATCTGTGCAACTGTTTTTTTTCGTCTCGAATACTCATGCTCCAGCTTTGGAACACTTTGAACAGATCGCGATATAGATCAGAGCGACCCTCGCAGTATTCTGTCTCTTTTCTTAATTTTTCACATAGGCCTGCCCACATTGCCAAGATTCTCCTTTCCGATGACCACCTCTGTTAGCGAAGGTGTATTGACCCTGTGTCACGGTCCCCATTGAGTGTGATCTTTGCATAGGAAAGTTACTCTCAGAATCGGTGTAAATTAGATAGAAACGACGGTATAAAGATGGAAACTTCCGCGAAGAATCCAGCGTTTGGAGCAGAAGAGCCATTGCCGATTGTGATATCCTCGCAAAACAAGCATTACGCGTGGATAGCTAGGCATTCGGGAGTCTCGGGTCAAACCCAGTGTATAACCCACCTCAAACGTCGGGACGTATTTCCCATGCTCAGGGCGAGGCTTGTTTCAACGCTAGATGCGCGCAAGAATACAACCCAGCCGCGTTTGGTGCGGAAAATTTTCCGACACGTTGCTGTTGCAGGAACTGCGTTCACAAGGCTATAACGTCGGGATCACGATCCTGCGTGAGTTCATCCGACCGCACAAAATGATGTGTCGTTGGTACTTTGTATGACAAAGCGTTTCAATAAGACGACAGGGCGTTTCTGTGGCATAGTAAACCTTGTGTTTTCTTAAAACAACAACAAGAAGGTTGTCCACGAAATCGTGTCTTTTTCACGTGTCGATAAAAAAGGTTTAGATTGCGTCGAAAAATGATCGTATTGTTGGATACCTGAATAGGTCAATTACCATTATCTGATCGTCCAAAACTTCCCTTAACCGGTCATAAACCTGGATTAACAACAGAGAGTCCCCACCAAGGTCGAAGAAATCGTCATCAATACCAACCTGATCTAATTCAAGGAGGTCGCACCAGATATCGGCTAATTGACACTCATTATTGTTCCTAGGAGCGCTCACTTTATGTATCTGTTTTTGGCCAGTGGTCTCTTGTAAAGGCAGCAAAGCGTAGTCTATCTTGCCATTAGGATTAAGTGGTAAGGTCGGCAATCGAACAAAGCGTGAGGGCAACATATAGCGAGGCAGTTTTCGAGCCAGGATTTTGCGGTACTCTCTTTCTGAGAGTTGTGCTGACTCTTTGACTACAATGTAGGCAATCAGACGCGTCCCCTCGCTACTATTGGTTACGACCACGGCCGCTTCGTCTATTCCATCCAGGGACCTGAGGTTTAGCTCTACTTCGCCCAGTTCGACCCGGTGACCATCGACTTTAACCTGGCGATCTCTCCGTCCCCTGAACTCAATGCTGCCATCCGGCAAGCGACGTCCCAGGTCTCCAGTGCGATACTGGCGGTGATCTGGGTTTGTCGGGTCTTGTCGGAAGACTCTTTGGGTCTCATCGGGATTAGCCCAATAGCCCAGTGCCAACGCACTACTCTTGAGGATTATCTCTCCAGTCGCTCCCGCTCCTAGCTCTTCCATATCATCCCCAACGATCGCTACATCCATATCCTCAACTGGAAAGCCCACCGAAATATGGTTCTCATCAAATGTCATGTTCTGGTTTATGATACTCTGCAGAGCAAGCGTTGATTCCGTCGGACCGAAGCCGTTTACGAATAGGCAATTACTCGAAAAATGCATCTTGTATGAGTCGAAATCACTTCTGTTTGCCTGTTCTCCGCCTAGTACAATCAGTCGTATTTTGGAAAGCTGCCTGTGGTCACCGAGGTGGTATATTAAGCGTCTATAAACTGTTGGTGTTGAGTGATAGATAGTTATTCCAGCCCTCCGGAATTGCTCCGGTAACTGACTGAATCCTATCTCCCTTAGATCGAAAAGATGTAATCTCGCACCGTTCATAAGTGCTCCGAAAATGTCCATCACTGATGCATCAAAACTGTATGAAGATAGAAGTGTGAGACGATCCGTATCGGCAATATTCAGCGCGTTTGTATAGTTTCTAATATGGCGCAGCACATTTCGGTGACTTTGCATCACTCCCTTTGGCTCTCCCGTTGATCCCGATGTATAGAGAATGTATGCTAACTCATCTGGTGATCCGTTACACATTACCGGTAGAGAGTTCGTCCGCAAGTCCTCGACATTTATGATGCATGTTTGTGCGTCTACTGCCATCCGCGACATTTCTTCGTGAGCGCTGTCGGTGACGACTGCGTCAAGTCGCGCGTGAGAAGCCATTTTTGAAAGACGTTCGAACGGGTGCAGCGGGTTTAGCGGTACGTAGGTCTTACCTGCTTTCAGGACACCCAAAATACTCGCCACCATCGGCGCATCATGTGAGATGATTAGCCCAATCCGACCAGAGTCCGATCCGCATCGCTGCAGAATCATCGACGCGATAGTGTTTGCCCGCTTATCCAGGGATCCATAGGTCCACTGGGTGCCTTTAGAGGCTACGGCTATGTGATTCCTTTTTCGTTTAGCTTGTTTAGCGAAGCAAGCTGTAATCAGCTGCTCAGTATCTTCCCTTCCAAAGTGAATACGCTTTCGATCTGGCCAAATTTTGCTGTTACTTTGCCCAAGTTCTCCCTCATGTTCCCTGAAAGCCAAGTGTATGCGTGAGATGATCTGGTTAGGATCACACAAAACTTGCGTCAGTAATGCTTGTAGCTGGCTTAACAGCATACGCACTGTTTCCTCCTGAAACAGTTCTGAATTGTAAACCCAGGCAAACTCTAGACGATCTCCCCCTCGGGCATAGAGTGTGAGATCAAATTTCGAAACCAAATCTCCATAGATTGAAAGCCTTTCAGATTCCAACGCTTGGAAGTTGCCATCAGTCGACTCGAAATTTAGCATGTTGAAAGTCACTTGAAATAGCGGGGTATTGCTTAGGTTCCTTTCAACATCTGAGGTGTCAACCAACATTTCGAATGGGATATCTTTATTTGCGAATGCATCTAGGCAAGTCTTTTGCACCGTTCTAAGCAGGTCGCGAAAGCTCATATCCTCTTGCACATGTGTTCGCAAGGGCAGCATGTTTAGAAATAGCCCTATGATCCCCTCTGTTTCAGGGCGTGTGCGATTGGAAATTGGAGTCCCCACGCAGATATCGCTCTGACCACTGAGTCTGTACAGCAAAACCTTGAGTGCCGTCAGCAATGTCATGAACAATGTCGTCCCTTCTTGACGGCTCAATTTCTTCAGTTCTTCGGTCTGCTCTTTCGGTAACTTCAGGGAGCATACACCACCTCGAAACGATTGTATCTCTGGTCTGGGACGATCAATAGGTAGCTTTAAAATAGGTGGGCTATCTCGCAGTTGCTCATTCCAATATGCTTGTTGTTTCGCCAGCATTTCACCCTGCAACTGTTGTCGCTGCCAAACCGAGAAATCAACATATTGGATGGGTAGCGCTGGAAGAGTTGTATGCCGACCACTTACACGACCATTGTAGAAAACAGCCAACTCTTTAAGAAAAATACTCTCAGACCAACCATCAGAGATTATGTGGTGTGTTATCCGTACCAGCAGGTAATCCTCGTCACCTATCCACAATAACACGATCCTTAACAACGGACCGCATTCCAGTGAAAAAGCACGCTCAGCCTCCCTGCGGGCTAATTGTTGAGCGCGCTGTTCTGCATCTGGAAGACCTCGTAAGTCTATCACCCTCAACGGCAGCTGTAACTCATCTGCCACTACTTGTATAGGCTGTCCTTCACGCCTCGCAAAGGTTGTGCGCAGAGACTCATGTCGCCGGATTATCTCATTTACACTCCACCAAAGAGCAGTCATACAAAGTGGACCACGTAGACGAACCGCAGACGGTATATTATAGAAGGCATTTCCTGGCTCCAGTTGATCAAAAAACCACAGCCGCTGCTGTGCAAACGAAAGCGGCAGTGCATCCTCGCTTCTATTGGCCCGAGGTATCATGGACGAATTTCCGACCTTTCCCTGCAAACCACCCTCCGCGTCAATGAGAATCGCCAACCCAGATACCGTCGGACTCTCAAACAGCCGCCGCAACGAGAGCTTCACACCAAATTCCTCACATACACGCCCCAATACTCGTACGGCCGATAACGAATCGCCCCCAAGTTCAAAGAAATCATCCATTGTGCCAATAACATCCACTCCCAACACTTCAGCCCAAATCCCGCATATGGATCGCTCAGCATTTGTAGTTGGGGCGACGTATCTTGATTTAGAGGCTCGGATACCGGGGTGCATTGTTGTCAGTGCACTGCGGTCTATCTTGCCATTGCTTGTTAGCGGCCACTCACGCACCAATATGACGTCGGATGGCACCATATATTCGGGCAGCCAACTACGAGCGAATGACAACAATGTCTCTTGATCAACGTCTGCGCCTACTATTGGCATAAAATACGCTACTAGGCGTGCCTGAACAATTTTGTCACCACTACAGCAATTGATCACAACCGAACTACTCACGTTTGGGTGGTTATTGAGGGTTGCTTCAATCTCCCCGAGTTCAATTCGATATCCACGGACCTTGATCTGCCAGTCCAACCTGCCAAGAAATTCGATCTGGCCGTCCGCACGAATGCGGCCGAGGTCACCACTACGGTACATTCTCGATCCAGAAATTGGGTTGAATGGGTCTGGGATGAACCTGTCTGCTGTGCCTCGAGAGTCGTTGCAATATCCGCTACTAACCACCTGCCCCCCAATGTATATTTCACCAGGCACATTTACCGGCAAGGGCTGCAGTTCGTCATCTAACACATACATCCGAGCGTTTTTTATTGGCATGCCAATTGGCACAGGAAGTTCGTGGGGTTGCGAAGGAACAACCTCTGAGACACAGCATCCAACAACCGTCTCAGTAGGACCATACTCATTGATTAGCCGAGTATGTGGAGAATTGCGGATCCAGAAGGCGACATGGCGTCCATAAAGGCCCTCTCCTCCAATTACGATGGTTTTTGCGAAATCCTTAGCTTCGCTTGGCGACACCAGATCCGAAAGCAAATCTAGATGTGCAGGAGTCAACTTTAGAAGGTCAAATCGTAAACCCATTTTAGCGGCATTTTTCAGTTCCCCAATGGGGTCTTGCTCCGACAGCAGTACTAGCCTGCCCCCCGCAATCAGAGGGCTTAATAAGCTAGTGACAGTAAGGTCGAAGGCCAGAGGCGAATTCACCGCAACTGCAGACCTTTCGCTGAGTCGATAAGCTCTGATGCTCCAAGTCACATAATTCACAAGACATTTGTGCGTAACCATGACTCCCCTTGGACGACCAGTTGAACCAGAAGTATAGATCGTATAGGCGAGATCAGAGCTTCTGACTCCACTTTCTGGGGCATCTGCGCTTTCAGAAGCGATGGACTGATAGGCTGGATCGAGAAATACTTTGTGCACATCCTTCGGCAATAGCCTGCCGGTCTGCAGGGAGGTGACAACAATATCCGCTTTCGAATTCCTAAGGACAAAAGCCAGCCGCTCTTTGGGGAAGGTAGTGTCCAAAGGTAGATATGCTCCGCCCGCACTAAGAATTCCGAGCAATCCCACTACCATCTCCGGAGAGCGCTCAATGAGTATTCCAACTTGTACTCCAGGGCCAACCCCCAGCCTACGAAGGTGATTTGCTAACTGGTTAGCACGGGTTTCAAGGGCGCTGTACGTCAGGTGTCCTGCCGCAAACTCGATTGCAATTCGGTCTGACACTTTCTGAACTTGGCACTGGAAAAGCCGGTGAATACACTTCTCTTCAAGATTTTTCGCCGGTCTCTCGTTCCGATTGATTGTTGAATGATACTGCATCGCATCATCGACGAGTTTAATGGCAGATATGGGAACATCCGGCCTGTCGAGACAACTCTTGACCAGTTCGGTTAACGGTCGGCGTAGCGATCGAACATCCTCTTCACTAAAGCAGGCGGAGTCGTACTCGATCCCAATTTGCAACGACCTTTTCTGCATTCGCCCTAAAAACCTTAGTTTGAATCGTTCGGTTCGCCATTGAATTACGTCAGCAGAGAACTCGACCTTACCGCAGCAATATTCACGTTCGGCGCCGTAGAAATCGAAAATATATGGAAAGTAGGGTTCGTCGACGTTTGCTGAACTCAGTCTCTCCTGCCATGAGAAGGACTCTCGCCATCGCCTTGCGTCCTTCGTCGCCTTAGCTACCGTAGCCAGAATCTGCTTGAACGGCGAGTGTTTAGACATGCCGACTCTCACCGGTACGTAGCTTGTAAGTGGTCCGACCAATCCTTCTATCTCTTCATAATTCCGCCCGTCCACAGCGACACCGACGGCCAGACCACTCTGCCGGTTCAATCGCCAAAGAAACACGTACCAGCACGTCAAGAGAAAATCAGCAATTGAGACTCTCCAGTTACGACAAGCATTTACAATTGCTGAGTGCAATTCAGCCGGAACCGCAAGTTCAAGTGCGCGAGGATCAAACAAGCGACTGTCGGCTTGTTCACGTTGGATTGGCAACTTCGTGTTGAGCAAACTATCCAATTTACAATCTCGCCAGTACGCTCTCCCAATTTCACTATCCTCTGATTCTAACACGCTGTGCTCCCATTCCCCAACATCAGCGAACTGAAGTTGGTCGGATGTAATACACTCTGAACTAATGCCTCGATTGTAGAAGCAACTTAGCTCCCTCGCCAGAATGTCACATGACTTTGCGTCCGCACACATTGCTGGTAAGTTGACCGACAGCAAATGCTCCTTTTTAGTGAGCTTCAGCAGTTGAAAGGTCGGCACTTCACGCTGTTCAGTCTTCGTCACATTGGGCTTGTCCATATAGAATGTCGATTCAATCTTTTCAGTTTGAGCCAGCGAACTCAAGTGGCTGATGTCACATTTATTAAACGATAGATCGACTGTCTCTTGTATTACCTGAAGTGGTACCTTCAGGCCAGGAATGAATTGAAACTCTGTCCGAAGGATCTCGTGTCGCTCGACTACGGACAATAGGGCACTCCTCAGAGATTCCCCATCTAAAACACCCCGAATATTCACTAGACAATGTACACCAAATATTCGACCTGAAGCAGCTACTTGCAGACGCCAAACGTGGTCCTGTTGTGGAGAGAGTCGAGTTCCCACAATTGTGTCCGAGTTCATTAATCCTCCTTCACGTTGAGGTGTTTCGTAGGCTCCGTCATTGCAACCATTATCTCCCTACGCCCAACAAATGGCTCTCTCCCATGAGCAACGCTAATATTATCGAGCATCAGGATGTCATTCTTCTCCCAAGTGAAAGACACTTTATTCTGCAGGTAAATGCTTCGTATCCGCGATACAACCGATGGCTCAATAATAGAACCATCTCCGTAAAATGTGTTGCTTGGAAGATCCTCCTCGTTCAATATCTGGCCAAGCTGCGTTCGAGCTGAGACTTCCACGGACGACGCATGAAAGAAGACCGCGTGGTTAAACCATACCTTCTCAGAGGTCTGAGGATGGTCGATGACGGCGGGACGGATCTGGCTAATTCGCAGACTGTCATCCGCCTTCCACTCAACCGCAATATTGGCATTGTGGCAATACGCCTCAACAACCAACTTTTCTTGCGTCTGAAAGACCGTCTGCCACGAAGGATTTAAGCCCTTGTAGAAATTTCGGACATACATTACACCTTTATTGATGAATTTCTCTCGAATCGCTGGATCAATTGATTTGTAGACACTCCGACAATCTGCTATCGGAGTTTCGCCTCCTGCCTGTGGGGGCGATTGACAGAAAAAATAGATCTTGCTAGGGAACTGATGTTGGTACGAGTTCTCATTATGCAGAAAGATGGGGCGGGTTGCCGGATATTCGGTGGAAGTGTAGATTTTCCCTGTTATTTTTCTTCTTGGGGAAGATCGCTCGTAGTACTCCAAAAGTTCCCCAGAAGAGACTGCTACGAACTTCTGGAATTCTCCCAAACATTCGATCTCAAATCCTCTGAACAGAACGGCACCAAATTTGCTTAAACCGTTCCGAACGAGGACTGCGTTGTCACTGTACCAATGAGTGATGTCTACTCCTGGAGACTTTGCCCGTACAACGAGAGGTAATATGCTCTCCCTTTCAATGTAGCCTATCGCCGCAAGCTCATTACTAGACACCGAAATTCTATTCCGTTTCACATCACTAGGGCCTTTAAGTGTCATTTCAACCTCCCCCTCAAGTCAACCCAATATTCTGTCTTTTTCGCTTCTACTCTTGCTTTACAAGAGTCCTCAACTGACTCCTCAAAATCTCCTCATATCTTTTCGTACTTCTTGCCGTGTTCTCATCCTCTTCACGCTGGAAATTCCTGTACATATCGAATAGGGTATCGTCCGGTCGAATCGCGACCAAGTCAATTATCCTCTTGAGCTGCCGCATCAGTCGTAGTGCGCTGTCATGCTTGAATATATCTATGCAATACTCCAGAAGGCCGAACAGTTCACCGTCATCTTCCTCGCACATGTTTAGCAGGAGATCAAATTTTGCCACTGGTGCCATGATCCTCACTTTAGACGTGTCGATGCCAGCAATTCTCTTATGGGCTTTCGGCGTATTTTGAAACTGGAATACAACCTGGAAGATTGGACTGATCGCTAAGCCGTTCCGTCCCGATACGGCGCGTACCAACATTTCGAATGGGATATCTTTATTTGCGAATGCATCTAGGCAAGTCTTTTGCACCGTTCTAAGCAGGTCGCGAAAGCTCATATCCTCTTGCACATGTGTTCGCAAGGGCAGCATGTTTAGAAATAGCCCTATGATCCCCTCTGTTTCAGGGCGTGTGCGATTGGAAATTGGAGTCCCCACGCAGATATCGCTCTGACCACTGAGTCTGTACAGCAAAACCTTGAGTGCCGTCAGCAATGTCATGAACAATGTCGTCCCTTCTTGACGGCTCAATTTCTTCAGTTCTTCGGTCTGCTCTTTCGGTAACTTCAGGGAGCATACACCACCTCGAAACGATTGTATCTCTGGTCTGGGACGATCAATAGGTAGCTTTAAAATAGGTGGGCTATCTCGCAGTTGCTCATTCCAATATGCTTGTTGTTTCGCCAGCATTTCACCCTGCAACTGTTGTCGCTGCCAAACCGAGAAATCAACATATTGGATGGGTAGCGCTGGAAGAGTTGTATGCCGACCACTTACACGACCATTGTAGAAAACAGCCAACTCTTTAAGAAAAATACTCTCAGACCAACCATCAGAGATTATGTGGTGTGTTATCCGTACCAGCAGGTAATCCTCGTCACCTATCCACAATAACACGATCCTTAACAACGGACCGCATTCCAGTGAAAAAGCACGCTCAGCCTCCCTGCGGGCTAATTGTTGAGCGCGCTGTTCTGCATCTGGAAGACCTCGTAAGTCTATCACCCTCAACGGCAGCTGTAACTCATCTGCCACTACTTGTATAGGCTGTCCTTCACGCCTCGCAAAGGTTGTGCGCAGAGACTCATGTCGCCGGATTATCTCATTTACACTCCACCAAAGAGCAGTCATACAAAGTGGACCACGTAGACGAACCGCAGACGGTATATTATAGAAGACATTTCCTGGCTCCAGTTGATCAAAAAACCACAGCCGCTGCTGTGCAAACGAAAGCGGCAGTGCATCCTCGCTTCTATTGGCCCGAGGTATCATGGACGAATTTCCGACCTTTCCCTGCAAACCACCCTCCGCGTCAATGAGAATCGCCAACCCAGATACCGTCGGACTCTCAAACAGCCGCCGCAACGAGAGCTTCACACCAAATTCCTCACATACACGCCCCAATACTCGTACGGCCGATAACGAATCGCCCCCAAGTTCAAAGAAATCATCCATTGTGCCAATAACATCCACTCCCAACACTTCAGCCCAAATCCCGCATAGTCGAAATTCAGTACCGTTCAATGGAAGAGCAGGCGAAAATGCCAACCTGGGTCGCGGGTGGCTTGGATTAGGGTAAGGCGGCTCGTTCTTTGACCTTGCAACTACACTGGCTATCTGTAAATTAGCTTTGGAAGATTCGAGTTTGCCTAAGCAAATCCAGTCGATCTGCTGTAACCTCTTGGCTACATTCGCCTCCTCACTTGCCAAACTCCGAATTCGATTCGCAATATGAGAAACAAGCTTACTATCTTTTGGCGCCATTGCCAATTTGATAAGAAGGCTACGGATCAACCACCACTCGCGACCTAGCCGTTTGATTTCTGACGAACCATCCCTTAGTCCAGGCAGCGGAAACAACTCATGAGTGAAGTCTAGAAAACGCGAGAACTGTGACCTGCCATGGCTGACACGCATAAGATTGTACAGGAGGGGCGGCCAAAACAGTTCAGAATACCCTCTTAGCTCAGCTTCAATATCCAATGAACGCTCAATCGCGTCAGCAAACTTCAGTTTACTTTGATAGCTTGTCGGCTCAATTCCACCACACATTGAACGCATAACACCTGCAATAACAAGCTGTTGGAAATTAACGTTAAGTATCTCGTCGGAGCTAAGGACCGTGGGCGTGAGTGTATACACTGTTCTGTTAGCAAACTCATCAAGTCGAATTGAACCAGCCTTTGTCGACCGGCGGAAGCTCGATTCTCTGTTCTGAGTCAGATAGTGAATGCTCCCCCTTTTTCTGTCAAATCCGATAGCAATCCCCCACGAGCATTTTTCATTCAACTTACTCGCGAGTTTAAAGATAACAGGTGTACCGTCTGTAACTTGGTCGCACACGTACCTGTCAAAAGCTAGTTCATGTTCACGTTTATCTAGCCTTATGCCCTGGTGTCGCTCCAGGAGACTCCACTGGTTACCTATGTTCGGATTAAGTCTCTCGCCAAGCAATTTCCGAGAAGTGATGGTAGCGGTATCAAAAGCAAACCCCCACGATTCTGCATACATAAGCTGAAATGGACGTCCGTACCAGTTTACTATCGATGCTCCCAGATCCTCTAAACAGGTATGTGACTCATTGTCGAATATTAACGGGATCTCAATTTTCATCGGGAACCTTACGAAAGATACTTATACGCGTGGGTGACTAGGTGTCTAGCAAAGATCCTGATCGAATCTGCTATAATCGGCACTTTCAAATCGGTACATCCGCAAATGCGGACTTCATTTTTGGCGGGCGGATCTATTCCCTTTAGGGAGATTCGGCCGTTAATGACTCCGATAAGTAATCGCTCGAAACTTTGCACCCCATTTGGCAGATACGATTGAACGGCAATCGAAAGGCGTTGTTTTTGAACCGCTTGTTTGTAAGCAAACAAGCTCTCTTGTGACCCGAGAATAGAAAGCGTCCGAGTGCTTGGACATGCTAGCTCTCCAACCACAGTCTCTGGTATACCAGGAACTTCAATATCCCCTCCTTCACGTAGCCACCTTGACACCCATTCCAAGTCGGCCTTTGCATTTTGGCCCATGGCCATTTCCAATTCTTTTCGATCGTGGCGGTCATCAAAGATCGATTGTAGAGTCGATGCTAGCCTTCCCAGCGTATTGCACGGCAATATTAGCCGTATCCGTTCAGTCTTCGAATTGGCTACAAGACGGATGAACGGCAGCACGGTCGCAAGAAGTGGAGTTAAAATCTCGTGAGGAGAAACACCGTGTCTGACACCTATTAAGACGCTACGGTCAAGCTGTCCATTGCAGCGACCAACCAACTTGTGCTTTATCTCTCTAAGTCTCCCAATCACCGTATAACGAATGCGCCTGTACTCATCCAGAAACTCGCCATTTTCCAATTGGGCTGAAATTAGCTCTCTTTCCGCTTTGGAGAATTCAATCAAATACCTTAATGTCCCTTGGCGTCCGAAGTCACCGACCACAATATCATGCAGTGCCATTTTAGAGCCTTTAGAAATCCCATCCCATCAACGTCTCTTCGAAAGGATGTTCAAGTTTCCTGATCCCCCATCAATCTTCGATCATGCTCAATTATATAGTACGGACGTTCCCAGAATCCCTCATCAAACACACTTCCTCGTTCCTTCGGTTGAAGCTTTAGTGTATACAGATCCCCGCGACGCCGCTCTACCCAACCTTGGCCTCCTAGATCGGGTTCAATGTCGCTTACTAAGAGTTCTTCCTTCCAGGAGTTCGCGCGGACCAGCAGACGGCCTTCGGGATCGCGTATCTGCGATCGAACCATTTGCTCCTTAGCCGCTACATTGGTAGCGACCAAGAATACGCCGTTTTCTGCCGCACGTGTGGACAAATGCGCATCATATATCTCTTGATCTCGCAAATCGCTTTCGGATCGGACACCGTAGAACAAACAGGCTTGTATCTGGCTTCCTTTTATTGCGGCCCATCGCCACGGCTCGGGATACCGAATATCATGGCAAATCCCAATCGACACCCTAGCTTTTTGCAGTTGAAACACTTCAGGCGGTTCTCTCCCAGCTACTACATCGAAACAATCCCGGTCAATAAGGTGATTCTTGTCGTAGCTAGTTTTACACTTCCCATCACTTCCGAATACTACGGCGTTGTTATACCACCGCCCACATCTCCTGAAATATTGACCGGTTGCGACACTGATGCATAATTCCCGGCAGAGATCCTGTATTTCGTTGAGAGCCTTATACAGACTCTTCATTTTTACAGAAGACAGGCAGTTCAGTGAAATTCCAAGGTAACCGGTCAAGCAAGTCTCTGGAAATGCGATAAAGTCAACCTTGTCCGAGCTTGCTTCTCTTATGAAGGACACCACTTTTTCCGCGTTTCCTGTCAGACTATCTCCTATTTGCATCTGTGCTAACCCGATTCTCATGTGACATTCTCCAATTTTCGGTCGACATAATCAACGAGGTGGCCCAGAGTGCCTACTGCCTCATAGGAAAGATCATCGTCTACCAAATCCACATTAAAGTCTTGTTCAATGACTAAGAACAGCTCCATAATCGCTTGTGAGTCCAATCCGATCAATCCGAGGGAGTATTTCTCCGACTTCAGAAGAGTGTCATCACCTGCCAAGTTAGTTGGAAGGACTGCTTGATTGTTAGCGGCAAGTATCGTGTTGACCCTCTCGACAACTAGCGACGTTGTTTCGTTACTCACTGCGTACTCCTTGTATTTCTTTGATGAAATATAGACGAAATAACACGATCTTTCGAACTAAGGATTTGCGCTTCCTAACGAGTTCGGAAAGGATGCTTTGTGGGCATTTTGCCTTGATTCGTTAAAACTCCACCGACGAGAGATTGAATCTGCCAAGTAAGACAAACGCGATAGACTCTGCAATTGGATGATAGTTAATTTCACAGGATGTGACCGAAGATCAAACCAATCCACACGGGATTTACCCCGCTTTTGTCGGGGCGTTTAGATCGCCGTCAACTACCTATTCTCTCCACAGAATAGTTCAACTACCTACTCTTTTCGAATCAAAGTTAATGAGACAACATCCCCTTTGAGAATAAAGAACGAGGTATGTGGCGAAGGAACGCCTGCATCGCACCAATGGGGAAGAAGGCATTGAAACGGACACCCTCTTCATGGACTACTATTATCATTCCTTGAATGTTAATCTTGTCAAAGGTCGGCTGACAAACCTAAAAGAGGTCGAAGCAAGATCTGGATTGCCTGCGTTGAGTAGGCCTATTGGACGCAGGCAGACGGAGAGGAGTTATATTCAAAAGTTGTGGATGAGGTAAAAAAAGAGCGTATCCTATAGTATCACTATTAACCCGAGATCCCTCAGACGAGGGAGGAAGGATACGCTCGATGAGACAATATACGGCCTCCGAAGTTGAGACGATAGTCAAAGATGAAGTGACGTTGAGCCTGGAAGATCTGATTCGTGTTGGGGCCAGGCGGATGCTGCAAGCCGCGTTGGAGTTTGAAGTGGACGCCTACGTTGAAGGGTTGCAAGCGGAGAAGGATGAACGTGGTCACCGGCAAGTGGTCAGGAATGGATCTCACAAGCCACGGGAACTGATCACGGGCGTAGGACACCTTGAGATCCGGCAGCCGCGTGTGCACGACAGGCGTAAGGGAAAGACATTCAGCTCAGCCATTTTGCCGAGATATATGCGTCGGGCACCCTCTATCGATGCGTTGATTCCGGCACTGTATCTCAAGGGGGTCTCGACGTCGTCCTTCCCCGAGGCACTTTCTGCGATTTTGGGTGAGAATGCGGTGGGGCTGTCACCGGCCAACATCGTTCGGCTCAAGCAGATCTGGGACGAAGAATATCGAGCGTGGCAACAACGGGATCTTTCAGATAAACACTACGTGTATGTCTGGGCCGATGGCATCTATTTCCAGGTGCGACTGGAACCGGACCGGCCCTGCGTCTTAGTCATCATCGGTGCCACGAAGGATGGCCGTAAGGAACTGTTGGCGATCGAGGATGGACATCGTGAAAGCAAGCTGTCCTGGGAAGGTGTGCTCAGGGACCTGAAAAGAAGAGGGTTGAAAGAAGCGCCTGCCCTGGCCATTGGCGATGGCGGCCTGGGTTTCTGGGCCGCGCTGGAGGAAGTCTTCCCCGAGACAAGCCATCAGCGCTGCTGGGTGCACAAGAGTGCCAACGTGCTGGATAACCTCCCCAAAACGGTCCAGGCGCAGGCCAAAGGGCGCCTCCACGAGATGTATCTCTCACCCACCAGAGAGGATGCCCTGGCCGCTTACGAGGACTTTCTGTCCCTTTATGAAGCCAAATACCCCAAAGCGTGTGCGTGCCTGGAAAAAGACAAGGACGTGCTGTTCACCTTTTACGATTTCCCGGCCGCTCACTGGCGACACCTCCGGTCCACCAATCCCATTGAATCCACTTTCAGCACCGTTCGCCACCGCACGCGCCAGACCAAAGGATGCGGCTCTCGAAACGCCACGTTGATGATGGTTTACAAACTGGCCGACCAAGCCCAGAAACACTGGCAACGATTACACAGTCACAAGCTCATTGAACTCGTGGTCCAGGGCGTCGAATTCGAGGATGGAGACGTCAAAGCCGCCGCCTGATCCATCAGGATACGCTCGCCGCCATCCACAACATTTGACAATATCTCGACGGAGAGTCTCTTGATTGACGTAGCTCGGGTATCAGGAGGTTGAACATAAAATCACGTGTGAATGATGAGCCTGTCAAGTAGCGGTGCCCCTGCTTCTAGGCCGGTACAACGCGAACGATAACTCGTTTAGCCTGAATAATCCACTAAACATGAACTTACATGGATGGACAGGATGAACAGGAAAAAGACCAAGAGCAGGACAAATGCCCACGATTCCGGGCCAAACCGATGGATCCTTACCTCGGTGGGCTACAAAACATCACCCTGACCCATCACTTTCGTAATTCATGAAATGCTGACGCGTCATATTTCGCAGAATCTATTGAAAAACAACCCGTTATACATCAAGACCAGGGTTTTCGTGAATAATTCACCTTAGGTGGCTGAACATCGCATTATTGCATCGGCAAAAGAAATCCGGGGCAACGCCACAAACCTCCCACTTCCTAAACCGCACTGATAATCTCACTTTGCGGGATAGGCAACACACTTTCATCAACATCGCACTTGAAGTAGATTTTCTTTCCACTGCGGTGGGTCTCGATAGCCTCCCGTACTATAACAGTAAACTTCAACTTCGGATAGACTTCTCCAGCACGGTCCGAGAGGATTTGACAGATTCTCGGATCGAAGTATTCGCCTTTGACGATACTGATCTCAATGTCATAGTTCTTCTTCTGATGAACTCCGTATTCTCTAACTAAATTTGGGTTATCCAATATGCAACTGTTGATAGCATTACAGAGGAGCGCCCAATGCTCCTTCACACCCTTTTCCCTAAATAGGAAGTCGTTTTTCCTACCCACAAGCCGAGTAATTACTATCCCACGCTTTCCGCAATTGCATTCGGCCCAACTGACGTCAGCAAGGTCACCAATTGAGTATTTAATCAGAGGCTGGCGGCGCTTGACGATTGAAGTTATCAGCACTTCCTTATCAGGAGCCTCAACATAAACTAGCTTGTCGCAGACATGCATCGTCCCCCATGCACAGGTGAGGCCAATCGGCCACATCTCGCGCGCACCGTAATTGTTCAGCATAGGAGATCGGAGACTAGCTTGAATTCCCAATAGTTCATGTGGTTCACACATTTCACCATTCAATTCGACACAGCTAAATCTGGGCATCGGATACCCTTCCTCCTTAATCCGGCAAGTGAACCGATATAGAGTAGTTGGTGAGCCATGGATAACTACCTCACCACTAAAGGTATTGAGAAACTCCGTGTATTGACGTATAGCTTCTTTAGTAAAGACTCGACTCAGTGTATATGTCCTGCCGACCTTGCATATCTTCCCAGCTGAATCTGTCGGCGCTTCCATCGGAAGCCCTAGGAAATAAACGACCGGATGACTTAGCCGAGCGCCTAAAGCGATGCGCGCTTTCCAAACTTCCATACTACATCGGTTGTACTCGTCCTGAGTCCATACGGATGACAGGGGCACCCCTGTGCTTCCGCTTGTACTGACTTCGATTGAGCTCCCTGCTGCGTTCGTTAGCAACTCATAGCCATGAACTCTGAGATCGTCCTTTGTTAGCACCGGAACCTCTGCCCAGCGCGACATCATCTGAGCCGCATCGTCGAATCGCGGTAAATGTCGAGTGTACCATGGTGACGCCTCACGACAATATCTGTAGAAACGCCAGAGCCTTTCCCAAGTACTTTGTGTGTGCGTCAATAGTCGCTCCTCCGAAAGGACCGCGAGTCTGCCTTCCCAATCCTTGCTGTTGTCGTCCTTCCGATCAAGTATTACCACATCTCGTTCGTCGGTAGGGTCCGGCGACGATACCGCCTTTTTCTCGAGGTGCCTTTGTCCGGCTCTTCTGGTCACGGTTTCAACTCCCGCCAAATAATACCTATCGCACGGTTTGAACACACTGGTCTTTCCCCTTAATTTCCTCTCAAGGGCATGGGACCCATTATACCGCGGTGCCTTTCGGCGCGTGGTAGTAAACCCAATATTCCGAAAAATGTCCAAGTATTTTGTACGGCCATGGCCTACTCCACATCTTCCCTCCAAAAACCTTACCCTTGCGCCCGCAC
Source organism: Candidatus Latescibacterota bacterium (assembly GCA_965203805.1). GTDB lineage: Bacteria > Latescibacterota > UBA2968 > UBA2968 > JAAXHE01. Next base: position 3,764,515 of record OZ241917.1, on the reverse strand, counting down.
ATAAGATAGCGCCCGACCTTCTTAGCTACCCAGTCTTTCACGTAACCATGGTATCCCTCTGCACCTATACCAATGAGGCAATTTCTCCTTTGAAATTAGAGAAACATGTAGAGTGCGAAGGAGCGGCGAAGAATGTAAAATGCATCTGTAACGACGTTTGGCCACAACGGGGTGAAGGCAGCAGAAATCGTGGCGCAACTTGCCGAATTGCTTCACTGTTCTCAGCCGAAACCGAATAGGTGGAAGTAAAAGCGCGCGCCCGTTCAACGGTCTAACCTTGATTCGACAAATTTGAGCGACATTAGCTCGGATTTATCCGCAAGAACACAGGCGATCTGATGTAATGAGTCGATGGATCTACTACTAGTACTTACTTGACAAAAAAAGCGAAATAATATATCTTGTGCTCATAGGGAATCGATCTCAGTTCAACTGTGGAGAGGAGACCGCCTATGAGCCGCCCCGCCGTGTTGATCACGTTGCGTGACGAGGAAAAAGAGACGCTGTTGAGTTGGACACGTTCAGGCAAGACGCAACACCGTTATGTGCTGCGCGCCCGGATTGTTCTTTCAGCGTCCCAGGGCGATGCGAACCGGGACATCGCCAGGGATCTGGGAACGCGCGAGGCCACGGTGTGCAAGTGGCGCCGGCGCTTTCACGAGTCGGGTCTTTCCGGGTTGCAGGACAAGGCGAGATCGGGCAAGCCTGCCAAGTACGACCAGTCAAGCGAAAAGCGCATTTTGGAGGCCTTGGACGATGCCCCGCCCAAGGGCTATGGAAACTGGACCGGTCCGTTGTTGGCCGACAAGCTGGGAATTTCTGTCCACTATGTCTGGCAGGTCTTGCGCAACCACGGCATTTCGCTGGCCAGAAGGCGCAGCTGGTGTATCAGCACCGATCCGGAATTTGCCACCAAGGCCGCAGCCATCGTGGGGTTGTATCTGGAACCTCCCAAAAATGCGATTGTCTTGTGCGTCGATGAAAAGCCCGCGATCCAGGCGTTGGAAAGGGTACAGGGATGGCTCAAGCTGCCCAACGGCAAGGCCGTGACCGGCTTTAACCACGAATACAAGAGAAACGGCACCACCACCTTATTCGCTGCATTGAACGTCGCCACCGGCCTCGTCAAGGCCGGGCATTACAAAAGGCGCAAACGACGCCAGTTTCTGAGCTTTATGAACGAACTTGTCGCCGAATACCCCGATCAGGAACTCCACATCATCCTCGACAACCTGAACACCCACAAGCCCAAGAACGACCGCTGGCTGCCACGCCATCCCAATGTCCACTTCTACTACACCCCCACCCACGCATCCTGGCTCAACCAGATCGAAATCTGGTTCAGCATCCTGTGGAGAAGCGCGCTCAAAGGCGGCTCCTTCACCTCGATTCGAGACTTACGCACCGCCATCAATCACTTCATTGACGCCTACAACGAGAACGCACATCCCTTCGAGTGGAAATCCACAAAAGTCCGACCCAAAGCCCTTGAAGAAAAATACTCTAATTTAACCAATTAAGTACTAGCCCGGTTCATCGGGTATGCCTTGCAGCAAATTCTCTACACCCGTCAACTCTATCGTCAACTCTATAGCTACAGAGGTATGTTCTCCTCCATTGCTCCGGCACCTTCTCGGGAGAGTTTTTCATACTACCCTGCACCCTTATAGTTGAAGAACTGTAAACGGCAGGACGATGCCGAATCCATTATTGTGATTCGTTCACAGACTGCTCTCGCTTAGATCCAATACAGGCCTCCGTTATGTTTCTTATCTCGCGATTAGTCAGGGTCCGATTCAGGCAGTTTGCCAAATCCAATATCTCCTCGATCAGACATTCGTTCCGATAATCTATCCCAATACGCTCGAGTACAAGTTGCACACTTCGTCTTCCGCTATTGGGAGACACCTGAAATGAAATGCTCTCTACATCGTTGTACGCTGAGGCAGGGGAAAAGAGGCTTTGCGCAATCTCGGGGCACCCCTTCTCCAGCGCCTTTTTGATTGCAGCACAGTGTGTTCCCGTGGAAGTAATGAAGGAATTCTCGCCAAGAAATGGATGGTTTTTGGCTATTACATCTCTGAATTTATCGTAGCATACATGATAATACTTCTGCAGCGCCGTCCAATTCATCTTGTCCGATAGAATATCGGCAAGATTGAGTATGACCGTGTCAAGTGCGGCATTACCGTTTCTCTCACCTACTCCAAGGATAGTTCCATGCACGTAGCTGGCACCACACTGAATACTTTCAAGGCTGTTTGAAACCGCCAAACCCCGATCATTATGTCCATGCCATTCTAGCTTCACCAGTCCGTCAGCAAGGGCCAGGTGCGACGCTTGTAGGAATTCAAAAATCCTCCTTACTCCATCGGGAGTAGAAATCCCAGCAGTATCGGCTACAGTAATTCTTGTTGCTCCATTCTCAATCGCTAGTTTGGCCACTTCAGCCAAGGTGTTTGGGAACGTTCTCGTGGCATCTTCAATTGCAACTCGTATTTCAGAAAACTCACGGCCTTGGACCTGAAGACACCTTTCAAGTTTTCTAAGTAGCTTCTTCAAGTCCCAGCCTTCCGCAAACAGTCGGATATTACTCGCACAAAGAAATATGTTCATGCCAAAATCACACCCAGTTGACTGACTAATATCTACCAACTCTTGCAGATCCTCGTCTGAATGCCGAGATAGCAGCCAAGTTTGGATGGGATAGGAACGCTCGTCACAGCTTCGTAAGAGCGCCTCAATCCTATCTCTGTTTTCACGGCCGGGACCAACCATCCCAACTATCACATCTGTTATTCCTGATCGCACCATCAGATCGATAAAATCCATCCGATCCGAAGTGCTTAAGGCTGGAGCGTTGGGAGCCTGGAGACCATCCCTTATTGTCTCGTCTACAAATCCACAAAACCGAGGTGGAAATCGTTCTACGTTCCAGTCATGCACAAGTCCATTAGGGTCCTTTAGAGTTGCAAGATTGGGATTTCCATGTTCTTTCATTTTTCTATCGCCAGGAATTAGGAATCCACCGATTAACTCTTATCCCCGAATTGAATAATTCAGGAGGTCTTCAGCGTTATGTGGTCTGAAAAATAACGGCGAATCAATGTCACAAGACGACGATTCTCAAAACTCTACCGGCTAAATGTGGGACGAATGCTTTCTCGGACGAACGAAACTCCCCAATTCTCCTGCGTTCGACGACCGCCTTGTGGATTGGCTATTCTTGATGCATAAAGTTCAATCCGAACTCCATGTACGGATCGCGAAGGGGGACGTTTCCTGTGCAGCCTAGATTTGGGCCGGTTCCGGCGTGTAGAATTTGTCCTTTACTGGACAAATGGTATTACTGAGCTTGACTAGTTCATTTCGTCTTTGCACTACTGAACGCAAACGCGTGTTTCTCACGGTCAGACCTTCACCGAACGGGTTTACTTCCTCAGTCATGCAACTCATGTAGTTTCCCTCATTATCTATGGACAATCCTAGGGTCCACGATGCGCAAGCGAGCGTCAAAATCTGAAGGGTTGCACGCTTATCGGAGAGCTCATTCAATTCCTTACGGATGTCTGCAACTTGCTCTGGTGCAAACATATCCTTCGCATTCTTTTTTGCCGACCCGTGCAAAGATGGCGGCTTGAGGACTATCAGTCCATTCAAACTGTGTGCGAAATCTCTTAGTGCATGACATTCCTTGTAGTTGATCGGCATCACCACTGTTGAGACCGCAATTCTACACAAAGGCAAGAGCCCAAACTCCCGGTATTGCGTGAACGAGGAGCTTGATTGGATTCTCTCAATTCCGGCCTCGAAGTATCTAAACGTGTCGACACCCATGATCGCATTGTAAGTCCTTTCCTCTAGCGACTCACACGCAATAATCAATGAGGTACCGGCATCATCCAGTCTCTGCATTAGAGATATGCCTGAAATTCCATGGAGACGTTCACACAGTTGATCATGACCTAAAATTGACAAGTTCGTGAAGATTATCGGCGTCATATTATGTTTTGCCGTGTACTCCACAATCTCCAATAGATCCTTGGTCATTAGTGGTTCGCCATTTGCACCGAAAATTATGCTGCTTACTCCAAGTTCGGAGGCTTGTTCGACTACGTCCCGGTACTCCCGGGTTCTCAGGACAAGTTTGGAATCACGGCCTCTCTTTGCTGCAGTTCCACAATATACACAGTCGTAGTTACAGACATTGGTCAAACGCAGACCGAGCACATACAATTGAGTTTCTCTCAACAGTTGCTCAAGAGCAGGCAACTCGATATCGTCAAGGCCAGCGAACAGTCTTTCAGGGTACTGAACCTTGTTCATCACTCTATCTATGTCTAAATCAAGGCGCTCATCCACAGACTTTCCTAATACCGGGCGGTATTGCAGGTTCTCATTGAGGTCAACGCTGATACGATCCTTAAGATTTGGCATTTGCGCCTCCAAACTGTGTGTGAGTGTTTATACAAGTTTCGTGCCCGCTTTGTAAAAAACTCTTGGTACCCATACAAAAATCCTTAGGAAGTCTTTCGCTTGGGTTTTTGTGCATAATTCGGTTGTCTATGCGATCGGACGAAGTTTAGCATAGGTTCCCTTTAGCGCAAACAACCACTACCCAAGATCTCCGTTCCATATTTGCTGTAGTTCGGCGCACGACGTTAGCAGTGACATAGACTTCCCAACCGCGTGCACCTCACCGTCCTTCATTACGATAACCTGATCGGATTTCTTCAACGCAACCGCGCTATTTGAGGCTGCAAGAATGCTCGAACTTTCCCAATCGCAAAGCCTTTTCCAAAACTCGTTCTCGGTTGTCATGTCCAGGGAGCTTGTAGGGTCATCAAGGACTAGGAACTCTGATCGAGAAATCAACATTCGCGCTATGGCCACGCGTTGTTTCTGGCCACCCGAGAGCTTTAGCCCCCGTTGACCTATTATTGTATCTATCCCTTCTTCGAGAGTCTTGACATCCTCATCCAGCACCGCTAGTCTAATCGCCCTTTCAATACTCCTGTCATCATCTGAGAAACCCAGGGCGATATTCTCGCGAAGCGTCCCACTGAACAAATGTATATGCTGTGGAGTATAGGAGCTACGCGGAGGCACGAAGAAGGAACCACGATCCGACACGATTTTGCCGTTCCAATAGACCTCGCCTCTCTGCTGGGGAACTAGCCCCAAGAGCGCTCTTATAATTGTGCTTTTCCCAGATCCAACTCTCCCGGCAATTACCGTTAACGAGCCGCCGAGAAGATCTAGATTCACATTTTGGATTCCCTTATTCGATCGGGGATATTTGAAAGTCAGCCCGCGTACCTTTAGCAACTCCAATGGGTCTTTCGCCGGAACACAATAAAACGGCCGCCCTCGCCCGCTTCCATTTATGAAAAGCTGGCGGGGTCCGACGAGATCTTTTAATTGGGCACCCGGTATGAGCTTTAACATCCGCTGGAAGGAAACGTCAGCCTGCCTGAACGTCAAAATACTTGAACCGATCAATTGTGCCCACTCCGTAATGAAACCGGCAAAGTATAGAAAGAGCACAAGGTCACCCATTGAGACTTCGCCAGATGAGGCAGACGGACCCGCGAACAATAAAACGCCTCCTGTCGAAAGCCCGACCGCGATTCCGTTGCAAGCGTTTAAGATTGCCGCAGTGAAGCTGTCTGTTATAGCGGTTTTGGAGCGTACTGTGCCAAGCTTATCGAATTGGCACAGTACGGGAGACTCGGCGTTGCTCAACTTGACACTCTGAACCGACCCGAAAATCTCCCCAATGAAGTTCGTCACTTCGCCGTGGGCCTCACGGCTTCGTCTGCGAACCTCCGCGACCTTCGGTGAAGCAAGGTGCGACAAGACAACAGTTGTCAAGATTGGAAGTAGGGCAACGATAGTGATCGAAATATCAATGCTGAGCATAGCCCCGACGGCGACCACAGCAGCAATACCTCCCCCAAGGAGGTCATTTATCCGCATCGGGACGCGTCGCGAGAAATCAACATCATCTCTGAATCGGCTAATCGATTCTCCAGGAGACTTAGGAATTGCCTGTGGTTTCGTCAGTACATGTGCTAACATATTTGTTTGTAGAAGACTGGAGACAGAGTTCATAAATGGTACATGAGTAGAGACCATCAGGTAGTTCGCCAGTATCCGACCGAGTCCCGCGCTTGCAAGCAACGCAATAACCGAAAAGAATCCCAAGCGAGCGGGGCCCCCCGTAAGCATATCGAAGAATTCACGTAACAGCCAAGCAGGTGCTTGTACCGACACAAAATACATCACCATCGCACCAAAGTTGGCTACGAAGAGTGCCCGCCGAACTCGGATTAGTACCAGTGCCGCTCTTAAAGCATACACCCTGACAATTTCCTCATCTCTGTATGGGTACGGAAGCTAGGTATGATTCAATATTCTGAAATAGCCGTTGTCGTTTTCCATACTCACGAATTCGCCCATTCTCCAAAATGAGGACATCGTCTGAGCGATTCACAGTCTCGGGATCGTGCGTAACGAGTACCGTGGTGCGGCCTTTCACTAGTTCGCTGACCGCGCGTTCCACATGGGTTTTTGTGACTGGATCGAGCCGTGATGACACCTCGTCAAGGACAACCAGTCCGGGATCTCTAAGAAATATCCGCATCAGAGCGATCAGTTGTCCTTCACCAGCGGAAAACCCTTCACCAGATGCCTTTATTTGCGTATCTAACCCCATTGGAAGTGTGTCAAACCACTCCCCGAGTCCGAGGGCATCGACAACCCTTAGAAGAGAGTGATCTGGAATTTTTCCTTCGAAGAATGTCAAATTATCGCGTACCGTACCGCGGAATAACTGAACTGACTGGGGTGTCGATCCAACATATCTCCGAAAGTCACACTCAGAGATTTCACCAATTGCCATATGATCGATCGTGATATTGCCTCTCATAGGGTGTATTTGTCTGGAGATGAGCTTCGCTAGTGTGCTTTTCCCTGATCCTGTACGTCCTAAGACACTTAGCACTCTACCTCTTGCCAAAGAAAAGGATACGTCATCAAGAACTGTATTTTTCTGGTTGTAACTAAAGCTCACCTTTTCGAATGACACCTCCATCGGTCCCCCCCACCCAAATCGCTTTACCCCGGAGGAGACTCTGCCTTGCCTATGGTGCAATTCGAGAATTCGTTCAACACTTCCGCCGGCCTGCTGAAGACCCTCAACTTGATAGTTAATCTCACGAAGTGGCCAAAACAGTAAATCGGCGTAGTTAACGATCAGAAAAATCGTGCCGACAGTGATCGCATCTTGATTGTATAGATAGTATCCCATCCCGACTGCGAGCACTTGGCCGAGAACATATGAACCCGTGTTGCAGACCCTAAGTCTTACATTCATGATACTAGCTCGGAGTTCACTTTTCATCCGCAGTTGCGTATGTTCCTGCAGTTGACGAACGGTTTGTCTTAGCCCACCTACAGCGCGAACCTCGCTGGCACCCGCCATCCGCTCCTCAATAAATCCGAATAGCATTGTGGCCGCCGAACGGGCTTCCTTCCAATGCGATACTGCCAAACTACGGAAGAACCACATCACGCTGATCGTAAGTGCCGCATAAACGGTCATCAAGAATCCTATACGCCAATCCTCGACAAACATTGCGATCAAGACTCCAGACAACAACAGGACATTGCCAAGAATGCGAAGTACAAGACTAGAAAAAAACGACGCCAGCTTAGCCGCATCTCCGTCGATCCGCTCGATTAGAACACCGGGCGAATTTTCTTCGTGGAATTCTATATCTAGCCTTAGGCAATGTTCAACTAAATCGTGGCGTAGCGCGTTAGTAGCCTCCCAAGCTACTTTTTCACTAGTATACACTGTAAGAACTGTAAGCACCCGCGCCGATACGGTCACTAGCATAAAGACGACAGCGAGTAGAGTTAGCTCGCCACCTGCGAGGGCCTCATCGATGAACTGCCGCACAATTTGCGGGCTGATCAATTGCATGGCGATCGCAGCCATCAACAGAGTCGCTAGCAAGCCAACTAGGCGTTTTTGAAATCCCAGATACTTGGTCAGAATTTGGCGATATGAAGGCCGCAAGATGCGGCTGTTTTCGGTCCTGTCACGAAACATAAGATTCCGTCACCAGAGTTTCCGGTTCAGCCTGAGGCCATGTTTCGCGTTATTACGGGGAGCATATTGCTGGCGTAGCCGGGCATAGATGTCAACCATTTGCCGCTCTTGGTAATTAACGCTACTGTCAGGTCCCATCCGTACGCTACGCTGCCCTCTAATATTGTCAACTATTTGACGCTCCCCTTAATAACAACGAAATCGGCCGGGTAGTAGTCAATTCCTCAAACGGACACATCCCTTGTTGCGACGGAGGTCGTAGACCCAGATTTGCAATTAATCTGCACAAGGTGAGGATGGCCAAGACACCTCCACACGCATTGGACATTCAAGAATATTCGCAACTTACAGCGCGGGAGACTCCACGCGCGGTTCATTGGCGGTACTCGGATCGAACATAGAGTCGAGAAATGCCGTAATAGTCACGTGTCTTCTGCCGAGGAAATCGCGATCGCAACCCCGTCACCGTCTGTGTCTCAAGGTCTTAGACTCTAACTTAGATTCGACAAAATTAAGCAACATGAACTTGGATATACCCGCAAGAACACGGGCGATTTGGTGTTTAACCTAAATTTGAAATAAATCAGGCAGCTTTCTGTAGCGCATTGCAACTTTGACGGTAATGTTTTTCGGTGTGTTTGTTGCGTTGGAGGCGCAGTGTAAGGCGTCCTTCGGGTCGCACGAGGTGTCCGGCTCGGTTGACGAGTTCGAACCGTAGGGTGCGTATGGATTTGAGTGGCCACCTGCCTGCAGCAGGCAGGTCGGTTGGTATTTTTCAAGGTGCGATTGCGTTTTGTCGGTCCGGTTTCGATCTGGAAGTTGACCAGGAGGTTGTACGCGAGAATGACGAACTGTTGCCAGGCACTATTGGCGTGGGTATCGTGTGTGGGGATGGTATCGAAGCTGAGTCCGGTCTTGAGTTCGCCGATGGCTCTCTCGTGCACGCCGCGCCCTGCCATGAAGCGCCGGAGCGAGCGCAACTTGAAAGGTAGATTGGTGGCCACCGCAGAGTATTCGAAGGTACCGTCATCGAGATCGAATAGGTCCAACTGGTAGTTTTTGCGGGTTTGATGCATCACGCGTTTTCGAAAGATGGCAATGTTGAGGGTGCGTTCCCATTTTTTGACCGTCAGCGTTGACGTGAAGCCGTCGACGCCTTTCTCGATGCGCTGCCAGTTGCTGCATTGACGGATTTTGTGCTGTAAGTCCAAGCCTTTCCAAAAGGGCACCTTGATGGCATACGAGGCCTTGTTCTTGTCGAGCCTGTTGATCACATCTTTCTTGAAAAAGTCGCCATCCATGCGGAATCGCAGGGAGTAGGCGTGTCCCAAGCTTTCCTTGATCTGAGAAAACACATCCTTTAGAAACTCGATGGAGGCACTGCCATCGTTGATGTTGCCGGGCCGGTTGTGGGCGCCCAGAAAATGACCACTGTCGGCCAGGTAGGCGGTAATCGGATAGTAACTGGGGACTTTGCGATGATGCGGATTATACCCGCGGCGGGCGCCGCCGACGCGTTTTCCGGTGCACAACACGGTGCCGTCCACGTCGATCGTCAATTTCCGGGCGCGCAACAACTTGATCTTATGGGCAACAACATCGGCGTTGAGGGCTTTCAGGGCATTGAGACCCTTGTCGGTAAACCGTCTCAGAAACGCGCTCATGCTACGGGGGGGCGGTAGATCCGTCAGACCGCAGAACCGCTGCAGCAGGGGATCTCCTTTCAAGAAATCCAGATGTCGCAACCGACGGCCGCCCACCACCAGCAATCCCAATACAACACGGGAAAGGCTCACCACACCGAAATCGCCGCCAAAGCCCACATTGCCCAAATGACGGCGCAATTGCCTGTTCCAATCCACGTTCCGCAAATATCGCATCAACAATTCCAAACCCACATACGAAGTGAGGCCTTCACCGGTGAATTCGATCTTCAAATTGTCGTTGACGCGCGCGCGCAAATCGGCTTTCTTTCGTCTCACTGTACGTGGCTTTTCGTTTTGGGTGAATTGGGGGTTTCGACGCTTCCCAATACAACAAAATGGAAGGCCTTTTCCTATTGAAAAATATAGACTTATCACCATCTTTGCTTAGTCTTCAATGCTCCGAAATTCAACAGCATTATTTGCGAAATAAGGTTAACCTTAGTTTTTCATAACGAAAAACTACGGGCAGTGTATTTACCAGAACCCATTTGGTTGCGGCCAAACAAAGCGACAGCCTCGTTAGTCTTAATGAATGACACAACAACCTGTCGCCCAAGCCAACTATAGTCTCGTAAGCGCTTGATGTGGCTCCTCAACTTTACGTCGGTGTCTAGCAATCACTCTAGGCGTAGAACCCAACACTTCGCCCGCAACATCCCAACGCCCACCTTATAAATCAGGCTACAATACAACAGTCCATCAATAAGTACAGCACTCATGTCGGGCCAAGTCACGAGAGAATCTTTACGTACCCCTCTCCGGCCAGAGTGTCGCCATCTATGTGGAGGATACACCGTATCTTCACGTGATTAAGTACGGTCTCACCTTCCAAGTGCCAGTATCCCACGTCACATTCGTGCTTGTTTATTTTCGTGTTACGGAAAGTGTCGGTTGGGACCCTGAGCAGTGTACCGCCCTGGGTATTGGGAAAATTGACGAAGGCGTACGGTTCCTTGGCGATTTCATTGATCGTGGTATGTCTATTTGAACGAGCACAAAGCTCGATAGCGTGCTTTCCTTGAGCGAGGTGCTTGACCAAGTCTCTGGGGCCTGTCTCGGGTCTTTTGTTTACGTCGAATTTCGTTAGTTCCTCGGAGAGATGCTCGCAACAAGCATGTTTTGATGGATATTGAGCTCGTAGCGGTGTTTCTGTCAGCCACACGCCTTCAATGTAATCTAGGCACTCCTCCTTTATTCCAACTCTACCAACATCGTGCCAGCCATCTGGGATATCACGTGAAGCCGACCAAATGGAGTATTCTCCATGAGCATTGACAACAACTTTAACGTCTTTTTCGGTATTGCTCATTGAATTTTCCAGTGCGTATAATCTCATCCGCGCCTAGTGTGTTAGGTCGATGGCTTCGTTATTGGCGGGATCTCAAACTTCAGTTCCTTCGTACAGAACTCTCTCCATTCAGATGTAACTTGATGGTATATTAAGTCTTCACCCCTGCGACCTGAGGCTGTGACGGTGAAGTCTTCGTGGAGATATACAATCCCCAACTTAGAAGAACCTCGATGTGAGCGCACAGAATTCCCTTTGTCACTAGATTTGCATTTGGTTTCTCTTTCCGCAAACCCTGGGAACCTAAGCAATTCGCTCAATGAATAAGCCTTGCAATACTCGAAATGCAAACTGCTATCCCTTGTTTTATTCTGTGAGCAAGACATTCCAATTAAACATCTCCTGTTACTTCCTGCCCCCACGTTTCATCAATGACGTTGCTACACAGATACACCTTTAATTTTCTGCTTTTTCTTTATAAGCGAATCTGACATTTCGATGTACGCTCACCCTTGATTTGTCATATTTCGGCGACGTCAGTTTTAATTTGCCCAGAAAAACAAATGCAATTGACTTTACAATTAGGCAATTCTTGAGTTCACCGGATGTGACCGAAAATCAAGCGAATCCGAATGGAATTAACCCCACATGTGTCTCGGCGTGACAAAGCCGTCAACTGCCTGTTTTTGTGGAATCAAGGATTACTGTCTGTCATATCGACTATCACATCGGAGACTGTCTGGTTCCATCACGTCAGACTGCAATTCCGACCACGCTGAGAAAGCCGCTGATCTCCTTGTGTAGACGCTTGTCCGCCACGCGCTACGCGCACTTCCGTCCGTTCCACGCCAGCGACGGGGGCTTCACCTTTCGTCATCGGCACCAAGGCCGGTGCCAACTGGGTTTTCTGCCGCTTGGTATCCATAAGCGCGCCGTCCTACTTGTCCTGTCCGTCGTTCGGTCCTCCGCCGACTGATTGCCTACTATGCCATCTGTTGACTTCTACGCTACAACCACGGTCCTTGACAGACCGCGCGGCCCCTTCCTTCCAAACACGGCGCAGACTTCCCGAGGTAAGACCGACCGCCTTCAGCACACACCCGCCGGATTCACCTTTCCGTGCAATGATGGCTTTGGACTTCGCCATCATTGGCTCGCTCGTCCCGCAGGGTTGATCGCGTATCGGGTTCTTGTCTATCGGGTCGCGCCTTTGCTGTGCGCTTCCTACTAACATCGCCTTGCGACGACGCCCTTGCGCTTCGCTCATCTTTCGCCGCAATCAGGCTGGATAGAGGACTTATACCTCCAAGCTGTCGTTCATGCTTGGGAAATAAAAAAAGCCCACCTCCAATACGAGTGGGCGTGTTTCGATTGACACTAGGGTGTCCGGCTTCCAACTCTACCAAGCTGAAAATCCGCTGCTACACTAGTTCCCCTGTTCTCTCCGTCGAATGTTTCGGGGGGGGGGGGGGGGGGGGGGGGTAAAGCCTTGTTTTTAATGTATTTATGATGCCCATGCTGCTCCCCGAATACTTCACAAAATTCCTTCAGTTGACCCAGTGCGTCGGGTTCTGCTACCGACAACAACAAAGAATATAATCAACGAATCCTATACTGTCAAGTTTTCCTTTCGGAAATTTCAGGATCGCTTTTTTGTGTTGTGGATTTATCAGTTTGGTCACTGCTGTCCAAGAACCGTGGGATTCTCAGAGATAAGGTTCGAAAATTGGCATCAATTGGCGTTTTTGGATGGGTTTGACCCGAACTATGAAAACCAGGTTGCCATTGCCTGTGCAATGCTGTCCAATAACAAAGTGACATTTCCAGCGGCCATAATTGCGCTGTTCCCGTCTCAATAAGCCCGTAAAATAGGCATTTTGTGAATTTCAGGCGACCTTGATCGAGCCTTTGCTTCTCGGAAGTGAACCAGATTCTGTCTTGGCTGGCAGAGGCCGTGTCATTTGTCTGATAGCCGCGAAACGCGCCATCTGTGTCTTTTGTGCTTTTTGTGGCTATGCTCCCCGCGCGACCCGTTTTGGCGCGTCAAACGCAATTGCCACAACAGGCACAAAAAGACACTCGATCACCCCTGTCCAAGATCGGTTTCTGTCCTCGACCGCAGGGACCGAAGGAAGGTGGCCTGCCTGCCGCGCGGGGCTTGGCGCACGCAGTGTGGCACGCACGCAGACAGGTCTATCCATGTAAGTTCTGTTTCTAGAATAAAAGAAGGACAAAGAGGAGGCGATATGTCGGTTCGGTTTGCTTTTGTCGGATTTCGTCATGCGCACATTCACGATCTGTACAAGAGGGCGGTCGCGCACGATGACGTGGAGGTGGTGGCCGCCTGCGAATCGGATGAGGCGGCGCGTGCGGCGGCTGGGGCGGCCGGGGCAAGAATCACGCATTCGGATCCATCGGGGATGTTGCGCGTCGTGGACTGCGACGTCGTGGCCATCGGAGAGTATTTCGCCCGGCGCGGCAGTGCGGCCATACACGCGTTGAACGAAGGGAAGCATGTCATCGTGGATAAACCGCTGTGCACCAGTCTCGATGAACTCGACGAAATCGAACGAATCGCGGGTGAGACGGAATTGAAGGTAGGGTGCATGCTGTCGATGCGGGACCACGGACAGACCATCGGCGCGAGGAAGCTGATCCGGGAGGGAACGATCGGCGAGATCCACGCGATTTCATTCGGCGGGCAGCATCCGCTGATGCTGGGCAAGCGCCCGGGCTGGTATTTCGAGGAGGGCAAACACGGCGGCACGATCAACGACCTCGCCATTCACGCAATCGATTGCCTTCCGTGGATTACGGGCCTGGAATTCGAATCGGTGAACGCCGCCAGATGCTGGAATGCATTCGCACCGGAGTTTCCACATTTTCACGACGGTGCGCAGATGATGTTGACGATGGACAACGGTTGCGGCGTTCTCGGAGACGTGTCGTACTTCATGCCCGACAAAACGGGATATTCCCTGCCGTTCTACTGGCGTTACACGTTCTGGGGCAGGGACGGCGTGCTCGAAGCAGGTACCACACAGGATACCATCCAGGTTGCGTGGAAGGATTCGGAACGGGTGGAAACGCGACCGGTACCGGAAGATCGGTCCGGAGGATACCTGGAGGCGTTTTTAAGGGATATCAAGTGCGACGCGGAATCCGGGGAACGGCACACGGAGTCGGTGATTCGCGCTGCCAGAACGGTGCTCAGGATTCAGAAGGCGGCAGATGAGAATGCACACGACGTGGCCTTGAGATGAAAATTTCGCCCGGACGATTTCCATTGAATATTGACTCTTCCGCCAGCATTGTTTAAAATTTAACCTCAATCCGAAAAAAACAGCAACGCGGCGACGCGATAAAACCCTCCGAAACGGGGTGTTATCGACGTATAGAAGGACGTTCTTTCCCTTCACGTCCAGTGACCTGGTGTATCCTGGTAATCCGCCGTCTAATCGCCTTTATTTACAAGCACATATTCGAATTTACGTCCCCGAAGACTTACGAATCAAGGTTAAATGCTGATTGACATGTCATATTTCGCGCGTGCAGGGAGTGTGTCGTGAGGTCCTTCAGACAAGGTTTATCGGTCTTCGGTATTTTAATGGTACTGGGATCGGCAGGCGCGGCAGAGGCGTCCGGTAAGGGCGCCGGATTCGTGCTGCTTCGGGAGGGAGTAGGCGCCCGCGCGGAGGCGATGGGCGGCGCGTATACCGCGGTTGCGGTCGATCAGACGGCGGCGTCCTGGAATCCGGCGGGCATCGGCGCGCTGACGGGAAAGGACTTTCTGATCACCCATCACAGTTCGTTTCAGGAAATCCAGCAGATATATGGCGGATGGGCATATGGCAACACCCGGTCCGGCGTGGCACTGAGCCTGGGCATCTATTCCGTTAGCGGAATCGAAGCGCGCACGGGGCCATCCGCGCAGCCACAGGGGACGTTTGGCATCTACGAAATCAACACGGGGCTCACGTATGCAAGACGGATCAAGGAGGGGTTTTACGCCGGCACAACCTTGCGCGCATTGCACGAATCCATCGGACCCGAGCGGGCATCCGGAGTCAGCGTGGATCTCGGCTTACTCTACCGCTTCGAGAATAAGGGTCTGAGTGCGGGAGTCAGCTATCGGAACCTGGGTCGGATGGAGGCAATGGACGCACAGCGGGCGCCTCTGCCGGGGACCTTTCGAGCCGGGATTGCGTGGCGGGCGAAATGGCTGACCGGTTCTCTCGACATGCGCGCTCCCAGACACGGGTCCGCGGGTATGCATGCAGGTTTGGAACTGCGCGTAAAGCGTGCGTTGTGCCTGCGGGGCGGGTACCGAACGGGGAATGACATCCGCGACTGGTCCTTTGGATTCGGGATTCGGCCGGGCGGTTGGCGGATGGAATATGCCTATGTGCCGGCCGCGCTGGGGCTCGACGGTTCACATCGGCTGGAGTTCGGAATCAGGTAACCGGCGTGGAAACCGGATCCGCTTTGCTTCAACCTGGCGCTTTACGAAAATCACGCTGAGAACGAGGCTTTTTTGTCAGGAGACCGCATCCGGCTCAACGTGTTGTTGTTCGCCCTCACGGCGTACACGACAACAGCAGCTGGCGTGCAAATGGCGGTGGCCATGCGCCTGGCGGTTTCTCCAGGGTCCTTGCCGCCGGATTCCCTTTCGCTTTCCCTGCTGTGGAATCCGAAATATCTGATTATGGGGCTGCCGTTTTCCGGAACGTTGCTTCTGATCCTTGGCATCCACGAGATGGGGCACTATCTTACTTCACGCCACTGGAACGTGCGCGCAACCCTGCCCTATTTCATTCCGTTCCCTTCTTTCATCGGCACCCTTGGCGCGGTAATCAAGATCAGGTCCCCCATTCCCAACCGGCGCGCGCTGATGGACATCGGTGCGTCCGGTCCTCTTGCCGGCTTCGTGGTCGCGCTGCTTGCCATGGTCGTCGGATTGCATCTGTCGGCAGTCGTGCCGGTTTCAATGTTCGCGAAAGGCGGGATTTCGCTCGGAGATTCCATCCTGGGCGGCTGGCTGTCGCATCAGATTATCGGAGACCTTCCCGACGGGTATGCAATTTACGACCATCCGATCTTCGTGGCCGGATGGCTGGGTCTCTTCGTGACGGCGCTGAATCTGATGCCGCTGGGACAGTTCGACGGCGGGCACATTGTGTATGCTTTCGGAGGCGGGAAGATTCACGCGCTCGTTTCGAGGATGGCGATGGTCACGCTTGGCGCCTTGTGGGCGGTGGGGCCTCCGTATGACTGGCTTTACGCCCAACATGGATTTTCCACCTGGCTCGACACGCGGTGGCCGGGTTGGCTCATCTGGATACTGATCGCGTTGGCGCTGGGGCGCCGGCATTCCCCGCCGGAAGACCCCCATTCGGCCCTCGATCCGTTTCGGAAACTGATGGCGTACGTTTCGCTGGTTATTTTCCTGCTGTGTTTTGTGCCGCGGCCCGTCAGTTTCTCGGTGCCCTGAATTTCCCACGGACGCGCTCTATCTCCCCGGCTCCGGAATTCAGGCGCGACAATTCTCTCCCATCTGATTCCGCTTGTTTTACGTTTCGGTTGATCCGGAAGTGAAGCTGGCTCCGTTTGTCCGAGCTGCTTCGCGTTCGGGTCTGCCTCACGCGTTCCACGCTTCCTCCGGCTCCTATGGCAAAGATCTTCCGCAGGCGTCCCGGTATTGCGGGTGCGCCGGAAAAGACTCGCCGGTCTCGCCGAAAGAGGATGGCCCGCAGGCGGCGAAAGTTGTCGTTTCGCCTCTGGTCGCTGGCACTTCTTCTGGCGTTGGTCGTCGGCCTGGCTGGATGGATGCGGTGGCGCACGATGGAAGCTCCTCCCTATGATGGGGAAATCGCGTTAAATCAGCAGATGCGGTTGCGGACGCTTCCGGCGGGTCCGCCGGCGTTTGCAGATTCCGTGGCATCACGGGCGCCCGCGGTACTGAAAGGGCTCGGGGTTCCCGACAGGGTCGTGTCCGTGAAACGGTCGGCGACTCGCACCGACGGTACCGCCCGCTGGGTGATGACCTCCGACATACCCGGCGCGTTGCCATTGGCGGTCTGCAATCTTCAGCTGACACGGCTTGCCCGTCGACTGGGCGGCGACGTTATTGAAGCCGTTGAGGATCGCAAGCGCGGCAGACTGTCGATGTTTGTGGGAATAGACGGCGTCCGCACGAATCAGATCATATTGAAACGGAAAAGAGCGCTCGATCGAATGCCGGGCCGAATCGCCATTATAGTGGCCGATTTCGGGCATCAGGACGAGGCATTGGTTCGAGGATTCTGCGCGTTGAAACAGACGATAACGCTCTCGGTATTTCCCGGCCGGGAAAAATCCGCGTGGATTGCCGAACAGGCGGCCGCGGCCGGACACGGAGTCATGGTGTATATGTCGATGGAACCCCTGGGTTATCCTCGCCCGGACCCGGGTCCCAACACGGTGTTGACGGGCCATCCGCCGGAAAAAGTCAGATCGCTGATTCGGTCGGCGCGTGCGAACCTGCCTCAGGCAACGGGATTGAACAACCATATGGGGTCGCGGTTGACGGAGGATACGACGGCAATCGGCAGGGTATTGGAAGAAGTGGACCGCTATGGTCTCTTTTTCGTAGACAGCGTTACCAGTCCGCGCTCGAAGGCATGGTCTGTCGCAGAGGAAAAGGGAATGCCTGCCGGACGAAACTCGATGTTTCTGGACAGGAAGGAAACGCAGGAGTCGGTCGAACGGTCCGTGGAGGCTCTGGCTGAAACGGCCGGCATTTCGGGAACCGTTATCGGCATCGGACGCGCGTTGCCAGCCACGCTGGCTGCGCTCGAACGCGTGCTGCCGGAACTCGAAAAACGCGGATTCGTGTTCATCGATGCCAGGGAAGCTGTCAGGTAAGCCGTCGGCGATGATTGTCGCTGAGGACAGGATATCGATCCGACGCTGCTCAGATTTCAATACCCGTTGACTTGCACCTGAACGCTTGGTATATTTGGGCCGCGTCCGGGCCGGGGGCCGCTTCCCGTGGAGAGAAAGGGCGCAGAAAACCATTGCACTGCGGCAATCGCGCAACGAAGTCTTCGGTAGTATAACCGAAGACTCGTTTGTTCTGGTTGACCGGGTTCCTGTTGGTGGAGGTGCGAAATCGGTAATACAGGCTTCCGGTTTGAGGTGTTGGCCACAGACCGGAACGCGCGAGCAGGGGTCCTTCATACGCCGCATGGGGTTGTGGAGACCCCGGTTTTTATGCCTGTCGGCACTCGCGGCACGGTGAAAACGCTGGCGCAGCAGGACCTGAGAGACCTCGACGCCAGAATCATCCTGGGCAATGCGTATCATCTGTACTTGAAACCCGGTTCGGATCTGATTTCCGATGCAGGGGGCCTGCACGGGTTCATGAACTGGGACCGGGCGATTCTGACCGACAGCGGCGGCTATCAGCTGAGCAGCCTCGCGGGCTTGAACAGGATCACGGAAGAAGGCGTCCTGTTCCAGTCCCATATCGACGGATCCCGTCATCTGTTTACCCCGGAGCGGGTAATAGGGATCGAGCGGGAGATCGGCGCCGACGTTATCATGATGTTCGACGAATGTACGCTTCACCCCTGTGATTACGACTATGCAAAAGCAGCGGGTGAACGCACGCTGCGATGGGGAGGCCGGTGCCTGGATGCGTTTTCCGCGTCGGAGGGGCGAAGTTCCACAGGGCGCGAACAGGTGTTGTTCGGTATCGTTCAGGGGAGCACGTATCCCGATTTGAGAGCACGTTTCGCGGATGAGACGGTGGCGATGGGATTCTGGGGGTACGCGGTCGGCGGCACGGGCATGGGAGAACCGGGGCACGACACGTGGCAGGCCGTGGACACCGTAGTAGAGCGGCTTCCCGCGGCGTCGCCGCATTATCTGATGGGCCACGGTACGCCCGGAGATCTTGTCGAGGGGGTCTCCCGAGGCATCGATATGTTCGACTGCGTGATTCCAACCCGGAACGCCCGGAACGGCACCGTTTTTTCCCGAACCGGCAGGATGAACCTGCGCAACGCGAAATATGCGCGGGACCTTGCGCCGATCGACGCGGATTGCGCGTGTCATACCTGCAGAAACTACTCGCGAGCCTACCTGCGCCACCTGGTTCATTCGAAGGAGATTCTGGGCTTGCGCCTGTTGACGCTTCACAGCCTCCACTTTTATCTTTCGACGATGCGGGAAATGCGTAACGCGATTCTGGAAGGCTGGTTCGCCAGGTGGAAAGCGTCGTTTCTCGACATGTTGAATGCCGAAACGGCAGCAGTTGTGTCAGCGTAGCAGTCCGTTGGAAAAGTCGCTCTGTAGGCGAGGCCGAGCCATTGTGGTCGAAGACAAGGCGCGCCTGTCTGCGTGCGGACACGCACAGGCAGGCGACCGACGCGAATCCCTGGATTCGGGGAGGGAGCGCAACGCCGTATTTCGGTCACAAGGGCCGGACGCAGACCGGATGGACTTTTCCAACGGGCTGGTAGGGATTCTTCGGTTCAATTCACATTCCTGATTCCTTCAAGGAGGGCTCCTTTGTTTGGCGTAACCGAAGCATTTGCCATGGGCGGCCAGCCGGCCGACGGGTCCCAGCCGGGATTTCTGATGCAGATTTTCCCCCTGCTATTGATGGTCGTTGTCGTCTACCTGCTGATCTTTCGCCCTCAAATCAAGAAGCAGAAGGCGCAACAGGCGATGATCGACGCACTGCAGAAGGGCGACAAAATCGTGACCTCGGGGGGGATTCACGGGACGATTGTGGGCGTTAAAGAAGAGGCTGGCATCCTGGTCGTGCAGGTCGCCAAGGAAGTCCGCCTCGAGGTCGCGAGGGGATCTGTTTCCCGGGTTGTGGAAGAGAAGTGATCGGAGACCGGATCGGGATGGATGGCGGGAGATATCGGCCTGAACGGATCCCTGATCGGAGACTGTCGTGAAGCTGGTGTTTATGGGGACGCCGGATTTCGCGGTGCCGTCCCTGGAGCGCCTTGTCGCTTGCGGCCACGAAGTCGCCGCGGTCGTGACCCGGCCGGACCGTCCGCGGGGACGGGGGCGGAAGCTGATGCCGCCGCCCGTAAAGGCGGCCGCTCAACGATTGGCGCTTCCGGTATTGCAGCCAGACTTGTTGGATGCGCGGGACTTTCTGTGCCGGCTCCGGCGCCTCGATGCCGACCTTTTCGTGGTGGTCGCGTTCGCAATATTGCCACGGGTCGTGCTGAAAATACCAAAGCTCGGGTCCATTAACCTTCACCCTTCTCTGTTGCCCAGGTACAGGGGAGCGGCCCCGATCAACTGGGCGATTATCCGGGGAGAGACTGAAACAGGGATAAGCGTATTCCGCCTGACCGCGCGCGTGGACGCGGGAGATCTGCTGTTCCAGCGGGTGGTGGGAATCGGGCCCGACGAGACGGCCGGAGAGCTTTCGGATCGGCTGCGGGAATTGGGGGCGGATGCGATTGCGAACGTCGTCGACGGGCTGGAGAAAGACGCATTGGCGCCGACCCCGCAGCCGAAGACCGGGGTCACCAGGGCGCCCCGGCTCGAGAAGGAGGACGGACGGATCGACTGGGCGCGCGGCGCTGTGTCTGTCCGCAATCTGGTTCGCGGAACCAATCCCTTTCCAGGGGCGTTTACGACCTGGAGAGGCGGAACCCTGAAGGTGCACCGAACGACGGCCGCCGCCGGCGCGGGGATGCCCGGCGAGGTGGTCGTGGCGGACGGCAGGACGGGATGTGTGGTGGCCGCCGGAGACGGAGCCGTCGCGCTTCAGGAAGTACAACCGTCCGGCAAGGCGCGGATGAGCGGCGCGGAACTGGTACGCGGGTACCGCATCGAAGCCGGCGAGTTCCTCGGAGACTTCAGTGTTCTGTCCCGGAAATAAGTTGCCTGAATTCGGCCGTGGGAAAGCAGCAATTCTCTAAAGGCGGTGAGACGGGAGAGGTGAGTCGGGAGATGACATGGGTGCCTTATGGTTTTTGTTGTCGTTACGATAAAGGTTAGAGAAACAGGCACGGTAAATGCGGAAACGCTGCGGTAAAAGTCCTCCTCTACCGTCTCACGTCTAACGTCTTACCGAAGTCAGGAGATCATACTGCAGCGAGACGGGATGAATCGTTGGAAGAATAGTGAGGTACTTTTGGACAGCACACTAAGGAGGTGTTGCGTTTATGTTTCCTCTCTTCTGGGACCCGACGCTGATACTGGTGATCCCCGGGTTCATCCTGGCGCTGTGGGCGCATTTCAAGGTCAAGCGAACATTCGCCAAATACGATGAATTCGGTTCCCGAAGCGGGTGGACCGCGGACCAGGTTGCCCGGGACATTCTGAGGCGGGGCCGTGTTTCGGTGAAGGTTGAAAGCGTGGACGGCAATCTGACCGACCACTACGATCCGAGAGACCATACGTTGCGTCTGTCGGACAGCACCTACGGATCGCGTTCGCTTGCGGCCATCGGCGTGGCGGCCCACGAGGCGGGTCACGCCTTTCAGCACGCGCATGGGTACTTTCCCTTGAGCCTGCGGACGAATATCGTGCCCGTGGCCAATTTCGGCTCCTGGGTCGGCATGCCCCTGTTTGTCATCGGGTTCTTTTTTCAATCCGGTCTGATGCTTCAACTCGGCATCGTGTTCTTTTCCTTCGCCGTCCTGTTCGGGCTCGTTACGTTGCCGGTGGAGTTCAATGCCAGCAGCCGGGCGATTTCCATCCTGCGCGAAGGCGGATATCTGACCCGGGAAGAGATTCCCGCGGCCCGGAGGGTATTGAACGCAGCGGCCTGGACCTACGTGGCGTCGGCGCTGGTGGCGGTGCTCCATCTGTTCCGGATGTTGATCCTGTCCGGCTTCCTGGGCGGAAGCGATGAATGAATACGCGGGTTCTGTGTTCCGAACGTTGGCCTCAGAGCCGCGGATTTTTCTTGAGGAGAGATGAATGTACGATGTCGTAACCTTCGGTGAGGCGATGATCCGCTTGTCGTCTCCGGGATACCGCCGGCTCGAGAATTCCAACAATCTCGACGTCGAGATAGGCGGTGGCGAATACAACGTCGCTGTAGCCTGCGCTCATCTGGGGCTGAATACGGCGTGGATATCCCGACTGGTGGACAATTGGACGGGTTGGGTCATCCGGAACCGGGGGCGGGAGCACGGCGTGGACATGTCCAATATCCAATGGGTGGATTTCGACGGGGTCGGTTTCGAACGGAACGGGTTTTACCACATCGAACTGGGCGTCGGGCCGCGGGCCAGCGCGGTGACGTACGACCGGGCGAATTCCGCGATATCGAACATCGAGCCAGGCATGGTGGACTGGAAGTCCATTTTTGACGGCGCGAAATGGTTTCACGTCAGCGGTATCACGCCTGCGCTTTCCGACGGCGCCGCAGACACAACGCTTGAAGCCCTCAAGGCGGCCAGCGAGGCCGGAGTAACGACGAGTTACGATCTGAACTTCCGGTCGAAGCTGTGGAGTTCGGAAAAAGCGCAGAAAACCAGCAGCAGGATAGTTCCGCTGGTCAAGGTCCTGATCGGCAACGAAGAGGACTTTGAAAAGGTCCTTGGGTTGAAGGCGGAGGGTTCGAAAGAGGACTACAGTCAACTGGACCCCGAAAGCTACAAGGACGTGGCGCGGCGGGCGGTCGAAAGGTATCCCAATGTGGATTTCGTGGGCACAACGCTGCGGGTAGCAAAGACCGGGCTGCTGAACGACTGGCGTACGCTCCTGTTCGACGGTGAGGCGTTCTACCTGTCTCGAATCTACGAAGACCTGGAAATGGTCGACCGGGTGGGTGGGGGAGACAGTTTCTCGGCGGGTCTCATTGCCGGCCTGATCGAAGGGGCCGACCCCCAGTCCGCGGTGGATTTCGCGGGCGCGTATTCGGCCCTTGCCCATACCTTCCCGGGGGACGTCAACTGGGCGACCCGGGCGGAAGCGGAGGCGGCCATGAAGGGCGCCGCAGCCAGAATCCGGCGGTAAGGTCGCCGGACGAGCGGCTCGCGATCGCACAGACAGAGGAGAATATCGAATGGCCGGTGTGCTGGATCGAATCATCGACTGTGGCGTGGTGGCGGTGCTGAGGGCGGATTCGCCCGCGGAACTGATGGACGTATCCAAAGCGTTGCGGGAAGGCGGCGTGATTGCCATCGAGGTGACCATGACCGTGCCGGGTGCGCTCAAGGTCATTGAGGAAGCCTCCGCGAAAATGGTGGATACGATTGTGGGTGTCGGATCCGTCCTGGACCCGGAGACGGCGCGCGCGGCCATTCTGTCGGGTGCGGAATACGTCGTGGGGCCCACGCTGAACCTGGATGTTATCACAATGGCCAGGCGATACGGAAAGGTGGTGATGCCGGCGGGCTTCACGCCTACGGAGATTCTTGCCGCCTGGCAGGCCGGGGCCGACGTGGTGAAAGTGTTCCCCGCGGGCGTCGGCGGCCCTTCCTATTTCAAAGACGTTAAAGGACCGCTTCCGCAGGTGCGGTTGATGCCCACCGGCGGTGTCGACGCCCGAACGACCCCGGAATTCATCAAGGCCGGCGCGTGCGCGGTGGGGGCCGGAAGCGCGATGGTGGATAAACAGGCGGTGGCGGACAGGGACTGGGCGAAGTTGACGGCGACCGCCCGGGCGTTCGTGGACGCCGTGAAACAGGCGCGGGCGGAGAGGTGAGCGCACTGACGGTTGGCGTCGACCTGGGCGGAACCAATACCCGCGCGGGTCTGGTGACGGACGCGGGCGAGATCGTCGCCCGGTTCCGATGTCCCACCCGCCCCGACCTGGGCAGTGATCGTGTGATTGGAGGAATCGCGACGTGCGTCAGGCAGGTGCTCCGGGAGGGGGGCGGAACGGAAGTGCGCGGCGTGGGCGTCGGGGCGCCCGGCCCGCTGGATCCCTTTAACGGCATCATCATTTCTCCGGAGAACATGCCGTGCATGCACGGCGTGCGCCTGAAAGACCGGCTGGAGGCGGCGCTCGAAATGCCGGTGGTGGTGGACAACGACGCGAATCTCGCGGCTTTTGGCGAGCAGTGGCGGGGCGCCGGCAGCAAGGCGCCCCATTTTTTGTGTGTGACGCTGGGCACGGGCGTGGGCGGCGGCTGGGTATGCAACGGCGAATTGATGCACGGATTCAACGGCAATGCGGCCGAGGTGGGCCACATTACCATCGACTGGAACGGACCCCGCTGCCCCTGCGGAAATTATGGCTGTCTGGAACTCTACGTTTCCGCGACCGCGATGGTGAGGCGGACCCGCGAGCGGCTGATCACGGAAACGCCGGAAACCCCGTTGGTCGCCCAGGGTCTGACGACGCGGGCGATATTCGAGGCGGCGGAGGCAGGTGACGGATTCGCGCGCAATATGTTCGAGGAGACGGGCACGTTGCTGGGCATTGGGCTCGTGAGCCTTGTCAGTGTGACGAACGTGGAGGTGGTTGCGTTGTGCGGGGGGCTGGCGCGCGCGGGAGAATGGCTGTTTGAGCCGGTCAGAAAGACGTTTCAGGAACGCGGTACGGTCGGCGTGAAGGAGAGGGTGAAGATTGTGGCGGGTATGCTTGGAGACGACGCCGGGATTCTGGGCGCGGCAAGATTGGCGATGGGAGCATGAATCGTGAAGCGCAAGGCCTGCAAGCGAGGAACCGCTGCTTCGGATCCGGGGGGTTCCGGCGCCAGGATTCTGGCGTTCGTCGCTGGAATGGCGATTCTCGCCTGTGCGGTTCCGGCTTCCGCCGCGCGTCCGGATTCGTCGGCCGTGGACAGTATCCGCGAAACCCGGGCCGCGCGGGGTGCGATGTTGCGGTCGCTGGCGCTGCCCGGATGGGGGCAGTTTTATAATCGCCGGCCCATAAAAGGAAGCATTATCGCTGCCGCGCAGGTGAGTTCCGCGGCGGCTTTTTTTGTTCGCCGAAGCCAATTGAACCAGCGCAGGTCGACCGATGCATCCCCGGAACGGAATATCTTTCTATATACCACGATTGGCCTTATCCTGTTCAGCATGGGCGATGCCTATGTGGATGCGCATCTGGACCAGGTCGACTGGGGGGCGCCTCATGGATCCGGTGAGGAAGGCCTTGAATTCCGCATCCGGTTCCGCATCCGCTTTTAACCTGGATTCGTCGTGAACGACCTCAATACCCGTTTGGCGCCGGTCCCTTCTGTGTTTTTTGTGCCTTTTGTGGCCAATTTGACTGTCGTCTTTCGGCGAATTGAGGTTGACGGCCGCCAGAATATCTCTGCGTCCATGGAGTCCGGATGATGGATAGCGGGTTTCCATTTACCCGAATTGTTCGCGGCCTGCCGGCATCGGTGCCCTTCGTGGGGCCCGAAGCCCTGGAGCGCCGGCGCGGAAAGGCATTCAGGGTGAGGGTGGGGGCCAACGAAAGCGCCTTCGGGATCTCCCCGATGGCGCGCGAGGCCATGTTCCGGGCGGTCGATCGGGTGAGTTGGTACAACGATCCTGAAAACCACGAAATCCGCGCCGCAATTGCCGGATTCCACGGCGTTCCGTTCGAAAACGTCAGCGTTGGCAGTGGAATCGACGACCTTCTGGGGCTTGTCGTACGGGTCTTCGTGGAGCCCGGCGAGACCGTCGTGACATCTCTGGGAGCTTACCCGACCTTCAACTACCACGTGTCGGGGTTCGGCGGCCTCTTGCGCTTCGTGCCCTACCGGGACGACAGAAATGACCTCGAGGGGTTGGCCGGAGCGGCCGCCGAGACGGGAGCCGGATTGGCGTACCTGTCGAATCCGGACAACCCGGCGGGCACATGGCATACGGCGGCAAACATCCGGTCGTTTGAAGAATCGCTTCCCGAGCGGTGTCTGCTGATTCTGGATGAGGCGTATTCGGAGTTCTCCATCCAGGACCCGCCGCTGCCGATGGCGCCGATCCGGCCGCGCGTCATTCGTATGCGCACGTTCTCGAAGGCGCACGGGATGGCCGGGGCGCGGATCGGATACGCAATTGCGGACACGGTCGTTGTCGAAGCGCTTGAAAAGGTGCGGCACCACTATGGCGTGAACCGCGTCGCGCAGGCGGGGGCGCTGGCCTCGCTCCAGGATACGGAATTCGTGGCCGGCGTTGTGAACTCGGTCGAGGAAGGGCGAGAGGACTATGCGCGGCTGGGGGCGGGCCTCGGCTTGCCCACGTTGCCCTCAGCCACGAATTTCGTGGCGTTCGATGCGGGAACGACAGAACGCGCGAATACGATTCTGGAGACGCTGCAACGGCACGGTGCGTTTGTGCGAAAACCGATGGCGGCGCCTCTGGACAGGTGTTTCAGGGTAACGGTGGGGACGCCGGAGGAGCGGAGATTGTTCGGCGGAATATTGCGGACGGTTCTCGCCGAATTGTAATCGTTGAATCGCTTCGAACAGCAATTGACTCGAGGAACTGGACAGCAGACTGCGGAGGCGGATATGGCAGAGCCAAAGACGCTGGATCTTTTTCGGCTGGATGAAAGAGTGGCCCTGATTACCGGTGGATCGAAGGGCCTGGGCAGGGAAATGGCGCTGGCGCTGGCCGAAGCGGGCGCCGTGACCGTGGTCTGTTCGAGAAACGGGCCGGACTGTAAATCGGTTGCGGCGGAGATCGCGGCGCAGACGGGACGCGAAAGCCTGGGACTTGCCGTCGACGTGACGTCGGATGATGATGTTATGCAACTGATGCAGGCGGTCACGGATCGGTTGGGACGGCTGGATGTTCTGGTGAACTGCGCCGGGATCAACATCCGGCATCCGTTAGAACGTTTTCCGGTTGACGAATTCAAGCAGGTTGTCGAGACCAATCTGACCGGATCCTGGCTCTGCTGCAGGGCCGCGGGGCCGATCATGACCCGTCAGAAAAGCGGATCGGTCATCAACGTGGGGTCCACGCTCAGCGCCGTGGGACTGGCAGAACGCTCGGCATATTGTTCGTCCAAGGCCGGGGTTGCCGGCATGACCCGCGCGCTCGCACTGGAATGGGCGCCCTTCGGCGTGCGGTGCAACGCGCTGTGCCCGGGGCCGTTTCTGACAGAGATCAACCGTCCGCTGTTGAAGACGCCCGACAAGGTGAAGAGTCTGCTCAGCCAGACGGCGTTCAACCGGTGGGGCGAGATGCGTGAGATCCGCGGCGCCGCCCTCTTTCTCGCCAGCGACGCGTCGACCTATGTGACGGGCACATCGCTGTTTGTGGACGGCGGGTGGACGGCGCGTTGAGTCGCGCGATCGTGTTTCTGTCAAGATTCTTCATCGAGGAACTCTGAATGGTGTCTTTTCTGACCAGGTTTTCGCAATGGACGGTCGGGCTGGTATTGTGGAGCGCGATGCTGGTGGGCGTCCCCGCTGCCGAACAGAGCCTGCCATTCTATGAGGATAAGATGAACCTATTGGTATATTTGGATGCGGAGGGCAAGGAGAGGGCGATAACGAACGCGGAGGACTGGGCGAAGCGGCGGGCGCATATTCTGGCGAATATGGAGGAAGTGATGGGACCCCTTCCCGACCGCTCCAGCCTGCCTGAACTGCAGATCGAGGTCTTGGCTGCGGAGGACCTGGGCGACGTGATACGGAAGAAAGTCACGTACCTGTCGGAACCGGAGGACCGGGTTCCCGCGTACCTGCTGGTCCCGAAGGGCCTGAATGGCAAGGCGCCGGCAATGTTGTGCCTGCACCAGACAACGAAGATCGGGAAGGGCGAACCCGCGGGCGTGGGTGGCATCCCCGATCTGCACTATGCGCTGGAACTTGCGCGCAGGGGTTACGTGACACTGGCGCCGGACTATGTGAATTTCGGAGATTACGAATTCGATGCATATCAGAATGGGTATGCCAGCGCCACAATGAAAGGGATCTGGAACCACATGCGGGCCGTGGACCTGCTTCAGTCGCTGCCGGAGGTGGACCGCGGCCGGATCGGGTGTATCGGCCATTCCCTCGGCGGACACAATTCCATGTATCTGTCCGTGTTCGAACCCCGGTTGCAGGTCGTGGTGTCCAGTTGCGGGTTCACTTCGTTCTTCAAATATTACAACGGCGACCTGACGGGGTGGAGCCATCGGGGGTATATGCCGCGTATATCCGAGCGCTACGCCAGGGACCCGAATCGGATGCCGTTCGACTTCACGGAGGTGGTCGCCGCCCTCGCGCCGCGGGCCTTCTTCATCAATGCGCCCACACGGGACAGTAATTTCGAGGTGTCGGGTGTTAGAGATTGCGTAAAGGCGGCAGCGCCCGTATACGCGCTGCTTGGCGCCTCCGGCCGTCTGCTGGCTGTACACCCCGACGCGGAGCATGCGTTTCCGCCGGATATCCGCGAACAGGCCTATGCGTTTGTCGATGGAATATTGAAAGCCGGCGAACGCCGGAAGTGAATCCGATGACGCTTGTAACACCTACCCGCGGGAGGTAGAAATGGCCGACCTGAAACTGGAGAGGATCGAACCCTGGGCGCCGCATCCTTCCGCCGCGCCTTTGACCGAGCGAGACGGCAAGACCTTCGCGGCGGCGGCCAATGGAACACGGACATGCGTTGGCGGATGGCAGGCGGTATTCTCGGGGATTGAACAGGGTCAGACGCTACGGGCAACGTGGGAGGTGGACTACAGGGCTCTTGACCACCCGCGGGACACGCTGCGCTGCAAATCCTACTGGGGGGAGATGCCGCCGGACGACGCGACGGTACGTACGGGAGACATAAAGGGATGGGATTACCTCCTGCCGGAGCCGGCCGGACCGCGGACGATCCGGTTTTCCAGAACAATGACCGCGCCGGAAGGCGTCGACCTCTTGACGTTGCGCGGCACGTTCCGGTGGGCAACCGCTGGTGAGTCGGAGTGGCATCTGCCGGAGGCAGAGATTGTTGAGGCCCCGGAGATGCCCGCGGCGGTGAAGGTGGCGGTCGTAACCGGCAAGTCAGGGTCTCGGAAGGGACCCTACACGACCGTTACCGAAAACATCGAATATTATTTGCCGCTGTGCGAGGCCGCGTGCGATGATGGGCCGGACCTGATCGTATTGCCCGAAATCGCCCTTCAGTGGGGGATTTCGGGGAGTCCTATCGACCTGGCGGTACCGCTGCCAGGCCCGGAAACGGCGCCGTTTGCGGACCTTGCCCGCCGTCACGGCCTGTACCTTCTCCTGGGACTGATCGAGCGAGACGGCGACGCGGTTCACAATACGGCGGCGTTGTTGGGTCCGGACGGAGCGGTGGACGGCAGATATCGGAAGGTGCATCTGGCTGTGGGCGGCGAAAGCGAATCCGGAATTCTGCCCGGTGACGGCTTTCCCATGTTCGACACGGTCATCGGACGAATCGGATGCAATATCTGCATGGACAGCTCAGCTGCTGAATCCTCACGGATGGTGGGACTGAGCGGGGCGGACTTTCTCCTGCTGCCGATCATGGGCGATCACCGCGCCAGCAGGTGGAGTACCGGATCGCCGATCTTCAGCGAGGACCGCTGGAAGGCCATCATGCGAACTCGCGCGATGGACAACCAGGTGTGTATGGTGGTTGCGCGGAATACGACGCAGGGCAGCTGTGTGGTGGATAGAAAGGGCGACATCCTGGCGTGGAACGAAGGAGACAGCGCCCACATTCTGGCGACGGTAGACCTGGCGGACGGGTATCGGACATGGAACGGGGGGTGCTTCCGGGAAGTGAACTGGTTGCAGCGCCGGCCGCATCTCTATGAGGCGTACCGTGACGAGTCAAACCGGGGGTCGCTGACGGCCGCGGTTTATTAGTGAGTCGCCCCCGGTCGTCCTTCTTCCTGGTGAGGATGGATGAAGCGGATGAAGCGCCCGGTGGAACATCCGCCGGGCGCTTCTTGTGTCAGGTGGGCTCGCGGTGATTGAACAGCAGAATGCCCGCGGCGACGGCCACGTTGAGGGAATTCACCCCCTCAGCCGTGGGTATGGAGACGGTCTCGTGAACGCGGCCCTGGAGGTCCGGGTCGACGCCGGACGTCTCGTTGCCAAACAGAAAGGCGACACGGCCGCTCTGTCTGGTCTCGTAGAATGGCGTACCGCAAAGCTCGGTGGAGATAACGCGGACGCCGCGCTGCCGCAGGTCCCCGATCAGCGCGGGGAGGTCTTCGTTTCGAAAGACGGGAAGGCGAAAAATGGAGCCCCGGGAGGCGCGCACAACCTTGGAATTGTAGAGTTCGACGGAACCGGGCGAAAGGAAGACGGCGGCAACGCCCGCCGCCTCGGCGGTGCGGAGGACCAGACCGAGGTTGTTGGGGTCTCGCAGCCGGTCGAAGAGAAGGAGAGGACCGCTTGCGTCCAGCACCCGGTCCCTGCTTCGCTCCTGAAATCGAACCACGCCCAGCACGCCCTCGGGATTCTGATGCTCGCCCATATTTCTGATCGCCCTGCGGTCTGTCTGCTGGACGGTAATATTTCGGCTTTCCGCCTCCCGGTGAAACTGCTGCAGGCGCACGTCGGCCTCGAGGGCGTCCCTGTCGAAGATGAGCTGCTCGACCGGTGCGTTCGACAGCAACGCTTCTTCGACCAGGCGGATGCCTTCGATAACGAACTGGCGTTCGCGCTCCCGCGCCTTTCGGTTCCTGATAAGCGCAAGGATCTTGCGGGCGTTCTTTACGGCCATAGGGTTCCTGTGACGGCGCCGGAAGGGCTTCGGACCGACCTGCCGCCTATTGGTGTTCGCCCGAATCGACCCCGGCGTCCCGTCTGCCGACGGATTCGCGCAGCTCGTGGATTTCGCGCCATATCTCGCGTTCGCGGCGTCCGAGGCCCAGGAAATAGATAAGAATCGCCGCCCATATGATGGCGTATGCGGCGGCCATGTAACCGAGGTGTTGCATTGAAGTCCTCCGAAAAAGCCCGGCAGGTCAGCCCAGGGTCCGCTACGCCTGCGTTTCCAACACGCGGAATCGGGCCCTGAGCGATTCGAGCTCGTCCCTGGCAAATTCGAGCGAGACGCGTCTGGTCAGAATGGCGGCGGCAAGCACGATGAATACGGCACAGCAGAAGACGAACGCGACCAGCATGTCGGGCGGGAGGCCGATTGTTTCCGCCCTGACAACCTCGGGATGCTGGGTGCGCCACAGCCGCGTGGAGTAATGAATGAGCGGCGCGTCAAGAAACCCGATAATCCCCAGAACCGCCCGGAATCTGGCGCTCTGAAGCGGATCCTCGCTGTAACTCTTCAACATCATGTAGG
Source organism: Candidatus Latescibacterota bacterium (assembly GCA_965203805.1). Taxonomy (GTDB): domain Bacteria; phylum Latescibacterota; class UBA2968; order UBA2968; genus JAAXHE01. Next base: position 3,733,230 of record OZ241917.1, on the reverse strand, counting down.
CGACGAATATCAGCCAGAGGACCAGGGTAAGGGTCAACTGTGCGTCCCACACCCACCAGGCGCCCCAGACGGGCTTCGCCCAGATGGGGCCGGTGAGTAACACGAGCGTGCAGAAGAGAAGACCGACTTCGGCTGCGCACGCGGCCCAGATGTCCCACATTTTTTTCTTTTGAACGAGGTACAGGATGCTGAACACGAAGACGAGAAAGAAGGCGGCGTACATTGCGAAAGCAGACGGCACGTGAAAGTAGAAGATCTTCTGGGCGAGGCCCATCTGCCTCTCCACACTTGCGTACACGAGGGCGAGCCAGGGCGCAATCAACATACCGATCAGCGCCAGCGCGCCCAGGATACGGGACCAGAGGTACAGTCGCTTCCCCATATCACTCCTCGACAACATAGTCGAACAAAAGCACGCAGGCCGCCACGAACAGCAGCGCGAACGCGGCGCCGATGTTGGTCCAGGCGGAGATTTCGGAGAGAGAGTCACCCGCCAGCGCCCCCCGGAAAGATTCGACGGCCGCCAGGAGGGCCGGGACCAGAACCGGAAGGGTAAGCATTGGCAGCAGGGCCTCCTGGAGCCGGGTCTTGAGCGACATCGCGGCGAAGAGGGTGCCCACGGCGGCGAATCCGAGGGTTCCCAGCAGGAGTCCTGGAACCAGGCGCGGCAGGTGCTGCCAGACGTCGATATTCAGAAAGACAGCCATCAGCGGAAGAATCAGGGCCTCGAGCAGGAGCATGGCGCAGAGGTTCGCCAGCATCTTGCCCAGGTAGATCGCCCCCCGATCGGCGGGAGAAAGCAGGAGGCCCGTCAGGCAGTCGTTTTCGCGTTCCGAAATGAAGGAACGTGTCAGGACCATGAATCCGGAAAACGTAACGGCGACCCAGAATATGCCCGGCGCCGCGTTTCTGATGGTTTCGGAATCGGGTGTGAACACGAAATTAAAGACGAGAAGCACCAGAAACGCAAAAAAACACATGGCGCTGAGTCGCTCTCTGGTGCGTAACTCGGTCTTGAAATCTTTCCAGAATACAGCGGAAACCTGACGGAAGAAGAAAGCCAGGGATACCCCCGTTCCCGCGTTGGACCGGACTTCAGACGTGGGCGGGGTGGCGGTCCGCGCCTATCCTGACGTCCCGATTGCGGAAGGTTGCTGGTTTATGGCGCCTTCATAACGACGTTCCATCGCCTCGGGGGAAAGTCCCCGGGTTTCTCCCTTCGCCACGAACCGCCCCCGGTTCAGGATCGCGAAACGGTCCGCCAGCGACAGACCCCGTTGCAGATCATGGGTCACCAGGATGGCCGTTCGCCCCTCCCGGCGATGGTGTTGCAGCCGGTCGCTCAACATGGCGCACGCGGCGGCATCCAGGCCTGTAAACGGCTCGTCGAGAAGAAGAATCGCGGGATGGTGGAGCGTTGCCCGGGCAATGGCGAGGCGCTGTTTCATCCCCCTGGAGAACCCGCGGACGCGGTCGTCTTCCCTGCCGGAAAGGCCGACGTCCTCCAACGCCCTTCTCACCCGTTCCTTGAGGTCGCGCAGGCCGTACAGACGGCCGTAGAAGCTCAGGTTTTCGCGAGCGGTCAGATCCTCGTAGAGAAAGGTCTGGTGGGAAATCAGGCCGATGTCGGCCCGCACGCGTTCCGGTTCCTTGCGGGCGTCTCTGCCCCGGATGAAAATACGCCCGCGCGTAGGCCTGGAAAGGGTGGCGATAACCCGCAGGAGGGTGGTTTTGCCGGCCCCGTTCGGACCCAGAAGCGCAAGGGCCCCGCCTGGAAGGTTGAGGTCGACGCCGTCCAGGGCGGCGAGGCGGCCGTACCGTTTTTCCACGGTTTTGAGAACGATCGCCGGAGCGGGCGGGGCCACAACGCTTACGCCTCCCCATCCACAATGCGGGTCATCTCCACAAGCTCCGCTTTAAAGGCATCCCGCCGGGCCTGGTACTCTTCATTCGAAAGCACGCCCTTCTCGTATCGGTTATCCATGTCCGCGATCTGGTGAACAAGGGCATTTCTGCGCGCGAGGACGTCGGGCCGGCCTTCGGTTTGCGTTGACTCGGGAGAAACGTGCTTCCCGGACGGCCGAAGGAAGACGGCAAGCAGCGCAAAGCCGACCGCCAGGCCGGAAAACACCCAGATGAGTTCGATATCCCCCATGATGGACGAAAGAGACCATGGCGAGGCGTTGACTTCCAGATCGATCCGGTCGCCCCTGTTAAACCCGGCGCCGGAGAACCTTCGAAAGCTGTGCTGTTCAAACGCGGCCTCGCCTCTATCCTGAAGCGCGCCTGTCTTGACGTCCGCTTCGGGTGGCGTGATGAAGACGTCCACGGTACCGGTGGGATAGCTCAGCGTTTGCGACAGGCGCCCGGAAGCGGGCATGTCAAATGCAAACAGGAGCTGGCTGTGACCCGGTCGAACGGGATCCGGATTCACGAGAATCTCGCCGTGCGTGTGAAGGCCCTGCGGCCCTTCCCTCACTTCGGTAACGCCTTCCGGAAGGAGAACCTCCAGTCCGTGCCCATGCCCCTCGCCGGTCCTGAACGTGCGGTTTCCGGTATTCTGTACGATCAGTATCTGTTCGACTCGTTTTTCGGCCGCGTCCACGATGATGTGGTGGGAGACAACGGAGACGGCCGTGTCCGAGTCGGTGGTTTCGAAGACAGCGATTTCGTTGGGGCCGTCCGCAAGCCGCTGGACGTAATTGACGCCCGCATAGGCCGCCGAAAGAAACCACAGCGCGTCATCGCCGCCTGCGTCCCTGAACGAGAATCGCCCCTTTTCATCGGTGGTGTCCTGAAGGACGATTTCGGGTTCGGCGGTCTGGCGGATCAGCGAAACCACGCATTCCCGCTGGGGCGCGGAAAGCGTCTCATTGGTGACCTGACCAACGACCAGGCCTGTGGCGGAGGATGCGTCAGAAAACCCGGCCAGCAGAAGGACGAGACAGTAGAATCGTCTGCTCATGGACGAGATTCCGCGAGGGCTTTGCCGCATTGCGGACAAAAGCGGGCGCCCGGGGGCGTCGTGCTTCCGCACCCGGCGCACGTGATGGCGTCCTTTTGTCTGAGGGCGGCGATTTCCCGTTCGATACGATCCTCGATTCCCTGAGCGGGAGCGGCGGTTTCCTCGATAGCCTTTATCAGTTCAACCGCCCGGCTCTCATAGCGTGAACGGGTCGCGCGATAGTCGTCTTCTTCCACCTTTCCCATGCGATAGTCGAAGTCCAGCTCGCGGATGGCATCATACAGGGCCTCTCTGTCTTCAACGAGCCGGTTTCCGCGACCGGATCCCGCATGCGTCTGTCCGACCCGACCACGCGTGGTCATGAACGGGCGGAACACAAAGATGAAGACGGCCGTGACAATGACGATGCAGACCCCGACGCTCACAGTTCCCGCTCCCGGAGTTCATGCTCCAGCCTCGATCTGTATTTTTCGTCGGCCTCGGTTTCCGGGGTCCTTCCTTCCGCGGGAACTGCGCGATGCCGCGACCAGTTGCGCAGCACCGCCGCCAACACGACAGCGCCGAGCAGCAGCGCCACAATGGGCATGATCCAGGCGGAGAGATTGAAGCCCTCGGCCGGGGGCGTGACGAAAACTTCCTGGCCGAATTCCGCCACAAAGCCGGCAACGATGGCCTCCTTGTCCTGCCCGGCTTCCAGAGCTTCGGCAATTCGTGCTCTCTTTCGATCCGCCCAGCCGCAGGAACATTCGTCCAGCGGACGGCGAGGGCAGTCGCCGCAGAGACAGGCGAGGCCCTTTGCCACCTCCCTCACCCGTTCCTGCGTCACTTCCGCGGACACGGAGAATGCGAGCGAGAGAAGCAGAAATGCCGGAAAGATAGTCCGTGCGCGGAAAAAGGAGCGCCGGAGACACACGCCGCCGGATTTCGCCCGCTTTCGATACGCAGCTGATTGCCTATTGTTGTTCAGACCGTACCCTTTCAGGAAGCGGCGGGAAGCCCTACCTTTCGTCCGCGCCTGAGGCGCTCACGCCGGTCGGGCAGGATGGCGATTACCGTCCCGAAGGTGAGGACCCACGCGCCGATCCAGACCCACATCACGAGGGGATTGACGTAGATTCTGAACAGGGCGGCGCCGTCCGGATCCCGCCCCTCATATAAGACGTACAGGTCTTCCCGCAGGCTGGAACGGACGGCGACTTCCGTGGTTCGCTGCTGGTCCTTTCGTTTGTAGTAGACGTGCTGCTCCGGCCACATCGTCCCCAGACGCCGGTCGCCCTGGTACACGCCAAGCTGGGTCTGGATCACGATGGTGAGCGGATTCCGGCTCTGGGAACTGCCTTCGTAGACGAGGCGGTATTTGCCGATGGTCGCGGACTCGCCGTGCTTCAGCCCGGCTTCGATTTCCCGGTTGAAGGCATTGCCCGTGAATCCCAAGAAGAGAAGCACAACGCCGAAGTGGACGATATAACCGCCGTAACGCCGGCGGTTTCGCACGGTGAGAGACCAGAGCGCCCTGAGATACGGCTCGTTTGAACTGCTTCCCCGCGCCTTCGCGCCTCTGTGAAACTCGCTGGCGATGGCGCCTGTCACGAATCCGCACAGCGTAAAGGAGATCAACGCGTACGGTTCGCGCGCCCCGGCGGCGAATGCGGCAGCCCCGCAGAGGAGACCGAAGATGCCCGGTCCGGTGAAGTGCTTTTTCAGGCTGCGCGCCGACGTCTTGCGCCAGGCCAGCAGCGGACCCACGCCCGTCAGAAGAAGCAGAAGCAGGCCTATGGGCGTCATTACGGTGCTGAAAAAGGGCGGGCCCACGGTGACCTTTGTGCCGGTGACGGCTTCCGAGAGCACCGGGAACATGACGCCCCAGAACACCGCAAAAGTGGCCGTAAGAAACAGGAGATTGTTGAGCAGGAAGCCCCCTTCCCGGGAGACGGGAGATTCGTATTCGTTCCCGCTCTTGAGCAATGGCCGCCGCCGCCACAGGAGGCCGGCGGAAAAGACCACGATGACCGCCAGGAAATAGAGGAACACGCTGCCGATCGGCGACTGTGCGAACGCATGCACGGAGGAAACCAGGCCGCTGCGGGTCAGAAAGGTGCCATAGATGCACAGCGTAAAGGTGAGGATGATGAGCGCCATGTTCCAGACTTTGAGCATCCCCTTCTTTTCCTGGATCATAACCGAATGCAGGAACGCGGTGCCCGTGAGCCAGGGAAGCAGCGCGGCGTTCTCAACCGGGTCCCAACCCCAGTACCCGCCCCATCCGAGGACCACGTAGGCCCAGTTGCCGCCCAGGAGCTGCCCCGTGCCAAGGAAAAACCATGGCCAGATGGTCCAGCGGCGGGTGGTGCGGATCCACGCTTCGTCCACCTGCCGGCTCAGAAGCGCGGCCATTGCGAACGCATACGGTACGATGAATCCCACGTAGCCGAGATACAGCATGGGCGGGTGAATGGCCATGGCCGGATGGACCAGCAGCGGATTCATGCCCTGCCCGTCGGGGGCCTCGAAACCGAGTTCGCGGAAGGGATTCTCCCAATATCCGATCAGGACGAGGAAAAAGACCTGGGTGAGCGACATCACAATGGTCGCGTACGAGGCCAGCGGCCCGCGGAACCTCCGCGTATTGCGCGTGGCGAAGAAATTGAAACCTGCCAGAATGAGGGCCCAGAGCAGGAGCGAGCCCTCCATGCCAGACCATACGGCGGTGAACTTATAGGGCGTCGGCAGGTCGCGGCTGGAATGACCGGCCACGTAGTGGAGGTCGAATCGGTCGTCGAGGAAAAAGTACTCCAGCAGGCCGAAGGCTCCCAGAACCATAACGAAAGTGGCGGCAACCGCGCGTTCCGTGCTGAGCGTGAGATTCAGCCTGCCGGTCCGGCCGGCCAGAACACCGGACACCGCCGCGTAGAGGGAGGCGACCGCCGAGAACCAGATGAGAAAATTGCCGATTTCAGCCATTGCTGGAGCCGCGGTTCATCGGACGACCGGTCTTTACCGGTTTCCTGTATGTGAGATGTGTCGTCATTCGAGGATCTTTCAGCGGGTCAGAACACTGGATGGATGTTACCTGCTATAGGCTTTCTTGATTTCGTCGTAAGATTGCCCCTCGTATTTGGAGGGGCACTTGGCCAACAGAGTTTGGGCGCGAAAGAGGCCGTTCGCGCCAACTTCGCCTTCCAGGACCACGTCGGCTTCGTCCCGGAACGTGTCCGGCACAATGCCCGCATATACCACCGATCGTTTGGCGGAGAAGGCGTCTCCGCCCAGGGGTTCCCAGATCTGAAACTCGACAATGCGGCCCGGACGCTTCCGGATGGTGCCGGGCGTGACCTTGCCCGCGAGCTTGATGCGCTGATTCGCGAATTCAGTCTCACGGGCATCCAGTTCCGAAACGGTAAGGTAATACATCGCCATTTTCTGAGAACTGGTAACAACCAGAAGAATCAGGCTGGCGACGATGACCGCGAAACCCGAGATGAATTTGACTTTCCGGACCGTCATGATCGGAGTCCCAGGAACAGATACAGCTTCAGCAAACCCTCTGGCGACGTTGCGGAAAACGGGGTTCGGACCCGTGTTTCGATCCGTATCGGAGGCATCGGGACCCGTTGGACGGGCCGACCCGGGCCAACAAGGAAATATATACAAGATCGGCACATTATCCACACAAAAAAGAGTTTCCGGAGTCCGCCGGTCCGATCGTCGCTCGCATTGTCCTCCCGAGTCCCGGTGGCAGATCGAAATGACTTGACAGGTTTCGTTCCGGCAACATATTCGGGACCGCACGTTATCACCTGGAAATCGAGTGGGTTTTTTCATTCCGTTCGATCCGATAAGTTAAGGGAGGTTGACATGGCAGTTCTGGACGCCGAAGCGTTGGCATTCTGGAAGGAGAACGGATACGTTGTGGTGCCCGAGGCCGTTCCGCAGGCAAACTGCCGCGCGGCCGAGGAGGCCGTGTGGGGATTTCTGGGCATGGACTCCGAAAACGCGGAGACGTGGTACCCGGACCCGCCCAGGCCAGGAATCATGGTCGAAATGTACCAGAGCCAGGCGCTGTGGAACAACCGGCAGCACCCCAGGGTCCACCGGGCGTTTGCTGACATCTGGGGGACCGAGAAGCTCTGGGTGAGTTTCGACAGGACGAGTCTGAATCCGCCGGAACGACCCGGATTTGCGTTCAAGGGACCCTATCTGCATTGGGATATCTCACTGGACGACCCTTCCCGCTTCATGGTACAGGGGGTGTTGTATCTGTCGGATACAGCGGCGAACCAGGGCGCGTTCACGTGCATCCCCGGCTTCCACCGTCGTATTGCGGACTGGCTCGATACGCTGTCGGACGAGGACGACCCCAGGACGCGGATGCAGGCGGAATTCGGGCATCAGGCGAAGCCGATCGCCGGCAGGGAGGGCGACCTCGTCATCTGGAACAGCCTGTTGCCCCATGGAAGCAGCCCGAACTCGGCCGAACGGCCGCGCATTGCGCAATACATCACAATGACACCGGCCAGGGACGTCGACGAATCCCACCGGCAGCGCCGCATTGAGGGATGGCGTGAACGGCTTACTGGGCTGGGCAAGAACCGGAAGGAAAAGGAACACCTGGAAGGCGAAACGGCTCGGTTGACGCCGCTCGGGCGAAAGCTGCTTGGCATGGACAACTGGTAGCCCGGCCCGGCGGCCTTCCGATGCAGGATCACGGTGCCTGAGAGATATCGCCGAACGCGAATCCTCGAAGCCGGAGCCGGCTATGGTTTTTCGCCACAAGAAGCGCGAGTTTATCCTGAATGCGAGACATGACGGCGACTTCTGGCTCGTCGATGTCTTTGAGGTCGTGAAAGGAAAGCGTCGGCTCCGGTTCGAGTACAAGTTGAATGAACCGAAGAATGAGACCGCCGCGCGCGAACGGGCGTGGGCGCTCTTTTCCGCGCGGCAACTCGAGAGTTGACGACGATCGCGGATCCTCCCCACAACCCTTCACCCCCGGGGGAGACGGAAGACGGGAGACGGGAAAACGCGCCGAATTTGAAACAAAAAAGCGGAGGCCATCCCCGGGGGATCGCCTCCGCTGTTCTTCTCCTGATGTGGATTACTTCTTTTTGTCGTCATCCACCACTTCATACTCCGCGTCGACGACACCGTCGTCTGTCTTCTGTTCACCGGCGGGCTGCTCCGGACCACCCGGAGCCCCATCCTCCGGACCCGCCTGCGAGGCCTGCGCATAGAGTTCGCTCGCCACCTGGTGCCACTGCTGGGTGAGCGCTTCGGTAGCCGCCTTGATTTCGTCCGGGTTCTCGCCCTTGAGCGTTTCCTTCACCCGGTCCACCGCGGCCTGTACCTTGGCCCTGGCGTCGTCGCTGACTTTGTCGCCCATTTCGCCGAGTTGCTTTTCGGTCTGGTAAACCTGCTGATCCGCCTGGTTGCGAACTTCGATGCCCTCGCGCCGCTTCTTGTCATCGGCGGCGTTTTCCTTGGCGTCGCTGACCATCCGGTCGATTTCGGCGTCGGACAGGCCCGATGAGGCCTCAATCCGGATGCTCTGTTCCTTGTTTGTGCCCATGTCTTTCGCGGAGACGTTCATGATCCCGTTGGCGTCGATGTCGAAGCTGACTTCGATCTGGGGGGTGCCGCGGGGCGCGGGCGGAATGCCGTCCAGGTGGAACCGGCCGATCGTACGGTTGTCAACCGACATTTCCCTTTCGCCCTGGAGCACGTGCACCTCGACCGAAGGCTGGCTGTCGGCAGCCGTTGTGAATACCTGGGACTTCCTGGTTGGAATGGTGGTGTTGCGATCGATGAGCTTCGTCATCACGCCGCCCAGCGTCTCAATGCCGAGGGACAGCGGGGTTACGTCCAGAAGCACCACGTCTTTGACCTCGCCCGAAAGCACACCGGCCTGGATCGCGGCGCCCACCGCGACCACTTCGTCGGGGTTTACGCCCCGGTTCGGGTCTTTGCCGAAGAGCTCCTTCACCGCTTCCTGAACTTTGGGAATGCGTGTGCTGCCGCCAACCAGGATCACCTCGTTGATCTCAGACGGCGACAGGCCCGCGTCCCTGATCGCCTGGGCACACGGCCTCTTGGTGCGTTCGACCAGGTCTTCCACGAGTTGCTCGAATTTGGCCCGGGACAGGGTCAGGTTCATATGCTTGGGGCCTGACGCGTCGGCCGTGACAAACGGCAGGTTGACGTCCGTCTGAAGAGAACTGGAAAGTTCGCATTTGGCTTTTTCGGCCGCTTCCTTCAGCCGCTGCAGCGCCATTGGGTCGTTGCGCAGGTCGATGTTGTTCTCCCGCTGGAACTCGTCCGCGAGCCAGTCGATGATGCGCTGATCGAAGTCGTCCCCGCCCAGGTGGGTATCCCCGTTGGTGGATTTGACTTCGAATACGCCGTCGCCCAGTTCCAGAATGGAAATGTCGAACGTGCCGCCGCCCAGGTCGTAGACCGCGATGATTTCGTCGCTTTTCTTGTCCAGGCCGTAGGCCAATGAAGCGGCCGTGGGTTCGTTGACGATTCGCTTCACCTCCAGGCCGGCGATCTTCCCCGCGTCCGTGGTGGCTTTGCGCTGTGCGTCGTTAAAGTAGGCCGGGACCGTGATCACGGCGTCCGTAACGGTCTCGCCCAGGTATTCTTCAGCCGTCTGCTTCATTTTCTGAAGGACCATGGCCGAGATCTCGGGAGGTGTGTACGTCGTGTCGCCGAGTTTTGCGGTAGCAAGACCGTTGCTCTCCCTCTGGACTTCGTAGGGCACTTCTTCGATTTCGTTGGGCACTTCCTCGTAGCGCCTGCCCATAAAGCGTTTGATGGAATAGACGGTGTTTTGCGGGTTCGTCACGGCCTGCCGTTTCGCCACCTGACCGACGAGGCGCTCGTCGTCTTTGGTGAACGCGATGACCGACGGCGTGGTGCGCCCGCCTTCGGCATTGGGAATCACGACGGGATCGCCTCCCTCCATCACGGCAACGCAGGAGTTGGTCGTCCCCAGGTCGATTCCGATAACTTTGCCCATTGGTTGTCTTCCTTTCTGTTGATTACGGCTTGATTTATGCCGCTTTTTCCTTGCTCTTGGACTTTGCGCCGCTGCCGCCCTTGCCTTTCGATTCCTTTTTCTTGTCTTTGGGCGCGTCTTTCTTCGCGGCCTCTTTATATCCTTCACTCCGGTAGTCCGTAATGTAGAAACCCGAGCCCTTGAAGAGGAGTCCCGCCCCGGCGCCGATGAGCCGCTTCAGTTTTCGCTCGCCGCATTCCGGACATTTGCGCAACGGAGACGATGTAATGCTCTGAAAGTGCTCGAACTCATGGCTGCACGCTTCACATACGTAGTCATACGTGGGCATAAGGGGCTTCCTGTTCTTTAGGCTTCCGATTCTTGATAGGACCAACAACCCAATTGAAGCAACATGAGTACCACAGACTGCGAATTCTAGCGAAATATCTTAAAAACAAGTAGATATCAATTCCAGTGCCTGGACCGGCCTCGTCTGAATTCTGCTATTTTTGCATAAATATGCCATTTTGGCATACACAAAGGGAGGTGGCTGCAAAGAATGCAGCCATTTGGCTTTTCTCTTCACCGTCCCCGAACCGCCGTCACAACCGCTTCCGCCGCTTCTTTCAACTCCCGGGCGACCGTGAATTTCAGGTCCGAGTTCTCCAGAATTCGCGCGCCCTCTTCGGCGTTGGTCCCCTGCAGGCGCACCACGATGGGCAGGTTGACCGAGAAACTCCCCAACGCCTGAACCACCCCCTCGGCAACCCGGTCGCAACGAACGATACCGCCGAAAATATTGATGAGCACGGCCTTGACGCCGGTGTCCGAAAGCAGGATACGGAAGGCGTTCTCCACCCGCTCCACGTTTGCGCCCCCGCCCACGTCCAGGAAATTGGCGGGGGACGATCCCGCGTGCTTGACGATATCCATGGTGGCCATGGCCAGACCGGCGCCGTTGACCATGCAGCCGACCTCGCCGTCGAGCTTGATATAGTTGAGATCGAATTCTGAGGCGTCCACTTCCAGAGGGTCTTCCTCGTCGGTGTCACGGAGTTTCCGAATCTCTCCGTGGCGGAAGAGCGCGTTGTCGTCGAAGTTCATCTTGGCGTCCAGGGCCACCAGGTTGTCATCGGCGGTCACGACGAGGGGGTTGATTTCGGCCAGTGAACAGTCGGTGCCGATGTAGGCGGCGCAGAGGCGGTCGATGAACCGCACGCCCTGCTTGAACGCCCCCCCCTCCAGACCGAGGCCGAAAGCGAGCCGGCGGGCCTGGTATGGCTGAAGCCCGACCGCCGGATCGACGGTCTCCCTGAGGATCTTTTCCGGCGTGGCGGCGGCCACTTCTTCGATGTCCATGCCACCCTCGCTGGAAGCCATGATGACCAGTCTGGATTGATCACGGTCCAACACCACGCCCAGGTAGAGTTCCCGGGCGATATCGGTGGCGCTTTCGATCCACACCTGCTTGACGTTCTGCCCTTCGGGGCCTGTCTGGGGCGTCACCAGTTTCCGTCCGAGCATGTCCCCGGCAACTTCACGGGCCTCGTCCGGGCTCCGCGCGATTTTGATCCCACCTCCCTTGCCCCTGCCGCCGGCGTGGATCTGGGCCTTGACGACGACGGCGCCGCCGATTTCGGCCGCCGCGCTTCCGGCCTCGCCGGCCGTGGTGGCAAGGCGGCCGTCGGGTACGGGAACGTCAAACGATTTGAGGATTTCCTTTGCCTGGTATTCGTGGATCTTCATGGGGTTTCCTCATGGGTGGGCCGCGTCGGGGCGCCGAGCGGTTTTCAGGACATCTCTCTGAGGTCGTCTCCCGTCATGGCCTCCGGCTTGAGAAGCCCGAGAACGCCCAGAAGGGTGGGCGCGACGTCGCAGAGCCGGCCGCCGTCCCTGAGCCTTCCGCGGAACCGGGGATCGACAAGAACGAATGGCGCGGGATTGGCTGTATGGGCGGTATGCGGCTCGCGGGTTCGGTGGTGAATCATCTGTTCGGCGTTGCCGTGGTCCGCGGTAACGATGGCGGCGCCGCCGGCTTCCGCGATGGCTGCGAGGATCTGCCCCAGACACCGGTCTACGGTCGTCACGGCTTTGACGGCCGCCGCCAGGTCGCCGGTATGACCGACCATGTCGGGATTTGCGAAATTGCAGATGGCGGCGTCGAACCGCCGCGAGCGGATCGCGTCTACGAATTTCCGTGTGACGGTCCGCGCACTCATTTCGGGCTTGAAGTCGTACGTGGGCACGTCCCTGGGCGAGGGGACCATGATACGCGTTTCGCCCTCGAAGGGTTCCTCCCGCTGGCCGTTGAAGAAATAGGTGACGTGCGCGTATTTCTCGGTTTCGGCAATGCGCAGCTGCCGGAGACCGGCTTCGCTCAACGTCTTCCCGCAGACGTCCGGCATTTCCTGGGCCAGGTCCCCGGGCGAAAACGCGACCCCGTCCACGGGCAGGCCGGCTTCGTAACGCGTGAGGCACGTATAGTGTACCCCTGGGTGTACTGCCCGCTCAAACCCGTCGAAATCCCGAAGCACGAACGCGCGTGTGATCTGCCGGCCCCGGTCGCCCCGAAAATTGAAGCAAAGCACGGAGTCGTCGTTCCCGATGGTGGCCGGCGGCCCCGCATCCGGGCCCTCGATTATGATCGGCTTGACGAACTCGTCCGTCTCGTTACGATCGTACGCGTCCTGGAGGGCCTCGAACGGGTCCCTTGCGGGCGCCCCGCGGCCGAGTGTCATGGCGTCATAGGCCGAACGAACACGGTCCCAGCGCCGGTCCCGGTCCATGGCGAAGTAGCGGCCGCAAACCGTGGCAATTCCGCCCACGCCCGCGGACTCGCACATCTCGACCAGGGCAGCCAGATGGCGGATACCGCTCCTGGGCGGCGTGTCACGTCCGTCGAGCCACGCATGGACGCAGACCTGGTCCGGCTTCAGCCGGCGGCCGGCGGCCATTTTGAGCAGTCCGTTGTAGTGGTTGGGCCAGGAATGCACCCCCCCGTCGGACACCAGTCCGATCAGATGGAGGCGTCGATCGGTACCGGCAACCCGGTCCATCGACGCGAGCAACGCCTCATTCCGCGAGAAGTCCCCGTCCCTCACCCTGTCGTCGATCCGGGTGACGGCCTGCGTCACGACACGTCCGGCGCCCAGGTTGAGATGCCCCACTTCGGAGTTGCCGATCAATCCGTCGGGCAGACCGACGCTGCGTCCACAGGTCTGCAGGGTGGTGGACGGGTACATCGCGCCGATCCGGTCCATAGCCGGTGTATCGGCAAGCGCGACCGCGTTATGGTCCTCGTTGGAAGAAAGGCCCCAGCCGTCGAGGATGACCAGGGCGGCAAAACGTCGTTCCGGGCTGGACATTGGGGAGTCGGAAAATACGGTTTTGGCGCTCGAATGGCAAGCCGAAACAGGAATGAAATCAGCCTGTTTCGGAGAGACTTGAAGGGATGGTTTTTCTGAGCATACGGTGAAAGGTCCTGACGATGGGACGGGCGAAGGTCGTGCTGCGTCCGATCAGAGCGATCGGCCGGGAGAGCCCGGGTTCGGGGAATCGAATGAGGCTCGTGTCCGGAATGCCCAATGCGCTTGCGATGCCCAGCGGCACGAGTCCGTGCCCGAACCCGCACCGGGCCAACTGGGCGATCCCCGCGAAAGATTGCAGGGTCTGTTCGGCTTCGATTCGGATGTTCCAGTTCCCGGCGTGCGCCCTGATCTGCCGTTCCAGGTGCCGCCAGGTCGCGGCATGGGGTTCGATGGTGATGACGGGAAGGGTTGTATCGCGGCGAAGCTGAAACGGCTTCAGCCCCGAGGGCACGAGGACCATCGGCTCGTCCACAAGGGGCTCCGACTTCACGTCGGCGCTGTACCCCCCCATGTCCGCGCACAGCGCGAGCATATATTCGCCGGAGCGGACGTTGTCAATGGCAACCGGGCTTCGATGGGCATTGATGACGAGTTCAAGCTGCGGAATGGCCTGAACGACGCCGGCCAGAACGCGCGAACCCCAGGCGGAAAGAATGGATTCCGAGATGCCGATCACCAGGCGGCTGCCCTGAACGGGGGACTCGTCCGCAACGGCCTCCCGCAACGCGGCCATGAACGGCGCCGTCTTCTCAAGCAGCTGGATGCCCGCGGGCGTGAGCCGGACGCGTCTGCCGACGGGTTCGACGAGTTTGCGACCCAGTGCATTTTCGAGGACGTCTATGCGTTTGCTGACGGCCGACTGGGTGATGCGCAGCCGTGTGCCGGCCTTGGTCATGGTGCCTGCCTCGGCAAGCGCGGACAGGGTTTCAATGTTCTCGATCATAACACATCGCCCTCCGGATTTGGAATCCTCGCGACCGCCGGACGCTTGCGCCCGCGGCTCAAATCCATTCCAATCAGGAATATAATCTATAACAACGATTCGCTTTTGTATTGTATTGAAATTAGATAAATTCGATTGCGATGTAAAGGGGGAGCCTGTGCGGTCGGCTTTCAGCCGTCAGTTTGAATAAAAATCGAACCGCCCCCAGCCCCGCAAACCTCTCCCCCCAACCCCCTCTCCCGGTGGGAAAGGGGGAGCGGAACCAGGCGTCGGCTCTTGGACGAAACCGAAGTTCGATTCCCACTTGCGAACTTAAGACGATATTATATATTGTGTAAGCAGCTCTTGATTTGAGTTGATGACTGATCGCTTTTTGAGGGTGTCTGTTATGAGTAACAACAAGGATCCTTTCGGATTGCGCGACAAGTTGCCTACTGCCGCTGGCGAGGTATGGATCTATCGGCTGGACCGACTGGAATCGGCCGGCGTCGGCGCGGTTTCGCGATTGCCCTTCACCATCAAGGTGTTGCTGGAGGCCGCGCTTCGGAACCTGGACGGATATCTGGTAACCGAAGACGATGCCGCGGAACTGGCGGGATGGAATGCGTCGGCGCCCACCCGGGCGGAGATCCCCTTCATGCCTGCGCGCGTGGTATTGCAGGACTTCACCGGCGTGCCATCCCTGGTGGACCTGGCCGCGCTGCGTTCCGCCCTGGCGCGGATGGGAAAGGACCCCCGGCGGATCGAGCCGCTGATACCCGCCGACCTGGTCATCGACCATTCGGTCCAGGTCGACCGGTTTGCGCGGCACGACGCGCTGCGTATCAACGCGGAGATCGAATTCGAACGGAACCGGGAACGCTATGAGTTCCTGAGGTGGGGCGCCAACGCGTTTGAGAAGTTTCAGGTGGTGCCGCCGGCCACGGGAATCGTCCATCAGGTGAACCTGGAATATCTGGCGAAGGGCGTTGTGCGCCAGCGGGGCGCTGCATTTCCGGACAGCCTGGTCGGAACGGACTCGCATACCACAATGATCAACGGACTGGGCGTGCTGGGATGGGGGGTTGGCGGGATCGAGGCCGAAGCGGTTATGCTCGGGCAACCGATCTATATGGCCACGCCCGAGGTCGTGGGCTTCAAGCTGTACGGCAGTCTGCCCGACGGCGCGACCGCCACGGACCTGGCGCTGACGGTAACGCAGATGCTGCGCGCAAAAGGGGTGGTCGGCAAGTTCGTGGAGTTCTACGGCACGGGGCTGTCCGGCATCAGCCTGGCCGACCGCGCAACCATTGCGAATATGGCGCCCGAATACGGCGCGACCGTGGGATTCTTTCCCGTGGACCACGAGACGTTGCGATACCTGGAGCGCACCGCCAGGTCGGCGGAGGCGGTCGACCTGGTGGCGCGGTATACCCGGGCTCAGGGTCTGTTTCGTACGGACGAATCGCCGGAACCCGCGTTTACGGAAACGCTCGAGATGGACCTGGGCTCGGTGGAACCGAGTCTGGCCGGGCCGAAACGGCCGCAGGACCGTGTGCCGCTGGACGCCATGAAGCAGGGCTTCGAGCAGGCGTTGACGTCTCCCGTCGGTCACAACGGGTTCGGGGTGGATGACTCGGTTCGCGCCAGGCAATTGACCGTGGCGGCCAACGGCAGGGCCAGGATCGGACACGGCGCGGTGGTGATCGCGGCGATCACCAGTTGCACGAATACGAGCAATCCCTCGGTCATGGTGGGCGCGGGGCTTCTGGCGAAAAAGGCCGTGGAACGGGGCCTCGCGGTGCCCCCGTACGTAAAGACAAGCCTGGCGCCCGGATCCCGCGTGGTGACGGATTATCTGAATGCGGCGGGGTTGACGCCTTACCTGGAACGCCTCGGATTCCACACGGTGGGATACGGTTGCACCACCTGCATCGGCAACAGCGGTCCGCTGCCGGAGCCGGTGGTGGAGGCGATCCACGAAGGCGACCTGGTGGCTGCATCGGTCCTGTCGGGCAACCGGAATTTCGAGGGCAGGGTGAACCCGCACGTGAAGGCGAACTACCTCGCCTCTCCGCCCCTGGTGGTGGCCTACGCCCTGGCGGGCAGGGTTGACGTGGACCTGGCGAGCGAGCCCCTGGGTGAGGATGCCGAAGGAAATCCGGTTACCCTGAAGGACATCTGGCCCACCCAGGAGGAAATCTCCGATACCATCGCACAGGCGCTGAAGCCCGAGATGTTCGAAACACAGTATAGCAATGTATTCGACGGCAACGAGACCTGGAACGCCATTTCCGGGCAGGAAACGGCGCTGTATTCCTGGAACGCGGACAGCACCTATGTGCAGGAACCGCCGTTTTTCCGGGACCTGTCGGAGCAGCCGGCGCCCATCCGGGAGATTCATGGCGCCCGGGTGCTTGTGATGGTGGGTGATTCGGTCACCACGGACCACATTTCACCGGCGGGCAGTATTGCGGTAGACAGCCCGGCCGGTCGGTACCTGATCGAAAGCGGCGTGGCGCCGAAGGATTTCAACTCGTACGGGTCCAGGCGGGGCAATCATGAAGTGATGGTGCGCGGCACGTTCGCGAATATCCGCATCCGCAACCTGCTCGCGCCCGGCACTGAAGGCGGCGTCACCGTACATCTGCCCGGCGGCGAGCAGATGGCGATTTACGATGCGGCGATGCGCTATGCACGGGAGGAGACCCCGCTGGTCGTTCTGTCCGGTAAGGAGTACGGCGCGGGATCGTCACGGGACTGGGCCGCCAAGGGGCCGGCGCTGCAGGGGGTGCGGGCCGTGATCGCCGAGAGTTACGAACGGATTCACCGGAGCAATCTGGTGGGCATGGGCGTCCTGCCGCTCCAGTACAAGGACGGCGAAAGCGCGGCGTCGCTGGGGCTCACGGGCAGGGAGGTGTTCGATATCGAGGGAATCGGCGACGACCTGCGACTGCTTCAGGACGCGACGGTAACGGCTACGGCGGATGATGGTACTGTGACGACATTTGCCGCAACGGTGCGCATCGATACGCCCGTGGAGATCGACTACTACCGGAACGGCGGCATTCTGCACACGGTTCTCAGGAATTTCCTGAAGGCGTCCTGATCTCCGGCCTCGGGTTTGCGACGGAGAAAAACAGGTGCCCGATCCTGGGGAGCGCAAAAAGAAACCGGCTCCTTTCTGAGGACCCGGCCGTGATTGCATCCTGATGATCAGTACGTCGAAGGTTGCTCTACTTAGAGCTTAACCCCAATTCGAAAAAGACAACAGTCAAATTGGCCACAGAAAGCACAAAATGCACAGAAGGTACCGGTGTAAAACGGGGTGTTGAGGTCGTCCGGAAGGACATTTTTTCCGTACCCGTCCAGTGACCTGGTGTATCCTGGAAATCCGCCTTCAAATCGCCTTTGTTAACTAACACATATTCGAATTAACGTTCACGAACACTTACGAATCAAAGTTAAGTTTCCGGACGCTGGATCGAATGGCCTCGGCGGATGCGTGAAAGGCCTGCTGTTCGTCCGGCGTCAGGCCGATTTCGATGATTTCCTCCACGCCGGATGCGCCCATCTTGACCGGCACGCCCATGTACAGGTCGTGGATGCCGTACTGGCCGGTCAGCCAGGCGGCGCATGGAAGGATTCGTTTTTTGTCCCGCACAATGGCCGCCACCATTTCGGCAATGGCGGAAGCGGGCGCGTAGAAGGCGCTGCCCGTTTTGAGGTGTCCGACAATCTCGGCGCCGCCGTTCCGCGTGCGTTCGACCAGGCGTTCGATGACGGCTTCGTCGAGCAATTCAGACAGCGGAATGCCGGCCACGGAAGAGTAGCGGGGCAAAGGCACCATGGAATCGCCGTGGCCGCCCAGAACGAAGGCGGTCACGTCTTCCACGGATACGTTCAGTTCTCCCGCGATGAAATAACGAAACCGCGCGGAATCAAGAATGCCCGCCATGCCAACGACACGAGCGGGCGAAAACTCCGTAACTTTCAGTGCCACGTAAGCCATTGCGTCGAGGGGATTCGTCACCACGATAACAATGGCGTCGGGCGCTGTTTCTTTAACGCGTTCGCAGACCGAGCCCACGATGTCCGCGTTCGTGGCAAGCAGGTCGTCCCGGCTCATGCCGGGCTGGCGCGCAAGCCCGGCGGTAATGACGACGATGTCGGATCCGGACAGGCTGCCGGAATCGCTCGTACCCGAAACCCGGGTATCGAAGCGGTCAACCGGCGACGCCTCAGCAAGATCCAGGGCTTTACCCTGTGGAATGCCCTCGGCGACGTCCAGCAGGATCAGTTCGCGGGCGAGTTCCCGCTCCGCAATATGCTGAGCGGCGGTCGCTCCCACGTTGCCGGCGCCAACCACTGCGATCTTCAATGCTGGGCTACTCCGCTATCAGTCCGTTGATAAAGTCGCTCTGCAGGCGAGGCCGAGCCATTGTGGTCGAAGACAAGGCGCGCAACCGAGTCCCATCCAGCGATTCGGCGAGGGCGCGCAACGCAGTATTTCGACCGCAAGGGCCGGCCGCAGCCCGGATGGACTTTTTCAACGGGCTGCTGAGGGAAAAACGCTGACCTTCTTGCGGCGCTTGTCCAGGTTCTGGAATGTCACAATGCCGTCGACCAGCGCGAAAAGCGAGTCGTCTTTGGCGCGACTGACCATGCTTCCGGGATGGATCCGCGTGCCGCGCTGCCGGACAATGATGCTGCCCGCCGTGACAAACTGACCGCCGAAAACTTTGACGCCCAGACGCTGCCCCCGGCTGTCGCGGCCGTTCCTGGAACTTCCGACCCCTTTCTTATGGGCCATACCGTTGTCCTCCTCCCCTGCCGCCGAATTCCGCAGATCCCGATGCCGGGCTGGAATCAGGGACGGGATTACGCTGAGATGCCGTCGATCTGCAATTCCGTATAAGGCTGTCGATGTCCGTTCTTCCGCCGGTAGCCTTTCCTGCGTTTCATTTTGAAGACCGTGACTTTGTCGTGCTTGCCGTGCCCCAGGACACTGGCCTCCACGGCGGCCCCATCGACCTGCGGCCTGCCGATGCTGGTTTCACCGTCTTTGGACACCAGCAGGACCCGATCCAGGGTGAGTGATTCTCCGGCCTCGGCCTTGAGGCGGGAGACGCGAATGCGGTCTCCTTCCTGAACCTTGACCTGCTGACCGGCGATTTCTACAACGGCATACATGGAAAGACCTCCAGAATACGAATTGTCATATCCGCCCGTTTCAATCGCGAAACGGGCCGAAAACGGTAACAAAGACCGGAGGTTTTGTCAAGTTCTAAATTTGTCCGTAATGTCCATGTTCCGCTTCCGGGAAACCATCCGGTACGCCTCGACGGACAGGTCCGGGTCATTCTCCACGTTCAGCCAGACCCGGGTGGACCGGCGCAGCCTCTTCAGGCGTTCGCGGCGGTTTTCGAGGATGAAATCTCCCACCGTGGGGTTGACGTGCACGGTCAGCCTGCGTTCGACCGAGGCGGCCCTGGACCTCTTGAGCCACCGCTCGATGCGTGCCAGCGTGGACTCCCGGCTGGGCACGCGCCCGCTGCCGTGGCAGTGGGGACAGGATTCGCTGAAGGTGAACATGAGACTCGGGCGCACCCTTTGCCGGGTCATTTCCAGAAGGCCGAACTCGCTGATCTCCGATAAACGGGGCCTGGACCGGTCCCGCCGGACGGCCTGCCGGAATTCCTGCTCCACCCGTTTTCGGTTCTGCGCCACCGCCATGTCGATGAAATCAATGACGATGATACCGCCAATATCGCGCAGGCGAAGCTGCCGCGCGATCTCCCGGGCGGCCTCGAGGTTGATCTTCAGCACGTTTTCTTCCTGGTTCGACCGGCCCACGAACCGGCCGCTGTTCACGTCGATGGCAAACAGGGCCTCGGTGTGGTCCAGAACCAGGTAGCCGCCGCCCTTCAACCAGACTTTACGCTCGGAACATTTCTCAATTTCACGTTCGATTCCGAAGGCGTCGAAGACAGGCGTACTGTCTCTGTGGTATTCCACCCGTTCGCGCAGGTGGGGCGAAGTGGATTTGAGATAGGCCTGGATCTTCTTGTATTCCTGTTTTGCGTCGACCACCAGGCGGTCCACGTCATCGGTAAACAGGTCGCGTATGAGACTCGACGTCATGCCCATTTCTTTGTGCAGGATGCTGGCCGGATCGGCGATTCGGAACAGTTTCTGGATGCGCGTCCAGACGTTCATCAGTTGCTTCAGGTCTCGCATCAGTTCCCGGTCGCCCTTGCCGGAAGCTTCGGTCCGCACAATGATCCCGAATCCGTCGGGACGAATGTCGCGGCCGAGATCCTTCAGTCTGCGTTTTTCCGACATGTTGGTGATCTTCCGGGAAACCCCCACCTTCTCCCCGTTGGGCACCAGCACCATGAACCGCCCGGCCAGGGAGGGTACCGCGGTTACCCTGGGCCCCTTCGTGCCAATGGGTTCCTTCTTGACCTGAACCAGGACCTCCTGGCCCTTCCGGATGAGTCCTTCTATGGGAATGACAGATCTTCCGTTGACGTTGGTTCGCGCGTCGATTTCTTCGAGGGTTTCTTCGTCCAGCCCCACCATGGACCCGGGCGAACCGGGCATATCGGAGGCATGAAGAAAAGCGCTTTTTTCCAGGCCGATTTCCACAAAGGCAGCCTGCATGCCGGGGAGCACCGATGTTACGGTTCCCTTGTAGATGTCGCCGACCATGCGCTCGTTTTCGGCGCATTCGACGAGAATTTCAACCAGCTTTCCATCTTCCAGAACAGCGATTCGAGACTCGTGAGACCCTACATTGATAATGATTTCGCTCTTCACTCGCACCTTACCCTTCTTCAGTTATAAACATCCTATAATATTGTATGTTACAGAAACGTAACAAAATTTCGAGATTCCGACAAGGAGATTGTCCCGGCGCGGCGGCGGGAATGTCCGGGCGCGGCGCTCAATCCACCCGGATCACGCCCTACTTTGCGACCGCCCGTCTCGGGAAGATCGTGATTTCCTCAACGATCGCCCGCCCGGGAAGTCGGGCGACCATCAGGGCGGCGGCGGCGATGTCTTCCGGGGGGAGCGCGGCGGCCCGTTTCTCGTCCGAGACGGGGTTGGGGCGAAGGTCCAGGATGGGCGTGTCGACCTCTCCGGGAAAGATGCAGCACGCACGGATACCGGTTTCGCGGAACTCGGCGTTGATGGACTGGTTCAGCGCGGCCATTCCGAATTTGGATGCGCAATACGCGACACCCGCGATCATCCCGGACCGTTTCCCGGCCATGGAAGAGATGTTGATAACCAGACCGTCTCCCTGGTCCTCCATGTGCGGCATGACGGCCCGGAACGCGTTGAATGCGCCGGTGAGATTGATGTCGACCACGCGGTCCCAGTCCTCGTCGGATATATCTCTGAGACCGCGCTTCAGCGTGTTGATGCCGGCGTTGTTTACCAGGATGTCGATCCGACCGAAACGCTCGATCGTGCGGTCGGCCAGGGCGCTTACCGAGTCCCGGCAGGTGACGTCGGCCGTAACGCAAAGCGCCTCCGCCCGTGGATTGCGCGCCGCTCCCGCGGCTTCTTCGAGGACTTCGGCGCGGCGTCCCGCCAGGACGCAATTCATCCCCGCACTGGAAAAAGCGACGGCGATGGCGCGGCCGATGCCGGTGCCCGCGCCCGTGATGATCGCAGTTTTGGCGTCAGTATCAGTCATGAAATATCGAACTCCGGGACGAATATGGGATCGGGACTCGGAAACACGAATGGGAAAAACCGGTAAGACGCAAGGCGACCCCGCCTGTCAGCGCTTTGCGCACGCATTTAATGTAGGCATTCGATCCGGGAATGTCAAATTACGGACCCTGGAGGATGACGTTACCGTCGAATGGGTTAGCAGCGTCCGGATGCCGCCTCACCGCAGATCCTGCGCAAATCGGAGGATTCCGTTTGGAAGTGACAATTGAACCGGCATTGTATATATTTATAGCCTGACGTGAGGCGCAATTGGAGGGATCACCGATGAATATGATCAGCATGGACGAGGCGATCCGCATCGTCCTGCAGCATACGTCTCCGATCGATGTTGCAAACGTCGGGCTGATGGACGCGCTCGGGTGTACGCTGGCGCAGGACGTCCGATCGGACATCGACATGCCGCCGTTCGACAAGGCCACCATGGACGGATACGCGGTGGTGGGCAGCGACGTCGCGGACGCGCGCCGTGAAGATCCCGCCATTCTCACGGTAATCGAAGAAATCCCGGCCGGGTCCGTGCCGCAGGAGACGGTTTCGCCCGGTCACGCCGCCCGAGTCATGACGGGCGCGCCAATGCCGGACGGCGCTGACACGGTTGTGATGGTGGAAGACACGGTTTCCGAGCGGGACGGCGAGGGCGTGCGGGTACTGGCGCCCACGGAGCCGGGCCGGAATGTCGCGCCCCTCGGGGAAGACGTGAGACGCGATCAGGTTGTACTCGAGGCCGGAACGTGGATCCGCCCCCCGGAAATCGGGATCCTTGCGGCGGTGGGAGTGGTCGGCGTACCCGTCTACCGCCGCCCTGTCGTCGGCGTGGTCGCGACCGGCAGCGAGATCGTGGAACCCGGAAACAGCCCGGCGGCCGGGCAGATCCGGAACAGCAACGGATATTCCATGATGGCGCAGGCGTTGCGCTCCGGCGCGAAGACGCGGTATCTGGGCATCGTGGAAGACGACGAATCCGCCCTCAAGAACGTGATCTCACGCGGCCTGGACGATTGTGACGTGGTCCTGCTTTCCGGTGGCGTGTCGGCGGGTATATACGACCTGGTGCAGGGCGCGATGCGGGATTGCGGGGTGAAAATCCAGTTCGATCGGATCCGGATGAAGCCTGGCAAACCCCTCACCTTTGGCGCTCGCGGCAATAAGCTCGTCTTCGGGTTGCCGGGCAATCCCGTCTCGGCCGTGGTGGGCCTGGAACTGCTGGTCCGGCCGGCCGTTCGGAAGATGCAGCAAATGTCGGGGTGTCACCGGCCGATGGTACGGGGAAGGCTGGCGCAGGCGTTCCGGCAGTCGCCGGGGCGCAAGCAGTTCGTCCCCGCGCGGTCCGAGCAGGTCAACGGATGTTGGGAGAGCGACTGGGTGGGTCACCACGGGTCGGCGGACCTGTTTTCCCTTTCGCGGGCGAACAGCCTGTTCGTGGTCGAAGCCGAGGTGGAGACGCTCGAGGCCGGCGCGGAGGTGGACATCGTACTGCTGGAAGAATGGTAGCGCGAAACGGCCTTTTTGTCGTCCGCAATTGTCCTGAACGACTCGAACTCCGAGATTTCCCGGACATTTTACATGGTGAATCTGACCCACATTGCCGACGATGGCGCCGTGAAGATGGTGGACGTCACTGACAAGGACGTGACCGAGCGCGTGGCGGTCGCGGGCGGCGAGATCGTGTTGGCGCCGGAAACGGCGCGGCTGGTTTCCGGAGGCGCGCTGCCCAAGGGAAACGTGCTTGAGACCGCCCGGATTGCGGGGATCATGGCGGCGAAACGGACGTGGGAGCTGATCCCGCTTTGCCATCCCGTCGATCCCACCGGCATCGAAGTCAGTTTCGAGGTAGGACCGGACCGAATCGAAGCGGAAGCCACCGTTCGCGTAACCGGCAAAACCGGCGTGGAGATGGAGGCGCTGACGGCCGTGAGCACGGCGTTGCTGACCGTCTACGATATGTGCAAGGCCGTGGACAGGGAGATGGAGATCCGGAACATCCGCCTCCTCAGAAAAACCGGCGGCCGCAGCGGGGATTACGTTCGGACGTAGTTTTCGGTTTGATAGCGTTGTCCTTCAACGTAGCGCAAACTGTCAGTTTGCGTGCTGCAAGTGTATGCGCCCATAGCTCAATAGGCAGAGCAGCTGACTCTTAATCAGAAGGTTCGGGGTTCGATTCCCTGTGGGCGCACCATTTTTTCAGCCGCTCCTTCCAGCGGCCTGAGGTCGAAGACAAGACCCCGTTGGATATTCCCGACGGGGTCTTGTCGTACCGCCCGGCGTCGTATTCCGCGACCGTGCCGGATCGTCAAAGGATGCCGTCGCGATTCCATTGCTATTCGGACACAAATGTCCTATTTTTTGGGTTGTGAAAGGCAGGAAACCCTCATGCAGTTTCGCTATCCCGCCCGGTTTCATCCGGACCGCTCCGGTGAGATCACCGTCTCGTTCAGGGACTTTCCGGAGTGTCTCACCTCAGGCGCCGACGAGTCAGCGGCCCTGCTGGAAGCACGCGACGCCCTCGAGGAAGCGGTCGCCGGCCGTATCGACGATAACGAGCCCATCCCGGAGCCCAGTCGCCGACGCACGGGTGAGCAGTACGTTGCCGTTCCGCCCGACATGGCTGCAAAAGCCGCGTTCGTCCTTGCGTTCCGGGACAGCGGTCTGACACGCCTTGCCTGTGCCCGGCGTCTCGGCGTCAACGAGAAAGTCGTGCGTCGCATGCTCGACCCAAGGCACCACACCGCTGCCAACCGCATTCACAAGGCCCTGCGGTCGCTCGGCCGGGAATTGGTCGTGACGTTCCGTCCGGCGTAGAGTGTCTGAGAGGAGACCCCGTGTCTGGCAACCGCGCGAACCAACATCACAAGCAGCAGACGATTGACGAACGGCTGGATGAGCTTCGCCGTCGCGGGATCCTGGTTCCATCGGGCGCGCCGGGACAAACGCTACAGCCGGTGGAGCGTCGTCCGGGCGCCCTGGCCCGCTTCCTGGCTGAGCGTGGGGCATGAATCCCGCAGACGACAGTGTTGGCCGCCATCGCCATCCACCCCTCACGATTGACGGTCACCAGCCGAAACACCATGTCCCCGGAACTGGCTTGTGTATTACTGAAGCCGGTTCTTTTTTCGTCGTCTTGCGATATATTATTTGCGGTTTGGACCTGTTCCGATAATAAGGAACGTCCTTGTTTTCGCAGTCGCTAATAACACGCGTTCGTGACGCCATGTGTCGATGGGCTTGCACCGGTTTTAACTGACCACTGGCCACTATCCACTCGCCACCGCTTTATTGCCATTTTGTGTTATATTGTTAGCCTGAACTAATCATCAAAACTGGTGCATTTGTCGTATAATCGGTTGATTTTCAATAACATGAGTGAAGAAAATAACGAAAACCTTGATTCGTCCAAAATCTAGTTGACCGGCGAAATGTCGGGGTGTCAGGCTAACGTGCAACATTGTGGTTTTTCGTCTCTTGTGGCAATTGATTTCAGCCACGTATTTTTCGTATTTTTCGCGTGTTTCGTAGTTTCTGATGTTCGTTTTCTCGTGCTTTTGTTGCGCTTTTTGGTTTTCATCCTGTTCATCCTGTCCATCCATGTAAATTACATTTATTGAATTAAACGGGTATAGGCGGCGTTATTCGCCAGGTCGAAATCGTGGAGCGAACGCATGAACCACAGTGAAATCGTCAGCTTTATCTGGGGCGTCGCGGATCTGATCCGCGACAGCTTCAAGCGAGGGAAGTACCAGGACGTCATTCTGCCGCTGACCGTGTTGCGCCGTCTGGACTGCGTGCTCGCTCCCACCAAGCATCAGGTGCTCAGACGCCAGGCAGAGCTGAGGAATATGGGGCTCGAAGACTTGAAGGAGCAGCTCCGCAGGACATCCGGCTTCGCGTTCTACAACACGTCGCGCTATGACTTCGATACATTGCTTGCCGATGCGCCCCAACTTGCCGCCAACCTGAGGAATTACATTGCCGGCTTCAGCGACAACATGCGGGAAGTGTTGGAACGCTTCGACATCGACAACACGATCAGCAAGCTCGACGAAGCGGGGCTGCTGTTCCAGGTGCTTGAGCGGTTCAAAAACGTCGACCTGCACCCGGATGGGATCGACAACGCGACGATGGGGACGATTTTCGAAGAGCTGATCAGGCGTTTCAACGAAGCCCTGGACGAGAACCCAGGCGAGCACTTCACGCCGCGGGACGTCGTCCATCTGATGGTGGATCTCATGTTGGCCGGTGACGATGATCGCATCGCCAACCCCAGCGTCGTACGTAGTGTGTACGACCCCTGCTGCGGCTCTGGCGGTATGTTGATGATTGCAAAAGACCACATCACCAGCGGCAGGCGAAGCAACGGCGAAATCCTTCGCCCCGCCATCAATCCCAAGGCGGAGATCCATCTCTTCGGCCAAGAAGTGAATCCGGAGACCTGGGCGGTCTCAAAGTCAGACATGTACATGAAGGATCCGACTGGCCGCGACGCGGACAACATTGCGTTCGGCAGTACGCTGTCAAACGACCGCCACGCCGCACGCCATTTCGACTACCTGATCGCGAATCCTCCGTACGGAAAGGACTGGAAGCGAGACAAGAGTTCGGTCGAGTCCGAGCACGAAAGGGGAACCGCCGGGCGCTTCGGACCGGGACTCCCGCGGATCAGCGACGGCCAGACCCTGTTCCTGCTGCATATGCTCGCACACGTTCGGGCGCCGGACCAGGGGGGCGCACGCATCGCGATCATTATGAACGGTTCGCCGCTGTTTACCGGCGACGCGGGCAGCGGAGAGAGCGAGATTCGCCGCTTCGTCCTTGAGAACGACCTTCTGGAGTCGTTGATCGCGCTCCCCGAACAACTCTTTTACAACACCGGAATTGCCACGTACGTATGGGTACTGAGCAACCGCAAGGCACCGGAACGAAAAGGCAAGGTACAGTTGATCGATGCCACGACCTTTTGGCAGCCGATGCGCCGTAGCCTGGGCGACAAGCGGCGTGAGATACCGCCGGATAAAGCCGACGAAGTACTGGAACTTCTGCACGACTATCAGGATGGCGAAGTCAGGATGGTATCGGAAGACGGCGAGGAGGAAGAAAAAACCGTCAGCCGCGTCTTCCCGACCACACAATTCGGGTACCGAAAAATTACGGTTGAGCGGCCTTTGCGCCTCAATTTCCAGGCGAATGCCGAACGCATCACCCGGCTTGGTGAACAAAAGGGATTTCAGAATCTGTCGAAATCGAAGAAACGAGGAGACGCGGGTGAACGCGAGGTGGCAGAGGGCCGTGCCCTTCAACAGGCTATATTGGCCATGTTGGAAGCGCTGCCCGATACCCTCTATAAGGACCGGGAAGTGTTTCTCAAGGAACTTGCGCATGCGGAGATGAAAGCCGGCCTGAAACTCGCGGCGCCAGTAAAGAAAGCGATTCTGGCCGCGCTGGGCGAGCGGGACGAGACCGCCGCGATCTGTCACGGGAGGGGCGGCGCGCCCGAAGCCGACCCGGAGTTGCGCGACACCGAACGGGTGCCGCTCGCGGAAGGGGAGGATCCAGTGGACGATGACGGCGTCCCCGAAAGCGTCCGCGCCTTCTTTGACCGCGAGGTCAAGCCCCACGTGCCGGACGCATGGATCGACCTATCAAAGCGCGATCAAAACGACGGACGAGTCGGCTTTGTGGGGTACGAGATCAACTTCAACCGCTATTTCTACCAGTACAAACCACCACGTCCACTCGCCGAAATCGAGGCCGATATTCAGGCCATCGAAAAAGACATACTTGAGATGTTGAAGGATATGTCCGGCACAGTGGCCTGAGCCGCCAGAAGTATTCATTGTCACACCTGTTTGCGTGGCCAGGTCGTCATTGCCACTGACGTGTAGGTTATCGGCTTCCATCGAGAATCAACCAGAGGTGCGGACTATGGTACGAATTCCAACCCATCGTGTTCCGACTCATCCGGGTGAGATGTTACTGGAGGAATTCCTGAATCCGGTGAATTTAACACAGCGCGAATTGGCTACCGCCATTCATGTTCCCTATCAACGGGTCAACGAACTTGTAAATGGTCGACGGGGCATCACGCCGAGTACAGCCCTGCGCCTGGGGAGATATTTCGATGTGTCGGCCGCGTTTTGGCTGAATCTCCAGCTTCGCTGGGATCTGTATCATGCCACGCGGTCCGAGGCTGAGGTTTTGGAAGTGATTTCCCCACGAACAAACGCTCCCCGTCGGCGTGTGCCTAATGCAGCAAACCGCTGAATGAGATCGGTTGTCGGCAGTTACGACTAAGTTCTGCCGTTTCGTATGGCTGATTCATAGAGGAACGGATAGAGGGTACCGGAAATCTGAAACTGCTTAGGAAGGAAAATTGGCGTTGGAATTATTGCCGGGCCAACCGGCCGTAGCGCAAACTGTCAGTTTGCGCGATGGGAACAAGCACCCAAATTCCCCCTACCCCGAGGTTGGTCTGGTTTTCAAACTGAATAGCCTGCTGATTCCGTTGATTCGTTCGGGGCAAGCTTTCCCAAGCCAGCGCGTCAATTTGAAAGTTGTGTCCGTGGGATAGAAAGACCGACGTTGATGTACGAGTCGCCGATATGATGATTCATAAATTGAAAATTGCAGGCCTCCTGTCCTTCGGACCCGATGGGGTTGACTTGCCCCTGGAACCGCTGAACGTCCTTGTCGGCCCAAATGGCTCAGGAAAGTCAAACTTTCTCGAGGCAATTGCGCTACTCAAGGCCGCACCGAGCAGTATAACGGAACCAATCTCGCGCACGGGCGGCGTTCGGTCATGGTTGTGGCGCGGGCCCAATACGATGGACTCATTCACATTGGAAGCGTCTGTGGAATGTCAACCGGGCGGCCTGGTTCGCCACTCGCTGACACTTGGCGACCATAACGATCGTCCCGAAGTGATCGACGAGCAGGTCGAGCCGTCAGGCGCGTACGTCGGTCCACTTCCCCCACTTTCCTACTATCGTCCGCCCAGAAAGGAAAAGCCGGATATCGATTCGTTAGCTGACAGGTCGACGTCTCAATATTCGGCCGCTCCGTCGGGACCACCACCAACCATTGTAAGAGGAATCCGAAGTATAGGGTTCCAAAGCCACTATCACCCTGAACATTCGATCATTCACCTGGCAAGCGCCGAGTATCCGGTTCTGTGGAATCTGAAGGAACAATACGGGCGTATTCGCCTTTACCGCGACTGGTTTCTTGGTCCTTCGGCAGCGTGCCGAAGGAATCAGCGCGCCCATGACCGCGCCGATTTTCTGGACGAGGGCGGCGCGAATCTGGCGCTCGTGCTGTCGCACTTCCAGGGTGAGAACAAAAGGCAAGTTGTCGAATCTTTGGGGAAACTCTTTGACGGCATCGTCGACATCACCTGTCCGGTCGCCGGCGGAACCGTTGGGTTATTCCTGGAAGAGGCCGGCAATCGAACGATTCCCGCCACGCGCCTTTCGGACGGAACGCTCCGTTATTTGTGCCTGCTGGCCATTCTGCACCATCCCGAACCGCCTCCTCTCGTTGTCATTGAGCTACCGGAACTGGGCCTGCATCCGGACCTTTTACCCACGGTGGCCAATTTGCTGGTCTCCGCGTCCAGCCGCAGTCAGTTGATCGTAACAACTCATTCCGACGTGATCGTCGACGCGCTAACTGACTCCCCCGAAAGTGTCGTGGTCTGCGAGAAGCGAGATGGGCAGACGCAGATGCGTCGGCTCGACAAAGACGATCTTGCCAAATGGCTGAAGGATTATACACTTGGCAGTCTCTGGAGTTCAGGGCAGTTGGGAGGGAATCGCTGGTGAGCGCGGTGCTCTACATTGAGGGTGGAAGGGACAATCCGACAATAGAATAGATTGTCGGCAGTTCCAATTAAGTGCCGACAATCATTGTCGATTCGAGAACAGTTGACTCAATGGACATCACTCAACTACAAGAAGCTGGCCTGGGTACCTATTTTCGACCTAAAGACCTTGCGCGTTTCGGGATCTCGCATCGAAGACTCATGGGTCTTGTGGCTGAAGGACTCGTCGACAATATGGGAAACGGCCTCTATCGACTCGCAGAGGTGGAAACGACAGAGGCAGAGACGATCGCAATGGTAGCTGCTGCGATACCGAACGCCATCATGTGCCTGCTAACGGCGCTTCGCTACCATGATATCGGTACACAGTCTCCTCATGAGGTCTGGATCGCTCTGGACCGAAAAGCCCGCAAACCCACACACCCGCCCGCCCGGGTACGGATAGTACGATTTTCAGGCCCGATGCTAACCTACGGCGTTACCCTCCAGTCTGCGCTTGGGGTGCCCTTTCGCATCACTTCGCCAGCCCGAACGGTTGTCGATTGTTTCCGCTATCGCAACAAACTCGGACTCGATATAGCGCTTGAGGCGCTTCACGATGCGCTGCGATCGCGTTCAGCGACCGTGGATGAGATTGTGCGAGCCGCGGAAGTCTGCCGCGCGCAGACGGTTATGCGGAGCTACCTGGAGGCGCTTCATCTATGACACGCGAAAGGCCCCGCAACGTCGGCGCATCGGTACGTGCAAGGCTGTTGAACCGGAGCCGTCAAACTGGTGAGGATTTTAAGTTTCTACTGGAGCGATACGCGGCAGAGCGATTCCTCTATCGACTTGGAGAGTCACCGCATCGTAATCGCTATATCTTGAAGGGCGCCATGCTCCTTGTCCATTGGGGTGAAGCAGTCTACCGACCGACACGCGACCTGGATTTCACGGGCTACGGCAGTTCGTTGTTTGGCGACGTTAAGTCCGCAATCCAGGAAATCTGTCAGACTCCCGTTGACGACGACGGAGTTGTCTTCGATACAAGCAACATTGCAACCGAAACCATTCGCGATCAGGACATGTATGATAGTCTCCGTGTACGTTTCAACGCGACATTGGAAAACGCACGCATAAATATGCAGATCGATATTGGCTTTGGAAATGCCGTCGAACCACCTCCGACCGACACTCTATACAAGACCTTGCTCGACAATCCCAGTCCAGATATCCGAGTCTACCCTCGGGAGGCCGTCGTTGCGGAAAAGCTTCATGCGATGGTCGTGCTCGGCGAAAGAAACAGTCGAAACAAGGACTTTTACGATCTTTATACCCTGGTGCAGCATTTCCCTTTTGGGGGCGATCAACTCGGGAGATCTATGCGTGCGACCTTCGACCGCCGCCGTACCGCGTTTTCAGACGCTCTTCCGGTTGCTCTGACTCCCCGTTTTTATGCTGATTCAGAACGTGCCGGGCGGTGGCGTACCTATGTGGAACGGAACGTGCTCTTGGGTGCGCCCGCAGATTTCAGTTCTTTGGGCGACCGTCTTATATCCTTTTTCAGAGACCCTTGGGATGCCGTGGCGCGCAGAAGTGGTTTCCATGGGAGTTGGAAGGCGGGCGGACCGTGGAGATACGAATAGGGATGCATGGCGGAATACAGGGTCGCTCCGCTGATAGCGGAAACATACTGCCAGCAATTGTCGGCAGTTACGATTTATTGCCGACATTTGACGTCTCACAAGCTCTCGACCAGACGAACTGCAGCAAGAATACGATATATTCAAGGGCGATTTTCATGTCCGAATTCGGCGCGACACAGATTCCCAAGCCCATCGACGAGCAGGCCTTCGAGCGTTGTAACGAAGTCTTGTGGCGTTGCATTTTGAATGACGACAACGTTCAATGTTTCGGCCGACGGGGCCAACGTCAATATGGCGTCGACCTGGTTGGCAGAAGGGGCGGCAAATCGAACAGGATTGTTGGTATTCAGTGCAAACTGAAAGGCGAAGGACAATCATTAACTGAAAAGGAAGTGCGAGACGAGGTCGAAAAGGCATTGGGCTTCAAGCCTCCTCTCTCGGAGTATATCATTGTCACGACCGATCGTGACGACGCCAAGCTCCAAAGTCTGGCCTTAGAACTTTCTCTTGTTTCAGAAAAAGACCGAGATCAGGAACTCAGCATCAGCATATATGGTTGGGACAGCCTGCAGCGCGAAATCAGCCGTTATCCCGAAGCACTTGATGCGTTCGATCCGCTCCATACACCAAAACGTGATCAAATCGACCAAGCTATAAGAGATCTATCCGCGAGTCAGTCCGCAGATATTAAACCCCAACTTGAAGAAATTAGTCGCCAGATTTCCACACTTTATGCAATCCAAGTAGAATTACGTCATACTGGAATCGACAATGAGTACGACCAACTTATTGATGCCTATAAGGCATTTCTGCCGACAAATCCAACAGGTGCCCTGCAGTTGCTAACAGAGCTTCAAACGAAGCTCGACAACAGGGCAACAGACCATATTCGATTCAGGATCGCGTCGAATATCGCCGCGTGCCAGTTGGAACTTGGAGATGAGGAAGAGGCCGCGAACGGATTTATCGCCGCTTGGGGAATTTCACCAGAAGATCCAACGGCGATCTCCAACAAGGCATTTGGATTCTATTTGAAGCAAGACTGGCGCAGCATCCGGGCGTTTGCTGAACCCCGCCTTCTCAATAACCCTAACAACGCCGAATTGGCGGCGTTTTACGTCCTTAGCCTCAAAACTGAAATGGACATTGACAATCCAATCACGCACGTCCCCGAACTAGTGCGAAACACTCCTCAGGTTGCCGTGGCGAGAGTCCATTGGCTCATGGAACGCGGAGAGCACGGGGCCTGGTGGGAAGCGGCAATTGCCGCCCATCATGCCTTCCCTGAAAGAGTCGAATTACAAGAACTCTACGCCTCTGCGCTCCTATCTAGAGCGATTGACCCAAATCGGCTTGCCAATGACGAGATACTCGATGATGCCGCGCGCGTTGATATCGACAAGGCTGTCGAGATATACGAAGCCAGGTGGCCTGAAGTTCGTGATCGGACCGTGTATCGTCGCGGCGATCTATATCCCATTCCGCTAAACCTTATAATTGCTTACCGCCTTCTGGCCAGGAATGAAGAGGCAAATAAAGTTGCCAGCGAGGCGCTTGAGCGCTTCCCTAACGAGGTTACCGTCAAGGAGCATGTTGCCTTCATATCTGCTCAGGAAGGTGAGTCCGAACGTGCGCTCGAGTTGATTTCGGGGCTAGATATCAATGCACAGACCGTGATGATGCGTTTCAACATCGCTATCCTTACGGGAGATTGGGGTAGAGTCTCAAGCATCGTTGACAAGCATCTGGAGGTTTTTCCGGAATCCGAACGCGGAATTGCTCGTGCTTGCGGAACACTTGCTAGAACACAATTGGTGCCTCAAGAAAGACGACGTTCAATCGTCGAAGCCGAGCAGGGAATATTGCAAGGAGACAGTCGTGCATTGACAATTCTTGCTCAACTCGCAAGGCTCAATAAATGGGAGGATCTGTCAGACGCGCTATTCGAGGCAGCAGAATCAGCTCTCGAGGACGGAGACGATGGTCTAACTTCGCGGTTCCGTTTCGCCACAGAAGCCATGGACCGCCGAAGACTTGACGTCGTAACAGATACTTTGTTCGGCCACGTACCTTTGGATCGCGACAGCAAACCACTAAGAATGCTGGCTCACGCGTTCGTCTATAAGATCCCAATACGCCAACGCGCCACACAGTTTTTCGAGGGGCTTGCCCCCAAACTTCGTGGCCTCCCGTACTTTAGGCGGCTGGAAGGGGTTTGCCACTTCAACCGAGGAGTTCCCCGAGACGCGGTTACCCCCTTTACAGACGCATTCGAGCAAGAACGCTGTCTTGAAAATATCCTATACTTAATCCGATCACTGATTGCGATCGGTGACAGAGAATCCGTTGCTGTACTACTGCAGCGTGAAGGCGTGGACGCACTGCCGGGTTCACCCCTCGAGCGCATGGAATTCAGCCATGTCCTATCTGAGTATAGTGAGTATTCACGCGCACTCAATTTGGGATACGAAGCCCTGACTGGTGGTCTAGACAGTCCCGATATAGTCATGAAATACCTCGGGCTCGTTTTTAATTGTACCTGGGATCGGCAGGATCACGTTTTTGACGGGTGGGTTGCTACCGGCGTCTGGGTCCATTTGGCTGAAACCAATGGAAAAGAGTCCACGGGTTTGGTTGGCGAGACGGCGGACAGGCCATGGGGCGAGAAGATCGAACCAACAAATGCCTTTTTTGCCAAGTCACTGGGATTAAAGACCGGAGACGTGTTCGAACACGTAAACTCCCTTGGAGTAGCCGAAAAATGGACCGTATCGGAAATTAGGCCCCGCTGGCTGCAAGCTTTCCACCATCTTGCCCAAAGTTTCGGCCAGAGGTTTCCGGACGCCCCGGGATTTGCCTCTATAACTACCCGCGAAGACGATATCGAGCCGATCTTAAAGCAAGTACGTCGTCAAAGCCAAGCTGCAAGCGTAAGAGCAAGCCTATATTTTGAAAAAGGATTACCTGTCGCCGTCGCTGCAGGAGATACGCCAAGCGGGGGAATCGCATTCGCGCAATATCTCTACTCTGCAGGAATGCAATTGCGGGTTTTTAGCGGGACTGCGGAAGACCGCAAGGGGGCACTCGCACTCATTGAGGATCATGCAGGTTCTGGCGCAGTATTGGACGCGCTCACGGCGTGGCACGCCGCAGGTCTTGATATTTTTCCGGTTCTGAAAGAACGCTTGGGGTCGCTCGCCATCCCGATTTCTGAACTCGGTCGTATAGAGGCGATGACTGCCATTTTTTCCGGCGGTGGCGACGGAAGATCGATGCACCTGGGATACCGAGATGGCAGATTCATCGGTTACACAGAGACGGCGGAGGAACGTGCTGAGAAACTGATGGAACTCAAGGTGCGGATTGCGACGATCGAAGAAGCCTGCGAGGTGGAACCGATCGAATTTCCCGACCATTTTTCGGATCTGGGCGAATTACTGATTGGGCTTCCACCCAGGGATGCATTCGCTCCCGCAGTCATGGCGGGTAAAAAACGACTACTGCTCTGCGAGGATTTGATGATGCGGCAACGCGCCAGCGAGGCGTTCGGTACCAAGGGTGTCTGGTTGCAGGCGGTACTCATGAGCGCCGAACAAGCCGGGACGATTTCTAAAGATGCACATTCTGACGCGGTTATATACCTCGCTACGCATCGTCACGGCCCTGTTTCGCTCAACAGGCAACTCCTGCTGTCCGCGTTTGAACGCGACGAGACTCCCGACCTATCCGATATCCAGACTCTATGTATTTACATCGGTCACACGGGTGCGGATCTTCCGTCGCATATCGCCCTCGGTACAGGTTTCATTAATACCCTTTGGGCGCGGGCGCGACCTATCGTCGTGACTAGCGTTCCTGTTGATTCAAAGACTCTAAAGGCCACAGACCTGGTGTTCGGGGCGTTGATTGGCGATACCAATAACGATGAGTGGCCTAAAAGAGCAGCTGCGCTCTTCCGTAACTTGGACGAAGGTCCGGGACTCTATCTTCTTCGCTGGTGCGATGCTAAATTTCTGCCTGTCGATCAAATTCGAAAGATTCTGCAAGACGAGATGGATTGAGAGGTCATTGCGCACGCGCCTTTCGACACCGCACCGGTAGGGGCAGGTTTCAACCCTGCCTTACGTAGAAATGTCCATACGGCATGACGCAGCACCCAATCGCATTCGTCAGGACATCATCAACAACCCGGCGCGATGACCCTGAGAATCCCAGCGCCACATTGGAGAATAGCATAGGATCGCCATGACATCCACCGTCCTCCACCCTTACCCCGCTTACAAGGACTCAGGCATCGAGTGGCTGGGACGAATTCCGGCTCACTGGTCAACAAAAAGGATAAAGCATCTGTTGATTGGCCGAAAAGGTGCTATAAAGACCGGACCTTTCGGCAGCCAGTTGCATAGTTCCGAAATGATGGACAATGAGATTAAGGTCTTCAACCAACGGACGGTATTAGATCGCGACATTGACGGAGGGCGGAACTACATTTCGGCAGCCAAATTTGACGAGCTTAAGGCGTTCGAGACATTCCCTGGTGACCTGCTTGTCACAACACGCGGCACTATTGGACGATGTATGATCGTGCCTACCGGGGCACCGCGAGGCGTTTTGCATCCATGTCTGCTGAGGATTCAAATCGAAAAAAGGATTGCTTATAGACACTACATAGAATACCTCATTGAAAAAAGTGGTTTGATCTTGTCACAGCTTGAATTCATGAGCAATGCAACCACGATCGACGTGATCTATTCTGACTCTCTCAAAGAGGCATTTTTACCACTCCCACCCCTCCCCGAACAGCGCGCCATCGCCGCCTTTCTGGACCGTGAGACGGCCAGGATCGACGCGCTTGTGGCGAAGAAGGAGCGGTTGATCGAATTGCTTCAGGAAAAACGCGCCGCGCTCATCAGCCACGCCGTCACCCGGGGCCTTGATCCGAATGCCGCGATGAAAGACTCAGGCGTCGAGTGGTTGGGCGAGATTCCAGCGCATTGGGAGGTAAAGCGGCTTATTACCGTGATTAAGTTCCAACGCGGGCACGATTTGCCATCCGACAACCGCGAAGAAGGCGAAGTCCCTGTCGTTACTTCATCCGGCATTTCATCTATGCACTCCAGGGCTGTTGCGAGTGCGCCCGGTATCGTTACAGGTCGCTGTGGAACCATCGGTCAGTTTTACTTGATAAATCGGTCCTATTGGCCCCACAACACGGCGCTCTATAGCATCGATCTGCATCGAAACGAACCTCGTTTTCTACAATATATGTTGGTACATTTAGCGCCCTTGTTTTACTTGCATTCGATCAAGTCTGCTGTCCCTGCGGTAGACCGAAATGATGTTCACGCAGAACATACTGCCATCCCACCCGTTAGTGAGCAGCGCGCCATCGCCGACATTCTCGATCGCAAGACGTCCAACCTGGACGCGCTGGTGACCAAAATCGAGGGGGCGATCGACTGCCTCAAGGAACTTCGCGCGGCTTTAATATCATCAGTTGTTACAGGCAAGATCGACGTGTGCAGTCTTGTATGAACCGATCCTGCACCAAAACCGTTATCTACAATTGGGTGTGAAGTGAATCGAAACCCCGAGAGTCCCTGGAATCCAGCAGAATCCCTGGAAATTACTCCCGAGGATTACGAAAGAGAAGTGCTTCGCTGGCTGTCGAATTCTCGGAAGCAAGAAGGAATCGGTTTCTGTCTACGCCATCGGCAGAAGGTTGAAGGTCACGGTGGTGATTACGAGATAGATGTCGTAGTTGAGTTCTCTTTGTTCGGAGGGGCTATCATAAAGGTCCTCGTCGAATGCAAGCGCCACCGTCGACCGGTCGAACGCGATGATGTCTTAGCTTTTGCAATGAAAATCCAATCCACAGCTTCCCACAAGGGGATGATTTTTTCTACCTCTGGATTTCAAAGGGGAGCGATTAAGTTCGCCAAAAGTCAGGGAATTGCTCTGTTAACATTCGTAGAAGGAAAATTCACCTATGAAACACGGCATCAAGCTCCCCGTCAAGATCCACCAAGTTGGGTGGACCTTCCCGAGTACGCGGGTCTTTTTTTTTTGATGTTAACAATGGTTTTCAGATTCGGCGAGTCACGATTGACGAACTTGACCCAATCGTGGAATGGCTCAATGCATAGTGCATTCAGCAAAGAAGCCTGACCCGCAAAAATCTGTCACGAGGCAGTCAAATGAACCGAGTAAACGTACAACCAGCACTTCTGCGCTGGGCGCGAGAGCGGTCCGGCCGCAGCGTTCATGACCTGCAAAAGCGATTCCCGAAGTTGGACTCTTGGGAACAGGGCGAAGTGCAGCCGACATTGAAGCAACTGGAGACCTTCGCCAGAACGACGTATACCCCGATCGGGTACATGTTTCTTGCTGAGCCACCCGTCGAAGAGCTACCTGTCATCGATTTCCGAACAATGAGTGGTGTTTGCGTCAGCCGGCCTTCCGCGGATCTGTTGGACACGCTATATCTCTGTCAGCAACGACAGGATTGGTACAGGGACGAAGCGCGCAGCGCTGGCGAGGCGGCTCTAGAGTTCGTAGGCAGCATGGATGAGACGGCGGAACCTGTGTCGGCTGCGGCGAGCATTCGGCAGACGCTAAAGTTCGATCTGGCCCAGCGACGTCAATCCCCCACGTGGACAGACGCTTTACGCCTGTTCATCGACGAGGCCGACTCGCTTGGTATACTAGTGATGGTCAATGGTATTGTGGGCAGCAACACGCATCGGCCTCTCGATCCCGAAGAATTTCGCGGATTTGCCCTTTCGGATCCCCTGGCGCCGCTCATCTTTATCAACGGCGCGGACACAAAAGCCGCTCAGATGTTCACCCTGGCGCATGAGATCGCCCATCTCTGGCTCGGCAAGTCCGGGATATCGAACATCGAGACGATATCGATGCCTGATCACGTTACAGAACGCTGGTGCAATCAGGTAGCGGCGGAGATGCTCGTACCTTCCGACGCCATCCGAGAGGAGTTACGCTCCCGTACCGGGTCAGGGGTCGAAGTTAACCGCCTCGCCCGTCGTTTCAAGGTGAGCACCCTCGTGGTCCTGCGAAGAGTCCACGACGTCGGAGGACTGGATGAGCATTCGTTCTGGTCGGCATACAGAACTGAGTTGGACCGTCTTCACGATCTCCGGGGTGGTAGTGGAGGCCACGCGATTCGGAACGTGGGGGCACGGGTCAGCAAGCGATTGGCAAGGGCTCTCGTTGTGAGCACTCTTGAGGGTCGAACATCCTACACAGAGTCCTTTCGGATGCTGGGAGTCAGGAAGCTATCCACATTCAAACAGGTCGCCGAGAGCCTGGGGTTGGGTCTGTAAATGGCCTATCTTCTCGACACCAACGTGTTTATCCAAGCCAAAGACCTCCACTACGGATTTGATTTCTGCCCGGCTTTTTGGGAATGGCTCATAATGCAGAACAATAACGATAAAGTGTACAGCATCGAAAAGGTCCGTGACGAATTGTCTGCGATTGAAGATGAACTTGCCGATTGGTCCGAGGAAAGAGGATATGGCTTCTTTCTCCGCCCGGACTCAACGCTCCTCGCTGCGCTTACGACCGTGAGCGAATGGGTCATGGGCCAAACGTATGACCAATCCGCGGTCAACACGTTCTTTCAGAAAGCGGATTATTATCTGGTTGCTCAGGCTTTTGCTGGCCAGCATGTCGTTGTTACTCATGAAATTCCATCGAATTCCCCACGCAAGGTCAAGATTCCCGACGCGTGTATTGGACTTGGTATCAAGTGTATGGCGCCCTTTGATATGCTAAGGACGGAACGGGCGCGATTCGTGCTTCGACATTTATAGTCCTTCATTTGGGATTAATTCGCATATCTGTTATTTCCACGTTCACCGATTTTGCGTATTATTATTATCGAATTATGGTGTTTTCGCTAATAAGTCTCGTTGTTATTTTCTCAATCGATAAGAAGGCAGCATTGTGACATCCGGAAACAACGGACAACGCCAACCCCACGGTCGAACGGTCAGATGTCCAAGTGGGTACAGCGCATTTGTCCCGGGCCCTCTTCCACCCGAGATTTCCTGGGACGGAGAATTGGTACTCGCGCTTTCGCGTGCCGATAATGCCATGGGCCGTCTTGCGGGAGAAGGCAGGCCCATGGCGGTTCCGTATCTCTTGATCCGGTCGTTCCTGTTCAAGGAAGCCGTGCTTTCGAGCCGCATCGAGGGGACGCAGGTTTCCCTTGGCGAGTTGTTCGCTGCAGATGCCGGAGCGAGGGTAGAGCGAAGCGCGGAAGAATTGGAGGAAGTGGCGAACTATATCGTGGCGTTGGACTACGGTATTGATCGCCTGGAAACGCTTCCGCTTTCGCTACGGCTGGTTCGCGAACTGCACGAGCGTCTTATGCACGGTGTGCGTGGCGAAAGAGCAACGCCTGGTGAGTTTCGCCGCAGCCAGAACTGGATAGGCCCGCCCGGGTCGGTGCTGAATAATGCCACGTACGTGCCGCCACCACCCGACGAACTGACGGGATGCCTCGGCGCGTGGGAGAGCTTTCTTCACGACGAATCACTGCCTCCTCTCGTCCACGCCGCCCTTATGCATTCACAGTTCGAGGCGATTCATCCGTTTCTCGACGGGAATGGACGGATTGGACGGCTGCTTATTCCACTGCTGCTGGTTTCGCGTGGCGTCTTACCATCGCCACTTCTATACCTGAGCCCGTACTTTGAATCGACGCGCAAGGAGTATTATGAGCACCTGCTACGAGTGACCCGCGACGGAGCGTGGGAGGCGTGGCTGGTGTACTTTCTGCAAGGTGTTGCCGAACAGGCGGAAGACGCCATTGGTCGGATCCGACGTATCGACGAATTGTTCCACCTCTGGTCGGATCAGTTCGCCGGGGCCAGATCGGCGAATCTTGAGAAAGTCCTGGAACTGTTCGCTGACTTCCCGTTCTGGAACGTCCCCACGCTTGCATCGAAGCTCGGTGTCGCCTATACCACGGCTCGTCGCGCCGTCGATAGGTTACAGTCGGCAGGAATTGTTACGCCGGTTGGCGAAGCACAGCGAAACCGTGTATATTGTGCGGACGCAGTGCTGGAAGTCCTGGATGCGCCGTCTGTCGCAAAAGAGGACGAAACGAAAACCACAACGCCTGCACGAGTCGCATTATGAGTCCCGTTGTTTCTGAAAAAGCCTTCGAAGACGCCATCGAGGCGGCACTGCTCGGCCAGGGCAAGGATGGATCAGGAGGTCTTCCAGCCGGGGTCCGTGAAGGCCGGTTGCCTGTCGGCGGCGAGGGAATGGAACCCGGCGGTTACTTCAAGGGAACGCCCGAGGACTACGACCGCAGCCTGTGCCTTCTGTCCAGAGACGTTCACAATTTCATCGTTGCGACGCAGCCTAAGGAATGGAAGAAGCTGTCCCATCACTACGGCGCTGAGGTCAGGGATCGTTTTCTCAGGCGCCTGGCGTCTGAAATCGATCGCCGTGGCGTTCTCCACGTGTTTCGAAACGGTATTAAGGATATGGGCTGCACGTTTCGGCTGGCTTACTTCCGGCCGGCCAGCGGGCTCAACGAGGAGACGCGCCAACTGTATATGGCCAACTTTTTCACGGTTGTCCGCCAGGTACGCTACAGCACGAAGAACGAGAAGAGCCTGGATCTGGTCCTGTTTCTGAACGGCATCCCCATATTCACCGCCGAACTCAAGAACCTGCTCAGCGGTCAGTCCGTCGAGGACGCAATCCGCCAGTACAAGACGGACCGCGACCCCCGCGGCGAGCCGTTGTTGGCCTATGGTCGCTGCCTGGCGCACTTCGCGGTCGATCCGGAACTGGTCTACGTCACCACCCGCCTTGCCGGTGTCAAGACACGCTTCCTTCCCTTTAACCGGGGCAACAACCGCGGTGCGGGGAACCCGCCGGTTCCGCCCACGCAATCCGGCTATGCCACGTCGTACCTCTGGGAGGAGACCTGGTCGCGCGACAGCGTGCTGGACCTGGTGCGGCAGTTCGTCCACGAAGTCGAGGAGGAAGACGAGAACGGTCGTAAGACGGGCAAGAAGACGCTCGTTTTTCCGCGCTACCAGCAACTCGATTGTGTGCGCCAGCTCATTTCCAATGCTCGACGGACAGGTGCGGGACAGCGCTATCTGATCCAGCACTCGGCCGGAAGCGGCAAGACGTTTACCATCGCCTGGCTCGCCCACCAGTTGTCCACGTTGCACGATGCCGAAGACAAACGCGTTTTCGATTCGATTGTGGTGATCACGGACCGGCGCGTGCTCGACCGCGCGCTCCAGGGCGCAATGCGTCAGTTCGAGCAGACCCTGGGGGTTGTGGAAAATATCGATACGACCTCGCGCCAGCTCAAAGAAGCGCTTGAATCCGGGAAGACAATTATCGTCACCACGTTGCAAAAATTCCCGGTGATCGCTGAGGAAATCGGTCAGTTGCCCGGCAAGCGGTTCGCCCTGATTGTCGACGAAGCGCATTCGTCGCAGTCCGGGGAGAGTACGAAGAGCCTGAAGGCGGTACTGGCTTCGGATTCTCTCACGGAAGCAGAGGACGAGGAATCAGGTGCCGAAACACCGGAAGAGGAACTTGAAAACGCGATCCTTGAGGAAATGGAGAAGCGCGGGCGCCTCCCGAATCTTTCGACCTTTGCCTTCACCGCGACCCCGAAATCCAAGACGCTGGAGCTGTTCGGCACACGCCGTCCGGACGGATCGTTCGAACCGTTCCATCTATACAGCATGCGCCAGGCGATCGAAGAGGGATTCATCCTCGACGTCCTGGAGAACTACA
Organism: Candidatus Latescibacterota bacterium; assembly: GCA_965203805.1. Classification (GTDB taxonomy): domain Bacteria; phylum Latescibacterota; class UBA2968; order UBA2968; genus JAAXHE01. Next base: position 3,690,994 of record OZ241917.1, on the reverse strand, counting down.
CAACGTACAAGTCCTATTGGCGGCTGTTGAAGACGGTGGAAGACGATCCTCGCTACGACAGGAACAAGGCGACGTATCTGCTCAGATCATTTGTCGATCTGCACCCCCATGCCATTGAACAGAAGGTCCGAATCATGGTCGACCACTTCGCCGACCAAGTGCAAAGCCAGGTCGACGGCAAGGCGAAGGCGATGATCGTCACCCGCTCCCGATTGCACGCCGTGCGGTTCAAACTCGCAGTGGAGAATTATCTCACCGAGCAGGGCTATCCGTTTAAAGCGTTGGTTGCGTTCTCCGGCACTGTCGAGGACGGCGGCCAATCTTATACCGAACCGGGCATGAACGGCGTTTCCGAGGCGCAGACCGCCAGGACGTTCAAGGCGCTGGAATATCGATTCCTGATCTGTGCGAACAAATTTCAGACCGGTTTCGACCAGCCGCTTCTGCACACCATGTACGTCGACAAGAAACTGGGCGGCGTGAACGCGGTGCAGACGCTTTCCAGGATTAACCGCACAGAGCCGGGAAAAGACGGCACAATGGTACTTGATTTCGCCAATGATGCCGATGACATTAAAGAGTCCTTCGAGCCCTATTTCGAAACGACCCTGCTCTCGGAGGCGACCGATCCCAACCGGCTCTACGAGGTCCAGACGCGCCTGGCCGACTTTCCGGTATACGATCAGGGCGACGTGGACGAATTCGCCAAAGTCTTCTTCGACAGCGACGCCAAACAGGACCGGCTTCATGGCGTGCTCAAGCCCATTGTCGACCGTTTTTCGGCCCTGGATGAACCCGAAAAGATAGACTTCCGGGGCCAGCTCGTTGACTACGTGCGGCTCTACGCGTTTCTCGCGCAGATACTACCGTTCAACGACGTTGATCTGGAGAAGCTGTACGTCTTTTCGAGACACCTGCGCCGCCTGTTGCCAATGGACCGGGCCGTGCTGCCGCTTGAGGTTCAGCAGAACATCGACATGGAGTCGTACCGAATTCAGGAAACCCGTAAAGGCCGAATCAATCTCCAGCGAGGGACTACGAATCTCGACCCGGTCGGCACAAAGGACACACACGGGTTACACGAAGAAGAAATGGAGACCCTGTCGCGAATCATCGCCGAACTGAACGAACGCTTCGGGGCTGGTGTCGGCCCAGAGCACCGCGCCACGCTCGGCCAGATGATGGACAGGCTCTCGGACGACGCGGCGCTTGGCGCAGCGGCGCGCGTGAATACCCGCGAGAATGTCCGATTGACCTTCGATCACAAGGTTGAGGAGGTTATCCAGGAGATCGTAGATTCCAACTTCGATCTCTACAAGCGCATCACCGATGACCGTGCGTTTGGCGAAGTCATCAAGAACATTCTGTTCGATCAATATGTCCGCACTCACCGCAGCGCCGAGGACCTCATCAAACAGGGCGAGTCGAAGACCCTGGAGTTCAAGTCCACGCTGCGCTGGAACCTGAAAGAAGACCGGAAAGACGACAAACGCATCACCCACGCGGCGATCAAGACGATCGCTGCCTTCCTCAACACGGAGGGCGGAGACCTTCTGATCGGCGTTGCCGACGACGGTACGGCCGTTGGCATAGAACACGACCGGCTCGACACGCGAGACAAGTTTATGCTCCATCTTGCACAGGTTGTGCGAAACGGTCTCGGCGATCGCGCCGGCACCTGCATCGATCCGGAAGTGCAGATTGTCGACGGCAAGGAAGTCTGCGTGGTGAGTTGCCAGCGGAGCCCGGAACCGGTGTTCCTCTCGTGGAAGGGTCTCGAAAAGGAAGACGGCGGTGATTTTTTTGTCCGCAGCGGCCCGGGAACCGTGAAACTCCCGGCAGAAAGTACCAGGGAATTTATCCGTACCCGCTTCGGCAGTTCGGATTCAGAGTAATCTCGGAAATCTGCAGCGAATGAAACGCACAGCCGGCCGACTTCGCCAGACTGCATTGGGCAATGATCGCCTCTATTCGAAAGTCGGCGAACCCTACAACGTTATTATCGATTCATACCCATTTCGCTAATAAGAATCATTCTTGTTTTCGCAATCGCCAATAACGCACGGCCCTATCGTTTACCGGACGCGAAGTGAGGGGGAAGATAATGAGCATATCGCGGAAAACTCCGGCCAGCCAGGGGAGCGAGGATTTGCAGCGGTCCCGGCCCTTCGAGTCACAGGCGGATCTCAAGGCGTTCTTTCGTGCATGCGACGCGTTGGAGGGGCCCGCGCGGGAGCCCGATTGGCATGAGCACCTGGCAGTCATCGAGGAATCCATAGGAAGAGGTTCATCCGGCACCTGATTTATCCATTTCCGACATAACCTGAACCTGAATTTGCAAGGACAACGATGTCAAATCTGAAGCGTATCGAATCGTGTTCCCTCGACCGCATCAGGAGGATGAGAGACCTGGTCGCGGAGGAGATCGAGAAGATCGACCGCGAGTTGGCCTCGGAGGAAGAGAAGATCAACCGTATGGCCGGGAGTGCGGACGCGGTGGCCCTGAAAAAGAAGCACGGCCGCTACGAACTGGACCTGGACGCGGCGGATTCGCGGATTTCCACGTTGATCGAGGAAAGACAGGGGCTGGAGGAAAAGGCCCGGGTCATCGAACAGGCCTTTCAGAAGAAACATCTGATGGACAGGCAAGCCAGCGTATTGGGCAGCGTCCGGAACGTTTACGTGAAGGACATCGTGATCTTTTTTCTGATTCTATTCCTGATCTCGATTCTTGTCGTGGACCTGCTCGGCATCGGCGCCAGCGGAGGCGGCGCGACGGCAACGGCGGAAGTGAAAGAGGGCAAGATCAGCAAGATCCTGATCGCGAAGGCGGGCGCCGGATACGAGCGGGTGAACATACGCATCGTGGATACGGCCGGGAACGGCGCACTCGTTTCCGGGCAGGTGACCGGAGGAAAACTGACAGGGGTGGACATTGTAGATGGCGGGGCAGAATACAAGAAACCGATTGTGGAAGTACACCCCCACTTCTCTGTGGGCACGCTTTGGATCTTCTGGATTATCGACGTGGTTTGCTGCACAATTTTCATGGCCAACTTCGTCTTCGAACACAAGCTTGCCGCTTCCAAGACATGGTACTGGAAGAACAACTGGATCGACTTCATCACGTCCATTCCGCTTCCCCCGGTGCAGGTTATTGCCGCCTCGGGCGACGTCGGCTTCGTACGTCTGGGCCGGCTCCTGCGGGCCGTGCGGATTTTGCGGGCGCTGCGGTTGATGCGTATCGGACTGTTCTTCTGGCGGGGCATGGACCACCTCAGCACCACGCTGGACGTCCGGCTTCTCAAACGGTCCCTGCTCTATGGCCTCCTGTCGCTTGTCTTCGGCGCATGCGTCTTCATGTTTCTGGAACACATGGAGTCCGGTTCCGGATTCTGGGAAAGCCTCTGGTGGAGCTTCACAACGCTTGTCACCGGCGGTTACGCCGACATCCACAACCCCGAGACGCCAACCGGCAGAATTCTCACCGTTTTTCTGGTGATTACCGGAATGGTCCTGGTGGGCGTCTTCACGGCGACACTGACGAGTATTCTCGTCAAGGAAGAAGACGCCATACACGCAGAGGAACTTGAAGAACAGGCCGGTATGGTCGCGAAGATTCAGGAAGAGATGAACAGCGCCAACGAACGCCTGGACAGGCTGGAAGGCGGCATTCGCGAAATCCGCGACGCTGTCAAGAGCCGGGAGAAATAGGCGATCTCTGTATCCGGGAAGCACGATCCCTACGCGGCCTTCCGCATTGCCAACTACCGGCGTTACATTCTCGGCTGGTTCTTCGCCATCGTGGGGAACCAGATCCAGAGCATCGCCATCGGATGGGAGATCTACCAGCGCACCGGCCAGGCGCTCTCCCTGGGCCTGGTCGGGCTCGCGCAGGCCCTGCCCACCATCCTCCTGGCCCTGCCCGCGGGCTACCTGGCGGACAGATTCGACCGCCGCCGGGTGGTCATCTTCAGCATGCTGGGCACGACCCTGACGTCGCTGGCGCTCCTGGCGCTCTCCATCGGGAAGGGGCCGATCGTCCTGATGTACGCGTTGCTGGCGCTGGATGCGACGGCGACGTGTCTGGGCCGCCCCGCCAGGACCGCCCTGGTGCCCCTGCTCGTACCGAGAGACATCTTTCCGATTGCCGTTACGTGGAACACCAGCCTGATGCAGATGGCTTGGGTGATCGGCCCGGCCCTGGGCGGTTTTGTCGTGATGTTCAGCGTTCCCGCCGCGTACGCGCTCAGCGCGGCGAGTACCCTCGTGTTCGTCCTGCTCCTGACCCGGGTGGCCTTCCGCGCGGAGCCCGAACGAGCGGAAGCCCCTTCGCTCACAACCCTGCTTGCGGGCATCCGCTACGTCTGGCGGACCCGCCTGATCCTTTCCCTGATGGCGCTGGATATGTTCGCCGTGCTGTTGGGCGGCGCGGTCTACCTGCTGCCGATCTATGCGGAGGATATCCTTCGCGTCGGCCCCCAGGGCTTCGGCTGGCTTCGCGCCGCCCCCGGTGTCGGCGCCTTTTGCATGGCCATCCTCCTGGCCTACCTGCCTCCCATGCGGCGCGCGGGCCGAAACCTCCTGCTGGCCGTGGCCGGATTTGGCGCGGCAACCATCGTCTTCGGCTTTTCCCAATCGTTCTGGCTCTCTCTGGCGATGCTGTTCCTCACCGGCGCCTTCGACAACGTCAGCATGGTCGTCCGGCACACGCTCGTCCAGTTGCTCACGACCAACCGGATGCGCGGCCGCGTGCTGGCCGTAAACTACGTCTTCATTGGCGCTTCCAATGAACTCGGCGGCCTGGAATCGGGCCTTGTCGCCCACTGGTTCGGTCCGGTTATCTCGGTGGTCAGCGGCGGCATCGGGACGGTCCTCGTTGTCCTCGGCGCCGCGGCCGGCGTGCCGGGATTGAGACGTTTCGGCGCTCTCCACGACGCCAGGCCGGAGGAGGAGGCGTCGGCGGCAGAAAACCAGGATATCGGTAACTGATTTGAAATCCTCTCTCTTCACATCGCGCAGTCCGGCGTCCCCTGCCCGGCGGGTGCTGCCGCTCCTGCTGGCGTGCATCGCCTGTTGCGCCGCGCGGGTTGCGGCGCAGCCTGTCCCGCCGGACGAACCCTGGCGCACTCTCGATACGGAACACTTCCGCGTTACGTTCCCCGGACATCTCGAGGCGCTTGCCCGCCGGGCGGCCGGGCAGGCGGAGTGGGCCTACGCGCGGCTGTCCGAACATTTCGTCCATGGGCCGGAGGGACCGATCGACATCGTCCTCACCGATCACACCGACGTCTCCAACGGGTACGCGACCCCGTTCCCTTCAAACCGCATCGTCCTGTTCGCACGTCCGCCTGTCGACAGTTTCCAGCTCGGTTACTTCGACGACTGGCAGCAACTTCTGATCGTGCACGAACTGACCCACGTTTTTCACCTGGACCGGCCCGGCCGGTACAACCTTCGGTGGCTGCTCGGCAGGATTCCCGCGCCGATTTTCGGTTTTCCTGCCCTGACATCGCCACGGTGGGTCATCGAGGGCATCGGGACGTGGTATGAGTCCGCGCTCACGGGCAGAGGCCGCGTACTGGGAACCTTTAACGACATGGTGCTGCGGACGGCAGCGCTGGAAGGCCGTTTCGAGTCCATCGGCCAGGCGGGAGGTTCCTCGCCGCAATGGCCTGGCGGAAATCGCGCGTACACGTACGGACCGATGTTCTTCGAACACCTCCTGCGGAAGCACGGGCGGGACCGGATGGCGGCTTTTGTCGAGGCCGTGGAGAACCAGTGGATACCCTATCGGCTGAACGCGGCAGGAAGAAGCGCCTTCGGCGTCAGCCTGTCGGACGAATGGGCCGCGTGGGCGGATGCGTGGCGGGACTCGGCGGCGGGGCTGGACGCCCGGCTCGCGAAATTCGGCGCGATCACCGAACCTGAACGACTCACCGATGGCGCCCGCTATGCGGACCATCCGAAGGTGTCGCCGGATGGATCGGCCCTGATCTACATCCGCTCCGATGGCCGATCCGATACCAGGCTCGTTTCGGCGAGCCCGAGCGGCGGCGGCGAATCGACAATCGCGCGGATCCGCGCACGCCGGTTCACGTTCGCGCCGAACGGCGAAATTGTCGTCGATCAGCTGGAATTCTCCGGGCGGTACCGGCGATTCAGAGACCTCTACCGGGTGACGCCGGACGGCGCGGCGCACCGATTGACGACCGGCGCCCGTCTGAGCGCACCGTCGGCCGGACCGGGGAATTGGGCGGTCGCCGTTGCCGAGGGAGAGGGGACGAACGGCATTGTCCGCGTCAATATCAATACCGGCGCTATCGACACACTGGTTCACCCGGAAGACGGCGTCTACTGGGCATTGCCCGCGGTTTCACCCGACGGCCGGCGAATTGCCGCGACCCGCTGGGCGGACGGGAATCAAGACATTGTCGTCCTCAACGAACGCGGCGGCCTCGTCAGCCAGGTCACCCGGGACCGCGCGCTGGACTTCGCACCCGCGTGGAGCCCCGACGGGCGGTGGCTGGTGTGGGCGTCCGACCGGACCGGCATTCTGAACATCCTCGCGGCGCGTTTCGACGGTGCGAAGGCCGCGGCGCCGGTCATGCTCACGAACGTCCGTACGGGCGCCGCCATGCCGAGCGTGGACCCGTCGGGGAAGTGGCTCTTTATCTCCGGGTACCACGTGGACGGATGGGAGGTCGAACGCATTCCGTTCGATCCGGACCACGCCCCTCCGGCGCCTGAACACACTCTCGATTCGACAGACACCGCCGCGGGCAGAACCGCTCGTGAGGTCGCGGCCGTCGCAAGTGACTCCCCGGCCCCTGCCGGCGGTCAAATACGCGCCTGGTCGCCGCTGCAGACCCTGCTGCCGCGCTTTTGGATACCCATCGGGTCGGTTTCCTTCTCGGGCGCCGGGAGCGGGACAACGCCACGGACGAAGGTCCTCGGCGCGTCCGTTGGCGCCTTTACCTCCGGGGTGGACCTCGTGGGACGACACACGTATGCCCTGACTGCGCACGCTTTTCTCCCGACTGGAGGATATTCGGGCGGTAGAGCGGCGGGTTTTCTGGCGTACCGGTATGCCGGGCTCGGCAATCCCGCGCTTGGCCTGACCGTGTCGCAGAACTGGGACGAGGAACGCGTCAGGGTGAGGAAAGAAAACGGCGACGCACCGGTCGACACCACGTTTGTTCTCGAGCGGACACGCTATGCGGCACTGTCGATGACCATGGCGCGCCCCAGGGCGTGGAGCAACCTTTCACTCACGCTCTCCGGCGGCGTTGTGAGGGAAGACCGGGAGGGGATGGATTCCGCGCTGAACCCGAAGGACCTGACTCAATTCGACAGCCCCGCGAGCACGCTGGGCGAAGTCGCGGTCCGCTTCCGCGCCTCGACCGCCCGGTCCCACGCGTTTCAGATCGGGCAGGCGGCGGGCGCGTCATTCTCCGTCCTGGCCAGGCGACGCATCGACATGGACCGGGCGTCATCGGATGACCGGTCGCTGGACGACACAACCGGCGACGTCAGGGCATACATGAAGCTGCCCGGCGGCGGATTCGCGGCGCCGGTGCTGGCGCTCCGGGCAAGCGCGGGCATCGCGCGCGGCCCGGGCAGCGGCAGGGGACATTTCAGCATCGGCGGCTCGGGCCGGCGTGTGTTTCCTGTTCGGGGATACGAAGGGACGCCCCGCTTGGGACGGCGGGCCTGGACGGCGTCGCTCGAACTCCGCCTGCCGGCTACCCTGGCGAACCGCGCCTTTCGGACGGACCTGTTGCACCTTGACCGAGTGTTTCTCACGCTCTTCGCAGACGCCGGCAACGCGTGGGGCCGAAATGACTTCCAGGCAGCCAGGCCGCAGCCGCTCCTGGCCGCCGGTGGCGAGGTCGTGTACGCAGTCGGCATGCTCTGTGTGCCGTTCCGCTTCCGCATCGGCGCGGCATACGGCTTCACCGAACCCAAAGGGGCCGTTCCCCACCTCCACCTCGGCACGTCGTTTTGACCTGGCGCCAGGAGATCGGTACGCCAGTCACCCCGAAAACCGCGCGACACAAAGAACCCCCGGCGATTCGGCCTCCGGGAGTCTTCTCTTGCAAGTCCAGAATTAATCAAACGTTGCGGCGTGCTTTAAGCGCTATTCAAGGCGATTCGACGCGAAAAGAGGCACAAATCTCAACCATGGTCCGCCTTGAGCGCGTCCAGGTCAGCGTACTCCTTGAGACCCGATCCAGCGCGTGTTTGCTGAAGTGCATCAATGGTCTCGGCATTGGGAGTCCTGGCCGTGCGGTTAACCTGTGAGGGTATGATGCGATCAAGAACTCTCACTATACGATGGAAAAAACTCATTTGTAAGTCCACCCGCTTTGGAACCCCTGTTGTTCCGCAATTGACATCAGCGGCCTCAACGTTCTGCAATATGCAGACTTAAGTTTCTCGCGATCCAGAGTTTCAACATCCTTAATATAAAGGTCCGTGGAATAGGGTTCAACTTCCCTCTTCCATTTCGCATCGCTCATGCTGTCCCTTGCAATAGATAGCGCGTCACTCTGGATTTCAGCCAGGCGGTCGATGTAAATCTCTGACGGAATCTGGTCGCTCTTGGAACTGTTCGCCCGGGAATCGACGGGTATGAGATTCCACAACTGATCGTGGGCTACGAATCTCCACGGCAGGAAGTGATCCAATTCATAACCGTGAACCAGCTTCTTCCCTGTGTAGATGCATCGTATGTTCGTTTCATCAATCGCAGCATCCCAGAACCTACGCTGTGCATAGAGTGGCGCTCTCCGATCCGGGGGAAACAACTTTCGCGTTACAGCGGGAATACCTGGATTCCTTCGCTGCATATATTCTGACCAATGCCATAGCCCCCACCCCTCGAGAATCGTCTGATGTTCTTTCAAATAGGCAACCCAATCCGTATGCATAAAGATCCTTCTCTCACAATTGTCGAAGCGAAAAAGAGGGCGTCGTACATGGAAATGTTCGGCGGCAAGGCTGGAGACCTCTCGGTTCACCCTTTGATCTGGTATTCCTCTCGTTTCCGTGGAGAAAAACGGGCGTAGTATTCGAAACGGGACGAAACGCGTTAATTTGTAATCCGACGACTTACTATTGTGGGAGAGATGTTTCCGCAATTTCCTGCGCCCCGTTGATGACAGGTAATCTTTGTCATCCCCGATGTACTCGATAGAATTCAGTACCTGAGCGATCTGGTCCTGCGTGCCAAATGACAACTTAAAAAAAACATGTGGATACCACGCTGTAACCAGCATCTCGATCTCAATTTCGCTGAGCTCAATGCCATCCTCGACCAGGAAATGCCTATCCTTTAACATCGTCAGCAACGACATAAAAAATAGATACTTGTACGAATTGGTCGTATGCTTGAACAATCTACTCAGTGTTGCGATATCCAGTTGATTTGAATATGGTAATCGCTGGGTCATAGTGGATCAATGCGGATTGACGGGAGACTTTCGGACCTCCTGTCGGTTTGTAACAGTCACGGCAATCCATCGAGGCGATTCATGGCGTTGCGCATGTCGCAAAACGCAACACCCGTTGTTATCGTACGGCCCGGAAGTGACGTTGTCAACCCGAATCCACGCGAAATTATCACCCTAAGCATGATGTCAAGACAAACAAGCGTGACCCTCAATATCTTCCATATCTTAAGGAAGCTCTGATTAAGTTACCTATTGGCACGCCATGCAGAAAGTCGTAGAATTGGAGCGTGAGCCGTCGTGTTGTGATTTCTGATGGATCGACATAGAACGAGGGGCCCAGGGATGAAACAAATGAGTTTTTCGGATCTGGCGTACAGGACGAAGAAGAAGCAGACGCGCAGGGAACGTTTTCTGAAAGAGATGGATGCGGTGTTGCCGTGGGAGATACTGCTTAAATCGATTGAGAGGAAGTATCCGAAACCTGGCAACGGTCGCCTGCCTGCCGAGTCGGCGCAGGCAGGTCGTCCGATCGGTGCGGAGGTGATGCTGCGTATCTACTTTATGCAACAATGGTATGGATTGAGCGATCCGGGAATGGAAGACAGTCTCTACGACGTGGAGTCGATGCGTCCCTGCCTGCTGCAGGCAGGGCTTTGCGGGTGTGAACATCAACGGCGTACCTGATGAGACGACGATCTGCAAATTCCGTCACTTTCTGGAGCACCATGGGTTGACGGAAGCGTTGTTTCGGCAAACGAAGCGCTACTTGTCCAGGCGGGGATTGATCGTGAACGAAGGCACGATCGTGGATGCCACGATCATTCACGCGCCTTCTTCGACGAAGAACAAGGATCGGAAACGGGATCCTGAAATGGCCAGCACGAAGAAGGGCAACACGTGGCATTTCGGCATGAAGGCGCACGTGGGCGCGGATGTGAAGGGACGGGTGCACAGTGTGGTGACCACCCCCGCTTCGGTGCATGATTCGCAGGCGATGGATGCCTGTCTGCACGGAAAAGAAAAGACCATCTACGGCGACAAGGCCTATGCGGATCAGACGCGAAAAGAACGGGCCGAAGCCAACGACGTGGAATGGCGAGTGCTTCGCAAGGCCCGCCGGGGCAAGCGGCTCAACTGCGCGGATGTTTCGTTCAACAAGAAGAGCAATCGCACGCGCGCACGGGTCCCTGCCTGTGCGTGCTGTCTCACGCACGCAGACAGGGAACATCCCTTTGGGATCATCAAACACCTGTGGGGCTACCGAAAGGTCAGGTATCGCGGTCTGGCGAAGAATACGGCGCATCTGTTCACCTTGTTTGCCTTGGCTAACTTCCATATGGCACGTCAGGAACTGGCTACTACATAGGCACCCGTGCCTCCAATTCGGACGCTGGCGGCCAAAATGGCCGGCACCGAGCGCATCCGGGGCCGGAATCACCCGTGCAAACCCGAAAGATGACGACCCTCTCAACATAAACAGCCTCCGAAACGACCCATAAGTTACAACTTGCTCATTCCCTCTGGTTGATCAGAGGTTCCTTAAATTGTACCTTCCGATGCACAGATATCGATAGAAACCGCTCGGCAAACAGCTTTCTCTCGCCCATTTTCGGCGCATCTTTTTTGCCCTGCGATGGGTTTTACGGTATATTTACCGCTTTCTGATTCGGTGGGTCCCGCACCGACCCTTCGACAAGCTCAGGGCACCGCAGGCTCAGGGAGCGGTGCTGGGAAAGGCTGGCAGACAGGAATGTCTGCCCCACCCTCAAACCGGCTTTCCGAGGGTCCAAGCACGCGAGTGGCGCACGCATTTGCTGGATGATTTCGCGACGGAAGCGTTACTGTCGTCTCCCTTCCTGCAGAAGGTTGGTGAGACGGCAGACAGGAATGTCCGCCCCATCTTCATATTGCCTTCCTTAGAGTGTGTGCGCACGTATGACCGCACATTGCCGTGAACGCCGGGGCTGAATGATGAACCTGGAACTTTTGCCATTTGGAGGATTGTCTCGCCTATGTCCGATCTGATACCGCCGCATGGGGGGCTGCCGGCGCCGGTTTGCCGCATGGTTCCGGACGACGAGCAGGACGATTTTCGCGAGAACGCGTCGAAGCTGACACGCGTTCCGGTCAGCGAGGCCGATCTGTCCACGGTCTACCGTTTCGGAGACGGCGGGCTGAGTCCGCTCACCGGTCCGATGGACGCGGAGACGTATCACAGAGTGCTCGACGAATGTGTCATCGATTCCGGCGGGAAGCTGTACGCGTGGACCATTCCCCTGGCGCTTCCGGTTTCGAGCGACCTGGCCGGTCAGCTGGAGGCGGGGCAGACGGTTGCCCTTGAGCGGCCGGACGGCGAGCTTGCGGGTACTCTCGAGATCAGCGACGTCTTCCCCTGGGACAAGCACGCGTATCTGAAAAGCGTCTACCTCACGGAACGGACCGACCATCCCGGCGCGGATATGGTTCTGAACGGAGATGCGGACAAGACCCACCTTCTGGGCGGCACGATCAGGGGTTTGCCGCAACCGAAGCATCCCGCGTTCGGGCGATATATGCACACGCCGGCGGAGGTCCGTCGTCTCCTCTCCGAAACGGGCTGGCGTCGGGTGGTCGCGTTTCAGACCCGCAACCCGCTGCACCGGGCTCACGAGTACGCCCTGGTCCACGGACTGGAAACCCTGATTCGGAAAGGGATCGACGCCGGGGCATGTCTGAACCCCTTGGTGGGAGAAACCAAATCCGACGACGTCAACGCGGAAATCCGGATGCGGACCTACGAGGCGCTGATCGAGTCCCGCGGTCTGGGGGAGGGGGACAGCGATGCCGGATTGTGGGAACCCAGGGGCGAGGCCGTGCCCGACCGGGTGATTCTCATCGGCCTGGATATCAAGATGTTCTACGCAGGCCCGAAAGAGGCGGTGATGCACGCGATCTACCGCCAGAACTTCGGCTTCACCGACATCATCATCGGTCGCAAACACGCCGATGCGCCCTATCACGACGGCAGCCCCATCTGGGGAGATTTCGACGCGCAGGAGGTGTTCGACCGCCTGAACGGAAACCTGGAGATCCGCCCCCTGAACGTGGGTTTCGCCGCGTTCTACGAATCGCTGGGACGGGTGGACCTGATGGAAAGCCATCCGGACGAGCAGCCCGTGTTCATCTCAGGAAAACAGGTGCGGGAGATGCTGCTGAAGGGGGAGGCGGTGGACCCGCGCATCATGCGGCCCGGCACCTCACGGATTCTCAGCGCGGCGATGTCGGAAAGCTGAGCTCCGGGGGAAGCGCCCGCGTTCTCGCGCGCCATTCGCGCAGGCGTTCAATTCAGGGGAATGGCCTTGACAATGCCGGGGTGATAGGATAAATTGAGCGGGCCTGAATGGTGGGCAAACCGGTGCGTATATTCGAATTAAGGTACCCGAAAAACGACGAATCATGATGATTTGTGGGAAGAAGAGGTTGCGATGCACGAGTACCTGTTGAACGAAGATCCGGCGGAGGAAGAAGAAGAGGAAGCGCAGCCCGGGGGTCAGGGCGAGTTCGTCGTCAGGAGCCTGATCAAGGCGCGCACCATTCTGATATCCGATCCGATCGACCACAAGCTGACAACGCGGGTGATCGCCCAGTTGTTGCTGATGGACAGCGACGATCCGGAAAAACCGATTACGATTCTGATCAACTCGCCGGGGGGCAGCGCGGACGACGGCTTCGCCATATACGACCTGATTCGCTTCATTCGCCCGCCGGTGAGAATCGTCAGCGTGGGGTTGTCCGCCAGCGCGGCCACGGTGATCATGCTGGCCGCGGAAAAAGGGAACCGGTTCGCCCTGCCGAACGCGCGAATCATGATCCATCAGCCCTCCATGCGGATGGTGGGCACCGCGGAAGACGTCAAACGCACGGCGGAACAGATTCTCATCCTTCGCGAGCGGATCAACGAACTGTATGCACAGGAGACCGGCCAGCCGCTGGACAAAGTCGTGGAAGATACGGACCGGGACTACTGGATGTCCGCACAGGAAGCGGTAAAATACGGTCTGATCAGCAAGGTGGTTACACACTTCAACGACCTTGATGCGTAGCAGCGGGCTGGGCTTTGCGATTCGGCAGGGGCACGGAACGTCGTGCCCCTGCTTTGTTTGAATCCGGAAACGGGGAGACGGGAGCGGCAAGAGGACCGCGACCCCTTTTCAACCGCGCAATCAGGAATCCCTCGCCACTGTTGTCCTTGTCTCGCTACAATTGTCCGCTGTCGGGCTGCAAAACGAATCCTGACGCGATCCCCTGCCTATGTCCCGAGCCGACCGTTTCCTGAAAGCATGCCGCCGCGAGGCGGTGGACGCGACGCCCGTCTGGCTGATGCGCCAGGCCGGCCGCTACATGCCCGAATACCGGAAGTTGAAGGAACGGCACGCCTTTCTTGAGATGGTGAAGACGCCTGAAATCGCCACCAAGATCACGTTGCAGCCCGTGAATGCGTTTAACGTGGACGCGGCCATTATCTTCCAGGATATTCTGCCGCTCCTGGAGCCGATGGGCCTGGAACTGGAGTACATCGGGGGGGCGGGTCCCGTGATCCACAACCCGGTCCGGACGGCTGCGGACGTGGAAGCCCTCACCGTTCGTCCCGCGGCAGACACCATGGACTTCGCCGCGGCGGCCATTCGCGAGGTGCGCCGCGCGCTGGACGAAAGGGTTCCGCTGATCGGGTTTTCCGGCGCGCCGTTCACGCTCGTCTGTTACGCGGTGGAAGGCGGCGCTTCGCGCGACTACCGGATTGCAAAGGCCCTCATGTACGAGCACCCGGAGACATGGCGGCGCCTGATGGAAAAGATGTCCGCCGCCGTTGGAGACTATCTTCGGGTTCAGGCCGCGGCCGGGGCGCAGGCGCTGCAACTGTTCGACAGTTGGGCGGGCGCGTTGAGCCCCGCGGATTACGCGGAATACGTTCTGCCGCACACACGGCGGGCGATACAGACGGTCGCCGACACGTGCGACGTGCCGGTGATCCATTTCGGAACGGGAACATCTGGTATGCTGCCGCTCCTGAAGCGCGCGGGCGGCGACGTAATCGGGGTGGACTGGCGCATTGAACTGAACGAAGCATGGGACCGGTTGGGAGAGGACGTGGCCGTGCAGGGGAATCTGGATCCGGCGGTGCTGTTCGCGCCGGTCCCGGTGATCGAGATGCAGGCCGCCCGGATCCTGGACAGCGTCCGGGGGCGGCCTGGTCATATTTTCAACCTCGGCCACGGCATCCTGCAACACACGCCGGTCGAGCACGTGGCCGCGCTGGTCGACTTCGTGCACGCGTACGGATAGCTGACAATGGCAAAAAAAGCGGTGCTGATGCTCGCCTACGGCAGTCCGGATTCCCTGGACGACATGGAGGCTTACCTGGACGATATCCGGGGCGGGCGGCCGATGTCCCGCGAATTCGTGGAGGAATTCAGGCGTCGGTACGCGCAGATCGGCGGCAGGTCGCCGCTCAACGAAAACACCTTTGAACAGGCGGCGTGCGCCGAGCGGACGTTGGGTGCTCGCGGGCGTGATGTGCGCGTTTACGTGGGCATGCGGCACTGGTCCCCCCGGATTGGGGACACGGTGCGCCGGATGAGTGAGGATGGCGTGGAGGAGGGGGTGGCCATTGTCATGGCCCCGCACTACTCCCGCCTGAGCATCGGACGGTACCGGGAGGCGGTCGATGCGGCCGCGAAGACGGCGGGTAGCCGGATACGGTTCTCGTTCGTGAATTCCTGGTGGAAGCAACCGGCGTTGCTGGATGCCCAGGTCGCACACGTTCGCGCGGGCCTGGCGTCGTTCTCCGGGACGCAGCTGAATGCGGTGAAGGTCGTTTTTACGGCGCACAGCCTCCCGGCGCGCCTGCTGAAGATGGGCGATCCCTACGACGACGAACTGATGGGAAATGCGAACGCGGTGGCGGAACGCCTTGGAGGCGTGGACTGGATGTTTTCCTATCAGAGCGCCGCTCATACGGGAGAACCGTGGCTGGGCCCTCAGATCGAGGACGTGATCCCGGACCTTGCCGATCAGGGATACCGGCAGGTGCTCGTGGCGCCCATCGGATTCGTATGCGACCACGTGGAGATTCTGTACGATATCGATATCGGCCTTCAGGAGATCGCGAGACCGCGGGGGGTCGACGTGAGGCGTATTGCGTCCATGAATAGCGATCCCACGTTCATCGAAGCCGTGGCCGATGCGGTTGACGAGAAGCTGATTGAAACATCCTGCCCCTGAATCCGGACGCCTCCGGTCCGCGTACCGATTCCCGATGCCGTGTTGAGGTGCCGAAATGCATGTGACCATCGCTGGCGGAGGAATCGCCGGGCTGGCAACGGCCTATTATCTCCAGGAAAAGGCCGAAGCCCACGGCAGGGAGGTCGATTACACGCTGGTTGAGGCCACGGGGCGATGGGGCGGGGAAATCCTGACCGAGCGGATCAACGGGTTCACCATCGAGGGTGGACCCGATTTGCTTTTGACTCGGAAGCCATGGGGCGTCGGGCTCTGTCTGGACCTGGGGCTCGAGGACCGGCTGATTGCGCCGAACGAGGAACGGCGGAAGACCTACCTGGTACAGGCGGGTGAATTGGCGCCGTTTCCCGAAGACTTCACCCTGGTGCCGTCGCGGTTCCTGCCGATCGCCCGCTCCCCGCTCTTCTCCATTCGCGGCAAGCTGCGGATCGGTCTGGAGCGTTATCTACCCCCCCGAAAGGACGCGGACGACGAGAGCCTGGCGTCGTTTGTCCGGCGGCGCCTGGGGCAGGAGGCCCTCGATAAGATCGGGGGACCGATGCTTGCGGGCATCCACGGGGCGGATCCGGAAAAGCTGAGCCTGCTGGCAACCTTTCCACAGTTTGCGGAAATGGAGCGCAAATACGGCAGCCTGATCAGGGCCGTTCGCGCCGCGCGGAAACACCATTCGTCTTCGGGCGACGGCGTGCCGTCGCAACCGATGTTCCAGACCCTGATCGGCGGTCTCGGAGAACTCGTCGAGGCGATTGTGGACCGGCTCCGCGGCGACCTGCGCACAAACTCCCGGGTAACGGGCCTGGCGAGACGCAAGCGTGGATTTGACGTGTCGCTTGGCGGGGATTCTCTGCAAACCGATGCCGTGGTACTGGCCGCGCCGGCGTATGCAGCGGCCGGTCTGCTGGACGGGTTCGCGCCATCGCTGTCGGCCCGGCTCCGGCAGGTCCGGTACGTCTCCTCCGGGACCGTGGCGCTGGCGTACCGGAAGGCCGACGTTCTCGACCAGCACAACCTTGACGGGTTCGGATTCCTGGTTCCGCGATCGGAGGGTCTCCGAACCACGGGATGCACCTGGGTGTCGTCCAAGCTGGACCACCGGGCGCCGGACGACGGGGTGTTGCTAAGGGGATTTGTCGGCAGGGACACTCAGGAAGACGTGATTGAGATGTCCGACGAAATGCTCGTGCGTGCCGTCAGGGAAGACCTTGCGCGCGTGATGGGCCTGACCGCGGAGCCGTTGTTTTCCCGGATTCACCGCTGGCGGAAGGGAAGGCCCCAGTTCGACGTGGGACACCTGGACCGGGTTGGGAAATTGGAATCGCTCCTGGCGGAACAACCGGGCCTGTACCTCACCGGCAGCGCATACCGGGGCTCCTCCGTGCCCGACTGCGTCAGACAGGCGATAGAGACCGCAAACCGCATTCTGGGTCTGTAGCGCCCGGCGGATTCGCGTTTCACGCCGCGGGTTCCAGGACTTCCTGCCCGCCCATATACGGCCGAAGGACTCTCGGAATGACAGCCGAGCCGTCGGGTCGCTGAGTCTGCTCGACAATGGCTGGAATCAGGCGGCTGGTCGCCAGGCCTGAGGCGTTGAGCGTATGCACGAATTCATTCCGCCCCGTCTCGGCGCGTTTGAACCGGATGCGGCCGCGCCGGGCCTGGTAGTCGCTCGCGTTGGATGCCGAACTGACCTCCTTGTACTCTCCCATGCTCGGAATCCAAATCTCGATGTCGTAGGTCTTGGCCATCGCCGCGCTGGCATCCTGGGCGGCCAGTTTGGAAACGCGGTGGTGCAACTCCAGACCCTGAACCAGGCCTTCGGCCTTGGCAATCAGCTCTTCCAGGGCGAGATCGGAGTCTTCGGGGCGCGTGAACTGGAAAATCTCGACCTTGTTGAACTGGTGTCCTCGAATCATGCCGCGTTCCTGGGCCCGATAGCTGCCGGCCTCTCTCCGGTAGCATGGCGTATAGGAAAAATATCTCCTGGGCAGGTCCGCTTCCGGCAGAATTTCGTCCCGATGGAAGTTGATCAGGGCGGTCTCGGACGTTGGCAGGAGGAACCGCGACTCCTTTTCGCTTTCCCACTTCAGATGAAACACGTCGTCAGCGAACTTGGGAAACTGCCCGGCCGTGTAACCGCAGTCATACGTGAGCAGGTGCGGCGGCAGTACAAATTCGTAGCCGTCCCGGAGGTGCGCTTCGACGAAGTAGTTCAGGAGCGCCCATTCCAGGCGGGCGCCGTCGCCCCGATAGAGCCAGAACCCGGCGCCGCCCATCTTCACGCCGCGCTCGTAGTCGATCAGCCCCAGCGAGGTTACAAGGTCGACGTGGTCTTTGGCCCCTTCCGCCAATTCCGGCATTTCGCCCCAGGTTCGAATGACCTCGTTGTTCTCCTTCCCTCCCGGGGGAACGTCGTTTGCCGGAATATTGGGCAGTTCCTCCAGAAAGCTCCGGATACGGCGTTCAAATTCCGAGAGCTCCGTCTCAAGGGTCCTGATGTTCCCGGAAACCGCCTTCATTTCACTCTGGATATCGGTCGTGTCCCTGCCCGCACGCTTCATCTGCGGGATCTGCGCGGAGACCTTGTTTCGACGTTCGCGCAGGCCCCCTATTCTGGCGATAAGGGCTCTCCGGTCCCGGTCCCACTGGAGCAAGTCCGCAAAATCCACCCCGTCCAGCCGCTTCAACAGCGCCTGCCTGACGCCATCGGGATCCTCCCGAATCCGGTTCAGATCCAGCATATGGATACCGCCTCCCGCCCTTAATAAGGCAACGGCGTGGGTCCGGTGAGATCGTGCCGCCGGAACGGTTGGTCAGGGTTCACCTGGCCCCGTCCGGCGAGTGGGCGAATTTCACCGGATTTTTCACACTGTGTGGTGCAATTGAACACATTGTGCTACGCGTGACCGCGTCAAACGTTCAACTTGTGCCCGAAAAATGCCCGCAAATGCTGAATAAATGGAAAACAACACGCCTGGTCCGAATTGTTGGCACGATATTCGCTATATTTTCAGAGTGTGTTCATCAGTGTTAATTTCTTTCTGTCACCCTTAACGTTCGAGGCCCTGAAATGGATCTCAAGACAGCACTGAATCCGCGCGACCGCCTGGCCTTTCTGGCGCTTTATTACGCGATCAAGGGAAACGATAGGCGCTCCGAACAGCTCAGGCGCGTGGTACGCCGGCACGATCAGGCGGTGTTGGGCCGCCCGCAGGTCCACGGAATGCCGATGGCCTTTTGAGCCACGGCTGCAACACCCGCGACGTAACGACTTCGTTTGTGCCGGCAGTTCGTCGTATACGACAGACCATGTCCTATGGTCTGTCGTTTTTTTGTGCCTGTCTCCATGTCTCGGGGTTCCGGGCGCGAACGGAGGCGCTACTTGAGGATTCTTCGGATGTTGTATTTCTCGTGGAGAAGCGTCTGCCGCGTGATCATATCGGCCAGGAGGCCGGTGCACACGAACTGAACCCCCAGCACCGACAGCAGGATTCCAAGGAAAAGTAGCGGGTGGCGGTTCTGAATGGTCCCCGTGCTGAACCATAGAAATGCGATAAAGGCGTTGATCGCAACGCCCAACGCGCTCAGCATGACGCCTATCGTGCCGAACAGGTGTAACGGACGTCCGATGTACCGACCCAGGTACATGACGGTAAGCAGATCGAAGAAGCCCTTCAGCAGACGCGTCCACCCGTATTTGGTGACGCCGAAGCGGCGGGGGCGGTGCTGTACGACGATTTCTCCGATGCGGTAGCCTTCCATGTGGGCAAGGACTGGAATGTACCGATGCAGTTCGCCGTATATCTTGATGTCGCCCACGACCTCGCGGCGGAACGCCTTAAGACCGCAATTGAAATCGTGTATCGGAATGCCGGAAATCCGGCCGGTTACCCAGTTGAAGAACCTGGACGGGATGGTCTTGCTGAGGGGATCGAAGCGCTTCTTCTTCCACCCGGAAACCAGGTCGAGACCGCTGTCGATTTCTTCGATCAGATGAGGGATTTCCGCCGGATCGTCCTGGAGGTCGGCATCCATGGTGATGATCGTCCGCCCCGCCGCCACGTCGAATCCCGCGGCGTACGCCGCGGCTTTGCCGAAGTTGCGGCGGAACTGAATGACCCGGACTTCGTCGTGGACGCCGTGGAGCTCCTCCAGAATCGCGATTGATCCGTCAGTACTGCCATCGTCTATGAAAATCACTTCGAAACGAAGCCCGGTTGCAGCCAGGGTCGTCCGGATCTGTTCCATCAGCGGTCGAAGGCTGTCCGCTTCGTTCAATAGCGGAATCACGATGGAAACATCAACCGTTCCGCGCGTCGGTGTGCCGGGTCCGGCCGGTGGGTCGCTCTTGATTTCCATAATTTAAACCGGCGATCGGCGGCCAGCGGTTGTCCTCTCTCTTCGCCCCGGGCGAGAATCGACAGGTCCGGGGCAGGGCGCCGCCTCCGTTCCTGACGGCTGACGATTTCCATCTCGCCGTGTCCCAAGATAGCAAAGACGGACCCGGTTTTCAAGTCCCGTGTCGCAATTTCACGCGGTACGGAGAAACGTACATGCCGGGACGTGTCACTGAAACGCAGTTTCGTCATCCGCCGTTGTGTCTCATGTCGACGAAGAAGCGCTTTCGATCCCGGTTGCCCATCTCGTCCACCACGTCCAGCGTGTGCCATCCCTTCGAAAGTTCCGCGGCTTTGACGTGCCGTCCGCGGCTGCTCCCCAGATACCGGTCGTCCAGGTACCAGTACAGAATGCGATTCGTCTCCCGGTGAGCCACCCGCATCGCGATCTTCTGCAGCGCGCCGCCGAAATCCCTGGGAAGCCACAGCCTGGCGTTCTGTTGCGGGTAGGTGATTTTCAACGGAAGGGACTCGGTCGCGGCCGGGCATTCCGGATTGTGCGGCGGAACCGTGCCAGGAACATGCCCCCGTTCACGCAAGACTTGCGCGACATCCGCCGGAAAGACCAGCCGCTTTACAGAACGACGCGCCCCGGGTTGCCAGCAGAGCGAACACACGCGATGGCTTTGGTCCATCGTCACCTGGAAGGTCCGGTGGTAGGGACAGGTTCGGAGGGGTTTCATATGCCGGGGCGCCTGAACGGGTACCGGACGCTCGCAGTCCGGACCCGCCCGGAATCCGGTATCCGCGCAAAGCTGAAGCGGACGCAGGCTGGAATCCGGCGTTTCGAACAAGGCGTGCTCCCGTCGCTTCGGCAGCATGTTGAACAGGTCGAACAGGAGGGGCGCGGCCGAACTCGCGCCCGTGAGGTCCGCATTCCCTCGACCCCCGAAGTTGCCGATCCAGACCGCCACCGTCCACTCCGGGCTGACGCCGACGGCCCAGGCATCCCGCTTCCCGTAGCTGGTACCCGTCTTCCAGGCGATCGGCCACTGGTTCTGGAACTGATGCCAGTAATATTCCACGCCGGGGCGCTTGAGATCCCGAAGCACGTCGAGTGTCAGATAACAGGCGCCGGGACTGATAAGCGAGGGACCTTCCGCGCCGGGCGCTCCTGCCATGACCTTGAGGGGATCGAAGCGCCCGCCGTTGGCCAGCGCGCGGTAGCATTGCGCCATGTCCCACAGGCTGACTTCGACGCCTCCGAGAATCATCGGCAGCCCGTAATCAACGGAAGACCGGAAGAGCGTCGTCAGGCCGGCGGCTTTCAAAAACCGGTGGAACGGGTCCATCCCGTACGCATCCAGCAGACGGACCGCGGGCACGTTCAGGGAACGAACCAGCGCTTCTTTGGCCGCAACCAGACCGGCATAGGTCCCATCCGCGTTCCCCGGGGAGAAAGCGCCGTAGTGCGTGGGCAGGTCCCGGACCTGCGTCCGGGGCAGCAGGAGGCCCTCGTCGACGCCCAGGGCGAACAGAAACGGTTTGAGAAGAGATCCGGAGGACCGTGCGGCCGCAACGCCGTCCACCTGGCCCTGGTTCCGGGCGTCGAAAAAGCCCTGGGATCCGACGTACGCGCGCACCTCTCCCGTTCGTGTTTCGACCACCAGGGCCGCGCCGTTCCGGACCCCCAGGCGCCGCATGAAGGCAGCGTGTCGATTGACGAGTTTCGCGCTCTGTTTCTGAATGTCCCGTCTTAGCGTGGTCCTCAAATACGTACTCCGGTGCCGCGACGCCAGCCGCCGCGACAGATGCGGCGCGTCCATCGGCAACGGCAGGGCGCCCTCCGGAACCGCTTCCAGCCTCGCCAGGTCAAAGGTCTCGACGTCTATCGCCCCTTCGTTCCGCAGCCGGCTCAGAAGCCGGTCTCGCCTGACCCGCAGTTTGTCCGGGTCCGCAAGAGGCGATATCAGCCCGGGCGCATTCGGAAGGACCGCCAGCGTGGCGGCCTCTCCCCAGGTCAGCCGTTCAGCAGACTTGCCGAAATACCGGTGCGCTGCCGCACGGTAGCCCACGACATTTCCGCCGTATGGCGCGTGGTCCAGGTAGAGGTTCAGGATCCGCTTCTTGTCGTAATGAAGTTCCATTTTCAATGCCTGGAGCATCTCCATAGCTTTATTGATATAGGTCCTCTTCTTCGGCGAGGTCATCCGGGCAACCTGCATCGTCAGCGTGCTCGCGCCGCTAACGACCTCTCCGGCACGGAAATTCTGATAAACGGCGCGAAGCAGCGCCAGCGGGTCCACGCCGGGATGCCTGTAAAAGCGGCGGTCCTCGAAACAGAGAACCGCGGCTTCGAGCGCGTGAGGAACATCGGCATTCGCCCGGTGGGGGAAACGCCACTGCTCATCGCCATTCAGGAACATCCGCAGGATCCGTCCCCGTTCGTCCAGCACAACCGTACTGTAGTCGGGATCGAATAGCGGATCCGGCAGGGGAGTCGATACGTAAATCGCCACGGGGAAGAGAAGGAGTGTAAGAAGGAGCCCCGCCCTCCCGCGTCTTCCAAGTGCACGAAGGGCCACGCGGCGCCATCCTACCTTCACCGTCCGCTTTCTCAGTGAAACCATAATCTCAGCCTCTGCAACAGACCGTCGTTCCCCGAATCGCCCCGCCGTCGCTGCCGGCGGCCGGAAAGACGACGGCCCGGTGGCGTTCTATCTATGCCTGACCTCGACCGGTCTTCCTGCCGCCGTCGCCCTGTAGGTCCGATCGTACATCGCTTCGGCAACCGTTGCGGGCAGCCTGAATGACCCGACCGTAACCGCGTTCAATCGGACCACGAAGTCCAATTTGGTGCGCCTGCCGATGTCGAAGAACCACATCACGCGGTCGTCGCGCACGTCCAGATACTCCTCCAGGTTCAGATCCAGGCGGGTCGTCCATCCCGGAGCGGTCCGGGCGGACAGTCGCGGGTTGTCGATCTCCCAACCGGCAGGAAGGACCTGAACCAGCGCCACCTCTTCGATTTTTCGAACGGCCGACAGATTGCGCACGCGGAAATGACCCCAGAAGTTCTCGCCTTGGGAGCGTTCGGCGGGCTCGACCGGCAGGCCTGCCTCATTGAGCCAGGCCACCTCGAGACTCAGCTTGCTGGACGTGTCTCCCAGGTCGTCGGTAAGCGGAACGCCGTCCCAATCCAGGGTTGCGAACGCCCTGTTGACGGTCGACGTTGAATCCAGAAATACCTCGATTTCCCGGCCGAAGCCGTCTTCGATTTCCAGTTGATAGACGGATCGATCCGTCTCAAACGGCACTTCCTTCCCATCCGCAAGGTAAAGGGTGCCAGCGAGCACGGGCGGGCGATCGTCTTCCCCGGAAAGAGAACGAAGATACTTCCCCATGGCCAGAAGCATGAACCCGGTGGTCTGGGTGTTGTACCATTCCTGCGACGCGAGCGCTTTTCCTAACTGATTGGCGATCTCGTCCGCCTCCGACCAGCGTTCGAACATAACCAGCGTATTCAGAATGATCGCCATATCCCGCAGGCTCGAGCCGTAGGTGCCGCCCGATTCGCGGTAATCTTCCACCCGCTTTCCCGCCGGGATGAGGATCTGCGCGGCTGTCCGCTCCACGCCGGCAAGGTGATAGGCCGCGGCCAGCATCCACTTCTGGGTGTCGTTCATGTCCTTGATGCCGGTCTCTTTCAGCAGATTCATCGGGCCGATCCGGTATTCGCCGGCAAGCGCCAGGAGATAGACCCGATAAACCCGTTCCATCAGGTCGTCTTTAGCGGTCAGTGCACGCGACTTCTCGTAACGCAGCCAGTTGGCCATCAGGTCCTGAGGAACGTGGTATCCCAGTTTCCCTGCTTCGATTAAAAAATGCCCCGTGTACAGGGAGCCCCAGGTCGAGACCGACGATGCGCCGGGCCAGTACGTGAACCCTCCGGACGCAAGTTTGAAGTTCCTCAACTTGCGGATCGCCAGATTGATATACCGGTCGATATCGCTCGTTGCGGGGCCGGCAAACGTTACGCCTTCCAGCAGCGTTCCCAGATAGAGCAGCGGGAACGCGGCTGACACCGTCTGCTCGATACAACCGTACGGGTAGCGTATCAGCCCGAGCAGCCGATGGGTCATCCCCAGGTCGGGGCGGCGGCGTAAGGCCACGATGGCGCGATTGGTACCGGGCAGTCCTCTGTCCGGTACCGCAAACCGGACCCTCTCGCCCGGCCGGACACTCTGCTCCTCCGTCGAATAGATCCTGGCTGCCGAGGCGCGCACCTTCAGATCGGTCTCATGGTCCGCCGCAAGCCCCTGCGCCTCCGCGGTCACGACAACCCGTGCCTGTCCCACGGCCGCCGACGCCTGTAGAGCGAACGTGAGGTCCTTTTCGCCCGCCGCGGAGAAGGCCAGCTCCTGCCGCGCAGGTCCGACAATGGAAACGGGGCCTTCGGTCCGCATCGAAACGACGGTCGGACCGATACTGTCGGCCATCGCGAAAACGGTCACGGGAACGGTGATTCGGTCCTCCGGCCCAAGCACGCGCGGCAGCGTGGGCATCACCATCAGGTCGGACTTCACCGGCACGGATGTCTCTGCCCGGCCGTATCGCCCCCTGCCGGCGGAAACGACCATCACACGCACCGAACCCGTGTAGTCCGGCATATCGAAATCAACGGCGGCCCGTCCCCGCGCGTCGGTTTCAATCGGTCCCTTGAACAGCGATACCGCCTTGAATCGCTTCCTGCCCTTCGCATCCAGCTGGGAAGTCCTGTAAGCCTTCGCGAAGCCGCCTCCAACGGCAAAGGTCTTGAAGACGTCGCCCTTGTTGGCGCCGATGACGTGGGAATACACGTCGTGGGTCACCACGCCCAGGCGGCGTTTCCTGTAAAACGACTTCCAGGCGTCCGGCGTGGAATACCCCGTGAGCGCCAGCAATCCCTCGTCCACCACAGCCAGTGTGAACTGCGCCGGCTCTCCGTCGTCCGTCTCGACCTGAACCTGAAACGGGGACTCGGGCCTCAGTTCGTCCGGCATGCGAACGGAGATTTCCTGGCGGGTATGCGGATCGCTTACATTGAGCGGAACGACGCCGTACAGGCGGATTGGTCGATCGTTCATCGTCTGGCTGTACGGCTGCAGGACCGAGACGCCGACGTACGCGGTGGGCGCCATATCCCGCGAGATGGGCACCGAAACCCGGAACTCGTCCCGTAGACCGTCCGGATCGTGCCATCGGGTCTGCAGTACGCGGCTGTCCTGTTCCACCGAGACCAGAATCGCGCCCTGTCGCGGCGCGGGAAACGTCACAATCGCGGAATCGCCGGGGGCATAGGACTTCCTGTCGGTCCTGAGCGCCAGCATGCCAGCTGTTTTGGGATCGGCCTGCGCTTCGCCCCACGGATAGGCGCGTATGAAGAATGCGGCGGTATGTCCCGCGGCATCCTGGACTTCTATCAGATACTCTCCCCGCTGGTCGGGCGTAAATACCAACGGCACGGGGGTTGTCTTCGAGAACAGCGAACCGCTGTCGATCTGTTCCGTATTCTGGTCCTTTTTGAACCTGAGGCGGAACTGATCGCGGGACTCGTACTCCCACCACCAGTGTGCCGTGCTTCTGAAAATGCGATACTCAAGCGGCAAACCCGCCGCTGCCTCCCCTTCAGGGGTTACGAGCACGATCGGAATCTCCACCGCGGACCCCATCCGGGCGTATCCGTAGTCGAACCGCGGCTTTCGCACCCCCACGTAGCGGTCGTACGGATCCAGCGCCAGGGTTTCGCGGCTGCGGTTGGGACGGCCGCCTCTTTCCAGCACCGTGGCATTGATCACGACCTGGATCGCAGACGGCGTCCCGTCAAGCTGAGGCAATCGCCAGCGCACGCGCGCCCGCCCCAGCGTGTCGAGTCTGCCCTTGAAGATGCTGGTGCGCACCGGCCTATGGGTCACACCTTCGTTGGTGAAGCTGAACTCCGGATAGCCGGAAAACTGTTTCGCTGAATGCCGGAGTTCGGCCGTGACCTCGGCATCCAGCCCGACGGCCGGATTGCCAAACAGATAGGTACTCAGGAGCCCGAGTCGAAGTTCGTTGTCCTCAGCCGTCAAATTCTGCTTTTCGGGCTCGATCCAGACCCTCAACCGATAGGGGGCCACCGTCTCGACTTTCACCGTATGTTCGAACGTGCGGCTTCCCACTGCCAAACGCGCCCGCCAGTTTCCCGTTGGATCGTGGGGCTCTGTCTTGAAGCTGAAAACGTAGAATCCATCCTTTCCATCACGGGCAGTCCGCTCCAGCACCAGCTGATTTCTCGGGTTATAGAGCTTCAGCGTAACAGGGTGGTTCTCTGGGAAGGTCTGCTCGGAATTGCGCGCGATCAGCGAAAGATGGATCTCGTCGCCGGGTCGATAAACGCCCCGTTCGGTGTAGATAAACGCCCGGACGCCGTCCGGCGGCGCAGCGGCGCCCCCCGTATCGAACGTGGACAGGTTCCAAGCCATTTCGTTGCACTTGATGATGCTCTTCTGACCGTCTTTTTCGGCTTCGACGTAAAAGATGTCCCGCCTTCCACCAGAAATCGCCGCCTCGCCGTACCTGTCGGTCACGCCCCGTCCGGCCACCTGGTTCTGGAAGGTGCGCAATGTGACCGCCACCCCGGCCATGGGCGCCGCGTTGCTGACATTTCGCGCATAAACGAAGTGCCGGCGGTGCGCCTTCTTGTACGTCAGCCCGATATCGCTGACGATTACCGGCTTGAATGCCCTTCCGAAGCGGTGGACGTATTCGGGCGAGAAGGGATGGTTGCGGAAGTCGTAATTTCCACGGTTCCGCCGCCGCTGCTTTCGCGCTTCCTCGGCCTCGCCGGGCGCGCCGTAAAGCATATCGATGTGTTTAAAGCTGAGACTGATCAGAAGCGGCCCTTTTTCGGTCGGATCGAGCAACTCGTTCAGATCCAGTTCGTGCTGCAGCCACCGGTTGCGGACCGCACCGATCTCCAGGACCGTATCCACCAGCCCCACGCCGACGCGGTTGACCTGCCAGGAGGAGAAACTCCGCCGGCGGTCGCCGTCGCTCTTCAGGCTCTGCGTCTGCAGGAACTGCCCCAGATTCGAGTCGAAAACCTGTTTGATCTCCAGCCTCACGCGGCTCACGTTCACCGTCCGGAACCGCACGCGCTGCCGGTTGATCGTCGGCAGAATCATCCCGTCTTCGGAGAATCGAATCCGGGGTTTCAGATCGGGTATCTGGATGGTTTCGGTGCGTTCCGAGGCCGTCGCCGCCCCCCATCGGCTGCGAATGCCCGGATGGACGGTGAGGGTATAGTGCCTGCCGTGCTCAAACTCGCCGCTCACGTGGATTTTTCTTCCCGCCGCCCTGATCCGGACGTCCATCGGCGGGTCCACGGCAATCAGCCCCTGGAGATCCTGGTGGGGGTCCGGTTCGTCCGTCAATTCGACCGCGAGGCCGGGCTGCCGTCCCTCCCCCCGACCTTCGACTTTGACAATTTTCATTTCCGTTATGGGCGTCAGCCTCCTCTTTTCCACGTAGTCCCGCGAAATCGCCAGCGCCTCCTTTTCGAGGTTGAAACGGAGCACTCTCGTTGTTTTGCTTCGTTCGATCGGTTCGGATACAAATGAGAAGACCTTCCCCTCCGCGTCCGCCGTCCAGGCAAGAGAAAGCGATTTCCGGCCAGAATACATCGACAACCGGGCAGCCTGCCGCACCTGTTCGAGCGGGGTCTTCTCGCTGAACACGACACGGCCTTTATAGACCACCCGTCGCGGATCGTCCTTCTCGATCACCTCAAAATCCGCGTTCAACGAAACAATCTCCCGGCCGGCGACGTGAAACGCGAATTCCAGCGGCCGCAGATCTGGTCGCCGCGGAAACAGGGCGGCGAGATCCAGGGTTCCCCTGTAGCGCTGCCTGAACGGGAGCGGCTCGTCCGGCTTGAAGAGGAGGGTGCGCCTGTCCGCCCAGCGGGCGTTTCCGTCGATGTGCGGCACGAAAGCGAATACGGTCTCTTCGAGCCCATGTCCGACCCGGTTTCCGGAAACGACGGGCGACACGAACCGTACGCGAATGTCGTCGCCGGCGCGGATCATGTCGGATGTCGCGTGGCTGACCAGCCTGGCCGTTTCCCGCGAATAAGTAATCGTCTCGGTCTCGTTGCGTTTCGAAGCGCAACCCGTCATGAGAATGCCCGTCAGCAAGAGCAGGCAGCATTCAATTCGATTGGGCGTCATTTCCCGATCCTCCCTGGTCCAGTGCGGAACCGCTCCACAACCGGCGGACGCGGAGCCGCCGGCGCCTCCGCCAATGGCGAATCCTCCCGCGGCATCGACCCGCAAAACCGCTTGACATCATTAGTACGATCCATAACTTAATCGCCGGAAACCGGCACGTCGTTCCATTCACTCAGGAGATCTGAAATGCAATTCGGCCAGTTCTATCTGCTGGAAACCCCGCCCGGCAAAGATCACGCGCAAGTCTACCACGAAGCATTCGAACAGTTCAAGCTCATGGACGAGACCGGCTGGGACGCCATCTGGCTGGCCGAACACCACTTCGACCACAAAGCGCCAGGCGCGAATTATTACTCGATCACCCCGTCCATCCATACCATGGCCGCGTACGCCTCGGCCATTACCGAACGCATCAAAATCGGCACCGCGGTTGTCGTGCTGCCCTTCCACAACCCGGTCATCGTGGCGGAAGACTTCGCCACCGTGGATATCATGTCCAGGGGAAGGCTCCTCTTCGGCGTGGGACGCGGCTATCAGCTCGAGGAGTTTCACAACTGGGGAATCGACCTGGAGGAAAGCCGCGACCGCTTTCAGGAAGAACTGGAGATCATCCTGAAGGCCTGGACGGGTCCCGTGGAATACGACGGCAGGTTCCACAAGGTCCGGAAGGTCAACGTGATCCCGAAACCCGTACAACAGCCGCACCCGCCGGTTTACGTGGCGGCGGTGAGTCCTTCAACTTACGAATGGGTCATCAAGAACGGCTATAACGTCCTGACTTCGTTCCTGCATCCCTACGAGCAGGTGTTCGAACTCTACGAGGCGTACCACAAGACGGCCGATGCGTGCGGGATGTCGGGCAAACTGGACTTCCCCCTGGCGAGGTTCCTGTACGTTGCCGAAACCACCGAAAAGGCCCGCGAGGAATGTCACGATCAACTGATGTGGTACTTCCGCACCCTGCTGGCCGAGGTGATCGCGCCCCCGCCCGAAATCGCGCCACCCGGACAGATGGAATTCTACCAGGAGCTGAAACAGAAGTTTTCCAACATCAGCTTCGACGAAATCCTGGCGGAACACGCCATCGTGGGGGATCCCGATTTTGCCGCCGACAAAATCAGCTGGATCCGGAAACACACGGGACTGCAGAACTTTATGGGGTGGACCCGCATCGGCGACCTGCATCCCGACCTGGTCTGCAAGTCTCTGCGCATGTTCTCGGAACACGTCGCGCCCGCGTTCAATTGAACTTCCGGCAGCCTCCCGTCCTGCTTCATTCCCGCCACGCCGGCTGGGTAACGTGCAGCAGCAGCGCGCCCTCCGGTACCGTGATTACGGTGGTCGTGTCCTTTTCGATATAGCCCAGATCGCCAACCTCGAAAGACACCGGCTCCTGCCCCTCCGCGTGAACTTCCAGCGCGCCTTCCAGCATGAAGAAGACCTCATTGTAGTCGAATGTCCACTCCAGACGGCTCGGTTCCAGATATTCCGTGAATCCCGCCGCGAGACAGTCGTCCTTTCCCAGAATGGGGTCGGACACCTGTACCCTGGCCCCCGGCGCGTCGTACAGCTTCATGTCCCTCTGGTCCGGTTTTACGATTTGTACCATTTCGAATCTCCTCTCGCGGGTAGTTGTCGGCAATGACAGCTGACAGCTAAAGGCAATGGACGAAAATCAAATCCAAAAACCCCTTTTCCCCAAATTCCTTGCCTCCGGCGGGAAGCAGCATTCAGCGATCAGCTCTCAGCAATCAGCTTGAAACAAAAGCCAAACCCGTTGACGTCAGCGCCGTCACGTGGCGGCAACCGATGAAACCCAAACCTCTCCCCCCGGCCCCCTCTCCCAAAGGGAGAGGGGGAGCAGTAAGAAATGTCTTCACGCGATCACACTTCCCCCTTCCTTCGGGAAGGGGATAGGCAGTAGGTTGGTGGCGGTGTTGGGGGGTCTGTAAACGCTTCATCGCGCAGGAACATCCGCGTACGGTTTTTTGTGAGGCCCCATCAAGCGTACTGTGGTGTGGCTGGGGGTTTTTCCGTGCCAATCCGTCCAGCAACGTAGTTCGGTCGGGGCTGTTTCGGTGACAGGGCACCCAGATTCCAATTGCGCCGCTGAGGTGGTTCACGGAAAAACCGGCCCCGCCTGCCTGTGCGTGCTGTCTCACGCACGCAGACAGGCGCCGAGCGGCCTGCCTGCGCCTGCCAGTGACGCTTTGGCAGGCAGGCGCCGTTCTTTTTGGTCCTTTTTCTTGGGCGTACAAGAAAAAGGACATAAAAAAAGAAAAAATAGGCACTTAGTCAGGAAACGACTACCAGCAGTCAGGCGTCGATGTGCAATATACGCGCGCTACCAGGCGCTTAGCGGACATCCTCGAGCCGTAAGCGGGATCCCCCGGATGTTGGTGACGCCGGCCGACTACGGATTCAATTCCTGTCGTGTTTCCGCCTCGGAGACAATCGTATCCCAGTCCCACAGTTGCGGGATATACCCCACGTCGGCCCAGAGTTGCGCCTGGTCCGCATAATGAGCGCTGCCGGGATGCCCCGAGGCCCCAAGCGGCACGATCCACCGGGAGTTGTTCCAGTCCGACGGATCGTGAATGTACCGGTTGACCGACAACCCCGTCGCAACAAAGGGTTCACTCACGTCATAGCCGCCGGCAAGCGGCACGTCTCCGTCTCCGTGCGTTGGCAGGCCGGGCGGATCCAGAAGCCTTGCGCATTCCGGAAAAACCGTTGAGAGCGGGTGTCTCGGCCGGGTATGGTGGACGCGGCCCCACCGCCAATCCGTCATGTCCTCACCAAGCCGGTCCTCGAGGTCCGCGACCGCCTGCTTCAGGCTCTCCGCCAACAGATCGCCCCAGGTGCGCCCGTCCGGTAACATCGATTCGTCGCCGTTCTCGATCCCCAGGGTCATCTCCAGAACGATCAGACGGATATGCGCTTCCGCTCCTGAAGCCCCCTCGAGCGCCGGAGCCGCTATGTCGCCCAGGAGATGCTCCGCCAGCACCCGGGTGGCGCACAGGCGGGTCTGGCTGTAAATCGTCGGCTGCGCGAGGTCCCGGTCCATGCGATAATCCCACTCGCGCAGGAGCGCCAGCGCCCGCTCGGACGCCGTGTCCCGAGGCTGTATCCCAAGGAGCGCCTCGGTGAAGATTTCGGCCGGAATGGAGGTCCGGTCGGCGTGCATCCGCGCCATATCGTCCACCACCGCCCCCCCCGGATTCAGGTCCAGTATATTCAGTTGAAGCCGCCTGGCGCGATATTCCGGGCTGAAATTCAGACCCACGTAGTACGGGTAGTCATATCCGGCTACGCGCTGGTTGCACGTCACGGCGTACCCGGCCCGCGGACAGATCGCCCGCGGCAGGTCGTCGTGAGGGATATACCCCTGCCACTCGTATTCCCCGGTCCACCCCGGCACGGCCCGCCAGCCGTTGGCCTCCGTGCGAATGGGGATCTTTCCCTCGTGCAGATATCCGAAATTGCCCCGGACGTCCACGACCGCGTAGTTGTTGACCCGGTCCGTCCAGTTCCTGAATGCATCGTGCAGTTCATGGACGGTGGTCGCGCGCATCGCTTCGCGTGCGGCATCCAGCCATGGCGTGCCCTGTATCAGGCCGGGATCGCTGATTGCAATGCCGTAACCCGCCGCGGGATCTCCCGCGATGACAGGGCCGTGATGCGTGAGGGTCACTTCGATCTCCACCGGCGCCGCGTTCCGGACCGCGATGGTCTCGTGCAGGACTTCGGCCTGCCTCCACGTCTCCCTGAATTGATACTCCCGCCCGCCGTCCCGCTCCCGGAACCGCTCCACGAACAGGTCCTGGGTGTCGGCGTTGCCGTAGGTCATCCCCCAGCCCACGTGCGCGTTGTGACAGAAGTGCAGGATCCCGGGCATCCCGGGTACCGAGGAGCCGACAATCGAAAGGTCGGGACAGGAGAGATGGGCCTGATAGTAGACGCTGGGCGTGTCCAGAGCACGGTGCGAGTCTCCTCCCATCAGCGGCAATCCGGACCGGGTCAGCTCGCCGGAGATCGACCAGGCATTGGATCCGGCATCCGTCTCTTTCAGCCAGTTGACGTCCTCCAGGGCCCCGCTGAGTTCCTCCAGGCCGTCGACACCAGGCCCCTGGTAGACCTCGCCGGGGGGCACGGTGAGCAGGTGGCCGCCGGGATACCCCTTGATCAGACGCGCCGCGTTCTCGGGGCCGATGGTGAGCGCCAGACGCGTTCGGAAGAGTTTCGGCTCGAACGTCCCCAGCAGCGTATTGCGCATCTTGTAGACGGCAATGCAGTGCCAGTTCTCCCAGGATTCGGGCGTACCGTCCAGAAGCTTATATTCGACCGGGTACGCCGGCGTCGTTTCCATGAACGCGTTCACGCCGGCCGTATACGCATCCACCATCGCCCTCGCCTCCGCACCGGCCGCCTCGTAATCCAGCCGCGCCGTGCGTCCCATTCCCGCTGTTCGCAACAGCCGGTCCTGATCCACGCCGTCCGGGCCGGCGATTTCCGCCCAACGCCCCAGCGCCCGGCGCCGGTCATAGTCCATATGCCAGAGCCGGTCCTGGGCCGTGGCGAAACCCTGGGCGAAGAAGAGATCGTGCTCGTTCTCCGCCCGGATGTGGGGGATGCCCCACCGGTCGCGATAGATGGCGGCGCTGTCGATCAGGCCGGGCAGGCGCAGCGTGGCGGTCACATCCGGCAATGCGGCGGCCAGGTCGGCTTCGGTAAGTCCTGCAGGCATGGTTTGTCCTCTTCTATGCGGTCGTCTCAATCTCGTCGAGCCACCGCCGGACCGCCTCGGAAAACCCGTCCGCGTTGTGGTTGGAAACCACTGGGAACCGTTTTCTCAAGGGCTCCGGCGCGTTCCGGACGACATACGGAAAACCGCACCACTGTAACATGTCCAGGTCGTTGTAGTCGTTGCCCACAGCCGCGGAACGCCGCGCATCCGCACCCAGCCGCTCGCACAACCGCGCGGCGGACCGGGCCTTGGATACCTGTCGCGGAAAAATCTCGAACCACGTGGACCGGTGGTCCGAAGGCGACGTGGTCCGGATCACCGACAGGTCTTTCAGGTCGTTACAGAGCCCGTTATGCGTGCGCCAGGGGTCCGCTTCTACGGGACAGACCACCAGAAATTGAGAGGCCCGGCCGTTTACCGGGCGGCCGGGATTCAAGGGGCGACAGTGTTCAGCGTTGTTTTGACGCCGTCGCAAGAAATCGGGATTGTCTTCGTTCTGTTCCCAGTACTCGAACGTATGGTTCTCCGGAACCGGCGCGTGAACCATGAAGTCGAATCCCCTGTCGATGAGATATCCCGTAACGCGGCACACAACGCCGTTCGAAAGGGAGTGGGATTCCACCAGCGTCTGATCCCGGAAATCGAATATGCCGACGCCCGACGAGGTAATCAGATAATCGATCGGAAAGGTATCGGGCAAGACGGTGCTTGCGGACATATGCGACCGGCCGGTGACCACCACCCTGCAGATTTTCTTTCTCCCCAGCGTTTTCAGCGCATCAAGGCTCCTGGCGCTTGCCCTTCGATCGCTTTGCAGCAGCGTCCCGTCCAGGTCCGTAAAGAATGCGAGGTTCGTTTGTTCGTCCAGCGGCTCCAACCCGTGCCTCCATCCCCAAACAGCCCGTTGAGAAAGCCCATCCGGCCGGCCGGCCTGCCTGCCCGGCAGACAGGCGTCCGGCCGTTGTGCTTTTTGTGGCGCCCGCCCCGGCGACCCGTTTCGGCGCGTCGCCGTTCTGCGGGAATATAAAAAATCCGGAAGATAACACATAACCGATTCGCTTCCGGATTCCTGCTGGCAGATACGTACAAAAAAGGCGCACCCTTGTGCGCCTTCTTCCCTGCTGCTCCTCCGGCTTGCTTTCAGTTCAGGCGAGTCCTGCCCGCCACCGGTTCAATCCCGGGACCGCTTGCGGAAATACAAAACCCTGTGCAACGCGGTATAGTTGGCCAGAAACGCAATGGCCCAGATCGCTACCGTAAGCCCGATTTCGCCCACCAGCGCCCCCACGCCAATGGCGATAACCCTTTCCGGCCGTTGCATGAAACCGACCTTGCATTCTTCGCCCAGACCCTCGACGCGCGCCCGGATATAGCTCACCATCAACGAGCCGGCAAGCGCGAAAAACACGGCGGACGTGGTCCACAGCGAGTCAGACCTGATGAAGCTGACCGCCATGCCGAACCAGATGAAAATCTCTGAATAACGGTCTACAGTAGAGTCCAGAAGCGCGCCGAACGTGGTTTCGCTCCGCCCCACGCGGGCCACCTGTCCATCCAGAAAATCGAACACGCCGGCGAGCAGCACGACAAGACCGGCCCACCGGATGTAATCGAATCCGAAGAGCAGCGCCGCGACCAGGTTCAGGAGAAACCCGACCAGGGTCAGCGCATTCGGCCGGAACCGCTTTTTCACCAGAAACTGCGTGGAGGGTTCGAGCAGTTCGGCGACGTCGTCCTTTACCTTTTCAATCACGAGCCAGCATTCTCCATTGCCCGGATTATCGCATTTCAGGGCGCGATAACGCCCATCGCAGATTTGCGGAAATATAGAATAATCGCCGGAGGGGAGCAAGGGAAAATTTGGGTCGCGGAACCGGCGCGGACGGAGCGGTTGACGCGGGATGACAGGGTTTACGGGCCGGTGGGGAAGCAGAAGAAACCAGCTCTCAGCAGTCAGCAGTCAGCCGTCAGCAAAGATCAAAAACGGCAATCAGCTCACACAAAGACACCAAGACACAAAGAGAAACAGAGCAGTCAACCGACAGCTGTCAGTAAGGATCAAAGCCGAAAATCAACTTCAACTTCCACGTCTCCCCAAATTCCCTGCCGTCGAAAAGCAGCAATCAGCGGTCAGCATTCAGCCGTCAGCTTGAAGCAAAAGCGAAAACCTAATTCAAAATCCCCTTTTCCCCAAATTCCCTGAAGGCGGTGAGAGGGGAGACGGTAGACGGGAGATGATAACCTGCGGCCACGGGGCACTGATATGGCCGGACGAAATCTTCCGGCGATCGGCGCGCAGACCTCTCCCCCCTGCCTGCCGAAAAACCACCGGCAGGCAGGCCCCCTCTCCCGCGGGGAGAGGGGGAGTAAGACCAGGCGCCGCGGGCCGGTCATCTATAGATACTCTGATTGACAGCGAATCGCCACCCGGCACATTTGCATGCCTAGTCCATCGATCCGTCACCGTTCCCCCTTCCTCTCAGGAAGGGGGTTAGGGGGTAGGTCCCTAAAGGCGGGGAGACGGGAGACGATATGAGTGCACGATGGATTTTCTTGTCGTTACGATAACGGTAGAGAAACAGGCACGGTTAGCGTGAAA
Source organism: Candidatus Latescibacterota bacterium (assembly GCA_965203805.1). GTDB lineage: Bacteria > Latescibacterota > UBA2968 > UBA2968 > JAAXHE01. Next base: position 3,655,331 of record OZ241917.1, on the reverse strand, counting down.
ACACTGTGGTAACGTTATCCTCTACCGTCTCACGCCTACCCTCTTACCGCATGTGGAAGTGCCTCCGGACTCTTCCACATGTTTTCCACAGACTTCAGCCATTGGTGGTGGAATTCTGTGGATTGCTTCATTTAACCAACATAAAAACAATAGCTAAATTCTCCACATCGATTTTGATCGAGTTTTCAACATCGTGGATTACTCATCGTTCGGAACCCGCATGCGGCCCGTCTCATCGTGCCTGTCAGCCCGCATGGACTTTACCAACGGACGGTTATCCCTTGACAGGTTTCGGCCCGCATGTTATCCTTCGCGCCCTGTTCCGCAGGACAACGTCATCCCGTTCAGGAAAGGTAACCTTCATATGAGATTGCTCACTTTCGAACACCAGGGATCGCGACGCGTGGGCGTCCGGTCGGGAGACACGATCGTGGACGTGAGCCGCGTCGATCCCGGCATTCCGTCGGACATGGTCGGTCTGCTGGAGGCGGGGCCGGCCGCTCTGGCCGCGGCGGGAGCGGCGGCAGCGCGGGGCGAGGGCATCGACACCGGCGCCGTCCGCGTGGTGGCGCCCATCCAGAACCCGGAAAAGATCCTCTGCATCGGCCTGAACTACGCGGACCATGCTGCGGAAAGCAATATGCCCATTCCATCCGAGCCCGTGGTGTTTTCCAAGTTCTCTTCCACCATCATCGGACCCGGCGACGCGATCCGCCTGCCGTCGATCAGCAGTTCCATCGACTATGAGGTCGAACTGGTTGTTGTCATCGGAACGGCGGGAAAGGATATCCCCGAATCCGATGCGATGCGCCACGTCGCGGGCTATACGGTGGGCCACGACGTGAGCGCGCGGGACTTTCAGTTGGAAAAACCCGGCGGCCAATGGCTGCTGGGCAAAACCTTCGAGACCTTCGCGCCGCTGGGCCCGGAACTTGTCACCCCCGACGAGGCGGGCGATCCCCATAACCTGGATATTCGCTGTATTCTGAACGGCGAGACCGTACAGGACTCGAATACCGCGCAACTGATTTTCAAGGTCGACCAGCTGATCGCCTACCTGTCCCGGGTTGTCACCCTCCAGCCGGGAGACCTGATATTTACGGGCACGCCGCCGGGCGTCGGAATGGCCCGGGAGCCGCAACTCTGGCTCAAGGCTGGCGACAGCGTCGTGTGCGAAGTCGACGGCATCGGCCGGCTCGAGAATACGGTCGTTTCGGGTTGAAAGGCAGCTTTCAGCCATCGGCGTTCAGCAGTCGGCTTGAAGCGAAAATCTGCTCACACGGAGACACAAAGACACAAAGGAAACCCGGAAACACGCGAAAGGCGGGCAACCACAAGGGTTGCCTGCCTGCGTAGCGTACTGCCTGCCTGTGCGTGTACGCACGCAGACAGGCGCTGCAGGCAGGCCCCAACAAACCAGAATTCAGCCGTCAGTTAGAATCAAAACCAAGAATAAAACTCAACGTCCACATCTCCTCAAATTCCCTAAGGGCGGTGAGAGGGTAGACGTGAGACGTGAGATACTGTGAGTGCCTGAAGAGCGGGGAGACGTAAGACGTGAGAGATTGCCTGCCCTGTGCGGTTTCATTTCATACCAGCGGCATAGAGCAATGACCAATCGTGCAAGGACGTCATCTACCGTCTTGCGTCTCACGTCTCACCGGTTTCAGGTTTTATAAACGTATTTAAAAACAGTATTTTATACTTGATCTGCACACACACAAGCGTGTGTTTACCCGGTCCCGGCGTCGCGTTCGCATTATCCGGTGCCGCGATTCCCGAATGGAGGCTTCGGCGATGGTTTTCGGCGATTTGATCAGGAAGGCTCGCCAGGGCCGGTTCAGCCAGCAGGGGCTGGGTGAAAGGATCGGCGTCTGGGGCACCTATATCGGACAGATCGAGAGCGGAAAGCGAATTCCTTCAGACAAGCGATGCCTGGACCTGGCGGCCGCCCTTGGCCTGGACTCCGGAACCCTGCTGTTACAGGCCTACAGGCAGCGCGCCGCCTCGGCAGAGGCCAGGCGCCTGTTCGACCGGATGGCAGGAGTGCTTGCCGACCCCGCCGAAAGCGCGGCGAGGTGCGACGGCGGCGTCGATAGCGAAGGAAATCCCACGGGGGCACGGGGCAGCGGAGACGGAGGCGGCCGCGACGCTCCGGACCGGATCGGACGCCCGGGCGAACCCCCGTTCACCCGCGGCGCCTATCCCTCCATGTATCGCGGCCGCCTCTGGACCTTCCGCCAGTACGCGGGATTTTCCACTCCCGCGGAGACCAATGCCCGGTTTCGCGATCTGCTTGCCCGGGGCCAGACCGGCTTGAGCGTGGCGTTCGACCTGCCCACACAGATGGGGTACGACTCGGACCATCCAAACGCGGGCGGCGAGGTTGGCAGGGTGGGCGTGGCGGTAGACGGGCTCTGGGACCTGGATACCCTGTTCGATGGAATCCCGCTGGACCGCATCAGCACATCCATGACGATCAACGCGACAGCCTGCATCCTGTTCGCGTTCTACGCGGGCCTCGGAAAGAAACGCGGACTGCCTTCGCGGGCGCTTACCGGCACGGTCCAGAATGATATTCTCAAGGAATATGTTTCACGTGGAACATATGTCTTCCCGATTGCCGACTCGATGCGCCTGGTGGTGGATCTGATGGACTATTGTCTCAGGGAGGCGCCAAAGTGGAACCCAATCAGCGTCAGCGGTTACCACATGCGGGAGGCCGGCGCAACCGCCGCACAGGAGCTTGGCTTTACGGTCGCCCACGCCCTGTCGTATGCCGACGCCGCCACCGCGGCAGGCCTCGAGCCGGAGCGGTTCCTCCCGAAATTTTCCTTCTTTTACGGCGTTCACAACAATTTTCTGGAGGAAATCGCCAAATTCCGCGCCGCGCGGCGACTCTGGAGCCGCCTCGTCCGGGAACGCCTTGGCGTGAATGACCCGCGCTGCAGGCGCCTGAGATTCCATGCCCAGACCGCGGGCTCGACCCTCACGGCCCAGCAGCCGATGAACAACTGCGCACGGACCACGCTGCAGGCGCTGGCCGCCGTTCTGGGCGGCGCCCAGTCATTGCACGTCAACGCGTACGATGAAGCGTTGGGCCTGCCGTCGGACACGGGGGCGCAGCTGGCGGTACGTACCCAGCAGATCCTGGCCTACGAAAGCGGCATCCCGGATACCGTAGATCCCATGGGAGGGTCGTACGCGGTTGAAAAAATGACCGATGCGCTGGAGGAGGAAGCCCTGGCCGTACTGGAAGCGGTCGATCGGGAGGGGGGAGCCGGGGAGGCGGCCGCAAACGGCTTTACGGCGGCCTGTATCGCGGACTCGGCATACGATGCGCAAAAGAAGATCGAGTCCGGCGAGACCGTCGTGGTGGGGGTGAACCGGTTTCAGGGAGACCCGGAAACGCCGGTTTCGACGTTCCAGCCCACACAGGACTCGGAACACAGGCAGAAGCTTGACCTGAGGCGGTCGCGGGGCCTGCGGGATTCCGACGCCGCGCAGGCTGCGCTGGACAAAATCGAACGGCGGGCGCGGGGCGCGGGGTCGATTACGGAAGCGGTCGTGGCGGCAGGGTTGGCCGGTGCGACGGTCGGCGAGATATCGGACAGGCTGCGTTCCGCTTTTGGATCCTACAGACCGGGAGGATAACCGTGGACGGACGAGCGCGCCGCAAAGGGGGAATCATCCACAGTCAGTCGCTACTCAGGGGTGTTGCGATTGCCGCCTTGACCGTGCTGGTGGCGATCGCAGGCTGGGCCCCGGCGACGGCCGAAAGTCGGACCGGCGTAATCACGGGCCAGATCCTGGACGCCTCATCCGGGCGTCCCCTCGCCGATGCACGGGTCCTCATAACGGGTACCGGAATCGGCCAACTCACCAACGCAGCAGGCCGTTTCACGCTTCTCAATGTTCCCGTCGGCGAACAGGCCGTGCGCGCGACGTATATTGGGTACAGTGAAGCCTATCAGACCGTGACCGTCGGTGGCGGGGAGACACACAACATCGAATTCGAGATGTCGCCAACGGCGATCGCGCTCGACGTAATCGTCGTGACCGGTGTGGGGGCCGAAACCGCGCGGCGCGCCCTGGGCGCGTCGGTCGATGTACTTTCAACCGAAGACATCGCGTTGGCGCCAGTCCAGTCCGTCGACCAGCTGATTCAAGGCCGCGTCGCGGGCGCGACCGTCAACGCCACCTCGGCGCAGCCGGGCACCGGCTCGCTGATCAACTTCCGGGGAATTTCCTCGGTGTTCGGCGCCCAGACCCCGATCATTTACGTGGACGGGGTGCGCGTCGACAACGACCAGTCGACCGCCGCGGGCACCGGGGGCGAGCAGTCCTCCGCGCTCGCCGACCTGCTCACCAGCGACATCGATCGCATCGAGATCACCAAGGGCGGCGCCGCCTCCACTCTGTACGGTTCCGACGCCGCAACCGGGGTAATCCAGATCTTCACCAGGAAGGGCACCCCCGGGGCGCCGCGCATTACGGCCCGCGTAGAGCAGGGCATCGAGGTGCCGGAACTCAAGTACATCTTCGATACCGGCGTGATCTTCCCGGACCGGGTCGAGTCCGGGGAGGTCACGGCCACCTTCCTGGAAGATCAGCACTTCAGGAACGGTCGGACCCAGAGCTACTACCTCGGCGTCAACGGAGGCACCGCCAACGTGACGTACAGCGTCAGCGGCCGCCTCGCGGACCGCACCGGCAGCCAGCCCAAGGATGCCAGCACCAACTACAACCTGCGGGGCGGCCTGCAGGCGTCCGTCCGCGAGGATTTCACCCTGGAGTTCTCGGGCAGCTACGTCCGCCACAACTTTCAGCGGCTCTACAACGGTTCCTCCATCGCGGATCCCATCACCACCTTCGAGGTCGGCGACGCCCTCTTCTTTTCCAGAGCCGCCACCCTCCAGGAGGCGCACGAAATCTTCCTGATGCCCGACATCGACGAATGGGTCGACAGGTTCATTTTCTCCGTTGGCGCCCGCTGGAACATCCGCGACGACCTGACCGCCAGGCTTACGGTGGGCAGCGACAACCGGAGCAACCAGCAGCGGATCTACCAACCGATCGGCTTCACGCCGGGCGAACCCACCGGACAACTCAACCGGCGGGACCGCTCCTTCACCTCGGTGTCGCTCGACGCGGGCGCGACCTACGCGTGGGAGAACCCGGGCGGGAGCATCGGGTCCTCGCTCACCGTGGGCGTGCAGGGCTTTCGCAAAGACGAGAGTATCATCAACGGCAACGGGCTGGGCTTCGCCCTCCCAGGTTCCTTCGACTTCGACGCGGCGGCCGAGATTACCGCCTTCGAGATCAACATCGAGGTGTTCAACGGCGGGTTGTACGTGGACGAACAACTCAGCTTCTGGAACAAGCTCTACCTCGGAGGCGGGTTCCGCATCGACGCCGGCTCCAGCTTCGGAGACAATATCGACACGGAACTCTATCCCAAGGCCACCGGGTCGTACATCCTCTCGGACGACGTCAGCCTTCCTTTCGTGGACGAACTCAAGCTCCGGACCGCCTACGGGCAGACCGGCCGGTTCCCGGGTGCCTTTCTGAAGGACCGGACCTTCTCGGCCATCTCCTTCCGCGGGGAGTCGGCCCCGAGGTTTGCCAACCCGGGCAACGCTGAACTTCGCCCGGAGAAGACTTCCACGATCGAGGCCGGAATCGACGCCGCACTCTGGAACAACCGGGTCGGGATCGACCTGACGGTATACGACGCCCGCACCACCGACGCGCTGTTCCAGGTGCCCCGCCAGCCGGTTACCGGGCAGGGCACCCAGCAGGAGAACGTGGGTGAGATCCTGAACCGCGGGGTTGAACTAAGCGCCAACGTGGACATTCTGAACACCAGGCAACTGGCCTGGCGCCTGGGTGGAACGTTCCGCTACACTCACAATGAAGTCACCGACATGGGCGGCGTGGCGGACTTCGGCGCGGACGGTTCCCAGAAACGTGTGACCGGCTGCTGGAGGATGGTAGACGGGGATTGCCGCGGAGGTCCAGTCGGCGCATGGTGGGTGACCATGCCGGTAGACACCAATGGCGACGGCTTGCCGGACGGCTCCGAGCGCCGGTTCACCGGCGGATTTCCGGTTCCGGACAAGAGCGGAAGCTTCAACAGCACGATCGCGATCGGCAACAATCTGACGATCAGTGCGTTGGCCGACTGGGCCGGTGGTCATCAGGTGTTCGACTGGGGTTCGGTCTGGGCAACTTTCAACGGCATCTACCGTCGTGAGCGCGTACGCTGCGGGATGGAAGAGGGCGCCGACGACGGCTGCGAATACGCCTTCCCGATCCGGTACGACGAGAACGGCTCCGCGATGGGCAAGTACAGCCAGAACGCCGCGCGGAGCGCCTTCCTCTACGACGGTGACTTCTTCAAGCTCAGGGAGGTCGCGGTGCGGTATGCGCTGCCGGAGGCAGTTGCCGGGAGCATCAGCGCCGGCCGTGCTTCGCTGCTCGCGAGTGGCCGCAACCTGTGGATATGGTCCCGCAACGGGATCGTCGACGGCGAACTCAACGGGCTTTCCGGCGGCGGACTGCAGCTGGGAGGCGAGACCAGTACGACACTCTCGCCGAACCGGCAGTTCAAGCTCGGTGTCGAGGTGGTCTTCTAACCTTGATTCGTCATTATTCGGGGACGTTAATTCGAAAATGTGCAAGTGAATAAAGGCGATTTAACTGCTGATTTCTATGATCCTTCAGGTCACTGGACGTGAACGGAAAAATTGTCCTTCCGGAAGACCTTTTCGGCCCAATTCGAAGGGTCTTGTCGCGACGCCGCGTTGCTGAATCTGTCGCATTAAGGCTGATGGCCTGCGTCCAACGGAGAACAGACAGCATGATGAACATGAACGTTTCGATCCTGAGACGGGGACTGCCGACCATGGCCGTGATGCTTCTCGGCGTCCTTGTGGCCGGTGGCTGTGACGCCATAAATCCCACCCGGGTGAATAATCCGACCACCACCCACGAGGACCTGGCGCAGGCCACCAACACGACCGAGGCGCTCCTGCCCGGGCTCAGGGCGCAGTTCGCCCGCCTCGTCAACGCTTACGTCGTCGCCGAGGTCGTGACCGACAACTATTCGATCCATGGCACGGGGCTCATCCAGACCCTGGACGCCCCCAACGAGATCACCCCGGACATAATGAACTCGACGGGGACGAGCGCCACCGGGGTGTACTGGAACGTCCAGGAGCTACGGGCGCTGGCCGATTTCGTAATCGACGAGATCGCGCCGAACGAAGCAGGGGCGCCGGCGGAACTGGTGGCCGAGGCCCGCTACTACCGGGGAATGGCCTACCTGACCATGGGCGAGATCTTCTCCTTCGTGCCGCTTGAGAAGGACGGTACTCCGCAACCCTCCGACGTTGCGCTTGGCCGGGCCGTGACCGACCTGCAGGCGGCGGTGGGGTTCGGACCGCAGGCAAACGCGGCGCTTGCGCGCGCCTACCGTTTGCAGGGTGACAGGGGAGGAGCGACGGCAGCAGCCAACGCTGTGCTTTCCGCCGACTCGGAGTTCCTCTTCGCGCCTCCATACGACGGGAGTTCGATCACCAACAGGCCGGTGGATTTCCTGGTGCTGAGGGCGTTGCAGGAGATGCAGCCGTTGCCCCGGCTCGACTTCCTGGACCCCAAGTACACGGATCGCGCGTCGGCAATACCCGTCGCCAAGGCCGAGGAAATGCACCTGATCCTGGCTGAGGTCGCGCTGGCATCGGGGGATCTCGCGGGGGCGAAGCGCCAACTGGCCAGCGCCATACGCCTTGCCGGAACCCGTGGCACCGTCTCCTTCGACGATATCGACGAGCGCCGCAACGCCGACCTGAGTTTGCGTCCGCGCGACGCCGAGATCCTCGTGCGGTCCGATTCCGACAGCCCCTACCGGGCCGGCCTGGTACTCGAGCGTCCGGGCGACGGACTCGCGATCCCCAACATTTCCGGAACATCACTCGACGCCGACAGCGTCACGGCCCTGACGGAAGCATCCGACTTGTGGCATTCGCTGTGGCTCGCGCGGCAGGAGATCCTCTTCCTGGAAGGCAGGAGACTCGCCGACCTCGGAATCAAGCTGCCGATGATGCTGCGGGAAATCGACCAGAATCCCAACATCAGCGAAGGCGGGCCAGGCACCCTGCCTGTCGTCCCCGGGTTCGTTCCGCTGGCGCCGCGCTACGCAATGGATATCTACGCGCCGGTCAACCTGTACGACGGCGAAGGCCCCGAAGCGCGCCTGCTCCAGACGATGGTCACGATTGAGGTAGACATGAACCGGGTGCTCGTGCAGCACAACGCTTCTCCCTTCAACTAGACCATACTACGGGGGGCGCAGTCGGAGGTACTTTTGGGACAGGACACTGGATGGACCGGCAGTCCGTGGCAGCCTGTTCAGCCGGCGCGACCATGGGCGAAATATCGGACAGACTGCGTTCCGCTTTTGGATCCTACAGACCGGGAGGATAACCGTGGACGGACACGTGGATCATGTGGGCATCGCGGTGGAGGGGATCGACCGGGCACTGGCCGTCTATGCGATGCTCGGGTTTGAAACAACGGACGAAGAAACCGTGGAAGCGGAAGGCGTCCGTGTGGTATTTCTGGGCGGATCCGGCCTGACCCGGCTCGAACTCCTGGAACCGACGCACGAAGGGAGTTCTCTGGCACGGTTCCTTTCCAGAAAGGGGCAGGGTCTGCACCATATCGCCATGCGGGTACCGGATATCGATGCCGCCGTCTCAGCATGCAAGGACCGGGGGCTCGCGATCGCCGGCGGAATCCGCACGGGCGCGCTCGGCCGGCGGGTGGCTTTCGTCCATCCCCGGAGCGCATCGGGCGTCCTGATCGAACTCGTTCAGGCCGAGTGATCATTCCAAACGCGCGGTAGCCCTGACGAGAACCGTGTCCCTTCGCCGGACCTCGGGCGCACCGCGCTCTATGGTCACAACCGGGCCGTCCGAGCCGAATTCCTCCGCCTCCCGGCCTGCGCCGGGCCCCTTGAGCGCGAACAGCTCGCCACCCTTCCTGAGGAATCCTGACGACAGGCGCCACAGGACCGGCAGCGAGCCCACTGCCCGCGCCGTTACAATATCGAATCTCCCCCGATGTTCCTCCCGTTTGCAGGCAACCTCCGCCCGCTCGGGCAAAACGGACAGCCCTTCCATTTCCAGTTCAACGACCAGGCGTTTCAGAAAGAGCGCCTTCATTCTTGCCGACTCCAGAAGCACGACATCGGCATCCGGCCGGGCGATTTTGACCGGAACACCCGGAAAACCCGCGCCCGATCCCAGATCCAGGAGCGAAATCCGCCCTTCCGGAAGAAAGCGAACCACCCGCAGACTCTCGATAAAGTGGCGCTCCCTGATTCTGTCCCGGTCTCCCCGGGACACCAGTCTCACCCGTTCCGCCCACGACCGGAGCAGCGCCTCATATCGAAGAAACCGCGAGGCCTGTTCTTCAGACAGAGGGACGGACAGCGCTTCGGCGGCCGTCAGAAACTCCTGATCCGTCACCGTTCCTCCACACGCGTCCGCCGGAAGCAACGCGACAATTCCCTGTATTGGATGCCATGTTTCACGTGGAACATTACAAACGGGTGAGACGTGAGACGTAAGACGTGAGAGGATATCATTGCCTGTTCGGTTTCATTTCTTGCCGGAGGCATAAGGGAATAACCAATCGGACAAGGATGTCATCTACCGTCTACCGTCTCACGTCTTACCGCTTTTTGGCTATTTGCCTATACAAAACGTACTGAAAATCCGGTCCAGGATGTCCTCCGACGTGGTCTCGCCGACAATCTCGGCCAGCGCGTCGGTCGCCTCCCGCAGCTCCACCGCCACCACCTCACCGGGAAGTTCCTCGTCAAGCGCTCCGGTTGCCCGGCCGAGCGCGTCTCCCGCCCGTCGCAACGCCTCCACGTGCCGCGCGTGCGTTACGACGCCGGATTCGGGATCGGATTCCGCCATCACGCGCCCGAGGACACACTCTCTGAGTCTGTCGAGGCCCTCCCCCGTGAGGGCGGAGGTGGAGAGACCCTGAAACGGGCTGCCCGTCCGCCAGTCGGCGTGGAGGCCGAGATCCTTCTTGTTCCTGACGAGAAGCACGTTACCGGGAGTCACGCCCTCTACCATCGCCTCCAGCCCGCCGGCCGCGGGGACGGATGCATCCACGATCAGCAGCACAAGGCCGGCCCGCGCAATCGCGTCTCGGGACCGTCGCGCGCCTTCCCGCTCAATATCGTCACGCGGCTTCGCAATTCCGGCAGTGTCGACCAGCGTGACGCGAATGCCGTCCAGAGTGATCGACTCTTCAATCGTATCCCGCGTGGTGCCGGAAACCGGCGAAACGATGGCGCGGTCCTCCTCGAGCAGCCGGTTGAGCAGGCTCGATTTGCCGGCGTTCGGCGGGCCGGCGAGGGCCACCAGGGCGCCCTCTCGTATGATTTTGCCGTGTTGATAGGATGCGACCAGCCGCTTTATTTCCCCTTCCGCCCGCACGATCGACGGACGTATGGCGTCCTGTTCGACACCGGCGTCTTCGTAAAAATCCAGTCCCGCCTCGATCAATGTCAGCAAATCCCGCAGGGCTTCCGCCAGATCTTCGAACCGGGCCCTCAAACCGCCGCGCAACTGGAAATAGGCGGACCGAAGACTCCGGTCGGCCCGGGCGGTGATCATATCCGAAATTGCTTCGGCCTGGGTGAGATCGATTCGGCCGTTGAGAAATGCCCGCCGGGTGAATTCGCCCGGCTCGGCGGGGCGTGCGCCCGCCGAGATCAGCGCTTCCATCGCGCGCCGCAGAAGAAGAGGGCCGCCGTGGCAGTTGAATTCGACCGTGTCTTCGCCCGTAAACGACCTGGAACCCCTCATGACAGAGACCAGCACCTCGTCCAGGTCCTGGTCTCCAACCACAAACCTTCCATACATCAGGCGGCGGTCCTCCATACGGCGCAATTCACGGGCGCCACAAAAAAAACCGGAGGCGATTCCTACCGCCTCCGGCCCCGTAAGCCGCACGATGCCTATCGCTGCCTCGCCGGGACCGGTGGCGATTGCGACAATGGTATCGCGGTCCGATGGTCTCATCGGGACAAATCCTCAGCGCGTGCCCAGCACGCGTTTCACGCGTTCCATGACTTGCTGCTGCAAAATGGTGAGTACGTTGAACATCGTCCAGTAAAGCACCAGGCCGGAGGACATGCTCCAGAATATCCAGATCATGAAAACGGGCATAATATAGACCATGAACGCCTGCTTGGGATCTTTCATGGTCATTTTCGACTGCACGAACGTGGAGACCGCCATCAGCAGCGGCAGGAGGTGGATTTCAAATCCCCCGAAGAACAGCCGGTCCGGCTGGGAAAGGTCCGTAATCCAGAACACGAACTCGGACTGCCGGAGTTCGATCGCGCCGCGGAAGACATTGAAGAGCGAAAAGAGGATGGGCATCTGGACGACCATCGGAAGGCAGCCGCCCAGCGGGTTCACCCCCTCCTCCTTGTAGAGCTTCATCATCTCCCGCTGGACTTTTTGCTGGTCGTCCGGGTACTTCTCGCGCAGCGCGGCGATCCTGGGCTGAAACTGCTGCATCTTCGCGGCAGCCTCGAGACTCTTGTGCGTCAGTGGAAACACCACGATTTTGATCAGAACGGAGAATACGATGATCACCAGGCCGTAGTTCGGGATCAGCGGATGAAGCGCCAGGAACGCACGGAGATTCAGATTGGTGATGGGCTTGATGATCGGCCGGAATATGGCGAAGCCATACTCCATGAACTCCTCCATCTCCAATTCCCGGTAATTGCCCGAAAGATCCTGATTCTGCTGCCGGAGCCGATCGTAGGAGATCGGACCGAAATATACACCGTACCGTTGCCCCGGATCGACGTCCTTTGCCTGGATTTCGACGTCGTACCATTCGGCGAAATCGCGCGGTTCGCCGCCGAGGTTCAGGCCATAGCTGCCTTCCGGCGGAATCAGCGCAACCAGGAAATATTTGTTCCGTATCCCGACCCACGAGATTCGGCCGCCGGGCGGGGGGTCGCCGTCGGGTCCGAGGTCCTCCACGTCCCAGGTCTCGACTTCGCCGCCCGCGCGTGTGACAACCGACATATAGAATGCGTTCTCTTCAGGGTTGTTCTCCGTATCGGCCAGACTGCCCGACCATGCCACGCCCAGCTTCTCCTGCGGATCCAATCTGGAAACGGCCACTGCCAAATCCGCCCGGTACCGGTTGCCCTGAAACCGGACCCGCTTTTCAATCGTGCGCGTTCCCAGCTGACCCCTGAAGATCAACTCGGCCTGCTCCGCTCCGACCAGCGTGAGCCGTGGCGTGTCCGTGGAAAACTCGTATGCATCCAGCGATTCGCCGGCCAGAGAGAGGCCCAGCGCGGCGCTCCCGGGTGCGATCAGATCCAGTTCCCCGCCGTCCGGATGTTCATACGCCTTCAGCCGAAGCCGGGTTAACACCCCGCCCCGCGTACTGAACGTGGCGGTAAAGAGATCGGTCTCTACAACGACGTCTTGCGGAATGAATTCTCCCGGAGAGATCCGGCCGCGCCGCTGTCCGGACGAGATGTCGCCGGAGGCCTCCCGCGCGATCTCGGGTTGCCGGATCTCGCGTTGTCGGACGGGTGATTCCGGCGGTGGGGAAGGCGGCGTTCCAAGCCTTTCGGAGGGGATCCGTTCCGGGGGTGGGACCGGTGGCGGATCGCCCATGATCCACTCCATGTAATGGGGATAGAGAATGATGATCAGACCGATCAGGATAAAGGCGAGAATTGTACGCTTGTCCATTCGTCAGACCTGTGATGTCGCGGATCTGCAAGTTTCAGACAGGAACGTGAGCCCGTGGAAGTGCCCCGCTATCGCAGCCGGGCGACTCATCGACCGGATTTCGGCAATCTGTTACCGGATCAGAACACTGACGGGGGCATGGTACGGGGGGCAACACGCATCCGAAGAAAAAGCGGAGGGCGATTCAACGAGGACGCAATCCCATCGGCGGGATGGCCGACCCGTGGAGAAGACCCAGTTTACCAAACGCAGCGATCAAGTCTCTGCGCAGATCCCGGAACCCTGCAGCGGCCGATCCGTCGCCAACGGATATGATGACCAGATGACCCGTGCCGCGGTGCGGAGCCATTTCCCTGCAGATGGCGCGAATTCGCCGCCGTGCGCGATTTCGCGCGACGGCCTTGCCAAACCGCTTGCGCACGGAGATGATAATGCGATCTTCTGAGGAATTGCCTGCACGGACATGCAACCAGCGACCCCTGAACAACGATCCGGTCCGCCGGAGATTGTGAACCTCGCTCCGCAATCCGGCGCCCGGCCTCATCGTTTTAGAGCGAGATCCGTACGCGGCCCTTGCGCCGGCGCCTGGAGAATATCTGACGCCCGCCCGGGGTTCGCATGCGGTGGCGAAAGCCGTGCTTGTTTTTTCGTTTCCGGTTGCTGGGCTGGAACGTCCGCTTCATTACCCTTGTCCGTGCGTTGCGCAGAGAACAGCCGTTGTTGTATCTAAATGAATTGTAGCAACTTATGAATATAGATGGGGAAGGAATCTTTGTCAAGGGATTTCATAGGTCTCCATGAGATCACGAAAATCTCTACTACATGGTGTGTTTATTGGATCAAATATACATTATCTGGTATATCGATGTCGGAAGATGATTGTCGAAAAATAAAGAGATTTTTCTTCCAGAAAGGGCTTGACTTTTGCAGATCTCTTCTTTAGTTTGGCGCCGTCATTTTTGCCGAGCCAGTTCCTTCGGCGACTCCCCTGCATCTTGATCATTACTTTTATTATTCCCTCTTTTTCCAAGAGACCTGTCTGCAACCGGCAGGCCTTCGTATTGTCCGTTTGCAAGGAATTCACCTCTTTCTCTGCCGTGAATTCCATCCCCCCAGAATATCTTCTGCAATACTCCCTCCATAGATGATCTTCTGGCTTCTGGCTGGGCGTCGGCATTCTTCCCCGCCAACTCTCTTTTGTATTGTAAATAGAGCTTAGCGACGGCGCATGTCCCTCGCTAATGTATGGGTGGTTTTGTCTTTATGGTTGAAAATCCTTCCGTCCTCTGGGGCAGGTGTCTGCGGAAAATCGAGGGGAAAATCGAGGCGGATGCCTACAGTACATGGTTCGCCGAGACGTTGTCACCACGACTGGACGCGGAGTTCGCGACTATTGAGGTGCCAACTTCCTTTTTCGGAGACTGGCTTGAAGAGCATTGGCTCGATTTAATCAAGTCTGTAATAGAAGAAATCACTTCCTGGACGCCGGAAATTCGGTTTGCCATCAAGAAAGACGTCCGGTCTGCATCGGGGTCGCCACCCGACTTCACCCTGGCCGACGATTCCCCGCCTCCGCCGAATCCCCGGCCAAACGGAGAAGACCCCGTTCCAGCCGTTGTATCCGAAGCCGTTTTTCCGCTGAATCCCAGATATCGGTTTGAAAATTTCGTTGTCGGTGAGAGCAATCAGTTCTCATACACCGCGGCGAAAGCCGTCGCGGAGTCGCCCGGCGCGACATCCTATAACCCGCTGTTCATCTATAGCGGCGTGGGCCTCGGGAAAACGCATTTGCTCCAGGCAGTCGCCGACCATTGCGTTCGCAACAACACGGCCAGGCGCGTTGTGTATACGACGGGCGAAAGGTTCTTTACCGACTATTTGAAAGCCATCCAAAAAAGGGATTCATCCGCATTTACCGAAATTTATCGAAACGCCGACATTCTTCTCATCGACGATATTCAGTTCCACGCAACGACCGAAGCCTGCCAGCGCCAGCTCATTCACACCTTCAACGCATTGTATCAACTCAACAAACAGATCGTCCTGAGCTCCGACCGGCCGCCGTCAACCCTGAAAGGATTTGAAGACAGGCTGATTTCTAGGTTTCAGTGGGGTCTTGTTTCGGATATCGACCGACCGGACCTGGAAACCCGAATGGCAATTGTCAATCAGAAGGCGGGAAACCACGGCGTCAGGATACCCCCCGATGTCGCTCGTTTCATGGCCGAACAGGTAGATTCGAATATCCGGGAACTGGAAGGCGCCGTGACCCATCTCATTACTTTTTCGGTATATAAAAGCGCTCCAGTTTCCCTCGATATCGCCAGGCATACCATAAAGAGTCTTGGCCGCGCCAGTGCCATCACGTCACCCGCAATCAGCATCGAGGAGATCCAGAAGGGTACGGCTGGCTTCTTTAATATCCCCGTGACCATGCTGACCGGTTCCACCCGGAAGCAGGATATCGCCACGGCTCGGCACATCTGTATGTACCTTTGCAGACGGCTTACGGAAGCGCCCCTCAAGTCAATCGGCACTGAATTCGGAAATCGTGATCATACAACGGTTATTCATGCCTGCAAAAATATCGCCACCAGGCTTTCTGCCGACCCCGATTTCGAGGCTCTTGTGAGCCGCATCCAGAACACGGTCCAGCAGGTCTCGTCGGCCTGAACCCTTCTTCGGCGGTGTTTCCGTGAAGTCAGACAAGGCCGGCTGAATACGACTCCTGTCAATGTGTTTTACCGCGGGACGACCGGTTCAACTTCTTGAATCGGTCGTTTATATTGACGTATGGAACTTATCCACAGGAAGTGCCCCCGGCATTATTTATTATGCATTTCTTCAGGAATGATTAATTAAAAAACAATAACAATAAGCCCGGTGGAAAGGTGGAAAAACGGCAGTTGCCCGCTAACCGGAAGCGAAAACGGTAGCCTGGAATTGTCGTTTTGCTCTGGAAAACCTGTGTGTAACCGAAGGCTTATTCACCCTTGCCCGGGCAGGATAACGCACGCCAATCTTTATCCACATATTTTCCGGAAAATAATCCACAAAGCCGCCTATCCGGAACTCAAGCACCGAAGGCCGTCACATCTGTCATATAAATAGTATTTTATCAGCGTAATTCGCACGAAATCGGCGGTGAATCGGGCAGAAGTTGTTCACAATTGGGAATGTTGAGAGATCCCGCCGCCCGCGGGCAGGATCACGGATATCGCGGACATTAGCCTTCATTCGACAAAAACTGCCACGGGTCACTGCGACGAATCCTTCCGAAACGGGCCGAAAGGGTCGTCCGGAAGGACATTTCTTCCGTTTGCGACCAGTGACCTGAAGGATCATGGAAATCAGGAGTTAAATCACCTTTATTCACTTTCACGTATTCGAATTAACGTCCTCGCATAATGACGAATCAAGGTTAGGCGTTGGATGTCATCCGCGTCCGAAACACGCCCGTCGCGAGCGTCCGAGCCGGGGGAATTCGATGTCGAGGCGACCGTGAGCGCTTCCGATAATTGTCGAAAACACCGGTCGCTCTTCGTGGTGCGGAGAAGGTGTGATCGAGGCCGTTGAATCCGCCGTTTCCGGGAACCCGTAAACGGCGCTTCCGGAGGGGTCTCCCGCAGGACCGGGAACGAGACAATAGCCGTTGACAAATTCGATAAAAATCAGTATATTACGTCATGGTCTACAACGGCCGAACAGGCCGCTTTTTTGACGAATACGATCCCGAAATTTCAACCGGAATCTGGTGGAACGACGTCGTTGAAACACGTGTTCCCGGGAGACAGTGAAATGAAGGTGGTTATCGAGCAGGATCTGCTCATCTGGGGCATCAATTCGGTGCTGGATATCGTACCGTCGAAGACAGCCTTGCCAGTGCTGTCGAATATACTCGTCGGAACCAACGAGAGCGGGGAAGTGTGTCTGACCGCCACCGATCTCGATATTTCCATCAACTGTATGCTTACCGGCACGGTGGAGGCGCCCGGGTCAACCACGGTCCCGGCCCGGAAATTCGCCGAGATCGTGCGGGAACTGCCCGAAGGCCCCGTTGTTCTGACCGAAGATTCAGGGCGGGTGACAATCCGGTGCGAGTCGGGTCTGGAAGGAACGTATGCGCTTATGGCGGCGCCTGCGGAAGACTTTCCCGAGTTGCCCGCGGAAGTCGACGGTCCCGAGATGGTCTTCGAGTCCGGGGACGAGTCCACTGAAGGCGGCGGCGAGGGCCGGATGATGCGGGAGATGATTCTGAAGACGACATTCGCCGTGTCCAGAGATGAGACCAGGCCCGTCCTGAACGGCGTGTTCTGGAAGGTTGGCGGCGGCCGGATGACGATGGTCGCTACGGACGGAGCAAGACTGGTCAGATACTCCAGGACACATTCCCGGTCGGAGGACCATGACGTCTCAACGGAGGCCATCGTTCCTACCCGGGCGCTGAACCACGTGGTCAAGCTCGCTTCCGGCGGCAGCAGCCTGGGCCGCGTGCAGTTCGGTCAGAACCACCTGGTGTTCGATCTGCAGGCGGCCAACGGCGCCGAAACAAGCGCCCGCGGTTCCATCCGCCTGTTTTCCCGCCTGGTGGAGGGCCCCTATGTCGACTACGAGCAGGTAATCCCACAGGACAACGGCACAACAATGAAGGTGGCCAACGGCCAATTTATGCCGGCTGTCCGACGGGTTTCCATTCTTTCAAGCGCACAGACCCACCAGGTTCGCCTGGAAATGAACGACAACCGCGTCGTACTCTCGGCCTCGAGCCAGGAAATCGGCGGCGAGGCCCGCGAGGAGCTCGAAGCCGAATACGGCGGCGACGAAATGGTGGTCGGCTACAATTCGAACTATCTCCTGGATATTCTCAGACGTATCGACTCGGAGGAAGTATTGTTCGAACTGGACGGTCCTATGGCTGCGGGGATCATTCGTCCGGCGGAGCAGCCGGAGGGCGAAGACTACCTGTGTCTGCTGATGCCGCTTCGGATAAACGACTGATGGGCAACAGGTTTTGTACCTTACGGCGCTCAAGCTTGTCAACTATCGAAATTTCGATGCCGCCGATTTTGAGTTTCCGGGCCGGAAGACCGCGGTTTGCGCGGAAAACGGCGCGGGCAAGTCGAATCTGCTGGAAGCCATATATTTCCTTGCCATAGCCCGGTCCGGGCGCGGGTCGAGAGACAGGGACGTCGTTCGGTGGGGGACGGAATACTTCAGCATCGATGCGTCGTTTGCCTTCGAAGACCGCACGAGATCGATTCGAATCGCCTTCGACCGGCGCGTCGGCAAAAAAAGAGCGCTTCTGGATGCATCCCCACTCCCCCGACTTTCGAGCCTGATCGGCACCTTTAACGCAGTTCTGTTCTTCCCGGAAGATGTAGACCTTGTCTTGCGGGATCCCCCCCAGCGCCGTCGTCTCCTGGACATCCTTGTTTCTCAGTGCCAGACCTCCTATCTGTCCGATCTGGATCAGTACCGACGTGTGCTGGCTCAGAGGAACCGGTTGCTGAAAGAAGGTCGGGAGTATGCGCTGGATGTACGGCAGCTGGCCCCATGGGACGTACAGCTGGCGGAACTCGGCGCGCGGATAATTCGAGCCAGGATGGACGCGCTGGACGCGATGCGGCCCACAATCGATGCGTATTACCGACAGATTTCGCGCAGCAAAGAGCAGATCGCATCCGTCTACCGAAGTCCCGTAAAGGCCGACGAACGAGAACGCGGTCAGGAGATACTGGAGGCGGAACTCAAGCGTCGGCGGGTAGACGAAGCGGGTCTGGGTTATACGCTGGTCGGCCCGCACAGGGACAATCTGGTTTTCACCCTGGATGGCCGAAGCGCGCACAAGTTTGCCTCGAAAGGCCAGCACAAGAGCATTCTGCTGTCCTGGAAACTCGCCGAAGCAGTCTTTCTTGCGTCGCACACCGGCCGTCCGCCGGTGCTGCTGATGGACGACATTTTCGCGGAACTGGATCAACACAGGGCAGAGGCGGCCATCGATCTTGTCGCGTCGTTCGGGCAGGTCCTCATAACGTCCGCGCGCGAACCGGATGTGAATTTCAAGGACCGGGGATTCCAACTGTTGTCGCTGTAATCGGGATGGCGCAGCCGGGAGTGAGAATTGCGACACGTCAAGGAAACCGGAAGCCGGCCGCGTCTGTCCGGTCGCACTGGCGCAGGCGCCGTTGCCCTGGGAGAGGCCCTGAGGGCCGCCATACGGGGCCTCGGCATCGACGCCAAGCTCATGGAGCAGCGTGCGCTGATGCTGTTGCCGGAGGTGATCGACGAAATCACCGGTCTGCCGGATGCAATGGCGCGTCCGGCCGAGATTCACCGGGGCGAGCTTGTCATCTGGATCAGGCACGACGCGATGCGCCACCTGTTGTTATTGGAACGTCTTCGGATACAGGCAAAGTTAAACGATGCCCTGGGACGCGACGTCGTAACCTCGATTCGCTTCGGCAGATGAACGGCGGCCGCGGCGGCATACGCGGTACCGCCACGAACCCGCAGCGGTAACGGTTTGTCTGTAACAGCCGGGATACACAACGATCCGAACAAGGAGTTGAGTTACTATGGCCGAGGTTGTTTCGCAGGCGGAATACGGCGCCGACAATATTCAGGTCCTCAAGGGTCTCGAGGCGGTCCGGAAGCGTCCCGCAATGTACATCGGGGACACGAGTTCTCAAGGACTGCATCATCTCATCTGGGAAGTGGTGAGCAACAGTGTCGACGAGGCCCTCGAAGGGTACTGCGACCGCATGGAAGTAACCATCAATGAGGACGGAAGCCTGACGGTCGCGGACAACGGCAGAGGAATTCCGGTCGATCTGCACCCGACGGAAAACCGGCCCGCCCTCGAGGTGGTCATGACCGTGCTTCACGCCGGCGGCAAGTTCGACAAGAAGACCTACGCCGTGTCCGGCGGGCTGCACGGGGTCGGCGTTTCGGTGATGAATGCGCTTTCGGCATGGTGTGTGGTGGAGGTCCGTTCGTCGCTGCCCGAGAAACGGGGTCGGGTCTTTCGCCAGAGGTACGAACGGGGCATTCCCACGGGCGAAATGGAAGAGATCCGCCCGAGCGAAACCGAGGACACAACAACGACGTCCTCGGGCACAACGACGACGTTTATGCCGGACAGCGCGGTTTTCGAATCCGTCGAGTTCCACCTGGAAACCGTGGTCAACCGGATGCGCGAACTGGCGTTTCTGAATAGCGGGCTGATGATTGTCCTGACGGACGAAAGGGTGGGCTTTCAGGAAACCTTCCATTTCGACGGCGGGATCAACGCGTTCGTGGCGTACCTCGACGAAGGCCGGACGCCGCTGCATCCGCCGGTTTACTTCGAAGGGATCCGTGACGGCACCGGCGTGGAAATCTCCTTTGAGTACAACGATTCCTATTCTGAAAACATCTACAGCTTCGCGAATAACGTCCACACGAAGGAGGGCGGCACTCACGAAACGGGGTTTCGAACGGCGTTGACCCGGACGCTGAACGCGTACGGAACCAGGTATAACCTGTTCAGGAACGAAAAGTCCAGCCTGAGCGGCGAGGACGCCCGAGAGGGCCTGACCGCCGTGATAAGCACCAAGGTGCCCGAACCCCAGTTCGAGGGCCAGACCAAGACGAAACTGGGCAACAGCGAAGTGAAGGGCGTCGTCGAGTCGCTGGTGGGCGAGAAGCTCACGGCGTACTTCGAGGAAAACCCGGCGGCGGCGAAGAAGATCCTGCAGAAAGCCATCGAAGCCTCCAGGGCCAGGGAAGCCGCGCGAAAGGCGCGGGAGCTTGTGCGGCGCAAGAGCGTGCTCGAAGGCGGAGGGCTGCCCGGGAAGCTTCTGGACTGCACGCTCAACGACAAGGACGAGACGGAAATCTACCTGGTGGAGGGTGATTCGGCGGGCGGATCGGCGGCGCAGGGGCGGGACCGCGCGTTCCAGGCGGTGCTGCCGCTGTGGGGAAAGTTGCTGAACGTGGAAAAGGCCCGGATCGACAAGGTGTTGAGCAACGAGAAGCTCCAGCCGATGATCCTGGCGCTGGGCGCCGGCGTCGGCGACGATTTCGACGTCGAAAGGCTGCGATACGGCAAAGTGATCATCATGGCCGACGCGGACGTGGACGGGTCCCATATCCGATCGTTGTTGCTGACCTTTTTCTTCAGATACATGAGGTCCATGATTACCGGCGGGAAGGTATATATCGCCCAGCCCCCTCTGTTTCTGATAAAGAAGGGGCGCAAACAGCAGTATGCCTTCGACGAGTCCGAACGGGATGTCATTCTTCAGTCGATGGGCGAAGACGCCAACGGCGTGGTGGTTCAGCGATACAAGGGGCTGGGAGAGATGAATCCCGACCAACTTTGGGAGACGACGCTGAACCCGGAGACACGCACGTTGCTGAACCTTACCCAGAACGACGCGATGGAGGCCGAGCGCGCGTTTACGATGATGATGGGAGACGAGGTCGGACCGCGCCGGAAATACGTGGAAACCCACGCGCTGGAAGCGGACGTGGACGCGAGCGGTCCGGGGTAATGGCGTATCCAGCCTGTCCTGCCGCCTCGCAGGATCGGGCGGTTAACTGACAAACACGGGAGATACGGAGCATGATGAGCGAGCGGCAGCGGATTGTCCCGATGGACATCGGCGACGAACTGAAGAAGTCCATGCTGGACTATTCCATGAGCACGCTGGTGAATCGTGCGTTGCCGGATGTGCGCGACGGGCTTAAGCCCTCGCAACGGCGCATCCTCATCGCCATGAACGACCTGGGCCTGGGTCCCGCCAGGCAGCACAGGAAGTGCGCCAACATTGCCGGGCATACATCCGGCAACTACCATCCTCACGGCGAGGAAATCGTCTACCCGACGCTGGTCAATCTGGCGCAGGACTTCAAGCTGCGCTATCCGCTCGTTGACGGACAGGGCAATTTCGGCTCAATTGACGGATATCCCCCCGCGGCGATGCGGTATACCGAGGCGAGAATGGCCGGCGCGGGCAGCGAGATGTTACAGGATCTCGACAAGGATACGGTGGATTTCCACCCGAATTACGACGAACGGCTCGAGGAACCCGCCGTCCTGCCCTCCCGCTTTCCGAATATGCTCTGCAACGGAGCCGTTGGTATTGCCGTGACCATGGCCACGGCGATTCCCCCGCACAACCTTCGCGAAGTGGTCGCCGGTCTGGTGGCGCTGATCGACAACCCCGACCTGGATGTCATGGATCTCATGGAATACATTAAGTGTCCTGACTTTCCCACCGGCGGTGTGATTTACGGGATGAGCGGCGTGCTGGACGCCTACCGTACCGGCCGGGGGCTGATCCGGGTGCGGGCGACCGCCACGGTGGAGTCCTTGAAGAACGGACGCGAAAACATCGTCATTACCGAAATCCCCTATATGGTCGCCAAGGCCGCGTTGCTGGAGAAGATGGCCGATCTGGTTCGGGAGAAGCGCATCGAAGGGATTTCGAATATCCGGGATGAGTCCGACCGCAAGGGGATGCGGGTGGTGGTGGAGCTGAAACAGGATGCCTACAGCGAGGTGGTCCTGAACCAGCTCTACAGACATACCCAGCTGGAAAGCACGTTCGGCGCCAATATGATCGCACTGGTCGACAGGCAGCCCAGGCAACTGAACCTGAAACAGCTGCTTCAACACTATATCGATCACCGGCACGCCGTGGTGGTGAGGCGGACCTCCTACGAGCTTCAGGTCGCCGAAGACCGCGCGCATATCCTGGAAGGATTGCGAATTGCGCTGGATGCGATTGAAGAGGTGATTCAAATCGTCCGGAGAGCCGAGGATCCGGAATCCGCCCGGACGATCCTGATGGAACGGCTTTCCCTGTCCGAAAGACAGGCGCAGGCGGTTCTGACGATGACCATACAGCGGCTGACGGGACTCGAACACAGGAAGATCGAAGAGGAGTACGAAGCCCTGGTCAAAGAGATCGAACGGCTCAAGTCGATTCTGAACAGCAGGCCGGAGCGGATGGAGCTTGTAAGGTCGGAACTGCTGGAGGTCGAGGCGAAGTACGGAGATGACCGACGGACCGACATCGTTTTATCGGCATCGGAATTCAACATCGAAGACCTGATCGCCGACGAGGATATGGTCATCACCATTTCCCACCAGGGATATATCAAACGAATTCCGGTGGACGCCTATCGGCAACAGCGCAGGGGCGGGCGAGGGGTGACGGGTATGCGGACCAAGAAAGAGGATTTCGTGGAGCATCTGTTCATCGCGTCCACCCACAGCTACATTCTGTTTCTGACGGATAGGGGTCACTGCCACTGGTTGAAGGTCCACGAAATTCCCGAAGGCGGGCGTGTTTCGCGCGGGCGGCCGGTGGTCAACCTGATCGAGATCGGCGAGAGTCACAAGGTGGCCGCGATCGTCCCTGTAAAGGCATTTGAAGACGGGCGATATCTGATGAAAGTGACGCGAAACGGGCTGGTCAAAAAGACGGTCCTGCCCGCGTACAGCCGGCCGCGGCGCGGCGGTATCATAGCGATGAACATCATGGATGACGACCGGTTGATCGGCGCCGAAGTTACCAGCGGGTCACAGGAAATTGTGCTGGCAACCCGAAATGGCCAGGCCGTCCGGTTTCACGAACAGGAAGTGCGCGACATGGGCCGGGGGACCCGGGGAGTGCGGGGCATCTCCCTTGACGAAGGCGACGAAGTGGTGTGCATGGTGGTGGTTCAGGACGCCGAAAGCACCCTGCTGACGGTCTCGGCAAAGGGATACGGCAAACGGACAGGGGTCTCGGATTACAGGCTGACTCGCCGCGGCGGCAAGGGGGTGATCAATATCAGGACCTCCGAGCGCAACGGCAAGGTGGTGGCTGTGAGAGGCGTGGTGGATGAAGATGAACTGATAATCGTGACCCTGAACGGCATTCTGATCCGGCAGCCGATCGGTGAAATCAGTTCGATCGGCAGGAATACACAGGGCGTGCGTCTCATCAATCTCGACGAGGACGACGAGGTGATGGACGTTGCCCGCGTGGTTTCCCAGAATAACGGGGACGGATCGGAGGGCCTTCCGCCGGATTCCGGTCCGAACGGAGACTCGAAATAAGCGTTCAGGCCGTGGCCCCCGCGGGTACTTCTAAAGCGCTTCGATGCGGAGGATCTGCGAGGGCTCGGTGATTACGGAAAGTCGGTCGATCTGCTGAACCGCCGTGCACATGCTGGCTTCGCGGGCTTCGTGGGTCGTCATAATGAGCGGAACGGTGCCCAGTTCGGTTTCAGACCGGCCGTGCTGAATCACGGTCGCGATGCTGATGTCCTGCTCTGAAAAGATACGGGCGATCCTGGCGAGGACGCCGGGCCGGTCAAATACCGTAAAGCGGCAGTAGAAGCTGGTTTCGATTTCTTCCGGAGGAATGGCGTCGGCACGGGGCAGGCCCGCAAGAGCCGCGCGACCCGAGGCCCGGCCCGTCAGCCGGCGTTCCGCCAGGTCGAGCAGATCGGAGACGACGGCACCGGCCGTGGGCATCTGCCCGGCGCCGCGGCCGTACAGGACCTGAGGACCGGCGGCATTGCCCACGATCTCCACGGCGTTGAATTCGTCCTTGATATTTGCCAGCAGTGCGCCGGAGGGCACAAGGCACGGGTGGACGCGGGCTTCAATGCGGGTTCCGATCGCCTTCGCGATGGCCAGGAGCTTGATGGTATACCCGAGTTCTCCCGCAAAGTCGATATCCAGCGGAGAAACGTGCGAGATGCCCTCTTTGAGAATATGTGCGGGATCCAGGCCGACACGGAAGGCGATGCGGCACAGAAGGGCGAGTTTCTGCGCGACGTCCGTACCGTCGACGTCCATGGTCGGATCCGCCTCGGCGAAACCCTTTTCCTGCGCCCGGCGCAGCATGGCCTGAAAGTCTCCGCCATCGTCGGTCATTCGGGTGAGAATGTAGTTGGTGGTGCCATTGAGAATACCGTAAATGGACTGGATTCGGTTCGCCGCCAGACCATCCGTCAGCGATCGGATGATGGGTATGCCGCCGCAGACGCTGGCTTCGAAGCCGATGTTTGCGCCGTTTCGCGCGGCGGCGCTGAAAAGGTCGTCACCCTGTTCCGCGAGCAGGGCTTTATTCGCGGTTGCCAGGTCTTTTCCGTTCTCCAGCACCTCAAGGCAGTATTCCCGGGCGGGATCCAGCCCACCCATCACTTCAACGACAATCTGGATGTCCGGATCTTCAACGACCTCACGGGCGCTGCCGGTGAGGATATCCGCGGGCAGATCCGGATCGCGCGTCTTGGAGATATCCCTCACGGCGATGCGCCTCAGGTCTAGCGGCACGCCACGTATGGACCTGAAATAGCCGGCACGTTCTCTGAGTATGCGGACGACGCCGGCGCCGACGACGCCCATGCCGATAAGACCGATACCGACGGATCGGTGATTGGACATGCTGGATTCCACGGTCTGGAGATTTATTGGCCGCGTATTCCTGAAGGTCGTATCCGCCGCGGAAATGACCCTGGAAGATGGACGGAACGGAAGCAAGGGATCAATATAAGACAAAGGGGAGAGCGAGGCAAGGAGGGACACCCCGCGAAGCAGCGGAATTTGCCTGAAAGGGCTTGACAGCTTCAGGGGGCTATGTTATCTTTACGCCCGCTCAAATGACAGTTGATTTGTGCCGGTGATGCGGGGTAGTAGCTCAGCATTGGTGAGAGTGCAGGCCTGTCAAGCCTGAGGTCGCGGGTTCGAGTCCCGTCTACCCCGCCATTTAAACAAAGGACGGCCGTCGGAAGGCCTCCGGGGAACGCGCTCCGAAGTTCGGCGCATTGCGAACGCCCGCCGCATCACCCGATGCGGATCGGGTGGTTTTTTGTGTTTGTACCGGAGATGCCCGACTCAATCCAGGGTCGGGCTTTTTGGCGTTTCGGCTGGTCCCCGAAAGCGGCGTTGCGTGATTTTTATTTTCGCCGTCGGCTTCTTTATCGTGCGCACGGGTGGCGTCGGACGGGACGGGACACTTGAGGGGGTTTGAATGTCGATCAGGCGGATATACGACAGGATGGTCAAGTCGCAGCCATTCGAGGAACTGGCGCGTCTGATCGAGTCCCGCGCGCCTTCGATTCCAGTGCGCGGGCTGCCGGGTTCGCTTACGGCGTTCGGCATTGCGTGGGTGGAGGAGAACGCGACGGGTCCGGTTCTGGTGGTGTGCGCTTCCGAGGATCGAGCGGAAGAAGTGCGCGACGATCTGGAGCGCGTGCTGGGTCCGAGCCGCGTTGGGATTTTCCCCGCCTGGGGCGGGTCGCCTTACGACCATCGGTCTCCCCATCTCGACGTGATGGGACTTCGACTCGAGGCGCTGGATCAACTGCAGGGGGCACAGAACGGGGTCGTGGTCGTTCCCGTGGAGGCCCTGATGAGCCACACGCTGCCTCCGGACCTGTATGATCTGGCGATTCGGGAAATACGGATCGGGGAAGAAGTCGCGCCGGACGCTCTGGCTGAACATCTGGTGGATATCGGCTATGAGCGTGTGACGCTGGTGGGCGGGGTGGGGCAGTTCAGCGTGCGGGGCGGTATTCTGGACGTGTGCTCGTTCGGCGGCGCCCATCCGGTCCGAATCGAGTTCTTCGGCGATGAGGTGGAATCCATTCGAGCGTTCGATCTGGGTACGCAGCGGTCGGTGGACACGCACGAGACGGTGCGGGTGCTGCCGTGCCGCGAGGCCGTCCTGGTAGAGACGCTGGACGACGTCTTCGCGGCGCACCTGGCCGAAGCCGAACAGCGGCTTGGGATGAACCTTGAAGGCCTGCGTGAACTGATGGAGAGCCAGGGCGCATTCGACGGACTTGAGCATTACCTGGGTGTTCTGTACAGAGAGAAGACCTGTCTTCTGGACCATGTTTCGGATGGTTATGTCGTGGTGGACGACCCCGCCGCCGTCGAAACGGCCGCGGCGGACGCGTGGGCGCGGGTGGAGGTGGCGGCCCGGCGCCAGAAGAAGAGGCGCGGAGAGCCGGAGCCGCTTCCGGCGGACGCCGTGGCCCGGCGTCCCGAGGCGATTCTGAAGCGGCTGGCCGGTATGCGCAGCGTCCTGAACTGGCCGCTGGGCGGACGTTCGGAGGATGGCGTCCACTTTTCGGGCGTCGGCGGACGGCGGTATGAGGGGCATCTGGAGACGCTGAGAGAGGATCTGAGGAGCCACTGGCAGGCGGATTACGAGGTGGTGCTGTTGTGCGAGAGCCAGGGCCAGAAAGCCCGGTTTGAAGAACTGCTGGAAGACGAGGAGCACCTGATCTCGATAACCGTGGGCACCCTGCGCAGCGGCTTCGCCTACCCGTCTCCGGGGGCGCGGGTGCTCGTGCTGAACGACCACGAGATTTATACCCGCGCGCGCCGTCGCCGCCGCTATCGGCGGTTCAAGGACGCGACGCCGATCCGCAGCATTTCGAGCCTCAGAGCGGGAGATTTCGTCGTCCATGTGGACCACGGCATCGGGCGTTACGAAGGGATCGAGCACCTTACGGTCGACGGCGTCCGGCAGGACTGTCTGACCATGTTCTATCGCGGCGGCGACCGGGTGTTCGTGCCGGTGGACCAGATGGACCGCGTACAGAAGTATGCGGGACAGGACAGTGTCGTCCCGGCACTGAGTAAACTGGGGACGGGAACCTGGGAACGCATAAAGGAGAAGGCCAGGAAGGAGGTCTTCAAAATGGCGGCGGAGTTGCTGTCTCTCTACGCGGAGCGGAAGGCGACGCCCGGCATCACGTTTTCGGACGACACGTCACTCCAGGGTGCGCTCGAAGCCTCGTTTCCGTTCCAGGAGACCCGGGATCAACTCCAGACGATTCACGAAGTCAAGAAGGACATGGAACAGTCGGCGCCGATGGACCGCCTGGTGTGCGGCGACGTGGGATACGGGAAGACCGAAGTGGCGGTGCGCGCCGCATTCAAGGCCGTGGCCGATGGAAAGCAGGTTGCGGTGCTGGCGCCAACCACCATTCTGGCGCAGCAGCACTTCCGGACGTTCCTGGAACGGATGGACGGCCTGCCGGTTACCGTCGACGTGCTGAGCCGGTTCCGTACGCCGCGGGAGCAGCGGACGGCGCTCGAAGGCCTGACAGCCGGGCGGGTGGACGTTGCGGTGGGCACGCACCGCCTGTTGTCGCAGGACGTTCAGTTCAGGGACCTGGGATTGCTCGTGATTGACGAAGAGCACCGGTTCGGCGTCCGCCATAAGGAGCGGCTGAAGCAGATACGACGGCAGGTGGATGTCCTGACGCTGACGGCGACTCCGATTCCCAGGACGCTCCATATGTCCCTTATGGGGGCCCGGGACATGTCGATTATCCGTACGCCTCCGAAAGACCGCCTGCCGATTACGACCGAAGTCCTCCCGTTTGACGAAGAGAGGGTTGCGGAGGCCATCTTGCGGGAGATAGACCGGGGCGGGCAGGTGTATTTCGTCCACAACAGGGTGCAGTCGATGCCGGCCATCGTGAATTTTCTCGAGCAGCTCGTCCCGCAGGTGCGGTTCGGGGTGGCCCATGGTCAGATGCCGGAAAGACAACTTGAAAAGGTGATGATGGATTTTCTCGAAGGCCGGTACGACTGTCTGGTTTCGACAATGATTATCGAGTCGGGGCTTGATATTCCGAGTGTGAATACGCTGATTGTGAACCGCGCCGACCGGATGGGACTCGCTCAACTCTACCAGCTTCGCGGCCGCGTGGGACGTTCCGCGCGGCAGGCGTATGCATATCTTCTGATACCTTCGTGGAAATCACTGAAAAAGCCCGCAGTCCGTCGTCTGCGCGCCATCGAGGAATTCGCGGATCTGGGATCCGGCTTCAATATTTCAATGCGGGACATGGAGATCCGGGGGACGGGCAATCTGCTGGGAGCGCAGCAGCATGGGCATATCGCGGCGGTCGGATTCGAGCTCTACTGCCGGCTGCTGGATGAAGCCATCGATCAGGTTCACGGCAATCAGGCCGAACCTGCGGCCGAGCCGGAGGTGCAGGTGGCCGTCTCCGCCTATATTCCGGAAGCGTATATTTCTGACGAAGATCTGAAGATGCAGTTTTACCAGCGGCTGGGCGAGTGCCGGCAGACGGTGGAGGTCCTGGCGCTGGAAGAGGAGATGGCGGACCGGTTCGGCCAGTTGCCGGCGCCCGTTGCGGCGCTGCTTGACAAAATAACCGTGCGGCTGCTGGCTCGGCAGCTTCGCGCGCACACGGTGCGGACGGGTCGAATGTTGGCAGTCACGTTTCCGAAGGACCGCACGCTGACGCGGAAGCAGGTGGAGGACTGGGTGGCGGCCGCGCCCGTACCGCTGCATTTTTCCCTCGGCGAACAGGTGCTTATCGAGGCCGAGTTGGATGGCCAGAGCCCCGGCGAACGCCTTGCAAATGCCAAAAAGGTGTTGCAGAGCCTCGTTTGAGCGCATATATTCCCGGCCGAATTCCGGCAGCCTTTTTACGGCGGTTCATTTGGAACCATACGATGCGCGGGCCGTCAACTAATGGGGCGACCGGATCATGACCGGGCATACCCTGCAGGGCGGCGGGGGCTTGTCCGACATTCGGAGACAAGGAACTATGACGAAAGCTCTTTCAATGGGCGTGCGTGTCATCGCGGCGGCGGCTCTGGCAACGATGTTCGCGGCGAGGGCCGCGGCAAAGCCGCAGCTGCTCGACCAGATTGTGGCGGTCGTGGACGATCAGATCGTCCTGCGATCCGACGTGATGTCGAACATGGCCCTGGTTGCCATGCAGCAGGGGATGAGCAGGGATGATCTCACACCGGACAGAGTGAGCGAATTGTTTGTGGTTATACTGGAGAACATGATCCAGGAAAAACTGCTGCTGGCCAGGGCGGAAGAGGACAGCATCGAGGTAGACGAGGAGGTCATCGAACGCGCGGTGCGGTCCCAGATCCGGGAACTCAAGGCCGAACATGGCGAAGAGGAGTTTGCAAGCCAGCTTGCCGAAGGGGGTGTGACGGAACGGGATCTGCGCGACCAGTATCGTCAGAAGACGCGAAAGGATTTCCTGCGCCACCAGATGTACACGCGCCTGAGCGAACAGGTCGAAGTGTCATTCAAGGACGTTCAGGACTATAAGGCCCGATATAAGGACGAACTGCCACCGCTGTTGAGTATCAGCCACATTCTGCTGGCGATCGAAGCCTCCGACGATCGCGACGCGGAAGTCAGGGCGCAGGCGAACGCGATCATCGACCGCTTGAAAGAGGGCGAGGACTTCGCGGCGCTGGCCCGGCAGAATTCCAGCGACGTCGGCAGCAGGGAGGAAGGCGGCGACCTGGGGTATTTCCCGCGAGGACGCATGGTTCCGGCGTTCGAGGAGGCTGCCTTTGCGCTGCGGCCCGGGGAGGTCAGCGCGCCGGTCAAGACGAAGTTCGGTTACCATATCATCAAGGTTGAGGCGACGGCCGGCGACCAGGTAAGGGCGCGGCACATACTCATCCCGCTGCAACCCTCGACGCGGGACGTGAAGACCGCCTACGACAAGGCGCTCGAGCTGGCAAAAAAGGTTCAGGCTGGAGCGGATTTCGCGGAATTGGCCAGAAAACACTCCGTGCACGAGGAGACCGCCAGGAAGGGCGGGCGGCTTCCCGGACCGTTCACGACAGAAAATTTACCATCAGAATTCTCGGCCGTCGTGAAAACCATGCGCATGGGCGAAGTGAGCGCCCCGATACAGACGGAGTACGGATGGCACGTCGTAAAGGTGAACGACGACCAGGAAGCCATAGAGGGAATCATCCAACAGGTACGCCTTCAAGAGCGGTTTGACGAGGTAATCGCGGAAACACGGGCGCGCCTCTACGTGGAAGTTCGTCCCTACGATCTGGGGTACGGAAGCCGGCCGCAGCAGTGAGTTCGCGGCGCGCCCCGGATCAGAGTCGACAACGGGCGTTCAATTCAACATGCGGCTGGATCTATACCTGAAACGATGTTGTCTGACGCGGCGGCGGTCCGAGGCAAAACGCGCCTGCGAGAACGGAATCGTGATGCTTGACGGGCGGCGGGCGAAGCCGGGACAGGCCGTCCGGCCAGGCAGACGCGTGAGCATCTCGTTTCTGGATCGGTACCTGGAACTGGAGATTCTGAAGTTGCCCGCGGGAAACGTCTCCCGTGCGGTTGCCAGATCGTATTACCACGTGCTGCGCGACGAATCCCGTGAAGCGACTGACTTTTAGCCTGCCCCAAAAACACCTCTCTATTCGGGCGGTGATCATTCCGTCTCGCCGCGATGGCTTCGCCGATCGTGTGGACGTGTGTTCATGGAACGGCTCCAGGGCGTAGCCGGTTCCTGAACAGGTCGAAGGAGTCCAGCCCCCGGGGCTGGTTTTTTTTTGCGCGCGGACCGGAAGCCGACGGTGCGCGGGCTTGGCGTTTGCCCTTTCCCTGTGTCCTGTTTATATTGGATTTATGCTCGGACGAAAGAGAAATTCATCTACGGCCCAGCCGTACACCCGGCTTTCGGAGATCTATGACTATGTGATGCGGCACGTGGACTATGTGCAGTGGGCGGACTATATAGAAGCTGTCTTCGCGCGGCACAACGCCACGCCGTCACGGGTGCTGGATCTCGCATGCGGCACTGGCAGCATGGCGTTGGAATTGCGAAAACGGGCCTATCTCGCCTCCGGGGCGGACAGTTGCCGGGAAATGCTGGACGTGGCGGAAGACAAGGCGCGAAGGTCCGGGCACAGCGCGGCGTTCTTCCACAGAAACCTGCTTGACCTGACCGGGTTGCCGCGATACGAGGCTGCACTGTGTCTGTACGACAGCATGAATTATCTGATGACGATCGAGGACATCGCCCGGGCCTTGAAGGAAGTCCACACCATTCTGCAGCCGCACGGTCTCTTTATTTTCGACGTATGTACCGAAGCGAATTCACTGAGGTACTTTCGCAAGTTGACGGATAGAGACCGCGGAGACGGGTTCGCGTACGTCCGCGAGAGCTTTTACAGGAACGGGATTCAGTTCAACCGTTTCAAGATCCGGTTCGAGCGGACCGACGAAGCCGTGGAAGAGGTGCATCGTCAACGGATATACGCGCTGCCGGATATGCAGGCCGCGCTGGAGCAGTCTCCGTTTTCCATGGAAGGGGCTTACGACGGATTCGGCTTCCGCGCGCCCGACGAGGGGTCGGATCGGGTCCATTTCGTGTTGCGGAAAACCGAAAAGGGCGAGGCCGCGCGGCGTGGAATGTGCGGCTCGCAGGCAGCGGACGGATGTTGAACTGACAGGAGGGTTTCGAAGCCGGACTATGGACTATACCGCAGCGTTGTCTTTTTTCGATCCCGACGAACCGTATCTGGTTTCAACCCACGTCAATGCAGACGGGGATGGGATTGGATGCATGCTGGCGATGAGGGAAATGCTCGTCCGGAAGAAGCGGGCGTGCCGGCTCGTTGTCAGCGATGAGACTTTGAATCCGAAATTTGCTTTTCTGCCGGGATTTAACCATATTGAACTGTACAGGTCGCTTGTGGATCCACCGGCGTTCAGCCGGGCGGTATTCGTGGACACGCCAACGCTGGACCCGCAAAGAGTTGGCGACGTGAGGCGCCTTCTCCATGACGACGCACGCACGATGATCATCGATCATCACGCTGTCCGGAAACCGGAGGGCGACGTCCGCATCGTGGACCCTTCGGCCAGTTCCGCCAGCGAACTGGTTTATGGACTGCTTCGGGCTGCCGGAACGGCAATCAATCCGGCGGTTGCCACCCAGATATACACGGGAATTGCGTTCGATACCAAGCTCTTCAGGGTTTCCCATCCGGAACGGGCGTTAAAGGTCTGCGGCGAACTGGCGGATTTCGGCGCCAACCCGGAGGCGATCGCCGATGCGCTGTTTGCCCGGGAGAGCTATCAGACCATGGTCACGTTGGCCGCCGCCTTAAGCACCCTGGAACTTCACTTCGACGCTCGAGTGAGTACGCTGGTTGTGGACCACGAAACATATCGCAAGGGCGGCGACCTGGATCCCGCGGCGGACCACGCGATGGCGATCGACGGCATTCAGGCGGCGTTGTTGTTAAAGGAAGAGGCCCCGGGGCGGTTCCGAGTCAGCCTGCGTTCCCGCGGCGCAGTGGATGTGAACCGCGTCGCCGCGGCGTTTGGCGGTGGCGGGCACACCCGGGCGTCGGGCTGCAGGATTGAGAAGCGAATAGACGAGGCGAAACGGTTGTTGCTGGACGAATTAGGGAAGCAACTGCAATGATTTCCGGCGATCGAATTGAACTGAAACGGGCGGCGATCGGCAATCGATCGCGCGAACGGGTGAGAGGGAGCGTGATTCGCCCATGGATCTGATTACGCTCAAGACATGGTCGGAAGCGGATATCCTGGAAACGGTAGAAGCGGGTCTGTTGATGAAGGCAGACCCGAAACGATTTTCGGGCGCTCTGCAGGGACGGACGCTGGCGATGCTGTTTCAGAAACCGTCGACGCGTACCCGGTGTTCGTTTGAGACGGGCATGAACCAATTGGGCGGGTATGCCATGAATCTGGACTGGCGCGCCACCAATTTCCAGCTCGCGGACCTTGGAGACGAGGCCCAGGTGCTTTCCCGGTACTCTGACGTCATTATGGCCCGGATGTTGAATCATTGCGACCTGAAGAAACTTGCCGCCGGGGCCGAGGTGCCTGTGATTAACGGGTGCTGCAACCGGTACCATCCCTGCCAGGCGCTTGGCGATCTGATGACGGTCCGCGAAATCCGGGGAAAACTCGATGGCGCTCACATGGTTTACGTGGGCATTCGGAACAATGTGTGCAATTCTCTGATTGCCGGATGTACCAAGGCCGGAGTGAGGATCACGACGGTGACGCCGGAGGTAAACAAACCCTCCGAAGACGAAGAACTTACCAATCAGGCAAGGACGACCGGCCTTTTTCAGGAAACCCTCGATCTGGAGGCGGCAGCGGCCGAGGCAGACTTTCTCTATACGGATACCTGGATCGACATGGAGTTTTTCGAAGATCCCGCATATGTAGCCGAAAAAAACAGGCGCGTTGAGGCATTTGCTCCGTATCAGATAACTATGGACCTCCTGGACAAGACCGGCGCACTGGTCATGCATTGCCTGCCCGCGCACAAAGGGTACGAATTGACGGCCGAAGTGATGGCAAGCCCCAGGTGCGTGGCGGTGGATCAGGCGGAAAACAGGATGCACGTCCAAAAGGCGATCCTGACGCAGTTGCTCGGATAACGGCGCCTGCCTGCAGCGCCTGTCTGCGTGCGTACACGCACAGGCAGGCAGTACGCTGCGCGGGCAGGCCACCCATATGGAGCACGGGAGGTTCCATCGGCGTGGCCGGACTGTTTATTACGTTTGAAGGTATCGACAGGTGCGGGAAGACCACACAGGCCGAGCGGCTGGTCGAGAGGCTTCGCGCGGAGGGCCGCGACGTGGTGTTCACCAGGGAGCCGGGGGGAACCTGGCTGGGCCGAAAGGTTCGCAGTCTCTTGCTCGCGCGTCGCGAGGAGGTGCACCCCGCCGCCGAGATGCTGTTATTCGCGGCCGATCGGGCCCAGCACGTCAATACGCTGATCCGGCCGGCATTGTCGCAGGGCAAAGTGGTTGTTTCAGACCGCTATGCCGATTCGACGGTCGTCTATCAGGGCGATGGGCGCGGGTTGGAACCGGACCGCATTCATACCGTGCAGGAGGTGGCCACCGGGGGGCTGAGGCCGGACCTGACCGTCTGGATCGATATGGATCTCGAAACCGCCGGACAGCGGTCCTCATTGGCAGAGGCCGACAGGCTCGAAGCGGCCGGCGATGCTTTTTTTGAGCGGGTACGAGGCGGGTATCTGAGGACCTGGCAGGAGGAACCCGAGCGCGTTTTTCGGGTCGACGGCCGGTTGTCCGTCGAGGATCTGGAATGCCTGATCTACAACGAGACACACGAGCGGCTGGCCGTCGCGGATCGCCCCGGCGGATGACAATAGGAGAATCCGGGCGCATGGTCGAGCGCCCGGAGGCAGAGGACTTACAGCCCAACCGGACAGAGCACCACCGGCGGCGCCGCAGATTGGCGGGACCGGAAAATGCGGAGGCGGAATATGATCGGACGTAATCGCAGACGAATATGGGTTGGGGCGTCGCTGGTCGTCATTCTGGCAACCTGCGTGTTCCTGGACTCGCGTCTCGTCAACGGAGAAGACGCGTACGCCACCGTGGGTCGCAGCATAGACGAATACGCCGAAACGCTGAAACTACTGACCACGAGCTACTTTAAACCGCTGGCATCCGACTCGCTCACGACGTCGGCGATAGAAGGCATGCTGGATGAACTGGACCCGTATACCCAATTCCTCAATCGGCGCACCTTCGAAGACCTTATGATCGATACCCAGGGGAAATTCGGCGGCCTGGGCATCACGATCAGCACCATGAAGAGGAACGGTGTCGAGGTGCCCGTCGTTCTGAGTGTGATCGAGGGTACGCCCGCGGACACATCCGGACTCGTGGTCGGCGATCGGATCGTCGCGGTGGATGGCGACCCTACGCTCGACAGGAAGCTGGAGGAGGTTGTGGATGTGCTGCGGGGGACGCCGGGCAATCGGGTTGTGATTACAATCGACCGGACAGGTCGGTCGGAGCCGTTCGACCAGGAGGTTATCCGGGCGCGCATTCGCGTAAAGAGCGTGGCGAGCATTGCCGGAATAGAAGAAGGCATCGGATATATTGCCATGTCCGGCTTGATCAACAGCCGGTTCTCGGAAAC
Source organism: Candidatus Latescibacterota bacterium (assembly GCA_965203805.1). GTDB lineage: Bacteria > Latescibacterota > UBA2968 > UBA2968 > JAAXHE01. The sequence continues at coordinate 3,619,753 of OZ241917.1, read as the reverse complement.
CACGCCCGATGAATTGGCAGCGGCAGTTGACGAATTGAAAGCCAAGAACGTGGAGGGCATTATTCTGGACTTGCGGGGGAATCCGGGCGGGCTGCTGACGCAGGCCGTCGCCGTCGCCGACGTGTTTCTTGGACCCGATCTGCTGGTGGTCACCACCCGGGGGCGCGTGGAATCCCAGAATAAGGAATATCGTACCCGGGAGAAGTCCCGCGTCAGAGATATCCCACTTGTGGTACTGGTCAACGCGCACAGCGCGAGCGCCTCGGAGATTGTAGCCGGCGCAATTCAGGACTCGGACCGCGGGTTGATCCTTGGGGTGTCGACCTTTGGAAAGGGATCTGTGCAATCCTTCCAGCAGGTTGGCGACGACAAAGCGCTTAAGTGGACAACGGCGCTCTACTACACCCCCAGCGGGCGCAGCATCCACAAAAACAGACGGTTCGGCAGGCTGGGCAACCTTGTCTTGAACGTCGGGAAGTTGCAGGTGCCGCTGTACCAGACGGTTGCGACGATTGCCGGGGAAGAGACGCGGGAGGACGCGGTCACACGGCTGTTCGAGCAGTTCGACCTGGAATCCTCAAAACAGGCGGAGCAGCTTTTCGAGATGGAACTGGGGCAGATGCTGGGGAAGGCGTTGAGAGAGGAAGGTCTTGCTTCCGAAGCTCCGGACTCGGCCAGGGCATTCAAAACCGCTGGTGGACGCACGGTCTACGGCGGAGGCGGAATTACCCCCGACGTGGTTGTGAAGCCAAAGCGCAGGCCGCGGCTTATTCTCGAAATGTACCGAGCCGGCCTCTTTTTCGATTTCGCCGTTGAATACGCCGCGCGGAACGCGTTTCCGAAGCGCCCGGAGGAGTATGAGGTGGGAGATGCCGAAATCGCCGCGTTCCGGGCATTCCTCGCGGATACGTCAAAGATCGGAAACTTCAAGCGATACCGTACCCCGTCAGAAAACGAACTGGAGAGTCTGAATCGCGCACTGACGGCGGCAGGACTCGAGGCGAAGGCGGACAAGGCACTGGAAGTCCTGCGCAAAGTCGTTGAAACGGAGCGGGAGGCGGAGTTCGAAAAGGCCGAACCGTTTATCAGGCTGGAGATCGGGAGGGAACTGGGAAACCGGGTCTGGGGCAAGAAAGGGCGAATTCTGGCGCGGCTGAGCGGCGATGAACAGTTTCAGGAGGCCGTTCGGATTCTCAAGGATCCCCAACGATACAGACAGAGGTTGAAGTTGGCGCTTGCCGAAGGGAACACGCATTGATTGGTGGAGATGATGGAAGAATCAACGGGTGAACGGAACGACCTCTACGAACAGGTGCTTGAGCACGCCCGCCGCGAAATTGAGGCCTCCGCCTCTCAGGTTGATGAACTCAGACGCACGCTCGGCCTGCTCGAAGCGCGCGTTGAGGCGGCGAAGGCGGTATACGAGGCCGCTGCCGCGCGCCTGAACCTGCAGGATGAATCGGATGCGCATGGGCTTTCCGTTTCGGAAACGCTGTCGTCCGTTCAGGCGCTCCTGCCGGCCGGCGAATCCCCGATACCGCGACCCCGGGCCCGAAATCGCCAGGACGCCGGATCGGAGGCCGGCAAGCAGAGCGGTGAGACCGGCGACGTCGGCAAACCCTGGCGGCGACTGCAGATCGGCGGGTCCACGGTGGTCTGGAAGAGAGTCAGAAAGCCGAAACGACGTCAGAAACGGAACGGGGGAAGCGGTTCGTAAGCGGTCGCCGTTCGAAGAGGGTCGCATTGCCGCGGCCAGGGTCTCCTGGCGGAAGCAAGCGTTCTGTCCCGGAAGATTCGCTGCGATGGTCCGCATTTTCCGCAGACGGGCTGCTCCTTCACCGAAACAGGTCAGGTGCGAGGCATGGGAATCTGTGCGCAGCAAGAACCGATTGAATTGACGGACGCGAAGGCCCGCAGCCTTCAAATCGACAGGATGACGCCCTCAGGCGGCCTGTATACGGACGTGCAGCGCACGGTGCATCCGAATTCGAACAGCCCGTGGCGGGTGTCTCCCGAGCCGTTCTGGATGCCGCCGCGGGTGATCGATCATCTGAAACGCCTGGGCGTCCATCTGTACGAATTTTACAAGGCATGCAACCTTCTGTATTCTCAGAGCGTCCGCAATATTCAGCCCGCATGGGTATCGGAATATCTGGATCAGGGAAAGCCGGAAACCGTCATCGGATACGGCCGGATGAACCGATTCAAACAGCATCTGCCCCTGGTAATCCGGCCGGATTTGATCCCGACCCCCAATGGAACGATCGCATCCGAACTGGATTCGGTGCCGGGCGGCATCGGGTTTACGGCCAGCCTGGCGGAGCGGTACGGCCGATTCGGATTCGACATTGTGGGTGGCGCCGACGGTATGCTGAACGGATTCATGGGGATGGTGCGGTCGATTGCCGGGTTGAAAGAGCCGGTTCTCGGTGTTGTGGTTTCGGAGGAATCTTCGGGGTACCGTCCTGAAATGACCTGGTTGGGCGAGTCCATGAATCGTGCGGGACTGGAAACCTACGTGGTGCGCCCTGAGGAGGTGCTTTTCAGCGAAGCCGGGCTGTTCGTGAACGGCGCGGGAGGAAGGCGGCAGATCGATGTGCTTTATAGATTCTTTGAATTGTTCGACCTGAAAAACATCCCGAAGATGGATCTGATTCTGTATGCCATTCGCAAGGGAACGGTAAAGGCAACGCCGCCGCTGAAGGCTCAGCTGGAAGAAAAGATGTTAATGGCGCTCTTCCACCATCCCATGTTGCAATCGTTCTGGATTCGCGAACTGGGAGAAGAGGGCGTGGCGTTTCTGATGCAGACCTTTCCGAAGACATGGATTCTGGACCCGGTTCCCGTGCCGCCGTACGGCGTCATACCGGGATTGAGTGTAGACGGCCAGGCGTTCGGAGATTGGCGCGCCCTCGGCAGCCTGAAGCAGAAACAGCGCCATTTCGTGATCAAACCGTCAGGGTTCTCGGACCGGGCCTGGGGCAGCCGGGGCGTATCGGTCGGCCACGATATGTCAGAGACGGACTGGCGGACGACGATCGAGTCCGCGCTTGCCGATTTCGACAGGTCGCCGCACATTCTGCAGGAGTTCCACACGGGTTCCCGCTTTCCGGTGACGTACTATGATTTCGCGACGGACCGCATCATGCGCCTCAAAGGGCGGGTGCGCATTCAGCCATACTACTTCATTCAGGACGGTCGGCCCGTGTTGTCCGGCGTGCAGGCCACGGTGTGTCCGCCGGATAAGAAAGTACTGCACGGGATGGTCGATGCGGTCGTGATGCCTGGCGGAGTGGAGGATCGCAAGTGACGTCTCCTGTTGAACACCGCACGAGAGAAGACGCGCGGGTCGATATTTCGCAGGCCGAGGAAAAATTGCGGCGGCTGGAAGACCTTCTCGACGGGTTGGGAAGTGTGGTCGTGGCGTTCTCGGGCGGCGTGGACAGCACGTTTCTGGCCGCGGCGGCACACAGGGTGCTGGGATCGAACGCGCTGGCGGTGACCGCGGTTTCGGCCAGCTATGCGACCGGTGAACTCGAGAACGCGCGGGCTCTCGCGGCCAGGATCGGCATCGCGATGGAAGTGGTCCATACACGGGAAATGGAGAATCCCGACTATGTGAAGAACGAGTCTGACCGGTGCTACCACTGCAAGACGGCGCTGGCGGACGAACTGGATGACGTCCTTTTAAAGTACGGGGGACGGTATCGATTTCTGATCTACGGGGCCATCGCGGACGACGTGGGTGACTTCAGGCCGGGGATGAAGGCGGCCAGCGACCGTGGGGTGCGGGCGCCGATGGTCGAGGTCGGCATGACGAAAGAAGAAATCCGGTTGTTGTCCAGAACGTGGGACCTGCCGACCTGGGACCATCCCGCATCGGCATGCCTGTCATCCCGCATTTCCTATGGGACGCCGGTGACAGAGGAAGCGCTTTCGATGGTCGACCGGGCCGAGGCTTTTCTCAAGACGTTGGGATTCAGCCTCGTTCGGGTGAGGCACCATGACGAGATCGCCCGCATTGAAGTTCCGGCCGCGGAGATCGGACGATTCTTTGAAGAGGGACTCGTCGACCGGGTTGTAGCGCGCCTGAAGGAAATCGGATATCGGTACGTCACGGTGGATATGCAGGGATACCGAAGCGGGAGTCTGAACGAAACCCTGCTGACCATAACAGTCCGTTGAAAAAGTCGCTCTGCAGGCGAGGCCGAGTCATTGTGGCCGAAGACAAGGCGCGCGACCGACGCGAATCCCTGGATTCGGGGAGGAAGCGCCTGCCTGCCGCGCGTTGCTTGGCGCAGGCAGGCAACGCCGTATTTCGGTCTCAAGGGCCGGACGCAGACCGGATGGACTTTATCAACGGGCTGATAAGGCGCAATTGAGCACCGACGTTCACTTTACGGAACCTGAACAGTGGCGCTGCTAGAGATCAAGAAATTCGGATGCCCGACGCTGAGAAGAAAAGCGCGGCCGGTTGAAGCCGTAACGGATGAAATCCGGACACTCGTGGACGATATGTTCGAGACGATGTACGAGGCGGAGGGAATCGGGCTCGCGGCGCCCCAGGTTGGCGTAAGCCTGCGCGTGGTGGTACTGGATGTGAGCCCCACCGATCCGGACGCCGAACCGGCGGTGTTGATCAATCCGGAATTGAGTCAGGGCGAAGGCGAGGTTGAGGGTGAAGAGGGATGCCTCAGCCTGCCGGGGGTGGTCGGAGACGTAACCCGCCGGGCGCAGGTCCGTGTAAATGCCCTTGATCGAAACGGCAACGTCGTCTGCGAGGAGATGACGGACATATCCGCCCGTGCGGTTCAGCACGAGGTCGATCATTTGAACGGCGTTCTGGTGACGGACCATTTCAGCGCAATCAAACGGAATCTTCTACGAAGCCAACTCGTCGCCTTGAAGCGTGAGGGCAGCCGACAGCGGCGCGGGTTGGCCTACATGGACCCGGTGCGGGCCGGCAATCCGAAGGCAGGACCATGACGGGGCGCATCGACCTGCATCTGCACTCGACCTGCTCCGACGGGACATTCACGCCACGGGAAGTTGCGCGCCGGGCCGCGGCGGCCGGACTCAGCGTGATCAGCCTGACGGATCACGACTCGACAGAGGGTGTTGCGGCGGCGCGGGAGGAAGGCGGGCGGCTGGGTGTCGAGGTCGTGCCGGGAACCGAATTGAGTGCCAGGATCGGCAGTACGGACGTGCATATCCTGGGATATTTCATCGACCCCGGTCATCCGGATCTGATCGCATGGCTTGACACGTTTCGACAGGCGAGGTTGCAACGTGCGGAACGGATGGTGGAAAAGTTGAATCGTATGGGGCTCAGGGTGCCTCTGGAGAAGGTTCTTGCCAGGGCGGGGCCAGGCGCGATAGGACGTCCGCATATCGCCGACGTGATGGTGGAAGAGGGCCTGGTCTCTTCGGTCGACGAAGCGTTTCACAAGTACCTGGGATATTCGAAACCGGCGTATGCAGCCAAGTATTCGCAGTCGCCGTCCCGGGCCATACAGGTCATCAGGGCTGCGGGCGGGCTGGCCTGTCTTGCGCACCCGGGACTGTACCGGAGGGACGACCTGATTGCTGGCATGGTGTCCGACGGACTCGATGGCATCGAGGTGCGCCACACCAAGCACAATGCCTCACACGTCGCCCGTTATTCCAGGATTGCAGCGGAGAACGACCTCTTGTGTACGGGGGGTTCGGACTGCCACGGCGACGGCAGAGGAGATCCGATGATCGGCAGTGTGGACGTCCCGCTCGCATATCTGGAAGCGATGCGGGAGCGGTTAAAGACAGCTTCTAAAAAGAAAAAATGATTCGCGGTGATGCACGGCCCGTGTTCGCGAGTCGCGATCACCGCCGGAGTCAGGACACTTGTCCGGACCGGACGAACACATGCTGCCGAAGAGGGCGTTTTTCGACGAAGACCGGTCCGATCTCTACTTTCTGAATACCCGCGAGGTTCTGGCGCGGGAAGAGATCGATCCCGTTGTGACGATGGAGGTGTTTCCGAACGGGGACGGCATCCTTTGCGGCATGACCGAAGTCCTCTCGAATCTGGCTGAAGTCCTGCCCGAGGATGCGTCGGTGTGGGCGCTCAACGAAGGCGCGACGATGTCCCGCAGGGAAGTCGTGCTCCGGATTCGAGCCCGCTACAGCCGCTTCGGCATCTATGAAACCGCCTATCTCGGTACGCTTGCCCAGAAGAGCGGCTGGGCAACGGCGGCGCGGGCATGCGTGGCGGCCGCGGCGGGTATTCCGGTGATCAGTTTTGGCGCCCGGCACGTCCATCCCGCGGTTTCGGACCGGATGGAGTATTCGGCCATCGTGGGCGGCTGCTCCGGATGCGCCACGCCTGCCGGGGCGAAGTTGGCCGGCCGGGAGCCTGTCGGTACCATGCCGCACGCGCTGACGTTGATCATGGGAGACACGCTGACCGCCGCGCTGGCTTTCGACCGGCACATGCCGGAATCGATAATGCGGATCGTGCTGGTGGATACGTTCATGGATGAAGCGGACGAGAGCGTTCGATTGGCGGAGGCAATGGGAGGGCGGTTGTTGGGCGTGCGTCTGGACACACCCTCTGAACTGGGTGGCGTGACTCCGGATCTCGTGAGTCGGGTTCGGAAGAGGCTTGACCGCGCCGGGCGCCGCGAGGTGAAGATCTACGTAAGCGGCGGGATGACGCCGGAACGCATCCGGGAGTTTGCAGGGGCAGGATCCCCCGTGGACGGGTTCGGCGTGGGCAGCGCGATCAGCGGCGCGTCACCGATCGACTTTACGGCCGATGTAAAGACCATCGGCGCCAGGTCCGTGGCGAAGCGGGGACGCAGACCGGGGATGACGGAGAACTCCAGGATGAGCCAGGTTCGTTAACGGATCGATATTGCAGTATGCTTCCAGCGGTGCAGCGCAGAGGACGGCCGATGGAAATCAAAGTCTTGTTTTTCGCGTCGTGCAGGGACCTTGTTGGACAAAGCCAGACCTCTATTACCATGTCCGAAGGCGCAAGTGTGTACGATCTGCTGGCGCGGCTGGCGGCGGAGCACTCCCGATTGAAGGAAATGGAAGGCAGTCTGATGGTGTCGGTCAACCAGGCGTACGTGGATCGGACTCAGCAACTCAACGACGGGGATGAGGTGGCTCTTATCCCGCCGGTAAGCGGGGGAGCTCCGGTTCAACCTGCCGCAAGTGGCGGGCCGAAGCAGGGAAGAGCCCATGTCCGGTGATCTGTACCGAATTCAGGAAGAACCCGTACGGGCCGATGCGCTGCACGACGCCGTGCTGAGAGATTCGGATGGCGCGGTGGCGACCTTCGCCGGAGTGGTTCGAGACCATTCTATGGGCCGCCGAACCAGCTATCTGGTGTACGATGCCTATCGGGAGATGGCCGAGAAGAAGATGGCGGACATCGGCCGGGAAATAAAGGGCAAGTGGGACGTGGACCGGGTGGGCATGCTGCATCGGGTTGGGCGATTGGAAATTGGCGAGACCAGCGTGTTGATTGCGATCTCGGCGCCGCACCGCAAAGCCGCTCTGGAAGCCTGTCACTACGCGATTGACCGGTTGAAGGAAACCGTGCCGATCTGGAAGAAGGAAGTGTGGACGGACGGCGAAGAATGGATCGAAGGCGACCCCTCGGCATCTCGGCAAGAAGACAGAGGGAAATGACCTCGCAGTCTCGAAGCAAAACCCAGCACTCGCATTCCCGATTTCCAGGCATTTTCCATTTGCCTGGAATTATTCTGTCTGTTTCCGTCGCGTCCGCCGTGGTGGAAGTGCCGGCGGCGGATTCGAGCGCCGTCCAGGCCGCATCCGGAAACGGAGTCGTTTCATCCGATCCGGATTCGACCTGGAAGCCGCGACAATACACGTTCCGCGTAAAACATACCTACCCTCACGATCCCGGCGCGTTTACCCAGGGGCTCGTCTATGAGAACGGTTTCCTGTTCGAGGGAACGGGGCTCTACGGGCGGTCCTCCTTGCGCAAAGTCGTGCTGGAAACAGGCCGGGTCATCCGGTTCCAGCCGCTGGAATCCCGTTATTTCGGCGAAGGGATTACGATCTTCGGAAACCACGTCATTCAGCTGACCTGGGTGGCGCGGACCGGTTTTGTCTATAACAAGGAAACATTCGAACGCATGCGCTCGTTCACCTATGCCATCGAGGGGTGGGGCATTACGCATGACGCCCGTCGGTTGATCGTGAGCGACGGAACGCCCACGCTGTCTTTCAGGGATCCCGAGACGTTTCAGGAGGTCGGGCGGGTGGAGGTTCGGGACGATAAGGGACCCGTGACCCGCCTGAATGAACTGGAATACGTTGACGGCGAGGTCTATGCGAATGTCTGGGAATCGGATCTGATCGCCAGAATCGACCCTGAGTCCGGCCGGGTGTTGGGCTGGATCGATCTGACCGGATTATTGGCAGGACGGGAACGGCTCGGCGCGGATGCCGCGTTGAACGGAATCGCCTACGATCCGGCAGGGAAGCGCCTGTTCGTGACCGGGAAACGATGGCCGAAGCTGTTCGAGATCGAAGTGGTTCCCGTTGTCGGGTCCCGGAAGTAGCTTGCCTGAATTCAGCCGTCAGCTCTCAGCAATCAGCTTGAACCAGAAACCCAATCAGTCGATGTGCGCGCCTTGAAGCGTTAGGACCACAAGGGCGCGATGAGGACAAGATGCCCTCGCTCCTAAGTGTAGCAATATGCGACACTTAGCGGGAATGCAGCAAGAACTACAGTCGTCTCGCAGGAAGGCAAGGCCCCCGGGGGCCATTGGAGAAATTCAAGGCACGGCGCAAGCCGTGCCTTATTTGTTGTGACGCCATTTGAGGAGCGTGCCGATGTCCATCAGGTAGGTGTGCTCTTTCCGGTTGTCTTCGGAGCGATCCTCAAGGGATTCAATTCTGGCGATGGTGGAGCGGCAGAGCCCGTTGAGGACATTGACCGGCACATCCAGGCGGGTGCGGGTCTTGTAATAGGCGCGGATGAGCTCGGCCCGGGCGGGTACCGTTTTTCCTGCGGGCCGTCCCGCGCCGTCGAGACGGAAGTCCCGGTCATATTCCCAACCCATGCAATAGTCCCCCGTCTCCGTCTGCAGGAATGTGGCGAAATTGAGGGCCGCGCAGAGGCGGTCCCTGAGCGGATCGGAGAACGGATGGTCCCGCGGAAGCACGTCGTACAGGGACGCAAGGCCGTTGGCGGTAATGGCTTGATAGCCGATATGGAAATTATGACCCGGCCATCCGCCCCTGGGAAGCTGCGCGAAGATAACGCCGCCCCGGGTCCGCCAGACGCCCGTCTCCAGATATTCTTCGTCTCCGGTAAAGTCGTACAGCAGGGAGAGAAACCAGAGGGCGAATGCATCGTAGTTGTTGTTTCCCGTAAACGGGCAGGTCATCGTCCAGTCAGCGGCCCTTCGAACGGCATCGAGGTATTTCGCCTCGCCCGTAACGCGAAACCCCTCGGCGAGCGCCAGCCCGGCCCAGCCCGTGTCATAGAAGTTATCGCGCTGGTTCATCACGCCGCCGGGGACGGCCTTGTACCACCATCGGAAGGCGCCGTTCTCTTCCTGCTCCGAACAGAGATAGTCCAGGCCGCTCAGAGCCAGCTTTTTGTATTGCTCGTCGCCCAGCGCTTCGTAACCGTACAGGTAGCCCAGGGTGACATTCGCCGGCGAGCGGTACGCGGGTTTTTCCGCATCCGGGCTTTCACCCCACCCGCCGTCCGGATTGCGGCAAGCTTCACACGCCGCGTGCGCCGTGTGGAACGCCGCCGCCAGCGTTTGCGCGTCGGCAGGATCGAAATCGTATTCTGAATCCATGACGCGGTCACGCGGGGCAACCGGAAAGCCGTCTTGCAGGCGGCTTCCGGGCGCGACCACCTCGAAGGACTCGGTGGCGATGGCTCTGAAATTCTGTGCACTCGAATGGACATGCGCGGTGATGAGATAGGCGCCGGGCGGAAAGTCGGTCTCGACATCGCAATGAAACGGAAGGACCGTGTGTCCGTCGTCCAGGTCCCGGTCGACCTCCCCCGAAGCAAACCGCGTCGCGCCCAGAGCATCGTTGACCGCGAGCCGGACGCGAGCCGTCTGCTTATCGAGCCCGATCACGTGGATGTCGATTGAGATCCGCTGGCCGGGAACGAAACCGAAGCTCTTGTCCGGGATGGCAATGACCAGATTGGGATCGGGCATGTCTGAAATTCCTTCTCGCGGGCAGGGAGGCGCTCGCCCGCCAGACGTCTCGGCGGGTCTTGAACGCTATGTTGGCGGGATTACCGGCAGGACAACATGGGACGGAAATTGTCCGGAGTGGTGGACGGTCTGATGGGCCTGGCGCATTTCGGTCTCGCTGCCCAGGGAACCGCCCGTGTTGAGATTCCGGTCGAACCGCGGGAAGTTCGACGACGAGACCTCGAGGCGGATGCGGTGGCCTTTCCTGAAGACGTTTCCGGTGACGCCCAGATCGATCTCATAGGCGTACACGTTGCCGGATTCGAGCAGGGTCGGGTCTGTAAGGTTTTCCCGGAAGCGGGCTCTAAGAATGCCGTCGCAGAGGTTCATGGCATACCCGGATGGCGACACGTCCACCAGCTTGGCGGTCCAGTCCGTGTCCGTACAGTCAGTGGCGGCGTAAACGACCGCTTTAACAGGGCCCGTGACCTCCAGGTCTGCTTGCATAGGGTCGCTGGTATAGCAGAGCACGTCGCTCCGCATTTCCACGGGCCGCTGGTCCTGCGGTCCCCATGGGACGATGTGAGGAGAGCAGCAGTTGTTGCCGCCCATGGTTGGTACCGGGTAGCGGGGATCGTACGTGAAGTGGTCCGGGGATTCCTGCGCCGGCGTCTCGATTGACAGACAGCCGTCGCCAAGCAGCGTGTTGGCCTGCCCGGCGGAATGCAGGTGCCATTTTTGCCACTGGGTCCGCGCGAGGGGCCACTCGAATTCGTCGCGCCACCGGTTGACGCCCATGATGAAAAGCCGCAACGGCGGTTCGTCCGCAATGCCGTTGTCGATGCCCTTGAGCCAATAGTCGAACCAGCGCTGTTCCAGGCTTTCGAGATCGACCATGGAAGGCGCCCCGAAATCGACGTCGCCTGTCTTCGGCGACGCGCTTAGCGCATGCGGCCACGGACCGACAATGAGTTTGCTCTTCTTGGCCTCTTCCGACCCGCCGTTCAGGCGAAGCCCGTTGTAGTTGCTGAAGGTTTGCGTGGCATAGAGGTCGTACCAGCCGCCCATATTGAACGCGGGGGCTGCCATGTCGCGCCACCGGGTTTCGTCGTTGAAATCCTCCCAGTAGTCGTCGTACGCGTCGTGTTCGACCCAGTCTTTCCAGAAGGCCAGATTGCGGCCTGCGTGTTCGTCCATCTTCTCGAGCGGCAGCGCCCGGAAGGCTTCGGTCCAGTTGTGAAACTCGATGGTCTGGCCGGTGCGGGCGTTGGTACGCATGCCCCAGGTCAGCAGTACGTTGAGCTGGAAAGCGCCGCCGGGGTGGACGAGACCCGTGTAATAATCGGTGCAGATCACCCTGGGTGCTATGCATTTCAGATATCGGCTCCGGTACGGCGCGCTGCGCCACTGTACCGTCCCGCCGTAAGAACTTCCGGCCATGCCGATGTTGCCGTCGCACCATTCCCGGGCCCCGATCCACTCCTGGGTATCGAACCCGTCTTCCCCTTCCCGGAACGCATAGTAGGTGCCTTCGGAGTCCCAGCGTCCGCGGCAATCCTGCAGGACGCAGGCGTATCCGTCGTTCGCGAGCCGCATGGCCTTTTCGACCATCGGATCTGCGTTATTGCTATAGGGCGTGCGCATAAGGACAGTGGGGAATCTCCTTCGCGCGCGCGGCAGGTAAATGTCCGCCGAGAGATTGACTCCATCGCGCATGGGGACCTTTACGTCCAGGCTCATGTCTACATCGTAATTGGGCTGCATGGGCTTCTCCCAACGGAGGGGTTACGAGTTTAGTTTATCCAGAAAGCATCTTCATGATGTGTTTTGCCAAGGACTCTTTGATTTCTCTATGCCGGGGAACAGGCTGAGATACCCTGGTATTGGGATTTTGATACCAGTCGTGCCTTGACCCGTGACGTATAAATACACAACCTATTTCTCTTAAGTGGTTTATCAAGTCTCGTCGTTTCATGATACCTGTAATTCAGCAGCCTTCCGCACACATGGAATGGCGCCCCCTGTCAGCTCATTGTAAATATCGATCAGGTTTTCTTTCAGTTCGCCCATCGTCTCGCCCTGAGTCCAATAGTCGGGATATTCATCAAGATATCCCAGAAACATCGGGCCGTCCTGCCAGTAAATGTACTTTTGCATTCTCATCATCTACCTCCTTTCTCCGGTCCCTGTTTCTCTATGTACGATTGTAGAACTAAACCAGCACAGGACCGTTGCTGTCGGACCAGTCCACGTTGATCCGATCGATCGTCCCGTCCGGACGCGCGATGCGCACGTTCCAGGTGTCGCCGCGACGCGTTATTCGTGGCGTGGCGCCCGCGCTGACGCCTTCCGTGAAGGGCACCAGGGCGTACCCGGTCCGTAAGGGCAACGTCGTCCGTTTTTTGTAGATGACGACCGGCGCTGGAACGTCCTGCCCGTCGATGGCGAGCCAGCCCTGGACCGGATCGTTCCGGCCGCAGACCAGGCGCGGGGTCATTTTGACGAGGGGCACGACTTCCAGGTTCGGCGGATGCATGCGTCCTGTTCGCGCGGCGCCGGTGTCGGGGTCGATCAGCACGCGGTAGGGCATGAAGTGGAAGAGCGCCTCGTACGTATGGCGGCCTTCGCCCGCGAGTTCGTCGAAGATCAGGAAGTAATCGGGCTTGACGAACATGACAGCCCGGCGGTGGGCGACGGACGCGTCCAGCCCGGCATAACCCGCGTCGTACGTCGCCAGGGCGACGTCGCAACGGTCGTCGGAGCGCCACACCGTCCTGTCCCGGGCGGATTCCACCCATTCGTCAATGGACTGGGCCCGGCGGTTCTGCCCGCAGCCGTCCACCAGCACCGTGTTGTGCGCTTCGGTTGTCCGGTAGAACGACGTCCACGGGTTCGGGTAGTACGAGGTGATTCCCGGGTCTACGATAAAGGGCAGGCCGTGGGAGTACAGATCGAACGAAAGCATATCTTCGTGCTGGTGAAAACGACCGTACGGCCCTCCTTCGAACAGCATGTAGCGGGCGTCCCGATCCCAGCCGCTGCGCATGACAAAGTAACCGGAGTCCGGGTGTGCGATGGAGGCGTACTCGGGCGGGTTGCCTTCTTCGCCCTCGCTGCCGATCCAGATGGCGTTCTCGTCATTGAGAATGGCGCCCGGGCGGGCGAGCGCGTCACCGAATTTTCCATCCAGGCTGCCGGCGTCGGAAATGGAGGGGAAGGTGAAGTCGGGTCGGTTGATGGAGACGCACCAGTCGTACATGCGCCGGATGCCGGCTTCCAGTTCGGGATCCAGCGATCGGTCGAATTTGCCGGTCACGTTGTAGGCATCGAGGAACCAGGAGGCGATTGAGACCTGATAGCCCGGCGTGAGTTCGTATGAGGCGCCGTCCGGCATCACCTGGATGTTCATATCGTCCAGAAGCCTCCGGCTGGCGGCTTCGTACCAGGATTCGGCTTCGTTGAATTCAGGGAAGGAGCACGCCGTTGCGAGCAGGGACCTGCCTTCCGATATGGTTTTGTTGGAAGGCGGGAATGACTCGAATTTCAGAAGGTAGACGGCGTGTTCGTAGATGGATTTGAGCAGGTCGACGATCGTCCGGTCTTCGGTTTCCGGACAGTCGCAGAGCACGGTGAAGGCATCGACAAGCGTATTGAACGACCGCATGCTGACAATCAGCGAATGTCCCCAGGCCAGGCCGCCGGCGCGGACGTCGTAGGGCACGGGTGTCTTACTCATCCAGTCGCGCAGAATGCCCTCGATTCCCTTTGCGTATTTCGGGTCGCGGGTCTTTGTCCAGGCGAGTTCGAGCGATTTGAAGTAGTAGAAAGCGTGAATGATGATAGACCACTCGATGTATCCGTAGGGGTTGGCGTCCCAGTCCACGCCGTCCGGCCAGTGGTGGTCCATGATGTAACCGGCGAGGATACGGTCCGCCTCTTCGATGTTTGCGTCGGTAGCGGATCCGGGCGCCGTGTGCCGCCGGTCGAACGCGCTCAAACGGAAGTGGTCCGCGATTGCCGCCAGACAGGATGACGTGTCCGGCGCCCGCAACGCGACTTTGAGTCCCGGGCGGGTCAGATCGACGGCGGCGATGAGGGCGTTATCGGACATTCTCGGACCCCGGACGATCCGGCGCCGGATCAGACGGATATTCCGGATCCGGCTCCCGGGCGGCAGGCGGACGTCGCCTGAGGACATGTCGCCCCACCCCGCGGACGGAATACCCCGGGTGTAGAAACACTCGGCCGGGAAACGGAATTCCCGCCAACCCCGCCAGATGTTGCCGCCGCGAGGGGAGACGATGGCGTTGAACCAATAGCCGTCGTCCTCGCTCATGCCCTCGGTACGGTTTCCCGAGGTGAGCGTGCAGTAGATCTGGTCGTCCACCCCGTCGGGGAGGAAGATGTCGGCGCGGATTTCGTTGGCCAGACCCCAGTCGCCGACGTCTAGGGGGAGCGTGACGTGCTCATCCTGTTCTGCGTCCGAGAGCATCCATTCCGATTCAATGGCGTCGTCCTGAAACTTAGAGAGATCCATGGCGCCTCCTTTCGATGGGGGCAATTTACGAAATGTGAATCCGGGATTCAAGATTCAACAGGTGCGCCGCAACGAAGCACATTCTGCAGGATTGCCGGTCGATTCAGCTGATAGGCTCACCGGGCGAGAGGTTTTCTGGCTTGCGCATTGCTCTTATCGTGTATTTCTTGGAGGATAGGTCGGCAAAAGGCGGTGAGACGGTAGATGAAGGCGGTGAGACGGTAGAGGTTAGACGGTAGATGACGTCCTTGCCTGATTGGTTCTTACTTTATGCCTGCGGCAAGAGATGAAACCGCACAGGGCACACAATATCTCCCGTCTCCCGTCTTCCCTCTCGCCCTCTTTAACTCAACGCCAATCGCTGATAGTTTTTTAAATCGGAGTAGCAATGGGTATCCGTCTAGGGATCTGCGGCACCGGAGCGTTTGCAAACTCGTTCATCCCGCTGTTCAAAGCGCACCCGGACGTGGACCACCTGGTATTGTGCGACCTGGACGCGGAGAAGCTGGCCGAGAAATCGGCGCGCTTCGACGTGCCGGACACGTATCCGTCGCTCGATGCGCTCTGTGAATCCGACGTGAACGCGATCGCGATCATCACCCAGCATCATCTTCACGGACCGCAGGCCGTACAGGCGCTGCGCAGCGGCAAGCACGTGTATTCCGCGGTGCCGTCAGCCGTCAGCCTGGAGGAAATTGCCGATCTCGTCAAGGCTGTCGAGGAGACGGGGTTGACGTATATGATCGGGGAGACGAGTTACTATTACCCGTGTACGATTTACTGCCGCGACCGCTTCAGGAAGGGAGACTTCGGCCATATCGTGTACGGGGAGGCGGAGTATTACCACGATTACTCCCACGGACTGTATGCGGTGTCGCAGTGGCGCCACGGTGAGGAGTGGAAGCGGTATTTCGGGTCGCCCCCCATGTTTTATCCGACGCATTCGACAAGCATGATCGTGTCGGTCACCGGGGCGCATGCCACCCACGTGAGCGGCATGGGCTTCGTCGACCGCCACGAAGACAATCTGTACGCGCGCGACGACAATGTCTGGAAGAACCCGTTCAGCAACGAAACCATGTTGTGCAGGATGTCGGACGGGAGCATGGCGCGCTTCAACGAGTTCCGCCGGATCGGACATCCCGGCACGGTCGGGATGAGTCTGTACGGGACCGATGCGGGATACGAGGAACAGGTGGGCGGCCAGGTGTGGATCAACAAGGACCGGAAAACCTGCGTGGATCTTTCCTCGGAATTGTCCTGCGAGGGCGTGCCGGCCGGGCCGGCCGACGACCCGATGGGCGCGGTGACGGGGGACGACGGCACGCACCAGGGCGTGTCGCGGGTACATCCGGTGCACCTGCTGCCCAGGGAATTTATCGGCCTGGGCAACGGACACAAGGGGGCCCATCAGTTTCTGGTACACGATTTCGTGACGGCGTGTGTGACCGGCGAAACGCCGCCGAACAGCGTTTGGCAGGCGGCGCGGTACCTGGTTCCGGGCCTGATCGCGCACCAGTCCGCGATGAACGGCGGCGTGCTGACGGCCGTGCCCGACTTTGGAGAAGGGAAAAGAATGCGGTGAACTGAAGCGTCCGGAATCGGTTTGGCCCGTGTTATTACCAGGAGCAGTAAATAGTGGACAGTGACCAGTGGTCAGGAAGAGCAGTTGTCAGCTTCCATTTATTTTCGGGAGCAGCAAATAGTCGACATCCGGATCCAACCAAAGAAGAGTGGGAGGATGTAAACAATACGGTGCTCCCCGTAATATGTTGGGGTTTCAGGGTGTTCGTTATGACGACGTGCGGTCTATGGTAAATTGATTCACTGCCGTTATTCGTTCTCTCGCGCCTGTGACGTGGTTTTCGTGTTTTTTTCGCGCTTTTTCGTGTGTTTCGTAGTTTCTGATGTTCGTTTTTTCGTGCTTTTTGGTCTTTATCCTGCACATCCTGTCCATCCATGTAAGTTCAGGTTAAGGGAGAAATATGGCGATTAGGCGAACATCCGGGGAGGGATGGGCGTTTGTTTCCGACGACGTGCCTGAGTTTGACACGGAAGTGCAGGTTTCCCGTGCGCCGGAAGAGCAGCGGATTCGGATTTCGCTGGAGAAAAGGAAGAGGGGCAAGGTCGTCACGCTGGCTGGCGGTCTGGTGCTTCAGAAGGGAGATTTGAAGGATCTCGCGCGGGCCTTGCGGCAAGCGTGCGGAACGGGAGGGACGTTCCGGGGGGACACGATCGAATTGCAGGGAGATTGCCGGCAGCAGGTCCGCGACTGGTTGATGAAGAATGGCTGGGGGGTTCGGTAGTGGAATCGGCAAGTACTGTATGGAGAGATTACTATGGCCACGGTTGATTGCGATGCACTGATCCTGGGCGGCGGGCACAACGGGCTGGTTGCGGCGGCCTACCTGGCCGATGCCGGGATGGATGTTCTCCTGCTGGAACGCAGGGACATCCTGGGCGGCGCCTGTGCGACCGAGGAACTCTTCCCGGGGTACCGGTTTTCGTCCTGCTCGTACATCTGCCACCTGTTGCAGGACCGGGTGATCGACGAGCTGGGCCTGCGGGAGCAAGGGTTCGACGTCCATCACCTGGACCCCTCCCGTTTCCAGCCCTTCCCGGACGGCTCCGCCCTCCGCCTGTGGGACGACCTGGAACGCAGCCAGGCGGAACTCGCGCGATTCTCGCAAAAGGACGCGGAATCCTATCGCGAGTGGCTCTCTTTCTGGGAACGGGCGGCGGGCCTCATCTACCCGTATTTCCTGACGCCGCCGCCTACAATCAGCGAGATCGCCGCGCGCGTGCGTGGAACGGACGACGAAGCGCTTCTGGATCGCCTGCTCACGACCAGCATGACCGACCTCGTGACCGATTTCTTCGAGTCCGACCAGGCCCGGGGCGCGTTCATCCAGGCGCAGGACGTGGGCGATCCCGCGGCGCCGGGCAGCGCGTGGGTTTACACGTACATCAAATGCGGCGTTTTCGGCCGGCCGGAGAACGTGGGGATCGTCAAGGGCGGGATGGGCGGCATCGCCAACGCCCTTGCGAGGGCGGCGAGGGCGCGTGGGGCGGTATTGCAAACGGGCGCGGAAGTCGAGCGGGTTCTGTTGTCAAATGGAAGCGCGTGCGGCGCGGCGCTTGCCGACGGCACGGAAATCCGCAGCCGGATCGTGGTTTCGAACGCGGACCCGAAGCGGACATTCATGAAGCTGCTGCCGCCCGGTGCGCTGGATGCGGGATTCCTTGCGAGGGCGAATCGCATGAAAACCAGGGCGGCCTACCTGAAGTTCCATGCGGCGCTTTCCGGCTTGCCGGACTTCGCGAGGGGCGAATCTGGCTATGATCCCCGCTGGTTTGCGGAGATCAAAATCTGCCCGTCCATCGACTATTTCGCTCGCGCCTGGGACGACGCGCGCCGCGGAGATCCCGCTCGGGAGCCGGTGATCGAAGTACAGATCCCATCCGTTTACGACGACACGATGGCGCCGGACGGCCACCACGTGATGTCCGTCTGGGCCCTCTATGCGCCCGTTCGCCCGCGCGACGGCACGTGGGATGAGCGGCGCGAAGAGGTGGGCGAGCGGCTGATCGATACGCTGTCGATCTACGCGCCGAACCTGCGGGACATTCTGGTGGACTGGTCGCTGTTCACACCGCATGACCTGGAGGACCGGGTGGGCCTGACAGACGGAAACATTCGGCACCTGGACATCGTGCCGGACCAGTTCCTCGCGCAACGGCCCCTGGGCGGGTGGTCGCACTACGCGACACCGATCGAGAACCTCTATCTTTGCGGCGCGGGCACACACCCCGGCGGCGAAGTGACCGGGGCGCCGGGGCACAACGCCGCGAAGGCCATCCTGGAGGATTGGGGGTAGCAGGTCCCGTCAGCCGATCAGAACCGGAGGGTGAATACGGTTTCTTCGTCGGGCGTGGACTGAACGCTGATGGCGCCGCGGTGCTGGCGCATTATCTGCCGGCAGAGTGACAGCCCGATCCCCGAACCCTCCTGTCTGGTGGTGAAGAACGGGATAAAAATACGCTCCTGCACGTCTTCGAGGATGCCGGGTCCATTGTCCCGAACGCGGATGAGGACCCGGCCTCTTCGGTCCAGGCCCGCGGCGAGTTCGACGCGGGCCTGATCGCGTCCGGCGAGGGCCTGCAGCGCGTTCCGCACCAGATTGATGAGGACCTGCTCCACCAGGTGGGGGTCGGCCGTAACTTCCAGGGACTCGGGTTCGACCCGCGTGCACAGTCCGATGCGCTCCTTTTCACATTCCGGTTGCATCAGGTTTACCACGCGAGCGAAGAGGTCGCCGACCGGGCAGATTTGAAAGTCCGGCCGGGGGATCCGTGTGAGTTGGCGATAGGTATCGACGAACTGTTGCAGGCCTTCGCTCCTCGACTGAATGGTCTCGAGCGCCGCGTGTACGTCGGTTACGGTCTGGGGATCGAGCGAGGACGCGCGGTCGGATTCGGGAAAGTGACCGCGTAAGGTAGAGGCCAGAGAGGAAATGGGGGTGATGGAGTTCATGATTTCGTGGATGAGCACGCGGATGAGCTTCTGCCACGCGTCCATTTCCTGCTCTTCGAGTTCGCTCTGTATGTCCTGCACGGAGGCGAGGATGAACGACTCGCCGCGCATTCTGATTTCGGTGGCGTGGATGACAATCTGAAGGAGTTCGTCTTCGTCCTGGACTTTGACCAGGGTCCTGTCGCCGGGCCGCAGGGCCAGAAGGGTGTCGGAAAGGGACTTGCTCACCGTCCGCAGCTCGCGCACGTTGTGGACGTGGGGTCTGCGAAGCAGGCGCTGGGCGGCGGTGTTCATGAGCTCGATGCGGCCGTCGGTGTCGTAACACACCAGGCCCACGCCCACGTGCTGGACCACCGTCTGCAGGTATTGGAAGTTCTCCTCTTTTTCCGCGCGTGTCTTCCGAAAGGCGTTCAGCACCTCGTTGAACGCCTCTTTCAGGTCGTCGAATGCGGACCCGAGTCCCCTGCCGCTGAAGGATTGGGAGAAGTCTTCGTACCGGATGGCCTGCAGAAAGCGGGTGAGGTCCCGGTTGGTGCGCTCCACGAAGTGGACAAGGGCCCAGGCCTGGTAGAGTGCGATGCCGGCCAGAATGAAGACGGTGGTGTAGTAGGAGGTCTGAAAGAGCACGAACACGAGGGCGCAGAGGGTGGCGCACAGGAACGCTACGCGCACGATGCACAGCGTCCGAAAGTGTTTATAGACCATATTTTTCCAGCCTTCGGTAAAGGGCGCTACGCGTGATGCCCAGTTCCCGGGCCGTGTGGCTGATGTTGCCCTCGTGCTTCTCGATGGCTTTGCGGATGGCGGTTTTCTCGATGCGTTCGAGATTGAAGTCTTCGCAGAGTATGTGGTCGCCCGCAGCGGTCTCCGACGTGGTGAGGGGGAAGTCCGCGGGTTGCAGCGTTCCGTTTTCGTTCATGATGACCGCGCGTTCGATGGCGTGCTGGAGTTCGCGGACGTTTCCGGGCCAGGCGTATCCTTTGAGTTTTTCCAGGGTGCGGGGATGCAGGCCGATACGGGGCTTCTTGTATTTCCTGCAATACCTGTCCAGGAAGCTGCCTACGAGGAGCGGCAGGTCTTCGCGGCGGTCCCGGAGCGGCGGCAGGCTGATTTCAACGGTGTTGACGCGGTAGAGCAGGTCCTGGCGGAAGTCGTTCCGGGCGGCAAGTTCGTGAATGGGCGTATTCGTGGCGCACACGAGCCGGATATCGATAGGGACGGGCTTGTTGGCGCCCAGCCGGAACACCGTGCGCTTTTCGAGTACGGTGAGCAGTTTCGCCTGAAGCGTCAGCGAGAGGTTGCCGATCTCATCCAGGAACAGCGTCCCGCCCGAAGCCGTTTCAAACCGCCCCGCACGGTCCTCCCCGGCGTCTGTAAAGGCGCCTTTTTTGTGCCCGAAGAGCTCGCTTTCGAACAGGGTCTCGGGGACGGCGCCGAGGTCGACGTGGATGAAGACCTGGTCCGCGCGGCTGGAGTTTCGGTGAATGGCGCGCGCCACCGCATCCTTTCCCGTTCCGTTGTCGCCAAGGATGAGGACGTTGGCGTCGGTTGCGGCGACCTTCCGTATGGTCTCGAAGACGTCGCGCATGACCGGCGAGACAGCCACGATGCCGGGAAACTGCCGGTCCAGATCGGCGTGGAGTTGTTTCTGCCGTGAGCGGAGCCGGGCGACGTCGAGGCGCGATTCGCGGAGCCTTGCTGCCGCGGACAGCGTGGCCAGGAGTTTCTCGTTCTGCCACGGTTTAAGGACAAAGTCCGTCGCGCCCTCCCTGATGGCCTGCACGGCCGTCTTGACGTCGCCGAACGCCGTAATCAGGACAACCACGGCAGAAGGATCGATATCGAGAATGCGCCGCAGCCAGTGGAAACCTTCTCTGCCGGACGTGGCGTCCTGGGCGAAGTTCATATCCAGCAGGATCACGTCGTAGGAATCACTCTGCAGCACTTCCGGAATGCGGTTGGGATCGGTTTCGGTATCCACGCGCCCGGCGTGCTGCTTGAGAAAGAGCTGCGCGGCCAGCAGCACGTCGCGGTCGTCGTCGACGATGAGGATTTTGTCGAGTGATTTCATCGGAGCCCCGGAGCCTTCCAGCATGAATCGGCGGACGATACCCGCGTCCCGGAGGCGAAAAGGGATCGGCAGCCGAACATGCTGGAGATGTTTCATTGCCTGACAAGAGGCGCATTTTTCGTGCCAATATGCCTCTTGAGCCGAAATTACGCACAACCATAATGATCACAGAGACTTATCCTGTCAAGCGGCTCGAAGACCGGCGCGCGCCATGTGTTCGGTTTCGGACATTGCTGTATCATTATCGGACACTCACGTGCTGCCTCCTTTCGCCGGCGCATCGCTAAGTACCTGTAAAATCGAGGCGAAAACGTATGGCACGCCCGTTGCTCAGGGTATTATTGGGACAACGACCGTCATGCGCCCAATGCGTCCGTCGCGGGCACGGCGACCCCTCAGGATAACAGTCTTGGCGCAGGTACGGCCAAGACATCTCGCGAATGTCGACTAAAAAGCATGTCATTCTGAGCGGAGCGAAGAATCTCCCGTCTCCTCGGGTTGACGTGCGGGGGACCCCTTCATTCGCCCATATGCGCGGAGGCATCGTCGCCTGGCGGCCTCGCCATCTGCTTCAATTGACAGAAAGACATTGACGTGGGCAGACAGGAATGTCCGCCCCACCTTCACTGCGGTTTCTTCACGATGACGGTCGGAAGAAGGTATGACCGAAACATCTCACTAATAGCTATTGCAAAACATGTCATTCTGAGCGGAGCGAAGAATCTCCCGTCTTCTCGGGTTGACGTGCGGGGGACCCGTACACCGGCCCGTATGCGCGGAGGCATCGTCGCCTGGCGGCCTCGGCATCTGCTTCAATTGACAGAAAGACATTGACGTGGGCAGACAGGAATGTCCGCCCCACCCTCACTGCGGTTTCTTCACGATGACGGTCGGAAGAAGGTATGACCGAAACATCTCACTAATAGCTATTGCAAAACATGTCATTCTGAGCGGAGCGAAGAATCTCCCGTCTTCTCGCCTTGACGTGCAGCGGACGCGTTCATGGGCCGATATGCGCGGAGGCATCGTTGGCTTGAAAACTTCGGTTGCAGCCGGGCACAGCAAAGCCGCGCCGGGTCAATGTGAAAGACCCAAACACCAAGGAGTCAGCCGATGCTCTGGAATTATCTCAAGGTAGCCTACAGGAACCTGCTGCGGCACCCGCTCTACGCCGCGATCAACGTGGTGGGTCTGGGCATTGCGATTTCATTTTGCCTGCTGGCGTTCCTGTATGTGCGTTACGAATGGACCTACGACGGGTTTCATGAGAACGCTGATCGGATATACAGGGTCGGCAGAGAAATAACGTTCGGTGAATCGGTTATGTTGACAGATCGGACGGCGGTTACTCTGGGGCCGGCGTTGTCAGAAGCACTTCCGGAGGTCCGTTCCGTGAGATTGGATCCTGGACCGCGAGTAGTCCGCCATGGTGGTCAGACGACCAAAGAGTCCTTCCTTTTCGCAGATCCGGCAATTCTGGACGTATTCTCCTTCCCGCTTATTAAGGGAGATCCGGTCACCGCGTTGCAGGATCCGAACTACGTGATCATTACCGAAACGATTGCCGAGAGACTCTTCCAGGGGGAAGACCCGATCGGCGAGACGATTTCAGTCCAGACTGTCGAAATCCCCGTTGTCCGTACACGCGGATCGTCGGGATTGAACGTGATTTCCTTCGGACATTCAAGCCCAACGCCCAAATCCAGGGATGAATTCTCGGACGACCGCCCGACTCAGGAATTGACGGTAACTGGCGTAATCAGGACAATTCCCAAAAACTCCACCATTCGTTTTGACTTTCTCTCCCTCTTGAATCCGGATGATCAGAAACACGGACGCAAAATAAGCGATGTTAACACCTACTTGTTGCTCCCGGACTACCATCGTCCACTGGAAATAGAGCGCCGGCTTGAGGATCTTGCGATACCACCTTCCAGGAACGGATTCTCGAGCAAGTTGAAGTTGCAGCCCATTAGAGACATTTACTTTGATAACCGTCGCATGAGGTCGCGCCCATTTGGTAATCCTGTCCATTCGCACCACCTCGGAGCCATTGCAATACTCGTGCTGGTCGTGGCCGCGGTCAACTACACGAATCTCTCGGTGGGCCGGTCGATTTCCCGTGGCCGCGAAGTTGGAATGCGCAAGGTGACCGGGGGTCTTCGAATGCAACTGGCGAGGCAGTTTCTGGCGGAATCGGTGCTGCTGACGCTAATCGCGCTCGGGCTCGGGCTGGCGCTGGCCGAAGTGTTCATGCCGGGTTTCAACAGTCTGATTAACAGGAAATTCGCCATTTCTGACCTGGCGGATTCAACGTCTATTGGGTATCTGTTCGTGGTGCTGCTGGTCGTGGGCATTTTTGCCGGGGGCTACCCGGCATTGTTCATGTCCGGATTCCTTCCCGTCGATGCGTTGAAAGGGCGTTTCAAGACGGATCGAATGGGTCTTTTCAGCCGTGCGCTCGTGGTATTCCAACTGGCCATTTCCACTTCGCTGGTGACATGCATGACCATCGCTTCCATACAAATGAGCCAGTTGAAATCGAAACCGCTAGGTTTCGAACCCAACCATGTCGTCGTCGTTCGCCTGGTCGGTATAGCGGATAGAATGGAACTGGCCGATACCTTTGAGGATGAGATCCGGGCATACCATTCTGTTTTGAAGACGACGAGAACGTCACACGGACTCAGCAATTCGATGCGGAATAATACGCGAATAAACTGGAAGGGAACGACACTGGAAGGCGTCGAGAGGATTTTCTGCGATCTACGATTCCTCGATACCATGGGAATAGGGCTGATGGAGGGTCGCAACTTCGAACGGGACAGCGATGCAAAGACATCCGTTGTTGTCAACGAATCTCTGGCGCGGAAACTGGGATGGAAAGCGACTGTCGGCGAGACGATTCGGCTCGACAGAAAGGAACTGACGGTTATCGGGGTCGTCAGGGATTTTCATTTCAGGTCTCTTCACCACGCCATTGGACCCGCGGTGCTGCAGTTAAGGGAGACACCGTCGTCCGGCCGCCCCACGTGGGACGTCCGATACCTGCTCATGGTTCGAATTCGCCCCGAGAATGTCTTCGATACACTTGATTTCTTAAGGGACAAGTGGGGTGAAATCGCACCGGATATTCCTTTAAACTATAATTTCCTCGATGAGGATATCGACCTTCAGTATCGGGAAGAACGTCGATGGTTCAGGATCGCGGGTTACGCGACGTTCTTCGCCGTATTCATCGCCTGCCTGGGCGCCTTCGGGCTGACGTCGCTCACCGTCGCCAGGCGTACCAAGGAAATCGGGATCCGAAAAGTCCTTGGCGCGCCGACGTCACGAATCGTGTCCTTGCTGACGCGGGAATATGTGGCCATTGTCGGTATTGCCGCATTGATCTCATGGCCGGCAACGTACTACGCGGCGGAGCGCTGGCTGCAGGATTTCGCGTATCGTGTGGATCCGGGGATCGGGACCTTTTTGCTAGGGGGTCTGCTCACGCTCCTCGTCGTTCTCCTGGCGGTGAGCCTTCAGGTCGCCCGGGCAGCCCGCGCGAATCCGGTGGACGCGTTGCGGTATGAGTGATGGCGACTCCTCCCCCAGCCCCTCCCCGGGGCGGAGAGGGGAGCAGATGTGCCGCCTCCTAGGTATCGACACGTGGAAGACTCGTGAAGATTGACCGATGCTGCAGTAGATCCTTCGTCAGCCTGCCTGCCGGTGAATCTCTGGCGGGCAAGGCGGCTTCCTCAGGATGACATGTTTGGGCGAAGGTATGACGGAGACGTCTCGCCAAGCGTTATTGCAACACATGTCATTCTGAGCGGAGCGAAGAATCTCCCGTCTTCTCGGGTTGACGTTCAGCGGAAGCCATCGCCAGCCCATATGCGCGGAGGCATCGTCGCCTGGCGGCCCCGCCAATCTGCTTCAATTGACAGAACGACGTTGACGTGGGCAGACAGGAATGTCCGCCCCACCCTCAGAGCGGATTTCTTAGCGGGACATGTGGCGAGTGGGTGACGGAAACGTATCGCTGATGATGCAAGCGGATCTTTCATTCTGAGCGAAGTCGCGTCAATGAAACGCAGGAGGTGACCCTACGTGGTCGCAAACTACCTGAAAGTCGCCATTCGCAATTTGATGAGGAACAAGTCGTTTTCGGCCATCAATATTCTCGGTCTTGCAATCGGCATGGCCTGCTGCATGCTCATTCTCCTCTACGTTCAGGATGAACTGAGCTATGACAGACACCATGAGAACGCGAGTCGAATCTTCCGACTTGCTGATGAGGTTCGCGTGAGTGGGAAGACGCATCGTGTTGCGGTTACGCCGTTCCAGATGGGTCCGGCTCTCGTGCAGGACTATCCAACAGTTGTCGATGCCGTCAGGCTTTTCCGGGATATAGGCGAGAAAACACTGGTTGAAACCAGGGAGGACTATTTCTACGAGCCCGGCGTAATGTTCACGGATTCGAACATCTTTCGGGTCTTTGATTTTCCACTGAGCAAGGGAGACTCTCAGACGGCGCTTCTGGAACCGTATTCCATCGTGCTGTCAGCAGCAATGGCTCGGAAATATTTCGGCGACGATGACCCGGTGGGGCGGCCCCTCTCGGTGGACCGGAAATTGTATAAGGTCACCGGCATCCTGGAAGGACCCACGTACAACACCCATTTGCGGTTCGACTTTCTGGCAACGCCCATAGAAAGTGACGACGACGGCTGGATTGCTCACAGCTATTATACCTATCTGCTCTTGAGGGACGAAAATGCTGCATCCGGGTTGGCGCAGGCATTGCCCGATTTTGTCGAGCGGCATATTCGCGAAAGAGACAAAGCCAGGCAGGTGGAGATGAAACCCTTCCTGCAGCCGTTGGCCGATATTCATCTGTATTCCCGTCTGGAATTCGAGATCGGCCAGAACGGGGATATTCGAAATGTCTACCTATTCATTGCAATTGCTCTCTTTGTGTTGCTGCTGGCGTGCATCAATTATACGATTCTTTCGACCGCCCATTGCACGTACCGGTCGAAGGAGGTGGGACTGAGGAAAGCGGTCGGTGCAAAACGACAACAGATGATTCTTCAGTTTCTGGGAGATTCGACCCTTATCGCTGCAATTTCAACAATTGTCGCCGTCGTGTTCGTCGAGACTGCACTACCCACATTTGGCGCCTTCGTGGAACGTGACCTGAATCTTGAATATCTGCGAGGCAGTGGACTCTTATTGGGCTTCGTTGGCATCGTACTGTTTACCGGAGTTCTGTCCGGAAGCTATCCCGCCCTGTTTCTCTCCTCCTTTCAACCGGTTGCAGCAATAAAGGGTTTGGCGCGTGCCGGTACCAACAAACTGAGTTTACAAAGGACGCTTGTCGTCGTTCAGTTTGCTATTTCAATCGTACTTGTGATTGGGACGGCTGTGGTTTACGACCAGGCGAGTTTCATACGCAACAAGCGCCTGGGATTCCAAGAAGAACACGTGCTCGTAATGCCCCATGGTGACGCGGATGCCATGGAGCGATACAAGAACGCGGTGACGGCATACAGTTCGGTATTGGATGTCTCTGCTTCGTCGACCGTGCCAGGTCGGAGGATAGCAAGTCACCTGTTTCGACCCGTCGTCGACGGCGGAAGCAGCGATGCTTTGGGATTCAATGTGGTTTTTGCGGGTCACGGGTTTATCTCTACATTTGGAATTGAAGTGCTGGAGGGGCGAGACTTTTCGAAGGAATTCGGAAGCGATCGATTCGGGACATTCCTACTCAATCAAGAGGCTATGCGGAAATTGGGGTGGACGTCCTGTGAGAACAAGAAATTGGCGCATGTCTTTCCGGAACGTGGTCAATTCAAGGTGAACGTCCAGGGAGATGTAGTGGGCGTTGTGAAGGACTTTCACTACAAATCGCTGCATCACGAAATCGAACCGCTTGTGATCATGCTGGTAGACAGGGGATGGGTAAACTATCTGTCGATCCGAATACGTCCGGAGGATGTTGCCGGCACGCTGGATTTTCTGAAATCGCGGTGGCGCGACGTTGTGCCGAATACGCCGTTTGAATATTCGTTCCTGGACACGTCTTTCGATCAGCTTTACCGTACGGAAGTTCGACTCGCGACGCTTCTCGGCGTGTTCTCCATCCTGGCGATTGTCGTAGCAGCACTTGGTCTGTTCGGCCTGGCGTCCATCAGTGTGCAACAAAGAACCAAGGAAATCGGTATCCGGAAGGCAGTGGGGGCATCTGTTTCCAACATCGTCTTACTCTTGTCCAGAGAATATGTACTGCTTGTCGGTGTTGCAAATGTCGTGGCATGGCCGATCGCCTATTATGCCATGATCAGGTGGCTGGAGAATTTCGCCTACAGGGTCGATCCAGCGATCGCGACATTTGTTCTGGGGGGATTGCTATCGCTGAGTATTGCACTACTTACAGTTGGCTACAAGAGCTGTAAAGCAGCGTGGGCGAATCCAGTCGACGCGTTACGGTATGAGTGATGGCGACCCCTCCCCCAGCCCCTCCCCTGCACGGAGAGGGGAGCAGATGTGCCGCCTCTCAGGATGGCATGTTTGGCGAGCGGGTGAAGGATACGTTTCGTGGATGTCCATCGCCCAAGTTGTCATTCTGAGCGGAGCGAAGAATCTCCCGTCTTCTCGGGTTGACGTGCGGTGGATCCCTTCATTCGCCCATATGCGCGGAGGCATCGTCAGACGCGCTTGCTCCGCCTGGCCGTGTAGGCGCAAACGTGCCGCCTCTCAGGTACCGACACGTACAAGCCGCGCGGTGATGGTCCGATGCTGCAGTAGATCCTTCGTCAGCCTGCCTGCCGGTGAACCGCTGTCAGGCAGGGCGGCTTCCTCAGGATGACAGGATTAGCGAGCGGCCGGCCTGTTATTCTGAGCGAAATCCAAGATTGCCTAGGAACGCGTGGTCATTGCCTGTGCTGAGCTTGCCGAAGTAAGCTTGTCGAAATGCCCGCATTCAGGCAGCCCGTACGACGCGAGGCAGGCAGACAGGAATCTCCGCCCCACCCTTACATCGGATTCGTCAACATGACAGCTTGGGCGGGCGTCCATTCATTCTGAGCGAAGTCGCGTCAATGAAACGCAGGAGGTGACCCTACGTGGTCGCAAACTACCTGAAAGTCGCCATTCGCAATTTGATGAGGAACAAGACGTTTTCGGCGATCAATATCCTCGGGCTTGCAATCGGCATGGCCTGCTGCATGCTCATTCTCCTTTACGTTCAAGATGAACTGAGCTATGACCGGCACCACGAAAACGCGGATCGGATTTTCAGGCTTGCCCACGAGGTACGTATAGAAGGAAAAACGCGATGGATTGCGATAACACAATACCCGATCGGCCCTGCACTCGTTCAGGACTATCCGTTCGTGGTCGATGCCATCCGATTTTACAGAGATGAAGAAAAAACGCTGGTTGGGAATCAGCGTGTGAAGTCTTACGAAAAAGGCGTCCTGTACACGGACGCCAACGTCTTCAAGGTTTTCGAATTTCCTCTGAGCAAGGGAGAACCTGATAAGGCGCTTCTGGAGCCACATTCTATCGTTCTGACCGAAGCGATGGCTCGTAAGTATTTCGGTGATCTGGAGCCTCTGGATCAGACGCTTACGGTTGGCGGCAAGGCGTACAGGGTCACAGGAGTTCTTAGGCACACCGATTACAGATCTCATCTGCAGTTCGATTTTCTGGCATCACCCGTAAAGAAAAAAGGATGGTTCGACCACGATTTCTATACCTATCTGCTATTGCAGGACAGGCAGACTGTGGCCGAACTGAAACGACAGTTGCCTGATTTTATAAGTAGACACATAGGCGCGCAAGTCAGCCAGTCAGGAATAGAGTTGAAGTCGTTTTTACAGCCTTTGACCGACATCCATCTCCATTCGCACCTGGAACACGAAATCAGTCCCAACGGGGACGTCCGGTATGTCTATTTCTTACTCGCCATCGCTTTTCTCGTATTACTGCTCGCCTGCATCAATTTTACGAATCTTTCGACTGCCCGTTCTGTGTACCGGACGAAGGAAGTAGGTATACGGGGAGCGGTTGGCGCAATTCGACGGCAGCTAATCTTCCAGTTTCTGGGCGAATCGACGTTGCTGGCTTCAATTGCCATCAGCATCGCCGTCGTATTGGTCGAAATTGTGCTGCCGTCATTTGGCGCCTTTGTCGAACGCGACCTGGCATTGGATGACCTGATGCGCCGGGATGTCGTGCTGTCGCTGATCGGCATGTTGCTGTTTACAGGTGTACTCGCCGGGAGCTATCCCGCCGTTTTTCTCTCCGCGACACGGCCGGTCGCCGGCTTGAAGGGTGTGATTGGCGTTGGCACAAGGAAATCAAGTATGCAAAGGACGCTTGTCGTCGTCCAATTCGCCACTTCTGTCATTCTGTTAATAGGGACGGGTGTCGTATATGACCAGGCAGGTTTTGTTCGCAACAAGCGTCTTGGTTTTCGCGAAGACCATGTGCTCATCGTACCGTACGGCGGCAGCGATATTATGGGACGATATGAAAACGCTGTGTCATTACACAGTTCTGTAATAAACGTGTCTGCCTCATCCACCGTGCCCGGCCGTGTGATTTCCAGCCACCTCTTCCGTCCACCGGGGGAAGAAGCAGCTAGAGATCCCCTGTTGCTGAATGTGTTTCACGTAGACCACGAGTTCATAAGGACATTTGGCATTGAAGTCCTGGAGGGAAGGAACTTTTCAGATGAGTTCGGAAGCGACCGCACGGGCGCCTTCATGCTGAATCAGGCGGCCATGCGGGCATTCGGATGGGTATCCTGTGCAGGTAAGGAGCTGGAATTGGTCGTTCCGGATGGCACTGGCTTGGCCGGGGAAGATCGAGGAGACGTGATCGGCGTCGTGAACGACTTTCATTACAAATCTCTCCATCATGAAATCGAACCACTTGTGATCATGATGGGCGATTGGGGCTGGAAAGACTACCTTTCAATCCGGATCAGCCCGGAGGATGTTGCCGGCACGGTGGATTTCCTGAGAACTCAGTGGCGCGAAGTCGTACCGAATACGCCGTTTGAATACTCGTTCCTGGATACGTCATTCGACCGGCTGTACCGGACGGAAGCTCGGCTGGGGATGCTATTCGGCAGTTTCTCAGTCCTGGCGATTGTCGTGGCCGCCCTTGGTCTGTTTGGTCTGGCGTCCATAAGCGTGCAACAACGTACCAAGGAGATCGGTATCCGGAAGGCGTTGGGGGCATCTGTTTCCAGTATTGTCTTGCTCTTGTCAAAAGAATATGTCCTGCTTGTCGGTGCTGCCAATCTCGTCGCCTGGCCGATCGCCTACTTTGCGATGACGAGATGGCTGGAGAATTTCGCCTACCGGATTGATCCGGCCATCTCCACGTTTGTCCTTGGGGGCTTGTTAGCGTTGTGCATTGCGCTACTGACCGTGAGCTATGAGACGCTCAAAGCAGCCCGCGCGAATCCAGTGGACGCGCTACGGTATGAGTAGTGGCGACCCCTCCCCCAGCCCCTCCCCGGGGCGGATAGGGGAGCAGCCTCGCGGCTTCCTCAGGATGACAGTTTGGGCGGGCGCATCAACACACGCGCCGCGTCAGCCTGACCGTGTAG
This sequence comes from Candidatus Latescibacterota bacterium, assembly GCA_965203805.1. Classification (GTDB taxonomy): domain Bacteria; phylum Latescibacterota; class UBA2968; order UBA2968; genus JAAXHE01. The sequence continues at coordinate 3,588,817 of OZ241917.1, read as the reverse complement.
GCGCAAACGTGCCGCCTGCCAGGTCCCTGCGAATGACAGAAGACGCTCGGGTATCAAGCGATGCTGCAGTAGATCCTTCGTCAGCCTGCCTGCCGGTGAACCGCTGCCAGGCAGGGCGGCTTCCTCAGGATGACAGTTTGGGCGAAGGTATGACCGAAACATCTCGCTTATAGCCATTGCAACACATGTCATTCTGAGCGGAGCGAAGAATCTCCCGTCTTCTCGGGTTGACGTTCAGCGTAAGCCATCGCCAGCCCATATGCGCGGACGCTTCCTTTCATTGGCGGCTTCCTCAGTCTACGTCCATGCCGACAGAAAGACATTGACGTGGGCAGACAGGAATGTCTGCCCCACCCTCACCGCGGCTTCTTCACGATGACGGTCGGAAGAAGGTATGACCGGAACATTTCGCTCATAGCCATTGCAACACATGTCATTCTGAGCGGAGCGAAGAATCTCCCGTCTTCTCGGGTTGACGTTCAGCGGAAGCCATCGCCGGCCCATATGCGCGGAGGCCTGGTTTCTCTGGCGGCATCGTCAGCAATGTTGCGCGCAGAAAGCCACAAACACTCGTTCTTGAGTTTCCATAGCGAATTGACTTACATTCAGTTATCCAGTCTTTTCTTTTGCGCCCGGGATATCCCGGGCGCTTGTCGCATAAAGAGCATCTGGCGCTCGATGGATGACGAGGGAGGAGAGCAATGGAGACTGAGTTGCTCGAACGTATCAGGACCTGCGACGTGGGCGATCCGTTCGCCGCTGCCGATCGCAACCGCGGCGACGCCTTGCTGTCCGTAATCGCCGGCGAACGCGCGAGCCAGGGCCCGGGGAACAAGATCGTTACCTGCGCCGGAAGAACCCACATTGCCTGGCAGGACTCGTACGACCAGAGGTACTTCGCAAGGGTACGCACGCTCGATCATGAATCGGGCAGGTGGACCGCCGGCGCTCTCCTGGCCGAGGGCGTCGACGAGCATTCGCGTCCCACCCTTGCGGTCGATAGCCGGGGCTACCTGCATATGGTCATGGGCGGACACAACTCGCCTCTGCAGTACCAGCGTTCGCTGCGGCCGCACGATACGTCGGCGTGGACCCCCGTCGAGGCCTTTGGCCGAAACACCTATCCCGTGCTCCTGTGCGGCCCCGACGACACGCTTCACCTCATGGTCCGAGACGGCAGCCACAAGGGCATGGAGATGTGGGAAAGACCTTCTGGGGGCCCGTGGCGGAGCCGTGGCCTGATCGTGACCCGGCAGCCGCGTTTCACGGGGTACACCGGCATGAACAACGACGTGGCCTGGGGCCCGGGCAGGAAGACAATGCACATGAGCACGGCCTTTTTCCTGGGTCGCAAGCCGAATGCGGGAGAGCACTCACGCGACGTATCCGGTCTGTATCAAGCGGTGGGCTACATGCGCTCGTTCGACTCCGGCCGCGCCTGGCAGAAAGCCGACGGGACGCCGGTTCCGCTTCCGGCGACGACCGACACGCTCGACCTGCTGGAGGAGGGTGAGAGCAACAACCCCAAGCCAGGCATTGACCACTGCGGCCTGGCCGTCGATTCGAAGGACCGGCCCTACGTCGGCTACGTGCGCCACACACCCACGCCCTGTCGTGCCTACTTGAAGACGCCCGACGCCGGGAAGTGGCGTGAACTACCGTTGAGTGAGGCCGTGGCGTCGCACTGGCCCGGCTGGGGGATGGTCGCCTTCAAGCCGATCATGACGTCCGATGACGTCCTTTGCATTCTCGCCCAACTCGTTCCCCTGGGTCACCCGGACAAGAACTGGTCCCCCGGCATCCATGGCCTGCCCACCTTCTGGCTGCGCGAGCATGATGAACTCTCACGAATCGTGTGGCTCGAATCGTCCGATTACGGGGAGACGTTCACGCCGCGCGAGGTGCTTGCATTCGACCCTGAAGAGGGTCAGGTTATGTCTTCCCTGGAACGCCCGAACGGCGCCAACCCGATCCCGGCAGGCGCCCGTCCGTCATTCATCTACACGCTGGGCGAATCCCGATACACGGACGAGGGCGAGACCATCGACAACCAGCTGTATTGGGTGCGCGTCTGACTATGATTCCTCAATTTTCGGGGACGTTAACCTGTCTATCCTGCCTGCCTCGCCTGCTTCAGCCCGCCTGGCTGCGCTGGCTGGACAGGCGGGCAGGTCCAACCATGTGAATTCCCGTTTTGTGAATTGAAGAGGCTGGAAAAGCGGTCAGTACGGGCCGCTTTTTCACGTGTGAGCATCCTATGTCCGATAGGCGTCAGGAGGAGCGGTTCCAGACCGCCGACGTGGTCGTGCTGTCCGGCGGGCACGCCGTACACGACACGTACAGCGGATTCCTGGCGCCGCTGCTTCCCATCTTCATTCAAACGCTTTCCCTGTCGAAAACCGAGGCCAGCCTGTTGATGTTGGCGAGACAGGCGCCGTCGGTGTTTCAGCCGATTATCGGGCATCGGGCGGACCGCTCGAATCTGCGGTTCCTCGTGATTCTGGGGCCCGCGTTTACGGGCATTGCCATGAGCCTGCTCGGTGTCGCGCCGAACTATGGGTCCCTGGTCGCTTTGTTGCTCGTCACCGGATTTGCATCAGCCGCCTTTCACGCGGTCGGACCGGCGATGGCCGGGATGCTCTCGGGTCCGAGCCTGGGGCGCGGCATGGGCATCTGGATGTTGTGCGGCGAACTCGGCCGCACCCTGGGCCCCATCCTGATCGTGAGCGCCATCGGCCTCTGGGGGATCGTCGGGACAACCTACTTGATTCCGGCCGGGATCCTGGCCTCGCTGGTGCTCCTGTTCCGGATGAGGCGCGGCGCCGTCCGTGCGTTTTCCTTCTATCGCGCGCTCCCGTGGCAAGCCGCGCTGCGGCGGATGGCGCCCGTTATGGTCCCGCTATCCGGGATTGTCTTTGTCAGGGCGTTTATGATGGCTTCGCTGACCGCATTTCTCCCGACCTTTCTGAATGAAGAAGGCGCGAGCCTGTGGCTGGCCGGCGCGTCTCTTTCCGTGCTGGAAGGCGCGGGCATCGCGGGGGCGCTGATCGGCGGATGGGTCAGCGACCGGTGGGGGCGCAAACAGGTGCTCGCCTTTTCCATGATCGGGAGCCCGCTCCTGCTGTTTCTGTTTCTCCAGAGCCAGGGCTGGTTTCTCTTTCCCGTTCTGGTCGTTATGGGTTTTGTCGCGCTTGCGACCGGACCGGTGGTGTTGGCGATGGTCCAGGAAAGCTGCCCGGAAAACCGGGCGTTTGCGACTGGGCTCTACATGGGCGGAGGATTCGCGCTTCGGGGACTGGCGATGTTGATGCTCGGCATGATGGGAGACGCATACGGCCTGCGGCGGGCATTCGAGGTCAGCGCCGTTCTGATGCTGATCGGCGTGGGGTTGGTATTCAAAATACCCAAAGGCGGGGAGACCCTCAACTCCCGGCCCCTCTCACGAGGGTAGAGGGGGAGAAAAAAAGCAGCGTTCAGCGGCGCGACACAGAAGGCTCACACGGAGACACAAAGGGAAAGAGCAGCTATCAGCAGTCGGTGATCAGCAGTCAGCTTGATTCAAACGACGAAGACCAAATTCAAACTACCCTTTCCCCAAATTCCCTGCCTACGGCGTGTTCCTTTTGAAGCGACCAAAAGGAACCAAAAGTCGCCGCTGGGCGCCTGCCTGCGCCAAGCCCCGCGCGGCAGGCAGGCGGGGCCTGCCATATGCACAGCGCGAACACCCTCACAGAATGCACACAATTCGCTGCCCTCACACCCACGGCGTCACATTGACCCGCGTAGCTGGACGGATCAGCGCGCTCTGCTTTGGTAGCCCTCTCGAAAGGCTATTCATACGTCTATACGGTCATTTTCTGTGAGCGAGGAGCAAACAACTATCGGAGAAAGGCTTTCAGCTAAAACCGACATCACGTCTCGTCGACGCCGTGACGCACCAGGACCAGAAGGGCGCAGACCTCTCTCCCAGCCCCGGCTTTGCTGTGTTGGGTTTGTATGGGTTGCGGTGTTTGGTTTTCGGTTTTGGCTGACGGCTAACGGCTGATCGCTGCCTTTCTTGGTTTGACGGTGGAGGCTTGATCGTGAAAATAGAATCACCGGCCTCTCTACGAGACCGGTGATTCTTTGCGCAAATTGATCACTTTGGTCGCCTTCGACCCTTGACGAATATAAGCCTCGGGCGGCGCCTTCGCCGTTTGATCTGTGGCACGGTGACCACCCCCTTTTGAGATTGTATATTGGTTTCATGGATTTGATCGTCTTCCGAGGAGATTTGTTCCATGAATAATCACCACCCGTCCTGGAAATAGGGACTCTGGGTTACCTGCCTCGCCGACCTGCCCGCGCGATGTAGACGGAAAGACGGATTATAGATGACAATCGCGGAGTGAATTTGTCGATTGATGCGCTGGACAGGATGTTCAAAGGTGCGTGGAGGAGCCCCGTGAATCGGCATCGTGCGACTCTGCGTGCGATGGATTGAGGGCTAAATGGATACTGACGAATGGCTTCGTCGGTTGATTGAGGGATTTGGTCGGGGCACAGTATGGGTGTGTTTGTATTCGGCGAGGATTGTTGCAGAGGGTTTTGGCATTGAAACCGAGGTGACAGGCAATCAGGGCGCCGCAGGTATTTCGATGGATGGGTAGTGATCGCAGTCGGCCATTACGTCGCCCAGAGTCTCTCAATTGGATTGGCGTCAAACATTGTGTCTCGACTCACAATCGGGATCCTGTCCACAATACTCTGCGCGATGATCAGGCGGTCAAAGGGGTCGTGATGAGAAAAAGAGAGGGATTTGAGGACATCAAGATGCGATGGATAGATTTGTAGTAAATCAATGCCATTTCCTTTGATTTGTCGTTCATGCAAGTTCCTAAACGAAGTGTTGAGTCGTAGTTTTCCAATGCTGATTTTTATGGCTATTTCCCACAAACTGGCTATGCTCAAAAGGCGCTCATTTTCCGAATTCTCTATCAAACTCCGTGCGCCTGCGGCAAGATTGGAACTCCCACCTATAAACCACAGAAAGGTGTGTGTGTCGAGAAGCAACTTCATGGGGCATAATTCTCGAAACCCTTAATAGGTTCGTCGAAATCGTCAGTCATCTCTACGAGTCCCCGGGCGCTACCGAATTCTGGAACAGGTTTGTCGGACGCGAGGGGTACCAGTCTAACTGCAGAGCCATTTTGCTGAGTAATGATAATTTCTTCACCGCTCACGGCTTCCTTAACCAGTTCAGCCAATCGCGATTTGGCTTCAGTAAGGGAAATCTTGTACATCGGCATCCTCCGGGTCAGGCTGTAGGTTAGTCCCCAGGCAAATATCACAAGATTCCGGTCCTGATGCAATTCCATATTTGCGATAATGACCGTTATAAATCGTCGGATGCTCCACCCGTCCGCTTTCGGCCAATTGTCCGATATCCGTCCCCGCGACGGTGAGTCGCCCGACAGAGTGTTCATTTTCGCACAGCAGTGTGTCATTATCGAACACTTGCGGTCGGCCGCAGGGACCGTTATATGTCGCAACCATTTGTTAATTAATAGCTTGTTTCACTGGCACAATAATCGCATTATCATAGACCGCCGGGGTGGCTGCGATCCATTTTTGTCCGATATGCAGAGGACTTAGGGGAATGGATGAGGAAGTCTTCGACTGGAGGCACAGGATCCATGCTCCGAAATTATCTGACCGTGGCGTACCGCGACCTCATACGCCACAAAGTGTATTCAGCCATCAACATCATAGGGCTCGCGTTTGGCATTGCGTTTTCCATTCTGGCGTTCCTGTACGTGCGGCACGAATGGTCTTTTGACGCATTTCACGAAAAGGCAGATCGGATATATCGTGTGTACAACAGGGGTGAAGTGGGCGAAGGAAGTGTCGCCACGGCGATCATGCCGGGTCCTCTCGGTCCGGCGTTGGCGGAAGCATTTCCCGAACAAATGCAACGCGTGGTGAGAATCCATAGCACGTCTCGCACGTTCCGATATGGCGACCGTTCATTCAGGGAGCGAATCGCATATGTGGATCCGGGTTTTTGGGATGTCTTTACGTTTCCATTGCTGAAAGGCGACCCGAAAACGGTGCTTGATAGCAAGGACGCCATCGTTATTTCAGAAAAAGCCGCTCGGAGATTCTTCGGAAGAGAAGATCCACTGGGCAAATCGATATCATTTACACGTGATTCAGAAGTGCGCCAGGTTTTGATTTCGGGCATTCTGAAGGATGTTCCCGAGGCTTCCAGCATTCAGTTCGGCTTTCTACAGTCCTTTGAGAATGTCGAGGACGCGCTGAACACGTGGAATATGACAAGCAATACCAGCATATACGCATTGTTGCGCGACCGGATCGACGTCGCGGCATTGGAAGGCCTGTTCCCGCGTTTCATCACGTGGTCGTGGCCCATTATGGGCGAGAAGCAGGAATTGAAATTACAGCCCCTCGAGGATGTGCACTTCAGTCCTGATATCCGTGGACCCGAACCCGCCACCGACCGGGCCTATAGCTACATTCTGTTGTGCCTTGCAATTCTGATACTGTTAATCGCATGTGTGAATTTTACGACCCTTGCGCTGGGAAGGTCGCCATCCCGGGCGCGAGAGGTAGGCATACGCAAAGTGGCTGGTGCGCGCAGAACTCAGGTTGTCGCGCGATTTCTATCGGAATCGATATTGCTGAGCGTCGTCGCATTGATGGTCGGCCTTGTACTGGCAGAAGTGCTGATGCCGTTGTTCAACAGCCTGATGGATCAGGAGCTTTCATTGGCTGAGAATCTGGATGGATCGGCAGTGGCCGCGTTGATCGGCCTGGCCTTGATCGTGGGGTTGTCTGCTGGCAGCTACCCTGCGTTTGTCCTGGCCGGTTTTGTGCCGATTCATGTGCTCAACAACCGATTGAGAATTGTAGGGGCAGGACTTATCAGCAGGTTTCTCCTGGTCTTTCAGATCGCGATGTCCGCGGCACTGGTCATCTGTGCCCTCGTGGTGACCCTTCAGCTTGACTATCTACGGAACAGACCCCTCGGCTTTGACAGTGAACACCTGATTGGCGTGAGTCAAATCGGCAAGCTGCGAACCCCGGGGAACGAAGGCATCGAAACCTATCGGGACGCGCTCCTATCACATCACGCGATTCTCGGTGTGACCGGTATGTTCCACCTGATGGACAACAGACAACAGTCGCGGGGTGGTGTGGACCATGAAGGAACGGCCATCAAGGGCGTGGAGGTGTTCTATGTCGATTTCGATTTTCTTCCAACGCTGGACATCGCGTTGATCGAAGGGCGGAATTATTCGCGGGATCTTGCAGCAGACCCTGCCGCGTCCGTGGTTATCAATGAAACGCTGGCCAGTCGGCTGGGGCCGGGGTCGCCGATCGGAAAGACATTGAGATTTTTCGACGAAATGACGGTGATCGGGGTGGTGAACGATTTTCATTTTCGTTCGCTCCATCACAAGATTGGCCCCGCACTGCTGAAATGCGATCCGGATTATCCATACGACCGACTGATGGTTCGGGTCCGTCCCGACGATCTGCCCGGCACACTGGCGTATATGAAGGATCAATGGGAAGCCGTAACACAGTCTTCCGGATTCCGCTATTTTTTCCTCGATGAAAGCATCGATCGCCAATACCGAACCGAAGAGCGATTGCATCGAATCATCGGGTACGGAACGCTGCTCGCCCTTCTTGTTGCGTGTCTGGGGGCGTTTGGATTGACGGCGTATGCCGTAACGCGGCGGACGAAGGAGATTGGCATTCGGAAGATATCGGGCGCCAGTGTGACAGACGTCGTGAGTCTGTTGTCCCGTGAGTTCGTGCTGCTGGTGGGGATTGCCAATGTAATCGCGTGGCCGGCCGCCTGGTGGGCGATGGATCGATGGCTGCGGGATTTCGCGTATCGCATCGATCCGGGAGTCGGGACGTTCGTTATGGGTGGCGTACTGACGTTTGCGGTCGTGCTGCTGACGGTGAGCGCCCGGACAGTCTGGACGGCCCGCGCGAATCCGGTGGATGCGTTGCGGTATGAATAAACCTCAATTCGAAAAAAGACAAACGTAAAATTAGCCACAAAAAGCACAAAAGGCACAAGATGTATCGGTGCGAAACGGCGGGTGTCGTAACGCCTTGACCCTGCAGGTATTTCCTTGTCTTTCGGCCATACGCCCGGTAACAGGATACCTGATTTTCGTGTGTGTTGTGGCAACTTGCCTTATATCGAAGAATCCAGCAAGCCGACACCGCGGAGAAAATTTCCGAAACGGGGTGTAGAGGTCGTCTAAGAGGATGTTTTTTCCGTTCACGTCCAGTGACCTGAAGGTTCCTGGAAATCCGCCGTCAAATCGCGTTTATTAACTCGCGTATATTCGATTTAACTTCTCCGAAAAGTGACGAATCAAGGATATTCGCTGTTACCCGATTGAGGAGGACATATCGAAATGAAACAGATCGCTTATGCTATCGTCGTGTACTGCCTTTGCCTGGCGCCTGCGGGTTGTGGCGCCGGGAAGTCTGTTGTAGAGGAGGTCGTCGAGCGAACGGTCGAGTTTTCGCCGGGGGGACGATTGACGCTTGTCAACGTCAACGGGGATATTACGATCGAATCGTGGGACCGGCACGAGGTCAAGATGAAGGCAAAAAAGAGAGCGCGCGCCGAAAGCGAAGACGAAGCGCGGCTGCTTCTGGAAAAAACCACGGTGAGGTTCGACCAGACCGGGGATCGGATTGACATCCGCTCGGAAGCGCCCAAGAAACCTGGAACGAACCGGAACGTCAGCGTCGCCTATACGGTCACGGTACCGAAAGCCATCGACCTGGAATTGAAAACGGCCAACGGACGCGTGGACGTCGACGACGTCTCAGGAGCCGTCGATGCAAAGACGACCAACGGCCGAATCGAGCTGACCGGCGTCGTGGGAGCGATCCAGGCGGGGGCGACGAATGGGAACATCGGGCTTTCGGATGTGCTGGGACCGATCGAGGCGAAGACGACAAACGGAAAGATCGAGGTCGCGCTTTCCGGGGTTGGCGACGAACCTAACGATATTCGCACCAGAACGACAAATGGCGGCATCGAGGTGACGCTGCCAATAGGGCTGAAAGCAAACCTGAAAGCATCCACGGTAAACGGAAAGATCAATACGGATTTTCCGGTTACCGTGACGGGCCTCATCAGCAAGTCGGTTGACGGCGTCATCAATGGCGGCGGGCGACTGATTCAGTTGAAGACCGTCAACGGTTCGATTCGATTGAAGGAGAGATAAGCCGATCGTGATCGGCCTTCGGTTCCGCGGCCTGCGCCGTAATAACAATAACTTCCTTGAGAGACGTCTCCGGGCGCTCCGTAAAGGGGGAGAACCCATGGTTAGAACGGTACTGGTGACTGGCATCTGTTCCTTGTTCGCCCTGGTCGCCTACAAAGGCGAGATCCAGGCTTCTGAAAAGCAGGAGACGTTTTTGGCGTCCTTTTTCGTAGACGGAGCGCCAGAAGTCGCTCCGCTGAACCGACTTTCGTGGACCGATGTAAGGCAGGCGCAGATTAACGTGGAAGGAGCCACAGGAACAGTGGTAGTCGTCTGGGGAAAAAATAGCAAGGGAGCGGACCGGTTCTGGGTGGCGGGCCTTGACGATATAGGAAACGTCAGGATGACAAGGGGATCCATGAAGAGGGGCGAATCGGACGTCTACAGCGGTTCGGTTGACTTGAAGGCGCTTGGCGCAACTCCGGGAACCGTTAACGTGGAGATCCGGGTCCTTCCCGCCCAGAGACTGCTCTTATACAGGCAGGAAAACCAGGCGTACTCCCTTTCGGTGCGAGGAGGTGTATCAGGCGAGGATGGCAAGGTATTGCTGAAGATGCATGCTCGGATTCCGGATTTTCAGGTGCAGCTTCTCAATGGCGATTCTCTCGCCATCGCGGATCTTCGAGGCAGGATCGTCGTGGTCAATTGGTGGGCAACCACCTGCAGCCCGTGCATCGCTGAGATGCCCGGGCTGAACGAATTGGTGGAGAAGTACAGCGGTCACGAGAGCATTTCGTTCCTGGCCATTGCGGTGGACACGCCGGAAGACCTTTCGCGGTTCCTCGAGCGCCGCCGATTTGCATACACACAGGCATTGTACAACGAGTCGGCGAATGAGATATTCGGAAATGCACTTCCAAGAAACGTTATCATTCTGCCGGATGGAGAGGTCGCATACGATCGTGTCGGCGGCAGCCCCACGACGCATCTGCTATTGGAAGAAGCCATCGAGCGATTGGTGGCTCGCCGGTAGCGATTGGCCAGGACTGGCAACAGCGTCCCGGGCGCGCCGGCAGGGCGGGCCATCCCGTCGATCCCAGGTCCGACGTCTCGCGCCAGTTTATTGCATCGTCACGCCTTCGACACGCTTCGTAAGCTAAAGAACCGGAATTCAGGGTGCAGGCAATGTAGTCGAACTAAGGACCTGCAGGCCTGTGTAACGGAAGAAGGCATGCGGGCCGTAGCTGTCAGCGATTTGCGAGACACTCACTTAGAGGCACAGGATCCATGCTCCGAAATTATCTGATCGTGGCGTACCGCAATCTCATGCGCCACAAGGTCTACTCCCTGATCAACGTGGCGGGCTTGTCGATCGGGATTGCGTTTTGCATCCTGACGTTTCTGTACGTCCGGCGCGAGTGGACGTACGACACGTTCCACGAAAACGCGAAGCGGATTTACAGGGTCTACGTCAAGGACACTACGAGCGCGAGCGGCGTGACGCAGGACCCGCTGGGACCGGCGTTGGAAGCCGCGTTTCCGGACGTTCAAACCGTCAGAGTTGGCTGGGGCGCTTCATCTGTGAAGGAGGGGGACCGGTCTTTAGGGCGAAGTATCTACTTTGCCGATCCGGCGATTTTGGAGGTGTTCACTTTTCCGCTGCTGAAGGGAGATCCGACGACCGTGCTGGAAAATCCGTCCTCGCTTGTGATCTCCGATGAGGCGGCTCGGAAATACTTTGGACATGAAGATCCCGTCGGAAAAGTCCTTTCAGTGAGACTTTGGGGGCCACCGGCGGTGGAGCGGGATTTCGTTGTCACGGGTATCGCAAAGGCTATACCCAAGAATTCCAGCATTCAGTTCGATTTTCTGGCGCCGTTTGCCGGTAAAGGCGAGCCGAGAGGCTGGTCAGTGAGTGCGATCTACACCTTCGCATTGCTACCTGAAAGCCAACGTCCAGCAGAAGTCGAAGGTCGGTTTTCGAAGTATCTAAAGACGAGGCGCGGAGAACAGTGGGCCGAGATAATGGGCCTCCAACCGCTTCTTGATATGCATCTCGGACGAGGTGTACCGGGACTCAAGGGAGCAGGCAATCCGGCACTTTCCTATATTCTTCTCGGAATCGCTCTGCTCGTGCTGGCGAATGCCTGCGTGAACTTCATAACCCTTGCCGTCGGCCGGTCGTTTTCACGCGACCGCGAGGTGGCAATGAGAAAAACGGCGGGCGCGTCTCGTGCGCAGTTGATGATACAGTTTCTCGGAGAATCGACCTTATTGAGTCTGATTGCCCTCGTGGCCGGGGTCGGTCTGGCCGAACTCCTCCTGCCGGCCTTCAACGGCCTGATCGCCAAGGACCTCGCCCTTGTCGATCAGGCTGACGGAGTGGGGCTGGCGTTTTTGTTGGGACTGGCGGCGGCCGTTGGGATGGCAGCAGGCGGCTACCCGGCCTTAGTATTGTCCGGGTTTCAGCCCGTTGCAGTGTGGAATAGACGGCTAAGACTGGGAACTTCCAGCCTGTTCGGACGGGCGCTGGTGGTCTTCCAATTCTCCCTTTCCGTATTCCTGGTTGTCACCACGTTTCTTATGTTACGTCAACTGGAGTACTTGAGAACGAAACCGCTCGGCTTCGAGAGTGATCACGTCGTGCGCATCCGGGCATGGGATCTGCGGGAGCGAGATGCAGACCTGCTCGGGGTGTACCGCAACGAGTTGATACGACACCATTCTATTCTGGGTGTGACGACAACCAATCATGCGCTGAGCAACAGAACGAGGTACTCCCACACGGTTGAGCATCAAGGTGAAAAAATCGATGTCGGACTCGTGGATGTTGGCAATGATTTTCTACAGACTATGGGTGTGTCCCTGTTGGAAGGAGCGGATTTCGATCCACAAAGTACGGATTCACAGTCTTCGATTATCGTGAATGAGGCACTGGTCCGCCACTTGGGCTGGGATCAACCGGTAGTGGGTAGAATGCTGCGAATGGAAAAGCGGGATGTGACGGTAACGGGCGTGGTAATGGACTTCCATGTTCGGTCCCTGCACCACACGGTCCGGCCGGCGGTGCTGCGGTTTACCTTAAACGCATACGGCAACGTCCTTGTCAGAATCCGACCGGAAGATATTTCCGGTACGCTGGCCTTCGTTGAGCAGAAGTGGCTTGAAGTCGCTCCAGACATTCCGTTTCAATATTCATTTCTGGACGACGAAGTGGACGGCCAATACAGGAATGAGGAACGCTGGAACCGGATTGTTATGTATTCTGCATTGCTCGCGGTCTTGATCGCCTGTCTCGGGGCATACGGGCTCACGGCCCTCTCCGTTGCTCGCCGGACCACGGAAATCGGCATCCGTAAGGTTCTTGGTGCCCGCGGATCGGGAATCGTCTCACTCTTATCCAGGGATTTCGTCAAGCTCGTCGTCATTTCAAATCTGATTTCCTGGCCGGTGGCGTACTATGCGTCGGACCGCTGGTTGCAGGATTTCGCCTATCGGATTGAACCGGGCATCGGCACGTTTGTGTTGGGTGGGGTATTGGTGCTGGCGGTCGTCCTGCTGACCGTGAGCGTCCAGGCGATCCGGGCGGCGTGGGCGAACCCCGTCGACGCGTTGCGGACCGAGTGAGCTTTGCCGTCCCGGTGCCGACAGGACTGTCCATTTTCGCACATAAGTGTATCGAAAACGGACACTTGTTTGTCTCGATTTCATGAGAATATCGGTCTAAACAGTTGAAATTTATATAGAAGTGTCTGTTGGCACGGTTGTCGCTTTTGTATAATCGAGACGCGGATATCTTATATTAATACGACACAAGACGGAGACCGTCTCCCTGTGATGAAAAAGAAAAGCGAATTCCTGCCGCTACAGTGCGCGCCGGAGTCCGACGCGACGCTGATCGATAGGGCCGTTGGCGGCGATGAGTGGGCCTACCAGATCCTCTTCCGGCGCCATCGTGATCGGGTGCGTGCGCTCGTTCACCGGTGCGCGGGCAACGTGGATGAGGCCGAGGACCTGGTTCAACTGGTCTTTATCAAGGCCTTCCTGGGGCTGTCGGGATTTCGCGGGCAGGCCGCTTTCACCACGTGGCTCACGCGCATTGCCATGAATGTGTGTACCAATTATCTGAGGTCCTTGAAGAAGCGGAGGGTCTGGTTGAGCGAAGTCAATGATGCCGTGCCTGCGCTCCAGTCGCGGTGGCGCGCGTCGCCCGATGAAGGTCCGGACGCCGTTATGGCGCGAAAAGAGCGCCGGCGGATCTTGATCGAAGGCATCCAGGCACTGCCGGAACGTCAGCGCGAAGCGGTCTCACTGCATTATCTTATGGAACGGTCATACGATGAGATCGTCGAACAACTGCAGGTACCGATGGGCACCCTGAAAGTCTGGCTGTACCGGGGGCGTCACGAATTGAGACGAGAGGTCGAGCGGCGAGGGATGACGAGGAGTTCATAGGGACGACCGGAAATCCGCGAAGGATGGAGGCCGGCGTTTCATTCGACGTTAAGGCAAGACGATGGAAGAGCAAAAACCGAAGAAGGGAAAGGGACGCGTGTTGCGGCTGAATCGCGCAGGCGCGGGGTCCGATCGGCAGGCTTCCGAACCTGAGGCGTCACAAGGTCCGGCGGACTCCGTTGGCGGAGAGAAACCGATTCCCGGTTTCGTGAATCCCGGTACTTCCGCGTCTGTACGGGAGACGCCAACCGAGGGCATGGACCGCAAGATCCAGAAGAAACTGTGGACGCCGAAGCGCATCCTGAGTGGTGGCGCGGTCGCGGGCTTTGTGGGGCTGGTGGTCTATATGGCCATTTTCGGCGATCACAGCGCCAGGCTCAACGTGCAGGTTGCGCGAATCACGATTTCCGAAGTCACCATCGGTCCCTTCCAGGAGTTCATCCCGCAGCGTGGCACGGTGATGCCCATTCAAACGCACTACCTGGATGCGCTGGAAGGCGGGCAGGTGGAGGAGATCTTCCTTGAAGTCGGGGCGATGGTCGAACGGGGTACCCCGATCCTGCGGATGTCGAATCCGACCCTTGAACAGACCGTGTTGAGCCAGGAAGCGCAGTTGTTCGAGCAGATCAACAGGATGGAAAACACGCGGTTGAGCCAGGAAATACAGGATATCCAGCGCAAACGTTCCCTGATGGACATCGAACTGGACCTTCAGAAGTCCGAGCGCGACTTTCGCAGGCAGGAAGCGCTATTCGAAAACAACCTCGCCTCCCGCGACGAATTCGAGGCGGCAAAGGACAAATACGAACACGCGCAGAAGCTCAAAGTGTTTATGCTGGAAACCGTGCGACGCGACTCCATTTACCGCGTCAATGAACTGGCCGCCTTGCAGAAGCGCGCACGCAGCCTGCAGCTTCAACTGGATGACGTGCGACGTCCATTGAGAAACCTGACGGTCCGCGCGCCGATCGACGGGCAGTTGTCGCAACTCAACGCCGAGATCGGCAAGTTGATCGCCAAGGGGACCAGCATCGGCCAGATCGACGTACTGGACGCCTACAAGATGCGCGCGGCCATCGATGAATTCTACATTACCAGAATCACAACCGGACTCAAGGGGACGATCGAGATCGACGACAAGATCTTCGAGCTGAAGATCCGTCGGGTCTTCCCGGAGGTGAAGGAGGGGCAGTTCGAGGTGGATATGGACTTTGTCGGCGAGGCGCCGCGAAGCATCCGCCGCGGTCAGACGGAGCAGATCCGGCTGGAACTGGACGCGCCGGAAGTCGCGATGTTGTTGCCGCGCGGCGGCTTCTATCAGACCACGGGCGGGAACTGGGTCTTTGTGGTCGAGGGCGACCTGGCCGTGCGGCGCCCCGTGCGCATCGGCCGCCAGAATCCGGAGTACTTCGAGGTGCTCGAGGGCCTGTCACCTG
The DNA here is from genome assembly GCA_965203805.1 of Candidatus Latescibacterota bacterium. Classification (GTDB taxonomy): domain Bacteria; phylum Latescibacterota; class UBA2968; order UBA2968; genus JAAXHE01. The sequence goes on along the minus strand of OZ241917.1, from coordinate 3,573,678 downwards.
GGGAGCGAGTGGTGACCTCGTCGTACGAGAATTATGAAGAAATCGATAAGCTGGTACTGCAGCAATAAGCTGTCAGCCGTCAGCGGTCAGCTTAAACCCGTATGGAATACCGACGTCATTTGGCGCAGGGCCTCGGCGACATCCAGAGCGAGCGGATGACAATTAGATCAGTCGAGAAATCATCGAAATCAAGACTACACTCGCGGCCATTATGTGTAATGACGTGAACCCGCTTTTGGCTGACTGCTGACCGCTGATAGCTGAAAGCTGCTTTCTTCAGCTAACATCCGGGAGACGCAATGAAGGATTTCAGGAGATTGCAGGTCTGGGAAAAAGCACATAACCTTGTCTTGACCATCTATCGAAAGTCTCAAGACTTTCCGAAAGAAGAACTGTACGGCCTGGTTTCACAAATGAGGCGATGCGCGGTTTCAATCCCTTCAAATGTCGCGGAGGGTTGCGGACGGAAGGGAGATGCCGAACTCAGCAGATTCTTGGGCATCGCAATGGGATCAGCTAGCGAACTCGAATATCAATGTCATCTTGCTCAAGACCTTGGATATTGGCAAAGCTACGCAGATTACGAATGCATCAGTCAAGAAATCACGGAGGTCAAGAAAATGCTGGGAGCATTCATATCAAGACTTGAAATGGATCGGCAGTGAAGCCGATTTTTGGCTGTCAGCGCTCAGCTTGAACCCCTAAAGAGTACCCATGTCAGTTGGCGCAAGGAAACCGACGCATTCAATACGATCAAGAGAAAAACAAAACAGTGCCGAAGTCGCGGAAATCAGGAATCCGCTCGCGGCCATTACGAGGGATGACATGAGCCGGGTTTTGGCTGACTGCTGATAGCTGAAAGCTGACTTTATAGCTGAAGTTGATCGCCATGAACTGATCATTGAATCGGTCAACAACGGACACAGTAAAGATTCGCCGGAGATAAGAGCTTTGGGTGCGGGTAATATCGCTTTCCTTTAAACAGGAGACCAATGACGTGATTTCCCACGTGATATGAACCCTTCAATGTAATGACGTGAACCCGCTTTTGGCTGACTGCTGATAGCTGAAAGCTGAAAGCTGACTTTAGAAAGGAGCTCCGAGATGATCAAGACAGTCGATTTACAGAAGGTGTACAGGACCGAAGAAGTCGAAACCACCGCGCTTCGAAATGTGAATCTGGAGATCAGCGAAGGCGAATTCGTCGCCGTGATGGGGCCGTCGGGCTGCGGAAAGTCCACGCTCCTGAACGTGCTCGGACTGCTGGATAATCCGACCGGCGGCGAATACTATCTCAACGACGTGGAGGTCTCAGGACACACGGAACGGCAGAGGGCCGATGCCCGGAAGGAGAATATCGGGTTCGTGTTCCAGAGTTTCAATCTGATCGACGAACTGACCGTGGCCGAAAACATCGAACTGCCGCTGCTGTACCTGAAGATGCCGTCGAAGGACCGCAGGAAGCGCGTGGACGAGTCAATGGAATATATGGGCATCAAGCACCGTGAGAAGCACTTTCCGCAACAATTGTCCGGGGGCCAGCAGCAGCGCGTGGCCGTGGCGCGGGCCGTCATCTCGAATCCGAATATCATCCTCGCGGATGAGCCCACGGGGAACCTGGATTCCGCCAACGGCAATGAAGTCATGGGGCTGTTGACTGAGCTGAACAAGAACGGGACGACCATCGTCATGGTGACCCACAAGGCCCACGACGCCGGGTTTGCCCACCGCATCGTCCACCTGTTCGACGGCCACGTGGTATCGGAAAACATCAAGGAACAGGCGCCGAATTAGCTCATGTCAATCATGGACCGAAATTAACGTGGATGGGCCTGCCTGCTGAAGCAGGCGAGGCAGGCAGGATGAACAGGATAAGAACCAACATCCTCAGAAAACGCGCATCATCCCGGCCTGCGCTGGCGAATCCGGTCGACGTTTTGCGTTGTGAGTAGCGCTCAGGTCCTGGCGTTCCGGTCCCTTACAACGTCCCCACGTGACCGGCGCGGATGGCCTCGCACAGGCGCATTCGCAATTCTCGAGGTTGATTTCAACCGTTAAATTCGATAGCAAGGAGTCAAACATGCCGAGAAACATCAAGCCCAGGCACGGGCGCTGGCTCGCAATGGTAACGGGTATTGTACTGTTGGCTTTCTCCGGCAGTTGTGCCACATCTCGGCAGGTTACCTACATTGTTGGGGTGACCGCCATCCAAAATGGATATGAGAGAGTCCTCGAAGACAGAATGTATTCGCTGCAGAATGTCGTAATTCGCCTGTCCAATGGTGGCAGGATAAAAGCAGAGGAGATATTCTTCGACGGTCGCACAGGTGAATTCAGGACAGACGGAATTCAGGGTCGCATCCACGCATCAAGGATTGATGTCTTGGTGCCCAGAGGTCGCGATTACACCTTAAAAGCGAACGACGGTGCCAGCAGCGGAACAGATGACAAAATGGTGATGCGCGATGCCTTGTTTTCTACCGGGAAGGCCACAATTACGGCACGCCAGATCCAAATCACGTGGCTGTAGGCTGGACCGATTCAGCCAAGGCGATTTGAGTCGGCCGAGGTCCAGGCACAATGCGAGCGCAGGCGCCGCCCAAGGGATCCTTGCAGATTTCAAACCACATCGACCAAGGTGCCGCTGTCGGAACCCACTGCTTTTCCGCAATCGGGGTTCGGTATCCGAAATGGCCGTTGCCAGCGACCGGGATCGCTGATTTCGGTGTCGCCACCGCTTCACACTTCGAGTCCGCCATGGGACTGAGGCGTTGAGGGTCCAGGATGTTCCGCAACTACCTGATCGTGGCCTTGCGAAACGTGCTAAGGCAAAAGCTGTATGCGTTTATTAACGTCTTCGGCCTGGCGATCGGCCTCGCGTGCTGTATTCTGATCTTCCTGTACGTCCGGCACGAATGGCAGTACGATGCCTTCCACGCGAATGCAGACCGCATTTATCGGGTGATTGTACGGGAGACACGGCCTGACGGCGGTGTCGGGTTTTCCACGCTACATCCAACGACGCTTGCGCAGGCGTTAAAGGAGGAGTTTCCTGGGGTTAAACGAGCGAGCGGTTTCATCCGGACCCGGTCGCAAGTATCATACCGCAAGATCTTCTTTCAAGAATCCTTCGGCCTGGCGGATCCCGAATTTCTGGAGATATTTTCGCTTCCACTCCTCGCGGGAGATTCCGCGACGGCGCTGCGGCGGCCGGATGGCGTGGTGGTGAGCGAGACCGTCGCCCGCAAGCTCTTTGGATATCTGGAAGAAGGCTTTACAACGGCGTTGGGGAAGTCATTGTTGTTGGGAGATCGGGCATTTACGGTCTCGGGAGTGATGCGGGACGTTCCCGAGACTTCCAGCCTGCAATTCAGTCTTCTAATACCGATTGAGCACCACACGAATTATGCGTCCGCCATGGATTGGACTGGTGGAAAGTCGGCTGTGTACGTGGAACTTGTGGATACACAGGACGTGGAAGCGCTGGAAACGGCTCTTCCTCCCTTTACCGAACAACACCTTGAAGATCGGATCGGACGTTTCAAATCGGGTGGTCGGGTGAGGAATTCAGAGGACGGATTCTTGCTGCGCCTTCAGCCGCTGAGGGATGTTTACCTGGATTCTGATGTGATAGTGAACAACTACGAACTCAACGGCAACGTGGTCTACTCGTACCTGCTCGCCGGGCTTGCGCTCATTGTGTTAGCCATCGCGTGTATCAACTACATGACACTTGCTGTCGGGCGGTGCATGGGGCGCGCACGCGAGGTGGGAATACGAAAAGCGATGGGGGCACAGCGGAGGCAACTCATGCGGCAGTTCTGGGGGGAGGCGTTGCTGTTAAGCCTGTTGGCCCTGGCAATGGGAGTCGCTCTGGCCGAAATGTTTCTTCCCATCTTCAATGACCTGGCGCGCAAGAGTCTGAGCGTCCCCTACCTGGACAGTTGGGGAACGACGCTGGCGCTTGTGGGGATGGTGGGCATAGCAGGGCTTGCGGCGGGCAGTTATCCCGCGATGGTACTGCCCCGGCTCAAAACGGTAGAGGTGCTTAAGGGCCAGGTGCGGATAGGGAGGCGAAACAAGGGTTCGAGCGTGCTGGTGGTTGTGCAATATGGCTTATCTATAGCACTGATGATCAGCGCAGCGATGATGTTTCAACAGCTCGATTATATGAGGAAAAAGGACCTGGGGTACCGTCAGGAACAGGTGGTGGTTATTCCTGTCTCGCACGACGCCGGTGAACTGTTCAAGGCGGAAGTTTCCAGGTATCATCGGGTTGTCAGCGCAACGATCAGTGACCGGGCGTTTACGACCGGGGACGCCACGTTTGGCATCGAAACGAAAGACGGCGAGCGCTTAGGCGTCCGGGTCATTCGGATTGATTCCGATTTTCTCGAGACCATGAATATCCAGCTGGTGGCTGGAAGGAATATACCATCGATGTCCACGACCGGTCCGAAAGCATCCGCGCTTGTGAATGAGAAACTTGCCGGAATGCTCGGATGGGAGGATCCCGTCGGGAAGCCCTTGAGAAAACTGATCGCACTTGGCGAACCGACCGTTGTTGGCATTGTAAGGGATTTCCATTTTGATTCCATGCATCTGGGTATCGCACCGTTGGTGTTACATACCGGAATGAGGACCGGCGGGCCTTTTTTGTTGGTTCGCATCCAGCCCGGGGATATCGCCGGCACCGTCGCCTTTCTGGAGAAGACATGGAAAACAATGGCGCAGAACGAGCCGTTTAATTATTCCTTTCTGGAAGACAATCTCGCACGTCAGTATGAAAACGAAGATCGATGGTTCAGAATTACGGGGTATACGTTTTTATTTGCGATCCTGATTTCCTGTTTGGGGCTTCTCGGGCTGACGTGTCTTGCCGTAACGCGGCGGACCAGGGAAGTCGGTATCCGAAAGGTGCTGGGAGGTTCTGTTTCAAACCTTTCGTTCCTGCTCTCCGGTGAATTTATAAAGCTTGTGGTCATTGCCAACCTGCTGGCGTGGCCGGCTGCCTACTACGTGATGAACAGGTGGCTTCAGAACTTCGCCTATCGAATCGATCCCGAACCTGAAGTCTTCCTGCTATGCGGCGTTCTGGCGCTCGGGTTCGCAATACTCACCGTGGGCGCTCAGTCGATGAAGGCCGCCCTGGCGAATCCCGTAGACGCGTTGCGTTGTGAATAGGGCGCCAGGATCGAAAGCAGGATCACAACGTCCCCACGTGTCCGGCGCGGATGGCCTCGCACAGGCGCATGGTCTGCACCGCGTCGTCCAGCGTTGACCATGGCGTGCGGTCTTCCAGAATGCAGTCGACGAAATGGGCGGTCTCGTTGAAGGAGGCCCCGCCCACGGCCTCGATTTCGTCGTCCCCCACTGAAAACGCCTCGCCCCGCTCATATCCCTCCACCTTCGGCGCCCGAGTCAGATCGAGATAGGCCGACAGGTCCTCGGCATGCACTTCCGCCCGCTGGATCCGATATCCCACGCCGTAGTGGCTCATCAGCACGCCGAACGCGCCCGTGTCGAAGCGAACCACGGCATTGTGGCGATGGCACACCGGGCGCTCGCCATCCTGCACCATCCCCCGCACCTCCACCGGTATCGCCGCTTCCTCTGGGTCGGAACCTGCCAACCAGCGAATCAGGTCCACGTGGTGGATCGCGTCGCAGATCACCGGATCGGGCGTTGCGTCCCTGAACCGGGTCAACGGCTTGTTGTACGTCGCCGCGACGTGTACCGCGCCGCCGCCCGCCTGGATACGCCGCCGGACGGCCAGCACGTGAGGATAGTATCGACGGTTGAGCGACACGATGGCCTTGCCCGCGCTCCGGCGGGCGGCGCTCGCCATCTGTTCGGTTTCTTCCACGTTCATTCCGGGTGACTTCTCCACCGACGTGTGGATGCCCCTGTTCAGGCATTCCAGAACAATGGGCAGAAGGTGTCCGGGATTCGTGACCACGTACACCACGTCCGGACGGCATGCGTCCAGCATCCGGCGGTAATCCGAAAAGGCCTGCTCCGGCGCCCATTCCGCCCGATTCCCGCGCAACCGCTCCTCGTCAAGCTCCGCGATGCCCGCCAGTCGCAGCCTCGGTTCGTTCGCGATCATCTGCAGGTGCGACTGGGCGTGCCCGCCGCAACCGATAACAGCAGCCTTTAGATCTGGCATGGTGAAATCCTTTCAAGAAAAAGGAAGAAGGAAAAAGGATGAAGGAAGAATGAAAACCTGAAAGCGGTGAGACGTGAGACGGCAGACGTTAGATGACATCATTGCCCCTTTGGTTTTCCCTATATGCCTCCGGCACGAGAAGAAACCTCACAAGGCAGGTAGTCTCTCCCCTCGCGAGACCTACCCCCAAACCTTGATTCGTCATTATTCGGGGACGTTAATTCGAAAATGTGCAAGTGAATAAAGGTGATTTAACTGCTGATTTCTATGATCCTTCAGGTCACTGGACGTGAACGGAAAAAATGTCCTTCCGGACGACCTTTTTCGGCCCGGTGAGAAAATAACTGCAGGGTCACCGCGTTACCACACACGCCGCTTCGCACGGATACTTTTTGTGCCTTTTGTGTTTTTTGCGGCCAATTTTTCGGTCTTCTTTTTTCAAATTGAGGCTAACCCCTTTCCTGGGAGGAAGAGGGAACGGTGAAGGGTCGATGTACCGGGCTCGCAAGAGTGCCGGGATGGCGATTTCCTCTCAATCAGAGTGTCTATAGATGACCGGCAAGCGACGCCTGCCTTAGCTCCCCCTCTCCTCACAGGAGAGGGGGCTGGGGGGAGAGGTCTGCGCGCCTATTGCACGTAGATTTCGCCATGCCCTATCGTCGTCCCCTGGGCGCGGGCTATCCTCTCCCGTCTCCCGTCTAACGTCTACCCGCCGTTCGGTTACATAGGTAACACTTTGCGGCGCGGTCCGCAAGCAACAGGCGAACGCGGGGCGCGTCCCTTTTTCGATTGACACCTCCGGATATCGACAAGTACCATGACTACTACATATTATCATGGTTTCTGGAAAATGTACATCATATAGGAGGTGAAAAATGGACCGCCAGGAGATGAGCCAAGAGGAGAACTACTGTTTCGATGTCTCGGGATACCTCGTTTTACGTGGCGTTTTGACGCCCAAAGAGGTGGAGGCGTGCAACAGGGCGCTCGAGCTCGGGGGCCGTGAAAACGGGATGCTGGGATGGCCCGCACCGCATCGGGAGCCGTTCCGCGACCTGATGGTCCATCCGGTGCTGGTGGGGTACCTGAACCAGCTCATCGGATACGGTTTCCGGCTGGACCGCGAACCGGAGCTGATCGGTGAAACGGATGGGGCTGCCGGCGGCCTGGTTGGCGGCAATGAACCGATGGATGCCGGACGGGCCTACTACATCCTCAACGGCCGGCGGCACTGCCAGGGGATACACGCCGTGTGGGCGCTTTCCGACTCGAACTCGGGAGACGGCGGGTTTTCGCTGGTCCCGTGCAGCCATAAGAGCAACGTGGAAACCCCCGAAGACGTGCTGACCGGGAAGGACGACCTGGGATTGACCGTTCAGCCGGCGCTGAAGGCAGGCGACCTGCTGCTGTGCGCGGCGACCCTGCTTCAGGGCGTACGTTCCGGTACGAAGGAGCTCCCGCAGCGGCTGCTCATGTACAGATACGCGGGACACGCGGCCGTTCAGTCCGTCGGCACAGGACCGAAGACGCGGAAGGAAGAGCAGCCGGAATGGATGGCGGAATTGACGCCGGAACAACGCGTGATGCTGCACAAGCCCGGATACAGGGATACCGACCCGCCTCCAACGCTCAGTTCGGACGGAGAGACCTGCCGGGTGGACCCGGAACCCGACCTGTCCCACCCCTCCATCTATATCAGGAATCCGGATTCGAACATCGACGAAAAGGAGTTCTATTTCTGGGACCTGTGCGGTCACCTCGTCCTCAGAAACGTGATGACGCCGGAAGACCTTGCGCTGGCGAACGAGGCGATCGACCGGTTTACGGAACGCATCGTGGTTGAAAGCGTGGATCTTGCCATGGGGTCCAAAAGCCTGGCGGGAACCGGGCGGCCCACCTTGACCGGCCTGCTTGAATTGCCCAGGCCCTGGTGTGAACCGTTCCGGAAGATGCTCGCCCACCCGGCGGTGGTGCACCGCCTCACCTGGATGGGCGGGAAGGGCTTCCGGTGTACAGGCTTTGAGGCGATCTGTACTCCCAGGGGAGGCGCCGGACATTTTCTTCATGGCGGCAATGAGCCGTTGAGTCCATCCCGCAACTATACCTTCCAGAACGGCCGGAGCTATGCCCTGGGGGGACCGTCGGTGGGCGTGGCCTGGCAATTGCGCGACGTGACCGCGGAGGACGGGGGATTTGCCTGCGTGCCGGGAAGCCACAAGTCCCAGTACGGTATCCCCAGGGGCGTCTGGACCTGCGACGAGGACATGGGGCTGGTGACGCATCCGCTGGCAAAGGCCGGCGACGTCATCTTTTTCATGGACGGCCCGCAGGCCCACGGTGCACTGGCGTGGAAGAGCGACGTCCCGCGCCGCGTCATCCTCACGCGGTACTCTTCGCGGCACTTCAACGGCGGGGCGGCAATGGCGACCCCAGAGGAGCGGTGGGGCGGTCTGCTGGAGGGGATGGGCGAGGCGCAGCTGGCGGTGATGCGGGGGCCCGACCGCGACGAGAAAGCCAGCAACGTGCCGCGGCTGGTTTCGGAAAACGGAAACATCGAAGTCATCTACGACCGGAGCCAGGGCGGGCTCTACACCGGGGCGACCCCCAAAGGCGCACCTTCCAAGCGGTAAGACCCTGGGGCGGAGGAGAGGACGCCTGGGAGCGAGGGCACCTGCCTGCGCAGTGCCCTGCGCTGCAGGCAGGTCCTGCCCTCGACGCGCCCCATCTCAATATGCTACATCCCGGCGCAGACTTCGCCGATTGACATCAACTGTACGTATCGCCAACCGGGATAGCTGACAGCTGCCTTGCTCCCCCTCTCCCCTTGGGAGAGGGGGTCGGGGGGAGAGGTCGGCGCCCACGTCACGGCGCTGACGTCGGCTGATTTGGATTTTGATTCAAGCTGACTGCCGACCGCTGACTGCTGATGGCTGCCTTTCATCTACCCTCTTCCTCATCGGATCGTAACCAATCTTGAGAGGCAGCTCGATCAGCTCACCGATCCGTGCGGATTCGTGCATCGCCACCAGGAGCTCGGTTGCAGCCCGGCCTTTTTCCGCTGAACTCCGGTGCTCGGGTCCGCCTTCCATCCACGCGATCATCTCCCCGGTCTGTTCAAAGAAGCCCGCCCTGGGTTCCTCGCGAAAACGTGCGACCCCGTTTTTGTCCGCGAGGATCACTTCGTCGAGGGCGGCCTCCAATGTCCCTTCGCTTCCCAGAACGCGAAAGCGGAACCCGTCTGTTTGCGTCTTTTCGCCCATCTCCAGAAAGGCGCGGGTCCCGGTCTTGAAGGCGGCAAGTCCCATGCTGGATTCTTCGGCGGGCGAGCCCTGATAGTGAGTGTCGCGTTTGCGTGACGCCTGCCCCATCACCCAGTCCGCCTCCGGATCGCCCAGAAGGTAGCGCATCATGTCGACGATGTGGGTGCCGTTGTCCACGAGGCAACTCGTGAGATAGCTCCAGACCAGACGGGGTTCTCCAATGGCGCCTTCGGCAATCAGGTTTCGCGCCTTGTTGAAGTTGGGGCTCTGCCGGTGGCGGTGGGCAATGACAAGGCGCGTGTTGTTCCGCCGGCAGGCCCGGATCATGGCGTCCGCCTCATCCAGGCTCAGACACATGGGTTTTTCGCACAGTACGCCCTTTGCGCCCGCGTTTGCCGCAGCGATGGTCTGCTCGGCGTGGAACTTCGGGTACGTGCATACGCTGACCAGATCGACGTCGGCCTCGTGCTCGAAGAGGTCCTGGTGAGAAGCGTACCGACCGGGAATGTTCAATTCGTCGCAGGTCTTATTCAATGTCTGCGGGTTGATGTCACAGGCGGCAACAAGCTCGACGTTGCCCTGATCGAGGTAGGCTCGCGCGTGGCGGCCGGAGATGTTTCCGCAACCGATGATGGCCGCCCGGTAGGTGGGCATAATTGTCGCTCCGTGTGATGGGGTTGAACGTCGGGGTGTGGTGGATCGCCGCCGTCGGGTCCGGTCGCCGGCGATCAGGGCATCCAGGATTTCGCGCGTTCGGCGTATTCGCGGGCCTGGGCGGGGATGTCCACACCGACCTCGTCCGACCAGGCGTCGATGAGCCGGCAAAAGATGGGTCCCGGACGGCCCGCACCGACCGGCTGAAAATCGAAGCGGGTGATGGGAACCATGCATATCGTGGTTGCGGTGTACCACGCTTCGTCGGCGTCCCGCACGTCGTAGGGTTCGATGTCGGCTTCCCTGACGGAGATGTTCAGTTTTTCGGCAAGCTCCATGCAGGCCTGTCTTGAGACCCCTCGCAGGATATCGTGGGGTTTGGGTGTGAGGATTTCTCCGTTGCGTGCGATGAAAACGTTGTTTCCGGTGCCTTCGGTGATGAAGCCGTGTTCGTCGGTGAGCAGGGCGTTGGCGTCCGCTTCCATCTGTTGCGCCTGAAGTTGTGCGAGTTGATAGTAGATCCGGCTGCGGTTTTTTGCCTTGGGATCGATATAGCGCGCGGGTACGGACTGCTGGGGCGTGATCACGAAATGCGCGCCTCTTTCGTAGGCGTGGGCCGCGCCGCCGATGTGGCGCACGAGCGGGATGACGTTGATGGTGACGATCGGACGCAGGCCTTCCCGGACAAGCGTATCGTACAGCGGAAGGGCGCCCCGCGTGACGTTGTGCATAATCTGGTAGTCCAGGCCTTCCAGCGCGGGAAGATTCCGTTCAATGGTCTCGCCGGTGGCGGCTTCCATATCTTCGATGCCCAGCCCGCAGTCGATCCGGGCGTATTTCATCGAAGCATAGAGCCGGTCCAGGTGGTCTCGCAAGCGGTAGGGTTTTTGCTTGAATGACCGGGTCATTTCAAATACCATGTCCCCGAACATGAGGGCCGAGTCGAATATGGAGATCCGCGCGTCCTGCTCGGAAACATAGCTGCCGTTGAAGTATACCAGGCGCTGGGGCATGGGAACACCTTTTGAGAGGCGGTAAGAGGGTAGAAGATGTGAGTGCCTGAAGAACGGGTAGACGTTAGACGGGAGAGGGGAGAGATTGTCCGCCCTGTGAGGTGTCATTTCTTGCCGGCGGCATAAAGGAAGATCCAAACGGGCGAGGACGTCTTCTACCGTGACTCACGTCTTACCTCTACCCGCATTATATATACCACCGCATCCCTCGAAATCCAAGCGTTGCAGCATGACGGCACGCCTTGCGCGCGCGCCCGATGGCTTTGGCAAGGACGGCACCAATGAAGATCACGGACATCGAAGTGATTCCCCTTAGGGTTCCCTATGACGCGCGAATCCGGAAAGCGTACCATCACTTCGCGATGACGGAGGAAGTGACGGTATACCGGTTTCATACGGACACCGGACTGGTGGGGCTGGGTGAGAATCCCGGACCGCCGCTGGAGCCTGAGGCGCTGGGCGTGTATATAGGGACCGACCCCTTCGACCACGTGATGGGCCGGGGGCGGTTCAATCTGGATATGGCGTGTTACGATCTCATGGGGAAGCACCTGGGGCTGCCCGCATGGAAGGTGATGGGGCAGCAGGCGCGTCAATGGGTGGCCATGGGATGGTGGATGCCCAGCATGTCGCCCGAGGACACGGCGGCGGAGGTCCGGGTTGCGGCGGATTGCGGGTACCGCGGGCTGAAATGCAAGGCCCGCGCGTTTTACGACGTGGTGGAATGCGCCCGGGCGATTCAGGACGCGGCGCCACCGGATTTCCGGGTGGAATTCGACTTCAACGGCGCCTTGATATGCGTCGAGAAAGCACTGCCCGTGCTGAGGGAACTGGAGAAGATCCCGGTCGTAAAGGGCGTCGAAGAGCCGATCTTCGCGTACGATATCGATGGCTGGCGCAGGCTGCACCGGGAGATCCGCATCCCCTTCTATCTGCACGGCGTGCGCGTGCTGTCCGAGGCCGCGTCCCGGCAGCCGTCAGGGCCGTGGACGGGGCTTCGCGCCGGCGACTTCGAGGGCGCGTTATGCAGCCACGAGTGCGTGCGGGACGCGCTGGCGGCGGGCTGGACGTTCGCCGCGGCGAATACGCCGATCCTGCTGCAATACGTTGGCACGGGGATCACAACGGCGTTCGCGCTGCAACTGGGCGCTGTCATGCCGACGGCGACGTTACCGGGCGTGACGGCCGGCCATTCGTACGAAGACGATTTGATCGTGGACGCACATCCGATTCAGCGGGGCTTCATGAAGGTGCCGGAGGGCCCCGGTCTGGGCGTAACGCTGGACGAGGATGCCGTTGCGAAATACCGGAAGACGCCCGCGGCGGTATGGGCCCGGCACCTGTCCGTGGTGACGTTCCCCGGCGGCGTCAGGCACTATTATCGGAATCTGCAGCAGGCGGAGCGGTTGATGAAAGAGGGCGTGGACGAGTCCTTTGCGACCGGCGTGCGCCTGGACGAGTGGGAGGACGACGGAAGCGAGGCGTTCGACGGGTTGTGGAAGCGCTTGCAGGATCAGGATTGGCCGGTTTGGGACTGATTTGGAGAGAGGTGTGTATAGATGAGAGCGGCTAGATTGGTAGCGCCCCGTCAGTGGGAGCTTGCCGAGGTGGAGAGACCCGAGGCAAACGGGGAGATGATGCTCGTTCGCCTGGAGCGGGTTGGGATCTGCGGTACGGACAAGCCGGCATTTTGCGGGGTAGGGACGTCCTATCCCATGGCAATGGGGCAGACGGGACACGAAGGGCTTGGGATTGTCGAGGCGTGCCCGACATCCGCCTTCGACGTTGGCGATCGCGCGCTGCTCTGGGGCTTCGACCGGGGTCTGTTCCAGGAATACGTGCTGGCCGATCCGGCCGCATGCGTGAAGCTGCCGAAGGACGTCGACCCGGAAGTGGCGCTGATGAGCCAGTTGTTAGGTACGGTGATTCACTGCTTCTACAAGCTGGGCAACGTGATCAACCGGAACGCGCTGGTGATGGGGCAGGGTCCGGTGGGACAACTGTTCAATGCCACATTGCGTAATTTTGGCGCAAGGACCATTATCGGCGTGGATCCGCTCCCCCATCGGCTGGACGTGTCGTCCGGGATGGGGGCGACCCATACCATCGATCCGGAAACGTGCGACCTGGTGGAGACGGTCGCGGAAATTACCGGGGGAGAGATGGTGGACCTGGCGGTGGAGGCCGTGGGCAGGGAGTCCACGTTCAACCTGTGCGGCGACCTGCTTCGTCAGGACGGCACGCTGGTTTACTTCGGCGTACCGAACAAGGAGAATGCCGAAGGGCGGATGACGCTGTCTTTTATGAATATGTTCAAAAAGGAACTGCAGATCGTGACGTCGGTCGGACCGAATCCGAGCCTGGACTATACGCTTGCGCTGGACTGGATCACACAGGGCCGGCTGAATGTGCGGCCGATTCTGACGCACCTGATGCCGTTCGAGAAGATCCAGGAAGCGTTCGAACTGGCGTTCGAGCATCCGGAGACGGACGGCGCGGTCAAGGTTGTCCTGGCGTTTTGACGGTGTCCGTTTCAAACCGCTTTGCCATGAACTGGGTCCTTATCACATTGTTGCTCTGGCCGATGCCGGGGCGCGCGGAGGAGAAACCGCTGATGCAGATTTCAACGACGATCGAATTCGGTCAGGACGTGGGGCAGAACTGGGGGTCGCTGTTCGAAGCCCGGGACAAAGAGGGCCGTGTGGTGATGGGGGCGGGCTTTGTGGGCGTATATAATACGGCGTTTCGGATGGATCGGTTCACGCTGCAGTTTTTCGTGCGGGACGACGAGGCAGAGGAGACATTCGAGACCCTGCCGCCCTCCACCGAAGACGGAGGGAGCTACCTGTTCGACCTGGATGGCCGCGTCTACTCCTGCAGCTATCACCAGGACAGGACCGCGCGATGGTGGGACGACGCGGCAGGCGGGTGGCAGGTGGACGAGAGCTACGGCGTGGGCGAAGCCATGGCCGGCGACGGGAAAATGCGGGTTGCCGGAAAGATTTTCCAGTTCAAGAGCAGCGAGGCCTGGTACGACGGCGAGCAGGTCGTGGAGAAACCGGAAAAAGGTCACTTTCACCATTTCTATTACGCCCTGGGCTACCTGACGTTTTTCCACAGAGACCACGAGTCGGATCCGCCGTATACCACGCTGTACGCGGTCCCGTGGAAGCCGGGAGATGGACCGGTCGCCCTGGGTCAGGCGGTGACGCTGGACCTGAAATATCCGCAGGAGACGCCGTTTTCCATCGGACAACTGGGAGATGAGATCGTGAATTCGTCCAATATGGGCGGCGTCTACGTTTTCGACGGATCCAGGTGGAAGATCGTGCGCGCGTCGCTTGCCGGCGTGAGTTTTCAGCTGTATTCGATGTTGAACTGGTACGACGAGATGCTGATCGCACAGTACCCCACGGGAAACCTGTTCAAGTACGACGGCAAGGAACTTCGCCACCTGGAGAACTCGCCGCCGGTGATGCCGGGCGTATCCGGCAGTGTGCGGGAGGCGCAGACAACCGCGATTTACGGAGGGGACCTCTACGTGGGGGTATGGCCCTGGTCGGAATTGTGGCGGTACGACGCGCACGGAAATGCGTGGCATTTCGTGAAACGGATGTTCCGGAACCCTCCGATTACGGACACGATGAATCATCCCTACGAAGACCGTGTGGTCGCGTACAACGAAAAACATGGTACCGACCTGGTAATCAACGACTGGGGACAACGTGTGACCGGGCTGGCGCCGAATGGGGACGCCATGTTTCTGTCGGTGAGCGCCAAGGGCTGTCCCGTGCGTGACATGCGGCATTCGTTCCTGCACGATGACGAGGTGTGGAACCAGTACCGCATGGTCTACCGGGTGAGGAAACCGGGCAGCGTGTCCGTGCCGGTTGCCTGGACGGGAAAGCCCACGACGCTTGAATTCACCATCGGAGAGGACAGAATCGGCATCGCTCAGGACGGGCGGCTGCTGGGCACGGCGCCGCTCCCCGCCGGGCGGGCGGAGGCGGCAATGGACGCGGATGTCCAATGGGGCCACGGGATGTTCGGCCCCCTGCGGGCGGAGATGCGGTCAAACGCGGTGGAGTGACACCCATCAACACGAGGACAGGAAAATGGCGGATCGTTATCGTACGGCGCTGATCGGATGCGGACGGATGGGGGCGACCATCGACGATGAAGTGCGCGACCATCCCGACAGCAACCTCTGGATTCCGTACTCGCACGCCGCGGCCGCCGTGGCCTGCGAGCGGACGGAACTGATTGCGGTCTCGGACGTGGTGGCCGGGAAGGCGGAGTCGATTCGGGAACGGTACAACGTTCCGGTCTGCTATACCGACTACCGGGAGATGATCGACAAAGAGAATCCGGATATCGTGTGTATCGCCACGCGCCCCGCAACCCACTCGGAGATGACCGTGTTCGCGGCTGACCATGGCGTAAAGGGGATCTATTGCGAAAAGCCGCTTTGCTGCTCGATGGAGGAAGCCGACGCGATGGTGGCGGCGGTAGAGCGGAACGGAACGAAGTTCAATTACGGCACCCAGCGCCGGTATATTCCGATCTATCAGAAAATGCGGGAACTGGCCGACGCGGGCGAATTGGGGACGATCCAGGCCGTGATTGTGCAGCAGGGGGTGACCGCCGCGTTGTGGGGGCTCACCCACGGATCGGATATGATGTTGTACCTTGCGGGCGATCCGGAGATCGATTTCGTTCAGGGAACCATTGTGTGTGAGGATGGGGACTGGGACGACAACCGGCTGAACGTGGACCCGGGCGTGGCGGCCGGGTTCGTGCGGTTTCACAACGGCGTCCTCGGTTATGTAACGGCCGGCAGCGGAGCGGAATTCGAGCTTTGCGGCTCCGGCGGAAAGCTGAGGACGTTCGACAACGGGATGACCTGTCAGTTCCGGCAGGCCTCCGGCGCGCCGCGTGCGCTGAAAGAGCGGCCGTTTCCCGAGGTGCCGAGGGAAAGTGGTACTGTGAACGGTCTCAGGGATATCGCCGAGGCGTTGGATGACAACCGCGAGACCAGTGGGCCGATCCAGTTGGCCCGGCGAAGCCAGGAGATGATCATGGGCTTTATCGAGTCCCATCGACTCGGCGGCGTCCGCGTCCGGCTGCCCATGAAGAATCGGGGCCTGTACGTGGGCCGGCAGGGATGGTAGAAATACAGCCGTTAGCAATCAGCAGTCAGCTAAAATCAAAAGCGAAAAGCAACTCACACGGAGACACGAAGGGAGAGAGCAGCCAATAGCAGTCAGCATTCAGCCTGAAGCAAAGACAAACAGCGAAAAGCAAAACCGTTAACGTCAGAGCCGTGAAGTGGCAGGACGATAACGGCCGCAGACCTCTCCCCCCGGCCCCCTCTCCCGGGGGGAAAGGGGGAGGAACCAGGTGGCTCGGAGCGGGTTAGACTTCCCCCAAGAAGGGGGTAGGATTCAACCTGTCACGCCCAAGAAATAGCCCCGCCCGAGGCATTGTCCGTGGCGCGGCTTTTTTCTTTGCGGACGCACCGTCGTTGTTTTTGTAGGGGCGACCCTTGTGGCCGCACAAAATCGGGGAGTCGTAAGACGTGAGCCGTGAGAAGAAGCCCTTGCCCGATTGGTACTTCCGTTATGCCACCGGCAAGAAATGAAACCGCACGAGGCAGGCATTCTCTCCCCTCTTCCGTCTCCCGTCTGCCCCGGGGGAGACGGGCTGGGGGGCGTTTGCAGTTGTAGGGGCGACCCCTGTGGTCGCCCTCATATTCGCGCAGGTATCGCGAATTGATGTCGACAGGCCGTATCGTCAACCTGGTCTGGCTGACTGCTGAGCGCTAATTGCTGACTGCTGATTCGGCATTGCTTTCAGGTGCGAGATCGCGGTGAACGAGCGTCGAACATTACCTACGGGGGGACGATTCGCGGGGTATAGGACCAAATCGGTTTCGGTATTCGCGATACTGTATTCCGCCGTGTTGATTTGCGTGGGATCTCAATATTCGCAGGCAAGTTCGCCGCACGCCGCCGGTTCCCCTGACTTCGACGGCAATGGGACGGTTGGCTTCAGCGATTTCGTTCTGCTTGCAGAAATATTCGGGTCAGGAAAAGGGGACGCCGAGTATGACCCACGGTATGATCTGGACGGTGACGGATCGATCGGATTCGGCGATTTTGTGATTTTTTCGGGACGTTTCGGAGAAAAGGTCCCTGTATCCGGCGGGGATCGGGATGCATTGGTCGCACTGTACAACGCGACGGACGGTCCCAACTGGGAGAACAACACCAATTGGCTGACGGAGAAGGACCTTTCAACCTGGTATGGCGTCAGCGCACAAAACGGTCGTGTCACGTCGCTTCACCTGGTTAGAAATAAACTGGCGGGCCCGATCCCGCCGGAACTAGGGGAACTCACAAAGCTCACACATTTGATTCTCAGCGGGAATGACCTGAGCGGAGGGATACCGCCAGAGCTTGGACAGCTCACGAATCTCGAAGATTTGGATCTTTCGGTAAACTCATTGAATGGGGCGATTCCTGCCGAACTGGGCAAGCTCGCCAGGCTTAAGAACATGGTATTTTGGGTCAGTGGGTTGACGGGCCCGATCCCGGCGGAACTGGGCCAACTCACGAATCTTGAAACATTGGACCTTAGTTGGAACAATGACTTGACGGGTCCGATCCCGCCGGAGTTGGGCCAACTAACCAACTTAAGAGTGTTAGAGCTTGACATAAATGACCTGAATGGGCCGATACCAACGGAACTTGCAAAACTCACCAACCTCACTTCGTTAGACCTTGCCAATAATGAACTGACGGGAGCGATCCCCCCTGAACTGGGCCAACTCACCAACCTCGAAATGTTGATCCTCGACGGTAACAAATTGACCGGCCCGATCCCCCCTGAACTGGGCCAACTCAGCAGTCTCAAAACGTTATGGCTTAACACTAACCCACTGGGGGGCGGGATCCCCCCTGAACTGGGCCAACTCGCCAATCTTGCATCGTTGAACCTTGCCTACAATGAACTGACGGGAGCGATCCCCCCTGAACTGGGACAGTTGACGCGGCTGCAGGATCTGGAACTTGGAGTAAACCTGATAACAGGCCCGATCCCCTCGGAACTGGGCGAAATGTCTGATCTGCGATATTTGTTCCTTGGTTGGAATCAGTTGACAGGGAGGATACCGTCTGAACTGGGCCAGCTTACCGAACTTAGAGAAATATACTTCCATCAAAACAATGACCTGACTGGGCCGCTGCCGGAATCTTTCACCGGTCTCACTCTGGCAGAGTTTCACTTGCATGACACACAGGTGTGTATACCTCAGACGGCCGAATTCCACAAATGGCTCGAGGGGATACGTGTAAAGAGAGTCGGCGATCTTTGTGTGTTTCCGGAACGTGATGCTCTGGTTGCATTGTACAGGTCGGCCGACGGATCAAACTGGAAGAATAAGACAAACTGGTTGAGTACCGAGAACCTGGGCGAGTGGGACGGAGTGACAGTCGGCGCCGATGGCGGTGTGACCAGACTTGACCTGCGAGGCAACAACCTGAGGGGAACAATACCTCACCAGCTTGGAGACCTGGCCCACCTCAAAACGCTGAACCTTTCGACTAACGCCGCATTGTCCGGGCCAGTACCATTAGGGCTGACTCAGCTCACGCTGGATTCGCTGGCGCTGGACGGAACGCAATTGTGCGGGCCCCCGCAGGAGGAATTCCAGGCCTGGTACGAACGGATACCCAGCAGAACCGGGGTTTCCCGCTGCACTGAGACACGCGTGGACTACTATGCATTGGTTGAGTTATACAACGGGACCCATGGATCGAACTGGACGAATGCCACGAATTGGGCCAGCACCGCGCCGCTAGGCCAATGGTATGGTGTGACCACCGATGCCGGCGGACGGGTGTCCAGAGTGGAACTGTATAAGAACAATCTGAACGGAGCGATACCTCGCCAACTGGGACAGTTGGCCCATCTCACATTCCTGGACCTTGGAGATAATCAATTAACGGGTGGCATTCCACCAGAGCTTGGACAATTAACCAGACTCACCTATCTGAGACTGTTCGGAAATCAACTTACGGGAGGGATTCCGCCGGAAATTGGTCAACTCACGAATCTCACGTCCTTGGGCCTTGCCGCGAGTGGGTTAACGGGGGAGATCCCACCAGAGCTTGGCCGGTTGACCAATCTCGAAACGGTGCGTCTTGATGGAAACTGGTTGTCGGGCAAGATACCCGTGTCACTGCGGCAGTTGACCAAGCTCAGCCGCTTGAGTCTTTCCGGGAACAGATTAACGGGAGGGATCCCGCCAGAGCTTGGTCAACTCACGAATCTCGAATCGCTGGGGCTTGGGTCCAATCGGTTGACGGGCGAGATACCCCCGAGACTCGGACGGTTGTCTGTTCTCCGAAGTTTGGGACTTAGCGATAATGAGTTGACGGGAGGTATTCCACCGGAACTTGGACAACTCACCAATCTCATACAACTGGAAATCGGCCACAATCAGCTGATGGGCGAGATACCCTCCGAACTGGGAAAACTGGCCAATCTCGATGATCTGTTTCTTAACAAAAACCTGTTGACGGGACCGATACCAGCGGAATTCGGACAGCTCACCAATCTCAGGCGGATATTCCTGGGAAAAAACCAGTTGACTGGTGAAATACCCTCCGAACTGAGACGGTTGACCAATATTCAGGAACTGTACCTTGACAATAACCAGTTGACCGGTAAGATACCGTCCGGGTTGGGACAGCTGGTCAATCTGCAAAGATTGAACCTTACGTCAAACCGATTGACCGGCGAGATACCTTCAGAACTGGGGCAACTCACCAATCTCGAGTCGCTTGACCTCAGCATCAATCAGTTGTCCGGTGAGATACCGCCGGAACTGGGCAATCTCCCCAATCTCAAGTCGCTGGACCTCGCCTATAACGGCGCTTTGAGGGGAAGCCTTTCGCACACGTTTACCAATCTCAACCTGGAAACCCTCGGTTTGAAAGAAACGCTCGTGTGCGTCCCCGAAGGCTCGGAATTCCAGGCGTGGCTCAGAGAAATTCCTGACAGCCGTGTGCCGAACTGCGACCTCATGGACCTGTCAACGGCCTACCTGACGCAGGTGACGCAATCGCTGAAATATCCCGTGTCACTGGTGGCTGGCGAGGACGCTCTGTTGCGTGTGTTCGTTACCGCGGCGCGGGACCTGGATGCGCAGATGCCCCCCGTGCGTGCCGCCTTCTATCTGAACGGCGCGGAGGTGCATACTACGGAGATCGAAGGCCGGGCGGCGGGCATCCCCTGGCAGATCAATGAGGCGTCCCTGTTGAATTCGGCCAACGCGGTGGTGCCGGGCTCGGTGGTCATGCCTGGACTGGAGATGGTAGTGGAGATCGATCCGGACCGGACACTGGACCCGGGCCTGGGTATCGGTGCTCGTTTGCCCGCGACGGGCAGAACGGCAGTGGACGTGACGTCCCTACCGCCCTTCGAGCTGACATTGGTCCCATTTCTGTGGGCCGAGAACCCGGACAGTACCGTCTTGTTGGAAATAAATGACTTGTCGACTGAATCTGGCCTGTTCCGGTTGACCCGCGATATCCTTCCGGTGCGTGACTTCGGTCTGACCATTCACGAGCCAGTATTGACTTCGGCCGATCCCACCGGCGACGGGTATGAAACGTTGATACGTGAGACCGAACTGATTTATGCCATGGAAGGCCAGCAAGGTCACCATATGGGGATTTTCAGAAAGACAGGCGAAAGTGGCATACAGGGGATCGCACAGTTGCCAGGATACGTAAGCCTGTCCATCCTCGACGGGAACGTGATCGCGCACGAACTCGGTCATAACCTGAATCTCTTCCACGCCCCGGGATGTGGCGCACTTGGTTCCGATCCCGATTATCCCACCGAAGACGGCTCCATCGGCGCGTGGGGATACGATTTCCTCAGCGGGTCGCTTGTGAATCCCGAAACGTCAGACCTGATGACGTACTGCCACCCGCAGTGGATCAGCGAGTTTAGCTTTTCCAGGGCGCTGCGACATCGCTACCATGAACGGGACAGATTCGAGGTTGCGGCCTACGCTACCTCGGCGAAGGGCTTGCTGCTTTGGGGCGGCGTGAACGATAACAAACAACCGTTCCTTGAACCCGCGTTTGTGGTCAACGCGTCACCGTCGCCGCCACAGACGGATGGTCCGTATCGGCTCAGAGGGGAGGATGAGGCCGGTGGCACGGTGTTCGACCTGACGTTCGGTATGGCCGAAATCGCTTGCGGCGGCAAGGGCCGCTACTTCGCGTTCATTCTTCCGGTGCAGCCGGATTGGGCCGACCGGCTGGCGCGTATCGCGTTTTCCGGCCCTGAAGGCGTCTCGGTCCTCGATGGCGAACAGGACCCCGCCGTCGCGCTGCTGCTGGACCGCACGACGGGAAGTGTCCGGGGCATCCTGAG
The DNA here is from genome assembly GCA_965203805.1 of Candidatus Latescibacterota bacterium. Lineage (GTDB taxonomy): Bacteria > Latescibacterota > UBA2968 > UBA2968 > JAAXHE01. The sequence continues at coordinate 3,552,130 of OZ241917.1, read as the reverse complement.
GGACTGGGTCGAGGCGGCTGCCAAGCGGCCAGCGAAGAGTCTCGCGACGCCTGAACTGGAGGTCCTTACCAGCTACGGCATCCCCGATGCGGCCTCTTGGACGCGCTGACGCGAGGCCCCGGTTTTCCTCCCCCTCTCCTCGCAGGAGAGGGGGCCAGGGGGGAGAGGTTCGCGCTGTAGGGGCGACCCTTGTGGTCGCCCACATAATGGCGCAGGTATCGCGAATTGATGTCGGCAGACCGTATCGCTAACCGGGTCTGGCTGACTGCTGAGAGCTGACGGCTGACAGCTGCCTCACCCCTATTTATGGAGGCCTTTATGTCCGAATACGAGTGGATTTGCGTAACGGAAGATGCCGCGTTCGCGGGACGGGATGGCGCGGGCGCGCTGGTGTTTCAGGACAGGATGTGGCTGCTGGGCGGCTGGAATCCGCGTGACAAGGTCAATTTCCCAATCATCTGCAACAGCGAGGTATGGTGTTCCGTCGATGGGTTAACCTGGATCGAAGTGAACGAGGAGGCGCCCTGGGAGGGCCGCCACACCGCGGGATACGCGGTCCACGACGGTCACATGTGGATTGTGGGCGGAGACTGCAACCAGGGACACTATCAGAACGACGTGTGGCGAAGTTCCGACGGCGTGGACTGGGAACTGGTGTGCGACCCCGTGCCCTGGGGACCGAGGGTATTGCACTATACGGCGGTTCACGACGGCAGAATCTGGGTGATGGGCGGGCAGACCATCCCGCAGTTCGCGGACGAAGACGAGGTCTTCTTCAACGACGTATGGCATTCGGCCGACGGGCGGACCTGGAACCGGGTGTTGGAAAACGCGCCGTGGGAGCCGAGGGGGATGATTGGCGGCAGCGCCGTTTTTCAGGACCGGATCTGGATTCTGGGCGGCGGCACGTACGATACGCCGCGGATCAACAGCCGGAAGATGTTCGGCGACGTCTGGAGCACAGGCGACGGCGTCAATTGGGAATTGCATACCCGGACGGCGCCGTGGGTCCCTCGCCAGTATCACGACGTTGGCGTTTGGGACGAAAAGCTGTGGGTGATGGAGGGGTGTTTTCACGAGGCGGCCCATCGTTCGATGGACGAAGCGACGGGAAGCTGGAACCGGAACGACGTGTGGTACAGCTCTGATGGTGTGGACTGGTCCGAACTGCCGGATACGCCGTGGGCCCCACGCCATGCAGCCAGTGTATTCGTCTACAACGACGCGCTCTGGATGGTCGCGGGCAACAACATGTTTCCGGACGTCTGGAAGCTGGTTCGCAGGGACGACGCACAATAGTGGAGAATGCTTCCACTTCAGAGAGTGTTACCCATGTACCCGAACACCTGTTATCCGTACTGCCGGCCCAGACAGTACGTAGAAAAGAAAGGACGGCCTGGAATGGAATGGATGGGCCTTTTGGTGTTGGCGGTCTTCTTCATGTTTGTTCTGGGCTGGTCGAGATCGGTCCTGGCGGAAACGACCCGCCCGGTCTATCCGGTTGAGGCGTCGGCGAAACGCGTAAACGCGTTGAAGCGATCGGTGTCCAGGGTGATGGCGATGTCCGAAGCCGGGATGGTGGCGCTGGTCCCGGACAAAACCGGCTTCCGGTTCATGGGGTGCCCGAACTGCGACGAGGGGACGCAGGAGGGGCAGTTGCGATGGTCGATCTCCGACCCGCACCGCGTTCAGTGCCGGTTCTGCGAGATGGTGTTTCCGAACGATCAGTATCCCGAGGATCGGGTGATGAAGGTCGTCAATCCCGTGGGCGTGGAGGTGGAATACCCCTACTGGGAAGACGCGACCGGATACAGATATCTCTTTTCGGCCAGGGCATGGCGGGAGGAGCGTTCGTACTTTTCGACGGTCGCCCATCGGCTCGGCGACCTGTACCAGATGACGGGCGATCAGGCGTACGCGCGCCGCGCGGTGCTGATTCTGGACGCATTCGCGCGGTATTATCCCGGCTTCCTCGTGAGCCGGGACTGGCCGCACCGTCCCAAAGGGTTCGCGCTGGAACCGCCGTATCCCAACGGCGGCGGAAAGTGGGGACGATGGCGCCATGACGAGATGCCCACGCCCCTGGTCTTTGCGTACGATTCGATCTACGGCAGCGGCGAATTGGAGCGGCTCTCGGAAGAGGTGGGGGCGGACGTGAAAGCGCGAATCGAGAACGAATTCTTCCGCGGCGCCATTCGACAGGACCGGTTTCACGAGCCCGTTTATGGCAATGCGGGGCCGCGAATATACGAAGGATACATTGTGATCGGCCGGGTCCTGGTGGATCCCGGGCTGGTGCATGAAGGCGTAAGGCGGAGCCGGGAACTGTTCAGACGGACGTTCTACGAAGACGGGTTCTGGATGGAGGGCAGTGTAGGTTATCATCAGATGACGATGGGTGGAATGAACAGGGTATTCCGTGCAGTTCGGGGATATAGCGACCCGCCGGGCTATGTCCATCCGGAGAACGGGACCCGCCTGGACAACCTGGAACTCTCACGGGATATCCCTGTGATCGCCTCGGCGGAGCGAATCCTGGAAATCTGCCGGTATCCCGATGGGCGGCAGATGACCATGCACGACAACTGGGCGCACTTCAGAAACCTCAAGGTACCCGATCGCTCGGTTTCAACATTGCTGGCGGGAGTCGGGCACGCGTGGCTGGGGCGTGGCATGGGCGACGAACAGGTGCAGCTTCATCTTCACTTTTCCGGCGGCTACGGGCACCAGCACGCGGACAATCTGAACATGGTTCTGTTCGCCAAAGGCCGCGAACTGTTTCCGGACGTCGGGTACACCCACACGCGGCACCGGGTCTGGAGCACGAGCACGCTTTGTCACAATACGGTGGTTATCGATGAGCAGCGGCAGTATTCAGGTGGCAGACAAGGGCCCTCGGACGGACGGCTGCTGGCCTTCGAACCGGGTTTCGATGCGGTGAAGTGGGTGGAAGCGAGCGGGGAGGGGGCGTACCCCGGTGTGGCGCAGGTCTACCGTCGCGCGCTGCTTCTGGTGGGCGCCGGGGAATCGGATGGTTACGCGGTGGACCTTTTTCGCGTAACAGGGGGTTCACAGCACGACTGGGCGCTGCGTGGGGACGCGGATGCGGACGGGGATGCGACGGTCAGCGTTCCCCTTGCGGCCTACGGCGAAAACATGCTGCCGGACGTGGACATCCGGTTTCCCGTCGGCGAGTCGGACCGGGGCGACGCCGGAGGCCGGAATATCGCCTATGCGTATTTTCAGAATGTCTCTCGCGGCGCCGCTTCGGACGACTTGTCGATCACGTTCAGCATCGACGATTCACCCGTGGCGGTGCGGACGCACCTTCCCGGACAGGAGGGCGCGGAGGTTTTCGCGGGGGATGCCATGTCGTTTCGGCGGGCGGAGGAGAACGACGCGCTCCTGGACCGGTTTCGAATGCCCATTTTTCTGTTGCGCCGCAAGGGGCCCGCGCCTCTGTCGAGCCTGTTCGCCGCGGTGCACGAACCGTTCGAAGAGTCTCCGTCCGTCGAAGACGTACGTGTTGAGCGTTTGGAAGGAGGCGCGGTGGGCCTCCGCATATCGCACCGCGGCGTTGTCGACCATATCGTGTATTCGGGCGATTCGGGAGGGCAGGCCGTCGAATGGGGAGGTCTGTCGCTCGCGGGCGAGGTGGGATTCGCGAGGGTGCGCGACGGACGGCCCGAATTGATGGGACTCTGGGGCGGCACGCTGCTGAAGTGGAATCAGGTCGTACTGGAAAGCAGCGGCGCCTATCGAGGCGAAGTGACCGGTACCCTGAGGACCGATGCCGGCGCGCCGTACGACGCGCTTGTCGTCACGGGCGAATTGCCCGAGGGCGACCTGCTGGACGGCGCGACGTCGATCGTCAGTTTCGGCGACGGATCGACCCGCGGATGCCGGGTGCGAGGGGTCGCGCGCAAAGGAAACCTGACCCATGTGTTGCTGGAAGCCGACCCCGGATTTGCGATCGAAGGAAAGGGAATGCGCCACCTGTTCTTCCCGCATCGCGAAATTTCCGGAGCGGTACGCTACCGCCTGCGAACATCGGCCTTCCTGAACACAACGAACCGCTCGCTCACCTCGATCGGCAAGGCGGAGTTTTCGGGGTTTTGAGGTGCGAAATACATCGCTACAACAGGACGATGCAGACCCTCACCAGCACACTTCTCAAACGGTTCACGTTTGCTGACGAGCAACACCGGATAGCCCTGGTTATGCGCGATACCCTGATCAGGTAGGCAGGTTCTCCCTGCACGAAAGTACAGGATTCAAACTGGCCCTCCGTTCGATGCGGAGGGTTTTTTGTTTGGCTACATTTCAACCACGACAAGACAAGGTTGGATTATCACGGTCGGCGTCCCAAACAAAGAGGAGGTTGATGATGTCGATACAAACAGCATTGATTACGGGCGCATCCCGGGGTCTGGGTCTCGCGCTCGCTCGCGAACTCGCGCGGCGACGATGGGGATTGATCATCAACGCCAGAGGCGCGGAGGCACTGGAAGCAGCACGTGAAGAATTGGAAAAGCGAACGGACGTCATCGCCGTTCCCGGAGACGTGACCCACGCCGAACATCGCGTGAAGTTGGCACAAGCCGCAAATGAGGCGGGAGGGTTGGATGCGGTGATCAACAACGCCGGCATGCTGGGTCCGAGTCCGCAGCCGGGATTGCTGGATTATCCGCTCGATGTCCTGGAAGACGTGTATCGCGCCAATGCCATCGCGCCCCTGGGTGTGCTCCAGGCAGTCCAACAGGCATTGAAGCCCGGCGTGCGTGTGATCAACGTGACAAGCGACGCCGCGAGGGAGGCGTATGAGGGCTGGGGCGGGTACGGTTCTTCCAAGGCGGCGATTGAACAGCTTTCAAACGTCCTCGCCACGGAACGTCCGGATTGGCGCGTATATTGGGTGGACCCCGGCGATATGCGAACCCAGATGCACCAGGACGCGTTTCCTGGAGAGGATATCGGCGATCGTCCCTTACCGGAGGCGAGTGTGCCGGGATTCCTGAAACTGTTGGAAGGCGACTATGACAGCGGTCGTTACGCCGCACGTGAATCTTTCAGCGTGACCGATAGCTGATTTTCGCAGGGGGTGGATTATGTCCAATTCGATGCCGGATCTGGTATCGCCTGTCACGAATCCTGACACAAACCTTGATACTCTTTCCTTTGATCTGCCATCGAGCCTCGAGGCAGGAGAGCCGCCGGAAGCGCGCGGCCTCGGTCGGGACGAGGTCCGGCTGATGGTGTCGCGAATAAGTGACGATTCGATTGAACACGTCGGATTTCGCGATCTTCCCGACGTGCTTCGCCCCGGAGACGTTTTGGCGATCAATACAAGTGGAACCCGGAAAGCATCGCTGCCGGCCATCCGGGCCGATGGTTCTGAACTGAGGCTGCATCTGTCAACGCGTCTGCCGGCCGAAATGTGGATGGTTGAAATGCGCTCATCGGATGGGACACGTCCGTTCCTTCACGCACGACCCGGCGAGGTCTTCGCGTTGCCCGGTGGCGGGTCGGCGCATCTGCACGCACCCTGCAGGCCTGAGTTGCGTAACGATCCGCTCGCCGATGTTCGTCTATGGATAGCGACATTGGCGCTGCCTTACGACGTGGATACCTACATGGATGTCTACGGCGCGCCAATGCGGTATGGATACGTTCACGAGGAATGGCCCATTGAGGTTTACCAGAACGTCTATGCAACAGAGGCAGGAAGCGCCGAGATGCCATCGGCCGGCCGCGCGTTCACGCCCGAGGTCATCACAAAGCTGGTCGCAAAGGGCATTCATATCGCGCCGCTGATCCTGCACACCGGCGTGGCAAGTCTGGAAGCCGACGAACCGCCTTTTGAGGAGTATTACCGCGTACCGGGCGAATCGGCGCGGGCAATCAACCTCGCGCGCGAAAATGGCGGCCGGATCATCGCCGTCGGCACCACGGTGGTCCGCGCGCTCGAGACCGTTGCCGAAGAAGCGGGGCGGGTCCATCCGGGTCAAGGGTGGACAGACCTGGTGATATCGCCCGATCGGCCGATGCGGATCGTAGACGGTCTCTTGACCGGCATGCACGAACCTCACGCCACACATCTGGCGATGTTGCAGGCATTGACGGGTCCGGATCATCTTCGGGCGACTTATGAAGCAGCGCTCGACAAAGGATATCTGTGGCATGAGTTTGGCGATCTGCATTTGATTTTGCCCTGAACCGGAGATATATTGGCACGTCGTACGAAAGGAACCGCATGCCAGGGACGAAAGCCATGCCGACGCCAACCCGCCAGCTCAAACAACGCAATCGCGAACTCACGGTTCTGAACGAGATTGCCCACGAATTGAACCAGTCCGTGGGTCTCGATCAGGCCCTTGAAGCCGCGCTTCGAAAAGTAGCCGCATTGCTCGACCTGAGTACGAGCTGGATATGGCTCCTCAGCGAAGAGACCCGTGAGCCGTATCTGGCCGCTGCGCAAAACCTGCCGCCCGCGTTGTGCGACAACCCGGCCAAGATGGGCGGATGGTGCTATTGCCTGGACACGTACCGTAAAGGGGATTTGAAGGGCGCCGCGAATGTGAACGTCGTGGCGTGCAGCAGGCTGAAAGGGCTTGTCGAAGGCACGGAGGGCTTGAAGTATCACGCGAGCATTCCGCTGTACGCGAAACGAAAGAAGGTAGGCGTGTTGAACGTGGCGAGCGCCGCGTGGAGGGAACTTTCGGCCGAAGACCTGCGACTGCTCAATACCATCGGCGATCTGACCAGCATCGCGATTGAACGGGCGCGTTTCTACGAACAGAGCGTCGAAATCGGCGCCGTGGATGAGCGTATCCGGCTTGCGCGAGAGATACACGACACGCTCGGCCAGAATCTCGCGGGGATTCTCATGCGGCTGGAGACACTGGACGCACTGCTTGAAGGGGACACGGACCGCGAAAGGCTGTCCGACATTGTGCGCGACGCGATCGCGCTGGCTCGCGACAATCTCGAGGATGCGCGCCGCGCTGTACTGGATCTCCGCGCCGCGCCGCTGGAGAATCGCTCGTTGACCGGAGCGTTGGACGCGCTCGCGAAGGAGATTGGATCCGAGTCAGGTCTGGACATCCGGGTAAGATGCGTTGGCGGATATCCTCTATCCGCAAGCGTTGAAGCCGGCCTGTATCGCATCGCCCAGGAGGCGATGAACAACGTCACGGCGCATGCCAACGCAAGTGGCGTGTCTGTTGAGCTGACGTCAACGCCTGATTACGTTACACTGATCGTCGAGGACGACGGTTGCGGATTCGACCCTTCAAACGTGTCCCTTGGTCGACATGGGCTCGTGGGTATGCGGGCGCGGGCGCGTTTGCTGGGAGGCTCACTGAAAATCGACAGTTCGCCGGGACACGGCACGCGGCTGGAAACGCACATTCCTGCACAGGGCAAGAAATGACGGCCCCGATTCGCATTCTGATTGTGGACGATCATCCGGTTGTGCGCGATGGCCTGGCGGCGATGCTGGGTACGCAGACTGATTTCGAGATCGTCGGAGAAGCCGGTGACGGGGAAGAGGCGATGCGGAAGGTTGCCGACCGTGATCCCGACGTATTGTTGCTGGATCTGGAGATGCCCGGCGTGGATGGGATCGAGACGCTTCGACGATTGAAGGAATGCAAGGTCCGGGCACGGACGATTGTGTTTACGGTTTTTGATACGGACGAGCGCATCGTTTCCGCGATGAAGACCGGCGCAAAGGGCTATCTGCTGAAGGGCGCGCCCAGAGAGGAGCTGTTTCGCGCCGTGCGTGTGGTCAATGAAGGCGGATCACTTCTCGAACCCATGGTCGCGTCCAAGTTGCTCGACAGCGTCGACAATCCGGATGCGTTGACGGCGCGGCAGAAGGAAGTGCTGAAACTGGTTGCAACGGGCCTGCTAAACAAAGAAATCGCCGACCAACTCTTCATTTCCGAACGCACGGTCAAGTTCCACGTCAGCGAAATCCTGTCCAAACTCGACGCCGGAAACCGCACCGAAGCCGTCGCCATCGCGACGGAAAAGGGGTTGATATAAGCAACAGCTCTCAACAGTCAGCCATCAGCATCTTACGGATCACGCCGAAGGGTTGCCTCCGGAACCGCTGGAATGCCCGCGTATAGAGTAACGTCGGTATTGTATCCTCGCGCGACATTGCTACGCTCATCCGCAGCCAATTCGATAGAAATGAACACGCCATCCCGCATGACGGTCAAATCACTCCCCCCTTGAGGGGGAGTCGCAGAAGCCGAGCCGATCCCTGAGCTTGTCGAAGGGCCGGCGACGGCCGATGCGGAGGGGGGATTACAACGTTATTCCGTACGCAAGGTGCATGATCAATTATGTGTGCATTTTGCGAAGAGATCTTACTGTAAGGGCTAATCGTCGATTTGTCCCAATACTCCAAAGAGAAGGACACACCAGGATCAAAGAAATATACGATTGGGTACCGTGGTTTCGCGAGTTGGCAGAAGGGATCGCGGAAGGGGGGAAGACGTTCTCGTCGAATGTGCCAGAAAAGTTGAGTGGGGAGGAACGCCCCCGTTGCTCGGATTTAGAGATGACGCGACGGATCCCTTTTTGGTTTATTTTCACTGCAACTTCTGAATATAATTCGTAGACGGAAGAGTTATATGACGGTTAGACCTGAGTATCTGGAAAAGGGGCTGTTGGGACTAAGCCGAGCTCACCTTGTGGATACCATGGCTGGACATTTGGGTGCTGCCCTTGTCGCTGGCTATCTCTTCAGTGAGGGACACCGTGAACTGGACAGGAAGGTTCATGCAGGCATAGAGAAGGAACTGGATCGTGTCCTCAATGGAGAGTCGGTATTTGGCCCGGGAAAGGGTGGATCCATTACAACGTCGGACCTGTTTGTACCCTACCCAAACGAAGACACGCAGGTAGATCAGATTAACCGCATCGCCCAAGTTCTATCCAGGAACATTGGACAAACACGCTCCTCAGGTCACAATGTGATATTCGCCTCACTGTCCAGGCGGGCGCTCCAGGAGTACCCCGAGCACGCAACATCGTCTATCATCGACGGCATATGCAGATTGATCGGGGGCTTTGACCAGGCATCAGCTGGCAGCGGTTACTACGGGAGGGAAAAAGGTCGGATCGATGGAGACTTGATCGCGTTGCCGGAACATCCGGATTTTCCACCGTATTCCAATCTGGAGGGCATGATCGAAGCAGTGTTGGATGAACTCCTTGAGACAGCTCCCGAACGGAAACAGGGGTTCGGGGGATTGTGGCACCTTATCAACCATGCCGCTTCGCTGATCGATCTGTCCGCGTGTGGCTACGTTGATCTGGCACAGAAGGGACTTGATGCGCACCATCGTCATGTTCGCCTGTGGAGATCTCTACCGAATGTCGAGGACGAACTTGGGACTGAAGAGCCGGCTGACGAAGATCCCTGCACACCCGTCTATTGGGAATCCGGCGCCCTGAGGAGGGATCGCGCGAGGCTCACTCACCGGATTAAAACGCTCTATGGTTTCTACAGGTTGACTTGTCTGGTTGATGATACAACCAAGTTGCAGCGTGGCAAGGATGCGCTTCGCTACCTCATGTAGGGGAAAGGAAGCCCACTGGGGTTGCCTCATAGTCTCGTCGAGGTCTCTCTGACGTTTGCAGATGTCGTGGTGCTTCGAAATTATTCATCCCCATACCAACAATCCCACAGAGCCAACTCACCTCGAATCAAGTCACAGAGTTTATCTTCCCTACCAGTTATATTTGTGGTCAGTCCGGGCACGCCATATAGCCGATCCGTAACGACCCGCTTAAACCGAACATCGCTAGTCGGACTCGACTGAGTAATGCGACCGATACGGGTACTGTATTGACCACCTACAATACGATGATAATAAAAAGAATAGCCATGTATTTGACCATCTCTCTTAAGTGAACCAGACTTCAGCTCAGGAAACGTAGATTCCACCAACTGCCTCACTTGTTCAACGTCCATGTCTCTACCTCCAGTGTGTAATAATTGATGCTTGCCAATTCAAATTATCGAACCCGAATGAAAAAATCAACAATAGAAAACCAGCCGACTCGATCTGAAGACAGGTGGACTCTTGTCATTCAAGCCCAGGGTGAGCCCGGGCTTGTTTCGCGATAAATCGTCGTTTCACGATGTATAGCTTTTACTGTTCCTTTAGAAAATATCTGCTATAAGGTCTCGGTTTGATGTACGTGAGCAGACAGGAATGTCTGCTCCACCCGATCAAATGTCCGTCTGAGAAGTCGTTTGATTGGTTTGAACACCTGAGACAGATTGCCGATTAGACCGATCCTGCAGTGGACGCATTAGACCGATCCCTAATTGGCCGCGTATGGGCGATCATGAAAAATCGGCGATGGATGAAACGCGTCGCGTACACCCTCGACCGGTCCTCCTTCTCGCACACCCTTCCTGATTTACACTCCAATCCTCACCGTCATCCTGAGAAAGCCGCCCTATTCTGCGGCGTCGATTCCCTGTTGTTTCCCTTAGCGACGTCGTAAAAGGAGGACCGCGATTCGAATTGCAGTCGGGAATCCGAGTCTCATTGGGCGAAACAAACCAAGAATTCAACATAAAGTCAACGCAACTCCCCAATAAATCAGCGGTAGTTTAACAGATATGTGTTATATTTCCGCTCGCAATGATGCAATGTGCGACACATTCGCCGACCAGGTAGGCTAGCGCGGCGACGTTGTGCTCAGCCGCAACCAAATGGCTGGAAGTGAAGGCGCGCCCGTTCAACGGTTTGATCACTCCCCCCGTGAAAGCCCGTTGAAAGAGTCCATCCGGGCTGCGTCCGGCCCTTGTGAACGAATTACAGCGTTGCGCTTCCTCCCCGAATCCAGGGATTCGCGTCGGTCGCGCGCGTTGTCTTCGGCCACAATGACTCGGCCTCGCCTGCAGAGCGACTATTTCAACGCTATACCGTACGCTAGTGTTTCGTCCCAGGAATAACTTGCAAAAATAGTTCACTTGTCATAGATTCCCTATAGCGAAAGGAGGAATCTATGGCCAGGGGACGTCCGTTAGCGCCACTGAGTATTGGGGATGAGGTTCGTGCGCAACTGGAAACCATTTCCCGTTCAAGAAGCATGTCGCACAGTCTTGTGTGCCGGGCGAAGATCGTTCTGATGAGTGATCAAGGGCTGTCGAATCAGCAGATCGGACGACAGCTTGGTCTGTCGGGAGCCACAGTCGGGAAGTGGCGCCGTCGGTTTTTAGAACAAGGTCTGATGGGGCTTTATGATGAATTGCGCCCCGGGGGGCCCCGCTCGATCAGCGATGAGCGCATCGCCTCGCTGATTCATGCAACGCTCAAAGACAAGCCGTCGGGAGCCACCCACTGGACCTGCCGCTCTCTGGCAGCCCAGACGCAACTGTCCAAGTCCACGGTTCAGCGCGTGTGGAAAGCGTTTGGTCTACAGCCGCACCGGCAAAAACACTTCAAGCTGTCCAATGATCCGTTCTTTGTCGAGAAGGTACGTGACATTGTCGGACTGTATCTGAACCCTCCCGACAACGCGATGGTATTATGCGTTGACGAAAAGAGTCAGATCCAGGCATTGGAGCGAACGCAGCCGATATTGCCTTTGGGGTTGGGCTATGTGGAAGGGGTCACCCACAATTATATCCGGCACGGCACCACGACCTTGTTCGCCGCGCTGGAGGTCGCTTCCGGCAAGGTGCTGGCCCAATGCAAACCCCGACATCGACACCAGGAATTTTTACAATTCCTCAAATATATCGACCAAAACGTCCCGAAGGACCTTGACATTCATCTCGTCGTCGACAACTACGCCACGCACAAGCACGAAAAAATCAAACGCTGGATCGCAGCCAGGCCCCGATACCACGTTCACTATACACCGACCTATGCGTCCTGGCTCAACCAGGTCGAGATCTGGTTCGGCATCATTACCCAGAAAGCCATCCGACGCGGGACCTTCAAAAAGGTGAAAGACCTCATCGCCAACATTCAGGATTTCACCAACCATTATAACGCCAACTCACGACCGTTCGTCTGGACCGCCACCGCAGAATCGATCCTTGACAAGATCACCAGACTTTTTGAACTAATTCATGGGACAAGACACTAGGTGCATGATCGATCATACATGCATTCTGCGTAGAAGACTTACTGTAGGGTCTAAACGTCGGTTTGTTCCAATACTCCAAAGGGAAGGACATACCAAGATGAGAGAGATCTACGACTGGGTACCGTGGTTTCGAGAATTGGTGGGAAGAATCGCAGACGAGGGCGAAGCATACCTTAACGAAAAAGCCAGGCAGGTGGATTGGGGTGAAAACCTCGCAAGGCTTGAATACGGAGATGAAGGGATCGATCCATTTTCGTTCGTTTATTTCGTGGCATCAAAAGCAGCTACCAAACAACTGAAAACTGTGTACGATAGCGTCAGCCAGGAATTCGGGATCGAGAGCCCGCTTCCTGATCCGAGCGTAGATGATTACTACATATTTCCCACTCCTCCCGGCCTGAAAGTCCTTTTTCGTGATGGAAAAAACTCCAATAACGATTTACTCTGGCGTTTGTTCAGACAGGCAATAGAGGACGGACCAGGGATCGACCCGGATGACTTTAAGGAGGTTCTGAGTATACGAGACGTTGCAGTTCCGAAATTGACGCAATCCCTGTTTCTGCTTAATCCGGGAAATTTCCTACCGGTGGATATTACATCTGCCGATTTGTCGGAAGCTCTGGATCTACCGACGGCGTCAGATATAAAAATCGGAGGATATGCTACGTATCGGACGTTTCTTGAGAAGGCAACGAATGCATTTCCAGGGTGCCAGCCCTATGAAATCAACATGTTCTTATACATGCAAAAATCCGGTTCGATCGTCATAAGCGATAATTTCTACCAGGTCAGCACTCAGGTAATGGGCCATAATGAAGGCGATTATTGGGATGACGGTGAAGAAAAATTCAACGATAATTACTGGGTCTATACAGGTGGGGCCGGAGATGAAAAGCCGTATCCTCTGACCGACCCGAAGCAAGGAGACGTGATTCTGGTCAGAACAGGAAGAATAAAGGGTAAAGCAATAGGGAGAGCGATCGGTGTCGTTTATCAGAATGACTATGTACCGGACGGATGGAATCAGAAACGAAGAATCCATGTACTGTGGATTAGCAAGTCGGAAGGAATACTGGCCGAAAATACGACTATTCTGGGATTTAGCAAGGCGGGCACCAAGACGCGGGAGGCTTTCGAAAGAACCAAGAACTACCGACCTTCGTTCGAATTAATCGGGAAATTGAAAAAGAGCTCGATTGTTATTGAAACGGATTCTGTCCCGGAAAGCCAACAACCGCAAGCTGATCCGAAGAAAAACCGGCATCCCTTGAACCAGATCCTGTATGGACCACCTGGTACGAGCAAGACATGGCACACGGTCAGTCATGCGCTGGCGATTATCGATAACGAAACTGTGAATCAGCTTGAAATGGAGCGCAAGGAAGAACGTGAAGACAAGATGCGGCAATTCAGCAAATTGAAAGCAGACGGCCAGATCGAAATGGTGACGTTTCATCAGAACTACAATTACGAGGACTTTATTGAGGGCATCAGGCCGGTCCTTCGCGAACACGCCGATGAAGATGGGAATCTTGACTATGTACTTTCGCGAGGTATTTTTCGGAGAATCGCAGAAAGTGCCAGGATTCACAGTAAGTCGAAATACGTCCTGATCATCGATGAGATCAACCGCGGCAATATCGCGAAGATTTTTGGTGAGTTGATAACGGTGATTGAAGATTCCAAGCGTACAGGTGGAGATGATGCGGCGACCGTCACGCTTCCGTATTCCAAGGAAGATTTCGGCGTTCCGAATAACCTGTATATCATCGGCACGATGAATACCGCCGATAGGTCCATTGCTCTGCTGGATACCGCACTTAGGCGACGGTTTCACTTTGTCGAAATGATGCCGGATCCGAAGCTGGTACCTGAGGATATACATGGGGTGAATTGTCAGAAACTGCTTGAAGCAATGAACAATCGGATCCGTTTCCTGCTCGATCGGGAACATCAAATCGGCCACACCTACTTGATGAACGTCAAGAGCATCGATTCACTCGCCTCGACGTTCAAAAACAAGATCGTCCCGTTGTTGCAGGAATATTTCTACGATAACTGGGAAAAGATTGAACTCGTTTTGAAACGCAATGGGTTCATCGAAAAAAGGGAAATTCCAGAAGAGTTGCAGGCAGAGGATCAGTTGATCGATGTCGAACAGAAAGTCTATGAAGTGCTGCCTGATGGCGACGACAAATGGCGCGATCCGGAGAGTTACAGGGCGATCTACCGGTCAGCGGCGGGCGATACAGATCAGGCCTCCTGACCATGTCGACTAGCCAAAAATCATTAGTTATCAGAGAACACGAAGAACTGACCGGTCTCAGCGATGAAGAACTGAAAGACCTGAAGGATTTCGCCGTTGAGAAACAACGGGATGATCTTGGCAATTACAGGCCGGTATTGGCCGTCCGGAATCGTAGGTTGTTCGCCGGAAACTACGTCGGGATTATCGAAACACGTAAGGGAACGGTACTGGAAATCCTCCCAAAGGTGGATTTCGTCGAACGCGCGGAGATCGAAGCAACGAGAAGGGTGTTCTTCAATATGCTGCGCACCTGGCGCGGCTTCAAATCGGCTGCTCAGTTCAACGAGAGCCAGATCAACGCCGTGCGACGCTTCGATATGCTGGAGGTGTTCGTCCACCTGTTCTTGAACAACCTCGTGATGCTCACGCAGCGCGGTCTAGCCCGCCAATATCATCCGGTAGAGGACAACCTTCCATGCCTCCGCGGACGCATTCAGTTTCCTCAACACATTCGCGAGAACGTGGCTAACCGTGCACGATTCTACGTGGGCTATGACGTGTTCAGCGCAAACCGACCCGCCAATCGACTGATCCGTAGCACGATTGACAAATTGAACCGAACGGTTCGCCAGCCTGGAAATCAGCAGATGTTGCACCAGTTGCGAATCGGTTTTTCCGATATTCCGTCGTCAACGCACCCGCGGAGCGACTGGGACCGGCACTCTCTGGATCGTACGATTCAACATTACGACGCGGTGATGCAGTGGGTCGGCCTGTTTCTCTTCAATCACGGCCTGACCACGTTCTCCGGTAGACATGTCAACCAGACGTTGCTCTTTCCGATGTGGGAGATATTTGAGGACTTCGTAGCGGCGTCTTTCCGGCGGTATGGTGGGAATTTAAGGTTGCGCCAGCAGGGTCCGATGAAGCCGCTGGCCACCCGTGGCGCAAACGAAGTCTTCTACATGAAACCGGACATCAGCCTGATGTCCGGCGGCAAAGCTGATTTTATCCTGGACACGAAATGGAAGCGCATCAACGCCGAAGACGGTGACCTGAAACTCGGCATCAACCAGGCGGACATGTACCAGATGTTCGTTTACGGGAAGAAATATGGATGCAGCAAGGTCGCGCTTGTCTATCCGAAAACGAAGGAGTTCGACAAGACAGAAGAATTCAAATTTGACGAAGAGCTTTCGTTGGTCTGTGTTCCGTTTGACGTAAAAAAGCCCTGCAAAAGCGTCACCGAAATATTGAACACACTCCAAAGTTGAACTCCATTGTTGCATGGACAACCATGGGCAGTTCTCGTCCACTCTTCGCCGGATCGTTACCGTTTAGAATTTCGCGGTAAGATTCCCACGCAGAATGCGGGCCTGTTGATTCAGGCTGATTGTACGCGGAAAGGCGTCGAGATCCCCCCACCGCATCAGCCGTCGCCTGACGGCTTGGCTTCTGCGACTCCCCCCAAGTGGGGAGTGATCGATTTTCGAACGGGCTCAGACGTTCACTTCAATCTATTTGGTTGCGGCTGAACATAGCGAAGCCGCGAAAGGTTTGATGTATGTGAGCAGACAGGAATGTCTGCTCCACCCTCTCGAATGTTCGTCTGAGAAATCGCTTGATTGTAATGACCACCTGAGGCAGGCCGCCTGGACTTGCTTCCACTAACCACCTGGTGAATCAAAAAGCCCGCACCTGAATTGGCGCGGGCTTTTTCCTGCACCATGTCTCGATCCTGTTCCTGATTTCTAATCCTGCTTCATCCCGCAAATCCTTCGAATCCTGATTCGGTTGTTGCTCTTATCCTGCCCATCCTGTCCATCCATGTTGCTTGCCTTTGACGGATATATGATTCGATCAACCGCTCGACACGGAATCTGGCCCATACTGAAACCCAGTCACTGCTGTTACTCGTTTTCTCGTGCCTTTGTCGCGCCTTTTCGTCTTTATCCTGTCCATCGATGTTCGTTGCTTTTGACGGTTAGTTGACTTACCTCTGAAGTTGGACAATTGTTCAGTTCTACGGCATCTCCCTCCTGTTTTCTCCGCTTTCTGCCTTTTTTTCTGTTCCTGATTTCTAATCCGGTTTTGGCCTTTATCCTGTTCATCCTGTCCATCCATGTTGCTTGCCTTTTACGGACATGTGATTCGATCAACCGCTCGACACGGAATCTGGCCCATACTGAAACCCAGTCACTGCTGTTACTCGTTTTCTCGTGCCTTTGTCGCGCCTTTTCGTCTTTATCCTGTCCATCCATGTTTCTTCCCGCCTGTTGATTTCAAAACGTCTGATTCAGGTTCTTCCGATGCAGGATGAACCAGATGACGACTGGCGCCCCGATGAGGGAGGTCACCGCATTGAGCGGCAGCACGAATTGGCTGCCCGGCAGGTGCGCAAACAGATCGGACAGCAGCGCGAGGGTTGCGCCAAGGCAGATGACGGCGGGCATGAGCACGCGGTGGTCCGACGTGTGCAGCAGGCTGCGGCAGAGGTGCGGCACGGCCAGGCCCAGAAAGGCGATGGGTCCGCAGAAGGCGGTGGTGGCGCCGGCGAGGATTGACGCGCTGAGCAGAATCCAAAGCCGCGCGCGTTTCACGTTCAGGCCCATGCTTCGGGCGTAGTCTTCGCCCAGCAACAGCGCATTGAGAGGCTTGATGCACAGCAACGCCAGCAATAGCCCGAGCAGTATGGCGCAGGCCAGCACGGGGATCTGGCGCCATGTCACGCTGCCGAAACTGCCGAACGTCCACAGGATATACGACTGGATCTGTTCGGGCACGCTGAAGTAAATCAGAATGCTGACGAACGCCGCGGTCGCATACCCGAACATCAACCCCAGGATGAGCAACGTCATCACACTGCTCACACTGCGGGACACCAACAGCACACCTCCCAGCACCGCGGCGGCGCCAAGGGTCGCCGCAAACGCCAGGCCGAGGTCGCCTAGGAAACCCAAACCGGCGATCAGCGCGCTGCCAACGGCGCCCGCCGTCAACACCACGATGGCCACGCCCAGACTGGCGCCGGCGCTGATGCCAAGCACAAACGGATCCGCGAGTGGATTGCGAAACAACGTCTGCATCTGCAGTCCGCTCACAGCCAGGGCGGCACCGGCCAACACACCTGTGATCGCCTTCGGCAGGCGAATGGTGTGAATGATGATCGACCATGCCTGAGAGGCGGGCTCTCCGCCCGTGAATATATCGAACAGTCCGGCCAGAGGAATGCGGACCGACCCCAGCGAAAGGCTCAGGCCGAACGCGACAAGAAGCAGCAGAAACAGTCCCGGAACGAAGATCGAACGCCGCGGCCCCTCCCGCGCTTTGTCTCTCGGATCCGATTTCATCCCGTAACTCACGATTTCACCACGGAATTTATTCCATATTCGACTTTAAGCGCTACAATCAAGTCGTAAATAGAATGGAAGTTTCGGGTTGTTTCGCCACGTTCGAAACGCCACGAGCCGTCTGTGCCGTTGACGACGTCGATGCGGCACGAGGACTCCGCGTCATCCACCTGGAACCCGGCGCGTTCCAGCGCACGCTTAGTCCAGTGGGCGCGCCGTCCCTGTCCCGACACGGAAACCGTAGCCTGGCCGCGTTCCGGGGTGAGCCTGAACGCGCCTGAATCGGCGTCAAAACGCACGTCATCGCTCCCGAACGCCGATTCAAAAGCGCCATTCAGGACCAGGTCCTCGGGCGCGCCGGTCTGCAACGCGCCTTCTGAAGGCAGGAGATAGATGCGGTCCGCACAACGCAACGCCAGGTCCAGGTCGTGCGTGGAGAGGAGGATCGCTTTCCGGGTCGTATGTGCAAGGTCTCGCAACAGCGCCATGATTTCCACGCGGCGAGGCAGATCGAGAAAGGCCGTGGGTTCATCCAGGATCATCAGGTCGGGCTGCTGCGCCAGCGCCCGCGCAATCATCACCCGCTGCCGCTCGCCATCGCTCAGTTCGGCGACATTGCGGTTTTCCAGGTCCCCGGCCCGCGCCGCGCGGATCGCCCATGTAACGGCCTGTTCATCGTCCGGAGCGAAGCGTCCGATCCAATCGGTGTGGGGATGCCGTCCCAGGCCCACCAGGTCGCGCACCGTCATGGCGCCCACGCTGACGCGGTCCGTGAGAACCACGCTGAGTACCTGGGCGACTTCCGTCGCGGACATCTCCGCGATATTTCTCCCCGCGATTTCTACGCGCCCGTTCAGCGGCGGCTGCATCCCGGCAAGCGTGCGCAGGAGCGTGGATTTCCCCGCGCCGTTGGGACCCAGCAGACACACGAAATCGCCGGCATCAAGCGAAACGTCGATATCCCGAGCCACAACGCGAGGCGCCTGGCGACCGCGTTTGTAACCGATGGCCAGGTTCCGTGCCGTCAGAATCGCCTCAGTCACCGCTCCTCCGGAATCGCCTGACACGTCCCCGTCAATGAAAAGACGGGCCGCGCCTGTTCTGACTCCATACACGAAACCCGTCTCACTCTGTTACCCGAAATGATCCGGATATGCTTACCCGATAGCTATTTCGCCAACACCATCTTGCGCGTGACAACGTCCGCCCCCGCCTGAAGCCGATACAGGTACACGCCCGTACTCACCTGCCTTCCCGCGGCGTCCTGACCGTCCCACACGACCGTGTAGCTGCCCGCCGGCTGGAACTGTCGAACCAGCAGCCGGACCTCCTGGCCCAGCAGGTTGTAGATCGCCAGGTTCACGTCCGCTGATTCGTTCAGTGAATAACGTATGGTTGTCGCGGGGTTGAACGGATTCGGACGGTTCGGCCCCAGCGAAGCCGCAAGCGACGCAATGGCACGTACATCGCCATTCAGGTTGACCTCATAGGTCACGCGCCTTCCCGGCATCAGCGGAATGCTGCTCCAGCTTGCAACGGTCGCGCCATCGGACGTGCGCACGCGCGCCCGGTACATGCCGTTGACGCGGCGCTGTTCGTCCGGCGTGACTCTCACCACGGCGCGCCCCGTCTCATCGGTCGTCTCGCGCCACGCATAGACGGGCGCGCGTCCTGAAATCGACCGCGAAACTTCCACTGTAAGTAGTCGGCCCGGGTCGTCGTCGCCGACGACCTGTACATCCACCTGCGCGATCTCTTCGAATGCGATATCGCTGTCCAGATAGATGCCCGCGCCTACGACAAACGTCTGACCGAAAATGTGAATCGGGATCACGTAGCTGAGCTTGGGCGACCTGGTGTCCTCGTCTCCGACGACCGCCGGATTGTCCCAGTAGTATTTCACAAACCCGCCGCCGGTTTCGGCCGTCGCGATAATTTCACGGACGATTTTGACTCCATTGACGTCCTCGACGTCGATCATGTTCTCGCCGAAGGAACTGGCGTCCGCCGTGCCGTGGAAGATCAGGATGCCCGACGTGTTGATCACAAAGATGTATATCGAACCGTGTTTGAAATCCTCCCCTTCGGTCCTGATGGCAGCCTGCACGGTTGCCAGGTAGGGATACCCTCGTTCTTCGATGAAGGGAACAAGTACCCGCAGCCCCTCCACAAACGCTCTAAGGGACTCCCTGTCCTTTACATCCCGGGCCGTCACTTCCAGCAGTTCGAAGATGTTAGGCTCGGCGTCGACGTCCGACAGGTCCATGTGAAAACCGCCGACAAGGACGAATTCCAGCCCGACTATGGTAACAGGAACCGAGTAGGTCAGCCTGGGTAAATCATCGTCCTCCATGGTAGGATCGTCCCAATAGTACTCGACAAAGCCGCCGTCCTCAGCGGCAGCGGCAAGCATGTCCCGCACAATTTTCGCGCCTCTGTCATCCTCGAGATCAATTACGTTCTTATCTTCGACCGTAACGTCGGCCGCGTGAAATTGCACGAGTCCCTCGCCGGTCAGAATCACGAGATAGACCGGCCCGGCCTTCCAGTCGCCTTCGGTCCTGAACGCCTGGGTCAATCGCCCGACCGCGGCGAAGTCGGCGGCGCCCTCCAGGGAGTCCTTTGCCCCTTCCACAAAGGCCATCAGGGTCTCGCGGTCCACCACGTTACCTGCCGTCGTCCTGTTGTCCTGTGCAAAGACAGGATTTAAAGACAGGCAGATTGCCGCCAGAGTCAAGCCGGCAAGTAGAGATTTCATCATCACCCTCTCCTTGTAACATGCTCACTGTATCGGTTGAATGCGGCAGATGAAGATAGCGGCCAGGGGTCAGAAAGTCAACACGTGGGGACCCGAAAGGAACAGATACGCAGCCGCCAGACCCGTTGCAAGCATACAGGTGGCGATGACAAATGCGCAAATGCGGCGCGTATCCCCGGGTTGGCCCCCTTCCGGGTCGGACTCATCGCCCAGCCAGAGGTCGGTAATCCGTACGCCATCCTGCCAGACGGGGCCCACCAGGCGGCGCTGCAGCGCGCCGGCGGCCGTCGCTTCGCTCCACCCTGAATTCGGCCCCGGAACGAGGGCGTGCTGCCGCCAGCCGACAAGCATCGCCTTGCGGGCGGAACACCCGGGAAGAAATAACGCGACCAGCACCATCCAGACATAAGTCAATCTCGCGGGAAGGTAATTGAGCACGTCGTCCAGCCGGGCGCCGCACCATCCGAAAGCGCGGTATCGCGGGGTTTTGAAACCCACCATAGAGTCCATGGTGCTGATCACCTTGAAGAATACAACGCCACGAATACCAAATAGAGTATATAACAAAACGGGCGAAATGAACCCGTCGACAGCGTTCTCGCTCAGACTCTCCATGCCCGCCCGCCGGCAGGCCGCGACGTCCATTGTATCGGTATCGCGCCCAACGAGTTGGGAGACGGCCCGCCGGGCGCCGTCCGTATCGGCGGCCCGGTCGATGGCCAGGCCGTGTTTGCACAGGTCCTTGAGCGCGATCATACTATATATAATATATATGTGAAAAACCAGGCCGAAGGCGGGATGAATGTGATTCAGCACGATTGCCAATCCGCAGACCGCGCCCAGCTTGAATCAAGATCGGCTCACACGGAGACACAAAGGGAAAGAACAACTGTCAGCCGTCAGTGATCAGCTGTCGGTTTGAATCAAAGTCGAACATCAAATTCAAAACCCCCTTTCCCCAAATTCCCTGCCTCCGGCGGGTTCCTTTTGAAGCGACCAAAAGGAACCAAAAGTCGCCGCTGGGCGCCTGCCTGCGCCAAGCCCTGCGCGGCAGGCAGGCGGGGCCTGCCATATGCACAGCGCGAACACGCTCACAGGATGCACGTAACCCTCTGGCCTGACACTCTCGGCGGCACACCAATCCGCGTTGCTGGACGGATCAGCGCGCTCTGCTCTGACAGTCCTCCAGTCGGGATATCCGTTCGTAGACCGATGAGTGCCTTGATGATGAGCACAGCTATGGTTGCGCCATAGGGCAACGCCATGACGGGCGCAGACCTCTCCCCCCAACCCCCTCTCCCGGGGGGAGAGGGGGAGAAAAGACAGGCGTCGCGTGCCGGTCATCCATAGATACTCTGATTCACAGGAAATCGCCACCCGGCACATTTGCATGGCCAGTACATCAACCCATCGCCATTCCCCCTTCCTCTCAGGAAGGGGGCGAGGGGGTAGGTCTCGAACGGTGAGAGGTAAGAGGGGAGACGTGAGATGATGTGAGTGCCTGTTCGGTATCATCTCTTGCCGGAGGCATTGAGGAAGAACCAATCGGGCGAGGATTTCATCTCCCGTCTTACCGCATTTACGCAGACCTCTCCCCCCAACCCCTCAAAAGCGGGGAGAGGGTAGAGGGGAGACGGTAGAGGATGTGATTGCCTCGTCCGGTTTCATTTCTTGCCAGAGGCATGAGGGAAAAACCAGTCGGGCAAGGACGTCATCTACCGTCTTGCGTCTCACGTCTCACCGCTTTATTCTACCGTCTCCCGTCTCCCCGATTCTCAACGCCCGAATTCCGAGGCGAAGATCAGGAAATCCTGGAAATCGACCTCACCGTTTCCATTCAGGTCGAACCTGGCGTCGAAGTCATCTTGAGCGGCGGTTCTGCCAAACGTGGAGGCAAAGGCCACGAAATCGCTGAAATCCACAATACAGTCACCATTGAAATCCGCCACGCTGCCCAGGAACGCAATGCTCGACGGCGGCAGGCCCGTGTTGATCGGACCGGCCAGAGGGTCGTCCGAATCTACGTCGTAGACCTTCACGCCGGCGGAGGCCGGATCGACGGGACTGCCTTGATCCAGTACATACAGTCGCCCGCGGAATATACCCAGGCCGGGCACTCGACCCCCTGAAAGGCCGTCCAAGCCCAGCGATACGGCCTGAGTCACCAGGTTGATTCGTTTGACGTAATTAGTGACGAAACTTGCGTCTAATACAACGACATAGCCGACCTCATTGGAAATCATCGTCAGAGACCCTAGGTTACCGCCCGCGGTCGTCTCATCGAGCACGATTCCTTCGCTCCGCAAGTTCGCCAAATCGATTACCTCGATGCCGCCGTCAGTCAAGTCGGTGTACGTATTGACGGCGCTCAGGTACCACTTGCTGCCCCGCAGCGCCGCCCCTGAGGGATTCTTACCCGCCATCAAAATTCCCTGAACACCTTCTTTATCTGGCTCCACGTCCACCAGCAGATCGGTCGACACGTCAACAACGGCAATCGCCGAAAATTCGGTCGGGACCCATCCGTTCTCCCTATCCAGCCGATGACACGCGGCAAACAGACGGTCACCATTTATCACGAGTTGAGAGATTTCGGGCAGGCCGTCGGCATCCGCGAATGTCGAAAGATCGACCGTACCCAGCGAATCGCCCGTGACGGGATTGACGATAAGCAACTGTGTTCGTTCATACAGGGAAATATACGCCTTCTCCTCGCTGACAAAGGCGATGTCGTGGGGATTCGTGCCGTTTCCCGTGGAATACTGCGTCAGTGGCGTCTGCAGATCGTCTCCATCCAGAACAATGACGTTATCCTGCCGGAGGCGGTTGAGTATATACACCTTGTCCCGATACGTGCGAACCACCGCGTCCGAATGAATCGTCAGATGGTCGTTTGCAGCCGTGTTTGTGCCGAGATCCAGGCTCGAAAGTCCACCCGTGGCGTAATCCGTCGTCGTCATCACCGCCTGGTTTGCCAGTGCATCGGTTGCCAGAAACAGAATCAGCAGAAACCACCTCATTCAAACCTCCCGTCGGGAAATGTGTAAAGAACTGCTGCCTTGGTCTCATCTTTCACGAATCAAGAGCGCTTCGGACGAATAGCGAGGGATGCGCCTTCCGATCCTGCGCTCGCCGGGTCCCGGTTTCCTATTCCGTATTCACGCTCACGAAAAACGCGCGCCCGGGTAACGGATAGCCCCATGTATCGGCGATTTGGGCGCCGAATATGTTCTTGGCCTCCATTCCGATTTGGAACCGCCGCCCGGTATTCAACTTCACGCCGGCGTTGTGAATGTGGCGCGACGAAAGAGGGCGCCGGTTCGACTGATCGAGAAAGCTCCCGTCCTCCAGGCTGTAGTCATACGCGGCGGTAAAGCGTCCCAGTTGCGCCGTCGCGCGGGCAAACAGCGCGTGGGGCGGTCGATTGGGCAGTACGTTGCCGGTGAGATACGGGATTTCCGATCGGTTTCTGGCATTTTGATACGTGTAATTTCCGGATAGGTTGACGTAGCGGCCGAGGCGCCTTTGCGCGGATATTTCGATCCCGTACACCCGGGCGCTGCCGATGTTGACGGGCCGGGACGTGGCTTGCGACGTGTGGACAAACTGGATCAGGTCTTCATAGCGGTGATCGAAAACCGCGAACTCCAACGAGGTCGGCCCGCCCGACCACCGCAGGCCTCCGTCAAACGCAAGACCGCATTCCGGCCGGAGATTGACGTTGCCCACCACACCGCCGCGGTCGCCGAAGAGCTCGAAGAACGAGGGAATCCGGAATACGCGCCCCGCATTGGCCTTGAATGCAAGGCGGGAAGTCAGATCCAGTCGCACACCCGTACGCACGCTCGTGAGATTGCGGGTATTCGCCGAATCGGGCGCAAGTGGCGAAAAGTCGAATGGATTGGCTCCCGTATACGAACTGCGGATGTGCCGATGTTCTGCGCTCAGGGACCACACTCCGGATTTCCCAGGCAGGGAGATATCAACGCCCGCACGCGCGGAAGAGACCCATCGCCGGCTGTCGAAGAAATTCGCGATGCTGCGGATGCGCGTTGTCGGGACGTAGGACTCTCTGCGGACGCTGGTCGCCGCCGAGACATCGCATCGGGACAGCAGAACGGTTCTGATGCGGCCCCTCCACCCGTAGGTGCGGGTGCGATAGTCGTTGTCCTGCCTGCCAACTCCCACTTCGCCATCGGGATCGCGGAATCGCTCCCTGGTGTGCGTGACGTAAAACGACTGGCGCGTACCCATGCCTCGCGCGAGCGCCCGATTCTCGTATGTGATTTCAGTCATCGTTCGGAAAGCGCCCAACCGTGCATTCCGCGATTGATTGTTACTGATGCCGGGCATGCCCTGGTCCTTCCAGTACATGGTCTCGTGGAGGGACAGGTCGCTGTTCTCCCCGAGCGCGCGTCGCCATTTGCCCAGCAGATTGAGGGACCGGTGGTGGTTGTTCCGGCGCCTGGCCCAGACGTCGTCATCGGCATTGTATTCGGTTCCATTGTCGTCCAGAAATCCGAAATCGTTGTCGCTTTGCGCATAGTCGGCCACGGCAAGAAACTCCGACCGCCCGAGCCCGCCCGCGATCATGCCGCTCATCAACCGGGTGTCGAAAGCCCCCCACGAACCGCGAACGTCATGCCGCCATTGCGCATGCGTGGGTCGCGTGCGTACGTGCACCGCCCCGCCCAGGCCGTTGCCCCGGGCGCCCGCGCCTCGATATACTTCAATCTGCCCGACGTGCGCGAGCGGCAGGTTGCCGAGGTCCACGCCCCCTCCGAAGGCCGCGTTCAGCAGGATACCGTCGAGATACACTTCGACCTGGTCGGCCGATGAACCCCGCAAAGACAGCGTGCTGAATGCGCCCAACCCGCCCAGGCGCTTGACTTGCACACCCGTGGCCTCGGCCAGGACGTCCGGAAGGGTCGTCTCTCTGCCTTCGAAACTCTCGCGCGTAATCACGGTGGCATAGGCCGGACTTCTGTGTATGTCGCCGGGTCCCATCGGATCGGCGATCACCGGGAACTCATGGAGGGGAAACGTCCGGGACGACAGCTCGACGGCAACGTGCGTCTCTTCACTCACGTGGACCGTGCGTTGCGCGGACCGATACGCGATGTGCGTGATGGCGAGCGTATAGACGCCGGCCGAGAGGTCGCGAATGAGAAATTGACCGCGGTCATCCGTCATTGTCGCGAGGTCGGTGTTGAGAACACGAACGCGCGCATCGGCAACGGGCATCTGCGTGTCCGCATCGACGACGCGGCCCGCAATCTCCGCCGCCTGAAGCGGCGTACTTGCGCAGAGGATCAGGATTATCAGGGTTCGTATCGTTCGCATTGGCTACGGATCGAGCTTTCGATAATATTTGAGCTGGTGATCGGGCAGCAGGTCGGGATGCAGGATCTTAATAATGTCGGCCAGAAGAACGTCCGGCTCGATCAGGCCGGTTTCCCAATAATCATTGCCGCCATTTGCGTTGAGCCTCGCGTTGGCGTTGAAGACGTTCCCCGTTCTGACCGCCTTGAATTGCCCGTATCGTTCATCTTCCGCGACGACGTTGTCTATGGATAGCCATTCGTTTCTCATGGTGATCCAGAAATCGCCATTGTGCGCCATTTCGTAAACCGCTTCGAAGTCCAGCGACAAACTCCGTCGCGATTCATTGTCTCCCCACAGGTAATTCGCGCCGGCGTCCTCGAGCAATTGCGCGGGATAGGACTTGCCGCCGGACATAAACCACGTCCCGCGCCACAGGGATCCCACGAAAACGGTCGGTTTCTCTTGGCGCGGCACATTCCCGGTCAACGATCCGAGCGCGTTGTACCTGGCCGCGATACTGTCGAATTGCGCGGCGGCCATTGCTTCCTTGTCGAAGAAGGCGCCCATGAACTTCAGCCATTCCACCCGTCCCAACAGCGTCGGTTCGGCATAGGCGGCATTCACGACGGCGGCCACGCCCGCCTGCTGAAGCGAATGGAATGCGTTGTCCTGCGACGCCGCGTCGATGATGACGAGTTCGGGCCGGAGAACGAGAACCCGCTCCATATCGATGGACCTTCCCCGGCCGACTTCCGCTATTTTCCCTGCCGCGAACCGCTGTCTGACGGCCTCCGAGTTGACGAATTTGACGTTGTCCACCGCAACGAGGCTTTGAATCTCACCGAGTTTTTCGATATGCGGCAGGTGCGTTGTGGAGGTGGTAATCAGCGACCGCACGGGAATCCGTATCCTCGGCGCCCCTTCATAGCCATCCGGAGATTTTCCGTCGCGCGATACCAGGACGTACCGAAGCGTATCCCTGGCGCCCGTCCCCGGCGCCAGGACGGTCGCGACCTTGTACCCGTCGAAATAGTCAACGCGAAACCCCTCCGCATATTGCAGTGACACTTCCGCGCAGACGGGTATCCATGCACACCAGGTTCCGACCAAACAGAGCGTGCGTGTCCATTTTCTCATTCTCGACAAGAGATTGCCCTCCGGTACCAAATCGCCGCTTCGACTCGCGCCGCACGGGAAGTGGAATGCAATACACGATGATGAATCTCATCGACCATTACCCTGAGATCGACAAAACGCGTCTAGCAGCAACCCGTGCCGATTCTTCAGCCATTTTGTTACGGCCAAAAAATCGACCGGGCACTCACATCGTCTCCCGTTTCACCCGGGGTAGAGGGGTTGCGGGGAAGAGGTTGCTTTTGATTCAAGCTGACTGCTGAAGGCTGACTGCTGACAGCTTTGCACAAAAAATCCCCGACTTCCTTGCGGAAATCAGGGTCATAACCAACCACGCGGCCAAAGCACGCGTTCATGTCACCTTTTCCCAAATCCACGAGGAAAAATATATGGTTTAAGATTCAGGCAGGTCTTCTGGCTCCTGGATCACCTGTTTCCCGCGCCTTCCCGGTAGCTAACCAGTGGCGTCGTTGCGAGAAACATCCCCAGTTACAGCGGCGGGACCGCAACGGATTTTCACCGTTTTCCCTGTTTTGTAACCTGAATCCGGAATTTCTGTGGCAATGTCGGATTATCTAAATCCGGAAAGTCCTCCACTTGGATGGCCGTTTTTGCGAAATTTGCGTCGACGGGACGTAGGCGACCCGTTGTCTGCGCATTCGAAATATACGACGCTGATTCCATTTCATCAAGAACTTTGTTTTGAAGCGTTTCCTGCCTTCTTTACGCTAAAACAATCCATCGCCAGTCATGTGCCGCATCCGTTAGACGAATTTGACCATTTTCTTTCCGTGAGTTATTCCAAGCAATCCGTCGATAGACAGGTCTTCATCGATCAACGGCCAGTGAACGCCGTATCCGGACGGTGATACCTCGCTGGAATGGACACTAGCCCAACCGTTACTGCGATAACATCAAGAATATTGTATTGCACTATTCAACTGGCGCCTTTCCTTGAGTCTGTCGGTTCTCTGGCCTCTTCCATAAATGACCGAAGTGCGTTATTTACGGCCTCCTCGGTGGGAAATGCCCTGGCAATGTCCGGCTCGAGTAAGACGAGATTTGTTCCGCATCGAAAAGACTCAAGATACTTGCCCCGGACGCCAGGACCGAGATCTCCACGGCGATATTCCGGTCGCAGTTCGTCCGGTTCAGCCCTCTTCATAGATTCTCCTTTCCCGACGCGTCATTAAACGCGCACTTATTATTCTCGTCTTTCCAGTCCGTTGTGTATGCGAGATAACTACGTATCGACCCAGTCTCGAGAGACCAAAAGTAAGGTGCCGTCCTTCATCCACTGAATGATCCGGGTCCGGGAAAGTTATCGCCAGAGGGTCGCCGAAGACACTGGCCCCCTCCGGAAAACTGAGATCATGTTTCAGTTCGTTGGCTTCTGCTTTTTCCGGATCCCATTCAAAATCCATCTGGTGGCGGCTTCCTCACCACGAATGAGAATTTCAGCGGTTTACTAAACCGCAGCCAAAGAACACTCGCCATCCTGAGATTAGTAGAACCGTTGGCACTCGCAATTATACCTACAAAGGAAGGCCGTGGCAAGTGCGTTGGCGGCTTCTACCCGTTTGCCGGAAACACTTGCAATAGACATCGTATATTGTTTGTCTTGACCTGCTACGGTAGTTTCCTCCCCGTTCATTGTTATCAGGTTATTCGCGTAACCATAATATAATACAATGGTTTGGGTAAGGAAACTGCCTTTTCTGTGAATTATTCAGACGATATCTGCTACCCCAGGCTCTTTGCAGATCTTACGTGCAAGATGGTTTGGAATCTCGACATGCCGCGGCACCGTCTCAACCGCTCCCGAGGCAGGATTTATCCAAAGTGAGTGAGAGCGCCCTTCGCGCTTGAGATGGCAACCGTGAAGACGCAAGTGCTTTAGCAACGCATGGCGTTTCATTCGACCACGATAATTTCACGTTCCGCTTCTGCAGGAACCGCGCGAAGTCCATCCTCCCGACGATCCTTAAGGATAAGCGATATCGCATCCCGCAGGCTTGCAACGGCTTCTTCCCTGGTCTTGCCCTGTCCGTTGGCGCCGGTGATCTCAGGGCAATAGGCAATTACCCATTCGTCGTCGTGTTCGATCACTGCCGTGAATTCATTTCTCATATACAACGCTCTAGAAATCCATATCCGAGCTTTGCCGCTTAAAATGCGTCGGAATAGGTTAGCTTTATGACTTGGGTACGGAAACTAACTTATTTTGGAATCATCCAGGCTAGACGTGTCCGGTCTGTTGAGTTGTTTTCGGAGTCGCATTGCCAGCGCAGAGAACGCGCTGCCGAACAGGATGCAGCCTTTCCGAGTCACCGACTGCCCCGGTGCAAGATCACCAAAATGAGGTCTGCTATGCAGGCAATGGTGACCGTCAGCGTTCTGAAGCGCCGAAGTTGCACACTCATATCCCAACGCGATTGCCCTGGACCTGTCATGAGAAACGGCGCCCAGGATGGCCGGCCGGTCGATAGCCGTGTTGCTTCTTCCCCAGAACCACGCTGACCTGTTGACCCATTCTTTTTCGTAGTCCGCAAGGTCTGCATGATACGCGGTCCGAATATCCAGGGTTCTGTAAAGATCGCCCATGCTCTCCGGCTTACCGTTCACCAGGATGTAGGATCGTCTGACTTCATCCTGATCGATGAAATCGGATGACTTTGCCTGGAGACATCCACCATCGGAAGCGACGTCATAAAACTTCGCGGATGACTGATTCGTGAGGGTCAACGTCAATTCCACGCTGTCCTCGAGTCCGGACAAGGCTGCTCTGAGAGAAAGACCTGTGATGAAGTTGTGACGAATGACATTCCCTGAGGGATCGTTTTGACGGTATGCCAACTGCTCCTTGATGTACTCAGGCGTCGTCTCCCATTCGTATTCCCATGCATTGTCTCCCGTCCTGGTCCATCGAGGACGGATCTTCTGCCACATCATCGTCACACCGTTCATCGAGGTGATGACTTCCGGAAACTGGATGGACCACGTCAGATCCCAATCCAGGTGATGAATTTCAACGAATCGCGTTTCGGTGGGCAGTACTTGTATCACTTTTCTCTATCCTTCGGCAGGAACCACGAAAAAATGCCAGAGGTCATCAGGGGCTCGGTTGCGCCGCCTCGCGCTCCGGCCGCCGTATATTGGGTCCCGCTTTGGTGTTGACGAAGCGCCGCTCGCGATTGGGGTTGCGCCAACTGCGCACGCCGTGCGTCGTCGTGCCCGTGTACATGATCACCGTCCCGGCAACCCCCTGCATATGCTTGACCTGCGGCAGATCGCAACTGGTTTGCTTCGGGCGCGGCAGCGGTAGCCGCGCTTTGTGGCTTCCGGGGACCAACATCAGTCCGCCGTCGCCCGTCGCCGTCTCGACGTCTTGGAGCAGCCAGCCGATGTTCACCTGCTCCGTACGAGGCTGTCCGTCCCGGAAATGATAGGTATGGCCGGCGCCGTAAAACCAGCCGCCATGCAGGGGCTGGCCGGCCGCCCCGTCGCGGCTGACGATGGTGTAGCAAGTCGTCATGACGAAGCCCGGGTCGATCATCCACTTCAGCCGCGCGTTCACGAGCGGATTGTCGATCATGCGTCGAAAGCCGTCGCTGAAGGGTGGGGGATGGGTCCAGGTCTGCGAGACGCGCTCTTCGGTGCAGCGCGTGCCCGGGGCCGGGGCAATAGTCTGCGAACAGCCCTCGTAGTCCGGGTACTCGCCCACGACACTGCTCGAAAAGGCCACCGGCCGACGGTTGGCTTCGGCGAAGGGCGAGTCGAGCGCTGCATTGCACTGCGCTAACCACTCGCGGTCCATCACGCCAGGCAGCACCAGGTAGCCTCTCAGGTCCCAGAACCAGACCTCCTCGTGGTTCGGAGCGTCAGGCCGCGTGTTGACGTCCAGCAGCGACGGCGCCAGCTGCTGCTCGTTGCTGAGGGGCCGGCCGTCGTGGCCGTGGCCGCGTGGTGGGCCGGCCACCAGCGCTCGGCGCGCCGGCGTGAGCTCATCCAGCCAGCTGTCCACACCCGTCGCGCCGTGGCCGAAGGCCCCCCCAGGGTAGCGGGAGTCGTCGCAAAAGACGCACTCCTGCAGCGAGGAGCCTGGGGCGGCGCCGACCAGCGTGGTGGCAACCGCGAGCAGACAGTCGCCAGCGCGGAGCTGCACGCGCTCCGTCGCCCCGAGCTCCTCCGCGCGCGCCATGCTCGGGGGCGGCTGGACGTTGGCTTTGTGCGACGCGGGGCACACCACCACGCAGCTGTCGCCCACGGCCCACAGCGCGCGCAGCCCCCAGACGCACACCCGGTCGGGCCGGCTGGTCGTGTCGTAGCCCAGCCGGCGCTGCTCATCCACCGTCAGATCATTGGCCCACTGCCCCTCTTTGGTCAGGCGGCGCGACGGCCGGTCCAGCTCAAACTTGATCGTGTGGAACTCCTGTTCCTTCCCTTCAGTACCGTCGTACGCAGCGCGGTGCCACAGTGGTAACTCCCCGCCAGCTAGCTGGTCAATCGCAGCCAGCAAGTCCGGATGCTCAGCCAGAGCGGCGGGTGTGGCGTGCGCCGCTGCCGTCGCGCCGAGCAGGCTCGGGAGGAGAATATAGCCGTCGAGCTCGAACGCCCACCTCTGCTCCTCGGTCATCAGCGCCATGGACCCGCTCCGTGGAACATCGAAGAGGTATTTTTCCGTTTCGGTCATGAGGCAATCCTTTCTCTCACAGACCGTCGCATTTGCGATCTGAGTTTGTTAGCGGGATGTGACAATCATCGGAACGAAATGGTTCGGTAAGCCCGCTTTGTCGCTGAAACAGAATTCCCGCTAAATGAATTATTCAGCGGAAATCTCATAACCCTAACGCCGTTCGTCCCACCAGTGGCGTGTCCAGGTCCGCTTTGCAGCCATCTCAGGTTCTGTACATGTTTCGTAATAGAAACTGGGAATAGATGTCTCGATGTAGACCTTAGGGATCATTATATATCATATTGTTTTTAATATGGTAAAGACGGTTCAATCCTGCTGCGATTGGTCACCTGTTGACCTGCTGCAAATCTACATATCTTAATCAAGTTCTTCAAGCGATATTTCCGCTACTGAAGAACATAGTGAGATTCTCTTGGGCGGGTTGCCGTCAGGCCGAAGGGAGCGTAAGCGACCGAAGCGCAAGTGGACCTGTTAGCAGCCGGTGCTTCGGAGAAGGCATTCGACTGCCCCTCTACTCCAGAATTTGACCTCTGTGCCTTTGTGGTGCGCCTTACGTTCCGCTTCCGGGAAGGACGTTGGCATAACAGCCTGGCCAGGTCGATGATTCAATCAGAACTCAGCGGCAATCATCGCGTACTGTCCGATGTTCGTTAATGTGGTTTCCAGGTGGTTTCCGTCGAACGTGACCTCCAGGTCATCTCCCGTGCAAACGTCCCACACGCGACGAGGAGCGCCCCGCTCCGTGAGCTGCCAGCGCAGGTTCACTTCGGGTATCGTGGTCACATAGTCAAACTGTGGGCTGAAGCGCGGCCAGATCTCCGGCAGATGCTCGACGCGCTCGCCGGTGTGATTGATCAGAAACAACACCTGGCTTCCCGGTTTCTCATTCGGAATCATCACGAGTTGGTTCGGGCCGTCGGTCATCAGAGGCCGGCCCTCCGGGTAGAGCCAATCCACCACGGCGCCCAGAAGATCGCGGACCACCAGCAGGCGATATTCGAAATGAAGCTCCTCCACCGGCGCGGCCAGATAGACGACGCGGCCCTTGCCAACCGTCCGGCAGGTGACGGCGGGAGACAGAGCGTCGTCCTCGCGCCCGCCGAAGACGATGTTCGCCACCACGTCGGTTCCCGGCCGGGCCTGGACGAACTCGAACCGATTGAGCGGCCACAGCTCATGCGAGCACCTCTCGGCCAGCCATTGACCCGGAACGCAGCGACCGTACGTGTCGAACGTCCCCGCGGCCCAGAGGTGTTGTTCGTAATCTGCGAATTGGTCGGGGTTCGGGTCCACGCGGTCCACGCCCAGAAGGTCCGCCAGGGCGAAGTTGTCGCGCATCTCATCGGGCTCGGCGCCGTACAGGCTCGTCCGGTACGTCGCCAGGAGCCGCCCGCCCGCCTTCACATATTCCGTGATGCCTTCGACTTCCTCCCGCGTGAGATGGCCGACGTTGGGCAGAAGCAGAACGGGATACTTTGCCAACGCCGCTGCATCGGAGAGAACCCGCTCCTCGATCACCGATGTCGGCAAATGGTTGGCCAGCATGGCCGAGAAGGCCCCGCGACGGCAGGATTGCTGCGGGGGCGTGCGCACGAGATAGCCCGCCTCGGAGAGCGGGGCCTCGAGCTCCCCCGGACGGTCGGCGAGGTCCTGCCTGGACTGGCCGATGACATCGCGCGGACGATCGCGCATCACCAGGGGCTCGGCGCGGAACCGCAACCGCTCGAGCATCTCATACACCCGCACCGGCAAAACAAACGGAATAGCAACAAACGGTGACGGGTGGAGATCTTCGAAGAGTGATTCGTTCCTCTCCAGGATCTCAAGGAGCGCCGCCAGCTCACGATTGGCTTTATGGGGAGGCGACAGCCAAAGGTTCACGCCGCACGCCACCAGGACGCCCCCTCCGGAAGCAAAGCTGGCTGCGGCCTCCTCGACGAGTTCCATGCCGAAGCACTGCGCCCGCGACCAGCCCGTCAATGCGCCGACGTATTGCCACATGGCCCAACCCGACGACTCGGCCAGACTGGCCGCCTCGAGCCGATGAAGGAAGTCGCCCCCGGCCTCGTAGAGGAATCCATCGTGCACTTCCACGATCCTGCGTTCGGGCCAGTTGCCCACACCCAGGCCGTGCGTCAGCACCGGGATGTCCTTCTTCTTTCGCGTCGCGGCGGCGAATTCGAGAAAGACATCGCCGACGATCCTGCCGTACTGCAGGCTCCACGCTTCCAGCATCTCCCGGTCTTCCCGAGGCAGGCTGTGCGGATCGGGTGCATACGGCATTGGGCAGCCGAATTGCCTCTCGAACTTCTCGAGGCAATAGTCGCAGTAGCACAAGGGCGACTGCGGGGTGTGGTGCGAATGGTAAGGACAGGCAGAATCGGTGTAGATCGCGTCGACGTCGTGGTCCACCACTTGTGCGATGAAAGCGCAGATGGCCTCTCGGTACGGCGTGTTGAAGCAGACGTGCCGGTGAAATCCGCCGCCGTGGTGCCTCAGGACAGGAGCGGCGCCTTCGGGGCTGGGGCGGTACATCCACTCCGGATGATGGATCAGCATGTTGTCTTCGGGAATAATGTGCCCCACGGGAATGTACCCGATGACGCGCACGTCCCGCGCATGGGCCTCGGCGATGGTCTCGGCGAGCAGGTCGCGCTCACCTAATTGAGGGTGCGGGGGAAAGAACTCATTGGGGAAGACCGCCCATTTGCCCGCGCTGCCGAACCGGATAGCGTTGGCGTGGTATTTCCGCACGACATCGACGAGCTGCTTCGCGTCAAAATCGATATCGGGCCAGAAGGGCGGGTGGTATTGCTCTATCTGAAAGGTGCGCGCCCGCCGTACCCACTCGTGACTTGGCTTGATCATAGCGATGACCTCCAAAATCTGTACCGTCTCTTTTTACCCGCAGAGCCCGCAGAGAACGGCCTTCCTTGATCGCCTTCACAAACCGCGCGTGAACTCCCCGTTTCCTGGCTTTCTCCTTCGAGTACGTGAGCATTTCGTCACTTGTGTCGATTCCTATGAAATCGTAGCCTCTGCCTGCCAGCTCTTCCCTGAGGGGGCTGTTGCCGCATCCGATCTCGAGAAAGGTCTTGACAGGGATCTCTGCAATGCGACGGGCGGCCTCCTCCAGAACGTCTACCTCCCGCGGAATATCGCGGAAAGAGAATGCGATCTCGTAATACTCGAGGAGTTGGTAGATGCTATTCAGGGTTTTGCCCTATCTTGCGTTTTGCCAGACTTGTACGTCAGCTCCCAATGCTTTTCTCCCGGCCACTCCCGGTACTGAATGTCCGATCCGAAGCCACTCACGGATGAAACTAGTTCCCGCTCCGTCGGGAAATTCTTCACGATATCGTACTCTCGCCCATCCGATAGAACCCGCCGCTCGATGGTATCGCCGTTGGCATTCTCATGCCTTTGTGTGGCCATTCCATCAACCCTGGGAATTTCATATTCAAGCTGGTCCGAAAACAGCACAAATGCTCCGGGAATCAGCCTGCGGTGAAGCGATTGCAGAAACTGCCGCAGGCGGGACCTGGGGACGTGGGACCACCACCACACAGCGAACGCTGCCGTGAATGTACCGACCGCGGGATCCAGGGAATACGCGTCAGCCAGACGGAAGTTCACGTGCGAGAGATGTTCGCACCTGGAGCGCGCACGCGAGATCATTTCCGGGTTGACGTCAATGCCGACAATCGACATCGCGGTTTCCGCCAGGGCGTTCGTCCAGTATCCCGTCCCACACGCAATCTCGAGTACGTCGTGGCCATGAAACAGCTGCTGGTATCGCTTCTTCTTCGCAGCGCGGTAAGGATGCGCGTCGAGCGTCAGATATCCCGCGCTGTGGTC
Source organism: Candidatus Latescibacterota bacterium (assembly GCA_965203805.1). GTDB lineage: Bacteria > Latescibacterota > UBA2968 > UBA2968 > JAAXHE01. The sequence goes on along the minus strand of OZ241917.1, from coordinate 3,516,632 downwards.
GTATTCCGGAGCACGCGCGGCGTAGTACCGAGCCGTTTCTTCGGATATCCCATCGCTGGAATGAGGCGTCATCGAAACCCTATTCGCAGTTCTGTCGCTCGAAATTGCGAACGACCATGCCCACGCATTCCGAGAAACCCTGCTTGACGTAGAAATCAGCCACGTCCCGGTCGCACACAAGGTCGATCATGTAAAGGTGTCCAACCTGTTCGCGCATCCGCCTGACAAGCTCGGCGCCAATGCCCTTGCCCTGGTATGCCGGCAGTACGCTTAGATGTGGAATATATGCGCAGGACACGCCATCCGAGACGGCTGAAATCCAGCCGATGACCTTGCCTTCCGGCGAGCACGCCACAACAAGGTAATCGCTGCCCTGTAGAATCCTCAGATGCGCATCCGGCGAGGGTGGGTTCGGCCAACCCTGGAAATGACCCCCAAGATTGTCGGACCCGATCCCCTCAAGCGTATTCTGGTATCGGATTGACATCGGGTCAGGTGTGTTCATGTGGATTTTCGTTCATCAGATGGTCAAGCGCTTTGCCGTGTCCAAAGCTTCATTGCGCCGGGTTGTTGCGTTCTTCCGGACGATCGGACAGCCGTCATCGCGGTCTTTCGGCGACGGCTACAAACCGGTTGGATTCCCTGCCGTATTCCTCCCCTTCGAAACTCCCGTAGAGTTTCACGTCGCCAAATCCAACGGCAAGCAATCTGTCTTTCAGTTCCTGTCCGGAATATATCGTGTGGTGAAACTCGAACGTGCGGACCTCCGAACCCTTGATAATGATCCACTCATTCCTGATGCGGGTCCATTCGTCGAAGATCTCGTGCCGCTGCACCAGCACGGTACCGTCTTCAAGCTTCTCGGACGTCGTCGGCTGGAAGATCCGCGCCAGCTTCTCCTTACCCATGAGATCCATCACGAGACGTCCGCCGGGCTTCAGGCTGACGAAGATCTTTCGCAGCACCCCGACGTCCTCGTCCTTCTCATCGAAATAGCCAAACGAGGTGTTGAGATTGAGGACCAGATCGAAGGCAGCCGGACGCTCGAACTCCCGCATATCGCTCTCGATCCATTCAATGTTCAGATTCTCGTGCGCCGCCCTCGCCTTCGCTTTGCCCAGAAGAAACGGGCTCCTGTCTACCGCGGTGACTTGAAACCCGCGCTGCGCCAGGGGGATCGCGCTGCGGCCCGGGCCGCAACACAGGTCGAGTACTGAACCGGATTCGATGCCGACCAGATCCAGGATGTTGTCAAGGTGCTGCTCGGCGGCCTCAAACCTCGCCTCCGAAAAAAGAAACGGATAGGTCGCGGTCCAGAACGACTCGTCTTCAAACCATTCCAAGGGCGTTGCCTCCTGATCCGGTCAGATCAGCGTTTCGCCTGTTTCAAAGTTGTGTCTTGAACGAACGCCTCTACGTTTGGGTAATGCCGACCTTCCAGTCGTCCCTGCGAAAAACCCGGCATCGTCAGATTGAGATCGGTCGGCCACGTCTACAGCCGAATGTGGACCGCAAGATCCGCCGATGGCAGGGAATTTTCAGTACCGAAGTTTGGCCATCACAAGAGCTTGCGAAATTCCTCAATAGATAATCCCGCGTCCCTGACGATTCCTCCCATCGTAAAGGCATTCACAGGGTTGTTTCGCGGGATTGTCAGAATGCGCACGCCATCTGTCATAACTACGTGTTTGCTTTGGCGTGCCAGGTAAAATCCTGCTTTCTCTAATGCACGGACTGCATCCAAATGGTTTACTCCTGGCAGTCTCGGCATGCTATACCGTCAGCTCGATTTCTCGTACTTCTACATTGTCCAGCAATTTGTCAACAACTTCAAGATACTCGCGTATGGCCGCCTCGATGTTTGCAATCGCGTCAACTTCTGTGGCTCCCTGCGACCAGCAACCAGGCAGGCCGGGTACGGAGACACTATAGCCTTCTTCAGATTTGTGAAGCGCGATTTTATACCTCATAATCCCTCCTCGCGGTTTCAGTTCGTGCGTCTGATCTCCATCCCGACCTTCCAGGCGAGGTGCAAGTTGCTCGAGATATGGCGCTGCCGGCCGGATCATCCTGCATATGGACCATCTATAGACCGCCTGAATCATCCTTTTGATTTAGACGAAGCAGCAGTTTCCGGTCCATAATCCAGCACCGTGTGCGTTGTCCTGAGTAGATCCCTGAGCTTGCGGTGCCCTGAGCCTGCCGAAGGGTCGGTCAGGGTTTGCCGTGGCTTTATTTGGCCACGAAGTGCCGGAAGAGCGGCTTCACGTCCTCCGGAAGCCCGTCGTATACGTCGCGGCGGAGGGGCTCCATCTCGTAGTTCTTCCCGCCGGTCTCCACCACCATCATCTCGTGCTCCGGCGTGCCCACGTGCGTGGGATTCAGGTTCAGCCACCAGGGAGCGTAGCGCACGATCAGGGCCACCCTGGGGCTGCCGCTCCTGTTGGGGGCAACCGCGTGCCACTGCCGGCTGTCGTAGAGCAGCACGGACCCCGCCGTGCCCACCGCGTTGATCTCGGTCGGCTGGGGCGCCTCGTTGTCGAAGCCGGGCAGGTCTCCCGTCGCCGGATTGCGGTCCTTCCGGTGCGTGCCCGGCAACAGCAGCGTCCCTCCGTTTGCGGCGGTGAAATCGGTCAGCATCCACAGCGACGACGCGTGCATCATCACGTCCGGGTAGGGCGCCGGGACATTGGAGGCGTTCGTCTGGTTGAACGGCCAGTCCGCGTGCCAGTACCCGCGCTCGTTCCCCGAGTGGTTCACCACGGCGTCGGTGCAGGAGACCCGCAGCCAGGGTCCGAAGATGATCTCGAGGGTCCCGATGATCCGCGGGTCGGCCAGGTACGGTGCGAAAGACTGGTCTTCATTGAGCGCCTGCTTGAGCACGCCCACGCCGCGGGCTCCAACCCGGTGGCCCCTGGCTCGAGTCGCCTTCTCCCTGGCCTGGTGGGCGGCGTCCTGGGCGGCCTGCGCACGCACAACGCGGTCGCGGATCCTGCCCACTTCCCCCGAGGGGATGACGTCCTGAACGATGCAGTAGCCGTTTTCCCTGATATGGTGCGCGATTTCAGCCGGTTCCATGTTGTTGTCCTTTGCCCGCGCGCCGGTTCGGTTGTCCGGACCGGAAGGAATGGCGGGGAGCAGTTCCGTGGCAAGGTGGAGGGTCCACATTCATCTGTGCTACCCATACACCGCCTGGATCATGGCGTTGATGTAGCCGAAGCAGTAGGCGTAGGACTGGTAGGAGCGGTTCGGGTCGTCGTCGGTCCACGGGACGTGGTCGGGATCGATGCCGTAACGGTAGCCCGTGTCCTTCAGCGCCTTCAAGACGAGGTGGAAGTCCATGTCGCCTTCATCGGGCAGAGACTCGCGGAAGCTGTACTGGCCCCCGATGATGTTGCGGTAGTGGACCAGGAAGATCGTATTCCGGCTGCCGAAGTACTCGATGATGGGGTAGATTTCACTGGCCGGGTCTTTGAGCCCTTCGGCGACGGAGCCCACGCAGAAGTTCCAGCCGTGATACGGACCGCGCTTTATCTCGATGAAACGCTTCATGCCCTCGAAGTCATTGAGGACCTTGTCAACGCCCCGGTAGCCGGGGGGTGTGGCGGGGTCCTCCTGGGAATTGCCCATTCGAACCTTGAATTCTTCCGCCACCGGAATCATGCGTTCCAGCAAATACTCGATTCTTTCCCAGTACATGTCGGCCGTGACGCGCCCGGCCTCGGTCAGCCTGGCCTTGTCTTCCGCCGGGATTTTCTCCAGGCGGAACGCGGTATGGTAGAACCCGCCGCGGCCTTCTTCCGGTTCGGTGCGGTCGATGGGCAGTACGCACGTGTTGTATCGCAGCGAGTCGATGCCCGCGCGCGAAGCGGTCCGGATCATCTCGCATACGATGTCGATCTCCCTGTCGCGCTCCGGGCTCTTGCCATAATAGATGATGTTGGGAAAACGCTCGTATATGGGCAGCGAGCTCATATCCAGCGTGATCCCGAAGGCCTCGTGGCGCTCCCGTACCTGGACCAGCTCGTCGAGGTCCCAGCCACGGTCTTCGTGGAACGGAAAGACGACGGCTTTGTGGCGCACGCCGCAGCGCTGTAGAAAGCGCAATTCCGCATCGGTGGACCCGAAACTCTGGGTGCGCACGTACATGCGCCCGCCGTTCGGCGATGACTGTGACCCGCCTCCAGAGGCGGATGCGGCCGCTTCACCGGCCGCGAGGCCCTTTTCATACGGATCGGATTTCTTCATGGTGATTCCTTTCGTTAAACTGAACGTCATTGCTGAGATGGATCAACTGGAAAAACATCATCAAATGCGATCGTTTCGCTTGTGGCAATTCCTGTTCTTGCCGCTTGGGTCAATCGATCCCACTGTTCATCGGTTGTGGCATCAAAACGTGCTTTCCAAAGCTGTTCATCCTTAAGTTCGAATAGAATACGTGCGGCAATGGCATCCTGCTTGTCTGGCGGCAGCTTCTGAGTTTCTGAAATTGCCTGCTGAAGCAAGTCTGTCATCTATTCAGTTCCCTGAGTGAGTGCGCGTTTTCCGGAAATATAACTCCGAATGGCGATGTTGGTTGGATAAACCTCTGTTCCTTCACTCCTTCGATTGCTCACCTATTTGCGGAGTACAGCTGTCTCACTAATGCAGGCACAGATGGCTCTACCCGAATAAACGAAAACCTCGTGCGAAATCTCACAAGAGGTTGAAACGGCAACTTCTGGTTTTTAATTATGTCATCCTACCCAGTCTCTTATGTATCCGACATACTCAGGAACAGGCATCATCTCCAGATCTTTGTCCCTGAAGCCCTCGGCCTCCCTCTCATGATAGAAGGTGGCCATAAACTCGTTGAATTGTTCCCATATCACGGTACCGCTCGGAACTCCATTGATGCCGACCTCAACAAACCAGTTGCGGACTTGCCGGATCAGTTCTTCAGGCTCATCACGATGGCGTTTAATGTCGGAGTTCGAGAGATCAGACAGCGCCTTTTGGTACTCGTACTGTTCGGTTTCCAAAATCAAACATCGCTTTTGACTCATTAAGCCGCGAGAGAAGACCCGGCAACCGATGTCGAGACCCAGTTCGAAGGGCATATTCATCCTGTGGATTTCGCCTTCGAACGACGCTCGCATCCTTGACAGATCATGCACACTGTATTTGGATTCACGTACCAGATCACATATTCGATGGATCCTCGCAACTCCGGAGTCAAAAGTCTCCGATGCAATTCTCACCGTCAGGCCAGCACGAACAGCACTGAACAGGAGAGGTCTCAGTAGCTGCGTGTAATCGTTATCAAAGGGACAGTTGATGAAGACGTTGGAATGGAAATTCCCCGGGCTGTTCACTTAGCCTTTATCCATTTTTGTACAGTTCCATCTCGTCTATGGATCACAACATCACTGCCATTCGATATTTCGCTGGCGCCTTTTTCGGCAGCAGACTTGGTATCGTAGATTTTCGACGCCCTGGAATTCCCTTCCTTCTTGACGACCCAGCGATCTCTTCTTGAGATGACGTGCACTCTCTTGCAATTGGATGCTTGTGATTTTCGCGCCATGGCAGGTCCCTTCTCACCCTCGTGCGTGCTTCATTGAGTCGACTACAAATATAACACAGCGTGTGTACACACACTGAGTTGATTATCCCAAAACCAAGCTCATTCCGGGTGGCGAATGAAATTATACATACAATGGAAGACTGTGGCAAGGGCGAAGGCGAATTCAGATTGCCGAAATATGCAGCCCCTTGAATGAGTGCATTGATTTCCGAAAAAGCAACTCCAATGGCCAATATAGGTCGGATTGACTTCGGATCAGGCAGTCAGCCGGGGATTGAGGCCGTTGTGATCCCTCGCTCTCTCGAATACTCGTTCGTTTACGAGGGATTCCGGTTTCACAAACGGAGGCCCAGAGGGTTTCGAGTCATTCGCGTGCCGTCGCGTCCACCAGCATACGTGTAAATCTCACGACACGGGTTCCCAAAGCTCGATCGGGTTTCCTTCGGGGTCGTGGATGCGGGCGAAGCGGCCGATACCCTCCATCTCGCTTTCGTGGCTGACCTCGATATCCGCGGATTTCAGTTGTGCGATCATCGCGTCCAGATCGGCCACGCGGAAATTCAGCATGAAAGTCTTGTCCGCCGCAAAATAGTCCGTGTCGGCATCGAAGGGTGAGAAAACCGTGACCCCGGACCCGGTCACCCAGGGCGCCATCTCCATATTCGTGGGAGCAGGATTGATGCCGAGGTGATCGTGGTACCATTTCGCAAGTCCGTCCGGGTCTTTTGCCCGAAAGAAGAAACCGCCGATTCCCTGAACGTTTGGCACGCTACGCCCCCTCTTTGCGCTGACGTGTGATATGCAGTGCGGCAGGCACTGACAATACTTCATTGACCCTGCGCCTGGTAGACTCCGATTATTCGTTCAATACTCTTGAAATGAAGGCGCTCGTGCCATACCAGACGACGCAGGACTTTCCCCACGGACCACCCGCCCTCGGCATCAAAGAAATGAACCCGCGAAAGGTCTTGTTCTGCTTTCAACTTCCGTAACGCTTCCGTTGTCACGTTTCGATGTTTCCGCAAGTTATGCTTCCACGGATCCCTACTGCCAGCGGGCGGAACAGCAGGGTGAATACCGATATTTGGCAAGTAATAGTGAGTTTCTGCGTTTGCAATGTGCACGAGGATTTGGCGGATCGTTCGCCAGTTCGCCCAGGTTGAAAAGCGGCGATACGGCGGATTCCAATCCAAGGCGTCGTCCGACAACCCGGCGACCAGACTCAGAAGGTGTGTACGCGTGGCATGAAGCAAACCGATCGTCTCATCAATCAATGAGGGTGTTGCCGGCAGGTAATCCCAGTCGAACAGTATCTCGTTCCCGCTGACCCGTTCGGCAACCTCCACTTCGGATAGCCGCGATCCCGCTGGGCACGGCACTCCAAACCGTTCACGAAATCGAATGTACTCCAGCAATTTTTCGGGGACCTTTGCAAGGACTTCGTTTTCGGTCTCGCCCCATGTAGCAAAGCCCAGACACGATGGTATCCAGGCAAGGTATCCCGATTCTCCATCTTCGTCCAACACCCTGTGGAGGTAGACCTTTGAATTCGCGCGGGGTTCGAGCATTCTGACCCTGGGTTTCCCGGGAGAGAGGGCATCTTGCCCTCGACGCGCCGCTTACTGATTTAACGGGTCTCGGCGCTGACGTCAATTGGGTGGGCTTTTGCTTCTGGCTGACGACTGAAAGCTGATTGCTGAATTCCGGATTGTAGGGGCCTGCCTGCAGCGCAGTACGCTGCGCAGGCAGGCAACCCTTGTGGTTGCCCTCCTTTCAGGTATTTCCGGTTTTCCTTTGTGTCTTCGTGTCTTCGTGTGAGCTGTTCTTGATTCTGCTTTTGGCTGACAGCTAAAGGCTGATGGCCAATAGCTGCTTTTCCTCATCCGTACGCTCCTTTTTCGTGCCGGCCCAGGAGCCGCTGCAGGCGGGGACCGGCGCCTTCCCAGACGTGGTCGGGCATGCGGTAATCGATGAACGGGTAGAGGCGCTGGGCGATCATCCGCTGGCTGTAGACGATTGAGCCAACGTAACGCACCTGGTCGGAATCGTTCCGCAAACCGCGATGCCAGACCTGGTTGTGGAACCAATATATGTCGCCCTTTTTTGCGAAAAGGGACACCGGTTTCCGGCCTTCGAAGGTCGGATTCTCGCGGTCATTCGGGTGTCGGCCGGCATAGTGGCTGCCGGGAATGACCTGGGTGACGCCGTATTCCGCGGCGTCGGCCCTGCTGAGCGGAATCATCACGTTCATCACGAAGCAGGGGACGGGGACATCCGGATTGTGGCGCGGGACACCGTCGGGAAGCGGGAAGTGGATTCGATCGTCGAGGTGCCATCCGCCGCCCTGGCCGGGTTCGTATCGCAGGGCATTCTGGGACATCATGTGGCAGTCGTCACCCAGAATGGCTTCCGCCAGACTGGCGATCGGCTCGCGTTCGATCAGGTCCCGGAAATTGCGGTCGTACTCGTACATGCGCATCATGCTGATGCCGCGGATGTGATCGCCGGCCTCGTCCGCCTGGATCCGGGGATCGTCCCATTTGCGCTCCATGCCCTCCCTCAGTGCGTCCACCTCCTCGGGATCGAGCACATTCTCCATGAAATAAAACCCGTCGCGGTTGAACTGTTCCACGATCTTCCGCGTGGTCTCGTCGTCCAGGGCCTGCGTGTTTTTCGCGATGACGCTGCTGTCGGACGTAGACATTCATACCTCCATGATTGGGCTGCGGTTTCCCGAATATAGAAATCGACCGGGGCCGACACAATGGAATTGAAGGCAGGCGCACAACACCCTTTTTCTTTGACTTCCCGGTGAAACTGTGCCATTTTGCCAACACCGCCGGCTGCGGTGGAAACGTCACGCATCGATTGCGGGAAACGGGGTCGGTCCGCGACTCCCGGTCCCACATTCCGGATGGAGGAATCCATGGCTGTAAGTGCTGAGGAGCTGAAGGCTGTTATCGATCGTTTGCCGAAAACGGCCCTGGCCGAACTTCCCACGCCGCTGCACGATTGCCCCAGGTTCTCGGAGGCGCTGGGCGGGAAAGTACGGGTGCTCGTGAAGCGGGACGATCTGACCGGTCTCGCGTTCGGCGGGAACAAGACGCGGAAGTTCAGCCTCGCTCTTGGCGACGCGGTAGCGAACGGGGCCACGGCCCTGGTGACGGGTGCGGCCTCGCAGTCGAATCACGCGCGGCAGGCGGCGGCTGCAGCCTCGAAACTTGGAATGAAATGCGTGCTGGTGAACCGTCACGATCATCGGAGCCTGATGGGCATCCAGGGAAATCAACTTCTGGACAATATCCTTGGCGCGGACGTCCGGCTGGTTGCCGAGGGCGTGAGCCAGGAGGACGTGAAGAAGGAAGTCATGGAAGAACTCAGGGCGCAGGGAGAGGTGCCCTATCTCATCGGGCGGCGGGCGGTCGTGCTGGGCACGGTGGCGTACGTCGGGTGCGCGCTGGAGATTTTTGCGCAGATGGAAGCCATGGACGCGCAGACAGACTTTATCTGTACGGCATCCGGTCACGGCACGCACGCGGGGCTGGCGTTGGGTGTGAAAGCGCTGGGATTGCCGGTCCGCGCGCAGGGATTCTCGCCGAGCCGGGGAAACGAGGCGCAACGCCGGGCGCAGCTTGCCGAAGTGGCCAACGAAACGGCGGCGCTGATGGAGCTGGACGTTCGAATGACGGCCGATGAAATGGAGAACACGGACGCATACGTGGGCGAGAACTACGGGATTGTAACCGAGGCGGGCCTGGACGCATTGCACCTGCTGGCGCGGACGGAGGGGATCCTTCTGGATCCTGTATATACCAGCAAGGCCATGTCCGGGGTGATCGACCGCATCCGTTCGGGGGAGATTCCGTCTGGATCCACTGTCGTCTACGTGCACACCGGGGGAAACCCCGCGCTGTTCGCCTATGCGCCGGAACTGATTTCGCACGGTGATTATCGCCAGAACGTTGTCAGTCGATAGGGCGAATGTCAATTGGCGATCGGGGCGAAAGTGCCGGAGGGAAAGGTCACGTCGAACGAGGGGTTGCAGATTCATGGCAAGGTGCCGCCGGGCCGCTTAGACGTCGAGGGCTTGACAGCGCGATGAGAAAATGCGCGGTTCCCGGTGTGTTGATTTGGAGACAAGAAGAAGGTGAGCGATGCTTCAGGATATAAAGTCAGGCCGGCAGGAACTGACGATGTACGTTCGGTCATCGGTTTGTCGAAACTCTGGGCTGAGGAAGGTTGTACAATCGGCTATGTCGCGTTGGTGGAAGGCGACAAGCATCTTCAGTCCTGGCTTGACGGCGGCTATTTTCTGGTCGGTGAGCATGAAGGTGTCGTCATCGCGTACGCTTCGGGAGTCGTGAAAGTCGGGAAATATTCGATATTCAAACCCGAGGGCGAGCGATACCTGCACGTTCACGAGGTCTTTGTCCATGCCGACCACCGCGAAAAGGGCGTAGGAGACCGGCTCGTTGCGACGTTGCTGTCGAGATCGGAGTCGGAAGGAATCAACCGCTCGATGGTGGGTTCGAATAACGTGGATTGGATGCGCACGGTTCGATTCTATGAGCGGCATGGTTATGGGATGTTCTCGATTCAGATGTACAAATAATCGTGAGCGCCGGGGGATTTCAACCCCTGGCCGCACGCAGGCAGCGTAAATTGACAGGCGCGTACTCTGCGCTGAAGTCTCACTGAAGGAACCCGAGGAGGGATGACATGACCGACGATGAGAAATATCTATTCGATCTGAACGGGTACCTGGTGCTCAAAGACGTCCTGACATCGGAGGAAGTCGACCGCTGCAACGAGGCGATCGATCGCCATGCCGATCAGCTCAGGGAGAGGGAGGGGTCGCTCACGATAGGCGCGCCGGCGCTTGGCGGTTCGTCGAACAGGATGGATCTGGGCGGAATGCTGGCATGGGAGAGGCCGTGGTGTGAACCCTTCAGGGCGATGCTCGTGCATCCCCGAGTCATGCCCTATCTGCACGTGATTCTGGGCAAGGGATACCGGCTGGACCACGGGCCCGGACTGATTGCCATGGACAGGGGCTGCGAAGGGGGTACGCTGCACGGGGGAGGCGTGGAACGCCCGGATCTTTCCGAGGCGTATTTTTTCAAGAGCGGGCGCATCTACTGCGGGCTGACGGTCGTGGAATATCTGCTGGCGGACGAGGGGCCGGGCGACGGGGGTGTGGTGGTGTTGCCGGGCAGCCACAAGGCGAATCTGGCGTGCCCGAGGGAGTTGACTCGGGGTGAGAAATACCAGGAACACGTGGTGGAGGTCAACGGGAACGCCGGCGACGTGGTGATTTTTACGGAGACGCTGACCCACGGGACGCTGCCGTGGACGGCCGACCATCAACGGCGGGCCCTGCTGTACAAGTTCAGTCCCTCATTCCAGGCGTACGGGGCGGGCGCGCATACGGTAACGTATCCCGATTATATTCTGGATATGACAGAGGCGGAGCAGGAGGTGATGCAACATCCGCATTTCCGGCGGAATTGACCGGAGTACGCCTCCTGTGTTGGCTGTGGAGTCAGGGAGTGTCTTGAGTGGCATGTTATTAAGGAGACAGTATGCCGACGATCGGAGCGAGCGCGGTTGTCAGTGCTTCGGGCAATGTGCTGCTGATCAAACGGAAGGACTGCGATGCCTGGGCCCTTCCGGGCGGGAATGGCGAGCCGGGAGAAACCATTGCCGAAACGGCAATCCGGGAGGTCAGGGAAGAAACCGGGATCGAAATCGAGTTGACGCGGCTGGTGGGGATCTATTCCAGCCCCAGGTGGCGTGAAGGAGGCAATCATTCGATAGTCTTCGCCGGCGTTCCTCGAAGCCAGGGTTTGACACCGCAACCGGAGGAGGTTATCGAAGCGGGCTTTTATTCGCCTCAACACCTGCCGGAACCCTTCGTCTGGTGGCATCGCCGGTGGATTCAGGACGCCTTCGACGGGGTCGGCGGCGTGGTCTGTCTACAGGACCGGATCTGGCCGTGGGGAGACGACGTGGACCGGGTGGACATCCATCGGATATACAGGGAATCCGGCCTCTCGACACGGGAGTTCTTTCAGAAATATCTGACGAAAGCGGGCGCGGAGAGAGAGCGTATTCAGGTTGAACCCGAAGTCCGTCGTGCGAGCGTTTCATGATTGAAGCCGAGGGATTGACCTACGTCTATCCGGGCGCGGCGGCGGCGGCGGTGCGCTCGGTTGATTTCAAGGTTGAGAAGGGGGAGATTTTCGGCTTCCTCGGCCCCAACGGGGCGGGCAAGAGCACCGCGCAGAAAGTGCTGATCGGGCTTCTTCGGGAATACACCGGCCGGGTTCTGGTCTTCGAGCGGGATCTCGGATCCTGGGACAACAGGTATTACGAGCGGATCGGGGTCTCGTTCGAGGTCCCGAACCACTATTTGAAACTGACGGCCCTGGAGAATCTCCGCTATTTCCGCACGCTCTACACCGGGCAAACGGAATCTCCGCGGCGCCTTCTGGACCTGGTCGGGCTCGGGGAAGACGGCGACAAACGCGTCGGGCAGTTTTCCAGGGGGATGCGCGGGAGGTTGAACGTCGCGCGGGCGCTGCTGAACAAACCGGAACTCCTCTTTCTGGATGAGCCCACGGCGGGCCTGGACCCGGTGAGCAGCCGCCGGATCCGGGACCTGATCCGGGAGCAGCGTGACGCCGGCGCCACGGTATTCCTGACAACCCACGATATGGCCGTGGCGGATGAACTCTGCGATCGCGTGGCGTTCATCGTGGACGGCGACATCCGGCTGGTCGACGCGCCTCGGGCGTTGAAGCTGCGATACGGCCGGCGAACGCTGTGCGTGGAAACCCTTGCGGACGGCTGCCTGCAGCGGACGGAATTCCCTCTGGAAGGGCTGGCGGATCATCCGGGGTTTCTGGAAATCCTGAGCGCCGCGTCCATTCAGACGATGCATACCCAGGAGACCACGCTGGAAGATATCTTCGTTAAGGTGACCGGGAGAACGTTGACATGAAGCGCCTGTTTTCGGTTCTCCGCCGGGATGCGATGTTGCAGTACAGGTATAAGTTCTATGCGGTTGGCGTCGGCATGGTGTTGTTCTGGGGAGCGCTGTTCAGCCTGATACCGGGAATCGGGCGAGCGGATGCCGGTGTCGTCGTGCCGGCATTTTTCGCAATCAACCTCTATGTTACGACGTTTTACTTCATCAGCGGTCTGGTTCTGATCGAGAAGAGCGAGGGCATTCTGACCTCGCTGGCGGCAACGCCCCTTCGAGACCTGGAGTACCTGGTCTCGAAGGTCGTTTCATTGACGCTGCTGGCGATCGTGGAGAGCCTGTTGATCGTCGTGGTCGTTCTGGGAGTCCGCGGAAACTGGGCGCCATTGCTGGCGGGCGCATTCGTGATGGGGGCGATTTACTCGCTGGCGGGGTTTATCGTGGTTGTGCGGTATGGTTCGATCAACGCGTTCCTGATTCCTTCCGTCCTCTACGTGACGGCGCTGCTGCTGCCTCTGCTGCCGCATTTCGGACTGGCGGACCGGTCGATCTTCGTTTTTCATCCGTTGGAGCCGGCCATGGAACTGATGCGGGCGGCATTTCGTCCAACCGGCATCGTGGAGACGGTTCTTTCGATCGCGGCGGCGATTGCATGGACCGGTGTTGGCTTTGCCATTGCGCGGCGCCGGTTTTACCGGTTCGTCGTCCGCGAAGCGGGCGTATAGCGGGAGTACCGATCCTTGCAGATGCTGGCTGCCTATCGATCCCTCGGCTGGGTTGATTTCAGGAACGTGAAGCGCGACAGGCTGTTGGCCTGGATGGCCGCCATGCCGTTGTTGATCGCCGCCCTGTATCGATTCGGACTGCCGTCGCTGGCCGACTGGCTGCTCGAGGTCCATGCATTTGATCTGAGGCCGTATTACCCCCTGCTGATGAGCACCTACGTGATGACGGCGCCGGGGATGATCGGCACGGTAATCGGCTTTCTTCTGCTGGACGAGCGGGATGACCGGATGCTTACGGCGCTAATGGTCACACCCGCGTCGGCGGACGGGTATCTGGCCTACAGGATCACGATTCCACTGGTGTCCGGCTTCGTCATTACGATTGCCGGTTATCGCCTGATCGGTCTGCTGCCGGTCTCGTTGTCCGATCTGGCGGCGGTGTCGCTGCTGGCTTCGTTCAATGCCCCGATTACCGCGCTCGCGCTGGCGGGTTTTGCGGAGAACAAGGTAACCGGGTTCGCTTTCGTAAAGATCCTGAACGCGATCACCATGATTCCCGTGATCGCTTTTTTTGTGGTGTCCGACTGGCAGTATCTCGCCGGTCTGGTGCCTACCTACTGGCCGATGAAGATGTTCTGGCTGGTTGCGTCCGGCAAAGGATACGTTGTGTACGGACTGGTCGGACTGGTGGTAAACGGATTGGCTCTGGCTCTGCTGGTCAAGCGGTTCCATACCGTCCTGCGCCGGTGAAACAACCGGATCCCGAAAGGACGCGGGAGTACCGGCATTTCGAGCAAGGAATCGGGGCTATGGTCTACGATCTGGTGTTGAAAGGCGGCACCGTGATTGACGGCGCCCAGGGGTTGAACGGGGTCTATGACGTGGCGATCCGCGGCGAAACGATCGCCGCTGTTGAGAAGGAGATCGCCGAGCCTGCCAGAGAGACGGTTGATCTCGCCGGCAGGATACTCACACCGGGCTGGATCGATATCCATACCCACATCTACGCGGGCGCCACCACCTGGGGCATCCGGGCGGACGCGCTGTGCCTGGCAACGGGCGTGACCACGGTCGTGGATGCGGGCAGCCCGGGATGGGCGAACTTTATGGGCTTTCGGGATTACGTGGCGGCGCCGGCGCGGACGCAGGTCCTCACCTTCGTTCACATCAGCGGCATCGGATTGACCTATGGACCCGTGGGTGAAATGGTGGACATGAGGTACGCGGACCCGGAACGCACGGCATATGTGATTGGTACGTGGCCGGAACTCTGCGTGGGCGTGAAGGTGCGCGAGGGCAGTCACCAGGTGGGCGAAAACGGCGTTGCGCCCCTGAAGCTCGCGGTGAAAGCCGCCGAGTTCTCGAATTCCAGGGTGATGGTACACGCCGGTGCAGGCGTTCCGCTTCCGGATGTGCTGGGTGAGGTCCGGCCGGGCGATATTGTCACCCACTGTTATCACGGCGGCGGTGATACCATCCTCGGTAACGAAGAGACGGTTATTCCCGAGGTGTGGGAGGCACGGGAACGGGGCGTCCTGTTCGACCTGGGCCACGGCGGCGGCAGTTTTTTATTCGATGTTGCAAAGAAAGCCCTTGCGCAGGGATTCCCTTCCGACGTGATCAGCACGGATCTGCACGTGCATTGTCTGAACGATCCGGTTCACAGCCTGCCCGAAACGGCCTCCAAGATGCTGAACCTCGGCATGGAGCTTCCGGAGGTCGTCTACCAGACAACGGCGGCGCCGGCCGCGGCGATCGGCCGGGAAGACGAGCTGGGAACGCTGAAGGTCGGGACCGTGGCGGACCTGGCGGCGTTCGAGGTCCGGGAAGGCGCGTTCGAGTTTCGGGATGTCGCGGACAACCTGGAGATGGGCGCACGTATGATTCAGCCGGTGGCGACGGTCCGCAAGGGTACGGTCTACTGGCCGGAAGACCTGAAAGAGGAAGTTGCGGAGACATTGCGCAGGGCGCGTGAGATGAACGCTCTGATCAGGGGCAGGTTCGAGCCGATGCGTCCGGGTCCGGGAACGTAGCCTGATCGGGTTGTGCGCCCGCAACGGGCTAAGGAAGGAAGCATTCCATGTCAATGACCGGCGCGGAGGTGCTCGTCGACGGGTTGACGGCGGCCGGAGTGAAACATCTGTTCTCGCTGTCGGGCAATCAGATCCTACCGGTTTACGATGCGACCATCGGGCGGGATATCGAACTGATCCACACCCGGCACGAAGCAGCGGCGGTGCATATGGCGGACGGTTGGGGACGGCTGACCGACGAGCCCGGCGTCGCGCTGCTGACGGCGGGCCCCGGTCATTGCAACGGGCTGTCGGCGCTCTACGTGGCGTTGATGGCGGAGTCTCCCGTGGTGATGCTGAGCGGACATTGCCCCGAGGCCCAGATCGGGAGGGGGGCGTTTCAGGAGGTGGACCAGGCGGCGGCCGCGCGTCCCGTGGCCAAGGCATCCTGGCGGGTGGCGAGACGTGAAGATCTGGCGAGCGGCCTGTCGAGGGCGCTGGGGCTGGCCGTATCCGGCCG
Organism: Candidatus Latescibacterota bacterium; assembly: GCA_965203805.1. Lineage (GTDB taxonomy): Bacteria > Latescibacterota > UBA2968 > UBA2968 > JAAXHE01. Next base: position 3,500,824 of record OZ241917.1, on the reverse strand, counting down.
TCCGGGGCCGGTGCACCTGAGTTTGCCGTCCGACGTCCTGGAGGCATCGGCGCCGTGTACAAGCGCTGACCAACCGGAACCTGCGAAGGATGCGGCGGACGCCGATCCGGGCGCCGTGCTGGATCTGCTGGAGCACGCGGAGCGGCCGCTGATCCTGGCAGGGCCCGCGATGGCGCGGGCGCAACGCTGGTCGGCCGTGCAAGAGCTGGTGGATACAACAGGAATTCCCGCGCTGCCCATGGAAAGCCCGCGCGGCGTGAACGATCCCGCGCTTCGACGGGCGGCGGTGTGTCTGGAGGAGGCCGACGTCGTGCTGCTCCTGGGCAAGAAACTGGATTTTTCGCTGCGATTCGGTCAGCCGCCTTTCTTTTCCGAACAGCGGCGTTTCATCCAGATCGACGCTGACCCGAGCGCGTTGCGCGGCGACGCCTGCGTGGCGCTGCGCCAGTGCGCTGACCCGTGGGAGACGACCCGTCGGCTTTCGGCCGGGGCGTCCGCGCGGTCGTGGAACAACGGGAAGTGGCGGTCGGTGGTGGAAAGGTCCCGGAGCGCCGCGCCATCGGAGTGGGACGGGCGGTCGCGGGGGACGGCAGGCCCCTTGCATCCGCTGGCCGTATGCGAAGCGGTACAGCCGTACCTGGACGCCGGGGCGGTATTCGTGAGCGACGGCGGGGAATTCGGGCAATGGGCGCAGGCGGGACTGGCGGCGGAGACCCGGTTGATCAACGGACCGTCCGGCGCCATCGGGAGCGCGCTCCCGATGGGTCTGGCGGCAAAGCTGGCGCATCCGGACAGGACGGTATTCGTTTTGCTGGGAGACGGGACATTCGGTTATCATGCGATGGAACTGGATACGGCATTGCGCTACGGGCTTCCGGTTGTCGTCATCGTCGGAAACGACGCAAGGTGGAATGCCGAGCATCAACTCCAGGTCGAAATCTACGGCGCAGATCGTACCGTGGGATGCGATCTGCTCGCGACGCGGTACGAACGGGTGGCGGAGGCGCTTGGCGGGTACGGCGCGTTTGTGGACGAGGCGGCGGATCTCCCGGACGCGCTGAACGACGCGGTGGCATCCGGCCTCCCCGCGTGCGTGAACGTGGCGATCGAACCGGCCGCGGCGCCGATCTTTCGATGAAGAGCACCTGAAGAGGGGGGAGACGTGAGAAGGGAGACGTGAGATGATACCAGTGCCCTATGGTTTTTCCAGTCGTTACGATAACGGTAAATTAGCAGGCACGGTTTGTGTGGAAACTCTGCTGTAAATGTTATCCTCTACCGTCTACCCTCTTACGTCTCACCGCTTCTTAATAGCTTGAGGGGGAATTGTGCGCGCTGAGATTGTTATGGTCGGGACCGAGCTTCTGCTGGGAGAAATCGTCGACACGAACGCGAATCTGCTGGCCGTTGCGCTCCGAAATATCGGAATGGACCTCTATTACAAGACCACCGTCGGAGACAACGAGGAACGCATCACCGAAGTCCTCAACCTCGCGCTGGACAGGTCGGACGTGGTGATCACGTCAGGCGGCATCGGGCCGACGGTTGACGACGTGACCCGGCAGGCGATCGCGCGCGCAACCGGACGAAAGCTGGTTTACAGCGACGACCTGGAGGCGCAGATCGCCGCCCGGTTCCGGAACTTCGGGCGGGAAATGGCCGCAAACAACAAACGGCAGGCGTACCTGCCGGAAGGCGCGCTGCCACTGGAGAATCCCGTTGGGACGGCGCCCTGTTTTCTGAGCGAAGACACGGAAGGGCGCGGGTTCATTGTCTGCCTGCCGGGTGTGCCCCGCGAACTCGCGCACATGATGGAGCATTCCGTCGTGCCCCTGCTCGTGGAAAGGATGGGCGGGGTGAAGGTCATCCGGGTGCGGGTCCTCCGGACGTGCGCGGTTGGCGAAAGCAATATCGATCGTGGCATCGGCGACCTGATGGCGTCTTCGAACCCGTCGGTCGGCCTGGCGGCGCACGCGGGGCAGACGGACGTTCGCGTGACAGCCAGGGCCGATTCGGAAGCGGATGCCGACGCGCTGATTGACGGTATGGAAGCCGAACTGCGGCGCCGGCTGGGTGTTTCGGTCTACGGCGTGGAGAAAGAGACGGTTGCCGAAGTCGTGGGCAGGCTCCTGACACAGCGTAATCTGAAACTGGGAGTGGTGGACGGACTTACCGGCGGTCAACTGTCTCGGGAGTTGGGCGAGGCGGGATTCCGGAGCGTCGTGTTCACGGATTTGCACGGGAGCGATGCCGAGCGGGCGACGGCTGCCGCTCGGAGCGGATTGCCTCGAAGCGCCGATGAACGGACGATGGCCGGCGTGCTGGCGGAGCGCGTTGCGCCGGAAGGCGGCGTGGGGTTGGCGATGATCGGTCCTTTCAACGGGAACTCGACGGTAATCGCGGTTCGAGGCCCGGGTGAGCTGAGTATGAACGAGCAGGGGCGGCGTTTCGATGACTCGGACCTGGTTCGACGGTGGACGGTGATCCACGGCCTGGACCGTGTGCGGCGGGTGCTTCTGGGAGAGTTGCATTCGCCGGTGGATTGGAATTAGCAGGTCAGCCGGTAGTTGCAGTATCGGCATGTCAGGAGGATGATCCATGGCCGGCGTGAGAAACATTGGCTCCAGGCTTGAACTGTTCGTCGACGACTGGCTGATCGACACGATGACGGACACGAGCCTCAAGCTCCATCCTCCAGTGCCTGCGGAGGTCGCCCTCGACTTCGACCAACCCTGGGAAGGGGAGACGTCGTGGGCAGCCAACGTCACCCTCGACGACGGGCGCTACCGCCTCTGGTACCGCGCCACCGGCCCTGATGGAACGAACCGCACGACCTGTTACGCCGAAAGCCCGGACGGCATCCACTTCGAGCGTCCGATCCTCGGGCTCCACGAGTTCGACGGCTCGAAGGAGAACAATATCGTCATGGGGGCCGTGCACTGGAACGCCTGCGTCTTCAAGGACCCCAATCCGGCGGCGCCGGACTCACAGCGGTACAAGGGATTCCTGAGGGGCGAAAAGCTGGACGGACGCTCCACGATTTACGGCTATGGTTCGCCCGACGGCATCCATTGGGAGCTGATCCGGGACGGGCCGATCCTGCATGCGCCGCCCGACGACCGTCCCGTCTTCGACTCCCCCAACGTGGCCTTCTGGGACGTCAATATTCGCAAGTACGTCGCCTACTTGAGGGGTTTCACGCCCGATTGCGATCGTGGTACCGGTCCGGCTAAGGGTGGCGTATACCGCTCGATTCGGAGGGCCGAGTCGGACGACTTTCTGGACTGGACCGTGCCGGAGCTGATCGACATGGGCGGAAGGCAGACGGAGCACCTGTACACCAACGCGGCGACCCTCTACTTCCGCGCTCCGCACAACTACATGATGTTCCCCAAACGGCTTCGCCTGGGCCGGAAGTTCCACAAGGAATGGCCGTTCGACGGCCTTTCCGAGGGGGTCTTCATGACCAGCCGGGACGGCATCCGGTGGGACCGCCGGTTTATGGGTCCGTTCATCCGCCCCGGCCTTGACTCGAGGAACTGGAATGAGCGGAACATGGCCGCCGGCGTCGGCGTCGTGCCCACCGGACCCGGGGAGATTTCGATCTATTACGTAGAGAACTACCGGAACCCGACGTGCCGGCTCCGTCGAGGCGTCCTTCGGACCGACGGTTTCGTCTCCGTCAACGCGCCCTTCTGCGGCGGCGAGATGGTAACCAGGCCCTTCACCTTCGCAGGCAGTGAGCTGGTCATCAACTACTCCACCTCCGTGGCCGGCGAAATCCGGTTCGAGATGCAGGACGAGCAGGGCCGCCCCATCGCCGGCCGCACGCTCTCGGAAAGCGCCGGGATCTTCGGTGACGAGATCGCGCGGACGGTCCGCTGGGACAACGGTCCGGACGTGTCGGCCCTGGCAGGAAGGCCTGTGCGTCTTCGCGCGGCAATGAGAGCGGCCGACCTCTACGCCATACGTTTCAGGTAGGGAATGGCACTTGCGCCGCCGAATGCCCTTCACAGCCGAGATGCCGTCCATGAGATCACGAATGCGAACGTTGCGGGACCAGGGAGGACATACGCATGACCGATCCGGGAAAGCCTATATTTCGCAAGGCTTTGCCTGAAGGCGTTACAGAACATATCGGCCTGGGCGCCGGAAGCGCAACGGCCGTCGTTGAGGTACAAGACGGGCTGATGATGATCGCGGGCCGCAGGTGTTACCGGTCCGAAGACTCAGGGCTGACCTGGGTAGGTACGGATGCGCCGGACTGGGATTCGCTTGGCGAAACCTCCTGCCTGTCCTGCATCCGGTTGTCGTCGGGCAGGCTGGCCCTCGCGCACCTCGGTCGCGGGAATCGACATCGCGGGTCCGAGATGTTCAACTGGAACCCGTTTTTCCTTTCGGTATCGGACGACGAGGGCAGGTCCTGGTCCGGAGAATGGCCGATGAATCTGCTCGGCGGACCGTATTACGACACGATGATCCAGATGCCCGGCGGCCGGATGGTGATGCCGAGCCGGATCTGCCACGGCAACAACCATCACTCGGGGCTGGAGTACTCGCGCGTGAGCAGCTACGGGTTCTGGAAAGGGCGCCGCCTGCAGGTGAGCGGGCACTATCATTACCCGGAGGTGGATATTGCTTCGGTGAGTTATTCGGACGACGAAGGCCGCACCTGGCAGATGTGTCGGGGTCAGCTGATGGGCTGGTTCGATGCCGAGGGCATTCCGAACGGCCGGGGCGGCATTACCGCTGTGGATGAGCCCGGCGTGGCGGCGTGTCCGGATGGACGGCTGATGATGATGGCGAGGTCCACGGTGGGGCGGCTGGTGCAGAGCTACAGCGAGGACGGCGGCGAGACCTGGACGCCGGTGGTTCCCAGCGATCTCGCCGCTTCCTATTCGCCGTCCAGGATCAGGCGGATTCCGGGTACCGGCGACCTGATGTGCGTCTGGAACCAGACGTCGCGCGAGGAGATCCTGAGAGGGTACCGGCGCGGCAGGTTGTCAGCCGCGGTTTCGAGCGACAACGGGGCCAGCTGGTCGCACTTCCGGACGATCGAACTCAGCGGCGGCATGGAGGACGTGGCGCGGGTTCCCCCTCAGTATCCGGTCAGTCCCGTCGTCGCGCTTCCGGAACTGGGAACGCTGCCGGAGGACTTCGCCACGTTCGATTACGCGAACGTATGGTTTCACGGGGACCGGGTGCTGCTGATGTACCATCGAAGCTGGGTGGAGGCGAATGAGGAAACGGGCGAGGCCGTGACGCTCGGTGAACGCAGGCTGACGGCCAGAAAGCCCGGGGAACTGGTACTGCGTGTCTATCCGCTGGCGTGGTTCTACGATCGCTGATTGCGGCGGGTCCCCGCTGAATCGACCGATTGTCGGCGCCTCTGTTCCGCGGAGATTGCCGAAACCGAATCGTCTGTTCCGCGATATATACCCGCCGTTTCCGCGCGGATTTCCCCAAATGCATTGACTATTCTGATAATTTGCATTATAAGTTAGAGATTCGTGTGAGAATACTATTGCGGGACAACCAACTGACGAGGAGGCTTCGGTGGATCGCGAGACGAACGACGTGAGTCTGTTTCTGGGCATATTCGGCCTGGGCGCAATCATCGGAATGGCACTTGGAATCATCGCCGGTGTGATGCTGGCGCCCAGAAGCGGTATTGAAACCCGCCAGTCCGTTCGACGCAACGTGGATAAAGCCGTAAGCAGGGGCCGGTCCTACGTGGAACGCGTCCGCGCACAAAACGGCGATAAAGCGGAAGAGGCGGCTGAAGAATAGATCCCGCTGGCGCCAGAAGCTGGAAATGCCGGCGGTTTGCTGGGATTCGTCGCAAACGTTCTGTCGGATCTGGGTACTCTTCTGCAAAGGAGCGGATTCTTGAAAAAGGCTATCGCCGCAGCAATGTTGGCCTGCCTGTTGAGCGGGGGGAATTCGGCCGATGCCGGAGAATTCTCGGTTTACGGTTTTGTCCGTTTCGACGCCGTAATCGACGATTCGAAGATGCAAAGCCACCAATTCGGCTTCTGGGTCAAGCCGGAAGACCCCGGCGCCGAAACCGATGGCAATTTGACCATGTACCCGCGTCTCACCCGCCTCGGCGCCAGATTCAAGCCCGTGAAATTGGACGAGACCTCCAGCATCAGCGGCCTGGTCGAGATCGATTTTCAGAACGGAGGCAGTGAATCGCGCCAGATCCTGCGCCTCCGGCAGGCCTATTTCAATCTGCAGCGGGGGGACTGGCATTTTCTCGCCGGCCAGTGCTGGGACGTGATTTCGCCGATCTTTCCGATCGCCAACAATGACGGTCTGATGTGGCACGCGGGCAACCTGGGAGACCGGCATCCCCAGGCGAGGCTCACGTACAAACCGAAAGGCGGCTTTTCCCTGGCCGTGGCGGCGGGCCAGACCGGAGCCGTGGACAAGAAGGACCTGGACAGGAACGGCATTCTGGATGGCTGGGACGCCGCATTGCCGTTTCTGCAGACGCGGCTGGGGCTGGAACAGCCTAAATTCAAGGCCGGCGCGTGGGCCCACCTGGGAACGGAAGAGACCGCAACACCCGTGGGTGGCCAGACCCGATTCACCTCGTCCGCCGTTGGCGTTGATGCTTCCATTTCGCTCACTGACCAGTTGACTGTTCAGGGTGAAGGCTGGACCGGCAGGAACCTCACGGATATTCGCGGCGGCATCGGTCAGGGCGTCAACACCGCAACGGGCGAAGAGATCGCCTCCACCGGCGGGTGGGCCCAGATCGTGATCATGCCGAATGCCCGGTGGAAGCTCTATGCCGGGGCAACGATGGAGAGGCCGGACGAGGATGCCGTGCCCTCGGGCGGGCGTACCAGGAATGGCGCCTTCTACGCTGTCGGCCGATATCGGCCCTGGAAGCCATTACAGGTGGCGGTCGAATATTTGTACTGGAAAACCACGTACAAGGGAACGAACGACGGAATCGCCAACCGGCTCGATATCCACTTTACGTACAATTTCTGAGGAACGATCGGCCTGCGATCGCATTGGCGGGGAATCCCCGGTGCTTCAGGCAAATCCGTATTTCAGCTGAAGAGGAACGGCATGGTTTTTCCAAATTGGACCGACGGACGCGACGCACGGAACGATCCTGCGTTTGATCTTACGCGAAGGTCGTTGCTCCGCCGAGGCCTTTTCGGGCTGCTGGCGCTATCGTGGGGAGGTTGGCGCGACGTTGGCGCCCAAACAGGAGGATCAGAGGGGGTTTCAGCAGAAAACTCCGAAAGTGGCGACGGCTCTGAAGGCGTATATGACGGCAAGATCGTCCTGGGCATGTCCGCCGCTTTTTCCGGGCCCTCCCGGGGGCTGGGCAGCGAGCTCTACCGGGGCGCCAGGTCCTACTTCAATTACGTCAACGAGAATGGCGGGGTTGGCGGCCGCCGGATCGTCTTCAAGCTTTATGACGACGGCTACCAGCCCGACCCGTGCGTGAAGAACACCATGAAGCTCATGGTGGAAGACCGCGTGTTCCTTTTGTTCGGGTACGTAGGTACGCCGACCGTGACTCGCGCCCTGCCGCTGTTGAAGAAATTCCAGGACGAGCGGGTCTATCTTTTCTTTCCGTTTACCGGCGCTCAGCCGCAACGGGAGCCGCCATACGGTGATTTCGCGTTCAATCTCAGGGCGTCCTACCGCCAGGAAACCGCCGGTCTCGTGGACAATTTCGTTCGGACGGGCAGAAAGCGGATCGCCGTGTTCTACCAGGCCGACGCGTACGGCCGCAGTGGTTGGGCGGGCGTGAGAGCCGCACTGAAGGCGCACGGCAAACGACTCGCCGGCGAGGCGACCTACCGCCGCGGTCAAAGGTTCACCGGAAGCATGAGGCGGCAGGTGGAAATCCTGCAAGGCGTTTCACCGGACGCCGTCATCTGCATCGGATCATACGCCGCGTGCGCCGCGTTCGCCCGCGACGCGGTCGACCTGGGCCTAAGGGTCCCGATCGCCAATCTTTCGTTCGTGGGCAGCGAGAATCTGCTGCATCTGCTCAGCGAGGACCGCGACGACGCGGAGACGTACACCCGGTATCTCGTCAATTCCCAGGTCGTGCCCAGTTACGAAGACACTTCCATTCCAGCCGTGAGAGAGTACCGCGAGTTGATGGCGCGATACAATCCGGCTGTTCCGACGGAACTGGTCAAAGAGCCCTATAGCCCGTTCGAGCAGAGCTTTGTCAGCCTGGAGGGCTTTCTGGACGCGAAGCTGATGACCGAGATTCTCCGGCGCCTGGGAGACATTCCCAGCAGGATGGGGCTGGAAGACGCGGTCTTCTCGGTTCGGGACTTCGATCTCGGCATCGGGGAGCGGGTTTCTTTCGGACCCAACCGGCGACAGGGGCTGCAAACCGTTTACTATACCGTCGTTCAGGACGGCCGCTTTGTGACGCTGGACGACTGGGAAAGCTGGCTTTCGTAATATGAAAATCCAAAAGCTGTTTCAGAAGACCAGGTTCGGTATCTTTGCGCTTTTCGGGCTGATCGTACTGTCGACGTCTTTCCTGTGCATCTACACGGTAGACACGCAATTGTCGGCGGAGTACGCGTCCAACAGCAAGGACATCGCGAAGACCATCGCCAACGCCAGCGTGGACATCCTCCTGAACCGGAATCTTGCGACGCTGCAGTCGATGATCGATCAGTTCGTCGAGATTCAGGGCATCCGCTACATCTATATTACCAGTGAAAAGGGCGAGTATCTGGCGCATACCTTCGTTCCGGGCATCCCCGAGGAAATCCTCGCGAGCGATCCGTCCAGCACCGAACCGGTTGAACGAAGCATACCCGGTCTGGGCGACTTTCTGGAGGTGGGAAGCCCGATTCTGGCCGGCGTTGCCGGCACGGTCCATGTGGGAATGGACCTGGACATTGTCGCACTCAAGATCCAGCGCGCCATCGGCCAGCAGGTCATTCTCATCAGCATCTTTCTTGTTGTTGGCGTCCTGGCGTCGATCTGGCTGGTAAACCTTGCCGCAAAGCCGCTGGGAGGGCTTCTTTCCTACGCCGTGGACCTGGCCGAGGATCGAAGTCGTGAGAAGCCGGACGACGACGAGCTGCTTGCCCGCGACGATGAAGTCGGCGACCTTGCGCGCCTGTTTCGGTACGTATCGGGGAACTCGCCAGATACCGAGGGGGCGGGGGACGCCGCGGCAAAGCAACGTTAAACGGAGGATCGGGGTTGCGTATTCCAAGATGCGTTATCGCAGTCTTCTGCACGATCCTGCAGGTGTGCTTCGGCACGGTCTACGCCTGGAGTTTCTTCCAGACGATCCTGGTGCGTCAGGGGGGCTGGACCCACACCGAAACCGCGTGGGCTTTCAGTATTGCGATTTTTACGCTGGGCGTCTCGGCGGCCTGGGCGGGCAATATGCTTTCCCGGTTGGGCCCGCGGTTCCTGGCGTTGACCGGCAGCATCCTGTTTTCCTGTGGATACCTGATCTCCGGGGCCGCGCTTCACGTGGATTCGATACCGCTGTTTTATCTGGGCTACGGCGTGATAGGCGGCGCCGGTATCGGACTTGGATACGTCACGCCGGTCGCCACGGTGGCCAAATGGTTCCCGGACCGCAAGGGCCTGGCCACGGGGATCGTGGTCATGGGCTTCGGCGTCGGCGCCTTCCTGCTGAGCAAGGGACTGGCGCCGTTCCTGATCGTAACAACAGAGGGCACGCTTCCGCTTGTATTCATCTGGCTGGGGATTGTATTCGGCGCCATTCTGCTTCCCTGCAGCCTCGCCCTCAGCGATCCGCCTGCGTCAGCCGCGCCCGCGGGCGGCGCAGCCGATGAGGCGATGGATGTCGGGGAGCCGGATTCCGCAGTGACCTATCTGAAGACGACCCAGTTCGTGATTATGTGGATCGTCTTTTTCTTTAATATTGCAGCGGGGATCTCGGTCATCAGCTTCCAGTCGGAAATTCTCCAGGAGATCTGGGGCCTGGCGGACAGTTCCATCGAGCCGAGCACGCTGGCTGAATACGGAGCGACGCTTATCGCGGTAAGCTCCATCTGCAACGGATTGGGGCGTCTGTTCTGGGGGCTGCTTTCGGACCGTTTCGGCCGGGTCACGGTTTTCAGGGTCCTCCTCGCCAGCCAGATGGTCGTCTTCGGCATCCTCATGACGGAGACGAATCCCTGGATATTCTCGGCCCTGGTCTGTTACGTCCTGCTCTGCTTCGGCGGCGGATTCGCGACCATGCCGCCTTTCGTCCTGGACGTTTTCGGTACGAAGAAGATGTCCACCATTTACGGCGCCGTCCTGACGGCATGGGCGGCCGCGGGTATCTCGGGTCCCCTGTACGTCGGATATCTCAAGGATGTCTATCCGGACCGAGCGGTCATGTATTGCTTCCTGATCGGGATCCTCATGCTCGGCGCCGGATATCTGTTCTCTTATCTGTTGAACGACGGCAGGATTCGCCTGGGGCGTCCCACGCTGGCGAGCACGTTACAGCGATACGGGATTCCGGCGCCCGGCAAATCCTGAGCGAGCCGCGGACGGATTGGCGCCCCCGCAAGTCCGGCAGGCAGCCTGTTGGGCGTGGACTTGCCGGAAGCCGCACAGGCCGGCGCCGGCGGATTTGAAGTCGGAACCGCGGGAAAACCTCCCCCGTTTCTTCAACCTCCCGGTCACCGATTAATTCCCGTCTCCGATATCCACGAGAATCTCGCGGCCGTTCAGCGCCTGTACCGGCCGGTTATTTTTGTGAAAGATGTTTGCGAACGCTCCAATCTGCGTCTCTGAAAGTTGGACAGGCGTTGCCATCACAATCCATTTGACGGCCTCGGAGCAGGGCGGGGTCGTCAGGGAGCCTTCATATCGGTACGAGCGTTTGCTTCGCGGCATCAAATCACCGGCGTTGACAGCGGCGCCGTCAATTCGTTTTTTCTCGCCCGGCGCGTGCGGAAAATGCGGCCGGATTCCATCGAATGCGATGAGCGGGTTTCCTTTCTCGATCAGCACACCAATGACGGCCAGCGCGCCTTCTTCGTTCCGGTGAACGAGGTGCATCTCCATGTCGAATGATTTTCCTTCCACCGTGTGTTCGGACGGCGCGTGGAAATGGTATTGCAGCAGGCTGTATTTTTCGCCGGCAACTTCGATCCGGTTCTCCACGGTGGGCGTCGCCTCGATGGTGTGCCCGGTATTGCGGATATCCAGCGCGCCCGGCCGGTAGCTGAAGACGATTGGCGGGAGCTTCTGCTCCGTCGGGTCGCGAAGGTCCACGGGAGACTGTCGCGTCCCGTTGGCGCAAAGCGCAAAGTCCGGGCTCAGCCGGCCCCAGACGTCCGGTCCGTTACCGGCGTCGTACCCCCATGCAACCTTGTCCGGGCGGGACGGTGGATTGTCTGAATCTGTGCAGCAGGTCATTGAGGTGCGGACGATACCCATAAGGATCTCCAGTTTGAATTTGTACATATTGCCTCCTTTGTGGAGGACGTTTCGACTGCCGACGTTCGGCGCGCCGGTCTGCAAAACTCTCGAATCGCACAGCCAATATAACGTAACAGGATAGGGCAATGAAAACGGTATTCGCCGGAATTGCGTGGGTTGTGCTGCAGGCGATTCCGGCCGCGGCGACCGCGCAGACGGAGTTCCACCTTCAATACGGCTCTCATTTGAATCCATTCTCGGGGTCCAGCCACCGGACGATGGTGTTTACCGTGCAGAACGCCTCGAGATGGACCCTGGGCGACAGTTTCTTTTTTCTGGACTATATTGACGACGGCGGCAGCGACGGTTTCAACGACAGAGATTTTTATTCCGAGTGGTATCCGACGTTGAGTTTCGGCAAGCTGGCGAAGAAGGACGTGCGTCTGGGACCCATTCGGGACGTCGCCCTGGTTGCCGGCGTCAACGCGGGGGCCGACGCCAAGGTATTGAAATACCTGCCCGGCGTAAGGGCTTCCTGGAGCGTGCCGGGATTCCTGTTCCTGAATACGGCTCTGACTGCCTATATTGACGACAACACCGGCGTGGACGGCGGCGGTGCACCGAAAACCGGCAACAGTTTCATGTTCGACGTCAGCTGGCTGCTGCCCATCGAAGCGGGCGAACAGTCATTCACGTTCACGGGGCATGCCGAATACATCGGCGGTCGTTCCAATGCGTTCGGGGAAGACGTCAACGAATCGATCCTGGCGCAGCCGCAGCTGGTGTGGGATGCGGGCAAGGCGATGGCGGACGAAGCCAACCAGTTCATGGTCGGCGTGGAGTTCCAATATTGGCGCAATAAGCTCGGAACGGACGGAGACGAAATGATCGCGCAGATGCTCGTGGTCTGGCGTCTGTAGCAGAATTCTCACGCGGACCGATCGGGGGAGTTGAATGTCTGAAGAAGAATCCCGTACAATCGATACCATCCGGTACGAACCGGACGAGCGTCCCCCTCACTCGACTGCCGCCGCGGTCGGCTTCCAGGCCGCCGTCGTGGTCCTGGCGCCGGTGGTGCTCAGCGCGGTGATTATCGGCCGGGCGGCCGGTCAACCGGACAGCTACCTGAACTGGATCGCCTTCGCGGCGCTGGTGGTCAGCGGCATAAGCACGGTTCTGCAAGCCGCGAGGGTTGGACGCATCGGGGCGGGGCACGTGCTCATCATGGGCACGTCCGGCGCTTTCATCGCCGTGTGCATTACGGCGCTGGCGAAGGGCGGGCCGGCTTTAATGGCGAGCCTGATCGTGGTATCCTCGCTGTTTCAGTTCGCCCTGGCCTCGCGTCTTTCGCTCCTGCGCAGAATTATTACGCCGGTTGTCGCCGGAACCGTGATCATGCTGATTGCCGTCACGGTGATGCCTGTGGTTTTCGGCCTGTTGAAGGACGTGCCCGAGGGGACGCCGGCGGCGGCGCCGCCGGCCGCGGCCGGTGCGGCGTTTGTGACGCTCGTCGTGCTGGCGCTGCGGGCCCCCGCGGTACTGCGGCTGTGGGCGCCGCTGATCGGAATTGGCGTCGGATGCGCGGTTGCCGCGCCGCTCGGACTGTACGACGTACGTCCTGTTCTCGAAGCACCCTGGATCGGCTTTCCCGCTTACGCCTGGCCGGGGCTGGACCTCTCGATGAGCGCGGAATTCTGGGCTTTGCTTCCGGCATTCGTGGTCGTTACGGTCGTCGGGGCGATCGAGACCGTCGGCGACGGCGTCGCCATTCAACGGGTCTCCCGGCGCCGGCCCCGTGCAACCGACTTCCGCCTGGTGCAGGGCGCCCTCAACGCCGACGGCATGGGTAATCTGCTCTCGGGTCTCATCGGCACGCCTCCCAATACCACCTATTCGACCAGCATATCGCTTGCCGAACTGACCGGAGTCGCGGCGCGCCGCGTCGGGATATATATCGGAGTCTTATTCGTCCTGCTGGCCCTGTCCCCCAAAGTAACCGCCCTCGTGATCGCCATTCCCAATCCCGTCGCAGCTGCCTATGTCACGCTGCTGATCGGCCTGTTATTCGTACAGGGCATGAAGCTGATTGTCGAGGACGGCGTCGATCACCGGAAGGCCACGGTGGTCGGGCTGGCGTTCTGGCTGGGTGTGGGTTTTCAGCATCAGGTGATCTTTCCTGATTTGATTGGCGGGACGTGGGGGACGTTGCTTGGCAACGGGATGACCGCGGGCGGTCTCGCGGCCATCCTGCTGACCGCTTTCCTGGAATTGACGGCGCGCCGCCGGAAGCGCCTCCAGGTCGAATTGTCCGCCGGATCACTTCCCGGGATCGACAAGTTCCTCCGCAGGTTTGCGGCAGGTATCGGCTGGACGGAGCCGGCAACCGGCCGGCTGTGCGCCGCGGGCGAAGAGACCCTGTCGATTCTGATAGAACAGGCCGGTGAGCGTGCGCGTGAGGGTGGGCGGCTGCTCGTCATCACCGTCCGGCACGTGGAGGAGACTGCGGAACTGGAGTTTCTGGCGGCTGCGGCGGGAGAAAATCTGGAAGACAGGCTGGCGTATCTGAGTGAACAGCCGGAGATCCTGGACGAGCATGAAATCTCGTTCAGGCTGTTACGCCATTACGCCTCGTCGGTGCGCCACCAGAAATATCACGATCTGGACATCGTTACCGTACGGGTGGAGGACGCGTCGTAGTGGCGGCGAACGGGGCTGCTGATTTTGTCGCATTAAGGCTAATACGGACGCATCTGTACGGCCAGAGCGAGCGACAGTTCGATTTCCGTAATCGCCCGGAACGTCGCCTGGCCGATCAGATCGAGTTTGCGCACCTGGTTGATTCGGGGGGCCACGCGCGCCAGCTCCCTGGCGGACAGGATCTGGCTGAAGAGGTTGCAGGCGTGCGCAAGGCTGATGATCACGACGTCGCGAGGGTCCGGGATCTGGTCGCTGAACAGGATCTCCATAATCCTGAGCTTGACCTCCCGTTCGGCCTGGTCATCCACCACGGGATACCGCCGTGACCTGAATACCCACAAAAACCGGTCGTCGCGGCGTTCCAGGATACCTTTTTCAACCAGCCGGTCCAGAGACGCCTCTCGAATGCCCGTGGCGCTGCGAATGGCGGTGCGTTCCACCCAATAGCGTGCGTCGTGGGTTTCGTCTGCCTGCGAAACGTCGGCGAGCGTCGGATCGAGCAGGCTGTCGTTTACGGGCGTCGAATCCAAAAGAACCAGTTGCTTGGGATCGGTGTCAATTCGGTTCTCCATCGCGAGATCCATCAGCACCCCGCCGGCGAGCGCATAGCGCAGGGACTGGTCCGGAACACGGGCGAACCTCCCGTTCTCGTCGTCGAGTATCAGGAGCATGAGTTCTTCGGGAAATCTCAGCATCGGCCCTTCCTTTCAGTGTTGAAGGATAACGTGCAACAATAATGATACGGTATGCTGCGGCCTTGTCAAGCCTGGGACATCGCCGCCCGGCACCGCCCCTCCGAGGGAGACGTGAGACGTAAGAGGTGAGATGATGACATCGCGCGATGGGAAATCCATAGGGCCGGGCGATATTACCTCGCTGATACGCGGTCCGCTCCCCCGGCGCACAAAATCAACTCACACGGAGACACAAAGACGCCAAGAAAGACAAACAGCGATCAACGGGGTAACAACAAACCCAGACGGCGGTAATATCGGGTCATATTCATCACCGTCCGGTTTGGGTTGTGTGGGGGCTTTTCCGCGCGAGGCCGTCCAGCAACGTAGTGCGGGATAGTCTTCGAGGGTTTCAGGGCAACGGCGCAGGTTCTCTCCACGAAGGCGGTTCGCGGAAAAGCAGCCCCGCGGCGTCTGAGCGGCGCCCTTCTTTTTCGCCCTTTTTCTTGGGCGAAGCAAGAAAAAGGGCAAGGAAACAGGGGAATTTTGAGGGGTAAGGGAGAAAACTCTATTGAGAACAATCGAGTTGGTGTTAGAGAGTGCCCGCGTCCGCACGGAACGCAGTTCCAATGGGTGTTTATCCGCCGTCAGGCGACACGACAGGACAATAAGGACACGATTCAATGAAATATGACTTGAGTGCGTTGCGGGGCGACGTATTCGGCGGCATCACGGCAACCGTGGTGGCGCTGCCCGTGGCGTTGGCCCTTGGCGTCGCATCGGGAATGGGCGCGGCTGCGGGGATGTACGGGGCGATCGCGGTCGGCTTCTTCGCGGCGGTATTCGGCGGCACCCGGACGCAGATTTCGGGCCCCACGGCGCCGATGACCGTTGCCCTTGTGGTCATTGTTTCGGGCTACACATCCAACCTCTCAGAAGCCCTGACAGTGGTCGTGATGGCCGGTCTGCTGCAGGTGCTCCTCGGCTTGTCGAGGATCGGGCGTTTCGTCGCCTATACGCCGCACGTGGTCATCTCCGGGTTCATGTCCGGAATCGGGATCATCATCATGGTGATTCACATCCTGCCGTTTCTCGGATCCCCTACGGCGCCGGGCGGCGTCCTGGGCACGATTCACGCCGTGTCCGATGCGGTGGACAACGTCAATTACAACGCGCTGGCCATTGCGACGGTCGCGCTCGTCGTCGGAGCGCTCTGGCCGCGACGCTTCGCAAGATATCTGCCCGGCCCGCTCCTGGCGCTGCTTGCCGGGACGTTGCTCGGCGTCGTCTGGCTGAGAGACGTACCGGTTATCGGCCGGATACCCACGGGATTGCCCGATCTGCAACTGATGCCGCCCACGGTCTCCTTCTTGATGACGGCGTTGGAACCTGCGCTCATCCTCGCGCTTCTGGGTTCGGTGGACAGCCTCCTCACCTCACTGGTTGCCGATTCACTGACCGGCACGAGGCACGACGCGAGCCGGGAACTCGTCGGGCAGGGGATCGGAAATATGGTATCGGGATTGTTCGGCGGGCTGCCCGGCGCGGGTTCCACCACCGGGACGGTAACCAACATACGCGCCGGCGGGGTGACGCCGGTCTCCGGTACGTTGTACGCGGTACTCCTGCTGGTTCTGATGCTGGGTCTCGGGCGGTACGTGGAGCCGATTCCCCATGCGGTTCTCGCCGGCATTCTGATTAAGGTCGGATGGGACGTCGTCGACTGGCGTCTTCTTGCCCGCGTTCACCGGCTGCGGCGGGAGCATCTCATCGTCATGATGATTACGCTTGGACTCAC
Organism: Candidatus Latescibacterota bacterium; assembly: GCA_965203805.1. Lineage (GTDB taxonomy): Bacteria > Latescibacterota > UBA2968 > UBA2968 > JAAXHE01. Next base: position 3,484,249 of record OZ241917.1, on the reverse strand, counting down.
GGTATTTGTCGATCTGGTAACGGCCGTGGCGATCGGTCTGATCGCCGCCGGAATGGTGCACGCACGGCAACTGGAACGACTGGAGCTGGACAGCGTGGTCTCCGTGCCGCTGCTGGACCGGACGTTCTTCGCCGAGGAGGAAGACATGGACGCCGACGCGCTGAGTCCGTACTCGGCGCGGGTCGGCCTGGTCGCGCTCAGAGGAAGTCTCACCGTCGCATCCTCCCACAAGCTGGCCGGCGTCATTGGCGCGGACATCAAAGACCACGACGTGGTCATCTTCGATTTCTCGGGCGCCACCTATCTCGACGACAGCGCAGCCATGGTCATCGGGCAACTCATGGAGATCGCCAAAGGCGAGCAGACCGAATGCATTGTCATGGGACTGCCCGGCCTGGTTCAGCGAACCCTGAACGCGCTCGGCATCCTGAGACATCTACCCAGGCACCGCGTTGTCGAAACGCTGGAAGAAGCGCGCCAGGCAGCGCGAGGGATCCTTGGCATTTGATACATGAAATCGGGCACTTTACCCGATCCGGGGCGCTTTGGTCGCCCCGAACTTGGTGGGCGTCCAATCGTGTCTCCGGTAGCGCCAGCCCCCGGAAACCGTCATATTTTTTAAAAGAAACTCCCGTATGCCCTTGTCTTCACGCGAAATGAACTTATATTCAATAATACTGCCAATCACCGCAGCGCACTCGAACGCTGTCGGCAGGATGTTCTTTGTTCAGGTTGTGGCATTCTGCTTATATCCGAATGTGTCGACGAGTCAGGGGCCAATTCGGATGGGTGCGTTTCCTGCGCTCGCCGTTTGCTGCTTCCTGGCTCTATATCACCGGTAGTCCACAACATTGGGAGGGTTCGTTATGTTTCGTAGTTTTCGCACTGTGTTGCTGTTTGCGCTTTCCACAGGCCTGATATGGGGTTGCGGCGGCGAGCGCCTGACAACGTCTCAGGTACCGGAGGCAGGGGACGGCGCCGGCCAACCCCTGGGCAAGCTGGCCCTGAATGGCATGATGCGGGCCGTGGTCGTAGCGCACGTGCATGACGGCGGGATGCACGTAAGCGGCGCTACCGTGGAGTTCTCGCGATCGGTTTCCGGCCGGCCGGCCGATTACAAATGGTCCGGAACGACCAATGTGCGAGGCAGGGCGTACCTGGATATCGGCGGCGCCGGCGTAACCGGCTACTATACGGCGCGGGCCATGAGCGGCGGAAGCGAGATCGGTTCGTGGCTGAGCATACCGGTCAACAGCGGTTATCAGTCGACAATTGAACTGCCGATCGGCGACAAGCCAGGCGTGTCAGGTTCTATCGCGCTGACGCCCGGCGGTCTGCCCGCGAAGATCGCGATCGGCGTGGCTGTGCCGCTGACGGGTCCGCAAGAGGTGTACGGCGTGCCGGCGTTGGAAGGCTTTGAGTTGGCTCAAGGAGAAATAAACGACTCTCAGAGACTCGGCGGCGCAAGTATCGAATTTATCGTCGAGGATACGGAGGGCACGATCGACGCTGCCACCGCGGCGTTCAACAAACTCATCAACGAAGACGGTGTCACCGTCATCCTGGGCCCCGGCATTTCCACCGTGGCAAAGGAAGTGTTCCCAATCGCCCAACAGAACGAAGTTCTGGCATTCAGTTCGACCTCCACCGCCGTTGGCCTGAGCGCGATCGGGGACTATATTTTCCGCTCCGGTCTCAACGTGGGTACGCTCGTCCCGGGCGCAGTCAAGGAACTGCAGGAGAAACTGAGGTTTAGCAGGGTCGCCACAATGGTAGACGACGCCGACGTCTATTCCCGGAGTCTGGACGAGGCGGTGAGCAATTCCCTTGCGGAAGGCGATGTGGAGATTCTGGGCCGGGAGACCTTTGCGACGGGAGATACCTCGTTCGCGGCCCAGTTGAACAACATCAAAGAGCTGAATCCGCACGCCATCTTTGTCTCGTGTCTGGCATCAGAGATGATTGACATAATGATCCAGGCCCGCGAAGTTGGCATACCCTCGAACATCCCCATCGTCATTCCCGAAATGACGTTGGCTGAAGTGGCCGCCGCCGGAGAGGCCGCGGAACGTGTGATCAGCATTACGAGTTGGGCAACCAACGCTTCCACGCCCGGGAATCAGACCTTCATTGACAGTTATATGATGGAACACGATAGTGAACCGAGTCCGTGGGCCGCGCTTTCGTACGCCTCGCTGAACATACTTGCGGATGCTATCGCGCACGCCGGATCGACGGACCCGAGCGCAATTAAGGATGCAATGGCTGCTACCCGGGATGTCGACACGATTCTGGGCCGGTTCTCGTTCAATGACGACGGCGACGCGGTCTACGATCCCATCGTGCTGATCGTCAGGGACGGCGCATTCGAGTTGTTCGAGTAATCAAGTACACGTCTCCAGCCTCCGGATGCCAATGTGTCCGGAGGCTGTTTTACGTTAAAATCGCCGGCAGGTTCCGGCGTCCATAGTCGCCGCTTTCGGGTATGTATTCCGTTTTTCGACGTCTTCGAAAATGAAGGTGACTCGTTATGTTCTCACGAAACGGCAATTTGTTTTTGCCGGCGCTTGTCGCAGTTCTGGCGTGGGGCTGCGGTGGTGAGCGCGTGACGACGTCACAGATGCCTGAGGCAGAGGATCAGCCGGGGCATGCGCTCGGAAAACTGGCTCCCGGCGGAGACGTCGAGCAGGCCGCGGTTCTGGCCCGCGTGCAAGATGGCGAGACGGCGGTCGAAGGCGTCACCGTGGCGTTCTCGCGTTCGGTATCGGGCCGGTCCGCGAACTTTGAGTGGTCGGGCACAACCGATGCCCGCGGCCGGGCAAGGGTTGTTATCGGCGGCGCCCGGGTGGGGGGATACTACCAGGCGCGGGCGATGCAGGACGACAACGTTCTGGGTTCGTGGTCGAGCATTCCGGTTAACGACGGATATGAAACGCAGGTCGAACTGTCCGTTGACGCCGGGGCGCTCGTGACGGGTTCAAGCGTTCGGGACGTGGTCACGTTTGGCCGGGGCGAGGCCGTACAGATCCGTACAGTGCTTGCGCACGTCATCGTGCCTTCGGTTTCGGATTGGGCGCGGTACAGCGCCGAGTTGGCCATTCGGGATTTCGGTCCGATCCACGGTCGCGAGGTTGAGCTCGGCGATCCCATAGACGGCATGTGTTCGGCGGAAGGCGGTCGCGCCAGCGCACAGCAGGTCATCGCCAATCCACAGGTGCTCGGCATCATCGGCACGTTGTGTTCCGGATCCGCGGTGGCGGCTTCACCTCTGCTGAGTGCGGCGGGCCTGGTGATAGTCTCGCCGGCCAACACGTCGCCGACGCTCACTTCCGACCTCTTCGGCAACGCCAGTCCGGACTATCACCCGGGCTATTTTCGCACGGCGAACAACGACCTGTACCAGGGGCAGGCCGTCGCCGACTTCGCATACAACGAACTGGGCCTTCGGCGGATGGTATCCATCGACGACGGCGACCCGTATACCATGGGTCTCACCACTGCGTTCGGCAATGCGTTCCGTGAATTGGGCGGCGAGGTCCCGGTCAATTCACGGATCGAGAAAGAACAGACGGACATGACGTCCGTCCTTGCGGAATTTTCGGATGCCGAACCCGACGGCATCTTCTTTCCTCTCTTTATCGCAGAGGGCTCACGATTCGCCGAGCAGATGCGGGAGGTCGACGGTCTGAAAGACGCGACGCTACTCACGGACGCGGCCCTCCTTCTTTCGGAGTTCCTCGGCACGCCGCAGTCCGAGGGCGTCTATTTTGCCGGGCCGGAGCCGGTTCACGGCGAAAACGTCAATATCGCCACCGGCAAGAGCGGAAGTGCGGTTCTTGCAGAGATCGAGTCCTTTTTTCCCGGAATCCACACCAATCCCTTCTGGGCGCACTCCTACGACGCGACGGCGCTGCTGCTGAGCGCCATCAACGCCGTCGCGGTGACCGATGGCGGGAAATTGTACATTGACCGCGTTGCGCTACGCGCGGAAATCGGGGCCACAGCCGGCTTCCCCGGTCTCATCGGGGAACTCACATGCGACGAGTTCGGAGACTGCGGTACCGGACGTGTAAACATCTATCACCACACGGACACGAGCGTCATCGACCCGGCTGAGTTGCCCGTGGTCTATCGGTTCGGACCGTGATGCGCTCCGCGGCGCTCGGGAGACCACTCCGGGCGCGTTCTCTTTCGATGCTGACGGGGACGCGGTGAACGATCCGATTACAGTGATTGTGAGGGACCGTAAATTCCAGATTCTCGAGTGAGCCCGCGTTTCGCGGTTTCGAAGCACTTAACGTGGTAAATGTTCCGCGAAAATGACAGGCAGTGATCGCTGCCTGTCATTTTCGGGTCTGTACACAACAGCATAACCGGAGCCGTTCTCTCGGGTCCCGCAATATAGAGTGCCAGAGTGCTTAACCTCAATTTGAAAAAAGAAAACCGAAAAATTGGCCACAAAAAGCACAAAAGGCACCAAAAGTATCCATGCAAAGCGGCGTGTGTGGTAACGCGGTGACCCTGCAGTTATTTTCTCACCGGGCCTAAAAGGTCGTCCGGAAGGACATTTTCCCGTTCACGTCCCGCGACCTGAAGGGTCTCCGAAACGCCCGAACCCTTTTCGTTTCCAATTCGCGGATTATCGCCAGAATGGAGGGACTTGGCATGTTTAACTGGGCTCGCAGTCTATTGGCGCTGACACTCGTCGCAGCAGTAACCTGGGGCTGCGGCGGGGAACGCGTGACGACGTCGCAGGCGCCTGAGTCCGGCGAACCGGGCGGTCAGCCGCTGGGCAAACTGGCTTCCGGCGGGGACGTGACTCCGGCCCTGGTCGTGGGCCGGGTGCTGGATGGTCAAATGCCGTTAGGCGGCGTTACGGTGGAAATCGCGCGATCGATTTCAGGACGGGCGGCCAGTTTCCAGTCGTCGGGCGCCACCGACGCGAACGGCCTGGCGCGGATCGAAGTCGGGTCGGGCGGCGGTTACTATCAGGTACGCGCCATGGATGCCGGGAGCCTGCTCGGTTCGTGGTCGAGCATACCCGTTAACATGGGGTACGAAGTCATGGTCGATCTGCCCGTTGGCGGAAACGCTCGCGTAACGGGTACATACGTTCGGACCCCGGTGACGATTGACGGAGGCGAGGCCGTGCACATTCGTTCGTTGCTCACGCATACCATCGCCGCGTCGCTTGGCAATCCGTCGCGAAATGCCGTTGAACTGGCCGTTGCCGATTTTGGAATGATCCATGGTCACGGCGTCGAACTCGGTGAGGCAATCGACGGCATGTGCGGTCCCGACGGCGGACGCGCGGGGGCGGAACAGATTGTCGCGGATTCGCGGGTGCTGGGGGTTATCGGGACCTCCTGCTCCGGGGCGGCCGTGGCCGCCTCGCCGGTGATCAGCGAAGCCGGGCTCGTGATGATCTCGCCGTCCAATACGTCGCCGAGGCTGACGTCCGATCTGGCGGGCAACGCAAGTTCCGACTACCACCCCGGATACTTTCGCGTTGCGGTTAACGACCTCTACCAGGCACGGGCTGTGGCTGACTTCGCGTACAATGAACTGGGTCTGAGGCGCATGGTAGCGCTGGACGACGGCGACCCGTACACGACGGCCCTCGTCAGTGCGTTCGGCGATGCGTTCGCCGCCGTGGGAGGCGAGGTACCGGTCAGCGCCCGGATAGACAAGGGGCAAGAGGACATGACCTCCGTCCTCGCGCAGTTTGCCGAGACAGGGCCGGACGGAATCTTCTTCCCGCTATTCGACGAGGAAGGAATACCATTTGCGAGGCAGGCGAAGGAATTCGACGGCCTGGAAGGCGTGACGCTTATCACGGGCGCGGCCCTTCTCGATTCGGAATTTCTGGCCACCCCGCAGTCCGAGGGCGTTTACGCTGCCGGGCCGGAGGCAGACCTGGGCACAAATGTCAATGGGGTAACCGGAAGAAGCGTTGAGGACGTCCTGACCGCCTATGAAGCCGCGCACGGCGGGTTTCCGGGCACGCCGTACTGGGCGCACTCCTACGACGCCACGACGCTGCTGCTCAGCGCCATTGAGTCCGTGGCGCTTGCAAGGGACGGAAAGCTGATCGTGGACCGCAACGCGCTGCGCCGGGAGCTCTTCGCCACGTCCGGATTCGAGGGTCTGATCGGCACGATCTCCAGCGATGAGTTTGGAGATTGCGGAACCGGGCGCATCAATATCTATCACCACACGGATCCGAACGTCACCGACCCTTCGCAATTGCCGGTGGTCTATCGGTTTGTACCGTAACTCCAGGAAACGAGGAGATTCAATGCGTAACCTGACTTTCTCCATCCGCGCTGTGTTAATGCCGCTTCTAGCCGTATGTGCGGCATGGGGCTGCGCCGGCGATCGTATGACGACGTCTCAATTGCCGGAGGCCGACGGGCAGGCGGTGCGGCCGCTGGGCAAACTGGCTTCAGGCGGGGACCGGGCGTTGGCGGTTGTGGTGGCCCGCGCAACGCAGGGTCAGGCGCCCGTAAGCGGCGTCACCGTGGAACTCGGACGATCCGTATCGGGGAGGGCCGCAGAGTACATGTGGTCGGGCACAACCAACGCCCGCGGCCTGGCGAGGATCAATATCGGAGATGACCGGGTGACCGGTTATTACCGCGCGCGCGCGATACGTGGCGGTCGTGTGCTGGGAACCTGGTCAAGTATTCCCGTTAACGGCGGTTACGAAACGACGGTTGAACTGCCGGTCGGCGACAGAGCCCGCGTGGCGGGTTCGATCATGCTGGCGCCCGGCGGGCTTCCGGCAGAGATTGCGATCGGTGTCGTTCTTCCTCTGACGGGCCCGCAGACGCGATACGGATTTCCCGCGCGAGACGGGTTTGTGCTGGCGCAGAACGAAATCAACGGTTCAACGAAACTGGGCGGCGCGCGCATCAGCTTCATTGTCGAGGATTCACGAGGTACCGCGGACGGAGCTGTGGAAGCGTTCAACAGACTGATCGACAAGGACGGTGTGTCTGCTATACTCGGTCCTGTGATTTCCACCGCCGCCAGCGAAGCCTTTCCGATCGCCCAGCGGAACGAGGTCATTGCGTTCAGTTCCACGTCGACTGCGGCCGGCCTGAGCGCGATAGGTGACTATATCTTCCGCGCCGGATTGAGCGTCAATGCGCTGGTCCCCGGCTCCGTCAGGGAGACACAGGAAAAGCTGAGGTATCGCAGAGTCGCCCTGATCGTGGACGAGAATGACGTCTTCTCCCGCAGCAGCGACGAGGCGATCGGAAACACACTGGCCGAAATCGACGTCGAAATCCTGGCACGAGAAACCATCGGCACTGGCGATACCACCTTTACGGAACAGTTAACGCGCATCAAGGCGTTGAATCCGCATGCCGTCTTTGTCTCGGCCCTGGGTACCGAACTATCGGAGATATTGATTCAGGCGCGCGAGGTCGGCATCGCTTCGAACGTACCCTTTATTGTTCCCGCTCTGTCGAGGGCTGAAGTCGATGCCGCGGGTGACGCTGCGGAGGGCGCGATTTCATTTGTCAGCTGGTCCGGCGCGGCATCCACGCCGGGAAATGACGCTTTTGTGGAGAATTACGTAGCGAAATACGGTACTGAACCTGACACGTGGGCCGCGCAGTCGTACGCCGCCATGTACATTCTCACGGAGGCAATCGCCGGGGCCTGGTCAACCGATGCGGGCGCGATTCGAGACGCGATGGCGGGTACGAGGGACCTGGATACGGTTCTGGGCTCGTTCTCCTTCGACGACAGTGGCGACGCGGTTTACGATTCGGTCGTGCTGGTTGTAAGGAACGGCGAACTGGTCGTTTTCGAATAAGTGTCCGCGTATCCGGGCGTGCGTTTGCGGCGCCTATCCGCCCATCTCCGCGATTCGTCGGACCATCCATTCGACATAGGCTTTTCGGGTCATGCGTCGCCTCCGCGCTTCGCTGTCGATAAAAGCCGCGACGCCTTCATCCAGCGTCATGTGGGCGCGTACGTTCCGGCCGGAGATTCGAATCATGGGGACGGACACAAGCGCCTGTCCGTTCGGGACCTCCACCCGTTCCAGAGCGCCTGGCGGTGGTATCGTCTCACCGTCCTTCTCGGCCTCGATCACATAATCGCGAAGCGCTTCCTCGGCGTTCATGAGCGCCTCGTCCACGGTTTTTCCCATTGCGACGATGCCGGGAAGGTCGGGAAACGTCACACCGTAAGCGCCGATTTCGCCATCGATCAGCGCGGCATATCGAACCATGTACGGGTCCTCCGTGGCATGCGTTCATTCCAGCCAGCCTGCTTTTCTCGCGATGGACCGGGCAACGCCCGGAGAAACTGTTCTGTGTCCGGGGAGGGTGATGATACCTCTGATGACTGGATGTCGATAGATGTCGTGACCGGAGCCATGGCGTGCAAGGCGCCATCCGTCCCTTTCCAGCCGGCGCCGGATCTGTATCGAATTGGTTTGCACGACCACGTCTCCCGTGCGATATATATGCCGGATTCATTGCGAGATGTCAACTCATTTCGTGCAATTAAATGAACTTTCCGGGTCTTGGCTTCCTGTCATGATCTATTCAGGCGGGACGTTCAACGATCATTGAAAGCATGTCGTACGCCGGTCGCAGATCATGCCAGGATGCGAGAAGACGGCTCAAACGGCGAAATTCCCGAAAGCAGATAAAGAACAGCGAGACGGCGACATAGGATCCGACAAGAAAAAAAACAACGGCGTGCGCGGCGATCTTCAGATGTCGTCCGAGGCGATGCTCGAACTGGCGCGTAAAGCTGCCGAACTCCTGGTTGCACGGACCGAAGACCTGCCCGAAGAAGACGCATGGGAAGGCGAGTTTCGGCGCGAACTCGGAGACCGGTTGATGAAGGCGCCTCCCGAAGAGGGACGTCCCGCCGCCGCGGTTATGGAACAGGCCGCAAAGGAGATCCTGTCATTCGCGACTCGGCTCGACCATCCGAGATCCTTCGGATTCATTCCCTCGTCGCCCACGTGGCCTGGCGTGCTCGCCGACTTTCTGGCGGCGGGATACAATCTCAACGTGTGCACCTGGCTGGTTGCCAGCGGTCCCAGCCAGCTTGAACTGGTTGTCGTTGACTGGCTGCGACGCTGGATCGGCTATCCTGAGTGCGCGGGAGGCCTGCTCACGAGCGGGGGTTCAGCCGCCAGTATAAACGCGTTCGTTGCGGCGCGGGAGGCCGCAGGACATCCCGAGCGCGCGACCGTGTACATGAGCGACCAGAGCCACAGCGCGCAGGTCCGGGCGGCCGGGATCGTGGGCGTCCGCGGGGAATGTATTCGAATGATCTCCAGCGATGAGCGGTACCGGCTGGACATGAGCGCGCTGGCGCGGTCCGTCGCGGAAGACATCGCAGGGGGGTTCAATCCCGTCGCGGTTTGCGCCAACGCGGGAACCAGCAGCACAGGGGCGATCGACCCATTGGAGGCGATGGCGGATTTCTGCGAGGCGGAAGGGATCTGGCTTCACGTGGATGCGGCCTACGGCGGCTTCGCGGCGGTGACGGAGCGCGGCAGGAAGCTGCTGCGCGGCATCGCGCGGGCCGATTCGATCGGTCTGGATGCCCACAAGTGGTTCTTCCAGCCGTACGAGGCTGGCGGCCTCCTCGTCAAGGACGCGGGCACTCTCGAGCGCGCCTTCGGTGTGCATCCCGATATCCTGCAGGATACGGTATGGGGCGCAAACCATCCCAACATCGCGGACCGGGGCCTGCAATTGAGCCGGTCGATGCGCGCGCTGAAGATCTGGATGTCGGTGCAGACATTCGGGATGGCGGCGTTTCGTCGCGCCGTTTCCAGAGGGATGGAGCTTGCCGACCGCGCCGGCGCGTACGTGGAGGAGCGTCCGAACCTGGAACTTCTGACGCCCGTGTCGCTGGGCGTGGTTTGTTTTCGCGTGAATCCATCCAACGAGGAACTGGATGAAGAGGCGCTGGAAGATATCAACAGGAAGGTGCTTGCGCGCGTGTTCTGGGAAGATCGGGCGTTTTATTCGTCGACGCTTCTTCACGGGACGTTTTCGCTGAGGATGTGCATCCTCAACCACAATACCACGTGGGACGACGTGAGGGAGACGCTCGAGACCTCGGAACGGTTCGGATTGGAGGCCTTGGAGAGTTAGCCCCCACGCCTCCCGGCGCCCGGTTTTCCGACGGAAAGTGGAGAATGCGCGCGGACTCGCGGGGATCCGCTCGCAAATTGGATCCTGCAGGGGGATGTGAGCATTACCGGTATAGCGGCGCCAGTTCGCGGCAGATCAGTTCTGTCTGATCCGGGTGTTTCTTCTTTGCGACCTGAACGATCCCGCCGTTGGCAACGTGTTCAACGAATTGTTCCGTTGTCAGGTCCAGGTAGCCGGTACATCGAGCGGCAACCGTCGTTTCCTGGATCCCCAGTTCTTCGGCAACCATCCGGAAAGCCTCGGAATGGCTTTTGCCTTTCTTCATGTGCCGGATAACCGGGATGAGACAGTCCTTGAGGCTGTCATACACGTCCGCACCCGATTCCGGTTCATGATTGTCTTCCGGACCGGCTACCGCCAGCGTCTCACGCAGCAGCAGGCGCATGACCTTTCTCCGCGCGTTCGTCAGAGTCGCCTGCGAATCGCTGGAACGGCTTTTCAGTTCCGCCAGCTCTATTCTCCACCTGCCCAGTTCCGACCTGAGCCGGCCTTCCCAGTTGTAATAGAGGCGACGTTCCTGCACCCGACTCTCCGGCCGCTCCGTTTCCGACAGGCCGGCTTTGTATTGATCGAACCGGGTCTCCAGTCCACCGTCGTCTTTCAATTCCGATTCCCGCGCTTCGATCTTTCGGCGCAGATTCCGTTTTCGCCCCTCAATAGTCCGTTCGACGCTTATCAGTTCCCGTTCCACCAACTCCTTGAACAACCTCGCGATCTGGCGTGCGAGTCCGTTTTCGGAAGACGGCATGGTTTCCCTCCCATGGACGACGTCGTCTGCCAATTGGAAGTGTGCAATGTACGCACGGGTTTCCATGAGGGTTGACCCGCACGGTTCCCCTGCGGAAGCGTGTCCTCGAATAAATACAAAATCCGTGCCGATGTCGGCGTCTATATACAACCTGTTAAAAAACAATAGATTAAATTATGATAGGGTAAGCTGGCACAGGGGCAGACGTCGCAGATTGCAACCCACCAGGTATCCCACCGAAACCGTCCTGACGCCCGGGCCGACTTCAACTATCTGTTAACAAATAAGTTAAGGGACATCCTCGCACAGGACTCAGCGGATGCGTCGCAGATTGCGCCACAGACGCATCTTGCAACGCAACTTGAATCAGCTCACCCCAGGAGGAATACCATGACGCGTCCCGGAATCGCAGCAGTCGTTGCAGGATTCGCCATCGGCTTGAGTCTCGTCGCATCTGCGCACGAGAATCGCGACAGGGGTTCCGGTCCCGAATCCACGGCATTCACCGCGGTCACGCCGATTCTGAACGTTCAAAGCGTTGAAGCAAGCATCGCGCACTATACCGCGGTTCTCGGATTCAGAAAGGACTGGGACTGGCCTGACGAAAAAGAAGACAAGACCTTTGCCTCGATTTCCAACGGCGAAGTCAACGTCTTTCTGAGCGAAAACGGGCAGGGCGCCCGGCCGGTGTGGATCTATTACAGCGTCAACGATGTGGACGAACTGCACGAGAAATACGCACGGGCGGGGGCGGAAATCAGGCAAAAGCCCGTCGACCGGCCCTGGGGGGCGCGGGAGATGCTTGTCGCCGACAAAGACGGGCATATTCTGCGCATCGGAGGACCGAGCGGGAAAGGGCACGAACACGGCGAGGGAACGAAAGAACACAATGGGAAAAAGGACGTGGACGGTGAGGGAAAGAAAGAGCATGCCGACGGAGCGGACGATGACGACGGGAAGGAAAAGAGGCACCATTAAAGGCGGATAACGCGAATCGGCATCGCGGCAGCAGACAGCCGCGATTCATCAAGACCGTCTTACCGACAATTTTTGACTTGCCATTGTCTGCCGTTTCCGCGATCATATTTGAGTGCGAGCTACAAGCATCCTCAAAGGTAAATCAGGCATACGTGAACGTAAGTTAACTTAAACCATCTTCAACCGTTCACCTAAGAGCTGCACAATGCCGATTATGCTCTCCAAGACCTACGCAGCCTTTGTTGCCGCTGGCACCCCTGACGCACATGCCCGCGAAGCCGGTGAAGAAATCGCCGACTTCGAACACCACCGGACGGGAATTGAGTCCCGCCTCCAGAACATCGAGGGCGATATCAGGCTTTTGAAGTGGATGCTTGGCGTTGTCCTGGCCTGTGTCGCCATTCCGCTTGTAAAGTCGTTGATCGGCTAATCCCATCTGTCCGAACCGTTCCCGTTCGAAGACGAGCGCTTGGCTGCTTCCGGTACTCCTGCTGCATACCCCGGTGCCTGACGCGCCTGCGAGCCGCCCCCGCGACAATACCTCCCATCGGAACTATAGATATCCGTTGAGTCGTCCGCGCCGTCGTCGCATTTGTACGGCCAGCCCTTGTGGTTGCCCGCCTTTCGATGGTTTCCCTTTGTGTCTTCGTGTCTTTGTGTGAGCTGATTGTCGTTTTTGATCTTTGCTGACGACTGATCGTCGTAGTCTGCGCGCTACCGTCTTGCTTTTCTTATCGAAACAGTTTATCTTAAGTTTAACTTTAGAAAGGATCCGTGATGCCCGAGATAATCAATGCCAAACAGCTCCGCGCGAGACTCCGGGAGGTCGTTGAAAAGGTCCGTCACGGCGAGCGGTTTACCGTTCTCTATCGCAGTCGGCCTGCTTTCGACATCGTCCCCGTCGGCAGTCCGCCACGGGGAAGCACACCGCTGCAGGCGGATCCTCTTTACCAGGCGCCCCCTGTCGGTGCGTCGGAATCGGGCGACGTTGCCGAGCGGCATGACGAGGTGTTGTACCAGTGAAAGAAATGTTCGTGGATACTGCAGGATGGGTTGCGGCCGCCGACAGCCGCGACGCGAAGGGGTCGGCAGTCAGGGAATCCCGTGACCACTGGCTGTCGTCGGGAGGGTTGCTGACGACCTCCGACTACGTCATCGACGAAACGCTGACAACCATCCGGTCCCGACTCGGTCTCGATGCCGCCGAAGCCTGGTGGGTGCAAATCGAAGGTTCATCCCGCCTGAGGATCGAGTCTATCGACGAAGCGCGAAGAGAGCAGGCGCGGACACTCTTCTTTGGATATCGTGACAAGGAATTCTCTTTTACGGATTGCTGCAGCTTTGTTCTCATGAGGGAATTGCGAATAAGTCGTGTGTTGACGTTGGACCACCATTTCCGGCAGATGGGGTTTGACGTCAGGCCATTGTAGACGGTACAGGAAAAACCTGAGAGCGGTGAGACGGGAGAGGATCACCCCGCGCCCCTCAACCCCGGGGTAGACGTAAGACGTGAGACGTGAGATGATCACTCGCGGCCACGGGACGACGATATGGCCGGGCGAGACCTCCTCCCTGATGCGCAGACCTCTCCCCCCTGCCTGCCGAAAAACCACCGCCAGGCAGGGACCCTTTCCTATAAGGAAAGGGGGGAGACAACCAGGAGACGCCTCTACAGACCTCGACGCGCCAACACCGCGAATCCTCACCATTGTCCTTCACGACATACCTATCACGCGTCCGGTGGTGGGGTGGGGCTTTTCCGTGCAAGTCCGTCCGGGAACGCCTGCAACGGTTTCAGGGCAACGTCTCCCGTTGTCTCCACTGAAGCGGTTCACGGAAAAAATAAAAACTGATGGGAGAGGTTAAGTTACTGTCCTACCGGAACGCCGTTCCAACGGGTGTCTGTCCGCCGCCAGGCGCCCTTTGGGGATGCTATGGATAATCCCCACGAGGACCATCCCGTTTTCATTCTTAATTCTTCATTCAGCCTTCATCTACCGTCTTCCCTCTCCCCTCTTACCCTGGGGTCTTCTATGGATCGTGACGAGGTTCGAGCGCACCTGACGGGCATCATTTCATCGATCGCGACGCCGTTCAGCGAAGACGGCAGCGTGGACTACGACGGGTTGCGCCACCAGATCGATTTCGTGCTGGCGGGAGGCAGCCGCACCGTGCTGCTGACGGCCGGGGACAGCCACTATATCTGTATGTCCGAAGCGGAAATCGCCGAGGTGACGAAGGTTGCGTGCGAGCATACCGCCGGCCGCGGAATGGTGGTGGCGGCGGACCGGTATTACGATACGCGGCGTTCGGTTGCGTTCGCATCGTTCGCAAAAGAACTGGGAGCCGACGTGCTGATGGTGCTTCCTCCGGCATGGGGGGCTTCGAGTACTGCCGGGACGCTGGTGGAACACTACGGCGAGGTGTCGCGCACGATGCCCGTGATGATCGTCACGGGGGCGTTCTCCGCCCAGGGGCCGGCGTTCGGGCTGGAGGTGATCGACAACACGCTGGACCGTTTCGAAAACGTGGTGGCCATCAAAGACGACATGTGCGGGGACTTCGCACGCCGGCTGTGCCTTGCCGCCCACGAGCGGGTGGCCGTGTTTGCCGGAGGACAGAAGGTGAACCACATCAATATGTGGCCGTACGGATGCGACGGGTATATGTCGTCGTACATCACGTTCAAGCCCGAGGTCGCGCGACGGTACTGGAGCGCGATCGAGAAAAACGACCTGGAGACGGCGCGCCGGATGATCCGGGACTACGACATGCCGTTTTTCGACTACATCGGCACGCTGACCGGCGGGTGGAACGCCGGTTTCCACGGAGCGATGGAGATCTTCGGCGTGGCCGGGCGCTGGCGCCGGAAGCCGTACTATTCGCTGAGCGACGAAGAGATGGAAGGGCTTAGAGAATTCTTCCGGTCGAAAGGGCTGATCTGAATACAACAACATTAACTGACATGGATGGACAGGATGAACAGGATGAACAGTTCGGCAACGGTGTGACTGATACACTTCGTCAAAGGTTATCGCTAAACATGTCATTCTGAGTGACGTCAAAAAGTCCCTATCAAAACGTGGTCATTGAGCTTGTCGAAATGCCCGTATTCAGGCAGCCCAATTCACGCGAGGCAGGCAGACAGGAATGTCCGCCCCACCCTCACAGCGGGTTCTTTAACGTGACGGTCGGAAGAAGGCATCATCGAAACACTTCGCTAATGGCTATTACAAACCATGTCATTCTGAGCGGAGCGAAGAATCTCCCGTCTTCTGGGCTCGACGTGCGGCGGAAGCCTTCACCGACCCGTATGCGCGGAGGCCTGGTCTCCCTCGCGCTGCCTCAGGATGACAATCGGGAGAAGGTGTGACGGAACCAATTCGCGGTTCAATGACGTTTATTGAACATTTCCATACGTGGTCATTGAGCTTGTCGAAATGCCCGTATTCAGGAAGCCCAATTCACGCAAGGCAGGCAGACAGGAATGTCCGCCCCACCCTCACAGCGGGTTCCTCACAGTTCGGCAACGGTGTGATTGATACACTTCGTCAAAGGTTATCGCTAAACATGTCATTCTGAGCGTAGCGAAGAATCTCCCGTCTTCTGGGCTTGACGTACAGCGAAAGCCTTCGCCACCCCGTATGCGCGGAGGCCTGTTTTCCCTCGCGCTACCTCCGGATGACAGCGAGGCAGGCAGACAGGAATGTCCGCCCCACCCTCGCAGCGGGTTCTTTAGCGTGACGGTCGGAAGAAGGCATCATCGA
This sequence comes from Candidatus Latescibacterota bacterium, assembly GCA_965203805.1. Lineage (GTDB taxonomy): Bacteria > Latescibacterota > UBA2968 > UBA2968 > JAAXHE01. The sequence continues at coordinate 3,468,554 of OZ241917.1, read as the reverse complement.
AACACTTCGCTTATGACCATTACAAAACATGCCATTCTGAGCGTAGCGAAGAATCTCCCGTCTTCTGGGCTTGACGTACAGCGCAAGCCTTCGCCACCCCGTATGCGCGGAGGCCTGGTTTCCCACGCGCTACCTCAGGATGACAGCAAGGCAGGCAGACAGGAATGTCTGCCCCAACCTCACAGCGGGTTCCTCACAGTTCGGCGACGGTGTGATTGATACACTTCGTCAAAGGTTATCGCTAAACATGTCATTCTGAGCGTAGCGAAGAATCTCCCGTCTTCTGGGCTTGACGTACAGCGAAAGCCTTCGCCGACCCTTATGCGCGGAGGCCCGGTTTCCCTCGCGCCGCCTCAGGATGACAGTCGGGAGCAGGCGTGACGGAACCACTCGGTCCTGATCCTGCTCTTGGTTCTTAATCCTGCAAATCCTATAATCCTGTGAATCCTGATCCTGATAAGGAGCACTGAGATGAAAATCGTCGATATCGACATCATTCCGATCAATCCGGGACTCGCGGCCCGGAACGCGGATCACACGGTGCGTTTTCGCGCCATCGACCAGCGGACCATTTTCAAGGTTGTCACGGACAACGGGATCGTGGGCTACGGCGACTACCGGTCGGCCGCGCCGCCGAAGGAGAGCGTGGCGCCACTGATCGACCGCAATCCGTTCGACTTTCTCAACCATGAGACGTTGCACCTGGCCCTGGGAGGCGCGCTGTACGACGTGATGGGCAAGCACCTGGGCCTGCCCGCCTACAAGCTGATGGGACAGAAGGTCAGGGACCGGGTGCCGGTGATGGCCTGGACACGGCCGGCGTCGCCCGAGGACCTGAGCAAGGAGATCGTGCGCGCGGTGGAACAGGGCTATATGTTGTTCAAGATGCATACCTGCCAGCATTACGACGTGCTCGAACAGCAACGTGCGGTGGAGGACGTGGCGCCCGAGGGATTCCTGATGCAGTGGGATATGAACCACAACCGGGCGATGGCCACGGTGCTGCCCATCGTGAAGGCCCTTGAGCGGTCGCGGATCACGGGGTTTATTGAGGACCCGCTGCTGTTGACCGACGTGGACGGCTGGCGGCGGCTGCGGGCGCAGTGCAACGTGCCCCTGGTGATGCACCTGCCTCCGCTGGGAGGGCTACACGAGATGATCCTCGGCATGGCGGACGCCTATATAATCGGCGAGTATTGCGGCGGGTTCGGAGACGCGCTGTTCCGCGGTTTCGCGTACGGAAAGGCGAACGTGCAGGCGGTGGTACAGCTGACAGGGGGCACCCTCACGAAGGCGCTGGCGATGCACCTGGGGGCCGTGCTGCCCACCGCGGGGCATTCCATCAATCTGGACGATCAGTACGAGGAGGATATCACAACAAAGCGGATCCAGATTTCGGGCGGATGTTCGCCGGTTCCGGAGGGACCCGGACTGGGATTCGACGTGGACGAAGAGAAGCTCGCGCGCCTGGCGGCGGTGGGGCCCACGGAGATGCCGAAACACGTGGGCGTGCTCTACCTTCCGGGCGGGAACCGGATGTACGCGCCGAGCATTCCGGACGTGCGGAGGCTGACCGGATTCGAGGAGGGGGCCATCCGCGGCGTGAATTCGGAGGTGTGGGAGGACGACGGGTCCGAGGCGTTCGCCCGGGTCTACGAACGCGTCCAACGTGAGGGGGCGTTCATGGAAAAAGAGGACTGAAGGATGAAGATCACGGACATCAGGGCGCACGTCATGAACATCCCGGCGGCGGACGGCCATACACCCAGGCGCAACTGGATCTTCGTGGAGGTGGAGACGGACGCGGGCATCACGGGGGTCGGCGAGGCCACCACGGAACACCACGAAATGGCCGTCGCTACGCAGGTGGAAACGGCGCTGAAAACCAGGCTGCTGGGGATGAATCCAATGGACGTGGAGCAGGTCTGGCAACTGGGATACCGGGACTACTGGTGGAAGCGGGGCGTGGTTCATACCAGCGCGGTCAGCGGCATCGACATGGCGCTCTGGGATATCGCGGGCAAGGCGACCGGACAGCCCGTGTTCAGGCTGCTGGGCGGCCGGGTTCGAAACAGGGTGCGATGCTATGCGCGGGCGGACCTGGGTCTGGATTCGCTGGAGGCGCACGCGGCGCAGGCCCTGGAGGAGGGCTTCGATGCGTTCAAGCACGGACACGGGCCGGCGGTCGCGCCGTTCGATATGGACGCGCAGGTGGACGTGGCGGTCAAGGAGATGACCCGGCTGCGGGAGGCGCTGGGACCGGACGCGGCGCTGATGATCGACTGCGGCGGGGTGTTCTCGCCCGCGGCGGCCCATCGCCTCATGCGGGAATTACAGGCGCAGGACATGTTCTTCGTGGAAGAGCCGGTCGAGCAGAGCACGGTTGAGCCGTACGTAAGATTGAAACGGGACTTCCCGGGGATGCGGATTGCCGCGGGCGAGCGTTGGATCACCCGGTGGGACTGCCGGGAGTGGTTCGAGAGGCAGGCGGTGGACGTTTGCCAGGTGGATATCTGCCACGTGGGCGGCGTCAGCGAACTGATGAAGGTGGCGCATTTCGCGGAGGTGTACGGGATCGGAATCGCGCCGCACAATCCGTATGGGCCGGTGGCGCTTGCCGCCGCCGCCCACGCGGCTGCCGCGATGCAGAATTTCGAAATCCTCGAGCACTGCAGGCTGCGCCCGTGGTTTGACGACGTGCAGACGCTGCGGGTGCCGATTTCGGGCGGGTACGTGGACGCAGACGAACTGGAGCGGCGCCCGGGGCTGGGCGTCGAACTGGATATGGATCTGGTGAAGTCCCGTCCATATCGGCCGCTGCCTCCCCGTCGCTACGAAGGGCCTGACGGGTCTATACATATGTATTGAAAGCGGGGATCAAAACCAGCGGTCGGCTGGAAGCTAAAGCGCCCTCACCCCCAACCCCTCAGAAGCGGGGAGAGGGTAGACGTGAGACGGGAGATGATCACTCGCGGCCACGGGACGACGATATGGCCGGGCGAGACCTCCTCCCTGATGCGCAGACCTATCCCCCCTGCCTGCCGAAAAACCACCGCCAGGCAGGGACCCTTTCCTATAAGGAAAGGGTAACGAACGCCACGCGATAGGGGGTAGGTCTCGCAAAAGCGGGGAGACGCAAGACGTGAGACGGGAGATACCGTGAGTGCACTATGGTCTTTCCAGTCGTTACGATAACGGTAAATTAGCAGGCACGGTTTATGAAGAAACACTGCTGTGAATGTCTTCATCTACCGTCTACCCTCTACCGTCTCACCGAATTTACGCGTGCCGGTGATCTATAGATACTCTGATTGACAGGAAATCGCCACCCGGCACATTTGCATGCCCGGTCCATCGACCCATCACCGTTCCCCCTTCCTCACAGGAAGGGGGATAGGGGGTAGGTCTGAAAGGCGGGGAGAGGGGAGACGTGAGACGGGAGATGACAACCTGCGTCGACGGGACGACGATGAGGCCTGGCGACATTACCGCGCGGATGCGCAGACCTATCCCCCTGCCTGCCGAAAAATCACCGGCAGACAGGACCCTTTCCTAAAGGAAAGGGCAACGCGGATCACGTAATAGGATCCGGGGTCCCCCCTTCCCCCGGGAAGGGGGATAGGGGGTAGGTTGGTGGGGGTGTTGGGGGGTCTGTAGACGCTCCAGCGCGCAGGAACATCGCCGTACGGTGCTTTGTAAGTTCCTATCAAGCGAACGGTGGTGGTGTGTGGGGTTTTTCCGTGCAAATCCGTCCAGCAACTTAGTTCGGGATGGGCTGGTCCGGTGACAGGGCAGCCGACTCCCGTTTCCGCCACTGAGGTGGTTCACGGAAAAACCGGCCCCGCGCCGAGCGGCCTGCCTGCGCCGAAGCCTGCTCGGCAGGCAGGCGCCGTTCTTTTTGGTCCTTTTTCTTGGGCGTACAAGAAAAAGGACGTAAGAAAATGAAAATAAAAGATTTATTGTGAAATACATCGGCGTACACACAGCAAAACCCGTCATTCTCCTGTTCCCCGCCCCAATTCCGTCGGAAGGCACGCTGTCGGGACACTATGGATAAACCGCGAGAGGAACGACCTTTCTCCCGTCTCACGGCCTTTTGAAATGGTTGTGACGTAGTGGCAGAAGAGAATCGTATGAAGGACACGAACAGTCAGGCGGCCGATCCGGCGGTACCGGGTATCATCGAGGTGATGGCGTTTCTGCGCCCCTATGCCCGCGGGGCGTGGCACTGGCTCGCGCTCGACGCCCTGATCAGCATGCTGGCCGTCGCCGCGGGTCTGGCAGCGCCGGCCCTGGCCGCCGTGACGATCGACGAGGCAGTGGAAGGACACATAGGATGGGGGTTTTCCAGCCTGGCCGTGGCGATGGTCGTTTCGGTGATTACCGAAATCGTCACCGATCCCGTGAGGGCCAGATTCCGCGCCGCCGCGGAAAGGCGGCTCACGCGCGAAATGGTCGACCATGCGCTGGATCTCGGCTTGCCCGGCCGCCGGCCGTTCGACGACGGAGACCTGCAGAACCGGATTCGCTTCGAGGCGACGCACCTGCCGCGTTACCCGGAGACCCTGTTGAGAATCGGCACGGGAATCCTCACGGCGGCGGGCAGCCTCGTCGCGCTGCTGTACGTACACTGGGTGTTTGTCGCGGTTGCGCTTTGCGGGGTGGGGGCCGTCATCCTGTTCATGCGTCGACTGATGGGTACGTTAACCGCCGGACAGACCGCGCATGACGAACTGAACAGCCGAATGGTGAACGCGTACACCGGCGCCCTCGCGGGAAGGCGCACGATACGGGCGGCCGGAACCCTGGAACGTGAAGTCGAACGGATCACGCGGCCCCTTCCGGATTTGGCTGACAAAACGCGCGAGATCCTGGAGAGCTTCGGCCGCGGCGCCGTGACGGTGACAAGCGCCAACCACGTCGTTCTGACGGTTACCGCGGTCACCGGCGTTTGTCTCCTGGCGGCAGGCGGCCTGACCGTGGGCGCGCTGATGGCCGCGATCCGTTACGCGCAGATGACATATTCAAGCGTCGCCGGCGTGTTGGACAACGGCTGGTTCCAGATCGCCATCTTTCGCGCCCACGCGGCCCGGGTGCTGGCCGTTCTTCGATCTCCGGCCGCGGTTCCGGAACCCCGGTCGGACGCGTCCGGCGCCGCGGGGCCCGGCGAGATCAGCATCGAAGACGTATCTCTGGGTGCGCCGGAAAGGGAAGTTCTCCGGCACGTGGACCTCCGCATACCCGCCGGAAAGACGGTTGCGCTGGTCGGCGAATCGGGGGTCGGCAAGACCACGCTTGCCGGGCTGATCGGCCGGCTTCAGGACCCGGACAGCGGCATCGTTTGCATCGACGGCACGCCGGTCGCGGAAATGTCGCGCGACGAGCTCTCGCGCCGGGTGGGCTACGCATTCGAGCGGCCCGCGCTTTTCGGCGACACGATTCGCGACGTGATCCTGCTGGGCGCGGAAGCCACGCACGAGGAGGTGCGGTCCGCTGCGCGGTACGTCGAAGCGGATGCGTTCATCGAGCGTCTGCCGAAGGGCTACGACACACCCCTTGGCGATGCGCCCATGTCCGGCGGCGAACACCAGCGGCTGGGCCTCGCAAGGGCCGCGCTCGGGGATACGCCCATTCTGATTCTGGACGACGCGCTCAGCAGTCTGGACGTGGCTACCGAGGCGCGCGTCCTGGCCGCGCTGCGAAGGCTCGGTGTCTCACGCACGACCGTCGTCATTGCCCACCGTACGAGTACGGCCGCCGCGGCCGATCTCGTCGCCTGGCTCTACAGAGGCGAGGTCCGGCGGGTGGCGCCGCATATCGAACTGTGGCGAGACCCTGCCTACCGCGCCGCGTTTCAGGGCGACCCGGCGCAGGAGGCGGCCCCATGACGCACATCCTGCCGCTATACGGCTACGTGTCGAGGCATCGCGGTTGCCTGTTTCGTATCGCCGTGTGCAGCGTGGGGGTGACACTCGCGCCGGCGCTCTCCGGTCGTTTGATCGCCAGCGCCGTGGATGCGGCGCGCGCGGGCGACCTGACAGCATCCCTGGCGTGGATCGGCGGGCTTCTGGGCGTGGGTGCGGTGGGTGTCTGGTCGCTGCTGCGTCTCTATCACTGGACGGCGATACTGACGTCGCGGGTGCAGTTCGATCTGACCCGCGACGTCGTTCGGCATACACTTGGAGATGCGGTGCATTCAGACCGGGTTCTGCGTTCCGGAGCGGAACTCACCCAGCACGTGCCGGCACTCGTCGACGTTCTGGCGCACTTCTTACGCCTGGGCCCGAGCGGTCTTTTCGCCATCGGTTCGGCAATCGGACTCGCGACGTTGTCGTGGACGCTTCTGGCCCTCGTTCTCCCCTGGCTGGTTATCGGCGCCGTGATGCAGGTCGTGGTCGTGCGCCTCAAAGTTCGCAACGAGACGGCGGCCATGCTCGCCGAGGAGGATACGCATGGCGAAACGACCCGGGCGCTTCAGTCGGTGCGCGATCTGGTGGCGGCGGGCGCGAAGGGTTTCGCCATGGACCGTGTCGAAAAACGGATTGAGCATACCATCAGGGCGTCGCTCAGGGATCGCGACCATCAGTCGGTCGGATTCGGATTGGTGAACGCGGTCGCCACCGCGCTACCGGCCCTGACGGCTCTCGGCTTCGTCCCGTACCTGGTCCGCAGCGAGCTACTGACCGCGGGAGAGGTCGTCGGTTCATTCACCTACCTTCTTGCCGGTCTGCCCGCCGCGACGGCTTTCGTCACGTACGGGCTGGCCAGGTTGGTGACGTTGCGCGTTTACCACGCCCGCCTGCGGGAAACCGGCGGGAAAGAGACGACGGAGACGATGGATGGCGAAGCGTGCGCGCCCGCGCCGTCCGAAGAACCGACTGTGGCCGTACGCGACCTGACCTTTGCGTACGGCGCGGGCGAGCCCATCGTCCGGGGATTTTCTCTGGACGTCGCACACGGCGATCACCTGGCGATTGTGGGACCCAGCGGCATTGGCAAGTCCACGCTGGCCGCCCTCCTGGCCGGGGTGCTTCGCCCCGACAGCGGCAAGATCACGGTCGACGGACAGCCCTGTTTTCTGCGTCCGGACCGCCCGCGGCTCGTCTCGATGGTACCGCAGGAGTCGTATGTCTTCGCGGGTTCGTTACGAGAAAATCTGATTTACCTGCGGCCCTCCGCGACCGACGAGGAAGTCGCCGCGTCCGCCGCGGCCGTGGGGCTGGATCGTGTACTGGACCGGCTGGGCGGCCTGGACGCCGAAGTCAACCTGACGAAGTCCGGTCTGTCCGAGGGGGAGCGGCAACTTGTGACGCTGGCGCGGGCGCACCTGGCGGCATCGCCCGTTGTCGTGCTGGACGAGGCCACCTGTCACCTGGACCCCGCGGCCGAGGAACGCGCGGAGCGGGCCTTTATGGCGCTGGGTTGCACATTGGTCGTTGTCGCGCACCGCATGGCGGCCACCCGCCGCGCGCGTACGGTTCTGGTCATGGACGGTTCGGGCGTCGACGTCGGCAGCCATGACGAACTGCTGCGCCGGCACGCGCTGTACGCGGACTTTCACGGACTGTGGCAATAGGCGAGAAGACGAGGGAACGAGAAGACGAGGGAACGAGGGAACGAGGGAACGAGAAAGAAATAAAGGAGGATGAATTGGCAAGGCGGGCGGTAATCTTTATAATTATTCTGGTGTTCCTGTCGCCGACCTTCGAGGTAGCGTCAGCGGAGATACGACCGGGCCTGTCGGCGTTCATTGACGGCCGATACGCCGATGCCGAAGACAGTCTGAAAACGCACCTCGCGCGTCAGGGGACCGGCCGGCCGGAAATCTTCTATCTGCTGGGTCGCATCAATACCTGGGAGAGGGACATCGAGGCGGCGTTCGACTGGTTCGAGAAAGCCGTTAAGGCGGACCCTGAAACGGCCGACTATCAGTGCTGGCTGGGAATGATGTACGGCGCCAGGGCGCAGCGCGCCAACATCTTCGGGAAGCCCGGCAAGGCCCGCCGCGCGCGCAAGGCGTTCGAGAAGGCCGTTCTGCTCGACCCCGATCACCTCGACGGCCGGAGGAAGCTGCTGGAGTACCACCTTTTCGCGCCGGGGATTCTGGGCGGTAAAAAGGAAAAAGCAATTGAGCAGGCCAGGGAAATAGAATCCCGGAATCCGATGGAAGGTCATCTGGCGTGGGGGCTCATCCACGCCAAAGAAAAGGCCCGGGACAAACGGGAGAAAGCCTATCTTGCGGCGGTCGCATTGGCGAATGGCGACGTGCGCCCCGTCATTTCCCTGGCGTCGCTCTACCTGCGCGATGAACGGCGCCTGGACGCGATTCGGGTCTACGAGGCCTTTCTGCAGACCTCTCCCGACAATAGTTCGATCCTGCGGCGATTGAGCAACCTGTACCGTCTGGAGAAGGAAAACGAAAAAGCATTCGAGGCCGCACGCCGCAGCCTGGAGGCGGCGATGGATTCTCTTGCAGCGCTGGCGTCCGATTCAGACCCGAGCGCAGAAACCTTCGAGAGTGCGCTCACGGCCGAGGGAGATCGGCTACAGGCGCTCTATGCGATCGGCAGGTTTGCCGCCCTGACCGGGACGGAACTTGACCTGGGACTGGAATCGTTGACGACCTATCTTCGCCAACTGCCGGCGCGATGGAAGTTTGCACGCATAAACGGACTCTACAGGCTCGGCCGTATATACGCGCGCCGGGGAGAACGGAAACTTGCCCGCGATGCCTACAGGCAGGTTCTGAAATTGAACGAAAAACACGAGGGCGCGCGAAAAGCGCTTGAGAAACTGGAGTAGGTGTTGAAGAAGACGATCGGCACACATGTCATTCTGAGCGAAATCCAAGATTGCCTACGAACGCGTGGTCATTGAGCTTGTCGAAATGCCCGCATTCAGGCAGCCCGTAAACCATTCGCAATCCCTTCGCCGGCCCTTCGACCCTTCGACAAGCTCAGGGCACCGCATGCTCAGGGATCGGATCAGGGTATTGAACGGGATCCCGTTCACGGCTCAATGACGTATATTGAAACTACCAAAACGTGGTCATTGAGCTTGTCGAAATGCCCGTATTCAGGCAGCACGTACAACGCGAGGCAGGCAGACAGGAATGTCTGCCCCACCCTCAAAACGGCTTCCTCAGGTTCCTCAGGATGACAGATTTGGCGATCGTCCTGAACACAGCAACGCGGTAAACACATTGGCGCGGAAACGTCGCCGGCATCGCGAAGCCGCGCCGGGGAGGGAACGACCATGTCAAAACCCGAGTACCGTGCGGTAATTATCGGACTGACCGGCATTGGCGCCAGGCGGCCCGAAGAAGACGGGCAGATTCCGGTGTACGGCGCCATGCCCGGCTCCCACGCCGGGGCCTACGACCGGCATCCGCAAACGGAAGTGGCGGGTGTGTGCGACCTGCGGGAGGAAGCGCTGGCCGATTTCAAGGCGCAATGGGGAGACGTGTGGCCCGGCGTGCGGCTCTACACGGACTACCGGGAAATGCTGGCGGCGGAGAAACCGGACCTGGTGAGCGTGGCCACGTCGGACCATGTACACGCCGATATGACCGTGGCGGCCGCCGAGAGCGGGGCGCGCGCCATTCTCTGCGAGAAGCCGATCGCCACCTCGCTGGAAGACGCGGACCGGATGATCGCCGCCGCCGAAGCCAACGGCGTACTGCTTTCGATCGAACACACCCGGCGCTGGAATTCCAGCTATCTCAAGGCGCGTGACATCATTCGCAGCGGAGAGATCGGCCCGTTGCGGACGGTTGTGTGCGAGCAGTTCAGCCGTCGGGCGATGATGTTCCGGAACGGCACCCACCTGCTTGACATGATCTGCTTCTTTGCCGAGGCCGATCCACTGTGGCTGGCGGCTGAACTTGAAGAGGGCTTCGAGCATTTCACCGAATACAGGGGGGACGGCGGGAAAGATCCCGCGGTCGATCCGTACGCGTCGGCGTACATCCGGTTCGACAACGGCGTGAGGGCCTTCTACAACGCGTACAAGGTGGATTTCCCCGGTTCGAAATTCGCGCTGACGTGCGAGGACGGGCGCATCGAGATTTCAGACCAGGGCGCAACCCTGATCCGGGGCAGATCGCATTTCGAGTCGTCCGCGTCGCCCATTTTGTCCGGGAAATACGCGATGGAAAACCAGACCGCGGCGGTGGCGGAACTGATCCGGGTTCTGGAGGGAGGCGGCGATCTGGTCTCTCCCGCGCGGGAGGCGCGCAAGACGGTGGAGATCATGATGGGGATCCTGAAGTCGCACCACGGCGGGAATTGCCGGGTCGACTTCCCCCTGTCGTGAGGGATCGCCGGATTAGCGTTTCGTTTAAATCGTTACCGCCGTCGCGCCTGCCCGCAGCGACCGGACTCCCGCTTCGGCCACACGCATCGCCTGGAGGCCGGCCTCCTGCGTCACGCGGAAGGGTTCGTCCTTCAGGCACCGGTCGACAAAATGCGCGAGTTCCCGCTTGTAGGCCGGGCCGAAGCGTTCGATGAACACGGGGACTTCCCCGCCGTAATCTCTCATCCGGAAGCCCCTCTTTTCGACGGCGCCCTCCCGGCTGTACGCTTCCACCGATACCTGCAGCGGATCTTCCTGGAAATGGCCCACGTGGATCAGGCCGCTCCGGCCGTAGATCCACGTTTCGTTGCGATACCCCGCCACGTGGTTTCTGCTTACCTGGACCTGCGCGATTACCTCGTCGGGAAACGCCAACTGCAGGAACGCGTCGTCGAAGTCTTCCTTCACGGTCGTGATTCTGTAGTTATGCAGGTTGGCGCCCATGGCGCTTGCCCGTACCGGGCGCGATCCCAGAAGCCAGATCGCTTCGTCGATGTTGTGTACGGACATATCCGGCAGGATGCCGGGGCTGTTGTATCCGACCGGCGGCGGATGCGGGTCTTCGAGGACGGAAACGACCTTGAACGGCGCGCCGACCGCATTCCCGTCCAGCAGGGCTTTCGCATGGCACAGAGGTTCGTCGAAGCGCCTCATAAAGGCCTGCATGAGCGCTTGCTTTTTCGTATTATCGTGCGACAGATATCTGACGAAGTCGGCGGCGGAATCGAGCGAGTGGGCGAGCGGTTTCTCCAGCATTACGCGATGGCCGGCGTCAATCAGCGTCCGCGCGTCCGCTTCGTGGTCCTCGGTCCTGGAGGCCACCACGGCCGCGTCGATCAGACCTGCGTCCGTCAGGTCGGAGGTGCTTTTGAAGGCGCGGATTTCGGCCGTCTGGTTTCGCTGGAGTTCCCGGGCAACCGTCTCCGCGGTGCTTCCGTAGCGGTCCGCCACGGCGGCCAGTTCGCAGGTCCCGCCGGCTTCGCCCAGTTCCTGGACGTGCCTGGCGTGGAACACGCCGATTCGGCCCACACCCACAACCGCGAGTTTCAAAGGTTTATGCATCGACTACAGGGTCTCCTGACTTTTCTCCCCCTCTCCTCACAGGAGAGGGGGCCGGGGGCGGTTCGTCTTTGATTCGAGCTGACAGCTGTCGGCAAATAGCTAAGGGCTGTCCTCATCATTCAGACGCCAATCGGTCTACAAACGTATTTCCTGACCGGAGGACTACCAGAGCAGAGCGCGCTGATCCGTCCAGCTACACGGCTCGACGTGCTACGCAGGGTGACAGGCCAGAGTATCCCGTGCATCCTGTGAGGGTATTCGCGCTATGCATATAGCAGGCCCCACGCCCAGTGGCGACTATTTTAAAACCGGTGAGACGTAAGACGGTAGACGGTAGATGAAAACGTTACCACAGTGTTTTCACGCTAACCGTGCCTGTTTTTTTACCGATATGGTAACGACGAGAAAGACCATAGGGCATTCATCTCACGTCTACTCCTTTCGAGACCTACCCCCTTCCTGTGAGGAAGGGGGAAAGCGGGATCCTATCGCGAGGCGTTCGTTACCCTTTCCTTATAGGAGAGGGTCCCTGCCTGGCGGTGGTTTTTCGGCAGGCAGGGGGGAGAGGTCTGCGCATCAGGGAGGAGGTCTCGCCCGGCCATATCGTCGTCCCGTGGCCGCGAGTGATCATCTCACGTCTCACCTCTCCCGTCTCCCCGCCTTTATGGAATTTGGGGAGATGTGGAAGTTGAATTTGATTTACGTCTTGTTGGTTTTCGATTTTGCTTCAAGCTGACGGCTGCCTCTCGACTGCGCCGCTCGGAGTACGAAAAATAACTGGAAGTTCTTCGATCTTAAAGCGTTTTTTCATTCTGCCTGATATGCATACCCAAAGGAATCTATCCTGACGGGATTGTCGGTTTCCCCGCTAATGTAATGGAGGCGCGAAAATGATCAAGATGCCTGTGAAGGGCGAGATCGTCGAGGATGAAGCGGCGTTGCGGGCGCTCTACGAGGATCTGCATCTGCGGGACCCGCTGCCGGACCGCGAACCGGATCGATACACGCGCGCGGCGGGATTCTATAAGGACGTGATCGGCGCCGGCAAGCGGGAGGGGCTGGTAGGGATCTACAACCGGGAGGACCTCAACCGGGCACGGCGCAACGCGGAGCGGCTGGATTGGGCGCGCGACATGGTGGACGAGATCGTGAGGGACGCCGACTTCTGGGCGGGATTCTCCGATGAGACGCTCTATGCGATGGTGCCCACGCAGAATCCGATGGCGCTGACCGTGGCCCAGTACGACGGGTGTCCGATTCACGGCGGCAACCGGTCCACGTTCGAGGCGGATCTTCTGCATCCATACCAGTGGCGGTGCAATCTGGGGGACGAATGGTGGTACCAGGGCGTCGAGATCGTCAATCCGGGCACGGGAGAACCAGTACAAATGGTGGACGACGGGCCGGGGTGGGTGGCCCCCGAGGGGTTTCCGAACGCCGGCGTCACGTACTATTTCACGGGGGCGTACCGGTGCTACCTGCTCTACCGTCTGTTCTCCAGCCCGTATGCCCCGCAGACCGGGGAGGGCCACCAGGGGCGGTCGGCCTCGCAGGCGCTGGCCCTGGCCTACGCATTTACGGGCGAACGGAAGTACGCGCACAAGGCGGGGATCCTGTTGAACCGTCTGGCCGACGTTTACGGGAGGTTGCGGGGCATCAAGGAGGGATACGAGGCCTACGACCGGAGCAAGGACCCGATCCGGGGGTACGTTGGCGAGGCGTCGGGGCGGGAGCAGTCCTTCCTGCATAACGTGGCGGTGACGTACGATCTGGTCTTCGAGGCGATGCGGGAGGACGAGGACCTCGTGGGGTTCTTCCAGACGCGAGACGTCGCGAACGGACCGGCGACAACAGGAGATATCATATTTAATATCCACCGGAACCTGTTCGCGTATGCCTATGAGTTTCTGGACCGGACGCTGCCCCTCGCTGGCGGCGATTTCCTGACGTCGTCGCTCTACGCGTTACTCGAGGTTGGGGCCTGCCTGCAGAACGGGGCGATGATCAGACAGGCCCTGGAGGCGCCGACGGGTCTCTACAACGTGATGTCCAACAGTTTCTTCCGGGACGGGAAGTTCTGGTACGACTCGATCGGCTACGGCGCGGGCAATATACGGGGGGCGCTGAATGCCGCCGAATGGACCCTTGGGTTTCAGGACGTTGCGTCGCCGGTAGACCTGTATCGCGATCCCGGGTTCCGGCTGCGGGAGATGATGGACTTCGCCCGCGCGGTGGACTGCGACGGGCGCGTCCCGCTGATCGGGGATACGGGCGGTGGAAGGAGCAGCGTGTTGCGGACGCCCTATTCGCTGGAAGACGAGATTGGCTACCTGCGCCTGCCCGAGGCGCGCGACCATTATGCCCGGCGTATCCTTTCGGGCACGGGCGGAGATCCGGACGCCGCGCGCAAGGGCGGCGACCTCTACCTGTTGTTCCATTGCGAACCGTGGAGCGAAACACGGGCGCCGGAAGATCTATCGCCCGGGAGCGACGTGCTGCACGATTCGGGATTTTGCATCTTGCGCGCGGGCGATGAACAATCCAGCCGCCGGCACGTGGTCCTGAACTACGGGAAGGGGAACCGGGGTCACGGACATATGGACAAACTGGCGGTGAATCTGATCGCGTACGGGTACGATCTGTCCGCCGACCTGGGATATCCGCCGAGCTGGGTGGCGCCTAAAAAGGACGGATGGGAAACCCATACGGCCAGTCACTGCACCGCGCTGATCGACGGCCGGAACCAGGTGTTCGCAACGGGCAGTCTGAATCTGTTCGCGGACGGACCGTGGGTGCGCCTGGCCGATGCGTCGGGCGAGCGGGCCTACCCCGGTCTCGCGGACCTGTACCGCAGGGCGGTGGCGCTCGTCCCGGTGGACGAAGAGCGGGCATATATGGTCGATCTATTCCGGATTGCGGGCGGGACGGAACACGATTACACCTTCCACAGCTGGGCGGGAGACAACGCGGAACGGTTCGAAATCGAACTGGAGGATGGCGGGTCCGCGGACATGCAGGCGGACGGGACACTGGCCGGGGCGGACGTCCCGTTCGGTGAGGCGCCCGGGTACGGGTTCGTGAAGGACGTGGCGAGGGTCCGGACGGCTGGCGGGTTCAACGCAACCTGGCGGACGGAAGCAACGGGCGCCGGCATCAGGCTCCACATGACCGGTGGGGCGGGTTCGACGGTCATTACCGGGCTCGCCGAAGGGACGGGTCTTCAGGGCCACAGTCCCTGGGACCGGCACGTGATCGTGAGACGACCGGGCGGGGAAGGAAGGGAGAACCGGTTCACGGGCGTACTCGAGCCGTATTGCGGAACGCCGTATATTGACAGTGTCGCGGCGCTTCGTGCCGGCGGCAAGGACATGGGCCTGAGGGTGGCGATCGGCGAACGGGTCCACTATATCGTACACGGAACGGACGGGGTGGTGGCAGGCGAGGCGGACGGCCTGCCGTATCGATTCGAGGGCGACTGGGCGTTTGTGGAGCGGGATGGCGATTCCATCACGCGGGCGCAGGTGGTGAATGGAAAGGCGTTCCGGTTCGGAGACGTCGGGATGGAGGGTGCGGGAGAATGGGCGGGGGAGCTGGATGCCGTGGAGATCGAGGATCGGCGGATCGTCGTCACGTCCCGCGCCCCCCTGCCGGTGGACGGTTCATTGACGGGGCAGACAATCGTGCTCGCGCATCCGGACTACATCTGCAATTCGTCATACGAGATCACGGACATAGCGCAAGCCGGCGAGGGCCGGTACCGGATCTCCGTGGACAGGTTGGACTTTCTGCTGAGCGAGGGACGGATTACCGGTGCAGAGGGCGCGACGCTGTTGACGGATACCCCGATGCTGAAGCTGGAGGTGGTGCGTGACCTGTTCGATGGGAAGACGATTTCGCATACCCGCGGACAGACCGGGACTCGATTGAAGACCGCCGAGAAGGGAAAGCTCACGCTCGCCGATTCCGCCGAGGCGTCGTCGTTTTCGGGGCAACCATTTTACATCTACGACGTCGCGCCCGGGGACACATGGCGAATAGCGGACGTTTGGTACCATTGATGTCTCCGAAAACGCGGGGATAAAACCAACGGGATTTTTCGCTCAGGGTCCGCGAGGTCATTTTTTTCGTAATAACCTGTTATTAATATTATACTTACGTCCTTTTTCTTGTGCGCCCAAGAAAAAGGACCAAAAAGAACGGCGCCTGCCTGCCGAGCAGGCTTCGGCGCAGGCAGGCCGCTCGGCGCGGGGCCGGTTTTTCCGTGAACCACCTCAGTGGCGCAATTGGAATTTGGGTGCCCTGTCACCGGACCAGCCCTGCCGGAACTATGTTGCTGGACGGATTTGCACGGAAAAACCCCCCACACCACCACCGTTCGCTTGATAGGAACTTACAAGGAACCGTACGGCGATGTTCCTGCGCGCTGGAGCGTTTAAAGACCCACCAACCTACCCCCTTCCTGCGAGGAAGGGGGAACGGTGACGGGTCGATGGACTGGGCATGCAAATGTGCCGGGTGGCGATTTCCTGTCAATCAGAGTATCTATAGATGACCGGCACGCGTAAATTCGGTGAGACGTAAGACGGTAGACGGTAGATGAAAACGTTACCACAGTGTTTTCACGCTAACCGTGCCTGTTTCTTTACCGACTATGGTAACGACGAGAAAGACCATAGGGCATTCATCTCACGTCTACCCCTTTCGAGACCTACCCCCTTCCTGTGAGGAAGGGGGAAAGCGGGATCCTATCGCGAGGCGTTCGTTACCCTTTCCTTATAGGAGAGGGTCCCTGCCTGGCGGTGGTTTTTCGGCAGGCAGGGGGGAGAGGTCTGCGCATCAGGGAGGAGGTCTCGCCCGGCCATATCGTCGTCCCGTGGCCGCGAGTGATCATCTCCCGTCTCCCCGCCTTCAGGGAATTTGGGGAGATGTGGAAGTTGAATTTGACTCTTGTTTTTGATTCTCGCTCTTGACTCAAGCTGATTGCTGAAGGCTGACTGCTGACCGCTGACTGCTGCTATTCCCCTCTCCCCGCTTTTGGAGGTTTTGCCATGAACACGATCGATTTTCGCCGGTTTCCTTCGGCCGCCGAGGTGCTCATCTGCCGCGACCGGGGCTATTTCCCGGTACTCGCCAGCGTGGGCGGCGAAGAAATCCTGGCCGTAGTGCGCGCCGGTGCGGGTCACGTGGGCGTTACCGGCCGCCTGGAAGCGATTCGTTCGCCCGACGCCGGCCGTACCTGGGAAGCGCCGGTCGTGATCGTCGACTCCGGTGCGGACGACCGGAATCCGGCGGTGGGGGTGGCGCCCGACGGCACGGTTGTGCTGGCGTACCACGCACAGGGGTCCTATGGCGATGACGGAAGCTGGATGCCGCAGTTGTGCCGGGTGCAGATGCGCCAGACCCGCTCCCGCGACGGAGGGCGAACCTGGCAAGACTCCGAACCCCTGGACTTCGCGGGGATGGAGAAGCACTCCGCGTTCGGGAGGATCGTCACCCTGCCGGGCGGTGCGATGCTGCTGCCCCTTTACGGCTCCGATACCCCTTCAGGAGACGACACGGGCGATTGCGCGTATATTCTGCGTTCCGACGACTGCGGCAGGACGTGGGATCGCCCATCGCTTATTGCCGATGGATACAATGAAACGGCGCTGCTTTCGACCGGCGACGGCGTTCTGATCGCCGCAATGCGTTCGGTCCACGATGGGGGCTTGATCTCGGTGTGCCGTTCGACGGACCTTGGGCATACATGGGATGCGCCGCTTGAGGTGACCGGGGGACGGGAACACCCGGCGGACCTCACGCTGCTATCCAACGGCTGGATCCTGATGGTCTACGGCGTGCGGCACGACCCGTTCGGCATGCAGGCCCGGGTGAGCAAAGACGGGGGGCGGAGCTGGAGCGGTCCGTTCATCGTATGCGACGACCTGGGCGACAGCGACCTGGGGTACCCCTCGAGCGTGAGGCTGGGAGAGCGGCTGGTGACGGCCTGTTACTGCGCGCCCGGAGCGTGGAATGCGCCCGACTATCTGGGGCAGGGCGCCTTTGCGCGGGCGCTGCTTTACAGCGAAGTCGACCTGATCGATGCGTTAACATAGAAGGGAAATTCCCATGGATTTCGCCCGCAAGGTCCGGGAAATCGATACGCTGGTCGAAGCGCATACGACGTTTCGGGAACGCTGCCTGAATCTGATTGCGTCGGAGACCCGGCCGAGCCCGCTGGTGGAGCGGCTGATCGTGAACGATCTGGACCACAGGTACGGCTCCTATACCGGTATCGATCCGCGAAACCGGGGGTACCCGGGGAATGCGTTTCTGACGCAGATCGAAGAGATGGCCCAGGACCTGGCGAAACAGCTCTTCGGAGCCGCGTACGTGGACCTGCGACCCCTGTCCGGAAATATCGCCGGCCTGATCGCCCTGTTTGCGCTTGCCGGTCCTGGAGATACGGTGCTCGAGGCGCATAACGGGCACATGTATGCCGCGAAGCTGGCGAACTCCGGCTTGAAGGTGGATCTGAATTCGATTCCGATCCCATGGGACGGGTTGAATTCCAATATCGACCTGGACCGCACGGTTTCGCTGATCCGCGAGCACCGTCCCGCGCTGGTGAGCATCGGATCGGCGCAGTTCCTCTTTCCCCAGCCCGTCCGGGAGCTGAGGGAGGCGATGGACCGCTATTGTCCCGGTTCGTTCCTCGTTTACGACGCGGCCCACGTGATGGGCCTGATTGCGGGCGGGCGGTTTCAGTCTCCCCTGGCGGAAGGCGCGGACGCAATGGTGACGAGCACGCACAAAACGCTGGCCGGGCCGCAGGGGGGGATGGTCCTGACCAACGACCGTGACGTCGCGGAGCGGATAGCGAAAGCCATATCCCCGCTGATGATCGCCAACCATCACCTGAGCCGCCTGCCGTCGCTCGCGGGGACGTTCCTGGAGTGGATGGCGTGCGGGGAGGCGCATGCGGATGCGATCGTGGGCAATGCCAAAGCGCTGGGCCGGGCCTTCCACGAACAGGGCGTGCCGTTGGTGGGCGCCGACCGGGGCTATACGGAATCGCACACGGTGCTTCCAGTCGTGGATGCGTTCGGCGAGAGCGGGCCGCTGGTCAGAAAGCTGGAAGCGTGCCACATTCTCGTCAATGCGGCCGGCGCTCCGGAGGGGCTGGGCAGGCACGGCCTGCGAATCGGCGTGCAGGAGGTGACCCGGTACGGCATGACGGAGTCGGACGCCCCCGAAATCGCCGGCTGTATTCTGGACGTGCTCAGCGAACGGGATCCCGAGGGCGCCCGGGACCGCGCGATGGCCATGGCGCGGCGGTTCGATCGGGTGCGATTTACGCTACCGGCAACCGATCCGGCGCAGGAGCGGTGAGACGGGAAAGGAAGAAGGAAAAATTAAGAATGAAGAATTAAGAATGAAAACCTGAAGGCGGTGAGAGGGGAGAGGGAGGAAGGAAGAAGGAAAACGGGTTGGTCCGCGTGGGGATTATCCATCATGTCCTGACAGGGCGCCTGGCGGCGGACAGATACCCGTTGGAACAGCGTTCCGGGCGGTCCCAAACTTCACATCTCTAACTTACTATTTTCTTCTTCGTCCTTTTCAAAAAGCGGTGAGAGGGTAGACGGTAGTTGAAGGCGGTGAGACGTAAGAGGGTAGACGGTAGATGAAGACATTTACAGCTGTGTTTCTACATAAACCGTGCCTGATTATTTACCGATATCGTAACAATCAAGAAAAACCATAAGGCACTGATATCATCTCCCGTCTCACGTCTTCCCTCTCCCCGCCTTTCAGACCTACCCCCTTCCTGTGAGGAAGGGGGAAAGCGGGATCCTATCGCGAGGCGTTCGTTACCCTTTCCTTATAGGAGAGGGTCCCTGCCTGGCGGTGGTTTTTCGGCAGGCAGGGGGGAGAGGTCTGCGCATCAGGGAGGAGGTCTCGCCCGGCCATATCGTCGTCCCGTGGCCGCGAGTGATCATCTCACGTCTCACCTCTCCCGTCTCCCCGCCTTTATGGAATTTGGGGAGATGTGGATGTTGAATTTGATTCTAATCTTTCGCTTCATGCTGACGGCTTCAGGCTGATTCTACTCCCCCTCTCCCCCCGGGAGAGGGGGTTGGGGGGAGAGGTCTGCGGGCCTGGGGGCGAGGGCGCTTTTGCTTCAAGCTGACTGCTGGTTTCTGGTTTGGTTTCCTTTGTGTCTTCGCGTCTTTGTGTGAGCTGATTCTCGCTCTTGACTCAAGCTGAATGCTGATGGCTGACCGCTGACTTACGAGAAGGAGGAAGAAATGTCTTCAAAACGAATTGCGGATCGGATCGAGAGCGGGGAGACGCTTCTCCTGGACGGAGGAACAGGCTCCGAGTTGCAACGGAGAGGCGTCGACGTGTTGAAAGGCGCAACGGCCGAGGGCGGACTCCAGGCCTGGTCGGCCACGGCCAATATCGACGCGCCGGAGTCGGTCAGGGAAGTCCACGCCGACTACCTCCGCGCGGGCGCCGATATCATCATCAGCAACAACTTCTGGACGAGCCCTGCCCGAATGACGCCCATCGGACTCGGGGACCGGTGGGAGGCGTACGCCCGCGCGGCAGGGGAAAACGCGATCGCCGCGCGCGATGCGGTCAAGCCGGGTGCGTTTGTCGCCGGCGGGATCTCGGCGCCGTGTCTTCAGCGGCGCGCCGAAGGAACCCCGCCCGACGTGGACATCATGGGAGCCGAGGCGTACCGGAAGGAGATCGGCGACCATGCCAGGCTGCTTGCCGGGGTCGGCGTAGACGCGATCTGGGTGGAGTACATCGGACATATCGCCGACTGCGTGGCGGCCGCGGATGCGTGCGCGGAGACAGGCCTGCCGGTGTTTCTGGGTATCCGGCATATCCGGGAAGACGGGACCATGCAATACGAAGAACGCCTTGAGGACCTCGTCGACGCGCTGGGCTTTCGTGGCGTCACCGGGGTCCTGATCATGTGCACGGCGCCGGAAGAGGTTTCGGCCGGACTTCCGCTACTCAGGCAGGCCTTCGACGGCTGCGTTGGCGCGTATCCGAATATCGGATATCGTCCGCTCGCGCCCCTGGAATCCGCGGAATCTCCGGATGGGCCGGCCGAAATCCTGCAGTGGGGCGACAACACGCCCGAACGGCTTGCCGCGTACGCCGGCCAGTGGAAGGCCATGGGCGCGCAAATCATCGGCGGCTGCTGCGCGACCGGCCCGGAGCACATCCAGGCGATGGGACCGATGGTTAAAGGCGGGGAGACGTAAAAGGGAAGAAGGAAGAAGGAAAAAGGAAGAACGGAAACGGGTTGATCCTCGTGGGGATTGTCCATAACATCCCGAAAAAATGCCCGTCGGCGGACATACACCCGTTGGAACTAACCTCCTGGGGGACCGAAACTTAACCTCTCCCACCAACTTTCATTTTCTCTTCGTCCTTTTTCTTATCCACGTAAGAAAAAGGACCAAAAAGAAGCGTGCCGCTCAAACGCCGCGGGGCTGCTTTTCCGCGAACCGCTTCAGTGGAGACACCGGGAGACGTTGCCCTGAAACCCTCGCAGGCATTCCCGCACGACGTTGCTGGACGGACTCGCGCGGAAAAGCCCCTTCCACACCGCCGTGCGCTTGAGTGAACTGCGCGAGGTTTGATGCATTTGCGATCTTGACAATTATGCGCTTCCGGTCCCACCCCCACCAACCTACCCGCTATCCCCCTTCCTGCAAGGAAGGGGGATAGCGGGATCCTATCGCGTGGCGTTCGTTACCCTCTCCTCACAGGAGAGGGTCCCTGCCTGGCGGTGGTTTTTCGGCAGGCAGGGGGGAGAGGTCTGCGGGGTTGGGGGTGAGGGCGCTCTTGACTCACGCTGATCGCTGAGAGCTAACCGCTGTGCTCATCATCAAGGCACTCATCGGTCTACGAAGAGCATTTCCCGACCGGAGGGCACCCAGAGCAGAGCGCGCGGTTCCGTCCAGCGACGCGGCCCGACGTGCTACGCAGGGTGCCAGGCCAGCGTATCCCGTGTATCCTGTGAGCGTGTTCGCGCAATGCATATAGCAGGCCCCACGCCCAGTGGCGACTTTTGGTTCCTTTTGGTCGCTTCAAAAGGAACACGCCGTAGGCAGGGAATTTGGGGAGATGTGGATGTTGAATTTGATTTGCGGCTTGTTGGTCTTCGTTTTTGCTTTTAGCTGACTGCTGGATTCTGGTTTGGTTTTCTTTGTGTCTTCGTGTCTTTGTGTGAGCTGATTCTCGCTCTTGCTTCAAGCTGATTGCTGATGGCTGACTGCTGAAAGCCGATAGCCAATCTTCTTGATAAAAGCCTCCATTTATACTACTTTTAGTAAGATAAATATACTACCCATTGCATTTGGTGAAGGAGGTCCCGTTGAAAATCAAAACCTCGATTACCCTGTCCGAAGGGCTGGTCCGGGAGATGGACAGCCTCTTGAGTGCGCCCGATACGCCGACGAACCGATCGGCGTTCCTGGAGGCCGCGTTGAAGCAATATGTTGCTCTATTGAGAAGAAGGATTCGGGATTCCCGGGATGCGGAAATCCTCGACCGCAAGGCGTCGCAATTCAACGATGAAGCGAATGACGTGCTTGCCTATCAGGCCCATCTGTGACGCGCGGGGAACTCTACAGGGTCTATAAGGGGTCGCGCGAGGACCCCCGGGACTATCGCGTCTTTGTCATCGTCAGCCGCCAGGCTCTCATCGATTCGAAGTTCTCGACCGTTGTCTGTGCTCCGGTCTTTTCCTCCTTTGACGGCCTTTCCTCCCAGGTCCCCGTGGGGGCGAACGAAGGCCTGAAGCATGACAGCAGCATCTTCTGCGACCAACTGGTCAGCATTCCCAAGTCCGCGTTGACCCGCTTTATCGGCACCCTGTCTCCCAATAAGGTCCGCGAACTCGACAATGCGCTCGCCGTCGCGTTGGACATTGAGACTTAACCCTCTCCCAGGTGAGACGGGAAAGGGAAGAATGAAAAAGGAAGAACGAAAAAGGAAGAATGGAAACCGGTTGGTCCTCGTGCGGTTTTTCCATCGTGTCCTGACAGGTCGCCTGCCGGCGGATATACACCCGTTGGAACTGCGTTCGTGGCTGATGGTGAGCGGCGGTTTTTGACGCGAACAACAGCCCCTTCCACACCACCGGACGCGTCTCCTGGTTGTCTCCCCCTCTCCCCCCGGGAGAGGGGGCCGGGGGGAGAGGTCGCGTAAGACCGGTGACCGGTATAGCCTTGCAAACGCAGTTCCCGCAACAGCACCGTCCCGGGCAAATCGAACTGCTCCAGACGCGTCCGGATCACGCCCTTATACGCATCCAGCTTCGTGGCGCGTGGCGCCCTCACCTTGCGAAACACCCCCTCACGGTTCAGGTGGTTATACACCGTCTGCCGTGAGACGCCCAACTGTCGGGCAATCCGTGCCTTCGGAACACCGTCTTCACTTGTCACGGATCGCCCTAATGAGGCCACCCATGATCGGCATAATGGAGCCACCTGGAAGTGTCGATTTCAGGGTTTCGGAAGGGGCATATAATTAGTGTTCTTGGGCCTCCTTTCCAAGGTGTTTTTTTGGTGATTGTGGTAGGGGTTTAGGTGCACGGAAGCTTTCGCCGTCGAGGATGACGCGATAGGCGCCGTGTCTGAGACGGTCGAGGGTGGCGGCACCGAGGAGTCGATTGGTGAAGGCGTCGCCCCATTCGGAGAAGTCGAGGTTAGAGGTGACGATGGTGGCGGCGCGTTCATAGCGTTCAGAGATGAGGTCGTGGAAGTCCTCGTCGTGTGGCGGCGTTAAGGGTTTGAGGCCGAAGTCATCGATGATGAGCAGCGGGGTTTTGACAACATTGTGGAAGCGCCGCTGGAAGGTATCTGTGGCGCGGGCTGCGTGGAGTTGTCCCAACAGCTTGGTTTGTGTGGTGAACAGGGTGTCGTAGCCGGCTCTGACGGCGAGGTGTCCCAGGGCTTGTGCGATGTGGCTTTTGCCAGTGCCGCAGGGTCCTGCAATCAGTACCGCGACCTTTTCCTTGATGAAGGCACAGGTGGCCAGGTCCTTGATGAAGGCCTGATTGATGGCGGGGTTGAAGGCGAAGTCGAAGCCCTCGAGGGTTTTCTCGCCGCGGAAGCCCGCGCGTCGCAGGCGCAGGTTGAACTTTTTGTGTTCTCTGCGTGCGACCTCGTCCTGGACAAGCAGGGCGAGGAACTCGCTGTAAGCGAGTTTGTTGTCGATGGCTTCCTGGTTTCTGGCAGGCAGAGTCTCAAGGATGCCGGACAGGCGCAGTCTTATGAGCATGGGGGCAAGTTCAGGCATGGGGTTCATTTTGTTGTTCTCCCGTTTTTTAGCTGAAGAGGGTTGTGGCATCGCGACAGAAACGTCCCTCTCCCGTATAGGCTGACGCGAGGGTGTGCGGGTCTGTGGACGTCTCGTCTGGATGCTTATGTTGGTCCAGACCTTTTTCGAGGATGCTCTTCACACTCCGGTAGCGGGGGTTGTCATAGGCCAGGGCGCGGTCGCAGGCGGCCTCAAGGCGCCTTGCGCCGTAGCGTTCGGAAAGTCGGATGATGCCCTGCGCCGCGCGGAGGTTGTCCAGCACGCGATCGGAGAAGAGGGTCTTGATGAGGCGGTGGCAGGAAGGACCGATACGCTGTGCCTGTTTGAGGCACCATTGTGGATCGCGCATCAGGAAAGCGCGCGCCTCTGGCGGCAGATGTTCGGTAACGGTCGCGCGTGCACCAGGTGTGTTTTTACGGGGATGAACGGCCACCATGTTGTGGTTCTGGTAGATCCTCACGGTTTTTGGGCTGGCCCGCAACCAGAGCTGTTGGCGCACCAGGGCATAGGGCACGGAGTATCGACACTTCTCGAACTGGACGTGGCAGTCGCCGTGAACCTTCACCTTGGCCCAGGCCGCCTGCTCAGGTGGAATGGCGGGTAACGGCTTGAGGAACTCGCGCTCGGTCTGTGCAAAGCGTGTCAGGGGTCGTTCGTGGGTGGTGCCGTGAATGCGGTTACCGGCCACCCCGGGATCCAGTCCTGCAACTGCCGGTTGGCATCTCTGATGTCACGGAACTGGCGCAGGGGAACAAAGCTGCGCTTGACAACCTTCACGGCCGCCTCCACGCGCCCCTTCTTCTTCGGGTCTCGCACGGGGCACGGGGAGATGGTGAAGCCATAGCCTTCGGCCTGCCTGTCCGAGGGACGCAGGCAGGCGCACTCGCCGTAGGCGCGCTGCACCTCCGGATCGTGGTAGCAGGCCCTGGTGATGGCGTTTTTGGGGTTGTCGATCACCACGCGTGCCGGGACTCCGCCGAAGAACTCGAAGGCGCTTCTGTGGCAGGAAAGCCACGTCTCGACCTTCTGGTCCGGCACGATCTCGGCATACTGGTGGCGAGACCAGGCCAGTACCATCACGAAGATCCACGTCGCGATGGTCTGGTGGGTGAAGACGTCCTCTATCGTGGGACCCCGCCCGAAGTCCACCTGCGCCACGTCGCCCGGATCGAAGTCCAACACGGTGGTGACGTCGGGATGAGCGTCTTTGAGCTGCTGGAGAAAACGACGGATGGAAGCATACGAGCCAGCATAGCCGTAGGTGTCCACCAACGCCTGGTGGATGACGGTACCCCGGATACCCTCACGCCACCAAGCTGTCACCTTGTCCTGGTAGGGCAAAACCGACGAGGCCGACTGAGGCCGCGAGGTTGGAACCTGAACCACCTGCACCAGCGTGGCATCATCGGGCAACACGTTGGAAGCGTCCAGCCATCCCTCACGGCCTGCCACTTCACGAAGCGCGCCGGCCTTCCGCCGACCCATCAACCCGGAACGGGCGATCGCACGATCCGAATCGCCCAACCGCATACGCGTCAATACCTGGCGATACTGATACATCTCAAACCTCCGGTTGGCCATGTCCTTCCCTCCTGACTGTCGGGGAGACAGAAAGAAGGTAGAACCGTTGCCGGATAGTCCGAAACCTTTATCGCATCCCAGGTGGCCTCATTAGGCCGATCCTGAAGTGGCCCCATTAGGGCGATCTTCAGCTGGCCTCATTATGCCGATCCCGCATTGGCCGCATATGGGCGATCATTAACATCACTCAAATACTTGATCTGCATGGACATCTCCCTTAATATCATGGGTACGAGCCCTCCTGTGCTTTTTGGGATATGTGTGGATATCCCTACTATAAGCACAGGCAGGGCTTCGTTGCGTATTGCAGCGATCTTACACGGAAGTGTCCATTTTTAAACCGTCGTTTCTGTCTAATTTAAAACCGATTTTGACACCCAGGCGATAAGTCGGATTTACCAGCTACCAGGACGACCCCCTGAGCGTATGACTCAGTAGCTTCAGTTCGGTCTATTGATTACAAAACTGAATTTACTTAAGATTACTAATATAGGAGGTTAATGATGCGACTCGTGTTGGCTCTCGTTGGGATATTCTGGAGCACTTCCCTTTCGGCCGAGACACATCATTTCAATGTTCCGGAAGGGACAATTAAGGTAGCCTGGAAATACGAAAATGGTTTTGAAAATCTGATCTGTTTTTGGAAACGTGAATTTAATCCATCTACCTTCGCGGGTTTGACCCAGTTTCGAATTATTGATGATGAGTTGGAAAAGGTTTGGGAGGACCATACAACTTTCTTCACTGCCCAGGATTTCGATATTGGGGACTTAAATGGTGATGGGCGTTTAGATATCGCTGTAGCAGGTTCCGGATATAATAGACAAAGACCTTTGGGATACTATGCGGGTGAAGATATTACAACTCGTGAATAGTTCGGGTTAGAGGCATCCGAATCGGATGTTTTCATTGAAGAGTGGACAAAAGTCAATAAACCAAAGTGAGGAGAAAAAGGAGAGGGGCCGATAGAGCCCCCAGTACTGATAAGGGGTATGTGAGCATGGCTTATTGGATAAGAGCGTGGGCTGCTTTTACATTAATCGGATGTGCGACTGTAGATACAGTACAAACTTTGGATCTGATTCGAGTTGTTTCGTTACCGGAAAAGGGTGAGATCTTAAAAGGGATCTATCCGCGATTCAGAACAGAAGCATTTACCATCAGTTTTCGTTTGGTAGAAAATGATCAATTGGCTATTGAAATTCGCAATCGTTTAAAACAAGACATATTCTATATTCAGGAAAAATCATACCTGACTGATTTTACAGGTGATCCGTTCGAAACCGGAGATACTGAGGATACCTTATTTCCCGTTCGAATACTCCCCGTTGGTCAAGCATTGGACTTATCAGACCCAGATGAAAAAGTGGCCTTTGGGGAATTTGGTAGACTATGGTTGATAGGCCAATTAACAACCGGAAAATTTCATGAACCGGAATTGGGATTTCGAGCAGTGTTTTTGATAGATGGCGCACTTGAAGTGTATCAGTTTTGGTTTAAACTAGAAATTGACAGAATACCTACGCCGAAAAAATCGGTCCGGGTTGTAAAGAAGGGACAGAAAGACCCACTTCAAATAGGACGAAAACTAATAAATCCCTTAACCATTCGTCCAGAGGACATTTGTGGAAAGGAACATAAACGGGAACCTTGTTGGAAGTTATTAAAAGAACCAGACAATTGTTACTTGTGGGATCATAACAATGCAGAAATCATAGCTTCCTGGTTTGGTGAATGCCCAGGGCGGATACCACATGGCAAGGGAAAGTTGCACACAACCATTTATGGTAAGATTCGACTGGTTGAGGGACACACTATTGAGGATACAACGATACGAATCGGTTCGGGCGAGATGAATTATGGAAGAAGGCATGGAAGGTGGTTTGTCGAGGGACCAGTTGACACCTTTGCCTCAAGACATAGATTTCACTATGGAAAAGAAATAGAAAACCCTTTACTGAGAAGTGGGGATGGAGGTTGTTTCGAAGTCGTGCTTGGTGAATCAGGAACAAAAGGAATTAGGAACTTGAATCCAGCAAAGTGTCAATGGTAAAATGGGGGTTACTTTGGACTTCGTTTTCAACTCATAGACAGTTTCGCAGTTGCATGACGATCTACGATAGGGTGCGCGTGGTCCAGTTGGAGATGGCGCCACAGAACGTCCCATGGCCGACTGCATGAATCCTTGTCCGAGAGCCGGATGCAGGAAAACCGCACGTCCGTATACCGCTGACGTCACGGGATTCGTTTTTTGTTTTTTTCTGACAGCTCATGCCTCCGTGTGAGGCCGGTTTTCCTCCCCCTCTCCCATTGGGGCAGGGAGGAGGGTTGGATCTTGATTTTGGTTTTCGCCTTTAGCTGACAGCTTACGGCTGATAGCTGATGGCTGATCTCTCGAGGCGCATAAAAAAAGAGACCGACAGTGTTTCCGTCGGTCTCTTTTTCTCTGTCAACGTGACGCCTGATCACGCGATTTCGATTGCCCGCGCAACCGACGCCTTCGTTTTCGGCAGCGTCAACGTGAGCACGCCGTCCTCGAATCCGGCCTTGATCTTCTCCGCGTCCACCTCGGACGGGAGCGTGAACGACCGGGCGAAGCGGCCGTAGGTCCGCTCGGAGACGTGATGCCGATGCTCCTTCTCCTCCGACGCGTTCTGCTTTTCGCCCTGAATCGACAACACGCCGTTTTCCATGTTGACCTTGATGTCCTTCCTGGACAAGCCGGGAAGCTCAACGTGGACCAGCAGGTCCGTATCGGTCTCCTGCACGTCGGTTGCCGGGCTCCACGTGGACAGCGCGCGAAAGTCGTGCTGCGGGCCTCTCCAGAAGCTGTCGAAGAACCGGTCGATCTCGGGCACGAAGCCAAAGCGCCGCCTGGGTTGCCACCTGGTGAGTGTCATGGTAAATCCTCCTTTGGATGAACGGTTTTCCCGACGAACGGTTGTTTTTTCGGGTCTCGAGAGCTGCCTGCTCGCCCTCGAGCCTGTGCCAACAACTATTCGCAAGCCCCGTGCCAATTACGCCCCACGCAATGTGTAATGAACATAACCAAATATATTATAAATAGTTAGGGAAAATCCACCGGCAGAATCAAACCACTTGAACGATGCAATAGGGATAACTTACCGGGCGATATATGCCAAAATGACATATCATTATTCCTATGATGCCATAAAGGCATAATGCGGCCGCCGATCTGGCACGTCATGTGGCTATGCGCAGTGAGAATTGGAGACACCGGGAGGCTTATCGCGGATGGATAACAAAAAAAACCCGGACCCACTTGGGAATCCGGGGGCTCCAGAGTGATTCTTCTGGAGGGAGGATACCAGATTGTAACTAAATCTAGAGATGCTGTCAAGAAAATCCGTATAATGAAGAGGCTATCTGTGGATTCGGCCCATCGTAGCGAGACGGGATGAATCCGCGGATGAAGGGCGACATATTTCAGGCACGGGACACTTACGGCGACGATTCTAAAGGCGGTAAGAAGGTAGACGGGAAAAAGGAAGAATGAAAACCTGAAAGCGGTGAGAGGGTAGATGATAACGTTACCACAGTGTTTTCACGCTAACCGTGCCTGTTTTTTTGCCGAAATGGTAACGACTGGAAAAACCATAGGGCACTGACATCATCTCCCGTCTCACGTCTACCCTTTTCGAGACCTACGCCCTTCCCGACGGAAGGGTCACCCCCGGATCCTATCACGTGGCGTTCGTTACCCTTTCCTTATAGGAAAGGGTCCCTGCCTGGCGGTGGTTTTTCGGCAGGCAGGGGGGATAGGTCTGCGCATCAGGGAGGCCATGTCGCCAGGCCTTATCGTCGCCCCGTTGAAGCAGGTTGTCTCCCCCTCTCCCCCCGGGAGAGGGGGCCGGGGGGAGAGGTTTGCGGGGCTGGGGGCGGTTCGCTCTTGGCCGCTTTGGTTTTCTTCGTGCCTTCGTGTCTCTGTGTGAGTTGAATTTGACTCTTGTTTTTGATTCTCGCTTTTGACTCAAGCTGATTGCTGACGGCTGACTGCCGAATGCTGACCGCTGAAAGCTTCTTGCTGTCCGGCAGGCACCCTCACTTCCGCCGGGCCGTGCCGTTGTTATGGAGGAGTCGTCGGATGACCCCACTGTGGCGAGCCCTCCATCCGAAGCATGTAAGGCAGGCGGCAACGAACGCCAGGCTCAGCACGAGCAATCCACGTCTCAGTGGAGACAGGACCGGATTCAGAACAATGCGGTGCTCTCCCTCGCTCAAACGCAGAGCGATAAACCCCCCGGCCGTCTGGTATGGCATGACCTTCTCGCCGCTGACGGTAACGTTGAGATAGGGATAATAGGCATAGGCCAGGCGGGCAAAGCAGGGGCTGGAGGTGCGGATGACCATCTCCACGCGTTGATTCCACGTTCGGTGCTCAGCTACCTGCACGGAAGGCGATGTCCCCAGGTCTTAGCTGCCCGTATACCCTGTCAATAGAATCCGGTCACATGTGTTGTCCAGCTGGTTAACGCCCATCGCCTCTATGAGAAGCGATAATTCCATCTGAGCCTGATCCTCTGCATGGTTCGAGTCCGAGAGATCCCGGTTCACGATCCTCGAGGAGACGACCACGGGGGAAGAAGCCGATATCGTCCAGTTCAACAGTGTTTTCTTAGTGGCGTCGTGAGCCATGATGCGCTTTGTGTTCGACAGGTAAAGCCCATCTCCAAGAGGACCGAATTCATAAGCTGCTGGAGATTCGAGTTTCTCCGCCTCCCTGATTGCGGAATTCAAAGATCTCTCCAGAGGATGACAGAAGAATTTCGTGGCGAGTGGCGCTTCGTTATATAGGCCCAGAAGTGTCACCAGGCCCGTCTTGATCGACAGATACGAGATGGAAAATGGACGATATTCAGTGTCCGTAGCAAAGAAGATCCGGTAGTTGGGAATTTCGCCGTTCGGGAACTGAGCAGCCTCGCTTCGCAGCAGATGGGTTGCTTTGGCACCAACGATTTGAGGTCGTTTCAGCTCACTGTAGGGGAGATAGGGCTGTTGAAAGGTTGCCGGCGCCAGATCTGCGACCACGACCAACAGCAGAACCGTGAAAATTCGGAAGCCCGTTCCCCGACCGCGACAAAGGTGGACGAGGGCGACGGTACCCGCGCCGGCGGTCACGGACAGGAAGAAGACAACAAAGAGCAGGTATCGTCCGGCGTTGAATGCCTGAACGACGCTCAGGGAACCCAACGGCCACCGATACCCGAAAACCAGGAAAAAGGAGACCGCCAGGCATGCAACTGCCGGCCACGTTTTCGATGGCAGGTCTGCAGCCAACGTCATCTTGAAATCTGCCTGTTCCGCGGACCCGTGCGGATGCGGGCTCCCGTGACGCCTTCTCAACAGCAGCGAACCACCCAAACCCGCCAGGGACAGCGCGATGAGCGACAGCCCCAGATAGCCGCCGTACCAGTGTCTGGTCTCAATGAAGAACAGCCTGAAGCGATAGTTGGACCAGACGAGAAGCTGACTCCATGTTGGATCCGGCAGGCCCGACAGGTTGACCCCTGAGTCCAGTCCGACGTTTTCCCGTTCCAACCACATCGGAAGTGTGAGATACGCTCCGAAGGCCAGGCCTCCCATCAACAGCAGGAAGCTGTGCCGCCAAACGTGGCGGTTCGCGTGACGGCCTCTGCCCATCCAAAGCCGAATGCACACGTAAAGCGCTAACAGCGCCGTCGCCCAAAAAGCGTAGCCCGGATGCGTGAAGGCCAGCATGCCCAGGGTCAGCCCGCCTCCCATGGCGTACGCCAACTTATGCGAACGTATCCTCAGACTCTCGAAGAAGTAGAACGGAAAGGGAAGCACGGCATAAAACAACGAGAGCGGGTAACGCCCCATGATGAGGACCTGCTGCGTGTGCCAGACACACATCACGTACGCCAGCGCCGCTATAAAGCCTGCCTGTCTGTTGAAGAGTGTCCTTACGAACAGGTACATCCCGATCCCCGAAAGCACATGGCTCACGCCCATCACGAACTTCAGCGAGAACTCCAGATCGGAAAAAAGCAGATTGACCGCGCCGGTCAGATAGAAGAAGAGAAACCCATAGAACTGGCAATAGGTACTTCCTGTGCCGAAGTAATTCGTCCAGATGGGAATTTCGCCCTGTGAGAAGGCCTGAAAGGCAATCCAGGCATAGCCGATATGGAAGTTCGCATCAGCGGCCCATGCCAATCCTCCGCGGGCAAAATAGAACCGGGCGCAAAACAGGCAGATCAGAAACAACGCGAAGCGTGTCCGTTTCTCGGTTTCAAATACCTTGTCAAGAAACGTAGAAAGTCGCTTCTTCCGGAGTTCCAGTACGATGATGCTGACGAATGCGGCAAGGATCAGGCCCGCCACAATCGCATCTGCGATATCCAGCGGGACTTGCATTCTTACGGCCTGCAGAAATGCGCCCGGGCTTTCGTACCGATGGCTTGGGCCGAGTACGGCGAACTTGAAGAGCGTCGTGTACTGAAAGTAGATCAGCAACGCGGCAAGCGCCGATATGACGGCAATGACGTCGCGCGGCCATCGGAGTAAGCCGGATCTGCCACCTTTTTTGGGCGCCTGCATCCTTGATGATCCGCCGTGGTTTATAATTAATGGTTTACGGCATACTTATAAGCAGACAACAGCATCTGCGCTTGTCTTACTTGCAAATATGCCGTTAATTACTATTTGTAATGCACGTAATTTAACCTTAATGCGACAGATTCAGCAACGCGGCGTCGCGACAAAACCTTTCGAATTGGGCCGAAAAGGTCGTCCGGAAGCACATTTCTTCCGTTCACGTCCAGTGACCTGAAGGTTCATTGAAATCAGCAGTTAAATCGCCTTTATTCACTTGCACAAATTCGAATTAACGTCCCCGAAAAATGACGAATCAAGGTTAACTTTCCAGGATACGTATCAAACCACAGAGGAGACCGACATGATCGATCTCAACCGCGCCATCCTGCCCGCACTCCTGCTCGGAATGCTCGCCGCATCGGGCTGCCGCGAATCTCCGACTGAGCCGGTCGTCTCTGAAAACAGCGTGGTGGTCGACGACGGTCGGGACTACGGTGACGACCCCTACGTCGTAAACTCGGCAGCCGTTGAAGGAGACCAACTGAACCTCTCGGTCTCGTACTCCGGCGGGTGCCGAAAACACGTCTTCACCCTGGTGATCTCGAAGTCCTTCAGAGAGTCGGATCCGGTGCAGCTTTCGGCCGTCCTCGCCCATCACGGGAACGGTGATCCCTGCGAGGCATATCCGACGGAATCCATCAGTTTTGATCTCGGCCTGGTCAGGACCCGCTACCAGACGTTCTACGGTCCCGGTCCGGGAGAGGTTGTGCTGCGGATCACGGGCGTGTCCGGCGAGGACCTCGTGTACGAATTCACCGAGTAGCGTTGGCCCGGTCTTTTCTTCTCATTATCATTTGAATAATGAGAAGATCTGTCAAGTAGAAATTCAGAAATTTCAATATATCTGAATTATAGGGTTGACAATTTCCGCTAATTGTCTTAACATCCCCGAACACACAAGGGGGTGTAAAATGAACCGTCTGTTCAAGTGGTGGTGTTGCCGTTATCTCCTGCGCATTGTCTGCGTTGATTGCAGCTATGGCGACAAACCCGCAAACGTGTTCCACAAATGCCGTGACGGGAGATACAAACCGGATCGGCCGGGGTTGCTTTGTGAAAAGGGCGTGTGTACGAATACCTACAAGGAACATGGGTTGCCAAAGACAACGCATCGGTATTATTGAGCCAGGAACACTGGAAGGAAAAGGCCCAGGGGCAAAACACCCCTGGGCCTTTTCCTTGACCGATCCGGAATGACGGGCAGCGTAGGACAGACTAACCACTAAAGTGATGGTGGGAAATTTTCCGGCGGGGCGGGGTGTGGAGCATCGTGTAAAAACGTGAAAATGGCCCCTTCGGACCAGCCGTAGTCCTCCGGGGCCGACCAGGACGCCATCGCCGGAGGAGTGTCATGAACTCGTGAACGATAGGCCCTGGGTGACTCATTATTACGTATTGTATCTTGTCGAGG
This sequence comes from Candidatus Latescibacterota bacterium, assembly GCA_965203805.1. GTDB lineage: Bacteria > Latescibacterota > UBA2968 > UBA2968 > JAAXHE01. Next base: position 3,435,178 of record OZ241917.1, on the reverse strand, counting down.
TCTCTCTCCTTGGCGGATGGACTGACATGCGACAACCATTGCGCGGGAGGGATGCGGGATGCGCTTTTCAAAGGAGACGATTCGGGCGCCCGTTCGGTTTTTCCTCTACCGTTCCCGCCATACGCGCTCCCCGCCGCGCGGTTCGTAAGCCGTCTGCAGCAATTCAGCTTGCTCGATGCGCTCCACCTTGAATTCGCGAATGTCCCGCCGCAAATGGTCGTACCCAATGACGTAGCAGGCGTAGCCAACGGGTGAGGGCTCGATGAAATAGGGGTCCAGCGTGCGTTTGGTGGTCGCGCCGGTTTCCGGATTGTGATAGACCATACGCACCTGCCGGCGTTCCGACCAGGCGCGGGTCAGCGTCTCCAGAATGCGGATACGGTCGGGATCGGGCTTGCGCTGGTCGGCAGCCGCGGCGGTGCGATTGATGTGTTCGCCGATGGATTCCGGCATTGCGGTTGCGAGCTTCTCAAGGGCGGACACCACGTGCGGATTGTGTTCGTCGCTGTGCGCGGAGAGGAGGCGCGCCGCAAGATAGAGCGACAGCGCCTCGTGCAGATTCACCTGGACCGTGGTCAGATACCAGTCCTTTACCACGCCGAACCGGCCGTTTTCCTCCCATATCGGCGATCCCCCTTCCTCCAGCGACCGAATGTCACGATACACCGAACTTCGATGGACGCCGAATCGCGCGGCGATCTCGGTCGCTGTCCTTCCGCTCGAGGATCGATAGAGATAGGATTCAATGCCCTTCAGCCGCGCGGCGCGGCTCATCGTGCGACTCATCTGAAATCTTCATCCGTGGAAATGTACAACAGGATTGTCACAGCTATCGCGACAATAATCAATAATGCAGTTTTGAGATCGGGAATGACAGGTAGACCCTGATCGGACCTCCTGCGCCGATGGGCTCAGTTCGTTCAGCCGCGGCCCACCCGGACGTTGGAATGCTTCAGGCGTACGGGCGCATCCGCAAAACGGATCACAAGAACAACCCCCGGGTTGTTGAACCCTGGGGTTGAATTTTGCCTGGATCTCGTGGCCGCGACGGCGCTCACGCGTAATGTTTATGAATCGTCTTCGGTATTCCTTGCAGCTTTCTCGGATTTACGCAACTGTCCTTCTCACACAATCGACCTGGACGGTCCGGCTTGTAGCATCTGTCACTGCACCGGTGAAATACATTGGCGAGCGTATCGGCGAAACTGAGATCAACACAAACAACCCGAAGCATGTAGCGGCAACAGTACCACTTAAACGGAGTAGCCATTTGATGCCTCCTTGTGGAAAAGAATCCCTGGGTTATTCGTACATTAAACCGATTCACACGAATTGTCAATCCCCGTACCCGCCACCTGTCGAATAATTGGCGATATTTCACTCATGCATCACTGATAGAGATCGAAATACCACAGAAGTGTCGCGCATAGAATGCTAAATTTGATTGAGAAAGGACCGTGCGCGCGGTTTCACTCGCAACAGCCCCTTCAATTTGTCGAAAATGAAACTTTGCTCTCGGCGAAAGACGACCGGGGCGATGTAAGATAGAGAAGCAGCCACACCAGGATGGTAAGAACCGGCGGCCGGATTCCCGGCGCTACGCCTCGACGGAAGGCCTGAGCGAAGTCCGAAGATGATTCCGTGCCGCCTTCCATCGGGCGGATGGCTCTCCCGGATGCCGAGGAGGGGGGCCCAACGCGCCGCCGTCGACGAAATCGTCCTGCGGCCAGGGCGGTCAAACGCGCACGACATACCCGGCGCCAAGGGCAACCAATGGCGGCGCCCCCTTACGTTCTCCTTTGGGAGCTGCCGTTGTCCTGCCGCCCTTTTGTCTTTCTCGCTCGGGCAAGATATGCCGCAAGCTATTCGATGGCAATGAGATCATACCGTCGAGACTCGACCTCCCGAAACGCCGGATGGACCGTCAAAAGCGTGTTGAAAGACCGCAACGGGCGACCCTGGACCGGTGCTCCTCCGTGCGAACCCGGTCGTCGTCCTGCGGTCCATCCGGTCATTACAGGCGGAGGCGTGTGCGGCGCACAACCTCGTGGTCCGGATGGCGCCACAACCTCTCCCGCCCGCCCGCGTCGTGCGCAACGGGCCAGGCATCTTGACAGTGGATGGTCTTTACGTGAAATTCTCAACAGAAGACGGCTGCAGCCGCCTGCCTTGCCTGCGGCAGCAGGCAGGCGCGAAGACCGCTGGGAGTTTTAAAACAGTTGTCATGCCCCTTTGGGGCACCCATAATGATGAAAACCGTTGCATTGCCAGGCTGACCTGCAACATTGTGGTTTTGCGCGTCTTGTGGCAATTAATATCAGCCACGGTTTTTTCGTTTTTTTCGCGTGTTTCGTAGTTTCCAATGTTATTTTCTAAGTAGCTTCTATGGTGGATTATTCACGAAAACCCTGGTTTTGATGTATAACGGGTTGTTTTTCAATAGATTCTGCGAAATATCACGCGTCAGCATTTCATGAATTATGAAATTGATTGGTCAGGGAGATGTTTTGTAGCCCACCGAGGCAAGGATCCATCGGTTTGGCCCGGAATCGTGAACATTTGTCCTGCTCTTGGTCTTTATCCTGTTCATCCTGCCTGCCTCGCCTGCTTCAGCAGGCAGGTCCATCCATGTTAGTTCATGTTTAGGTGAATTATTCAGGCTATGTTCCCGGCAAGCGAAATCCGATAGCAAAGGCCTCAGAACCCGGTGGAAAACAGACTCCCTGACGTTGTAAACGCACGCCCTTGCGGCCGATTCAATCCCTTCGGTTTTCGACACACCCGACGACCGGGGCGTGTCAAACACCGTTCCCGATGCGCGGGCCGTGCGTCCGCCGCCTTTTGTCTGCTGGTCCTCGTACTGCTGCTCTACCCGTTGTCGGCATCCTCCTTTGCCGACACGTACACCGTCTCGCTGGACCTGGACGATGCCGATGGCAATCAGGCCGTTTCTTCACTCGACGTGTCTGCCGGCCGGCTCGTGGCCGTTCAGGTTTTCGGTACCGGGATACAAGACGCGAGCCTTTTTAAGGCGCACTTCGAATACGACCCGATCCAGGTGGTCTACGAAGGCTTCGATGCAGGCGGCGCCGCCCTTCCCGGCGCAGTTGTGATTTCGGAATGGGATTCCGCAAGGGTCTGGGTCGGGCTGCTCTCCTCCCCTGGACGAGCGGCAATGATGAACGCGGGCCTGATCGGTACCGTGCGCTTTCGGGTGACCCAGGCGTTTTCCGAAGCGGAGATCCGGCTGTTCCGGACAGAGTTGCTCCGGAGGGATCGCATTGAGGTTCTGGTCCCCGCACTCAGCGTCGCCCTGCACCGTGCAGCGCCGCCTTCCGCGGATTTCGACGGAAGCGGCCTCGTGGGTTTTGCCGACTTCATCCTGTTTGCCGGCGCGTTCGGACGTGAGATGGGAAGCGGAAAATATGAGGCGAAATACGACCTGAACGGAGACGGCCACGTCGGCTTCGGAGATTTCGTGATCTTTGCCGGGAGCTTTGGCAAAGAGGTCAATCGCGCGCCGAATTTCGCGCTGGCGCCGCCCGTAACCCGTTCCGTTCCCGAGAACACCCCCGCGGGAAGGCCGGTCAGCGGTCCGGTCTCAGCCCGGGACCCCGACGGCGATACGTTGACGTACAGTCTCTGGGGCGCGGACGCGGAGCACTTCGCGATCGATGCAGCCACGGGGCAGATCAGGACGAAGGAGGGAATCTTCTACGACCATGAAGCGCGCGAGAGATTCTCGGTAAACGTCCGCGCCAGCGACGGACGCGGGGGACGCGCTTCCATTGGCGTGGGCATAGCCGTCACTGACGTTGACGAGCCCCCCTCGGCGCCGCGCGCAATAGTTGTCGCAAAACCCGGTTACCGTTCACTGACGATCTTATGGGAAGCGGCGCCCGGGGAAGCGGGCAAGCCCCCGGTGATCGGATACGAGGTCTCGTATCGCCGAAGTGACAACGCGAACTGGACGCCGGGACCGATCACTGAGGATTCCGCGGATACCAGCGTCGTTCTCACGGGCCTGACAAACGAAAAGGCCTATTACGTGCGCGTACGCGCGCTCAGCGATGAGGGGGCCGGCGATTGGTCGCCGCCGGCCGAAGGAACCCCGCTGGCAACGGGTGAAATCGCCGTCCCCGACAGCGGCCTGCGTTCCGTTCTGGCGGCCGCTCTCGGGAAAAAGGGCTCACAGTCCCCAATTTACGCCGAGGAAATGGCTTCGCTGACAGGCCTGGCCACTGGGTCTGGCGATCCGAATATAGCGAACCTGGAAGGCTTGCAACACGCGGTCAACCTGAAGCACCTGTATCTCGGTTACAACCGCATCAGCGATATCTCTCCGTTGTCCGGCCTGACCGGACTCAGAATATTGTGGATCAACGGTAATCCGATCAGCGACGCTTCCGGCGGAATTTCCGCGCTGACCGGGCTTACCGCTCTGGAGGACCTGCACCTGCAGAGTACCCCCGTTACGGATTTCTCGGCGCTTGCCTCTCTGACGAATCTTAAGAGGCTATACCTGGGATTTGCGGACCACGCGTCGGCTGTCACGCACCTATCGGGATTGGTCCATCTCGAGAGCCTCTTTTTCATCGGCAGCGGCCTGTCCGACATATCCCCGCTGGCATCGCTGGCAAACCTGCGGGAACTCGACGTGGCGTCAAACTTCATCACGGGTCTGTCGCCACTGGCGGGGCTGACGCGACTGGATATTGTCAATCTCCGGCAAAACGAAATAGCGGATATCTCGCCCCTGGTTGCCAACGCGGGCTTGACGGGCGCGGGCGATAGGATCGATCTCAAGGGCAATCCGCTCAACGAGACCTCGATACGTGAACACATCCCGGCATTGCAGGCGAGAAGCGTGCGCATCCTGTACGACGAAGTCCTGATTACGGTCAATTCCGAACCGCAGGTTTACAACGACAATGTGTTTGTCGTTCCCGTGCCCGGGGTCGATCTCAGGACCTTTGCTTCCTTCACCGGCGACAGGCTGAGAGAAGTCGTAAACGATTTTTACGGAGGCTTCAGAGACGAATTCGACTTCCTGTTTATCATTGTCAATCTGCACGCCGGCGAAGGGCAATATCCCTTTTTGGGGGCTAATTATCCGATCAGCAATCATGTGCGCGGCATCGGCCTGCAGCTTCATTCGGATGAAGAACGGACCTTCGGTTCGAACGGCATGTTGAAAGGTGTTCTGTTTCTGAAGGAGCGGGACGGGATCAGAAATGGGCCGATGCTGCACGAGTTGATGCATCAATGGGCGGCCTACGTCGTCGTCACCGGGTTCGGCGGACACTGGGGGTTCAGCAGCGCAAACGGACAACTGGGAGGATTCGCGGCCGAGGACCTGGTAGAACTCGGCAACGGCCGTTATACGGCCGGCCACGTTGTGACGGCCGGATATGCGGATAACACCGTGACCTACAGTCCCATCGAATTATACCTGGCAGGCTTCCTGGCAGCAGACCGGGTCCCGGACCTGCTGGTTGCAGAGGGCGCCTCCTGGCTGCGGCAGGACGGGCGGCCGGTTCTGGAAAACGGGTTACCCGTGTTTACCGCAACGGGAATCAGGACCTATACGATCGAAGACGTCGTGCGGGAGTACGGGGTGCGGAACCCCCGTCTCACCGAATCGCAGAAGGATTTCCGCGCCGCGGCAATCTTTCTCATCGATCGGGACCATCCCGCCACTCGTGAGCAGTTGGATGCGGTAAGCGCCGATGTGTCCTGGTTCTCCATGGAGGCGGAGGACGGCGACGGGCGCACCTACAATTTCCACGAAGCGACCCGCGGTGTCGCCACAATCAGGATGGACGGATTGGACGGGAGAAGAAAATAGGCTCCGGCAGGACCGGAGAATTCGCGGGTCCGCCGATTCATTCCGTAATACATCACGACCCGGAGAGATTGCGGAAAATATCGATTACTCATTCCCTGGTTTCCGGTTCTGAGCCATCACTTGAGGTAGAGCAACCGCTGCGTCGCCACGCCGCCCGGATAACTCAGCCGGGCAACGTACACCCCCGTCGACAGCGAAACGCCCGCCTGGTTACGCGCATCCCAACGAATTTGATATAAGCCCTTGGCCTGAGACTCGTTTACCAGCGTCCGCACAGGCTGGCCCAGTACATTGTAGATTACCAGCTTCACAGGACCCGCGCTGGACAGTTGGTACGTGATCAGTGTGGCGCTGTTGAAGGGATTGGGCGAATTCGGCAACAGACCGCTGGCTTCCGGCAAGGTCTCCGCCGCGAACGCGGGCTTGGCCGCGGCCTCGGGACTGGATGCGGCCAACGGTTGGACGCGCACAACCCTTGCGCCGCCGCCCAATGTCAGTTCCAGGACCTGGCGATGATTGCGATTGAGCGCAATGCTGCTCCAACTGCCCACAACTTCGCCTTCGGCGTTGGTAGCCCGGGCCCGATAGTAGCCGCTTACGCCGCCCATATCGGAAATGGAGAGGGAAAACAGCCCGGCGGCATCGGTCACGGTGTTCCATGCCCAGTTGGACGGGCGGCCCGATACAGCGCGGGAAAATTCGACGGTCAGCCCCTCGACGGCGTCTCCCACGACCGTGGCCTCAACGACCGTGCTGGGACCCGGGCCGACGTCGGCGGCGCGCCCATAGAAACCCGATCCAATGATGAGGTGTAATCCCGCAACGCTGAATTCGCGGGCATAACCCACTTTGGGGACGTCGGCGCGATCTGTATCGTCCGTTGGATCATCCCAGTAATATTCCAAAAACCCGCCTTCCGGGCTGCTCTTCGCCGCTTCGATAACCTGCGGCAGAACGAGCTCTCCGGTAACCGCGTCTCGTACCGTCGGTATCAGAGGCTTCAGCTCGAATCTGTTCGGGAAAACCGCGTGAAACATGATGACGTTTCTAGCGGTATCAAGGACGTACAGATACACGGAACCGTGCCGCCAGGGTCCGTTCTCATCCCGGAAGGCAATCCTGACTTTTGAGAGGGCGCTCAAGTCGGTCAACGAGAGAATGTGATCCTGCGCTGCTGTAACGAATGCCTTCAGGCTTTCGCGGTCTACGACGTCACTGGCAGTGACGGACGGGTTGCCGTAGTCAACGTTTTCATCGGCAATGGGAATCAGGTGAGTTTCATCGAGGTCGAACCCGACCAACCAGAAATTCGAAGCTGAAAACGGAACGGCATAACCGGAAGCGCCGGGAATATCCGGAACGTTAAACGGTCCGCCGTCCCCGTCTGCGATGGACGCGAAAGCGGCGGCTGCGGAAGCGTGATCGGCCAGGTCGGAAGGGTTGATTCCCAACGCCCGAAGGATTGCGAAATGAATTGCGGGTTTGATCAGCCTGCCTGACAATGCCATGTCTTTCCCGTGTTGAAAGACTCTGCCGTCAGGCCCTATGTACACAAGATAAGTGGAACCGGAACGGTAGGCGCTGCCTTCCTGCCTGGTAAGACATTGGAGGTGCAGCGTAAGGTAGGGTGACTCATCAAATTCCCCATGCAGTACCCAATAATTGTTTCTTGCGGACAGCGCAAATTCCCTGAGTGTAGCGCTGCCGTCTTCCACCTGTTGCGCCGTTACGTCCGGATCGGCGGGAGGCGTCACTCCGGCAGGGAGAATACAAACTTCCTGGGACTGCGCCGCGGCGTGGCGCGTACCGCAAAAAATGCCGCTCAGCACGAAGAGGAAGACAACCGGAATCATGGATGCCGAAGTGAACAGTTTACCAAATTTGATCATTGCAGTTCCCCCCTTGAAAGATATCGTCACTAAAGTGACCTGAATCAGTCATCCTGGGCTTTTCGGATTCACCCTATGTTCTTGCGCGACAACCGGCGGGCAAGAAGCACGACGGCGGCAACCGGTTCAGCCATTGCCAGGTAACGCAATCAATCGAGTCCCTTCATTCAGCCCCCTTTGTTTGTCATGCGAAACAGATAGTGAGTCCGCGTCATCCGCATACCCCCGCTTGTCCGATTCCAATCCATAGCCCCTGCCGGCCCCGCCGATCAGGTTGCAGACAGGCTGCAGGCTTTCTTGCGATCGATGAGCACGCGCTTATTGCCTCGACTTCCCGAACTGCCTCGCGAAAATGGTAAAGTCAGAAAAATCCACCTCGCCGTCCGCGTTGAGGTCCCCCACCAATCCGTCGCTTGCCCACGCGGGCGCGCCGTCGGATGTATAACTCTTGAAGATCCCGTCACCCTGCGCATTTGTTCCCGCGACCGCCAGGTTCTGCAAATCTCCCATTTCACCAAAGGTGTTCACTGCGACTTCTCTTGAGTTGATACTCACCCCGCCGTTGTGACCGCCCAGGCGCAGACTCGCCGTCCCCTCGTCATTCAAGCCCAGGGTGACAACGTCGATTGATTCCTCATTCAGGTGTGCGAAGCCGCCGCCGCCTGTCAGATGTGTCGAGAGACCGTCCGCCGTATCTTGTTGAATAACCGGACCTTCATGAAAACCGATTACGGTTTGTCCCGAATTCTCGGAGTTAATGAAGATCTGTCCGCGGCCCTGATCGTCAACACCCAGAACAACGACCGGCTCGCCAGCCCCATTGACGATTTGGATATTGCGGACGGAAAGCATTTCCTCCTCAGCTACCGCACGGCCCAGCAGGAAAACGACGACTGCTCCCAACAACATGAGACCATTTCGGTACTTCATGGCGTTACCTCCTATGGTGTATTATTCACGAAAACCCTGGTTTTGATGTATAAAGGATTGTTTTTCAATAGATTCTGCGAAATATTACGCGTCAGCATTTCATGAATTACGATAGTGATTGGTCAGGGTGATGTTTCGTTGCCCACGGAGGTACGGATCCATCGGTTTGGCCCGGAATCGTGAGTATTTGTCCTGCTCCTGGTCTTTATCCTGTTCATCCTGTCCATCCATGTAAGTTCATGTTTAGTGAATTATTCAGGCTATCAAGACCCTTCTCGCAGTTCAGGATCGGGCGTTCCGAACCAGCCGGCACAGGGTGTTGGCGCGAATTCGCGGACGTCCATCTTCCGTTTTTTTATCGAAAAGTGAGAGAGCCGATCGCTGCGTGCAGGTCGAATTGACATGTAGAATAAGAAATTGTTATATTGCCTCCGCAGTTCCATCACGCATGAACAGACCTGTCGCGACCGCAACGCCACGCTTTGTCTTTTATTACCAATATAACATGCCTATGCGTGACGCTGCTGTGGTATTTCGACCTGTATCAGTGCTTTATAAGTGGAATTTCACCGGGTGGGGATGTCTGTGGATCAGAGGGGTAGACGCGGGAGATCGCCTTAACCGTCTGCTGAAGACTTGGCCGGACGGGAGGCGCGCCGCCGTGGCGGGAGGAATTGGATGCGTTCAGCAAGGGACGATGAACGAGAGGTCGAACAACTGCGACAACGCCTGACCCGCATGGGCAAGGCGTTTTTGCAAATCAACGAAAACCCGGATTTCACGGCGGTCTTGCAAAGCGTCCTGGACAGCGCCCGGTCATTGACGGAAGCCCGATACGGGATGATGACACTGGTGGAAGACGGGGAGCGGACGCAGAACTGCCTGATTTCCGGGCTGTCTCCCGGTCAAGCGCAACAGATACGGACGGAGCCGGATAACGAAGAACTCTTTAAACACCTCGGTTTGACCGAGGAACCGCTGCGGTTGCAGGATTTGAACAGGCATGTTCGTTGTTTGGGTCTGTCCGGGTTCCGACCGCCAATGCCGGTGAGTTCTTCGCTGACGTTTCTGACCGTGCCGATCCGCCACCGCGGCGAGCGGGTCGGGACTTTCTTTCTGGCGGAGAAGGAAGGAGGCAGGGCGTTCACACCGGAAGACGAAGAGACGCTGGTGATGTTCGCCTCATTTTCGGCGTTGGCCATAACCAACGTGCGGCGATACCGCGACGAACAGCGGGCCAGAGCGGATCTCGAAGCGCTGATCAGGACCTCTCCCGTGAGTGTCACGGTCTTCAACGCCAGGACCGGAGACTTGATCTCGTCCAACCGCGAGTCGGCGCGGCTCATGCAGGTCCTGAAGTTGGAGAGTCGTACCCTTGGAGATTTCCTGAAAGCGGTCAGGGTTCGCCGCGCCGACGGGCGTGAGCTGTCTTCGGCACAGTTATCCGCGACAAAGGTGCTTGGCAGCGGCGAGTTGGTGCGCGCCGAAGAAATCACCATCGAGGGTCCCCACGGCGACCGGGTCACGGCCCTGCTCAACATTACCCCGATCATGTCGGATGAGGACGGCGCTGTCGCATCTCTTGTCGTGACGGTACAGGACATGACGTTTCTGCAGGAATTGGAACAGCAGCGATCCGATTTTCTAGGCATCGTAAGCCACGAGCTGAGGGCGCCTCTTGCCGCCATCAAGGGCTCCGCCGCGACGGTTTTGGGTGACAGTCTTGCTCTGGAACGGTCCGAGATGCTCCAGTTTTTCCGCATCATCAACCAACACGCGGATCAGATGAGCGGCCTGGTCAACGACCTGATGGACGTTGCGCGCATCCGGACGGGAACCCTTCAGGTCAATCCCGAACCCATGCCGGTTACCGCACTGGTGGACCGGGCGCGGGAGACGTTTGCAAGCGGCGGCGGCAAGAACGACGTGCTGATCGAGCTGGCGCACGAGCTTCCGCCGGTGAACGCGGACCGGAGGCGTATCGCTCAGGTTCTGGTAAACCTGCTCTTGAACGCGGACCGGCATTCACCGGAAAACTCACCGCTGCGGATTACGGCCTCGCACGAGGGGATGCACGTGGCGTTCCGCGTGGTTGACAGGGGGCGCGGAATTTCTGCAGAACGCCTGCCGCGCCTCTGCCGGAGAATGGCGCTGCACGACGTGGAGGAGGGACACGGCAAGGAGGGGGGATCCGGCTGGGGCCTGTCCATCTGCAAGGGCATCGTCGAAGCGCACGGAGGCCGGATACGGGTTGAAAGCGATGGCGTGGGTCGGGGAACGAGTGTGACGTTTACCCTGCCCATTGCGGAGAACGCAGGAGATAGTCCCCGGATCCGGTCGGAATCGGACGCCGGTGATGGACGCTCCGGGCGGCACATTCGAACATCCATCCTGGTTGTGGACGACGACCCGCAGACATTGCGCAACGTTCGGGAAGCCCTGTCGAAGGTCGGCTTCGTGCCGGTGACGACCGGCGACCCGGATGAAGTACCCACGCTTATGGAACAACACCGTCCCCAACTGGTCCTGCTCGATCTGGTCCTGCCGGGAACCGACGGTATCGAGATTATGCGGAATTTCCTCAAAAACTCGGACGTACCGGTCGTCTTTCTTTCCGCATTCGCCCACGAAGAGGCCATTGACCGGGCGTTGGCAGCAGGCGCCGCGGACTACGTGGTCAAGCCCTTTTCTCCAACCGAACTGGTATCCAGAATCCGGGTGGCGCTGCGAAAGGCGACACTGACCCGGCAGGATGTGCAGAAGAAACCCTTTGTTCTGGACGATTTGTACATTGACTACGCGCGCCGCCGGGTTGCCATTGGCAAACGCGACTTGAGATTGACCGACACCGAGTACCGGCTGCTGGTCGAACTTTCAGCAAACGCCGGCGCGACTCTGACGCTCGACTATCTGTTGCGAACCGTCTGGCGCAAGCAAGGCGGCGATACGCGGCCCTTGCGCTCGGCGATAAAAACCCTGCGCCGCAAGCTGGGTGACGACGCGAGAAGGCCCACGTACATATTCAACCAGCCGCGTGTCGGTTATCGATTGGGGGCTGGTGTTTAACTATGATTCGTCATTCTTCGGTGACGTTAAATCGAATATACGCAAGTGATTAAAGGTGATTTAACTGCTGATTTCCATGATCCTTCAGGTCACTGGACGTGAACGGAAAAAATTCCCTTCCTGACGACCTTTTCGGCCCAATTCGGAAGGTCTTGTCGCGGTGGAGCGTTGCTGCTTTTGTCGTATTGAGGTTAAGAGGTCCGCACACCTTGCGCGGTCGCGGGTCGTCGCCGGCGGCTGTTCTTTGTCCTTTCAGAAAGTCGCGGAATTGGACAACCGGTTCATCTGAAGGATTGGGAGGACACTCGGTTAGCCGTCGTCCAGATAGCATCCGGTGTCGTATTCGCCCGACCACCAGAAGGGTGAACACCATACTTCAAAATTCGCTACTCTTCCTCCGCTCACGTTGACATCATAGCTGCCGTCCCCGTTCTTGCTAACGGAAACGGTGACACCGCCGCCGATGTCCCGTTTCTCGCCGTCCGCGATGAGCGAGTAGTCATCCTTACCAAATTGCATGTCTTCGAATAAGTTCGGATTATCCTTATGATAGAGCGCCGGACCGAGCCGGGCTTCGGTGCCCGTGCCGGCGGTCTGATCGTAACGGCTGACCAGCACACCGTCGTACCTGCGGGGCCGATACCCGGAGATGGAGGGGTCGTACACGTCTATATTCGCCGCAAATTTAGAGGGACGTTCTTCCAGAACCTCCAACGTCGTGAAAGCGTTGGGACGCCCGGAATGCACAACCAGGAATTGATACCCGCTTTCCCGCGGTTTGACCAAGGTGTAGGTGGCGTTTTCAACCAGGTGCAACGCCACGTCTTCAGGTTTGATCCAGCCCGCGGCGTAGCGATTGACGGCCAGGGTCGATGGCATCATCTCATGGTCCCAGCTCGATATCGGGTTCAAGGCCAGGCTCGACATAATGTCGAACAGGTTGGAATAGGGGTTGGGAGGGTCAATTTCATCACTGGGATTTTCCCGCAATCGCACCTCCGAATAGGAGTGCGGCCACGCCATCCACCCGTGACCCATCTCATGGACGATCGTTTCCATGTAGGCGCTCCGGAAGCTTGCGAGCCCAAAGCGAGCCCAACCATTGTACGCCTCGCCTCCGGAATCGGAGGCTACGTCATTGAGCAGGATGCGGTTCAATCCCCCCGGGGCCCCGTACTCGCAGCCGTCCAAACAGGCTCCGACCAGTTTAAATTGCTGCAGTTGTGCATTGCCCGGCCCACCGTCACCCCCGACGTTGAATTCGTTGCCTTCATGAAAGGTCATGCGGAGATTGTCCTGCGAGATTCTCCTGAAATAGGGAGCGACGTACTGATTCAAAAGTTGGACGGCTTTCTTCATAGTCATATCGACACGAGTCCCATCGTCATCGGACCATCCCGAGGCATCCGACGGCACCCGGGCAACGTCTACCCATATGTCCAGATTACCCAGGGAGTAGTAGGTCGGGTCTGCGGGTGGGTCCCTGTGGAAGCGGTCGGGGTATTTGTCCAGCGGTGTGCACCCGGAAAAGCCCATGTGGCCATACCGCAAATAGCTCCCGTTCCCGAAGTACCGGATCAACGATAGAGAGTCGGCCCCGCCGAGGTCCTGCAGCCCGTTCGCAATCCACGGAGACGTGGTCTTTGCCTCTGAGGCACATGAATACGGCGCAGACTCCCGCCACCACGGTTGGGCCGGGATGTTGTTCCAACGCCGGGCAAAGGGGTCGTCCGATGGACCGCCGTTTGAGGGCGGCGTTTTTTTACCGAAGGCACGCGCAAAGATCAGAAAATCTGAAAACCCGATACTGCCATCGCTATCCAGATCGTAATCCGCGTCATATCCGTCATCGCCCTGACCCAGGCCGAACTTCGCCGCGAACTTTACGAAGTCGCCAAAACCGACCGTCCCGTCGCCATCGAAGTCGGGCAGAGTCGAAGTGTCATCGGCAATGGCATTACCGGGGATCGCCTGCGCTGTCAAAGTACCACCGTTTGAGCCGGCGCCGATGGCCGCGCGGGACACGAATGTCAGCAACGCGAGGGCGGCGATCAACGTCGTTGCGTTTTGGGATGCCAACTTAGAAACCCTCGTTTGAAAAAAAGCAGATGTTTCCTGCTGTTGATTCTCAGGCAGATTTTATATCTTCTTCGGCTGTGGTGAGCCATAGCCAGCGGCGGAAAAATCACTCGGCCGAAAAACCTCGCCGGTTTGCTCCGCACACGCCCGTTTTTTCCGGGCGGCAGGACAGCGGCGACCGATGGAGGAATAACGAAGGTATGCGTCGCCATTGGCTGCCCTTTACGGACGCGCGTCACACCGCTTGACCGCCCAGGAGTGGGTATCTGTACTTGTTCTTCAACCTGCTGGACGCGCTTTCGTGTCGGTCCAATTGACATCTGAATCAGAATTGCTATGTTGTTTCCACATCAAGGGCGTTAAAGGTAGGTACATTCCCCAATGCCAAACTCCAACTTGAAAAGGGTTTATATGCATGACACCACCAGGCCGACCTGAACATCCAGAGTTTCACTGACTCCCGAACGGAATCCCTATCCCCAACTTGGCTCCAAGTGTCCGATGCTTCGACTTCTCATCGTCGAGAGACATAGACGTCAGATCGAACGCGTAGGTCAGAGCGAGCGCCACGCGCACACCGCTGACCTGTTGAGAGGCGCCGGCGCCCACCACTAACCCAAAGCGATTCTTGTTGCGGTGGTCCATCTCAACGTCGGGAGAGTCGCAAGGCAGGTCAATCGTGGCATCCTCGATTGTGATCTTTAACTCACAATCGGTCTGCAATCCTCCATACCCACCGAACAACAAGTAGCCTTCCGCCTGGGTTCCAAAAGGCGTGCCTAACTTCCCAAGTGCCGAGATTTCCAGATAACCCAATCGCCAGCCGCCTCCAAATTCACCGAATAAGGAATCGTCATCGCCAGTACTCACGGCAGACATCCCCTTCTGTGTGTAGGAGATGCCAAATAACACTGGCAACGCCGAATTCTCGATGGCAAGACCGAGCGACGCTGCAGTCCGACCTTTGACTGTTACACCAGCCTCATCCGGTATATTGGTCATCGTAGAACGGGCCACGCCCAGGTGCGGCCAGACCGTGGATCCTGCATGAGCGATGACAGGCGATAAACACAGCGAGAACACCAGGAATCGCAACACGTTGAGCCTCCTTTTGATGTGATGTGACAGGCCCTGCACTTTTCAATGAAGACTATTCTGGATGTTCACGAGATTAGTAGCGAACCGACTCGACATGGGCTTTGGAGAATCTCTCTGTTACTGTATGGTCTTCGGCGAAATGCCAATCCAATTCGCCCGTGACTCTATCTAAAATCTCTTTGGTGGGCATTACCGATTCTTCGCCTTCGAGTCTTATTTGCTTCCTTATCCAACTTTCTTTCCCACCCTTGAGTCCCCTCCGAGAAGGGGGTTCAGGAAGATTTCGTGTGTAGGTGTCAGTGTTGTGTATTGAGAGGTCGCGTTGCGTGGTGAAAGTGCATCGGGTTGCGGCCCATCAACACAGAGGCGGTTTACGAGGTTGCTCGCGTGGTTTTGGGGCAAGGATATGCATAAAAAAGTCGCATCTTATGCGGGGAGCATCGTGGGTGAGGTGAGGTAATTCTGGATCCGAACGAGATTGACCCATAAGCCACGACAGTGCGCCCACAGCTGATGTGGCATCAATCCACGATAGCGAGTTTTGCCGTTTCGGGTGTAATAGCTCAACTGGAAGAGGCTGGCTTCGACGTTATTGCGTCGGTTTCTGATGTGTTCAGGCAGGGCTTCACTCTGTTTGCGTTTGATGTAGTTGTCGATGGCCTGTTCTTTAAAGTATCGGGGTTTGCCATCCATGATGAGTTTGTATTTCCCCACCGCCCGAAACTGCTGGGGCGGTCGTCGTTGTTGCGGGTTTGATCACTGGCAATGGTCGCGGCATCCGGTAAAGGTGACGGGAGTTCGGCAAGCCAGACATGGCCTACCTAACCCACGTTCAAGATGAAAATTACCCTTCTCCGATTGCGCGCAGGGCGATCCGTGACACCCCCTTATTGTTCGATTGGAACTTCACCCTGTTCGATGAGCCGTTGTTTGTCACTAATACGCTTTGTCAACTCTGTCATTGCCCGTTCGTACTTATCGGAAGACTTGCCCAGGAGCGCATTGCGAAAAGATGATCTGGCCTCATCGAACCGATCCGTGTACATATAGGAGAGGCCCAAATTGTAATGTGCTGTATGAATCTTGGGAGAATGGGGCTGAGTCGCTACTACCGATCTAAAGATATCGATCGCCCCATCCCAATCATTGACCTTTGCCAATGCGTACCCTTGGGCCAATTCGGGTATTTCTTTGTCCGTCTCGAAAGAAACCCGTACGAATTCTACATACGGAGATATCATACGTACGAAATTTCGGACAATTTTTGCACGGGCTCTATCGAATAGAGGACCTGAGCGAATTGCATTGGGTTTCGTGTCCTCACTCTTGTTGGTGGTACTATTTCGGTCACGGAAATGACGTTCAGCCAGAATGCGCGAGGTAGTCAGATCCAACACACGAAGTGTGATTCCAACATCTACAGTACCAGTACGAGTAAACTTTCGCACAGTTCTCGTCACTTTGGTTTTCTTGTTTGTGCGCTTTTCGTCCTTCCAGTCTAAATCTTCATCATAATCGTAGCGCACGATTTCGCCGTAAATCGCCGCCGTTCGTTGTCTGGCAGTTGAGTCCAATTGTGCGTGAAGACTCAACAACCTGAACCGTTCAGACGCAACAAGAGCGGTACGTAATTCCGCGACCAACCGTTCTTTCCCAGCGCGTTTAGATTCGCCGCCAGCACCAATCCGCAATAAATCACCTAGCGTTGCCAGTTTGCCTTCACCACGTCCTTTAATCTCTGCAATCGCCAGGTTATCTATCCCTTCAAGGTGTATTTCGGCAGGTCGTTTTATGGACAAAGTGACATGGGTTGCCGGTCCGCAACTCACCAATAATATCGCGATGGATATACTGCGTATTCGCATTGCGGGTTCTCCTCAACTCAAGGCAAAATACCAACGGTCAGGTCAATCGCCGGCCAGAGACGTTTTAGTCCGGCAACCTTTCCCAATTCATCAAGACCCACATTTAAACCAAGTCCCCCGCCAATGATCAGATCTGCCTTATCACCGATTAGAATTCGATAGCCAACGGATGCAGATAAGAAAGGAAAGGCCTTGACCCCGGTACCGTAATTATAACCGGCATACCTTGTCATAAACGAAATACTCAGAACCGGACTGTGTCCGATTTTCTTCACTTTAGCACGCAGAGCCAAAGCAATGCGTAGCGGTCTGAATATACTCTCTGCTCCATCGCCGAAAGCAGGCATCCAACCCACACTGCCCATTATATTTGCCCCTTGTAGTTCCAAGGCAAAAAGGCCAGAGACATTACTTAAGCCGAGACGAGCGCCCATAGCCACTTCCGTTGATTCTTGAGCCATTGCGAATTTCGGAATACCTGCAAGCAACAACATTACTACGAGAAACCGTTTCATCTCACCCTCCCGTTGAATAGCCATTGGTATTCTACCAATTGACTCCCATTGCCTCTAGTTCTCTCTGAAGATCCATCGCCTCGGCGATAACTTCAGGTGGAGCTGGTCCATGGTTCGTCTGTGGTACCACTTTGCTGGCCGCAGTGACCCATTCTTTGAATCCCCCGTATGCCGGTTTTCGGCCACTACCAGCTTTGAAATCACTAATCTTGTATGAATTATCGCCGTCGATCGAGTATATAGCACCATTGCCGGTTTCCCAGTCAAACAGATAATAGTACTTTTGCCCGTCTTGAATTATACGGTGCAGAAAACCATACTGCTGTCTGTCCGTATTCCACCGGCCAAAAGCGACTGTCCCTAAATCACTCACACCGCTGTATAATACTTCTTTTGTCTTGTCGGTTTCATCTTCCTGAAAGGTGTGTCCAAAGAGATAATGATCTTCTAATGTGGCCCAATAAAACGTCCAATAACCAAACATCTTCTGAGCCCGTTGTACCCGTGCGCTCGGACCGGGGACTTGGATAGTCTCCCGAATACGAACTGTGTCTCGTACAATTACTTCTACCTCGACTTCGACTGTAACCGTATCAGGCGTCACAGGTGTTGGTGGGGGGCCAGTTTTGCCAAAATTCTTCGCCAATTCAAGAAAGTCTTGAAAGTCAACCGTTCCGTCACGGTTTATATCTCCGGGGATGTGTTCAACCGTCGATTCCTGGGCGATTAAAACTGATGCAAACACCACCAGCACTATTAGAACAAACCATCGCATACTATTCTCCTTATTTATCAACATCCGCATCTGCTGTGCCAACATCGGGCAGCCAGGCTAAACCAAAGGCCACGTGTCCTGTTTGTGCTTCTACATCACTACCTCCCTTCAGACCATATTTCGTCAATGCGCCTTTTCACGCCGCATTGACGAAATAAAGCTAATGATTGAATATGGACGTACAAGAGGGCCAATTGCTACCCGTATCGAATCCCTCAACGCTATGGTCGCACAGCGCAAACGGAATGTAAAACGATGGAACAACTCCGATCAGCGATATCGGTGGTTGGCAGCCGCGCTGTTGGATATACAGCCACGATTGCGAAGAATCAAAGGATACCGATTTCTTCCCACACTCAGATCCAACTCGATCATGACGCTCAAGAGGCCTACTCCGCCGACCAAACCGCCTCTCGTTTTTCAACTAAAAATAGTACTTGCCCAATCATTCACTGCAAATTGGAGGTTGCTTTTGAAACTGAAGTCGTAGGGATTATAAGCCCTCAGAATTGGCCCCGTTTCGGTTTCTCCCACCGATCTGCAAACTCGATACGCGGCGGAGGTACCGTAGAAATCACCTTGTCTCCGCGATTCACCGTCCCACTGATGGAGACGATTTCGGCGATGCTGAACTTCTCCTGAGCCATATTCACACGTATCGTGCCAATTTCCGTGTCGTCGCTGCCCAGGCTGATTCCGGTATCCGGATCGATCAATTCCTCGCCTTTTGACTCGATCTTGAGCACGTCGCCCGACGAAACGACCTCATTGCCGATGTTTATCCAGACCTTGTTGCCTGCGGCCTTGATAACGCGACCGGTAGCGGGCAGGCTGCCAATCTGTTTGACCAGCTCAAAGACGCCCTTGTTAACCCCGGCAATGACCGCTTGACCAATGGGTGTCTTGGCGTATTTGGAGAATACGGCGCCACCGAATGCTCGCCTTCCAAATAGAAGGCCGCCACCGACTTTCAGTCCGGATTTTTTGATTCTCGATTCAATCTGTTTCGAGAATAACACTTCGCTCGTCTCTGCATCGATCAGGCGAAATGCCATTCCGACTCGACTTTCGGATTTCGAAATCCCGACGCCACCCACCGCCGCCGCTTTTTTTAATACGCCACCGATGCCGCCACCGCTACCGCCCGATACGTTCTCTTCATAGTCCGTGATGACGACCTTCATCATATATTGCGCTCCAAGCACCTTGCCGATTTTTGCCGCCGATGGCGTGGCGAGGCGTCCGGATTCTCCCAGGTCCTGCTCACCGAGGACCGAGTTGAGAACCTGACGTTCGACCAGGCGAAAACGGTTCGTCTGATTGATCACGTCTATAACTATCGCTTCGATTTCGTTCACGGACACCCTTCGCCGCGCGGCGAGATTTTTTATCGGCAACACCATAACTCTGGATTGCGGCCCAGAATACGATCCCCACTTCAAATTCACCAGATACTTCGTCTCGATAAGATCGATCTTTTCGGGCAGCGGGATTTCCGCTTTTTCCCCAACGGTATAGACCAGATAGTCGGATTGCGCGTACGTATGAGCGGCAAAGACGAAGACAAGAAAGAATAACGCGGAGATTTTATTGGACATTTTGCCCTCCTGGACTATAAAATGGCATAAAACACACTCCAAATTTGATTCTTCATTCTTCGGCAGCCTGAAATCGAATTTTCCCCGAAGATCAAAGGCGAATTGAGTTCCCGGGTAGACTATCCCTGAAGTCGTAGAATCAGAATTGCTACATTATTTCAACAGATACATCACGCTAAATTAGCCGTTTCTACCCGCAATGCCGCGTTTCATCTCTTTTCAAGACAAATTAACACGTCAATAGCCATATACGACGGTCACGGTGGCGAACGATGAATAGTGCGGCCCAGGCCGCGGAACCAGGTTTGAGCCACAGCTAATCTCCGGATGACGACCCGTGCGGTTCTTGATACTGACCCGGATGTCTGCCCCTCGCGCCCTGGACGGGATCTCGGCCAGGCCACGGAGTCCGGTAGCCCTGGAGCGAAGCGCCCGGCGCCGTTGCTCGTTTCAGCGCCCGACCGGATCCCGCCCTTTTGGCAATAATCGCCGCTAAAGGTCTCATTTCCCCGTATCCAGGTCCAAAAAGCCGACATTGACGACGCACATACTCGTCAAGTCGCATTGCGACCCTCTACACCGGAAGCTTCGGAGATGTCGTTACCCGCGTCCCCTCTCCGGTTGTTACGGAGATGCCTGCCGAGCATCCGGCGGAGGTAGGCGGCAGCAAATTTCGTCGGGCGGGATTCTCACCCACTGGAGTTACGCGCCTTTTCACGGCGCACGTATCGAATTAAGGCTAATCAAGGATATGTTCACCAAGGTCAGTGGATTGGTGTTTGTAACTACTTCCGTATTTGTCCAGAACCTCCATTGTATTCCCCAATGCGAACGACTGTCTGCTTATATAGATAACGGGTTTGGTTAACGATCGGTGCTGTCTTGTGTTTCTTTAGCAGATTAGTGAGTTCTTCAACTGTGGCTATAGCCAATTCCTTTTCATCAACAAAAACGCGCCGATTTCTGATCTGAGTGCGGTATCACCTTAAGATGCCGCAGTGATCCTTTGTTTGAAATCAGCGAACGCCGGTTGTCTGCCGCTTCCGGGCACAAAATTACGGCACAACGTCAATTCGAAAATCATCACCAACCCGGGTACCCTGGAACCCATTCAAGTTAAAACTGGCAGAGCAGAATCGTCCGGAACCAAACGGTGTGTAGTTATAGCAACCTCCACCAATATTGCGAAATACCCCGTTGGTAAGCGTACATTCCTCATTGGGTTTTACTACCATTCGGGCTTCACACTTGCCCAGGCTCCTGGGTTCGGTGGGATCGGTCTTCCTGGATACGGTGATCTTGAATGAGGTTGAACAGTTGTTTTCGGTATTTGATTCATCGTCTACAGCGTCCACACAGGCGCCGAAATAATACTCCCCTGGGTCCAGAGGCTTTGTATCGAAACCTACATAGATGGAATCGTGAGCCGCTAGAGCAGGAACTTCGGCTTCTCCGAGTTCGGTATCTTCTCGATTAATGGTTTCATCATTTGAGCGATAAAATCGTACCGTGGCGGGAGGCGAATTTTTGTCACCGCGATTGTGTACATCAATACCAATCACACTGGCTGAAGAATCAGGATCGGAAACTATAAAATCGATCGAGAGCATGGTTATGGTTAAATCCGGCTGGCCGGTATCAGTAACCGTTGTTCCGAATAACTTTGAAAAGGACAAAAAATCAGCGAAATCTATAACCCCATCCCCATTCAGGTCTACCTGTTCGTGGAAAATCGCCAGGCGGGAATGTTCGTGAACCGCAAAAGGCTGGACGCGGCAAGACCTCGTTACCTGCCTGCTGAAGACTCGAGAGACGATCCTCTCTCAAAGAACCAGAATCGTCTTTCCTGCCTCATTTACCGACCCATTTGTTGAGCGAAAATCAGAAAGTCATTCCATGCGATGCTCCCGTCTCCGTCAAGATCCAAACGTTCATCAAATACCAGGTTCTCGATTTCCTGGCCGAACCCTCGAGCAAATATCACAAAGTCAGTGAAATTAACTTCGCGATCCGCATTAACATCTGCCGAAGCCGGGTTCCAATGAGTCTGTGTCAGCCACTGTTCGCCACCTTCGGCATCTGTCAGTATCAATACGGTTCTGTTAGATTCTCCCACGGAAGGTGCGCCCAGATTATTTGAGGATTCAAATAGGACATTCAGTTCATAACTGAGGTTCAACAGCGTATAGAAGAGCGCAACAAAACCTGTCCAGTCTTCACCATCTTCAGGCATAACAAGTGGAACAACTTCAGACCAGAATTCTCCCACTTTGGCCTTCTGTAGATTATTTACCGACAAGTCATATCGCTTGGGGAAAGCACGAAGTGAATCATCTTCAACACCCCAGGTACCGACAGACTCCAGCGTAAATATCTGACCCTCTCCCCTGAGAAATTCATCGAATTTTGAATCCTCCAGAGCCAATGAGTCAGCCACAATATCCATTCGTATTGAATCAGCCCCCCACGTATCAATTAAAACACGTCGTATCGATAAAGTAGAAACGGTTCGGAAGTATTTTTGATAACGTCCATCCTCCCATAGCTTTAAGACACTAACAGTGTCCCTGGTGGAATGCGGCTTATACTCCCACCTTCCAACCATGTCCCGAGGGCGTTCGTTCAACACGGTAGTGCCACCGGGTTGTCGTCCGGCGACCTGCTCACGAAAATCCTGCAAGGGGCTAATTGCGGCGCCCGTAGTCGTGTTGTATACCCAGAGTCTCTTATCCTCGGCCATGCGGACCATGATCGGTTGACCATCAGGTAATCGAAGAATCGGTAGTTCCCTTTCGGGGAGTTGAGCATGAACATCAAGCGTCAATAACAGATAAAACAAGAACACAATGCCACCTTACCTCCGGAGTTGATTGATTTCCAATTCGCGAGATCGGAATTAAAACCGCACCAATCACAAGGATGATTGTTGGCCATGGCTTTCGGCCAATGCTGATATACGACTTATCCATAAACTCATTCCGTCTTTCCACTTCCTGAGATGGACCCTAAGGGCTCGCCCGAACTTTCAGCACGATAGTTGGAAGCTCCAAGACGATCACAACCCCAACTTGCCGTTGAAGCAGGTGTAGCCGAAGTATGCGTTACTGTCGGCTGCCCTTTGCATGCGCGTCACACCGCTTGACCGCCCCGGAGCAGGAATCCGTGCTTGTTCGTCAACCTGCCTGCCCTGCTTTAGTGTCGTCGGCGAATAATGCACAGCGAGTCTACCAGTGCATTCGCTACCTTGCTTTCCCGTAGTGACTCACCACCCCGTATATCTCCCCCGCCAGCGTTTTAATCAGCCCTGCTGCTTCCCGTAGGGTCATCGCAACTACGATATCCTTGATTTCAGTTTCCTCATTTGCGGGATCAATTGTCCCTAACGTCAGCACAATGACATTCTGCCGATCGGTCGTTCCCGTGGGCCACGCTTGAGTGCGCAGTACTACGGGAAGTGGTTTTGGGGTCAACGTTTTAAACATGCAACGATACCTCCACTTACGACGTTATTGACATTTCTCTACCGTTCGTGGAACGCCAAATGAACTCTCTCATCGGGTAGTGCAAAGGACCAGAAATCCAACCCTAAAGAATACAAACCCTCCTTCATCCATCGTTTGATGCTGACACGATTTCGAGAACACCCATACGATCCAAATGGCAAACCGGAGAGCACTCGCTTCCTGGCGTTCCAATTGACATGTGGAATCCGCAATGCTATATTATTTCAATAGATCCATCACGCTTGATCAGGCTTTTACGCCTGAATCGCCGCGATTGATTTCTATAAGAACAAACTTACACATAAACGCGTGATGCATCTGTTGAAAGTTGGCCGATAACGGTTATTTATGAGTGAAATTTCGCCAGGCGGGAATGATTGTAAACCGGAAGGGTGGAGGCAGCAGGTCTCGTGACCTGTCTGCTGAAGGCTCGCGAGACAGGAGCCGTGCCACCGTCGTAGGAGAATTCGATGATCGCACCAAGGGACCTGGAACGAGAGGTAGAGCAACTGCAAGAACGCTTGGACCGCATTGTCGAGACCTTCTCCCATATCAACGAAGACATCGACTCCACGGCCATATTGCAGACCATTCTGGACAGCACCCGATCCTTGACTGACGCCAGGTACGGGATGATGACACTGTTGGAAGACGATGGGCGGGTTAAGGACTGTCTTGTGTCCGGACTGTCTCGCAGTCAAGCCCAACAGATATGCAAGTCGCGGGAGAACGAGGTACTCTTCAGACACTTCGGTTTTATTGAGGAGCCACTGCGATTGCAGGATTTAAACAGCCATATTCGGTGTTTGGGTCTGCCCGAGTTCCGTCCGCCAATGCCGGCGAGTTCTTCATTGACGTTTCTCGCGGTGCCGATGCACCACCGTGGCGAGCGAGTCGGTACTTTCTTTCTTGCGGAGAAGCAAGGAGGCAGGGCGTTCACTCCTGAAGATGAAACGATGCTGGTGATGTTCTCCACCCATGCGGCGTTGATGATTACCAACGTGCGGCGATACCGGGACGAACAGCGTGCGAGGGCGGACCTGGAAGCGTTGGTCAAGACGTCGCCGATCGGTGTCACGGTCTTCAGCGCCAGGACCGGAGACGTGATCTCGTCCAACCGCGAGTCGGCAAGGATCATGCATGTCCTGCAGATACAGAATCGTTCGCTTGAAGAAATTCTCAAGAATGTAAAGGTTCGCCGCGCCGACGGACGTGAGCTTTCTTCCGCGGAGATGTCTGTAACCAAAGTGCTTGGTAGCGCCGCGTCAGTGCGTTCCGAAGAAATCATCGTCGAAGGTCCGAACGGGGATCGGGTCACGGCTCTGCTCAATTTTACCCCCATCTTATTGGAAGATGGGGGCGTGGAATCCATTGTCGTGACGGTACAGGACACAACTTTCCTGGAGGAATTGGAACGGCAGCGGTCCGATTTTCTGGCCATTGTGAGCCACGAGTTGATGGCGCCGCTTGCTGCCATCAAGGGATCCGCCGCAATGGTGCTGGGTGATCGTCTCGCTCTGGGCAGGTCCGAGATCGACCAGTTTTTCCGCATCATAAATCAACACGCCGATCAGATGAGCGAAATGGTCAACGACCTGCTGGACGTCGGACGTATCAGGACGGGTACCCTTCAGGTCAATCCCGAACCCATGCCGGTTACCATACTGGTGGACAGCGCCCGTAACACGTTCTTGAGCAGTGGCGGCGAGAACGACATTCTGATTGAGCTGCCGCCCGAACTCCCGCCGGTGAACGCGGACCGGATGCGTGTCAGGCAGGTTCTTGTGAATCTGCTTTCGAACGCGGGCAGGCATTCACCTGAGAATTCACCGCTACGGATAACTGCCTCGCAGAAGGGAATGCACGTGGCTTTTTGCGTGGTTGACAAGGGACGAGGAATCTCAGCCGAGCGCCTGCCGCACATATTTCGCAACATTGTCCCTTACAACACGGAGGAGGGGCATCGCAACGCCGAGGGATCAGGGTGGGGACTGGCCATCTGCAAGGGAATCGTAGAAGCCCACGGGGGACGAATATGGGTTGAAAGCGACGGCGTGGGTCTGGGAACCAGCGTCACGTTTACCATACCCATCGCTGAGAACGCGGGAGACATTGCCCACGCCATGTGTCGGAATCGGCCTCAGGCGTTGAACGGCGGAAACCGCACGGGGCGAACGCCCATCCTGGTCGTGGACGACGACCCGCAGGTGTTGCGCAACGTACGGGAAGCCCTGAAAAAAGTGGGCTTCGTGCCGGTGACAACGGGCGACCCGGAGGAAGTACCGGGGCTCGTGGAACAACACCGTCCCTCGCTTGTCCTGCTCGGTCTGGTTCTGCCGGGGACCGACGGTATTGAGATGATGCGGACTGTCTTCAATGACGCGGACATACCGGTCGTCTTTCTTTCGGCATACGCTCACGAAGAAGCCATTGACCGGGCGTTATCGGCAGGCGCCGCGGACTACATAATCAAGCCCTTTTCTCCGACGGAACTGGTGTCCCGAATCCGGGTGGCGCTGCGTAAGTCGATGGTGACCGTCCAGAGTCTGCCGAAGACGCCCCTTGTTCTGGGCGAGTTGACCATTGACTACGCACGGCGTCGGGTTGCCCTTGGCGGCCGCGACGTAAGGTTGACCGTTATCGAGTATCGGCTGCTGGTCGAACTTTCAATGAACGCAGGCACGATATTGACGCACGAACATCTGTTGGGAACGGTCTGGCGCAGGAGAGGAAGCGTCGATACGAGGTCGTTGCGCTCGGCGATAAGGTCCCTCCGCCACAAGTTGGGTGACGACGCGAGAAGGCCCACGTACATATTCAACCAGCCGCGTGTCGGTTATCGATTGGGGGCTGGTGTTTAACTATGATTCGTCATTCTTCGGTGACGTTAAATCGAATATACGCAAGTGATTAAAGGTGATTTAACTGCTGATTTCCATGATCCTTCAGGTCACTGGACGTGAACGGAAAAAATTCCCTTCCTGACGACCTTTTCGGCCCAATTCGGAAGGTCTTGTCGCGGTGGAGCGTTGCTGCTTTTGTCGTATTGAGGTTAAGAGGTCCGCACACCTTGCGCGGTCGCGGGTCGTCGCCGGCACGATCCCAACCCGGTAGCCCGCGCGCCCATCCCGGTAAGCCCGATCCGTCACGCATTCATATCCTTCCTTCGCCAACTCCCTCGATCCACAGTTTGATCTGCGCCGCCTGCGGATGTTCGGGCTCGAGTTGCAGGGTCTTCTCGAAATGAACCCTGGCCTCGTCACCACGTTTCAGGTCTCGGTAGGCCAGGCCCAGGAGCAGATGTGCGTTTCCGTGGCCGGGGTTCAGTCGAATGGCCTTTTGAAAATAGGGTATCGCTTTTTCGAGTTCGCTCATCTTGTAGTACGTGTCGCCAATGACCAGAAAGGTCTGAAATTGTGCGCGGCCTGTCTGAAGTTCGAGCGCTTTCTCAAAGTATTCAATGGCCAAAGGATACTTTCCCTGGCGTTTGTATGCATAGCCGATGTTCACGTACGCCAACACGTAGCTTGGGTCAATTTCGAGGGCCTTATTCAGGTATTCGATGGCGTTGTCGAACTGCCCGACGTCGCAGTAAACGACGCCGAGATTCAAACAGTCGGTGGCATCTTCAGGCTGAATCGTCACCGCTTTCTTCAAGGCCGTGATCGCTCTTGTATATTTACCAGCTTCACGGTACATGGCGCCAAGATTTCCAAGAGTGGCCGCGTGGTCAGGTCGCAGCGCGGCGGCTTTTTCGAGGTGTTTGATCGACTTCGCGACTTGCCCGGCCTTGCTGTAAATGGCGCCGAGGTTGCTGTGCGCCGTGGCGTTGCCCGGCTGTATAGCGATGGCTTCCCTCGTGTATTCGATGGCTTTTTCGACCTGGCCGAGATCGCTGTATGCCGCTCCCAGGTTCATGTATGAAGCCGCCATGTCCGGTCGGAGTTCGATGGCTTTCTTGAAGGCCTCAATAGCGCTCGTATGCCGGCCCATCTCTCTAAGAGCCGCACCAAAACTCAACCATCGGTAGGGATTGGTCCGATCGGTGCCCAGCGCTCGTTTATATGCCTCGATCGCCGATGACGTATTTCCCTGCTGTCGATGGAACTTCGCCATGGTGGTCCAGCCGGTGGCGCTGGCGTGGCCGGTGAGTCTGCCCAACTGACTGGCAAACCGTGCTTCCGCGGGCCCGGCGCTCGCATTGAGACCAATCCAGAGGACAGTATGGAGTCCGGCCGCCCCGCAGACAAGAAATGCGCTGTGAAAGCGTTGCTCCCGGTTGGGAATTCGTTCCAGGAATGCGGCGGCCGCCAACAAAGTCAACGGCAGGGCGGGCAGGGAGAGAACGTCCCAATCCCGGAAAGCGCCGATGTTGGCTTTTGCAATTAACGTGAAGAAAAGAGGGACGATGGCGCACAACACGAGGAAGGCGTGGCGGCCCAATATTTCCTTCCGCATAAGGAATAGGGCCAGACATGCCGCAGGCGCCGAGAGCAGTAGCAGATTCACAAAGTCAACAAGATGAGGAAACGAGAACATGCGATACTGCGCATAGAATCCGGGTTCCCGGAAGAGTGGCAGGAATTCGCCGCTACCCGTTCGGCCGAAAAAGGCCTCGAACCCGACTCCGCTCAACGTCAGGAAAAGCGCGGTACTCAGAGGGACGCAGCAAAGGGCGGCCGCGGTAACAAGGATGTTTCTTCCTGTAGAGATACTATCCTGTCTGCGACGAAAATCATCGTAGGCCAGAAATAGAAGGGATGGCCCGATAATTGCGAGGACGCGATGGAATGAGACGAGCATGCCCAGCGCCAGTGCGGGAACGAAGAGGGGCATACGTTGTTCGAGGTTACGTAGTCCAAGGAAAATGTAAATGAGTAAGCCCGGCAGGTAGACGGCATAATTTTCCACGTATCCGAAGAATTGTTGTATGTAACCCGTTGTCAGGAGGAACGCCAGGACGATGGATTTCTCCAAATCGTCTTTTCCCAAAACCGCTGCGACAGGGAAGGAAATCAGAACGTAAAGAGTTCCGGAAACGTAGCTGTAAACGCGGTACGTGTTTTCGGCGGTTTCCCACAGGGCGCTGCCCAGGCGGTGTAGCGTACCAATTACGGCATAGGTGAACGGCGCCCGGTAAGCGTCGTGCCACGTATCCGCATCCAATTTCTCCAGGACGTGATAACCGTCGCCCAGGAAATGGCGGGCGGAGGAAAATGCGATAAAGGCGGCGACGGCAATGAACAGAAGCAGGGTCCGCGTGACCAATACCCGGCGGCTCCGGCCCGACAGCGAGAAGGGAAGGGTGGCCGCCGTGGCGCGGACTTGCCGGCGAAATCCGGGAACAAACAGGAGGACGGCAAGAAGGACGAAAAGCGCCTGGACGGTGGTGGGCAGGTAGAAGAGGAAGTCCACGCCCCACAGCGGGTTGGGCCGCCAGAAAAGCGGAAGGACGTGGAGCCCGAGGAAAATAGCGGCGATGACCGTGGGTTTCAAAGAAACGGGGCTTGTTTCCTGGCTCGAATCTGCGGTGGGATTGATGCTCATGTCGCGGTCTTTCTTGTCGCGAGCGTAGTATTGGCGATAGAGGACGAGGACGAACCTGGAGAGGCTGAACTCTGCCAGGTCTGAAACACGTTAGGATTATTGCTCCGGCCTGCTCTCGATGAAATGGAATCGGACGGTCTGTTATTCGCGGATTTGCTCCATCCATTGCTTGATCTGCGCCGCTTGTGGATGGTTGGGCTCGAGTTCCAGCGCTTTCTCGAAATGTTCGATCGACTGTTTGTACAGGCCCTGGGCCCGATAGTTCAGTCCGAGATTCACGTGAGCGACCGGATGGTCGGGCTGAATTTCAAGGGATTTCTTGAGGTACGTTATGCCTGTGGCAAACTCGCCGATTCTGTTATGAACGGCGCCGAGGTTCAGGTACGCCGTGAAGTGGTTTGGCTGGAGCGCGACTGCTCTCTTGAGAGCCGCGATCGCACGGGTGTACTGTCCCGCATCGCTGTACGCGACGGAGAGGTCCACCAATGTGCCGATATGGTGAGGTCGTAACGCGATGGATTTTTCGAAATTCTCGATTGCCTCTGCGGATTTCCCGGCCTCCTGGTACATGGCGCCGAGATTGCCGAAAGTAGCGGCGTGGCCAGGTCGCAGCGCGGCGGCTCTTTCGAGGGCTTCGATCGCTTTCGCGACCTGCCCTGTCATCCTGTACATCCCGCCCAGGTTCCGGTGCGCCGTGGCGTTGCCCGGCTGTAAAGCGATCGCTTTCCTCGTGTATTCGATGGCTTTATCGAATTGGCCGAGATCGCTGAACGCCGCGCCAAGGTTCATATACGGGACGGCGTGATCCGGTCGGAGCGCGATGGCTTTTTTAAAGTTCTCTACGGCGCTCGTATGCCGGCCCATCTCTCTAAGAGCCGCGCCATAGGCCAACGATCGGTTGGGATTTGAGGGATCGGCGTCCAACGCGCGTTTGTATGCAACGAGGGCTGCTGGAAGATTCTGTTGCCCACGGTGAAATTTCGCAAGGGTAACCCAGCCGGTGGCGCTCGCGTGGCCGGTGAGTCTTCCCAACTGAGTGGTAAACCGTGCTTCCGCGGGTCCGGCGCTCGCATTTAGACCAATCCAGAGGACAGTATGGAGAGCGGCCGCCCCACAGACAAGAAATGCGCTGTGGAAGCGTTGTTCGCGGTTGCGTATTCGTTCCAGGAATGCCGCGGCCATCAACACCGTGAACGGCAGCGCGGACAAAGATAGAACGTCCCAGTCCCGGAAAGCGCCGATGTTGGCTCTTGCAGTAAACGTGAAGAAGAGAGGGACGATGGCGCACAACACGAGGAAGGCGTGGCGGCCCGGATCCCTCTTCCGGCAAAGGAACAGGACCATGAATGCCGCAGGGGCCGCCAGCAGCTGCTGGTTGGAAAAGTCCAACACATGCGCAATAGAGAAGAGGCGGTATTGCGCATAGAAGCCGGGTTCGGCAAACACGGGAAGCACGTCCCCGCTGCTCATGCTCAACAGAAAAGCTCTGAATCCCACGCCGCTTAACACCAGAAGCGGTGCGGTCGTGGCAGGAACGCAGCAGAGCGCGGCCAGGGTGTTCGCGACGTTTTTCCAGGGGGTGGCGCTGTTTTTCCCGTGGCGATAGGTGCGGTAGGCGAGGAAGAGCAGGGAGGGTGCGAACACAGCGAGAGCCGGGTGAAGAGCAAGCATCACGCCCATCACAAGCGCGGGAACGAAAAGCGGTATACGGTATTCCTGTGTTCGTATTCCCAGGTAGAGGTAGATTAGCAGGCAGGGCATGTACAGTGCGTAATTCTCTACGTATCCGAAGAATTGTTGTATGAATCCCGAAGTCAGGAGAAACGCCAGGACGATGGATTTCTCCAGGGCGTTTTTTCCAACGACAGCGGCAACCGGGAAGGAAAGAAAGACGTAGAGAATCCCGGAAACGTAGCTGTATACGCGGTAGGTGTTCTCGGGAGTTTGCCACAAAGCGCTGCCCAGGCCGTGCAGCGCACCTATGACGGTGTTTGTGAACGGGGCCCGATAAGCGTCGTGCCACGTTTCCGCGTCCAATTTTTCCAGAACGTGGTACCCGTCGCCCAGAAAATGGCGGGCGGAAGACAATGCGACAAAGGCGGCGAGGGCGACGAACAGAAGCAGGATCCGCGTGATCCGGACGCTGCGGCCCCGACCCCATAGCGAGAAGGGAAGGGTGGATGCCGCAGCGCGGACCTGCCGGCGAAACCCGGGAACAAACAGGAGGACGGAAAGAAGGACGAAAAGCGCCTGGACCGGCGCGGGCAGATAGAAGAGGAAGTCCACGCCCCACAACGGGTTGGGCCGCCAGAAAAGCGGCAGGAGATGCAGCGCAAGGAACACGGCGGCGACGATCGTGGGTCGGATGAGCGTATGGCGGGACTGCTCTATTGAAGGAGACTTTTGGAGATCGGACATGGCGCTATCGTTTCGACAATATCCGGAAGGCGCATCGTGTCAGACAGTATCTGGGAGACCTGTAGTGTTTGTCGGCGAAGTAGCGAAGGCTTTCGTACAGCATCTTCTTGCGCGGGCGCGGCACCCGGGATTTGCCGCCGTAATGAACGATCGACGCTTCAGGATAAAACCGGACCTCGAACCCAAGCTGCCGGACCCGATAGCAGAGGTCCACGTCTTCACAGTACATGAAAATCCGTGGGTCGAATCCCCCGGCCTTTTCGAATACCTCCCGGCGAATCCAGAGATAGGCGCCGGTAACCCAGTCCACCCGGCGGGGTTTATCGTAGCCGGTCCAATGCTGATGCGTAAGACGTCCCAGCAATGGGCGGGCAGGCGGAAGGGTTTTGAGAAAACGCCCCAATGCCATACTGCACAGTGTCGGGAACGATCCCGTTGAACGCTCCAACACGCCCTTGCCGTCGAAGACAACACCCCCCGCGATTCCACAGTCCGTACGTTCCGCGAACCTCGGCAACAGCGCTGACAGGCTGCCTTCACCCAATCTGGTATCCGGATTCAGAAACAGAAGCACCGGCGCCGCGGAGCGCTTCGCGCCAAAATTGTTGGCCGTACCGAATCCGACGGTCCTTTCCAGCCGTATCAGTCTGACGGCCGGGAAATTGTGCCGCACCATGTCCGCGGAGCCGTCACCGGATCCATTGTCCACCACCACCACTTCAATCGATTCGGATATATCCTGTTCCTGCAGCGATTCGAGGCATGGCTTCAGCCACTTCGCGGTGTCGACGTTGACGATGATGACGGAAAGCGATGGTGCGTTATCGGGCAAAACCGGCGCCTCGGATGGTGGAATGGGTATGGATTGCCATCGCATTCGGGTGCGAAGATCGCCTTATGACCGCTTACGGCTCTGTGTTTTCAGCACCGCCCAGCAACTCTTCGTACACCCGAATGCTGTCTCGCGCAATCTCGGCCCACGAGAGATGGTGTCCGGACACGTGAAGAGAGGCCTTACCATGCCGATTCCTGAGTTCAGGGTTCCCGGCATAGTCCAGCATCGCACTGGCAAGACTCGCGCGATCGTCGGGTGTGAAAGCAATGCCGTTCTTGCTTTCAACCAGGTAGGCTGTCGCGAGATGGTTGGGCGCGATGAGGGGGCGGCCGACGCCGAGGATTTCCTTCATTCCGCCCAGCTTGCCGGGCATCACCCCCACGTCCGAGGCGTTGTAACAGGCGCAGAGATCGCCTTCCGACATCCACTTGAGAAAGGTCACAACGTCCGCAATGCCCAGGGCTTTGGCAAGGGCGCGCAGTTGCGCTTCGTATTCCTGAGTACCGGATCCCGCGATCGCGAGTCTTGCGGCCGGGTATTGGCGGTGGGCCTCCGCGAAGGACCTGAAAAGGAGCTCGAATCCCTTGCCGTGCGTCAGCCGACCGGACGTGATGAACAGGCACGCATCGTCCGGGATTGACAATTTGGCACGCCATGCCTCGCGTTTCACGGAATCGGGATAGAATGTATACGTATTGACGCCCAGCGGGAGAAGATGAACGCTTTCCGGCTTCGCGTCGTACACCTGCTTCACGAACCATTCAGCGAAAGGATTGGACGCAAAGACCTTGCTGCCGAGGCGGCCGATTTTTCTGCACACCTGTCTTCCAATTCCGAACCGGATGACGTTGCCGGGTCCCGCGGGCAGATTGCCGTTGTCCGAATGGTCATCGCCCACGTGGACGAAAAACGGGCGTTTGGATAAGACCTGAAGTACGGGAAAGAACCTCAACCCATGGGTGTTAACAACGTCTGGACGGAGTCTGTAGATGGTACGGTTCAGGTTCCGGATATACACCTGCCCCCGGCTCTTGATGGGTACAAACGAGGGCAGCCGCCAGATCCGAACGGAATCTTCCCGGAATAGACCCTGGGGAAGCCGATCCCTCGATTCGGGGTATTTCTTCGGGTGAGGAAGGCGATCGCTTGTGAGGATCCACACTTCGTGTCCAAGTTTCGCCTGTTCATGCGGCAGGATGTTCTC
Organism: Candidatus Latescibacterota bacterium; assembly: GCA_965203805.1. Lineage (GTDB taxonomy): Bacteria > Latescibacterota > UBA2968 > UBA2968 > JAAXHE01. The sequence continues at coordinate 3,402,008 of OZ241917.1, read as the reverse complement.
CTGGTAGCTCAATCCCGGGATATAGAATTGATTGACGTGGACAATTCGCATGTGGTTTCTCAACGGGATGGATAACAACAATTACTGATGGAGAAACGCCTGGGAACCCCTTCTCTACCGTTCCGCTCCGACACCTTCACGACATTACGGAGCGTACGAATGGACCCACGATTCAGTTTTCCCGCACAACCGTCTCGATGCGGTCCGAATTGAGGAACACGATAAGCCCGGTTTTCGCGCCGGTGGCCTTCAGATAATCCCGGACCTGTTCACGGTACAGCAAGACCTGGTTCTCCCGGACAAATGTGTCGCTCTTCCAGTCCACCACCACTTCGATGCGGCCTTCCTCGTCAACGGCAACGGCATCGGCGATGCCCGCCGTGATTGAAATCTCCTTCCCGTTGACCGTGCGGCCGTAGACCCAGCATTCGGGCACGAGGCTCGGCCGAAGGGACGCGATCTCCGGGCGATTCAGGGTCCGGACGACCATGGCCGCCATCCGGACGCTCGAAATATCGGACGACGGGTCCGCGGCGTCGTCGAGGTCCTGCTGGTCGATGAGTTCCGCGGCGCGGCCCCGTAACGCGCATTCCTCTTCAGGCGTTTCACCGGTGAGCACTTCCTCCATCAGCTTGTGCAGGATCAGGCCGCGTTTCAGCCGTTCCCGTCCGTTACTCCAGCCATCCCATTCGTCAGTGGTCTCGTCGACAGATTCGTGGCCGGAAGACACGGTCGCCGGTTCATCCTCCCGCGCACCCGTGTCCTCAGGCCGGCTGGGCCTGTGCCAGGATATCGTGCGCCTGTGCGCAGCGATGGCCTCACGCTCCCGTTCCCACGTTGCCCCGTCCTGAAGGTTGGATTCAGGGTCGTCGGGAGTCACGTCAGAGCCGGTGTAACGCCCGGTATCGAACGCCGGGAGGGAATCCACGTCGATATCGATCAGGCTCCACCAGTCCGACCGGCTGCGCTCGCGCTGCCTGGGCAGCAGCAGCAGGTCCCGCGCCCGGGTCAGGGCAACGTACCACAGCCGCACGCGTTCCCGGTCCTGCTCCTCCAGCTCCTCGAGCCTGGCCTCCGCATGCTCGCTGCCGGCGTAGCCGAAGATCTTGAAGTGTACGCTGTCGTCCCGCCGCCGGTACAGGAATTTTTCAGGGTGTTGGCGGCCGGTAGCTGAATTGATCGGAATGACGATGGGCCATTCCAGGCCCTTGGCCGAATGCATGGTGATGATCGAAACGGCATCGGTCGCGGCGTCGTGACGGCCTTCCACCTGGGCTTCCTCGTCTTCCCACCTCTGCCAGAGCGCCCGCGCAAAGTCTTCGATGCCTCTCCCGGCGTAGTGCCGCGACATCTCCAGGGTCAGTTCGACGTTGGCCAGCGCCCGCTCGGCGCCCCCCCGGTGGCGCGCCCCTAGAATCGGGCGCACGTGAAGCGCCTCGATCGCCTCCGCGAGGATCTGATAGGGCGTCGCTCGGTGGCGTTTCTCGCGCAGGCGCTGCAGGACCTCCAGCGTGTCCCGCAGGACCGGGCTCCTGACAGTCGATGGATCGGTTCTGACGTCCAGATGGACGGCGCGTTCCGATTCGACGCGCAGCGTGTGGATTTCGTCGGCAATCTGCTCGTCGGAAAGACCCACCAGGGGTCCCCGGATCAACGCGCCGAACGCCAGCGTGTCCCTGGCGTCCGAGATAGCCCTGGCAACCGCGATCAGGTCCTGGACTTCCTGCCGCCGGAAGAACCCCTTGCCTGCCTGCGTGGCGATGGGAATGCCGCGTTCCTCGAGGGCGCGCTCGTAGATCCAGAGGCTCGCACCCGTGGGGGCCAACAGCGCGATATCTATCGGCCGCGCGGTTCTCGACCCGCCCGCTTCGTTGTCGAAGACGGGAAAGGCGCCGATCAAACTCTCGACCACGTCCGCGACGACGCCGGCTTCCAGTTCGCGTACTCGATGGGCGGACACTCGTTGATTCCCGGTACTTTGGCCCTCACCGGGTTCAATATCGAAGGCAGCGACAGCCGCGTCGTCGCCGGCCTCGCGCGTTGCGGACAGCGGCGTGAAGCCGGGCTGCCCCTCCGACGATCGCAACAGGCCCTCGAAGTGGGTGTTGACGTAGTCCAGAATGGGCGCCCGCGACCGGAAGTTGGCCGTGATTCTCAGGATCGAGGCGGGATCCCTCGTCGACAGCGCGCGCCTCGCCGCAAGGTAGGTCTGTACGTCCGCGCCGCGGAACCTGTAAATGGCCTGTTTGGGATCTCCAACCAGAAACAGCGCGCCCGGACGAATGGGACCGTCCTGCCAGGGTTCCCGCGGAGGCCCCTCGCGGCCCAGTCGCCAGATGATTTCGGCCTGCAGCGGGTCCGTGTCCTGAAATTCGTCGACCAGAACGTGGGAATAACGCGCGGCAAGCGCCGCGCGGACCGGTTCATGGTCCCGGAGGAGGTCCCGCGCCTGGTACAGCAGATCGTCGAAGTCGAGCAGGGCTGCGTCGCGCTTGAAGTTCCGGTACAGCTTCCTGATCTCGTCGAATTCGGCAACGAAGCGCTCGAACGCGATACTGCCGAGACTGTTGCAAAATGCGACGTACGCCTCGCCGCACGCGTCGTACAGGCCGAGTCCGCTTTCGAAACGTTGTCCTCCAAGCGACGCGCTCAACCCGGCGGTCTTCGCCGCCGTCTTCCATTTCCCAAGGGCCCGCCACCGTCTGAATTTCGTCTCGTTCTTCTTGCAGGCCGCCGGCCGTCGATGGTGCAGCAGACGGGTGAGGCGTTCACCGGACACGGTACGGGCGCGGGATTCGCCCAGCGCTTCCGCAACGGCCAGGAGATCGTCGACGATTGCAGCGGTGCCGGGCTCTTCGATGCCGGACTCGCGATACCACCGGGCGAAATCGCGGACGGCGCTCACGAACCGCCCGTGGGCTTCCCGATCGACGTTTGAAACGGCCGCCCCGGCCGTCCGGTGCTCCTTGAGAAAATGCGCGGTTTCCCCGATCAGCTTCAGGGTTTCGTCCGGCGACTTCAGCATCATGGCGGCGAAGAGGTCCTCGCCGTCCGGGCTCGCGGGCGTTACAGGCGGCGTGCGTCCCAGGCCGTCCCGGCGGGGGTCCCGTCCGAACCGCGCCGAGAGCCAGGCGTTCACGAGGTCCTCGAAGACGAGGTCCGCCGCGCCGGGATCCAGGATGGTTGCGCCCGGGTCCCGGCCCGACTCCACCGGGTACGGCGCGATCAGTTTCTGGCAGAAGCCGTGGATGGTGGTGCAGGTCAATTCGTCGAGCGAATCGGCGCCTTCTTTCAGGTTGGCGCGTTGGGACTCGCGCAGTCCCTCCGGCAGGGCCGGTTCGAGTTCGGGGAGCTCTTTGCCGGACAACAGGTCCTTCACGATGCGTTCGATTCGTTCCAGGAGCTCGGCGGCGGCCGCTTCTGTAAAGGTGATGGCGGCGATGCGTTTCGGCGCGACGCCTCCGGCCACGAGCAGCGCCGCCCGACCGGCCATGAGCGCCGTCTTGCCGCTGCCGGCGCCCGCCTCGACGAGCAGGGTTCGGTGGTGGTGGGTCAGCGCCTGGATGCGCGCATCCACGTCGGCAGGCGCCGCCTGTTGCTTCTCACACCGCATTTCAGGGCGCCTCCCACAGAATCGGCAGCGGGGCCAGCGCCCGCCCGCCCGACGGTCGTTTGGTATCCAGATAGCTCTCCTTCGCGCCCGCGGGAAGCGCGAAGGAAAGGTCGTACCACCGCGCTTCCGCGGCCGGACCCGATAACGTCTTTCCTTCGACAAAATGGGTGGCGGCCGCTTTAAGAAACGCCGCGAGTTCCCTGAGTTTTTCCTGCGTGTCGTCGAGGACCATCGCCTGGCCGCCGCCGCGCGGATAGACCAGGCGCGCTTCCACGTCCGGCCGCGTCTCGATGAGCGACTGCACGGCAAAGCCGTAGAGGCACCGCTGCAATTCCGCGCCGCCGTTCATCTGGATCGGTTTGCCGGGCGCCCGTCCCGATTTGTAGTCCGTAACGCGCGCCAGGCCTCCGTCCGCCGACAGATCGAGCCGGTCGATGAAACCCCTGATACGAATCTGCGTACCGTCAATGTAAACCGGCGCGGACGGGTCCCAGGGCAGACCGGTACGCGCGGCTTCAGGGGAATCATCCTCGCGAACGCTGCCGAACGGAATTTCGGACCAGGTGCGCTGCCCGGGCAGCGGGGTTTCGTCCCGCGTCAATGCGGTTACGGCCAGTTCCCGCGCCTCGTCACACTTTCTCTGCCAGATGACGGGCGGCGGCACCGGGCGCACGGCGCTCCATCGTTGCGCGACCGAGAATGCCGCCTTCTCTACAGCTTGTATAATCCTGTCCCTGGATGCGCCCGCGATCCCTCCGGATCCGGTGTCCTCCATTCGGGTAACCGCCTCCTGAAGGATCTCGTGCAGCAACTTGCCGAACGCCAGCGCGTCCAGCGTCATGGGCTCTTCCGTTTCCGAGGCGGCCTTCCACCGGAACCCATAGGTCCACAGATATCCGAGGGGATCGCAAAGCAGCCTGACCAGCGAACTGGCGGACTGCGTGCGGTACAGGGCCCTGAGCAGAACGGGATGGCCCGGTCTGATCAGACCGTCGTGGGCGGTGAGGTTCTCGCTCCGCCAGTCGATCCAGGCCCGGGTGGCGGACCGCGCCAGCGGCAGCGCGGCGAAGTCGCCGGGCCTGGCCATCAAACGATCGCTGCAGCTTGCGGCATGTTCGGGAACCCGGCTCTGCCCGAGACGTTTCTCGGCGACGTCCTGAGGATACAGCGGCGAAACGCCGTTGAGCCGTCCCTCGCTGTCGCGCCGCGCCCGTGAACAGACGACCTGCCGGTCCGTCATGCTGCGGATGGAATGGAAGTCCCGGCGGTCGGATTCGTGGATAGGCAACGGGTCCAGGCGTTTCTGCGGTATGACGTGATTGGGGAGCAACGGGTCTTCGCTGGCGCGTCTGGGCCAGGAGCGCGACGTCAGGCCCACCAGCCAGGTGAACGGGCGAGGCGCCGCGGCGATGGCCGATGCCGGCCCCCAGACGATGGCCCCGCCCGGTTCCTCGTCGTCGTGAACGCGGAGGCCTGCAAGCGTCACGTCCAGGGCGGCCGGAGGTCCGTCCTCCAGGGCCTTTTCCCAGATCTCCAGCGCACTCGATTCCTCGAAGAGGGCTTCGCCGATCTCAGGCGCCCGATCCAGACCCAGTCTTAGAGTCGTGATGATACGCCTCAGAAGCGGCCGATGATCCCTTCCGTCGGAGAAGTCCCCGGGCGCCAGGGCGTTCAACACGTTGTCCCATCGGTCGGCGGACAGTAGAGGGGCATCGTCCGGAAGGACTTCCCGCCAGTCTTTCGGCAAGGGCTGGAAGGCCTCGACGCAGAGGCGGAGCAGTCTCACGAGCCGGACCATACGACTCCGTGACAATCCGCGCAGGAGGATTTCCGCGAGCGCCGCGGCAAGCTGGCCCTCCGGCCTGCCCAGCACGGTTCGGCCGTGGATGAAGTGGACCGGCAGGTCCGCGGCCTCGGCCAGGGCCGCCATGTGATCGTCCCACGTCGTTGGAGACGCCGCGGCAATCGCGATTTCGTGGGCGGGGACTCCCTCCGTGAGATGCTTCCGGGCCCACCGCAGGGCTTCCTGGATTTCGTGACGGGGGGTGGCGCACGACACCGCGCGGAGACAGGGTTCCGACGGCGGTGAGCATGTCACCGATACATCCGATCCTGCCAGCCAGTCCGGCGTCGTCCTGGCGCCCGCCTCCCAGACCACGTCCGTCTCCCGGCTGAGCCGTAACAGGAGTTTTCGCCACACGGGCGACAATTCGGTGCGCCCATGAATCTCGATACGGCCGAACAGGATGGGGGCGTAGTGCGCGCGCTCCAACGCGGCATTCGCCAGCTCGCCGGCCGGCAATTGGTTCTTCGGCAGCCTGGAACGCACTTCCCGTTCAAGGATCTTCAGGGAACCGGCCGCGGGCGCGCCGCTCCCATCCAGCGCGAGACCGGCCCGCCAGACTTTGGACAGGCTGGCCACGGCGGCGCGCTGGAACCCGGGCAGGTCCTTGATGGCGTCCAGCGCGCCCAGCGACCCCGCGGCCGTGGCTTTCTTTACACCGGCCTTGAGGGAGTCGGGCCGGATGGACCGGAGGAATCCACCGGCGAGACGGGCCGCAAGCTCCTCCATGGAAATGACCAGCAGTCCCTGCTTACCTTCAATGGCCGCTTGCGTCTGATGCCATCGCCGCGCGTACCGGCCTTCCACCACCACGGTCCTTCGCAATTTTGCATGCGGCTTCACGTCAGGTTTCATTGCAGGCATAACCGCTCTCTCGTCTCCGCGGGCCGGCTGAACTTTGCGTCTGCGAATAATACCCCGTCACATGCTCTCTTGTCAATGAATTATCTGTTCCGGACGTTCGCCCGAACTGTCATCCAGAGGAACCCGCTGTGATGGTGGGGCAGACATTCCTGTCTGCCTGCCTCGCGTGAATTGGGCTTCCTGAATACGGGCATTTCGACAAGCTCAATGACCACGTATGGAAATGTTCAATAAACGTCATTGAACGGCGAAATGGTTCCGTCACGCCTTCGCCCTCGCTGTCATCCTGAGGCGGCGCGAGGGAGACCATGCCTCCGCGCATACGGGTCGGCAAACGCTCTCGCTGTACGTCAAGTCGAGAAGACGGGAGATTCTTCGCTCCGCTCAGAATGACATGTTTTGCAGTGGTCATAAGCAAAGTGTTTCGGTCGAGCCCTCGCCAAACCTGTCATCCAGAGGAAGCCGCTGTGCCTGCCAGCGGTTCATCGGCAGGCAGGCTGACGAAGGATCTACTGCGGCATCGCTCGATGTCTGAGCGTGTTCTGTCATTCGCCGTGACCCGGCAGGCGGCACGTCTTCGCCCTCGCTGTCATGCTGAGGCGGCGCGAGGGAGACCATGCCTCCGCGCATACGGGTTGGCGAAGGCTCTCGCTGTACGTCAAGCCCTGAAGACGGGAGATTCTTCGCTCCGCTCAGAATGACATGGTTTGCAATGGTCATAAGCGAAGTGTTTCGGTCGAGCCCTCGCCAAACCTGTCATCCAGAGGAACCCGCTGTTAGGGTCTGTGAGGGTGGGGCCTGCCTGCATTGCCGTTCTGCGCCCGGCCGCGTCACCGGTGTCCGTAGGTCTCCCGATACAGTACGATATCCGTCAGCTCCAGGTCGGACTTACCGTCGTACTGGAGCAGCACGTGAACGTCCTGGGTCTTGTCCAGAATAAAGCGCAACTCTGAGGCCTCGTCGCCGGCGAAGGGGATTGACAGCCACCAGGGGGGATGCGCGCCCAGGACCAGGGGGAGGGCGGGGGGCGGCAGGGTATAGACCGCAGTCCGGATCGGTTCGGGGTTGCGCTCGAACAAGCGGGCGAACGTAGAACCCGTGAGATTGAAACGTACGCGGTAAATCCCTTCGGGCAGGTTTCGAAACCGCCGGACGGCGAGAATGGGGTACTCATGGGTTTCGTACGACTGGCGGTGAATTTCCGACACTCTCGGTTCTGGAGGGTAGGGAGTTGCGAAGAACGTGGCTCGAATGCCACCGAGCGCCAGATCGCCCGTTCCGGTGTAAAGGGCGTGGATGTTATAGATCTGGGGACGGTGGATTTCAAATGTGAGGGACTGGTCTCCCTTCACTTTCCCACCGGTGAGCGGATAATTGGATCTGGTATTCCATCCGGAGACAGCAGGAACGGTATACCGGCGCGCAAGGGTCAGATAGCCTGAAATCTCCCCTTCGGACGCTTCGACCCGCAGGCCATGAAAATTCAACTGACAGATGCCGCGGTGCGGGACGTTCAGCATCGGCAAAGTCACTCGCGAGTATCCGACCCTTCCCGCGGGAGTGTGCCCCTGCCTGGCGTGCAGGCCCCCCTTTGGATCCGCTGCCTTTTCGCCCACGGGCTTTAACGGGACCTTGAATTTGAGCTGTAACGGCTTGACTTCGTCTGCGAGCAGGGGCATATAGGGCAATCTGCTTCTTTGAAAGCGTGCGGCCTGCACGTCGGTCTTGCTCCACAGAATCGGAGCGAACGCTGCAACGGCGACGGCGGACGCGCGCAGCCACGTGTGACGGCTGCGAAGAAACAGCGCCGACGCCAGAACCGCCCAGAAGATAAGGTCGAGAAACGGCAGTGCCTTCTGCTCCGGACCGAAATAATGCAGATGAGTCGGATAGAAGCGGTTGATAGACCGTCCGAGCAGGTTATCGCCCATATATCCGGCTTCGGTAAGCAGGGAGGTATGAAAAATGCTTTCAAGGCTGATCGCCAGGGCTAACGCCACGAAAAAACTTGACGTCGCGCTTCTCATCAACCGGGGAAGACCCCAGGCCAGGCCGATGGCAAGCACCGGTAGGGCGGTCATCATAAAGCGGCCGGGAAGGTCGTGTCCGAAGAGCCAATTGTCATGCAGGCCGTTGATGCCGGCGGTAGCCGCATAGAGCGCTACGGCGATAGCCACGCGCCGGTCTCGCAATTTGCCCAGGGTCAGCAGCCCGGACAGGGCGAAGAAATAGACGGGTGACGTATTGAGAATGCCTCTGCCAACGTGTAACCAGTGGCCGGGGAGGGAGATCTTCCAGATCCCTATATCGAGAGCGCCCTCGTCCCATGCGCCGCTTCCGGGGCGGAGCGGCCCCAGCCAGTCCTCGCTGAAAGCAAAATGGAATGCAACGAGCGCGTAAAGGCCGACGGCGACGACAAGACCGATTGCCGCGAACGCGCACCATCGTCTTCGGCTTCGCCAGGCCTGTAGAAGCACGAGCGCGCCACAGCACAGTCCCAACGGAACAAGGCGCGGATGCAAGAAGGGCAGAACGCAAAGCAGCAAGGTCAGCAGTCCCACCAGTGGGTTTTCCCATCGTCCCAGGGAACGGTACCGGCCACCGGGGGTCTGCCAGTGAGAAAAGGCGATCAAGGTGGTCAGGACGATGGCGATGGCCGGAATTTCCGGGTAGGTCTGGTTGGAATAGTAAAAATACGGCCCGACAATGGCCACCATGCACGTTGCCGCCAGCGCCGCCCAGGGTTCGGCGCCAATCCGTATCAGATAGATGTAGAGCAGGGGGACGCAGATGCTGGCAAACAATACGATAAACAGCGCCGTAGCCAGGCGCGGGTTCTCCCATTGTTCCAGACCCCACCAGTACGCGGGCACAAGGGCGATGGAAAGGCCGATCGGATGTGTGGAATGGACTTTGCCTTCGGGAGACGCGGGGGCTTTGTTGACGCCGAAGTTCGTGACGTGGAATTCCTTGATCTGTTCGATATCGAGGTTGTTGGCCAAGTCCATGTCCCCGTCGTGAACGAGGCTCTGCGTCACCCGCAGGTACTGGCCCTCGTCGCTGTGGAGCATCGTGACCTGGCAGAAGTAGAGCGCGTAGAGTACGTACATCGGCAGGCACACGGCCAACAGGGCGCCCGCCGCGATACGAGTTTTTCGAGGGGACCAGGATGCCCGCGTGAGAGGCAGATGTACGTACCCGAGGAAGACGAGCGCGATAGCCCACAGCGCGTGGGGGGACCAGAGGAGGGTCAAGTAGGGGAATACGTAGACGAGCGGATCAAAGAGGGCGAGGAGGCGCAGGGCCAGCAGCGCGGCGGCCAGTAACGTTGCGCGTTGGAGGCGTTCGTGGAGGGCCAATCGTAAAGAGGGCGTGCGATGTCGGACCCACGCAAGGACCAGGCCCGCAACGCCAATGGCCGCCGGTCCGAGGGGAGGCCAATGCAGGCGGTATGGGCCGGTCCTCACGGCCAGGCGCAACTCGTCGGCCGCTGCCGCGACCACGGGCGAAAAACCGCACAGGACGAGCCAGGCGCAGAAAAAACCGGCCGCGAGACCCAGGTCGACGAGAAACGACCGTGAAGCCGGCGGCACGATATGGCGCTTCAGGATTGCGATGAGATTTCGTGGACCGGGCATTCAGGAATCCGCTGTGAGGGTGGGGCAGACATTCCTGTCTGCCGCTTCGCGTGAATTGGGCTACCTGAATACGGGCATTTCGACAAGCTTACTTCGGCAGGCTCAGCACAAGCAATGACCACGTGTGGAGATGTTCAATAAACGTCTCTCATTATTGAACCGCGAAATGGTTCCGTCACACCTTCCCCCTGATTGTCATGCTGAGGCGGCGCGAGGGAGACCATGCCTCCGCGCATACGGGTCGGCGAAGGCTTTCGCTGTAAGTCAAGCCCAGAAGACGGGAGATTCTTCGCTTCGCTCAGAATGACATGTTTAGCAATAACCATTGAGGAAGTGTATCAATCACACCATTGCCCAAACCTGTCATCCAGAGGAAGCCGCCTTGCCTGCCGGAGATTCATCGGCAGGCAGGCTGACGAAGGATCTACCGCAGCATCGGACCATCACCTCACGGCTTTTACGTGTCGATACCTGAGAGGCGGCACGTCTGCGCCCTCGACGTCCTCATCCGCTGTCCGGTTCAACCAACGTTCACGCTCTCGCCGGCGACAACCATCGGATGTTTCCAGACCGTGGATTCGTCCCGCACGGACGCATCCCGGTAGGTGGAAATAAAGCTCCAGCGGTCCGCGCCTGTGGTGTTCGGATAGGAACTGTGCAGGGTCTGGTCGTGAAAGAAAACCGCATCGCCCCGGTTCACGGCGAACGTGGTCTCGGGGAGCCCCGCGAACTCTTCATTTCCGATGCGCCACCCGAAGCCGTTTTCCGCCCTGACCTGTTTCACCTTGAATCGCTTGACGTGGCTGCCGGCGATCATCTTCAGGCAGCCGTTCTCGGGCGTGGCGTCGTCCAGCGCGATCCACACGGAGATCTTGGTCGCGCCTTTCCAGTAGTACCAGTCCTGGTGCCAGGGCGATCCGAACGTGGTGAATTTGTTCTTGTAGACCGACTTCACGCTCAGGAATTCCACGTTCGGACCAATGATCCGTTTGAGAATGGATACGACGCACGAATCCTGCATCCGATCGCTGAAAAAGGGGTTCAGTACATCCGCCATGAATACGTGGACGCCGCTTCCCTTCGGGTCCTTGCTGATGTGACCGCCCGCTTCGAGGATCCGGATCACGCGCGCTTTCCAGTCCAGCATCTCCTCAGGGCGATAGAGCCCCTTCGCGATGTAGAACCCGTCGCGATTGAACGTGTCGGCGACGGGGTCCGCGGCACGCGGCGCGGATGAAATAGATTCCATGGTTTCTCCCTAGCGGTGAGACGTGAGCCGGTAGACGGTAGATGACGTCCTTGCCCGATTGGTTCTCGCTTAATGCCTCTGGCAAGATATGAAACTTCACGGGGCAATAAAAGCGGTGAGACGTAAGAGGGTAGACGGGAGGAAGAAAAAGGAAAAATGAAGAAGGAAAAAGGAAAAATGAAAACCTGAAAGCGGTTAGACGGTAGATGATAGCGTTACCTCAGTGTTTTCGCGCTAACCGTGCCTGTATATTTACCGTTATCGTAACGACTGGAAAGACCATAGAGCACTGATATCATCTCACGTCTCCCCGCCTTTCAGACCTACCCCCTATCCCCCTTCCTGTGAGGAAGGGGGAACGGCGATGGGTCGATGGACCGGGCATGCAAATGTGCCGGCTGGCGAATTCCTGTCTATCAGAGTATCTATAGATGACCGGCACGCGATGCCTGTCTTTTCTCCCCCTCTCCTCACCACCAACCTTCCCCCTAACCCCCTTCCTGTGAGGAAGGGGGAACGGCGATGGGTCGATGGACCGGGCATGCAAGTGTGCCGGCTGGCGAATTCCTGTCTATCAGAGTATCTATAGATGACCGGCACGCGATGCCTGTCTTGTCTCCCCCTCTCCCCCCGGGAGAGGGGGTTGGGGGGAGAGGTCGCGTAAAAGCGGTGAGAGGGTAGAGGTTAGACGTTAGATGAGGTCCTTGCCTGATTGGATCTTACTTTATGCCTGCGGCAAGAGATGAAACCGTACAGGGCACACAATATCTCCCGTCTTACGTCTCCCCGCCTTTCAGGCACTCACGGTATCTCCCGTCTTACGTCTCCCCGCCTTTCAGACCTTCCCCCTAACCCCCTTCCTGTGAGGAAGGGGGAACGGCGATGGGTCGATGGACCGGGCATGCAAGTGTGCCGGGTGGCGATTTCCTGTCCATCAGAGTATCTATAGATGACCGGCACGCGATGCCTGTCTTTTCACCCCCTCTCCCCCCGGGAGAGGGGGTTGGGGGGAGAGGTCTGCGTAAAAGCGGGTAGACGTAAGAGGGTAGACGGTAGATGAAGACATTCACAGCAGTGATTCTACATAAACCGTGCCTGTTTATTTACCGTTATCGTAACGACTGGAAAGACCATAGAGCACTCACGGTATCTCCCGTCTTACGTCTCCCCTCTCCCCGCCTTTCAGACCTTCCCCCTACCCCCTTCCTATAAGGAAGAAGGAAAGCAGGATCCTATCGCGTGGCGTTCGTTACCCTTTCCTTATAGGAGAGGGTCCCTGCCTGGCGGTGGTTTTTCGGCAGGCAGGGGGGAGAGGTCTGCGGAGTTGGGGGTGAGGGCGCTCTTGCTTCAAGCTGACAGCCGAATGCTGACTGCTGGTTTCTGGTTAGGTTTTCTTTGTGTCTTCGTGTCTTTGTGTGAGCTGGTTTTCGCCTTTCGCTTCAAGCTGACGGCTGCCTTTTTCTCCCCCTCTCCCCCCGGGAGAGGGGGCAGGGGGGAGAGGTCTGCGGGGCTGGGGGTGGTTCGCTCTTGGCTGACTGCCGACCGCTGACCGCTGACTGCTGGTTTCTGGTTCGGTTTTCTTTGTGTCTTTGTGTCTCCGTGTGAGTTGATTTTCGTTCTCGCTCCCGTCTAACCTGCTTTCTTCAGTTCCCTGAGCAGGGCCATGTCTTCCCGTGTGACGCCTTTGAGGAGCAGGATCAGCGCGCCGTAGACGATTACCCCCGCAATGGCGCCGAAAACGAGGTGATCGGTGACGAGCGCGACGCAGGCCGCCGTCAGAGCGGTCGCCAGCAGCGGTTTGCCAGCGCCGGCGCCGGCCATGACCGCGTATCTTCGCAGCGGTGCGAAGAACAGCCCCGCAACGGGATACGCGACGGACCCGATCAGCACGGCCGTCGCCGATCCGAGGACGTGGTGGCCGGGGATGAGCGCAATGTTCAGAAGAACGCCGAGCAGCGCCGCCGTGGCCAGGCACCAGAGCCGGCGTTTTTCCTCGCCCACGGCCACGACCAGAAAGCTCAGGGCCGTGCCCATGTATTTGAAGACCATGGCCCAGATGAGCAGGACGAGCGTCCCGCTGGCGTGGCCGAACATGGCTTCGGGAATCCGGCCCGGAAAGAGCAGGTTCAGGATGTCGCCCGAAGCCACGGTGCAGAAGCCGGCGACGGGGACGATAAAGAGCATCAGGTACCGCGCGCTGCGGCGGTAGATTCTCTCGAAGGCAACCGGATCGGTCTCCCTGTGTCTCATCATCACGGGGAAGACATTGGCGATGAATATCGAAGCGAGAAAGGGCAGGCTGTCCGGGATTCGCGCCGCCATGTTATAGAGGCCCACGGCCTCCTTGTTCACGATGGACTCGAGCAGCATCACGCCGATCTTGTCATACACGGTGACACAGACCGAGGCCAGCATGAGCGGAATGCTCTGCCGCAGCAGAGGTCTTATGATCCGCGCGTCGAACCGGATACGGGGAAGACTGAAAAGACGCCGGTGTGTGAGACAGAGGCCGGCGAATGACAGAAGCTCGGCGGCGATGAGCGCACAGAAGATGGCGGTCAGAAAGCCCTGATTGAGGACAACAGCCACCAGCAGGCCGGCCATGAGGAGGTGGGAGACGGTATTCCACGCCACCACGTATCCCATTTGGAGTTCGGCCTGAAACCGGACCTGCAGCATCCTGCGAAACGCGTTCAGCCGCGGCGATACGAACAGGGTAAGCGAGGCGATGAGCGCGGGGATGAGGGTTTCCGGGCCCTGGCCGGAAAGGTAGAGATAGGCGTTGGACGTCAGAATGGCGGCAACGCATCCGATCAGTCCGATTGAAAGGGCGTTGCCCAGGAGTCGATCGGGATCATCGCCCGTCGCGCTTTCTCTGACCAGGACGTTATACGCGCCCGCGTCCGTGAGGACGCTCCACAACATGAGGTTGGCCAGGATGAACGAATACGCGCCGAACGCCTTCAGGTCCAGGTAATGGGCAAGGAACAGGAAGATTGCGAATTCGATGGTCCGTCCGAAGACCTGGACCGCGGTGTTGCCCGCGATCCTTCTGACCGGTGACTTTCCGCCCATGGACTACTCCGCGGTGGCGGGGGCCGGCTTCCCGGCGCGCTGCCGCCAAACCCATGCGGCGGCGAAGGCGATGGCAAAGAGGGTGGAGAGGAGGGTGATCCAGCGGCAGGCCGCGGCGATGGGGTCGTGAAAGCGGAGTTCCACCCGGTGTTCGCCCGCGGGCACGACAACCGCCTTCCAGACGTAGTTGGCCCTGTACAGCGGACGCTCTTCGCCGTCCACGTACGCGCGCCAGAAGGGGTGATGGTTCTCGGAGACCACGAGCAGGCGGGGGCCGCCGGCTTTCACGTTGAGCTCGATATATCCCGTTCGATCGTCGTACGCGGCCGTTTCGATGCGGTCCTGCGCGAGCGTGTCCGCGGGACCGGCCGAAAAACCGTCCGGCTCGGCCTCGATGATAACGGTCTCATCGGGCTTGAATTCCGGGCCCGACAGAAGCTTCAATATCTCGTCCTCGTCGGTTTCGATCCGGTACCGGGGCGCCAGGTAGAACCATGGCAACGCGAAGTCGTTCTTGTAGATATGCAGGCCGTCGGTCACCACGGACGCGGGACCGCCCTGGAACGGTTCCCGGGTCACGACGTATCGTGTGTTCAGCAGACTCAGGATGGGAAAGTGCCGGAGGTTCTGCGGTTCGGTGATCCGGTCGTAGCGCAGCATGGCAAAGGGTTCGTGATAGTCCACGCGCACCCGGTCGATAATCGTCCGTTTGCCCCCGCCCATATGCGGCGGAGGCACGGCGTGCCGCGACACGAACAGCACGCGGTACAGGTCCGGGTCCTGCTCGAAGTGTCGCAGAACGCCGCCGTACACGCGTTCCGGCGGCGGCTGCAGGTCCGGATCGAAATACCGGAGGAACTGCCGGTCGATCCGCCAGGTGTCGAACAGCATGAGGGGAACCAGAAGGCACGCGCAGACCGCGGGGGACATGCCGCCGCCCAGGCGCTTCCACGCCAGGAAGGCCATCACCGCCACGAGCAGGGCGGCCAGCATGGCGCCCCGGCTGAGGTTGGGCGCGTTCGCCTGCGCGACCCGGACGTTTGATCCCGGGATATCGGACCAGAAGACGCCGGTCCAGGCATTGACCGCGCCCTGCGGCGCTGCGGCGACGCCCAGGAGCAGGACCACGGCGACGCCCGCGCCGATGGCGAGATTCCGCCGCAACCGGGGCGAGTCCCCGGTCGGATAGAGGACCCGCTGCAATCCGATGGCGGCCAGAACGCAGGCGGGGAAGGCGAACAGAAAGGCGATCATGCCCGGCGCCCGGAGCACTTTCATGCCCGGAATGTAGCGGTACGCGTATCCATGCAGGAAGGTATGGGGTCCGAGCGCGAACGCGACGGCGAAGAGAAACAGCAGAAGGAAGATCCCGATTCGGGGGTCGCGGCGGATGCCGCCCAGGGCGACGGCGGCGAAGAAGAGCACCGCGATGCCGAAGTATTCGGAATTGAGTTTAAAGGGATTGCGCCCCCAGTAGTTTCGCTGTCTTCGGTCCGGGTCGTCGAAATGCGCGAACTCCGGGACCGCCAGAGAGGCGATTTCCTCGGGGTGCAGCGACCACGTCTGCGCGTATTCCAGGCCTTTGCCCTCCCCGTCGCCCAGCGCCCGCCTGGATTCCGTCCTCGTGTACCAGTATTGCGGGAACACGCCCATTGCGCCAATGCCCAGGCCCAGGCATATCGCGCCGGCGCTGAGCAGGCTGCGGCGGAGGGCGGCCAAAATGTCTCTGTCGCCGTAGTAGAGGTGAATGAGCCTGGCGGCGAAGAGGATGCCCAGCCCGCAGAGGGCGTAGTACAGCATCTGGAGATGCGGCGTGTAGATGCCCGCGCCGATCGCGACGCCCAGAACCAGATAGTAGATTACGCGGCCGGTCTCCATGCCGCGGTACAGCCCCCAGACCATCAGTGGAAACAGGCCGATGACCAGCATCTTGGCTTCGTGGCCGGCGTAGATGAAGGTGAGCAGGGCGGGCGCGGAGGCGTACGCGATGCCGGTCAGCCAGGCGGTGAGCGGCTTCAGGCCGAAGCCGCGGATGCAGAGGTACATGAAATAGCCGGCCATGAACATGGCGAAGAAATATCGCCAGCCCAGAAGCCGGTGCCGGGTGGTAAACAGGGCGATGATTTCCAGCGGGAAATAACTCGACGTCCGCTGGCCGGTTACCGGGGTGCCGCCGAGGTACCTCGTCCAGTTGGCCGGGGCCAGGTCGGACAGTTTTTCCAGAAAAGGCTCACGCCCCTTGTGAAAGTCATTCCCCGTGTCCTGGCCGAGAATGACGTGGTCGGTGAAGACGAATCCGGCGAAGTAGACCACGCTCAGGAGCAGAAAGAACGCGACCGGCGCCCACGGCGACGCGACGTAGGGACCGAGACGGTCCGAGAGGCTTTTGGCGGCCTGCGCTCGCGGCGTTGCGGGACGTCGTGCGGTTCTTTTTGTGCGCTTGCTCACGTTTCGCCTCCAACGGGTTGCCAAAGTTCAGGTCGGAAATTCGCGTGTCTCGTTACCGGGTACGGTTTCGGGGCCCCGGCGCAGGTACGTGGTCGCGAATGCGTAGAAATACCAGCGCAGGTATTCCGGAAGCCAGCGGATGACCCTGAAGCGGCTCCGGCCGGTCGTCCTCTCGTACCACACCGCGGGGACCTCGGCGACCTTCCAGCCCAGCCGGTGACACTTGACCAGCAGTTCGATTCCGTACGCGAAACCGACCGACGACTCGATCCTGACGCGGTCCAGCAGGCGCCGGGAGAACAGGCGCAGCCCGTTGCTGGCGTCGCGGGCGGGTAGCCGCGCGAGGTAATAAAGGGTGAAGGCGGAGCTTCTGACAAGCAGAGATTTCAGCCATGGCGCGCCCACCATGCAGCCGCCCTCGATGAACCGGCCGGCGGCGACGACCTGGCAGCCGTTCCGGAATTCCCGGACCATCGCATCGATGATGCCGGCGTTGAAGGTATCGTCGGCCGGCCACATGATGGCCGCGGGCGCGTCGCCCGTGCGGAAACCCGTCACGACGGCCCCGTGCGCCCCCCGGCCGCGGTTCCGGACCCTGACGATCTCGCACCGGGCAGGGTCGAAATCCTTCAGGGCGTCAAGGGTGTCGTCGGCGTCATCGTCGTAGCAGATCAGGACCCTGAAGGGCGTTTTCGTTGCATCGCACAACGCGTTGAGAACGTTCAGGATGTTGGCGCCCTCGTTGTACACGGGGATGACGATGTCGAGGTCGGGCATGGTCCGGGTTCACGCTTTGGGTGCTGCAGTGGAAACGCGATTCATCCCGCCGCAATTTCGGGGGACGGCAGCGGGACGATGTATTCGCCCCGGTACCCCTTGCTGGTGAGTTTGGGCATGAGTTCACCGGCGATATGCCACGAGAAGAGCAGCGCGAATTCGGGCTGGTCGCTGAACAGTGCGGACTCTTCCAGGACGGGGATCCGGGTGCCCGGCATATATTTCCCGATCTTGTGCGAGCCCCGGATTTCCAGGACGCAGTCGATGATATCGTGGTCGAGCCCGGTATACGCGATAAGGGTGCTCGCGCGGGAGGGAGCGCCGATGCCGTAGATGCGGCCGCCGCCGGCCTTGACGTCCCGTAGCAGGCCCATGAGGTCGAGTTTGCTCTGCATCACGTCCGCGGCGAAGCGGCGGTAGGTCTCACGGTCGAGCAGGCCGGCCCGTCGTTCGGCTTTCAGCTGATTCGAGACGGACGGGTCCACGGCGCATTGTCCTTTCCGCGCGGCGAAGACACGGATGGAGCCCCCGTGCGTGGGGATGCGCTTGACGTGGAAAATCTCCAGCCCGTGTTTTTCCAGGAGGAATTTCAGGCTGTGCAGCGAGTAGTACCTGAGGTGCTCGTGATAGACGGTATCGTATTGCAGCGCGCCGATCAGGTCCAGCAGGTAGTGGGACTCGGAGACGAAAACGCCCCGTTCGTCCAAGATGTCCAGGATCCCGGCGACGACCGCGTCAACCTCGGGCATGTGCGCGAACACATTCGTTGCGGTCACGAGATCGGCGGCGCCGTATTCCCCGGCCACGGCCCGCGCGGTTTCCCTCGAGAAGAACGTCCGGAGGCTGCGGATGCCTCTCTCGTTCGCAAGCCGGGCCCGGTCCGTGGGGTCGATGCCCAGAACCCGGCAGCCCCCGTCCCTGAAGTTCGCCAGCAGCGTCCCGTCGTTGGAGCCGACGTCGATAACGAACGACGATGCGTCGATGCCCGGCAGGCCCATGCATTGTTCGAACAGGTCCGCGAAATTGTCACGGAGAATGCGCGTCGTGCCGCTGGTGTAGGGATACTCCGGAGGAAACAGGATTTCCGGGTCCACCTCGCAGCCGATCTGCGCCAGGTGCGAATCCGGACAATAGAGCAGTTCCAGCGGGTACATCGAACGTGCTTCGGGCCGTCCGCCGACCGGTTGCATGTCGTTCACCGGAGGGACGAAGCCCAGAAAGAGCACGGACTCGAGGTTCGCGGAGTTGCTGATCTGGCATCGCGTGATGTTTCGTGAGGTCGCGGGCGGCACGCCTGCTCCTTCTCGTCGCCGGCGCCGGACGGACAGTCTTACCGGCGCGCCAGGTACCAGTCGATGGTGGCGGCCAACCCGTCGCGGAGTGTCACGCGGGGCCGGTACCCGAGGGCCCTGAGTTTGCGGATGTCGGGACGCCTTCTCCGCGGACCGCCCTCCGGCGACGGCCCGGGGACGATTTCGAATTCCCGGCCGAGGTGGCTGAAAATCAGCGCTGCCAGCCGCCGGATGGTGACTTCGACGTCGCTGCCGATGTGGTAGATGTTGAGGTGCGCGCCCTTTTCCAGGACGGCGGCCAGCCCGTCGGTGAAATCGTCGATGTGCACGAAGGCGCGGGTCTGCGAACCGTCGCCCTGTATGGGAAACCGGATCACGCCGTCCGGATGTTCCGCCGCGAGCGCGCCTGCCCGGAGCACCAACTGAGGGATCACGTGCTCCCGGCCCATGTCGGGGCCGTACACGTTGTGCGGGCGGAAAACAAGCACGCGCTCCAGGTGGCGGCGGCCGTAATTCAGGGCGATGAGTTCGCTGATGATCTTGCCGCCGCCGTAGGAATAGCGGGGATTCAGCGGGTCGGGGACGCACAGGGGCGCGGTTTCGTCCGTGGGAACGGCGGGGGGCGTCTGGTACACCTCGGAACTGGAAGCCAGGACGAATTCCGGAACGTTGTGTTTCAGGCATGCGTCGATGGTATTCACAATGCCCTTCACACCCACGTCGAGGACGATTTCCGGCTTGCTGTAGAACCATTCGGTGCCGTTGACCGAGGCCAGGTGGCACAGGCTGTCCGCGCCCCGGGCGGCCTTCCGGACGGCGTCCGCGTCCCGAACGTCCGCCGCGATGAATTCCACGTGGTCCCGGACGTCCGCCAGCCGGCCGGCGCGACCCCGGGACTGGTCGTCGAGAACCCGGACGTTGTGGCCGTCCCGGAGCAGACGCCGTACCAGGGAGGAACCGATGAATCCCGCGCCGCCCGTGACCAGGTAGAGCTTACTCAAGGTTGACCTCAATCCGAATAAAACAGCAACGCGGGGACGCGATAAAACCCTCCGAAACGGGGCGTTATCGACGTAAGGAAGGACGTTTTTTCCCTTCACGTCCAGTGACCTGGTGTATCCTGGTAATCCGCAGTTTAATCGCCTTTATCAACTTGCACATGTACGAATTAACGTCCCCGAAGACTTACGAATCAAGGTTAAGAAACCCCCAGATATCCAGGACCGGCTTGTTTTTCAGGTCCAGGCGCCGGTACGCGGCGTGAGGCACGCAGAGGACCAGCAGATCGCTTCTTTCCATCACCTCCCCGATGGGCAGAAGGTTCGGATCGGAGGTCACGTACGGGTCCGTGGTCAGCACTTCCCTGGCGCGGAAGGCCAGGATGTCCTTCAATTTGTAGCTCAGCGAAAACCGGGTGTCGTCGCTGTCCGCCTTGAAGGCCATGCCAAGCAGGCCGACGCGGAGGCGGCGCAGGTCGCCGTAACGGTTCCGCACCTCCTCGACGAGGTAGTTCACCAGGCCCTGGTTGACGTTCATGGCCGCCTGTCCCAGGGTGAAACCGTCGCTGGCGAACGCGGCCAGCTGCATGGTGTCCTTCAGCAGGCACGGGCCCGCCGCGAACCCCGCCGGGGGGATGTCCCGCGCCCGGGGATAATCTCTTTTCATGCCTTCGAGCACCCGGCTGTAGTCCACGCCCGCGGCGTTCGCGATCATATAGAACTGGTTTGCGGTTGCAAACTGGATATACCGGTACGCGTTGCTGAACAGCTTCGCGAATTCGGCTTCGATGGGCGTCAGGCGGACAATCCGCGGGGAGATCCGCTCGAACAGGGCCGCCGCTTTCCATTCCGCTTCCGGCGTGGCGCCGCTGACGATCTGGGTCAGCAACCGGATTTCCTCGATGGCCTTGCCCTGGACGATGCGTTCGGGGCAGAAGGAGACCTTCGGGTTTCTGCCGTTGGCGCGCAGGTAGTCGTACAGCCAGTCCGTGGTTCCGGGGGAAACCGTGGACCGGAGGACGACAAGCTGATCGTCCGACAGGTGCGGCAGCAAGTCGTCCGCCAGGCTCTTGAAGGTGGAGAGAATCGGTTTCGTCAACTCGTCCGCCGGCGTGCCGATGGTGACGATCACGGTGGCCGCGCCGGCCACGGACGCCGGGTCCGACGACACACCCAGCCGGCCTTCGGCGAGCGCCCGGCCGAGCAGATCGCCCGCGCCCTTTTCGGCGAACGGCATCCGTCCGTCGCGGATCATCCTCAGGGATGCCTCGTTGATGTCGCAGATGACAACGCGAAAACCCTCGTCGGCGAAGGTCAGCGCCAGGGGCAGGCCCACGCGTCCGGCCCCGCCGACGATGCAGATGTCATTTGAGTTTTCGGGAGTCATGTCAGTCAGACTTCATTCTCGCGCATTCACGAAAATACCTTAAAGCAATCCGCTTTTACCCTTTCCTTCAGGAAAGGGTGGCTGCCCCTGGCAGCCGGGATAGGTCTGCTCACCGTCCCTGGAGCGACTGAACGTAGACCCGCTCCTGTTCGGCGGCGATCCGGTCCCAGGAAAAGTTGGCGGCCCATGCGCTGCCGCGGCGGCCCATTTCCGCGCGGCACCGGGGATTCTCCAGGAGGTGTGTCATGGCCTCCGCGAGGGCGTCCGGGTCCTCCGCGGGCACGAGCAGGCCGGTCCGGTCGTGTTGGATCGCGTCGACGAGCCCCGGGATCCGTGTGCCGATCACCGCTTTCCCCGCGGCGCCGGACTCGATGGCGGCGATGCCCCAGCCCTCGAAACGGGAGGGCTGACAGGTGAACAACGCGCCCCCGTAGAGGTTCCATTTTTCCGCTTCCGTGACAGGCCCCGTCAGTTCCACGCGGTCCGATGCGCCCAGAGACCGGGAGACGTCCGACAGCTCGCCCCGTCGCGCTTCGGTACCCCGTCCCGCGATGACCAGGCGGATGTCGGGATGCGAGGGCATGAGCCTGGCGAACGCGGCAAGCAGGACGTCGATGCCCTTATTGTAGACGTCCAGACGCCCGAAAAAGAGGATATAGTCCTCTTCGCGCGTTTCCGGCGCCGCCGGTCGGTTCACGCCGTTGCAAATCGTATGGACGGGAGTGTTCGGACGCGCGCGCGCTTTCAGGTGCAGGGCCGTGCTTGGAGAAACCGCGATGATCCGGCGGTGCAGCCGGGTGTGAAGGCCTTCGGCGGCGGCCGCCGCCATGCCGATGCCGGGATATTTCCGCGTGGCGTGGTCGGATATGGGATGGTGAAAGACCATCACCGACCGCGCCTGACGGGAGGGAAGGGCGCATACGGGCGAGAATGCGGAAAAGTCGTACACCCAGAGGTCGAAGGGCCTTGCCGCCAGCACCCGCGGCGCCAGCGCCGAAAAGCTCAGGCGGCTGAGCCAATAGTTCCGGCTCGTCCCCACCCGGCGTATCCGGATCCCGTCGCGGTCTTCCTCCCGTGCGGCCCCGGGAAAGTTCCCCGTCAGGAGCGTGATGTCGTGTTTGGCGGCGAGGCGGCGGTTGATTTCCATGGCCCGGACCGCGCCGCCGCCACCGCACCAGGGATTCTCCACGTCGTCGTATATCGTGTGGAGGATTTTCATTGCGAACCCGTCTGGACGGCCTTCAGGACGCGTTCGATGAGGACGGTGGTGGAGGTGTTGAACGCGGTGGACACGGTGGCCGCGCGGCCGCCGGCGTCTTCGACCACCTCGCGGGCGACGATCTGGTCCGGCGAATAGTCCCCGCCCTTGACGAGGACGTCGGGCAGGAGTTCCCGGACGATATGGTGCGGTGTGTCCTCGGCGAACACGCAGATATAATCCACGGCTTCCAGGCCCGAGAGCACGCCGATCCGTTCCTCGACCGAGAGAATCGGGCGGCCCCGGCCCTTGATGCGCCGGACGGAGTCGTCGCTGTTGAGGCCCAGGAGGAGCGCGTCGCCAAGCGAGCGGGCCCGCTGCAGGAAAGCGACGTGGCCGGGATGGATCAGGTCGAAGCAGCCGTTCGTGAAAACCAGCCTGGCGCGGCGCCGCTTCAGGCGCTGCCGGACCCGTCGGGCCTGTTCCAGGGTAAGGACCTTCCGGCCCGCGGCATCAGGATCGAATCGGGAGGTCGCGGGCGACGCCTTGTCAACAGTCATGCTGAACCCGGTTCGGGCGGGGAGACCTACAACACGCCCTTGGTCGAAGGAATTCCCACAACGCCGGGGTCCTGCCCGCATGCCTGGCGGAGCGCCCGGCCGACGGCCTTGAAAACGGCTTCTGTGGCGTGGTGGGCGTTTGTCCCGCGAATCAGGTCGATGTGCGCGTTCAGGCGCCCGTGGTCCGCGAGGGACCGGAAGAACTCCGGGCTCATCGCCGTCGGATACGCGCCGACCATCTCGTCGGGCAGGTCCGCGTTGAAGACCAGGAAGGGCCGGCCCGAAAGGTCGACGGCCGCGCGCGCCAGGGCTTCGTCCATGGGGACGAAACTGTGTCCGAAGCGCGTAATGCCGGCCTTGTCGCCCAGCGCCTCCAGGAACGCCTGCCCGAGACAGATGCCTACGTCTTCAACGGTATGGTGCGCGTCCACGTCCAGGTCGCCCCGGCAGGCCACGTCCAGGTCGAAACCGCCATGCCGGGCGAAGGCGTTGAGCATGTGGTCGAAAAAACCGATGCCCGTTTCCAGCCGGCTCTCGCCCGAACCGTCCAGGTTCAGCCTGAGATCGATGTCGGTTTCCGACGTCTTGCGCTGGATGCGGGCGGTGCGAAGAACCGGCATGGGGATCTACCTTCCTGAATCGTGACACACTTCGAAAACGAGAAGACGAAAAAATGCGAGAAAACGAGAAGACGAGAAAGCACGAGAAGACGAGAAGACGAAAAAGCGCGAGAAAACGAGTTTACAACAATTGAACCGGTTACACACACGAATCGTCGAGTGTCTGTTCGAGCGCGTTCAAAAACAGGGTGTTTTCCCCGGCGCCGCCGATGCTGACGCGCAGGGCGTTTTCGAGCCGCGGATAGGACGTCACGTTGCGGATGAGGATGCCGCTTTCGATCAGCCGCTCGAAGACCCGGACCGGGTTGCCGACTTCGAAGAGGATGAAGTTGGCATGCGACGCGTAGGGGCGTACGCCGTCGATGTTCCTCAGCGCCGCGAATACCCGCTCGCGTTCCTTGCGAATGATCCCCACGCGTTCACGGATCAGGCGGTCGTGTTTCAGAATGTGCAGCGCCGCCGTATGAGAGAAGACGTTGACGTCGAACGGGACCTTGGCTTTCAGGACCTCTCCCGCAATGCCCGGATGCGCCATCAGGTAGCCGATGCGGATGCCCGCGGCGCCCAGGGCTTTCGAAAAGGTCTTCAATACGATGAGGTTGGCGTACTCGGAGATCAGGTCGCGCGCGGTCTCGTCGCTGAACTCGGCATAGGCTTCGTCCACCATCACCAGCGCGTCGGTTTCCCGGAGCAGGGCTTCCAGGTCCGCATTGGAAACGACACAGCCGGTGGGGTTGTTGGGCGAGCCGAATACGACCATGTTTGCCGATTCCCGCCTGACGGCTTCCCGGACTCCCGGGAGATCGAACGTATGGTCCGTCCTGAGGTCCACAGGAACCACGCGACCCCCGAAGAAGCCGGCGTAAAGCCCGTACAGCGAGAAACCGGGGGAGGGGACCACCACGGCCGCGCCGGGAGAGGTGCTGACGGCCAGGACCAGCTGCACCAGGGTATTGGAGCCGTTGCACACGATCATCCCGTCAGGGCGCCAGCCGGCGTACCCGGCCAGGGCTTCCACAAGGTCCATCTGCATCGGCTGGGGGTAGCGGAACCAGGGCCGCTTCCGGACGGCTTCCAGGATCTCGTTTTTCAGATCGTCCGGAATGTCGAACGGGCTTTCGTTCTGATTCAGCTTTACCGGACAGTCGTAGTGCGTCAGGTGGTACCCGTCCACCGAACGGATTTCCGGTTTGATGCGTTGCAGGGGCGGATCGATCATGGCGCAGGATTCAAAACGAGAACGCCTCGCCCGCGGCCTCACCGGAAAGCGGCGGTTGCGCGGGCGGGCGGTGGTGAATGCTTCCGGGTCTATTCCCGCCGGACACGGATGGCGTTGGCGTGCGCGCCCAGTCCCTCGGCTTCGGCCAGCGCGATGATGTCGCCGGCCGTTTTCTTCAGGCGCCTGTCCGTGTAGGAGACGATGCTCGCGCTCTTCAGAAAGGTATCCACGCCCACCGGCGAGGCGAAGCGCGCGGCGCCGGCGGTGGGCAGGATGTGGTTCACGCCCGCGTAGTAATCGCCCACCGGTTCGGACGAGGCGGCGCCCATAAAGACCGCGCCCGCGTGGCGGACGTCGTCCAGGCATCCCCAGGGGTCGCGCACCAGGAGTTCCAGGTGTTCCGGGGCGATCCGATTGGCCAGCGCGATGCCTTCGTCCAGATCCTTTACCACCACCACCGCGCCGAAATTGCGAAGGGCCCTGCGGACGTCGTCGCGGCGGTCCAGCCGGGCGGCCTGCCGTTCGACTTCGTCCGCGACCCGTCCGGCGAGGTCGTGGCTCGGCGTGATGCATACGGCGGCCTCGAACCCGCTTCCGTGTTCGGCCTGGGCCAACAGGTCGGCGGCGACGTGTCTCGGGTTGGCGCTTTCGTCGGCCAGAACGACAATTTCGCTGGGGCCGGCAACCATGTCGATGTCGACCGTCCCGAAGACCAGTTTTTTGGCGATCTGGACGGAGGGGTGGCCGGGGCCCACGAGTTTGTCCACCCTGGGGATGGAGGCGGTGCCGTAGGCCAGGGCGGCAACGGCCTGGGCGCCGAAAACCCGGTAGATTTCACTGACGCCCACGATATGCGCGGCCGCGAGTACGGCGGGATGCACGGACCCGTCGGGCCGCGGGGGCGTGGCCATGCAGATTCGCGTCACGCCCGCGATACCGGCGGGAATGGCGGCCATCAGGAGCGTGGAGAAGAGCGGGGCGCTGGCGCCGGGGATGAGAATGCCGACCTGCTCGATGGGGAGCACGCGTCTGCCGAGCACCACGCCGTCGCCGTCTTCGATGAACCACGACGTCTGTTTCTGCTCGCTGTGAAACCGCCGGATGTTGTCCGCCGCCGCGGTGATGGTCCTGATGAGGTCCGGGTCCGTGCCGCGGTAAGCGGCTTCGATTTCCGGCTGGGGCACCCGCATCCGGCCCGCGTCGAGTTCCGCGCCGTCGAATTGACGGGTGTATTCCAGGACCGCGTCGTCCCCGCGTTCTCTCACGTCCAGGACGACCTCCTGCGCCGAGGCCAGCAATTCAGGATCGAAATCGGTGGTCCGGGAAAGGATGGCCTGGAGTCTCGCGGGCGGATTCTCCACGTCGTGGACGACAACGTCGATCATCAGTAGATCACTTTGTTCAATGGGTATTCGATAATGCCTTCAGCGCCTTTGTTCTTCAGCATGGGCACGGTGTCGCGCACGACGCGTTCGTCAACGACCACCTCCACGGCCACCCAGTCGCCGTCCAGCAGATTCGAAATGGTGGGGTTGTTCAGCGCCGGAAGCAGCCCGACGACCGCGTCCAGGTCTTTCCGGCGGACGTTCATCTTGAGGCCCACCTTGTCTTCGGCCTGAAAGGCGCCCACAAGCAGCGTGGCGATATTCTCCGCCTTCTCGCGTTTCCAGGGATCGTCCCACGCGTCCTTGTTGGCAATGAAGCGGGGGGTGGTTTCCAGCAGGTCCTCCACAATCCGAAGTTTGTTGGCCCGGATCGAGGAACCGGTTTCCGTGAGTTCAACGATGGCGTCCACCAGCCCCGGCTCGTAGGCCCTGTCGTCCTCCGCGTTTCCACTCGGACCGCCCGCCGTACGGACCTTGGCTTCCGTGGACCCCCAGGAGAATTCCACCTCGGCCTGCACGCCCCGGTCTGCGAGAAATTTCCGGGTCGCGTTCACCAGTTCGGTCGCGATACGTCTGCCCTGGAGGTCGTTCACGGTGCGAACCGGCGACTCCTCCGGTACGGCGATCACCCAGCGCGCCGGCCGTGCGGTGGATTTGCTGTACGGGAGTTCCGCAACCTCGACAACGTCGGCGTCGTTTTCCAGGATCCAGTCTTTGCCGGTCAGGCCGACGTCGAGTACGCCGCGCTCCACGTAATAGGCGATTTCCTGCGCGCGCAGGAACAGGCCCTCCAGGTCCGGATCGTCGATCGACGGCGTGTAGGACCTGTGGTTGGCGAGAATGCGATAGCCGGCGTTCGCGAACAGATTGAGGGTGGCATCCTGGAGGCTGCCGGACGGCAGCGCGATCTTCAAAACCGGCATTGAATTTTCCTCATTAACGGCGGTCGGGACGACTTCCGCGCCGCCCCGACTCCCGCCCACGTTATGGACGGTCTCAAAATTCACATAATCCATCGTGCTTGTCAACATAAACATCGTGATGATTGATCGGGAGCGGGCATCGAGACGCGCCCCTGATACGTGCGGCTGAACTCTGCAGAAGCCGGTGTGAGGGTGGGGCCTGCCTGCCAAAGCGTGACTGGCAGGCGCAGGCAGGCAGACATTCCTGTCTGCCTTCGCCCAACCTGTCATCCAGAGGAGGCCGCTGTGCCTGCCAGCGGTTCATCGGCAGGCAGGCCGACGAAGGATCTACTGCGGCATGGGACCATCACCTCGCGGCTTTTACGTGTCGATACCTGAGAGGCGGCACGTTTGCGCCTGCACGGCTGTGCTGCCCGCATCGCGTGATGCCGGCGATGTGTCCGCGCCAATGTGTTTGCCGCGTTTCTGTGTACAGGACAATAGAGAAGACGGGAGATTCTTCGCTGCGCTCAGAATGACATGCTTTGCGATAGCGTTCAGCGAAGTGTTCCGGTCAAGTCTACGCCAGTCCTGCCATGCTGAGGAAGTCGGTGTGAGGGTGGGGCAGACATTCCTGTCTGCCGCTCGCCCAACCTGTCATCCAGAGGAGGCCGCTGTGCCTGCCAGCGGTTCATCGGCAGGCAGGCCGACGAAGGATCTACTGCGGCATGGGACCATCACCTCGCGGCTTTTACGTGTCGATACCTGAGAGGCGGCACGTTTGCGCCTGCACGGCTGTGCTGCCCGCATCGCGTGATGCCGGCGATGTGTCCGCGCCAATGTGTTTACCGCGTTTCTGTGTACAGGACAATAGAGAAGACGGGAGATTCTTCGTTGCGCTCAGAATGACATGTTTTGCAATAGCCACCGGCGAAGTGTTTCTGTATCCGCCAGGTGTACCCATAACACGCGCCCATCGGTTGACAAAACCGCGGGACGGACGTAAGTTTGTCCTGACTCCCGCGGCCACCGGCGCCGCGCCCGTTTCGAGTCAAAAAACAGTCTTCGCAACCCGCAAACCAACGGACGGTTTCCATGGCACACGCGCATCTGGTGGGACTGATCGCGGACACGCACGACAACCGGACCTCGGTGGAGAAATCGGTGACCTTGTTCAATGAGAAAGAGGTGGGGCTCGTGCTGCACGCCGGGGACTTCATCGCGCCCTTCAACGCCAGGTGGATGGCGGGCCTGAACGCGCCCATGGTGGGCGTGTTCGGCAATAACGACGGCGAGCGGTTCGGCCTTCGCGCCCAGTTCGAGTCGCTGGGTCCCATACACCGGGCGCCCTATGCGTTCGACCGCGAGGGCAGGCGGCTGCTGGTGATGCACGAGCCCGATGAAGTGGACGCGCTGGCCGAAAGCGGCGCCTACGACGTGATCGTGTACGGCCATACCCACGAGATCGACGTCCGTCGCGGCGAAACCCTGGTGGTGAATCCCGGAGAGGCAGGCGGCTGGGTCACCGGCCGTTCCACGGTCGGGCTGCTGGATCTGCAGCGCTTGCAGGTCGAGATTCTGGACTTATGACCAACGCCGACCGGTGGTTATAACCTCAATTCAAAAGAAGACAACCGTCAAATCGGCCACAAAAAGCGCAAAAGGCACAAAAGACACAGAAGGAAGAGAACATAACCGGGGTATTGTGGAAGTCCGGCGCCAGACACAGGCATTCAGCGGTTCGTGGAATCCGGTTTCTCATTCTGTGTTTTCGTGCCTCTTGCGGCCATTGCTTTCAGCCAGGGATTTTTCGTCTTTTTCGCGTGTTTCGTCGTTTCCAGGGTATGGATGATGAATTCGGTATCCGATAATCGCGGCGGCGCGCCGGTGAAGATGACCCGAAAGGCCGTGCGCCGGCGCCTGAACGAGATTGTGGCGCATATGCCGCGGGAACCCGGCGTCTATATGTTGAAGGACGAACAGGGGCGGATCATCTACATCGGAAAGGCCAAGTGCCTTCGAAGCCGCGCGCAGTCGTACATCCGGTCCAACGCCGACGACGGCCGGCGCCAGTTCCGGGCGCTCGTACGCAACACGAGAGACCTGGAATATATCGTGGCGGATACCGAGGTGGAGGCCCTGATCCTGGAAGCCAACCTAGTCAAGGAGCACAAGCCCCGGTACAATATCAATCTGAAGGACGACAAGAAGTACCCCTTTATCAGGATCACCGATGAGCCGTTTCCCCGGATCGTGTTCACGCGCGACGTGGTCAAGGACGGCTCGCGTTACCTGGGCCCCTATACGGACGTGAAGGCCCTGCGCCGGACCCTGGAAACGATGCACCGGCTGTTCCGGGTCCGCAGCTGCGACTACGCGCTTCCGGCGGACAACGTCCGTCTGTGCCTGGACTACGAGATCAAACGATGCGACGGCCCCTGCGAGGGGCTGATTTCGGCGTCGGAGTACCGCGAGATCGTGCGGGAGGCGGTGCTTTTTTTAACGGGACGCCACACCCAGGTCGTCGCCGCGCTGAAGGAACGCATGCGGCAGGCGGCGGCCGGGCAGCATTTCGAAGAGGCCGCGGTGTACCGGGACCGCCTGAAGGACCTCGAGCAGACGACCAACCGCCAGAAGGTGGTGTCCCCGGAACAGAAGGACTGGGATACGATCGCGGTTGCCAGGGAAGACGACGAAGCCTGCTGCGTGGTGATGGAGGTCCGGGAAGGAAGGCTGATCGGGCGGCAGCATTATTTCCTCGGCGGCGTCCTCGATGCGCCCATGGCCGACGTGGTCGGCTCCTTCGTGCAGTTGCTCTATCTGACCGCCTCGTTCGTGCCGGAGGAGATCTGCCTGCCGTGCGACATCGAATCCCGCGAGACCGTACTCGATTGGTTGCGGGGGCGGGCCGGCGGTCTTGTGGAAATCCGCGTGCCGCAGCGGGGCGACAAGGCGCGGCTGGTGAAGATGGCCGAGAACAACGCCGCGCTGTTGCTCAGCGAACGCCGGTTGAGGCGGGAAAACAGGCGGTCCCAGGCGCCTGCCGCCGTCGCCGCGCTCCAGCGCGACCTGCGCCTCGAACGTCCTCCGAAGCGGATCGAGGCCATGGACATCTCGAATTTCCAGGGTTCGGATCCCGTGGCGTCGCTGGTGTGTTTCGTGGATGGCCGGCCCCGGAAGTCCGAGTACAGGCACTTCAGGATCACGGGCATCGAAGGACCCGACGATTTCGCGATGATGCGGCAGGTGGTGACGCGGCGCTTCAAACGCCTGATGGAGGAGGGGCGGGCGTTTCCGGATCTGCTGCTGATCGACGGCGGGAAGGGGCAGCTTTCCAGTGCGGTGGCGGCGTTGCAGGAGCTGGGGATTCGGGAACAGCCCGTGATCGGCCTGGCGAAGCGGCTGGAGGACGTCTTCCTGCCCGGCCACCCGGAGCCGCAGAATATCCCGAAGGTCTCGGCGGCGCTCAAGCTGCTGCAGGCCGTCCGGGATGAGTCGCACCGGTTCGCGGTCACCTATCACCGGAAGCTGAGGCGGAAACGAACCCTGGCTTCCCGGCTGGATGAGCTCGACGGCGTGGGTCCGGCAAGGCGAAAGGCGCTGTTGACGCACTTCGGGTCGATGAAGAAGATCCGGGAGGCGGGCGCATCGGAGCTCGCGGCGGTAGAGGGCATCGGTCCCAGGCTCGCGGAACAGATCGCGGGACAGTTGGAAACGGAGAAGGGGCGATGAAAAACGCAAATCACACCGCGTCGACCTTGCAGTCCGCCGTCCTGATGACCGGACTGGGGCGGGTCGAGATAACCTGGGACGACGGCAGGCTGGCGTCGATCCGGCTGGGGCGTTGCGAGCGGGTCGATATCGCCCGTCCCAGGCTGGTGGAAGGCGCGCCCCCCGGCGAGCATGGGCAGCGCCTCATCAACGCGCTGGCCGGATATTTTTCCGGCGAACCCGTGCGGTTTCACGACCGGCCCGACCTCTCCGGCCATACGGCGTTCCAGGGCATGGTCTGGCAGGCGACCCGGGAGATTCCGTATGGGGTACGGCGGTCCTACGGCGACGTCGCGAATGCCATCGGACGCCCGAAGGCCGCCCGCGCTGTGGGCGCCGCGCTCGGAAAGAACCCCTGCGTGATCGTTGTGCCGTGTCATCGGGTCGTGGGCGCGTCCGGGGCGCTCACGGGTTTCGCGTACGGCGGGGAATGGAAAGCCGCCCTGCTGGCGCTGGAAGAGAACGGTGGACGCGGGAGTTCGCGGGAATGGCGGTCGTGATGGATACGGACGCGGGCGAGCGGGGCGTGTCGGCGGAATGGCGGGACGCGCTGCGCGGGTTCATGGACTACGTGCACCTGGAGCAGGGGCTGGCCGAAAATACCGTATCGGCCTATTCACGGGACCTGGACCGGTACGCCGCCGTGCTGGACGCGCGCGGGGTAAGGACCCCCGTCGACGTGTCGCGGGCGGACGTGTCCGCGCTATTGCAGCTGTTGGGAGACCTCGGCCTGGAAGCGTCCAGCGTGGCGCGGAACCTGACGGCCGTCCGGATGTTTCATCGGTTCCTGCAGACCGAAGGCGTGATCGAAAACGACCCCACCGAGCATATGAAGTCGCCCAAACTGGGCCGTAAACTGCCCGACGTGCTGAATATCTACGAAGTGGAACGCCTGTTGTTGGGGCCGGACGTGGAGACGTCTCTGGGGCTGCGCGACCGCGCATTGCTGGAAATGTTGTACGGAGCGGGTCTCCGGGTGTCGGAACTGACCGGGCTGGAGCGGTCGCACCTCCTCTTCGACCTGGAGGTGGTGCGCGTGATCGGCAAGGGCAGCCGGGAGCGGATCGTGCCCATCGGGACGGAAGGCGTGGAATGGGTCAATCGTTATCTGGCGGGCGCGCGAGTCGATCTGAGCCGGCTGGCGTCGGGAGACACGGTTTTCCTGAACTTCCGGGGCGGGGCCATGTCGCGCATGGGCGTGTGGAAGATCCTGCGGCGCTACGTGCAGGATGCCGGCATCCGGAAGACGGTCAGCCCGCACACCATGCGTCATTCCTTCGCGACGCATCTGCTGGAGGGCGGCGCCGACCTCCGCGCCGTGCAGGAGATGCTGGGACACGTGGACATTTCCACAACGCAGATCTACACCCACGTCGATCGGGAATACCTGAAAGAGGTCCACCGCTCGTTTCATCCACGCGCGTGAGCGCGCACCCTTCGAGGAAGCACATGACCACAGACCTCAGCGCCCGTCTGCAGGCCGTCGAAATCCTGTCTTCGGCGCCGTGCCGGCTGGACGTTGGCGGCACGTGGGACCTCAAGTGTTTCG
This sequence comes from Candidatus Latescibacterota bacterium, assembly GCA_965203805.1. GTDB lineage: Bacteria > Latescibacterota > UBA2968 > UBA2968 > JAAXHE01. The sequence goes on along the minus strand of OZ241917.1, from coordinate 3,369,620 downwards.
CGCTGCCCTACGCCCGCCTGAATCCCGCCACCACCAACATCGCCATCTCCGCGCGCACCCGCATCCGTCTCAAAGCCTACCGCCCGGGATACGTGCGCATTGTGGACGAATTTCATCACGAGACGTTTCCCGCGGACGCGCCCGACATGACGGGCCATTTCGGACTCCTGTTCGCGATTGCCGCTCATTTCGCGCTGGGCGGCGTTGAAATCGAGCTCTCCTACGGCTGCCCGCCCCGCAGCGGCGTGGGCGGCTCCGGCACGCTCTCGGTCGCCCTGGCAGGTGCGCTTTCCCGCGCGAGGATGCTGGATGGGGCCCCCGGGCTCTCGCCGGAGGAAATCATCGAGATCGTCTACAATATCGAAGACGGTCTCCGATTCTCGTATACCGGCCTGCAGGACCAGTGCGCCGCCGCGTACGGCGGGGTCAACACGTGGCGCTGGACCTACGGCGACACCGCCGGTAAGTTCCGCAGGGAGGCGGTTCTCTCGCGGGACCGGTTCGGCGCCCTGGGCGACCGGCTGCTGGTCGCCTATATCGGCAAGCCGCACGATTCCAACGACGTCAACAGCCGGCAGGTGGACGACTTCCTCGCCGGACGGCACCGAAACCGCTGGTTCCGGATCAACGAGATCTCCACCGAATTCGCCGTGGCCCTGAAACGCGCGGACTGGGAGACCGCCGGCAGGCTGCTGGACGAGGAAACCGGGATTCGCTGCGCGATCGTGCCCGCCCGGATGACCGTGCTCGGAGAGAAGCTGCAGGCCGCATGCGCCGGGGTCGGGGCGGGTTTCGCCACGGCGGGCAGCGGCAACGGCGGCTGCGTCTGGGCGCTGGCGCCGCATCCCGAAGCCGTCTCGGAGCTCGCGGTCGCCTGGCGGAAAATTCTGGCCCCCGTCACCACCGCACGGCTCCTTTCCGCATCCGTCGAACCCGCGGGTCTCGAGGTTACGGAGGTTGCGCCGGGATGTGCCGCGTGAGCCCAACTTCGAAACCGTCCTCGCGGGAGTACCTGCTTTCCATCATGATTCCCGTTTACAACGAGGCGAACACCCTTGCCGCCGTGATCGACCGCGTCCGGGCCGTCGCGGTGCAGGAAGGCGTCCGGAAGGAAATCATCGTTGTGGATGACGGCTCCACCGACGGGACCGGATCCATTCTGAGCGACCTGGACGACGACGATGATGTCAGGGTGGTGCGGCATCCCGAAAACAGGGGCAAGGGCGCGGCCGTGCGCACGGCCCTGGAACACGCAACCGGCGAATGGGCCCTCATCCAGGACGCCGACCTGGAATACGCGCCTGAAGACTACCCCGCTCTGATCGCCCCCTTTCTGCGGGACCCGTCGATCTCCGTGGTCTTCGGTTCGCGCTTCCAGGGCCGGATCGAGGGCATGATGCTACCGAACTTCATTGCGAACAAGCTGCTCACCTGGTTTACGAATCTCCTCTTCAACTCCCGTATTACCGATCTGTGCACCGGGTACAAGCTCTACCGGACCGATATCGTGCGCGCCATTCCGCTGGTTCGGGACGGGTTCGACCTGGAACACGAACTCACGGCCAAGCTTCTGAAAAAGGGTTGCCGGATCGTGGACGTTCCGATCACCTACCGGGGACGCGACGTCAGCGCCGGCAAGAAGGTGCGCTGGACCGACTTCTTCATCAACGTCAAAACCCTCCTCAAATACCGCTTCTCCCGATTATGACCGCCCGATACCTCAGCTACGTCTTCCCGTATTCCCTGGTTGTCCTGCTGGCCTATCAGTGTGCGCACCTTCTCAACCTTGCGACCCTGGCGCCCACGATGGCCTGTATGGTCGTGATTCTCTGCGTTGCCGGTCTGGCGGCATTCCGGCAGATTCCGGAGCACAGGTTTACGGCCTCGGCCGTGATCGGTACCGCCGCGATTACCGGGCTGTATCTTCTCACCTGCAACGAGTGGGTGCACGTCATCGGCGACAATATCGTGTATATCAGGGACGCGATGCGCCTGGTCCAGGGCAGAGGCGTGGTGGACAGCCAGTACGGCCTGGGCGTGAAGACGCTGCTGATGCCGGCGGTCGTCCTGTTTCCGGATAGCGTACTCGCGCTCAAGGCGACCATCGCCCTGACAGGGTTTCTCTTTCCGCTCTTCACGTTCCTGGTCGCCCGGGAATTCATCGACAACAGCCGGGCGCTTCTGATCGCCCTGATTACCGGTTCCTCCTGGCTGTCTATGGAATATTCCAACGTCGCCACCGCGGACGTACCCTTTCCCGCATTCTCAATGCTCGCCCTCTGGGCGATCCTGAAGTACATCAAGCATCCGGGTATCTCGTGGAAATGGCTGATCGCGGCGTCCTGCGCCGCGGGGTGGGCGTACCACGTCAAGTCGCCGTCGGTCTACCTGGTGATTGCGGCTGCGATCTATCTCGTTCTGCGCGGACAATTCAGGAAACCGGCGCTTCTTGCCGCGTGCGTCTCGGTCTGGGTTCTGCCGTGGGTACTCTATCTGAAGGTGAACTTTCCCGAAACCCAGGGGTACCTGGGGATGATCCACCAGATCTCGGCGGGGGTTTACATCCCGGAGGGCGAAGTGGGTTCCTTCTGGGATAATTTCTTTTATTATTTCTTCACCAAAAACCCCCGCGGATACCTGGAGAACCTGGAATACCTCCTGCTTTTCAGGCAATTTCTGGACAAACTGCCGATTACCGCGGCGTGGCGTCCCATGGGTTGGCTCTTTTTCATTCTGATCGGCATCGGGTTTGTGTTCGGGAGAAAGTCCCCCGCCCGAAAGCCCCTCTCGCTTCTGCGAAGCCTGGAGGTGCACGACTGGTACTTCATGGGATACGTTGCCACCCTGTTCGCCCTGCCCGGCTCGCCCGCCCGTTACCTGCTGCCGGTACTGCCGTTCATCGTGCTCTACGTATTCAATGCCGCGGAGAGGATCTGCGGCCTGTTTCCTGAATCGACAGATCCGGCCGGACGCCGCGCCCGCTTTCTGCGGTTGAGCAGGTTCACGCCTGTTCTTGCGCGCCCTGTTCTGATCAGGTATGCGCCCGTGTTCCTGGCCTGTCTGTTTCTGCTGCCTTCGTTGTACGGGGGTTTCGCAATTGTCAGGGGACAGCGGACGATGTCCGGTTATCACACGGTCTGGAAACCATATTACGAGGCCAGCGTCTGGATGCGGGACAACACGCCCCCTGAAAGCCGTGTCTCCACCCGGAAGCCGGGCCTGGTGTGGTTCTGGTCGAAGCGGGAAACCGATGGCTACCCCCGGTCCGAGGATCCGGCCGAAGCGATGAAGGCGCTTGACAAATTCGACTACGTCCTGCTGGAGAACATCCCCGCGTTCAAAGAGAAATTGACACGTATCATGCCGGCCATCAAGGCCTACCCGGAGCGTTTCTCGGTCGTGCACATTGCGAAACCTCCGGAAACCTACGTTATCAAGATCAACAAAAAGGCGCCGTAAAACCGGTGAGACGGGAAGAAAGAATAATTAAGAATTAAGAATGAAGAATTAAGAATGAAAACCTAAAACCGGTGAGACGTAAGAGGGTAGACGGTAGATGATGTCCTTGCCCGATTGGTACTTCCCTTATGCCTCTGGCAAGATATGAAACAACACGGGGCAAGAAAATAGGGGAGACGGGAGAGGGAAGGAGGAGGAAGGCGGAATGAAAAATGAAGAATGAAGAATTAAGAATGAAAACCTGAAAGCGGTGAGACGTAAGAGGGAGGAAGGAAGAAGGAAAAAGGAAGAATGAAGAATGAAAACGGGATGGTCCTCGTGGGAATTATCCATAGCATCCCCAAAGGGCGCCTGGCGGCGGACAGACACCCGTTGGAACTAATCTCCTGGGGGACAGAAACTTAACCTCTCCCATCAATTTTTATTTTTTCCGTGAACCGCTTCAGTGGAGACAACGGGAGACGTTGCCCTGAAACCGTTGCAGGCGTTCCCGGACGGACTTGCACGGAAAAACCCCATCCCCACCACCGGACGCGTGATAGGTATGTCGTGAAGGACAATGGTGAGGATTCGCGGTGTTGGCGCGCCGACGTCTGTAGAGGCGTTCTCCTGGTTGTCTCCCCCCTTTCCTTATAGGAAAGGGTCCCTGCCTGGCGGTGGTTTTTCGGCAGGCAGGGGGATAGGTCTGCGCATCCGCGAGGTCATGTCGCCAGGCCTTATCGTCGCCCCGTTGAAGCAGGTTGTCATCCCTCATCTCCCGTCTACCCTTTTCGGGACCTACCCCCTAACCCCCTTCCTGCGAGGAAGGGGGAACGGCGACGGGTCGATGGACCGGGCATGCAGATGTGCCGGGTGGCGATTTCCTGTCAATCAGAGTGTCTATAGATGACCGGCCCGCGATGCCTGCTTCTCTCCCCCTCTCCCCCCGGGAGAGGGGGCCGGGGGGAGAGGTCTGCGTAAAAGCGGTTAGACGTAAGAGGGTAGACGGTAGATGAAGGCGGAATGAAGAATGAAGAATGAAGAATGAAAACGGGATGGTCCTCGTGGGGATTATCCATAGCATCCCCAAAGGGCGCCTGGCGGCGGACAGACACCCGTTGGACCTGCGTTCCGGTAGGACAGAAACTTAACCTCTCCCATCAATTTTTATTTTTTCCGTGAACCGCTTCAGTGGAGACAACGGGAGACGTTGCCCTGAAACCGTTGCAGGCGTTCCCGGACGGACTTGCACGGAAAAACCCCATCCCCACCACCGGACGCGTGATAGGTATGTCGTGAAGGACAATGGTGAGGATTCGCGGTGTTGGCGCGCCGACGTCTGTAGAGGCGTTCTCCTGGTTGTCTCCCCCCTTTCCTTATAGGAAAGGGTCCCTGCCTGGCGGTGATTTTTCGGCAGGCAGGGGGATAGGTCTGCGCATCCGCGAGGTCATGTCGCCAGGCCTTATCGTCGCCCCGTTGAAGCAGGTTGTCATCCCTCATCTCCCGTCTCCCGTCTACCCTTTTCGGGACCTACCCCCTATCCCCCTTCCTGTGAGGAAGGGGGAACGGCGATGGGTCGATGGACCGGGCATGCAAATGTGCCGGCTGGCGATTTCCTGTCAATCAGAGTATCTATAGATGACCGGCCCGCGATGCCTGTCTTTTCTCCCCCTCTCCCCCCGGGAGAGGGGGCCGGGGGGAGAGGTCTGCGGGGTTGGGGGTGAGGGCGCTTTTGCTTTTAGCTGACTGCTGAAAGCTTACAAAGAAGCCCGGCGGGAATACCCGCCGGGCTTCTCTGCGTGCGATCAGCGATGTGGCGCCGCGTATTGCCGCTTTTCTATTCAGGGATCTTCATGGTCAGGAACAGATGGTACGTTCCCCGCCGCACGTAAAAGGCGGCGTTGCGGCCCTTTTCGAGTTTGTTCAGGGACGTCTTGAATTCGGCGACGGACCGCACTTCCCGCTGGAGATTCCCCTGGCGGATCTTGAAGATGATGTCTCCCCGCTCAAAGCGGGCTCTCGCGGCCCTGCTTCGGGGTTCGACGTCCGTCACCAGAATGCCGTCCACCGAGTCTTCCAGCCCCCATCTTCCCGCGACGTCCGGGGTGATGTCGCTAAGGCTCAGCCCGTGAAGCTCGGCCGGACCGGACGCCGGCCCGGCCGCTGCAATCTGGCCGAGCTGTGCGGGTTTTTCACCCAGTTTCACCTGGAGGGAGATCGTCCTGCTCGATCGCTTGACGCTCAGCGTCACCGTGTCGTCCGGGTTCTTGCGGGCAATCAGGCTTTGTACGTGGTTGGGACGGTTGACCGATATGCCGTCTATGCTCAGGATGATATCCTCGGTCTTCAGTCCGGCGGCGTCGGCCGGCGTGTCCGAGAAAACATCGGAGATGAGGACGCCTCGCGGGCGGTCCATGCCGAACGCATCGGCAAGGGCCGCGTCGACCTGTTTGAGGGAGACGCCCAGAAACCCTCTCCGCACCCGGCCGTGGGCGACAATGTCGTCCATCACCTTTCTTGCCAGGTTGATTGGAATGGCGAAGCCGTACCCGATGAAGCCCCGGTCCTCCGTTGCGATTGCCGTGTTTACGCCGATGACTTCCCCTTCAAGGTTGATCAGCGCACCGCCCGAGTTCCCGGGGTTGATCGCCGCGTCGGTCTGGATGAAGTCTTCCACGCCGAACGAATTGGGGATGATGTTCAGGCTTCGGCCCAGGGCGCTGACGATCCCGGACGTGACCGTGGAACGCAGGCGGAGCGGCGCGCCGACCGCCATCACCCACTCTCCGATCCGGATTTCGTCCGAGTTGCCCACGGGCGCGGCGGAAAGGTCGCTGGCGTCGATCTTGACCACCGCCACGTCCGTAAGTGAATCCGCGCCGACCAGGCGGGCTTCGAACTCCTGGTTGTCATTGAGGATGACCGTGATCTGGTCCGCCTTGCCCACCACGTGGTGGTTGGTCAGTATGTATCCATCCGCGGTCATGATAATGCCGGACCCGAGTCCGGGACGGTCCTCCTGCCGGTTCCGGGGCCACGGGAAATAAAACCGGGGGCCCCTTCTCTGTTCCGCCAGGGATACGGACTGCCTGGTGCTGATGGTGACAACCGTGGGCGTCACCCGACCGGCGATCGTCGTAAAGGCTTCGTTGAGGCTCCGAAGCTGCTCGATGGCCTGGTCCTCGGACGCGTGCGCGGGGGACGTGAATGCGCCGGCGGCGAAAAGCAGGCCCAGAATAAGCGTCAGCTGTCGATAGCGGATGGATTGGATGGACATCGGGAAAATCCCCTTTCTCAGGTCTCCTGGGTGGCTCGACGATGCGTTCGTCTGTCTCTCGTGTTCACGGGTGTTAGACCCGGTAGCAGGGGCAAAGGTTCCGAAAAAGCGGTAAGAGGGTAGAATGAAGAATTAAGAATGGAGAATTGAGTCCCCTCCGAGAAGGGGGTTCAGGAAGATTTCGTGTGTAGGTGTCAGTGTTGTGTATTGAGAGGTCGCGTTGCGTGGTGAAAGTGCATCGGGTTGCGGCCCATCAACACAGAGGCGGTTTACGAGGTTGCTCGCGTGGTTTTGGGGCAAGGATATGCATAAAAAAGTCGCATCTTATGCGGGGAGCATCGTGGGTGAGGTGAGGTAATTCTGGATCCGAACGAGATTGACCCATAAGCCACGACAGTGCGCCCACAGCTGATGTGGCATCAATCCACGATAGCGAGTTTTGCCGTTTCGGGTGTAATAGCTCAACTGGAAGAGGCTGGCTTCGACGTTATTGCGTCGGTTTCTGATGTGTTCAGGCAGGGCTTCACTCTGTTTGCGTTTGATGTAGTTGTCGATGGCCTGTTCTTTAAAGTATCGGGGTTTGCCATCCATGATGAGTTTGTATTTCCCCGGTTTGTATTCTTGGGCAAGCTGCACGGCTTGGGTATTTCGATCCATGACTTCGACGCCTTCTCTTGTTCGTCGATAAATGAAACGCCCTGGGGTTCCTTGCAGGCCACTGTAATAGAATTGCTTGTCGTGTTCGTTTGCGTACTCGGCGTTGGATTGATCATTATAGGCCCCATCCATCGACACGTCTCGAACCTGCCCTACCACGTGCTGTGTGCGCCCTACGGCCGCTTGCACAAACGCGTTGTCGGGCGCTGTCGCGGATTTGACGTCAATGTCCGTGATCAAATTGAGGCCCTCCTCACCGCAGGTCTCGGTGAGGTTCACACTGTATCCTTTCACCTTCGCTTCCCCTTTCTTACGAAAGGCCGCATCTTCGTCATCGGGGGACTGCAAGGAGGATGCGGAGATCTCATCAGGCGGCTTGGGAAGCACCTGTTTGGAGGAGGATAAAACCGAATACTGGTCTCCAAAAACACGCGCCATCACACCATAGTGATCGCTGTCTTTCTCGGTATAGATCGCTTGAAGCCTGCTCAATAACACACCGTATTCCTGTAGCTTCTCACCTTTTTCAGCACGGGTGAGACGGTAGACAACCTGATGGGGCTTCACCTTGAGCATTCCGTCCAGAACCTGCCGGTGTTTTCCTGATAATCGCCGCTTCCGGGCCTCGTCCAACGATCCCCAGAACCGTTGTAAACAACCCACCACCAACTGCAACCGACAACATAGCGCAATGTTCGAGCCGATTAACTTACTGTCCATTCGGATTTGCTGACCCAGCACACCAAAGGCGTCGGCCTGCGTCTTCGTTAAGCTGCTAAAGGTCTCGCCAACCAGATCCCGACCGGTTTTCAGTTGATACGCATACAAGGACTGTTTGAACAGATAATACGTCGACTCCACAGGCGCCTCATCAGACAGATTCATCAACCCCAATGCCCGCATCGCCAGGATATTGAACCGACATTGCTCGAACAGTTGTGCATCGCTCCACCCGAAGCCCTCCTTCAAGACCATCATCGCCGCCAACTGACGAATCGGGGCATTGGGACGGCCTATGTCGGGATCAAACAACACGGAAAACACATCCTCGTCGATCTCTGACGTGATGTGCTGGTAAAACAGATTATGCCACGACTTCGGATCATTCAACTGCGCCTGCTTCCGCTGTGTGAAATGCGACTCGAAATTCGAAAACAGATCCGGTTGACTGCACGACGCACTCGGCTTATACATCTGTCCTCTCCCACGCTCTCTACAATTGTAATTCTCAATACTTCATCCTTGCTGACTTTTCACACTTCGAATTTAGTACTTTCACCAGCATAAGTAAATGCGACTTTTCGGAGTGGACTCAGAATTAAGAATGAAAACCTGAAAGCGGTAAGAGGGTAGACGGTAGATGAAGGCGGTGAGACGTAAGAGGGTAGACGGTAGATGAAAACGTTACCACAGTGTTTTCACGCTAACCGTGCCTGTTTCTTTACCGACTATGGTAACGACGAGAAAGACCATAGGGCATTCATCTCACGTCTACCCTTTTCGAGACCCATTCCCTAGCCCCCTTCCCGACGGAAGGGGGACCCCCGGATCCTATCGCGTGGCGTTCGTTACCCTTTCCTTATAGGAGAGGGTCCCTGCCTGGCGGTGGTTTTTCGGCAGGCAGGGGGGAGAGGTCTGCGCATCAGGGAGGTCATGTCGCCCGGCCTTATCGTCGCCCCGTTGACGCAGGTTGTCATCCCCCATCTCACGTCTACCCTTTTCGAGACCCATTCCCTAGCCCCCTTCCCGACGGAAGGGGGACCCCCGGATCCTATCGCGTGGCGTTCGTTACCCTTTCCTTATAGGAGAGGGTCCCTGCCTGGCGGTGGTTTTTCGGCAGGCAGGGGGGAGAGGTCTGCGCATCAGGGAGGAGGTCTCGCCCGGCCTTATCGTCGCCCCGTTGACGCAGGTTGTCATCCCCCATCTTACGTCTACCCTTTTCGAGACCTACCCCCTTCCCGACGGAAGGGGGACCCCCGGATCCTATCGCGTGGCGTTCGTTACCCTTTCCTTATAGGAAAGGGTCCCTGCCTGGCGGTGGTTTTTCGGCAGGCAGGGGGGATAGGTCTGCGCATCAGGGAGGAGGTCTCGCCCGGCCATATCGTCGTCCCGTTGACGCAGGTTGTCATCCCCCATCTCCCGTCTCACCTCTCCCGTCTCCCCGCCTCCGCCAACCTACCCCCTATCCCCCTTCCTGCGAGGAAGGGGGAACGGCGATGGGTCGATGGACCGGGCATGCAGATGTGCCGGGCTGGCGAATTCCTGTCAATCAGAGTATCTATAGATGACCGGCACGCGTAAAAGCGGGTAGACGTAAGAGGGTAGACGGTAGATGAAGACATTCACAGCCGTGTTTCTACATAAACCGTGCCTGCTAATTTACCGTTATCGTAACGACTGGAAAGACCATGGAGCACTGATATAATCTCACGTCTCACGTCTTACGTCTCCCCGCTCTTCTACAGCCCATACTGCTGGATTTTGCGATAGAGCGTGCGCTCGGGAAGGTCCAGCAGGGCGGCCGCGCGTTTGCGGTGGCCCCCGGTGGCCCGGAGCGCTCGGGCGATGGCGTCGCGCTCCACGTCGCGGAGGGACTTGATCGGGTCGGCCCGCGGCGGTCCCGCGTCCGCTTCCGTGTATTCGACTTCCTCGACGCGGCCGGCATCCGGCGGGGCGCCCTGGGAATAGACCGGCAGGGAGGGCAGGTTGACGGGGTTCTCCATCAGGTGGGCCTTGAGTTCCTTGATGTCTCGCGCGACTTCCAGGATGGCCCAGTAAAGCAGGTCCCGCTGGGACTCTTCGGGGGTCTTGGCCACGTGCACGGGCAGGTTTGAAGCGGCGCGGCCGGTCACCTGCGACGGGTCCATGCCTTCGAGGTGCCGGGTGATATCGGCCGGACCGATCCTGCGGTTGACCGAAAGGACCATGAGCCGTTCGATCAGGTTCCGGAGTTCGCGGATATTGCCGGGCCAGCGGTAATTGAGCAGGATGTCCATCGCCCTGGCATCCAGTTCGATGGGCGGCACGCCGTGTTCCTTCCGGCAGATCTCGATGAAGTGGTCCGCCAGCACTGGGATGTCATCCGGATGGCTTCGAAGCGGGGGCACCCGCAGCTCAACCACCCTGAGGCGGTGATAGAGATCGCTCCTGAAGCGTCCCTGGTCGACGGCCTGCTGGAGGTCCTGGTTCGTCGCGGCCAGGATCCGCACGTCCACCCGGATGGATTCGGTACTGCCCAGGCGGGTGATCTCCCGGGTATCCAGCACCCGCAACAGGCGGACCTGGGCCGCGAGGGTCATTTCACCGATTTCATCCAGAAAGACCGTACCCCCGTCCGCGGCCTCGAAGATACCCTGCCGCCGGGTCCGCGCATCCGTGAACGCGCCTTTCTCGTGGCCGAAGAGTTCGCTTTCCAGGAGCGTCTCGGGAATGGCCCCGCAGTTCACGGTGACGAGCCGCGCGTTCGAACGGGCGCTGTGCCGGTGCAGCGCCTGGACCACCATGTTCTTCCCCGAACCGCTTTCGCCGGTAATCAGTACGCTGACTGGAACCGGACCGACCTGACGGATGGTCTCTCTGATCCGGCGGATGGCTTCGGAATCTCCCAGCAGGTCCGTGTCCACGGTCGCCTTCGCCTGGTCGCCCACCAGTTGCAGCGCCTGTCCGACCTGCGCCGCATCCATCGGAAGGTCCAGGATAGCCCGCGGCTCCAGGCCCTGCAGCAGCGTACGGTCCTGGCGTCGCTCCGGCGTCAGGAAGACCAGCAGGGAAACGCCGCCGGCGCCGGCGATCAGGGGTCGTTCCGGGTCGGAGGCCGCGCGCGACAGGTTTTCCTCGTCCACGAGGACCAGGTCCACGTCGCCCCGCCTGAGCAGTTTCGGAACCGGCCCCACGCTATTGGTCAGAATGGTATCCCACCCCTGCGTATCCAGTTGGGCGCGCAGGGCCTGGCCCATCCCCGGGTCGGCGGCGACGATCAGCGCGTTTTGTTTTGACGTTTCGGCCATGGCGGTCGTTCGGGCAAACAGGATTCGTGTTCGGACGTGCGCGGACTACGGCGCGCGCGGCGCGGACTCCCCGCTGCTGTTCAGCAGCGCCTTCAGCATTTCAATGCGTTTTCCGGCCTGGAGGCCCAGGTCGCTGGTCGCCCCCTCCCGCCGCCGGATGGCCTCGAGTTCCCGGATCGCCTCCTGGAAGTTCCCCTGGGCTTCGTAGCAGTTGGCGAGGCCGTCCTGCGCGCTGGCCACCCATTGCGGTGCGCCCTGAAACTGGTATTGCAGTTTCAGGTATTCCCGTTTCGCGCTCTCGTAGTCCCGGAGTCCGAAGTGGCTCTTTGCGAGCCAATACTGGATGGTCGACCAGTCGTTCCCCTCGGCGTTTTTCAGCAAGGGCGTCAGCCGGGCGATTGCCAGCCGGTACTGCTTGTTGTCGTGCAGCATGGTTCCAATATCGATGCGGACGTCCGACGCGAGGGGGTGCCCGGGAAATTCCCGCACGAGCCGGTTGGCGTAGGCGATCGCCGTATCCAGCAGCTTCAGGCGTCTGTGGACCTTCATCAGCCTGGACAGCACCTTCGGCGTTTCTTCGGGCGACGGGCCGGCCTCGAGCACGTTCCGGTAGGCCCTGGACGCCCGTTCAAAGTCCCCGCCGTCGTAGAGGATATCGGCCAGCTCCAGGGCCGCCGCGGACCAGGGGCTGCTGCCTGAACGGGTCTTCACGAAGCCCGCGAGCGCTTCCCGGTAGGCTTCCTCCGGGCCCTCTCTCTTCAGTGTCCTGACGCGATACCAGGCGGCTTCGGCCGCGGTTTCTCCGCCGGGATGGTTCCTCACCACGTCTTCGAAAATCTGACGGGCTTTCTTGAAGTTGCCGGCGTTCAGATAATACAGGCCCTCCTCGTTCCTGAACCTGCCGAGCCACTCCCGGCTGTCCGGATAGGTTTTCTTGAACCTGCCCGCGGCTTTCTTCGCCTCCTGCACGCGTTTCAGCCGGAACAGGCTGAGGACTTCGCTCCCGGCAACCGGCGCGTCCCTCGCGTCCGCGGGGATGTGCGCAATGGCCGCGAGCGCGTTCCGGTATTCTCCGGCTTCGAACAGGAGGGTTGACACGGCCCTGCCCGCGTTGGCCTTCAGCGGGCTTTCGGGATATTGTCCGGGAAACGCCTTGAAGGCCGCGACCGCTTCGGACTCCCGGTCCAGGTCCGCCAGAAGCCGCGCCCGGGCGTACGCGAAGCTGTCGGCGCCGGCCGCGTTCGGATACGCGTTCAGCAGGGTCTGGCAGGTTTCGACGGCTTCGGCCGCCTGTCCGTTCGCCTCGTAGGACCGCGCGAGCCGTCGAAGCGCGGGCTCGTCGGGCCCGGCAGAAAGCAGTTCGGTGTCGATCTCAATGGCGCGCCGGTAGTTATCCGCCCTGAAGTAGCTCTCGGCCAGCAGGTTGCGCGCGGACCGCGCCAGTTCGAGCGACGCCGGCCCCGCGAGAAGCTCGGCCAGGTCGTCCGCCGCGCTCCTCGGGAACCCCCGTTCCAGGAGGATGCGGCCGAGCTGGTACCTGGCGTGGCTCTCCAGGTCGCTTTGCGGATACGCGAAGAGGAAGTCCCGCAGCGTTTCCTCGGCGGCCGCGTGGTCTTTCTTCAGGGCCTGGCACAGTCCGATGCCGTAGGTCGCCCGTTCCGCCGCCGGGCTTTTCGGATACGTGTCGCTGATTTCCCTGTAGGTTGTCAGGGCGGTGTCGATCCACGCGGGTTCGAACCGGCTGAGCGCGCGCATCGCGTCGGCCATCCCCAGCAGCGCCCGGTCCAGCCGGTCGGATCCCGGGTAGGTCTTCATGAATTCGCCGTACGCCGCGAGTCGCCGCCTCGCCCTCGCCGTGTCCGTATCGGCTTCGCCGGTCTGCGCCGGGACCCCTGCCTCGCCTGCATCGGCAGGCAGGCGGGTTTCCGTTTCGATCCGCAACAGGGCGGCGTCGTCCGCGTACTCGCTTTCGGGATGCCCGGCCTCGACCTCGCCCAGCGCCGCCAGGCCCCTCTCGCGCCAGGACGATGCCGGTTCCGTCCTGCCGTCCAGTTCCGCTTTCCTCGCCGCCTTCAGGGCGCTCCGGCCCAGTAGCCAGGCGGCCTCGGCGGCAAACGGCGGCGGGGGTTCCCCGGACAGCGCCGCGGCGAGTGTTTCGGCCGCCTGAGCGTATTGCCGCCGGCCGTGAAGGAACTTTCCGAGTACGAACCGGGCCTGCGGGTCGTCTGCGATTGCCGGGAAACTCGAGAGCAGCGCGGCCAGGTCCGCCGGCGGCACGCCCGGGGCCTCGCGGCCGAACTCCCGAAGGTAGCGGATGCGGTTTTCCGCCTCGGCGGCGCGGCTGTCGTATTTCTGCAGGTAGGCCCTGTATTCACGAATGGCCCGGTCCGCCCGACCGGTTCGATCCAGAATCCGGGCGATGCCGAACTGCGCCTCGCCGGCAACGGCGGCCCCGGCCGATTCCGCCAGGTCCCGGTAGACCGCCAGCGCCAGATCGCGCCACCCGAGGTCCAGTTCGTACGTGCGCGCGATCCGCAGCCGGGCCGATTCGATAGCGCCGGGCGCTTCCGCCCGCCCGGCGTAGGCCCGGTATGCCCTCAATGCCCTGCGCGGCGCGCCCGCGGCCCGCCAGGCGTCGCCCATCTCCCCGTGCGCCCGGATGCCGGCCTCCGATTCCGGAAAGAGTTCCCGGAGGCGGCGGAACGCGTTCTGGGCTTCGCGGTATTGTTTCAGATCGGCGTGGGCGCGCCCCAGGCCCAGCCAGGCGCGGTCCAGGTGAGGGCTGGCGGCATAGACGTTGATGAATTCGGTGAAAAGCGCGAGCGCTTCGGCTGTGCGTCCCAGTTCGAGCCAGGCGTTGGCAAGGCCCAGTACCGCCTCCCGGCGACCCTCGCCCTGCGGGAGATTGGCCCGGGCGAGGCCGTAGATTTCAGCGGCCTTCGGCCAGTTCCCCCGGCCTTCATACCAGGCGGCCAGTTCCAGGTAGGAGGCGCCGGCCGCGGCATGCCCGGGATAGGCCCTGCGCAGCGTGCCGAAAGCCGCCTCCGCCTCCTGCACGTCCTTCAGGCCGAGGGCGGTCTTGCCGATTTCGAGCAGGGCGTCCGGCGTCCATTTGGAATCCATTCCAGGATCCGATATGGTTCTGAACCTGTCCAGCGCCTCTTCCGGGCGTCCGGCGTCCAGGAGTACGAGCCCCCACCGGTAGCTGCCTTCCGCGGCGAGTCTGGATTGCGGGAAATTCTCCGCCAGCGCGCCGAACGCTTTCCCGGCGGCGTCCGGGTCCTTTCCCTTGTGGAAATTGATCCCCGCCGCGAGGAGGTTTCCGGCGGCGTGCTTGCCGGCGGGGAACCGGTCGTGCGCTTCCCGGAAGGCCGCTCCGGCCCTCGCGTGTTCGGAGAGGCGCTCCAGGGCTTCCGCCTTTCGCCGCAGGGCCGGGTCCGCTTCCAGGCGACCGGGATAGCGCACGAGGAAGTCGTCGTACGCATCGACGGATTCGCTGTACTGTTCGTCCAGAAACAGGGCCTCGCCGAGTTGATAGAGCGCCGAGGGAAGCCGCGCGCTCGTGGGGTAGGAGGCGATAAAGCGCCGGAACTCGTGCGCCGCATTGGCATAATCCCGGTTGTCGAAGAGCCGTTGCGCGAGCTCGACGCTTTCGCTCTCACCCTCGGCGGCCTGCCCCGCGGCGGGCGCCGGCCAGGCCAGCAGAATACATAGCCCGGCGACCGCGCCGGGGAGCAATCGCGGCCATGAAGCCGTTGGGGAAAAAATGCGGGAAAGTTGCATATTTTATGGGGGTTATGGGTGTAAATGCCACTGTGCGGCACTGCATTTCAATTTATCACATTTGCGCGGGGGCGTCAATCCCTAACTTGGATTTTTTCCCGTTATGCGAGGGCCTCGAATCAGGGACGGCGCGCGGCAATATCGGACAGAGGGCCGGGGGTTCGACGGCCTGCAATTTTGGCAGACGCCGACCCTCCATACCCCTTGCGCCGCCGCCCTCCCGCGGCCGATTGACGCTTGACAGAACCTTAATGAGGCGTATCATGAGCGCCAGATAGCGGAAGAATTAAGAATGAAGAATGAAGAATTAAGAATGAAAACCTGAAAGCGGTGAGACGTAAGAGGGTAGACGTTAGATGAAGGCGGTGAGACGGGAGAGGGGAGACGTTAGATGAAGTCCTTGCCTGATTCGATCTTACTTTATGCCTGCGGCAAGAGATGAAACCGTACAGGGCACACAATATCTCCCGTCTCCCCGCCTTTCAGACCTACCCCCTAACCCCCTTCCTGTGAGGAAGGGGGAAAGCGGGATCCTATCGCGAGGCGTTCGTTACCCTTTCCTCACAGGAGAGGGTCCCTGCCTGGCGGTGGTTTTTCGGCAGGCAGGGGGGAGAGGTCTGCGGGGTTGGGGGTGGTTCGCTCCTGGCTGACTGCTGCATTTTGCTCCCCTTTCCTCACCGGCAACCTACCCCCTAACCCCCTTCCTGTGAGGAAGGGGGAACGGCGATGGGAGGATGTACTGGGCATACAACCGTGCCGGCTGGCGATTACCTGTCAATCAGAAGTATCTATAGATGACCGGCACGCGTAAATTCGGTGAGACGTAAGACGGTAGACGGTAGATGAAAACGTTACCACAGTGTTTTCACGCTAACTGTGCCTGTTTCTTTACCGATATGGTAACGACAAGAAAGACCATAGGGCATTCATCTCACGTCTCCCCTTTTCGACACCTACCCCCTTCCTATATAAGGAAGGGGGAAAGCGGGATCCTATCGCGAGGCGTTCGTTACCCTCTCCTCACAGGAGAGGGTCCCTGCCTGGCGGTGGTTTTTCGGCAGGCAGGGGGGAGAGGTCTGCGGGGTTGGGGGTGGTTCGCTCCTGGCTGACTGCTGAAAGCTGCTTTTCGACGGCAGGGAATTTGGGGAGATGTGGATGTTGAATTTGATTTTTGTTTTTGATTCTCGCTCTTGACTGAAGCTGACTGCTGATTGCTGATTGCTGAAAGCTGAAGGCTCCTGCCACGATAAGGGTTTTTCCCATTGTACCGCACTGTTGAGATCGCGCCCGCAAAGCTGAATCTGGGCCTGAAAATCCTGCGCCGCCGCCCGGACGGCTATCACGATATCGCCTCCGTGCTACAGACGGTGGACCTCTGCGACCGGCTGGTGTTTACGCCCGCCGCGACCGGAGAGACCCTCGTTTGCGCCGACCGTCCGGACGTGCCCGAGGGGCCGGACAACCTCGTGTACCGCGCCGTGGAAATCCTGCGCCGCGCCACGGGCGCGCGCCACGGGATACGCGTGGACCTCGTCAAACGCATTCCCACGGGCGCGGGCCTGGGCGGCGGGAGCTCCAACGCGGCCGCGGCCCTGCGCACGCTGGACCGGCTGTGGGGAACGCGCCTGGGGCCGGAGCGACTGGCCGCGCTCGCGGCGGAACTCGGGTCCGACGTCCCGTTCTTCCTCACTGGCGGCACGGCCGTGGCGACGGGGCGCGGAGAGCGGATCCGACCGGTGGATTGGGAGGGCGATTTCTGGTATGTACTGGTGTATCCGGGGTTCCCCGTGTCCACCGCATGGGCCTATCGAAACGTGAGAATTGGCTTGACAGAAGCGGCGGCGTATGGTACATTTCTGGACTTTGCGGAAAAATCCGGCCGGATCTGCGCGGGCCGATTGTTCGCCTGTCTGGAAAACGACTTTCTGCCCCTCGTGGAAGCCGTCAGCGGCGACGTGGCGCGGATCCTTGAGGCGCTGGCCGCCCGGGGCGCGGTTGCCTGTTCGGTTTCGGGCAGCGGATCCACGCTCTTCGGCGTTTTTCGCGAGGCCCGGCAAGCTTCGGCCGCGGTTGCCCTGGCGCAGGGCCGTGGGCGTCGGGTCTATCTCTGCCGGCGCCGGCCGCGCGACCCGTAACCGGATCGGACCGTTCGCGGTACCTTATACATTATAATAGAGTCACGCAACGTACGACCCCGGTCGATTGCCGCCTCAACGATGGCTCGCGGATTGATCGCACGCAGCATCCGGGTTCCGGTTATTGATGCCGGGTCGTCTAAGGGTAAGACAGCGGCCTTTGGAGCCGTTTATCGGGGTTCGAATCCCTGCCCGGCAGTGTAAACGCAGTGTTGGTAAACCGACGTGGAGGACCGGCCAATGGCTGACAATAATGGCGTAACCTTACAGGCCGATGTACGCTCCGGAACCGGAAAGGGCGAGGCCAAACGCATCCGGCGTACCGGGAGGATACCGGCCGTCGTCTATGGCGACCGGGGCGCGCCCGTCGCCTGTTCGGTCGATTCGAAGGCGTTGTCAACGGTCCTGCACGAGCACGGTCGGAATACGCTTCTGTCCCTGGTTGTGGGCAACGGCGAGGAGCAATCCGAAGACACCGCCATCGTCAAGGAGCTGCAGCACCACCCCGTTGGCGGTCATCTCCTCCACGCGGACTTCTACAGGATCTCGCTCACCCAGAAAATCGTCGTGGACGTCCGGGTCGAGGCCGAAGGCATTCCGGCCGGCGTGCGCACCGAGGGCGGCATTCTGGAGCAGCTGCTGCACCAGGTGGAGGTGTCGTCCCTGCCCGCCGAGATCCCGGAAAGCATCGGGTTCGACGTGAACCATCTGAATATCGGGGATTCGGTGCACGTCTCCGATCTGAGCGTGTCCGGCAACGTGGAGATCGTTACCGAAAGCGACCGGTCCGTGTTCGTGGTGGTTCCGCCGTCAATCGCGCAGGTGGAGGAGGAAGAGGAAGAGGTGCTCGAGGAAGAGGAAGAGATGCAGGAACCCGAGGTCATCGAACGCGGCAAGAAGGATGAAGACGAGGACGATGAAGAGTAAGGAAAAATTAAGAATTAAGAATTAAGAATGAAAACCTGAATGCGGTGAGAGGGGAGAGGGAGGAAGGAAGAAGGAAAAATGAAGAATTAAGAATGAAAACGGGATGGTCCTCCTGTATTTTGCCCATAGCATCCTTACAGGTCGCCTGGCGGCGGACAGACACCCGTTGGAACTGCGTTCCGGGCGGTCCCAAACTTCACATCTCTAATTTGTTTTTTTCCGTGAACCCCCACACCCCTACCGACCTACCCCCTAACCCCCTTCCTGTGAGGAAGGGGGAACGGCGATGGGTCGATGGACCGGGCATGCAAATGTGCCGGGCTGGCGATTTCCTGTCTATCAGTGTATCTATAGATGACCGGCACGCGATGCCTGCTTTTCCTCCCCTCTCCTCACAGGAGAGGGTCCCTGCCTGGCGGTGGTTTTTCGGCAGGCAGGGGGGAGAGGTCTGCGGGGCTGGGGGTGGTTCGCTCTCGGCTGATTGCTGTCTTTTTTCTTTGCGTCTTCGTGTCTTTGTTTGAGCCGATTTTCGTCTTTGATCTTGGCTGACTGCTGAGAGCTGATTGCTGGTTTGCTTTTCTTTGCGTCTTCGTGTCTTTGTGTGAGTTGGTTTTCGTCTTTGATCTTTGCTGACTGCTGACTGCTGATAGCTGCCTTTTGGGGGTTCTCGTGAAGGTTGTCGTGGGTCTGGGCAACCCGGGTTCCGAATACGCTCATACCCGCCACAACCTGGGCTATCGGGTGGTGGACCTGCTGGCGTCAAGGTTTAAGGGGACGTGGTCGGAAAGCGCCTGGTATTTTTTTTGCCGGATTGGGAAGGGCGACCGGCCGCTGCTGCTGGTGAAGCCGGCCACGTACATAAATCGCAGCGGCGTTGCGGTGGCGCAGGTCCTGGACGGTTTCGAGGTTGGCATCGAGGATGCCCTGGTGGTCGTGGACGACGTCCACCTGGACCTGGGCCGGATCCGGCTGCGGCGCGGCGGCAGCCACGGCGGGCATAACGGGCTGGCGTCGGTCATCGATTGCGTGGGGTCCGGCGCGTTTCCGCGGCTGCGAGTCGGCATCGGCGCGCCGCCGGAAGGCGCGGACCGGATCGAGCACGTCCTGAACCCGTTCGAAGACGATGAGCGCGACACCGTCGAGGCGGCGGTCCGCGCGGCCGCCCGCGGGGCGGCATGCTGGATGGAATCCGGCATCGACGAGGCGATGAATCGGTATAATTCATAAAAGCGGGTAGACGGGAGAAGGAAAAATGAAGAATTAAGAATGAAGAATTAAGAATGAAAACCTGAAGGCGGTGAGACGGTAGAGGGTAGACGGTAGATGAAAACGTTACCACAGTGTTTTCACGCTAACCGTGCCTGTTTCTTTACCGATATGGTAACGACAAGAAACACCATAGGGCATTCATCTCACGTCTACCCTTTTCGAGACCTACCCCCTTCCTATAAGAAAGGGGTTAAGCGGGATCCTATCGCGTGGCGTTCGTTACCCTTTCCTTATAGGAGAGGGTCCCTGCCTGGCGGTGGTTTTTCGGCAGGCAGGGGGGAGAGGTCTGCGGGGCTGGGGGTGGTTCGCTCTTTGCTTCAAGCGGTCAACTGTGGGCTGATGGTTAACAGCTGTCCTCATCATTCATACGCCGATAGGTCTACAAAGGCATTTCCAGACCGGAGGACGACCAGAGCAGAGCGCGCTGATCCGTCCGGCAACGCGGATCGATGTTCCTCCGAAGGCGTCAGGGCAGCGGATCCTGTGCATCCAGTAAGCGTGTTCGCGCTGTGCCTGTAGCAGGCCCCACGCCCAGTGGCGACTTTTGGTTCCTTTTGGTCGCTTCAAAAGGAACACGCCGTAGGCAGGGAACTGTAAAAAATGAAGAATGAAGAATTAAGAATGAAAACCTGAAGGCGGTGAGACGGTAGAGGGTAGACGGTAGATGAAAACGTTACCACAGTGTTTTCACGCTAACCGTGCCTGTTTCTTTACCGACTATGGTAACGACGAGAAAGACCATAGGGCATTCATCTCACGTCTACCCTTTTCGAGACCTACCCCCTTCCTATAAGAAAGGGGTTAAGCGGGATCCTATCGCGTGGCGTTCGTTACCCTTTCCTTATAGGAGAGGGTCCCTGCCTGGCGGTGGTTTTTCGGCAGGCAGGGGGGAGAGGTCTGCGGGGCTGGGGGTGGTTCGCTTTCCGCTGACTGCTGGTTTGGTTTTCTTTGTGTCTTCGTGTCTTTGTGTGAGCTGGTTTTCGTCTTCGATCTTGGCTGACTGCTGATCGCTGACTGCTGAACGCTGCTTTTCGGGAGGTTTGCCTATGTTCTGGACGCCAATATTCGGGATCGCCGGGTTGCTCGTCGCCGGGCTGGTCTATTTCCGGATCACCCGTAAACCGGCCGGTACGGAACGGATGCGGGAGATTTCGGACGCCATCCATGAAGGCGCCATGGCGTTTTTGAAACGCGAATACCTGGTGCTGGGGATTTTCATCGTTGCGGTATTCATCCTGCTTTCGATCGGCATCCGGCCGTTCAGCACGGCCTTTGCCTTTCTGGCCGGCGCGGTCTGTTCGATCGGCGCCGGTTTTTTCGGGATGAAGGCGGCCACCAAGGCCAACGTGCGCACCGCGTACGCCGCCAACCAGGAGGGCGAGGCGACGGCGCTGAGCGTCGCTTTTTCCGGCGGCACGGTCATGGGGCTTTCGGTTGCCAGCCTGGGCCTGCTGGGGGTGGGCACGCTCTTTCTCCTGTACGGTAACGCGGACCAGGCGGTGATCATCAACGGGTTCGCCATGGGCGCCAGTTCCATCGCCCTGTTCGCGCGCGTGGGCGGCGGGATCTATACCAAGACCGCCGACGTGGGCGCCGATCTGGTCGGCAAGGTCGAAGCCGGCATTCCCGAGGACGACCCGCGCAACCCCGCGGCGCTCGCCGATTTCGTGGGCGACAACGTGGGCGACGTGGCCGGCATGGGCGCCGATATCTTCGAGTCCTACGTGGGCTCCATCGTGGCCACCATCGCCATCGCGGCCACGGCCGGGTCCGCGCTGATCGCCACGCTGGCCGGCAGCTCCGTGTACGCGGACGCCGACGTGAAACTGGCGGCCATGCAGTTGCCGCTCTTCGTGGCCACCATCGGCCTCGTCGCGTCGCTCATCGGCGTGCTCGCCATGCCCGTCCTGCAGCGTTTCAGCCCCGCGGCCGCTCTGCGTTACGCTTCATTCGTGGCCGCCGGGATCATGTTCGCCGGGAGCTATTTCGCGGTTGACGGCCTGGGGCTTTCCGAAGGCGTATTCTGGGCGATCCTGCTGGGCGGCATCACCGGCATTCTGATCGGCCTCCTTACCGAATACTACACCGGCGGCGCGCCGGTGAGCAGGGTGGCCAGGTCCTCGGAGACCGGGCCCGCCACCAATATCATTTCGGGCCTGGCGATCGGCATGCAGAGCACCTTCCTTCCCGTGCTGTGCATCTGCGCCGCCATCGGGTTCGCCTATCACTTCGCCGGGCTCTACGGCATCGGCATCGCGGCCGTGGGGATGCTGGCAACCGTGGGTGTCACGATGGCGGTGGACGCGTACGGGCCCATCGCCGACAACGCGGGCGGCATTTCAGAAATGGCGGAACTCGGACCGGAGACGAGGAAGATTACGGACGGTCTGGACGCGCTGGGCAACACCACGGCGGCCATCGGCAAAGGCTTTGCCATCGGTTCGGCCGCGCTCACGGCCCTGGCCCTGTTCTCGGCATACGCGTCGACCGTGAAGCTGGAGGTGATCAACCTGACCTCGCCGATGGTGGTGATCGGCCTGTTCATCGGCGGGTCCATCCCCTTCCTCGTGGCCGCGCAGACGATGACGTCGGTTGGCCGGGCGGCCTTCAGGATGGTGGAAGAGGTCCGCCGGCAGTTCCGGGAGATTCCCGGACTGATGGAAGGCACCGGCAAGCCCGATACCCGGCGCTGCGTGGATATCAGCACGGTTGCGGCGCTGCGGGAAATGGTGCCACCCGGGGTGGTCGCCGTGCTCACGCCCGTGCTGGTCGGGTTCATCCTCGGCAAGGAAGCGCTCGGCGGCATGCTCGCCGGCGCCCTGTTGAGCGGCATGCTCATGGCGCTGATGATGGCCAACAGCGGCGGCGTGCTGGACAACGGCAAGAAGCATATCGAGGAAGGGCACTTCGGCGGGAAGGGGTCCGATGCGCACAAGGCCGCGGTCGTTGGCGACACCGTGGGCGATCCGCTGAAGGACACCTCCGGACCCTCGCTGAACATATTGATCAAGCTCATGTCGGTCGTTTCGCTGGTTTTGGCGCCACTGTTGATTGATTGACATTGCCAGGGGAAACGAAAGACATATGGGTCAAGGGGGATGATGGATTTCGCCTTTGAATTGCCCGTAATTTCAATTTAAATTATTATTTTTTATATTTTTACGCCCTTTTTCTTGTACGCCCAAGAAAAAGGGCCAAAAAGAACGGCGCCTGCCTGCCGAGCAGGCTTCGGCGCAGGCAGGCCGCTCGGCGCGGGGCCGGTTTTTCCGTGAACCACCTCAGTGGCGGAAATGGAAATTGGTTGCCCTGTCACCGAGCCAGCACATCCAAAGCGATGTTGCTGGACGGAGTAGCACGGAAAAACCCCCCACTCCACAACCGTACGCATGACTGGACTATACGATATTCAAAGCATTTTCCGTCATAACGACTAAGCGCTTGCGAACCCCCATACCCCTACCGACCTACCCCCTAACCCCCCTTCCTGTGAGGAAGGGGGAACGGCGATGGGAGCATGTACTGGGCATACAACCGTGCCGGCTGGCGATTTCCTGTCAATCAGAGTATCTATAGATGACCGGCACGCGATGCCTGTCTTTCCTCCCCCTCTCCCCCCGGGAGAGGGAGCCGGGGGGAGAGGTCTGCGGGGCTGGGTGTGGTTCGCTCTTTGCTGACTGCTGGTTTCTGGTTTGCTTTTCTTTGTGTCTTCGTGTCTTCGTGTGAGCTGGTTTTCGTCTTTGATCTTAGCTGACTGCTGATTGCTGAGAGCTGATTGCTGTCTTTCTTTCCCGCTCGTGACCGCCCGGTCGGGCGGTTCGCGGGCCACCAGTCCAGGGGGAGGTTCCATGTCGAATCGTTACGAACTCGCACTCATCGTCAACACGCAGGCGCCCGATAACGCGGTGGACGACATCGTCGCGCGTTTCGATCGCCTCGTTTCCGAAGGCGGCGGCCGCTCGGTGGAGGTCGACCGCTGGGGCGCGCGCAAGCTGGCCTACGACATCGGCAGGCAGCAGCGCGGCGACTATACGATCATCCGCTTCGAGGCGCCGACGGAGGTCCTGCCCGAAGTGGACCGGATGTTCAAGCTGGACGAATCCGTGCTGCGGCACATGGTCGTCGTGGATGACAGTCCGGTGGAGGAAGAACCGGAAGCGGACGAGGCGGAAGCGAATGCGGGCGGAGAGGACGCGCAGGAAAATGCCGAGGCAGGCGACGACAACGAGGAGGGTGAATGAACCGGTCCAGCGTGAAGGTATGCAGGTTCTGCGAAGACAAGGCGTTGATCATCGACTATAAGGACGTGCGGCTGATGCAGAGGTTCGTCACGGACCGGGGAAAGATCATCCCCCGGCGCGTTTCCGGGACCTGCGCCAGGCACCAGCGCAACGTCACCCGGCACCTCAAGCGCGCCCGCCAGATCGCGCTGTTGCCTTTTGCGACAGATAGTATGTCGTAAGAGCGGGGAGACGGGAGAAGGAAAATTAAGAATTAAGAATGAAGAATTAAGAATGAAAACCTGAAGGCGGTGAGACGGTAGAGGGTAGAGGGTAGACGGGAGAGGATGACATTACCACAGTGTTTTCACGCTAACCGTGCCTGTTTCTTTACCGATATGGTAACGACAAGAAAAACCGTAGGGCACTCACGGTATCTCACGTCTCCCGTCTCCCCGCCTTTCAGACCTACCCCCTATCCCCCTTCCTGTGAGGAAGGGGGATAGCGGGATCCTATCGCGAGGCGTTCGTTACCCTTTCCTTATAGGAGAGGGTCCCTGCCTGGCGGTGGTTTTTCGGCAGGCAGGGGGGAGAGGTCTGCGCATCAGGGAGGAGGTCTCGCCCGGCCATATCGTCGTCCCGTTGACGCAGGTTGTCATCTCACGTCTCACGTCTCCCGTCTCACCGCTTTTCAGACCTACCCCCTAGCCCCCTTCCTGTGAGGAAGGGGGAACGGTGACGGGTCGATGGACCGGGCATGCAGACGTGCCGGCTGGCGAATTCCTGTCTATCAGAATGTCTATAGATGACCGGCACGCGATGCCTGCTTTTCCTCCCCCTCTCCTCACAGGAGAGGTGGCCGGGGGGAGAGGTCTGCGGGGCTGGGGGTGGTTCGTTCCTGGCTGGTTTGCTTTTCTTTGTGTCTTCGTGTCTTTGTGTGAGCTGGTTTTCGTCTTTGATCTTAGCTGACTGCTGAGAGCTGACCGCTGAAAGCTGTTCTCTATATATTAATGTATAACGCCATTTGGCCATCGCGCCCAACGAAAGGGAACCCCATGAAGGTCATCCTAACCGAAGGTCTCGACAACCTGGGCCAGGCTGGAACCGTTGTTGACGTCAAGGACGGGTACGCCAGGAATTACCTCATCCCCCGGAATCTGGCCCTGGTGGCCAGCAAGGGGAACATGAGGGTCTACGAGGAACTCAAGCGCCAGAAGGAAGCCCGGAACACCCGCGCCCAGCGCGAGGCCGTGGCCCTCTCGAAAAAGGTCGAGAAGGCATCCTGCACGATTCCGGTCGCCGTGGGCAAGGAAGACCAGATCTTCGGCTCCGTCACGGGGCAGCACATTTCCGAACACCTCGTCGAACAGGGTTTCGAAATCGACCGCCGCTGGGTCGAACTCGACGAACCCATCCGCGCGCTCGGGGTCTACGACGTCACCATCCGCCTCCACGCCGAAGTCCGCGCAACCGTCAAGGTGTGGGTGGTTAAGGAATAAACAAGAAGCGGTCAAGGAAAAAGGAAGAAGGAAGAAGGAAGAACGGGAAAAACATGCAAGAGAGAACGATGGGTTTTGCCACAGGCATGCCCATCGTTTTTTTGTTGCGGGTAGAGGCCCCCACGCATCGTCCTTGCGTCCGACGCTGCTGGTGAGCGGCGCGATTTTTGCAGTGACCAAACCGCCACACCACCCCGCCGACCTACCCCCTGGCCCCCTTCCTGTGAGGAAGGGGGAACGGCGATGGGTCGATGTCCTGGGCATGCAAACGTGCCGGCTGGCGAATTCCTGTCTATCAGAGTATCTATAGATGACCGGCACGCGACGCCAGTCTTTTCTCCCCTCTCCTCACAGGAGAGGGTCCCTGCCTGGCGGTGGTTTTTCGGCAGGCCGGGGGGAGAGGTCTGCGCGGCAGGAGGGAGAGGTTTCTGATGAAAAAGCCCTTGCGAAAAATTGTGATCGGTCAGCCTGTCGCGCGCGAGAAAGTGAAGTTGGCGCGCAAATTGAGATCACAGATGACAGACGAAGAAAAACGGCTTTGGCAGCGCCTGCGTGCGAAACGGCTTGATGGCTTTCGCTTTAGACGGCAACAGATTATCGATGGCTTTATCGTGGACTTCTACTGTCATTCGGTCGGATTAGTGATTGAAGTCGATGGCGAAGTTCACCAGAATCAGGTAGCTTATGACGCAGAACGGGATGCCATTCTCAAAGCGCGTGGATTACAGGTCATACGCATCTCAAATGCCGAGATCTGCACGAATCTCGATGGCGTACTCGAAACAATCAGAGCTTATATGGAATGGCTTCAATGCAACGTATAGATTTCTCCCCTCTCCTCCCCGCCGACCTACCCCCTGGCCCCCTTCCTGCGAGGAAGGGGGAACGGTGACGGGTCGATGGACCGGGCATGCAAACGTGCCGGGTGGCGAATTCCTGTCTATCAGAGTATCTATAGATGACCGGCCCGCGAAGCCTGTCTTTACTCCCCCTCTCCCCCCCGCCGACCTACCCCCTATCCCCCTTCCTGTGAGGAAGGGGGAACGGCGATGGGTCGATGTCCTGGGCATGCAGACGTGCCGGGTGGCGAATTCCTGTCTATCAGAGTATCTATAGATGACCGGCCCGCGACGCCTGTCTTTACTCCCCCTCACCGCCTCCGCCGACCTACCCCCTGGCCCCCTTCCTGCGAGGAAGGGGGAACGGTGACGGGTCGATGGACCGGGCATGCAAACGTGCCGGGTGGCGAATTCCTGTCTATCAGAGTATCTATAGATGACCGGCCCGCGAAGCCTGTCTTTACTCCCCCTCACCGCCTCCGCCGACCTACCCCCTATCCCCCTTCCTGTGAGGAAGGGGGAACGGCGATGGGTCGATGTCCTGGGCATGCAGACGTGCCGGGTGGCGAATTCCTGTCTATCAGAGTATCTATAGATGACCGGCCCGCGACGCCTGTCTTTACTCCCCCTCACCGCCTCCGCCGACCTACCCCCTATCCCCCTTCCTGTGAGGAAGGGGGAACGGTGATGGGTCGATGGACCGGGCATGCAAGTGTGCCGGCTGGCGAATTCCTGTCTATCAGAGTATCTATAGATGACCGGCACGCGACGCCTGTCTTTTCTCCCCCTCTCCTCCCCGCCGACCTACCCCCTAGCCCCCTTCCTGTGAGGAAGGGGGAACGGCGATGGGTCGATGGACCGGGCATGCAAGTGTGCCGGCTGGCGAATTCCTGTCTATCAGAGTATCTATAGATGACCGGCACGCGACGCCTGTCTTTACTCCCTCTCTCCTCCCCGCCGACCTACCCCCTGGCCCCCCTTCCTGTGAGGAAGGGGGAACGGCGATGGGTCGATGGACCGGGCATGCAAACGTGCCGGCTGGCGAATTCCTGTCTATCAGAGTATCTATAGATGACCGGCACGCGACGCCTGTCTTTTCTCCCCTCTCCTCACAGGAGAGGGTCCCTGCCTGGCGGTGGTTTTTCGGCAGGCAGGGGGGAGAGGTCTGCGGGGCTGGGGGTGGTTCGTTCCTGGCTGGTTTGGTTTTCTTCGTGCCTTCGTGTCTTTGTGTGAGTTGACTTTGATTCTTGTTTTTGATCTTGCTTTAGGCTGATTGCTGATTGCTGACTGCTGACTGCTGACTGCTGACCGCTGAAAGCTGTTCTCTGACCGCTGAAAGCTTCTTTCACCCACGTGAAAGATATCTTCAATCCCTCCGCTCGGTTCCCCGACCGGCGCCTCTCGCCTCGGATCCCTCGATCGCCTGAACCGCCGTCCGTGCCTCCCGCGGCGCTTCTTTCCGTAATCCGCGCCTGAACGCCTTCCCGCGCCGTTTCTTCAACCGTTTCCGCATCCCTCGCGCCAACCCGGTCCGTCGACCGGTCCTCCGAATTCGCAATGGCGAGCCCGCCGTCGATGCCGCGTGACGCCTTCGGCCTCCCGATGGCATGGATTTTGCCGCCCTGCCCGCCGGGATGAATCGGCGCGTGGTGACCCAAAGGGAGGCCGGCTATGCGGTTGCGGATATCTTCAGTCCCGGTTCTGGCGTTCTTGCTGGTTCCGGGTGTCGCGGGGGCGTCGCGGGCGCAGGACGTCGCGGAG
Organism: Candidatus Latescibacterota bacterium; assembly: GCA_965203805.1. Lineage (GTDB taxonomy): Bacteria > Latescibacterota > UBA2968 > UBA2968 > JAAXHE01. The sequence continues at coordinate 3,341,811 of OZ241917.1, read as the reverse complement.
ACGCCGGGGATCATGATTCGCGTGGACCGGCCGGCCGCCAATGCCTGGGTGAAGATCGACGGCGGGATCGACATCCGCATCCTGACGTACGGCGGCCTCCTGGATCGAGGGTTCCGCGTGTCGGTCGTCGATGCAACCGTGCGCGACAGGGACGTGGGCGCTACGGCCGGCGGGACCGCCGCCACGCGTGGATTTGTCTATTACAATATATATGTACCCGGTCCGGGTCATCTACCGGACGGTGTCGCGTTTGGCGACGGCGAGGCATCGGGCGTCGACACGTTCCGGGTCTCCATAACCGTCTCCCCGCGCGCCGACCCCTTTGCGTCGACGGACAGCCGCGCGGTGAAAGTGGTGGTGGACCTCGACGCGGACGTGGCCGGCAACGAGCTGAACAACCTGATGACGAAGACGAAGATCACCCCGGCGTCCACGGGCTTCGGCGCCAACCGGGTGGGCGACGGGGTGCGGTTCGGCATCGACGCCAACCGTCCCGTGCACGCCGACGCGTTCGAATCCTTCGCCGTTGAAACGGAAGGCCTCGGATTCGACGCCACGCCGGCGGGGGCGATCGAGCGCGTCAGGTTCAAACGCGGCGACAGAATCACCATCCGGATCGGTCTGAACACGGCCGGCGTGCTGCGTGCGGGGGCGGACCGCATCCGGGCGGGGGTCGTGGACGCGGACTCGGCGTTTTCCTCGGCGCCGGTCACCTTCGCGATTGTCGGAGAGCGGTTGTACAACGCGAACGTGCGGGCGTCGGCGAAGGTCGAAGCGGGCGATTTCGGCGATAACCGGCGGGTCAGGGTCGAAGCGTTTCTCGTGGATGCCGCCGGCAACCTGGGCGGCGCCTCGATGGGCGCCCCCGCGCCGTCGCCCGTCAGTGCCGGGTACGGCCTTCCGGACGCATTCGATCCCGGCGGCGTGGAATGGATCGCCGACGCGACACCGCCCCGGATCACGATCGTGTACCCGCGACCGGACCGCATGGAAAACCGGATCTCGGCGGCCGTCACGCAGACGCTGTCGGGAGTTCGACCCCTGCCCGGAGAGGCGGAGGACGTTCAGGCCAACCGCAGGTTGAACCCGCTCACGTTCAGTCTCAGCGAAGTCCCGGACTCGATCAGGATCACCCACGGCGACAGCGCGCACGGCGTCGGCAGCGGCGCAGTCGATGACGCCGGCACGGTTGACGTCGACGAAGGTCTGCCGCCCACGGGCGACGATTCCACGGCCGCGCTTGCGCTTCCCTGGAAATACGATCGCGCGGGCGGCGTGCGGAAAGACCTGACGATCGAGGTCTGGGACAGCGTGGGGAACCGGGCCGCCATGGACCTCGCCGGCATCTGGTACGACGAAAAAGCGCCGGTGATCTCCGATCTGTTCCCCACCGCGGCCACCGCGCCCCGGGATCCGGACAACTTCGACGAGCCCACCATCAACCTGGCCGGCAAGGACCCGGTCTTCGCCATCGACGAGGCGCTGGATTCGCTGTCCGTCCGCTATATCGACCTCGCCGTCGGCGGCCCGGCCGTCGTGCAGCGTTTCCGACGGGGCAACCGCCGGCTGGAGACCGTCGGCAAACCGATGATCTGGCCCGTGGAAAGCGCGGGTTTTTACGAAGGAAGCCGGTACGATCTGCAGATTCTGGCGGTGGATCTCGCCGGCAACGCCAGCGTGACCGGCGGCGGGGCGCTCACGTTCGCCGGGGGTTTCCTGAATCCGAAGGCCGACGCGTTCCGCATCGTCAACGCGCCGGACCAGGGCGGCAGCGTGGTTGCGGGCGTGGATTTCACCCTGCGCCTGTCGGTCCTGGACACCACGCTCTCACGCGCCGAGGGCGCCGGCGTCTTCGCGTTGACCTATCGTACGCCCGCGGCGCTGGCCGTGATCGTTTCCGGCGACCAGGCCCGCGCGCTGGAAGGCGTGAGCTTCGGCGGCATCGGTGTGACGCCCGCGCCGTCCTTCGCGCTGCCCGCGGAGATGGCCGCCGCCGGGATGGTCGCCCGCGCCGCCGTTCTGGACGGCGACGGGTGGCGCGCGGGCCGGCGCGACGTCAGCTTCAGGTCCGCCAGGCCGCTGGTCGACGCCGTGGTGATGGCCGCGGAGGGCCTGACCGACCCCGTGGACGGGACGGTTTCGATTCGCATCAGCGGCCGGCTGGACGCGGCGGTGAACGTTGAGGCCGCAGAGTTCTCGCAATTCGTGGTGTCCGCGGGGGACGCCGCGGATCCGGACGGCGGCGTGTCCGGCGCCTTTACGGTCCGCGTGCTTCCCGCCGACGCATTCGGCAACGTGAGCATGAAAATCGACAATGCCGTGGGATCGGAGACCTACGCGTCGGTGGGCGTCACCTTCGGTAGCAGCCACGCCGCGGTGACGGTACCCGCGGGCGTGCAGACGGTCCCGCCCGGCGGGGCCGGCTTCGGCGCCGTGGCCGCGGAGATGGCGGGCAGCGCGGTGATCACCGTGCGCACGGTTCACGAGGGGCTTGTCACGGGGTCGGGCGACAGCGCCGCGACCGGCGCGCTTACGGGAAGCGTGACCGTGCGTTTCGCGCCTGGGAACCGCGCCCCGGACCCGCCCGCCTCCATCACGGTCGAGGACTACGAAGGCGCGGACGGGTCCGGCGACCAGGGCGGCATGGTGCTGATCGGGTTCCCGCATGCCGCCCGGCGCGATGCCGTGATCCACTACCGGATCGAGCGCGAAGTCGAGACGACGCTGGCGGGGTATGACGAGCACGGCCGGGAAATTCACCGCGAAGCGCCCGTGAAGGCGTGGATGCACTGGGCGACCGTCGGCGTTGGGGGCGGCCGCGTCGGGACGGGCGGCGCAAACGGCGGTCTGGTCCGCGCCGTGGTCCCCGCGCTGGACAACGCGGCCACCCGGTGGGGCGTCAGGTCCGTCTCGGGCGCGGATTCGGCCCCCGCCGGGAAGCGGGTTTTCACCAAGGCGAGCGCGGCTCAGGCCCTCGCGCTGCCGGGCATTCCCGCGCCGGTCCTGACGGGAGGAGAGCCGGCGGACCGCTTCAACGCGCCTGGGGATTTCGCCGCGTCCGTCATCGGCGATCGGCGGGACCTGGTCTTCGCGCCCGCGGATCCGCGCTTGAGCGCGCCAATGGCCGCCGCGCCCGTTCCCGCGAACGTCCGCACCGACCGCGCGGCGGGCGAACTCCGGGTGTCCGCGCGCACGGAAACCGACGGACCGGCCGGCGCGGTCGACAACATCCCGCCCGCCGCGGTGACCGGCGCGTCCGGCGACGGCGCGGGCGGCGTGACGCTGCGTTGGACGGCGTCCGCGGATGACGGCGTGGTGGGGTTCATCCCGTACCGCGGCCATAACCTGCCCATCTATGGCGTGACGGGCTACCGGGTGATGCGAGGCGCATCCGCCGACCGCCTCGAGGAAATCGCCGCGCTGCCTCCGGGCGCCACCCGTTTCGCTGACGACGCCCTGCCCGCCGCCGTCGCCTCCCTGGTCTACCGGATCGACGCGGTTGACGACAACAACGTGACGCCGGGCGCCCCGTTCGCGGTTGAGAACATCTCCGTCCGCGTGACGTTCGCGGACGCCGCCGGCGATCCGGTCTACCTCATCGTCCTCCCGTCGCAGGGCGGCGATCTCCAGGTCAACCTGGAAGACCTCATCGCCTTCGCCGCCGCCTTCGGGACCCAAAAGGGCGACCCGGCCTACAACCCCCAGGCCGACGTCAACGACGACGGCGCCGTAGACTTCGCCGATTATCTCACCTTCGCCGCCTCCTTCGGCCTAACGGCGTTCCCGCCGCCCGGCGGCTAGGGTCGTGCGCCCGCCGGCGGGAAACACCCGTTGGAACTGCGTTCCGGGCGGTCCCAAACTTCACATCTCTAATTTACTTTTTTCTTCTTCGTCCTTTTTCTTATCCACGTAAGAAAAAGGACCAAAAAGAAGCGTGCCTGCCTGCCGAGCAGGCTTCGGCGCAGGCAGGCCGCTCAAACGCCGCGGGGCTGCTTTTCCGCGAACCGCTTCCGTGGAGACACACCGGGAGACGTTGCCCTGAAACCCTCGCAGGCATTCCCGGACGACGTTGCTGGACGGACTCGCGCGGAAAAGCCCCACCCCATCCTCCGTGCGTTCGATAGAACCTCGCGAAGTTACCTGCGATGAACTTCTTGCGCGATGCAACGCTTGCAATCTCCCACACCACCGCCAACCTACTGCCTACCCCCTTCCCGACGGAAGGGGGACCCCCGGATCCTATCGCGTGGCGTTCGTTACCCTCTCCTCACAGGAGAGGGTCCCTGCCTGGCGGTGGTTTTTCGGCAGGCAGGGGGGAGAGGTCTGCGCATCCGCGAGGTCATGTCGCCAGGCCTTATCGTCGCCCCGTTGACGCGAGTGATCATCTCCCGTCTCACGTCTTGCGTCTCCCCCCGCCGACCTACCCCCTAACCCCCTTCCTGTGAGGAAGGGGGAACGGCGATGGGTCGATGTCGTGGGCATGCAAGTGTGCCGGCTGGCGAATTCCTGTCTATCAGAGTATCTATAGATGACCGGCACGTGATGCCTGGTTTTCACCCCCACACCCCCTCCTCAGACCTACCCCCTATCCCCCTTCCTGTGAGGAAGGGGGAACGGCGATGGGTCGATGGACCGGGCATGCAAGTGTGCCGGGTGGCGAATTCCTGTCTATCAGAGTATCTATAGATGACCGGCACGCGATGCCTGGTTGTCTCCCCCTCTCCCCCCGGGAGAGGGGGCCTGCCTGCCGAGCAGAACTCGGCGCAGGCAGGCCGGGGGGAGAGGTCTGCGGGGCTGGGGGGTGGTTCGCACCTGGCTGCTTTGTTTTTCTTAATGTCTTTGTGTGAGCTGACTTTGAATCTTGTTTTTGATTTTGCTTTAGGTTGATTGCTGACTGCTGAAAGCTGCTTGCTGACTGCTGCTTTTCCCCCCTCCTCAGACCTACCCCCTATCCCCCTTCCCGGGGGGAAGGGGGGAACGGTGATCCTATCAGGGAGTCCTGGTTGTCTCCCCCTCTCCCCCCGGGAGAGGGGGCCTGCCTGCCGAGCAGAACTCGGCGCAGGCAGGCCGGGGGGAGAGGTCTGCGGGGCTGGGGGTGGTTCGCTCCTGGCTGGTTTGTTTTTCTTCGTGTCTTTGTGCCTTTGTGTGAGCTGACTTTGACTCTTGTTTTTGATTTTGCTTCTGTTTCTGGCTGACTGCTGGTTGTGGGCCGGGGGGAGAGGTCTGCGTTGGGCGGAGGGGTTGATGAATAGATCCAGGCGATATATCGTAAGGGGTCAACGTGTTGACAATGAGAAGGTCAAGTTGGCACAGTCGCTGCGCTCACAAATGACAGAAGAAGAAAAACAGCTATGGCAACACTTGCGTGCGAATCGGCTCGATGGCCTTCACTTTCGTCGGCAGCAGATCATCGACGGCTTCGTTGTCGATTTCTATTGTCATTCCGTCGGCCTGGTAATTGAAGTCGACGGCGAGATTCACCAGGATCAGGCTGCGTATGACGCAAAACGGGATGAGATCCTAAACGCGCGAGGATTAGATGTATTGCGTATTACAAATGACCAAGTCCACACGAATCTCGACGGCGTGCTTGAATCAATCAGAGCACATATCGAAAAGCGATAGCGGGTACCGCCGGTCCCCCCTCTCCTCCCCACCAACCTACCCCCTATCCCCCTTCCCGGGGGGAAGGGGGGAACGGTGATCCTATCAGGGAGTCCTGGTTGTCTCCCCCTCTCCCCCCGGGAGAGGGGGCCTGCCTGCCGAGCAGAACTCGGCGCAGGCAGGCCGGGGGGAGAGGTCTGCGGGGCTGGGGGGTGGTTCGTCCTGGCCGCTTTGTTTTTCTTCGTGCCTTTGTGTCTCCGTGTGAACTGACTTTGACTCTTGTTTTTGATCTTGCTTTAGGCTGACCGCTGACCGCTGACCGCTGATCGCTGCTTGCTGACTGCTGCTTTTCCCCCCTCCTCAGACCTACCCCCTATCCCCCTTCCTGTGAGGAAGGGGGAACGGTGATGGGTCGATGTCCTGGGCATGCAAGTGTGCCGGCTGGCGAATTCCCGTCTATCAGAGTATCTATAGATGACCGGCACGCGATGCCTGTCTTTCCTCCCCCTCTCCCCCCGGGAGAGGGGGTTGGGGGGAGAGGTCTGCGGGGCTGGGGGTGGTTCGCTACCCGCCTTTTTTCCCTTGATTTTTCCGTGACCTTCGCCCTATATTCTTGTTTAGTAAGTGTATTCGCCAAAAACGCCCTCCCCCAGCGGCGCAAATCATCCTCCCCTACCCGCGCCGGGAAGGATGTACACCCCTATGGTAGAAATGAACGTGGTCGGCGTGGCGGTGGAACCCAACACCAACCGGCCGCTCGTGTGGCTGAAAGACAGGGAGCAGCGGATCTTCCTGCCCATCTCCATCGGGAACTTCGAAGCCACGGCCATCTACATGGCGCTGTACGACGAAGATCCCCCCCGGCCGCCCACCTGCGAGCTGCTCCGTTCCATTCTGGATGGAATGGGCGTCAAGGTCAAGCGGGTGCTCATCAACGCGATCGAGGAAGACGTCTTCTTCGCCGAAGTCAGCCTGGATGCCGACGGCAAATCCATCGGCGTGGACTCCCGGCCCAGCGACGCCCTCGCCCTGGCCCTCCGCACGGGCGCCCCGGTCTACGTCGAAGACAGAGTCATCCAGGAGGCCGGGATGCCCATCAGCGCCTCGCTGGACGTGGAATTCGAGCAGGTCGAAGGCGGGATCTCCGATCGGCTGACCGCCCTCAGGGCCGAATTGAAGGAAGCCGTGGCCCGGGAACAGTACGAAGAGGCGGCCAGCCTGCGCGATGAAATCCAGCGGCTCGAACATCAGATGCGCTGACACGGCGTATTGTGGCAACCAATAGACGGGGCCCTATATGTTGGGGTTGCGCGGGGCGCGAAAGCGCCGTAATTTACAGGGGTTTGGGGCCATTCGGCATACCGGATTTCACGTGAAGAATAAAGTACAAAAAACACTTGACAGCCTGTTTAGTGTTGCGTATACTTAGGAACCTGTTTGCCGCATAACGTGCGGCTGAACAGCGAAATCGGCCGAATTCATGGCTGTTTTCATCGACTATCGGAACCGGGTTGTTGGAACCTCAACACACTATGATGAATCAATCATGCTATCTCTTGAAGACCGGAGACGAGGGGGTGGCTTTTGTGCATTTAAAAGGAGGTGTAACAGAATCGAGCGCTTACAAGGGTTCAACCAATGTCGATAGTCGCACCAAGTGTTTGCAGGCCAGGAACTTTATGAATTTTCCAAACGAAGGGAGGAACGCCATTTCAGCTAAATTTCACATCACTTCCGATTACCGGCACCCCCCGCCGGGGGTTCTGCCGGGGTTCAAGAAGTGGCTTCAAGGCGCAGCAAGGGAGGTTTACCGCAGGTTTTACGAAGCGTCCTGTTTCACAAGGAGGTTGGTAATGCAGTTAAAGACGGTTTCAAGTATTGGTTTGGCGTTTCTGCTGGTTTTCGGAGTGGTTGGCGTGGCCTCGGCCCAGGAAGTCGCCGCCACGCGGGGTATCTTGATTCGCGTCGACGAGCCTAAAGCCAACAAATGGGCCGCGATCGGCGATACAATCAGAGTGCGGATCCTGTGCTACGACGGCCGGCTCGACGAAGGTTTCCGGTTTGCCGTGGCCGATTCCAGCGTTGCTGACGGCGACATCGGAGCCGCTAGCACCCTTGCGGATAAGGTTTATTACAATATTGATGACGATGGAACCGGTAGCGCCACCCAGATAACAAAGGGTGACGGCGAGACTTCAGGCGTTGACACCTTCAATGTCAAGATCGCGGTCGTCGCCAACACCGCACCTGCGGAAAATATGGAGAGCAGCAGCAACCACGCGTTGAAGATCGTGGTGGATCCGGGCGGCTCACCGAATCCGGATCCTCTGAACAACCTGATGAGGAACCGGAAGATCACGCCCGCCACAGCCGGCTTCGGCGCCAGCCGCGTGGGTGACGGGGTGCTCTTCGGCCTCGACGCCGAACGCCCGATTCATGGCACGGTATTTGAGAGTATCGCTCTGGACCTGGGCAGGTTGGACGAGGTAATGACCGATACGTCGGATGCCGCTATCACAGCCGGCCCCTACGTCCAGGCGATCCATATTGTCACCGACCATGTATTCAAAGCGGTGCTGAATCTGGATACCGACGCAATTCTTGATGCCAGGGCGGAAGGGATCGAAATCGGTCTGGTGCCCGCCGACTCGATTGCGCGTTATCAGATTGCCGCAGACGCTGACCCCCCTGGCCTCGGTTTGACCTTGGAAGAGGCGAACGCCCTCGCTTTCAAGGAAGATGCGCGGTTAAAAATCGAGCTGCGCGGGGACAGATTGTACAGCCCGAATCCGAGCGTCGATGAGAAAATCAAAGCGGGGCAGTTCAAGGATAACGAGCGGCTCGAACTCTTTGCCTATCTCGTGGACGTTGCCGGTAACGTGGGCGGTACGGCTGCGGCGCCCGCGGCTGCCAATTGGAAAGGACTTCACGGCACTGCCGACAAACTCGTAGCGGACGTCACCTCTGACCTGAGCACCCCAGCCGACGGGACAGCGGACCCAGCCGAAGCGACAAACATCCCGATTATCGGCGACGCGACCAATCCCAAGGTGACGGTAGTTTATCCCAATCCCGACAGTATCGCGGCGGGATCGCACGATCCTGTGATCACGGCGGCAGTCACGCAGGAGCTTTCCAATTATACGCCGTTGACGGGTGAGGTGCCGGGGGGTACAAGCAACCGCAAATTGAATCCGCTCGTGTTCAAACTCAGCGAGGGGACGAGCAAGATCACGATCAAGCACGCCGACAGTACGCTCACGCTGGACGACTACTTGGGCGATGATCCTGCCACCGATGCCACCACTGAAACAGACTTCTCACTCGACCCCACCGGCAGCGATAAAGAGGCCAAGGTGGACTTCCTCAATATAGAAGCAGGATTGGATGACGATGCCGATGATCAGCCCTCTGATCAGCCCATGTGGTTCACTGAAGAGAACGACGTCGTGGCGGGTATCGCGAAAAACAAGTACGTAGCCAAGGGCGGAACGGCAGGGGACATCATCATCACGGTCTGGGACAGCCTGGGCAACAAGACCGAGTATAAGGAGCTTACTGGCATCACGCTGGACGGCAATACCCCGGGGATCACCAATCTGTTCCCGACGAACGAGACCGCGCCCAAAGACGCGGACAACGAGGACGCGCCCACCATCGTCCCGGCCACCAAGAACCCGGTCTTCAATATCAACGAAGACTTGGACTCGCTGTCCATACGTTATCATGAGCAGGGCGGCGGAACGGCCATCGTGCAGCCCTATGGCCCAGGCAACGCCAGGCTGGAGATGGTGAGCAGTCTGATCTCCTGGCCGGTGAACGATACCCTTATTGATCGCCAGAGGTACAATCTGGAGATCCTGGCGATCGACCTGGCGGGTAACGCCAGCGTGACGGAGGGCGGTCTGCTCACGTTCAAAAAGGTCTTTGAAAATCCGGACGCCGATATGTTCAAGATTGTCCCGGATGCGGCCTTGAAAGAGAAGCAGGTTGCCGGCGTGGACTACAAAATAGCGGTGTCCGTGCTCGACACAACGCTGACGCGTATCGAAAAGGAACGGGATAGCGACGCCTCCGACGTTCGGGCGGTCACGTATCATACGCCGTCGGCGCTGGCCGCAATCGTTTCCGGCGACCAGGCCGACGCGCTTGAAGGCGCGAGCTTCAGCGGCACCGGCGTAAGCGCGGCGCCCGCGTTCACGCTTCCCGCCGACCTCGCCGCCGCGGGCATGGTGGCGAAGGCCGCCATCCTGGACGGCGACGGATGGCACGCGGGTACGCGGGAAGTTAAGTTCAAGTCCACGAAGCCGCTCACGGGCGTGGTCCTGTACGCGGCCGAGGGCACTATCGATCCGGCCACCGGCGCGTACACGTTGCGTATCAGCGGGCAGGCTGCCAAGCCGATCAACGTCCAGATCGCTGAGTTCTCGAAGTTTACCCTCACGGGCTACGAGGGTGAGATATCAACCGACAACGTGGCTGGCTCCTTTACGGTAAAAGTGGTGCCGACTGACGCGTTCGGCAACCCCAGTTTGAGGATTGACAACAATACGGGTTCGAAGGATTTCGCGTCGGTTGCCTTCACCTTTGCGTCCAGCAACGCCGCGGTGCAGGTGCCCGACGGCCAGCAGATGGTGACCAGCCTTGAAGGGTCCACGTACGGCGCGGTGGCTGCCGACGTCGGCGGCAAGGCGACAATCAGTGTCAGGACGGTTGTTGATACCTACGTAACCGGTGCTTTGCAGGCAGATACACCTGTAAAGGATAAGACCGGCGCCCTCACGGGCAGCGTGACCGTCACCATTGTATCCGAGGACGGCGACGGTCCGGATCCGGGCGCGCCTGCCGCGGTAGCGAACGTGGTGGTGCAGGACTACAAGGGCGCGGACGGAGAGGGCGACCAGGGCGGTGTCGTGGTCGTCAGTTTCCCGAATTCGTCGCAGCACGAAGCCGTGTCGGCCTACCAGATTTCCCGGGAAATCGACTCGACCACGGGTGTGGATGAAGAAGGCAACGTGGTTGAGCTCGAAGAGCCCGTGAAGAAGTGGGTGCCGTGGACGAGCGTCAGCTTCGCGGCGGACGCGGGTGACAACATGGGCGACGCGGAAGGCGGCATGCAGACCGTGATCGTTCCCGCGATCGACAACGTCCGCACCAACTGGGGCGTGACGTCAATCAGCGACGGCGGCGAATCCGATCCGACCACATCCGTGGCCAGCAAGCGCGTGTACACGAAGGAGAGCATCCAGCAGACGCTGCAGTTGCTGGGTATGCCCGAGGCGGAGCTTCTGACGGACGAGGAGCTGAGCAATCAGTTCAACGCGCCTGAAGACTACGTCAAGTCCCTCATCGGCGATCAGAAGGGTGTGGTCTTCGCGCCGGTGAATCCGGACCTGAGCGCACTGATCGGCAGCGCGGCGCTTCCGTCCAACATCCGGACGAAACACGCGGGCGATATCCTGTCGTCGGCGCGCACGGTGACGGAGGAGCCGGTTGCGGCAGTTGACGACATCGCTCCGGCCGCGGTTACCGACGCATCCGGCACCGGCGCCGGCGGTGTGGTGCTGACCTGGACGGCCTCGGCCAGCGAGGGCGTGGTAGACTACATTCCCTATCGTCCTAATCCGAACGGGGACGGGAAGTATAACATTCCAATCATGGGTGTGAACGGCTACAAGGTGATGAGAGGCGCGTCTGCCGACGCACTGGAGGAAGTCGCCTCCATCCCCGCGGGCTCCACCCGTTTCTCCGACGACAACCTGCCTGACGGCGTGACCTCGCTGGTCTATCGGATCGACGCGTTCGACGACAACAACGTGGCGATGAGCGACCTGATCACGGTCTCGGACATCTCGGTCCGTGTGTCCTTCGTGGACGCCGATGGCGAACCCGTTTACCTTATGGTGCTTCCGTCGAAGGGCGGAAGTCTTGAGGTGGACTTCGAAGACTTCGTCGCCTTCGCGGCAGCCTTCAACAGCAAGAAGGGCGATGCCAACTACAATCCGCAGGCCGACGTCGATGACGACGGCAGCGTGGACTTTTCCGACTTCGTAACGGCGGCAGCGACGTTCGGTAAGACGGCGGTGGTGCCTGCCGGCAAGCTGGCGGTGGTTCCGCAGCGTCCGGGCGTGAACGCCGATACGGAGATGACGCTCGAACTGACCGGCGACAAGGTGCTGGTCGGCGAGACGGTGACGTTGACGGTCTCCATGGCCAACGCCAGGCAGTTGAACGGCTACGGTCTGGAGCTGGCGTATGACGCCGACAAGTTCGAATTCGTCAGCGTCGCGCCCGCCGAGAACGATCTGCTGAAGTCCGAAGGCGGCGAGACGCCGCTGTTCAAGAACTGGACGGAAGAGGGCCGGATCTCGGTGGTGAACGTCATTACAGAGTCGGGTACGGTGAGCGGCGAGGGCGCCCTGGTGACCTTCACGTTCAAGGTTCTGAGGGAGTTCGACGACAGCGCCCGCTTCGAGATCGCGCAGGGCGTGGTCTTCGACGCCGATCAGTTGCAGAACCCGGTGGTGACGCTGGGCGCGCTGGACGTGCAGAGCACGCCCACCGAGTTCGCGCTGCATCAGAACTTCCCGAACCCGTTCAACCCGCAGACCAACATTCCGTACGACCTGGCTGAAGGCGGGGACGTGGTGCTTCGCATCTACAACCTGCTGGGCCAGGAGGTTCGGACGCTGGTGCGCGAGCGCCAGGCCCCCGGACGGTATACGGTGCAGTGGAGCGGAATGGACGACCGCGGCGTATCGGTCTCGAGTGGAATTTACTTCTACCAGGTCTCGGTTGCCGGTAAGTTCCAGGATGCCAAGCGGTTGATGTTGCTCAAGTAATGCAGGAAGCGTATGGGAGGTTCCTCCGGGAGCCTCCCATACTTCAGTTTTCGTTACTGGAGCGAGCATGGAATTCTGGAGCGAAACACACCACACACCGAGAAGGAGAGGCGAGATGTATAGAGTTAAACCGATTTTGGGCTTCCTGACGGTCGCCGTTTTTCTTGTGACCGTCATCGTCGGTGGCGTCGATGCGGGCGCCCTGAAGGGTAAGAAGCTGCTGGTCGATACCGTCTTCAACATGGTTGACGACAACGCCAACAAGGTGAACGAGGGCGTGAATACCATCGCGCCTTCGATGACCATGGCCGGCGATACGATCAAGGTCGAGCTGTTTATTGAAGACAGCGCCGGCGAAGGTATCATTGGAGGCAACGTCAAATTCGTCGATCCCGCCGCGGATGAAATGATGTTCGGCACCTCGTGGCAGATCGTGGCTGTCGACGGCATCGTTAACGTGCTCGGCGCGGGCGGCATGCGGGACGACGAGTTTACGCTCGGCGGACTATCGCCTGTCACAATTGGCGACAATGGCTACTTCGCGACCGTGAAGATCATGGCGAAAGCCGATATTGCGGAGGGCGGATCCTTCAAGGTCAAGCACGCGGTCATCGGCACAGCAGGCTTCGAGCAGGACAGCCTGAACGTGTCGGAGGCGATCGTGACGGTTGCAGCGCCCACGGGCCCGACCATCATGGGCATGGGCGAAGGTCTGATGTCTGGGAATATGATTCAGATTCCCGCCATGGGCGGCAGCGCATCCGTCACCGTCAGCCTGGATAACCTGCCGGATGACCCGTCGATCAGCTGGACGGTGAGCACGACGGGCGACGGGTCCCTGAGCGTCCTGGACGTGGACGGGATGATGCTGGAGCTCGATGATGGGGGGATGGTCTCGGCGGACAAGATCGTCCTGAAGGTGACCGGCGGGAGCCTGCAGGTGACCGTGAAGGCCACCGTAAACGGTGAGGAAACGACGCCGGCCACGTTTACGTTCACACAGTTGAACCCGGCCGAGCTGGCCTCCTTCGACGGCGCGCTGCAGACGGACCGCGTGGTACTGAACTGGTCTACGGTTTCGCAGACGAACAACGCGGGCTGGCGGATCATGCGCAGCGTCGACGGCGAGAACTTCGAGGCGGTCGGCAACTTCGTGCAGGGCGCGGGGACGTCGGACGCCCTGATGAATTACAGCTTTGAAGACAAGGACCTGCCGGGCGTGGACAAGGTGTACTACCGGCTCGAGCAGGTGGACCTGGACGGCTCGATCGCGCAGTCGAACGTGATCGAGGTGCTGTTGGGCGCCCGGATGCCGTTGCCCACGGAGTTTGCGGTCAACGTGTATCCGAACCCCTTCAACCCCAGCACCACGATTTCCTACGACCTGCCCGAGGCGGGACCGGTTTCGGTCGTCATCTACGACGTGCTCGGCCAGCAGGTGCGGCGCCTGGTTTCTCAGATCACCGCGGCGGGTCGCTACTCGATCCAGTGGGACGCCCGGGACAACCAGGGACGCGGCGTTGCGAGCGGTGTCTACATCGCCAAGGTCGACGCCGGAACCTCCACGCTGTCCCAGAAAATGCTGCTGCTCAAGTAGTCGCAGTCGCATAGATATAAAAAAAACCGCCGGGCGGGAGGCCCGGCGGTTTTTTTTGCGATAAAATAAAACCTTCCTCCCAACCCCCCTCCCCTGGTGAGACGTTAGACGTGAGACGGGAGATGACAACCTGCGTCAACGGGGCGACGATAAGGCTTGGCGACATGACCTCGCGGATGCGCAGACCTCTCCCCCCTGCCTGCCGAAAAACCACCGCCAGGCAGGGACCCTTTCCTATAAGGAAAGGGAAACGAACGCCGCGCGATAGGATCCTGCTTTCCTTCTTCCTTATAGGAAGGGGGTAGGTCTGAAAGGCCGGGAGACGGGAGACGTAAGACGGGAGATGACAACCTGCTTCAACGGGGCGACGATAAGGCCTGGCGACATGACCTCGCGGATGCGCAGACCTATCCCCCCTGCCTGGCGAAAAACCACCGCCAGGCAGGGACCCTTTCCTATAAGGAAAGGGTAACGAACGCCACGCGACGGGATCCGGGGGTCCCCCTTCCTCACAGGAAGGGGGCTAGGGGGTAGGTCTCGGCGGTGAGGAGAGGCGGGTCTGTAAACGCTCCAGCGCGCAGGAACATCGCCGTACGGTTTCTTGTAAGTTCCTATCACGCGTCCGGCGGTGGGGAAGAGGCTTTTCCGCGCGAGTCCGTCCAGCAACGTGGTCCGGGAACGCCTGCAAGGGTTTCAGGGCAACGACTTCCGTATTCGCCACCGAAACGGTTCGCGGAAAAGCAGCCCCGCGGCGTTTGAGCGGCCTGCCTGCGCCTGCCAGTGACGCTTTGGCAGGCAGGCAGGCGCCCTTCTTTTTGGCCCTTTTTCTTGGGCGAAGCAAGAAAAAGGGCAGGAAGAAAAATTGAAGATTGAAGAAGTAAAGTTTGGGACCGGCCGGAACGCGGTTCCAAGGGGTGTATGTCCGCCGGCAGGCGTCCTGTCAGGACACAATGGATAAACCGCACGAGGACCACCCCTTCTTCCTCTTCCTTCTTCGGCGGTTCAGGCTTGACGAAATGCAATGCGATGGATATTTTGTATAGCGTCATTGGCAAGAGGGGGACGCGTTAACCGGCGTCGTTTCCCCGGTTGCGGTTCCTGAGCCGGCAAGGAACCTATGCGGACCACGTGAGGTCCCGCGTTGCTGATTCCAGTGTCACGCACGAAAACCGTCTCCGGAGAAAGGGCGGCAACCATGGCGATCCCGAATCCAACGGTCAAGTTTACCTACGAAGACTACCTGAACACACCGGAAGACAAGCGGTATGAACTGCTTGACGGAGAGTTGGCTATGACGCCTGCGCCTGGAGAACTTCACCAGAGCGTGTCCATCCTGCTGGGATCGAAACTGTTTCAGTTTGCGTCTGAGAACAACCTGGGTCGAGTCTATCACGCTCTTTTCGACGTGGTGTTGTCGGACCTGGACGTGGTGCAACCCGATCTGCTTTTTGTCTCCAACGAACGCGGCAGTATCATCACCCCCGAAAACGTGCAGGGAGCGCCGGACCTGATCGTCGAAATCCTCTCTGCGTCCACGGCCACACGCGACACGACATTCAAGCGGGTACTGTATGCCAGGCACGGCGTGGGAGAGTACTGGATGGTGGACACTGAGGAAAAAACAATCACGGTCCTGCTGCCTGGGGAAAGAGGATTGGTGGTTGCGGACGTCTACGGTAAAGGAGAGACGTTGACTTCGGCTACTTTGCAGGGTTTTAAGTTGAACATCGACGAAGTATTTTAAGTAGCTTCTCAGTGTCCGACGGCAGGCGACCTGTCAGGACGCTATGGATAAGACGCACGCGGACCAACCGGTTTTCATTCTTCCTTCTTCCGTGTTCCTTCCTCCCTTTCCCGTCTCACCGCCTTCATCTACCGTCTAACGTCTACCCTCTCACCGCCTTCAGGTTTTCATTCTTAATTTTTAATTGTCCCCTCTCCCCTCTCACCGCTTTTACGCGACCTCTCCCCCCGGCCCCCTCAGAAGCGGGGAGACGTGAGACGGGAGATGACAACCTGCTTCAACGGGGCGACGATAAGGCCTGGCGAAATGACCTCGCGGATGCGCAGACCTATCCCCCCTGCCTGCCGAAAAACCACCGCCAGGCAGGGACCCTTTCCTATAAGGAAAGGGCAACGAACGCCAGTTGCATACCACCCCCAGCCCCGCAGACCTCTCCCCCCAACCCCCTCTCCCGGGGGGAGAGGGGGAGACAAACAGGACTCCCTGATAGGATCACCGTTCCCCCTTCCTCACAGGAAGGGGGATAGGGGGTAGGTTGGCGGGGAGGAGAGGGGAGAAAAGACAGACTTCGCGTGCCGGTCATTTATAGATACACTGATAGACAGGAATTCGCCAGCCGGCACGTTTGCATGCCCGGTCCATCGACCCGTCACCGTTCCCCCTTCTTGGCAGGAAGGGGGTTAGGGGGTGGTCGGCGGTGGGGAGCGGGGGATCTGTAAACGCTCCAGCGCGCAGGAACATCGCCGTACGGTTCCTTGTAAGTTCCTATCAAGCGTCCGGTGGTGGGGAAGGGGCTTTTCCGCGCGAGTCCGTCCAGCAACGTCGTCCGGGAATGCCTGCAAGGGTTTCAGGGCAACGTCTCCCGTATTCTCGACTGAAGCGGTTCGCGGAAAAGCAGCCCCGCGGCGTTTGAGCGGCCTGCCTGCGCCTGCCAGTGACGCTTTGGCAGGCAGGCAGGCGCCCTTCTTTTTGGCCCTTTTTCTTGGGCGAAGCAAGAAAAAGGGCATGAAGGAAAAAAGAAAATTGAAGATTGAAGTTTGGGACCGCCCGGAACGTCGTTCCAACGGGTGTCTGTCCGCCGCCAGGCGCCCTGTCAGGACACGATGGAGAAACGGCAGGAGGACCAACCGGTTTTCCTTCTTCCTTCTTCATTTTTCCTTGTTCCTTCCTCCTTCCTCCCTTTCCCGTCTCACCGCTTTTTAGGCTTTTCCCGTACAACCGGTGCCGCTCTTGACGATCCGGGATGGAATGGATATATTGTATCGAATGATTCGTAAATTGCGTCCCGAAGAATCTCGCGCGTGGCCTTATTTGCGGTCTGAAACGATCTGTTCCGGCTGCTGAACCTGTCCTCGTGGTCTCAAAAATAGAAAATTGCTCGAATGGATCACAGAAAGTCTGTTTGGAATGTTAGGGATAGGGGCATATTTTCCTTACGGGCTTATATACTCAATTTGACAGAGAGGGGATTTAGATTGTACGCCTCAGGTTCTTGTAGAGCCTGTTGCAGGGCACGTCGCTTGTATCTTCGGATTCTATCGTAATGTTAGAATGGGATGCTTGGCATGACAGGGATGGAGGATCTCCTCAAGGATTGTCAGTCCAATCTTTGGAAACCTAAGTTGTGCAATGCGGTTTTTTGTGATTAGGTATTGTCTGGTGCGGCATGCGTGGGAGCAGTACCTTGGCTTTTGATCTTGATTTTGGCATTATTGCGCCGTACTGTGGAGACTTATGTCAATTGAATGGAGCGCGAAGTGTTGGATTCGGAAGATTGGACGATACTTCCATCGAATTTGTTTTTGAGGAAGAAAAAGTGGTTTGAGAAGAAGGATAAAGATGTGATGGTAGCCGTGATGATGAATTTTGCGAGAGTTTTTAGTGCTTTAAACGATGGTGTACAATTGGGGGAGGTACGCAAGCGGGGCAAGGTTCGTGGTGGTGGAGATCGGGGCCTGCTCGAAATTGATCAGAGAGGTCGGGGAAATTTGCCGGAAGCTCGTCTCTATGTGTATCCACATGTAGAGACCCGAACCTTGTATTTCATAACGATGGGTTATAAGGACACACAAGATACGGATCTCAAGGATTGCAAAAGGTATATTGACAAACTTGAGGCCCAGAACGAGAAAAGGAAATGAGGAGGCGCCATGTCCAAGCGATACAGCTCAGTAATGGCAATGGTGAGGGACACGACAGAAGATCCTGAGCTTTGCGACGAGTTGGAGAAGGAAATCAGGGATCACGGCTGTGCGTTTTTCTTGCATTCTGTCAGGTGCAGAGCAAAGATGTCGCAGCGGGATCTGGCCAGGAAACTTGGCACTTCTGAGGAGCATATTGATGCTTTGGAATCCCGTCGAAATTCAGAGTTAACTCTTGAAGATGTTGCACGGTATGCTTCGGGACTAGGTCTCAAGTGTGGGATCTCCCTCGAAAACGAAGAAGCTACCTCTGTTGATATGGTTAAGTTTCACACACTTCAAGTTTTCCACTATTTGAACCATCTGGCTGCTCTTGTAGAAGACGATCACGCTATCAAGCGAGGTGTGGAGAACTTTTTCGAAGAGTATATGTACAACGCGATTCTTCTGTTTTTGAAGAGTCACCGAGATGTTCAGGGCATTGCTCGCAGTGACGATGAATTGGAGCAGATAACCGAGACCGCTCAAAAAACTGTGATGAGATTGTCGAAAGACAGAGAAGAAAAGGTGCCCGAACTTCCGACGGTTCTCTATGGTGGAGGCCCGATCGGGAAAAGCCCGGAAGCATTAACTTCCGCAACCGAACCGGCCACGGCGGGATCGGAGTAGAGGCGCGCAGTGAAGAAAGAAAGTTCAGGCGTGTTTCTGGGCTCTTCGCGGTAACGTCTTCTTTCGTTTTATTGGAGGTGAAGGATCTTATGTTGGGCATCCACGAGGCGGTTAGACGGTGGAACCGTGAACGGGGACTTCGACGGGGCCGGGAAGAGGGCCGGAAGGAACGGGACGAGCTGATCAGGAAATGGCTTTCCGAAGAGAAGGCGAAAGGAAGTGAAGGTTTCAAAGAAGATCCGCCTTTCCTCAACAACGGCTATCAGGATTGAATTGATTCACTTTTTGATGTATCCACGCAAACCGGGACAGCGGCCGCCCCGGTTTTTTTATCGGGTGACGCCGATTCAGCGTCCCGTCCCAAAAATACCTCACCATTTTCAGGCAACTTATTTCCGGGACAGAACACCGAGCGTGGTGCCTGCCATATGCATAGCGCGAACACGCTTCCAGGATGTGCGGGATCCGCTGTCCAGACAGCCCTTGTGGCATAGTCGAAACGCAGACCTCTCCCCCCGGCCCCCTCTCCCGGGGGGAGAGGGGGTGAAAAGACAGGCATCGCGTGCCGGTGATCTATAGATACTCTGATAGACAGGAATTCGCCAGCCGGCACGTTTGCATGCCCGGTCCATCGACCCGTCACCGTTCCCCCTTCCAGGCAGGAAGGGGGTTAGGGGGTAGGTCTCGAAGAAGTGGGTAGCGGGTAGACGTAGGACGTGAGATGGGGGATGACAACCTGCTTCAACGGGGCGACGATAAGGCCTGGCGACATGACCTCGCGGATGCGCAGACCTATCCCCCTGCCTGCCGAAGAATCACGGCAGACAGGACCCTTTCCTATAAGGAAAGGGAAACGAACGCCACGCGATAGGATCCGGGGGTCCCCCTTCCCCCCGGGAAGGGGGATAGGTCCCGAAGAGGCGGGGAGAGGGGGAGAAAAGTCAGGCATCGCGTGCCGGTCATCTATAGATACACTGATAGACAGGAATTCGCCAGCCGGCACGTTTGCATGCCCGGTCCATCGACCCGTCACCGTTCCCCCTTCCAGGCAGGAAGGGGGATAGGGGGTAGGTCGGCGGTGGTGGAGAAGGGGCTTTTCCGCGCGAGTCCGTCCGGCAACGTCGTCCGGGAACGCCTGCAAGGGTTTCAGGTCAGCGGCGCATGTTCCCTCCACGAAGGCGGTTCGCGGAAAAGCAGCCCCGCGGCGTTTGAGCGGTCTGCCTGCGCCTGCCAGTGACGCTTTGGCAGGCAGGCAGGCGCCCTTCTTTTTGGCCCTTTTTCTTGGGCGAAGCAAGAAAAAGGGCATGAAGGAAAAAAGAAAATTGAAGATTGAAGTTTGGGACCGCCCGGAACGTCGTTCCAACGGGTGTCTGTCCGCCGCCAGGCGCCCTGTCAGGACACGATGGAGAAACGGCAGGAGGACCAACCGGTTTTCATTCTTCATTCTTCCTTTTCCCGTCTCTCGTCTCCCCGATTCTACGGAACGGAACCCGGTCCGGTTCGTTAAAGTAAGCGGAAGGGATCGTGAAAAGCGGGTTGGGGTTCACCGGTCAATAATGGACCTTAATGCGACAAAATCAGCAACGCGGCGTCGCGACAACACCTTTCGAATTGGGCGGAAAAGGTCGTCCGGAAGAACATTTTTTCCGTTCACGTCCAGTGACCTGAAGGATCATAGAAATCAGCAGTTAAATCACCTTTATTCACTTGCACATATTCGAATTAACGTCCCCGAATAATGACGAATCAAAGTGGAATTCGGAAGGAGAAGCTTGAAATGAGATGGCGAGTCCTCTGGGGGGGTTGTGTTCTTTGGCTGCTGGTCATCGCTTCCCATGCCTTCGCGGGCGCGTGGACACAGAAGAAGGGCGGGTATTATGTGAAGCTGTCGGGCGGCTATCTGAATACGACGCAGGATATCGACGCCGCCGGGGACAAGGTGGATAAGGACGGGGAGGGGAAATTGCGGGACGTGAACTGTACGGCCTACCTGGAGTACGGGATTTCCAACGAGCTCACGTTTGTGGCCACCGCGCCCTACAAGAACATGAAGGACACCCGCACGTTCCAGACAGGCACGGCGCTGGAGCGGCGGTGGGGGTTCGGGGACGTGGAGGTGCGGATGCGCCGCCTCCTGTGGAACCGGGACTTCGTGGCCTCCGTCGCCGCGGGCGGGAAGATCCCCACGTGGTACGAAGAGGATGAGAACACCCGGGTGCCCCTGAGTACGAGGAAGATCGACGGAGACGCGCGCCTGCTGGTGGGGAAATCCCTGTACCCCCTGCCGGGGTACGTCACGGGGGAGGCGGGGTACCGGCTGCGCGGGGGAACGTTCAGCAACGAATGGTTCTACACGCTGGAAGCCGGGATGACTGTCAATCGAATCCTGATCAAGGGGTTCGTTTCCGGGATCCGCACGTTCGGAAACTGCGACCCCGGGGATGAGGTGGGCCTCATCGGCGACCAGAACATCCTCAAGATCGCCCCGGGAATCATCTACAGGGTGAACCCGAGGGTGGAAGTGAGCCTGGACCTGATCCACGTCGCATCGGGATGCAACACCACGGCCGGCAACACCTTCTTCATCGGCGTGGCCCTGAAACGTTGACGAGGGGTTTCCGCGTCGGATTCCGCTTCCCATCGCGACTTTCGAATGCCGGTTTTCCTCTGCATCTGCTGCTTTCTGTGCCTTTTGTGCTTTTTGTTGCCATTTTTGTCGAATTGAGGAACGAACTGAAGGGTCACCGCGTTGTGACACACGCCGTTTTGCATGGATGCTTTCTGTGCCTTTGTGCTTTTTGTGGCCAATTTTTCCGAATTGCGGTTAATTAAAGTAATCACGCAAATCACATCCCTGGTTGTAATCAGCCTTTCATCATTCTAATCAGCCTTTAATCACAGTATGGGGGAGGTTTCCATGGCCAATATCATTATCCCGAAGGGTTGGGAGATGCCGGAGAGCGAGGCCACGTCGGAAGACGTGTACGTCAACCGGCGGAAGTTCCTGAAGACGGCCGGCGCTGTGGGCGCGGCGGGCATGCTGGTGGGGTGCGGCAGCGAGCGGGTGTTCGAGCCGTTCGAGCCGGAACCCCCCGCCGTCGACGAGGAAGAGGAAGAAGAGGAAGAGGAGGAGGAAGAAGAAGAAGAGGAAGAGCTGAAGCCGGCGTACCCGGCGCAGACGAATCCGAGATTCTCGGAACTGGACCGCAACCTCACGAAAGAGGAGATCGCCGGGAGCTACAACAACTTTTACGAGTTCAGCCGCGGGAAGACCGGGGTCCTGGAGAAGGCCGAAAAGTTCGTGATCAATCCCTGGACCCTGGAGGTCAAGGGGCTGGTCGGCAATCCGCTCACGCTGGATTACGACGCGCTGCACCGCACATTCCAGCTCGAAGAGAGGCTCTACCGGCTGCGCTGCGTGGAGGCGTGGTCCATGGCCATCCCGTGGACGGGGTTCCCGATGAAGGCGCTGATCGACGCCGTGGAGCCGCAGGCCGGCGCCACCCACGTCAAATTCAACACGTTCATCAACCCGGACCAGGCGCCCGGCCAGTTCGACAGCCCCCAGTGGCCGTGGCCCTACCAGGAGGGGCTCAGAATGGATGAAGCGATGAACGAACTCACGTTCGTCGCCACGGGCATCTACGGCCACGAACTGCCGAAGCAGCACGGCGCGCCGGTCCGCCTCGTGATCCCCTGGAAATACGGGTTCAAGAGCGGGAAATCGATCGTCTCCATCGAGTTCGTGGCTGAGCAGCCGCCCACGTTCTGGAACGAGCTTGTGCCCAGGGAGTACGGATTCCTGGCCAACGTGGAGCCGCAGGTGCCGCATCCGCGCTGGTCGCAGGCCACGGAACGGTTCATCACAACCGACGCGTCCAAGCCGCTCGTGCGGCCCACGCTTCTGTATAACGGGTACCAGGAATTCGTCCAGCAGCTGTACGGCTAGGACGACGTGCCATATCTGAGTATTGTACCGAGGTTTTCGGTTTGTTCTGAAGATGTTGTATCCTATATTCTTTCCCAATCGATTGAGACGGTGTCGGTGTGTGACTCTGAGAGAAATCGACAGAATCGAGCCGTCTGAATATTGATAATCTCGCCTGCGACGTTTATCCTTTCAAAGTAAGTTTCTGTGAGGACTCTCCTGGTGATTTCCTCGATCCACATTGAAGGGTTCAGGGGATTTGAGCGTTTCGACATGGACGACCTGGCACTTGTCAATCTTCTGGTTGGGGCGAACAATAGTGGAAAAACATCCTTGTTGGAGGCCCTCCACCTGCTAACCAGTCAGGCCGACCCCCGGGCGTTGTGGCAGATACTCAGGCGCAGGGGTGAGAATGGAGTTGAAAGAACCAGGCCATCAGGGCGCGCCTATCCCGAAGTGGATACGTCCCACCTGTTTACCGGTCACCAACTTCACGTTAAGACGGCATTTAAATTGTCAGCGATGAATCAGTCTCCACGACAACATCTAAAGGTCGAAGTGGCGGATTTAACTGATAAAGAATCAGACCTGTTCAGCTCCCCAGGAGAGAATATCCCACAATTGGGCCTTCGCTTGGAGGGGGCTCCCTCACCGATAGCGGATTTAATTCCCTTGAGCGCTACCGGTACATTGTCAGCCGAATCGCTGGACATCCCACGGCGATTGCGAAGGGGTCGAGCGCGTGATCACGTGTCCCGTGTACGTTACATTACCACGGATGCGATGGATGCAGACGAGCTTGTTGAAATGTGGAACGTTATCGCACTTACGTCTGACGAAGAGCTTGTTCTCACGGCGTTGGCGTGTATCGATCCGGGCATTGAACGAATTGTTGCGCTCAGTACCCCGTACAGACGCGACTGGACTGGAAGCGCTGGCCGATCCGGATTTATCGTAAAACACAGTCGCTTTGAGAATCCTGTACCGATAGGCAGTATGGGTGACGGCATTTGGCGCTTATTCTCGCTCGCAATCGCAATTACGCAATGTCGTGGCGGAGTTCTGTTGGTCGATGAAATCGACACGGGCCTCCACTACTCCGCAATGTCGGACATGTGGAAACTGATAGTTGAGACTGCACGAATTTTCGAAGTTCAGGTGTTCGCAACCACGCACAATTACGATTGCCTTAGCAGTTTGGCTGCAAATGCTGGTGCGTCTTCCCTTGACGTACATCCTGGACCGACGGTATCAGTTCAACGTATTGAGCGCGACAACAATCACGCGGTTTCATACACCGAAGAGGAAATAAAGAAAGCGATTCAGCACTTCGTGGAGATTCGTTGATGGCCGGAGACAACCCTAAGCGTCTCGTTGTCGAGGGTTATGATGACTTGTATACTGTCCGTGAGATAATGCGCACCCAGATTGAATGGCCTGGCGCCAATGAGTCCGAGTACCCCGTATACATCGACATAGGTAAGAGTGTAAATGAGATTCTGAATAAGGATTACATGGGTGTGCTCTTGAAATCGTCCACGATCAGGACTCTTGGAATTATGATCGATGCGGACGACCAGGGCGCCGGACGCCGTTACCAGAGCCTGTATAATCTAAAACTAACGCATCCTTCCCGGAAATGCCGACTGCGTTGCCACCGGACGGCTTGATCGTAAGCAACCGGTCACAGAGGCGTCTTGGCATCTGGATTATGCCAGACAATCGGTCCAAAGGCGATCTGGAAACTTTTTTGCGGGATCTTGTACCCGATCAACCCCTGTGGAACTACGCGGAAGGCTGCACTGAAACGGCAAAAAAAGATTGGGACGCGCCCTATCGCAATGCCCATACGAATAAGGCAAAGCTGTATACATGGCTCAGTTGGCAAGACCCGCCCGTCCGGAACCCTGGCAGAGCGATTGAGAGCAAGGCGTTAGACGCGAATTTGCCCGCAACTCAGTCATTCATACAGTGGTTTCGTGAACTCTTCGATCTGTAGACTTCAGGTTCCGTGGCGCCATTGGAATGGGGCTATAGACGTGATCATTGACGTCAACGCGTGGGTGGGGCACTGGCCGTTCCGGCGGCTGCGCCACAACACGGTGCCGGGGCTGCTGAGGCTGATGGACCGCAGCGGCATCGACCGGGCGGTGGTGGCGTCAATCCACGGGGTTTTCTACAGGGACGCCCATTCGGCCAACGAGGAGCTGGCCCGCCAGGTGCTGCGCCACCGCGATCGGCTGATTCCGTTCGCCACGTTGAATCCGACCTACGCGGGCTGGAAGGAGGACCTGCGCCGGTGCGTGGAGGACCTGGAACTGTGCGGGATCCGACTGGTCCCGCAATACCACGGGTACGATCCGGCGTCGGAGGCGTCGCTTGAATTGCTGGATGCGGTTTCCGAGGCGGGGTGGTCCGTGCAGGTGCCGATGCGTATTGTGGACCGGCGACAACGGCATCCCTGGGATATGGCGGATGACCTGAAGCCGGCGACGTTTCGCCGGCTTTTTCATTTGCGGCCGCACGTTCGATGGATGATCCTGAACGGCCACGGCTTCACCGGGCGCATTCTGCCTCCGGACGTCCGGTTCCTGGTGGACGTCTCCCGCCTCACGGCGGTCCTGGAGCGCAGCATTCAGGAACTCACCCGGGCGTGGGGCGCCGGGCGACTGGCTTTCGGGTCCGGCATGCCGTTCAACACACCCGCGCCCGCATTGCTGAAACTGCAGATCCTCGACGCGCCCGAGGACGTCAGGGAAGCCATCGCCTGGCGCAACGCGGACGCCCTGCTCTGTCGCGGACGGTAAACAGCGATCAGCTGTCGGCTTTCAGCAATCAGCTTGAAGCAGAATCGCCCTCACCCCCAACCCCTCTCCACCCAACCCCCCTCCCCGCAGACCTCTCCCCCCTGCCTGCCGAAAAACCACCGCCAGGCAGGGACCCTCTCCTGTGAGGAGAGGGTAACGAACGCCACGCGATAGGGGGTAGGTCTGAAAGGCGGGGAGACGCAAGACGTGAGACGTGAGATACCGTGAGTGCCTGAAGAGCGGGGAGACGCAAGACGTAAGACGGGAGATGACAACCTGCGTCAACGGGACGACGATATGGCCGGGCGAGACCTCCTCCCTGATGCGCGACCTCTCCCCCCTGCCTGCCGAAAAACCACCGCTAGGCAGGGACCCTCTCCTGTGAGGAGAGGGTAACGAACGCCACGCGATAGGGGGTAGGTCGGCGGAGGCGGGGAGAGGGGGAGAAAAGACAGACTTCGCGTGCCGGTGATCTATAGATACTCTGATAGAAAGGAATTGGCCAGCCGGCACGTTTGCATGCCCGGTCCATCGACCCATCACCGTTCCCCCTTCCTCACAGGAAGGGGGCTAGGGGGTAGGTCGGCGGAGGCGGGGAGAGGGGGAGAAGAGACAGACTTCGCGTGCCGGTCATTTATAGATACACTGATAGACAGGAATTCGCCAGCCGGCACGTCTGCATGCCCGGTCCATCGACCCGTCACCGTTCCCCCTTCCTCACAGGAAGGGGGATAGGGGGTAGGTCTGAAAGGCGGGGAGACGCAAGACGTAAGACGGGAGATGATCACTCGCGGCCACGGGACGACGATATGGCCGGGCGAGACCTCCTCCCTGATGCGCAGACCTCTCCCCCCTGCCTGCCGAAAAACCACCGCCAGGCAGGGACCCTCTCCTATAAGGAAAGGGTAACGAACGCCACGCGATAGGGGGTAGGTCGGCGGAGGCGGGGAGAGGGGGAGAAGAGACAGACTTCGCGTGCCGGTCATTTATAGATACACTGATAGACAGGAATTCGCCAGCCGGCACGTTTGCATGCCCGGTCCATCGACCCGTCACCGTTCCCCCTTCCTCACAGGAAGGGGGTTAGGGGGTAGGTCTGAAAGGCGGGGAGACGCAAGACGTAAGACGGGAGATGATCACTCGCGGCCACGGGACGACGATATGGCCGGGCGAGACCTCCTCCCTGATGCGTGACCTCTCCCCCCTGCCTGCCGAAAAACCACCGCCAGGCAGGGACCCTCTCCTATAAGGAAAGGGTAACGAACGCCACGCGATAGGGGGTAGGTCGGCGGCGGGGTAGACGTGAGACGGGACAGGTTTTCCTTCTTCCTTCCTCCTCCCCCTCCCTTTCCCATCTCCCCGCCTTCAGGTTTTAATTCTTCATTCTTCATTCTTAATTCTTAATTGACTTTCCGTCATTGTCCGAATGCGCGCGCGAAGATGACGAAATCCCCGAATCCAACGGTCCCGTCCCCGTCCAGGTCAAACCGGACGTCAAAGTCCGCGTCGCCGGCCGAAGTACCGAACGCCTCCGCAAACGCGATGAAATCCGCGAACCCCACCGATCCGTCGCGGTTGAAGTCGGCAGCCGGCAGCGCCGCCAGAATGGTAATCGGCGAGAATCTCCGGAACCCCCGGGTACGTTCGCCGCTTCGCCACAGCCAGATGTCCAGCGTATAGTCATCCGAGACCCGCTGTTCGGATGGAAAGACGACGTCGGTGCTGAACCGGCCGTTAACCACCTGCGCGGTGAAACGCGTGTCGATCGTCTCGGACGGCGTCTCCGTGTCCCCGCCCGGCGTGTAGAATTCGAACTCGATCTGGGATACCGAGGCATCGGAAATTTCGCCCTCCAGGCTCACCGGCAGGCCGATCCGGTATTCGATCGGCATTGGCGCCTGGAGTCTGATTTCGTCGAAGAAATCCACGGGGATGAGGGCCGCTCCGACTCCTTCGACGACGACAAAGGGGCTGAATGCATCCTGTGGGAACGAATAGCTCGTATCGTCCCGCTGCCGGTTGATCGCAAACTGGTAAACGCCGGTTTGTCCGTGCGTGAAGAAGATCGTTTTCCTGAATTGACCGTCCGTCACCGGCGCATTGAAATGCAGGGACCTGTCGATATCCTCGTGCCAGAAACTGAATTTGATAACGGTCAGCGACGGATCGGATACCGTGCCGGAAAGCCGGAACGCCTGCCCGGACCGCGCCTTGACGGGAATCGGAGAGGAGAAGACGATGTCCATAAAGTAACCGACGGGAATCGGAGCGGTTGCCGGTCCTTCCTCAACGGTGAAGGCGCCGAACGTGCCCGCCGTGTCGCTGTCCTGCCGGTCTGCCCGTTTCGTTTTCACCACCAGCCGGTAGTCGCCCGCCTGTTCGTGCGAGAAGAAGAACGTATGGGTGAATTTTCCGTCGCGAACCGGGACGACGTACCGGTTTTCGGTGCTGTAATCCTCGAGCTGGAGGACGATCTCGAGTTCGGCGACGAGCGTGTCGGAC
Organism: Candidatus Latescibacterota bacterium; assembly: GCA_965203805.1. Lineage (GTDB taxonomy): Bacteria > Latescibacterota > UBA2968 > UBA2968 > JAAXHE01. Next base: position 3,313,977 of record OZ241917.1, on the reverse strand, counting down.
ACGGCGCCGGAAATCGGAATCGGCTTGTAGGACAGAAAGGGTCCGGCGACTGGCGCGTCCAGCGTGATGCCCGTAAAGAAACCGGTCGGAATCGAGATACGGTCCCGGTCGGCCGGCAGAATCGGGACAAGGACCGCCCCGGGCGAGCCCTCCGCGGCGGTCTGGATCCATATCGTGCGGCTTTCGTCGTACGAAAGTCGGATATAGGCGCCGGACAGGGGCTGGACGCTACCCTGTCCGGGGGAAGTCTGGGGTGTGACGTGAATCTCCCGCGGACGGGGGAACAGGCGGGCGCCGGTCGCGGCGTCCACCAGTAAGGGGGCGGTATATTCGAGCGAGGGGTTCAGCCCCGACCCGGTGAAGTACAGCCGCGAAAGAAATTTCACGTAAATGTCGGTGATGGGGTCGCCGGCGGCTTGTCTGACGTTGCGGAGTCCAACGTTGTTCGTCTGAACCAGGCGCGGGAGGATTCCCATGCCATAGTCTTCGATCAGGCTCCGCACGAACAGATAGGCGGCGCCGCGGACGCCCGGGATCTCGACCGACCCGCGCAGCGGCGTACCGCTCGGGTCGGCGAGGAAGCGTTCGATATTCAGTCGATTGTGCACGTCGTGTGCGCCCACCAGGTCCTCACACACGTGCGACAGTCCTTCATTTAGCCAGGCTTCTTCCGGCTTTCCGTTTCGAATGAGCACGTGCTGGTGGAAGCTGAAGAGGTGTTGGAATTCATGGGCAAGCACGGCCTCGGCGACGTCCGGATCATTGAATGGATTGATAAACAGCAGGTTGAGCTGGTCGCCGTTGCCGCCCTGGTTCGGAGGCAGGACCGACGCGGCGTTGAAGAATCCGCGTACCGTGGTGGTGTCGTCACCAACTTCGTCAACCAGGTGGGTGTAGAGCAGGGTAACCTTCCCGATGTCCCCTTCACCCGGATCGCGTGCGAGCGCGGACGCGACAACGGGATGGATCCTTAAGCTGAACAGGTCGGCGTCGCCCTGGATTCGCGTCCTGCTGACGCGGCCGGTGTCGGCCACGTCCACGTAGGCATTCGCCCTGTAGCTGCCCGCGACGAGAACCGCGGAGACGGTCGTATCGGGCACGTTGCCGAACGCCGGAAACGCGAACTGGCGGGCGCTGACCTGGTGCGGCGCGACTTTCGTCGCCGGGGGGCGGTATCCGCCGGTTTCCCGTACGCGGCGGGCGAGTTCCTGCTCCCGTCTTCGAAGCTGCGCGTCCGGACCGCCGGTCGACAGAGGCGGGAACCCGGCGCCGGCGCCGCGAACGCCGGCGGAACCGGCGCCGTTCGAGTGGCTGAAAACAGAGAATCCGTACTCGGGACTTTCCTTGAGATCGGGCGGGACGTCCGAATGCAGCGAATAGAGGATCATCAGATAGTCCCGGTCGGTAAACTCGAGGGTCAAAGGGGTCTGCGTCCCGATGAGTCTGACCGGTTGCTGTTCGCCGATCCTCTGCGCGGAAAGCGGGTGAACGAATGTCAACAACAGGAACAACGATCCCGAAAAAAGTCTCATCTGTTGGCGCCCCGTCGCTATGATGGATTATTCACGAAAACCCTGGTTTTGATGTATAACGGGTTGTTTTTCACATGTAAGTTGATGTTTGGTGAATTTCGAAATTGATGGGTCAGGGTGACGTTTCGTGTCCCAGTGAGGTAAGGATCCATCGGTATGGCCCGGCATCGTGAGCATTTGTCCTGCGCCTGGTCTTTATCCTGTCCATCCATGTGAGTTCATGTTTAGTGTAAGTTCATGTTTGGTGAATTATTCAGGCGATGATGCGCTTTGCCGAAGAACCGGCTATTGGGTTCGCAATGACACGGACCCGCGATTCCCGGTGGGACGGGTCACGGCCATCGAGGCCGACGCACACCGTCGCCGCACTTGAATCAAAGTCTTTCTCCGAACGCTCTTGCGAATATCAGAAAGTCCGAAAACCCGATGTCGCCGTCCCCGTCCAGATCGAACCTGAATCTTCCGCCGGCTGAAGAACGTCCGAACATCCGTACAAAAGTCAGGAAGTCCGCGAAATTGACCACGTTATTGTCGTCAAAGTCAGGAGGCGGTACCACGGTAATCGGTCTGAATCTTCTGGGGCCCAGGGAACGACTCCCTCGTCTATGCAAATACACGTCGAGCCAATAATCTCCAGGTCGCTGATCGGTTAAATCCAGCTCGATGGCAAATTGTCCATTCTCGACGGCAGCCTTGAAGGTTGCTTTTGTCGATCCGCGAAACGGACTCCGGTGTCCAGTGGATAACCACCAGAGATAGAATTCGATATAAGACACCGATGGATCGGACACGGTGCCGGTTACCCGCAGCTTCTGACCTGGCGCAAATACAACCGGCATAGGTGATGTGAGTGTGATTTCCTCGAAATAGTCGAAAGGGAAGGACGCGGCCCCCCCGCCCTTCATCACGTTAAGGGATCTGAATAGATCCCGTTGGGATGCAGATTGGGCGCTTCCTCGATATCTGTATAATACCAGGTCGTACGTGCCTGATGTCTTGTGCGGAAAGAATATCGTCTTCTTGAATCGACCGTCTGTCACGGGCGAATGGTTCAGGTATGGATTCGCGCCGCTTTCGTCAAAAAAGGAAAACCCGACCATTGTTATTGTTGGGTCGAATACAGTGCCGGAAACTCGAACAGCCTGTCCGGTTGTGATTTCAACGGGAATCGGCGAAGACAGACTGATGTCGAGAAAGTAGTCGACGGGAATCGCTGCGAGGTCTTGAGCATCGGCAACAAGCGGATGAACGCAGAGTAACATGAGGAGGAGTGCACTTGCAAGAGTTCTCATCTCTGGCCTGTCTTCGCGTTTGAGACCGATTGCGTACCGCTGTAACCCGATATGGACCTGATGCCACGGTGGCCCTGTGCCAAGATTGAAATCCGGAACAGGTTCTACGCATCATTGCACGTGTCAAGGGGTATCGCACGAAATGTGCCTGTCTGCCATCCTGTGCATGCGAATTCCAGATATTCCTATCTGTCGATCAGCCCGTCACAATCACATCAACCACTGTCTCTCCATGGGTCTCAATCAACCCTTAATCACCGTAATCATAGTCCAAATGCCTTCCCGAAAATGAGAAAGTCGGAAAACCCCACCTCGCCGTCCAGGTCCAGATCGAACCATGGTTCGAAATTTTCGTCGGCCCAGGACTTGCCAAACGCCCGCGCAAACCCGATGAAATCCGTGAAATCGACCGTTCCGTCGCGGTCAAAGTCAGGTGAAGGCGGATCCCCGTGTACTACGGGCATCGAGTTAAAGACCACCAACCCGTGCAGTTTCGCCACGGAGATGGAGAGTGTGTATTTCCCGACTTCATCGGGGTAGAAGAAAAGTGTCGTGTTGAATCTTCCTTTGGAAACCGGCGTTTCGAAGTGGATCGATCGCAGGGGGCTCTCCAGGAAGAATTCAACCATTCCGGACAACAACGTATCGGAGACTGTCCCGCTGACGGGTATTGCTTCGCCTGTCCGGAATTGAGCGGGCAGCGGCGTGTCGAACACAACGCGAGGCGAATAATTCCCGGGAATCGCGATACGCGGTTGATAGCCTATCGGTATGGGAATGAGTTGGGCCCGAAACTCACCTTCCGGATCTGTCTGTATGGTTATCGTCGTCTGTTTCCGGTTTCCGAGCAGACGTATATACACGGGTGAGAGTTGATAGATGTCCCCTTTGATCGTGACGGCGTGCGAATCGTCCCGGAGGACCGGTACAAGCCCCCGGTTGTCCATTTGGTGCCCGCCTCCCGGCCAGATTGTTGCGTGAACGGGGACGGGGAATGTCCGTGCGTTTGAAGTGTCGTCTGCAAGAGGCGCTGTCGTATAATTGAGTTCGGTGTTGAGGCCCAATCCACTCAGGAACAGCCGCGAAACATGCCTGTCAAAGATGGCGCCGAATCGACGGCCCGTCGCGGCTTCGATATTCCCGAATCCCGCTCTGTCTGTTTGCACGAGCCGCGCCAGTATTCCCGGGCCGGTCTCCTCAACGAGGCTCCGTACGAAAAGATACGCGGCGCCTCGACTCCTCTGGTCCGTGTAGCCGGTTGTACCCAACGGACCTTTGGCACTGTGTCTCAGGAAGATGTCGACGTGCCGGTCATTGTGTGCGCCGTACCCGCCGATGAGATCTTCACAGTAGTGCGACAGCCCTTCATTGAGCCATAAAGCTTCCGATTGCCCGTTCCGAACGAGCACGTGCTGGTTGAAGCTGATAAGATGCTGGAATTCGTGGGCGAGTACGGCATCAATCCTGCCGGGGTCTATGTCTGGATCCAAATAAACCATATCGGATAGATTTCCATCGCCACCCTGATCCGCAGGAAGCAGGGACGGCGCGTAGAAGAATCCCGCCGCACCGAATATGGGTCCGCCCCGGTTTACCAGATTGCTGTAAAGGATGTGAATTTTGCCGTCGTTATCCACGTCGGATTCCCGTCCGACTGCGGATGTGACAATAGGGTGGGTTTTATTGCTGAAGCGGTCGATCTGCGCCTGGAGGGACGCTTTATTCATCCTGGCGACGTCGTAAACGTCCACGTAGGCGCTTGCCCGCTCGCTGGTTGCCACGAGTGAAGCAGTAACGGTGGTCTTGGCTTCATTTCCAATGGCGGGAAAGGCAAACTGCCGGGTACTGCCGATCTGCTGGGGTACCGCCTTCGCGGCGTGGGGGCGATAACCGCCGGATACCTGCAGGTGGCTCGCAAGTTTCCGTTCCTGTGCCCTAAGTTTGCTCTCAAGGCTGACGCGGTCGGAAAGGGGTGCTTGCGGACCGGCATCCGGATCGCCTTCCAGAACTGGATTCGAATCGCCGAAGGCGGCGGTCACGGAGTAGCCCAACGGATTGCACAGTCCGTAGGACTGGTCCTCCAGGTGAGTATCGATGGAATACAGGATCAGCTCGTAGTCGCAGTTTGAGAAATCAAGGGTCAGCGTCGTGGAAGTCTCAACGATTTCGACCGGTACGGGCACGCCGATCTTCTGCGCGGCAACCGGCTGAGAACAGACCAGCAGCGAAACGAGTGGGAGGGTGAAGGACTTCATCGCTGCCCTCCTTTCGATCTCGAGGACGTACGCGCGTTGCTGCAATGCATACCCGTCGACTTGCGGTTTTGGTAATTCGTCAATCCCGACGTTGTCGAAATGCGCCGTCAGAACAACGTGCCTGGCGCGAAATGTGCAGGCATGATTTCCGAGTCCATATAAGTCAAGTCAATCGCCAATGTCAAGTCGAATTCCTCTGAATCCCGGAGGTGAATATCTCGCGAGTGGACGTATTCTCGATCCGGCCCGTACGTTTCATTTACGGAAAATGCCTTATTCGCCGCGGTTAACGCGCCCTGAACGCGACGAATACAGCACTGAATGATGGCGCGGCAACCCTGGAATTCCTCAGGGACAAGCTCTCCAATGATATCTTCAGTCCCGCACGATTTATCCAGACGGGTTCGACCTGGTTCCCATTTCGGTGAATCAAAATGATCAAGGTACTCTCGGCCTATGATAAAGAATGAACACAAACACTCGGCGCTGACAGCGAAGATTATCGGTTGCGCGATGACGGTCCATTCCGCGCTGGGCAACGGCTTCCAGGAATCCATCTACCAGAATGCGCTGCAGATGGAGATGGAAATTGAGGACATTTCTTTCAGCCGCGAGCATAAAATGCCCATTTTTTTCAAAGGTAAACAGATAGGCTTCAGAAGAGCCGATTTCCTGGTGGAAAACGTCGTGTGTGTTGAACTGAAGGCAGTGATCGAGTTGGAAGACGTCCATTTCGCGCAGGCGATCAACTACCTCGAGGCGTTCGACCTGGAGGTCGGGCTGCTCATCAACTTCGGCGCAAAGAGCCTGGAAGTCAAAAGAGTCACCAACAACAGCTTCAAACAACGCGCCCAGGGCAACCCCAACATCCCACCTTCCCGCAAATCCCGCTAACCTTGATTCGGCTTTTTCCGGGTACGTTGATTTGAAGTTACGCAGGTTAATAAAGGCGACTCGACGTCGGATTTCCGTGAACTTCAGCTCACTTACCCGTGTGCCTCTTGTGGCCAATTTTCCGGTGTTCTTTGTCGAATTAAAGTTAACCTTGATTCGGGTATTTTCGGGTACGTTGATTCGAAGTTACGCAGGTCAATAAAGCCGACTCGACGTCGGATTTCCGGGAACTTCAGCTCACCGGACGTGAATGTAACAAATGTGCTTCCGGACGACCTCTTCGGTCCGTTTTACAGCGACACCCTTTGTGCCTTTTTGTACTATTCGTGGCCAATTTTCCGGTGCTTTTTTTCTGACCGTGTCCTCTTCCCGGGCCCTTGATCCTCCTCTGATCACGGCCTCTTCCCGGGCCCTTGATCGTCCTCTGATCGTGGCCTCTTCCCGGACTCTTGATCGTCCTCTGATCGTGGCCTCTTCCCGGACTCTTGATCGTCCTCTGATCGTGGCCTCTTCCCGGGTCCTTGATCGTCCTCTGATCACGGTCTCTCCCGGCGATCCCCTCGCGCCAATCTCATCCTCCAAAGTCTCTCCACAGGTTCTAATCAGCTTTTCATCAGAATTCAATCACTGTCCGGGTTGACATTCCAAAAACACCGGGCTATACTTATGCGAAATAGCGCCTGTCCGGAATCACGGCGAATTAGATTGTCAGGAGGGAGCGATGAGCCGCTTACTTTATGTGTTTTTCGGTTGGCTTCTGGTTGTCCCGTCAGGGTCGGCGTTTGCAGAGAAGGTGGCGCTCAAGTTCGTCTACAAGACGGGGCAGTCGAACCTGTACAAGAACGCCTGGACGCTGGAATATTACAGCGGTCGCGCCGACCTGATCGACGAAGACAAGACGTCCGGCACCGTCGACGTCCGGACCTACGGAAAGTGGAAAAGCAGGGAAGCCGTCACTGCAATCTCGGCGGAAGCCGCAACCGTCACGGCAACGGTTCAGAACGCCGAGAGTACGGTCATGGAAGACCGCGTTCAGATCAGCGAAAACAACTTCCCGTACCTGCTCGATATGTTCAACAACCGGACATTTGCGTGGAACGTCACCGCGGCGGGCGACGTGGTCGGGTTCAAGCCCGGCTTCAAGTCCTACGAAGTGCGCCGGGAAGCGGCGATCAGCGATCTGCACCAGCTCTGGGCGCCGGAAATCCATCCGGTCCTGCCCGATCGTGAGGTCGGCTCCGGAGATTCGTGGCGCGGGCAGCGCCGCCACGAGATTCCCATCCCCGCGCTCCAGGACAAAGGCGCGGTGGAAATCAACAGCGTTTACGTATTGAAGCGACTGACGAAGAAGAAGGGCCGCCGCCTCGCCCTCATCGAAGAGGCCCGGCAGATGCGGTACCGCGGATGGATATTCTCGAACGCGGTGTCCATCATGGTCGAAGGCACGGGTGAGGGGAAGGGGAAATGGACCATCGACGTGGACCACGGAATCGTGATCGCACATGAAATCAAGTTATCGTTCAAAGACGTGGACGTCACCGTAATCAGGGGCAACGTCAAGGTGGAGAACGCCGGCGCCAAGATGAAGCTCACCTTCAAGCGGGAGATGGATGACTAGCGAAAGGCAGCAAAGAGCAGCTATCAGCGATCAGCCGTCAGCTTGAATCAAGAGCGAACATCACAATCAAAAGTCAGCCGAATGCGAACCCCTCCCGGCCCCGCAGACCTCTCCCCCCGGCCTGCCTGCGCCGAGACCTGCTCGGCAGGCAGGCCCCCTCTCCTGTGAGGAGAGGGGGAGAAAAGACAGGTGTCGCGGGCCGGTCATCAATAGATACACTGATTGACAGGAATTCGCCACCCGGCACATTTGCATGCCCAGGACATCGACCCGTCACCGTTCCCCCTTCCTCACAGGAAGGGGGTTAGGGGGTAGGTCTCAAAGGCGGGGAGAGGTGAGATGTAGGACGGCAGAGGAGGGATGACAACCTGCTTCGACGGGGCGACGATAAGGCCTGGCGACATGACCTCGCGGATGCGCAGACCTCTCCCCCCTGCCTGCCGAAAAACCACCGCCAGGCAGGGACCCTCTCCTGTGAGGAGAGGGTAACGAACGCCACGCGATAGGATCCGGGGGGGCCCCTTCCTTCGGGAAGGGGGTAGACAGTAGGTTGGCGGTGGTGTGGGAGATTGCAAGCGTTGCATCGCGCAAGAAGTTCATCGCAGGTAACTTCGCGAGGTTCTATCGAACGCACGGAGGATGGGGTGGGGCTTTTCCGCGCGAGTCCGTCCAGCAACGTCGTCCGGGAACGCCTGTAAGGGTTTCAGGGCAACGTCTCCCGTTGTCTCCACTGAAGCGGTTCGCGGAAAAGCAGCCCCGCGGCGTTTGAGCGGCCTGCCTGCGCCGAAGCCTGCTCGGCAGGCAGGCGCCCTTCTTTTTGGCCCTTTTTCTTGGGCGAAGCAAGAAAAAGGGCATGAAGGAAAAAAGAAAATTGAAGTTTGAAGTTTGGGACCGCCCGGAACGCAGTTCCAACGGGAATCTGTCCGCCGCCAGGCGCCCCGTCAGGACACGATGGATAGACCGCACGAGGACCATCCCGTTTTCATTCTTCATTCTCAATTCTTAATTCTCCCTTTTCGATCCCGGAGGTGAGCGCCATTAACCGCCCCGACGACGGAAATCGACAACGAAAGTCGCCCGACGACTTTCTGCAGGACTACGTGGATATGCAGCACACGTTCCGCTCGCTGTCCATTATCGACCAGATATTGATGTCGATGGACGAAAAGGACAAACGGCGCCCCCTGCTCTACCATCTCCGCAGACAGCTTCAGGAAGACGAAATCACGTTCGAGGAGGCGAGGCGCACCATCGTGGAGATGGAGGCCGCGCTCGAAAAGGTCACCGCGCCGGCGAACCGCGTGGGCACGCTCCTCGAGGGGCCCCGCGACGGCGTGGCCTACATCAGCGTGGGCGGATCGGAATATTACGCCAACGTCGATTCCCGGCTGGACCAGGAGGCGCTGAAGGTGGGCGCGAGGGTGCTGGTAAACGACGCGTTCGCCATCGTTGGCGAGCTGGGCTTTTCATCCTCGGGCCAGGTGGTGAAGATATCCGACGTGCTGGAAGACGGCCGGCTGCGGGTCGGGCAGGAACCGGGCGGGCAGGTCTCGGTGCTTTCCCGCTCGAGCGACCTGGCGCAGGCGTCCCTCAAGGCGGGCGACGAGGTCCGCGTGGACCCGAACTTCCGGGTGGCGCTGGAACGCATGCCCGGAAAAGAGGCCAGGGACTATTACCTCGAAGAAATTCCGGATCTGCCCTGGGAAAAGATCGGCGGCCAGGAAGAGGCCATCCAGGCCATCAAAGATACGATCGAGATGCCCACGTTGCATCCGGACCTGTTCTCCAGGTTCCGATACAGCGTCCCCAAGGGGTTCCTGTTGTACGGCCCGCCGGGCTGCGGCAAGACCCTGATCGGCAAGGCAACCGCGTACAACCTCGTCAAGCAGGCCCAGCAGGAGGCCGGTCTGAACCTGAAGGAGTGTTTCATGAACATCAAGGGGCCGGAAATCCTCAATATGTGGCTGGGCGAGTCCGAACGCCAGATTCGCGAGATCTTCTCCCGGGCGCGGGAGAAGCGGAAAGAGGGCTATCTGCCCGTGGTGTTCATCGACGAGGCGGAATCCGTTCTCGGTACGCGCCGGGCGATGCGGTCGCACAGCATTTCGAACACCGTGGTGCCGATGTTCTGTTCGGAAATGGACGGCATCGAGTCGCTCCAGGACGTGGTGATCATTCTGGCGTCCAACCGCCCGGACCTGATCGATCCCGCCATTTTGCGGCCGGGCCGAATCGACCGGAAAATCAAGGTGAAGCGCCCGGACCGGCACGGCGCGCTCGATATCCTCAAGATCTACCTCACGCCCGACCTGCCGATCGACCGGAAGACGCTGGAGCAACACGGCGGCGATTCCGCCGCGGCTGTCGAGTCGCTCGTCGCGCGCACGGCGGAAGAGATTTTCTCGAAGCGGGACCATACGCGGTTTCTCGAAGTGACCCTTCGAAGCGGCCGAAAGGACGTCCTCCGGCGCGGGGACCTGGCCAGCGGGGCGATCATGGAGTCGATTGTGAGGCGGGCAAAGGAGATGGCCATCCGGCGGTCCATCGCGTCCGGACAGGAAGAGGGCATCTCGGGGGACGACCTGCTCCAGGCGGTGGACACCGAGTATACCGAGAACGAGATCTTCCCGCCCACCGACAACACGGAAGACTGGCTGAAGCTGCTCGATTACGATCCGGAAAACGTCGTCCGCGCGTCGCCGATCCGCCCCGGCCGGGAACCGGACCGCCGCGGACATCGGATTGTATAGCGAAGAGCGGGGAGACGTTAGACGTGAGACGGGAGATGAGGGATGACAACCTGCTTCAACGGGGCGACGATAAGGCCTGGCGACATGACCTCGCGGATGCGCAGACCTATCCCCCTGCCTGCCGAAAAATCACCGGCAGGCAGGACCCTTTCCTATAAGGAAAGGGAAACGAACGCTACGCGATAGGATCCGGGGGTCCCCCTTCCTTATAGGAAGGGGGTAGGCAGTAGGTTGGCGGGGAGACGCAAGACGTGAGACGTGAGATGAGGGATGACAACCTGCTTCAACGGGGCGACGATAAGGCCTGGCGACATGACCTCGCGGATGCGCAGACCTATCCCCCTGCCTGCCGAAAAATCACCGGCAGGCAGGGACCCTCTCCTATAAGGAAAGGGTAACGAACGCTACGCGATAGGATCCCGCTTTCCCCCTTCCTCGCAGGAAGGGGGTCAGGGAATGGGTCTCGAAAAGGGTAGACGTGAGATGAATGCCCTATGGTCTTTCTCGTCGTTACCATAGTCGGTAAAGAAACAGGCACGGTTAGCGTGAAAACACTGTGGTAACGTTTTCATCTACCGTCTACCCTCTTACGTCTCACCGAATTTACGCAGACCTCTCCCCCCAACCCCCTCTCCCGGGGGGAGAGGGGGAGAAAGGACAGGCATCGCGTGCCGGTCATCTATAGATACACTGATAGACAGGAATTCGCCAGCCGGCACGTTTGCATGCCCAGTCCATCGACCCATCGCCGTTCCCCCTTCCTCACAGGAAGGGGGTTAGGGGGTAGGTTGGCGGGGGTGGGGGTCTGAAGCGCATAATCGTCAAGACCGCAAATGCATCAGACCTCGCGCAGTTCACTCAAGCGAACGGTGGTGGTGAAGGGGCTTTTCCGCGCGAGTCCGTTCAGCAACGTCGTCCGGGAACGCCTGTAAGGGTTTCAGGGCAACGACTCCCGTTGTCTCCACTGAAGCGGTTCGCGGAAAAGCAGCCCCGCGGCGTTTGAGCGGCGCCCTTCTTTTTGGCCCTTTTTCTTGGGCGAAGCAAGAAAAAGGGCATGAAGGAAAAAAGAAAATTGAAGTTTGGGACCGCCCGGAACGCAGTTCCAACGGGTGTTTGTCCGCCGGCAGGCGGCCTGTCAGGACGCGATAGATAATCCCCACGAGGACCATCCCGTTTTCATTCTTCATTCTTAATTCTTTCTCCTTCTTCCCTTTCCCTGAAACTGAGCAGGGTTCATGAACAGACTCTTCGGCCTGGAAACCGAGTACGGAATCACGATCGACGGGGTGAACCGCATCGACGTGGTGGAAGAGTCGATGCAGTTGATCCGTTGTTATCTCACGGGTGATTTCACGCCCCTGTGGGACTATCAGTTGGAGAACCCCCGCAAGGACGTGCGGGGGTTTGAAGTGAGCTCCCTGCGCAACGATATCGACGAGAAAGTGCACCTTCAGAAGGACCGCCGGCGAAAGGTGCCGCTCGATGAACTGAAAAGCGATCTGATCATTGGCAACGGCGCCCGCTTTTACAATGACCATACCCATCCGGAATACGCCACGGGCGAGTGCCTCAGCCTCTTCGAACTGGTGGCGCAGGACCGCGCCGGCGAGCGGATCGTGGACATCTGCGCCCGAAGGCGAACGGAAATGCTCCCCGAGGGCACGGTCCGGATCTACAAGAACAACACCGATTTCGAAGGCCACAGCTACGGGTGCCACGAGAACTACCTGATGGACCGCGGGACCCCTTTCGAGCGAATCGTGAAGGGCCTGCTGCCGTTTCTCGTAACCCGGCAGATCTACACGGGCGCGGGCAAGATGGGCGTGGAACGCGGCGACAGGGCGGCCGTCTATCAGCTCTCGCAGCGGTCCGAATTCTTCGAGGTAATCGCCAGCGTGGATACCATGCACAAGCGGCCGCTCATCAACACGCGGGACGAGCCCCACGCCGACGCCGGCCGCTACCGCAGGCTCCACGTGATCCTCGGCGACTCGAACATGTCGGAATACGTCACGGCCCTGAAAGTCGGCGCCGCGGCCTTGGTGGTGGGGCTGATCGAAGAGGACGATCTTCCCGGCGTGATCCTGAAGGATCCGATCTCCTCACTGAAGGACGTGTCGCGCGACCAGAGCTACCAGTGGATGGTGGAGCTGGACCGCAAGACCGAACGGCTGGTTCCGGCCGTCGAGATCCAGCGGATGTACCTGGCGCGGGCGCGAGACCGTTTCGGAGGCGGAGACGTGGAAACGGACTGGGTGCTGAACGCCTGGGAGGAGACGCTGGACGGCCTCGAACGGGAACCCATGGCGATGGTGGGCGCCTGCGACTGGGTGAGCAAGAAGTGGTTGCTGGATTGTTTTCGCGAAGCGGAAGGACTCTCCTGGGACAATCCGGACGATCTGACCTGGCTTCAAAGCCAGGACCTGGAGTACCACAACGTGGACCGTGAGGCCGGGCTCTACTTTCTGCTGGAAGAACAGGCAAAAATGGTACGGCTCGTCGACGACGAGCGGATTGAGGAGGCGATGTCCGTTCCGCCTGCGGATACGCGGGCATATTTCCGCGGGCGATGCCTGGAAAAATTCGGGCACGACGTCAGATCGGTCAACTGGGACCGGATCGTGTTTTCACGGAACGGGAAACTGCGTGCCGTGGATATGAAGGATCTGGTTGATGGAGAGAAGGTCGCGTATTATAATAGAGTGCTGGATCGCTCGGATGGACTGGAGGAGTTCCTGAACGCGTTAAAGGCCTGACCCCAGGCCGCGCAGCCCGAGGAGGAGATAGCTATGAAGAGAGACCTTGCCAGTTTGGAACGGCGAACCCGACGGCCGGGGTCCCCCGAAGAGGGACCGAACGACGGGAACGACGGACCGTCCCGACCGGACGTTGACCGCCCCGATACCCGCGACCTGCTGCGCCGCATGCGCCGCGTGGACCCGAATCAGGCGCGACGCTACCGCCAGCGCACGGGCGAGTAAGCCGATGAGTGCGGGTGGGGATTTTCTCGATCTGTTGAAGGGCGGGGGATACCGGCTGCCCGGCGCGGACCTGGCGGAAGGCGCACAGGGGGGCGCGGCGTCCCTTCCGTTTCAGCCCACCGAGGGCACGACCATCCTGGCCCTTCGATACCGGGATGGCGTCCTCATTGCCGGCGACCGCCGGGCGACCGCCGGCCATACCGTGCTTTACGACCGCGCCGATAAGGTCATCGATATCGACGCGTTCTCGGTGATGGCCATCTCCGGATCGCCGGCCATGGCGTACGAAATCGCCCGCATCCTCGAGCACACCTTTCAATATCACCGGCGCCGGCAGTTGCAGGAAATGAGCCTGGCGGCCAAGCTGCGGCGGCTCTCCCTTCTGATTCGCGACAATCTGCCGATGGCCATGCAGGGCATCGGGCCGGTGATCCCCATTTTCGTCACGTACGATCGACTGGACAGCCGCGGGAAGATCTTCTTCTACGACGTGCTGGGCGCGCAGTTCGAAAGCGCCGATTTTTCCACCACGGGATCGGGTGCGGCCGCCATCCGTGGCGCGATGTACTACAACAACCAGTGGGGCGAACGTCCGTTTGCCGAGCTGGACCGGAGCGAGAGCCTGGGGATGGCGCTGCGCCTGCTGCATACGGCCGCGGAATACGACGCGGCCACGGGAAGGTACGAGCGGGATGCCGGCGTGTTGCCCACGGTGAAAACCATCTCGGCGGATGGACTCCGCACCGTGACGGAGGAGGAGCTGCGGGCGTCCCACGAGCGGTACATCGCCCGGGCGGAGGGATCGGGAGACGCTGAGGAATGATGCTGGACGAACCCTATCGATGGACCGAGGCGGTCGCCAACCGGCGGGACTACATCGAGGACCAGCTCCGGGGCGGCAGCCCGGTTGTGGGCCTGGCCTACCGCGACGGCGCGCTGCTCCTCACACTGGGTCAGGGCCAGCAGAAAATCTTCGAGGTGTACGACCGCATCGGCATGGCGGCGCTCGGGCACCCCGCCGACATCGAGAAGCTGCGGCAGTCCGCCGTGGACCTGGCGTCGGTGATCGGGTTCAATTACTCCGAGCAGGACGTGAACCTGCAGCAGATCGTGCACTTCGGCCTGGGTCCCGCGGTCAAGACGGCGTTCGACGAGGTGTTCCGGTCGCCGTATATCGTGCGCGTCCTGATGCTGGAGCTCGATGTATCGGAGGAAGGCGCCGTCTTCTATACCGTGGACTACGACGGCGCGTTTCAGAAATACGCGGGCCGCGGCGTTTTGGGCGAGATTCCGGAAGCGGACGGGCTGATGCGGAGCTGCCTGCCGGAGACCGGGCGCCTCAACCTGCGGAACGCGTTGAAGGCCGCGCTGGAGGCATGGGCGGCAGGGCGGTTTGTGGGAACCCTGGAAGAAGTTCCACGGGAGCCGTCCGAGTTGGAGCGGCTGGCCGGCGAGGCGGACCTGCAGGCGATCCTGAAGACCGCGTTGGAATCGGCCGAGGTCGAGGCCGTGGTTTTCGACCGGTCGGGTGCGGACAAACGCCCCTATCGCGTTCTTGGCAATAGAGAAATACAGCCCGTGATCAAGCCGTATCGCTGAGCGGCGGCTGACCCTGCAATCCTGACGTGATCACGCAACTCCGTACCGACCCACGGTGAATCGATTCACTGCCGTCACTCGCCTCTTCGTCTTCTCGCGCTTTTCTCGTTCTCTCGTCTTCTCGCGCTTTTTCGTCTTCTCGTTCTCTCGTCTTCTCGCGCTTTTTCGTCTTCTCGTTCTCTCGTGCATTTCTCGTTCTCTCGCGCCTTTCTCGTTCTCTCGTGCATTTCTCGTTCTCTCGCGCCTTTCTCGTTCTCTCGTTCTCTCGTCTTCTCGCGCTTTTGGTTTACATCCTGTCCATTGTTTGAATAGCTGAGGACCCGCAATGGAACGTCGCATTTTCGGTCTGGAAACGGAATATGGATGCATGGCCCCGGAGCACGAGGGCTTCGTCAGCCCGGATGCCATTACGGTGAAGGTAAAGGACCATATATTCCACACCGAGCGCAAGGGGATACTCGATATCCACTATCGGGGCCGGGACGAACCGCCGGGAAACGGCGGTTTTTTGTTCAATTCCGGCAGGGTCTATATCGACATGGGGCATATCGAATATACCACGCCCGAGTGCAAGAGCCTGTTCGATCTGGTCGCCTCCGACCGCGCGGGCGAACGGATTCTGCAACGTTCGCTTCGGTCCCTGGGGCTCGCGAAAGAGGCTTCGTTCCTCAAGAACAATATCGACCATTATACCGGCGCCACGTTCGGCTGCCACGAGAACTACCTGATACGGCGAAACGTGCCGTTTTCCATGGTGGTGATACCGGCGCTGCTCCCGTTTCTGGTGACACGGCAGATCTACAGCGGCGCCGGCCGTGTGGGCAGCTACGACGACAGCTTCTATTACTATGGCCGGGACGAGGTCGAAGACGTCGGTCACGAGGACCCCGTCGCCTTCCAGATTTCACAACGCGCGGACCACATTGTCACGGAGATCTACCAGTGGATCCAGTTCTCCAGGGCAATTATCAATACCCGCGACGAACCGCTGGCCGACTACAACAAGTACCGCAGGCTGCACCTGCTGATGGGCGATTCGAATATGTCGGAGTACGCCACCGCGTTGAAGGTGGGAACCACCGCGATGGTGTTGAATCTGCTCGAACTCAAGGTTTTTCCGCAGGACGTGGGCCTGGGGGATCCGGTCTGGGCGTTGAAGGAGATTTCACGGGACCCCACCCACAAATGGGTTCTGGAGCGCAAGAACGGCAGGCCGGTCTCGGCGGTGGACATCCAGCGCCGGTACCTGGATCTGGCAAAGCGCCATCTGCGGGGGATGGACGAGGAGTCGGACTGGGTGCTGTCCGAGTGGGAGCAGACACTGGACGCCCTGGAGCGGGACCCGATGGAGTTGAAGGACCGGCTGGACTGGGTGGCCAAGAAGTGGATGCTGGAGATGTTCGTGCAGTCGGAAGGCGTGGATTGGAACGATCCGTGGCTCCAGAGCCTGGACCTGGAGTATCACAATATCGATTCCAACCGGGGGTTCTACCTCGACCTGGAGCACAAGGGGATGACGCGCCGCATATTAACGGAGGAGCAGATCGCCCGCGCGGGAGACGAACCGCCGGCGGATACACGGGCGCAGGGCCGCTCCGACGTGATCAGGGCACTGTCGGAGAACCGGATGCGGTACATTGTGGATTGGGACTCGGTCTACCTGGAGAACGAGAGCCATCTGAGCCTGCAGGACCCGTTCGAGACCTACCGCGACGCCGCGGCCGAGTTCATTCAGGAGATCCGCTCCGCCGCGCCCTCGCCCAGGCGCCCCATGAGGCGCCGGCTGAAGTAATCGCACGAAATTATCCATCGCAACAGCACGCCGCACGCAGGTTTTCGCAACGGGACGCCCGAAGGAACACACACCTACGGGGGTCCTGTTTATTGTACCTGAATCGACGGCTTGGCGGCGCGAGAACCGGATTGCAAATTTGTACCGTGGAAATCATAATTACTGTCTTGACTAAATTTACTCAATAGAGTAATTTATCTGTATGAGGAACTTTCAGCGTGATCAAGTGAATACGCTTACGGACCGGTTGCGCGAGGCGCCACAACAGGTCATCGCCCTGTTCGGACCCCGCCAAACGGGCAAGACGACGATCGTACGCCAGGCATTGCGGCAGATTGACCTCCGCAGCCGCTACGTGTCCGTGGACGAACCCGATAGCTTCGAAAATCGCCATTATTCAGAATCTATCACATCAACCTTCCCTCTGGAACAGGTGCGTGACACGGCGTGGCTGGTGCGCAACTGGGAAGAAGCACGGCGCGAGGCCGAACGATTCGGACGCGTCTTCGTGCTGGCGATAGACGAAATCCAGAAGATTCCACAGTGGTCCGACACGGTTAAGGGCCTGTGGGACGCGGACCGCGCCCGGAACTGTCCTCTACACGTGGTGATTCTCGGCTCGGCGCCCCTGCTGATGCAATCGGGTTTGAACGAGAGCCTCGCCGGGCGTTTCGAACCTATCGATGTCTCTCATTGGTCGTTCGATGAAATGACCGAGGGGTTCAACTTCGATCTGGAGAGATATCTCTACTTCGGTGGCTATCCAGGGTCTGCACGGTTCGCCCGGAATCTGGATCGGTGGCGTAACTATATCATGGGCGCCCTCATCGAGCCGAACATAGAGCGGGATATCCTCGGAATGACGCGGGTGGACAAACCGGTGCTACTCAAACAGGTGTTCGAATCAGGCGCCGCGTATTCCGGACAGATCCTGTCGTACACGAAGATGCTGGGCCAACTGCAGGATGCCGGCAACACCACCACCCTGGCCCGCTATCTTGACCTGCTTTCGAACGCCGGGCTGCTCACGGGCTTGCCGAAATATCCCAACCGGCCGTACCGACGCCGCGCCTCCAGCCCAAAGCTCATCGTGCTCAACACCGCCCTGATGACGGCTGGCTCAGGATATTCTTTTGATGAAGCGCTGGCCGACCGCACATTCTGGGGACGCATTTTCGAGAGCGCGGCAGGAGCGCATCTGTTTAACACTGCGTCGCGGGACATTCATCTCTTTTACTGGCGGGAGGGTTCGCACGAAGTCGACTTCGTCCTGAAACGCGGTCCCCGCATCATCGCCATTGAGGTCAAAAGCGGTACAAAGCCGTTGACTCTGCCGGGAATGGGTGTGTTCAAGCAGCGTTTTCGTCCGTATCGGTCACTGCTTGTCGGAGAAGGCGGTATCGGGCTCAATGAGTTTCTGAGCGTACCGGCCAATTACTGGTTTGAGGAGTGATGAACGTGATCGTGCCACGCACAGGTACAGTGATCCCGCTCGGGGATGAGAAACGGGATCCGACCAGGGACTCACGACCTCTATCGGAGTTTCGGGATGCTCCGGCTTATGTGTTGCTGGGCGACCCCGGGTCGGGGAAGACCACCGCGTTCAAGACCGAATGCGAGGCCCTTGGAGAAGAAGCCTGCAAGGTCGACGCCCGCGACTTTATTGAACTGTCTCTGAAAAATCATCCCGAATGGCACGGCAAGACGCTCTTTATCGATGGCCTTGACGAGGTTCGGGCTGGCGTCGAAGACGTTCGCAAACCCTTCGACAGACTTCGCAAACGGCTCGAAAAGCTGGGGCGACCACGTTTCCGGCTGTCTTGCCGGGAAGCGGATTGGCTCGGGGACAACGATTGGAGTCGGCTGACGACCGTATCGCCAGGCTCAAGCGTCACGGTGCTTCGCCTGGACCCCCTTGGGGAAGCCGACATTCGCCGGATCTTGAGCGCCCAAGAAGGTATCGAGGATCCCCAGGCTTTTATAGAGAATGCCCAAGAACGGAGGATTGACGGCCTGCTTCAAAACCCGCTGACCCTCGAGTTGCTGGCCACCGTTATAGCCCGTAACGAGCAATGGCCGGAGAGCCGCCTGCAAACGTTTGAGAAAGCCTGTTCAATTCTGGTTCGCGAGCACAATGAAGAGCACGAAGTTGCCAGTCAGCCGGCGAATACAAATCAGTTGTTGGACGCCGCGGGGCGTCTTTGCGCTGTCCAGCTGATTTCAGGTAAAGAAGGGTACACACAGGGCACGGGAGATCAGGATTCGGACTTCCCGTCTTTGTGTGAAATTGAATACGAAAACCCGGACACGTTCGAGTCCGTGCTTTCCACAAAGCTGTTCAAGGCAGAATCGGGTTCGCTAAACCGATTTGGCCCGATTCACCGGCACGTCGCGGAATACCTCGGCGCCCGGTACCTCGCACGACTGATCGAAAGTGGACTTCCTGCCTCGCGGGTTCTCTCTCTCATCACGGGAGAGGACGGGGTCGTGGTGACCGGACTGAGGGGGCTGTCCGCCTGGCTTGCCGCACACTGCAAGCGTGCTCGCGCCGAGCTGATCGAGCGAGACCCCGTCGGCGTCGGACTCTACGGCGATATCCGGGGGTTTACACTCGACGAGAAAGAGGCACTCCTGAAGACCCTTAACCGCGAGGCGAGGCGACTTGGTTCTATTGAAATCGCGGAGGCATTCGGTCCTCTCGCGACGCCGGAGATGGAACCCGCAATCAGGGATGTCCTGAGTAACTCCAGTCGCGAAACCGAACAACAGACGTTCGTCTATTTCGTATTACGGTTTCTGCGCGAGGGCGCCGCCGTTCCGGGTCTCTCGGATCTCTTGCTTGACATCGTCCGTGACGAGACCCGTTGGCCGGGCATAAACGCGTTAGCGCTCAATGCAGTTATTCGCTTCGATGACGAAGAACACCGAATCAGAGCTCTCCATTTGCTGCTGAAGGACGTTGAGGCCGGTCGTGTATCCGATCCTGAGAACGAACTCCTGGGGATCCTGCTTTGGCGCCTATTCCCGGAGGAACTGTCTACCTCTGAGGTCTGGAACTACGCGGCAACGGGAAATCACGAAGGATCGTCATTGGGCCATTACAGTACGTTTTGGGAAACTGGACTTACACAGAGGTCTTCCCCGGCGCAAATAGCCGAACTCCTCGACGCCCTTTGTGAGCGGCGTAACGGCCTTCGTATCGAACACTTCCCGCCAATGCTGCTGGCGAAAGGCCTGGAAATCCACGGCGATCAGCTGTCAGTCGAGCGGCTCTACACCTGGCTGGATGCGTACAGATGGGCGCACCATTACCTGGACCAGGACGTTGGTGATATACGTTCCTGGCTGGAGCAACGCCCTGAAATACAAAAGAAGGTAACATTAGTAGGATTGAAACGTAATCTCGAATCTGACGAACTCAGGTATCGCGCGTTCGAAATTCAGGAAGGGCTTTTCGATGCCTCCCCGCCAACCGACTTCGGTGTGTGGTGTCTGAAGCAAGCTTTTGCAATGGCAAGTCGCAAGCCGAGGGTTGCGGAACACCTGTTGGAACTTGCCTGGCGTTGCCATTCTGAACAGCGCGGTCACGAGGGCCTGTCACTTGAACTTCTGGAGAAATACGCGGGCAAAAACGAGTTACTCATGACCCGTCTCGCTCAGTTGCGTGGACCGGGAGACTCGCAGCAAGGTGATCGGGTGGAAGATCGGGACAGGAGCCGATCCAAGTACATCGATCAGCGCACAGAGCAAGAAGAACAATGGCTGGACCAACTCCGATCAAACGTGACTGCGCTGCGCGAGAACCGGGCTGCACCCGCCCTGCTCACCGAGATTGCGGCCAGGTATTTTTCAGATTCGATCAATTATAGCAGTGTTTCAGGGCCCCGGGATATCGAGCAGGATCTGGGATGTAATAGGAACCTGATTGATGCAGTTCGGCAGGGGATTTTCGGTGTAGTCAAAAGGGAAGACATTCCGGATGTCGAGGAGATTCTCGCCGTCAAAGAAGAGGGTAGGGTTTTCTACATCGGTTGGCCGTTTCTGGCGGCGATGGCTGAAATAGGAGATTCAGCACCAGAACAAATCAGTTGTCTCGGCGAGCACCGGATGCGGCAAGCGTTGGCATTCCATTTCTGTTTGGCCATTTCCAATCGGCCGAGCTGGTATCGGCAAGTCTTGGAGTTACGTCCGGATCTGATAGCCGACATGGTGGTTAGGTCCGCGACTTCCGATTTTCGTGCTGGGAGGAAGCATGTTTCTGGGCTATTTGTTGTCGCCCATGACAAGGAACATGCCCGGGTCGCTCGACTCGTAAGCCTGCCACTGTTGCGTGCGTTTCCGACAAGGTGCAATGCCGAGCAGATCGAAGCGCTTGACCATCTCCTGTGGGCCGCTCTTCGACACGCGGATCCTACGTCCTTTAAGAAACTGATCGATAGAAAGCTAGCCACAAAGAGCATGAATGTTGCTCAACGGGTGCGCTGGTTGGCCGCGGCGGCCGTTATTGCGCCCGAGGTGTACTCGACCGTTTTAGTCGACTTTGTGCAGGGTCAACAAAGGCGGGTGCGAAACCTGGCAGGGTTCTTCCCCACAGTATTTCCGCGCGCTGGCTTTTCACTCTCCGACATTGAACTCCAAATCCCGGTGTTGGAAGTCCTCATTCGCCTTATTGGTATCTACTACCGGCCATATGAGTTTCAGAACGAACGGGACGACGAATGGAGCACGCCCGCAGCGAACGACTCTGAGCTTGTTCATGCGTTTATACGACGTCTCGCTGCTTCACCCGACAAGGACGCGAGTGATGCGCTCACGAGGCTTCTTTCCGATTCGGCGCTGTACCGTTGGCGCGATGTCCTGTCGCGTGCGCGGGACTCCCAACGGGTTATCCAACGAGACGCAAGTTATCGCCATCCGGAACCCGAGCAGGTCTGCCGGACCCTGGACAGCGGCAGCCCGGCCAACGCCGCCGACCTCGCTGCGCTCCTGGTAGACAGGTTGGACGAGATAGCCAGGAAAATCCAAAACGGCAACACCTCCGACTGGCGCCAATATTGGGAAAACCCTTCTGACAAGAAAGTCCGAAAACCGAAACATGAAGAACTCTGCCGGGACGCACTGCTTTCCGATTTGAAATACAAACTGTATCCACTACAAATTGACGCCCATCCAGAGGGTCGTTACGCAAACGACAAGCGATCGGACATTCGAGTCAACTACGATGGTGTAAACGTGCCCGTGGAGATAAAAAAGAACAACCACCCCGACCTTTGGAACGCCATTAGGTCTCAGCTGATCGCCAAATACACCCGAGATCCCGATGCGGCCGGACAGGGGATTTACCTGGTATTCTGGTTCGGCAAAGAGCACACACAGCCACCCCCGTCGGGAACGCGTCCGGATACTCCCGGTGAGCTTCGGGAACGACTGGAAGCCACGCTTTCCGATGAGGAAGCTCGAAGGATTTCGGTGTGCGTAATCGACGTCAGCGGGAAATAGCCGGAGTGGCAGGAGAACTGAAACCGGCGATCAGTGGGTGTGGCGGGACCCACGGAAACGGGTATGTTATCGCCCAGGACAACTTGCTTCAGCGCTCTGATCGTCTGTATCGATGAATGTCATTGCGGCGGGCCGTTACCAACTCGTTTTGCATCTCATTTCACAGTTCATTTCATTTTCATTTCGGAATTAGCGTCGAAAACACAACCATTTATACAAATGCTGACGGTTTGATTTTGAACTCGATTTAAAGTTCATTTCAGGCTTGTTTCCGCTTCCGATTTCAAGCTGGCATTCTATCGGACGTTTATTCGCCAGTGTGGCACTGCCGCACTCACCTCGACGCGAAGTCTCGCCCGTCGTCTCCGTTCGTCGTCAGGCCCGCCGCGTCCAGGCAGCGGTCTGTTTCGGCGACCAGGTCTCTGTACCGGGCGCTTTCGAAATACGCCCGCGCTCCGTCCGTCGATTGGAGGCCCGTTTTGTCGGTATATCGCATCGACGTGGTGTAGACGTCGTCCGCGGCGTCGTGAAGCAGCCGGGCGAAGCGGGCCGGATCGCAGTGGAGCAGAGGCGCCACAGCCGCGGTTACGTGAATGCCTTCGGCCCGGAGGCGCCGCATGGTCTTCAGCCGCACGTCGATGCGGGGGGCGTGCGGCTCCAGCTTTTTGCGCACGCGGTCGTCGTCCGTCGGGATGGAAAAACACACCCGCAAGGGGGGCTTGAATGCGCGGAGCAATTCCACGTCGTCCAGGATCAGATGGCTCCGCGTATGCACCACAACGTCTTTCGGGTTGCTGTCCTCCAGCACGTTCAGGCATCGGCGCGTCAGCCGGTACCGGCGTTCCACGTATTGGTACGGGTCGGTGGCCGAACCCACGAAGATCCGCCGGCCCCAGATCTTGTCCCGCGCCCTGCCCAGCAGAAAGGGCGCGTTCGTTTTGGGCTGCACCCATGCGCCCCAGGGCAGGGGGTGTTCTTCGGCGTACGGGTATTTCATCACGTAACAATAGGCGCACCCCATGCCGCATCCGATGTACGGATTCAGGGTGTACCGGGTAACGGGCGGACCGTCCTGCGGCATCAGGACCGACCGCGCCGCGGTCTCTTCGATTTCCAGGTGCGAATGCGCCATGTCCTGAATATACTGCACAAACGTTCATATATCAAGTGTGAAAACGTTCGGTAGAGCAGCAATCAGCGGTCAGCTATCAGCCGTCAGCCAAAATCAAGAGCGCCCTCACCCCCAACCCCTCAGACCTCTCCCCCCTGCCTGCCGAAAAACCACCGCCAGGCAGGGACCCTCTCCTATAAGGAAAGGACTTATATACTTAACTTGATATAGGTTTTGTGCGGGAGAGGTGGTACACCCTCGCGGTTTTGCAGACCGGTCAATGGGTGTCCCGTCGTTTTCTAGGGATCGAAATACTATATAATTAATAGATAGGAGGCTTGGGTGCGTGTTTACTGGCGAGATGGAAGTTTGACGTTTGAGCCGGAGTCGAAAGAGGAGAAGGATGCTTTGAAGGTAGTTTCTCGGAGCCTAAAATTCGCGCCAGCATCGTGGAAGGCGACGGCCTTTGGATCTTGAAAGGGCATCTCCGATGGGCATGATTAGGAGGTGGTGCTTTCGGCCGATAGAAGGACTGAGGATGTCGAATAGTTGCTCAATCGATAATGGTGAATTTATGATCCATTGGGATTTGAGGATGGGTTTTCCATTGAGGAGATTGAGACGCGTTATGATTTTTTCGTAGTTTGCATCGTCTCCCATATCGTAGCTGATCATGAAGCTCATATGGTATTCTCTTGTTTCTAGGGCGTCTGCGGGAGGGTTGTTGGCCCCAAAGAACAACGCGCGCCAGTTGGACATTAATGTTCAGATGGCGCAAGTCTTTCTCTGTGTGATCGGCAAGCGTTTTACTATTGATCTGGCGGCAAACTAGCTCGTGATGGTTCCCTCATCTTTTCAATATGATTATGGCCGTCGTTTGTGAGGCGAATTTCGCCGTTGTTCACTTTCACCTGACCCATATCAGAGGCGAGGAGTATATGGTGGAGGATTTGCTCTTCGGTGTATTCGTCGTTAGTTGATTTATTTACTCTTTCGATGATTACATACTGGCTCAAATATGGATCATCAGCGTCTTCGAGCACTGTTAGGATCCAATCTCGCAATTCAAGGTCCCTTTTCATATCAACTTCTCCTCTGTGATGTTGACGGGTTGATTGGTAGAACAACCTAAAACAAATATCAAGTTAAGTATATAAGCCCCATAAGGAAAGGGTAACGAACGCCACGCGATAGGGGGTAGGTCGGCGGAGGCGGGTAGACGTGAGACGGGAGATGATATCAGTGCCCCATGGTTTTTCCAGTCGTTACCATATCGGTAAAAAAACAGGCACGGTTTATGTAGAAACACTGCGGTAAATGTCTTCATCTACCGTCTACCCTCTTACGTCTCCCCGAATTTACGCAGACCTCTCCCCCCTGCCTGCCGAAAAACCACCGCCAGACAGGGACCCTCTCCTATAAGGAAAGGGTAACGAACGCCACGCGATAGGATCCCGCTTTCTCCCTTCCTTAGAGCAGCAATCAGCGGTCGGCTCTCAGCCGTCAGCCAGAATCAAGAGCGCCCTCACCCCCAACCCCTCAGACCTCTCCCCCCGGCCCCCTCTCCCGGGGGGAGAGGGGGAGCAAACCAGGACACCACGAGGGGATCACAGTTTCCCCCTCCCCCCGGGAAGGGGGATAGGGGGTAGGTTGGTGGGTCTGTAAACGCTCCAGCGCGCAGGAACATCGCCGTACGGTGCTTTGTAAGTTCCTATCAAGCGGACGGTTGTGGAGAGGGGGGTTTTTCCGTGCAAATCCGTCCAGCAACATAGTTCCGGCAGGGCTGTTTCGGTGACAGGGCACCCAAATTCCAATTGCGCCACTGAGGTGGTTCACGGAAAAACCGGCCCCGCGCCGAGCGGCCTGCCTGCGCCGAAGCCTGCTCGGCAGGCAGGCGCCGTTCTTTTTGGTCCTTTTTCTTGGGCGTACAAGAAAAAGGACGAAGAGAAAATGAAAGTTGGTTGGAGGAGTAAAGTCAATGTCCCCCAGGAGGTTAGTTCCAACGGGTGTCTGTCCGCCGGCAGGCGGCCTGTCAGGACATGATGGATAATACGAACGAGGACCACAACCGGTTTTCCTTCTTCCTTCTTCCTTCTTCCTTTTTCCTTCTTCCTTCTCTTCAGTTCCCTGCAACCATTACCGGCCGACAGGCGTTATGAAAAAGTACATCGAATCAGCGCGCCCTCGCGCAATTTCCCCGAGGATCGGATAGTCAGGAGGATGCGATATGAAAACGACCCTTGTGCTGTTGTTCACCGCCGCCGTCCTGGTTGTCGCCCTGGCCCTTGGCGCCGGCGACGGGCGGTCCGAAACGAAAAACGCGGCGCAGGCCACGTTCGCCGGAGGCTGCTTCTGGTGCATCGAAGCCCCTTTCGACAAGCTGGACGGCGTGGTCTCCGCGGTATCCGGCTATACCGGCGGAACGATCGTGAACCCCACGTACGGGCAGGTCAGCAAGGGGCAGACCAGGCACATCGAAGCGGTGCTGGTCACGTACGACCCCGCTGTCGTCACCTACGCCCAATTGCTTGACGTCTACTGGCGGCAGTTCGACCCCACCGATTCGGGAGGGTCGTTCTATGACCGGGGCCACCAGTACACGTCCGCCATTTTCTACCATGACGAGGAGCAGAAAAAGCTCGCCGAAGCGTCGAAAGAAACGCTCGCGGGATCCGGCCGGTTCGACGCCCCCATCGTCACGCCCATCCGCCCCGCACAAACCTTCTATCCCGCGGAGGACTACCACCAGGATTACTACAGGAAGAAGCCGGACCATTACAACCGATACCGGAAAGGCTCGGGCCGCGACCGCTTCATCGAGCGGACCTGGGGGCGGGACAAACCCGCGAAGTCTTCCAGCGGGAACTGGGTCAAACCCCCCGAAGCCGAGCTTCGCCGGAAGCTCACGCCAATCCAGTGGAACGTGACCCAGGAGGACGGCACCGAGCGGCCGTTCCGCAACGAATTCTGGGACAACAAGAAGGCGGGCATCTACGTGGATATCGTCTCGGGCGAGCCGCTCTTCAGCTCCACGCACAAGTACCGGTCCGGAACCGGATGGCCGAGCTTCACGCGGCCCCTGGTTTCCGGGCACGTGGTGGAACGCGTGGACAACAGCCTCTTCATCACCCGCACGGAAGTCCGCAGCAAGTACGGAGATTCCCACCTTGGCCACGTCTTCCCGGACGGACCGCCGCCAACCGGGCTGCGCTATTGCATCAATTCGGCGTCGCTGCGCTTTATTCCCGCGGATGCGCTGAAGGCCGCGGGGTACGGAAAGTACCTGGACCTGTTCAAAGACAAAGACCTCGACGTGGCGGCGGGGAAATAGCGGCAACAAGAAAAAACGCCATCGCCCGCAGTCTACTCGGACGATGGCGTTTTTTTTTTGCAATCGCGGCTAAACGAACCGCATCAGCCTCACGTTCAGCGTCCGGGCCGGTCCCGAGGCGACCTTCCATTGGACCAGGATGGGGCTCTGGTAGGTGCCCCAGCCGATCTCGCCGATTCCTTCTCTTCCTTCGCGGTCCAGAACAGGCAGGCTGATCTCCCGCTTCATCCGCAGGAAGCGCGCGACCGGGACCGACAGCGCCCGGTTCACGAGCGTTTCCACCACCGAACCCCCCATGCGCGCCCGGCTCACGAATTCGTTGAACAGCTGTACTGCATCGTACTTTGCGTAGTTACGGGCCTTCGCGGGGATGGCGCGCGGGGCGCGGAGCGCCGACTTGCCGATCTTCGCCATATAGTGGAAGGGGTTTCGCAGGACCTCCCGAAGGTCATGGGTCATGAGCAGGGTCTCATACTCGTTGACGGTCAGGCCCGCGTGGTTTTCCGTCGCGGCAAGGGACACGTCGATACGACCGAACGATACCCTGTGCTCGCGCACCAGCGACTGTAACCCGGCGATAAAACCGTAACCCGGATCCCTCAGGTTCTGGGCGTCTATCGCGTGAGGGGCCGCGGGCACCCTCACCTGCGTCCGGGCGACCTCCTCCTCGCCGCTGTATGCGACCACCGTGGTCCGCCTGCTGCGGGAACCGCCAACGTGCACCCCGTCGAGTTCCACGAACCAGACCGGCTCGTTTCCCTGAAGTTCATAGGACGCGCTGTTGTCCAATCCGCCCCCCATGAACGTGAGGTGGGAATCGGCGTTGAGGGGCTCGTTGGCGCGCTGCTGTTCGGAGAGCTCCGTTCTCAAATCGAGTTCGTCGTGTACGTAGCCGGCATCGGGGGGAAAGAGCTTGCGGAAGACGTCGAGATATTCCTGGATGTTGTCCACGCTGTGCTCGAACATCTCGGCGAGGCGCTGATCCAGGTACCCGGCCGTGGTGTGGTCCGAAATGTAGAATTGCCTGGAATACCGGGTGAAGTCCGACCCGAATTCCTCTCTCAACCTGCCTCGCACGTCGAACAGTTCCATGCGGGAAGCCGGCCTGATGCGCAACGTGGCGCGAAAGGGGGCGCCTCCCGATTGGGTGTGCCGGTTCACGAGTATCATGGGCGGCTCCGGGTTGGGCTGCGGTCGCTGACTCGCCTGACATCGTCCGCGTTTCCGATCGAACGCGGATCTGTCTATCCGGTAATTTCGTCGGTCGACACGACCGTCACGCCCCTGGCCTTCCAGCCTTCCACGAGCGTTTCACCTCGTTCGGGGACGATGGCTTGCGTGGCGTCCAGGACCAGGTGGACGGGAGCGGTGTTCCTCTCGAGAAAGCCGTCGATGGCGTAGGCGTTGCAGACGTCCAGGGCAACCCCGTACAGGACGATGCGCCCGGGCCGGACGGCATCCAGGACCGGTTCCACGTTCCGGTTGGTGAAGACGTCGAAGCGTTGTTTGCGGAAGATGACCTCGCCGGCGTGGCTGCGGACCCGCTCTCCGAGGGCCGCGGGGTCTTCCTCGTCTCCGTCGATCCAGAGCGGATTTGCGGTTCGTGTTTCCGGGACCTTTTGCTGGCCGGGCGTGCCCTTCAGGCAGTGCGGCGGAAAGGTGTCCTGGAAGTCGGGCGTCTCCGAAATCTCCGGATCGTCGGGGTTGTGGTAGTCCACCGAGCCGAAGATGGGGATGTTCCGCTCCCGGGCGCAGGCGGTGAGCCGCTCCAGGTTGGGCAGGATTTTTTCCGCCGCCTGGATGTACAGCTTGCCGTCCGGCATGATGAAATCGTACTGGGTATCCACGTCCCAGAAAATGGTCTCGCGCATCGGCTGTTCTCCCGGTCCTTTATAAAAAAAGATAAGGCATAACGCAGATGCTGACAAGGGGGGCCCGGTTCCCGAAGCATGGGCGGCGCGGCCCTGTATCGCATACGGGCGCCGGCCGTTTATCGCGAGGCGGGTTCCGGCGGCGGGGCGAGTTTCTGCAGGAAAATCCCCGCGGCCACGGAGACGTTCAGGGAGGCGACGCGGCCCGCCGATGGAATGCTGCAGGTGACGTCGCATTTGTCCAGCGTGAGACGGCGGAGCCCGCGTTCCTCGTTGCCCAGCACCAGCAGCCAGGGCCGGTCGCCCGCAATCCGGCTCAGGTCGGCGTCGGCGTGTTCGGACGCGCCCAGAATCCAGAGGTTCGCCTTCCGCGCCAGGTCGAGGGCCCTGCTGAGATTGGCCGGGAAGCAGAAGGGCACGTGTTCCACGCCGCCGGACGCGACGTCGTACACGGTATCCGTGAGCGACGCGGAACGGTCCCGCGTAAGCAGGATGCCGCGGACGCCGTAGAAGGCGGCCGTGCGAAAGATCGCCCCCACGTTGTGCGGGTCCTGCACGCGGTCGAGCGCAAGCCAGAGTCCGGTCTCGGACGCGTTCGCGAACAGGTCCTGGACGGTGACCGCGCGCCGTTCCCTGACGACGGCCTCGGCGCCGCCCGCGCGGCCCGTCCGGTTTTGCCTCCGGGGCGTGCGGGTCCCGCTCGTGACTTTGACGCCGATTTCCGCGGCGGACGACCGGACCCGGCCCCAGGGGCCGGCCGCGGGGTCCGGCAGACGGATCTCGTAGACGTCCTGGGGACGGGATCGCAGAACGGCCAGGATGCTGTGAGGGTTCTTCAGGTGGAGAGGCATCGGGGTTCCTGTTGTCCCGGGTCGCGGCCGGCTATCCGAACCGTCCTTCGGCATGCCGGCGGCGGATCACTTTCTTGTCCAGTTTTCCAACACTGGTCTTGGGGATCTGCTCGACGAAGACGATCCGGTCGGGTACCCAGTATTTCGGATATGCCGACGCCAGGTGCGCCCGCAGCGCCTCGGCCGTGACCGGGTCCGCGCCGGGCGACCGTACGGCGATGGCGAAGGGACGCTCCGTCCACTTCGCGTCGGGTACGGCGATAACGGCGGCTTCAGTGACGGCGGGGTGCCCCATCAGCGCGTTCTCCAGTTCGACGCTGGAGATCCACTCGCCGCCGCTCTTGATGAGGTCTCGGGTCCGGTCCGTGATGCGGAGGAAGCCGTCCGGGCTCATCGCGCCCACGTCGCCGGTCCGGAACCAGCCGTCGTCCGTGAACCGGTCGGCTGAAGGCTTCTGTTTGTAATAGCTCCCGATCACCCAGGGGCCGCGGACCTGAATCTCCCCGATGCTGCGGCCGTCCCAGGGCGCTTCGCTTCCACTGTCATCCACAACCCGCATTTCAACGCCGCAGATGGGATACCCCTGCGTGGCTTTGACGTCCCACCTGTCCGCGTCCGAAAGGGCGCGGTGATGCCGCTGCAGCCGGGAGACGGTGCCCAGGGGCGAGAGTTCGGTCATTCCCCACGCGTGCAGGACCGGGACGTTGAGTTCCGTTTCGTAGGCTTCGATCAGGCCGCGCGGCATGGCCGAACCGCCCACGACCAGAGACCGGATGCAGGACACGTCGCGCGGGTTGCCCTTCAGTTCTTCATAGAGCCCGGTCCAGATGGTGGGAACGCCGGCGGGCACCGTAACGCCTTCGTCCGCGATCGTCCGGGCGAGGGCGTCGGGCTTCAGGTGGGGTCCGGGAAGGACCATGTCCGCGCCGGCCATGGCGCACGCATAGGGCAGACCCCAAGCCATGGCGTGAAACTGGGGTACGACCGGCATCACGATATCCGATTCGACAATGCCCACGGCGTTGGACTGGTTCACGCCGAAGGTGTGCAGGAACATCGAGCGGTGCGAATAAAGCGCGCCCCGGGGTTCGCCCGTGGTGCCGCTGGTGTAACAGAGACCCATGGCCGCGGCCTCGTCGGTGACGGGCCATTCGAATGCGTCGCTGCCGCTGTCTATAAGGTCTTCATAGTCGCAGACGTCCGAGAGGGACGTGCCGGTTCCGGGATCGGCATTGAACAGGATGGCGCGGGGGGGACGGTCGAGTCTGGCGGCCACGGCTTCGAAGAGGGGCAGCAGGGTCGCGTCCACAAAGACGGCTTTGTCCTCCGCGTGGCTGATAATATAGGCCAGTTGGTCGGCCGAGAGGCGGATATTGAGCGTATGGCAGACGGCGCCGCTGCACGGAACCGCGAAGTACAGCTCCAGGTGCTGGTAGTTGTTCCACGCGAAGGTTCCCACGCGGTCGCCGGGTTGGACGCCCAGGCCGCCCAGAGCGCTGGCGAGCCGCTTCGACCGGCGGCGCAGGTCCGCGTACGTGTAGCGGTGAAGGGTCCCGTCGGGCAATCCGGTCGTGATGCGTTTGCGCGGATACAGACGGTTGGCGTGCTCGAGGATCCGGTCCAGGGTGAGCGGGTAGTCCATCATCTGGCCTTGCATGGATTGCGCTCCTCGGGACGCGCGGCGGCGCCCGGTTATCGTTGCCTCGCGTTTTCCGGATATGGGAGGTATGCTTCGGGTTTGAACGCGTCCACGCGGATGGCCTGTTCCCGGGCGGCCTCGGCGCGCCGGAACAGCGCCGCGTCTTCCCGCGTGATCAGCTCTTTGTCGAGTGCCTGCGCGACCAGGCGGTCGGGGTCCCGGCCCGAGAGCGCGCCCGCGCGCGCGGCCGCTTTGATCTTGCGCGAGATGGGCTCGGCCTTACAGGACAGCTCGAATGCCGCTTCCAGCCGGGCCAGGGCGTCACCGGCCGAGTCCGGCAGGTAGATGTCCGAGGTCAGCGCGTCCCGGTCGGGGCCGGGCGTCCGCATGGCGCGCGCGACCTCGCCGCCGAGGGCGTCGGACGGCATCCGGCCGATGGGGTTCAGGCGACACCAAAGCGCGGCGGGATAGCGGAAAAGCAGCCCGAGCCCGGGAAAGCCGCGCAGGTTCGCGAGCAGGCCGCTGAAGCTGGCCTGAATCTGCGCGAACGCATATTGCATCGCCCAGTGCAGGTAGGGCAGGTGGCCGGGTGGGCGGCCTTCGGCTTCGAATCGACGCAGCACGGCCGTGCCCAGGTACATCCAGGAGAGGATGTCCGCGAAGCGGCCGGCCAGCTTCTCTTCTTTCTTCAGGGCGCCGCCCATCGTAATCAGGGCGACGTCGGCCAGGAAGGCGAACGCGGCGGATGCCCACGCCAGTTTCCGGTAGTACCGGGCGGCCGGACCGCGCACGGGCGTTCGCGCCGGATATCCGCGCGACAGGCTCAGGATGGAGGCCCGGAAGGCGTTGCGGATGAAGTGGCCCGCATGCGCCCAGAAGGCGCGGTCGAAGGCGCGCAGGTTGTTCGATCTGAGCGCCTGTATCTCCCGATAGACGTACGGATGGCACCGGATCGCGCCTTGTCCGAACGTGATGAACGTCCGCGTGAGGATATTCGCGCCTTCCACGGTAATGGCGATGGGCGCCCAGAGGTACGACCTGGCGAGCAGGTTTCTGGGCCCCTGCGCGATGGCGTTGCCTCCCAGGACGTCCATGCCGTCCATTATGGCGCGCCGATGGAGTTCCGTGAGATTGTACTTGACGATGGCCGAGACAACGGCCGATTTCTCGCCCCCGTCCAGGCCGCCGCAGGTGAAACGCCTCGCGGCTTCCATGAGGTAGGTAAAGGCGCCGATGCGCGCGAGCGGTTCCTCCACCCCCTGGAATTGCCCGATGGACAGGCCGAACTGTTTGCGTACGGTGGCGTGGGCGCCCGCCACGCGCGCGGTCAGCTTGGCGCCGAAGGCCGCGGTTGCGGGAAGCGAGATGCCGCGCCCCGCCGCCAGGGATTCCATAAGCATGCGCCACCCCTGGCCGGCGCCTTCGGGCCCGCCGATGATGGCGTCGGCAGGGACGATAACGTCCCTGCCCCCGGTGGGGGCGTTGTGAAAGGGCACGCCCATCGGATCGTGCCGTCCGTCCACGACAACGCCTGGCGTGTCCCGTGGAACGAGGGCGCACGTAATTCCCGGGCTTTCGCCTTTACCCAGCAGGTTTTCCGGGTCTTCGAGTTTGAATGCCAGGCCGATGAGCGTGGAGACGGATGCCAGGGTGATATATCGCTTGTTCCAGTTCAGCCGCAGACACAGCCGCCCGTCCTCGTCCTTGAAGACAACCCCGCTGGACCGGATGCTTCCGGCGTCGGAGCCGGCGTTCGGTTCGGTGAGGGCAAAGCAGGGGATTTCCTCCCCGCGCGCCAGCCGGGGCAGGTAGGTTTCCTTCTGGTCGCGGGTGCCGTAGTGGATCAGGAGTTCCGCCGGCCCGAGCGAATTGGGCACCATAACGGTGACGGCCAGAGGCATGGAGCGGGAGGCCAGCTTGCCCACGATGGCGCTGTGCGCGGACGCGGAGAATCCAAGCCCGCCGAATTCCTCCGGAATGATGATCCCGTAGAACCGCTGCGCTTTGAGGGTGTTCCAGAGTTCCTCCGGCAGGTCCCGGTTCCGGTGAATCTCCCAGTCGTCGGCGAGGCGGCAGGCATCTTCCACGGGTCCGTCGAGGAATGCCCGTTCCTTTTCGGCCAGGTCGGGATAGGGTTCGCTGTTGAGGCGTTTGAAATCGGGTTTGCCGGAGAAGAGGTCGGCGTCGATCCATACGCTTCCGGCTTCGATGGCGGCCTGTTCGGTCGGAGAGATGGTTGGAAGGAGGCGGAGCGCCTTGAGGATCCTGAGGATCCGGGAGGAAATCAGCGCGCGGCGCAGCGGACGCAGGTTAAACAGCGGCGCGAGGACGCCGAAGCCCCACCAGAGGCCGCCGGGCGCGCCGAACGTCCACATCAACGCGGCCGAAAGAACCGTCCACAGCCACAACGGCGCGCCGGTATAACCCAGGGCGCATACGAGAACCCCAACGGCGAAGGCTTCGACGTACGAAAAGGACAGGACGCCGCAGGTGGAAGTCAGAACGTCCATGCATCTTATATCCTCAGGTTCTCAAAAATACCCGCCGCGCCCATCCCGCTGCCGATGCACATGGTGCAGATGCCGTACCGGACATTGCGGCGGATCATCTCGTGCAGCAGGGTGGCGGTGAGTTTGGCGCCGGTGCAGCCCAGGGGGTGGCCGAGCGCGATGGCCCCGCCGTTCACGTTGACGATATCCAGGTCCAGGCCCAGTCTGCCGATGACGGCGAGCGCCTGGACCGCGAAGGCTTCGTTCAGTTCGATCAGGCCGATATCGTCCAGCGTGAGGCCCGCCTGGCGGAGCGCTTTCGGCACGGCTTCGGCGGGGCCGATCCCCATGATTTCGGGCGCCACGCCGGCCACGGCGTATCCCGCGAGCCGCGCCATGGGTTCCACGTCCAGTTCTCTGGCCGTTTGTTCGCTCATCACCACCGTCGC
This sequence comes from Candidatus Latescibacterota bacterium, assembly GCA_965203805.1. Classification (GTDB taxonomy): domain Bacteria; phylum Latescibacterota; class UBA2968; order UBA2968; genus JAAXHE01. Next base: position 3,280,024 of record OZ241917.1, on the reverse strand, counting down.
CGCGGCGCCGTCCGACACCTGGGAGGCGTTTCCCGCCGTGACGGTGCCGCCCGCGCGGAAGACCGGCCTGAGCCGGGCGAGGGCGGGGGCGCTGGTGTCGGCGCGGGGACCTTCGTCAGCCCTGAACGTCGTTTCGGTGGACGCGGCGCCGCCATTCTCGTACACCGTGTCCACAACGTGCATGGGCACAATCTCCTCATTGAAGCGGCCTCCGGCGGCGGCGTTCAGCGCGCGCTGGTGGGAACGCAGGGCGAACGCGTCCTGTTCCTCCCGCGAGATGGCCTCGCTCTCCGCCAGATTCTCGGCGGTGTTGCCCATGTCGATGTAGAGGTCCGGGTTCTCACGCGTGACGTCGGGATCGGGCATGAAATGGTTTCCGCCCATGGGCACGAGGCTCATGGATTCGGCACCGCCCGCCACGATGACGTCGGCCTGGCCCGCGGAGATCGCTTGGTGGGCCATCGCGATGGATTGCAGCCCGGAGGCGCAGAAGCGGTTGATGGTAACGCCGGGGACCGTTTCCGGCAGGCCGGCTTTCCGCGCGACAACGCGGCCGAGAACCATGCCCTGCTGCGCTTCGGGAAACGCGCAGCCCATGATCACGTCGTCGACGCTCTCGGGCAGGAGGCCCGTGACGCGCGCCATGGCGCCGCTGACCGCGGCCGCGCCCATGGTTTCCGGCCGCACATTGCGCAGGGCGCCTCTCCCGGCTTTGCCCACGGCCGTACGGACGCTGCTCACGATGCAGGTTTCGTTGTTCATGGCGGATTCGACCTCTTCTTTTACACGCCATCAGGCGGACCGGATGGCGCGGGGATTAACCGTAATTCGACAAAAACAGCAACGGGTCGCTGCGACGAATCCTTCCGAAACGGGCCGAAAAGGTCGTCCGGAACGACATTTTTTCCGTTCACATCCAGTGACCTGAAGGATCATGGAAATCTGCAGTTAAATCGCCTTTATTCACTTGCGCATATTCGAATTAACGTCCCCGAATAATGACGAATCAAAGTTAGTTTCTCAGGGGTCTGTTGGTTCGGAGGATGCTGTAGATGCGTTCCCGGGTCTTCTCTTCGCCCGTAAGGGCGACGAACACTTCGCGTTCCAGCTCGAGGAGATAGTCTTCGTGTACGTTCGCGGGACCGCTGAGGTCTCCGCCGGTCAGCACGTACGCGAACCGGTTCGCCAGATAGCGGTCGTATTCGGAGATGAAACCCGAACGGAGCATATTGTAGGTCGTCACTTCGAACCGCGCGCGGGCCGGCTGCCCGAGTACCCGGATGCCGTTGCGGACCGGCGGCGGCGCGTATCCCTGGTTCGAGAGGCGCAGGACTTCCTGTCTGGCGGCGTCCAGCCGGTGGTCCTGGTTCATCACAATGGGCGACGCCGGCGGAAGGAACCCGTACTCCCGAGCCTGATGGGCGCTGTTGGATACCTTTGCCGTCGCCACCGTTTCAAAGGCCCTGGTCAGGAAGGGCTGGATGTGGCTGTCCTGCTCGGATGAAGCCCGCTCGTGCGAAATCGCCGCCATGCGCATGGTGCCGCAGCCGCCGGGGATGAGTCCCACGGCCAGTTCCACGAGTCCGATGTAGGATTCCGCCGCGGCCACGGGACTGGCGCAGGCCAGCGTGAGTTCGCAGCCGCCGCCAAGGACGCGGCCGTGGGTGGCGACGACGACCGGTCTGGCGGAATAGTGGACACGCTGGATCATCTGCTGGAAATTGACAATGAGTCCGTGCATCCGATCGAAGCGTTTCTGCTCCGCGTGCGCGACCATCTCCCCCAGGTTGGCGCCCACCGAGAAATTCTTCCCTCCGTTGCAGATGACCATGCCGCGGTAATTTCCCGATTCGACGATGTCGACCGCGTCAACAAGCCCGCGAACGAGTGTCTCGCCCATGGAGTTTGCCTTGGAGCGGTATTCGAAGAGGGCGATGTCCTCTCCCAAGTCCAGGAGAACGGCGTCCTCGTTTCGCCACCGGACGTGGGGCTTGTCCGTGCGAACCGCGGGCGAGGCGTTTTCTTCTCCCGATTCCCGCACGTATCCGCGATCCGGCGTATAGACCCGCGAGCGGTCGCGGAATCCCGCGGCGCCCGCCCCGGACATGCTTTCGATCCAGCCCGGCAGGGGGATGTTTTCGGCGGCCATGTCCCCGAGGAGGGTATCGAATCCGATCATATCCCACATTTCGAAGGGCCCTGCCTCCCAGCCGAATCCCCAGCGAAGCGCGCGGTCGATGTCGGCCGGATTGGCGGTGATCTCCGGGATGCGGCGAGCGCTGTACGACAGGACTTCCAGGAGATGGTTCCGGAAGAAAGCGCCCGCCCGCCCGTCGTTCGCGTAGAGGTCGCAAAGGCGCCGGGAAAGGTCCCTCTGTTTCCGAACGGGTTCGAGGTCGCCCAGTCCTGGTTCCGCCGGCAGGTCGTATGCCCGGGTCTCGGGGTTGAACGAGAGGATGTTTCGGCCCTCTTTCTTATAGAACCCGCTGCCCGCCTTGGCGCCGGTGGCGCCGTCCGCAACCAGCCGGTCGACCACTTCGGGAACCCGGAACCCGTCCCGGCTTTCGTCGTTCGGCAGGGCATCGTGGAGGTAACCCGCAACGTGCACGAGCGTATCCAGACCGACAACGTCCGCAGTTCTGAACGTGGCGGACCTGGGACGTCCCAGCAGCGGGCCTGTAAGGGCGTCGACTTCCTCGATCGTATACCCCTCATCCGTAAAGGCCCGGATACACTGCATCATGGCGTACACGCCGATGCGGTTGCCGATGAAGCCGGGCGTGTCGTTCGCGACAACAATGCCTTTCCCGAGCCGTTCGCTGCCGAACCGGGAAATGCGATCGACAACGGATGAATCCGTATCGGGAAGGGGGATGAGTTCGAGGAGCTTGAGGTAGCGCGGCGGGTTGAAGAAGTGCGCGCCGAGGAAGCGCCGCCTGAAATCGGCGGACCGTCCCTGCGCGATCAGGTGGATCGGAATGCCGCTGGTGTTGGTGGAAATGACGGCATGGCGGTTCGCGGCGGATTCCACGCGCGCCATGATCTCCTGCTTGACGTCCGGTTTCTCCACGACCGCTTCGATGATCCAGTCCGCTTCGGACGCACGGTGGAAGTCGTCCTCGATATTGCCGGGGGTGATGCGGCGGGCGGTTCCTTCCGTAAAGAGGGGGGCGGGGTTGAGACGCTCGAGTCCTTTCAGCGCGCCGTCGACAATCCCGTTTCGGTTTCTTTCGCCGCCCGGAAGATCCAGAAGATGAACGGACAGTCCGGCGTTGGCCAGGTGGGCGGCAATCTGCGATCCCATAACGCCCGCGCCCAGGACGGCGGCGGTGCGAAACGGTGGATGTGGCGCGGGGTGCATGCTGTCGGTCCCTTCCGAACAACCCGATGTGAAAGTGTCCGGGCCGCGGCGAAAACGGCGCCCGTAACGGCGTAGACGCGCTCGCGTCATTCGCTGGAAAGGTAGCGTACAACGCCCCTCCGATCAAGAACGAAACGAGACCTCTCCCCCCGGCCGCCCAACCAGCCAACAGCGGTCAGCATTCGGCAGTCAGCTTGAAGCAAGAGCGAGAATCAAAAACAAGAATCAACTTCAACATCCACATCTCCCCAAATTCCCTGCCGTTGAGAAACAGCTGTCAGCATTCAGCCGAGAGCGAACCACCCCCAGCCCCGCAGACCTCTCCCCCCGGCCCCCTCTCCCGGGGGGAGAGGGGGAGACAACCAGGACACCCTGAAAGGGGGTAGGTCTGAGGGGCGGTAAGACGGGAGACGTTAGACGGGAGATACCGTGAGTGCCTGAAGAGCGGGGAGACGGGAGACGTAAGACGGGAGATATTGTGTGCCCTGTACGGTTTCATTTCTTGCCGCAGGCATAAAGTAAGATCCAATCAGGCAAGGACGTCATCTAACGTCTCACCTCTTACGTCTCACCGCTTTTACGCGACCTCTCCCCCCGGCCCCTCTCCCGGGGGGAGAGGGGGAGAAAAGACAGGCGTCGGAGCTTAGTCGAAACCGAAATTCCTATCACACGGAGACACAAAGACACAAAGAAAACCAAACAGCGGTCAGCATTCGGCAGTCAGCTTGAAGCAAGAGCGAATATCAGATTCAACATCCATAGCTCCCCAAATTCCCTAAGGGCGGGGAGACGGGAGACGTAAGACGGGAGATATTGTGTGCCCTGTACGGTTTCATTTCTTGCCGCAGGCATAAAGTAAGATCCAATCAGGCAAGGACGTCATCTAACGTCTCACCTCTTACGTCTCCCCGCTGTTACGCGACCTCTCCCCCCGGCCCCCTCTCCTGTGAGGAGAGGGGGAGACAACCAGGACACCCTGAAAGGATCACCGTTCCCCCTTTCCCTCCGGGAAGGGGGATAGGGGGTAGGTCGGCGGTGGTGAGGGGGGTTTTTAAACGCACAATCGCTAGCGATATTTTCGTTCCAAACATCATGTGGTCCTAATAGGCGTACGGTGGTGGAGTGGGGGGTTTTTCCGTGCAAATCCGTCCAGCAACATCGTTCGGGATGGGCTGGTCCGGTGACAGGGCACCTAAATTCCAATTCCGCCACTGAGGTGGTTCACGGAAAAACCGGCCCCGCGCCGAGCGGCCTGCCTGCGCCGAAGCCTGCTCGGCAGGCAGGCGCCGTTCTTTTTGGTCCTTTTTCTTGGGCGTACAAGAAAAAGGACGAAGAGAAAATAGAGTTTGTGGGAGAGGTTAAGCCCTTGTCCTGCCGGAGGTTAGTTTCAAAGGGTGTTCTTCCGCCGTCAGGCGAACTATAAAGCAACCATGGGAAATCCGAGGCAGGAACATCGCAGCATTTCTGTACCACTCGCGGAGTCAATCGGGGGTCTTCTCTCCCGGAGCCGGATTGCGGGGGGAGTGAATTTCCATCACAGGCCTGACACCCGGCCCGTATTCGTAACTCATTCGCCCTCCGGTGTACCCGCTGACGGCAACGAGAACCGCCGTTGCCGCCGCGCCGGCGAGATATACGAATCGGAGGTTTCCGGAGAATTTTCCCTTGACGGTGAGGTGGGTGCGGAAGAGGGCAAGCCCGATGGCCAGCCATGTGGCTGCGGTGGAGATGGACGCGTGCTGCTCGAGCGCGGCGGCGATGCCGGGGATTCCGGCGGCCGAATCCTCGGCCGCGTCTCCCGTGACCGCGGCCGCGATCGCGGAGACCGCGCCCAGAACCAGGAGGAGGTAGCCGGTGCGGAGGAGGTGGTCCCTGCGGAGAAAAATGCCGGCGGCGTCGCAGAAGAATCCGACGGTGAGCAGGGCGACGGGGAAGTGGACGATAAACGGATGATAGTCCATAGGGTTCTGTTGCGGCCCTGGACGGGTGATCAGCTCCAGGCGCCTTTGGCCATCATGCCGCCGTCCACGCACACGTTCTCGCCCGTCATGAACGAGGCTTTTTCGCTGGCGAGGAACAGCACGGCCTGCGCGACCTCGTCGGGGGTCCCGATCCGGCCGATGGGATGGGACCGGCCCATCCGTTCGCGCTGTTCCTTCTCGTCGCCGCCCGTGGCCTTCAGGGCTTCGTCGACCAGAGGGGTGTCGATCGTGCCGGGGTTGACCGCAAGCACCCGCACGTTGTGTTCGGCGTATTCCAGGGCGAGTTGCCGCGTCAGCGAAAGGATGCCGCCCTTGCTGGCGGCGTAGGCGCAGACGCCTTTGGTGGACTGGAGACCCTGGACGCTGGCCGTGTTGATAATCACGCCGCCCCCGCGTTTAATCATCTCGGGGACGCAGTGACGCGTCATCAGAAAGGCGCTCTTCAGGTTGACGTTCAGGATGGCGTCCCACGTGTCTTCGGGCAGTTCGTGGGCAGGCAGGTAGCTGTGTGTCGGCTGGATGCCCACGTTGTTGCAGAGGATATCCACGCTGCCCCATTCCGAAACGCAGGTCCGCGCGAGCCCGCGGCACGCGTCGTCACGCGCGACGTCCGCCTCCTGGAACTGGATATGGCCCGGGAGGGCGTCGCTTTCCGCGGCCAGACGATCGCCGGCGTTCGCGTCCACGTCGGCGCAGAGCACGCGGGCGCCCTCTCTGGCGAATGCCAGGCAGATGCCGCTGCCGATGCCCTTCGCGCCGCCGGTGACGATGACCGCTTTATCCTGAAATTCCGACATGGTTTTCTCCTGATTCGGGTCGGGCCGCCGAAGCAAATGTGCGTTACGGATAATAAGACAAAGGCGCCGCCGGATGTCAACGATTAGGCGCGGCGCCATGTCCGCGCCGGCCCGCCGAAATGTTTTTGCTGACAGAAAGCGGTTTTTTTGTTTTCTTGTGGTCGAATTCATCGTTTCGTCGTGGTCTTGAAAAAGGAGAAAATATGGATCGGCGTCCGCGGGGATGGATCGTTCTTGCCGTGCTGGTTGGCGGGTTCTTCGGAATCAGTTTCCTGGTGTCGTACTATACCGACTGGCTGTGGTTCAGGAGCCTGGAGTACGATTCGGTGTTCTGGCGTATCATTCGCGCCCGCTTCGGATCGGGCATGGTCTTCGGCGCAATCGCGGCGATTGTGGTGGGGGTGAACCTGTGGATTGCGGGGCGCATGACACAGCGGGCGGTGCGGGTTGACGACGAACCCGCCGGCGTATTGCAGTCCAGGAAAACCCATGTGTTCATCGCAGCCGTACTGGTTTTCATCCTTGGCAACATCGGCGCCAGCCAGTGGCCGGTCCTGCTGAGGTACCTCTACGAACAGCCCTTCGGCGCCGTGGATCCCATTTTCGGACGGGAGGTGGGCTTCTATGTGTTCCTGCTGCCGTTCTACGATTTCCTTTCCGGGTTTCTGATCGCGGCGCTGGTGCTGTCGGCGCTGATCGTGGTGGTGATGTACGTCGCGGCAGGGGGCATTGGTATCCGGGAAGGGCTCGAGGTGGGGGAACGTCCCATGGCCCATCTTTCCGGGCTGGGCGGCGTATTCCTTCTGGCGCTGGCGTGGAAGTACCGGCTGAAGATCTACGGCCTGCTCTATTCGCAGGGGCGGTTCTTCGGCGCCGGTTACGTGGATGTCAACGTTCAGATCTGGGCCTACTGGGTGATGGTGTTCGTCTTTCTGGCGACGGCGGTTTTCCTGTTTCTGAACGTCAGGAAGCCCAATACCCGGTTGCCGCTCAGGGGCGTCGGTGTGCTCGTTATCGGCACCATCGTCGTGGGAGCGGTCCCCGCGACCCTGGTGCAGAAGCTGGTGGTGGAGCCAAGCGAACTCCGCCGGGAAGGCCCCTTCATCGAATACAATATCGAGGCGACGAACCGGGCATACGGGCTGGACCGGATCGTCGAGCAGCCCTTCGAGGCGTCTGAAGACCTGACGCTGGCGGACATTCAGGCCAACCCCCTGACGATGCGAAACATCCGGATCTGGGATGAACGCCCCCTGAAACAGACCTATCAGCAGGTTCAGGAGATCCGGCCTTATTACGTATTTCCGAGCGTGGACGTGGACCGGTACACCATAGACGGGGTCTACAGACAGGTGATGTTGTCCGCCCGGGAACTGGATACCAACCGGTTGCCGTCCCAGGCGAGGAACTGGGTCAACGAGCGCCTGCAGTATACCCACGGATACGGGGTGACCATAAGCCCGGTGAACCACGTGACGCCGGAGGGCCTGCCGGCGTTTATGGTCAAGGACATACCGCCCGTTTCGGTTTCCGGGCTGGAGGTCGAGAGGCCCGAGATCTATTACGGCGAGAGAACCTACGCCTACGTGGTCGTGAAAACGGGCATCGAGGAATTCGACTACCCGAAGGGCGACGAGAACCAGTATTCGACGTATGAGGGGCTGGGCGGCGTGCCCACGGGCAGTTTTATCAATCGGCTGTCGTTTGCCATCCGGTTCTGGGACGTGAGCCTTCTGTTGAGCGGCTATATATTGCCTGAGAGCCGCATCATGTTCCGCCGGCAGATCCGGGAGCGGGTTCAGACGCTGGTTCCCTTCCTCATGTACGACACCGATCCCTATGTCGTGGCGTCCGAAGGCAGGCTTTACTGGATTCAGGATGCGTACACGATCTCGGACATGTACCCGTATTCGACCCGCTCCGGGCGGATGAGGATCAACTATATCAGGAATTCCGTGAAGGTTGTGGTCGACGCGTATAACGGCACGGTCACGTTCTATCAGGTGGATACGGAAGATCCGCTGATTCGAGCTTACGGCGAGATGTTCCCGGGCGTGTTCCAGCCGATGTCCGAGATGCCGGAAGGTCTCAGGGCGCACGTGCGGTATCCCATCGACCTGTTTTTCAGGCAGGCGATCATGTATCGGACATATCACATGGAAGACGTCAACGTCTTCTTCAACCAGGAAGATCTCTGGGAGATTCCGAACGAGATCTACAGCGACCAGCCGCAGAAGATGCTGCCCTACTACATCATCGTCAAGTTGCCCGGCGAGCAGCGGGAGGAATTCCTGTTGATGGTCCCGTTCACGCCTGAAAAGCGGGACAATATGATCGCCTGGCTCGCGGCTCGGTCCGACGGTGAAAACTACGGGCATCTCCTGGTGTACAAACTGCCCAAAGACAAGCTGATCTACGGCCCGATGCAGATCGAAGCGCGGGTGGACCAGCAGCCGGAAATCTCCAGCCAGCTTACGTTGTGGGGGCAGCGGGGCTCGGAGGTGATCCGGGGAAACCTGCTGGCCATCCCGGTGGAGCGGTCGTTCATCTACGTCGAACCCATCTATCTGCAGGCGAGGCAGGAGCCCGAACAGCCGGCGTACGGACAGGAAGAGGGCATGCCCGGCGGCCAGCCTCCGCCCAGGCGGGAGCAGGAACGCAGTACGGCGATTCCGGAGTTGAAGCAGGTGATTGTCGCTTTCGGCGGGCAGGTGGTGATGCGGAATACGTTCGAAGAGGCCCTGTCGGAGTTGTTCGGGGCCGGAGCAGGCGCCACCGTTGCGATCGGTGAGGAGGAAGCGCCGGCGGCTTCCGTGGCCGTGCAGACCGGGCAGTCCGCTGCCGAACTGGCGGCAAAAGCCGATGCGCACTATTCCCGTGTGCGTTCGGCCCTGCAGCAGTGGGACTGGGAGCAGGCCGGCAAGGAGATGAAGGCGCTGGAAGAGACGATCAGGGCGCTGAAGCAAGAGTTGAAATAGAAACCGGCCGTAACCGGCGGGTTGGGATCGAATACCGTAAAGGAAATGTAAATGACGGTGAAAGTCGGGTTCATCGGCGCGGGAAACATCTCACGCGCGCATCGCCGGCATTTGAAAGTCATGGACGACGTGTCGGTGGTGGCCGTTTGCGACGTGGAACGGGCGAAGGCCGCCGAGGCCGCGGCGGAGTGGGATGCGAAGGTATTCACGGATTACCGGTCCATGCTGAACAACGTGGAACTGGATGCGGTCTACATCTGCATCCCTCCATTTGCGCACGAGACGCAGGAGATTATGGCCGCGGAGAAGGGAATCGCGCTCTTTGTCGAGAAGCCGATCTCGCTCGGCATGGATACGGCGCGGGAGGCGGACGCGGCCATCCGGGAGCACGGCGTGATCTCCTGCGTGGGTTTCCAGGGCCGGTACCTGGACATTATCGACAGGACGCGGGACCTTCTTGCGGACCGTCCGGTCGGGCTGGCCATCGGGTACTGGATGGGCGGGCTGCCGGGCACCCCCTGGTGGCGGCGGAAGCAGATGTCCGGGGGGCAGGCCGTCGAGCAGACGGTCCACGTGACCGATATGGCCCGGTATCTCTTCGGCGAGGTGAAAACCGTGTTCGCCGGGGGCCGTACGGGGTTGATGACGGACGTGGAGGACTACGATATTGAAGACGCGAGCGCGGCCACGTTGATTTTCGAAAACGGCACGCTGGCAACGCTCTTTTCGGCCTGTTTCCTGTCGTGCGGCCATCGCGGCGGGCTGGATATTTTCACGAAGGATATGGTGATCCAGTACAACGAGAGAAAGTCCATTACCGTTGTACAGGGCGACCGGTCGGAACATATCGAGGTCGGCAACCCCTACTGGCAGGAGATGGACAACGCCTTCATCGAAGCGGTGCGTACCGGCGACGGATCGAAGCTGCGATGTCCGTACTCGGATGCCGTAAGGACCCAGGAGGTCGTGGTGGCGGTGAACCGGTCTCTCGAAACCGGCGAACCCGTGTCGATTGCGGATGTATAGCGAAAAACAGCAATCAGCCATCAGCAATCAGCTTGAGTCAAGAGCGAAAATCAGCTCACACAAAGGCACGAAGACACGAAGAAAAACAAAGCAGCCAGGAGCGAACCACCCCCAGCCCCGCAGACCTCTCCCCCCAACCCCCTCTCCCGGGGGGAGAGGGGGAGAAGAGACAGGCATCGCGTGCCGGTCATCTATAGATACACTGATTGACAGGAAATCGCCAGCCCGGCACGTCTGCATGCCCAGTCCATCGACCCATCGCCGTTCCCCCTTCCTCACAGGAAGGGGGCTAGGGGGTAGGTCTGAAAGGCGGGGAGACGTGAGACGTAAGACGGGAGATGATATCAGTGCCCTATGGTCTTTCTTGTCGTTACCATATCGGTAAAGAAACAGGCACGGTTAGCGTGAAAACACTGTGGTAACGTTATTATCTACCGTCTAACCTCTACCGTCTCACCGCCTTCATCTACCGTCTAACCTCTTACGTCTCACCGCTTTTACGCGACCTCTCCCCCCGGCCTGCCTGCGCCGAGTTCTGCTCGGCAGGCAGGCCCCCTCTCCCAAGGGGAGAGGGGGAGAAAAGACAGTCATCGCGTGCCGGTCATCTATAGATACACTGATAGACAGGAATTCGCCAGCCGGCACGTCTGCATGCCTGGTCCATCGACCCATCGCCGTTCCCCCTTCCTCACAGGAAGGGGGCTAGGGGGTAGGTCTGAGGAGGGGGGAAAAGCAGCAGTCAGCCAGAAACAGAAGCGATAGTCAGAACAAGATTCAAAGTCAGCTCACACAAAGGCACGAAGACACGAAGAAAAACGAAGCAGCCAGGAGCGAACCACTCCCAGCCCCGCAGACCTCTCCCCCCAACCCCCTCTCCCGGGGGGAGAGGGGGAGACAACCAGGACTCCCTGATAGGATCGCCGTTCCCCCTTCCTTCGGGAAGGGGGATAGGGGGTAGGTTGGGGGGGGGTGTCGGGGGTTCTCAAGCGCATAATCGTCAAGATCACAAATGCATCAAACCTCGCGCAGTTCACTCAAGCGCATGGCGGTGGGGATGGGGCTTTTCCGCGCGAGTCCGTCCAGCAACGTCGTCCAGGTACGCCTGTAAGGGTTTCAGGGCAACGTCTCCCGGTGTCTCCACGGAAGCGGTTCGCGGAAAAGCAGCCCCGCGGCGTTTGAGCGGCCTGCCTGCGCCGAAGCCTGCTCGGCAGGCAGGCACGCTTCTTTTTGGTCCGTACACGTGGATAAGAAAAAGGACGAAGAAGAAAAAAGTAAATTAGAGATGTGAAGTTTGGGATCGCCCGGAACGCAGTTCCAACGGGTGTTTGTCCGCCGACAGGCGCCCTGTCAGGATGCCATAGGCAAACCGGAACCAGCGGGTCGTTTCCTCTACCGTCTCCCCGCCTTCAGGTTTTCATTCTTAATTCTTCATTTTTCCTTCTCCCGTCTCACCGATTCCCAAATAAAAAGAGGGGCGCTGCGAGTTGCAGCGCCCCTCTTTTGCGGATGTGCGCGGTTACTTGTACACCTTCATCTGCCCGGATTTCAGGCGGTCCCAGTAGTCGTTGAGCGTTGCCTTGATCTGGGGGCTGAGGATCACGCCGCCGATGATGTTGGGGAAGGCCATTCCCAGAATCATCATGTCGGTAAAGTTCAGTACGTTGGTCAGCGCGGTAACGGCGCCCAGGAAGACAAAGACGACGAAGATGATGCGGTACACAAGAATCGTCCCGTCGCCGAAGAGATACTCCCAGGCCCGCTCGCCGTAATAGGACCATGAAATCATGGTGGAATACGCGAAGAGTACAACGGCAATGGCCAGCACATGGCGGGCGCCGGGGATGAACGTCTCGAAAGCGGCCGCCGTCATCGCGGCGCCGACCGGCTGACCCTGCTGGGCCTGGCCGAGGAACTGCGGATCCGAGTAGACGCCGGTGATCAGACAGACGAGGCCCGTCATCAGGCAAATGATGATCGTGTCGATGAACGGCCCGATCATCGCGACCATTCCCTCCCTGGCGGGTTCGTCGGTCCTGGCGGCGGCGTGCGCGAACGCCGCGGACCCGAGGCCCGCTTCGTTCGAGAACGCGGCGCGTTTGATGCCGGTGACCAGCACGCCGATGAAGCCGCCGTAGAGCGCCTGGGGCGAAAAGGCGTGGCTGAAGATCGTGGCCAGCAGTTCCGGAATCCGGGTAAAGTTGGAAACGATGATCAGCAGGCACGTGGCCACGTACAACAGGCACATCGTGGGCACCACCCGCGACGTGACGCGGCCGATCCGCCGGATGCCTCCGATGATCACGACGGCGACCATGGCGGCGAGCCCGATGCCGACCAGCCAGTTGTAGGTCTTGAAGACCGGCGAAACGGTACCCAGGATTTCCAGCGTCTGATTGGCCTGGAACATATTGCCGCCGCCCAGGCTTCCGCCCACGGTCAGAAAGGCGAACATGACTGCCAGGGTACGGCCGAATTCCCCCATACCCTTGCGTTTAAGGCCGTTTTCCAGGTAATACATCGGCCCGCCCGCGACGCGGCCGTCGGGGTGTATCTTCCGGTACATGACGGCCAGGGTGCACGAAGCGAGCTTGGAGGACATGCCGAACACCGCGGTAACGAGCATCCAGAAAATCGCTCCCGGGCCGCCGAGACTGACGGCGATGGCGACGCCCGCGATGTTTCCGAGTCCGACCGTCGCAGAAAGCGCGCTGGTAAGCGCCTGGAAGTGTGAAATCTCCCCCGGATCGTCCGGATTGTCGTAGCGTCCCCGGATGACGTCGATGGAGTGGCGAAACCCCTTCACGGAGATCCATCCGAAGAAGAAGGAATAATAGATGCCGCCCAGAAGCAGCACCACGACGATGAGCGGAATGCCGGTGCCGAAGGACGCGAAGAGGACCGCGGCCAGCAGTTCGACCGTATTTCCGAAGAGCCGGTCCAGGTCGGCGAGGTTGCTCTGTACCCAGCTGTTACCCGTTTCGGAAGCGGCGGTATCCTGCGCAAATGCCATGCCTGGAGCGGCGAGAATCAGAAGCAGGATCGAACTGAGAATGACAGCGGAACGACAACAGACGTTTTGCATAAAGACCTTCCTTGCCATCGGGTTGTGGAATGCGTGTGCGATGATCGTACGTGGACGCGGGAATATGTGGAATCCGGCCCCCGCGGGCAACAGCAAACCCGCGTGCCCGGACCGCAACTTCGACAGGCGGCGCCCGGCCCTTCGGACTATCTGCCCGCCCCGGCCTCCCCGCCGCTGTGTGGATCTCGTCCCGTGATCCAGCGCAGGCGTTCCTCGTGAGAGCTCCCCGCGAGCCGGAGGTTCTCCTCGGTGACGGACAGAAACCTGGAAATCTCCCGGTACCCGCGGATGAAGGTCTCGGCGTAGCCGGTGCCGGCCTTCCATCCCTGAAATCCGGCGCTGGACTCGATCCGCTTTCTCGCGAATTCCGCCGTGTGCCCCTGGGACTCGAAGATTTGCTCGGCCTCTATCCGCTTGTCGACGTGCTCGGAGATATCGATACAGACGTCGACCTCGTGGAACCCGTAATCGATGCCCGTATAGTAGATGGCGGCCACTCTGTGGGGCGCGCGGCCGTGCTCGGTGTCGGGGATGCCCACGTGGTTGAGCGCCTTTTGCACTGCAATGCCGGTTGCGGTATGGTCGTTGACCCAGGCATATTGAAAACGCCGGTCGGGCAGCGTGTAAGGCGCGTGGGTCAGAATCATGTGAGGACGGACCTCGTACAGGACCCCGGCGACGGCGGCAACCACGTCCCCGGTCGCTTCGAGGGGATGATCGGAGAACGGCAGTACGGTCGCGTCGGTGACGCCGAAGACGGCGCATGCCCTTGTGAATTCCTCTGTCTTGCGTTTCGCGTAATCTTCCTGCGATGCATGGACCACCTGCGGATCTCTCAGGTCCGGCGGCTTGCGCAGTTCGTCGGCCAGTTTTTCGTTGTGTGTGCGCTGCCCGGCGGTGATCGCCACCACGGAAACGCGGTCGCCGCGGTCCACGTGGTGGGCGCAGGTGCCCCCCATGTGGCACAGGTCGTGCGGATGGGCGACCACGACCAGAAGCTTGAGACCGTCTACGTCTGATGAGGACACAGGGGCATTCCCTTCCCGTTTCAGGCCGGCGGCGACCAGGCCTGCGGCGCGATCCCGTCTATGTGGGTCTTGACGTCGATAACGGCCGGTCGTCCCGACCCGATCGCCCGCTCCAGGGCGCTCCCGAACTCCGCGGCGCGCCGGACCGTAATGCCCGCGCAGTCCATCGATTCCGCCATTTTCGCAAAGTCTCCGTCGGTCATGTGCCAGAGTTCGTCGGACCCCGGTTCCGGGCCTCCGTAGATATCTTCGTTGATCCCCTTTTCCTGGTTCAGGGAATGGTTGTTGTTCACCACGATGACAACGGGTATGTCGTTTCGAACGGCCGTGTCCAGTTCCGTGACGTGATACCAGATGCCGCCGTCGCCCGTAAAGCACACGACCGGCCGGTCCGGAGCGGCGCACCGGGCGCCGACGGCCGCGGGAATGCCCCAGCCGAGGGAGCCGGAGCATCGGATATAGGACTGACGCGGATGGTTGAGATCGATCATGGTACCGGTCCATATTCCGGCGTGTCCGGTATCGGAAACGAGAATGGCGTCGGAGGGCAGGTGCCGGGTCAGTTCCCGGCAGAGGCGCTCCGGACGGATGGGTAATTCATCCGAGTTGACGTACGGGGCCACGCGCTCCCGCCATTGGGCGGTGAGTTGCCGGACGCGCGACGTCCACTCGTTGCGCGTGACGGCCCCGTCCGCGGCGTCGATCAGCCTCGACAACCCGGCTTTCGCGTCGGCCTGAATCCCGAGGCGGATCGGGTAGGAGCGTCCGATTTCGGCCGGGTTGATGTCGAGCTGGATGACACGGGTGCCGGCCGGAGGGACCGTCCAGTCGTTCGTGACCTGTCCGCCGGTGTGGCTGCCGATAAAGAAGACCAGGTCGGCCTCGCAAACGGCGCGGTTCGCGCATTCGCGGGAATATAGCCCGCACACGCCCACGCCGAGGGGATGGTTCCAGGGAAGGGCCTCTTTGGCGTTCAACGACGTTGCGACCGGAATGGCGAGCTTCTCCGCGAAATCCTGAAGCTCCGCCCCGGCGCCCGAGGCGATGACCCCGCCGCCGGCGACGATAATGGGCCGTTCCGCGGCCGCGAGCAGATCGATCGCCCCGTGGACGGCTTCCGGATCGGGCTCGGGCCGGAAGGGGGGCAGTTTGGCGAAGGGTTCTTCGGCCACCACGTCCAGATCGGCCTCGTCGTTCACGACCGCCTCTCCAATGAATCCCGCCATGTCGAGGTGTACCGGCCCGGGCGTTGCCGTGGTGGCTTCCCTGAAGGCCTGCCGGAGGAAATAGGGCAACTGCTCGGGCCGGTCCACCAGGACGTTGTACTTCGTGACGGCATCGAACGGCGCAACGTGGTCCACTTCCTGGTACGCGTGCCGGTGCCGGTTGATCTGGGTCTGGCGCCCGGTGATGGCAATCACGGGAGAACACGCGAGGTACGCGTCCTGCAGCCCGGCAGCGAGGTTGGCAGCGCCCACGGATTGCGCCATGCAGATGCCCGCGCCCCGGCGGACGCGCGCATAGGCGTCGGCCATATAGGCCGCGCTTTTCTCGCCGTGGGTCATGATGCGCCGGATTCCCAGCCGTTCCATTTCCATTAGAGCGAGAGGTGCGATCACGGGCATGAAGAACACGTGGGTGACGCCGTATCCGTGGAACATTTCGGCGATGAACCGGCCGCCGGTCAGGCGAGGCATGAATGCGCTCCTCAGCAAAGAAGTGACGGGTGGCGCGTATGGATTACCGGATCGAAATCTAAGCCGTTGCGCCCGAATTTGAAAGAGAAATTGGGACGGCCTGAGCACTGGGCGGCCGCGGTTTTTCGTGCGCCGACCGGGCCCCGTTCCGGCGGAGATTACCGCGTCCGTGGCGGACGTTGAACCCGGGTTTCCGCTTGACTTTTCACCCCGCGTGGGAGATTATGAGAGCTGTCTCGTTCGCGTCTCGCAGCGCGTTTTTCAGGAGGACGGCGTGGATCTCTCCCTGTACCTGCCTATAGCGGGAACGAGCGTCAACTTGTGGCTTCTGTTGGCACTGGGGGCCGGCGTGGGCGTGCTCTCCGGTCTGTTCGGCGTGGGCGGCGGGTTTCTGCTGACGCCTCTGCTGATTATGATCGGAATCCCGCCCACGATTGCCGCGGCATCCGACGCCAATCAGATCGTGGCGGCGTCGGCGTCCGGCGTCTATGCCCACTGGCGGTTGAAAAACGTGGATCTGCGGATGGCTGCCGTTCTGATTGTCGGCGGCTTCGCGGGCGGTACGGCCGGCGTGCAACTGATCAAGGTGCTGCGGGCCGCCGGGAGCGCGGACCTGGTCATCCACATCAGCTACGTGCTCATGCTGGCGTCGGTGGGCGGCATTATGTTTGTGGACGGGTTCGTGGGGTTGCGCGCGGGAACCGCGGCAAAGGCGGCGGGCCGCCCGAGGAAGGAGTTCCGGATTACCTGGGCGGAACGTCCTCTGGCCCTGGTGAACCGGATGGCGCGGGTGGCGTCCTGGTTTTCCGGGCTCAACCGGGCGTTGCCGTGGAGAATTCGGTTCGAAACAGCCGGTACGACCATGTCCGTGCTGGTTCCGCTGGGCCTCGGAATCCTGGTGGGTATGCTCGCTGCGATTATGGGGGTGGGCGGCGGCTTCATTATGGTACCGACAATGCTGTACGTGTTGAAGATGCCCATGCCGGTGGTGGTCGGGACCAGCCTCCTGCAAGTGATGTTTACCTGCATCAACGTGACCCTCTTGCATGCCTTTACGAACCATACCGTGGACTTCGTGCTTGCCTTGATGCTGCTTGCGGGCTCAACGCTGGGGACGCAGGCGGGTGTGCGGATCGGCCGGCGTCTGGGGGCGGAGCAGTTCAAGGTGTTTCTCGCGGCAATTGTGCTCCTGGTGATGGGGATCATGCTGGTCGAGCTTCTCTCGGAACCACCTGTTCTGCTTACCGTCCTGGGAGGTCGCGGATGACCGGCCGGGTCTGGGTCTGGTTGTTGACGACGCTTCTTTCCGCGCCCTGTGCGGCGGAACCGTCGCTCCAGTTGTCTCCTTCGCGGGTTGAGGTCGACCTTTTCTTCCGGGGCGCAAGGCTTGTCGCAACCGGGGCGGTTCCGAAAGATTGCCGGGTCGTTTTGAAACTGGATGGGGAACCGCGCGCCGTCGCCTATCGCAGAAAGGAAAAGCGCGGCCTTTTGTGGATGAACACGGGCCGTGTCGTCTTCGACTCGCTGCCGGGCCTTTATGCGATCGCCGCTTCGAGCGATTCGTCGGACGTCGCACGGCAGTTGGCAGCCATCGGGGAAGGAGTTGACGCGCTTCGGCAAAGCGTCGCCATCGAACAGTCGCCTCCCGGCGATGACGGATTCGTGTTCAACGAGTTCCTGCGTCTGGAGACCCAACGCGGATTCTACGCGGTGCGCCCCGCGTCCATTGCGTTGTCGGACAGGGAAGGCGCATTCAACGTTTTTCGATCTGAGTTCCGGATTCCGGCGGCAGTGCGCCCCGGAACCTATCGCGCGACACTCTACTGCTTCCGGGAACACCATCCGGTTTCGGAGACGGTCCGGACGTTTTCAGTCGAAAAAACCGGGCTTGTTCGGGCGATTTCCAACGTCGCCTTCCGGAACGGGGGGCTGTACGGCGTGGTCTCGGTTGTCGTGGCGCTGGCCGCGGGGCTGGTTGTGGGAGTCATCTTCCGTAAATTGTAGCGGGCGCCTGACGATGGATGCGAGGGCAGGAGTTCGCAACCTGTCGGCCGTGAAAGGAGTTCCGTCATGTTTACCGTTCGGATAACGCCGGCGTTCTTTCTTGCGCTGTGTGTGGCGGCAATGGGAGGAAGGGCGAGCGCGGAAAAAATGTCAACCGGCGATTCCAAAACCGATGGTCTGATGGTCGCGATTCAGGAAAAGCTGAAATCGGTTAAGACCTGTGAGACCCGGGTCAGAACGCTGCTGACCGTGGAGGGCGAGCAATATGAGATTCTGGACGATATCGCCATACAGGCGCCGGTCAGGATGTACGTGACGCGTGTGCTGGCCGGCCGGATCCGCCAGACGATTGTGTCGGACGGCAGCCTGTTGTGGCGATACGACCCCGAGGAGAAGATCGTCTATCGTGTCAACACGGCGAGGGTCTACCGGTCGACGCGGGTCGAGGCGGACGCGGACCAGCCGAATCCCTTGCGCCCCTTCCGGGCGCTGGAGTGGAAGTCGATCCGCTATTCCGCGACGGACACGTTGAAGGGCGAGATCCTTCGCGTGTTCGAGGCCGTACCCGAGGTCACGCTGCTGTATGCGGACCTGCCGGAACCGCCTGCCCGGGTCCGTTTCTCGGTCCACCCGGAGGATGGCCTGTTACGGGAGATGAGGTACTATAACGCGCAGGGCCGGGAACTGCTGTCGCGGCGGTTTGAGACGATGAAGACAAACGTAAAGTTCAACGAAGGACAATTCGAATTCGTCGTGCCAGCGGGGGTTCACGTAATGGACGTTACGGACGACATCATCGAGTTGATCGGGAATATAAAGTCAGGCGGTCAGGGCGGGAAATAGCGGGAGCTTTCCACCCAACCCCTCTCCCCCCCTGGTGAGACGTGAGACGTAAGACGGGAGAGGACATCAGTGCCCTATGGTCTTTCTTGTCGTTACCATATCGGTAAAGAAACAGGCACGGTTAGCGTGAAAAACACTGTGGTAACGTCATCATCTACCGTCTCCCGTCTCACCGCCTTCATCTACCCTCTACCCTCTCACCGCTTTCAGGTCTTCATTCTTAATTTTTTACAGTTCCCTGCCTACGGCGTGTTCCTTTTGAAGCGACCAAAAGGAACCAAAAGTCTCCACTGGGCGCCTGCCTGCGCCAAGCCCCGCGCGGCAGGCAGGTGGGGCCTGCCATATGCATAGCGCGAACACGCTTACAGGATGCACAGGATCCTCTGCCCTGACAACCTCGGAGGCACATCGAACCGCGTCGCCGGACGGATCAGCGCGCTCTGCTCTGGTCGTCCTCCGGTCAGTAGATCCGTTCGTAGATCAATAGGCGTCTTATTGATGAGGAGAGCGGTTGGCTCTCAACCTATAGCCAAGATCAAAAGCGAAAATCGGCTCACACAAAGACACGAAGACAC
Source organism: Candidatus Latescibacterota bacterium (assembly GCA_965203805.1). GTDB lineage: Bacteria > Latescibacterota > UBA2968 > UBA2968 > JAAXHE01. The sequence goes on along the minus strand of OZ241917.1, from coordinate 3,260,651 downwards.
AAAGAAAACCAAACCAGAAACCAGCAGTCAGCTTGAAGCGAAAGCGTCCTCACCCCCAGCCCCGCAGACCTCTCCCCCCTGCCTGCCGAAAAACCATCGCCAGGCAGGGACCCTCTCCTATAAGGAAAGGGTAACGAACGCCACGCGATAGGATCCCGCTAACCCCCTTCCTCGCAGGAAGGGGGTTAGCGGGTAGGTCTCGAAAAGGGTAGGCGTAAGACGGGAGACGGGAGAGATTGTCCGCCGCGTCCGGTTACACTTTTTGCCGCAGGCATAAGGGACGAACCAATCGGGCAAAGATGTCATCTACCGTCTACCCTCTTACGTCTCACCGCTTTTAGGTTTTCATTCTTAATTCTTCATTCTTAATTTTTCCTTCTCCCGTCTCACCGCTCTCAGGTTTTTCTTCTTCCTTCTTCCTTCTTCGATCTTCCTTCTTCCTTCGCCGTTACGCTACAGTGTCATCCCGAACGATGTCGCCATCAGTGTGGCCAGGCCCAGAAAGCTGACGAACCCGATGACGTCGGTTACGGTGGTCAGGAAGATCGACGCCGACTGCGCCGGGTCCTTTCCCAGGGCCGTAAGCACAATGGGAATGAGCGCCCCCGTGAGACTGGCCATGGACATGGAAAACACCATGGACACGCCCAGAACGAGGGGAAGCCCGGTCGTTCCGGACCACAGGTAGGCCGCCAGAGACGCGACCAGCGCCACCGAGAGTCCGTTGACAAACCCGGCCAGCAGTTCCTTGCGGGCAACGGGAAACCACCGGCGCGGCCTGAACTCGCGCAGCGCCAGACCGCGGGAGGCCACGGCCAGCGCCTGTGCGCCGGTATTGCCGGCCTGGCCCGCAACCACCGGAAGAAATACGGCCAGCGCGGTAAACCTGGCGATGGTATCCTCGAACAGAGCGACCGCCGCGGCTGCCAGAAAGGCCGTGCCCAGATTGACCTGCAGCCATGGCATCCGGTTGCGCACGGCAAGCGCCGGCCCGGAAAGGGCGCGTTCTTCTCTGCCGGCGCCGACCATCGTCTGCACGTTTTCGCTTGCATCGTGCCTGGCGGCCACCACCAGGGCGTCGTGCCGGATGATTCCGCAAAGCCGCCCGTCGACGCCGCCGATTACAGGCAGCGACGCCAATTTGTGGGCCTCGAGCAGTTCAACCACTTCCTCCCGCGATGACATGGCCTGCACGTAGACAGGCGGGCCATGCGCCAGTTGTCCAAGGCGGTCTTCGGGCTGGGCGACCGCGACTTCCTGCAGCGGAAGCACCGCCGTCAGCTTCCCGTCATCATCCACGACACACAGATCCAGAATGCGGCGCTCCGGAAACGAGCGGATGCGGGTGAGCGCTTCCTCCGCGGACTCCTCGGCGCTGAAAACGGTGACCGAGCAATCCATGATCTGCCCGGCCGACCCGTTCGGGTAGCTCATCAGTTCTTTCATTTCGCCGGCCAGCCTCACAGGCAGCGAGGAAAGACGCGCGGAACGGTTCTCCGGCGACAGCCGGGCGAGGAGTGAGGCGGCGACGCCTTCGTCCATCGCCCCCCAGAGCCTCCGGAACAGGGGCTCCTCCATGTGTTCCATGAGCGCCACGGCCCGATCCGGGTCCATGCGTTCGAAGACCTGCGCGGCCCGGCCCCCTGCCTGGATTTCAAGCAGATCGAGAGCCTCGGGGACGGGCGTCGAGGCCAGCGCCCGGGCGGCCTCACCGGGGTGGCGTCGAAAATAGGCGCGGATAAGGGCCTGCGAAGCCCTCGTGTTCTCCATCATTCGGAACTCCTTGCGAATCCGGGATGATCGGCAGCGGACGCCTGGAGGTCCTCCGCCCCGAGGGCGCTTTTGGCCATGGCCGACAGCCCGATGCGGTACAATTCTCCCAGCGCTGTCCCTGCCTGGCCGGGGCGCAGAAGCCGATCCGTGTTCCCGGCCAGTTGACGGACGGTCTTGTGACGCAACACCCCGGCGAACAGGCCCTGCTCGTCGAGTACGGGCAGGGCGTGATAATCCATCCAGGAAGGATGGACGAGTACCGAAGCCAGCGAGTCTTCCGTCCGCAGGAACATCACCTTCCTGCGCATGATCGAGGCGACGGAGCTTCCTTCATCGGCGCCCAGGAGTTCGCTGAGACTGATAACGCCCGCCAGTATCCGGTCTCGATCCACCGCATACAGGTAATACAGAACGCGGGACCGGCTTGTACGCAACCTGTCCAGCGTCTCGCCGGCGGAGACCTCCGGCGGGACGGTGAAAACCAGCGACTCCATCAATGCGCCCGCGGTCTCCTCACGGTAACGCAGCAGGCGATTCAGATGCGTGGTAAAATCGTCGGGCAACGCTTCCAGAATCGCCGCCGTCGTCTCCGGCTTCATCCGCCGAACGAGGTGGGCCGCACGGTCCGCCGGCAACCCGCCCACGGCGCTGCCGGCTTCCGCCGCCGGCATGCGCTCCAGACAGGCCACCGCAATGCTCGATTCCATCGTGTTGAAGAGGGAGATCGCCAGATCGGGCGGGATCCCCTCAAAAAAGGCCGCCAGATCGTCCAGCGAGCAGTTTTCCAGTACGCGGGCGGCTTCCGCGGCGTGGGCGCGGATGAAGTGATCGATCACGTTCGATGCCCTGTCCATCGTCTCATTTCCTCTCTACGAGCAGAATTGACGCCTGTTCGGCAAAGACCGACGCCGGAACCGAGATTCGCCCCTCCCCGGCATCCAGAACCACGGCGGTGGCGGTGATCTGAACGATCTCTCCCTGGTAGTTCTCAATGCTGACCCGGTGGCCGACCCGGTAGGTTTTCTGCAGATAGTACGAGGCCAGTATGTTGGCTACGGTGGTACGGGCGCCCAGAGCAAACGTCAGTGCGCTGCCGAGGAGGGCGATTCCGAAAACGAGCAGCAGCCCGCCGGTCAGCAGGTCGACGTTCAGCCCCGCCTGGTTCACGGCGATCAGGGCGCTTGCGACCACCACCGCCACCTGGCCGAGGCGGGCAAGCGCCGTCGCGTGGGACAGGCCCGTCGCCACGATGACGTCCCTGAGAAACTGTCCTCCGACCAGGCCCGCGAACAGGATCAGGACGGCCGCGAGGAACCGCGGCAGATAGACGACAATGCCGTTGAGCCAATAGGACACCACCGGGAGGCCCAGTATTTCGGTGGCCACGGTGAGAAAAAAGAGCAGGACCAGCCAGAAGAGCACGCGCCCGACGGCCCAGCCTGCCGCCGTCCTGAACTCCGCCCCCCGTCCTTTGGTCAGACTGAGGCGCGGAAACAGCCGGTCCAGCCCCGCGATCAACCTGTGGCTGAGCGCGCGGGCCAGGTAAGCCAGCGCCAGCCCCAGCAACGCCAGTGCAAGCGCGCCGGCGATCCGGGGCGAGGCATTGATCAACTGATGGGCGATCTGCTGGACCTGCGCCTTGAGTTGGGTGATTACTTCCTGGTAAGACAATTGCGTGATCCTTTCTCACTCGAGACGTCTCTTGAGGGTGATCTACGCGGTTCCGTCTCGTTCCATGGCGCGGACCCTCTCCGCCTGCCAGGGTTTCCTCTCGCCGTAATATGCATCCAGGGGACGCCACGCGCCGGTTTCGCCAAGATGTCTGCCGTAAACGGCAACGCCGGTCAGCCCGCCGGCGGTTCGCAGGCGCCGGGGCAGGATACCCTCGCATTCGAACCCCGCTTCCTCCAGCGTTCTTCCCGCGTCGGTGTCCGCGTCCGATACATAAGTCTGCAGGACCGAAATGCCCATCGCGTGAGCGTGGGCGGCAGCGGCGTCGAGCAGCGCATCGGTCCGGTCGTCGTATTCCGGGGCGACGCGGACGCTCATCTGACCCACGTGCTGCTGTTGAAACGTGGGCAGTCGTTCCACGACAGCGCAGCCCACCACCCGCTGCCGCCCGTTCTCCAGCACCACGATAACGCCGCGGTCCTCCTCCACGCGTCTCATCAGCTTCACGTAATGGCCCTCGAAACGGGTATCGCGGAAACAATGGCTCAGATATTCCTTGATCTCCCAGGCAGGCCGCGGATGACAGAACAGGACCGTGGCGCCTGGCAGGTCTCCCCAGTCGGCCTCACGAGCAATCGCCTCACCCTCGCGCGCCAGGTACGTGGCGTCAAAGTTGACTGCAGTGGCCGACAGATACCGCATACCGTCACCCACGGAGTAGTGGAACCCGCAGTTTTCGTACAGCTGCCCGGCAACGGGATTTGTGGTGCAAAGGTACAGGGCCAGGCCGCCTTGCGCTTCGAAGCGGGCGATCAGATGCCGCAGCAGCGCCGTCCCGACGCCCTTGCGCCGGTGTTCGTTCGCCGTGCTGACGAACTCCACGAGGCCCACCTCGGGATTCCGCACGGATGTAAGGCAGGTCATGTACCCGGCAACCTGCCCGTTGATCTCGCCGATGTAGTAGGGACAACGAAGCCATGGCGCAAGGACGCCTGCCAGAAGGTCTTCGTCAACCGCATCCCACCAGCATCCCACGCTGCCGGCATAGCGCCCGAGAGGCGGCTCAACCTCCTTGATAACGAGCGGCTCGCCCGATTTCAGTTTTACGGTAGCGCAGTTCGTCACGGTTGCCGCGATTGTCCAGGTTTGTGTGTGATAGGGACCCCTCGCACAATTCGGAAGCGAACGGACGATCGGGTCAGTCCGTCGTCATTCACCCCGTCAGGCCGGGGATCCCGCGCCGGGTATCCTCCACCACGAGGTCGACGACTTCCCGCAGGGCTTCCGGTTCCGGGTCGCCTTCCAGGCGGCGCAGGCGGAAATGATCGATCTGCCGGTCGGCGCCCGTACCGTTCCGTATCACGTCCGTAGCGCGGCGCAGTTCGGACTCGCAACCCAGGGCTCGTGCGTCGTCTGCAAGCTCGTCCACGAGCGCGTGGGCGAGTTCGTCAATATCCGTGCGTCCCTTACCCCCGGTATTGCCGAGGAACGCGAGGACGCCGTATCGCTGCGCGAGCCAGCAGTTCTCGGCGATCAATTCGGTGGGCGGTTCCGGAGGAAGGCGGTTCTCCGCGTCCAGCCGAAGCAGGTGACGCACCAGCGAAGCATACAGGGCAACGACGCAAACCGCCTCGTCGATGGTGTGGCAGATGTCGCAGATGCGCAACTCCACCGTGGGAAAGGCCAGGGACGGCCGGATGTGCCACCACAATTCCGTGCTGTCCTGAATGAAATCCATGCGCTGGTATTCCGATACCAGGCGGTCGAATTCCTCCCAGGTGCGCAGCGGGCCGGGAAGGCCCGTGCGCGGCAGACTGCTGAACAGGGTGATCCTGTAGGACTTGAAACCCGTTTCACGGCCGCTGCTGAACGGGGATGATGCCGAAAGCGCATGGAGCAGCGGAAGGTGCCGGCGCAGCGCCGTCATGACCCTCACGCGGTTGTCCGCGTTACCGAATCCGGCGTGGATGTGCATCCCCCCGACGAGGAGTTCGCGAACCGCCTGCTGATAGGTCATTGCGAATTGTTCGTAGCGGCGGCCTGCCGTCACGACCTGGTTGTGCCAGGCCGCAAACGGATGCGTGGAGGCGGCCATGACCGCGGCTCCGTGGCTTGCCGCCGCATTGATGACGAGGCGTCGGGTCTCCGTCAGGGCCTCGCGGACCTCGTCGACGGACCGGCAGACTCTTGTCGTGGTTTCTATCTGTGACCGGAGAAACTCCGCCACCACCTTGTGGGGCCCCCGGTTGTTCTCGCAGTCCTCGAAAATCCGGCGGTCCGGGTCAGGGAGAAGGTCCCGCGTGTCCGGATCGATCAGGAAGAACTCCTCCTCCACACCCAGCGTTATCGCAAGGGGGTCGTCGGCTCTGCCCCGCGTCACGTCGTCTCCTCCAATCCGAAAGAACGGGTCGCCGCCGGTCGGCCCGCCGGGCGGCGCCCGGTTGTGTGCTTGAAGTACGCCGGAGTTGCTCTATATTGTTCATCGATCCCCCGGCGACGCGCCCCCGGCCGGGTATATGTATACCACATTTGCTGCACACAACGCAACCACTTTTCCGTTTTTCTCCATCGCCCGGCATCTGTATTTCGCGCGCGGTACAGGTCGCAACGGCGTTGGCCGGGGAGGGTTTCATGGACCATTCATCAGATGCGGACCGGCTGGACGGGATTCGGTCCGCGGTTAATCGGGAACGTCTTGTGGAAACGGCGATGGCGCTGGTGGCGGCGCCCAGCCCCACGCGGAGCGCCGGCGCCGCGGCCGATTGCCTTGAAGCGATATTGACCGGCGACGGATTCGAAGTCGAACGACCGGTGGCGGACTGGCCGGAAGCGCCGGCGGTTGTGGTTCGATTGGATACCGGTCGGCCGGGACGCACCCTGCAGTTCGACGGCCATCTGGATACGGTGCATCTGCCTTTTGTCCCGCCCAGATTGGACGACGGTGTCCTTTACGGTTCCGGCGCCTCGGACATGAAGGGCGGTATCGCGGCGTCGGTGGAGGCGCTCCGGGCGTTGCGCGAGACGGACGCGCTTTCCGGCGGGGGTGTGCTGCTCACCGCGCACGACCACCACGAAGGACCCTGGGGAGACCGGCGACAGGTGCGGGCGCTGGTTGCGGAGGGTTACGTGGGCGACGCTGTGATGCTGCCTGAGTATCTGGCCGATCGATTGCCTCTTGCGGGTCGGGGTATGGCCATTTTCGAGGTCTCGTTGCACAGGGACGGGGACCCGGTGCACGAGGTTCTCAGGGCGCCGGATACACCCGACGTCCTGGGGGCGGGCGCGGAACTGGTGTGCCGCCTCCGGGACCTCAACCGGACCCTGGAGAAGAATACCGACCCCTGGTCCGGACGCGATACGGTATTTGTCGGGCTCATGGCGTCGGGTGAGATTTACAATCAGGCGCCGGTTGCGTGCACTGTTCGGGGCACCAGGCGGTGGGTCGCCCCCGGCCGTACGGGAGCGATCGAAAGGGAGTTTCGTGCGCTGGTTGACACACTTGCTCAGGAGTTCGGGACGCCGGCGACGGTGGATTTCCAGGTTCAGGGAGACGCGTTCAGGATCTCACGCGAAGACGCGATCGTCAACGCGTTTCAGTCGGCGCACGCGGCGGAATCGGGAGGAGAACTGCAGGTTGGCGGGAAACCGTTCGTGGACGACGGCAATGCTTACGCGGCCCTCGCGGGTATCCCGGCGCTGACGCACGGTCCGGACGCGAAAGGGGCGCATACGCTGTCCGAATCTGTGTCCGTGGACGAGTTGGTTCGGGTGGCGCGGGTGTACGCGATGACAGCGGCGGGGTACTGCGGGGCGACGGGATAGCCGTCCGGAATCGAAGGGTCCCGTTATACGGGAATCCCGTATTCGTCGAGATAAGTCTCGATCTGCCGCTTCAGGGGGGCAGTGAGCGCGACCCGGCCGTGAATGCTGCGGCCGGGCAGGTATTCCAGGATGTCATGGATGGTGACAATGGATCGCACGGGCACGCCGGTGACGGATTGGAGGGCCGCCACGGCGTCCTCCCCGCGGGTATTTTTCTCCTTGCGGTCCAGAGCGATGACCAGGCCCAATAACCGGGCGCTGCAGGCTGCCTTCAGCCTGTCGATCATGCTGATTTTTGTGGCGCCGTCGGTCACAACGTCGTCTACCAGCACGACGCGGTCCCGTTCGTCGGGTTCCTTGCCTACGAGCCAGCCCCCCTCGCCGTGTTCCTTGATCTCCTTGCGGTCAAAGCCATAGCAGGTATCGATGTCGAACCGCTGGCGGAGCGCGATTGCCGCGGCGATGCAGAGGGGAATGCCCTTGTAGGCCGGCCCGAAGACGAGTGTGGGCGCCGCGTCGAACTCGCGGATGGCGCAGGCATAGTAATACCCGAGGCGCTCGATTTCGGTACCGGTGTTGAATTGCCCGGCGTTGAAGAAATAGGGTGACGCTCTCCCGCTCTTCAGCGTGAATTCGCCGAAGCGAAGGGCGCCGGTCTCAACGAGGAAGTCGATGAACTCCCGCTGATAGGCTTGCATCGAGGAATCTCCTGACAGATGGCGCCCGGCCCGCGAAATCCCGTCACGGCCGGGTTTGTGCTTGACGCGATTCTCTCAAAAGGCGATCTTAGCCTTAATTCGAAAAGAGATAACCGTTAAATCGGCCACAAAAAGCACAAAAGGCACAAAGGATATCGGTGCGAAACGAATCGAGGTCGGATTGACGGTCATACGATGGCGAATCGCGCTGGCGGGCTGGATGGGACTGATCTTTCTGATGTCGAGCAGATGGATGGCTTTCGGGATGTCCGCGGATGCGACGGAGGCCTGGTTCGGCGTCTTGAACTACGCGGTTCGCAAGCTCGCCCATCTGACCGAATATGCGATACTGACCTATCTCTGGCTGCGGTCGGTCTGGACGGCAGGGCGGCGGTTCGGTCCATGCCTGGCATGGAGCGCGGCGCTTTCCGTCTGTTACGCCGTGACCGACGAGATCCATCAGAATTCCGTTCCGGAGCGCATGGGAACCTGGACCGACGTGCTGTATGACGGCGCCGGTATTTTGCTGATGGTTTATCTGCTGTGGAAAATCAGGAACGGGGAAAACGCATCGCTGAAACACAGGATGCTGGGGATCCCCGTTCGCGCGGCGGGATCCTAAGATAAGAGATCCTGCCCGGCCTGACAAGCCGATTCACCCTTATTGAGCTCGAAGAAGGAGCGTTATGGCGACAGAACATCGCAGCGTGCTCCTGTTGATTGCCGACGACTGGAGCCCGGTTGCCGGATGTTACGGGAATCCGGTGATCAGGACCCCGAATGTGGATGCGCTGGCGTCTCGTGGAACGGTGTTTGCCGGGGCCTTCTGCACGACGCCGTCGTGCGCGGCCAGCCGGGCGTGTGTGTTGACGGGGCATTACAGCCATACGCACGGGCAGTACGGGCATACGCACGGGATCCATAATTTTCATACCCACCTGTCCATGCCCTCCATCACCGGCGCCCTCGGATCGGCGGGATTCGCCACCGGGATTGTGGGCAAGCTGCACGTTCAGCCCGAAGCGGTCTATCCATGGACGTACAACGCGGAACGGGTGCGCGGCGGTACGCGGAACGTGGCTGAGATGGCCGGACAGGCCCGGGAGTTTCTCGCGCAGACCGGCGACAGACCCTTCTATCTGCATATGGGATTCGGAGACCCGCATCGCAATTTCGGAAATCAGGAGACGTATCCGGGGGTGGAAGAGGTGTACTATTCGCCGGACGAGGTCGTGGTGCCCGATTTCCTGCCCGACCACCCCGCCGTGCGGCGGGAACTCGCGGAGTATTATCAGTCCGTATCCAGGCTGGATCGGGGGATCGGGATGGCGGTGGATGCGCTCGAGGCCGCCGGACGGGCGAAGGATACATTGATTGTGGTCATGAGCGACCACGGGATGCCGTTTCCGGGCGCCAAGGGGTCGTCGTTCGACTCCGGGCATCGATGCCCGTTGATCCTGGTCCGGCCGGACGCGCCGTCCGTCAGGTGCGACGCGCTGGTGAACTGGTGCAATATCGCGCCCACGGTTCTGGAGTGGTGTGGCGTGAATCCGCCGGACGGGCTTCCCGAGCGCTCGCTGATTCCGATTCTGGACGAGACGCATCCGGAAGGATGGGACGAGACTTTCTTTTCGCATTCGTTCCACGAGGTGACGAACTATTATCCGTACCGCGTGTTGAGGGGGAGAAAGTACAAATACGTGCGCAATCTGTACCCCGAGTTGACCACGCCGATACCGGGCGATCTGTGGGCGTCCCCCACGTGGCAGGCGGTCCTGTCGGAGGGGATCGGGATGATGGGGCGGCGCCCCACGGAACGATTCCTGCATCAGGATGCGGAAGCATTGTTCGACGTCGACGCCGATCCGGCGGAGTCGACCAATCTGATTCACGATCCCGAGGTCGCGGAAATCGCGGAGGCGATGCGGCGGAAGGTAAAGGCGTTCCGGGTTGAAACCCGGGATCCGTGGGTCCTCGCGTCCATCCACGCGGGCGAGGAAGGCCTGGAATAAAAGCGGGGAGACGTGAGACGTGAGACGTAAAACGGGAGATGACATCCTGCTTCAACGGGGCGACGATAAGGCCTGGCGACATGACCTCGCGGATGCGCAGACCTATCCCCCCTGCCTGCCGAAAAACCACCGGCAGGCAGGGACCCTTTCCTATAAGGAAAGGGAAACGAACGCCACGCGATAGGATCCGGGGGTCCCCCTTCCCCCCGGGAAGGGGGAAAGGGGGTAGGTTGGTGGGGGTGTTGGGGGGTCTGTAAACGCTTCATCGCGCAGAAACATCGCCGTACGGTTCTTTGTAAGTTCCTAATCAAGCGTACGGTGGTGGTGTTGGGGGTTTTTCCGTGCAAATCCGTCCAGCAACATCGTTCGGGATGGGCTGTTTCGGTGACAGGGCAGCGAATTTCCATTTATGCCACTGAGGTGGTTCACGGAAAAACCGGCCCCGCGCCGAGCGGCGCCGTTCTTCAAAAAGCGGGAAGACGTGAGACGGTAGAAGACATCCTTGCCCAAACGGCTCATTATCAATGCCTCAAGCCTGAACAGAATCCTTACAGGGCAGGCAACCTCTCCCGTCTTGCGTCTTACGGCTCACGGCTTTTTGAAAAGGACGAAGAGAAAATGAGAGCTTGTGGGAGAGATAAAGTCATTGTCCCCCAATAGGATAGATCCAAAGCCGGTTTGTCCACCCACAGGCGAAGTGACATACCGGTGTCGGGATACCACAGGAGGATCTGGCTGACCATGAGGAGCATTTCTTGATCTTCAAATCGATCGTCGTCGGACCCCTGCAGGTGAACTGCTTCGTACTGGCCTGTGAAAAGACCCTCGAGGGCATCATCGTGGATCCGGGCGACAACATCCCGGATATCATTGAACTCGTCCGCGAAGACGACATCCGCATTGTGGAAATCATCGCCACCCACGGGCATTACGACCACATCGCACACGCGTCCTCCGCCGTCCGCGAAACCGGCGCCCCCTTCGCGATCCATCCGGCCGACCGTCTCAGGGTCGAAAACCTGGTCGAGATCGCCGCAACCGTCGGTATGGAAGCGGAGCCGCCGCCGCGCATCGACCGGTTTCTCGAAGAGGGCGACGTCGTCAGGATGGGTGAAGAGACGTTCGAGATTGTCCACACGCCGGGGCATGCGCCCGGCAATATCACGCTCAAATGGCCCGGGCACGCGATCGTGGGCGACACCCTGTTCGCCGGCTCGATCGGCCGCACCGACCTGCCGGGCTGCGACGCGGCCCTGCTGCTCAAGTCAATACGGGAGAAGATTCTGACTCTGGACGACGAGACCAGGGTCTATCCCGGGCATGGCCCCTTCACCACAGTGGGCATTGAGAAATCCACCAATCCGTTTTTTCGGTGACGCCCGTGCGGCCGGCGTAATGACATACGGTCTATGATGGTTTAATCCACCGCCGTTACTCGTCTTCTCGCGTTTCTTCGTCTTCTCGCGTTTCTTCGTCTTCTCGTTTTCTCGCGTCTTTTCGTTTTCTCGTGCCTTTCTCGTAAGGGAGGTTTTGTGAACATATCGGTTGCGATTGACAACATCGCGGCGTACGACGCGGATGCCATTGTGGTGAATCTCTTCGAGGGCGTCACCGTGCCCGGCGGCGCAACGGGCGCCGCGGACAGCGCCATGAACGGCCAGATCCGGCATCTGATATCCGGTGGAGATTTCACCGGCAAGTTCAAGCAGGTGGCCGTGCTATATCCACAGGACGGCATGACTGCGAGACGCGTCATTCTCGTGGGTCTGGGCAAGAGCGAGGACTTCACCCTCGACAGGGTCCGGCAGGTCTCAGCGGTCGCGGCGAAGCGTGCGCAAAGCCTGGGCTCGGGACGCCTGGCTTCGATTATCCACGGGGCCGGGGTTGGGAGGATGGACGCGCGCGAGGCCGCCCAGGCCGTCGTCGAAGGCGCCATTCTGGGCACTTATCGATTCACACCGTACAAGAGCGGAGACGACGACGATACCGGTGAACTCGAAAGTCTCACGCTCGTCGAATTCCTCGAGGAAAAACGGGCGTACATCAAAACCGGGGCGGAGACGGGGCGAATCATCGCCGAAGCCGTCTGCCTTGCCCGCGACCTCGGCAGTCATCCTGGAAACGAAATGACGCCCGCCATACTCGCCGGTCGCGCGGAGACGATGGCACGCGAAGCAGGCCTCCGGTGCGAGGTATTCGACGAGAAGAGGATTGCCGGGGAAGGCATGCGCACCATCCAGGCCGTGGCGCAGGGCAGCGCGGAACCCCCCAGGTTCGTCGTGCTTGAACACGACGGCGGGGATCCGGAGGGGGCGCCCGTCGTGCTTATCGGCAAGGGCATCACGTTCGACTCCGGCGGTATTTCCATCAAAGGCTCCGACGGCATGTGGGATATGAAGTTCGACATGGGCGGGGCCGCCGCAGTCATCGGCGCCATGCAGGCGGTTGCGCGGCTGAATCTGCCGGTCCGCACGATCGGCCTTGTGGCCGCCTCGGAAAACATGCCCGGCAGCCGCGCGCTCAAGCCGGGCGACATTATCCGGTCCCTTCTCGGGAAAACCATCGAAATCCGGTCCACGGACGCCGAAGGCCGCCTTGTCCTGGCCGACGCCGTGGCCTGGGCCAGCGCGTACAAGCCGTCTGCCGCCATCGATCTTGCAACGCTTACGGGCGCCTGCGTCATCGCCCTCGGACACGAGGCCAGCGGGCTCTTCTCCAACGATGACGCACTGGCTTCCGAAATCGCCGCTGCTGGAGAAAGAACGGGCGAAATCGCGTGGCGCCTTCCCATTCTGGACGGCCACCGGGAGGAGATGAAAAGCGACGTTGCCGACATCAAGAACACCGGCGGCCGGGCCGGAGGCGCCATCACGGGCGCGGCGTTCATCGAGGCCTTCGTGCAGGAGTTTCCATGGGCTCACCTGGACATCGCAGGCACCGCGTGGGCGCAGAAAGACCTGCCGCACATCCCCAAAGGCGGCACGGGCGTGGGCGTGCGTCTTCTGGTCGATCTGCTCAGGAACCGCGGTTGACGCCGCCGGGACGGTCGCTCGAATGCTGCCCGGTTGTCCGCGGCGGCGAGCCCGGACAGCTGCCCGTTGACGGCCATCCGGATCTTTCAAAGCAAAAGCGCCGGCGCCCTGAAGAGGGCTACCGGCGCTTTTGAACTCCCGGGGTTAACCCGTATGCTGTATTGCAATCAGCCTTCCGACAGATAGAAACGCAATCCCGCCTGAATGCCGATTTCGTTCTCCGCGGTCTGATCTTCGAACGATCGGAACCAGCGCACCTGCACGAAGACGCCCGCGCGGGCGCCCACGCCGAACGACAGACCGCCCGCCACCGTGATCATTCCGTCCGTTCCCGTTGCAAGGCCGGGACCGGGTTGTCCCCGAATGAGCAATGCGCCGCCGCCGGCGCCGAAATATATCGTGCCGCCGTATTCCGAAAGGGGCGGTTTGTAAAGCAGCGAGATGCCTACCGGGATGATCCTTGTGCCCGAATCGTTGTAAAATTCACAGAAAGGGGCGAGGTGGGTGGGATACTCGTCACTGAGCGACATCTCGAACGAAAAATGACCGCCCGGCCGGGTCGAGTCGAAGAGCGTGCCGCCCCCGAAATTCACCGCGAAATCTCTTGCGGCGGCGGGCGCGGCCGTCAGCAGAGCGAGGCCGGACAGCAAAACCATCAGTCGAATTCTCATTATGCCTCCAATACGCACGGTCACCCGCGGTCATCGCAATCTCACGCGCGACGGATGTAACTAATAACCTTCATATTCAGACTGACCGATATTGATGGAAAGGCCGACATGGAATGCGAAACTTTTCACATCCAGTTCAGGCGCGACTTCTCTGCCGTCGGAGAGCGTATAAACTTCGGGATCTCCACTGTACATGCCGATCCACTTGGCCTGCAGGAAAACCGATGCTCTCTCGGTCGTGGCAAATTCCAGGCCGACCAGCACGTTTGCCATTGCCTGCGTTCTTGAAGCTTCCACCCTCTCATCGGCCGGCGCCGTGGTCTCGGTCTCACTTTCAATTTCGAATTCCCTCACGGACGTCACGCTGCCTACACCGCCTCCGCCCCCGAAATAGAAGATGCCTTTTTCTCCCACGGGACGTTTCACGACCAGGTTCAAACCGCCCCCGAACACCGTGTTTTCGGATTTGGTAAAGAAATCGATAAACGGCGAAAACGCGACCAGCCCTTCCGAGGCATTGATGTCGTATGCGAGTCCGATGCCGGGCGTTTCTTCGTCAAAGTGTATGCCTGCGCCAAGCTTGACCGCGTGCTGCGCCCACGCGGCGGAAGTCGTGAGCATTGCAGCAACGGAGACGGCAAAGAGAGCGCGGGTTAAACCGTGCATTAAAGCCTCCCGGGACTGGTGCGGCGTCAAGCGCTGGAATATCCGGTTGCAAGAAGGGAATGACCTCAACAATAATCGCTAAAACAGGGCCGGAAATCAACCGAAAAACCGCCGGCTGCATCTCTGGAGGCACGCCGGCGGTTTCCAATGACCGGTTCTTTTGGTGGGGATGGAAGTTCAAATTCAGGTCATCGCGGACGGCGCTCCCCGCCCGTCGGCGATGGCGCTCAGTTCCAGAAGCCGATCGAAACGCCTGCCTGGGCGGCGAAACTTCTGAGTTCCAGGTCTATCGCGTCCGGTATCGTAACCGTCCGTCCGTCAACCTCACCTGTAATGTCCAACCTGCCGCCGCCGAAGGTCCCGAGCCACTTCACCTGAACGAACCCCCCGATGTTCTCGTGCAGGTCGAACTCGATACCCAGCACCAAGTCGGCCATCGCCTGTGTTTTTGACGCCGAGCCGGTGAGGCCGGCCGACGTTTCTTCCGCCTCCACTGAGGCGATGCCTCCCCCCACGCCGATATAGAGTCGCGACTGCGCGCCCCCGGTGCGTTTTGCGACGATGTTGAGCCCGCCGCCGAAGACGCGCGACCCGGAGTTGCCGAAATAGTCCACAAAGGGCGAAAACCCCAGTCCCGCGTCGCTCAGGTCGACGGATACGCCTCCCCCGGGTTCATTATTGTTGAAGAAGATTCCGGCGCCGGCTTTGAAAGAGCCGCCCCACGCCGGGACGCAACAAAGCAGGACCATTGTAATTGCAAGAAAAGCGATAGAAAGTGAAACCCCATGCCGGCTTGTTGAACGTCTCATGTCCGCGAGATTCTCCAATATGCGTGTCAGGTGCCTTGTAGAGGAAAATGCAGTTGTCAGCTATCAGCGTTCGTCAGTCAGCTTGAAGCAAGAGCGCCCTCACCCCCAACCCCTCAGACCTCTCCCCCCTGCCTGCCGAAAAACCACCGCCAGGCAGGGACCCTCTCCTATAAGGAAAGGGTAACGAACGCCTCGCGATAGGATCCCGCTTTCCACCTTCCTTATAGGAAGGGGGTAGGTCTGAAAGGCGGTGAGAGGGGAGACGTGAGACGGGAGATGACATGAGTGCCTGAAGAGCGGGTAGACGTAAGACGTGAGATTATATGATTGCCTGTTCGGTATCATCTCTTGCCGCAGGCATAACGATAAAACCAATCGGGCAAGGACGTCATCTAACGTCTACCCTCTATCCTCTCACCGCCTTTAACTACCGTCTACCCTCTTACGTCTCACCGCCTTCAGGTTTTCATTCTTAATTCTTCATTCTTCATTTTTCCTTCTACCGTCTCACCGCTTTTTTAAAAAAGCAAATGGGAGAGGTGAAGTTCAGGACCGCCCGGAACGCTGTTCCGAAATATATGACCGCAAAAGAACCGTCGGCAAGGGATTTTTCCATCCGGAGTTCCGTCCCGCACGGATGCGTGTTGCTCCCCGACACCGGTTATCCTATATTCCGTATGGCCCTTTCCGGAAGGGTCTTTCATTCATTGCCGCACCACACGGCGACTGCGGACTCCCGGACACTTGTATGTCTGAATCCAACACCTATCCCGCGGGGTGCGCCCGTACCCATCGCGTCTCGGACCTGGCGCCGGGTGACGAAGCGATTCTGGCCGGTCGGGTCGCTGCCGGCGCGGGGGCGGACAATCCACGGCTGGTTGACGAGTCGGGCGAGGTGACCCTCGAGGCGCCGGGAACGCTTCGGCCGGGACACGTGGTGGAGGTTCGGGGCATCTGGCGGCCTCCTGCATTTCGCGTCCGAAGCCACCGGGTTCTGGCGCCGGCCCTGCGCCCACCAGAGTCAGGACCCGCATCGCGGATCCTGCGGATGCGCTCCTGGGTTCTGTCGTACGTCAGGCGTTTTTTCGAGGACGCGGGATTCCTGGAAGTCGAGACGCCGCTTCTCGTTCGCTGCCCGGGTATGGAACCCCATCTGGACGCCTTCGAAACCCACTACCGCGCCAACGGGCACGCGAAACAGTATTATCTGCCGACCTCACCCGAATACGCGATGAAGCGCCTCCTGGCGGCCGGGTACGAACGCATCTTCCAGATTTGCAAGTCGTTCCGCCAGGACCCGCCCGGCCCCATGCACAGCCCCGAATTCACGCTTCTCGAATGGTACAGGGCCTACGCCGACTACACCACCATCATGGGTGACACGGAGAATCTGATTCACGGCATGGTACGTGAACTCACCGGGAAATCATCCATCGCGTACCGGGGTCGAACCGTCGACTTCACCCCCCCGTGGCAACGCCTGAGCGTGCGGGAAGCATTTGCAAAGTACGCCGGTGTGTCCGCCGATCCCTCGGAGAATCTCGACGCGTTCGTCCGGGAAGCCCGCCGGAACGGCCACCTGTCGGTCGTTCCCGGCGATGGGTTTGAGACCGCTTATTTCAAGGTGTTTCTGGATGCCGTGGAAAAACGCCTCGGCGCGGGACGCCCAACCTTCCTCGTGGATTACCCCGCGGAGATGGCGGCGCTTGCCAGATTGAAACAGAATGCGCCCGGCATCGCGGAGCGGTTCGAACTCTATGTTTCGGGCGTGGAACTCGCCAACGCTTTTACGGAACTGAACGACCCCGCCGAACAGAGGGCCCGGCTGGAAGAAGAAGCGGCGCAGCGACGGGACAGCGGTCGACCGGCTTATCCGATCGACGAGCAATTCCTGGGCGCCCTCGAAGCCGGCATGCCGCCGGCCGGCGGCATCGCCCTCGGCGTGGATCGTTTGCTGATGGTGCTTGCCGACTCAGCAGACATCCGCGACGTCGTCGCCATCCCGTTTGCAGATCCGTAGATCTTGAAAACAATTCCCATACACCAAATCGAAAGGATCCTATATGGGCCGTTTGGACGGAAAAGTCACGCTCGTGACCGGCGGCGGCACGGGAATCGGAAGAGCGACCTCCCTGCTGCTCGCTTCGGAAGGGGCCGACGTGGCCGTCAACTATTCGCGTTCCAGGAAGGAAGCCGAAGCCACGGCGGCCGATGTCCGTGCGCTTGGCCGAAACTCGATCGCAATCCGCACCGACGTGTCGGTCGAGAGCGCCGTCCGCGAAATGGTGGACCGTGTGGTTGGAGAACTGGGCCGGCTGGACATCCTGGTCAACAACGCGGGAACCACCGTCTTCGTGCCGTTGGCCGACCTCGAGGCCCTCACCGACGACGCCTGGGATCCCGTCTTTGACGTCAACGTGAAAGGCGCTTTCTACTGCGCCAGGGCGGCGATCGCCAGAATGCCCGAAGCAGGGGGCCAGATCGTGAGCGTAGCATCGATCGCCGGCACCTGCGGGCAGGGCAGCTCCATCGCGTATTGCGCCTCCAAGGCGGCGCTGATCTCCCTCACCAAATCCCTGGCCGTCAGCCAGGCGCCCCGCATCCGGGCAAACGCCGTGGCCCCCGGCATCGTCAACACACGCTGGGTAAAGGGTTGGGAGGAATTCGTTCGCGTGAATCGCGAAGCCACGCCCCTCCAGCGCGTCGCGGAACCCGAAGATATCGCGAATGCGATTCTGGGCCTGGTCGTGAACGAATTGGTAACCGGGCAGGTTCTGGTGGTGGACGGCGGCAAGACAATCTAGTGTTCTTTCCCGGAAACAAGTTGCCTGAATTCGGAAGGAGAAAAGCAGCTTTCAGCAGTCAGCCATCAGCGGTCAGCTTGAAGCAAGAGCGAAAATCAAAAACAAGAATCAAATTCAACATCCACATCTCCCCAAATTCCCTGCCTACGGCGTGTTCCTTTTAAAGCGACCAAAAGGAACCAAAAGTCGCCACTGGGCGTGGGGCCTGCGAAATGCATAGCGCGAACACGCTCACAGGATGCACAGGATCCTTTGCCCCGACACCCTCGGAGGCACATCGAACCGCGTTGCTGGACGGATCAGCGCGCTCTGCTCTGGTCGTTCTCCGGTCAGGATATACCTTTGTAAACCGATGGGTGCCTGGATGATGAGGGCAGACGTTAGCTCTCGACCGATAGCCAAGATCAAAAACGAAAATCTGCTCACACAAAGACACGAAGACACAAAGGAAAGCAACTGCAATCAGCCGAGAGCGAACCACCCCCAACGCCGCAGACCTCTCCCCCCAACCCCCTCTCCCGGGGGGAGAGGGGGAGACAACCAGGACTCCCTGATAGGATCTCCGTTCCCCCTTCCTTCGGGAAGGGGGATAGGGGGTAGGTTGGTGGGGGTGTCGGGGGTTCTCAAGCGCATAATCGTCAAGATCGCAAATGCATCAAACCTCGCGCAGTTTAGTCAAGCGAACGGTGGCGGAGTGGGGGTTTTTTCCGTGCAAATCCGTCTAGCAACATAGTTCCGGCAGGGCTGGTACGGTGACAGGGCAACCAATTTCCACTTACGCCACTGAGGTGGTTCACGGAAAAACCGGCCCCGCGCCGAGCGGCACGCTTCTTCAAATTCGGGGAGAGGTGAAACGGTAGACGGTAGAAGAAATCCTTGCCCGAATCGCTCCTCCACAATGCCTTCGGTCTGAGCTGAAATCTCACGGGGCAGGCAATCTCTCCCGTCTCACGTCTTACGTCTCACCGCTTTTTGAAAAGGACGAAGAGAAAATAAGAGTTGGCGGGGGAGATAAAGCCCTTGTCCCCCAGTAGGTTAGCTCCAAAGTGGTTTTGTCCGCCGAATGGCGACCTGCCACGATCGGTAAGCGAGGGCGCTTCGACAAGGCACTTCGGCAAGCTTGCTTCGACAGGCTCAGCACCGGCAGTGCAAGCAACGCAGCGAGACGCGATGAATCGGCGACCGAACGGTGAGGTATTTTGGGGACGGGACACTTGCAAAGCGAATTGGAATTCCAGACCATAGCCGTTATCGGCCTGGGCACGATGGGCCACGGGATCGCGCAGGCATTCGCGGCGGCGGGACACCCGGTGCGATGCTACGACGAGTCCCCCGCGGCCCGTGAATCCTTGTACCGCCGGATAGAAACCAACCTGCGGCAACGCATTCAGGCGGGGATGGACACGCCGGAAACGGTCGGGGAAACCCTCGGACGCATCGCCGTTTTCGACAGCGAACGCGAGGCCGTGGAAGCCGCCGGTTTCGTTACGGAAGCCATTCGCGAGGACCTGGACGTCAAGCGGGAATGCTTCGCCCGTATCGAAGCCGTCGTTTCGCGTGAGACCATTCTGGCCAGCAATACGTCCTCCTTTCCCATGACCGACATCGCACGGGACCTTTCGCATCCCGGTCGGGCCGTGGTCACCCACTGGTTCAATCCGCCCCATCTGGTACCGCTCGTGGAAGTCGTTCCCGGAGAGCGCACGACCGGGTCGACGGTACGGACCGCCGTAAACGTCCTGGAACGTATCGGCAAGGTGCCGGTGCCCCTCAAGAAGGAACTCCCGGGCTTCCTGGTCAACCGCATCCAGGTCGCCATGCAGCGCGAAGTCTGGGACCTGCTCGACAGGGGCGTCGCCGAGCCCGAGGATATCGACCGGGCGGTCCGGGCCAGCGTCGGATTCCGCCTGGCCGCCATCGGACCCCTGACCGTGCGGGACTTCGGAGGACTCGACGTCTCGGCGCTCGTTTACAGGATTCTTGTTTCCGAAATCCGTTCGGACACCGAACTTCCCCGCAACATCGGGAAACTGGTTGAAGCGGGGCACTACGGCGTCAAGACCGGCCGCGGTTTCCACGAGTACACGCCCGAATCCATCGACCGGGCGCGCGACCGGCGCGACCGGCTCTTCCTTGCCCTTCTCAGGCTGCTCTACGAAGGCGAGGAAGGATGACGGGCATCGGATCGGACCACGTCACCCGACGCCTTCAGTCCGCGTTCGGGCCGATTCGAATCGAGTGGGCTTTCACCAGGCACATCACCGGGTCGCCGACCTCCAGGCCCAACTCTTCCAGCGCTTCCAGGGTCACCTCCACGGCCAGCCGTTTCCCCACGTCCACGTAGACCAGTTGTTTGCCGTCCACGTCCTGCATGTCGAGGATCCGGCCCCGCATCGCGTTGCGAATGCTCAACCCCTCCGGCTGTTTCCTGCTCAGGATGATGTCGTTTGCCCGAATGCTGATGAAGATCCGGCTTCCAACGGGTCTGTCGCATGGGGGCACCCGAAGCTCCTGATTTCCGAAACGCACGCGGCAGCCTCTTCGGGCCCCGTCCTGCGCCACCACCTCCACCGGCAGCACGTTCTCGAACCCGTGCGCCTCGGCCAGGGGCAGCACCTCGGGATGATGGACAACGTGAAAAAAGTCCCCGTGCGCGATCACGCGTCCGGCTTTCAGGACGATTACCTGTCCGGTCAACTCCAGGATCTCGGCGACCGAATGGCTCACGTAGAGAATCGGGATGCCCAGGTCCGACCTGATGTGCCGCAAGTAGGGGATAATTCGGTCTTTGAGTTCCTGATCCAGGGAAGCCAGGGGTTCGTCCATCAGGAGCAGTTCCGGCGAGGCCAGAATCGCCCGCCCCAGCGCCACCCGCTGCCGCTCGCCGCCCGACAGACGCGCCGGACGCCGGTCGAGCAGCCCGGACAGTCCCATGAGATCCACCACGGGTCCCACCTCGAACCGGCGCGAATCCGGAGGCAGGAGGTCGTAACCGTACCGCAGATTTTCCATGACGGTCAGATGGGGGAACAGCAGGTCTTCCTGAAACACGTACCCCACGCGGCGCCGTTCAGGCGGCAGATTCACGCCCGTTTCGGACGAGAAGAGCACGCGGTCGTTCAGCCGGACCTCCCCGTCGTCCGGCGCGAGCAGGCCCGCCACGAGGTCCAGCAGCGTGGTCTTTCCGGCGCCGGAAGGCCCGAAGATCGCGGTCACCGGATAGGGGCACTCGACCGCCGCCTCGAGGGTAAATCCCGGCAGCGACCGTTTCACGCGGATGGAGAGCACGTCAGTTTCTCCTCATTCGCCGGGCCGCCACCTCGCCGGCCACCAGCGCCGCAAAGGACAGGATGACGGACAGAATCGCCAGACGGGCGACGGCCGCGTCCCCGCCGGGCCGGTTGATGTACGTGAATATCGCCAGGGGCAGCGTCCGCGTCTCCCCGGCGATATTCGACACAAAGGTGATGGTGGCGCCGAACTCTCCCAGGCTTCGCGCGAATGCCAGCATTGCGCCCGCCAGCAGCCCGGGCGCGGCCAGCCGCAGCGTTACGGTCAGGAAGACTCTGAGCCGACCGGCGCCCAATGTGCGGGCCGCGTGTTCCAACCTGGGGTCTACGGCCTCAATGGCCAGCCGGATGGCGCGAAGCGCCAGGGGAAATGCGACCACGGCCGAAGCCAGCGCCGCCCCTTTCCAGGTAAACGCCACCTGGAGTCCCAGCGTCGGTTCCAGAAAGCCCCCCAGAACACCTCGACGGCTGAACAACAGCAGCAGCACGTAGCCGGTCACCACGGGGGGCAGCACCAGGGGCAGGTGACAAAGCCCGTCGAGCAGCACTTTGCCCCGGAATTCGCGCCTGGCGAGCACCCAGCCCAGGATCACCGCCGCGGGCAGGCTCAACAGCACGCAGACCAGACCCACGCGCAGAGAAAGGCCAAGAACCATCCATTCTTCCGAGGTCAACAAGACATCCTGCTCCTATGAGGCTGCCTACACTACGGGAATCGGTCGAGTGTCCTTCGATCAGCCAGTGATGGACGCGCATGCCGAAACATGCATCGCCGGGTAATTATCCGAATGGTCGCGAACCACCCTCACTGGCGCGCCACCTGCGCTTCGATTAATCCCTTGACTGGCCGATAACTATATGTTATGCTTGATGTTGTATACAAAAGAAACGCTCCTGTCGCGGACAGGAGCGTCGGCCGGAGAATGCTATCCTCCGGGGGGCAATATGCTTAGCACATTCGTAATTTAACAACTCATAATATGTGTGTCAAGCGAAAATTCCGGATGAAACAGACTTCCAAGGAACGTGTAATCGTCTACATAGACGGATTCAATCTCTATTATGGTTTAAAGTCAAAGTGGAAGAATCGCTTTCTCTGGCTGGATTTAAGGCTTCTGTCTCATAATCTACTCCGTGAGCACCAATCATTGGTAGGCGTGAAGTACTTCACGTCGCGTGTTTCTCAGAACAATAGAGACCGTGGCAAATGGAAGAGACAAAACACCTTTCTCGAAGCCCTAAATGCAATGGGCGGCGTCAAATTCTACTGGGGACATTATGTACGTAAGAACTGGGGACATTATGTACGTAAGAAGGTGTCCTGTCCGTCCTGCAAGTTCGAATGGGATGATTCGGAAGAGAAAAGGACCGACGTAGCAATTGCTGTCGAAATGTTAGTCGATGCTCAACAAGACAGGTACGATGCGGCAATCGTAATTTCGGGCGACGGCGACCTCGTTCCACCCGTCAAAAAGGTGATCGAATTGTATCGAAAGCGTATTGTAATCGCCTTTCCCCCTTCGAGAATTTCGGGAGCATTGAGCGCAATGGCTTCTGGATCATTTGTGATTGGCAGAAAGAAACTAAGTATTAGTATGTTACCAGAAAAGATAACCAAACCGGATGGCTATGAACTATCTTGTCCGGATAGATGGAAAACTAAACCATAAAAACGTGACGACGATTTATTTGGTGTGAATTCCCTACAATTCATTGAAAATGCTGCAAAGTAACGACAGTTGACGCTTGGTTTGGACACACAACAGGCAATAACATCGGTGCTGGCCACAAGTGTTCAACCTTCCAAGGGAAACGTCTGAGTAAGTCACTATACGCCAATATCTTTCCGAGGTATTGCAGTGAAATTAAAGCTTAAGAATGAAGAGATTCAGGAGTACTTGGAAGCGCCAATTTCGGAGTTTCCCAAATACACAACTCAAATAATGAATCTGGCTAATCAGAACGCGCAGGGGACCAGACCAAAGGTAGTGGGGCAGATGAGCGAACTGATTCAGCAGTTTCCGGGCAAAACATACGAAGAGTGGGTTCAGTGGTATCTTGAGAAAAACCCCGACGCAATTGATCAGGCGACCAATCGAATTACGTCGATGCTCGAAAAATTACAGACGGCATTCCCGGTTATCGATCGAGAGCTTGTTAAGAGTTGGGTCGAGGATCTGGTGCTCGTGAAGACTTTTGTGGGCCTTAGGTTTCAAGAAGCGATTCTGAAGAGACTGGCTGAGTTGAAGGGGTGCGATTATCGTCTGGCCGAAACGTATGAAGAAAGCCAAGGAATAGATGGATTTGTCGGCGATCGCCCGTACTCAATTAAGCCAAGTACTTTTAAATCAAAGCCAAGTTTGGCCGATGCAATTTACGTAACCATTGTGTATTATGAAAAGAAGGGCGACGGGATCACAATTGAAATCCCAGATGAAGATCCGCCGAAGCTTTTTTGACCTGATCGACATAAAGTACGGTACGGTAGATTAATTATCGATTTGAAAATAAGCTGGATATGGGAAACTTCGTTCGGGACGAGACTGGAGGATGATTGGGAAAGATGGGTGAGATAAAAACAACGCACACGATATTCTACGCAGATTCAAATGGTATGAATGAACTTAGGGACGATTCTGTAGATCTGATGATTACTTCCCCGCCGTATCCCATGATTGAGATGTGGGATGGGTTGTTTACAAAACAAAATCCCGCAATAGGAGAGGCATTGTGGGACAAAAACGGCAATCTTGCATTTGAGTTGATGAATCAGCTTCTCGACGGCGTATGGGAGGAGGTCTATAGAATTTTAAGGCCAGGAGGAATTGCCTGCATTAACGTGGGAGATGCCACAAGAACGATTGACGGAGATTTCAAACTTTATCCCAACCATTCAAGAATATCGAGCCACTGCTTGAAGACGGGATTTCAGGCGTTGCCGGAGATTCTTTGGAGAAAGCAGACAAATGCGCCAAACAAGTTTATGGGAAGTGGAATGTTGCCGCCAGGGGCTTACGTAACATTAGAGCATGAATTCATCCTTGTCTTCAGAAAAGGTGGGAAGAGGAAATTCGAAAGTCAGGCAGAAAAACTACGCCGAAAGAGGAGCGCTTTTTTTTGGGAAGAACGGAATATCTGGTTCTCCGATGTATGGATGGATATGAAGGGAGCCAAGCAGGACTTGAAAAACGAGAATCTCCGCAAAAGAAGTGCGGCCTTTCCTTTTGAGCTTGCGTACAGGCTAATTAATATGTTCTCCGCGAAGGGTGATCTGGTCTTGGATCCGTTCCTGGGGACCGGCACATCAATGGCGGCAGCGATGGCTTCTTGCAGAAACAGCGTAGGCTATGAAATCGACCCTAATTTCGCAGATGCGGTAGCTGAGAGAACAAACGACATTGTGGCATCGTCCAATCAGTATATTGACGAAAGGCTGGCAAAGCACCTGGAATTCATAACCAACAGAACGGCTTCGGGCCGTTCTCTGAAATACAAGAACGAAAACTACGGATTTCCCGTAATGACGAAGCAGGAGGCGGGAATATTGATCAATGACGTCAGGGAGCTCCGGATGTTGTCGAAACACCAAATCGAATTGCTCTACGATCCAAATCCGCAAGAGAAATATTGTGGATTGTACGACGAACAAGATGAGGATGTATTCGATTCATCGGATGGTCCATCGGCGGAGGCAATCCGGGGTACTGAGGAATCGAAATCTCGGGACAGAATTCTGTCGATCCAACGGGATTTGTTCTAGGGTTTGCGGCATCATCAACCCAAAGAAAATCCAATACTACGACGCCCGTGCCACTTGAATACGGAGTACTAACCAAGAGTCACATTTGCGCGCGATTTTCCTTTAGACCGGGGCAAGTGGGTGAGTTTGATTATGAGCGCTTTAGCGGTCCAGGTTGGCGATTGCGATTATGTTGTTGTGGATTTCGCTAAAGGCGTCATCGAAGATTTCATTAAAGACTGGCAGCGGCACGACCTTCGGAATGACGTTTCTAAGAGCGACCTTTATTGGGAATGTCTTTTCTGAGGCTTTTATCGGATCGGTTGTAACGAGGAGCTGCTGAATTAGGTCGGGACGATCTTTCCCAATTGAACGAATTACCTGTAGGAGGACTACACGGAGAATCATAACGTCGATGTCCAATTTCAGCATGCGCTGGATAATTTCGTCATGGGTCATCTTGTCGTTTGCCATGGGGATATTTCCTTATCGCACGTTGCCTGTATGTGGACAATTGAAATATAATATTTCGACTTTAAGGGGTGCAAGAGTTTTCTGGTTAATTCCAAGGAATGTCTGCCCCACCTTCAAACCTCCTTCCCGCCCTTTTCCCGTACGTCTCCATGCGCCTCCACCTTGCCATCGCTTCCCCTGGTCTTGTAGGGGCGTCCCTTGTGGGTGCCCGGCTGTCGGAGGCGATACCTGAGCTGCCTGCATCGACCTCGCTCCCTGAGCTTGTCGAAGGGTGTCGAAATGTCGAAGGGTCGATGGACCGGCGACGGCTGATGCGGTGGGGGGTTGCCAATCGCACGAAAACCGTCTCATTGAAAAAAAGAAACGCCCCTGCCGCGGACAGGAGCGTCGGCCGGAGAATACGATCCTCCGGGGGGCAATATGCTTGGCACATTGTAATTTAACGGAACGACAAGCCGACGTGAAATTCAATATCAACACAGTCCGGAGGTTACAGTTGCGCAGGTTTATTGGAACGGGATGTTCACTTTACTTCACCCGCATCTGTCTTGTCCTGCCTGCCCTCCCGAAGTTCCTGAAGGACTTCCTCACGAACCTGTTCCCGGATCTCTTCGCGCGCATTTTCGAGAACCCTGTTTTTGTACCATCTGGCCACAAATTCAGTCATCGTCCCAACGAACATACCCATGATGTCAATTGCTCCTAACAGTCCGATGGAAAAGTCGCTCTGCAGGCGAGGCCGAGTCATTGTGGCCGAAGACAAGGCGCGTGACCGACGCGAATCCCTGGATTCGGGGAGGGAGCGCAACGCCGTATTTCGGTCACAAGGGCCGGACGTAGCCCGGATGGACTTTTTCAACGGGCTGGTATTGTGAAGTAGGCGACAGTGACAGACCAGGCGCCCAATATGACTACGTCCTTCTCCCCCGTCTTGCGCCAATGGATTAAAATAACAACAAAAATCGCGGGCTGTCAATGGGAACTGCAACAATGATAAAGGCTAAAAAATCAACTTCAGTATGCGGCGCATAACGGTGTCTTTCGTGAGGCTTCCCGAGCGCAATTACTTCGTTCCGAGATTCTGCAGCGAAACCGAAATTCGTAGTCGCGCCTTGTGTTAATGGCTGCAAAATGTGTGCCGGTCCCCCGAAAATCCAGGAACTTGACGAAGCATCTCCTGCGACTTGGGTGTGGGCAATTCCCGCGCGCATCCACCACGTCATGCTGAGAACCCAGGTTTCAGGGTGGAGCAGACATTCCTGTCTGCTCACATCCAAAAGACGAAGACTACAAAGTCCATGTCCGGGTATGCAACAACTCGTCGCATCTGCCACATTCGAAAATTGCGGTACCAAAAAGCCGGCGACTGTCTTTATTCTCAGTGCGTCCCGGAAGGCCGACGAAAAGAGGGCAGACAGGAATGTCCGCCCCACCTTCAGACCCGCTTCCCGCCCGCTGTTTACCGCGCCTCCATACGCCTTCACCCTGCCATCGCTTCCCCTGGTCTTGCAGGGGCGCCCTTCTGTGACGTTCGCCGCACCGCTTTTTTCCCTGATCGAAAAAACCGCTTGCATTTTCGAGTCAGTTTTGTTAGTATATCACTGTATCGGTTCACCCATACAGTAATACTCTTGGCACAGGAACGCAGCCATGCTGCCCTTGCGCATAGATTCGGCCAACGGGGTGCCCATCTACCTGCAAATGATGGAACAGATCAGGTATCAGATGGCGCGGGGGGTGCTCAAGCCGCACGAAGAGTTGCCCTCCGTGAGGGACCTCGCCGGTCAGTACCTGATCAACCCGAATACCGTTGCGCGCGCCTATCTTGAACTGGAGCGCGAGGGGTTCATCTACAAGAAGCGGGGGATGGGCACGTACGTCGCCGAGCGGGACGTCACCATTTCCCGAGAGGAAAAGCTGGAAATCGTAAGGGAGTTGCTCGACAGGGCGCTGGTGCAGGGCGTCGAGCTGGAACTGTCTCCTGACGAGATGGAACAGGTGATCCGGGAACGGCTCGACCGTTTCCGGAACGATGAGTGACCGGGACAGAACACAGGGAGTCGATATGAGCGATACAGCGATCGCAATCGAGGGCTTGACCCACCGCTTCGGCAAACTCACGGCCGTGGACGATCTGCAGCTGGAGGTGCCCGCGGGGACGGTTTGCGGTTTCCTCGGCCGCAATGGCGCGGGCAAGACCACGACCATCCAGATTCTCATGAACCTGCTGCAGCCCACCGCCGGAAGGGTGGAGGTCCTGGGGCTGGATCCCGAGCAGGATACGCTGGCGCTGCGGCGGCAGGTGGGGTACGTGGCCGAAAACCGGGTGATGTACGGATGGATGAAAGTACGGGAACTCGTCTGGTTCACCGGCCAGTTCTACGAGACCTGGAACCATGACAGTGTAAACGGGCTGATCGAGCGGTTCGGCCTGGATCCGGAGCAGAAGGTCAAGCACCTGTCGCGAGGGATGAACGCCCAGCTGGCGCTCACCCTTGCGCTTGGCCACGAGCCGCGTCTGCTGGTCCTGGACGAGCCGGCCTCGGGGCTGGACGTGGTGGTGCGTCGCGACTTTCTCGAGAGCATTATCGGTCTCATCCAGGAGGAAGGCCGCACGGTTTTCCTTTCATCGCACCTGGTCCACGAGGTGGAGCGCGTGGCCGACCGCGTGGCCATTATCGAAAAGGGACGCCTGGTGACCGACGGCACGGTGGACGACGTGAAAGGGTCGGTCAAGCGCGTCACAGTACGGCTGCAGGAAGGCGAGGATCGAATGACGGACATCGAAGGACTGCGCCAGGTGCAGGGGGAGGGACCGCGGCGGCTGCTGACCGTGGTGGACTACGGCGAGGAACAGGCCGCGCGCATCCAGGCGCAGGGCGGGCATATCGAGGACGTGATGGACGTCGGCCTCGAGGAGGCCTTCGTCGCCCATGTCCATCCGGAATCAGGAGGACAGCGATGAACCCGATCGGTGCTCTGTTCTGGAAGGAAGCCCGCGAATCCGCCTACAAAGTCGCCGCATGCGCCGGCCTGGCGATGATTGTCGGCCTGGTTTTCTCCCAATGGGAATTTGCTCCTGCCGATGTGAATGTAGTCAGTCACGCGGTCGGCCTCTTCGGCGCGGTGCTGATGGGGATGGACGCGATCGCTCGGGAGCGAAGCCGGATGACGCTGCCCTTCCTGCTATGCAGGCCCCTGGTCTGGTGGAAAATTCTGGTGACGAAATTTATCGTGGGCGCTGTCGGACTTCTGGTGGTCTTGGCTTCTTATTGGGGCGGCGTATTCATCGATATGGCGATAGATGGAGATTTCATCGATAAACTGGGTTTCTTCCCGCCTCGGTCTCTTATCCTGTGGCCAAGCTGGCAGCCGGATGAGATTCTGGCTGACGTTGGGTATGGACGGACCGTACTTCTATGGTTCCTGGTCAGCCTGATTCCTTATGCCCTGTCCGTGCTTGTATCGACACTTGCCAACCATCCCCTAAAGGCTGCGGTCACGTGCCTGATCGCCGCCTGGGTAGCGTACGTATGTATAATGATTGCGTGGAACTGGGGGCCGCCCATCGTGGCATTCTATTTCAGGCTCCTGTTCTCCGTGGGCGTGCACGACCACGCCGGAATCCTTCGAAAGGCATTCGACGCTTCTCTTCTGATTGCCAGGGGCGCGGTGGCCGTCCTTGTGGCCGGCGGGATTCTGGCACTGTCCTGCCGTGTATGCAGTGAGCAGTTGCGACGGCGCTTCCAGTGGGTGCTTGGAGGAATCGCTTTGATTTGCGCCGTTGTCCTCATCGGAATGGATCACGTTGGATCACCACACCCTCACCCGCATCCCCACAACCGGCCGTTGGGACGCCTGCGCTACCAGGAAAGAGTGATGGACATGGCGTTGAAGGATGATCTGGCGGTTGTATTACTCGATCGGGAACTCAGCGTCGTGGACGTGTCGGATGTCTCGGTGCCCGTGCAAATCGGCCGGGTCAGCGGGGGCGGGTGGCGCCTCGAACGGTTGGCGTTGTCCGGCTCGCGTGCGTACGTCTGGGCCAGATTTCGCGGCAGTGCGGGCGTCGTAATATTCGACCTCAGCCAACCGGACCGCGCGCGGTTGCAGGCGAAGATGCGGTTGCATCCGATCGAGAAAGGCCCAACCCCGTTATTGAAGCGCGTCCCCCGGCTGGTAGGGTGGGAAGTATGGGAGAATCATCTGTACGCGGGGCTTATCCGGGATGAATTCGTGGAAATGCACAGTTTTGACATACAAGAAGATGGCCTGCTGCGACAAATTCAGATATTGACTCTCGAAGAGGCGGTGAAACATGCCTGGGGCGACGAGTGGGCAATACAGTTTGCGGGTCCACGCGCATTTCTCACGCTTGGACACGATTTCATGATTCTGGATCTTGCAGATTCCGGTCGCCCCTCAATTTTGAGCCGTACGCCGCTGCGTCGATTCGGTCGTTCTGTCCGTTACGAGACGATGGTTCAGGAATTCCATCGACAACTGGCTTCAGGAGAGGTCCCTGAACGCCTGTCAAGGATACAGGAGAAAGCGGGTCCGAAGTTTGCACGGGTGTTCGAGCGGATGATGCAATTCCACGGTAAACATGCGTACGCGCATGCCGCACCGTCCGGATTGGGGCCGCTTACCGTCGAGGACGATCGGGCATATGTCGAACGACCCCTTCCGCGCGAGATTGCGATCGTGGACATCAGCGATCCCGGGAAGCCGGTGGAAGTCGACTACCTCCCGTGGACGCGTCTTCCAACGTTGATGAAGATCGAAGGAGAGTCCGCCTACGCCCTCAGAGGTGAATCGGTCCAAACATACAGCAAGACCGTCTACGGCGCGTATAAGCGTAGAGAGACACTCGGGTTGAAGACACGGTTTACCTATCGCCTCGGCCCCGGCATTCTTCGATCCGACCCACGAACGGGAGGAGCCCCGCGTGGGCGCGATATGTTTATCCCGGCGGGCGATCATATATACGCCCTTCTGGACAACCACCTGGCCATCTTCGAAAACCCGAGGATGTAGGAAAAGCAATCCGTCGAGTCCAATTATATGAATGACGCTGAATCTGAAGGTTAGATCCACCCGGGCCCGTTGAGGAAGGATGAATTCAAAAGGAAACGGTTTCATGGCGAAAGTGAACTTTAGCGGCGTAGTCACGATATTCGTGGCTTCGACCGCCTGTTACATCCTGGAAAGCGCACCCACAGAGCATGAGACCGCGGTAATCACCGGCGAACAACAGGCCGCGCGCATCCAGGCGCAGGGCAGGCGCATCGTGGATGTAACGGACCTGGGCTTGGAGGAGACCTTCGTCGCCTATGTCCAGCCGGAATCAGGAGGACAGCCATGAACGCCATCGGCGCTCTATTCTGGAAGGAAGCCCGCGAATCCGCCTACAAAGTCGTCGCGTGCGCGGGGCTGGCGATGATTGTCGGGCTGTTGTGTGCACGTGCAGAAGGGGGACTATCTGGCGGGTCTGAAGTCCAGATCATGAGCCACCTGGTGGGACTCTTAGGTGCTGTGTTGATGGGAATGGACTTCATTTCCCGGGAGCGGAGCCAAATGACACTGCCTTTCCTGCTTTGTCGGCCGCAGGCTCCGTGGAAGATTCTGGTGGTGCAGTTCACAGTCGGAGCTGCGGGGCTGGCGGTAGTGGTCGCGGCGTTTTGGTTCGGCGTATTCGTGGGAATGCCCGAGACTGGATTGTTCTTTGTGCGTACCGGTTATATTCTGGATATAGACTTGAGTGCGCGGACGTATCTCCCTTGGGGGGAAATTCTGGCCGACGTAGGGTTTATCAGGGTGTGGTTGTTGTGGTTTTCATTCTATCTGGTTCCCTACAGTTGGGCCGTAGTTGCCTCCACTCTAACTGACCATCCGCTCAAGGCGGCATTGAGCAGCCTGATGGCCGTCTGGATTGTATTCGTATTAATTATGGCTGGCAGGATGCTGGCTCCTGATTTTGCCGTGTTCTATTTCAGGCTGTTGACGGTTCCGGACATAGTGGCGGACGAGGAAATTGTCCGTCAGGCTTTAGATTCATCCCTCTTACTTGCCAGTTCCGGGGTAACCATCCTGTTGGCTGGCGGATCGTTGGTTTGCGCCTGCAGGGTGTTCGGAGTGCAGGCGAGCGGGCGCTTTCAGTGGGTTGTCGGAGCGCTCGCGATAGTAGGTGTTATTGCCGTCATGGGATTCGATGCCGTCCCATCCTCCCGCGGGTTAGCAAAGCCGTTGGGTACTTTCAAGTATAAATCAGACACGGCGGATATGGTGTTAGACGACGGGCTGGCGGTTGTGTTGCTGAAGCGAGGCCTGAGTGTAGTGGATGTGACCGACCCCCGGGCACCGACAGAGTTGGGTCGCAAGGAAACGGATGACTGGCGGTTCGAACGTTTGGCACTGTACGGCCCGCGTGCCTATGTATGGGGCGAGGTCCGGGACAGCGTAGGCGTGGCCGTGTTTGATCTCAGCCAATCCGGACGCCCTCTCATACAGGCCGTGAGCATGTTTCATCAAATCGCCAAGGGCCCAACCCCCTGGCTGCGACGCACTCCCCGACTTGTGGGGTGGGGCGAATGGAATGGCCACCTGTACGTCGGTTTGCTACAAAGCGACAAACTGGAGTTACACAGTTTCGACCTTCGAAAAGGCGGTCCGCCCCAAAGAATCCAAGCCTTGCCTATTGAAGAGGCGACGAAGCATGCCTGGAACAACGGATGGGCGATGCGCATCGCAGGGCCGCATGCATTTCTGACGCTTGGCCATGATTTCGTAGTCCTTGATCTGTCCGATCCTGAAGCCTTCGGAGAAATGAGTCGGATCTCACTTCGTCGGTTCGGACGTGCCGTTCATTACGAGAAAATGGTCGGAGAATTTCGCCGAATAATGTCTGCGGGAGGGCCGGGAGAGCATATCGCGCAATTGGAACCCGATGGGCTTCAGGAATACGTGGTCCCTGCGCCGCCTGGAATGGGTCCACTCTCCGTTGGGCAGGAGAGAGCCTATATAGAGAGGCACTTGCCACGGGAAATCGCGGTAGTGGACATTAGCGACCCCAGAAATCCGGTCGAGGTCGATTACATACCCTGGACGCATCTTCCTAGAGGAATGACCATCTTGGGACGGTCCGCATACGCAATTCGTGGGGGCGACATTCAGACCTACGTTAGAACCCGCTACGGCGCCTTTTCGTCACGGGAGAAAATGGGGATTGGGGTCTACGACGCGTATTTGCGCGGACTCCAAAGATTCGACAAAGAGACTCTGATGAATCACCTGGCGAGTGACATGTTCATCGTGAAAGGCGACAGAATCTACGCCCTTCTGAACAACCACTTGGCCATCTTTGAGAACCCCAGAAAATCGGAATAGTTCAAGCTCATTCCCAGCGCGGCTTCGCGACAGTCAGCCGCAGCCATCAGCTTGTCGAAGGGCCGGCGACGGTTGATGCGGTGGGGGATTTCAACGCCTTTCGGTGGCTGATAGCATGAAGAAACATGAACGCACTTTGCGCGGAAGTCTAACAGTAAAGTCCAAGTCCGTACGGGTTGGGCCATGATATTGAGAATCGCTACTGCACTTTTCCTCTTCCTTTCCGGCGACGTTTCGGCGTCAACGGACTCGTTGCTGTCTGTTGTGCAGGAGCCGGACCTGGAAATCTCGGGTCGACCGGGAGAGCGTAAGCCTTCCAGATCGACTGTTTCGGGGACGGTCAAGTTTAACGACAAGGCGATTCCGGATTCAATTTATGTGGGGATAGAAGAATTGAAATTGGCGTGGATGCCCTTTGTCGTCAGGCCGAAAAACACCAGGACGCTAGACACTACGGAATTTAGTTTCGACGTGGAACCCGGGCTGTATACGCTTGTTATCTCCGCTTTCGGTTATGAGACGTTAAAAACGTCGGTGCTTGTTCCTGACGCCGACACGCACGCAAATGTGACGGCTTATCTTGAACCCTTCGGTCTGAAACCCGGCATTGAATGGGTCAAACTGTGGGGTGACTTTTGTCGATGGCGGCCGTGGGGCGCGATTGAAATGGTGAGGAAGGATAGCGTGTGGGTTCTACAAGGCGATAATCCCGTAAAAATCGGTGACGGGTATAGGTTTATCGTAAGTAACGGTGGTAGCGACGTTTATGACTTGAGTCATTCCCAGGCAGTTCCTAACCCTCGTAGTTTCGTTACATTCAATTCAATCTACGAAGGTGGAGAGATCATCTTTGATCCATCTCAGTATGTCCAGCCGAAGAGGGATTCAAGAGCCGAATTCTCAGGTGGACAACACCAGACTGCCTTCGCCAGTCTTGTGGATGAAATCTACACTTTCCAAAAAGAAAACATGCAGGTTCTGTTCAGCAAACGCGACACCACCCAATCCTCAGAGAACGACGTTTCCGCCTTTATCGAGCGCGAAGAAAGATTCCGGGAAATTGCGAATCGATACCCCGCTTATTTCGAACAGCTCTTCGTAAAAATCAGATTTGAATTCCTGAAAAGATTTCATCCCCACGCTGAAGCGATGAAGGGTTTGCAAAGTCTGAAACACAATAAACAGGAGTTCGAAGAAAAGAGAAGGGAGCACTATCAGAGTACGGTCTACGAGAGCTACTTTAGCCAGATGGCGCAGTTGGCAAAGAAAATGGATCCGAATTCCATTTTCTTTAGGACGTACGATACAATCACCTATCTGCGCCTCGATGAAGGGCTACAACACGCACCGGATCTCAGCGAGAAATACAACGTTCCGCCTTTTTTCTTTACCGGCATTCTGGTGGCGCAGGAACGAAACCTGCCGCCCGGTTCACGTGAAGGGGAAAAACTGCTCTGGCGTGCGGCACAACATTTCCGGGATTACGGAAACGCAGTTGCCGCGCGCAACGTTCTGAATTATCTGATTCGCAAATATCCGAATTCCAGGACGGTCCAGGGCAGCGGCGTTGAAAGGATGTCGAATGCACTGGAACTGGGAGAAGAAAGTGCCGCACCCGAATTCGTGGCGCCGGCCGTTGGAGGAGATTCGTTGCGGTTATCCGATTACCGAGGGGGGTTTGTATTTCTTGATTTCTGGGCGACCTGGTGCGGACCCTGCATAAACGAACTGCCAAATCTCAAGAAACTCCACCAATCATTCCCGGACGGGGGCCTTACGATCATTGGTCTGGCTCACGATAATCCAAGAGACCTGGAAGATACCATAAGAATTCGCGAGATTCCGTATTCCAACGGTGTTTCAAACGAGGAAATCGAGAAAGTTTACGGTATTGTAGCGTGGCCAACCACGTTTCTCATTGCCCCCGATGGGGAGATCATCGCGAAAAACCTGCGCGGCGAAGGATTGGTAGATCTCGTTAAACGCAAGATGTCCGAATATAACTCTCAATAGCACGGAAGAAACGGGCGCCTATTACCAGGAGCAGTAAATAGTGGACAGTGGTCAGGAAGAGCAGTTGTCAGCCTCAATTTATTTTCAGGAGCAGCAAATAGTCGACATCCAGATCCAACCAAAGAAGAGTGGGAGGATGTGAACAATACGGTGCTCCCCGTAATAATTCCGCAAAGGAGCCTCCTGTCTACCCGTGGTTTTCCTTAATCTCTCGCTGGATGCAAGCGATGCGGCCTGGCGCAAGGCAATCGAGAAACACAGTATAGAAGGTGTGCATGTACGTATCGGAAACTCAGGTACCGGCGCAGCCCGGGCCTACAATGTCCGCGGGATTCCGGCCTATTTTCTGGTGGCCCCGGATGGACGGATTGTCGAGCGGTTATCCAGAATCAGATTGATGACGGAAACACATTCAATTGTAGAAGAGATCATTTACAGCCTGGGATCCGGCTGAATCTGTCCGGGTCATTTCCACCAGGAATCGCCAGTCCTGCGCGATCTAAAATGGCAACATGTTTCAACTTCAAAAAACGGCTGCTTATCGGCAGCCGTTTTTGGTTTTCGGATGTCATGTCGCGAATCACAGATCGAACCCGTGCGTATCAACCAAAGTCAGACATTGACACGAGCGCTGGGTACCCTTGAAGTGGGGTGTCCAGTCAGGGCCTTCGCTGACCGATACGCTTCGAAGGCCAACGGACGCGTCCTGAAGCTATTCAGCCAAATTTAATCTACCGAAAAGCCCGAACCCGTGGAATCCTACGTCTAATGCAACGGCAATTCGAAAAAGACCTGATATCCGGTGTTTTTGAACCGTCGTGGGATTATTCCCATCGGCATCTAAACGTATATTGGGTATCTTTGTGTCATCAACCAGTTAGGAATGACGGCCGGAGAATGCCGCGCAATTGCCACTGGCATTGCAAACCCAAAAACGTGCTTGCACCCAATGTTACGTAATTCCAGCATGGGTGGTTGGATTTTAGCGGAGAGAGCCATATTGAAATCTTCATCTGCAATTCGGACCGCGTTCACAATGGAACGGGTATTAGAAAAATCAGGCGATACGCTATTTGTCATTTTTGATTTCAATTGCGACCAATGGGATAAACAGATCCAGGCTCTAAAGGAGTACTGGCGGGCATGGTCGCAGCCTCGTTCCATACAACGCGTATCCTTTTGGAGCATGGACGATAAAGACTGTCTCCCGTGTCTGGAGAAAGGAAATTACGCGGTGTACGGCTTGTTCGATCCGAAGCCGAACCACCTTGTCTTTGCTGCGTTAGATGATACGCCATTTGGCCTATCAGAAGAGGAACAGCAGTGTCTTGTCGAAAGCGAGGGCGAAATCGGGTTCTCGGCTGTAGGGCACAATCCCTTGGGAGAAGGGCACGTAGCGGCATTCTGCGCGCCAGACCCGGCTGTCCTGGTCGAAATGAAGAAAAGTTTAAGGTTGAACTTTACGTTTTTCGTCACACAGCAAGATCAGGTCGTCAATGGGGGGAATCTGAATGATGATTTCTCTCCGCTGGTCTTGTCCGCCAGCGATGGCCAAGTCGATGCAGACCATTTCTTCGCAACACTTGAGAGGGTTCATCCCTATCCATTGCGGCATATTGCAGGAGGAGACTATCTGGAACTAAAGAAATCAGTTCGCTCTCGATTGGAGCGGAAAGAAGCAACGCGCGGCCATATTTCGTACGCCGAACTCTCAGGCATTCTTGCGGAAGCCGCCGCCCGCATTCAGGATGGCCATACTGAAGTCATGCCTGCCGCTGATATGATCGATGCAGGCAACCCCGATGCCCTGATGTTCCCGTTTCGGTTGAGACGGCGATTGAATGAATTGGTCGTAGACGATGCGATTCCGGGTTTGGAGGAATTGAAAGGGAAGTCACTTTTGTCCATAGGCGATCAACCACTCAACGACTTTCTACAACGAGCGTTATGCAGGATTTCCAGTGAATCGGATGCTCACCGTCTTGCGCAATTTGTAGAGAACCAACGATTCCATGTAGCTTGGTGCGCGCCGTTCAATGACAGTCCGGTAACGATGCGATTTGAAGAAAAACAGAAAACGTCAACACGCCGAATTGATCTCATATCGCTACGCGAATATGACGACCTCTTACCTGAAAAGGATGGGTCAGGTGACTTTCATTGTTTCCATCATGACGAAGATACTTGCTACTTCAATTGCGATAGTTTCATTGATACCGACAATAGAAGGACGTATATAGCAGGTCTATTTGGGGAATTGAGGGCGAAGAAAACCCGCCGCCTCATAATTGACGTGCGTCAAAATGGTGGTGGAAATCCCGACCTTGTCGTTTTTTTGCTTGAGTTTCTTACAGAAAGGCCGTTCAGGATGTGGTCTCGCGTTGACATTAAGGTGTCGGACCTGCTGATTGAGCAGCATCCGGAATACTCCCATTACGGCGACTTGACCGGGATGATTATCTCGGAGTCGGACGACTCTGTATTGCCTCAACGGCGCGAAGACTTGTTTAAGGGCGATCTCTATGTGCTGATTGGCCCGCATACCTTCTCGACTGCAGCCGAGTTTGCCGCAGTTACTAAGGATTACGGTCTGGGACAACTTATCGGTGAAGAGACAGGCGGGAGAAGGCAAAGCACGGGCGATGCTTTGACTGGTTTACTTCCGGTGAGCGGGATTAAGTTCGGCATTTCAGCAATGATGTATTACGCCGCATTTCCCAAAGCTGGCGATGAAGCTCACGGCACACGCCCCGATGTCTCGCCGAGCGCGGAGGATCTATTCGACTATGAAGATACAGAAGATCCATTGGTCGCGTTCACACTTGAGCGCATAGATTGATTAATCTCGTCGCCTGGCGCGCAATTACTGCAATGACCAGAGCAAATATTGTAGATTCTGTTCTGGTTCTTCCGGCCGTGTCGAACCCTGTCCGAGGGACTGGATGGTTTTCGAGTTTCAACTGAACCGGAACCCGAACGGAGGGACCGCGCCATGAAGAACATGCTTGGTACTATTCTGTTCGTCCTGCTTGCCGCTTCGACAGTCTGTTTGGCTGCCGATAGCGCCCCGCCATCGGTCGCAATCATCACCGGCGAAGTGCGTAACCCCACGTCGCGGGAGATCACGTTCCGTTACGATTCGCCGCAGGTCCTGGGGAAGCCGGCCGAGCAGCGCGTGCGTCTGGACAGCCGGAACCGGTTCGCCAGCCCTGTCGCGTAGATGTCGCGCTCACAGACTCTTAAGTCAGGGAAATGGAGATGATTGCCAGATTCCTTATAGCGCTGTCTGTCGTCACGAACTTCTGCGCTTGCGGAAGCGATTCGGTGATGATGCCGGACCTTGAACGGGGTCTCCACGAGGTTGGAAATTTGACTCGCCCCCGGAATCTGCATGTCGCGGCACTATTGCAGAATGGCAAGGTCCTGATTACCGGCGGCAACGCGGCGCTACCTCCTGCCGGAGGAGGTGTTGTGGAGCAAGATCTTCTTGTCAGCGCGGAGATTTTCGATCCAGAAACCGGGATCTCAACGCCTACGGGAGACCTGACCGCCGGTCGCAGCAGGGACCACGGAATATTGCTTCCCGACGGTCGGGTTCTGATTATATCCGGTTTTCTTAGACTCCCCATTGAGAAGTACGATCCTCATTCCGGCAGATTCGACGCCGTTGCAGACGCACCCTTTTCGGTCGGGACCCGGACTGCCACCTTGTTGCCCAACGGAGAGGTCCTTTTGATCAGCGGGCACCCCGGGGGTGGACGATGGCGTGTTTTCGATCCCGCTACAGGCACATTTTCCGACACATTCGCGATGGACCATCCAGGAATTTTGCATACGGCAACTTTGTTGAAGGACGGCCGCGTGCTGATCGTTGGAGGAAAACCTATCGTAGGGGAATGGCTGCCGGGGCAGAATTTCATCTATGATCCCTCGACCAAAGCCTTTTCAGAAGCGGGCAGCCTGCAGGTCGACCGCATACGCCATAAGGCGGTGCTCCTTCAGGACGGCAGGGTAATGATCGTCGGCGGCTACAGGCGAGACGGACGTCGCGCACAGACGCCCGAGATCTACAACCCCGAGACAAACACCTTCTCGCCCGCCGGAACTTCCGTAATGGATCCCTTGGCCGCCCTGCTGCTGCCGTCCGGCAGGGTGTTTTTCATCCACCGGGACAACGGCAATATCGCACTGTACAATCCGGACACCCAGGTATTTTCGCCTACGGGACACAGCATAGGACCGTGGCGATCCGGGTTGACGGTTACGCTCCTCGATGACGGCCGCGTCGTTATCGCCGGCGGATTGAAGACGACGGATGGCGGTCATTCTCCTGAGTCGATTACGGATCAGATTTTCATCTTCACGCCTTAACCTCAATTTGATAAAAGAAAACCGAAAAATTGGCCACAAAAAGCACAAAAGGCACAAAAAGTAACCGCGCAAAGCGGCGTGTGTGGCAAAGCGGTGACCCTGCAGTTGTTTCCTCACCGGGCCGAAAAGGTTGTCAGGAAGGACATCATTTCGGTTCGCGCCCAGTGACCTGAAGGATCATAGAAATCAGCAGTTAAATCACCTTTAATCACTTGCGTAACTTCGAATTAACGTCTCCGAAGAGTGACGAATCAAGGTTAGCCTTGATTCGTTTCTGTTTTTTGGCGAAATTGAAACGGATTTACACACGAGATCATTGGCGAATCGATGTCGCAGATTGGAGATTCCCACAACCACCCCTATAGCCGGATATGCAGGGTCGAAATGCCCAATTCTTCGTATCTGACCGGGTTGTCGATTGCCTGTTTGTGCAAATTGAGGTTCGTTGATGTCCGGATCTGAATTGAAAGGGCTTGAGGTATGAATAACCTTTTCGTCAGTACCCTCGCGGCCTTCATGATGATGTCGACTTTCGCCTCGGCGTCAGAAACCGGCCCGCCATCGGTCGCGATCATCACCGGCGAAGTACGCAACCCCACGTCGCGTGAGATCACGTTCCGTTACGACCCGCCCTGGGCACTGGGTCGACAATCCGAGCAGCGCGTGGCTCTGGACGGCCGGAACCGGTTCGCGCTCGAGATTCCCGTCGTCCGCGGGACCCTCGTCAGGGGAAGTTTCAAAAGCAGAAGCGTCCCATGGAAGTGGGTGCGGCAGGCCGCGTCGTATGCCTTCAAGCCCGGTTCGCTGGTTTTCTTTGTCGAACCCGGCGACAGACTGCATATCAAAATCCACCCCGGCCGTCTCCACACCTCGTTCCGGTTCAGCGGAAACAATGCGGACAACAGCCGGTTTATTGTCGAATGGTACCCCCGGTTCCAGGACTTCCAGAAGGAAATCAGGGACTCCAGGAAAATGGACGCGGAAGCCTTCTCCCGCCTGGCGGACGGGTGGCGCACGGACCAGCTTGAATTCCTGGAGATGCGGCGAACGAGATACGCGTTCTCGCCGGAATTCGTCGAGTACGCGACGCGCTTTTTCAACTACACGTATGCCTTTCTGAAGGTTTCATACCCGGAAAATTACCGGCGCGCCACCGGCCGCGAGAACCCGGATATCCCGCCTGAATTCCACGACTTCCTGAAACGGGTCCCGCTGGTGGACGAAAAGGCAATTGGCATGGGTACGTACAGTACCTACCTCATCCGGACGCTGGACCTGGAAATGATGAGGATGCCGCCGTCCAACAGGCTCAGCGATCAGTACGATCTGTCGAGTCTGGACCTTCGGGAGGAGACCGTCGCAAAACTCGACTCACTCTACGCGCGGTACGAGTGGCATCCGAAGCTGTCGAAAATGATCCGGCTGGGTGCGTCGGATCTGCCGAAACCTGTCGTAGGCAGACTTGACTCGCTGTATGACAACAGGCGTAAATCCACACTGTCCGACATCATCGATCTGCCGAAATTGGGCGTCCCCCAGGCAGCTCACGCCCGTCTCGACTCCTTCTACGAAAGGAGTGGCAGATCGTACAGGATCACGACTTCAAGCAAGCTGAAAAAACCGGAAATCGATACCACAGGCGGTTCGCTGGTTCTCCGGCTGCCCGTAGAAGAAGGCAAGGACATGGAAGGGCAATTGAATTCGATCCACAAGACGCAAAGGTTGTCGGAAATGGTGGATCTGTCGGAATTGGACCCGTCGCCGGAGTTTGTCGCGCATCTGGACTCCCTGTACGAAAATCGTCAGCCGCTCAGCCTGTCCCGGAAGCTGGACCTCACGGGTCTGGGCCTGCCGCAGGCGGTGCAGGCGAAGCTGGATTCGATCTATGCAATCAGGAAACGGTCCATGCCCAGGCTTCCACACAGGATTGAGCTGGCCGAGAAGAAATTGAATGGGCGCGTACTTTACTGGTTTCTGGCCGGGGAATTGATCCGAAGTTTCGAGTACGGCGGCAACAGCTTTGAACTGGTCCGTCGCAAGTGGCGGGACTACCGGACGACCAATCCCTATCCCGAATACAACGCGCCGGTCCAGGCGGCGCTGGACAAGGCGATGGCCCTCCAGCCGGGACGTCCGGCCCCCGATTTCACGCTGGAGGATCTGGACGGCCGGCCCGTATCGCTGAGCCAGTTCAGGGGCAAGGTCGTGCTGCTGGACTTCTGGGCAAGCTGGTGCGGTCCGTGTATCGGCAACTTGCCCGATCTCAGAAGGATTAAGAAAGAAACCGCCGGTCAGCCGGTGGTTTTCCTCAACCTCTCACTGGATTCGAGCGACGCCGAATGGCGCAAAGCCATCGAAACCCATCAGATCGAAGGGGTGCACGTGCGCGCGGGCGCATGGCGTTCCAAGACGACCGGCGCCTATAGCGTGCGCGGGATTCCGGCCTATTTCCTGGTGGACCCGCAGGGGATGATCCTGGAGCGGCTGTCCGGAGTCGGAATCCGCGACACGGATGCCATTGTCGCGAAGATCCTGAAGAGCCTGGGTTCGGTTTAAACCGCGACGTCGGGCTCACCCGGGCGAACGTCGTCTGAAGGGCGTCGTACGCAAAAAGAGGACCGGCAGCGCAAGTGCGGCCGGTCCTCTGGCATTTTCCGACGTGATGCTGTTGGCGTGTCTTCGATCCCCCTCGATCGGTTACCGGCCTGTGCGGTCAATCGTCCGCGGCCGTGGTTTCCGCCACCGCGTTCGCCTGCCCGTTGCCGCCCGGGGTCTCGTGGTCCAGCCTGACCGATACCAGCCTGGAGACCCCCGGCTCTTCCATTGTAATGCCATGCAGGCAGTCGGCCGCATCCATCGTGACCTTGTTGTGGGTCACCACGATGAACTGCGTGTCGGCCGCGAACCGTTTGAGCACCCGTACGAAGCGGGTGACGTTGGCGTCGTCCAGGGGGGCGTCTACCTCGTCGAGAATGCAGAACGGGCTGGGCTTGACCAGGTAGATCGCGAATAACAGCGCGATCGCGGTCAGCGCCCGCTCTCCCCCGGAAAGCAGATTGATGTGCTGGAGCCGCTTGCCTCTGGGCCGGGCGATGATTTCCAGCGGCGCCTCCAGCGGGTCTTCGTCCGGGGGCATCAGGAGATCCGCCTGGCCGCCTTCGAAGAATGCCGTGAACGTGTTCCGGAAATTCTCTTTAATCTGATCGAAGGTCGCCATGAACCGGCCGCGGGCGGTGCGGTCGATCCGGGAAATGGTCCGCTGAAGGGTTTCCGCCGCTTCGAGCAGATCGCTCCTGTGTTTGGCCATAAACTCGTGATGGCTCTTCTGGTCCTCGTATTCTTCCACGGCGGCGAGATTGACCGGACCCATCCGGCGGAGCCTTTCGCGTAGCTCGCCTGCCCGTTTTTCGGTCGCGTCTTCATCGAATTCCGGATCGTCCAATGCGCCCGCCTCCCCGACGTCCACCTCGTATTCGTCCAGAATTCGAGCGTGCAACGCTTCGGATCCCGTCTTCAATTCCGCCAGTTCGCCCTGTAGTTCAACCAGACGGTCCCGGTTCTGATTCGCCTGGCGGTTCTTGTCCCGCGCTTCCTCTTCCAGCTTCCGGGTATCCGTCAACAACGCCTGCTGCCGCTCCGCCTGACGGTCCCGCTTCGCTTCCAGTTCGTCCTGCGTGCGATGCAGGCGCTCCAGCTCCTCTTCGGATTCCCGGGCGGCCTTTTCCAGGTCGAGCCTTTCCGTCCGCCGTTCATCGCAGTCCGTGGCCAGTCGTTTCATTTCCCGGTTGGTTTCGACCGCGTCCCGGGTCCGCGTCTGCTCTTCGCGTTCGTGCCGGTCCACGCTGCCCTTCAGTGAAGTGATCTCCACCAGCCTCCTGGAAACCGCGTCCTGTTCGGCCCGCTGCTGATGTTCGCGCTCCCGAAGCGCCACGTCGGCCTTGCGCGCCGCCGCTTCCAGTTGCTCCCGGCGTTTCTGAAGCACGCCGAGTTCCGCCTCCTCGGAAGCGATCGTTTCTCGAAGCCCGGTTTCGTCGTTCATCGCAGCCGCGATTTCCTCCTGCAGGTCCACCCCCATCCGCAACTGTCGCTGCTCTTCGGTCTGCGCGATCTGAAAGTCCCGGCGATGCGTCGCCAGGCGATTGTTCAGGTCGGCCAGAATCCCGTCGGTCCGGTCGATAAGCGCCTGAGTCTCGACCAGGGATGCAGCGGTTTCCTCGAGTCCCGCATCCAGCGCCCG
This sequence comes from Candidatus Latescibacterota bacterium, assembly GCA_965203805.1. Taxonomy (GTDB): domain Bacteria; phylum Latescibacterota; class UBA2968; order UBA2968; genus JAAXHE01. The sequence continues at coordinate 3,217,183 of OZ241917.1, read as the reverse complement.
CAGGTCGGCGGCGGTAGCGCACAGGTTGGCTTCCAGCGTTTCGATCTCCTGCCTGCGCCCGATCAGGCCCGTGCCGCCGTCGGCCGCCTTCCCGCCGTATATCGTGCCGTCGGCCGAGAACAACTCGCCGTTCTCGGTAACCACGTCCACACCGCGAGTACGCGTTTCTCCCAACAGCCCAACTGCGGTTTCGGCGTTGTTCACCACGAGCGTCCGGCGAAGCAGCGCGTGCACCGGAGAATCCTCGCCGTGCAGCAGGTCCGAAGCCCTGCCCGCCACGCCGTCCGCATCCGGCGGCGTCCAGGAGGCGTCGTTACCGTTCGAAACCGAATCCAGCGGCAGAAACGCCGCCGATCCGAGGTCCCCCGATTTCAGGTAGTCTATGGCCTTTATCGCGTCGGCGGACGCATCCACCAGCAGACATTCCAGCGCGCGTCCGAGGGCGGCTTCGATGGCGATCGCGTACCGCCCGTCCACGTCGATCCGGTCCGCAACCACCCCGCGCACGCGGTCCGCAAACGGAGAGTCCACCGCCAGCGCGCGGACGCCGCTCGAATACCCCTCGAATCCTTCCCGAAGCCTTTTCAGAAGTCCAACCCGCGCGTCGTCGGCCTCTTTTCTGGCCAGCAGGCGGCTGCGCGCCCCGGTCAGGTCTTCCTGTTGTTCGAGCAGCTGACCGTATTCCGCGGCGTGTGTCTCTCTCAGCCGGCTCTTTCCTTCAATCTCGCGTTCCAGGAGGTCGATCTGCCGTTCCGCCTCCCGTCCGGAGTCGTCCGCCTCCGCTTTCCGGAGCGCCGACTGCTTTGCGTCGGCTTCGAGGCGGGCCTGGTGTTTCGCAATTCCCTCCAGCCGCGCACGTTCGCGCTCCAACCGGCCGCTTCCCTTGTTGATTTCGCCCAGGGCGGCTATCAGTTGGGTTCTCTCTTCGTCGGCGCGGGTTCGCCGTGCGTCCAGCGCCTGGTTGGTCGCTTCCAGCTCGCCTCGCTCGGTCTCCAGTTCCCCTTCCGCCCGCTGCAATGCTTCCCGCGCCTCCGCTCCCATCCGCGCCGACGCCGCCGCTTCCCTTTCGGCCGTATCCAGCCGCGCCGCCATGACCCCCTTCCGCCGGTCGGCCTGCTCCAGGAAGGTGTCGATAGATCGGATTCTCTCCTGAGCGACCGCGATATGCGTTTCTTTCCGATGCACGAGCTGACTCTGTCTGCTCACTTCCGCGTTCGCTTCCGCAAGCGCCTGATCGCGCTCCGCCAGTTCCGTCCGGACGGCTTCCAGCCGCGCCTCCAGGCGGGCGATTTCTCCGGCGGCAACTCCGACGTCCTCATTCAGAAGAGCCATCTCGTCCGCGATGGGACGGGACCTTTCGGACATCCGAAAGAACCGGTGGCGTCCCAGCCGGACGTCGAGGTCCTTCATCTGGTCTGCAAACTGTCTGTAAAGGCGGGCCTTCCGCTCCTGACGGGCGAGTGACTTCACCTGCCGCTCGATTTCCCCCATGACGGCATCCACCGTCTCCAGGTCCCGCCGGACGGACTCCAGACGGTTCCACGCAGCCCGGCGCTGTACCTTGTACCGGGTCACACCCGCCGCCTCTTCGAACAGCCGCCGCCGTTCCTCGGGCTTGTCGCTGATGATCTCGTCCATCATTCCCTGCTCGATCACGGAATAGGCGTGTGCGCCCAGCCCCGTATCCATCAGCAGATTCTGAATATCCTTCAACCGGCAGGGAACCTTGTTCAAAAGGTAATCGCTGTCTCCGGACCGGAACAGCCGGCGGGTCACGGTCACTTCGGAATAATCGGTCGAGAGAAACCGCTCCGCATTGTCAATGGTGATCGATACCTCCGCCATGCCGAGCGGTTTCCGGTTTCGCGTACCCGAAAAAATCACGTCTTCCATATTGTTGCTGCGCAGCGACCGGACCCGTTGTTCGCCCAGCGCCCAGCGCAGCGCATCCACCACGTTGGATTTACCGCAGCCGTTCGGGCCGACAACGCAGGTGATGCCTTTCTGAAGCGAAAGGTCCAGCTGTTGTACGAAAGACTTGAAGCCCAATGCCGTCAGTCGCGAAAGATGCAAGGCGCAGCCTCCTGAAAGACACAAACATCCGGCCGGTACGGGCGCACGCAAGGAAACCAGGAGGCGCGGCCGCAGGGCAGGAACGACAACCATTCCTGTCCCACGTGCCGCCGCCCGGACCGCGGGGACGTTCGCTATGAATACGGTATCGCGAATATAAGAACGAGACGGGGAGAGATGGGGAGGTGAGGAATACGCAACAGATTGGGGAATAATCCGTTGCGGTGTCTGAAAAGTACTACATCTTGTAGCGTCCGTCAAGACCTAAATGCCGTGTGCGATAGAGGCGCCCTGTGACGCCGGCTTTTTTGATTTCCAACCCCTGGTTTTTGGCTTACTTTACCGGATCGTACACCCAACCCGGATCCCGGAAACCCTTCATGTCAATTGCTTTTTCCGACCCGATCGCCAGGATCGAAAAGGTCGTACTGCACGGAAAGCGCCCGCGCGTCGTGGGATCCAATGCCCGGATCGGCGTCCATGGTCCCGCCGTCACCGATCCGGTCGTGCGCATCTGCACCACGGGCGGCGCCGTGGGTATCGGCTGGTCCGCCATTGGCAGGGAGCGCGCCGAAGCACTGCTCGGAATGCGCCCCTCGGCGCTCTTTGAACTACCGGGCGGGTCGACCGCCGATGGCGCGCCGATCGATCTGCCTCTGTGGGACCTGGCCGCCAGATGTGAAGGGGCGCCCCTTTTCAAGCTCCTGGGCGCGCGCGGCGCCCGAGAGGTGGAACTCTACGACGGTTCCATCTACATTGACGACCTGGGAACCGCAGACGACGGGGCGCGGCGAATCTTCCACGAGGAAGTCAAGGTCGGCCGCGATTCCGGCTACTGCAATTTCAAAATCAAGATCGGGCGCGGCGCGCGCTGGATGCCGGTTCGCGAAGGCACGGACAGGGACGTACTGGTGATCCACGCGGTCCGGGAAGCCGCGGGACCGGACGCGAAAATTCTCGTTGACGCCAACAACGGCGCCACGCTCAATATCGCGCTGGACATTCTCGAACGCTGCCGGGACGCGGGGATCTACTGGTTCGAAGAACCCTTTCCCGAAGACCGGGCGTTCAACGAGGCCTTTAAGGAAGCCATTGACCGGAGAGGCTACCACACGCTCGTGGCCGACGGCGAATCCGGGCCGCCTCCGCCCGACTTCTTCGATATGGTCGAAAGAGGATGGATCGATATCGTGCAGCACGACTTCCGAAACAAGGGGCTGACGCGGTGGAAAGCCATCGCCGACCGTATCCAACCCTGGGGCGCGAGGTGCGCCCCCCATTGCTGGGGCAGCGTCATCGAACGGTACGCCCATGCCCATTTCGCCGCGTCCATTCCCAACTTCAGCCTCCTGGAAGCGGCCCCCGCGGACATGCCGGGCATCGTCCTGGACGGATGGCGGATGCGAAACGGCAGGCTGGTCGTCCCTGAAACGCCCGGCGCGGGATTCGACGTCGAACCGGACGTCCTGGAACGGGGCGTGAAGTCAGCGGGCGGATTCCGCATCGGCATCCACGATCGCCAGCGCCCACGCCGCCCTTCACGGAACGCCATAATCTGAAAGGACGGGAATGCCAACGTACAACATCGCGGTGCTCCCCGGAGACGGCGTCGGCCCGGAAGTGGTCGCGGAATCGCTCAAAGTGCTCCTCGCCCTGGAGGAGCCGCATCCCGATCTTCGATTCACGTTTTCCGAACATCCGGTGGGCGCGGGGTGTTACGCCGAGACCGGCGAAGACCTCCCGGAATCCACGCTCGAAGCCTGCAAACAGGCCGATGCCGTGCTCTTCGGCTCGGCCGGCGATCCGGACGTCCGCTTTCCCGACGGCACGGAAATCGCACCCCAACTGACACTCCGCTTCGAACTGGACCTTTACGCCGGGATCCGGCCCATCAAGAAATACCGCGGCGTGCCTCCGCTTCTCGATGGAGATCCGCCGCTCGATTACGTCATCCTGCGTGAGAATACAGAGGGCCTCTATGCCTCCCGCGGCGCCGGGGTTCGCGTCGGCGACAGCCTCGCCGTGGACAACATGGTGATCACCCGCGCCGGGACCGAGCGGATCGTCCGGTACGCCTTTGAAATCGCGAGGCAGCGGAAGGGGGCGCCCGCGGACGGCGCCAGCCGCGTCACCTCGGTCGACAAGGCCAACATTCTGAAGAGCATGGCGTTCTTCCGGCAGATCTACGACGAGGTCGCGGAGACCTATCCCGACGTCGAACGGGACTACGCCTACGTGGACGCATTCACCGTGTACCAACTGCGCAACCCAGGCTGGTACGACGTCGTCGTCGCGGAAAATATGTTCGGGGATATCATCTCCGATCTGGCCGCCGCCACCATCGGCGGAATGGGGATGGCGCCGTCCGCGGACGTGGGGGACCGCTACGGCGTCTTTCAGCCGTCCCACGGCACCGCACCCGATATCGCGGGGGAGGGTATTGCCAACCCCATGGCTCAGATCCTGTCCGCGGGGATGATGCTGTCCTGGCTGGGCGCGCGCCGCAACGATCCCGAAGCCACCGCCGCCTCGGAGACGATCGACCGCGCCGTGGATCGAACGCTGGAGAGTCCTAAGAACCACCCTGCAGACCTGGGCGGCGCCGCCGGGACGCGCGAGGCGGGCGATGCGGTGGCCGATGCCGTCGCAAACCCTTAATGCATTCGGTACAAGAATTCGGAATAAACATGGACAGGATGGAAAGGGGAACCTCATGAAGCCAAAAGAAAAAAAGAGTCTCGTCAATCGCGCCGTCGCCGCAGAGTCAAAACGCGCCAGGGTCCTCTCCCGCCGGGTGCACGCGTGGGCGGAGCGGCCCTTCCGGGAGGTCAAATCCTCCCGGGCCATCGCGGACTACCTGGCCTCGCGCGGCTTCGACGTCGAGTTCCCGTTCAAGAATATCCCCACGGCATTTCGCGCGGCCAGCGGCGCCGGTAAACCGGCGGTCGGGATGCTCGGCGAATACGACGCGTTGCCCAACTGCGGCCCCGAGGAGGGGCAATGGGGTCACGGCTGAGGCCACAATCTCCTGGGCGTTGCCCCGGCCGTGGGTGCGGTCGCCGCTGCGAAGACTCTCGAATCGACCGGTACATCCGGAAAAATCGTCTACTACGGCTGCCCGGCGGAAGAGACGCTGGCCGGCAAAGTCTATATGGCCCGCGACGGCGCGTTCCGGGACCTGGACGCCTGCCTCGCCTGGCATCCGGGAGACACTTCCGGCGTCAATAATTTCGGCGGATCGTCGCTGGACTCCGTCGTCTACGAATTCTTCGGCCGTACCGCCCACGGGGCGTCGGCCCACCGGGGCCGCAGCGCGCTGGACGGGGTGATGCTCACGGATATTGCCGCCAACTATCTCCGGGAGCATGTCCCCGAGAACGTCAGGATCCATTCCGTGATCCGCGATGGAGGCGACGCGCCCAACGTGGTTCCGGCCTATGCGAAAATCTGGTACTTCGTGCGGGGGAAAGACCGCAAGCAGGTCGACGGCGTGCGCGAGCGTCTCACCGGATGCGCACGGGGCGCGGCCAGAGCCACGGACACGAAGATGAAGTGGTCGCGCATCACCGCGGTGTACCCCCGTCTGCCCAACAAGGCGATGTGTGAAATCGTTCGAGAGAATCTGAAACTGTTCGGGCCGCCCAAACCCACGGAAGCCGACCGGGAGCGCGCCGAGGCCCTGGGATACAAGAAGGGATTCAATACGAAGATCGGCAAGGGCAGCGGCTCGCAGGGCAGGGGGTCTACCGACGAGGACAATGTTTCATGGCTGGCGCCCCTGGGTCGCTTCGAGATGGTCTGTTACGCGAAGGGTACGCCCGGCCACCACCGGGACATGGCCGCGCAGGCCGCCCTGCCTTTCGCCGAGCGCGCGATCCGGCAGACAGCGAAGGTATTCGCCGGAAGTGCGGTCGATCTCTGCAGGGATCCGGATCTCCTGAAGAAGGCGCGCGCGGAGTTCGAAAAACGCTCCGACGGTTTCACGTACGATCCGCTGGTCCCCAAGAACCGGAAAGTACCCGTCGATCCGCCGTAGTCCGTCCTGCAGCGGCGCATGTCCAGCCCGCCGGAACCTCAACGTCCACGTTCAGCAGAGGAAAATCGTCATGCCGGAAATCACCCTTGAAGAAGCGCAGGCGGTCCACGACAGGTGCCTGATCGTCGACGGCCACAACGACACGCCCGTGGAGCGCGTGCACCGGGGCGAACGTCCGATGGACCTGAAAAAACGGGACGATGCCTACCATATGGACATTCCCCGGATGAAAGAAGGCGGGTTCGACGCCGGCTTTTTCGTGATCGGCAACGGCCCCACGGCAAACGTCCGGGTTACCCTGGAACAGACCCTGGCGTCGGTGGAGCGATATCCCGATGACCTGATGCTGGTGTTCTCGTCACGGGATGTTGAACGGGCGAGAAAAACCGGCAAGATCGGCATCCTGCTTACGATCGAAGGCGCCGGGCGCTGGCTGGAAGGAGAAATGGACACATTGCGTCTTTACCACCGCCTGGGAATTCGCTGCATCGGAATCACCCACGGCGAAGGCGGCGACGACCCCTCCTTGCTGCAGGGCAGCAGGAGTCCGTTCGGGCCGTGCACGCCTGAAGACCGCGAACGGGAACGCGGAAGCGCCGGCGGGTTGACGGACTTTGGCAGAGCCGTACTTGAGGAGAGCAACCGGCTGGGCATCATCACGGACCTGGCCCATATTAACGACAGGGCTTTCTACCAGGTTCTGGAGCGGTCTTCGCTCCCGGTAACGATGACCCACACCGCGGCCTTCTCCGTCTGCAACCACTGGCGCTGCCTGACCGACGATCAACTCAGGGCGCTGGCCGGGGCCGGCGGGGTGATGGGCATTGCGTTTCTCCCGGGCTTTATCGATCCGGAAAACCCTTCCGTGGATCGAATGGTCGACCATATCTGTTACGTGGCGGACCTGGTGGGCATCGACCACGTTGCCGTCGGCTCCGACTACGACGGCATGGGTTCGGCTACTCCGGTTTTCGGAGACGTCTCAAAGCTCGTGCGGCTCACCCGCGCCATGCTCGCCCGCGGCCTCTCGGAAAACGAAATCCGCAAGGTCTGGGGCGGCAACTTCCTTCGACTCTTCCGCGAGACCCTGGACCTCGGGCAGGCGTAGGAACCGCGCCCGCCGGCAGGCGGGATCCCGCGCCCGTCACCATTTCCCGTTGCGTCCGCGATCGACCATATTGAAAGGACTTGCAGATGAAAGCCAGACGTCTCCTCATTCCCGGCATTCGCCGGATGGAAGTCGCGTCCTTCGAGACCGGGCCTGTACCGGATGACGGTGTGCTTATCGAAAACGAGTACACCGCCGTCAGCGTCGGAACCGAGATCCACGGCTGGACGCATGGAGGCGAACCCGGTAACCCGGTCCGTTTCCCCCGCGGCACCGGCTATTGCAACGTCGGCACGGTCCTGGAAGTCGGCAGAGACGTTGAGGGCATCCGCCCCGGCGACCGCGTTGCCGGACAGGGGAACCACGCGAGCCATTCCGTCCTCTCGGGCGCCAGGTCGTTCCATCGGCAGGTACCCGACGCCGTGTCGTCCCGGGCCGCCGCCTTTATGGTCATGGGCGCAATCGCCATCCACGGAATCCGCGTGGCGCGCATCGAATTGGGCGAGGTCGTGGTCGTCATCGGCCTGGGAATCGTCGGTCAGCTCGCCGCGACCCTCGCGCGCCTCTCCGGCGCCCTCCCGGTGATCGCCGTCGACCTGGACGGTTTCCGCCTGGACGCGGCGCGTCGCCGCGGCGCCGGTGTCTGCATCAATCCCGGCGACGTGGACGACGTCAGGGACGCGGTCGGCGGACACTGCGTGGAAGACGGCGCCAACGTCGTGATCGAAGCGACCGGAAAACCCGCGGTTTATCCCACCGCCGTCCGGCTCGCGTGCACGGCGGGCCGTGTGGTCGCATTGGGTTCCCCGCGCGGTACCGTCGACATGGATTTTCTGGCCGACGTGCATCTGAGGGAAGTCAGCATCCTGGGCGCCCACCAGCCCAAAACGCCGGAGGCCGATCACATCTACTACCGGTGGGCGAAGGAACGGGACCGGGCGCTGGTGATGCGCCTGATGGGAGCGGGCAAGTTGCCCGTCGAAGACCTCATCACCCACGTCGCGGATCCGGAACAGTGCCAGGAAATCTACACGATGCTCGCCGACGATCCCGGAGACGCGCTGGGCGTCGTTTTCAAATGGAAATAGGGAGATCCCGGGCATGTTTTACAGAACGTCTGAAGACCACGGCCTGCCCCGCGATCCCTTCAACGCCATCGTCGTGCCGCGACCGATCGGATGGATTTCATCCATCGACGCACGGGGTACGGTCAACCTGGCCCCTTATTCGTTTTTCAACGCGGTGGCCTACAAGCCCCCGCAGGTCATGTTCGCCGCAACGACCGCGCACACCCATGGCGGGCTGAAGGATTCGATAAAGAACGCCCGGGAAACCGGCGAATTCGTGGTCAACCTCGCCACCTGGGCGCTTCGAACTCAAATGAACGCCACTGCCGTGCCCGCGCCCGGACACGTCGACGAATTCGAGTACGCGGGCGTCACGCAGGCGCCGTCAGAACTCGTAAAACCTCCCCGCGTGGCGGAAAGTCCGGTCCATCTGGAATGTATCCACACCCGTACCGTGGACCTGCCGACCGACGTTCCCGACGATCCGAACACGGTTGTATTCGGTCAGGTGATCGGCATTCATATTGCGGATTGGGCAATAAAGGATGGCCGCGTCGACACCGTGGCATTGAGACCCGTTGGGCGTCTCGGGTACCTGGACTACGTTTGCGTCGACGGTTCTTTCTCGATGGAGCGGCCCACCTGGCCTTAGCCTCTCCAATTCAAAGGCCCAAACTCACATGGATGGACAGGATAGACAGGATAAAAACCAAAGGCAGGACAAATGCTCACTCTACCGCGCTAAGGCGATGACTCCGAATCCCTTCTAACCACGCAATATCATCGTGACAAGCCATATACCGTATTTCTTTAAATGCTGTCGTATAATACTTCGCTGAACTTATTGAAATACAACCGGTTATATGACAGAACCGCGGGTTTGCGTGAATCCTCCACCCTGGGTGTAAGAAAAGCACCCCAGGGCGGTGTACTTTTCCGGCTACCCCTGAGTATTGCTTATGTCAGCCGATCTCCTGACCGGCATCAGTTCCAATTTCGGGTCTGTCGACTGGGCGATAGTCGGCCTGTATATGCTGGGCACCGTCGCCATCGGCCTGTATGCCAACCGGTACATCCGCAACATGAGCGACTACATTGTCGCCGGCCGTTCGCTGAAACCGTACCTGGCCGTTGCCACGATGATCGGCAGCGAACTCGGGCTCGTGACCGTCATGTATTCCGCCCAGAAGGGATTCACCGGCGGGTTCGCGGCCTTTCACATCGGCCTGATCGCCGGCATCGTTACCCTGATCGTCGGCCTCACCGGATTTATCGTGGTCCCGCTGCGCGAGCTGGGCGTGATGACGATTCCCGAATTCTACGAAAGGCGATTCAGCCGCGGCGTCCGTATCTTCGGCGGCCTGCTGCTCGCCCTTTCCGGCATCCTCAACATGGGCCTGTTCCTCAAGGCGGGCGCGATCTTCGTCGCCGGCCTGACCGGGATCACGAATCCCACGGCGGTCGCCCTGATCATGACCGTGATGCTCCTGCTGGTTCTGGCCTATACCATACTCGGGGGGATGGTTTCGGTCGTCATCACCGATTACGTCCAGTTTATCGTGCTTTCCGTGGGTGTCATTCTCACCTGCGGGATCGCCGTGGACAGGCTGGGATGGTCGGCAATCGTCGACACCGTCGCGGCGATACACGGGGAGCCCGGGTTCAATCCGCTCCACGAGGGCGGAGGGTTCGGTCCGTCGTACGTCGTCTGGATGATCTTCACCGCCGGGATCGTCTCCTGCGCCGTGTGGCAGACCGCGGTGATGAGGGCCTGCGCCGCTGAGAGCGCGTCCGTGGTGAAGAAACTCTACGCCTGGTCCTCCATCGGTTTTCTGATACGGTTCATGGTGCCCCAGTTTCTGGGCATCTGCGCTCTTGTCTATCTCTACCAGGACGAGATGACCCGCGGGATTTTCTGCTCTCCAGGCGGCGGCCCCACGGGGAATGCGGACCTCACCCTTCTGGCCATGCCCGTGTTTCTCAGCCAGATCCTCCCCGCCGGTCTCATCGGCCTTATCGGGGCGGGACTGCTGGCGGCTTTCATGTCCACCCACGACAGCTATCTGCTTTGCTGGTCGTCGGTCCTTACCCACGACGTGGTCGCCCCCGCCACCGGCGATACCCTTTCCACCCGCGCCCGCCTGACGCTGTCCCGGATCTTCATCTTTGTCATCGGCGCTTTTCTGCTCGTGTGGGGGTTGTGGTACGAGCTCGGCCAGGACCTCTGGGACTATATGCTGGTGAGCGGCGCGATCTACTTCACCGGCGCGTTCGCCCTGCTCCTCACGGGGATCTACTGGAAACGCGCCAGTACCGCCGGCGCATACCTCGCGCTTGTCGCGGGCGCCGCCGCCGTCGCCGGTTTGACGCCCGTCAAGCGGGCCCTGGGTCTGGACGCGTTCACAGGCGCGCACATCGGCCTCGGCGCGACCGTGCTGGCGCTGGTCCTGATGGTTCTCGGCTCGCTCCTGTTCCCCGACCACGCACGCAGCGAAGAGGAGGCCTGATCCATGGCATTCTGGATTCCTTTCTGGGGCGCGGTGCTCGTTCTCGGACTGCTTGTCTTCGCGGTGGTCACCGTTGTCGTGGGCATCGGCGGATTCTTCGACGTCAGATCCCTTTTCGAATCCATCGATCGACAGCATCGAATTGAGGATGAAGAGGAATAAACGGCGGGGAGACGGGAGAGGGTAGAGGTTAGAGATTACCTGCCTTGCGAGGTTTCTTCTGGTGCCGGTGGCAAGAAAGGATAAAACATCGGGCAAGGGCTTCTTCTCCCGTGACTCACGTCTCCCGTCTCACCGCCTCAAAGCGACCGGTGGTCACCTAAACAGTGCATCATAGAATGCAATGTTAACAGGAAACAGGACCAGATGCTGAACATTGCGGTCATCGGAGCGGGAAACATCGCCCGGAGGCACCTGGAAGTACTCACCGACCTTCGCGAGGGGCGTGTAACGACGCTTGTGGACACCAACCTCCGCGTTCTGGAAGAGACTGGAGCGCGGTTCGGCGTGCCGAATCGCCTGAACTCGCACGAGAGCCTTCTGGAAGGGGATCGGCCCGACGCCGTCTTCGTTCTCGTGAGTGTTCTCCAGGTCGCGGCGGTCGCCGCAGACTTCATTCGGTCCGGTATCCCGACCTTTCTGGAAAAGCCTCCCGGCCTCTATACGTCCCAGACCCGTGCGTTGGCCGATCTGGCGCGAGCGGCGGATACGCCGGCGATGGTGGGTGTAAATCGCCGGTTCTATTCCACGCTTCTCAAGGGCAGGGAGCTGATCCTCGAATCCGGGCCGGTTCAGAGTGTCACTGTTGACGCCCACGAAGATATCCAGCGGGTCCGGGTAAACCCGAAATTTCCGGAAGAGGTCCTGAAACGCTGGAGCGTAGCAAACGGCATCCACGCCCTGGACCTGTTGCGATTCTTCGGAGGTGACGTGGCGAGCGTCCAGCCGATGCACCACACGGTGGAAGGTCCCATGCCGGACTGCTGTTCGGCGCTGTTGACCTTCGCGGGCGGGGCTGTCGGGCGTGCCTCTATGGACTGGTTCGCTCCGGGAGGGCACCGTGTGGAAGTGCGTGGCAACGGGGTTACCTTCACGTCCGCTCCGGGGCAGTCCGCAACGATCAAACGCAGGGATGTACAGCCTGAGAACGTCGAAGGGGATGACTTTGATCGCCGGTACAAGCCAGGATTCTATCAGCAGGATCGCACGTTCTTGAGATGGGTCGGGAATGGAGGCGCACTTCCGTTCCCGGCCTGCAGTATGGACGATGCGGTGAAGACGATGGAGATGATCGACGCCATCTCTGGGAGTTCGTCGTTTAACCCTCTGAAGTGCCGTCAACCGTTTCCTGCAGAAGCCGAACGGCGGTCCGGATCATAAAGTCGCCGGCTTCTTCGGTACCCTGCCCCGCCCCTGCTTCGTATCCGCCCCTGGCTTTTTCTCCGGGAAGTCCCACGTAGCTCACGCCGCGCCCATTGGCGTATCCCATGACAAGCGTGTGGGGCAGGGGTGAACGCGCCTGTATCTCACGCGCGAGCCCGTTGAGGGGTTCTCCGGGAATCACGGCCAGGCCGAAGGGTCCGCAGACGACCACCTGAATCTCGACCGGCCGGACGTCGGCGCCGGCTTGCTTTCTCGCGTCGAGGGTGAGCGGCAGGCCGGCGACACAGGTTGCGGTTTTCAGCGGCGACGACGGCAGGGAGTGGGAACTCTGGGCCGCCGCGATGGCCCGTTCCGCGAAGAAACGGGCCATTTCCGCGCGCGACTCTTCCCCTCGCATGACGGGAACGACGTCGCCCGCGCAACCCTGCAGGAAGAAGGTCTCGCCGCCCAGGGCTTCCGAGACCCGCTCGTTGGCCGGCCCGGGCCAGTCCGCCGAGACGCCGCGGTGGTGGGGATAGATGGAGACGGGGTGGCAGGGAACGCTGTAAAGGGTGGCGACGTTTGCGCCCGAGGCGTTCTGAAGGGAGAGGACGGTCAGGGTGGGGTCCAGCGTTCCGAAACGCAGGCCGTCCGGCAACGCGTGCGGATCCCTGGGCCGAAACATGGTAACGACGTTGCCGTCGGGATCGAGGGGCCTCCGGTTGAACAGCCATTCCGAGGCATTCGCGCGTCCGATGTTCAGGGTGACGGGTTGCCGGCGGTCCTGAGCCTGTTTGAGGACGTCGGCGCATTGTCCCGGCAGCCGTTCGCTCCATGCCCGGAAAACGGGATCGTCCAGAATCGCTCTCAGAACTGCGCTCCGGCGGCCGGGAAACGTGGACGCGGCGAACGGAGACCGGGGCGAAGAGTGGGTGTGCGAGGCGGCCACGAGGACGTGGGGTTCCGGGATGCCCGTTGCGCCGTGGACGGCCCGGCGCACGTCGATCACACACTCCTCCGTCGCGTCGATGAGGTCCCAGCAGATCAGTGCGAATTCCGTGGAGCCGTCCGATAGTACGAGTCCCCGCAGCGCGAGCGGGTCCAGAACGCCGTCATAGGGGCTGCCGTCCACCCAGTTGGGCATCGCGGGGTCGGGCGTGACGTCGGTTCGGGCCGCGCCCGCCGAAAGGGTGACTTCGGCGGCCTCCGCACGGGTTCTCGTTACGATCAGGACGACTACGAAGAGAAACAGAGATGTGACGATCGACATAAGCGTTGTCCTGTTCTGCGCCCCGCCCGGTGGCGCGGGTTGGTGATTGCCTGCCCTTTGAGAGCTATCGAATCGATTCGGCGAGAGCCAGCGCTTCCTTCACGAGGTGCTCGCCGCAGCCGGGGGCGTAAGGCGACACGCGGGATTCGTAGCCGCCTTCCCGGTACGCCCGCCGGACCGGAATGTACCCGGCGCTGTCGTTGCTGAGACTCACAACCAGGACCGGATCGGCATCCAGGGCTTTCTTGATCCGGAGTCCGAGTTCAACGAAGACTTCGCCCGGCAGCCCGATCAACGGAACGTCGCCAAGCCAGAACACCTGGATTTCCGTGGTTCGCGTCTTCCGCCTGTCGAATCGTTCGGCCCATTGAGGCAGACTTCTGGCAAGGCCCAGGGCCTCCCTGCGTTCAGTGATCTCGCGCGACGGCGCTTTCCGTTCACGCGCGACGGCGAGCGCGGCTTCCGCTTCGGCAATCTGCCGCTCCATTCGCGCGGGCGTGGGAAATCTGCGCAGGGGCAGTTCGATCGACTTTCTGGCGGCACGGATGCGGACCTGGCCGGTTGTCCGAATCCACTGGAGCGCGTTCAGCGCGCAACCCCCGAGAGACAGGCCGACCTGGCGTTTGGAACGGCCCTGCCGCTGGATGGGAACGATATTGCCCGCGCACCCGAGGGCGAAGAGACAGATGCCGCCTTCCACGGACTCGATCAGGTCCATGGCGTAACCCGGATAGTCGGCGGTGAATTCATACATACGGTCGGTGCTGGAGACGGGATGGCAGGCGAAGTTGACGAGGGATGCGATGGACTCGCCGTCGTCGTCGCCTTCTATTTTCAGCAGGCCCGCTTCCGTGTCGACAGGACCGAACTTCAGACCCTCGTAAGGCGGCGGCAGGGTGAGGCTCATTTCCACCTTGCCGTCGTGCCGGATGAGCCGGCGGTTGTAGCTGATGCCTTCCGCGAGGGCGCCGCCGGCGCCGAGCCGGGCGGGGCGAAGCCGGTTGTGCGCGAGCTGTACGGCCGTGGACAGTTTCGCGGCCAACACCTCCGCGTAAGACCTGTCAAATGCGTCCGCATCGTCCCCGTCCTTCCGGCGCGTGCTGACGGCCGGCCCGAAATGGGTGTGGGACCCGCACATCCAGACCCCGTCCGGAGGAATGCCTGCCCGCTCCTCGACGAGCCCGCGGACGCGCTCGGCGAATTCCCGTTCGATACCGATGAGGTCGGTGGTAATCAACGCGACTCTGGTGCTTCCGTCATCCAGCACCAGGGCCTTCGCATGCAGTTCGTCGTGGATACTCTCGCTGCCCCGGTCGCGCGCCCCGTAACCGGCCATCGGTCCGCCCAGAAACGGGGTGATGTTGACCCTGGATGCGCCTGCTCTTAACATGACTGTTCTCCCGGAGGTTTCGGCTGGTACGCGGGTTCCACGCCTGTCGCTTCGGCGGACCGCACGAATGCCGGCCGCAATTTCCAACCGCGGTACTTACAGATTCGCAATCTCCGCCGCGGTGAGCGCGCGTCCATAGAGACGAAGGTCCCTGAGCCGCCCGTTGAAGGTGTCGACCGCGCCGGCGCCGATCCTTAGAGGCATTTCGTTCGTGAGGTCGAATTGCCTGGGGTCGAAGGTCGTCGAGTTGGAGACCTGCTCTCCGTCCACGTAGAGGAGGAGGCGGCTGCCTTGCCGGACGGCCGCGAGATGCCGCCATCCGGGCGCCAGTTCGTGATCGTAGCTCAGGTTTGCGCCGGCCTCCAGCGCGTAGACGCGTCCGGAGGGCAACGTGCCTCCGAACAGTCTTCCCCGGTAGACGGCCATGGACCAGACGCGCCGGTATCTGACGTCCGGAGTCGTGTCGAGCTGGCCCGTCAGGGTCCACGTGTCGCCTCCGTCGTAACGATACACCTGGCCCAGGGGCAGGGTGCCGGCGTAGAGTTTTCCATTGTACACGGCCATCGCCATGACTTCCATTTCCTCGCCAAGTCGCCCGGCGCAGGTCCACGGATCGTTGCCGTCGTCCCTGAAGACCTTGCCCTCCGGCCAGGTGCCCACGTGGAGTCTGCCGTTGTGGGCGGCGAAGGAATAGACCTGGGTCACGCCCTCCTGACCGCCGGCGTGGACCCAACCGGTTCCGCCGTCGTAGCGGAAGACGCCGCCGGCACCTCCTCCTTCGTTCCCTGCGCCGTATAAGTCGCCGTTGAACACCCCCAGGGACATCATCCGCCGCCCGGGGGTGCCGCAGTGGCTCCAGACGTCATCGCCGTCGTAGCGGAATACGCCCTGGCTGTAGAGGGGGATGGCATAGAGTTCGCCCCGGTAAACGGCCATGCCTGCACAGGAATCCGCGCCTTCCAGGTGGCCGATGGGCGTCCAGTCGGAGCCGCCCTCGTACCTGAACATATTTCCTCCCGGGTTCAGGTTCTCGGATTCCGGAAGGGCGGACCCGCCGGCCTTGTAGCGGGAGGAACCCGCGTAGAGGGTTCCGTTGAATACGCACAGCGACGCCATGGTATTGCACCTGTCCGGGTGCCCGCAGTCGATCCATCCCGAGTCTCCGTCGTACCGATAGACGCCTCCCGACTCGTCCGCGCCGGTTTCGAACGTTCCGGCGTACAGATCACCGTCGAAAACGCACAGGGAGTAGACGCGCAGGTTGTTTCCGGGGCGCCCGCAGTCGATCCATTCGCCGACGTGACCGCTGTCGATCCCGAAATGAAGGTGGCGATAGTTCGCCTGGGCAGCGGTGACGCCCGCGTTGTTCGCGAGACCGAAGTTGAAGCCCGTCCGTGCGTCCGGGTCGTATTTGCTCAGGATGTCCCCCGGCACATCGTCGAGGATTTCGTCCGTATGCGCGTGGACCGATATGGAAAAGTCACCCTTGCCGAGTTCCAGCGATCGGGCGGAGGGCACCAGGACGTGGGCGCCGCGGCCGTTGAACCCGGCGCCGTCAGGGGAAAACGTCACGCCGTGATTCTCGCCGTGGTTGGCGCCTGCATGGTCCCGGCAGTCTCCGTCCAGTCTCCAATGTGCGATCAATGCCGAGTCTTCGTTCATTCGGGTCTCCTCTTTGTCCGTCACTCGCTCGCGCTTTCCGCTATGTCTGCAATACAAGAAAATGGGGGTCGCAGCGCCAGCGGTCAATGCCGTTGACCCGAAGCTGAAGGACGTCGCCCGGGTTTACGGGTCGCGGCGCTTGGATCAGGGTTTTGACAGGATATTCCGTAAGTTCAACCAGCGCGCCGTCGCGCCGGGGATGGAGCACGACAGCGGAAAGCGTGCGGTCCGCGGATGCGGCAAGCCGGTTCAGGATGAGGCGACGTTCGTGGCGGGAGCGAAGGCTGACATGGTGCGCGTGTTCTTCCTGCGCCCGGTAGCGGACGAGGTTAAGTTCATCGACCGTGTAAAGCGGGCCCCCGGTGTTCAGATGATGGACGATCTGTCTCTGGACCATCAGGTCCGGATAGCGATCGCCGGGAGCGACGGCCGCGCAGCACGCTCGAATCCCGTATCCGTAATGGGCGGCGGGTTCGGCGCTGAATTTCGGGTAAGGGCACTGGCGGCGGATTTCGTGGCGTCGTACAATTGAATGGCTGATTCCGTCCAGTTCGCGGCGGTTTTCGACGCCGTCCTGGGCAATGTAAATGGCCGGGATGTCGTGACGTACACACCACGTCCCCAGTTCAGCCGCCGCAAGAAGGCCCAGCTCGTGGTGAATTCTGTATGCGGGGTCCGCGGGGTCGGTCCGACTGATGAGGGTCGCTCCGCTTCCGGCCTCGACCCGGGTGCGGCCGAAGTCCTCGAATGCGCCGCGACGCAGACGCTGTTCGCGGAGGGAGTCTGTCAGGCGGCTCAGGATCCGCAGGCGGCCGGCCAGCGGACGGCGTTCCCCCGCATCGATGTTTTCGACTTCATCTGCGGAAAGACGGGTTCGAATTCTGATCGACGAGAGGACAATGCGCACGTTTCCGAAATTCAGATTTCGATCCAGCTTCCAGAACAGGCTTAGCGCGGGTCGACGCTGCTTCACATCGAACCGGCCGACGTCGTCTGCGATACGCTCCGGCAGCATGGGGATGGTGAGGTCGGGCAGCCGGAGCGTCGCCAGCCGGTCCGAAGCCGACCGGTCCAGCGCGGATCCGGCGGGTACGCAGGCCGCAATATCGGGAACGTGGACACCGAGTTCGTATCCGCCCCGCCACCGGCGCCTGAGCGAAAAGGCGAGTTCGGGATCGTCCCCGGAACCCGTCTGCAGGCAGAAAGACGCGCGGCGAAGTCTTCGCCTGCCTCTCAGGATTCGCGGCAGGTCGACAGCCTCGGCCTCTTTCAGGACGTCGGACGGAAAGTCGGGTGAGAGGTCCGACCGGAGGAGATCCAGGTTCTCGTCCGGACGCCAGATGCGTTTCCTGACCATCAGTTCGAACGCGTGCCGCTGAAGATCGCCCTTCACGAAGGAAATCTTCCTGAGCATCTTTCGCGCGTCCCCGGCGCTTTTCGATTCGGAACCCCACAGCGCGTATTGTCTGATCTGTTCCAGCCAGTTCCGCTGCCTTCCGGTAAGCGTCTTCGGATCGTAACCCTCCTCGTCCTCTCCGAGCCAGTGGAGGAATTCCTGCAGCTCGTGAATCAGCGTCTCCTTGCCGGCCAGAAGGTCGATCCGGTTCCTGACTTCATGCGTTTCGAGCGGACGATAAGTGTACAATCGTGTCCTTACGAAATAAGCGCAGTCGGATTCCAGGTGAATGAAGAGGGCTAGCCAGCGTGAGGGGTCGGGGTCGTCGCCCCAATAGAGCGCGCCGATGTCAGAGATTTCAATAACGGGTTGGTCGTCCTTGAACACGTTCCAGATTTCCCCGAGGTCGATGTGTCTTGCAAGCGCGCGTACAGACGCCCCGTAGGACCGCAGAAAGTCGGGATTGTCCGTAATGCCGACGCCGGTAAGATAGACCAGGGAGTTTCTTCGAATAATCAGGCGCCTCCCGTCCTCCGCGGCAATACAGATCCGGGTTCCCCAGACCCGATGAGAAAAAGTCCCCAGCATCAGGCGCTTACGATACAGAAAGAGCACGATTTCTCCGGGTTCGGTTTCCGCAAGGGTTTCCCGTCCTTCCGGCGGCAGCGGAGGACGCAGTTCCCGCCACCTGCGTCGGGTTGTGGGACGGGATGACACTTTTCCGGGGTGAGAACGCGCCGATACACCGGATTCTTTGAAGCGTCCCGCGTAGTGCTCGTCGGGGATGTTGCGGCCGTCCCGGCGGAGGACGTAGCCGTAGAAGCGTTCCTTAAAATTGGCGTAATAATAGATGAATCGGTTCGCAACCGTGATTTCTTTGATCGGGATCTTCATATTGAACCTCGAACGCAGGTCGATTCAGCACCGTGGAGTGAAGGACGGCGGCTTCGCAAAAACAGATTGCGCCGTTGCGGCGTACGCGACGAGATCCCCGGTGCTATGGAACGACCGTCGCGCGCGACGACGGGATTATCTGTGGTCCTGGAGACGTTTTTTCAGGAGGGCCAGGAATTCCTGCTGGCTGTGCAGGTTGCGTTTCGCCGCTTCGACGATCGTCCCCTGGAGTTCCAGGCGTTCCTTTTCGATCGACGCGGCGGTGGTCGAGTCCAACTTCAGTTCGACATTCCGCCGGATGTTGATTTCGAGGCTGTCCCGTAACTCGCCCATGCGCTTTTGTTCGAGTTGAAAAACGGTCCTTGCCTCGACGATTTTCTTTTCCTGCCCGGCGATCTCAGTCCGCAGGCGTTCGGCGTCGCGGCCGCAGGCGGTGAGGGCCACCAGCGCCGCGACGAGGAAGAGGCGGAAAATCAAGGCATGACTCCCGGGGCATTCAGATCAACATCAAAGAAGGACGCTCGAACGAAATCGGCGAGCCGGACGGCGTATCATTCGTTCGGAAGCGGATTCCCGGCTACTCGATAATCTGTTCGCCGGATGACTCCGCCCGGGCGATGTAACGGCGGATCAGGCGGCGTGCGCGGTAGGTCTTTACGTATCGCAGCCAGCTGCGTTTCAGTTGCTGGTGGGGCGTGGTATCTATTTCAATGGTATCGCCCCAGTTCAGAACCGAAAAGCGCGATGCCGGTTTGCCGTTGACGCGCCCGCCGATGCAGTGGAGACCCAGGTCCGTATGGACGGCAAAAGCAAAATCAGCCAGGGTTGCGCCCTCCGGCAGAATAATCGGATCGCCGTTGGGCGTGAAAACGGCCATTTCGTGGACAAAGAGCATGCGTTTGACTTCGTCCAGGAAATGAACGCCGGAACCGCCGTGTTCGTGCCACTCGGCCAGTTCCTGAAGCCACCGGGTCCGCCGCTCTTCCTGGAGTTCCCCGCCGCGCAGAGTCGCGACGCCCAGCTCTCCCATTCTGTACATGGAAGGGGTCTGGATCGCGACTTCAAAGCGTTGCCCCTTGTGGAAGACGGTTGTCTGCAGCGCCTGGTAACCGTTCCGTTTTGGCAGGGCGATAAAGTCCTTGATCCCGTCCATCAGCGGGTTGAACCTGTGATGGATGATTCCGAGCGTTCTGTAGCAGGTGTAACGACTGGACGTGATCGCAATGACGGTGTACCGGTCGTGGACGTTGTCTGCCGGAAGCGGCGACTCCCCGGACCGGGCGCCGATGGCCTTGCCGTAGATGCTCCTCAGACTCTTCATTTGCAGGCGGATGCGGGTGCGGATGCCGTTGTCCGTGATAATATCGCGCATCTCGGTCTGAAAGTCGAGATAGGATTGCGGCGGACCCCCTTGCGTGAGACGGACAAGCTGGTCGAAGACCCTGGGGTGCAGGCAGCCGAAGCTGCGGTCTTCCAGTTCCCTGCGTATACGGTCCATGCCCAGCAGACGGGAAAGCGGCGCGTAGACGTCGATGGTTTCCTGCGCGATTCGATGTTGTCGTTTGGTGTCCTTGATACCCGTGATGCTGCGCATGTTGTGTACACGGTCGGCGAGTTTCAGGATAAGTACTCGCGAATCCCGGTGCGCCGCGGTGAAGAGGCGCTGGAGCGTGGCGGAACGGCGCGCGGACCGGCTGCGAGTGCCGGGTTCGTCAACTTTGGTTACGCCCTTTACCAGTTCGGTGACCCGCGCGCCGAACGTGGGCAGGATGTCCTCGTCCGGGGTGAGCACGGAGTCTTCCGCGGCGTCGTGGAGCAGGGCGGCGGAGATCATTTCCGTGTCTCTGGCGAAGCCGAGTTCGGATGCCAGGATGAGCGCCACGGCGATGGGATGCGTGATAAACGGTTGCCCCTCGTCGCGGTGCTGTCCTTCGTGGCTTGCGTTTGCCAGGTGATACGCATGGCCGATCAGCGGGTGGTTTATCTGCGGCACCTGGGCGAGCAGCTTCGCCAGGGGCTCCTTGATGGATGTCACGCCCTGTGGATTCAATGGTTTGTTCCGTTTGGTTCGTCAAACCAGGCGGCGATGGCGCCGATCATTTCTTCCCTGGTGTTGAAAGTGCGATGCCCCACGGGAAGGGCTTCCAGAAACGCCCGGCCGTATCGGGTGCTGAGTACCCGGCTGTCCAGCACGACGACCGCGCCCCGGTCGGTCCTGTTGCGGATGAGTCGACCGAAACCCTGCCGGAATTTCAGGATGGCTTCGGGTACGGAGTAATTCAGGAACGCATTCTTGCCCTGCTTTTCAATTTCCTCGATATGGGCGGCAACAAGAGGTTCGGACGGCACGGCGAACGGCAGACGTACAATGCCCAGGACCTGAAGCGCGTTGCCGGGTACGTCGATACCTTCCCAGAAACTGTCGGTACCCAGCAGCATGGCGGTTTTTTCGAGTTTGAACCGATCGGTGATATTCGTGCGGGATCCGTCAATACCCTGTCCCAGCACGAGTACGCCGTTGGTGTGCAGGTCGGGCTTAATGGTATCGTAGGTGCGGTTCAACATCCTGTACGAGGTGAAGAGGGCCAGCGTGCCCCGTTTCGTCCTGAGCATAAGCTCGTGCAGCAGCGTGTCCACCGCCTGCTGATAATCGGCGGATTTGGGCGAGGGCATAAAGCGCGGGGTGCACACCAGAGCCTGTCTCCCGTAGTCGAACGGGGAGCCCAGACAGAGGGTCCGGAGGCGGGTCTCGGGCATGGTTTCGAGGCCCATGCGCCGGAGGAAATAGGTGAGTTTGCCGCGTATTCCCAGCGTGGCGGACGTAAATACGATCGTTGATTTGCCGTCGTACAGCCCGCCGTTCAACATCTCCGAAACATCCAGAGGAGCGGAAAAGAGGCGGGTGTCGGCGCTCCTTTCCTTCCCAGGCAATTCCAGCCAGTAGACGGCGTTCTCGTCGTTTGCCGCAATGAGGTCGTTCAGATCGTCCAGAATGGTCCGGGCGGTCTCGATGCACCCTTCCAGTTCGTGATTGATCTCGTCCTGATTGATAAAGGTGTGCCCGGGCAGGTCTCGAAGCCAGTCCGAAAGGTCCTTGAGGCGGCTGCACAACTCACCCAGAGCGAGCGCAAACGGGTTCAGCGATTCGGCCGCGGCCTCGAAGGTGGACTCCCCCGGTCGATATCGGATCTTTTCCCTGTGGGCGCTTCCGGGCGCGCCGGCCTGTTTCAGAAGGTGTTGGGTAAGGTCTTCAAAAAAGGTCCGCGCCCTCAGCCAGAGTTCCTGAACCGAAGTCGTCGCGGATTTGATGCCGGCGTCAAAGGCTTTCGCCGTTGCAGGTTCCGGATCCGCGGCGGCGATCCAGTGTTTCAGGGCGGGCAGAGTCCCTGCATCCGACGAACCCGGTCCGCACAGCTGATCGGTAAGGTTCTTCACCCGCCATACGCTCAGCTCCGTTCCCAGATAGTGCGCGGCGACCTTCTCCAGGTTGTGGGCTTCATCCAGGACAAGGTGGGAGTACTCGCCGAGGATGGCGTTTTCGGTGACCAGATCGGAGAAGAGCAATGAATGGTTGATCACCACCAGATGCGCTTTTGCGGAGGTCCTGCGGATGTTGTTGGCAAAACACCGGCCGTTGTTGCGGCAACGCTGGCTTCGGCAGAAGCCCGAGTCGGAGCAGATTTTCGTCCACAGGCTTGCAAGCCGCTGCGGGTTGAAACCCGTATTCTCGGTGACGTCCCCTGTCTTGGTGGTCTCCGCCCAGAGCACCAGCGGCAGCGCGCCGATGCGTTCGTTCGGCGTGAGGCTGGCGTCCGGATTGTCCAGAACGGACGCCCACCTGTTCAGGCAGATATAGTTGTTGCGACCCTTGAGCAGGGCGTAGCGGAAGGGCACGTCCAGAATCGCCGCCAGTTCGGGCAGGTCCTTATAGAAAAGCTGCTCCTGGAGGTTCTTGGTGTTGGTCGACACGATGAATCTTACGCTGTTCTTCATTGCATACAGAATGGCCGGCGCGAGGTAGGCGATCGACTTGCCCACGCCCGTGCCGGCTTCCACGGCCAGGTGGCGTCCGTTGTTGATGGCTTCGGTTACGGCCTGTGCCATTTCGACCTGTTCGGGACGGTATTCGTACCCGGCGACCTCCTCCTCGAAGCAACCGCCGGGTTCGAGCATCTCGCAGACTGCCTTGACGTCAAGCGGACGGTCGGACGGCTCGCTTTGGATCCTGGGCGTCTCCCCGCCTGCGTTGAACAACGGGGCGTCCGGCAGCCCTCCGCCCGGCTTGGGAGCAAGGAATTCTTTCCTCACGCCTTCGCCGGCCAACTCGACCAGGATGGGAAGCAGGTCCGACTGCGTGCCCTGCACCAATCGAAGCATCTGTTGCTTGAGTTCCAGAGAAACGGACCGGAGCAGTTCAATCAGATTGAGATAAATCCCCGCCAGGGTTTCCGCGTCGGAAAGCGCCTTATAGGGCGTGTCGCATTGAACGGAGAAGGTTCCGGCGAGGGTCTCAACGCGGTGGTCGCGGAGGGTGGGCGCCGCGGCGCGGGCGAGTTCGCGCACGCTGTGTACCGAAACCTCGTCGGGGAAACGGTTCAAGGCGTTTAGAAACCGGGACTCAAAGCGACCGTGGTGGGCAATGAGGGGCCGTTCGGCGGCGAAACTCCGGAATTCCTCGATACCGGTGTCGATTCGCTGCGCATCCCGGACCGTGGCTGCCGTGATCCCGGTGAGCCGCGTCGTTTCTTCCGGGATGGCGCCCACGGGTTTGACATACGTCTGGAAACGATCGACGATCTGACCGTTATCCACACGCACCGCGCCGATTTCCAGGATTTCGGCGGCGGGTGGTTCGAGCCCGGTGGTTTCGAGGTCAACGGCGATGAAAGATTCGAGTATGGACATGAATTCGGGAGCCGGCGATCAGCGGACGTTTCGATTTCGATACGTCGCGCAGGGTACCGGCTGTTCCGGAAAAAGAGGGTGCCGGAAGTTGAATCTCCATTGACAATGCGCTGTGGAAATCCTATCATGGACCGTCGAATACGTGGAAATATTGAGTTCACACGGTGGAATCCGAATTCGCATGGAGGCCCTGGCGTGTTCAAGGAAAAACAGACCTTCGAAATCCAGCTGGAAACTCACCAGATGGCGTTTTTGGAAGAGGTCGCCGCCCGATACCGTCTGGAAGACGCTTCCAAGGCCGTAAGGTGCCTCGTGAATTTTTCAATCGACGAACCGGATGAGCAGGATCGGATTTTTGACGAGGTTCGTTGTCTGGATTGCGGCTGATTCGATTGTGGATTATACAGTATCGACCCCCGAAATTCAAGGGGAATTCGTGTCTCGGACGGGTGCCTTTCGCGGGATTTTGCGGCGTGAAGGGTTCAGGTGAAAACTTCCCGTCCCCGAAAAATGACGAATCAAGGTTAAGATAGGAGCGGATTATGGATGCGGTTGTCAAGACCGAACGAGGCGTCGGGTTTCTGGAATTGCGCGACGTGCCGGAGCCCGAGATTACGGACGAGGAGGTCCTGATCGAAATCCGGGCGGCGGGTATCTGCGGCACGGACGTGCACGTGAAACACGACACGTTTCCTTATTGGCCGCCGGTTGTCCTGGGTCATGAGTTTTCGGGTGAAATCGTCGAAGTCGGACGGGCCGTAACGGATTGGAGAGCGGGAGACCGTGTGGTTGGCGAACCGCATACGCTGCACTGCGGCAAGTGTTTCCTTTGTCGAAAAGGGCATATCCAGAACTGCCTGGCGAAAAGGTCTCCCGGGTGGGGGATAGACGGCGCTTTCACGAAATATATGAAATATCCCACGAACCTGCTGCATCGCATACCGGATCACATGAGTTTCGAGCAGGGGGCGCTGGTTGAACCGGCGGCCAATACGGTCACGGATATCATCGATCGGCAGGCGATTGAGGTGGGCGATTTCGTGGTGGTACTGGGTCCTGGCCCGATCGGACTGCTGGCCGCGCAGGTCGCCCGGGTGGCCGGCGCCAGGGAGGTGATGATGGTGGGCGCGCCGGCGGACGAGGAATTGCGCCTGGCCACGGCGCGCAGGCTGGGCGTCGACCACGTGGTGAATTTCGCGGAGGAGGATCCGGTGGAGCGCTGCATGGCATTGACCGATGGAAAAGGCGCCGATCTGGTCATCGAGTGCTCGGGCGCGCCGCCTGCCATCGCCCAGGCCGTCGATCTCGTGTGCAAGTGGGGCCGGATATGCGCAATCGGCCTTACCGGCAAGCGGCCCGTGCAACTGGACTGGGACGCGGCAATGACCAAGGTCGTCACGCTCTATTTCAACATGTCGACTGAATATGCAAGCTGGGACAAGACCATCTGGATGATTGCCGACGGAAAGATCGACGTGGATCCCATCATTACGCATCGGCTGCCGCTTTCGGAATGGGAACAGGGATTCGCTGCGGCGGAGAATATGGAGGCGTTGAAGGTCGTCTTCACGCCGTGAAAATCGCCGCAAGCCGAACGCCAGACGTGAAACGGCCCACCGCTGCGGTGCGGCGTGTTTCACGTTTTTGCTTTTTTTGCGTCGGTCGCGCGCCTTGTCTTCGGCCACAATGCCTCGCCTGCAGAGCGACTTTTTCAACGGACTGTTGACGCCGGGTAGAGAATTCCTTAAGTTCTGGCTTCTCTGAGGGGTCGTCGTCATGAGCGAGTTTACCGGCTTTGGCAGGGTCCTGATGATTCTGGGGATTCTGGTGTTTGCGGTCGGCTTCCTGTTGTGGATCGGGAACAGGATCTCCTTTCCCTGGCGGCTTCCGGGAGATATCGTCGTTCGCCGGGAGGGATTCAGCCTCTATTTCCCGATCGTGACGTGTATTGCGGTCAGCATCGTCCTGACCGTGGTCCTGAACCTCATTTCCCGGCGTTAATCCAATCGGGTTGCATGAATCTCGCCGAATACGATTACGAGCTGCCGGAGGAACTGATCGCCCAGTTCCCGGCCTCGGAGCGGGACGGCGCCCGTCTGATGGTGCTGGATCGGAGAGCCGGGCGGATTGACCATGCGGTGTTCAGGTCATTTCCGGACTTTCTGCGTCCGGGAGACTGTCTGGTCGTCAACGAAACGCGCGTTTTTCCAGCGCGCCTCAACGGGTACCGTCCCGGCTCCGGCGGGGCCGTGGAGCTCTTGCTGGTTCGCCGCAACGGAGATTGCTGGGAAGTTCTCGCGCGTCCGGGCCGTCGTCTTCGGGCGGGGGCGAAAGTGGCCTTTCAGGACGCGGACCTTGTTGCGGAAGTGACGGAGGTTCTGCCCTCCGGCCGACGAATGGTCCGGTTCAAGGGCGCTGCAACGCTGGAAAGGGTTCTCGAGAGCCAGGGGCGCATCCCGCTGCCGCCGTATATCAGAAGGGAAGCGGACCCGACGGACCGGGAACGATATCAGTCGGTGTACGCGCGAACCCCCGGAGCCGTGGCGGCGCCCACCGCGGGACTGCACTTTACGACCGACCTCCTGGACCGGATCCGTTCGTCCGGTGTCGAAATTGTCCCCCTGCTGCTTCACGTGGGGCCCGGTACGTTCAAACCCGTGGAAGTGCAGGATCCCCGGCGCCACGAAATGGATGCGGAGTACTTTGAGGTCGGCCCGGAAACCGCGGCGAAGGTGAATGCGTGCCGGGGGAGTGGAGGGCGCGTTGTGGCGGTGGGTACGACGACCGTACGCGCGCTCGAGGGGTCGGCGTTGCGAACCCGGGATCGCTGGACGCTGAATCCCGGGTCCGGCTGGACCCGGTTATTTGTCCATCCTCCGTACCGGTTCAAGCTCGTTGATGCGCTGGTCACCAATTTTCATCTGCCCCGTTCGACCCTGCTCATGCTTGTTTCCGCATTTGCGGAACGGGCATTCATATTGCAGGCGTACGAAGAGGCGGTGCGAAAGCGGTACAGGTTCTACAGCTACGGCGACGCGATGCTGATTCTATAGGACAGCTTCCAGGGATCGGTCGGTCATTATGGTCTATGCAATCCTGCTTGCCGCGGGCTCCGGCCGCCGGATGGGGGACGGCCTGCCCAAGCAGTTCCTGAGCCTGGCCGGGCGTCCGGTACTCGCCCATGCCCTGGCGGCATTCGAACGCGCGCGTCAGGTCGACCGCGTGGTGCTTGTCTCGCTGTCGGATCGCGTGGACCGATGCCGCGACCTGGTCCGCCGGTGGGGCATCCGGAAGGTCGCCGCCGTCGTGAAAGGCGGGGCCCGGCGCCAGGATTCCGTTGCGCAGGGACTCGGTGCGGTGCCGGTCGACGCGAGCGTCATCGCGGTCCACGACGGGGCGAGGCCGCTGATTCTGCCCGAACAGATCGACGCGGTCATCGATCTTGCGCGGGAGAAGGGCTCGGCGGTGCTGGGCGCGCCCGTAACGGATACGGTCAAGGAGATCGAAAACGGGCGCGTGCTGCAGACGCTGGACCGGTCGCGGATGTGGCGGGTCCAGACGCCCCAGGCGTTTCGCGCGTCAATATTGCGGCGGGCGCACGAGGCGGCGGCCCGGTCGGGATACGTGGGTACGGACGACACCTCGCTCGTCGAACGGCTGAACGCCCCGGTACACGTGGTCGCCGGCCGGGAAGACAATCTGAAAATCACGGCGCAGGAGGATCTGGCGATGGCAGAATCGATCCTGAGATCCAGAGCCGGTGCCGCAAACGTGAACCTTCGAGCGGGGCAGGGTTACGACGTCCATCGGCTCGCGGCCGGCCGGCCGTTGATTCTGGGCGGGGTGAGGGTCCCGTTCGACCGGGGACTTCAGGGGCACTCCGACGCCGACGTGATCTCTCATGCGGTTGCGGATGCCGTTCTCGGTGCGATGGGTCTGGGCGATATCGGCGGTCACTTCCCCGACGCGGACCCCGCGTATGCCGGAATTTCGAGTCTGGTTCTCCTGAAGCGGGTGTCGGGCCTGGTCAATGACGCCGGGGCCGAGATTATCAACGTGGATGCTACCGTAATCGCGCAGCGCCCGAAGCTTGCCCCGTACATCTCCGACATGCGGGGAAAGATGGCCGGAGCCCTCGGCATCGCGGTGGAACGCGTGTCGGTGAAGGCAACGACGACGGAAGGCCTGGGATTCGCGGGCGCGGAAGAGGGAATCGCCGCTCAGGCGGTCGCGCTGGTCTCGCCTGGGGCCGGGATCGTCGACCACGGAAAAGGCGCCGCGGGCTGTTAAGGAGGGTCGGTTGGATTTTTCGTTCGATCTTGCTTTCCTTTCGCAGGCATGGGAACAGTTTCTGGCGTACCTGAACGATCAGTCCCCGGAATTGATCTGTTTCATCTTGTTCCTCGGCGCTTTCCTGGAGAATCTGATACCGCCGATTCCCGGAGATACCCTGATCGTATTCGGCGCGTATCTGGCCGGTATGGGCATTGTACGGCTGGTGCCGGCTTATCTGGCGATGTGGTTGGGCAGCACGTTGGGGTGTCTGCTGGTTTACGCGGTGGCGTACTGGAAGGGGCGCGCGTTTTTTCTGGGCTTCAAGTCCCGGATTCTCACGGAAAAGAACCTGGGCCGGGTGGAGGCGGGATTTTCGCGGTACGGCGATCGGATTGTGATCTTCAACCGGTTTTTGCCCACCGTACGGGCATTTGTCGGAATCGTCGCCGGCATCAGCCGGATACACCCGGTTCGAATGTCCGTATACGTTGTACTCAGCACACTGCTCTGGAACAGCCTGCTGGTGTATTTCGGACTGAAGGTGGGCGAAAACTGGGGGCTCGTGGTCGACGTGCTCCGGGCTTATAACCGTGTGATTCTCGTGCTGATGGCGGCGGGCGGGATCGGGTATTGGCTGTGGCGAAGGAAGAAGCGCCGGTCAGCGCCGCAGGATCCGGGGGAGCCAACACAATCAGAATCCGACAAATCCTGATGACTGAGCGCGTTCCTCGCGCCTCATAACCGCCGCTCTTTCGTTCACGCTCGGGAACTCGCCGGTAATTTCAAAACAGTTCTCAAGAATCTACAATCGTCCGGGGTGTCTTCGATGGGCAAAAGGATCCGCGTCGGCGTGCTTTTCGGCGGAAAATCCGCCGAGCATGAAGTGTCGCTGGAGTCTGCCCGGAACGTCGTAGAGGCAATCGACAAGGAAAAATACGACGTTGTCCTGATCGGAATCGACCGGGGAGGAAAGTGGCATCTGAGCGCGCCATCCCGTCTGCTCGTCGAGGCCGCGGGCTCCGCGCTCCCGGCGCTGACGGCCGGAGACGCGGACGTCGGCGTGACGCTGGTGCCGCAGGACACCGGAGGCGCGCATCTCGTTCGTTCGTCCGATCATCAGCGGCTCGAGGCGCTGGACGTCGTGTTTCCCGTTCTGCACGGACCATTCGGCGAGGACGGCACGATTCAGGGGATGTTGAAACTGGCGGACGTTCCTTTCGTCGGCGCCGGCGTCCTGGGTTCGGCCGTGGCGATGGATAAAGACGTCATGAAACGCCTGCTGCGCGAGGCCGGCGTTCCGACGCCTGATTTTCTGGCGTTTTCACGGCCCGGCGCCGAAGTCGATTTCGACGCGGTTGTGACGCGGTTGGGATTGCCCGTATACGTAAAGCCGGCCAATCTGGGCTCGTCGGTGGGCGTGAGCCGGGTGGACGGCCGGGAGGCGTTTCCCGGCGCGCTCGAACTGGCGTTTCAGTACGACCACAAGATTCTGATCGAGGCCGACGCGGACGGCCGCGAGATCGAGGTCTCGGTGCTGGGCAACGACGATCCCGTCGTTTCGGTTCCGGGTGAGGTGATTCCGCATCACGAATTCTACACGTACGAAGCGAAATATATAGACGAGAACGGCGCCGGTCTGGCGATTCCTGCAGACCTCCCCGAGGCGACCGTGCGCAAGGTACAGGGACTGGCGATTCGGGCCTTCAAGGTGCTCTGCTGCGAAGGAATGGCGCGCGTGGACTGTTTTGTGCGCGGAGAAGACGACGTGCTGATCAACGAAATCAACACCATACCCGGCTTTACGCGGATCAGCATGTATCCGAAACTGTGGGAAGCGAGCGGGATATCCTACACGGAACTGGTCGACCGCCTGATTCAACTCGCTATTGACAGGCGCCGTCGGGAGCAGCGGCTGAAAACCTCCCTGTAGGCGCGTGCGACAGGGTTCCGGGACGAGGGGACGAGAAGACGAGAAGACGAGGGAACGAGAGGACGAGGGAAGGTCAATGGCCATTCGACTATTCAACAGTCTGACCCGGAAAAAAGAGGCTTTTAAGGAGATCCGTCCGGGCCGGGTCACGTTCTACAGCTGCGGGCCGACGGTTCACGACTATTCCCACATCGGGAATTTCAAGACATTCATCGTTTTCGACCTGATAAAGCGCTATCTG
Source organism: Candidatus Latescibacterota bacterium (assembly GCA_965203805.1). Taxonomy (GTDB): domain Bacteria; phylum Latescibacterota; class UBA2968; order UBA2968; genus JAAXHE01. Next base: position 3,187,067 of record OZ241917.1, on the reverse strand, counting down.
ACCTATCGGGGTTATCGGGTCTGCCACGTGATGAACATTACGGACGTGGACGACAATATTATCGGTAAAGTGCGCGACGCAAAGACAACGCTGAAGGCGCTCACGGATCGATACGCGGCAGCGTTTTTCGAGGATATGGAGACGTTGAACATCCTCCCGGCCGATCACACGCCGCGGGCCACGGACCACATATTCGAAATGGTGGAGATGATCTCGCGGATGATCGAAGGCGGTTATGCGTACGTACACAACGGCTCCGTGTATTTCTCAATACGGCGCTTTCCTTCGTACGGCGAGCTGGCGCAGCTGGATGTTTCCGGGCTGCAGACCGGGGCCAGCGGCGTGGATACGGACAAATACGACAAGGAGGACGCGCGGGATTTCGTGCTGTGGAAGGCGTGGAAACCGGATGACGGTGACGTGTTCTGGAATACGGACCTGGGCAAGGGAAGGCCGGGCTGGCACATGGAGTGCTCGTGCATGTCCATCAGATATCTGGGAGAAACCATCGACATCCACGCGGGGGCGGTGGATCTGATTTTTCCGCACCATCAGAACGAGATCGCGCAGAGCGAGGCGGTCACGGGAAAACGCTTCGTCAATTACTGGCTGCACGGCGCGCATATCAACGTCGACGACGAAAAAATGTCGAAGAGCCTCGGCAATTTCCTGACCGTGCGGGATATCGTGAATACGCCGGACGACGCGCGCGCTTTCCGGTACCTCGTGGTGAGCAATCATTACCGTACCGCGTTCAATTTCTCCGCGGAAGTCCTTGACGCCGCACGGAATACCATGCGAAGGCTGGACAATTTCAGGCGCAGGCTGAGCGAGGTCACGCGGACGGGCGGAGGGGAGGACGTGACGTCGCAAGTCGACGCGGCTCGCGAGGGGTTCGTCGCCTATATGGACGACGATCTCAACGCGCCGCGCGCGATGAGCGCCGTGTTTGAGATGGTAAATGCGGTGGAGGATCAGCTCCGTGCGGGACGAATGGACCGGGACGGCGCCGGCCTGGTCGACGGCTTTCTGGATGAGATCGATCAGGTCCTGGGGGTTTTCGACGGGGCTGCAGACGACGTCCGGGAGGAGGAACTTCCGGAGGACCTTGCGGTGCTGATCGCGGAACGCGACCAGGCGAGGAAGGAGAGGAATTGGGCTCGGGCGGACGAGATCCGGGACCGGTTCACGGAAATGGGCTACACGCTGGAGGACACACCGGAAGGGACGGTCTGGAAGCGGTCATGATGGACCGCGAACGCCATCCGGGCCGTATCACCGCCCTGGCGTTCATTTCAAAATTGCCGGAAGCAGTGAATAGTGAACAGTGGACAGTGGTCAGAAAGAGCAGGCGTCGGCTTCCATTTATACCCGGTAGCGGCAAATAGGCGACATCCGGATCTTATGAGGCTGAAATGCAACACTGTGGTTTTGGTCTCGAGTGGCAGTTGATTTCAGTCTCGGATTTTCGTTTTTTTCGCGTGTTTTGTAGTTTCTAATGTTATTTACTTGGCAGTACGTGAATTCAAGCCGCCCTAGCTCAGTGGTAGAGCAACGGATTTGTAATCCGTAGGTCGGGGGTTCGAACCCCCCGGGCGGCTCCAATTTTTGGATGGTCATACACTGGCCGCCCATCGCCGGCACAAAGAACACATAGTACATGCCCTCTATTGAAAGCCTCGTCGCCGCCATGGAAGCGATTGTTGAACAGATCAGCCACCGACTGAATAGTATCGACAACCGATTGAACAACATGGACAACCGCATGGACGGCGGTTTTACGAACATCGAAAATCGAATCAACAGCAACTTCAAATGGCTTGTCGGCCTGCTGACAACGGTTCTCATTGCCAATATCGGAACGGCTGTCACTATCATTTTGACGTTGAATAAACCTTGAGTCCCCCGGGCGGCTCCAATTTTTCCGCGACAAAACCTAGGCCGGGTCGCCGGTTACCATGTGAATGCGTTGCCCGTCCACGTACGTGACCGGAGGCCTGTTCACCGCCTCTCCTGCAATCATGCTGCGCAGCACGTCCGCAACACCCTCAATCGCCGGACCGAGCAGCCGTTCTCCTTTTTCCTTCGTTGCCAGCCTCGCGGCCTCATTGACCATCTCCGCCGCGTGCACCCGCTCAGGCGCCAGCGCCAACATCGTCGACGTTTCGTATTCACAGGCGTGTCCGGGAAGGCGTCCGGCCTCCATGGTCGAAAAGACCAGCGCGGGATCGTACACGTCCCAGTACGACTGAAACCGGAGATTCACGCCCAACCGCTCCCGGTACTCGTCTATGCGGCGCATGATCGGTTTCACGTTGCCCCCGTGGCCGTTCAGAATCAGAATATTCCCGATACCCGCCCGCCGGAGCGAATCGCACACGTCGTAAACGTACTCGCAGAAGATTTCGGGCCGAACCGTCAGCGTCCCGATATGCGCCATCCACTGCTCCGACACGCCAATGCTTACGGGTGACGCCACCACAACCCGGGGATGTAGCCGCCTGGCGGCCTGTTCCGCGACGTGGGTCACATGAAACGCGTCGTGGATCATTTCCAGGTGTTCGTTGTGCTGCTCGGTGGCGCCGGTCGGGACGATCGCCGCTTCAATCGTCCCCGATTCCATCCGCCGTCGAAATTCCGTCCGGGTCAAATCCCCTACAAATACGCGCTCGTCCGCCATGGTGAGAACTCCTCGCAAAAATCGATGTCAGTGTTTGTAATTCCGCCGCCAGTTCCAGCTGTCGCTGCCCGAAATCAACGGGCGTATGGATTCGGGCAGGCTCGCGACGAAATCGGGACTCACTTCGTTGCCCATCCACTCCCGCAGCATCGGCGGCGTGTATCCGGCAACCAGAATCACCCGTTCCCTATCGCTCCGAATCGCGGTGGTGCTGTGAATCAACGACTCCCCGAACAGGAGTACCGATCCGGCCCTGGCCTCGACCTGATGGATCAGCCGCTCGTCGTCCATGGCCGCCCGGACCATTTCCTCGCGGGGCCACGTCAGCCGGTGGCCGCCGGGAATCAGGCAGGTGCCGCCGTCATCCGGCCCCACGTCCGTCAGGTATGCGAGCGTCTTCACAAAGACACAGTGATGCCGGTCCTGCTCCGTATAGCAGCCCCAGGTCGCCGTCGTTCCCCTGTGGAAACCGGTGGGGTTGGTCCGGCGTTTCCGGAGCTGGTCCGGATCCGCGTTCGGATCCCGCCGGTTGATGATCGCCTCTGTCTCCTCCAGCCGCACGGCCCCGCCCACCACCTCTTCCACCAGGGGAATCAGCCCGGGATGGGACGCGTATGCCAACAGGGCGGGGTCGAACTCCACGAGATTTCCAAACAGCACGTGATGGTCGCCCCTCGGTCGAGCGTACACTTGCGGCGCGGCCGCCGGGTTGGCTTTCAGGCGGTACAGAGCCGCTTTCATCCGTTCCACCTCGTTCTCCGTCAACGCGTCTTCCAGCAGGACGTATCCGTACGTGTCGAAATGAAATCGCTGGGACAGCGTCAGAGCAACCTTCTCCGCCATCGTTCACTCCTTCCAGTCCAGAAGCGCGCCGGCATTGGCTTTCACCTTTTCGATGGCGGCCACGATATCGTCCATGCCGTCGGGCTCATCCAGCAACACCGATTGCGCGATATTGAATACGCCGTCCCGGCACGCCCATTCGCTTACCGGACAGGGCATCACGCGGCACCTGCCCTGTGCGCCGGCAACCTCGCCCGTTTGAGTGTCGAACATGGGATTGTCGTATAGCGGATACGTATACCCGCCGTTCGGGATGCCTTCCGCTTCGAGCGCGCTGCGAAAGGTCTCCTTCGGCAGCCCCCCAAAGGCTTCCGCGTCATATCTCATCACAAACACGTGCCAGCCGTGGCGGGTGACGTCCGGAGAGAGGGTTGGCGGATCGATGCCGTCAATCTCCGTCAGGCCTCGTATCAGCAGCCTGGCATTCTCCTCGCGCTTGAGGTTCTGCTCCTCCAGACGCTCGAACTGCGCCTGCAGAATCGCGCCCTGAAACTCGGTCAGCGGATCGGAAAATCCCAGATGGTGATGTTCGTACCAGGGCCGGCCTTTCTTCCTTCCAAACGTCGAAAGCGTAAATTTCAGGAAGTCCGCGAGCGCTTCGTCGTCGGTGGTCACAATCCCGCCCTCGCCGCACGTCAGGTTCTTGGCGTGATTGAAACTGTAAACCGCCACGTCGCCCAAACCGCCAAGCATCCTGCCCCGCCATCCGGATGTGTGGGCATGCGCCGCGTCCCATACGACTTTCAGCCCATACCTGTCCGCCAATGACCGAATGCCTTCCACGTCCGCGGCGTGACCGGCGAAATGCACGGGAATCACCGCTTTCGTGCGGGAGGAAATCGCGCTCTCGATCGTCTCCGGCGTTGCACAGAACGTCCGGGGATCGATATCCACGAAGACGACGTCGGCGCCCGCTGCCAGCGGCGCCAGCGCCGTTGCGATGAACGTGTACGCCGGGACGATGACTTCGTCCCCCGGTCCGACGCCGAATGCCCGGAGGGACAGCTCCAGCCCCGCTGTACAGCTGCCCATCCCCACGCCGTGCCGCGCATCCGAATATTCCGCGAAAGCATCGCAGAACGCCGTTACCCTCGGACCATGGATCGTGCCTCCCCAGAGGCTGGTTTCCAGGACCTCGCGCAAATGATCCAGTTCGCGCCCGTCCGACTGCGGCCAGGACGGAAACGGTTCGGATCGGACGGGGGTTCCGCCCAGGAGTGCCGCCTTATCCATCTTTACTCTCCTCCAGGTAGGGGGCGATTATGTTCCCCAGCAACTCCGGCGGCCGCCCGAATGCCTTCAGAAAAGCCTGATAGGTCGGCGTCAGGCGGACGCGTACCTTCTCTTCGTGATGCAGCGCGATATCCTCGAGCCGGTGGTCCAGGAAGGGATTGGCGAATCGCTCCATCACCTGTTCGGCAAATCCCCCCGCATCTTCCACGGCATCCTGAAGCGTGGGTACGATTTCCTCGAAAACCAGGCGCCTCAGCCACCGTCCGACCACCGGATTCCCGACCGCCTCCCGGACCGTCCGCAACCCCTCCGGCAGCGCCCTGCACACCAGCGCCGTATGCGCGCCGTTCAGGATGCGCACCTTCCGCAATGCATACGGTCGCACGTCGCGGACGAACCGGATGCAGGGATGCGGGAAGAGATCGCCAGGTTGCGCCTCGACCACCCATAGCGCAAACGGCTCCGCTGCCGTCAGCAACCCGTCTGATTCCAGGAGCGGGTGGGACGCCGGCCTGCCGCTGACGATTCGATCCACCAGCGTGTTCACCCATCGCACGTCCCGCCGGATCCAGTCCCTGAGCCCTGTATCCAGACGCCAGGCGTCGGCCTGGGAGAGCACCAGGTCCCGAAGCAACTCGCCGTTCGGCGCCACCAGTTCGCAGGGCAGCACCGCCAGCCCCGGCAGACCGGCTCTGTACCGCGCCTGAAGAACGCAGAGCAGCCGGGCGGGGAACGACCGGGGCAATCCGGGTCGGTCGTTGTCGACGAGCGCATACCCCGCTTCCGTCGTATTGGAGATCACCATGCGCAGAGCCGGCGCCCGGGCGACCTCGATCACCCGGGCCCATTCGGATTTCGCCGGCAGCGCCCTGCTGATACTCCGAACCGCGAGGGTGTTGTCGATTTCAACGCCGTCCGCCAACCCCCTCACAACCACGTGATAGCGACCGCCCTGCGCATTCAGCAGCGCCGCGCGGTCGCCCCCGGTGGACTGAACCACCACAACCCGCCCCACGGCCTCACCGCCGGCGTTCGCTTCATGTACGAATACATCGGCGAACGCCCGGAGAAAGCTGCCTCCGCCAAATTGCAGAATCGTCTCCGGCAATTCCTCCACCGCGACCCTCTTTCACAGTCGGTTTCCGTCGTCTCGCCGTAGCTGACATCCTGAGGAAGCCGCCGGGCTGACGATGCCTCCACCTTTCCTTCAGGCAGGGGGGATAGGTCCGGGCGGTGAGGCGAGGTCTCCACTATCCACTGACCACTGACCACTGACCACTGACCACTATCCACTGCTTTTTCATCCGTCGACCCGGTGCGCTTCCCAGTTTCCGTAAGCCATGGATGAATGCATCTGTACAAACCGCCAGCAACCGTCCTCGAATCGCAGAACCACGGTCCACCGCTCGCCTTCCAGCCTGTAGCGTTGCGTGCCCATCCTGCCTTCGCCATCCCACAGAAAGTGCCCCCACGCCACGTTACCACGGGACTCAATCATCGTTTCTCGTCGCAGGACTCGCACGTCGGACCATCGCCTGAAGTGTCGTATCCAGGTCGCAAGGACGGCCTGTCGTCCCCGGACCGGTGTGTCGCCGCCCGAAAAAAATGCGCTGACGTCTTCGGCCAGGATCATTCCCAACGCATCGGAATCCCCGTCGATCACGGCGTGTTCCAATGCGTCCAGAACATCCTCGACCCCTTCGGCGACATTTCCAATCATACTCACCAGTCTCCCCTATCACCAGGAAGAGCAGCAATCAGCAGTCAGCCGTCGGCAATCAGCTTGAAACAAAGACCGAAGACCAAACACCACAAACCTTGCAAACACAACACCGCAATGCCGGTGCCAGGTCGTGTGGCCTTCTCCCGTCTACTTTCTCACATCTCCCGACCATTTGTCTCTTCTTGCCAGTCTAACCGTTTCTCTCTATCGTCTCCCAAACTCCTGGGGTTTCCCACCTCCCGTCGCAGTTATCCCTGACTCATAATGCGATGCCGTATCGTAAACGGGTTTAAGCTGAGTGCTGAGAGCTAATGGCTGAAAGCTGCTTTACCCTCTTCACGGAATCGCTCCCAGCACGCGATCGACTTCCTCTTCGGTATTGTAAAAATGCGGCGACAGCCGGATGCGACCCCCACGGATCGCGCATACGACCCTCGCCTCGCAGAGCTTCTGATAAATCGCTTCCGTGCGAACCGCGGCGTGATGAAAAACGACGATGCCCGACTTTTCGCCTGGAGCCCTCGAACTGAGCACGTCGCAGCCTTTCTCCTCGAGGCCGGCACAGAGCCGATCGGTCAGCGAAAGCACTCTCGCTTCGATCCGTTCGATGCCAACGCGATGAAGGAGTTCGAGACAGGCGCTGAGCCCATGGATACCCACCGTATTCAGTGTGCCGCATTCGAATCGCCGGGCATCGGGCAGCAGCGTGGTATCGTACGACAGGAAGTCTCTCGGATCCACGACGTTCGCCCAGCCCAGATTCGCCACCCGCAGGTGCGGCCTCGCGCGGTGAGCGCAATAGAAGACGCCGACACCCTCCGGGCCCAGAAGCCACTTGTGGGCGTCGGCCGAAAGGAAATCGACTCCAGCGTCTTCCACGTCCAGGGAAAGCACCCCGAGACTCTGAATCACGTCCACGAAAAAAAGAACGCCCCGCTCCCTGCAGAATCGGCCGATCTTCCGGAGGTCGTGCCGGAATCCGCTCGCGAACTCCACCGAACTCACCGATAGGACGCGGGTCCGGTCGTCCACGGCATTCAGCAAGTCGCGCAGCGGGATGCGGCCGTCAACCTCGGGTATGCGTCTGACTTCGACGCCCGATGAATGCAGATTCACCCACGGGTAGACATTGGCCGGAAACCCGCGATCGGGGATCACAACGTTGTCGCCCTTCCGCCATGTCAACCCGTTGGCAACCGTCAGGATACCTTCAGACGTATTCTTGACGAAGGCGATCTCCGATGCGGTTGCGCCAATCAGGCGGGCTGCCGATTCGCGTGTCCTGGAACAGACCTCGTCCCATTTGGACAGGTTCGCCATGCCGTTTCGGGTCTGGTCGCAAAGCATGTCGTCCATTGCCCGGTAGACGCACTCGGAAATCGGCGCGATTCCGGCGTGGTTCATGTAGATCCAGTTTCGCGTCACCGGAAACCGGGACCGGATGTCCTCGATATCGATGTGCACGTTCGCCTCCCGGGCCTCCCGCCAGCCATGTGAAACGGCAGATGTAACGTACCATCTGCCGCGTTCGGTCCGATGGCCGGGGTTCTACTCCAGCCGGTAGTTCGGCGCCTCTTTCGTTACCGACACGTCGTGCGCGTGGCTCTCACGGACGCCGGCCGACGACACCTTCACGAATCGACCGTTTCTCCGGAGTTCCGCGACGTTTCTCGTCCCGCAGTACCCCATGCCCGCTCTCAATCCGCCGATGAGTTGATAGATGAAACCCGAAATCGATCCCTTGTATGGGACCTGACCCTCGATTCCCTCGGGCACCAGCTTGCTGGCATCGACGCCTCCCTGGAAATACCGGTCCCTGCTTCCACGCTGCATCGCGCCCAGCGAACCCATGCCCCGATACACCTTGAACGTCCGTCCCTGATAGATCACGGTCTCTCCGGGACTCTCGTCGGTTCCCGCGAACAGGAATCCGATCATCACGGAATTCGCACCGGCGGCGAGGGCCTTGGTGATATCTCCCGACTGGGTGATTCCGCCGTCTGCGATCACCGGGACACCTGCTTTCTCCGCAACCTCGGCACAGTCCATGATCGCCGACACCTGGGGCACGCCGGCGCCGGCGATCACCCTCGTGGTGCAACTCGCCGACGGCCCCATCCCCACCTTGACGGCATTCGCGCCGGCCAGTATGAGGTCCCGGGCCGCTTCGGACGTTACGATGTTCCCGGCAACCACTTCGGTATCCGGAAAGGCATTCCTGATGCGTTCGACGGCCTCGAGAACGCCTCTCGAATGTCCGTGCGCCGTATCCACGACAATCACGTCCACGTCCCGGTCGACCAGCATTCCGACACGGGCCTCCAGATCCTGTCCCACGCCAACCGCGGCCCCCACGCGGAGCCTTCCGAGATGGTCTTTACAGGCGCGCGGATACTGGATTTTCTTCTCGATATCCTTAACGGTGATCAGGCCTTTCAGTACGCCGTTGTCGTCGACAACCGGCAGCTTCTCGATTCGATGTTCCTGGAGGATTTCCTGTGCTTCCTCAAGAGAGATGCCCAACCTGGCCGTCACGAGACCCTTGTGCGTCATGACCTCGGACACCTTCCGGTGCACGTTTTTCTCGAACCTGAGGTCCCGGTTGGTCAGGATGCCGACCAGCCTTTTGCCGCCGTCGACGATCGGCACGCCGGAAATCCGGTACTTGGACATCATCTCCAGCGCTTCCCGGATATAATGGTCCGGCGAAAGCGTCAGCGGATCGACGATCATCCCGCTTTCCGACCGCTTGACTTTGGCCACCTCTTCGGCCTGCTCTTCGATGGACAGGTTCCTGTGGACAATTCCGATACCGCCCTCCTGGGCGAGTGCAATTGCGAGCCGGGCTTCGGTAACGGTATCCATGGCGGCACTGACGAGAGGGATATTCAGCCTGATCCCGCGGGTGAGCTGCGTCGTCAATTCCACCTGGCCGGGCAATACCTCGGACTTACCGGGAATCAGCAACACATCGTCATACGTCAGTCCCTCTTTGGCGATTTTTTCCGTGGATCTGTCCATTGATATCTCCCCTGGTTTGTTTGTGCCGGCGACTTCACGCCACGGCCGTCCTGACGTTTCCGGATACAGCAAACCCCTTGACACACGTGTCAAGGGGTTTGCACGGCTGCCCGTTACAAGGCCGGGCGCCTCCTCCGCGCGCAGGTGAGCGGCCGCGGGGAAGACCTGTCCTTAACGGCAGGGACCGGCGCCCAGATTCTCTTGTGCATCGGAAACTCCTGTGTGCGTCCGCGAGGGTCGTTCGTCTTTCCGATGGAAAGTGTCCCAATATACCGGATTCGCCACATTGTGTCAACCGGCATTAAGAAGCTGTTTTAGAACCTCCAGCGGTCTTCGCGCCTGCCTGCTGCCGCAGGCAAGGCAGGCGGCTGCAAAAGCGCCTGCCCGCGCAGCGTACCGCACTGCAGGCAGGTCGGTCGTCGTTGGCCGGACCCACCCTGGAGAGGCGAGGGGCGCGCAGCCTCGATACATCAGGATACGGGCGGTTCCGGCCGTCGGCGCTGCGCGCCCCTCGCGCCTCATAACCGCCGCGTTTTCGCTGGCGCCCGGGAACGCACCGGGAGCATTATGACAGCTTCCGAGGGCGCGTTTTACGGAATGTGCTTCCGGCGCCTCCATCGAGTCGGCGCGGGTCAATCTTCCTGCCGTCCCGAGCGTTGTATTCGTAATAGAATCGTAATAAATGCGTATGGATTTTGCCTTGACATCCAAATTCCTATTCGTTAGATTTCTATGTTTCTAAGTGCTACAGTTGTCTATACGTCTTGATGCCAGCGATTTACGTGGAATCGGCGGAAGTGTGCGGTTGTCCCGCCGAGGAGTGAATGTCATGAAATTCAGGCTTGCGGACGGCGTCACCATTTTTCTCTGCGGCTTCCTGATCCTGGGTCTGTTTTCGCCGGCCGATGCCAGAAGAAAGTCGAAGAAGGATGATCAGAAGCCGCGAGAGGCGCCCGTCGACTCCAGTGCGATGTCGAGGAAACACGTTTATTTCGGCAAGCGATATCTGGATAACAAACAATACGAAGACGCGCTCCTGCAGCTGACGAAATCCTGGGACTTCAATTCCCGGAACGCCCAGACCGCGTACTATCTGGGCAAGCTGTACAATGAGACGGAAAAACCCCGGGACGCCATCGACTGGTTCAAGAAAGCGATCGAGCTGAATCCATCGGGTCCCAATGCGCGAAACTCCTTATATTACCTTGGCCAGCTTTACAAACAGGAACAAATGCTCGAGGAGGCAATCGAAGTTTACGAAAAGCTTCTCGCAATTGCCAGGAAACCCGAGCAGCAGATCCAGTACCTGCATGAACTGGTCGCTCTGAATATAGAAATCGAGGATTACGAATCGGCGCTGAAGCACACCCGCAGCTGGGGCGAACTGGAGCCGAATAACCCCGACGTCCAGGATGCGATCGCAAAACTCACCCTGCATATGGGCGACGAAGACGAAGCCCTGAAAGAGATGGAACGGCTTCTTGAATTGAACCCGGAAGATTATGCGACTCTGGACAATCTCGCCAGGATGTACAGCCGGCTGGGCATGGACCGGAAGGCGTTCAGCGCATACGAGAAACTCCACGCCCACAACCCGGAGGATTTTCTCTATCTGGACCAGCTGCTCACACTGGGTAAACAGCTCGGAAAATCCAGGCGGTTTCAGATCGGCCTGCTGAGAAAGATGATCAGGATTCAGCCCGACAACCTCAGCGTCGTCGAGCAACTGGCCGACATGACCGGCGATATCGGCCTGGTGGACAGAGGGCTCAGACTGGATCCGGGAAATGGAAAATTCAACTACATGCGGGGAGAATACCATTACAAAAGGTGGAAGAAGTCCAATGCCGCCCGGGATTCCGTCAGCGCGCTGAGATGGTTCAAGAAGGCCGGTAAGGATCCACTCTGGGCAGGAAACGCCAAGCGGATGATCGACGAAATCGACCCTCCCATGTCCGAGGAGGAGAAAAAGAAAATTGAATTCTTCAAGAAGAAGAAAGAGGAGGAGGTCGATATCGAAGGCAAAAAATAAGGTTTGCCGGTCTCTGGATATGCCACGGACGTTCGGTTTTTCGTCGCTGTAAAATTCCGAACGTCGAGGCTTGCGGACGGTCCGGAATCCAAAGCGGAGTCCCGGACGTTTGTCGGCGGCCTGCGCATCAGGCGCGCATTATTCCACCGCAGCGAACATTCACATCGTCAACTGGGGGATTGAAGCATGGTTGAACTTTACGTCAACGGCGGGCCCTTTATGCACCCGCTACTGCTGATGTTGCTTTTCGGTATCGCGGTTAGTATCGAACGTTTCTGGTCGCTGTGGCGGTCTTCAATTGATACCCGGGAATTCTTCACCGCGGTTCAGGAAGCGCTCAAACAACGGGGGCCGGAAGGCGTCGCCGAAGTCTGCGCGAGCCATCGAGGCCCGGTTGCTTCGGTCCTCCATGCGGGCCTTCTTCGTCTCGATCGAGGGATCGAACACGTCGAAAAGGCCATCGAAGAGTCTGGCGCCATCGAAATGGCCTTTCTGGAAAAAGGCATGGTATGGCTGTCCACCGTGGCCAATATCGCCCCGCTGCTCGGGTTCCTCGGGACCGTGAGCGGTATGATCAGCGCCTTCGACGCCATCGCAAAGGCCGGCGACGTCGAGCCGAGTATCGTGGCGGCCGGTATTTCCGAGGCGCTCATCACCACCGCCTCCGGCCTGGTTATCGCCATTCCGATTCAGGCGCTTCACAACCTGTTCGTCTCCAAGATCGATAAAATCATCATCGATATGCAGGAAAGCTCCTCTCAGTTCATCGACGAACTGATCCAGGCCGGCTACGACACGCCCGCGGGAGAATAAGCTATGGCAAACAAGCCAGTTCTGGCACGGCGGAACAAATCCAATCCCGATATACCGACTTCGTCCATGGCGGACATTGCGTTTCTGCTGATCGTCTTCTTCCTGGTGACCACCACAATGAACCAGGACAAGGGCATCGGGATGCAGCTTCCGCCCGCCGGAGAAAACAAGAAGATCCAGAAGAAGAATATTTGCAACGTCTGGGTGAATGCCGCCGGGGATATCCTTATCAACCTGGAACAGGAAATGCCGCTGAGCCAGCTGCGCGCCGACATCGAGCGGCGCCTGAGCGAAAACGACAAGCTGATCGTTTCACTCAAGGCCGACGAGGAAACGCCCTATAACGCGTTCATAGACGTTCTGGATGAGATCAAGCTCTCCGGCGCAACGCGGATCTCTCTAGCATCCCCGGAAAAGTAGGCCCGTCCGGCAACAGGAGACCTTCAGCATGGCTGATTTTTCGAAAAAATCCGGGGTGCATTCGTCCATTCCGACCGGTTCAATGGCAGATATCGCCTTTCTCCTGCTGATCTTTTTCATGGTCACGACGGTTTTCGTCCGCTATCGGGTCACCGGTATCGTGCTGCCCAGGGCTGAAAAGGTCGAGGAAATCAAGACGCGCCGGCACGTGTCCTACGTCTGGATCTCCGCGGACCGGAAGGTCTATATCGACGACAAAATCGCCCAGGTAAACCAGGTTGCGCCCATTTTCTACGAACGCCGGGTGCAGAACCCGCGTCTCATCGTTTCCCTGAAGTGCGATACACGGGCGCCCTACGGGCTGGTTTCCGAAGTGATCGAGGAACTTCGCAAGGCCGACGCGCTGCGCGTCAACTTTGCCACGGATCGGGAGAGGTAACCCATATGGCCTATATCAAAGGAAAGGACATCGTCCGTCGGAAATACCCGGAGCACGACCTCAGACGGCGTTATCCGAAAGTCTTCTGGACGTCTGTCGGCATTTCCTGCGCGCTGCACCTTTTTATGGCTATCCTTTTCCCCACGTTCGATATACGGGCCTCGGCGGGGAAGAAAGACCAGATCATCATCCAGATGGAAGAAATTCCGGAGACACGGCAGATTCAGCGCCCGCCGCCGCCCCCGCGGCCGGCCATGCCGATCGAAACCGAGAGCGAAGACGTGCCGGACGATGTAACCATCGAAACGACCGACCTCGACCTGGATCAGGCCCCGGTCGACCTGCCGCCCCCGCCGCCGGGCGCTACCGAAGCACCGATGGAAGAAGAAGTGATGGAGTTCTGGAGCGTGGAGGAGAAGCCTGTGCAGATCAGGGCGGTCAGCCCCAAATACCCCGAAATAGCGCGAAAAGCAGGGTTGGAAGGCAATGTATTCGTCAAGTTTATGGTGCGCAAAGACGGGCGCACGGACAGGGTCTCGGTATTGAAGGGCCAGGAGATATTCAGGCAGGCGGCCATCGATGCGGTCAGACAGTTCGTTTTCAAGCCGGCCATCCAGAACGATAAACCCGTAAACGTCTGGATGACCCAACGCATCCGATTCAAGCTGCACGATTAGCCTCAATTCGACAAAAGCAGCATCTCGGCGACGCGACGAAACCTTCCGAATTGGGCCGAAAAGTTCGTCGAAATGGACATTTTTTTGTTTCACGTCCAGTGACCTGAAGTATCTTGGAAATCAGACGTTTAATCGCCTTTATTAACTTGCATTTATTCGATTTAACGTTACCGAAAAATTGCGAATCAAAGTTAGACCCGAGCCATTACGTTTCAGTTCCGCGGAGGCCATCACACAACCGGTGGTGGCCTTTCCGCATGTCCAAAGCGGTTGACATCAACATTGAAATTGGCAATATTATCGGTCTGCAATTCGCTTTCACGTTAACCAGCACTATCGAGAGGATCACCGGATATGCGTTGTCGACAGTCGTTACCCCTGCTTCTGTGTCTTCTATTCTGTCAGCCGGCATGGGCCCAGGTGGCTCCCGAATCGGCGGAAAAATACAACGCCGGTCAGGCCCTCTTCGAAAAAAGGCGATATCAGCAGGCGCTCCAGGCATTCGAAGATGCGGTCAAACTCGACGGCAACAACGCCCAGGCCTATCGCGGCATCGCCAAGACCTACCAGAAGCTGAAGGATACCGACAAGGCCATCAGCAACTTCAGGATGGCGACTTCGGTAAAGCCGGACTACGTAGAAGCGCATTATGAATTGGGCAACCTTTATTACAACCTGAAAAAATACAAGGAAGCGCAGGCGGCGTTTAAGGCGGTCCTGAACCTAGACGGCAATTTTGAGGACGGCCGCGCCCGGCAACTCCTGAAAGCGGCCTATGCGCGGCAGGGCAGGGCGTTCCTCATCCGCAAGAACTACAGGAAGGCCATCGAGGAGTACGAAAACGCCACGCAGCTCGATCCGACGGACGCCACCAATTACTACAATCTCGGCCTGGCCGCCAGACAAGCCCGAAAATACAAACAGGCGGAGAATGCCTTTGGTACGGCCGTCGAGCTCAACCCCCAATACGCCAAGGCCCATAGACAGCTTGGCGACCTGTATCGGGTTACCAAGAGAAACAGCCGGGCAATCCGGAGTTACAATCGGGCGATCGACAGCGATCCGAACTGCAAGGACGGGAAGAACATCAACGCCTATCGCAGCCTCGCGGTCGTATACAACCGAACAAAACAACATTCGAGGGCCGTCGCTACGCTGAGAAAAGCCGTTGCGGTGGCGCCCACCAATAGAGACAAGGTCAGAATCTACACGGCGCTGGGATATTCCCACGCGTTGGGGAAGAACTACCAGAGTGCGGTCTCGGCCTATCGACAGGCGCTCGCGCTGAATTCCAGAGACAGCGAAGCCCAGTACCGGGCGGCGGACGCCTATTTCGAACTCAAACAGTACCAGAATGCGCTGAACAACGCCCGGAGAGCCACGTCGAGCAGAACGTTCGGCGTGCCGGCGTACGTCATTATCGGCGATGTATACGACGCGTGGCGGCCGCAGGGCTGGAAGGACAAAGCGATACGGGCCTACCAGAGGGGTCTGAGAGATCGAAAATTCAAAAAGTACTGCGAGGACAAGATCGACCGGATCAAGAACCCGGTTGATACCGGAGAATAACGGCACAAAGCGAGAGAACCGGCGGGAAATCTCACCGCGCCGGCGCGCCCCCGGATTCTATCCCATTCCCTGAGAAGCCGTTTCAAAATTCCTGACGGCCTTCCCGCACCCCCGGCCAACCCGCCCCGGTGTACAATATCCTTTCACGGTTTCAGCGCACCCTGCCGGTCCGCTCTCCACCGGTACGGATACCTGCGCCCTGATTCACCGTTGCCGGCACAGGCCTCATCTTGACGCTTGAAAACTTCACGTTTCTGCTCGCTTTTCTCGGGTATCTCGGCCTTTCGGCGAACCTGGCACTCGTCGCCAAAGGCGCCTGCAGCCGCCCGGCCATCGCCCTAGTTGCGCTGGTTGCCGTCGCCCACGTCTACCTGGTCTGGGCATACCGGTACGACTGGCAGTTCGCGATGGCGGTCCGAAACGGCTACGCCGGGTTCTTTATCTTCCATTCGGCGCTCATGGCTATCGTAACGGCGGCGTTTGTGCCGCCGGCAATCTGCAAACCCCTGATCGTCCTGTCGTTTCTGATCGTCTCCGCGGGCGCATCGGGCGCCGTGTTCAGGTACGACGTGGTCAGTATATACCGCATCCCGGTGCTGATCAACGCGGGCTTCGGCCTTGGATTTCTGATATACCACCAATATCGAAAGTCCAGACCCTCATGACTTCGATCGCGGACATCCGCCGGGTTCTGGCTGGATACAAGCCGTGTCTGGCCTCACGAGACGGGATCCGCGCCGCCGTCGCAATGGTACTGCATCAACAGGAGGAAGCGGTTCAGCTTCTCTTTATCGAGCGGTCGCAGCGCGATGACGATCCGTGGTCGGGCCACGTCGCGTTCCCCGGCGGGAGGGTCGACCGCCTCGACGCGAGCACGCGCCTTGCCGCCGAGCGCGAGACGCGAGAGGAAGTCGGCCTGGATCTCGGGCGCGCCGAGTACCTCGGACGCCTGGACGACGTCACCGGCGCCACCCTCCCCGTCCTCGTGTCGGGTTTCGTCTACTGCGTCGGATCCACGGGCCGGCTTCATCCGAACGACGAAGTGAAAGAGGCTTTCTGGGTCGGACTTGGCGAACTCGCCGACGCCAGACGACACCATAGGCGCAGCTTCCGGATCGACAACGCGGAACGCCTCTTTTCCACCATCGATCTGCCGGGTCCCGGCGGGCGTGTCCTCTGGGGCATTTCGTACCGCCTGGTCGCGCAATTGCTTGCGCTTGCGGGAGACCTCTTCTCTCCAACGCCGGCAACCCCGGATCCGCGTTTTAGAGAACCCGGAGCGGCGGGATGACATCAGACGATCTCTGCTATCTTTCAGCGTACGAACTGCGCAATCTGTATCTGAAGCGGGAGCTTTCGCCCGTCGAAGTCACGAAAGCGCTGCTGCGCCGGATTGAACGGCTCAATCCCGTCTACAATCCCTACGTCACCGTTACTCACGAACACGCCCTCGAACAGGCAATTCGCGCCGAACGCGCATATATGGCGGGAAACGCCGGGACGCTGGCCGGCATCCCCGGATCGCTCAAGGATCTCACCCCCACGAAGGGTATCCTCACCGCGCGGGGGTCCCTGCTCTACAGGAACTGGGTGCCGGATTACGATGCGCCGCTTGCGGAACGCCTCGACGATGCCGGGATGGTCCTTCTTGGCAAGACCACCACTCCCGAACTGGGCTGGAAGGGAGACTCCGGAAAC
This sequence comes from Candidatus Latescibacterota bacterium, assembly GCA_965203805.1. Lineage (GTDB taxonomy): Bacteria > Latescibacterota > UBA2968 > UBA2968 > JAAXHE01. The sequence continues at coordinate 3,169,919 of OZ241917.1, read as the reverse complement.
CGCGTGAACGGTCCGGCGCACAATCCCTGGAAGTACGGCCGTACGGCTGGCGGGTCCAGCGGCGGCGCGGCGGCAGCCGTCGCACTGGGGTTGGGTCCGATCGCACAGGGAACGGACGGCGCCGGCTCAATCCGCATCCCGTGCGGCTTTTGCGGCCTTTACGGTCTCAAACCGTCCTGGGGCCGTGTTCCACAATACCCTGCCAGTGTGGTCGAATTGCTCTCCCACGCGGGTCCAATTGCCCGGACGGTGAAGGATGCCGCGATGATGCTCACGGCCATGGCCGGCGCCCACCCCATGGACCGCCTGTCGCTGCCGGATACGACCGATTATCTCAGCGAAATGGAGGGCGATATCGACGGCCTGCGCATTGCATGGTCTCCCGACCTCGGGTACGCCCGGATCGACCCCGACGTCCAAAGGGTCGCGGCGGCGGCGGCGGCCCGGTTTCAGGAACTGGGCTGTCACGTCGAAGAGGCCCATCCCGGTCTGCCCGACCCCTGGGATCTCGCCGACACGATCTGGGCCGCCTCGTTCGCCGGGGTATTCAAGGACAACCTGAACGAAGTCCGCGACCTTCTGGACGCCGGCCTCGTCGCCGTGATCGATGGAGGCCGGGGCGTCTCCGGCGCCGAGCTGGCAACCGCGTACGCGCGTCGCAACGACTACTACCACGGCTGGCGTGAATTCATGGAAGCCTACGACTTGTTTCTCAGCCCCACGCTTCCCGTCACAGCCTTTACCGCGGGTAACGACCATCCCGGCGATATCGCGGGGCATCCCACCAGCTATCTCGGCTGGACGGCTTTCACGTATCCGTTCAACGTCACGGGCCAGCCGGCGGCCACCGTACCAGTCGGCTTTGCAGGCGACGGACTGCCGGTTGGACTGCAGATTGTCGGGCGCTGGCGCGACGACGCGGGCGTGCTGCGCGCCTCGGCCGCCCTCGAGACGATCGCGCCCTGGACAGAGACAAGACCCGCCACATAAAAACCTGATAGGCGAAAGAGGACGGTTCCATGGTCATCAAACCCAGAATTCGAGGCTATATCTGCACGACCGCCCACCCGGTCGGATGCGCGCGGCATGTCCAGGAACAGATCGACTGGGTCAGGCAGCAGCCTCCCGTGGAAGGCATCCGGAACGTCCTGGTTGTCGGCGCATCGACCGGTTACGGTCTGGCCTCCCGGATTGCCGCCTGCTTCGGTGGAGGCGCCGGGACCGTGGGTGTTTTCTTTGAAAGGCCGGCCTTGCGGAATCGCACGGCCTCGGCGGGATGGTACAATTCGGTCGCCTTCGAAAGCGCCGCAAAAGACGCGGGTCATTATTCGAAGAGCATCAACGGAGACGCGTTTTCCGATGAAATCAAGGAACAGACCATCTCCGCCATCAAGGAAGACCTGGGAGAGGTCGACCTCGTGATATACAGCCTGGCATCGCCGCGGCGCACGCACCCCCATACAGGAACGCAACACACCTCCGTACTCAAACCTGTGGGCGAACCCTACACGGGCAAAACGGTCGACGTCCGCACGGGCGTCGTCTCGAAAGTTGCCATCGAGGCGGCCAATGCAGACGAGATCGACAATACCGTGGCCGTAATGGGAGGCGAAGACTGGGAGCTGTGGATTCGGGCACTTGAAGCCGCCGACGTGCTTTCAGAGGGCGTGCGAACGGTCGCCTTCACATATATTGGCCCGGAGCTGACCCGGCCGCTGTACAGGGAGGGCACCATCGGGAGAGCGAAAACGCACCTGGAAGCCACGGCCAGGGAATTGGACAACCGGCTGAAAAAGAAAGACGGAAGCGCTCACGTCTCGGTAAACAAGGCCGTGGTCACCCAATCCAGCGCGGCTATTCCCGTCGTACCGCTCTATATTTCCACGCTTTACAAGGTCATGACGGAAATGAACCTTCACGAAGGCTGTATACAACAGATGTACCGGCTGCTGAAGGATCGCGTCTATGCGGAATCGCCGGTTCCCACCGACGAAGAAGGTCGGATCCGCGTCGATGAACTCGAACTCAGGGACGACGTGCAGTCGCGCGTCGCAGCCCTTTGGGAATCCGTAACGACCGAAAACCTGGAAGCGATAGCGGGTCTGCAGAACTATCGCGAAGAATTCCTCAAACTGTTCGGCTTCGGTCTTCCCGAGGTCGACTATGCTGCCGACGTCGATCCGGACCAACCCCTGTAACGGTCCATTGAAACATCCCATCCGGACTGTCAGGCGTCAGCAGGTCCATCGACGAATTGTTCAATCCGTCCCTCCAATATTGAACATCCCTTTCCCGGCGTCGCCTCCACGTTTCCTTCCGGCAGCCGCATCCCTCTTTCGGACAGCAGGTTAGGGATATCCCATATCTCTGGCACGGCCGTTGCAATCTGAGGGCCCGTCGGGGACTCGTTTTGTCAACGCCGGACTCCTTGCAGACGATATGCTTCCGCGGAGTTCAGTCGTGTTCCTGAATATCTCCGGGGAGGCCCGTATGATGTCCCGCGTGTTGAGCTGCGCCACCCAGGGCATTGACGCCTATATCGTAAGCATCGAGACGGACCTGGACTACCAGCTTCCCGCGTTTTCCGTGGTGGGTCTGCCGGACAATGCCGTCAAGGAAAGCCGGGACCGGGTGACCGCCGCCATCAAGAACACCGGTCGACCCTTTCCCGTTCGGCGTGTAACCGTCAATCTCGCGCCCGCGGACATCCGTAAGGAAGGCTCCGCCTTCGACCTGCCCATTGCCGTGGGGATTCTGGCCGCGGCGGGTGACATCTCGCCTGAAATCCTCTCCCAATACGCGATTCTCGGCGAACTCGCTCTCGATGGGGCCGTCCGGCCCGTCCGCGGTGTCCTGCCGATGGCGGTGGAGGCCCGTCAGGCAGGCCTCAAGGGCATGATTCTCCCCAGGGAAAATGCGCGCGAAGCCGCCATTGCGGGCGGTATCGACGTCCATCCGGTCGAGGACCTGTTGGAGACACTGGACTTCCTGGAAGGCTATCGGGCGGTGCCGTCGCTCCAGGTGGATGTCGACCGGATATTCAGCCAGGCCATGGACTACCGGATTGATTTCAGCGACGTCCGGGGCCAGGTCCACGCCAAACGCGCGCTGGAGGTGGCTGCCAGCGGTGGCCACAACATCATCATGATCGGCCCGCCAGGCTCGGGTAAAACCATGCTCACGCGCCGCCTGCCCACCATCCTTCCCGACCTGACCCTGGATGAAGCGATCGAAGCCACCAAAATCCACTCCGTGGCGGGACTGCTGCCTGCGGACACCACACTGGTGGCGATCCGGCCTTTTCGCTCCCCTCACCACACCATTTCCGACGCAGGCCTGATCGGCGGCGGAACTCATCCGCGCCCGGGCGAAGTCTCCCTGGCGCACCACGGCGTTCTCTTCCTGGACGAACTGCCGGAATTCAAAAAGCACGTTCTGGAAGTCCTGCGCCAACCGGTCGAGGACGGATTTGTCACCATTGCCCGCGCCATGGTCTCTCTCACCTATCCCGCCCAGTTCATGTTGGCCTGCGCCCTGAACCCGTGCCCTTGCGGATATTTCGGCGACCCCAGGAACGAATGCACGTGTTCCCCGCCCATCATCCAGCGGTATATGGCCCGAATTTCCGGGCCGCTTCTCGACAGGATCGACATTCACATTGAAGTACCCGGAGTCGACTACACTGAGCTTGCCGATGATGCCGGGGGAGAATCGTCCGATGCCATCCGTGAAGGGGTCAATGCGGCCCGAGCGGTGCAACTTCGTCGCTTCAGCGAGAAACAACATCTGTTCTGCAATGCGCACATGGGCACCGCGGAAATCCGGGAATATTGCCGACTCGACGGCAAGGGCGAGGAACTTCTCAAGATGGCCATCACGAAACTCGGCCTTTCCGCGCGCGCGTACGACCGCATCCTGAAAGTCAGCCGCACCATCGCCGACCTGGAAGAAGAGCCTGAAATCAAACCTCAGCACGTCGGTGAGGCCATTCAGTACCGCAGCCTCGACCGGAATCTCTGGATGTAACGTCCGTCGAGGGCCGTGTAGATGTACGTACAAACCCCTTATTGCAAATCCTCGTCGTTCTGTTGTCATGACTTCTTGCAATCCGCAACGGGGAGAGCACACCATAGACAAGCAAATCCAGGACGACAATCCTCAAAAACCGGCTGTCACACGGTCTTTCGTTTCGTATAGAAAACGCTTGACTTTACTTTTGCATATGCATTTTATTTTTTGTATACACCACAAAATGGACCCCCGAACGAGAATGACGAATTAATGGAACGAGAGCCCATTTGGAGCGTAAGTGACCGCGCTCTTTTTGGGGCGTTGAACTTGCTCATTTTCCTGTTCACCCTGACTGATCGATATAGGCCACCTGAAAAAGACCTGGTCGAAAATCTGTATGAGGCGGGTATTTTCTCCGTAACGCTATCCTTTTTCATCATAGAAGGGGTCGACTTCATGGGCGCAATGATGAAGCTTGCCGATAAGTGGATCACGGAGAGCGAATCAAAAACGAGAGCAAGAGCAATTAAGGCTTTGAGGGAGTTGGAAGCTTCCAGCAGAAGGCGCGAAGAAAGATTGAGCGCGCTCCTGGAGGAATTGGAGAAAAACCAAAAGGAAGAAAAAGCCCGAAGGGAGAAAATTGCCGAAATGCTGAAAGACGCGGAAGGTGGACAGAAATAAAGTCGTCCTCCGAAATCGTAGTCTGCACCCATCGATGCCTCAGGCCATTAGTCCATTTAAAGCTGAGGCATCATTCTTACGTAGGGTAGTGTATCTGTCCGCGTGGAGGGCAAAGGAGCCCTTTACACTCAAGCGTGCCTTTCTCAAGCAGCCGCGAAAACCCCCTTTTCGATTGTCCCGACGTCACCCAGCCGCTATATTATGGACGAGTTGTCAACCCATTTCGACGTCACTCCGGTAATCCGAAGGTTGGAGCGAGTCTATGAAGGAACCTATCGTCTATCTGAACGGAGATTTCGTGCCTGCCTCTCAGGCCGCGATCAGGATCTACGATCTGGGCATCATTCTGGGCGCCACCCTTACCGAGATGACACGCACCTTCGCCCATGCGCCGTTTCGCCTGGACGATCACCTGGACCGGCTCTACAAATCGTGCAAGTACGCCGGCATTCCTCCCGGGCTCACGCGCGACGAGATGCGGGACAGGACGCACGAACTCATACAGGCGAACCGGGAACTGATCGAACCCGAAGCCGACCTTGGCATCGTCCACTTCATCACCCCGGGTGAAAACGAAATCTACGCCGGCAGCGCCGCCGCCGGCGTACGCCTCACGCCAACTGTGTGTATCCACTCCTTCCCGCTTCCCTTCCGCGTCTGGCGTCATCTCTTCGAGGCCGGCGCCCACGTGGTCACGCCGGCCGTGCGCCACGTCCCGCCCCAGTGTCTGGACCCGAAATCCAAGAACCGGTCCCGCCTGCACTGGTGGCTGGCCGACCGGCAGACCCACGCGGTCGACCCGGAAGCGATAACGCTGCTTCTCGATCTCGACGGAAACATCACGGAATGCGCGGGTTCCAACTTTGTCATCGTCTCGGACCGAACCATCTACTCCCCCACCACTCGGAACATCCTCCAGGGCGTCAGCCTGCTCACCGTGAAGGAATTCGCGGCGGAACTCGGTCTCGGCTGGATTGAAAAGGACCTTCAGCCATACGACGTCGTGAATGCCGACGAAGCGTGGCTGACCACCACGCCGTATTGCATCGCTCCCTGTACGAAGTTCAACAACATACCGGTTGGCAGCGGTGAACCCGGCCCGTTTTTCAAAGAGATGATGACTGCCTGGAGCAACCGGGTGGGGCTGGACGTCGAAAGTCAGATCCTGATGTCATAGATCGGGCGGCCCGGATCCATATGGCAACAAATGATATCAACGGATTCATCGCGCAGGCCCGATACGGCAATTTTCCGGAATCCGTCCGGACGCAGCTGAGCAAGAACCTTCTGGATCTCTTCGCCGCGACCATCGCAGGACTGGCCACGCCTGCCTCGGGCATCATGGCGGACTTCGCCGCAACGGCGTTCCCGGGCAACGAAGCCACGATCGCGGGCAAGGGAAAGATCGGCAGCGCACCGGGGGCCGCCCTGGCAAACGCCTGCGCCGCAAATGCGCTGGACGTCGACGACGGGTACCGGCCGGCGAAAGGCCATCCCGGCGCCGTCGTCATTCCCGCGGCGCTGGCGACGGCCCAGGCCGAAGGAGCTTCGGGGCGTGATTTCCTTGCGGCGGTGGCCGTCGGTTACGAAGTCGGCTTGCGCGCGGGTACGATCTGGCACGACCATCCTCACAGGGGACCCAGTTACCACGGTTCCGGATCCTGGGGCAGCATCGGCGCCGCCGCCGCATGCGCCCGTCTGCTGAAACTGGGACCTCCGGAGCTGGAACACGCGCTGGCCATTGCCGAATACCACGCACCTCTCGCGCCCATTATGGACTGCGTGCGTCATCCGGCCATGGTGAAAGACGGTATCCACTGGGGCGCCTTTGTGGGCGTCACCGCCACACAACTGGCGGCGCGCGGATTCACGGGCATGCCCGCGACGCCCTGTGCCGACGAGTACCGCGCGTCGATGCGGACCCTTGGCGCCGACTGGTGGATGGAAAGGGTCTATTACAAATTCCATCCGTGTTGCCGCTGGGCCCAGCCAGCCATCGCCGGGGCGTTGGCGTTGCGCGCGATCCACAGGATGAAGCCTGAACACATCGCCGCAGTCAGGATCGAAACCTTCGAGGCGGCGACCCACCTGGGCACACGCCGCCCTGCCAACACCGAAGAGGCTCAATACAGTCTGGCCTATCCGGTGGCCTGCGCCTTTGTTCACGGCCGGGTTAGCGTTTCCGAAATCGCCGGTCCCGGCCTGACGAATCAGGCGGTACTGGCCCTGTCGGAACGCGTCGAGATGTCCGTCGATCCCGCCATCGAGGCCTGTTTCCCCGATGAAGCGCTGGCGAAGGTCATCGTCACAACCACGGACGGGCGGACACACGCAACAGGACCGGTACCCGCCCCGGGAGACCCGGACAGCGGCATCACCTTCGACGACCTCGTCTCGAAATCCCGTTGCCTCATCGATCATGTCGCGGACAGCTCCCATGCGGAGCATCTGGTCGAGACCGTGCTGGGCTGCGCGGATCTGAAGACGATCGAACCGCTGGCCGAATGCCTGGCGGGCTTTGAATGCGTCGGCGTGTCGCCGGGTCGACGGTGCCGCAATCACACGTGAAGCGAGCCATGAAGATCGCCCTTCTGCTTTCCGGAGGCGTCGACAGTTCCGTTGCCCTTCATCTGCTGTGCCGGGAAGACCGGCACGAAATCACCGCCTTCTATCTCAAGGTCTGGCTTGAGGACGAACTTGCCTTTTTGGGCGACTGCCCCTGGGAGGAAGACCTCAAGTACGCGCGCGCTGTGTGCGAACAGGCGGGGGTACCGCTTCAAATCATCCCGCTGCAGGCGGAATACCTGGAACGGGTGGTCTCGCACGCCGTGTCCGAACTCAGAGCGGGACGTACTCCCAGCCCGGACATTGTCTGCAACCGGCACATCAAATTCGGCGAGTTCGCCGCCCGCATCGGCGGCAGCTTCGACAGTGTGGCTTCCGGTCACTATGCCCGAATCGCAGAAGTCAACGGCGCCTGTTGCTTGAAGCGAGCGCCGGACCCCGTCAAGGACCAGACCTACTTTCTTTCCGGACTCAGCCAGGCGCAGCTCCAACGCGCACGTTTCCCCATCGGGCATCTCACCAAACCGCAGGTCCGGAAACACGCACGGGACTTCGGTCTGCCGAACCAGGATCGCAAGGACAGCCAGGGCATCTGTTTTCTGGGCAAGATAAGCTATCCCGATTTCGTCAGGGCGCACCTGGGTGAGAAGCCTGGCGACATTATCGAACTCGAATCCGGCGCCCGTCTCGGCCGCCATCGGGGTTACTGGTTCTACACCATCGGACAGCGCGAAGGGCTGGGCCTCGCCGCAGGACCCTGGTACGTGGTCAGGAAAGACATCCATGACAACATTGTCTACGTGACGCACAGGTCGCACCGGGGCGAACGGGCGTTGAGCCGTTTCACGGTGTCACGCCCGAACTGGATCTGCGGTGTCCCCGACCGGCACGACGTTCAGGTCAAGATCCGACACGGCCCGCGGGTCGTCCGGTGCCGCATCGCATCCGCCGGGAGTAACGCCCTGGCCGTGCAGATGGCGGAAGCGGACCCGGGCGTGGCGCCGGGACAATCGGCCGTCTTCTACGATGGCGAAACCTGTCTGGGGGGCGGCGTTATTGCGTAGCCGAATTCACGGTGTATCGCGTCCCCGTTCCCTGAACTGAAACCGGAAGCGCGCGGTCACGAAAACAAGAACAGGGGCGAGGTTTCCTCGCCCCTGTTCCACAGGGTTTTCCAATTGCCATGGACCGGAATGCCGATTACTGGATTTCAAGATTGAATCTCAGGCCGCATCCCGAAGGCGGCTACTATCGGGAAATATACCGCTCGGAGGAGACCGTCGCGAGCCATGCGCTCCCAAAGCGGTTTGCCGGCCGCCGAACATTCTCAACCGCGATCTACTTCCTCCTTGAAGGCAACGACTATTCCGCCCTTCACCGCATCCAGTCCGATGAAATCTGGCACTACTATGCAGGATCGTCCATTACCATCCATAGGATCAACCACAACGGCGCATACGACCGGATCGTGCTCGGCAACAATCCCGACAACAACGAATCGTTCGCAACGGTCATCAACGCCGGCTGCTGGTACGGCGCTACGGTGAACGACTCCGACGCATACGCCCTGGTGGGGGGTACGGTCGCTCCCGGATTCGAATTCGAAGACTTCGAACTGGCGAATCGGGCCGACCTGATCCGGAGCTTTCCCGAACACAGCGCCGTCATCGAGCGGTTGACGCGTTGAAGCCGGCGGCCGCCTGCTCACGACGACCTGCAACCCGATTCGGGTGAGCGTTTCTGCATATACCGGATACCCTCTCCGATCTCCTCCCGCGTGACGGTGTCGCACGACGTGGCACGGCCGATCGTCTCCGGCAGGACAAACCGGATCACCCCGTCCCGCGCTTTCTTGTCGCTCGCCATACGTCCCATCAGTTCGTCCGCGTCAAGTGCGCGGGCGCCGGGCGGGATCCCGAGTCTTTCGATCAGCGCGTTCTGGCGTTCCAGCTCCGACGGTTTCCAGAACCCCTTGATGACGCCGATTCTGCCGGCGGCCAGCATGCCCAGCATTACGGCCTCGCCGTGTTTGTAATCCGTGTAATTCGTCACCGCCTCAACGGCGTGTCCAACCGTGTGGCCGTAGTTCAGAATCTCCCTCAATCCCGCTTCGGTCTCGTCCGCCGCCACGACGTCCGCTTTGATTCGGCAATTTCGAGTGATCAGACCGACCAGCTTTTCCGGTTCAACCGCCAGATCCGCCACGTGTTCGATCTCGCGCTCCAGGAACTGCACGAGGTCTCCATCACGGATCAATCCGTGCTTGATCACCTCCGCCATCCCGGCAACCACCTCCCGCCGGGGCAGGGTCATCAGCGTTTCCGTGTCGATATATACAAGCTTCGGCTGATAGAACGCTCCGATCATATTCTTGCCGAGCGGGTGGTCGACCCCGGTTTTGCCGCCTACGCTGGCGTCGACCTGCGCCTCGAGGGTGGTGGGTACCTGCACGAAATCGATACCGCGCAGATAGGTGGACGCCACGAATCCGGCGGTGTCGCCCACAACGCCGCCCCCCAGCGTGACGACGCAACTGCGCCGGTCCAGGCCCGCCTTTATCAGTTCGCCGTATATCCGGCCGGCTGTCTCCAGTGTCTTGTATTCTTCTCCATCGGGGACTTCAACCACCGTCACCGCCACACCCTGAGCCTCGAGACCGGCCCTGACCGGATCCAGGTAGAGCGGCGCCACCGTATGGTTGGTCACGATCGCCGCGGCCGACCCCAATCCCCTCGTCGCGTACGCCCTGCCAAAGCCGGACAAGGTTCCGTGTCCAATCAGGATCGGATAACTCCGACTGCCGAGATCGACCTGTACGGTCTCCATACCGTTCTGAGCGACTTGAGATTCCATAAGCGGTGGCCTTCCAGCGCCGTTATTTCAATGCAAGGCCTTCCAGAGCCGATACCGCCAGTTGAGCCGTCTCTTCCGGCGTGCGATACTCCGTCGACTCCACGAATGCGTCCGCACGGTCGTAAAACGGCGTCCGGGCCGCCAGCATCGACCGGATCTTCACCATCCGGCCTTCATCGGGCAAACCGGCCATCAGCGGCCGTTCTCCTTCTGTCCTTCGCAAGCGCTTGAAAATGGTCTCCGCCGATGCCCGCAGACACAGGCAGACGCCGGACGCTTGAATCGTTTCCCAGTTGCCTTCCTGCGTCACGGCGCCGCCGCCCAGAGCAATGACAGCATGGGGCATTGCGGCCGCGCGTGCCACGCAGCCGCGCTCGATACGGCGGAATGCGGCCTCTCCGTCTTCCGCGAAGACCTGGGGGATCGACTTCCCGGCCGCCTCCACGATCAACTCGTCCGTATCCGCGAATACCCGGTCCAGGCGCCGCGCCAGAATCGGCCCGACCTTGCTCTTTCCGGTCGCCATGAAACCGGTCAGGAAAATCTGCCTGCCCCGCAGCAGAGAACCATGCGCGGTCTGACTCACATTTCCTCCGGCGCCTTCAGGCCCAGCAGATGGAGTCCGGCTGCCAGCACGGCGGTGATCGAATAAACGAGAGCGATACGCGCCCGGGTCAGGGTCGCGTCTTCTGAAATGACCCGGTGGGCGTTGTAAAACCGGTTCGCCTCCGCACAGAGTTCGATCAGGTACCCGGCAATCAGAGACGGCTCAGAGGCCTCGGCCGCGTTCCGGATACGCTGCGGAAACCGTTCCAGGCACTTGACCACGGCCACGGTCTCGGTTTCGGTCAACAGAGAAAGGTCCGCCCCGGCCGGAGGCACGGCGGCTCCGTACCTGCGCAGCACGCTGCAGTAGCGCGCATGGGTATATTGAACGTAGGGGCCGGTCTCGCCATTGAAATTCAGGATCTCATCCCAGTCGAATACCACGTCCCGCGTCCGGCGCGAATCCAGGTCGGCGTAGACCACCGCGCCGATGCCCACGTCCCGGGCGATCGCGTCCCTATCGGGAAGATTCGGATTCTTGTTATCGATTATTCCGCGTGTCAACTCAACAGCGCGGTTCAGCACGTCCTCCAGAAAAATCACGTTGCCCCTGCGGCTCGACATCCGTCCCTCCTTGAAGGAAATAATGCCGAACGGGACGTGGACACAGTCTTTCGCCCATTCATGGCCCATCCGTTCCAGCACCTTGAAAAGCTGCCGGAAATGCAGGGACTGGCCGGCGTCGGTCGCATAGATCAACTTATCGAAGTCGTAGGTTTCCTTCCGGTAAATCGCAGCGGCCAGGTCCCGCGTGAGATAGACGCTGGTGTCGTGTCCCGTCTGGACGATCGCCGGCGGCATGTCGTCGTCGTCCAGCATGACAACGAGGGCGCCCTCGCTTTCCACGGCAAGCCCTTTTGCCTTCAATTCGTCGACAACCGGCCCCACCTTGTCATGGAAAAAACTCTCACCCGTGTATTCGGTAAATGTCACGTCCAACAATTCGTAAATTCGTCTGAAGTCGCTTATGGTCTCTTCCCGGAACCATTTCCACAGCCGCAGCGCCTCGGCATCGCCGGCCTCCAGTTTCCTGGTCCAGAGCTTGACGTCGTCGCCGAGAGACGGATCTTTTTCCATCTCGGCATTGAACTTCACGTACAGATTGAACAGCTCGAAGGGAGGATTCCTGCGGACTGCGTTCGCATCTCCCCAACGCTTGTACGCCGCGATGTTCATCCCGTGCGGGGCGCCCCAGTCGCCGAGGTGATTGATGCCGATCACGTTCCAGCCGAGCGCCCCGTAAATCCTGCAGAGCGAATTCCCGATTGCCGTCGAACGGATGTGGGCTATCGTGAACGGCTTGGAGATATTCGGTGACGAGAAATCGATAACGACCGTTTTCCCGGCGCCCGCCCGGCTGTGTCCGAACTGCCTGCCGCTGGCGAGAATCCGCGAAAGCGTTTCCCGGACGAATTCGGTCTGGCTCAGGAAGATATTGAGATACGGGCCCACGGCGCTCACCCGGGCAATGCGCGCGCCCGTGCGCACTCGCGCTTCAAGATCCCTCGCGATCTGATTCGGCGCCTTCCGAAGCGTTCTTGCAAGCCCGAAACAAGGCAGCGCGTAATCTCCCATCTCGGGTTTGGGAGGGACTTCGATCAGCGGCCTCACCTCATCGGGACGCGTGTCAGTCGCTATTGAGACCTGCGATACGATTTCATCAATGAATGGATTGTCCATTCAGGAGTACCTCTTCTCGCGGCAATCGAGAAGCAAATAAGGGCGGTGAGACGGGAGAAGGAAGAATGAAGAATTAAGAATGAAGAATTAAGAATGAAAACCTAAAAGCGGTGAGACGTGAGACGTGAGACGGTAGATGAAGGCGGTGAGACGGTAGACGGTAGATGATAACGTTACCACAGTGTTTTCACGCTAACCATGCCTGTTTCTTTACCGACTATGGTAACGACGAGAAAAACCGTAGGGCACTCATGTCATCTCACGTCTCCCGTCTTGCGTCTACCCGCTCTTCAGGCACTCATGTCTTCTCACGTCTCCCGTCTTACGTCTACCCGCTCTTCAGACGGTTTCAACGCCAGGTAGAGTGTGGCGATGCCAAAGGAGAACCGGCGTTCCTCAGGTTCCACAAATCCGGCCCGCGCCAGACGTCTCAGGAATGCGTCCCCTTCAGGAAAACCCATTACAGATTCGTATAGATACCGATATGCCCGGGGATTCCGGGAAACGACCCGGCCGATCCCGGGCAGGATATATTTGAAATAGAAGAAGTAGACCCTGCGCAACAGAAACGCCCTGGGCCGGGAGAATTCCAGGATTGCCAGCCGGCCCCCCGGACGCATCACCCGGTATATTTCCCGCAATCCGGTCGCCAGGTCCGAAAAGTTCCGTACCCCGAAGCCAATGGTTACGGCCTGAAAACGCGCATCGGGAAACGGCAGCCGCTCCGCGTCTCCGCAAAGAAAAAAAAGCCGGCCGGATCTCTTCTGCTGTTTCTTGTTTCCCAGCCGCAGCATCGGCCGGGAAAGGTCCGCACCCACAACCCGCACCCCCGGATCGCGTGCAGCCGCTTCGAGACCCAGGTCGCCCGTACCGGTTGCAAGGTCCAGGATCCACCAGCCCGGTTCCAATGCCAGCGCGTCGATGGTCCATCGCCGCCAGAGGATGTCCGCGCCGGCACTCAACAGGTGGTTCAACAAATCGTAGGTGCCCGCAATGCCGTCGAACATCTGGCGCACAAAGGCCCGCCTGGCATTGCGTTCCTGAAGATGGGAGCTAGCCACCGCTATTCCCGAAACCGTCCGATAATCGCCCGCTTCATCACGTCGACGGGCGGCTCGACACCCGTCCAGATGGCAAACGAACGCGCACCCTGGTGCACGAGCATATCCAGTCCACCAAAAGCCGGCGCGCCCGCGGACCGGAACTGCCGCATCAGCAGCGTATCCAGCGGGTTGAAGACCGTATCGTAAAGAACGAGTTCAGAGTGAAGCGCAGAAGTGTCGGCCAGCGGCGTCCGCTCCACGTCCGGAACCATCCCCAGCGACGTCCCGTTTACAACCAGGCCGGCATCCGCGAACACTCTCGACTGGGTGTCTGCCGTCAGGTCGCCCGTGTCTATTGCCTTTCCCGTGATCCTTTCCATATCATGCGCAAGCGCTTCCGCCCGGGCAACGGTCCGATTGAGTATGCTCACGCGGCGCACGTCGTCATTCGTTGCCAGCGCGTAAACGGCGGCTCTCGCGACGCCGCCCGCACCCAGAATCACGCAGTGCTCCGGCAATACCGCGAGGCCCGCCGTCCGCTCCAGCGCGGTGGCCAGCCCGTACACATCGGTATTGTAGCCGACGAGATCGCCCTCCTCGAAAGAAATCGTATTCACCGCGCCTACGGCCAGCGCTTCTTCCGAAATCCGATCGAGGTGCGCCATCACCGCGGTCTTGTGGGGAAGGGTTACGTTCAATCCCCGGATCTGCAATGCACGCATACCCCGGAGTGCCGATTCAACCCTGTCCGGCAAAACGTGGAATGCCACGTAACAGTAGTCCGTTTCGAGAACGCCGATGGCCGCATTGTGCATGTCCGGCGATAGCGAATGGGCAATCGGGTCGCCGATCACTCCCAGCAGCCGCGTGGTTGAGACAATACCCAAAACGAGCCCCACTGTACTTGGACTTTATTGTGGCTGCGTCCCGCCAGCCGAAATCCTGTCACACCCGTTCACCCGGTCAGGTCAGACACAAACTGGTCGGCAATTGCAAAACTCTCTTTCCAGGAACAATTGTAGGTGTACCGAATGAACACAACACCACCCAGAAACACGAGCAACGCGAGAAGGAACAACCTGACAACCAGTCTCATAAGGACTCTCCTCATACCGATGATTAACCCGCAGCGTATCGTGTCGCGACGATCCGTGGCGGGCAATTGAACGACCTGCGCGGCCTATCCGACTGAAACCGCGGCCAATCTATCCATGATCCCGGGATACATCCGGTCCACCGGACCGGGGTTCATCAGACGGGTCTCCCCTTCGCTCGCAAGCGCAGCCAGTGTGAGCGCCAATGTCACGCGGGCGTCGCCGGCGGCATCCAGTTCGGCGCCCTGCGGTTGACCGCCCTTTACAACCAGTCCGTCGGGCATCTCCCCGACCTGAACCTGCATCTTTCTCAGGTTTTCCACCAGTACTGAAATGCAGTCTACCTCGCCGTCCCTCAACGCCTCGGCATTCCGAATGATCGTTTCGCCCCTGGAAACCGCGCCCGCGGCCGCCAGGATGGGGAGCTCGTCCAAAAGGCGCCCGGCAGTCGCGCCGGCGATCTTTACGCCACGCAATTCCGACGACCCGATCCGGACCCGTCGTACGGGAAAGCCGGACTCAGTCCGGTATTGCTCCACGTCCATCGACACGTTCATTCTGCGCAGCAGGTCCACGATGCTGCGGCTCATCGAATCCAGTCCGATATGAGTTACCGTCAATTCGGAACGACTCAACATCGCCGCCGCGAGCGCAAGAACAAGCGCCGCATCCGAACCGCCCGGCAACTCATGAGTCACGCCGCGGAGCCGTGCGGGGCCTTCCAACGTCAGCCGACGACCTCCGGCGCCCTTGATCCGCCTCTTTTTCAGCCCGCATCCCGCAGCTTGCAGCAACACTTCCAGATCGTCATCCCCACCGCTGTCCTGCACCAGTTCGACGGGCCCGTCCACACCCACACCGGCCAACAACATGCCGCACTTCACCGCCGGTTCGGGAAGCCCGGCGCGGTAGGATCCGGGTGTTAACCTGTCCCCTCCGACACTCGCCGATATCCCGTCCTCGTGCGATATCTCCAGGCTGGCGCCCAGGCTGCGGAGCGCATCGACGATCCGGTCGACGCCTGCATCCGCCGAGACCCCGGAGAGTCTGGTGACAAAAGGCGCATTAGACAGCAATCCCGCCAGACAGGAAAACAGAACCAGGGACCCGCCCACATGCAGTGCGTCGGCGGGCGCCCGGACGTCGCCGCCGGTTACCGTCGCGGTCTCGGCGTCCCACGCGACCGAAATCCCGAGTGCCGTCAGCAGTTCCGCAGCACGCTCGACATCGGGTTTTCGCGAACACCTGTGAATCCGGGAGACGCCATCGGCATTGGACGATAGCGCCAGGGCCATTATCGACACGTCAGCATCGCCGGGGAGGTCGCACGTCCCCACCAGCCCGGATGAAGGGCTGATCGCGCCTTCGGTAATCAATGAGCCCGTGAATTCCAAAACCGCCCCTTTTTCAAATTGGAGTCATTACAGGACGGACAGCCATGGATTCCGCTCGATCGTCTCCCGTTCCGGATGCATCCATTTACCGCAATCTGACGCTGTATCCCGCCTTCCCCAACATGTCTGCGGCCTGTTCCGCGCATGGACGTGAATCGAAACCCATCCGGATGGTGCCTCCTTCTCCCTCACGGACGTTCAACACCTCGATGTCGTTGATGTTGATTCTCGCTGCGGCCAGCGTCCGGGCGACGTCGGCGATCACGCCGGGCTTGTCTTCCGCCACCAGGAGTATTTCGTGCAGGGGATGCAAGAATCCCTTGGAGTCCTTCGGGATCTGACCGCGTACCCGGTTCGCAGTGGCAAACGACTGCTCCAGCCGGTCTTCGTCCACGGCCCCGCGAATCGCCGCCAGCGACTCGATATACCGATCGATCATCTCACGGATCGGGACCGCGTTTGTTCGGCAGATATCCCGCCACATTTCATACGGGCTGGAAGCAATGCGCGTGAGATCCCGAAACCCGCCCGCCGCCATCCGAATCGGGAGCCCTTCGGCCTCGGTCATCCGTCCGATCATGGAAACCAGGCTTGTGGCCATCATCTGCGGAAGGTGACTTACCGCCGCCGCCGCCCGGTCGTGTTCCCGGGGCGTCATCCTCATCGGTCTCGCCCCGAGCGTCCTGACGAGGCGTGAGAGCATTTCGACCGCGAAATCGGGCGTGTCCGGCGAGGGTGTCAGTACGTAGATCGCATTCTGAAACAGGAACGGATCCGCCGCGCCAACCCCGCGGTGCTCGGAACCCGCCATCGGGTGCCCGCCCACGAAATGCACGCCGACCCGTCGATGGGCTGCCGCGGCGGAAACAATCGCGTGCTTGGTGCTGCCCACGTCGGTCACGACCGCATCCTGCCGCGCCGCCGCCAGCACCTCCGGCAGCAGGTCCAGAATACGTGCAATGGGGGTGCAGAGGAAGACGAGCGCGGCTTCGCGAATCCCGGTTGCGAGCTCCTCGTACCGATAGCCCGCGTCGATGACGTTCAGATTGCCTGCCGCATCCAGCGTCTCCTGCCTGCCGATGCCAACGATGCGTCGCCCGATGCCCAGACTCTTGAACCCCGCGCCAAGAGAACCGCCAATCAGGCCCACACCCACAATCGCAATGGTCTCACGCGCAAACGGAGGATCGTTGGCCATGCGGTCATCCTCGGAAACGGAGGCCGCGGCGCCTGCAGGACGTCCGGCTCCGTTCCTGCCTTCCGATCCCGTACGCTATCATATCCCCTCCGCCAGGTCCTTTACGAACGCCTCGGTATCTTCCCACCCCAGGCACGGATCGGTAATGGATCTGCCGAACACGCCTTCGTTTACGTTCTGGGAGCCTTCTTCCAGATAGCTCTCCACCATCAACCCGCGGATCATTCCGCACAGTATCTTTGAATTCCGTCGGCTGCGGATCACATCCAATCCGATCCTGGGTTGTTCGCTGAACTGCTTCCCGGAATTGTTGTGATTCGTATCCACGACGATCGTGGCATTGGCAAGCTGCCGTTGACCATAGAGCGCCGCCGCGTACATGAGGTCTTCGAAATGATAGTTCGGCATACTGCGCCCGCTGAAGTCCACGGCGCCGCGAAGCACGGCGTGTGTCAGGGAATTGCCGCTGGTGCTGACTTCCCATCCGTTATAGATGAAGACGTGTGGGATCTGCGAGGCCTGAATCGCGTTCAACATCACAGACAGATCGCCCGCCGTCGGGTTTTTCATTCCAACGGGGACGTCGACGCCGCTGCAGGTTAGTCGGTGCTGTTGGTTTTCCACCGACCGCGCCCCCACGGCTATATAGCTCAGCAAGTCCTCGACGTACGGCAGATTGCCCGGATACAGCATTTCGTCGGCCGCCGTCAGGTGGGACTCCTCGACTGCGCGGATGTGCATCTGACGAACCGCGTAAAGGCCTTCGGACAGGTCCGGCGCCTTTCGGGGGTCCGGCTGATGCCCCATGCCCTTGTACCCCTCGCCGGTCGTGCGGGGTTTGTTGGTATAGATTCGAGGCACCAGAACCAGCGATTCACGGACCGCCTCCTGCAGTTTCGCCAGCCTGGAGACGTATTCGCATACTGCATCTTCATCGTGCGCGGAACAGGGGCCGATCACCAGTAGAAATTTACGGCTCCTGCGCGCGAAGATGTCCCTGATCTCCGCATCCCGCTGCTCCTTTACGTCCTTCAGTTTCTTCGGAAGCGGCATTTCCTCCAGCACGGCTTCCGGTGTGGGAATCTTCATGTTTTTCGTAAAGGCCATTCGCCGCATGCTCCGTTTATGTATCAGGGATGTTTCACGTCTCCGGACTGCCGTTCGCCGTGCTCCTGTTCGAGCCGCCTGGATTCATCGATGATCTGCTGGAATATTCGTTGCACCGCTTCGTCGGTCAGGGGTCCGGCGTTCCGTTCGCGAATACGGTTGAGGATCGATGTCTCGCGTTCCGGCGCGTAAATCGGCTGTTCGATCGTCTGCTTGATCATGCCGATTTGAAGCGCACATTCGGCGCGTCGTTTCAGTAGCGACAGAAGCTGTTGATCCAGGGCGTCGATTTCCTTCCGCCAGTCTTCAAGGTCCATCGGATGCTCCCTTCAGGGGTTGCACCAGTTCTTCTACGAATGCCCCGATGTGAGGAACGAGATCCGGGTCCGTCTGCCGCTCGGCGATTCGCCGGACGATTGCGCTGCCGACGACGACAGCGTCCGCGTATCCCGCAACCTCCCTGGACTGTTCGGGGGTTGAAATGCCGAATCCCACCGCAACCGGTAGCGAGGTATGTCGTCTGATGGTCGCTACCCTGGCGCCGAGTGTCTCCTCCAGGCTGTCCCGCTCCCCCGTAACGCCCGTGCGCGACACGTAATACACAAATCCGCTGGTGTATGACACGATCCGACGGATGCGATCCTCGCGGCTCGTCGGCGCGATCAGAAAGACCGTGTCCACTCCCCGTTCACCCATCAGACGCTTGTACTCGGCCGCCTCCTCGGGCGGAAGATCCAGCGCCAGAATGCCGTCCACCCCCGCGTCTGCCGCCCTGTCGACGAGCCGTTCAAGACCGAATCGATGCATCGGATTGAAATACGTAAATAGCACAATGGGTATTTCCGTCTCGCGCCGCAGGTCCGACACCAGATCCAGCACGTCGCCGATCGACACCCGGCGCCGCAGGGCCCGCTGTGACGCCCGCTGGATCTCCGGTCCGTCCGCCAGCGGATCGGAGAAAGGCACCCCCAGCTCGAGAATGTCCACCCCGCGCCGTTCGAGCTCCGGCGCCAGTTTGCGGGTGGTTGCCAGGTCCGGATCTCCCGCGGTGATATATGCGACGAATCCGGTCCTTCGCATTTTCTTCAACAGTGCGAACCGCTTTCCGATTCTTGTCATCCGAACAGTCCCGTGCTACGTGGCCGGCCTGGGGACGAAACTTGAAATGCGGCTAATCCAGGAACTTCGCCGCCTGCTGCACGTCTTTGTCGCCCCTGCCTGAGAGATTCGCCACAATAACGGCATCCCTGTCCATGCCAGGCGCGGCTTTTGTCACGTACGCGATCGCGTGCGCGCTTTCCAGGGCGGGGATGATCCCCTCCGTACGGCTCAGCAGCTGGAAGGCCTTCAGTGCCTCGTCGTCGGTTGCGTACGCATATTCGATCCGTCCCGCGTCGCGCAGATGGCAGTGTTCAGGACCGACCCCGGAATAATCCAGACCGGCGGAAACGGAATGGGTCAGCGCGATCTGCCCGTCCTCGTCCTGCAGGAGATATATCCTGGCCCCGTGCAGCACGCCCAGATCCCCACCCTGAAAACGCGCCGCGTGGTCGCCCGAGTCAATTCCATGCCCGCCCGCTTCGATACCGATCATTCGTACGTCCGCGTCCTCGAGAAATGCATGAAACAGACCGATGGAATTGCTGCCGCCGCCAACGCACGCGACAAGACATTCCGGCAGCCGGCCCTCGGCCCGCAGGATCTGCTGTCGAGTCTCCACTCCGATGACGCGCTGAAAGTCACGGACGATCATCGGATACGGATGAGGTCCAAGGACGGATCCGAAAATGTAGAACGTATCGTCCACGTTCGTCACCCAATCGCGGATGGCTTCGTTAATCGCATCCTTCAGCGTCCTGCTGCCCGAATCCACTCCCGTGACCGTTGCGCCGAGGAGCCGCATCCGAAACACGTTCAGCGCCTGCCGCTCCATGTCTTCCGTGCCCATGTAGATCTCGCAGTCCATTCCGAACATCGCAGCCACGGTTGCTGTTGCCACGCCGTGCTGGCCCGCGCCGGTTTCCGCGATGATCCGCGTCTTGCCCATCCGCCTGGCAAGCAGAATCTGTCCCATCGTGTTGTTGATCTTGTGCGCGCCGGTGTGCGCGAGGTCCTCCCGCTTCAAATAGATTCGGGCGCCACCCAGTTCCGCTGTCAGTCGTTTCGCGTAGTAGAGCGGCGTCGGCCTTCCTACAAACTCCCTGAGATACCGGTTCAGCTCCTTCGCGAAATCCGGACGGTCCCTGGCGTCCCGGTAGGCTGCCTCCAGGTCCTCCAGCAACGGCATCAACGTCTCAGGCACGTACCGCCCGCCGTAGGGACCGAAATGCCCCCCGGAATCGGGCAATGTGCCGGAAAATTCATCTGCTCTGGGAAGTGCCATTTTTCTTTCCTGTAGAGATGTCGTTCCAGGGCGGTTTCAGACCCTCGCCCGGGCGGGAGTCAGTCCGTTCTCCAACGGCCGGCGCGGGGGCGCACCCGATCAGATGTCCCTCATCACCTGATCGTAGAATGCCAGATAGCGGTCGCGGTCTTTCCCGTCCAGCAGCGCCATTGCCGAGCGGGGATGCTGATTGTGCTGCCCCGTGATATTGTATGGAACGAGAGGCCCCCACATCAGCTCTTCGCGCAATTTGACGAAATGTTCTTCCAGCAGCTTGTACACGGGTCGGATCTTGAACTTGGGATTGCGGAGGAAACCCAGCAGCAGCTCCAGAGGGCAATTCCCCGCGCCCCTTCCAAGACCGTCCACCGTGGCATCCACGCGGTTTGCGCCGAGAATGAGCGCTTCGATGGTATTGGCAAATGCAAGTTGCTGGTTGTTGTGCGCGTGAATGCCCACTTCCTTCCCCGTCCCCCTGACGGCGTCCATATACTTCCGGATGAGCATATCCACCTGCTCGCGGTACAATGCGCCAAAACTGTCTACGACGCAGATCGTACCGACGGGCGTCTCGATCAGGACTTCCAGCGCCTGATCGATCTCCACCTCCTGCACGGTGGAGACGGCCATAATGTTGCAACTGGTCTCATACCCTTTTTCGTGGGCGTCGCAGAGCATTTCGACGGTCTCGGGAATCTGCTCGACATAACAGGCGACCCGTACCATACTGACGACGCTGTCGCCGGCGGGCAGGATGTCTTCCGCCCAGTCACTCTTGCCCGCGTCCGCCATAACGGCGAGCTTCAGGCCGGTTGTCTCCGGGTCATGGTCGCCTGTAATCTTCCGGATATCCTCTTCGTCGCTGTGTCGGAAAGCCCCGAACTGGTCTTTGGGAAACATCTCCTTGGAGTTCCGGTAACCGATTTCCATATAATCGACACCCGCGTCGACGCAGGTTTCATAAACCGCCTTCACGAAATCATCGGAGAACTGGTGGTCGTTCATCAATCCGCCGTCACGAATCGTACAATCGAGTACTTTCAGTTCCGGCCGATAGGTTATCCACGGTGCTTTCATCGAAGGAATCCTCTCTTTATGTTTTTCCTGCCGGGTTCCGGTTGTTCAGATCCTGATAGGTACACCCATACACAGGAACCGTCGCGAAATCGCCCGTCAAAGTTTCCAGCGTACCAGAAAGTAGCGGCGTTTGCCACGCCGTACTATAAGGTATCTGCCTGCGAGCCTGTCGTCAGGGTCAAGGGTCCGGCCCACATCGGTGCAGCGCAGTCCATTGACATGTACCGCGCCTGACCGGACGTCTTCGCGCGCCTGGCGCATCGAAGATGAAATACCCGCATCCACCAGCAGATTGACCAGACCCGCTTCCGCCGCGCCGTTGAGCGCGTGAGACGGCACGTCGCTGAACCCTTCCTCGATCTCTCTCGCACTCAGATTGCGCAGATCGCCGTAGAACAACGCCTCGGAAATCCTGTGCGCACGCCCGGTGGCGGCGCCGTCGTGAACGAGGGTGGTGACCTCCTCCGCCAGCACGCGCTGCGCTTCCCGCTTCTCCGGGTGTTGCGACACCTCCAGTTCCAGGTTTCCGATCTCGTCTTCGGACAGAAAGGTAAACAGCTTGAGAAACGTCACCACGTCCCGGTCGTCGGTATTTATCATGTGCTGGTACAGCTGGTACGGTGACGTCTTTTCCGCGTCCAGCCAGACCGTGCCCGAGGCGGTCTTGCCGAACTTGGTGCCGTCGGCTTTCTGCAGCAGCGGAAACGTCAGGCCGTGGGCCTGCCCGCCCAGCCGCCGTCGGATCAACTCGATTCCCGCTGTTATATTGCCCCACTGATCGCTTCCGCCGATCTGGAGTTCACACCCGTGTGTCCGAAACAACTCCATGAAATCATAGGCCTGAATGACCATATAACTGAACTCGGTGAAAGAAATCCCGGACTCCAGCCGCGAAGCCACGGACTCTTTCGCCAGCATATAGCCCACGGAGAAGTGCTTGCCCGTGTCTCTCAGGAAGTCAATCGCCTTCAGTTCGGAAAGCCAGCCCAGATTGCTGACCACGCGGGCGGGATTGACTCCCGTTTCGAAATCCAGGAATCTGGCCAGTTGCTCCGTGAGCTTCCCGGTATATTCCGCGATCAGCTCGGGCGGGTTCAACGGGCGTTCTTCCTTACTGCCGCTCGGGTCGCCAATCAAACCCGTGCCACCGCCGATCAGCCCGATTGCATGATGCCCGGCCAATTGAAACCGCCGCAGTCCCAGTATGGGGATCAGGTTGCCGACGTGCAAGCTTTCCGCCGTGGGGTCGAATCCCGAATACAGCGTTATCGGCCCCCGGTCGAGTCGCGTTTCAAGGCCGCCCGGGTCCGTTACCTGAAAGACGTATCCCCGAAAATTCAGATCTTTCATGATGTCCACGATATAGCCCTTTTAAAGCACCGAAAACGGAACTTGAATCACACCTGCCCGGGATCGCCCTTTCCTGGCTGATTCGGCACTCCGTCATTGCGGATCTTCGCGAGTCGCCGGCCGGTTTTCGGCGATCTGTTTCCCGGACGGAACACCGGTTGCCGAGCGGAGCGCTTCGAAGAACTCCGCGATTCTGTCGTGATCCTTCCGTCCTGGCGTGTGCTCGACGCCGCTGCCGCAGTCCACCGCGTACGGATTCACCGTCCGCACCGCGTCTGCCACGTTCGACGGATCGATTCCCCCCGAGAGAATGATCCGCCCGTGCGCCGCGGCCGCCGATGCGACCCGCCAGTCAAACGTCTCTCCGGTACCGCCGTACCATCCCTTTTTGGCCGTATCCAGCAGAAACGTGTCTACCGGAAAGTCGCTCAGAGACGCAGGGTCGAATCCGTCGCCAACCCGCAATGCCCGGATGACCGGAATCGGATATCCCAGACATTCGGCGGGCGTCTCGTCGCCGTGCAGTTGGACCGCTCGCAGCCCTGTCAGCCGCGCTATTGCCAGGATCTCCTCCCTGGACGTGTTCACGAAAACCCCGACAGGCGTCACGAAAGGCGGCAACGCCGAGACGATCCTGCCGACGCGTTCCGGATGCACGTAACGCGGGCTGCGCTCGTAGAAGATGAACCCCAGGGCGTCCACACCCTGTGCGACCGCAAAGAGCGCATCCTCCGGATTCGTAATTCCGCAAATCTTCACCCGAACCATAGGTTGAATCAGCCGCCTTCCATGCCCAACAACGCCCGAAGCTCCCGACCCACGTCGGGTTGGCGCATCAGATGTTCCCCGACCAGGACCGCGTCCACGCCGGCATCCCTCAACCGGACGACCTGGTCTCTGGACCTGATGCCGCTCTCGCTCACAACGACAAGATCGTCCGGCAGATGTTCAAGCAGATCGAATGTGGTCTGCAAATCCGTGGCAAACGTCTTCAGGTCGCGGTTATTCACCCCCACGAGATCCGCGCCTGCATCCAGCGCCATCCTCGCTTCACCCGGGGTGTGCACTTCCACGAGGGCGTCCAGTTGCGACTCCCTGCAAACGGCGAGCATCTCTGCCAGTTCGCGAGGGGAAAGCGCTGAAACAATGAGCAAAACCGCGGACGCGCCGATTGTCCTGGCCTCGTGGATCTGATACGGATCAACCACGAAGTCCTTCCGGAGTACCGGCAATTCCACGGCCTCGCTCACGGCCTTCAGACTGGCATCGGAGCCGCGGAAGTACTTTGCATCCGTCAGCACGGAAATGGCCGCCGCGCCGTTTTTCTCGTAAGACCGGCCGATTTCAACAGGATCGAAACTCTCCCTGATTACCCCTTTGGACGGAGATGCCTTTTTTATCTCCGCGATCAGCGCGATTTCTTCCCCGGCAGTGAGGCTGTCCATCAGCGAGTCCGGCCGGCGAACCAGGTCTGCCTGCTTCCGCAACGCCTCAGGGGATACCCGTTGCTTTGCCTCGGTCACGACGCGGCGTTTATATGCGACGATTTCATCGAGGATGTTGGTGTCCTGTCCCAGAAATACCTCGCCACTCTTCCGCCTGCCTGCGCAGTGCCCTGCGCTGCAGGCAGGCCGATTCATCCCGCCGACGCGCGTTTCAGTTCTTCCAGCTTATCCATTGCCCGCCCCGAATCCACCGTCTCGCCGGCCAGTTCGATGCCCGCCTGCAGATCATCCGCCGCACCACCGGCTACGATGGCGGCTGCCGCGTTCAAAACAACGATGTCCCGCCGCGGACCGGGCTCACCATTGAGCACCCTGCGCAGGATCGACGCATTGGTTTCGGCGTTGCCCCCCGCCAGATCACCGGGCGTCGACCTTTTGATGCCAAGATCCTCAGGTCGGATCTCGTACGTTGTCACGGCGCCATCGTTCAGCTCGCTCACCCGCGTCGGTCCGGTCGTGGTGATTTCGTCCAGCCCGTCCAACCCGTGCACAACAAACGCGCGTTCCGATTTCAATGTGCGCAACACCTCGGCAAGCCTGCCGGTCAGCGATCGACTGTAGACGCCGATCAGGTGCCGGGTTGCGCCCGCGGGATTGGTCAGCGGCCCCAGAGCGTTGAAAATCGTACGCACACCGACTTCGCGTCTGGGACCGATCGCGTATTTCATGGCGCCGTGCAGAGCGGGGGCAAACAGAAACCCGATGCCAACCTCATCCAGACACCGCCCCGTCGTCTCCGGCGACGCTTCGATGTTTACTCCCAGTTCTTTCAGGACATCGGCGCTGCCGCACAGGCTGCTCGCCGCGCGGTTTCCGTGTTTGGCAACACACAGCCCGGCGCCGGCCGCCACGAAAGCCGCCGCTGTCGATATGTTGAACGTTCCCGCCCCGTCACCTCCGGTACCGCACGTATCCACCACCGTGGCGTGCCGAGTCACAACGCGCGTCGCCTTTTCCCTCATCACCTCCGCGGCGCCCGCGATTTCGTCGGCGGTCTCGCCCTTCACGCGGAGGGCCACCAGGAACGCACCGATCTGCGCGTCGGTCGCCTCACCCGACATGATCTGGTTCATCGACCCGATCGTCCGGTCGCGGGTCAGGTCCCGCCCCTCAATCAATTTCGCAATCGCGTCCTGTATTGCCATCGCCGTCTCCCAACTCGCTAACGGGGACCGGAACCGGCTTCCGGTCCCGGGCTGCCAACTCAGCCATCCAGGAAATTCTTCAACAACACTTTGCCTTCGGCCGTCAGAATCGACTCCGGATGAAACTGAACGCCCTCAACCGGGTACTCTCTGTGCCGCAGTCCCATGATGATACCGTCGTGTGTCTGTGCGGATATCTCGAGGCAGTCCGGCAGGCTCTCCCGTTCGACAATCAGCGAATGGTATCGCGTTGCAATAAAGGGCTGTGACAACCCCTTGAAAATCGAACGACCGTCGTGATGGATCTCTGACACCTTACCATGAAGAATCGCGGGAGCCCGAACAACCCTGCCTCCGAAGGCCTGCCCGATGCACTGATGTCCGAGACAGACCCCCAGCATCGGAATCCGCCCTGTAAAACGCCGGATCAGGTCCACGGAGATTCCCGCCTCGTTCGGCGTACATGGACCGGGTGAAATCACCACCTTCTCGGGTTGGGACGCGTCAATCCGGTCCATTGCAATCCGGTCGTTCCGGAATACTTCCATCCGCGCGCCCAGTTCACCCAGATACTGAACCAGATTGTACGTGAACGAATCGTAATTGTCGATTACCAGAATCATAGGTCGATCAAACGTGATTGCTGAGGAATCGCGCCATACATGGTTGCCCTTACAACGCGCCTTCCGCCAACTCAACCGCCTTGAACAGCGCCTTCGCCTTGTTTACCGTTTCCTGGTGTTCGTATTCCGGAACGGAATCGAACACAATGCCCCCGCCCGCCTGAACGTACGCTTTCCTTCCCTGCAGCACCATTGTACGAATGGCAATGCACGTATCCATATTGCCGGAAAAGTCAATATAGCCCACCGCCCCGGAGTAAGGCCCTCGGCGAGTCGGCTCCAGTTCGTCGATGATCTCCATCGCGCGGATCTTGGGCGCGCCGGAAACCGTGCCTGCCGGGTAACACGCGTAGAGCGCATCCAGCGCATCCACGCCGGCTTTGAGACGCCCCTGAACATTCGAAACAATATGCATGACGTGAGAATAACGCTCAATCACCATCTGTTCCGTGACCCGTACCGTATCGTATCGGGATACCCGCCCCACGTCGTTGCGGCCTAGGTCCAGAAGCATAATGTGCTCCGCGCGTTCCTTTTCGTCGGCCAGCAAGTCCGCCTCCAGGGCGGCATCCTCCGCTTCCGTCGCGCCCCGCCAGCGCGTTCCCGCGATCGGTCGCACCTGCACGACGCCGTTTTCAACACGCACCAGCAGTTCGGGAGATGCCCCCACGAGTTGCGCATCCTTCAAATCCAGATGGAACATGTACGGCGACGGATTCACCGTCCGAAGCGCCCGGTAGATGTCCAGCGAGCCGGCAGTTACCTCCGTCTCGAAGCGCTGGGAGAGTACGACCTGAAAAATATCGCCCGCCACGATATACTCCCGGCAGCGCCGCACCTTCTCCAGGAAGACAGATCGCTCCGTGTTGGACCGGAACTCGCGCGCTCCGCGGCGCGGCGATTCCCGGGAAACACCGTTCGCGGGAATCGTCCCGCGCAAGGCCCCTTCCAGCGAATCGATCCTCGCCTCCGCCTCGCGGCGGTTGCCGTCGATATCGCCGGACGTATGCACGTTGGAAATCAGATGAATCTTCTGCCGCGCGTTGTCGAAGCAAAGAAGCGTATCGTAGAACAGCAGCGCAACGTCGGGAAGACCGTGGTCGTCATCCGTTCGGTCCGGGATATCTTCGATCAGCCGGACTGCGTCGTAGCCCACGTAGCCCACGGCCCCGCCCGTGAACCTGGGCAGGCCGTCCAACTGCGCAGAACGATATTTCTTCAGCAAACGCCGGAGTTCGCCAATGGGCGATCCCTCGAATCTGCGAATACCGCCCCGCTTCAGATCCTCCACCTCGATCCGGGATTTCCACGACCGAAACGCAAGAAACGGCTCCACGCCCAGGAACGAATAACGCCCGATCTTCTCTCCTCCTTCCACGCTTTCGAAGAGAAAGCTGTAGGGGCTCCCGGGCCGCAGCTTGAGATAGGCGGACACCGGAGTTTCCGTATCCCCGAGGATCTCGCGGGAAATCGGAACCAGCCCCCGGCCTTCAGCCAGCGTCTTCAGCGTTTTCGTATCGGGCGTATTCACCAATCTCACCGGACATTAAGGGCAGGATCGGAATTCGAGCAGATCAAAAAAAAACCGTGAGCAGATGCCCACGGCCAGGTTCTCAGACTTGCTGACGATTTACTCGCGTGGGCAGACATGACGTTCCGCGGCCTCCCGGTAATACCACCGGTAGGAACGGTAAAAATACCCACGCCAGGCAAGCCTGTTCCGACCACGATCCGTCACGTTCGATCCTCCTTGATCCAGCGTCCTGCCGGTCTCGCGCCGTGTTTCGGCAACCTGCCTTTCCAGCAGGAACGGTCTAACATTAAACAATCACGTCGAGAGTGTCAAGCTAAATCAATATCAGGATTATACGAATCAACAGGATTTCCAGGAACCATCAGGTCACTGGACGTGAACGGAAGAAATATCCTTCCGGACGCCCTTTCCCGCCCGTTTCGAAGGGTTTCGTCTCGGCGCCGTATTGCGATTCTCGTCGTCCTGGAAACACGCCCGTACCCATTCAACCTCTTCCAACGTACAGCTGTCCGACGGGCAAGACGATCGCCTCCAGCATGTTGACATGAAGCGGCAGCGTCGCCATGGTTACCGCGGCCTGCGCCAGTTCATCCACCGTCATCATCGGTTCGTCGTCCGTGGGCGCGTCGGATTCCTCGCGTCGTTCCACCAGCGTGTTGCCGGGGTGCAGGCAGGAGCATACGATCCCGTAGTCCCGGCCGTCCAGCGCCGTGGCATGCGTCAGGCCGGTGATGCCGAACTTGCTCGTGCTGTACGGCGCCGAATTCGGGCGAACCCGCTGCGCGGAAATACTGCCTATATTGATAATCCGACCGCCGCCCTGTTCTTTCATGATGCGAAACGCCGCCCGGGTGCACAGGAAGGGCCCGCGCAGATTCACCGCCATCGCCCAGTCCCACGACGACGCGGAAATCTCGTCGATTCTTCCCCCGTCAAAGGCGGCCGCGTTGTTCACCAGAACATCCAGCCTGCCGAACCGTTCCATCGTTTGCGCGAACACGGCCTCCACCTGGGATTCGTCGGTGACGTCGGCGGGCGCGACCAGCGCCTCCACGCCTTCCGCCCGGATCTCTGCCGCCGCCGATTCAAGCTTGCCGACCGTTCTGGCGGTCAGCACGATGTCCGCGCCCTCTTTGGCCAGCCCTCGCGCGATTCCTTTTCCGATGCCCTGATTCCCGCCGGTTACCAGCGCGGCCTTTCCTTTCAGTCTTGACATTGCATTCAGCCTCCCGGAAGCCCTTCGCGTGTGAGGAAGGGGAAGTTGGCGTTGTGAACGGACTGATATGGTATGTCGGCGCGACGCACGCTGTCAAGCGGCGTTTGCGCGGGGTTGATTCAGCCGGGGCATTGGGTATATTCCGTGTGGCCGGCGCTCTTGCAGCCGCGCGAAGGCTGCGGGGAATTTCACGACAGCTTCTTGAAGAAAGCGGTGAATCGGCGTCGGACGACCGCTGGCGGCATCCCCGTACGAAAGGGGTCTGATACGGGCGGCCGCCGCCGCTGATTTCCGCCTGATTCAATTGTCTTAGCGAGGTAAACGGAATGGATACCCCCACACATGGCCTGGTTGGCCGCCTGGTCGCGCGATCAATCTGGCCGCGCGAACGGGGACTGGTGAACCTGATTACCGTGGCCAGTGTGTTGCCCGACGCGGATGTATTCCTTGCCGGCGACGCCCTCGACAGCCTGCAGACGCACCGCGGGATGACACATTCGCTGTTCGGCGCCGCAATTGGCGCGGTCGCCGTGGCGTGGGTCGTCCGGCGATTCGTGCTGAAGGAGGTCCCGTTTGCAAAGCTGTATCTCGTCACCCTTTCCGGCCTGCTGCTGCACATTTTCTTCGATCTGGTAACCTCGTACGGTACGATGATCTTCATGCCGTTTTCCAGGTACCGGGCGTTGTTCGACGTGCTGTTCATTATCGACCCGTATCTGGATCTGATTCTGATCGGCGGACTGGTTCTCGGATGGAAGGGCCGCGGAGCGGGCGGTTACCGCCTGGGTGCGGCGGCGTTGACCGTCTATATGGCGCTAAATGTCGCCGTTTCGGGCATGACGCTCCATTATCTGGACCGGTGGGCAACCGGAAAGGGTTTGACGGCGGTGGCGGCGGTTCCAGTGCCCTTCTCTCCTTTGCACCGGCGTGGAATCGCGTCCGGCGAAGGAAATTGGTACGAGGTTCCGGTATCACTGTTTTCGGGGGTTGCCGGGGCGCCCAGGTCGTACCGGTCGGCGCTTGAAGAACCCCGTCTGGAAGACGTGTGGGAACGGCGGGACGGACGGATCTATCGCTGGTTCGCCCGCTTCCCTGCGGTGATTGAGTCGGACGAAAGCGATCGAGTGTTTCTGATCCACGATTTGCGGTTCGGTATCCGGGCAGACGCCCTTGGGTGGCTGGGTTCGCTGGTCCTGGGCATGGCGCTGGACCATAACCCGCAATTTCTGAGCAGGCGGGCGTTCACACTGCGCGTTCGGCTGGATGAACGGGATCGATTGATGGAAGTGATTTATTCCGGAGGGGCGGTCGGTCGCGACCGGGGGGAATGACAGGGGCGCCTCTATCGCGATTGGGCCGCGGGCAGCTTTTCAATCTGTTGTGCGGGTCGCGCTTCAAGCAGATTGTCCACAATGCGAAATCGGATTGGACGGGTCATCCAGACCGCGACGGGCTTGTCGTTCTGAAGGGCCGGCCTGAAGACAAACTTGTAGACGGCGTCAAGAGCGGATGCGTGGAAGATCCGGGGTCCCTTAAGGATGGAGGCTTCCTTGACCCTTCCGTCCGTTCCGACGGCGAATTTGACGAAAACAACCCCTTCGAGGCCCAAGTCGTGGGCGTCCCTGGGATAGATGGGCAGGATCTCGCGCACGAGTACGGGTTCTTTTGAAACGGCCCAGAAATCGACGGCTTTCTCATTCAGCGTCCTGCCCATATCGCCAAGCGTGTCATCGATTTGAAGATTGGCGAGAAAGTCGAGTTCCGACTCCTCGTCTTCCACGGTGTCAACCACGGCCGCGCCGTCCGGTTCGTCTGCGCCCAGGATTACCGGTTCGGTTTCGGGGCTCTCGGCCTGATAGGTTTCGGGAATGTCTTCCAGCGTGATGATAACCGGCGTGGTGTAGGATGGATAACTGCGAAACTCGAATCGTGGAAAGAGAAGGCAGGGAAGCGCAAGGAGTATTGATGAGAGGGCGACGGATGCGCAGATATTTTTCGTGTAGCGGCGCTTGATATCCGCGTCCGGAAATTTGAGACGGACCACGGTGGGGAGGATCCACGGAGGCGCCGGAGGATCCGGGTAACGGATGCGCTCCCGGAAATGAACGAGCCTCGCGTTGCGCGGGAAGTTCGAGGACGCGAACGCCATACCGATTCCTTGAGGCGATAAACCCCGGCACATTCGTGTTCGGAATGCGGCCGGGGTTTGCTGTACTTCCCGCCGCCGGCCGCGCTTCCGCGGAACGTCCTGCTCGAGACGGCACACCAGGTTCCGTTCTGGAAAATAAAGCGTATTCCCGCATAAGCGTCAAGGTTCAACCGCGATTCAGGGTTTCTCCGGATATCGCCGGACCGTATCCGGAGGGCGCCGGACGGGCTCCTCGCCGGCGAAGGGTTGACGGAGGTAGGCCGCGGCTTCGTCGTGGACGCCCCATACGTTTTCGTATTTTCGCGCCCGGCGGTAATGGCGGATCGCGGTTTCCCGGTCGTTTCGCGTGTCGGCCAGTTTGCCCAGAATGAGATGCGAGGGTCCCAGCAGCCAGCTCTTTCCGGTAGCTTCCGCGATGTAGATTTCCAGTCGTTCGCGAGCTTCGGCCGCGTTGCCGGTGAGAAAGTGACCAAAGCCTTCGATAAAGTCCAGCTTGGTGCGCGACCAGCGGTTCAGGTCCAAACCGCGCGATTCAGCCAGGCGACGGATCGATCGTGCGGAGTCGATCAGGGCCTGGCGGTGATCCCGTCCGCCCCGGATGGTGAGCCCGAAGAGGGCGTCCAGGAAACGAATACGGTAGTCCAGGCTGTGGGGGTAGCGGCCGTGCAGGTCCGCGAACCGGAGAACGGCGTCGTCGTAGTCTTTTTCGTAGTACAGCGCGATGTAGGCACGGCTCGAAACGGCGTGCCGTTGCGTATAGATCCCCTCCCGGGCAACCCGTTCCAGGCGCTCGAGCCCGCGTTTTCGATTGCCGTCGGGAAGCGACAGGAGCCGGCTCACCATCCTGAGGAAACGCGGCTGGCGGGCGGCGACGTACTCTGCGAGGCCCAGTCCGAAATAGGCGTCTGCCATGTCTGGATCCAGACGGATGGTTTCCGCGAGGTAATCGCGGCATTTCAAGCCGTGAAGGACGCCGTCGATGGGGCTGCCGTGGATGAGCGCCAGGCCCGCGCGAAGTCCATAGGCTTTACCGAGCAGAAAGACCATCTCCGCGTTGTCATTGTCGCGCTTGAGCGCAGTTTCGGCGAGTTTGATCGCGCGCCCGGTCAGGCGGTCGACGGAGTCGACAAACCGTTCGCCGTCCGCTACAAGCATGCTTTCGTTCCAGTACGAAAGGGCCTTGCCCAGATACCCCTCCGGGCGTTCGGGCTCGACGGAGATGAGTGAATCGAAAATGGCGTGGGAAAGGGCATACCGCTCGTCGAGCATATAGTCAATACCCTGGCGGACGGCGTGGTGCCTGGGGACATCCGCGCGGGAAGTTGAAATGACGCCGTAAGGAAGCAAAACGAGCGGCAGCCACGTGCAACGCTTGAGGATCCGATACATGCGATTTAATTGTCCGCTGGAATCGATGGGATGCGGTTCCACTCGAGGTGGTTCTCGCACCAGGCGGAGATAGCCAGCAGTCGGGACTCGGCGAAGGGGCCGGCAACCAGCTGAATGCCGACGGGCAGGCCACGGGGGGTGCATGTGACGGGCAGGACCGTCGTGGGCAGGCCGGCGTAGCTCCAGGGGCTGTTGAAGCCGGGGTTGCCGGTGGACTCGAGGCCCGATGGCGCCGGTGTGGGGGTTGCGGGGGTGAGGAGCAGGTCCACGCCTTCGAAAGCGGCGAGGACCTCAGACTTGAATGCGATCTGGTGGCGTCGCGCCTCGGCGTAGTCCACGGCCCCGGCGGCGCGACCCCTTTCGATGATTTCGCACAGGCCCGGCGGAAACCGGTCGCGGTGCGCGTCATACCTTTCCCTGTGAACCCGCGCCGCGCCAACCGCGAGCAGCAAGGCGTGATTCTCGTGCAGTTCCGCAAACGATTCGGGCATTTGCACATCGGTGAATTCGGCGCCCGCGGCGTCGAGTCTGCGCGTGGCGTCGTCGGTCGCCGCACGCACGGCTTCGTCGGCGTGTTCAGGGAAATAGGTATGGACGATGCCAACGCGCGGCGGGCGCGTCAACGGCTTGATGCTGTATTCTCCGGCGGGGACGTCGGCGCTGAGCGGGTCCATTGGATCTTTGCCGGCAACGGCCGCAAGGATGAGGGCCGCATCGGCGACCGAGCGTGTGATCGGACCCGGATGGTCGAGTTCGTAGCTGACGGGCAGGATTCCCCGCAGGCTGATCCGGCCGAAGGTGGGTTTCAGACCCACGAGCCCGCAGTACGCGGCGGGACGACTGATGGAGCCGCCGGTCTGTGAGCCCAGGGCGGCGGGGCACATACGCGCCGCGACGGCTGCTGCGGAGCCGCTGCTGGAGCCGCCTGGCGTATGGTCGGGGTTCCACGGGTTCCTGGTTTCGGCCGGATCGAAACATGCAAAGGGCGTGGTCACCGTTTTGCCGAGGATGACAGCGCCGGATGTGCGCAGGCGTTCAACCACCGTTGCATCTTCTTTCGGTGCCAGGTTGTAGAGTTCCTTTGCTCCAGCGGTGGTCGGCAGGCCTTTCGCGTTGATGATGTCCTTTATTCCCACCGGGATTCCGTGCAGGGGACCGCGGTACCGGCCGAGGGCGAGTTCTTCCTGAAGGCGCCGCGCGCAATGCTCGGCCCCTCTCCGGTCCACGTTGACCCATGCGCGCAGGCGGTTGTCGAGCGTGTCGATCTGCGTAATGCAGGCCTGCAGCAACTCCAGGGGAGAAAGACGGCCCGCCCGGATCTCCGCGGCGGCGCGGGTTATGGTAAGGGTATGTGGCATGGGGGAATCACGTCGAAACACGAATGCGTGTGAGTTCGGTCTATACAGACCCCGCTCGTCTTACCGGACATCGAAGATAGCGCCGGACGCAAAACCTGTCCAGGGATATCGCCGGCGGCGGGGACGTTCCCCCTCTTCACCCGGTCCGCCGGGCTTCGCCACCTGAAATTCCATATAAGGTATGCCTCCGCATGGAGACCACAAGATAATGTAAAACAGTATATTACGACAAACTTACCCTTGACTGGGGAAAAACTATGGCTTATCTTTCAATTGCTCTCAGGAAGCACGAGATTGAGACAACCTATCTTCCGGCGCCATTTGGCCGATACCCCTCCGGCCGTTCACCGTGGTTGTCGGATCCGTATTACTTCCGTTCCCCCGAAACTGCAAATCCTCGCAATTCGGTCTGAATTAAAAAGCCCGGAAACAGGGGACGTTCCCGGCAGCCGGATTCCAGTGGCGGAATCATCTCTCCACGGCTGTCGGATGGACCTGTTTTCCGGGCTTTTTTCTGACTGCCGAAATCGCGGTCTGAAATCCTCCCTCGTTACTGAGGAACTGCCGACGGCGGAACCTACCGGTGATACGGTTCGCCGCGTATAATGGTAAATGCCCTGTAGATCTGTTCGAGAAGCACCAGACGGGCGATTTCGTGCGGAAAGGTCAGTGAAGAAAGCGATAGTCGCCAGTCGGCGCGCCGGGTAACCCGGGAAGAGAGGCCGGCAGGGCCGCCAATGACAAACGCGATCCGGCTTGTGCCGTCAATACCGATTTTTCTTATTCGGCGTGCGAAGGCGTCGGAAGTGCAAACGTCTCCGGCAGGATCCACAGCAACAAGATAGGCTCTTTCCGGTACGCTGCGGAGAATGCGTTCGGCCTCGACGCCAAGACTGCCTTGCGCCGCGCCCTTCTTCGGGGTCCGTTCCTCTTTCAGTTCGATATGCTTCAGGCTGGCATATCTGTTGATTCGATCGATGTAGTCCGTCACTCCTTCCCTCAAGTACCGCTTTCGACATTTGCCAACCGCCACCAGCATGATTCGCATGGGATTATGATAAGGACAAGATCGGATTTTCACAAGAGGCTTGTTCCACACTCCAAAAACGGGTATAATATCCGCGAGACTGAACCCGGTCTCCGATATTGACTTGCAAGCCTGCCGGATGGGCGAGAAATAAACCGCGAAGGACCGTGATATGCGCCTATCCTGTAATCGCAGGGACAACCCTTGCGTTTGCCGGGATTGCGGCGCCGGATTCAGGCAGCTTGTTTCCGGGAAAGGACGTTGGATCACGGTAAGCGAGAAGTCCCAACGCTTGACTTTTCTGCAGGCGCAACGTAGATTTCCTGGCTTCCGTACCGTCTAATCAGAAAGGGTCTCAGTGGTGGCGCGCCTTCTGAAAATAACGCTTCCGGCCGTACTGTGGTGCGCAATCTTCGCCAATTCCTGGGGGACTGTGGCGACCCTTCCCGTAAAGGAACTCCGCAGAGGGATGCGGGGTATCGGACGGACGGTCTTCCAGGGCACGCGGATCGATACGTTTCAGGTCGAAATCCTGGGTGTCCTGCACAACGCGATCGGTCCTCGCAGCGACCTGATTCTCGCCCGGTTGTCCGGCGGCCCCCTGTCCAATACGGGGGTGATCCTGGGGATGAGCGGCAGCCCGGTCTACATCGATGGCAAGCTGATCGGCGCGGTATCCTACCGGGTCGGCGCTTTTGCCAAGGAACCCATCGCAGGGATCACGCCGATTGCGGCCATGGTTGAACTGTTCAACCGGCCGACCGCGCCGGACGGCGTCCGTACGGCGGCCCGATTGCCGGAAGCCGGCGCGCGCCGGCTGCTCGATCTGACGGGGATGGATGCGGCCGAACTGACGCCGATAAGCCTGCCGATCGCTATCTCCGGTTTCGCGCAACGGGCGGTGGCTGAATTCCGAAGGGAATTCTCTGAGTTGGGATGGACGCCGGTTCAAGGTGGCGGTAGCGCGGACCCAGGCGTGCCTTCGGGCGCGTTCGAACCCGGCGCCGCCCTTGGCGTACAGCTCGTACGTGGCGATCTCAGCGTTACCGGAATCGGAACGCTGACCCATCGCGACGGCGACCGGGTGGTCGGTTTCGGGCATTCCATGATTTTCGGCGGCGCCACGGCGTTGCCGATGACGGCCGCCTATATCCACGAAGTGCTGCCCAGTCAATACGCGTCATTCAAGCTGGGCGTGGCCGGTGAAACCATGGGCGCCATCGTTCAGGACCGCGCTCCGGGCATCGCGGGAACCGTCGGTCTCGACGTGGACATGATGCCTGCGCAGATCAATCTGCGTTCCCCTGGAAAGGAGGCGCGGTTCCGCATGGAGGTCCTGCGAAACCGCGACCTCACCCCCGCGCTCTTGAGGATTGGCGTATTCAGCGCGATGGTTTCGTCCGAGAAGCTGACCGGAGAGGTGACGGTAACATCCCGCGTAAGAATTGAACTGAACGGACGTCCGTCTGTAGAGGCCGAAAACGTCTATGCCGGCCCGCTGGGCCTCGGGCAGGCCGTGACGGGCGTCACCACGCCGCTGACGCAACTGATCCGGAATCCATTTGAGCCCGTTCGGATCGAGAGGGTCACCTTCGACCTGGATGTTGAAGCCGAGCGGGCGCATACCGCCCACATCAATTCGGTCGGTTTGCAGAAGACGTCGTACCAGCCCGGCGATACGGTGTGCGTCACGGTTTCCCTGAGGCCCTATTGGGGCGGCCTGGAGCAGATTCGGGAGGCGCTGGTCATTCCCGGTCAGACGCCGGGAGGCCGGCTGATTCTTCGGGTTTCCAGCGCATCGGCCCACGGCAAACAGGAGGCCAAGCGGGCGCCGGGTGAACATAACGCCGGAAACCTGGATCATCTCATCCGCCTGCTGGGGCAGGTCAGCCGGAACGATGAATTGGTCGTTGAGTTGTTGTCCGGCGCCCAGGGTGTGACGATTGAGGGACGCGAATTGTCAAGGCTGCCGTTCTCGGTACTTTCGGTGCTTCAGTTTTCCCGCTCCTCGGATGCCGTAAAACCGGTTCGACAGACCGTTGTACAAAGGACGCGGATTCCCACGGACTACGTGCTGTCGGGAAGTCAGATCGTTGTCCTGGACGTGAACAGAAAACGAAACGGCGTTATTTTTGCCGAGGGTGGCGGCGCCGGCGGCAAAGGGAAGTAGTCCGGCGCAGGCGCGCCCGGTGCGGGCGACAGGCAGCGGAGAGAGATTGCAAACAGCAGGAGGAAAGGTTGTTGGACAGGGGAAACGGACATCCGAAGGTTCGTGTTTTGTTGGCGTGCCTCTGGTCTGTATTGTACTGCCTGCCGGGTTCAGCGGACGGCGTTGAGCCGATCGTCTGGCGCGAGCAGTCGCATAAGGCCTTTCTCCGGGGCGAAGCCGACGGCGTCTCAATAACGAGAGACGGCACGGTGTTACTTGCTCCCGAGGTGGAGATCGCAGCGGATACGGGCGAAGATTTCGTCTGGGCGCTCGCCGAAGGGAGAGACCATCGGTTGTATATCGCCACGGGGAATAGCGGAAAGATCTTCGCCTATAACGGCTCGGAGGCGCCGACGCTCCTGTTCGACTCTCCCGAAGTGGCCATTTTCTGTCTCGCCCTGGGAACGGACGGGACGCTCTTTGCCGGCTCGTCCCCGGACGGTATTGTGTATCGGGTTGTCCCGGGCAAAGAGCCGGAGACGTTTTGTCGGACCGGAAGTGAGCACGTCTGGGCGCTGGCGCCGGATGGACAGGGAGGCCTGTACGCGGCTACCGGCGGGCGGCACGGACGCATCCTGCGTATCTCTTCGGCCGGAATGGTCGACGAGATCTATCAGAGCGAAGACCACAATGTCGTTTCGATGGTTCGGGACGCCGACGGCCAGGTGTATGCAGGTACGGATCAGAGCGGGCTGGTCTACCGTGTCAACGCGCAGGGCCGAGTGGAAGTGTTGTACGATGCGGCGGAAAATGAAATCCATGCGCTGGCGATGGGACCGGACGGGATCCTGTATGCGGGCGCGATGTCCAGGCGTTCCAAGGGGGGCGGCAAGGGTGGGTCGCAGCAGGCCGCCAAGGGTCAGGGATCCTCTGCCTCGCAACAGGGTTCCGTGCTGTACGCCATACGGCCATCGGGGGCGGCGGTTCGTCTCTGGGACGTGGAAGAGCCGATGCTCCTGGCATTACATGCAGACGTTGGAGAGATTACCGCGCTCACGGGCGACAGTGGGAGCATTTATCGTGTGGACCTTACGGGTCGTGCCACGCTGTTGACCCGACTTAAAGACGTACAACCATGGGCATTCTGCAGGTCCGCGACCGGCGAGTTCTGGGTGGGAACCGCGGGCGCCGGGAAAGTGTACCGGTTGGGTAAGTCATACGCGCGCGAAGGCAGCCTGGAATCCAGGGCGAAAGATTTCTACCTGGTTTCGAAATGGGGCCGGATCAGGTGGAATTCTGAGACCGCCCGGGGCGCGTCGATTCAATTCCGGACCCGTTCGGGAAACAGCAGGAAACCGGACGATACATGGAGCGGTTGGTCTACAGTCGACCGGGGCGGTCAGATATCCAGCCCTCCCGCCCGATTCCTGCAGTATCGTGCCGAACTGAGTTCGGCAACGGGCGCGACGACGCCGATGATTCGAGAGGTGAGTCTGGTGGGCCTGCAGGAAAACATGGGCCCGCGGGTGACTGCACTCGGCGTTTCTCCACTTGACGCCCAGGGTAACGGCGCCTCGCCGAAGGACGCCGGGAACGGCAGGCAGGCGCAGGGTAATGCCAGAGGCGTCTGGCGAATCTCCTGGAAGGCGGAAGACGCAAATGACGACCGGCTGGTGTACGCGTTATATTACAGGGGTCGGACCGAGAAAACCTGGAAACTCCTGAAGGAGAACCTGCTTGCAAATGCCTACGACTGGCATACCGAGTCTGCCCCCGAGGGCACGATGCTGGTCCGGGTGGTGGCGTCGGACCGGCTGGCGAATCCGGAAGAACTGGCATTGGCTGGTGAAAGGATCAGTGAGCCGTTCGATCTTGACCACACGCCGCCCACGGTCCGGCTTCAGATACAGCCCATTGCGGGGGGGACCGTAATCGTCGAGGGATCGCTTGATGACGCTGCGAGCCCGCTTTGGAAGGCGGACTACGCGGTGAATTCGGGAGACTGGAAGGTGATTTTTCCGGCTGATCGGATCTTCGATTCCAGGACGGAGACCTTGCGATTCGAACTTCGGGAGCTAACCGCGGGAGAATATACGGTGGTGGTCCGCGCGACCGATGCGCTGGGCAACGTGGGGGTCGGCAAGGCGATGGTGGACCTGAAGTAGGGGGAGGATACCCGGCCCCGGCACACGGGGTGGCTATGACGGATTCGGATTATATGCGGCTGGCGTTGTCGCTGGCCGAGAAAGGACGCGGTCGGGTTCGGGACGATGCGCTGGTGGGGGCGGTAGCGGTCCGAAACGGGCACATTGTCGGAAAGGGGCACTATCCGGAATCCGGGAAACCGCACGCGGAGGTCTATGCGCTCGCAGACGTGGCCGCCGGAACACCGGACGTCACGCTGTATGTGACACTGGAGCCGTGCGCCCATACCGGCCGAACGCCGCCGTGCGTCGACCTGTTGATCGAAAAAGGGGTGGCGCGGGTCGTCTGCGGGATGGTGGATCCGGATAAACGGGTGTCGGGCAGGGGAATCCGCCGCTTACGCGAGGCGGGCATACGTGTGGACGTCGGCGTGCTCGAGGGTGAGGCGCGGCGACTGAACG
The DNA here is from genome assembly GCA_965203805.1 of Candidatus Latescibacterota bacterium. Lineage (GTDB taxonomy): Bacteria > Latescibacterota > UBA2968 > UBA2968 > JAAXHE01. The sequence continues at coordinate 3,130,176 of OZ241917.1, read as the reverse complement.
AGGCCTTCGTCAAGCAACGGACGACGGGGTTGCCTTTCGTTACCCTGAAGTTGGCGCAGACGCTCGATGGCCGGATCGCGACCGCTACGGGCGAATCAAGGTGGATTTCCTCCGATGAGTCCCGAATCCGCGCTCATGGGCTGCGTGCCGAGGCAACGGCGGTGATGGTCGGGCGGCGAACGGTCCATGTGGACGATCCGCTGCTGTCGGTTCGTCACCTGGACGGCCCTGATCCGGTGAAAATCGTGTTGGACGGCCGTCTCGAGACATCAAGGGACGCAAAGGTATTCGAAGGGGCGCCGCTGATTCTCGCCGCGGCGCAAGGGGTTTCAAAAAAAAAAGTCGAAGCGATGGAGGAATGCGGCGCTCGCGTCTGGGTCTGTTCGCACCTGGATGGAAGGCCACGGCTTAGAGACGTGCTTTCCCGCGCGGGCAGCGAAGGAATCACGCACGTGTTGATCGAAGGCGGCGGTTGCGTGGCGGCGTCCGCGATGCGGGACCGGTTGATCGACCGGCTGGCCGTTTTTATCGCCCCCTCGATTCTCGGTAAAGGGATCGATTCGGTAGGCGATCTGGGGATAAAGAGAATGGCCGATGCGATTGTTCTGCACGACGTGAACGTGGATTGGTCCGGGCCCGATCTGTTCTACACGGCACGGGTGAAGGATGCTGCGGTACCGGGGTCCCGCGGCCCCGGAAAAGGAACGGGTCGATGTTTACGGGGATAGTCGAGGAAGTGGGGCTGGTTTGTAACGTTCAAAGACGGACCGGGTATCAGCGCACGGCCGTGGAGGCGAGTCGCGTTCCGGCGGACGTCGCCATCGGCGATAGCATTTCGATCGACGGCGCCTGCCATACGGTTGTCGACGTGGGGCGCCGGGGGTTCTCGTTCGAGTCCATCCAGGAGACCCTGGAGCGCACGACCCTGGGGAGGTTGAGAGCGGGTGACAGGGTGAATCTGGAACGGTCGCTGAAGTTGTCGGATCGCCTTGGCGGGCATCTGGTGGCCGGACACGTGGATGGCGTGGGCCGGGTGCAGGAGCGGCGGCGATGGGCGGACAACGTCGTGTTCCGGATCGGGATGCCGGCGGAACTCGCCCGGTATGTGGCCGGTAAGGGCTCGATAGCCGTGGACGGAATCAGCCTGACGGTTGTGTCCGCGGGCGCGCGTGACTTCACGGTAGCGGTCATTCCGCATACGATGGAAGCCACAACGATCGGCGAACGCCGGGTCGGCGACGCGGTGAATCTGGAGGTCGATATGGTTGCGCGGTATCTGGAGAGGCTAACAGCCCGCCATCCGGAGAACGGCGAATTGGCCGCGGTACCGGACATTGGGTACGGTGCTGAAAACGAAGGGATTGACGACAATCGTGGCGTTTGATATCTCAACGTCATTTCGCCGGGAGTGACATAAAATGTCTGAAACCGACAACGGGTTCCGAATTTCGTCCATCGAAGAGGCGCTGGACGAAATTCGGGCGGGTAAACTGGTGATCGTCGTGGACGATGAGGACCGGGAAAACGAAGGGGACCTGATCGCAGCGGCGGAGATGGTCACGCCCGAGATTATCAATTTCATGGCCCTTCACGGGCGCGGTCTGGTCTGCCTGCCTGCAACACCGGAGCGGTTACGGGAGTTGGAACTGGAAATGATGGTCGGAAGTAACACCGCGTTGCACGGAACGCCGTTCACGGTGAGTATCGACGCGGTTGAGGACACCACCACAGGGATTTCGGCGCAGGACCGGGCCGTCACCATACGGCGGTTTGTCGACCCGGACGCCCGGGCGCCCGATTTCGCCAGACCCGGACATGTCTTCCCTTTGTCTGCCCGTCCCGGAGGTGTCTTGCGCCGGGCGGGCCACACGGAGGCAACGGTGGACTTGGCAAGGCTGGCCGGCCTCTATCCCGCGGGCGTACTGTGCGAGATACTGAATCCGGACGGGACGATGGCCCGGCTGCCGCAACTGATGGAAATGGCCCGGCAGTTTCACCTCAAGATTATCACCATTCGCGATCTGATCGCGTATCGCCGCCGATCGGAAAAACTGGTCGAATGCCTGGAGACCGTCCACCTGCCCACACAATTCGGCCAGTTCAAACTTCACCTCTACGAAAGTGAAGTCGACCGGCGGGAACACGTGGCACTGACCAAGGGAGACCTCACGGCGGCAGATCCCGTGCTGGTGCGGATGCACTCCGAGTGCCTCACGGGAGACGCCTTCGGATCGCTCAGGTGCGACTGCAACACGAATCTCCACTCGGCGATCGAAATGATCGAACGGGAGGGTCGAGGCGCCGTTGTCTACATGCGGCAGGAGGGCAGGGGCATCGGCCTCCGCCAAAAAATCAAGGCATACCATCTGCAGGAAGAGGGTTACGATACCGTGGAGGCGAATCTGAAGTTGGGATTCAAGATGGACGAGCGCGATTACGGCATCGGCGCCCAGATCCTGCTGGACCTTGGCATCAGGCAGGCGCGGTTGATCACCAACAACCCGGCCAAGCGGGTGGGACTGGAGGCGTATGGAATCGAGATTGTGGAACGGGTACCCGTCAGGATCGATCCGACGCCATGGAATATTCGGTATTTGCGCACCAAGAAGAAGAAAATGGGGCACATGTTCAGCGAAGAAGATCTGAAGTTGGCCGACGGCGCAACGGAGGAAACGTATGGCGAGAGTGCATGAGGGTGGATTGCATGCGGGCGGCAAGCGCTTCGGCATTGTGGTGAGTCGCTTCAATGCGCTGGTCAGCAAGCAGTTGCTGGAAGGCGCCAGAGATTGTCTGACGCGTCATGGATGCGATCCGGTCAACGTGGACGTGGCCTGGGTTCCGGGTGCATTCGAGATTCCGCTGATCGCAAGAAAGATGGCGATCAGCGGACGTTACGACGCGGTGATCTGTCTGGGCGCCGTGATTCGCGGGAGTACGCCCCACTTCGACTATGTGGCCGGCGAGGTCTCCAGGGGGATCGCGTCGGCAGGGCTGGAATCCGGTGTGCCGTGTCTTTTCGGCGTGTTGACCACCGACACGGTCGAACAGGCAATCGAGAGAGCGGGAGCCAAGGCCGGTAACAAGGGATGGGAGGCCGCCATAGGCGCTTTGGAGATGGCGAATCTGCTGGCGTCCTGGGACGAAAACCGGGAATGACGGGTTCGCGCCGAAAAGCCCGCGAAGTTGCGCTGCAGGCGCTATATTGGAGCGAGAGTTCGGGGGACCCCGTCCACCGGACGCTTCGCGCCATGGCGGTTCGGGCGGAACTGTCGGACGACGCGGCGGAATTCGCGCAGGCGCTGGGCCGGGAGACCTGGACGCGAAGGGAAGAACTGAACCGCATGGTCGAAGGCATTTCCAGGAACTGGGCATTGGAACGTATTTCGAGAATCGACCGCATCCTGCTGTGGATGGCGCTTACGGAAATGCTGGCATTCGACAATATCCCGTTCAGGGTCTCGATGAACGAGGCCATTGAACTCGCAAAGCGTTACAGTGTTGAGAAGGCGCCGACGTTTATCAACGGCATTCTCGATGCGCTGGTCAGGCAGCAGGGAATCCTGGCAGAGAACGTGGATTGTCGCTAAACGGTGGATGACCGCTTATGATGGGTGTGATCAAAAAAGTGTTCGGGACCAAGTACGATCGGGACCTGAAGAAGCTCTGGCCGACGGTCGAAGTGATAAACGGGCATTGCGAGTCTCTGGCCGCGCTCTCGGATGCGGATCTCCGCGAAAAGACGGCTGAGTTAAAAGAATGGTTGACCGAGGAGACAGCCGAATATACGGAACGGCTGAATCGGCTGCGGGAGGAGTTGAAGAGCGAGGACGAAGTGGATCGTTCCTCGCTGCTGGACGAAGTCTCGGAACTGGAGGAGGAAGCCAGGGAAGTCGAGGCGGAGGCTCTGGAGGAAGTATTACCTGAAGCATATGCGGTCTATAAAGAGACCTGCCGCCGTTTCAAGGCGCAGGGAAAGCAGTGGGAGCGCGCAGGGGAAACCATCGTCTGGGATATGGTGCCTTACGACGTGCAGTTGCTCGGCGGCATCGTGCTGCACCAGGGAAAGATCGCCGAAATGGCCACTGGCGAGGGCAAGACGCTGGTGGCGGGAATGCCGCTCTATCTGAACGGATTGACGGGACGGGGCGCGCATCTCGTAACGGTGAACTCCTATCTGGCTAAGCGAGACGCCATGTGGCTTGGGCCCGTCTATCTCTTTCTCGGGATGAGCGTCGGCATCATTCAGGACCGCTCCATGGAGGCGGAGGCGTACCGGCTGGAGGAGGATGGACAGGGCGGGTACCGGCTGCGGGAATGCGATCACCAGGAGGCCTATCGGGCCGATATCATCTATGGCACGAAGGACCAGTTCGGGTTCGACTACCTTTACGACAATATGTCGGTTCGCCCGGAAGACCTGATGCAGCGCGAACACTATTTCGCGATCATCGACGAGGCCGATAGCATCCTTATCGACGAAGCGAGGACGCCGCTGATCATCTCCGGCGCGGTGGCGGAGGCCGACAACCAGCGGTACGACGAGATGCGGCCGCTGGTGGAGCGGCTGGTCAGGGCGCAGACGCGGGTGGTGACCGGGACGTTGAACGAAGCGGAGGAACGCCTCGACGAGGAGGAATACGAGGCCGGGATCCGGTTGCTGCAGGTCCAGCGGGGGATGCCGAAGAACCGCCGGTTCATGAAGCTGCTGCAGGAAGAGGGGATCAAACGTCTGATCGGCCGGGTTGAGGCGGACTACCTTCGCGACAAGCGAATGGGCGAGATTGACGAGGACCTCTACTTCAGCGTGGACGAGAAGAGCCATGTGATCGACCTGACCGATAAGGGGCGCGTCGAGATCAGCAGAAGGCCGGACGACTTTGTTCTGCCCGACCTGGATGAAGTCCTTCACGGAATCGAAGCTGACGACTCGAAGCCGCCGGAGGAAAAGGCCAGAGCCCAGGACGACGCGTACCAGGCCTACGCCCGAAAGAGCGAGGCGATTCACAGTGTGCAGCAGCTTCTGGTCGCCTATACGCTCTACGAAAAGGATGTAAGGTATATCGTGGACGGCGGCCAGGTGGTTATTGTGGACGAATTCACCGGACGCCCCCAGCCGGGCCGACGATTCGCGGACGGGCTGCACCAGGCTCTGGAGGCGAAAGAGCGGGTCAAGGTGGAACGGGACACCCAGACGATCGCCACGATCACCTTGCAGAACTACTTCCGACTGTACTACAAGCTGGCGGGGATGACCGGAACCGCCGAGACCGAGGCGGCGGAACTGTTTCAGATCTACAAGCTCGACGTTGTGGTGATGCCCACGAACGAACCCGTGCGGCGGATCGATTCGGAGGACCTGATCTTCAGGACCAAACGGGAGAAATACAACGCCATCGTGGATGAGATCGAGCGGTTGAACCACAAGAACCTGCCCGTATTGGTCGGCACGATCAGCGTCGAAGTATCTGAGTTGCTGTCGCGCATGTTGAAACGCAAGGGCATCAGACACGCAGTGCTCAACGCCCGCCACAACCAGCAGGAAGCCCAGATTGTCGCAAGGGCCGGACAGCCGGGAGCGGTGACCATTGCGACCAACATGGCGGGTCGTGGAACGGATATCAAGCTGGGCGACGGCGTGGTCAAGGCGCCGCAAGACCGTCAATGCGCGCTGATACCCGGCCCCGATGGCGACGGCACGCTGTGCCCGCACCTGGAAGAATACCGTTGCCGGGAGGAAGTGCCCTGCGGATTGCACATCATCGGAACCGAGCGACACGAGGCGAGGCGAATAGACCGGCAGCTCAGGGGTCGTGCGGGTCGACAGGGCGACCCCGGAAATTCCCGGTTTTTCATTTCACTGGAAGACGATCTGATGCGGCTCTTCGGATCCGAGCGGATCGCCCGGATCATGGACCGGCTGGGCGCCGAAGAGGGCGAGGTGATCGAACACCGGATGGTCACGCGATCCATTGAGCGGGCCCAGAAACGCGTGGAAGCGCGGAACTTCGAAGTGCGCAAACATCTGCTCGAATACGACGACGTGATGAACCAGCAGCGGGAGGTCGTATACGACCGGCGACGCCACGCGCTGGAGCAACACAATATCTACGAACAGATCGAAGAAGAAATGGAGGAGGTGGTGAACGCCTCCTTCGGGAGCCATCTTCCGGATGAAGGCACCCAGGACGACTGGGATATTGACGGGCTCTATCGCGACCTGCGCCAGATATTCCTTCAGGTCCCGGAAGTGCCTCTGGAGACGTTGCCCGAGCTTAAAGAAGATGGATTCCGGGAACAGTTGTTCGATGGGATCAAGGCGGCGTATCGGCGACGCGAGAGCCTGATTGGCACTGGAAGGATGCGGGAAATCGAGCGGATGGTCTACCTTGGGGTAACCGACGAGAAGTGGAAGGACCACCTCAGGGAAATGGACGACCTCAAGGAGGGCATCGGCCTGCGCGGATACGGGCAGAAGGACCCGCTGATCGAATACAAGCGCGAAGGGTTTCAGATGTTCGTCGATCTCCTGGACGAAATCAACCGGGAAACGCTGAAAACGCTGTTTCGAATCCCCGTCGAAGAGGAAATGACAAGGACTGGAAGCCGCCAGCCGCAGCAGGTCTCGCTCGTGCACCAGGACGCCACCGGCATGGGGTTTGACGTTGGCGTCGAGGCGTCGCCGGTGGCCGGTACCGCCACCAGCGCGTCGGAAGGGGGGCCGCCCAAACAGCGTCCCGTGCGGGTGCAGAAGGTGGGCAGGAACAGTCCATGTCCGTGCGGAAGCGGCAAGAAATACAAGAAATGTCACGGTCAGCCGGGCCGGGTACCCGCCTGAGGAACCGCGGCGGCAGCACCGTCGCAGTCCGAAACGAAATCATGCCGGAACGAGAAAAGGAGCTCATAGGCGATGAAATCCCGAGATGACCTGTTGAGCGAGGCCCGCAGGGAGATTCCGGAAATGAGCGTTCAGGAGGTGCATCATCATCTGAACAGCGGCGAAAGCCCCGTCCTGCTGGATGTGCGCGCCCTCGACGAGTGGGAGTCCGGACATTTGCGCGGGGCCGTCCATATTCCCAGAGGACGCCTTGAAGCCGAGGCCGAATCCAGGATTCCCGACAAATCCCGGGAAGTGGTGGTGTATTGCGCCGGAGGTGTACGTTCTCTGCTGGCCGCGGAGTCTCTGAAGGAGCTGGGCTACGAGCGGGTGATTTCAATGGCGGGCGGGTACGACGACTGGGCGGATGCATCCCTCCCGTCAGAACAGCCGCCCCCGCCGGAAGAGACCGGCGATATGGACCGTCCTGAACTGCTGGAAGCTGAGATAGAACACCTGCAGCAACGGATTGCCCGGAAGAAGAAACTGCTGGGGCGTGCGATGCGATAGAAGGAACATCGCGGACCGTCATCGGGCGGCAACAGGAGATCGGGTCCGGGCGCATTACCAGACGTAATGCGCTTTTTTGTGCTTTCAGGGAATTTGTCCTTGCGTCACAAATTCAAAGCCTGTATATTTGTGCTATTGGCACTCTGCCGCGCCGAGTGCTAATAATCTGAAAAAATATATATTAATAAATGGGTTAACGTAAACGGCAAACTTGTGAAGGAGGACCGGATGACAGTGAAGCCTCTGGCCGACCGGGTACTTCTCCGGCGGATTGAAGCCGATGAACAGGTCCAGGGCGGCATCATAATTCCCGATACAGCCAAGGAAAAACCACTCGAAGCCGAGGTCGTCGCGGTGGGGCCGGGCAAAGTCAACGACAAGACCGGCGATCCGGTACCGGTTTCGGTAAGCGTGGGCAATCGCGTCCTGATCGGACAATTTGCAGGGACCGAGGTGGAGGTGGGCGGAGAGGAACTCGTCATTGCATCCGAAGACGATATTCTGGGAATCCTGGAATAACGATGCGCCGCGAACACAACTGCAAACAGGAGGGTTATAATGCCAGCCAAGCAACTGAGCTACGGGATAGACGCCCGGTCAAAGGTTCTCGACGGCGTGGACATCCTGAGCAAAGCCGTTAAAGCGACGTTGGGCCCGCGCGGCCGGAACGTAGTTCTCGGCAAGAAATGGGGATCGCCAACGGTTACAAAAGACGGTGTGACGGTGGCCAAAGAGATCGAGCTGCCCGATCCCTATGAGAACATGGGCGCCCAGATGGTAAAAGAGGTCGCTTCCAAGACGTCCGACGTTGCGGGCGACGGCACCACCACTGCCACGGTCCTTGCGGAAGCCATCTATCGCGATGGGCTCAAGAACGTGACGGCCGGCGCGAACCCCATGGACATCAAGCGGGGAATCGACGAGGGTGTCAGGGACGTGACCGACGCGCTAAGGGCACAGTCCCAGGAAGTCACGGGCCGTAAGGAAATCGCGCAGGTGGCGACGGTCTCTGCCAATAACGACAGCAGCATAGGAGAAATTATCGCCGATTCGATGGAGAAGGTAGGCAAAGACGGCACGATAACCGTCGAGGAAGCAAAATCGATCGAAACGACGCTGGACGTGGTGGAGGGCATGCAATTCGATCGGGGATATATTTCGCCGTATTTTGTGACCGACCAGGACGACATGGAAGCGATTCTGGAAGATGCGTATCTGCTGATCTACGAGAAAAAGCTCTCCAATATGAAAGATCTCCTTCCCTTGCTGGAGAAAACGGCGCAAGCCGGCAAGGCGCTCCTGGTAATCGCCGAAGACGTGGAGGGTGAGGCGCTGGCGACATTTGTCGTGAACAAGGTTCGGGGGACCATCAAGGCGGCAGCGGTAAAGGCTCCCGGGTACGGCGACCGACGGAAGGAAATGCTTGCGGATATCGCTATTCTCACCGGCGGCCGGGTGATTTCCGAAGACCTGGGAATCAAGCTGGAGAATATACAGCTTGACGACCTGGGGCAGGCCAAGCGAATCGTCATCGACAAGGACAATACGACGATCGTGGAGGGCGCCGGGGCCACCGACGACATCCAGGGACGGGTCAGCCAGATACGCATGCAGATTGAGGAGACCACCTCAGACTACGACCGGGAGAAACTCCAGGAGCGACTCGCCAAGCTCGCGGGCGGTGTGGCGGTGGTAAACGTCGGCGCTGCGACTGAAACCGAGATGAAGGAGAAGAAGGCGAGAGTGGAAGATGCCCTGCACGCGACCCGGGCGGCTGTTGAGGAGGGAATCGTGCCCGGCGGCGGTGTGGCCCTGGTGAGGTGCATTTCTTCGCTGGATAAGGTTCGCAGCCGGGTTCGCGGCGACCAGAAGACTGGCGTGGACCTTCTGGGCAAGGCACTGGAGGCGCCACTGAGGAAGATCGCCGATAACGCGGGCCACGAGGGCAGCCTGGTTGTGCAGCGGGTCATTGAGGGTGAAGGCGCGTTCGGGTTCAACGCGCTCACCGAAACCTACGAAGACCTGATCGAATCGGGCGTGGCCGATCCCACCAAGGTCGTGCGTTCTGCAGTTGAGAACGCAGCCAGCATCGCCGGGCTTCTGCTGACAACGGAAACGCTTGTCACGGAAGTCCCGGAAGAGGAAAAAGAGCCACCGGTTCACGGCCACGGCCACGATCATCACTAATCCGTGTGCCAGACACCGCGCGGAAGTTCAAGGGTCGGCCGATACTGGCCGACCCTTTTTCATCTGGTAAACGAGGGTCACATTTGCTTATATTGTCGAATTAGATTGATGTTTTCGGGCAGGCTCAATATTGTGGACGGTTGTAGACGAATTCGCAGGTGTTGCGACGTCTACGGCTCGAAGGGAGGTATATGGACGTTATTCAGGATTCTCCTTCCGGGGAGAATGATCAACCCGTATCGGAAGCCCCGGATACGGAGAAGAAGGAAGAAGCCGGGGATTCTGAGAGGCGCGTGGTCTCGCGGCGGCCCGCCAAGCGTACCCGGAGCGGCAGCAAGAATCCGAAGAGAACAACTCGAAGCCGGACCGCACCGGAGGAGGAAGAGAGCAAGAAGACCGAAGCCGACCCCCAGGAAGATGCGGGTCAGTCAACCGAGAAAACGGCGGATGTTTCCGAGAAACGCGTGATTTCGCGGCGGCCCGCGAAACGGCCCCGGAAATCGACAACCTCAACGAAGCGTACGACACGGGCGAAAGCGGACGACAAGCAGCAGGCTCAATCCGAGAAAGAAGCTGACAAAGCCGCGGCGCCGCCGGAAGCCGCGACAACAGAAACGGCGTCCCCTGAGCCGGCAAATGCCGGGGAAGCCGTTGCCGAGCCCGTGCCGGAGACCCCGAAGCCCGCGGCGACGCCTCCTCCTGAACCGGCAGCGGGCGCGCCGTCCGAAACCACGGCTGAAAGGACCCAGGAACCGCAGGCCAGAGGCGCGCAGGAGCATCGCCGAAACAGACGGCGCCGGCAGCCGCGCCGTCAGAACGAAGGCGGCGGGTCGGCTGAAAACCGGGAGCGGGCCGAGCGGGTTCCGCAGTCCATAGCGGAAATCCTGTCGGACAACTGGACCGAAGAGAAGGCCCGCAAATACCTGAGTGAAGGATTTCTGGCGACGCTTTCCACCACGCTGGTCAGCCGGTCCAAGGTCGAGCAGTTAGACGAGGAAGCGTTGCGGGACCGCCTGAAGGTGGTTCGCCGCGTGCTGGCGGATGAGTGCATGGTCGAAGACGACGCGTCGGATATCATCCTTCTCGATATGGTCATGAACGCGCTTGCGGACAGACTTGAGGTCTATCGGCTGACGTCCAGAAGCGCCAGCCCCGCGCAACTCGATCAGATTCTGCAGCTTCGATACAACGCGGACCGTCGGCTGATCGAGACAGTGACGGCGCTGAAAAATGCGTAGTCCGGTCGGAGATACGGCGCGCGACGCCGCCTATTGACGGGGTGTCGAGGGTCGCGTCCAGTCGATTTCGATTTCGTAGGACAGCGGATCCACGGCGCGATTGGCGCGAAATGCGGCAACGCGTTCCACGCAGGCGTCGCAACGGCCGCAGGCGGGGCGTCTGCCTTCGTAGCAGGTGTGGGTCTCGGCGTAGGGCACACCCAGGTCAATTCCCATGCTCACGACTTCGTCTTTCCATTTTTCCACAAACGGGGTGTGGATCCGGTAGTCGGTCGGCCGCGTGGCGCCCAGGCGCAAGGTCTTCTCAAGCATATCGTAAAACTCGCGACGGCAGTCCCGGTAAATCTCGAAGTCATTCCGGACCGGCGAGAGATAGAGATTCCCGCAACCTTTCACCTCTGCCCAGGCGGCAGCCAGGGTCACGAAGAGCATGTTGCGGAAAGGGACGACGGTCAGCGTCTGCCGACCCTGCTTCGCCGCGGGAACCGCGTGCCCTGTGTCCGTGAGCGGATTCCCGCCAATCTGCCGAAGGTCGAGTTTCAGACAGCGGTGGGACGTCGCGCCGGCCATCCGGGAAAGCGTCGCGCTGGCTTCGAGTTCGACTGCGTGGCGCTGGCCATAGTCGACTGAAACGGTGTGGATTTCGGAGATGCCTCGGTCCCGCATCCACCATAGGAGGGTGGTGGAATCCATGCCGCCGGAGAGCAGGAGAAGAGATTTCCGGGGTGAGGGGTTCATGCCGGTGCGATGCGTCTCATATATACGCCAAGAGGGAGCCGTCCGGCTCCCTCTTGGTGTTGCAAAATCCAGCTGGACATTTCGCTAGCGATTCTCCAGGAGCTGATCCACAACCGCCGGTTCCGCAAGCGTGGACGTGTCACCGAGATCACCGGTGTCGTCAGCGGCTATCTTGCGCAGGATACGGCGCATAATCTTGCCTGATCGGGTTTTGGGCAGACCCGGCGCCCAATGGATCACGTCGGGTGTGGCGATGGGACCGATCTCCTTTCGCACCCATGCCTTCAATTCGTCTTTCAATGTGTCGACGTATTCCACGCCCACGTTCAGGGTTACGTAGGCGTAGATACCCTGGCCCTTGATATCGTGCGGAAAACCCACTACCGCCGCTTCCGCCACGCCTTCGTGGGAGACCAGGGCGGACTCCACCTCGGCCGTGCCCATGCGGTGCCCGGAAATGTTGATGACGTCATCCACCCGACCGGTGATCCAGTAATAGCCATCTTCGTCCCTGCGGCAGCCGTCTCCGGTGAAATAATAGCCCTTGTATTGCTGGAAGTAGGTTTCCTCGAATCGGTTGTGGTCACCGTACACGGTGCGCATCTGTCCGGGCCAGGGTTCCGCGATCGCCAGAACGCCCTGGACGCCGTTACCCTCCAGTTCCCTGCCGGTTTCCGGGTCGAGGACGACCGGCCTGATACCGAAGAAGGGAAAGGTCGCGGAGCCGGGCTTCGTGGCGGTTGCACCCGGAAGCGGGGTGATGAGAATACCGCCGGTTTCGGTCTGCCACCAGGTGTCGACAATGGGACACCGGCCCCGACCTACGTTGTTGTGGTACCACATCCAGGCTTCCGGATTGATGGGCTCGCCAACGGTCCCCAGAAGCTTCAGCGATGAGAGGTCGTATTTGGCCGGCCACGCTTCCCCCTCTTTCGCGACTGCCCGTATCGCCGTAGGCGCCGTATAGAACTGATTGACCTTGTATTTGTCGATGACCTGCCAGTAACGCCCCGGATCGGGATAAACCGGTGTGCTTTCGAACATGACGGAGGTTGCGCCGTTCGCCAATGGACCGTAAATGATGTACGAGTGTCCGGTGACCCACCCGATGTCGGCGGCGCAGAAATAAATGTCGCCATCATGATAGTCGAAGACGTTTCTGTGGGTATAGGCGGTGTATACCATGTATCCGCCTACATTGTGCTGCACGCCCTTGGGTTTGCCGGTGGACCCGGAGGTATACAGGATGTAGAGCGGATCTTCGGCGTCCATCTCTTCGCAGGGACAATCCGGGCTGGCGGTTGCCATGGCGTCGTGCCACCAGATGTCTCTGCCGTCCAGCATGGGGCATGAAATACCCTTGTGTTCGCCCACGCGGCGGACGACAATGCAGGTTTCCACGGATTTGCCGCCCATGCGTCCATCGGCATTGGCCATGGCGTGATCGGCAAAAGCCTTACGCTCCATCGGCCTGTCGCCTCGAAACATGCCGTCGGTTGTAATGACAACCCGGCAGGTGGAATCGACAATTCGGTCCGCAAGCGCATCGGCGGAAAAGCCGCCGAATACGATGGAGTGTACGGCGCCGATCCTGGCGCATGCGAGCATCGCGATGGCCAGTTCGGGGATCATCGGCATATATATGGAAACCCGGTCACCCTTGTTCACGCCGCGAGACTTCAGTACGTTGGCGAATTTGCAGACCTGCTCGTGGAGTTCCCGGTAGGTCAGCTTTCCGTCTTCACCCGGTTCGTTGCCTTCCCAGATGATAGCAATCTGATCGCCGCGCGTTTGCAGGTGACGGTCGAGGCAATTGTACGCGATGCTGGTTTTCGCGCCTTCGAACCACCTGATGGAGATGGGTCCCTCGTTAAGGTTGTAGTTATATGCGCGTACGTTATCCCACTTCCTGAACCAGTGGAAATCTCCCGCCACGTCGGCCCAGAATGCCTCGACGTCCCTGATGGATTCCTGGTACCGCCTCTCGTATGCTTCGAAACCACTGACATGCGCCTGTTCGCTGAGTTCCTGAGGCGGGAAATATCGTCCGCCCCGTTCTAGAGTCCGGTCTGGATTTGCCGCCATTGAAAACCCTTTCATTCGGTCTTGAACGATTGAAATGGCAGATGCGACGTCGGTAGATGCGGGTCTTGCAATTCCGTGTTGGAACGGCTATAATTAACCCACAACGATGCCGGATGTCAAGCGGAGAAACCGCATCGAAAGCGTGGAGATTCACCTGTTTTCGTACCCCGAAATCCCGTTCCTTTGATTTCCGGTTGTGACTTAAAGACACGGGTTGTCGTTTTTCCGGAAATCGTTACCGATTCGTCAGCCACAGTTCGACAAAAACGGCAACGGGTCGCTGCGACGAAACCTTCCGAAACGGGCCGAAAAGGTCGTCCGGAAGGACGTTTTTTCCCTTCACGTCCAGTGACCTGAAGGTTCATCGAAATCAGTAGTAAAATCGCCTTTATCAACTTGCATATATTCGAATTAACGTCCCGGAAAAATGACGGATCAAAGTCAGCTTTTCGGGAACTTTTCTCAAACCAGAGGGTTTAAAAGCTGTTTGGCAATCGTCTGGATTGAGGGTTCTGCAGACCCCATTCCCGAGGGCGTAGCAGGTGAAAGGGGGGAAGTCAATGCTTATGGCAAGCACGGATAACGGTACGGTTTCGGATGTTGATGTTCTGACGGATGTTGCGAACGGCGATATTGAAGCCTATGGAAAGATTGTAAACCGTTACAGAGGTCGGTTATACAACTTTGTCTTTCGATTCGTCGGCGACCGGGAGACAGCCGAGGATATCGTTCAGGAGGCCTTCCTGAGGGCGTACCGGAAACGGAACGAATATCGGGCAATTGCGAATTTCTCCACCTGGTTGTTTACAATTGCCGGCAACCTGGCCAAGAGCGAGTTGAGACGTCGAAAACGTTGGCGGCTGTTTCCGCTTCACCGTGACGACGAGAACGAGACAGGGATGGAACTGCCCGACGAATCGTACCGGCCGGACCGGATCACCGAATCTTCAATCGCGGATGTACAGATTCATCGGGCCATCACGTCCCTGTCGGAAAACTATCGGCAGGTCATCCTGCTTCGGGACGTCGAGGGGCTGTCGTATCAGGAGATTGCAAAGATCAGCCGGTGTCCGGTGGGTACGGTCAAGTCCCGCGTGAACCGGGCTCGTCTGAAACTGCAGCAGAAGCTGAAAAATGAAGGAAGGGACGTCGGGCTGGTGGTCTGACAGCCTGGAACCGTCTGCCGTACCGCACGGACACTGGTCATCGAATAGAACCATTGGAGGAAGAACATGGGTGAGGGTCACATGACTTGCAGCGAGTTTGCGGCCCGATTATCGGACTATCTCGAAAACGAGGTCGCAGGTACAAAGCGGGCGCAGATGGAAAGCCATGCGCAAGCGTGCCCTGCCTGCGCAAATTCGCTGGAAGGCGTCAGGAACCTGACCCGGCGGCTGGCCCGGATGTCGCGTGAAAGGCCTTCCGCAGGCTTCGATTTTGCGCTTCGGAGCCGTCTGATGATGGAGGCGTCTCAAAAGCCTTCGTTGTGGAACAGACTGCCTGACGTATTTTTCCCGACCATACCTAGAGCGCTTGCATCGGCCGCGGCCGTCGTACTGATGGCGCTGGGCATGACTACGGCACTCGACGAGGCTCCAGAGACACGCGCGGCCACTGCGGATCGTGTCCATCAGATGACACTCGTGGCGCCCGCATTTTCGTCGTTTCCCGTCGAAGACAGGCGGGGCGCCCTGAAGATGCTTTCGCAGAAAACGTCCCATCCGGTTTTGGAGCAGGGTTACCGGGCCGGCCGGCCGGATTCCGTAAAGGCCGCGTCAATGGTGCGGACGCGGCCGGGTCGGCACCTGGCAAATGTGCGCCGGGTGTCCTTTTAGTGAATCTCCGGGAGAGAAAGTCGATACGGACAATGAAAACGAATCTGCGCAGACCCCTGTGGATGGCGCCCGTTATGGTGGGGATCCTATTGGCCGGGCCGGGTGCAACGGACTGCGGCGCCGGCAGCGTGCTCAGGGGAATCGAGGAAGAGAGAGCCGAGATTCTGGAGAAGAACCGGGCCGGGGTTGTGCGCATACATACCAGCATCAGCCAGATGGGGGTGGTGGAAGGGCTGCAGTACGGCAAGGGATTCATGCATGGCACCGGATTCGTCCTGGATTCCAGGGGCAACGTCATTACGGTCCACCGTGCGGTGAAAAACGCCCAGGAAATCTGGGTAACCCTGAGTACCGGGCGTCGTCTTCGGGCCCGTTTCGTTGCATCGGATCCGGTTTCGGAAGTGGCGGTTATCCGGATCGAGGCGGAAGGACTGCAGCCGATTGCAGTCGGGAATTCCGACGGGGTCCGCATTGGCCATTACGCGTTCATTCTGGGCAACAGTTTCGGGAGTCTGACACCATCGTTCGGATACGTACACAATGTCGACCGGTCGCAGGACCTGATTCATGTTGCGGCGCCGGTGCGCCTCAGTTTTGGCGGCGCGCCGGTCTTCTGCAGTTCCGGGGAGATTCTGGGCCTGGTTTGGGCGTTACCGCCCGATCCGTGGTCCGGTATTCTTCCCGAAGGGACTACAGATGTCCGAATGGCACAAGAGATTCCAACCACGGTATTCGTGGTGCCGATCAACCGTGCGATTCGTATCGCCCGACGCCTTCTGAATGGTTCACAGACTGTTTACGGATGGCTGGGCGTAACCGGGGAATACGACCCCGAATACCACGGCGTGCGCGTGGTCAGCATTGCGCCCGACGGCCCTGCGGCGAAACGCGGTATCGTTCGAGGGGACCTGATTATGTCGTTCCAGGAGCAGCAGGTGGAAAGCGCCGAGCATCTGCAAAGCCTGGTTCTGTCCACCACTCCAGGAACCGAAGTGCGGATGAAAATCAAACGAGGCGAGCAACCGGACACGCCACGCGTCGAGGTGGGTAAGCTTTCGCCCGAATCCGGAGAATTTCCGCCGGTCGGCTATGAACCCTATTCGGGTACTTCGCAGTTTTCGTTTCAGCAGGGCAACCAGGCCTTGTATCGCGAATTCCTTCGTCTCCAGCGGGAAATACAGTTATTGAAACAGCAGGCAGTTAGTAAATGATCGGGTTTTTCGGGGCAGTAAGCGGTTAGTACATGCAAAAAAAGGGCGGCCACTCAGGCCGCCCTTTTTTTTGTGCGGGTGTCGTTTTATTCCGTCTGCGAAATCATGTTCTCCTGCACAAAGTTGAGTCTGAGCCTGTTGAGCGCCCTGTCTTTCAGTTGCCGGACGCGTTCCCTGCTGATCTGCAGACGTTTGCCAATCCGTTCGAGGGGCTCGGGTTTATCGGAATCCAGACCGAAATACAGACTCAGGATCCGCGCTTCGCGCCGGGGTAACCGATTCAGGCATTCCTTCAGCAGCTTCTTGATCCGGGCATCCTCGAACTGTTCGTCAGGGCGGGAGTCCCGGGCCGGAAGCGTGTCTGCGTATACACCGGAAGACCCTTCGTGCGTGGGGCTGTCCAGCGATACGGTGGACCGGTTGGCCTCGAGGGCGCGGCGCAGCCTTCGGAGCGGCATGCCGGTCTTCTCCACAATCTCGCCCAGATCGGGTATCCGGCCCAGCGATTGCGAAAGGGCATTCTTCGCCCTGTTGATGACGTCGAGGTCGTCGATCTGATTCACTGGAAACACAACCGGATGGGTATATTTGTTGAGTGCCGACAGTATAGCCTGGCGAATCCACCAGACCGCGTACGTGATGAATTTGTGCCCGCGCGCCAGATCGAATGTCCGTGTGGCCCGGATCAGACCCAGGTTGCCCTCGGCGATCAGATCCGACAGGGGAAGTCCGCGTCCGCTGTATTCCCGAGCGATCCGGACGACAAATCGAAGATTGGCTGTGATAAGACGGTCGAGGGCTCTGCGGTTGCCCTTCTGGGCGTCGGCGATCACATGAGCTTCGTCTTCTTTGCTCAGCGGCGTGAATTTTCGGATATCGCGCAGATAGATGTCTGTGTCGCCAATCGATCCTCTGGATTGCATGTCCGAAAATCTCCATTTGCTACGGTATATGCCCTCAGGTACACCGGTTTATCCTGGATTTGTGGCGTCCTGACGCCGTGTCGGACGATAAATATAAGGCCCGTTTGCGCGGTCGTCAACGGAAAATTTGGTATTTTTTCGTTATCTGGAGAAATGCGGCCATCTCGATTTCACCGTGCCGGTCTCACGGCCGCTGCGGGGAAAAGGAGTCGGTTTTCCAGGCAGGAAACAGCATTCAACTCTCGATCTTTCCTTGGGTATATTCGAATTAACGTTACCGAAAGTTGACGAATCGAGGTCAGTGATGAAAGAGCCTGATGCCGGTGTTGACCATGACCATGCCATATTCATCCGCGGCGGCGGTTACGGCATCGTCCTGTACGGAACCGCCCGTCTGGATAACGTACTCCACCCCCGCTTGAGCGGCGCGATCGATGTTGTCCCGGAAGGGAATATACGCGTCGGAACCCAGGGTGACACCCTTGAGACGCTGCAGCCACTCCCGCCTGGACGAATCCTCGAGGGGCGGCGGCGCATTGCGGAATGAAGTCCGCCAGACGCTCTCTTCTTCGGGAGGCATGTCTCCCTTGAGATAGCGTTCGATGGCGTTTATCTTCTCGGGTCGCCTGGCGCCCCGTCTGAATTTCAGATCGAGCACCGCGGGGTGTTGGCGCAGAAACCATGTTTCGGCTTTCCTGGCGGCGATATCCGTACACGCAAGGCGGTTTTGCTGGCCTGCGCCCACGCCGATGGCCTGGCCTTGCAGTGCGAAGCAGATGGAATTGGACTGGGTGAACTTGAGCGTTATCGTGGCCACCAGCATATCGCGGGCCTTTTCCGGAGGAATCTCCCGTTTACGGGTAACGACGTTCTTCAAAATCTCAGGGCCGGTAGAACGGGTGTTGGACCGCTGCTCGAACGTGAGTCCGAATACCTCCCGACGCTCAGTCTCCCGGGGTTTGTAATCCGGATCGATCTGAAGGACCGGATAGGCGCCGCCTTTTTTCCGCTTCAATATATCCAGGGCTTCCGGATGATATCCGGGCGCAATCACGCCGTCGGAAACCTCCCGGCGAAGAAGCCTGGCGGTGGCGACGTCTACCGTGTCGCTCAGTGCTGCCCAATCGCCGTACGAAGATAGCCGGTCGGCGCCTCGGGCGCGGGCGTACGCGACGGCCGGTGGCGAGAGGTCCAGGTCCTCCACAAACAGGGCTTTCTTCACATCGTCGCTGAGCGGCACCGCCACGGCGGCGCCGGCGGGGCTGAGGTGTTTGAAGGAAGCCGCGGCGGGTGTGCCGAGAGTCTCTCCAAGTTCCTTTACAAGCTGCCAGGAATTGAGCGCGTCGAGAAGGTTTATATAGCCTGGCGCGCCGTTCAGGACCCGGAAGGGCAGCGGGCCGCGCTCGTTGAATATTCTCGCGGGTGTCTGGTGCGGGTTGCAACCGTATTTCAACGTCAGTTCATCCACAGGGTGTGTCCTCGAATGCCTTTGTTATTCCACAGTGACGTCGTCGGACTGCAATCGCTGCGGCGATAAGGACGAACCGCCCGGGCGGTCGGGTCGCCGGCGGTTCCTCCCGCTCTCGTTCCCGAGGCGCTCATCGTTCTATCCCAGCACGCCGTCGGCGAACAGGGAGCCCAGATCGGTTTCGCCCTGCCACTCGCGGAGTGCTGGATTTTCGGTGCTGAGGACCATGTCGGTGGCGCCGGATTCCGTCCTGGAAAAACAGATGATCTGACTGCCTTCCGCCAGGCCCACAATGACGGGCGAGTGTGTGGTTAAGAGGATCTGGGCGTTTTCTATGGAAGCGAGCGCTCGAAATACCGTTTCGACGGCCCGGGGATGGATTCCGTTTTCGGGTTCTTCTACCAGATGGACGCCGCCAAAATCCGGCAGGTATGCCGGAAGCGTGAGGGCCAGAAGGCGAAGGGTGCCGTCTGAAATGGCCCAGGAGGGCGCCTCGAGTCCGTTTCGGTCCTGGAAAACCAGATAGCAGTGCCGGTCCTCGGGACGTACGATTGTGCGAATGGACCTCAGGTCGGGAAGAACGGACTGCAGACAACCTATCCACGCCGTGAACCGTTCGGGCGCGCTGGCATGCAGGGCCGCGATAACCCAGGGCAGGTTGGAGCCGTCGGGCTGAAATCCGGCCGGGCGGCCGGGCGGGCTGGGACGACGCATACTCTCGCTGTTCAGTACCAGGCGCTGAATTCCGTTGTTGAGTACGCCCTTCAGCCAGGTCGCTACGGGATATCGGGTTTCGTCTTCCGGCAGATTGGCCAGAGCGGACCGCCTCGGACCCAGCCTGAAAGAGTGGTCCCATCCGGTACCGGTTTCGTAGTAGAAGTTGTCATTGCTCCCGTGAACCTTATGCACGATGGTCCTGGCGCCTCTGACGCGGGGCAGGGCCAGCGTGTCCGGCATTGGGCGGTCCACCGGGAAGAGCGTCTGCTGTTCACACTCGGGGTCTTCCTGAGGATCGTCGGGGAGAAGCAGGACGCGTTCGGCCAGAATGGCGGTCTCACCCGTTTCGGCTGACGGCCCTATGGTGATTTCGTACCGGCATCGATCGTATTGCCGGTTTTCGAAGAGGTCGGATTTCTGCTCCGGTACGCTCAGGTCGATGGCCAGTTCGAACGGATCGAAGGTACGGCGCCAGACCAGGTCGCGCAGGTCGTCCGTGCGTTTTTCGACGGCCTCCTCCAGCCCGTCGGAAACGAGGTCGCCGAGGAATGCGATGGCATCCAACAGGGTGGTTTTCCCGCTGGCATTGGGCCCAACGAGAATGTGAAACGCATCCAGCGGCCGGCTGATGAAACGCAGGCAGCCGAAACGGAGGACTTCGATCTTGCGAATCATGTCGGCCTGTCGAGGGTCAATATTCCTCTTTGTGTCTCTTCATCAGTGTCATAGAGGAGCTTGCCAGATGGCTTTACCCACGAAAAACGGTCCCAGAGACTGAACGTATTGCGCAGTCTGCCGGGTCTTGCGCATTTCCTGGACAACGTGCGAGAGCGGATGCAAATCGGGACCCAGCAGGCCGATGACGAAGTCATTGTCATTGCGGTCAAGGCCATAGCAGGCCAGGCGGATGTCCTGGGCAAATCCGGCCTCGGCGTAGGTCCGTCCGATTCTGGCGTGTTCACCCAGGATCCCGCGCAGTTCCTCGCCCGACAGCAGTCCGAATTCGGGCTTGCGTCGCAACGGATACCACACGGCCCAGGGCCAGGCCGGATTCAGGACCTTGCGGCGCGGTTTTTTCAGCAGCGTCTCGTCAAGATCGGGCTCGTACCCGTGCGCGTAGGTCCTTCCGAACATGGTAAGATCGGGATGGCGTTGAAGCTCGGCGAAGGGACGGGAGCTCAACAATGTGCGGATTTCCCCCGTAAAGGCTCCCGGAGACTCGGACAGCGTGAGAATGCCGACACCGGACGGATCGTTCAGGTCCGCGTACAGGACGGCTTCGACGCCGGATTCGCCGAGCCCGTCGGCAATTGTCTGCGTGCACGCGCAGTTTCCGAACACGTGCAGCTGCATATAGAGCCGTCGGTTGCTGGCCTGCATCTGTCCGTTGATGGGTTTGCCTTTTTCGCGCAGGTCCAGCGTCCGTTCTTTCGATGTGGAACGCATCGGGGATTCCGTCTGAAGTGAAGGTGAGTCCGTGGATGCGGGAATTGCTCTCAATATACCATGCAAGTGTGCCGTTTCAAGCGAAAGAGTTGCGCGGCGCAAATCTGGTGTCGCGGGTCAGCTTTCCAACCGTGAAAGTGACTCGGCAACCGTGGGCTCAAGCCCGTCCTCCACGTCTTTTCTACGCAGGGAATGGAATTGGCCAAGGACGTTGTTGGCCCTGGCGAAAACGTCGATGCGGGCTGCGTACAGATGTACCTTGTCGCCAGGCAGCGCCCACACGGCGACGTCGTCCGTGAGGGCATCCAGGTATGCCCTTGCGCCGCAGCAGCCCAGGCTGAGCGCGGCGCGTCCGGTGTTGACGGCATGGGGAACCACGGCGCATGCGGGCCTGCCCATAGCGGGTGGAACGGCCGGTTCGACCTGCTGGACGGCTTCTGTAATGATCAAGCTCTGTGCCGAATGGGCGAAGAGAAGGACCACGGCCGGTTCGAGCGGCGTTTTGTCCAAAGGGGCGTAGATGACGTGCCTGGTTTTGTTCTCCAGCACCGGGATCTCCATCACGTCCTCTTCGCGAACGTAATCCATCCCGGCCATGGTTTTCAGAACGTCGCCCAGTTCCGCTTCGTACGAGGCCGGTGGGTTGGCCATCTGGTGCGTATGTACGCCGATGGCGCACAGTTCGTGATGGGAAGTCCGGGTGGAAAAGGGGCCTTTTTCCGCCTCCTGCCAGAACAGACAGCCGGCAGGCGCCCGGCCATCGTATTCCGGTACGCCTTCAGGCACTGCGTCCGAAATACAGACGGCAACCGGCGGAAGGGCAAGGTTGAGGGACTTCTGCAGCATGCCGGCCACGGCCGCATACGAGTTCATGGGATCCCACCTTTCTGTAACTCGATTAAAAGAAACCGAAACAAACATGGATGGACCTGTCTGCCGTGCCGGGCACGGCACAGGCAGGCAGGATGGACAGGATAAGATCTGGAAAACCGAAAGAATGGTGAGGTATTTCCACGATGACACACCAGATCCCGCAGGACAGCGAATGAGCCCGCCGTCGAGGCCCGTTCAGGGTCTCGGAACCCCGCACCATTTAACGGCTTTTGAGCCTGGATAACGCAACACAATAATAATCCATCAAATATCGCGCATTTATAAATTAAAATCCTGCGTTTTGTGTGTCGTTCTACAGAGAGATTCGGGAATAGTACCGGTGGTTTCGCCATCCCTACGGGGTGGGAGCTTTCGTGCCGGACCGCTTTCGTGCGTTTACGAGAAGGACGATGCCCAGGATGATGAGCGGGAGGCTGAGCCACTGCCCCACGCTGAGGGGGAAGCCGTGGCCGTAAGCGGCCTGACGGACCTTGACGAACTCGACCACCACCCGGAATGAAAACACGGTTACGAGGAAGAGGCCGAGGAGCATTCCGGACGGCGTCCGGGCGCGCTGTCCCGAATAGACCGCGAAGAGGAGGAGGAAAATCAGTCCGTAGGCGAGCGATTCATAGAGTTGCGCCGGATGCCTCGGGACCGCATCGATGTGGGAAAAGACGACCGCCCAGGGCAACTCGGTCGGGATGCCGTATATTTCGGAGTTGAAGAAGTTGCCGATACGGATGAAGAACCCGCCAAGGGCAGCCGTTACGACGACACGGTCAAGTATCCAGAGATAGGATTGATCCGGCCGGTTTCGGGCGTACAGATAGAGTGCGGTAAAAATGCCGATGGCTGCGCCGTGGCTGGCGAGGCCGCCTCGCCAGATCTTGAAGATCTCGATCGGGTTTGTCAGGTAGAACGCGGGATCGTAGAACAGACAATGTCCCAGGCGTGCGCCGATGAGGGTGCCGAGAACCATATGGTTTACCAGGCTGTCCAGATCCTTCGCGGGTTTCCCTTCGAACCGGAACATTCGGCGCATTGTGAAATAGCCGAGGACGAAGGTGACAAGAAAGCACAGGCTGTACCAGCGCAGGACGACCGGACCAATGCGGAAAATCTCGGGGTCGGCACTCCAGTGGATCTGGGCGATTCCGAACATGGAAGACCGGTTTAGGGGATTTTAGGCGGGAGGGGATCAAATCTCCCCGGTGATAGGGATGGAAATTCAGCGTTCTCGATACGGCCGGAAACAGGGCGCCCGGAACGGAACGTTGTCGAAAGCAGTCACGTGCGCACCGGGAGTACGTGATTGCTTTATTGTGATTTCGGGTTGTCCTGTTTATCGTGCACGTTTTACCTCATCCAACTCCAATTGATAAACGCCCATCAGCATCAAGTCCTCCCGAAACTGCTGACCGACTGAGAGTTTACCGAAAACGGTGATTGGCATGTCCATCACCGTTCGAACTTTCTGCTTTTTTGAGGTTTCAACGTAGATAACCTCATTGATACGTGGTGCAACGCCGAAACAGCACGACATTGTTGACTTGAGCAACAGGAGCCGTTTCACATTTCCCTCGTCAACGTCGATAGGAAGCATAAATCCAGTGATTGCGACCTTTTTCTCATCGAGTTGCTTCACCTTATCGGGGATCTCGGTGTCGTAAGAGAGCGAACTGACGTATTCCGAATCTTCCAACTGCCTCCAATCCGGCTCATCCAGCCAGTAATCACTCAAGAAACTGAATGGGACGCGTAAGTAATCACCAATCATCTCGGTAGGGCCGGCATCAGCGGCGGTGCTATCAATAGCAAACAGAACAAAGTCGATCGGTATTGGAGCGGTCAATTCCGGCTCTGCTTTGATCCTGAAGTCCGCGGATTGGATTTCAAAATCGCCGACGAGCCGCAGGACCTCGCCGGGTAACCATTGGGCAAACCGACTGCTTCTTGAAAAAAAGGTGAATCGCAACTCGTTCAATTCTACCGGCCTCCTGACACCGTGGAACTCAAAGGTCGCGTCGGCATCAGCAATGATGGGTAATGCATCGACCAGCCGGGCATCCTCCGCAACATTCAGGCTTTCAATCCGAAGGATAGCTTGCGGGTAAATATCAGCGTTCCACCAGACCTTCTGCGCCCCCCTATCCATGCCGGTCTGCATTTGCAGACGTTTCATATCAAGCTGGAAGATCGCCTTGAACGTCTTATGCAACGCATCGGGGTCGAGTACGATACTTCCATTGATACGATCGGTTGTTGCCCTGAACTGACTGCCTCCAAACATGAACGCGCTTCTCTCTTTGTCCAGCGTGAATGTTTTTGACTTCGCAGACGGATCGTCTTGAGCGGAGGCAAAGCCGGATATCCCGAGGATTAACCCAAGAACCGTTGCAAAAAAGGCAAAACATGATCCGCAAAAGGAGAATACGCTAACCATATTTCTCAATCTCCTGACTAACTTTGATTCGTCACTTTACGGGGACGTTAATTCGAAAATGTGCAAGTGAATAAAGGCGATTTAACTGCTGATTTCTATGATGCTTCAGGTCACCGGGCGTGAACGGAAAAAATGTCCTTCCGGACCACCTTTTCGGCCCAATTCGAAAGGCTTCGTCGCGACGCCGCGTTGCTGATTTTGTCGCATTAAGGCTAATGTCCACCATGCTTACTGTCCGTTGCCTCGTTGCCTTCTGGAAACTCAAAGTCAATATGAGTGAACGCCTGACCCATTACTTCTATCGAGACAATCTCTGCGTGAAATTCCGATGCCCCCTTTAGTGCGTCCGAATGGGCTTCGAATTGGGAGGTGTCGCCTTCGGTCTCTCCGGTCAGGACGTTTGCCATCGCTGAAAGCTGCAAAGTAAATTCGGCGCCGCTATCTTCTCGATGTACCTTGAGTTCGATTGTCTTCTGTGAGAGTCTCACTGACTTTTCCGCTTCACCGTCAAGCAGGTAGCCAGTTAGTTTTCCCGTTGTCTGGTCCAGCACAAACTCAATGTGCGCGAACTCATCGCCAATAACAACCAATGTCCCACCGTGAGGCGCAATATGTTCATGATGTGCTTCGTTTTCGTGTGTTTCCTCATGTTCGCGGCGATGTTCCCCCTCTTTTTCGCAACTGACGTGAGCAATAAAGACCGCTAGAATTGCCGTCCATATCAAGGATTTTCTTTGGATTTTCATGATAATGTCCCTTTCTAAACCATTGGATTGACGTTGCTGTTGTACAGTACGGTTTGCATTAGCTTATGGGTGTTAGATTCGTTGCAACATCCGTCTGATACGCCTTGAATGCGGGCACAATGCCAGCAATCACACCCAGAAGTATGACGCACACGGGCACGAGTACGAACGCGAGATGAAATTTCAACAGGTCCAGGACGATACCCGTCTGGGCGCGGACAATTGCTGATGCCGAGGTGAAAATCGCACCGTAAACCATAAATCCAATGATGACCCCCAGCGCCGCGATCGATGCAGCTTCCAACACAATTACCGTAAACACCGTTTCACGGCGTGCGCCAAGTGATCGAAGGATGGCGAACTCGCGCCGCCGTTCGTTGATTGAGTTGTAGATGCTTGCGAGAATTGAACCCGCTGCAACAAGGACGACCAGATAAGAAACGAGAGACAGGATCTGTTTCATCCAACCGATTTTGTCGAACAGGCCAGCCATCACAGATCCGATGGGCCACGCCAACGTTGCCGCCTTCCCCTGTTTGTTGATCATTGCATCCATCATGAAACCGATCTGCGGATTTCGAAATTTCAGCATGACTGCGCTGACCTCTTTGTGTGCGTCGGGGATCTCCCGACCGGGTTGGGCGACATATTCTTCACCTCCGCCACGCAACACATGTCCCTCCAGTCGATAAACGCCCTCGATTGGAATCCAGATGACACGGTCGGAGGGTGAATTGGTCGCTTCGAGCACACCAACAACGACATATTGTTCATCATGCCTCATGGATTCATCGAACACCAGGCCGTGATACGGTTGAAACGTTTCCCCCACGTTTAAGTTCAACTTTTGTGCGGCATAGCTGCCAAGGACGGCTTCCTGCCGGTTGGGATCGAAGAAACGTCCATCCCCACGCGTCCGAAATCGTACCCCTTTGCGGTATTCAAACTCCGTGAACAACTCCACCGTCGTACCGACGATACGGAATCCGTAATAATTGTCTCCAAGCGCGTAAGGTATGGCGAGCTCGACACGCGGATCGTTTTTCACCGCTTGATACATCGTCCAGGGGATATTCCCCGGCGAGGTTTCGAGATGAAATACGGTGTTCAGCACCAATTGCAACGGACTGCCGCGTGCCCCCAGGACCGCATCGAACCCAATCGGACCGCCCGTGAATGCCGAGACGGATTGCGCTCTGATGGCGATAACCGCCATCACCAGTCCCGTACCGAGCGCGATTGACAATGTTGTGATGACGGTCGAAAGCGCGTGTTGTCGAAGACTGCGTTGAACGATGAATAACAACCCGATCCGTTTTTTCATTTTCGACTCAAACACATTTCTCCATTTCTTACACAGGTGACCGTTTGTATTGATGCTTGATACAACGGAACTCATGTCTCAAACCCGTGCAACAGAAACCGGGTTGCGGGCGGGTTCTCCTTACGTTATACGCGATTTACCTGTGCGAAATCCATTGCCTCCTCAAATTGGCCCAGAACACTCGAGTCGTGGCTGACGATAAGCAGCGCTGCACTGTTTTCGTCGCAGATTTCACGGATGAGAGTTACCGCTTCGTTGGCATGATGATAATCCAGATTGCCGGTCGGTTCATCGGCGAGTACGAGCCGGGGTCGATTGGCTACGGCGCGGGCAACCGCAACACGTTGTTGCTGCCCGACCGATAGCTGCGAAGGGCGATACTGCATTCGATCGCCAAGTCCGACCCGTTCAAGCAGATGTTGGGCGAAATTGGCGTCGGTTCCTTTTCCGAACAGCGTTCCGAGCATAACGTTCTCTAAAGCTGTGTAGCCAGCCAGTAGATTGAAGGTTTGGAAAATATACCCGATGCAGTGGGCACGTAACCTGTCCCGCTCGGATTCTGAGAGAGCAGTCATCTCCACGTCAGCGAGCACAATGCTTCCGTTATCGGCTTGTAGAATCCCGGAGATCAGATTCAGAAACGTCGTTTTTCCAGCACCACTGCTCCCTCTGAGCGCAATCTGTTTTCCAGCGTCTATCTCAAAATGGGGAACATCGATGATGCGGCTCTGTGAACCATCAGGTGAAGCATAAGCCTTTTCGAGGTTCGCGACTGTCAGAAGTGACATCGCAGTCTCCGATTATCCTCAATTCGAAAAAGATATCCGTCAGGTCGGCTGCAAAAAGCACAAAGTGTACAGCGGCGATTCAGAAGATGCTCTACCATACCTGCGAGAAATTGATTCAGATATCGTTTCAGTTGTTTCCCTTAGAATCATGTGATACTTTTTCTCAGGGGCAAGTACTATTTTCAGTAGAAAAAGGAGAGGCGTTGCGCCGGCGGCGAATGCGTCTTGAGCTCCAGGATCGAGTTGGAGATGTTTGGGCAGGGCAATTCCGGCCTCTGTTCATCCTATCCGCCAAACCGTCACGCCACCCAGCGCGTCGAGCGCGGCAAGCGCGCGGCCGTCTGGCCGCCAGTACAATTCGGCCAGTGCGCCCCCCACAACCGCGACCCCTATCGGACTGCCTTCTCCATCTCTCTGAAGCGACCACACAACCACGGCACGGTCGCGGCCTCCCGATGCCAGGCGCATCGCGCGGCGAGCGAAGGCAAGCGTTGTGACGGGTTGAACATGAAGCTCCAGAACGCCGGGCCGCGTGCCTTCGGGGCCACGTCCGCGGAAGCTCCAGACCGTCACCGCCTCCCCGCCGCCGGTGGCCAGGAGGGTGCCGGTGTCATCGAAAGCCAGGGCCGACGGCTTGGCAGGGTATCCTGACATCGTCGAGTCCAGCTCCGTGGAGCGACGCCAGAAGTGAACCGAATTGTCCTGGCTGCCGCAGGCCACGATATCACAGTCCGAACTCAGTACCATTGACACCAGGGAGCCCTGCCACTCCAGCTTCTGGCGTGGCTCGCCGGTGGCCGCGTCGAAGAACGTCACTCGACCGTAACAGGCCGTCGCCAGCTCCCCTGCGCTCGACCACGCGATCGCGCTGACGGTGCTGGGATGATCATCAGATCGCCAGACTTCCACTCCATCCGCACCATACGCGCGAACCTGCCGGGAGCAGGAGGCCGCCAACCACTGTCCGTCCGGCGACCACGCCGCGTTTTCTACCCAACCGCTTCCGACGTCGACAGCCGCGCGTACCTGACCATCGGCGGCGCTCCAGATCAAGATTCGGCCGTCCTGGCCGGCCGTAGCGACCGCGGTTCCGTCCGGGTGGACCGCCACCGCGAGCACACCGCCGTCATGAACCCCCCTCCGCTCCCAGGCGATCGCGCCGGATTTGCCGTCGAATGCATAAACGCCACCCGCAGCGTCACCGACCATCAGCGCCTCACCGCGCAGGCACCAACCCCCGGCGATAGCGTAGTCGCCGACCGCCGCGGACCAGCCCCGGCGAAGAACGCCCCTCGGCCTGTCGAAATTCAAATCAGACATGCTTCGAACCCCTGCCGCATGCTCTGCTCATCGAGGTTGCGGCCGATGAAGACGAGCTGATTGCGGCGGGGCGCGTCCCCCCATTCGCGATCCGGCTGGCCGTCAAAGAGCATGTGTACCCCCTGGAAGACGAAGCGACGTGACTCGCCTGCGAGGCTGATAAAGCCCTTCATTCGGAAGATGTCCACACCGCGCTCACCGAGCAGTATGGCAAGCCAGGCGTTGAGCCTGTTGGGATCGACGTCGCCGTCCCTCTCGATCACGGCCATGCGCTTGCCGTGCTCCTCACTTAAGATCCGGTTGAGCAGGGTCGTCTTGCCGGAGCCGAGGAAGCCGGTGAGGATGGAAACAGGTACTTTTCGCGGCGTGTTCATCTGGTGTCCTGTCCCAAAAATACCTCACCATTCTTCCGCCTGCCTGCGCAGTGCCCTGCGCTGCAGGCAGGCCGATTCATCCCGTCTCGCAGCGTTGCCATCGCTCGCCGACCTGGCCAGGTCGCCTGCGCTCTGGCGCTGGGTCCAGAGCCTGTCGAAGGATGCGAGCCGGGCGACTCGACGGCCGAATTCAGGCAACTTATTTCCGGGACAGAACACTAGTTCTCCCGGAGCAGATGTGCGAGTATGGGCATTCGGACGTCGAATCCCCATGCCTTGCAGACCTGGACCAGGTCCTTGGCGTCAACGGCGTCCATGGGTTTGTGCAGCTTGTACTGAAGCTGTGGCGCATCGGGCCGAAGCAGGCCGATCACGGTTTCGACGGGTGCGCAGCCTTCTTCGAGACAAGCCAGTTCCGTGACCGTAACCGTCGCGTCATTGGAGAGTCTCAGCGCTTCGCGCAATGCCTTTTTGATGCGTCGAACCCGTTCGAGGTTCGGGCGTCGTCGTGACGTGTTGATCATCATACTCTCTCTTCTCCCTGGGAAACGGCGAGACCGAAGATGGGATCGGATGGCGGCACTCGCCCCGGAATGCTCACGCGGAGGGACTTCGGACATCGCAAATGTGTCGTTGCGTCATGTATGCCTGACATTCCGGTTTGTGTACGCCCGCGCTTCCGCGCGATGCCGATGGCGTCGCGCCCCCGGCAGGAGCAGAAAGAGGGCGGGAGCGTCTCGATCAAAATGATAATGTATTATCATTAACGAGTCAAGAGGGTCGCCCACGGCCACAGGCGCAGAAAGTGGACCTGAGTATCTCTACCGTAATGATAATGATTTATCGATATTGCGTCAAGAGGTTGGCGGAGGTTGGGTAGCGTGTGCCGGACAGCGTCCGGGTCGGGTAGGGTGACGTCCTCCGGCGCTCGGATAAGGGGCGCCGTATCAGAAGGCGGGGGTAATGCATCGCTGGCCGCAGCAGGCGAAGGGATGGGGAGGCCTGAATGGACGCTTTTTCCGTTCACGTCCAGTGACCTGAAGGTTCCTGGAAATCCGCCGTTAAATCGCCTTTATTAACTTGCGTATATTCGATTTAACGTGACCGAAGAGCGACGAATCAAGGTTAGGCGGGACGGGATCAATTCCCCCGGGGTGAAAGGGATGACATTTCAGCACTCGCGAGACCGACAGATACAGGGCGGCCGGAACGGAATGTTGCCGAAAACAATCACGCGCGTACCGGGAGCACGTTGGATGAAACCGGCACCCGCTGCCGGGACCGAAAACGAAATGAAAGAAAGGAGAGACAAATAACCGGTAGAACCGCAGAAGAACTGTCGCTGATGCGGCCAGAAGTCGATCGAGGATAGAAAGCATGTTCCGGCCTTCTCTCCGGGATAACAGCTGGTCAGGTTAAAGAATGCCTTGATTTGTGATTTCCGCGTTGTTTTTTTGTTCAGCATTGGCCGCAGAAGATAGCATATAGAGATAATTGCCGAAAGGAGAATTCATGGCGGACGAGACAATCTTCAGCAAGATCATACGGAAGGAGATACCGTCTGAAATCACGTATCAGGATGAGTTGGTGACTGCGTTTCGAGATATCAATCCGCAAGCGCCGACTCACATTCTGATTGTTCCAAACAAGGCGATACCCACCGTCAGCGATGTATCCTCCAAAGATGAGGCCGCGCTTGGCCGGTTGTTTACGGTGGCGGCCCGTCTCGCGGAAGAGGAGGGGCTTTCCGATGACGGGTACCGGTTGATCGTGAATTGTCGGGACCACGGCGGCCAGGAAGTCTACCACCTGCACATGCATCTGCTTGGCGGACGTCCGCTCGGGCCCATGCTCTCCCGGCAACGATAACGTCTCTCCCGGAATTGTCCGTGCGGCGCGCTCCCGTCACCCGGTGAATTCCTATTGCTTGCGATCGGGCCACCTGTAAGCCGCTTTTGCGTTCTTCCAGAATACCCTTTCGACCGCTTCCTCTCCAATGGCTCTGAAATACTCCATGGGGATGCGCTGCACAGCGGCGTAGCCTGCGCCGTGTTCGCACACGGGCCAGTTGCTGGCGTAGATGAGCCGGTCCGCACCGAGAATCTCCCAGAGGTGGTCCAGCGTCGGCGCGTAGTAAATCAACTCCGGAGGCGCGGGTCTTTGCCGGGCGGTTTCGACGAGGCCGGACACCTTGCAGTAGATGTTTGGGAACTGCGCGACGTTGTGCAGGCCGTCGATCCACTCGGGGTCCGGCGTTTTGCCGTCGATGGGTACGTGGATGACGTGGTTGAGGACAATGCGCAGGTCCGGCAGGCGCCCGGCGATGCGGACGGCACTGTGAAGCTGCTCGACGTCGATCAGCAGATCGAGGGAGAGGTCGTGCCGCGCCAGCAGTTCGAGTCTGGAAAACAGCAGGTCGTCGACGGTCCGGACCTCGCTCCTGTGAAGGCGGATGCCCCGGAAAAGCGGGTTGCCCGCCAGGCTCGCAAGCCGGTCCTGAAAGGCATCGGCGTCCGGGTCGAGGTTGCCGACAAAGCCCACGATGAAGGGCTCTTTTTCGGCAAGATCGAGGATCCAGCGATTGTCTTCGAACCACTCGCTGGCCTCCACGACCACGGTGCCGGTCACGCCCTCCGGAACCGCAACTGCCTTGTAGTCTTCTGGAAGCACGCGGCGGTAGAGCAGGGCGTCGTCCTGCGGCGGCCAGGGCACCCCTTCCGGACGGCCGGGATTGTAGAAATGGGTATGGGTGTCGATGATCATCGGCGCTCTCCTTGTTTCATTACGATGCGGAAGCCTTGACAGAAAGGGTGGAATGCGTATCTTCCAAGTGATTGACCGCGAAGAGAGAAGGGAGTTATGGCCAGAGCGGAAGGACGGTTTTCGTCCACCAAGACATTTCACAATCTACCGTGTTCACACCGACAGGCGCATCACGACGGTCACTGTCAGTTCATCCACGGCTACAACCGCGTCATCACGTTCCACTTTACGTGCAACGAGCTGGACGAAAATCACTTTGTGGTGGATTTCGGCAAACTCAAGGATCTGAAGGCCTGGCTGGAGCACATGTTCGACCACACGATGCTGATCAACGAAGACGACCCGGAGCGGGAACTGTTCGAGGAAATGCACCGGAGGGGGATTGTGGATCTGCGCGTGATGCCGAACGTAGGGATGGAGGCTTCCTCCAAATATGCGTTCGACTATGCAGACCGGATGATCCGCGAGAAGACCGATGGACGTTGCTGGGTATTCCGGGTGGAGACCCGGGAGAATATGTACAATTCGGGCGTTTATGAGGTTGTGGACGGGTAAGCGCCGGGTGCGTTCCATGTTCTCGATTACAGGCCGCGGCGGCGCAGCCAGAGCCGCACATAATGTCGGCGGCGTTTCGGGTCGGGATCGTCCTCGAATGCGGTTCGATTGTGCAGGATCCAGCGGTTGTTCGTGAACAGCATCTGACCCGGATGCAGATTGAACTCCACCCTGAAGTCCTCGCGGCGCAGCAACGCTTCCACAACACCCAGCGCTCTTCTTTGATCCGCGGTCAGTGATTTGCCCGCGCGCTCGTGACCCACCTGGATGTAGTAGTGCAAATACCGGAGCGTCAATTCCCCTCCGCGCCACTGAAAAACGGGGAATTCAGACGTTGGTGATTCCCCTGCTTCGAACTGTCCTCGACGATCAAAATAGAACTGTCGATACAGGATTTCAAGGACGTCAGCGTGATTCTCCAACAGCTCGTTGTGGAGGGCGTAGCCGCTGATCAGTTGACTCTGTCCGCCGGAAATTGCCGCGCGCACGCAGAGCAGTCCCACGACGTCGGGCAGTGGCTTGCCGAAGGCATTGTCGTTGTGGAACGTGCTCTCTGCGTTGGTCACTGAAAACCTGGCTCCCTGCGCCACATTCTTGCCCGTGTCCCGCACGTCGTACAGCAGCGTTCCTTCGATATTCTGCGCCATTGGGCTTCCGAGGAAGTTACCGACCGTCCAGTACATCGCGAGCGCATCATCGACATCACAAGGCGCCCGCTCAACGATCGCAAACCCCCGTCCCGAACTCAGCGCGTCACGTGCCGGCTGAAGGCATTCTCCGCAGCCGTTGGACGATACGTCCGGCAGAGAAATTTCCGTGATCGGCAGGTTGTGCCCCCGTGCATCGCGGATGATGCGCCTGAGGTTGGAGAGACAATCCTCGGACAGCGGGTAGTACCAGGCTGCGGAATCGTCGATACTGCCCGTCCGCCAGGCCTGTTCGTTAGAAACTCCGTGTGACAACATCTGCGAAACCTTCCTTGTCGTGTCTGTTCGTCCCGGGTTGGCCGGTAGGTCCCGTCGGGTGTGTATTGCGCCGCTTGTAAGGGGAGTCCGTCCAAAGATAGGGTTTCACCCGTTGATGAGCAAGCCCTGGATGCGACAGCCGTTGCGGCCATGAAGGATGGTGAATCTAAAATGTGCAGGGGAAAAACGGTTCTGATCACCGGGGCGACGGACGGGATCGGCCGGGCGCTTGCGGACATCTATCGCGCGCGTGGTGATCGGCTCGTGCTGGTGGGGAGGCGCGCGCTGGACTCGCTCAAAGGCGGACTCTTCAGCGAAGAGACCTATTGCGAGGCGGACCTGTCGGAGCCGGATTGCGCGGACAGAGTGAGTTTGTTTCTGAGCGAGCGGGAGATAGATTCATTGGATCTGGCCATTCAAAACGCGGCAACGGGATACTACGGGTCCGTCGCGGACCAGAGCGGCGCAAGCATTCGAGAGATCGTCGCGGTCAATCTTCTTGCGCCGCTGCGCCTGACGCAAGCTCTGGTTCCGCGTGTAAGAAATGCGAATGGCAAACACGTACTTATCGGGTCCATCGCTCACGCGTTTCCGTGTCCGGATTTCGCGGTGTATGCGGCCACTAAAGAGGCGCTCGATGTTCTGGGGCGCAATCTGCGCGCGGAGCGCGATGTGAACGTCCAGGTCATCCATCCGGGGGCGATGCAAACCGGCATCCACCGGAAATCGGGGTGGCGGAACGAGCGTTCGAGAGCGTTTCCGCCGGCAGATCGGATCGCCGGGCAGATCGCACGAGCGATCGACGGGCGGCGGTCAGTGGCGACCATTGGATTGAGGAACAAGTCGTTGAGGTTCTTAGGGCGTTATTGCAATGGAGCAATCGAATCCCTGATGCGACGGCGGCTACGATGAAACACGCGGTCATAACGGGCGCGGCGAATGGCATTGGCGAGGCGCTCGCCCGCCGGCTTGTTCGTGCGGGATATTCCGTGACCGGCGTGGACGTGGATGCGAGGGGCGCGGCCGGGCTCGAGAGGGAACTCGGGGCCCGGTTCGTCGTGGCAGATCTGAGTACCGATAACGGTATCGCGCGCGTCCACGATCAACTGAGCGCGACGGACCCGATCGACGTGTTGATCCACAACGCCGGCATCAACGCCGTCGGCCCGTTTTCACGGGTGAGTCTCGAAATGCAGGAGCGGGTGATCGCCGTCAACCTCTATGCGCCCATGGTGTTGACGGCTGTGTTGTTGAATGCCGATCGCATTGTGCACGGCGGATCCCTTGTATTCGTCTCCTCGCTTTCTCACTATGTAAGCTATCCGGGAGCCTCGGCGTACGCGGCAACCAAGAGCGGGCTGGCGTCTTATGCGCGAAGTCTCTCGGTCGCGCTCTCGGCGTGCGGCATACACGTCCTGACGGTGTTCCCCGGCCCGACACGCACCGACCATGCCCGGAGATTCAGCCCGGACAATTCGAGGGAAGAGAAACGTATGCCGCCCGAAGAACTGGCGGAGAAGATACTCACGGGGATGAAAAAGAAAAAACGCCGCGTCATTCCGGGCGTCGGGAATCACGCGGCGGCCTTCCTGGGGAAGTGGTGTCCGCGAACCGCGGAGGCGATTATGCGACGAGCGATGTTGGACGGAACCGAAGGGTGGGATTAGTGGCTGGCTGAGCTCAGTCAGGCGTTATCGAGGAAACAGGGTTTCGCTATAGTTCAGGTTGATCCGTCACGTCATTCTGGAGGGCGAAGCTGAGTTTGATGTGGACTCAAATGAAAGGCAGCAGGATGCCAACTTCACAATAATTCAAAAAGCGCGTGATTTTTCAAGGCACGGTCGAACGTAAGTGTCCTGTCGCATCCAGCCAGTTTGCTCTTGTGGCCGAGTACGTAGTCCGAAAAATCACCCTTTTCATGTTGATATTCGTCCAGCGCGTTTTCCAGTGATAATTTATCGTCAAATACGAATTGACGTGTTTGAAGTATTACGCTCAGTGTGTGCGAAATTGCCGATCGGTTAAATCCATAGGCCGTTTCCAAGACCCAAACGAGCTCGCACAATCCAGTCGCTGTGATGAAAAAAGACTCGTCACTCGTTTCGATTTCTCGTGTTGCAATTCTCGACTGTTCCGGGTCATCTTGTGTTAGATAACGAACCAGTACGTTTGTATCCAGCTCAATCATTGTGTATGGCTGCCTCGTTGCCGAATAGCCCGATTCATATCCTCAATGGTGACTGACTGCGAAGCCGGAGCCAGAATTCCCTTCAAATCTCGAACGTCTCGCATATTTGGTTTTATGACCACGTCTCCATTGTCTTGAATGACAAGATTGAGCCGATCTCCTGGATTCAAATGCAGGTGCTCCCGGACTTCCTTGGGCAACATGAGGTGGCCATCTTTATCAATCATTGATTCAGCCATAGAGTACCTTGAGTGTTTTCGATGGAATGGTGAGTACCTACTGAATCGTAATTGTCACGATTTCCAGTATCCAAAAGATAAAGCGTGGCATCAAAAAGTGCAAGCCCCGGATCGGCGTTTGGATCCGGGGCTCTGCGTTGCAGGGGAATATCACTCTGCCATGATCGGAGGGAGTGGCGCGCGCAATCGCTGCAGTTGCCCGTTCGAAACTAAAAGAAAAACATCCTGTAGTGCAATTTCAGGCTTCGGCCGGTTTCGGGCATCACGGAACGGAGGCGCGACAGGTGGTTCCGGTATTCCGTGTCGAGAAGATTCTCGAGGGAAAGGATAACGCTGTGCCGCACCTGACTCGCGAGGACGTCGCGCTGTATGTAAACGCCGAAGACGGAATATCCGGCGGTGGTGTCTTCGAACGTATCCACGCGCTTCTGGCCGGCCGCCCATTCCACGGTTCCTCCCGCGGTTAACCACGGGTGCCGATAGGTCGCGCTTCCCACGAACTTCAGGGGCGGTATTTCGGGAAGGGGAACGCGTCCGTCCCGGTTTTCGCCGCGCACGTGGCTCAGGTTCATTTCCAGCTCGAGGCGCGCATCGGGACGCCACTTCATGTGGCTTTCCACGCCCAGCATTCTCGCGTCGATACCGTCGGCGGCGTAGATGGGGAGGAGTTTTGCATAGTAGATTTCTCCCGTATTTCGAGGCACGATGTAATTGCCGAACTCGTTCCAGAAACCCGTGACGACCAGGTCGAAACCCGGTCGCAGAAAGTGGAGGAAGGCCTCCAGGCCGAAACTGCGTTCTGCATTGAGTTCTATATTGCCAATCTCAAAGGTGTATGCGGCCAGGTGCGGTCCCTCGTTGTAGAGTTCCTCGATGGTGGGAGCGCGCTGGGAACGACTGAGGCTGATGCCCGCTGTCAGCTGGTCGGTGACCGGCACGAGCGGGCTGAAGGCCGCGGACCATGTGTGGAAGGTGCGGTCTACGTCCAGGCTCGTGTTGGAGAACGCGGTGAGGCGCGGGTCGAAGGCGGCGTAGTTGTACCGGGCGGCAGCCTGAAGTTCGATATTGCGGTAGATTGTCTCGTGATACAACCCGACGTTGAGGTCCTGCTTTCGCGTGGGAGGGGTGAAGACAAAACCGCCCAGTTGCAGGTCTCGTTGTTGAAAACCGGACGTGAGAACGGTGTTCTGCTCCTGGCTATCCGTGTTCAGGTAGAGTTTGAGATTTCCACTGTAGTCATGAAAGAGGAACTCGGAGCCGATGAGGCCGCTTGACTCATACTCGACGTGGTAGTAATAGGCCTTGGCGAATCCCACCTCGGCCCTGTCTATCGCAAGGCCGTCGAACCGATAGACCGCCTTCCCTTCGAAGACCCGCCGCTCGATATCCAGATCCGCGCCGTTGGGATGGGCGCCGATGAATCCGCCCGGAATGCCGTACTGAGTTTCGAACTGATCAAACGACCCGCCGATGTAGCCCCGGTCGCCCGCATAG
Source organism: Candidatus Latescibacterota bacterium (assembly GCA_965203805.1). Lineage (GTDB taxonomy): Bacteria > Latescibacterota > UBA2968 > UBA2968 > JAAXHE01. The sequence continues at coordinate 3,092,869 of OZ241917.1, read as the reverse complement.
GACATGCCGAGTGTATAGGTACTGGTGTTGATGGGGGTATTGGCGAGTCTGCCGACCGGGGTCTGGATGTCCCTGGTATCCCGGTACGTGGATTCGGCATAAAGCGCCAGCGGCCCGAGGGGCGCGGTGAGGGCGGCGGACGAGAAATAACCCCGGTTTACCGTCTCTCCATAGGCGCCGACGCTCCCGAAAAATCGCCGTGGTCGCGCTTCCGGAATCTTGTGCTTGACGACGTTGATGACGCCGCCGCCGGCCGTGGCCGTGTGGAGCAGCGTGCGGGGCCCGCGGATGATTTCCAGGCGTTCCGCGTTGAACGTCTCCACCGTGACCGCGTGGTCCGCGGACGTGGATGAGAGGTCCTGGGACTCGATGCCGTCGACGTTGATCTGGACGCGGTCCCCGCTGAGGCCGCGGATGACCGGACGGGCGGGCGCCGGACCCATGCTGCGGATGGCCACGCCGAGTTCGTTTTTCATGGTCTCGGCCAACGTCATGCTGTATTTCTTCCTGAGTTCGTCGCCCGAAAGCACGCGGGTGGCCTGCTTGAGTTCGTCAAACCGGGTTTCGGTGCGCCTGGCCACGACGTCCATGGGATCCAGCTTGAGATCCAGTCGCGCCAGTTCCAGATAGACAACGGGATGCTTCGTCCCCGAGATGTTCAGTTCGCGGCGCATTTCCTGATAGCCGACGTGCGTAAAGGACAGCCGATAGACACCGGGAGACAGGTGAAGCACGAACCGGCCTTTTTCGTCCGTAGAGGCGCCCGCGGCGTGATCCGCGGGCTGGACGTTCACGTTCCGGATGGGCAGTCCGGACTCGCTGTCGAAGATATACCCTTCGATCAACACCGCCTGAGCGGCCGAGCTGAAACCGGCCAGACAGGCCACGGACAGGAACACGGCAAGAACCCCTGCCGTGGCTATCCAAGGACTGGGTGTTTTCGCTTTCGGCGTGCTGGACATTAATGTCCTCCTGGATATGGAAATCTCACTTCGCCCCGAATTCCGCGTGAGCGACCGCCTGCGCGGCGGACGAACTTCGGATTTGCGGACATGCCGGCGAAATGCCAAATCGCCGGGTCGGTTACCCGCCTATGCGGACGTGTCCTGACCCGGAGAGGGGCGGGAGGGCGAGAAGAACCCTCCCGCCGCGTTTCATTCTACGGTGCGGTGATGGTCACGGAAATCGGCGCGAATTCGTCCTCGGCCTCTCCGTCGTGGAGAATGGAAAGCGTGATGGCGGTCGTGCCGGCCTTTTTTCCGATGAGTCTGAAGGCCCAGTATTCGGGCGCTACAGGCGGGTCGATACCGAGCAGCGAGGTGTCGGCCACCGCAATGCCCAGCGTATGGTCGGGCGCTTCGGGCTGGAATTCGACGTCGTGTTCGTCAAAGAAGACGGTCGCGATGTGGTCGGTTGAATCTCCGGCAGCGACCGAGAGCGCGGCGTTGGCTGTGCCTTCGCCCGCCACGGGCGCCTCGACCAGCACGTCGCCGCTGTCTTCTTCTTTCAGTCGAACCCCGACGGGTTCCCCGTGTTGCCCCTCCTGTGATTCCACGTGCACGGGGATGGGCTGGGTGCTGAAGTCCGTGTGTCCGTCGTGCTCGACCTTAAGCACAATGGTGGTTTCGCCCTCGTGCAAGCCGTTCAGGTGGAATTCGAACGAACCCTCGTCCCCCTCGTCCTGGACGACTTCGACGATGTCGGGATCGGCAATGGTCCAGGCAAACGTGAATTCGGGATCCTCCGGCGGGTCTATTTCTTCGCCGTTTTCGTCCAGGAACTTGATGCGCCAGTGAGGCGTCATTCCGATCGGCGCCGTGAGTTCCGACACCCGACCGTCTTCAGAGTCGATCTCGCCCTGGAAATAGCGGAAGAAACGAAAGCCGGATTCGATGATGACAAGCCCTTCCGCCTCGAACTCTTCTCCCACGTGGACCGGAATGTCCCGCGTGGTGAAATCCACGTGGCCTTCGTGGGAGACCTGAAGCTTGATGGTGGTTTCGCCGTCTTCCAGACCGCGCAGGGCGAAGACGAACATGCCCGCTTCCCCCTCGTCCTGGACGACCTCCACGATCGACGTGTCCGCAATCTCCCACGTGAAACTGAAGCCCTCGCCGGTGGGAGGCGCCATTTCGTTTCCGTCTTTGTCCAGGAAACGGATGCTCCACTTGCTGGTGACTTCGCCGTGAGTGACCTCCAGGGCATCCGCCCGGCCGTCTCCCGAGTCAATCCTGCCCTGGAAGTAGCGGAAGAACCTCTGGCCGGCGTCGACGAGCACGAGGCCTTCGGCTTCAAAGTGCTCTTCCTGCGTCGTCAGGGGTTCTTCCTTGCCGCAACCGGCCAGAATGATCGCGACAGCCGCCGCTGCGATCCAGTGATGTGGTATTTTTGTTTTCAGCGTGCTGAACATCGATTTTCTCCTGTATAATAGCTGTTTTATCGCACCCCGTACCTCGCATGGGCAGCCGCCTGCGTGCATGACCTGACCCCGATCTGAGGACATACTGTTGCCATGCCGATGCCTCAGGCGGCAGCCCTGCCGTTGCTGCAGCAGACGCCCTGCGGTGAGAGCGGGGGATGGCACGATGCCGATCCCGGCAGACTGAGGCCCGCCGTGGCGCGGGAAAGTCCCGCTTTCCTGCTCGTACGGATTCGCACAAAGTCCCAGGCCGGAGTTACCAGTATGGAATGTATCCTGTAACGTCGAAGGACGTGTCTCTTACGACACGTGAGGATGGATCAGGACGCTGGAGGTGCGCGTCCAACGGGAAGAAGGAAGGAGATGCGCGGTGCGCGACACGAGGGAAACAACTGGCGGAAATAAAGGAAGCAAAGTTGCACCGCCAGTATTCCCGGCAAAACGACGGTGAGGCTATTGAACCATGCGCAGACAGTACACTGGTGTTGATCGTGACATTGTTCATCGTGATCGTGTTCGGGAAAGGCGGCAAGCAGGAATACCGCGAGGTAGGCCGCGAATATCGCCACCACTAAAAGAACAACCGGATGAATCCGTCCGGAGGAAAAAAACATCCTGCGGTCTCCAGTTGAGCGCAAAACGAACTTGGATAGAACGAAAATATACCGGAAATGGCTGGCGGCGTCAAGTGGGCAGAAGTCCGAAAAGAAGCCGACGGGCCGACCTGGTGCGCATGAGGGCCGCCCGGCGTTCACATCCAGCCCGGGAGATGCCCGTGGCAAACCGGTCCGCGTGGTCTATGCAGATTGAACCGGGCGATCGGTATGTCGATCGCCCGGTTTTTTGACTGTGCGCCAGGTCTGTGCCGATCGCTACTTGATCAGGAGCATGCGATTGGTGAGTGTGCCGCCCGGATGCGCCAGGCGATAGATATAGACGCCGCTCGAAACGTAACGCCCGAACCCGTCCCTTCCGTCCCACGGGACCTCGTACCGGCCCGTGCTCCGGTGATCCCTTACCAGAACCCGGACCTGCTGGCCCAGCAGGTTGTAAATCGTAAGGTCGACCTGCCCGGGCTCCGGGATCCGGTAAGCAATCCGGGTGGAAGGGTTGAATGGGTTGGGGGCGTTCGGGTAAAGCGCCAGGGCCTTCGCGGCCAGCGGTCGTTCCTCCTCCACGCGCGCGACGCCACCCACCGGCAGGAGCAGTGTGATCTCCCGCCCGCTATTGATGGGTACGCTCTCCCATTTGGAGAACGTACTGCCCTTGATATCCACCGCCCGGACCGCGTAGTAGCCCGAGACACTCCGACGGCTTTCAGGTTGGATTTCTATTGTGGTGCGGCCTTCGGCATCGGTCGTTCCCATCCACCGGTAGTTCCTCGCGCGGCCGGAGATGGAACGGGAAAACTCGACCCGGGCGTCCGGTACCGGCCCGCCGTCTCCCGTAAGGAAGACGTGTACGACAGAACGACTGTGGACGTTCGGGCGGTCCGCCGGCGCGGGTTGCCCGGTGGTAATCCGGCCCTGTCCCCCTGCCGGATAAGCCGCCGCCGTGATGCGGCCGTCGAGGGCTTCCCCGATGAAGTTGACAAGCGCCTGCTGGTAGGTCACGCCCAGACCCGTGAAGCGGGCGCCCCGAAAGGGGTACTGGTCGCCGCCCTTGGCGAGAAAGTCGACGGTTGCCACGTGAACGTCGGGCGCTCCGGATACGACGTTTCCGTTTTCGACGATGCCGGCGCCCGTGTCGAGGGTAATGTCCACGATCCGGCCGCCGCGCCGCGTGACGTTTCCGCTCTCATCCAGTTCCTGGGCGACGCCATCGGGATTCCAGACCATCGTGAAGCCCGAAATGTGGGCGAATCGCCCGGAGGCGTCTTCCACCTTCGAGACCGCGTTCTCCATGATTTCCCTGAATTGTGCCGCGGGAACGGCGGGCACAATGGTGACGAAGTTGGGAAATGGCAGCATATCGAAGGTCGTGAGTTCGGATATTACACCGGCGGGAATCTCGCCGGCGTTGCGTATTCCCCCTCCGTTCACGATGCCGACCTGTGGAACGGGAACGCCGAAAGACGAGGCAAGCTGTGCGCTTTGCCATCGGAGGGCGTCGGCCACCAGGTTGCCTTCGTTGGTCTCCCGGGTCCGAATACTACGCTTCACGCCGTCGAGCACGACGCTCGACGTTCCCACCGGATTGGAAACGAGGGAAGCAAGGGCATCGATGACCGGGGCGACGACCCGGTACCGGACCTCCGCGTCGGGCGCTACTGCATCCGGCTGATCGCCGCCGGCCACCCGCACAGGGCCGCTGGCGTTCCGGTCGACTGACGTAATCACGCCGGCATCATTGAATCGGGCAACGAACCGTCCCACGTAACGATAATTCCCCGCAGTGGTGACAACGCGGACGTCGTTTCCATCAGCGTCCTTTTCGAGAATCGGGTACGGTCCGGAAATCCCGCCTTCGTCGCCGGGAATAAGGCGCGTGCCGGGATTCGCCAGGATGTCGTCGCCGCCACCCGCGATTACCACGTCCACGCCTCGCAATTGCCGGGCGAGTTCCAGATCGTTGTTGATGGACTGGAGGTGGCTGATCAGAACGACGGTGTTCACGCCGCGTAGCGCCAGCCCGTTCACTTCGGCCTGGATGGCTTCCCGAAGCCGGCCGTCCACCCTCACGTTGCGTGGACTGGAGATGAACGCCAGGTCGGGTGTGGTGGCGCCCACGATGCCGATATGTTCGCCGTCGACTCTGACGATCCTGCTTCCGGAAATCCGGCCGGAAGCGACGAGATCGGCCAGTTTAGGTTCGTCACCGAAGTCGAGGTTGGCGCTGAGATATGGCGGGCGGGTGAGGCTGTAACCGGAAATGAATCTGGCCAGGAGGTCCGGTCCGAAGTCGAAGTCGTGGTTGCCGATGCATACGGCATCGTACCCGATCAGATCCATCGCCAGGGCGTCGTAGAAGGGAGCGGATTCGGGGCGCCGGAGGCTGACGTTGAACTCCGGGCCGGCGAGAAAGTTATCCCCCGACGAGACCATGATCACGCCGCCGTCCATCCGCGCCTCGGACTTAAGCCGATCCACCAGCGCCTTGAATCGGTCCACGCCGCCAAAGTCCTCCAGTCCTTCTCCGGCGTTAATCAATTGGGATTCGCCGTCATTGTTGTGCAGGATGGTGAGTGTAAACTCGCCGGCCGGCGTCGCGGGCGTCACAATTCGAAAGATGGATACCGATCCGCTCACCTCGTTGGAGACGACCAGCAGGTGCTCCCCTGTCGGGCTGTCCGCGGCGGGTATGAAGATGAGACCTTCGGGGCCCAGATCCCCGGTGCGGACAAGGTCGCCGCGGGAGACGTCATCCGGGCCGAAACGGACCGAGAAATCCCTGTTGTTGACGTAAGTGACGAACGAGGGCGCGGAAGGCAGGGAGATATCGTATACCATGACGCCGCCGACCCGCTCCAGGCCAATGAAGGCGTAGACGCGGTTGTCGATGGTTCCCGTTACCACGGCTTCAGGTTCGGGGCCCTTGTCGTCGCTGCGGCTGTCGAACGACCCGTTCTCATCGTTGTCGGCGTTGAAGTCTTCGGGAACCAGATCCGCCAGACGGCGTTCGAAGTCGTCTCCACTGTCGAATACGAGATTTCCTCTGCGATCCCAGATGGAAAATGAACGGCCGCCGTAGGCGTACAGCCGATCGTGGTCGCCGTCTCCGTCGGTGTCACCCAGGCTCGTGGTGGTCTTCAGCCTGCCCAGGTGCGCGTCATCCTGCAAACTTGCGGCGTTGGGAAACGCCGCGGCATCCAGCGTGAGGTCGGCAACGCGGGCCTCCTCGCTGAAGCCGTTGTAGTCCCGCGAGTCCCCCTCGTTCGCCGAAATGACAAATGTCTGCCCTTCGGATTCAAACGAGGCGATCGCGTCCGGCTGGTACATGCCGAAAACCGGCCACTCTCGAATCCGGATGCCGTCATCTCTATTGCTGGCATCGAGCGCGTTGTCGGGCGTGCCGTGGTCCTTGAAGCCAAGCGGTATGATCGCGGATACGGACGCCGCGGCGACGTCCACGACAGCCAGGGCGTTGTTCTCCTGCAAAGCAACATACGCGGTGGAACCGTCGGGAGCGACGGCGATGTATTCCGGTTCCAGGTCCTGGGCGGCGTTTGCGCCCGGGCCGAAAATACGCACACCCTGACTGCGAAGCCGGGACTCCTGTCCGTTGAAGGAGGCAAATGTAACGTGGGTGACCGAGGCGGCCCCCGGTCCGCCGGACAGATCAATGATACTCACGCTTCCTTCCGGATCGATCGCATAGTCCGGCCCGGGCTGGCCTTCGTTGGCCACCAGAACCCGCGTACCGTCCGGAGAAAAGGTGAGCATGTCCGGCAGGACACCCACCTGCACACTATTGAGAACGGTGCCGTCGGCGTCGAAGAAAACGACCCGGCCGGGGTCCTGAACGCGTTCGGCTTCCACCGCAACCGCCACGATTCCGTTCCCGACCGCGACGCTGTTCACGCCGGCGCCGTAACCGGAGACGCCGATTGATTTGAAAAGTCTCGGGTCTGACGGCTTACTGATATCGACGATGTCGATTGTCGCCGCGTCGGCATTGACAACGAACAGGCGATGGGTCGTCGGGTCGTACGCGGAAATCTCCGCAGCGCCTTCATCGTAGACTCCCGTATGATGGACGCCCAGCAACTTGAACTGAAGGTCGCTCCGGGCGTATGCTGCGCCGGATGCCGTAAGCAGACAGATCAACAGGACGACAGTCGGACCCCACGACTGGGTTTGATAGACCATTGGTTCCTCCGTCGGATATGGTGGAAAGCGGCCTGGTGCGTTTGCAGAACACTGGAAACCGTACCACGTTTCTTAGAGGATAAGATATCTCATTAAGGTTACAACGGCGTGTCGGAATGCCCCGGTCTGTAAGCCCTGAGTTACAGAAATATGATATTCCGGTTGATTGTCCGCCACCTTGTCTTCAAGCGGTTTTTCCTTCCCGGGACGGATGCGTGCGTTTTCATTGAATTGACCTTGACACCTGATTTGAACCTGTTTATATCATGTGCTTCATCGCGTTCATTAACAATAATTCGTTCTTTTTCGGTGACGTTAAATCAAATATACGCAAGTTGACAGAGGCGATTAAACGTCGGATTTCCACGAACCTTCAGGCACTGGACGTGAACGGAAAATTCGTCCTTTCAGACGACCTGTTCGGCCCGATTCGGAAGGTTTTGTCGCGGCGCCGCGCTGCTGTTTTTGTCGAATTATGGTTAACATAGCGATGATGGAGTTATCAATGTCTCCTGCCACGGCGGATGAAATCCAGAGGCGCTACCGGGATGCGCTGTCATCTCTGGTCGGAAAACTCGAAAGCGACCGGACGGTACTCGCTGCCATTCTGTTTGGCAGTCTGTCTTACGATGAAGTCTGGGTGAATTCGGACATCGATCTGTGGATCATCATGCAGGATGGGGTGAAAGAAGGTCACGTCACGCTCTGTGAAGAAGACGTCAACATCCAGGCGCAGCGCATTCCCCGCAGCGTCTTCAAACGCCGGATCGAAGGCGGTCTCGGCGGCGGTTGGCTGGACTTTACGTTTTCGAAGAGCACCCTTGTGTTTACGAAGGACGATTCCGTGGCGAAATGGTACGATACCATCGATCGCATCGGAACGCGGGACCGGGCATTTCAGCTATTGAGATACTCAGCCTTTCTGATACCGTCGCTCTACAAGGCGGAAAAATACTTCTACCTTAAAAAGGACTTCGAATACAGCTTCTGGTGGCTCATGCAGGTCGTACGCGAACTTGCCTCGATCCAGGTTCTCCTGCACAACGAAGCGCCCGGGCGGGAAGTTGTCCATCAGGCGCTCAAATACAACCCCCGGTTATTCAACGCCATCTACACGGATTTCGTGAACCAGCCCAAGACTCAGGAAACCGTCAAGCGTGTACTCAATCTGGTGAACCGCAGTCTCGAACAATGGGCTCCGGACCTCTTTCGCCCGCTTCTGGACTATCTCTCGGAGTCGTCTGAGGTGCGCAAACTCTCGGAAATCAGCGATTATTTCGAAAAGAAAATCCAGGGCGGAGGCCTCGAAGCGGCCTGTGAATGGCTCGTCACACAGGAGATCATTCAGAAACTGTCGAGTCCCATCCACCTGACCGAGAAGAGCCGGATTGAAGTCGAAGAGCCCGCTTACTATTACGACGGAGACAGCGTCGAACTTCTGTAGGACGAGAAGACGAGAAGACGAGAAGACGAGAAGACGAGAAGACGAAGGGCGGACATGCAGGGGGCCTGGCCAGTGGAGAAAAAAGGATATGATGAATGGGAACGAAGCATTCCAAGTACCACAAAACGAGAGCCGGTATGGGCGTTCGCCGGCTATCGAAAGGCACTCTTCCTTTACGACTTGGCGTGGAACGATTGTGATCGACTTCAAGTGGATTTTCGCGGGAAAGCGGTTGCTCGCCAGTTGATCAGAAGCGCAGGCTCAATCAGCGCCAATATTGAGGAGGGCTACGGCCGCGGCTTCCGCGGAAAGGAAAGATCCCAGTTTCTGAGATTTGCTGTAGGTTCCGCGCGCGAAACGAAAGGATGGTACATTCGCGGTCGGCATCTACTATCCTGCGACCATCTGATAGACAGAAGTGCCATCTTGGATGAAATAATAGCTCTTCTTCTTACACAGCTTCGGTCAAGGAAGGATAGCGAAAAGAACAAATAGGCGCGAAGGCGAAGATGCGTATTCTCGTTCCCTCGTTCCCTCGTTCTCTCGTTTTCTCGTTCCCTCGTTCCCTCGCAGTTTCGTTCCCCCGTTTTCCCGATGGGATTGTCGATGAGATCGACGATTGAAGTCAAAGGCGCCCGCGAGAACAACCTGCGGAACATCCACCTCGAAATCCCGCGCGACAAGCTGGTCGTTGTCACCGGCGTGAGCGGTTCCGGAAAGTCCTCCCTCGCGTTCGACACGGTATATGCCGAAGGTCAGCGGCGATTCATGGAATCGCTTTCCACCTTTGCCAGGCGGTTCGTCTCTCAGTTGAAGAAGCCCGATGTGGACTTCGTGAACGGCCTGTCCCCGGTCGTCTCCATCGAACAGAAGACCGTGATGAAGAATCCCCGCTCGACTGTTGGGACGATGACGGACCTCAATGACTATCTGCGAATGCTGTTCGCAAGTATCGGACAGCCGCGCTGCCCCGTCACGGGGGAGGAAGTCAGCGTCTGGACGCCTCATCAGATGATGGAACACCTTCTGGCCCTGCCCGGCGGCGCGGAAGTCGAGGTTCGCGCACCGGTGCTCAAGATCTATGGCGAAGATTACGCCTACCTGTTCGACGACATTCGCACCAAGGGGTACCGCCGGGTGCGCATCGACGAAACGGTCCACGACCTGGGCGAGGAAATCGAACTCGATGAAGACGAAGACTACCGGATCGAAGTGATCGTGGATCGCTTTGTGGTCCGCGAGGGCCTCGACAAACAGATTGTGACGTCGTTGACGCACGGTCTCGAGGTCATCGGGGAAGGGTTTCTGAGTTTTCGCGTTCTCACCGACGTCGGCGAGGCGGCGGCCGAGACATTCCACCGAAAACTCGGGGCTTCGTCCGCGCATGTGGTCGCCGGTCGCATGCATCATGGGATGTTTACGTTCAACGATCCCGCCGGGGCCTGCATCACATGTTCCGGTCTGGGCACCTATCTCAAGGCCCACCCCGACCTGGTCGCCCCCGACAAGGACCGCAGTCTGCGCGAAGGGGCATTTGTCAAGGAAGCGCTCAAGTACGATGTCAACACCTGGGGCGGCCGGATCCTCTACAGCCTTTCCAGGAAGTACGACTTCGACCTGGATACTCCCTACAAGGACCTTTCCGACGACGTCCGTGACCTGCTGCTGTACGGCACGCGGGGCGAACGGGTCGTCATCGAGCAGCCTCCGGACGCCAAGGTCGGCGCCAAATACATCGGGCGCGAGTTCCGTTACGACGGTGTGATCAACCAGATCGAACGCCAGTACCGCCGATACAGGCAAAAGGGTACGGCCCACGGCGGCATGGAAGACTATCTGCGCAAGGTCATGGTTGAGAATCTGTGTCCGGACTGCGGCGGCGAGCGGTTGAAGAAGCAGCGTCTCCGGGTCACCGTCGACGGTCGCAACATCCACAGCCTGGGCGAAATGCATCTGCCGGAACTGTCGACCTTTCTTACGGAATTGACCCTGCCGCCGAAACGGAAGGAAGTCGCCTCGCAGATCATCCACGAAATCTCGGCCCGCCTCGAACTCCTGATCGGCATCGGCCTCGACTATCTCAACCTCAATCGCCCGACCGGTACGCTCTCCGGCGGCGAGTCCCAGCGCATTCGCCTCTCAACGCAGATCGGATCCGGCCTCATGGGTATGTTATACGTTCTGGATGAGCCCAGCATCGGTCTGCACCCCAAAGACAATGAGAAGATGATCAGCACCATGCGGCGTCTTCGCGACATTGGCAACACGGTCATCGTCGTCGAACACGACGAGGAGACCATACGCGCCGCCGATCACATCATCGAAATGGGACCCGGCCCCGGTGTGCATGGCGGGCACGTCGTTGCAACGGGCCCGGTGGGCGAGGTACTCAAGTGCAGGCAGTCGCCCACGGCGCAATACCTGAACGGTGCCAGAGCGATCGCCGTTCCCGCCCGGCGACGCGAGAAAAACGCCAGGGCGATCCGCATCAGAGGTGCGCGTGCGAACAATCTCAACAACATCGACGTGGAGATTCCCCTGGGCATCTTTACCTGCATCACCGGCGCGTCCGGTTCGGGCAAGAGTACCCTCATTCACGAAATCCTGTACAAGAAACTCTACAACCTGTTTCACGACAGCCGCGTCTTCTCCGGCGATCATGACGACCTCTCGGGCCATGAACACGTGGCGGACGTGGTCAACATCGATCAGTCCGCCATCGGCCGGTCTCCCCGATCCAATCCCGCGACGTACATTGGCTTCTACGACAATATCCGCAAGTGTTTCGCGTCCACCGGTGAAGCCGTCGCACGCGGTTACACGGCCTCCCGGTTCAGCTTCAATGTCAAGGGCGGCCGCTGCGAGGAATGTTCGGGCGAAGGCGAGATCAAGACCAGCTTCGCCTTCATGCCCGATGTTGCCGTCCCCTGTCCCACGTGCAAGGGCGCACGATACAACGACGAGACGCTGGAGGTTACCTACCGGGACCGGACCATTGCCGACGTCCTCGACATGTCCATTGAAGAAGGCGTCGCGTTTTTCGATGGGAACAGACTCATTTCTCACAAGCTTTCCGTGCTCGAAAACCTCGGGCTGGGTTACCTGAAGATCGGCCATCCGGCGACCATCCTCTCCGGCGGGGAGGCGCAGCGTGTCAAACTCGCCAGCGAACTCGGCAAGATCAAACGCGGCAGACACAATCTCTACATCCTGGATGAGCCGACCACGGGATTGCACCTGGCCGACATCCAGAAGCTGCTCGACGCGCTCAACGGTCTGGTCGACGCCGGTCACACGGTTGTGGTCATCGAGCACCATCTGGACGTGATCAAAACCGCCGACCACGTGATCGACCTCGGCCCGGAGGGCGGACACAACGGAGGGGATCTGATTGCCGCGGGCCCGCCCGAGACGGTGGCCGCGGCAGGGCAGTCGTACACGGGACAGTTCCTGAAACCGCTCCTGGAGAAAAACCAGACTCGCTCATTCAAAACCCGAACTTACATGGATAGACAGGATGAGAATTAAAAAGCACGAGAAAGGCACGAGAAAACGAGGAAAACCAATAAGCGCGACAAAAGCACGAGAAAACGAGTAACGATAGTGAATCGAATCACCATAGACCGCACGTCATCACTGCGACCACCGACATGAGACCCGATGAAATTGCGCGACGATTGATGGCGATCCGGCAAAAGGAACTCGATTGCGTCCCGCACGATTCGAGGATGCAGGTACAAATCGAAAGCGCGATCGTTACTTTGGATCCTTCTTCCGCGTCATCGCCTTTTCCATCAGCGAACCGGAACGGCGTGTATTTTTTCGGATGCGGGGGCAAGGTTTCGCGGACCGATTTATTGGAAATACTGAGCGTATTCAGGGATTCGGAGGTCGAACGGTTTTTCTTCTGGCTGAGCCCGAATCCACAGGAAGAAGAGATCGGCGGGTGGCTGCAGGACAACGGTCTCACGCCATTCAAGGGGACCACGTATCCCACGCTGATTCGTACCGTTGAACCCGGGTCGCCCTTTCAGACACCTCTCGAAGTGCGCCGCGTTTCGCGCGGCGAGGTCGAGGAGAACAGGGATGCGGTTGTCCGCATCTTCGAGCCCTGGCCGAGTTCGTTTTTCTTCGAGAGTATCGAGCAGGCCGGATTCGAGCATTTCATGGCGTACGAGGCCGGCGCGCCCGTCAGCGCGGCCATCCTCGCCTGCGATGGCGACTTCGCCTATCTCGGATGGGCGGGGACCGCCGAGGCGCACAGAAAGAAGGGCGGACAGAACGCGCTTATCAGGGCGCGCCTGAATCGCGCCGCGGAACTGGGGTGCCGGGTGGCGTGCAGCGAGACCCTCGCGATGCTGAAGACCTCGCTGGGCAACCTGAAACGCAATGGTTTCGAGACCGTCTACCGTAAAAAAGTGTACGTTTGGGAATCCTGAAACCGCCGAGGAACTTCGCAAGCGGGCGCTGAACGCGCAACACTGAGTTCGACGATTCTATACAACTTCCTCACAGTCGCGATTCGCAACGCGGTCCGGAACAGGACGTACACCGCGATCAGCGTTGCCAGCCTGGTGATCGGATTGACCTGCGCCGTGCTCATCATGCTGTATATCCGCTATGAGATGAGCTACGACGACTTTCGTCCCCATGCGGATCGCGTCTACCGCGTGATGAGAAAGAACATCGACCAGCGCGGCCGCATCCGATGGCAGAGCGCGCTGCCGGCGAAGGTCGCCGTGAGTCTGCGCAATGACCATCCCCAGGTGGAGGATGTGGTCCAGTACCGCCAGATCAGCTCCTGGTTTCGCGCGGAAGGCCGGATATTTCGCCAGCGCCTCTGTCCCGTCGACGGCGACGCCCTGGGCTTTTTCGGGCTCGACGTTGTTCACGGCGATGCTGCCTCGCTTTCCCGCCGTGACGCGTCCATAGTGCTGACGAGGAGCCTTGCAGGAAAGTTGTTCGGCGATGCGGATCCCGTGGGCAGGTCGGTGGAGGTACAGCGGGAAACCCATGTTCAGGCATTCAATGTTATCGCCGTCATGGAGAATCTTCCCACCAATACACGTTTCGAGTTCGACAGCGTTACGCATTTCACGTCGGGCAACTGGGCGATCCGGGCGGCGCCGATCTTCATCCGCCTGCGGCCGGACGCGGACACCGCGGCGGTGGAGCGGGCGCTTGCCGCCCGGTTTCCCACGGATTCCGGCCGTGCGACGTACCGGCTCCAGCCCATGCCGCGCATCCACCTGTACTCCAAAATCGACCTGGAGGGTTTCAAGGGCGACTCGGGGATGTTGTACGGCGACGTTCGCGATCTCTATCCGTTATCGGTCCTCGGTCTGAGCATCCTCATCATCGCGTGCATCAACTTCATGAATCTGGCCACCGCAAGGTCGGCCCTTCGCGCCCGCGAGGCAGGTCTTCGCAGGGTCGCCGGCGCACGTCGCCGTGACGTGGTCGGTCAATTCCTGTGTGAGTCCCTTCTGTTCACCATTGCCGCGCTTCCGGTATCCATCGGATTGACCTGGGCCCTCCTGCCCCAGTATTCGACGTTGATGGGCGAGCCGCTTGTTTTCAACGTCGTCGAACAGATTCACTGGATTCTCGCCGTAACCGCGATCACCGGCCTCGTATCCGGAATCTATCCCGGTCTTTACATGTCGGCCCACCAGCCGGTGGATATATTCAGGGGCCTGCGCAGGGGACTCCCGAGAGATCTCTGGGTGCGCAGATTTCTGGTGATTATGCAGTTCGCGGCATCCACAGTCCTCATTGCGATCACGTTCGTCGTCTATCTGCAGATGGACCTGGTGCGGACGCGGGATCTGGGGTTTCGGCGGGAAGGGGTGGTTGTCGTAAAGATTTTCGGACCCGATGCCGAGCGACTGCCCTTGAACAGCCGCTATAACGCGGTCAAACGGCGGTTTCTGGACCATCCCGATATCATATCGGCCGCCGCGAGCCTGGACCTGCCGGGGCACAGCTGGCCCAAACGAAGGTTTGTATCGCCTGTGGATTCGCCGGATCGAGAGTTTGAAGCGCGGGTTTTTCGAGCGAATGAAGATTTCCTCGATTGTTATGAGATTCCGATTCTGTCGGGAAGGGGTTTTTCGCAGGCTTACGCCGAACGGACAACCGGTTGGGACGACGTGACCGAAGTAATGATAAACGAGACGGCGGCGGAGAAATTCGGCTGGACCCGGCCCGTGGGACAGGCGTTCCTGCTCAATGGGCGACCCGTACGGGTCGTGGGGGTGATCCGGGACTTTCACGTACGCTCGCTGAGAGAACCCATGGTCCCGCTGGTGTTGTCGGCAGCGGGACCGAATCTGAAATATCTGCATCTGAAGATCAAACGCCATCGTGAGCGGGTAGCGCTTTCAGACATTGACGAGCTCTGGTCTCAATTGGTCCCGACGGTCCCTTTCGAGAGCTTCTTCATCGAAGACTACGTGGAATCCAAGTACGGTCATGAGCACCGCCAGGGGGCGCTCGCATTCCGGTCTGCCGTCGTCGCCGTGCTCCTGGCGTGTCTGGGCACGGTGGGCCTCGCCGCATTTGCGGCACAACGGCGAACCCGCGAGATCGCGATCCGCAAAGCCGTGGGCGCTTCCGAGGGGCATCTCATGCTTCGGGTTGCCCGGGAATTCCCGGTACTGGCCCTTCTGGCCGGGGCGGTTGCCTGTCCCGTTGCCTATCTGTTGACACAGGACTGGCTGCGGAATTTTGCATACCGTATCGATCTCACAGTCTGGCCGTTCCTCCTGAGTCTGTCCATCACCCTCCTTATCGCCGCCGGGACGGTGGCTCATCTTGCCCGGAACGCGGCCCGTGCCAACCCCGTCGACGTCCTGAGCCAGGAATAATTCATTCTACGCAATATTCTCACAGTCGCCTGCCGGCACATCATTCGCCAGCGATGGGTTACGCTGGCCAACCTCTTCGGCCTGAGCGTTGGTCTCACGTGCATGCTCCTGACGTGGCTCTACGTCGCTCACGAAACCAGCTTCGATACGTTTCGCCCCGGGGCCGATCGCACGTACCGGGTATTGCGGCAATTGACCACGCCGTACAAGATGGATTTCCAGGTCGACACCCACGCTGCGCTCACTCCCGAAATGATCGAATCCATTGCCGCAATTGAATCGGCGAGCCGCATCCGTCCCGGCCATCGATGGGTGCGATATCGCCGGTTTGCCCAACGACGTGCTTTCTGGTATGCCGATCCCAACTATCTCGCATTCTGGGGGATCAAACTAAAACGTGGCGATCGCAGCCAGGCGCTCAAACGATCCGGCGGTGTGGTTATCTCGCAAGAAGCAGTTGACGAATTCTTCCCGACCGGGGAAGACCCCATGGGCAAAGTACTCGAATGTCAGTGGGGCGATTACATTGTCACCGGAATTCTGGACGAGCAACCCCGGAACACGCATTTCAATCCTTACTTTGTAACCGCCACCCTTCCGGCAGGCGTTCGCACTGCCTGGTCCAACTGGGAATTCCGCACCTCATTTCGGTGGGTGCAGACCTTCATCCGCCTGCGCACGGATGCAGATCCGGCGCGAACCGAGCAGCAATTGCGTGCGCTGGCGATACCCGAAGAAAACGCGGAAAACACAACCAGCCACCGCCTGCAACCGCTCTTGCGAATGCGTCTCCATGGCCTTGAAGATTTCCCCGAAGGCATCAGCGGTCCGGGAACCGGCATTGCCGCCGGCGATCTCAAAGTGGTTCGCGCCCTGACCGCCATCGGCATGCTCGTCTTATTCGTCGCCAGTATCAATTTTGTCAATCTCTCGACCGCGCGTGCGGCCCTTCGGGCCAAAGAAGTGGGTATGCGAAAGGTCGTTGGCGCGGGCCATCGACAGTTGGCACTCCAATTCCTTCTCGAGTCTGTATTACTCACGTTTCTCGCGCTGCCCTTGTGTCTCGTCCTCACGGGCATGACCCGGCCTTACTGGCAACAAATCGTTGGACAGACGGAACCACTCTCTGCCTTTCTGGAGCCGGACATGGCGATTGTACTCCTGGCTGCAACGGTTCTGGTCGGTCTGTTCTCGGGCATTTATCCAGCCTTTCTCCTCAGCCGATTTTCCCCTGTTGCCGCATTGCACAGCCAAACCGCTTCGGGGTCCACCGGATCATTTCCCCGCAAGGTTCTCGTGATCATCCAGTTCGCCATCTCCATCTTTCTCGTCTTTGTCGCTCTTGTCGCCTTTGTCCAACTCGACTATGTCCTGAATAAAGACCTGGGATTCAAGAAAGAAAACATCCTCGCGCTCCGCATCTTTGACGTCGATGGATCGCTGAGGAAAACCTACAACGAAGTGAAGCGGCGCTTTCTCGAACACCCCGATGTGCTGGCGGCAACAGCATCCGCAAGCCTCCCGGGCGAAGGCTGGACAAGCAGAAAGGAAATGGTCCTCGATCCATCGGGCGCTGCGTTCGACATACGGCAATACAGCATTGACGAAGATCTGTTCCCCATGATTGGCGTGGACCTCCTTGCGGGACGCAATTTCTCCGTTGGCATCAAAAGCGATTTCGAACGTGCCTATATTCTCAACGAGACAGCGGTGGAGAAACTCGGGCTTGAAAATCCCGTTGGAAAACCGTTCAAACTTCAGGATAATGAAGGCTGGATCATTGGCGTCGTAGAAGACTTTCACATGCGCCGGCTGACTGAAAAACTTCACGCCAATGCCTTTGTTTTGCGCCCGCGTTCCTTTCGCGTGGTCAACTTGCGACTCGCAGCCGGAAACATCGGCGAGACCATGCATGGCCTCGAAGAAATCTGGAAGACCTTCATCCCGGTTCGTCCATTCAGGTATGCGTTTCTCGATGACCGGCTGGAGGTCAATTACGGAAAATACCTGCGCTTCCAGCGCATATTTGCCGTTGGATTCGGAGTCTCGTTTCTCATCGCCTCTATCGGCCTGCTTGGTCTCGCCGCCCACACGGGCGAACGCCGCCGCAAGGAGATTGGCATTCGCAGAGTCTTCGGCGCATCCTTCGGCAGAATCGCGCTCCTGTTGGGCGCCGAATTCACCAGGCTGGTGCTTATCGCCAATCTCATCGCATGGCCGTTTGCTTATGTCCTCATGCAGGACTGGCTGCAGGATTTCGCCTATCGCGCGGACCTGGGCCTGTTCCCCTTTGTTGTCACTGCGGTGGGATCTGTTCTCGGCACGTTGCTGGTTGTCGGATTCCAGTGCTTTAGAGCCTCAAGCGCCAATCCCATAGAGGCTCTGCGCCGCGAATAAATGCGTCCAGCCACGCTAAGGACGAATTGAGACAGCAATTGGGATGACATCGAACGGAATCGAACCGTAGGGAGGATAATCATGTGGATACCCGACGCGAACGTGTCGCGATTTCATGCGGACGTGCTTACCGTGATCAATTACTACCGTATGATTGCTACAGGTATGGACGTGGTCCTCTTCCCTCCGGTACGGCTCAGCTATGCCGGAAAGACGGATGTTATGGTCTATCCGAACGTGGGCGTTATCGTGCGAAGAAACGGACCCCGGCAAATCTGCCACAAGAACCACGATCATCAGGTCTACGAGGGGCCGCCGAATTTCGTGCTTGAAATCGAGTCCAAGCACGGATTTACGGATCTGGGAAAGAAACGCCAGATTTACGAAGCTTCCGGCGTCCAGGAGGCGTTGTTCGTGGAAAATGGCAAACCGGCGACGTGGTACCAGCTTCGAGGCGGGAAATTCGAGGTGCTCGGGCAGGAGCCGGCCGGCCGGATCGAGAGCAGGGCGCTACCGGGATTCGTCCTCGACTTCGAGAAATTCAGGGAACACAGGTGGCTGGACTTGATGGAGGATATCAAACGGAGCGTCGAGAAAACGGATGTGAAGAGAGAACTCAGCTTCGAGTACGGCCTTTGAGCTGTTTACGGTGGGGCCTGCGGTTTCGGAAATTCGAGTTCAGGTTATGCGCAAGCGGCGAAGCCTTCGCTGGCGAAATCGGGTGACGGGCAAACCCGGAAAGGAACAGAGATGGCCGGCAACGGATCCTACAGGGTCGCGGATCTATGTGAGGCGGCAGGCAGCGGCGATGTCTCGCGGATTAGACAGATCCTTGGCGAGCAGCCCGATCTGGTGAACGTCCACATGGCCGAAAACAACGAGCACCGCGCGATTCACTACGCGGTGATGAACCGGCGCATCGATGCGGTCCGCGCTCTCATGGAAGCGGGTGCGGACCACAACTCGGGCATCTACCCCCACCGCGACGCCACCGGCGCGTTTACGATGGCGCGGGAACGCGGCCTGGACGACATCGTCCACGTGATCAGGGAAGAAGACGAAAAACGCAAGCTGGCCGCCTGCAAGAATATCACGATAACCGACGAGAACGACGCGCTGTTCGAGGCCGTCGGGGAGGGGCGGGAGCAGGCCGCGCTCGACATCCTGGATCGTCAGTCCGACCTGCTGGATGCCTGTCATCGCAACGGCGGCAGCGTGATCCACGCGGCCGCGTCGCACGGCCGTTACCGGCTGGTTCGCGAACTGCTCGATCGCGGCGCCGATATCACCCACCTCACGCCCGAGGGCCAATCGCCTCTGGACGGCGCGGTCCTCAATGTACGCGGGCGCAACAGGCCGCTCAACGAAGGGTGTCTGATCTGCGCCGGCATCCTGCTGCAGGCGGGATGCGAACAATCGATCGAATCCGCGGTCGCGCTTGGCGATTTCGACTTCGTTCGCACGTTCGCAAAAAAACATCCCGAACGCTTCCGGTCCAACGACAGCGAGAGGGACGGCCTATTGCAGATCGCCGTCCGGAACGACGATATCGACATGGTACGCCTGCTGCTCGACCTGGGTCTGCACCCGGACGACCGGCATCAGCTGCACCACTACGAATCCAGGCCGTATTCGTGGGGCGAACCCCTGGCCAATGCGGCGGGCAATTCCCGCCATGAAATTGCCGAACTCCTGCTCGAGAGCGGTGCGGATCCCAACGCCAGCATCTATGCCAGCGGGAATCCCGTGGCCGCGGCGTACAACAACCGGGACGACAGGATGAAGGGACTGCTGTTTCGATACGGCGGGATTCTGGATCACATTACCGCCGGACTCGAAGCCGAGACGTCGGCCGCTGCCGTCGCCCTCCACAACGACCCGTCGATCGCCGAGAAGCTGCTCTGGGCCGCGGGATGCGGCGGCGACCCGAATATCGTGGGGATGTGCCTGCGGCAACTTGACTGGGAACCCGATGACAACCGCTGGTTCGGCCTGCTCGAACAGCCCCTCCGGCTCTGGCGCACGAATCCCCACCGCAAATTCCGCGACTTCGACCGCACGGTCTATCCGGAAATCTTCCGCATGATTCTGGACCACGGCGTCAGCCCGAACCTGGTGGGGCGATTCGGGTACCGGCTCGCGCATCACCTGGCGGCCTGCGGCATCGTCTGGGGAGAGCCGATTATGACAGAGCCCGAGCGGATCGCCTTTGCCACCATCCTCCTCGACCACGGCGCCGATCTGAACGTGATCGACGATCTCCTGCAGTCCACGCCGCTGGGCTGGGCGGTCCGGTGGGGCAAGTACGATCTCGCGCAGCTCTATCTGGAACGCGGCGCCGACCCGACGCTTGCCGGCGCCGAGTGGTCGGCGCCCCTGGCCTGGGCGCAGAAAAAAGGAGATGCGGCCACTGCGGACCTCATCTCCAGGTATGTGGAGTCCTGATTTCGCGTTGTCTTAAGACTGCTCCGTCAAAAGGGGTATGGTGTGCCTGCGATATTCTTGTCGGAACGACCTGTCAAAGCGTGGTCATTGAGCTTGTCGAAATGCCCGCACTCGGCTACTCTTCGACTGGCTCAACCACCCTTCGCCGACCCTTCGACAGGCTCAGGGCAACGCAAGCTCAGGGAGCGGCTTGGGGCCGGCGCAAAAAGGATGGTCATTGTGTGAGCTGTTTTTCTGATTATCTCCCCTCTCCCGTCTACCCGCCTATATCCACCGTGTATTTCACGCAATCCGCCGCGAAGTCCTCGGGCTTCTCCATGTCGTCCCAGCCCATGCGGCGATACTGCTCGGGAAGCGTGATAATCAACCGACCCGTTCTTCTGTCTTCGTACCACCCGAAGTTGGTATATCTCACGTTTTCGTGCGCGTCATCGGGCCGGTCCTGAATGAGCCGTACCGAGTCCTTTACGATACACGCATTGACCGTGTCGAATTCGGCGATCTGCAATGGATATCGAGGAATCTGGCCGTAGACGGGGCCGTCCAGGATATTGGCAATCCAATAGGTCTTTCCCGTCACGGAGGAATCATAAAAAGCTGTACACGAGGCGGGCGTCCATACGTTCGTACCGTCGTCGTAGGTCAGCGGCTCCGGCGGCGTCCAGCTCATTCCGCCATCCTCCGAAACGGCGGTATACGGTAGGGTATAAGAGCCCTCGGCCTCATTCCCCTGACACCGCATCGTGACGAACAGCGCACCCGATTCCAGCGGCGTGATCGAGGGCTCGCAGCATCCGATGCGGGACTTCTCAAGCGGCACCTCGATAAAGTCCCCGAACTCCCAGTCAAGCCCGCTCATATCGTCCTTCCAGTTTCCCCTTGCGCAGACCACCCTGAAGCACCAGGGTCTGGTACCGTCCAGTCGTTCGTATTCCGTGAAGGGCGCCAGCACCGACCCGTCCTCCAGCCAGATGCAGTGGTTCCCGTTGAGGATCCCGCCTCGGACGCCGTATTCGAAGCCGGGACCCCAGCGTTCCGCGTCAAAACCGTCACCCCGGGAGATGATCTGCTCCGGCTCGCTCCAGGTTGCTCCCTGGTCTCCGGAAATGCTGGTATACGCCCGGTAAGCGCCCTGGTTGATGTATCCGTAGCAGCTCTTATCGGCCTTCTGCCCACGGAAGAACCGCACCAGGGTGTCGTTCTTCGCATCCAGGCTGAATCCCGCCGGCATCAGCTGTTCTTCCTTGATCCCAATGTCGAACCTCACCCTCGGTCCCCAATCCGTCCAGTGTGTTCCGTTGTCTTGGGAAATCCTGAGCCAGGTGCCGTCGTAACAGGCGTCCAACGTTGTGCGTCCGTCATCGTGAGTCACCCACTGGAGGCATTCGGAGGTCACCGTTTCAACGATGCGTTCGCCGGTCGCGCCCGTATACGTCTGTCCCGATGCGTAAAACGCATGGTGGCCGTCGCTGGGTATATACGTGTTCTTGTCGAGGTTGTTTCCGATCCCTTCCCGGTTCTCCATATCGATCGTCTCCTCACGTCGCTTTACATAGTCGCGCTGCTTTACCCGTTTTGTGCCTTTGTGGTTATTGTCTCCCGCGCTTGGTTCACTCGTCGACCGCGTTCAGCGGGATATCGCCCACCTCCCTGATCCACGCCTGCGCCCACGGGGCGGACTCGATGCCGATGTCGCAGCAGGTGTTGCCGAGAAAGACGATGCTCTCGATTCGGCCTTCCCGGAGCCACCGGAGACCCAGATTGCACTGGTGCTCCATCTGCGAGATCGACACAGCGCGCCGGTTGTGGTAGTCCCAGAGATAACATCCCAGGGAGACCCGACCGCCGGGGTTGACGGCTTCGAGTCGTTCCATGTTCCGTTCGAGGTCTGCCAGTTCGTCGGAGTTCCAGGTCCAGAGGTTAACCACGTCGCAGTGTTCCAGGTACGGCGTGACGGGCAGGTTGAGTTGCCTGATGTACAGGACCACCCAGAGGTCCAGCCTGCTGCCTGCAACGTTCAGTCGCGGACGGATTCCGGCGAGGTCGTCCACGCTGAGGGCGCCTTTGCCGTCCTTTCGCATGAAGTCGTCCAGATAGACCCCGGTGATATTGGGATGCCGCTCGGCCAGATCGAGCACTCGCTGGAGTTCGTCCCCTTCCACCTGTCCGCCGCTGCCCACGATGGACCAGGTGACCTGCTTCAGAGAGGAAAAGGTAACGGCGTACTGTTCGTACGGATACGCGGGCAGGCCGCGCCACCGGATCATATGGAGGTTGGGTACGTCCAGAAACAACGCGCCTTCGGCCGGCGTCATCCGCGACCCCTGCGTGTACCCGGCGTAAGTGAGCGAGTCGTTGTCCGATCCGGCCACACACGTGAAGATCCAGAGCCTGTCACGTACGGTTTCCATGGGGTATCCTTTGCCCTTCAAGAAAAAGGTCCCGCGGGATGGGAAAAGAATGGATTGTCAATCCGGCGTTGGATCCCGTTTACAATTGCTTTCACTGCATTGAGAGGAAATGTAACATTTTCTGCAGAGGCACGCCATCCGTTCCGGGACATTGGAGAACAATGTGTACCCATTCCGTCCAAAACGAATCGCCACGTACAGGAAGGCGAAAGAAAGCGGCATTGCAGGAGCGTGTCAACGGAAAACAGCGGCGGAATTCAAGGCGGATTGCCGTAAAACCCTCTTCGGGACAGGTATTGACGCGGGCGCGGCAGTCGATAGGGCGGATCCATGAGTCAGTGCAGCGACCCCATGCACGACCGGCTTTTCAGTCGATGTCCGATCGGCCTGGCGTACGATTTGCAGTAAAACTCGTCATCTTGAATCAGACAGGGTATCGGGCCCGGGGGGATCTATGCGCGTCGGACGATCCGGCCTGGCCACGTACGTGTTCCCGGTCCTTCGCCGGGGACATGCCGGGGCGGTCACGTTGAACAGTGATACTTTGATCCTGGAATACCCGTCCCGGTCGTTCGACATCCCCTTTCGGGAAATCGAGACCGCGGAGGTGGCGCAGGGGTGGTTCTGGGGAGGACTGCAGATATGTTACGCCTCCGGCGAGGCAACGGTATCCGGATTGTCGAAGGCGGACGCCCGGGTGTTCGGCGACGCACTCATGAGCGCGAGAGTCGACTGGTGGCGAGGCGCCCTGGATTCACATGCTCGTACGATTAAATCCGTCTACGAACGCCTTGCACAGTTTACCGATCCGCCGCGGTATGTGGCGCGTACCGTCTTTTCCCCGATCGAACAAGATGCTAAAGATCTGGTTGCCCGGTTCCCATCTCGGTGGCCCGAACAGCTCTCCGGCATCGCAGAAAGCCGAATGCTGAAGGCGATTCAGGCCTTCTCGGACGATTCAGAAGGTTTTCGGGTGAGAGCTTGCGAGACGTTCGTGGCCAAAGAGCTGGTCCGATCCAGGGATTTCTTCGAAAGGATCGAGGCCAGGCCGCTCACGGACGAGCAGCGCAGAGCGGTTGTCGTCGATGACGACCGCAACCTGGTCGTCGCAGCCGCCGGAAGCGGCAAGACGTCAGTCATCGTTGCCAAGGCGGGCTGGCTCATTCAGAAGGGGTACCGGCGTCCATCGGAACTGCTTCTGCTTGCATTTGCCAAAGATGCCCAGGAAGAAATGAAGGAAAGGATCCGAAAACGCCTTGGCGTTCGGCTGGGCGCCGGGCTCACGGTTCGAACGTTCCATAGCCTGGGCATGTCGATCATCGGCGAGGTGGAACGCAGACGCCCGGCCGTGGCAAAGGCTGCGGTAGATGACCATGCCCTGTTCGACCTGCTGAAGGGCATCGTTGGCGACCTCGTCGCCGATCCCAGGTACGCCGACGACATGCTCGGATGGTTCGCAGGGCATTTTGCTCCGTACCGAAGCGAGTTCGAATTCCGGACTCAGGGAGAGTATTGGGCCTATCTCCGGGACAACGAGGTCCGGTCTCTGCAAGGCGAGAAGCTCAAGAGTTTCGAAGAATGCGAGATTGCCAACTTCCTTTACCTCAACGGTGTGTCCTATGAGTACGAACGCGACTACGAACACGACACCGCCACGTCGGTCAAGAGGCAGTACCAGCCCGACTTCACCCTCCCTGGCACGGGGATTTACATTGAGCATTTCGCACTCTCGGAATCGAACGATACACCTCCTTTTATCGATCGCGACGAATATCTCAGGTCATTGGACTGGAAGAGACGGCTGCATGCGGAACATGGCACGGTTCTCGTGGAAACCTATAGCCACGAAAAGGACGCGGGCAGACTGACCGGGAACCTGGCGGAAAAACTGGCCGTCCATGGGATAAAGCTGTCTCCGATCCCATCCCGGAATACCTTCTCCGTCCTCGAACAGCAGGGTCGAATCGAACCTTTCACGCGTCTGGTTGCAACGTTTCTCCATCACTACAAGGGTGCGCAACTTTCCGCAGACGACGTGGCCCGCAGGGCTGCCAGGGCTCGAAACCGTCTTCGGGCCGAGGCGTTCCTGACCGTCTTCATTCCTGTATATGAGCGTTACCAGGAATCGCTTGCTCGGAAGCGGCAGATCGATTTCCACGACATGATCACCAACGCGACGGAACACGTGCGGAGCGGGCGTTACCGCAACCGGTACGGTTACATCCTCGTCGATGAGTTTCAGGATATCTCGGACGGGAGAGCGCGTCTGCTGAAGGCGTTGCTGGACACATTGAACACCTCGCAGTTGTTCGCGGTCGGCGACGACTGGCAGGCCATCTTCCGATTTGCGGGTTCGGACATCGCCATCATGCGAGAGTTCACTGCGCGCTTCGGCGAGGGCGAACGCGTCAAACTGGAAACGACGTTCAGGTGCGCGGATCGTATCGCCGATCTCGCAACCCGATTCGTCCTCAGCAACCCCGCACAGATCCGTAAGCGTGTTACGTCCATCTTCAATGCAGACGAACCATGCGTGCACTTATTGTTCGCCCGGGACACGTCTCCCGATCCCGTGGCGGAGGCGTTGAACGCAATTGCCGCTCATGCCGCCGAGGACGACGAGCACGCTACGGTTCTGTTGCTGGGCCGGTACAGGCACACCAGGCCTCAGAATATGGACGCGTTGGCGCGCGCGCATTTCAATCTCAAACTCACTTTCATGACGGCACATGGCTCCAAGGGCCTTGAGGCCGACTATGTGGTGGTGCTCGGCATGTACTCCGGAAAGTACGGCTTCCCCTCCGAGATCGACGACGACCCGCTACTGGACCTCGTTCTGGCTGAGCCGGAAGCACATCCAAACGCCGAGGAGCGCCGACTGTTCTATGTCGCGGTCACACGCGCCCGGCGCGGCGTCTATCTCGTCATCGATGCGGGAACGCCTTCGGCTTTCGTCGAGGAGTTGATGAAGGGCGGCTATGACGTTGAGGTCCACGGAAAGCGACCCGAACGGGATGTTCCGTGCCCCAAATGCATCCATGGAAGGATGCAGCGTAGACGTAGCGCCAAGGACGGGGGGATATTCTACGGTTGTTCGCATTGGCCATATTGCGAGTATCGACAGCCCGGATGTCCCCATTGCAGGACCGGATTGCTGGCGAAGGCCGATGAGAACTACCGTTGCCGGGACTGCAGGCAGGCCGTTGAGGGATGTCCGGCGTGCTTTGGATGGCTGCACGAGAAGCGTGGAAAATATGGACGGTTTATCGGTTGTTCGAATTGGCCCGACTGCAAATATACGCGGAGGGTTCCGGAAACGCGGCCAGGGCGTTCACCTAAAAAAAAGACGGACCCGTGAATAGCGGCGCCCACCTGTCCGCCTGCCGGGCCCACTTCCTCTCAGGCGGTGAAGAAGGCGACGACGGTCCAGCAGATCGCCGCCAGGAAGGCCGCGATGGACGCCTGGGGGATCTGAGTCTTGACGTGGTCCATCAGGTCGCAGCCGGTGCACATCGAGCTGAGCACGGTGGTGTCGGAGATCGGCGAGCACTGGTCGCCGTACACGCTGCCGTCCATGACCGCGGCGAAGCAGAGCGTCATGAAGAGCTCAGGATGTGAAAGCCCGTGAGCCCCTGCCACCGCCCAGGCCAGCGGCATGGCCAGCGGGAAGGCCACCGCGTACGTGCCCCAGCTCGTCCCCGTGGAGAAGGCGATGACCATGGTCATGATCTGCAACAGCACCGGCAGCAGGAAGTAGGGAATTGCCTCCCCGAGTTGCTCGACCAGAAAGATGCCGCCCCCCGTCTCCTTGTTTATCCCTCCGATGGTGATGGCGAGCAGGAGAATGACGGAACCGAGCACCACCCCCTTGAGGCCGTCGTGGAATCCCGCCACAAGATCCTTCAGCGACATCCCCTTGGCCAGAGCCATCCCCGCGGCGAGCACCAGGGCCGTTCCGAAGGCCCACTGCACGTTGGGAGAGCCGCTGACGATGAAGGTGCCGACGGCGATGCCGATGAGGGAAATCAAAGGCAGGAAGAACTCCATCACGTGGGGGGTATAGCCCTCGGGAACGTTGCTTCCCTGCAGCTCCTTCGCGCTGAGGGGGTTCGCTCCCTCGGCGTCGAGCTGGCCGGTCGCGCGGGAGCGCTCCATCGCCGCCTTGAGCCGCTTGCCGAGGAACAGGGGCCTCTCGATGCTGAGGAGAAAGGTGCCGAGCACGGCGAAGATCGCGTAGAAGCAGAACGGCACGCTCCGGAAGAAGAAGGCGATGCGGTCCGTCTCGGTGGCGAGGAATCCGACCCCGGAGACGAAGATGAAAGCCTGTACATATCCGGGCCAGGCGTTGAAAGCGAGCTGGGAAGCGATCGGCGAGGCGGTCGAGTCGACGATATAGGCGAGCTCTTCGTGGCTGACCTTTTCTGTATCGGCGATCGGCTTGACCGTGGTGCCGACCAGCACGGTGCTGACCGTGCCCCCCTGGAAGAAGATGACGCCGAGCATCCAGGAGACGAGCTTCGCGCTTCGCGGACCGCGCACGAAGCGCTCGGTCATTAACTCGGCGAACGCCTGCGCGGCGCCCGTCCGGGACCAGATCCCCATCAGCCCGCCCAGCAGCCACAGGTAGAGGAGCAGGACGCCGGCGGAGCTGGTCGTGGCCAGCGAGGGTATCAGGACTTCGCCGGTGAAGTCGTAGCGGGTAAGCACCAGGGCTCCCGACAGGATGCCGCCAATGAGCGAGGTAACCGGCTCCCGGGTGAGCCAGCACAGGAGCACGGCGACCACCGCGGGCAGCAGGGACCAGAAGCCCCAGTGGTGCTTGGCCAGCAGCTGATAGTATAGGGTCCTTGGCTCCCCCTCCTCCATCCTGACCACGGAGACAAACTCCTTCTTCACTTCCGGGGTCTCGCGCGAGCCTTCCATTCGCTCGGGGTTGAGCAGCGCCTCCTCAATGGGTACGGGGTGAAAATAGGCCGGCTCTCCCCGATATATGTAGTAGAGATTTCCGTCTCTGTCGACGTGAGCATCGAGGGCGATCTGCTCGACGGTCCAGGTCGGGGCCACGTTGATCCCGACGATCCAGGATACGGCCAGGGCAATGGCAAAGACAATGAACTTGCGGACACCAGCGCTCATCTCATTCTCCGGATGAAGGGTGTAGAGGGAACGACTCGGAAGCAATACCGGACTGCTTCTCCTCTGTTCTGTACCCCTATTGTACCCTGATATACGAAAAACGCAAGTCCGCTTTCGGGTTTCGATGGAAAATGCTCGCAACGACATTGTGATTCGTCCGGTTCCAAGCCGGCGCATATGTCAAACGCGAGATCCGTGTTGACAGACAGGTCCAGCGCACGCGGGCAGACAGGAATGTCCGCCCCGCCCTCACAGCGGCTTTTGAAAGCCGTTAGCTGATTTTCTCCCCGTCTCTCCGCTTTTCCGCGAATCGATGTTTTCCCCTTGACATCTGTCCTGACAATTGTACAATTGATCGTATCCTGGAGATATAATCGTGAACATGGTCATCGACACGTCAGCAATCATCGCGGTAATCGTAGCAGAACCGGAAAGAGATGCGATTGTCGCAGTCACATCGGGGAATACGCTTATCGGACCCGGATCCATTCCCTGGGAAGTTGGCAATGCCTTCTCGGCAATGATCAAGCAACGCCGCGTTCGCGTCGCGGATGCCCAGCGCGGCATGGAGATTCTGGAGAGCATTCCGCTTCAATACGTAAACGTCGACATGTCAAATGTCTTGTCGATCTCGGCGCAGGTGAACGCATACGCTTACGACGCGTACTTTCTGGACTGCGCTCTGCGACATGGTGCGCCGCTGTTGACGCTGGATCGAACGCTTGGACGGGCCGCAGGCTTATTGGGTATCAAGCTCGTCAGTTTGGGGGTGTAGGATGGACGTATATACCTACTCGGAAGCCAGGCAGAATTTCTCTACCGTACTCGACAAAGCCGAGGCGACGGGCAAGGTTCTCATTCGTCGCAAAGACGGCAGGACCTACGCACTCGTGCCGGAACCGCCCTCCGGATCGCCGATGGACGTTCCGTCGATCCGGGCGGACGTCTCCACGCAGGAAATCGTGACCCTGGTCAGGAACCAGCGGCGCAGAATCAAGGGGCGGGGGAAACGGGGGGAGTAGCGGGCTTCCTAAGGAGGCAGGGTCAGGCGCGGACGCAGCTCCTGATGGCTGCGGCGATATCTTCGGTCTGAGGAAGACAGGCGTCTTCGAGCGGGGCGCTGTATGGCATGGGCGTATTGAGGCCGCCGAGGACGCGAGGGGGTACGCGAAGGTGGTCGAATCCCCGTTCGGTAACCTGCCGTACGATTTCGGCGCCGAAACCGCCGCGCGTGGGTGCTTCGTGTACGACCAGGAGGCGGCCGGTTTTCCTGACCGAGCGAAGGATGGTGCCCGCGTCGAGCGGGACGAGTGTACGGGGATCGATCACTTCCACGCCGATCTCGGGTTCCAGGGATTCAGCCGCCTGAAGCGTCTTCGGCAGCGCGTAGGAGACGGCGACGACGGTCACGTCGGCGCCCTCGCGCTTGACGTCGGCCGTGCCTAACGGAACGACGTGATCGCCGTCCGGTACGGCTTCTTCGATATCGCCCAGCAGTCTATGCTGGATGAAAACGACCGGGCCGTCGTCCCGGATGCTGGCCTTCATCAGGCCCTTGGCGTCGGCGGCAGTGGCCGGCATCACCACTTTCAGACCCGGCGTATGGACGAACCAGCTCTCGAGGCTCTGGCTGTGATGGCCGGCCTCGCGCGTACCGGCGCCGCCGGGCGTGCGGATCACCAGCGGGACGTCGACGTTGCCGCCGGACATCAGATGAATCTTCGCGGCCTGGTTGACAATGGGGTCCATGCAGACGGTCACGAAGTCGCAATACATGATGACCGCAACCGGGCGCAGGCCGGTCATGGCGGCGCCGACCGCCAGTCCAACGAAGCCCGATTCGGAAATGGGGGTCTGCCACGTGCGGCGTTCCCGGAACCGGTCCCAGAGTTGCTCCGGATCGCGGACCGGACCGATGTCCTCGCCGATGGTGAAGACGCGCTCGTCGCGGGCGGTTTCCTCCCGGATGGCGTCGCTGATGGCCTGGGCGTAGGTAACGTGGGGCAATGAATGGTCTCCCAATGAATTCAATACGGTAAATCCGGCCGATTCGGAAGGGTACATTCCATCAGGCTAGAGCGCGACACCTGAGGAAACGGGCAACGCTTCGAAATCAGGATACGGAGATCGCTTGCCGTAGGCGACGGCCTCTTCGGCGGCCGCTGCGGCTTCGGAAACGATGGATTGTCTCTCTTCTTCGGTCAGGTATCCGGCCTTGAAGAGCTTGCGTTCGAATAGGCCGATCGGGTCCTTGCGTTTCCAGGTCTCAAGCTCCTCAGGATTGTTGTGGTCGCCTTTGCCTCCGCCCGCGTGGCTCACAAAGCGGTAGGTCTTGCATTCGATAAGCGTGGGTCCGTTTCCGGCGCGCGCCCTGGCGACAGACTCGGAAGCGACCTGGTGCACCTCGAGGATGTCCTGACCATCCACGATGAATCCGGGCATGTCATACGCTGCGGCCTTAGCGGCGACGTCGGGGGGCGAAAGCGTGATAGAAGCTGGCGTTGTGGCGGCGTAGAGGTTGTTTTCGCAGACGTAGATCGCGGGGAGGTCCCAGAGCGCGGCCATGTTCAGGGCTTCGTGAAAAGCGCCCTGGTTGGCGGCCCCCTCGCTGAAGAAAGCGACGGCCACCTGCCGCGTGCCGCGGTATTTGGCGGAGAAAGCGGCGCCGGTGGCGATGGGAATCTGAGCCCCCACGATGCCGTTGCCCCCGATCAGTCCGAGTTCGGGACTGAAGATGTGCATAGAGCCGCCGCATCCGCCGCTGTACCCCTGTTTCCGCCCCATCAGCTCCGCCATCATCGGCTTGAGGTCCGCCCCTTTTGCGATGGCGTGACCGTGACCCCTGTGCGTACTGGCCACTGAGTCATCCGGCTCAAGGGCGGCGCAGACGCCGACTTCGGCTGCCTCCTGCCCGATGGCCAGATGGGCCGCACCGGAAATGGCCCCTTCGCTTTCGGGATTGTCGCGAAGGTAGCTGGTGTAGTCGTAGTGGTCCCTTACCTGCGCTTCGAAAGCGCGGATGCGGTACATCCGTCGGAGCATGTCGAGGCACTTTTCCTTTTCCGGCATCATTGGTTTTTCTCACAGGTAGAGAAGCTGGCGGCGGCGTTACCTGGCGTCCGGCGGCGGTCCGGACCTATTTCTCGGACGACTCGTCGGTCCACTGAAAGACGTCGTTTTTTTGTTCGCAATGGCTCAGCGCCTGTTCGATGGCGGTGTGCAGCAGGTTGAGCATCCGGTCTGCCTGTTCGAATGTCATCACGAGAGCAGGAGCCAGGACGAGGATGTCGCCGTTGTTGCGCAGGATCATGCCGGCTTTCCGGCAGAAATCGGAAATAAAGCCGCCGGCCTTGTCGGGAGGATTCAAGGGCGCTTTTGTTTCGCGGTTGCCAACGAGTTCGACGGCCCAGAGCGTGCCGAGGCCGCGCACATTTCCCACGATGGGATACCGGTGAAGTTCGTTCAGTTTTTCCTGAAGATAGACACCCAGGTCTGCGGCGCGCGCCGCGAGGTTCTCGTTCTGGATGATTTTGATATGGGCGAGTGCGGCGGCGCAGGCGGCCGCATGGCCGGAAAAGGTGTGGATGTGCCGGAATCCCGTACCCGCCCTTTGAATGGTCTCGGCAATTTCCTCGGTTGCAATCGCGGCGCCAATGGGCAGATAACCCCCGGAGAAACCCTTGGCGACGGTTAAGATATCGGGGGTAACGTCCCAGTTTTCACACGCGAACATCTTTCCCGTGCGACCGAAGCCGGTCTGGATTTCGTCGAAGATGAGCAGGACGCCATGCGCGTCGCAGAGATCCCGCACGCTCTGCAGATAACCGTCCGGGGGAAGGGGAAATCCCGTGTTGGACCCGGGGATGGGGTCCAGGATGACGGCGGCGACCGACCGGGGCCCCTCCCATTCCAGGATGGACGCCAGATTCTGGCGGCAGGCCAGCGCGCAGGTTCTGGGATCCAGGCTGAGTTCACAGCGATAACAGTTCGCGGGCATCGCGTGGGTAAACCCGGGCAACAGGGGTTCATAGGGCTCGCGAGTCCCTGCCAGGCCGGTCGCGGAGAGCGCGCCGAGTGTGGCCCCGTGATATGAGCCCCTTCGAAATAGTACCTTGTAGCGGTTTTTCTCGCCCTTGGCCCAGTGATAGCTGCGCGCCAGTTTGATGGCCGCCTCGTTTGCTTCCGAGCCGTCGTTGACAAGGAATGAGACCGAGAGTCGCCCAGGTGCGATTTCGGCAAGCTTCGCCGCCAGCCTGACGGCAGGTTCGATCAGGACGTCCTGGCCGCCGGGAAAGTACGCCAGTTTCTCCATCTGGTTCCTGACCGCGTCGACGACTTCGGTGCGGCCGTGCCCGCACAGGGTCGTAAGCAGCGAGGCGAAGGTGTCCAGGTATTCGTTTCCCTCGGCATCATAAATATAGAGGCCATCGCCGCGGGTAATCGCGGTTGGCTCTTGTTCCGGTTTTGCGCCGGGGAAATAGTTCTGCCACAGGTGACGCGATTCGGAAACGAGGACTTCGGTATCGATCGATTCTTTCATGCCGTTTCCCGGGGAGACAGGAAAACCTGGTATTTACTCGATTTCCATTTCCCGACCTTTTTCGGCCGACAGGTAAATCGCATCCATCATCTTCTGCACCATCAGCCCGTGTTCGGCCGGCGCGAGCGTTGGTCTGTCGTAGAGGACGTGGTCGACGAAATTGCGTAATTTCGCCCCGAAAGCGGATCCGAAGTCGGATTTGGGCAACCAGCCCGGTTCGGTATTTACCATGTATCCGTTGTCATCCCGTGCGATCGAGAGAGGATCCCAGGTAGCGCCGCCTTTTTCGCCCATGAGCTGAAAGTTCCATACGTCGGAGCGGATGTGGGCGGCAAAACTGGACTCGATGTGAATGACGGCGCCGTCTTCAAAACGGACCTGGCCCACCGCAAGGTCTTCAACGGTGTAGTTCTTATAGTCCCAGTCCTGCCATCTGCAGGCCGCTTCCGACTTCCTGTCGCCGAGGTACGTAAAGACGTTTCCACTGGCCGCAACGGGTCTGGGTGAACCCATGAGGTAGTGGACGGCTTCCAGCACGTGTACGCCGATGTCCACCAGCGGACCGCCTCCCTGGAGCTCTTTCCGGCCGAAAACTCCCCAGTTCGGAATGCCGCGCCTGCGCAGGGCCTGCAAACGGGCGAACAGTATCCTCCCCAATCTGCCGCTGTCGATGGCTTTCTTGATGAATTGGGTTCTCGGGTCGAAGCGCTGCTGGAAGCCGATGACGAGCTTGCGGCCGCGGTTTCCGGCCGCGTCGAGCATGGCTTTTCCTTCGCGTGCGTTCATGGCCAGGGGTTTTTCAACGATGACGTGAGCGCCCGCATCCAGCGCGGCAATGGCGGCGGGCGCGTGGATGCCGTTCGGCGTGCAGACGCTGACGGCATCGGGCCTGACGCTGCCCAGCATGGTCTCGTAGTCCGAAAAGCAATTCTCGATATCGTATTCCTTCGAACGGCTTTCGAGCGCCGCCTCCGAAATGTCCGCCAGGGCGACCATTTCGACGTCGTCCATCTCCTTGAAACAGCGCATGTGGGTGCCCGCGATGCCTCCTGCGCCGATGAAGGCGATGCGGAGCCTGCTGTTGGCGGCTGTTCTGGCCATTCAGTGTGCCTCCCCTGGCCGCGGGTCAGAATATGGTAGCCGAACGAAGGACGGCGCCGGTGCCGAAGTATATTTCGTTGCCCAGAATCGGACCGGCGATCCGGATCCCGTCGTCCACGCGAAGGACTTCCTCAACCTGAAGCGTGGCGGGATCGAGACGGTACACGAAGGCCGTCGTGAAGCCGTAGATCTTGCCGTCCGGACCGTTCTGAAGGCCCAGGTCCAGGGGGCGTCCGTCTGGCAGTGAGATCCGGTGGGTGAAGGTGCGGGTGTCGGGATCGAACACAAAGAGCTCTTCGAGACCGCGGCCCCGAACCGTGCCATAGAGCAGGCCGTCGGGCCCCGTGAGCAACGCATTGAAGACCGATGCGGGCGCGCTTCCACGCTCGATCGTGCCCTCCCAGGCCTTCGATTCGGCCTGGTAGTCCCAGAGGAAGAGCGTGGCTTCGCTGACGCGGGGCCGGGTGCCGCTGCCGCCGTTGATCGTTGTGCCCACGGCAATGAGTTTCTGCGATTCCAGGTGGGCCAGGGTATAGCAACTCGCGTCGTCCACGATACGTTTGTAGGACTTCCTCTCTCCCGTCGCGGGATCGTAGTAGGCGAGGGGGCCGCCCCAACGGCCGTAGTCGGGTACGGACGCGATCCAGACCCTGCCCATTGGACCCGCGAGCGTGGATCGGGGCCGGTAGGAGATATCGTCCAGCCGGCCCAGGTCGCGGGGATTATCTTCCGGAGCCGTGCCGTAGTGATACGGAAGTGAAGGGTTGTAGACTGAAATGCGGGCGGCGGGATAGGACGAGATATAAAGCCGGCCGTCCAGGTTCGCCATGGAATAGGCTTCCCCGGTGGAGCGGGAACATCTCCCCAGATCGACCAGTTCACTGGAGGCCGGATTGAATCTGAAGAGGTGCAACGGCAGGATGCTGGAGCCGTAGATCAGCTCGTCCGGGCCCGTGTGAATGTAGAAAATGTCAGTGCCGCTGGCCTCGTAATCGAGTTCGAACGTGCGGACGCTGCCGAAGGAACGGCGGACGCTGAGGGTACGATAGATCTGTTCCGCGGCGTCGGAAAAAACGAACGTGCTGCCGTCGGGAAGCGTCGGCCGCGGCACGCGGCCCGGTAGCGTCGCAACGGCGATTCCTTCGTTCCCGGAAATCAGGAAGTTGCCGTAATCCGACGTGATGACGTAGAGGTTGCCGTCCCGCCTTCTCTCCAGATTCAGCGTGCCCTGTCCCTTGAACGTGATCGGACCGGCGAGATACCGTTTCCGCGTATCTGGATCAAAAACGACGACGTGGGGCCGTGTCTGCCGGATCAGGCAGGCGATCTTGCCGTCCGGGGCAACCAGGGGATAGTTGTACAGATCAACGTCGGACATGCGGCCGTAGCGCGTGAACTCGCCGGTTTTCGGGTCGTAAACGGTCAGGTCGGCCCCCGGATAGCTGCCGATCCAGATACGACCGTCCTCGTCCTCGTCCATCCGGCACGGGAAGGTGGCGGCCTTCGGGTTGATGGCGCCGAGGTCCAGAAGCGCGTTCAGGCCGGGATCGAAGCAGAGGAGGTGGCCGGCGTACGCGGACCCGATGTAGAGGCGGCCCGAGCGGCTCATCAACGTGGCGGTAGGGTAGTTGGATCTCGGTACCTCGGAGACGAACTGCCGGAACGCGCCGGTTTCCGGGTCGACCTGCAGGACGAACAGGTTGTCGGCCTGTTGTCCCATGGTGACGTTCACGCGGGGGCGGCCCTCACCGTCCCGGCCGGGATGGAGCCGGACCCAGTTGACGGAGCGTACCGGGATGCCGATATCGCGGACCCGGGGACCCGGGGCGCCGGTCCGGCCGAACGACCGGGCGAACAGCAGAAAGTCGCCGAAGCCGACAACGCCGTCGCGGTTCAGGTCGAATAGGGCCTGTCCGGTGCCGAAGGCTTGCGCCAACAGGATAAAATCCCGGAAGTCGACGTTGCCGTCGGCGTTGAAGTCGGCTTCCGGCGGCGTATCGCTGCCCTGCGCATACAGCGTTGGAGCCGTGCAGAGGAACACGGCCAATATTAGGACGGTTCGAGCGGTCATTGCGATGCTCTGGCCAGGGGCTTCTCCGCCTCGATTGCGGTTGCGTATTCTTCCGCCTCCACCGTGTCGGCGAACAGCAGGCTTGCGCTTTGTTCCAGGGCCCCCGTGGCCGGGCCGTCTTCTCCCAGGCGGAACATGGCGCGCGTTGCCATCCGGATGTCGATGTCGCGTACCAGCAATTCCTCCTGTCCCAGCGCCGTTTGCCCTTGTATTCGTCCGTCGGGGGCGACGATCAGGCTGCGGCTGTTCTGGTGCGGCAGGCAGGCGTTGCAGGAAGCGAACCAGACGGTATTCTCGGCGGCGCGAGTGACAATCATGGCGTGGTGGATTGGGATCTTCCAGTCGTTCGGACGGGTCGTGTTGTTCTGCGGATGGAAGACGACCTGCGCGCCGCGCCGAACGCATTCGGCCGTCGTCTCCGAGAAGCGCAACGCCTCGAAGCAGATGACCACGCCGATGCGCACGCCGGAAACAT
Organism: Candidatus Latescibacterota bacterium; assembly: GCA_965203805.1. GTDB lineage: Bacteria > Latescibacterota > UBA2968 > UBA2968 > JAAXHE01. Next base: position 3,056,753 of record OZ241917.1, on the reverse strand, counting down.
CGAACGTATGCTGCGCGTTTCCCCGTTCGTAGGCCATGGCGTCCAGCGGCGTCAGCATGGTCTTGTGGTGCCTACCCAGGACGTTCCCATCCCTGTCGATCACAAGGGCGGAGTTGTACGGCTTACCGCTGCCCGACGGCGTCTCCGTACCCAGGATGCATGCCATTCCGTGCTTCGCGCATCGCGCCGAAACCTCGGCGTGGACCTCATTGAGCCAATCGACGGGCACGGGTGCGTCGGCCGAAGCAATGTCGACCCGATAGCCGATCGTCTGTGTCTCGGGAAAACACAGGATTTGTACGTCCCGTGAGGCCGCATGGTCGATCGCATCGAGAACAGCCCGGCGGTTGTCCTCTCGATCGGCGCTCTGGCGCGTCTGCGCCAGAGCGATACGTAACTGGGCCATATTGATTTCCTCATGCCGGGACATACGTTCAGGCTTTTCGACGGCTCTCTTCCCAGGTTAACACAGCCCACCCCCGTTGAGGGCAAGTTCCGCGATCCGGGTGGCGCGCAGCCCGTCCTCGCCCGTAACGCGGGGTTCGGCGCCGTTTTCCACCCAATCGGCGAAATGCAACATCTCATCCCGGAACATGTTCTTCTTTTCGAAGGTGATGACTTCCTCTTCGCCGTCCGCGAGCGTCAGGAGGTAGGCGCCATGGGTGTCGGAATTGAATTTGCCTTCGACCTTCTTCGGATCGCAGTTGCCGGGAAACCGGAGCACCCCGTTGGGACCGATGATGTCGGTGCCGCCTCCGGCGCGAACGCCGGCCGGCATGCCCCAGGTCCATGAACACATGATGGCGTCGCCCCGTTCGAAGCGGACGAGGACGGTGCCCGTGTCCCAGGCGGTCGACGAGTGGTGGATCTTCATCGGCATCGACTTGACTTCCACGGGTTCGCCGAAACAATGCACGGCGAAGTCGTAGTTGTGGACCATACCGTCGATCATCGGCCCGCCTCCCTGAAAGCGGTCCATAAAGAACGGGCTGCCCGGCGGTGGGCCCCCCGAGGTCTGGCGCCAGAGAAGCGGGCTTCCGAGCCGGCCGGATTCGACGATCCTCTTCACCGTGCCCCAATCGTTGTCGAAGCGCCGGACGAAACCGATCTGGAGGCCGACATCGTGTCTCTGGCAGGCCTGAATCATGCGATAACAGTCGTACGAACTCATCGCCATGGGTTTCTGGCAGAAGATCTGTTTCCCGGCTTCCGCGGCTGCGACGGCCATTTCCGGGTGGAGGAAGGTGGGCGTGCAGATCATGACGGCTTCGATATCGGCCTCGGCAAGCAGATGCCGATAGTCGGCGTACCCGTGCCGCATGCCGAATCTTTCCCGGAAGACGTCGAGTTGAGCCGGACGGACGTCCGCGCCGGCCACCAGTTCGAACCGCTTGTCTTCCCAGACGGAATTCAGTTGATGGGTCGCAATGCCCGCGCAGCCGAAGACACCGAGTTTAACCATGGTTTTTTCCTTTGTGTTTCGTATTATGGAATGTCCGGTACAACCCTCAGAATTCGGAACGCAATCCGGCAACCCGATTGGGAACGGCTATTGCTGAGGCTTCAACCATTTCCTCAAGAACTGAAGACTCTTATCGAGCCGAATCTCATGCCCGCCTTCGTGAAGATCGATTTCGATATTGTCGGATAATCCGAGTCCGGCGTAGTGTTCGCAGGCCACGTGATACTCTTCGAGCATCATCGGCCACCAGGCGATGCCGTCGGCCTTGCCCTGCTCCACAAGCAGGGGACGGGGACAGATGAGCGAAACCAGGTCGCTGTCGGTAAACGCGCTGAGCCAGCCGGGTATCCATACGTGCTCTTCGTTGACGGAAAGAAAACAGCTGTACCGGGGGTCGTCAACGGCCATCTTGTTGCGCCTGTGGTTGAACCAGGCGCATACCACGGCGGCTCTGATTCGGGGTTCGACCGGCGTCGTGAACATGGTGTAGGCGCCGCCGAGGCTGATCCCATACATGGCCGTGCGTTCGATGTCGATTTCAGGACGTGTCTCCAGGTAGTCCAGAAGGCGCCGTGTGCGGAGGATTTCAAGGCCCCACAGGGTTTTGCCCAGGAGCTTGCAGAGGCGTTCCTGCCGGGCTCGAGGCGCGCCGCCCGATATATTCATGGGGGCGATGACGGCGAATCCCTCTTCGGCCAGGCGTCGACCATAGGATTTGTACGTGTCGTCCGGATCCCCCAGTCCGAAGACCTTTTCCGGTGACGATCCGATGCCGTGCTGGGCGATAACGAGTGGGGCGGGACTGTTCCTGCCCCGGGGAAGGGCGAGTATGCCGCGGCCTCTGAGGTTGCCCGACAATCCGATGGTCAGCCACCAGGCCGTGAACCTGTCGTTTTCGTACCATGGATCCAGTACCGGCTCGAGGGGGGTGCCGTCGTCCTCGAAGATGCCGATTGTCTTCTGCCAGCAGCGACGGTTGGCTTCAACGGACTCTTGGAAGGCTTCAACCGACGTGTAGTCCCGATTCCATTGCGCCGCCTGCCGCGGGCCGTAGTTCAGGACTTCGTTGCGAAGATATTCTTCGGATTCGTTTCGAAGCAACCGCTGGCGGTCGTTGATCCAGCGATTCACAACCTCCGTGGGCTGGCGGTAGGGATTGGACATGGCTGTCTCCGGGAAGTACACTCTGTATTGTTATGCGGCCGGCCCGTGTCATCGCCCGCAATTACCGGTTCCCGCGGACTGGACGCCAAAACGTCGCTCACTTCCGAATTTATGCGCTGATCCGGCGGCATTGGCAGAGAACTTTTCAACGGATGGTTCGTATACATGATAGCGGGGATTCATTTCATTGTCAAACTGCCATTTATTGCGTTTTCAATGGTTTCTCAACATCGGAAGCCGCGCGCAACAGGAGGTCGAATGCGGTCATTGGCTTACATTATTGTGGGGGCCGTTCTGGGCTGCACGGCGTCCGCCGATGGCGCGAGAGCGGTTTCCTCGCGGGTGGATTCCCTCCTTTCGGCCGCATCCGACACGACAATGGAATACGAGAAACGGGTGCGGCTGATCAAGAAGGCAATCCGGGATGACGATTCCGGCTGGGCAATGCACGATCTGGCCGAACTGTATAGCGACGAGAAAACGCCGGGTTCGCGTCGTCAGGCATCCACGTGGCTGCAGCGGGCGATGCGGAAAGACAGGAAGAACATGGACTTTCGCATTGCATATGCAAAAGTCCTTTGGGCGCTCGGCAGGCGGGGTCACGCCTACAAGAACGCAAAGCAGGCCATAGACCTGGACCCGAACCACGTCGGCGGTCTCTACCTGGCCGGCCGGTACGCGGCCTGGCAGATGTCGCGGTACCTCGAGGGCGAGCGGATCGACTATCAGTACGACGACCGGGGTTATCAGCGGGTGCGTTCGTTCAGTCTGGAGAGATTCGGCGAGGAAGATCGGGATCAGGCGATCGGATACCTGACCAGGGCGCTGACGGTCGATTCGGACCACAGGCCTTCGCTGCTTCTGCTGGGCCTGGTGTATTACGAAGCACAAATGCCGGCAAAAATGGCGGCGCTTTTTCAGGAATATCTGGTTCGCCGCCCGGATGACCCGGACGCCTATTTCTTCCTGGGGCTGGCACTCCAGGCGCAGGACGAACTCAAGCGCGCGTATCCGGCATATGTGAACGGACTGCAGCGGATGTCGTTCCGTGAGCAGCAGTTCATGATGTCTGTCTTCATGCTGGTCGGAAAAGACAGTATGGAGGCAGGCCGGGACCTGCCGGATGAGGAGGCGCTGCGTGCATTCTGGACCGGTCGCGATCCGCTGTTTCTGACACCGGTTAACGAACGCCTGATGGAACACTGTGGGCGCGTGGCCTATGCAAACCTGCGCTTCGGAGATCCGGAACGGGGCATTGGGGGTTGGTCGACAGACAAGGGGCAGGCATATATCCGTTACGGACGGCCTGAGGCGAGAAGCGTCCGGCCGCCCGAGGTCGATACCGGTCTGGATGAGCCGGTGTGGTACCAGGATCACCTGTACTGGTTGAATCAGCAGGGATCGGTGCCGTACAAACACCGTCCCCGTCTGGAAATGTGGGACTATGGCGGGATCCGCCTGGTTTTCGCCAATACGGATACCAGGGATACCTGGCGTTACAGGGTGGGCTGGGTCGGGAGGCAGCCCGTGGATTTCGACGCGCTGACGAGAAAGGTGCCGGAGTACTACAAGGATCCGTACAAATGGGAGCGGTACGATGCGCCTTACCAGATGGCCCGGTTTCGAGGCGATGGCGACACGGCCAGGGTGGAAGTTTATTACGCGTTGCCCGGAGAGGAAGTGCAGCGCAAGAAGGCGCAAACCGGGGCGCAATCCGTCGCAATGCGCCAGGGGCTGTTTCTGTTCGACGCGAATTGGGATACGTTGCGGAAGGACGTCGGAAGGGTGGAGGTGATGCCCTGGGTACAATATGGCGCCAACCGGGACGGATATCTGTTCGCCAGCGAGAAGCTGATGCTGGCGCCGGGGAAATATTTCATCGCGGCGGAGGCAGAGGACCGGAAGACAAAATCGATTGGTACGTTCAGAAGCGTACTTCACGTTGAGACATTCGGGTACGATTCGCTGAGTGTGAGCGATATGCTGCTTGCGCGCCGGATTGTCGAGCGGGATCAGGCGCCGTACGGTCGCGAGCGGTACCTCATTCTGCCCAATCCGCTCAAACAGTATCAGCAGGGCGCACAGGCGTATTTCTACTATGAAATCTACAACTTGCAGAAAGACCGTTTCGGCGCCACCAACTATCAGGTGACCTACCAGATCCGAACCGTAAAGCAAGACGCAGCGGCCGCGGAGCCGGAATGGACCACGGCGGTTTCCTATACCCACAAGGGATCGCAGGCGTGGGAGCCGATTTACCAGGTGTTGAACCTGGAGATGTTTCCCGGTCCCAGGGAATTCCGGGTGAACGTGCTGGACCTGAACAGCCGTCAGGAGGCGAGCAGTGCGACGACGTTCCGTGTGATGTGGTAAAACGCAACACCGTCAACCGGCCATCCCATGTTGAAACGTCGTGTTATCCACTGATTTTCCGAACGCAGTCCGCGATGCGGTCCAGCGCTCTCCGGATATTCTGGACCGAATTGGCGTAGGAGAACCGAAGGTGGCCTTCGCCATGGGCGCCGAATCCATGTCCCGACAGGGCCGCGACATTTCCTTCGTACAGGAGGAAGTCGGCGAATTCCTGGGAGGAGAGACCCAGGTCCGCGATATTCGGAAACAGGTAGAATGCGCCGCCGGGCAACGGGCAGCGAATGCCCGGAATTTCGCGGAGTCCCGCGACAAAGATGTCCCGCCGGCGTCTGAATTCAGCCACCATTGAGTGGACGTCGTCCTGCGGCCCCTGGAGGGCAGCCAGCGCTGCGCGCTGGGTGAACGACGCGGTGCACGAATTGCTGTTGACCATCAGGAGTCCGAACGCTTCCGCCAGGTGTCGCGGCATCACCCCGTACCCGATGCGCCATCCCGTCATCGCGTAGGTCTTGGAGAAACCGTCCAGAATAATGGTCTGGTCCGCCATCCCCTCGTAAACGGAAATGCTATGGAAGGCGCCTTCGTACAGGATCCTGGAATAGATCTCGTCGGCAAGTACCGGAATCCCCTTGTCGACGACGATTTCCGCGATCGCCTTGAGGTCTTCCGGCGGAATGATCCCACTGGTGGGGTTTTGGGGGGAATTGATGATGAGGAGCCGGGTGCGGTCCGTGATCAGGTCCGAAAGTTCGTTGACGTCGAGACTGAAGCCGCGTTCCTCGGCTAGCGCGATCGGGACCGGCAGTGCGCCCGCAAACCTGATGACCGACTCGTAGATGGGAAATCCGGGATCGGGATAGATCACCTCGTCTCCCGGCTGCGCAAGGGCCAGAATGGCATAGAACATAATCGGTTTAGCGCCCGGTGTGACCACAACCTGATCCGGATCGACCGGGATGCCGCGGAACCGCGAGACGTCGGTTGCGATGGCCTCGCGGAGTTCCGGCAGACCCACCGGGGGACCGTAGTGGGTATATCCCGATTGAAGCGCCTGTTGGGCGGCGTTGACGATATGAGCCGGTGTATCGAAATCCGGCTCGCCGATTTCGAGGTGGACCACGTCCTGACCCTGGTCTTCGAGGTTTCGCGCTTTGACGAGGACTTCGAATGCGGATTCCGTTCCAAGCTGCGCCATTCTTCCCGCCAGGTTCATGGGACCGCCCTTTTTTCGCGCAGACTGCCTTCGACAGTCTTGCCCTGCGTGTAGGAGCCGAGGATTTTGAGGAAGCTGGCCATCTGTTCGAGGTGTTCAACCGCCTGTTGACATCGATCGCTGGCCAGGTGGCCTTCAAAATCCAGATAGAAGACGTACTCCCAGGGCCTGCCGCTTAAGGGGCGCGATTCGATTTTCAACAGATTGATATCCCGCATTGCGAATACACCCAGACTCTTGAACAGCGCGCCGGGAATGTGATCCAGGGCATAGACGACCGTGGTTTTTGCGGGGTCGACGGGTTCAGCCGCATTGGAGGCTACGACCAGAAACCGGGTATAATTCCGGTGGTCGTTTTCAAGACCCTCCCGGAGGATTTCCAGGTCGTAGTCGATCGCAGCCTGTGCGCTGGCGATGGCTGCGGCATTTCTCGCTTTTTCTCTCTTGATCCGTCTGACGGCGCCTGCCGTGTCTTGTGCAACCACCGCTTCGACGCCTTCGGTGGATCGGATGAACTCGGTACATTGCGCCAGGGCGGGCGCTTGTGAGTAAATCTGTTTGACGTCTTCCATCCTGACGCCGGGATTCACGATGAGGTTGTGCACGATGCGCAGCTTGATTTCACCAACGATGTAGAGATCCTGCTGGAGGAGCAGATCGTAGTTTTCGTGAATGCTTCCCATGAGGGAATTCTCAATGGGCACCACGCCGTGCGTGCATTCGCCGCCGGAGACCGCGCCGAACAGACCCTGGAAATCGGGCTGCGGGACCACGCGCACGTTTTCGAAGAAATAACTGCGGGCGGCCATTTCGCTGAACGCGCCCATTTCACCCTGGAATGCGACAACGGCTTCGTTAGTGCTCACTGAGCCTCCGATAATGGTTCCGATAAAAAAAAAACGGTAGCGGCCGAATTTCGAGAAGTCGAAGTAACAGACGACCGGATCGAGGGTATGGTTCCGTCTGCGTGCGATCGGATTCAGGATCGCCTGCGTGTGCTAGCTACTCTCCAACAGGGCGTTCAGGTGGGCTTCGACGCAACGGGAGAGGCCGTTGAGGTCGTAGCCGCCTTCCAGGACCGAAATGAGACGATCGTTGGCGTACGTCCCTGCTATCTGACGTACCCGGCGCGTCATTTCGGCGAATCCGTCTTCAGTGACACGCGTGCCGGAAAGGGGGTCGCTGACGTGCCCGTCGAACCCCGCGGAGACGATGACGAAGTCGGGGCGGAAGCGTGCCATTGCGGGGGACAGGAGTTCGTCGAACGCGTGAAGGAATTGTTCGTCGCCGGCGCCGGCCGGCACAGGCGCGTTCCGGTTCGCTCCCTCACCGGCGCCAATGCCCGTTTCGCCGCTGCTTCCGCTGAACCAGGGATAATGGGGGTACTGATGGGTGCTGAAATAAAACACATCGGGGTCTTCTTCGAAGATGTGCTGGGTACCGTTTCCGTGATGCACGTCCCAGTCGACGATGAGCACACGTCCAAGACCGTGGGCGGACTGAACGTACCGCGCGGCGACCGCCACGTTGTTGAACAGGCAGAAGCCCATGGCCCTGTCGCGTTCCGCGTGGTGACCCGGCGGCCGTGTGGCGCAAAACACGGCGTCTGCACGGTCGTCCATGACCGCATCGACCGCCTCACAGGCCGCCCCCGCCGCAAGACGTCCAACGTTGAAGGATTCAGGACAAATGAACGTGTCCCCCGCGTCCATGAGGGGCATGTTCCGTTCGCAGCGACGCTGAACATCCGCGACATGGCGGGGAGTGTGGACGCTTTCCAGCCAGTCGACGCCAACGATTCTCGGCGCAACGTCGATGAGCCGTTCCCTGAGACCGGTCTCGTCCAGCCGGTTCTGGATGGCCTGGAGCCGTTCAGGACGTTCCGGGTGCCCATGGCCGGTATCATGCCGCGAAAAATCGGGATGCGCGATCAGCCCCACCCGTGGCATCATCCCTCCCGAGAATTGGGTGCTCGGCCAGTCCCGTCCCCGGTCCGCGAGGTCGGTCGGACGCGGCGGTCCGGGCTTCGTAACGCAGGGTGTCTCCGTCCACGGTAATCGTCTGATACAAACGGGTGTTCTCGGCGGCCAGCCGCCACCACCGTTTTGACGTGAGTGTGTACTGTTTGGGACCGCTCACGGAGACGACGTAGACGGTGCCCTCATTCCGGTTGCGGGCAATGGCGCCGGGGAGGAGATTCGAACCGCGTCCATATCTGTGGTCGTGCCCCTGAAGGTCGAGGTCGAGGCCGGCGCAGCTGAGGACGAAAGAAAACACAAGGATGTGTATCGAACGGGTTGGCATGGTGTACCCCGACCAAAACCCGGAGGTATGAGTCAAAGAGTCCCGGACGGAGTCCCTGGAGTCAGGACCTGCCCCACGCTGTCCGAACGCGGGCGTGATCTGCCGGGCGTAACGGTCCCTTGGTTCCGGAGCGCGGACCTGAAGACCAATGGGCTTTGTCAGGATGCCCGGGAATCCGCCGCACCCCGGGGTTACTTCTGCCGCCAGATTTCCCAGACAAGGTGCGAGAGTTCGGGAACGATCAGTTTTTCCATGGCGAGGCGTACAGCGCCGGAAGAGCCGGGCATGCAGAAAATCATCGTGTCGCGGTAGACGCCGGCGACGGCGCGCGAGAGCATGGCGCCGGAGCCGATATCATCCCAGCTCAGGAATCGGAAGAGTTCCCCGAAGCCGTCCAGCCGTTTCTCGAGCAGACCGACCACGGCTTCGTACGTGGTATCCCGGGCAGCGATGCCCGTGCCGCCGCTGGTCAGGATCGCCTGGCAATCCCCTCTGCCGGTTATTCCGATGACCAGCTCCCGAATACGGGCCGGATCGTCCGGGACAACCTGATAAAATCCTGTTGTGTGACCACCGGTTTCGAGCAGATCTCTGATGATTCTGCCGCTCTTGTCGTCGGCTTCCGTCCTCGTGTCGCTGATCGTGAGTACGGCGCAATTGACGGCGCCCTGCGCCTGTTTCTTGTGGTCTTCGTAGGGCAACGGGTTCCTCCTCCTGTTGGACTGTCGGACGTGAATGGGTCATCGTGCCGGCTGATGCTCGTCTACAGGGAAATCCCACCTGAATTCCGGCCGGAGTGCGCGGATGAACCGGTCAGCTCGGCCGCGGGAACGACAGCGGCTCTCAACGAATCGGTCCTTGTCCCGCCGATGCGCCGGGTTTATATTTGTGCCTGCAATGACCTGAAGCCGGTTCGCGAGTCCAATCGCGAACCGGCGGTATTCCTTTTCTGCATAGCGATTTTCCACATCATGCTGAGGCGTATTCCATGCATGTAAAAACAGTAACCGTTCTCGGCGGCGGAAACACGGCGTTTGCCGTGGCTGCCAATCTCAGCCTGAAGGGCTTTGAGATCACGTTATACGAGATTCCCGAATTCAGGGAATCTCTCGATCCGATTGCGGACGACGGCATCATCCAGCTGCTCGGCGCCGGTGGACAGGGCCCGGCCCGAATCCACCGCGTCACCACCGATATCGAGGAGGCGCTTGAATCGCCGGACCTGGTGCTGCTCATCGTACCGGCGTACGCTCACAAGGCGTTTGCCGAAGTCTGCGCCCCGTTCCTGCGGCCGGGTCAGACCGTTGTCATCATGCCCGGCACCCTCGGGACCCTCGAATGGGCGTGCATCCTCCGCGAGGCCGGCGCCGAAGGCGTCGTACTCGCCGAAGTGGATACGGCGCCGTTCGTCTGCCGGAAGACGACACCCGACACCGCCACCATCTGGGGCATCGTCACGGGTCTGGGCCTCGGCGTGCTGCCGGCCAGTGAATTCGAACCCGTGCGGGCGCGTCTGGACCGTCTCTTTCCGGGGGTAACGGGTTATCCCGACGTGTTGGCGTGCGGTCTGGCCGCGATGAATCCCGTGGTCCATCCCGCCGGTGTGCTCCTGAATGCAGGCCGCGTGGAATATTCCCGAGGCGAATTCTTCTTTTACGAAGAGGGGGTGACGCCCGCCGTGGCCAGAGTGATCACGCAGGTGGACGACGAACGCCGCGCAATCGCCAGGCGACTCGGTTATGACCTGGCCCCGGCGAATGTCGCCTTTCATCGGGCCGGCTTCGGACCGGGAGGGGACCTCTGGGCAACCATCAACGGCAGCTACATGCTCACCCGCCTCAAAGCGCCCGGTTCCCTTGACAGCCGATGGCTTACTGAGGATGTTCCATACGGTCTGGCGGCCTGGCACTCCGTAGGCGCCCAGTACGGTGTACCCGCGCCCACAATTCGCGCGATGGTCGACATCGGATCGATCGTCATCGGAACGGACGGCTGGACCAGCGGGAGAGACGTCCAAGATCTGGGCATCGCCGGGTTGGACCCGAACGCGCTCAAGGCGTATCTCCGTACGGGGAAGACAATCTGAGCTATCGTGTCACGTCCCGGCAATGCGGTATCGCTCAACCGCCCATTCATTCCGTCTCACTGCGTTGTCCTCTCTCGCGGACCTTGCCAAGGTCGGCTGTCGGCGGAACAACACGCACTGGAATCGCATTCCGGGCGGGCAGAAGGTCCTTCTGAAAGGTCAATCTCACGGATTCGTGGGGGTTCCGCCGTTTGCCTTTCGTTTTTGATTCCAGCTGACTGATGAACGCTGATGGCTGAAAGCTGCTTTCGCACGGTCGTATCCAGGCAATCTGCTTCCGGGACAGGACGCCGGCACGTTCAATCGCGTTCTTCGTAGTACGATTTCAAACACCTGTCCATCACCCGGGCCGTCCGGGCGGCACTCTCGCCGGTTGACTCGCATCTTCCCCTGCCCAGGAGTTCATCCACCACCGTTTGGATCAACGGCTGATGCACGTGGGGAGGGTTCCTGTATTCCAGCGCCGCTGTTTCGTCGCCTTTCCGGACCAGGATGTCCGAATCCGAAAAAACCGGACATTGCACCTCCCCGTCGGATCCGGTAAACGTGATTCGGTCTTCCGAATAATCCGCGTTGAAATTCCAGATGCCCGTTCCGACAATCCCCGATTCGAACTCAAAGCCTGCCGCGACCACGTCCTCGGCCTCGTACGTGCCGCCCGTGTTTGCAGAGCATCCCCATTCCTGCCTGATGGGACTCACGAGAAAATCCAGCAGGTCCAGGCCGTGAGACCCCAAATCCATAAACAGCCCCCCGCCCGAAATCTCCGGCCTGAATCGCCAGCCATTCGCCTCGTCGCCCCGCGCGAGCGGATCGTAGTGTGTAATATGTACCGAACTCAGGTCGCCGACCGCACCATCCCGTAGCAACTCCCGTACGCGCAGGAATCGAGGCAGCGCCCGCCTGTAGTAGGCCACAAAAAGCGGCCGTCCTGTCTCTCGGAAGGCCGCAACCATCTGCTCGCATTCGCTGAGATTCATCGCCATGGGTTTTTCCACAAGGCATGGCTTGCCGGCGTCCGCCACCTTCAGGGCCACGTCGAGATGCGACGAAGGCGGGGTCGCCACGTACACGGCGTCGACCTGGGAATCCTCAATCAGCGCGTCCGCCTGACCGTAGAACCGCGGCACGCCGTGTCTGCGCGCGTAGTCGGCAGCCTTGTCCACGTCCCGCCTCATCACGGCCGCCAGGGCGGACCCGTCCGCACTCTGAAATCCGGGTCCGCTCTTCACCTCCGTCACATCGCCGCATCCCACGATGCCCCATCGCACGCTGTCCATATCCGTGATCCTCAATCGTCCCCGAAAAACACACGCGGGGGCGAGACGCTGCCGTGCGTCAGGCTGTATCTCTCAGGCGCCGCCTCAGGAACGACGGTATCTCAAGGTCGTCCAGCGACATGTCCACGTCCGCGCTCTCCTCCGGTGCGACCTGTGGTTCCGTGACCTCGCCAGCGCCGGCCTTGCGCAAATATGCCGGTACATCCAGGCCGAGGGGGTTGTCCGTAGTCACTCGTCGCGCTTTCTTTCCCGTGAGATCCTCATCCCTGGCGAAACCGGTGGCAATCACCGTCACGCGCAGCTCATCGCTGAGGCCGTCATCCAGCACGGTACCCCAGATAATATTGGCCTCGGGGCCAACCGCCTTGGTTACGGTAGATACCGATTCGTCCACTTCGAACAGCTTCAAATCACTGCCGGCTGCGATATTCACAAGGACGCACCTTGCGCCGTCAATGGACAGATCCTCCAGCAGGGGGCTGTTGATGGCTGCCTCGGCCGCGTGGATCGCGCGGCCTTCCCCCTCTGCCGTGCCGGTTCCCATCAACGCATCTCCGCCCTGCTGCATTACCGTGCGAACGTCGTTGAAATCCAGATTCACTTCGCCGGGTATCGCGATCAGATCCGAGATCCCGCGCGTCGCCTGCAGCAGCACGTCGTCGGCCAGTCTGAAAGCCTCTCGCAGCGTGGTCTCGTTGGAGCAAATGTCCAGGAGACGCTGGTTTGTAATCACGATGAGCGTGTCAACGGATTCCTTCAACTGAGCGATACCCGTCTCCGCGTTGCGCAAGCGTGGCGCCCCCTCCATTTTGAACGGCTTGGTCACGATGCCCACCGTCAGCGCTCCGGCTTCCTTTGCGATATCCGCCACGACCGGCGCGGCGCCTGTACCGGTTCCTCCCCCCATTCCGGCGGTCACGAACACGATATCCGAACCGGCGAGGAGTTCCGTGACGTGGCCTCGATCTTCCTCCATGGCCTGCCGTCCGGTTTCAGGATTGGCGCCCGCGCCCAGTCCTTTTGTTATCGACTGGCCGATCTGTACGCGTTTCGATGCCTCGGATTTGTCCAGATCCTGCATATCCGAATTAACCGCGATAAACTCCACGCCCTTGAGGTCCGCCGCAATCATCCGGTTAACCGCGTTTCCGCCGGCGCCCCCGACCCCCACAACCCGCATCTTCGCCTGGCTGTCCGTGTCTACGATCGAAAATGTCACCATCTGGTCTCTCCTGTCAAATCGCGTTGTGGAGGGTGCGGACGCGTTCGGTCGCCCCATCCGTTTCCTAGAAAAAATCCTTCACCCACGCCTTCATCCTGCCCAATACGGATCCGATAGAACCATTGCCTCCAACACGCATCGTTCCGCCGAATTGCTGCTGCTGAAGGCCGAATTTCACGAGGCCGACGCCGGTCGCATAAATGGGGGCGGTGGCGTCGTTCGAAAGGCCGGAAACGCCGTTCGGCATGCCCACGCTGACCGGCATTCCAAACACCTCCTCCGCCAGCTCAGCCGTCCCCTCGAGCATCGATCCGCCGCCGGTAATGACGACGCCCGCAGCCAGCAGATCCGCGTAGTCCGTCCTTCGGATTTCCCGATGGACCAGGGTGAAGATTTCCTCCATTCGTGCTTCGATAATCGCCGTCAGTTCCGCTCGAGGCACATCGTAGGAGGGCCGTCCGCCGATACCCGGAATCTGTATTGTCTCGTCCTTATCCACCATCGAACTCGACGAACAGCCGCGCGAGCGTTTGATACGTTCCGCCTGTACCAGCGGCGTTCTCAGACCGATTGAAATGTCATTGGTTACGTTCTCGCCGCCCAAGCCCACGACGGCTGTATGTCGAATGCTGCCGTCGTAGTATACAGCGACGTCGGTGGTACCGCCGCCAATGTCGACCAGGGTTACGCCCATCTCCTCTTCTTCGGGCGACAGAACGGCGTAGCTGGATGCCAGCGGTTCCAGCACGAGATCCATAACCTCGACACCCGCCCGTCGGATGCTCTTGCATATATTCTGTGCCGACGTCACCGCGCCGGTTACCATATGCACGTCGGCCTCGAGACGCACGCCCGACATTCCAATGGGATTCTTGACGCCGGGTTGGTCGTCCACGACGAATGATTGAGGCAACACGTGTATTATCTCGCGGTCCATGGGGATCGAAACGGCCTTGGCGGTTTCGATCACGCGCGCCTCATCCTGAGCGGTAATTTCGTTGTCGTTTCCGGATACGGCGATCACACCTCGGCAATTGAGGCTGCGAATATGATCGCCCGCGATGCCGGCGTAAACGGCCCCTATACGTACATCGGAAGCCTGTTCCGCTTCTTCGACGGCACGTTGGATGGATTGAACGGTTTGTGCAACATTCACCACAACGCCGCGCTTCAGCCCGTTGGAAGGGCTTGTGCCAATGCCCGTAATCCTGAGCTGATCGTCTTCACCTGCATCGGCAACGACCACGCAGATCTTGGTCGTTCCGATATCCATACCAACGATCTGGTCCCCTTTGGCCATCCTGGCTTCCTTTCCGACTGCTGCTGGACACGTGGTGGATACAGGTTCGCGGACACCTCAACCCGCACCCACAACGACCTGATTCGAAAACCGGAGATCGACGTAGGCGGGCGTCGTGATTCTGTGCGCCCCCGACTTTATATACGTGTCAAACCGACGGATCTGGTCGACCGCGTCTTCAAGCCGCATCCTGAGAGTCAGCCCATCTCCCACCAGATAGACGCGAGCCTCCGTGACAGACACCAGGTGTACCTCGGAAACCTCATCCAGGAACGCCGGCGCATTCGATCGAATCTGCTCCAGAAACGCGACAAGGTGAGAGAACCGGTAGGCCCCCGGAGTGTCCACGACCGCGTCGATACCTGTCACGATCGGCAGATTTAACGGCATCTGCGGCAGCGGAAAGAGCACGCCTTCCTCGTCCAACCCGTACAATCCATCGGACATGGTGGCCAGTGCAAGAAGTCGCCGCTCCGTCAGTTGAATGAGCAGCCCTCCCGGGGGTTGCCTCAACAGCAATGCATCCCTGATCGCGGGACCGGCCACCAGTCGCCGCGTGGCCGCTCTAAGATCGGCCGCAAACAGGTTGACGCCTATTTCGAGACCGGAAAGCGTCACGACCTCGCTCTCCTTAAGGAGCCGGTTACCGGCCACGGAAATACGGTCAAGACGGAACAGGTCGGAATCTGTGAGGGCCGAGTATGCGTTCTGAATCCCGAAAAGCAGCAATCCGACAAGCGCCAGTAGGACAATCCACCGCAATATCCGGGATGGCGCCCGGATTTCCGGCTCCTCGGCAGGAATTCGCTCACGTTCCTGCGTTCTGGAAAAGATCGGTCGATGGCTGGACATATGACCTCCGTCGATTTGAGTACAGGCCATGGGGCCCGCGCAAGAGGAGTTCGCGAAAGACGATATTCAGGGGATTCCGTACCGGTTGCGGTACCCGGCTTCAAGCGTTCTCGATTCCCCGCTCGCCGACGATGCGAACTTCCATAGCCATTTCGATGCCAAAAGTCTGCTGTACTCTTTCCTGAACCGTACGAACCAGTGAGAGAACGTCCTCAGCGGTGCCACCACCCCGGTTCACGATGAAATTCGCGTGGACATCCGACACTTCGACGTCGCCTACGGACAGCCCTTTGCATCCGGCCCTGTCGATGAGCAATCCCGCCGACGTGCCCGGTGGATTCTTGAAAATGCAACCTGCGTTTCGCGCCCACAGGGGCTGGGAGCCCCTTCGCTGGGCAAGCATCTCGTCCATGCGTGTCTGGACCATTGCCGGATCGTCCTCTTCCAGTTGAAAACCAGCTTCCACGATCAGGAATCCGGGTGGAAGTGCCGTATGGCGGTACGAGAACGATATTGACTCTTTCTGCAATTCCACCGCCCGGCCCGACCGGAGGTCCAGACCTCTCACCCACGCCGCACGCTCCATGATCTGCCCGCCCCACGCACCGGCGTTGCCGCGTATCGCGCCCCCCACGGTGCCCGGAATTCCGCAGCCGAACTCCATCCCGGCTCGCCCGGCACGCTGGCAGCGTCTGGAAAATACCTGAAGGCTTGCGCCCGCCTGTGCAACGCCCTGATCCGATTCGACCGCCATTCCCGCGAGTCCGCGGGTCAGACAGATGACGAGCCCTCTGAAACCGGCGTCGCTCACCAGCATGTTGGTTCCGCCGCCGAGGGGCAGCACCCGCAGTCCGGAGTCCAGAACGAGTGGCACCGCGGCAATCAGATCATCCAAATCCGCGGGGCGGAAAAACAGATCCGCGCCGCCGCCCAGACCAAAATGGGTGTGCTTCTTCAAGGGCTCATCTACCAGAAGTTCGCCCCTGCAGCGCGCTCGGATTTCACGGGCGAGCGAAGTCCGTTTTGAAGCGTCAAGCATCAGCCCGCGGTGCTCCCTCGGACAACCGGTCAATGAGCCCGTAGGCAACCTGCTCCACGTCGCCGGCGCCCATCACCAATACGAGGTCGTCCGGCGCAAGCGCCTCCGACAGTCGACGCTCGAGATCGTCCAGGGCCGGGACATAGAATACTTCGGAACAGCCGGAGTTCCGTACCTGACGAGCCACCATCTCACCGCTCACACCGGGAATCGCTTCTTCTCGAGCGGCGTAGACGTCGGCCACCCAGACCTGGTCGGCTTCGCTCAGCGCCTGTCCGAATTCAACCGCGAAATCTCTGGTCCTCGAGTACAGATGGGGCTGGAAAACAGCCACCAGGCGTCCCGTCCACCCCTCCCTGATCGCCTCCAGGACTGCGTGAACCTCCGTCGGATGATGGGCGTAGTCGTTCACCACACGCACGCCGCCGGAATCGCCGAGCACCTCCAGCCGCCGTCGCACGCCCTCGAAGTTTTCAAGTCCGGAACGTATCGCCTTCCAGGGCAGCTGCAGCGCCATGCCCACGCCCACGGCCGCCAGCGCATTGCTGACATTGTGTCGTCCCGGAACCCTGAGGACAATATCGCCGAGCGGTTTTCCATGGTCGCACACCCGAAACCGACTTTGCAGGCCGTCACGCAACAGTCGTTGCGCGGAAATCCTTGTTTCCTCTACCAGCCCATAGGAGAGAATCTCAAGATGCGTCGCGTTCAATCCCCGCACGTACGGTGCGTCGTAGGCCAACACGGCGCACCGGCTCGTCTGATCCAGAAACTGCTGAAAGGCGCGACACAGTGCCGACATGTCTCCGTAACAATCGAGATGGTCCGCTTCCAGCGACGTCACGACCGCGACCTCGGGTCTCAATGTCAGAAAAGAACGGTCGAACTCATCGGCCTCGACCGCCCACAGCATTCGCGAGCCCGGCCGCAGGTTTCTTTCAGGACCTCGAACGATTCCGCCCACCAGTACCGTGGGGTCCAGATCCGCCGCCTCGAGAACCCCGCCCACCATGGCAGTCGTTGTCGTCTTGCCATGGGTACCGGTCACGCCCACGACCCGATGCCCTGCCGTCAACCGCCCAAGGAGGTCGGCCCGCCTGACCGTTGGAATTCCTCTTGATCGGGCTTCCCTCAACTCCGAATTATCCGTTCCCGCGGCGGAGGTGTATACAACCAGGTCTGCATCTCTTACCGCCTCCTCCATATGTCCGATCCGAACCGGAATTCCCAGCATCCCCAACCGATCCGTCAGCGCGGAGGCCTCACGGTCGGATCCGGTCACAACGCAATCCTGCTGGACGAGCAGTTCCGCGACCGCGCTCATGCCCACCCCTCCGATGCCCACAAAATGAACCCGGCAACCCGGTTTCAATTCCACCATGCGGCTATCGTTCACCGCGGAGGAGTCCACTTCGCGCGATTCCCTCCACCATCCGCGCGGCCGCGTCCGGAACGGCCAGCGCGCGGCTGCGGCGGGCCATTTCCGAAAGAAGGCCGTTCGAATCGGTCATCCGGATAACTTCCTCGACCAACCTGTCCGCGCTCAGTTCCGATTCGAGCACCATCCGCGCGGCTCCGGCTCGCACAACAGCCCGTGCATTGTATTCCTGATGGTTCTCGGTCGCGAGCGGCAAAGGCACCATCAATGCGGGCACACCCAAACGTGTCATTTCAGTTACCGTAATTGCGCCGGCCCGGGTCAAGGCGAGGTCCGCCGCGCTGTAAGCCACCGCCATGTCGTGGATAAATTCCCTCACGACCACTCGGTCTCCGAAGGGGCGAGCCGCGGATACCGCTGCATGGTAACCCATCCCGCCGGTCTGCCAGAGAATCTGGTAGCCACGTTCCGTCAATACCGGCAGCGCATCCGCCACGGCACGGTTGATTCCCATTGAACCCTGGCTGCCTCCAATGACAAGAAGCGTGGCCGGGTCAACGTCCAGACCGAACCGCCGGCGAGCCGTGTTCCTGTCCACGCGCCGCCATCCCTCCCGAATCGGGTTGCCCACGACGAATCTCTCACGCCCGCCTACGCGTCGCCGTGCGCCTTCGAATGCCAGGTAGACCTGCCTGGCCGTGCGGGAAAGCAGGCGAACGGTGAGCCCTGGGAAGTTGTTCGACTCGTGCAGCACCAGCGGAATACCAAGCATCCTTGCGGCGATGCCCACCGGGCCGGTGACATGCCCGCCGGTACAGATTACCGCATGTGGCTGGTAGACAACGAGGATACGGAAGGCGGAACAGACGGCCTTCAGGAGCGCCCACGGAAATTGCAGCAGATCCGGATGCACTCGCCGTTTAAGACCTATAACCGGCAACGTTTCCAGGACATAGCCGGCGCGCGGAACCAACCGGGCCTCGACGCCTCGCGCAACGCCGACGAATCTGATCACAGTATCCGGGCGCCTCTGACGAACCGCGGCCGCCACGCCAAGTGCGGGTATCGTGTGGCCACCGGTCAGGGTAACGGCAAACAACAGGCGTAATGGCATCAGATCCTGCGATCTCCCGTCCTGTTCATTCTGACGGTACCGGTTCGTTGGGGAAGCGTTCCCGGGTCGGCCGCTCCGCGCCGCCCGATGTTGATCAGAATTCCAACGGCAACCAGCGTGAATAGCAGTGACGACCCGCCGTAACTGATAAACGGCAGGGGAAGCCCGGTTGCCGGTATCAATCCGGTGCATACGCCCATGTTCACGAGTGCGTAAACCAGAATCATGAATGTGATGCCTGACGCCAGAAAGAACCCGTGCAGGTCCGGCGCGCGACGGGCGATCTGAAAACCGCACCGGGCGATGAGAAGGAAACAGATCACCAGGCCGGCGGTGCCGGCCAATCCGAGTTCCTCGCCCACGATGCTGAATACAAAGTCTGTATGCGGCTCCGGCAAAAACAAATATTTCTGCAGACTCTGTCCGAGCCCCACGCCTGTCCATCCTCCACTTCCCAGCGCCAGCAGAGACTGCATCACATGATAACCGGCGCCCTGTACGTCGTCCGACGGACTCAAGAACGCCGTCATCCGTTCCTTTCGATATCCCAGAACAAATACGACGACATACAATAGCGGCAGCAGCACCATCCCCGTTCCGGCCAGGTGCTTTACCCGCACACCGGCCAGATACAACATCAGCGTGCATGTCAATCCGATCGCCAGTGCCGTTCCAAGATCCGGCTGAAGCATGACCATTCCCATTGCAGCGCCGACGATGGCGATATGTGGGAGGTACCCCTGTACGAGGTCCTTTACCAGACCCTGGCGCCTGCTGAGCGACTCCGCCAGGTAAACGACCAGCGCGAGACGCATCAGATCCGAAGGCTGCAGCGTGCCTCCCGGCAACGGAATCCACCGGTATGCGCCGCGCACCTTGCCGAAACCCGCCAGTTTGAAGACCAGGACAACTGCCAATCCCAGAAAACCGATGGCCAGCAACACCCGGGCAAATCGTGCCCAGAAGCGATAGTCCACCCGCATAATCAAAAGCATCGCCACGAGACCGACCACCGTGCGCACGGCCCACCGCTTCAGGAAAAAGTGGCCGCTCTCGAATCGCAACTGACCCAGGGCCGTGCTGGCGCTATATACCATCACAAGGCCAAATCCAACCAGACCGATCACCAGCAACATCAGCAGATAAGTCTGTCGTTCTGCACCCGCGGTCGTCATATATTCAGCCTATCAGCCCGTTGAAAAAGTCCATCCGGGCTACGTCCGGCCCTTGTGACCGAAATACGGCGTTGCTCTCCCTCCCCGAATCCAGGGATTCGCGTCGGTCGCGCGCCTTGTCTTCGGCCACAATGGCTCGGCCTCGCCTGCAGAGCGACTTTTTCAACGGACTGCTATCGGAAAAGAGAGCCCGAAGCGGAGACCGGCATGGGATCAAGGAACGGGATTGTGAATTAAGGGCGAAATGTCAGAGGCTGCAGACGTCCGAGGGACTGGATCGAATCATCGTCAGTCGGCCATATCCGATGGATTCGTCTCAAACCCCAGCGCTTCGGCCGTTGTCTCCATAGCCAGTCCGCGAGACCCCTTCATCAGAACCAGATCGCCCGGTTTGAGAAAAGCCCTGAGCCTTGCCACCAGGGTATCACGATCTTTGAATGCCTGTGACCGCTTCGGTGAAAGACCGCCCGATACGCCGCCATCAGACACGTACGCCGACAGTTCACCGAACGCGAATACGGCGTCGATCTCGAGTCCGGCCGCAAGCAGACCCAGGCGCCGGTGACTTTGGACGGCGGACGTGCCCAGTTCAAGCATGTCGCCCAGCACAGCCACCCGCCGTCCGTCGCCCGTGACGGACATCTGCGCCAGTGTTTCCAGAGCCGCCCGCATCGAGGCGGGGTTGGCGTTGTACGAGTCGTTCAACAGCCGGATTCCATTCCGTTCGACCACCTGGCCCCGCAGCTTCGAAGGGCGAAATTCACCAAGCGCTCTTGCGGCGTGTTCAACAGGCACATCCAGTGCCGCACCCACCGCCACCGCGGCCAGTGCGTTATAAACCTGATGCCGGCCTGGTACAGCCAGATGAAAAAAACGGCCCTGCAGAGAGAATTGACCGCAGCCCTCCTGGTCTATGACAAGTCCCTCCCCACGAAACTGACATATCTTCTCGATACCAAAGCCCAGGAGTCTCCCCTTTAGTCTTGCTCGCTCCTTGGACACGTACAGATTATCGAGATTCAAGATAGCCATTGAAGACTCTTCAAGATGATCCAGGAGTTCCCCTTTGGCTTTGGCCACCCCCTCCACAGAGCCTAAAAACTCAAGGTGCGCAGGTCCGATATTGGTAATTACGCCGATCGTCGGATCCGCAATCTGGCACAGGTATTTCAAACCGCCGTGTTCACTGATGCCCAGTTCAATGACCGCGGCTTCGTCGTCGTCTGAAAGCCGCAGTATAGTCAGTGGGACCCCAAGCCAGTTGTTCAGGTTGCCTTCCGTGGACAGCACCCTGTACCGAGTGCGCAGCACGGCGGCCGCCATATCCTTGGTCGTTGTCTTCCCACTGCTTCCGGTAATGCCCACCACCGGAATCCGAAACCGCCGGCGGTATGCGCTGCCGAGAGCGCCCAGCGCGAGGCCCGGAGCTTCGACTGCGATCAGCGTTCCGGGTCGTCTTCGGGACTTTCGGTCTTCGGCCCACTGTCGTGATACGACAGCCGCCGCCGCCCCTTTGTTCAGGGCGTCGTCCACAAATCGATGCCCATCCCGGTTTCCGTCTTCGCGTTCTCCCTCGAGCGCGAAGAACAGCTCACCCGCGTTCAACACCCGCGTATCGATGCACCCGCCCGTCGGACAGATTGCCGGATCGATGGCGCCGACCAACGCCCCGTCCATTACCGCCGCCGCTTCCGCCAGAGTCATTCCTTCCATATTCCGCGTTCCGGGTGACGATCTGCCAGTCTCGATCTCGCGGGCGTCCGGCGCCCCGGCGAGGGTTAGTTGCGACCCCTCAGGAGGTCCCGGGCTACCTGCCGGTCGTCGAAGTGGACCTTCTGTCCGCCGATATCCTGATAATTCTCGTGACCCTTGCCGGCGATAACGACAAGGTCTCCGGCCGAAGCACATTCAACGGCCAGTGAAATCGCCTTCCGCCGGTCAACTTCGACCCGATAGTCAGCGCGTCCAACACCCGTCAGGATATCTCTGAGGATCGACTCCGGGCTTTCGGTTCTGGGATTGTCGGACGTCACAATGGTCAGATCGGACATCCGGGCCGAAATACGTCCCATCTGCGGCCGCTTGCCGCGGTCACGATCGCCGCCGCATCCAAACACGCAGATCAATCGACCTTCCGTAAACTCGCGGGCCGCCCGCAATACGTTCCCAAGCGCATCGGGTGTATGTGCATAATCCACAATCACGCTGAAATCCTGACCCTCCCGAACGCTCTCGAATCGGCCGGGCACCTGTACGTCCTGAATGGCTGCGGCAATCGTTTCCGCGTCCACGTCCATCGCCAGCCCGGCGGCGATTGCAGCCGCGGCGTTCATCTGATGGAAACGGCCCTGAAGCGCCAGCGCGAAACGCAGGGTTCCCCAATGCGTTTCCAGTTCCATCCGTGTGCCGCCGCCGTCCGCATCTGCGGACGCGATTCGTACATCCGCTCCCGGCGAACGCCCGAAGGACACAACCCCGGCGTTGCAGTCGCTCAAGAGGTGTTCGGTCGCCTCGTCGTCCGCGTTAACAACGGCCTGCGCATCCGGAATTAAGTTGTCAAAGAGCAGCTTTTTTGCGGCCAGATAGGATTCCAGCGAACCGTGAAAATCCAGATGGTCCCGCGAAAAATTGGTAAAGACCGCCGTATTGAATTCGATCCCGTGTACACGGTCCAGCGCCAATCCGTGCGACGTCACTTCCATCACGGCCGCCTCGCAGCCGTAGTCCGTCATCTCTTTCAGCAACCGCTGCAGATCGTGGGCTTCCGGCGTTCCGATGTGCGACGGTATCCGCCGTCCGCCCAGTCTGTATTCCACCGTACCCAGCAATCCGCAGGCCCCTGCGGAGGCGTCCAGCGACGCCTGTATCAGCATTGCCGTTGTGGTCTTTCCATTGGTTCCCGTTACCCCCACCATCCGAAGCCTGCGCGAGGGCGATCCGTAAAGACCTTCGGCGAGCATTCCGAGCGCCTTCCGCGCTGACGGCACCCGGACGACTGCAACCTCCGCCTCAACCTGCTCTTCAACCACCACCGCCACGGCCCCCGCAGCCACGGCCTGAGGCACGAATGCATGCCGGTCCCGTAGCTGTCCGCCCCTGATGGCGACGAAAAGATCACCCGGTCGGACCCTTCGCGAATCCGTGGCCAGACCGGTAACCCGTGGATTGCCCCTGTGAAGCCATTGTGCCCCTGGCACCCGGGAAATGAAGTCGACCAGCCGCATAACGTGACTTTTGTCACATGTCGTTCGGAATTGGCGCTGTTCGCGGGCTGCACACCACATCGCAGACCGTGCCGCGGGCGACCGGCATCCCGGCGCCGGGAGTCTGCGAAACGACGCTTCCACTGCCCGAGGCGCTTACCACCAACCCCGAAGACGTCAACTGTACCACGGCCTGGCGCAGCGGAATCCCCACAACATCGGGCATGGTTACGGATTCATCGGACTTCGCCGAATTCACGGAAGCGGTCGCCTGCCGGGATTCCCTGGTCTCAGTCGACGGGACCTGCGCCTTTGCCGACAATGTCGCACTCGCGTTAACCCGCGTCGGATTGAAACCGTGCCGGTCCATCACCCGTTTCGCTACATTCGTGGACAGTCCCGCCAGGACCGGTGCGGATGTTTCCGCATCTTCCCTCTCGCGGTCTTCAACGACGGCTCGATGTCGCATTTCCGTGTCACGCAAACTCAGGATACGTTTCATGATCCGCCTGAAGACGGGCGCCGCCACCTTGCTGCCCCAGTACGTTCCCTTCGGACTGTCAACGACCACGATACACACGAATTCGGCACGCTCTACCGGCAGAAATCCGACAAATGAGGAAATGTACCGATGCGGATCATAACCGCCCCCACCTTCCTTTGCCCGTTGCGCGGTGCCCGTTTTGCCGGCAACGCGATAGCCGGGCACCCCCGCGTTTGCGCCGGTGCCTCGCAGCACTACCCCTTCGAGGATTTCGGCGACGTTCCTTGCCGTCTCCTCGGAAACGACCTCGCGCAGCACATGGGGTCGCTCGGACACCCATGCGCCGTCCGGAGAACGGCGGCGATAGATTTGCGGCGCCATCAGGCGACCTCCGTTTGCGATTGTGCCGTAAGCCATCGCCATCTGTAACGCCGTCACGCCGATTTCCTGTCCGATCGCCATCGATGCCAGCGTTCTTCCCGACCATCGTGTCGGTTTCTTGACGTTTCCGGGTACTTCACCCGGTAGATCCACGGCAGTCTTGGTACCGAATCCGAACAGCCGGACATATTCGTACAATCCTGCCTGTTCGAGTTTACGGGCGATTTTCACAGTACCGATGTTGCTGGATTCTTCCACGACCTGCTGTACCGTCAACCATCCGCAAGGATGGGTGTCCCGGATCACACCGCCGGGAATCTGCATCCGGCCGAACTCACAGAAGATCCGATCTTCACGGCGCCAGAGGCCTTCCTGTAGCGCTCCCGCGACAGTGAACGCCTTGAACGTCGATCCCGGCTCGAAAAGATCGGTTACCGCGCGGTTGCGCCGGACCCCCGCATCGTATTTTCCGAAATGATTGGGATCGTACAGCGGCACATTGGCCATCGCCAGGATTTCACCTGTCCGCGGCGAAGTGACGATCGCCATTCCGTGCACCGCCCGGAATGCCGTTACGGCGGCGGCCAGTTCCTCCTCCACGATCGACTGGTAATCGACGTCCAGGGTCAACATGACATCCTCGCCGTCCTCGGGCATTCTCCGTACGACACCAAGCGCGCCCAGCGCCTCGCCGCGCGCGTCCCGTCTGGACGTCATATCTCCGGGTTTGCCCTGCAGAAGCGAGTTGCAAGCCAGTTCGACGCCCTCGATTCCCAGGTTGTCGATGTCGGTGTACCCCAGAATCTGTCCCGCAAGCTCATCCATCGGATAGCTTCGCTTCATCTCGACAATCCGGCCCACACCCTTCGGCAACGGATCCTGTCGCGGGTCGCTGAAGACCTTTCGAGCCAGCCAGACAAATTGCCTATTCTCCAGCCGTCGCAGGAGCGCGGCGTTCTGCTCGCCATCGCTTCCGGAAAATCGCACCGCGATGGATCGGAGGCTGTCCAGTTCGGCTACTCTGTTGACAAAGAACGATTGGGCTTCGAGGTTTGTTGCGAGCACCCGGCCCTGCCGGTCCAGAATTCGACCGCGGCTGGCCTGCAACACGGTCGGCTTTTCGTGCTGCATCTTTGCCCGCGCGCTGTAGAAGTCGCCCGTCCAGACCTGAAGCGCGGTCAATCTGTAGACCAGGACCAGTACGAAGATACCGCCCAGCAGGCAGGTCGCTCTCAGCCGGCGAATATGGCGCACTTCAATCCGCATGGTTCATTGTTGTGGCCGGAAAGCGCCCGGCTGCCCGGGTTCTCCGTCCAGGTACAGGTTTTGAGGCGGACCCTGTGGAAACACCATCCCGAGTTTGACCGTAGCGATTTTCCGGATTCGGCTGCTTCTTCGGAGTCCCGAGACTTCTGCCCGGAGACGCTCCTGATGACGAAGCAGCTGCTGATGCTCGGTTCGAAGCCGTGCGATCTCGTCGCCCTGCCTCACGGTCTGTGCCTGTGCCCACAGGTAACCCAGAAGGCCGGCAACCACCATCACCACGGCGAGGAGGACGTATCGATACCCCCCCGTTGTCTTCACTTCGGTATTGGTGTTCATACACGGCTTCTTTTGCTCCGAACGCCCGGCTTCACAGTCTCTCGGCGACCCGCAGCGTTGCGCTCCTGGACCTCGGGTTTCGCCGTTGCTCATCCGGTTCCGGCCGAATGCCGCCAGGAACCAGGACATGTATCTGCGGGACTCGTCCGCATCCGCAGACCGGAAGATTCGGCGGGCAAACGCAACCCCGGGTTGCCGAACGAAACGCCGTCTTCACCGCGCGGTCTTCAAGCGAGTGATAGGACAGAACGCCCATCCTTCCGCCCCGCACCAGCCTCCCGATGGTCGAATCGAGGGTCTCCCGAAGCTGCTCCATCTCGCCGTTGACCTCCATGCGTATTGACTGGAAGATCCTGGCCATCGCTTTTCTGGTCTGGGGTCCACGCGCGGTTTCAGCAATGAGTGCGGCCAATTCCAATGTTTCTTCAACCGGTTTCCGGATCCGCCGACGGCATATTGCCCGCGCAATCCGACCGGCCGCGCGTTCCTCGCCGAATTCCCTGAATATCCGAGTCAATTCTTTGAGGGGATAGGTATTCACGACCTCCCGCGCGGATCGAAAGGCATCGGGCCCCATCCGCATATCCAGGGGTCCGTTTCGAAGATAACTGAAGCCGCGGGAGGGCGCGTCTATCTGGTGCGAAGAAACCCCGAGGTCGAAAAGCGCCCCCGAAATCCGCTTCACGCCGAGATCGTCCAAAACCCGCGGCAGTTCGCTGAAAGGTGTCCGGACGAATTCCACCTGCTCGGAAAATCTGCGCAGTCGACTGGAGGCGGCCGCGATCGCCTCTGGATCCCGGTCCAACCCGATCAGTCGTCCCCCCTGTCCCATCCGCGCCAGCATATGCTCGGCGTGGCCGCCGCCGCCCACTGTCCCGTCGACGTAAATTCCGTTCGGGTCGTTAACCACCCGGCCGGCCGTTTCCGGCCCCATAACCGGCGTGTGAAATTCCGCGGCCCTGAGCCCTGAATCAGAGAATGTCGAGGTCTTCCGCGAATTCTTCCAGGTTCTGGCCGACATCACTCATATCGTCGCTGTATCGCGCCGGATTCCATATTTCTATCCTGGTGCCCACGCCACTGAGCGTCGCACGATCCGCGATTTCCGCCGTATCGAGCAGCTTTCGCGGAACCAGCAGACGACCCTGCCGGTCGATTCTGGTCTCCGCCGCTCCCCCCATAACCCAGCGTGCGATCTGCCGCTTCACCCTGCCCTTATGGCTCCCGTCCCTGATCTGCTGCAGGACCTGCTGCCAACCTAGAGGATCGAATCCGGCCAGGCAGCCGTCAAACCACCTTGCGATGACAAGCGAAGTGACATGCGTAGGCAAAACCCGGCGAATGGCGGCGGGGACAATCAGCCGGCCCTTGTTGTCGACGGGAAGTTCCTCATATTCTCCGATGAACAGCGGCATTTCGTCTGGCATGTGCGTCACTCGGAGTATTGAGAGGCCCTGTGGCGCCAGGATCCGCGGTGGCGACAAAGGCGATTCGAATTCGCTCCGGCCAGGAACCGGATTGGGAGAAAAGCCCCGGCTACCGTGCCGGGGCTCGTTCTGCTCGAGCGAAATTCTCGCGGTCTGTCAAATCTTCCCTAATACACCACTTTCCACCACTTTCCACCACCAAAATTAGGGCCTGGACATCTAAAAGTCAAGGGATTTCTAGCCGATTTTTCCGCTTATCTCTAAAAAAAACAAGCCCGTGACCACATTCGCGCATTGCGTCGATACGACTCCTGAGAGGTAAATGTAGTGGGCATGGAGAAGTACAGACGAAAACGGATACCAGATATTGTGGAAGGGCGCTTCCTGCACCGGTCCGACACTTACGGCAACGAGTCGCGGCGTTGCGGCAGCGCTCGTGGACAGGCGCGGATTCCTTGCCTTCCGTCTTCTTTCACGCCATGATGTTGCTGGCTGATTGGCCTTGACCCTTCCGCAGCGTCCCGGTATCTTTTCCACAATGAAACCGGCACACTTCATGCTCCTGCTCTCCGGCCTGCTGGCGTGCACGTCCCGGAATGGATCCGAACTCGACGAACGACAACTGGCAAGCGTTGTCGTGGAGGTTGTCCATCTGCATCATCGGTACGCGGAACAGCCCGACAGCCTGGCCATCATGCGAAAGGGCGTGCTTCAGGGAGTCCGATTCACCGAGAATGACCTGAAACGCCTGACTGCCGCCTGGAAGAGGGACCCCGAAGCGTTGGCGCTACTGGCCGGTACTGTGTTGGAATCGCTGAAAGCCGACAGCGTTTTCGTACGGTGGAAAAAATCGGGGAAGAGACACTGGAAAAAGCCAGGCAAGAGAAAAGCGTCGGGCAGGCGAGGCGTGAACAAATAAAAATGAAGCCGGGTTTTCGAACCCGGCTTCATTCTTTCGTCAATGTTGAAACAGCTTCATCCCGATCAGTAGAACAACCCCCAGATCCGGCCGATGTCGCCAAAGGTGACGTATACCATGAGTCCCAGCAGGAACACGAAACCGATCTGCTGGATGCGCTCCTTCTGCCGTGCGGAAAGCGAGCGCCGCGAAATGGCTTCCACGCTCAGGATCATCAGGTGGCCCCCGTCCAGCGCGGGTATCGGCAACAGGTTCAGGACGGCGAGGTTAATGCTCAGCATTGCCATAAAATCGAGTAGCGCTTCCCAACCTTGCCTGGCCTTGCTCCCCGCCATCTGGGCAATGCCTACCGGTCCCGCGATCATCCCTCCCGATACCTCACCCATGACCAGACGCTTGATCAACGTGAAGATAAGCGTGGTATATCCCACCAGATCCCTTCCGCTACGCTCAATAGCGGCGGTAAGGGTCACCGGCACCCTCGCGCTGGGCTCGAAGGACGGCCCGATGCCAATCACGCCAATGGTTCGCCCCTCGCCCCGTTGTGGCTGAGGCACGACGCGAGCCGCGATCTCGACATCGTCTCGTAACCAACGGATCTCGGTCTCCTGCCCCGGCCTTGCGGAGATCTTCCGCCTCATCTCGTCCCATCCGCTCACGGATTCGCCGGCGATCGACAGCACGCGGTCACCGGGCGCCATCCCACCTTTGTCGGCGGGGTACCCCGGCATCACCGAGCCGGCAACGGGGGGCAGGAAGGGATCGAACCCCGGCTCCTGCCCTTTATCGGTTGTGGCCACAAGGAACACCACGTCCTCGTCGCGAGCCACTTCCAGGGCAACCTCGCCGGCGCCACTCGCGTTGTATGCATCCATCAGCCCACCCCAGTCTACCACGGGTGTCCCGTTCACTGAGAGGATGCGGTCGTTCGAGCGCAGACCCGCTTCATAAAACGGAGACGCCGCCTCGATCCTGCCAACCTTCGTCGTCTGCAGAACATAGTCCCCCAGCGAAAGACGGAGCCCCAGAATGATCAGGAATCCCAGCAGGAAATTCATGATGGGCCCGGCGATCATCACCGCCATCTGGATTCCCCTGGGTTTCGACTGAAATTCCCATGGCTCCCGCCGGACCTCCGCGCTTCCAAAGTCCGACATTCCCGCGACTTTCACGTACCCGCCCAGGGGCAGCCAGGAAATGCAGTACTCGGTCTCGCCAACCGTAATCCCGAACGCCTTGGGCGGAAAACCCAGCGAGAACTGTTCCACGCGAATACCGGATCTCTTGGCGACCGCGAAGTGTCCGAATTCGTGTACGAAAACCAGTACGCCGAGTACGAGAATGAAGTAGAATATGGTTTCCAGAAATTCCAAAGCGCTGAACTCCTGTTGGGAATTCTCCTTGACCCGGGCCAGCGGAGCCGGAGGGATTACCGCCAACGGCGCTCCGGTCCCGGCGAGGAGAATTCGGGGTTATTTCGCCAGTCGAGCGACGACCTCGCTTGCCTTTTCCCGCCCCCAGCGGTCCGCTTCCAACACCGCATCGAGTTTCGTGCCGGATGCGTTGACATGCGCATCCAGGGTCCGGCGAACGACGTCCGGCACATCCAGAAATCCGATTCGCCCTGCCAGAAAGGAATACACACCAATCTCGTTGGCCGCGTTCAGGACCGCCGCCGCCGTACCGCCCGCGCGTCCCACTTCATACGCAATCGCAAGGCATGGAAACCGCTCCAAATCCGGCGCATGAAAGCTCAGGGAACCCGTGGACACCAGGTCCAGCGACGGCACGGCTGTCGGAAGCCGGTCCGGATGGGTCAGCGCCTGCTGAATCGGGAGCCGCATGTCGGGCCGGCTCAGGTGCGCGGTCAGGCTTCCGTCCAGGAATTCCACCAGGCAATGCACGATCGACTGCCGGTGGATCACCACGTCGATCTGTTCGATGTCGAGTCCGAGAAACCATCGGGACTCAATGACCTCGAAACCTTTGTTCATCAACGTCGCGGAATCGATCGTGATTTTCGGACCCATTCGCCACGTAGGATGACGCAGGGCGTCGTCGGGCGTCGCGCGGCCCATCTCGTCCAGTGACATCTCGAAAAACGGTCCTCCGGAGGCGGAAAGTACGATGCGTGCCACCTGCTGCCGAGGGACTTCCTGCAGGCTCTGCCAAAGGGGTGTCAGTTCACTATCCAACGGAATCAACCGCACGCCGTTGCGCGCCGCGAGTTCCGTGATCAGGTGCCCCGCCACAACCAGCGATTCCTTATTCGCGATGGCGACGTCCTTGCCCGCCTCGACCGCCGCCAGCGTCGGCCGCAATCCGACGCCGGCAACCAGCCCGTTGATTACCAGACCCACGCTGGGGTCCGTTGCCAATGCGATGAGTCCGTCAGAACCATGCAACACCTCAACGCCCTGCAATTCAGTCCTTCTGCCGGCGTCTGTCGCGTTCTCGTCCGCCACGCAGACCCGCTTCGGCCGGAAACGCCGCACCTGTGCGCAGAGCAGATCAATATTGCGCCCCGCGCTGAGGCATGCCACTTCGAACATGTCCGGCAGGCCAGCCAGAACGTCCAGCGTACTGGTGCCGATCGATCCCGTGGATCCAAGCAGTGCAACTCGCTTCATACCCAGGTCCCGTTCCTGTCAACGGGTGAACGTATTCTCAGGTTCCCGGTAAGCGCGGAGGACTAATGCAGTACGTGCAGGTAAAGATATACCGCAGGGTAGACGAACAGAAAACTGTCGAATCTGTCCAGCACGCCGCCGTGACCGGGAATCAGGGCCGAGGCATCCTTGACCCCCGCGTTCCTCTTGATCATTGACTCGACCAGATCTCCCCAGAACGCACTGAGTCCCACCACGATCCCCAGTACGATCCCTTCCGGTGGCGCGTACAACGTCAAGACGTGGCCGCCGATGGACATAACCGCGACGGCTCCGACGATTCCACCCGCGAAACCCGCGCTTGTCTTGCCCGGGCTGATCTTCGGGAAAGGATGTCGCTTGCCCCAGAGACGTCCCGTAAAATAGGCAAGAATGTCCGTACCCCAGATTCCCAGGAGTACCAGAACGGCAAACCATGCTGCACCGGTTTCGCCCGACCGGAAGCCGGAGTCGTTCCGAACCAGCAGAGCAAATGCGGGAAGCAATCCAATATAGCAAGTACCGACAAAGGTCGCTTCTGCGTCGGCAAGCCGAAATCGCCCCTCCCTTTGCCCGAGCGCCAGGGTCAGCAAGACAATCAGAATCACGACGGCCGGAATCGGCCAGAGTCGCACGTCGAACCAGTGCAGCCACACGCACCAAACCAAAGAGGCCGCAACCCCGACGCCCGTCCAGGGATGCAGCCCCCGATTTTTCTGCATCTGGCAATATTCCCACGTCCCAAGCGCGGCCACCGCGCTCACGCCGATCAGGAGCGGTATGCCGCCAACCCAGAACAGTACCAGAAAAAGCGGCCCGAAGACCGCCGCTGCTGAGATCCGGTGAAGCAAATTCGACCGTACCGCCAAAACCACCCCTGCTTGACCGAAGCAAGCGTTGGCGTGAAACCGTTATGCAGGCTTCGCGCCCGTCGCCGCGCCGATCCGTTCCGCCCGCCCGTTCCCGGCGCCGACCGTCGTAGATCGGACCTGCGCGCTGGTCTTTCCGAAACGGCGTTCCCTGGACTGATACGCCCGAATGGCTTCGTACAGATGTTCGCGTCTGAAATCGGGCCACAGGACCGGCGTGAACCAGAACTCCGTGTACGCGCATTGCCACAGCATGAAATTACTCAGACGAAATTCTCCGCTCGTGCGGATCAGTAGATCGGGGTCGGGAAGGTCGACGGTGTACAGCATCCGGGAAAACAGGCTTCCGTCGATATCATCGCTGCCTAACCTTCCCTGATCGACCTCGGTGGCGATGCGTCTGACGGCCTGAAGAATATCTCCGCGGCCGTCGTAACTCATGGCCAGATTCAACGTCAGCCCGGTGTTTTCCGCCGTCCTGAACATGGCGTATTTCATCGCTCGCCGCGCCTGCCTGGCCAGGCGGTCCGTATCTCCGGTAGCAATCAGGCGCACGTTATTTTCGAGAAGTTCCTTCAGTTCCTCGACCGCAACGTCCCGCAACAATTGCATTAACGACAGGACTTCCGCCCACGGACGCCGCCAATTGTCAGTGCCGAACGCAAAAAGAGTGAGAATATCGATTCCCAGTTCGCCGCAAGCCCGCACGATGTCGCGCACGACTTTTCGCGCGGAACGGTGCCCCTGAGTCCTGACGAGGCCATGCATTTGGGCCCAGCGACCATTCCCGTCCATGATGATGGCGACATGCCTGGGCAGGTTGCTGTCTGCCTTCAATGTGTTCTGCATTTCAACGTCGTGGCGATCCAAGATTCCGTCTCCGGATTTGCCGTTATTACCTAATAAACCGGCATTTGTAAATGTAAAATTCCACACGGTCAAAGTCAAGGGAACTTTTCCGTCCTGACCGTGCCGGCCGCGACCGGAAACACCCGTGTGCGAACGCGCTCGCGCCTTGACAACCCGCCACCCCGGGAGTATAGTAATGATCCCTTGCGGTGGGTACATCGCATACGGCGGAGCGGCACCCATGCAGACCAAAAAGCAATTTCGGGATACCATGAAGAAACGGCGGTCCGTACTGTCGCCGGAAGAAGTCGGCGCCAGGAGCGAACACGTAATCGCGCGCCTGGCCGGCCAGGAAGCCTACCGCCGCGCGGTATGTCTGGCGAGCTACGTATCGGTAAAGAACGAAGTCCGCACACACTCGCTCATCGAGTCCGCCCTTGGAAGCGGCAAGCGGGTCGCGGTGCCCGTTGCGTTGCCGAACCGCGTGCTGGTCCACCGGGAGATTCGAGGCCTCGCGGAATTAGAGCCCTCGACACTGGGTCTTATGGAACCGTCCGGCGAGACGGGATCCGTGGTATCCCCGGGCGCCCTTGAGGTTGTTGTCGTTCCCGGTCTGGCCTTCGACCGCACAGGAAACCGCATCGGCTTCGGCGCGGGGTACTACGACCGCTTCCTTTCACTGACGCCTGCGATCAAAATCGGCCTGGCATTCGACTTCCAGCTCGTCGATCGTCTGCCGGCCTGCCCTCGCGACATCTCTATGGACCTGGTCATTACCGAATCTGAAATCCACAAGACCGGCAGGGGATGAAATAATGCCTATGTCACCCGCTGAACTACGTGATGTCATCGACCGGCACCGGGAGTGGATCGATTCCGAAGGAGCAGCAGGGGAACGGGCCAGATTGTCCGGCGTGAATCTGAACCGGGCGGAGCTCCAGGGCGCGAGGCTCGATAGCGCCGACCTGAGCGAAGCCATCCTTAGCGGCGCGCGGTTGCAGAACGCGGACCTGCACGGCGCCAACCTCCAGCGCGCCATGCTCTACGAGGCCAACTTCCGCGACGCAGACCTACGGGACGCAGATCTCTCCGGCGCCCGCCTCCAGGGAGCGCTGTTCCGCGGCGCAAACCTCAGAGACGCCGGTCTTGCGCCCGCGGACCTGGAACTCGCCGACCTGACGAATGCCGAACTTTCCGGGGCCCGGCTTCGGGACGCCACACTGCGGGGCGCCAACCTTCGCGACGCCACACTTCACGGAACCGATCTGCGGAAGGCGCGCCTTCAGGACGCCAATCTTCTCAACGCGGACCTGCGCGGCGCCAATCTGAGAAGCGCGAACCTCGAGGGCGCGAACCTTCAGAGCGTGGACCTCAGGAACGCCGATCTGCGGAGCGCCAGACTGCGGAATGCCGACCTGATACAGGCCGACCTGCGGTGCGCGAACCTCGTCAAGGCCCGGATGCAAAACACCGATCTATACAAGGCCGACCTCCGGAATGCAGACCTGCGCGGCGCAGACCTGCGATATGCGGTGGGCTTCACCGGCAGACACATCGAGCAGGCGCACACCGACGAGAACACCAGAATCAGGGAATAGTTCCCCGCGGAATCCCGGAAACGAACGCTCAGGTCTCTTCGGCGATCTCTTCAGGCGTGCGGAGGTTCGGAGGGGGCGGGCAGGTGAGAAGAACGCGCCGGCGCGTGGCCGGATGAATGAATTGGAGTTGATGCGCGTGAAGGTGGTACCCGGTGTCGCCAGGGAGCGGAGCGCGGTTCCCATCGGGCGTAACGACCGGCAGGCCACCGGCGCGATAGAGAGGGTCGTCAATCAGAGGATGACCGGCGGCAGCGAGGTGGATCCGGATCTGATGGGCGCGGCCGGTGACGAGATTGACGCGGACCAGGCTCCGGTTGGCATCGGAATCACGATTGAGAACGCGGCATTCCGTCCTGGCCGGTTTTCCCGTGCTGGTTGCAGCGAAGAGGGTTCCGGTTGGGGCATAGGGAATCCTCCCAATGGGCACATCCACCGTAAACCGGTCGGGCATTTCCGTGCCGGCAGCGAGTGTGCGGTAGATCTTGCATATCCGACGGTTACGAAAATCCTCCGATAGGCGCCGTCTCGCCGTATCCGAACGCGCGAACAGAACGACGCCTGACGTCCCCCGACCAAGGCGATGGAGAGGCGCGGGCCCCGGCGTCTCAGGGTAGCGTTCCCGGACCCGGGCGAGCAGGGTGTTCCGGAGATGCCGGCCGCCTGCCAACACGGGCAGGCCGGAGGGTTTGGCGACGGCAATCAGGTGTTTATCCTCGTAGAGCAGCGCGAACGAACAGGGGGCGTCCGGTTCCCGCCACGGCCTCCTGCGATAGGTGAGCCGCTGACCCGCCGCAAGCGGTGTATCGAGCGAGGCCGGCTGGTCATCCAACCGTACGTCGCCGCACAGGATCCGCTGCCGCCAGGCTTCCTCGGAGGAATGAGGGTAGCGCCGGAGGTAGAATTGAAGAACGGTTTCCCCTTCGGCTTCGCGTTGAATTCGGTTGTGATAGGTCCAGCCGCTATTCATTGACATGATCACGCGTTAAATATAACGCTGCCGGATGACGCGGTCTATGTCAATTTTGACCGTGGGTGATTGTCCGCGGATTTTCCTGACCATTTCCGGACGACAATTCCCGGGTGGACTGTAACGTTCGGCATGGCGGTTCCCGGATCTGCCGCTCGACGGATGATACGAGGTGTATATTCATAAAATATTGATAAAATATAAGATAGACGATTACTTCACAATACGGGCGGCGCCAGGCACAGGGATTGCGGATCGTGCCCGGACAGAATGGGACTATTCCGGGAAAACGCCGCGCTCAGCAACTCGGGCGGGCCCGAATACGGGCGGCCGCGCGATGTGGCGCGACACGGCGATCCGTCAAATCTAGGGTTTCGTCGCCCGCCGTGGCGCGGGCTCCTCGCGCCCTGCTGCGTGCTTTTGTGTATTGCCCTCCTGCCGATGCGGGCTGTCGCGGCATTCGAGTTTCAGGCGGTGGGCGCCCGGTCCGGCGGGTTGGCGGACACGTTTGTCGGTTGGGCGGAAGGCGTCGAGGGCGTCTTCTGGAATGCGGGCGCGATTGCCTGGGGCCACGGCGTCAGTATCACGGGAGGCTATGAGCGGCCGTTCGGCATGGCGGTGCTGGATGCCCAGGCGATCGGGACGGTCGCGTCGACGGGCCGGACCGCGGTCGGTCTGGGTTATCAGGAGTACGGATTCAGCCTGTATAGGGAGCGGACCGTTGGCCTGACCCTCGGCCTCCGGCTGGCATCCCGGCTGGGTCTCGGGGTGAGAATCCGGCGCATGCGACTGTCGGTTGACGGCGGCGGGAACCGCGGGTGGACGGCATTCGACCTGGGTGCGAAGATTGTCGTGAGGCCGAAGGTCACGCTTGGGCTGGCGGCATGGAATGCGGGCGGGGCGTCGGTAAATGTCCTGGGCCAGGGCGGCATGGCGGGCGTGGGGTGTCAGGTTGTGCCGAATCTGGCGTTGCTCGTGGATGTTCGCAAGGAAGCCGGACGACAAACGGGGGTGAGCGCGGGGGTGGAATACAG
This sequence comes from Candidatus Latescibacterota bacterium, assembly GCA_965203805.1. GTDB lineage: Bacteria > Latescibacterota > UBA2968 > UBA2968 > JAAXHE01. Next base: position 3,020,810 of record OZ241917.1, on the reverse strand, counting down.
CCCCGACCGCAGGGTCATGCTGCGGATGGGCGCCGGGGCCGGGGGCGAGCGATTGTCTATGGGCGCGGGTGTGGTTCACAGGGGCTTCCGGATCGACTATGCGACCCTGTACCACACAGTACTGGGTCTGTCGCACAGGGTTTCTCTTACGGTGGGACATTGACCGGCGCGTGACCTTGACACCGGGGGGACCTTGGCCTATTTTTGAACCGTGCGTCGTCCGGCGGGTTGGAATCCCGACATAAAGCGCGGTTTTTCGTTTTTGCCATAGACGGATTGCGAGAAGAATGGTCAAGAGGATTCTGCGGGAGGCAGGGCTGTTCGCGGGATGCGCGGTACTCACCGGTATCGTGGGCCTGATGCTGCTCGATCGATTCATTATGCCACGTCTGGTTCGGACCGGCCAGCGTGTTGAGGTCCCCGATATCGTCGATCTGACGCCCGAAGATGCCAGGCGGACGCTGTCTCAACAGGGGCTCAGGTTGAAGCTGCAGCCCGGACGATGGGACACATCCGTTGCCGAAGGCCGGCTGGTGCAACAGAATCCGCGTGCGCATTCTCATGTGAAGATCGACCGTACGGTTTATGCGGTGCCGAGTCTCGGGGTCCGGCTCTACGAAGTGCCCGATCTCACGGAAAAGTCTCTGCGCCAGGCGCAGTTGTGGATTGCGCAGGCGGGCCTTGCCATGGGAGATACACTCGAGGACGCGTCAGAAGTTGTCAGGGAGGGATTGATCATCAGCCAGGATCCCCCTGCCGGACAACAGGTACGGAGCGCCACGCCAATCTCGGTAACGATCAGCAACGGGCCTCCGGGTGAGATGGTCCCCATGCCGAATCTGGTGGGTAAGCCGCTGGAGACGGCACGGGCGGAGTTGGCGGAGGCCGGGCTGATGGTGCGGGATATCCGCTATGAATTCAGCACGCAGCACCTGTTGAACGTGGTGATCCGGCATATACCGGAATTCGGAGAAGAGGTGAAGCAGGGAACGCGAGTGCGGCTGGTGGTGAGTAAATTGTAACGGTCGGTCGTTGTCCCGCATTGGTTCCCACTTTCAGGCCCCGCCTTGATGGCCCCAGGATTCTGAAAAGTGGAGGTTGTTTTTATGGTCAAAATCGCTCCGTCATTCCTGGCAGCGGATTTTGTGGCGCTGGAACGCGAGATTCGGGCGGTGGAAGCAGCCGGTGCGGAGTATATCCATCTGGATGTGATGGACGGCCATTTCGTACCGAATATCACGTTCGGTCCAATGGTTGTGGAAGCCATACGAAAGGTGACGACGTTGACGTTGGACGTGCATCTCATGATTGCCCAACCGGGCCGGTACCTGAGGGATTTCGCGGATAGCGGCGCCGATATCTGTACCGTACACGTCGAGGTCAACGCGGATCTGCAGACCCTGCTGGGCGAAATCCGTGAGCGGGGCATGCGTGCCGGCGCCACGGTGAAGCCGGCAACACCGGTGGAGGCGTTATATCCCCTGCTTCCGTCGCTGAACCTTGCGCTGGTCATGTCGGTGGAACCCGGATTCGGCGGTCAGGCGTTCATGCCGGAGTCACTGGAAAAGGTCCGGAGACTGAGGGCGGAGGTTATGCGTCAGGGCGTGCAGGTGGAGATTGAAATCGACGGCGGAATCGTTGTTGAAAACGCGGGTCAGGCCGTTGCTGCAGGGGCGGAAGTGCTCGTGGCCGGATCGGCCGCCTTCCGGAATGGCGAGGTGGTCGCAAATGTCGCTGCGCTCAGGCGCGCGGCACTGGCGGGATTGAAATAGAACGACAATGGGCTCCAGCGGTCCGGAATCCCGGCGGATACCCAGGGGGTCGGGAAGCTCGGTCGGACCGTAACGTCGCGCGCCTTGTTCGTACGCGACTCCAGGGCGTGCCACGGATGGATACCGCGCGTTGATTCGACATCTGCACCCGCCTTCCGCATGGTCCGATTCCGGAGTTTTTTGTTGCGTAAAAACCTGTCGTCCCGTATTTTTAGAGTTCTGTTTCCCTTTTGAAAATGAACGTCAGGTCCGCCCCATGTTCGATCATCTCACTCAAAAGCTTGAAGGGGTTTTCAGGAAGCTTCGCGGCCGCGGCAGGCTGGCCGAGTCCAATATCGACGAAGCGCTGAGAGACGTGCGTCGCGCCCTTCTGGAGGCGGACGTCAACTATAAGGTCGCGAGGACGTTTATCGCCCGAGTCAGGGAGCGGGCGATGGGACGGGAGGTGTTGCGGAGCATCACGCCAGGCCAGCAGGTCGTCAAGGTCGTGCACGACGAACTGATTCACCTCCTGGGAGACGAGCATCAGGAGTTGAATCTGTCCGGACCGGCGCCCAACGTGGTCATGGTTGTCGGTCTCCAGGGGTCGGGCAAGACGACGCTGTGCGCCAAGCTGGCCCGGATCCTGAAAGCGAAGGGAAGTCGGCCGCTTCTCGTGGCCGCAGACGTATACCGGCCCGCGGCGATCGACCAGTTGTGCGTACTCGGCGCGTCGATAGACGTTCCCGTCCACCGGACGGCGGAGAAGGCCGATCCCGTGGCAATCTGCGCCGATGCCGTGGACGCGGCGCGGGCGGACGGGATGGACACGGTGATTCTGGATACGGCCGGCCGTCTGCACGTGGACGACGAACGGATGGGGGAGTTGAAGCGAATACGCGACAGGGTTTCGCCGGATGAGATTCTGTTTGTAGCGGACGGCATGACGGGGCAGGACGCGGTCTCTGCGGCAACGGCGTTTTACGAGCAGCTCACCTTCACGGGCGTGGTACTCACTCGTCTCGACAGCGATACGCGGGGCGGCGCCGCGCTATCCATCCGCGAAGTCACCGGCGTGCCCATCAAGTACGCGGGCGTCAGCGAAAAGGTGGACGGAATCGAGCCGTTCCATCCGGATCGGGTGGCGTCCCGGATTCTGGGCATGGGGGACGTGGTGACGCTGGTGGAGCGTGCTCAGGACGCTGTGGATGTGAAACAGGCGGAGAAGCTGGAGAAAAAGCTTCGGAACGCCGCATTCACATTCGATGACTTTTTGCAGCAGTTGGACCAGGTTCGCAAGATGGGGCCGTTGAACCAGCTGATGGACCTTATTCCCGGTGCGGGAAAGGCAATGAAGGGCATGCAGGTCGATGAAGACGCGTTCGTGCATACGGAAGCGATCATCCTGTCTATGACGAAGCGGGAAAGGGAAAGCCCCCGGATTCTGAACGGCAGCAGGCGCCGGCGCATTGCGAAGGGGAGCGGGTGCAGCATCCAGGAAGTCAACAGGCTGATCAAGCAGTTCGGGATGATGCGCAGGATGATGAAACGGATGTCGCGGATGGAGAAGACCGGCCGCGGGACGGGCGTGCCTTTCTTGGGATGAAGTGCAGTCAGTTATCCACGAAGCAACGGAAGTCCGGCAGTTGCTTCTCAGATCAGGAGGATGGATTTTGGTAAGGATTCGATTGACCCGCAAAGGCGCGAGGAACGCGCCGTTTTACAGGGTCGTGGTCGCGGACAGCCGGTCCCCCAGGGACGGCCGGTTCATTGAAAGCCTGGGGTATTACGATCCGACGGAGAATCCGCAGATCGTGAGCTTGAATGCCGAGCGGGCACGCCACTGGCTGGACCTGGGCGCAGAGCCGTCAGGAACCGTGAAGAGCCTGTTTCGACAGCAGGGAATTCTGGACGAAAGCGCCACGCCCCCGGCGGATTCGGATGAGACGGACGGCGTGGGTCCCGAAGTCGAGGAATAGTCCTTGTCCAGAAATCCGGCAGGTGGTGGACGATTCGTCGCTATCGGGAGGGTTCTGAAACCAAGGGGCCTCGGGGGCGAGGCGTTTCTGCATCCCCTGACGGATTTCCCGGAACGGTTTCAGGAACTCAGCGAATCCCTGCTCCAAAAACCTGACGGGAACCGGTTGACACTCGGGATCGACCACGTGCGGACCTACGGACGGCGGATGGCCATCAAGTTCGGGGGTATCGATTCGCCCGAGGCGGTCGCGCCGTTGAGGGGAAGCGAGTTGCTGGTCTCCGCCGACCAGGTGTATCGGCTTCCTGACGACACGTTCTACGTGTTTGAGATCGTGGGGCTGAAGGCGGAGACGGAAGCAGGCGCGGAAATCGGAAATGTGAAGGATGTCATATCCCACCCTGGAAACGATCTGTACGTGATCAGCAGGCGGGATGGGACAGAGGTTCTGGTACCCGCAGCAAGGGACCTGGTTCGGGTCGATCTGGCGGGCGGGCGTCTGGTCGTGAAGAACGTGGAAGGACTCCTGGATTAGGGTTCCAGGCCAGAACGCGACATGCCGGGAAACGCCGCGATGCACATCGACTTCCTCACCATATTTCCGAATCTGATCCGTGACGTCGTTACGTACGGAATTTCGGGTCGTGCGATACGGTCGGGTCTGGTTGACGTCGTTGCGCACGATCTGCGGGACTTTACCGACGACTTGCACCGTACGGTTGACGACACACCCTGCGGCGGCGGCGCGGGTATGGTGTTCATGCCGGGACCGATCGCGCGGGCGCTGGGGGCCATTCAGGAGGCAGGGCGGCCGCTGGAGCACGTGATATTTCTGACGCCGGAGGGGAAGCGGCTGGATCAGAAGACGGTAAACCGACTTTCCCTCGCGCCGAATCTGGTGTTTTTGTGCGGGCGGTACAGGGGAATCGACGAACGGGTTCGCGAGTTGTATGTGACCGAAGAGATTTCTGTTGGCGATTACGTCTTGAGTGGCGGCGAATTGCCCGCGCTGGCGCTGATGGATGCGATCGTGCGATTGATCCCCGGGGCGATGGGAGATGCGGAATCCGCCCTGGAGGATTCGTTTCAGAACGGACTTCTGGATTGTCCGTGGTATACAAGACCCAGGGAGTTCGAAGGGCTGCGGGTTCCGGATGTTCTGTTGAGCGGCGACCATCGGCAGATTGCAAAATGGCGGCACGACGCGGCGGTAGAACGGACCCGGAAACGGCGTCCGGACCTTTACAATATCAGAGAGTCCGGCTACGGCTCCAGTGCAGGAAACCACAATGCCGGCGGGCACGGGAGATAATCCCCTGGCGGGATTTTAACGGCGCATTCAGAATGGATTACGGCGTCAGTTTTTCCAAGGACGAATTTCATCGTTTCAGGAGTGTTGTCATGGATGCTTTGTTGAGGTCGTTATCGGAGGAACAGATCAAGTCCGACGTGCCGGCATTCGGGGCCGGGGACACCGTGCGGGTGCACGTGCGGGTTGTGGAAGGCGAGAAGGAGCGCACGCAGTTGTTCGAAGGCGTGGTGATCCAGCGTCGGGGCCACGGGATCCACGAGACATTTACCGTACGAAAGATGGTGGTGGGCGGTGTGGGCGTTGAAAGGATTTTCCCGCTCCATTCACCGCGGGTTGCAAGCGTCGAGCTGATTCGGAGCGGTAAGGTCCGCAGGAATCGCATTACCTACCTGCGCGCGCTGCAGGGCAGGGCCGCGAGGATTGCGGAGAAACGGGCCACGTAATCGACCACACGGGTTAATCGGATGGCGACGCGCAATCCAGGACGACGCCCTCGCGGCCGCACGGGACGCAGGGCTCAGACACAGCGGCGGGAGCCGGCAGGGCGTCCGTTGCCCTATACCCGCAGGAACTGGACCTTTCTGGGAGCGGGCGCAGGGACGATACTGATTGGCTACATTTGCCTGTCCCAACCCCCGGTCGACGGTTTCCTGTCACTCACGCTTGCGCCCATTCTGCTGGTCATAGGGTATTGCGTGCTGATCCCACTCGGCCTCCTGCTGGGCGAATCGAAAAAACCGCCCGACGAGGCGTCCGGCAAGTCCGTGGGCGGTTAGCTCAGCCGGTTAGAGCGCCTGCCTTACAAGCAGGAGGTCACTGGTTCGAATCCAGTATCGCCCACCAATCTTCCAGCCCGAGCGTCTGGGTCCCACTTTCAGATCATCGCGGCGACTTCATCCGCTCCCCGTGCCCGCCTTATCTCTCTTCTTCTCGCCGTAATTGTCCGACCGCCGCAGCGGATAACAATCGCGGAACCATATCGCCGTTGTTTCCACCTGGGTGGTGAAGTCGGTCGACGGTTCGAACCCGAGTTCCGACCGCGCGCGCTTGATGTCGGCCAGGGTGTGGGCAACGTCGCCGACGCGGGGCGGCCGGCGTTCAAGATTGAGCTTCCTGCCGGCGACTTCCTCCAGAATTCCCTTGACCTCAAGCAGGGTGTGGGCCTCGCCCTGTCCCACGTTCAGAACGTCCGCCGCGAAGCCGTGTTCCCGGGTGGCCGCGGCGATATTCGCCTCGACGACGTTGTCGACAAAGCAGAAGTCACGTGTCTGGGTTCCGTCGCCCTCCAGGAAGGGCCGGTTGGAAGGATCTACGAAAAGATGGTAGGGCCAGGCCGAAAGGACCGTGGAATAGGCGCCCCCGTAGAGCGCGCCGGGTCCGAACACATTGAAATACCGCAGGCTCACCACGTCCAGGCCGTACAAGCGATGAAACAGGTCGCACCACTGCTCGCCCTGGAGCTTTGCCAGCGCGTACGGCGACTGTGGATTCGAGGGGTATGTCTCCGGTGTCGGGAGGGCCGTCGCGTCGCCGAAAACCGCGCTGCTGCTGGCGAAAACCAGCCGGGTTTTCTCTGTCAGTTCAGCCTTTAGAATCCCGTTGAGAACAGACAGCGTTCCCATCGCGTTCGCCTCGGCGCTGCGCAGCGGATTCCGCACCGAATACGGGACCCTCGGCTTTGCCGCCAGGTGAAGGATCGCGTCCGGGACCGTGTCTTTCAGGAGTCCCACGAGCCAATCCGCATCCACAACGCTGCGAGTGTGGTACCGAATGCCGTTCACGCCGTTGGGAGGGGTCCCGGAAGACAGATCGTCCACACCAATGACTTCGTGTCCGAGCGCGGCCAGGCGGCGGCATGAATTCTGGCCGATGAAGCCGTTGCTGCCGGTTACGACAAATCTCATATTGCAAGACCTCGTTTTCCGCGTCTGTTGAAGGGACCGGCAAAATCTCCCACCCGGGCGGAACGGTGATCCGATGCGACCATTATACGGAACACAGGGCGAGAAGTTGCAAATCCCGGTTGGCCGACCCGCTTTCAGAAGCAAGATAATATACAAATATGGCAGACGATCGCAAAGGATGTCAGCTTGAATTCGACTGGTAGTCAGCGGGAAGCAAGCCGTCACGTTGGCGCCGGCGCCGCGAAACGGAACAGAATCCCGGAGGGTCTAAAGTCCCGTGCCTGACCGGTTCACATCAGTTTTCGAAAAACTCTGGATCGGCTTCCGTGCGCGCTGGTGCAACTGCCACGATCTGGGCGGGGCCCTGGCACTCAGCAACGACCACGTCAGGGTGCCTATGCTGCACCGCGTCGTACAGATAGACGTGACCGAGACAGGGGTGGACACCATGATCGACAGCGCGCTCGACTATTTCAGAGCCAGGGACTTTGAATGCGCGTTCACCCTGTCGCCCCTGGACCGGCCCTCGGATCTTGCCGAACGGCTGGAACGCCGCGGTTTCAGTCTTGCCATGCAGGCCGTGGCGATGCGGTGCGACCAGGTCGTACAACCCGTCGTTCCCGGATCCGTGCGTATTGAAGAACAGGATCCCGGACGGTACGAAGACTGGGCCGACACCATGTGTCGCAGCTTCGACTTTCCGGACGACGTGGGTGCACTGGGACGCATGGTCCTGGACGTTCCCGAGGTACGGCTCTACCTTGCAACCGTGGACGGTAAGCCGGCGGGAACCACGTTGCTTTACTCCGCATACGGCATGGGTTGCGTGGACTTCGTAGGCACGTTGCCGGAATACCGCCGCCGAGGCGTGGCGTCCGCGATGACCGCTCGAACGGTTGCGGACTCGTATGCGATGGGCAATCGATGGACCGGGCTCGAAGTGGCTGCCGGCAGCGCCGCCGAAAGCGTATACCGGCGCATCGGGTTCCGACCGGTTCACAACCGACCGCGCTATGTCAGGGGTACTGCTCAGGAGACGCTTTGACAGCCCGTTTTTATACTAAATAGTATGTCGTCCTTGACTCGAAATTCGATAATCAGTATTTTTGCCGCTCCGGTCCCTGAAGGGGATCGGACTTTTGTATCCATGGACAGGCCGGCCGGCACAACCGAGCGTGTGTCGCATTGAACGGCGCCTTCCGCTGCAGGTCTCTGAAACGCCTGCAGGGCGGCCCCTCGCATCCCCCGATGCTGTGGAGACGATTGCGTGGCACAGCAGACATTGATCGGTTTTTTCGACTTTCTCTGGATGTCGTCCCTGTTGCTTGCGCCCATGCTGCTGCTGGGCTTGTTCCTCTCAGGTCTCATCCACGTGTTCATCTCCCGTCAGGCCATCCTCCGGTGGCTCAAGGACGACAGCCTGAAATCCGTTGCCGTGAGTTCGGCCGTCGGCGTACCCGTGCCTTTGTGCAGTTGTTCCGTCGTGCCTGTGGTTGCAGAGATGCGCCGCAAGGGTGCGTCCCGTTCGGCCTGCATGTCCTTCCTGATAACCGCTCCGGAGACGGGCGCGGACTCGATCCTGGTCACAAACGCCTTTTTCGGCTTCGTCGCAGCGGTCGTCCGTCCCCTCATCAGTTTCATCACGGCCTGCGTCGCCGGCATCTTCTGCATCGGCCTTATACGCAACGGCCAGGAAGAACCCGGGTCGGACCATTGTCACGACGACCATGACCATGATCACGACCACTGTTCGCACGAACCCCTCATTCCTGAGACAGACGACTGCTATGTCAGCTTCTCGCGACTGAAGGACCTTTTCGTGCAATGGCTGAAGAACGCCGCGAGAAGGGCCGGCCGATGGCCGGCCCTTTCCTGGATGAAGCCGGCCTTTTACCGCGACGCGCCGGATGCGTCCGAGGCCGGAAAGGCATCGTCGTCTCCCGACGATCAGGCGCTGGATTTCAAGAGGCTGGTGAAGCACGTCTTTCACTACGGGTTCGTAGAGATTGCGGACGACATCCTCTTCGCGCTGCTGGTTGGCATAGCCCTGGGCGGGGTGCTCTTTCTGGTGATACCGGGTGATCTGATGACGAACGAATACGCCCGCTGGATCTCCTATCCCGTGATGGTGCTGGTCGGCGTTCCGCTATATATCTGCGCATCCGCGAGCACGCCGATTGCGGCGGCCCTCGTCGCCAAGGGATTCAGTCCCGGGGCGGCGCTGATTTTCCTGATGACCGGGCCGGCCACGAATACCGGTACGATCGCGATCATCGTCAGCCAGTTCGGCGCACGTTTTGCGACCATATACGTCGCGGCGGTTGTCGCGGTGACGGTTGCTCTCGGAATCGTGATCGACGCGCTGTTGCTGGTCACCGGTTTTACGATTCCGGTGTACCTCGGCCCCTCCGAATCGCCGACGATACAGGTCCTGCAGTGGGGGTCGGGCCTCATTCTCGTCGCGCTCATCATCTGGCGTTTCCGGGCGGGCGCGCTCCGCAGCGGATGGGAGGACCTGGTACTGAACATCCGGCCCCTGTCGAAGCGCTGGCGCGCGGCCTGGGATCGGCTGACCCGCAACCGGAGCTGAAGGGAGGTCGTTTCTCCAGGCACGCCGATGGGCAGGATGCTCCGGGGGTTGCCCCTGAAAAATTACAATGAAGAAACGTATCTTGGGATACCGCCGCTTCTCGTGGGATTTCCCGGTCCGGCACCCGGCAATCATGCGCCGGAATTGCGATTACACCGGTCGATGCGTGAGAGGACTTCTCGGCTTCGAAAGGCAATTCTGAGGTGAGGGTTTTGTGGATTACGACGGGCTATTGATCATTTCCGGATATTCACTCGGCATCTTTGCCGTTTCCTTTGTCGGCGGGAGACTGGCCGTTCTGGGATCCATGACCCACACGCGGATACAGATCCTGATGAGCCTCGTGGCGGGTTTTGTCCTGGGAATCGCCATGTACCATCTATTCCCTCACAGTCTTGAACGGATCAGCGGACCCGGAAATGTCGAGAAAGCCGTGGCGTGCGTGGTCTTCGGTATGATCCTGATGATCTTCCTGCTGCGCATCTTCCATTTCCATCAGCACGACTTCAGCTCCGAGGCGGGCGAACTGTACGACCATCATGTCCACAGACATTCGGGCGCGCAGACGCGGAGCATGTTCGGGGTCGCCATGGGCCTCGGGGTGCATACCGTAACGGAAGGCGTCGCCCTGGGCACCAGCATGCGGGTGAGTTCGCCACACGAAGACGGCGGGGCGCTGCCGGCGCTCGGCGTATTCCTGGCCATTGTGCTTCACAAGCCCCTCGATGCGTATTCCATCATCGGCATGATGAAGTTCGCGGGCTACGGCGCGCGCGCGCGCACCGTGGCAAACGTCGCGTTTGCTTCATTGTGTCCCGTTGTGGCTCTTGCCGGTTTTTGGGGGGTGGGACTTCTCGGCATGGACGACGGCTCGGTCATCGGCTATGCGCTCGCATTTGCCGCCGGCGGGTTCCTGTGCATTGCCCTGAGCGATTTGCTTCCCGAGATCCACTTCCACAGCCACGACCGCGGCAAACTCATGGTATCCCTTCTCGTGGGAATCGGTCTGGCCTACGGCCTCTACTTCGTTGAGTCCGGCGCCGTTCATGGAACGGAAGAAATGCACGGGCATTGAACATAGCGGTGCGGCATCTCGATTTTCATTTTGAGACGGAAGTGGCGGTTTTCGCCGAAATTCAACCTTGGTGAACTCGATTGGCGCCGTATGCCTTCGCAAAGACCCGCGATGACATCGCCCAGAAGCCCTCTCAATTCCAAACTGCAGGCCCTGATCGAGTCCATCGACAAATCTCCTGTCGAATCCGTTGCCCCAGTAAAAGACGAACGAGATGACGTGTTGGTGACGTGCAAGTCAGGGCGACGACATCTACTTCGAATCGAAGACGGTCCAATCCCACTTCTTCGGCAAAAATGGGCGTACGAGCAGTTGCGCAAGGGGGGCGTGCCATGTCCGCACGTAGAGGCAACGATTGAACCCGATTCGGATTTTCCGAACGGCTGTCTGCTGATATCCTGGATTGAGGCTGTGCCCTCATCCGAGATCATCAGAAGAGAAGGACCGGGAGAGAAGAGCCACGCGCTTTGTCGAGAACTGGGTCGGGCGCTGCGCCGCCTGCACCAGGTAAACGTGGCCGCGCCGGTCCCGGAGTATATTTTCAAGCACACGAGAGCAGGCGCGTATCAGCGCATGGAGGATTTCGTCGGGCAGCTTCGTGAGGCGGGGGTGATCAATAAGGATTTCGAAAGAAAATACCATCGACTGTTTGAGAAATACGCTGCGTCCATTCCCGGAGAATTGACCAGGACGCTGTGTTTTACGGATACCCATTTCAGCAATATCATCGTCTCTGATCGTCCGAAGCCGAAAGTCGCCGGGTTTGTCGACGTGGAGGAGATCGGTGTAGGCTGGCCAATGTGGGACTTCACAAATTGGGAGTGCTGGGGCATGCGCTTTGGGCTGTCATGGACGCGAGATCATATACTGGAGGGATATGGGGAGATAGACATGGAGATGTACCGGTTCGCACTCCTGGTACGATTATCCCGCCCGTTTACATTTGTCGGTTCAACCAGGGAACAGATCATCCGTGCAGTCGAGTCGGAGGACATTGGAAATTTCAAGCTGGAAAGGCTTTATCAGTAGATTCCGGAGCTCGATCCGTCGTGGCTGCCGGATCCCCACCAAGTAATGGAACCGATCCAGAACTGGACACCCTCGTCCATCGATCACGCAAGCGCGTTCAACCCCGCCTGGATCCGTTCCGCGTACTCCTCAGTCTTCCCCGGTGTATAAACGTCCATCGGCATCACGACCATGCGGGGCACGGCGCGGTCGGCCACGGGCGTCACGCCTGGTCCGTAGCGCGCGTTGCCCTTGTAATGGGGGCACCGGATCGGGCACCCTTTGCCATAGGCCAGGACCTCCGTGAAGATCGGATCCTCAGCGGCGGAGCGTCGCTTGTACCCGATCGAAACCGGACAGCCGTGATCGGCCATGGTCTTCTGAAAACGCTCCACGGGAATCCCCACGCGGTCACCTTCGAAACGAAAGGCTACGGCGTGATAGGCATGGACACATTCATCTTCGACGCGCTGGGGAACGAGCCAGGGGGATTCCTTCGCGGCCTCGCGGTAGAGGGCCCCGGCCCTGTGATGCGCCGCGATGATGTCGTCCGCCCGGTCCATCTGCGCCAGCATCACACCGGCCTGCAGTTCCGTCATGCGGTAATTCCAGCCGAGCGACGTCTTGATGATCCTCATCTCGAGCATCTTCTGCAGCATTTCGGTTCGGTCGGTCACCGCCATGCCGCCGTCGCCGCTGGTGAGGTGTTTGGCCTCCTGAAAGCTGTACGATCCGATCGACCCAAGCGTTCCCAGCGGCCTGCCGCGGTACGAACCCCCGACCCCATGCGCCACGTCCTCGATCACGGGCAGGCCGTACCGGTCCGCCACCCGGAGAATCCCGTCGTAATCCGGCGGGTTGCCCCACATCGGCGTGCAGATGACGGCGCCCGTGTGTTCCGTGATGGACGCCTCCAGCGATTCGGGATCCATATTCCAGCTATCCTCTATGATATCGCAGAATACCGGCACCCCGTTGTGATACATCACCGCCGCGCCGCCGAAGTGGACCACCGGGTCGCATATGACCTCCACGCCCGGTCCAACGCCCGCCGCCGCCACGGCCGTGTGCAGCACGCTCATCGCGCTGTTCATCGCCACGGCGTATTCGGCGCCGACCCATTTGGCGAATCGCTCTTCGAGCTGGGAAGTGTACTTGCCTGTTTTGCTGTTCAGCGTACCGCTGGCGATCACTCTCGCCAGGTAGTCCAGTTCAAGCTGACCGAACCGCTCCATTTCGACCTCCTTTTGGTTCCGTTCGCGCCTCACGGCCGACGCCGCCGCGCAGATCAAATCAGTCACCGACCAGATGCCACGGAAACTTCGACGTTCGGTACACCTGGCGACCCCAGTCCAGGTCTTCAGGGAACATAAAGCATTTCCCGGCGCGGGGATCGATGGGCCGGCCCGAGGACACATGTCTCAGCATTGCCCGCTGGAGCGACGTGTCTTCAGGCGCTCTGCTCAGATCGTCCGCCGCGTTCCCGAATACCGTTTGCAGAATGGACCGATGGGAAATGCCGCCGGGCACCAGGTAGAACTCCCGCAGGAAACGCACCAGATTCGACCCCGCCGGCAGCCAGTCTTCCAGCTGGGTGTCCAGCAACCAGGAACCGCAGAAGAATGCTCTGTACGGGCGATCTGAAAAATGGCGGGGGAAGAAGTCCATTGCCTCCCTGAAGGAATCCCCGCACGCGGCATGCTCCAGCGGGATTCCGCCCGGAATGTGAAAGTACAGGACCGGGTCTCCGGGTTCGAGCACGGGAATCCAGTCGGGTGCGGCAAGGGTCACCATCTCCGCGCTGGCGCTGCCGGTGGGGAGGATCGGGTGACCGGCAATCCTGTCTCCCGTGACATGCAGCCGGGAGGTCCACGCCGCCGGCGGGTCTCCGCCGCGTTGCCGTTGGCCGTCCGGACGATACGCGACGCCGTCCTCGCTCAGTGCGATGATCGCGGACGACTTCCGGTGGCGATAGACGCGAAACGGGTCGTTCATCACGTTGAACTGATGTTCGAGCCGGCCCAGGGCGTAGATATCCCCGCGAAGGAAATTGGCCAGCCAGCGGGCGCCGTGTCCGTCCAGGCCCCACCGGCCGAAGATTTCGCTGCACGCGACGCCTCTCAGGTAAATCTGATCCATGCTGTCGCGCACGATCCGCTCGGGAACTTCGTGCTCCCGGTGTAACGCTCGCATCTCAGGAACGCGTGACAGCAGAACCAGCAGGTAGAAGAAGCCTGACAGCTCCCCGAGCGGGCCCGCCAGACACGGCCAGTGATCGGCCTGACGGCTGGGATATCCGTCCACGTGGTAGAGGCACCAGTGGCAGTGCCAGGCCAATGCGCGCATCGCGGGGCTTTCTGCGACACGGGCCGCCGCGGCGACCGCAGCCTGCACGATATCGTCCGGCAGAAAAATCCCCCGGCAGGCCTCGTTCACGAACGCAGGCGACAGAAAACCGACATTGCCGTCCGGCATCGCATTCCGGGAGACCTCCCATTCCGGCTCGAGGACCTCCCGGCTTTGCTCGATTCCCAGCTGCGTGACAACCCGGTCCAGATCCATATCCGCCCTTTCTGTACTCAATCAGATCAAGAAACGCCTGCGCCAGGGACTGTGACGCGCTGCTGTACGGTGCCGGAACGCATAAGAATAGGCTAATTCAAAATTGAAAATTAAAATAGACTAATACATCCGCTTTGAAAGATGTAGGGAGGGGAATTGCCGCATTTGGTTGCAGCCATAGCCCATTGGACTGCACTACTACATGGTACCTTGATCAGATTGAAACTGTAGAACAGTCCGCTGCAGCGACCCGCGGAGATCAACCGAGGCCTATTGATGATCAAACCGTGGGTCGTAACGAGTCACCGAACCTTCGCTGTCTCGCCTTCTGATCGGTTGATCTGGAACGCCGCTTCGTGGAGGTCGCGCCACGGAACAAGGGTGCCCCGCGCTCGGCACTGGTGTTCGTTTCCCCCGTACGCAACGAAGACTGAACTTGGCAGGGGTAACCGGGTGAGATGTTTTCGGACGCGACCGGTGCTGTCAAACAGGCTCGACGACGCCGTATTAGCGGACTTGGCCTCGACAAGCACGATGTGGGATGGGTGCTCGATGATGAGGTCGGCCTCGGCACCGTTCCGGTCCCGGTAAAATGACAGGCCACCCATTTCACCGTGGTTGGTTCGGTGTTTTGCAATTTCAGATACGACCCAGGTCTCGAAAATCGGGCCGCGAAGCGGATGATTGCGTAGCTGGTCAGGTGTGCGGATTCCGAGGAGCCAGCAGACGAGCCCCGTGTCGTAGAAGTGCAGTTTGGGCATCTTGACCAGCCGTTTGCGAAGGTTGGCGTGAAATGCCGGCAGCCGGAAGGCGATAAAGCTGGTTTCAAGTATGCTTAGCCAGGCTCTTGCGCTTGGCTGGGATATCCCGCAGTCGTCTGCAAGCGCGGAGAGGTTGAGCAACTGAGCCGTACGTCCGGCGCACAATTCGAGAAATCGCTGGAATGTCGCTAGATCTCCCACGTTTACGATCGTTCTCACGTCGCGTTCGATATAGGTGGCGACATAAGAACGGATCCATTCGGATGGATCCATACCACGGTCGAATATGCGGGGGTATGAGCCTGCAAAGAGAGCTTCTTCAAGACGCTCGGGAAATGCGGGAAACCGCTCGATTTCCCCTCGGGTCAGCGGCATCAGATGGTGAACCGCCGTCCTCCCGGCCAGCGACTGGCTGACCGACTCGAGCAGGGAAAGGTTTTGCGAACCCGTCAGGACCCAGTGTCCGGGCAGCGGGTCATCGTCGATAATTCCCTGCAGGTAGGAAAGCAGGTCTGGAGCTCGCTGTACCTCGTCGATGACGGCGCCGGCCGGAAACTGAGCCAGGAAGCCCCGTGGATCTTCTACTGCAAAAGCGCGAACGTCGGGAGATTCGAGCGTCGTGTATCGATGTTCGGGGAAGATGGTCCGGCAGAGCGTCGTTTTGCCGCTTTGCCGGGGACCCGTAAGCGTAATGGCGGGGAAGGTTCGCGCAGCCTGTCTGAGTATGGGTGCGAGGTCACGTGTGATCATGCTACTAAAATAACGAATAAATCACGCTATGTCAATATTCAACTTTGAAATAGCCTATCACGTATCGCCATATTCAGCCGCGTCCAGACAGGGTAAAGTGAACGTGCGCGTCCCGGCGGCGACCAGACTGTCGATCGCAATGAGGTCTTCTATGGTCTCCGACAACAGACTTTCTGACCGCTCACGACGCCGCTCATCGGTCTCGCCGGGCTTCAGGGGCAGTCTTCGCAAGTGCAATGCGAAGAATACGCCGCTGAGAATGGTGTCGGCGACCATCAGGTGTGGAATGGACCTGACCTCGGGCTCTGTGATGTCGGCTCCGTGACGCCGTGCTTCCTTCCGGTAGGTTGCGAGATGCCGAAGGAAACTGCCGCGCCACGCTTCCGGTTGGCGGGACAGGGAACCCCCGGCCATTCTGGCCAGGTCGCCGGACGCAACCACGACGTCCCACAAACGGGGGCCGTTGCAGAGCAGGTCCCAGTCGAACAGCCCGCACACACGGTCCCCATTGAATGCCACGTTGCAAGACCTGTAATCGCCGTGGACCCAGGTCCGTCCGAGTTGCTTGTACAGTCCGGAGGCAAAGAACGAGGCCAGCCGGTCGATTGCGCCGTTGACGGCGGATTCTACGACCGGGGTGGTATGCGGGAGGCTTTCGAACCGTCCTTTCAGGCGGTCCGGATCGTCGGTGTAGATGACCGGCACCGATTCATTCCGGATCGCGAGCCCCCGATTTGTCCGGTATCGACCTGCCGCGGCGTGGTAGTCCGCGAGGAACCTCATCATGGTCGCCTTCTGACTGCCCGTCAGGTCCGCCGGAGAAGGGTAAACCGTTCCCGGGAGGCATCGATGCAAAGACAGAAGCTCGTCATCGAATGCCACGGCGACCTGTCCGCCGGCCGTCCGAACAAATCCGTCAACGGGAATTCCACTCCGGTCGAGGTGTGAGAGGAAGTCCGAGAGCCGCTCGATCTCGTCCATGGACCGTCTGACGCGATTCACCCTTATCACGAAATCGCCGCGCGACGTTTCCGCAAGGTACACCTCATTGAGGACGCCGCCGGTCAGGCGGGACGTACGACGGCAGGCGCCGAGACCGTAACGTCTCACGGCAAACTCTGCGATTCTACGCTCCCTTTCAACGATGTCCGCATTCGAATAGACGAGAGTCATATTCTAGAGAGGTGAAGATCGGGTGAATCACAATGGTTTAGACCGGCTGCTTCACGTGGGCCGAACCGAAGCATGTAATGACGGCGCGCTTTCTGAGAGAACGGATCTCCAACGCCCTTGCGCCCAACTTTCTTATGATATGTGTTTTTCTCCGCAATGCTCAAGCAGAAACGCAAGGGAGTCAGTCGCGACGAATGGCCTTCGGTTTCCCGGGAATCGCCCGTTCGATGTCCTCATGCGCTTCTCGATCCTGGCGAAACAGGGTCTTCTTTTCGCTTTGCGTCCGAAAATGCTGTTTCGACTTCGATCCCGCTTATCCTGTACCGGAATTGCGATTGACCAGGGAAATCAGCACGTTCTTCCTGCTTGTTTCACCATCGGGCGATGGTTCGATTCATGGCCGAAACCAGGCGAGATGATCAAATGAATGCTGTTGACTTTGCAGCAAACGGCGGCTATATTTCAATGCTTTAGTATTAGTTTAAGTGATTGCCCGATTGAACCAGGGGGTCGGCGGCTTGAGGATAAAAAGGGCAATTCTGCCAGCGGGTTCGGGACTCCCTTGAGGACATCGTAAGGAGAGATCGGCATCTTAACCGTACCTTCCTCTTATATTGACGGCTACCCGAAAGCCCGCGAATACGATCAGGCGCTTGCCGACAACTATATCCGACACACCACCGTCGGCGATCCGGCGCTCGATCCGGTTATGGATGACATCGCCTCCCTGCCTCCTCAGGAACTGCACCGGTTCATCAAGGCGGGCATCGACCAGGAGGAAGATGTCATTTGCGATGCCCCTCAGTCGATGCGCGACTTTTTCGATAATCTGGAAGATCCTCCCTGGTTCGAATACGAGTCCTTCCGATCCGGCATGCGCGCCTTTCATTTGAATACCACAAATATGCTTGTCGGTTTCGTTACGGGCACACTGATCGAGGGGTTCGCGACCATGATCGCCAAGTCTTTCGCGACGACCGGGCGCGTGTTGAACCGTTCGACCGCAAGAAGGCGCCTGATGCAGAATAACCGCCATCTCCTGGAACTGTTCTTCCCGGGGGGTTTGCGGAGAGACGGGGACGGTTGGAAGCTGTCCATGCGCCTTCGATTCGTCCACGCACGGGTGAGGCACCTGCTTGCGCATTCCGATGAGTGGAATACCGGAGCGTGGGGCATGCCGTTAAGCGCGGCGCACCTGGGTTTCGCGATGACCGTCTTCTCCATGCGGTTGCTGCAACACTCGACGTCCGTGGGGGCTGTATTTAACCGGGAGGAAAGAGACAGCATCATCCGGATCTGGCGGTACGCCGGTCACGTGATGGGTGTGCCCGAGTCCATCCTCTTTACCGATGAAGCGCATGCAAGGGAGATATTCAAAATCGCGCTGATGTGCGAGCCGGAACCGGATCACGATTCGGCAACGATGGCGAACGCCCTGGTCGAGGCCATTCCGCTGACCGCGGGTATCGAGGACCCCGACGAACAGCGAGACGTGAAGGCCCTGGCCTACCGCCTTTCGAGGTCCCTGATCGGGAACAAGCTGGCGGACCAGTTGCGGTTCCCCAAAACCAATACATTCGGCGTACTTCTGGCGTATCGGCTGAAGCAACGCTTTCAACATCTGCTGAAGAGCAAGCAGTCGATCAGATCTGAGAATTTCACGCAGATGCTCGAGATTTCGGTGTACGACGAGGCAGGCCTGGGCGGAATGAGCTACAGGTTGCCCGATCATGTCCAGTCATCGAAGTCAGCCCCGTATTGATGGATGCCGGCGCCGGGGATGACAACCCTCCGACGGCGGGTCGATAGCAGGAGAGTGATGGACTGAATGGAACGAACGCCTCTGAATCTGCCGGTGTTGACGCTGTCGTCCGCAAATGACAGTGAGGTCATCGCCGCTTCGGGACGGGTATGGGAGCGGCGATGATTCTTATGCTCCGGGATCGTTACATAGATGCCGTGCTACGCTATCGGTGGATTGTGCTTGTGGCGGCGACGCTCCTGATGGCGGCCATGACCGCCGGCGTTCGATTTATCACGGTGACAAACGACTACCGCGTACTTTTCAGCGAAGACAATCCGCAGCTTCTCGCTTTCGATGAGTTAGAGAACACGTACTCCACCTCCAACGCGGCATTGATTGCCATTACCCCCGAAGAGGGCTCCGTGTTCACGCGCGAAGGTCTCGGCGCGGTTGTGGATATGACCGATTCCGTGTGGCGCGCCCCGTACTCCAGCCGCGTCAACTCCCTCACCAACTATACCCACAGCGAGGCGTTCGAGGATGATCTTGTCGTCGCGCCGCTTGTGGAGGATGCGCAGGGGTTGAGTGACGCCGACCTGGCGCGAATCGAAAAGACCGCGCTGGACGCCGTCGAAATCGCCGGACGCCTGGTTTCCCGTGACGGACGTACGGCAGGTGTCGCCATAAACTTCGTTCTTCCGGAGAATCCGGACCAGGCCGTCGTTGAAATTACCGACTATCTGGTTTCGCTTCTGAACCAGGCCCGGGCCCGGCATCCGCAGTTCGCCTACCACCTCACGGGCGACGTGGTCATGAACAGGACTTTTTCCGACGCCACGCAGGACGACATGCGGACCCTCACGCCGATTGTGTTCGTGATTGTCATCGTCGCGACAATTGTCCTTCTGCGCTCGGTCTTCGGGACACTTGCGATCGTGGCCGTGATCGTGTTTGTCATCAATACCACCATGGGGCTTGCCGGATGGAGCCGTGTGGTGTTCAGCCCCACGAACGCCGGGATACCGATTATCGTCATGGTGATCGCCATGGCCGACGCCATCCACATTGTCACGAGCGTTCTGTTGGGAATGAGGCGAGGACTTGCCAGGAACGAGGCGATTGCCGAATCATTCCGGATCAATATCTATCCGGTATTCATCACCTCGGTTACGACCGCGATCGGATTTCTCAGCCTGAACGCCTCGGATTCGCCGCCCTTCCATATCCTGGGAAACTTCGTCGCGTTCGGCGTCCTTTGCGCACTTGTCTATTCCGTCACGCTTCTCCCGGCGCTTCTGTCCCTGTTGCCGCTGCGAGTGTCGGCCCGGAGGACACAAGACAGGGACCTGCTCGGCCGTTTTGCGGGGATCGTCATCGCCCGGCGCAAATTCCTGCTGGCGGTCCTCATTCCGGCGGTGGCCTGCCTGTCAATGGGCATCTCCCGCATCGAACTGAGCGACAATATGGCTCAATATTTCGACGACCGTTACGACTTCCGGCGCGATACGGACTACATCATCGAGAATCTGACCGGACTGGACAAGCTGGAATACTCAATGAACTCGGGGAGGGAAGGCGGCATCACCCAACCCGAATATCTGCGCAAGATCGATGCTTTCGCCGGGTGGTACCGGGAGCAGCCCGAAGTGACGCACGTCCAGGTGTTTTCGGACGTCATGAAACGTCTGAACATGAACATGCACGGCGACGACCCGGCTTTTCTTCGTCTGCCGGAAGACCCTGAGCTCGCCGCGCAGTATCTGTTGCTGTACGAGTTGTCGCTCCCGTTCGGCAGCGATCTCAATGACCGCATCGACGTCGCAAAGTCTTCTACTCGAGTGGTCGTCACCACCAGGAACGCGTGGTCTCGCGACCTGCGTGAACTCGATGAGCGAGCACAGGCCTGGCTTCACGCAAACGCGCCCGCGTTTGCACAGGAGGCGACAGGCCTCAGCATTGTGTTTGCCCACCTGTCACTGCGAAACATCAAGAGCATGTTGCGAGGCACGATCCTGGCCATGGCCCTTATTTCGTTTATTCTGATCTGGATCTTCAGGAGCGTACGGATCGGCCTCCTGAGTCTTCTCCCGAACTTCATCCCCGCGATCATGAGTTTTGGGCTGTGGGGTTATCTCGTAGGAAACGTGGGCATTGCCTCGTCGGTGGTCATCGCCGTCGTTTTCGGAATCGTCGTGGACGACACGATTCATTTTCTGAGCAAGTATCTGAAAGCCCGGCGCGAGGGTCGCTCCGTGCCCGAAGCCGTTCGGTACTCGTTCCGCACGGTAGGATATGCACTGTGGACGACAACCGCGGTATTGTCGGCGGGCTTTCTGGTATTCGCAACGTCGGGGTTCCAGGTGAGTTGGGCGCTCGGCCTTCTGGTCACGATCACGATCATATTCGCGCTGGTCGCCGATTTCCTGCTTCTGCCAACCCTGTTGATTGCCATTGACCGGAGGAAATCATGAGTTATCCACGCAAAGTGCTCGCGTTTTCGACGCCATGGCTGATTGTCGCGGCAGGCATCGGGGGGACGGTACCGGTTCACTCGCAGAACATCGAGTCCGATGCAATCGGCCTGAATATCGCCAGGAAGGCCAGCGCCCGGGAGGAAGGATTCGGCAACTTTACAGCGCAGCAGGTCATGGTGCTTCGTAACAGGCACGGACAGGAGAGCCGGCGGCAACTCCGCGTAAAGGTGCTGGAGGTACAGGAAGACGGCGACAAGAGCCTGTTTGTATTCGACGAGCCGCGCGACGTCAAGGGAACGGCTCTGCTCGTTCACGCACACCGGGCGAGCGCGGACGATCAGTGGCTCTACCTGCCCGCTCTGAAACGCGTCAAGCGAATCAGTTCGTCGAACCGGTCCGGTTCCTTCATGGGCAGTGAGTTCGCCTATGAAGATATGACCGCCCAGGCCGTGGAGAAATTCACTTACCGCTACCTGCGTGACGAACCCTGCGGCGATCTGACCTGCACGGTAACGGAACGTATGCCAACAGACAGGAAGTCGGGCTACAGCCGTCAAGTTGTCTGGCGCGACAAAGGCGAACTTCGAGCCTGGAAAGTGGAGTACTATGACAGGAAGAACGCGCATCTGAAAACGCTCACGCTGGAGAACTACCGGCAATACCTGGATCGTTACTGGCGCGCGGGCGTGATGACCATGGTCAATCACCTGACCGGAAAGAGTACGGTTCTGACCTGGACGGACTATCAGTTCGGTACCGATCTCCAGGACAGGGATTTCACGAAAACCGGGCTGAAGCGGGTTCGCTGATGCCTAACCGAATCGTATTCCGTTGCGTGCCGCTCGTTGCCGCCTGGATTCTTGCTCCGGTTTTCTCCGGCAATTCCGGTGCCCAGATCGAAACTCGGGAGTTGTCCGGGCGCCTTAGCGTCGAAAGCCGCTGGTTTCCAGAGTCTGGCGCCTACACTGGCCAGCGCGCGCACGGCAGCGGCGTTGTCGCCGAACCGAAGATCTACGTTGAAGACGTCCGGGGCAGAAGTTTCACTCTGGCGCCGTTCTTCCGCTTCGACGCCGGGGATAATCGGCGCACCCACGTGGATCTGCGCGAAGCCTATTTCCTGCTCTTCGGCGAGCTCGGGAATCAGGAATGGGAAATGCGCCTGGGCGTCGACCGCGTATTCTGGGGCGTGACCGAATCCCGCCGGCTGGTGAATATCATCAACCAGGTCGACCTTGTGGAGCACCCGTACAAGGAGCCCACGCTGGGTCAGCCCATGGCCCATCTTACGTTGTCAGGCGACTGGGGCGCGGTGGAACTGTTCGGATTGACCGGACACCGCGCCCGCACCTTTCCGGGGCGTTCCGGCCGGTTGCGTTTCCCGTTCATCGTGGACAATGAACGGGTTTCGTACGAGAGTGACGCCGGGCGGTGGCATCCGGACGTTGCCGCGCGTTACAGTCGCAGTGCGGGAAATATGGACGTGGGGATCAGCGTATTCGACGGCAACAGCCGGGACCCTCTGCTGTTGCCGGACATTGACCGAAACGGCCTGCCGGTCCTGTTACCGGAATACGACCGGATCCGGCAGGTCGGACTGGATGCCCAGCTGACCGCCGGTTCCTGGCTGTTCAAGATCGAAGCGCTCGGCCGCGCCGGCGCCCGGGATCGCCGCGGCGTGGAGGCGGAGTACGTTGCGGCTACGATGGGCGGCGAGTATACGTTCTATTCCTTCATCGGCTCAGCGGCCGATCTGAGCCTGATCGGGGAATGGAATTACGACGGACGCGGCCGGAATGCGACGAACATCTTTCAGAACGACCTCTTCATTGCCGCCCGCCTCGCATTCAACGACATCCAGAGCACCGAAGTGCTAGGCAGCGTAATGAACGATATCGACACGACCACGCGAGTGTTCACGTTCGAATTCAACCGGCGGATTTCAGGCAGGTTCTCCCTGCATTTGGAGGCGATCGCCCTTCTGGACGTCGACGCGAGCGACCTGTCCTACGCCAGCCGGAGAGACAGTTTTGTCGAATTGCACCTGGTCTATAATCACTAGGACGTGGTGTCTAAGGGGCAGCGATTGAATGTGAATCATCCCGTAGGGAGGCTGTGATGTCGATTGATCGCAGGCGTTTTCTATGGCATACGGGCGCATTGGGAGCGGCGGCGATCGTGACGCCCGGGGCTTTTGCCGAACAACTCGTGCGAACCCCCTGGCAGACCGAGGGCCCCTTCTATCCGGACAGATTGCCGCTGGACGTGGATAACGATCTATTGATCATCAACGACGCGATGACGCCGGCCGTGGGAGAAATTACCCATTTGACCGGGCGCGTCACCGACGTTAACGGCAATCCGGTTAAGAAAGCAATTGTAGAAATCTGGCAGGTGGACAGCAACGGCGTCTACTTACATACCGAAGCCCGCGGGAGAAACAGGCGGGACCGGAACTTTCAGGGCTTCGGCCGATTCGAGACGGGCGCCCTGGGGGAATACCGCTTTCGGACGATCAAGCCCGTCAGATATTCGGGAGCACGGGCGGCCCATATCCACTTTGCGATTAACAGGAACGGACGCCGGGTCCTGACCACGCAGATGTACGTCAAGGGCAACCCGGACAACGAGAGGGACTCCATATTCCGGAGATCCGGCCGGGCGTCACACGATCTGCTGGCGGTGCCCTTCAAGCCGCTGCCCGGATCGGAAATTGGAGAATTAACGGCGAATTTCAATATTGTGATCGGGTTGACACTTTGAAACGAAAAACAACACACCGTTGGTCCCGTCGGAGTTCGTGAAATTTGCGTTTGAATGAAAACGATACGTGTTGCTTGACCAAATTGTGAAATATCGGTATTTTTTCGCACTTACCATCCCCATCTGAAGTTGATTAAAGATGCCGGCGAATAGGACTTGCTGAATGCAGAAAAACCCTCGGGTT
This sequence comes from Candidatus Latescibacterota bacterium, assembly GCA_965203805.1. Classification (GTDB taxonomy): domain Bacteria; phylum Latescibacterota; class UBA2968; order UBA2968; genus JAAXHE01. The sequence goes on along the minus strand of OZ241917.1, from coordinate 2,996,784 downwards.
GTCTTCCGAGCAATGAAAGAGGATGCAGATGGCAGGCCTCTCGCAGGACGTTCAGGAAGAACACTGGGGGTTCGCACCAGCGGACAGTTCGCCGACATCAAGATTGACAATTGCAAAGTACGGCCAATGACTGGAGGGATGTCCGTAACCCCGGATACAGTTGGGCAACTACCGAAGTCAAGGCTGCCCAAATCCCTTGGCGGGGAAGGGCGGGATCCTGTTTTTTCCTTTTGCGTGGATGATTTGCCTTCTTCTTTGGTTCTACGTAGAGACCGACCAACTCACGGGTTAGTTGAACCATCGAAGTGCTGCTTGTTCCGGGATTATGAGCGAAAGCTACATGGGACAAGGGAAGATTGGACGAAGAGTCATGAGTGAAGCCTTCAAGCGATATCGTCATTTGGAAGGGGACCTGGTTTATATCCGATGGCAGCATGCAGGGTTCGAATCGGAAGAAGAAGAAACCATTCTGGATGCTATGGAGAAGGTCTGGTACGAACTGAGCGAAGTGGAACAGAAATTACTGTACAGCGAAGGTACGCAGTCACTGATTCGCGACAGCAGTGAAAAGACTTCGAATAGCGGTTGGGTTGACGGAAAAATTCAGAGAATTCCTGATTCCAGCGAGTCAGTTATTGCGTTAAGGGAGGTGGCCTGATGTATCTCTCTGCTCACCGGGTTCGCAGAATAACAGGAAAAAGGGCCAATGTCGGTATCAATACATTCCTGTACCAGCACGACGCACATGAGATCCCCGAAGAAATTGGCAAAGACAAGGGTATTATCGAACAGATCGCCAACGAAAATCCAGGAAAACTCATCGCCGAATCTGTGGATATAGTTCCGGGAAACAACGCTGTCCTGAGCTATGTCGATATCGTTGGCAGGGAAGGTCTCGACAAAGTGCGCATTCGCGAGTTCCTTCACCAAAAGGAACAGGATGTTGATCGTCACTTTAAAGGAACGCAGGTGCCCTTTACAGATTCCGTGCACGATATTGTCGTCAAATTCGGAATCTCTTACGGCTTACGGGGACAGGAGGTGCGAGAGTATAAGGCCCTCGCTGAACGTGCGATTGGATTATTCGAGTCGCGAGAACCACCTCGATGGCGAACTGAAACCCCCTGGATTGTCATTGAGCGCGAGATGTGTGATGACCAGGAAAGATTCAGTCTGGCGACGGAAACCGCCGAAAGACTCCGGGAGATACACGAAGAGAACTGGGCCTCCTCAAGGATCTCGATAGATCGACAAACAAAGTGTAATTTCGAATTCACACACAGCGACCTGATACAGCACGTTGCGCCGATTTTGACAGAACTCACCCTTGAACAGATTGCGGCTCAAGGAGGGATGATACTTCACGATCCATCTATCGAGAAAAAAATCAAATGGCCTGAGCTAACGGAGATATAGCCAGGCCGAATTCAACGTCGCTTGCAATTCACGATCACACCTTCCTCAAGAACCTCCCCGGATTGCCCACCCAGACCTCGCCCGCCGGCACGTCGTGCCGGATCAGGGCGCCGGCGCCCACCATGCTTCCCTCGCCGATCGTTGCGCCGATGATCGTCGAGTTCGTTCCCAGGAAACAGTTCCGTCCCACCCGCACGCTTCCCGAAAAGCTCACCCCTACCGCCAGGCAGGAATAATCTTCGATCACGTCGTCGTGGGACAGTCCCACGTTCTGCAGGATGATCACGTGGTCGCCGATGGTTACGAAGGCGCCCACCGTCGTTCCCGCCAGGACAACCGACCCCTTGCCCACCGTACTTTGCGGCGAAATGAACGCGTGGGGATGGACAATGGTGGCGAACCGGTCCCGCAGGAGGCCCAGCCCCGCCACCGTGCCCGGCCAGGCATGATAGCTCCCGGGACCGAAGGTAAAGCCGGTGATTTGCACGTCCTCCGGCAGGGTACGGACCATGTCGAAGTCGCCCAGGTGCTTCAGTCCGCCCTTGTTCAGGGGTTTGCCGTTCCGCGTCACATATCCCAGCACGTCATAGGTCGGCTTCAAGGCATTGATTTCCTGAACGGCGTCCAGAATGTCCGAATTGTTGGATCCAATGCCCAGGAAGACCAGCTTTTGCATTGCACGACCTCCTTGCCCCGGCGGTTTTCGTCGTCAACCCGTCTCGTGGCGGACCCGACGCGGCGACGTGGCCTCCGTCATCCGTAAACGGCCGTGATATCGCAACTGTCTATGCCGGCGCCCATAGCCACCTGTGCGAAGTCCTGGCGATATCGGGTCACGATCTCGAACGGCGTCGGTTGACCGTCCACCCGAACTTCCACGAGCTTCCGGCCACCGTATTCAGAGGGAATCATCCAGCGAAGACTTCCATCGTCGGGCGGCCCCTCGACCGCGAATTTCAGCGTATGGTCCTGCCAATAATGGCTCGCCAGACGCCACTGGTCCCGCAGAAGCCAAAAATCGCACCACTGGTCGTAGGACCACACGGGAATATTGCGTTCCGCTGCTTTTTCGAGCAGAACCAGACCATGCGGCCTGGAATACCGCACCCAGTTGCCCGGGTGCAGAATCACGCCGTAAGGCACGTGGAAGCGGGTGGCGCTGTCGTCGAGGATGCGGTCCACCAGGGCGCCATACATCTCCGGCGAATAGTGGAAGGACTTTGGCGCGTCTTCCTGGAACCAGACGTCGTCGGACAGATGGGTATGCTGCTGGAGTACGTTAATCAGGCGCCCGTCGGGATGACAGAAACGCATTGGCATCGCCGCCCCTCTCAAGTGGTACGGGCTGCTGCAGCGGTCCCGCATATAGGCAGAGCACAGGTAGTTCGCATCCATCCGGATGCCAAGGCGTGCCTGTGCCTCCACCAGTTCCATGTAACCCGCCCAGGAAAGGCAGTGGTTGCGGACGCTCGTGGGCCTGAACCCGTACATCTCCTCGAACAGCCGGATCTGCCGTTCGAATTCCGCGACGCGATCCTCGATCGACCGCCGGTCCATCGCCCGGAGATTCGGATGCGGACCTACGTCGTGGTTCTGACGATACCTCTGAACGTCCTCGGCCGTCGAATCCGTCCCGATCGGAATGATGTAGAGACTCATGCGCGCGCCGGCCGCCGATACTTCACGGAATTCCTGCTCTGTCGCGGAAATCTCCGCGCCGTCTTCGTCTCCTGAATAAAGCACGAGGGCGTCGGCCTCGCCAGGCAGGTGCCAGAGCAGGGGGACGGGCGCGGGAACGAACCGGCAGACCAGTTCCACCAGCCACCGCGCCAGCAGATCGGCAAATGGCATCAGGCCGCTATCGGCCGGACCCAGGTCGATGCCTATGGCGTCGGCCCGCACGTTGCCGCCCACGGCCCTCTCGACCTGATCCGGATCACCCTGCCGCAGGGTGAATACGCACGCTGGCAGGTCGAAGGCAAAGGCCAGGATGCGCCCTTCGTCAACAGGGGTTTCGATTATCCCGATAGATTCACCCTCGAACGCGCCGGGGGTGTACAGATAAGCGATGCCCGCTGCGGCTTCGGAGCGTACCGCGTAGTGCGCGGCGTCTCCCACAACCGGGAAGTCCTCCCCTGAAACCCCCGCCGCCGGATAGCGTGCCGGACGAAGGCGCAGCGGCGCCGATTTGGCGCTCTCGCGGACCAGCCCCGCGGCGTCGGCCAGCATGTTTCCGGGAAGAAACGTCACGACGGTGCCGCCACGCCGCGCAAAGTCGATCAGAAATCCGTCCGTCCGGTCATCCCTTTCGGCAGCCGGACAGACCAGTACGGGGGTGGACGCCGGGCGCAGTCCCTCCAGGCGGTCCACATGAATACGTTCAATAGCTGCCAGCCCCCAGGTTGTGAAGATCTCGGCGACGTAGTCCGAGAGATCCGGCGGATGGGTCAGAATACCGATTTTCATGTTTGAAGACCTCCGAATTTCCTTAAGAATCCGTCACTGCACGCCAAATATCCTGGCCGCGTTGTCCCACAGAATCATGCGCTTCAACACGTCGGGAATGTCGGCGTAGAGCACCCGCCCGAGCTGATATGGAAACCCGTTGACGGGATGGTCCGATCCGTACAGGATCTGTGCGGGCGGCGCCTGTTCGACGAGCCAGGCGAGGGTGCCGCGAGCCATTTTCGAGTACCCAAGATCGAAAAACAGATTCGGCCGCTCGTGGGCGACGTCGAGAAAGGGCTTCAGTTCCTCGCGAGTGCCACCGCCGATATGCGCGTAAATGAACTTCGCGTTTGGGAACGCCGCGAGCGTATCCATCAGGAAGGCAGGAGACGGCCCGCGGTTGACGTGGCACAGCATGGGACAGTTCCGATCGTGCGCCGTCTGAAACGCGAGACGGTAGCGTGGGTCCTCGGTCGAGGTGTCGTGAAGGGCGCAGTGCAGTTTGATACCCGAACAACCCAGTTCGTCGAACCCGCGCGCCATCTCGTCGGCCATCTCGGATTCGTAATTCGGATTGTAGACCGCGTATCCCACGAGCCTGTCCGGAAAGGCCGCAACGCCTGCGCCGATCCGGGTGTTTCCTTCGCGGTAGTCGGCGCCGATCGCCATAAAGTGGCTGACCGCAAACCGCTCCACGCCCACTTCATCCATGCGCGACACCATCTGTTCGGCCGACCAGTCGCGGTGGTACTTCGACTGAAATCTGCCCAGGTGGCCGTGAACGTCGAACACGCGGAAGCCGCCCGCGCCGCAGGGCCAGGCCGGCGCCGTCCCGGCACCCCGCTCCGGGAGGCCCAGAAGCCGCCGGAGGGTGTCCCCGGCGATATCGGCCCGCTGATGCTCCGAAATGCGTGCCCCCTCGAGGAGGCCCAGCGGGCCTCCCGGGTCCCAGGCGGGCATCCCGGTCCCGAACAACAGCCGGCGGTGTCCGAACCGTCCTGTAATCTCCTCGACGATCCGCGACTCCTGGATGTATGATGCCTCGATGTGGATGTTGGGAAACGCGTCCCAAACTCCGAACAGCGCTCGCGCGGTCGCGCCTCCTTCGCGAATCAACACCAGCGGCAGCTTGGGGTGCGCCTCTGCGATTTCGAAGACCCCGCGCCAGTCCGTGAGCTGGCTCCAGCTCGTGCGGCCCTGGTCCAGAATCAATGGAATTCCCGCTTCGGAGAGGGCCTTAAGCAGCGGCCGCAGTATTCGCTCCAGCAACGGAAAAACGTGTACTCCGGGAAATATCCTGGCCGCCCGTACGCCATGCGTGCGCATCTGCGCCACGAGTTCCTGCGGCTCGGGCAGTTCCCCCGTTCCCGGCGGCAGCACCGCCCAGCAGGGGTGCAGGCGCGGGTGGGAACGCGTGGCCTCCACCACCTTGGCGTTCGCGTCCGAGGGGTGCCCCATTGCCCCGTGGCTCGCGTGAACCAGAGCTTCCGAGATGCCCAGTCTGTCCATCTCCGCCAGGAGCATTTCGGGTGTCCGAAAACACGGCTCCCGGTCGGTGCGCGTCGGTCCCAACATACAGTTCATGTCGAAAATATGCATCTTGCCTCCCATTTCGCCGACGGCCGCCTATATGAAGATCCTGTTGGCGATCGTCCCCGTGAAATAGTCCACGATGACCCACACACCCGCGCCGGTGGCCTCCCCCAGAATAATCCCCATGAACAGGGGCCGGGTCCTTCGGTAGAGCGTCGCGCCGCCGAATTTCAAGACGATCGCTTTCATCGCCCAGGCCAGGAATACACTGAAGAAATAAGTATCCGTGTACCAGATGGTACTTAAAGGCAGCGCCACCGGATGGAGCGGCCACCATTTAAGCCGCATTCTCGCCAGGGTCAACAATCCCGCGACACCCATCCCGAGTCCGGTATAAAGCAGCCCTTTCGTAAACACGGGACTCGGCTCCAGCATGCGCGAACCGACAAAGGCGTCGAAAGGAATGCGGGAGTAATCGCGGAAGTGCCGGTCCAGGTTCAGTCCACCGCGCGCGTAGCCCAGGTCCAGGGTCAACGCGCACGCGCAAAGCAGTCCAACCGCCATCGCCGCGCCCATCGCCCAGATCATGCCGCGCCTGCGCGCAATTGTCCTTGACAGCCACAGCGCCCCCATCGCACGGGGCATCACATTGCTGACGCGTGTCATCGTCCACGCGTAACCGAACCCGAGCGTTACGAGCCCCGCCGGGCCGAAGGTCGACGAGCCCGTCGCGCAGACCACAAACTCAGCGGGGTTGATCGGAGAATACGTGGCCACGAACCCCGTCTCGCTAACAATCCGTCCCAGGACAAAAAAGACTACGATGCAGGAAAAAAACAGAAACAGGATCAACGCGACCGGGATTCCCGCCTGATGGAGCCAGCACCCGAGATACACCAGGCCCCCAAGGGCCCCGAATACAGCCGCACGGTAGGAGATGACTTCATCGGAATCGTCGGCCGCCGGCGATGTCCCCATGGCACTGGCGAACACCCCGCGCAGGTGGCCCCGCGCCGTCCATGCGCTGTAGGCTGCCAGCACGAGCATATACCCCATTCCCGTCAGCGCGAGAAACGACGAGCCCCTCGAACTGAACCGTCCCACCATCCCGGACACGTCCGAATACTCCGCGCCCACAACGGCAAGCATCCCCCTGATGACCTTTGAGATTACGTTGAACAGCCAGATACTCAGGCTTACGTCCAGGTTTACGAAGTACGAATACCCGAGAATTGCGAAGTGAAGTCTCAGGGGCAGCGGTGTGGTTCCCTGAAAGATGGTGAGCATCGTCCCCATCTGGATTCGCGGCAGGGTATAGAAATAGTGATTCAGCCCGTTGATGGTACCGATCAGAAGTGGAACCGCGAACCCAGCCCACATCAACCGGTTCCTGAACAGGGGACCGAGTCGCCGTCCGTCCGTTTCCGCCATTTCCAGCGGTACCTGCAGGATCGGGAACGCGAACCGCTCGTACTCCGCCCACTGCCTGCGAAAGATCACGGCGATGCATACCAGAACCACGAACAATACAAGAAAAAAAGAACCCCAACTCGCCAGGGGGGCCAGCCAGGGGAGCCAGGGAATCGAGACGTTGTGCGGAAGCCCCTCGTAGAACCCCCGCACGGCTTCGGCGTTCCCGGGCGCCGTCCACGGCAGAATATGCGGCAGCACCGCCTGGAGGTCAGGGCGCTCCGGAGAAGCGTAGTAGGTCACGCCGGTGAGGAAGGCGATGAGCCACTTGACCATCCACAGGGCGGGCATGGACACCAGCAACATCGAAAAGATGCACAGGAGTTCTCCTCGCTTCAGCGAGCGCGCCGGCTTGAGGACGACGTTACAGATGAGGACAAGAAACAGAAAAACAAACAGGATGCCCCGGTCCACGAAATAATAGTGGAGCGAGGTGCCCTGGATCACCATGCGGTTGTACGGGATTGCCACTGCAAGGCCGAGGCAGAGAACGAGGCCGATCAGGAACGCCCGGCCCGTCAATCCGTCCCGCGTGTCATCCGCCACCGACCTACCCCCCTTGCGGATTCAGTTTCCCGCACCGGCTTCGACAGGGGTCATCTTACTCTCTTCCAGGATGGTCTGAATTTCATATATGGATCCTGTGCGCTCCGCCGGCGGTAGCGGGACCCGGACCGGCACGCTGACCATGCGCGGTTCGCGTGTGGGTTCCCCGCGGAGAATCTTTCCGTTGAACTCCTCCCAGGTGTTTATGGGCTGGGCCAGGGGCCATGCATCGACCGCACAATACATGTAAAGGAGCAGACGCCTGGGCTTGCCGGAAGTGTTCGGGGCGGATGCGTGAAGCGTCCGGACGTGGTGGATGGAAATGCCCCCGGCCTCGATTTCGATCGGGACTGCGCCTTCGCCGGTGAAATCGGGTTCGGTAACGGCCCCGGCAAAGCGACCGTTGAGGTGGTGGTCGTGGATGCGCCCCTTGTGAGACCCCGGGACGACAAGCAGGCAGCCGTTCTCGAGAGTCATATCGTCTATCGCGACGCCGACGGCCAGCAGATCGTCGTTGGTGTGGGGGTAGAACGCCCAGTCCTGGTGCCATTCCACGGGGCTGCCCACCTCCGCGGATTTCATATTGAGTTTGTCTCCATTCGTCCGGATGCCGGGCCCGATGAGCTGCGCGGTGATGTCCAGGATCTTCTCGTGGCGCAGGCCGCGGGCGTACGCGTCATGCTGTCTGGAGGGATCAATGAGACGGCGCAGTTGCGGGTTGTCCGGCGTATGGCCCGGTTCCAGGTCGAATACCTTGTCGGTCCTGGTGACCTGCCTCGACGCTTCGACAAACGCGTCGGTGACCCGGCGGAGTTCTGCGATCTCGTCGTGGGAGAGAACGTCCTCCACGCCCAGATAGCCGTTGTCCTGGTAGAAATCAACCTGTGCCTGAGAAAGCATGGTTCCGACTCCTTCCGGCAAGAGTGATCGTTCGTTCGATCATCGATGGACGTTTTATTCGTTAAAGCAGGGACATATTGCCGACTTTCCCTGTAAAATAGTCAATAATACTCCACATTCCCAAACAAACCGCCTCACCCACGATAATCCCGACAAAGAACGGCCTGGTTTTCCGGTACAGGGACGCCCCTCCGAACTTCATCACCAGCGCTTTGATCCCCCAGGCCAGAAAAACGCTGAAATAGTAGTGCTCCGTCATCCAGATCGTACTCACCGGCAACGCCACGGGGTGCAGGGGCCACCATGGCAGGCGCATCCGCAGGACCATGAGCAGCAGGGCAATGCCAAGGCCCAGTCCTGTATATGCAAATCCCCTGTAGAAGACCGGGCTCGGATCCAGCAGGCGGCGACCCACGTATTCGTCGAAGGGCAGGGCGGCGTCGTTCACGTCGCGGAACCAGTAGTCGAGGTTTCGTCCGCCGTGGGCGTACCCGAGATCCAGCGTCGTGTGGCTGGCGACGACCAGTCCGACGGCCAGGGCCGCGCCCATCGCCCATATCAGGCCTCGGGTTCTTCCCATTTCCCCGGCCAGTCTGAGCGCCGCGGAAGCACGGGGCATCATCGTATTGAGCCGGGTCATCGTCCATACGTAATTCAGTCCGTTCGTAACCAGCCCCATCGGACCGAAGGCCGAGGACCCGACCGCGCAGACCACAAACTCCGACGGATTCAGCGGAGAATAGGTTGCGGCATAGCCGGTTTCGCTCACGATGCGCGCAAGCACGAGGAATACGACGAAACAGGCGGCAAACAGCAGGGCGATCACGTGCGGCGGCAGCCCGGCCTGGTAGAGCCAGCATCCCAGATACAGCGTCCCCGCGACCACACAAGCCACTGCCGTGCGATAGGGGAGCACCTCGTCCGAATCGTCCAGACTCGATTCGCGACCGAGCGCCTTTGCCCACACAGCCCTTAAATGTCCGCGGGCAATCCACAGGCTGTACCCGGCCAGGGCCAGCATGTACCCCATGCCCATGAACGCGAGGAGTTCCGAGCCCTGGGAGCTGTGGCGTCCCACCATCCCGGATACGCCGTATCGTTCCGCGCCCAGCATCACGAACGCGCCGTTTATGCATTTGGCGATGACGTTGAGGAGCCAGATGCTGAGGCTCACGTCCAGGTTCACGAAATAGGCATAGCCAAGGAGCGCGAAGTTGAGCCTGATTGACAGCGGAATCGCACGCCTGAAGATCCAGATCACCGTCCGCAGGCTCATTCGCGGCAGCGTGTGGAAATAGCTGTGCAGTGCGTTGATGGAGCCGATGCCGAGCGGAACCGCAAAACCCGACCACATCATCCGGCCGCGGAACAGCGGTCCTATCAGACCTTCTCCACGCTCGCCCATCGCGAGTGGGACCTGCATGATCGGGAAGGCGAACCGCTCGTGTTCCTCCCACTGCTTTCTCAGGATGACTGCCACACAACCCAGTACCACAAACAGCGCGACCAGGAACGACCCCCAACTCCATAGAGGGACCACCCACGCCCACCAGGGGACGGAACCTCCCTTCGGCAGGCCTTCGTACAGCCACCTGACCGGCTCGGCGTCCAGGACCGCCAGCCACGGCAGCGAATAGGGCAGGACGGCCTCCAGGTGGCGCATCTCCGGGGAGGCGTAGTAGGTGACGCCGGTCATGAACCCGAGCAATGCCTTGCACATCGCCCATGCGGGCATAAGGAGCAGCAGCATCGCGTAGATGGCCAGCAACTCGCCCCGGCCCAGGGCGAAGCGGCGTTTCAGCAGACCGAGCAGGGGGTTGATCAATACAGCCAGACAGAAAAAGAGGAACAGCACGCCCCGGTCCAGGAAGTACCAGCCCATAAACGGCCCCTGGACCACCATCCGGTTGTACGTCAGCCAGACCCCCAGAAAGGCGCACAGCCCCAGTCCGATCAGGAACGCCCGGACCGACAGACCGTCTCCGGTCGACCCGGCCGTTTTTCGGACATCCGACATGACCACTCGGGCTGCCTGAGCCATTCGTTGGGCACCTCCGGACTGCGGCTTGAGAGCATTCAACCTGCGGACTGAATGTGTATTGCCAGGAGGTCGCAATCGCCGGGAATATCGAGCGGTATGCGCATCGTTCCGTCCTTCGCCGATATCACGCGGTCGTTCCAGTTTGCGCCGGACCAGATCTCGTTGACGTCTTGTGCGCTTTCTCCTTCGGGAAGGACGATCTCCAGCGCTGTCTGGCTCCTGACCGGCGTATATGGAAAGACGATGGCGAGCAGGGAATCGCTGCCATTGACCATTGGAAGCAGCTCGATCGTGGGCACGGCCCTCCTGTCGGTCGGCCGCAGCGTTCGGTAATCGTCCACGGGCGGAAAGGGAGTCAACCGCGCCAGGGGCCGTCGGCCGCCCGCCCACAGGATCAGTCTCCTCAGCAACGCCACGTTGGATGTCTCCTCCAGAAAAGACATCCCGGGGACGTTACCGGTATATTTCACGGCAGGCATGCCCGCCAGCCAGGCCTCCCGACGGGCTCCTTCCTCGACCAGCACCAGGGCCGGACGGCCATCCACGGTCCCCAGCACCTGCCCGTCCGGATACCCGCCTGCCACCCGGGTGTTCAGGATTACAGGATGTTCCAGGCCCTCTGTGAGCGGATGGTTGCGCAAGAGGTCGACTTCAAAGGCGCCCGACTCGATCTCCCAAGGCAGCTCGCATGCGCCGGTGCCTTTCCAGGGGCCGGCTGGCCGGTTGCCGACCCACAGGAGACCCTCTCCGCGTTCCGCAACCGCGTTGATACAATCGAGCTGGGACTGCGTAAGGCAGTGCGCCTCGGGCAGGATCACCGGGCCCGTCAGCTGGTCGCCCGCGTCGTCCAGGCGCCCGTCCCAGAACCATCGCCACGGCAATCCCGTCCGGTAGACCATGTCGACCATCCGGATCAATCCGGTATGTCCCCAGTTCGAATCGTAGTGGCCGGTGATTTCGGATTGCTGGGGCATGATCATCGTGGCGAAGCTGTACGGACGGTGGGACGCAAACACCGGCATGAGGCGCCGGGTCTCGTCGAATGCTTCGAAGAACCCCGGGATGATCTTCATCTGCTCGTAGGTAAACGGCATGACGAGGTCTGCGCCCAGCGCGAATGGCACCACGCCGGCCAGGAGACCGTCCTGCCTGCCCATCGGCACGGCCTGTTCCGGCGGCATGAAACCCTGGGGATAGATGTCCACCTGCCGGTCCATGCAGGCGCCCATCAGACTTCTCGTGGTCTCCGAGAGGATCCTGCGGTGAGGCCGGTGCAGGATGAGGTCGTCGTGATTGAAGTGATAGGGATCCGTGGCGATGACGTCCTGTGAACGCGCGTCGCGGGCGAGGAGGATGGCGGTCTGCCAGGCATTGTAGTTCCGCTCGGGGATGGCGGGACTGTGCTGGATGCCAACAGTCACATCGGGACGGACGTTTTTGATGGCGCTTCGAAATTCCGAGTGTACCGCGTCCCAGTTTTCAAAGCGGCCTTCCAGCCATGTATACCACAACGGGTCATCCCAATCCGCAATCCGGGGAGGCTTGACACCGGTCCGTTTGCTGAATTCAGCCTCGCAGAACGCGCAGTAACAGCCGATCGTGCCGTCTCCGAACCCGAGACACGCCTCGTCATTGAGGTGGATTTCCCGCACTGCGGGCCAGTTGCAGATTTCCATCAGCAGGGTGAGGTAGTGGCTCTTGTTCTCGGGCCGAAACGGACACAGATACCGGACCGGCAGCCCGTCCAGGTCCAGTACGCCGTCATCGCCGACCATATGCATCAGCCGGTGGGGTTCTTTCGCCAGCAGATGCTCTTTATACTTTATGTACCCGGTGAAGGCGATGAATCCCAGGTCCCGTTCCTCGCACATCCGGGCGAGCCGCTCCGACTGTTCCAGCGAGAAGCCCTGTTGTTTGATCGCCGGCGTGACCGTGACTCCCGCGCCCACGTCGGTGAACCCTTCGCGGACAATCCGGTCGAGCGTCGCCTCGTTCAGCACGGCGTCCGGAAAAAGCAGCAGCGCGGCGCGACGGAGATTCCGGTCGCGTTCTGGCATTGCATTCTCCTTTTTGGGTATGCCTTGAATATGATCTCTCGATCTCTGGGTTGCCCGATCCGCGTCAGCTCCATGGGCGAATTACGACGAACTCCAGTAGCCCATGAACGGCCAGGTTTTAAGCCGTCCCGTAAAGGCGCTTACCACCGACCAACCTCCCGAGCAGATGACCTCGCCCAGGATCATCCCGACAAAGAACGGACGCGCTTTTCGGTAGAGGTCCGCCCCGCCCACCCGCAGAACGATCGCCTTTATGCCCCACGCCAGGAACACGCTGAATCCGAACCAGTCCATGTACCACACCGTACTCAATGGTAACGCGGCCGGATGGAACGGCCACCAGGGCAGACGCATCCTGAGCAGAATCAGCAGGGCGGCAACCCCGGTACCCAGGGCCGTATAGAGGAAACCCATCGTGAAGACCGGGCTGGGTTCCAGCAGCCGTCGTCCGATGAACTCGTCGAACGGCGAAGCCGCGTCGTTCACGTTGCTGAACCAGGGATAGTCGATATTGACGCCGCCGTGGGTATACCCGAAACTCAACGTCGTGTAGCCCGTGGCGACCAGCCCCAGGACCAGCGCCGCTCCCATTGCCCAGACAAGCCCCCGCTTCCTTCCGATCTCGCGCGCCAGCCGAAGGGCCCCCATGGCGTGCGGCATCAACGTATTTCTGCGCGTCATCGTCCACACGTAGCTGATCCCCAGCGTGGCGAGACCCGTCGGACCGAACGCGGCGGAGCCCACCGCGCACACCACGAACTCGGACGGATTGAGGGGGGAGTAGGTCGCGACGAATCCCGTTTCGCTCACAATCCGCGCCATCACAAAGAAGACGATGAGACTGGATACGAGAAGAAACAGAACCAGCGGCGGCGAAATTCCCGCCTGGTAGAGCCACAGTCCAAGGTAACTCAGGCCCAGAACAACGCCCAGCGCGGCCGACCGGTAGGAGACGACCTCGTCCGAATCCTGCAGGCTCGATGCACGGCCGCGGATCTGTTCCCATACCTGCCGGAGGTGGCCCCTGGCAACGTAAAGGCTGTACGCGGCGAGCGCGAGAATATACCCCATCCCCATCAACGCCAGAAATTCGGACCCCTGGGAACTGTAACGTCCCACGACACCGGACACCCCCCAGGTCTGGCCCGCGCCGACCATCGCCAGTGTGCCGCGAATCACCTTGGTAACCAGGTTTATCACCCACAGGCTGAGACTCACGTCCAGATTGATGAAAAAGGAATATGCGAGTACAAGGAAATGGACTTTGAAAGGCAGCACCATCGTCCGCCGGAAGATCCGAACGTGCGTCCCCAGGTTGATAGTGGGAATATTCGGAAAGTAATATCTCAGCCCCCGAAGCGTACCGACCAGAGACGGGATCGCGAACCCGGCGGCCATCAGCCGGCTGCGGAACACGGGGGCGATCCGGCCCTCTCCGGACTCCAGCATCGCGAGCGGTACCTGCATCAGGGGGAACGCAAACCGTTCGTGTTCCTCCCATTGTTTGCGCATCAGCACGCCCATGCAGATGAGCACAATGAAGAGCACGATAAGGAACGACCCCCAGCTCCACAGGGGCAGAACCCATCCCAGCCACGGGATCGAACCTCCTCTTGGAAGTCCTTCGTAGAGATTCTTGACCGTCCCGGCGCCCTGCGGTACCAGCCAGGGCAGCAGGTGGGGGGGAACGGCTTCGATATGACGCAACTCCGGCGTCGCGTGGTATGTGACGCCGGTCGTATAGAGGATCACCGGCTTCGTCATCACCCACGCGGGCAGGAGAATGAGAAACATGGCGTAAATGGCGAGCAATTCGCCGCGCGTCAGGGCGAACCGGTTCCTGATTACGCCCAGCAGCGGATTCACGGCCAGGACAAGGAGGAACAAGACAAACAGCGCGCCCCTGTCCATGTAGTACCCGCCGCCAATGAAGGAGCCCTGGGTGATCATGCGGTTGTAGGTGAGGCCCACGCACATGAGTACGCACAGGACGAGACCGATTCCGAACGCGCGCGGCGTCAGACCATCCCTGTCGACCGCCGCCGCGCCCGGTTCCGGAATCCCGACGTTCGGGTCTGTCCCAGCTTCGGTTGTCACCTGTGGAATCCTCGGACAGGCGGGTGTCTTGGTGGAAACCTACAGCGTCTCGGGATTGAGGGCGCCCTCGCCGAAGATGATTGAAAAGGTGGTCCCCTGGTCGGATCTTGTGACGGCGTCCATGTAACAGACGCTGAACCCGCGGCGGGAGGCGTCGGTCCGGTTCACGCCCGATCCGTGGAGCAGCCAGTTATGTAACAGCGCCGCTTCCCCCGCCTCCATTTCCAGGTATTCATGCGCTTCCCTTTCCAGAACGGCAGCGGCCTGATCGTCTGTCAAAAAGGCGAAGCTGGCGGAGTCGTCCTGGTCGAAGGTGCTTCGGTGGGACCCGGGCACGACCCCGACGCAGCCGTTTTCAACCGACACCCGATCCAGCGCCGTCCACACGGTTACGATCGGATCCGCGTCGAGAATGCTGAACCGGTCCTGGTGCCAGGGAAGGTTTGTGCCCTTCCCCGCCGGTTTGTTCATAAACATGGCCCGATAGCAGGATATCGGCGTCTCCGGACCGTAGGCTCTCGCGCAGATGTCGCGGAAAACGGGTTTCTGTATGTAGGACAGGAACAACGGATCGAACTCGAGGTCCTGGATCTTTCGATAATTCAACGTCGATACCTGGTGCCCTCTCGTTGTGATGCGCTTCTCCGAATAGTCGCCCGTCTCGCTGTCCAGTTGCATGAACATCTGATCGTGGACCTTGACGTTACCGAGCATGATGTCGTCGATGCGCTGCTGAAGGTCCGCCAGTTCGTCGTCGTCCATCGCCCTTCCAAGGCGAACATACCCTTCCTTCTCAAATTGCGCCCACTGATCGTCACTGAGATGCGCTGTCATGTCGGGTTCTCCATTGACTTAAAATAAGGCTTCCGCGAAAAAGGCCGGCCGCCTCGAAAATAACGCTACTGATGCAGCCTACTGGTCCACGACCGACCCGTCGACGTGCAGCCTGGTGACCATCATGCCCTCATCCAGCAACGGCCGGTGTGAAAGAAACGGGTATTTTTCCGCGGCGCCTTCTGCGAGTTCCACGCCGATCCCCGGAGCATCGGGGATGATCAGGAATCCGTCTTCCAGCGTGAGCGCGCCGGACACGATTTCGCTCTTCGGCGGTTCGCCTTCACCCCTCGGGTACTCCTGCAGCGCGAAATTGGGAATGCACGCGGCAAGCTGAACGCAGGCGGCCGTGCTCACGGGGCTGAGCGGATTGTGCGGCACCACGTCCACGTAGTGCGCCTCGGCGAGGGCCGCGATCTTCTTGCAATGGGTGATGCCGCCGGCCATGCAGACGTCCGGCCGTACGTACTGGACCGCGTTGCGCGCGAGAAGCATTTCGAATTCGTAGATCGTGTGGATGCGTTCGCCGGTGGCGATGGGGACCGCGATCTTCTGCGCGACTTCGGCCATGGCGTCAATGTTGTCCGGCCGGATGGGGTCCTCGTAGAAAAACGGACGATAGGGTTCGATAGCCCTGCCCAGCACGATGGCTTCGGCCGGGTCCAGCCGCCGGTGGATCTCGATGCACAGGTCCACCTCGTCGCCGACGGCCTCCCGGTACGCCGCCACCGTCTGAATCGCGTCCTGAATCTTGTCCGTATGGGTCTTGTAGTACGGGACATTTCGCGACTCATCCAGAAAGGGCGTCAGGTGGCCCACGGCCGTATATCCCTCGGCTTTTGCCTGCACACAGCCCCTCAAGAGCTCCTCCTTGGTGCTCCCGATCACGTGGCCGTAGACCCGGGCCTTCTCGCGGCACTTGCCGCCCAGAAGCTGATAGCTCGGCACGCCGAAATACTTGCCGGCGATATCCCAGAGGGCGATGTCCACTGCGCTCAGGGCGCCCATGATCGCCGCGCCCCGGAAGTGCGTACACCTGTACAGGACCTGCCAGTGGTGTTCGATCCGAAGCGGGTCCTTTCCGATCAGGTATTCCCTGAAGCTCTTTACGACCTCGCCGGAGGCTTCGAGGTACCCCCACGCGCCGGACTCACCCAGTCCCACGATCCCCTCATCGGTATGCACCTGGACAAAGAGATACCGATCGATGGGCAGTACCTTTACGTCGGTGATCTTCATATAATCGTCTCCTTTCATCGCCGACAGGAACGGAGTCGTCGCGGGGCCTTGCCCGGCGAGGGAACGGCACCCGACCGATCTTGCTTTTCAGATGACTAAGTACTATACTTGAATCGTTGTCGGCGTTGAATTACGGACGGGTTTCCAGCAGGCGAAGCCGCACCGCATTGTCTCTTTCGCGATACTGACTTTCAGTGTTGTGGTTGGAAGATGGAAAGGGGTCTCAACTGCGCCTGGAGCGTCCGACACGGGGATGCATTGGGGGAAGTCACTTCAGGTGTAAGGTAAGCTTATGGGATGCAAAGAGCAACACGATTGACACCGTGACGGAGTACGGATTCAAATCAACCCCGCGAGTTTTTCTCCGACATCTGATCGCGAAAGACTGGCAAAAAACAGCCCCTTTCCCTTGAAGAGAATGAGAGCGTCGTTTCGGTGAATCGCACAGTATTCACCTGTTCGCCGCAACCTGAGTCGGCCTTTGGGCGTCTAGCATATGTCCAATGACGTGGTTTCTGTAAATCGCAAGAGACTGATTCGCCAAATGTTGTTCGATCCGTACGCCTGATTAGAATAAAATGAGCAAACCCCCTTGTTTTTTTGAAGTAAGGGAAGTAAAACAAGATTGGATCCTCGATCCCGAGGAAATGGGAAGTAAGGAAAAGTTCTGGTATCAGCGTCCAGGGGAAAACGAGTGTAGTTGGCTCTTTAAATATCCTCGACGAGACACTGGAGAGCACTGGGCAGAGAAAATCGCGGCTGAGATCGCCGAGTTACTGAATATTGGACACGCGACGGTTGAATTGGCGACTTTTGAAGGTGTGCAAGGATCAGTAACGGAATCGTTCGTGCCTGATGAAGATGAACTCGTCCATGGCAACCAAATGTTGGAATGGTTTGTTCACGGTTACGAAGCGGGAAGGAAATACGGTCAGTCAAGTCATACACTGACGAATATCTGGCAAGTAATGGACGAGGTTTTCGTAGAATCTGAAGCAAAGTTGCACGGGAAACTCTGCATCGCAGATTACCTTGTTCTGGACGCGGTGATTGGCAATACCGATCGTCATCACGAGAACTGGGGGATTCTGTTTAATCTTGCCGGTGAGGACTTGAAGTGTTTGTTGGCACCGTCTTTCGATCATGCGTCTTCGTTGGGCCGAGAGCTTCGAGACGATCGCCGTGACAGACTTTTGGATGAGAATAGGGTAGGCAACTATGTCGAAAGAGGGCACGGAGCGATTTACTGGACAGAGGAGGACGCTCGCGGCCCTAGCCCACTTGAACTCGTAAGGCGCGCGGCGCGCGGCTTTCCGGATATCTTCCGCCCTGCACTCGAAAATCTCGAAAGACTGGACAAAAAATCCTTAAGTGAACTCGTGGATCGTGTGCCGAAAAATTGGATGTCACCTTCGGCGAGAGATTTCGCCATTGCACAGATGCACTATGGTATTGAGCAGTTAGGAGGGCTTGTTCAGTGAGTGTTAGAACTTTGTATCTAGCGTGGCAGCACAAAAAGGAATCGAGCAGGCAGTGGTTTCCCGTGGGCCGACTGGATGCCGACGTTAAACGGCCGTTGTATCGCTTTCGCTACATTGGAGGCGCGCAGCGTGCACAGGAAGAGGTAGGATTT
This sequence comes from Candidatus Latescibacterota bacterium, assembly GCA_965203805.1. Taxonomy (GTDB): domain Bacteria; phylum Latescibacterota; class UBA2968; order UBA2968; genus JAAXHE01. The sequence continues at coordinate 2,978,570 of OZ241917.1, read as the reverse complement.
TCGCCTCTTATCGAGTTCCCAAACCTGAAAGAGATGTATGATTCACCGAGACTTTTTCCACTTTTTCAAAACCGGGTTATTAATCGGGCGCGACCGGATCGTGCCGATTATCTCAGTTATCTCGACCTGCGTGAGGGTGCCGATCCCATTGAGATTCTGTCGAGGAGCGGCGGTTCTCGCGTGACGGATTCCTACGAGGTTTTTCCTAAACTCGAAAAGGACAAAAACGGTAGTTTCGTCTGCCGCTTCTTCCTGCACGGATGGCGGCATGTCAATGAATCCGCACAGAAGCGGATCGAATGCCTTGAAGCCGGCGATCAGCTTTACGTGACGCTTGAGTTGACCAATCCGAAAACCGGTCTGGCTGTGCAAATCCAGACCGAAGATTACCACATGATCGGATGGGCGCCACGATATCTGGTGGAGGATCTGGTTAAGGCGATGGCTGAGTCGCCAGGAGATTATCGTGCCGAGGTGGTTCGCGTGAATCCATTACCTGCTCCGTCGAAGCAACGGGTCCTGATCGAGATGAAGGCTCTTTGGAAAAAGCACAAACCAATGTCCGGCGACGATTTTCATCCGCTCGCAGAGTAGGACGCGACTCCAGGGTCCGCACGATCCTTTATTCGAGATGTAACTGTTGCACGGATTTGTAGATTACGGCAAGGAGATGGTAGGCTCGCGTATAGGTTCAATCCACAACAGGGAGGCAACGTATGTACAGGGAACTGTTGTTTGGCGGTGCGGAGATTGAGTCCGACAAGGCGAATCTGGGACTGGCGATCCTGAGGGTCATTGCCGGTTTGAGCATGGCATTCGGGCACGGAATAGGGAAGCTCCCGCCTTCCGCGGGACTTGTGGCCGGTACGGCAAAGCTGGGGTTTCCGCTTCCGGAGTTATTCGCCTGGGCGGCCGCCTTCGGGGAGTTCGGGGGCGGGCTGATGCTGGCGCTGGGACTGCTGACGCGGCCGGGCACGGCGCTGATGGGATTCACGATGCTGGTGGCCGCATTCGGCGTGCATGGAGCCGACCCGTTCGGCGAGAAGGAACTGGCGATTCTGTATCTGTCGATCGCGGTGATGTTCCTGCTGGTGGGTTCCGGAAAGTACGGTGTGGACGCCTGTATCCGGTCGCGACTCAATCGTTCCTGATTGCCAAAGCTGTCGTTGCTCGAAATCGTGTCGGCGCGTCCGTCCGATTACACGCGCGTCAGGGAGAAGGCGTACACCTTCAGGAAGTCCTCGGTGGTCAGGTCGACGTCGATTTCCACCGATCGCCCATCCTGTCTCGTTTCCGCTACGGGCTGGTCCGACACCAGTTCCCTAACCTCGGCGCATTCTTTGCCGTCCGGCAGCCTCGCTTCGATCCGGAATGCGCCGGGTTCCCTGAAATAGGACGGCACCGTCACCAGGATCAGGTCTTCGCCCACCGAGGGCATGATTTCCACGGTCGGCTTCCATCGAATATCCAGAGGTCTGGCCTCCTGCAGCGGCACCCGCGGCGGAAATCCCTTCGCGACCACGGGCAACCTCTCTCCCACCAGTGACAGGATCAACTGCGCTAGCACCTGGCGGGAAAAGCTGAGAACGGTGGTGCCCGCCGGCCTCAGATCCAACCACCTGGACGGGATGCCCGCCACGAATACGGCATTCCCCCTGCCGAAGCGCTTCAAAGTGACGGCGGGACACGAGGTCGGGGATCCCGCTTCCTCGAACACAGCCAGCACATCCGCTTCGCCCTCCGACGTCACATCCACCGCCAGGTCCAGCCCGAGGACAGGGCGGTTGGCGCCCTTCCATGGATCCCACGCGGTTCTCTCATCCGGCCATGGAAGGTTTTCGAACGCCGCGTGGTCGCTCACGGCGTCGAAGATGCGGGGACCCCCTGCCGGCGTGCAAGAAGAGATCCCGAAACCCTCCCTGAGAAACGAAAGATCCGAAGGGCGTCCCATCTCGTCCCGGGTGGCCGTTTCCCCCGCCGCCACCAGCGTGCCGCCGTCCTGAACGTACGTCAGGAGGGCATCTCGTTGGCCGGAGGACAGGCAGGAGACATTGGGCAGCACCACCGCCGGATACCGTTCGAGATGTTCGGAAGTCAGCTTCGACGAGGGCAGATACCCATGGGAAAGACCGTAGTGCGAGGCCATCTGCCCGATGGAGAACATCCGGCTCATGCGCCAGTTCTCGCGGCCCCTGGCGGGTAAGGACTCGTCGTAACACTGGGTTTCCAGGCTGTCCACGACGGCGACGGAAACAACGGGCTCGGTGCGTTCGAAATAGGGGTCCAGACGAAACGCATCCTGAAAAGTCCTGTGCATCGGCGACGCCCGCTGAAGCCGGTACGTATAGGCTGTCACGCGATCCACGCCCAGGGCCGGCGGAACCACGGCCTGCCACCAGCCGTCCCTTTCGTCCAACGGCCGGTGGAACTCGGGGTGCGACATGCCCTGCGCCAGCATCACGCTCACCTTTTCCGCTCCCAGCGTCATCCCCTGGATGAAACGACAGCACTCGCTCAGGAAAATTTCGGGCGGTGTGAACAGGCCGCTGCCCACCGCCGGCAGCACGCAGGTGTAATAGGCGTCGACTGCGAGGCCGTCGATGGCTTCGACCATTCCGTCGATGTCCATGCCGCATATCCAGGGGTTGATGTCCCAGAAAGGCTGCGGGCCGCTCTGAAACACCGCCCGGATCCGGCGATTCCGGTTCAGGGCCCTTTTCATTTTTCCGTGTACTTCGTTCCAGCGCCGGAACCGCCAGGTCACCAGCCGCGCCTTCTCGTCCATGTCGCTGAACGGCGGCATGGGGATCCTCCCGCCGATTTCTCGGTCCCAATCCGCTTGGCAGGTCTTGCAGTAGCACGCCAGAAGATCGATATCCCTGCCGAAATAGGCTTCGTCGTTCACCCACACTTCCGTGAGATTCGGTATCTCGGCCAGCCTTTCCAGGAAATCGAGGTACCGTTTCTGGAACACCCTGTTATACGGACACCCCCACACGGCCGGCAGGTTTCCCAGTTCCTCGTGGTCCGCATCCTTGCTGAACACGGCCTTCTGCTCGGGATGCTCGTCCAGATGCTGGTAGGCGTATTTCATGAATCCGGTGAACGTGGAGACCTCGAGGCCATATTCCTCCGCTTTTCCGGCCACCTCCGCTACCGCCTCTTCGTGGCCGATCACTGCCGCCACGGTAACCTCGTGGTAACCCAGGCCGGCCACTTCGGGAATCTCGTCCACAAGCGACTCCGGCCGGTTCCTGTAGTCCTGCAGGAAAGCGATTCGCTGTATCTTCCGTGGTTTCATTTGAACCTCCCGTGCCCGGATCCGTATGCAGCCCGCACCAATGTCCGGACTCCAGGCGAGTGATCATCGGCTTCGTGCAGATCGGTCGGTCTCTTGATAGCGAAAAATCGGCTCTACACTTCGATCAACTTACCAGTACCCGCGCCACCGGCCCTCCCAGTAGCCCCACAACCACCCGGTCAGGCTGTCCATGTCCAGCAGCCTGGTCTCCACTCTCCACTCCGGCGGCACCGGCTGGTTTTCCTTGAGCGGCATGATAAACCGGAAGGTATCCAGATCCAGATTCTCCAGTATATGCCGTGCGGTAGACGCCATCCCCTCGTCCGGAAACCACGGTTGCGCGGCCACGCAGGCCCTGGCGAAGATGCCCGACCTGCCGGTCGCGGCGGGACCTGCCCCCCACAGACTGGCGGGTAGGAGTTCGCGTTCACCGCTTCCCACGTCGAAAATCCATTGGTAAGCCTGCGTCCCGTCCTCCAGCACGCCCGATCGAACCATATCGTAGGTCTGCAGCATCAGGCTTCGCCACAGTTCGTGGTTCGCCGGATCGAACGCCATCAACAGCGCCGGCAGGTAAAGCGCGCGCCATCCCTGGCTGCCGGTGATCCTGCCCATTGGGCGCTCGAACCTGATGCTCGTATCGCAGGCCTCGTACCAGCGGTGGATCTCGCGGAGGAACTTCGGATCTCCAGTGGCCTGCCAGGCCAGGTACAGCAGGGGGGTGTGGATGATGGCGTAGGACCACGCGGCATTGATCCAGTTCTTACCGAGAATAGACTCTACCAGAGACTCATAGGTATATCCGAAATAGCCATGGGGGGAGACGTAATTCCATTTGATGTCGAATTCGGCCATGTCCACGAGGATCTCGTCGACGGCGGCGAGGTCTTCGGGCGGCGCAATGGGCCGGTACGCGGCCAGCCCGACCAGAATGCACTGCACCTGGTCGCCGGATGCCTGGTTGCTGTACACACCGCCGTACGGTTTGCACATGAACCCCGGTTCGCCCTTCTCGACGCCGAGCCCGTGGATATATCTGAGCGCCCCGAAGGTGCGCCTGCAGATTGCCAGGACGTTTGGGTCGCCATCGCACCGGTACCGGTAACTCATTGCGCCAAGATACCACGCGGTGTCCGTGGGTGTATTCTCCCAGGCCCGCCAGACGTGCATGGGGGCGATGCCGACATCGGCCTCGGTCTTTCCCAGGAGGTGACGGTGGCGGTACGCGCCGCGATAGTCATCCTCGGACGGCAACTGGTAATCGCCGGCGCGCACGAGCATGGGCACCATGCCGTGGTTCTGTACAACCTTGTCCTCAACAACGGCCTGGATCCGGATCGCCTTCGCTTCCAGTTCCCCGTCGGTCATCCCGGACTGTCCCACTGCAAACGCCTCTCGCTCCGTAAGGCATAACTCCGACCGTTCACTTCCGTCGGAAATCCATCGAGAATCACGCCACTTCCGACAATCTCGTCTCCTCAGGCACATTCGTGGCGCTTTGAAAGTACAGGTTATATCCGTCGGGATCGGCCATGGAGGTGACCCACATCCCGTTCCCCACCTGCGGCTCGGAGGCGTCGATTCCCCGGGACAGGACGTCCCGATAATATGCAACGGCGTCGTCGCAGAAGAAGAACAGCGAGACGCCTTCGCCTTTGTTCTCGCTGAATCGACGTGAATCGTGGCCTTCGGTCCTGAATTCCTGGAGCATCAATTCGGCGTTGCCGATCCGCAGGCTACACCACCTGATAACGCCTTCATCGACCCACTTGCCCGCCATCTCGAAACCGAGTCCGTCGAGATAGAACTCCAGGGACTTCTGCATTTTGCTCACGGCGAAAAAGGGGACGACCCTGTCGACTTCCATGGATTCTCCTGTTTTCAACGATTGAAGCGATGCCTGCCATCACCGATTCGAAATCTGCAGCGTGTTGCCGTCGGGATCCTTGAAGTCGCAACATTCGGAGTTCGCGTAGAAATGATGCTTGCCCACGCGGACTCCGGATTTCCGCAATGCCTGGCGCGTTGCGCCGACGTCGTCCACCACGAAGACGAGTTTGTTCCTGTTCCGGCCTGCGCAACCGGGTTTTCCTGCGCGATGGATGGCAATCTCCACTCCGCCGTTGGACAACCTGACCCAGCCCCCGGGATCGTGGTCCGTCGCTTCCGGTGGCATCATGACCGCCATCCGCATCACGTCCCGGTAGAACGAAACCATGCGTTTGACGTTATCTGTGAAGTAAATGTACCGCGTTGCCAACACGGGCGGAACCTTCCGTTTTCGGCTTTTCAGACCTGCGCACGGGACGAATACCGGGTCTTCATCTCGTGATGACTATTCTCTCCCATAAATTCTCCTTTTGCACTGCCCTTTTCGAAAGGCGGGGAGAGGGGAGACGTGGGGAGAGGTTTGCGGGGCTGGGGGCGGTTCGCTCTTGGCTGAAAGCTGAGAGCGAACCGCTCTCCTCATCATACAGGTGCCAATCAGTCTGCAAAGGTAATTCCCGATCGGAGGACTACCAGAGCAGAGCGCGCGGTTCCGTCCAGCGACACGGTTCGATGTGCCACGGGAGGTGTCAGGGCACAGGATCGTGTGCATCCTGTGAGGGTGTTCGCGCTATGCATATTGCAGGCCCCGCCTGCCTGCCGCGCCTGTCTGCGTGCGTACACGCACAGGCAGGCAGGGCTTGGCGCAGGCAGGCGCCCAGCGGCGACTTTTGGTTCCTTTTGGTCGCTTCAAAAGGAACCCGCCGGAGGCAGGGAATTTGGGGAAAAGGGGGTTTTGTATTTGATGTTCGATTTTGATTCCAGCTGACGGCTGACAACTGACAGCTGAATGCTGCTCTATCTCACCGCCTTTAACACCGTGTTGAACTGCCTCGTCAGGTACGGCGAAACGGTCCCGACGGCGCCTGTCGACTCCATCAACGGGAACGTGCTGCCATTCCATCCGCCGCTGCCATCGTTGATATGTCTTCCGATGACGACTCCGGCAGCGTCTCTGTAGCGACTGAGCCGGTCGAGGCCCCACTCGATCGCTTCAACCGGAAGTAGTCCTCCCGTTCTTCGCGCCCATTCCACGAGAAAGTACATGCCTCGAAGGACGTCGTATTCGAAGAAGCGGGGAAAGAGCGGTTTCAGCCATGCGTCGTCGATGACATTCCCACCCGTCTTCGAGCAGACGAGGCGATGTTCGTTCAGGTAGCGCGCGCCCTGATACAGGAAATCTTTCTCGGCATCCGTGTAGTCTCGATCGGTGAAGAAGAGAACGGCTTCCAGCGGCGGAAGCGTCGAGACAATCGAGCTTTTCTTCGAGTCGCGATAGGCATCCGGCGAGCAATTCAGGCCGCCGTCCGGCAACTGATGTTTAAGAAACCACTCCCGAATCCAGGGCAGTTCGGTATCCACGTCGCAGCCGCACGACGCGAGTACCATGTAAAATACGCCCAACTCACAGTGGCAACAATCCATTTTCGGCCGGTCGGAATCCGCTTGCGGTGCGTCAGCCGGTTCGACGACGAATCTCGGCCAGGCGCCTTCCTTCAGCAGTTTCAGCGCCCTGGTGACGGCCGACTTCGGGATTCGTCCGGATTCCCCCATCTCGTACAGCGCCGCCATGTGCCACCACGGCCCATTCCATTTCTTTCTGCTCTTTCTGTCGGGAATGTGAAAGATGTCGTCGGACGCGAGTAAATCCAATGTCTGGTCGATTGTGCGTCTCATCCCGTTTCCTGTCGCACCACCCGTTCTTTCGATCTGGCGTTCCCCCGAGCGTGGACTCTACAGTTCGTCTCTGGGCATCGTCGCCACGGCGATGTGCATCCCCTCGCCGTTGTCACCGCCCTCGAACAGATTAAAATTCGTCTTCAGATTGCACCCCGCGTAATACAGCCGCAACCTGTCGCCGATATCCACCACGCACGGCGTCGATACCGTCTTCCAGTCGAAACGTTCCAGATCCCTCGAGGCGGCAAACGCGGGGGTCTGGTGATTCAGCGTCCAGTTAATTCCATCTGTCGACGTATCGCAGAAGATCTCGTGGTAGACCATATTCATCGGACCGTCCTTCTTCTTCAGATGTCCGATATGCCACATGTAATACGTCCCATTGATCTTATGAACTTCCGGATAGACGCACGACTTCGTGTTGCCCGTTGCCTGAACCGCCGGGTGTTCACGCCGGATCCAGCCGATCCCGTCCTCCGACTTGTATTCATACACGTATCCATAGGCCGTTTCCCACGAGTCCTCCGGATTGGGCCTGGCGTTGAGCCACATACGATAGCGGCCGTCTTCCTTGTGAACGCACGGCGCCCGGCATTCCCGGATCAGGGGCTCGGGCCAGAAATCCCAGCGGATTCCGTCCCTGCTGGTCGCGTAACCCATGTCGCTCCGGATATCCTTCGCGAGGATGCCGTCGTCTCGATACTCCACGTGGGTCGTGCTCAGGAACCACATCTTGTAATGTTGCTCGTCCTCGTCGTACAGCACTCTGGGGGTATGCAGGCTCTGACCCCATGCAAGACCGTCGGCCGTCAGAATCGGATTGTCGGGGTGGAGCGTCCATGCGAGGCCGTCGTCCGATTCGGCGTATCCGATACACGTTCGATACAGCGTGGGGCGCACCGCCGACCCGCTGAACCACATTCGGTACTTGCCTTCGGCGTAAATGACACGCGGACAGTAGATATTGCATTTCATCCATGGCTGGGGCGGCGGAGAATTGCTGAAGATCGGCGTGTCCGGCCGTTCCCAAGGCTGTGATTGTAATGGCGATGCCATGATACCTCCCGGTTTTCAGTCAGTCCTCCATTACACCGACACGTCCGGCGACACCGGCGGGGCCGCGCCTGCCCGGAATCACCTTTACAGGAGTGGGAATCAACCACTCCCCTCCGGCCTTCGTCGCCCCCTTCACACGGCCGTCGCCGGCAAGCTTCCGCACCCGGCGTTCCGAGACGCCCAACCGAATCGCGGCCTGTCGGACCGTGACGTTGGCGACGTCATCGGCGGGGGACTCGGACGTCAACTCGAACTCAAGGGGACCCGGCTGCTTTAGCGTACTGACGTCGTGAATCAGGAATCCGATCACCTCACCGTCGTCGTTCATCCGCTTGAGGATGCGTTCGTCGCCGGTCGGGCTGAAGTACCCCTCTCTGAACGCCCACAAGACCTCGAGCATGTCCCCGTCGTCGTCGTACCAGACAGACACCCTCGTGCTGGCCATAGTCACTCTCCTTTGATTTTCCGGGCGAGATATGCGGTGACGATGAAAGCGTGGGACGTCTCCCTCTTCACCACCAGGCACAGATAGCGGTTCCTGCCCCGAAGGTCCGAGCTTCAGGAGTTGGCGGCATCGGGTCGTGCTACGTTTCCTTCACTTCCTCGTTGAAGCCATTGGCCCTTGCTGCGGGGAGGACCTCGGACGCAGTGAATCTCACAGCGCCTCCTCCCAGTCTCGATTCAGGATTTCTCCCGGAATCATCAGGTTCCATTCCCGTACCAGTTGGCAGCCCCTGGATCGCTTCCGCTCAAGGTAGTGGGGCTGTCGTGGACGGAGCTTGCGCAGGGAATCCAGGTGGGCTTCTTCAACCATTAGAGAATCCCTGTGTTGTTCCAGGAAGAACCCTACCTTTGCGGCAGTCGTCGCGTTTTCCAGCAATCGGGTATACTCAATAACCTGATCCAGATCGAAGAACTCCACCGACTCCAGAGACCTCCATATCTCTTCCCAGCTTCCCGTCAGATCCGGCCTGTCCAGCACATCGACGAATGTTCTTTCGTGGTTGGTAACGCGGGTTTCTACGCCCGAGCGCTCCTGACATGTAACACCGAAGGATTCCTCACCCTTGGCCCGGAGCGGAGGCGGCACGGGGGCACGACGGAATAAGTGGGATTGGAACGTGAGCGGAAGCGACTTGCTCGCCGACACATAAACCAATCTCCAATGGACGGAATAGGCCCTTCCGTGGAACTCCAGGGCCGTGTGGTAAGCCAGCACCGCGTCCCCGGTCATCCTGGCCGCGACGAGATACGGATCGATCGACGCCAACGCCGGGTCCGTTCCCGGAGGTACGGTCGCATAAAGCCCGCGGCGAATGCGGACGACCCGTCCTCGCTTGCGGTGATAGGTCAACAGCGATTTACGGGTGCTGGGATTGTCTGATCCTCGATCGGACAGGTAGCGATCCAACTGGTCAACTGTAAACACGGCGTGCCGCGCCAGGAATTCATTGAGTCTTACCGGCCCGCTCAATTGATGAATAGTGGACATAGACAGAACAAATCTACTACTTATTTGCATATTCGTCAATATTGAAATTTGATGAACAAGCGAGATAGTATGTAGTTCTTTGTCACTTACTTGCCAGCTTGTCAGGTCGAATCCTGCCCCGGTGCGAATAACAAAACGATGTTGAATCGGGCGGGTCCGCCAGGTCTATCCCTCACATTCAGCGAAACAGTGCAGCCGCCCGTCGTACGTGCCCACGCAAAACCCGTCATTGGTGAGACACGGAGCGGCCGCGATCGGGGATCCGAGCGCCGCGCGGCCGATGCGTGCACCGGTTTCGGCATTCAGTACGTAGAGGCAACCGTCATCGCCGCCGATGAGCAGACGGTCCTTGTAGAAGACTGGCGCGGCCAGGATGGATCGGACGCCGCGGCGCGCCGGTACCATATCCAGCAGGTCCTCGCCCGTCCGGAATCGCCACTGCAACGCGCCGGTGTGGAGATTGAAACACAGCGCCTCGCCGTCCGGCGTGGTCGCGTAGAACCGGTCGCCCCGAATCGCCAGCCCGGTTGGATATCTCGAAGGAAGAACGGGCCGGTCCCAAATCAGCTCGCCTTTATGGACGTTCAGGGCCGCCATGTGCGCCGGTTCGCCCCCGTACCAGTGAAGCGCCGGAGCGCCGCTGCCGGTGAACAGGACACCGCCGTCCACCAAGGGCCGCGCGTAGGGATTCTCGACGCCCATGGTCCGTTCCCAGACGACCTTGCCGTAATGCCTGTCCAGCGCCATCAGCCCCCGCCGCTGGACGAGCAGAATGAGCAGGTCGCCGCAGGCCTGAGGACTCGCGTAGCACGGCCACCCATCGCCGCCTTCAAGCGACGTGTACCACCGTTGCTCACCGGTTGTCAGATCGTACGCCCCATAGCCGGATTTGCCGCCCGCGTACACCATCTGGCCCGCAATGACCGGAGAAGCATAGATCCACCGCTCCGGATATCCCGGCAGGTCTGCCTTCCAGCGAACGCGTCCCGATTCCGTTTCGACGACGTACAATCTCCCGGCAACGGATACCGCGGCGCATAGATCAGTCCCATTATCTGCAGCTGCGGAAGGCGGGGGGATCGCCACGCTGTTCTTCACAGCGGTGTCCGTAGACACCCGCCACGATTGCGCGCCGCTTCCGGCGTCGAGACACGCGACGCCGTTTTGGGCGGGAACTCCTTCATCGGCGAGGCTTATCAGGATCCGATCGCCGGAACGGACCGGCGCCGCACGGTGCACCCCCACCGGAAGCTGATGCGTCCAGACAAGCCGCAGGCGCTTGCCTGTGTCGTCGAGGGGGATCGACTTATCCGCGGAGGAGTTCGACCGGCCTGTTGCGTCAGAAAGCGGCTCAAGCCGAAACCTGAAATCCGCGCCTTGAAATTCAACGGTTCGATAGCCCCGGGGCCGGTTGTCCAGACCACCGAAACAGAGCGGGGGCGTTGCCGCGACAGTGATCCCGTTGTGGGTGAACACTTTGCTGGAGTGCCAATGCCCGTGCATCACGATCCTGACAGGATAGCGGCCCAGCGCAGAGAGGAAGGGAATCGAAGGGGGTTTGTGAAGGAAGACGACGACGCGGCGGTCCCGCGGCTGCTGCGCCAGGTCCGCCCACAGCCAGTCTTCCTTACGTTTCCGGTCCGGCAACGGGTAGAAATTATCCTCGTTCGGATAGAGGACAAAATGCCATCGCCCGCGATCGAAACTGGAATACGGGGGACCGAGTACTTGTTCATAGTTGCGCGTGAAGGGTTCGCCTTCGCGCTGCTTCAGGATCTCCTCTATCTTCGCGTACTCTCTTTTGTGTTTCAATGCGACAAGCTCGTCGACAGTCAAATCGCCGAAACGCTCCTGGTTCCCGTCGTGCCCGCCGAACATCGGCAATACGGGCGTCGAAACGCTCTCGATGGCGTCACGAAATTGCTCGAGTTCCTCCAGCGTCCCCCAGTCGGTCAGGTCTCCGCTCGCGACGATCAGGTCCGGGCGGGCTTCGCGAACCAGTTGCCGCAGATCCTGCGACAACATCCTGCCCGGCGTCCGGTCTTCGTCCAACACGACGTGGGTGTCGCTGATATGGGCCATCGAGAAGGTTTCACTTTCCCCATCCGGCAGCCTCGCGAGGTCGAAATCAACCCCGCGTTGGTCACCGGTCCACCCGAGCGTCGAACGGTAGAAGCCCTCACCGGGCCGATAGCCATCGGGTACGGTGACGAAGACAAACCGGTGCGCATCCGGCGAGACCTGCAGGGCGTAGCGCCCGGCCGCGTCCGTTCGCACCAGGTGCTCCCCGTTGGAAACGGGGACATTCTCGAGTCCGCGTTTGGAAGCAGCGTCGCGGACCTGGCCTTCGACGTGTATTGTCATAAATCAAATCACCTCAAATCCAGGACATCGAACGCAAAAACGGCACCTTCTCAGATGCGAAAAGGGGCCTTCATCGTCAAAATGGTGAACCGGCCCATTGTCGTCGGTACGGCGCTCAGAACGCATCGATGCCTCACAATCAAACACGACCCGAAGCCGGTGACCCTTCAAACCTTTTCTGTTTGCCGGTACGTGGTCCGAAAGTTGGTCTCCGAAAGCCATCGCCGGAACGACTCGTTGTCGCTGAACTGTTTGAAAAGTTCGGCATGATCGGATAACAGTGCGGTCACGGCCCTCTCGAGTGCCTTGTCGTGCTCGATGCGCGCGTTCTGCTCGTCCGAATTCTCCATCGCGTTCCGGTAAGCTGTATCCGCAGCGACCTTCTCCGGCAACTCCTCGGCAATGACCTTTCTGATCTTATCCGAATCCTTCCAATGGATATTCCCGAACAGTTCGTTAAATGTCTTCAGTATATTGCTGAGGTGGTCGATCTCGGGCTCGGGCTTACCGGTTCCGCCGCCTGCAGGCACGGGATCGATTTCCGCGTCTTCGTCAGCGAGAGCGATCTTCATTGTCGCCCGAACCTCGACGCGGTAACTGTCCATGTCAATCGCCTCAAGAATGCCTTTGGAGAGATCTTCTTCTACAGGGGGTGGGAGTTTCGGAATAAGGAAATTCAGGAAGATCGAGAGCTTTTCCCACTCAACGCTGGTATACGGCAGGATCGGCGCCAGGAACGCGTAAGTCCGTGAAAAAGCCTTGGCGTTTCCTTTGAACTCGACCTGCCCATCCTCGTCCAGTTCGGACCGATACACCGCCACACATGCATCCAGGATCGGATCCAGCCTGTCCCTGTCTGCACCGTCGAGATACAACGACACCAGTTCTTCGACCTGCTCCAATCGATAAACCTGGCAGCCGTCCAGGCTCGCCTTGAGGTCGTGCAGTTTATCCGGGTCCGTCTCTTCGGCCAGAATGGTAGTGCGGTAATAATCCTCGAAAGACGTCTTGATTTCCTCTGCATCGTTCATGAAGTCCAGCACAAAGGTGTCGTGCTTCCGCGGATGGGCACGGTTCAGACGCGAAAGCGTTTGTACCGCCTTGATGCCGGAAAGCACTTTGTCCACGTACATGGTGTGCAGAAGCGGCTCGTCGTATCCGGTCTGGAATTTTTCGGCGCAGATCAGGAACCGGTACGGGTCTTCTTGAATCATGTCAGCGATTTGATTGGACGGAAAGGCATTCAGCGACGCCTCGGTGACTTTACGGCCGCCATACTCATGCTCGCCGGAGAAGGCGACAATGGCACGATAGGGACTTTTGCGTTTCTCAAGATAGTCCTGGAAGGCATGGAAGTACTGAATCGCGCGTTCGACTCCGCTGGTGACCACCATCGCCCGCGCCTGACCCCCGATTTTTCGCCGTACAATTACCTGGTCGTGAAAGTGATCGACCATGATCTCCGCCTTATGGCGTATGGCGTGATCGTGAGATTCCACGTACCTCCGGAGCTTTCTTTGCGCCTTCCTGGTGTCAAAGAGAGGATCGTCATCCACGCTTTTCATGAGACGGTAGTAACTGGCAACCGGCGTGTAGTGAGCAAGCACATCCAGGATGAAGCTTTCCTGGATCGCCTGTTTCATCGTATAGCTGTGGAAGGGGACGTGTCCGACGTTCTCCCCTCGGTCTTCAGGATCCCCAAAAATCTCGAGTGTTTTGTTTTTAGGGGTCGCCGTAAACGCGAAGTAGCTGGCATTCTGCAACATCTGCCTGGATTCCATAAGTCGATTGATCTTGTCCTCGGTCGTGTCCTCATCGTCGTCTCCGCCGGCGTCACCCAGCGCCATGGATACCGCAGCGGACATCTTGCCGCCCTGGCTCGAATGGGCTTCATCGATGATGATCGCGAACCGGCGTCCCTGGTGTTCATCGCCGATCTTGTCGAGCACAAAGGGGAATTTCTGGACCGTCGTGATGATGATCTTCTTACCCGACGCCAGAAAGGCGCTGAGATCTGCGGATCGATCCGCGTGTCCAACGATGGAGGCGACCTGCGCGAACTGCTTTACGGTGTCCCTTATCTGACGGTCCAGGACCCTGCGATCGGTAACGACAATGATCGAATCGACCAATGGGGCGTCGCCCTCCTTAAGACCGATCAACTGGTGGGCAAGCCATGCGATGGAGTTCGACTTCCCGCTGCCGGCCGAGTGCTGGATCAGATAGCGCCTGCCGACTCGTGACACATAGATATCCGACAGCAGCCTGCGCACGACGTCAAGCTGGTGGTAACGCGGCCATATTTGTTCCCGTTTCACACGCCCTGTCTTGTCATCCTTCGTCCGGACGATCTGGACGTAGTTTTCGATGGTGTCCGTCAGCCCGTCGCGCGTTAACACCTCTTTCCACAGGTAGTCCGTCTTCAGACCATTCGGATTCGGCGGGTTGCCCGCGCCGTCGTCCCAACCTTTGTTGAACGGCAGAAACCAGGATGCCTTGCCGTTGAGATGGGTACAGAAACGCACTTCGTGGTCATCAACGGCAAAGTGGACGAGGCACCGACCGAACTCAAACAGCTTTTCGGAGGGGCTGCGGTCGCGTTTGTACTGCTCGATTGCGTCCTCCACCGTTTGCTTTGTAAGGCTGTTCTTGAGTTCGAAAGTTGCGACCGGCAGACCGTTGATGAACAGGCACAAATCGAGTGCGAGTCGGGTCTTGTCACGGCTGTATTGCAGTTGGCGGGTGACGCTGAATCGGTTATGCTCGTACCGAGCTCTGGCTGTTTCGTTGCCGGGCGAAGGCGCACCGTAGAACAGATCGACCTGATGTCGCCCGTGCTTAATCCCGCGGCGCAGCACGTCAATTGTTCCGCGCCTGGTGATCTCGCCCTGGATGCGAGCCAGGAACTTCCGTCGGATCGGGTTGTCCTGACCCAGTTTCAGAGCCTTTGCAACGCCGGGCTGGGTCAGGTTCAGAAACGTCGAGAGTTGGTTCAGGTCTACACAATATTCACGGTCATAGTCGTGCGGGTCTCCGTGAAGCCACCCCGCGCTATAGGTGGCGGGCCTGTCACCCGAATCGCCTGGACGCTTCGCCTCATTCGAGTCGCCGGCCAGCGACCTGCAGATGAGACTTTCAAGACCGCGTTCGGTGGTGTCGGTGTTCATAGGGTTTCCGGCATGTCGACGTGATCAATCCAGCCCTTCTCACACAGAACTTGGTAACCAATCCCGATCTGACGCTTTGAGAATTGTCTCTTTCTTTTGTCCCATGCGTAAATGTCGTTAACGATCTCGTCGAAGACAAATTCCCTCTTTTCATTGACGATCCAGTGAACCGTTGTGAGCAGTTCAAGACCGAACGACGACTCGAATCCGTCGACGAGATCCGAAACCTTATTGAAACGAGCGCGCGTTTCGGCCTTGTGCTCAAGAAACGCTCGAGCGTCCGCAAGCGCGCCCGGAACCAGTTCCAGTTGCTTGTCGGGTGCGTCGCCGCCATCTTCATATCCACTCACCATATGCCCCTCAATTGCGTTCAGCACATGGCGAAGGTTTTCTGCATACGGTCCGTAAGGGCCTTTGGCGAATTCTAACCTCAATGGCTCACCCGCGACCTGCATAAAATACATAAGCTTATGCACTTCAAGCAGAGTTACGAACGGATCCATAAGGCCTGACCTGTAGCGTTCCATGAGTTCGACCAAAACGGCTCGCCCGGCGGTCATCCTGGGCACATCGCGCGAACGGTTAGGGCGCGTATCAGCCGGTCCGCCTCCCGGTTCAAATATCACGATTCTGACATCTTCGAATTCGTCCAGAGCGGATACCAAACGCGTACGTACCTCCTGCCAGTTTAGCCCACCCAGCCCACTGCCAAGCGGGGGAATGGCGATCGAGCGAATGTGGTGTGACCTGATTTCCTTTGCGAGAGACGCGAGGCCGGATTCAATATCCTCCATTCGACTCTTGCCTTTCCAATGCCGTTTGGTAGGGAAGTTGATGATGTAACGTGGATGGAAAAGTTCGTCAGTTTCGAAGACAAACACCTTTCCTGGTTGTATTTCTTTTCGCTTACATTTCTCTGCGTACGCCTTAAAATTGTCAGGAAAGGCTCGTTTGAACTGAAGTGCGATGCCACGTCCCATGGCTCCTACGCAGTTGACGGTATTGACCAGGGCTTCGGCTTGCTCGGAGAGGATGTCGCCGGTCTTGTATTCGATCATGGCCGTTCTTCCAATCTTCAATGCCGCATTGCATAGACCGTATACAGCAGGTTGGGGCACGGACGTAGCGGAGTGGCGTCGGCGATCATTGGAAGTTTCCAGTCAATTACCCGTCAATTAAACAAATGCAATAAAATTAATGGGTTATAGAATACCAACGGCTATCGGGTGTTTCCTGATCAATTGGCCGTCCATCGCTCCTCTGTGACGTAACTTATTAAAAAAGAAAGATATGTCGGCCCATTCGACCATTTTTGGTTCGTTCGACCATCTATTCATCAATTGATACAATGCCTGGCGGTTTGTGAGACGTCGGGCCGTCGATCAATCCATGCCAATTGAGATCAGGCCCAGAATGGGACGTATTTCATCATTCTTCGGGAGGCATTTTCGTCAAACGGCTTGATCATGTCAGCGTCCATGGCCTCGCGAATGCGGCGAGAGGCGATAGCCTTGTTATTCTCTTCGATGCCAAATCTCTCTCGAAGCGATGCATTGGTAAGGTAATCTCGCATCACGTACTTGAGGCATGCATGGAGGTAACAAGCTCTTATCCGCTCCTCTCCGTCCATGTCAGCCAGGGTCTTGTGGGCGAAGAGAACTGCGCGAGTAGAATCCGGAGGAACCTCGAAAAGCGGCGCCGGCAGATGGTATGACTCAATTTCAAGGACAACCTTGTCGATCCCGCTGCCCCGTTCCTCGCAGATGCGAACCCGGCGCATCAGTGAGGCCAGGGCCTCGTTTCGGGACCTGGGTGATGCGTCCAAAAAACGTCGCGTATCCACGAGGGGCTCGCCCGGATTCGTAATCTCAATGCGGTCATCGAAGATCTCTACCATCGGTCCCGCACCCGTGACGAGAAAGTCCTGGTGGATGAGCGCGTTGGCAACGAGTTCTCGAACGGCCAGGTCGGGAAACATCGGCACCGTCCTTCGCAAGGCCTGTTGAATCACTTCGTTCGTGGGCACGAGCGCCATGATGTAGTCGATAATTCCTTTGAATCCGACCGCATAGCCGCGAACGCCTTCCTGCTCTCTCAATGTCTCTATCCGGCCATTGCCACGATACTGTATGACGCGCATGGCTTTGCGCTTCAGATTCGGGAAGTCGGGAAGGTTCCTGGCGAACAAAATGGCGCCCATATTGGTGATGTCGAAGCCGCCCGCTTCGCCGGGGGCGATGAGTCGGTCACTCTGCAATGCATAAAGGATCGCTTCACGACCATCGGGAAGCGGCAATTCAAGCAAATCGAAGTATGCAGGGTAGTCGATCATTGACAGAACGTCACCGTCACTTACTCGCTCGGCGGCGATGCCATCTTCGAAACTCACCCGGTCGAAAACGCGCCAGAGTTCTCGTTCCTTTTCCTGATAGTCTTTGAGTTTTCTCTTTGTGCTGCCAATACGGATAAACTCGACGCCCGCGAAGGCGACTGGGTGCCGGGAGGCACGATCAATCTCCATAATTACGACCCGCTTCCCGTCAATCGTTACTTCGTGGAACCGGAAGTCTATGCGTGGTTTTAATAACTGGAGTAGCCACGTCTCCAGCGGTTCGCTGCCCTTCTTCGCAACAGCCGGAAAAAAGTCTGTGCCAACAATGTCGTGAGTTCCATCTTCAACGCCCCACAGGATGTATCCGTGAGTCTTGTCATGCAGGGCTCCCGCGTTGGAAAGTGCGGAGACGTACTCACCTATGGTCTTCGGTTCGTGGTGGTTTACCTTGAACTCGACCCATTCGGTCTCATGAGGCAGGTTGCGCAATTCTCTTATCAGGTCGAGCAGGTAGTCTCGATTTCTATTGGTTGTCATTTTGCGGCCTGTTGCGTCAGGTCGAAGCCATTGGCGATCTCCGCCCTGCCGATGATCACGGCTTCCTCGGGGCGCAGGAGTGCGGCTGATCGGTCTTCTCTGACAGATTGGCCACCGCCTCATTTACGAGTATCTTTTCGGTATGCACATCCGAGGTGAATCGCGCGCGGACGCCGGTCGGCAGGTGGCGTTTCCAGTCAATTACCCGTCAATTAAACAACTTCAATAAAATTAATGGGTTATAGAATTCAATTGTAGTTCCGACGTTTCTCAGTCAATTACAGGCCAATGGAAATTCAGGTTCCAGCGTCAGGCAACCTCCGACATCGGTCAGCATTCCCAGTTGGCGCGGCAATCGCGGTTAGGCTAAACCGAGCACGGTCTTCATCATATCAGGAGGGATCCGCTCACCGAACATATGAATTGCGACTTTTTTGCGTAAGGCATAATGCTTTGTCAAAAAGGAACAATGTAATAAGATCCAAATAAACAGATATCTATGAAATACATTATGCCGCAATTGTGCTGAAATTATGCTTTTGAGTCTATTTCTGGTTTAATGGCACAATTCCTGATTAGCCGTATCGCCTGATATCGCCGAGCGGGCGTTGGTTGCATAGGTGGCGAAAGCGTTGTGTCCGATCGGATGCCGTATCACGCAGAATCGGTGGGGCGATCTCAGTCAATTGTTACGATAGAGATGATTTCAACGAATTCGCACCAAATGCCTTGGCCTTGACGCGAATTCGCCAAAGCCATTACGCGGAGTAACTTGATGGGTTCTTCATGTTCCCGTTTATCACGAACACAAACGCCTTGGACGGGAATTTTTCGGCACTATCAACTGTCCCATGAGTCGGTACATCAGTAAGCATAATGTCATTGCGAATGTCGCCGGGTGGGTTTTCCTTTTCCGTCAGGTCCAGTACAAGGAGAATACTTACCTGCCGCGCCTCAGGGCTGGCGTATTGAACTGCCTGGGCCGCGTATTTTTTCGCTATGTGATTTCGATTCCCGTTTTCTTTTTCGACCTTTAGCTCAACAATTACGCCTCGAAATCTGATATCAGGGATTCCGCCCGCCTGGTGTGGGTGTTCTTGTACGTCTGGTCCGAGTTGTCTTCGCAAATCTCCCGTCACTTTTGTCTGGAATTCCGACTCAGAAACGTCGCTTCTCCCTTTGAAAACGGCTTCTTGTGCATAAGTAGACAACAAGCCGGTCAAAGCGTGAAGCATTACCAACAAGCTAGGTAGTTCGGCTCGAACTTCAGGACAGTCTGATATCAGAGTTGAAATAAGCTCCGCAACGTGCCTGTCCAAGCGTCGGTTTCCCGTCATCAAAGGATGACTGACTTCATCGACAATTTTGAGGCGCAACTCATTGTGACCAATAACTGGAACCTCGATAGGATGCCCGTCAGGTGTATCGAATGCTCCGCGAACTGTGAATGCAAGATCATCCAACATGCTGCTTTGCGCCGAGTTGAACTTGATATAGCCCGCCAATTCACCCTGGTACTCACCATTTTTGATACAAGATGGTGCGTCGAGAGTGTATTCGGACAATGAGAACTCCTCTTGTGGAAGTGTAGTCATCAAATCAAGGCGTAAGCGCTTCCCGTCGACAGGCCAAGTTACACCATGGACTCTAAATTTCAGCGGATATAGAATGTTTGGCCGCAAGAGCTGTGGGCTTGCGATCGGAGCATTATCCAGAAATACAACAACCCGTACAATCGGTTTCGGTTTTGCTTCGGTTCCTTTAAACGCATTCCGATCTGGAAGGTCAAATTCCCTCGTTTGCCAATATAACGTGGATAACGGGACCATTGACAGAAATTCGCGTAATCTATCGGAATCAACTGTCCCTGCATTGAGCAATGATTGCCACGATGACTTCGTGCTGATCGGTAATAGGCCGGCATTTGACGTGACCAATCGTTTCATTTCGCCGAAAAGGACATCACGTTTTTCTCTTTCGATAGTCAAGTCACCTTCGCCGCCCTCGGCAATCGCCACACTGTTTACCTGACCCAATAAGACACGAAACCCAGCAATCATGACTTTCCACTCGAATGAGACATGCGCGATTGGCGTCTTAGCCAGGATCTCGTCAATACGGTCAATCAGAGAACCGATCTCCTTAGCCCAATCCCTATTGAATTCAGTACTCGAGTTCAAAACCACGCGTATGTCATAGATAAGCCGGGCTGAATTAGCGGCATGCTTAAGATCCAATTCCGGTTCCCGTATCACGCTCCATGCCTTCCCTTTTCGAAGAATTCTACAGCCGTCGTTTTGTCACCAGCCTGTAATGACGCATTTCCTGCAGAGATCATCGCGATCTTATATAAATCCGCACGGAGCGTCTCAAACCTTGGTTCTTCAGGCACACCTGTCCAAAATCGGTTTCTGTCTTGGACAGCATCTGGTTCACTTCCGCGAAGCAGCGCTTCGACCAAGGTAGCGTGAGTTTCAAAAAGTGCCTATTTCACGGGCTTAATGAGACGGGAACAGCACGATTATGGCCACTGGATGAGTCACTTTGTTCTTGGACAGCATTGCGCAGACGATGGCAACCTGGTTTTCATTATCCGGGTCAAACCCGTCCAAAATCGCCAATTGAAGCTATATTTCGAACCTTATCTCTGAGAATCCGACGGTTCTTGGACAGCAGTGTTCTTCAGGTAAAGATTTTATAACAGAATCCAACACGGCATGCTCGTATTCAGCCATCCGCAAATGTTGAAAGAGACTTGCGAAATGCATGGATTCCCAGTAATCATTCCCAGCCATCTCTTCTGCGGACGAAAGAAGGTTATCGGCGACACGTTGGAGTGTTTCTATCGGCAGTTCGTGCAGCCACTTGAACATACGGAGACGTTCCGAAAACCCGTAATGGTTGTAGCGGTCTCGGTCATAGCTTGCCAAATAGGTACCGACATCCTTGGCCACTGAATCTGCGAATCTATTGCTTGGCTTGTAGAAATGAGTCAGCTGTTCTGCGATGTCTCTATCTACAAATTCCTCTCCTGTCGGATACACAGACTCAACCATACGCAAAGCGACTGGCTTGAGGCGCTTATCACGACAAGAGATTTTCAGTATTCCTGTGCATATTTTTTCAAGTTGGTACTTGTCATCGCCGTACACATCAAGGTGTCGTCCGAGACAGCTAAGAATTTCGATCGACTGGTTCTTGTCAAACCAACGGGGAAATGTAGACACAACTCGCAAGGCAGCTTGGTGAACGCCGACCTTTGAATCTTGGAGGTGGATGATCATTGTGTCTACGAGGTTTGCCGGTGGTGAGGTTGAAGACAATGAAAACAACTCGACAGTAGAATGTAAGGCTTTGGTGCGAACCCATGCAGATTCGTAGTCCATCAATGCGCGCCACAAATGAGGCAAAACACGTGGCTGAAGCCTGTAGTCTCGGCCAAGTTCACCAAGAAGCGACACGCAGAGCGCCTTGAAATCGTCCGCAAGCGGTTCTGAGGAGTCTTCCAAACAGCCGCAGACCAAATCGAACGCCTCTAGCGGCTTTGCTTTGCAAATCTCGTGCAGGCATGAACGCAAGTTTTGCTTAAAGAATCCCCAGAGTTGGTTGCGCCTGAATAGTTGCAGTTGATCAAGCTGAGTGTCCCGTGGTTGATTGGGATGCAGAATCCTCGGAGGTGGATCCGGTGGCTTTTCGTTACCGCTGACGATTGCATAATATCCTAAGAGGAAGTCAAAATGGCATAGCATGGCCGTAGTCGCGTATGTGCAGGCGGACTTCAACGCCTGAACCGAATCGCGGCGAATCTCAATTTCTAGTGCGTCATCTTTTGCCCAAGCCAGTAGGCGTTGAATCGCCACATTTTCTGATTCCGAGACCTCTTTTCGTTCAGTCTCTTTTTCGTTCTTTTTCCATCGATCCCTCTGAGCTAAGAACTGTCTTTCGTAAACACTGACGATGTTTTTCTGAACGGCCGGGCGAACGCGTGAGATTGACCGGGCAAGGTGCGTATCAACCGCCTTAGAGTCTTACAGTAAGACTTCAACGCAAAATGCATAGAAGTTTGGTCACGCTGCTTGCATAGAGGTTGTGTGGTTGTCGTAAAGGGTCAGGGAAGTAGCAAGTGTAACGTGTCCGGAATGTGTGACGCGCCATCTTCTGGAACGAGGGATTTTAGCGATCAGGCCCCGAACGTGTAGTCGCTTGAGGAGTCGGCTGACGGCGTTGGCCTGCCGTCGGCGCTGGTCGAGGGATCTGGGTTGTTTGAAGAGGTGTTTGCGGATGTCTTGATTGCGGAAGCCCATCAGGGCGTGTTCGCCTTTCAAGACGGCGGTGAAGAGGGCGAGGTCGTTGGTATCGGCAGGGTTGAAGCCCCGATAGGTACGCCCCTTGTGCCTGCGTGGTCGGGCCAGTGCGGTGAGGCTGTGACGGCTCTTCGCGGTGTTCGGTGCGGCGGACAGCGCCTGAAGATAGTGTTGGTTGGCCGTCAATGAGATTTCCCGATAGCGGTAGAGGTTGGCCACCCCTTTGGCCATGGGATACCAGCCCATCATCCGTTGTCCTTGCCGTATGCCCCAGCGGCGGACCTTGAACTGCCTTGGATGGTTGATCACTGTCTCGACGCGTAGTACGCACCCTTGTTTGTCGTACATTTTAATCCAGTTCTCACACATCCGGTGTTTGACCCGTGCGCCGGGGTGGCGTTTGTTCTTGAAGTCCGTGAGGACTTCGCCCTGAAAGTTGCCGTGGAGTTTGCGTCCTGCCTGCGCCGGGCTATGCTCGGCAGGCAGGCCCAGGAAGGTCAGGATATCCTCGGGAGAGAAGCACAGCACCGTATGTCTGAGCAGGTTTTCATACAGCACCTTCAGGGCGTGGGGGCTTTGGAACATCACGTCGGTGGCGAACTCGGCCTGGTCAACGACCCAGTAATAGTCCATTTCCGAAAGCAGGTCTTTGAGCAGGGGGTTGACCCTGCCAGCAAGCGCGGAGAGAATGCGCGGCCAATTTTTCTCGACAAAACGATCGGCAAACCGTTGCGCCCGGGCCACATCGTCGATCCAAAGAAACGCGTTGTCTGATTTGTCATAGGCAATGCCGTTTTTATCAAGCTTGCGCGCCAGGTATTCGTGGCCATTGAGACAGACCTGCACCACCAGGGGGAACCACGACTGGATGCGAACATGCAACAACCCGAACTCCCGGTCGATATAGTAGAAGTAGTAACACAGGCACTTCCGCTGGGCGTTGCGCAGGCGAGGCCTTCCTTCCCCCGGCACCAGCTTGAAACTCTGACAGCCTTCCACGGCGCGAAACACACAGACCAGGCCGCGTGTGATCCCATCTCGTTGGGCGATGCGTCGCGCTTCATCCTCTTTCCTGACGTTGTTGCGGTCGAGATAGAGGAACGGGCGCTCGCGCTTGTTCGCCATCGCCTCCGCGTGCGCTTTGATCGTTTCGGAATGCGTCGTTACAAAACGCTTGAAATCCTTCAACAACAAACCTTGATTGCTGATGAAACGCTCCATCGCAGTTCCAAATCCCAGCGGCAGATACCCCTTGAACAGAATCCGATCAAAACAGGATACCACGCCCGTGATTTTTTCACTATATTGGTCCACGAAGTCTTTCACGGCGTTCCTCCTTACCTTGATGGCGGTGGGTACCAACATCATAGGGGATGAACGCCGTTTTACATACCCAAAAACAATCTGCTCTTGACTACCACCTCTTTGGTTGCGGCTGAGCATAGCGAAGCCGCGCTAGGGGAATATTGAAATGCTGATTGCAGAATGCCGATAATTTGATCCGATGGCGTCCCGTCGCCCGACCGTGCGACCTCTCGAAGATCGAGTGATTGAAGGAAGTCATCGAGCAGGTTCCGAATTAGCTCGGGGCGTTGGTTTTGTATAAGCCTGACTGCTCCACACAACCCGAAGCGTATAGCGGGATTCTCATTCTGCAGTTCGCGACGGACAATGCTCTGAACCACGTACGGATCGGCGTCAAAACTGCGTACAATAACTGCGGTGCTATGCGGGTACTCAGGTTTACTTTCGTTCCAGCCACCGATTGGGTATTCATGATCCTGTGAAAGTAGCAGTTTCTCAATAGACGGTTCGCTAAGTGGATACCCAATGCCGTCGCCGAGTGCATCAAGTACCGAAGCGGACAATTCTGGACATAGTCCCTTCTCAATGTTGTCGATTGCTATACGACCTAGGTTTGTGCCTAAATCGGAGCGCTTCTTTGCAAGTTCAGTACAGACAGGAAGCAGGAAAATGGCAAAATCCTTGGTGCCTGCAAGCGTCAAGGCCAAGTCGACAGCAGCCTCCGGAAAGAGATCTGCACCCACGCGGGCAGATTGCTTCAAACTTTCGAAGGCTTCGATTCGTTCGTCTTCGGTTTCTGAAAATATCGCTTCTAAATATCCGAGGACTTGGTGCGATTCGGGCTCTGTTTCCGCACTAATGCCACGGGATATTGATCGTAACTCTTCGCGTAGCCTGGATATTCGGGAGGCTTCCTCCTCTTTTGCTTGCTGGCGCTCTTGGGCTTCTCTCCGGCGCCTGTCAATGATCTCCCTACCCCACGAAGTGTCCCCGTTTGGTGCGTGATGAGGACAGGTGGCGCAGTATTCTGCAAGAAAATCCGAGAAAATCCAGCGGAGATTCATAGACTCCGCCTTACCCTCCACTTTCGGACACGCCAAGCTGTGGTTTGCTATAGGTAGGCCTGTAAATTGCGCATATAGCCCTTCCGAAGTTCGTTCAATTTCAACATGCTTGCACCACTTCTGCATCTGCATCAGGCATTCGGCGTTTTCTTCCCCGATCTTCACGGCACGCATAAAATCGTCATCTTGAGATTCCTCAGATCGGTGCATTGTTCATTCCATTTTCGTAGATAGTGACACTTTTCGAGATTCGATCGGATTACTATACTGCCGGTGCCGTCTCAGTAAATCTAAAGGGCAAATCGACCTCCGTCCCGCGCACATCCAGCTTGCCGGTAACCACGTCCGCAATTAACTTCGTGCGGTATTCCTGCATCAACTCGATTTGTCTCCGAGCACGTGTGATGGCCAAAGTCAGTCTGTTTGTCTGTTCTTCTGCCTTGGCGATGATTTGATCTTGCTCAACTATGGGTGGCACGGCGATCGAGATGTTTAAGAGTCGATCTTGTGTGAGTTTCGGTTGTGCTGCCCCGGATATCCACGGAGTATAGTTTAGACTCTCCATTGCCGCCGCCAAATAGCCAAGGTTGCCATGTCGAGGCTTTAATACATGTGCGTGGTTATTCACCCAGAACTTTCCGCGAGCTATGATGGCAAGTGGTAAATTGCGAAGAACGAGATTTGCTCCATCTTCTGCAATTAGCAATACTTCATCGTTAAAAATATAGTCCTCAACCTTATCAATTACACCAGATGCGCCATAATAGTCATATCGTCGCTCTTCCATTGCTCCTCGCTCGATCGCGCTCAATGGCACGCGACGATTGTCCAAAGAGACGAATTCAGCCTTCACCCTGGAAACCTGCCAATGTGCCGGGATGTCGCCGAGCCATTCAACACCTGAGGGTTTGAGGGGTACGTTCGGATCGAGACCGCGGGTCACGGCGCGGTGAATTACGGTCTGCTTCTCTTCCCAAAGGAGCCGGATGAACCGCTCCTTCGCTCTTATGTAGCGCTGGATTCGTTCTTCACTGTGATTAAGATAGCGGACGATGGCGGCTTGTTCGGCGACGGTTGGGACGGGGAACGGCGCATTTAGAAATGCCTCGTCGGTCAATTGAAGTCGCGATACCCATATTCCCTTTGAGCGTACTTGCAACTCCCATTGAAATGGGATTGAGCGGACGAACTGATGGATAAATTGAGTATGTATTCTTGACAACGGGCGGTAGACACCATAGGCGGTACTAACGATGCCGTAATGCTGGGAAACGCCTAATCCGTGTGCCCAAGCCCACAAACTGTTGATCACGAGATCTCCCGGCCAACATAGCTTGTAGCCAACGTATGATTCTGCTTTAAACATAGTTACGTCGGTGGATTCCCTTGGGATAACTCCCTGCTGAGCAGAAACTGTTAACAACTCTTCGTCCCCGGTCTCGGAACGAATATCAACCGGGGTCAGGAGGGACTTACCCCGGCGCATTTCCCAATGCTCCGGTAAGTCCCCTAGCCACGGGACGCCTGTCGGTTTGTAGGCTGGGTATGGAAGCGGAATGCTGGTCATAGCTCCTAGCTCTGCCAACCCGTCGAACAGGATCCACTTCTGTTGTATCGGAACTGCACCCTACTGTTGTCTGGTGGCGTACCATCTCTCCGAACAAAGGCCCGATGGATCCAATTTCGAACGCTTGAAGTCTTGTATGTCCAATCGTAGATTAGCGCGTAAGGATCTTCTCCACAAGTATTGTCAGCAAGACGCGGCGGTATTAAACGAGAGTTGTATTTTTCAGTAGTTGCGTTCGGATGATTCGGAAGCAGAATCCCCAACAGGCCACATCTAGGATTCCGCTTGGTAGCTCGCAAGCTAGAACCTATTTCCCAGTCAACGTGTTTTCGCTGCCACGTGCAGGGTCCGACAAGTACGACCGTGACCGTAGCATCTCTGATGTACCCATCACGGATAATCCTGCGGACTGTATCGGTAGCCAAATTGTCATCGTCTATATCACCATCTCCAACTGATTCGTCCACAATGTCGTCTTCCATCATTTGTACGAACAGATCCTTGTAGAAGTCGTCTTCCTGATGGAAACTTACAAATACCCTGTGTCGTGGAACTTTCTGCATTGCTATCCTCCTTTACATTCTTCCAAGTCGGTCAAATCTTCCACATTAGCAATCTCCGCAAGCATCCTGTTGTATCTGCGTAGGTCTACCTGCAAACTTTCTAGTTCCTTTCGAAACTCCGCACGTCCGGTCTCACGGTCGAAAGCGCCGCCTAAGCTCTGCCTGTGCCACTTTGAGGTGAAGGGCCGGATAATTTGATTAAGCACGGGAACCGCGACCTTACTGAAATGTAATGATGCCCGCCCGTGATGTCGTAAGATTTCACGCGTTGCTGGAAAAAGGGAGTGTACGCTTTCCAGTGCCGCCAGCTCATCTCCGACATCGCGTGGAAGTGCCTGAGTTACGACTCTGGTAAGCATTTCCACATAGAGGTCCCAAGCCGCATCCTTGTCTGCTTGTTGAAAGGAAACTTCGAACTGAACTACCTTTAGGTTTAATTTCACCTTTTGTAGATTGAAGTCTTTGAAGAGCCTGTCCAGTTTCATTTCGACCATCCTCCGATGGGGTAAGCCACAGGTGTAATCGTATCTCGTTTCAGTCGTTCTCAACGAGTTTCTCGGCCTACGTCGTAAGGAAACGCAATCCGATCCAAACTTAATTACATTGGCTTTTCAATTGAATTGTCGCCCGTTTGAAGGGGCTCGGCGCTACGATTACCAAAATAAAAGCCGATGATGCTACCGCTTAGCGTCCCGAATGCGGCGAGGATCTTATCGAAATGCGTAGCCAACACCGACTCCCCAAAGATCAGGAAATTCACGAACGAGCCGACGACTAACAACGCAATCATGCTTCTCACGGATCCTGCGGGCAGATTGAGACCCTTACGTTTTGGAAGGTCGTTTGGGCTTTTTACGTTCTTGCTCACATACCACGAATAAATCGGCATTGCAACGAACACAAGAATCACGATGACGAGTTCTATCACGGTCAAGGGGTGGCACCACGTGATCGACTCCATTGCCCTTTCGGAAATCGAGGCCTTATCAGTCGGACTCTGAGCCTCTACGGGCACCTCCACAGCCACAAATCCTATGATAGAGAATAAGCGAAATAATAGAAAATTCATTGTGAATACCTCTCATTAAGTATCGTCGTCGACGTTGTCAGCGCAATTGTAGCACCACCGCCAGAGCCGCTGGACTTACTGCGACTGTCACACACTTAAATCCCTCTGAGGTTGATCAATCAGCTGTGCGACGATCACTGGTCACCATTCGAGCCGGATTCGTGGAACTGGTAAACTTAGCTCCCATTAATGAACCTACGGTTCCGCGACTGACAGGTGAATTCATGCAACTTGCAGCAACGAGTCAATCGGTTAAGGACATTGTTGGCTTCCGTGTACGTGGTTCCCGTCAGATCCTCCATGTCGCCCATCGAAATTATCGTGCGTTCGCAGAGTTATTCTAGGACTCGATGTCCGTTGCTCGCCGGGTCGCGCCGGCCTTCTGGTGTATAACGCTGACGATTTGCATGCGCGTTTATTCGACCTATAGTAAAGGCTACGTTGACTATGGCGCGCGACGTCAGCCACGTTAAACGCTGCCTTTAATATGGGGATAATCCCGTCCTTGTAAAGGACTACGTTGAATAAAGGCGATTCTTAGCATTGCTGTCCGAGTATTTCTCCCAACAGTCCCTCGGTTTCCCGCTCCAGAGCCAGTATATCGGCCCGGATTTCTTCCAGCGTTCGCATCGGTTGGGGCTTGTAGAAGTAGCGCGTGAAGCTGATTTCGTATCCGATCTTGACGCTGGCCGGATCGTACCAGGCGTCCCGTGCATAAGGCAGCACCTCACGGCGCAGGAAGCCCTCGATACCGTCCTCTTCGAGCAAAGGCACCTGTTCGGTATCGCGAAGTTCGCTGTCGGGTTCGTACTCGACGATGCGTTTTCTACCGTCGATGGTGGTTTCAACACGGCCGTGGATTGAATCGGGTTCGACGTTTCCTGAACGATGGATCCTCTTCATAACGGGCTCCGCGGTCTCGTCGCGTGATGCCAGGGTGGTCTGAAGCAGCTTCTTGCGTCCCGTTGTCAGTTTAACCCCGCACTCAGGCGCGTACTTTGCAACGACTTCCAGGAACCGGTTGAAGTCACCGTGAGGCTCGTCGCCTAGTTCCGACGCCACGCGATCTATGACCTCGGCGAGTAGTTCTTCGTTCGCGTCTTTGCATGTTGTGCGGAAGCGCTGGCGATGTTCCGGTGTCAGCTCGACACTCAGTCGCAAAGGACGTTCGACGGTGACTTTCCAGTAACCGAACGCTTCATTCGGAAATATCTTCGATTGCTCGGTCTCTTCGAAGGCAAGGAACGCATCGCAGATGCGCTGGATGTCTTCGTCCGACAGTTCACAGTTTTTATTGCCGAGGTTTTTGCGTAGCGGTTTGGACCATTGCGTGGCGTCTATGAGTTGCACCTTGCCCTGGCGATGCTTGGGTTTGCGGTTCGACAACACCCAGATGTATGTGGCGATGCCGGTGTTGTAGAACATGTTGAGCGGAAGCGCGACGATTGCTTCCAGCCAGTCGTTCTCAATGATCCATCGGCGGATGTTGCTCTCACCCTGTCCGGCGTCGCCGGTGAAAAGGGAACTTCCGTTGTGGACCTCGGCAATGCGGCTTCCGAGTGATGTGTCCTGTTTCATCTTGCTCAGCATATTGGCCAGGAACATCATCTGACCGTCGCTGGAACGGGTGATGAGCGAGTGCTCCGGATCGTCTCCGTGGTCCACAATGAAACGCGGGTCCCGAATGTCAGACTTGCCGCCCATGCGTTCCAGGTCGCCTTTCCAGCTCTTGCCATAGGGAGGATTGGACAACATGAAGTCGAATTCGTTGGCGGGGAAGGCGTCGGCGGATAGGGTCGAGCCATACCGCATGTTGTCGGCCTCGACGCCCTCGCCCTTCAGGATAAGATCGGCCTTGCTGATGGCATAGGTTTCGGGGTTGATTTCCTGGCCGTACAAATGGACCGATACGTCTTTGCCGTGTTCCTCGGCAAGTCGGGTGAGCGTCTCTTCGGCGACGGTTAACATGCCGCCGGTGCCGCAAGCGCCGTCGTATACCAGGTAGGTGCCTGATTTGACCTCGTCGGCAACAGGTATGAATATCAGCCGCGCCATGAGTTGTACGACGTCGCGAGGCGTGAAGTGCTCGCCGGCTTCCTCGTTATTCTCTTCGTTGAAACGCCGTATCAGTTCTTCGAACACAGTGCCCATTCCGTGGTTGTCGAGCGGTTCCAGGCGCACGGATCCGTCAGCGTTCAGCACGGGTTTGGGGCTGAGGTTGATCGCCGGATCCAGGAATTTCTCAAGCAGAAACCCGAGCAAATCGTTCTCCACCAATTCAGGGATCTGATTGCGAAACTTGAACCTGTCGATGACTTCCTGCACATTGGGGGAGAACCCGTCAAGGTACGCCTCGAAGTCGGCGCTTAACTGCTGCTGCCTGGCCCGGGAGGTCAGATCGCGGAGCCTGAATGGTGACGCGTTGTAAAAGGCCTCGCCGGATGCCTGGCGTAACGCCGCGTCCTGGTTGGTCACACCTGCCGCGTCCAACCGGGCTTTCATCTGGAGCACCGCGTCTTTCGTCGGTTCCAGAACGGAGTCGAGACGGCGTATGACCGTCATGGGCAGTATGACATCCCGGTATTTGCCCCTGCCGAAAACATCCCGCAGCACGTCATCGGCAATGCTCCAGATGAAGTTGCTGACGTTCAGCTTTCCCGCCGGGGCGCCACGGCCAGTTTCAGTTGAGGTCTGGTCCGGATTGTTATTCCTAGAATCGGTCGCTTCAAGACTCATTTTATCTCCAACCGTGGTCGTGATGTGAATCTTGCCCAATGCAGATTCTGCTATAGGGAAGAAAACAAAAGTCATTGAATTTACGAAAGCAGGATTCGATATTCAACAGGGCAATTGCCAAACTTCGACATCGTCTGTCCGGGTGTTTCTGGCGCAATCCAATTGGAGTCTTACAGTAAGACTTCTCCGCAAAATGGGTTCATGTTTTTCATGCTGCCAGTCAACAAAAAGGGCGGTGCGATCCCCCCGCTGTATCAGCCTTCGCCGGCCCTTCGACAAGCTCAGGGATCGGCTCGGCTTCTGCGACTCCCCCTCATGGTGGGAGTGACAAATACGTCGTTAGCGCCCTCATTCACTTGCGCGTATTTGGTTGCGGCTGAGCAAAGCGAAGCAGCGCCAGGGTAGTTTGTATCCCGACCTGACCCTCGACCTGTATTGTCATCGTTCAAATCACCTCAAATCCAGGACATCGAACGCGAAAACGGCCCCTTCTCAGATGCGAAAAGGGGCCTTCATCGTCAATGCGGCGGACTGACCGAGCATCAGGGACGGCTGAATGGTGACGAGTCTTCGACGAGGTTTCGCTCGCGTCACTCGCCAGGCAGGCGGTACGGCACGCTCTTGTTCACCGCTTCGTCGATGGTCTCCGGCGATACCAGGACCGTCGTGGAGACTTCCAGTGCCCCTGCGGCGGCGATATTCAGCGCGATGGCTGCCGCGGTGGTTTGATCGGGAATCTCCGCGATCAGGATGAGATCGTCATCGCCCATCGCGTAGTAGAAGCCCTCCAGCTTTCCGCCCATCCCTTCGATGGTCTGCCTCAAAGCCTCTCGTCGACCCGTGCCTCCTTCTCTGAGCAGGCCCTCGAGACCCGACCGCGTGTACCTGGTGCGGAACATATAATTGGCCATGGTTCTACCTCCTGTCACGTGGTGTAGAGTTACTCCCGGCGCCGCGTCGTTGGCCGAAGACGCGGATAAGGACCGAAGACGATTTCGTGGCGGCGCGGCAGCCGTTCACCAATCGTGCTGACCCCGTGCCGCTGTTCAAGGCCTTCGCCGACGTCGACGCGGTTCAGTACACTCGTTGAAGGCCCGGTTTAATATGGGAAACAATCGATGTGAAGTAAAGAGCTACATTCGACAAGAGTCAGACCTTGCGCTACCGACCGGGAATTTCCCGCGATGATCCGTCGGTTTCGGTATCCGGTTGCGGCCCGATAATCCCGTACCAACGGCCAAGCACCTTTTCCGCCGGCTTCCCTTGCGGTGTGAACCCGCTTTCCCTTTGAAGTGCGCGGCGGCGCGCGCGCCTTCCTTCGAATCGCGTGCTGCCCTCGGGGAACCACTTCCAGACGTGCGTGCCCGCAAACCAGGGCTGGCGCCAGAATGTCCGGAACATCGCTTCGTAAAGCGTCGCCTGCAGTTCGTCGTCCACCGGCGCGGCCGACCGCCATACCCACGGCGCCACGGCCGCGTCCGCGGTGCTCCGGTAGCCCACCTCCGTAAACAGCACCGGCTTTCCCACCCGCTGCTGAAGCGCCTCGATCCGCCCAACATGGGGCGCCCACGCCGTCTTTAGTTCATCGAGCGCCAAATTGCCGGCGGTCGTGTCCGCCAGCGGAAAATAGACCTGGATACCGATGTAGTCGAGCGCGTCCCAGAACGGAACTTCCTCGAACTCCCGGTACCAGTTGGCTGAATAGGTGAGTTCGCCCCCGTACACCTCCCGCACGTCGGCAATCAACACGCGCCATGCTTCCGGGCGGTTCAACACGGCGCTGCGCAGTTCCGTCCCGATACACAGCCCCTCCATCCCTGTGGATTCCGCCAGTTCGGCGTAATGAAGGATGAATCGCCGGTAGCTCGCCCACCACCGGTCCCATGCTTCATGGGTCGAAAAATCAATATTTCCGCGCCATCTCCCGTCGCTGCGGTCGCGGATCCAGACGTGGGGCTTCAGGATTGTACGGATGCCCCCCTGCCGCGCCCGCCGTGCTGTCTCGGCCAGTCCTTCGTCCGATTCTCCCCACCAGACCCGTCCGGAAGTCGCGAGGATCACTTCAGGGGTTTCGGCGCTCTGCTGCCATCCGAACGGCGTCTGGGAAATCCAGTTCACGTTCAGCGCGGCCAGACGGTCGAAGGCCGCATCCGCAGGGCGGCCGGGCCCTGCCACGAAACAGACGCCGCGGTGCTTTTCCGTAAAACGCGGCGCCTCCGATTCCGGGGTCTGGGCGTGAGCGTGTACCGCTGTGCTCGCAAGAACCAGCCAACCAAAAACAATCATCCGCCGAATCCGCGTCAACCCTGCGCCCCTCTCGTGCAAATCGGTATTATACTCAATCCGGATCACGGCCCTGCCATCAGCTTTACGGGAAGGCAAAATACCGAAGATACCGGATAAAGTAAAGGGCGAGTCTTTCCGTTGAAGACCTGCCGGGCATTGACAATCCTGGTGTAAGACGTTATCTTACGTCCTATGAAAACAGTCCTCTCAACCCGGGGTCAGATTGTCATTCCGGCCGAGTTTCGTCATCGGGACAAACTGGAACCTGGCCAGTCGTTTGCAGTCGAACGGGTAGACGAAGGTGAGTATCGCCTTGTCGTTGCAGACGCCCCGCAGAATCACGGGCTGGTGGACGCGCTCCTCGCGTGTCCCGAAAAAGGCTGGTTCGTGCCGATCGAATCGGAGTCGACCGACACCCTCGGATCGCTGCCCTGATGTGCCTCGTGGATGCCAACGTATTGTGCGAACCGACCCAGACTGGGCCGGATCCGGGGGTGATCGAGTGGCTGGCGCGTAACGAACGCGGCCTGGTAGTCGATCCCGTGATTCTGGGTGAAGTCCGATTTGGGATTCTCCTGCTGCCCGCGGGACAGAAGCGCCGCGGGCTCGAACGCTGGTTCGACGAAGTCGCTCGCCGTATCCACTGCGTCCCGTGGGACGCCGAGACGGGACTGCGTTGGGCCGAGTTGCTGGCGGATCTCCGCTCAATTGGAAAACCGATGCCGATCAAAGACAGCTTCATTGCCGCCACCGCCCTGACTCACGGACTACCCCTTGCAACACGAAATCGCCGCGATTTCGAAGCCAGCGGCATAGAACTCGTCGATCCGTTTATCTGAAATCCCCCCACCGCATCAGCCTTCGGCGGCCCTTCGATCCTTCGAGAACCCTTCGGCAGGCTCAGGGCGGCGGCTCAGGGACCGAGCTCAATGCAGGCAGGCTCAGGGTCCGGATCGGATTCTGCGACTCCCCCTCAAGGGGGGAGTGACGATGAGGTGAAAGCGCAACGGTCCGGATGCGAGAAGAGCAAACGGGGGAAGGGGCAATCGCCCCTTCCCCCGTTTAATGTGGCCTGCGTGGACTGCCGTCGATGGGCGGGTTCCCCGCTGAAGCTGCTATTGCATCAGGCTTCCGGTATAGGAGATCCCGAACAGGAATGTGGAGCCGGCGAAGAAGGTATACGGAGCACCCAATGCAGGGTCGGCGCGGCCGAGCGCCGACACACGCGCCGCGGCTTCAAGGGCGAGGCCCTGCGGCAGGCTGACGATCACCGTGGGTATCGCATAGGTGACCCGCCGGCCGGCGCCCGAGATCCCTTCCAGCTTGAGGGCAACGTTCAACATTTCGACGGGGCTGGCGCCGACCTCGAGATTGTAGATCAACTCGTCGTCCGGGTTGTGGTGAATGGTCTCGTTGGTCTCTCTGAGGCGATATCCCAGATCGATGTTGGCGTATACCGGGATGGGCCAGTAGGACTTGCCGATTTGCGCCACCACTTCGACGTCCCACTGGCCGTTGCCGGCGGACATGGCCTCGGGCGCGGCGCGGAAATCCCCGGTTGGCGCCTTTATGCCAAGCATCAGGGTGCCCACGACGGGCTCGTGAACGAGATTGACTTTGCCGAAGACGCGGATGTCGCCGAGACCTGACTCCTTAGCGCGATATCCGAACATCTCTCTGTGCCTGCTCGAGGTGAAATTCTCGAACTTACGGTTGATCGCCGCGAACTGAACGCCGAGATCGAAGCGCTTGGTCACCCCGTAATACACGTCGAGATACACCTCCCTCGAAGTATAATCGGCGGGGAACCCACTCGGTTCACCATCCTTGTCGAAGTGTTCATCGGTGGCCTGGTACAACCCGGTGATCTTGCTCCAGACCTGGCCCTTTTCCAGCGTCCACGCGCCGGCGAAAGCGACGCCGGGCGCGACGATGCCGAGGGCGGCGATGAGTATGGGTATTGTACGGGAGAAGCTTCTCAGGCTCGTCCTGCTTACAAACGGCAATGAAATTCCCGCGATGTGAATCACATCCTGCTCCTTTTGGATACGTCCTCCGAGGTTCCGGAAAGCGTCGGAAACACCGGAAGGACAAGTGTGCAAAGAGCCGCGCCTTCATGCCGGCGGTGAAATCCTGCCATCGGCGTGGCCTCTGTGAATCGACGAGTTCACTCTAAAGTCTACAATATTCGCTTTCGTATCGCAACAGCCATCTTCGTTCGGAGCGTTATTTTCTGTCGTAAGACTCAATATCGACGACGGGAGCCTGTGAACGTCGCACTTCGCTGCGACCTTGCCACCCCGTGGTCAATTCGGATATTCGAACTCCTCGTAAACGTCTTTTTCGATCGGATGCAGGTAAAGGCGCATCTTTCGATCTCGTGTCGTCGCAAACATCACCTGGCAGGAGATCAGATCGCTCACGTTCAGCCCGTGCATCTGAAGGATGCGTCCGGGCGCGTGCACGTCGAATGAAAAGTCGACCAGTTCCTGCAGGGTCTTCATCCGAGCGAACACGTTCCGATAGTGGGCGAAATACATCACCCGCGCCTGGGAGTTGTAAAAGTAGGGGCCGTCCCAGAAATCGGGATCGGCTGCGCGCGACGGATTCTGGAGCCTGGGATGCTGCCAGTGGTTGACCTCCAGGAGCATGCCGTCCTGCGCCTCGGAAATGGCCACGTTCTCCGACTCGAGCTCCAGGCCAAGAATATTTCCCTCCGCGT
The DNA here is from genome assembly GCA_965203805.1 of Candidatus Latescibacterota bacterium. Classification (GTDB taxonomy): domain Bacteria; phylum Latescibacterota; class UBA2968; order UBA2968; genus JAAXHE01. The sequence continues at coordinate 2,942,979 of OZ241917.1, read as the reverse complement.
CCACCGTGACCATATTCATGCCTTTCTGGCCCGAAATGCGATACTGTTCGACGAAATGGCGGACGTCGGCGCAGTCGCCGCAGTGCTGCGCGATCAGGTGGACGACGAAGTAGAGGTTGAGGTGTTCCGGGTTGGAGACGAAGTTGTATTTGCGGTGCCCGGAGTTGGCTCCCACGGCCAGTCCGGCGTCGTTCACGGCCATTCCCAGGGTGACCTGCCGCCGGCTGCCGAATCCCATCATCCCGTGCGGTTTCGTGTCCGGGAAAAACGAGACAACGGAATTCGATACGGTGCCGGGGACCGTGTCCGTGCCGCCGTCGTTGGTGGACAGCATTGCCGGCCCGTCATCCTTAAGCACGATTCCCAGGGTCGAACAGGCGTCTCCCATCGGACCCGACCAGAGGATGTGGCCGTAGTACGCGTGCTCGAAAGAAGCCATTCCGGCCGCCTCGCCGAACGCCCCGATCTGTTCGATCATATCGGGGAACTCCCGCCGCATGAACGCCAGGTTTTCCCGAAAGTAGGTATTCCCGAAATCGTGAGGGCGGGCCTCCCAGAACGCCAGGTAATCCCGTGCGGCCTCCGGGTTCATGGCGCCCTGAGCCTTGCCGATTTCAGCGGGACTTCCGCGAAATGTACGCGTTTCCATATGCTCCTCCGTATTGATCGTGATCACACCGTCCAAACGGGCAGTTCAACGTACGAGGCGCGTGCGGCCTCGTGATACACGGTATTCCTGGCAATTCGCCAGTCTCTGTCGTCCGGATCGCCGGTATTCCGGTTGATATCGTAATTGGGGAAGTTGCTGCTGCAGATATCCAGGCGGATGCGGTGGCCCGCCTGGAAGAGGTTCGCGGACGGCTGCATGTCGATCTCGATGCGATAGACGGTGTCAGGTTCCATCGGGGCGGGATGCTCCCAGCTTTCCCTGTATCGCGCGCGCAGGATGCCCTCGGAAACGGGAAGCGCGTACCCGTTCGGATAATCGAGGCTTGAGGGATACACGTCGAGCAGCTTTAAAAAGAAGTCGGTATCGGGTGCGTCGGAGGATATCCAGAGAACCCCCCTGACGTTCCCGGCAATCGAGAGGTCCGCGCTCAATGGCCCGGTCTGAAAAACCAGAACATCCGGCCGCGAGGCGATGGGCATCCCCGGGATCCCATGGCCGGGAAGCGTCTCGATCTCGATCTGATCGCGGGGCCCCATCCCCTTGAACCACCCATCCTTCATCGGACCGTAGGGGACGATACAACGGCCGTTGCTGGAAACGGTATTGCGGGGGTCACAGGTATACGTCGTCGACGCGTCTTCCCCGGCAGGCGCTTCGGGCGACAGGATGCCGTTCACGTTGATATAATACGGTGTTGCGCGCGAGGGCTCGGGGGGCCAGCCGTCCACGCTGAACCATTTCCCGCCGTGCCGCAGAAGGCCGTCCCGGTCGCGGCTGCCGTCGCCCCCGCCCATCCGGAACATCCGAACCGCGCTGCCCACGTCCACCCTCGTATCACCCTTGAGCCACCGGTTGAACCACTGAAGGTAGAGCTGGTGGAAGTTCTTGTGGAAGTGGAGATTTCCTTCCGGCCCGAAGTGCGCGTCTCCGCACGACGGTTCGCAGTTGCCGTGCGTCCATGGTCCCACCAGCAGGTGCTGATTCCCGCGTCCCCTGCTCACCATCTTCTGGAATCCGTCGATAATCGTCCTCGGGTACCAGTCGAACCAGCCCACCATCCAGAGCATGGGCATGTCCGGGAACGCGTCGAAATACTCGTCCATGGCAAGTCCGGGCTGCCGCCAGAATTCGGTATAGTCGTTGTTCTCGAAATACAGCCGGAAGACCGCGTCTTCGTATTGGGGGACCACCGCGAGCGGGGTCTGGCCGCGCCGCCACGGGATGCGGGACGCCCATTCCAGGAATTGCGGCCCGTCCCCGGACATGGGTCTGATGGCCTCTGCGATCGCCGGGTTCGCCCGTGCCTCCTGGCTGGTCGTCGACATCCGGACCGCCCAATTCAGAAGCCCCAGGTGCAGGGCGCCGCCCTCACGCATGCTGTAATGATACGCGTTAATGGGTCCTTCGAATGGAATCATCGTGGCAAGGGACGGGGGATTCTGAGTGGCCGCGTGGAACTGCACCCAGGCGTCGTAAGAACACCCGTACATGCCCACCTTCCCGTCGCAAGAGGGATGGTCGGCGATCCACTCGATGGTGTCGTACCCGTCCTCGGGGTCATCCACGAAAGGAAAGAACACGCCCTCGGAACCGTAGCGCCCTCGGCAGTCCTGGACCGCGGCCATATAGCCGCGGCGCGCGAAGAAACTCGCCGCGTCGGCGCCGCCGGTCTTGTTGTACGGCGTCCTGCTGAGAACGGCAGGAAAGGTCTCGCCGCGCTGACGCGCGACCGTTCCGGGGAAGTACAGATCGGTTGCCAGGCGCACGCCGTCCCGCATGGGGACCATCACGTCTCTGGCCACAATCACGTCGTGCGTGTGTTCGTCATCCACGGGAGTTCTCCAATCGGCGTGGATCGCGTTGACCCTCAATCGAATCTGTATCCGTACAGCCGCGCCGCGCCATAGAGATGGAATCTCAACTTGAAGCGGTTCCGACCGGCGTCCGCAAAACGTTTGCCGCCCCACGTCACGGGGCGCCGCAGTCCGCCGACGCAGATATCGTCGCAGTCCTCGCACCCATATCCGGGAATCGGCTCACCGGAGTCCGCGTCGAGGACCTCGACCTCGACCCAGTTGCGGTTCATTCGAACGTCTCCGACGTTGACGGTCAGCGCGGTCGATTTGTCGGTCAGCTCCAGAGGCGCGGTGGTCGCGTGTCCGGGCGTCTCCCGGTCCGGCGTCTCCAGGCAGGTGAAGCCATCCTCGCGGAGCGTGGCCAGGCCCATCCGCGCCATGCGGGCGCTCCCGCTCCCCATTTCATGAACGAACTCGGGGATCTCGTTTTCCGGCGGCCAGCTCGTGAATTCTTCGCCCGAGCCGCCATAGAACAGATAGATGGTCCCGTCCTTGACAGCCGGTTTATCCGTAATGATGAGCAATCCCCCGTCCCACTCGCCGTGCGAGCCGCGGGCGATGACTTTCTGGTGGGGGTTGACGCGGTGGAAATTGAGCCCGTCTCCACTGACGGCAAGGCGTATGTCCGCCGAGTACATCCCGTAGAAACCGTAGCGGCTCGGCACGTACCAGCCGTACTCGTAGCAGATGATCCACGCGCCCCCGTACGGCGACATCATGATGTGATGGTCTTCGTACTCGAGGCCGTCGGCCGGGGAGAGCAGGGGATTTTCTTCCGCCCTCCGGAAGTGCTCGATATCCGGGCCGTACGCCAGAATCTTGGCGCGCCCCAGGCCGCGGTACCGCGCGGCGTGGCGCTTGATATCCGGCTTGTCGAACGGCGCCATCTCCTGGAAGACGGTCTTGTACCGGCGTGAGGGATCGGGATCCTGGTCGTCGCGGACGAGCACGCCGATATCGGGTGGGCCGCGAAACCACTCCGGAAGGTCGATGTTCGGGCCTTCGGTCCAGTGGATCCCGTCGGGCGAGTAGTTGGCGCGGGCGCCCTTGCCGGCATAGACCTTCTGTCCGCCGAAGCTGCGCTTGATCCCCTTGAATCGCTTGTTCGGGTCCGGTTCGGTCTCGTCCTTGATGATCGGCCCGCGCCCGTCCAGGACGATGTTGTTCTTCTTGCTCCCGTTGTACTCGTACAGGCCCAGTTCGGGTTTGTGCCAGGTGACCCCGTCCTCGCTGAATGCGTACCCCATCGCCCACCACCGCGAGGGCGCGATGTCCGATCCCGCGTACCAGGCCTTGAAGAGCTTATCTTCATCGTCGTAGATCACCGTGGGCGACGACCAGGGCGCGCAGTGCGTGGAATCCCACTCGTGCGAATCGCCCACCGGAAGCACGGGGTTCAGGGGATGCTTTTCCGCCTCGCAGACCGCCTGCGCCACGTGATGAACGGACTCGATCCCGTCCATCAACAGAAAACTGTCCGCGCTGCCCGCGTCCGTGTTCATTCTTGCGTCATTGTCGGCCATCTCCGGATGTTCCTCCCCGGTCGCCGTCATACCGGCGGCAGGTTCGTTAGCGAATCCCGTTGCAGGTTGAGCAGGCGTGCGAAATGTCGAATCGATACCGAACCCGTCCATCTCACTCTCCATACGCCATTTCCGTGAATTGGCCCTTCTCCAGCGGGTACCTGTGGACCCGCAATTTCCGGTCTCGCGACGTCATGAAGATCCCGTGGGTCGTGTGCCAGTTTCCAATACTGGTTTCCGGGCTCTGTAGAATCCTCCCCGGCGCGTGTACGTCGAACGAGAAATCTGTCAGTTCATCCACGGTGCGCATGCTTTCGAGTGCGTCCCGGTGACGGGCCATGTACTGGATCCGGTTCTGGGAGTTGTAGTACGAGGCGCTCGACCACCAGTCCGGATCCGCCTCACGGGACGCACGCTGAAGGTCCGGGTCCTGCCAGTGGTTGGTCTCAATGACCATCCCGTTTTCGGGTTCGCGAAGGGCGATGTTCTCGGATTCCAGTTCGAAACCGACCATATCGCCGTCCGCATCCACCGCCACGCCCGTGAGCCCCTTGATGCCTGAGATTCTGTACTGACGTAGGAAATGCCGCACGTCGTCGCAGTCGGAACAATACTGGGCGAGCAGGTGAGCGGTGAAATAGAGATTGACGTGTTCCGGGTTGGCGCCCGGGTTGAACTTGCGGTGGCCCGACGCGCTGCCGATCAGCAAACCGGCGTCGTTGATCGCCGTGCCGACGGTCGTGCCGAAACGCTCCCCAATGCCGACCAGCCCGCGCGGCATGCTGTCTGGAAGGCGCATCAGGATTTTATCCTTCACGAAATCCTCAACCCTGCCGGCCGAACTCGTATCGTAGGTCCTCAACATTGCCGGACCGTCGTCCTTCAGTATGATGCCGAGGGCCGAACATCCATCCAGATCGGGAGCGGTAAAGTAGACGTGCAGCAGATACGTATGATCGAAGTTCTCAATTCCCGCCGCGTCGCCGTACGCCTCCATCTGCGCGACCAGTTCCGGGAACTCCCGCCGCATGAAGGCCATGTTCTCACGGAAGTAGCTATCTTCAAAGTTCTGGGGCTGCCTTAACCGCTTCTCCAACTCACGCCTGGCGTATTCGGGGTCGAGCGCGCCCTGCGCCCGTCCCGCTTCGGCCGAACCTCCCGCAAAGGTGTATTTTTCCATCTTCGACACCGTATTTGCAATCGCTACGAGACTACATCAACAGGATACATCCTTGACATGAACTGTGGGTGTAGTTACAATGTAGCTACAAAATGGAGGATGTGCCAATGAGCAACGATGCTGTTGTACGGGCCCGTATCGACAGCGATGTCAAAGCCCGCGCCACCGAGGCGCTCGAAGCCATGGGCCTCTCGGTCTCCGATGCGATCCGCTTGCTGTTGCTGCAGATAGCGGAAGAAAAGCGCCTCCCGTTCACTGTGAAGGTCCCGAATGCCGCCACCGTCGAAGCCATGGGTGAACTGGAAGCGGGAAAGGGCAAGCGATTCCGTAACTCCCGGGAGCTACTCAGAGATCTCAGACTTATGGAGGACTGACGGCACTTCAACTGCGCCGAACTATTGGCAGATAGAAAGTCGACCAGTCCAAATAAATCGAAGGGGCGATCACAAGGATTGCCCCTTTTCCATTAGGAGTCCTGGCAGAACGGGCTGCTTCCAACATATCCCACAGATAAGCAGAATCCCGGCTTTCAGGCTGCATAGATCACCTCTTTGGTGCTCAGAATACCATACCTGCGGAAAGGATTTCGAAGCCCCTGTTCTTCTACGAGGTCAACAGCCCGTCCGAGGATTTCCGTTAATTCCTCCTGCATTTGTACCAGGTCCCACAAGCTGTGTTGTGCGCCCGGGGTGAATGTAACCAACAGGTCGACATCGCTGTCGTGTCCAAAGTCCTCACGAAGCACAGAACCAAATGCAGCCAATTCGCTGATATTCCAGCGACCACAGAAATCCTTAATCCGGGCCTGAGGCAAGTGAATCCTGAGCCGAGACATGTCTTATCCTATTGTAAGCTACGATCAACCCAAGAACGTCTACAATATACCCATATGCGTTTGTTCCCGCTATCCGTTAGATGGAAAGAGGTGGCTCGTCCACTCCAGATCATTGAGGTTCCCAAAAGAGGGACGCTTGCTTCGAGTTACAAATGCGCGTAATATGTGACCTCTTTGCGTTCGATGTTGAACCCGGCTTTCTCGTAGGCCCTGCGAGCGCCGGTCTGCGCGTCGTTCAGCCCGGTGCGTACCTGCGCGTATTTCAGCCCGGCTTCCCGGAACCGGTCCATGACGAAGTTGTACATCTTTGTCCCGATTCCCTGCCCCTGCAACCCGGCCGCCACGGCGTTCAGACCGACGATTCCGATCGCTTTCTTCGGTTCCAGCAGATAGGTGATGAACGCCACCACCTCGCCGCTGTCGCGCGCCTCCACGACGAAAGCCCAGTCCGGGTGTTCCGCAAGATGGCGTCCCACGCTGGCCTTGATGTTCTCCGGCCAGTTCGCATAGAGGACGCCGAACAGTTCCTCGCCCCAGTTCTTTTCGTGCAGCCCGAAGATCGGCTCCCACGCCTGGCGGATGATGTCTCCGATCCGGTCCAGGTCGTCTTCAGTCGCGGCGCGAATCCGGTGTCTGTCGTCCATTTTCCCTCGTATCGATCGGGCGGGAGGCTAAACGGTGTCGGGAAAAGGTACACCCAACCGATCGGCCCATATCTCCAATTCCTCTCGCACGTCCGGTTCCAGCGGGATGCCGTGAATTTCGCATTCACGCCGGGTCCGCTCCATCCTCTCGCCGGGCAGCCGGATCTCATCTGACGCGTCGTCCGGGGGACTGCCCTTCAGGTCGGCGATGAAGTCCGCCATCCGGGCTTCGAATTCCGCCACGGGCATGAACGCCTCAACGTCGATGGCGATGCAGCAATGGCTGACCGCGTGGGTCTTGTCCGTTCTGTCCGCCTGGTCCCGGGGGGTGATATCGCTCAGGAAAGCCGCGCCGCCCAGCACGCCCGTCAGCGCCTCCACCAGAATGGCCAGCCCCGCGCCTTTGTGGACGCCGATGGGCAGCGTCGTGCCGCCGCCGATGACGGCCTGCGGATCGTCGGTTGGCCTGCCGTCCCTGTCGAAGCCCTGAATATCCGGCGGAATCCGTCTGCCTTCCCGGATCCATTGCCTCATCCTGCCCCCGGAAGCGGTCATGCACGCGTCGAACAGGATCGGAAAGCCGCCCGCGGTCGGTATGCCGAACCCCATCGGCGTGTTGCCGATGACAGAGCCGCGGGCGCCGGGATATCCCATGGATCCCTTGGTGTTCGAGAACGCGATGCCGATCATGCCGGCGTTGGCCGCTTCGAGGCAATACGGCACGGCGGCGAGAAAGTGGTTGTTGCGAACGATCAGGGCGATGCCGATGCCGCCTTCCCGTGCTTTGTCGATCGCCAGTCGCATCCCCTTAATGCAGCCGACGATACCCACGCCGTGGTCGCCTTCGATGACCGCGGTCATCCCACGATCGCTCAGGACGGGCTGATCGGGATTCGCCCGAATCGTCCCGTCAGCCAGCCCTCGCAGATTGAAATGGGTGAGCCGAAGCCCGTGCGTCGTATTGCCGCGGATTTCCTGGCTGATAATCGCGCCGGCGATCGTCTGGGCATCCGCGCAGGGCACACCGGCAGCCAGAAACAGGTCGCGCACGAATGTTTCCAGCACATCCGCGGCCACACGCGTTTCAGCCTGATCGAGGCGACTCATATTTCCATTCTCCCAAAACCGGTCGTGGCTGGCGCACATCCCCCTGATCGACCCTGATCCGTGCCCAGCGCGTGTGGGTGACGCCACCGACCGTACACCAGAAATACGTCATCAGATCGCCGCCGGCGAGGCGGAGCCCGCCCGGCTTGCCGAACGCGATCTGCATATGTTCGGCCAGGAAATTGTCCGTCTCCGGCTCTCCCAGGGTCGCCTCGGCCCCCGCGTCGAACACCACGGCCTGGCCTTGCACGTCGAATGTCTCCAGATCCTCGCTGAGCGCCACGCGGATGCCCTGCGGATCGTGCCGGAAGTTGTAAATGGCCGCCACGCGCCCGTCGGCCAGCGCGATGGGGGAGCAGACCTGCCCGAGCAGGTTCGTGGGCCGCGGCGCCGACCACGTGCGCCCGCCGTCTTCGGATACGGTCCAGTGGTTAGGCAGGTCTTCGGATGTACCGTATCGGTGGGTCCAGAGCATTGTGTATATTCTGCCGTCCGGCAGTACCGCGTTCATCTGGTCCCACCAGAGAATAGCCCCCAAAGGATCGTCGGCCACCACGGTAAACTCACCCCATGTGCGGCCCATGTCGGCAGAAAAGACGACCGCCGCCTTCTGATCGGGCGGCCCTTCGCAGCCTTCCGGCTTCCACGTTTCCAGCGGGTACATCCACCGGTCCGGGGCGAGCTGGAGCAGCACCCCGGCGCCGTTACAGGTGTACTTTTCGGGAGGCAGGTCCACCGGAACCACCTCCGGCGCCGACCAGGTCCGTCCGGCGTCGTCAGACCGGAACAGCAGCATTTCCGGGCGCTGCAGCACCTCCGAGTTCGGATCGAAAAGCTTGTCGGACCGCATTTCGAAACGGGTCGCGGTCATCACCAGCCGGTTGCCGGGGACTTCGCTGATATGGGGCGCCCTGTAGCTCCAGCCGTCTTCCGGCGGCCTTCCGTCGTGGATGCTGCCCTCGTTTACCCAGTTCGCACCGCCGTCGGTCGAGCGGAGGACCTCGATGTGGTTGTCCGCTGATCCCAGTTCGGCGCCCACGTGCTGGCAGGCGATCATGCTGCCGTCCGAGAGCGGCGTGATAGTGGGCATGTACGCCCCCGGTTCGCGCCGCCATGAAAGGATACCGCCGTCTACGACCTCGATCATGAACCCGGGTCCCTGGTAAGAAAACAGAACCTGCATGGATGGACAGGATAAAACCCAATTAACGGGAAGCCCGCGCCCGATTCGGGACAGGACGCTAACGCCACGTCAATTCGACGGCCAGGAAATCGGTGTCATTCGACATGCTGACAGGCAGGATGACTTCGCTGCCGCGAACCTCCGACGCGGGTAGCCTGTCGTCCCTGCTGTAGATGTCGACAAGTGACACGACTTCAGCTCCTTCCGGCGCGCGCATCACGAGATTCGTCCGGTAGGCCAGGCCCACGTAGTTGAAGATGAGACAAACCAGGCAGCCGTCGCCGATCATCGGAAACAACTCCATCGTGGGCACGTCGCGGCGGTCCCAAGGCCGAAGCTCCCGGTAGGCATTGTCCGGCGGATAGGGCCACAGGCGGGCAACCGGCTCGTCCTGCGCCAGCCATTTCAGGATATTCCGCAACAGCGGAATGCCGTCCGTGGGCGTCCGGACGCCGGCGTGGTCTCCCGGCGTCAGGTAGCTGAACTCCGGGACCCCCGCCAGCCAGACCTGTCGTGCGCCGTTTTCCTCGTTCACGACCAGCGCCGGCCGCCCATCGACCTCGCCCACCGTCTCCCCCTCAATGCCCGGCTCCGAAAATGCGGACTGCAGCATGACGGGATGCGAAATACCCTCCAGGAAAGGGTGGTTGCGTCTTACAGGCTGCATTTCCGCGCTGTCCAGGGTTTTCCCCTCCGGCGGGGGACAGGGCCCGTTTCCCGGCCAGTCCCGGTTCGGGGTCCTTCCCACCCGGAGCAGACCGTTGCCCGATGCGGCATGCGCCTGCAGTACGGCCCTCTGTTCGCCGGTCAGGCAGTGGGTATCCGGCAGAATCGCCGGGCCTTCCAGTAAGTTCCCCGCGTCGGCGAGACGACCGTCGAAGTGCCACCGCCACGGCAGTCCCACGTGGTTCATGACGTCGGGCCAGACCGCCAGCGCCTTCCGACCCCAGCCGGTTTCCGGATTCCCGTAGATTTCCGTCTGTGTGGGGTTGACAACGGTGGCGTACGCATAGGGTCTTGTCTTCTCGAAATAGGGGACGAGCTTCCCGGCTTCGTGAAATCCGTCCAGAAAGCCGGGGATGATGCGGGCCAGGTCATTGGAATACGGCGTAATGTTGTCCGCGCCGAGCGCGTAGGGAACCGCGCCGGCCATGAAACCGTCGCGGCGGGTCAGTTCCGGCCCGCCCATGGGCGGTCTGAACGCCTGCGGATAGATGTTCAGCGAACGCCTCACCGTGGCGCCGGCGAGCGTCCGGGTCGCTTCCGTCAGGATCCGGCGCGCGGGCCGGTAGGTGAAGTGCGAGGTATGGTTGTAGTGGTAGGGGTCGGTACAGAGCACGTCCTGGGCCAGCGCGTCCTGCGAGAGGTCGATCCCCGCCCGCCAGGTATTGTCGTCAAAGGACACGACCACCGGCGAATACTGAATGCCGACCATAACATCAGGGCGCTCTTTCCTGATTTGTTCGCGGAACCAGGCATGTACCCCGGTCCAACGCGCCATCCGGCGCTGCACCCAGGCCCACCACGCCTCGGACTCCCAATCGAAGTCGGCGGGCGGCGGTGTTCCGTATTCCTTTTCGTATTCGGCTACGCAGTGGTCGCAATAGCAGCCGACGTCGCCGTTTGCGAACCCGATCGCGGCTTCGTCGTTCAGATGGATTTCCCGGAGCGCTGGCAACCCGATCACTTTCCTCAGGAGATCGAGGTATTCCGCCTTGTTCTCCGGCTGGAACGGGCACAACCATTTGGTGCGTACCAGGTTATCGCTGTCCATCGCGGTACCCGAACCGCCGACGCATACCATGGCCCGCTCCGGATGGTCCCGCAGAAAGGTCTCCCTGTACTTCATGTAACCGGTGAAAACGGTCATCCCCAGGCCGAATTCATCGGCCCACGCGCCAAATTGACACACCTGTTCCGAGTCGAATCCCTGGCCCGTGAATTTCCGTTCCCCCGTTTTCAGGGAGACGCCGATATGCGTGAATCCCTCGTTCCTGACGCGCGCCACGTGGTCGCGGGAATAGCTCACTCTCTGAATATTCAGAAGCGCCGTACGTCGTATCGTCCGTTTCATCGGTATTCTCCGCATACCGGGTCGAGAACGCCACATCAGGTCGCGGTGTCCATTCGAAGGGTAAGGGGCGTTTCAGCGAACAGATCCATGGACGCCGCCCGCTGGCGCCGTCCCTCCAGCACAACCCCACGGACGTCCAGGGCGTTCCCCGTTTCGGCAACGCGGACCCCGGTCACACGATCGGGCAGCAGCAGGGTGAGTCCATGCAGGTCTCCGGGGGAGACCAGCGTCAGAAAGACGGCTTCGCCCTCCTCCCGCCGCTCCGCGAGCCGCACGTCCGCCCGGGCCCGGGAGAACCGCGACCACCGCTCCTGGTTCTCGAACCGGCATCCCGCCGCCCGGGCGCCGTCCAGACCCATCTCCAGCGCACGCCGGGAGGCCCTGGGATCGTCCTGGGACATCGCGACGTAGCTGGGGTGAAAGTTCGCGATCTGGCAGCCGTGCCAGCGCCGCGCCGCGTCTTCGGCGAACCGGGTGAGTTCCTCGCCGTATGCCTCCGCCGACAGGCCCACCCTGCCCGTCGATTTCGGGTCCGCGGAGTCCCGTTCCCCCAGCGTCTGGCTCTCGTCCCACTGCGCCGGCATGTGCCACAGGTCCAGGACCCCCACACCATGCTGGAAGTATCGGAGGGGCAGGGCGGTCGAAATCATGTACGGCCCGTAGCGTTCATCGTGGCGCATGCGCGGATCGTGCGAGATGAAGTGGGTGGGCGTGTACCAGCCGAGGTCGACCACCATCTCCGCCATCGGCTGCCCCGACCATTGGCAGCCGTGGATGCAGATCGTGTCCATTTCCAGACCGATGTCGCGGAAGAAGCTGTCGCGGTGCGCCTCCAGGTTGGCGCGGATATCGGGCAGCGCGTTTTCGTTCAGGTCCTGTGCGGTGCGTGATCGCCGGACCTTCTTTCCCGAGACGTCGACCACGGGCCGCGTGACGTCGTCCAGGTTGGCTTCGATGGTGATGCCGTGCCCCCGCTCGTGCCAATCCCTCATCAGGTCACCGCGGAAACGGCTCACGGGGGGTCTGTTGAACGTGAGATAGGCGTCGTATTCCTCGACGACCCGGACCACCATGTCGGCGCCGACCTCGCCGCAGCCATCGCCCTTCACGAACCAGAGCGCGGGGGCGGCATCGGGAAAGTGCCAGAGCCGGGGAAGACAGCTATCGGAGAGGGAGGACAGAACGAGCGTCCTCAGAATATCCTGATGCAGGTCGCAAACCGGCACGTCCCGGGGCAGCTTATCGGAAAGCTCGAAGAAACCGTAGATGTGCCGCGGCCCGGTGAGCGGCCCCATGTCCTTCGCCGGACGCTCGCGCACGTCGCCCGTGCCGTGACGCAGCGTGGCCACGGTCCGGCAGAGGTCGTAGCCGTAAATCCATGCCCTTCCATCTCCCACGCGGACGGATACGATTCCGGATCCGTATCGCTCTCCGCCATCGGCCCGTAGCGCCGCCACTTCCCGGCCGCCGCGAAGGGGTTGGGAGGTGTCGTCGGGGCACAGCAGCGGCACGTCGCCATGCTCCCAACCGTCCAGTGCGGTCACGGACAGGTGGGCGTCGGTCACAGCATCGGCGCCCGACACGCCGAACGCTGCCGCGACGGCCGGATCGGGCGCGAGCGCGACCAGCGAAACACCCGCGGAAACAGCCCCTGCCAAGCGCTCCGCGATGGTTCGGCCGACGCCAGTGCCAGCCAGCACGACCAGGCTGACGCCGGGAGGTACACCGTCAAATCCGGAGGCGGGGCGCTCTTCCAGCCAGGGAAAGCCCTCGCACCGGAGCACCTCGGCGCACAGGTCTTCCGACGGGTCGCTTCCCGCGTGCAGAATCAGGATGGGTTGTTCCATGCAGGCACCATTCTTGCTCAGGAATAGGCACTAAGGTGACTATTGTCGACTCGAAGCCTGATCAGCGTGTCGCGCGTGTCACCGTATAGAAATCGAGAGTGTGTTCCGGCTCGCACGTCGTTCCTGGCACGAGACATTTCCACTTTACAATTAGTATCATTATTGATATCATGCATCATGGTAAGCACGACGGAAATCCTCAAAGCGCTTCGTAACAATCCGAATGGGGTCCGTTTTGCGGATCTCGCAAGGCTCTGCCACGCCTGTTTCGGGGAACCACGCCAGAAAGGGACAAGCCATCGGATCTACCGGATGCCGTGGCCGGGCGACCCGCGAGTTAACATCCAAAACGACAAAGGCATGGCGAAGCCGTATCAGGTCCGCCAGGTCATCAGGGCAGTCGACAAACTCAAGGAGATGAAATGAACGATCATTACACGTACCGGATCACATGGTCCCAGGAAGACAACGAACACGTGGGTCTCTGCGCGGAATTCCCTTCGTTGAGCTGGCTCGCGCCGTCACCAGACGAGGCATTGTCCGGCATCCGGCGGCTCGTCCGGGAATCCGTGGCCGACATGCGCGCCACCGGCGAACCGGCGCCGGCGTCGTTGGCGGACCGCGCGTATAGCGGAAAGTTCCTGGTTCGTCTGCCGCCGGAATCGCACCGCGCCCTGGTCATCGAAGCGGCGGAGCAGGGCGTGAGCCTGAACCGGTTGGTGAGCGCAAGGTTGCTCAGATCTTTTCGATTCCCCAGAGGTGCCCCATCAGGAAGTTGTTGATATTCCCCCGCTTCCCTCCGATGCCGCCCAGGTGATAGGCGCCGTCCACGGGATTCGCGGCGATGTACTCGACAATGGCGTCGCGTTCCCGGACCAGCCGCTTCAAGTGGTCCCGATCCCGCGTCCGGTGGTACGTTTCCGCGGTCCGTCTCGCGCGGCGGTCCGCGGCCAGGATCACGGATCTATCCATTGCCTGCATCAACCTCCCAGGTGTACGCGGCTGATCCGTTGTCATTTTCCACGCGGCAGGTTATCGAATGCCTGCCCACCCTGTCCGCCTCGAACCGCAGCGATCCGCGGTTTCCGGGTATTGCCTTGCCATCGGACGTCCACGAAAAGCGGAGGCCCGGATCCTCCATTGCGTCGACAGGCAGTTCGGCGCAGCCGATGTGGCGGTACACCCCGTCGGCGTCCCGCCGGTGGGAGCCGTCCGGCGCGACCCAGCCGTCGTCCATGTCCCGCGCGGAATAGTACATCAGGTATCTGCCAGGCAGTTTCAATACGTGCGGGGTGGATGTGTACCGGCCGTCGAACGCTTCCCTGCGCGGGTTTGGCGGAAACGTCGGCACGTCGTTCTGGTAATACCAGGTGCGGCCGTCGCGGGTGCGCCCGAATGAAATATCGAAAGCGCCGCCCGCCCGGTGCCCGCCGAACCACATCGCCAGTTCGTCCCGGTCGCGCATCACGAAGGGATACACGCAGGAGCTATAGATCCCGCCGTACCGAACCGCGTCCCCTTCGTGTTCCCAGTGCAGACCGTCCCCTGAACGGGCGGAAATGACGTTCAGGGTCATCTGCAGATCAGGATCCGTTTCGGACGGCGCGTTCACCCACATCCTGTACGTGCCGTCGTTCAGTTTCAGGACACACGGACGACGCCCGGTACGCAGCACGGGCTCAGGGTGGAACGTCCAGGAAATCCCGTCGGGACTCTCGCCGTACCCCACCCGCTGGTTCAACCACGGGCGTCCCTCCGCGTCGACCTCATCGACGGCGGTAAACCACATCCTGTAAATCTTCTCCTCGGGGTCGTAGAGCACGTACGGCGCCTGGAAACGCCAGCCCCAGGGAATCGCATCGTCGGTGGCGATCGGATTATCCGGATGCGGTTCCCATCGCAACCCGTCCGTCGACGTGGCGTACCCGAGGTGGATGTACGAAGGGTTGCGCGCGTGGTCGGAACTGCCTACGTACCACATCTTGTAGATGCCGTCCGCCCTCAGCACGCAGGGCATGTAGAGGAGCACGCGGCACCAGTCCTGTTTCGTCGTCGAGGCTGACAGGATCGGCTCCGCACGGCGCCGCCAGTCCTGCCCGGTCGGAAGCGACTGACAGGGTTCTACCTCGAGACGAAGGTCAATGGTCTCCCCGGCTTTAACCGAAATCGTTCGACCGGTCGGATCGACCCCGCAGATTCGAGGAGTATACCATATCGGCGTCCCGGCGGCACGCTCTGCCACCATTGCTTCCTCCCTGTCTTATTCGCCGCGGGGTCGATATCTGGGTGTGAACGCCCGTCCATAGAACAGCGGCATGAGCTCGTGCGGTACGTGGTCGGTCTGCCCCAGCGACTCCATGCCGCCGAACTCATAGTCTGAATGGACAATCCGCGAGAGCATGATAAGCCGTTCCTTGTCCGTCTCGATGTTGATGGTCCGGTGCATCAGCGGGCCGTCGGCAAACAGCAGCGCGGCGCCGCGCTTCGCCGTGGTCTGGTGGAAGAACTCGGAGTCCGGATGGTCCGTGATGTACTGCTTCAAATCGTCGTAGGAGAGGTCGAGTCTGTGACTTCCCGCGAAGATCCCGGTACCGCCGTCACCCGGGCCCACGTCCGTAAGGTAGAGAATCAGGCCGAGGATCTGCGTATGGAACCATCCGTTTTTGCGGACCGCTCGGTCCTTGTGCCGGGTCACCCCGCCGTGCCATCCCAGAACGGGAGTTTCGGAACGCCGGTTGAAGCGGACGGCGACCTGGTGGAATCGAAACGTCCCGCCCAGCAGTTCCGTGGCAACCCCCAGGACGCGCGGCCTGGTCAGCACCGACAGGTAGATGGGGTCCAGCCCCAGCACGTTCTCGATCTCCAGGCGTTCCAGGTGAAGGTCGCCCGAAGCCGTCCTTCTCCGGTTCGCCCGCCACATCGCACCGTCCCGGAAGTCTACGTATTTTTTCGGCGGCGGCGGCGGCGTGATCTCGACGTCGCCGGCCGCGTCCAGGATTTCCGCCTTCAATCTGTTGGCTGACGCTTCGATGGACTCCAGTTCCTGTTCGGTAAACAGATCCTCGACGATCGTGTATCCGAACAGCTCGAACCGCATCCGCTGTTCCAGCGTCAGGGCCGGGAACGGAAAATCGAATTCGGTCTGCGGCACATCCGAGAATCCGAACCCGGGATTCGGCGCGGTATATTCGGTTTTTGTTGCGGTCTCGGCCATTTTTGCGCACCTCCGGACAGGATCGACACGTTTCGACAAGAGGCCCGTCCCTACGACCGGACCCAGTGCCGGAAAAGGGGCTTCACCCTTTCGGGCATCGTATCATAGACTTCCCGCGGAACGGCCGGGACTTCGGGCGAATTCAGCCCCGTTGCTTCCAGCATCAGTTTCCGCTCTTCGGACCCGGGCATCAGGACACTTGTATCGAGCCACCAGGGGGCGTAGCGAATCACGACCGACACACGCGGTTCGCCGGAAAGGTTGGGGGCCGAGGCGTGCCAGAGCCGGCTGTCCAGCATCAGCACGCTTCCCGCTTCGCCTTCCGCGTTGCATTCGCCGGGAATCGCGCCGAGCGGGTCGAATCCGTTTCCCCCGCTGGGATTGTTCGTGGAACGGTGGCTGCCGGGAAGAATGAGGGTCCCGCCGTTCTTCGCGCTGAAGGGGGAGAGCATCCATAGTGTGGTAAGGTGCATCACCGCATCGGGATAGGGTGCGGAGATATGTCCGGCGTTGTTCTGGTTGAAGGGCCAGTCCGCGTGCCACCCGCCGCGCGGGTTACCGGGAAAGTTGACCGTTGCGGTCGTGAAAGAAATCCGGACGTGTTCGCCCAGCATGCCCTCGACGACGCCCATGACCCCGGAATCCGCCACATAAGGCGCGAATGACTGCTCGCGCGCGACAAAGCCGGAGACGTGCCCGATGCCCTTGTCCTCGAGCGTTTCGGCGTTCGCGTGCCGATGCACGGCATCCATAACGTGCGTTCTCACCGCCTCGACCCGTTCCCTGGGAATGACGTCCTCGACGACACACCAGCCATTGACGCGCATCTGATTCAGTTTGCCTTGCATCAGTTCGTCCACGTCAGTTCCCGCTTCCATGTCTGCAACTCTCTTTCCGTGGGCTGACCGACCTCACTCAGCCTGATTCAATGCCCGCACCCCGGTCCGGTTACGGTTAGGGTTGCAGGATCCAGATTCCGCCCACTTTCCCCGTTATGCTGTCGATAACGATCCACATGCCCAGGCAGACCGCCTCGCCCAGAATGATTCCCATGAAAAACGGCCGGGTCATCCTGTACAGATTGGCGCCTCCGAACCGCAGCACGAGCGCCTTGATTCCCCAGGCGAGAAACACGCTGAAGAAGTAATGGTGCGTATAGGCGATCGTGCTTACCGGAAGCGCCACCGGGTGCAGCGGCCACCAGGGGAGCCGCGACCGGAGCGACATCAGAGCGACGACAACGCCGGCGCCCAGCGCCGTGTACAGAAATCCGGGGTAGAAGACCGGAGTGGGCGAGAGCAGCCGGCGGCCGATGTATTCGTCGAACGGCAGCGCGCAATCGTTGACGTCTCTGAACCAGTAATCCAGGTTGCGGCCGCCGTGTTCGTATCCCAATTGAAGCGTCGTATAGCCTGCGGTGACGAGGCCCGCCGCAAGCGCTGCGCCCATCGCCAGGACCAGCCCCCGCTTGCGTCCGATCTCCCGTGCCAGTCTCAGCGCGCCCGAGGCCCGGGGCATCAGCGTGTTCAGCCGGGTCATCGTCCAGGCGAAGCCAACGCCGAGAGAAGTCAGCCCCGTGGGTCCGAACGCCGCTGAGCCCACCGCGCACACCACGAATTCCGACGGGTTGAGCGGGGAATAGGTGACGGAATATCCGGTCTCGCTCACGATGCGGGCGAGAACGAGAAACACGACAAAGCAGAAGAAGCCCAGCAGCAGGACGAGATGGGGAGAGATGCCCGCCTGAAAGAGCCAGCATCCGAGATAGAGTGACCCCGCAACGATGCCGGCCACGGCGGAGCGGTATGGGATCACCTCTTCCGAATCGTCCAGGCGCGAAGGTCTGCCCGTCGCCCTGGCCCACACCTGCCGCAGGTGTCCCCTCGCGATCCACAGACTGTACCCCGCCAGGCCGAGCATATAGCCCATGCCCATCATCGCCAGGAATGCCGATCCCTGCGAACTGTGCCGTCCCACAACCCCGGAGACGCCGTAGGTTTCCGCCCCGACGATGGCCAGAGTTCCGCTGACGCATTTGGCGATGACGTTGAACAGCCAGATGCTCAGGCTTACGTCCGTATTCACGAAATACGAGTACCCAAAAATCGCAAAGTGCAGGCCGATATGCAATGGGATCGCCCGTCGGAAGATCCAGATCACGGTTCTCAGAGGAATCCGCGGAAGCGAATAGTAGTACCGCTGAAGGCCGTTCAACATTCCGATCAGAAACGGAACCGCGACTCCCCCCCACATCACCCTGCTGCGGAACAGAGGACCCACCCTTCGCGCGCCCGCCTCGCTCATCTCCAGCGGGACCTGCATGATGGGAAACGCGAATCGTTCGTGCTCCTCCCACTGCTTTCTCATCAGGACGGCCAGGCAGACGAGCACGATGTAGAGTACGACCAGGAACGACCCCCAACTCCACATGGGAACCACCCATGCCCACCAGGGCACCGGGTCCCCGGCGGGAAGACCGTCGTACAGCCCCCTTACGGCGCCCGTATCCAGGATCGACAGCCAGGGAAGGGCATACGGCAACACGGCTTCCAGGTGGCGCATTTCCGGCGAAGCATAGTAGGTCACGCCCGTCATGAAGCCCAGCAGGGCCTTGGCCATCTTCCATGCCGGCATCAGAAACAGCAACATCACGTAGATGGCCAGCAACTCGCCCCGCCCCAGCGCAAACCGGCGCCTCAGGGCCCCGGCCAGGGGGTTTACGGCCAGAACGAGGACGAAGAAAACGAACAGCACGCCCCGGTCCATGAAGTAATTGCCCATGAAGGGCCCCTGGACGACCATCCGGTTGTGCGTAAGCGCGACACCCAGGAACACGCAGAGTCCAAGCCCGATCAGGAAAGCCCGCAACGTCAGACCGTCCTTTGAAGACCCGGGATGATCCTCCGAAGACGCGTGCTGTTGCGGGTCGGTCCGATTCCACAGCCTTCGGGCTTGAGCGCCTTCCACTCGTTCTCCTCGTTATGGGCGACATGTCAAGTCTTGGGGCACACGGCCACGCCGATGTGGCGGTAGATTCCGGCCCTATCGATGCCCAGCGTGTCAGCTCCCGTTCTATAGAGGGTACCCCAGTCCCTTGCGGAATAGTACATCAGATAGCGGTCCCCGCCGTCGACGACGCACGGCGTGGACGTATACCGTCCGTCGTAGTCAACCGGGTCGCGCGTTGCCGGCAGTGCGGGGGTGTCATGGTGGTGAGTCCAGTTCATGCCGTCGGCCGACGTGGAGCAGTAGATCTCGAACACGGGGCGGACCAGCGGCGTCTCGGCGCCCGCGTCAATCAGCACTTCGCCTTCGGCGGGCCAGGCCCCGTACCACATGGTGTATCCGTCGTCGTCCCGCATGACGAACGGATAGACCGTTCCCCGGAGCTTTTCGTCGTAGCTCACGGCGGGTTCCGGGTCGCGCGTCCAGCGGAGGCCGTCCGTGGATGAGAAGCGATAGATATGATGAACCAGATCGTCAAAACTCCCGTCGGGCGTTGGGGATGAGTTCATCCACATCCGGTAAGCGCCAGGACCGTCCTTGATCACGCAGGGACGTCGCCCGCTGTGATAGATCGGCTCGGGGTGTACGTCCCATTTCAGCCCGTCGCGGCTGGTGGCATACCCCAGTTGCTGCGCGAAGCTCACGAGCCAGGTGGGCCCGCCCCGGACAACGGTCGACATGATGAACCACATCTTGAACAGGCGCTCGTCCGCGTCGAAGATTACGTGGGGCGTCTGCCAGGCGTCGCAGGCGGGCAGATCGTCGCGTGTGAGAATGGGGTTGTCCGGGTGCTCGTTCCAGTGGATCCCGTCGTCCGATTCGGCAAAGCCCACGACCGAATCGTCTGTACGGGTGGCGGTACCGTGTGCGATGTACCACATCATGTACCTGTCCGCGACGCGGAGCACCGTCGGGTTGTAGAGTTCAACCCGGCTCCAGTCCTGCTTGGTCGTCAGTGCGGACAGGATCGGATCTTCCCGCCGCTGCCATTTCATCAGATGCATGGACATAGATTCGATCCCCTAAGATCCCGACAGGGCTCCTGATAGTTCCTCGAGCGAAACGGACTGTTTACGCAGCGGGCGCGAGTCCATCGTACAGGCCGTTTCCCGGTAGCCGGAACCGCTGACGATGGCGACGACGACGTCTTCCGGACGGACCTGCCCCGAGTCCGTCAGGCGGGTGGTTCCGGCCAGGCATGCGCCCGTTGACGGCTCCACGAACAATCCTTCCCGCCGTCCGCAGGCCTCCTGGGCGGCCAGTGCCTCGTCGTCTGTAACGGAAATAAAAAACCCCTTCGACGAACGAATGGCCCGAAGAGCTTCCATGCCGTCCGGGGGGTAGCTGTGGGCAAGCTTCACCAGAATGGAAGGCGGCAGGTTGTCATAAGGCAGCGCCAGCACGTCTTCCCACTGTTCCAGCCCGCGTTCGAAGGCCGCCTCCAGCGCGTTATAGTCTCGCGGGACCACGCCAACCATTCGGGGCAGGGCGTCAATCAGCCCAAGCGCCCGGCACTCCCGGAATCCGCGCCAGACCCCCGAAACCGTACCGCCGCCACCCACGGGAACCACCACCCAGTCCGGCGCCCGCCCCAGTTCCTCCACGATCTCGAAGGCGATGGTCTTGTTCCCTTCGGACTGGTACGGATTGGATTCCCTGCTGGTGGTGCTCAGATAGAGTCCGTGCGCCCGACAGACGGAAATGACCCCCTCCACGATCGGGTCGATCTGCGCACTCACCTCGAGCAGCACGGCGCCGAGGCCGAACATGGGATAGAGCCGTTCCGGCGGCGTTCCTTCCGTCATCACGACCACACTGCGCATTCCGGCCCTGGCCGCCAGGGCGGCGTTCGAGATGCCCGCGCTGCCCGTCGATACAATGACGGAGACGTCCGCGCCCACGGCCTTCGCATGTGTGATCGCGACCGAGAGCGAACGGTCCTTGTGGGATCCCGTGGGGTTGCGGGTCTCGTCCTTCAGGTAGACCTGACGTCGGCCGAAGCTCTGTGCGGGCAGCAGTGGCGTGCCGCCTTCGCCCAGGGTGACAGCCCCGTTGGGGCCGTCAACCGGAAGCAGGGGCCAGTAGCGCCACATCGAGCCTTCGAAACGATCGTCCCAGCGTACGTCGCGATAGCTGTATCGAAACCCCAGGGGTCCTGCGCACACGGAGCAGTTCAGGGCCGCGGCATCGTCCTGATGCGCGTTGCACTTCAGGCATATCTTTCGAAATCGACCCACGGCTCGCTCCCGACCGCCACTTAACCTCTTTAGTTCAAAGTCCCAAACTTACTTGGATAGACAGGATAAAAACCAAAACCACGATAAATGTCCACTCTTCCGGGCCATAGCGAAAAATCAGAACGCCGGTAGACTGCACGACATCACCCTGGGCAATCTGATTCGCATTTCCGTTTTTAAGTAGCGTCATAAAAAGAAATGGCAATCCCGGGGGACCGCCATTTCTCTTCCTTAACGATTACGCCTGAAGCCTCAGAACGCGCCGCTCAGCGTGAACCGCAACGGGGCATCCAGGTATGCGCCAAAGTCGCTGTACGCGACGTCGGCCTGCACCACCCGTCCGTTCGGCATCGAGAACTTCAACCCAGCCCCGGCCGTCCAGGACTCTTCGTCGAAGTTCGCCTTGTAGCCCGCCCGGAGGGCAAAGTTGTTCTGAAGCCAGAGTTCGCCGCCGAACCGGTACTGCGGGTCTGCGAAATCCGTGGCGTACGTGTTTTCAAAGGTCGCCGTGATATAGGTTGGGTCGCCCACGGCGCCGACAATCTCCATTGCCGCGGCCGTGCTGAAGGAAACCGGCATCTTTCTGACGTCATCGATCACCTTGACGTCCTTGCCCATGTTCTCAAACGTCATGCCGAGACGCAGGCTTCTGAAACCGGTGTAGAAAAAGGTGGATACGCCCACGTCGAACGCGGTCAGCCGGTCGGTATCCAGCGTTTGTTGCGTCCAGCGGAACATTGAGCCGACGGAGAGTTTGTCCGTCAGTTTCCTGGCGTAGACCACGCCCAGCGAGAGATCGCCCATATCGGGGTTCCGTCCGGTCCCGGTGGGCTGGAAAATGGTCGTCTCTTCGAACTCGTGGGGGCTGAAGGTAACCACGTTAATGCCCAGAACGCCGTACGCCGTGTTGTAGGCCATACCGCCCGTAAGGATGGGGTCGCCCATCAGCCACCGGGTGTATCCGAGCGTAAACGCGCCGCGCTCGATATGCGTGAGACCCGCCGGATTCGAAAAGATTGCATCGATATTGTCCGATACGGCCACGAACGCACCGCCCATACCTGCCATTCGTGCTCCATGATCGATCTTCAGAACAGGGAGAACCATCCGCGCAAGCCGCCGCTGGTCCTGGGCATCCGCCCCCCGCGGGCAGAGCAGGGCGCAGATCACCGCCGCTGTCAGTCCGATCCACAACGTCCGTTTCATTGCGTCATCTCCTTGTATTTCAATATGGACCTGAGCCGAGCAGAAATAGAGGTCTGCCCCTACTTGATGATCATCAACGTTCCCCGCTGCGTCTGGCCGGCGCTCCCCGGCATCTGGGATTCGACGATCCAGTAATAGACGCCGGCGGGCACGTCCCCGCCGCGCGAATGGGGGATCTGGTTCCACCCGGCTTCGCCCCGGGCGGGGTCTTCATGTTCAATCAGGGCGGCAAGCTCGCCCGCCACGGTGTAGATCCGGATCGTGCACTTCTGCGGGATATTCGTAAACCGTATCAACCCCGCCGAAGGATAGTTATGGGCGCCGTCCACCTTGTGCGGATTGGGGACGACGATCACGTCCCGTGCCAACTGGTCGGCCGACGCGTTGGCCGGCACGAAGGGTACGCTGGTCATGACACCGCCCGCCCACTGCTCGGGCGCGCTGTTTCCACCCTCCATGGACGGAATGGCCATCCCGGTACCGTTCCAGTCGTCGTGCCCGGAGTCATAGGCGGCCACCCGGTAGGTGTACTCGAAACCCGCAACGGACTTCCGGTCTTCGATCTGGTAGGTGCCGCCGCTATAGTATTCCGGGTCCTTCAGCGGAATATCGGCCATCAGCTTCCAGTCGTCGATCTTGTAGTCCGAGCGGTAGGCCCGGTAGCCCACGATATCCTGCGCCTCCGCGCCCGTGTAGTCCGGGTCGGTCGCGTTGTCGCCCGCGTCGGTCCACTTGATCAGGTTGAATCCGTCGACTGAAGCGGTCACCTCCGTCTTTACGTCAGGCGGGGGATCGGGCAAATCGTAGTTCCACCTGAAAGCGTCGGCGGCGGCCTTATGGTGTTTGAGCAGGTTGTTCATGGGCTTGTCCGACAACATATCTTCCTGTCGGCTCTGCTTGGCCCATCCGTAGATATTTTCCTCCACCGGCGCGGCCGCCACCAGGGCATAGACGATTCTCACCTTGTCTCCGGGGGCCATGTCGTAGGGCCCATAGGCGAAGGAAGCGACGAGCCCGTCAATCGTGGTGGGATTGTCCATGATGAATGGCGCGGGACTCGTCAGTTCGTTGTAGATCTGCTCGGAACTCCTGTTCTCGGAACCGGGTTCCGAAAAATCGGTTCGGTCCCTGTAGTCCCACCACTTGACGGTATGAGGCTGGTCGGCCACCCGGGGCTCGATAAAGCTCGCGTCTCCGCCGGTGTCGAACGTAAAGGTCGAAGCATCGTTGACCATCCCGGGCGTGTAGGCCAGCGGGGCGGCGCCGATGTACTGGAAGGCCCCCATCTCCCCCTCGATCTTCGTCTGCTTGAGACAGCACTGGTGCCAGCTTGAGTTTGCGCGTTCCTCGCTATACGGTTTGCCGATGTCGTTTCCCGGCAGGTCGGGATTCTCCCCGTCGAAGGCGTACCACATCTTGAGCCCCAACGCATCTCCCGGTCCGTCGAAGTTGGCCGCTTCCGTATATTTGTACCAATCGTCCAGCGCGATCGGAATGGTGCGCCGGAAGAACGAATCCCCCGCATAGTGGGCCTGGCCGCACTGGGAGGCGTAAAAGCGCGTGGAGAAAATCAGAAACGTATCGTTCAGCTGCAGCCCGCCGCCGCCGAGGTCCGCCACACCGTCACCGTCGGAATCTCCGGTATTCTCGAACGTATATTCCAGAATCTGGAAGTCGTCGAAGTCCGGGTAGCTCCACGCGTAAGACTTCTTCGTTACCGTGATGCCGTTCTTCGTCGTCCACTTGCTGACGATAATGCTCTCCGGAAAATTGTCCTTGTCGGCCTCCATGTATTCGCTGTACCGGTAGTTGTGGATCTCTACCGGCGAACCGGGTCCCGGCGCGGGCTGCCCCGCCCACCAGTTGGCCATCACGGGACCGAGGGGCGACACCTTCCGGTAGCCGATATTGCTCTCCGGCCCCTGCGAAGGATCGTAGGCCATGGGGACCACGTCCTCCGATTCAAGCGTGGCCTTGGATTCGGAAACGTGGTAATCGCCGCCCACCCGTGTGGCGATGAACTGGTTCCAGCCGGGCATGGTGCCGCACAATTCGTTGTAGTAGACCACCCATTCGGACCGGACGCCCCAGGTCCGGGTGCCCCAGTAGTCTATGAATTCCTGTGGGTACTGCACCCAGAACCTGCCTGGATACGCCATACCGACGGGCCGGTACCAGCTCATGGGCGTGGCGGCGCGCACACCCTGGGTGCCCGAGTTCCAGTAGATGTCCCATACTTTCGCACGGGACTGGACCCGGAGTTCCGCGTGTACCGCGGTGCTGAACACCAGAGCCAGGAGCGCAATCCCGCTTACGATATTCCTGTTCATTTCCTTGACCTCCTCATAGATGACCAATGAGTTCGGTCCCTCCTTCTCCGGAGGGGCTCACTCACGTCAGAAGCTCAACCTGATTCCCATGTGCGTTATCCGGGGATTGCCTATATAGCGCGAACGGTCGGAAACGTCCCCGTAATTGAGGTACGTCGCGTCGTTGGGCCTGGGCTGCTGGAGCCCCCACCACATGTAGTCTGTTCCGGTGACGCCACTGGCGTCCTGCTGGTTGAACAGGTTGAACACTTCCACGAACACATCGGCGTTCACGTTCCCGAATCGGAAGTGCTTCTGCAGGTTCAGGTCGGCTTCCGTGTGCAGGGGCCGTCTCGCCGGCGTGTTGGCTCCGGTCAGCTTGATGTAATTGAACTTGCTGCCCGTGTAGATCCGGTAGATCAGGTTGGCGTTGATGCCGCCGAACAGTGTGGCGCCCGCGTACTGTGCGCCCGGACCGAAGTCGAGCGGGGAGGAGAAGAACATCTGAAGGCTGCCCTGGCTGCGGCGTCCGCGCGTGAAGATATTGCCGGTACTGAACCAGAACTTCTGAAACCAGATGCCCTGAAGCCATTCCCGCGCTTCGTCCGTCAGGCCCTCGACTTCCCACGCAGGCTGGAGAGGCGCCGAGCCGCGGGCGTTGAAGGCATTCACATTTTCCCGGACCTTTTGCAGGTTCTCTTCCGCCTTGTCGCCAAGCGTTTTGATCTCCTCCGCCGTAAGCGGGACCGGTTCCCTTCGGCCGCCCGCGACGCGCCATTCCTTGTGATATCTTCCGCTGGCGATGAAACTCCGGTCGGGATAGATCAGGACGCTGGCAACCGTCTCCGGGTCGCCCAGCCAGTGGATGGCTTCCAGCCATTCCAAGTTCAAAGCGGCGCGGAAGGCGAAAAAGTTGCTGAAGCCCTTCCGCATGCTGAACTCGAACCCCTTGACGTCTTCAGTACGTTCGGAACCGTACGTGCCCCCGATTGCGCCCGTCCTGCCCGTGACAGGATCGACGGCGTCGTGCCAGATGCCTGTGCTCTGAAGATGGCCGCTCTTGTAGAACGCCGCCAGAGAAAAGACATAGTCGCTTACGAAGTTCCAGTCGGTGCCCACTTCGAAACTGGTCGTGGGGTGACCGTGGTCCCAGACCGGGCTGATGACGTTGGCGCCGTAGCTTTCGTCTTTCGCGTTGAAATGACTCCACGGGACGCCCGGAATCCCCACGGGCCCTGAAGCCGTCTCCCAATGGCTGCCGAACTGTTGCCGGAAGGAGGGGATCATCATGTATCGGCCGTAATAGAAATGCATGCTGGACCTGGCCGTGATGGGGTGCGAGATGCCCAGCCTGGGGCTCCAGCCCTGTATGGTCCGCATGGGTCCCGTGGGCGCCTGGATGAACGTATCCATTGCGTTGTACCACCCGGACGTGAACGATGGCAGCAACTGCACGTCCTGACCCCACAGGCGGTCGTAGCGCAGGCCGACGTTGACGATCAGCCCCTCGAACTCCATTTTGTCCTGGACGTAGGCGCCGAATTGCTTTGGCGTCACGGCCTCGCCGGGTTCGGGCTGCCCGATGTAACGGATATCCCGTTTCGCGTCGCCGGGCGTCATGCCGGTCCACGTCCACCAGTTCTCGAACGTCATGAACTCGAAGCCGGTCTTGGCGAAGTGGCCCCGCGTCATCTGGCTGGACAGGTCGGCCTTCAGGCCGAAACGGTTCTGTTCGCCGACCTTGAAGGCCCAGACGTCTTCCCGGCCGATGTAGAAGTAGCCTTCGCTGTCGGTCCTGACGGCCGTGGTTTTATTCCCCACGCCGCTGGTGTCCGTTCGGCTTCCATAGCGCGATACGCTCACCTCGTAGAACGTCCTGGGACTGATGGTATGGGTGATCACGCCGTAGACCATGTTGTCCGTCTGTTTTTCCTCACCCGCGATCGATCCATCGGGAATGAAGAGGTCGCGTCCCGTTCCCCGGATGACGTTCGGGAAGCTGTATCTGGACAGTCGTCCGTTGTTGAAATTCTCCGCAAAGTCGTACATCCATCCGATCCGCAGCTTCATGTTCGACCCGGCCGGGACCGTCAGCTTTGCCGTGGTTCTCAGGTTTGCCGGTCGGGTGCGCCACGGGCCGGGGAGCACGGCGGCGTCACGCAGGTGCCGGGCGCTGGCGAAGAATGACGAGTTTCCGAACAGGGGGCCGCTCAGAAACCCATCCAGGTAGTGGCCACGCCAGTCTATATAGTTGGTTCGCGAGTGGACCAGGTTTCCCGTCTCCGGGTCCACCTCGTTCGTCCACCCCGGATCGTTCCACTTCGCGTTGCCGCGCAACTCCGGCGCATCGTAGACATTCTCGCCCCAGTGTTTCTTGCCGGCAGGGGTGAGACGATACTCCGCCTCGCCGTGATATTGCGCGCCGCCGTCGCGCGTTACGATCTGGATGACGCCGGCCTGCGCGTTTCCGTACTCGGCGTTCATTCCGCCCGTGATGACCGAGACCTCCTGCACGGCCTTGAGGTTGACGCCGTACCACTGTCTCTCGCCGCCGTCGCCCCATCCGCCGCCGATGCCGCGCCCGTCTCTGCCGGAAACGGGAACGCCGTCGACGTAGACGACGTTGTGGCTGGCCACCCAGCCCCGGATGGCGCCGCTGCCGTCAACGGCATAGCCCGGCTCGAGCTCCAGGACCTCGGTAACGTTTCTCAGAATGGGCGTTCGCTCGATCTCCTCGGCGGTCACGACGTAACGGCTGTCCGTCTTGTCGGGATCGACCGGGGGTCTCTCGGCGACCACCACCATCTCTTCCAGCTCCAGTTCGGTTTCACGAAGTTGAAAGTCGACCGTTGTGGTGAAGTCCACCCGTACGCCCACCTGCTCCTGGACCACCGAGTGATACCCCACCATCGATGCCGTCAGCTTGTACTGGCCGGGCGTTACGGAGACGATCACGTAGAATCCGTCCGCGTCGGTCGTTCCACCCAGCCGGGCTGCCTCGATCGCAACACTGGCGCCCGGCAGGGGTTCGCCCTTCTCGTCCGTCACGCGACCGACGATCTTGCCGGTTGTCGCGGCCATTATCGCGTCCGCGGCAAAGAACACGGCAAACAACACGACCACAGCGCCCGTCAAAAACCTGAGCCTGCTCATGGTTCCTCCTTTTCGCGGCGTTTGTTTCACTTGCAGGACATTCCAACTGAAAACCGGCGGGCTACCACGCCTGCCTGGTTATTTCTTGAAGTAGAACCGGATGCCGCCCCGCGCGTTCAGGAACTGCATGGGAAAGGTCTGGCCTTCGAGGCCCCATGCCTCCATCGGCCTCAACTCGCCGAGCAGGAGATTGTACCGAGCCCGCACGTCCAGCGAAATGTTGTCGAACACGAACGCTTCCACGCCCACGCCCACGTTGGCGCCCAGGGCCGTGCGCGAATCGCTGAACGGCTCCATCACCAGATCCTTGTCGATAGGCGCCTCGCGCTGCCCCGGAAAGATCAGGCCGCTCACGTCCGTCTTGTAGTCGTAGAAGCCCGCGCCGACGGTCACGTAGGTGGAGTACTTCTCCTTGGCCAGGATGCCTCCGCCTCCGCGTCTGACCACCGCGTTCACCAGAAAGCTGCTGATGCGCATCTCGCTCACCGCGTTGGGTGACTTATAATCTCTTTCGTCTATGGGCCAGTTAAACGCGCGGTCTTCCAGTGTTCCGTTCTCGAAAATGGAGCGGTGAAATTCCATTTCCACGCTGGTCCGCGGACTCATCACGTAGGTGAACACCACGCCGGCCTGCCCCCGGCCGGTTTCGTACCAGTCCTTCAGCTTGAAGATCGACCGGTTGTAGTCCAGGAACGTCCCAAGCCCCCAACTTCCGGCCACGCCGCCCCCGTAGACCGTTCCCGCCGAAAGCAGCAGCAACGCCGCTGCGATACATACCAATATGCCGTTACGCATATACAACCTCCTTAATAATTCCGATGCCTGGTGCGACATCCGGACGACCCGGTGCCAAGTGCCAAACATACTGCGTGTCCCGTCGAACCATCACCTCCTTAGTGCAACTGTCCGCCGTGTATGCGCAATTGGTCGAGATAAGGTGAGAATTGACACCGATCAATGTTCGATAGTAGGATTACTACAAATCGCAAGTAATGGAAGATAACCATCGTTGTCAAGTGTTTTTCATCCGGGATTCAAAAGAACCTAATAATAGTCTCCCGAACGTACCGACCCCGGTGAGGCGAGCCGTTGGGCTGGCTGTGTGGCCGCGTGCGGAGACCGGCAGACAGGCGCTGCAGGCAGGCCCCCCTTCCCGCACGGCACTACACGATGCACGCCTGGATTTAAGGTAAAGAAAAAAGTGTTACGGAAATGTCGCGGTTTTGTCACGAATCGTCGAAAATTCATCGGTTTTCGTGGCAGCGCTTCGCGGAGAACGCGGTGTCCGGTGCTGACGAGGCTGGATCCGGATTCCGGGGGATGTCATCAAGCGTCGATATATCCCTGCAGAAGGCGCGCCGTTTCCGATGCGACCCGCGGGAGGTTATGGTCCTTCGAATACGGTTCCAGGACGTTGACGTATCCTTCATATCCGATGATTTTCAGGTTCGATATGAATTGCGGAATGTCAAGATGGTCCTCTTCGCACAGGTACACCCTGCGGAACGTCGGGGTGGTCTTCAGGTAATACCGGTGAATGGTCTGATCGCCCTGGTGCAGTACGCCGCCCTGTACGTTGACGATGCGGAGCAGGTTCTTCACCTGTTCCAGGGTGGCCAGGCCGTAGTCCTGTTCGGCCATGTGGATATTCAACGGATCGACGTTGAGCCCGAGGTTCGGGCGGTCCACCTTCCCGATGAAGTCGCGGGCGCGCAGGATATCCTCGAACATGCTGTTGAAATGACAGGCGATGACCAGATCGGTGTCGCGCCGCGCCGCCAGGTCGCACCACTCACGGATCAATTCGATATCCGTCGGATACCCGATCATCAGCTGATCCAGGCCGACCCGTGGCAGAAGGGCCAGCTTCTTCTTTGTCAGGTCCGCGTCGAACGAAGCCGAATCCAGCCGACCCCAGAGCATGCTGCAGGCCAGTCCATGACCGGCATAGAGGGCTTCAACTTCATCGAAGCGTTCGTCCTTGATGAGGTGATCGACCTGCCCGTCCCTCAGGTGAACGCCCTCATAGCCAGCGCTAACCGTCAGTTCGAGGAATTCTTCCACCGTCATCGCGTAGGACTGCTTCGTCATTTCAATCAGCCTGCCGGACAGGGAGAGTTTCATCGGATTCTCCATAAATACAATGTATTCAAAACGTATTCCTCACGTGGACGGGTTTGCCTGTTTCGATGGAGGCCGCGCCCGCGATGCACGTCGCGGCGGATTTCGCGCCGTCCCGTACGTCGATCATCGGTGTTTTGTCGTTCAGGATACAGTCCACGAAATGCGCCATTTCCTCGGCGAACGTGGGGTGTTCCGCAAGAATCGTGATCGGCAGCCGGATAAACTCCTCCAGTTCCTCGATTTTGCTGAGGTATAACCTGTCGTTGATGGCCGTGCCCCTTGTGCCGTATATAGCGAGGTTCAGTTCGTACGGACGCTGGCACCCGAGAAACGCGGCCATCTTGCCCATGCAACCGTTCTCGAACCTGAAATTCATCAGGTATGCATCGTCGTGGGGGAATTCTGCGAGCACCTTATGGTTGGATATCGCGAACACCTCCTCGATGTCTCCCACGATCCATCGCAGGAGATCGATGGGGTGGACGCCACCTCCCATCAGTCCGAAATGCGGATTCCGGTCGTCGACCCACCAGTCCTTGATCCGTTCCCCGATGTTGTGCAGATAGTCCGCCTCGGCGTAGAAGGCCTCTCCCAGTTCTCCCGCGTCGTACATGCGTTTGATCGTCTTGCAGATGGGATTGAACCGCGCGCTCTGCCCGACCATGAATTTCAACGAAGGTTTCGTGTCGGCCGTCCGCACGATCCGTTCGCAGTCTTCCAGCGTGGTCGCAAGGGGTTTCTCGCATATCACGTGCTTGTCTGCTTCCAGTGCCGCAACCGCCTGATCCGCGTGCGCGTAGTTGGGGCTGCAAAGTGAAATGATGTCGATATCGTCGCGTTCCAGCATCGACTCGAAGGTCGGGGCAAACAGGTCCATCGAGCCCGGAAAGAGGTCCAGCCTGCGTACGCTGGGCGCCCAGGCCGCCCGCACCTCCGCATCCGGATGCTCATCGAACGCCTTGAAATGTTCCCGTCCCGCGTGTCCGATCCCCACGATCCCAACGCCCGGTTTTTCCATCACAATTCCTCCCCGGCGGGTTGCGCAATCCGGCAGCGGTCCCGCCTTGATTCTTCCCGTGTCGACACCCGCGTCACCTTTCGACCTCGTCCAGCAATGCCAGAAGACTGGCGCCCTCGATCCGCTCCCGGTCCGCGTCGTTCAGGAACGGCATCTTCGAAAACAGGTCGTACGTCTGCGGGAACGTCAGCCAGTCCAGGCAGGGCGAGTAGTCCGACGCCCAGAGCAGACGCTCGACGCCATAGGCATCCAGCAGCGCCTCCACGTAGGGCCAGGCCGCGCGGTGCGGATAGTCGTGGCCCGGATCGGTCAGCGCGTAGAAGCCGCTCAGCTTGACCCGCGACTGGGGATAACGGGACAGCGCCAGCACGCTGGCCATGGCCTCTCTCGCACTCGTGGCGTCGGGCGCGACCGCCTGTCTCGGGGGCAGACCCAGGTGGGAGACGACGAGGCGCAACTCCGGATGGCGCGTGAGGACCTCCTGCCAGGCGTTCCAGTCGTCGTCCTTTGAATTGACGCTCACGAGCCAGCGCTTCGATACCAGCCAACTCCAGACCTCGTCCGAAATGCTGAGTAGCGCGTCCACGCGTTCCTGTCCGAATATATAGAAGCTCACGCCTACGAATCCGTCTGCCTGCAATCGCGTCAATTCCTCCGTCGTAGGGGGCTCCGATGCATCGAAATAGGCCGCGGGATGGACCCAGTCGTACTGTTTCACCATTTGTGTCAGATACCGGGTGTTTTCCAGGGCCCACGGAACGTCCGCGTACCCCACGATCAGGGCGGCCTTTACCCCGTGGTCTTTCGCCAGCGAGGCGTACACAACGGCTTCGTCGACGGGCCGGCCAAATCGCTTCATCAAGGAATCCTGGTAACCTCCCTCGAACAGGTGAATATGCGCGTCGGCTCGTTCGGACATCGTTTGGTCCCTCCTTGATTTAAGGGAGAAACTTTAAATCTTCTTCAAAAGTCGGGTAGACGTTAGACGGAAGACGTGAGATGATGTCACCGCCTGTCCGGCATCATCTCTTGCCGCAGGCATAAAGAAGAAACCAAACGGGCAAGGATGTCTTCTACCGTCTCACCTCTTACGTCTCACCGCTTTCAGGTTTTTCATCTACCGTCTCCCGTCTCACCGCCTTCATCTCCCGTCTCCCCGCCTCACGTTACTCCCAGCGCAGTTCCACCGCCAGGTAGTCCCGGTCTCCGGGCATGGACACCGGCAGCGTTACGACCTGTCCGCCGACCTCCGCGGAGACCATCAGGTCCTCGCCCGAAAAAATATCCACGAGCGCCGTGGCGTCCGCCCGTTCCGGAACCCGCATCACCAGATTGGTCTCGTATGCCAGACCGAGATAGTTGAAAATCAGACAGACGAGACACCCGTCTCCCAACATCGGAAACATCTCCATCGTCGGAACGTCCCGCCGGTCCCACGGGCGAAGGTCTCCATAGTCGTTTTTGGGAGGATAGGGCCACAGCCTGGCCGCGGGCGCGTCCGCGGACAGCCAGGACAGCGCGTTCCGAAGCAGGGCCATCCCGCCCGTGGGCGTCCGGACCGCGCCGTGATCGCCGGGTTCCACGTAGTTGAACAGGGGCGTTCCCGCCAGCCAGACCTCCCGCCCCCCCGCGGACTCCCGCGACATGAGCGCGGGGCGCCCGTCAATTTCCGCAATCGTCTCGCCTTCCAGGCCCGGTTCCAGGAATGCCGATCCCAGCATTATCGGGGTATCGATTCCCTCGAGCAGCGGGTGATCGGAGACGACCGGCTTCAATTCTGAAAGCCCCGCCCCGGCGCCTGAAGGCGGCGGAAATGCGCCTTCGCCGGACCAGTCCCCGGCCAGCGTCCTGCCAACCCGGAGCAGGCCGTTGCCGCCCTTCGCATGCGCGTCCAGCACGGCGCGCTGTTCCCGCGTCAGACAATGGGTCTCCGGCAGAATCACCGGGCCGCTCAGCGCCTCTTCAGCGTCCGTAAGCCGCCCGTCGAAGACCCATCGCCAGGGCAGCCCCACCTGGTTCATCACGTCCGGCCATATGGCCAGGGTATCGCGGCCCCAGCGCCGGTCGGGATACCCGTAGATTTCCGTCTGGGAAGGCTTGATCAGCGTGGCGGCGCTGTAGGGCCGGGTCTTTTCGAAATACGGGATCAGCCGCGATGCCTCTTGCAGCCCTTCGTAATAGCCAGGGATGATCTGGCACAATTCAAATGTATAGGGCGAGATATTCTCCGCGCCCAGCGCGAACGGAACGGACCCGGCCATGAAGCCGTCCCGGCGCGTCATCTCCAGACTCCCGGACGGCGGCATGAAACCCTGGGGATAGATGAACAGGGAACGCCCGACGGTCGCTCCGCCCAGCGCGCGCGTCGCCTCGGCCTGAATGCGGCGCATGGGACGATAGGTGAAGTGGGAATAGTGGATGTGGTGGTACGGGTCGGTACACAGGACGTCCATGGCCTCCGCGTCGCGGGACAGATCGATGCCGGACAGCCAGGGGTTGTCGTTAAAGGTCACGACCTTCGGCGAATGCTGGATGCCCACCGCGACGTCGGGGCGCACCTTTTTGATTTCCGCGCGAAAGTACGCGTGTACCCCGGTCCAGGCTTCCATCCGGTGCTGGACCCACCGCCACCACGACGGGGACGACCAGTCGACCTCGCGGGGCGGCGGTTCGCCGGTATCGCGTTCGTATTCCGCGACACAGTGATCGCAATAGCAGCCCACGTCTCCGTTCGAGAATCCGATCTCGGCCTCATCGTTGAGATGAACTTCCCGAACCGACGGCAGCCGGATCACCTGGTGAATCATATCCAGGTATTCCGCCTTGTTCTCAGGCTGGAACGGACAGAGCCACCGGGTCCTCACGATATTGTCGCTGTCCAGGGCCGTGCCGCTTCCCCCGATGCACACCAGGCTGCGTTCCGGGTGAGTCCGCAGAAACGTCTCGCGATACTTCATGTATCCTGTAAACACGATGACGCCCAGATCGAATTCCTCGGCCCACTCGGCAAGCCGGCGCACCTTCTCCCACACGTACCCCTGTCCGGTGAATTTATCGTCCTCGGGTTTCAGCCCCAGTCCGATGTCGGTAAACCCCTCCCCGCGGACCCACCTGACGTAGTCCCGGGAATAACTTGCGCTCTCGAAGTGCAGCATCGCCGTCCGTCGAATGGTCCGTTTCATCCTTCCCCTTCCCCTTTCCCCTGATACAGGGTTGTCTTCTCAACGCGGACGGGTATGGCGCTGGTCCAGGCCCGGCGCCCGGTTTCGTCCTCCACACACGCGAATACCCAGTCCCGCATGCGGTAACCTTCCACCGTCAGGTCGACCTCAAACCGCGTCGAAGGCGTCGCCGACTGTATGCTGCGGACCCCGAACCCCTTCGACCGGACGTGACACGCCGTGCAGGGGCTGCATTCCACGACGACCGCGCCCCGTGTTTCGATGCGGATGTCGCGAATTTCCGGTCCCTCGCTGGCGTACGTCCGCTGCGCGCGAATCCCCTCCAGAATTCCTTCGACGCCCGGTCGCCTTACGAGCACGCCGGTCCAGGTCTGTCCCGTCACGTCCGCGTCCTCCAGCACAATCGCATCGTCAACGCCGATCGCGGCCAGGCGGACCCCTGCGTTGAAAAGCATCTGCCAGAGTTCCTCCGAACGCTCCTTGCCGTTGATCTGCCACGTCAGCCTGTTGCTCACCTCCAGCCCGACGACTCCGGACCTCGCCAGGGCATACGCTTTCTCCCAGGAATAGTCGCTCCAGGCGGGGTGGGCGATCACCGCCAGTCCGCCCTGCGCCTCGGTGTCCCGAACCAGGCGGGAAACGTCTTCCACCGTACCGTCCAGCGGCCGGGGCAGATGCCGGAGGCCCAGGCAGATAATATGGGTCAGATCGTCCCCGTCGGGGCAGAACATCTCCGCCCCGGGCACGGGCGTGAAAGCGGGCGACGACTCCGGCATCGGCGTGATGCTGAGGTAGTCCGTTGTCGCAAGAAAATCGAACCCCAGGTTCCGGTAGTGCTCGCAGACATCGCGGGACTCGCCCATCTGCGCCACGTGGGAATGCAGGCCGCCCCGAAGCCAGCGACCCCCGCCTTCGAACTGGTTGTCGACCTCAATCTTCAGCCGGATGGGTCCCCGCTTGTCCCGTCCGTCGATCTCGAATGTCTTCATCTCCCGCTCCCTCCGCCGTCACCATCCAGCCGGTCAATATGAGAATGCCTTCCGAAGCGGCGCCGTCCTCTCGGCCCTGTCGTACCATCCCTGGGGTGCGTAATC
This sequence comes from Candidatus Latescibacterota bacterium, assembly GCA_965203805.1. GTDB lineage: Bacteria > Latescibacterota > UBA2968 > UBA2968 > JAAXHE01. The sequence continues at coordinate 2,907,517 of OZ241917.1, read as the reverse complement.
GCTCATATGGAGGTAGCACCTGATGTTGACCTCCGAAGCCCCGTCCGAGAACGTGAAGAGCCGGCTCATCGATATATTCTTCTTGCCGTGATATCGCGAGATCGCCGCCACATTAACGAAGGTCACCCCCCATTTCCGCTCCACGTGGGACCGCCCGCCGTGGGTGTCGTCCGGATTCGTGTGGGTATGCCCGCCCAGCCAGAGGTCGATGGCGCCCGGATGGGCATCGAGGTACGATTCGAATGCCCCCGCGTCGGGCTTCCCGCCGACGAAATAGAGGTACGATGCGCCGACGGGCGCGCCCGCTTCGAACCGGCCGTGATATCCTCCGTCTACGCCCTCCCAGGGTCCGGACGCCACCGTCGTGTCCCGCAGCATGTGGTGGTGCGCGGTCACGATGATCTTGTCCCGGTTCGCCTCTACCTTCTCCTTCCACCACTCGAACGTCTCCCGCGTCACCGCGCCGGCCGGAAACCCGCCTCTGGCGGCACGGCCCGCCGGGGGCCCGCCGTCGTTCCGGTCTCCCATCGCCAGGAAGAGGATATTCCCGACCTGAAACGAATACCGCTCCCAGGTCCCCTCGATCGGAAACGGCCGCCTGCCGGCGCGGACGTTGGAAGATTCGGGATTTTCCCCCGTTGGATCCACCCACTTCCGGAACCACCACTGGCAGGGCTCGCCCGGCCCGCTCGCGTCGTGGTTGCCCACGATATTGTAGAAATCCTCCCGTGGGTGGTGGGTCGACACGTTGTACTGCCGGACGACCTCTTCGCCTTCCTCGTCGTCCGGCGGCGTCTGCGAACCGGACAGGTCCCCGATATCGAGCATAATGTCCCACTCGAAAGGCGGTCCGCCGCCGCCGCCGCCGTTTTCGGCCTGAAGAATGGCCTCGGCCAGGCTGCGCCGGTTCCCCGCCGCCAGATCCGTGCCCACGTGCGCGTCGCCTCCCGCCCACAGTTTGAACGTTCTCGCGCCCACGTCATTCTCACTTCGCGGTATAGTTCGTTGTCAGGGGACACGCATCCCCGTGCATGGCGAGCAATGCCAGCCTCGCCAGCCCGTGCAGCAGGTCTCCCGGAACCATCTGGGACTCGTACCAATCGATACCCGCCGCGCCCCGTACGAGGTCCCGGTCCATATAGATGGGAATCACCGTCCGGGCAAGTTCCAGTCCCCGTTCCAGCCAATGTGCGTCACCGGTCAGATCGTAGAGGTCGGCCAGTAACTCGACAGCCTGCCCCGAATCCATCGACGGGATCGGTACGCCTTCGGGGAAAGGGGTCTTCAGGTACCAGCGTCCGGCAATCTCCGCCCACTTCAGCAGCCGTTCGTCCTCCGTCAGCCGGTAGATGCACAGGGCGATCAGCGCCACGTAAGCAAACGGCCAATTCCCGTATACGCTTCCCCAGACGGGGTTCGTGCTCACGACCTCATTCGTCTCACGCCGGCATGCCGCCACGAAGACGCCCGCATCGGGATCGTGGGGGGCGGACAGGAACCCTTCGATATACACGCCGGCGCGCTTCCGCATCCTATCGGTCAGATCGGGCACTCTTCCGTCGAGCAGTTCGGCGGCCTCCAGGAGGCTGGCCGCAAGCGAAACCGTCTGCGGCGGGGTGTTCGCGTCGTGCATCGGCGCCGGGGCTTGAGGTCCCCTCGACGTGGACAGCAGCAGACCGGCCGCGTCCCGGCGAGGCCACCAGTAGTCCAGCATGATCTCGATCTGCCTCAGAAAATCCGCGCGCGACGACTTCGCGAAGGCAAACGACCAATCCAGAATGTAGAACCCGCCGTGACGCGGAAAGTCCGAAGACGCCGGTCCCCGTTCGAGGCGCTCTTTGCGCTCGATGTGGGCGTGACGGATATATTCCCTCGGCTCCCCGTCCTTGTAGTGGTAATCCAGCCCTTCGGCAAACCGCTCGACGCACCCTGGATTGAATCCGTACAGCTTTTCCCACAGCCAGACCGGCGCCTGCCGCAGATGGTCGTGCAGCGTGGTCCCGGGCTCCTTATCCGGAAGCGCCAGGCGGTGGCTGTCGCCCACACGGTCCTCGACGAGGTGCCAGTACGCGTGCTCGCCCCACGGGAACAGGCCGGTAACCGTGTCCGTGCAATGGGTCGCGAACCGGTGCAGGTACCTGTCAGCCGCATCCCGGTAACCGTCGCGGTCCAGGGCGTACATGATCTTGAGCACGTGCTGGTCGTGCATGAGATTGCTGCCGAGGAACGCGCGGTCGCCCATGCGCTGTCCATGAATGGGTGGCGGCATTTCCGTCAACATCCGGTGCGTTTCCAGATCCAGCATGGACGGGAACAGACCTCCGTAGGGCTTTCCCGCCTCAACCAGCACGTCGATCGAATCGCAGACCTTGTTCAGAATAGCTTCAGGCGTCATGGTCTGAATGTCTCATAGGCTTGAGCTTACATGGATGGACAGGATGAGCAGGATAAAGGCGCAGTCGCCGAAAAGACGCACAGTCTTCCGGGCGATTGTGGTGAACCGATTACCCACAGGCTGTACGTCACCATGCCTGAAGACATATCGGTTACCATGTTCCGACCAAGATACGGAAGTATCGTTGTTTGACAAATGCAAGTCCAAGGTGCTGATTCTGCGTAGCGGAGCGGGGAGACAGGAATGTCCGCCTGCCTGCGCCTGCCAGTCACGCTTTGGCAGGCAGGCAGGTCCCACCCTGGCAGCGGCCTCGTCAGTATGACATTACTGGCAAACGCATGACCGAGACACTTCTCATCTGGTTATTGCAAGACAGGTCATTCTGAGCGCAGCGAAGAATCTCCCGTCTTCTCCATCGTCCTGAATACAGCAACGCGGGAAACACATTTGCGCGGAGACTTCATCGGCGTAGCAAAGCAGGCAGGCCCCACCCTCACAACGGCTTCTTCAGGATTACATTTCGGGCGAAGGATCGGGAAAGGAGGATGTTATGGGTTCCGAGGATATAAGGAAGAAGCCGGTCGTAGAGGTTGCGGACAGCGGGTATCAGCCGACGAAGGCGGATCTGGATGAGGAAGTGAGTATAGACGCTACGCCGGAGGAGTTGGCGCGTGCGGTAGTTATGGACGTGGAAGTGAAGGTCGTTGATCCGAAGAAAACGTCTTGGCGCGCCTCGCGCCACTTGCGGTCGCAGGAACTAATGTAGTTCCTTAAGGAAAGCGGTAGGGAATTTTTGATGTGGCTTGAGTGGCGGTAGGGGTAAAACGAGGAGTTTATTTCAAGGCGTCTAATCTGGCTTCGTTTTTTGCAATACGTTCACCAAAGGAGTCCAAGCGTGTGTCAATTTTCTCTAAGCGACTTTCGATCTTGTCAAAACGTATGTCAATGCTATCAAAACGGGCATTCATCCTGTCTTCAAGTCTGGTGTTGAGTGTCCACACGGTGCCCCACATTAAGCCTGCCAGGGCTACGAGAAAGGTGAGCATTTGGAAGTAATCATTCCTGAGAATTTTCTGTAACATAGCATACTCCTCCACGTGTTGTTCAGTGGAAAAGTATGCAGATTTTTAAATCTTGTCAAGGTGGAATATTTAATAGAAGAAGCAGAAATTTGGGCGGTTGGATTTCGTTGCCGAATGGCTCAAATGTGACTTTGGGTTATAATCCCCTTTCAAAAGGGGTTTCAAATGAATCGCTTCAATGAGGCCGCGATCAGATGATCGCGGAAATTCTACTGGCAGAACAGATGAGGTAGAGGAATTTTTCGCTTCAATGAGGCCGCGATCAGATGATCGCGGAAATTTCGCGACGGCGCGGTCCTCGGTGCGGTTCGCCAGGAGCTTCAATGAGGCCGCGATCAGATGATCGCGGAAATAACGGACGTTTATTCTTTCCATTGCGCGGTTTGGTGAGCTTCAATGAGGCCGCGATCAGATGATCGCGGAAATAACGGACGTTTATTCTTTCCATTGCGCGGTTTGGTGAGCTTCAATGAGGCCGCGATCAGATGATCGCGGAAATCCTTTGTGTGTTGGTTGGCTTCCCTTGTCTTGTTACTTGCTTCAATGAGGCCGCGATCAGATGATCGCGGAAATCACGTGCAGCCGCTGATCAAACTCAACGCCCTCGAGAAGCTTCAATGAGGCCGCGATCAGATGATCGCGGAAATGCGCCGATTTGCCCGAAACGCAAACGGCCGGAAGGTGGCTTCAATGAGGCCGCGATCAGATGATCGCGGAAATTTTAGGAGGCTCTTCTCTACAAGCTTTTGTTGGAACGCTTCAATGAGGCCGCGATCAGATGATCGCGGAAATCCTAGAAGTCTGCATAGATTCTTTCTACCATTATTCAGCTTCAATGAGGCCGCGATCAGATGATCGCGGAAATCCGGCCAGAACCTTTTTGCGGTACTTCGGGCACCAGACGCTTCAATGAGGCCGCGATCAGATGATCGCGGAAATATCACCAGAAAAGTCATCCATTCCCGAAAGGTCATCAGCTTCAATGAGGCCGCGATCAGATGATCGCGGAAATGGCAGGAGGATAGCGATGGATGAAATCATCTCAGTGGCTTCAATGAGGCCGCGATCAGATGATCGCGGAAATACATATTCGGCCGTATCGCCTGGCTAGCCGCCGCAAAGCTTCAATGAGGCCGCGATCAGATGATCGCGGAAATACGCACGAAGCCAACAGCATCGACTGCGCCGAACCCCTGCTTCAATGAGGCCGCGATCAGATGATCGCGGAAATGTCGCAGCAAGGCGCCCTGAACGTCCACGTGACGAATGGCTTCAATGAGGCCGCGATCAGATGATCGCGGAAATCAGGGCAACGATCGTGCCCTGAATGTTCGAATCGGTCCCGCTTCAATGAGGCCGCGATCAGATGATCGCGGAAATCAAGCCCTGGGGCGTTCCCCTCGCCCTGGGGCTTTTGCTTCAATGAGGCCGCGATCAGATGATCGCGGAAATCAAGCCCTGGGGCGTTCCCCTCGCCCTGGGGCTTTTGCTTCAATGAGGCCGCGATCAGATGATCGCGGAAATGGCCTTGCCGCCCGAGTATGACCTGTCCTACAACGCCATGCTTCAATGAGGCCGCGATCAGATGATCGCGGAAATGCAGGGCGCAACGATTGACATCGCGGTAGCGAGCACGCTTCAATGAGGCCGCGATCAGATGATCGCGGAAATATATCCCCGCCGGGGTAAATCCGCTGCGGGGTATGGCGCTTCAATGAGGCCGCGATCAGATGATCGCGGAAATCCGATGATGGCCGGATTCTGGCGGCTGGCGTTCGACGGGGCTTCAATGAGGCCGCGATCAGATGATCGCGGAAATATGGACCCGCGCCACAAGCCTGGCGTCCGCCTCAGAAAGCTTCAATGAGGCCGCGATCAGATGATCGCGGAAATCTGCTGAAGAAGAAATTAACACAGCTTTAAGGGCTTTACAGCTTCAATGAGGCCGCGATCAGATGATCGCGGAAATCTGGTCGCCAGGTCGATTTTGCCCGAAAATCGCGCAGCTTCAATGAGGCCGCGATCAGATGATCGCGGAAATGGGGAACCAGCTCGCCGCTGTCCGGATCGTAATACACGGCTTCAATGAGGCCGCGATCAGATGATCGCGGAAATGGGCAAGTGTTCGCTCCATGCGATACCTCCAGTGTAAGGCTTCAATGAGGCCGCGATCAGATGATCGCGGAAATAACCCGATACAAGGGGGCCGCAATGGACGCAATCGTAGCTTCAATGAGGCCGCGATCAGATGATCGCGGAAATAGCGCCTACCCTACACTGCTTATTTTCAACAACTTGCCATCGCGGTTGCGAGCAGCCACCTTCCAGATGCCGGAGTGCGGATCCTTCATAGATGCCTCCTTTGTTTAAGTAATTGTAAACATTGCCATTAAACAACGCGAGCATCCTCCGGGATATATTCATCGCCTCGCCGCTCGCTTGTCTGCCCTGCCTGCCGAGCGGCACTCGGCAGGCAGGGCGGCCAGGCTCAGCGCGTCACGAAAACCGGGTAGTTGCCCAACTCCCCCTGGAGCGTTTTTGCAAGGAGACGGGCCTGGATTTCGAGTAGTCGTCGATAACTGACGCGGTAGTCGAAAAGCGGATGCGTGACCAATGTATTCATGCGGGCCTCATACGCACGGAAGAATCCTTTTCGACCCGCGGGCGTCAACGAAACCGCGTCCCCCGACAATACAAAGTCACCTTCCGAGACCATCATCGTATTCACCGCGCTCAGCACGGCCGAGTCCACAATCAACGGGCGCAATGGTTCCATTAGATCCAGAGCCAGGGCCGGTCGGCCCTGGCGCGGCTGATGATAGAATCCTATCATCGGGTCAAAGCCCACCGCATAGCAGGCAACGGTCAGATCCTTCGTCAGGAGACTGTAGCCGAGCGACAAAAGGGCATTGACCGGATCTCGCGGAGGCCGGCGGTTTCTGGCGTGAAAATCGAAGGTGAACCCGGTCTCGCCGCCCTGTTCCTCCTCGCGTTTCAACATACCCCCGAACAGTCCGAAATAGATGCGCGCCGCCCAGCCTTCTACTCCCAATAGTTCTTCAAGCGATTCGGCCGTTTCCGCCTGATCGACTATCCACGTCAACTCACGCAACGCCGCCCTGGACGGTTCGACGTGATTGCGACGCAGCAACGTTCGTTGATTGCGAATCTTGCCTGCCACGAGTTGGCGGGCAAGGCGCAGGCAGTACCAGGGTTGGTCTGAAAGCCGGAACTGTGCCTGTCGCAGAAAGACGTTCTTCGTGTTCAGCCCCGAGGTGACCCCGTAGAACCATCCCCCCTGAGAGAAGTAGCAGATAGGAATCTCCGCGGTACACAGCGCCTGCACGGCCTGCGTCGTCATCTGAACGCTGCCCATCAGGCTGACCTGACAGATTTCGTTGATGCGCACGTCCTGAACGACCTTGTCGCGCTCTTTAACCCGAAGAATCCCGTTGCTCTTGCCCACGCGAAGTCTCTGAGAGTTCAGATACAGCGGCTTCCTGTCCGTCCGCGGCGCGACCAGGCGCCGAACTTCTTCCGGGACAGCATTCGGATTTTTCCCCGCGCCAGGAAACAGGTCAAGTTGCTGCGCAGCGTCGGTCTCGCCATTGGCCTTGAGTTGCCAGGTCTCATCGGGCATGCAGATGCCGACAAGGGAGCAGCCGGGACACTTCGGCGAGTCGATGAGCGGGAGCGGCCTCTCGCCGGCCGCGGCCGTGGCCCATGCGTCCGCAATGGCTCGCTCGGCTTCCGCAATCGTCTCCTCGTCGAACGGAACGCGAACCCGCTGGCGCGTCCTGTGGTAGAAGATGACGCCCTCTTCGCAACGATAGGCGTTGGCGCGCAACACGAGCGCCTGAACGGCGAGTTGAACGCGGTCGCCCGGCCATGCTTCGAGACCGTCCTCGCCGTCCATTGGACGGCCGCGTTTGTAGTCGACCGGCGTTGCCCGTCCCTCCGAGAACTCTGCCAGATCGAGCTTTGCTATCACTCGATGGGCTTCCGACGACAACGTTATCGAGCGTGCGACAACGGGTTTTTCGCCCGCTTCGTCAGGCGGGGGCGCCGGTTGTGTTTTCCTGTCGACGCGTTTGTGTTGCGTTTCGCCCTCGACGGTGTATTCGTTGTGGACGAAGACGCCTTCCACGTGCTCGAAGTAGAACAGCCGCGGGCAATAGACGTACTGGTTGATCATGCGCGCCGGGAGATAGTCCGGCAACGGACGACCTGCCCGCGAGGTATTCTCGTCGGGCAGGCGGGACGGGGAGAGTCCCTGAGCGTGGGGAGCGCTCATAGTGACGTTAACCTCCGTTAGACCACGATCAAGGGCGCGTCGATATGGACGTAGGGTTTCCCGAGCGCGGCGATGACGCGGTCCCCGCGCCCTTCGGCCGGCCCCAAATCGACGAACAGCACCTGATCGTCGTCGTGGTGAATGATCTCGGCCAACTCCGCCCGTAGGCGAACCATATCCTTACGCGTGAGCTGGCACTCGAAAACCGACAACTGTAAATGGTCGCCCCAGGACCGCATCGTCTTGAAGACCTTCCGCAGGCGCTTGGGGTCGGCTATGTCGTAGGAGACGACGTAGGAATTGCGCATCCGGACAACCTCTTGTTTGTCAGGACCATCGCCATTCGGATTTGGTCGTCGCCAGGGGCGAACATGGGGTTATTGGCTGGCCGCTCTCCATGCTGACAAAGGCAGCTTCAGCTTGGGCCGGTTTCAGGTAGCCGGCGCCCTCCTGCGCTCACGCCCGCTCGACCTCGAAAGCGGCGAGGTTGCGCGCCTCGCTGCTGAACTCGACGGCGATCAGGTGGATCGGCTGTCCAGACGCTCGATATTTGTCGGCGTAGCGTTTCTCCTTCAGCTGCGCCATCGCCGCGCCAGCGGACGCCATCTCGACCACCTTGAACTCGAATAGGTAGACATTGTCATTGAAGCAAACCGCCATGTCCAGACGGCCGTGGCTGCTGCTGTCCTCGACGGTAACGTCGAGTCCCAGGGCCGCGAACCAGGAATAAAACACGCTGGCGTAGTAGCCTTCGTAGCGGGAGATATCGTTGTTCGCGTACCACTCGTAGGGAATGCTGGCGAAGAAGGCGTGGAAGAGGGTCTCGAGCCCGGCGAAGTCGTTGGCGAGCAGCAGGTTGTAGAGCCGGATGTCGTGTGAACCTTGCCGCGAGGAGTCGGGCCCCATGGCGTGCAGCAGATGCTCGTTCAGGCTCTGCTTTACCTCGCGGTTCGGATAGCCCAGACGGTACAAGGTTTTGCCGCCCAGATTTCTCTCCCCGGTGATCGTGAGATAGCCGGTCTGGAACAACAGCGCCTCGGTGGCGACGTCGTCGACGTCGAATTTCGACAACAGGTCATCGGTGCCCACCATGTTTTCCAGGGCCAACGATCCGACCCGGCGCTGGAACAGGGTCTCGACCAGAAACGAGGGCGTACCGGTCTCGAACCAGTGGGCCTTGAACTCTCGGCTGTCGAAGAGCAGGAGAATGTCGAAGGGGTTATACACGTTCTCCTCTCCCAGCCAGCTGTAGCCGTTGTACCAGTCCCGGATCTCGTCCCTGTCGAGTCCGGGCAACTCCGGCGAGAACACGGTATTCAGGTCCGCCTCGGTATAGCCGCAGATGGCGGAATAGCGTCGGTCCAGGGTGATATCCTTGAGATTGTTAAGGCCGGAGAACAGGCTGACCTTGGAAAACTTGCTCACGCCCGTGAGCAAGGTGAACCTGACGTGAGCGGCGCTGTCCTTGATCGTCGCGTAAAGGCCGCGCAGATAGTCCCGGTTGGCGCGCGCGATTTCCGGTTCCTCCAGGGCGTCCAGGATCGGCTTGTCGTACTCGTCGATCAGCACCGCGACCGGCTGACCGAATCGGCCGTGCAGCCCCTCTAACTGGTGAGCGAACCGATCGGGTCCCGTGGCGTAGTCCGAAGACACGTCGGTCCGGCGCTCGACGGCGTCCAATTGCGCCATGAGGTTCCTCTCCACGTACCCGGGCGTCTTGAAGTTGCCTCTGCCGAAGCTCAGGCGCAGGACGGGGTGACGGACCGACCAGTCCCAGTGATCGTGGACGTCCAGCCCTTCGAACAGCGCCTGGTTGCCCTCGAACAGCTCCTTGCAGGTGTCGAGAAAGAGGCTCTTGCCAAAGCGCCTCGGGCGCGACAGGAAATAATGCTTTCCCTCGTCGAGCAACCGCCGGATGTAGGCGGTCTTGTCGACGTAGTAGCAGTCCTCCTCGCGGATCTCGCGGAAGGTCTGGATGCCTATGGGGAGTCTGCGTCTGGGCATGGATATTACCTTAGTGGCGCGTCAGGTCCATCGCCGCTTCAATAAGCCTCAATTCGAAAAAAGATAACCGTTAAATTGGCCACAAAAAGCACAAAAGGTATCGGCACCAAACAGCGTGTGTCGTAACGCCGTGACCCTGCAGATATTACCTTGTCTTTCGGTGATACGCCCTGTAAAAGGATGGTTGTTCTTGTGCCTCTTGTGGCAATTTGCCTTAATTCGAAAAATCCAGCAAGCCGACACTGCGGAGAAAACTCCCGAAACGGAGCGTAATGGTCGTCCAAGAGGATGTTTTTTCCGTTCACGTCCGGTGACCTGAAGTATCCTGGAAATCCGATGTCATATCGCCTTTATTCACTTGCATATATTCGATTTAACGTCACCGAATATTGACGAATCGAGGTTAGATCGGAGGGCTTCAAGGTCCCGGTCCCGCAGTTCGGATTTGGCAATGAACGAGATTACTGGAAACGCTTCCGTGCCCACCTCCGCCAGCTTTGGACGCAGGTGGCGTATCAGGCCTGATGTTCGCCGAGCTCCGAGTCGGTCCATGTTAAAGACAGCCTTGATAACAAGAATCTCGCCCCCGTATTCATCGAAGTCTGGCTTCACCGCAATCAATTCGAATACGTTACCGCATCGTTCTCTCAAAGTCGTTTCGACAACGTCCTTAACTCTTGACAGGTTTTGTACCGTCATCGTCGCCCCCTTTCGTTTATCCAAAACGGGCAGCTACGAACAGAAATCTTCTCGTGTCTACTGGGTCCAACATCCGGCCGAAAATCAGCGTTGCACGGGAGATCAAACCTACAGAAGAACAGCGCCTTGCATGCAGATAAATTGCACCCCAAGACACACTGAATCAAGGACATCCTGAAGACGAATTGGGGGCCGTTCGGCGCCGATCCCCTCCGGCACCGTCGTGCTTCGTTCAAGTTTAACTTATTACGGGGAGCACCCTATAGTTTACATCCTCCCACTCTTCCTTCGTGGGGTCTGGGTGTCGACTAACTGCCGATCCTGAGAATAAATGGAAGCGGGCGACTGCTCTTCCTGACCACTGGCCACTGCCCACTATTTGCTGCTCTTGGAAATAAGTTAACCATAGCGCATCCCCGACAGGCGCTAAACTTCAGCAACAAGCATTACGGCTTTCCACCGCTCTCCACGACGCTACGATTCTGAACGGCGTCCTCAAGTTCAGCGGCGGAGTTACCGTCCACAGGCTCGTCGCGAAGGCGCCTTCGAATGTAGGCTTGCTCTTCCTCAAACGTCATGCCGCTGATCTGCTCGCTAAGTTTGTCCCGGAACGAGCGCATCATCCGGACGGCATCGAACGGCTTGCTACTCGTGGCCATATCGGATTAGCTCTTTGGGTGTTCTGTTTTCCTGGATGCAAAGAGTCCACCTCCCCTGTGGCTGTCCCGGCCGAGCATAATCGGTCCTTCTACCGCCACGGCAAAGCGAAGACGGACGCGGGCAGCCAGGTTGCCGCCGTTTGGACCGGTGTTGAGTACCAATAACTCGACTTCGGGTCTGGGCAGGCCGCGCCGCTCGCATTCGGTGATTACATCACGCACGACGGAGGCGTCCAGAGCTTTGCCTCGTCCCGCGTGGCGCGCCGGGCGATAAGACGTGCGGCTTTCCCATACACGAGCAGGGCCAACAAGCGGATCGCCATCCGCCAGGGCGAATGCGGGGCCAAGCGTAAGGACGCCGAATCTGCCGGCCCGTACATGGGTCAGGGTCGTCACCATCCTTTCGAAGCAAGCACGGTCCTCGCGACTTCCTTTTGCGGTGCGGTCACAGGCCCACGGCGCGGCCACGATCACACGGTCGATACGCCCATCCCCATCGGCGTCATCCGCAGCGAGAAAAACATGCTCGTGTCTACCCGACCTTGCCGGTGCTCCCGCGCGTTCGTGTCCAGAGAAAAGCCGAGGCACATGTCCGTTATCGTCCCGAGAGAGCGCCATTAGGGCGCGTCTAACCCCGTGAAGCAGCGACGTAGCGTCGGTAGTTGAGATACTTGGCGTTATCGAGAAGACCAGCGCGTCGTGCGAGCCATCCTTTTTCGGCGCCATCAAGCCCAGACCGAGATAGCGCCCGTTCCCAATGACGAGAGGACCGCGCACAGCTTGCGCGAAAGCAATCTCCACGTGATGCAGGCCACGCGCCGCAAATCGCTCGGTGGCAAACTCTTTTGCACGAGTGCCGTAGCGGTCGAGCGGCTCGCGTTGTACGCGAATAGACTCTACCGGTACCACCACTCCGGCATGACGCAACGCCTGCTTGACAGCGAAGGCTGCATTCGCCTCGCTTGCCGCGCGCTTGGCTCCAGAGGCTCGACGTCCCATCACCCTTTCTGACGCCGAAACAGGCATAATCGGTAGGGCAGCCGGAGTAATCGTGCGCCAGACGCGGTAGTCGTGCCGTTCGCTGTCTCCGATGCCATAGTGATCCAACATTCGCCGCTCTTCGGCTCGAACGAGATTCCACAGAATTTCCCCGGTTTCGGGGTCAATCTCTTCAAGGCCGGAAAACGCCCAGGCCACATCGTCAGCCCGCAACGGACAATTCGGCGGAACCTCGACCATTACGCGACGAATTGCACAATCGGCTTGACTGTGGCCAATGGACGGAAGCGGCACAATCCGCACCCGGGCGGCTTTGTCTGCCTCCGTGGCCTCACGACCGATGAGCACGCGGTCGATCTTCCCACCCTCTCCGGGTAGTGTCGCTTTCAGCCGCCCGGCCGCCTTGTCCCGCAAAGCCACGACGAGTTCCGCCGCTTTAGTGGGTGGCCATGGCACGAAGGATTCGTCGTACGTAGCTGCCCGCATCTCGAACAGAAAGCGCCGAGGCGGAGCGTCATACGCGACCTTGGCGAAGCGGGGCTTCGGCGATTGAGAAAAAAGCGGCTGGACCTTCCTGCCTTCCCTTACATAGGTGAAGCGCGACCTGTTTGCATCGTATCGCTCTTTGAGGCTTGCAAGCGATCCTTTTGTTGGACAAAGCAGCGCCTTGCCTGCCCCGCCCTCGCTCGGGCGATGCACAACGCCGCCATGACGGGCGAGCCGTGTCTCAATCTCGCTCGCATATAGCACCTCTGCCGAAGCCCAGGCCATGTCGACGCCCCTCCCCAACTGATAGAGCCGCTCCGCGATCTGGCAGATGGTTCGAGCGATGTCTTCAGCACTCCCGCCACCATTGTATGTCCAGGCAAAGAGTAGCGGGACACCTGAGTCGAAAATATACGGGCGTGTGTTCTTAGCGGTCCGAATCTCGCCGATTCGTCTCAGGTCACCGCCGATCTTGTCGAGATCGTTATTCGGCACAAAGGTCTTGCAGGGTTGGCCCGTGCGAGCAGTTGGTGCGGCAATCCACGGCGGTTCGAGTGTCTCCAGCCAATTGAGCGCTTTCCTGTCCTCGTCCACCAGTTTGGCACCTCTGGCGGCTGCTGCGACCAGCGCCTGAAATATCCGCGCAGGTGCAGGTGGCCACTCGCCAGTCCCGTGATACCGCCCGTCGTGGAAACGGATTGAGAGAAGAAGTGCGCGGCCCATAGTTCAACTCACGAAGCCTTGGATTTCTTGTCAGCTTGCTTGGCGTCCTTTTGCGCGAGTTTCTTGTCAAAGCTGACAGACTTGCCTTCTCCGACGTCGAAAGCCTTGGCAACCTTTAATGCGAAGCGTTGGACCAAGTCCTTCGTTAGCTCGACTTCCTTACGCGAGCCATCGCGCTCAACCAACTTCCATTGCAGTGCTGCCTCAATGTCGGGCACGAGAAGGCACCCTTGACGCAAGAAGGGATCTAACGGCGCGGTGGCAGCGACAAGAGAAAGGCCGAGAATGTATTGGCGCAAAGCTTGCGTGTCGCCTCCCTCAAGCCTGCACAAGGCCACCAAGTTCACAGTAACATCGCGCTCAATAGCACCGCGCACGAGCACACCGCCATGCGAATCGGTCGCGGGGACATGAACAAACCCACGCTCCGCGAGACGGCCTTCCCTTTTGCCCTCTGCTTTCCGCTTGTCCTCTTCTGAAAAAACCTCAAGTACGGCATAGTCGAGGGCGGGGTTGTATTGTGCTGAACGTGTAAGGGTATCTATATCCCAAGCGCGAATTACGGACTGCACAATTCTTGGGAGTTTAGCTTGGGTATCCCGAGAGTCCCAGACCCCGAAAACGAGTGAGGTTGGCGCAAGTTTTGCCAACGCAGAAGCATCTCCCGAGTTGATGAGAGATTCAAACGCTTCTTTTGCTTCCTTCCCAAGTTCAGACGACCGTATGAGTGCATCGCCGAGACGATGCCCGACTTCAAAGATAGAGACGCTTTTGTAGTCGTTTTGATTTCCATACTTGATTTCGATCTGCGGAACGAGTTCCGAATAAGGCGCACACTTGAAAATCGGCTCCATACGATTGGCCTGGGAACCGACGCTGTCGATGAGCGCGACCTTCGTTCCATCGGAAAGCGTGTCGATATTGTAGCCAATATCCGCGTAGGTCGGCGGGAAGATGACACCACCTTCCCCCTCGACGGGCAGAAGTTTCTGTTTCAGGTGCAACGCCACAGGGCCTCGAGCGTCGTCGGCCCAGGCATTGATGGTTTCGTGCGTAAGCGAGATACAGTTCGTCATTTTATTCCTCCAGTTCGGCAAAGAAGCACTTTTTGTATTGCTTGTCGTCACCTAGGTGCGCTCGAAAAAAACGAAAACGATCCTTCGGTAGAAATGTATCCGGCGCGAACAACGCTACTCGGCAAAGAGCGACTGGTAAGATGTCACCCCAGGCCGCGTATCGTATCTCATATGTTGAAAGAAACGTGGGGCGTGCATTTTCGAGACCTATAGCCGCCAGTAGTTCCACGTGCGGCGCAACCTTAAGCAAAATGCCCTGTTTATCAAGTGAAGTACCAATTCTCAAGGCATCCCAGCCACCACGCGCATCGAAACCGAAACGACCACCCGCAGCGCAACATTCACTAAATGGATCCTGGAAAACCCTTTCTTCGAAACCCTGAAAGATGTCTTTGAAGCCTTTGCTGGCCTTTTCCTTCGGATCACCGCACAGCATGTTGTGCACGAGTTGAGCGCCAACTTGCTGGCCTGCGAATAATTTGAATGGCTGGCGTCCGTCCCCTTTCAGCCAATGCGAAATCTGAACAGATATGTTGCCTCGTTGTAAGCGAACCGGCAGCGAGCTCGCGGTCAGGGCCTTTCCGTCGGACTTCTTTAACGCATTGGGGGGTGCTGGGAACTCCTCATTTGGTTCGGCGTTATCTGGCCACGGGCCTTCAATACCCGTCGGGCAGACAGTCATAATCTCTGCCCCTGCCAGTAATTTCAGAACCGCTTCCAAAGGTTTCTGCTCTCCCTCCGCTCGCAGGCAGAACCGCACCTCCGCTTCATCGCACCAATCGAACCCTCCCTCCGCGTCGCCGCATACCACATCAGCGGCTTCCAGGAAGCCGAGGCAGGCGAAGACCTGGCCCGGATTGAATAGATCCACGGGGATCGAAGATTCAGCCATCAGGCACCCTCCCCGGCGTCATTGTCACCTGACGCTTGCTGATCTGCGGCGCGCAAGAGTGCTTCCAGCCAAGCTAATCCCCACGGTCCCCATCGCTTCTGGAGTCGCGCAAAGCGTAGTGCGACATCGCGGGCACGCTTTTCAAGTACGGAGAGCGGACCGTCGCTGCCACCTGTGGGGATTACAGGCCGGGCCCAGCCGTGGTGCGCTCCGACCAGATGCAGAGCAAGTTCTTGAAGATCGCACGGCAAGGCTTTGAATTTTTCATCGCTTTCAATGCAAGGCAGCGAACCGAACTCATGGCGATAGTGTTCCAGTCGCTTCACACTGATCGGCCCTTTGGTCTTGGCATAGACCTTTCCGTCGCGTGGTGCATTGAAGGCGCGCTGCCAGCGCTCGTGGCGCTTGCCTTCGTCGTGGAGTCCTGCCGCGACAGCGAGCATATCGACACAGGGGTTCGGTAGCCGCAAGGTACTCGCCAGAGTTCGCACCTTGCATTCGGCCCAAGCTTGATGCTCCGCCAGTTCCTGCGGAGGCCCGGCGGAACGGTCATCATCGGTCTCAGAATCACTGCGCCACTTTTCGACAAAAAGCCAGCGTATGACGTCACCTTCGTCCGTTTTCTCTATCTCGAACCGATGACGTTCCCGCCAGTTTCCATCGGGCTCGGCACTCTCTTCCGGTGTGACGGAACGCACCCGAAATCGAACGACCGGTGAATCATCGGACTGCAGGGACAACCATTCCTTGTCACCGTCGATCACACGCGGCGAGACGCCAAGCTCCTCGTTAAGCATACCATCCTTGGAAAGACCGCCGAAGCGCCTATCCATGACCAATGTGCCGCCCATCAGGTTTTTCTTCAAATTCTCTTTAGTTTTTTTCTCTTCTTTCTTGTCTCCCCTCATGAGACTGTCTCCGCATAGCGTGTCCCATAAATCCATTGAGGGAGACAAGATGTAAGCAATGACGTCCTTCCGCCTCAGCGCCAAATCCTGATTGCCAACTCCATCCCGGGATTCGCTGTTAATGGCGTTTTTTGCATGCTCCATAAGCCATTCAACCACTCTGTGGGTCTCGGTCTCAAGTTTCTCACTGGCATGTGGGGGCGCTGCTTCAAAGAATGCTTCGATGTCTTTTTTCGTTACCTCTGGCCCACCTCTGCGTACCGGCAGATGTTCGCGCCAGACGACCGTAGTTTGCGGCCGTTGGTCTTCCTCCCATCCACGCAACCACGGCTGGATATCTTCCGGTCTTCCTGTGTGTTCGTCCAATGAGGTCAGCGACCATGCGTCAACGAGGGCGCGGGTCAATGCGGGGCGCAGTGGCTCCGGTGTCATTGCCTCCTCAATCGCTTTTCGCAGATCCCGGTCTTGCTCCGCACGTTCTTTGAGATCCAGAATCGCGCCTGGACTTCCGTCACGTGGTCCCTCGTAGTCAGAGGTCTGCATCGACTTTTCTTTGCGATTTCCGTCGGCACTTGCAGTGCACTCCGCAAGAGACAAGCGACGTTGGCCGCCCGGCTTAACAATCTCCATTTCGCTGGCGGGGCGTAGTCTATCCAACGGTTTCCTGAGACGGGCTAAGCGATCCTTCCATTCCTCGTCCTTTTCCTTTGGGTGGGGCGCGGCAATAATCGCAATACAAGCGTTTCCCTTGCCGCGCCGATTCACGCGGCCAAGTCGCTGCACCATGCGTTCCCACGCTACCAGGTCGCAGACCATGTGATCCGCGTCGAGATCAACGCCCACCTCACCCGCTGAGGTCGCAATTAGAAAAGTCGGCTGCTCAGGTGGTCCCTCGGCATCGCCAAAGAAACCATGCTCTTTCAACCAGTCAGAAAGTGAATCCCGCTCAAACACCCGTCGCCCGCCAACCAGGAGTTCGTAAACGGGCTCCCGTTTCTCCTTCTTGAACTTCTTTTCAATCTCATCCTTCACCTTCAAAGCATCCTCTCGACGGTCGCAATAGACAAGTACGCGGGCCGGCTCCTTGCCGAGACTCCATGCCCGCTCGGCAAGCTGTGGCACCAACTTCGGCGCACCATCGAGCACCTGAATAGTAAGCCGTTTACGTGCTTCAAGGCGTTTTCTGACAGCCGCGTCCTTCCGACATTCGGGCGAAAGCCGAAAGATCGCTTTTCCACCTGAGTCATCTTCGCGCCCCGTGGCCGACAGCGAAAGCAGCTTGAGTGGCGGTACGATCTCCCGGTTTGTTGGCTTGTGGGGACCGAATGTGTCGGCTCCGTTTGCAATCGCTTCGAGAAGCTTTTCAAACGGCGGAACCAGGTGCGCTTCATCAAGCACGACGAGCGCGTCCGCGCCGAGCATGCCCGCATGATAGGGCCGCATCTTGCGCGATACGCCATAACCCGAAAACAGGAGCCGAGAGCCGATCATATCAACAGTACCGACGACGATGGCCGGCGTAGCAGGATCGGCGAGCCACTCCCGATTATCTATATGCTGGCCGCGCAGCGTACTCACGCGCAATGCGGCGTCATCTGACTTTTCCCTGATCTTCTCTGCCTCTGTCGTCGCCTGATCGACCACCGCACGACGATCGACCACGTAGACCAAACGCCGAGGCAATGCGGCTCCGGCTTTCAGCGCCAGATACCAGATTGCCATCACCGAGGTCTTGCCAAGACCGGTAGGAATGTCAAGCGCGGAAGGGATCTGCCCTTTGGCAAAAAAGTCGCGGTAAAGACCTTCCTGCCATTCGAACGGGGGAAACCCCATCAATTTCCCAAATCTACTTTGGAATTCGTCGTGCATAATCATCACTCTTATGCGTTCATCATCGCTTTCAATCGGGCTTTCTCTGCGACGCGTCCTTCTTCTCCACAAGCACTTCGCGCAAGACCTGGGCCATCTCCTTCTTGCTTTTCCGAAGCAGTTCGATCTCGTACGGCGTCAGGTTCCGGCAGACGGGCGAGTCGCCCAATATCTGCTTGAGCTTGGCCGCCGAAGGACTGATCCGAGTGTGCTTGTCCCGAGTCCCTGAACGCTGCTTCGCGTTGTCGGTTTCGGGATTATAAGTTATGGGCTTGTGGTGTTGGTTTTCTTGGACCGTTTCCCCCGTTTGCGTTCGGCGCGTTCAGCGGAGGCCAGCCAAGAAATGAATACAACAATCGCTACTGGGACGGCGATAAGCGGGTAGTGCCACCAATCAAATCCCTTCATTTCGCCTCTTTTCCGATAGAGATTCATCCCAAATGGGAGTCAATATAGTCCGTATGGTTTGGAAATTCTCGCTTTAAAGTGTTGACGATTTCGCCCGTCTGGACTTGATCCTCTACTTCGGAAACGTTCAACCGATTTTTCCCACCCTTCCCAAATCGAGTACAAGAATCCCGAATGGTTCCAAGAACCACCCCATCGTTCTTCGCGCGCAACACTTCGTCACACGCATCTTTGTAACTCATGTTTGTTTTGCGCATTGTCTTTATGACCGCAATACAATTCTCCAAACTCTTCGGCACCATAAGCTCTCCCCTCAATAGTGGTCTCGGGTTTAGTCCGATTCGACCTTACAATCTGAGTTGCGGCTGCTTGAGTCCGCGCCCGACCGCTCCGGGCGTATTGAACCGCTTGCCGTCGAATATGTCCGCCACGGTCAACATCTGGAGTACCGGATACGCCGCTTGTCCGATCCGCACGTCTCCGGACTGCGCCATTTCGCGCCGGAAATTTTGCTCTTTGCGGTCTCCGAGCGGCTCCAGGACAATCAATCCGCCCATCATGGCCACGTCGTTTTCGACCACGCCATGCAACGCCCGCATGTCGCGGATACCGATGTTCTTTCCGCCCTTGACTTCGATTGCCATGCTTTGCAGATCTGGCGTCCGCCGTCCGTTTCGTCGTGACAAAGCCGTCCACTTCCTCGACTGCCCATTTTTGGAAACGGGATTATAAGATATGGGCTTGGCCTTTCGGGATGCTATTCCCCGCAAAGGCTTAACTCCCGTTCAATTGCTTTGCGAATCTGGTTCTTCCAGTCAGATGTTAATTCAATCGTCAGCCCTCTGTTTTTCTCTTTTTTGGCAGAAACAACGGGCTTGAACTCTACTTTCCTGTTTGGGTTTACCTGTCGGAACCGGACAATACGCACGAAACCCTGCCAGACGGACCACCCTGGCTGCTTCGGAAGTGGTTTCAGTTCCAACTTGGGAAATTCGGATTCGATGAACTGCTTAACTTGCGCGCGATTCGGTGGCATATGTCTTCCTTTCGCTCAGTCTGCCCGGTTCTCTAACCTGAGTTGTGGTTGATTGAGTCCACGCCCTACCGCTCCCGGCGTATCGAATCGTTTGCCCTCGAATATGTCCGCCACGGTCAGCATCTGGAGCGCAGGATACGTCGCTTGTCCGATCCGCACGTCTCCGGCTTGCGCCATTTCGCGCCGGAAATTCTGTTCTTTGCGGTCTCCGAGCGGTTGCGGGATAAATCATTGCCAGGTCGTTTTCCATCACACCATGCAATGCCCGCATGTCACGAATACCGACGTTTTTTCCGCCCTTAACTTCAATTGCCATGCTTCAACAGCTTCGGGATCCATTTACAGCCTATCAACTGTTTTCATCCTTGTCTCCAGCCACTGTTTTCCCCGCAAAGACTTCGCCCGATACCTGATCGACTTCCTGCTTGCTTTTCCGCAGCAGGTCGATCTCGTACGGCGTCAGATGACGGGGCGTGGGCGAGGGGCCGATTAGGCGCTTGAGTTCGGCTACCGAAGGCGTAAGTCCAGCGGTCCGGTCATCCCTTCCCGACGGATGTCCCGTGTCGTGGTCCGAATTCACGCAATTGCTCCTGTGAGAGTTACACCCGGTTGCGGGCGAGAATCCCGACGCGGTGTTGTTCGATGATTGCGTGCATTGCGACCGTATCCTTACTCGCCGTCCAGCCAGCGCTTGATGAGCAGGGTACGCTGATGGTCGCGATCCTTAGCGGGATTCTTCGCGGCGCTCCTTTCCTTCCACCGTTGCTCACGTCTCATCCTGATCTCGAGCCACCGTGCGACTGCGATCCTGGCCGCGTCGGCCCAGCGGCCGCTGCTGACCTCTTGCATGATCGCGGTGATCTCCGGCATGTTCTTGTCCCGCCGGGCGTCGAGAATCTCCTCAATCTCGCGCTCAATCGGGCTGAGCGAGGCGCGCCTCTTCTCGCGCTCCCGGGCCTCCCACTCTTCCTCGAAATTCATGTCTCGATTTGTTCGCTCAACGCGTCTCGGATTGAGCGCATCATCCGGACGGCGTCGAACCGCTTGTTACTCGTGGCCATATTGGATTAGCTCTTTGGGTGTTCTGACCTCCACAATGCGTAGAGGCCGCCGCCAATGCCAGATGAATCAGTGTAGATGTCTTCGCTTCATTTGTAAAGACTGAATGTCATATTAACTGCCATGCGACCTCCGGAGGGCCGAAAGTGCCATATCCGCCTTGACCGGACCGGCGGATAGGTGACCGGAGAATTCTGAAGATACCCCACGAACGGAACCAGCGGTCGCGATCATAGACTGCCGGGACATAGGCATGCGCCAACAGCGACTTGACGACACGAGGCGACGCTGGTTTGCTCCAGAGTGGCCAGGAGTAGAATCCCGACTTCCACGAGCCTGAACATCCTTGCGTGAGCGTCCGATCTCGGCTTCCGAACACGGGATGAAGGCTTAATCCCAGGATAGCCAGGGCTTCGGGACCCGGGTTGGTACGTTTGGGATCGGGACCTGATTTAGGCGCGGGATCGTAGGCTCTCAGGGCATATACCCGGTCATCTACGACGTCCCAGCCGAGAGAAGGGAGCACGCTTTTATAATTCCATGGACCTTCGAGACCCGAGAGCAGGTCGCATCGGGAGACTCCGTCCAAAATCTGGCGAGCCGTGGCCAGGAATTTCTGCTGCCCCGCCGTAAAGTAGAGGTCTGAAGGCTTGGCCACGCCTTGATTGTCCAGACTTCCTTCGGCGACAAGCGCGGTAATCAGGCCTTCGGCAAGGTCGCACTGATCAATGAGCTGAAGATACGTACGGATGTCGTCGGGTTTCAGTTTCAACTCGTCACCTTTGGGAATGTCCGATCCGTCGGGCCGTTTCGGGGCAATGGCGAGGCTGTCTCTCCACAAAGCGAACACCTTGATGCACTGATCAGCTATGCGCTCAAGATCAAACTCCTCATCCACGACCGCGTGCGGGATGATGTCGTCGCTCCACCAAAGGTGCGGTTGATCACCCTCCGAAGCGAATGCCACCTGCACACCGAGGGCGGCCAGGAAACCCAGAGGGTTTGTCCCTTCGAGTCCGTTGAGACGGGTTTGGTTCATGGTTGTTCCGCCTCTTCGGCGCTCTGTTGATGATCGGCCAGCCGCAGAATCGCCTCCAACCAGGCCAGCCCATGGTAGCCGTACCGTTCGACCAGGCGCCAGAACCGGTCGCTCATTTCGAGAGCCAGGGCGCTTTCGACGAAATCGGAATACCTCTCCATGATATGTCCATTAAGCGTATATGTGAGTTTCTGAGGGTCCTGGTCCTCAATTATTGGCAGCAACGGACGCCCCCAACCATGATGGGTTCCGATCAAGTGGAGAACCAGGTCCCTGTCATGGGCACCGTTGAGCACATTGAGGTTCGACTCTACCATGGCTACGCTTGCCACTTCATGGCGCATTCCCGCTGGATATTGTCGATCTCTTCGGGCTCCCTGCGGGGACTTTGCGAGCGGCTCGCTCTGCATTTCCAAGGCCACCGGATCGCCTCCTACCAATTGGGCCTGAAATCGCCGGTCCACTTTACCGAGGTCGTGAAGCAGGCCGGCCATGCGCAGGTCCTCCTCGAATTCGGTGGGGAGACCCAGACGCCCGGCGATGTGCCCGGCACGGCCACCTACACCTTCGAGGTGGCGCCTCAGTATCACACCCGTTCCAGTCAGAGACCCGGCCTTGTCAGAACCATCCATGGTAGTCGGGTCCACGACCGGCTTTTTGGATGTGGGGTTCCGTTCTGTCAGGAGATAATAGCTGTCGTCCGAACTCTCCTCACCCAAGCCGACCGATGTTACGTCAAAGTTGTCGCCCAGCCTCTCACGGGTCTCAGGTATCCAGTCCAGTCCTTGGCCGGTCTCGACAGTCCAAGCCAGGAACCACTCGTTAATGCGCTCACGGACGGGAAAATCCGCCTCGGCTTCGTCAGACGGCAATGGCAGAGAAGCCATACCGGGCAATCGTGGGTCCAGGCGCAAGGTTGCCCTGCGGCCGTAGGCGATTTGTGCCGCATCCCCCAAGTCCGTAACAGGTTCTTCTGAAGAAGGATCCCATGTCCCGGCTCTAAGACCGCCTCGGCAGGGATCTACGATGAGGATGTCACCTGGACGAATCTCATTGACGTCGATGGGCTTCGGAGTTTTATCAAATCCTTCCCAGCGTACGCAGTCGATGTCCTTTCCTTGGGACGCCGGAATATCAAGTTCCGATTCAACACCTTTATCGACATCAGCCACATCCACTTCGTCGGCGTTCGACAGCCAGGACTTAGCAGCACCAATGGGAACCGGCAGGAACTCGGCCTGCCGTGGCGGAACAAGCCGAAGCACATCGGCGGATCTGTCCCATCGCCAGACGATCGAGACAT
Source organism: Candidatus Latescibacterota bacterium (assembly GCA_965203805.1). Classification (GTDB taxonomy): domain Bacteria; phylum Latescibacterota; class UBA2968; order UBA2968; genus JAAXHE01. The sequence continues at coordinate 2,884,586 of OZ241917.1, read as the reverse complement.
CCGAAGTGAGGCCCTGATCGATTCCATGAAGAAACCAGTCCACGGCTGGCTGCACGATTGGCTCCGGGTTGGTCTGTGTCCAGGCGTCCAAATGTGTTTTCAGCAGCAGTGGGGCTTGAGCCCTCGGAGCAGTTGCCTCGCGTGGAAATTCCTGAAGAGAGCGAGATCCGACCTCGATCGGACCATCCTTTTGCCGACGTTTCAGTTCCGCCCAGGTCGCTTTGACGGAATCTCCATAGATCGGGTCGGGTTTCCTGGAGGTAACTACCGACTTGGGGCCGATGATCCAGGCTCGGGCGGCGTTGCCGGTCTGCGAGAAGTACGTCCCACGTCGGTCGAGGCGGCCGAATCGCTGACGGAGACTGTCAACCGCTGCGCACTCAGTAATGAGCGCATCGAAACTGAAGTCGGCGCCGACCTCAATGGCCTGCGTCGCAACCACGATGGTCAATCCCTCGGCACGCCGTTCGCCATCGGGATCAACGGCGGGGCCGATCTTGTTCAAAGCGTCGATACGGTCCAGCGGTCGCATGCGCCCGGTGATTAGAAAAGTGGTGAAGCCACTTTCTTCGAGCGCTTGATGGATCTCGCGGGCGGTTTTCACTCGATTCACTACGATTCCAAGGCTGCGGATGTTCTGGTCGGTTTTTGACTTGGCGATCGATTTGACGATCTTCACAACGGCAGCCGGCATGGCGTCGTGATTCCGCACCGAAACCAACTCCGCTTCCTTGGTCGCTTGCACCCGGCGGCGCAACTCCTCGCATCCTTCCAGATCGGTGACAGGATCAAGCCTGAAAGGCTCAGCGTCCTTGTTGCTGGGCGTCGCTGACATCTCAACTACGCCGAAGCGCCGGGGCAACCCCGGGGTTCTCAACGCGGCCACTTGCGCCATTGTCTCCGCGAAGGGAACGCTCAGATGCACTTCGTCCATGATCACAAGGCAATCGTTGCCTGCAAGTCCCGCGTGTATCGGCCGCATTGTATGCCTCACGCCATAGCCGCGGAAGAGCAGGCGGGAGCCGAACTGATCCACGGTGGAGACCACGACCCACGGTTGGTCCGGTCGGTGAGTCCAGTCGTTGTCCATGGGAACGCCACCCCGCAACGCAGCGACCCCCAAAGGTTCCCCGTCACTTAGAGCCCTCAGCCGTTCTCTCACCTTTCGCAGGATTGGAGTATTACCCGCTTCCACTCGGCAGCGGATTCGTTGCGCTCGCTTGTACACCTGATCGACAACGATGCGCCGGTCGATGACGAATACAACACGCCGTGGCGAATCTGTGGGTTGAGCGGCAAGGGCAAACACGGCGGTGTCGAGCACGGCGGTTTTCCCGGTGCCGGTTGGCAGATCGATCACCTTCGGCCATGCTCCGGTGTGGAGCACCTGTGTTGTCAGGCGTTGCTGCCAGGGGAATGGCTCCTGATCGTGGACGTCCAGAAAGAATGAACGAAAGTCGTCGGGTGTCAGCTTTTCACTCATCGGTCCGGCCTTCAGAGGAATCGCCAAATTCCGGCATCGGGCGCATCAGTCCCAGCCCCATGAACCGACCCGCCCCAAGCATCAGCGGTCCCTCTACGGTATGTTCGAATGTCAATGACGCGTGAACGAGTTGGCGTCTGACCGGTTTGCCCTCCTTCCCATTCTGGCTGAACGACGGGAAGCGCTTGGCTGGCTTGGCCCCGACGATGAACGGGTTAAGCGCAACCTCGACCGACAAGGGTTCCGGCAACCCGACATGCCCGCAGGCAGTTGCCACCCCAGTTTCGGCCGACTTCCAAGCCTTTGCACGAGCAGCGGCGGTCCCCTCGCTCAGGCTGCCAGGATGTCTGGGCAGGGCGATGGGTGTCGCCGAAACCCATCGGATCGAAGGACGATTCCAAATGCTCGGTCGCAAGGCGGCCAAGTCCGCATGTCCACGCAGTCTAGTCATGTGGACTACGCCTTGAGATCCTAAAGTGAGTCTCAGGGGGTAGGGGTGTTGCGGAGCCTCCTGCTCCCATCTTCCGATTGCGCGGAACACCGCGCGACGCACGTCATCTCCCAGCGACCTGGGCATCGACAGCGCCAAACCGAGCAAACGGCCGTCTGCATACTCCGAGCCGACGTAGGGAAGGGGCAGGAATGACACATGCGGATCGTACGTCGGTCTTCCATCCGGCCTGTGACCGCTGAGCCCTTCGGGGATCGGATCTTCGGCGTAATTGAGAACGGCTCCTCGCATTGCAGTAGCCAAGTCCACGGTTCGGGTGGCCGGGAAGGAGCGAGAGTTGTGAGCGAACTCGAAGACGATCCACTCACCGGAGGTGTTGGGTTGCAGTGTTGGCTCCGGCTGCACGGTCTCTGCAGTGGCATTGTAACGAACGTCTGTGTAAGGCAGGGACCGAGGCTTGACGCCTTCGTGGCGGACGTACTGCCGCTCAAGCTCGGCGAGTTGACCACGCCTTACGGTCCGCAAACTTTGTCCGACATCGCTTGGCGCATGAGTGGCGGCAGGCGACCCCATGGTCACCCTGCACGATACCAAAGATGATGGGTGGCCAAGCCTGGTGACCCTACTGAGTAGCTGGTCTATAGTTTCGCATACTGCTTCTGGGGCGGCGGCGTCCCAGAGATATGTTACACGGGCGTCGTGGGGAGTGACGGACGGGAAGAACCGCTCCTGCTTGCCCCGATGGTCAGGCAGCATCGTCACGGCAGAAGACGGGTTCGTGTTACCCGTGCGACTGATCTGGGTTTCGACGTCCCGTTGTCTGGCCAATCTATCCTTTATCCGCGACACCTTCCTCGTGATCTCACCATGCGAAGAGATAAGCTCTTCATCCAGTTGATCCAGCAATCCAGTGATTGTTTTGGCCTTTCTAGCCTGCCAAGCCCCGCCTACGATGGATGCGTCGTTCACCGGCACAAAATGTGAAACCACACTGCGCGGCACGGATTCAGACGCGGCGATCGCGGGCGGCCCCTGGGCTTCGAGCCATTCCAGGGCATCACGCTCGGTTACATCAGGTTCGTCGGCGTCGGCCCATGTCGCCACGAGTGCCGAAAACAGACGCGCAGGGTGCGGCGGCCACTCCGAACGCTGGCGGTCGGAGTGGAACGTGGCCACGTACCGGCCCGTCAGAAAGTTCACCTCGATGCAGAATCTCTCGGCGGCAGACATCTTCATTACTCCGAAGTTTGTTCAGTTTCCGATAGCTTGTGGCTGCGACGAATCAGTTCGATCAGTTTCGGTGCGGGGGTAAGGCGAATGTCACCCGTTTCCCAACCGATTCCATTCTCCGCCGCGTGCGCTGCCGCCGAGGACAGGATCTCAGTAGCCGCGCTTCTGTCCAACTCCACAACTTCGCCAGCAGAACCGTCGCGGCTCAATAATTCGAGGCGCGGCGGATGCGTCGGGAGCAGCAGGCATCGGGAACGCAGGTCCAAGTCGTTTTCGTACTGATAGGCAATTGCAGCGACGCCCAGCCCGGAGACTGCGGTGCGAGCGGCCGTTTCGGCCTTCCTGCTGAATCCCTTGAAACGCAGCCGACGAAGTGCTGCAAAAGAAATGACAGTGGTCTGCGCGGCTTTGGAGATGGTAACGCCGCCTGCCTGGGCATCTATCGAAGGGGGGATGTTGCCGTGGTTAATCTTGGACGGCTGCCCTGGATTGCCTGGTGCATCTTTTTTGCGCGAGGCATAAACGACCTCACCCTTGTTATTCCTTTCAGCAGCATCAGGATCCGTCGTCCACACTTCAACTGGGTCAGAGCTGTTGAACACCCGGTCATCTGGATCCTCTGTTGCAACCTTTTCGATCTGGAGAGGATCGATCCGGCTTCCAACCTTCTTGCCGACAGCGGCATCGAAACCGACGATCTCGGAGACGTAAGCCCGCTGGAACTTCGATCCGAGCCCGCCCTTCGGTCCGGTGGAATCCCACATACCGAACAGCAGTGAGGTGGGAGAATAGCGGAACAGGTCGATGGCGTTGCGCGGTGTTGCGTCGGTAATGGCCTGTCCGATATCCGACAGCCGGAACAACGTTCCATCCAATAAGCTGTCGCGAAAGATCGCATCCGCCAGTCGGTGTGGTGCTTCCAGCACGGTCAGCTTGTCGTAGTCAGTAGCGCCGCCGTCCTCTGAGAAATCCACGTAGGGAACGGGGAAAGAAAGCTCATCTCGCTCCCACCCTTCCAACAGAGCCAACTCCGCCCGGTTCGCTTGCGACGCCACGGAGTCCAACAGGACTGTAGTGGTTGTCTTGTCGCCTTCGCCGACCTGGCGCTCTTCAACGGCGTACTTGTGCTCGGGACGTCCGTCAACCGCATAAGTTGGCGGGAAAACCTTGTCTCCTTCGCCACCCGCAGGTTGTAACGTCATGCGGGACCGCAACGCTACAGCGCCGCCTGCGACGGCGTCAAGCAGCCGATCAAATGTGAGTTGAGGCATTCGTTCCTCCTTTTGTCTTCAGGTGTCCACGTAAGCATCAGGATTCTTTACGGGCTGATACGCTTTTGGATTTGCAGGGATCATTTAACCCGACCTATTCATGAAATTGACCGGAACAGTATTTTTGGAAGTAGGAAGTGTTCTGTAGAAGAGAAAACAATAGAATGAGGTGTTGTTGGCGGGTTGATGAGTGATTTTGGTTGGGCCGTCAGCATCAAGGGGTGTCGAGTTCGTGAATTTGTGGTTTGAGAGGACGGACGGATGCCTTGGTCTTACCTGGCGGCTATGATCAAGGGATGGCGGGACCTGCGTGAAGCGGCGTTATGGAACTGCCATTGCCAAATTACAGAGGATGGTGTCATAGAGGTGTTTCAAGGGAAATGAGGTTGGCAAATGGAGTTTGATTTTGGTTTTGAGTTCGGACACGCTCCCTGCGACTTTGAGGATGCGATTCTGAATGGTATTAAACTGGGCGTGCGTCCATTGGGTGGTCCGGAGTCCTTTTTCGGTAAGGGTGTGCATCAAGACATAAGCGGCACTATGCAGCAGGAGACGGAAGTGATTGGCTTCGAAGGTGTGGCAGGAGGTGCGATCGGAATGGAGAAAGGTTTTGTGATTCTTGATGAAGTTTTCCATCCTGCCGCGCGCACAATAGACGGTTTTGTAGATGAATGAGGGCTGGCTACTTTTCAGGTTGGTGACGACAAAGCGTGTATTGGCTTGCCCCGAGGCGGTGATTTCAGCTTTGTAGATGATGCGTCTTGGCACGGCCCAAGTCGTTGCCTGGTAATCGAAACTGGCAAATAACTGCACGGGCTGTCCGGTTTCCCGATACCGGGCCTTTGCCTGCTCGATCAACGCGTGTCCCCGTTGTGCAAGCCTGGCATTGCCCGTCTGTCCCAGCGTAAAATACACCGCTTGCTCGTCGCAAAAGTCGTGGACCTCAGGACAGGAAAAATGGCCATCGCCACGTAAATAGATACCCACGTCCGGCCACGCCTCACGAAGCATTTTCACCAGTCGCTTGAGAATGCTGACAATCTGTTTGCCGGTAGGACGGGCGCCCGGACGCAAAAGCGTCGTGATCAGTCTTCCTGTCCGGCCTTCATAAATGTGCAAGGGACAATAACAGCGTTCATTGTAATAGCCATTGAAAAACGACAACTGTTGCTTGCCGTGAACCTCGTCATCGGTGTCATCGATATCCAGAACGACCCCTTCGGGAGGCCTATCGTAGGACGCGATGAATCCGTCCACAAGGGCCTCGGCAATGCGATATAAGTCCCGGCGACGAATGCCGTTTTCCAATCGACTCATCGTGGGTTGGCTGGCCAACGGCGCCCCTGATATCGGCAACCGATCACAGGCCGCCTTGAACGCAGGGTCAAAGCGCAGCAAATTGCAATCGTTCGCATCCTCATACGCGCACGCGATCTGAAAGACACGCTGGCTGATCAGATCCGCCATCGGGTGATCCACGTAACTGGGATGCCGACGGTCCGGCAACGCCTCGACGATCCGAGACAGGATGCCGTTTTTGGACTCCACCTCTCGAAGCAGCATCAAACCCATATCGCTGGTGAGCACACCGCCATCGAAGACCGCTTCTACCTGCTTGCCAGAAATACTTGCGAAAGGAAGTGCGGCTTGTTTATCTTGAACTTCCACGGTAGTTTCCTCCTGTTTCATTGTGTTATGGTTATTTGCGTAACCACAATATAATACAATGACTTGGGTATGGAAACTACCTTTTTTGTGAATAATTGGGGTTAAGTAGCTATGGGCTCACCTGCGAAGCTTGAAATTCTTACTTCGCGGGGGTTCGTTGTCGATCTCGATGCCTTGGTCTCTCAATCGGTCAATGCCGCCGCGTACCTGTTTGCAGTCTAAGTTCAGGGCTGTGGCCATGTCCAGCACGGAAGCGCCGTTTTTCCGGCGCTTCAGATATTCGTATACGCGAGATTGAATAGATTCCATGGTGTTCTCCCTCAAAACCGCCAACGTCCAAATGCGTATTAGCCCGTTTTCTTTTTGTATTCTGTGCGAGAATCTCGGCGCTGTGTTGTTCGATTATTGAGTGCATTGCTACCGTATCCTTACTGCCCGTCCAGCCAGCGCTTGATGAGCAGGGCGCGCTGATGGTCTCGATCCTTAGCGGAGTTCCTCGCGCTGTTCGTCTGCTTCCATCGTTGCTTGTGTTTCATCCTGATCTCCAGACACAATTTTTTTCGCAACGACTTCGCCCGCGACCGGGGCTATCTGCTTCTTGCCTTTCCGCGTCAGATCGATTTCGTAATACGTCAAACTCCGGCAGCCGGGCGAGTCGGCCTATTGCCTACCCGTATGCTCGACGAGTGTACTCAAGGGCAGACAATAGACAACACGACACGTCGGTCTTGCCGAGGCCTGTCGGAGCGATGAGTGCGTCTGGCCATGCCTGTTTTGCGAGTGCGTGCTGATAGTCGTAAGGACTGAGGTCTTTGCCGAACGCTGTGGAGAAGAATTGCTCAAACGACATACTGCGTGTTCCTTTTTTGTTTGATTTAACCCTCGAGGTAGTACATCTATTGGGCTTGCCCGCATCGCATCGACTGAATCAAGCTTAAAAATTAAAATATCATAACCAAATACTTCTGTCAAGTTTTAATTTGAACCATCTCCTGGACGCTATCATGTTTCTAGGCCTCATTGAAGTAGAGAAGTTTTCGGTTATGTACGCGTAGAGCGTGTCACTTCCGGGCCGCAAGGCCCGGCCTCATTGCAGTAGTTGGCAGTAACAGGCGATTGCTCTTCGTCCGGGGAACAACTGCTATTGGGCGATCTCCTTCTTGCACTGCAGCAGCTTGATCTCGTACGGCGTCAAATTCAGGGGCGCGGGCGAGTCTTTCCCGAATCCAGGCCTCGTCCACCGGCTCGCCCTCCATCGCCATCGAATTCGCCACGTGACGGGGAATCGCGTCCAGATGCCGGCGTCGACGTTCCTCCGCCGGGAGGCTGCGCCATTGTTCGATGGCCTCCATCCAACGCATGTTGGTCATCGACGTCCTCCTGTTCATGACTAAACGTCCATAATATCCGCACATAATTCGCAATAGATCCAGATCAATTTACAGCCTATCGACTGGTTTCATCCTGCTCTCCAGCCACTCTTTCCTTCGCCGGGACTTCGCTCACGACCTCCGCAGTTTCCTTCGCAGCCTTCCGCAGCAGGTCGATCTCGTACGGCGTCAGATTCCGGGGCGTGGGCGAGTCGCCAAATATCTGCTTGAGTTTGGCTGCCGAAGGACTGATCCAAGTGTGTTTGTCCCGACGCCCTGAACGCTGCACCGCGTCGTTGTCCCTGGCCATTTTCTTCATCTTTCTCAGACGCCGTGCTCAGAGTAGGTAACCCCCCACCGCCGCCAATGGCGGCCTGCCTGCGCCGAGACCTGCTCGGCAGGCAGGCGACTCCCCCTCAAGGGGGAGTGATTGCAACGTCAATCGGGCTCAGACGTTCACTTCCGTCTATTTGATTCGGGCTGAGCAAATCCGCGTTAGAGATGTACCTATGGCCGGGGCCATATACGATGAGTCCGATTCGAGTGGCCTATTTTCGATCGGCGGACTGCCGAGAGGGACAACATCCTCTCACCCAAATGGCAGTCTAAATCCGTCAGGCGAAGTCAAAGACCTGCATGGGTATGGACGTTGTTGATTCAGCCTCTCCGTGGACCATCAATCGCACCTTCTCCGTCGTCTCGCGACTAAAGGCCTGTTCGCCACACCGGACGCACACGAGAGCCGGAATGCCCTCGACCAGGGCATAACGCCCATCAACGCGAAACACCTCGTCGACCAACTCCTCACGGCTTTCCTGGGAATGGCAGACCGGGCAAGTAAACATGCTCACCTCCTTCTATAGTATTCGATCCACTTATCCGGATCTGGCACATATAGTGTAATGATTCTCACTTCCTCCGTGTCGGCAAGCGAAACGTGGACGTGCAGAGGTCTACCCGATTGGGTGAAACCCAAAAGCAGGCAACTCGGGGCGTACTTATCGCCAGGATATTCCTCAATGATTGTTGCCCACAATCCTGCCTGTCTGATCTCCTGTTCGCTGATGTTTCTTTCAACCGCTCGCTTGAAGGCGTGGCGAGAAAAGTCAAAATCGCCTGTGGTCAGTTGAGCCCGACCTGTTCGATCGTTTTCACACTTGTCTCTTTCAGGTGGAGACGTACTTCGAGGAACTCGCCGGTTCCCCTTCAGGATCAGGACTCCTCCGACCCTGTGATGACATTCTTCCCAAACGCTTCGTCCATCAAATTTCCTACGTTGCTTTCCCAATTGCTCCTGTGAGGGTTACATCCGATTTCGGACACCAAGGTGAACCGTAGAACGAAACTCGCCTGCTGCCGGTGTATTCCCGAATGCGTTCAATGCACTCGCGTATGTGTTCCAGCAATACTCTATCGGACTGCGCGTCCGGTTTCATAAAGGCTGTGCCTCTTTCAGCACGCGCTCACGGAGGGCCGGATGAAGACTCTTCTCAGTGACGACTTCCACGCGGCGTTGCAGAAGGTCTCGCACGTCCATCAACAGTGCGCCGAGCGCGAGGCCCGTTTTATCGGGCGGCAACGACACCAGCAGATCGACGTCACCGGAATCATCGGCGTCGCCCCTCGCCATAGACCCGAACACACGTACGTCGGTAATACCATGGCGTTCAGCGAGGGCGAGAATCCCGGCGCGGTGTTGTTCGATGATTGCGTGCATTGCTACCGTATTCTTACGCGCCGTCCAACCAGCGCCTGCCTGTGCGTGTGGCACGCCTGCCTGCGCAGTGCCCTGCGCTGCATGCAGGCCTCTTGTGGCAATTGATTTAAGCCACGGATTTTTCGTTTTTTTCGCGTGTTTTGTAGTTTCTGATGTTATTTTCCAAGTAGCTTCTTAGCGGGAGTCTTCGCGCCGCTCCTCTCCTTCCATCGTTGCTCGCGTTTCATCCTGGTATCGAGCCACTTTTTTCTCCGCAAGGACTTCGCGCAGGACCTGGGCCATCTCCTTCTTGCTTTTCCGCAACAGCTCGATCTCGTACGGCGTCAGATTCCGGGGCGCGGGCGAGTCGCCCAATATCTGCTTGAGTTTGGCTGCCGAAGGACTGATCCAAGTGTGTTTGTTCCGACGCCCTGAACGCTGCACCGCGTCGTTGTCCCTGGCCATTTTCTTATCTTTCTCAGACGCGGAAACGTCCGGCGCCCGTGCCGTGCCTACCGGCAGACAGGCGAGGGTCAGAGTTTGAAGAGGATGAGCGTGCCAAGCGCAACCAGCGTAGTAAACTGAATACCGACAATCCAACGGAACCCGCTATCCATGCGTGCGTTGACTTCGCGGAAACCCTGATCCATGCGGGTTTCCAGGTTGCCCATGCGCTGGCTAAGCTGTTCAACGATACCCACCAGGCGCGCAAGGCGCGCCTCGAAATTGGGCGTCGCGGAGTTCATGTTCGTTGCCTCCGCGTGTTGGGTTGGAAATCGTCTAATTTTCGCTTAGTATTCACAACGGATTCGGATTACAACTTTCGGGTTTCATAACGGCTGCGCCTCGTTCAGAACGCGCTCGCGGAGGGCCGGATGAAGACTCTTTTCAGTGACGACTTCTACGCGGCGTTGCAGAAGGTCCCGCACGTCCATCAACAGCGCGCCGAGCGCGAGGCCCGTTTTATCGGGCGGCAGCGACACCAGCAGATCGACGTCACCGGAATCATCGGCGTCGCCTCTCGCCATAGACCCGAACACACGTACGTCGGTAATACCGTGCCGTTCAGCGAGGGCGAGAATCCCGGCGCGGTGTTGTTCGATTATTGCGTGCATTGCTACCATATCCTTATTCGCCGTCCTACCAGCGCCTGCCTGTGCGTGTGGCACGCCTGCCTGCGCAGTGCCCTGCGCTGCATGCAGGCACGCAGACAGGCGCTGCAGGCAGGCCTCTTGTGGCAATTGATTTAAGCCACGGATTTTTCGTTTTTTTCGCGTGTTTTGTAGTTTCTGATGTTATTTTCCAAGTAGCTTCTTAGCGGGAGTCTTCGCGCCGCTCCTCTCCTTCCATCGTTGCTCGCGTTTCATCCTGGTATCGAGCCACTTTTTTCTCCGCAAGGACTTCGCGCAGGACCTGGGCCATCTCCTTCTTGCTTTTCCGCAACAGCTCGATCTCGTACGGCGTCAGATTCCGGGGTGCGGGCGAGTCGCCCAATATCTGCTTGAGTTTGGCTGCCGAAGGACTGATCCAAGTGTGTTTGTTCCGACGCCCTGAACGCTGCACCGCGTCGTTGTCCCTGGCCATTTTCTTATCTTTCTCAGACGCGGAAACGTCCGGCGCCCGTGCCGTGCCTACCGGCAGGCAGGCGAGGGTTAGAGTTTGAAGAGAATGAGCGTGCCAAGCGCAACCAGCGTGGTAAACTGAATACCGACAATCCAACGGAACCCGCTATCCATGCGTGCGTTGACTTCGCGGAAACCCTGATCCATGCGGGTTTCCAGGTTGCCCATGCGGGTTTCCAGGCTTGCCATGCGCTGGCTAAGCTGCTCGACGGTTCCCTCGACGCGGGAGAGGCGGGCGTCGAAATCGGGCGTTGCGGTGTTCATGTTGGCTGCCTCCGTGTGTTGTTGGAAAACCGCTTAGCGGGGTTCTTCGCGCTGATCGTCTGCTTCCATCGTTGCTTGCGTTTCATCCTGATCTCGAGCCGCTTTTTCTTCTGCAAGGACTTCGTCCACGACCTCCGCAGTTTCCCGTGCGGCCTTCCGTAGCAGGTCGACCTCGTACGGCGTCAAATTCCTGGGAGAAGGCGAGTCGCCCAAAATCTGCCTGAGCTTGGCCGCCGAAGGAGTGGTTCGAGCAGGCTTGTTCCGACGCCCTGAAGGCTGTTCCGCGTCGTTGTCCCTGGCCATTTTTTCTTATCTTTCTCAGACGCGGAAACGTCCGGCGCCCGTGCGAGGGTTATAGTTTGAAGAGAATGAGCGTGCCAAGCGTGATGAACATGGTTAATTGAATGCCGATCATCCAGCGGAAACCCTGATCGACGCGGGTTTCGAGGGCAGCGATGCGCTGGCTAAGCTGCTCAACGGTACCTTCCAGGCGCGCAAGGCGTGCCTCGAAATCGGCGCCGGAGGGTGCTTCGGGCGTTGCGGTGTTCATGGTTCCCCCCGTGTGTTGTTGGAAAACGTCTTAGCGGGACTCCTCTTGCTGTTCGTCTGCTTCCGTCGTTGCTTGCGTTTCATCCTGATCTCGAGCCGCTTTTTCTTCTGCAAGGACTTCGTCCACGACCTCCGCAGTTTCCCGTGCGGCCTTCCGTAGCAGGTCGACCTCGTACGGCGTCAAATTCCTGGGAGCAGGCGAGGCGCCCACAATCTGCCTGAGTTTGGCCGCCGAAGGAGTGGTTCGAGCAGGCTTGTCCTTGCTTCCCGAAGGCTGCTCTACGTCGTTGTCCCTAGCCATTTTTTTCTTTCTCAGACGCGGAAACGTCCGGCGCCCGTGCCGTGCCTACCGGCAGGCAGGCGCTGGAAATCGTATACTACGGGAAGAAGAAAATAGTCTACATCAGCTCTTCGCCAATCCTTCGACGCACTTCGACGGGTTCACGGAGCGGCACGGGGCGCATAGTTGACACCGTCGCGCTGTCGCAGAGGCATGAAATATAAACTATTTACCGCTTCCGGTAATAACTTCCGCCGGAGAAACGTCCTCACGGCCATCCAGCCACATCCCCTCATGCTCATCCGGATGCTCAAACCCGCTCCACCTCGAACGCCGTCAGGTTGCGGGCCTCCTTACTGAACTCCACGCCGATCAGGTGGATCGCCTGTCCCGGATCACGGTACTTGTCAGCGTAGCGTTTCGCCTTCAATTGCGCCATCGCCGCGCCCTCCGAGGTCATCTCGACGACCTTGAATTCGAACAGATAGACGTTGTCGTTAAAATGAACCGCCATGTCCAGCCGGCCGTGACTGCTGGCGTCCTCCACCGTGACGTCCAGCCCCAGTGCCGCGAAATAGGAATAAAACACGCTGGCGTAGTAGCCCTCGTAGTTGGCAATGTCGTTGTTCGTGTACCACTCATAGGGAATGCTGGCAAAGAACGCCTGGAACAGCGTTTCGAGCCCGGCGAAGTCGTTGGCCTCCAGCAGCCGGTAAAGCCGGACGCTGTTCGCCATCTGCCGAGACGCGTCCTTCACCAGGTAGCGCAGCAGGCTCCGATTCAGGCTCTGCCGCACTTCCCGGTTGGGATAGCCCAGACGGTAGTGAGGTTCGCCGCCGAGATCTTCCTCTTCTGTTATTGTGAGATACCCGGTCTGGAACAAAAGCGCCTCGGTGGCCACGTCGTCCACGTCGAACGTCGACAGCAGATCGCTGCTGCCCAGCATTTCGTCCAGAGCCAGAGAACTCACCTGGCGCTTGAACAGCGTTTCGACCAGAAACGTCGGCGTGCCCGTCTCAAACCAATAGGCGGCGAACTCTCGGTTGCGAAACAGCAGCAGTATGTCGAAGGGGTTATATACCCTTGTATCGCCCCGCCAACTGTAGCCGTTGTACCAGTAGCGGATCTCCTCCCGGTTGAGGCCGGGCAACTCCGGCGCGAAAACGGTGTCGATATCCTCGTCGGTGTACCCGCAGATGGACGAATGGCGCGCGTCCAGGGTGATGTCGACCAGGTTGTTGAGGCCGGAGAACAGGCTGACTCTGGAGAACTTGCTTACCCCGGTAATAAGGCTGAAGCGGATGTCGGTGTCGCTGTCCTTGACGACTGCATAGAGGCCCCGCAGATAGTCGCGGTTTGCGCGGGCGACGTCCGGCGTCTCCAGGGCGTCCAGGATCGGCTTGTCATACTCGTCGATCAGCACTGCGACGGGCCGACCGGTCTTGCCGTGCAGCACTTCCAGGAGATGCCGCAACCGTTCGGGACCGGTGACGTACTCAGAGGATACGTTTGCCTTTCGTTCCACGGCGTCCAATTGGGCCATCAGGTTCGTATGCAAGTGGCCCGGCTCCTTGAAGTGCCCGCTCCCGAAGCTCAGACGCAGGACGGGGCAACGTATGGACCAGTCCCAGTAACCGTGGATGTCCAGCCCCTGAAACAGAGGTTGGTTGCCCTCGAACAGTTCCTTGAGCGTGTCGAGAAACAGGCTTTTGCCGAAGCGACGAGGGCGCGACAGGAAATAGTGCTTGCCCTCGTCGAGCAGCCGCCGGATATGTGCGGTCTTGTCGACGTAATAGCAGTCCTGCTCTCGGAGTTCGCGGAAGGTCTGCATGCCGATGGGGAGTCTGCGTCTGGTCACCGGCAATTTCCTCCAGGCATTGGGTGATGTAATTCCTGCTTCACGCTTTTGTTTCCTTGAGAAGCTGTTTTAAACTCCCCAGCGGTCTTCGCGCCTGCCTGCGCAGTGCCCTGCGCTGCAGGCAGGCCTCTTGTGGCAATTGATTTAAGCCACGGATTTTTCGTTTTTTTCGTGTGTTTTGTAGTTTCTGATGTTATTTTCCAAGTAGCTTCTACGGCTGCTCCGATCGCGAGAGTCGAACGCAGTCTATTGCGGCTTCTTGAATACCCATACCTTCTCCCGATCGGTTACCAGGAACTCGTCGCGTCCATCCCCGTCGAGATCGCCAATGGCCGCGGTGTGGCTGGTGCCGAAATAGCGGCCGCGGCCGGGATAGTCTTCGAGGCCGAACTTCTGAAAGCGGTCGTGGAAATTTTCCCGCACGTTCAGCCGCGCCAGTTCCCGGCCGGTGGGGCCCACCCATAATACGCGGTGGTCGGCGTCGGGCTCGGTCGGCCATTCGAGACGCATCAGGCTGTCCTCGCCCACGTCACTCGACCACCCGATGACCGAGTAATAACCCATCGTCCGATGCCGGGACAACTCGCGGCCGTCGGCACTGACGATCGCTGCCTCCCGCTCCTCCGCGCGTCCCAGCGCCTTGTCCACAAAGGCCAGCTGAAGCCCCGGATCGGCTTCGAAGAATCTTCCCGGCAGGATGTTCTGGCAGTGATTCATCGGAACGGTGAACCGCACGGTTCCGTCGGAATTGTGGACGACCGCGTCGTGTCCGTCGTGGGCCAGCGCGAACTCGAACCGTCCGTCGCCGTCGATATCGGCAATCACAGAATCGTCCAGGTGGTCGTTCTCCGACATCGGGGGATGCGACCAGAGGGGACTGCCGTCGTGGTCGAACAGGCTGAAGCCGATCAGAAGTTCGTCCAGTCCGTCGCCGTCCACGTCGGCAAAGTCGCCGCCATGCCCGGCGCCGTCCACCTCCTTCTCCCAGACCACGTTGAAGTCATGGTCCAGCAGCAGGCTGGGATTGCCGTAGCCATGCGTGGCGGAAGACGTGACGCTCTTGGTAAAAATGTGATACCTTCCGGAGTGATCGGTTCGAACCGCCCGCGAGTAATAGAACCCCGAATGGGGCAGCTCATGCCGGCTGCACAATTCGCCGGTGGCTCCCTTGTAGACCAGCAATTCCGCCTTGTAGACGATCATGATTTCGATCTGCCCGTCCCCGTCCAGGTCCACGACCTCGCAGAAATTGCTCCCGTTCCAGGAAAAGGGCCGCTCCAGCGCCCAGGGTTCCCCAACCTGCCAGAGAATCTGACCCTCGCCGTCCGTAAGCGTCAGGCAGAAGAGCTCCTGGTCTTCCACGCCGGTCTTGTACCCCTGCACGTCCTTGAACCTGGGATCGAACGCCTCGTTGGCGTGCGCGCCCGCGTTTTGCACGAACAGGATTTCGTTCTTCCCGTCTCCGTTGAAGTCACGGATCGTGAACGCCGGGCAGCCCCATGGGCGCACGTCCCAGACCGCGACGGGATCGACAGATTTCATGTCGTGATCTCCTCAGGACAGCGGAAAGTCGACGCGTGTGTTGCCCGCGTGATGAGACTTCAGGATGCCCAGGATGACCTCCAGTGATTTCCGCGCCTCCCGCGCGGGAGACACCGGGTCTCCGCCGTGTTCCAGCAGATGCACCAGTTCCGCCACCAGGGCGCCCTTGGAATGCAGCATGTAATGCTCCGGGACGATCTCCGAGGTCTCGAACGAGGCGCCGCGAATCAGCCTGGCCGTCTTATCGGTGGCTTCCACCCGCCCGTCCTCACACGTCAGAATGAACCGCCACCCGGCGAACGTCGTCTTGTAGGAGTTGAAAAAAGCCCTGACGCCGTTCCCGAACCGGATATAGGCCGAGGCATACGGATCACTCGCGGCATCCTTTCCTCCGCCTCCCCGATACTCGGTGAAGTGTTCGAACCCGTCCTCCAGGTCCGCCACCAGCCACAGGGGATCTCCGTCTGCAAAAAAGCAGACCGTATCCAGGGCGTGGGTCCCGTTGCGAAACAACATCGAACGCAGGCCGAACATCTCGCACCCGACGGTGCGCAGCGGCCCGATCTCGCCGCTTCGGACGATCTCGCGGGCCTTGAGGTAATGCGGGTACCACCGCCGGGAATGATCCACCGAAAGTACGGTCCCGTTCGCTTCGGTCGCCGAGATCATCCTGTCGGCGTCCTCGAGCGTTGTCGCAAGCGGTTTTTCGCAGAGAATCGCGGCCGTACCGCGCTCGGCCGCATCCACCACGATATCCGCGTGGAAGTGGTCCGACGTCGCGACGCTCACCAATTCGGGATTTTCCGCCTCGAACATTTCCCGATAATCCACGTAGTAGCGCATTTCGGGCCACACGTCGTTCCAGTTCTCCCGGAAACTGTCCAGCGCCTCCTCACGCAGGTCGCACACAGCCGTCAGCCGGGTCTGAGGACACCGGTAATAGGCCGAGGCGTGCGACATCGGCATCGCGCCGTATAGCGGCAGACCCCCGGCTTCGGCCGGACGTCCGGCCCCGATTCCCGTCAAGCCCACGATAACCCCGCTGTATTCGCGTTCGGACATGGATCACCCCCGAATGTCAATTTACCTCAAGTCGAAAAATGCATCGGCCACAAAATGCACAAAGGGCACAGAAGGTACCGGCGCGAAACGGCGCGTGTCGTAACGCCGTGATCCTGCAGTTTTTTCGTTGTCACGGCGAAAACCTGCCGAAACGGGGGATTCCTGTCTGCCCGCGTCAGATGTTTTCCTGCTATCGTCGTGCGCAACCCCGCTTCGCAGGTCACGCACGGGCCGCCTCGAAGGCCGTGATATTGCGGGTATCCTTGCTGAACTCGACCCCGATCAGGTGAATCGGCTGCCCCAAATCGCGGTATTTGTCCGCGTATCCCTTCTCCCGCAATTGCGCCATCGCAGCCCCATCAGACGCCAACTCTACCACTTTGAACTCGAACAGATAGACGTTGTCGTTGAAGTGTACAGCCATATCCACGCGCCCGTGACTGCTGCTGTCTTCTACGGTGATATTGAGACCCAGCGCCGCGAAATAGGAATAGAAAACGCTGGCGTAGTAGCCCTCGTACCTGGCAACGTCGTTGTTGGTGTACCACTCGTAGGGGATGCTGGCGAAGAAAGCGTGGAAAAGTGTCTTGAGTCCCTCGAAGTCGTTGGCTTCCAACAGCCGGTACAACCGTGTGCTATTGGCCCGCTGCCGCGTCGCATCCCGCACCAGGTAGCGCAGCAGACTGCGGTTCAGGCTCTGGCGCACCTCGCGGTTGGGATAGTCCAGGCGATAGACGGGCTCGCCGCCCAGGTCCTCCTCGTCGGTGATCGTCAGGTAGCCTGTCTGGAACAGCAGGGCCTCCGTGGCGACGTCATCGACGTCAAAGGTCGAGAGGAGTTCGTCGCTGCCCTCCATCGCGCCGAGTTCTAAGGAACTGACGCGGCGCTCGAGCAGCATTTCGATCAGGAACGTCGGCGTCCCGGTCTCGAACCAATAGGCTTTGAACTCGCGGCTGTCGAACAGCAGCAGGATGTCGAAGGGGTTGTACACCTTCTCGTCGCCCCGCCACCGGTAGCCGTTGTACCAGTCGCGGATCCGCTCCCGGTCCAGGCCGGGCAACTCCGGCGAGAACACCGTATCCAGGTCTGCCTCGGTGTAGCCGCACAGAGCCGAATAGCGCGGGTCCAGGGTGATGTCCTTGAGATTGTTGAGGCCGGAAAACAAGCTGACCTTGGAGAACTTGCTCACCCCTGTGATGAACGTGAGCCGGACGTGGGCGTCGGCAAACTTCACGGTCGAATACAGGCCGCGTAGAAAGTCGCGGTTGGCACGGGCGACCTCCGGCGTATCCAGCGCATCCAAAATAGGCTTGTCGTATTCGTCAATCAGCACGGCAACGCGCTGACCACTTCGCTCGTGCAGCACCTTCATCAAGCGGCGGAAGCGAGCCGAAGCGGTGTCGTCGTCGCGCGAGACGATCTCCGCCTCGTCCTCCAGGGTGTTCAATTGCGCCGCCACTTCCTTTTGCAAGTCGTCCGGCCCCTGGTAGGCGCCGCTGCTGAAGTCGAGCCGCAGCACCGGATGGCGCACCGACCAATCCCACTGGTCGTGGATGGCCAGCCCGGCAAACAGCGGCTCGTTGCCCTCGAACACCTCCTTGATCGTGTCTAAAAACAGGCTCTTGCCAAAGCGCCGAGGACGCGATAGGAAGTAATGAGTACCCTCGTCGAGCAACCTCCGGATGTAGGCGGTCTTATCGACGTAGTAGCAGTCGTCCTCCCGAATTTTGCGGAAGGTCTGAATGCCGATGGGCAGTCTGCGTCTGGTCATGGTTCACCCTTGGCGCTCACACGGTGACGTATTCCGACGGCGTACTCGGGACGCCGCCGGCATCCACAGCCACGACCCGATAGGACATCCCCTTCTCCGCGTCGTCCAGCGGCCAGCGGGCTTCATCGACGGTACACAACAGATTCTCATCTGTCGCGGAGAATCCGCCGGGCTCCCGGCACCCGTGAACCAGATAGCGCACCGCCGGGTTCCCGTTCTGGTTTGCGGACCACACCAGCGATCGTTTTCGGCCCCGGCCCTCAACCCTGAGGTCCACCGGAAGACACGGGCCGTGGGGCACGAACGAACGCGTTTCACTCCAGTCTCCCCACACGCCCTTTTCGTTCCGTGCCCGCACGCGCCAGTAATAGACGTCGTCCGGATTCAACAGATTGGGAAACTCCGCCTGCCATTTCGTCCCACCGGCGTAAGCGGTCCTTCCAACGTACCGGTCGAACGCGGGGCATACGCTCCATCTGAAATCCGCGTATCGGCTGACCTGGATGTGGTAATCGTCCACGTTTCCGCTGCCCCCGCGGGGGCGCTTCCACCGGAATTCGAAATCCATCCGGTCGACGTCGGCGCGATCGTCAGGGTAAATCAGCCCGGGCGCTCCGGGCGGACGGATCGACCGTTCCTCGCGCCATCCGTACGTCACACGCACCTTCCGCGGCCCCGGAGTGTCGTCCCGATAGGCGATCGTATTGTCGCCGCAGAACAGCGACGGCAGAGACCGCGTGGCGCACTGGATATCCGTATCGAAACGGATCGCGTCCAGACCCACCGCCTGGGGCCGGGACCCCGCCCACATGGCCACCTTGACGTAGTACTGGTAACATGGCCCCATCCGCCATCCGAGGTCGGTCTCCCCGCGCCAGTCGTTCAGCGCCGGGTTCAGGTACCAGTCCAGGTCCACGCAGGCGTCCAGGCGCCGTCCAATGGCGACCCACAAGGACCGCCAGTCTTCTCCATCTTTGGAAAACAGGACTTCCAGGCCGTCTTCCTGCGTATCGCATCGACATCGGATGCCCAACCGCGCCCCGGCAATCGCGTAGGGCGACGCCACCCGCCACACCACCTCCGAGACCTCCTCTTTCTTTTCCGGATGCAGGGCGACGCGTCTCCCCGAAGTCTCCTGCGCGACGTTGATCGCCGATTCTGTCCCATTCAATGCATGCGGGCCCCGAAGGTCGGGCCGGTACGCCAGTTTCCCGTTGGAATATCTTACCGTCGGATAGAGACGCTTCCCCCGGATCACGTTCTTTCCAACGTTGTCCCAGTAGCGGACGAGTTTTTCCCCAGGCCGCAGCCGCAGCGCCATCGTCTGCGCCGGAGGGTATTCGCCCGGCGTTTGTTTTATCTTCCCCGCGGCGTCCATCCACGCGCCGCCCTTGTTGGGGGGATACACGTACTGACCCTCCCGGAAGGGCGTGTAGTAATAGTCCTTCTCGGGCAGGTCTCGCCCGCACAGGCCGAGGTTGCGGTGGGAGCGGCGCAGCAGGTCGATATCCCGGGAAAGGTCCTCGGAGCCGGCAACCGTCCTGTTGTCCCGCTTGAGGAAGAACACCATCAGGTCCGTGTCCAGAAAATGCCAGTTCCCGTCCGCGAACGCCTCGAAGATATCGTGCCCGCAACTGCGCCCGCGCCCGTATCCGTCGATGGTGCCGCCCAGCCAGATCTCCCGGCTCTTCACGCCCATCTGTTCGGCGAGGCGGCGGCTCGTGATCGCGTTGGCGACGCAGCCCTCGAAACCGTAGACATTGAAGAGTCTGACGGGGTCGCTGGTCTGGTCGAACCAGGACAGTCCGATCCGGCTGTCGTAGAGCTCGTCGACCACGAATTTCCAGATCGCCATCATCTTGTCCCGGTCGTCCAGCCGCCCGCCCCCGGCGATGCCGGCGATCTCTTTCGTCATCGTTTCCGCAGACCACCAGTCCCGCTGCCCGTTGGCCACCACCCACGGGTTCTCCACGTCGGTCTCTCCCAGGTTCTCGATGACCACGTACTGGTTGGGCTCGAAGACCTGGTCGTACGGTGGCATGCTCGAATTCGGACCGGGACAGTAGACTTCCGGGCCCACGGTGACCGAATTGGATTCGTCCAGGTACCCGCCCATGGAAATCGTGAATTCCGCATGCTTTTCCGTCAGTACCGAACGCCGTTCTTTCTGCGACCGGGGTACCGCAACCCGTAGCGGGTCGCCCCCCTTGAGACTGTTCGTTTCCGGAATCAGGCTGGGGGCGCGCCATTCCGCCGCGAGATAGTAACAGGTCTTTCCCGGTTCCAGGTGCGCCGTATCGTCGTACGTCTCCTCGAACGCCACCCCGACCTCTTCATAGGGACCCGCCGCGCGGCGCGACCTGTATATGCGGGCTCCCGTCTGACCGGCAAGGTCCACTCCCAGCCGCACCCGGTTGACTGCGGCCTGCAAGACCCTTAATTTCAGCATTTTCGTCCTCCGTATCTGTCTTTACGTACGCGTCAGGCGGCCCCGCGGTCGTCGTCGTCCGGTTTCTCCGTTCCCGCTACGTCATGTAGCGCCGCGCGCGTCAGGCGCCGAATGCAGCGGCGAAGGCAATGAAATCCGCGAAGTTGACGCTGCCGTCGCCGTCCAGATCGAACCTTTCGTCAAACGAACCGGTGTCCGACGTCGAACCGAAGTGCCGCGCGAACGCAAGGAAGTCCTGAAAGTCAACCGTTCGGTCGCCGTTGAAGTCCGGCGACTTGAGCTCGGGGGGGCCGTCGAGCACGGATCTGGTGTAGAGGATGTGCGGAATTTCCAGCCCGGGTCTGCCGATGCGGTCGAACAGCGCCCAGTAGATGTCCCAGATCCGCGGGTCCCACCGGCAGAGCTCGATCCAGCCGCGAATGATCGTCGCGTCTCCGTCCTGCCGGTCCACGCGGGAACCGATCTTCGGGTTCGAGAGGGACCCGTTCCACATCTGGTCCGTGAGCGTCCCGGCGAACCGGAGCATGTCCGCCCGCGTGAAGACCACGCCACGCCGGTAGGCCTCGACGGCGAACTCCACGTCGATGTGCCCGTGGCTCGTGTCCTCCGTGCCGCTCTGATCCGGCCTGCCCGCCTCGACCCAGTCCCAATAAGCCCAGGTATACGCATCGCCCGTTTCCTTCAAGGAATTCCTGAAGAACGCGGCCATCTGGGCGGCGCGCTCCTCGAACAGCGGCTCGTCCGAAACGTCTTTCAGCACCAGGTAGACGCGGCCGAGCGCGAGGTACTGGTTATGCGGAAGGATGCGGTTGGGAAATCGTTCGGCCGACGATTCGGTGAACCGGTAGGCCCCCATGCCGGGCGCCATCTGTACCCAGTAGCGCTCCTGCTTTCTCAACACGCGCTCCTCGATCAGATCGAGGTAATCGCGCGCCTTTTCCTCGTAGCGCGCCTTCAGACTATCGTCCCTGAGGGCGAGTTCGATAAACTGCGCGATCGGGTACAGAATCATCCCCTCGTGCACGGCGTATTCCAGGGGACGCACCGCCCACGTCTCCACCCGGAACTTGTCTCCGATCTCGGGGATCCTGTCCAGGCGCAATTTGAACCCCGGAATGCCGGGGATATCCTGGCCCAGAGAATATGGACCGTCATAGACCACTACCGAACGGGTGAGGTCCCGCACCACGTACCGGTTCGATGCGACCCGCTCGACGATGAACTCCCCGTCGATCGCTTCGTGGGCCTGCTCGATGTTCGTAACCGTGGCTTCTTCCGGCCTGATCGACGCCGTCCCCCGGTTGTGCAACGCCCGGGCCCGCATCCGGGACACCGAATACCGGTCCGTGTGCCACCCGGGGATGCCGTCGCCGTCGTGGTCGCTCATATTGGCGACCATCCGGTCGAAGTGGTCCACGATCTTGTCCAGCCACCGTGTATACCGGGTTGTCCGGTACATCTTTACGTAGGCGTTCAGGTAGTAACTTTCGCCCCACGCCAGCGTGGCGGAACTCGCGCTCTCGGAATATCCCTTTCCCGCGTTTCGCGAGACGTCGAAGCCCACGAATTGCTTCGCCAGGGCTTCCGGATCGAACCCGGCGGTCTGCGCCGGCGTTTCCTGGCGTGCGAGCACCGCGAGGATGGCGACCGCCGCGACCATGGCGGATCCAGCGCGACGTTTCATATCCAATCTCATCAGTTACTGGTACGTCCGATCTCCCCGGCGTTCCGACGATTACGATCACAAGGTGCTATTCTTTACCTGCTGCTTGATCAGATTGAGGAGTGAAGAGTTTCTCTCCGGCGCGATGCACGTGGCAACTCGAAGAGTTCAGCTTCTGGACCCAGCCTCGCTCAACCGGCCGGGATTGGTGATACGTCGAACCTCAGTAAAATACGCTCCACGCCAGGTAGCCCATCGTGAGCCACAGGGCCGGGAGCCGCCACAAGATTGACCACGAGCGGGCACTCCGGATCAGGTGAACCGGAACAAACACAAACAACCCGCCAGCCACACTCAGGAAGCGGATCATCTTTTCGAGGGGGTCGTCAAAAAGAAGGTCGGTTAAAAAAACGAAGACAAGCGTCGCGGCTATCCAAAATGATAGCAGGTTCAGGTTTCGCGCCATCGCCAGTTTCTTCTCGCGGGACAGGATGGCTGTGAACACCATCCAGCTCAGCACCAGCACAAGGCTGGTTCCTGCTATCTCGGCCGCAGTGCCGACTCCGTGCCGGATCACGAGACCGACGCCGGGGAGGGTGCTAAGCCCGATGGCTCTGGTGGCCGCTTTCAGGGATGTCGGCAGATCCTGATGATCAATCTCCTGGGTAAGCAGAGTCGCGAAATCATCCAGAGTTTTTCGAACTTTCTTGAGTTCCGTCATATCCTTCATCTTAAATCACCGGACCTCGAAGGTGTAGCGGTAAACCCGTGGTCCCCGGCTGTCCAGATCTCCACTGAATGTCACAGCCACAAGAAGCTGATCCTGAGGCGACGGTGTGTAGGTTGTGAACGTAACCCAGGAACTTAGGGGACGTGCCGCTTTCAACGTCAACAGTCTTTCTGTACCGTAAGGCAGAGTGTCCCCCATATTTCTCAAAGCGGCGGAAACCACTTTGTAACTGCTCTGGTTAGGCATCCATGCCGAAGTGTCGTGCCAGTCCGCCAAGACCTTCCACGGCGTAATGTCCACCTTCCCGGGCAAACCGCGATGGAACGTTGTGAACGTCTCCACGGGATCGCGTCCCAAAGAATCCGGAGTTCTATTCCAGTTACCTACAAGAGTGCCAATAATCGGAATCTGGAGCGCGCTGTTTCTCCACAACCAGATCGGCTGGTTCTTTCGATACTGAGTGCTGGTGTACACAATCTGTTTTCGTTTGCGCGGGTACGGCGGGGCCTCCCAGGCGAGGCAGAGGGTCTGGGCTCCCGAGACTGATATCAAGTATGCTGGCCCCGCCGGATTGGGGGAGAAGAATTCCCAGTTTCCGGATAACTTGACGGCAAGCCTTTGCTGGCTGAAATCGGCACGAGGTGGAAGCTGTCCGCAAGTTTGAGCCCAGAGCACTCCCGATCTACAGATGACAGCAATAAGGGCCACAAGGGACAATAATGCCCATTTGTATCTCTTGCTCACAGTCATCACATCATCCCTTATTGCCAGGAGCAGTAGATAGTTGACGTCTCAAGCTCCTGCTAAGGTGGAAAGGGGCTTGCCCGAACGGGACGCTGAGCTTGTCGAAGCGCCCGCGTTTCGGTACCTTTTTGACCCTTCGACAACCCTTCGACAAGTTCAGGACAACGGCTCAGGGAGCGGCGCAGGGTGCCCGGTCAATGGTGTGTAATAATGGAAACTGTAGAGTGCTCCCTGTAATAGCTCAAGCTGAACGTGACAAGGCTCTCAACGACGCGCCGGCACTTCTTCAGCGGCCACACGCGGATGAACGTTGATTTGTACGTCTACGTGCTGGCCGAGTTTATTGAGGACGGTCATCAGACGGTCAATGGTGAAGCGGTCAAGCTGAACGTTGCGAATGCGAGTAAAGTCCGCATGGTTGATACCGGTGCGCCCTTCGGCCTTGCGCGTTGAAAGCCTTTCGTCGTCAAGAATGCCGATGATGCGAGCAGCCAGAAGCGCCTTGGTCTGCTGTACGTCGGCGTCAGCGCGGCCGAAGTCGCGGAAAACATTGCCGCTGCCATGCACCAACTCAAAATCGTCTTCTGTTGTACTCATTGCCGTAACTCCTTCTTCAATCGCTTTAGCCGCTCACGGATCAGATCGATATCCTTCTTTGGGATCTTGATGCCCTGCCCCGCCTTTTTCTTGAAGGCGTGCAGGACCCAAATCTGCTCCCTGAATCGTACAGCGTAGACTGCCCGATACGCATCGGTGCGGTGTTTGATTGCCACTTCAAATATGCCGGAGCCGAAACCCTTCAGAGGTTTGGCGATGTCGGCTTTACGGCCTTCGGCCGCGACCGTCAGCGCCCGCAGGATCGCGCTCTGCGGCCCCTGGGCAAAGCTGTTGAAAGCTTTACGGGCCGCCCTGATCCAGGAGATCGGCCGGGTATCTCTGCTTCTAATGGGATATGATGGCAAATATAACACCAAGCGTCAACGGAGACAAATCTTCCCGTTAGCGTGCAGAAGAAAACCGGGGTGGGTCCTCGTCCGGATGGTGGTAGCACAGTAATGGAACGATTGCGGCGCGTCTTCAGCACCACGCAGACCCTGCCGAGCGCCATGATCGTCTGAATCACGCGGCGGCTGTCCGTCAACCGCCGTACTGAAAGCGGATTTCGCGTTCCTCGCTCTTGCCGCTGACAAGATCCTTTATTTCGACTTCAAGCACATTCACGCCGTGTTTCACCTTGTCGAGGTCGAATTCCAGGTAACCCTGCTCGTTCGGGTCGGTACCCTCGTGTTCGTACGAAATCGAGACCGAGGGTCGCTTGCTTCTGAATAGCGAGCGGAGACCGGACGCCACCGAGCCGAGCGCCCCTCGGATGGGCTTCGAGACGTATCGCACAACGTACTTGACCTTGAAGCGCGTCTGGCCGAAACGGTCCTTCTTCAGGTTGTATATCTCGTAATATGCGAATACCTGCTGGGCGCCCCGGTAGTTCCGGGTTGGCATGGGCACAACCCACACGTCTCCCTTCTTGAAACGCTCCTGCAGCTTCGATTCACCAATCGTGGCGGCGAGTTGAATATCGCTGATCCGAAGCCGGTCCTCGGGATATTCCTTCACATCCACCGTCTGCCGGTAGATGCCGTTGTGGCCGGAAAGCAGATCCTTGATCTGAACCTGAAGGTCGTATTTCCCGGGCGGGACCTGGAGTTTGAGAAGCTCCGGCATAAACGCTTTCTGTGCGCCGCTGAAATCGCTCGCGACCCTGTAGGCGCGGCTGGAAGACGTTCGATGGATAACGCTGTAATCCGCCGGGGCCAGGGCAAGCGCGCACCTGACCTGGATGTACGACACATCGCGCCTTTGTCCGACCCTCACCTGTGCGGCGGGTATCCCGTAGTAGACTTCCAGCGTGGTCCCGCCCTCCGGAGCCCGAAAACTGGCGAGATCGAAGTAGAAGTCCAGCGGGGGATGGTGAAACCTGGGACGGTAGACGTCGGGCATGCGGGAGACCGCGTTGCGAAAAACCACGCGCGGGGCGTATTCCGTAAACCGGGCCAGCCGCGAAACGTCCGTGTCCAGCGATGGTGGCGGGATGGGCGCGAAGTCGAACGCGCCGGTACCTCGCTCGTCGGTAAATGTGAATTCCATGCCGTTCCCGATACGTGTGTACGTCCAGGTCTCCCAGGGGACGGTTCCGACCTCATTGTCCAGTGTGACCGGGGCGTACCCGCCGAAATTGAGGCGGGTATTCAGATTCCCGAACTCGTCGAAACGGCTGTCTTCCCTGATCATGTCCATGGGGTTGTATTCGTTTTCCGCCTGCGCTGACACCTGGGAGGCGTCGACGCCAACGTCGTCGTCAGCCGTTGTCGCGCCGGCTGCATCCGCGATGACATTCTCGTCGAAGAGCGTGGCCTCCAGGTGGCTGCGATTCGCGCGAACCGGAAACACGGGGCCTGTAAACGTCATCAGCGCGGCTTCGTCTCCGTAGAGAGCCACGGCCATCCGGTCGCGGACGGCCTGTACTTTCGGATTCTGCACAAATTGCCTGCGGGTTGACCGGGACCGGAAATCGGGCTCTCCGTAACGTATGTAGACCTCACCGCGTTTGTCCCAGGGGCTGGCGCCCGTCGCGAAGAAGGTCCGGGCGTACCAGACGCGGCGATAGTGTTCGATGACCCGTTCGTTGATCGCTGTCAGGATGTCGGAATCCCTCTTCAGCCAGAACCTTTTGAGGAAGGTCTCCTTTTCCTCTCCTGCGGCGGCCCGGTACGCTTCGAGTTCCTCCGCGGAGGCGACCAGTGAGATGTCTGTATAGAGACTGCGCTCCTCGGGGTCCAGCGTCTGCAGATACCGGTCGAAGTGCTCCAGGGCCCGTCCGAACCGTTCCAGGTAGAAATGCGCCTGCGCGGCCAGTGGAAGCAGCCGGGTTTCCGCCGGGTGCGTCTCGATTAAGGGGGTAATGTATTCGTCGATCTTGTCGAATTGCCCGAGTTGGACCAGCGAAAGTCCGAATTCGTAGCGCCCTTCGGGATTGTCGGGTTCCAGCTCGATGTACGTCGAATAGTAGCCCAGGGCCTTTTCGTGGTCTTCTTCAAATCGTCCGTAGGCCTCCCCCAGGAGCCGGTATGCCGGCCCGTATGCGGCGTTGATCTCGATGGCGGTCCTGGCTTCACCCACGGCCTGGCGAAAGTTGAAAAACGCCTCCAACCCTCTTCCCGAGTTTCGTAATCTGGCGAGTCCGAGCCCCACGTACGTGCCTGGAAGGTCGGAGTCGAGTTTCTTCGCCGATTCAAATGCAATGATGGCGGATTCGAAGTCCCCCGCTTTCAGCAGGGCGTTCCCCTGGCGCGTCAGGAGGTCGACGTGTTTCGGAAATGCCTCGACGAGCTGCCCGAGAATCCGGGCAGCTTCCGCGTAATCACCCGAATGCACGTGTTGTTCGGACACGGAAACCAGGGAGTCGCGCGCGGCAGGTCGAATGGAAGATTCAGACTGCTCACCCGCGGGTGTTTCAGGCACCACGGCAACTGCGAGAACCCACAGCCAGACACACAGTCGGACCGGACGGTAGGGGCCGCAACGACAGGTCAGGTTTTTCATAGCCTTACTCCACGAGCCGGGCATCCGTTTTTTGGAAATCGAGTCGACAGCGAGGACCGTTCTACAGGAAACCTATCCAACCTGATGTTGCGGGTCAACAGCCCATGATCGCACGAAAGCCGGGCGGTCGTCGGTCGCGGGAATCCGGCAACGGGGCGCCGCGAAGCCGATCCACAGGCTTATGAGGCTCATTTATGCCACTAAACTTTGGGCCGGGGACGCCGCATGTCAAGCGAAAAGCGTTCCCGCGGGCTCCCCTTCGAAATCCCTTGACCTGTGCCCGCGCGCAAGCTATTTAATGGCACCGCGGTCAACCCGGCCACTCCAGGCGAAGGAGCCCTGCATGCGCATCGACGAAATGGACACGCCCTTCCTGGCCATCAATCTGGACGCGCTGGAAGAAAACCTCGAGCGATACCACGGCTATTTCAGAGAACACGGCATCGGATTCCGTCCCCATATCAAGACCCACAAGACGCTGGCCGTCGCCCATATGCAACTGAACCACGGTGCGATTGGCCTTACGTGCCAGAAGCTCGGGGAGGCCGAAGTCCTGGCGGCGGGCGGCATCCACACCGACCTGCTCATACCGTACAATATCATGGGCGCACAGAAACTCGACCGTCTGACCGCCCTGGCGAAACGACTGCCGATTACCCTCGCACCCGACTCCGAATACACCGTCAGGGGACTCTCCCGCGCCGCCGCTTCTGAAGACGTTTCCATCGGCATCCTTATCGAAGTGGAAATGGGGTTTGAACGCACGGGCGTACCCACGCCCCGGGAGGCCACGGAACTGGCGAAGCTCGTCCACGATCTTCCCGGACTGGAACTCAGGGGATTCATGGGCTTTCCCACGCCGCCCGATTCGAGACCGCTCATCCAGGAGACGATAGACCGGTTCGACAGGGCCGGGCTTCCTCGCGACGTTGTGAGCGGCGGCGGCACCCCGCACGCCCTTGAAGCGCACGAAATCCCCGAACTCACGGAATACCGCGCCGGCGAATATCCGGTTGGCGGCGCCATGCACCTTGCGGAAGGGCGACACACCCTGGAGCAGTGCGCGCTGCGGGTGGTCACCACCGTGGTGAGCAGGCCCACCGGAGACCGTATGTTTCTGGATGCGGGGAGCAAGGCGTTGAGCGCCTCCATCTACAAGACCGACCGGGGAGACTGCATGGGGCATATCGTCGAATACCCCGACGCCCTGATCGGAATCGCGTCCGAAGAGCACGGCCACGTGGATATTTCCCGGTGTCAGGTCAAACCGGAGATCGGCGAGCGCGTGCAGGTGCTTCCCGTTCACCCCTGTCCCTGCGTCAACGAACACGACGAAATGGTTGCCACCCGAAACGGGATGGTCGAAGCGACCTGGCCGGTACACGCGCGCGGTCGGATTAGGTGATTAGCAGCCCGTTGAAAAATCCCGTCCGGGTTACCTGCCTGCCAAGACTTCACCGGCAGGCCAGCAGAGCGACTTTATCAACGGACTGTTAGGCCTTGCCTCTACAATCTGCCAGTGAGGAAAACGCAATGACGAAGCTGGCGCAGCGTTTGGTTTCTCACCCGATACCCCCATTCTGATGATTGCAGGGTTTCGGATAAGTTCATGGGCGCGGTCACCAGCAACGACATCATCCAGATCATGACCGCGTAGACGACGGACGGGAGCGGAGCGTCGGACGGCAACACGAACAAAGCTTTACAGACCCGAACCATTACAACAGGACGCGCCTGCCATGTTTACGAACAGGACAAACAGGAAGCTGTTACTTCTCGCCGTTTTGTTGCACGTCTTCTCAGCATCGGACTTTGCCGGTCCCAACGCGAGGGCCGTCGTGTCTCACGATCTAATCTCCGACGGCGGAGACGGGAATCGTGCCTGTCAGGCTGATTTTGACAACAATGGTATCGTTGAATTCGCGGACTTTCTTTCCTTTGTCGCAGTGTTTAACACCTCTTCGGGCGATGCCAATTTCAACGCGCTGATGGATATAGACGGCAATGACGCGATCGGCTTTCGTGATTTTGTGCTCTTTGCCGAAGTATTCGGCACGACCTGCGAGCCGCCGCCGCCGGTCGTGGCCAGTGTTACGGTAAGTCCATCGTCCGTATCAATCGAAGAGGGCGGGACCCAGCAGTTCAGCGCCACCGCCTATGACTCGGACAACACGATGATATCCGGCAAGACCTTTGCCTGGACGAGCAGCAGCACCTCGGTGGCGACCATCAACTCATCCGGGTTGGCAACGGGGGTGGACGCCGGTTCCACGACGATCACGGCGACGGTGGACGGCGTATCCGGCACGGCTTCGCTGACCGTGACCGGGTCGCCGCCGGTTGTGGCCCGTGTCGCGGTGAGTCCATCGTCCGTATCAATCGAGGAGGGCGGGACCCACCAGTTCAGCGCCACCGCCTATGACTCGGACAACACGATGATATCCGGCAAGACCTTTGCCTGGACGAGCAGCAGCACCTCGGTGGCGACCATCAACTCATCCGGTTTGGCAACAGGGGTGGACGCCGGTTCCACGACGATCACGGCGACGGTGGACGGCGTATCCGGCACGGCGACGTTGACCGTGACCGAGCCGCCGCCGGTTGTGGCCCGTGTCGCGGTGAGTCCATCGTCCGTAATGATCGAAGAGGGCGGGACCCACCAGTTCAGCGCCACCGCCTATGACTCGGACAACACGATGATATCCGGCAAGACCCTTGCCTGGACGAGCAGCAGCACCTCGGTGGCGACCATCAACTCATCCGGTTTGGCAACGGGGGTGGACGCCGGTTCCACGACGATCACGGCGACGGTGGACGGCGTATCCGGCACGGCGACGTTGACCGTGACCGAGTCGCCACCGGTTGTGGCCCGTGTCGCGGTGAGTCCATCGTCCGTAATGATCGAGGAGGGCGGGACCCACCAGTTCAGCGCCACCGCCTATGACTCGGACAACACGATGATATCCGGCAAGACCTTCACCTGGACGAGCAGCAGCACCTCGGTGGCGACCATCAACTCATCCGGTTTGGCAACGGGGGTGGACGCCGGTTCCACGACGATCACGGCGAAGGTGGACGGCAAATCCGGCACGGCGACGCTGACCGTGACCGAGCCGCCGCCGGTTGTGGCCCGTGTCACGGTGAGTCCATCGTCCGTAACAATCGAAGAGGGCGGGACCCACCAGTTCAGCGCCACCGCCTATGACTCGGACAACACGATGATATCCGGCAAGACCTTTGCCTGGACGAGCAGCAGCACCTCGGTGGCGACCATCAACTCATCCGGTTTGGCAACGGGGGTGGACGCCGGTTCCACGACGATCACGGCGAAGGTGGACGGCAAATCCGGCACGGCGGCGTTGACCGTGACCGAGCCGCCGCCGGTTGTGGCCCGTGTCGCGGTGAGTCCATCGTCCGTATCAATCGAAGAGGGCGGGACCCACCAGTTCAGCGCCACCGCCTATGACTCGGACAACACGATGATATCCGGCAAGACCTTCACCTGGACGAGCAGCAGCACCTCGGTGGCGACAATCAACGCGTCCGGTTTGGCAACGGGGGTGGACGCCGGTTCCACGACGATCACGGCGAAGGTGGACGGCGTATCCGGTACGGCTTCGCTGACCGTGACCCAATCGGCGCCACGAAGCCGTACCGGTACGATCAGCGGTCGAAACAACTATTCATCAGGTGGATCGGTCACGCTGAGCGAAACTTCCGACGGGAAGCTCAAACTCAGCATTACCGGATTGTCAACGCCGAACGGGGCGCCGGATGTGTTCGTGGCTCTCTACACCAGCAACAGTATTAACTGGCCCATACGTGGTTCTTTACCTGCCGGCGCCGTGGAATTTGGTGAAGTGACACGGGAGTCGGGGAATAAGGCATGGACGTTTACTCCTGCCAGTGGAAAGAATATTGATTCATGGAGCCACCTCATTCTTCATTGCAGGCTGATCAACCGTGAAGTCGGAAGCGCTTCATTGGGCAATTGATAAGCAAAGGAGTATTACGTGAACAGGTTTGTTCTTGCCGCGTTGTTCACGGGCGTGATGAGTTTCGATTTCTCCATCGCCCACGCGGGCGGATGGACGCAGCCGAAGGGTAAGGGGTATTTCAAACTCAGCCAACAGGTAATCAGCGCCGAGTCACTTTTCGTCGCGAATGGATCGAAGACCGAGATCCCGACCGTGAGCGGCTATACGACAAGTCTTTACGGTGAATTCGGCGTGACTGACCGGGTGACGCTGGTGGGCTACATGCCGGTCTATACGCACTTCGGCGTGGACGCCGAAGGGTTCGATTCAACGACCGGTGTTGGCGATGGGGACGCAGGTGTCAGGATCCGGATTCTGACAAAGGGACCAACGGTGGTCAGTCTGCAGGCCATGGCAGGATTACCGCTGGGCGAATCGGGGGGGGATATCGTCCTCTGGACAGGCGACGGCGAATTCAATCAACATGTTTCCCTTCAAGTAGGCCATTCGCTCTATCCCGCACCTACCTATCTGATAGGTGAGATCGGATACAACAACCGAAAGAGCAGTGACAATCGCGATGACAATTACGCGGACGAGTTTCGATATAGTCTGCAGGCTGGATATACGATCGCCGAGCGAATAGACGTCTCGGTCTGGCTCCGCGGGGTCGAAGCCCTTGACAGAGCAGACGATGAGTTTCACCCGCGCAACGATCTCGAGTACCTGTCCTTTGGATCCCAGATCGATTTCCATGTTTCTCCCAACGCGGGAATTACCGCCGGCATTTCGAGGTTCACGCGAAGCCACAACCTGCTCGATGCCCCTGTCTGGGAAGTCGGGCTGTTCCTGAAACTGTAGACCGCTGCCGGCCGATCTCGACTTCGACACGGTGTCGACAAAATCATTAACGCGGCGGCCTGCCCCGCGATGTCAGCCCGCTCAATGCCGCTTGGTATGGAGCGCACGGATGAACGTCTGGCCAGAGCCGTGCATCAAGTTCGCCTGAGGATGGCCAATCAGTATGTTGTCGTCTCCCTCACTGGAAATTCTAAAGCAGCTTGTGAGGAACTCGACGATGGAGCGGCAGCACCTGCGCCGAATCCCGTCGATGCCCGTTGTTTCGAAGGCGGCAAGCGGATTACGCTTGACCTGCGGGGCGTGATATCGTATGATAATATCATTTCGATATCATAGATTGATTGCATGCAAAAGAAGGGAGTGCGCCCTGGCTGATGTTCAGAAGAGTATGACCCTGCGCGGGCTGGACCCCCGGCTCGCCGCCAAATTGCGGGAGGTGGCCAGGCGGGAAGGAAAGAGCATGAACCAGACGGCTCTGGACGCATTGCGACAGCAGTTCGGATTGGACAAGCCGCGCCGGTTCACCGGGGTCCATAGCGACCTGGACCACCTGTTCGGACGTTGGGACGAGGATGAGTTTGCCCGGATCCAAGGAAAGATCGACTCCGAGCGACGCATCGATCCGGAACTCTGGCAGTGAACGAATTCCTGATCGACACCAATATCTACTCGCACGCCCTGCGCGCGGAACCGGCGGTTGTGTCTCTGCTGCAGCGAGCTTCGCGAATCGTGATGAGTTCGATCAGTATCGGAGAGTTGCTATCGGGCTTCAAAGGAGGGGTCCGGGAGCAGAAGAACCGCGATGAACTGGCCGAATTCCTCGATTCGCCGCGCGTGCAGACATGCTCCGTCAGCGTTGATACGGCCGAGTTCTATGCCGAGATTCTGGACGGGTTGAGGCGTGCCGGGACCCCGATCCCGACAAACGATATCTGGATTGCGGCTCAGACCATGGAGCACGGCCTGCGGCTGGCCTCGATGGACCGCCACTTTGCATCCGTGCCGGGATTGCTTCTTCTTTCGCCGGAGGCGCCGACGCCGCAAGGGTAACAGGGAGAACGGGACGAACATTCCGCAAGTTGATCCGTTCTAGAGATTGAATCAGGCCGCATACGCCGTTGCTCGGACGCGGTCCATTTGCGACGATTTTTCCGATGCCCAGTACCGGTTTCGAAGATATCCGATTCGTCCGCCTCAACGCCGAGGTCATACCGATAAATCCGACCGAGACGGCGCTGTACAGGCACTATGGTATCACGCCTGTCCTTGTGGACGCGTACGAACCGGACGACATCATTGCGGGCGTTGCGAATTGCGACGCCCTGGCCGTCGTGTCGGCGTCCCTTCCCGAACCGGTCATTAAGAGCCTCGCCAAATGCGCGATCATTTCCCGTCTGGGCAACGGCACGGACAAGATCGACGTGGAGGCCGCCACGCGTGACGGCATCGTCGTCTCCAACGTCCCCACGTTCTGCAACGAAGAGATGGCCGACCACGTCATGGCCTGCCTGCTCGGCCTCGCCCGGCGAATTCCCACAATGTCACGGCACTTTTACGCCGGCAGGTTCCAGACAGCGCGGGAAGAGGGTCTCAGCCTTCATCGCATCTCCGGCCTCACGCTCGGTCTGATCGGTTTCGGGGCCTCGGCCAAAGCGGTCGTGCAACGGGCGAAGCCATTTGGCCTGAAACTGCTGGCCACCAGGAAAAACATGCGCGCGCCGCGGGACGAGGCCGATGCCCTGGGCGTCCGAATGGTGGACCTGGACACGCTGCTGGGGGAGTCGGACTTTGTTTCTCTGCATCTGCCCCTCACCCGGGAGACCTACCGCCTGCTGGACGCGCCCACCCTCAGGGAAATGAAACCCGGCTCCTTTTTCATCAACACCTGCCGCGGCGCGATCACGGACGAGAGCGCCCTTGCCGGCCTCCTTCGAAGCGGCCATCTGGCCGGCGCCGCTCTGGACACCTTCGACGACATCGAGATCTTCGGAGAACAGGAGGCGCCGCCCGACCACGCGCTCGCCAGGCTCGAGAATGTGATCCTGACCCCGCACATCTCCGGCCTCTCGGTACAGGCCAGCCAGGACGTGGCGATCACCGGCGTGGAGAATCTCGTCTCGGTACTCCGCGGCCGCTGGCCCCATCCCGACAACGTCGTCAACACCGGCGTACGCCCTCGAATCCAACTGGAGGAACACGATCCCTCGCTGTTCGATCATCGAAGGGATGAGATGCTCGCCATCGGGGGTTGAAAGGGCCGCAATCGGAACGCAACGCCGGCGCAGACGAATTTCCAGTACCGCTCCGGACGTCTCTGCGGCAACAGACGAATCACCCAGGAGATAAACCAATGGCCGAAAAAGCAAGTCCCGAACCTTTCTATTCCATGTCCCGGCGCGCCGGCGATATGCTCTTTCTGTCCGGCTTCGGCCCGGTCGAGGGCGGCGACGTCGTTGGCGGAAACATCGAGGAACAGACCGTCTTTACCATGGACAACATGGTGCGCGTGCTGGAAAGCGAAGGCTCCTCTTTCGACGACGTCGTCCGCGTCAACGTGTTCCTCCTGGACATGGCGGACCGCGACGAATTCAATCGCACGTATATGCGGTATTTCAACAACAAGAGCCGGATGCCCACCAGGCGTCTGGTCGGCGCCGGTGACATGTATAAGGGCATTCTCGTCGAAATCGACGCCGTCGCGTACCTGGGCGCGTAGCAACGCCCCGGGCGGACGGAAGCGGAGGCGTGTTGCCGCGAAAAACCGGAGATCCACCGTGTCGCATCCAATCTTCGATCTCACCGACCGCGTCGCCATCGTAACGGGCGCGGCCGCCGGCATGGGCAAGGCGATGGCGATCGGATTCGCGGAATCCGGCGCGGATCTCATGCTGGCCGACGTCAACGAACCCGGTGCGCAGGAAACCGCCCACGAGATCGAATCGCTGGGCCGGCGCGCCATTCCCGTGCGGTGCGACGTTTCCGACGTCGACCAGGTCCGCGGGATGTTCTCCCGGCTGGACAGGGAATTCGGCCGCATCCACGTCCTGGGCAACGTCGCCGGCGCCACCATGCTGGGCAAACCGGAGGATCTCACCCTGGATCAGCTTCAAGAGAGCATGCAGTCTCTCGTCATCGCGCGATTCTGCAGCTGCCAGGAGGGGGGCAGACGCATGCTCGCCGCGGGCAAGGGCAGCATTATCAACATCGGCTCATTGGCGAGCCTGACCGCGATCGGGCGGGGCCACGTCGCTTACAGCATCGGCATGGGCGCCGTCGCGCAGATGACCCGGGAACTCAGCACGGAATGGAGCAGCCGCGGCGTGCGCGTGAACGCCATTCTGCCCGCCCAGGTCATGAACCCGTTCCTGGAAAAACGCCTGCGGGCCGAACCACGCATGGCCGACACGTGGCTGGGCGGCATTCCGTCCGGCCGGTTCGGCGAGCCGGAGGATATCGTGGGCGTGGCTATCTTCCTGGCATCCGACGCGTCGGCCTGGGTCACCGGCGTGATGTTGCCCATGGACGGCGGAAACCTCGCGATGAACGCGGGAGGCACCTATCCCGGCGGCCCGATCGTCAGCGGATAGCGGAGTTCCATCCCCGTCACCCCATCTACAAGGCAGGGGACCTTCATGCCAGGCGACCTCAGTACCGAGCGACTCCTTTCTCTTCACCGGCAGATGCTCACGATCCGACGTACCGAGGAGCAGATTGCCAGGTCGTACCAGGCCGGACTCATTCCGGGAGCCTGCCACACGTACGTGGGCGAGGAGGCCATCGCGGCGGGCGTATGCGCCCACCTGCGCACCGATGACACCATCTTCAGCACCCATCGGGGCCACGGCCACGCGCTCGCCAAGGGCGTTCCCATACGCGAACTCATCGCCGAACTCTACGGCAAGTCCACGGGGTGCGCCCGCGGGCGAGGCGGCAGCATGCACCTGTTCTCGCCGGAAATCGGGCTGATGGGCACAAGCGGCATCGTGGGCCCCAGCATCCTCCAGGCCGCCGGCGCAGCGTATACGTTCAGGATGCTCGAAACCGATCGCGTCAGCGTGGCTTTTTTCGGGGACGGAGGCGTCAACAACGGCGCCTTTCACGAAGGCCTGAACATGGCCGCCATCTGGCAGCTACCCGTGCTCTTCGTCCTCGAAGACAACCGGTACGCCACCGAAGTCGCCTTCGAGTACGCCACCCGAAATACGAATATCGCCGAGCGCGCGGAAGGCTACGGCGTCACCGGCGTTCAGGTTGACGGAAACGACGTCCTCGACGTCTATGAAAAAGCCGGCGACGCCGTCCTTCGCGCACGGGAAGGCGGCGGCCCTACGCTGCTGGACTGCAAGACCTATCGCACCCGCCCCCACGCTGAAGGCATGCGGGATACCGGCTACCGCACGCGGGACGAAGTGGACGCGTGGAGAGAGAGAGACCCGATCGCGTTGCTGGCAGGAAAACTGATTGAGGGAGGTATCGCCGACCGGGAGGCGCTCGAAGGGATCGAAAGCGAGGTCCGGTCCGCGGTTGAAGAGGGCGTCGAGTTCGCCGGGAAGAGCCCGTGGCCGGACCCCGCCACGGTAACGGACCACGTCTTCGGTGGAACGGGAGCGGACCATGCGTGAGATCACGTTCACGGAAGCCGCGCGCGAAGCCCTGTCCGATGCCATGGCGGCGGACCCGACCATCTTCGTTGTGGGCGAAGGCGTGGGCGAACGCGGCGGCAACTTCAACACCACCACCGGACTTTACGAACGCTACGGTCCCATGCGGGTGTGCGATACCCCGATTTGCGAGCGGGGCTTTATCGGACTCTGCACGGGCGCAGCCATGGCCGGCGCGCGGCCCGTGGTGGACTTCATGTTCATTGACTTCATCCTGGACGGCTTCGGCGAGATGGTCAACCAGGTTGCCAAGATGCAGTACATGAGCAGCGGCCGCCTGTCCATGCCCGTTGTCCTGCGGGGTTGCGTGGGTATCGGAGGCGCCGCCGCCACCCACCACTCGGGAAACTACTATCCCGTTTTCGCACACCTGCCGGGTTTCCGCGTGGCCCTGCCTGCCACGCCGTACGACGCCAAGGGCCTTTTCAAGACTGCCCTGGAAGGCGATGATCCCGTACTCTTCCTCGAACACAAATCCATCCTCAACCATCGAGGCCCGGTGCCCGAAACGCCGTACGCCATCCCCTTCGGACGCGCCGAGGTCCGCCGCGAGGGCGATGACATCACCGTTGTCGCACTCGCCAATATGGTTCCGATAACCTGGAGACTCTGCGACCGGCTCGCCGCCGAGGGCATCTCGGTTGAATTGATCGACCCGCGCACCGTGGCGCCGCTGGATATGGATACCATTCAGGAATCCGTACACAAGACGGGGCGTCTGCTCATCGTGGACGAAGCCTTCGGCCCATGCGGCATCGGCGCCGAAATCGCCGCACAGGTTCAGAGCATGGCGTTCGACGACCTGGACGCACCGGTAAGCCGCCTCAACGGCGCCCATGTCCCCACCCCGTACAGCGCCCCTCTGGAGGCTGCCTGCCTGCCCCAACCGGAGACGGTTTCGCAGGCCATCCGCGACCTGATGGAAGAATAGTCGCGGACGCTTCTGAAGGAAAATCTCCATGCCCATAGAAATCGTCATGCCGCGCCTGGGATGGACCATGGAGGAAGGCACCCTGGTCGAGTGGCTCAAGCAGAACGGGGATCGGATCGAGTCGGGAGACATCATCTTCACCGTTGAGAGCGACAAAGCGATAAACGAAATCGAGTCCTTCGACAGCGGAACCCTGTATATTCCGCCCGACGCGCCGCAACCCGGAGACACGTTGCCGATCGGCGCCA
Organism: Candidatus Latescibacterota bacterium; assembly: GCA_965203805.1. Lineage (GTDB taxonomy): Bacteria > Latescibacterota > UBA2968 > UBA2968 > JAAXHE01. The sequence continues at coordinate 2,846,605 of OZ241917.1, read as the reverse complement.
TACTGGGCTACCTGCTCGGTCCAGGCGAAGCGCCGCCCGAGGAGGCGCACGCGACGCCGGCGGTCGGACAGGAAATAGAAGCCGGGCCGCGAGATCCCGCCGGCTCGCGGACTCGCAAAGATCGACCGCGAGGCAGAAACAGACGGTCCGCGATCAGCCCGAGGGCGCTCCGCCTGGCAGAGGAACTGGATGTCGACTGGAGTACGATCCAGGGAAGCGGTCGAAACGGCCGTATCGTTGAGCGCGACGTCCGGGCCGCGGTCCCGGTGCAGTCCGGAAAAGGAACCGAAGGAACCGTGCGACGGACCATCGCGCGGCGGCTGACCGAGAGTCACACTGGAACGGCGCCCGTGACGCTTGCCACCGAAGCCGATGCGACGGACTTTGTTGCTTTGCGCGCGGAACTCGACATCCCCTTGCTGACGTACAACGATCTCTTCGTAAGAGTGACCGCCCTCGCGCTCGCCGACCATCCCGACCTGAACGCCTCCTGGCAGGACGGGTCCGTCCGCAGGCACGAGGAGATACACATCGGCATTGCCGTGGATACCCACGCCGGCCTTCTCGTTCCCGTCATCACGCACGCCCGCGCCAGAGACCTGCCCGATCTCGCCCGCGAAACCTCGGACCTTGTTCAGAAGGCAAGGCAGGGGGACCTGGGCCCGGAACAACTGCAGGGCGGTACGTTTACGGTTACGAACTTGGGCGCGTACGGAATCGACGCGTTTACGCCGATCATCAATCTGCCGCAATGCGCCATTCTGGGGGTGGGCCGCATTGTCGCGAAACCGGCCGTATACCAGGGACGCATCGTGCCTCGCGACATGGTCGCCCTCAGCCTCACCTTCGACCACCGCGTCGTGGACGGAGGTCCGGCCGCCCGGTTCCTGGACACCATCCGCCGCCACGTCGAACGCCCCGAACTCTGGCATGCCCGCTGACGGCGGACAGCGGCGTTCCGGGCGGCAGTGCGAAAGGCTTCCACCGCCGGGGCTGTACGCCTCGCAACCGATACCTATGCAACCTCTCAACTTTCCACGTCAGTACGAATTTGACATTCGCGCCAGCGGCGAGAGAAGTACGATTTTCGATCCGCTTCGACGAAAACATGTGCGCCTCACGCCCGAAGAATGGGTCCGCCAGAACCTGGTACAGCACCTCGTTCAAGACAGGGGATTTCCGGCGGGCCGTACCGCCGTCGAGTCGGGCTTTTCGCATAAGGGCGTCCAGCATCGCGCCGACGTTATCGTCTATAACAGGAGTGGAGAACCCGTTCTCATGGCCGAATGCAAGGCGCCCGACGTGAAGATCAAACAGGAAGCGTTCGATCAGATCGCCCGCTACAACACCTCCGTGGGAACCGACTACCTGATTGTGACCAATGGAATCACGCACTACTGTTACACACTTGACCGCAAGGAACGCAGCTACCGGTTCCTGCCCAGTCTGCCAAGATATGAAGATCTGTAATCTTCCATAAGTCCGCGCCACCCGGAGGAACAAGCGTGACACTCGACGAAAAGATCGATGCATTCCTGGAGGCCGGACCCTATGCCGTCGTCGGCGCGTCGAAGGACCGCGCCAAGTACGGCAACAAGGTCCTGAGATGCTATCTCCAGCACAACCTGAAGGCGTATCCGGTCAATCCGGGCTCCGCGGAAATCGAAGGCCGGAGAGCGTATCCCGATCTCGCCGCGCTTCCAGAACCCGTGGCGCGTATATCCGTGATCACACCGCCGGAAGTTACGGAGGAGATCGTTTCGGACGCCGCAGACGCCGGCGTTGAATACATCTGGCTGCAACCCGGCGCCGAGAGCGAGGCTGCCGTCGCCAAGGCTGAACGAGCGGGCATCGGCGTGATCTCGGGAGGTCCATGTCTGCTGGTTGTCCTGGGGTACACCGAGAGGGATTAGAGAAACGATGGAAATGCGCCGCATCCACTTCGACACCATGGCGGCGGAACTGAACCGCGCCCTGCTCAAAACAGGCTTCACGAACGAACGCGCCGATCGCCTGGCGGGGATTTTTACCGAAACCACGCGCGACGGCGTCTATTCCCACGGGGTCAACCGGTTCCTGCCGTTTGTCAGGCACGCCCGTTCAGGCGAAGGCATGGATCTGCACGCCGAGCCCGAAAAAGCGGCCGCGTTCGGGGTGCTGGAGCAGTGGGACGGAAAACTGGGACCCGGTATCCTCAACGCCTGCGCGAGCATGGACCGCGCTGTTGAAGTCGCGAAAGACCAGGGAATGGGCTGTGTGGCCCTCAGAAACACCAACCACTGGATGCGGGCGGGTACGTATGGATTGCGGGCGGCGGACGCGGGGTGCATCGGCATCTGCTGGACGAATACCACCCAGCTGATCCCGCCGTTCGGTTCCGCTGACCGCAAGGTGGGAAACAATCCCCTGGTTTTTTCCATACCCCGCCCGGAAGGCCGGCATTTTCTTCTCGACATGGCGATGAGCCAATACTCTCACGGGAAGCTTGGCGGTTACCGCATCGCAAACCGGCGCCTTCCGGTCCCAGGCGGCTACGACGACAAAGGAGAACTCTCGTTCGACGCCGGCGCCATCCAGGCCGCACGGCGTCCGCTCCCCATCGGCCACTGGAAGGGCATCGGACTCGCGATGTCGCTGGACCTGGTCGCATCACTGCTTTCAGGCGGCCGTTCGACTTTCCAGATCGCCCAGGAGGAATCCGAATACGGTGTGTCCCAGGTGTTCATTGCCATCCATGCCGATGCGTTCGCGGGAGACCGGATGCGGGAACTCGTGGACCAGACGCTCGCCGACTTTCACGCCGCCGAGCCCCTCGAAGGCAACGAACCGGCGACCTATCCAGGCGAGCGCATGTTCAGGACACGGGAGGAGAATATGAAGCTGGGTATCCCGGTTTCGGAGGAATGCTGGCGGGAAATTCTGGAGATTCAGGGTAGCGCGTTCCGGCGTTCGCCAGAATGACGAACGGTTCTATCTGGCAGTGGGCTTTTTTGAAAGGCCACTTGAGACATAGAAAGTAATAGGCGAAAGGCGTGACGATTTGACTTGAGCAGCCAAGAAGGATATATTCGAAATTGACACGGCGCATCTCATTCGAAAGGTCATTCACGTATCCCCATTAATTCACTAAGACGGAACTTACATGGAGGGACAGGATTAAGCCAAATAGGTGGAAGAATGCTCCATATTCCCTATTAGCCTTAATGCGACAAAATCAGCAACGCGGCGTCGCGACAACACCTTTCGAATTGGGCCGAAAAGGTCGTCCGGAAGGACATTTTTTCCGTTCACGTCCGGTGACCTGAAGGATCATAGAAATCAGCAGTTAAATCACCCTTATTCACTTTCACATATTCGAATTAACGTCCCCGAATAATGACGAATCAAGGTTGGAAACTACAAAACACGCGAATGAAAAATCCGTCCGTCGTGGAACCCCAACGTTAGCCGGCCAACCGGATTCCGGACGCTGCAAGGTTTTCGTTATATTCTCCGCCAGTGCCTTTGAGAATCAACCGATTATATAGCAAATCCACCGGTTTTCATTGATAATTCAGGTTAATTCAGCAACTCTCTATTAGCCGGTAAATTGTATGAATACCATTAATACCATAGAAGACCTGATACAATTGCTGGACGAAAAGCCCGAATGGGCCGACGCCATGCGCGCACGGCTACTCTCGCGTGAACTGATTGAACTGCCCGAACGGTTCACGCAGTTCGTCGCCGAATTGAACAGATTCACCGAAGTCGCGAACAGACGATTCGATACCCTCGAAGCGCAAATTGACAAGCGGTTCAACAGACTTGAGGCGGACGTGGGGCAGATCAAAGGCATCCTCGCCAGAAATGCCGCCCTCGAAGATGCCGCTCTCATTGCCAGGGAGATGGGTTTGCGGCGATTGAAGACACTCTCTCAGGAAGAACTCTGGGACCTTGTCGACGCCGCCGACACATCGGATATTGCCACAGACGAACTGAGGAGTTTCCGAAGGGCGGATCTGGTTATGGAAGCCATAGACCGCGCAGAAGCAACCTGCTACGTCGCCGTGGAGATTTCATTCACGGTCAACGGCAGGGACACCACCAGGGCCATTCGCAACGCCGGATTCCTGACGAGGTTTACTCAGCGACGCGCCCACGCGGCAGTAGCCGGCTTATATCGAGACCACCGCATTCGGAATGTCATCGAATCCGGTGACGTGTTCTGGCATGAAATGGATCCCGGTGTTCTGGAATCCGAGTGATCATCGTGCGATGCGTTCCCGTCGCTCGCGCAGATACGCAGCCATCAGGAAGAGCAGCGGCGCCAGGCCGAGCACGACCATCGCGATGCCATTCCACTGGTAGACGGTGTCCGTTGTCCGTTGAATGAACCCGATTCCAGGGCCGGGGATGAGCGTGGCGGACCAGACGGCGACGAGATAGGCCATCAGATTGAACCGGACCAGCCAGGCAATAAGGAAAACCAGCACGCCCAGTTTGACGAGCGCCAGGCCGGCCAGGACGGAAAAGTGATAGAAGCTCTCGGCGGGTTCGATCGCGTCGGAGGACAATATGGCGATCGCGAATCCCGCCACAATCAACCATGCTCGTTTCACCCCGGCCTTCCAGACCAGCAGGATCGCCAGCACGGCGAATGGTTCGATCAGGTCCAGGGCCGCGTCACATGCGGCGTCAAGAAAGGGAAGATAGGTATTGATTCGCGGCAGGTTGAATCCGCCCGCCTCCAGATACTCCGTCAAGCCGTTATATTTCACGTACATTGCGATACTCTCCGTACCCTTCCAGAGTAGCAGAAACGCCGCCGCCAGAACCAGCGTGCCCGACCAGAAGCGCACACTGCCATCCCGCATCCGCAGGAGCCCCAGCCACCTGCCGGCTCCCATCTCCTCCGGGTAGAGCGACCCCATCATCGCCGTCATCAACGCAAACAGGGCCGCTGTCGCGAGCCCCATCATCGGTGTCCCGATCAGCAGGCCGACGCCCTGGATACCCAGATAGGTCATCATCGCCTGGCTCGTGTCGTAACCGTGGAAGAAGGTCGGCAGGGAATTGATCCAGTTCAACAGGGTCAAAAACACAACCGCAATGCCGATGCCTATCGGCAGCTTCCAGCGAATCTCACTTGCGCGGTAGTACCGGAAGAAATAAACACCTGCCAATATGAGCGTCGCCAGTACCAGCAGGACGGGCACAATTGAAGCCAACGCCCGTCCGGCGCCGCGTTCCCGGAGAGATCGAAGGAATGCCTCCGGCGCCTTGTATCGGGTACTGAAGAATCCCACCTCGTCGCCCTGGACCCGCGCATTGACGCGGAACTCGCCGTCCTCGATTTTCCGGTCGATCCGCTCCCAGACGAAATGGTGGTCCATCCGTTCCTTTTCCTTCTCAGAACGGGCCTCCAGCAGCTTGTATTGCGTTGAATCCGTCACGGGCCGCTCGAACTTCTCCACAACAAACGCCTCCGCCTTCGCTCGCGCAGCTTCGGTCTCCAATTCCGGCCCCGCCCGTGTCTCCGGAATGATATGGTTTATTCCTGCAACGCGCCCCGATGCGTCCACGCGGACCTGGATCTCCTCTTTCTCCATCGGCTTGAACCAGCGAACGTGCCAATACCATGGTGTTGTGTTCTCTGCCATCAGGGTGTCCGCCCGCGCGACCCCCGCGTTTCGGATCAGATGTGTATTATGCGAGGCCCCGACCCCGCTGCGAAACTGCACCGACCTGCGGTATTCCGAGACATCCAGGCCAAGCTCCGTACAGAACGCCTCCGCGACCCCTGTCGCCTGGCTCCGGGTCACTTCGAGCTTTAATGTACGAGAACCGAACCGGTCCACGTGGAAACCGATCATCAACGCGATCCCTGCGACGATACACACCCCGGTGACAATCCACCTCTGGCGATCCGGCAAATACGCTTCGGGGTCTCTTTGAGTCACGGACGCCCGTTCGGGCTCGGGCGCCGGTTCCTCGAATTCGACCGGTTCATCAGGCGCCTCCTCATCTGCTACGTCTTCAACTTCCTCGGTTCGTGAGCTCCCTGTCAGGACAGCGAACGCAGCAGGGATGGCCGGAACCAGCAGAATCCCGATGACGAGCACCCCTGATACCTGGAAGTACAGACTCGAAGATTTCACCATGGGCAATGCCACGATGAACGCATTGATCGCGTAGTGGGCGATAATGGGCGCCCAGATCCCGAAACGCAAGAACAGCATTCCAAAGACGATCCCGATGACGGTAATCTCGATTCCGCGTACGTAGATGGGCTCGTGCGGATAATTGGAATGCAGAAACGCCCACACCACCGCCGGCAGCAACACCGCCAGCCAGGGCCGTTTCAACCATCTGATCAGCAGCGGAATCGCCAGCAGACGGAAGAAAAACTCCTCGACCGCTGCGGCTGACAATCCCACCAGCAACGGGTAAATCCAGGGAATAGCCGTGCTGAATGCATTGTTGTACTCACTGACGTCCGCTGGCACCCAGACGTCGAAATACCGCCCGCCAAGCAGGTAAAACACAGCGACGTAACCCAGCACGGCCCCGGCGGCGCCGTAACCCACAACCGTGGATCGCAGAAATCCTGCCGAAAATATCCCCCTAAGCGACAGGCGCCCCAGCGGGCTCACGCGTCCCACAGACAACACGTCTCTTTCGAGAACGCCGCCCGCGGTCCCGGCCAGACAGACGATCCCGCCGTAAACCGCCGCGATCAGGACGGCACTGAAGAGCAGTGTCACCAGAAAGGCGCCGTAGGTGACCGTTGTATCGAAATTATACAGCGCGAGAGGCAGGGCATTGACGTTTGCCGCAAGCCAGGCGATGGCGACGAGTGTTCCCACGACCAGGCCGGCTTGCCAGCGCAACCGCTTTCGGCGATAGTTCTTGACCAGAATCACCAGCATGGCGACGCCGAGCGCGAGCCAGAACGGCAAAAAAACCTGAGTCAACAGATTCGCCCTTGAACGCACCTCGCGGTAACTCCGGGAGAAACTATCCGGCACTTTCAGGTACTCGCTGAACCGACCGACACGGTCGCCGTGAACCACGACGTCCAGCCGGTAGTGTCCGTCGTCTCCTACGGTGAAGTCCTTTTTCCGGAAGGCGAACCGGTGATCCACCCGGGCCTTGCGTTCCGTGCTGGAACGGTCGATCAGTTCGTAGGCGCCCAAGTCGTACCCCTGCGTATTCCGCAGGAAATCGGATGCTATTGCCAGGGCGTCGTCCTGCGCAATGCCGGCGCCTTCATCCGATTCCAGGATTCGGTGCGAGAATCCGACGATCCGCCCGCCCGGATCAAGCCCCACCCGAAGTTCCTCCTTCTGCAGCGGCCTGAACCACCGCACGCTCCAGGACCAGACCGACAGCCATTCCCGCGCCAGCCGGTTGGTCTCCTCCAGGCCGAGCGTTTGTTCCAGGAAGATCTGCTGCATCTGGCTGCTTGAAAATATCTGGGCGCTCTCGTAGTCGGCAAGATCGTATCCCAGACTCTCCAGATAACCCTGTGCCTTCTGGTGTACTTCGTCGCGGCTCAATTTGAAGTCCAGCGACGCGGACGGAATCGCTTCGTTATAGAAATTCAGAAAAACCGCCAGCCCGCCCACGCCCAGAACCACGAATACCAGCAGCCACATCGCATCACGACGGTCCATCAATCTCTCCTCTGAATCAGGTCTTCAAGCGCACGGAAATTTGCTCCACAATGTAAATAAGCGGATAAGGCGGACACAAGGAAAAACCCTGGCGACCAATCCATTCGATTCGGTTGCCATCTGTGTTGTTTCGTCCTATCTTGGTGTCTCCGGCAGACGCACGATTGTTGTCGAAGCACGGATTCGACTGTCTGGTATTGTAAAGAAACCCGCGGACGTCTGCCCGTCGGGGACGGGTCCGTGTTCTCCGCAGGCAGGAAATTCAAAGCCTGGCCGGGCTTCGGAGGAGTTCGCCGTTGACGACGCAAACCGGACTTCCGGATACCATGCCTGCGGTTGTCTGCCATGGACCCGAAGACTACCGGCTGGAAGAACGCCCCGTGCCGCTTCCGGGACCGGAGGAGGTCGTTGTCCGCGTCAGGTCCGCGGGGATCTGCGCCAGCGATCTCAAATGCTATCTCGGCGCACCGCTCTTCTGGGGAGACGAACACCGGAAGGGGTACTGCCAGGCCCCCGTCGTCCCGGGCCATGAATTCATCGGCGAGGTGGTTATGCTCGGTCCGGGCGCCGGAGAGAAATACGGACTGGCCATTGGCGACACGGCGATTTCCGAACAGATCGTCCCGTGCCACGCGTGCCGCTATTGCCGGCGCGGCCAGTACTGGATGTGCATGCGTCACGACATTTACGGCTTCCGGCAGAACACCTTCGGCGCGATGGCCGAATTCATGCGTTTCCCCGCCGACGCGCTCAATTATAGAGTCCCCACGGGGATTCCGGCCCACCACGCGGTGTACATCGAGCCCCTGGCTTGCGCCGTTCACGCGGTCCAACGCGGCGAAGTCGAACTGGACCACACCGTGGTCATCGCCGGCGCGGGACCACTGGGGCTGGGAATGGTCGCCGCCGCCCGCCTCAAGAACCCCCGGCTGCTCGTCGCCCTGGACCTTAACGACGACCGCCTGGACGTGGCGAGAGCCTGCGGCGCGGACCTGGTCTTCAATCCGGGAAAAACAGACGTCGTCCGCGAAGTGCGCCACGTCACCGATGGATACGGATGCGACGTCTACATCGAAGCGACCGGGCACCCGGCCGCCGTGGAACAGGGCCTGCACATGATCTGCAAACTCGGCACTTTCGTCGAATTCAGCGTGATGCGGGAGCCCGTAACGACGGACTGGACGATCATCGGCGACACCAAGGAACTCAACATCCACGGCGCCCACCTGGGGCCCGGATGTTATCCCATCGCGATCGATATGATCCGGAAGGGCCTCCTGCCGATGGACCGCATCGTGACCCATCGCCTGCCGCTCGAGAGATTCCAGGATGGCTTCGACCTCGTCGCGGCCGGTGAGCGGTCCATCAAAGTAACGGTTGAGCCTTGAATGGCGTTTTGAATTCGGAAAATGAAACTTACATGGATGGCCTGTCTGCCGTGCCGGGCACCTGTCTGCGTGCGGGCGACAGCACGCACAGGCAGGCGGCACAGGCAGGCAAGATCGACAGGATGAAAACCAAAAAGCGCGGCAAAACGAGTAATGGCAGTGAATCGATTCACCATAGATCGCGCAAATTAAGGAATACAGGAGACGAATCTCATTGAGCCTGCATTCAGAGCCGCTCCCTGAGCATGCGTTGCCCTGAGCCTGCCGAAGGGTCGAAGGGTCGGCGACCGTGGTGGGGGATTTCAACGCTTTTCGTTAGCTGGGAGCATGAAGAAACATGAACGCATCTTGCGTAGAAGACTTACTGTAAGTTCCAAGAACCCGCTTACCTGGGGGCGAGGGCCGACTCGATGGTCAAATGGAATTGGACGACAAACACGTGGAAATGTAACGCCTGTGGTGCAGAAACCAACCCGCCACTCGCCAATTTCTGCTCTCAATGTGGCAGTCTCCCGGATAAAGCGACTCTAGTTGCAGCACCCGTAGCGCCCACGGAAAGTCGCCCGCCCGAGGAACACATAGTTCCGCTTAGAGGAAAACCTGATTTGCTCTTGAACATATTCGGCGTTGCATTGGTTGTTGAGAAAGCTACGGGAAATATGGTCGTTTTTCCCAACCCTCTCCACGAAAGCACCCCTTTTTTTCTCTCACACATCACCGAGGGAATCGCCGAAGTTCGCTTTGACCAGTGTTGGATATATGTCCTGAACACTCACGGTAATCTCCATGTTTTTCCGGTGTCTGCGCTCTGCAGCGACTATATGGCTATGAGCACGAATTGGTGGCCATGTGCCGAGAATGTACAGAAATTTTGGTTGTTCAAAAATCGGTTGCTCGTACTTGACGAAGCAAATCGTCGAATAAGAATAGGAGATACACCATCCATCAATAATTTTTGGGTAGAAGGAGAGGAAACTGCTTACAAACCTCGAGAAATAGACACGCCATTTGATATTGAAACGCTGGTTCCACTGCAAGGCGGAGATTTTATGGTGGCGCTCGTAGGTGAGTATAACATGGCCTTGTTGACAGATGATGGTGTCTCGGAGCCTTATGAAGGATTTGAAGAAGGGGGCAAGAGCCATTGCGTAGGATCAAACTGCACTGGCCTGCTTCGCTTAGCGTCCAGACAAGAGAATGGTGATGTCAGGATAATTTCTTTTACTCAGGATAATCTCGAACCCATTACAGATACCATACCTGATCTCCGTGCGACAGCCCTTCACTCCATAGACATTGACGATCAGAATTGGTTCGTTGTGGTCACATCTGAAGGCGTAAATTTAGTGAATCCCCTGGATAGTAGTGTTGATAGAGCGTATCCAGCCTTCATGAGTCAGACGGACATGTGTAGCTCTTTTGGCAATGTTCTCATAGGTTTTCAAGATAATGAAGATCCTAATGGGTTGCCCCTCGTGTCACTATTCCATTTTGACCGCAACAATGGCATTTCTCGTCCGCGCTTCTGGTCGTTCAACACTGGTCTGACTGCTGTGACCGCACCAGCAGGTTTTGGGCATAGTGTATATGTCTTGATGAGAGAAGATAATTCCACAATGCTGTACTGTTATCCTCTCAATGGGGATAGAGAGGCCTAAGGCAGTGGCCTATTTTATTATCATATTGGGCATATTGTTCGCACAAGCATCGTCGGTATATGCCCAAAGAGTGAGCATACAGATTGACGGCTCTGGTTCGATGACTGGTTTCGACAACAGTAAAGAACTCAATATTCTGGTCAATATCCTGAAAAAGGCGTGCGACCAGAAGGACATTCCCTCAGAGACAGTTTTTTTTGTTTCAAGCCGGCCAGATACAGTAGCCTGGCAGGGTGCCGAGAGTTTCCAAAAGACAAAGACCTGGGGTGGATATACCAATCTTGAGGCGGCATTTAATACGGGATATGACAGGGCGCCGATTGTGATGATGCTCACGGACAATGTTCAGGCAGCCAGCGATCTCGACGCCAGAGCACTTTATGCTTGTTTTAACCGCGATACGATCAAAGTTTTGCGGGCTATCCCTCTTAAGCGGATGTTTGAAGGGCTTCTGTCTAATCCCGTCCCACATAAAGGACATAGCGAACTGCAAAGCATGAACCCCAATTCCGAAATCCGGATCCGTCCTGATCGTCGGCTCTACTACCGGGGAATGAAAGGTTTTGTCCTTTATCTGTTGCTTACGCAGCCACAATTCCGCTCCCAATTTGAGCATCTCGTCACAGTTTTGCAGAACGAGGGAATGGAGCCGATGGTGATGAAGCCGATTGATGATACCATTATTTTAGCTCCCGGGTTGATCAGACCAATCGTTGCGGAAATTAGTGAAAAAAGCCGACTGCGTTTTAATTTTACACTACAATCACGACTCAGCCACATTAACATTGAACCTGCAGGATCGGAGTTTAAAGTCCAACCTCCGCAGGTATACGCCCGCAAGGTGCAGGATCGCATTTTGTTAGGCCGTAGATCGTATCACTACGGTCGGGTAAGCCCCCCAGCACTCGTAGATACACTTATGTCTGCGACCCAACATACCTCTGTCTATACCTGCCTGGTACACTTTGGCCCTTTTTATCCAGACCATCGAAATTTCTGGGACTACTTGAGCCTCGTCCGTATTGGCCCTGTGCCAGCGGACTATTATTTCGCTGTGTCTATAGAAATTCCGCCTAATTCGTTTCGCATGACAGAGGCTTACAAAGCGCGGTACTTCACCGACCAGCCGGGTGTGTTGAACCGCATCTATACGCCTACTGATATTATCCAGTACCTCCATCAACAGCCTGCAACTGTCGTGCCGATAGGTGGTACGATTTCTGGCGAATTGCAAATCACACCCCTTAAAGGTCCCTGGATCGCCTGGGTCGCACTCCTTGTTGGCTTGATAATCTTGATTGCTATGATCGCTTGGATAATGTACTATCCGTTGAAATATCGGGTTACAGACAGCCTGAATCAAGTTCAGGAACACACGGAACGGCTTCGATTGGGGCCCGCGAGCAAGCAGGTTGATTTGAAAATAACAAATGCCGCAGGCGACGAAATCAGTTTGGGACACATCAAGCGAGATGCTATTTTTCAGTTCGCTTTCCGTCCAGATGAGGACGTCATAGTGGAAGATACTTTGGGTAATGATATGTCGAAAGACTTGGAGTCGGAGGTAGAAGAACAGCCAAGAAATATCAAGCTTTTGTTAGAGCCTTATAAAGCTCTGATATTAAAGAAGGGCGATATGTCGATGAAGGTTGAACGTTTGGCTGCACGATTTTGAATAGGAGAGTATGTGATGACATCACATCTTGCGCGTATAGGTTTTTTATTGGTCCTGTGGGGTTGTGGGGGGACGAGCAATAACACTGCTTCGCGGATTGCTGAGGAAGAAGGTCCTGCTGTCGCCTTCGTGGTAATTGAAACAGATGGCGCAAAGAGTCAGGGGTCGGGAGTATCTATTGATGGTGCAAAAGGCTATTTTCTGACCAACTGGCATGTGATCAAGGGTATTCGAGAAGGATGGGTGCGCGTACAGGGAGCCGAATGGATGCCTATCGTGGCAATTGTGGCAAAAGATGAGCACAAAGATCTCGCGCTTGTGAAGGCCGATCTGGGTGGACAGACCCTTCACCAGGCGCGTCTTGGGACAGTGGCAGGAGTAAAACCCGGCGACCCTGTGGTCGTGATCGGAAATCCCTTAGGCGAGGAGTTTTCTGTCACCGATGGCATCATTTCGCAGATACGAAATCAGGATGGATACAAGGTTGTCCAGACCACGGCACCCGTCTCACCGGGTAATAGCGGAGGGCCGTTGTTCAATGAACAAGGAGAGGTAGTAGGCATTGTAACATTTACCAAACAGGACACCGCCAGACGTGCCCAGAATCTCAATTACGCTGTGGCAATAGATGAAGCCAGACCCTTATTGGGCAAATCGGATTATGAGGACAAGGTTGTTCCAGGTATGGAGCCTCCTGCTTATATGTCGGCATCCAGACCGTCTATTTTTTCTGGTTCTCTAATGTGGGCTTTGCTGGCGATCATCATTATCGGAATTTACTTATTCTCCACATATGTGATTTTTACGGTCCAAATAAAAAATCGGGAGCGACATCCCGCGCATGCTTTTGCGCGTTCGGCTGTGATTACAGTTGTGGGGAGTGCGTTGACGATCATCTTTTATCTCAGTGGATATTTGGATTATCTGCTGGGTTGGCAGACCACTTATGAAAGTGCCTTGTTCTGGTCGTGTGTCTTTGTTGGTGTTGTCGCCTTTGTAATCACGTTTTTTATGACACGCATTCAGACTCAGAAAAATTGAGATAACCAATTGCCTTGGGAGTAGAACCATGATGGAAACAAATGCTACGGCAGAACGCCTTGGTGGAGCACAGCGAGGAGAAGGTCGGATCAGCATCAGGCCAACTGTTCTGATTGGTCTTGGAGGCACGGGTAAGGAAGTTCTGCGGCGTCTCCGTCGAATGTTTTACGAAAAATACAGGATGATTGGTTTGCCTCTGATGGAGTACCTCTGGTTTGATACCGACATTCGAAATATTGACATTATGGAGAATGAAACAGACCTTCTGGATCGGAGAATAGACTTTTCTGCCCGTGAAAAAGTAGATGGTAGAGTTATGCCTCAAGAATTGGAAGGATATCGCAATAACAAAGGTATGTATCCTCATATCTGGTCGTGGTTTCCAGAAGCTCTTGACTCCCTTCCCTCCACAGCGATCACACAAGGAGCTGGGCAGATTCGACCTTGTGGCCGATTAGCCTTTTTTCATCACTATGATAAACTTCGAGAAGAAATAGAAAGAAAGGTCAACCGCGTTCAAAGCGCAGAGGCAAGGACAGAAATGGTGCGGAGATTTCCCAACTATGATGCCGATTCCAACGATCTGGAAATCGTAATCGTCACATCCGTCGCAGGAGGAACTGGTTCAGGCTCTTTCATCGACATGGGATTTTTGTGTCGATATCTTTTTCCAAATGCGGTCTGCACAGCCCATTTGGTACTACCTTCTGTCTTTGATGAGATTGTGGGGGGAGCACGCCAAACTACACGGGCTAATGGTTTTGCCGCCCTCAAAGAACTCGAACACTACATGCAGCCATACTTTGATGCACAGAGTACAGGCGACGACCATTTTACTCGACACAAATTCGAGTGGGATGGCAGTGAACACAGCGTTCCAGCACCCCCATTCTCAACTGTCTATTTGCTTGATGATAGCAATCTTGCCGGGGTCCGCATTGCAGACTTTGCCGATGTGTTTCAGATGATCGCTGAGTTTCTGTTGCTCGACTTCGAACAGACTCGTTTCGCGATGGACAAGCGCAGTGCCCGCTCCAATATGGAGCAATTTTTGCAGCAAATGGTGAGATATAAGAGCGACAACTATGTTCAGTACTTCCCATGCCGATATGCCTCATTTGGTCTCTCTCAAATGGAGATCAACCAACCTCGTCTTGCCAATGCTGCATCGAATAAATTCGCACAGTACCTGGTGGATTTTATAATCGCGGCGGATAATAAAATTCCTCCTGGGTTTTCTACAGCCGATGTACGACCCCATTTGGAACAGATCGAGCTCACCACAGATAGACTCATCAACCGTGCCTTAAACCGTCCCGGTGCAGACTTTACGCTGGCGGATCATGCAATAAATGAGACTCTGAAACCGGTTTTTACCGATCTATTGCAAAGCATCGATAAAGCACCCGAGGCTCAGGATGTTGCGATCCTTGAACGACAGGTGGCAGAAGCCAGGTCGAGAGTTGAAGGCCTAACACTTGAAATACGACAGAAGGTATCTGAAAAGCTCAAAGAGGAAGGCACTATTAAAGGGGACGATATTAAACAGATCCTCGACAATGCAGATCGATTGCTTCCAGAACTCGAAGACAAAGTAAAAGATTATTGTATCGGGATGCTTTGCAATCCTTTAGAGTGCGGTCCCAACTATGTCGAAAGCTTCTTGGAACACAGCAAAGAGGCATTGGCATCCGTGCTTCGAGATTTGAATAGGCTGGCTAACGAGCAAATGGAAGGCCCCCAAATATCCCCTATAAATATTGAGTTTTCAGGAGACTTTCGTCTCTTTGAACAGCGGTTGAAAGAAGCGCGAGATCTCCCTCTGGCCTGGCGAACAAAAAAGATAGCGTTGCGTCACTACGAAGACGAAAAAGCCAGGGCTTTTCGCGAGGATGCCCAAAAGATCTATCGAGACCTTCGAAATCAGGTTGACGCCACTCAGCGGGAACTCTCCGATTGGGTGCGGAAGCGTTTTCGCAAGGATGCTGCCCGATTTCTCGTCGATTTGGTGGGACAAATCATCCGCTTGCTGGGGAGTCGTGCAGAGGTTACCGGAGATGATGGTAAGGTTAGTGTAAGAGTGAGCGGTCTGCAAGCACAGGTTCAAGGTTTTCGCGAGAACCTGCAGGAAATGTCCAGAGGTTTCTTGGAGATCCATCAGGCATATATTCAGCGCGTAACGGGAGAAAGAAACCTGAACCTCACACTTGATCTAAATTATCCTGAAGAAATTCAAGACCATCTCCGACAGGCAAGAAGATGGCCAGAAACTGATTTGCCGCGTCTATGTCGAGGAGGGCTGGAGAAATATTTCCGTTCTGAAGAAGCCAAAATCCTGTTTGGCAATATTGCTACGGCACAGGGTGAAGATATCGACACCATAAACACAGGCACCAGAGAGATATTCAACCGGTCTGCCAGGCGAGGTCATTCCCCTCGCAATTGGGATGCCGTTCTCAGGACTATTGATGAATACACATTTCAACTTTTTGGGGATTTCAAAACAGATATTCACGCCACTGAGGAGTTACGCAATCGTTTCGCCGACCAGGAGCGGGATGAAATTGTCAAGCGAAGCCAGAGAGCTGAACCTCGTGTTTCTGATACACGTCTGGCATTGCCCGGTCTGGCAGATATTTCCGATAATCGCATTGGCGTTAAGGACGATGTCTGGGTCAATCAAGTCAACCATCTTGTTGCTCCGCACAAAGGACAATCATATCAAGCAACAGAACACAGAAATGACGCCGTTGTTTTTGTAAACCAATGGATGGCATTTCCCATTTTATCTATTGGAAATATTTTTGATCTTGATCGTGATTACCGGGCAAATACCGGAGCAGATCCTATCAACGTGTACCGTCGTCACATGATCAAAGATTATTGGGAATTTGCCGACATCCTGCCACCCCAAAATGATGGGGAAGTTCGATCACTGATTAATGCACAGAGTTCCCTGATCAATGGGATAATTATGAGCATTATCAAATACGATAATATTCAGAGAGAGTTCTGCCGTCCGTTTAAGCTAAGAGGTATTGAGCATTTAGATAGATACGGTCACAATCTCGAGCGCGCACGGTTAATCATAGGTAGCAAATCAGACGCAAAAGACCGTCTAGATATTGCGACCCGCACATTGGAAGAGCAGTGGCGTAGAGAAAATCGCCACGAGTGTTTTATTCAGCGGCTCGCATTAAAGAGCTGGCTGCTCAACAAGGTATTTCCAAGTACTCAGATTCGCGTGGGGAACGAGGATATCTCCGCAGATCATACCTTTCGAATTTTGCTGGACAGGTCATATCAGAGCGATTACGATCAGACGCTCAGGCAGTTCAATTTGGACGAAACTGCCTTAAATGAAAAATTGGAAAAAATGAGGGATGGAATCGATACATTTGCTACTCCATTGGCGTATCGCGATAAGTTCTGCAAAGACGATATCTATGTGATGAAGTGATTTTTTTGGGATGCGTTTCAAAATGAACTCAATAGGCAACACACCGGTATGCCCCAGATGCCACTGGCAAATTTCACCCAAAGATATCTTCTGCGGGGGGTGTGCATATCAGTTAGTTAGAATAACAGTCACTCCAGATCCGGACGAAGACCTTAGGGGTGCTCCCTGGACGATTTTTTCTGGTATACCCATCACGCTAAAGGTTAAAAACGAAGGCGTCAATCCCATAGAAATTCGTGAATTAAAGGCTCAGGGCTTCGGAATCACCCAACGGCACGGAGATATTGATCTACCGTATAGACTTGATACCGATGAAAGTGTAGAACTCCGTTGTTCGCATAATGCACATGAGCGCAATATCGGGCGATTAGAATTGCTTTCATCACTTTCGTCAATTAAACCTGTTGTTTTTTTTGTTCGATGCGAGAAAGCACCGGAGATTTGGCTTGTTTCACCAGATGAGCACGAGTTTAAACACGACACAGTCGAATATCAGCCCTGCGCAATAGACCCTGACGACGGACGGGTCACCCTTACGGTTCATCACGATTCTCCGCTGAGGCTTCAGGCCGCGCCTTTCCTGTCTGAAGGCAAAGGTCATTTTGACTTACCGCCGGACCAGGAATTTCCCGATAAACTTTCTCCTGAGCATCCATTTAGATTTAGTCTCACTCGGCGACGGGACTTTGAAGAGACTTGCCCTGCTATTTTAAATTTCCCTTTTGACAGTTTGGGCGAGATAACATTCAGGTTGTTGTTGCGCTATGTTAATAAGCCAAAGATTGAGTGGAAGTTCAGCCGTCAATTTGTCAACGAGCAGGCACTTGTATCTGGAGGAAACAAAAAGATGAGCTTTACCGTAACGGTAAAGCACTTAAGTGGTCCACCACTTCGAATTACTCGGGTTGAATCAAATCAGCCTTGGCTCAATACAAGAATTCAAATTACAGATCAGGAGCCAATTCTTATAGATAATTCGAGTTCTCCAATTGACCTGATTCTCAATCAAGACACACTTCCGACAGTTGAGGAGAACACCACTGATAAGGCAACTCTGGTCATTCACGGAGCTACCGTTGGCGAAGGCGAAACGTTCCATCAATCCATCTCTCTTCCCGTTCAAATCCGACCTCCTCAGCTTCTGGATTCTCCTATTGCAGTAGATTTCGGTACCACGAACTCGTGTATCGCATATATAGATCAGGACGCCCAAGACAAAGAGGAACTACTGGAAATAGACCTTGGCGAAGATGTCTCGGAAATGGGCTCGGAAATACCCACTGTGTTTCAGTTTTTGGCGATTAAAAACCCCGATGATCTTTTGGAAGTTTTACAAGAGCCGGGGGCTGACGTAAGGCGGACTGTTTTGAAGGAAAAAGAAGCCCTTGTCAAATTTGGTCATACACTTAAAGACCTGCGGTTTCATTCTGAACATATCTCATCAATTTCTTGGGGTTTTAAGCGCACCTTGAGAACGCCCCACGAACAGATTATTTATAATGATTTGGGTACAGGGAGCCTCAGCTTAAATGGAAGAATTTATACCCAGGGCAATAGATATATTGAAGTTGGTGCGATTGAAAAGGTAGGGCTTTACATCCGTTTCTTATTGGAGAGTTTCCAAGAAAATACGGGTTATGTGCCCTCAGAAGCCGTTTTTACTTATCCCGCAGTTTTTAATCGCCAAAAGGAGTCAATGAGAAAAGCCATTGCGTGGGCGACACAGGGAATGAATCTCAAACCTATTCTTGAGATTAGTGAACCGGAGGCCATCGCCCTTGCTTATGCACTGGATATCGCTATCAAGCAGGACCTTGGTCGAGATATTGTTTATGGCGTCTTCGATTGTGGAGGAGGGACCACGGACATCTCAATTGTACGATTAACCCCTCAAGAATATGGACGACCCGACATTGAAATTCTCGCCTCTGACGGAGATGTTTCGCTGGGTGGCGACTTGCTGTCTTTCAAAATCGCGCAATATCTGTATTTTCAAATGGTCCCTGAGGTTTACAGAACCCAATTCCCTTTTCCCGATACATTGGATAAGGCACTGAGACCACTGGAAAAAATCGAAGAGGAGAATTTCTCCCAACTCTATGGATTAGCAGAAACAATAAAGGAGAACAATAGAATAACGTCTTTTCTTAGAGAGGCTCTGGAACCCGAAGATTATGCTGAACATCTTCATGGTGGAGAGAACGGCATTTTAGATCTGATCGAATCCTCCAATATCCCCGATAATTGGCCACGCGTTTCTCTCAAGAGTAAAAGTCCTGAGAATGCCACTCTGAGTATAGAAGGCACGCTGCGTTTTTTGAATGACAACTTACTTCCAGATATGGCACCTTTAGCTATTAACGACATCTATAATTCTGTCCGCGAGGAGCTGAAAAAAGGCTTTGATAAGCTCAATCAGATGCAGCACTATCTGTTCAACAAGAATCAGATCGCCGATACTCAGTTAGATTATCTGATCTTGGAAGGAAACACCTCTCGTCTCCCGCTCGTAAAAACGGTTGCGAAAGAAAGAGTACAGGCGAAAGAGATCATTTTCGAACCAGAAAAACTGAAAAAAAGCGTGGCTTTGGGTGCTGTTGAGTATGGTAGGAGTTTGAGCGATCTCTATTATTCGCCTCCAAAAGGGATACGAAAATTAAATTATCCCATCTGCATGCGTGCATTTACCCATTTTGTACTCGTTTTTGATCGCTGGACGCCGTTGGAGCCAGATACGACCATCACTCCGGAAAACCCAGGCCTCATCATAGAAATAGAAAGGGCAAGTAGCCGAATCGCGCTTGTTGAGTTTTTTGGGTGGGACTTAAACACAAGAGTAACCCAGGCTGAAAATAGGGTCGTTGCCAATCTAACTGTGCCAAAAGACGATGATGTATTTCAAAACGCACAATTCTGGACTTACTGCCTGGAACTGAAATGTGATGTAGCGGGGAAAGCGGACCTTTTGTATAACTATCGGGTTGGCAATGAAAAAGATGGCAGTGATTTTGAATACGTATGGGAAGCACATCGAAGGTGTATGAACTTTTCCTACACATAATGCTTCTTGGAGGTAGCTTGATGTTTAAGGAATTTGATTCATTGTTGAATGTCATTTCATTCATTATTTCTCTAATAGCACTCTTGTCTGTTATATGGTTAAGAAAGCAGGTTTTAAAATCCCGATCAGAAGCAAGTGAAGACGTGAAGGCTATAGTGTCGGACCGGGTACAGGTTTATGCGACCCACGTTTCAAATCTCCGTACAGAAGTAGAAAACATCAAAGATTTGGAAAATGGTCAGAATAAAGAAGATATTGAATGGATAAAATTGTTGAAGAGAAGAATAAGAGAAAGTGTAGGTAGCTTTTCAGATGATTTGGATGAAGAAAATTGGCGCGAATTGAAAGACCGTGTAACGTATTTGAGGCAGTTTCGGTCGGCTTTAGAGGAAATAAAGAGCGCGATGTCGCAGGATGACCGTGCATCTTTCGCTGTATATGTTGATCGGGAGGTTGAGAAGCCATTAAAACAAATACAGGATCTGTTGACGTTGCGCGAAATGCAAGATGATTCAGATGATCCGGTTCTTTGGCTCAAAGGTGCTCTTATAGGTGAGGAAGTTTTCAATGCGTCTTCAATAGAAAGCCTTCTACGCCGTACCCGTCCCGCACAGATGATTCGATACTTCTTACCCGAAATCGACAGTCGAGTAACACAGAATCGACAGGAGGACGCGCAGCGTGTTTTTGATCTGATGATGGATTTGGGAGGGGATGAAGTAGAGATAATTGGAGCGCGTCCAGGGGATTCTTTTGACAGGCGCCGATTTCAAATTGCCAGTCAGGATACAAGCGGGACACAACCCCGGGACCGAATTGTAAGGTGCTTGGCGCATGGGCTTAAGAATTCACAAACCGATGAGATAGATCTCAAAGCAAAAGTGATCATTGCTGGATGAGGAAATTTACCAATATGTCAGATTTATT
The DNA here is from genome assembly GCA_965203805.1 of Candidatus Latescibacterota bacterium. GTDB lineage: Bacteria > Latescibacterota > UBA2968 > UBA2968 > JAAXHE01. The sequence continues at coordinate 2,825,737 of OZ241917.1, read as the reverse complement.
TTTTGGGTCGAATCCATCGAATTTTTTGGTAATTTGGTTGCTCGTTATGGGCATATTTTTTTGCTTGGGCCTTTGGTTTTTAGCAAAAATGTGGCGCAAGATAACCAGATCGAGAAATGCACTTGCAGACTTGGAAAGTTGGGAAAAAAATCATCAAGGATTTATTGCCAGCAGAGCAGCAAATGCACCCTCGGATTCTACTTCGAATCCGAAAACACAACAATGGCTGAAGTTGCTCTGGGCGGGGTTTCGGCAAAATAAACCACCAGTCGTTGATGAAATGGTACAGAGAGAAGAGGAAGATCTTTGCGGAAATGACGAAGCGATTCGCACAACGAGCGTGAGTTTGATCGTATTGGGTCTTCTCGGGACATTTATCGGGCTTTACCAAGTCATCCGACCGATTGAAAGCATTATCCAAAATACCGGAGACAATGCAACACAAAGCCTGCCGGATATGCTAAAAAATATCGTCAAGTCGTTCTCTGGGATGGAGTTTGCCTTTATAACCAGCATCGCTGGGTTAGGTTGCATGATTGTATTGACTATCTGTTTCCTAATTCTCAGCAAGAAAAGGCTTGTATTGATTGCCGAGATAGAAACCTATTGCAATGAAGAAATCGCCCCCAAATTCAGATTGTTTTTGCCTGAGGTGGATCTGAAAGAGGCGGTTCAAGAAGCTTTTAAAGGTCTTGCAGATAGACATTCGGAATTTATGACGGATCAGACAGACTATCTCAAAACCACACTTGAAGCACATTTTGAGAAGGTATCGGCTTCATTTGGGCCTTTTCTGCAAACTCTCAACAACACCAGTGACATGCTCAACAAGGCGAGTGCCTCCAACGAGCAAGTGAGTGAGAAATGGAGCAGCACACTTGAGGATTTCTCGCATCGACATTCCGCATTGATGGCAAGTCAGGCAGACTCTATAGAAAGAGCACTCGAAGCGCATTTTGAAAAGGTCTCGACATCCTTTGTCCCTTTTTTGAAAACGCTTAACGACGCCAGTGATACGCTAAAAAAAGCGAGTGCCTCCAACGAGCAAGTGAGTGAGAAATGGAGCAGCACACTTGAGGATTTCTCGTATCGACATTCGGCATTGATGGCAGAGCAAGCGGACCTTCTCATAAAGACACTCAAAGATCATTCAGACCATCTCAAAGTCGCGCTCAAACCGCTTTTGGACACCCTCAACACTGCTTGCGATGCGCTCAACTCTGGAGCCGATGATATACGTAAGTCGGGCGAGAATTTTGTGAAACACATTTCTAATTTTACCAGGCTCAGTGAGCCGTTGGAAGAGTTGAAATCCGCAGTCGATAAAATGATGGATGGCTTTTATGCAAGAATGAATACCTTGGGCTTGACAATGGAGGAAACATATCAGTTGATTCAAAAACTCAACCCCGATGAGCCAACGTACAAACCCGTTTTTGACAACATCAAGGCGCAACTGGACGCCATTCACGCCACAGAACAAGCTCTGCTGAAGCTTCAGCAGGAATTTAGCGATAGAGACAACACCGACTTGGATGAAAAGGTGGGCACGCTACGCACGGGCCTTTCGGACGTGGAAAGTGCCATTGAGCGTCTGGATCAGACACTTGTTGGAAATTTGAAAGGTGTCATTCAAACGCTGAGTAATCTTCCCAAAGTCGTCGGCGAGCAAAAACAGATTGTGGCGTCTGTAAAGGCTATGGAGGGCACACTTAGCGATATGGCTGATGCACTTAAACGCAGGGATGACCGTCCGCCAAAGTTAAGTTTTATGGACAAACTGAAGCGTTTCTTCTGATGGTAGGTATCTGGCAATGAATAAGAGACGAACTCGTAGGGATACCTCACTCAATGTATGGCCGTCTTTTACGGATCTGATCACATCTATTTTTATTCTTGCGATGTTTCTTCTCATATTGATGGTTGTGCAAAACCAATTGATGGTTGTGCAAAACCAAGAGGCAAGGCAACGGCTTGAAGAATTTCGGGAAGCCGCGCAAGAGCACGGATTTTCGCCAGATCCCGATTCTGTAAGGGATGCTCTGCGGATAGCGCGGGAGCATGAGGGCCCCATATCAGCAGGTAAAGGGACCGAAGTTCCGTCCTGCTGGGTTCGGGACGATGAATCCATTGAGTACATTTTCGACATAAATCTCACCCCTAAGGGACTGGTCGTTAGGGAGACTGGCCTACCTCACCGGAGAGAGGAACGGCGGGCACTGAAATTGCAGAATATTGTGATGAATCAGGACATCTCGGAAGCGTCTTTTCTTTCGGCAACATCCAACTTGTTTGAGAGGTCTAAGTCGAAAAAATGCCGCTTTTTTGTTCGGGTGTTTGATTCAACCGGACCAACCGAAAAATCGATTTATCAGTCACGCCTGAAGACTGTGGAGGCGCATTTCTACAAGAAGTTGGTTTCAAACGAAGCGTTTTGATACTAAGTTGATTCCCAACGTAATACCTTGGTGCGAAAATCATGGAACAGTGAATAATTCGCCGCAGGCCAGAACCGTTCACCGGGAAATAAGGATGAACAGTTGACAGACCATCGATTAAGAAGGAGTGATCCCCATGCTCACGACGATTGAAGGAGTGTATCGCGGCGGTAAGATTGAACTTCCGGAATTACCCAGCGATATACATGAAGATACGCCCGTCATTGTCACATTTCTGCCAACACATTCTATCGATTTACGAGGACGCGGTATTGACAAGGCGCAGGCGGCAGATTTGCGCGAACGCCTGACGGCCTTTGCCGAAGACTGGGAAAGCCCGGAAATGAGTATTTATGACAACTATGACGCAGCCAAATCCAACCTATAGTCGCGGTGACGTCGTCTTAGTGCTCTTTCCGGATTCTAACTTGCTTACAGCCAAGCCACGTCCGGGATTAATCGTTCAATCTGATAATCTTCAGACTGGTTTATCCCAAGTGGTCGTGGCGATGATTACCAGCAGGATGTTTCGCGCCAATCACTCGAGCCGTGTTGCCATTCTACTTTCCACCCCCGAAGGACAACAATCGGGTCTACTCACAGATTCTGTAGTTATGGCTGACAATCTTGCCACAATTGTGGAATCGGCAATTGACCGCGTCATTGGATCGCTTCCAATGGCCAAAGTTGATGCGGCTCTCCGTCATACGCTGAATCTATAAGTGCGAACTTTTATGCCTGATGTGTTGTTTTTATAGCGCGGGGATTCGATTGCGAGAGCTTGCAGGTCTCCAAATTCAGGCTGTGGATCTGGCCGGCAGACTAGGGACCGTCGTTCGATGAGCAAAACACAGATTCAGCGTCGACCAGGAGAGGATACAATGGAAGAGACCGGCAAACCCATCCGCAGAAAACTCACCATCAACCCGGCCGGAGACGTCGGAAATCTTCAGGATTTCCCGCTTCTGGTCGTCCTGCGCGACGATGGACTCAAATCCGCCGACAACGGCGGGCGTGTTCGTGGAGACGACGGCGGCGACATCCACTTTGTCTCGCTCGGAGGCGATGCGCTGCCATACCGTATCGAGTCCTACGATCCCGAAAGCGGCGCTCTCGGGGCGCGGGTCAGAATTCCTTCTTTTACCGGGGCCCAAAGCCTCTACCTTTGTTATGGCGGAGGACCGGTTTCATCTCCGGCTAGTGTATGGGACCCGCATTTCAAACTGGTCCGCCACCAGAGCACAGATGCGCGCACCGAGTCGCTCGACGGTGCCCGGGCCCTCACCGTGGAGGCCTGGATCGACAGCGAGCAGTCGAATTCCGACGCCTTTCAGGTGCTGGTGTCCAGGTGGTCGCTGCGACCGGTAATGGACCGGTTCGAGTCCTACGACGCCGGGAACACGGACGGCCTGGACACCAGGGGTTATTTCGGCGCCGTCTCGGACGGACGCTACGTGTACTTCGCACCGCAACTCAACGCATCGCAGGACCGTCACGGCCAGGTCCTGCGATACGACTCCTGGGGAGCGTTCGACGATCCCGCCAGCTGGGAAGGATACGACGCGGGCTGCACGGACGGCCTGAACACGAAGGGGTACTACGGCGTCGTGCACGCCGGGAACCACATCTACTTTGTCCCGCGTACCGATGGCGAGAACCTGCACAGCCGCATCCTGCGATATAACCGGGAAGGGGCATTCCGTGATCCCGGAAGCTGGAAGGCGTACGACATCGGGAGGACGATGGCCTGCCAGAGCGCCGCGTACGACGGTCGATATATCTACCTGTCGCCCGGATATGAGGGTGATTCCGGCGAAACGGGAAAAGCCGTCCGTTTCGATACGCGGGGCGGTTTCACGGATTCGGAGAGCTATGCGGTTTACGATGCCGGGAATACCGACGGACTGGAGTCGAAGAACTACGACGGCGCCACCTTCGACGGACGTTACGTCTATTATTCGCCGCTCAACGACCGCGGCATCGTGCTCCGTCACGATACCCGCGGCGGGTTCGACGATCCGGCCGCATGGCAGGCGCTGGATGCCAGCAGTCACGGCATGGGAATGTGCGTGGGCGCCGTTTTCGACGGCCGCTATGTCTACTACGTCCCTTACGCTCACAGCAACGCCGTCAGATACGATACCCGCGGCGACTTCAAGGAACCGGAAAGCTGGGAGGCGTACAACGCGGCCGGAACGTCCGGCCTGCACACAAAAGGCTACGACGGCGCGGCCTTCGACGGCCAGTACGTCTACTACATTCCGTTCTACGAGGGCGACGAGCCTCAGCGGGGATTCCACTGTCGCGTCCTGCGCTACAACACCTGCATGAATTTCACCGACAGGGCCGCGTGGGATGCCGCCGACGGTGGCGTCTTCACCTATCCGCCGAATCCCGGCGGGTTCAATGGCGGCGCGTTCGACGGACGCTACGTGTATTTCTCCCCGTGGCGCGAAGACCCGGATGAAAACGACGACCGCGAATACACGCCCCATGGAAAGGTGTTGCGCTACGATACCGCGGACGAGGCCTCTTTCGCGCTCAAATATGCCGAATGCGGGCACAACGGCGGGCTTTGCGCCTCGCTGCCGGGTCCGACCTTCACCATCAATACGGAAAACGGCACCCGGAGCGTGCGCGCCAACAGGACGCTGACCCCCGGCCGGCATCATCTGTCGGGCGTATACGACGGCGAACGGACGACGCTCTATATTGACGGCGCGCCCGTGGACTCGGTCGAAGCAGCCGGCGCCGTCCGGTCCAGCCAGACTCCGACCAGCATCGGCCGGCTCGCGGGCGGCGGGGCGCCGTTCCAGGGCGAAATCAATGAGGTCCGAATCTCGACGACGGCCAGATCACATCAGTGGATCAATGCCACGTATCAGAACCTCTCGAATCCGAGGGAATTCGTCCGTCTGGGGCCTGAAGAAGAATAAGGCCATGCGCAAAAGCACATGGCCCCGATCTGGCGTCCTGTCCCAGAATTATCTCACCAGTCTCCCGCCTGCCTGCGCAGTGCCCTGCGCTGCAGGCAGGCCGATTCATCCCTTCTCAATGAAACGTGGTCATTGCTTGCGTTGAGCCTGTCGAAACGGCTTGTCGAAATGCCCGCGTTTCACAAATCCGTAATAGGCCAATCGCCACCCATTCGCCGACCCTTCGACAAGCTCAGGGAGCGGCTCAGGGCTGACGCGTTCCGTTTTCTCGATCCTGAGATCGCCCGCCGATCCTCGCGCCCGCCTGTACGTGTACTTCGATTCCGCGCCCGGAGTCTTCCATCAGGTCGTCGTCAAAGACGACCCTTCCCGGCTCGAACAGCAGCACAAGCGTGGACCCGCCGAACTGAAAGTAACCCTTCTCCTGACCCCGGTCGACCGGACCCGGTGTGTACGTCTCAACGATGCTGCCCACCGCAAAGCCGCCGATTTCCAGGTACGCGATCCTTCCGAACCCGTCCGAATCAAATCTCGTAATCGCGCGTTTGTTCCGCCAGAAGACGCCCGGCACCCGCGCGAGGCCCAGCGGATTGACGATATAATACCGCCCGCGGGTGACGCGCGCCGGCGCGGCTGTACCCGAATCCGGAAAGTGGAACCGGTGATAGTCGTAGGGCGCAAGCCGCACGACCAGCGCCGAACCGTGCAGATAGGGAAGCGCATCCTCCTCGGAATCCAGCAGGCGTTGCAGGGGAACGGAGGCTCCCTTGACAGGGATCCGGGCGCCGTCGATGAGTTGCTGATAGACCAGGACTTTCCCGTCCGCGGGGCAGGACAGCGCGTCGGGTTCCGGTTCAAACGGTCGGGCTTCGGGTTTCAACCGCCGGGTGAAGAACGCGTTGAAGGTCGGATACCGATCCAGGGGATATTCGATCTCTTCCACGTCGATGCCGTAGTCCCGCACGAAACGGGAGATTTTCCGGCGACTTCCGTGGCGCGCCTGAAACCATCCGTACAACCGGCAAAATACGGAATTATTCAGCAGCAGATGGAAAAGCCCAAGGACGATCGAAGATTGGAATACCCGTTGAAAAAATGCGTACGACTGCGGCTCTGTTATCGTCCGTCCCGTTCTTCGATCCCGGTATCTGATCTCTGAATCGTCACCCATCTGCCTGTTGACACCCGGGGATAATGGGCAGGACAATATGCGAGGGGTGGTCGGGGTCGTGATAAATCACGTTCTCCGCCGGAACAACCCGCCGATCCCGCCCCAACGCGCCCCCCGTATTCGGATTGATATCGAATCTGGGGAAATTACTGCTGGAGACGTCAAGCCGGATCCGGTGCCCCTCGCCGAAGACGGTTGAGGTGGGATACATGACGATTTCCAGTTCATAGATTTCGCCCGGCGCCATCAATTCGGGTTTGTCCCGCGAACGTCGATAACGCCCCCTGACGATGCTGTCCGTTATATTCTGAGCGAAGCCGTCGGGATAGTCCTCGTTAGGGGGATGCACGTCGATCAGTTTGACCGTAAAGTCCGTATCCGTCGCGGAGGAAGATGCCCACAATTTCATGGTCAACGGCCCGGTCGCTTCCAGCTGTTCCTTTAACTCTGGCGTCTGGAAGACCAGGACGTCGGCGCGGGCCGACAAGGGCAGGCTGTCCCTGCATCCGTAAAAGCGTGAATCGCCTCGCTGGTCGTACGCACCGGCAACGAGAATTGGATCCCCGGCGGACAGATTGCCGCCGACCGTGGGAACCGGATCGCGGGGATCGAACGTGTAACGACTCGGCTCGGAAGGTTCCGGCATGTCCTCTCCGATCTTGCCGTCCGGTTGCAGATAGTACGGCGTGAACCGCGTCCCGGGCAGCGGCCAGTCATCCACGTCGCGCCAGGCGCCCATATAGGATAGTCGCCCCTCCCGGTTTCTGCGTCCGCCGCCGCCGCCCATCACGAATATCCGTACCGGCTTTTCGCGGTCGACGCCGTTTTCGATCCCCTTCAGCCACCTGTCGAACCAGCCCAGCCGGTAGCCATCGTAATCGTCCAGGACGGAATCCTGCCCGAAATCCACGTCGCCCGCGAAGGAGTTCCCCCATCCGCCGTGGGTCCACGGACCCATCAGCAGATGCTGCGGGGATTCCATCCGTTTGGAAAGCGCCACGTAGTTCGCCGTGGTTCCCCGGGTGTAGGAGTCGTACCACCCGCCCAGATAAATCGTGGGCACGTCCGCGTGTTCGTCGTAGTAGTGGTCGATCGCGTATCCCCGCTGCTTCCAATAGTCGTTGAAGTCGCCTTCTCCCAGGAGATCCAGCACCCACTGTTCATAGGTGGGCAGAAACCGCAGGGCGGACGACCCTTTCCTGTAGGGCGTCCGCGTCAGCCATTCGCCGACCCTTGCGAAATCCGCATCCAATGCGGCCTTCAGCGCCGCATCCGCGAGCGCCTCCTTGCTCGTTGTCGCCATCCGGAACGCGTATATCATGAACCGCAGTTCCAGGGCGCCGTTCTGCCGCATCGAACTGGTGTGATAGTTCGACGTACCCACCGCGACAACCATCGCCTTCAGGTGGGGCGGATTCAGCGTGGCCAGCGCGCTCTGGTCGCTTCCACAGTAAGACCCGCCCATGGTACCCACGTTCCCGTCGCACCAGGGCTGCGCGGCCACCCATTCCACGGTATCGTACCCGTCCGGCGCCTCCTTTGCGAACGGATGCCACACGCCTTCCGATTCGAAACGTCCCCGGACGTCCTGCCGCACGGCCACGTACCCTCTCCGCGCGAGATACCGCCCTTCGCTGAATTTCGACTCCTTATCGTATGGGGTACGCTCGATTACCGCCGGAAACGCGCCCTGAACGATGTCTCCGTGCTTCGCCGGGAAATACAGATCGGTCGCCAGCTTAACGCCGTCCCGCATGGGCACCATCACGTTCCGCCGGACGATCACATCGTACTCAATCCACGATCCCCGCACCTCGGACTCCGCCATCGCAATCCTTTCGAATGCCGTCTAACGCTCATTGTCGATCTACAAACTGTCCCGCATCCCGCAGGGCCGCCACGCCCGACCCGCGCGCCTCGAGCGGGAACCGGACGGGGCGATTGCCCGTAAGCTGGGACTGGTAGATCGCCATAACCATCTCCAATGATCGCAGCCCCACCCGTCCGTCGCTCCGCAATTCCCCTCGGCCCTCCAGCGCATCGACGAGTTCGTTCAGCGCCAGAACGTAGGTCGACGCGGGCGATGGATGGTCGACGGGCGTGTGCTTCAGGGAATGCCACTGAAACCCGCTGTCCGGTTCGTAGTCGTCCTCTACCGCGCAGTACAGATGGACTCGTTCGCCGAGAAAACGGATCACGCCCTCGGTCCCGCGTAACTCGAATGCGTTGTCCGTATAGGTAGTCAACTCGGCGCCGTGGACCAGACCCGTCGTACCGTTCCTGAATTTCATGATCGCGGCGCCGAAATCCTCCACGGCCCAGGGACGCATCCGCTGCTCGGCCGTCCCGCACAGCCAGGCCACCTCGCCGGCGTACATATCCATCAGGTCGAAGTAATGGGTAAAGTCGTGCAGAAACGGACCCTCGTTCTCGCTTCGCCATGACGGGTCCGGCTTGCCGCCATCCATATAGCAGTAGATGTGGTTCAGCTCTCCGATCGCGCCGTCACGCAGCAACTGCAGTCCCAGGTTCCATTCGGGAGACCATCGCCGGTTGTGGTTGATCTGCAGCAGGATGCCCGCGTTGTCGCAGGCCTCGATCATCCGGTCGCATTCTTCCACCGACAGGGCCATCGGCTTTTCGCAGATGATCGCCTTCGTGGCGGACGCCGCGGCGCATGTCTCCACCATCTCGCAATGCAGTTCCGGATGGGTGGCCACAATGCAGATGTCCGGCTTCGTTTCGTCCAGCATCCGCCGGTAGTCGTGGTAAAGCGCCTCGATCCCGTATCGCCGCCCGAAGATCTCCAGTTTTTCGCGGCCCCGGTTCACGCCCGCCACCAGTTCGCAGGCGGGATGTTGCCGGAGCGCATCGGCGTGGTTGTCCGGCAGGTCCCCGAAACTGAACTGGTATCCCACCCGGCCCGTGCCGATGATTGCCACGCGGTAATTCGCCATCAGGACCTCTTTCATTCAAATGCCACCAACAATGAACTCAGTTTTCCGCGATCCCGCCGAATTGCCAGCCAAATCCCAGGCCGAATTCGAGTCCGCTGTAGTTGCGCCGGCCGCCTACAGCCTCTGAGAAGTCCGTCATCAGGTTGTATCCGAGGGTACCATTCATCACAACGGACCCTCCCATCCGAACGTCCAGCCCCGCGCCCGCCTGGCACCCGAATGCCGTCATTGTGGCGGTCTTCTGGACCACCTGCAAACCGATTTCGCTCCCGGATTCAAAACCGGTGACGGGTCCTGCACCCGCGGTCAGAAAGGGCCTGAACTGGGTCCGGGTTGTTGGCCTGGTCGGGTAATATCTCATGCCCACGATCACCGGAAGAATGGCGGCCGACCGCTGCGAGACCCCCGAAAGCCCAACCCGTGAACTCGCATCGACGGACATGAGCCCGAGCGCGGCATAACCGGCCACGTCTTCCCGCATCCAGCGCGAATAGCCCAGCGAGAAGAATACGTCACCCGATCCGGCAGTCGCTTCAACACCCAGTGGACCGACCGTTGTCGCCGCTCCGGTCGTTCCTCCGTGATTTCGCAGGCCCATCCTGAGTTCAATGCGGGATCGCCTTTCCATTTCGCCCGCGGAAATCATCGCCGGCGTTGCCAGCAGCAGGAAACACAACAGTGCCGTCGTTCTCATCGTCGTCATCTACGCCTCCCTTCGAAGGTCCTTACTTCCGGTTTTTGCGTAAACTTCGCGCTGACGGTCCTCAAAACGGGCAATGATCGGATGCCCATCGATCAGCGACTATCCTGCGCCACCCGCTCCAGCGCGTCGACCAGGCTCTTGCGTACGAGGTCGTACAGTTCGTCGATGTCCTCCCGCTGTACGATCAGCGCCGGGCTCACGGCAAACCAGGTGGGGTCGATTCGAATCAGCAACCCGTTCTCCAGCGAGGTCCGCTTCAACGCCCCGCCCAGTTCAGGGAACGGCGCCATCGACTTCGTATCCCTCACCAGTTCCACGCCCTGCAACAGCCCCCGGCCGCGCACCTCCCGAACCACGCCCAGGTCCTTCAACCCTTCCAGCTTCGATGCGAGATATCGGCCGAGAACCCCGGCTTTTCGATCCAGTTGCTGCTCCACGATTTCGTCGATCACGGCCATACCCACGGCGCAGGCGACGGGATTGGCCGCGAACGTATGCCCGTGCGCGAAGTTGACGTCCGCCTCCACCGGCCCGAGAAAGACGTCTCCCATATCTTCCCGCGCCATCATCGCGCCAACGGGGTACGCCCCGCTCGAGACCCCCTTGCCCGCGCAGATGATATCGGGAGTAACCCCGAATGTCTGTGCTGCGAACATCGACCCGGTTTTGCCGAAGCCCGTGATGATTTCATCGTAGATCAACACCACGTTGTGTCGATCGCAGACGTCACGGACGATCTGAAAGTACTCTTCGGTCGGGGTAATGATCCCCCCGGTATTGCCGATCGGTTCCAGGATGACACCCGCGACCGTGTCCGGATCCTCATTGACGATCACATCTTCGAACATATTCGCGCAGAACCGGTTGCATTCCTCCCACGAAGCAAACCGGTCGCGGTAATACGTGGGCGGAAACACCTTCAGAAAGCCGCCCGGCTGGGGCTCGAACGGCGTCTTGCGTTTTCCCGTCCCGCTGGCCGCCATTGCGCCGAACGTCGCGCCGTGATACCCGAAGTATCGGCTGACGAACTTGTACTTGCCGGGGTTCCCGCTCTGCTTGAAGTACTGCCGCGTGAATTTCAGCGCGGATTCGACCGCTTCTGACCCGCCGCTGTAGGACTTGATGAAATTCAGATTCTCCGGCGTTACCTCGCTCAGCTTCTCGACGAAATCCAGCGCGACGTCCGAAAGCCCGTGCATGGGCGGCGAGAATCCGAGCGTCTCCGCCTGCCTTCGCATCGCCTCCAGCACCCGCGGATGGCCGTGTCCGAGCGAAGCTACAAAGATGCCGCCGATCCCGTCGAAATAACGTTTGCCCTCCATATCCCAATAGTGAAGTCCGTGCGCCTTTTTTACGATGAACGGATGCTCCATGAAGGCCGACGTCTGCTGATAATCCAGAAATGTCCGCTCGAGCAGCCTCCGCCGGCGACCGTCCAGTTTCATCTAATCATTCCTCCGGACCCATGGCCTCAATATCATCGACAACGTCTACGACAGTCCCTTAGAAGCTGTCTTAAAATTCCCAGCGGTCTTCGCACGGCTGCAAAAGCGCCGGTCGGCGTTGGTCAAACCCACCCGTATCGAAAGGTCGAGGCTGCGCTTGCTCGCCTCTCTTAGGCGGATTTTCCCGCCTTGACCGCCACTTTTTCGCTCGTGCTCGGGAACTCACCGGTAATTTTAAAACAACTTCTTAGGCGCCAGCACGAGCCGTTCCGCATTCTTGTAGGCGATCTGCTCTCTTTCCTGTTCCGTAATATCCGCCGCGGCCAGCAGGGTGGGAAACGCCATCGGCTCGTACAGAGGCGAATCCGTTCCGAACAGTACCCTGTCGGCGCCCACCTCGCGCACAACCAGCCCGATGATGCCGGTCCGAATCGCCCGGGCAGTACCCATGTCCGTGTAGAGGTTGCCCGTTCTGCAATCCTGCAGCGCGTCGATCGCTTCGTAGGTCTGGCCCGGCTGCCCGGCGCCGAAATGCGCCGTTATCAATGTCAGGGACGGGAATGCTTCGGCCAGCCGCCGCAACCGCGCAGGGGCCGCATAGGACTCGTTCTCACCATGGGAAAGCACGGGAAGGCCGAGCGGCTCCAACTCTTCGAATAGCCGGAAGGTAGGCTTGATGTCGGCAGGATACTTGTGCTGCACCGGATGGATCTTGATGCCCGCGACCTTGGCATGGTCCTTGAACCGCTCCAGCAACTCCAGCGACTCGACCATCTTCAACGGGTTCAGAACCAGCCAGACGAGCAGATGTTCCAGCTTCTCGGCCTGCTCTATGGTCCATTCGTTCCCGTATGTCAGCTCTGTAAACAGCGCGGAACCGGACGTGACCACGGTCCGTTCGATGCCCGCGCGCTCCTGCAGCGCCACGAATCCCTCGGCCGTAAACGTCGTAATGTCGTCGAACCATGGCCCGAGATGGGCGTGCGTGTCGATGTATCGCATGAGACGTTCCTCCGGTTTCAATTTCTCGCGCATTCGTCCCTGGAATTACACGACCCTGCCCACGGCCTCGATCAACCCGTCCACGTGGCCTTCGTCCATCGGGGCGGAGACGGCGCACATCACCAGGCCGTTCCCCAGGTAATACCCCTCTTCGATCAGACCGAGCAGCAGGTTGTGCGCCGCCGCCTTGTCCGTTCCGGCCAGGTGGCGGTAGTTCAGCATTTCGTCGCACGAAAAGTGTATGCTGAACAGCGAGCCGACGCCGACCGCAGCCGCATCCACGTTTCTCACGGAAAACAGGCGACTCAACCCCTGCCTGAGCCGTTCTCCCAACCGGTTCAGATGCGAGAACACATCCGGCGTCAGCTGCTTCAGGGTCGCCAGTCCCGCGGCCATGGCAACGGGATGCCCGCTGAACGTGCCGCTTTGAAAGAAACCGGTCGGCCCCTGGGACGAATCGAAGCGGTCCATCAGGTCGGCTCGGCCTCCGAAGGCGCCTACCGGAAATCCGCCGCCGATGACCTTTCCGAACGTCGTCAGGTCCGGCGCGATGCCATAGAGGTCCTGCAGACCACCGGTACCGACCCGAAATCCCACGATCTCGTCGAATATCACCAGCACGTTGTTCCGGCGCGCCATCTCGCAGACGAACCGCGCAAACTCCGCGCGTTGAGACAAAATCCCGGCCCGGGGGTCGAAGATCACGCAGGCCAGTTCGCGTCGATAGCGGGCGAGCAATCTCTCGACGGCGTTTTCGTCGTTATACGGCAGGACGAGCACTTCACCGGCCGCGTGGGGTGACGCCCCTCCGGCCGTGGAAACCGAATGCGGCGCCGACGCGGGACCCGCCCGGTCCAGCGGCGGCGCCACGCTCACCTCCACCACGTCGTGGCTGCCGTGGTACCCGCCCTCGAACTTGGCAATCTTCGTGCGGCCGCTGACGCCCCGCGCCAGGCGAATGGCGTGCAGGGTCGCTTCGGTGCCGGAATTGCAGAACCGGATCTTGTCCACGGACTTCACGCGCCCGCAAATGGCTTCGGCCAGCGCCGTCTCCACTCCCGCGGGCGCGCTCAATGCGATGCCTCTGGAAACCTGTTCCTGCACGGCGGTCACCACCGCCGGATGACCGTGGCCCAGAATCTGCGCTGTATGGTGGTTGTTGAAGTCCACCAGCTTGCGGCCGTCCAGGTCGTAAACGAAACACCCCTCGCCGCGCTCGACGGTCAGCGGATACGGCGCGTAATAGTACGCGCCTTTCACCCCGCCGGGCATCACCGACCTGGCCTGCTCGAAGGCCGCCCCGGAGCGCGGGCTCCCCGCACGGTAACGTTCCTCCGATGTCGGCCTGCTTTCAGCCGTTGGCTCATCCATGGGGGTTTCTCATTCCAACCTGAAACGCTCGAAAACAATGTGCTCGTACGGCGATACCGATCCTGCTTCGTACAGGCAGCCGGCCGAGCCGTCCGAAAGCAACGCAAGGCAGGAATACGCCGCCGGGCCTTCGTGCAACAGTTTACCCGAGGACCAGGTTTTGCCGCCGTCGTTACTCGATCGGATGGTCATGTTCACTCGCGCTCCCCCATCCGGTCTTGCGGGCCCCGGCGCAGCGGGATTCGAAAACAGCAGGCTGTTTTTGGCTTCGCCTTCGACCATGCTGGCCTGGCATTTGGGACAGGGCAGGTTGCGGTCATGTTGGAACCCGGTCCAGGACTCGCCGCCGTCCCGGCTGAACGCGGTTCCGCGGTACCCTTCGCTGTGCGTCTGCATCCGGGTGTTCAGGACGACCGTCCCGTCCGCGAGTTCGCCGAACTGGCACTCGTTGGCCCCCGGCCGGACCGTACCACCGAGCCGCCAGGACGCCCCGCCGTCGTCGCTGTAAACCGAATGGGAACCGCAGTCGTACGCTTCCGGGTTCCTGTGGTCGCAGGGAATCAGCAGTCGCCCTTTCCGCGCGCCCCTCCTGAGCTGGATGCCCACCCCCGGCCCGGTCGCGTACCAGGCCCACGCTTCCTCTTTCACATCCTTCGTGATGTCGATGGGATCGGACCACGTCCTCCCGTCGTCAGTGCTACGCGTGACCAGCACATCGACATTGTCTCTGCAGAACAACATCGAAATCGCGCCCGTCTCCGCGTCAGCCACGGGACAGGGATTGCCAATGGTCACTTCTCCCGCTTCACAATAGACGACTGCCTGTGCCGACCAGGAACGCCCCCTGTCTTCCGAACGCTTCACCAGGAGGTCGATATCTCCGTGGTCAGACCGATCGTTGCGCCGCCCTTCGCAAAAGGCCAGCAGCGATCCCCCGGGCGCAGCAAGCAGCGCCGGAATCCGGTACGTGTGGTACCCATTCCGTCCGCTGGTGAATACATTCGTCTTCACGCGTTTCCCTCAATGCTGGTCGCGCCGGTCCATGATCTCCGTCGCCCGGAGTTCCCGAACCAGTTCGATCAGGCCCTCAGTGGCCGCCTCCAGGAACTTCTCCCCCTTCTCGCGACTGGCCTTTGTCGCGTCGCCCATCACGCCGCTGGCCGTTTTCGTGCTCCAGTACGGCGTAAAATTCGCGCTGGACCCATCCGGATGGCCGCCTGCCAGCAGGTCGGACTGGAAACTGTTCGAGAGGGGCGACCGCTCGTCAACCGCTTTGCTCATATCCACCAGGTCCGGCTTCAATGCGAGGTACAGGGACGTCTCGAACTCTCCTCCGTGAGAGGTCCCGCCGTAGTCCGATTCCCTCAACTCGCGACCGACTTCCTTCACTTTCCGGAGTCCCCAATGATTCACCGAGCCGCACAGGATTCTGCCCTCGTATTCGATGACCGACAGCCGGGCCGCCAGATCCAGCGGGGACGTATTGCTTCCGTGGCCGTTCACGACCAGGATCCGCTTGAAGCCGTGGTGGGCGAGGCTGCAGCAGACGTCCTTGACGTATCGGATGAAGGTATCCCACGTGATCGTGAGCGTCCCGTGAAAATCCATATGGTGCGGGCTGTACCCGTGCGGGACCGCCGGCGCCAGAACGGCCTCGGACGGGATCCGCGACACGGCCCGTTCGCAGATTCCGGTACAGAGAACAACGTCGGTATCCACCGGAAGATGAGGGCCGTGATCCTCGTATGTCGCCACCGGCAGAACCGCGACCCGGTCCTGCTCCGCGGCCTCCTTGATTTCATACCAGATCATCTCGGCAAATCGATATTTCATCCTCTGCTCCTTCAGCCGCCATTGATATCCCGATTACGTAAACGAAGGCCGATGCCTGTCCGCAAACGGCCCATCCGGATTCCACTGGACTTGTGTTACCCGCTTCCGCTCAATGCACGGGGAAAAAGATGTCGGTGCGCCATTTCGACGGGTCGGGCTCCTCGCCCGGGTCCGTCATATAGACCTCCCACGGCGCGCCCGCCGCCTCCAGACCCGCTTCGTCCATCCACTCCTTCAGAGCCGACCACGTCTGCCCCAATTGTTCGTATGGCCCCATATGGGTAACGGTCGCGACCTTTCCCGCGGGCAGTTCGCCCGGCCGAACGCGCCCGGTGCCCTCTACGGTCGAAGCCACCGGCATCCCGCATTCCATTTCCAACGTTTCGTGGTCCATCTCGTGGTAAATGGTAAAGGGCATCCCCGCCGGCGCAAGACCGTTCCGGGTGAGGTATTCCATGATCTCGCCGAAAAGGGCGCCGATGACCTGGGCGATCTCCTCCATCGAGGTTGTGGCGCGGATGCCAACAATGGGCTGCGACTCGATTTCAGTTGTGGCGAAATTCAAACTCATCGATGTCTCCTCAGTGATCGGGGCGTCTTCGGACTGTCATTCAAGGTGTGACGGCCATGCATGGCCGGGCTTTGCGGAAAATTCTTCAAACTCCTTCGTCCGAATCTTTCTCCGAAAAGTCCAGCGCCGCGGAATTCATGCAGTACCGCAGTCCCGTGGGTTGGGGCCCGTCGTCGAACACATGTCCGAGATGGGCGTCGCACCGGCTGCACTTCACCTCCGTCCGCACCATGCCGTAGGACGAATCTGTTTCGGTTTCCACGTTTGCGTTATCCGTCGGCGCCCAGAAGCTGGGCCAGCCCGTACAGGAATCATACTTGGTGTCCGAACGGAAGAGTTCGTTTCCGCAGCACACACAAAGGTAGATCCCCGTCCCCTTGAAGTCGTGATACCGGCCCGTAAACGCCCGTTCCGTTCCGCTTCTTCTCGTTACGTGGTACTGTTCCGGCGTGAGCATCTGCCGCCATTCCTCGTCGGTCTTCCGGATTTTATCTCCCACGGTACCCTCCAATCGGATCCGGCATACAGCCGAAACTGCGGCCTGCATCCCTCATGCCGGGTCGGCTGGTGTTGGCGCCATGCGTATGCTCGATCCTCACTCCTGAAGAATGTCCATGCTCAGTTCGTACCGGCTCCTGTCTTCGCTGAAGGGCAGCGCGAGCACCAACCGCGCCTGCCCGACGCCGGCCTCTCCTCCCTTTGTGTACGCGTTGTGCGGCAACGCCGGCCATACGAGCCGTGCGCCCTCGGGGTTCGAAAGCCGCCATCCCGCGTGCTCGAACCAGGCGCCGTCCGCCCCCGTCCATTCCACAACATCCGTCTCCAATTCAGCGCGCTCGCCGGTCGACGACCGCAGCGCCTCCTTCAGACGCGGGATCAACGTCACGTGCGCTTCCATTCCGCTTCCGGAATGATCGGACGACTTGAGAATCAGGAGCAATTGCGTGTCTCCCCGCGGAATGAACGTCACTTTACCAACGTCCCCTCCATAGTGCAAATCGATGCCCGGCGCTGCTTCATCCGCGCGGATTTCCGCTTTGTCCGGAATATGCGCCAGCCCCTCGAACGGCCCGAAGTCCGGATCTGAATCCCCCGGCGCGTGCCGCATCAACGACGTATCCCCCACGGTGAAAGTACTCCACAGCGGCTGTAACTTCGTATTCCCGCCGCCCACGATCAACCCGGTTGCCTCGTGAAAGACGCTTGCGAAGTTCTGCCGGTCCTGCCGGAACCGGTTCTCGTTCAACGGACAGCAATAGGCCGACAGACTCAGGAACCAGGGCCTGCTCGAGACGATCAACGCATCGCCGTCCATTGACCAGGTATGCGTTTCCCGGTCGGCCGCCGTCTCCTCGATCTCCCCTTCACCCGCGTAGAGCAGCATGTTCGTGGCGTAATCGACGTCGAACGATCCGCCGCCGGCCAGGAAGAGTCGATGCTGGCGGGCAAGGTACCCTCTCCCTGCCGCCGTGAGGCTGAATCCCGGATTGCCCAGCCGTACCCCGCTGCTGTAGACGTTTCGCTCATCCACCGTTTCCACCGCGCTGCCGTCCGGATACGTGTAGTTCGCGTGGAACCGGGCCGCCCGTTCGAGCGCTTCGAGCACCACCGTGTCCCCGGACATCCTGTAGTAAACGCCCATCGCGTCCGAATACACGTAGTTGTAGGATACGACCGGCCCCACGTTCTCGGTCCACCATCCGAACGGGGACTGCGCCGCCACGACCCCGTGGATGAATTCCTGCGCCTGCCTCTTCCAATCCTGGCGCTCAAACACCATCCCGGCGCAATAGAGGGACATCGCGTGGTGGGTCGGAATGTTGTGAACGTGCGAGAGACACGTTCTTGAGATCCCCTCGAATCCCAGAGTCAGGGCGGCGTCCCACCGTGCTCGCGCCCCGCCCTCCATTCCCTCGCGCACCAGCTGATACGCGCGAATCCACCGGCTGTACGTCCAGGGCATGTAGATCTGTCCCCATTCCGAGTCGTCTTTTTTCAGAAAGGTCCACATCCCCGCGTCGTCCTGGGCTTCAATCAGCGCGTCGCCGCCGCGCACAATTGCCGCCAGCACGCTTTCGTCGCGATAATAGGGACTATCCTCGAGGCTCCAGGCGGCGGCCAGGGGAAAGATCGCTTCCTGGTCGCGGCAGATCCAGGGCGCAGTGCCGAACCGTCCGTCTTCGCGCTGGTCCGCGAGAATCCCGGGGACGGCATCCAGCAACACATCCCTCGTTTCAGGCTCGGGTTTCCACACGTTGCCCATTTTACAATATCTCCGCGGCCATCAGCCGGTGCCCGGAAGAGAAATAGAGATCCCTGCCAACGATGGGCCCGGCCGCCGCGTGGCCGGTCAATCTCTCATCCAATTCCACGATCACGTCAAATTTCAGCGAACCGGGATCAAGCCGGTAGATCAGGGTGTGGGTGAGGCCGTAGATCATCCCGTCCGGCCCCAGCTGCAGCCCGTTGTCCACCGGGCCGCCCTCCGGCGCGGCGAAGCGATCCGTAAACGCCCGCGTCGCGGGGTCGAACACAAAGAACTCAGGTCCCCGCTCATCGCCGCTGAACGTCCCGAAAAGCCTTCCGTCCGGTACGGCTGCCAGCGCATTGAAGACGTGTACCGGCGGGTCTGGCGTGCCTTCCCACACTTTCTCTTCGTTATTGTAATCGAAGAGGAAAAGCACGGCCTCGTCCACCCTGGGCTCGGTCCCGCTTCCCGCACTGATGGTTGTGCCGACGGCGATCAGAGACTCCGCCTCCAGATGCGCCAGCGTATAGCAGCTTCCGTCTCCCACGATGCGATAGAACGCCTTCTTTTCTTCCGTCCGCGGGTCGTAGTATGAGATCGGTCCGCCCCACATTCCGTAGTCCGGAATCGATGCCAGCCAGACCTTTCCGCCGGGACCCGCCAACGTCGTACGCGGCCGGTACGATATGTCGTCCACCCGCCCGATGTCCCACGGATTGCTGCCCCGGGTTTCGCCGAAACGGTACGGCTGCGACGGATCGTAAATGGAGATTCTCGCGCCGGGATACGAGGAGATGTATACCTTCCCGTCGAGATTCGCCATCGAATATGCCTCGCCGGTAGCGGTCGAACAGATGCCCAGGTCCGCTAGGTCGTCCCCGCCCGGGTCGTAGCGGAACAGCCGCTCCGGCAGGACGCTGGATCCGTAAACGCATCCGTCGGGCCCGCCGTGCAGGCAGAAGATATCGGTTCCGGCCGCCTCGAATTCGATATTGAAGGTCTTCGCCGCGCCCCCGGGATCCGTAATTTCAAGAATCCGGCACGTCTGCTCAACCGCGTCCACGAAGCGGAAGGTGCTGCCGTCGGGCAGTTTCGGCGTGACGGATTCCGCCGGTACGGTTGCTTCCACCGGTACGGCGTTCATGCCCTCGAGGCGATAGTTCCCTTCGCTCGATTCAATATAGAGGTTGGCATCAGCCCCGCGGTGAAGGTTCAGCGACCCCTCGCCGCGCGTAACCACCGGCCCGACCGTGCGTTTTTCGCCGGTCTTCGGGTCCAGGACCACCACGTGCGGCCGGGTCTGCATGATCAGCGAAGCGACCGTGTCGTCGGTGTTCACGTGGCAGTAGGCGTACATATCCACTTCGTCCAGCCGTCCGTACCGGGTAAACTCCCCGGTTTCGGGATTGAAGCTCGTCAGGTCCGCCGTGCCGTAGCTGGAAATCCAGATCAGCCCCTTTGAATCCTCGACGATGCTGCACGGAAAAATGGCCGCCGTTCCATTGATCGTGCCGAAATTCACCAGATCGTCCTGCTCGGGGTCGAAGCAGTACAGTTGCCCCGAGTGCGCGGCCCCGATGTACAGCCGCCCGTTTCGGGCCTGGTATACCGCTGTGGTATAGTTCGAATCCGGAACGTCGGGCCAGAATTGACGCAACCGACCGGTTTCCGGATCGATCTGCAGGACGAAAAGATTCGCCGCCTGTTGCGACATCGTCGCATACAGACACGGGTCGCCTGCGCTGTTTCGCCCTGCGAATAACTGCGCCCGGTTTACCGCGCGAACCGGAATGCCAACTTCCCTGACCTGCGACATGTCAACCTCCTCCGATAAACCGAAGATGCGAGCCCATAGGTGGCGTTGTGCCCGGCGTTAGGACCGTTTCCGATTTCCGCCAATATTGATCTTTCCCCGGGAAGTGTCAAGGCCCTTCTCACCCCGTGATGCTCTGGGAGATTCACCCTCCCGAAAGCGTTCTTGGAGAAAACGGAAATTCACCTTAACTTCGCAAAATGCCCTTCGGGCCGGCCACCGGAGTCGCCTCGCCGGCGGCTGCGATTTCCACGCCCCGGGCGTCCGATTCATCGATGTGAGGAGACCGGAATGAAACAGCTCAAAGGCATCTGCGCGGCACTCTGCACGCCCTTTACGGACGACGGCGAACGGATCGACGAAACCGCGCTGAGAAATCATATCGACGCCATGCTGGAAGCCGGCGTCCACAGCATCCTCGTCAACGGGGGCACGGGGGAGTTCGCCTGTTTGCGGCCGGAGGAACGCAGGCGGCTTGTCGAACTGGCTTCCGACCACATCGACGGCAGGGCCGACTTCGTTGCCATGGCCTCCGCCGTCAGTACGTCGGAGACGATCGAATACGCCAGACACGCGGAAGGCGCCGGCGCGGATTGCCTCCTGGTACTCCCTCCCTACTTTGAAGGCCCCGACATGGAAGGCGTGTACGACCACTACGCGGAAATCTCCGAAGCCGTCAGTACGCCCATCATGGTCTACAACATCCCCGTCCACACCGGCATCGACATCACGGCTGCCTTCTTCAGACGCCTTATGGAAATCCAGAACATTCAATACATCAAGGACAGCATGGCCGACATTCTGCGCATCCAGGAACTGCTGGCCGTTGGCGCACGGGTCTTCAACGGCGGGGACCCCATCGCCTTCTTCAGCCTGGTTGCCGGGTGCCCCGGCTGCGTTTGGGGGGCGGTCAACGCCATGCCGAAAGAAGCCGTAGATCTGTACAATCTGGTCGCCGGGGGGAATCTCGCCGAAGCCCGTGACCTCTGGCGTCGCATGTTTCCCGCCAACCGTTTTTTCTGGACCCACGTATACAACGCTTCCGTAAAGGCCGCAACCAATCTGTCCGGCAGACCCGTGGGCCCGTGCCGCAAACCCGTAAAGCCCCTCACGGAAATTGAATTGGACGAACTCAAAGAGGCCATGAAACCCCTGCTGGCGTAAAAAAACAGGGCGCACTCCAATGCGCCCCGTTCAGAGCCGGAAACAGGAGATATCCGCCGCCATTGCCCGGCGGCTTCCGGGACAGAATATTCGCTCGAGCCGGCGCGTTACGTCAGATTTATGGAGCCGCCCGGCGGCTGCCCGCCCGGCAATCCGCCGGCGCCAGGCACCACGATCCGGGAGGATTCCTGTCGCCGCCTTTCCTTGGCATCCTCCATCATCTCCTCGACGGCCCTCGCAAGGGCCTGCGGGAACTTCCGGAGCGCTTCTTCCAGGTCCGCGGCTTCGATGTCGCATTGCACCGGGAGCGGACCGACCTGAGACATCAGATGGGTCTGTCCGATAAACTTCTGACGACGGGTCCCGTCCGGCGATCCATCCTGATTTACCGGCACCAGTCTCCGAATCGACGCCACCTTCAGGTCCGTGTAGTTTTCCTCACGGTACAGGTTGGTCCGATCAACCTGTATCTCGGTCAATGGCTGCTGTTCGTTCTGGTTCACCAACTCTCTCCTTTCAACGGTTTGTTGTACGCCTGTGCAAACCCGGTCTCCGTCCTGAACGTGGGTGACCTTGTCGCTTGCTTGTTGGCCGCCGCGCCTGCGACCGGATTGCGGGCGCTTCCACACTGCCTTACACGATTTGTGCCCTCTGCGCCTTTTGTTTCTATTGTCCAGCGGGTTTGCGCTACCGGAATCTCGACGGCCAGTACGCCTCGGGCGCCGCGTTGAACGTCATCTCCTCATGCCGGGTCGGATGCGACAGCGTGAGCGACCGTGCGTGGAGCGCCAGGCTTTTCGCCGGAAATCGGATCCTCGATCCGTACCGGAAATCGCCGAGAACAGGATGCCCGCGGTGCGCGAACTGAACCCGGATCTGGTGGTGCCTTCCCGTTTCCGGCCGCACCTCCACCCAGGAAATCCCGCGTTCGAACCGCAATCGCCGGAACCCGAGCGCCGCCTCCCGGCCCCTGTCGGACACGGCGCTTGACGGTCCGGCGCGCAACAGCCTGTCGGCCATCCGGCCCGCGCCCGGCGTCTTCCCCTCCACCAGCGCCCAGTACACCTTTCCTATTTTTTGGGTACGAAACTGTTCGGACAGCCTGGCAGCCGCCTTGGAGGTCCGGGCAAAGACCATTACGCCGGACGTCGGCCGGTCCAGCCGATGCACCAGCCCCAGAAAGGCGTCGCCCGGCTTGTTGAACGCCGTCTTCACGTACGCCTTGCCGTATTCCAGAAGCGACACGTCGCCGGTACGGTCTCCCTGCACGAGCATGCCCGCGGGTTTCCGGACCACCAGCAGGTGGTTGTCCATGTAGATGACGTCAAGAGCATTCATCGCACCCTGTTCAGCCCGTTAAGCGCCGCCACCCGGTATGCTTCGGCCATTGTCGGATAGTTGAACGTGGTGTTGATGAAGTACATCAATGTATTGCCCGCGCCTTGCTGCGCCATAATCGCCTGGCCGATGTGGACGATCTCCGACGCCTCGGACCCGAAACAGTGAATGCCCAGAATTGCCAGCGTCTCCCGATGAAACAGGATTTTCAACATCCCGGTGGTCCGTCCGGTGATCTGGGCCCGCGCAAGATGCCTGAACGACGCATGTCCGACCTCGTAAGGGATCTTGTTCGCCGTCAATTCCCTTTCAGTAAGTCCCACGGAACTGATTTCGGGAAGCGTATAGATCCCGGTCGGAATATCCTTGACAAGATGGGCCTCGCATTTCCCGAAAATCAGGTGGGTGGCCGCGAACCGCCCCTGGTCGTATGCCGCGCTGGCGAGACTGGGGTATCCCACCACGTCGCCAACCGCATAGATGTGTTTCCTGGCGGTCTGGTACGAGTCGTTCACGACAACCGAACCCCGAATGTCCCGCTGAACACCGATCTCCTCCAGACCCATGCCGTCCGAATTCCCCGTTCGGCCCTGCGCCCAGAACAGGCAGTCGCTGAGGATTTCCTTATTGGATTTGAGGTGCAGGCGCACGCCGTCGTCGTCCGCCGCCACCTGCTCGTACTCCTCGTTGTGCCTGATCAGCACACCCTGTTCGCGCAGGTGATAGCTGAGCGCGTCCACGATTTCGTCGTCCAGAAACGTCAGCAGCCGATCCAGGCTGTTGATCAGATTCACCTTGATCTGCAGGCCCCTGAAAATGGATGCATACTCGCAGCCGATCACGCCCGCGCCATATATCGTCACCGACCTGGGATGGTCCTTAAGCTCCAGGATCGAGTCGCTGTCCAGGATGCGCGGATGTGAAAAGTCCACGTCCGGCGGGTGGTACGGCCTTGCGCCGGTGGCAATGACGAATCCGTCCGCGCGGTAATGTCCTGCGCCCCCGTTCTGAAGGCGAACCTGAATTCGATGACTGTCTTCGAACGCGGCGCGTCCGTGGAGCACGTCGACGAAATTCCTGGCGTAGAATCCCTTGCGCAAGTCCACCTGCTGCCGGATGACGCCCTCCGCCGTGCGCAGCAGGTCCTGAAGCCGGGAATCGCGGTAACGGCCCGTGTCCACCAGTTGCTGGATCGCGTGGCGAAGCGCCTTGCTGGGGATCGTGGTCTGGTGCGTGCACGTTCCTCCCACCGAGGGCCGATCGTCCACCATGGCGACCCGCTTTCCCTCCTTGGTCGCCTTCATCGCCGCGCCTTCACCGCCGGGCCCGCTCCCGATGACGATGACGTCATAGTGGTTATCCATAACGCAGGAATCTCTTCACATACGAGCTGGAAATTGCCATCGAGTGCCGGCGCCGCCGACTCCGAACCCGTTCCGGCGTCGACCGTGGTGGCCGCTGACACCCGGAACCCGCTGTAAAATTAAAGGATTGTTGCGCATAATATCAAGCTCTCTCTCGTGTCCTGTCCCGGAATCCAAAAAGCCTTCCGGCTGCCCTATGTACGCAAAAAAAGGGCGCCGATTCAGGAATCGGCGCCCTTCGAATGGATCGATTGAGGACTCAGATGAAAAAAACGGACCGCGCCTACCGGTTATACCTGCCCCAGTTTCACAACGTCCGCGGCCTGGTACCCCTTGGGCCCCTGCACGACTTCAAAGGAAACGACTTCGCCTTCCGTCAACGACTTGAATCCCTCGCCCTGGATAGCCGAAAAATGCACGAAGACGTCTTCGCCTTCATCCCTTTCGATAAAGCCGTAACCCTTGGCGTCATTGAACCACTTTACGCGACCTTCTGGCACTGTGCTTCACCACCTTTCAGCGTTAGAAACCGATGAAACCAAAAACGGCAAGGACCGGAACTTCTGATCCTTGCCAGACACACTTCAGGACTGCAAAGGAGACAGAAACTTCATCCTTCTACTTCATGTTGCCAATTGATGCATAATAATTCTTTTTTGTTCAATTGTCAACCCTTTTTAAATGGTTTTTCCGTACAAGTTTTTCCGGCGTGCGGGGACACTCGTTCCGTCGAGGGTCACGCGCG
This sequence comes from Candidatus Latescibacterota bacterium, assembly GCA_965203805.1. Lineage (GTDB taxonomy): Bacteria > Latescibacterota > UBA2968 > UBA2968 > JAAXHE01. Next base: position 2,800,638 of record OZ241917.1, on the reverse strand, counting down.
AAACGATTTACTCAAGTTATTGATATTTAATATGATATGACAAGTCATTTTTGGATGCTGGCATGGAGTCGCCGGCCGGACGCCGTTAAAAATACCGAAATCGTACGAATCCTCCTTTCCTCTTGACAGGCGCGAAGTCCTTTTCCATCTTGGTTTTTTCGACCTCCGCCGGCGCTTCGACGGTGTTTCGTCAGGCGTTTCCGGACGGACCGGCGAACCGTTTCGATCGTGTCGTGGTTCGAGTACGGTCGTTCTCTTGAGGAAGGAGACCGCATGCCCGCCTGGAACAGTCCTGAAGAGAGAGAATGCAGACGTCGACTTGAAGAACGGAAGGCAATGTACAGTCGAAGCGCCGGAGACGTCGACCACCCCTGCCTCAGCGTAAGGGACGACAACGTCAGTATTGCCCGCGCCAATATCCGCCGCCACGACTGGGCGAAGACGCACTACGAAGGCATGCTCGAACTGGGGGATCACTATGCAGACCGATCCGATGCGTGGATTGCCGGTATGGTCCCGGAACGAAGCCCCGCGCAAATCTACGGGACCTTCTGCCCCGTCTGCGGCGCGGACAACACCTACAACATGCGATGGAACGATCGCGAACCGGACAGACTGGTCTGTTTCCATTGCGGCGCCACCATGACCGACGAGGCGTTTCCGGAAGAGGGGCGCCTCGACCTGCCGCGCTCCGGCCAGACCCTCACGTATTACGTCCGGCCTGAAGAGAAAGACGACCCGGAGTTCACGTCCGGCCGGAACGCCTTCACCTGGGCGGGGCGCCGGATCCACTCATCGTACAGCGGCGCCGTCCGGCAGCAGAAGGTCCACCGCATGCCGGCGGTGGCGCGCAACCTGGCCATCCTTTATCGGATGGAAGGCGAGGACCGCTTTGCCCGCGCGTCGGCAGCCATCCTGAAACGCTTTGCCGCCGTGTACCCCACCTACCTGTTCCGCGACTACTGGAACACCTACATGGACTGCGATCCCCTGTACGCATGCGAGCTCATGGCGCAGGACAGGGATATCGCCCGGTACGAAGTCAACCCGTGTCCCGACCAGAACGCGCGTTCGCCAATGAAGAGCGGCAGCCTCATTCAGACGTTCTGGGGTTGCGGGCGCCTGTCCGGCGGCGGCGTGCAGTCCGAAGCCCATTACATCTCGATGCTGGCCGAAGCCCTGGACCTGCTCTGGGACGAAAGGGATGGCCGGGGAGCCCTCTTCCTCACGGAACAGGAGCGCGAGCGCATCGTCAAAGATCTGCTCGTGGAGGGCCTCTTCACCTTTACGCACTGGGAGGGCATCAACAACAAGGTCGCGGGTTGCCGCGAAGGCGAAGTCGTTCTCGGGCGTTTCCTGGGCGTTCCGGACTACGTGCATCGGGGCGTTGAGGGCTTTGGGCCATATCTGAACGGGTTCTTCAAATTCGACGGCAGCACGGCCGAGGGCTCCAGCTATTATCTCTACGCCGTGGCCAACGTGCGAAACCTGCCCGAGGCGGCCCACGGGTATTCGGATCCGCCGTCCTACAAAGGAAAGGACCGTTATGACGACCTCAATCTCTATGCTGCCGGCGGCCCCTACCACACCGTACTCCGGGCACGGACATTGATGACCTTGCCCGACGGACGCCTGCCGCACACGGCCGACGCCCGGGAAGGGCCGACAGACTGGCCGTATCCGGCGTGGATTCACAACGTGGGTCTCGTGCGTCTGGGCGACGATTTCGCGCCATTCGTGCGCATGGACACGGGGGACGCGTACGCCCTCTTCAACCGGCCCGCGGAACTCCGGCCCGCCCCTCCGCCGCCGGTACGCGACCGGTTCTTCCCGGGCTGGCTTCTGGCGATTTTCAACACCGGCTACGACGGCATGTTCCAGCCCGACCTCACCGGAACGGCCACCCTGCTGATGAGCTTCTACCAGCCGGAAGGCCACGACCACCCGGACGCCCTCAACATTGCCATGAACGTGGAGGGGGTGGAAGTCCTTTCCGATCTCGGATACATTGGAGACCATCCTCTGAACGCAAGTATCCGAAGCACGCTCAAACACAACCTGGTGGTCGTCGACGAGCAGGAGCAGCTTTTACGGGGCCGGCGGCCTCCCGGCAATCTCCAGCTCCTGGCCGCATCGCCGGCGACGAAGGTGATCGAAGCCGACTGCGGCGCCTACGAACAGGCCGAAACGTACCGCCGCTTCTGCGCCATGGTCCACAGGGGGACCGGACCTGCCTATCTCGTCGACGTGTTTCGAGTCAAGGGCGGCGCGGTCCACGACTACGCCATCCACGGAGAGGGCCGCATCAGCGCGCCGCCGGCGGATCATCGTCCGATTCCGCTGGCGGACCGTCCCGGAATCATCGGAAGAGACATCGAGAAACTCCGCGTCGGCAGACCCGCAGGCCCGTGGACCGCGTCCTGGACCGACAGCGGCATGACCATGCGCGCGCGGATGGTGTCGCCCGTGGACGAAGTCATCGTGGGCGAAGGCCCCGGCCAGCGGGACCATTCGGAAATCGGCGCCCGGAACGACTATCTCTTCGCTCGCAAAGCCGAATCCGGGAACGGAAATACGTTTGTCTCCGTCATCGACCACTTCCGGAGCGACCCCGATATCCGCGAGGTTCAACCTCTCAGTCTTACCGACGACGCCGGCGGACCGGTGGCGATTCGCGTCTGCCGCCGGAAAGGAGTCGACACGGTCATCCAGACAACGGATCAGACCGAACGCACCTATGGAAACGTCGCCTTTGCCGGCCGCGCCGCCGTTTACACCCGGTGCGACGAGACCGGTCTGTCGCTCTTTCTGGCGGAAGCTACCCGTTTTGCTTCCCCCGACCTGGCCGTTGTCCTGGATGCAGCTTCGATCGAGGGGAAAATCTCGGATTGCGACGAAGCCGGGTTCAGGATCGGCGAAACGCTACCGTATCCCGATGCCCTCACGGACCATTTCATCCGGGTTCGGGATCCCGGTCAGGGCTGCTGGACGGGTTATCGGATCCGTTCCGCGGCCACCAGCCGGATCGATGTGGACGAGTTTCCCTTCAATGCGGGCGCGGCCTGGCAAATCCCCTCGCGCTTCCGGATCGAACAGATTTCGTCTGACGCCTTCCTCGTACAAACCACAACCCCGGCCCGGTTCTCCCTCCGGACACCGCACCGCCGCGCCTTCATCGAACACGAAGACGACACACGGACCCCTCTGGAGACGAAGAAAACAGCCGGTATGCTGTCCTTTACCATCAACCCCCGGACCCTCCTGCCGGGCGGATCCACTTTGCGTCTGGAATAGTTCGACCGGGTCGCGAACGTTCGGCGCCGGCATCGTCTACCCATTCGCGGTGTTCCATCGTCAGGGCATCCCGGCGGCCCCGAAAACCGAGGGAAATATCAGGCTTGCAATCCCAACGGGTATGTTGTAGACTCTTGATACCGGCGCCCAAAACGACCGTTTCGATCCTTGCCGGCGTCCGTTGGCATCGGACCTGTCTACTCTCGCCAGCGTAAACCGATACGTGATGGTAGCGGCGCCACGGGACCGGGGTCGCGCCAGCCGGAACGAACAAGCCTCGATTTCCTCATCTTTCTCCAGCGGGATTCCGTCCATGTCCACGCCGCCTCAACCCTGCGTCTCGTACGAGTCGCTCGGGGTTCGTCCCCTGATCAATTGTATGGGAACCTACACCATCATCTCGGGTTCCCTGATGCTGCCGGAAGTCCGCCAGGCCGTACAGGACGCCTCTAAAGCGTACGTGCATCTGGACGAACTGATGGAAAAGGTGGGCGCCCGGATCGCTGAATTGATGTCATGCGAATGGGGCATGGTTACCAGCGGCTGCGCCGCCGCGCTGTGCCAGGTCACCGCCGCCTGCGTGGCGGGCATGGATCCTGACCGCATGAAACGCCTGCCCGATACCTCCGGCATGAAAAACCGGGTCATCACGCAGCCCTCCCACCGTCATATCTATGACCACGCGATTCGGATGGTCGGCGTACACATCGTAGAGGTCGAAACCCCTCGCCAGATGGACGCGGCCATCGACGAATCCACCGCCATGATCGCCATTTTCGGCGACGCGGCAGACCGGGGCTCCATTTCCGTGCCCGAGATGGTCTCCATTGCGCGGAGGCACGACGTGCCGACGTTCGTCGACGCGGCCGCGGAACGTCCGGACGTGCCCAACCCCTATCTGTCGGAAGGTGTTGACGTGGTCGCGTACAGCGGCGGGAAGTGCCTTCGCGGTCCCCAGGCGTCCGGTCTGGTTCTGGGACGAAAAGACATCCTCCACGCCGCCTTTATGAACGGCGCCCCGCACCATTCGCTCGCCCGTCCGATGAAAGCGGGCAAGGAGGAAGTGATGGGACTCCTCGCCGCGGTGGAACAATGGGTCAGGCGAGACCATGTCGCGGAGTGGCGGGAATGGGAGCGCCGCCTTGAAACCATCGCGAATGAGGTCGCGCATATCCCGACCCTGACGACGGAAGTCCATCAGCCCGGCCGGTCCAACGTCGCCCCGGTGCTTGCCGTCAACTGGAATCCGGAAGCCGTCCGAATCCTGCCGGAAGAGGCCAGGCGGCAACTCTCGGACGGCGACCCGCGCATCGAACTCTTCCACACCGGGAGCGGCGTGGAAGTCATGCCTTACATGATGGAATCCGGCGAGGACGTCCTCGTCGCCCGCCGCCTCAAACAGGTCCTCGAAGCCGCGCTGCGGAACTGAAATTTCAATCGGGTCACGATAGCCCGAGAACGGCGTATCTCGCCGACCCGGAACCCCGACGGAGGCCCTGATGCGCGTCGAAATCACCCGCCATGCGCTGGACCGCGCGCCCCTCTCCATCATCTTCGACGACTCCACCCTGCTGGTGAACCTCAACTACTTCTTCATGCGCGACAGAAACCCAATCGACGGCCAGCGCCGCCGCTGGGAAGACGTACCGGTCGTTCACCCGGAGTCCTTCACCCGGGAATTCGCGGAGTACTGCCTCGAAGAAGGCGTCAAAGGGAAGTTCAGCGTCGTACCCTGTCCGGCGGCGCTGGGGCGGATCGACCATGGGCTGCCTCTTTTCAGCAGAGCACAGCAGGAGAGCTGGCTGGATATGTGCAGGGAGCTCATCGTACCCAATTACGATATCACCCCGGAGATGATGACACACACGTTCGTTGTGGACCTGGAGACGTTGAAGCCGGTGGACCCCAACCTCTGGGAGCAGTGGGGATGGGACCGGCTGCCAACCGACAAGGAAGAACTGGTAACGGACTACATCGCGCTTGCGTGCGAGATTCTCCACAACGTCGGCTTGACGCCTGACGGCGTCACGTCGCCCGGCGGATTCGGCAATCCGCTCGAGTTCTACGCCAGATGCGCCGAAGCCGCGTGCCGCCGCGTCACCGGCAATCCCACGCCCTATCTGTTCAAACGCGTGTCGGAAGGCGCCGTGGCGACGCCCGTGTGGTATCCCGACCGCGACGCGGGCACGGCCATGGGCGAGATCATCGCCGGCACGGGAGACTGGACCGGGTCCTGGACGGGATACGGAGAAGTCAACCCCGACCGATACATTACCGCCGACCTTCAGGGCGGACGATTGCCGGCCCTTATCGATGCGGGCGACCCGGCCGTTCTCATCAGCCACTGGCAGGGCTTTTACGGACTCCACGACGCCGACCGCCGCGGCTTCAATGCCTTCAAGACCGTTGTCCGCCGGCTGAAGGAGCGGGACCCTGCCGGCGAACGCACCCGGTGGCGCAAATGCAGCGAAATTACAACCTACGCCATCATGCGGGAGATGGCCGAACTCACGTTCGAAGGCAACACCGTCACGCTCGACCTGCCCGTCCGCGTGCCGGAATTGACGTTGTGCGTCAGGGAGACGGGGATCAGGTCCGTAGCGGTGGACGGTGCGCCGCTCGCCCGTGCACAGACCAGGACCGCCTTCGCAAGTCAGACCTTCTACGAGGAAAACGGCGCCACCTTCGTCGCCTTCGATCCGCATCGTCGCACAACCACCCTGGAGCTCCAGTAAACCGGAAATCAGCGCCATGAGACTCTGCGACGCATTGGCCAGCGACCGTATCGAACTCAATCTGACCAATCCCGATCGGAACGGCGCCATCCGCGAGTTGATCGAAATGATCGGCCGATCGGTGGACCTGCCCGATCCCGACGCCCTGCTTGGCCTGATCCTTGAACAGGAGGCCATCAAAACCAGCGGCGTGGACCAGGACGTAGCGATACCGCACGCCCGGTCGGACGACATAAAGGGCGTCATCGTGGGTCTGGGTATATCCAGGGACGGCATCGACTTCCGGAGCCTCGACGGGCGACCCGTACACCTGATCTTCCTGATTCTTTCTTCCGAAGCGTCGATGCCGGCCTACATGAGCGTTCTGAGCCGTACCGCCCGCATTTTCGACCGCGAGGCGATCCGGAGGCAGGTTCTCGTGGCCGCGTCGCCCGAAGAGATTATGGAAATCATCCGCGCACAGGAGCCATTTTAAGGTCCGGGACTCCCGATCCCGCTTGAGGTCCGGCTGTACCCCCTGGCGGGTCGACTATTGCCATGCAACTGCTCTTTATCACACTCTATCGCGAGGACCTCCTCGACGAGGTCCTCTCCGGTCTCGTGGAAATGGAAATCACGGGCGCGACGGTTCTTGACGGAACCGCCATGGAGCGAATCCTCGCCGAGGAAGTGCCCATTTTCGCGGGTCTGCTGCCGGCCGGACCCGGTCGGTCCAGCGCCATCGCGGCGCCCCTCGATGATCGCGCCTTGCTCGAGCCGCTCGTTCGGCTTTTCAGAGAAACAGGCGTCGACTTCAAGCAGCCCGGCGTCGGGAGACTCTTTCTGTTGCCCGTCGATTTCTGCATTGGTCCGGAAGGTCAAGAGCCTCCATGAAATTGGTTTTCGCCGCCATTCTGATCGTCGCCATCGCATTCGTTGGCTCCCGCCTCAGTTTCGTCCATATCCGCCTGCCCCTCGGCGTCCGGAATCTCTTTCTCACCGGAATCGAATTCGTCCTGGTCGGTTTTCTTCTCGGCGGGGCCGTACTCGATCTGCTCGACACGAAGACCCTCGACGGTCTCTATCCGTTCCTGGGCATGGGTCTCTCGTGGATCGGCATGCTCTTCGGCGTTCAGTGGGAGTTTCGACGACTGAGTCACATTCCCCCGAGGGTCTTCGGCGTCGCGCTTGTCCAGAGCATGATCACCATCTTTGTTGTCGCCGTACCCTTCTTCCTGCTGTTCAGCCGTTTTTTTTCTTACGAAACGGACCTCCTGGTCATCGCCGCCGTCACACTGGCCGCCGCGGCATCCGGCACGGCTTCCAGCGGTCTGACGCTTTTCGCACGAGACACCCCGTCTCGCGCGCGGCCCCTGATGCGGCTTCTCACGAACGTGTCCAATATCGACGACGTCGTCGGTCTCACCGCCTTCGGCCTTATTTCCTGCCTGGCCGTTCTGCACGCGGACGCGTCCACGCTTCTCTGGATCGGCGTCTCCGCGGGACTCGGCGTTACCGTCGGTCTGCTGGTCGTCGCCCTCACCACCTATCGCCTCAGGGATGACGAGATGCTGCTGGTCGTGATCGGCGCCATTACGTTTTCCGGTGGCCTTGCGCTGTATCTCAGCCTTTCTCCACTGCTCGTCAATCTTATTGCGGGCGCGATTGTCGCAAACCTGGCGAGAGGTCGCGCCAGAGCGGGTATTCGCAGCGTACTGCTGAGGGGAGAACACTCCATCTACATCATTTTTCTGATCCTGGTGGGCGCCGGATGGCGAATTGAGTCGGTCTGGATTCTGGCGCTCGTGCCCGTCTATGTCCTCGTCCGGACACTCGGCAAGACCGTTGGCGGGTTCGTCTCCGTTCGCCTGTTTCTGCCGGGGTCACGCGCGCTGAGCCAATTGGGCCTCGGCCTGCTTTCTCACGGGGGAATGGCCGTGGCCATCGTGGTCAACCTGCACCAGATCCACCGCTCCGAGTTGACAGACGCCGTGATTTCCGTCGTGCTGCCGGGCATCATCCTGAGCGAACTCATCGCTCCTGCCTCCACGCGACGCCTGCTGGGAAAAGTCCCATGAGGCTGATTCTCGTCTTTATCGCCTTGAGTCTGCTCATGGCGTGGGCCGGCGCGACTCCCCCGGGAGTCGCGCCGGGCGCATACACCACCCTGGTAGTGGGTCTGCTCCTGCTCTCAGGCTACCTGGCGGGCCATTTCCTCTCCATACTGCGGCTGCCGCGGATCACGGGATACCTCTGCGTGGGAATGCTCACGGGGCCGTACCTGTTGGGCTTCCTCACGAGAGAAGCCCTCGGCCAACTCGGCTTCCTGAATGAACTGGCGGTGACATTTATTGCACTGGCGGCAGGAGGTGAATTGCGGGTTGCCGAACTCAGGGAGCGGATGAGCGTCATTTTTCTTTCGATTCTCTCCCAGACCACCGTAGTCTTCATCATCGTCAGCGTCTTCGTGTTCCTTGCCGCACCGCTGCTTCCTTTCACAGCCTCCTTCACCAGTTTTCAGGTACTCACCGTCGGCATGCTTTTTGGCGTTCTGGCCGTGGCGCGGTCGCCGTCCAGCGCCATCGCGATTATCAACGAGACGCGGGCGATGGGTCCGTTCACGGAAACCGCGCTGGGCGTCACCGTGGCGCTGGACGTCCTGGTGATCGTGCTGTTCGGCGCCGCGGTTTCCTTCTGCGAGGTCGTGATGTCTCCCGCCGCCGCCCTGGACCCGGGATTCATCGCCGCCCTGAGCGTGGAAGTCCTCCTGGGTATCGGCGCGGGTCTGGTCGTGGGGCTGGCGCTGGGATACTATATCGACCGGGTCCGGGCGAACCTTCCGCTCCTGCTGCTGGGCACGGCCCTTCTGGTGACCAGCATCTCGCACGGCTTCGCCGCGTACCTCAAAGCGGCTTACGGCCTCAGCATTCATCTGGAACCTCTGCTGATCTGCGTTACCGCGGGCTTCACCGTACAGAACGTCTCCCGGCAGGGTTCCCGCTTCATAGAAGCGATCGAGTCCGTCAGCCTTCCCGTGTACGTGCTGTTCTTCACGCTGGCCGGAGCGGGCCTGAACCTGGAGGCCCTGTTGCAGACGTGGACCATCGCGATTCTGCTCGTGGGCGTGAGAGCCGGCGCCATCTACATGAGCGCGTACACCGGTGGCCGCCTCGGAGGCGACCCGCCGCGCTTCAACCGTCTCGCGGGCCTGACTTACCTCACACAGGCCGGCGTCAGCCTGGGCCTGGCCCTGGAGGTCAGCCGGCGCTTTCCCGGCTGGGGCGACGCCTTCGTGACCGTGATCGTCGCCGTCATCGCGGTCAATCAGATGATCGGCCCGATCGCGATGAAACAGGCGTTGATACGCGCCGGCGAAACCCGCGAAGCCTGATATTGAAGGATCGCGGCTCGCAAACGTTGAGATTCGAGGCTCGACGTTATGGCTGTCAGCCATGCTGGCAGTCGCCGGGCATTCAGCCCGTCTTGCAACAATACCGTCGATCTGGCGCGATTTCGGTCTGTGGATCTCTATGACTACCGGTAGGAGAGAATGGGCAGGTGCGCTAACGTACTAACGCAGGGGAGGAGGGCAGAATCGAAAGGGTTTCAGCGCAGATCGTGCCCGAGGTGCGGAGGGCAAGAATCTGACCCGGCGTGGGGCATTGATATCAACCTGGATGTCGAACGGCTTGAAGTCGGAAGGTTTGAAATGCCTGGCCGAAAGCGATTCTGTCGCGGATTTTCAATTGCGAATCGCCAGATCTGGAAAGTGGCAAGTCGGATGATCCAATGCGCTACGTAGAAATTTCGTGTGGGATCCACTCCCATACGCGTTTACCATTTCGCGAAATTCTAATACCACCGAGTTTGGCCAAATCCGATCTCGACTTGGCGGTAGTCCACTCAAGCACAAACGGGTAGACATCGCCGTATAGCTTTCTGAATTCAGTGTCGACGTGGAAAGGCACTCTGACCCGGTCAGTCCTTACATTGGAACCGAATTTACCTCGAAGTCGTCGCTTGCTCTCCTGGTTGAGTTCAAAACATCTGTATTCATCATCTGCCGTTTCAATAATCTCAAGCGGCGGAATTGTTGGGGGATGTTGACGATTGCGGTTCCTGAACAGATCGACGGCCGCCGTTGAGAGTTGGTCGAAATTGTCACGTAATTTTCCCCGACTGACGGGATTCACAACGAATTCTATCGCGACCATATCGAAAGTTCGTTTTGTACTGATCGAATGAATTGTCTGGCGGAATCGGCTGAGAGCGTCTGTTACTTCGCATTCGGAAAAATCATCGGGAAATGCAATATCCAGGAAGCATTCGACGGCGTTCTCGCCAGGTTTGATATCGGTACGACACTTTATTTGAGTTCCGAGGTTATTTGAAGAAATGTCTTCAAGGTCCGGAGAGATCCAGATCGGATCTTGTCGATCCGTATCGTGTCTGTAAACCGCGCCATTTATTCCGCGTTCCGAATTTGGCGAAACGACTCTGTGGACTGTCAGATACATGCTAAGCCGCGTTTCGTATCGGGCTTTTGGGATGGTTTACGAAGTCATTCTCACGATAAGGCAAACCGCAACTAGGGTGAACAGAAATAATACATCTGGCAATTGTTGTATGTCCCAATGTAAGCTCAAACGGCGTGTTAAGGGGAAGTGCAGTAAAGGGAGCGTCGGGTGAAAGAAAAGATATCCAGGCAAGCGCAATTCCACTTCGATCAGGTGGGCTCCATAGTTCGGCGCGCATCGACCATGGCCCCGCCTGTTCGTTGTCGTCGGCCAGATGGGCCACGGCAGTCAAGACCTTCTCCGGCCAGAACTCACGTGCCTCCTGAGAGAAACGCACTTCCGCCACGAGCTTGCGGATCATACTTTGGCCTCCCGTAATTTCGCGCATACCAACTGGTCGAATCGGGCAAAATAGCACGCGCCAATTCCATCGATTCTGGAGCCTACGAAGTCTATTTCTTTCGCGGTGGCTGCGGGCAGTCGCACTTCTAGGACAATACCAATCGCGTCCTCCCACCCGGATTCCACCCATTGGATTCCCCATTTCTCCGCGAGATCCGATGTTGTTGTCAGGTGCTTTCCGGATTCCGTGCCGCCCGGTTCTGGTTCAAGCTGATTGGACTTTCGTATGTTCTCGAACTCGGCCTGGCTGACGCGTCTGAAAAATACGGCCTCACGTCGATCGATCCGATAACTGAATGGAGGGTTGTCGGGCGCCGGTCGTTTCTCGAGCATGGATGCGAGTCGTGTGAGACAGCATTTGCATCTTTGGTGGGTCTCGTACGGCGTCGTTTCGGCAGGCCCGTAAAATTCCAAATATACGTGTCGTCAGCCCGCCGCCGACTATCTGAACACGAACCCGGTCCCGTCGTGCCGTCGGATCGGCTCACCGATTCGTCGACAATTCAAAAGATAGAGAAACGTGGCTGTATTGACAAGATTTAATCGGATCCGTTTCACTCATCGTCCATTCGTCTGGCAGGCTGGGTTCCTGACCCCGGGAGTCTTCAGGATTTTCTTGATCAGGTCGTAACGCGTCACGGATTCCCCAATGAGAGCGGACGCAACGACTGACTGCGGGGTTGCCTGATTGCGGTTTTATACTGATATTGTAGTACGGACCCAGTGAAATATCGGGAAACCCCTCCCGCCTGCAGAGTCCGAAGTTTCGCGGCTGCCAAACGGCCCGGGTGTCCAGAGTTGGGGGTTCTTTCGTGCTCGCAAAGGGTGAACACCTACAGGACAACGCGCAGCACCACAGGCTGTTCGGACTTGAAATCTATCTGACGCCGGTATTCGTGATTTCCAGTGTTACGATCGTCGTATTTGTCCTGGGGACGCTTGTTTTTCAGGAAGCCGCGACCGCGGTCTTCAAAGATGCGCGGCTGTGGCTGACTACGAATCTCGACTGGTTCTTTATGAGCGCCGCCAATATCGTGGTGCTCTTCTGCCTCTACATCGCCGTTTCGCCGCTGGGACGCGTCCGCCTTGGCGGCGCGGACGCGAAACCGGAATATTCCAACGCGACCTGGCTTGCCATGCTCTTTGCGGCCGGCGTGGGCATCGGTCTTCTCTTTTTCGGAGTGGCGGAGCCGGTCTACTACTTCAAGAACCCGCCGCTGGACATCGCCCCCGGAACGGAAGCGGCCGCCGTTTCCGGCATTGCGGCAACCACGTTTCACTGGGGTCTGCACGGCTGGGCGATCTACGGCGTTGTAGGACTTGCGCTTGGGTACTTCGCGTACAACCGCGGATTGCCGCTTACGATCCGATCCGCGTTCCATCCCCTTATTGGCGACCGGGTCTGGGGGTGGCCAGGCCACGTCATCGACACGTTTGCCATTTTCGCGGGACTGTTCGGTCTTGCCACCTCCCTCGGCCTCGGGGTTCAGCAGGTCGCGTCCGGCTTCAACTATCTATTCGGAATTCCCGTGAGCAGCGCCACGATGGTTATGATCATCGCGGCGATCACCGCCATTGCCCTGGCCTCGGTGCTGACGGGTATCGACGTCGGCATCAAACGCCTCAGCCAGTTCAACGTAATCCTCGCGCTGGTCCTGTTGCTCGCCGTGATCGTGCTCGGTCCCACGGCATACGCGCTCCGCAGCGTCGCACAGGGGTTTGGCGGATACCTGGCAAAGATCGGTCCTCTCAGCAACTGGATCGGGCGCGAGGATACCGGATTCGTTCGAGACTGGACCACGTTCTACTGGGCATGGTGGTTCGCCTGGGCGCCTTTCGTGGGGACGTTTATCGCCCGTATTTCGAAGGGGCGCACGGTTCGCCAGTTCGTCGTCTTCGTGCTGCTGATGCCCACACTGTTGTGCCTGCTGTGGTTCGGCGCTTTCGGCGGCACCGCGTTCCACCAGCACATCGTGGAGGGCTACACCGGGGTTACCGGCAATATTGACGCATGGAAGCTTGAGATCGCACTGTTCAAGATGCTCGACAAACTCCCCGCGTCGGCACTGCTTTCGTGTGTCGCGATGCTACTGACGATTGTCTTTTTCGTAACGTCATCGGATTCCGGATCCCTGATCATCGACACGATTGCCGCCGGAGGCAGGGTTGACGCTCCGGTGGCGCAGCGTGTATTCTGGTGCACGATCGAGGGTCTGGTGGCGATCGCGCTCCTGCTTGGCGGAGGGTTGGAGGCCCTGCAGGCCGCATCGCTGGCGACCGGCCTCCCGTTCACCATCGTCCTGTTGGGAATGGCGTTCTGCGTCTGGCGAGGGCTGCGCGGGGAAACGCGGGAAACGATCTGAAACAAATCACACACGGTGCGGGTATCGAACCCGCACCCGCGGCCGGGCATGCGCACCGGCTCTTCGGTTAGCCTGATAGAATAAGGCGAGGAGGCGCTATGAAGGTTAAAGTGATGTTTCTGTCGATTCTGGTTTGCGCAGCCATTCTCCTTTCCGCGCAGGGGGTGGCGGCGCAGTCGACAGGTACGGTTACGGGTACCGTGGTCGACGGTGAAAGCGGGGACCCGCTGGAGGGGGCGAACGTGTCCATAGCGGCCTTGAACATGGTCGAGGTGTCGGACGCGGCAGGGCGCTTTACCATCCGGGACGTACCTGCCGGCGCCCACGAACTGAGCGTGCAACTCATCGGCTACAAGGGCGAACCCCGCGCGATCACTGTCACCGAGGGCGCGACCGTTACTGTCGCGTTGCGTATGGAGTTGTCCCTGCTTTTTATGGACGAACTCGTGGTGACAGGCACGGCCTTCAAGAAATCTCCCATCAACCAGACGTACGCGGTTGTGGCGGTCGGGCGCGAGGAGATGGCGGAGCAGGGATCGCCCCAGGCCGTTGATTTCTTCAAAAATCTGGGCGCGAGCCACGGCGTGATCGGGGAACGCAGCAGCTGGTACAATTCAGGCCAGGCCGCCACGCTCACCGAAAGCATCGCGAACGTCAACCTGCGGGGCCTGGGGGCGTCGCGTACGCTGGTGCTCATCAACAGCCGGCGCCAGACCTACGTACCCGCGCGTCTGATCGGAGGTCGCTTCGTCGACGTCAACGTGATTCCCTCTATTGCCATTGAGCGGGTCGAAGTGCTGAAGGAAGGGGCTTCCGCCATTTACGGGTCGGACGCGGTGGGCGGCGTGGCCAATTTCCTCACTCGCGGAAATTTCGAAGGCTTCGAAGTCTCGGCGGCGCACGAGTACTTCCCGGGCGCCGGCGATACCAATGCCGGCGCGATCTGGGGCGGGAAACTCGGAGAGGCCCACGCGGTTGTTTCCGCCGAGTGGAGGGGACGCCAGGCATTGCCGTCCTGGGAAAGGGACTTTCTGTTGCAGCCGTGGCACGGCGGCGGGCAGCGACTGGGGTGGTCGAGCCTGGGGAATCCCGGCACGTTCGCCATCGGCGCCCCTGCCCCATGGACCGCGGCCATCCACGCCCCGCGCTGCGAGGAATTCGGCGGCTTCCGGGAGTCCTGGACCTGCCGCTTCCGTTATCAGCAATATGAGAATCTCATTGAGGACATGAATCATACCCGGGCTTTCGCCGAGATCAACGGGGAGCTGGACAACGGGGCGGAATATCACGTGGAGGCGCTTTGGGCGCAGGCTAAAATTCCCGAATGGTACACAACGCCTTCGTATCCGCCGTTTCCCCTCACGGACACGAGCATCATGGAGGTTGCGCCCGAACACCCTGGCAGAGGTGCGTTCTGCGACGACTACGGCGCCGACCCGAACCATCCCTACTACGAGGCTTGCCAGGGAGACGAGAACTGGTATTTCAACGGCCGTCCCTTCGGAAACTCGGGCCCCGGGCGCATACTGGACCGGGACGCCCGCACGTGGCGCATGGCGGCTTCTCTGAACGGCGACTTCACGGCGTTCGGCGACCGGGAGAATCAATTTGACCTGGCTGTGTCCTATTCCCGCACCGAGGGCAACTACAATCTGCCGGGTGTGTACATTGAGCGGCTGTTCCTCGGCTTCCGGGGCTTCGGCGGGCCGCGCTGCGGCGTTGGCGTGGTGGCGGACCGGACGTCCCTTGCCGGGATGCGGCTCGGCCCGCTCAATGGAAAGGCGGCGGGTCAGGGCGACTGCCAGTATTACAATCCCTTCGGCAACGCCATCGAGTACGCGGATCAACACGGTTCGGCATTTGCATCCCGCGCCAATCCCGATTACCGGGCCGCGCTGGCCAACAGCGCCGAACTTCGGCAGTGGCTGAACCAGGAAGTCGATATGCAAAGCAGCGCCGACATGCTGGTGGCCGACGCAACGTTGACCGGAACCTGGATCAAGGATGTGGCCAGTTACGCAGCCGGTTACCAGTTCCGCCTGTTCAACGCCAGCGGGGACCCCAACGACGAGGGCGACGTCACGATCAATCCGTGTCCGGTTGTGGGCGACAGGAACTGCTCCGCGGAGGACAGGTTCGGTCCCTACGCGTTTACCAACGTGCACCGGCCCTACGATGAGTCTCAGACGGTGCATCGTTTCTTTGCCGAGACGCCACTGAGCCTTGGCGAGCGGTTCGACGTGCAACTTGCCGCCAACTACGAGTTCCACGACGTGGCGAGCAGTTTCGATCCCAAGTTCGGGTGGCGTTATCAACTCACCGAATCTCCGGACCGGTCCGTGTTCCTGCGCGGCTCGGTGCAGACGACGTTCCGCACGCCATCGCTGGACGATGTCAACGAGAGCCCGCTTTCCACGCTCGAGTGGATCAACGAGACGGGCGCGTATCAGACGGTGGATCGTATTGGAAACAAGGACCTCAAACCGGAACGGGCGTTTACGTTTAACGCGGGCCTGGCCCTCGTCACGGAAACGGGATTTGAGGCGACACTCGACTACTGGAGCTATGATTTCAGCGACGTGATCGGTTCGATGCCCCACGGCGCCATAACCGCCCTGTACGCGGACGAGGCGAACAAGGACGCGCTTAAGCAGTTCATCGTGTGTCCGGACGGGATCGGCACCGGCACATGCGCGGCATCGGAACTCGAGCGGGTGCAGGTCGATATCGTGAACTGGCCGGGCCTCAAGACGTCGGGAATCGATCTGCATCTGGGTACGCGGGTGCAGCAGGGAGCGGGTCTGTTTGCGGCAGGCCTGGAGGGCACCTATACGCTGGAGTACGAGACAAAGGCCCTGATGCTGGGCGGCCTGACGCTCCAGGAAGGCGCGGATGCCGCCGGCTACCTGAACTTCGGCAATCCCATCGCGACGTCCCTTCCCAAGTTCAAGGGACGGATATCGGCGAGCTATTACTGGCAGGACTACAGTATCGCGAGCTATCTGAACTATATTTCATCCTACGAGGACCGCGGTTCGATGGGTTCGGATAATTCGAAGATCAAGAGCATATTCGGTACCATCGGGTCTTATCTGACATGGGACGCGACGTTCCTGTGGAACATGCCCAACGGGATAAATATCGCGCTTTCCGGCATGAATCTGCTTGACAAGAGGCCCCCGCTCGTAAACATCGAGCAGGCCTACGACGGTTTTACCCACGATCCGAAGGGCCGGCGGGTGAAGCTGGCCGTTTCCTATCGCCTCGGGGGTTGACGGATTCCCCGCCGCTGGCGTCTTTCCCGTCGGCGAGTCGTATGGAGGCCGCGCATTACACGAGAGATCCGTTGTCGAAATGTCTCCCGGGCCACGGACGATTAAATTTCGGAATCTGCGTACCGGTCGGTTTCTGCCCGGTGGTGGCCGCAGGTCCGTTGCGAGGCGCGATTCTTCGCGCCTCGCTTTTTTGTGTCCTTCCGCGTGCTCCTCATCCGTCGGTCCGAACCGAACGGAGCCAGGCGCCGGCTCGAAGGCGCTATCTGTGCTTCGCGGACAAAGAAACGGTTGCAATCCGTATATACGCGAAGCATATTACACCGGCTCGCATGACGGCACGATGGCAGCCCCGGATCCGGTCATTCACGGTTCTCGGGTTCCAACGGAGAGCATCCACACCAGGTGCGTTGACGCGCCGCCCGGAATATAAATGAACAAACGCGAAGATTATCTGTCCTGGGACGAATATTTCATGGGCGTTGCGTTGCTTTCCGCGCTCCGGAGCAAGGACCCCAACACCCGCGTGGGCGCCTGTATCATCAACGAGAAGAAGAAAATCGTCGGAATCGGTTACAATGGGCTGCCCCTCGGCTGTTCGGACGACGAGTATCCGTGGGCGAGAGAGGGCGACTTTCTCAACACCAAGTATCCGTACATCTGCCACGCCGAACTCAACGCGATCCTGAACAAGATCGACACCAACCTGTACAATTGCACGATCTATGTCACCCACTTTCCCTGCAACGAATGCGCCAAAGTCATCATTCAGTCCGGCATTCGGGAAGTCATCTACCTGGCGGACAAATACGCCGAGACCGATCCGGTCAGGGCATCCAGACGTATGTTCGACAGCGCCGGCGTCGAGTACCGGCAACTTACCGGGCACCGGGAGCACGTGCACATCGAGTTCAAGGATCTCGCCTGAGGGGAATCTACTATGCCCGCCGCCGACTGGCTGCCGGTCGGTTCGGACCTCGAGTCCGTCGCATCCCGATACGCGAACCCGCTCCGGGCCCTTTCAACGGCCGAGATCCCGGCCATCCTTGTGAAGCGGGGGTTCAGTCCGGCCCACTGCGACGGCCTGATCCGCCGGTTTATCGACAGCGGCCTGATGCGGGATCCGGCGGACACCGCGTCCGGCGATACACGCACCCGTATCGACATTGGCACCAGTCTTGGAAACAGGGGCGGCGACCAGGCGGATTTTTTCAAACACGCCGCGCAGACCCACGACCTGTTCGAACATCTCTTCGACGGTTTCGACAATCCGATCGACGTCGTCTACAACAGCCTCGCCGCGCTTGCCGGCGGCAAACGGGTGATGACGGCGCGCGAACCGGACGGCCGCCGCTACGGTCCCGCCATCTTCCGCGTCCACTACACCCACCACACCTACCGGCCGCACATCGACCACGTCTCGCTTCGTGAAAGACGTTTCAATTACGAGGTCTCCCGGTTCGAGCACCAGTTTGCGGGCGTGCTGTGCTTTCAAAACGCGGACCAGGCCGGGCCGGCCACCCAGGCCATCCTGCACCGCTGCCTGTGGACGGAGGACGTCGAGGTCCATATTGCCGCGAACGCCTTTCACGAATACGCCGGGCTGAACAACGTCGAGCGCTGCCGGGTCGACCTTGAACAGGGCGACCTGTACTTCTTCAACACCCGCTGCATCCACGAAGTCCCCGCGGTTGAGGGAACCGATCCCAGAATTGTCCTGGCCGTATTCATCGGCTATTCCGATGACGATGGCGAGATTTACGTCTGGGCGTAGCGCACATCCGCAGCCCGTGCTCCGTAGCCGGTCTCGCAACGCGTTCCTTGCCAGAAAGCAATACAAGCGGATCCCTGGAGCCGCCGCCATGCCGGAAGTCGTGTACCGGGGAATTCTCCTGCCGGAATGCCCTGCCGCCGCCGACGTCAAGTCGGTCCTGCCGGACTACCGGGCCATGCTGCTTGCCGTGATGGCCGCCATCGCGGACCGCTACGAACGCACCCCCGGGTACCCCTTTATCGATACCAAACTGGATCTCATTACCGGTGAGGACTTCGATGCGGACGATCCTCTGAAGGGTCCGGACGCGGTCTCCGGATGGATTCAGGGGCGCGGGCTGGAATCTCTTGCCGGGCACTGCCGCTGGATGCGCCGCCACAACCTGAACGCGGAACTCCGGCGCCGCCTGGAACGCATCGCGGCCGACGTGCTCGCGGCGCTGCTCGACATTCGCGCCCGAAACGCCGGCCACCTTTCGTTCTTCATGTCGCCGCGAGGGAATCCGTTTGCGCCGGACGGGGAAGGCCGGATCCGGACGTTGAAGTTCTCGGAGGCGTCGAGCTACGGGTTCAGCGACCTCTTCAGCGCCAAGGGCATGGTTGCCGCGGCGAGATACCTTGGGTTGCGGGATGCCGAAACGGAAGCCATGGAATACTGCCGCCGCGTGGACGACGCCATTCACGAGGGTCGTTTTTCCACCGATCAGATTTCGCTGGACCCCAAAAATCCCGCAGGACCCCGGCCGGGGCGCCACCCTCACGGCGCGTATATGATTCAGATCGGCGCCGCGGCGCTGCTGGCGGAACACGGCGTTTGCGACGGCGTGGAGATGGGTCTCCGCCTCATCCGTCACGAATTGCAGACCTACGTCAACCTGGATGGACGGGTTCCGCGTCTCCGGGAGTACGACTTCTGGGAGGCCGTGGACGACGACGGGCGGCCCTTCGAGGAAAACGGGAGGGTCCTTTCCGATCCGGGGCACGTTCTCGAATTCATCGGCCTGACGCTGAAATTCACCTCGGCCGTCCGAAAGAACGGCCTGGCGGATGCTGCCCGGAGCGAGGAAATCGACGGCGTCGAATCCATTATGCCCGATCTGTTGTCACATACCTTTGCGGGGGGGTTCCAGCCCGTTCCCGGCGGCATCTGCAAGATGTTCGACCTGGTCTCCCGCACGCCAGCCAATACCGATATGCCCTGGTGGAACCTGCCCGAGACGCTGCGCGCCGCCGCGTACTGCTTTTCGATCGCCCGAACCGGGGCGCATCGGAAGAACGCCCTCGGCGTATTCAGCGCATGCCACAACGCCTTCACGAGGCACTACGTGCGCCCGGACCTTCATCTGATGGCCTACCAGACCCGCGACGAGTCCGGGCGGGTGGCGCCGGTCATTCCGGCCACCGCCGATGCGGATCCGGGATATCACACGGGCCTGAGCATAATCGACGTGCTCGATGTGCTCGAAAGCGCGTAACCGCTCGCGAATATCAGGCAGCCATGCGCCTTGAGATCAAAAACCTTTCGCTCCGGTACGGCACGAAAAAGCCGCTGTTCGAGGGGGTAAACCTTACCGTTGACAGCGGGGACTTCGTTCTCATTCACGGTCCGTCGGGAAGCGGGAAATCCAGCTTCCTCAGACTGCCCAGCCGGCTACAGGAACCGGCCTCCGGCGAGATCCTGCTGGACGGCCGGTCCGTGAGGCGGCGCGACGTCACCGAACTGCGGCGAACGGTCGGATACGTGCAGCAGACACCTGAAATGGCCGGCGGCGCCGTGCGTTCCAACCTGACCCTGTCGTTCACGTTCAGGGCCGCACGCGAAAAGCGATTGCCGGACGAAAACATGCTTCGAACCCTTCTGGACGATTTTCTGCTCCAGGACGTGGACCTCGACGACGACGCGGAAACCCTCTCAATGGGCCAGAAGCAACGTATTGCCCTCATCCGGACGCTGTTGTCCGAACCCCGTTTTCTCCTTTGCGACGAACCCACGTCAGCCCTCGACCCCGAGTCCAAATCGGTGGTCGAGACCTGGCTGGAACGCCTCGCGCTGGAGCAGAATATCGGCATCGTGAAGGTCACGCATCTGGACTTCAGGCCGGAGCGCATCAGGGCCCGGCGTTACCGGCTCGACGGCGGTCTGCAGGAGGTCTGCGGATGAACCTGATCGAGATCTCCCCGCTGCAACTGCTGCTGTGCCTCGTATTCGTCCTGATCGCGGGCACGGGCTCTGTCATCTTCCGGCTGAACCTGGAAAAGGACCTCGCGTGGGGCACGGTGCGCACCTTCGCGCAACTCTTCCTGGTCGGCTACGTCCTCAAGTACATATTTCAGATCAACAACCCGTACCTGATTCTCATCCTCTTCGTATGGATGGTCTTCTGGGCCGCGCACGCCATTCGCGGCCGGGTGAAAGAAAAGGAGGTGGCCTACTTCGTGCCCACCTTCATTTCCATGGTCGCCAGCTACACCACCGTGTCCATCCTGGTCACCGCCGCAATCGTGCAGGTCAAACCCTGGTACACGCCGCAGTACTTCATTCCCCTGGGCGGCATGATCGTCGGCAATTCCATGAACGCGGTTACCATTGCGCTGGAACGCCTCTTCTCCGATTTGCGGAAACAAAGAGCCCGGATCGAACTCGCCCTCTGCCTCGGCGCCACCTACCAGGAAGCCACGACCACCATCCTGCGCGACGTGGTGAAAGCCGGCATGATTCCCTCCATCAACGCCCTGATGACCGTTGGTCTCGTCTCCCTTCCCGGGATGATGACCGGCCAGATTCTGGCCGGCTCGGATCCGATGACCGCGATCAAGTATCAGATTATCGTGATGCTGATGATTGTCGCCGCCACCGCCATCGGTTCCTTGATCGTCGTGCACGTCGTCCGGCGTCGCTGCTTTACGCGGGCGCACCAGTTGTCCATATAATTCGTCTAGACCGTCTCTCCCGATCCGCCGTCGATATTGATCGCCGCGCCGGTAATGAAGGCGCCCCGGTCGGACACCAGAAACGCGACCAGATCGGCCACCTCGCCGGGCTCGCCCATCCGGCCCAGTGGGACGTCCTTTCCGAGTTCTTTGCACCAGGCATCGAATCCCAGGTCGCTGCCGGACGCCGTCCACGCCCGCTGTGCCTGAGCGGACCTGATGTTCGTCAGACATACCGTGTTCACGCGGATCAGATATTGCGCCAGATCCTTGGACATGGCTTTGGTCAAAGCGATACCGGCGGCCCGGCTCACCGACGTGGGCACGGAGCCCGGTCCGGGTGCCTTGCCTCCCGGATGAGTGATATTCACGATGCTGCCCCCGCCGCGGGCCTTCATATGCGGAACGGCGAGTTTCGAACTGCGAACAGCCGCCCAGAACTTCAGATCGAAGTCCGACAGCCAGACGGACTCGGCCGCATCCTCGAAGTGATGGCCTTCCGAACGGCCCGCGTTATTCACGAGAATATCGATACCGCCGAACTCGGACACCGCCGCGTTCACCAACCGCTCCAGGTCCGCCGCTTGCGTCACGTCCGCCTGCACCGCAAGCACCTCGGCGCCGGATTCCAACCTGATGGCCCGGGCCGCGTCCGCGAGAACGTCCCGGCGCCGCGCGCACACGGCAACCCTGCACCCCTCCTCGGCCAACTTGCGGGCGATCCCTTTTCCAATGCCCTCGCTGCCTCCCGTCACAAGCGCTACTCTGCCCGACAGATTCAACTCCAGCATTTCGATTCCTCCTTGCCTGCCAACCAACGTTGAGGTTCCCCACGCAAACGGATCCGGTGAGCGGTTTTCGACGCCGCCCCTGGCGCGACCTTCGGTCCGTGACGTTCAGCCCGCGGCCCAGCGCACGCCCTGGCAGAGCATCGTCTGGACCGGGGGCCTCGCGAACGTCCCGGGGCCGTGGCCAAGCGCCGTGTAGAAGATCCGCCCCGATCCGTACGTTTTCACCCATACAACCGGAAACGTGCCGCCGTGCCATTGGGCGGACGCGAGGATTTGCAGCCGGGGTTCATACGCCGATATGTAGATTTCGTCGTCCACCTCGAAATCCTGAATACCTTCCATCGCGGGGTGGGCCTCGTCTTCCACCCGGACGGTGAACGTCAACCCGGGCGGGTGCCAATTGGCATGCCCGCCGAGCAGATCCGCCGCGCGTCCGCCGATCCACCATCCCGATCCGTGAATCCCAACCAGGCCCTTGCCGCCCGCAACGAATCCGAAGAGACCTTCCTCCTGGGCGGGGGTCAGGTCCGGCTCACGCGCGATCGAACCGTCCTCCCGCTTTACCGTGCGGGTGAAACCCGTCCCGAACACGCAGACGTCGTACAGGTCCATCCCGCCCGCGAGCAGGTCCTTGTCCACGCTCAAGTCCACCGAGATATCGGCCTGTGAATCCAGAAAGCCCCGTATCAGCCCGGCGCTCTGATCGAACCCGTGATTCGCTCCCGAAAGGACCAACACGTTCATCGCAATGCCTCCTGTGGAAAACCTGACCCCTGGAATCCGCGTTTGCGTGCAGGACAGGCGTCGGTAAAGCTTGATGAATTTCTTATCTGGTTGATTTTATTCAATTTCTATCCAGAAACTTCGTGCCGTACAAAAAATGCATTGGGAGAATTCCGATGTCAATGGTTTTCCGCGGCGTCGGGATCGGGAGAACGCGCCCCTTGATTCGGGGTCTCTTATCCACTAAATTCAACCATGATTGCGAGAAAGGCATTCTCCCGCATGGAGCGGTGTTATGGCCGTCAGCCCGCTTAGCGAAGCCATTCTGAATTATATGGTCTCCTGGACCAGGTTGAACTGGCCGCCGGATTGGGCGGCGATCTTCGGCCGTTCGGGGCCGCTGGTCGTGGAGATCGGCTTCGGCACCGGCGAGTTTCTGGTGGATCGGGCCCTTGCGTGTCCGGAGATGGATTTCGTTGGGATCGAGCGGTCATGGGTATCCGTTCAGAGGTTGTTCAGGCGATTGGACCGGGGGCGTCCGAAGAATGTGCGCGTGGTTCACGGCGCGGCGGATTTTGCGTTCGAACGCCTCTTCCCGGTGAATAGCGTCGCAGAGGCCTATATCAACTTCCCGGATCCCTGGCCGAAGGAGCGGCATCACGGCAGGCGCCTCATTCAGCCGGCATTCGCCAAGGCACTGGCGGAACGTCTGTCTCCGGGCGGCGAGGTGACCGTGGCAACGGACCACGGGGAATACGCGTCCTGGATTTCAGAGGTGCTGGAAGCTCAGCCGCTTCTGCGATCCGTCTTCCCGTCCGCGTCGGTGTCGGGGCTGCGGGGACGGAAGCCCACGAAATACGAACGGAAGGCCCTGGATGCCGGCGTGCCCGTCAGTTATTTTGTCTGGCGGCGAGATGCCCGCGCGACGCTCCCGAAGCCCGTTGAAAAGGTCGGAACGATGCCGAATATGTTGCTGGAAGGGAAGTACGACCGCGCCCGGTTGCCGGCGGGTTTTGAGCCCTGTTCGTGGCAGACGGATCACCACGGCGTGAACGTGGTGATCAAGCTGGTGGCCGTGTACATGGACCGGAACCGGGACTGCCTGGTGGAGACGATGGTGAAGGAGGGCGCGTTCTCCCAGCACTTTGGCGTTCTGGTTCTGGCGCGCCCCGGAAACCGGGTGCTGGTTAAATTGTCCCCGATCGGGCAGCCGCGGCCCACCTGGGGGGTGAAGCAGGCGGTGGGCAGGGTGGGAGAACTGGTCCTTGCGAAATGCTCCGGGCTGAGGGTGGCGGAAAGCGCGGTGGGGCGATAGGCGCCTTACAGGGGCGGGTCGCTTCGTCCGGTTTTCTGATACGGCGATCAGGCAAAGACGATCTGCGCGGCGCCGTCCAGGGGTCTGGCGGATCCGATGACGCGTGCGCCGGCCTCCCCCGCGTCGTTCAGGGCGGACAGGAGGCCATGGGCCTGATCGGCGGGAACCGAGACCAGCAGACCTCCGCTGGTCTGGGGATCGACAAATATCTCACTGTGACGTTCAGCCTCGGCCGCGTCAAAACGTACCGCTTCACGGATGAGTTCCCGGTTGGCGGCGTTGGCGCCCGTGCCCACGCCTCTCCCGTACATCTCGAACGCCTCCGGCATGATGGGGACGTCGCCGGTTGAGATCTCCAGGGTGATGCCCGAGCCCCTGGCGATTTCCAGGGCGTGGCCGGCCAGTCCGAAGCCGGTGACGTCGGTGGCCGCGTGAATGTCGAACCCGGCCATGACCTCAGCCGCGGTTCTGTTGAGCGCGGCAGTGGTGTCCAGGCATTCCCGCATCGCCGCATCCGAGACCCATCCTTTGAGATTTGCATTGAAGAGAACGCCGCTGCCAACGGGTTTGGTCAGGATGAGCAGGTCTCCCGGACGGGCGCCGGCGTTGTGCCAATATTCATCGGGGTGCACGACCCCGGTTACGGAAAGGCCGAATTTGGGTTCTTCGTCGTCGGTGGTGTGCCCGCCCGCCAGCACGGCTCCGGCTTCCGTGATCTTGCTCAGCGCCCCCTCGACGATGCCCTCCAGCACCTCCGGACCCAGGCGTCGGGATGGAAATCCGATGAGGTTCAGGCACGCGACGGGCCGGCCGCCCATCGCGTAGACGTCGCTGAGTGCGTTGGCCGCGCCGATCTGGCCGAACAGGTACGGATCGTCCACCGGCGGCGTGATAAAGTCCGCCGTGAGCACGAGCGCCGTCTCATCGTCTATCCGGTAGATACCGGCGTCGTCGCTGGTATGAAATCCCACCAACAGGTTCGGATCGACGTTTTGAGGCAGGCGGTCCAGAAGTTGCTTCAGTCCGACCGGACTGACTTTGGCCGCTCAGCCGCAGGTTCGCGCAAGGCCTGTAAGGGTGTTTTTTTTTCTGAAAAGAGAAGACACCCGGACGCCTCCTGAAGTTGACATGTATCGCGGTCGATATCGAGACAGCATACGGGAAAACCCCCCCGATCGCAACCCCAATCCAACGGCGAACACCAGCCGGATCTCCGGCCCGGTTCCGCCCGTTCTCCCCGGTATGGTTCCTGATGAAGGTTAAAACTGACACGGCGCCCGCGCTCTCGTTCGAGCGCGTTTCCAGGGCATACGACGCGGGAAGCGGGCTGCGTTACGCGCTGCGGGACGTGTCCTTCGACGTCGAGCCCGGCCGAAGGGTGGCCGTGGTGGGGCGCAGCGGCAGCGGGAAATCCACCTTGCTGCACCTTGCGGCGGGTATTGACGTCCCCACCGAAGGGGTGGTGCGGGTGCGACAACGGAACCTGAGCGCATTGTCTGAAGAAGCGCGAACGATGGTGAGACGGGACGAGGTAGGCCTTATCTTTCAATTCTTCTATCTGATGCCGCACCTGCCGGTTGCCGAGAACGTCGCGTTGCCCGCGATGATCGCCGGGGAGAAGCCGCGAACGTACCGCCCGCGGGTCCGGGAGCTTCTGAATCGCGTGGAACTGGCGGATCGGGCGCAGGACCCGGTGCAGAAGCTCTCCGGCGGCGAACAGCAGCGGGTGGCCATCTGCAGGGCGCTGTTGCGCCGGCCCGGTCTGTTGCTGGCAGATGAACCGACCGGCAATCTGGACGACGAAAACGGGCGGCGGGTGATGAACCTGATGATGGACCTGGTTGAGAAGGAGGGCGCGACGCTGGTCTACGTGACCCACAGCCGGGAGTTCGCCTCGCTGGCCGATGACGTATGGGAACTGCACAGCGGCAAGATGGGTCTCCCGCCCCACCCCTCCGCGTGACCCGCCCGCGGCCGCGTATCGGGCTGCAGTGCTTCTTCTGAAGATCAGGGCAGATCCATTGGTCCGATATTTTGCAAATTCGCTGTGCGCGCAACTTCGCTCGGGAGGCAGCCTTTATCTGCTGACGGTTTTCGGCGTGGCGCTGGGCGTTGCGTCGGTGCTCTCCATTCAGATAGTGAATTACAACGCACTGGCCGCATTCGAGGGGACGGTGCGGGCCGTCAGCGGGGAGGCCGAAATAAGCGTCTTCGGAAGAACGCCGGCGTTTTCGGAGCAACGGTATGCGGAGGTGCTGTCCGTGGAGGGAGTGGCGGCGGCATGGCCGCTCTATAGGGCGGACGTGGCGCTGGCGGACCGGGAGAGGTTCTATCTTGAGGTGTTGGGAGTCGACTTCTTTACGCCCATGCGGATCCCGTGGCGCGGCGACCCGGACGACATCTCGGCTGCGCTGGCGGGGGATGGATGGAGTGCGGTAACGCCGGTCCTTGCGGCGCGTTTCGGCTGGGCCGTGGGCGATACGTTCGTAGTCCACAGCGGTGTTCGACGGGTGCGGCTGCGCGTTGGGGCCATGGTGGACTTCCAGAAGTTGAGCCCGCTGGCCAGCCGGAAGCTGGTGGTGATGGATATCGCGCAGGCGCAGGCGCTGCTGGGGCGGCGAGGCGAACTCCATCAGATCGATGTGCGTACGGCTCACGGCGCGGACGCCGAAGGGGTCCGGAGACGGCTGCAGGACCGCCTCGGCCCGGGGATGCGGGTTGTTACGCCCGGGCAGCGTTCGGAGCAGGCGGAAGGACTGCTTTCGGCGTTTCGGCTGAACCTGTCGGCGATGAGCCTTATCAGCCTGTTTGCAGGGCTGTTCCTCGTTTACAGCAGCACGCAGGCGGGGCTGATACGGCGCCGGACGGAATTCGGGCTGCTGCGATCTCTGGGCGCCTCAAGGACTCAGGTCCTGGCGCTGATCCTTTGGGAGGTGGCGCTACTGGGAGCGCTGGGGGTGTTGCTTGGGCTGCCGCTGGGGTACTGGGCCGCCGGTGCGAACCTCGAGGTAGTGAGCGCGACGCTAACGAATCTGTACCTGCTGGAGGAGATTTCATCTCTGGCGCTGCCTCAATGGCTGTACGGGTTGGGTGCGGCGATCGGAATGGGCGGCGCCCTGGCGGGCGCCCTGGCCCCCGCGCTCGATATGAGCCGGCGGGAACCCCGCGCTTTGCTTTCGGCGGTTCCGCTTCAGGAGCGGACGGAATCGCAGGTGATCCGTCTTTTTGCAGCGGGCGCGGGCATTCTGGCGGCGGCGGGTTTCTGGTACGCGGGATGGGGAAAGGAATGGAAACACGCGGGGTTCGTACTCTGCGTCGCGCTCCTGATCGGGCTGCCGTTGTGTGCGCCGTTCGCCATCCGCCAGGTTTGCGGACGGGTGCGTGTAACGGGATTCGGGCCGGGTTACAGCCTGAGAGGGCTGAGCATCCGGATCCGCACGGCGTCGTTCGCAGTGGCGTCGTTGGCCATTGCTGTAAGCATGCTGGTGGGTATTACGCTGATGATCGGGAGTTTCCGCCGGACCGTGGAGGTGTGGGTCAACGCGTCGATCCGGGCGGATGTATACATTTCGCCCGCGTCGTGGCGGGGACGCGGCACCGCGGGCATTCTGGAGGATGAACTGGTCGAGGCCCTGGCAAGTCATCCGGGCGTGGCGGCGGTGGACCGCCTCCGCGGTTTCCCGGCGTGGTCCGGCGACCGTCAGATCGGAATGGCGGGCGTGGACATGGCGCTCCCCGGGGGCGAGGTGCGTTTTCCGCTGCTGGATGGGCATGTGGATGAAGCGTTTCGGCGGGTACGTGAGGAGGGAGCGGTTCTCGTCGGCGAAACGCTGGCCCGGGGGGTCAACATATGGACCGGCGACAAAATCGCGGTTGCCGGGCCGGAAGGGGAGGTCCGGTTTTCCGTGGCGGGCGTGTATTACGACTACCATACCGGCGGCGGCGCGGTCGTTATGGATCTGGCAACCCTGGAGGCCTTCATCGGCCCGGGACCGGTCAACGGAGCGGCGCTATATCTGAAATCAGGCTGGGACGGAGATGCCGTCATCCAGGGTCTTGAGGCCCGCTTTTCAGAGGCGCCGCTTCAGATTCGCAGCAATCGCCGGCTCAGAGACGAGGTGTTCCGGATATTCGACCAGACGTTTCTGGTCACACGCGTTCTTCAGGGCATGAGTCTGCTGATTGCCGTATGCGGGATTATGTTGATGCTGCTTGTGCTCGTGCGCGAGCAGATGACCGAATTGGCGTTGTATCGCGCGGTGGGCGCGAAGCGCAGGCAGGTTTTCGGGATATTCCTGGGCCAGGGTCTGGGATTCGGATTGCTGGGTTTGGGGCTGGGGCTTGTGGGGGGCGTCCTTCTGGCCGGCGTTCTGGTATTCGAGATCAACCGGGCGTATTTCGGATGGACCATACAGGTTTACTGGCCGTGGGGACCTGTCCTTCAGCAGGTGTCGGCCATCCTGGGCGCGGCCTTGCTGGCAAGTCTCTATCCGGCAATGCGCGCGAGCCGTACACCGGCCGCCGAGTTGGGCCGGGACGACCTGGTGGCGTGAAGCGCGGCGCACCTCGGATTCTGTTTGCCAACGAGAGAATGTGGCGGGATATTTCCAGCATCGCGACCCGGTCGCCATGCTGCTCCGAATTCTCGCATATCGGGGGCGCAGGCAGACGGTCGGATCTCACCTTCGAATACCGCCATTTAAACGGGAGGACCCTATGAATCTCTTCACGATCCTGCAGAACATCCTGATTGCCCTGCTCGTCCTTGCGCTGGGCGCCCTCGTGTGTCTCCTGTTCATTCCTTACGCGGGGACGCAAATATCCGCGGTTCTGGGTCTATACCCGAAAACCGAAACGCTTAAGTTCTTCGGCATCGGCGTCGCGGGTCTCCTGGTAGCGCTGAACGCACTTATGGCCTATAAGCGCGCCAGGGAAATGGAAGCGGTCGCGAAGGCACAGGCCGAGGCTGCTTCTGAGCAGGCCAGGGCCGCAACGGAGGTGGCGCTGGCAAGGCGCGACGCGGAGCAGGGGCGGAGACATGAACGCCTGCACAACGGCGTCGAACACCTGGGGCACGAGTCGGTAGCCGTTCGCCTGGGCGGCGCTTATGAACTCTTCCACCTTGCGGAGGATACTGAAACGCTGCGACAGCCGGTGCTGGACATTCTCTGCTCGCATATACGCCGTACCACGGGACAGGACACATATCGGAGAACGCACAGGTCGAATCCTTCGGTGGAGGTCCAGAGCCTGCTCAGTCTGCTGTTCGCCTCCCGTCGCGGGTTCTGCGAAGGTCTTCAAATCGACCTGCAGGGAAGCTGGTTGAATGGCGCCACGCTGTGCGCCGCGTACCTTTGCGGCGCAAATCTCGCGGAGGCGAGGCTGCAGGGCGCGGACCTGGTTGGGGCGCAACTCCAGGGCGCGGACCTGTCGTGGGCGCACCTGCAGAGCGCCGGTCTCTCATGGGCGAGGCTGCAGGGCGCCGACCTGGTTGGTGCGCGACTCGATGCCGCGAGCCTTTCCCGGGCGAATCTCCACGGGGCCGATCTTGCCCGTTCGACGTTGCGCGGCGCCGTACTGTCCCGCACGCATCTGCAAGGCGCCTTCATTGTCGGGGCGAACCTGCAGGGCGCGGATCTCACGGAGGCGCAGTTCCAGGGCGTAAGGAGTCACGTGGATTACCCCGACTCCTTCGAGCAGCGAATCGCACAGTCTATCGGCGAAGAGACCGACCTGAGCGGGGCGATTTTCGGTGGCGGCATGACACTGGAGGAGGTGGAGTCCATTGTGGACGGGATGTACCACGAAACCGCGAACGCTTTAAGGGAGAAGTTGACGCCCCACGTCGGCAAGACGACGTCCTACGAACTTCCGGAACACTGTGGCGCGGTCGTTGGCGCCTACACCGACGAAGAAGCCGAAAAGTGGATCGCGGAATACGGGGATGCCACCGCGGCCGAGTCGGAGGAGGAAGGCTGATGGCGAGATCAGGGCAGACGGATGTATTGCACGATATGCAATTTGAATTCCTACGAGGTCAGTTATGGAACGCCTTAGTTATGTGATTACCGGACATTGCACTCTTCAGAACACGTTGATCGCCGTGCTTGTTCTGACTCTCGCGGTTTTCGTGGGTGTTCTTTTCTTCGATAGTTTCGAGACAAAGGTCTCTGAGCATCTTGGAGTTTCCGAAAAATCTGAAATCCTAAAGTTCGTTGGAATAGCCATGGGCGGAATTCTGATCGCCCTGCAAGCTCATGCTTCTAACAGACGTGCAAAAGCGATGGAGGATAGAACTGTATCCGCTGAACAAGGACTGCTGCAAGAGCGCATGAAGAATGCCATTGAACATCTGGGACACGTATCCGAATCAGTTCGGCTGGGCGGGGCCTACGAACTCGTCCATCTGGCGGACGATACTGCCGCATTGAGACAGACGGTACAGGACATTCTCTGCGCTCATATTCGTCAGACGACAGGCGAGGATGAATATCGGAAAAAGCAAAAGTCGAAACCCTCGGAGGAAGTGCAGAGTCTACTGACCCTGCTGTTCGTTAAGAACCATGAGATCTTCAGAGGTCTCCACGTAAACTTAAAGGAAAGCTACCTGAACGGTGCGGACGTCAGGGAAGCGCATTTGGAAAAGGCTGACCTGGCAAATGCGCACCTGCAAGGGACCATTTTCTATAAGGCACACCTGCAAAGAGCCAATTTTCGGGAGGCGCATCTGCAAGGGGCTAATCTTGAAATGGCACACCTGCAGGCGGCTGATTTTATTGAGGCGCACATGCAGGGGGCTCAACTTTTCACGGCGTGCCTGATAGGCGCCGAGCTCTTTGGCGCGCAGATGCAAGGCGCCAGGCTATACCTAGCATGTTTGCAAGGCGCCAGATTTACCGGGGTGCACCTGCAAGGGGCCGATCTCTTCCAAGCGCAACTACAGGGTGTATGTGGTGGCCGTGCACCTCACAAGTTTGCAGATCGTATGCGGAATCAAATTGGCAAAAAAACCGAACTACACGACGTAATCTTCGCGGGTGACCTGAGTCGGGAGCAAGTGGACTCCTTCGCCAAAGACTTGCCTGACGAAGGAGCAGAAAAGCTTCGAGGGAAGTTGCAACCGCACATTGGTCAGCCGAAGAGAGATGAACTACCGGCAGGATACAGTGAAGCCGTTACGGGGGCCTACACGGAAAAAGAAGCCGATAAATGGATTGCCGTGTACGAAGAAGCCATGTCGGGAATAACTGAGGAGGATAGCTGATGCCAACCCTTAGCTGGTTGACACGAGAAGCCGACATTCAAGTTACATCACAGGTGCCCTTTCGACTGCTGGAAGAAGCCTCCGACCTTTCCACCGGGAAATTGGACGAAGGTAATCTGCTCATCCAGGGTGATAATCTGCAAGCACTGAAGGCGCTTCTGCCTTTCTTTGCCGGGCAGGTGAATTGTATATACATTGATCCACCATTCAACACGGGTCAGGCGTTTCAGCACTATGACGACAATATGGAACACTCAATCTGGCTCGGCATGATGTGCCCCCGCCTTGAGTTGCTACGCGATTTGCTTGCTCCGACCGGTACAATTGTCGTTCACCTTGACGATGAAGAACTTGCCTACTGCATCGTTATACTGGATGAGATCTTTGGAAGGAAAAACCGCATCAATTTATGCACATTTCGTCAGGCTGCAGCAGTCGGGCACAAAGCGATCAATCCCGGTGTGGTTACAGTTACGAATTACATAGTTATGTATGCTCGGGATAAGTCTAGGCATTGGAGGCCAAATCGGGTCTTTACGAAACGAAATCGAGACGTCAGATATTCTTCCTTCATAGAAAACTTCGAAGATGAATATTCAAAGTGGAGGCTAATTCCGCTCTTAACCCCAATTATTCACAAAAAAGGTAGTTTCCATACCCAAGTCATTGTATTATATTGTGGTTACGCAAATAACCATAACACAATGAAACAGGAGGAAACTACCGTGGAAGTTCAAGATAAACAAGCCGCACTTCCTTTCGCAAGTATTTCTGGCAAGCAGGTAGAAGCGGTCTTCGATGGCGGTGTGCTCACCAGCGATATGGGTTTGATGCTGCTTCGAGAGGTGGAGTCCAAAAACGGCATCCTGTCTCGGATCGTCGAGGCGTTGCCGGACCGTCGGCATCCCAGTTACGTGGATCACCCGATGGCGGATCTGATCAGCCAGCGTGTCTTTCAGATCGCGTGCGCGTATGAGGATGCGAACGATTGCAATTTGCTGCGCTTTGACCCTGCGTTCAAGGCGGCCTGTGATCGGTTGCCGATATCAGGGGCGCCGTTGGCCAGCCAACCCACGATGAGTCGATTGGAAAACGGCATTCGTCGCCGGGACTTATATCGCATTGCCGAGGCCCTTGTGGACGGATTCATCGCGTCCTACGATAGGCCTCCCGAAGGGGTCGTTCTGGATATCGATGACACCGATGACGAGGTTCACGGCAAGCAACAGTTGTCGTTTTTCAATGGCTATTACAATGAACGCTGTTATTGTCCCTTGCACATTTATGAAGGCCGGACAGGAAGACTGATCACGACGCTTTTGCGTCCGGGCGCCCGTCCTACCGGCAAACAGATTGTCAGCATTCTCAAGCGACTGGTGAAAATGCTTCGTGAGGCGTGGCCGGACGTGGGTATCTATTTACGTGGCGATGGCCATTTTTCCTGTCCTGAGGTCCACGACTTTTGCGACGAGCAAGCGGTGTATTTTACGCTGGGACAGACGGGCAATGCCAGGCTTGCACAACGGGGACACGCGTTGATCGAGCAGGCAAAGGCCCGGTATCGGGAAACCGGACAGCCCGTGCAGTTATTTGCCAGTTTCGATTACCAGGCAACGACTTGGGCCGTGCCAAGACGCATCATCTACAAAGCTGAAATCACCGCCTCGGGGCAAGCCAATACACGCTTTGTCGTCACCAACCTGAAAAGTAGCCAGCCCTCATTCATCTACAAAACCGTCTATTGTGCGCGCGGCAGGATGGAAAACTTCATCAAGAATCACAAAACCTTTCTCCATTCCGATCGCACCTCCTGCCACACCTTCGAAGCCAATCACTTCCGTCTCCTGCTGCATAGTGCCGCTTATGTCTTGATGCACACCCTTACCGAAAAAGGACTCCGGACCACCCAATGGACGCACGCCCAGTTTAATACCATTCAGAATCGCATCCTCAAAGTCGCAGGGAGCGTGTCCGAACTCAAAACCAAAATCAAACTCCATTTGCCAACCTCATTTCCCTTGAAACACCTCTATGACACCATCCTCTGTAATTTGGCAATGGCAGTTCCATAACGCCGCTTCACGCAGGTCCCGCCATCCCTTGATCATAGCCGCCAGGTAAGACCAAGGCATCCGTCCGTCCTCTCAAACCACAAATTCACGAACTCGACACCCCTTGATGCTGACGGCCCAACCAAAATCACTCATCAACCCGCCAACAACACCTCATTCTATTGTTTTCTCTTCTACAGAACACTTCCTACTTCCAAAAATACTGTTCCGGTCAATTTCATGAATAGGTCGGGTTAAGGGCTTTCTCTAAGTCATCAAACGAGACCTCTAGCGAACAGAAGAGGCGTCTTGGAGATCAGTATGAGAATGCGCTTGACGAATTCGTGCTAGGGAATGCAGACAGGGTGGTTCAGCCGGTCCCGCCAGCGTATGATGGTGTAGGTCAAGAGACCCGAAAAATGATCGACATCTCCCGGAATAATCCGAACCGCGTATATTGTCAAGTTCGGCAGGGTTATTCTGACATTTACCTGTGTAACGGTAAGCGCTGGCTTTTTTATCGAGACAAACTCAAAGATATTGATGGTGAGTTGGTATCAGGCGAACCGCTAACCAATCTTTGGGACGACCTCCGTTCGAATAACCTTCACAATGAAGGTGGCGTAAAATTCCCGAAGGGTCACACCTGTCCAAAATCGGTTTCTGTCTTGGACAGCATCTGGTTCACTTCCGCGAAGCAGCGCTTCGACCAAGGTAGCGTGAGTTTCAAAAAGTGCCTATTTCACGGGCTTAATGAGACGGGAACAGCACGATTATGGCCACTGGATGAGTCACTTTGTTCTTGGACAGCATTGCGCAGACGATGGCAACCTGGTTTTCATTATCCGGGTCAAACCCGTCCAAAATCGCCAATTGAAGCTATATTTCGAACCTTATCTCTGAGAATCCGACGGTTCTTGGACAGCAGTGCCGAAGGGTAAAAAGCCGGAGGCACTCATTAAGCGTGTCTTGGAACTCTTTACTAGTCCTGGTGATCTGGTCATCGATTCCTTCCTCGGCTCCGGTACCACGGCAGCGGTGGCGCACAAGATGGGTCGGCGGTACATCGGCATAGAAATGGGTGAGCACGCTGTGACACATTGTGTCCCGCGTTTGAGGAAAGTTATTGACGGCGAACAGGGTGGCATCTCCAAGATCGTTAATTGGCACGGCGGAGGTGGGTTTCGCTTCTATCGGCTAGGGCCGCCGGTCTTCGACGAGGACGGGCATATTCGATCGGATATAAACTTTTCTGTGTTAGCCGCCCATATCTATTTCAGCGAGACGGGGAGTCCGTGGCTCGGCAACGACGCTTCGCCACTCCTCGGTCTGCACGATGGTCGCGCCTACGCTCTGCTGTACGACGGCATCCTCGGTGACGGGCAACCGGGCCGCGGCAATGTCTTGACCCGAAGGACTCTGGCGACTATTCGTACGGAGATCGCGCGGCGCGATGCGAGTTTCGACGGTCCACTGACAGTATATGGCGAGCAGTCGCGCTTAACGCCTGCGACTCTCGACCGTGAGGGCATCGTTTTCAAGCAAACACCTTATGATGTGAAGGTAAGCAAATGAAACGGCAGAATGCGTCTGGGCGTGGTTGTAATTCTACGTGACGCTGATAAAAACCGAGGAGCATTCAAGAGGAGAGTGGATGATCGATAGTGAAACATGGCGCATCCGCGACCCGGTTCATGGCCTAATTGTGTTCGGGGACGGAAATGACAAAGCCCAGAACGAGACAGATGAAATCGCTTGGCGTTTGCTCAACACGCCCGAGTTTCAGCGGTTGCGCCAAATCCGTCATTTGGGATTCTCCGACCTGGTGTATCCCGGCGCGACACATAGCCGATTCGCACACGCTGTCGGTGTCTATCACACTGCACGGCTACTCATTGAAGTGATCAGACGCCGCCTGAAAAACAAGGAGTTTGACAAGGAACGAGCGAGGGTAGCGCTGTTAGCAGCGCTACTGCACGATATCGGACATGGGCCTTTGAGTCACGTCTTCGAACAGGTTGTTCAGGCCACGGGCGGAAGGAAACGCCATGAAGACTGGAGTGCGGAGATCCTCCAGGGAGATACGGAGGTCAAGAGCATATTGCAAGAGGTGGACACGGAGCTGCCGGGAGACATTAGCGCGGTTATTAAGGAGGAAGAGCCAAAGGACATCTACGCCACTGTGGTTTCCAGTCAGTTCGACGCCGACCGACTCGACTACCTGCAGCGGGACCGCCTGATGACTGGAGTCGAGTTCGCGCATCTCGATCGTGACTGGCTGTTCGACTGTCTGGAGGTCGGCTCGGTCACTGTAGATGAGGATGCTCCGGTAAGAGTACCTTGTCTATATCTCAATTTCAAGGGTCTGCAGGTGGCGGAGGAATATCTGGAGGCCCGTTTCCGCCTCTACAAAGCGGTCTATATGCACAAAACTACACGGGCGGCCGAGAAGATGCTTGGCGCTATGCTAAGAACCTTCACGCAGGATTGTCGAGAGAGCCAACTGGCACAGCAAGAGCCATTCTTGCGGTATTTTACGGACGAATCGCCGTCGTTGGGTTCGTATCTCGAACTTGACGATGCCTCAGTTTGGACAACCCTGTCCGCTCTTGCTTCTTCATCCCACACCCACATCGCTGAGTTAGCAAGCCGTCTGCGCGAACGCCGTCTTTACAAGTGCCTGGATGTCGGAATGCAGGCACGGGGCGACGCACAAGGTAATCTATATCTCCGCTTCCGGCGAGAATTGAGTGATCGATACTCGGGTTTCGACAGCCTTTTGTTCGACGACGCTTCGGTCACGCTTTACGAATGGTACAGTTTTGAGGATTCTTCGGCACTCAATAAAATACTCGTAAAGACGCGCGCCGAAGATCACGAACCAAAGGATATTGCCAACATGTCGAGCATTGTACCTGCGCTTCGTGACGTAGAGCGTATTCAGCGGGTTTACGCCCCGGAACAACGCCAAATAGAAGAAATCACTCGAATGATGGAGGAGATCAACAAATGAACGCAAAAGACGTCGTAGTCGATTTGGTTAAACTGAGCGGTCACGAATTGAACGGTCAGACCCGGCTGCAGAGGGAAGCCTACCTGCTGGATCGCTGCGGGGCGGAATTCGGGATCTCGTTCTTCTATTACCATCACGGTCCGTATTCCTTTGAGCTTGCGGATGGATGGGCCGACGCACAGGCCGAAGATCGGATTGAAATCAAGCAAAAGCTCGGCCGGTACGATGTCTCTTACCTGAGTTTCAAGAAGAAAGCCACTGATGCCTATCCGGATAACTTGGGTGAACTTTCAGCTGCCGATGCTCGGGAACGACTACAGAAAATGGCGGATGCATCGGATGTCGTATTGGAACTCGCCGCTACTATCGTATTTCTGAAGGAAAATGGCTATGGCGACCGGCCAATTGAAGAGTTGAAAATGCGCAAGCCTCTCAAAGCGGCGGGTGGACGGATCGAGAGAGCCAGGGATCTGCTGTACGACCTCGGCCTCAAAGAAGCCGCGGTACTCTCAGAGTCGCCTGCGATTTAGAGAGGATTTTCGGTACTGATCCATGCAACTCAAACGATTTCAGATCGAGACACTCTCAGTCCTGCGCCGGTTTTTTGAGGAGGCGCGTGTCGCCGGGCCGAAGAACGCCTACGAAGCGATAACGAGGGAACCGGAGCAGGCCGCGCGGCTTGGCGGATATTGCGGAGCATATGTACCCTTATTGGAATTGCCGGACGTCCCCTATATCTGCCTGCGTCTGCCCACGGGTGGTGGCAAGACCATCCTGGCTGCGCATTCCGTTTCCATTGCCCAAGGCACCTGGATTGAGAGGGACTATCCGTTGGTCCTGTGGCTGGTGCCGACGAATACCATACGTCGGCAGACGGTCGACGCACTGAAGAACACACGCCATGCGTATCGGCAGGTACTCGACGAGGCCTTCGATGGTCGAGTGCGGATATTTGACATTTCAGATTTCACACACATCCGCCCTCACGACCTGCGGGACCGATGTTGTATTGTGGTCGGTACGATCCAGACGTTGAGGGTAAAAAGCACAGAAGGACGCAAGGTCTACGCGCACAGCGAAGAGATGGAACCGCACTTCGCCATGGCGCAACACACAGCGGCTGGTCTGGAGGTGCTGAATAACGGGACTGTCAAATTCTCCTTTGCCAACTTGCTGCATCTGCATCGCCCATTGATGGTGGTCGACGAGGCACACAACGCCGTGACCGGGCTAACCAGGGAGATGCAGGCGCGAGTAAACCCGTGCGGGATTATCGAGTTTACGGCTACGCCACAGAAAAGATCAAACATTCTGCACAGCGTTTCCGCGCTCGAAATCAAGCGTGAGGAGATGATCAAACTGCCGATTGCACTTTCCGAGTACGACACTTGGCAGAGCGCAGTAAACGGCGCGGTGGCGGCCCGTGCCGCGTTGTCGGAAAAAGCCCGGGATGACTCAGACTACATTCGTCCAATCGTCCTCTTCCAGGCGCAGGCGAGAAATCAGGACGTTCCGGTCCAGGCGTTGAAAACGCATCTGATTGACGTCGAGCATGTAACCGAAGAGAAGATTGCCGTCGCAACCGGCGAACAGCGGCAGCTCGACGGCATTGACCTTTTCAACCCGGTCTGTCCTATCGAGTACCTCATTACGGTTGAGGCGCTCAAGGAAGGGTGGGACTGTTCGTTCGCGTACGTTTTCTGCTCCGTGTCGCGTATTCAGAGCGCGAAAGACGTGGAGCAGCTGCTCGGTCGCGTGCTTCGGATGCCGTACGCGACGAGGCGAGAGGATGCAGATCTCAATAAGGCTTATGCCTTCCTTTCCGAACCGTCCTTTGGACAGGCCGCGCGTGGGCTTGCTGACAAACTGGTGGCCATGGGTTTTGAGGAAGACGAGGCCCTGGAAAATATCGAACAGGTTCAGCACACATTCGACGACCAGGGTGACCTCTATCGCACACAGGACGAGCCGGAGCCGGTGTTTGCTCACGAGGTCACGGCGAAAACCGAAGTCTTGTATGCACTCAAGGAGGTGAACCACGAGAAAATGCTGGTGCGCGAAACGGCTGACGGGAAGGTCGAAATCGCGATTACGGGCTGGATCAGCGAAAGCAGCGAGAAGGCTATTTGCGAGAAGTTGCCTGGGCCAGAGAGAAAGGCTTTCGCCAATGCCGTTGCGAACTATCGCGTCAACGTCAAGGATCAAGTTTCACCGGCCGAACAGGGCCGGGAATTCAAGGTTCCGCGTTTGATGTCGAATGTCCAAGGGAAGCTTGAATTCGCCGATACCGACGTGTACATGGAATATCACGAATGGTCGTTGCTCGACCATTCTCCAAAGTTTGATGAGCACGAGTTTACGATCCATGAGACGGCACGCAGCTTTGAGATCGACCTTGATGGCAGGCGCATTTCCTACCGCTTCGCCAGCGCCGAGGAACAAATGACGCTGAACGTCGACGTGGAAGGGTGGACACCAGAAGCACTCGTCCTTTGGCTCGACCGACAGGTGCGCCAGATGGATATTCACCAGCGCGAACTCTTGAGATGGCTGCGCGAATTGGTTGCCCATTTGCTTAACGCACGGAGCTTGCGCATCTCTGCGCTGATGCGGTGCAAATACCTGCTTGCCAGGAAGATCCAAGACAAAATTAACACGATTCGGCTCCAGGAACGGCACAGTGTCTACCAGAGCTACCTATTTGCACCCGAATCCAGAGTTTCTGTTTCGTTCGATACCGCATTCTCGTTCCAAGCCGGAATGTACCGGGATCAAAAACATTATCGCGGGCGCTGGATACCGAGAAAGCACTATTTGGGTTCAGATAACGTTCCGGCCTTTGACGGCGCTGAAGAGGGTGAGGAGGTCCAGTGCGCTCAGATAATAGACAGCCTCCCGGAAGTCACGTACTGGATTCGAAACGTGGCACGTCATCCGGATTCGTTCTGGTTGCCGACAGCGACGGGTAAGTTCTATCCGGACTTCGTTGCGCAATTGTCGGATAGTCGCCTCTTGATGGTCGAATACAAAGGCGCGCATATTGCTGATGGGATGGATACCGCTGAAAAGCGCACCATTGGCGAACTATGGGAGAAAGCGAGCGAGGGGAAGGGTCTCTTCATCGTCGCGGAGAAAACTGTCGACGGGCGCGACGCTCGAGAACAGTTGATTGAGAAAATCCGAGGGTTCAATTGGGAGCCGGTCCAATCTTGACAACACGCAGCCCTCATCTGGACTCCGCCGCTTCGGTGTTGAGACACAACACTGGGAGGGTCAGTTTGGGATTCAAGGAAACGACTGAACAGACTCCATTGGGAAATACGATCGAGACCGCACTTGGTGAAGTGCTCGCCCATGTGCGTGCCGAATCGTAGATGACCCAACCGCCGAACGGATTCGCGCCCTTCGCCACGGCATGAAGTTGACCCGCTAAAAGTCGCACGGCGATTCGGTTTGGACGTGCGCGCATTGCAGGTTTTGGTCGGTGCGTCACGATCTGCTGGCTGTCCGGATTGTCGTATTCATAGGCGGGTTGACGCCAGGAAGGCGTGAAGTGCTCGTGAATATCCCGTCATCTGAAATCGTAAAGGAGTTAACCGATGAGTAAGCGTTACAGGTTTGTTTTCTGCTTTTTGTTAGTCTGCGCCCTGTCGGCGCATGCGGGTTCCTTATCGTTTTCGCAGGAGGGGGGATCGCCGGCCAACGGGCGGGAGAAAGCTGTGCTGCGGGGGCACACCTCAGGGGTTTCGTCCGTGTCGTTTTCGCCGGACGGGCGAACGCTTGCCAGTGGGGGCAATGACACGACGATCCGATTGTGGGACGTGGTCGCACTTCGGGAGAAGGGCAGACTGACGGGGCACGCGGGGCTTGTCAATTCCGTGGCGTTCTCGCCCGAC
This sequence comes from Candidatus Latescibacterota bacterium, assembly GCA_965203805.1. Lineage (GTDB taxonomy): Bacteria > Latescibacterota > UBA2968 > UBA2968 > JAAXHE01. The sequence continues at coordinate 2,760,319 of OZ241917.1, read as the reverse complement.
GGGAAAACCCTGGCCAGCAGCAACGAAGACGTTCGATTGTGGGACGTGGCCAGCGGTCGGCAGAAGGAGCCGCTGGAGGGGCATGCGAGGGCCTTTTCTGAATTGACGTTTTCGCCGGACGGAAGTACGCTCGCCGCCTGTCTTGCAGATGTTCATTTGTGGGACGTGGCCAGCCGTCGGGAGACGGCCAGGCTGCGAGGGCCGCCCAGTGCTTATTCCGTGGCGTGGTCTCCGGACGGGAGTACTCTGGCAAGCGGAGGCAATGACGCTACGGTTCGATTGTGGGACGCAGAAACGGGTCGGCAGAGAGCCACATATTGGGATTATGCGAGCTCGGTTGGGACCGTGTTGTTCTCGCCGGACGGGAGGATTCTCGCCAGTACCGGCAACTACGATACGGTTCGATTGCGGGACGTGGCCACCGGACGGAAGAAGGTGCATTTACGGGGGCATACGGGCTGGGTTTCGGCCCTGTCGTTCTCACCGGACGGGAGTACTCTCGCCAGCGGAGGCGAAGACCATACGGTCCGCTTGTGGGATCCGGCCAGCGGAGAAGAGATGGTCACCCTCCGGGGACACACGGATTGGGTTGGGACCGTGTCGTTCTCACCGGACGGGAGGATTCTCGCGAGTGCGAGTAAGGACGGCACGATTGTCCTGTGGAATATGTCCCCGCATATCACCCCGCAGCCCGCCGATCCGGATTTCGACGGCAATGGCGCCGTTGACTTTGCCGACTTCTTACAGCTTGCTGCGCATTTCGGGTTGAGTTTCGGCGACGTCGGATACTATACGGGTTATGATATAGACGGCAACGGCGCTATTGAATTCGCCGACTTTCTCCTCTTTGCCAGAGCGTTCGGCAAGTAGGCGTTCGCACAGGCGATATGAAGGCGGGGCTGGGGGAGAGGTCCACATTTGAAAAAATAGGGTCGGCCTATGAAAAAGAGCTATGGATTCGAATTTGCCGTCCTGTTTGTGTGTGTCCTGCTGGCGCAGACCAGCCTCGCTCAAGACAATAACCCCATCAGTCTTCCCGAACGCGGCGCCACACTTCGAGGGCATACCGGCCGGGTTTGGTCCTTGTCGTTCTCACCGGACGGAAGTACGCTCGCCAGTGGCAGTTGGGACCGCACGATTCGATTGTGGGACGTGGCCGTTGGGCGGGAGCAGGCCAGGCTTACGGGGAATACATGGTATGTCTATGCCGTTTCGTTCTCGCCGGATGGGAGAACCCTGGCCAGCGCCAGCGGAGTCGTGCGGTTGTGGGATGTGGCCAGCCGTAAGGAAAAGACGTCGGTACAGGGGTATATAAGTGTTCCGGTCTCCTTGTCGTACTCTCCGGATGGAAGTACGCTCGCAGTCTGTCTTGTGGATATTCTATTGTGGGACGTGGCCGGCGGTCAGGAGAAAGCCATGCTCCGCGGGCAGGGTATGAATCTCTATTACGTGACGTTCTCGCCTGACGGGAAGACGCTCGCCAGTGGAGGACGTGACGGTGTGATTCGACTATGGGACGTGGAGAAGGGTCAGCAGAAAGCCACGTTCTGGCGTCATCAACGCGGGATTTCGTCCGTGGCGTTCTCTCCGGACGGAACGATTCTCGCCGGTGGAACCGAGGACGCTACGATTCGCCTGTGGGACGTGGCCAGTGGTCAACGAAGAACCCAGTTAATCGGGCATACGGGGGACGTCGTTTCTGTGTCATTTTCACCGGACGGGAATACACTCGCGAGTGGGAGTGAAGACCGTACGGTTCGATTGTGGGACGTGGCCAGTGGTCAGGAGAAAGCCACGCTGCGAGGGCATACAGGTCCTGTCATCAGCGTGGCGATTTCTCCCGACGGGAGGATTCTCGCCAGTGGAAGCGAGGACAGCACGATTGTGCTGTGGAATCTGGCGCCGCGCATCGCCCCTCCAACCGCCATTGCGGACTTCGATGGCAACGGCGCCGTCGACTTTGCCGACTTCGTGCAGTTTGCCGCGAACTACGGGCTGAATCGAGGCGATGCGGGCTATGACGCGGGATATGATCTTGACGGGGACGGCGACATAGGATTCGGCGATTTTCTGATCTTTGCGAAAGCTTTCGGCGGGTAGGCGGGCGTAAGTTCAACCTTGGAGTCTACGATGGGCATCCTGCGAGGGCACATTGTCGACGGCGCGACCGGCGAGCCAATCGACGCCAAGGTCCACGTGCTGACTTCCGACGGCCGTTTTACGCATCCACGCGAAGCCGTGCTCAAGCGGGGCCCCGGCACGCCGTTTTTCTTTAGCGAGGGTTCCTTCGAGGTCCGGACGGGTCGGGGCCGTACCGACGTACTGGTGGAGCGCGGAACCGAATACGAGCCCCTGCGCACGATTGTCGACATGCCCGAACACGGGGCGAAGGACGTCGAGATCGTCCTGAACCGGTGGTATTTCCCGCAGGAACACAACTGGTATCCCGGTAACACCCACATCCACTACGACGAAAAGGAAACGCGCCCCGACGACAGGCTGGCCATCGACTGCGGCGTCGAAGGCTATAATGTGACCGCCGTCAGCGTTCTGGACAGAAGGCAACTTCCGTACGCCAGCAACAAATATCCCATCGGCGTGATGAACGACTTCACCACCGCCCATCACGTCCTGGACATCGGCGAAGAGAACCGCCACTACGGCGAAAACTCGCCATGGGGTTTCGGATACGGACACGTGATGTTTCTCAACATCCGGAACCTCGTCCAGCCCGTCAGCCGCGGCCATATCCTCACCGCGCAGTTCGACCCGGACTACCCTCCCCTGTGCTTCTGTTGCGACGAGGCCCGCGACCAGGGCGGCATTGTCATCTGGTGCCACAACGGCCGCGGGATGGAAGCCCCGGTTGCCGCGGTGCTGGGGAAGCTGGACGCCTTTAACCTCTTCGATCCCTTCTGGATGGACCCCGAATACGATCTCTGGTACAAGCTGCTAAACTGCGGAATCGCCCTGCCCGCTTCCACCGGCACGGACTGGTTCGTCTGCTCCAACAACCGCGTGTACGTCAACACCAGCGATACGTTCTCTTACGAGAACTGGATCGCCGGCATGAAGGCGGGCAATACGTTCATCACCAATGGCCCCGCCATCGATCTGCGCGTCAACGATCAGCCGATGGGATCAACCGTTCAGTTGCCCAACGGCGGTTCGCTCGACGTCGAGGCGAATTATACGTCCTTCTATCCCGTTCATCGCGTGGAGATTGTGATGAACGGCCGCGTGATTCACAGCGATAGCGAGGCGGAAGGCAGACGCAAAGGCGCCGTCCGCCACCGCGTGGAGGTCGATCGCGACGGCTGGATCGCCGCGCGGCTCTGGGGGGACGGGCGCGACAGTTTCGACCAGTCCATCTACGCCCACAGCAGTCCGGTCTATTTTTCGTGCGGCCGTCCCTCCGCCGAACGCGTGGATTCCGCCCGGTATTTTATTAACGGCATCGACGACTCGCTGAAATGGATCGACACCTGGGGACGTTACAACACCGACCGTCAGCGCGAAGACGTGCGGGAACTCTTCCGCCGCGGGCGGGCAGGCTTCCTGGGGGTTGGAAAAAGTGAGTCCGTATGACAGAAACGGATTCGACGTTATTGGTTGTCTTCCTCGTGCCATCGTTAATCGCGTTGTGGCGATACGAAAACAGAACCGTTTCGCCCGAAAAACGGTATCTGACGTTCTGGCCAAGGTTCCTGGCGGTTTTTGTTGACGGCATGGTGTTTTGGCCGTTGAGCACGATCCATTACTACGTCCTTCGATTCGATGCCCCGATCTGGGTGTGCGTCACGGCTATTCTGACGTACAATTCAACTCACTGGGCTTACTCGATATTCATGCATGGCAGGTTTGGGCAGACACTCGGCAAGATGGTCACGCGAGTTCGGATCGTCGACGCCAAAACCTACAGCGCCATATCGTTCAGGCATGCCTTCCTTCGGGATTGCATCCCGATTCTCTTCACGATCCCGTTTGTGGCCAATGACACGTACGAGCTTGTAACTCTGAGGATGAGGAACGAAACGTGGCCGTCCGGCGAGTTCTCTACGGCCGGCGCGTGGGCTTTTGGGGTCGTCATTGCATGGTATGTGGCCGAGTTAATTACCATGCTCACGAACAGAAGACGCCGGGCTATTCACGACTTCGTTGCCGGTACCGTCGTCGTCCGGACAAATCTCAAAGAACCCTCGGAGGAGGATCTTCCGCCGGAACCAGAAGGGGAACCTCCAACTGAACCGGAAACGAAAGCAAAGCCCCGCGTCAAGAGACGCTTCAGCTCCGTATTTCGTTAGGCGAGTCGAAGAACCGTGAAATCGATCATGATACTGAAGCGCGCCTCCTCGTCGGTTAACAGAATTAGGGTCGCGCTTGCTTTTTGCCTGCTGGCCGCCGCAACTTCGGTCCATGCCGGGGACTGGAAGGCGGCGCGCCCCGATTACGCGTGGTCCTTCCCGCGCGATCACTGGGCCAGGGCTGGATACAAGACCGAATGGTGGTACTTTACGGGGCATCTGGCGTCCGCGGACGGCCGGCGTTTCGGGTACCAGTTCACCTTCTTCAGGGTCGGGATGTTGCCCCGTACGCCTTCGCTGGCGTCGGAATGGGCGACCGGCGATCTGATCATGGGCCACGCGGCCATCGGCGATCCGGCTACGGGACGGCATTGGTTCAGCGAGGTCATCTACCGGGTCACGCCGCTGCTGGGCGGGTTCGGCGCGTATCCCGATACGCTCATCGCCTGGAGCCGGGCGCCAGCGGGTACGGACGGGACGTGGACCCTGCGTTGGAACGGGTTCGGTTTCGATCTTTCGATGACGGACAGCCGGCAGGGAATCGCGTTTTCGCTGTCGACCCGACCCGCGAAGCCGCTGGTGTTTCAGGGACCGGCCGGGTACAGCAGGAAGGGGCAGGGACCGTCGTCCGCCAGCCAGTATTACAGCTTTACGCGCCTGGCGACGACCGGCGAGATCAGGCTGGCCGATGAGCGATTGGCGGTAACCGGCCGGAGCTGGATGGACAAGGAATTCGGGTCGCAACAACTCGAACCCCACCAGGCGGGGTGGGACTGGTTCAGCCTGCAGCTTGACGATGGACGTGAGGCAATGCTGTACATGCTTCGCGATACGACTGGCGCCGTGGATTTTTCGCGGGGGACGATGGTATTGGCGGGCGGGTACGCCCGCTACCTGGTGCCGGAGGCGTTTTCCATTCGCGCGACGGAGACGTGGGAGAGCCCGGAGACCGACGCGGTCTACCCCGCGCGATGGGAGGTCGCGATCCCGGGCGAGGGATTGCGAATGTTCCTCCGGCCCGTGATGGCGGACCAGGAGAATCGCAGTGACCTGATGAAGTCCATGTTCTACTGGGAAGGCGCGGTGGAGATCATCGGCCTGAATGGCATCCCAATGGGGCGGGGATACGTGGAACTCGTGGGGTACGGGACGGGCAGCCGCCCTCGGCTATAGCAAAGAGCCGATTGAAGGCACGAATAGCATGGGGATTCCTTCCAATGGATCGGGAACGGAATCCCCGTTTTTCATGCCCTATCCGATTGACGTCGTTTCCTCCGGGAGTTCGCCCACGTACCGCGCGCGGGGGCGGATGACCCGTCCGATCCGGTACTGTTCTATGGCGTGGCCGATCCAGCCCACGGTTCTGCCCATCGCGAACAGCGTCATCGCGCCCCCTGGCGGCAGGCTGAGAACGCGGGCGAGCGTTGCCAGCGCAAGGTCGACGTTGTACGGGAGGCTGGTGACGTCCGCGGCCGCCTGGATGATCGCGGCTGCGAGGCGCACGTCAGGATGCTCCCCGTGGGTTTCCTGGAGCATGCGGAGCAGGAGCTTTCCCCGCGGGTCGACTTCCCGGTAGATGACGTGACCGAATCCCGGCAGGGTTTCGCCTCGTTTGAGGCGGTCGCGCATGGCCTGCCGCAAGTCCCGTCGGCTCTCCATTTCCAGGAAGAGGGCCTCGACCTGTTCGCTGGCGCCGCCGTGTCTGTGGCCCTGGAAGGCGCTAAGCGCGGCCGTGACGACGGCGTAGAGGGTCGCGCATGTGGAGGCCGCGCAGCGCGCCGTGAAGGCCGAAGCGTTGAGTTCGTGGTCTGCGCAGAGAATGAGCGCGGCATTGATGAGAAACTCGGCGTGGTCGTTGTCCGGGGCCCAGGCGTCCCCGAGCATACTCGCGATGCCGGTGCCCGTGGCCTCTTTGCCGGCCGCGAGAGTGGAGAGCAGGCAGAGGATTCGGCTGCCTGTCCGGACGGCGGACTCCGTCCGCAGGTCGTAGGCCGAGAGGTCCTCCCGCGCGGCCAGCGGGAGCAGAATCTGAAAGGCTTCCAAGGGTCTTATATCCGGAAGTTGCCGCACAGTGGCATGAATGCTCGCCGAGATTGGACTGGCATCGGGAGAGACTATCGCGGGGATTTTCGTCTCAGGATTGCCCGTCCAGATGAGCGCCGCTACCTGTTCGATGCTGCGCTGCCGGGCGAGCACCAGCGCGTTGCGGCCCCGGTAGTAGACACAGTCGTCGGTGATGAGGGTTATGGCCGATTCGAGGACAGGCGCACCGGCGTGCAAGGCGTCTTCCGCGACGGTCTCCGGGTCCCGGCGGCCTCTTTTTCTCGTTCTGAGTTTGCGCACGTCCTCGGCGTAGTACCGGCGGGATCGACGATTGTGTCCGGTCGCTTCGGAGCGGATCAGTCCGCGGCTCACATAGGCGTAGAGGCTGTCCACGGAGATGTTCAATTCACCTGCCGCCTCCCTGGCGGTGAGATATCGGGCGTTCTTCATGGCCGGACCCCTTTCTGTGGTCACGCTACAATATAGTATATATTGATTGTATAATCAAGATTGACAATATATAGCAATTGCATAGATTTCAGGACAAAAGCGAAATGTTCGGACAGTTCGTTCCGGTGTTTGTACAACGCGTGCGGATGCGCGCCCAGTACAGGAGGTTCATATGACACTGAATGATTTCGTTCCCGGCCTTAAGGGCGTGATCGCGGCGCGGACGCGGCTGAGCAGCATCGACGGCGACAAGGGGAAATTGACCGTTGCAGGTTATCCGCTGGAGTCGCTGGCTTGCAACGCGTCGTTCGAAGAGATGCTCTACCTGCTTTGGTACGATCGGCTTCCGGATGCCGGAGAGTTGAACGACGTCACGGAGGCGCTGGCAATGCGGCGAGGGATTCCCGAGGCGACCCACGCGGCACTCCGGGCGGCTGCAGCGGAGCGCGCGCCGGTAATCGACGCGCTCAGAATGGGCGCGGCCACGTTGAGCCTCGGGTCCATCGACACTGCTGACGAATGCGCCGGCGCATTGACGGCGGTCGCCCGGTTTCCCACGCTGGTTGCCTCGTATTGGAGGTCGTTGAACGGCGAGGAGCCGTTAGCGCCGCGACGAGACCTGGGGCATTCGGCGAACTATCTCTATATGCTGACCGGGGAGGAATCCAGCCCGGCGCGAAACCGCGCAATGGAAACGTACCTGAATACCGTGATGGACCACGGGATGAATGCGTCCACCTTTACGGCGCGGGTAATCATCTCCACGCAATCGGATATGATCTCCGCGGTGACGGGCGCCCTTGGCGCGTTGAAGGGGCCGTTGCACGGCGGTGCTCCTGGCCCGGCGCTGGATATGGTGTTCGAGATCGGAAGCATCGAGAACGTCGAGCCGTACCTTCGGGCGAAACTGGATCGCGGGGAGCGGCTGATGGGGTTCGGCCACGCGGTCTACCGGGTGCGGGACCCGCGTGCGGACGTGCTCGCAGCGGAGGCGGCGCGGTTCTTCAGCGAAGAAGGCGACCGGAAGATGTACGATCTCGCCCTCGAGGTGGAGCGTACCGCGGTGCGCTTGCTGGCCGAATACAAACCCGGGCGGAATCTGGAGACGAACGTGGAGTTTTACACGGCGCTGCTCCTGCACGGTCTGGGCCTGCCGTCCGCGCTGTTCACGCCCACGTTTGCGGTGGGTCGCGTGGGCGGGTGGACGGCGCACGGACTCGAGCAGCGGGCGCAGGACCGGATCATCCGGCCGCGGGCGGAATACGTCGGCGCGACGGACCGACGCTGGAAGCCCGTTGGCGAGAGATGACGTTGCAGCGGGGCGGGTGAACTGCCTTGCAAGATGAAACCGTCGCGCTGTTGCCTGTTCGGATGCAGGGGCGACCCTTGTGGTCGCCCTGTGTTGTTGTGGGTCTTGAAGGGGCTTGCCGAAGTGCATCCTTCAGGGTGTAAGTGCGACGGAGATGTCAGATGGACGCACGATCCCGTAACTGTCGGATTTTACAAGAATCGACAGAGATTCGCTATGAAAGAACCGGTGAGCCAGTATTTGAAGTTGCTCGTTCGCTATCTCAAGCCGCAGTGGCCGAGGGTTCTGGTGATGGCGCTACTGTTGTCAGGCGGGATCGGTCTGCAGCTCATCAACCCTCTGATCATGCGTTTCTTCATCGATACAGCACGGGAGGGAGGATCACTGGAGCAGCTCATCCGCGCGGGCTTGTTGTTCATTAGCGTGGGGATGATTCACCAGACCGTGTCCGCCCTGGCAGGCTACGTTTGCAGCGACGTGAGCTGGCGTGCGACCAACCGCCTGCGGTCCGATCTGACGGGTCACATCCTGAGCCTGGATATGTCTTTTCACAACAAGCGCACACCAGGCGAACTGATTGAGCGCGTTGACGGCGACGTGAGTCGACTCGGCGCTTTTTTTTCGGATTTCGTGATTGAACTGATTGGCGGCCTCCTGGTGACGCTTGGCGTGTTGATCGTGCTCACGGTGGAAGACTGGCGACTGGGCGCAATGCTCGGCGCATTTGCAGCCGTATATCTGACGGTTCACATTCGCGCCCAACAAATGTCGGTGTCGTTCTGGCATGCCGAAAGGCAAGCCGGCGCAGAGCTGTCCGGTTTTCTGGAGGAACGTCTTGCGGGTCTGCGGGACATACGGGCAGCCGGCGCAATCCCCTATACGATGCGCCGCTTCCACGAGGCTGTGAGGCGGGCGTTCACAACGGCGTTCAAGGCCGACGTGATCACGGATGCGGGATGGTCCATATCGAACATCGTGTTCGCGGCCGGTTTCGCCGTGGCGATGGCGTATGGAGCAATTCTGTTTGGGGCGAACGCCATTACCATCGGCACCGTCTATCTCGTGCTCCATTACCTTCAGATGCTGCACACGCCCCTGAACCGGATTCAAAGGCAGGTTGAAGTCTTCCAGCGGATCAGGGTTGGCGCTGAGCGCATCGAAGAACTCAGGGCGACCGGAACAGGGATTCAGGACGGCCCCGGAGCCATTCTCCCGTCGGGCGCGCTTTCCGTCGAGTGCCGGAACGTCTGCTTTTCCTACGAGCACGGAAAAACGGTACTGGATCATCTCACGTTTCAGCTGGATTCGGGCAAAGTACTTGGCCTGCTGGGACGTACCGGGTGCGGGAAGACAACGCTGTCCCGACTTCTGTTTCGCCTGTACGACGCCAGTCGCGGATCGATTTTCATCGGCGGCACAGACATCCTCAAACCGCGGCTGTCCGAACTTCGCCGGCGCGTTGGATTGGTCACGCAGGACGTACAGCTGTTCCAGTCATCGGTTCGCGACAACCTGACTTTGTTCGATCGATCGATTCAGGATGATTGCGTTCTGGCTGGGCTTCGGGCATTGGGACTGAATGTATGGTACGAGTCGCTTCCTGAGGGTCTCGATACGCGAATGCCGCCGGGTGGCGGTGGCCTCTCCGCGGGTGAGGCGCAGTTGTTGGCATTTACGCGGGTTTTCCTGAGGGAGCCTGGTTTGCTGATTCTGGACGAAGCTACTGCGCGCCTGGACGCGGTAACCGAGAGCCGCCTTGTCCGGGCAATGGACGAACTCCTCCGGAATCGGACCGCGATTATCATCGCGCACCGTCTTTCGACCGTGCATCGGGCGGACGAAGTCATGATTCTGGACGAAGGACGAATCCAGGAAACCGGGGCGTACGCGGATCTGGCGGAGAATCCCAATTCCGTCCTTTACGGACTGTTGCGAACGGGACTGGAGGGGAAACAGTCGTGATATCAACAGTCCAAGAGGCAGCAGGCAGGGGCCCGTATTACCTGGCGCTGATACGATTCAGTCCCTGGCTTTTCTTGCTTGGTGTCATCCTGTCTCTGGGCTATTTCGGGTTTCCCCTGATCGTCGGCCTGATCCTGCGTGAGTTCTTCAACGCCCTGACACGGGACACGGATGTCCGCTTCGGTATCTCGACCCTTGTGATCCTCTTTCTTGCCACCCGATTCGCCGTGCAGGTCGCCGAGCAGGGATATGCCGCGACCTACGCGTATTTCGAGGGGAAACTGAAGACACGTATCCGCGCGAATCTGTTCGAGAGTCTCCTGCAGGACGCGCAAAGCCGTGCCGAACATGGGTCGGGCGATATCGTCAACCGATTGGATGACGATATCGATGGCGCGGTGGCCCCCATAACCAATTTACTCTCTCTCACCGGGAATGCGCTCGCCGCCGTGTTTGCCTTGGCCGTGCTCTTGAGTGTCAATCGGTATATCACGCTTATGGCATTCATACCGATGACAGCTATTTTACTCCTTGCAAACGGATTGGGAAGGCGAATCAGGTCATACAGGCATGAAAGCCGGGAAAGCACGGGCCGCGTCACTGGATTCCTCGGAGATCTCTTCGCGGCGGTACTGGCAGTAAAGGCTGCAGACAGCGAGACGCACGCCGTCCTGCGTTTCGACGGGCTGAACGAAGCAAGGCGTAGAGCGGCAATCAGGGAACGGCTCTTCAACCGGCTGCTGGCATCGATGAATTCCACGACAATCAACCTGGCGACCGGCGTAATTCTGATATTTGCCGCCGAACGGATGAGAGAAGGGGACTTTACCGTCGGTGATTTCGCGCTGTTTGTCAGTTACATCGCCATGGGTGAATTTACCGTTTTGGCATTTGCAGACCGCCTGGGAGCGTTGTTGGCCGCGCACAAACAGGCCTGCGTTTCCTTCGAGCGACTCCGTGAACTGTTGCCGGGCATTGCTCAAGATACCCTTGTCCGACCCGGCCCGGCTTACCTGCGGGGTGATCTTCCACCCGTTCCGTATATCAGAAAAATGAGGTTTCACTCTTTACGGCACCTGTGCGTGGAAGGCTTGAGCTATCGTCATCCGGAGACCCGACGGGGAATCGAAGGGATAGATCTGTTTCTGGAAGCCGGGACCGTAACGGTGATCACCGGACAAATTGGATCCGGCAAGACCACGCTTCTGGAGTCCCTGTTGGGTTACCTGCCCGGGGATGCGGGAGACATCTACTGGAATGGCGAGCACGTGCCGCACCCGGCGTCGTTCCTCGTCCCTCCGCGATGTGCATATACGCCCCAGGTTCCGCGCCTGTTCAGCGACACGCTTCGAGACAACATTCTTCTGGGGTTGCGTGAAGATCGTGTTGATCTCCCTGCGGCAATTGGCAAGGCTGTGATGGAAGACGATTTGGAGGCGCTTGGAAACGGATTGGATACGTTGATTGGGCCGAGTGGCGCAAAACTCTCAGGCGGGCAGGTTCTTCGGACGGCAGCCGCGCGGACGTTTGTGCGTGAACCGGAACTGGTCGTGTTCGACGACCTCTCCAGCGCCCTCGACGTCGAGACGGAGCGGGTATTGTGGGAGCGGGTATTTGACCAGCGGGGGTTGACCGCGACCGCCCCCTACGTCGGCACGTATCTCTTGGTATCGCATCGTCGAGCCGCCTTGCGGCGCGCCGACAATATCATCGTCCTCAAGGACGGGCGCATCTGCGCGGAGGGTACATTGGACGCTCTCCTCGAAAACTGCGAAGAGATGCAGCGGCTGTGGCACGGAGATTTAAACTCGCAAGCAAGCGGATAAAAATCCCAAACACTCGTTCATTGGGAGGTTAAAGCGATTGAATCGGTTCACACGATGAAACAGTGGGTACACATTTGCAGTATCGTCGTAACGTTGTTCTTGCCGGTATCGACGTGGGCTGACGATCGGGACCGGACCCGGGCCGCTCAGGCCGTAAGGGTGAAAACCGCACCGGTTATAGATGGCGATCTTTCCGATGCCGTATGGCAACAAGCGTCGATTGCGACCGGCTTTTTCCGTGTAAAGGAGGGAAGTATTCACCCATCGAGCCTGAAAACTGAAGTCAGAATCCTGTACGACGATGAAGCGCTCTATATCGGCATCTACTGTGACGAACCGGAGATGGGGAATCTGCGGGAAACAATGACCCGACGGGATTCCCGTGTGTGGCACAATGACTGCGTAGAAGTGATGCTGGACACTTATCGCGACCGTCGCAATTGTTACGTTTTTGCGACAAATACACTTGGCACACAGATGGACCAACGGATAAGTAACGAGAGTGTTTTCGATATGAGTTGGGATGCCGTATGGGAATCAAGGGTAAGGAAACACCGACTTGGATGGACCGCCGAATTCGCGATCCCGTTTCGAGTCCTCCGATTTGATCCTGACAAAACGACGTGGGGGATCAACTTTTGGAGGACACATCCGATAAACGGTCAATCCTATTCCTGGGCGCCGACTGCATATTTCGGCCGCGTGTCCGAATTCGGCGATCTGACGGGATTGAATCTTGGATCAATCCACATAGAACCGAAAATCGGCATTCTTCCCTACGCCACTTATCGTTCGATAGATGACCATCAGGATGATTTCGACGGGGGAGTGGACTTCATTGTCCCGGTCTCGACCCACTTTACCTCGAATGTGACGTTCAACCCCGACTTTTCTCAGTTGGAAAGCGACCCGACGCGAATCAACATTACTGACGACCGGGAGCTGTCACTCCCGGAACGCAGGCCATTTTTCAGGGAGGGCGCCGATCTGTTCAAGTTGCCCCTGAACCTGTTCTATACCCGCCGCGTTCAGGAGATCGATATTGGGACAAAGATAGCCGGCAGATTTCGAGCTGCCAATTTTGCGGTGATCAACACTTACGGAAAGATGATCGACCGATACGATGAGGATCGGAAAAAGCAGGCGAATCTCGTGGGCGGTCGCGTTAACTGGGACATTGGTAAGCGAACAGTCGTTGGATTCATGGGAGCCCAAAAACACCAGGCAGACAGAGAGGTGTTGCTTCTGTCTCTCAATGGTCGTTTTGGATTTCGTAGAGACTTGACTGCAACGTCCCAATTTGCCGTCAATTCCATTGGCGGCCAGGCCCATCGCGCGTACCACCACGCGCTGACGTGGATTCATGAAGGTTGGATGGCCCAGACCGGGATTGAGGAAATACAAGACGGCTTTCGTCCCAATGAGATTGGTCTCGAAGATGACGCATTCCATCGCAAACGTGTACGCGCGGGATACAGTTACGTGTTGCCGGAGACAAGCCTCGTGCAGTCATTGACGGCTGGAATGTACCACGCATACCAAACCAACGCACAGCAGCAGCTGAGGGAAAGACGTAGCGAGTTACGGTTCGAAGTCGAAATTGGGCGAGTTGATTTCTCCACGTTCGGTGGACTCAATGCCCTGCGCGAGGTCGATGAACTGTTCGATTCCAGGTTTATTGGTTCAGAGATAAAATACACCGCACAACGGTGGCACCTCAGGATGTTCAGTCGAATCGGGCTTCGTCGAGGAGAAATCAGCCGATATTCGAGTTTCTCTGCAGGTCTCAACCTCTTGGGCAAAACTACCGCGGACGTCGATCTTGGCTATCTTTCGTGGAATTCATTTCGCAACACGATCGTATTCCGGCTCCGCGGCAACTACCAGCTCACTCGACGGGTCGGCTGGCGCATTTATATTGAGCATATCGATGAACGGTTGCAAGATGAAGCGTCCCTGAGTTTCAATGCGCTCTTCGATTACGAATTCACCCCGGAAAGCCATTTTTACTTCGTATTCGTGGATGGCCGGCCGGGTAATCGAGCCGTATTCGCGAAACTTGCGTATCTCTTCGAATCCGGTATTCCAGGTTTAGACCATTAAATGACCTCAACGTCAGGGGATCGTGTCGTGAGAGAGAGAAGGTATACAGCACCGGGTTTCAACTGAGTTCAGATGAAGAATTGGTGGAATCCACAATCCGTACGGGTGGAGCCATCCGGCGGTTTGCCGATGCTTCGTACGGGCGACCCTTGTGGTCGCCCTTTGTCGTATGGTCTGCTGTCAGAAAGGAATTGATCGGTTAATTTGTCAAAGCTATCTTGTCGGCGGTGTCAGAAGCGAATGGCGCCGCCGATTTTCAGTCTTCGCGACGGATGTTTCCCGTACAAGAGGTGGGTATGGACAGCGAAAGAGGACGCAGGATCTACGAAGACCTGGGCGTGAACCCTGTGATCAACGCGATGGGCAGCCAGACGGTACTGGGCGGCTCGCGGCTGTCTCCGGGGGTGCTCCGGGCCATGCAGGACGCGAACCGGTATTTTGTGGATATGAAGGAACTGCTGAAGCGTTCGGGCGAGGTGATCGCCGGGATGCTGGGGGCGGAGGCGGCGCTGGTTACGCCCGGATGCGCCTCGGTGCTTTCGCTGGGGTCGGCGGCGTGCATGACGGGCAACGACACCGGAAAGATGGAGCGGCTGCCCGATACAACGGGGATGCGCGACGAGTTTCTGATTCAGGCCAGGCAGCGTTACAAGTATGAACGCTGTGTGACTGTGTACGGCGGGAAACTGGTAGAGGTAGGCGACGCGTCGGGCACTACCGGGAGCCAGTTGAGGACGGCGATGACCGAGCGCACGGCCGGCCTGCTCTACGTCGCCCCCGGAGGAGGGGAGGGGGTCGTTCCGCTGGAAGACGCGATGGCGATTGCAAAGGACCATGGCATTCCGGTGATCGTGGATGCGGCCTCCCAGATATTCCCGCTGGACGTGATGTGCAGGTACCCCCGGATGGGCGCGGACGTGGTGGGGTACGGCGCGAAATATTTCGGGTCGTGCAACTCCACGGGGATCATGTGCGGACGGAAGGACCTGGTGGACGCGGCCTTCACGCAGGGTTTCATCGGATTCGAGACCGAGGAACGGCGCACGGTGGGACGTCCCATGAAGGTGGACCGCCAGGAGGTGATCGCCGTCACGGCCGCCCTGAAGGAGTGGTTCGAAATGGACCACGAGGCGCGGTTTGCCGATCACCGGCGCAAGGCGGACGAACTATTCCGCAAGTTGGAGGGAGTTTCGGATATCGAAGTCGAACACGTCACCGAAAGACGCGGCCTCGGCAGCGGGCTGCTGATCCGGTTCGATGAGAACGCTGTAGGAAAAACCCGGTCACAGGTCCTGGACGAATTGAAGGCCGGACGGCCGGGCATCGTTCTCGGGGACAGCGCAAACGCGCTCCACGTGTCGGTGCCCACGTTGACGGACGAAGACCTGGGCGCCGTCGCCCGCCGCCTGCGGGAGGTCCTGGGCGCGGCGTGAACGGCATGGGGGCGGCGGCCGTACCGGATCATTGGCGCTCATTTTCATGTCGAAATCTCAACTTCGGAAATGCGATTGAATTCAGCTGGAGAGCAGTTTCATCGCCAGGCGGCGAAATACGCGGTGAGCGAAGCGCATTCGTCGGGCGAGAGTCTGTGCATCATGCAGGCGTGGGCATCGCTCGATCGCTACAGGCTGGGTCTGGACATCGCCACCGGTCCCGGATTTACCGCGTTCGCGGTTGCGGCGTTCTGTGACACAATCGTCGCTTCGGACATCGCGCGGGGGATGCTGGAGCAGGCCCGAAGGCTCGCGGCGGAACGCGGCATTGCAAACGTCCGGTTCGAGACGATCGATGCGGGCGATATCCCGTATCAGGACGCATCGATCGATCTGGTCACCTGCCGGACCGCGCCTCACCATTTTCAGGACGTCGGGAGGTTTCTGTCAGAGGTCCACCGGGTGTTGAGATCCGGAGGTGTCTTTCTGCTGTGCGACACGACGACGTCGGAAAACCCCGCCGTTGCCGCATGGCATCATCGGGTCGAGGTCGCGCGCGACCCAACGCATGCAACGGCGGCGTCACCGTCGGAGTGGCGCAGCTACGTGACCGACACGGGCTTCGACATCACGCATGACGCGGCCACACGGGTGAACATGACGCTTCGGGAGTGGGTTGACAGGTCCGGGACACCTGCAGCGGCCTCTGAGGGATTGCACCGGGACTTTGCCGCCGCGCCGGAGAAGGTCAAGAGCGAGTTCGGGATTCGCCGTTCGGGCGACGACGACTTCGCGTTTTACTGGCCGGTTTTCTGTTGTCGGGCGGTGAAGACATGAGCGGAAAGCCGGAAATTTCTGAACCCGCCAGTATCGATTCGCATCTACCATTGAATCCGGGAGATTGAAATCATGCCGTCGACAACCGCCCCGACATGCAAGCTGATTCGATCGCGGAAACAATACACGGGCAAGCAGGAATTTACCTATCGCGAGGGTGTCATGGCCGAGAACACCGGCGCGCGCGGTTTATGCATGCACCTGCTGTCCATCCCACCCGGCGAACGCGCCAGGGCACACCTGCACGATGACCACGAGACCGCCGTCTACGTCATCAGCGGCCGTTCAGGAATGTGGTACGGAGACAACCTGGAGGAGCACGTGTCCGTCAACAGCGGCGATTTTGTCTACATCCCGCCCGGCGTACCCCACCTGCCGTACAATGCCAGCGAGACCGAGAGCTGCACCGCCGTGATCGCCCGCACAGATCCGAACGAGCAGGAAAGCGTCCGGCTGCTGCCGGAGCTGGACGGGATACACGGCTGAGGAACCGCGCGGCCTGATCATAGGTCAGCAGTCGTGCCGACAAGGCGCGGATGAATTCCAATCACGACAACTGACTTCGGATATACCCCACGCCGTCGGCGAATTTTGTCAGCAGCCGGCAGTTGTGGTCAGTAAGTTCGGTTTCGATGTCCGGATTGGCGAAATCTCTTGAGTTCGTGGTTATGAAACAGCCTGGCTCGGATGATTCTGGATTCAGGTGATCGAGAACCGAAGCGTAAACTATCGAATCTTGCGGCGAAAGGGTTAGCTTCCTTTGGTAATTTATGGCCGCTCTGATAATGCTCAATCCAATCGGTATTACTTCAACGGTTCTCAGGATGTCTTCCAGGGTTTCATCCAAACGGCGCTTCTCCTCCTCACCACTTCGGATCAGTATTCCAGTGAGTTCGTGGAAATGGTCGGTTACCCGTTCGTAAGGACTTGACCGGGAAAGTTCTCGAATTGCGGTAGTCAACTCCTCGTGGACGTCTCGTCTTCGCTTCGAGCGGCGCACCCACGTTTCGTACGGTTCACCGATGCTGAATGCCGGTAAAACCAGGCGAATCTCTCCCGATTCCGATAGACGCAAAAGTGCCGAGCAATGTTCATGCTCGGCTTGAAGAAATGCCAGTTCAAGTACGAAATTTGACTCAAGGTATACAATCATGTCATCGCTTCGAGTTCCAGGGAACCGTTTGTAATTGCTCTATATAACCCCGAGTCAAAAATCCATCTGAGATTGCCGTCAACCGAGTCTCGTCTCAGGTCAGCATGAAGTATATCTTCCAGCCACGACACCGTAAGCATTTCCAGCCCATATCGACTTAGTTCAATAAGGGATTGGTTATATTTAAGATATGGCGCGAGCATTTCGGAGGTTTCGATTTTATAGTCAGGTTTTGCCAAACCATCTAACGTAGAGGACCCTGTCCAGAGGTACAAAAAGTCCGGGAGCACAAGCAGGAAGAATGGCGCCGGAGGCAGAAACGAATGGGCAAGCAAGTTGCGACGCATCAGGATGACCCACTCGGCAGTTGCACCCGGCACGTTCTTGATTTCCAGGACGAGCTGGAGTGTTCCATCGGCGCCGGTCACCGCAATATCGACATTTCTCACTGTATGGACCTCCACGACGCGACTGGCTTCTACCCCGTGGAAAACCTACCCATTCATCTATCGGAATCGTCAGGCGGTTGCGATCCTGGTCGCGCCTTGATAATACCCACCCTGTTCCGCCGTGTCAAGTGATTGCAGTAAGAAAAATCACCCCTGTTGCGTTCGCCGGTCCTCTCTTGTTAACGATAATTCATGCGCCCCGCTTTACGTTGGAACAGGCGTCCGATCGGCCCGAGTCACAAGGCTTCTCTGTGAATGAAGTGGGGAAGTAATCCACGTATTTCAGACGAGTTAGAGGCAACGGGAGCCGAGACTAGCGGGAGGAGGGCACACGGGGATTCGGGTATTCCGTCATCCCGTTCCGCCCCGGACGTCGTCTCGACCCTCGCGAGTTTCCTCGCGAAACGTCCAGAGCGAGTTGGCGGAGTAGTTCAGCACGCCGGCCGGGGCGATCGCGCATCCCTGCAGGATGATCAGCGGCACATCCGTGAACAACACGGAGAGCAACACGAAGGTGCCGTAGCTCAGCAACAGCGTCACAAACGAAACAATATGATACTTCAAACCCCGAATCCGTCGTCTTCCGGACAGCGAGCGGTCGCGGAAGGTCCAGTAGTTGTTGAGGAGGAAATTGGAGATGATCGACAGCTCGATCGCTATCGGCGACGCCAGCAGCGGGTGCACGCCGAGCGTGAGCATCAGTTGAAACGAACCGAGGTTGACAAACACGCCGCCCAGACCGGTGACCAGGAATTTTCCGAACGTTGGAGACAGATATTTGCCGAATTGAGGCATGGTTATCGATCGGTTGCAGATCGTGTAGGGCCGCAGCCCGGTATGTGAACGATAAATCTGGAGACTGAAGGAACATTTCTGACGTACGTTCCGCTGAAAGATTGACAACGTTGTCCCAAGTTTAACGATATCCCGGAAGTTCGGCAACTGGAATTCAGTCGTTTTGAATGGGCCGATCACGGGTCCCCTTCGCTTCTCGTTGACTTCTTGCCTCTCTGATCAACCTCGGCGGAACGCGAGATGACGTAACCCCTCTATGTTTTCAATGAATACACCGGTGACCTATGTCGCCGGTGTTTTTTTGTGCCGGTTCCAGACAGGGTCTCTGAGGCGCCAAAGGCAACATGGTTTCACCCGAGTGACGCAGAATGGAACACATATTTCAACGATTCGCCGAGAGACATCGGCCTCCCGGAAGTCTTCAAATCGATTCGCATTTGCAGGCCAGTCAGTTATGCCGGGGGGTGTCGCGAGTGGCACAGTCCTTGCGGTTCCAATGCATCGACAGCGTTGCGGACCGCGCTCGCGTTCCGTGGCAAAACGCACCCTTTGGTTCAAAGCCGAAGCCGCCTCCCGCGGGGCGTATGCCGCGGGAGGAAGAAGGGTTACAGACGCTTCGGACATCAATGCATCTGCGCGACGCGAATCCGGTTATCGGAGGGGCAACACGATTGTCCGGACGTCGCGAGGATGCCGACGAAAGGAGGTGAAAGACATGAACAGAAGAATCGCATCGAGCCCTGCGGCGTCTCACGAAGTTCCGGCCCGTCTGCCGGTTCAGACGGAAGACCTGACCGCAGGGCAGACCGCACGAATTTCCGGCGGCGACGCCGGGCTGGGCCGCCTTCTCAGAAATTGGGTCGCTGAAATATTCGGCGTAACCTTGCCGGAGCCGGACAGGTCGAGCCGTACACTGTAGTGGAGTTGAAGCAGTCAGGTTAAGTCTGGATTGAAAACTCACGTGTTCGTGCCAGAAACAATACAGAAAGGACGTGGAGAAATGACAGATCGAATTCAGTTGCAGCCCGCGCTAGCCGTCGCGACCTGCGCCCAACTTCCAGGCCGGGAAACCAATCTTGTGCGGCGTGAGATGGCGAATGCATCGGGTGGAATTGGTGTGCCACCTTTGGGGCCGCGTTTCATGTCAAGATGGATTGGCATGAAAATTGCAGAAGCCATCGCCGATTATTTCGGCGACTGAAACTCGGTGCGGGGTTTGTCAGGCGGAAAGTGATCCATCCTGCCAATCTCGACTACTGATGCAGTGGGCTTCTCAGCAGACTCCGGGAAGTCAACGCGGAATCTTCCGCGATCCAACCCAACAGTGAATGAACGAAGTTCCCTTTAGTGTAGGGAGACGGGACTTGCCGGCGCCTCACGCCAGTGAACGAATAAACTGCGTGATAAAGTGACGGTGCGTGTTACATTGGCGTCCGATGGACCTTCGATAATCAGACCCCGATCGACCGCCATGGCTATCGAAGGAGCACCGGACCTGACATCCCGACGAGAGGAACAGCACGATTCTCGAACCCGGTAACCGTCAGGAATAGTCACCGTTTTCGTAACGCGAGATTCAAGCCACTTGTTTGCAAATCAGCAATAACGTTTTACTCTTCAGGAGGATAAAATGACCCATGTATTGTCGAATCCAGTGGCGACAGATGCTGGCCAAGTGTTGTCAGCATTTTCTACCTTACCAATTCTGCAGGAGGATTTGGCTAGGGAATCAGTGGCAGAAATTTCCGGAGGTTTAGCTCCATTTGTACTAGGCGTACTGGTTGGAATCACAGTCAGTGCAATTACAAATCCCACAGGTACTGCGGAAGCGGCTCAGTGGTATTGGGATAGGGCTAACGACGCCGTAGATTTCGTTGCCGGTGGCTTCATATCCGACATGGCCGACGGACTATCGAATTTCTGAGAGCGACAGATCGGAAAGATTCCGTAGGCAGTGTCTGACGCGACCGGTGCAGGTTTGCATGGGGGAGCCTGCACCGGTCCTGATGCCGTTGCTATTCGATAAGACCCAAGTGCTACTCTGCTTTGCGACTTCCGATTTTCTCCATCCAGGGGTCACAATCACGAGACCTGGTAGGCACTGCAATCTTGATTCGAACGCGGAAGCGTGAGGATGGTATGCCGATGAATGAAGGAGCCGATTCGGGGCGATTACTCGATCGAGATAAGATCGGACACGAGATTCTTGAGTTTCGCGTTGACAAAGTCTATATGGTTGTTTTTTCGTTAGTAATGTTCTGTTTCGCGTTTACTCTTGCTTTAGTAGGCGATATAGTCAATTTATGGAAAATCGATTTCCGCTTCCTCAATCGCGACCGCTGGATGTTTCTGGCTTGTACAATTCTCATCGTCGTCTTTCATGAGGCGCTACACGCCTTTGCCGCACTGAAGTGGGGCAAGGTCCCATACAGTTCGGTTCGTTTCGGATTCAAATGGAAATGGCTGGCCCCTTATTGCCATTTTTCGAGCCGGATGAGGATGGGTAATTTTCGTGTCTTGCTGCTCCTGCCTCTTTTAGTTACTACATTCGTTACCGGTCTTGTGATCCTTTTGGATCCAGCTATCTGGACACTATTACTCTTCAGTGTGGCGTTCTCAGGGTGTTCAGGGGACGTATTGATGTATTTCAAAGTCCAGGACTACGACAAGAATCTCTGGGTCAGAGATCATCCATCCGAACCTGGTTGTACCATTTGGCCGGAGGGCGAGACCCCAGTCGAGTGAGTCAACCATGCGAGGAGGGGAGGGCCCACGGAGAGTTTGGGCCCAAGTGCATTCAATCGCTCGCATTCTCTAAGGTTGCAAAAGGGCTGGAGGAACGGCGAGATCACGCCTCATTCACTCTGGTAATTTGCCGAGGAAGCCGATGCAGGAATCCGGATAGAGCGCCGGAAGGCACGTTTAGATTGCAGTGTGAGTGACCTTTCCAGATCATTATCTTGCGTCTACTTCTTCTTTAGGCGTAATCCAACTAAAGATCTCGGCCCCACGTGAAACCACGGTCCGCGACGCCTTACGATAGGATATTCGAATGACGTATCCGAACATTCGGCAGTCCATCTGGTTAGTGGTTCTATTCTGGATAACAGAGTCGGTTTTGGAACTCATCATCTACGTTGTACAGACCGTCCTTGGCGAAAGTTCTCGACACGAAAACCTGTTGACAGGCATATCGACTCTGGTGGTTTACTTTCTCTACTTGCGCTACGTATTCCGCCGCGCGGATCGAACCTGGAGAGACACATCACAATTGCTGAACACAAACTTTGATTGGCGTGTGTGGCCTTGTGTGGCAATTTCGATCTTTGGTATCGGGATGGTTCTACTTGAAATGGACAAAGCGGTAATTCGGTTGATTCCTATGCCCGATTTAATCCAGGACATTTTTAAATCGGAGTTCGGGCGCAAAACATCTTACTCCTCAGCCGTGTTCCGGGCCGTGTTTGTCGCCCCGATCGTTGAAGAGTTGCTATACAGAGGCGCGATATTTGCCGGTTTGCTGGCACACTATACCAGGAACAGGGCGATTTTCTGGTCGGCGTTTCTGTTTGGCGTGGGTCATCTCAATCCCTGGCAATTTCCACCGGCCCTATTGTACGGGCTCGTATTCGCCTGGTGGTATTTCCGGACTGGATCCTTGTGGCCTGCGCTTTTCGGCCACGCATTGAACAATCTCATCGGCGTCACGACGTTGCACTTCGAAATACCATATCTCGAGGTAGCAGAAGACTTCAATGTTGTGTTTTTCAATCCCTGGTGGTGGACAGGCGCTGGCGTGTTATTGGCTACACTAGGACTCTGGTGGTTTCGCCAGATATCGAAGAAGACGCAATCAGCCAACCCCCTCGTGACTGAGACGGCAGATTCGCCAGCAGACGGCGACTAGCCGCAGATCGCAGAGTTCTAAGTTTGTGACACGAACAAATCAGGCAATAGTCCATTGATTCACAAGAAAGACCAATAGACACAGCATCGGAGGTTCCGGATGAAGGATGTCCTCCCAGGGGGAACGTGGAGTCGTTGGATTCTCGCGGCCATATCGTATGCGCTATTTTCCGTTGCGCCTGCTTTGCTGATTCTCAGGTACGTCATTCAATTCGATCTTGTGATCCTGATGGCGGTCCTGGTTGTTCAGGCATTCTCGTTTATAATCTTTCGAAAAAAGCTCTATGAAACCGCAGCGGGAATGGTGACCGCAGTCGGCGGGTTATGTGTGTCGAATCCAGGCGGAATTGAACCCGGCCAGGATTCTAACGTCACTGAAGTGATTCTTGAAAAACACGAGATTTACAGTTTGTGTTTTTTGATGTTCTGGATTTCGGGAATGTCTGTCATCGGGGCAGATGCCTTGCTTCCATGGGCGATAGAGCTGCGATTTCCTCTCGTCGATCTATGGAAATTGATTGGAGGACTAATCGCCTTGTTTGTGATTCACGAAGCACTTCACGGTATTGCCGCGATGGCGTGGGGGAAAATTCCATTTAGTTCGCTGCACTTTGGAATCAACTTGCGATTAACGGCCTTTTACTGCCACGCTGACAAACCGATGACACTGAGCGCATACCGGGCATTCGCGCTACTCCCGTTGATCGTAACAACACCCGCCGCGGTTTTAATTCTGTCGTTTGATCCGGCGGTCTGGTCGGTCTTGCTACTTTGTGCCACGTTTGCCGGAGGCGCGGGAGATGTCATGGTTTATTCAAAGGCTCGCAGATATGACAATGACAGTTGGATTCAGGATCATTCGTCGGAAGCCGGATTCTACGTTTTGTCCTCCAGAGAGGCGCCGACAATACGCGTTGATGAACCCCACGAACCAATGCGGTACGATCCGGGTTCTTCATCCTCAACATAATAAGTTATCCATATGGCGTATCCGAACCTGAAACAGACGATCTGGTTACTGTTTCTGTTCCTGTTGATTCAGGTTGGCCTGGCGGTGGCGGTGCTCGTTGTCGACCGGTGGAAGTTTGAAGACGATTTCCTGATGGGAATTCTGTTGCTGGTGAATTTCGTCATTCTTCTGGGTTATGTTTACCGGCGCACGGATCTGGACTGGCGATATATACGTCCTCTATTCAACACGCGGTTTGATTGGCGGATATGGCCCTGCGTTGCAATATCAGTCGTCGGCCTGGGGATGCTCGATACCGAATTGATGAAAGTCGCGATTCGGATTGCTCCCGTTCCCGAGTGGATGCAGGAAATCTATCGTTCGGAGATCCTGCGCAAGACGTCTTTTCTGTCGGCTGTCTTCGGGGCAGCCGTCATCGCGCCTCTGGGCGAAGAGTTGCTATTCAGAGGCATTATCCTGAGTGGTCTGCTGGCACATCATTCAAGGGTCTGCGCGGTTCTATTGTCAGCAGTCTTGTTTGGAATGTTGCATCTGGACCCGTGGACATTTGTGCCTATCTTCATATCAGGCATGGTCTGGGCGTGGTGGGTTATCCGTACAGGATCCTTGTTGCCCGCCCTGTTCGGACACGCATTGAACAACCTAATCGCCGTGACGATTCTGCATTCTGATATATCGGATATAGACATTTCGGGTGACCTCAACGACGTAGCGTTCAACCCCTGGTGGTTCAGTGCGGCCGGGGTGGCGCTCGCTGCTGTGGGACTGTGGTGGTTTTCCCGGGTTGCGAAGCCCGCTGAGCCCGTTTCTGAGGGCGAGGTCCCGCCTGAAGATCCCGGGACGGATGCAACGCCGGGACTCGTGGGGCGCTCACTGCCTCCGAAGTAGCCGCGCCGGTTGGGGACGTATCGCTGCGTCACGAGACAGCGGATCACGCACACTGACATACTATATATAGTATATATGGGATCGAAATTCAACGTGCAGTAGCCTGCTGGACACCGGTCTACATCCGGAGATTCGAACAACGCTGCGAATCGCGGGAATCAATCCATGGACGTCCTATCCCTCATTTCTCAAATGTCGATTCGGTCAGAGCCGGTCGGATTTCCCTTCGGGTCGGTCGTCTTCGATCAGGGGAGACCCGGCGATGCGTTCTACATCGTGCGATCGGGTCGGTTGCGAGTGATCGGGCGAAATGCGGACGGCCATCCTGAAACCCTGGGTTTCCTGTATCCCGGCGACCATTTCGGCGAGGGGGCGCTGCTGACCGGCCGCGGACATCGGGCATCGGTGCGCGCGGTGGAGGATTCCGAGGTTTTGCGTGTGTCGCGGGGTGACTTCGTCAACGTGACGAAAAAAGAACCCGAACTGAAAGCACATCTCCAGGATCAGGTGGCGAATATCCCATATCGGGATTTCACGAGGTTTCTGAAAGGGTCCGTTTCCGGGGATGCGATGCGGAGGTTGTTCCGTCGTATGAAGCGTGAGGAGATTGCGACGGGAGCGACGGTTTCCGGTCCCGGTCAGTCGCGAGGGCGGTTCTGCGTGGTGGGAAGCGGCGAGCTGGAGATGATGTCCGGGGATGGCGTCGCCCGTCGTCTGGTCGCGGGTGATTTCTTCGAGGAAACCGATCGTTCCGAAGGCGGGCCCCCGGTTGTCCGCAGTACCCGGGATAGTGTTCTGTTTTACCTCGCCGATAGCGACTTTCGTGACCTTGGCGACGCGGCTGCCGCGTTCGGGTCCGCCACGTCCCTGGTGCGTCAGTTGCATGCAGGAGAGAATTCGAACGTGTCACCGTCCCTCGGGACCCGTCCTTCCGAAGTGCGCGCCAGGGTCGAAGCCCGATCGCCGGAAAAGAAGAACGTCGCAGACGCGAACGGACCGGCAGACGGAACCGGGAGCGGTGAATCGGATGATGGAAGAAACGGCGCGCCGTCTTCGTTCCGCTATCCATTCCTGAAACAGCATGATCAGTCCGATTGCGGGGCGGCGTGTCTGGGGATGATCTGCAAGTATTACAAGATGCCGATCGGGCTGAACCGGCTGCGCGATATGTGCAACGTTTCCCGCGACGGCACGTCGATGGCGGCGCTGGCCGAAGCGGCGGAGACGCTCGGGTTCGTCACGCGCGGCGTGCGTACGGGATACGAAGCGCTGATGCGGACCGGACTGCCGGCGATCCTGCACTGGGAAGGCAACCATTTCGTGGTGCTGTACGAAATCACCAGAAAAGACGTGAGGATCGCGGATCCCGCCCTGGGCCTCCGGACGTTGTCCCGTGCGGAATTCGAGAAGAGCTGGACCAATATGGCCCTCCTGCTGGAATACACGGATCAGGTGTCCGAGAATGAACCCTCCAGGTCTTCCTTCAAGCGGTTCTTCCCGTTGATCAAGCCTTATACACCCATCCTGATCGAGGTGTTGCTGGCGTCTCTGGTGCTCAGTCTGTTCGGACTGGCCTCCCCGGTATTCACACAGACGATCGTGGACCAGGTACTTGTGCATCACGACAGGGATCTGCTGAACCTGATGCTGGCGGGTATGGTCGTTGTGGCGCTGTTCCAGATGGGGACGTCGACCTTGCGCGCATATCTCATCGGATATATCAGCGCGCGCCTCAGCCTTACGATGTTGTGCAGGTTCTACCGGCACCTGCTGGGTCTTTCCATGCGATTCTTCGCGCTGAGGCGCACCGGCGATTTGACCACGCGGTTCAAGGAGAACGCCACGATCCAGCGCCTGTTTACCGACACGACCGTGTCCGCAATACTGGACTTCATCATGTTGTTCGTCTATCTGGGACTGATGTTCTATTACAATTGGGAGCTGACGCTCGTGATGTTGATCTTCGTGCCGCTTTCCGTGGGTCTCACGCTGATTTATACCCCGATATTGAAGTCGTTCAGCCAGCGCGCCTTTCTTGCCCGCGCGGAGCAGTCGTCCGTCCTGATCGACTCATTGCACGGCGTCGACGTGGTGAAGGCCGAGGCCGTCGAACGCGTCACCAGGTGGCAATGGGAAGGGAAGTTCACGAAAGAAATCCAGATCGGTTTCAAGCGTTTGAAAATGGAAATGCTGTTCGGGGCGGGGGGCAGTATGATCAATCTGCTGAGTTCAACCGTGATCCTGTGGTACGGCGCATCCCTGGTTATGGAAGGGGAGCTGTCCGTGGGGCAGTTGATGGCGTTCAACGCGCTCATCGGCAACGTTATGGGACCTGTAATGGGGTTGATCGGCGTCTGGCCGGAGGTGCAGGAAGCCCGCGTCGCCCTGGACAGGCTGAATGACGTGTACGACGCAGAGATGGAGGATGCGCGCCAGCGCGGGCACGGCATGAGACTGAAACGGGTGGAAGGCCGCGTTATATTCGACGATGTGTTTTTCAGATACGGCGTGGGCTCCGACGAACCTTACGTGTTGAACAACATCAGCCTGATTCTCGAACCGGGGCGCAAAGTCGCCATTGTCGGGCGGAGCGGGGCGGGCAAGACCACGCTGGTGAAGCTGGTGCCGCGCCTGTTCGATCCCACGGAAGGGAGGGTGGTGCTGGATGGGATGGACGTGCGCGACCTGGACCCGCACTGGCTTCGGCGCCAGGTGGGCATGGTGATGCAGGATCCGTTTCTTTTCAGCGGCACGATTGCGGAGAACATCGCGGTTGGAGAAGCCGACGCCGATATGGACCGGGTCCTTGAGGTGGCGAGAATGGCCTGTGTACAGGACTTTGTGACCGAGATGCCCCTGGGATATGAGACAAAAGTCGGCGAGCAGGGGATCGGATTGTCCGGCGGACAGCGGCAACGGATTGCGATCGCGAGAGCGCTGTACCGTGATCCGGGAATCCTGATCTTCGACGAAGCCACAAACGCACTGGATACGGACTCCGAAGGCGCGATCCAGGCAAACCTGGACCTTTTCCTCGAAAACCGCACCGCAATGATCATTGCTCACCGTTTGAGTACCGTGCGGGATGCCGACGTGATTGTCGTGCTTGAAAAGGGCCACATCGTCGACACGGGAACCCATGAAGAACTCATGGATCGCCGCGGCCTTTACTACCACATGTCCAGCCAGCAGTTGCAGATGGCTTGAACCACCTGCCTGCGAGGAGCCGTACCCGTGACGGGACACCCGCTGAAATCCTCACCCGGTACCGCGCCGACTGTCGTTGTCGGGCCCCGGGACGACGCGGCCGAAGACATGCGCGCGTTTATCGGGTCCCTCCGACCGTTTTGGGGCCGGGCGTTGTTATATATCGTGCTCCTGTTTGTCGGCATCGCGGTCGTGTGGGCGTGGTGGGGCAAGGTGGACGTGGTCGCGTCAGCGCCGTTCAGGCTCGTACCGCTCGGAAAAGTGAAGACGTTGCAGGCCCGTCGCGGCGGTGAAATCGAATACATCGGTATTACGGAAGGCGACCACATCGAAGAAGGCCAATTGCTGTTCAAGCTCAAATCGTGGGAAACCTGGGGAGACCTGCGTGAACTCGAACAAGCGGAAATGGCGTTTCAGAAGGCCGAGTACGAATATCACCATGTATTGCCCCAGAGGACTGAATTGAACCGGGAAACGATCGCTTCGCTGAATAAACGGCTGTCCGTTCTGGAGCGGTTCATGGTCGCCCACCAGAATGCCTTGCAGGATTACCACGCCGACGTGGGCGCCCTCGAGGAAGGGGGAGCGGGCCCGTCGGATGCGGAATTGCAGGCGCAAATCGGCTTTCGTCAGGCCGAAATCGATCATTTGAAACAAGACTATCTGCAGCAGAAGATGCTGTACGAACGCCAACTGATCAGCAGGGCGGAGATCAATCGCGCGCGCGTCAGATATCTGACCGCCCTTGCGCAGCTTCCCGGACGCATGTCGGAAATCTACAAGAACGAAACGGCGGTGCAGGACCTCAAGCGCCGGATTCTCGAGGCTCGCATCGCTCACGGCCGCGAGGCCGCGCAGATCAGGCACGCATACAAGACCGCGCGGCTGAGGCTGGATCAGGCGCGCAAACGCGTCGATCGCCAGCTCGATGCCGAATCGGACCTGATTCTGGCCCCGGAGGCCGGAATTGTAACCCGCGTGGAGGTGAATACGCTCGGACATGTCATCAACAAAGGACAGGCTCTGGCGACTCTGGCGCCGGCGTCCGCGCCGATCGTCGCCGAACTGACTGTTTTGAACAAGGACGTGGGCCTGCTCAAGCCGGGACAGATCGTCAAATTGAAATACGACGCTTTCGCGTTCCAGGACTTCGGAATTAAACGCGGATTGCTCAAGCAGATCTCGCCGGACGCCGTCGTCGACGAGACCGTAGGGCCGATATTCAAAGGGGTCGTTGAATTGGAGGAGACCACCATGGCCGTGAAAGGACAGGAAAAGCCGCTCCTCTTCGGCATGAAGGGCACGGCGGAGATCATGACGGACCGCCAGTCGGTCCTGCTGATGCTGCTGAGTCCTTTGCGAAAGCTGTACGAGTCCGCAACGTACGATGCCGCGACAACGCCGTCCGCGCGCCAGGGCGAGACGTGATGCGCCGTCAGGATGAACACGAACCCGCAAACGAGGCCGGGGCCTTATCGCTGGTTCGGGTCAATGGAATCGCCGTGTCACTGAAACAGGTTGTGCGCCATCTGGGCGTTGCAGACAACCTCGGATTCCTCGGTGAGTACGCTCGAAGAGAGCTGGTGCGGCAGCTCGCGGAGAGGGAGGGCATCCACGCGAAGGCTGAGGATATCCAGCGCGACGTCGACGACTGGCGGTATCGACATCGCCTGGAACGCGTGGAAGACACGGAAGCCTGGCTCCGGTCCCGAGGCATAACCCTGGGTGACGTTGCCGAAGACGCCCAGGTAAGGCGATTGGAGCGCATGATGTCCGGAAAAATCACGGAGGGACGGATTGAACCCTACTTCGCACAGCACACGCTGGATTTCGACGAGGCCGAGGTCTGCTGGATTTTCCATAAGGACAGAGGCGTCATCGACGAAATCCGATTTCAGATACGTGAAGACGGCGCCGATTTCTGCGCATTAGCCCGCGAATTCTCTCAGGACGAGCGCACACGGCCTGCCGGCGGGTTTAGGGGGCGGTTGCGGCGAGAACATCTGCCGAAGGGCATTGCCGCGCGCCTCTTCGCTGCCGCGCCGGGTGAGGTCTTCGGTCCCGACAAAGCGCCTGGCGGCTTCGCACTGTATATGCTGCAGAGAAGCTATCCTGCGAGGCTGACAGATCGCGTCATCAGCGAGATTCGCCACACATTGTTCAGCAACTGGCTGCAAACGGAGATGCAACAGGCGGACATTTGCTATCCTGTCAGGGAATCAGAATAGGAGGACTTTCATCATTCACGAAGTGGAAGCGGTTGATGGGGTGTTTCGCCTGTGGCGATCCTTCCGTTCTGAAGGCGCGGCTCTCACGTACCGGCTGGGGTCCATCTGTAGTCGACGTTCAGCGGCGTCTCAACGCCGGGGACCGGCGCGCGCCCTTGCCTCCGACGGGTGGACTTCCCAATTCCGGACCTCATTTGCCCCTTGTTTTTCTCAATAGCGGACACTATATTCGGGTTGTCACCACTCGGGCAGTACCCGTATGTCGGGTAGCCTGCCGAATACAACAGCCGACTCAAAGGGGCATGGGTAGCTCCCACGTTCCCGGCGAATACGCAGGACCTTCCCGCATCCTCAAAGCTGCGTGAGTGGTGACACTGCCCGGCACCCTTTAATCGGGGTGCCGCCGGAAAGTTCATCACTGAATGGCGAGGGGATGGAGCGGGATTTTTTTTGTGTGTCTCCCGGTCCCTGGCGATTCCAAGCGGTTTCCGACCGGCGCCGATCGTTGCAGAACGCGTCCCGTGATGCAGAATGCATCGCTTTTTTGCACGCCCCCTCGATTGCCGACCAAATCTCTTCACGTACCGCAAATTATGTCCCTCCGCACGCGCATATTTGGAATACACGTCGCGGCAGTCAGGCGCGTTTTGCGACACCTCCGGGCACCCTTCGATTCGGAATCCTTCAATTAAACGATTTACGGCGGATTATTCACGAAAACCCTGGTCTTGATGTATAACGGGTTGTTTTTCAATAGATTCTGCGAAATATCACGCGTCAGCATTTCATGAATTACGAAAGTGATTGGTCAGGGGCATGTTTCGTTGTCCACGGAGGTAAGGATCCATCGGTTTGGCCCGGAATCGTGAGCATTTGTCCTGCTCTGGGTCTTTATCCTGTTCATCCTGTCCATCCATGTAAGTTCCTGTCTAGGTGAATTATTCAGGTTATAGACGATAAGTTGCCATATTTCTCAAGTCTGGCCTGTTTCTTGCACGTCGATTCGGGTCGTTCACGATCGCGAGAGGAGACATGACCCGTTCCCTGCAAGGAAATTGCCTGTATGGTGAAAGCGAGAAGTCCGCCGACCGTTCCCGGTTCGTGAATGTCGATTCAATGGACGATAACGAACACTCCCCGACCGCACTGGTATTCGGATATATGGATTTGCCGCAAACGACGTCCAAAAGAGGAGGGAATAGATGGCCTATCCCAATTTGAAGCAATCCGTATGGCTCGTGGTGCTGTTTTTCCTGTTCAGCCTGACAATCACCGTGCCGTTTGCCGTCCATGGCATGATTGTCGGCCAGGAGTTAAACCAGAATCCATACGTCGTCCAGCTCTCGATATTGACCGGATTCATCCTGGCGGTTCTTTACGCAAAGCGTCGAACCGATCGGACCTTGTCCGAAATCTTGCCGTTCAAGGCCGTTTCGTTACAATTGTACATTCCGCTTGTCGTGGCCGTCGTCGGATTGGCAATCGTCGGATCGGACCTGGGTAACCTGCTGCGGCACCTGATATCCCCGCCCGAAGGAATGCTCGATGTGGTCGGGGATCGGGCCAGGAAGGAGAAGCCCTTTCCGCTTAGATTTTATACCATGGTGATTCAGGCGCCGCTTTTAAAGGAAGTCCTCTTCAGAGGCGTTATACTTGGCGGCCTGCTGGCCCACCGGACTCCGGCTCGAGCCATCGTCTGGTCGGCGGTGCTGTTTGCAATTATCCATATAGATCCATGGCAGTTTCCCGCCGCTTTTCTGTTGGGGATCGTATTCGCATGGATTGTCGTACAAACCGGCTCCCTGCTGCCCGCCATCGTCGGACACGCGCTGAACAACTTTCTGATCGTGACGGCCTCGTATCTTGGCGTCCTCGGATCCACGGATGGTGTCAGCGCCGGTATGATGCTTCCCTGGTGGATGCATGGTTCCGGCATGATTCTGGCCCTGATCGGACTGTGGTGGTTTAATGGGATGTCCATGCGCGGAGGCACACAGGTCGCGACGCCGGAAGGTCGGGAACAGTTCTGATGACGGAACCCCGACGACGACCCTCGCCGGGAATCCGGATCGTCAGATGTGCGAACATCTGACCGCTTGAAAGGGAGGAAATCAATGGCCTATCCGAATTTGAAGCAATCCGTTTGGTTGGTGGTCCTGCTTTTCGTAGCAATGAACGCATTGGGGTTGGTGCTTCATTTCCTCGGCGTCGCGTCGGGCAATGCGACACGGATCTTCGATTACCTGAAATTGATTGTAAATCTGCCCGCCGTTGGTCTGATCGTGCTATATGCGCAACGTCGATCCCGTCGGCCGTGGTCCGACATCCTGCTTTTCAAGACAGTTCCGTGGAAAATGTACTTACCCGTTTCCGTCTCGATCGTGGGATTGGGCATTTTCTCATCCAACCTTGCAAGCTTCGTACAATATCTGATTCCAATCCCCGAAGTAATACTCGACGTGTTTCTTGATTTGATGGGCAGTAAAACACCATTTGGTCTTGCGTTTTATGTCCTGGCGATTCAAGCGCCGCTTACCGAGGAGGTCCTCTGCAGAGGCGTCATTCTGGGCGGGTTGTTAGCCCATGGTACCCGGAGGCGTGCCATTCTGTGGTCCGCGTTACTGTTCGCCGTGCTCCATATGAATCCCTGGCAATTTCCGGTATCTATGATACTGGGTATCGTATTTGCGTGGTGGGTCATACACACAGGTTCCTTGCTGCCCGCGTTGTTCGGTCACGCGCTGAACAATTTTCTGTCGTTGATATCGGTGCGTATGGAGTTATTCCGACCTATCGAGGATTGGCATGTTGTAGAGTTCCTTCCCTGGTGGTTGTTTGTGAGCGGTATCGTCGGGGCCGTGGCCGGTTTGTGGTGGTTCAATCAAATGGCGCAGCGCGAAGCGAAGCCGGTCGAAACGCCCAGTGAACAGGATCCCGCCTGATGGCACGACCCGCACAGATGCCCTCGCACGGGCAATCGTCTACGACGCTCTCCCGGGACAAGGACGAAGCACGGGAAGAAACGCGCGCCTTCTATCCACGGATACGAAACATTGATAGCGCCCCCCGGCGTCCTCGGCGTCACAATATCGAAGTCAATTAACGTGTTGCAGTATGCAACAGGATGTGGGTATTATGGAGGATGTAAAAATGTAAGAACGCAGACATTGAGGATATGCAAGTTATCAGCGCCTGAAGTTCAGGCTCTACCCGAAAGAGCGCTCGGTTCATGTGGAATCGGTTCCCCAACACCCTCCTCAACTGCCCGACCGCGCAGGCGAACGAGTGAATCGACCATGATTCCTCGAAAGAGATTGGATATCGGCTGGCGCGACCTGCTCTTCGGAATGGGCCAATGCCTCTCGGGCGACCGCCGTGCGAAAGGGCACGCTGCCTGCCGCGAAAGCATCGGCAATCCGGACGAGGCCCTTTTCTTTCTTTCGCTTCGCAGCGGCTTCGATGCCGTTCTCCAGGCGGCCCGTTTTCCGCGCGGGTCGCACGTCCTCGTGTCCGCCGTCACGATCCCCGACATACTCGAAATCATCCGGAGCCACGGTCTCGTGCCCGTTCCGGTCGATCTGGATCCCCAAACGCTCGAACCCGATCCGGACAGCCTGAACAACGGGCTTACGCCAAGAGCCGTTGCGCTGCTGGCCACCCATTTGTTCGGCGCCCGCATCTCCATGGATCCCCTGGTAGGCTTCGCCAGGAAGCATGGCCTGGTGCTGTTTGAGGACTGCGCCCAGGCCTATCGGGGTGACGACTTTACAGGACATCCGGAGAGCCACGTGCGCATGTTCAGCTTCGGCCCGATCAAATACAATACCGCGTTGGGCGGCGGCCTGCTCTTTGTGCGCGATCCCGACCTTAGAGGCGAGGTCGGGCGGCTGCATCGCAGCTATCCGGTCCAGGGCAAGGCGCGGTTCTTCATACGCCTCGTGAAATACGGCGTCGTTCTCCTGCTCAACAGGCCCGGTCCCTATACGCTTCTATGCGCCGCGTGCCGGTTGTTGGGCCTGTCGCACGATGCCGTGAGTTACCGCGCTACCAGGGGTTTCCGGGGGCTGGAGTTGCTCAAGAAAATCCGCCGTCAACCATGCGGCGCCCTTTTGCATTTATTGTCCAGGAGACTGCGCTCCAATGCACTGGAGCGCACAGGCTGCCGTACGGAGGCGACGGCGTTCCACCGAAGCATACCGGAACTCTGTTATCCGGGTCGGCGTGCGGACCACTCCTACTGGCTCTTCGTCGTCCGTGCCGGAAACGCCGCGGACCTGTGCCGGAAACTCTGGGACGCCGGCTTTGACGCACATCTGTGGCCACCGTCTCTTTGCGTCGTTCCGCCAAACCGGAATCTGCCGGACCAGGCGCCAACCCGCGTATTGGCGATGTGGCCCCAACTCCTGTTCCTTCCTGTATACCCCCTCGTGGGGCGGGTCCGCGCGCGGCGGCTGAGCCGTATCGTGGGAAAGTGGGTCCGGCTGCAAGGGTGAACTGAACTGCTGCGGCCTCCGCGAACGTCGTATCGAAGCGTGCGCCCGACCATCCCCGGTAGCGCAATCCCTCCCTGCCACCGCCCGCGGCGGGCCCACGTCGTTTTAGGGATCTACGGGCCGTTCTCCCTGCAAATGCGACCCGGGATACCCCGATCCTGAATCCGTAGACGGACGCGGGGTCATCAGCAACCGTCCGCCTATTTTGGTTTTTCTGTCGGTGTCCGGATATTATATTTGCCCCGGTCGATTTATCCTTCCATCTGAACCGTCCGCTACCCGAGCCCGTACGGAAACTCAACGGAGGCAATCCGATGTCTGATTCCAATACCGAAGCGATGGGAAACGGCTTTTTTCATCACGGCGTCGCCACCCCGATCAGCAACCATCGCGGCACGGCCGTAACGGCGGACGGCGAGGGCCGTAATGTCGTTCTGATCTGGCTTTACGACCACCGCGGCGGATACGCACTTCTCATGATCGATGCGGAAACCGGCAAGAGCGAAGAATTCCCCATGCCGTATCCGCCGGGCGGCGACGGACC
This sequence comes from Candidatus Latescibacterota bacterium, assembly GCA_965203805.1. Lineage (GTDB taxonomy): Bacteria > Latescibacterota > UBA2968 > UBA2968 > JAAXHE01. Next base: position 2,725,419 of record OZ241917.1, on the reverse strand, counting down.
CTTCGCGGCCATCCTGTCCAGCCGAAACAGGTACTACACCCACTTCAACAGCCACTTTGTGGAATTCGACCCCGTAGAGCGCGCATTCACCTTCCATCACAAGACCGTGCCGCAGATGGCCATGAGCATGACCGAGGATGACGACGGCCGCATCTGGTCCGGAACGTATCCGAACAGCGCGGTGGCATCCTACAACCCCCGGACCGGGGAGTTCCGCGACTTCGGCAATCTCTACGACCAGAACTGGCGTCAGTATCCCAGGGCGATCGCGGCCGACGATACCGGTTGGGTCTATTTCGGCATCGGCAGCACCGCCAGTCAGATTGTTTCCCTGGATCCGGAAACCGGAAAGGCGGAACCTCTCCTTGTCGAAAGCGAGCGAAGCCAGGCCCACGCGCCGGTGTACCGTGACCTGAACGGAAGGGTCTACGGGCATACAAGCGGCGGATCCGAGGACGGTTGGATGGAACTGTATCGAGGTGTGAGAACGGATGTCGGCAGGATCGAAAACAGACGTGAGAAGCCCTTTATCGCCGGCAGCCAGGGCCTCTTCCACACCGATTTTCCCGACGGCAAACGCATGGTCGAATGCAGCCTGGTGGACCGTATTCTGGCCGTGGAGGATCCCCGTTCCGGCAACACTCGCCGGGTTTCATTCGACTATTCCAGCGAAGGCGCCCACATCATGGGTGTTGCGACGGCTCCCGACAATACCGTCTGCGGGGGAACCGCCTTTCCCATGCACTTCTTCAGTTTCAATCCGGAAACCGATACCTGGACCAATCGTCCGGCACTGGGGCAGTGGAATACCGTCGCCAGAGAAGGCGGCATGTTCTTCATTGGCGCATACACCCACGGACTGCTTGAAGAATGGGACCCGGGCAGACCGTGGGTACACACCGAGCGTGGCAAGGCCGGCTGCAATCCGGATCTGCTATACGAATGCCACGAGGTCATCAACCGGCCTCACATGCTGCTTGCCCATCCGAACGGGAGAACCGTCGTGCTTGCCGGTACCCCCGGATACGGGTTGACAGGCGGCGGGATGCTGTTCTGGGACAGGCAGACCCGCGAGCACACCCTGCTCGAGCATACCGACATCCTGCCCGACCAATCCACAATGAGCCTGGCGCCCCTGCCCGATGGCAAGCTTCTGGGGGGCACCACGACCAGTGCCGGTACGGGCGGCGAACAGAAAGCCCGTGAAGCAGAACTCTATATCATGGATATGGAAACGAAGCGGCTCGACTGGCACGCCGCGGTGTTTGCCGGCGCGCAGGGGTACACCGACATGTGTTCGGGGCCGAATGGCGTCGTCTACGGCGTGGTCGACCGCAGGCGCTTTTTCGTCTTCGATCCCGGAGCCAGTAGGGTGGTCCACCGGAAAGAGCTCGGAGCCGAGTTCGGTCCCACAACGTCCCAACAGGGCCCGAGGGTGTTCGTCACCGCGCCGGACGGCGCCGTTTACATCCTCTTCACGAAGGGTATCGCCATCGTGGAACCCGAAACATACGCGATCCGGTTGCTGGCGGAATCGCCCGTGCCCATCGGTCCGGGAGGAGACATCCTCAACGGCCGCATCTATTTCGGCAGCGGGTCTCACGTTTACAGCTACAGGGTCCCGGAAGCGTAGGAAATCACGGATGCACTTTCGTTCCCTGAAGGGAAGTAGCCGCTGACGATGGGAGTGGATTGTCCGCACGCGGGTCGGACGGAAATTCGGCAGGCAGTCTTCTCAGGGGAACGCGCCTGGGTTGAGAAACGTGACGCGTTCAGAGGCGGCCGGGCCCGGTATCCGGCAGGTCCGGCATCACCTCGTTCGCCGTGATCTGCTCAAGCGTTTGTCGTTTCCGAATCAGGTGCAGCGTGCCGTCGGAAGCCTGCAGAACCTCTGCGGCCTCGGGAAACGAATTGTAATTCTTCGACGCCATGCCGGAACAGTACGCGCCGGACCCGCCCACCGCCAGCAGATCGCCGATCCTCGCTTCGGCAAGCAGGCGGGGCTGCAATCCCTCGGGATCCCCAGGGGCCGGCGTCAGCACGTCCCCGCTCTCGCAGCAATGTCCGGCAACCAGGTATTCTCTCTGCCGCCGCGACCCCGGCCGCGCGGGCACGGTCATGATCGGGTGCTGCGCACCGTAAAGGCTGATGCGCAATAGTTCGGTCATACCGGCATCCACCTTCAGGAACTCGTACCCGTCCCCGCCCGTATCGACACAATCGATCACCGAACAGATCAGCGCTCCAGCATTGGCTACCAGGAAGGTGCCGGGTTCGACCTCCAGCCGTAGCCTGCGCCCATGCTCGCTTCGAAAGGCACGAAACGCTTCCATGACATGCGTACCGATCCGTTTCAGGTCGGTAGACGCCTCCCCTGGCATGCGTCCCACCTTGAATCCGCCTCCAAGGCTGAGCACTTCCACCTCCGGCAGGTTGGCAGCGATGCGCAGAGAGATCATCGCGCAGTGCTCCCAGACCTCGGGATCGCTGCCTGAACCGATGTGGGTATGCATACTCGAAATCCTCAAGCTGCACGCCTCGGCAATTGCCAGTACGTCATCCAGATGCTCGTGCCAGATTCCGAAACTGGCGGATGGACCGCCCACATTGGTTTTCCTGCTATGGCCGGATCCCAGACCGGGGTTCATTCGAACGGTCAGGGAACATCCGGGAAACAGTTCCCCGTAGTCCCGCAGCTGCTGCAGAGAACAGGCATTGAACCTGACGCCCTGTTTCACCAGGCTTTCCAGATTTGCGGGCGTCCGCTGAGCGGTAAGCTGGATCTGCTCGGGAGGTACGCCGGCCCGCATCGCCCGCTCCACTTCGTACCCGCTGCTGGCATCGATGTGCAACCCCGCCCCGTTGAGAATCCGCACAACGGCCGCTGTCGGTAACGCCTTCATTGCGTACCGGGCGGTCAATCCAAAGGCATGCGGAAAATCCAGCACGTCCCTCGCCCGAGCCTCCAAAGTCGCCTGGTCATAGACAAAGACAGGCGTGCCGAACCGGCGTCCGATCTCACGGATTTTTTGTTCGGTCAAGAATGCAAGTTGATCCATCGTCGCTCCCTGACAGTCCGTTAATAAAGTCGCTCTGCGGACGAGGCCGAGTCACTGTGGCCGAGGACAAGGCGCGCGACCGACGCGAATCCCCGGATTCGGGGAGAAAGCGCCTGCCTGCCGCGCGTTGGCTGGCGCAGGCAGGCAACGCTGTCATTCGGTCACAAGGGCCGGGCGCCTGTCTGCCGGCCAGGCAGGGCAGCCCGCATGGACTTTTTCAACGGGCTGCTGAGGTTCGAATCGCCGGAATTCGGCTTGACTCACTTTCCGAAAAACGGAATATTGATAAAATCACCCGATGCTGCGGGCCGGTCTGCATTCCGTCGGTACAATGGGAAAGCCGTGCGCCGGAAGTGCAGCAGCGCACGGCCCGAGCCTTCGGAGCCCGCCGACCGGCTTCAACACTGGTGCGGAAGGGGGGATTCGAACCCCCACGGGCAATGCCCACCAGATCCTAAATCTGACGTGTCTGCCAATTCCACCACTTCCGCATGAATTACAGCGCGTTACCCTTCGAAATCACCCGCACTGCACATCATTTCAAAGCGAAGTCGTGCGATAGCGCAACCGCCTAAAATAACGTGAAATACACAAAAAAGTCAATTGCATTTGTCTTCTACCGAACGCGGTGTCGTTCCTGTCCGGCGCCTGTAGATGCGTACGCAGAGTCAGGCGTCAAGGTCGCAAAACTTCTACGCCCCGAGTCCTTCCAGGGGTGCGTCGCCGCTGTCTTTTCAGGATGCCTCTCGATCATTCGCGAAAACAGGCGGCGCCTTGAGAACATGAACTTGCATCCGATACATCCTGCAACTGCTCGCTTGAAGGCGATCCACCGCGCATCCGGCGCGCTTCTGTTCCTGGCGCCATTTCTTGTCAGTACGGCGCTTGCGCAGATGGCACCGGGTCCGACTCGCGTCCGTCCGGCGGCAACCGCGATGGACTCGATGCTTTACGAGTATTCGGCGGATCGGGTTGAGGAGGACGTTGCAGCGGGTCGCGTCGTCTTCACGGGGAACGTCACGCTCAAATATAAGGACGTGGAACTGCGGGCCGGCCGTATCGTCCTGTACCGGGATGCGAAGCGCCTGGAGGCCGAGGCTCTGCCGGATTCATCCGGGGCGAAAACCATAGGAATGCCCGAGTTCGTCCGCGGCAGCGAGCGGTTCACCGGTTCGTCGATGGTCTATCACCTGGAGACCGGCCGCGGCCGGGTGCAAGGTGGCCGGGCGCGTCACCGGCGTCGATATTATCGGGGCGAGCAGATCCTCCTCGATCGCCTGCGTGAACTTCACGCCCGCGCGATTTCCATGTCCTCCTGCGACAAAGACCACACCCACTACGACTTTTTGTGCCAGGCGCTGAAGGTGGTTGAGAACGACAAGGCCATTGCACGCTCCGTTACCTTTCGCGTCGGTCCGATCCCGATTATGTGGCTGCCGTTCTACGTCTTTCCGCTCACGCAGGGCCGGCGTTCCGGAATTCTGACGCCCCGCATCGGCAGCAACAGCCGCGACGGCATCACCGTAAGCAATATCGGCTACTATTGGGCGCCCAGCGACTACTGGGACGCCACGTTGAAGACGGCCCTGCGGGAGCGCAACGGTTTCCTCTTTGACGCGGGCATCGACTACGCCGTGCGCAGGCGACTCAGCGGCTATATGAATCTTTCCTTTGAGCGGGGCCGGCGGCCGTCGGGTGATTCGCATCGCGCCTGGCGTTTGAACTTCCACCATCAGCACCGCCTGAATCCCACGCTCAACATGAGGGCCAGGGGGGACTTTACGAACAGCTCCAGTTTCGACCTTCACAATTCCAACAACCTCTATCGTTATCTGAATCGACAACTCAGGTCGTCTTTTTCCATGGACAGGCGCTGGACGGAAGCCAGAAGGAGCCTGGATATCAATCTCAACTACTACCGGGACCTCGACCAGAACCAGAACCGGTTTCAGGGATTTCCCCGCCTGTCGTTCCGCCAGGGAAGGCGTCGTGTTTTCGGCCAGCCTGAAACAACGCGGGAAGCCCACTGGTACCACGCGTTCTACTACGACCTTTCCGGCGGCCTCACGAACGCCTTCACAAGAAACGAGGACGAGTCCGACAACACGCACAACCTGACGCTAAGCTCCCGGTTCGGGCTCAGCGGCCAGCACCGCCCATTCGGATGGCTGGATCTCGCCCATCGGGCCAACGTCAGTCAGTCCTCCTCGCGTCTGAACCAGGATGCGCGCACGCGCCGGGAATCCTACAACGCCAGTCTCGCCACCGGTACCGCGCTGTATGGCATCTTTAAGCCAAACATTGGACGGCTGAGGGGTATCCGGCACCGGTTTCAGCCCCAGATCGACTTCAGATATTCCCGGAGCGGGAGGGTCGAGGGCGCTACTCTGGGCTTTCACGGCCGCCGGGACTGGAACGACCCCAGGCGAACCCTCAATATGCGGCTCAACAACACAATCGAAATCAAGACCGAGGTGGACGACAAAGTGCGGAGGTCCACATTCGCTACCGCCAGCTTCTCTACGGGATACGACTTCGACACCAACCCGATGCGGCGATGGCGCGATCTGCGCACGTCGGCTTCGATAAAGCCGGCCCGCCGGATAGACGTTCGGCTCAATATGTCCCACACGTTTTACGACGCCGCGGACCGTCTGAACCTGAATCGCCCGCGACTGCGCAGCCTCACCGTCAACACCAGCCTTCGCTTCAGCGGGCGGACCGATCGGGGATCCGATCCGCTCCGAACCCACAGATCCATGCTGCCCTCCGCCGGTACGGGCTTTAACTTCGAAGACGACATCTACAGAGACTTCGGCGACGTCACACAACCGTGGCATTTCAACCTGGGACACTATTTCAGCCATCGGGAGTCTCTTGCGGCGGGCTTCGGATCCACGAAGCGCTCATGGATAAAGGCAGATCTGGCCCTGAATCCCACCCGCGCCTGGCGCGTCAACTACTCCGTCAACTTTGATCCGATAAACAGCCGGCTTATCTCCCAGTCCATCTACGTCTACAGAGACCTTCACTGCTGGCAGGCCACGTTCAGCTGGTATCCCACGGGCTTCAACAAGGGGTTCCATTTCAAGCTCAATATCAAGGATTTCCCTCAGATCAAACTGGAGCATCGCCGGGGCGGTTTCGGGCTGTGAGAACGACGGTCAGGGAACCGGATCCGGCCGCGCCGTCCCGCGTGTTCTTTCCCTTGCTTCGCCCTCGTGAATCGGCTAAATTAGTCATTGGCATGACGGCTTGTGCCGCGTGCCGCGATTTTTCCACATAACCCACCCGATGGTGGCGTTTTTCGATCTCCGGGAACCAGCGTGCGCGCGCTTGTACAACGGGTCAGCCGTTCCGCGGTGTCCATAGACGGGCAGGTCAGCGCCGAAATCGACCGGGGGATGCTGATTCTCCTGGGTGTCGGTCGCCAGGACACCCAGGACAACATTCAGTACTTGGCCGATAAGTGCATCCACCTTCGAATATTCGGAGACGGGCAGGGAAAGATGAACCGTTCCCTCCTCGACGTCGAAGGGCAGGCACTGGTTGTCTCGCAGTTCACACTATATGGCGACACCCGGAAGGGCCGCCGTCCCGGCTATTCGGGCGCGGCCCCACCCGAAATGGCCGAGGCGTATTATGAAGATTTCGTGAAAGCGTTGCGCAGCCGGGGTGTGTCCGTACGCACGGGGCAGTTCGGCGCCAACATGCAGGTTGAGATCCACAACGACGGTCCCGTTACCTTCATGATAGAGACTTAGGACGCAGGAATTCGCCGTCGCGCGGCCGTACCGGGCAATACACTTCCCATCATGAAAAAACTCATCCTGGCCTCCGCGTCACCGAGGCGGTCCGACCTTCTGCGTCTTCTCGGCATGTCCTTTGACGTTGTGCCGAGCCATGTTTCGGAAAACTTGGACGGATCGATTCCACCCGCCGACTACGTCCGCGAAATTGCCAGCCGAAAGGCGCGGGCGGTCGCCGCCAACTTTCACGAGGAAATCGTTCTCGGCGCCGACACCGTTGTCGTGCTGCAAGGCGACATTCTCGAAAAGCCGGCAGGGGAAGACGAAGCGGTACAAATGCTGGGCAGGCTCTCCGGAAAGACGCACCGGGTATATACCGGCCTGGCGTTGATCGATACCGGGTCCGGTCGTTCTCTCCACGACGTGGCTGTCACGGATGTCTCCATGAGACCGATCACACCCGAGGAAATCCGGCACTACGTTCAAACGCGGGAACCCATGGACAAGGCGGGCGCGTACGCGGTTCAGGGCAGGGCGGCGGCGTTCGTTCACTCCATCTCCGGCTGTTTCTACAATGTGGTGGGGTTGCCGCTTTCGCTCTTCTGCTCACTCCTCGAACGCATGGTGAGCACATCGTCGTTGATGGTTGCCGCCGGGCAATGCAAGGACTGATTTCGGAGCCTCTAATGCGGGAATTCGCTTCAGAGTTGCGGGCACATCGCGAAGCCAGCGGGATGTCCCTTGAAGACTTGTTCGACCGGACGCGGATCAATCCGGAGTATCTTCGCGCCATTGAAACCGGCAACTACGACATTCTTCCTGATATCTATGTTCGGCTCTTCATCAAAAAGTACGCGCAGGAAGTCGGCCTCGATGTCGATGAAACCCTGGATAAATACGATAAGATCAAGCCCTATCTGGAATCCGGTCAGTTCGTTGCGCGCCCGCGGCGCGACCTTTCCCTGCCTTTCGGACGCGTTCTGGCGATTCTCTGCGTGCTGGCGCTCGTTATCGCGTCCATTTTCCTCATGCAAGACTCGACTTCCCCGCCGGAGGTCGCGACGGAATCGCCGATGTCGGGGAACGTCAATCAGTCGACGACATCCGCACCGGATACTTCAAAGGCGCCTGAGGTCGTGATCCTTCCTGAAGCGGCCGCCGGCCACGCCGCCGCAGCGAAGCCGGAATCCCTTTCTGCCCCGCCACGGGAACCGGACGATACCGGGAACGCCTTGCGCGGCGATCGGGTTGTGTCGTCCTATTCGCTTCCGCAGCAGTATTCGGGCATCTGGGAAGACGAGATCATCCTGTCCGCTCGTGCGCTGGTAGACACCCGGATGAGTGTCTTCAGCGACGGCGATTCCACCTTCGAAGACCGCCTGCTTTCCGGTACCAGCCGCAAGTGGACCGCACGCGATCGGTTCCGTGTGGAAATTGAAGACCCCGCCGCCGTCTCCCTCTCCCTGCAGGACAAGCCTGTTTCCCTGCCTACAAAACACGGCCGCAAGCACCGTCTGTTCATCTCCCGATCCACCATCTGGGTTGAAGAGATTGAATCCGCGGCCCCGCCTCCCGTGCGTTGATCCGTCAATGGATTCAAACTACGCGCAGATTGTTCCCCTTGCCACGCCTATCGACAGTGAGATGACGTATCTGGTTCCCGACGACCTGAGACAACAGATTCAAGTCGGATACAGAGCGCTCGTTCCCCTGGGACCCAGGTGGACGACGGGCATCGTCGTCGGTTTTCAGGACACGACCGACCTGGAAAACGTCAAGTCCATCGGCATCCTGCTCGACCGCTATCCCGTCGTCTCTCCGGGCGTCCTGGACCTCTGCCGGTGGATGGCGGGTTATTATGTCTGTACCTTGTCCGAAGTGCTTACGGCCGCCCTTCCCGCCGGCATCCACACCCACAGCGGGCAACGCATAGCCGTCAACGCCCTAAACGGCGCCGGTCGCGATGCGATCACCCCCGGCCAACAGCAGGTGCTCGACCACCTGCAATCGCATGGACCGGCCAGCCTCCGCCAACTGCAGCTTCGTCTGCGCGGGAACGGTGTCCGCAGTGCCGTCTACGGCCTGCTTCGACGGGGCATGCTCACAACCCATCAGATCATCGAAGATCCCCGGGTCAGGTCCAAACGGGAGCGCGTGGTTCAACTGGTGCCCGATGCGCGGTGGTTCGCGGTGGAATGGCCCGCACTGAAACGCAGGGCGCCCCGACAGGCGGAATGTCTCAGGCGCCTTCGGGCATGCGGGGGCGCAATGCCCGCCGCCGCACTCATCCGCGCAGGGATCGGGCGGGGCATCCTCAAAGCGCTGGTTGACCGCAGGCTGGTTCGGATCTTCCAACGGGAAGTCCGGCGGGATCCATACGCCGACGTGGCGTCCGCCACCCCGGAGCAGCTTAGGCTCACCGTGCATCAAGAAAAAGCACTAGAGGAAATCCAGGATTCACTCGCGCCCCCCAAATTCAGTTCCTTTCTCCTTCACGGAGTTACCGGCAGCGGCAAAACACTGGTCTACATCCGGGCCGTCGAACGTGTGCTGAGATCCGGTCTTGGCGCATTGATACTGGTACCCGAGATTTCGCTCACCCCTCAAACGGTGCGCAGCTTCAGGTCCCATTTCGACGACCGGGTCGCCGTTATCCACAGCGCCCTGTCTGAAGGCGAACGCTACGACGCGTGGCGGGACATCCGTGAGGGCCGGCGGACCGTTGTCATCGGCGCGCGTTCCGCGGTCTTTGCGCCCGTTTCAAACCTTGGCCTTATTGTTGTGGACGAGGAACATGACGGCGCCTACAAGCAGTCGGAACCGGCGCCCCGGTACAACGGGCGGGACGTTGCCGTGATGCGGGCAAAAATGGCGAATATCCCCATCATTCTGGGCTCGGCAACGCCCGCGCTCGAGTCCTTTCACAACGTCGATACCGAAAAATCCCATCTGCTTCCCCTGCCTGAACGGATCGATTCCCGTCCTCTGCCCGATGTCATCCTCGTTGATATGAGGAAAGAGAGCGGTGGTCTCTTTTCCGGGATCTTGCGGGAAAAACTCAGGGACCGCCTCGCAAGAAAAGAGCGGGTCATCCTGCTGCAGAACCGCAGAGGATATGCGCCATTCGTCCAATGTCTGGATTGTGGCGCGGGTGTACAATGCCCGAATTGTCGGGTCACGCTCACGTACCATGCCCCGGGCCGGCGGATGGTGTGTCACTACTGCGCTTTCGAAACGCCGGCGCCGTCCGCATGCCGCGCTTGCGAGGGAACCAACCTGCGGATGTCCGGTGTGGGTACGCAGCGCGTGGAAGAGGCGCTCAAGGCGCAATTCCCTGAATTGCGCCTCCTTCGCATGGACGTCGATACAACCCGTCGAAAGGGGGCGCACGACCGGATCCTTGAGTCCTTCAGGCTGGGCGAGGCTGATGTTCTGCTGGGCACGCAGATGGTAGCCAAGGGCCTGGATTTTCCCGGCGTCACCCTTGTCGGCGTCATTTCTGCCGATACCGGCATTCATCTGCCGGACTTCAGAGCCGGTGAGCGCACGTTTCAACTGCTCACGCAGGTGAGCGGGCGGGCCGGACGCGGACGTTCTCCCGGCGAGGTCGTCATACAGACCCACCTGCCGGAGAGTGAAGCCGTGCAGTGTGCGCGGAAGCATGACTTTCACAGGTTCGCCGAACTTGAACTCGAAGGACGACGCAGCGTACTCTATCCGCCGTTCGGCCGTATGGCCCTGCTTCTCTTCAAGGGCAGACGTGAACAGGACGTCGCACGAACCGCGGGGCTGTGCGCCGAGGCCCTGCGCGAAATGGCATTACCGCGCGTGGACGTGATGGGGCCCGCGCAGGCGCCGCTTGCCCGTATACGAAGGAGCTACCGGTGGCAGGTCGTGCTTAAGGCGCCCTCATCGAGACACCTGAACGTCCTCGCCCACAGGGCCATGCGCGAATTCGGCCGAAATCGCCGCGCCGCAGTGACCCTGGACGTGGATATCGATCCTGTTTCCATGTTGTAGACATCACATCCATCCTTCCGACCTGCGTTCTCCGGTTCCATCCCGGCGCGGCGGCCGTCGTGTCCGACACCGGTGAAGATGGATGACCGCGAATTCACCATGCGCTTGCGTCACGTCAAATCGCTCGCAAAACACACTGCCGTTTACGGGATGGGCGACCTGCTCGGCAAGGCGACGGGCATCCTGCTGGTGCCGGTGTACGCCCGCCTCCTTTCGCCTTCCGAAAACGGCGACATGGCTCTGGCGTATGCCTTTGTCAGTTTCAGCGTTCTCCTGTACGCACTGGGTCTGAACCACGCGCTTGTCCGCCATCTTTCCGTCGAGCGCGGCGCCGCGGGCATTCGCCTCAAGTTCAGCACGGCATATTGGACACTTCTGGTCGTCGGCGTCGTTCTTTCCGTCCTCGTCTGGACCTCCGCGGCACGCCTCGCTGTTTTCTTTCTCAATTCCACGTCCTACGCCGATATCTTCCGGACAATCGCGGTCATTCTGCTGCTGGATACCCTTTCCGAGCCTTTTTTCACGTTGTGCAGGGTGCGGCAACGATCCGGAATTTACGCGGCTGTCCGGTTCGTCCAGCACACATTGCAGCTCGGCCTCACCGTTTATCTGATTGCGTGGGAAGGACACGGGGTGCGTGCCATATTCTGGAGCAACCTGGCAAGCTCGACGTTTGCCTTTCTCGCCCTGTGTCCGGTGGGTTTTCGTGAACTCCGGCCCGTCTATTCGCACGCGATCCTGCGCGAGCTTCTGCACTTCGGCCTGCCCTTCGTTCCTTCCGCCGCGGCCCTTCTGCTGATAAACCTGTCCGACCGGTTGCTGCTCAAATTTTTTATCGGCAAGGATCCCGTCGGGGTCCTTCAGATCCTCTTCCGTTTTTGTCTGCCCATGCAGATGCTTACGCGCGTATTCCGCGCCGCCTGGGCGCCCGGGGTCCTGGCCATTCCGGACAGAACGGAGGCCCGCAACGTCGTCGCCCGGATGACGACCTACTTTGCCGCGGGAGCGACCCTGCTGCTGCTGGTACTTTCCGCCTTTGCCCGGGATCTCATCCTGCTGGGCTGCGGCGACAGGGCCGCCGATTACCTTCCCGCGCAGGGCGTCATTCCCATTGTAACCCTTGCATTCCTTTTGTCCGGCATATACATTATATTGACGGCCGGCGTCTACGCGGAGGGCCGTTCACGCATGCTGCCCTTCATTGTGGCCCTGGGCGCGGGCATCAATGTGGGACTCAACCTTCTGCTCATCCCGCGCATGGGCGTGCTTGGCGCGGCCTGGAGCACGCTGGCCGCCTACGGGGTCATGGTCGTTTTCCTTTATCTCCACACCCGACGGTTTTATCCGGTCGCCTACGAATACGCCCGCCTGGCGAAGGTCGCGGTCGCCGGGGGCATCGTTTTTCTTGTCGTATCCGGAAATGTCTCCGATGCCAGCCCGTCCGGTGTCGTGACCCGGTGCATTCTGTTGCTGGCCTATCCGTTCGTCCTGTGGGGCTGGAACTTCCTTGAAACCGGAGAGTGGCAGGAGATCCGGCAACTCTTCCGGCTGTCGACTCCGGCAAGTGTCGAACGGGACCCCACGTCCGGGAGCAAACCCTGAGCAAGCCTCTGCGACAGATGAAAAATGGAGCACACATGAATTTGCCATTCAGGGCGCGTCAGGCCGCAGGGAAAGTTCGCCGACTGATCCTGGTTCACTTTCGGAAGTCCTATGTTGCGCAGCAGGCAACGCGCCTTGCGGGCGAATGCAACCGGTGCGGCAATTGCTGCGAGATTCTTTTCAAATGTCCCTTCCTGGTCAAACAGGACGATGGATTCTCGGTCTGCAGCATCTACGAAAATCGGCCGCTTCAGTGCAACGCGTTTCCGATCGACGAAAGATGCCTGGCCGACGTGGCGTTCGATTGCACGTTCAGTTTTGAAAAGAACTCCGCGCTGGCGCCGGACCTGGCGAGGCGACTGCTTCAGATCGATTCCGAATGACCGGAGCCCTGGAACTTCCCATAGCCTGTCACGTTTAAACTGGGGCCGGGCGCCGGAACGCGGGCCACACACGCCGCCGTTCTCCTCGTCCGGCCCCGTTTTCACTGATTCCGGTCGCAATCCTGAAGACGGATAAACAGGATTTCAATGCCCTACAACGCCGCAGGACGATCCGCCCGATGGGGAGTGCCCTGTGCCTTGCTTTGCCTTCTGGCGGTTGGCGCCGCCCGCACTCCGGCGCAACTGCCGGAACCTCCCGCGACGTTCACGATAGCGCGGCTCAAGTTCGGCGGCGGCGGCGACTGGTACAACGGCCCCACCGAGATTCCCAACCTTCTGGCATTTATCCGAAGTCAGACGACGATCCATACGGCAGACCGGGAAGCGAGGGTCGAAATCATGGACGAGGACCTCTTCGCCTATCCCGTACTCTACCTCACCGGGCATGGAAATATCCGATTTTCCGAAGATGAGGCCAGGCGCCTGCGCACGTACCTTGAACACGGCGGCTTCCTGTTTGCCAACGACGACTACGGACTGGACAAGGCGTTCCGCCGTGAAGTTAAACGGACGTTCCCGGACAAGGAACTGGTGGAGTTGCCGCCCTCGTTCGGTATCTTTCAACACCCGTTCCCGTTCCCGGACGGCCTTCCCAAGATCCACGAGCACGACGGGAAACGACCGCAGGCCTTTGGCATCTTTCACGAAGGACGGCTTGTGGTGTTTTACAATTACGAATGCGACCTCGGGGATGGCTGGAACGACGCGGCAGTCCACGAAGATCCGGCTGAAAAGCGGGATGCCGCATTGAAGATGGGCACAAACGTCATCGTCTGGGCGCTTACCCACTGACCGCGCGACGCCTCCGAAATTACGCTCCCCCTACCTATGTCCGGAACATCCGCAAATGCCGCGTACCGGAACCTGCTGCGCAGGCTGTACGCGCTTCGGAAAAGACAGATTTCCGCCCGCGTCCTGTACGGTGCGGGACTGACGCTCTGCTGCGCGCTGGGATGCGCTTTCGTTTTGCTTCTCATTGAAACCGCCCTCTATCTCCCTCCGGCGGTCAAGGTGGCCGTGGTGGGGGTTGTCGGGCTTGTTCTGGCCGTTCTCGCGGTATTTTACTGCTTTCGTCCGCTTTTCCTTCCGCCGTCACCGGAAGACGTCGCCCTGCAGGTCGAACACGCGTTCGGCGGACTTCATCAGCGTCTGATCAGCGCGCTGCAGCTCTGGAGTCCGGAGAGGCGCGTCGACCATTCCGCCCGGATGGTCGGCGCCGCCGTGATTCAGGCGGACGAAGCCCTCGCGAGGCTGAACCTGGATCCGCTGGTCGCCCGCATCCAACCCCTGCGGATGGCCGTTCTCTGCGGTGCGCTTGGCATCGCCATTCTCGTGGCGTTCGCGATTCTCCCCGGACCGCTGACCGCTGCCGCCGGCCGGCTTGCACGACCGGCCACTGCCTACACCCGCCCGCCCGAGACGTTTATAGAAGTCCACCCCGGGAGCGCCGAAATCGTCGCCGGCGAGCCGTTGGCGATTACGGCGACGCTCACCGGTCTCGTGCCCCTCCAGGCCGGGATCTATCTGCGGGAAGATGACGCCTGGACGCTCCTCGAGCTTTCGGTGCGCAACGGGCGGATCGAGCACAGAATTCCCGCCGTTAACCGATCACTTCAGTACCGACTTCAAGCAAACGACGCCGTAACGCCGGTCTATACGATTACGGCGAAACCGCGGCCGATGGTGGTGCGGCTCCGCCACGACAACCGCTATCCGGCCTATACCCGCCTGGAGGAAGTCCGCGACGTGGATGGCGGCGATATTGTGGCCATCGCCGGAACCTCGACCGCCCTTCACGTGGAATCCAGCCTGCCGTTGAGCGCCGCTGAAATCGTCTTCGACGACAGCATCGCTTCAAAGGCGCGAATAGACGGACGATTCGCTCGATTCAATCTGAATGTCAGCCGGAACCGGCGATATACTGTCGCACTGCGCGATACGCACGATATCGCCAGCACCGATCCTGTTGAATACCGCATCGTGGCCCTGCAGGACCATCCTCCGGAAATCCGCTTGCTCCGGCCGGGAAAAGACACCGAACTGGGGGAAGACATGCAGGTCCCCCTGTTCGTGGAAGCCAGAGATGACTTCGGCGTTGCAAGGATCGAAATTCGATACCGCCTGAACGATGACGAGGCAGCGGAGATCCTCCCCTTCCCCCTGGATGAACCGGACGTCGGAGAACTCACCCGGACCCATGTGTGGGATCTTTCAGGCCTGGACCTGTTGCCGGGCGATCGAGTCGTCTTCAGGCTGCGCGCGTACGACGCCAACACGGTTTCGGGACCGGGCATGGCGGAAACTCCGGCATTCACCATCCGATTTCCTTCTCTGCTGGAGATCCATCGGCAATCGCAGCAGGCTCACGAAGAGGGTCTGAAGGAAATGACCGCCATCAGGGAGGAGGGGGAGGCGGTACGGGAACGCCTTGAAGCGTTCGCTCGTCGACTGTTGAAAGAACGACAGATGCAATGGCAGCATGGCAAGGAACTGGAAACCGCGATCGAAGACCAGGCCGACGCCGGGGAACGTCTTGAGAAGGTGAGCGAGAAACTCGAAGAAACACTGGACAGGTTGGAGCAGAGCGGACTTCTGGGGGACGAAACCCTTCAGAAGCTGAACCAGATACAGGAACTGCTCTCCGAAATCGAGACGCCCGGATTGAAAGAAGCGATGGAGGAACTCCGGGACGCCATGGAGCGCGTCGATCCCGCAGCCGTGGAGGAAGCCCTGAAGGCCTTCCGAGGCGAACAGGAAGGGTTTCAGCAGTCTCTGGAGCGGACGATCGACCTGTTGCGGCAACTACGCACGGAACAGGCCCTCGAGGCCATGGCCCGGGCACTGGTTGCGCTTTCGGAGGCGCAGCATCACGTGGTCCGGAACATCGATGATGAACGCGTTCCTTCGTCCCTGGCAGGCCAGCAGGACGCGATCCGAAAACGGACAGATTCATTTGAAGACGAACTTGCGCAAACCACGGGGAAGATAGCGGAGCACCCCGCGGCCGCGGACCAGCTGGGACGCCTGGCGGATCGGTTCGAAGCACAGCGCATACCCGAACGCATGCGCCTCGTCAGTCGCGATCTGCGCGGCGGATCGGCCCGGTCGGCTCGAACCCGCGGCGCACGCATCGCCGGAGAACTCGACAGGTTCGCGAAGGAATTCGACGCGCTCAGGCAGGCTTTTGTCAACCGCCGGAAGGAAGCCCTCATACGCCAACTCGATCAGCTGACCCACAACCTGCTGGGCCTCTCTGCGGCCCAGGAAGAGACCGCGCGCAAGGCGGAGGGTTTATCCCGGGACAGCGATCCGGCAATGCTGGCGGCTGAGCAGGCGCGTTTACTGGCCGGCGCGACGCGTCTGGCCAACCACTTGATGGAAGCTGCTCACAGGACCTATTTCGTCACGTCCGAAACCGGCGCCGCGCTGGGTCGGGCGCTCATCAGGATCAGGGAGGCCGCCGGTCATATCCAGGCTGGCGCCGGTTCACGGGCCGCCGATACCGGCAAAGACGCCATGGGCGCCCTGAATGACGCCGCGCTCGCGCTCCGTAAGGTAATTGAGGACATCTCCGCTTCCGGATCTTCGGTGGGCCTGGAAGAAATGCTCCAGCGCATGCAGGAATTGGCCGACCAACAGTCGGGCCTGAACACACTGAGCGAATCCCTGCTCGATTCGCGGCGTCCGTCGTCCGAAGGAAAGGGTCGCCAGATGAGCCTCGCACGGATGGCGGCCAGGCAGAGAGCCATCCTGCAGGCGCTGCAGGAAACCCGCCGGCGTATGGGCAGCCGGCGGCAGGCGCTGCTCGGCGATCTGGACCATATCGCATCAGAGATGGATGCCGTCGTTCAGGAGATGCAGGAGCGGCGCGCGGGCAGCGGGACGCTGGAGCGCCAGCGCAGGATTCTATCTCGCCTGCTGGATGCCCATAGATCGATCCGTCAACGCGGCCGAAGCACGGAACGGCGCGCACGGCGGGGTTCAGACCTGTCGTACCGGGGGCCGGGCACGTTGCCCCCGGATCTGGGCGAAGCCGACAACCCGCTCCGTAAACGTCTCCGGGAAGCGCTCGATGCAGGGTTCGCGATCGAATACCAGCGGCTCATCCGGAGCTACTTCGAGTCATTGATGCAGGACGCGCTTAAGCGCGAAGACGACCGGTGAAAATGCGGATTTTACCCCATACTGTTTCCGTTCTCGCTGCGTTTCTCCTGATCGCGCCGGTGGATCTCCCCGCCGCCACGCCCGGAGAAACCCTGAGACAGGCCAATGCGATGGAGGCATCAGGCGACCTGAGGGGCGCACTGCGGCTTTACCGGAAGCTTCTGAAACGGTATCCCTACCGCGCAGACGTTCTCCTGCGTATTGAATCGATCCTCGTCCGCACCGGGCGCCGCGTCGAAGCCGGACGCCTTCTTGAGGCCCATCTAAGGGAGAGACCGCAAGACCGGTCGGTCCGTCTCAGGCTGGCGGACATCCAGTCCGAAACGGGCGATCTGAAGGGAGCCATTGCGCACTGGGAACGTATCGTCGCCGATGCTTCCGACGAGGGCACCTTTGCGCTGGTTGCCCGGCGTTTCCTGAAACACAACCTTCCGTCGCGGGCTCTGTCCGTGTGCCGGCAGGGACGCAAGACTCTGGACAACCCGCTGCTTTTCGCAAGGGAGATGGCTGAAATCGCCGAGCGGCACGCGCGCTATCCCGATGCTGTCGCCGAGTACCTGGTTTTCGTTCGTCAGCAGCCGCATGCCGTCGGGTCGATCGAAGCACGATTCAGGCGTTACGCGCGCGAGGGCGACCGGCACGACCGGATTCTTGCCGCCCTGGGCCGGGAGCTTCGGGCGCATCCGCGGGACGACATCTCTCTGAGGCTGTTCACGGAGTACGCCATTGCGGCAGGTCGCGAGGAGCCGGCGCTGCGGGTTTTCGCGACGTTTTCACGTCTTCATCCGAAACAGGAGACGTTTCTTCTGCGTCTCGCCAACCACGCTTTCTATGCCGGCCGGTTCGAGACGGCGGCCGCCGGCTATCGGATGCTCCTGGCGGGCTCCGAGACCGCTGCGGGCCCGCCGGGCGTACTCCTGGGCCTGGGTAGGGCCAACGAGGGTTTGGCGAGGGTCGACACGGCTGCGGCTATGTACAGGGGCCTGATTGGCAGCTATCCCGGGACCCTCCATGCCCAGGAGGCCGGGTATCGGCTGGGGCGCCTCCTGCGCCGCGACTATGGGGATGCCACGGCTGCGCTGGATGCATTCCGCGCGGTCGCCGGCTCGAAAAGGCGCACTTCCTGGCGTTATCGAGCCCTCTTCGAAATTGCGGACATCATGGTCATTGCGGACCGGCTTGACGATGCCGAATCGGTGTATGCTCGCGTTGCCAGGGAACAGCAGGGGACGGAAGACGCCGTCCAGGCCCGTTTCCTCATTGCCGAATGCCGTTATCTGCAGGGCGACATCGTTGCCGCCCGGGCCATGATCGACACGGTGCTTTCGGGCGATTCGGATCGATTCGCATACAACGACGCGCTGGCGCTCTCGGTTCTGCTCGAGCATGCCGACCGCGAGGATGCCGGGGTGCTTCGAACCTACGCCGCGGCGTGCAGGCTCGTTCGCAGGCAGAAGCCGGAATCGGCCCTGATAGCGTTCCGCAGGTTTGTGGAAACCCATCCGAAATCGGGTCTTCTGGACCGTGCCCTTGCAAAACAGATGACGCTCCTGGACAGCCTCGGCAGGTACAGCGAAGCCATTCGGATGTCCCGGCACATGGTCGCAAGCGTCCCCTGGAGTCCGTTGTGTCCCGGGGCGATGCTGACCGCGGGAAGGATCTACGAGCGGACGCTCGGGCAATACCAGGACGCTTTACAGGCATACGAATCCGTTCTGGCGGCATATCCGCACAGCCTGGAGGCCGGGGAGGCCCGGGAACGGGTTCGAGCGCTTCGAGAGAAAATCAAGACCCTGGAAACCACCCGCGAGGAGCCCGGATAGGTGAAACCTCACGGACGCACGAACCGAAAGACGAATGACGCGGTTCCGCCCGGGGAATCGGGCTTACGGAACCATTCTGGCGCCAGCACCGGCACTATTGTCCGAGTTCTCGTCCTGAGTGTGTGTCTGTTGGGCGCCCCTTCGAATGCGGCAGCGAACAAGCTGCTCGTTCCCATGGACCTCGGGCAGACGAATCACCTCAAGGCCTACGGTCTGGCCTACTGGGCGCTTGAGCAGAACTTCGTGGTGGAGTGGCTGCTCAACTACCGGGGCGGCGCCTTCCTGTTGGACTATGTCGAATCGGCCGCAGGTGAAGCGCGTCTGCGTGACGTCGATTTCGAGCGTATCTCCGGAGCCGATGCCGTACGCATTTACGCGGAGATCGAGCAGGGAAACATGAATGCCGTGCGCCTGGAGAAGGCGCCGAAAATCGCGGTATATACGCCGCCGAACAAACAGCCCTGGGACGATGCCGTCACGTTGGCCCTGTCATACGCCGAAATCCCGTACGACGTTCTCTGGGACGAAGAAGTGCTGGCGGGGAAGCTTGCCGAGTACGACTGGCTGCATCTGCATCACGAGGATTTCACAGGTCAGTACGGAAAGTTCTACCGAAGCCATGGTCATGAACTCTGGTACCGGCGCCAGCAGGCCCAGTTCGAAAGCCTCGCCACGCGCCTGGGATTTAAAAAGGTTTCCGAGGAAAAAGGCGCGGTTGCCCGCGCCATACTGGCATACATCTCCGACGGGGGATTTATGTTTGCAATGTGTTCCGCAACGGATACCTTTGATATTGCCCTGGCCGCAACCGGTGTCGACATCGTGGATACCGTGTACGACGGCGACCCGCCCCACCCTCAGGCGCAGTCCAGACTGGACTTTTCGAGGACGGTCGCCTTCGAGGACTTTTCCCTGGTCGCGGACCCGATGGAATATGAGCACGCGGATATCGACGTCTCGCCCACCACCGGCGCGCGGCCTGTGGGCCCCGACGCCGACGCGTTCACCCTGTTTGAATTCTCGGCCAAATTCGATCCCGTGCCCGCCATGCTCACCCAGAACCACGTGCCTGTTGTTCGCGGATTTCTGGGTCAGACCACGGCATTTCGCAGGAATCGGATCAAGAAGTCCGTCACCATTATGGGCGAGGTCAGCGGTACGGATCAGGTGAAGTACATCCACGGAAATGTGGGTCGCGGCACGTTTACCTTCTACGCCGGACACGACCCGGAAGACTATCGCCACTACGTGGGAGACCCGCCCACCCAACTCGCGCTGCGCCGGAACTCGCCAGGGTATCGCCTTATTTTGAACAACATCCTGTTCCCGGCGGCAAAGAAACAGAAACGGAAGACCTGAACGCGCCCCCGACATCCGGGAACGTCCGCGACCAGGCTTGGATTCGCACCGCGAAGGAATGCCCAACCATGCCGGAACAGCCCACCGATGATCTCGAAGCCGTCGAAAGACTGAAGACCGCCCACGCCCGTATCAAGAACGAAATCGGCAAGATCATCGTGGGGCAGACGGAGATTGTGGACCAATTGCTCATTGCGCTCCTTTGCGGCGGTCATTGCCTGCTCGTGGGGGTTCCGGGTCTCGCAAAGACGCTCCTCATCAGCACGCTTGCCAGAGCGCTCGACCTCCGCTTCAGCCGAATTCAATTCACGCCGGACCTGATGCCATCGGATATTACCGGCACGGAAGTCCTGGAAGAAGACCAACGCACCGGCCACAAGGCCTTCCGCTTCGTAAAGGGCCCCCTCTTTGCGAACGTCATTCTGGCGGACGAGGTCAACCGCACCCCTCCGAAGACCCAGGCGGCACTGCTCCAGGCCATGCAGGAGCACGAGGTGACCGCCGGCGGCGACACGTTTCGCCTGGAAGAGCCCTTTTTTGTGCTGGCAACGCAGAATCCGATCGAGCAGGAAGGCACGTATCCGCTTCCCGAAGCGCAGCTCGACCGGTTCATTTTCAATCTTTGGATCGACTATCCCGCGGAAGAAGAAGAAAGACAGATCGTTCGCACGACCACCAGCGCCTACACCGCGGAAATCGAACCGGTATTCGACGCGCATGAAATCGTCGAACTCCAGCAACTCATCCGAAAGGTTCCGGTGGCCGACCATGTCATTGACTACGCCGTGGGCCTGGCCCGCAGGACCCGGCCGGGTGCGGACGGCGCGCCGGACTATGTCACCCGGATGGTCAACTGGGGCGCGGGGCCGCGGGCTTCTCAGTTCCTTATTCTGGGCGCCAAAGCCCGCGCCCTCCTGGAAGGACGGTACGCAGCTGCGATCGACGACGTCAAATTCGTCGCCGTACCGGTTCTGCGCCATCGCATCGTCACCAGTTTCAATGCCGAGGCCGAGGGGGTCACGGCGCTCGAACTCGTGCAGCGCCTTCTGAAAGAAGCCACCTGATACCGCAGTCGCCAGCGCCCATGCCCGAATTCCGCACCTATCTCCAGCCCGAAGTTGTCGCCCGCCTGTCCGGCCTCGATCTGGTCGCCCGCCTCGTGGTTGAGGGCTTCATCACGGGCCTGCATCAGAGTCCGTATCACGGATTCTCGGTTGAGTTCTCCGAGTATCGTCAGTATATACCGGGCGACCCGCCGCGAAACGTCGACTGGAAGGTCTTTGGCAAAACCGACAGACTTTATGTAAAACAATTCGAAGAAGAAACCAACCTCAAGGCCTACATCCTGCTGGACGCCAGCGCGTCAATGGCCTATGGCTCGAGCGCCGTGACGAAATTTCAGTACGCCACCTATACCGCGGCGGCGCTGTCGTACCTGATGCTCCGACAGCGTGACGCCGTCGGTCTGGTGTCCTTCGATCGCGGAATCCGATCCTACCTGCCGCCAAGGTCCGCGGGGACCCAACTGCCCGCCCTGCTCGAAACGCTTCAGAATACCGACCCGAAGGGCGAAGACACGGACCTGGCCACGACCTTCCACAGCCTGGCCGAACGCATTGTTCGCCGCGGCCTCATCGTGGTTCTGTCCGATCTGATGGACGACCCGCGTTCATTGCTTTCCGGACTGAAACACTTTCGTCACCGCAAGCACGAAGTCATCGTCTTCCACATACTGGACCCGAGGGAACGGGATCTCGACTTCGGTCGCGAAACCCGGTTCGTCGACCTCGAATCCGGCGCTTCCGTGACCACCGAACCCTGGCATATCGCATCCGATTACCGGGACCGCATGGATGCCCTCACCGGGCAATTCGGTCTCGAATGCCGGGAAAGCCTCATCGACTACGTGCTGCTTGATACCGCCATGCCCTTCGATACGGTGCTGTTCAATTATCTTGCCAAGCGCAAACGCCTGCTGTAAAGCGGAACCGCCGCTTCCCGTCTCTTCCAACGATTGAGAGGACCCTATGGAAAGTGTACGCGTGGGCATCGTCGGCGCAGGAAAAATGGGGCGTACGCATATAGACGCCCTGAGAGACGTGGCGCAGGGAAAAGCCGTCGCCGTGAACGACCCCGCCCGGCTGCCCGGAGTCGGTCCCGCCCTCGCCGGCGAATACGGCCTGGACTACGAGGAAAGCATGGAATCTCTGGTTTCCAGGGACGATATCCACGCCGTTATCGTAACCACGCCCCACGCCATGCATGCCGGACACGCCATCGCCGCTCTTGAAGCCGGCAAGCACGTCCTCGTGGAAAAACCGTTGGAAATCACGCTGGAGAAGTGCGACGCCATCATTCAGACGGCGGCGCGCATGAATCGGAAGCTCATGGTTGCACAGAGCCACCGGTACTGGGAGGGCGACGCGATTTCCAAACGCCTGCTGGAGGAAGGCGCCATCGGCCGGCTTCTGATGTGCCGGGACACCCTCGCCACGTCCGGGTACCGCAAGCCCGACCCCGACCGGGCATGGTTCACGGACCTGGATCTCTACGGTCCGGGCGGCCTCATCGGGTGGGGCGTCCACAATATCGACCGGTTGCGCTGGTGGTTCGAAAGCGAAGCCGACTATGTTTTCGCGCGGTCCTATTCGCTGCGAACCGAGGTGCCCGGCGACGTGACGTCCAACATGGTCATGATTGGCTTCCGGAACGGCGGCAGCGCCCACCTCATCTACTCCGAAGCGCTTCCGCCACCGGGCTGGAGGGGCTTCAGTTGCGCCGCGGAACTCGTGGGCGACAAAGGCCTGATGGAGGTCGACCCTTACAATAAAGTCAAAGTCGCCCGCGACGGCGCGTCGAAATGGGAAACCGTGTACGACCACGCGGCGGTGGACGATCCACGGCAGAAAGCCTTTGCCGACGAGGTGCGGGATTTTATCGACTGTATCGTCAACGACACCCCCCCTCCGGTTACAGGGGAAGACGGCCGGGCCGCGGTCGAGATCGCTCTGGCCGCATACCGATCGTCGCAGACCGGTGAGGCGATCAAGCTGCCGCCGGGCGCCGGGCCTGGCGGGGGCCGGATGACGTCGGCTTTCTGAGTACGCTTGCGCCAGTGCGGATGCGAGTGTTCTGTCCCGGAAATAAGTTGCCTGAATTCGGCCGTCGAGTCGGCCGGCTCGCATCCTTCGACAGGCTCAGGACCCAGCGCCAGAGCGCATGCGACCTGGCCAGGTCGGCGAGCGATGGCACTTCGACAAGCCACTTCGGCAATCTCAGTGCAAGCAACGTCGACAGACGGGATGAATCGGCCTGCCTGCAGCGCAGGGCACTGCGCAGGCAGGCGGAAGAATGGTAAGGTATTTTTGGGACAGGACACCAGGGTGAGATATCTCCGGGAACTTGCTCCGGTCCAGGCGGCTTCGACTATCGAAAGATTTTCTTCACATCCGTAAAGTGCAATACGCGCGCATGGGGCAGTTCGGGTGTCAGATTCCCGGCGTATACGACATAGCCTTCCGCCGTGTCTGACGCGATTTTTCGAAACCGCGCGATTCCTTTTGTGAATTCCGGATGAAACGTCATTGCCGATTTGATCTCAATTGGGACTAAACGCCTGTTCTTCCTGAACAGCAGGTCCACTTCATTGCCTTTGTTGTCACGGTAGAAATAGAGTTCCGGCTCTTTTCCCGCGTTCAGCCTGGCTTTCAACGCTTCGATCACGACCAGGTTTTCAAAGAGATTACCGATCAGTGGGTCACGGGTAACAAGCGCGGGCGATTCAATGCCGAGCAAATAGGACGCAAGCCCGACTTCGGTAAAATAGATTTTCGGCGATTTGATGATGCGTTTTCCGAAGTTCTCGAAATAAGGGTTTAATCTGAATACGGTGTAAGACGCTTCGAGCACGGAGAGCCATTCCTTTAGCGTGGTACTTGAGACACCCACGTCGTTAGACAGAGAATTCAGATTCAAAACCTGACCGACGCGTCCGGCCAGCAGGCGCGTAAAGTTCTCGAAGTCTGCCAGGCGCCTGAGGTTGATCATCTGTCTGATGTCGCGCTCGATATAGGTCTGACAGTAACTTCTGTACAGGCGGGTGGGATTGACTTTTTCGCTGTAGAGGCGTGGCATAAAACCCTGATATATATATTCATCGCGCGTGTGTGTGATGCCGTTTGCGCCGAGTTCCGAGATCGACAGTGGCAGCAGACGCAAGAGAGCGGTGCGTCCGGCCAGGGATTGGACAACGGCTTCCTGAAGGCCCAGCTGGTGACTGCCTGTGAGGATATATTGCCCCCGCTTACGGCTGTTGTCGGCCAGAACCTGGATCGTAGAGAGCAATTCGGGCACACGCTGAATCTCGTCGATGATGACGGGCGGCGAGAAATGCGAGAAGAAAGCGTGCGGGTCGCTTCTTGCGAGCATTCGTATATCGGGCGCTTCAAGGTTCGCATACGCGTGGTGGGGGAATTGCATTCGCGCCAACGTGGTTTTTCCCGCCTGCCGAGGTCCGATGATTGTAACCACGGGGAACTCTCTTGCCGTCGCGGCCAATTCGTTGGCGAGTTGTCGGTTGAACACGGTTCCGCTCCTTATCTGAGTGGGCGCGCCTTACGGACAAGGTAAGGAGAATCGGTGCAAAATTCAAGTTCAATTTGAATATTGTACTGCATCTGGCAGTATTTCGCGGTGCGACACGCCTGCCGGTCCCGTTCTACCTTCGCGCGACCCTGACCCCGCTGGATGACTGCCGCTTACCGATCGTCGCAGACTGGCGAAGCCGTCAGGCTGCCTCTGGACGATTGACGATGAATTCCTTTCTCAGAGATCTCGTATTCGAGCTGCGCGCCGACTTGGGGTCCGTGAAGACGGTTCCGGCGCTGACGGCCGGATTTACGGCGGGTCTGGGGTTGCTGGTTGCCCAGGTCGCCTTCGCGAGTTTTATATTCTCGGGTCCTCTTGCGGCCTATTCCTCGCAGGGAATCGGGCTGGTGCTCTTCGGGAATTTCGCCGCGTGTCTGTTCATCGCCCTCGGGGGCGGTTACCGAGGAGCAATTGCGGGTTTGTCTCCAGTCCTGGTCGTCGTCATGGCTGCGGTCGGATCCACGATGGATGCCGAGGGCCATGCGCTTTTCGTCACGACATCGGTCGCGCTCATCCTGACCGCAGTGGTCACCGGCGCGGGCTGCCTCGTCATCGGACGCTTCCGGCTGGCAAACCTGATGCGCTTCATCCCCTATCCGGTGGCGGGTGGATTCGTGGCCGGAATCGGTGGGGCCGTATGCCTCGCCGCGATGTCGCTGATGGGATCCAAACCGGACTTCTACGCGATTCCCGCGCTCTTCGGCCCGTCCGCGTTCTGGAAATGGAGCCCGGGCGCGGTGTATGGGGTCGCGCTTTATTTCGCGATGAAGCGCTGGGCGAACCCGCTGATCATGCCGGTGAGCGTCGCGCTTTTCGTCGTCGCGTTCCATTATGCCCTCGCCAGCCTCGGGATTTCGGGCGAGACTGCGCGGGCGGAGGGCCTGCTGCTCAGCAGAACGACTGACGGGAACCTGTGGCCCACCCTGTACCCGGCCGACCTGGCAAACGTGCAATGGTCCGCCATGGTCCGACAGACCCCCCACATGCTGACGCTGGTTCTGGTTGCGTTTATCGCGGTGGTGATGAATTTCGCCGGCCTGGAGCTGGCGGTGAATCAGGAGTTGGACTGGGACCGGGAGTTCCGGGTGACGGGCGTCACGAGTATGGTCGCCGGTCTCGGCGGCGGCACGGTGTCGACGATTGTCGTGCCGGCCTCCCTGCGCAGCAAGTTGCTCGGGGCCACAACAAGGTTGACCGGAGTGGTCGCCGCGCTCGTGATCGGGGGGGCATTGTTTCTTGGAGACGCGATGCTGGAGCTTGTTCCTGCGCCGCTCATCGGCGGAATCCTGGTCTTTGCCGGCGCGGGCTTGCTGGACCAGGGTCTCGTGGCAAGCCGCAGGCGGCTCCCACGGACTGAATACGGCATCATTCTGCTGATTTTCGTTGTGATCACGTCTTTCGGAATGGCCGAGGGCGTGGGCGTCGGGATGCTCGCTACACTCGTGTTTTTCGCCGTGCGCCTCAGCCGCGTCGACCCGATCGAATCGCAGTTCGCCGTGCGCGAACGAAGGAGTAACAGGTCCCGTCCCGTCCCCGATCGCGCCATCCTGATGGAAGAAGGGGGGCGGGCGCAGGCCTACCGGCTGCGGGGCTACATTTTCTTCGGTAGCGTATGTCCTCTCGTCGACCATCTCAGGAATTCCCTGAAAGGCGATTCGCGACCCGTTTGTCTGATACTGGATTTCAGCGCCGTTTCGGGTTACGACTATTCGGCGGTAAACGTCCTGAGCAGGTTTCTGCAGACGGCAAACGCGGCCGGGGTACGGGTTGTACTCAGCGGATTATCCGCGGGTTTGCAGACCGGGCTGGAACATAACCTTCCGCCTGCCGTATATGCGGGATTGCTGGTGGAGCCGGATGCGGACCGCGCACTCGAACGTGGGGAGGAGATCCTCCTGTCGGCCTGGAAGGCGGAGGCCGACAGGACCGAGGTACGGCGCGCCTCTCTGCTGGAACACGCCGCGGAAGACCTTGAGCGCTACCTGGCGCGTCAGATCGATTTCGAAAGCCTTACGGAGGAACTGCAGAGGTGGTTGGGCCAATGTCATTACTCTGCCGGCGAGGCCGTCGCAGGACCGGATGCGCCGAAATCCGGTCTGCAACTGCTGCTCTCCGGCAGGGCTTCCGGATACGATTCCGCCGGCGCCCGCCTTTTTCAACTCGGCCCGGGTGACTCGATCCGGCCGGCGGGCGCGCCCGGGCAGACCGCGGCCCTGATCGTTGCGGACGAACCCTGCCGAACCCTGGTGCTGACGCCGGTTGCTTTGGACAAGCTGGAGGAGAACGAACAAGAGCTTGCGCTCAAGCTGTATCGATACCTTCTCGCCGGGCATCTGCGGGGCGAACCGGGAACGGAGCGATAGCATGGGAACTCGGGCAGTCGGATTCGAAATGACCCCGCTGGATTACGGCCGTTCTTTCCTCATTGGAAAGGGGTCCGCCAACGAGGCGCGCTTCTGGATCGAGTCCCGCACACGCGTTTTCGACGAAAGAGCGGGGACCTGCGAAGATTTCTACCAGGCCGCCTCGTGCAAGAGCGAGAACACGTTTCAGAACAGGGACCTGTTCAAACGCGACAATTACGATTACCTGCCTATCTTCAGCGCCCGTTTAGGACTCATCTTCCGGCGCCCGGCCTGTTTCAGCGCCCGGTACCGTGAGACGCAGCCGTACGACCGGATGTTCGGCGGCTACGATCTCCATTTGGTCGAGGGCGACAGGATTCGAGAATTGCCGTCGAACACGGCCATCCGCGAGGGTACATACCGCTTCGCGCCGCTGGTCTCGCAGACGGAGATCCGCAACGAAAAAACCGGACTTCGCGCGCTGATCGAATGTCCGGTAAAGACCATGAATACCCGCCGCGGGGACGACCGCTACCAGGTCGATACCGGCCCGATCGCCTTTCCGGACCTCTCGAAGCGGCCGGACCGGCTTGTCGATTGCCTGTCGCTGGCCTTCGTGGCCTTCAACGCACCGCACTTCGCCGATTTCGTCATCGAGGCGCCCACCCCCGTGGATCCCGAAAATCCCGATCTGAAAGTCCACCACTATTCGAAGATCGTCAGCCTCCCGGCGCGCAACCGGCTGTTTGCTGTGGAATAAGGGCGGCCTATCGGGAGTCTACGTGTTGAAAGAACCCCGAAATCCGGAGGAAGTGTGAGTATCCGCAGATCCATATTCGGACCGTCGAAGGACGAAATCTGGAGGCAGATAGCGTCGGATATGGAGGGTGAATTCATCGACGGGGGCTTTTGGGGCGCCAATGCTGTTGCGTACAATCACGGCGAGTGGCGGATCATCCTCGATACCCGTACGGAGTCGACTTACTCGGGAACGATGATGGTGACAACGCGGTTAACCCGGATGCGGGCGCCGTTTATCAACAAGGATGGTCTCTCTTTCGATATATCGCACGAGGGGTTCTTTAGTTCAATCGGCAAATTGCTCGGTATGCAGGACATAGAGATAGGGGACCCGGTTTTCGATGATCGCTTCCTGATCAAAGGCAACAGTCCGGAAAAGATCAAGCTGCTGCTCGCCGATGAAAGGATACGGGGTTTGTTCCGGAAACAGCCGAAGGTACATCTCCGGATCAAAGACGACGAAGGCATGTTCGGGGCGGACTTTCCCGACGGCGTGGATGAGTTGTATTTCGAATGCGACGGCGTGATCAAAGAGACGGAGATACTGAAGGATCTCTTCGAACTGTTCTGTCTGATTCTGGAACGCCTGGTCCAGATCGATTCTGCGTACGAGGACGATCCCCAAGTTCAGTTGAAATAGCCGGAGAGACCGAATCTCCCCAACCGTCCGTATGGCGATCGACGATCGGAATCGTGAGTGAAATGTAGTTGATCCGGCACAGTCATTGCCTGTGTGATGCTCCTTGACAGAGAATCTGAAAAGGGGCATTTATTATACCCGGTTCACACGTCCGTGCGATACCGGGACGAACGGCCAAAGGGATCGAATTTCCGGGTTGGACGGTATCGCAGGCGGTCGACACGCGTTGAAGAGATCGTCGACCGCTTGTACCTATACCGGCGTCAGATGCCGGGCCAGACAACATCAAATACTGCAGGCGGCAATCGGATTGAAAGGGTTAATCTCATGATTACTGAAATCGAAATCGGGGGCTACCGGCTTCTCGACGACTTCAAGGCCGATTTCAAGCCGCTCACCGTGGTGATCGGTGCAAATGCCGTAGGCAAGAGTACGCTGATCGATTGCCTGCAATTAATCGCGGAGTGTTGCGAAGTTCCACTGAATACGGCAATTGGCTGGCATTATGGGGCGGCGTCGTTGCTTTCCGCGAATGATGTTAACAAACAGTTGACATGGAGCATCACTCTTCATCACTCCGCCCTATCGGACATTTTACAACTAGAAGAAGAAAAATCACTGGTGTACGCGGTCGAGTTAGTGCCAGATACTCTGTACCAAATGCAAACCCGATACGAAGTTCTCAGAAATCAAAAGCCAGCACCTGGTCATACCGAACCCTTCAAGTTCTTGGAGGCGAACCCATACCGGCAACAGATTTTTGACAGAAGACAGAGAAAGTTAACACCCTTTGATGAAGCGCAACCGTCAGAGGTGAATGTAGGTGAGACCGGTTCCACAGAAACTGCGCACCCCAGCGTTCCGGCACAGCCGGCACAGCAAGAAGTCGCCTTGCTACTCTCGAAAATCCGGTTCTTCAACGAGTTTCCTGTTGCATCCCTAGTGCGAGTTTTGTTGGCAAATATGACGTTCTATCCGGGCTTCGATGTAACTCGTTCTTCATCGCTTCGTACAAAACCCGCCGATATTTCGCCATTTACAACATTGTCTAGCAATGGCGACAATCTCGGAACCGTGCTTCACGAAATTTTGACTCGGTATGACTTCCGCTCGGCGGCAGAGGAACTGCGCGAATTCCTGCGCGTTGCCAATCCCGGATTTGAGGAGATCCATTGTGACACTACCCATGGAACGCCACCGCAAGTGCTCGTGGGTGTGCGCGAGAAGGGCATGCATCGATCCATGAATCTATGGGATCTCTCGGATGGCATGCTACGATTCCTGTGCCTGGCAACGGCCCTATTGAATCCGTTGCCTCGCATGCTGGTTGCAATTGACGAACCGGAATTGGGGCTGCATCCTGGATTGTTGCCTGTCGTCGCGGAGATGATCAAGACTGCCTCGGAACGCACGCAGGTGCTCGTGACGACTCACAGCCCGGATCTGCTTGACTGTTTTGACATTGAAGACGTTGCGGTGATGGCGCGGGATGAAGACGATGCTAGGGTCCTATGGCATCGCCCGTCGGACCGAAAAACACTTGTTGACATGCTCAAAAACGTTACCGGCGCGACTCTCGGTGACCTGCACCGTTCCGGCGAACTGGAGGCCGGCGCATGAAGGTGTGGGTTTATGTGGAAGGGAGGTCTGACGTACGGGCCTTGGCCGCGCTGTGGGGCGGGTGGAGGCAGAAGCTTCGAGTAAAAGGCAGGGGCATTCAACTAATACAACTCGACAACAAGCCCAAATTCCTCAGAAAAATTGGGTCGCGAGCGCTGGAAAAACTCGTAAACGACCCTTTCGATCTTGTTGTTGGCCTGCCAGATCTATATCCGAACCGAGGCATTTCCGACAATTACAAACACCAGAACCTGAAGGAATTGCAGGTTGTGCAAAACCGGCTTATACGGCGTGAATTGGAAAAGACAGGTATGAGTCGTAGAGATGTTGAGAGTCATATCGCTAGGTTCCACGCAAACGCCATGAAACACGACATGGAAGTGCTGCTCCTTTCTGCGCCAAATCAGCTGAAGGACCGTCTCAAATTACCAAATCTGTCTCGCAACTGGCGGTTTCCTCCCGAAGAGCAGAATCAAGACCAGCCGCCGAAGGTAATCGTGCAGGCACTCTTCCGAAGACATCGTCCTAGGAAGTCCTATAGACAGATTGTGGACAGTGTTGCCATTTTACGTGACGCAGAATTGCTGGACGTAGCGGAGCAATGTCCGACGTTCAGAGCTATGATTGATTGGATTGGCAAAAAGACGGGCGTGCCCGCGTATTGACGACCGTTCCGAATTGCTCAGCACAACTACTGAAATGAACAGATCAACTGGCGAGTCCATTACTCCAAGATGTCCAACATGCGGTTCTGCCATGGCGCTTCGTACGGCGAAGCGCGGGCCCAACCCCGGAGAGCAGTTCTGGGGTTGCACGAAGTTTCCCAGGTGCCGGGGGACACGGCGGCGCGGTGAAGACCGCAGGCCGAAGCAGCCTTCCGAAAGGCCCCGTTCGACTCATGGGGAATTGCTTCCGGTTGAATGGATTGAAGGCGTACGCCGCAACGATTTCATCCCGGAATACGTCTCCGTTGGAGCGAAGCCGGGAGTCCTTAATGTCCGGCTAGGTCAAGACGAGCGTTTGACACGGGCACTGAGTCAGTGTGTCGTCCTCTCGCGAAGAAGCCTAGGGCGCGGAGAACCGGTCGAACACGTCCGTTTCGCGACCTCGCTCCTGGTCAAGTTTCTGCGCCGCGGGCAGACGCCCATGCCAACTCTGGAGGTCGAACGCGAAGCACTTCGCACCCACGGCTTGTTCGATCGGGTAAACGCATCAGGCCAGGACAATGCGGAAGTTGGTTGGGAGCCGCGGGCGGACGCGCCGCTGCGTTTCACGGCTGAAACCATTCTTGCGAGGGTAACGGAAAAGACCCCGTTCGTCCTCGACTCCGCTTTCGACTTCGATCCCGATTCGGAAGAGTCGCTGCTGCAGAGCCAGGCGGAAAGCTGGTTTCTCAATCAGTGGGTGCCTGCGGCGCTCGGGACCTGCGCCGGTCACTGGTTCACCCCTCAGGCGCCGCTCGACCGACTGGTTGAGTCCTCGGGCGGATATGGGAACGGCGCCCGCCGCGTCGACTTTCTTTTCAGCCACCCCGGTGGAACCCCTTTCGCCGTAGAGATCGACGGTCCGGAACACGCTAGTGCGGTCGAGGTGGACGAGGCGCGCGATGAAGCACTGCGATCAGCAGGGATCGACGTTCTACGTATCACAAACGCGGAAGTGCTCAATGGCCGCGGAACCACGCTCGACGAGATTCGCGATCGATGCCAACGTTCTCTGACAGCATTCGCCCGTGCCAATGGCCACGAGGAGGATGTCTCGTCGTTCGCTCTCAATTGCGCTAATGCGGCCAGGGTGCAATTTGCAGTCGCCAGGGCCCTAGAGTACGGATGGCTGACGCCCGGCGGAACATGGGCCATTGACATCCGTGGGGCCGGAGCGCCCGCCGCGGCCGGCGCGCTGGATGTGCTTCGGTTCCTTGCAGGCATCGACATCCTGTATGGCGGCAGTTCGGTCCCGGAACGATGTTCCGTGCGAGCGGACGACGGGTTCGCGACGACCTGGATGCGCGAAGGCGGGGTAAGGTGGATAAAAGCCGCGGATTCCGAAACGGCCGGAGAACCGTTGCGCATCGCGGTCGAAACAGGAACCAGCCCATACCATGCTATTTCACGCGAAGGACAGGATTTCGTCATTCGCTCAGTGTATGTCCCGGCATTGATCGCGACCGAGCAGTCATTCGACTTGCGAAGAAGAGCCGCGGAGGTGTCGACCTTCGAAGACGCTCAAGGGCCGCTCCGGTTTTATCTCCAGAACCTATTTCGGAAACGAGAATTCCGCCCGATGCAGGGGCAGGCCATCTTCAACGCACTGCGACAGAACGACAGCGTCGTGTTGCTTCAGACCGGCGGAGGAAAGAGTATCGTCTACCAACTTGCGGGTCTGCTGATGCCCGGCGTCACTCTGGTGGTAGATCCGATAACTGCATTGATCGAAGACCAGGTGGAGGGTCTGAGGTCCTACGGAATCGATAGGGTGGCATCAATTACCAGCTACCTTGCCGACCGGGAAGAGCGTGAACGTCTGCTGCGCCGGGTCGAACGAGGCGAATACCTGTTCGTACTTCATGCGCCCGAACGTCTGCAGTCGCCCCAGTTCCGGACGGCGCTCCGTGCCCTGGTTGCGTGTACGTTTGTCAACCTGGCCGTCATCGACGAAGCGCACTGCGTATCCGAGTGGGGGCACGACTTTCGGCCCGCGTATCTGAACCTCGCGAACAACCTGAGAAAGCTCGGGGCAGACAGCGAATCCAGCCCGCCGCCGCTCCTGGCACTCACGGGAACCGCCTCCCGTGCCGTCCTCCGTGACATGCTCGCCGCTCTGGGAATCGACAGGAATCGCTCGGACGCATTGATTCGACCGGATTCCTTTGACCGTTCCGAAATACGCTTTGAAATCGTGCGTACTTCGCCGGTCGAAGACCCTTCGGCGGCACTGCGCGGCGTGCTGAACGCGATGCCTGGACGATTCGGGTTGCCTCGTGCGGAGTTCTATCGCTCGTCCGGTGCCGACACAGCTTCCGGTATCGTCTTCGTGCCCACCGTAAAGGCCCGCACTTACGGGGTGCAGGACGTGCGGAATGTCGTGCAACAAGCGACGGGAGCTGAAGTAACTATATATTCTGGCGGCCCTCCCTCGTCCGTGGTTGCCGACAATTGGGACCAGCGGAAACGTGAAAACGCTGCCGATTTTATGACCAACCGCGTGCCCGTGCTTGTCGCGACCAAAGCGTTCGGGATGGGGATCGACAAACCGAATATCAGGTATACCGTGCATTTCGGAATGCCTATGTCGCTTGAGAGCTTCTATCAGGAGGCCGGCCGCGCGGGACGAGACCGAAAACTCGCGCGTTCAACCGTCGTGTTTTCAGAATACGACCCGGGTCGTTCCACAGAATTGATCGATCCCGATCTCGATCTCGAGGAACTTCGCGGCAAGTTCAATGAGATTGAAGGAAACCTCCAGACAGCGGATGACCTCACCCGGGCATTATGGTTTCACCTGCAGGCGTTCAGCGGTGCGGCACGGGAAATCGAAGATGTCGTGGATCTGTTGAATGCACTGGGCGATCTCTCTTCCAGGCAACGCATCGAGCGACCCTTTGAAAACGGCGAAAGCCGTATCAGAAAGGAAAAAGCCGTCTATCGGCTACTCAGGATTGGTGTGATTGACGACTATGAAGTCGAGTTCGGATCCCGCAGGTTTGTGCTTCACGTGGACGCGTTCGATTTCGAGCGATGTAAGGACAGACTGCTTGAGTTCGTCCTCTCGGCGCAACCGGGAAGGAGCAAGTCCCTCGTTCGACGAGTGAATGAAGTCGTTACCGGCCACGCGCAGGAAGCGGCGCTTGCACTTGCCACGATACTGATCGAGTTTATGTACGACTTGGTCGAACGTTCCCGGCGGGGCATGATCCGGGAAGCGGTGCTGCTAGCCCGCCAGGCGCAAGACGACGCGGAGATTCGCACGCGGGTACTCGACTACCTCCAGGAAGGCTTTGGCGCTGAGCACATCGAAGGACTCCTACAGAATGAGGACGTCGAGTTAGCACCGTGGTGGGATCTTGTTTTCAAAGTGCAGTCTGTGATGGACGCGGGAGAGCTCCGCGGTCTGTGCATTCGCGCGCTGGAATCCTATCCGGACCATCCGGGGCTTCTGATCGCCCGCGCACTTTCCGAGTCCATGTGCTCGGACCACGATGAGAACGTGAGCTCTAGGGGAATCGGCGCCGCCATCCGGTCCGGCGTCGAGAAATACGGAATCTCGCATACGGACATCCAGACGACTATCGAAGAGATGTACGACCTGGCGTCGGCCCGCGCGGGTGATCTCGGTCCGTCGCTCACCATCGCGCTGCTCGATCTGGCCGATATGGAACCTGACTTTACCTACGTTGAAAAAAGAGCGATTCAGCGGGCTGTTGAACTGGATGATCCGCGTGTCCACGCCGTTATTGCCACACGAAGAATCCAAAACGTCTTCGATGAATTGAACGAGGTGTCCGATCGCGTCTTCCGAGAGTTTGAATCGCACGGGGTGGCGAAAGTATTGGGAGCGTAAATGGATATAATGGAAGAACTACAGGGACGGCTCGACGAAACGGAGCGACGTGCCGCGGAAGTGGTCCGGCGTCTTGAGCAATTCGATGTGCTTCAACAGTCACTCGCAAATGCCGGAAGAGGGCTCGTCGAAGCCAACGCGAACGTCTCAGACCTCGCGTCTGTCGCGCGAGCCGCAGTGGACTCGCTGAACAGCGTCCTCGCTGAATTCCGGAGGGCAGTTGAGCTATTGCAGGCTACCGACCCGGCATTGATCGGCAATAAGCTCATCAAGGTCGAGCAGCAGCTCAACGTTATAACTGAAAAGCTGGGGGTTGTAGACGAACTCTCGGCCGAAATCCGCGGTACCCGAATCGCAGTGGAACGGCTTTCGCGTCGGTCAATCATCGACAAGATCTTCGGACGAAACCGCGAACCCTGAGTGAAGACGGAAATTACCCGTAGGATGGTTCATTGCCGGAAATTCGATTCCTCACTGACACTGTTCCCTCGATTCGGTCCCAAAACCCAAAAAGGAGCCACCTATGCGCCCCGAGATTCTGACGAACCGAAAGCGGACGTCCGTGCCGGCCAGGGAAACCCCGCTCAGCCGGAGATATAAACGCATCCTGGAGAACTGGGTGCCGATAGGCCTAAGCTATTTCGAAGACTGGCCGGAGCGGCCCAACTGCGGGCATTTCTTCGGCGGGGCCCACTGGTACGGCAGCGACACGGCCTCGCCGATCTTCGTGTTTGCCGCGCTTGCGAACTCGCCCGAATACGATTCGAAGCGGACCGGATGCTCGAAAGAAGAACTGAGGGAACTCGCGCTGAAGGGGATCCGCTACCTCTGCTTTACCCACGACACGGGTCCGGCCGAGTGTATCCGACCTCAAAAGAGCCTTGGCAATCCCCGGACCTGGGGCACGAAGTGGGGTGAACGCGGGCGGGGCTTCTTCCCCGAGAGCCAGTGCGGCACAAATGTTGCCGACATCGCCCTGACCGCCCTGATGCTGGGCGATATGGTGGACGACGAGACCTGGGGCATGATCGCGCGCATGCACGAAGACTATGCCGAGCGGTTCGGCGCCATGGACCCGAAGAGCGGCGTTTACACCAATACCCAGATGGAAGAAAACGGCTGGACGTCCTGCGGCCTGGCCTCGGTTGAATGTTTCCTGAGCAACTCACCCAACGTCAAGTCCTGGGCCGAAACGGCCCGCCGGTGGATGTTTTCGACAACCACAACCCAGCAGGACACGAAGAATCTTGCGCCCTTCTCAGACGGGAAGACGGTCAGGGAACTGACCGGACAGACGTTCGTCGCACTGCCGGACTACATGGCAGAGAACCACGGCATGGTGCATCCCAGCTACACCGGCAGTTCGGTGATGTTCACCGGGCGGCTCGGCATCATCTACGGAACGTTCGGAGCGAGTCTTCCGGAACACGCCCTGTTCAACCGGAGGGAAATCTACGACCAGCTCAAACGTACGACGGACCGGACCGGTTCGATGCATCCCGTGCAGGGCATGGACTGGCCGTATATCCCGCCCGATTCCGGAACGCTGACGCATGCGACGGCGGCACTGCTGCTAGACGATCCGGACGGGGCCTATTTTGAGCGCCGGGCACTCGAAACCCTGGAACAGCGCGCCGAAAGCACCGGCGGACGAATGCACGACCGGCAGATTGCCGAGACCGTGCACGGACCCCAGGACCCGCTGATCATCCGGGAACACAACGTCGTCAATCCCGCCCACACCTATTTCCTCCACAGGATCTTCGGCGACGGCCCCGAACCGACGTCCGGGGCGGCGGTCGAGCGCAAGCTGAGGGGCGTCAAGGTCTATCCCCACTCCGGTTTCGTCTTCCAGAGACACCGCGCGGGCCAGACATCGCTGTCGTGGCGCAACGACATCATGGCGCTTCCGTTGAACAGGGACGGCATCTATACGGTCGCCCCGGCATCCAATTCGTATCTGGCCAATATTGACGTTCAGGACAGGCCCGACAGCCACGACCTGGTCTCGGTTCGCGTGGACGAACACCCGGAAGGCTTCGCCGCCGCCATGGTTCTGGACCGCGCCCAGCAATCGGTTCGCCAGGAAGTGCTCTTCGCGGGGCTGCCTTCCGGAATTTCGCTTTCCTGCGAACGGCTCACGGCGAGAGAGAAGATCGCCGTTCAGAGCGTAGACCAGGGCTTCCTGCGCATCGTCAACGAAAACTTCAAGGCCTTGAAAGGCAACTGCAACGGAACCCGTACCGTTCACACGCCGGAGGGTTCCGATCGCTTCGAGAGCTACGTCACCGCCGAACCGGAAAGCGATGTCATCAAAACCTACGAACACCCGGCGTGGCTCAACGTCGACAGTCGGCTGGGCATCGTCTATGCGGGTACCGGGAAGACCGTGTACCACAACCGGCACTTTTACAAGGTCTGGCGCGCGGTGGCGGACGACCTCACCCTCAGCCTGGTGGACGAACCGTTCCAGGTGACTGCCGGCAAAACCATTTCGGAACTCACCGCGCTCATCGCGCCGGACCGCACGCCTCGAAAAACGGCAGGTCTCGACCTTGTCGTCATGAAGACAGGGCGGTCCGCGGCGGGTCTACTGGCCGACGGTCATCTGGCCGTGGCGAACTTCGGCGAAAGCGCCGGTTCGATCGCCTTTACAGCGTCGCGCTCCGAACTCAGCGAGATTCCCATATTCGGCGGTGTTACCCGCGTGGAGGAAGATGGTGTCGCCTATTCGCGAGACCTCGGCGCGGGCGAAGCCCGGCTTCAGAAGGCTATCCTGGAGATTGAAACGACCGGTTCGTTTGAGATCAACGCCGCGGAAACCGGGGAGGTCTGGGCGAGAAACACCGGCGCCGCCCCGGCGCGGTTGGCGCACAACGGCGAGGAGACCCTGGTGTCGCAGGGGGCGATCGTCGCGCTGGTGTAACCGTACCTGCCGTCGAACTCCTTAATCTGACAGTCGTTGAAAGCAGAAGAGGCCGGGGAGAAACCTCCGGCCTCTTCTGTTACTCGGGGACTTTCACGCAAGTCCGTCGTATCGGGTCATCCGAATCACCATCGGACTCTGAAACGCGCTTCCGCCAGCGCTTTTCGACCGGTGTGCAGGTCCTCCACCACAACCCGAAACGCCCTTGGCCCCGGTGATGCGCCGTCCATATCCACGCGCAGGTCGCGCGGTTCCCAATCCCGGACGCCCCTGTACGAATACGTGACGGCCGTCGTCCAATCGGCCGGTGAACCGTCGCCCCCGCCCTCCGGCAGTGACTGCATCTGGTAGCTGATGCGGTAGTGCGTGCCGCCGTATTCGTCGCGCGAAAGATTGTAGATCTCGAAATAGAACCAGGCCTGCCCCTCCGCGCGGCACACCTGAAGCGGATTCGGCAGGACCGCAAATTGCCCCCGGCCGTAGGGCGCGTTCTCACGCATCCGGATGCGCCGCGCCATCAGAAGGCCGCTGATCTCCAGCGTGTCCCGCCCGAAAGCCCTTACCCGCAGGTGCTCCCGAATCGTGCCCACGCGATTCGTCGCCCGGTCTTCGACTTCGCCCGCCAGAAAATACATCCCCGGATCGAGGATCATGCGTTCCGCTGCCAGCAGGAAGGCCTCTTCCGTGGATTCATACTCGACCCGTGGCATCCGCCCTACACCCTGGACGATGTGGCGGACGGTGTCCCACGCCGAGTCGAACAAGAATAGCGCCTGTCTGACGTCCACCGCGGCGGTCCCGCGGCCTCCGGTTCCTTCGCGCCGCAGGTTTTCTTCCGACAGCGCGTAATACAATTCGATGCGCGTATTGCCGTCGTCGTGCCGGAACTGGGCAGTCTGGTACGGGGCGTCATACTGCAACGGATGCTCATAGAGGTCGGGTACCGCCTCCACCAGTTGTTCGAGTGTCAGGCGTTTGTTTCCCCGGGAGGCCCATCCGAACCGCCAGGAGTCCCAGGTCAGCGTATTGCCGAAAACCACCGTAAACGGACCGTAGTCCCATATTTCCTTTCGTCCCCTCGCGGGATCCTTCATGAACCGGACGCGCGGGTCTCCGTATCGGACATAAATCTGTCCCCTGTCGGTCTGCCAGCCCTCCCGCCCAAGTGTGGGATCGGAGAACCGCAGGTTCGCGTACGCCACGCGCCGGCACTGTTCCAGCAGGCGTTCGTTGACCGAGGTAAGATACAGCGGGTCCTTTCCGAACCAGAACTTGCGGATTGCTTCGTCGCTCGGCGGGGGTTCACCACTTTCGTCTGCAGGGTCCCGGATCAGGAATATCGATTGCATGAAGCTGCGGGCAGTATCGGTCATCCGACTCAGCCCGTCCGCGTAGGCCCGGTACGCCGTTTCCAGGTCGCCCTTCATCTGATAGCCGAGGCCCGCGAAGAAGTGGGCATTCCAATTTCCCGGACGCCGCTGTCGATAGGCCTCGAAGAGCTCGATCAGGGGTCCGGGCATCTCGGCCGCATAGTACGACAGCCCGAGGTACTGATGCGACGGCCAGTGGACGGGATCAAGGCGGATGGCGCGTGAAAGGTACCCGATCCCAGTGTCGATGCCCAGGTCCGGATATTCGACGTACGTCAGCGTCTTTTCGGTACGTAGTGAGAATCTCCCGATCGTCGTTTTGGCATCGTCATCGGGCATCTCCGTAAAGTAAGTATACTCCCAGGACCAGACCGCGAATCGCCCCGCCCAGAATAACGCCTCCACGTGGTCCGGGTCTCGTTCCAGCGCCTCGAGGGCTTTCCGGTACGAGTTCGGACGCTGCAACCTCCGCCAATACAATTCCGCCGAGGTTGCCAGATAGTCCGGATTCTGCCGCTCCCGGATCATCGCGCGCAGCAGCCACGTGTCCGCGGTCTGGCGGGAAACCGGCGTGCCCTGCGCCATGTAAAACCGCGCCAGGGCGTGCATCGTCCTGCCGGACCGGTCATACCTCAAGGCACGCTTCATCAGGGCTTCGCGGCGGTCCTGTTCGAGCAGCGTATCCGCCGCCGCGGCCAGCAGCGAGTCCACCCTCGCCGGATCCGATCGTCCGGCCTCAACGGCGGGAACGCTCAACGCCAGGAGCCCAATCGTAATCGCGAGTCGAACCATACAAGGATCTCCTTGCTCCCCGCAAGCCAGATGTCCGGACGGACAACAGGACGGCGTTGCAGGTCCCAATGCCCGCAATACCTCCCTTCACTCTTGGAAGACACATTCCAGAGTGATCCGGTTCAAAAAATCCAATCGCAATCAGGTACTCTCTCAAAGGAATGGGGCGCCTTGAGGCATGACGTCAACGGCCAAAACAAAGAAGGGTCCTGAACGGACCCTTCTTTGAAGAATATACATAAACTACTATTTATTAATATTTTATATCCTTTTTTCGTTTGATGACAGGCGGTGAGAGTTTAAGAGGGAGAGGAAACTAGAACTGAATTTGCCGCCCTGCAAGATTGCTCAGCATCAGCCGAAACTCATCCATTCGTCTGTTGCCTCTGAAAATCAGCAGATTCACGCCTTCAATCCCCGCTGTCGTTGGGAAGTCGATCAGGTTGAGAAAGGCGACGAACGCCTCGTGGAACGTGGTCAGCCCCTGCTCGTAACTACCGTGAATCCTCCGCAATTCGCTATCGTCCGGCCGGATGTCGCGTACCTTTATCTGAAGCGTTTCCAGGCGGGCAATCAAGTTGGACATGAACTGCCGTGTCCAGTACTTCGAAACCACGCCGCCCGACCACCCCTGGGTGATGGAGCCGAATTCGGCGTTCATCACATTCACGGTTTCATAGGTTCGCGCGACGTTTACGAGGTACTCATTGAAGTCCGTGGCGGCAACCGATACCATCGCACCCGAAGGATATGGTGTCGGTTCGACCACACCGACGGGATCCGATGATCCGCAGCCTGCGCAAACAATCAGCAGTATTCCCAGGCATCGTCTCATTGTCGCTGTCCCCAGACCCGGTCGGCCGCCGCGCATCCGGTGCAAATGGAACGGAGTACCCTAATGGTTGGCAGCGCTGCTCAACGTCTTGCGATAGTGGGCGCGCCGGACAACGACTTCAAAACCCAACCGGTGATACAGGCGAACGGCCGATTCCAGCGTTTCGCTGGTATTCAGAGTGGCTTCCCCGTACCCGAGCGCTTTCAACCTGTGCAACGCCCGTACGTTCAACACCAGGCCCAGCCCCTTCTTCCGGTGTTCCGGTACTACCGCCACCCAGTGAATCAGTCCGACTTCCCTGCCTCGATACGTCGCGGACCAGGCCGTGGTCGTTCCTACAGGTTCTCCGTTACAAACTGCGAACAGGACTCTCTCCGGACTGAAATACGGCGAGTCCAGGTATTCCTTTTCAAAGTCCGCAACCGTCCACGCCCGGCCGCCGACATTCTCACTCAGAAAGGCGGCATTCTTGATCCGTACGAATGCCGCATCGTCTCCGGTCTCGTAGGTCCTGATCCCGTACCCCGCCGGCGGTTTCGCCTCAGGCAGGTGCTTGAGCTCCCGCCACATTCTCAGGCTGGCGCCGAACTCGGGTTTCCAGCCTGACCGTTCGAGCAATCTCACCGGAGCCTTGTTATCGCTGGCGATGCTTGCGGCGGTCCGCAAAGATCCATACCCGTTCCTGAACGCGACTTTCTCCGCTTGTGCCAATAGCCGTCCGGCCACGCCGGCGCGGCGGTGTTCCGGAAGCACCCCCAGGAATCTCAGCGCCGCTTCCCGTTCTCCCGGTTTGAACGCCGTCACGCAGACACCTGCGGGCGCCGGACCGTCGAACGCCAGCACAATCTCTTCGGTCCGCAGGTTTTCAAGCGTCTCCGTGGCCGGCGGCGTTAGTTCGCCTCCACCCTCGGCACATCGCGCCATCAGGTTCGCGAGATCCTGATTCGAGACAGACCCGTCGCGCAAACGGAGCGTGGGGTTCACGAGAGTTTGCCTTCCACGTGGTCCAGAAACGCGGGATTGCCAGACGTCACGCCTCCGTCGGCCACGACAACCGAGCCGGTAACGAACGATGCCTCCTCCGAGGCGAGAAAGAGCGCAACATTCGCGATTTCCTCAGGTCTGCCCACGCGTTTGAGGGGATAAACCTCTGCGATACGTTCGAAAATCCGAGGGTCTTTTTCGAGTACGTGCTGCCACCCTTCCGTGATGACGGTACCGGGGCAGATTGCATTTACCCGCACGCCATCGGGGCCGTAATCTACAGCGGTTGTCTTGGTGAGCGAGATGACGCCCGCCTTTGCCGCGCTATACGCGGCCTCGCCAAACGACATCAGTGCGTTGACGGACGAAATATTCACGATCGACCCGCCTCCGCGACGGATCATCTGCGGAAGCGCCGCACGGCTGCACAGGTAGGCACTCTTCAGGCATCCCTCGATATTCCGGTCCCACAGTTCCGGATCGATGTCCGGGACATGGGTGCCATGGCAATAATAGGCATTGTTCACCAGAATATCGAGGCCGCCAAAGGCTTCCTGGGCCACATGCAGCGCCCGATTGACATCCGCTTCGTCCGTAGCGCTGCCAACCACCAGCGCCGCCGCGCCGCCGGCCCCGCGGATCGACTCGACCACGGCCTCACCGCGCAACTGGTCGAGTTCCAACACAACCACCTTCGCGCCTTCCTTCGCGAACCGGATGGACACCGCCTCGCCGATACCGGCGCCACCGCCCGTAATCCACGCGACCTTTCCCTCTAACCGCATCGAAAACCTCTCTAATGTCGTCCGATCGCAATTACAATAGAGTCAGCGTCTACGTTGCCAAATAATAATAGCTTACGAACTTGATACAATATATGTCAGTCACCGGTTCATGTCAACGAACGTCGCTCGATTTCGGACTTCGGCGACAGAGCGCCGGATTATGCGCGTCGAATCCTGGGCGCGATATCCGAATTGGTCGTCTTTCGTCTCCCCGCGCGAACCTCGAGGACCTCGGCCAGCGCCGCCTCGGCCGCTCGAACCAGATCCGCGGTATCGAGTCCCCTGTGTGCCGGGGTGAACGCCGTCAGCTTGCGAATCCCCCGGGTGAACAGGTGTTCGGCGCCCGCGTAATTCTCGCACGTCAGATGGTAATAGCCGACGGCCAACTGAATCATGCCCTGGAAGAAGGGCCTTTCAGCGCCCCGCACATCCATCCAGACGTCCTCCCACGTGTCGTGAGACGCATAGAAGTCGGCGGCATTGAACTCACGGACGCCCTTTTCGAACCTCTGGGAAATATCGTGCTTGGGATCCACCGTATCTAACCAGATTTCGCATATTTTCGGCGACCGTACCGCTAACTGCCATTTTGCGGTACCGGATCAAGCACCACCACACTCACGACCTCAGCGGAACCAACGGTACGGTGAAGCAACAATAACGGCGGGCGCCAATCCACAGGAGCCCGCCTTCGACGAATCTCAAC
Source organism: Candidatus Latescibacterota bacterium (assembly GCA_965203805.1). GTDB lineage: Bacteria > Latescibacterota > UBA2968 > UBA2968 > JAAXHE01. The sequence continues at coordinate 2,682,189 of OZ241917.1, read as the reverse complement.
GCCCATCTTACCGGCCTTGTCCCTTGTAGACTCTCCCCCTCCTGACGTACCCGTCCGTATTCTTCCTGAAATTTGCGATCTCTTCTTCCGTCAGGTCACGCCTTACTCTGGCCGGCACGCCCGCGGCCAGCGTCCGGGGCGGGATTTCCATGCCTTCGAGCACGAGCGCATTTGCCGCCACCAGCGATTCCTCGCCGACCCGGGCATGATTCAACACCGTCGCGCCCATCCCGATGGTCGCCCCGCGGTACACGGTACAACCGTGTAGAATCGCATTGTGCCCGACCGTAACGTACTCGCCCACGGTACAGGGGCATCCGGGATCGGTATGCAGGACAGCTCCGTCCTGGATATTGGACCCTTTGCCGATCCTGATCGGCTCCTCGTCGCCGCGCAACACGGCGTTGAACCAGATGCTCGCCTCCGCCGAGACACTCACCTCTCCGACAAGTATCGCTCCTTCAGCGAGAAACGCGGAATCGTCGATTGCCGGTGAAATGCCCTGAAATTGCAGGATTCCCAATTCATCCTCCCCGCATCGAGGCCAATGTCTAGCGGATCCCGGACGCGAACGACCGGTTTCGCTGAGGATCGTCTCTGGAAGATGCCCGACCGGACCGCACTTGCAACCTACTTTCCGCCGGGCTCACGCTTTTTCTAATTGTCTTTTCCGTCCTTACCGCGGCCCCGTTCGTCGCTTACGGGTCCGAGCACAAACTCTCGCTGGCCAGGACCGCCTCGCGAGCGGAACAGACCGGTGAGAAACCCGATCCCGCCCGATATCGCGGCAAAGAGAATGGCTGTTTCCTTAACGGGAGAGTTGGACTGCCAGGCGGCCAACGTTCCCAGAAGAGCGCCGGACACGGCGCCCCCGACCCCCATTCGGACGGCGGCGCCGAGCTTTCTGGATCGCCGCCCCCGGAGAAACAGCACCCGATCGATATCTTCAACCGGAACCCGCCGGGCGTCGAGCCCGGATTGGACCAGTATGGTCCCGTCGTCATACTCCGGCAGCAATTGCCCCTGTATCCGTTCGCCGTCCTTGAGTACCACCCCGCCCCGAAGACGGCGCGTGATCCCCGCGCGGGTGCGCCGCTCTGTGAACGAAACCTCCCGATCGGTATACATCGGATATTCCGCATCTTCGGGCAATCCGGATTCGAAGCCAATCTTGTATTCGCCCTTCCTCACCTCGTCGAAGTGTTCGACGTACTCGCGCAGCCGTCGAAGCGCATCCTCATCGCCTACCGGCATCGTCCTGTCCGCGATCTCCGAACCCGACCGATACCGGATCCTCACCATCAAGCGTTCCCCGAGTTTCAGGAACGATGCTGTCTGAAGTCCGGGAATCGCCATGTCGAAAAACCGCAGGGGGACCCTCTCGTTGTAGACGCTTCTCCCTTGAAAAAGGGAGTACCGGTTACTCTCTTCCAGGTCGATCTCCGGTCCCACCAGTGGGCTCAGAATGACCAGCTTTCCCGTAATCTGTCTCACGTCCACGATCGACCAGCCCGCGTCGTCCAGGGCTTCGATCGTGCGCATGGTTTCGGGGCGTTCTTCATCGTCCTTCTTCTCCGCCTTGCCACCGGTGGACTCCGCCGCCCAGGTATGGCCCGCGCCAATGAGGCTGGTCCATAGCAGACTGCACGCGCAAAGCAATGCGATTGCTTTTTGATACATACCCATCTCCCTGGATGTGAGGTGACTTCCACTTTCGACGTTATCAACGGACCGCTACGGCGGGTACTCCGGAAGGTCAAGCGCGCGAGCCGATACCGCGAAAAAAAAACGGGTCGTCGACCCGTACGCCAGATGCCGGTCCTGCACAACACGCTTCCCCGCAGACGCCCCAACCGATACAAAGTTCCGCTTCCGTGCCGGCTAAACCGATTCGTCCTTCACATCCTCGATCTCAGCCGTGATGCCATCCATGATGTAGGGGCGAAATCTCTTGAACGCCGTTCGGCGCTTGAACCAACCCCCATCGGCCGCCGCCGTTCCCGCAACCCGTACGAATTGCATCAGATTGATCCCGCCGGATTCGGTTGCGCCGTAGAGCCAGAAGTCCAGCTGCCGCCGGACGTTCTGGAGGGAATCGGAGGATACCGGTATCGACTTGTCGAGCGGAAAGAACACCTTCCCGTCCGCGAACACCGAAGCGTCGCGAAGGAACTTCCGGGGAGGTCGGCCGAGACGTTCCGGATCGCGAACGGCCATGCCGGTTACGTAGTCGATATCGCCTTCCGCAACGACGTCCCTGAACAGGGTACGCATGCGGTTCTTCAATCCGCCGTAGTCGTGCAGCAGGCGATTCGACCTCGGGTTCACACCCACGGACAGCGTGCCCAACCCATTGTAGCGCCGGCACTCTGAAACGAAATCGGCCTCGTTATCGAACAACCCGATGCCGATGACGTGCGATCCGTCCATGGCTTTCAGCTGCGTGAGGCCAAGTTCCGGACGGTGCTGCAGGAGGTCGTAGTGCCGCCGTACGTCGCGTTCGCTGAAGAACTTCACCCGTCCGCTCCCCGGCGTCTGAGGTCAAGTATCCGCCTTCCCTCTCGGATCTGCGCGAGAACGGCCCGGTAACCGGTTCCACCTGCAAGGTCCCGGCGGTCGATTCCATCCTCGATACGGAGGGACTCCTTAACATCCGGCTCGAACAGATCGCACGCCGATCGGAGCGTCGGCATGTCCAGTTCGTCCAGGCGGCTTCCCTGCGACAGTGCCTTCCGCACCAGCCTGCCCACGATCCGGTGAGTTTCGCGAAAGGGCAGCCCCTTCCGCACCAGGTAATCCGCCAGATCCGTCGCCACGACGGTGCCGTCGAGCGTTTCGCGCATTCGCCCGGACATGACGGTCATCGTCTCCCACGCGCCTGCAAATACCGCCAGTGCCTGATTGATCGTATCGACCGTATCGAAAAAGGCCTCCTTATCCTCCTGAAGATCTTTCGAATAGGTCAGGGGCAGTCCCTTCATCACCGTCAATAACGACATCAGATTGCCGTACACCCGTCCGGTCTTTCCGCGGACCAGCTCCAGAGAATCCGGGTTCTTCTTCTGCGGCATCATGCTCGAACCGGTGCTGTACGCGTCGTCGAGTTCGACAAACCCGAACTCGGACGATGACCACACGATCAGGTCCTCGCAGAACCGGCTCAGGTGTCCCATGAGGATTGCGGCGGCGGACATATACTCCAGGAGATAATCGCGGTCGCTCACCACGTCGATACTGTTTTCGGTTATCCGCGAGAATCCCAGTTCCGATGCGAGAAATTCGCGGTCGATCGGAAAGGCGCTTCCAGCAAGAGCGCCCGCTCCGAGCGGCATGGCATCCGCCCGATCTGTGCAGGCCGCGAATCGTCCCCGGTCCCTTTCCAGCATCCAGAACAACGCCAGGGTATAGTGCGACAGACGCACGGGCTGCGCCTGCTGCAGATGGGTATATCCCGGCATCAGTACGTCGATGTGCCGGGCGGCGAATTCCACCAGAACGGCCTGTAACCGGTCGATACCGGCAATGGTATCCGCTGCCGCCTCCCGCAGATACAACCGCTCATCCAGCGCCACCTGATCGTTCCGGCTGCGCCCCGTATGAATCTTGCCGCCCACGTCGCCCGCGATCTCGATCAGCCGCGTTTCCACCGCCATGTGTATGTCTTCCAGGCGGGCCGTCAGTGCAAGGCGGCCTTCGGCAATCTCTGCTTCCACCTGCTCCAATGCCTTCAGGATGCAGTCCAATTCTTGCGCTTTCAGGACGCCGATCTTCGCGAGCGCTTTCGCCTGTGCCCGGCTTCCGGCGATGTCCGCCCTGTATAGCCGCCGGTCGAACCCGATGGACGCATTGAATTGCTCCATGCAGCTATCCGAGGGCCTGTCAAACCGCCCCGACCAGGGTTTTTCTGCGGATCCGTCCATCGAATTCTCCAAATACAGCCATGGTCCCAAAATGAACCAAGGACTCGGACTGTGGGTTTCTCAGTCTTCCGACATTCCATCATGCACCTGGCGCGAAGCATTCAATGCCTTCGCACTCACACCCAGCACGTTCAGAAATCCCTCCGAATCCCGATGGTCGTAGTCACCGATCGCTTCCATCGAGGACAGTTCGGACGAATACAGCGAATGGACAACGGCTTCCGAGGATTGGTACGTTACCGTACCCTTGTAGACCGTAACGGTCACCGAACCCTCGGCCAGCTTCCGAACAGGCGACAGAGCGCCGCGAATCATCTGCGACGACAGGTCGAAATAATATCCCTGATAGATCTGCTCGGCAAGCACCGAGGAAAGCGAATCGTAGAATCGCCGCGCCCTCCGGTCCAGCACTTGCTGCAGCAGGAACTGGTAGCACGCGCCAAGCAGTGCGAGCCCCGGACTTTCATACACCCCTCTGGATTTTATGCCCACAAAGCGGTTCTCGACCGTGTGGATGCCGATGCCCACGCCGTGACGCCCGCCAACCTCGTTGGCCGTGGCGATCGCGGAGACGGCATCCACGGGCTCCCCGTTCACGAGGGCCGGACGCCCCGCTTCCAGCGTCACGGAGAACGTCTCCGGGCGGTCTGGCGCGTCCGCGGGGAAAACGCCCATTCCCGGCTCGATGAAATCTGCGCCCACGTCCAGGTATTCGAGTCTGCCCGCCTCATGGGTCAACCCCAACAGATTCGCATCCGTTGAATACGGCTTGTCCTGCGTGGCCGTAATCGGCAGGTTCCGGGCCTGGCAGAAGGCGATCATCTCCCTGCGCCCGCCGAAATGCTCCAGGAAAGCGTCGTCGCGCCACGGCGCGTACACTTTCACTGCGGGCGAGAGCATATTGGCGACGAGTTGGAAACGCACCTGGTCGTTCCCGCGGCCGGTGGCTCCGTGCGCGAGCACGTCGATGGCCCGCGGCTCCATCGCGCTGAGAATCCCCTGCGCGGTCACGTGGCGGGCCAGTCCCGTGGTGTTCCAGTATCCGCCTTCATAAACGGCGTTGGCAAGAAGCATGGTGATCGCTTCCCGGGCCAGTTCCGCCTTCAGATCCAGAATGACCGATTCCACGGCCCCGCAGGCCAGCATTCGCTGTCCGATATCCGAAATATCGTCCTCGTCCGGCTGCCCGATATCTGCGGTGATGCCGACCACCTCCACCCCCTGGTCGGCCAGCCAGCGCGTGACCGTACAACTGTCCAGCCCGCCGGAGGCCGCCAGCGCAATCCGCTTTCCCCGAATATCCGCCACTTTCATCCCGCGTACTCCTTTCCCTTCGACAGTGTGCTGGAATCCTATGCCTTCAGGATTTCGTCGAACGCGTCCATGACCCGATCTATATCCGCCTGTTCGATCACCAGGGGCGGCAGAAAACGTACCACGTCGGGTCCGGCGACACATACCAGGATCCCCTTTTCCCGAAATGCGCCCATCACGTCCGCGGCCGGAGTGTCGGCCAGCACCGCACCCGCGATCAGCCCCCTGCCGCGGACCTCGTTGATTTTATCGGGGTACCTTTTCTCAAGCGCGTTCAGCCGGCTATTCAGATGGTCGCCCTTCGCCCTTACGGCGGCGATGAATCCCGGATCGGAGAGCTGCTTGAAGACCTCGATGCCCACGGCGCAGCTGACCGGATGCCCCCCGAACGTGGCCGCATGGTCACTGGCCTCCACGGCATCGGCAACGGCCTGGCTCATCAGGGTCGCGCCAATCGGCAGGCCCCCGGCCAGGGGCTTGGCCAGCGTCATGATGTCGGGCGACACGCCGTGGTGCTCATAGCAGAACAGGGCGCCGGTCCGGCAGAGCCCGGACTGGATCTCGTCGAACACCAGCAGCATCTTCATCTCGTCGCACAACTGCCGAAGCCCTTCGAGGAATTCCGGTTCTGCCGTATGAATGCCGCCCTCCGCCTGCAGGGGTTCCAGGAGTACCGCCACCGTCTCCGCGTCCACGAGGCGCTCCACCGATTCGAGATCGTTGAATTCCGCGAACGAGATTCCGGGCAACAGGGGTCCGAAGCCCTTGTGGTACTTCGGCTGGCCGGTCGTGGAAACCGACCCCATCGTGCGTCCGTGAAACGAGTTGTTCATCGCGATGAACTTGTGCTTCGCGCGATCCTCGAAATTTCTGTACCCCCACTTTCTCGCAAACTTCAGCGCGGCTTCCCAGGACTCGGTGCCGCTGTTGCAGAAGAACACACGGTCCGCGAATGAACGCTCGCACAGCATTTTCGCCAGCCGGGGCGCTGGGATCGTATGGTACAGGTTCGAAACGTGGATCAGCTTCTTCGCCTGCGCCGCCATCGCATCGCCTATGATCGGGTTATTGTAACCCAGCGCATTCACGGACAACCCGCTCACAAAGTCCAGATACTGATTTCCGTCGGTGTCGAACAGGTGTACCCCGTCTCCCCGCTCCAGGACGAAGTCGGGCCGCCCGTACGTCTGCAGAATGTAGTTTTGCTCCAGATCGATGATCGCTTTCGTATCCATCATCCACTCCCGGTTGGTTGGGTTTCCTGCGTGCGACCCTGACCGCGTCGCCGGTTCATTGAACAATCTCGGTACCGATCCCCTCACGCGTAAAGACTTCGAGCAGCAACGCGTGCGGGACCCGTCCGTCGATGATATGGGTTTTCTTCACGCCCCCTCTCACGGAACGCACACAAGCCTGAAGCTTCGGAATCATCCCTCCTCTTGCCGTACCGTCCTGAATGAGGCTCTCCACGTCGTCGACGTGCAACGTGGAAATTCTGGATTCCGGATCGGCGCTGTCTCTCAAAATGCCATTGACGTCCGTCAGGAAAACCAGCTTCTCCGCCTCCAGCGTCCGCGCGATTTCTCCCGCGGCCGTGTCCGCGTTCACGTTGTAACTCCTGCCGTCGGGACCCAGGCCGATCGGTGCGATCACCGGAATCGTCTCTTCCAGGCATGCCCGTCGGACCGGTTCCGGATTCACCCGGCGTACGTCGCCAACGAATCCGATGTCCACCGGCTTTCCATCGGAGGCTGCCCGCGCATCGTGTTTCCTGACGTGCATCACGCCGGCTTCCTTCGCCGACATCCCGAATGCGCAACCGTCCAGCGACCGGATACCCTCGACAATCCGTCTGTTGACCACGCCGAACAGGGTGTCTTCAACCACCTGCATCGAAGCCGCGTCCGTAACCCGCAATCCGTTGATCCACTTCGACTCCAGGCCCGCGTCGTCCAGGCGTCTGCTGATCTCCTTGCCGCCGCCGTGCACGACCACCGGTCGCATCCCAACCGTTTCCATAAAGACCAGGTCCGCCAGAATCGTGTCCGATCCGCCGTCGTCCGGCTGGGTGCTGCCCCCGTATTTCACAACGACGATCTTGTCCCGAAACGACCGGATATAGGGAAACGCCTCAACCAGCGTGGCGGCTTTCTGGATGAATTGCTCCATCGCACAATCCTTCAATTCCGCGCGGCGCGGCTTGAACCGGCGGCTCATCACGTGCTGTACGCCCCGTCAATTCCATAGAGTCTGGGAAGACCGCACATCAGGTTCATGTTCTCCACCGCCTGGCTGGCTGCGCCCTTGCCCAGGTTGTCTTCCATCGCGCAGATGTAGGCAAACCCGTCGTCCACGCCCACCTTGATTGCCAACCGGTGCGTGCCTACGACGTCGCGCGTGCCCCATTGCCTGTCATCGGTATCCTCAACGGGACAGACCAGGTCTTCTTCGGTATACGCGGAAGCGATGGCCTCGACCAGCCGCCTGCCTGTTTCACGCGCGGAGACCGACTTCAGGCTTTCAACCAGTTCAATCCGTATATTGGCATTGATGCCCGCGAATACCGACCTCAGAACGATCGGCGTGAAATTCACGCGAAACCCGGAGTAATATTCCATCTCCGGCACATGCCTGTGTCGCCGGCCGAAACTGTAGGTGACTTCGTCAGGTTCCGGCTCCACGTCCCTCCGGGCCCCCGAATTTCCCGACGTCGCCACAATCGTCGCTTCCCCTTGCACCATGCCCATCAGCGGCTTCAGAGCCAGAATGACGCCGGTTGGGTAACAGCCCGGATTGCCGACCAGCCGTGCGCCGCCGATCCGGTCGGAGAACAGCGCGGGCATCCCGTAGACCGCCTCTTCGAGCAATTCCGGCGAGCGGTGTTCCAGCCCGTAGCCCGCTTCGAACAGCCGCCTCGGCAACCGGAACGCGCCGCTCATATCGATGACTCTTGCGCCTTCCTGCAGCGCCTGCGGCGCGAACTGCATGGATTCCGGGTCTTTTGTCGCCAGGAATACGAGGTCACACTCGTGCACGGTCCCCTGCCGGCGCCTGGAATTCTGCCGAAAGACGACTTCCGCACGGTCGTGATGCGACAGGACCCGTTCGATTTCCTGGCCGACCATCCCTGTATCGCCGAAAATGCCGACTTTCAGAGACACGCGAATCCTCCGGCGACGTCATTGAGAAATCTCAAGTATCCGCTCCCTCAGCAGTTCTCGCTTTTCCACGGACCGGCACAGGATGAAGATCGTGTTTTCTCCCGCAATCGTACCCACGACCTCGGTCCAACCGGCCCGGTCGATGGCTTCGCACACGCCCTGCGCGTGACCGGTAATCGTCTTCAACACCAGCGTATGCCCCGCCCCGTCCGTTTCGACGACGAAATCCTTCAACTCCCTCGCGAGCAGATCCGATCCGCTTCCATACGGAGTTGACCCGTCGGCGGGCGCCTGATAGCGAAAGCCTCCGGCGTTGTCGGGCGATTTTACGATGCCCAATTGTTTCAAGTCTTTCGAGAGCGTGGACTGTGTGGTGGATATTCCCGCAACTCTGAGCGCGTCGCTTAGCGCCCGTTGGGTCCCGATTGCACGTGAAGCGATGACGTCGAGAATGCGCCGCTGCCGTTCCTGTTTTTCATTCATGAATTAATATTCCATTAAATCGGAGTATTATTCGAATAATACCAAAAAAAATTGGAAAGTCAAGAATATTTATTCAGTTTCGATGGTTTTTTGTTTGGCATATCCAGACTCAAATCTTCACGACCTTTCCCGGATTCATAATATTGAGCGGGTCCAGCGCTTTCTTGATTGCCCGCATGACCTGCACCCCGTTGCCATGTTCCTGCTCAAGGGCCGCCAGTTTGCCCATTCCAATTCCGTGCTCACCCGTGCATGTTCCACCCATTTCCAGGGCGAATTCCACGATGCGTTCGCCGAATTGACGCGCTTCGGCAAGCTCTTCGGGCCGATCAGGATCGATGAGGAAGACGACATGAAAGTTCCCGTCGCCGACGTGTCCGAACAGGGGCGCAATCAGTGTCGAAGCCTTCAATTCTTCTTTGGTTCTGAGAATACAATCCGCAAGTCTTGAAACCGGAACGCAAACGTCCGTCACATATCCCACAGAACCCGGCCGCATGGTCTGTGACGCGTAATAGGCGTCGTGCCTCGCCTGCCAGAGGCGGTCGCGTTCTTTCGTTCTGGTCGCCCATCGGAAATCTTCGCCGCCGTGCCTGTCCGCAACCGGCCTGGCCGCTGCCACGCGCTCGGCAACGAACGACTCGGAACCGTGAAACTCGAAAAACAGGGTTGGCGCCACCCTGTAGTCAAAGCCTGAATACGCGTTGATTGCACCCATCTGAACTTCGTCAAGAAGCTCGATTCGCGCCATTTCAGTTCCCGCCGACATCATTTCAATAACCGCATTTACCGCCGACGAAATTTCAGGAAACGCACAGACCGCCGCGGAAACCGCCTCGGGAACCCTTGCCAGTTTCAACGTCACTTCAGTAATGACACCCAGCGTGCCCTCGGATCCGACGAACAAATGCGCCAGGTCGTAACCGGCGGACGACTTCCTCGCCCGTCCGCCGGCGCGGACGATGCTCCCGTCGGCAAGTACGGCCGTCAGACCCAGGACATTTTCCCTCATCGTTCCGTATCCCACGGCCGCGCTGCCGGACGCCCGGGTCGCGGTCATGCCGCCCAGCGAAGCATCTGCTCCCGGATCCACAGGAAAGTAGAGTCCCGTCGCCGCCCCCGCCAGATGCCGGTTGAGTTGCTTTCGCGTTACCCCCGCCTCCACCGTCGCGTCCAGGTCCGCGTTGCCAACCCTCACGATACGATTCATACGCCTCATGTCGATACATACGCCGCCCTGAACGGCGACGATTCCGCCTTCCACGGCCGTCCCCGTCCCGAATGGCACGACGGGTGTCCGGTACCGGGCACAGAGCTTGAGAATCTTCGACACTTCCTCGTTGCAGACGGGAAAGACCACCGCATCCGGCAACCGGGGCCTGTGATACGAAGCGTCCCCCGCGTGGGCTTCCCGGATATCCTCGTCCGTTCTTATACGATCACCCAGCAACGACCGGAGGCCGCCGATGACCGGCATCTGAATCGGACCTGAAGATCCCTTCGCTGTCGGATTTCCCTTCGCCATTGATGTCGTCCTTCTTTCGCGTCGCCTTCATGAAATCTCACAGGTGGCGGGCGAGCCATTCGGTCATTTCCCAGAGTACGTGCATCACCGACTCCCGCGCGCTGTAGCCGTGGCTCTCGTGGGGCAGCATCACCAGGCGGGTTGTCGCGCCGTGACCCTTCAGCGCATTGTACAGCCGTTCGCTCTGCATCGGAAACGTCCCGGAATTGTTGTCGGCCTGCCCATGAATCAACAACAGAGGCGCCTTGATCCTGTCGGCATGCATGAATGCGGACATCGCGGCATATACATCCGGCGCCTGCCACAGCGTACGCTCTTCAGACTGAAAGCCAAACGGCGTCAGCGTGCGGTTGTATGCACCGCTCCGGGCGATTCCCGCCTTGAACAGATCGGAATGTGCGAGGAGATTGGCCGTCATAAACCCGCCGTAGGAATGTCCGCCGATCGCAATGCGGTTACGGTCCGCAACACCACGGCGCACGACTTCCTCCACCGCCGCGCGGGCGCTGGATACGAGTTGCGTTACGTACGTATCGTTGGCTTCCGCGCCGTCTGTTTCCACAATCGGCATGGAGGGGCCGTCAAGGACCGCGTACCCCTGCGTCAACCAGGGCAGAGGCGACGTCCAGGACACGTGGTTGAACCTGTTCGGAGAGCCTTTCACCTGCGCGGCCGCATCGGCACTCTTGAATTCGCGCGGATAGGCCCAGATCAGCAGGGGCAGCGGACCCTGCCCGCAGGAATACCCGGGCGGCAGATAAAGGGTGCCGTTCAGGCCGGTCCCGTCCGCCCGACGGTATTGGATGATTTCCTTCCGCACGTCCGACAGCTGCGGCGCGGGGTGTGGAAACGCCGTTATCTGCCGGATGTCTTGTGTCTTCAACGATCGCAAGAACACGTTCGGCGGCCTTTCGGCCGACTCACGCAGCGTCAACAAAAGACCGTCGGGCTCATCGATCAATCTGACAGGCTGCTCATAGTACGGGGATTGGCATTGCCACAACCGCTTCGTCGAGTTCGTTTGCAGGTCGAGCCGGTCCAGGAACGGGAACTCACCCTCCGGAGATGCCCCGCCGCCGGCCAGGAAGAGATGCCGGCCGCCGGCGCCCGTCAACAACACCCGCCGCCCCGCGGAATTTGACGTCAACAGCGGCGTACCCGGATCACCGTAACGGTCTTCCCACGACCGGTCGAAGAGCAGCTCGCGGCCGTTGGATTCATCGTCCGGGGAAAACCGCCAGGTCCTGGTCCGGCGGGTCTTCCACCAGCGCTCGGCTACGAGCGCAGTCGCGCCGTCTCCCCACGTCAACCCGGCGAACCGGAACTCGAGAGACCGCAACATTTCCGGTGCGCGATCGAAAGGCTCGGAAAGCGCGTATACGCGGTCCCGTACGTTTGCCGCAACGGACGGATCGCCGCCATCCTGCGCCTCCACCCAGCACACCGTCGCCTCGACGTCGTTGCGCCACCGGAACGCGCGAGGGCCCTCGCGCACGGCGTCGAACGCGATGGGCACGTTTTCCGCCAGGGGCGCGTCGACCAGTTCGCGAATTATCCGCCCGTCCAGGCTCCACACTTCAACACGCACAGGAAATCGATGGTGCGGTACCAGGTATGAAAACGGCCGGTGGAGGGTCTCCACCAACAGATAGGCGCCACCCGGCGCCGGCTCGGCCCGGCGAATGATTCCCGGCGGTCCGACCTCCCGTTCGTTTCCGTCCGTGGTCAGCACCACAATCCGGGATGTCGCATAGTATTCGAAGAGCGCCTCGTCGTGCGCCCCTTCCAACAGGTCCTGCCAGGTCCGCGACGGCGCCGACTGCCCGGAGTTCTCCCGGATCTCGGGACCTGAGGGTAACATCGGCGCTTCGGGAATTTTACCCCGGTCTTCCGGAACAGCCCGGACGACCAGGGAAAGTCCGCGTCCCCGCCCGGACGGGATCCAGGCGAACGGCGCGCCCAAAACGCCGTTCAAGCGGATATTGGACACCTGCCTCGCCGCGCCCGACGCCACTTCGACCCACCACAGCCGGATCCCCGCACTGTCTCGCACCGTAAACGCAACACGACTTCCGTCCGGCGCCCATCGCGAGCGCCCGATGCGGACGTCTTTCGGCAAACCCTTCACCGGGCGTTCCATGCCGTCCGAAATCCGTAACAGCACCATTCCCGTATAATACCCCGAGCGGCTCGGACCGTTGGCCTCCGGGTCGATACGCAGGCCCGCCAGCCGCAACTCCGGCCGCGCCAAATCGGAGATGGGCGGCAGGCCCGGTTTCGCGAGCATCAGGATCCAACGCCCGTTGGGGTCGACGCTGACGTCCGGCGTGCGCGGCGCGTCCAGCAGCGCAGCGATTTCTTCCGGCGGCATCCGGTACCCGGTTGTTGCGTTCGTCCGGTTCATCCTTTTCTCGCTGCAGTTCCTTACGCTACACGGCAATCGCATCGAGGCCGTCGGCAAGCCTCTGTTGATTTACGTCGTCAATCCGCCAGGGAACGACGGAACCGTCGGCCCGATAGCGATTGTAATAGCCGCCCTCGCAACGCGCGATAGGCATCAGGATCTTGCCCGATCGGACGTCCGCCAGCGTCTGCATATCCATGGATTCACCGCCGGCCAGGTCCACCACTTCGATCTCTTCAACCCGGCTGCAGCCCAGGCCGCGCGCGGCGGCGAATTTCAGATAGGGCGTTTTCCCGGGATCCAGTCCCATCAGATAGGTCGCAACGGCATCGACGTGCACCTCGTTCTCGCCGATCAACGTCCACCCAAGCGGATAATTCTCCCCCTCGTTGAACGCGGTTCCATCTCGTCCGACGAGCCCGTCGACCATGCAGAGCCGCGGGATATTCAGGGAGCGCAGGGCGGCCACCAGGTCGCACAATTTGTGGTAGAACCGGTCCTCGAAAAGACTCAGTCCGCTGCCGGTCAACCTCCAGATTTCGCTTTCATACGGCCGGTCGACTTCCTGAATATGACACAGATGGCGCTCCGGCCGCGCCAGGATTCCCATCAGGTTCTTGATGGCCAGCGTCGTACATCCCAGGTTGTGGCACTTTGCCAGCGGCACGTTGAAAAAGAACGCGCAGTCCGTCACGTCCCGATAGATCGGATAGGCCTCAAATACCTCGCCGCCGGGCACAGGGACCGACCTGCTCGGCCGGTCGTTCAATTCGGTCAACGCCAGCTTTCTGTCGTCCGCCATCTTCGTGTACCCGGCGCCACGCCACGTATTGCCGGCTTCGGGCTGCTCGCCGGACTGTCCGTCCGCGACCACCAGCCGGCGGGCGTCGACGCCTTTCTCCACGAGCGCGTCGGCCATGCCCGCCAGGAAGCCGGGGTGGGTCACGATTCGTTTTTCTGCGGGAAACAGCACAGTCGCATTGGGCTTGAGCAGTACTTTCCCCTCTTCCGGGAGCGTGAAACTGGCAATTCTCAGCGCTTCGAGCGCCAGGTTTCTGTACGCCTCGAAAGGCGCGACGTTACCGGTAATCCCCACTCGATACATGTAGACTTTCGTACTCTCAATCCGCATTCGGCCCTTCCTCCCGGTAGTTGTACCCGATATGATTCCCTCTTTTCATCTGCGTCTCGCCGGGATGCAGAGGCTATCCATGAATCGCCCGAAGGGCGATCTCCCGGCTGCGCCTGAGCGCATCGGCGGGATCCGGCAGTTCCGGATTCAGCTCCAGGCTCAATGCGCCGCGATAGCCGATATCCCTCAACGCGGCGACGGCATCGCCCAGTGCCGCCTCGGTCAGCACGCCGTCCGTCAACGCCAGGTGTAAATCGCGCGATCCGTCATTGTCGTCCAGATGGACGTAACCCAGCATGGATCCTGCGTCGGAAATGACCGCTGCCGGATTTTCTCCGGACATCTGTGCGTGACCGATATCCAGCAGGAGGAAAAGATTCGGATGGCCCACGTCCCGCAGGAACGCGATCGTTTCGCAGGCGGTGGGCAGCGCGCTGTCCGGGAAGTGTTCCACGCACAACCGAACGCCCAGTTCTCCGGCCCGTCCGGCCGCCTCCGCCAGTTTCGGCGCATAGCGGTCCAGAAGCATCGGGTCCCGTTCCGGAACAACGTACGCCGCGGTCGCGCCGTGGCCGGCGGCGAAGTCCAGCGCGCGATCGAGACAGCTTGCGGCCCTTGTCGCGGATTCCGGGTCGGTACTGCCCAGTAGCGCGTCTTCCGGTACGCCGAAGGATGCCGCGACGCAGGACACCGAGAGTCCGTGTTCCCCGATCCACAGGCGGGCTTCCGCCGATGAAAACGCGAACGGCCGCACGTCGATCCACTCGAACCCCAGCGAGGCCGCGCGCGACAGGATCCCGTTTTCGGACCCCTCAATCGCCCATACGCAGCACGCAAGCGTCACAGCGAGGCCTCCCGCATCCGAATTGCGTCGTCCACCATATCGTACACCGTGTAACGGGCTTCATAGCCCAGCAGTCGTTTCGCTTTGTCGCTGGTGATATACCACGGCCTTCGCGCGGTTGGAATACAGGCCGTGACGTGCGGCAATTCCAATCGCGCGGCAAGGAACTCTACGAACTCCCCGGCGCTGTGCGGACCGCGCCCTCCGAGATTGAATACCTGTCCCACCGCCGCTGTTGTTCCCAGTACGCGGATACACCCCGCGGCGATATCGCGCGCATCCGCCCACTGTCGGACTTCGGCGTTGCCGCGGCGATCGGCCAAAACGACCAGCTGTTCCCGTCCGGAATGCAGTGCTGCCAACGCCGCCAGCGTCTTCGACCGCGCGCCGTTCTCCGCAGCCGATGTCCTGGCGTGTTCAATCGCCGCGTTCAGAAACAACCAGCGCGCGAATACACTCTTCGGATCGATGAGTTCCGCGGCGTCCGCCGTTGCGCCGAATCGCAGGATCGTCACCGGGATCCCAAAGCCGCGGCTGAAGCTCAGGCAGAGTTCCTCCGCGCCGATCTTGCTGGCGCCGTAAACCGTTCCGGAAAGCCGGGGATGGTCTTCATCCACGGGCAGGTACCGGGCGTCCGCGTCCTGTCCTTCGAAATAGACGGCGTCGCTGCTGGCGTAAACGAAGTGAGCCGGCAAACGCGCCCGGTCGCGGATTGCTTTCAGCAAATGATACGTGCCCTCGACGTTCACCCGGACGAATTCTTCCTCGGGACGTCCTCGCGACGTCAGCGCGCCGGCCAGGTGGAACACGGCGTCCACGCCATCGACGGCGGTTCCAAGCGAGGTGGGCGCCTCGAGACGCCCGTATACGACCTCGACGCGGGGTGGCGGACACGCCGCCCCGCGGTCGTTCGGCATCACCAGCGCCCGAACCTCGTGCCCCTTTGCCATCAGTGCGCGCGTGAGGTGCCGACCGATTCGACCGGTCGCCCCGGTCACAAGAACACGCACGAAGCATCCTCCTCACTTCCTGGCCGCCAGACCGCCGATCAGCGTGTCCACGTGCATCACAAACTCCAGCGTCAGTTCGATTCGCGACCCCAATGTCAGGTAACCCTCCCAGTGCCAGCACCCATCGCTCCGCTGGGTCTGCATGTACCAATCGGCCATGCGAATTGACCAGTCCAGGTACTCCCGTTCGCCGGTCACCTGATACAGAAGCGCGCCGCCCCAGCTGCTCTTGCAGGCCTGCGCGTACTTGAACTGTGCGTCCGTCGCCGCCATCGAAAAAGCCTGGTACTTCCGGGCGAGCGCCAGGGTTTCGGCGCGCGGGTCCGCCAGGTACAACCTGCACAGAAACCCGGCTGCGATGCCCCCCACGGTCCAGCGTTGCGGCCGGTCCAAGCGGTTTTCCACCACGTGCCAGAAGGCTTCGTTTTCCGGGAATTCCGTGATCGCGCCGCCATCCTCGCACGACCAGGCGTAGCAGAACCGGTCGGGCAGCTCCGTCTGCGCCGAGTACATCCGCCGCAGAAACCCATGAACCGTTCGCGCGATGTCCAGGCGTCCCGTCGCCAGGCACGCCAGCCCCGGACCGCACGCGTATGGTATATCCATGCGGTCGCTCATGCCGCCGTCGGCCGTCCGGTCGTTGTGAAAACCGCCGGATGCCCGATCCTGCCACGACAGGAGATCCCGCATCAGACCGTGGCTCAGATCGTACTGCCGCGCGAGATGCGCGCCGGCGATCAGGGTGGCATTCCGGTACGCGTACGCGTCGTCGAAGACGCGATACGGTCCTTCAATCGTGCCCTCCCCGGTCAACATCTCCCGCCGGATCCAGTTGCAGATTCCCGCTGCCGCTGCGGTTTCGCCGGCGATGGTAAACGTCCACGGCGCCCGGTAGAAATGGAATCCTTCCGCCGGATCGCCGAGGGAGCCATCCGCATTCACATGATCCAGCAGCCATGCCGTTCCCTTTCGGCGTACCTCACGGAGCGCGGCGATCGTTTTCTGTTTTTCATCCATCCGGGAAAATGACCAGGTTCGGAATCTCCAGCCGATCGCCCGCGCCCACCATCGCAACCGTATACCGGGGTCCGGGATCGCCGTCGGCCACGGGGAAGTGTTCCAATGTCATCGGTCCTCGGCCCTCGCGATCAATCCGCCAGCCGCCGTCCACTCTTGCGGCCAACCTGCCCTGCGGTTCCCCCGCGCTGTTCAGCAGGGTCATCCCCTCGTGCGCATGCGGATTGGACGCGCTGGAGAAAAGGCGGTCCGCCTGCACGCCCGACACGGGTCCGCCCGCGACCCGTACGTCTTCGTCGCCGATGGAAAACCGCCGTCGATCCATCGCTCTCGTCAGCGTCACGCAGTCGGAATACCCGTCCGAGACGACCGGTACGGCCTGCCCCGCAGCGAGGTCGTCGCCGATCACGGGTTCGTTGAGTTCGATTGTGCCCCGCGTGTAATCCACGGAGGCGATTGTGCTCCGGCGCGTCCCCGTTCCGTCCAGTCTGAATCCGCCCGTTGACAACGTCCTGCCGTTGAACAACATCGCCCGGACCGGGCGTCCCTCTTCATCGAGCGCGAGAAATGCCGCCTGTCCCGAAACGCTGATCCCGTTCTCCGTCGAATATTCCCGGTCTGCGTCGAGGGCATGAAACAGATAATGAATGCTCCCGTCTTCCAGGTCCACGCGGACCGCGGCCGCCCCGAAGTCCTCCGCGGTCAACTGCAACCGTGTCGCACGCCGGATCCATGTCCTGTCCCTGTAGGGTTCGAACACCGTGGCGAACATGCTGGAGAGATCGGCGCCGGCTCGCCTGCGCACAAGAAACTTGACGCTTTCGGGCAGGTACTCGTATTTCTGTACCGGTCCGTCGTATGCGAACAACGCCTCGTCTCTTCCCATGAGATGGGCTCGAAGTCCAATCCCCCGCCATGGGCGTTCCGGCTGGCCTTCGAGGGGTTCCGTCAGGCGCCATTCGGCGGTTGCCTCCCCGTTCAATCGTCCTTCCTGAACGTTGTACAGAAACTGGTAGCCGCTGCCGCGGTAACCCCTGTACGGCACGCTGGACAACCGCTTGTCTCTCAACTCGGGATCGTCGTAAAACTGTTCGTAGGGCACGTCCTCACCGGCCAGCGTGCCCCGTTCCCTGACCGGCCCAAGCGCCGGCAGGCAGTCGAACTCGGCCTGGTTGCCGTGAAGCATGTAGTCGTGCTGCCTGCCCCCTTTTACATGGAACACGTCGAACAGGTAGTGCTGCCCGGGCGCCGCGTCAACAAGCATGTTCGCACGGCGGTAGACGTCGACCCTTCCGTCATAGGTCCCCTCGCAGGACGCGTCCACGACCTGCGCGAAACCCTCCGCAATCAGCCCGTGCAGGCGTCCGGGGCCGCGTCCCTGCCTCATTTCATCCACCACGACCGTATTGTGCGCCACGGTATTGGTGAAAAAACCGGCGAGCCGGTGATTGAAGGCGTCCGTCTGTTCCGGGTACCCGATATCGGTCAGCAGCGCGTTGTCGTGAGAGAACAGCAGGATGTTCAGCTGGTCGAAATGCCGGTGCGCCTGGTGGTCTCCGTAAAAGAACGAAACGGCCGACCGGTTCGTTTCGTCGCCGCATTGCAGATTGGCCATGCCGTACGCCGGAAAATGCAACGACCGCAGACCGATCTCCGGTCCTTCGCCTTCCTGAATTACCGAATGCTGCGCCTCTACCGGTTTGCTGAACAGGTCCTGCCGGACGCCCGGCTGCGTCTTCAGGACCCACGCCAGGCGGGCGTCGTTCACGTACGGAAGCGCGAGCTGGCAGACGGCCGGCTCCCATGCGCCGCCGTATGCGAACATGTCCCCGGAATCTCCGGTGGACGGGGTGAACTTCCCCGCGATGCAAACGTCGAACGTCCAGGTCACCAGTTTCCTGTACCGCGGATGTTCGAACAGGTTCACACCCGAATCCACCATCTGCGCAGCCAGTTCCGTCAAGTCGTGCACCCAGATTCGATTGTATGAGAGCGACTCATGCGGCATTCCGTCGCGGTACACCAGGTTCTCAAGCGCGTCCCGCAATCCCATATCGGTATCCATGAAGGGACTCGGGTTCGCCAGAACGTAGCGGACCATCTCTTCGCTGCGCGGACGACCGCTGGAGGTCGCAAGTACCTGGGAAAGCGTCAACAGCGCCTTCTGATGCATTCCGTAGTTGCCCCTGATACGCCCGCCGGGCGCGTCCATAATGCACCTGGCCGCTTCCAGGAGCAGACGTTCGCGCATTGTCGCGTCGATCTCGGGACCTGTCTTGTCTGCCAAACGGTGGAGCTCGACGTCGGCGTCCAGATAGGGGCGCACCGCGTCGTACGCGATCGCGCAGGTGTGCGGGGGGCGCGTTGCCCAGATCCTATTGAACAACTTTCCCGTGTACTCGGGATTGTGCTCCTTCGACTCCCTGGACTGGATTTCGTATTTGTAGTCCGGATAGTATTCCGCAAGCTGCCACAGCAGCAGCGCACATTTGTGCGCGTACCGTTTCGCACCGTCGCCATCGTCCGCAAGTACGGTCGCCTGGCCCAGGACTTCAATCGCCTCCATCAGGAAGCGCATCATGCTCCAGTGTGCGTAATAGGCGACGAACCAGTAGTTCGCCGGAACCGGGTCTCCGGGACGATGCCACCCCCATCCGTCGTCGGCGTACGGACCGGTCAGCAGCGACCTGTCTTTCATGTCCGTGGCCAGAAACGCCTCGAAGTCGTTCGAGGGATAGGTTTCTCCACCCACGGGACACGTCACTTTATACGGGCGGTCGAAGTCGATAATCCACCTGTACAGCCCCTGCTCATGGACTTTGACCCCGTGTACCGGGCACCCGTCGTTGTGAACCTGGTATCCCCGCGGTACCTGGGGCGGCGACACGAGCGTGCGCAGCTTCGCGTCGTCGTAGCCGGCCCAATGCTCCGCTTTCTCTAAGATCCCAGAGCGATGCTCCTGCGCCCAATCATAATGCTCCAGGTTGTGCCGGACCACGTCCATCCGGGCGTCCGTATAATACGTGCGTTCGCCCGACGCAGGTGCGGGCCGGGGAAACACCGCAATGACGAAGAAGAAAACGACGCCCGTCAGAACGTCCGGCGAAAGGGTGGCGGCCAGGAGTTCAAACATCTTAAATCTGCCTTTCCGCTTCGCAGACCAATTCATGCCACAACGCGGCGCCGGCCAATCTCCGGCGAATCGGAACGACGCGTTTCCGGTCCACGATGCGTATGTCAAATATACGCGCCGGACACCAAAAACGGGACAATGCACTCATGTAGTGTGTTGTCCCGTCTTGAAATCGAGTCCATCGGATGTGCAGGAGTTGATCAGATCGATCCGGATTCGACCTGACCCGTTAATCAGTTACCCAGGCAACGCCATATACAGGAGAAAAACAGTACGCAGAACGTAAAAATAGCCGAGAATGGGTATTTTTCAGAGCTTGATCACGGCAATGAGAATGCCCGTCAGTGCCACCATCGTCGTAATCAGCGCGGCGAAACTGGAGTCAATGAGTTTCTTCGTCTCGCCGGTACGCTTGTTGGATTCGTCAATGGGCCGATCTGTCTCGTCAATTCGCTTATTGGTCTCGGCGATCTGCTGGCGAAGGTCTTTGACGTCGTCGCGCATCTGCTGGCGCAGGTCATGCAGGTCTTCGCGCAGATAGGCGACCCCCCAGTGTGTATTGTCCGGTGCCGATGCGGCTTGAGATTCGGGCGTTTCGGCCATGATCGGGACTCCAGGCTGCATTCGGACTTCTTCGTTTCGTTGAGACCGATCGCCGACGCGAGAGATGAAAGACCTCGCCAACGGGGCCTGTCTATCACGTCCATGATAACCAGTTGACAAAGCGTTGTCAAGCCGCTTGCGTCATCTGCGTTCCATGGACCGTGACGCGACCGCTCCACCCCGCCCGATCCCGGCTTGACAGCAAATGGCGCCGGTGTTATGATGAGACGCGGGCAGCGGCCCGCCACCCGGTATCCGGAGAACGGCCGCAAAAAAGGGGTTACGGAAACGGACGGTTCAGCGAAGAGGAAATCATCGATGAGCGATTCGAACCCGGACGGGCAGTTGCTGGCGGGATTCGGCAAGGTGGATATTACGCCTCCCGCCCACGAGTCATTCGAAATCTACGATCCCATCTTTTTCCGGGCGCTTCACGTCCGGCAGGGCGACCGGCAGGTCACGTTTCTGGCGGCGGATTTGTTCCTGTTCGATGACACCTGCTTCGACATGATGGCGGCCGACCTGGCGGAAACCGACGTGGATCCCGCCTGGATCCTCCCCGGCGCCAGCCATATGGGTACGGGGCCGACACTATTCCAGTTTTACGTGAATCAGCCCACGGAGGCATTGAAAGAATTCGGGAACGAGGCGCGTTACGCCCGGGCGGCGGCGGAGGCCGTCCGAACGGCGCGGGACGACGCTGCGCCTGCCCGCGTGGGGGTCGGCACAGGCGCCGCGGAGCAGGGCCTGCAGTACAACCGCCGCGCGCATGATGAGCAGGGCAATCTGCGGATGGTCTCACTGACGGAGTTTGCCAGGCCGCCGGACGACCTGATCTATGACGCGGTGGATCCCCAGGTAGGCGTTGTACGGTTCGACCGGGACGGCAGGCGGTCGATCGCGCTCGCGAATTTCGGTTGTCACGCGCTCGCCCTGTGGGATTTCCGAGGCAACGTCTCGGCGGATTACCCCGGTGTGGTGGTGGGCGGATTCGACGAGAGAGGAATCGACGGCCTCTTCATCCAGGGCGCGCTGGGCAACGTCCATCCCGTGCGGGAAACGGACGACCCGTGCGGACGTATCGGCAGGTCGCTGGCCCGAACGGCGCTGGAGATATACGACGGACTCTCCCCGCGAACCCATGTGGACCTGGGCCTCTTCAGGCGCACAGTCGAGATTGAACGGCAGCCCGTGGCGGACGTCGAAGCCGCGCGGAAGGAATGGGAGGCGAACCCCGCCGCCTCTGAGGGGCTCGCGCGATACGAATACTGGCAGGCGCGGACCTACCGGGACCGGCTGTCCTGTCCGTTTGATTTTCATGCGATTGTCTTCGGCAACAGCGCGTTGATCCACATTCCCGGCGAACCCTTCGTGGAGACCGCGTTCGCCATCCGGGAGGCCGCCGCATTCGAGAGGGTTCTGCTGTTGTGCAACCCGTGCCCGGAGGTCGGATACCTGCCCACGGCGCACGCACGCGTGGAGGGCGGCGACGAGGTGTTGTTCGCGCCGCTGGAGATGGAATCCGAGGGCCGGATATGCGAAGGCGCTATCGCACTGTTAAAGGAAGCCCGGGACCGGCACCCATCCAGCCCGGCCCCTGGTGAGACGTGAGACGCAAGACGGTAGATGATATCCTCGCACGATTGGTTCAACCTTTTTGCCTCCGGCACAGGATGAAACCGCACGGGGCAGGCAATCTCTCCCGTCTAACGTCTACCCTCTACCGGCTTCGATAAACCCGACAATTGTTCTAATTTGTGATTTCCGAAAGGTGTCCCGGCCAATGGCTGAAGGGCTGATGCAGCGGCTGGAAAAGGGATTCGTGCTGGGGGACGGCGGCTACCTGATGGGGCTGCGCCTCCGGGGGTTTGTGCGCATGGGCGCCATGACGCCGCAGGTGGTGGCGACCCACCCCGAGGAGGTGCGCAGGTTGACCCAGGAGTTCAAGGACGCCGGGGCCGACGTCCTGCAGACGCTCACGTTTTTCGGCACGTCAAACATGCTGAAGCCGGCGGGTTTCGGGGACCGCGCGAAGGAAATCAATGCCACGGCCTGCCGGATCGCCAGGGAAGTGGCGGGCGACGAGGCGCTGGTCGCGGGCAATCTGAACAGCCCGACTATTTCACTGATGGATTACGATCCCTCCGATGCCGCGAAGCGGGACCGGACGCGCGCGTGGCTGGACGAGCAGCTTCCCTGGATCTGCGACGGTGGCGTCGATTTCCTGATCCTGGAGACGTTCTCGTGGCTGGACGAGGCGCTCCTGGCGCTGGATCTGGCCAGAGGATCGGGTCTCCCGCTGGTGGTTACGGTGAGCATGGAGGGAAGGGGAAACGCGGAGACGTTCGACGGGTTTTCGCCGGCGGAATGCGCCAGGCAACTGGCGGATGCCGGCGCCGACGTGGTGGGATTGAATTGCATCTGCCCGCCATCGTCGATGCTCGGTTTTGCGGCTCAGATGCGGCGGGCGGTGGACGTGCCTGTCTGTTGTCAGCCATCGGCCTGGCATTCGTGGTGGAAGGGTCCCGCTGCCACGGCGGCGCAGTTCGCCCGGTTCGCGAGGGACGCGGCGGCGGCGGATATCCGCTACCTGGGATCCTGCTGCGGCGCCGGTCCGGAACACGTTCGCGCGATGGCGCGGGCGATGGGGAAATAAGAGATACCCGTCGGTTGCAGGTATATTTGTACAGGTAACGGGGTGATTATGTTCTATCTCCGGACCGAAGGCGACTCCCACGCGAGGGGGATCGCCCACGGCCGCGCCGCGTCGGATCGCATCGCGGGACTGATCGATCGGTACAGGGAGGACTTTGCCGACGGGGAAGGCGGCTGGCGCCCGGGGCTTGAGCCGGATGCGCGGAAGCGGAAGGTGGAACTGTGGACGGAACGGATCGGGCGGTTGTTTCCCGAAATGGTCCGGGAAATAGAGGGAATTGCAGTGGGCGCCGGGCTGCCGTTCGAAGACGTGTTCGAGCTCAATCTTGTCTTCGACCTGGAGGAGTCCGCAACGCCCGCGTGCACCGTCTTCGGATTTGCCGACCGGTCCGGCGACGTTTGGCTGGGGAAGTCCGACGACCTCGGTAAGAGAGAATTGGGATCCAACGCGGTCCATCACGCGGCGCCCGCGGGCAAACTGCGGTCGGTCCAGATGCACTTTGTCGGCACCATCTGGACGTCCGCGGCGGTCAACGAGGCCGGGTTCGGGTTCGGCATGACGGGGCTGACCGGATGCGAACGCCGTCAGGGGGGCGTTCCCGTGCTGTTCCTGCTGCCGCTGCTGGCGGATCAGTGCCGCACGGTTGAGGATGCTGCAGCACTGTGCGCCCGGTTCGAGGTGCCGATGCACGGGATGAGCGTGCTGATGGGCGACGCGACCGGGGACGTGGCGATTCTGGAAAAACACGTCGCCGGACAGACCGTCAGGCGCCCGTCCGGCCCCGAAGCCGCGGTGTGGGAGACCAACCATTGTCTCGGAAAGGAGCTGGTCGGAAAGGACGATCCGGCGTCGCCGTACCTGGACAACAGCCACGCGCGAATCTCATTGCTGCGAGAGATGGAGAAAGGCGTCGAGAGGAGCTTCGAGGGATTGACGCGGATGTACCGGACGCACGACGATCCCGTTGGGATCTGCCAGCACGGACAGGCCGGTCTGCATACGGACAGCGGGATCATCATTTGTCCCGGCAAGCGGACCATGTGGGCAACGGAGGGGTATCCCTGCTCCCATCCCTTTTTACAACACGAAGTCAACGCTAAATAGAAACGGCGTTTGCGCCTCAACGCAAACGCCGTTTCTATCACTGGCATTTCAATGTGGTAGCGGCGGAGGGACTTGAACCCCCGACCCATGGATTATGATTCCACTGCTCTGCCAACTGAGCTACGCCGCCACCGGTACTCTCGGGTTAAAAATACAAGCATGCGGCATTGATGTCAAGCCGGAAAGCGACATCGAACGCGGTTCCGGCGCCTCCGCGGTTGGCCTGAAAGCCATTGACAAACCCGGGTGAATACGGTACACTCATACCGGGGTTAATGCCTCATTATTCCCGAAAACCGTGGGAGTTCTCCGACATGCGCGTTTATCTTCCGGCTCTGGCGCTCGTCCTGCTTTTGCCGGCCCTTTGCCGGGCGGAAGGCTCGGTCTACGTCGTGCCCATCGAGGGTACCATCGAAGGGGGATTGGCCGCCTTCATCTCGCGGGTCATGGAAGAAGCCGAAGCAGAGGATGTGTCGGCGGTGATCTTCGAAATCGACACCCCCGGCGGCGCGCTGGACGCGGCCCTTGTCATCCGGGACGCGATCCTTTACAGCGACGTGAAGACGATTGCCTTTATCAACCCCCGCGCGATTTCTGCCGGCGCCCTGATTTCACTGGCCACCCGGCATATCGTCATGGTGGAAGGGGGGACGATCGGCGCGGCCACGGCCGTGGACATGCAGGGCAAAAAAGCCAGCGAAAAGGTGATCTCCTATTTCCGCAACGAGATGAAGGCGACCGCCGAGAAGACGGGCCGCCCTCCCAAACTCGCGGAGGCGATGGTCGACGAAGACGTGGATATAGCGGATCTCGCGCCGAAAGGTAAGCTGCTGACGCTCACCTCGACCGAGGCGGTTGCGACGAAGATCGCGGAAACCATGATTACGGCAACGGGCGACGGCGATAAACTCCAGGCGGTACTGGCGCACTACGAACTGGACGGGGCGCGGATAACCCGCCAGTCGGTGAACTGGTCGGAGCAGGTCGTGCGCTGGCTCACCCATCCGATTGTGGCGTCGTTGCTGATGTCACTCGGCTTTCTGGGACTGATCTTTGAGATCCAGAGCCCGGGTTGGGGCGTCGGCGGCACGATCGGCCTGATCTGCCTCGGTCTGTTTTTCGGCAGCCATCTGTTGGTGCAGCTGGCGGACTGGACGGAAGTACTTCTCTTTTTGGGCGGCGTGATTCTGGTGATCGCCGACCTGTTTTTCATCGTCGGATTCGGAGTGCTGGCCGTTCCCGGCGTCATTCTGATGATTGCAGGTCTCTTCCTGAGTCTGATGGGACGACCCGAGCTGTGGACGTGGGAGTCCGTCGGAATCGGCGCCCGGCCGTTATTACTGGCGTTTTTGACGACGGTTCTGATCGCCGGTGTGATGTTGAAAATGCTGCCGCGCACGTCCGCGTGGAAGTGGCTGGTGCTTCAGGAAGAAGAACGCAGCGACGCGGGTTACATTGCCACGGGAAAACATGAAGCGCTACTTGGCAAAGAGGGGGTGGCCTTTACGCCGCTGCGCCCCTCGGGCACGGGTCTGATCGACGGGCGGCGCGTCAATGTCGCGGCGGACGGCGAGTTCATCGACAGGGACAGCCGGATCACGGTGGTGGAGGTTGAGGGCAACCGGATTGTCGTCCGCAAATCCGAGGAGACGGGTTAGCCTTTTAACGTCCCCGAATAATGACGAATCAAGGTTAGCAGCGGACGGGAATTGGGAGATCCGGCTCCCTCGACCGGAGTTGGACCGGAGACGTGGTATGGTCGAAGGAATTGCGATTTTATTCGTCCTTATCGTCGCCCTTGCGGTTCCGCTGTGGAAATGGCTTGTTCTCCACGCCGAAGAAAGGGCTGAGGCCGGTTACATCGCCACGGGAACACATGAACCGCTTCTTGGCAAGGAGGGTGTGGCCGCCACGCCCCTGCGACCATCCGGTATGGGTCTGATCGACGGGCGTCGCGTCAACGTGGCTGCCGACGGGGAGTTCATCGAAAGGGATTGCCGGATCAAGGTCGTCGAGGTCGAAGGCAACCGGGTTGTGGTTCGAAAAACCGAGGATGCCCGGTAGAGACGTCGCCAGTTGAGTCCGATCGTTCGCAGATACAAGGAGTCGTATCATGGTCGATGCAGCTTTACTTCTGGTCATTGTTGTCGCCGTCGTCGTTGCGCTGTTCCTATTCTTCTATTTCATCCCGGTCGGGCTCTGGATCTCGGCCCTTGCGGCCCGCGTCCGAATCGGCATCGGGGAACTGGTGGGGATGCGCCTGCGGCGCGTTCCCCCGCGAATCATCCTGGGGTCGCAGATCAGCGCCACCAAGGCGGGCCTGGCGATTCCGACCTCCTTCCTGGAAGCGCATTACCTGGCCGGAGGACACGTGGAGAACGTGGTAACGGCCCTTATTGCGGCTGACAAAGCCGGGATCAATCTCACCACGGAGCGGGCGGCGGCCATCGACCTGGCAGGCCGAAACGTGCTGGAGGCCGTCCAGGTCAGCGTCAATCCCAAAGTGATTTCCACGCCCATGGTCACGGCCGTGGCGAAGGACGGCATCCAGGTCAAGGCCACGTCCCGGGTGACGGTGCGCGCCAACATCGACCGGCTCGTGGGCGGGGCCGGTGAAGAAACGATCGTCGCGCGCGTCGGCGAAGGGATCGTGACGACGATCGGATCTTCGGAAACGCACAAGGCCGTTTTGGAGAATCCGGACCTGATCTCGAAAACCGTGTTGGGGAAGGGGCTGGATTCGGGCACGGCGTACGAGATCCTGTCGATCGATATCGCGGACGTGGACGTGGGCGACAATATCGGGGCGAAACTTCAGACGGACCAGGCCGAGGCCGACCTTAAGATTGCGCGGGCCAAAGCGGAAGAACGGCGGGCGATGGCGGTCGCGCACGAGCAGGAGATGAGCGCGAGGGTCGTGGAGATGCGGGCGCGCGTCGTGGAGGCCGAGGCCGAGGTGCCGCGCGCGATGGCCGAGGCGTTCCGCAGCGGCAATCTGGGCGTGATGGACTATTACCGCATGCAGAATATCCAGGCCGATACCTCGATGCGTGAGGGGATCGCCGACACCCAGGAGGGTGCGGAGAATGATACGGACAGGAGTGAGTCGTAAGGCATGAGTTTCGAATTCACCATACTCCTGCTGATCGTAACGGGCTTGATTTCCTCTCTGATCAACAAGGTCCTGGAATCCCGGCGGCGCCGGGAACTGGAGGATGAGGACCTGGATCTGCCCCCGTTGGGCGGGCCGGACGTCGACCCTTCCGAGGATGACGTCTTTCCGGAACAGCAACCCTTTGGGCAGCCGCCCGCGGGGCGGGAGTTCAGAGAGGTCAGGGGCACGCGGCCGGTGAGCGAAGCGCCGACGGGAGAGGAGTTCCGGGAGATTCGGGGCGCTCGCCCCGTGGACGAGCCCCGTGGCGGAATCGAGTTTCGGGAAGTCCGGGGCACGCGGCCGGTGAGTGAGGAGTACGAAGGGGTCGAATTCAGGGAGGTGGATTTCGACCGCCCCGACGATGGGCGCCCCCGCGGAGCCGAAAGCGGAGGTCCGCCGGCTGAACGGCCTCGCGACGGGTCTGAAGCCGCGGCGGAAAACGGGGCGGACGACTTGCTGGAGGACCTGCCGCCGGCTCTGGCGCCTCGCCGCCGAGCCCGCCGTCGCAGGATCCGGCTCGATTTCAAGCCGCAAACGGTCCGCAAGGCGATCATCTACCATGAGATTCTCGGGCCTCCCGTGGCGGATCGAAGGCCGTAGCGTTCGGCGCTGCCGTCACGGGTGCTCCTGAACTGTCATGCAGAGGAGGCCGTCAGTCTGACGAAGGTTCTCCTGCTGCGCGTAAAGTTGCCGGTTTCCTCTTGACAGCTTGAGCGTCGATGGGGATATTTGTCGGTCCCGGGTCCAACGACGCCGAAGTGGTGGAACTGGTAGACGCGCTGGACTCAAAATCCAGTGGGCGCAAGCCCGTGTGGGTTCGACTCCCACCTTCGGCACCAGAACGAAAGAAGGCACCTGCGAAAGCGGGTGCCTTCTTCTATGGGGACGGTCGCCGGTTCTCACACGAAGCCGATGTCAGTTGGGCGTGGTCAACATCACCTTCACCGAAATTGCCGTAGTTATAAAGCGCTTTGCCGACACTACCACAGAGGTAGATTAGCGCGGAACTAAAATGATCGAACAACTCGAAATCCGATCGAACTGCTCTGGCAAGGGAAGCCTCGAAATTCCGTTGGGTAATTCGATAAGAGGACATTTTCCTTTCACGATGCGCAGAACTAAGGTTTCACGCTAAGCTGAGCCCCGAACCACCACGCTTCATGCAATAATCGCAGTCCTTAGACTCCGACTTAAAAGCCGACGTCAGTTCTGACCCGGTAATCCTAATACCGGCGATCTTGAACCCTTTCAACACGCTGCCGTGCATGTCGTATTGCCTCCAGCCATTTGCGATGAATGAACCAACCGGTAATTTCCTGATTGAACTCGTGCGAAGTATCAGTCTTCACTGTTCGTTGATCTCTCGTTGGAATAGCGTTGTATGACCGCCTTCGCAGCCTCATCAAGGCCGGGAAAGAGACTCTCATGAGTGATATTCAACAAACGCAGTTCATCCATGATATATCCCTTCCTCTCTCCCGAAACCGTCAACGTGTAATGGTCGTAAACTGGTATTTCGGTGTTCCACTTCAGGATTTCATCGCGCTCGAATCTTTCGTGAAAGGCCGATAGGAGAAAAGCCCCAGACTGTGCCCGGAGTCGTTGGAATGACCATTGAGGCTCAACTACAAAGACACGGAACAGGTCTCTCGGATCGATTTTCTCCTGGAAGGACGGTTTCTCATGCCGTATAAAATTGTAAAGGCGACTCAAGACTCGGTCATATCTCGTAAACACGGATTTATCCTGCGGGTCAAGAGAGTCTTTACCCAATAGATGAGTCTGCTCGCTTCGCCGAAGTTTAGAATAATTGGCGACAATGCTAATCGTATCACTATTAAACGGTTTAACCATGTCTCGTGGTACCGCGAATACATGCAAGCACCCATCCTCCATGTCAGAGCCGCGTTGTATGTCGTGTTTTTTGCAGACATTGAACAGTGCAACGAGTGGGTTTCGCGTGATGTCTAGAAGTCGTGTCTTGAGTCCGTGATGCTGTGCAAGCACCCATTGGTCAATTGCCAGCGTCAAACCACCAAATGCCTCTGGCTGACGCGACATGAGATCTAGCAGCATCTCTCCCTCGCACGCACGAAAGGGAAATTCACCCGCTGGAGAAGGCCGCATTACGGAGGGCCTCAATTCCCTTGAGGTGCGACTATCTCCTCGAAAATAGAATAGGATATCGTCTCTGTATCTGTCTCGCAGATCGCGGCATTCGAGTAACAAACTCTCAATGCTCTTGATTTTCTTCCTTTCGTCGTCGCCGGCTGCGTCCGTTGTACCTTGAATTGTCCCGCTATCTTTGGCGGTGATATATAGTTTAGCTTTCCACGGCTCCGTTTGTGTTAGCAAAGCGCCGCTCAGATCGGCACCACGCAAGTTAGCACGACTCAGATTCGCATTAATGAGGTTTGCACCGCTCAGGTCGGCAGATGCGAGGTTGGCACCACTTAGATTGGCGGACACGAGGATAGTGTCGCTTAGATCGACAAATGTGAGGTGCGCGTCGCTCAAATCGGCGCCAAGCAGATCAGCACCGCCCATGTAGGCACCGGAGAGATCGCCGCCGCTCAGGTTAACCCTTCTTAGATTAGCACCGGAGAGGAGAGGTATAAACCTCCTTGTCTCGCGTCTCTTGTTCCATGCTTCAACGCCTTCCCTAAGCCATTTGACGTGTTCTTGATTCGTCATTGTCTTTTTCCGTAGTTATCTTGGAATGAAACAGACGGACGGGATCTCAACGTCACCATATCCTAAATGGATATATCTCGAGGAATAGAAGAATGAATGAGGAACTCTTGAACCATTTCGCCATCGACAATGACGTAGTATTTACAGGGATCGGTGATTATTTCCAAGGCGAACCACGAGAGAAAGCAATATTCGAAGTCTTAAATATCCCAGAATCCCAACTCAACCCCTTCGCGATTGAACTTATCAACGGAGCAAGAGAACATGAGACTATTGATAAAGATCTGAACGAGTTTAGTCGGGGTTTTAGTGCATACACCCAATTTCAAGATATCCTTGAGATTACATTCCGAGAAACTGATCAGGTAACAAATCGACATTATTGTTATTGTGAGAGTTTGGTATATCTCAGAGAAATCGGAGCGAGTCTCTTGAACAAAAACCTTCTTGCTGCGTTTACTCTGTTACGGCCATTTATGGAATTGGCAATTCTACATTTATATTGGTCTTTACGTTCCGATAAGAGTAAATATCAGCCATATTATCAATGGTTAAAAGGAAAAAAGGCCAAACCACCATTCCGAAATATGCTTGAGTATGTGTTCGAGAATTTACCTACTCGAGACTATGTGGATAGTGAAAGAGTTTCTCGTCTGCGTAAGGTTCTTCTTGAATTTTACCAAGTGAGCTGTGCCTACAATCATAGCCCTAAAATTGAGGAGTCGGTAGTTACACTAAGTGGGGGTCACGATAGATTATCATTTTATACCTTTTTCTACTTTCTATCTCGGGCGAACATACTCTTGCGTCAGCTTGTTTATCTTTACGTTTTAGTTTATCCGATGAGCATATTTCCTGTCGAAGGCTACAAGAAATGGGGATATGGAGGACCGGTAGGCATCTTTTTTGATCCTGTCAATTTTGCACATCTTCGATCTTTTTTGGGCGAGGAGAACCTATCGAATCTTCAAGAGCAGTTGAAGACGTTTCCGCGAGTCGAAGATCTCGTGGAACATTTCGAACAGCTACCCGATCTCAGCGAAGGTGAAATTGAGGAAAGTTGGCGCGAACTCGAACCTTCTGAGGACAATGAAACCAATGAGCCTTCTGTTATACTTAGACTTGCCCAAGCTAAGGCTAAGATGAGAGCGATAGGATGGGCACTAAACTACATACCGATTCAGAACTCTCCGAATGAACAGGAGATGCCACAAGAGGTTCTTGACAAAGTCAAAGGCATGCTTCGGGATTGGTGACCGAGTGAGTTGGGTAAGTTACAAATTGAGCGCGGTCCTATCAGTTCCGCCTATTCGCCCATCGATTTGAGATGCGGATTCCCATTTTTGAAAAAGCCCTTGTAAAGTCCCTCACGAGTCAGGCCGACCCGCTCAGCTAACCTGGACATACCGCCCTGCGCCTCCGCAACGTCTCTGACCGCCAGCAAGAACGCTTCGCTGTCCCCATTTTTTTCATAATCGTCAAGCGCAACGGTTAGATATACCTTCGCGTCCTCCGGATCGCGCAACTGCTCAATGTGATAGTCCCTGAAGCTTCTATACGCACTCATCTTAGCATACCCTCACGGCCACAGCGTATCGGTGGCCAACAGGTTGGAGAATTGCGAAAACGGGAGGACTTCGATACCGTCAGCGGTCCGTAATTCAGGCCCGTCGGGATAAACGACAAGCCTGCGGCAAAGTCCCGGCAGCTCGGTAAGCGCCCTCAGCCCCTTGCACCAGGATTCCGCGAACGCGCCGGCGGATTTGACTTCGATTGCCACGAATTCCCCGCCGCGCTTGAGCAGGAAGTCCACCTCAGTACCGGTCTGCGCCGCGGTCGACCAATAGAAGCACACGTCGCAGAGATGACGGTAGTCTGTATACGCACGGATCAACTGGGCAATCAGGCCTTCGAAGAGAGCGCCGCGCTCCTCCGGGGCGGGAGGCGTCGTGACCCGTTTCATCGCCCGTACGAGACCGGGGTCGCACCAGTACCATTTTGGCATTTTGCGTTCGCGCACGCGCAATCGGGTCTCGTATGCAGGAAGTTGAAAGCAGAGAAGTGTTTCCTCCAGGATCTGCAGGTATCCCGTCACTGTCGTGCGCGCAACCTGAGCTTCTCTTGCGATGTTGGTCACGTTGAAGGTCTGGCCGTGAAAGAGCGCCGCAACCGGGAGAAAGCGTGCGAATCCGGGCAGATTCCGCACGAGTGCCTCGGCTTGTATCTCCTCTTTGAGATACATCTGCGTATAGGCAACCAGTGTCTCCGCCCTGTCCTCCGAATCCCATACAATGGGCAGCAGTCCGTGTTGCAAGGCGTCGTCGAGCGCGAACCGTTCGCCCAACTCCTCGGGAGTAAAGGGATGCATCGCGCGATTCAGGGCGCGGCCCGCGAGCAGGTTGACACCTTCCCGTTTGAGTTTTCTTGCACTGGACCCGCACAATACGAAGCGCATTCGCTTTTCTTCGATAAACCGGTGAACTTCGTTGAGCAACGCCGGCAATCTCTGCATCTCGTCCAGAACCACCCACCGGTCATCGGGCACGGCGCGCAGTTCCGCGGCAAGGAGACCCGGATTCGCAAGCAGGCGCTGGTACGTATCCTCGGCGAGCAGATTGATGACGTGCGCATCCGGAAACGCCAGTCGCAGATAGGTGCTTTTTCCAACGCCACGAGGTCCCAGGAGAAAGAAGCTCTTCCGGGGGGCGTCAAATATACGCGGAATTGTCATTTGACTATGTTGTCGTCATTTTTCGCAGTAATTTGACGATAATATAGTCATTTTTCAAGACGCCGTCAAATCTAGTGTTCTGTCCCGGAAATTAGTTGCCTGAATTCGGCCGGAGAAAAGCAGCGATCAGTTGTCAGCCGCCAGCCGTCGGCTTGAATCAAAAGCCAACTTCAAATTCAACGTCCACATCTCCCCAAATTCCCTGCCTCCGGCGGGTTCCTTTTGAAGCGACCAAAAGGAACCAAAAGTCGCCGCTGGGCGCGGGGCCTGCCATATGCACAGCGCGAATCCACTCACAGGACGCACGGGATCCTCTGCCCTCAAACCCGCGGAAACCAATCGTTCGGCGTAGCTGGACGGAACCGCGCGCTCTGCTCTGAAAGTCCTCCGGTCAGCGAATACCCTTGTAGATCGATTGGCACTTGAATGATGAGGACAGCCGTCAGCTCGAAGCAAAGGCAAACAGCAAAAGACAAACGGCGGACCATCGCGAATCCACCAAGATGAACTCCCCGGACGATCTTTAGTCCGCCCGGTTGTGGATTGGGGGGTTTTTCCGTGCTATTCCGTCCAGCAACATCGTTCGTTACCGGCTGTTCCGGTCAGAGGGCGGCATAGTTCCGTTGTTACCACTGAGGTGGTTCACGGAAAAACCGGCCCCGCGCCGAGCGGCGCCGTTCTTTTTGGTCCTTTTTCTTGGGCGTACAAGAAAAAGGACGAAGAGAAAATGAGAGTTGGTGGAAGAGATAAAGTCTTTGGCCCCCAAGAGGTTAGTTCCAAAGGGTGTTTGTCCGCCAACAGGCGACTTGGGCAGGTCGGCGAGCGAAGGCACTTCGACAAGCTCAGCGCAAGCAACGTCAAAAGACGGGATGAATCGGCGGAAGAATGGTGAGGTATTTTTGGGACAGGACACTTGTTCCGGATCTGCCTCACCGTCGTCTTACCCGGAACGAGCGCTTGAATCTAATGGCAATATTGGAAAATTGAAACCTCTCCGCCCGGAGTGCGTCTAAGCGAATGCAACCATGCTACACCCCTCCCGAAAGGCGCCGATCGTACCCAGTACGGCTGGCGCCTTTTTTTGTGCAACGACGAGCTGTCCGTCTGTTGAATCATCGGGATGGCCGGCTTCGACGGCATTCAAACGCGGGGAAAGTCCTGTTGCGCGCCCTTGCCGGCGCTCGTATTTTATGCCTGTTCGAAGTGAGGGTTCCCGGCCTTCGGCAACGGATGGACCGCGCTTTACCAGTGGAATCAGTCGGGGAGAACTTCATGCGCAGGATTGTGCTCCGGCAGGTCACGAAAACGTTCGACGGCGTCCGGGCCGTGGATGGATTGGATCTCGACGTCGAGGCGGGCGAGGTCTACGGGCTGCTCGGTCCCAACGGCGCCGGCAAGACAACGACGATTCGCACGGTCCTGGGGATTTACGCACCGGATTCAGGGAAGATCGATTATGACAACGGTGGAACGGGACTGTCCAAGGACCGGGTAGGCTATCTGCCCGAAGAACGAGGACTGTATCCCAAGATGCGGGTAATGGACCTGCTGATATTCCTGGGGGAGATCAAGTCGCTCTCGCGCCCGGAAGCAGCGGGCCGCGCGGGAGAATGGCTGGAACGCATGGGCCTGTCGGAATGGTCGAACCGGCGCGTGGATCAGCTTTCCAAGGGTATGCAGCAGAAGCTGCAATTCATCGCGACCATCATCCACGACCCCGATCTCCTGATTCTGGACGAGCCGTTCAGCGGGCTCGACCCGATCAACGTGGCGGTCCTGAAGGAGATTATGCAGACCTTGACGAACGAAGGCAAGATTCTCATTTTTTCCACCCATCAGATGGAGGATGCAGAGGCGCTTTGCGACCGGATCTGTCTGATCAACCGCGGTCGCAAGGTGCTGGAAGGCACCGTACCCGAGGTGAAGTCCATGTATCAAAGGGACCGGTTACGGATTGCCTTTGACGGGAGCGACGATTTTCTCAAGGATACAAAGCTGGTCCGGCAGGCTGAACATCGCGGGAATCACGTGGAGGTCGAACTCCAGGTTGGCGCGGACCCCGGCGAGCTGCTGAGACGGGCGCTGTCCGGGGCCCGGATCCACCGGTTCGAAGTCTCGGAGCCGTCCCTGAGGGATGTCTTCCTGATGGCCGTCGGCGGCGAAGATACCGGGGAGAACCGGAATGAATAAGATATTGAAGATTGTCCGTCGGGAATTCGTCGAAATCGTCCGCAGGAAGAGTTTCCTGATCGGCCTGTTTCTTGTGCCGGTTTTCGTCGTGGCCAGTATCCTCGTCCCCGTCCTTCTGGCGCGTGTCGACGTCGGCAAACAGAAACGCATTGCCGTGGTCGACCGGACAGGGATCCTGTACGGGCCGCTCGTAAGCCGCCTGGACGAACGACTCGAGGACGGCCGGCCGGAATACCTCCTGCAGGAGGTACGGCCCGGCCCAGACCTGGAAACCACGCGGCGACAGCTTACGTCCGAGATCAACGCCGGAAAACTGGACGCCTACCTTGTGGTGCCGCCCGATGTTTTCGAGAAGAGCGAAGCCGGGTTTTACGGGCAGAACGTGAGCGACATCCGGCAGGTCGGGCGATTGCGGAGTGCGTTGACTCACATTGTGGTTGCCCACAGACTGGCGCAGCGGGGGCTGGATCCCGATGAGGTGAGCAAATGGACCCGCAGGGTGCAGCTTCAAACGCTGAAAATCGTCAAGGGGAAGGAGAAGAAGAGCGGGTTTGCCCGTGAATATTTCACCTCATTTGCATTCGCGATGTTGCTTTATATGGTTACCATCCTGTACGGAATTATGGTCATGCGCGGCGTCCTTGAAGAGAAGTCCACCCGAATGGTGGAGGTGATGCTTTCCTCGGTCGATCCGTTGCAGATGATGGCGGGCAAGATCCTGGGCATCGGCGCCGCCAGCCTGGTCCAGGTCACGGTCTGGATCGGTGTGGGCTTTCTGGCCACCGCGTACGGCAGGATGGCGTTCGGCCCCAACCTGCCGTTTGCGATTGAAACGGACATGGTGGTCTACTTCGGGATCTACTTCATCCTGGGTTATTTTCTGTACGCCACACTCTACGCGATCATCGGCGCCATCTGCGACACGGAGCAGGATGCGCAGCACCTGCAGATCCTCGTCATCGTGCCCATGATCCTCTCGCTGCTCGCCATGACCTTCATCACCCGGCAGCCCAATGCCGCCCCTTCCGTGGTGATGTCGCTGATTCCGTTCTTTGCGCCCATGATCATGATTGTGCGGGTGAACGTCCTCACCCCTCCGATGATCGAAATCGCGGCGTCGGTACTGATTCTGATCGGGACGATTGCAGGCGTGATGTGGGCGGCCGCACGGATCTACCGGGTGGGGATCCTGATGCGGGGCAAGCGGGCCACGCTGTCGGAGATGGTCCGGTGGGTTCGACACGGATAGAGCCGCACGGAGGACCGGTCCCCGGCCACGACCAAAGGGAGGAACCATGGGAAACCTGATTGCGTGCAACCTGAACAGCTATCGACAATATCGCGACGGCGCGTTCGAACATCTTGCCCGGATCGGCCTGACCAACGTGGAGATTCCATGCCCCGAGCCCGAGGAGAGGGGCGTCGTGCAACGTGAGCTCGACCGGTTCGGACTGCAGCCATCGAGCCTCGTCGTCCGCTGCGAGATGCACGCCGACGACGCGGTCCGGCGGTTCGCGCACAGCCTGACTACTGTCGCTGAGATGGGGGTCGGCCTGGTGTTCACGAGCATAAAGTCCGGAGGCATAGACCGGGATTTCGTGTACGGGAGACTACAGGACATCGGCGATGCCGCGGCTGAACGGGGGATCGTCGTGGCCATGGAAACGCATCCGGACCTGGTCACGAATGCCGACGTCGCGCTGGAGACGATGAGGTGCGTGGACCATCCGAATATCCGGGTCAATTTCGATACGGCGAACGTGCACTATTACAATGAAGGCGTGGATTCGGTCGATCAGTTTCGAAAGATCGCCCACGCGGCGGCGGCCGTGCATCTGAAGGATACGAACGGCGGATATCAGACGTGGCATTTTCCCGCGCTCGGAGAGGGGATCGTGGATTTCCCCTCTATTTTCGAGATATTCGCGGGTCACGGCCGCAACGGCCCCTACACGCTCGAAGTGGAGGGGATCAGCGGCGAGTCGCTGACGCGGCGGGACGTGGAACGAAGGATCGAGCAGTCGCTGGACTACCTTCGCGACCACGGGCTGGCGGACTGATGATTCTTGCGGTCGACATCGGCGGCACCCGTTTTCGTCTGGCGTTGGGGACTTCCGACGGGCGAATTCTGAAACGGAAGACCGGCGCCACGGATCGCTCCGGCGGGGCCCGATGGATGATTGATCGCATCCTCGAAGAGGGGCGCCGGCTGCTTGCGTCATCCCCGGAAACCGTGACCGCGTGCGGAATCAGTTTCGGCGGCCCGGTGGATTTCGAAGCGCAGCGGATCGTCAATTCAACCCACGTGTCGGGTTGGGACAACCTGGCCATTCCGGAGACGATTCAGGGGCGTCTCGGAATACCGGCCATTGTGGACAACGACGCCAACGCGGCCGCGCTGGGCGAACTCAGGTATGGAGCGGGCAAAGGCTGCCGTCACCTGGTCTACTACAATATAGGGACGGGCATCGGCGCCGGGATCATCATCGACCGGCAGATCTACAGGGGCGCCAACGGCAACGCGGGTGAACTCGGCCACGTGCCGGTCCTTCCCGACGGGCCGCTCTGCGATTGCGGCAATCGCGGGTGCCTCGAAGCGCTGTGTTCCGGCACGGCCATCGGGCGCCGCGGTGAAGAGGCCGTACGCAGGCAGCCTCGGAGAGGCCGCGGGATCCGGCAGGCGTCGGAAGGTCCGATTACGGCCAAAGCCGTCTTCGACGCCGCGCGAACGGGCGACGGGCTGGCCATGGAACTTGTGAATGAGACCTGCCGTTACCTGGGCATGGGCGTGGCGGCCGCGATGAATGCGCTCGCGCCCGAAGCCATCGTGATCGGCGGCAGCGTGGCCAAAGCGGGCAGCGTGCTCCTGGAACCGGTGCGCGAACAGACGGACCGGTTTCTGATGCCCGTGCACCGCCCCCATCTGAGAATTCTTCCCGCCGGGCTTAAGGGCGATTCGGGCCTGCTGGGCGCGGTGGCCCTCACCGCGGCATTGAAACGCGGTCACTCGACGACGAACTCATGAATCGCAATGTGGTACCGGATATCGCGAGCGGATTGACATACGATCCCGGAGAAGCGGTTGCGGCGCTGTCGAAGGTGGACGCGGCCCTGGGACAATTGATGGAGCGCGCCGGCCCCTGCCTGCTGGAAGCGCGAGCGCCCTACTCTCCGTTTCGGGCGCTGATGCGCTCGATTGTGTACCAGCAGCTTTCCGGAAAGGCCGCCGGTACGATCTACGGCCGGGTTCTGGATCTGTTTCCGGAATGCACGCATCCCGAGCCGGAACAGGTGCTGGCGTTGCCCGACGAAGCGTTTCGCGGCGCAGGCATGTCCCGGGCCAAGGTGGCGGCCATAAAAGACCTTGCCGAAAAGACGCTCGAGGGCGATGTCCCGCCCGGGCGGCGGCTGGACGGGATGCCCGACAACGAGATCATCAAGCGCTTCACGCGTGTCCGGGGGGTGGGCGAGTGGACCGTGCAGATGATGCTGATATTCGATCTGGGCCGGGCGGACGTGCTGCCGGTCAAGGACCTGGGCGTGAGGAAGGGGTTTATGCTCACCTATGGGTCGAGCGGGCTGCCCGAGCCCGCGGATCTGCTGGAACACGGTGAAATCTGGCGTCCGTACCGGTCCGTAGCGAGCTGGTACCTCTGGCGGGCCGTTGAACTGTATGGGTAAGGAAGCCGGACCGGACGGAGCCCAACCGAACGAATGACGTCCGGCATCGTATTCGGGATCGTGAAGCGCACGTGGCGCCGAATCGCTGTAAGTCGAACCGATAGGGGAGAATACATGGCTGAAAAGACCTATCGTGCCGGGATCGTGGGCCTGGGCTTTATTGGCGCCGCGGACCAGGTATCGGGCGACGCAATAGGCCAATTCGTAAGCGACCTGGACGGTACCCACGTCGATGCGTTGAGCGGACATCCGCGGGTCGTAATCGCGTCCGGGTCCAGCCGGGACAGCGGACGGAGGGAGCGGTTTCACGCCCGAACGGGCGTACCGACCTACGCCGACTGGCGGGACATGCTGGCAGAGGAGTCACTCGACGTCGTAAGCGTCGCGACCTATGCGCCATTTCATGTCGACGTCACGGTCGCCTGCGCACGGCAAGGGGTGCGAGCCGTCTATTGCGAAAAACCCGTCGCGACCCGCGCATCGGACGCGGAGCGGATGCGCAGCGCCTGCGATGACGCCGGCGCCCTTCTCGTCGTGAACCACAACCGCCGTTTCCAGGCCAACGCCCGGCGTCTGCGCGACCTCGTGGTCGAAGGCGCATTGGGAGAGCTGACGTCGGCAATCGTGCAATGGGGCTCGGGGCGGCTTGGCAACGTCGGAACGCATTTCATCGATACGATCCAGATGTTGACGGGACGGGCCGTCGAGGCGGTCTCGGGCACGCTGGATCCGGCCGGGAAGCCGGATTGCCGCGGCGCACAGTTCCGCGACCCTGGCGGATGGGGCATGCTGCGTCTCGAGCGCGGACTGATCTGTACGGTCGACGCTGCGGACTATGCGACGCTGCCGCCGAGGATCGCGGTCCACGGTACGGAAGGCTGCGCCGCGCTCGACGGCAGGGACGTGGTCCTGGAGTTCCGCGACGGGCGGCGGGAGCACTGGCCGGATCCTCACGGTTCCCCAAGTTCGATGGACGTGGCGGTGGGCGAGATTGTGGATTGGCTGGACGGCAAAGCGCCCTTTCCCTATGCCGCAACGGAAGCTGCGCGGACGCTGGAAGCCATTGTGGGCTTTCACGTTTCCCATGCCGGAAACGCCGCGTGGGTCGAGTTGCCGCTCACGGGTCCGGACCGTGAACTCGAGGTATTGAGCGGATAGGGAGAAAAGCCGGCTATCCGGGCGCCCGGCCGTACTCCAGAATGGCGTCGTCCGGCGCCACCGGACAGGGGTATTGGTCGGCGGTTTCCCTGCCGCCCAGTTGGGGATTGCCCAGTGCGTTGTAACAGATGATGAACGACCGCCGGTGCCGGCTGGATGTATTGGGCGCGGAGGAATGGAGAAGGTTGCAGTGGAAGAAGAGGACCGAACCCGGTGACATCTCGCAATTGATGCAATCGAACAGGGGTTCGATACCCTCGATTCTTGCGGGGTCGGTGCCGGTCTGGGTACCGACTCTGACGTGGTCCAGCCGCCCGAGACGATGGGACCCGCGAAGGACCCTCAGGCAGCCGTTTTCCCGCGTGCATGCGTCCAGGGCGATAAACGCGCTGATCATCCTGGGAAAGACGAACCCCTGGCTGTACCAGTATCCATAGTCCTGGTGCCACTCCCACGCGCCGCCTTCATGGGCGTCCTTGAACATCACCTTGCCGTGAAAAAAGGCGACCTCTTCGCCCAGAAGGATGCGGATATTGTTGACGATGCGGGGACACGTGGAGACCGCGGTCCAGATGTCGTTGCCAAGTTCGTGCCAGATCGCCAGCCTGGCCGACTTTCCCGATGCATCCGAGGTGGCGCGGGTGTTCTCGGCCACCCGCGCGCCCGTTTCGACCGCGTCGAGCAGAATGCGGACTTCGGCTTCACTGAAGAGATTATCCAACAGGACGTATCCGTTCCTGCGAAAACCGGCGACTCCGCCGGGATTCAGGGTTTCCGGTACCTCCATTTTTTGCCCTTTCTGCCCAAACGTGGGATTTTTCAGACGGGTCTGAATCTCGTAGATTGAGGCTTCGCGTCGGCGTGCGAAGTGATTTCATGTTGAATATAGGAACTGCGCCGAGGATTCGCAAACGGCGATATTCGGATCTGCGTGCGGATCGATGAATTCCAGAGAAGCGGAACAATTCAAAGAATACGCGCCGTTTGCAGAAAAGACCCCGTCGGGGTCTTTTCTGTTTGGCGATTTCCGCTGTGACATGGAGAATCTAATTGACACCTATGTATATCTTAACCTATTTTTGGTTGTTACGACGGGTCGAACTTCGGTCGATCAGACTCGGCCAAAAGTCTCACTCCCGCAGTAATATTCGTTTGAATCGTATTTCCATAACAACGCACGCCGGAGTAGAACACAAGTGAAAGAGATGACGGATACCAACTCAAACGCTCGGGCACCTTCGGGAGCACGTTTCTACAAGTGTGCGCTTCAAGTGAACCCGCACCACTATGGCGGTACCTTCCGGGGGCAGCCGTCAGATGGGAATGCGATTAGCCACGCACAGGAGATTGTGGACAAAGCTATTGACCTCGGTATCGAGGTGCTCGCTATCACAGATCACAATAGTGTCAGCGCGGTCGCGGCTTTTCGGTCCGCCGCGCGCAATCGCGAAGTCCGTATCTTCCCCGGTTTTGAACTCTCATCGAGCGAGGGTGTACACGTCTTATGCCTTTACTCCCCGGATACGGAACTCGATAGGCTCGAACGGTATCTCGGTGAATTTGGCATACACGATACCGACCCCTCTTCCGATCTTGCCAATAAGCCGTTTACAGGAGTCTTGGAAGCCGTTCACAATCAGGGTGGGATTTTGATCGCAGCGCACGTAACAGGGAATGGCGGTCTATTGGAAGTATTGAAGGGGAAAGCCAGGATTCGCGCATGGAAGGACGAAAATCTACTTGCCGTACAAATCCCGGGTGCTATTGACGATCTGCCGCCGGATATCCGTCAGATCGTAAGGAACAGCAATACACATTACCGTCGCAT
The DNA here is from genome assembly GCA_965203805.1 of Candidatus Latescibacterota bacterium. Lineage (GTDB taxonomy): Bacteria > Latescibacterota > UBA2968 > UBA2968 > JAAXHE01. The sequence goes on along the minus strand of OZ241917.1, from coordinate 2,640,447 downwards.
TCACGCGCCTGAGCACCGAGTCGCAATCGCCGCAGTCAATGCGAGGGACATCGTGAAACCGGAACAACTAGATGGTCGGTCGGCTACTTGCTGGATCAAGATGCAGGAAGTCACCATCGACGGATTGCGCCAAGCCTTCCTGGATCCGGGATCGCGCATTCGACTAAACCCCAAGGAAGGCGAGTTTAAGCCCGACGAGCACATTGAGATAATCACTGTCGCTTGGGAAGGCGGGTTTCTGGATGGCGTGACCATGCGTCTCAATCCAAATTTGAATGTGCTCATTGGCGGGCGCGGTACGGGAAAATCGACCGTGATCGAAAGTATCCGCAGCGCGCTTGGACTTGATCCTATCGGCGACGAAGCGCGTAAGGCCCATGACGGAATCATGCGTCAGGTGCTACGCAACGGGACGAAGATTTCACTTCGAGTACGCGTCCAGCGCCCCGGGGTTCGTGAATATCGCATCGAGCGGACCATACCAAATCCGCCATTGGTCCGGGACGCGAGCGGCGAGGTGCTACACCGTGCGCCAGCGGACATTCTACCTCGAGTCGAAGCCTATGGTCAGCACGAGATTTCCGAACTTGCAAGAAGCCCTGATAAGCTCACCCGCTTGCTTGATCGCTTCGTCGAGCGGGATGAGTCGCTCTCACGTAGCAAGGCGTCGGTAAGGCGCGACCTCGGCAGGAATCGAAGCGCCTTGTGCGACGCCCGCGCGGAGATTGCTTCCATTGAAGAGCGACTTGCCGCGCTTCCCAGGCTGAAGGAAACGCTTGAACGATTCCAGGAAGTGGGCCTTGAGGAACGTCTGCAGGAGCAAAGCCTGCTTTTGCGAGAGGAACGCGTGATTGGTTCCGTTCCTCAACGTCTGGCGCCCTTCCGTGAGGCACTGGATATCTTGCGTAGAGAGCTGCCTATTGATTTGGCATTTTTGTCTGAGAAAGCGCTAGAGGAACTGCCTGGCAGGGACATTCTTTCCCAGGCGAACAAGGCGCTCACCGATCTGGGTGAGGAAGTTGGCCGCATTGCAGACGGCTTGGAGCAGGCGTTGATGCGTGTTGATCACGGCATTGACCAGGTGCGGACCACCTGGGACGTGCGCAGGCAGCAAGTTCAGGCCGAGTACGAACGGATCCTGCGGGAACTTCAGAAATCTCGCGTGGACGGTGAGGAATTCATCGGCCTTCGCCGCCAGATCGAAGAATTGAGGCCACTTCAAGAGCGCGTGGTAGTTCTACGGAGATTGGAGAATGAACATGCCGAGCAACGTCGAACTCTGCTTGCGGAATGGGAAGATATCAAAGCCTCAGAGTTCCGCGCCTTGGACGAGGCCGCAAGAAAGGTCAGCAACAAACTTCGCAACCGCGTACAGGTACAGGTGACGGGCGCGGGAAACCGTGAACCGCTCTTTCAGATGCTGCGCGACGAGATCGGCGGGCGCATGTCGGAAGCCATCGAGAGCCTGCGGCACTCACCCGATCTATCGCTTACGCAATTCGTCGGCGCATGCCGATCCGGCGCCAACGCGTTACGCAAGACCTACGACATCACGCCCGGTCAGGCGGAACGTCTCGCAAGCGGCGAGGACGAAGTGTTTATGAGAATCGAGGAACTGGAGCTCCTGCCCACCATGTCGATTCGTCTCAACACCGCCCCAGCGGGCGCTCCGCCCGCATGGCAGTCTCTTGATGACCTGTCGACCGGCCAGAAGGCAACTGCCGTTCTGCTTCTTCTGCTACTCGAATCAGGCGCCCCACTGATCGTGGATCAGCCGGAGGACGATCTTGACAACCGTTTCATCACCGAAGGCGTCGTCCCACGTATGCGGGAGGAAAAGCAACGACGACAGTTCATCTTCGCATCGCATAATGCGAACATCCCCGTCCTTGGCGACGCCGAGCTCATTCTCGGACTTTCGGCCGCCGGTGAAGCAGACGGCGGACGGGCACGTGTAGCGCCTGGTCATGCTGGATCGATCGACTCCCGATTGGTTCGGGAGCTCGTAGAGGAAATCCTCGAAGGTGGTCGTGAGGCTTTTGAGACGCGACGCAGGAAGTACGGGTTCTGAACGATGAACAAAACGGAACTACTCGAACTCATCGCCAATGACGAGAACTCGAGGGTTGAATTCAAACGCGACGACTGTCATCCCGATTCTCTTGCGAAGGAGATGTCGGCGTTGCTGAACCTTGAGGGAGGCATCATTCTGCTTGGCGTGGAGAAGGACCAGCGAATAACCGGACTGACCCGGAACCGCGAGACGGCGGAGGAGTGGGTGATGAATATTGCTCGAAACAACCTTCAACCGCCAACGACGCCGGTATGGACTTCCATAACGATGGAAGACGGCAGCATTGTGGGCGTAGTCGAGCTTCCCGCCGACAGTCCCGGCAAACCTCACAAGGCAAGGCGAGGGGGGGCGTGGGTCTCGTTCACGCGTGTCGGCAGTGAATCAAACAGGGCCACACGAGAGGAGGAAGCCAGACTCTATCAGGCCGCCCGTCTGGTTCGATACGAGATAAAGGCGGTACCGGATATGGGACTGGAGTGCCTCGACTTTGATAGGATTGAGAATTACTTTGTTGAGATCTTGAACCGATCCGCCCCGGGTCGCGCCGACGTTGAGAGCTGGCGGCGACTTTTGCTCAATTCGGACTTTCTGGTAGCCGTGGGAGATCAATTGCTCGCATCGGCGGCCGGTCTTCTGTTGTTCGGCGAGAACCCGAACCGCCGTCTGCCGCAGGCTGGCGTGACGGCAGCGGCGTTCCCGGGCGTAGAGAAGGACTACAACATGAATGACGAAGAGCGGATCCGCGGACCGCTTGTCTCAATCATCTCCAAATGTAGTGCGGCGGTCGAAAAAGGTGTGATCGACCGCACGGTGGATTTCGTGAAACGCAACATGGGTAGCAAAGCGTGGCTCGAAGACGCCCGCCGCCGCCGCAAGGAGGCTTTCCCGCTCGAAGCGGTACGGGAAGCGGTGGTGAACGCGGTGGCGCATCGTGACTACGCGCGCGAAGGCACCGACATCGAGGTCTCGTTGTATAGCGATCGGCTCGAAGTCATCTCTCCGGGTCGGCTTCCGAACGGTGTCACCGTGGAGAAGATGAGGGAGGGGGTCGTTCGGGTGGCCCGCAACGAGTTGCTCAAGGAGATTCTCCGCGACTACCGCTACGTCGAACACCAGGGAATGGGGGTTCGCAACCGGATCATCGAATCGATGCGGCTGCATAACGGCACGGAACCGGACCTCGAAGAGCAGGACGATCGCTTCGTTGTTCGGCTTTGGAAGGAGCACGGAGAGGTAGAGTTGGAGAGGGAGCAAACGTCAGCGTCCGCAGTAGGCTAGTCGACGTGGCGGTGTCGATACAGGAGAATTCCGCCGAAAGTGTGTGCCACAAGAACATCCATCATGCCGATGCCAGCCATCTGCCGCTCTGCCGCGCGTCAGATTCTCTAGCGGTGTCTCTGCCGCCATTTGCCCCTCCAATGTGCCCGATCCCCGAAAGTACTACGGACGCAACCGATGGTATTTTCTTGACGATGGTTTCCGGGTTGTCGGCGGAGTCTGAGCCGCTTCTTCGTAATGTCAGGATTCCGGATTATACATAGCGTCGTTCTAGGCAACCGCCCGTGATCTCCCTGTGAATTCGTCTATTACACGATTCATCTCTTTAATCCCCGTCAGCGTGAAAAATCTCGTCCCCGCCGACGAAAACATCGGCCTGCGGACAACCACCGCCTGCAGTTTTCGATCATCGATTCGGACCGGTTCGACGTTGAGCTAGCAAGCGAACCGCTTGCCGGTGACTTCCTGCCACACGGCGTCAGCATCAGGGTGAAGGGGGTTCACCGATACGATCCGGATACTCTGGCACTCCTGTCGGACTGATATTTCGGGTGACCGGAATTGCGGCCGTGCATTGGACAACGCTTTCGCGTTGAACAAGCCAAAAATAGGAAAAGAAACCCGACTCAATCGCGCTTCCGTCTTGGGCGAGCAGGTTGGGCGGCTTGAATTGCTGAAGAATAGATGCTTGTACTCGGTGGGTTAGCCACGAGTAATACTAAGGAACAAGCTCAGGTCCGGGAGTCGAAATGTCCGGTCGCAAAATACGGGTTCTGATTGCGAAAGTGGGCCTGGACGGGCACGACCGCGGCGCGAAGGTGGTGGCGCGCGCGCTGCGGGACGCGGGAATTGAGGTTATCTATACGGGTCTGCACCGCACCGCGGACGAGGTGGTGAACACCGCGATCCAGGAAGACGTGGACGTGCTGGGGATCAGCTCTCTCTCGGGGGCCCATCTCACGATCTTCCCGAAAGTGATGGACCGCCTCCGGGAGCGGGGCGCGGACGACATCCTGGTGGTGGGCGGCGGCATCATCTCGCCGGCGGACCGGGAGGCGCTGAAGGCGAGAGGGCTGGCATTCTTCTGGGGGCCCGGGACCCATACCGGCGATATCATCGCGTGTCTCCGGGAAGCCGTGAAATGAGAGACCTGGCCGGACGGGTGCTGAAGGGTGACGTCCGCGCCGCGGCGCGCGCCATTTCGCTCATCGAGCGACGCGAGAACGACGCGGCGCCCCTGCTTGCGGCCCTGTACCCTTCAACGGGCGACGCTTACCGGATCGGCATCACCGGCCCGCCCGGGGCGGGCAAGAGTACGCTCGCGGCCTGTCTCGCAACGCGCTTTCGGGAAGCCGGAAGGGCGGTGGGCGTTCTGGCCGTGGATATCGCCAGCCCGTTTTCCGGCGGCGCCCTGCTGGGCGACCGGATTCGGATGCAGGAACTGTCGGGCGATCCGTCGGTGTTTATTCGAAGCATGGGGAACGAGGGTCTGCCGGGCGGGCTGTGCCGCGCGGCGCGCGACGCGATCCGGGTGATGGAGGCGATGGGGAAGGACGTGGTGCTCGTCGAGACCGCAGGGGTCGGGCAGACCGACGTGGATGTGACCTGGTGCGTCGATGCCGTCGTGCTGACCCTCGTGCCGGAGTCCGGCGACGAAATCCAGGTGCTGAAAGCGGGCGTGATGGAAATTGCGGACGTGATTGCCCTGAACAAGTCCGACCGTCCCGGCGCTGCCGGATTGGCGGGAGAACTCGCGGAATCCCTTCACGCCCGCGGCAAGGTCGATGGCTGGGAAACGCGGCTCGTGCGCACGGTGGGCACGCGCGGCAACGGCGTCGGGGAGCTGTACGAAGCGCTCCGGGCGTACTCGTGTCACCTGAAAGCGGAAGACAGGCTGGCGGTTCTTCGGGAGCGGCAGATCCGGCGTGAAGTAAAGGAGCGCGTCGAGGCGCTGCTCCGTCTCCGATTCAGTGCAGCGCTGTCGCCGGAGTCTCTTGACAGGGCGGCGGCAGACATCCGGGCCGAAGAGGACGATCCTTACACCGTTGCCGATCGTCTGTTGCGCGAACTGTGATTGCCTGACGGACGGAATCGCCAGACGCGCCCGGCCGACCTGTCGGGTCGGATGTCCACGGAGGAAGTAAGAATAAGGCTGCCGGAGCAGCAGCGGTCGAGATCAGAAGTGATTCGCAATCCGAAGTGCGTACCAGATGGAACTTTGTGATGAGACGATGGGACATTACCGGCACGCAAAGCTGGGAGTTCAGAAAAGGTAGAAGGATTGATGGCCATCAACAGAGATAAACCGGACCGGTGGAAAGAGGACATTGCGCAGTCGGTGGACATGTTCAACGACTGGTTTATGCGCTTTGCACCGGAGGCTTACCGTGCTACACGGACGCAAACCGCTAAGGACGTCGAGGCGACCCTTGAAGCGACGAAGAACTTAACGTATGTCGGAGTGGAACTGCTGAGATCGAAACCGTCGGTGTTGCCGTCATTACGCATGTCGACGTGCCCGCCTTTGGCCGTGGACCGGCTGATCGGCCTTTCCGGCGTCTCTAAGAACCTGGTCAGATCGATGAAAAAAGATAAGAGACTCCCGCCACGAATGCCGGGTCGGAAGCTGAACGGCGAGCTTGAGAAGATTGCAAGGGTCATCGAGAAGATGGCTGATCCGGATGTCTTTGTCTGGTTGGAACGTAGGGACAATCCGTCCGAACAGGAATTCTACCGGGCGGCGACGATCGTTGCTGATCGCTTGTGCGGAGCCGTTGCCAATCCAATCATCCGAAATGCGCAGGAAAAACGTCAGCTTGCCGCGATTGACAAATGGTTAAAGGCACTCAGGTATGAAAACCTGCCGACGGGTAGTGGTACGAAGTATGACGCCATGCGTCCTGGAACCTGCTCGTTCCGGCTAAATGTGCCGGTTGAGCAGGAGGGGATCGGAGAGACGATCAATATTCCTGTGGACGCGGTTGTGAAGCCCAAAGGGGCGAAGACAGCGGACTTACCAATACTGATTGAAGCAAAATCGGCGGGTGATTTCACGAATGTCAACAAGCGACGTAAAGAAGAAGCGACCAAGATGAACCAACTTCGCCAGACCTATGGGAACAACGTGCGCTACATTCTGTTTCTGTGCGGGTATTTTGATAGCGGCTATCTCGGCTATGAGGCGGCGAAAGGCATTGACTGGGTCTGGGAGCATCGTATCAACGACCTCGGCGAGCTTGGATTGTAGATTATGAATATGGCGGTTGCAGGATTAGAGACTCGGCGGCTGGCACTTCAGGAAGAACTGGATGCGAGAAGAGACGCAGCCGTACGAAACAGAATGGGGCAGTTCGCTACACCAACCAGCCTTGCTGTCGATATTCAGCGATACGCGAAGGCGCGTCTCGGCAAGAACGAGAGATTGCGTTTCATCGACCCGGCTATCGGGACTGGCGCTTTCTATTCGGCGCTGCTGCACGCGTTTTCCCAAGCCCGTATCGACGCTGCCATTGGATATGAGATAGATCCGCATTACGGCAGGCCGGCAACGACGCTGTGGGGCAAGACGGGTCTGGAAATTATATTGGAAGACTTCACGCGGGCCGATGCGCCAGAGGCTTCCGATCGGTTCAACCTGCTGATCTGTAATCCGCCCTATGTGCGGCACCACCATATTGACAGTGGGGAGAAAAAGCTGTTAAGGTCGCGCGCGCAAGCCGCTTCCGGCGTGAAAATTAACGGTCTGGCCGGGCTTTATTGCTATTTCCTCTGCATAAGTCATATGTGGATGACCGCCGGCGGGCTGGCTGGCTGGTTGATCCCCAGCGAATTCATGGACGTGAAGTACGGGGTAGCGGTGAAGCGCTACCTGCTCGACAAGGTGACGCTTCATCACATTCACCGCTTCGATCCGAATGACGTGCAATTCTGCGATGCGCTTGTGTCGTCGGCTGTGGTGTGGTTCCGGAACGAACCTCCTCGACCACAGCATCAAGTTCGGTTCACCTATGGCGGAACACTAGAACAACCGGTGTTGGATCGATTGGTTCCTCTCGAGACTTTGCGCCGTGAGCCAAAATGGACACGTTATCCTAAGAGTCAGAACCATGAAGCAGCCGATGGACCGGTGCTGGGTGACTTTTTCGAGATAAAACGGGGTTTGGCTACGGGTAACAACAGCTATTTCATCCTGTCAGCCGAGCAGATCCATCAGCGCCAGCTGCCTATGGATGCATTCAAGCCAATCCTTCCTAGCCCGAGATATGTGCCCGAGGACGAAGTCGAGGGCGATCGAATGGGCAATCCGCTTCTCAAACTGCGATTGTTCCTGCTCGATCCACCGTGGATGGAAAGCGAAATCAAGAAACGTTATCCAAGTCTTTGGACGTATCTGGAGGAAGGCAAGGCGGAGGGCGTAAGTGATCGCTATATCTGTCGGCATCGTGCGCTTTGGTACAGACAGGAATACCGGCCGCCGGCTCCGTACGTCTGTACCTATCTGGGCCGAAGCGACAGGAAGAGCGGAAGGCCGTTTCGTTTCATATTGAACAATTCCAAGGCAACGGCCGCAAACGTGTATTTGATGTTGTACCCGAAAGAACCCTTAAATCGCGCCATCCAGGAAATGCCCATACTAAAGCGACAGGTGTGGGAGTTCCTGAACGAAATCTCTCCGGGGGTGATGCTCGGGGAGGGTCGCGTCTACGGAGGCGGACTGCATAAGCTAGAGCCAAAGGAGTTGGCAAATGTCCCCGCGAATTCTGTTGCCGAGTTGTTTCCCGAGTGGGCTACACGGCGCCGGGCAAAGCAAGCTGATCTATTTGAGGAAGCTCTGATTAAGTTACCTATTGGCACGCCATGCAGAAAGTCGTAGAATTGGAGCGTGAGCCGTCGTGTTGTGATTTCTGATGGATCGACATAGAACGAGGGGCCCAGGGATGAAACAAATGAGTTTTTCGGATCTGGCGTACAGGACGAAGAAGAAGCAGACGCGCAGGGAACGTTTTCTGAAAGAGATGGATGCGGTGTTGCCGTGGGAGATACTGCTTAAATCGATTGAGAGGAAGTATCCGAAACCTGGCAACGGTCGCCTGCCTGCCGAGTCGGCGCAGGCAGGTCGTCCGATCGGTGCGGAGGTGATGCTGCGTATCTACTTTATGCAACAATGGTATGGATTGAGCGATCCGGGAATGGAAGACAGTCTCTACGACGTGGAGTCGATGCGTCCCTGCCTGCTGCAGGCAGGGCTTTGCGGGTGTGAACATCAACGGCGTACCTGATGAGACGACGATCTGCAAATTCCGTCACTTTCTGGAGCACCATGGGTTGACGGAAGCGTTGTTTCGGCAAACGAAGCGCTACTTGTCCAGGCGGGGATTGATCGTGAACGAAGGCACGATCGTGGATGCCACGATCATTCACGCGCCTTCTTCGACGAAGAACAAGGATCGGAAACGGGATCCTGAAATGGCCAGCACGAAGAAGGGCAACACGTGGCATTTCGGCATGAAGGCGCACGTGGGCGCGGATGTGAAGGGACGGGTGCACAGTGTGGTGACCACCCCCGCTTCGGTGCATGATTCGCAGGCGATGGATGCCTGTCTGCACGGAAAAGAAAAGACCATCTACGGCGACAAGGCCTATGCGGATCAGACGCGAAAAGAACGGGCCGAAGCCAACGACGTGGAATGGCGAGTGCTTCGCAAGGCCCGCCGGGGCAAGCGGCTCAACTGCGCGGATGTTTCGTTCAACAAGAAGAGCAATCGCACGCGCGCACGGGTCCCTGCCTGTGCGTGCTGTCTCACGCACGCAGACAGGGAACATCCCTTTGGGATCATCAAACACCTGTGGGGCTACCGAAAGGTCAGGTATCGCGGTCTGGCGAAGAATACGGCGCATCTGTTCACCTTGTTTGCCTTGGCTAACTTCCATATGGCACGTCAGGAACTGGCTACTACATAGGCACCCGTGCCTCCAATTCGGACGCTGGCGGCCAAAATGGCCGGCACCGAGCGCATCCGGGGCCGGAATCACCCGTGCAAACCCGAAAGATGACGACCCTCTCAACATAAACAGCCTCCGAAACGACCCATAAGTTACAACTTGCTCATTCCCTCTGGTTGATCAGAGGTTCCTTGACGAAATGACCCCGCAGAGGCTTTAGTCGCCAACCGCAAAAGGTGATGGGTGCAGCTTTCGATTGAATGGACCATCGCAATGGCTCCCAAGGCCTTAGTCTCGCCAATTATTCGGCCATTCTGTGCGTGGTGTTCCGGTACTTGGTAGAGGACCTTTCCCCGACGGAACCATCGGAAGACGGCGAGGACCGCGGCATGGGTTTCTGGACCGACAAAAGGGTTGCGGTGACCGGCGGCGCGGGTTTTCTGGGCAGGCACGTCGTGCGGAAACTGCGCGATCGGGGCTGCCGTCGGGTATTCGCGCCGCGCAGCCGGGACTACGACCTGCGGGAACAGGAAGACGTACGCCGCCTGTATGAGACGACGCGGCCCGACCTGGTGATTCACCTGGCGGGTTCCGTTGGCGGCATTGGCGCCAATCAGCGGTATCCGGGCCGTTTTTTCTACGACAATCTGGCCATGGGCGCGCACCTGATGGAAGGCGCCCGCAGGTTCGAGGTGCCCAAGTTCGTGGGGATCGGATCGGTATGCGCCTATCCGAAGTCCACGCCGGTCCCCTTCAGGGAGGAGAACCTGTGGGACGGGTATCCGGAAGAGACGAACGCGGCCTATGGCCTGGCCAAGAAAATGATGCTGGTGCAGAGCCAGGCCTACCGGGCGGAATACGGCTACAACGCGATTCATCTGCTTCTTTCCAACCTCTATGGACCGGGAGAAAACCTGGATCCGGAGACGTCCCACGGACTCGCGTCCATGGTGCGAAAGTTCGTGGATGCCCGGAATCTCGGACGCGGTCACGTCACCCTGTGGGGAGACGGGTCGCCCACGCGCGAGTTTCTGTACGTCGAGGACGCCGCAGAGGGCGTATTGCTCGCGTCTCAACGTTACGATCTGCCCGAACCGGTCAACCTGGGATCGGGAGTGGAGATCTCAATCCGCGACCTCGCAGGGAAGATCCGCGGCCTGACGGGATTCGCCGGGCGGGTTCGTTGGGATACGACCCGGCCGAACGGGCAGCCGCGGCGGTGCGTGGACGTGACGCGGGCGAAGCGGCATTTCGGATTTGAGGCCGCAACGACTCTGGAGGAAGGGCTTCGCCGCATGATTTCGTGGGTTGAGAAGCAGCCTTCCTGCGAATCTTCGAAGGCTTGAAAGCGGGTTCGAAGTGTCGGAAGATCGTGATCACCGGCCGCCCGTAATCGGCGTCGGTACGATGAACGTCAGTCCACGGGCCCGGGCGCTGGTAAACCAGGTCCTGGACAGCAACCGGCTGTCTTACGGCCCGATGACACAGGCGTTCGAGGCCGGATTCGCACGCGCCCACGGGTGTCGGTTCGGCGTGATGAGCAACAGCGGGACGAGCGCCCTGCTGGTCGCTCTGGCCGCGCTGAAGGAACTGCATGGCTGGGATGACGGGGACGAAGTGATCCTGCCCGCGGTGACGTTCGCGGGTACGGCAAATATCGTCTTCCACGGACGGATGCGTCCGGTGCTGGTGGACGTCGACCCACGCCACTACGAGTTGGACCCGGAAAGGATCGAGGCCGCGGTCACGCCTCGCACCAGGGCGATCATTCCCGTCCACGTCTTCGGACAACCGTGCGACATGGATCCAGTCCTCGAACTTGCGCGGGGGCACGGCCTTCGGGTCATCGAAGATTCGGCCGAGACCATGTTCGCGGGATACAAGGGCCGCAGCGTCGGAAGTCTCGGCGAAATCGGGTGTTTTTCCACGTATGCGGCGCACCTGCTCACAACGGGCGTGGGCGGATTGAATACGACCGACGATCCCGGCTATGCGCAAAAGCTGAGATCGCTGATCAACCACGGGCGGGATTCGACGTACCTGAATATAGATGACGACGACAGGAAACCGCCGGAGGAACTGCGTGAGATCGTCGCCCGGCGATTCTCTTTCGTCAGTCTCGGCTACAGTTTCCGATTGACCGAGATGGAGGCCGCTCTCGGGCTGGCGCAGCTTGAGGTCGCGACAGAGATGATCTCCAGCCGGCGGAAGCATGCCGCCTATCTGACCCGGTGTCTGTCCGGACACGAAGCGTCTGTGCAGCTTCCCCGGATTCGACCGGGGTGCGAACATTCATTCATGATGTATCCGATTGTCCTGAGGGACCGGAAAAAGGACGCATTGGTGGATTTCCTGGAACAGAACGGGGTTGAGACGCGGGAGATGCTCCCGCTGACCAATCAGCCGCTCTACCAGCGTCTGCTGGGCATCGGCGAGGCGGATTACCCCGTTGCCGGGTGGATCAACCGGAGCGGATTCTACATCGGTTGCCACCAGGACCTCACATTGGCCGACCTGGATCGTATCGTGGAACTGTTCGATCGTTTCTTCAAGGGCGGACGGGCCTAGTGTCCCGGCTCGCCGCGTTCCTCGCGTTTCGCTTTTCGTTCCGTGTCAATCGACGACATTCCTTCGCCGACCCTTCGACATTTCGACAAGCTCATTGCAGGCAGGGTCAGGGAGCGGCTCAGAGTCCGGGGTGGACGATGGCAAGACGGACGCTTGTTCTACTTACCCTCGATGAGGTCGACGGCGTACGCTGGCTGTTCTCAGCCGGCCCGGATCTGTCCCGGATGGCCGACGAAGTGTTCGCCGTGGACGGCGGGTCCACGGATGGTACCCGGGAGGTTCTGGCGTCCCGTCAGATCCGGCTGGTGGACCAGCAACGCCCGGGGAGGGGCGAGGCGTTTCGCGCGGCGGTCCGGGCGTCGAAAGGCGAGAGCCTGGTTTTCTTCAGTCCCGACGGCAATGAAGACCCGGAGGACATCCCCGGGCTATTCACCGCGATCGAAAACGGCGCCGATATGGTGATTGCGTCCAGGTTCCTGCCGGGCTCCCGGAACGAGGAGGACGACGACGCGCTGCCGCTGCGAAAGTGGACGAACCAGATGTTTACGCGGATTGCCAACCAACTCTGGAATCGGGGATCGTACGTGACGGACACCATCAACGGGTTTCGAGGGGTTACGCGGGAAGCATTCCTGAGGCTCAATCCCGCATCGACGGGGTATACGATCGAATACGAAATGACGATCCGTGCGATGAAACAACGAATGCGGATCGAGGAGATTCCTACGTGGGAGGGAAACCGGGTCGGCGGAGAATCGAAAGCGCCTTCTTTCCGGACGGGCGTCCGGTTCCTTCGATTCCTGATTCAGGAGATGGTCGCGGGCGACGGCCGTGCAGCGTGACGTTTCGAAGCGGCTTCCGCCGGTGAGTCCTGACGCGAATGTTCGTTGATTGCGGGAAGGAGAAGCCGGAATCGGCCCGATGGCGCAAACCGGTCCGGCAGACGCCCGATCGGAGCCTATCCGGCGGCAGACGCCTGCGACTCGCCGGCCGGGGCTTTCCCGTTCTTGAGCACGTCGAGGAGTTTTCGGGCGGCCACCGAAAGGCTGCGGCCACGTTTGTGCAGGATGCCCAGGGGTCTGGTTAGCACGTCGCCCTTGATGGTGAGCGCTTTCAGGCTGCCTTCCTTGTGTTCCAGGTCAACCGAGTGTTCAGGCAGAATCGAGATGCCGAGGTCGACTTCGACGGCGTCCTTTATGGTATCGATATGATCGAATTCCATGACAATGTTGGGTTGAATCCGGTGTTTGCGGAAGAACTGGTCGAGCGCATGCCGGGTGTGGGTCTCCTGGGAGAAGAGAATCAGCGGATGATCGCTGATGTCGTTGACGGCCATGTGGTCTCGCGCTGCAAGTGGATTCGAGGGCGGGCATGCCACCACCATGTTGTCTTCGGAGAATGGGATGATCTTGATATTGCGGTGGGGCCTGGGGAAGGCGACCACGCCGAAGTCGATCTCGCCGCTGGCAACGTCGTCGTAGATCCGCGGGGTGTGGTTGTAGGCCAGGCGGAAGTTGACCTTCGGGTAGGCTTTGAGGTAGGTCTTGAGGTAGGGTCCGAGTTCACGCATGCCCACACTGTAAATCGCCGAGAGGCGAACCGTGCCCGAAACCACGCCGTCCAGAGCCTCCACGCGTTGTAACATCTCATCGTAACGCCTGACAATGTCGCCGGCGCCCTTGTAAAACACCTCGCCCTCTTTTGTGAGACCGATCTTGCGTTTATGCCGTTCCAACAACGGTTTGCCCTGGCGATTTTCGATGCTTTTGATCTGTTGGCTGACCGCGGATTGCGTAACGCCATTGAGAACGGCCGTCTTCGAAAAACTCTGGGTATCGATGAGGTCGCAAAAGATCTTCAGACTCTGGATCAGCACGCAAACGTCTCCCTATTGAAGTTCGTATCAACCGTTTCTTCCCGTTGAACCCCTGGCGGAAACGGAAAACGGCCGAGGGGTCTCCGTGCGCGGAACACCTCGCGGAATGAGTCGGTAAAGCAAGCTTTAAAAATAAGCAAGAGTAATTTTAAAAGCAAGAAAATAATACATCCTGTTATATTTCTTAATGATGGCGCCTGACGCACTGGATGGGGTTGCCGGGAATGTACTGTTTTTGTATCTTGAAGTGCGCGGCGCCGCAGGCAGGCGGGATGAATGGGCGGACAAGCGGTGACATCGTTCCGAGACGGGACACAGTTCTGGCATCAACACGCAATCCTTGAGGAGAAGGAAAGATGGCGGGATACAGAATCGAAACGGACAGCATGGGAGAGATTCAGGTTCCGGACGACCGGTATTACGGCGCCCAGACGGCCAGGGCGCTTGTTCATTTCGATATTGGCGAAGAGCGCATGCCCAGGGAGTTGATCAGGGCGTTCGGCATTCTGAAGAAAGCGGCGGCGCTGGTGAATCGGGACCTGGGAAAGCTCCCGCCGGAAAAGGCGGACCTCATTGTGCGGGCGGCAAACGAAGTCATCGAGGGTACCCTGAACGACCACTTTCCGCTGCGGGTCTGGCAGACGGGAAGCGGCACCCAGACGAATATGAACGCCAATGAAGTCATTTCCAACCGGGCCATTCAGATTGCCGGCGGGCGGATGGGCGGCAAGGACCCGATTCATCCGAACGACGACGTCAACATGGCGCAGTCCTCAAACGACACGTTTCCCGCGGCAATGCATATTGCGGCCGTTTGCGAGATTCACGGGCGGTTGATTCCGATGGTCGGACAACTGCGCGATACACTGGCAGGCAAAGCGGACGAATTTGAGGACATTATAAAGATTGGTCGCACGCATCTGATGGACGCCGTTCCACTCACGCTCAGCCAGGAATTCTCCGGATACGTAACGCAGTTGACGAAAGGCCTGGAGCGCGTTGAGCGGTGCCTGCCGAATCTGTATGAGCTCGCGCTGGGCGGCACGGCAGTCGGTACCGGGCTGAATACGCATCCGGAGTTTGCCGACCGGGCCGCCGCGCGGATTTCCGAATTGGCAGGGCATCCGTTTGTATCGGCAGGCAACAAGTTCGAGGCGCTGGCGGCCCACGACGCGATGGTGGAAACGAGCGGCGCACTGAAAACACTGGCTTGCTCGCTGATGAAAATAGCCAACGACACCCGGTGGCTGGCTTCGGGGCCGCGGTGCGGCGTCGGCGAGTTGACGCTCCCGGCCAATGAACCGGGCAGTTCGATCATGCCGGGGAAGGTGAACCCCACGCAGTGCGAAGCGATGACGATGGTGGCCGGGCAGGTGATCGGAAACGATACGGCGATTGCGGTGGGCGGATCATCGGGGAATTTCGAACTGAACGTGTTCAAACCGCTGATCGTCTACAATCTGCTGCAATCGGTCCGGCTGCTGGCGGATGCCTGTGCGGCGTTCAACGATCACTGCGCGGTGGGCATTGAACCGAACCGGGAGAATATCCGAAACCATCTGGAGCGGTCGCTGATGCTCGTCACGGCACTGAATCCTCAGATTGGATACGACAATGCGGCAAAGGTGGCGAAGAAGGCATTCGACGAGAATCTGACGCTTCGGGAATCCGCGGTGGCGCTCGACCTGATGGACGGTGAAGCGTTCGACGCCGCGGTGCGCCCGGAGAAAATGACGGGGCCCGGCGTCTGATGCTGGCGGCGGCGCGCGTCGCGTCGCGTCGCCCGGCAGACTGTGGCGGTCGAATACAGGAAAGGCCCGGCAGGAATTCTGCCGGGCCTTTCCTGTGACCTCCGGCATTCTATCGATCGAGATATCCGGCGATTTTCCCGCACCAGTGCGCCGGCCACGCGGACATGTTGCCGTAGGCGGGGGGCGAGCCGGGCCCGCGGGGATACCTGGAGGACATCACGCCGCCGTCGCCGCTGTCAAGACCGAAGAGGTAGCCGATAAAGTGAGCGCGTTCGTCTTCCTCGATCCGGGTGGCCTTGAAGTAAAGCGCCAGGACGTTGGACGGGACGTGGATCCCCGCGACAGCCCGGGACTTCTCCTGGGGCGAAGGCTTGTACCTGACTTCCTGAAAAACGCCGATGTGAAAGTCACGGGTCCGTTCGGTGACGGCGATCAATTCCTGCAGCGCGGCTGTACCCAGCACCCAGGAGTCCCATCCGGTTGTCCGGGTTGTGAACCGCGCCTTTGCGGATGGAATCGTTACTGCATCCACACCCCGGTCTTCCACGTTGTCGACGCGCGGGTTTCCGCCGCACTTTTCCTGGATATTCCCCACCCACCACTGAATCGAATCCGTCCACAGGTTCCGGTTGACGTCGCTGAATCTCTGTTTCTCAGCCCGGTAGAAGCGAAAGCGGATGCTGTTGGGGTCCGGCGGCGCAGGCACATCCTCGGGAGCGTGCGCCGGCGATGGAGGCGTTGCGGGTGTGGCGATCCTCTCCCAGGGTCGGGTCGGCAAGGTGTCATCCAGGCCCAGCGCATAGGCGGATGGAATCGCCCGTCCGGATACGCCATCTTCGTGCGATGAAATCGAAACCACGCCGATCGCGCGGCCGGATTCGTCGACCAGCGGCCCTCCGTTTGCGGCCGCGGATACGGCGGCGTCCAGAGGATAGATTCGCACGCCGTCGACGATCTCGGATGGATTCAACCGGCCTTCAATGAGGCTGAAAGTTCCCCCCTCGACCGCGTCGACGATGTAGGTTCTTTCGGCGTCACCCGGATCGCGTGCCGCCAATTCGAGCAGCGGTCTGCCGAAGACCTTGATTCGAACCAGTGCGACGTTTCGTTTCTCGTCCTTGTCGACAACGCCAGAAACCCCGAATTCCTCGCCGGATTCGAATCTCGCGACAACCCGGACCGCGTCGGCGACCAGATCCCACGTCGTAACCGCAATTCGGCTGTCTATGGCCAGAAAACCCAGTCCAAGGTTCCGGGAACCGTCGCTTCTTTCCACGTCCAGAACGACAACCGAAGCGCGCACTTTTCCGAGGACGGTGTCCGGAGGGTTTCCCGCCGCGTGGGTGGCCGCCCAGAGAACCGAAAACGCGCCGCACCAGCAAAGCACCTTGCGTGCGGCTGCCGACGACGGGTTGACGGATGCCGGTTTCATAGGCGGTCTCGAACTTCGATACGTCCGGCTTCGCCGGCCCGAGGATATAGGTTCTTTTCGGACCCGGCTCTAAATGACCAACAGAACGTACAGCGTGACGGCCGTACCCACGAGGGCGCCGCCATAGCAGAGGACGTCCAGCGAAAGCAGCAATCTCCGGATGCCCATTTCGTGCAGCGAAAAGCGAATGCGGTGCGCGGCGTGAAAAAGCGGAAGGACAACGAGGGCAAAGAGGTAGACTTTCACCAGGGGATTTGCAAGCAGGGATTTCATCCGGCTGTATTCGAGCAGGCTCTCGTCGATCAGGCCGAGCGGAACGGCCAGCCCGATGAAGAAAACGTGGACGGGTATCAGCAGCGCGGCGACCACGCCGCCCAGCGAGAACATGCCCCACCAGAAGGGTTCGGATCTGTCTTCCTTGTACACGGTCTCCCCCAAGCTACTTCAAGTTCAGAAACATCCAGGCGACGACGGCCGACGCGACGACCCACGAAAGGTAAGCGCCCAGCCCCACGAGAACGGGCGGTACCGTCAGGCGGCCGATGCGAACGATCTGGATCTTCGATACCAGACCCAGCCAGGTGACGCTGTGGTAGAGCGCGAACAGAAGCACGATGACATAGCCCACGACGAAGGGAACGGACCGGAGCGACTCCTGAAACAAGTCGTGAACTTCCGCGCCTCTGGAGATCAGAAAGAGCTGGTACAGGTAACCCAGGATAAACAGGGCGATGAACACGCTGGTCGATTCCCGGACCATAAACAGAAAGTACCTGCGGTTATGCAGCCACCAGGTGATCGGTACGCGACGCACGTAGGCCTTGTGTTCGGTCTCTTGTTCGCTCATCATCTTACTTCTTCCCCCAGGGCAGGAGTACGGATTTGAACCAGCCGCCTGTCGTGGCCACCTTGCTTCGCTGGATGGCGGCCGCGGGATCCACGTCTTTGGGGCAGACCACGGAGCACTCGCCAATATAGGTGCATTCCCAGATGCCCTCGGTGCTTGCAATGACGTGTTGACGCCGTTCCTGTCCCTCGTCCCGGGAGTCCAGGTTGTACCGGTGCCCCAGGGCAATGGCCGCGGGGCCGACGAACTCGGTCTCGAGTCCGTATACCGGGCAGGCGGCGTAGCAGAGCATGCAATTGATGCACATGCTGAACTGCTTGTATTCCTTCAGCTCCTCGGGCGTCTGCAGGTACTCCCCTTCCGAAACGGGTTTTTCTTCCTCCCGGATGATCCAGGGCTGCACCGCCTTGAGTTTGTCCATAAAATCGGTCATGTCGATGATCAGGTCCCGGACGATGGGGAAGTTGTTCAGGGGCTCCACGCGGACTTCGCCCGGGTAATAGTCGCGCAGGAAAGCGGCGCAGGAGAGCTTGGGCTCGCCGTTGACCATCATCCCGCAACTGCCGCAGACGCCCATCCGGCACGACCAGCGGAAGGAGAGCGATCCGTCTATGTGGTCCTTGATGTGATTCAGCCCGTCCAGTACCACCCAGTCTTCCTGAAACTCGATATCGTAGGATTGTTCGACGGGTTCGTCTTCCTGTTCGGGGCGATAGCGGGTTACGGTGATGGTGATGTTCTTGCCGTTGCTCATGAAATCCCCTTGCGGACGTTCCGGAATCCGGATTTCGCGCCTCACGTCCTGTCGTCAGTATTTGCGCTCTTCGGGTTGCCAGCGCGTGATCGTTACGGGAAGGTAGTCGGTGCGCGGGCCGGCTTCCGTCTTATAGGTCAACGAGTGTTGGAGATAGGTCTCATCGTCCCGGTCCTCGAAATCCGAGCGGGAGTGAGAGCCCCTGGATTCCTTGCGGTCCAGGGCGGCGTGCGCAAGCGCTTCAGCCGCATCCAGCATGAATCCCAGTTCCAGCGCCGCCGTGAGTTCGGTGTTGAATACGCTCGAGGTGTCGTCCAGGCCGACGTTTCGAAAGCGTTCCTGAAGGTTCCTCAGGACTTCGCAGGTTTCTTTCAACGTCTCTTCATTACGGAAGATGCCCGCGCCGCGTTCCATCGCCGCCTGCATTTCAGTACGAATGTCCGCCACGCGTTCCTTGCCGTTGCGCGGCTGCAGGTACGTCCGTTCGATGCGCATCCGCTCGTCGCTGGCGAGGTTCTCGAGCGTGCCCTGGCCGGGCGCCGCCTGTCCGCTGGCGTACTGCGCGGCGACTTTGCCGGCACGGGCGCCGAAAACGAGGCACTCCGTGAGGGAATTGGAGCCCAGCCGGTTGGCGCCGTTCAGGCTCACGCATGCGGCTTCGCCGGCAGCGTAGAGGCCCGGAATAGGCGTGACGCCGTCGATATCGGTATGGACGCCGCCCATCATGTAGTGGACCACCGGGCGGACGGGGATGGCGTCCTGGACCGGATCGATCCCCACGTAGTTCCTGGACAGTTCCCTGACAAAGGGCAGCTTTTCGTCGATGACTTTCTCGCCCAGGTGTCTCAGGTCCAGATGGACGTAGTTGCCATAGGGCCCTTCGAAAACGCGGCCCTCCCGCATTTCATACATGAACGCGCGGGAAAGGATATCGCGCGGGCCCAGTTCCATTTTGCCGGGGATGTATTCGCTCAGATAGCGGTCACCCTTGTTGTTGACCAGATAGCCGCCTTCCCCTCGCGAAGCCTCGGTCATCAGGATGCCCGTACCGGGAAGACCGGTGGGATGGTACTGGACGAACTCCATGTCTTTCAACGGACACCCGATGCGGTAGGCAAGGGCCATGCCGTCGCCGTTCTTGATGGCGGCATTCGTGGTAAACGGGAAGATCTTCCCGCCGCCCCCGGTGCAGATGATCACCGTTTTCGCGCCGATCGCGTGGATGGCGCCCGTGCGCATGTTCAGCGCGGCCACGCCGCAGACCCTTCCGTCGTCTACAAGAAGAGACGTGACAAACCACTCGTCGTACCGGGTCACCGCGTTGTACTTCAGGGAGGTCTGAAACAGGGCGTGCAACATATGGAAGCCGGTTTTGTCGGCCGCATAGAGGGTGCGCTTGACGCTCATCCCGCCGAAAGCCCGTACGCTGACCCGCCCGTCTTCATCCCGGCTCCAGGGGCAGCCCCAGTGTTCGAGCTGAATGGATTCGTCCTGCGCTTCCTTTACAAAGGCTTCGACCACGTCCTGGTCGGCCAGGTAGTCGCTGCCTCTGATCGTGTCGAAGGAGTGGAGATCGAGATTGTCGTACTCGCGCATGACGGCTGCCGCGCCGCCCTCGGCCGAGACGGTGTGGCTGCGCATGGGATAGACTTTGGAGACGACGGCGACGTTCAGACCGGCATCGGTTTCCGCCGCGGCGATGGCGGCGCGCAAGCCCGCCGCGCCACCGCCTACGAGAAGCACGTCGTGAATCGGTGTATCCATTTAAGTCCCCGGGGATGGATCGCGTTCGGTTCCTTCGTAAAGAGCACTTATGATAACGATTTATGCGAAATTCGTCAATACAAAACTGGCCGAAACCGGAGGTCGCTCGAGCGGCGGAACGTGCGGTTTCGAGCGGCTGTTTCCGGTCATTTCGCGACCGCTTTCTGCAATGGGTGAATTCCGGACCCGCCGGGTCATGTCACTGCAGGCGGCCGCGGGCCGGAAGCGGCCAGACGGCTTCGACCACGCCGTCGCGGATTCCGTAGAGTTCGTCGTGCAGGACCACCGTCGTATCGGAGTAACCCGCCACGAATTCGATGGTTTCGCCAACTCCCGGGGTCTCCGCGGGGGCCCCCAGTTCAATCTTACCGTGTTCGGCGGAAAGGCTTACCAGGGTGACGTTGGGGATGCCGATCGGCGCCGGAACGGATGAGTCGCTGCTCATCGTCTTCTTTCCCGCGTCGCAGATGATGCGGTTGGGCGCGGGTCGGCTGGTGACGGTGGAAAGCACCGTGAGGGCGTATTCGTGCTGCACACCGAAGACGGTTCGGTACCGGATATCGCCGAAGATGCCGCCGCCGGCTTCGATCTCGGTGACGCCGGGATGGAAAGCGCTGATCCAGTACGTGCCTGTGCCGCCGCAACTGAGAATGTCCACGCGGATTCCGCTGCGGCGGCACAGGTCCGCGCTGTCGGTGAGTTTCGAAAGGGATTCCGTGATGATCCGCCGTTTTTCGCAGGGGTCCTTTATGGCCAGCGTGTGCGCTTCCCACGTCATCAGGCCCGAGAGTTCCAGACCCGGGCAGGCGGAGATCGTCCGCGCAAGGGATAAAACGGGTCCGCCCGGCGCAACGCCCGCGCGGTTCATGCCCACGTCGACCTCGATCAGCACCCGGACGCGCACGCCTTTTTCCGCGGCGGCGAGGCTGAGTTGGCGAACGTTGCTCTCATTGTCCACGCAGACCATGACGTCGGCCTGTTTTCGAAGGTTGACGAGGCGCGCGATTTTCCGGGGGCCGACAATCTGGTTGGCGATAAGGATATCGTTGACGCCGCCCGCGGCCATCACCTCGGCCTCGCCCAGTTTGGCGCAGGTAATGCCGATGGCGCCCGCTTCCAGCAGCCGGTGGGCGAGCGCCGGCGTCTTCATGCCCTTCGTGTGAGGCCGCCACTGGACGCCCGCTTTGTGGATGATGGTGTCCGCCATCTTCCTGGTGTTTCGTTCCAGTGTGGGCAGGTCCACCAGGAGCGCCGGCGTGTCCAGGTCGGCTTTACGGCATCCGATGAGATGTGTCTGTACGATCATGCGAAATCCTCTGTGTTTCCGCTCTTGAGTAAAGGGGGTCCGCGAAGCGGATGTTCCCGTTATCCGTCCCGGGAGCGACGATGCCGAAGGATACGATCGGCGACGTCGATCATCGTGGCGGTCCAGATATTGTCCCGGTTGGCGTCCAGATACCGAACGACTTCCCTCAACGACGCCGTTGAAATGGAGAGATGCTGGCCGCCGATGCCGTGCATGCAGATGACGGCCCAAAGACCGTCCCGCACGGCGTTGTCGATGAACGCGACCATCTCTGTTCCGGTGTGTCCGTCTACGGGCAGGGACCACGTGCATGCCAGGTCGATCCGTTCCGGATGGTTGGCGCGTTCGCCCCAGCCCCGGGCGGCCTTGAACCGGCGGGCGACGAGCGGGACATAGGATTGCCGGTTTTCGCCGGCCCCCACGTAGGTCTGGTAACAGGGATAGCAGAACGTCCGGTCGCCCTGTTGTTCGGGAAACAGGCGGTCCATGACTTCGGTGGCTTCGTCGATGGTGCGCGCGATGTCATCCAGCCCCAGGTTTTCGAGACAATAGCCGTCGTTTCGGAATCCGAAGTTGCAGGAACACGGATGCATCGAGGTGTGATTGCCGAGTTCGTGACCGTTTTTGCCGGCCTGCTGCCACCGGGGGACCTGCGATTCCCAGACTTCCGACCGGCCGGGGTTGACGTAGAACGTCCCCTTCAGGTTGACTTCGTCCAGGCAGGGAATCGCATGGTCCAGTTGCGTTTCGAGGCCGTCGTCGAAGGTGAGGCTTACGGCGCCCCGGGCGCCATCGGGCCAGAAGGTGCCTTCCGGCGACATGAACTCCTCCTTAGTCCGTCGGCAGGACGCCGATGTCATCCCCGCGCCGGTAGGCCAGGGCATCGTCGATCATCTTTCGTATATCGTACCGGGGATTGAACCCCAACAGATTACGGGCTTTGGACAGGTCGAATTCATAGAACGTGGGGTCTCCCCGCGGGACGGCTTCGATATAGGGGACGTCCAGACGTTCCGAAAGATACGGGACGGCTTCATCCCAGGTGAAGGGCGCAGGCCCGGCCAGCTGGATGATTTCACCCGATACGCCCTCCGCGCACATCGCCCGTTGGCAGCCGTGGACGACGTCACGCACGTCAGTGACGTGTTTCTTGAAGGGTCTGCCCTCCGGGTCGCTGAGTACCACCAGGCGCTCCGTTCCCCGCCACGAGCCCTTGAATTCGGGACGGCCTTTCAATCCGCTCAATCGGAACTGGGGAAAGTCCAGAATCTCGCCCGCGCCGAAGACCATGCAGAACCGAAGCACGACCACGGGCAGCTCGCAGGTGAGCCAGTATCCGGTACAGAGTTCTTCGCCGAGCGATTTGGACAGCGCGTACCATCCGCGGCAGTGCCGGGGTGTCCGGTCTTCCCGGATCGGTTCGGCCAGTCCCCCCGGGACGTACTTTTCGTAAACGGCGTCCGTGCCCGCGAAAATGAACCGCGGCGGCGTGTCCTGCGCTCTGGCGGCTTCGAGCATGTTGAACGTGCCGCGCACGTTGATTTCGAAATAGTCCGTTTCGGAAAACGGACCGCCGCCCTGAAAGGCCGCGCCCAGGTGGAAAACCGTCTCTATGCCCTGCATGGCCGCCAGTACGTCGCCTGCATTCGTGAGACTGCCGGAGACGAGCTCCACACCGAGGCCGTTCAGTTTGTCGACGCGGGGATCCCGCGGCCAGACCAGGCCGCGTACGGCGTGCCCCCGGCCTGCAAGCGCTCCGGCCAGGTTGGCGCCGATCCTGCCCGTGATTCCGGTGATGAGGATGGACATGGAAACCGGATGTGCTGAACAATTGGCGGCGTTACGACACACGCTACTTTGAACGGATGCTCTTTGTGCCTTTTGTGCTTTTTGTGGCCAATTCTTCGGTTTTCTTTTTTCGAATTGAGGCTAATTACCGAATTCATGGCTGAAAATCAAGGGGAAACGCGAAAGGTCGATTGCGGCATATTTCGCTTGCGGAATCGGTTTTATTTTGGTATTAAACCGATTGCTGAGGCGAATTCATCCGCGTGCAACATTGCGGTGTTGCGCCTCCTGCGGTAATTGGTCTCAGCCACGGATCTTTCGTTTTTTTCGCGTGTTTCGTAGTTTCTGACGTTATTTTCCAGGTAGCTTCTGAACGCAGGGGTGGAACGTTCCTGAGGAGGTTCGACGATGGACAAGCTGGCCATTCTGGGTGGATCGAGGGCGGTGAAGACCGATCCGGGAGACATGTTCACCTGGCCGATCATTACCGGGGAAGACGAAGAGGCCGCGCTGGAGGTACTGCGTCGCGGGGCCATGTCCGGTACGGACGTCACGGTGAAGTTTGAAAAGGAATACGCCGACTGGTTCGGAACGAAGTACGCGCTTGGGCACAATACGGGTACATCTTCGATCCATTCGGCGATGTTCGGATGCGGCGTGGGTGTGGGAGATGAAATCATCTGCCAGAGCATGACGTTCTGGGCATCGGTGCTGCAGGCGATGAATCTCGGCGCGACCATCGTCTACGCGGATATCGACCCTGAGACGATCACACTGGACCCGGCCGACGTGGAACGGAAGATTACGGACAGAACCAAGGCGATCGTGGCCGTCCACTATTTCGGCCATCCGACGGATATGGATGCAATCATGGAAATCGCAAACGCCCGCGGAATCAAGGTGATCGAAGACGTCTCCCACGCCCACGGCGCGATGTACAAGGGGCGCCTGACGGGCGGCATCGGCCACGTGGGCGCAATGTCCTGCATGGCAGGAAAGTCGTTGGCGATCGGCGAGGCGGGGATGCTGGTCACCGACGACCAGGAGATCTACGAACGCGCGGTTGCGTTCGGCCACTACGAACGGACGGGGCAGATCGAGAATCCCGAGTTGAAGAAGTTTGCCGGCGTGCCTCTGGGCGGATTCAAATACAGGATGCACCAGTTGTCGTCGGCCGTAGGGCGCGTCCAGCTCAGGCATTACCGGGAACGGATGGAGGAAATCGACAGGTCGATGAACACGTTCTGGGACCTGCTCGAAGGCGCGCCGGGGCTGCGCCCCCACAGGCCGCCGAAGGGCTCCGGCAGCACGATGGGCGGCTGGTATGCCGCGCATGGCATCTACGTGCCGGAGGAACTCGGCGGGCTGCCCCTGCGGAAGTTCTGCGAGGCGGTGCGGGCTGAAGGGACCTCCTGCGGCGCAGGGGCCAACCTGCTGATGCACCTGCATCCGGTTTTGAACGAGGCTGACGTCTACGGCCACGGCGAACCCACGCGGGTCGCGCATTCGGACGCCGACGTTCGCCACGGCGAGGGGAGCCTGCCGCAGACGGAGCGGATGTCGGAACGCCTGTTTTCCATCCCGTGGTTCAAGCACTATCGCCCCGAAGTCATCAGGGAACACGCGGAGGCATTCCGAAAGGTGGTGACGCAAGCCGGGGAGCTTCAGTAGCGGCGGTTTGCGGGCAGGGTTTCACGCGCCCGACCGGGTACGGAAACTCCATTGAGCGGCCGACGTCATGTCGGCCGCTCTATTGGTTTGCGGAACGGTCCGCCGCGCGCCGGGGGCAACCGGACACGGGACCTGCCCGAAACACCGCGGGGGATTGAATTCAACCGCCACTCTTGTTATATTGCTAAGTCGGCGGCCGCGAGGATTTCGCGGTCAATGCCCGGTAACGTTCATTGGTTCGATCGGATTCACAACAGGGAGACTCATCCATGCATCAGTCGCGTTTCGCGTCGTCCGCCATTCTTCTTGTCGCCGTTCTCTGCGGTCCGGTATCCAGCCTCGATGCCGCGTACACTCGTATTCACGAACCCGGTTCCGACGATCCGATGGCGGCACATATCTTTCGTCTGGATAACGGACTTACGGTCTATCTCACCGAAAACCATCAGACGCCTCGCTTTTACGCGGAAATCATCGTACGGGCGGGCAGCAAACACGATCCGGCCGAATCCACCGGACTGGCGCATTACCTGGAGCATATGTTGTTCAAGGGCACTCAAAACATCGGTTCACTCGACTACGAAAAGGAAAAAGCGCATCTCGACCGTATCACCGGTCTCTATGAGGAGCATTTCAGCGAAGCAGACCCGGAAAAGCGAAAAGCCATCTACGCCGAGATCAACAAGGAGTCCCAGCTGGCGGCCGCGTATGCCATACCAAACGAGATAGACAAGCTCTACAAAGCCATGGGCGGCACCGGATTGAACGCGCATACCTGGCACGAAGAGACGGTCTACAGGATCAATCTGCCCGCCAACCGGTTGCGCCACTGGGCCGTCATCGAATCCGAACGCTTCCGGAACGCCGTCTTCCGGCTGTTCCAGTCCGAACTCGAGACCGTCTACGAAGAAAAAAACCGGTCGATGGACAACAAGGACCGGATCATCAGCTACGCGGTCGCCGATCTGCTTTACAAGAAACACCCCTACGGCCAGCAGACCACGATCGGAAAGGTGGAACACCTGAAGAATCCGTCGCTGAAAAACATGTACCGGTTTTACAATACCTATTACGTGCCCAACAATATGGCGATCGCGATCTCGGGAGACATCCGGATCGACGAAACGATCAAACTCATCGACGGGCATTTCTCCGGGTGGCGCAAGGGTACCCTGCCTCAGTTGCCCGATTGGGAGGAAGCGCCCCTCAACGGCGTCGAACGGGCGAAGGTCAAATACCAGGGAGAAGAGTTCGCCCTTCTGGCATTCCGGACCGCGTCAAGGAATCACGAAGACGCGGACGCGCTCAAACTCCTGGATATGATCCTGGACAACGCCACGGCCGGACTGATCAACCTCAACCTGAACCAGAAACAACGGGTACGCAGGGCCGGATCGTACCCCACCCTGTACAACGACCACGGCGCCCAGTATCTGTGGGGCATTCCCAAAAAAGGCCAGGCACTGGAGGAACTCGAACAACTGCTCCTGGATCAGATTGAAATCGTCAAGAGCGGGGGTTTCGAAGACTGGATTCTGCCCGCCATCGTCACCGACTTCAAGAAGTACGAGAAGCGAGAAATGGAGTCGGACAATGCACGGGTGCGCCGGATGCGGAATTCATTTCTTGCACACCAGGACTGGAGCCATACCGCCGGTGAGATCGCCCGCCTTGAAAAGGTCACCAAAGCGGACGTCGTACGCGTCGCACGGAAATACTTCGCGGACAACTACGTTGCCGGGTACCGGCTGGATGAACAGCACGAAATTCCCAAAATTCCGAAACCGCAGATCGACAAGATCGAAATCGACGCCACCCGGCAGTCCGCTTTCGCGGGCAACGTACTGTCCATGCCCGCGGAAGAAATCGAGCCGACGTTTGTCGATCCGGACAAGGACTACCGGATCGCGGAATACCACGATGGCGTCCGGCTCTACTATTCCCGCAACCCGATCAACGATCTCTTTACGCTCAGCTTTACGGTGGACCTCGGGAACAACCAGAACAACAGGATGGGTGTTGCCGCCCGCTTGCTCGACAAGTCGGGTACCGGACGCCACACCTCCGAAGCCCTCAAGAAGGAGTGGTACAAACTCGGCACGGAATTCTCTCTGTCGGCGGGCAACAATGAAACCACCGTGACCATTTCCGGCCTCGACGAGAACTTCGATGCCTCGCTGGCGTTGATGGCTGAGCTTGTGAGCAACCCGTCGGCCGACAAGGCGACACTCGAACAGCTTGTCGGCATCATCCTCGGAGAGCGCGAGGACACGAAAAAAAATCACCGCACCATTCAGGGCGGCGTTGTCCTGAACAACAGATACGGCAAAGCGTCACGCTACCTGCGCATGCTGCCCAACGACGCGTTGCTGGAACTTTCGGTTGAGGAACTGCATGGGTTGGTGCGGGGCCTGTTGGAGTACAAGCACACGATCGCGTATACCGGTTCTCTTCCCCTTGAACGGGTGACGGCGGCGCTGAAGAAATACCATAGGGTCTCAGGTGATCTTGCAGACCCCCCGCCGTACCGGTTCTATAAGGCGAGGACGCCCGAGAAGACCGAAATCCGCTTTTTTGACAAATCGCTCGCCCAGGCGCTCGTCTACATCGAGTTCGGCGACGTGGATTACAACGAGGCGTCGGTTCCCGCTACGGAACTCTACAACAGCTATTTCGGCGGCGGAATGAGCGGTATCGTCTTCCAGGAATTGCGGGAAGCCCGCGCGCTGGCCTACTCGGCATGGGCGCGGTACTTCAACGGCAACCGTAAGGGAGACCAGAACCTCCTGGCGGGATCCATCGCCTGCCAGCCCGACAAGACGATCGAGGCCGTGGCGGCGTTTATCGACCTGATCGACAACATGCCGGTCACACCCGAGCGATTTGAAGAAGCCCGCACCTCCATACTGAACAGATACCGCACCAGCAAAATCAGCTTTCGACGGGTCCTGGGATCCGTTCGTTCCTGGGAACGTCTGGGCGTTCCCG
This sequence comes from Candidatus Latescibacterota bacterium, assembly GCA_965203805.1. Lineage (GTDB taxonomy): Bacteria > Latescibacterota > UBA2968 > UBA2968 > JAAXHE01. The sequence continues at coordinate 2,612,407 of OZ241917.1, read as the reverse complement.
TGGATCCCCGAAAGTCGCGATTCGAGAGAATCCAGGCCGCGGAAATGGACGACATGCTGGGGTTCTACGGGAAGCACCTGAAGAACCGCGTCAAGCTGATTTCCATCGTTGGGGACAAAAACAAAATCGACATCGCGGCGCTGGAGAAATTCGGAACGGTCAGCGAGGTCGGGCTCGAGGATATCTTTGTGTTTTAGCCGGTGCGGCTGATCCTCATTCGCGAAAGGCATCCGTTACGCCCTCGCTCAAACTGTCATCCTGAGGAAACGGTGCGGCCTGCCAGAGAACCATCGGCAGGGCGCCCACAAGGGACGCCCCTACAAAGGGCAGGGGGAATCACGGTAAGAAGGAGACGCTGAGGAAGCCGTTGTGAAGGTGGGGCCTGCCTGCCTCGATTTCGTTCTGCCGGCCTGGAGACCGATTAAGGAAGCCTCCAGGCTGAGGAAGTATCTCCTGTCGCCCCGGATAGTGCCTGAACGTCTGGAACCGTGCTCGACCTGACCGGCAGAACATCGACATCGCTCCCCCTTGAGGGGGAATCACCTCCGCCACCCTAACTCTGGTCCACCCCTTTCGACTGCCCCTATTCGGCCTCAATCCCATGGCGCCGCCGCACGACGAGGACTTCCACGACCTCATCTCTGAACGTTATGAACGCGCCGCCACCCTCGACCGCCTCAGACAGGGCGCATATCGTGTCATTCTCGACGGCGACAGCTATCGATCTCCAAAACCCTACCACAATCACCCAAAAAACACCTTGGAACGGAGGCTGAAAAACACTAATTACGTGCCCATTCCGAAACACTAAAATCGCCACTTCCAGGTGGCTCCATTATGCCGATCATGAATGGCCTCATTAGGGCGAACCGTGACATTAGCTAATTGTGGCGAAAGGGGAATTAAAGGAAGGGATATTTGGATGAAGACCACAGCAGGTGTTTTGATATTATTTCTATTGTATATGTCCCCGGTTTCAGCGACTGATAAATACCCTAGATGGATTCTGAGTCATGGTGACAGTGCTGTAGCGGAAATCGGTGAGCCCGTATTTGAAGTGGTTGTTGAGGAATTGGGTCGAAGTGGTCTTGACACAGCGCCGGTTACAGCGGCCTGGGTGATTAAACGTTGGATACAACAGGAAGATGGATTTCTTCACACGAATTTGGAAAAACGGATAATTGCTAGAGAAGCCTTAATCAAAGCAACAACTGCAGAAGATTGGTGGATACGTCACAATGTTGTGCAAGCCTTGCAATATTTCTCTGATCCAAAGATAAGTGACTTATTATGGCAACTTCACATAAATGATGAGGCATTAAAAGACAGCGCCAAAAAAGCATACGATTATTATAGGCGATATAGCCAACCGTTGTCTACCTTCTCTCCGACTACAGCTCCGGGATTTCGCATTGATCCGAAGGACTTCAATGCTGAAGAGTTTGAATTTGACGTCAAACGTATTAGGGAAATACTACGGGAGTTTCGGGAGTTGACCGAGCTACTTGCAAGGCATTCCAATGCAGAGAATGTACGTCAATGGAGACTGCTTGGTGAACCAACGCTCAATGATACCTTAATCATTAAGGTACCGGCCAATAGCTTTAGCAAATTCACTACGCTAGGTTGGTCCATTCAGAATATCGGCTTTCATAATTTCCCACTCAGTTTAGAAGGGTATGGTTTAGTGAGCAATGAGAAAATTCTAAGATTGCAAATAGAGAACATGAAACTGCGAGAATCACCCGAAGACACTATCCAACAAATGCAACGTCGTTGGCGCAAGGCCAAGCGAGAACTTGATTTTTTCTTGGCAACAGAATCATATTCTGATTAGATAATTATGTGCGTGGTCAAACGGTCCCGTTCGAGCCCGTCAAGGTCAACCAAAAGTTGTGATAATCCCTACTGTTAAGTGGCTTGCTTAAGGATACCCCAACGTTGACCTGTCACGCCGGACGATGCCTGAACGCACCTCTTGCAAGTAATATATCTGTCCTTGACAAGAATTGAAAACCTGGACATTTTTCCAGTAAACAACACCGGCGGAGTATGCCATGATTGGGAAAATCTTCATTGCCGATAACATCCGCAGGGCCGTCTTTCTGTTCACCCTGACAGGCGCCATGTGGACGCTTGCAAACAGACTCGAAGACAAAATGGACGCTCGCTTTGACAAGATCGAATCCCGCCTGGATCGGATCGACACACGCCTGGATTCCTTCGGCGAACGTATTGCCAAAAACGATGCACGCTTAGACGCCTCTGAGTAAACCCCTCCAACGCCTGCCGCTCCCTCTGACGAAGTATCCCCTGTTATGCCGGACGATGTGTGAGCGTCTGGCCCTGAGCCGGTCATAACGGCCTGTCGAAGCGAACGCTTCGAAACGTGGTCATTGCGTGCGTTGAGCTTGTCGAAACGGCTTGTCGAAATGCCCGTGTTTCGTAACCCATATGGCGTTCTTTAACCACCTTCGCCGACCCTTCGACAAGCTCAGGGAGCGGCTCAGGTCTCAGGCGCCATGCCAGTCGCACAAATTGGCGGTCGAATTCAGGCGACCTGTATTCCGGACAGAATGCTGGTCCGGACGAGACAGGTCCGACGCGGCGCGAGGAGTCCATCCCCGCCCGCCTTCACGAACCCCATCCCGCGATGAAATCCGAGGTCGTGTAACCCTCCGGCATCTCGTTGAAGTGATATTGCATCGGTCCGGACTGAAATCCCGGCACGAAATGCTCCGCATCCGATCGGAGCAACCGGTCCAGCGGTTCGAACCGTTTCCACAACGTCTCCGCCTCTGATTCGTCGAACCGTTTCGCGAACGCCGGACCCCAGTTGAGCGTGATCGGATGCGCGCCCCGAAGCCGGCGCGAGAGCTCATCGGGTACATCGGGATACGGCGCGTTTTTGGCAAGTCGGATCGCCAATGCGGCCTTGCACAGGAAGACCGTGGTGAGCATCTTTCCCTTTTCGCTCCGGCCCGGATGAAGCCGGTTCAACGCCGCGTTATACCCCTCCCCGTCGCATTCGACAACCGCTCTGAGCGCTTCCTCCGTGTGACCCTTCATCTCCAGGCTCCGTTGATTCCAGCGCTCGAACGCGGCTGCCGTTCCCGTCGATAGGTGTTCCGCGAACGAGAGATCGTCAATCGACGTGTGGGTGGAAAACCCGCCGTGTATGGTCCGTCTCAACCTGGGGCTGTAATTGCTGCCCCAGTGGAGAAGCGGGAGGATGTACACAACGCCGTCGCCCGCTTCGAGGCGGGTCCGGACGCCGTTCGGCAAGGGCCGGCAAGGATCGGCCAGCAGGCACTCGTTTTCCCGGGTCGTGTTGAACCTCACGTGGCTGCCCGGAATCACCACCAGGACGCTGTCGTCGTAAAGGGGTATGTTCCATTGGACGTAACGAGGTCCCCCTTCGAGGATGTCGTCGATATATCCCTGGAGGGGAGCGGTGTCGATCGGGTGGTGGTCGCGATGCCATTTCGCCGGGCCGTGGTCTCGGACCGGGTTGCACATCATCATCATTTCGGTTACCGCCGCGTCCGCAACGCCCAGAAGCCGGGAGCTGACGCCCTGGATGTTCGGCTCCAGCCACACCTCGACCGCGGGCGCCGTCTCTTCATCGATCCCGCGGATCAGCGGCGGCCGCTGGAGCATGAGGCGGGGTTGCGGGCTCGTCTCCCACTCGCCTCCCGGCGGGTCGCCTTCCTTTCGCATGGCCGTCCAGTTTTCCCGCTGGCGGTTCACCAGCGTTTCGTAGACCCGGCGAACTTCCTGCAGCTTCTCGCGGGGAATGGCTTCCCTGACCACAAGGTAGCCCTCTTCCAGGAATCGATCGCGGTCGACCGGTTGCATGGCGTTCCCTCCAAGTGTGTCACAGTGTTCTGTCCCGGAGATAGTTCGCTTGAATTCGGCTGGAGAAAAGCAGCGATCAGCGTTCAGCCATCAGCAGTCAGCTTGAACCAAAATCCAAGATCAAGTTCAAAATCCCCTTTTCCCCAAATTCCCTGCCATCGAAAAACAGCTATCAGCGGTCGGCGTTCAGCCGAGAGCGAACCACCCTCAGCCCCGCAAACCTCTCCCCCCGGCCCCCTCTCCCGGGGGGAGAGGGGGAGCAGAACCAGCAATCAGCCCACAGTTGTCAGCTTGACCGAAAAACATACAGCAAAATACAATCGGCGGATCCACGCGAATCCACCAGGATGAACTCCCCGGACGACCTACGCTCCGCACGGTGGTGAAGGGAGGGGTTTTTCCGTGCTATTCCGTCCAGCAACATCGTTCGGGATGGGCGGTTTCGGTGAAAGGGCAACCAAATTCCAATTGCGCCACTGAGGTGGTTCACGGAAAAACCGGCCCCGCGCCGAGCGGCCTGCCTGCGCCTGCCTGTCCCGTTGGAACGGCAGACAGGCCGAAGCCTGCTCGGCAGGCAGGCGCCGTTCTTTTTGGTCCTTTTTCTTGGGCGTACAAGAAAAAGGACGAAGAGAAAATGAGAGTTGGTGGAAGAGATAAAGCCTTTGTCCCCCAAGAGGTTAGTTCCAAAGGGGGTTGTGACCGACAACAAGCGACCTGAGCAACGTCGTCCAGCGATGGCACTTCGACAAGCCGCTTCGGCAAGCTCAGTGCAAGCAGCGCAAGCAACACCCAGCGACGGGATAAGTCGTCGGCCGAATGGCGAGGCACTTTTGAGTCTGAACTATGTCCCGATAAACGTCTCGGGCCACTTCGGCTCGTAGTTGCTCTCGAAGAGCCATTCGAAGTCTTCCGGAACGATGTGAGCCCGTTCCGGGCGCAGTTTCTCCCGCAGCCGGGGGAAGAACGCCATCAGCGAGTCGCGCTGGCCCTTGGGCAGTCCGCAGGAAACGCCCGTGGCGGCCCATGCCGAAAGCATCGCCTTTCGGGGCGCGGTATCCTCGTTCTGCCAGGCCGAGTGCAGGCCGGAACTGCATAGAATCAGCATCTGTCCTCGACGGGCCACCATAGGCGCCGGCTCCTGATCCAGCCAGGGCGTACCGGTCAGGTCGGGCACATGCTCCGGATAGGACCCCGTGCCTTCGGCCGGACTCGGACGCACCCCGTGAACGCGAGGCAGCATCGCCTTGTGCTCCGGCGTGAGGACGCGGCTCCAGTATTCCATAATGGGTCGGTGGCTTCCGGGCAATATGCGCATCGCCCCCCGATGCTCCGGCACGTCGTTGAGCCAGAACCACAGCTCCGCGCGCATCCTGCGGGGCGTCGCCTGGAAGTCGTCCCACGTGGCCTGGATGTCGGTGTGGCATCCGCTTGCCCACTGGTCGCGGATGCTCCCAAAGGGCGCTTTGGCCGGGTGACGGCCGTGGGGCGACACGCCCCACCAGAGATGCACGGCATCCGCCCGCAACAGTTTCCTTGCCACGTCTTCAAAGTACGGATGCTGGAAGACGTCCAGATAGTCGGGATCTTCGTACGGCGGCCGGCCGCTCGCCGTCAGCCGGTCCCACGCGGCTTCCGCCCGGTCGAGCTCCGCGGACGTGAACGGGCTGTCGATCGTGACGGCGCCAAGTTCCTCGTACTGTTTCAATTCCGCGTCGGTCAGTGCCATTCCAGTCTCCTTTGTGTAAGGCGCCAGTCGGCGTACAACGGCGAGTTAATCTCCCGGTAGCCTCTCGGTTCGCCCTCGACAAGTTACACAGGACGCAAGTGCGCCTATCGATTCTCGGAGATTAACTGAAGCGCAGTAATGCTTTCAAAATCCTTTACATTGTGTGTAATCAATGGAATACCATGTCTTACGGTACAGGCAGCTATCCATGCGTCGTTATCTGAAATCGGTCGTCCTTTGCGATGACGTTCCGCGACCACCTTGCCATAGCACCGGGCAATCTCGTAGTCGTACGGTATGACCACAAAGTTACGGAGGTTGGTCTCAAGCGTTCTTAGTCTTTTTTCGCCCCAACCTTGTTTCTCCGCGCCGAAATAGAGTTCTCCAACAGTAACAAAAGTGATTGCAAGTAACCGACCTTGGAGATGTGGCACATATGCTGCAGCAAGCTGGCCACCTTTCATCAGATAGGAAACTATATTCGTGTCGAGAATGACCCTGGATCCGCTCATGACCAAGGACCTGTCTCGGCGCGACGATGTCGCAGTTCGTCAATTGAAGCCTCGAAGCCGTCGTCTTCGTCGTCCGGCCAGGTACCAAACAGCACCCTGACGTCTGCCATTGGCTGCACGTTCTGCGTCCGCGCCAGTTCCTGAAATGTTGGCGAATTCCAAAACGACTGCGAAATTGGCGTCCCGCGAGGCAGTAGGTCGGTTGCTTCGTTTTGCAGTTCATCCAGCCTCTCAATATCGTGAATGTTGATTTCCGCTATCTTTCGAGACACGGGATCTTCTCGTGCCTCTCCAACTACGCGGACGTATTGCAGAATGTTCTCCAAGACTTCGTCCTTTTGCTCTTCATCGAACAGACAAAGAACCGGATCTCCAGTTGACGGATGCACACGGAATCGCGTACCGTCCTCCTTGAAGTCTGCCATCAACAGTCGCCCTTCGATTACGCGGATGTTTACCTGAGGTCCCTTAATCCTATCTTTGATGTGTGCAACGCCTTCAGGTGTTAGGGAGGCCTGGACTGGCTTCTGTGAATGGGACAACGTAAATTCGATCTTTTCGATACCGTGACCGAAGAGTTTTCCGAGGTCACGCCAAGCCATCAATACACCGGTATCGTATCCCTCCGGGAACGTGTAATTGGCGTTTTTCCGCTGGACTGTTTCGAGTCCGCCGATGGCGCTTTCCAGGATTTGCAGTCCAAAATCCATCTCTGGAAAGTTGAGGTGCTGCTGTACGCGATCGAAGGACAACACCGCCGCTGGGCTTCCGTGCGTTAGTGATACCAACTCAAGCTCAACCTCAGATGCAATGCGCTGAGGCGGTTGGCCACGTCGCAAGCTTTCCGTGTCGCCCTGCAGCACTCTGCCTGTCCGATGAAGCACCTTGTTGAAATTGGAAAGAAATCGTAGCAAATGAGAGACAGGAATTCTACCTGCGCCAACTCCAGTGCCATCGAATCGAACTGATAGTATGGATTCGTGTTTGTTCATTGGAACCTCCCGCCTTCGTCGTTGCCGCGCATTTTTGATTCTACATCAATGTAATTTTCCGCTATTGGCGTTATTTCGAGCTACGTTTCAGCAGGACAGAAACAATTCCACAACAATGCACATTGCTATTTCAAATCAAGCTCAATTGGATGTGTTGTTCTACGAATCACAAGCTTTGGAATAGTTCCGTGTTTCTCCGGGTGGAGCGCTCGATTGTACCGATCCCTCCGATTTTCGTCGATACCTTACAGTAAGGCGAGAGCGCGAGCCAATGTTCAACCGTGAGCGATTGCCCCGGTCGATTATGCAGCAGGTCGCAACCGCGCCTTTTTTCGCACGCGTTTGATATCGTCCAGGACAGCCATGAAGCAGGGTATCACGAATAACGTCAGCACGGTGGACACGAGCATGCCGAAAAGGATGACGTTCGCCAGCGGCGACCAGAGGGCCGACTTTCCGCCGATGCCGATGGCCATCGGCATCAGGCCGGATATCGTGGTCACCGAAGTGAGGATGATCGGCCGCAGCCGCAACCGCCCCGCGTTCACGATGCTCCGCCAGACGTTCGTCACGGACCCGCCGGGACGTCGCCGTCTGTTCATGAAAGCCACCATCACAATGGCGTCGTTGACGACGATTCCCGCCAGGGCGACGAAGCCGAATATCGAAATCAGACTGAAGGGGTTGCCCGAAATCAACAGACCGAGCAGCGCGCCGATGATCGCGAAGGGTACGGAAGTCAGGATCACCAGGGGTTGAGCGTAGGAATTGAACTGGGTTCCAAGGATCAGAAACATCAGAATCAGGCTGACGACGAACAGCGCCGCGACGTTGTCGAACGCTTCCAGGAAATCCGTAAACTCCCCGCCGATATGAAAGCTCACGTCGGAATACTGCGCTTCGATCGACGGAAAGATCTCGAGCATTCTGTTGTTGATCTGATCCAATGTCAATACGGCTTCGTCGATCTCGCCGGTGACGATGATGGTCCGATTCCGGTCGAAGCGCTTGATCTTCGTGCGTCCCGGGCCGATTGAGAACGAGACCATGTCCCGCAGCGCGACCGTAAGCCCGCTTGCGTTCGTCACCTGTACGTTCAGCACGTCTTCCACGGTCGACCGGTTTGCTCTGTCGTACTGTACGATGACGCCCACCTCTTCGTCTCCATCCCTGAACGTCGTGGCCCTGACCCCGTCGAACGCGTACCGGACGTTCAGGGCCACGTCCTGCGCCGAGAAACCGTACAGCGCCGCTCTGACTTCATCCACTTCGATCCGGATCGTCTCCTTGCCGGGCGGGAAGTCGTCTGTCACTTCCAGCGTGCCGGGGATCCGGCGCAGCGAGTCCTGAAGCACAAGCGCGGCTTCCTTCATCCGGTCGAGATAGCGACCCTGAACCTTCACGGAGATCGGTTTGCCTTCGGGCGGCCCTCCGGCGAACAGCTCGAAGCTGACCGAAGCGGGTCCCTCGATGTGCTCCGTGCGCTCCCGGAGCATTTCCATCAGTTCGTCCGACATTCTTGCGCGTTTCTCTTTGGGCTTGAGCTGTACGAGGACCTGTGAGACGCTCTTCCGCGTCAGCCACTCGTTGTTGCTCTGCAGGAGACCGACGTTCACGACGACGCCTTCGACGTCCGCTTCGGAAAGCCGGAGGGCCTCGGCCTCGTAGGCGCGGGTGACGCGATCCGACTCGTGCAGGCTGGTTCCTTCGGGGAATTTGATGAGCACCTTGAACGCGTCCAGTTCATCGTCGGCATAGATGTCGATGGGGAGCCGGCCGAGGATCATCAAGGCGCCGATGAGGACGCCGACCAGGGCGCCGATCACCCAGTAGCGCCGCCGCAGCGTGCGGACCAGCATTCGACCGTAGATTCTGCGGAGTCTCCTGAAAAACGGCTGTTCGCCTCTTTTGTGGGCGTTGGACCGCCGGGTCCATTCGGCGTAGTGCGAAGGCAGGAGGACGAAGGCCTCGAACACGGAGGCGGCCAGCGCCAGCGCGAAGGTCAACGGGATGATCCGCATGAACTTCCCCATCACGCCCGGAAGAAGGATCAAGGGAAGGAAGGCGGCAATGTTGGTGCCTACGGAACTGATAATCGGCGTTGTCACTTCGCCCGCGCCCAGGACGGCGGCCTCGCCGGCGCCGTGGCCCTGCAGCCGGTAGCGGTGGCAGTTCTCGATCACGATGATGGCGTCATCCACAATGATGCCCAGTACCATCACCATCGCGAACAGCGTGCTCCCGTTTATGGTATATCCGAAAATGCCCAGCAGAATGAAGGTGATGAAGAATGAAATGGGTATCCCGATCGTCGCGAGAAAGGCGTTCCAGGAGCCCAGGAAAAGCCAGAGCACGAGTGAAATGAGCACCATGCCCGTGACCGCGTTGTTCCGTAGCGCCGCGATCACCCGGTTGATGTAGACGGAATTGTCGTCCGTAAAGGTAAAGCCGATACCGTCCGGTACGCGTTCCTCGTACCTGCGGATCGTCTCCTTGACGGCCAGGATCATGTCGTTCGTATTCGCGTCGGTTTTCTTCGATAGAGAGAACGTGATGGACGGCTTGCCGTTCAGCCTGGAGAGGACCTGGGGTTCTTCACGTCGGTCCCGGACCCTGGCGACGTCCCTGACTCTGACGGTCTCCCCGCGGGGAGCCGTCCGGACGATTGTCTCGCGAATCTCCTCCACGCTCCGGAATTCCGCCAGGGACCGGATGGCGTACTCCTTCGCGCGGTAGGTGAGGGTGCCTCCGGATACGTTCAGGTTTCTCGCCTGCATCGCCCGGACGACGTCCAGGACCGTCAGGCCGCGTGCAGCCAGCCGGGAGGGATCGACTTCGACCCAGATTTCCCGTTCGGGGAGGCCCGCAACCTGCACCCTGGCCACGCCGGATATGTCTTTCAGGTCATCCTCGAGATCGTCGGCGACGATCTGGGCATTTTCCTCCGGGATCGTGAATGCCATGTTGACCGTGAGTACGGGCAGGAAATCGCCGCTGTCGAAGTCGTCCACCTCAGGGTCCTCTGCCGCATCCGGGAGCTCTACCCGGTCGATGCGCCCCTTGAGGTCCGTGTAGACCTCCCTGAATTCGGACTCCGACATGTCTTCGAACTTGACGAGGAACAGGGCCAGGCCAGCGTCTGCCGTGGACTGCAACTCGTCGATTTTGTTCAGGTCGTGGATTTCCGCTTCGATGGGGACGACGATCAGGCTCTCCACCTCTTCAGGGCTCGCGCCCGGGTACGGGATCGAGACAGTCACCCAGTTGAAGTCGATCTGCGGGTTCATCTCCTGCGGCATGCTGAAGAGACTGATGCCGCCGAAGCAGAGCAGGCCCACCATGACCAGGTTCACCAATACCGGGTTTCGAACCGAGAATTTCACGATCGACATATCAGGAATGCCTCATGAACCGGGTCCTTACGACGTCCGTTCGACTCATCGAAAGGCGCGAATCGTCACGGGGGTTTCCACGCCCAGACGCAGCATGCCCCCGACGACGATCGTGTCTCCCTCCGCGAGCCCGGTTTCCACGGAAACCCGCGAACCGAACGTTTCGCGGGTCGTTACCTCGGTGAGGCGCGCAATGCCTTTCCGGATCCGATAGACATGCTCCCTGCCGTTTCGCGCGAGGACCGTGTTGCCGGGAACGACGAACTGAGGACTCGATCCGCCCAGCATCACACGGCAGCGGGCCGACATCCCCCCGCGGATCGACGTATCGGACGTGTTGGCCACGTGGACTTCGACGGGAAACGCTCCGGTTTCCTCTTCGGCTTGCGGGGAGATATAGCGGACGGTACCATCGAACCCCCGGCGACCCAGCGCCGCGACGGTAATGCGTACCGGGCCGCCTGTCCGGATGCGGCCGATGGCCGTCTGGGGGATTCCGAGCGTGATCTTCATGGTTGTCAGATCGACGACCCGATAGGCCGGCGCGCCGGCGGATATCATCGCTCCGGGCTCCACGCGCTTTCTGGATACCCATCCGTCGATCGGGCTCGTCAGCCGGGTGTCTTCGAACCCTTTGCGCGCGCGACTCAGTTCGGCCTGGTTCGATTTCAACCTGGCTTCCGCGGACTTGACGGCAAACCGGGACGTCTCGAACGCCAGCCTGGAAATGTCTCCGGAATCCAGAAGCTGCCGGTCGCTCTCGAAATTCAGTCGCGCGATATTCAGGTTGTTTTCCGAGGAAAGGACCTGCGCGATGGCATGTTCCAGGCGGCTCCGGGCCACGCGGTCGTCGATCACGGCCAGGGTGTCCCCGGCCGTGACGCGCGCGCCGACCTCGGCCCTGACGTCCGTCAGCCTCCCGCCGGTCTCGGCGACCACGTCCACCGCGCCGTGCGGCAGAATGACGCCCGCGACTTCGACCGCCTCCTCCACGATTTCCCGGCGCACGACCCTGGCTTCGACAGGGACCGCCCGGAGCGTATCCACGCCCTGGTCGGCCGACCCGCCCGTTTCGGTGTCCTCCCGCGGCCCGCACGACAGCACGCAGGCGCCCAGCGCGAGCACGGCAATCGCTGCTGCGTTCCTGTGTTTCATTCCGACTCCGCCATTTCCTCGACCAGACCGTCGAGGCTGCCCATCAGGTAGTGAAATTCGACCGCCGTTGAGGCGAGGTCGAATCGCGTTGTGATCTCCAGCAGCCGGGCGTTCTGCAGGTTCAGCTTCGCATCGATGACGTCCAGATTCGATGCCCGCCCCAGCGTCTTTTCCCGGGAGACGATCCGATAGTTGTTTTCATTGAACGCAAGGCTGGTCGAGATCAGTTCGCGCTGGTTCTTCAGATTGACGATCCGGTTGACCGTCTCGCCAAGCGACTGCCGGGTCTCGTCCACCAGATCGGAGAAGTGCGAATCCTGCGCCAGATAGCTGAATTGCGCCGACTTCAGACGCGAGAGGTTTCGGAATCCCGTAAACAGGGGAACCGACAGATTGACCATGACCGTAGAGGGTCTGTAGTCGTCCAGCGCCGGCGTATCGTTTCTGCGCCAGGCCGTCGAATAGCTGAGAGAGACGTCGGGCAGGTAACTCGAAACCTGCCCCCGGTAGACCAGGCGGCTGCGTTCCCGGTCCCGTTCCGCCGCTGCGAGTACTGCGTTCCCTTCAACCAGCGTCCGGTTCTCCACGCCCGCCAGCCGCCGGATGTCACCTTCAGACAAATTCGCCAGCCGCGTGGCCTCCGCGTTGAGAACGTCCGGGACGGCGTCCGCCAGCGCGTCCGTCTCCAGCGCGCGAAGGTTGAGCAGCCGGCGCAAGCGAACCGTTGCATCGCGCAAGGCGGACTCTCCCGCGGCCACGCTGCTCTTCTGCTGCTGGTGTTCCACCTGCCACCGCAGCAGGTCCAGCTTCGAATATCTCCCCGCAAGGTGCATCCTCTCGGCTTTTTTGACGTTCAGGCCGGTCAGGACGAGGAATTCCCGCTGAAGTTCGAGCGTCGCGCGGCGTTTCAGCACTTCCAGGTACCCGAAGGTGACCTGATAGAGGATTTGATCGCGGATGGCCTCTCGAGTCCGTTCGGCCGCGGACTGTCCGGTGGTCGCCACGGCAACGCCGTTGATCAGTTCCGCGTCGAAGATGGGGACGTGCGCCTGGAACGACGAATAGTACGAGGTCCGGAACGCCACTTGCGGTACGGGGATCTCGGGTGGAAAGTACCTGGAAAAGTCCCGCTCGGCCAGCGTCTGTTCGTCAATCCGCGTCACCTCCGTATTGAAGCTCACCCTCGGCGCGAACTGCGACCACGCGTTCCGGCGGTCCCAGTTTGCCTTTTCGGCGGCGAATCCGGCCGCCGCCAGTTGCCGGTTGTTGGCCAGCGCCTGCCTCAGACACGCCTCGAGGGTCAACCGGGGTCCGCCTGCCTGCCGAGCACCTGCCTGCTGAAGCAGGCGAGGCAGAGAACTCGGCGCAGGCAGGCCTGCAGGGTTCGCATCACAGGGCAGGGCGGACAGACACAGGAAAACGCCCGTCAAGATGAGGACGTACGGACGGAGGTCAATAACAGATTTCATAGAGGACTCCATGGGTAAGCAATCAGCGGTGGTCGTACAACCGTCAGCCCATCTTGTACGCGCGTACCGGCAACGCCTCCGTTTCAAGCGTGGAAAGGTCAAGACGCCTGGAAGCCGCGTCGATATCGAAGCCTACGACGTCTCCGTTGGCGTCGAGATCGACGTTCAGCCCGTTGGCGACCTCTCGCGTTTCAGTGCCCGGACCGGATTTGAACTCGACGTACAGGCTATCGGTTTCGGGATAGTAATGGAGTTTCATGGCCCTTCCTTTCGAAAGCCGCGATCAAAGAATGCGTTGCCGACAACCGGGCGGTTCCTTCAAGAGAGAGCAGCGTATTCATAGACCTGAGTCTCGATAGTGCGAACGGGTCGGCATTGTTCCCACACCACTTGCTGTAACCGTTCGACGGTCTCCGGTGAGAAGTGCTTCTCGTCCGTCTCGACGTTGACTCGCGCCGGGACGTTTTCGATCAGAAAAAGCCGCCCGTCTAATTCAATGTGGTGGGTCACCGTTTTTTCTACCAGCGTTTCATTCCATGCGCTGTCTTCAGACATTGTTCTCCCCCAACTCCGCCAAAAGCTGTCGCCCCTTGCTTGTCACCCGGTATTTCTGCTTGCTGCTTGTCGGCTTGTCCGGTATGGTCATCTCCAGCCATCCGGCTTCCAACAGGGGTTTCAGGACCTGGTTCCTGAACTTGGTTCGGTCCTTTCTACTGACTGACGCCATTAACGTCCCTATCGCCTTTTCTGACAGGCAGTTACGCAGGATTTGGACTTGGTGCCGACTTGGTGCCGACTTAGTGCCGACCTGGTGCCGACCTGGTGCCGGCTCTTGCCCGACTCTTGCCTGGCTCTTGCCTGACTCTTGCTTTCGCCCGGTGCGGGTTTCCACCTCTGAGGTTGGCCTTTGGAACATTGTCGTTACCCACGAATCGGCCACTTCGATCAACGGTTCAGCCACTCCGTGTTCACGGCACAGGTCGCGGATTCTCCGAATGCCTGAACCGATCCTCTCGACCGCCTCCATGCGGTGCAGGATGCCGAACAACAGCGGATTGCGCGGTATGCTCTTGATACCGAGATCCGCTTCCGTCATGCCGGCGGGCAACCCGCCAGGGCTGACGATTTCGAGCCGGTCATTGAACAGGTAAATCTGTACATTGGCCGTCGAACGGTAGTCTCGGTGGGCCAATGCGTTGACGACCGCCTCGCGAATGGCCTCTTCGGGCAGTTCCGGCCGTTCTTCCCGCTTTACGTGCTTAATGATGTACTCGATGTTGATTTTGGAGAGAATCCAGGCCATCACCTCTTCAATCATCGTATAGACGTCGCCGTGGAAGTCGCGCCTGTCGAGAATGCGCACCTTGTCAGTTCCCATGAAGAGCGCACATGCGACGTCCGCGCTGATATTGAACTTCCGGATGTCTCTGGCCAGCAACCAAGCCCCGGCGTGTGTCATCCGGCCATCTTCATCCATCAGGTGCAGGTTGCGAAGCGCGATCTCCGGATCCATATCCTCGGGAATTTTCGCGCGGCGCTGAAACACGGACCATTTCTCTTCATCAAGGTCTTTCTCCAATGAAAACCTGTCGCACGCGGTTTCGTCGAAATGGATCAGCCCTTCCTTGTAAAAGAATTCCCGAATCTCCTCGCGCGACATTTGCTGACTGCTCGCCCCTTCGCGGATGTAGAACTTTCCACCGAAAGAGTAGGGCTTGCTGTGCTGCGCGGGCACGGTCACACAGAGCACGCCTTCTACGCTTTCGATCTCGACCGCGATGGGCGGCTCCGCGCTGCGGGCGATCGACTGGACCCTGGACTTCAAGCGGTTGTGGTCAGCAACGCCGCAGCCCACCCCATCGTCGGTCACGCCAATCAAGATCACGCCGCCGGTGGCATTGGCAAAGGCGCATATCTCACGTCCAAGCCCGGAAGTGCCCGAGCGCTTGAACTCGATGGTATAGCCTTCGCCAAGGGCGGCCAGGTTTGAGAGGTTCTTTTCGTTCATCGACGTTTCCTGAGCTCATCAATCACGCTACCCATCCGGGCTCCAAAGATCTTGTACATATGCCGCACGTGATCGAACTGAGGCCGCTGCGTCAACATCGGCATACTGCAAGGAGAAAGGGGAGATCTCGTGACGGGGCACCTGTTTGGGTGACGATAAAACGGTATACTGATCCCCCAAAACACGCACGATCAGACCATATAGATCGCTGTCTCTTGTCAACACCGGTTTAAAATTGGACACTATTGATAGTGGATGAGGTATGATCAAGGTGACATTTGTTGCTCCTCTTCAAGTATCGTGATGGGTGTGTGTTGCCAGTCCTGCGTTTTTGCGATGTCGAAGCCTACGATGTCTCCGTTGGCGTCGAGATCGACGTTTAGCCCGGTAGTGACCTCTCGCGTTTCAGTGCCCGGACCGGATTTGAACTCGACGTACAGGCTATCGGTTTCGGGATAGTAATGAAGTTTCATGGCCCTTCCTGTTGTCGTCCAGTCCTTGTGTGCCTTCTGTGCTTTTTGTGGCTATTGTTCTGCTCTTCCGGTTTGCCGCGAAAAAACATCTGCCACAAAAGGCACAAAAACACAAAGGGTCCCACCTGCCTGAAATCGGCTTCGTTCCTGGACAGCAGTGGCTTTCCGTAACAATCCAATGCGGCCTCCATTCGCGGCTGGAGGTCTTCTCCCCGCACTGCCGGGGGAACCGAATCGGTGAGCGTCCATTCGTCGGTTATATGTGCGTCTAATTGTCGGTCAATGGAGCGTCTGATTGTAGGTTTTAATCGTCCTCACGTGTCGAATGTGTGCGACATTAATCTACAAGATTTGGTTGCCGCAATCAAGAGGCGAGTCCGTTTGCCAGGTCGATCAACACCGCCGAAGGGCAGGCGCCCTACCGCTCCCACAATTCGCTCAGCGGCACGGCGAGTATGCGCTCGTCGGCCAACGGGAGTCGATCGCGGCCGGCGTAGAGCAGCACGCCGCACTCGAAATCCTTGCCGCAACGATCAGCGAGCCGAATCAGCCCTTTCCCGTCTCCGGAGCTGATCCCACGGGCGGCCTTGACTTCAACGCCCCATGTCTTTTGACCCCGGGTAATGACCACGTCGACCTCCACCCGGTCCTTGTCTCGATAGTGCCAGAAACGCAGATCCGGTTCCGTCCAGGCGGCCTGGGCAATGAGTTGCTGTACGACAAAGGACTCCAGCAGATGCCCCATCTGGTCCCGCCTGCCCAGCCAGTCGTACGCGGTCAGGTTGGCGAGGGTTGCAGTCAGCCCGCTATCGAGGAGATGGACCTTGGGTGCTCTGATGAGCCGTTTGGCCGGGTTGCGGCGCCACGCCGGAAGGCGTCGCACAAGAAAGAGGCGTTCGAGGACGGCGATGTAGTGATCTACCGTCGACCGGTGCAGGCCCAGGGCATTGGCCAGATTACAGGTGTTCAACAATCCGGCGCTGCGAAGGGCCAACAGCTCCAACAGGCGACCCAGTTCGTGTGAATCTCTCACCCGCGCCACGTCCCGCACGTCCCGATCGATAATGCTGCGCAGGTACTGCCGGTGCCATTGCCGGGAGCGGACGGGCGCGCGGGTCAGCGGTTCGGGATAGCCGCCGGCGACCAGTCGGTCCTGCAGCGACGGCGCTTCAGCCGCCGCCTCGGGCCGGATGCCCGGCTTGATCGCGCCGTTCAGCAGGTCGCT
Organism: Candidatus Latescibacterota bacterium; assembly: GCA_965203805.1. Classification (GTDB taxonomy): domain Bacteria; phylum Latescibacterota; class UBA2968; order UBA2968; genus JAAXHE01. The sequence goes on along the minus strand of OZ241917.1, from coordinate 2,595,597 downwards.
GAGGAAGCGCCCCGGCGCGCGCTCTTTTTCGGATTCCGTCAGCGGGTGCAATTGCGCGGTTTCCATCCGCCCGGCCAGGGATTCGGTTACCGTTGGCGCCAGCAGCAGATTGGCCGAGCCGGTCAGCACGAAACGACCGGGACGACGGTCCTGATCCACGGCGCGCTTGATGGCGGGGAGCAGTTGCGGCGCCCTTTGCACCTCGTCCAGGGTCACCGCGTCCGGCAGGCTGGCGACGAAGCCGGAGGGATCGGTCCGGGCGGTCTGATAATAGTTGTGATCGTCCAGGCTGACGTACGCGCGGTCGGGCGCGAGTTGCTGGACGAGCGTCGTTTTCCCGCTTTGCCTCGGTCCGAGCAGACAGACCACCGGCGTGTCGGCCAGGGCCTCCCCAAGAACGGGCGCCAGCGAGCGGGGAAAGAGGGAACGGTTAGCGTCCATTTGTCGGTTTCAATGGCGTCCAATTGCCGGTTATGAGAGCGTCCGTTTGTCGAATGACCGCGACGTGACAATCTACAGGAAAGGGACCCTGGAATCAAGTGAAGATTCTGTCAGCCGGATCGAACACGGGTGCAGGCGGGCTGCGCCAGCTACAAAGGAGAAAGGATTCAGCCTCTTGCCCGTTACCGATTCCCGGTCTCGCCCGCCAGGGTGGTGACCGCTTCGACCAGGGTATCCAGCTCCGAATCGGTGGTGTAGAACGCCACCGAAATCCGCACACCGGAGGGTTTGTTGATGTTGGTCGCCCGTTGGGCGATTTGCCAGCGGTTCCGGAGTGCGTCGGAGACTTCGTTCCCTTCCATGCCCTCGACAGCGAACGCGACAGTGCCGGTTTGGGTTTCGGCGCGGCGTGAGCCGATGACCCGCACGCCGGGAATGGCGTCGAAGCGATCGCGCAGCGATTCCGCCTTTGGTCCCGCCTCCGCGGCGATGGCCCGCGGCCCGCCGATGCCGGCCAAAAAATCGAGACCCGCGCCGAGACCCAGGTAGAGCGCGCGCGCCGGCGATCCGGTCTCGTACTGCCGGGCCGTACCGTCGGGGGCGTGCGGTCGCCGCAGCGGCTTCAAAACTTGCTGCGCGCCTTTCCTGACATAGAGGAATCCGGTACCCATCGGCGAAAGCATCCACTTGTAGCAATTGGTGGCGTAGAAGTCGCAGCCGATTTCATGCAGGTCCACCGGAAACTGCCCGATGGCCTGGCAGCCATCCCAGAGCGTGAGAATGCCGCGGGCCCGCGCCAGCTCGCAGACCTCGCGGGCGGGCAGCCGGGTCCCCCAATCCGTCGTGACATGGCTGAAACAGATCAGCCGGGTACGCGGGGTGATCGAATTCGCCAGCCGGTCCAGGAAAAGGTCTTTATCCTGGTCGATTTCGACCACCTTGACGATCGCTCCTTCCCGGTCCGCCACACCCTGGGCGGCTTCAAGGGGTACCGGGTGTTCCTCATTGGTAATGAGGACCTCGTCTCCCGGTTGCCACCGCAGCCCGCCGAGCACCATACCGTAACCTTCTCCGGTGCTCATCGTCAGCGCGATTTCCCCTGCATCGGCGCCGAAGAAGCCGGCAATTTTGGCCGGCAATTCGTCCTGGGCCTCGGACATTGCGTCGTACCAGTCGCTCGTACTGACGCTGCCGCTGCGCAACTGCTGATAGCCCTCGGCGACCGCTTCGTTCACGCAGACCGGCGACTGACCGATTCCGGCGGTGTTCAGGTAAACGCCGTGTTTCAGGCCCGGCATCTGGCCGCGAATCCCCTCGATATCCATGGGCTTCCCTCTCTTTCTGACTACCGCATCAACGAAACCTCGCGATCACGCCACCCTTTGGAGGCATTCGACACCGGCTGTCGCGCATTCACATCGCAATCACTCCCCCCTTGAGGGGGAGTCGCCTGCCTGCGCCAAGCGGAGCGCCTGCCTGCCGCGGGAAGCGCAGCGGCGCAGGCAGGCGGCAGGCAGGCAGAAGCCGAGCCGGCCCCCTGAGCTTGTCGAAGGGCCGGCGACGGCTGATGCGGTGGGGGGCTCAAGCCTTATCGGATGGCGGCCAGGTTAGAGAGCTTCTTTTCGTTCATCAACGTCTCCTGTGTCATCAATCACGCTACCCATCCGGGCTCCAAAGACCTTCTAATTTTGCCACACGGGATCGAACAGCGGCCTCCGCGTCAACATCGGCAACCTGCAGGGAGAAAGGGGAGATCTCTTGAGGGGGCTTCGGAAACACCTGTTTGGAGGACGATAGGACGTTATACTGATCCGCCATAGCCCGCACGATCAGGCCGTATAGATCGCTGTGGCTCTCGGTATAGGTCGCTTGAAGCCTGCGCAATAACTGCCCGAATTCCTGCAGCTTCTCACCCATTTCAACGCGGTTGAGACCATAGACAACCTGATAGGGCTTCCCCTTGAGCAATCCGTCCAAAACCTGTCTTTTCGAAGACAAACGTCCCTTTTGGTCCTTGTCCAGCGACTCCCAGAACGCTCGCATGCATCGCGCCACCAGGTGCAGCCGGCAGCAAAGCACAATGTTCGAGCCGATCAACTTACTGTCCATGCGGACGTGCCGATCCAACACACCAAAGGCGCTGGCCTGCGTCCTGGTTAAGCTCGAGAGCGTCTCGCCAATCAGTTCGCGGCCGGTCTTCAGTTGAACCTCATACAAAGCATGCTTGAAACGATAATACCTGGACTCAGCAGGCGCCTCATCGCATAGATTCATCATCCCCAATGCGCGCATCACCAGGATGTTGAATCGACAATGCTCGAACAGTTGCGCATCGTTCCATCCAAATCCCTCCTTCAGGATCAACATCGACACCAGTTGTCGAATCGGCGCACCGGGTCGGTCCTCGTTGGCATCGCGCAGCACCGAGTACAGATCCTCATCGACCTTTGACGTGACGTGTTCGTAAAACAGATTGTGCCACGACTTCGGATCATTCAACTGATCCTGCTTCCGTCTGCTGAAATGCAACTCGAAGCTGGAAAACAGATCCGGCTGACTTGAAGGGGCACTCCTTCCGAACATAGCTCCCTCGCTTTTTTGCGATCAATCATCAATCCGGCTTTGCAACCTCGTCACACTTCGAATTTAGCGCTTTTTCCCGGCCATGTAAACGCGGCTTTTCGGAGTGGACTCAAGTGTCGAATGGTCAAGACGCCGGGAAGCGTCGACGTCGAGGCCTGCGATGTCTCCGTTGGCGTAGAGATCGATGTTCAGCCCGTTAGCGACCTCTCGCAATCACGTCACCCTGTGGACGCATTCGACACCGGCTGTCGCGCATTCACGTCGCAATCACTCCCCCCTTGAGGGGAGTCGCCTGCCTGCGCCAAGCGGAGCGCCTGCCTGCCGCGGGAAGCGCAGCGGCGCAGGCAGGCGGCAGGCAGGCAGAAGCCGAGCCGGCCCCTGCTTGTGCTGAGCTTGTCGAAGCAAGCCCGCCGAAGGGTCGAAATGTGGAACGGCCGGCGACGGTGGTGGGGGGATTCAATTGTAATCAGGTGGCCGGTTCAGGACGATCTTCGACTGGCGTGATTAGACCTGTGCTGCAGTGACGACACGGCATTCATTGTCAGATACATCAACGGCTGGTACCATCCACACCACAGGCATTCTGCGCTGGGATACCACTCGCCCGTAAGCTACGAGAACAACCGTCAATCATGGGCTCGAAACACAAGCCCTAAACCTCCACTGAACCGGGTTAACTCCAGGATTACAGATGAGCGCATGGAGAAGCCTCTGAAGTGGGGAAATAGGGAGCGAGGGGGGAAGGCATAACAAAGCCTGCCGAACAGTTGTTCCGGCAGGCTGTTGATAACGTTATGAACGCTGCGGACCGTTGCTATTTGAGTTTTCCGGAGTTTTGTGAGTTTTTTTTCTTGCTTTCATACACTCTTTGAACAAGCTCCCTTGCGCTGGGGGGTGGCTGTTCTTTAAGTGCAGCATCGAGTATCTCACTAATCTCACGGTCCCTTTCTTCCCGTCCTATTTGTTTCATCGCTCGTCCATAGAACATGTCCTTGATCTCCAAAAGGAAAAAGGTAATGGTGATTGAGAAGACGCCGATGGCAGTAATGTCTTGAGCGGTCTTAACGGATAGAATCGATGTTTCTCGGGTGGCGATATAGCAGACTGTGCTGAGGTAAAAGATCGGAATGGCGACAGCAACAAACAACTCTCTATCGCGTGCCGAAGGTATGAGGTCCATTAAATCCCGTAGATGTCTTTTGCATATCTTTTCCGTAAAGACTACGCAACAGAATTTATCTTGTCAAGTGGAAATGTTAAAATTGGGATGAAGATAGACGGGGGTCCTTGAAACGTCTCGCGTCAGCTATTGTCTTCAAATAGAGCAAGCTGGCTGTGGAGCGCACGCATCTGCTCGAGCCTTTGCTGACTCCATTCGCGATCATCGTCCTCCCAAATGAAATCAATGACTATTGCCGGCTTGAATACAGCAAGCGAGACTGTGTTGCTTTTGGCGCCAGCGATGAGCTCGTCGAGTCTATCGTAAACCGTCGCGTTTTGCAACAACGAAAGCGTCGGGTAGGCTTTTACGGTAACCAGGATGCGTTGATTGATCGTTCCGGTCAAAGGTGTTTTACGCCGTTGGGGAGGAAGGATCGAAATTCTCGATCTTCAGGGTGGTACTCAACGGTGACCGCTTTGAGCGCATTAGCGACGCAATGACGATGGCACTGACCGGCTTCGAGTTCGAAACAGGTGAGTGCTACCGATTCGCCGGACTGCAACCAGTCGCGAATTCTTCCCAGGGCATCGCCCTGATCTGGCAGGATGGTCTGCTTATAGGCCTCGAAAAGGTCCGTGAAATCCGCTTCCGTCGTCAGACCTCGGCGTCGGCTGGACTCAATTCCAAGCTCCGGAAAATGTTCATAACGGAGACCTATTCCTGTGCAAGCGCGCTCAAGTGTGGTTTTGGAAAGCCCATATTTTCGGCTGATTGCATTCCGCCTCACGTCACACAGCAGGGTCACGCCTCCACGGATGAGCAGATTCAGGTATTCTTCAATGGACCGCCCTTCGTAGCCGATCGTGAATAGCTGCGATGGTGTTGTTTTGGGACGTGTCGATTCAATCCGATCAAGCGTCGGCCGATCGTCCTCCAATACTTCCGCTGCGATTTCACTGCGTATCGCATAATACGGGTACCGCCGGTAGGTATCCGCAACGAGCGCATCCCCTCTCAGGTTTCGATACCGAGAAGCGAACGAACGCATCGAACTGTTTTCTGAATTTCGCGCGATTTTGCGTCCGTCTTCTGTCAGGTCCCATTTCTGGTCGTCATCCGCGAGCAGCTCCCAATCCACCAGGCGGCGGCGGTCCGCATAGCTGGTGAACGAGAATGCGCCATATCGGTAGGGGACAAAGTCGTAGAGTCCTTGAAGTGTCTCAGTTGCCCGGTGTGACGAAAGCCCTTTACAGTAGAGAAATAGAAGCTTCTGAAAGTCCGTATTGCTCGCGCCCCCACCAATCGCGCCAAGCAACCCGAGCAGCAGGCGCTGGCGGCTGTACAGACGCGGCATCGTTCCTTCTTTCAACTGTTGACCTGGCACACGCGTCATCGCAATGGGTCCTGATCTGCCCAGTGAAATCGAGACGGAATTGGATACCCGGTTTGGTGGTGAAAGTAGATGTTGCAACAGCGAACCCTACCCTGGGGCTCCACTAGGCGTGCGTGACGCTACACGCCCGGAACATCACCTACTCCACTAGCGCGGCTTTGCTTTGCTCAGCCGCAACCAAATAGGTGCAAGTGAGTGCACGCGCCTTTTCAACGGTCGATCACTCCCCCTTGAGGGGGAGTCGCCTGCCTGCGCAGCGGAGCGCCTGCCTGCGCCTGCCAGCCACGCTTTGGCAGGCAGGCAGGCCCCACCTTCGAAACGTCTTCGTCACAGTTTGGCCAGGGCATGACCGAAACATCTCGCTTTTGGTTATTACGACGCATGTCATTCTGAGCGGAGTCGAAGAATCTCCCGTCTTCTCGACGGGACGTGTAGCGGAAGCCTTTTGAATACAAACCTTTGCGCGGAGGCATGGTTTCCGTGGCGCCGGCTCAGCCTGACCGTGTAGGCGCAAACGTGCCGCCTACCAACTCTCCGCGAATGACAGAACACGCTCGGGTTTAAGCGATGCTGCAGTAGATCCTTCGTCAGCCAGCCTGCCGATGAACCGCCGGCAGGCTGGACGGCTTCCTCAGGATGACAGGTTTGGCGGTCGGTCGGCCTGTTATTCTGAGCGAAATCGGAGATTGCCTGACAACGCGTGGTCATTGAGCTTGCCTGCATTGAGCTCGGTCCCTGAGCTTGTCGAAGGGTGTCGAAATGTCGAAGGGCCGAAAAGTTTACTAAGGAGCCGGCGACGGCTGATGCGGTGGGGGGATTTCAAACCCCACCGTATGCAATCCAGGTCGAAGATGCTTGTGAGTTGGCCACTGGAATTGCAAGTGACCCCGACGGGATCTCGTATCGGAGTCTCGAAATGAGCAGCAGCGCTACTGTATGCGCGGAAGTCGGCCGGGTTACATCAGGGTCCCGTCAAGGTCGTCAATGAGTATGCCCCGAGTACCCTGCAGATCCGCTACAGGTCCATCTCGGGTATTGACGAGTCGATGTGACACTGGCCCTTTTGGATGCACTTGACATCATATGATTTATGAGTCATATTATAATGAATGAACTGGGAAGTCGATTTCCATCCGGCGTTTGATCCCGAGTTTGACGCCTTGGTACCGAAGGTGCAGGACGAACTGCTTGCACGAGCGAAGCTCTTGGAGGCGTTCGGGCCAACGTTAGGTCGTCCACAGGTGGACACGTTGAAGGGGTCACGACATGCCAATATGAAGGAACTTCGTTTTACTATGCAGGGACGAGTCTGGCGGGTAGCATTTGCTTTTGATCCTGAACGTAAGGCCATACTACTGGTTGCCGGCGATAAATCGGGAGCCGGTGAACAGCGGTTCTACCAGAAACTGATCAGGAAGGCAGATCACCGTTTCGATCTGCATCTTGATCGATTGAAGGCAGAGAGGAGGACAAAATGAGTGCTCTGACAGACAGAATGGACAAGCTGCCCCCGTCCCGACGGAAGAAAATCGAAGAACGGGCCCGGGCTCTGATCGCCGACGAGATGTCGTTACGAGATTTGCGTAAGGCTCGAAAACATACGCAGGTGCGGGTCGCCGAGAAGCTTGGGATCAATCAGGAGAACGTGTCCCGCCTTGAACAGCGCAGTGATCTGTTGATTTCCACCCTCAGTGGCTATGTCGAGGCTATGGGCGGGAAATTGAGTCTGGTGGCGGAGTTTCCGGACCGACCGCCGGTGGCGCTGACGGGCATTGCGTCACTCGACGATTTTTCGGAGTGACCGGTTATCGACGGCGCGTCATTGCGAATGGGCTTGCACGGTATCGGGTAAAGCTGATCCGTCGAACACCGTCATCGCCAGGACCGACGCGCGATTCTTGTTGTAGGGGCGGTTCGAGAACCGCCCTTGCCCGAGCCGGTCCTTGAGCCGCTGCCCTGAGCCTGTCGAAGGGTCGAAGGACCGGCGAAGGCTGATGCGGTGGGGGGATTCAATTGTAACCAGGTGGCCTGATTATGCCGATCCTGCAGTGACCGCATATGGGCGATCATTAACAATCGAGGGCTTGCACGAGTACACCTGAAAATAAAAAAAGGACCGCCCGAGAGGTCGGTCTTTTTGGCATTTATCTTTCTATTCAGTGTGGGTTGGAGATTCGAGAGGAGGTTTTTTCGCTTTGTCTTTCTTCTTCCTCTTGAAATGTTTCCCTTTAAGGAAGCCGAGACGTATGAGGTCTTCCTCTGTCCATCCAATTTGGCGACACAGTATATCTTCTATTAGCCCTATACTGACGTACGGTTTTGGATGAACGTGAACTGTGACTCGTCTTCCGTCCTTAACGAAAGCTTGTCGTGCGCTTCTTGTAAATTGACGATCCCAATTGTCACTTTTAAGACCCTTGACTATACGGTTTGGAGTAATGCTTCCAAGCTGTTGTCTGGCATCTTTGGAATAGGCCATTTGGCGGTCGCCCAGTCTTGCGAGGAGTGTTTATTCTTGGGCATCTCGACGACCTGTCCTCCGCCAAATGCCACTGGTGCTCCGTCGACTTTTACAATACAGTCAGGTCCCGCCGGAATAGGCAAACCGTCCCTACAGAGGGACTCAAAGTAAAAGAAAATACCTTCCGTCAGACGAGATTCGAGCTGCTCTTCTGAATTTCCGACCTCAAGGAGACCGGGGAGCGCAGGACATGTAGCCCAGTATTCTCCGGTTTTTGGATCGTGCTTTATCTCTCTCCTGACGGCAATTGTGAGGACAGGTATCTTCGGTTTCGTACTACGCAAAAAGGAAAATGGTCTCATGGCCGTCCCCTATCCTCTGGTAAAAGTGAATGTTTGAACAGGGGAAGGCCTACCCGCGGTATCTATGCAGCGGCCTATACAGCGTCCAGCATGTTCAAATAGTAGTCGCATGGGGAAGTACCGTTAAAAGTAACATAGTATCCGTGGGTGTCAATAGGAAAAAGTACCAGGGCGAAACTAAACATCGAGGGAGGATCTATGGGGTACGCTTGGTAGGTGTTGTAGTCGGATGTTATTTTGCATGACTCTTAGCTAATTTTCTAATTTTTCGGCCAGCGGAAGAGATACGCGTCAATACCTGGCGATACTGATACGTCTCGAACCTCCGGTTTGCCATGTTCTTCCCTCTTGAATGCCGGGGAGACACTCAGAAGGTAGAACCGTTGCCGGAAAGTCCTAAACCCTAATCTCATACCAGGTGGCCTCATTATGCCGATCCTGCAGTGGCCGCATATGGGCGATCATTAACGACGTATCATACGTCGTCGTCGTCCGGCGGACGGTTCAGGGGGATGCCCAGGATCTCGGAGGCTTTTTTTTGGATCTCGAGGATGGTGTTCGCCTGTTCCAGTCGTCGACGCAAACGGGCGTTTTCCTTGCGCAGTTGCTCGTTCTCGACGGCGACCTTGTCACGACGACGCCCCTTCGGTCCCCGCGGCTTGGACAGCGCCTTGAGCGACCCCTCCCGACGCGCACGACGCCACTGGGTCAACTGCGAGGAATACAACCCTTCGCGACGCAGCAGCGCGCCAACTTCACCAGGGGCCCGGCAAGCGTCCGCCTCTTCCAGGATGCGAAGCTTGTACCCAGCGGTGAACCGGCGACGCTTCGCACGCGCCGGCACCTCTGGATCCGACCTCTTGGTGCCGTTGTCTCCAACGTCGATTCTTGACCTCATCTCGTGCCCTCCTCTCCGCCCAATATACGACATTAATCTCGGAGGGGGAGTTGTCTTACTCTATATTGGCACGTAGGGGGTTTAAACTCAAGAACTATCATAAGGGAGTAAATGGGTCGTATCTGTTGGCTCTGCTGAGACTATATATAGAAAATGGGTATGGCAACAATGGGTCGTAGGAGAGGCAGGGATGGCCGAAATTGTCCTCCTGGTGGTACCTCTCCCCATTTAAACACAAGTCTCTGGGCTGTTGCGATTAGCCCAGGGGTTTGGGAAGGAGATTATATGTGGCATGTATTGATTATTATTCTTGTGTCACGACTTGGTTTCGCCTTTGAATCTGAAATGTTTCCAAGTGAGTATCTTCCAATAATCACGGCTTCAGGCGATTCGATGATCTTGCGAGGCGCACCTATGACGTATGCTAAGATTTCACGTATTATTAAACCGGCCCAGGGGGATACGATAAAATTTGGCAAGGTTCGATACAGAACTGTTTTCTCAGGATTATATCTTGCACGAGTCTCTGGTGTGGCTTATGGTGCTGTGTATGGCAACATATATTATCTGTCGTTAGATGATTATTGGGGCGATAGAATGAAAATCAGTACCTTAAAATTCGTAGAAGGTGATATACTTGAATATCTTCAATATCGAGCTGAGCGTTGGGAGTTTTGGCGAATAAATGACCATGTGATTTGTGCAGAATACCTCGCACGCGATCCCACACCATTTAAAAAGTTACCATTGAAGGAACTTCGACGTGGTCAATGGGAATTGTGGATTCAAGTGAGAGATAACGATAGTAACTCGCTTGGATGGTATTTATTGGAGAATGAAGAATATTATCCACTCCCGACCACAAATTTCCTGCCGGTAGAATTCAAGCAAAGATAATTAGCGTACTTGGCAATATTGGTTCTTTCTCTTTTAAATAGACGCTTATCCAAGGAGGTATCTCGTAAACCGGCTATTCAAGTGGTGGTCCTGTCGTTACTTGCTTCGGATCTTTTGTATTGATCGTAGTTACTCTGACCAGACCGCGCAAGTATTCCACCGATGCCAGGACCGGAAGTATAAACCCGATCGTCCAGGTGTCAACACCGGTTTTGTTTTTGACAAAAGCACCGGTATAAAATTGGACACAATAGACAGGATGTAGCGTGGATCAGGGTGGCATGATCAGGTCCTTTTTCAGGTGTGCAGTTGGGTGTGTATAGACAGTCCTGCGTTTCTGCGGTGTCGCAGGCGGTAGCTGTCTCCGCGGATGGAGATGGTGGTGGCATGATGGAGGAGTCGGTCCAGCAGGGCGGTGGCCAGAACGGGATCGGGGAAGAAGTCGCCCAGGAGGTTTATTTGCTCGCGGCAAAATGCCTCGAAATTCGAACAAATTCAATCGGTGAAATAGAAACACCCTCCTGAAAAGGAGGGTGTTTTTGTGTCGGGGAGTATGTAGGGGTTTCAAGTAAAGCACAGGTGTCTCGCAAATGGCACAAGAGCATAAGATGGTATTGAAAATGCCGAAATATTAGAGGATCTCGGCTCAGGTATGTGAGTATTTGGACGTTTACGCTTGATTGTAGAGTTCAATAAGATATCTCGGTGTTTTTGGCGAATTAATGAGACCCATTTGAATACGTTTAAGTACCTCAGGTTTTACAGCGTCCTGTGTTTTCCCCCTACGAAATGCTAAAGCTACTTTGCAGTATTCGAGACTTTCGGCGAGTCTGTAGTTAACCTTGATTCGTCATTATTCGGGGACGTTAATTCGAATATGTGCAAGTAAATAAAGGTGATTTAACTGCTGATTTCTATGATCCTTCAGGTCACTGGACGTGAACGGAAAAAATGTCCTTCCGGACGACCTTTTCGGCCCAATTCGAAAGGTTTTGTCGCGACGCCGCGTTGCTGATTTTGTCGCATTAAGGTTAATATATGACTTACGATTGATAAACGGATGGTCGCCAACACACAAAATCGTCGTCTCATCGCAATTAGAGTTCCAGGAATTGACATTGACAACTATGACATCTTTCTTGTCACCCAATGGTTCAGAAATCACAATAAACAAATGGGGTTTGTTACTGTAAAATGTGTCATGTAAAATCGCCGCGCTGCCTGGTTTCAGACACATATTGCCTAGCCGAATATCCTCTCATGGCAAACCTGGGTATGTAGTTCTTCAACCGCTGATTTGATTTGTTCTTCATCATCCATTACGGCATTCAGGATACTATTGATTGTAATGGGTAACGAACTACCTTTCGGATCTTCATACTCTGCGAATTTGTGTGTGATTTCGCAGAGACTATCGAAATCCATTTTTCCGTAAATCTCATAGAGCTCTTGGGCAAGTTCCTCTTCCGCTCTCGACATAAGTCCAAAATCTGGGTTCTCCTTTTTAAGAAAAATGGTGTTATTCTTGCGCTCGTGGAAATACTCAGTCCAGAGTGGATCTTCTATTTCGCCTTTCAATATATCATAAGTCTTACTCACAACAGGACCAAATGGCATCGAAACATATGAATCAAACGTCACTGCGTGACACCATCTCTTATAGGCTTCTCTGTCCATTATGTAAAGCAATTTAATCAATGTGTACATATCCAATTTGCCGCCCGCCAATTGAACCAGATAAGCAGCCACTACACAAGTCTTGTCGGAATTAAATCTCGGTGGAGTTATTGTCATTATAAAATACCCCAATTGTTGGCCGATATTTCCGAGTGTATCGGAATTTCATTTCACATCAGGAATATATTTAATAATGAAAAACTGGGCAATGGCTAATATCGGGACACCCATCTTCTTTTTATTTCGATCAGAAGAAAAGAGGTTCATCACGTCACAAAGCCGACCTATGCAGACAGCTTCGCCATATTTCCTTGAAAGCGTCGAGTAGGTTTTTTGCGGTAACCAGGATGCGTTGTTTGATCGCATCGGTCAAAGGTGTTTTACGCCACCGTGGGGGAAGAAGGGGCGAGCGTCTCCATCTGAAGGGTGGTTCTGATCGGTGAACTTTTCGAGCGCATTGGCGACGCAATGACGATGGCACTGGCCGGCCTCAAGTTCGAAACAGGTGAGTGCTACCGATTCGCCGGACCGCAACCAGTCGCGAATTCTTCCCAGGGCATCGCCCTGATCTGGCAGGACCGTCTGCTTATAGGCCTCGAAAAGGTCCTTGAAATCCGCTTCCGTCTTGAGACCTCGACGTCGACGGGACTCAATCCCAAGCTCCGGAAGATGTTGGTAACGAATTCCAACACCTGAACAGGCCCGTTCAAGTGTGGTCTTGGAAAACCCGTACTTACGGCTGATCGCGTTCCGTCTCACGTCACACAGTAGGGTCACGCCTTCGCGAATAAGCAGATTGAGATAAGATTCCAGCGTTCGTCCTTCGTAACCGATTGTGAATAGCCGCGACGGTGTTGTTTCGGGACGCGTGGATTCGATCCGATCAAGTGTCCGCCGATCGTCCTGCAAGACCTGCTCGGCGATTTCACTGCGTATCGCATAATACGGATACCGCCGGTAGGTATCCGCAATGAGCGCATCCCCTCGAACGCCTCGATATTGATGCGCGAACGAACGCATCGAACTGGCTTCTGAATCTCGTGCGATATTACTCCCGCCTTCTGTCAGGACCCATTTCTGGTCGTCATCCGCGAGCAGCCCCCAATCCGCCAGGCGGCGGCGGTCCGCATAGCTGGTGAACGAGAATGCGCCATAATGGTAGGGGACAAATTCGTAGAGTCCTTGAGGTGTCTCAGTTGCCCGGTGTGACGAAAGCCCTTTACAGTAGAGAAATAGAAGCTTCTGAAAGTCCGTATTGCTTGCGTCCCCGCCAATCGCGCCAAGCAAACCCAGCAGCAGGCGCTGGCGGCTGTACAGACGCGGCATCGTTCCTTCTTTCAATTGTTGAACTGGCACGCACGTCATCGCAATGGGTCCTGATCTGCCCAGTGTAATAGAGACGAAATTTGATACCGGGTTCGGTTGGGAAAGTGGATGTTGCTATACACTGCGCACATCTCCCAGACCGTGCCGCTCCAGTGTCACTGCCACCGGCAGGATGGCGACGAAACCGGAGGGATCGGTCCGGGCGGTCCGAAAACAGTTATGCTCGTCCAGATTGAAGAACGCGCGGTCGGGGGCGAGTTGCTGGAGAAAACGACGGCTGGAGGAATACAAGCCGGTTTAGCCGCAGGTGTCCACCAACGCCTAGTGTATGACCGTGTCACGGAAACCCTGACGGCATCATGCCGAGACCTTGTCCTCGCAGGGTAAGACCGACGACCTCGACTGTTGCCGCGAGGAAGCAGCCTGTACAACTTGGGTAGGGAGCGCATCATCAGGCAACACGCGAGAAGCATCCAGCCATCTCTAACGGACCGCCAATTCACGAAGCGCCTGCCTTCTCGCGACCCATCAACCCTGAACGGGCGATCGCACGGTCCGACTCGGCCAACCGCATACGCGTCAATATCCGGCGATACTGACACGTCTCGATCCTCCGGTTTGCGATGTTTTTCGCTCCTGGATGTTTTTCGCTCCTGACTGTCGGGGAGACAGAAAGAAGGTAGAACCGTTGCCGGATAGTCCGAAACCTATATCGCATCCCAGGTGGCCGCATTAGGCCGATCTTCAACTGGCCTGATTAGACCGATCCTGCCAGTCGCCGCATGTGGGCGATCACTAACAACCTAAAGCTACGATTTGAATCATATGTGATATTTTCCTTGACAATCATGAGAAGAACCGATATATTTTGAATCACAAAGGGGAGAAAATGTCATGGCTGATTCTGTATTAAGTCATTTACTAGCGGCTGAGAGAGCAGCAAAGAGAGAATTGAGGGCTATACAGCGATTGATACGTAGCCGTTATCAACCGAGTCTGTTTGCTCAGGATACAACAGACTCTGGAAAAGTCACAGAATCCCCAACGAAACACATAGCAAAAGAAATATCCAATGCGAATTATCTTCGATATGCAATCCGGCAATTGTTCATTATTCACAGTGCCCTATACACAGCTGAATTTTATCAGGAACTCATTGAATTCTATAAAGCAAACGGCCGTGAATTTCCTTATTCAAGAGATTATTTTAGAGCATTTCTTTCACGTGAAAAGCAAAAAGGACGATTAGACAAAGATCCTGCAGGTCGATATTATTTGCCCATGGATGATGCCGAAGCCGCCTATCATCTCGAAAATCAGAGAATCGCTGAAATAGAGAATGAAGAAATTGAAAAAGAAGAGGAGGAAAGGCTAAGAAGAGATCATCCGCGGGGCAGTGTTGATGATTCAATTGGAGAAATTGAGACCTAATTATATGATTTCTACTTCCTTTTCGAACGAACTGTTGCTTGTCAAGCTCAGCGAGAATTTTTATCTTTAGAGTAGACCCCAAAACCCCAGCCGGCCTGACTTCGCATAATGGAAGCCAGGCCGGCGATCACTGGCGGATCTAAGCCGCCATACTCTTTGAGAAAAAGATAGTATATAAGAAAGGACGCGTCAAGTCCAATTTTCAATATAGTTAAGGCAAAGAGTATGGTGACTTCCGCCTTCACTTCTGGAGGTTGCCATGAAGAACGGCAGACCATGGTGGCGCTGGAGCTCTATTGCAACCAGAGTTCTGGTCATCTTAGAAAAGTTGGAAGGGTTACTTTCTAAGATAGTCTGGTGAGACCAGCGCGCCATAACCATTAGGGGCAATCGTTAGGATTGCCCCTAAATTTTCGAAATAGCATATGTAGTATACGTCAGTTAACAAGAAAACCTATCCGTGTCCGTCAGTCGGTATTTCTGCTTGCTGCTCGTCGGCTAGGGCCTCCCGGCTCTCGAGTTCCATCAAGCGCGGGAACAGGGAACGGTTATCGTCCATTTGTCGGTTTCAATAGCGGCTGATTGCCGGTTGATGGAGGGTCCATCTATCGTATGGCCGCGACGATACAATCTACAGGATTGGGACGCCGCATACAAGTGACGAGTCGATCAGCCGGGTTGAACAGCACTGTGAACGAGCCGCCCAGCGACACCTCGGGATCACTCCACTCTGTGGAGGCATTCGACACCGGCTGGCGCGCACTCACCTCACAATCACTGCCCCCGTCAGGGGGAGTCGCCGCCGGAAGCGGCGGAGGTGGGTACCGCAGCGTCCTTGAGTTTCCTCGCGCGCTTCAGGAACTTGTAGATTCCCGTACTTCCACCGGAAATAAACAATCCTGTTAGTACCATCGAAAGGAATTCAACGTTTTGTCTTTCAAGGACGACCGCGATGAAGTCCACTTGTAGGCGAAAGGTGATTATCACCGAGACAGCCACAGAAATCCAGGGCTTCAGGTCCAGGTAATCACCACCTACCTGCTCATCCAATTTTCTTTCGATGAGTCCCCAGAGTTTCGAGTCGAAGACCTGGTAGAGCGCTCGTTCGATCGTCAAAGCCAGCAACGCGAACGCCAACAGAACACCAATCATGTTTTCCCAGTAATTCTCACTGATTTCGATCATTATCTTTCCCTCCGTATTTCGGCCTGGGTTGCTCCTCCACATCACGCCAGAATTCGTCGCCTTGTGCCCTATTTTTATCCGTGGTTCACATAAACTCGATTGTTGAGTTGCTCGGAAGTGGCCTTAGATCGATATCCGTACGCGTGCGCCGGAAGAGCTATCGGAACGGGGATTCCTCCTCTTTCTCTGTTTTTTTCGAACCGCTCCTTCACGCACGCGGGCAACCCGCCCGGTCTGACGATTTCCAGCCGTAATCACGTCGGGTGATCCGCGACAAATCGTTGCACGAAACGATGGGCATCTTTGGCATCCTCGGGGTCAAGTGTCGAACACTCGCCGTGCGCCGCATCGTTGCGCAGGTCACCGATGGATTGGATGCGGCGCCACACGGATTGACTATACGGATTCTCTCGAAGCAGGTCGTTGTAATTTGAAATACTTCCCTTCTTCGGTAACGTAAGGCCGAATGAGACGACGATTTTTCATAAATGGTTTTCGAGAACGCCTCCGATGAGCACCATTGCCGCAACATGAAAATCGGCGTGCAGTAGCTCTGATGCCTGTACCAGAAAGTCGTCGTGAATGTTGGTTCGCAATTTGGATTCAAGCGATTCCAGCAGTCCTTGATCCAACAGCATCGAGAATGGCGATTAGTGCGCCTGTCACGGTTGGGATCAAATGCAGGTTTGGACCGGTGATTGATTGATAGCTGTCAACAGCAAGAGGAGACAAAAGGCGTTCTTGCTATTGCGGAATGCATTCGTAGTAATGACTGCCCGTACCTACGATCCGTTCGATTGCAGCAAGCGATGTCGTGACGAATGCTCTGAGCTCGGCTTCCGGTGCGTCTGACTTGAATTCGAGTCTATTCAGCTTAAATGACTCTGTCAGTCGCCAGCCAGTTTCGATGAGCGCATAAAGCTGTGATAGAATCTCCCGCTTCATTGACGTTACTTGCACGATTCCCCTACTTGGCACTTCCGCACCCGGCCAGTGCCATTGTGTGATAGACATGTGTGATACTTCGACCGTTAGTAACGTAATCAACCGCGATCCCTTTCGATGGGTATGTCTTTGACTGAATGCACTTGCCTCTGGCTTCGTATTTTCCGTTCGGACGGAGGTTGTCGACATCGAATTTTGCATCTCTTTTTACGTATGTTTGCAAATACCAACTCGATATCCTCAAATTGATCATTGAGTCCCCTCCGAAAACGGGGTAATGAGAGCCGGATGTAAGTGGTCAGCGTTGGAATTTGTGATTTCGTGTGTGTCGACGAGATCCGGTGTAGGTGGGGCGTACCGGCTCAGGGGCGACCTGTGAAGGTGCTGTGGGTGTGTGGTATGGGGGTTTTGGACAAGAAAGCCCCTCTTATGCGGGGAGCGTCGAGGGTGTTGTGAGGTAGTTTTGGATCCGAACGAGGTTGACCCATAGGCCACGACAGCGCGCCCACAGTTGGTGTGGCCTGTATCCGCGATAGCGCGTCTTGCCATTTTTGGTGTAGTAGCTCAACTGGAAGATGCTGGCTTCGACGTTATTGCGCCTGCCTGCCGAGCACCTGCCTGCTGAAGCAGGCGAGGCAGCGAACTCGGCGCAGGCAGGTCGTTTTCTGATGGGGTCAGGCAGGGCTTCCATCTGTTTGCGTCTGAGGTAAGTGTCGATGTGATGTTCCTGAAAGTATCGTGCTTTGCCATCGATGATGATTTTGTATTTTCCCGGTTTGTATTCCTGGGCGATGTGAAGTTCTCCGGTTTGTTGATCGGTGACGGTGACGCCTTTTGCTGTGCGTTCATAACGGAAACGCCCTGGCTTTCCTTGCAGGCCACTGTAAAAGAATTGCTTGTCGTTTTCGTCGGCATACTCGGCGTTGGATTGATCATTATAGGCCCCATCCATTGACACTTCGACGACGTCGCCCACCACCTGTTGCGTCCTCTGTATGGCGCCTTGGACAAACGCATTGTCGGGACGCGTCGCGGGTTTGACGTCAACGTCCGTGATCAAATTGAGGCCCTCCTCATCACAGGTCTCGGTGAGGTTGACCGTATACCCTTTCACCTTGTCCTTCCCTTTCTTGCGAAAGGCCGCCTCTTCATCATGGGCAGACTGCAACGAGGATGAACAGATCGCTTCATGCGGCTTGGGCAGCACCTCCTCGGGGGAAGATGAAACCGTATAGTGGTCCCCAAAAACACGCACGATCAGATCGTATTGGTCGCTGTCCTTCTCGGTATAGGTCGCTTGTAGCCTGCTCAATAACAGCCCCAATTCCTGGAGCTTCTCGCCTTTTTCACGACTGGTGAGACCGTAGACAACCTGATGAGGCTTCCCCTGGATCAGAGCCTCCAAAACCTGCTGATCCGCTGCCGATGATCGTTGTTTTTGGGCCTGGTCCAACGACCTCCAGAACCCTTGTACGCAACCCACCACCAACTGCAACCGACAACAAAGCGCAATGTTCGAGCCGATCAACTTACCTGCCTGCCGAGTATCCGGCGCAGGCAGGCTGTCCATTCGAATCTGCTGACCCAACACACCAAAGGCCTTGGCCTGCGTCTTCGTTAAGCTGGCAAAGGTCTCGCCGATCAGGTCGCGACCGGTCTCCAGTTGATACAAATACAACGCCTGCTTGAACAGATAATACGTGGACTCGACAGGCACTTCATCCGTAAGATTCGCCAATCCCAATGCACCCATCACCAGGATGTTGAACCGACATTGATCGAAAAGGTGGGCATCGCTCCACCCAAAACCCTCCTTGATGATCATCATCGACACCAACTGACGAATCGGCGCATTAGGACGCCCTACGTCAGCGGCATACACCACACGGAAGTTATCCTCATCCACCTTTGACGTGATGTGCTCGTAAAACAGATTATGCCAGCACAACGGATCATTGAGCCGGTTCCGCTTCCGACCTGTGAGATGAGACTCAAAACTGCGAAACAGATCCGGCGCACTTGAAGGGGCACTCCTTCTAAACATATCGCCCTCGCCATTTTTTTCGATTCTACGGCAGCGACTCTGAAGCCTGTCGATACCTCGAATTTAGTACTTTTTTGCCAATAAGTAAACTCGACTTTTCGGAGTGGACTCATCATTCGATGATTCAGCATTTGTGAAACATCGGTGTCAAAACCTGAAAGATCGTCGCGCATGCATTTCGGATTATCAAAGGTGACAACGCGGACCTCCTGACCTTGTATACCCTCTAATGACTCCACGGAAAAATACGGCTTATGATTGTAGTATGTCTGCGAAAACCAGCATTTTTCGCCAATTCCAATTGATGAAGCCTCTTTGTTGAAACCTATGCGGGTCGGGATGCTGCGCTTTGATTGTACTACAGAAAACCTGAATTGTGCAAATCAACAGAATTATCGCTCGCATGCCGATCCTCCTCTTGAAAATCTGTTGCGACGGATCCATCGCACTTTGGGCTCATCGTCCGCGCGTGCCCCACTTCGAGCATTGGCCCTATGTCTTCCCTTCGAGAGCATCATTCTCCATGTCGATGCGGCGATACCAGAGCGGCAAGCCGAATTGTTGGCGCAGAAGATCAAGGTAAGCCTTGCTGTCTGAGTCCGACTCCGCTTCACCAACCACTATCATTTCGCTCGCGCGGTCAGCCGAAGGCCAGTGGCAGTATTCGATCAGTTGGCCCACTGCGGCGCGGACGCATGATCGTACGGACGACGCGACCTTCACTTCATAGAATGTCTGTTTCCCATTTAGGTGGACGACGCCGTCAACGCTGACCCCGATATTCAGATGACGCTCCATCTGAACGTTTTCGTATCCGGCCTCTTGGCAAAGGTGCTTATACAACGCCATCTGGAGTGTTTGATGCCGCAAAGCCACATCCACCGTCTTTCCTCTATGTCGAGCGGTAGTGCTCTCGATGAAGTCCGGGCAGCCGGGGGTGAAATCCGGCTCCATTGTGAACGCCGGACTCTGTGCTGATCCTTCGACATAGTAATACAGTGGGAGCAAACTGTCGAAGCCTTCAAGGATACCCCGAACATCCACTTCATCCTGTGCAACTCTTCTACCCAACATGATAAAGTTTCCGGGCTTTACCAAGTCGACTTCGATTTGTCCAACCGGACAATCTTCGCTCATGTATCCCCGGTTGGTGTCGTGGTACCACATCATAAAACTGGGATAGTCTTCCAAGTGTTCAATCACGTATTCGTTGAATCGCTGAATCTTAGGAAATAACGGATCAAGTCGCGGAAGCGTCTGGCTCAGTTCAAGCGAAAAAGCAACCCCATATCGGATCACTTCGACATCATCGATCAGTTCTTGCCCGATGTTGAACTGTAACTCCTTTCTGCCTCCGACATGAAAGGCGTACGCTTCGTGGATAGTTCGGGTACCGAATATGCCGCGACATGGAGCACGCTTAAGGCCGTGCAAATTGACCCTCTGCTCTTGCAGATCGCCAATCTCGTATTCGGATGAATGGTGATTCAATTCATCAGCAAGCTCAGGAATCGTCATAATTCCTCCTTACATACCCGGTTCAGTCTGAGGTAAGTGGTAGTTCAACCCGAAGTTGTATCGCACCCAGGAACGTAGCAAGTCGTGGAATTGTTGGAGGAGGGTGATTCCTAGGAAACGCTGCCCAAGGAGTTTTTCCGTCTGATCGGAATTTGCGCCAGCCGAACAAAACCTCATTCATCCGGAAAGTATTCGGGATCTATCTTCTTCAATGTATGTGTGGCCTCGGTCACCACGCCAACGTCATGTTCGATCATGAGTTCGGCAAGTTCGGCGCCACGGATCAGGATGATCTTGGACTCGATACGCTCGGCGTATTTACAGGCTCCAGTTGAGAAGTCCGACGTTGTGATAAAAACCCCCTTGCGGGCGTGCCGTCCCTGAAGTGCTCCCGCGAACTTCTGGACCTCCGGTCTGTGGACATCCTTCTCCCATCGCTTAGCCTGTACGTAAATGATATCCAAGCCAAGACGGTCCTCCTTTATAATGCCATCTATGCCCCCATCTCCGGAGCGCCCAATGGCCTTACCTGCTTCTTGCCGAGAGCCGCCGTAACCCATTTTCACCAGCAGATCCACAACGAGCTTTTCTAAAAACCAATCGGGAGATCCTTTAACGGTTTCCAAAATCTCACTCGCTAGGTTCTGTCTGAACACATGATATGCCTCATCAAGGAATTCCACCGGGGGTCCTTGAACAAGATCGTCGTCCAATTCGTTTGCTGCAGCCGATTCGGTCCCCGTAAGACGAGGCTGCCGGAACGTCCTGTACTCGTCGAATTGCTTGAGAAATTCGGAGTCTATCTGGGAAGGCCTCTTGGCCAAAACACCAAGACCCCGGTCCGTGATACGAAAAGAGCCCCGATTCGGAGACTCCAAAAGTCCGGCTTTTTTAAGGTGCGTTCTTGCCCAAGCGACTCGATTGTGAAACCGTGGTTGTTGACCACTTGGTACAAGCTCTGTTGTCTCTTCCTCCGTCAATCTAAAGTCCTTTGCAAGAATCGCCACGCTTTCGCGGAGTCGATGGATTTGTCGATCACCGGCCATTGTTAACAGCGGCAACATGATTGACTGGAAATCCGGAATAGCCATGGTTTCTCCTTGAGTTTTCCCGCGACCGAACGGGTGCGTCGATACCCTCATGAGTAGAAAAATCGACAGGTACTTCCCGAACAACTGTCTACCTGTAATTGCCAACAATCAACCTGAATCAATTCCCCTCTACTCGTCGAGTGACCCTGTACCTTCCTCATCGTGGCCATCGCGCTCCTTGCTGTCAGGCCCACGAAAATAAGGCGGATCATTAACGTATCGGACTTCGGGTAGTGGATCTTCCCCGGAGACCTCCAACCAGCGGGAGATGGTCGAGTCATCTCTGTAACCGTGCTTCGCCATTGATAGAGCAAGTTGGGCGCTACGCCACCGCAGCAACGGAATGTCAATTTTTTCGTCCTGATCATGCTCCCTGTCGTACCGTAACTCTTCAAGCAGATAACCGAGACCATCCAACGCCAACTGACGAATATCCTCCTTCTGTTCGTCGTTTCCCTCATCAAACACCCATTTCGCGATCTGCAGAGCCTGGGAAAGAGGTCCCTTCCTACGGGCGGCGATCATGATACCGATCTCACGAACTAGGTCGTTTGGCGGGCGCTGGACCTGCGAAACGACCTCAGCCGATGTCGTCAGCCAATGATATAAGCCTGCTGCTGCATTATTAGCGAGTAATTCGTCCTGGGATGCTAGCCCTGTCCTCATCGCATGGGCGATATCGTCAATTCGGTTCGGCATTGCCCTGACGAGCCCGGCTGTAAGTCCGAACGCGGGAATCCTGTCCGCGTTCAATTTCAACACTTTCTTGGACAATTTCTCGGCAGTAGCTTCAGGGATTTTGACTTCAGAAAGGACCGTTCGAAGACCGTCGACGGCTTGGCGAGTGGATTTGCTGTGTTCGGTCTCGATTGAGAGATAGAAACGGGGAGGCACAAGTCTGGTTGACCATTCACCAACGAGGCGAATTAGATAGGACTGCTCCTCGTCCGATAAAGTAAATGAATAACCGTGTGCCTTCAAGCCAGCTATGGCTATGCCCACTTGCCAGATTATATCGTCAAGGCTGGGTCTTTCATCCCGAGATAAACCACTGACAACGAGCCACTTGCGGCGAAAGTTGTGTTCCGCCAAACCTTGTGTCGGCTCGGGAAGCAACAAGAACACCCAGTCAAAGAGCTCGGTTTCACCAGGGAGACCATCAGCGGGCGTGTACTGTTCGTTCCAAAGAGCATCGCTGATTTCGGCGACTTCGGTTGGGTCTAGACGGTTCCAAAAGGCTACTGAAGCGAGTCTGCGAGACGCTCGTTTGCGTGCCACACCGCCGGCAAGAAGGCCCCGCAAGATAAGCTTGACGATTTCTTGCCAGCGGACTTCGTTGTCGTTTGTACGATCAGGTGGTCGAAGTTCAATATCGAGGAGTTCCTCAGGTGTCGGGAATTTTTGCCAATCGGACGTAAATTTGCCCAACCCTAAGAGTGGCGCACCCAGCACATCAAGGACTCGATCTTGGCGTCGATCTTGCGGTAGAGCCTCCCACGAGCGATTCAGTAGATTTCGTACGGGGCCCATCAGCCACAGTTCTTGAGCCACCTGATGATCTCGGTAATATTCCAATGCCTGATCAAAAGTCCTTTCTACTTTGCTAGGCGATAGCCGAAGTGTTAGCCGTGACAACACCTCCATAGCGACACGCATCCGCTCAATCCAGAAAATGTCTCGTGGATATTTGCCCGCCCTAAACAGGCGCGGGCGAGCGTAATCGGTTGATTTGACACACATTTCCGACAGCCTATTCGCAGTCTCGGCATCTAGCCTCGCAATGTTGGTACGAGACAAGACGTGTTTGAGTACGGGATCCTCATCGTAGTCTAAAGCTCGGAGAACAAGACACAATGCCAGTTCAGGTTCCGTTTTGAACAAATGACTTATGGCTGACTTAAGCACACCCGATCCGAAGTTGGGCAATCCAGCTGTCTCGCAAAGTCTGACGGCGCGCCGCGCCGCAAACCATCGATTGTCTGTTTCGTTCGCAAAAACAAGCCCGGGGTGAGTACGGACACCGAGGTCAAATGGCGGTGCGCCTGATTCCTGCACTCTTTCCTTCATATCGTTGATAAACTGTTCTCTCTCGTCAAGAGCGCTGCATTTTAGCACAGCCAATTTTCTCCATCTTCGGCGAAACGGCTCGTCTGACGGCGGGTCTTCGTCCTCGCGTCTCGGCCATCTGCGCCACTCAAGTGCCCTTTTCATCCATAAAGCCCAACCCTCGCGAGATGGACCGGCGAGGTCGTCTTCTTCCTCTCTTATTCGCCGGATTGCCGAGAGACACCGGTCAAACAATTTAGATGCTTCGTCGATTCGATTCACTTCGAAGAAGAACAAGGCTTTTCGTAACATCCATGCCGGGTCGCAGTCTTCCGTCCGCCAGTCATTGAGCAAGCTCTCCAAAGCGTTAAAATCCATTGAATACAATGCCCACAGACAGCGTTCATGATGAACCCGCTGCGAGACGTCTGGATCGTTTCGGAAATAGGATGATAAGTCGTCGATCCGCTCTTTGAAGAGGTCGTGATCGAAACGGAGGCGAGCAGCCGTCACGAGAGCAAGCGCGACGGTGCGCCATGCCTTTCCAACGTTAACCCAGTCAATAGCCTGATCTTCAGTTCCATCTATGGTACGACTCTGGCAGTCAATTGGTTTAAGAGCATTTACGGCAGCGGACTCAAGTCTCGAAGAAATCGGGTCCAATAAGATCTCTCGGCGCCATACCAACTCGTAGATCGCATTGAGCCTTTTCAATGGCGCGAAATCGCTTACGTCCAAGACGTGGGGTTCCCAATCGTCAGTGTTTGAACTCATCACGTGTCGCACGCTGGCTGGTGCAATCAGCCAGCCTGGATAGAGGCGCCTGTTGTGGCTCCAGGCGTCGAGAATCTCTCTCACCGAATCCGACGAATTCTTCGATTTCTCGGTTGGTAGTGTAAGCGCCTCACTCTTCGGTTCTGCAAGATCCAGCTTGACAATTGGCTCAAGTTGATCAGGGATTGGTTCATGTTCCCACGTCCGCATCGCTGGCCAGTCTATCGTGTCATATGGACGTCCTCTTTCCAGCGTGTAAAGGATCCAGTCCATAGCTAAGCCATGACGCAGGTGATCTTGCCATGTATTCGCCTGCGGATGATGCGCGAGGTCTATGGGAACAACGTTGTGATCTTCAAGCATGCGGCGCCTGTGTGTCGACAGTCCCAGCCATCCGGCCAGATATATCTTAGGCGCTGCGTCACCCAGATTGTCTCGAACCCATCCCGACCACCGGAGAAAATTCGGATCATCTCCGGAAAACCCGATCAGGCAGAACACTGTCTCCATCATGGCCTGCTGCACAGTGTTCACGAACGGAGCGAATTTCGCTGGATAGGTCCGGTAGTCCTCTTCAGTGACTATTAGCGGGAAATAGTCCGGAAGCGATCCGTGCAGTTTTACGATTCGTTTCTCAAACGCCAGCGGAATTTCGTTCATTGTTCGGACAATGCTGTAGTTGTATTGTGCTACAGAATTACTCGCCCGCTCCAACAGGGTGTCCCAATTCGTGGTGAAAATATTCCGCCAGGGAAGACGTAGCAACCTTAAATGCGCGCATGCGGGTTTGTAGTCTTCATCCCGGATGAGTTGTCTCAAAAACCGGTTCAGATCTGGCCTTCCGAATGAAGCCTTATACTCTTGGGCAAGTCTCAATATGTTGTCGGCACCCGGTGTTTGGACAATATCCTCCCCAAGGCTGCTACAGTCTTCTTGCTGATAAAGCTTATTGTGAATCGCGCGTCCAACTTCACGCCAGGTTGGAAGCTCTTGTGCGTCCGGTCGGATATTTTGCGCATTCCTACTGAATCCGCTTCCAATCATGACGGAAGCGCAACCGTTACGTCTCCATAGGGCTTCACGCACTTGGTCTATGTGACTCTGGTCGCGAAAGCGCATAGACTCAGAACTCCTATGGCATTGAAGTCATATTCATTGTCCGCGTTTTCAAATTTGCAGGTCACTTTGGCCGAACGTAAGTTGAACTTTAAGGGGGCTGATCAAGCCATTCGCGTTTGGGTGTGCAACGTGTGCCTATAGTTGCCACTGGCCAATCACGAACTCTTCCGTATTACTGGGAACGTACTTACCCAACCAATTCCAAAAGTCTTGGCTAAATATCGCCAGAAGATCCACCGGGGTTACTTCCGAGTTGAGAGTATATACCGGAAATTTTGCGTTCGAGACCCGCGGAGCAAGGCGTTCGAATCTCACGCCAGCTTCTTCAGCCGTCGCCGGAAAAATCACTGCATTTAAGACATCGTCGTCAGGCAAACGCACCGTAAGCAATTTCCCAGCAACACGTATTTCTACTTCAATAGCGAATTCCAGTATAGGTGGCGATGATTGGTTCCTGACGTGGTTGGCCCAATTGGCAGTATTGGCGAAAAGCGAAAGAGCTAGATTCGGATCAAGACGTGACTCTTTGTTGCAAGCGGCGAATCCCGCCTCTACGGTTCCATCGCAATGCAGTTCTTGGTATCCAAGGTACGATTGTCTGTTCAGACTGGAATTGATGTCTGCCCTGGCACCACGGAGAATAGGCCGCCAATACACCGGTGGAAATTGATGCCGAACTCCCAGATTCTGTCGGATGTTGCCTCTAATACGCGTCACTGCACACCATGGTACGCGCAATTCCGGGATTATACCCTGCCTGTCATAAACGCGTTCATAGCTGATTTCCTCTCCAACCGGTAACGCAGTGAATCGCAATGCGTACGAATCATCCGGGGTTTCTAATCTGCCAAGCTCCTGACGGAAACGCTCTGACCGATCCGCGAGCCGTTTATCAAGGCGCTCCATCCCCCTTGATACATTCAGTGTCATGTCTTGAATCTCCCGCATAGTCATTTTTTCACATCGATCTGCTCGGCGAACCGTACAATTGCGGGTAGTGCCAACGCGATGTGGCGCCAGGCGTGAACGCCCAACCCGGATAATGACAACGCCACTTTCGCCTTTGGTCCGCACTCCAAACACCTCAACGACGGGAACTTGGGGTTCTACGCAATCACGAAACATGAGCCCGAAGCGTTCGGCCAATTCAACACATCGAGGCAGTGGCTTAATCTCTGAGGCGACATGCGGTTTGGACTCGGATTCACGGATACCGACAAGAAGAGCACCGCCGTGGGCATTTGCAAACGCTACGACTTCCTCAAGTATTTCGTTCCTGGCTCCTTCACCAACTTTATTCTCCCCGAGAATCCAGGGATCCGCGGAACTGGTCCGCCTACGGAGACTTTCTTTGAATTCGATCTGGTCGCCCTCAGGGACTTCCATTCTGATAAGCGCCTCTATGTCATTTTCGCCAATTTGCCCTGCGGGTTTGGAGATCACGTCAAGCATCGTTCGACCGCCCCACAATAAAACAGTGCATACCAAAATTCGCGTGTTAAGAATGCGTATCGAAATGTTGATGAATTAAATCTGAAAGACCCGTTAAGGGTTTTCACCATCAAATTAAAAAACCCCGAGGGAGGCACCCTCGAGCCTTTCAGTTCTCTCGGTAAGTTTGACCATCGGTGTAGAGCTACAATGCCTACTTCGAAGTAAGACCGTCGGAGTCGGCCCAACAGTTGATTCGGCACGCTACCTGTAGCGCGCACTGTTCAACCTGCCTTGGACGGTTCTTCGGATACGCGTGTCGATAGATTGCGGATAAATTGATTTGTCGAATAAATGAATTCAATACAGACCGGGGCGGAACAGTCAACGGAGCCCCTCGCATCAGTCTTGACGCCAACTTGATCGAATGAACCCATCAAAGACAACACGCCGAAAATTACAGTGCTGGTGTTCGCGTTAAGAGAGCACAAGCACGCGACGTCTAACGCGGAACGTTAGATTATCAGTTACTCAGGTTTTCTCCGCATTCCAGTCGAGTCTCTTCTGCAATCCAGGATATCTATAGCGGTCCGAAAAGTCGCCATCGGCGCGGTCTATCTGACCGCGAACGAAATCTTCCCAGTGAGGTCGGCTTTCGCTAAGAAGAGAAACGGTCTCATCGAACAGTCGTTCAAGGATGTCGGGCGTCCCATGCGCATTCCAGATTTGCCCATTTTCGCTGGCGGCCTTCAGCACCGCTTCAACATCTGCGCTATCGAAGTACTCAGCGAGGGACAAAATAACTGACCGACCGAGTTCTTCGGCATGACGGTAACTTACGGCATCGGAGTAGAGTTCAATTCCCTTGCAGACGAATTCCTTGCTTGGGTGCTCTGCGATAATGCTGATCTGTACGGCTTTTTCGAAGGTATCAAACCGGTCAGAAAGGATTTTCGACACGGGATCGGCTACAATTGCGTCGAACGCACAGCAGGATTTTAGGGTTTCCGTATCAGCAGTCTCAAGAAGTCGTCTGGTACGGATGCGGTCGGATTCTTTAAGCCAGTCCCAAATGCGCGGCTCGTATGCAATGAACGGACAGATGCGGAGTAGGACGTCCTCTTCAATGCTTTCGAATTTCCGAGCTATGATGCTGGGCATCTCCGTGTCAAAGATCCGCGTTTCGGCGTTCGCGATCTCGCGTAGCGTCAGGGCGAGCGTCCGGATCTTACTTGCATATTTGGCGTTTTCAGCACCAAATGGCGCACTGACTATCGCCTTGAGGAGATTGATCACTAGGACATCCTTCGCCTGGTCCAAATACCTCGTGCGAATAAAACTGCCTATTTCCTCCGCTGTCGTTGGGAAAGACGAGCCAAGTAGATCAGCATCGAATCGGGCAATTGCACTTTTCCCCTGCAGCGGAGCCTTCACCAGTAGGTATTCTAGGGCGTGGACGATATGTGACCTAACCAGTTCAGGTGACGGCTGATAGAGCTCATCTTTGACGACAAAGGCAGGATGTGCACAAAGATGCCGATCTCGCTGTAGCCGCTCGAAGGCCGTGTATTCATGCGGAGCAAGAAGCTGAAGATCTCTGACTGCCTTGATTAACAACTCAGATTCAAACTTCTGCATCTCTCGGTTGCCACCAGCCTTAATCGCATTGTCCAAATCATGAACGAGCACGCGGGAAGCCGCTTCGCCTTGAGCGGTCAACTCTCGAGCCTTGGCAATGATATCATACACAACAGCAATCCATGTTGACACTATTGCAGACCGCAAAGCGCTCCCGCGATAGGCGGTTATCGCTTCACCGATCAGTCGGCGCGACTCGTTGTCACGCACAGACAGCGCAAGCACATCAATGTCTGTGATTCCATGATGTCCAGCCGTATTCACAAGCACTCCCATGCAAAGAGCTTATCGGTAGTCTTCATGGCAACATCCCGTCTTGGTAGGCGAAAAATTATCGAGCCAGAAACGTCTGTCACCGCGTCCCCAATTCCGCCAGAACCTGGCGAAAGCTGTTGAGCCCAGCTTCGAGATTCTCGATGATCTCTTCGGCAAGTTCGTCGGGTTCGGGCAGGTTGTCCAGGTCGGTCAGGCTCTTGTCCTTGAGCCAGAAGATGTCGAGGCTGGTCTTGTCGCGCGCGCATATCTCCTCGTAGCTGTAGCTTCGCCAACGGCCTTCCGATGCGTCGTTTTCGTCCCAGGTCGCCTTGCGCTGATGCCGGTTTTTCGGATTGTAGCACTCGATGAATTCAGACAGATCTTCAAAGCGCATCGGCTTCTTTTTCAGTGTGTGGTGAATATTGGTTCGGTAGTCATAGTACCACACCTTCCTCGTCCATGGTGATGGACTGGCTTCGTGATTGTCGAAGAAGATCACATTGGCCTTGACGCCTTGTGCGTAGAACACGCCCGTCGGCAGGCGGAGGATCGTGTGCAGGTCGGTGTTGTCCAGCAGCTTCTTGCGGACCGTCTCGCCGGCTCCGCCTTCGAACAGGACGTTGTCCGGAACCACGACCGCGGCTCTGCCAGTGGTCTTAAGCATTGTGCGGATGTGCTGCACGAAATTGAGTTGCTTATTCGAGGTCGTCGCCCAGAAATCCTGTCGGTTATAGGTCAGGTCGTCCCTTGCCTGTTCACCCTCCTCGTTCGTAAAGCTCATGGAGCTCTTCTTTCCGAAGGGCGGATTTGCCAGCACATAGTCAAACCTGTCGCCTGAATCGGCCACCAGCGAATCATAGGGCGATATGGGTACACCACCGTCGATCTCCCCAATGTTGTGGAGGAACATGTTCATCAGGCACAGACGGCGGGTATTGGCGACGATCTCGTTTCCGTGAAATGCATTGTGCTTTAAGAACGCCTTCTGATCCTTGTCCAGGTTGAAATTGTCCGCGTTGGTGATGAAGTCGTATACGGCGAGAAAGAATCCACCTGTACCGCAGGCCGGGTCGGCGATTAGCGTGCCCGGTTCGGGGCGTACACACTCGACCATTGCACGAATGAGTGCTCGAGGCGTGAAATACTGTCCTGCGCCTGACTTGGTATCCTCCGCATTCTTCTCAAGAAGCCCTTCGTAAATGTCGCCCTTTACGTCGGCATCCAAGGTGACCCACTCGGTGTCATCTACCATGTCGACCAAGCTGTATAGCTTTGCAGGGTCCTGGATCTTGTTTTGGGACTTGGTAAAGATCTGACCAAGCATGCCGGTCTTCGTCCCGAGTTCGCGGAGGAGGGCGGCGTAATGGCCGTCGAGTTCCGAGCCCCTTTTTGACTTCAAGCTCTGCCAGTTAAGGTCTGCCGGTATGCCGACATCTCGATTGTAGGGGGGGTTGCCGTACTCATCGGCCATTTTGAGGAAGATTAAATAGGTGAGCTGCTCCAGATAGTCCCCATAGCTCACCCCGTCATCGCGAAGGGTGGTGCAGAAGTTCCACACTCTGGAGACGATGGGAGCGGTGTTCATGTAGGCGTCCTTCCTTTCTTTGTTTTTGTGGATTGGTTCTTCCGTGTGACCTTCTCTCTTTCGGTCCTGATTCGACTAAGTAGAACTGAGGCTGGTTCGTCGTGAGGATCCTGCGGAACGAGTTCGCCTGCAAAGGCTTTCTTGAGAATGCTTTGGCGCAAGGCTTCGACTCTGCGAGAGTTCTCTTCGATCTGAGTTTCGAGTCGGTCAATAGTAGCGAGTTTTGATTCAAGAAGCTTAACGACCGCACGTTGCTCTGCTTTCGGACAGAGTGGAATAGGGAGGCACTTTATGTCCGAGCCGGAGACCCCAGATTGTCCCGCTGTAGTCCTAATCCTAGACTCAATAAATCTTCGTGAGGCCCCAGAGTGTGCGGCCTTTTCGATGAAACTAGAGCTCACAGTTCCTGAGAAGACTCTCGTTTGTATGAGTTTGTCTGGAAAGACTCGCTTCTCGTCGGAGCGGTATTCGGCACACACCCCAACGAACTGCCGCGATCCATTATACCTTGTAAATACTACATCACCTTTTCGGAGCAGATAGTCGTCAAGTTCGACATCATGGTTGTCTATGTAACGGTAATCGTCCATATTGAAATTCATTGGTCTTACTGCGCTAATCCGGGAAATTTTCTCCCCTTTTTCTCCCGTTGGTTTTCGCGAAATCCCGTTCCTCACAATCTCGGTAAGGGTTCCGTACTGCACCCATCTCCATCCCTTCGGTAGTTCTGGCAACGCCGTCAGCTCCGCTTTCGTCAGTGGCGGCAGCTTCTTTGCCATCATTGGTTTGCTAGGCTTTTTGCTGGGCTTCCCAATAGCCTCCCATTCATCAACGGACTTTTTCCATTCGGCTAACTGCTGCTCATAGTGGGCTTCTCGCTCCCGCTTGATGCGAGCGATCAATTGCTCAGGCGTCTCAAGATTGTCTTTGTTCTCTTCGCGCCATTGCGCCGTGAGCTTGCCTTCGAAGGCGTGCTTGAGAACGGCCTGGCGGTATGCATCGAGCTTCGCCCGCGCCGCCTTCAGGCTCTCGATGCCCTTATCCAATTCGGAGAGCAATTCCTCGATCTTGGCTACGATGCGGCGTTGTTCAACTAAAGGGGGCAACGATATCTTTGTCTCTTCGAATCTTGCCTTCGTTACGTGAACCATACCCGAACCATGAGCTTTGGCGTATAGATCGGCGGTTATATTTGTCAGTGCATAGTAAAGAAACAGCCGGTCTATCATCTTCAAATGATCAACTCTGAAGATATGTTGGTTTAGCCAAGCGTCTTGGCCTTGCCAGATATACGCACCTAGTGATGCGGACCAGGCAAACAATAGGTCTCCACTCTTGACTTTGAACCGTTCTTCATGTTGTTCATCCGTGAAATTGTAGTTGGCATTTGTATCGTTAAGATTTTGTATTCGAATAATAGGCAACCCTGCGGTTCCCCATTCGGATGGTTTGAACGCGCGCCCATTCTGGTAAGTAGCGACTTCACCGACAGTCGTAGTGGCCCAGCCGATCGGAAGTTGCTTGATCGCAGTCATGCCGCCAGTGCCTCGTTTAACTCATCAATCACATCATCCATTCGGTCGCCGAAGAGCTTGTACATCTGCCCCAAGCCACCCTTGCTATCGAATGGAGCCATGTCCAGATCGTCGCGGTCCAGATGAAACGAGGTGGTGATGTGGTCACGGATCATGCGCAACCAGTCCATTTGATCTTCGTTGAATTTCTCTCCGCTGCCGCTGTGGTGTGTCATAATCCAATTCTGGAAGTTGCGGTGCACCGTATCCGAATAGGTCGAGAGCTTGCTATCACAGCCGCAGACTCGGCGGATCAAAGCCACGAGCGTGGTCAGTTCACTAGCCGGTTGCCCGCCCTTGTAGTCATCGAGCACGGAGTATGCCTGCCAAACACGAAAAGGGGCGAGTCGAGGCCGATCAGTTTTGAGCTTTTCCAAAACCTCGCGGATCATCTCAAATGTAAGGTCTCTTCGTCTGTACGGTTCGGCGTAGAAGATGGCAAGGGCTTCGATTTCATCGCGATTGGCTTCGAGATACTCCCGGAAGTCTTTCGCAACGGCCTCGGCATTTTTGTGCGCGTCGCCTTCCCATTCCGCGCGGAGCACGGTATCAAGACCTTCGTTGTCGATGGTCTGTTCTTTGTCGCGGCGGATCGAGTCGATCAGTTCAATCAACTCGCCGTTGAACACCCTGGCCGCTTTGCGTACCAGCTCTTCCCGCGCCTGGAAGAGGGCGGGGGATGACGGATCGGCATGCTCAGGCACAACTTCGATTTCGCGGGCCTTCGCGTCAATCCGGTCGGGGTCGATGGCTGCCACCAAATCGCCGACGATCCTGGTAAGGTCGATACCGCCTGCTTTTTCACGGATACGTTCCAGTTCACTTGAATCGAGTTGCTGGTTCAGCCTTGCGAGGCGGCCGGCGAGTGAGCCCACCGTATCCTCATCGTGGGCGCCCATCATCACGCCCATTGCAAGATCCTTAAGTGGAACTGACGGCTTCGTGATGAGCGGCTGGCTGGCGGTCTTGAGCGATTTCGTGACGCCGACGGCGTCCACAACAACGTAGTGAGTCTTTCCGCTGACGGCAGAGGGTGAGACCTTTTTGAGATCGTCCTGTTCCAGGATACGTGTCCCACGGCCCTTCATCTGCTCAAAGTAATTGCGGCTCCTCACATCACGCATGAATAGCAGGCATTCGAGTGGTCGCACGTCGGTACCCGTCGCAATCATATCCACGGTGACAGCAATGCGTGGATAATAGCCGTTTCGGAATTGGGCGAGGACGGATTTCGGGTCCTCTTCGGATTTGTATGTGACTTTCTTGCAGAACTCATTGCCTTCGTCGAATTCCTCCCTCACCGTCTGGATGATGTCGTCGGCGTGGCTATCCGTCTTGGCGAAAATCAGTGTCTTGGGCACCTCTTCGCGGCCAGGAAATATCTCCGTCCGACTGTCTCGAAACGTACGGACGACCGTTCTGATCTGATCGGGATTGACAACGGTGCGATCCAGTTCTTGTCTGGTATAGTCAAGATCCTCGTCCTGAATCTCCCAGCGCTTGCGCCGCGTGAGGCGTTCGCGTCTTTCGACATGCTGATTGGCCTTGATCCGGCCGCCGTGTTTTGTCCGTTCAGTGTCGATTACGTAGACTTCGTTACCGACGTTGACGCCGTCCGCGACGGCTTGTTCATGAGTGTATTCGCTGACGACGTTTTTCTTGAAGAATCCGTAGGTGCGGTTGTCAGGCGTGGCAGTGAGACCAATGAGGAAGGCGTCGAAGTAGTCGAGGACCTGGCGCCAGAGGTTGTAGATGGACCGGTGGCACTCGTCAATGATGATGAAGTCGAAAAACTCAGGCGGAATCTTCTCGTTGTAGACGACCTCCATCGGTTGACCTGGCTGCACCAACTCCGCCGGGTTAATTTCTTCCGCGGTTTCGTCGATCTCCTCGCCCTTCAGCAGCGAATACATACGCTGGATGGTGCTGATGCAGACCTGACTGTCCTGAGCGACGAAGGAAGACTTGAGACGCTGTACGTTATAGAGTTCGGTGAATTTACGGTTATCGTCACTGGGAACGTAGGCCATGAATTCCTGCTCAGCCTGCTCGCCAAGATGGCGTGTATCTACCAGAAACAGGATCCGCCTGGCGTTTGCGTATTTGAGCAACCGGTAGATCGAGGTGATTGCTGTGTAGGTCTTGCCCGAGCCTGTGGCCATCTGTACGAGCGCGCGTTGGCGATTATCCTTGAAAGATGATTCCAGTTTTTCGATAGCGCCGATCTGGCACTCACGGAGACCTACAGGGTCGAGTTCCGGTAGCCGTTGCAACCGGCCACGGAGCGAAGCGCTCTGCGTGCGCCATTCACGTATCGTGTCTGGCCGGGGGAAGTTGAAGACCTCGCGGGACCGGGGTTTCGGGTCGCGACCGTTGGTGAATCGCGTCAACACACCCGTCGTTTCATAGACGAACGGCAGGGGTTCTTTATTGTTCACCCATTTCAACTCGGCAGCAGCATAAGCGCCAGACTGATTTTCGACGGTCGTAATCTTGTGGCCCCACTCCTCCGACTTTGCCTCGACGACGCCCACAGCTTCCCTGTCAACGAATAGTACGTAGTCGGCCGGTCCGATATCCGTCTGATACTCACGCACGGCGATCCCGAGGCCGGCGCTGAAGTCGATCTCGTTCTTCGACTGCACCTGCCAGCCAGCCTGATTCAACTTCGCATCGATCTTTGCGCGTGCCTTTTGTTCCGGAGTGCGGACAATGTCAGTCACTGCGAACGTCCTATTTCTTAAACTCGCCTTATTCGATCGACCTATACATGTTATTCTATAAATGACGCAATATACGACAATCTTCATTGTTGGTCAATGCGGCCCCAACAGAAAATGACGCATTTCGCGCCACATTCGTCGTATTATGCGACACAGAAAAAACCCCGATGAAATCGTTCATCGGGGTCACCTATCAGGCAGCACGAGCGACACGCGGCCGAAATCTGAAGGAAGAAGGAAGAATGCAGAAGGAAGAAATAAGAGCCGGAAAGGCGCCTGGTCTGTCGCGGGGATTCAAGCTGGTAGAAACGTCGACGGGAAGTCCGAAACCCTTATCTCATCCCGGGTGGCCTGATTAGGCCGATCCTGAAGTGGCCGCATATGGGCGATCATTAACAATCATTAACGGAGACCCGGATTTTCAAGTGAATAGGACATAGATTCGCGGCAGGGGCCTTGTATTGAGCGGTCCGAGCAGTGCAGTGGCCGGACCGCGAAGGGCAAGCGGTAAAGGAGATGCTTGATCGGGCGTTGGCTGATTTCGGTTATGTGTATTGACAGAATGAAACCTAAGTGTTGGTTCGCGAATCTAAGACCACAGACCTACAAATT
Source organism: Candidatus Latescibacterota bacterium (assembly GCA_965203805.1). Lineage (GTDB taxonomy): Bacteria > Latescibacterota > UBA2968 > UBA2968 > JAAXHE01. Next base: position 2,560,426 of record OZ241917.1, on the reverse strand, counting down.
AAAGGGGGTGATCAGAAATGGGTCGAAGTAAAGGCAGTGGCAAAGGCAGTAGTAACTGGTCCCAGGGCGACCGTAATCACCACGCGAATCAGCAAAATCCGACCAGCCCTGCGCATAAGGCTGCAAGGGACAATCGCTCTGTGCAATTGAATCGCAGTAGTGGGAACAAAAGTTCGAATAAGTAAGGCTTTGCACCCCCCAAGAGCCCCTGGGCTGTGATGAGCAGCCCAGGGGCTTTTCTTGATATTTGGAGGGGGTCTCCCTACACTGGTGATGATACCAATCATCTTTAATGTGGGGAGGTTTGATATGAAAGGCCATACGATCGTGCATATCGGTGATCATTAACGTCAGCCAGCGCTTCGTCGTCTCTCAAGAGATAGCGTAGCAGGACATGGGTGACGAGTGCGATCACGGCGTTTGGTCCTGCTTTCTTGCAATGGCGTCCTGGCGCGACGCCTCGTCTGAAACCGTCGGATCCCCTTCAAGGCCCGCCAGGCATCCCCAGGATGAGAAAGGAAGAAGGAAGAATGCAGAAGGGAGAAGGAAAAGCAGGATATGCGCGTGGCCTGCTGCGGGGGTTCAGATTGGTAGAAACGTTGACGGGACGTCCGAACGCCCAATTGTTACCATGTGGCCGCATTAGGCCGATCTTCAGGTGGCCTGATTATGCCGACCCCGCAGTGGCCGCATATGGTCGATCATTAACAAACCTGAAGGAAGAATGCAGAAGGAAGGAATACAAGCAGGCACCACAACTGGAGATGTTTCCCTAACAAAATTACACTAAGTTACACGGGCCGTAATACGTATGCCAATCTTGAAATAGAGGTGAATTAATAGGTTGCCAGTTTCGATTGTGACTAACGCTTATGCTGTTCTCGCCACGCTTTTAGTGCTCTTTCATACACTTTGTCATGTGTTCCAACTGCGATGGGTTTTGCCAAATTAGTCGCAATATCGACCTCAAATAAAAATCTTAGACTAATGTCCAATCTCACACTGTATAGTATCAAATTGTCTATGCTTTCGATTGTTTCAAGTTGATTTCCGCCAGAAAGAGTCCCAGTCAAAATTTTCCCCAACGTAGTTTCAAAAGCTTCTTGTCCACGTTGGGGCAATTTACCAAATTGTTTTCTGAAATTCTTACCAAAGTCTTCGAATGTCAGATCTGTAAATTGATAAAGTTTATTCATTTTCAAATTCTCAAAGACTCCATAAATGAGTCTGCGGTCTTATGTACTTTATCCGACACAGGTTGGTCCTCTCGTCCTTGCTGAATTAGTATTTCCCATCTAAGTTCTTGCAAATGTCCGATAAATGTCCTGAGTGTTTTCAAAAACTCATTATCAGTGGTATCGTGTTGTTGCAAAAAAGACAAAAATATCTGTTCGGCGAGTTTAGTTAATTCTTCACACTCTTCAATCGTTTCCAACAAACTACTGTCTCTTAATGCCTCTACGTTTTCTCCCTTGGTCATTTCAAACGCACTCATCCATTCATTGAGCCATTGTGTCCGTTGGACAAGGCCCTTTTTAAACTCAGTCTCAAAATTATCGGAAAGAGTGTGTTTTATACGTAAGCAGGGCGATTCAATCTTGTTAAATATCTCTTGAAAGGCCACTGCTTGAGAAATTATCGTAGGCATAAAGAGATCCTTTCTTGATACAAAGATAACGACCACATCCCAAATGTCAACCGATTTGATAGACCGATACAAAGGCCCATCACCCGTATCCCTGACCCCTTATCCTTGTACGGATAGCTTCATATTCTTGTTTCTACAGGAGTTGCGGATTTTGGGTGAATCGAGACTGCGGAACCTATGGGGCCGATGCTGAGGTCGGTAGGCCGAAGCCGAGGAACAGTCGAGATGGGGGACCAGAGACCGGGTGGTGGAGGCGACTTTTTCTTTGCTGTGAGCTCACCAAAAATCGGGAAATATAGCATTAATGTAAATATAAGCCAAAATACGTACATTCGAAAACCTCCCACTAATTCATCCAGGTGGGGTCACCAGATGTCGTCGTGCTGGAAGACGCCCACCACCAAAGCGAACGCCCAGTTGTTACCAGGTGGCCGCATTAGGCCGATCCCGCAATGTGGCCGCATATGGGCGATCATTGACATCAACCTGCGCTTCATCGTCTCTCAAGAGATAGCGCTGCAGGACAGGGGTGGCGGGTGCGATCAAGGCGTTTGGTCCCGCTCTCTTTAAATGACGTCCTGGCGCGACGCCACGTCTGAAACCGTCGGATCCCTTTCAAGATGCGCCAGGCATCCCCAGGCGCTGCCGGGCTGTTGGCGGACGATGGTGATGCAGCCATCATCCACGAAACTCAGGCACTCGTCGCCTGGCTCAATGCCGGCCAAACGGCACTGATCAGCCGGTAACGTAATCTGTCGCTTGGTGTTGACTTTGGGCACGAGCTTCTCCGAAGAAAAAAAGGAAGAAGGAAGAATGCAGGATCAATGTAAATAACCTCTATTCTCCATCCCGCGATTCTTCATTCTTCGTTTTTCCCTTGGTCTGTTCAACGAATGTCTCGCCTCTAGAAGTGCGGCGGTAGCGCTGGTGGCGGCTCGTTGGCTTGTCCGGGAGCGTCATTTCAATCAATCCGGCCTCCAGGGCAGGCTTCAGGTACGACTCGATGAAATGGGGTCGGTCTTTGAGTTCCAATCGTGCCTGGATACTGGCACGGCTCATCTCTCCAGTGAGTACAGCGACCAGTTGCTCGACTTGGTCAGTGACTTGGTCGGTATCTTGTGGGGTATCTTGTTGGGTGTCTTGTAGGGTGTCTTGACCTATCCCCTTATTTTTCAATGACTTATCTTGTCCGGTAACTTGGTCGGTATCTTGGTTGGTCGTGGCGAGTAATGCCCGCTCATGCACCAGCGTGAGCAAAGGGAAAAGTATGATGGCAGAAGGAAAAAGGAAGAAGGAAAAAGGAAGAAATAACGGCAGGATAATCGCGTGGTCTGCCGCCGGGATTCACGATGTCCAAATGAGTGTAGCATTCTGCGACGGTTACGGCATCCTGTTCGGCACAAGAAAAGACCCCGATGAGACGTCCATCGAGGTTTTTCGTCTGACAGTACCGAAACAAACCGGCTCAATCTGCTCTATATTTTCAAACAAATACCGCTCGTGCCGCATCAGTTAAAATTACATCCTTATGGTCGTTCACAGTCATTTGCAAGGGAACAGGTTCCTGTTTTTCAACTTCACATTTTTCCCTATGCAACTCAATATATCTTTCTGGCACTTCCCCGATGTTTGTGAACGGCTCTATTTTTAATTTCTCAGCAACACGCAAATGACTCTCGAATAGTTGAGCCCAGTTTTGTTTGGCTTCTTCAATGGTTGAACCTTCTGCTGCGATATTGTGATCCAAACACTGAGCAAACCAATAACCAGATTTTTGAACACACAAAACAGTAAAAACTGTGGCGGACATGCGCCTCTCCCACGTTTTTCAACCAATGAGGGGAAAGTGATAAACTACCGCTTATTCATAAGATACAGGAACCTTTTCAGGCAAGCAAGTTTCGGCTTTTCGTATTCGCCATCGAAATAACAATTACAACGTAGTCCAGGCTGATTCACTCAACCTGGAGCCCACCACCCAAGTTGGTTCGATGCCCTGATCGACATTCAAATTGGCAACACCCGGACTCGACTCCGGCTTTCGTCGACGACCACAAGAGCGCCCGAAGCCAGGTCACGTTCGTGCTGGTTCAGGGCAGCGATGACTGAGGATTCCAGATGATCGGGCAAAATGTCCTCGGCGCGGATTTGCAACACGCTGGGCCCGTTTGCATGCGACAACGCAAGCATTGTGCCGAAGTCCAGATCGTGGGTAAAAACGACGTATTCGTGCTCCGCAGCCCAATCCATAATCTCCCGGTCACTCGCGTGTGGATCGCCTACAGCACTCCAGTGGACAGCAAGCCATCCGCGCTTTTTCAGCACCTCCACCCACGCTGGCGAAAGGTTCATGTCAAGTAGGAGCAACGGTCTCATGATGTAGAGAGCGGTACCTCCCTCTCCTCGAGCCGCCACGCGGCGTAGGCCAGGGATTGGTCGATATCCTCTCGTTCAAGGTAGGGATATGCTTTGAGGATTTCGTCACGTGAGCGTCCGGCTGCCAAAAGCCCGATGACGGTACCAACCGTAACGCGCAGACCACGAATGCATGCCTTTCCGCCCATGACCGCTGGATCGATGGTGATCCTCTCGAATGATCTCATAAACAATCTCCTTCCGAGTTCAATTTCTCCACTTTCGAGGGCGGAGGCGCGCAGAATCCCCTGAGCGTGGCGCGCTACCTGATTGTAGTCGATAAGTTAAATATCGGCAAACCCGACGTCAATGCTTTATCTTCCGACGGACGGCGGCCGCGTAACCATTTCCCCTTGCTTAAGTCTTCGATTAGGGATATTTTCATTTTTATGCACCAGGGGGCTATCGCAGGATCGGAAATCGGCGCGGCATGGGCCGCCGGATTCAGACGCATCCGGACAATGTGCAACCAGGGATGGAGAGGCAGGATGGCGCAGCGATGGCGGGATTGGCTCGCCCAGGCGGAGCACGATCTTGAACAGGCAACGGCTTCACGCAATGACGGCCGTCACGACTGGGCCTGCTTCGCCGCTCACCAGGCCGCTGAAAAAGCCGTCAAAGCGCTCCATCTCTCAATGGGACAGGAGGCATGGGGCCACGTTGTCGCCCGCCTCCTGTCGGAACTCCCTGAAGCGCCGCCGGAGCAGATTGTCGAGCAAGGGCGGGCCCTCGACAACTACTACGTATCGACACGCTACCCGAACGGGCACCCTGAAGGGGCGCCCTACGAACACTACGGACCGTTGCAGAGCGATCAAGGATTGAGATATGCCGGTGACATCCTCAACTTCGTCCGTCAAGCGTTGGCCGGGGAGTGAAACTGTAATTGAAGGGCTTCGCCGCTGGTGCACGGATCAGTCTGAAGAGCGCGGGGACCTGTTGGCATTGGGATATTTCGGATCCTATGCTCGAGGGGACGCGAGTTTCGGCAGTGATCTCGACCTGGTGGCGGTGGTGGAGAACAGTCCCGCTCCATTTTTCGAGCGTGCGCGGTCCTGGCCGACACACACCCTGGTCGTACCCACCGATCTACTTGTCTACACTGCTGAGGAATGGCAGACGCTGTGCGAAGGCGGAGGCCGTTTCGCCATTGTCCTATTGGAAGAAACAGTCTGGTTGGTCGGTCCACGATCGTAACTGGGTGGGACCAATGAAGATACAGGAAAGACGCCTTATCGAACTCCTCCAGGCTCGGTACAGGGAAGACCCGAAGGGCTTTCGTGAATTTTTGCCGGGGGCAGTAGACCTTCTTCCGGAGCAACCTCCTGGAGGTGGCAGGGGAAGGTCGCTCTTCGGACTTACGGAACAGGAAATCGCCTTCCACCGTGCAGGGCTGGCGGAAGTGTTCGAAAAGCTAAATAGGGGTTTGGTCACAACTGACGAAGCAGCCAGGGGCCTACAACATTGTGCCGCCCTGATCTTGGACGATAACCTGCCTGAAGAAGCAGATTACGAAAGACTAAAGAGCCTGATCAGGATGATTCTCGGCAAGTCCCCCGGATCGTACAAGTCGAAGTCCACCGTACAGGTCACTGAGAGCAACGCCGAAGTTCACGAACGCGTTTCGGTGATTCGAGGCGTATATCTCGATCTCGACAGTAGCAGGCGTCTCGTATCCATAGGTATTAATCCGCGAAAGGTCAGAGAGAGGCGCAAGCTGATGCAGTTCGTTGGCGCAAGTAAGGGTCCTGAGCCGGATGTCTCCTCCAGGCACGATGACTACCTGGTTTCGGAGGATCCCCATGGCACTCGCTGACCGCATTTTCCGATCAATAAATGGCAGCCTGATATCCGGCTGCCGTTTCTCTTTGAAGAGCAGCAAAAGGCAGCTATCAGCGGTCAGCCATCAGCTTGAACCAGGACCGAACCATTGACGTCAGCGCCGTAATCCGGGCGACTTTGAAAGTCGCCCCTACGAATGCAGCGACGGCGCGTCGAGGGCAGGACCTGCCTGCAGCGCCTGTCTGCGTGCCTGCCTGCAGCGCAGGGCACTGCGCAGGCAGGCGTACACGCACAGGCAGGCAGGGCACTGCGCAGGCAGGTGCCCTCGCTCCCAGGGGACGTCAGAGACAGTGATCAGCGGCAGAACCGTGAATCCGTGCGATTGTCCTTACCGGTGTATCAACTTGCCGCCCGGTTGAGGTGTGGGGGGTTTTTCCGTGCTATTCCGTCCAGCAACTTCGTTCGATACGGACTGGTCCGGTGACAGGGCAACCAATTGCCATTTCCGCCACTGAGCAGGTTCACGGAAAAACCGGCCCCGCGCCGAGCGGCCTGCCTGCGCCGAAGCCTGCTCGGCAGGCAGGCGCCGTTCTTTTTGGTCCTTTTTCTTGGGCGTACAAGAAAAAGGACGAAGAGAAAATAAGAGTTTGTGGGCGAGATTAAGCTCTTGTTCTACCAGAGGTTAGTTCCAAAGGAAGTTTGTTCGCAGGCAGGCAACCTGTCAGTATACTACGGACAAAACGTAGGGGGACCAGCCTGTCCTTCCGTTCCGGTTGCGGTATCTGAGCAGCGTCGTTCTTCGAACGGCGGGAAGACGTGAGACGGCAGGGCGGGAAAGGTCAGCCAGAAGGTCAATGAAACGGAAATGAGGCATCTGATGCCCAAAAAGAAACCGGTTCGAATCGGAATCGTAGGTCTGGGCCCGCGGGGGAGGCTGTCGTGGATGAAGAACCTGCTGCGGATCGAGACGTGCCGCGTGACGGCATTGTGCGACCGGGTCGATGCGCTTGTGGCGCAGGCGTACCGCGAGGCCGGCGATCCCGATATCGCGTGCTTTACCGACTATGAGGAGATGCTGGCGAAGGCGGATATCGACGCGGTGGCGATCGTGACCGCGCCGCACGATCAGCCGGACCTGATCTGCCGGGCCATGGAAGCGGGGAAGCACGCGGCGTGCGAGGTGTCGCTGACGTACGACATGGACGACCTATGGCGGGTCGTGGTGGCGGTGGAGCGCAGCGGCCTGAAGTTTCAGATGGCGGAACAGGTGATGTACCACCCGTTTGTGAAGGCATGGCGCCGCCTGGTCCGGGAGGGCGAACTCGGCCATGTCATCTTCGCCCAGGGGCAGTATCTTCACGGGATGACGCCGGACCGGTTCTGGGTCGATTCCGAAACGGGCGAACGGATCGATCTGGATGCCGCCGAGGATCATCCGAGGGCCGCGAAGAGCAGAATGTGGAACTGGTTTCCGCACCCGATTCTGTACATGGCCACCGACCTGGGCCCCATCCTGACGGTTCTGGATGACCGGGTGACGCGGGTCACGTGCATGGGGACGCGGCCTGAAAGCTACTATTATGAAGGGATTCCCGCCTCGGATATCGAGGTGGCGTTGATGCACACCGAAAAGGATACGATCATCCGGATGGCGGTCGGGTTTACGTACGCGACGCCCCGGGACCATCACTGGTGGCACCTGGAAGGGACGAAGGGAAAGGTGGAGACCGCCCGGTCCGCGGAGATATACGGCGGTCCCCGGGGAGTGGACACACCGAAGATCTGGCTGGAGCGTTCCGGAGAGGAATCCATGCGGGAAGCGGCGTGGGAGTTCTCCCCGGACGACCTTCCCGAGGCGGCCAGGGGCAGCGGGCACGGGAATATGGACTACTTTGCGCTTTCTTCTTTCCTGGACGCCATTCTGAACGACTCGGACCCGCCGCTGAACGTCTACCGGTCGGCGGAACTGACGGCGCCGGCGATTGTGGCCGTTCAGTCCGTGGAACAGGGGAACGCGTGCCTGGAGGTCCCGGATTTCAGGCCGTCGGAAACGCGAAAAGCCGGCGATTTTCCTATTGACCTCAACTCGAAAAAAGAAGACCGTTGAATTGGCCACAAAAAGCACAAAAGGCACAGAAGGTGAAGAACGTGTCACGGGAGCACGTCATAGTTTGCCACATTCTCCCGAAAAGCGGAGCCAACACAATGTCAACTCCTGGTAATAAACGGCACTTGCAGGACCGACGCCACTCAGACCGAATACTGGCGTCGTGCGTGTCCATTTAGCAGTTCCGGGGTTGAGTTTTTCTTTTGTGTTTTTGTGCCTGCCTGCGCAGTGCCCTGCGCTGCAGGCAGGCCTTTTGTGGCAACTGCCTTTACGCGTTAATCAGGTTGAAGAGACATTGGCCACAAAAAGCACAAAAGGCGTGGGGTCTATTGCGGAGAGCATGTTATCGTTGTCTCATACTCCCGTGACCCTGCAGGAGGCGTTATCATGGCATCGGGTTTTCTGGATCGTCTGAAGGACGGGCCGGTACTTGGCGACGGCGGCTACTATCTGGAGCTCGAACGGAGATGCCTGGGCAATTTCGAAAAAGGGGTGCCCTGGGCCGTACTGGACCACCCGGAGGGTCTGCTCCAATTGCACAGGGAGTTCGCGCTGGCGGGCGCCGAGGTGCTGCAGGCCATGACCTGGGGCGTGGGCCGGATGGACCGGGATGAAGAACTGCACCGCACCGCCGTCGAGCTTGCAAGAGAGGCCGCCGGACCGGATCGTCTCGTGGCGGGTACACTAAGCCCCGCCGGCGTCGGACCGTACCAGCGGCGGTCGCCCATTACCGCGAACGAAAGGCGCGAGGCGCAGGCGTTCTTCGAACGGCGGGTGGGCCAGCAGACCGACGCGGGCGTCGACCTGTTCATCGTGGAGACGTTTTATTCCGTGGAAGAAGCGTCGCTGGGCATGCCGTACATCAAGAGCGCCGGGGTGCCCGTTGTGGTGACGCTGGAGTACAAATCGGGGGAGTATACGTCGGACCGGTACCTGCCGGACGAGGCCGCAAAACGGCTCGTGGACCATGGCGCCGACGTGGTGGGCGTGAATTGCGGGCGGCCGTGGTACATGTACCGGGATATCGTTCGAAAGATGATGGGCGCCGTGTCCGTGCCCATCTGCGCCCAACCCCTGGCGTACGTGCTGGAAAACGGCGCGGAGTACACCCGGGAGATCGCCTCGGGCTCCAGCGTCCACTTCGAGCTCCGCCACCAGCCCCGGCGCGAGATGGCCGACTACGCACGGGACGCGTGGGATATGGGCGTCGGTTTCATCGGCGCCTGCTGCGGGGCCCTGCCTTACCATATCCGGGCGATGGCCGAGGCGATCGGGAAACCGACGGCAATGCCGGACAGGCAGGGTCCTTATCAGTTACGGTAGCGGTGCGACCTTAGACAAGGAGGTTTGCCCTATGGCGCGGAATCTGATGGAGATGTTGAACGAGGGGATCGTCCTGGGTGACGGTGGGATGTACCTGGAGGCGAACTGGAGAGGTTACGATGTGCCCGGCATCATCGGCTCCCACCCGGATGTGCTTCAGCAGATCCACCGGGACTTCTACAATTCGGGTGCCGAGGTGCTCCAGGCGCTGACGTGGTTTACCTCGAGTGCTCAGCTGGAGGAGAAATACGGATGGGGAGACCGCGTGGACGAGATCAACAGGACCGGGATTCGGGCGGCCAAGGAGGGATCGGACTGGGAGACGCCGGTAGGCGGCTGTCTCGTATCCACGAGGACCGGTTCCCGTCTGGGAGAACAGGTTTACGATCCGGAGGATCCTTCGTCGGGCGCACGCGCGCAGGCCGAATGGGAAGAACAGATCGCAATTCTCGTCGACGCCGGCGCCGACTTCCTGATCCCGGAGACGTTCTCCCGTCTGGACGAGATGCGGCTGTGCGTGGAAAGCTGTAAGAAAACCGGCCTGCCGACGATGGCGCTCGTGGGCCTCGGCAGCAAAAAGGCGACAAAGGACGGCGCCACCGCGGCGGAGTGTGCCCGCGCCCTCGTGGACGACGGCGCGGACATCGTGGGGACCGTCTGTATCGGGGACCCGGAACAGATGCTGCCGACGGCGCTCGAGATGCGGGAAGCGGTGGATGTACCGATCGCCTGCCAGCCGAAAGCATTCAGACAAACGGCCGATACGGAAAACGTGGGCTATGCCGTCCGCCGGCATAGCAATGGCGTCCCCCCCGACGATATGGCGGCGTTCGCGCTGAGGGCCAGGGCGGAAGGGATCAACTTCGTGGGTTGCTGTTGCGGCGCCGGCCCATCCCACGTCCGTGCGATGGCCGAGGCGCTCGGGAAGCCGGTGCGAACGGGGTGACTCGCGGGAGAATCTCATGAGCCAGAGGTGTCCTGGAGAGTTCCGCGTCGTCTCCTATGACGTCCCGGACTTCAGCGGGGATCATACCTGCCACGATTACGGTGATCCGCATGCTCCCAGAATTACGCGCCTCAGGGACGAATACGGCCTGGAAGAGGTCGTAGCGGGCTGCGAGACGGAATTCGAGGGATTCCTGGCATTGAAGCGATGGGTCCGCGAACAGTGGGACCACGGGCTCTGGTACAACCGCCCTGAAGTCGACGATGGACTCGGGATTCTGGAGGCCGTGAGCAGGGGGGAACGCTTCTTCTGCGGTTCCTACGCCCGGGTCTTCGTGGATTCCGCGACCGCGCTGGGCTGGCCCGCGCGACGAGCGGCGGTCTCCATCGAGGATTGCGAGGCGCCGCGCGACTATACGATGTGGAACGTGGGGCACGCGGTAGCGGAGGTCTGGTCCAACGAATACCGGAAGTGGGTGATGATGGACCCGGACATCAACGTCCACTACGAGCGGGACGGGTCGCCGCTGAACGCGCTGGAGATCCGGGAGGCGTGGCTGGACGGGGCCGCGGATGAGGTTGAAATGGTGCAGGATCAGCCGGAATTCGTCTTTCCCGACGCCAGGCACGTCCGTCTCGCGCTCCGGGACCCCACCTGCCGGAAAGACTATGACGAGGAGGTCAACCGCCATTTGTTCGCGAGGTTTCTGCGAAACCGGGTGATGGATTACTACGCCCGGGTCCGGGTACTGACGGATCGCCAGACCTGGGAATGGGTGGACCGCAAATGCCTGCCCACGTTCGTGAGCAATTTCAGACCGCTCGGCCGCATTCAATGGACCTCCAATCTCCCGGATGTGTACTGGACGGTGAATCTCGTGCGCATCTCCACGCAGCCTTCCTGGGACGAGGACGGCGCCAGGCTGGCGGTTACGCTCTCGCACTGTATGCCGTTCTTCGACCACTACGAAATCCGCTTCGACGACGGCGCCTGGAAGCCGTGCGGCGAGCGTTTCGACTGGCCGATGCGGGAGGGGGTTCAGTCGCTGGCATGCAGGGGCGTGAATTCGATGAAACGAACTGGAGTTCCCAGCCGCATCGAGGTGGCGTACGCCCGGCCGCCGGTGGGAACCGGATATTACTGATTACATGGATGACGCGCGGGCATGGCGTTTATGCGCCTCCGCGGGGGAATCGGGATGATATCAATCGCGGCTGATTTCGAATGCGGTAACGCGAAGCAGATCCGGCAGATCGCAATCGACCGGTTTCGGCTGGAGGTCGGCGGAGACAAGGCGACCTACTGTTACTACTTCTGCTTTGACGTCCGGAACGACGGCCCGGTATCGGTCGTGACCGTTGAAGTGTGGCCGGACTCGCGATTCGGACCTGAGGGATTCGTGGCCGGTCTGCCGACCACGGTGTGGGTCGGGTCCCCGGGCGAGGGCCGATTCAAGCCGCTCGACCGCGACCGCGTCCGGAATACGGAGGAACCCCTGCTGATCCGCCTGAATCTGAAGGCGGACGAGACGATTCGAGTCACGAACGCGTGGTCCGCGCCCTACAGCGATACCCGGGATACGATCCGAAAGCTGGCGGAGGAACGCGGGGACCGCTGCGAGGCATTTACCATTGGCAAATCGGTGCAGGGGCGGGACATCACCGGAATCCGGGCCGGCACGCCCGGCAAGCCACGGATTCTGTGCGTCGCCGGCCAGCACGCGGTCGAATTCTCGGGGACGTGGGGAATGCTGGGCATTGCGGATTTCATCACGTCCCTCGTGCCGGATGCTGTTTCCCTGAGGGAGCAGTTGCAGGTGGACGTCCTGCCCGTGGTCAATCCCGACGGAAACGTTATGGGCAAAAACGCGTTCAACGCCGAGGGACTGGACATGTACCGGGCTTTCGGAGAGGACCCGGAAGCGGCCGCGCCCGAAGCCCGCGAGAGCCGCCTGCTGTGGGACAAGCTTCTCTCGGACCGGCCGGCGCTGTGGATGAATATCCATGCCTTCGTGGGCTGGCGGGAGAACGGCGAATACCCTTACGACGGATGGTACGAGGTGGTCGATCCGGTCTTTGAGAATCCCGATCGCGCCCGGCTGTACCAGGCCCTCTGCGATACGATGCGCCTGGAGACCCACGGGATGTCCACGCACGGCAGAGCCAACGTGCATCGCGAGAATACGATGTGCTATCAGATGGCCCGAAGGCTGGGCATTCCAAGTGTATTCTACGAGACAAACGTCGCCACGGCGGGTCCGCACGGTTCCGCCAGACGCGCGATCCACGTGTTCAAACGGGCGGTCCATACCCTGCTGAATTATCGGTGAGGGGGGAAGAGCGGTCAGCGGTCAGCAGTCGGCAATCAGCTTGAGTCAAAATCAACCCATCGACGTCAGCGCCGTGAAGTAGCAGGACCGGAATGGGCGCAGACCTCTCCCCCCTGCCTGCCGAGAAACCACCGGCAGGCAGGGACCCTCTCCTAAAGGAAAGGGGGAGAAAACCAGGAAGTCCATCAAGCGATGACAGTTCCCCCCTTCCTTCAGGAAGGGGGAAAGGGGGTAGGTCTCGAAGGCGGACAGACGGTAGACGGTCACACCGCGTCCGCCGAATGTCGTTTTGCACTTGTGATATCAGTTCCCGGATGCCCGGTTTTTGTAGGGGCGACCGGCCGGTCGCCCCTACGGTAGCAACGACGGCGCAGACGTCTCCACCAGCCGTCTTGTTACCCCTCACAGCATACAATAAAAATACCTTTGTATGGTCCAATCAGCTCGCGTCGTATGCGGATTCCTGCTGCTCATGATCCTATGGAGCGAAGCGTTGCGCGCGGATTCGCCGCGATTCGTGGACGTGACGGCGTCGTCGGGCATCGACTTCCGGCACGTCCACGGGGGGACCGACAAGAAGTACTTCGTGGAAACGATGGGATCGGGGGTCGCGTTTCTGGACTACAACAACGACGGCTGGCTGGACGTATTCGCCGTCAACGGGGGGACGTTGCCCGGCTACGCCGGCCCGCCCCCGCGGAACCGGCTGTACCGGAACGCCGGCGGGGGCGTTTTCTCCGACGTGACCCGGTTCGCCGGCGTGGGCGAAACGGCCTACGGCATGGGCGTCTGCGCGGGAGACTTCGACAACGACGGGTACGACGACCTCTACGTGACGTGCTACGGGCCGAACAGCCTGTTCCGGAATCACGGAGACGGCACGTTCAGGGACGTCGCCGCGCCCGCCGGCGTCTCCGGGGACGCCGTCTGGAGCGTGGGATGCTCCTTTCTGGACGTGGACTCGGATGGATTGCTGGACCTCTACGTGGCCAACTACGTGGACTACGCGATTGACTCCCCGGAGAGAAGGCTGAGGCCCTACGCCTCCCGCTCCGCGAGCCCGTCCGACGGCGAGCGGTTTTACCCCCATCCCGACAACTTCAAGGGGGCCGCGGACCGCCTGTATCGCAACAACGGAAACGGGACGTTTACAGACGTGACGGAGCGGGCGGGTGTCCTCAATCCCGGCGGCAAGGGGATGGGCATGGCATGCGCCGACGTCGATGGCGACGGGACCCCGGATATCTTCGTGGCCAACGATATGACGCCCAATTTCCTCTACCTGAACCGGGGCGACGGGCGCTTTGTGGACAGAGGGCTTCTTTCGGGCCTGGGCTACAGCGGCTCGGGCGACCTGCAGTCCAGCATGGGCGCGGATTTCGGCGATTTCAACCGCGACGGCCGCCTGGACCTGGCGGTGACCAATTTCCGGCTGGAGGGCGCCGGGCTCTACCGCAACGAAGGCGCCGGGCTATTTACGGATATCTCTTCGATATCCGGCATCAGGCCCCCAACGATCCCCCACGTGGGATGGGGAATCGGCTTTCTGGACTACGACAATGACGGCTGGCCCGACCTCCTGATGGTGCACGGCCACGTGCTCGACAACGCCCACCGGGTTGGCAGCGTCTACAAGCAGCCGGCAATCCTGTTCCGCAACACCGGTGACGGCCGGTTCGTCGACGTGACGCGCGACGTGGAAGACGGCCTGTCCATACCTCAGCCGGGCCGCGGCGCCGCGTTCGGAGACTATGACAACGACGGAGACGTGGACGTGTTCGTGCTTTCGGTAAACGGCGCCGGGCGCCTCCTGAGAAACGACGCCGGCAACGGGAGCCGGTGGCTGAGGGTGAAGCTGGTGGGCGCCGCGCGGGAGCATTCCGTGGGTTCAACCGGCACTCCGCGTTTGTCGAACCGCAACGGAATCGGCGCGCGGGTGACGGTCTGGGCCGGCGGCCGGCCGCAGGTCGGCGAGGTCCGGAGCGGATCAAGCTATCTGTCGCAGAACGACTTCCGTCTCCATTTCGGACTCGGCCAGGCTCCAACGGTCGATTCGCTCAGGGTGCGATGGCCCGGCGGCGCGGTGGATTGGATCAGGAGCATTTCGGCGGACAGGGAGATCGTCGTGAGGGAAGGAGAGACAGGCCCATGACGCTCGGGAGCATGCCGTGGCGAACGGGCGTTCTGTGCGGGATGCTTTCCGCCGCGCTTTTCAGTACGCCGGCGCATGCCGGCCGTTCCAAAGAGATCCGGTACATCGGGCCGCCGGTGAGCACATTGAACAGCTATCTGTATACCGGGGGGATGTACGCGCAGATCACCCTGGGCACGAAGGAGGGGCTGGTTCAGCTGGGCCCGGAGAAAGGGCTGATTCCCGCCCAGGCCGAGCGCTGGGAGGTCTCCGAAGACCGACTGTCGTATACCTTCTTTCTCCGGCGGGACAACCGATGGTACGACGGCACAACGGTAACCGCGCGGGACTACAGGGCCGCCTTCATCTATCAGATGGAACCCGGGCGGGAGAGCAAATGGCTCTGGGACACGCCGCTGCAGTACGTCGTCAAGGCCATGGATTTCAGGAACGGCGCGGCCCGCGAGGACGAGGTGGGCGTGGACGTGCTCGACGACTTCACGCTGCGCTTTCGCCTGGCGAGGCCGTATCCCGCGTTCCTGAACGCCATGGTCACGGGGAGCATGTTCCCGATTCACCGGGGATCGCTCGAAAAGTACGGCGACGCGTGGCACAAACTCCCCAACTACCAGGGGAACGGGCCGTACAGGATCGTGGAATGGGAACTCAATTCTCATATCATTCTGGAGGCGAATCCGCGGTACAACCTGCCGCGTGGCAACCTGGAGCGGATTCACAGCCGTTTCGCGGGCAGACCGCTGGAAGGGTACCAGAGCGGAGAGATCGACTTCGCATTGCTGGCGTCCATCGCCGATATCTACTACGCCAGACAGCATCCCGATCTGCGCGATGAACTGGTCCTGACGCCCACGAGCGGACTTTCCTATGTAAGATTCCTGTTCTCGGAGCATCCGGTTTACTGGGACGCGCGGGTGCGCCGGGCGATTGCGCTGGGATTCGACAAGCGCCGGATCGTGGAGTCGATCTTTCTCGGACGGGAGACGCCGATGCATATGCTCTCCACGCCGGCGATGCCGGATTGGGATCCCAACCTGGGGATGAGATTCGACCTGAAGGAAGCCCGGCGCCTGCTGTCGGAGGCGGGATACCCCGGCGGCGAGGGCATTCCCGAATCCGTGATTCTGATCCCGTCGTACCTGGCGCCCGAGATGGTCTCGCAATTCGTGGTGATCGCCGCGATGCTGGAAGAAAACCTGGGCATCCGGTTTCGGATCGACAATCAGGAACTGGGCGTGTACGCCGACAAACGGGTTTCCCTGAATCCTTCCGGGTATACGGGGATGTGCTTTGCGGCATCGGGAGCGCCGTGGCCGAATCCCATCTACGGCACGCAATGGATCGAAAACGTCCAGTGGACGGAAGATCCCGGGGTCTACGGCGCCTGGTGGGAGGGACAGCGCCGGATTCTGCAGGTCCGATCGGGGATGATCGACCTCGAAGGGGGGGAGGATCTCTCCGATTTCAAGCCCGTCCACCGGCGAATCGGGACGTACGCGGACTCGGTAATGGCGCTTTTTGCGAACGGCAGGCACGGTCCGCACCTGCGCCGGCAGGCGGAAGAGGCGATGAGCGGCTGGCGGCAGACCGCGGACGAGATCCTGAGGACGGCCGGCGAGCCGGATGCGGACCTGGAATGGTGCTGGAAGGCGCTCAACGTCACGCTCCTTCAGGCCAGGCAATACTATTTCCAGTGGGCGAACACCAGCGACCTTCGCTGGCGCCTGGAGGAGATGCGCCAGGAAGCGCACCACGCGCGCGAACCGTCCCGCCAGGCCGGGATCAACCGCGACGTGCACCGCCTGGTGCAGGCTTTCTCCTGGGATTTCCCGCTCCACGTCGCCATTGCCACCGCACT
Source organism: Candidatus Latescibacterota bacterium (assembly GCA_965203805.1). Classification (GTDB taxonomy): domain Bacteria; phylum Latescibacterota; class UBA2968; order UBA2968; genus JAAXHE01. Next base: position 2,543,869 of record OZ241917.1, on the reverse strand, counting down.
GGTCAGGCCCTACGTGAAGGGGCTGAGGTTCTGCGCCTACTGGTGGGCGAATCCCATGTATCTGAAGTGGATCAATATCGATGACAACGGGGCGACGGCGGCACGGCGTACGGTCGCCGACTAAGCCCCCGCGTGTTGCGATCGGCGCCGGAAACAGCAGGTGTCATCCGGTGCGGTCCCGATACGGAGCGTCGTAATGGCGATGTTCTTCTTCCGCCGCGTGGGTCAGATTTTCGTGAGCCTGGTCGCGATCCTGGTCATCACGTTCTACCTGATGCACGCCGCTCCCGGTGATTTCTTCAACATCGAACGGCTGATGAATCAGCAGGTGACGGGCAGCCGGCTGAGTCAGTTCGAGGAAAAGAGCCAGACGCTCATGCTCTGGGAGGAGCGCTACGGCGAAAACACGCCCGTCTGGAAGCAGATCCTGATTTATCTGCGCCACGCGGCCGTCCTGGACTTCGGACCGTCGTTCCGCTATCCGGATACGACCATCCAGGAGATGATGACGCGGGCCTTCCCGCGGACGTTCGTCCTGGCCTTCTCGCCGATGCTTCTGGCCCTCCTGATCGGCATCCCCATGGGCATCGGGGCGGCGCTGTTCCGGAATTCCTGGATCGACCGCGTGACCATGTTCGTTTCCATGCTGGGCATCTGCATCCCGTCTTACGTCATCGCCCTGCTGGTGATCGTCTTCTTCGCCGTAACGCTTCAGTTGTTTCCGACGTCCGGGTGGGGGACGTGGGAGTACGCCGTGCTTCCGGTCATGGCGATGGTCTTCCAGCCCGTCGCAGGCATCGCCCGGTACGTCAGGGTGAGCCTGATCAAGGAAATGGGCGAAGACTACGTGCGTACCGTCTTCTCGAAGGGCGGAAACCGCAACAAGGCGGTCTTTCGCCACGCGCTGCGGAATTCGCTGATCCCGCTCCTGACGATTACCGGCCCGCAGTTCGCCAATCTGATGGTGAGCACCGCCTTCATCGAGGAAATCTTCAATATCCCCGGCCTGGGCAAGCTGTTCGTAGCCGCCGCCGGGACCCGGGACTATCCGATGATTATCACGTCGACCCTGTTTTTCGGATTCCTGATCATGCTGATGAACCTGATGGTGGATATCGGGTACGCGCTGATCGATCCGCGCATACGGGCAAGCTATAGAGGAAAAGGGGGATAACGCGTGGCTGTGCCGAATCGGTCCGGACGTCCGCCGTCCGATGCGGATGAGCCGTCGCCTCCACCGCGGATTTCGTATTGGGGCGCCGTCTGGCAGCGATTCTCCTCGAACCGTCTGGCCGTGCTGAGCCTGGGCTTTGTGATCGTGATGATACTGGTCGCGGCCCTGGCGGATTTCATTGCGCCGTACGGGTATAACCAGATCGACCTGGACAACGCGTACCAGTCCCCGTCCTGGCGGCACATCGCCGGGACCGACGAGGTGGGGCGGGATATCTTCAGCCGCCTGATCTTCAGCCTTCAGACGGCCCTGGCCGTTGCATTCGGCGCCGCGGTGATTTCGGTGGCGATCGGCGGCCTGATCGGCGCGGTCGCGGGGTACGCCGGCGGCGTCGTGGACAACGTGCTGATGCGGTTTACGGACGTGATGTACGCGTTTCCCGGGTTTCTGTTCAGCATCATCCTGGTGTCGGTCCTCGGCAGGGGCATCGTCACCATTTTCATCGCCATCGCGGCCACCGGATGGGTGGGGTTCGCCCGGCTGATGCGCGCCCAGGTTCTGTCGATCAAGAACCTGGAATACGTGGAGTCGGCGCGGGCGCTCGGGGCGACGCATCGATACGCGATCCGGCGTTACATTCTTCCGAATTCCTTCGGCCCGCTGATCGTCGCCATCGCGTTCATGGTCCCCACCCTGATGATGACCGAGTCGGCGCTGAGTCTGCTCGGTCTTGGGGTGATGCCCCCCCGGCCGAGCTGGGGCGTCCTGATCCAGGTGGGAAGCCTGAATTTCAGGGCTTTCCCCTACCAGCTTACCTGGCCGGCCGCCATGTTTGCGCTCGCGCTTCTGGCTTTCACGTATCTGGGCGACGGGCTGAACGACGCATTCAACCCCAAAGAGTAATCTTGATTCGTCATTCTTCGGTGACGTTAATTCGAATATGTGCAGGTGAACAAAGGCGATTAAACTTCTGATTTCCAGGATACATCAGGTCACTGGACGTGAACTGAAAAAAGGTCAATTTGGATGACCTTTTCGGCCCGTTTCGGAGGGTTTCGTCGCAGCGACCCATTGCAGTTTTTGTCGAATTAAGGATAAGTCCTGAGTTGGATTCTGCGAGGCGCGACCGTGTCCACGCTGCTCGATATCCGAAACCTGAAGACCTACTTCTATCGCCGCGACGGCGTGGTGCGGGCGGTGGACGGGATCTCATACGTCGTTCGCGAACGGGAGAGCGTGGGCATCGTCGGGGAAAGCGGCAGCGGCAAGAGCGTGAGTATGCTGTCCGTCGTCAGGCTGATTGGAGGGCGGGGGAAGATCGAGGCCGGTAAGGTGGTCTTCGACGGACGCAACCTGCTGGAACTGGATGAACGGGACCTTCAGGAGATCCGCGGCAACGACGTGGGATTCATCTTTCAGAATCCCCAGACGTCGCTCAACCCCACGATGCGCAGCGGGCCGCAGATCGCCGAACCCCTTCTGTGGCACGGGCGCGCCGACAGGAAGCAATCCTTCGAACGGGCGGTCTCGCTGCTGGAAGAGGTGGGCATTCCCGCGCCGGCGCTGCGCTACCGGAACTACCCGTTCGAACTCTCGGGAGGGATGAAACAGCGCGTGATGATCGCGATGGCCTTGAGCTGCGAGCCGAAGCTGATGATTGCGGACGAACCCACGACGGCGCTGGACGTCACCACACAGGCGCAGATCATGGACCTGATGAACCGGATGAAGGCCGCGCACGGGATGTCGACCGTGCTGATCACCCACGATTTCGGGCTCGCCGTGGAATTCAGCGACAGGATCGTCGTGATGTACGCCGGAAGAGTGGCCGAAATTGCGCCCACCCGCGTATTCCTGAGTTCCCCTAGGCACCCGTACTCCATCGGGTTGCTGGAAAACGCGAAGATGGTCCGAGGGCGCCTGGATACCATCCCCGGGCAACCCCCCGACATGACGCGGCCGCCGACGGGATGCCGCTTCCATCCCCGCTGTCCCCGCGCCACGGACCTGTGCCGGGAAGAGGACCCCGAGAGGACCCGACTATCGGACGACCATTCCGTCTTCTGCTGGCACCACGATGCTTAAAAAGTTACTTGGAAAATAACACCAGAAACTACGAAACACGCGAAAAAAACGAAAAATCCATGACTGAGATCAATTGCCACAAGAGGCGCAGAACCACAATGTTGCACGTCAGCCTGGTAATGCAACGATTTTCATCTTTATGGTCGCCCCAACGGGTATGACAACTGTTTTAAAAGTCCTTGAGCAGCCCCGCCCGGTCCGCGTAGTCGAAGAATCGGAGCAGATCGCGCCAGATGACGCTGATGGAGTCGCCTGTCGCGCGGACGACCTCGCACCCGAATCTCGTCTTTTCCAGATGACCGACGGACGGAAACGTCGAAATCATATTCATTTCGATGTCCCGCAGGCCGGCGTACACGTATTTCTCGTCGCCCGTGATTTCCCACCCGTAGCCGATACTTTCCCGCAGGGCTGAGAAACCGATATAGCTCATCGGCGTCTCGTTACCGGGCATGGACAGATAGAGCCCCTCCGGCGTGCGGACGTCCTCGCTTGCCAGAAAGTCGCATACCCTCAGGAACGAGTCTCTGCTGAGAGGATTCCCGAAGGTCTGGTAGTGGTATGCCAGCCCGGTAGCGGCGATGCTCCCCATCACGGCCTGCTGGTAGGGGATGGGGCCCCAGCCGCCGCTGCAGCCGCCGTTGGGTTCCAGCGGGTCCGGTCCCTCGGCGAAAGAAGCCGCAATCGTCTCCGCGGCCTCGGCGTACCGCTCTTCTCCTGTTGCCCGGTACACGCTGCACAGTGCGATCAGCGGCCAGCCCCGGTCCCGCGCGCCGCGCCGCCCGCCGCCCGCCGCCACCTTCCTGCAGATCAGATCCGCCACGCCGCGCGCGGCTTCCAGCGCCGGCGCGTATCCGGAATAATAATAATAGGATAGAAATCCCTCCGCCCACATGTGGGAGAGGTGGCAGTTGGGTTTCCCGTCGGCCCCGACGTGAAAGGCGCCATGGGAAGTCCATCCGCCCTGCTCGTCGAAATGATCGTCGAAGTGGATGATGTCCAGGTCCATCACGTGCCGGATCGCGGATTCGAAGGCGTCGAGATAGAGATAATTGCCGGTGCGTACAAGCTGGAGGTACACGGTCTGGCCGAAGTCGTGCTCGCAGTTGGCCATGAAATCCACGCGTCCCCAGGAGGCGCTCATCAGCTGCTCGTAGTCTCCGTAGTCCATCATCCCCAGGCGCCGGTCGTATCCCAGGAACTGCTCGAATTCCAGGCGGAACTTCTGCTCGATGCCCTTGTATTTCTCCGGCTGATAGCGGAACACGGGCCCGATCGCTCCGGAGTCGATAAACCAGTCCGGAGAAGAGAAAACGACGGGAAACTGATACGCGAAATGCCAGTCCGGAAGACGCGCCTCGGCCGCACTGCCGCCATAGGCCCGCAGCTTGACCTGGTGCGACTTGGCCTGTCCCTGGAAAATCGCAAGCGGTCCCGCCGCCTCCGGCCAGAGGTCCAGAACGATCCTGCCGGCGTCTGCGGAGAAGCCCTTGGGCCACTGCTGGACGAACTTCCGGACCGAGGCCGCGACCCCTCTTTCGCTGTCCCCCGCGGAGACCCATCCGTGGGAGCGGCCGACCGCTGTCTCGCCGTCGTCCACGTCGGCGTCGATCATGGCGTCGTACATGGCCGTGCGCGGGGCGTCGGTCAACAGGCCTCGAATCGGCCGATCCGACGTGACCAGGCCCTGGATCCCGACCGTGGCAATGGGACAGGTTGCGAATTCGCCGGCGCCGTCGATGGCGTGTTCCACTACAAGCCGCACCGCCCGCAGCTGCCGCAGACGGGGACTCTCCAGGTCCACGCTCGGGGTCCCGATACCCTGGGCCAGTTTCCGCCGTTCCGGAACATCCCGGTAGGGCTCATCGTGGATGAACTGGTACTCCACCTCCAGGTCCTCGGCGCCGGCGAATACCGTTACCCGGAAAACGAGTGAAAACAGCTTGCGGCCGGCCTCGTCCCGGTGCGTGCCCTGCCTGCTCACCACCAGCATTTTTCCGGTGGATCTCTCAATGCGGGGTTCCCCCTCGAGCCGGCTCGTGAAAACGTCGCCCGCTTCGTCTTCGATCTCCGCGCTGACCGTCCGGATACACGCCCTGTCTCTCCTGCTGCAATCGACCAGGAACGCCTGTCCGGAAGCAGGAAGGACAAATCGCAGAACGCCGTTGTCGATCTCGATTCCCGCCTCTGTCTTCGAGTATGCGATTCGCGGACCCGCGTCGGTCTCCGGCGCGCCATCGGCCCACGTCACCGAGTAGTCTTTCCTCCCGTTGCGGTCGAAGTCCACGGGGAATTGAAGCAGCACCCACTTCGAAGACCCATCCGGCCAGCGGGCCAGGACCTCCGATCCCAGCGGCAGGACGCGGCCGGTCTCGTCCTTCAATGTCAGCCTCGCGGAATCCGTCAGAGATCCCTCCGGGAACGGAAGTCCCCTGCAGAGCCATTCTCCGCGGCGCGGCACCCGGATTTCATTCGCCAGCGTGATATCTACAGCCATAGGACGATCCTTTCAGTATCGATCTACTGTTTGTACGCAGACGCATCTCTCCGGGCCGCCCCACGATTCGCATGCCCTGATTGTGCTTGCATCCGGGGTTACCCTGGCCTACTTTTCGACGGGACGGCGGTTTCGCACAGGTTCGCCGGTCTGCGAATGGCGGGAATGCCGGGACGAATGCGACATTGCCGATCCAATATATGTTGCATGTTCTTGGGTTTCAAACCCTTTTCGCGATCCAGAAAACCGAACGACGACGCATCCGGAGGCGGGATGATGCCGGAACCGCTATTGCGGGTTGCGGACCTGAAGATGCATTTCGACCAGGGCAGGGACGTGGTGAAGGCCGTGGACGGCGTGACGTTTCAGATCCACCGGAACCAGACCTTCGGCCTGGTTGGAGAAAGCGGCAGCGGCAAATCGACCCTCGCACGTGCGGTCCTCCGGCTGTACGAGCCCACGGCGGGTCGGGTGGTTTTCGAGGGACGAGACGTGGGCTCGCTCTCCGGACGGGAGCTGCGCGCGCTTCGGCGGAAGATGCAGATTGTCTTTCAGGATCCGCTGTCGTCCCTGAACCCGATGATGAGCGTGGGCGCGATCGTGGGTGACGCGCTGAAGATACACAGGGTGGGCACAAAGCGCGAACGGGAGGAAGAGGTGGGCCGGCTGCTGGACCTGGTCGGCGTGGGGCGGCGGTTCGCCGACGCGTTTCCGCACGAGTTCTCCGGCGGGCAGCAGCAGCGCGTCGCGATCGCCCGCGCGCTGGCGCTGAGACCGCAATTCGTGATCTGCGACGAGCCGGTCTCCTCGCTGGATCTGTCCATCCAGGCGCAGATTCTGAACCTCCTGGAATCCCTGCAGGAACGCTTCGGGCTGGCGTACCTGTTCATTTCTCACGATCTGAAAGTCGTCGAGCACCTGTCGGATATCGTGGGCGTCATGTACCTGGGGAAGCTGGTGGAGGTGGGGCCGACCGAAGCGCTGTACGGGCGGCCGCGCCATCCGTACACGCAGATTCTGCTGTCGTCGGCGCCGCGTCTCGACCCGGATGCACAATCGGAGCGGATCATCCTGGAGGGGGAGGTACCGAGCCCCATCGATCCCCCGACGGGCTGTGCTTTCCATCCGCGGTGCCCTTATCGCATGGACCGGTGCAGCCAGGAGACGCCGCAACTGACGCGGGTCGGGCCGGGCCATCGGGCCGCGTGTTTTCTCACTGAAGGAGGAATCGGATGAAACCGGAACGGGTCGATGTGACCTATGCGCAACCGGCGTCGCCGCGTTTCGACGTGGAGATGATTACGGACACGGCGGGACACCTGCAGACCGGAGGAAGCGGCGCGAGTTGCTGGGGATACAACCAGTCCAATATCGTCCGCGCGGGCGAGGACGTCTACGCGCTGAGCTGGCGGGACGATATGACTCTGGTGGTCTTCCGGCGCGCCGGCGACGGGCGGTGGGAGGCAAGCGAGCCCTTGCCTCCGGTACCGCAGAACGGCAACCTGCTCGTGGACGGCGCGGGGCGGCTGCACGTGATCGCGGGCGCGAACGCCAGTTACCACGCCATCTTCGACCCGCCCGGGCAGGTTGACAGGTTCACCATACAGGAATACGCGACGGCCGACAGCCGTTTCGGCGCGTCGATCGACGCCGCCGGCCGGATCTTCGTGGCCGGCGGGCTTCCAACGATGGCGTGGTATGTACTCGACCCCGAAAACGACTACCGCCCGATGGCCTCGGGCAGCGTGGAACATGAACGGAACCGCGGGTACAACTTCGTCATCCTCAACGGCGCCAAGGCGCACTCGATTTCCAGCGACGATTATTTCCTCGCGGGCGAACAGTTTCCCAACCAGACGATTAAACTCAGGGACCCCGATACCGGAAAGGTGAACACGGTCGACACGCCCCGCGGCATCTACCCCGTCCTGAAGGCCTACTATTACTATTGTCCGGACGTGTTCGGCGCGCCGGATGACTGGCGAATGACCGTTATCAGCGACGTGTCCGATACGTTCGACGGGCGCGCCAGGGGCACGACCGATCACCAGGACCTGATGATGGATATGAAGGGACGGGTACACCTGACGTATTACGAAAACCGGCAGCCGGCCGCCACCGTCTGGGCGGGGCGGGGGCAGGACCCGGGAAACAGCCGGCTCTACCACGCGGTGGGAGATCCGGGCGGGCCGTTTGAACACTTCTGTATGGGCAACTTCAACGGGGGTCGGGTCTACCAGGCGCCGGACGGCCGGTTCCACTATTTCCTGACCCGCGGGGGCAGAAGCAACGCGGAGGGGGTCTGGTACGCGACGGGCGAAGACGGCTCGTGGGACCGGATCAGCAAGCCGGTACAGCTGGAAATGCCCTCGCGGTTGTGGCACTTTTTTACCAATACGACCCGCGCGGGCGGGACCCATGCGCCCTTCGTGGACTGCTACTGGACGGGGCCTTCCGAGCAGAACAGCAACGAGGTCTTCTACGGCCGGCTAACGCCGCCCGCGGGATGACCGGGGTCGATCCCGGAACCGGCAGCGCCGATCACTTCTTTTCGAGGCGGGAGAGGTTCGCGATGGCGTCCGCGTCCGACGCGTCGAGCGCCAGGACGCGCTTCAGCGCGCGCCTCGCCGCGTCGGTCCGTCCGGATCTTTCGTAGAGCGCGGCCAGCGACCTGTACGCCGCGACGAGGGTTGCGTCCCGTCGAATCGCCTGCTCGAACGCGGCCGTCGCCTCCCGCCAGCGCCGCTGGCGTTCGTGTACCGCGCCCAGCGCGAGGAAGTAGCGCGGCGACGGGGACAGCCGCACGACCCGTTTCAGCGCCCGCTCGGCGGAACCCAGGTCGCCGGTTTCCGCGGCAGCCGCGGCCAACCCGACCTGCGCGCCGATGAACGTGCTGTCCCGATCCACGGCCCGGCCGAATGCGGCGACGGCTTCCCTCGTGCGACCACGAGCGGCGTAGATCCGCCCGAGGCGATCGTGCAGTCCGGGGTCTTCAGGGTTGCGTATCGCCGCCCGTTCCAGCACGTCCAGTTTCTGCCCTTCTCTCGACAGCCGCTCGAATTCCTCCAGTTCCCGTCTTCCTTCATCAGTCCGCCCCTGAAGCATGCAGGCGCGCCCCAGGCCGTAACGGGCCCTGGCATGATCCGGGTTGAGAGCAATGGCGCGTCGGAACGCCGCCTCGGATTCGGCCGGGCGGCCGAGCTTGAGCAACACGTCGCCAAGGCCGAAATTGGCGCTCGGGTGCGCCGGCGCGTACCGCAGGGCCTCGCGGTACGCCTCGACTGCCTTTCGATCCTCCCCCATAGCCGCGAATGCCTCTGCAAGGGCCGAACGCGCATCCGGGAAATCAGGCGCCAGACGGATCGCCCGCTGAAGCGCCGGAACGGCCTCCCGGGTCTTTCCCAGAAGCAACAGCGCCCTGCCCAGCAGAAAGGACGCGTCCTGGTTCGAAGGGTCTGCCGCTTCAGCTCTCCGGAAGGCGTCGGCGGCGCGCGAGGCATTGCCCGTGGCGGCTTCAACGTCGCCCAGCCCCTGCCATGCGGTCGAAGAGGCGGGGTCGAGGGCAACCGCGCGGCGAAACGCTTCCAGCGCCCTGTCCAGGTAGAGCAGGCGTTTGTAGTGAGCCGCCAGTTCCAGCCAGGCCGGCACGAGTTTGGGGTCCAGCGATACCGCGCGTTTCAGGGCTGCCTCCCCGATCCCGCCGTTGCCCCGCTTCAACTCGACCGCGCCAAGCCTGTATTGAAGCTCGGCGTTACGTGGAACCAGGTCCGCGGCGCGTCTGAACGCCGCGGCGGCCGCCGGAAGGTCGTTCCGGGCCACGGCGAGGAGTCCCAGGGCGCGGTGCGCGTCCGGCAGGGTTGGCGCCAGCTCCGCGGCGCGCCGATATGCGCGTTCGGCCATTGTCAATCGGCCCATTCGCTGGTACACGGCGCCCAGGACAATGTGGGTGTCCCGGTAATCGGGCTCCAGACGGGCCGCGCGCTGCAGCATTTCCGCGGCGTCGTCCAGCCGGCCCATCTGCGCGCTCAGGATGCCGAAGTTGTGCCACACCTCCGCCGATTCCGGCGCCAGTTCCGCCGCCCGGGCCAATGCCCGTGAAGCTTCTCCCATCCGCCCGGCGCCCGCGTGGGCCAGACCCGCCTCGAGCGCGTCGCGCGCTTCAGGCGATATCCCGGTCGCGGCGTCTGAGCTGCCGGTCGCCAGCCAGGCTGCGAAGAGGGGCGCCAGGAAGAAGGCGACCTTCCTCGCGCGCCTTCCAGGCCGATCCATCGGGACCATCCTGTTGAGGGGGTTCATTCCGTCGGGTAGACCCGCGTTCGCGGAAGCAGAAGATACTTTCGCGCACGGGACGCGCGCAACCGAAAAAGACGTGACGGACCGTACTTCGTGCAACGAATTTTTCTCTTGGATTCGTGTTTAGGCGGAGTTATATTCAATATTCGGGGAGGTATAAATTCGCGCATTTTCGAATTCCGCCGGCCGGTCTGCAATGGCCGATGCTTCCCTCGATTGCGCAGTCAGAACGGTACTTTCATTGCCGCAGTGGGAAAGGAGGTTCGCTGTTATGAGAGCAACCGGGAGATTCAGGATGTCGCTCAGCGCGGTCCTGGGCGTATCTCTGGTTTTCGGATTCGGCCTGATGCCCACGGCGAAGACAGAGGCGCAGGAATTGCGCTATGCGCTCGGCGTACACGGGTCCATGTTGCGCCCGGCCGGGCCGCTCAAGGGGTGGTACAATATCTCGCCGGCTTTCATCGGACAACTCACGTACCAGGTGTCCGACCGAACGATGACGGAAGTCGAAGTCACGTACTCGCCGCTTTCGGACGCCGGTCTCTCCGACCGCCAGTTCACCTGGCACAACGGACTGGGGTCCGCGAGCGGTTCCCTGGTGAAGAGTCCCGGCGCCCAGGCGAATATGTGGATCGGCGGCATCGTGGTCAACGGTTTGCGTTCATTCAAGCCCGACCGGACCGGGCAGAGCGTTCCATACATTGCCGCCGGCATCGGGTTCCTGAGGTATACCCACGAAGTGTCGGGTCTGATCTGGCCGGGGCAGGTGGGCGAACAGATCCGGACGGATGCGCAGGGCATGGTGGAAACCACGGTGGACGAGGACGTGGCGCTGTCGATCAACACGGGGCTGGGGTTCTACCGCCGCACCTCCGATCAGTTCCTCGTGGACTTCAGGGTCCGCTGGAACGTATCGATGGGCGAATTGCGGCCCTACGAAGACTGGGACCTGAAGAAGACGTTTCCGATTTTCAGTTTCAACCTGATGGTCGGAATCAAGTATTTCATGCGTTAAATGAACACCCGGACCTCAGCGGTTGTTCTGATCGTCGTCCTCGCGGTGTGCTGGGGAGCGGAGTCGCGGCCGAAACGGGTGTTTCAGGTCCCCAACGCCAACGCGGCCCGCTGCCGCACCTGCCACGTCGACCGGGGTCGGACGACCACCAGGCTGGACATACCCCTCTCGGAATCGACGCATGAAGCGACCAACGAAGGCGACGAGATCTGCGCCAGTTGCCACGCGTATACCGGCGGAGGCGGCCCGCTGAATGCCTTCGGCGTGACCGTCCGCAAGGGGTTCCTGTCCGAGGCGGGTTATTCCGGAAACGTGGTGTGGGGGCCGAGCCTCGCGCAGTTGGACTCGGACCGGGACGGATTCACGAACGGAATGGAACTCGGGGATCCGGCGGGCGCCTGGCGTCCGGGGGACCCGGCGCCCGGCCGGCTGCTTTCTCTCAGCAACCCCGGCATCTTCGGCAGCGTTCCGGTGGTTTCGCGCCTCAGGTCGGACTTCAACGCGGACGGCAAGGTTGACTTTGCGGACTTCTCGAGCTTTGCCGCGGCATTCGGCGCGAGCCGGGGTGACGTTGAATTCAATCCGATATTCGACCTGAATGCAAACGGCGCCGTGGATTTTCACGACTTTATCGCGTTCGCCGGAGACTTCGGCGCCGCCGGATGATTTCGTCACCGGACGCCTTATCGAAACTCCCTGATTCCATTTTAACCGGTTCATCGACGTGGAGGCCTGCCTATGGCAAGGATCACAGAGCGAGAGTACTTCGGCGGTGAAAGCGCACACTGAGTTTTCAATCCACATTTCCGATCCGTCAGCGCAGGTGAACGGGCGTTGGCCGGCGGGATGGTAGAAAGGTACTTCAGCCAAGGAGTTGGCGTATGAAGCGTGGATTTATGGTTTTGGGCACAATTGCGGCGTTATGCCTGCTTGTCGGGCCGGCGCGGACCCAGACCTTCTACGGCAAGATTGCCGGACAGGTGACCGATGCCGACGGCGGCGCCCTGCCGGGAGCCAACGTGGTGGTCGACGGGACGCGTTTCGGAGCGACGTCCGACAGCGACGGGTATTACGCCATCATCGGTGTCGAGCCCGGGTTCTATACTCTGAAGGCATCGATGGTCGGTTACGAAGCGGTGGTGCGGGAGCGTGTCAGGGTGGCCGCCGGCTTGACAACCGTGTCCGATTTCACGCTCCGGGAATCGGCGCTGGAAGCCGCGGAGATTGTGGTCAGGGCGGAGCGGCCCCTCGTGGAGGTGGACCGGACCTCCAGCGAGACGAAGATCTCCTCGCAGGAAATCGAACAGGTACCCATCATCAGGGGCGTCAAAGAACACCTGCAGTACGCCGTGGGCACGAACGTGAACGACAGTCCCGGCAACGGCGTCCGCATCCGGCATATGAGCTATTATTCGATGCGCGCCGCGCAGACCTGGACGTTCGACGGCATCGAGTTGATGAATCTGGACACGTCGCAGCAGACGGGTGTCCGGCAGTATACGAACCTGCCGGTAACCGCCGTCGGTGAAATGGGGCTGGTCAGGGGCGGCGCGGACGCCTCGCAGGCCTCGTCGCCGGCGGGCGTGGTGAACATCATCAGCAGGGAGGGCACGCGGATCTACCGCGGCGGCCTCGACCTCCGGGTGGAATTGCCCGGCAAGCGGCACCGCGGTCCCAACGTGTACGACGCCACGCCGGGGCAGCGGGGCGGGGCGAACGGGTACTGGCGCGACAGGCTGCAGTGGAACAACTCCGAATGGGTGAACGAGAAAGATCCGGACACAGGACAGCTGATCCACGTCAAGCAGGACTACGAGAGTTCCGTCGGGCACCTCGTGGAAGGCTGGGTCACCGGACCGCTCGGCGATAACGCCACGTTCGTAGTGAGCGGGAGGACCAGCCGCGCCAAAATCAACCTGCCCGCGCCCACGCTGACGGGGCTGCGCCAGCACAGCATCTTCGGGAAAATCAGCTTTACTCCGTCGCCCAACCTCAAGGTCAAGGTGGGCTTCAACCAGTCCAACGAACCCACCTTCTTCGGCGACGCCAACCGTTCGGTCGGGGGCAACCTCTTCCTTCTCAACGGAACGACGGGGTACCAGCAGAACCGGGTCAACCGGATCTTCTACGTAACGGGCACGCAGAGCATCAACCCCCGGATGTTCCACGAGTTCCAGGTGGGTTACTACGGTACGAAGACCGATCCGGGCGAAGACGTCGACGCCACGACGACGTCCTGGCGAAGAGACAAGCTTGGCCAGTTCAATATAGACCGGGACCGCCGGCGCATCGTGGTGGAAGACAATCAACGGTACAACTTCCGCTATGACTTCACCGGGCAGCTGACCCGGCGGAACCTGTTCAAGGCCGGTTTCGTTTTTCAGAACATGAACAACCTCAACTGGGACTACAACCGGTCCAGCGCGACCAACGCCACGATAAAGATCATGGCAGGGAACAGCGAGCCGGGCAAGCGGTATACGGTAAACCGGCTGGCGGCCTACGTGGACGAGAAGCTGGAATTCCAGGGACTGGTGCTGCACGCCGGCCTGCGCTTCGACAGCTTCTGGGGCGGGCCCGAGCGGACGTTGTCCGGTTTCATGAAGACATTGCCGGGCTGGAGGACCTACAAGGCCTGGCGCACGGGGCGGGTGCCGCTGGCGAAGACCCGGCCGATGACGAGCCTGTCGCCGCGTATCGGCCTGTCCCACCCGATCACGGATCGGTCCACCGTGCGGTACTCATACGGTGTGTACTACAAACCCCCGCAGTTTTCGCTGCTGTGGCTGGAGCCCTGGACCACGTCCGACGCGGAGAACCACCCCGAACTGGATGACGTCTGGTACGATCTGAACTGGATCGGGGGCGGGCAGTGGCGTCTGGACGGCGGATACCAGAATCCGGGCGGGCTGCCGAATACCGCCGAGTTCGAGGTGACCGGGGAGTGGAACTTCGTCAGCGACTTTGTGATGGAGCTTTCCACCTACTACCGCCGGACCGAGCGTGTGGGTTCCGGGGGCGTACATTATTTCCGGGACCCGGTGCAGACCCTTACCTACGTCGGCCACAGGGGTCCCAACGCCCGCCTTGAGACCAAGGGAATCGAGATGGGCTTCACCAAGGCCTTTTCTCACAATTTCTCCTTCAGGGTGGGGCTCGACGTGAGTTGGGCGCTGTTCAACTGGTCGGGCGGCTCCCAGCTTGTCATCAATACGTACCCGGACTCCAATTACATTGCCAGTTCGAAGTACTTTATGGTTGATGCAAACGACGAAATCGTGCGGCTGACCGACGAAGAAATCCGGTCGATCGGCCACAGGGCGAACGAGGTGATCCGGAAAAAGCATGCAGACGGGACCACGTTCGTCGGGTCGTGGGGAACAAACCGAATCGATGCGATACGCCCCTGGCATGAATATCCCGGCCTGAGCGAATCGGAGAAGCAGGAGATGCAGAACCTCTGGTTCGAGGACGTCTGGCGCCAGGTCGATGCCTTCCGCGGGCAGCCCCCGACCACGAACGCTTCCTTCCAGTTCCTGTGGTCCACGCCGATGGACTGGGGCCCCGGAGAACCCATTGGCGGCGCAAAGATCCTGGGCGGCATCCAGGCCAACGTCGTCTGGCGGCTGGACAACGGGCGGCAGTTCCAGATCACCCTGCCGGGCACGAGTGTGCAGACCGCCCGCAACCGGCCCGTTTTCGTGCGGACGGACTTCAATATCCAGAAGTCGTTCCGTATCGGGGCAACCACTCCCACGATCTACGCCGAGGTGTTTAACCTGTTCAACACGTTTTACGACCCATCCTCCGGCTCCAATTACGTCCGCTGGGGCCTGAAGAAGCCCACACCAAACGACACGAATTACCTGAAATACGGCGACTCCAACTTCAGGCGCGGCGGAACGCCGAGGTACGTGAATATGGGCGTGCGGATCGGTTTCTAGGTATGTATCTGACGCCGGGGCGGCGCGGTTGCCCCGGCGCAATCAGGCGGGGAGAAAATCAATGAGACGCATATACATCATTACAGGCGCACTCCTGATCGCAGGCGCGTTCTGGCGTCCGGCCGAGGCCCAGCGGGCGACCATCTCCAACCTGGCCGGTGAATCCCTGACGCCCCGGCACCTCGCGCGCGGCACCCTCTGGCACAGCTTTCTCAGCACGGGCGCCGAGGGGGCTCGGCCGGTGGAAGGGAACTATGCCGGCCTCTATCTGGATCTGGCCTATCCGGGGTTTGCGCTGATCAGCTGGGGGGGCGGCGGAACGAACGATTTTTCCGCCTACTACGGGGAACAGCGCAGCGCCGGGAGCATGCACGTGGATCTGACGTCGCACAACGGCCGCGGCCACGGATGGTGGATCGCCACCAAAGTGAACGGCGAGGCCGCGGTGAGCTGGGCCAACCCCCTCATATCGGCGATGGAAGAAAGCGAAGACGTCGTGGCGATGGCGGTGGATCCCAGCGTGGACTTCAGGGGCAAGTACGCGGGGCTGGGCAGCGACGTGGTCAGCCCCAATTCGGGGCGATCGATGGCCAACTGGTGGCCCGGCACCGGGGTGGAGCTGGATGCGCTGGAACCCAGGGAAATCCTGAATTACCGCATCGGCCAGTACAACGACGTTTCCACCGACAATTTTCCTGAAGACATCGTTCTGAGCAAGTGGACCACCGGGCTGGGCATTACGGGTGAGAAGGCGGCCTTTGCGTGGAACCACCCGGAATACGACGATTTCGTGATCACCGAGTGGGTGTTCGAGAACACCGGGGATACCGACGGCGATCGCGCGTCCGACCTCGCCGGCGGCGGGCACAATCTCACGAACGTCTATTTTTCCTTCCATCACCGGTTCCTGCCGTCATCCGCGGGCGTCTCCCGGGTCAGTTACAGGGCGTACTATTCCGACTACGGCACGGGAGACGGGTGCAGCAGCAATTTCGGACCCCTGGACAATTCCCAGGACGACAAGATCAAGTATACGGAGTCTCCGAACTACGATGGCCCGGAATCCGCCCGCGGCCTGCGGCTGACCTACCAGTACGACTGGGACAACTTCTGCCTTACCGGTCCGCTGTCCGACGACGTTGGAGACCCGTATCGCTCCGAACACAGGTGCGCGCAATGCACCTTCCCCAGCCTGACCGGCGTCGGGGACATCACGTCGCCGGCATGGATCGGCAAGGCCCCTATAGACGTGGACCCCACGGACGGATTCGTGGGCGATCCGGAGACCTACGAGGCGCCGAAGGTGGATGAGCAGCCGTTCGCGTACAACTTCTTTCATTTTCTGTACCGATATCCGTCCAGCGCGGCGGCCGCCGTCGGGTTGCTCACGGACGAACCGAACCCGAACGAAATGAACCACGAAACGCTCTACAACATGCTGGTCAGCACGCCGGACCCCTCCTACTTCAACGAGCCGCTGCTGGAACGTCCCAGCAGGGGCTCGGGAAATCCTAACCTGGGCGTGCCGTTGCTCCCGATTCCGGACGTCCCGGTCGGCCCCATGCCGTATATGCCCATCCCCAGTTGGGAGTGGGAGGGGAGGCACGGCATCGCCGCGGGCTACACCCCGCTGGAAACCTACGGCCCCTATGACCTGGCGCCCGGCCAGAAGGTGAAGTTCGTGTTTGCCTACGTGGCGGCCGCGCCGGTTACAGAGAACTTCCGGGCCTATCAGAAGTCGGGAGACACCAGCGAACTCAAGAAGGAAGAGAACGGCGCCGCGTTCGCCAACCTCCTCAACCACCTCAATAAGGCCAAGGAGGCCTACGCGTTGGGTTACGACCTGCCCAACCAGCCTCCGGACGTGGACGCGATGGTGTCCTCTTCCGAGAACGCCCGTAACCTGATTACCTGGAAGGGCGACCCGGAAACGTCGAACAACCCGGATACCGGGCAATCCGACGTGGCGGGCTACCGCGTATACCAGTCCGAGACCCAGCCCGGTCTCTGGAAGATGATTCAGGACGTACCGGCGAACGGTTCGGCGGAGTACTCGTACGAAGACACGGAGTCGCTCGCGGGATTCCAGTACTACTACGCCGTACGCTCCTACCAGGGGAGCGCCAACACCGGATTCGCCAGCCGGGTAACGGGCGCCACGGTGGAGGGCGGCGTCCGCGCGTACGAGTCGGGCATCGGAGACGTTTCCACCTACTATCTGCCTCCAACCGGGCAATCGCCGGACAGTCCGGTGCAGGTGCCCACCGCAAGCGCGGACCGGCTGGAAAAGGATATCCTCATCGTGCCGAACCCCTACATCCCCGAGGCGCCGCACACCTACGAGGGCTCTACCAAGATCCGGATCCTGAACGTACCCAGGAAGGCCAAGATCAGGATCTTCTCCGTAGCCGGCGACCTGGTGGGCGAGATCGACCACGATTCGCAGACAGAGGGTGAAGCCGCCTTCTTCCAGTTCAACAGAACGCACATCACACAGTTGACCTTCGGCGTCTATTTCGTCACCGTCGAGTCCCTGGTGGCGGAATCCCAGGGACAGGTGAAGGGCGCCAAGCTGGTCATCATTCGCTAAGGAGGTCGCCATGAGGCGCATTTATCGGATCGGCTCTGCGGCGCTTGTCGGCGTCCTCGTTCTGGGCGCCCCGGCGTTGGCCGAAATCTCCAACCAGACGCCGGTGGGCGAAACCTACGCAGCTTTCCTGGAAATTTCCCAGAGCGCGCGCGCTGCCGGGATGGGAGACGCGTACGTGGCCGTGGCGGACGATATCAATTCCGTGTTCTGGAATCCCGCCGGACTTACGGCCATGACGCGCAACCGGCTGCAGTTCGCGTTTACGAACACCAGGTGGCTCCTTGAGTCCCAGTTGAATTCCGCGGCGGTCGGCGTCAATACGGACTACGGCGCCCTCGCGCTGAGTCTGGTGGCGTTCAACACCGGCGATATCGAGGAAACCACCATATTCAACCCGGAGGGGACGGGCCGGATCCTGGACACCGGAAGCTGGGCGGTGGGCGGGGTCTACGCCAAGCAGTTTACGGAGCGCTTCTCCGTGGGATTCCAGGCGCGCGTCATCGAAGAAAAACTGGACAGGGGTTACGACTACCGCGTCTTCGACCTGGCGGTCGGCACGTTCTACCACACGGGATTCCGGAGCCTGCGCATCGGCATGTCGTTGCGCAACTTCGGGAAGGACCTGGTACTCCTGACCGATGAGGCCATCAAGGGAAAGATGCCCGTTTTCTTCAGCATGGCGACCGCGGCGGAGGTCTACGGTGAGCGCGGAGAAGACGTCTCGCTGACCGGCGCGATCGAGGCGCTCTACAGCGTGAGCGTTGAGCGGCGGATGCACGCGGGCGCCGAACTCTGGCTGCGGAATATCGTTGCGCTCAGGGCCGGCTACAAGCTTGGCTACGACGTGCAGGACGTTACCGCCGGGGCGGGCGTCCGGCTTCAGCGCGGCATTCACCACGTGCAGGCGGATTTTGCCTACGTGAAGTTCGACAAGTTTCCCGACAACGGCGCGACCCTGCGGTTTTCGGTGACCGGATCGTTCTGATCGTAACGTAACGCAATTCGAATAGACCCGCTAGGCGGCTTTGGTTAACGCGACAGGGCCGCCTATCTGTTTACGAAGAGGTAGCGGTATATGGAGGTTTTCCGGAGATTGCGTTTGCGCGCAATGCTGGGTTGTGCGCTGATCGTCTCCGCCGGTCTCTGGCCGGATAACGCGCATGCCGCCCGAAAGCCGTTGTCGGAACTGGATGCCGCGTACGAGCGCGGACTCAAGGCGCGCGACGTGCCGGCGGTGGTGAAGGCGGCCCGGGCGCTGGAGCGGGCGCTTGTCGACCATCCGGACCACGCGGGACTCATCCTGAACCGCGCCGGCATGCTATACCTGCGGGTGGGAAGAGCCCGCAATGCGCGCTCGGCGTTCGAACGTGCGGTCGGATTCGACCCGAAGCTGGCCACGGCGCATTGCGGCCTGGGCAGGGTGGCGCTCGAGCTGGAGGGAGACCCCGGGGGGGCGCTGCCCCATCTGGAAGCCGCGCTGCGCGCCGATTCCACGTATACCTGGACGCACACGTATCTTGCGCGGGCGCTTGCTCAGATCGGGAGCCGGCGTCTGAGGGCAGGCGCCGTGGACAGTGCGCGCTCGGCGTACGAACGCGCCCTCGAATTCGACCCGGAGCAGGCCGCTGCGCATCGCGGCCTGGGCAGGCTGACCTTCGAACTGGAGGGAGATCCCGATCGGGCGCTGCCGCATCTGGAAGCCGCGCTGCGCGTCGATTCGACCCGTGCCGAAACGCACTATCTGCTCGCCCGTGTCTACCAGGAAACCGGACGTTCCGGAGCGAGGCGGGCCGCGGACCGCGCGCTTGAGTTCGATCCACGATATGGGCCGGCCCACCTGCTGCTGGCCCGGGCCCACCGTGAGGATCGCGACCTTCAGAGCGCCATGGTATATTTTGAAAAGTACCTGGAACTGAAGCCTGCGGATCAGACGGAAGCGCTGGCCTTTGCAAACGAGTTGCTCGAAGAAGAGAGATTCGAGGATGTCGAAACCCTTACGTCTCTGATGACCGACGACCTTGCGCTGCCGCTTCTCGCGCAGGCGCTGATGGCGCGGGGAAATTACGAGGGCGCCCTCCGCGCGTTCAAGATCTACGTCGAAAGCCTGGATCCGGAAGAGCAGGCGCTTTACCGGGACGTGTCGCTGGTTGGGCTGCCGCATGAAATTGAAGCCTATCGCAACACCCCCCCCGAAAAGCGGGCCGCGTTTCTCCAGCGGTTCTGGCTCCGCCGCGACCCGTTCAAGGCCTCGCGGGGCGCGATGCGCCGCGCCGAACACCACCGGCGGGTGTGGTACGCCCGCACGAGGTACGGCACGCTGAAGTGGCCGTGGGACCGGCGCGGCGAGGTGTACATCAGGTACGGCGAACCGGACTACCGCTCCTCGTCAACGGAGCCGAATCCGAACGTGCCGCCCGCGGTCGAGCGCGTTCAGGACAATATGGCCTACCAGCTCTATGGATCTCAAGGGCCCGGCATCAGCTACGTGGGGCCCGTATTTCCGATTCGTACGGATCTCGGCTCCTTTCTGGAACCCAGCGAAGACATCCGGCGCGACCTCCAGACGGCGGTCATCGAGGAACTCGACCTGGCTGTTTTCGCGCCGGACCAGGGCGACCCGGGCGCCGGAGGCAACCCGGCCGCGGCGCCGCGGGAACTGGTGGACCTCGAAGATTCTCCCATACAAGCCGGCATCGATCTGGATCCCGAATTCGCCATCGGCCTGAGCGGGTGGAAGCCGGTCACAACGGGGCACAACTGGGCGTCGGTACCGTGGGAGGTCTGGGTCTATGCAGGCGTCGGAAAGGGACTTGAGGTGGCATTCACGGATGAACAGAACTCCGGCGTCTACGACTATGCGCCCGTGCCGGGCGTGAGCAGCCAGGACCTCAAGAATCTGGATAAGGACCCGCACGTGGGGGAGATGGCCTATTTGCGGCTCATGCAGCGGCTCACGGAACTGGCGCCATCAACCCGTGTCGCGTCCGTGTCGCGGGAAGAGCCCGAGTACTTCAGCGTGGCGGGTTTCGAATCGCTCGACTTCAGCTACGACGTGGTCACGTTCCGGGGGAACAACGCCGGTACGGAAATCCAGGTCAACGTGGGCATTCCCATAGAGCACGTTGCGCTTCCCGGGGATACGGATGACAACGTGATGGTGAACCGGCGCGTGGCACTGCTGGACGGCCGGTACACGAAGGTGTTGGCCCTGCAGCAGGATCTCGAGGTGCCGGTCTCCGGCCGGCGCCGCGACCGGGCCCTTCTGGACCGCGTGGATCTCCTGGATGTCCTTCCGGGAAACTACGAACTGGCCGTGCAGGTGCAGCGCCACAACACGAAACGGTTGCAGGCGTATTCTCAGAAGCTTTCCGTGGAGGATTACTCCGGAGAGGGGCTGAAGCTGAGCGATCTGTTCGTGGCGCGGCAGGTGACCGCTGCGATGCCCGGGTCCGACCCGAAGTTCGTCCGCGGGAAATGGAGTATCACGCCGCTGCCTTCGCATGTTTTCAATGCGGGCCAGCACGTGTTTGTCTTTTTCGAAATCTACAATCTCGAGCAGGACGAATTCGGGGCGACGCGCTACGAGGTGACTTACGAGGTCTACAGCACGGACGAAAGCGGCACCAGCCTCTCACGCCTGAGGACGAGGGTTCTGGGGCGGTCCGAGTCGGCCGTGACCGTTCGTTACGTTCAGACAGGAACCGACGCCTCGGTTGCGGATTACGTGGCGCTGGACATCGGAGAGGCTGCCGCGGGGCGCCGCAGGGTCCGGATGACCGTAAAGGACATGAACAGCGGGCAGCAGGCGACCAAGGAGGGCCTCTTCTGGGTGAGGGAAGCCGCACAGTGATCGGGAGCGAGGTTCAGGTTGTCGCCTGGAGTTTACCGATGGATCGCTGTACCCTGTAAACGCGCGTTGAACGCATGCAGGCCGGCCGTGCAGGCAACGTGGAGGGTACAATGCGGCAGCAGCTGCCTCCCAGACCCTGGATCACCGGAAGCATCATCCGAACCCGACGTCCCGAAGCGGACTTGAAGGCGCAGTATCGAAAGGTCTTCCCCTTGTGCGTCGGGATTTCGCTCGTCCTCCACGCCGCCGTTGCCTTTACTTTCCCTGCCTTCAGGCTCCGCGCGCCAGCCTCCGAGAAACATCCGATTCTCATCCAGGTTACTGAGGTGCCGGAGACCCGGCAGGGCGTGAGACTGCCGATTCTGGTTCGGCCGTCCGTGCCCCTTGAAACGGAAAGCCGCGACGTGCTGCCCGAAGAGATCACCGTTTCCGCGACGGCCGAACTCGACTTCGACCCGGTGCCCACACGTCTCGCCGCGCCCCCGGACACGCTTGTCCCGGCTCCCTATGAGGACGAGGAGGTGGACGGGGACGTGGTCTATCCCGCCCGGTTCGTGGAACGGAAACCCAGACTCCTCGAACAGGTGGATCCGGCGTATCCGGAAGTCGCGCGGCGGGAGGGCCTGGAGGGCGTCGTCCTGATGGAGTTTACGGTGGGAAAGGACGGCCGGGTCAAAGACAGCGTGGTGCTCAAGGGACACGAGCTGTTTCACGAAGCATCGCTGGACGCCCTATCGAAATTCCGATATCTTCCCGGATACCAGAACCGCGAGGCGGTTGAGGTGCGTATGTACATCTACATCCGGTTTCAGCTCGACTGAGCGTTGTAAACCGTTTAGGGAGTGAAGGCTATGGATGAAATACGCATCGGGATCGCGGGCCTGGGAAACAGGGGGCTGCACTGGATCAGGCTGCTTCAGAACATTCCCGGCTACCGGATCGCGGCCGTCTACGACTGGATCGAGCCGCTTCAGGCTCGGGCCCTTGCCGAGATCTCCTATCGGGACGAAGTGCCGGCGTTCGGCAGCTACGAAGCGTTTCTGGCTTACGAACCGATGGATGCGGTGGGCCTTGTGGTGCGGCAGCGCGAGGTGGGGCGGATGGCGGCGGAGGCGCTGGAAGCGGGCAAGCACGTGAACAGCGAGGTGCCGGGCGCGTACAGGATGGAGGAATGCTGGCGAATCGTAACCAACGTGGAGCGTACGGGGCTGGTCTACAGCCTGGCGGAGCAGACCCGGTTCTGGGGGTTCGTGGACGGATGGAAGCGCCTGGTTGACGATGGACGCCTGGGCAAGATTACGTATGCCGAAGGCCAGTACGTCGGGTATTACGGTACGCATCAGTTTTTTCAGGACTACGCAACCGGCAGGCAATATTCAATTGAGGAACTGCCCGAGCATCCCGAAGCCCGTCCGACGTTTCCCCACGATACGCCGCCCATCATCGCCTCCTCCTACGACCTGAGCATCCTGCTGAAGATCCTGGACGACCGGGTGACCGAAGTGACGGCGATGAGCACGAAGAGACCGAGCTACGCGCATCCCCAGATTGGAAAGCCCGATGTGCAGGTGGCGCTGATGAAGACCGAAAAGGATACGTTGATTCGCATGCTGGACGGCCACACGCAGCCGCGGCCGCACGGTGACCACCACTGGTGGCAGCTGATCGGCACGAAGGGGAGTCTGGAGTGGCGCCGGTCCCGCAGCGAGATGCCGAAAGCCTGGTTCGCGGACGCACAGATGAACGACTGGTCGGAAGTGGACTGGCGTTACGAACGCACGGATGCGGCTCCCGAGGCGCGCGGCAGCGGCCACGGCGACGCGGATTCCTATGTGCATATGCACTTTCGCGACGCGGTCCTGAATGGGAGGGCGCTGGACTTTGACGTGTACAGGGCCATGGATACGGTCGCCGCGGCCGTACGGGCGATCGACTCGATACAGGAGGGGAGCCGGTTGATGCGGGTTCCCGATTTTCGCCCGAACGGGGATCGGGCGGCGGGCGAGTTTCCCGCGGACCCGGGCGGCGTGGGGTTGCGCTCGCCGTAGGCGAACGGGGGATCCATGGCGGACGGCGGCACGGCAGCAGCGCGGAGACAGCGCCCGGTGCGCCAGGGCGTAACGACTCGCGCCGTCGTATTCGGGCTCGGGCTGTCCGTAGCCGTCAATCTGCTCGCCAATACGATGCGGTACGTCCAGCACGGGTCGTATATGGCCATCAGCCTGATTCCGATGGGCGACCTGCTGCTCTTTCTGTTGTCGCTGCTCATCTGCGCCGCGCTCGCACGCTGGTTCGGCCGGCGTTTCGTGTTGGCGCCCGCGGAGTGGATCACGATTTTCGGTATGGCGCTCATCAGCGCCATGGGCCCCACCTACGGTATCAGCGGATATCTGGTCAGCCAGATGGTGGCGCCCTACTACTTCGCCACGCCGGAGAACCGGTGGTCGGAGTTTCTGCACCCGCACCTTCCCGGCTGGTTGATCTCAACGGACGAACGGCAGTCCATCACCTTGTTTTTCGAAGGGCTTCCTTCCGGGATGTCCGTTCCCTGGCACGACTGGTGGGGGCCGCTGTTGTGGTGGTTCGGCTTTATCGCCGTTCTCGGGTTCGCCTGTGTGTGCGTGTCGGTGATTCTTCACCGCCAGTGGGCGGACCACGAAAAGCTGGTGTACCCCGCGCTGACACCGGTCCTGGAGATGGCGAACCGGAGCGGGTCCGGGGCGCGGGCCCTGCCGGAGTTCATGAAAGGAAAGGCGTTCTGGGCGGGCTTCGGGCTGACGTCGGGGGTTTTCTGGCTGAATATGGTGCACTGGTTCTATCCGGCCTTTCCGAAGGTGATGAACACCCGCATGAACTATGTGTGGGACCTCCTGCCCAAACAGTATCCCCCGTTTTGTATCTATCTGAGCATATTCGTCATTTGCTTTTCCTATTTCGCCAACCTGGAAGTCCTCTTCAGCATCTGGTTCTTCGATATCCTGTACATGATCGAAGCCGGGATTCTGAACCGGCTGGGCGTGGTGGCGACGTCCCCGCACTACGGTTCCGGTCCGTACAACCTGACGAGCTACAAGTTCCAGACGGCCGGCGCCTTCGCGGCGCTGGTCATCTGGTGGCTCTGGATTTCCAGGGGGCACCTTCGGGAGGTCTTCCGGAAGGCGGTACGCCCCGGCGGTTCCGCCCTGGACGACAGCCGGGAATGGATATCCTATCGCACGGCTGTGATCGGGCTGGTCGTCTGCTGCGTGTACATTGTGGCATGGCTCGCGCAGATTGGGATCGAGCCGGGTATGATCCTGGTCTTGACGCCGGCCATGTTCATCGTCTACATCGGCGTGGCGAAGGTGGTCGCCGACTCGGGGCTGGTCTACGTGGATCCGCCGGCGGTGGCCTGGGACTACGCGCTGTTCGGGCTGGGCGGAGCGCACAGGCTGAACCCGTCCACGAACGCCGCCTCCAGCCTGCTGTCGTTCACGGCCAACCACCCCAGGAGTTTCGCGCTGCCGGTGATCGCGCAGGTGAACCGGCTGGGGGACTTCATCCCCGAAGGCAAGCGGCGCTTTTTCTGGGGGGTGTTCGGGGCGTTCATGGTCGGTACGGTGGTTTCCACGCTCCAGACGGTCTGGATGGCCTACACCATGGGGGGATACAATTTCCAGCCGAACTGGCTGATCCTTCACGAGGGTGAATGGCACTACGGCCTGGCCGTCGACGCCCTGCGCAACCCCCGGCCCATCCTGGCCGTGGAATACTGGCTGTTCCTGGCGGGCGTGGTTGTGATGACGGCCCTGAACCTGATGCGGTACCGGCTGCCCCGGTGGCGGCTGCATCCGATCGGGTTCGCTTTGTCGGGGACGATTTTCGCCAGGCTGGAAAGCCTCACGTTGCTGGTCGCGTGGCTGATCAAATTCCTCATGCTCAGGATCGGCGGCACGGCATTCTACCGGCGATCGCTGCCCTTTTTCATCGGGATCCTCACGGCATACATCGTCGCGGTGATCGCGGGTACGGTCGTGGATGCCATCTGGTTCCCGCATTCGGGGCACAGGGTTCACAGCTGGCATTGAAGAGCAGCGATCAGCGGTCAGCCATCAGCAGTCAGCTTGAAGCAAGAACAATAAGACATAAACCGGTCAGCGCAGAGCAAAACGACATTCAACTCACACGAAGACACAAAGACACAAAGAAAGACAAACCAGCAACAAGCAGTCAGCTTGAAGCAAAGACAAGAAGCGAAAGGCAAAACCGGCGTCAGCGCCGTGAAGTGGCAGGGCCATAGCGGCCGCAGACCTCTCCCCCCTGCCTGCCGAAAAACCACCGGCAGGCAGGCCCCCTCTCCTGTGAGGAGAGGGGGAGAAGAGACAGGCGTCCACCAAGCGGTGGTAGTTCCTCCTTCGTTCAGGAAGCGGAATAGGGGGTAAGCCGGTGGCGGAGTGGGGGGATTGTAAGCGCGATATCGCGTAAGAACATAATCGAACGAATCTTCGCGAGGACGTTTGTAGCGTACGGTTGTGGTGTGGGGGGTTTTTCCGTGCTATTCCGTCCAGCACCATCGCTTGGGATGGCCTAATCCGGTAACAGGGCAGCCAATTTCCAACTACGGCAGTGAGTTGGTTCACGGAAAAACCGGCCCCGCCTGCCTGTGCGTGCTGTCTCACGCACGCAGACAGGCGCCGAGCGGCCTGCCTGCGCCTGCCTGTCCCGTTGGAACGGCAGACAGGCCGAAGCCTGCTCGGCAGGCAGGCGCCCTTCTTTTTCGCCCTTTTTCTTGGGCGCAGCAAGAAAAAGGGCAAGGAAGGAAGTTGATTTGTGACGTAAAGCCCGTCGCTTTCAGGTAAGCAATTCTTGAGTGGGTTTACCATTTTTGGGGTCTTCAAATTGGCCACTTGTATAGAC
The DNA here is from genome assembly GCA_965203805.1 of Candidatus Latescibacterota bacterium. GTDB lineage: Bacteria > Latescibacterota > UBA2968 > UBA2968 > JAAXHE01. Next base: position 2,517,525 of record OZ241917.1, on the reverse strand, counting down.
TGTTGTGAGATGGATAAAGGAGAGGAGGCTATTTATGCCTGAGTCCGTTCTGAGTACCCTTGAAGAAGGGTTCGTGCTGGCCGATGGCGGGAACGTGGAGGAACTGAGACTGCGGGGATACGCTGCGCCGTGGGTGCTCGAGGACTTCCCGGACGCGGTGCGGCTGGCTCACCAGGATTACTTCCGGGCCGGCGCCGGTGTGATCAGAGCCCTCACGGGCCGGTGTACGCGAACCGGCGTTGGCGAACGGGGAACAGGGGGTGGGGGCGACCCGGTCGACGCATTGAACCGGCGGGCCGTGGCCCTGGCGAAACGCGCGGCCGGAGCGGAAGCGCTGGTGGCGGGTACGCTGTCTCCCACGGGGGCCTTTCAGGCCGGCGACGCCGGATCGGCGGACCGCGCCCGGGCGGAGTGGGACGAGCAGGTGGAGATATTGGCAGGCGAGGGTGTGGATATGCTCGTCTGCGAGTCGTTCGGTCGGCTGGACGAAGCACGCCTCGCGCTGGCGTGCTGCAGGAAGACCGCGCTTCCCGTCGTGGTTTCCGTGGACGTCGTGTTGCCGGAAGGGAGACTGAACAATCCCCTGCTACGAGACGACGAAGTCACCGCCGACGGTGCCGGGCCGGCCGAGTGCGCACGTGCTCTGGCAGGCGACGGCGCCGACGTCGTGGGCGGGGGCGGCATTCGGGAACCGGAGGACCTGTGGCCGGTGGTGCTGGAAATGCGGGAGGCCGTGGACACGCCGATCGCCTTTCTGCCGAATGGCTACCGCACGTGCCGGGCGCACTGGAAGCACATGCGGGAGGCCATGCACGTCTACGGGATGGAGCTGGGACAGTACGCGTTGAAAGCGATTGCGCACGATATCCGGTTTCTGGGCGGGTCCGGCGGGGCGGTCGTGCGACTCCTCCGTTCGATGGCCCAGGCATTGGACTGCGAGCGAAAACACATCGAACTCCGACCGCGTTGAGAGGCAACGGGGGATCGTCGCCGCCGGCATTCGCAGCAGCAATGAGCAGGGCTTGGGATGAATATTGCAAAGGAGGACTGGAATGGGAATGGACCTGTTGAAGATGTTGGAAGAGGGCGTTGTTCTGAGCGATGGGGGGATGATTATCGAGGCCAGGTGGCGGGGGTACGATACGCCCGCGATGATTCTGGAAGATCCGGACGCGCTGCGTCAGATCCATCAGGATTTCTACAGGGCCGGTTCCCACGTGCTCCAGGCGCAGACCTGGTGGACCAGCCGGTCGCAACTGGAACGCCGCGACATATCGGGTGAGGGGGCCGACGGGGAGGCGGCCCGGCTCGAGGAGATTTCCCGTACGGCAATCCGTTTGGCCCGGGAGGCTTCCGGCGATGAAGCCCTTGTCGCCGGCTGCCTGAACCAGACGGCCGCGGGCTCCTGGACGGGGCCGTATATCTATCAACCCGGCAATGCACGTGCGCGGGAGCGGGCATGCGCGGAGTGGGACGAACACATTTCCTGGATGGTGGACGCGGGCGCCGGACTTCTGGTGCCGGAAACGTTCGCCCGCCTCGACGAGGCCCGGCTGTGCCTGTCTCGCTGCAAGAAAACCGACGTTCCCGCGATGGTGCTGATGGGCTCGAGCAGCCGGACGCACGACGGCGCCACGCCCGCGGAGTGCGCGAAGGTCCTGGCGGACGAAGGCGCGGATATCGTGGGTCTGGTCTGCTCCGGCGACTCGATGACCATGTGGCCGGGGGTCCTGGCGATGCGGGAAGCCGTGGACATCCCCATCGCCTACCAGCCGCAGGGCTATCGCAATGCCGGTCCCAACAATTCGGTGATCCGCGAATCGATGATCGTATCGGGAAGCGAGATGGCCCAATACGCGCTGAAGGCGAAAGCCGAGGGAATCAACTTCATCGGCGCGTGCTGCGGCGCGGGGCCGTCTCACATCCGGGCGATCGCGCAGGCCCTGGGCTGCGAGCGCCATCCGGTGTGATAGAGAAGCCGTAAGTGGGTGCGATCAGAGGTCGATGGAACGACGGGCGGAGTCAATTCCGTTTTCCAAGGGTGAGACAGGTTGCGATGTGACGACTGAACCAACGTACGTCAATATTTGAGAACGAACCGAGGCTAATTCCAATCACCGCCCCAATGTTGAGGGATGTGTCTATGGGGAAGGTTAATGCAGGACCATCATTTTCGAATTATAAACACATCAATTGTCGCGTTCGATGGGACATGTCCAATTATCCGTATGCATCGATTGATTCTCCGGCTGAAGGACTACCTAATGAAATTGAAAGTTGCGCTTTCGAAGACTTGAAATACGTCGAAGAGTTGCTCGGTTGGAATGCGAAAATTCCTGCACCTGCGCGTACAGCAGAGCAAATTCACGATTGGATCGAACCTGTATACGACAAATCTGCTGTCTCGCTATCGCAGTTAGAAAAGGTTCTGCTTCATCATCCCGTTTATGTTGTTCTTGAGCACAAAGACAGATGTTCGCCGATGGGATTTATATCGCGAAAAACGCTGATTGAATCGGCCTGTAGATGCCTACTGACCTGGTGCTCACAGGCAGAACCAAGAGAACTCATCACTGAAACGCTTGGCGAGAGAATCTGCCGTTTGATAGCCAGCCCCTATCAATTGGAGCCAGACGAACTGTGGACTCTATTGGAACAGGTAGGAGTCATTGAAAAATCAGGTGTGGATAACATATCTGCCGCCTACATGCGTACATTCCTTTCATTTTGTCAATATTGGGGACTGCAAACTGAATTTGTACTTTTCTGGGATGGATTTGAGGTGCGCGCTCAATGTGAAATGTCAAAGCCGGTCCAACTGGATGGTGCCCATAACGATTACTGGTTATCTCAGTTTGATGACGACGAAAGGACATTGTTTGAGAGAAGGATACTCGATGGACACACACTTGAAGAATTGGGTCTGTCGTTACGGATTACAAAGGAAAGAGTACGGCAGAAAGTGAAAAAGGCGGTTGACCGGCTTCAGCACCCTACACATCGGAAGTCGTTTGGTTATGCTTTAGGTCAAAACCTATTTGATTTGCCGTCCATACGTCTTGTGCATCCTGATACGATTGCAGAAAAGATGGAAGGTTACTTTGGAAGACGGATCACCCGCCGTGGTTTGTGCCAAATTTTGAGAACAATGGCAATGGTAACACCAATCCAGGTCTATGATAGTGACTGGCTGTGGGTAAACTGGGCGGAGGACTCTGCAAATTTGCCCGGACTGGAAACTTGGGAGGATGAATATAATATTGACAAAGAAGGATATCTGTCTGCTGCGCGAAAATGCCTTGGCGACTTTAGCAAAACAGAAGGGGACATTTTATTTGATCGCGCAGAAGAAAGTCACCGGTCCCCCAGACGATTGCCATCTTGCATAATTCGCACGCTGAATACCCTGAAATGCCCCGCCCACTTCAAAGATATAGCAGCAACGGCTCAGAGGTTATTCCTGGACTTTCCCGGAGGATTGTCGGCAACGCGAGTCAATTACGTGCTTCAAAATTTAGAACGCACAGGCAGAATAAAGAAAGTAGATCAAGCTGTTTATGCACTGCCTGAATATGCAGAAGAGAAAATTTCACGGCCCTTGCCCGAACCTCCGCCCAAAGAAAGCACTAAAACCCTCTTAGGTGGCAGCATTTTAGATTATGACGCAATCTTAGCCGGGATTGACAGAAGAGGAGACTGTTACAGAAATATCTTTATTGGATTGGATCCAAAAGATCCCGACGCAATTCGAGAAGCTATTCTGCGAATAATCAAAGCCGTTGGAAATTTACCAAAGCCTTGTTCTTTATGTGAATTACGTATAAATCACGAAGGGTATCAATGGCTGATTTTGTGGGCAAAGCACATTGATGCATCTACTTTGCGGGCAATATTGGACAATTATGACGAACCTATTGAATGGGGTGAGGGGGAAGTGGCTCCCATTGCTCTGGGAACTGGTCTGTTGCTGCTTCTTTTTGCTGTGGAAGTCGGTCGCAGAGAAGCTGTATCAAGCATGCTCTGGCCTTTTGTACGTAGGCGGTTTAGTGACGACGCCAGAAGGGTTATCTTCCAAGGTGAACAGAGCATCAATCAAAGGTTTAAGGACATTATAGAGTCTACTTGTCGAAAATTCAATCTGCGGCATGTTTTGGGTCATGAAGGCACGCAAAGTTATTACATAACTATGACACTACAATATGGTTTTGCTTTGTCCCATCTTAAACAACTCCCTTTGACGTTGACAGGGCACAAAAATCTCCGCTCGATTGATTTTTTGTTAGGTACGCACCCGACAAGTGAGAGTTTCCATTGCCTATTCCATACACTAAGAGATTTTCGGTTCAATCACATTTCACGGGATATAGCGGCAAAAATTCTCGACGTCAATCCCTGGGTTCTACCTGAAAAAACAGAGGATGTGCTGGATGCGGCAATGTCGGTTGAGAACCTCGAGGACAAACTGTCCACAACGGACAACGTAGAAGTGGCAGCTGAGGATGACGAGCAACACATTTTGTTAATCGATAAACCCAGGCTTCGATGGGTTGGTGTTGCCGTGCCATTTTTTGAATGCTCTCTGAAACAGCTTGATTTAATCGATATCATTGATGATCGCTACGATCTCTTTGTGGGGGAACGATATGAAGGTTCGCTTTATAGAGATAACAATGGAAACTATGGAGGTATAGAGGAAATTCGTATCCATCTTGATAGTCCTCTACAAATTATCCGTTTATGTGATTCGGAAGGCAAAACGTGTTATACTCAAGATCTCCAACTTTGGAATGACGAAGATGATCTGATGGTCAGTATCTTTCGGTACCCTTCTGGGAGCAAAATCGACGCATGGAACGGACAAATGGATACTCAGTCACAATATGTGCTGATCACCTTGAAGGACCTTGAGGTTGAACCATCTATTGAGCCGTGGCGGCTTGTTGGAGAAGGAAAATGGCGTTTGATCTTACTGGAAAAAGGGTGGACACCTGACTTAAAGATCACCTTCGAAGGAGAGGATTTTTGGTCCCCTATGTTCGAACCTTCAGATCAATCCAAATCCAGTCATTTGGATTGGGAGCGAAAAATCCAGATCAATGCTGTGCCAAACACCCAATTGGAATTTGGGGACAGATTTGATTTGATTATCAAGAGTACCATTCCTGACGTCGAAATTTCCCACGCTATTTTCTGCAAAAAACCCCTCACGGTTACAACTCTGACAGGGGAGAAGAGAATTGAAAATATCGAATTGACACCAGAGATCGCATTCGCTGTCTGGCAAGGTAGTAAAATTGAACTTCATTTGGTCCACAACGGCGAAATAAAGCGCCTTCGATTGCCAGTTGATTTAGACTTTATAGGATCGGCTATCTACCGAAAGACCCATTGGGAGCCGATGTCTGTTTTGCGAGGTGTGACTATTCAAGAACTGGAATCTAATCGTGTGCAAGTTTTCGTTCCGAATCCTTGGCGAGGAGGACACTTCAACGACCTCGCTTTGATGGAGGGGACTGTGTTTTTGCGCAGGCTGTGGAAGCGTCCGAGGACACTCGGCGGACTGGTGGGATTGGGCGCCCCATTGAAAGTGCAGAAACCGTATAACTGCTTACCTGGGGAGAAGCTGTTAACACTATCGACCGCAGTAATTGACCGTGGGACTATAGACCGGGTGCTGATGGATGGAACATGTGTCGAGATTTTCTTGCACAGAGATGTAGATCCGGGGCCTGATCATCTCTTGATTGGTTTATCACACAGTGGACTTGCGTCTCAATTCAAGATCCGTGCGTATGACGGTCGGAAATGGCTTGCGGAAGTCAGCCACCCGTTGATCGCCTGTGGCATTGCATATCGTGGAGAGTGTATAGGGAGTTGGTGGGAAGATAGCATAGATATTTCGGGTTTCCTGGATACTGAAGACGTTCAAAATGTGGCAGCAATGATGCGATGGCTGCATTTTCCGATCCTCAAGCTGACATGGAAAGAGAAAATCATCCGCTTCCTCGAAACAGAATTAGTCGCCGTGTTATCTGCGTGGATGCAGGATCAGGGGCTTGTGAAAGGACTATGCTTTAACGAGACTTTCGATACGTGGTTGGCCACCATTGGAGAATTATTCTCTCAGGTGCAGGTTGATCCTAAACAAGCATCCGAATTGGTAGGTTTGATGATTCGAGATGGATTTTGCGTCAACTTTGGGGAAGTACTTCAGTGTCTTGGAAATATAAACCCCATTTTCATGGGGAACGTCCTACAAGGATTGGTGGTTTCGAATTACGGAAATTTCAGCGAGTCCGAGTGGATTGACCATCTGAAGAGTGTCAAGCGACGCTTTCTGCTTTTACCGTCACGAGCTTCTGAGCGAGACGTTAGAGTTGAGGAAGAAAGGTATCTTAATGAAGCTGCGCAAAGCATGATGCTGGACCCATTCTTTGTGAAAAATACAGCTCAAAATGGTGCGAAATTGGTAAAAGTTGGACACAAGCAACCTCTGACAACAATTGAGCGAGAAAACCTCGAAATAATAATGAATGTGCAACCCTTTAACCGTTATCTTTGTATCAATATCCTTAACGATATTGTCCTCAATCTATAAGGGTAATTTATGGCACAACTTGACGCATTGCAATTGTCTGCAAAAATCCGGCAAAGGTTGACGGATTTTTGTGTCGACGACAACTTTGTTAATGATCCGAAGTTGTCAGGCATTTGTCGCGAATTTTGGTCTTCTGCGCCGCAAAATGGCGGGTTATTGAGCGACTTGTGGGTTGAAGGTAATTTCCCGGCGAAGCAGTCTGATTGGACGCTTGCCAAGTTGGTTGATGCCGGAAGATTTGACGCTCAGCTTCGCGATCAATTGGATAAAACTGGTGCTGTACCTTCTAAACGGCCTCTTTATACGCATCAATACGAGGCCATGTGTTGTGCGGAAAATTTGGAAAAACAGGCAGAAAAGCCAGCAGTGGTTGTGACCGCGGGTACCGGCACAGGAAAAACTGAGGCGTTTCTGTTACCAATTCTAAATGCGCTATACGATTCTCCACTGAAACAAGAAGGCGTGAAGTGTATCATCCTGTATCCTATGAACGCGCTCGTCAATGATCAGGTAGACCGTCTTTATAGTTGGCTAGAAGGCCAAACACGTGTCCGCCTTTTCCACTTTACCAGTGAAACACCAGAAAATAAAAAAGCAGCTGATCGCCAAGGTATTCCCGACTGGGATGCTTGCCGCGTGCGCACGAGACAGGAGGCCAGAGGCCTGGAAAATCCGAAAACAGGTAGAAAACAGAGCCAGCCTAATCCTGATCAAGTGCCAGACATTCTCGTGACGAACTATTCTATGCTGGAATACATGCTCTGTAGGCCACAGGATTCTGTGTTTTTTGGACCAGGACTTCGTGCTGTGGTTCTGGATGAAGCGCATTTATACACGGGAACATTGGCCGCTGAAATCGCGCTCTTATTGAGACGCCTTGCTATTCGTTGCGGAGTTTCAACTTCAGATTTTCTACAGATGGCGACCTCTGCAACTCTTGGGTCGGACAACCTGAATGATCTCAAGAGGTTTGCTGCGACGATTTTTTCGAAGGCAATTGGTCACGTTCAGATAATACAAGGACGCTCGACACGTGTTGATCTGGATATCCCCGCGCCGCCAGAGCGGGGTTGTGCGCCGGACGATTTGATTCAACAGGATTGGCTGGACCGGCCTTTGATGACCTATGGTGACGATATGCAGCCTATACTGGCTGATGAGCCAGAAATGTGCAATCGGTTGCGACAACAACTGCCGGTTTTGGTCGATTCAGCTTTGGTGGACACTGCTAAGGAACGGAATGTACCAGCCCGTCTACTTAAGGAGACGTTGGGAGCCGCACCTTTGATTCATGAATTGGAAAAAGAACTGTGGGAAAAGAAACATCTGCCGTTGGGTGAACTGGCTGAGACACTTTGGGGAGGCCAAACGGAAGTTGAAGTGAAAGCGGCAATTGTGTTACTCCAACTTGCAGCAACGGCAAGGGCATTACCCTATCAGTATCCTTTAATTCCCCACCGAATCCATTTGGTGGCACGATCCAACGATGGGTTATCCGTTTGTGTTAATCCGGACTGTTCGGGTGATCAACACTTAAAGCTAAAATCTTCAGGGCGTGTTCTCTCAGGATTTCATGAAACCTGTTCTTCTTGTGGAGGCGCGGTGCTCTCCCTATTTCGATGTCGGAATTGTGGGGAATGGCTATTGGCAGGAAAGCATGACTGCCAGTATCTCAAGCCCGTTATTCCGGATGGTGAAGAAACACCCTCGTATTTTCATTTTCAGCCGTCCTTAAACGGCCGGGAATATTTCATTGATCCTATTACTGCTGCGTTAGGGGGACCAGACGCCAAAGCCGTTTCTCTATATGAGATTTCAGAGTGCCCTCGGTGTGGTGAAGGACAACAGGCTTTTGTTTCGTTTGCTCGCCGGTCGCGGCTTATTCTATCAATTTTGACCGAAACAGTATTGTCAGAGATGCCGCATTTCCCGACGCTTTCGAAAAACTACCTGCCTGCACGTGGCCGGCGGTTGCTGGTCTTTAGTGACAGCCGGCGGGAAGCGGCGCGATTAGGCCCTCGCTTGACAGCGCAGCACGAATTGCAAGTTATTCGTGCTGCCATATTAAAGCAGATTGTTGACGAACCACTGGGAGGAGAAGAAACGGCTGCTGGCATTGAAGAGATGATCAAAGAACAAGAAAAGAAACTTGCAAAACCGGATCTTGTTCATGGATTGAGACAGGTAATCGAAAATACCCTACAAATTTGGAGATTACAGGCGAAGAGTGCAGCTGCAGGTGGCTCTATTGATGACTGGTGTAAAAAACTGTCTGGTCAACCCTTCCTATCAGAATTGCTCGACCGTGAGACAGCATCTCGTCACGTGCCTGAAAAGGATGGGGAAGTATGGGGACAACGCGAATGGGAAGTGAATCATGAACAGGTGAAGCGGCATGCCAAACTGTATTTGGCAAACGAATTTGCCCGCACCTCTCGGGGTGATAACTTATTGGAAAATCTCGGTCTGGTTGAAGTGACCTATCCCGGGATTGATGAATTGATCGTGCCTAGTACTTTAGTTGGTGTCCTACCCCATGAAAAGGCACGAACCCTGTTGACTCAGATATGGGGGGACTTCCTTAAAGCATTGTGTGATACGCTTAGATCCGATGGGGTTATTGCGCTTGAGGATTCGGATGCCGTGAAAGACACCCAATTTGATGTGCCGTATATAGGCTATTGGTGTGCCGAACAAGCATCTGGCAATCGATTGGTTAGCTTCGTGGGACAAACCTTGCGGCAGCGTAGATCGTGGTTTGCCGCTCAAGTATTGAGGGCCTGTGGTGTGTCAGACGGCATTGAGGATTTGGCTAACCGGGTACTCAATACGGCATTTGAACAGTTGATGGAAGCGGCGCATCCTGCAGGGAAAAAACCCTCGGATGGGCAATTGCCCTGGATTCAATGCCACGCAAGACAGTCTGGAACTGGACCAACACAGGATGCTATACAGTTGGTCTTTGACCATCTGGGCTTGCGGCGCCCCGTCAACATTTACCGCTGTGAAAAGACTGGGCACCTGTGGTATCGCAGCATTTTGGGCTGTGCGCCCGTATTTGGTTGTAATCGCACTTTGAGGCCCGTCTTAGATGCCGAACTGGACAACGATGCTCGCTTCGGGAGGCAACGGCGTGAGTATCGCGATGCGAAAGTTTTCCAGATGGGGTTGTGGGCAGAAGAACACAGCGCGCAGTTATCACCCCATGAAAACAGGCGCTTGCAGGATCTTTTCAAATATGGCATTCGTAATATCTTGAGTGCGACAACGACCCTGGAATTGGGTATTGACATCGGCGGATTGAACGCAGTATTGATGAGCAATGTACCGCCAGGCAAAGCCAACTATTCGCAGCGTGCCGGCCGTGCAGGCCGTCGATCTGATGGCTCTTCCGCTGTGATTACGTTTGCCCGGACGCAGCCTTATGATCGGGAAGTTTTCAATCGCGTTGGCGACTATCTTAATCGTCCATTGCGCAAGCCTCTGGTTTTTCTCGATCGTAACCGGGTCGTAAAGCGTCACTTTCATTCCTTTTTGATCGGGGAATTTTTTCGAGCCATTTATCCTGAAGATCAGCATGTGGGAGCGATGAATGCATTTGGCAACATGGGTGAATTTTGCGGTGTGCCAAGAGTGGCATATTGGGGTAAGGGAGACCCGAAGCCGAGCGTTCAAACACCTATTTCGTCGGGACCTCAACTCGATTTTCCATGGTGGAATCCCGAGTTACAGGCCCTTGGTCTAGAAGCACAGTTCTTAAGCTATCTGAATTGGGTACGAGACAAGGGTCAAGAAATACTTGATACTACGATCGAGACATTGTTGGGTGAAACCCGGTTGTTGAGAGAATTAGAGGATTGGCACAGCTTTTTACAACATTCCATTGATGATTTTCGTGAGGCCATTCACAGTTGGCGAGAAGAATATGAGAATCTGCTATCAAGCTGGCGAACTACCGAAGAAGAACAGCAGGCTCAGGCCAATGCAATTGGTTACCAATTGAGAGCTCTATATGCGATTACGGTCATTGAGGGTTTGGCTGATCGACAATTTCTACCTCATTATGGTTTTCCCATCGGTGTGCAAAAGTTGCGGGTTATTGCACCAGATCAAGAACATCACAATAGGGTCCGCGAAGAAGATCAATACCGACTAGAACGCAGCAGTCTGTTGGCTTTGCGAGAATATGTACCTGGATCTCAACTGTTGGTGGGTGGAAAAATGGTTTCGTCGCGTGGCTTGTTGAAGCACTGGACGGATGGAGATACATCTTTTGGCTTGCGAGGTCAGTGCTGTGAATGTGTCAAGGGACATTTTTATTATTGGGTATCCAAGACGGAACATGCTTGTCCTATATGTGGAGCAGAACCTGTCATTCCCCCCAAATCAATGCTTTTTCCCAAACATGGTTTTAGTAGTGCCGCTTGGGAATCCCCAAGATTTGGCACCGACATAGAACGCATTGGTTCTGCGGAGACAGCTACCATGACATTTTTGCAGGACCGGGATGAGGAAATGACACCCATCGAAAATTTGGGGGATATACCAGGGTTGGTTTGTCACTATCAAGAAGACGGCGAAATAATGGTGTACAATAAAGGAGAAAATAACCTAGGATTTGCCATTTGCCTCAAGTGTGGTTTTGCCGAAAGCGAAACAGATTACGGCGACGGAATCCAGAAGCTGTCCACTGATTTCGTCAACCACGCGCCTTTGCATTCTTCAAACCCTTGGACGCGCTGCTGGCATGATGGGGAACCCCAAATTATCCGAAGGCAGGTGTTAGCAGCACGTGAGATTACGGATGTGTTGATGGTTGATTTCTGCGGCTGTCTAGATTCTCAGGCACATGACCTTGCTCTGATTACGACTTTGGGGTATGCATTGCAACGTGCAGGGGTTCAGGTACTTGAACTGGATACGCGTGAAATCGGTGTGATGACTGTACCGGCTGGTGAGAATGGTGCTTTATGGGGTGTCGTGCTTTATGACGATGTTCCCGGCGGTGCTGGTCATGTTCGAGAACTATTGGGGTTAGGTCGTTTATGGCTTGAAGAAGCGTTGCGTGTTCTTTATGTAAATCCGGACCACCATGACCGATGTGAGACTGCCTGTCTGGACTGTATTTTGGGCATTGATGCACAAAATGCCGTACGCAGGGGCTTGTTGAAACGCAAACAAGCGCACCGGATTCTGGATCTATTGTTGCAGGGGTCTCCATTGCCGAAACCGGACGATTTCAGCAAACAAGAGTATCAATTCCAAGAGAATTCAGGGTCTGTAACTCCTGAAATTGACCGGAAACGCTTATTACAAGAAGCACAGAAGCGGCTAAAGAGGCGGAAATGAATCGAGCGAGTAGGCATAGGAGGAGAAACGTTGGCTGATGTTCCCCGCAGGCGTTGGAAAGCGGATTGAGAATTAGATTCGTTCGCTTCAATTGCCTCATCCCGAAAAGCTCAATTCACGCACGGAACGACACAGGCGATGCCCGCATCAGGCATGCCCGTTACGTTTTCGGGGGGTCGTGGGTGCGCACGAGGACAGGACGCATCCGAACGATCTGTGACGTGGTACCTACTCCGATGAGAGAGTAGTGAAAAGGTGTTAGCGAAAACACGAAGGGAGGCATCGATGGATGAAATCAGAATCGGCATTGCCGGGCTGGGTCACCGCGGGCTGCACTGGATCCGGCTGCTGCAGAAGGTGCCGGGCTACCGGATAACGGCGATCTACGACTGGATCGAGCCGCTGCAGGAGCGGGCCCTGGCGGAGATCGAGAACCGCGGCGACGTGAAGGTATTCGGCAACTACTACGATTTCCTGTCGTACGACGGGATGGACGCGGTGGGGCTTGTGGTGAGGCAGATGGAGCAGGGGACCATGGCCGCAGAGGCCATGGAGGCCGGGAAGCACGTCAACTGCGAGGTGCCCGGGGCCCATACGATGGAGGAGTGCTGGCGCATCGTCACGAACGTGGAACGGACCGGACTGGTCTACAGCCTTGCGGAGCAGACGCGGTTCTGGGGGTTCGTGGACGGATGGAAGAAGCTGGTCGACGACGGGATGCTGGGAAAGATCACCTACGCCGAGGGTCAGTATCTGGGCTATTACGGCACCCATCAGTGGTTTCAGGATTTCAGGACCGGCAAACAGTACCCCGTAGAAGCGCTTCCCGACCACCCGGAGGCCGAACCCGCGAATCCGCAGTATCTGCCCTACATCATCTCCGCCTCGTACGACCTGAGTATCCTGCTGAAGATTCTGGACGACCGCGTCGTCGAGGTCACGGGCATGAGCACCAAACCGCCGAGTTACACGACGCCGGAGATGCTCAACGCCGACATTCAGGTGGCGCTGATGAAGACGGAAAAGGATACCCTGATTCGGATGCTCAACGGATTCAATCAACCCAGGCCGCACGGAGACCACCATTGGTGGCAGATGATCGGGACGAAGGGAAGCGTGGAGTGGCGGCGGTCCGGAAAGGAGAAGCCGAAATTGTGGCTGGCGGACACGCAGATGAACGACTGGACGGAGGTCGACTGGCAGTACAGTCGGACAGACGCGCCGCCGGAGGCGCGGGGGAGCGGACACGGCGATGCGGACTACTATGTGCATATGTATTTCCGCGACGCGATCCTGAAGGGCGAGGAGCTGGCCTACGACGTGTACCGGGTGATGGATTCGATGGCGCCGGCGGTGCTGGCCGTGGATTCGATCGAGGAAGGCAGCAGGCTCGTGAGCGTTCCGGACTTCCGGCCCGGCGCGGACCGGCCTTCGGGACAGATGCCGGCGGACCTGGGCGGGATCGGGGGACGCATCCACGTGACGAAGATGCCCGGGAGGCCGTGATGTCGGGCTTCTCCCTGCGGACGTATTGCGTGGGCATCGTCGCGGCCGTGGTCTGCGCAGCCGTCGTTCCCGCCGCCGCCCAGGTCCCTCCCGAGATTCTGGCCCTCAGTCCCAACGTGAAGGGATTGGCCGCCGATGCGGCCGCGAAGTGGCGGGTTGTCCCCCTGGGTGACGGGGGTGGCACATCGCTTGACGGGACCAATTCCTATGGCATCCACGCCGCCGACTTCGACGGGGACGGCGACCTCGACCTCGTGGTTGCCTTTCAGTCAGGCGGAGAAACGGTCCCGGGAGAAGATCGTGAATACGGCATGGTCTACTGGCTCGAGAACGTCGCCGTGCGGCCGGATTCAGGACTGGTTTTTCGAATTCACCAGCTCGACGACCGGCAGGTTACGCCAAAGGACGCCGTTGTTGTCCGTCGCACCGCGGCCGGAAAATCCGCCGTCGTAATCCCCTGCTATCTGTCTGGAGAGACAGTCATCTACGAGACTGCGGACGGAGGACACTGGAAAAAGACCCTCCTCCGGTCGAAGGTGCTCGAACTACCGGTACGGGCCGTGGTTGCAGACGTCGATGGCGACAAACTCGACGATATCGTGGTCACCTCGATATCGGATTCAGGGAGCAAAGTGGGCTGGTATCGCCAGGACCCACGGCAGTCGACGCCGTGGGAGGAAGTGGCGATTCCCTTGGATCTGCCTCCCATCATCGGCGTGGACGCCGGAGACGTGGACCGGGACGGCGATATGGATCTCGTCTGCGCCTCCGAGCATGCGTCCAGGCCGTTTCTGCTGATCAATTCCGATGGAAAAGGGATGGAATGGAAGCGGGATTCCATCCACGTGGCATCCGCCGATTCGGTGCGCCGATGGGTCGGCCGCTTTTCCGACAAGCCCGTTTCCCAGGTCCACGCGCGATTCGCGGACCTCGACGCGGACGGCGATCTGGACTGTGTGGAGACCAGTCTCCGAAACGGGTACCTGGCTTGGCGGGAACGCGTGGGTCCCGGGAGCGAATGGCGTTTCCATGAGATCGCGGGCGGTCTGGGTCACGCCTATTCCTTCGACATTGGGGACGTGGACCGGGACGGGCGCCTGGATATCGTGGCGCCATCCGATGGCGGGGATGGGGTCTACGTGTTCAGGAATGTAAGGGGCGACGGATCCTTCTGGGAGGCCACGCGACTTGGCGACGGCGCGGGGCTCAACTGGCCCAATATCGTCCGTCTTGCGGATTTGGACGGAGATGGCTACGAGGATATCATGTCCACCGACTGGGGGACCACGGCCGTTGTCTGGATCAATCCGTTCGCGCCGTCGACCGGTGAGTGACGGGAACACGGCAACCTGCGAAGGATGTTAATGAACGGCGAATCGTGAACGACGGGACACAGCCGGAAGCGCGGGTGACGCTTCGGTCGATCGTGATCGGTCTTTGCATCGCGACGGCCATGAGCCTGCTGGCATGTACTGCCCGGTACATCCAGAAGGGGTCGTACATGATGGTCGCCCAGGTTCCGATGGGCGTGCTGATCCTGTGCCTCCTGTCGATTCTGGCCTGCGCCGTGCTTGCCCGGCGGTTCGGGCGCGCCTTCGTGCTGTCGCCGTCGGAATGGATCACTGTCTTCAGCATGGGCATGATCAGCGCCATCGGTCCCAATTACGGCGTCAGCGGGTACCTGGTGGGCATGATGGCGTCCCCGTATTATTTCGCGACGCCTGAGAACCGGTGGGCGGAGTATCTCCATCCGCAACTGCCGGGCTGGCTGATACCCGCGAACGACAGCGGGGCGATGTCCTGGTTCTACGAGGGGCTGCCGGGCGTGGCATCGGTTCCGTGGGACGTCTGGAGTCTTCCCCTGGCCTGGTGGCTCCTGTTTGTTTTTGTGCTGGGCTTCGCGTGCATCTGCATTTCGGTTCTGGTGCACCGGCAGTGGGCGGACCATGAAAAGCTGGTGTATCCGGCGCTGGCTCCGGTTCTCGAAATGACCTCGCGCGCCGGGTCCGGGAGGCGCTGGCTGCCCGATTTCATGAAGGGGAAGGCGTTCTGGGCGGGATTCGCCCTGACGTCAATCGTGTTCTGGTGGAACATGATCGCGTGGTTCTACCCGATGGTCCCCAGTTTCCCCACGGCGACCGGTCGCTTTATATGGGACCTGCTGCCTGAAGAGTACCCTCCCTTCTTCATCTTCCTGAGCACGCCCGTTATCTGCTTCTCCTATTTCGCCAGCCTTGACGTGCTATTCAGCATCTGGTTCTTCGACTTCGTGTTCATGATCGAAGCGGGCGCGTTGAACCGGTTGGGGATCGTCGCCACGTCGCCGCACTACGGCGCCGGGCCCTATACCACCACGACATACAAGTGGCAGGCGGCCGGAGCGTTCGTGTCGCTGGTCTTCTGGTGGGTCTGGATCGCCCGGTACCACCTGCGGGAAGTCATCCGGAGCGCGCTTCAGCCGACCGGGTCTTCGCCCCGCGCCGGGCGAGAGTTGCTCTCCTACCGGGCCGCATTGATCGGCCTGCTGGTCAGCTGCGCATACATCGCGGCGTTTCTCGGTCGATTGGGAGTGGAGGCCGGGATGATCGCCCTGCTGATTCCGACGATGTTCATCGCCTATCTCTTCGTGGCCAGGGTCGTGGCCGATTCGGGAATCATCTATATCCAGCCGCCCGCGTCCGCCTGGGAACTGTCGGGCGCGCTCGTCGGCGGCACGGGGAATCTGATTGCCTCCACGCGCGCGACCTTCGGCCTGTTGTCATTCACGGTCAGCCATCCCAGGAGCTTCATCATGCCGCTGGTCGCGCAGATCAATCGCCTGGGGGACTTTGTCGGAAGCGACAAACGGCGGCTCTTCTGGGGCGTGTTCGCGGCCTTTGTCGCGGGGGTTGTCAGCTCGACTCTGTACACGATCTGGCTGGGATACAATGTGGGGGCGTACAATTTCCGGCCCAACTGGCTGATCATCCACGAAGGCGAATGGCAGTACGGGATGACCGTGAACGAGATACTGAACCCGGCGAAGATGCAGGCGATCGATTACTGGTTTCTCCTCGTCGGCGCCGGGACGATGGTCATCGTAAATCTGATGCGCTACCGGTTCGCCAGGTGGCCGCTACACCCGATCGGGTTTGCGTTGTCCGGCATCCCGGCGGCGCGCCGCATGGGGTCCACGCTCCTGGTGGCGTGGCTGGCGAAGCTGATCATGCTGAAGACAGGCGGGGTGGCCTTCTACCGGCGGTCGATGCCCTTCTTCCTGGGTATGCTGATCGGCTACATCGTCGCGGTGACGGCGGGAATGGCGGTCGACGCGATCTGGTTCCCGGAACGGGGGCACGTCGTTCACAAGTGGTATTGATGCACGGCATAGGCGATTCGGCGTCGGCGTTCCGGCGAGTTTAACGCAGGGGGACGCGAACGGAGAAGAAGACCATTTGAGCGACCTTATTACGCCGTTTCGCACCGATACCCTCTGTGTTTTCTGTGCTTTTTGTGGCCAATTAAACGGTTGTCTTTTTTTGAATTGAGGTTAACTTGAAGAACGTGCAAAAAGGCCGCTGAGGTACGGGGAAACCCGTGCGAATCCGACGTTTCGGAGAGGAGGCAAGGCGCGAACATCTCCTTCTTGACCGGGGGGTCCCGCGCGCCGGATTTTATGGAAATACGAGAGGTGCCGTTCGGGTCGATGGGTGGGGTTTACGAGCAGGACGACGTTGAGGCGGTCAGCCGGATGCTGGCGGACGTCGCGGACGAGGAGGGGACGTTCTTCCCCCTGCCGGAAGAGAACGATTTTCAGAACGCGTTCGCCGCGCACGAGGGCGCCCGGAAGGCGATTGCGGTCAATTCGTGCGGTACGGGCCTGGACTGTTGCATGATGGCGCTGGACATCGGTGCGGGCGACGAAGTGATCACGACCCCGCTCACCTTCGTCTGCACGGCCGGTACCGCGATTGCAAGGGGCGCCAGGGTTGTTCTCGCCGATATCGATCCGGTGAGCCTGAATCTGGATCCGGACAGGGTGAGAGAAAGACTTTCGCCGCGCACCCGTGCGATCATTCCCGTGCACTTCGCGGGTCTCGCGTGCGACCTGGATGCATTCGACCGGATCTCGGAGGAGACGGGCGTGCCGGTCATCTACGATGCGGCGCACGCGGTGGGCACCCGGTACCGGGGCAGCCCGGTCGGCGGCCGAGGGAAGGCCTCGTGCTACAGTTTCCAGAGCAACAAGAACATGACGTGCCTCGGCGAGGGGGGCGCGGTGACAACGGACGACGAGGAATTCGCGGAGCAGGTCCGGCAACTGAAGACGTTCGGATACGTCTACGGGGGAAGCGGCACGCGGGTGGTGCGGGTCGGATTCAACTACCGGATGACCAAGCCCCAATACGCGGTCGGACTTACCCAGTTGGCCAAAATAGACCGCGTGATTCAGGACCGGCGTCAACGGATGGTCCGTCTCAACGCGCTGCTGGCCGACGTGGAGGAGGTCATTCTTCCTGCCGGACACGGCCCCGATCACGGGAGCCATCTGCACGTGATCCGGCTGGACACCGATGCTGTGCGGTTCACCACGGAAGCGTTCGTCGCTCACCTGAAGGATCGATACCGGGTGGCCACGGCAAAGCACTACCCGCCGCTCTGGTCCTGGGACGCCCTTCAGGAACTGGGGTACAACGGCGGGGGATGTCCGATCGCGGCCAGGGTCTGCGAACAGGTCGTAAGTACGCCGGTATTTCCCGCGACGACCGACGAGGACCTGGTCTATATTGCGTGGGCCGTCAAGCAGACGATTTCGGATCTGCGATAGGATATGCAGGAGGCAAAATGGATAACGTGAGATGGCTCCTGGTCGGCGCCGGCGATATCGCCCGGAAACGCGTGGCCGCCGCCCTGGCGGGCGCCGCCGGGTCGGAGTTGGTGGCGGTCTGCGATATGGTCCGGGAGAATGCCGGGGCGCTGGCGTCCGAATACGACCTGTCCGAGGTATACGCCGACCTCGATGAAGCCCTGGAGAAAACCTCGGCGGATGCGGTCTACGTCGCAACCCCCGTGTGGCTGCACGTGCCACACGCGGTCCAGGCCCTGGAAGCCGATAAGCACGTGCTCGTGGAAAAGCCCCTGGGCGTCACCGGCGAGGCGTGTTCGCGAGCCACTGCCGCGGCCGAGAAAAGCGCGAAGTTGGCCGGATGCTCCTATTTCCGACGTCTCTTCCCGGCGTATCTGCAGGCGCAGGAGATGATTCGGAACGGTGAATTCGGCCACGTCGTCCTCGTACGCATCGTCTACTTTTCCTGGTTCAGCCCGGCGGATGACGATCCGAAACGCTGGCGTGTCTTCCGGGAGCGGTCCGGAGGCGGCCCCATCAGCGATATGGGCACGCATATGTTCGACGTGATGATCGGGCTCCTGGGGATGCCTGTGTCGGTGTACGCCCGGTGTGAAAACCTGGTGCAGGAGTGGGACGTGGAGGACTGTGCGAGCATCGTCATGCAAATGGGCAACGGGGCATTGGCCACGGCGTCTTTCAGCTGGAGTTCGAAAACCTGGCGGCACGAGTTCGAGATCGTGGGGACCGAGGCCAAGGTCTACTGGCATCCATACGATTCCGGCGAGGTGGTCAAAACGGTGGGCCGCCAGGTCGATACGCTGGATCTTTCACCCGCCGACAATGTACACGGGCCGGTCGTTCAGGATTTCGTGGACGCGGTACGCGATGGCCGCCAGCCGGTCTGCCCGCTTGGCGAAGCCGCGAAGACCAATGTGCTGCTGGACGCGATCTACCGTTCCGCGTCGGAGCATCGTGAAGTCGGGCCGGGATGATAACGCGGTGTTTCCTTGCGGGTCCGCATTGGTGGATGTTTCCATGAAATCGATTCTTGTCATCAGGCCCGACGACAACCTTGAACACGATTTTGCGCCGGAGATCCTCAAGGCCGAGGGTCTGTTTCATTTCGAGGTCGTATCTCAGAACGAGGTGGAGCCGTCCCGCCTGAAGCACGCGACGGTGGTGTTGACGCTCCGGGGGGCGTTCGGACGTCGAGCGACCGGGATGCTTGTCGACTACCTGCGCGGCGGCGGTCGGGTGCTTTCGGTGATGCCGGGCGGCGACCTGGCGGCGAAACTGGGCGTGGCGCGGCGGGTGGTGGTATCGACGCAGAAAGTCGACCCGAACAAGGCGGTCGCCGCGGGACCCCCGGCGGAAGATCCGGAGTTGGTGGCAGACGGACGGGTGGTCGTCCATCCATTCGCCGGGCTGACAGTGCCGCCGGAGCCGTTGTATTGCCCGCAGGACACAGGGCTCGCTATCGCGTGCGATGGCGAGGAACTGGCGGTGCTGGAGGACGGCCTTGGCAAGCGCAGCGGTCCGGCAATCGTCCGGAAGCGCGTCGGCCTGGGCAGGGCGAGCGTGCTGGCCTATGACGTCGTGGGGGCCGTGCTGCGGTTGAGGCACGGCACGTGGGCGCTGGAACAGCAGGCGCAGATGCTGCCGCTGCGAGGCCCGCGGCATATCTTCGGGCTGATCGGGATCGCCGAGCGGCATTCGAGGCAGCACCCCCTGGCCGACATTCACCAGGACCTGTTTCGGGAGTTGCTGCTGGACCTGCACGGCGTCGGTATCGTGCCGCGCGTCTGGCACATGCCCGATGCGCGGCGGGTGGCGGTGTTTTTCAAGTCGGACGGGTGCGGGGAGGAGGGCGCCCCGGTGGGGATGGAACTGGCGGAGCAATACGGGCACAAGCACAATTTCTTCCGGGCGCCGGTGAGCCGGTACGAGGGAAAATTGATCCGCGAGTGGCAGGAGCGGGGCCATTTCATGTCGATCGAAGCGGATATTTTCCCGCTCACGTACAACCGCCTTTTGAGAGAACTGGACGACGGGGTGCACGAACGCATCCGCGAGGAGATCGTGGACCAGGCGAGGCGGTTCAGGGATGAAACCGGGCTCGCGGTGACCGATATCGTGATCCACGGGTGCCAGTGGACGGGCGCCCGGACGGCCTCGATCCTGATGGACCACGGATGGCGGATGCCGTTCCACTTCTGCGGGCACGATCCGAGGATGAACCGGTACGACTTCGGGCCGTTCTCGCTGCCATCGGCCATGCCCATGCGCTATTTCGACCCGGACGAGGGGCTGCTGGACCTGTTTCTCCAGCCCTGCACGTTCGACGATTCGCAGAGCATCACCGAGCCGGGCGTCGGCACGCTGGGGCTCGGTCAGGTGGAGTACGCGGAGGCGGCGGTACGATGGGTCGTGGAGTCCCGCGACCGCTGGCACGTGCCGCATATCGGCACCTTCCACCCTTGTTATCTGGTCCGGCCCAAAGGCGACCCGCGCCGCACGTTCGAGGCGGCCAATATCGTCTACGCGTCGCTGGCGGCGATGGGCATCGAAACGGGCAGCCTGCAGGACTGGTCCCGCTTCGTCCAGGCGCGAGACGCGTTGCGGGTTGAACTGCTGAGTTCTGATCGGGAACGGACGATTACAAAGCTCGTTGCCTCTGAGCCGGTCGAGGGCCTCACGGTCATCGCCGAAGGTGCCCGGACGGTCACGCGCGTGCTCCTGGACGGCCGAGAGCAGTCCCTCATTACGCTGGAAGTGGAAGGGCGAAGATGTTCGGCCGTCGTGTTGTCCCTGGATCGGAACCAGGAAGCCGAACTGGCGATGTTGGCCTGAAGTCTGATGTCGAGAGCAGATGATAAGGAGGCGCGATGAAATTCGCACCCAGGCCGGAGAATGATTTCGCGGATTATATCCGGACGTACTACGAAGCCTGTCGATACCGGTGCGACAAGATCGAAGCGATCGCGGGCAAGTGGATGTTCCGGGACCTGCTGCCGGGCATGAGCGATTTCGACACGCGGTTTATCGTGAACGACGGCATGACGGTGGACGACTGGTGCCATCTGTCCACGGTGATGGGCGAGACGCACCTGGCTCTTTGTGAGAAATTTCCCTGCTGGGCGCGGAATTTCGAACACCTTCCCGGGGTGAATCTGACCTGGTCGGAGTTGACGTCGGAGCGCAACTATTATCCTGAATACCACCAGTGGACGTACTATCTCACCGAGGATCAGAAGAGTCTCGGCGCGGCTCTGGACACGCTTGCCCGGAGGCCGTGGGACGAAAAGGACGAATACTTTCACCTGAAGAAATTCTGCCTGTATTACGGGCGCTACAACCGTACGATCGATCCCGCGATCAACCTTGGCGTTCACGAAAACAAGTATCCCCTGCACAGCCGGATTATGCACTATTTCAATCCTCCGGTCCATTCGGCCGTCTGCATACTGGAAAGACAGAATATCTGCGGCAAGCTGGATGCGTACGAGATCGCCCAACGGCATTTCCCCGAATTGCGGTGCTGGGAGCAGATCCGGGAGGTCCTGCACGCGCATTACGAGATCCCGACGTGGTACGAAGAGCCGCGCCTGTCGCAACTGGAAGACGTGCTGGAGGAGGCGCTGGGCGTGATACTGGAGCGGCTGAGGGATTCGGTGACGCTGATTACCGATAAGGCGGGTACGGACATCGGCGCCTGGAGAGCGGCGCTTCAGGACGTTCCGGTGGACCCGGCGCTGGTGATTTTCGACAATGCCAAGTTTTCCCGCCTGATGAAGGGGCGCCTGCACTTTTACGGCAACGCGCCGGCCCACTTCGATACCACCTGGCTGATACAGAATGAGCTGGGGCGAATCGGCAACAGTTTCTTCCGGATGCCGTTCCGTACGTTCTGGAAGATCAGGACCGGTGAGACGGTTGAGGATCCGGTGACGATTCTGGACGAACTGAAGGGAGATCTGCTGTCTCCGTCGGAGGTGGAGGGCACGAAGGCGTTCGCCCGGTTGACTCCGGATGAGTGGGAAGAGGGAAAAGAACACGAGATAGCCGCGGCCATCGTCGAGGTATTCGACGAATTCTTCAGGGCGTTGAACAAGATCAGCGACGCGGTATAGTTGCAGCCGGCGAGGGATCGATCCCCGTCGGATTGCCACCAGGAACAGGAAAGGAGAATCAGATGGAGGTCAAGGCGCTCAAGTTGCGGGACGTGGACTACGGAGACCAGTGGGACCATGAGATCGAAGACCACTGGGAATACAACGATTTCAGGGCGGATGCGGCCTGGCGCGAGGGATGGATCAGTATGGACAGCGTGTATCACAATGCGGATGACGACCGCATCTACCTGGGAATCACGTCCTTCGACGCCGACATCTTCCGCGCCTACGACAGGGCCGGCGGCGAGTTTGTGGATCTGGGTTACGGCAGAATCGCGGACCCGTTCGATGCCAAGTTCCACCGGTCGCTCGTCAGGTGGGAGAACGACGGGTGTCTCTACGGCGCAATCGCGCTTCTTCACGATATCGACAAGTACTGGGAAGCGCCTGGCGGCGCGATTGTGAAGTACGATCCGTCGAGCGGAGAACTCCGGAAAATCGGCATTCCCATGCCGCACATGTACATACAGTCGATCTGTCTGGACCAGGAACGCGGCGTGATCTATGGAATGACGTTTACGCCGGAGCGGATGTTCAGGTTCAATCTCGCCGACGGCCGTTCCGACGACCTGGGGCCGATCAGCAGCGGGATGGAGATGGCGCAGGGCGAGAACCTGGAACTGGATGACGACGGCTGCGTGTGGTGCGGCTGGAGCGTCACGCGGGCCTGGCAGAATTTCGCGGGGGTGGACCGCAACCGGTTGTGCAAGTTCGACCCGGAGACCGACAGGATCGAGTATTTCGACGCGGGTCTGCCGAAGCCCGACGGGACGTACGGTTACGAGAGAGTGGAGGGGATCTTCAACCTGGGCGAAGGCCGCATGTTCGCCAGCGGCGCCAACGGGTCGATTTACCGGATCGATACGGAGACCGGGATGGGCACGTACCTGGGTACCCCCGTATCCGACCGGCGCAGCCGGCTGACGACGCTGCAAACGGGACCCGACGGAGGCGCGTACGGCGTGACCGGACGGGACGGGAAGTGCGAGGTGATCCGTTTCGACCCCGATGCGGAGTCGTGGGACCTGCTGGGTCCGGTGTCGGACGGCGACGCCCACTGCTGGCAGGTGCACGACGTGGCCGTCACGCCGGACGGGACGATCTACGCGGGCGAGAACGACAGCCCCTACCGCAGCGGGTATCTCTGGGAGATTAAAATTTAGTCCATTGGGTTAAATAATCGGAAGAAACATGGATGGACAGGATGGGCAGGATAAAATCCCAGTGGAATCAAGAGAGTTCTCAATCCTGTGTATTGTAAAATCTATTCGACATAGCCTGTCGGAAGTTTAGGACAAACGCTATGGAAGGAGTCCAGGGCGGCGAGAACGTATTCGAAGACATCGGTTTTGATCGCGCAGAAGCTGCGAACTTGAAGGTTCGGGCTGATTTAATGCTGGATCTGAGAAAGTACATCGAAGTCAATGGTTGGACCCAACGGGAGGCTGCTGCGTTTTTTGGCGAGTCCCAACCGCGCATCAGCAACTTGTTGGCGGGAGAGGTTGGTCGCTTTAGTGTGGATAAACTGATCAACATGCTGGCGAAGGCTGGGATGCAGGTCGAAATCTACGTCAAACCTCAGGCAGCGTAATCAAAAGCGCAATTGCGCGGAGTCGGGTATTCCGGATAAGCGTCCGATTACCTTTCTCCGTGATGTAACTCTATGTTCCGCCTCCGCCAAGGAAGAATCCATAGGAAAGACAACGACAGGAGTTGCGCATTTCCGTGGAATCAATTGTGGTCCAGCATTGTAACTGCCGACCGAGCTTTATCTTTCCCTCAGCGTTGACGCCAGGATTTGGAGGCGAGAGAAATGAATGCCCATCGCGTTGAAACGGTTGTAGGTCAGGACAGAAAGGTTGTTTTGGAGGATTTGCCTTTCCAGGCAGGAGAGGCGGTTGTAGTCACTGTATCTCATTGCACGTCGAAATGCAACGAGAAAGACCGCTATCCGTTGCGTGACACTCCGATCAAATACATCGATCCTACTGAGCCCGTAGCCAGTGGTGCCTGGGGCATATCGCGATGATTGTGCTTGATACGCACATCTGGGTCTGGTGGGTTCACGGAGACGCTCGCCTAACCACCTTGCAAGTATCTTGGTTGGAACAGTATGAGTCCCAAGGTCTTGGGGTGTGTGCGATTTCATGTTGGGAAGTTGCGAAACTGGTCGAATACAAGCGGCTCAATTTGCCCATCACCGTTGACGAGTGGATGGAACAGGCACTTTCATATCCTGGAATTAGATTCCTCGATCTGACGCCGCAAATTGCAATAGAGTCGACGCGATTGGCAGGCGAGTTCCATAACGACCCTGCTGATCAGATTATCGTCGCAACGGCGAGAATTCACAACTGTCAACTGTTGACGTCGGATGAGAAGATTCTCAATTATGCACATGTGAACGCGCTGAAGTGAACATGCCAATTCCGGTGCTGAAGTAGGCAAATGTCCTGTTTGTGTTTTGCGGTCTTCCGACTCTCGCCGATGCCGCGATTTGTTTTTTGGTGCCCGTCAGCGTGCCGTAATGGGGCGGCTCTCCGGGGTTCGCATACCTGATTGTAGCAGGGATATCGATGATTGAGTTACTTGAAACAAAGCTGGACGCGATATCGACAGCTTGCAGACGATTTGGCGTTGCCCGGCTGGACGCATTTGGATCGGCGTTGCGCGATGAGTTCCAGCCCGGACGCAGCGACGTGGATCTCCTGGTCGAATTCGGTCCCATGGAACCCTATGCCCGGGTCGATGCCTACTTCGGCCTGCTGGAAGCGCTGAGATCCATATTGAAGGAGAAAGTGGACCTGGTGGTTTCAGGCGCCGTAAAGAACCGATATATCGCAAGTGAAATCGAGCAGACCAAAGAGTTACTGTATGCCCCGTGACGCGAGAGCATACCTGTCTGATGTAATCGAGGCCTGTGATGCGATCACAAACGCTGTCCGCGGACTCGGATCTTCAGAAATACGAGGACTACCGGCTCGTCCGGTCCTAGTGTGCTTTGCGATGTCTGTCCTGCTCTATGTGCAGGTGGTACACGCAGCGACTTTTACCTACAGATGGGAGATGGACGAGACGCGGGAAGGCGTCGAGCGCGCGAATATGAACAAGCCGGTGCGGGTGCTTCTGATGGACACTGTCGTTGAAACGGCGCCGCATAGTGCGGCGCTGCAACTGAAGCAGAAATATTCGGTACATCTCAGCACCGAGTGGAGCGCTGTAGAAGCATTCCAGCTGCTGCGAATTTTCGAGACCATTCCACAGCCCGTCAACAACCCTTACGGCCTTGGAGACAACGTAGCGCCGTCATTCTGGACTTTGTCGCAACAGCACATACACAACGACGTCGAGATACGCGTCGTCGAAGGGCATACCCATGTCACCTTGGCCGCAGAGGCTTTAGACAATTCCCAGCCGCTGCTGGCAACGATCGACGGCATCGTTGGTCACTATTACTCAAAACGGTTACACCACGCCGTCGTTCACTTTGTCACCAGTGGCGGCGCCGACAGGCAGGCGCTTGAGCATATCTTTGAAAAGCGATTCGGCATCACCCTCAACATCCCCAGTTATGAGGATCTTACTAAATCAACTACAAAGGAGGGTGCGAGCCGATTCATGCCGTTCAAGAATGAAGAGTTGATGGCCATCGCCGCGATGCTTGAGGAACATCCTCAAGGCATGCATATCACGCCGGGACTCAAGTACCTGGTGCGGCGACTCGACGGCACCCCCAACCCGTGGAATCCACAAGCGCCCGCCATCGCCTATACCACTGAAGGCTATATCGAGTTTATGGAACAAGCGTTTGCCACGACGGGTCCTGCACACCTGTCCCGCCTTATCGTCCACGAGAAAGCCCATTTCTTGTGGCACCATCTCTTCGATGACCGGCTGAAACAGGACTGGATTGCGCTGGGAGGATGGTACGAAAACGCAGATGATACCGACGGATGGTCCACGACAAAGCACACGGAATTCGTGTCTGCCTATTCTCATAGAAAAAACCCGAACGAGGACATGGCCGAAAGCATCGCCTATTACATTGTTAATCCAGACAAACTGCGATCGCGTTCTCCTGCCAAATACACGTTCATCCAGGACAGGGTCATGCACGGCACGCGCTATCTTTCCCGGATCCGTGAGGACCTGACATTCCAGGTCTATAATCTCTATCCGGATGTCGTTTATCCAGGTAAGATCGTACGCGTCGAAATTGAGGTGCGGGGCACGCCGCAGGAAGACAAGACCGTAACGATCGAGATCGAGACCCACGGCGAAAGCGAAAGGGCCGGTGGTCGTGGAACCTCCGTCAGGGTGTTCAGCACAAAAAACACCTTCTTTGATATCTGGCTATCACCCGTCGCCCGCGGCGGACTTGTCCTGCGCGGACAGCACACACTATCGAAACATTCTGCGCACGGCTACTGGAGTCCGGATCAGATCACACTGACAGATGCCCACGGAAACGAGCGACACGAGGCGCAGACAGATTTCGGGTGGAAGCTGTACCTCGACAATCCCCTCAGTGATGATGATCCGCCGGTATATGTCAGAAACTCGATGCGGCTGGCGCTGTCGGAAAACCGAGAGGAACAACGGCCATTCCAGGTACTGACTGCGCGATGGCACGTCTTTGAAGAGGTAGGGATGACCGAGCGAGGCGTCTGGTACGCCGTCAACGATGACAATCCGGATACTTACGCCTATTGGTCCGACCCTGGCGACGTCGATCCGGAAACCGGAGAGGCTGTCTCCACGTTAAAGATCCCTGACTACTTTTCCAGCGGTGTCTATTCACTCAACTATATAGTCATGAGAGATGTTGCACTCAACACCCGAGGCGTCTATTTCACGCAACCGCCTCACGGTATCCGGAAAGAAGACGTTGTTGTGGACGAGGCGCCAGCGACGGTCGATGTCAAAACCAGACGGCCGGATCTGACACCGCCGGTCCTTGACGTCAACGCCGTCACCATCCGTGCGACGCCCACCAACCCTAAGGCGCCGAACGGCGAGACCCGCGTTTATATCACGTTCCGAATCAAAGACGATATCAGCGGCTACGAAGAGACTGAAATGATGTTGCGCGACCCCAACGGTGGCGAGCACTTCTACCGGCATTACGATAAAGACGTTGGGAAAACCTACTTCACTCGCGACCCGGCCGTCTTCGTCACGTACAACCACCTTATCACCCTACCCGTTGGCAGTATACCAGGAACATGGGGCCTCGCAGAAATGGTTGTCGAAGACAAGGCGCACAACAGGTTTAATGCGGACTTTACCGAAATCGTCAGGTTCGTGGTGGCGGACCCCGACGACGGCCCCGTCGTTTTCGTCACGCCGGACTTCGACCTCAATGGCACCGTCGATTTTGGCGACTTTGTCCTCTTTGCCGCGCGGTTCGGCACAACTTATGGTGACTCCGGATACGATCCACTGTTCGACCTCGACGCTGACGGCAACATCGCCTTCAGCGATTTCCTTATCTTCGCCGTAGCGTTTGGCCAAGAATCCACGTCCGGTTGACGACCGGACGTGGACATGGAGAAACCCATGGCTTCAGGAAGCGGGCGGGTGCGGCGAGAGCGCCATACCACGTCCGGTAACGGCGCGTTGGTGGTGGTGATCGACAGCGAGGGGCCGTACTGGGAGCGGATGATTGTGGACGAGACGGTTCTCGTCGCGCTGGCGCATTTCGGGATGCCCTGGCGGTTGCTGGACCTGGCAAAGGAGCGGCCGACGCCTGAAGCATTGAGCGACTGCGCCGGTATCGTACTCGCGCAAAACAGGCTGGGCGCGAGTCTCAGCGCCGTGGAGGCAGGTCTGATTTCGGACGCGGTCCGCGCCGGCGCCGGGCTGGTCAACTTCGACTGCGATTTGAGGTCATACGGCGGTCCGATTCCGGAGATGTTCGGGTTCGATCGGATCAACCCGCATCCTTACGCCACGGACACATTACGTGTAAGGGAGCAGGCGCACTATATCACCGAACTGCAATCGCCCGGGGAATTCCACAGCTTCGACCGGATGGTGACGGCGATCGCGGTCGAAAAATGGGGCGACTCGGTGGTGCCGCTGGCAGACGGGATTCTGGGCAAGGAGCAGCTGATCTACATCCGGCATCTGGCGCCGTGGAGCGCGTTTGAGCCGCGCAACTATCCCCTGGCGTTCGCGACGGAATGGGGAGCGGGCCGCGCCGTGCAGTTCACGCTGAATCCCAGGGTGTGGCGGAACGCGTTCTTCGGGCACGCCCGCGGATTGGACGATCTGTTCTGGCGTTCGATCGTGTGGACGGCGCGCAAGCCGTTCGCCGCGAACATGATTCCGCCGTTCGTAACGATGTCGTGGGACGACTGCGAGGGACGCCACGATTTCGCGTTCGCCGACATCGCGAGTCGCTATGGGTACAAGCCAATGCCCTCCCTTTTTATCGCGAACGTACCGGAGCGGCTGTTTCCCAAAATCAGGGCGGGTATTCAGAGCGGGGAGATTCACTACAACAGCCACGCGCTGGACTACTATCGGCTGCTGATCTACAATTTCGGAAAGGGCGAGTGTTCGCACGAAGAACTGACTTCCAACTTCGCGTTCGCGGACGCATTCTGGAAGCGGGTGGGGGCAAATCCCGGCGAGACGCTGCGATTCCACTGGGGGGAATACGGGGTCGGGGCGCTGCCATTCCTGAAGGAACGCGGCCACCGGTTTTTCTGCCCGGCACTACAGACGGGGCTGCACAAGGCCGACATGTGCATGGAGGACGGTTTCTGGCCGTACGGGTTGCAGACGTGTTACTACGACTATCTGCCCGACGACCACGATTTCTACGCGTTCGCGGCCATGCTGGCCCGCCATCAGGAGGATTTCCTCACCGGTTGCACGCCCTATCTGCGCGAGAGCGAAAGAACGGACGTCGAAAAGGCGGCCGCCAACGCGGCCCTGCAGGTCCGCCATGGGCTGCGCGCCGGATTCTACGCGGAAATCGTGACCCACGAACAGAAGTTCGACGCCGTGAGCATGGATGATTGGGACCGGATCCTCTATCGAACCCGCGAACTGACGGACGGGTTCGAAAAAATCTACGCGAGCCACGACGAGATCGGCCGCTATTTGCAGGGAAAGGACGGCGTGTGGCTGGCGGAGGTTTCGGTGGATGGCGACACATTGCGCGGCTCACTGGAAGGCAAGACGTCCGCTCCGCTGCGACTTTCCGTATTTCGCGATCGGGAAGATTCGGTGGAGCGTGAGTTTCTGTCGGTTGACAGGTTTGAAGGCCGGACGGAGATCGGCTGATTTCCGGTTATACGAAGAATAAACGAGAAGGTGGAGGCCTGTGACAGAGATTTTCTTCAACGTACAGATCGATTGCGAATCCACGCAACGCAGTATCGACGATCCCGCGCTGGGCGAACGCTCGATTCGGGGGTTGGGCGAAATCTTCGCTCAGACCGGAACGAAGGGGACGTTTGTCGTCATCCCATCCGACATGCAGGTACACGCGCCGGTGTACCGCGAGCTGGAGTCGGCGGGGCACGAAGTGGGCCTGCACATTCATCCGGCGGAACAGGGGCACGAAGAATTCTTCGGCGTATACGGATTCGATGAACAGACGGCAATTCTGAAGGAAGGCATGGATGTGTTCGCCGATGCCATGGGGCGCCCGCCAACCGTATTCACACCCGGATATTTCTCGGCCAACGACCATACGTTTCCCGCGCTGGAAGCCTTGGGGTTCACGCACGGCACCGTCTCCATGCCAACGCGGAACCTCCCGCAATGCGCCTGCGTATGGGGCGGTTCGCCGCTGGATATCCACTACCCGCACCGGTACAATCGGTCCCTCGCGGGAGACGTGGACTTCGTGGACATACCGCCCACGGTGGACGTCGACTCGCGGATGTGGGGCGGTGCGCATCCGCAGGATCTGCGCATCGAACTGGTGGACGCCAAGAACCACTGGTATACCATTCACAAGAACGTGAAGCGACAGATCGAGAACGGAAGCGACATTCCCGTGAAGGTCCTGAAGGCGTTGACGCACAACATCTTCGACTACGGAGACGCCGCGGACTTTCGAAGGGAGACCATGTTGGGAGTCGTTGCGGCTGCGCGTGAGATCTGCGAACAACTGGGATGCGCAATGGTTCCGGCAACGGCCGCCGAGATCGCCGAATCCTATCGTACCCGCGTTCCGCTGCCGGATCGGGGGACGACCCTGGACCTGGACACCAGGGGCCGCGCGGCATGGACGGGAGGGGCGCAGCCGGACGCTGACTGACGGAAATCAGTCAACCTGGCGTTCATGCGCCACGATCAAAACGAAAGGAACGCAGCACCCGCGCCGCTCGCGTGACAGGGCGGCTGTTTTTTTATCCGGTCGCGGCAGGCACAAGTCTTGCGGCGTTCTTGTAGTAGATCTTGTCCAGCACGTCCTGGGGAAGGTCGACCAAGGGCAGGAATTCCTGCAGATCGTTTCCTTTGCCGTCCCGGCCGTAAAGCAGCCGGTCGGCCCGATGGATGAGGAAGTCCCGGGCGTGCCCGGGGTCGCGGCTGAGGGCGTTGAGGCCGGACCCGGATGAAAGGTCCGCGTAGAGGTTGGGATAATCGTCGAAGAGGGTATGCAGTTCGCCGCCGGGGGTGACCGGACCGGGCGGATATGCTTCCACGGCAGTCGCGGCGTCCCCGCTGATGTATCGCCAGAAGCCGGGCGCGTGGCCGATAAAGACCGTGTCGGGGCAGGCCTGCAACGCGCGTTCGAGATTTCGTATGTCGCCTCCGTACCAGCAGTTCTGATAGGTTGGACGACTTTTTTCCCCGGGAAGGTAGGGCACGTCCACGTGGAGTACGACCGGGGCGCCGAGCTCGCCGGCGCGGCGGAACAGCTGGATGCTGCGAGGGTCGTCGAGCAGCAGACGATAGCTCCACTCCCCGCAGACCCTCACACCGTGCATCCGCCATGCCGATTCGAAGAGATCGGCGGCGGAGCCCTCGTAAGGGCAGGGACAGTACCCGGCGACGAACCGGCCCGGATACCTGTCCCGTGCGGCAAGGATATGATCGAGTGTTGCCCCGGCGTGCGTGCCGTCCGGCCTGAAGTTGAGCGGGCTGAATCCGGCGCCGGATCGCGGCGCCTCCTGTCCCGGCGGAAGGTACCATGTGAGCAGCCACGCGAGGTCGATACCGCAGGCATCCATCTCGGCGACGAGGCTGCCGGCGTCCATCCCCTGGTAGTTGACGTGCATATGTGCATCGATGCGCATCGGGCTAATCCAGGTTCAGGATGGAGAGACTGTCCCGATAGATCATTGATTCGATTTCTTCCGCGTCCAGACGGGGCAGCGCGGTACCCTTGAGCATATCGTTCAGGTTGCGGAGGCCGTCCAGCGAGGCGTCGACGGTGGTAAACGGATAGTCCGTACCGAAGAGGAGTTTGTCCCAGACGCCGTACTCCTGAACGAGCATGAGGCTGTGGTAGAGCTGGAATGGACGATAGTGCAGCGCGGAGACGTCGGCGTAGACGTTGGGGTGTTTTCGGATCACGGCAACGCATTCGCCTTCGTAGGGATGCCCCAGATGCGCCAGGATGATCTTGACGTCGGGAAAACGAATAGCGACCGGATCCAGGTGGCGGGGAAGCGTACAGTCCAGGGGCGCCTGGGCGACGAAGGTGGTTCCGGTATGGAGAAGTACGGGAAGGCCGTGTTCCGCGGCGTAGCGCCAGAGCGGATCGAGCGACGGGTCGTCCGGTCTGAAGCCGGCGTACATCGAGAGTAACTTGATCCCCTTGAGGCCGAGGCCCTGGTGACCCTCCCTCAACTCCTCCTGCCAGGCGTCCTGGGTGGGGTCGACGGACAGGAAGCCGATGAGCGAATCCCGGTTTTCCGCCACGCGCGCGGCAACGTAGCGGTCCTCTACCCATATTCCGCTCAGCCTCGCCTTACCTCCGAAGACCACCGTTCGAACCGGTTCGCGCGCCTGGGCGAGGTAGGCTTCATAGCCGGCCGAGAGGTCGATCTCCGAGTCGCCGCGGGCGCGCATGGCCTGGCGTTGAAACTGGTCGGTAAAGTGTTGTGGGTACCTGAAGACATGGGCGTGCACGTCGATAATCATCTGGCAATGTCCTTCAATGAGGGAGAGGTATCGCAGTTGTGCCCGCGAGCCCGGCGCCTCGGAGATGCGACGCAGCGCCTTCCGCGGTTACAGTGGATCGATCCGGATCAGGGCTTCCTCATCTTCATCGATCCGGAGCGGATTCTTCAGGGGTCTGCCGAAACCGTTCCAGGAGACGCTCATGGTGTCTCCGTCCGCCAGGGTGACGCCGGCGCCGAAACTGAACGCATCCGCGCCGAAGAAGAAGATGTGCGCGTCGTCGGGACGGCGGTGCTGCGGGTACTTGAAATGGTGGTGTTCCAGGTTGGCCAGACTGTGCGCCATGTTCGCTTCGCCGGTGGCGATGGTTCCGGACCAGATGGTGCGCCCGTTTCGTTCGACCGCGACGCTTCCGGCCACGTCCTCAAAATCGGGGTCGAGGATGAGTTCCGGCCCGAATGAGCAGGTGCGGAGTTTCGAGGGCGCCAGATAGAGGTAGTTTTTCTTTTCCGTTACGTGGTCGGAGAACTCGTTGCCGGCGGCCATGCCGATTCGCCTGGGATTGCCTTCAGGATCGATAATGTATGCCCCGGCGATTTCGGGTTCTTCGCCGCCGTCGCCCGCGAACGCCGGAACGTCCAGCGGATCCCCGTGCGCGCGAAGGATGGCGCCGTTGCCTTTGTAGAACCACTCCGGCGGTACGCCGACGTTACCGGGCTCCGGCCTGCCTCCTCGCAGACCCCATTGGTACATTCGCATGCTGTCTGTGATCTGCGTCTCACCGGCGCCGTCCTGTTTGTGCATCGCCTGCCGGTTGTCAACGCTGGCCCGGTGGGTCAGCCCGGTGCCGGCCACGAGACAGCGGGACGGCTCGCCGGGGTGATCGTATGCGGGCAAAAGCTTCCATTCGGACCGGCCGCGGTAGATGGCGTCGTAGTCCTGGAACTCGGTTCCAAGCTGCGCTTCGACTTCCGCGGACAGGGCGTTACCGGACTGCAGCACGAAGCTCGCGATGCCGTGAACCGACGTGTATCCGTCAATCAGCCGGCAACGGTCGCCGTCGACCGTTGCAATGCGCCGCCCCGCTTCGGGGTGGATCAGCTGGACCAGTCTGACCATGGGAGTGTTCCGTCCCGGAGGTAAGTCGCCCGAATTCGGCCGTCTCCGGTTCGCATTGCGGTTCCGGATGCCGGCTACAGGTTGCGCTCCGTGAGTCCGGCCCGGTTCGTGCGAATCAGAGGCGTTCCGTTGTAGGCGACGTCGCCGCCGTCGAGTACCGAGGCGCGGACGGGTCGCTCATCGTGAAAGGTGAGAACACAGAGCGTACCGGTGAAGGTTAGACCGTCGCATTCCGTGGTCTTGCCGTCCACGCCGTAAACGACAAGATCGGTGCTGTCGCCGCGCCGGACCCGGACGCCGCGGGCGATTTCAGGGCGGCAGGGTTTTCCGTCGATTCCGGCCGTGCGCCGGGTCACTCTGACCTGTTCCGGCCCGGTCTTGAATGGAACCAGGGCAACGTCGTACACAACGGCGTTCGCACCCTCCCCCCTGACCCATTTCTGCAGACCGACCCAGTACCGGTTTGGATAGTTGCCTGGTGTACCGTCCTTTGCTTCGTAGGAAGTCCCGCGGCGGACGTAATGGATCTCCGAAGGTTTTGCGGGTACGGCCTGCAATCCCGGGCGGCCGGCGGTGAGCAGACGGCTCCGGGTTCCCTTCCACCGGTTTGGGGCATGCAGGTACCAGGTGTAGGCGTGATGCTGGGGACCTTCGAAGACGGCATCGGAAACGAGGAAACAGTCCGGTTTCAGAAACGTGATCCGTCGCTGTACGCGGGTGCCGTACTGCTGTTCGTAGGCGCGGTGGGATGCGGAAAAATGGTCAATGTGCTTTCCGGTCGCCCAGGCGGCGTCCTCTCCGCGGTGATGGACCCGATCCATCGGCGCGTCGTTGACCACGACCTGGTTGTGGGCCTGGGGAGAACGAAAAAACTGATCGAGCGGGTTGTCGTAGGGTCCCCACCGGGTTGTCTCTACGGCCACGGGCGCGCCATGGGCGTAGATCGTGAAGTCGAGCAGGTCGTTGTGGGTATGGCCGCCCCCCCACGGGCCGTAATTGATGAGAAGATAACGGGCATCCGTATCCCAGTCCGAACGCATGACGGCAAAGCCGGAAGGGCGTTTGTCTATGGAGGTATAATCGGGTTTCTTCGGACGGACTCCGGAGACCGATTTGATCCTGTCGCGCACCGGCCAGAGGTATCGGCCGTCCCCGGTAACTTCGGTGGCGCGCCGCAAGATGCCGTCCTGAGGACCGATCCCGCCGTCGTTGAATCCCTGGGATTCGCCCAGCGGGGTCGTGGTGGCCAGGAACCAGTCGTACATCCGTATGATGGCTTTACGCAGGTCAGGCTCGATTTCGATGGCAGGATTCTGCTCCGAGAATGCCAGGAGATCCTCGCTGATGCGGGTACACCACGCCCCGTAGCCGGAAGCGCGTTCGTGGTGGCAGCCATCGGCATAAAAATCCCTGTCGACGTGTTCGAGCAGGCGTTCCACGCCGATCTTTACCCAGTTTTCCGCCTCCCTGAATTCGGGGAAGAGGCCCCCCGCGTAAACCAGCGCCCACGAGCCGCACATCTGCCAGTTCCCGCTGCGATAGCCGTCATCCTTTTCGAGCAGATAGAGCCACCGCCCGGCCCCCAGAATGGTCTTCAGCAGGCGTCTGTGGGTGATCGGCCGCAGGATGCCGGTGGACCGATACGCAAAGTAGTGATCGATAAACCGCGGCGTGCGCCCGCCCAGGCCGAGTTCGTAGAAAATGACGTCGTGTCCGGCGGGGTTGTCTATGCCGTTGCGTTGCTCGTACCACTGATTGAACAGATCGTCGAAACATTCCACGTAGCGGGGGTCGCCCGTCTGCCCGTAAGCGACCCGAAGGCATTCGGACCACCCCCAGTAATGGGTGCCATAGATGCCCGACCGTCCCCAATTTGCATTGAAGTCGACCTTTTTCCCAAACTTGTAGGTCAGGTCGTGCCAGCCCCGGATTTCGTGAGCGACGACGCGTTCAGCCTCCCGAATCGATCCCGGATCGGGGGTATCGCCCGTGGGCGCGACCATATTGAGGGGTTCCTGCCGCGCGGAAAAGTAATCGCCCCACGCGGCGGCCGCTTTGTTCCACTTTCCGGCCTTCACCGCTTTGCGGAGGTGTTTCAGGCCCGCCCCTTTCAGGCGAATCGCCGCGAAGAGGTCCTTGTTCGCAATGGAACGCATTCTTGAGCGGCTGATTTCAGGTGGCATGATCCGAACCCTCGCGCCGTTGGTGTGGTGGACTGGGATTGGCTGCGGTGAGCGTGTGGTTCTGGCGGAAGCGCTTGCGGTAACCGGCGGAACGGAACGTCCGCAGGCGAACTCAGGCAAGACCGAGTACGCCTGCGGCATGCTGGATGGTACGGGCGGCGGACTCGAGGGAGGCCCGTCCCGTATTCAGAATGACATGGTACAGGCCGGGATCGTCCCAGTTGATATGGTAGTTGTCCTTGAGATAGGCGGACCGACGCCTGTCGCTCTTCTGAATCAGTTCTCTGGCCTCTTTGCCGCTTCGCAGGTTCTGGCGTTCCACGACGACCCTGATGCGTTTCTCAAGGGGGGCTACGGTGCGGACATGCAGCGTGTTGGGATCATCCCTGAGGATGGCCTGGCCCCCTCGACCCACGATGATGACCCTGTCGCGTTTGCGAAGACGATGGACCGTGGCCTGAAGAAACCTGAGATAGTCCCGCTGGTCCAGTAGGTGTTTTTCCTCGTTGGTTGTCGCGTCACTGGACAGGAGCGCGGCCGACACTTCGTAGGGAAACTCCAGCCCCCAGAGCATCGCCGGCGGTGTCGGAACGGACCGGGAAGGCACGATCAGGCTGTGGATGAATCGCTTTACCGCGCTCTGCGTCCGCTCGTCGAATTTTTCGACTTCGGATTCGGGCACATTGGCTTCTCTCGCGACTTCGGTGATGATGTTCTTGTCCACGAAGTCGTAACCGAGAACTTCCGATGCCCGGTGAGCGACCAGATCTCCGATACTCCCGAGCTGACGTGAGACGGTAATTATGGCCACGCGAGGCGTCCTGTACAGTGAGACGACGGATAAGGAGCGCGCGGGCTCGCCCGTGCTCCAATCAGAAATTCGAGTAGAAGAGATGCCGATTGTCGATGATTTCCGCCTGCTCTTTGAGGTCGCTGAACCAGGCTGCCAGGACTTCGTTCTGTTTTTCCGCACGCAGGCGTTCGACCAGTTTCGGCACTTCCGCCTTGAATTCAACTTCGTCAATCGGCTCTTTTTCCAACAACTGCAGCACGTATGCGCCCCGGTCCGTGGCGACGACGCCGCTGGTGGTTCCTGTTTCCAGCCGGAAAGCCGCGCCCGTAAACGCGTTCCTGCGTCCGACGCCCTGCACGAAGTCGTCCCGGCTGAAGGGCTTGGACTCGGCAAAGCGAATATCGCGACTATGCGCCGCGTCCTCCAGGCTTCTGCCCGACCTGACGTCCTCGAGCAAGGGGGCCATGCGCGTGGATGCAACGTTGACCTTTTCCGTTGTCTTCAGCTTGGTCGCAATGCGATTGTAGACCTCGTCCAACGGCTGCGGCCCGGCTTCCCGCCGGGCGAGCAGGACGAAGACATAAATGCCCTGTTCGGTTTCGTACGGGGGGGAAACCCTGCCCGGTGAAGCGCTGAGAAAGGAATTGACCAGCCCGGACGTCCGATTGCCCAGAAGGGGGAAGTAGCCTCCGGCGGTGATGAAACCGGTTTCTTTTGCCTGCAGGCCCTGTTCCGCCACGGCTGTCAGGAAGTCGGCTTCGTCCGCACGCTCCTGGAAGCGTTCGGATTCGAGACGGAGGCTGTCCAGCGTGTCCCTGCCCGGCCGGATTTTCAGCAGGATGTGCCTGGCGCGGACCTCAAGCCCGTCACCCTCGCCTTTCCGTTCCTCGACCTTGAGGATATGCCATCCGAACTGGGAACGTACGGGTTCCGAGATTGCGCCGGGTTCGAGAGCAAAGGCCGCCTCCTCGAAGGGCTTGACCATCCTTCCGCGTCCGAAGAAACCCAGATCGCCGCCGCGTTCCGCGCTGCCGGGGTCTTCAGAATGGCTCCGGGCCAGCGCGGCGAATTCTCCACCGGCGCGGACTTCGGCGAGCAGGTCGCGGATTTCGGCCTCTGCATCGGCTTCATCGGCCGCGGAAGGCTTCTTTTCGAAGGCAACGAACGAGGCATTGACGGCCGCTTCGCGATGGAATTCATCCGGGTGGCCGCTGTAATAGGCCTGGATCTGCTCGTCCGATACGGAAGCCAGTGAATCGGCGATGGAATACGCCTCGATGGCCGCGTAGGCCACGCGAACTTTCTCTTTCTGCCGCAGGAATGCTTCCCGCACCTCCGCCGAGGTGACCCTCACCCCGCCTGCGACCATCTCCTGGAGCTTGCTGATCAACACCGCCTGACGGACAGCGTATTCGGCGCTGAGTACGAACTGGTTTCTCTCCGGGCTTGAGTACGTGCCGGGGTCGTCCAGGAACCTGCCGTATTTCTCAGGATCAAAGTTGCCGTCGGTCTGAAAGACCTCCTGGTTCTGCACCCATTCGACCGGCTGATTCCGGTTGATGAAGTTGACTTCGGCATCGGAGACTGCGATTTCATGGGCTTCGATTTGCTGGGCGTAAAGAATCTGGGCGACCATCTGGTCCCAGATCTGACTGATAAGCTGGCTCTCTTCCGGTTCGGCATTGTTGCGGGCCTTGGCCTGTCTCGAGGCGTCGCGGAGTGCTTCGACGAATTGCTGGTGGCTGATTTTCTGACCGTTGATGACACCCACCGTATCTCCGGGACCGGCACAGGTCATTCCGCCGGCGCCCCAGTCGAAGACCATCAGCGCCACGAAGGAAATGGCAACGATCCACATCATGGCTTTGATCAGGACCACGTTGCGCAGGTTTTTGAGCATGGGATGAACACCCTCCGGTGGATGAAAGAGAGGCGGCGCGAATGGGCGGCAACTGCCCGGGGCAATTGGCCGGAGGTGAGGTTTCCGGCCATGAGTTCTCATTACAACGCAATAAATTATAGGAAGGCGGGTTTGCAGGCAAGTTTTTTTTACCGACTGAAAATCCCCGCCGCGTGCTTGACCCCGTGGGGCAAAATACCTATACTCAGGCGCAAGTCGTCCGTGAAGAACAACCATTGAAACCATCGTG
Organism: Candidatus Latescibacterota bacterium; assembly: GCA_965203805.1. Taxonomy (GTDB): domain Bacteria; phylum Latescibacterota; class UBA2968; order UBA2968; genus JAAXHE01. The sequence goes on along the minus strand of OZ241917.1, from coordinate 2,478,735 downwards.
AGGGGAGGTCCGATCACGATGCGCGCGATTCCGTTGATATGGTATCTTTGCCTGGTGAATTCCGGCATCGTGGAAGCCGGAGATTACCATTGGCCGATGGCGGCGCCGCCCGCGCTCAACTCTTCCTTTGGAGAATATCGGCCCCGGCGCTTCCACGCGGGGCTGGATTTCAAGACGTGGGGAAAGGAAGGATACCCGGTGCTGGCGGTTGACGATGGGTACGTCTGGCGCGTGCGGACCTCGCCCTGGGGGTATGGAAAGGTGATCTACATCAGGTTGCAGGACGGTCGAACGGCGGTCTATGCACACCTTTCGGCTTTTGCCCCCGCGGTTCAGACCCACGTCGAGGCCGAACAGGCCCGGCGGGGATTTTACAGCGTTAATCTTTTCTTTAAGCCGAACCAGATCCGAGTCAAACGCGGGGAGACGCTCGGATACTCCGGCAGTACCGGCAGCGGCGTACCGCATTTGCATTTTGAAATACGCGATAAGCATCAGCGTCCGATCAACGGGTTGCTTCACGGCTTCGATGTAAAGGACACCATTGCGCCTACCATACAGTCCCTGGCTCTGATCCCGATGGACGCGGATTCCCGGGTCTCGGATGGACTGGACCCCGTCACGATCGGCGTGCGGTGGCGCCCCAAGCTGAAACGCTACGTCGCGCGGAGGGCGCCCATGATCGACGGGCGCATCGGCGTGGGTGTGAAGACGTACGATCAGGCCGACGCCACGGTGCTTAGCAACCGCTTCTCTCCGTATCGTTTGAGACTGTTCATAAACGACCGCGAGGTCTTCGAGACCCGGTACACGATTTTCGCGTACAATCAGGTCAACCAGGTCGAACTGGATCGCAACTTTGCCCTGAAAAAGCGCGGCGCCGGCCTGTATCACAACCTGTACCGTTCCGACGGCAATCAGCTTCCCATGTACGGGAGGTTCAAGGTGGGAGACGGCGTCCTGTATGCGGGGATCCCGCCCACCGGTCGCGGCGTTGCGCTGGACCCGGGCAGGAACCGCATCCGGGTGGTGGTTGAAGACGTGGCCGGGAACCGCTCCCGCGTCGACCTCGACGTTATCGTGAACTCGGTTCCCCGTGTGCTGGAGGCCCGCGCGGATTTGAACGGCCGTTCCGTCCGGGCGCGGGCGCGGGTGCGGGACGGGAATCTGAAGTCGGTCGTTGTGGAGCGTTCTGTAGATGCCGGACGATCCTGGGGTCGCGTACGCAGGGTCGACGCGGACACCCTCGGCAGGATCGACGTGGAATTCAACCACACCCCCGATGCGGTCTACAGGGTGCGCGCCCGGGACCGGCTGGAGGCGGAAGGCTTTCGCGTCTGTGCGCCTGTTGCAACGACGAACCGCGCGGCGAAGGACGACCTGTTGAAATGCACCGTACGCTATTATCCCCAATTTGCGGTGTTGAAAATCGTCTCGAAGCGGCTCTTGTCGTCTGCCCCCGGGGTTACCCTGCGTTGGTCCTCGAGAAGGGAAACCACACCGGAGGTTCTTCAGCGGAGTCTGCACCGCTACGAGTGCGTGGTGCGCTTCGACCCTGCGGTCGACGGCCGGGTTGAGGCGGTCCTGACCGCGGTCGATCTGAAGGGAAGTCCGGGTCGTCGCACCGTACGCCTGATGCAGACGCCGGTGCGCCGGTCGGGCGGGGTCGTTCGTTCGGCGGACGGCATGGCGGAAGCCCGCTTCGACGCCGGCGAAGTCTACCGGCCCTTCTTCGGGCGAATCGCGGCAACTCCCGGAAAAGGTTTAAAACGACTGCCGCTGGTTGGATCCCGATACCGGTTCGGGCCTGAGGATGTGCCATTCCGTCGCAAGGCCGAAATTCTACTGCGATACCCGTCAGACTTCAACCGGCCGGAGCGGTTGGGCATCTACCGGTTAACCGGCAAGGGCGCCTGGGCATTTGTGGGCAACCGTGCGGTTCGGGGGCGCGACGCCGTGGCCGCCGAGGTTGCGAGTTTTTCAACCTATGCGTTGTTGCTGGACGAGACCCCTCCCCGGGTGAGAATACGGCGGCCGGTACGGGGCGCAAAGGTTGCCGACAGACGGCCCGTGCTTGTCGCCAGGATCGGCGACTCGGGATCGGGCATCCGGCGGGAAAGGGATATCCTGGTGCGGCTGGATGGAAAACGCCTGATCGCGGAATACGATCCCGAAACGGGTCTGGTGAAAGCCCGGCCCAGGCAGCCGCTCCCGCCCGGAATCCACAAGTTGGAAGTGGCGGTATCGGACGCCTGCGGAAACCGCGGCCGCGCGGTGCGTTCGTTCACGGTACGATAAGCAGATGATACTGCCCATTAAAGATGACAATCCGACCCGCCGCGCCCCCGTTCTCACGGTGAGCATCCTGCTGCTGAACGTGGGCGTTTTCTTTTATTCTATCGCCCTGGGATCGGTTGGTTTCGACGTATTTACGCTGCGGATGGGTCTGATACCCTTCGAAGTCACCCATGGCGTGGACGCCATATCGCCAACGCCGATCCCGCTCTACCTCACGTTCCTGACGGCGATGTTCATGCACGGCGGCTGGATGCATCTGGGCGGCAACATGCTTTATCTGTGGATATTCGGGAACAACGTCGAAGACACGCTGGGACGGCTGAGGTTTCTGTTTTTTTACGTTTTCTGCGGCGTGGCGGCCTCACTGGGCCACGTGCTCTCGGACCCTGACTCCACGATCCCCATGGTGGGCGCCAGCGGCGCGATCGCGGGAATCCTCGGTGGCTATCTGGCGCGATTCCCGGGCGCCCGGGTGCATGTTTTCGTCTTCCTGCTGTTCTTCATCCAGATCGTGCGGGTGCCCGCGCTGCTGGTTCTGGGCGTCTGGTTCATCATCCAACTGGTGAACGCTTCGGCCGATTCGGGCGGCGTGGGAGGCGGCGTTGCGTGGTATGCCCATATCGGCGGGTTCGTTGCGGGTTACCTCCTGATGCGCAGGCACACGCGACGATTCAAGCTGAAATAGGACGCGTTGCCGGCCCGCCGGATTGCGACGTGGACGCTTCGGTTATCTGCCGTGCGTTTCGGAAGGGGTCGTCAGGGACTCAAGATCCAAACGAAGGCGTTTTCGTTCTTCCTCATGCGGAGTGACGCGGATCAGTTTCTCGAGGCAGAGGGCCGCGCTGTCTCTTTTTCCCGCGCGGAGATAGCTGACGGCAAGCTGCCGGTAACTGGTGTGCATCAATGAGTACCACACGGACGACCCCACCGATTCGGGAGGGATGGTGGTTTCCGCGACCTTGATGATCCGGAGGGCTTCGGACGGACGTTCCTCGAGATGCATCGCTCGCACCAGGCCTTCGAAGATGACCAGGTAATTGCTGATGAGCCGCCGGGCGACCGGGTCTTTGTAGACGGTGGCGTCCGCGATTCCGGTATAACGGTAATTCTCGAGCAGATGCCTGGAGGTCGATTCGGCGTCGAATTGGCCCGGCGCCCGCTGCCGGACGAGTCGGTATACCATGCCTTCCATTGAGAGATACGACCTTAGACCGCCCATGTTGCGTTCGGGGACCGTAACCGCGAAATATATCGGCCGCTGCCAGTCAACGTGCTCAACCAGGTACCAGATCATGTAGGTATGAGATTCCAGGATGTCCATGCGTCGGTTGCCGACTGAATATTCCGTGAGGGGGATGTCGTCGGCCTTGACGATAATCGTGCTGTCGGCGAGCTGGAAGTCGAACCGGTCCGGCCAGGGGCGGGCGATCACATGCCCGTCGATAATTGCATTCGTCATCGAAATGGGAAGGGTCGGTTGGAGATCGCGCAGCTGTTTGACGTACCAGGGCGTTTTGAGCAGGCTGAGGTTGACCACCCGGACGTCCCGGCGATAACCCGTGACGTACTGGACAAACCACAGCGGATAGGTGTCGTTGTCTCCGTTGGTGAAGAGGATGGCGTCGGGTTCGCAGGAACTCAGGATGTTCCGGGCGTAGTCGTGTGCGATGAAATCCCCGCTGCGGTCGCGTTCGAAGTAATTGTTCTGCAGAAGCCCGATCGGAACGACGAGACAAAGGGCCGCCACGAGCGCGGCTGCCGGAACCGCGGCACGCCCGCGCGCCGCCCAGCTGATGAGGGCAGCGGCGCCGCCGCCGATCCAGAGGCCGAAGAACGTGTAGGCGCCGACGAAGATATACTCCCGCTCGCGGGGTTCGGGGTCGGGCATATTGAGGTATAGGACCAGGCCAATCCCCATGAGCAGAAACATGGCGAACACGCTGGCAAAACGTTTCCAGTCTCTGCGGAAGTGGCTGACGGCCCCGCCGACGCCCAGGAGAATCGGGACCACCGAATACGCGATCGTCTCCCGGTTGCCGTCCATGTTGGCCACGGCGCGCCGGAACGTCCCGGACAGCATCTCGCCGATGGCAAGACGTTCCGTGAACCCGGGCAGTGTTTCCGAGAAGAAGCGGCCGACCAGCCCCTGATCGTAAAACGGGAATTGCTGGAGAAAATACTTGACGTGGATGTTGAACTGATAGTCCCAGAAATCACCCCTGCGGGGAAAGATGGAATGGACGCCGTATTGCTGGCGGGTGAGGAAGGCCTTGAAATTCTCGTAGGTCTCCGGATTGTTCATATCGATGAAGGGATCCAGACCCGACCGGACGTAGAGCATGACGTACGTGGAATATCCGAGGGCGATCATCCCCATGGCGCACAGCCAGAACGCGGGGCGGCGCCAGGCAGGACGCAGGATCAGGAGACCCGCGAGCACGGCCAGTACCAGGCCGACGACCAGGCCGACGGCGATTTTCTGATCGAGAGAGACGATGCACAGAAAAGGAAATACCGTCAGCCCGATAACGACGGCTGCCTGTGTGGACGTGGAACGACCCTTGAGCAGGTCGGAAAAGACCAGGATGAGGATTCCGGGCACGGTGAGCAGGCATTGCAGATGCACGCCCGCGCCGAGAAAGAACAGGTAGACGATGAAAATCAGCAGGCGGTCGCGATTCCTGTCCTCGGGCGCGCCGTCCCATCGCAGGGCCAGGTAGAACGCCAGGACGGTGAAGAGCATGGACAGCGCGTAGACTTCCGCCTCGGTGGCATTTGCCCAGAAGGAGGTCGAGAATGCCGCGGATAATGCGGCGACCGCGCCGCCGGTCAGAATGGCGATGCGGTCGGAACTACGGTCGGGTCTCAGCCACCGCGTGAGCAGACGGATGCTGCACAGGAAGAGCAGGAGCGCCGTGGCGGCGCCCGCAATGACGGATATCAGGTTGACGCTGAATGCAACGCTGTCGGGATCCGCGAAGAGCGTGAAAATCCGGCCCAGGAGGGTATGAAAGGGCGCGCCGGGCGGGTGGGGGACGCCAAGGATATACGAGGCGGCGATGAACTCGCCGGTGTCCCAGAAGGTGACCGTGGGCGCAACGGTTCGGACGTAGACGAAACACGTGATGAGAAAAACGAGGGCGCCGATGAGCCGGCTTTGTTCCCGGAAGGTCCTCATGGATGCCTCTGGCTATGCGGTTCGGAGGAGATTCGGGGGCAGGAATGCCGGCTCTTCGGCAAACCCGGACGACGACCCATGGCGGCGATCACTCTTCCGGCAGTTCTTCGGGACCATAAATGCGGATGGATTCGTACTGCTTTTCGTACACCGCGTAGTATAGATTGCTGTCCTTCAGAATCCAGGCGGTATTCCCCGCGCCGGTGATGGCCACTGCAGGGGCTTCCCCGTCACTCTGTGCGTGGGCCGTACCCGGCGACCAGAGCGGGCGGACCAGGTTGGCAACCAGCAGGAACGCGACAACGACCAGCAGCGCCTTTATGGATTTGCTGTTCGACATGGGCTGAATCCTTTCGGTGAAAGAGGATATTGAACGGCTCGCGACGGATGACAAACCCACCAAATGTACAAGTTTTGGGCGGTTCCGTCAAGCGCCGGCGGGCGGTCCCTTACAGCCGCCTAAAAAAAAGCCACAGCCATTGCGTCACGCCGGCTGTGGCTTTACAGGGATCGTGTTTTCAGTGTAGATAGGCCTTGAGGGGGCGGCTTCTGGAATTGTGGCGCAGCCTGTGGATGGCCTTTTCCTTTATCTGGCGTACCCGCTCCCGGGTCAGCCCGAAGCGTTCGCCGATCTCCTCCAGCGTGAGCGGGTGCTCCCGGTTGATGCCGAAGTAGAGGCTGATCACTTCGGCTTCCCGGGGCGTGAGGGTTGCCAGCGCTTTCTCGACCTCACGGTGGAGTGAGTCGTCGATGAGCGATTCATCGGGGGGCGGCTGCAACTGATCTTCGAGAATATCCAGCAGACTGTTGTCTTCGCTTTCGCTGAACGGGGCGTCGAGCGAAAGGTGCCGGCTCGAGATCTTGAGTGTATCCATCACCTCGTAATCGCTCATTTCAAGTTCGTCGGCGATTTCGCTGGGGCTGGGCTCTCGCCCGAATTCCTGCTCCAGCCCGCTGGATGCCTTGCCGATTTTGTGCAGGGCGCCCACCCTGTTCAAGGGCAGCCGAACAATCCTGGACTGCTCGGCGAGCGCCTGCAGAATGGCCTGCCTGATCCACCAGACGGCATACGAGATAAATTTGAAGCCTTTTGTTTCGTCAAAGCGTTTGGCTGCTTTTATCAGACCCAGATTTCCCTCGTTGATCAGGTCTCCCATTGAGAGACCCTGGTTCTGGTATTGCTTGGCCACGCTGACAACAAATCTCAGATTGGCTTTGGTCAGCTTTTCGAGGGAATCCTGGTCGCCCTTCTTGATTCGCTTGGCGAGGGCGATTTCTTCGTCCGCCGTGAGAAGATCGACTTCTCCGATCTCCTGAAGGTACTGATCCAGAGATTCATCTTCGCGCGCGTACGGCCTCTTGGCTAGCTTAGACACTCGTCAGCCTTTCTTTGCACCGGGGAGGTCGGTTCAGTTGGGCCGGGGTTTCGGAGCCGGACTGTGAGCCGAGAAACCAGTTCGGGAGAATCGACTGAGTTCCTCGAAGGGGATCCAAGACTGTCGTAGTGAACCTTGCTGCTGTGGATGTGGATACCGTTGACAGGAGTTCGCTACATAAGATTGGTCTCCTTTCGGTTGGACGGATGTACTTCGGCAGACGCCCGAAGCGCGTTCAACGTCGCGGTCGGAGGGCAACGAATCGCGTGCTGCCGTCGTGCTTTTTCAGGATCAGGAACACGCCTGGCCTGACAGCTCTCTTGATTTCTTCGACCATCCTGCGGTAGTCTCTGACGTTCGAGATACTGACACCGTCGATTTCCAGGATCGCGTCGCCGCGTTCGATCAGTTTGTTTTCCGCCGGACTACCGGGAGCGACGTAATGAACCACGACACCGGGGCCGGTTCTGGACGCCTGCAATCGGCCGCTTTGCCAATCTGAGCGACTCTTGACCTCAAGTCCGGGCCAGTTTGTGCTGTCGGTACGAAATCTGTGCGGGGGCCGGGGCTGCTTCGGCCTCCTGTCGAGCGTACAGGAGATCGTCAACGGCACACCGCCGCGAAGAATGAACAGCGAAACGGATTCCCCCGGACGGTACCCGGTAATCCGGTTCAGAAAGTCCTGGGCATTGTGGATGGGGTCGGCGTCGAGCGTTCTGATGATGTCGCCTCGCTTGAGGCCGCCGCGCCCCGCCGGGCTTTCCACCTGAACTTCCCCGATAAGGATGCCCGCAGTCGAGTCCAGTTCGAGCGCATCCGCAAGATCGGACGTCAGGTCCTGGGGGTGAATTCCGAGATAGCCGCGGACGACCTCGCCGTGTTCGCGCAGTTGCGCGGCAACGCTTCCGGCGACGTCTATCGGTATGGCGAACCCAATGCCGGATCCCGCGGGATTGTACGCGGTGTTCACGCCAACGACGCGCCCCGCGCTATTCACCAGGGGCCCGCCGCTGTTTCCAGGATTGATGGATGCGTCCGTCTGCAGAAAATCCTGAAACGGCGGCGCCGGTATATCCCCCTGTATTCGTTCCAGATGCCTTCCCTTGGCGCTGATCACACCCACGCTGACGGTATGATGAAAGCCGAAGGGACTGCCGACGGCCATCACCCAGTCGCCGACCTGTGTTGAATCGGAGGCGCCCAGGCGGGCAATACGGGAACTGTCGATGGGCGCTGCCGAAATCAGCCGGATAAGCGCGAGGTCTGTGTCGGGATCCTGCCCGACGATTTCGGCGGCATATTCCTTGCCGTCGGAAAAACCGACCTGGATACCAATGGCACGTTCTATGACGTGGTTGCTGGTCAGGATATGACCCGTCGCGTCCAGAACGAAGCCGGATCCATAACGCAACGCTGAGGGGCCCTGGCGCAGCCCTGTGCGGGAGATCTCCCTGCCGTAGGCGCTTTTGACCGAGATGCTGACAACCACGGGCCTTACCCGCCTGGCAACCTCGGTGAATGACCGATCGGGACTGGCGGCCCAGGCCGTCTGGATACGCAGAAGGAGAAGGCATGCGAAGAAGACAGCCTGGCGAACCCGGTCCGGTTTGGGTGTCACGCTGATAACAGTCCGTTGAAAAAGTCGCTCTGCAGGCGAGGCCGAGTCATTGTGGCCGAAGACAAGGCGCGTGACCGACGCGAATCCCTGGATTCGGGGAGAGAGCGCAACGCCGTAGTTCGGTCACAAGGGCCGGACGCAGCCCGGATGGACTTTTTCAACGGGCAGTTAAGTCCGGTGAGGTCAAGTTTTCGCCTCCGCGGCCTCCTCCTCTTCCTCACTGTTGCCGGCTTTCAGTTTCTTCAGACGGGTTTCCCGTTCCTGCAGCAGATTCTCCAGTTCGCAGATTCTCCGCACCAGATCCTGAACTTCCTCCTTCCGGACGCCGCCGCTTTCGTTGCCCGCGGACAGGTGGGCATAAACCACACCGCCAAATTCGGCGAACGCTTCGTGTATTGCGTGACGGGTTCCCGCGATATCGAGCCTGGCGCGACCAATTTTCCCCAGGTGTTCGGCCTTGTGGGCCGCGGTTGCCGCGCTGTCGATGATTCCTCTCTTGATGCGTTCCCAAAGCGTATCGGTTTCCATCCGGAACCCCCTGGACATTATTCGTCGACGTTGTCGTTCGCGCTGAGGAGCGCCTGGATCAGTTGCTGGCGCGTAGCGCGGGAAATCTCGCGCCCCCTGATGGGCAAACCGGGCGTCTGTCTGGCCAGGCCGCGCAGCTCTACAACCGAGAGACCGCCAAGGTCCGGATTCGCGGAGGCGGCGGGCTGCGTTCGGTTCGGGGGCCGCGGGCCGTTTAACTCAAATACGTCTACCAGATCGTCGTGAGGGTTCGGTATCACGTGACGGGATACCAGCTGGCCAACCTGTTCCGCGGCCTCCGCGGCAGCCTGTACAGCGGCCTGTACTGCACCCACGTCGCCCAGAATTCGAATGGAAACCAGGCCCCCCTCAATCTTTTCGACAGCGGCGAGTTCGACGGCCGCTGCCTTAACGGCCGCGTCGGCCGCTTCAACGACGCCGGTAAATCCACGGGTTTCGATCAGGCCTAACGCGTTTTTTGCCATCGACTGCCCCTGAGCGGGAAATTGGGAAACAGGAAAGCGGCCACGCCGGTCGCACGGATGCGTTCGGCGTGGCCGCTTTCGGTCAACTCTGCAGATGAATTAGGGCGAAGTTCATCAGGACCATTCGGTGTTGGAACGTAAAGGCGCCACAGCGACACTATATGTATAAATAAAGATAAAGAAAATTTCCGTTCGTGTCACGTTTTTTTTGTGCTATTCTCAAAAATCCACACTATTTTTTACATAAAAAACAACGAGTTATCTAAAAAAGTCCTGCGACCAATTATACCGGCTCGCACCTTTCTCCGTGCCGAACCATACGTAGTCTTCCTGCAGGAGTACGGCCTGCGTGCGGTCGTCGATCAGGCCGTTGGATTGCGTGTAACGCCTCCACAGCCCGGTTGAAATGTCGAAGCGGAACGCGCCGACTTCGGTACCCAGCCAGACGCCGATCGTATCGGCCGCGATCGCAACGTGCCGGTTTCCGTGTATCTCGGCGAGCGCGAATCGTTGCCACGCCGTGTCGGGCGGCGCAAGATGAATGAGCGTCGACGGCGACTCAACGGTCGCCCATACCCTGTCTCTCCACGTCGCCAACCCGTTGATGGGTCGAGACGTGAGCCCGCCGGGACTTTGGACTGGCGTCCAGGTCACGTCACCAACGGGACAGCGAAACATGCCGAGTTGGGTGCCCGCCCAGGTATAGTCGGCGCCGGCCGCCATGGCCAGTATGGAGAATCTCTCGCTGCCGTCGACCCACCGGATGGTGTCGGCGAGCGTATCGAAGACGGCCAGTCCGGCCTGCGTGCCAATCCAGAGCCGGGTTCCCGCCCTTGCCAGTGCGGTGACCCCGCGCCGGCGGGGCAGGCGGTAGGTCGTCCACCGTCCGGAGTCGCGGACGTACCGGATGAGGCCGTTCCAGGCGCCGAACCAGACCGAATCGCTGTCCGGCAGAATGGTGGAGACGCGGGCCTCGTCGAGGCCCATGACGTCCTCCGGTTCGAAGTATTCCCACGTGCGGTTCGACAGGTCGTGCCGTGTGATTCCCTGTTCCTTTATACCATAAACGCCTTTGCCCCCGAACCAGATACTGTCTCCGTCTCTGGCCATGGCGCTGATGTTTTCGTCGAGAGGGCCGAATGCGTGGAATTCGAGCTGCCGGTCTGTCATGTTCGCCTTGCCGACGCCCAGCCCACCGGTGCCGATCCACAGGGTGTGCCACGTGTCCATCAGCGTGGCGGTTATGGGATAGCTCTTGCGCGGACCCCGGATCCAGCCGTCCTGAAGAAAGTGGCCGAAAGGCAGATAGACCGGCGGAATCGGCACGGGCGGACGGCGCGGGGGCGGGTCGTCGCCGAAATAGGAAACGCTTTCGAGCCGGGTCAGCCAGCGGACCGCCCCTGACGGCGTGTCCAGCCAGAGGTCGCCGGTATTGCCGTCGTAGGCGAGGGCGCGAATGCGGTTGTCGGGCAGACCGTCCAGAACGGTCAGCGGCCTGTGCCAGCGGTCCCCGTAGATGTCGTAACGACGGATTCCGCTCCGGGTGCCGATGTAGATGTACTGGCTGCCTTCGGCCACGGCCGTAATCGAGTTCATGTTGGGAAAGGCGGTCCAGAGTTCCCGATCGAAGGCGTGCAGGGGTTCGGAAAGCAGGAAGAGCAGCCCGCAGAAAAAGGATATCATGGGTTCCAGGATCCGTGGGTTACGAATGACCCTTTAGTAAAGCGGCCGTTTCCCGGGCGACGATGATTTCTTCGTTCGTGGTCACAATCAGTGTTTTCACCGGGCTTTCTGAAGCGGAAATCAGCCGTTCGGGTGGCCCTGAGCGGTTCTTGTCGGGGTCCAGTTGAACGCCGAGGAATTCAAGGCCACTGCAGATGCGCCGCCGAACGTGCACCCCGCGTTCACCGATACCCCCCGCGAAGGCAAGCGCATCGATTCCGCCAAGCGCCGCGGCCATCGCGCCGATGCCGGTCTTGACGCCGTAACAGAAAGTTTCGATGGCCAGTTCAGCCCGTCGATTGCCGGCGGCGGCGGCCGTTTCCAGGTCGCGCACATCGCCGCTGACGCCGGAGATCCCGAGCAGACCGCTCTCCGTCGTGAGGATTCGCCGGACCTCGTCCGTAGACAGGCCTTCGCGGTCCATGATGAAGGGGATGATGAACGGGTCGATGGCGCCGTTGCGGTTGCCGTGGATAATGCCGTCCTGGGCGGAGAATCCCATGGTGGTATCGACGGACCGTCCGTCCTTTATGGCGCATAACGATGCGCTGCCGCCAAGGTGACATGAAATCAGGTTCAGGCTCTCGCCCCGCCGGTCGAGGAGCCGGGGGGTCCTTTCGGAGATATAACGATGCGATGCGCCGTGAAAGCCGTATTTTCGCACGCCGTAGGTTTCGTACCAGGCAAAGGGAACGCTGTAGGTGTACGCATAGTCCGGAATGGTGGTGTGGAATGCCGGTTCGAACAGGCCGACCAGTGGAAGACCGGGGTATAATTCCTGGAAGATCCTGATCGCAAGGATGTACGGCGGATTGTGGGCCGGGGCGAGTTCGTTGTATTCGGCCATGCGTTCGAGAATCCCGTCGTCCAGAACATGAACCCCGGGTTCTCCGCGCATATGTACGGTCTTGAACCCAACGGCATCCAGGTCGGAGGCCCCCCGGATTGCGCCCGCCCGGTTGAGGGCATCCATCACGTTCCGGATCGCTGCAGGGTAATCCGGAAGCGCACAGGTGAATCGGGCTTTCCGCCCACCGGCGCGGTGTTCAACCGGACACCGCGCGTCGCCGATACGCTCGAGGCGTCCCTCGGCGATGATCGTCTCGTCGTTCATATCGAACAATCTGTACTTGAACGACGTACTGCCGACGTTGGCAACGAGGATTTTCATAGGCGGCGGGAATCGGGCGCTACGGAACAGAACACGTCTCGCGGATCTATTTGCGGAGTTCCTGCATCACCTGGCGGGTGATTTCGGTGACCAGATCGTCCTCCGAAGGCTGGGGGCCGACGGACGGGGCCGACGCGCTGCGCGTGCGAAGGGTGGGAATCTGCGAGTCAGGGGCGCCGGAGGCGCCGGATTGATCCGTTCCCACGATGCACGCGGGATCCGGGCCCCGGATACCCAGGCGTTTGCGGATCTGAAGGAGCTTGTCAACCTGGTCCTGGCTCAGGACGTTGGCGCCGCCCAACTGACGCGCGACGAACAGGATGCGGGCGAAGTGTTCCAGGGTTTCCATTTTGAAATAAGCGTTCATCACGCCGGAACCCACGGTGGTGGCGCCGTGATTCTCGAGCAGGTAGGCGTCGTAGTCCTTGACGTATTTTCGTATCGGCTCGGATATTTCGGGGCCGCCCGGCGTGCCGTACTCAGCGGTGGGAATCGACCCGAGTGTGATCACGACTTCGGGAAGTACGCAATCGGTGAGCGGCATTCCCGCAACGGAGAATCCGGTGGCCGTGGGCGGATGGGCGTGGACAACCGCCTTGATGTCGGGCCGTTCCCTGTAGAGAAACAGATGCATGCCTATTTCGGAGGACGGATTGAGGCGCCCGCTGATCTTCCGGCCTTCCATGTCACAGACGCACAGATCCTCCACGGCCAGGTTCCCCTTGCATAACCCGCCGGGCGTCACGATCAGGCGGCCTTCATCGAAGCGTGCGGAGATGTTGCCGTCGCTGGCGACGATGTATCCTTTGTCGTAAAGCCTTCGTCCGGCTTCCACGATATCCAGCTTTGCCTGATGGAGTGTCATAACCTGGTGACCTTGCGGTGACCCTCGGGCGCCGTTGGCCGATGTTCCGGTCTACGCCTGCGGCTCACACGAGATCTGGTCCACGATGCCTACGATAACGGAGCGGATCGGCGGCCGATCCACCCCCAGGACCTGCGCGGCCGCAACACCCTGGCGGAGAACGAGAACGGTCTCGCCCGCGCCCGCCCCCGCGGTGTCGACCGCAAGCAGGGTGTCGCCATGGTCGCTGCCGTCCGGCTGAACGGGCTGGATCACCATGAGCTTGGCGGCTTCGTAGGCGGGATGTTTCAGCGTGGACACAACGCTGCCGAGCACACGTGCGAGAATCATGGAAACCGGGGACTGGAGGACAACCGCAAAACAGCTTCTTCGGCTTTATCCGTTCCGGATATCGATCCGGTCGGCAATGCCGACGATGGCGGCGTCTACCGGTCCGTATTTTTCAGGGAGGGCATTGGGCGCCTCCCTCGCGCAGACCCAGTAGACGGTTTCGCCCTGACCCGCGCTGACGACGTCGACGGCCACCAGCGTATCGCCGAGATCCTTCCGGCGATGGTCCAGAGGACGGATAACGAGCAGCCGGATGCCGGTCAGTGCCGGGTCTTTCCTGGTGGCTACGATTTTTCCGATGACGCGACCGAGTTGCATGCGAGCCGAGGGATTGAAAGCGGACCCTGTGTGAGGTCCTGGTTGTCGCCGGACTTCAGACGATCCTGAAATAGTCGACCAGCGTACAGCGGCGCTGACGGGTAAAGGTCCTGGCCGACGTGCAGCCCTCCCCGGTGGGCGTTGCGATGGAGAATGAGGTGTATCCTTCGCCTCCCGCGCCCACCCCCGCGGTGGACGGACCGTTCTTGATAAAGAGGCTGCAGCGGCACGCCCGCGCCATGTTCGTCATATTTTCCACGTTCCTGGAGTGCATTACAGCCGTGTGGCGATAGCCATGTTCGGCCTCCACGGCCCGTTCGATCCCGGTGTTCACGTCGGGTACCCGGACAAATGGAATGAACGGCATCATCTGCTCGTTCTGCGTGAAGGGGTGCGAGGCTTCCACCTCACCGATGAGCAACTCGGTCTCAGGCGGCACGTTCATGCCGATGCTCTCGGCGAGAACATTCGGGTTGCGGCCGACGAATTCGCGGTTGACGTTCCGTTCGCCTCCCTCGCCTTCGGTGAATGCACGCCCCGTCAGGCTGTCGATCTGGCCGCGGTCCAGTTCCACGCAACCCCTGGATAGCAATGAACGCTTGAGTTCGTCGGCAACCGATTCGACGACGAAGATTTCCTTCTCGCCGATGCAGAGGATGTTGTTGTCGAAGGCGCCGCCTTCCACGATGCCCTCCGCCGCCGTGTCGAGGTCGGCGGTTTCGTCGACGACCACCGGAGGATTCCCGGGACCCGCGGCAATGGCGCGTTTCGGCGCCTGCATGGCGGCTCTGACGACGCCGCCCCCGCCCGTGACCAGGATCAGGTCGATATTCGGATGCACGAACAGGTCCTGTGCGGTCTGGATACCGGGCTCGCGGACCGCGGTCAGGAGATTCGCGGGCCCGCCCGCGTGGACGATGGCCCGATTGAGGATCTGGATGCCCAGGAGGGAGACGTTTTTGGCGGCGGGGTGCGGCGCAAATACGGCGCCGTTCCCGGCGGAGATGAGGCTGATGGCATTGTTTACGGTCGTTGGGACCGGGTGGGTGGAGGGTGTGACGGCGGCAACCACGCCGAAGGGCGCCAGCTCGACAACGGTCAGTCCGCGGTCTCCGGTCCAGGCAACCGGTTCCAGGTCTTCGACGCCCGGCGTGAGCCGGGCGACCACGTCGAATTTCCGGATTTTATGGGCAATTCTGCCCATGCCGGTTTCGTCGATGGTCATCTGCGCGAGGCCCTTGGCGTGTTCCAGCGCCGCCTTCCGAATGGCCTCGATGATTCCTCGCCTGGTTTCGAGCGACAGGGCTTCCAGGCCCCGCTGCGCGACGGCAGCCGCGTCGACCGCGTGGTCGAGTTGTTCGAAGATGCCGTCGTCCCCGTTTGCGGCCGGCCGGGCCGGAGACGAGACGACCGCGGGCGCCCGCTTCTCCGGCGCCAGGGTACGGACGACTTCCTCAACAACCGACCTTATTTGTGCTTCGCTGATATTCATCGATTCGAAACTCAGAAGGAACCGGTGTCCTTGCGGTAGGTCGTTTCGCCTTCCATTTCGACGGAATCGACGATCGCGACGACGACCGCGTCCACCGGACGGTCTTCGGTCGAGCCCGTCATGCGAGCGGAACTGCCGCTTGTGCACAGGACCACTTCCTG
Organism: Candidatus Latescibacterota bacterium; assembly: GCA_965203805.1. Classification (GTDB taxonomy): domain Bacteria; phylum Latescibacterota; class UBA2968; order UBA2968; genus JAAXHE01. The sequence goes on along the minus strand of OZ241917.1, from coordinate 2,463,193 downwards.
GGTTCCGGCGCCGACGGCGTCGACGGCGACCAGGAAACGACTTCCCGGCTCCAGGGTCTGAATGTCCAGGGTCTGAACGACCTGGAGCTTGAAGCCTTCAAGGCCCCTGTCTTTCTGGGTGGCGACGACCGTCCCCACCACTTTACCCAGAATCATTGGTAACGCTCAGGGGTTCAGGACGATTTGCCGATGGGCAGCACGTCTTCCAGACTGCCGTGTGGGCGCGGGATGACATGCACGGATATCAGTTCGCCGATCTTGCCGGCGGCCGCGGCGCCCGCCTCCGTGGCGGCTTTGACCGCGGCCACGTCGCCGCGGACGACGGCGGTTACGTATCCCGCCCCGATCTTCTCCCAGTTGACCAGCTTCACATTGGCCGCTTTCACCATGGCGTCGGTTGCCTCGATCATCGCCACCAGACCTCTGGTTTCGATCATGCCAAGGGCTTCACCCATTTCGCGATTCCTCCTCTTTTAGATTATCCGACCCACCAGAACACCGAGCGCGGCGGGCAGGGCGCCCGCCTGTTTTTTCAACGAGAATCGACGTCGTTTTTTTTGTAAACGGCAAGCCGGTAGGGCCGGGGGCCGTCGAAGGTCCTGACGCGTTCGTAGGCGTCTCTGAACCACTGTGCGGACGCAATCGGGTTCTCCAGCGAAGCCCATAACGGATCGTGCAGAATCATATAATCCGGCCGGTACGTCCGGACGGGCCACGAGACGTCTCCGGTTGCCAGGTGGGGACCAACCGTGGGGGTGACCAGACCACACAGGTCCACGATGTACCGATCGCTGTAAAATCCCACGATACCGATTTCCACCATTCCGACAGACGCCTTTGCCGGTGTATTTTCGGCAAGCCACTCCCCCGCCGATTTGTAGACCGTGTACCTCGGCTGAGGCTCCCGCCCCAACTGCCTGACGGTGGGGGTGAGCACGGCAATCACCAGTGGAATGCACAGCAGCGCGGTTATCCGTACTCCATAAGCGCGCCAGACCGGACGGCGTTCCGCGACCCAACCGGTCAGTGAGACCGTTCCGAGGGCGGTCAGGATCATCAGGAGCGGCACCAGCCCTGCATAATAATTGTAGGCCGCTGGCACGCCCATCGCCCAGTACCCGAGAAAGATGGATACCGGCCAGCCCGCAATGAGCAGAATTCGCCTGTCCAGACTCAAAATCCGTCTGGCGCCAACGAGCGCCGGCAGGACGAACCAGAGAAACAACGGCGACAACTCAAGGTATCGCCGGCCCGTATAAAGGACGCCATGCCACAGCGACCGCCAGAGCCCGCTTGCGCCCATGGCGCGCTTTGCCTCGAGCGTATTCGGAAACGGCGATCCGAAAGTCGAGGTCGCGTAGATCGACCACCCGCCGACAACGATCGCGAAGACGAGAATCGGCCGCAAGGCCTGCCGCCGTCGTGTCCACAGGTGGTGGCCCAGGATCAGTCCCGCGGGCACAAGCCCGTCCCCGCGGGTAAGCGTGCCCAGGGCAAGCAGAAATGCCGCCAGACACGGGCGGTTGGAAAAGTAAGCGGCGTAGGCGCCGAATATCAGCGCCTGGAACAGAATCAGTTCAAAGCCGAGTACGTCGCCGAGGTACGGATTCAGGACCACGAGAAACGCGGCAACGAAACCCGCCGTGTCTTCATTGAAGCAGGCGAGAATGCGACCGATCAGCAGCCCAAGCGCTCCCAGCGCGGCGCCGCTGAGAAGGGTGCTGAACAGCGGATAGTCCCCGGCAATCCGGCCGGGCAGGGACAGGATCACGGCGTAAAGAGGAGCCGTGGTTCCCAGCACCCGTTCGCCTTCGTTATAGATGAACCCGCGGCCTTCCGCCAAATTTCGCGCATATCGGTACGTAATATACGGATCGTCCATCTGCACCCGGTGGAAACAGGCAACCGCGGGGGGCGTCAGGAGCGCGACCAGGATGAAGAGCCGGGCGTTGGTCGAACGCAAAAAGCGAATCGGTGCGGCTTTAATGGCCTTGAGAATCCAAAGTGACGCCGCTGCGCAGCGGCGGGTCATTCAATCCGACCCGGTAGATGTCGATTCACCTGAACGGTTGGCTCGCCCGGATCGGCGAAACGGCTGGCCGGCATCGCACCGGACATTCGATGGGCTGATGTTCCTGAGCGTATCAGGATTCGATAAACGCCCTGCCGCCGCAGACAAGGTCGGCCGCGTTGGCGTCGTCGGTGTCCAGGTGGAGTTCGGGCAAATAGCCGGGGTCGATTTTCAGCCTGATATTCTCGAATATAAGGCCCTTTTCGCCGCTGACGTGAGCACGAACGTCGCCGCGCCCCGCAAGTCCCATCTCTTCAACGTCGGCGGGGCGAAGGTGGAGGTGCCGTGCGGCGCGGATCGCGGCGGGTACGGTGAGGGAGCCTTCAGGGCCCACAAAAGTGACCCGCTGGGCGCCTCGCAGGTCGCCGGAGTCCCGCACAGGGGGATCGAGACCGAGAAAGATGGCGTCCGTTCGGGCCAATTCGACCTGATTGTAGTCCCGCGCGGGTCCCAGAATCCGGACGCGCTCGATGGCGCGAAGGCGGGGCCCGATCACGGAGACGCATTCTTCCGCCGCGTACGCACCGGGCTGATACAGTTCCCGGTACGGCGTGAGTTCCGATCCGTGCCCGAACAGGACGTCCATGGCCTCCCGGTTCAGGTGGCAGTGCCTTGCGGAGACCCCGACCGGGATTTCGAGGAGGCCGTCTTTTCCGCTCTGAATCCTCCCGAGGACTTCTCGGACAACGCGGGCGATATCCGGCGATCCGTTGCCGTTCGCGGCCGGCTGCCCTCGTTCGCACAGCTTGCAGTCCGCGCATTCGGAAGCAGGTTTGAATGTCTGTGCCATCGGGCGTTTACGGGACAGAAAACGGGGACGACTCCGGATTCAAGACGCGAAAAATAGCAGGTTGAATTCGCAAAGTCAAGGGATTTCGGGGACACGCGCAACCGCCTGAACAAGGGAGGCCGTGCGCTTGACAATTCCAGGGGTTATGGTATAATTGGGCGGTCTTTCGCAGTCTTGAAGGAACAGGACGATGGCGTCTCTTCGTCGGGTCCGGCGAGGAGGCCGCGGCGCCTGCCGGCTGTCACCGGATCAGATCTGAAGGTGAACTTCCGACGGAATTCACCTCAAAATGACAAATCAAGGTTCAGTTTTCACCGGACGCGACGTCGTGAGATCCGTATTTCTCCTGCTCGCACTTCTATCGTTGGCACGGAACGTACCCGCGGGCGACAATACCCCGGACGTGCCGCTTGTTCACGGTGTTTATCGGTCGCTCGACCGGTACGACGCCAATGGGTGGCTGGACTCCGCGGCGTCGCAGGACAGACCGTACACCCGCCTTCAGGTCGCCCGGCTCTTGATTCAGGTGTCGCGCAACACGGAATCGCAGGCCGCCATGTCGCAAACCGAACAGGGCATCTTCCGCAGACACATGGCGGAGTTCCGTCCGGAGGTTGTGCGATTGGGCCGCGCGCCGGCGCCGGCGCGGCCCGGCGCCTTCGACCGGCTGGCGGATGCTCTCTATTCGTGGCAGGATACGGCGGCATCTGTCGTGCTGGACGCGGTCTTCCGGCAGCGGCTGATCCTGTTAAGAGGCGGCGAGAGGGAAGACGAGACGGTCTCGCTGACGCACGTGGGCGCACTGGCGCGCGGAACCGTGGGTGATCGGATCGGTTTCCGGGTTCGCCATTTCGAGGCCCGCGAATGGAGCACACTCCGGCGCCGGACCCGGTCGGATATCCTGGCCCGTCCGATCGAGCTGGTGCAGATCAAGGGAAATGCCGTGGATTTTCGAGAGGCCACGTTTCAGCTGGTCTGGGCGACGCGCTGGTTCGACGTCAGCGCGGGAAAAGGCAGCATGGATTGGGGGCCGGGCCGGACCGGCAATCTGTTTCTGACCGCTTTCGCGCCGTCTTTCGGGATCTTGCGATTCAATGCGAACTACCGTCGGCTGCGCTTCAAACACATTCTGGGATTCCTGGAGGCGGAGCGGGGCATGGTGGACACGTCAATGACCCGGATCGATAACGGCCACCTGCGTACGTTTCAGCGGGCCAAGGCGATTGCCGCCCATCGGGTGGAGTTCGATCTGTCCCCGCGAGCTAGTCTGGGTCTTCAGGAGGCCGTGATCTTTGGAGACCGAAATCTGGAGTTTCTGTACCTTCCGCCCGTGTCGCTGCTGACGGCCGCGCAGATGTCCGTGGGGGACAAGGACAATCTTGTGGTGGCGCTCGATATTTCTTTCAGGCCGACGAACGGCATCCAGACCTATGTCGCGCTATTGATGGATGACCTGAGGAAGTTCAGTCCGGGAGACTTTTCCAACAAGCTCGCCACTCAGGTCGGCGTTTTCTGGGTCGATCCGTTCGAATTGCGGGATACGGATTTCCGGGCCGAATTCGTGCACGTCGAGCCGTACGTGTATTCTCACAGGTTCGACATCAATTCCTACGCCCATTTCGACGCCCTGCTCGGATATCCAACGGGGCCGAATTCCGACAGACTCTGGGCGCGGATAACGCGCCGGCTGTCGCCGGCCGTTACGGTGTCGGTAAGCCTGGACCGTGCTCGGGAGGGCGAGAATGTCGAGCATCCGGACGGTACCTTGACAAATGTGGGAGGAGACGCGCTGCGGGGCCGGCGTCCGACGGACCCGGCGGTCCGGAAGTTTATGAGCGGCACGGTGGAGAAACGTACCCGCGTCGGGGCGGACCTCGTGTTCGAGCCTGTGCGGGACCTGGTGCTTTCCGCAACCTACCGGCTGACGCGGGCGGGCAATGTCGTACTGCGCGACGGAAAGCGCGGGGATGGAAGCACCCATGACTGGCGCGTGACGCTGGACTACAATTTTTTCTGAGCGGGAAAGCGGACCGATGGAAACGGCTACGGGCCTGTCGACGGCGAGAATCCGCGAAGGGTGGGTAATTCCGGTCGTCTGTATCGTGCAACTCGCGCTGATCGCGTTGCCCTTCTGGCGTTTCGGCGAGGTGATTCCGGTGATCACCGTAAGCCTGGTCGTGGTTTCCGGGATCGCGCTGATGGCGTCGGTCACATCCGCGCTCCTGTATCTCTGCTTCATCGCCTCCGTAATCTCCTCCGAATTCTACGAAGATCATCTCATGTTGCCCGGGAATCTGCATTTCTGCGAGGCGCTGTTTCTGGTGGTGTGGGGTGTGGCATTCGTCGCCTGGCTGCAGGAACGACGGCTGAACCGGGTACGCACCCGACTGGACCGTCCGTTGCTGGTTTTTCTGGGGCTGGTCGTGGCATCGATGGCGCTGGGTCTGTTTTACGGTCAGGACGTCCGGCAGATGCTGAGGGATGTGCGATATCCGCTTTACTACGTGCTGTTCTTCGTCGTGACCGGTTTTTTCGATATGCGCAGACGCGGGATGTTTCTGGCTGTGCTGGTCGTCTCCGCGGCCGTCGTGGGCGTGGAGTACCTGGTTGAATTCGTCCGCGCCGTCGATCTCTCTTATGCCGGTGCGTTCTTCCGCGTGGCGCGGCGGGAGGGGCTGCTGCTGCCGATGGGTGTACTGGTTCTCGCGGCGGCGTTCCTCTACGACACGTCGCCGGTTCGCCGAACGGTGGGTGGCCTTCTCCTGGTTCCCATCGGACTTGCGCTGGTGGTCACGATGGGTCGCGCCATGTGGGCCAGCCTGTTGTTCGGATTGTTCTGTGTGGGCGGGCTGGTTCTGCTCGACCGGGGGAGGCACCGCGGGCGCCGGCTTCTGAAATTGATGCTGATTCCTGCTCTGCTCCTGGGCCTTGGATACTACTTCCAGCAGTTTACGGGCGCGGGAGTCGAGGATATGGCGGCCCATCGTCTGCGCCGCACGGTAACCGAGGGAGACCTGGAGATCCAGGGGCGTCTTCTGGCCTATGCGCTGGCCCTCGAGAAGATCCGGGAGCGGCCGGTGCTGGGAGGCGGACACGGCGCGACGATTTCCTATCTCAGGGTCGACGAGTATTCGCAGCCCTACGTCTTTACGTCGGGAGGCGTCGACAATACCTATCTGACGATCATGATGCGTATGGGAATTCTGGGCGTGATCGCCTTCCTGTGGATATTCGTCCGGGGGCTGCGGATCGCTTACGGGATGTTCCGCCGCACCGACGATCCGCACAAGAAGGGCTTCTGCGCCGCGTTTCTTGCAGTGTACGCGGCACTCCTGGTGTATATTTTGACCGACAATACGATGATGGGCAACCGGCTGATCTTCTGGCATGCGTGTTTTCTTGGCATTCTGGCCCGTTTGGATGGAGAGGCGGATGAAACCGGCGGTGACGGCGGTGGTGGTGAACTGGAACGCGGGTGACGACCTGCTCCGGTGCGTCGCGTCGCTTATCGAAGCTAAAGACCGGCTTCGACTGGACGTGGTGGTTGTGGACAACGCTTCGTCGGACGGCAGTCCCGACGCGCTGAGAACCTTCGGCGACGGCGTGAAGCTGGTAGAGATGGGAGGGAACTTCGGGTTTGGCAGGGGCGTCAACCGGGGGGTGGAAGGTTCCACCGCTCCTTACGTACTCGTCCTGAACCCGGATGTGACCGTGTCGCCGGATGCGGTTGAACGTCTGTTGGACTATCTCGAAGCCAACGACCGTGTCGGCGTGGTTGGGCCGCGCCTTGTGGGCCGGAGGGGTCGAGCGCACCTGTCTTGCGGCGGGGCGCCTCGACTGGCTGGCGAAATCTGCCGTAAATTCCTGTTGCATCTTGTTTTTCCAATGCTTAAATTCGGCTGCCGGGTCTCCCGTGGGCCCGCTTCGGTCGGCTGGGTAACGGGCGCCTGTTTCCTTGTGCGCCGCAGCGCCTTCGGCGCGGTCGGCGGCATGGACGACGCGATATTCATGTATTATGAAGACGTCGACCTCTGCCTCAGGCTTGGTAGGGCCGGTTGGTCCGTGGCCTATCTGCCGGAGGCTTGCGCATTCCATGCGGGAGGCAGGAGTTCGAAGAAGGCGCAGGAGCGGATGCTGGTTGAGGGCATGGCGAGTCATCTCTATGTGATGAACAAACACCTGGGAGATCATGCGGGCCGCCTCCTGGCTGCACTGACGTTTCCGGAGATGGTTTTGAGAACGCTGCTCTGGGGAGGTCTCTTTTTATTGCCCGGATTCCGTCAGGAGGCCAGGGCAAGGCTGAAGGCGTATCGACAGGTACTGACGCGAGGCATTGAACGTCGGACCCGCTCTGGTTTCCGGCAAAGGCGTACGGGCCCCAAGGAGATTTCATGATACCCATCTGGCGGGCCTGTTTCGACGAAGAGGAGGTTGCGGCCGTCCGGGAGGTGATGTTGTCCGGATGGGTGGGGGCAGGCACGAAGGCCGCAGCCTTTGAAGAGCGGTTCGCCGAGTATATCGGGACGTCGTTTGCGGTCAGCGTGAATTCGTGTTCGTCGGCGTTGTTGCTGGCACTTAAGGTGCTGGACGTGGAGGGCCGCGAGGTCATTACCTCATCCATGACCTTTGTCGCCACCAACCATGCCATTCTCCAGAACGGCGCCATTCCGGCTTTTTGCGACATCGATCCGGTCACGCTGAATCTGGACCCCGAATGCGTGGCCCGCCGGGTTTCGGACAGAACTGCCGCAATCATGGTTATGCATCACAGCGGCCACCCGTGCGACATGGACCCGATACTGGAGATCGCCTCGTCCCGGAACATCCCGGTTGTGGAAGATGCGGCCCATGCCTGCGGCGCCCGGTACAAGGGCCGGATGGCCGGCGGACTGGGAACAATCGGGTGTTTCAGTTTCCAGGCACAGAAGAACCTCACGACCTGCGACGGCGGAATGCTCACCACCAATGATGCCCAACTGGCCGAGCGCCTCAAGCGGCTGAGCTGGATGGGCATCCCCCAGGGCACCTGGGACCGGTTTACCGCAGGTCCGCAACAGAAGCGCTGGTTGTACGAAGTGACCGAGGTGGGTCACAAGTTCTATATGAACGATTTGAATGCGGCCATCGGGCTGGTGCAGCTGGGGAGGCTGGAGTCTGCCAACGCCCAGCGACGGGAAATCGTCCTGCAGTACGATAAGGCGTTTTCCGATCTGACGTGGCTTCGGACGCCCGGGATTGCGCCGTACGCGCGAAGCGCCTTCCATGCCTATGTTCCGCGCGTTTCGGAAAGGGACGATCTGGTCGCCCATCTGCACGGACGGGATGTCGATTCCAGCGTGCATTACTATCCGAATCATCTTTATCCGATCCACGAGCCCTATCGATGCAAGCTGCCGGTGACCGAGTCGGTGTGGAATGAACTGGTAACGCTGCCACTGTATCCGGCGATGACTGACGCAGACGTCGCCCAGGTAATCGACGCTGTCCGCAGCTTTCAACCGTACAGCCGGAATTCTCGCGGCGAGCCCTGATTCACGCTCGCGTGCAGAAAGTTCACCGTGTTGTCCTCCGCTCTATTTCTTGCTTTCGGTTTCGGAACCGCCCTCTTGCTGACTCCGCTTCTGCGAGCCGCCGCGTTGCGCGCATCGTGGTTGAAGTCAGTCGGGTCCAACGGCGCGGAACCGGTGCCACCGATCGGCGGCGTGGCCATTGCGGTCGCGACCCTGCTGTTGCTTCCCTTTGCGCCGCTGTCGTTTCCCGTTGGCCTGTGGATCGGCGCGCTTGGCATGGGCGCCATCGGATTCGTCGACGATAAGTGGCCGCTATCACCCTTTCAAAAGCTTGCGTTTCAAATCTTTACGGTCATTGTTGCGGTTGGTGGCGGGCTTCGATTCGATACAACCGGAAGTATCGTGGCCGACGCCGTTCTAACCGGAGTGTGGCTGGTCTGGATGTGCAACGCGTTTAACGTGCTGGACATGATGGATGGTTTGTCCGCGGGCGCAGGCGCTATCGCTTCGATTGGACTGGCGGGGTTGGGTCTGGTCGGCGGCGCCGCGCCGGTTGTGATTCTCGGCGCCAGCCTGGCGGGAGGGTTTCTGGGGTTCCTGGTTTACAACGCCCATCCGGCCAGGGTCTACATGGGCGACGCCGGCAGTCTGTTCGCCGGGTTTGTGCTTGGCGCGATGTCGGTGGAGATTTCGAGGGCGATGCCAGGCGTTCAGGGCGAACTCTGCGCGGTACTGGTGCTGGGCGTTCCCTGTTTCGAAGCCGTGTTTCTGTGTGTCGTGAGAAAGAGAAAGGGCTTGCCCGTGATGAGAGCCAGCCGCGATCACGTGGCGCAGCGGCTTGTGAGAATGGGGCATTCCGTCCGCGGCGCGGTTCGGCGTATTCATCTTGCAGGCGGACTTCTTGCCCTTTGCGGAATCGTGGCGGCCGTGGTGCCGTCCGCGATAAGCTTAACCATTCTTCTTTGTGTTGTCGTGATGGCGGTATGGACCGGCGTGCGGTTGGCCCGCGTGGAGATCGTATAGAAAGGGGCCGGATGACCGACCTGCGTCGCGCAACCGTCCGGGGTTTCTCGTGGACCGGCCTGGCGCAGGGCGCCGGCTATCTGATCCAGGTGGGCGCGCTGGGACTGGCGGTACGGCATCTGACCGAACCGTCCCGGGCGTTCGGTACCGAGGTGGCCGCGGCCACAATTGTCGGCGTGGGCATACTGGTCGCGGAAATGGGTCTGGGGCGGGCCCTGATTCAGAAGCGGGATGCGGCCGAGGCGCACCTGGCCGCGGCGTTCTGGATGGGCCTGATCGTCTCCTGTTCGCTGGCCGCCCTTTTCTATCTGACCGCCCGCTTCCTGGGCGAGTTTTTTTTTGATGACGCTCAGGTGGCCGCGGTTCTCCCGGCGATGGCCTCGGGGCTGCTTTTCGTGGGGATGGGAATCGTCCCCCGGGCGCAGATGGAGCGCACGTTCCGCTTCGGACATCTGGCGATTCTGGATGTCTGTGCGGCGTTCTCAAGCGGAATCACCTTGGCGCTGCTGGCTGTGCAGGGATACGAGGTGTGGAGCCTTGTCTGGGCCTACGTGATCCGCCAGGCGGTTCTGGGCATGGGCCCATGGTTGTTCTGCCCCGTCAATGCGAGAGCGTCCTTCAGCGTTGTGGATGCAAGGGTACTGATCGGGTTCGGCGGAAAGTGGACGGGGTCGAGGCTGGCCGGCTATGTCCAGCAGAACCTGGACTATCTTCTGATAGGCAGGTTCCTTGGGATCGAGGCGCTGGGTTACTACGGACTGGCGTATCGCCTCATCGCATTTCCGCAGACCCGCGTGGTGCAGGCCATTGCAAAGGTCACCTTTCCGGCTTTCTCCGCTCTCCAGGACGACGTGGTCCGGCTTGGCCGGGCATATCTGTCCACCGTGAAGTACGTCGCGGTACTCGTATTCCCGATTATGGCGGGGTTTTTCCTGTTGGCGGATCCTGGCGTGGCGCTGCTTTTCAAGGCGGAGATGGCGCCCGCGGCGGCCGTACTTCAGGTGCTCTGCACGGCCGGGGCGCTCCGGTCTGTCGCGTCGCCCGCCGGCCTGGTCTACTCCGCCTTGGGGCGCACCGGTCTGGCGCTGATCTGGAATATCTGCGGCGCCATCTTCATGCTGGCGGCCCTGCGAACGGGGATCGGCTGGGGGATAACGGGCGCCGCGCTGGCGGTCAGCCTCGGAGTGCTGGTCCTGACGGTTGTCTCGCAGGCCATCGTGAACCGGCTCGCCCGAATTACGTTCGGCGAATACCTCGAGGCGTTGGGTCCCGCTGCGCTGGGCAGCGGATTGATGATCGGGCTGGTGGCCGTCTACAAGTGGCTGGTGACAGGCGCGCTTTCCGACTATGCGTTGGCCGGATCCTGCGTGGTCGCGGGTGTGTTGGTTTATCCGCTTGCACTACGTTTTCTTTCAAAAGAGACCGCCGTGGAGGCGACGCGCCTGGTCGGACTGATCCGGCGTTAGCAGTCCGTTGGAAAAGTCGCAACGCAGTAACTCGGCCGCAAGGGCCGGACGTAGCCCGGATGGACTTTATCAACGGGCTGTAAGGATGCTCAAGTGGCTCGATTACCCGATTTTCTGATTATCGGTGCACAGAAGTGCGGAACGACGTGGCTGGCTGCCATGCTTCGCCAGCATCCGGACGTGTACATGCCCGACAGGGAGGTCCATTTCTTCGATAAGGCCGGAAATTACAACAAGGGTATCGAATGGTATGCCAGTCATTTCGAGTTGGCCGAAAGCAGAAAGTGTGTGGGTGAGAAAACGCCGGACTATTTCTGGGCGGACGGACTGGGCGGCGAAGGACACATGCCCGATGTGCACCGGCATATCCGGACACATCTGCCCCATGCGAAACTGATTGTTACGCTGAAAAATCCCGTCGACCGGGCTGTTTCCGCGGTAAAGCACCTGATACGGACCCGTCGAATATCTCCGCTGCATCGGATGGACGATTTGCTGGCGGGTAAAAAGACCGACCTGCTTGAAGGGTTCGGGGTCTTCGAGGTGGGCCGGTTCTTTACGTTGCTCACAGCCTACCTGGATCTATTCAGACGCGATCAGATTCTGGTGCTGTTTTTTGAAGAGGACATCGTGCTGCGCCCGCACGACGGCCTGAAAAAGGTCTGCAGATTTCTTGAGATCGACGATTCCTTTCGTTTTTCGGGGGTGGAGCAGCGGGTCAATCGATTCGACGCCTGCAGATTACACTTGATCGCACGGTATTACTTCCCGGTCCTGTCTCCCTTGACGAGCGTTCTGGCGCGCTTCCTGCCCGAGAGCGATTTTCTTCCCAGCGAACCCGTCGTTCGAGAATTGTACGGACGCTACCGGGAAGAAAACCGAATGCTGTTCGATCTTCTCGATCGCGAATCTCCGGTATCGTGGCGTTCGGCCTGACTGCCGGTTCCCCGAAAATGCGCCGTTTTCCATTGATTCGCCGGAATTCCGTGTTTATATTGATGGAGCCTTCCCGCCTTGAAGGTTATTTTCGTTACGCTCACCGGGCCCCGGTTTGCCGCCAGCCGCACACGCGTGTTCGACTATCTCCCCTTTCTGAAAGCCAATGGTGTGCAGGCCGACGTGGCGGTTGTATTGCCGGATCGGATATCCGCGTGGACGTACGCAAGGAGAGGGTTCGGGCGTCTGATCCACTATGCCTGGGTGTGGTGGCGCTCGTTCAGAGTGGGGGTGCGAACCCTCAGGCTTGCGCGACGGTACCACGTGGTGTTTGTGCAGAGGGCTTTTTTCAGCGCGCCCGTCGCCAGGCTCCTCCGGCTGTTTTCGCGGAAGGTCATCTTCGATTTCGACGACGCGATCTTTACCACCGAGGCGCCCGAAGAAGACTGGATGGCACGGCTCAGAACCTGGCACCATTCCCGTGGGCTGGCAGAGATGCTCCGGGCGTCATCCAGGGTCATCGTCGAAAACACCTACACAGCTTCGTATGCCGAACGGTTCTGCCCGGAGGTGTCGATTATTACGGGACCGATCGACACGGAGAGGTATTCCCCCGGGAGCGCGGTCAAGGAAGCCGATTGCGTGGTTCTCGGCTGGATCGGCAGCTACACGTCCTCACCGTATCTCGAATTGATCCGCGAGCCGCTTGCAGAGTTGGGCGGACGGCATCGCCATATCCGGCTTTGTCTGATCGGCGAGGGCGGTTTTGAAACGGATGCCGTGCCGACGGAATGGCGCCCGTGGTCTCTGGAGACGGAGGTTCAGGACCTGCGAGGGTTCGATATCGGCCTGATGCCATTGCCCGACGATCCGTGGACGCGGGGAAAGGGTGGGTACAAACTTCTGCAATACCTCTCAATTGGAATTCCGGCGGTGAGCAGCCCTGTGGGCATAAACACCGAAATCGTGGAAGACGGCGTTAACGGTTTCTGCGCAAGTTCTCACGACGAGTGGGTTTCCTGTCTCGACCGGCTGATCCGCGACCGGGCGCTTCGGGTTCGGATGGGCCGGGCCGGACGCGCAAGAATGGAAGCCCGTTATTCGCTGCAACTCAGCAGCCGGAGGATGTTGCGGATCCTGCGTTCGGTAGCCGGGCCAGAGGCCTGAGCGTGCCTTGCCGATCGTGGTTCGACCGAAAGATTCCACAGACGACGCACCCACTTCTATACGATTCACTTATATTTAATGAATAACTTTTGCATTGCCGGTTTATCCCCGTGTGTTTATATTTGAGACGCTGACCCCGATGTCGAAGTCCTTTTTTTCGACCCCATCGTGGAGATTCCACCTGCGGAGTCGGTTTGCCTGCGGAACCTTCAGACGCGCAAACGCCGATTCATCTGATCCAGATCATCGATCGTTTGAACGTTGGCGGGCCAACGCCCTATCTGCTCTTTCTGACTAAAGCGCTTGAATCGCGGGGATGTCGCTCGCTGGTGGTCAAGGGCCAGGTGGCGGCTGGCGAAGCCGAAATGGACGACGTTATCCGCCGGTCGGGAATCCGGCCCGTGGAAGTGCATGGACTCAGCCGGGCGATCATTCCGTTTCGTGATCTCAAGGTGTTCGTTGCGTTATACCGGCTATTGAGACGTGTTCGTCCGGGAATTGTCCACACCCACAAGTCGAAAGCCGGTGTGCTTGGTCGTGTCGCGGCTTGGCTGGCCGGCGTGCCGGTAACGCTGCATACGTTTCACGGGCTGGTCTTCAAGGGTTATTTTTCTGCCTGGAAGTCCTACCTGATCGTGCTTGTTGAGCGGCTCCTTGCCCGCCGGACCGATGTCCTTGTTGCCGTTTCGGAACGGCAGCGCGATGAGTTGCTGGCGGATCGTATCGCGGCGCCCTCCCGCATTCGAACGGTTCGGCTGGGCGTGGATCTGGATCCGTATCTGAGCCGGAGGCGGGGCGACTCGGGTCTTCGCGACGAACTGGGGTTCGGCCCTTCAGTGCGGCTTGTCGGCATCGTGTCGCGGCTGGTGCCAATCAAGGGCGTGGACATTTTTCTCGCTGCCGCCGAACAGGTGGCCGAGACATTGCCGGACGTTCGTTTTGTCGTCGTTGGCGACGGGGAACTGCGGACCGAACTTGAATCCATCGCGCGTGCACGAAAGCTCGAAGACCGGGTACGGTTTACCGGCTTCCGGAATGATACGGCGCGAATCTACGGCGCACTCGATTTGTCGGTGCTGTCGTCACACCACGAGGGGTTGCCGGTTGCGTTGCTGGAGGCCGTTGCAACCGGATGTTACGTGGTTGCGTCTCGCGTAGGAGGCGTGCCCGATCTGATTCGGAGCGAACGGATCGGCCTGATGTTTGCGCCCGGTGACTCTGCGGGGCTTGCCGCGGGAATTCAGCGGGCGTTACGGGAGCGGCGGGAGATTTCCGTTGGTGATCGGCGTAAAATTGTTGAATCGTACGGGTTGACAAGATTGGCGGAGGATTTCAGCCGCCTCTATCGTAAGCTATCCGAAAACAAGCGGGCCGGGGGCGGTTCACCGGGCGACTGCTGGGAAGGGACGTACGCATGAAGGTGTTGATTACCGGCGGGGCGGGGTTTATTGGTTCACATCTGGCGGAACGGCATTTAATGCGCGGCGACGAAGTTTCCGTACTCGACGATCTTTCCACCGGAGACTACAACAATATCCACCATCTGGAGTCCAACGCGCGATTCAAGATGAAGGTTGGCACGATACTGGAAGGGCAAACGCTGCGTCCACTGGTGGAATGGTGCGATATGATCTATCACCTGGCCGCGGCGGTGGGTGTAAATTACATCATCGACAATCCGCTGCATTCCCTGACCACCAATATCCGAGGCACCGAAATTGTGCTGGAACTGGCCAATAAAGACAAGAAGCGCGTCATGCTCGCGTCCACGTCCGAAGTGTACGGCAAGAAGAACGGCAAGGTTTCTTTCCAGGAAAACGACGATCGGCTGCTCGGACCCATCACCGTCGACCGATGGATCTATTCCACGACAAAAGCGGTGGACGAAATGTTGGGTCTGTCCTACTGGCGGGAGAAGAAGCTGCCCATGCTCATCGTACGGTTCTTCAACGTCATTGGTCCCAGACAGACCGGCGACTACGGTATGGTCGTGCCGCGTATGGTCAAGCAGGCGCTCCTGGGGCACCCGATCACGGTGTACGGCGACGGGGAACAACGGCGCTGTTTTACCGATATCGAAGATGCCCTCGACGGCCTGGTCGCGCTGGCAGAACATCCCGACACGCCGGGTGAGATCTTCAATCTGGGCGGGAATGTCGAGACCAACGAAACGAGCATTGTCAATTTGGCGCACAAAGTCAAGACGCTGACGGAGAGCGACGCGCCCATCGAATTCGTGCCATACGACAAGGCATTTGCCAAGGGGTCGTATGAAGACCTGAACTATCGGGTGCCGGATCTGTCCAAAATCCGGTCGTTCGTGAGCTACGAGCCGAAGATGAGCCTCGACAACACCCTGCGCCGCATTATCGAGTATTTCGAGTCGTAGCTACATTGATCACGGCGGCGGTCGGAGCAGCCTGGGCGGCGCACGATTCGCGAACCGGCATCATTAGAATCAATCAACTGGCGTTGGACCGTCCGAACCCTCTCGATGGCAGGGACGGGGCCGGCCGTACGCCGGTTTTTTTATTTTGGAGTCGCCTTGCGGGACCACGGTTCCATCGGCTGGGCCTTCGCGGGATGTCTGGTGTTCGGGATTGTCGTCGTACTGCTTGCCTGGCTTTCTTCGGGTGTGTCATTGCTCGACGATGACTGGGGTCACATCCGTCTGTGCGCGGAGGGAATACCATCCGTCCTGACCACCAGTTGGACCGGCCTCGCGGGCGCCGGGGGCTACTATCGTCCGGTAGTCACCCTGACGTTTTACGTCACCTACCTGTTCGTGGCATATGAACCTCTGCTCTATCATATCGGCAACGTCCTGCTTCACTGTCTCTGCGGCATTCTGGTCTATCTGCTGGCAAGGCGGCTGCTGAACCGGGCATCGGGCGCCTGGTCGGCATGCCTTCTCTTTCTGGTGCTGCCCGTCCACACGGACACCATTTTCTGGATCGTGGGCCGCACGGACTCCGTCTGTGCGACGTTCTATCTGTCCGCGCTGCTCCTGTTTCTGGCGTACCAGCGCCGTCCGACCGCGGGAATGCTGGCGGCCGCGAGCCTGTGCGCCATGCTGGCGCTGTTTTCGAAGGAGATGGCGCTGACGCTGCCCGGCGTGCTTTTCATCCTCTTCATTTACTGCGGGACGTTTCGGACGGCGGCGGCCCGGCGTGCACTGGCGTGCAGTGTCGGGACCGTTGGCATCTACCTGTGCGTCCGCCGGATCGTGCTCGGCGGGGTATTCACGGGAATACCGGATCGGGATCTGACGGCGGCGGGGATAGGACTGGACGTTCTCAAATCCGGGGCGAAGCTGGGGATGACGGATGATCCGCTCTTCGGGGTCGTTCTGTTGGCCGCGACCGGCGTCTTCTTCTGTTTTTCGGGCCGCCCGCGGGAAGTGCTGCGGGACACGATGTATCTGGGTGGAATGACCGTGATCAGCCTGGTTCCGGTTCTGGGAAGGGTACACCGATGGTACCTTTATCTGCCTTCCGTTTTCTTCTGCATTGCGGTTGCGAATGTCTGGACGGCACGGCGGCCGAAACGTACGCTGGTCGTTTGGTGCAGAAGCCTCCTGATGGCAACGGTATTCAGCTATTATGGCGTGGTGCTTGCCCGTGAGGGGTTTTTCTGGCGGGAGGCTTCGGTCCTGAGTGAAAACGTCCTGGATTCGCTGGCGCGGCTAGCGAGAGTAAGCGATGGAACACTTTATGTCTTTAACGTGCCTTCCGCGCTTAGCCTGCCGGGCAGTCTGGGAGACATACCGTTGTACGCCTTTGGGCTGAGCAATGCACTGGCGGTGCGCGTGGGGGAGGCGTCAACGGCGGTTGCGGTCAATCATTGCTGGCTTACGGATCCCGGCGGATTCACGAGCAACGTCAAGCGGCTGGGTCCGATGCGCTGGGGGATTGATATCAGTAATGGCGGTTATCTGTCTGTACACGGGCAGAAGGATGCCACGACGTTCTATGGCGCAGACGGCAAGCGGTTGCGTCCGGGGGCCGCGACGAGGACGTGGGGGGAAGTCCGGATTCACGGTCCCACGCGGGCTGAGGTCGTACTCAATCCCCTGCGCGGAAGCCGTGTGGCGGTTTTCGACGGGACCGGGGTCCGGGAGTTGAAGCCATGAAACGAGCGAAGGTAAGGGGTATGGCTGCGCGTTTCCTTCAGGTCTGTTCGGTTTGCTCACTGATGCTGATGATTTCTGACGTGGCGCCTCATGCGTACAGCGGCCAGCCCCGGCTCGTGCGGACGGGTGACGACGGTGTGGAGATTGAAGTCGACGGGTCCGACTATCAGCTTCACGAGGTCCAGCTTGAAGGCGCAACCTACACCCGGGTTCAGTTACCCGGAGGCATGTGGATGCCCGAAACCGGGCGTCCGGCGGTGCCCGTACGGGGCACGCTTCTGGGAATACCATTCGGCACGCGCGTCGTGGTAACGGTCGTGGAAGCGGAGTTCGATGTGATTTCCGGCGTGCTGGTGGCGCCGGTGCCGCGTTCCAGGCCGGCGGGCCGGGGGACTTACGGGACGGACGTGGAGATTTACGAGCCGGATGCCGAATTCTACGCCCGTGACGGACTCTATCCGGCCGCATCGGCCGTGGTTACCCGCATCGGCGTCCTGAGGGATCAGCGGGTCGCAGGAATCTCCTTAAGGCCAATCCAGTACAACCCGGCGCGACAACAACTGCGGATCGCAAGAAGGCTGCGGGTGCGCGTACGATTCGTGGGTGATGAACGTTCCATCAGGGTTCGGGCTTCAGACGAAGGCACGGGCGGCGGCTTCGAGGAATTCTACGAGAATGCGCTGTTGAATGCGGAGCAGGCCCGGCCCTGGAGGGGCCGGGCCGAACAACCTGACGGCCTGCGAAAGCTCCGGGTCGCGGAGGGCCTGGATCCGGCGGCCGCCTACTACAAGATCCGGGTGCGGAATGACGGTCTGTACCGGCTGGACGCAAACTGGTTCAGCGATGCGGGCATCGCGCTTCAGGCGGGCGATCTTGAGCGGTTGAAGGTTCTTCTGAACGGTCAGGAGGTGCCCGTAGACGTTCAGGACGATGGAGATGGTGTGTTGCGCGAGGGCGAGGGCGCGATTTTCCACGGAACGTATCGCCGCGCACCGGATCGGGACTTCGAGCATGAACTCGGACGCGAACAGGTCTATTGGCTGACGCTGGACGGCCGACCCGGCCGGCGATTCAAGTCCGTGGACGGTTCGCCGAAAAATGGATTTCCCGAAGTCCTTCGATTCACCCATCGGGTGCATGCCGAAGTCGATTCTCTCTATGATCCGCTGGGTGATGCCCCCGACGTAAATCGGGACCACTGGTACTGGGGGCGGACCGGTTCGCCGGGACGGCCGGGTACGAGTCTTCAGAACGTGAGCGAGTTACCCGTGACGGCGCCCGTGCCCCTTCCGGGGCTGGACCGCACCGAAGGGGCGACCGCCCGCATTCGGGTGGGAATGCACGCACTGACATTCAGACGACGCTTCGAACCCGATCACCGCACGGTTGTGCGGCTTTCGAACGGCACGATCGTGGCTGACGACCGGTGGGACGGGAAACGCGCGTTCGTCGCGGAAGGGTCGGTGCCGGTATCGGAACTGGGGGATACGAGCCGGGTGACCCTGGCGACCCCGGGCGCCCGGGATTTCCCCGCGGACTATATCGAGCACGTGTTTCTCAACTGGGTACAGGTCGCATATTCCCGGCGGTTTGAATGCGTGGAGGGCAGACTGGAATTCGTGCCGGATGAAACCGACGAGGGCCGGACTTTCTCGATCGCGGGTTTTCGAACGTCCGACGTTTCCGTCTACGACGTCGCGGGGGCGCGGAAGATCCTGGATATTCAGGTGACGCCGTCGGAGACGGGATTTCAAGCCCGATTCGACCTGCCGGCCGTAACCGGACGTTTTGTTGCGATGGATTCGGAGGCCATCCGGCGGGCGCCGGCCGGCGAAGCGGCCAAAGTGCCGGCGTTCGGAAACGACGGGGCCGACTATGTGATCGTCACTCACTCTCGGTTTCGCGAGGCGGCGGAGCGCCTGGCCGATCACCGTCGCGCACAGGGGCTGCGTGTGCAGATCGCGGACGTCACGGAGATTTACGATGCGTTCTCCTTCGGACAGTTCGAACCTCAGGCGATCCGTCGATTCATGCGGCACGCCTGGGAGAACTGGACGCGGCGACCGACCTATCTCCTTCTATTCGGTCCGGACAGCTTCGACTATCGGCGCAACTTTGACGAATCCGCCATTGAACGGCACGTGGATATGTCTCGGGTTCCCTCGCTTCCCTTCCAGTCCGTGAGGAGGGGACTTGCGTATTCGGACCATTTTTTCGGCGCCGTAGCGGGCCCCGAGGACGACCTGTTCCAGGATGTTTTCGTGGGTCGGCTTTCGATGGTCACTCGCCGCGAGGCCGCCGCCCTGGTCAGGAAAATCGAATCATATGATCAGGCGCCGAATGAACGTTGGCGGGACCGGGTGCTGTTTATGGCCAACTACGATCCGTTGTCGATCTTCACGGCCCCCAGCGACCGGTTGGCGGCGAACTACGCCGCGCCGCTGGGTCTCGAATCCTATAAGGTCTACAACGATGAGGATGTGGGGCCGGAACCCAATGAAGATACCGGCGAGGTGATCCGGCAGATCAACGAAGGCCGGCTGCTGGTGAACTTTCTGGGACACGGAAGCGTATCGGGAATGGCGCGGTTCCTGAGAGGAAGTTTTCAGCGAGAGAGCTACAACTATATGCGGAAGATCGTCAATGCGGATCGATTGCCGATTGTGGTGGCTCTGTCCTGTCTGAACGGGCAGTTTTCGGATCCGAGATTCACGTGCCTTGCCGCGGAAATGACCAGGAAGGCGGATGGCGGCGCGATCGCGTACATCTCGGCGTCAGCGCTTGCCGGCGTCATCACGAACGACTTCCTGAACGACCGCCTGTTTGCGTCATTCTTCAGAGACGGCGTGCGGAGCTTCGGCGCCGGTCTGGCGGTGGCCAAGGCGGCGCTGGATACGCGGTTCCCGGAACTGAGAACACTTACCCTGGGCATACAGTTGATTGGAGACCCGGCGCAGGAGATTGCCATATTGCCCGAACCGGACTTCCTGCTGGATTCCGGAAGCCTGAACGTCGAGCGGGCCGCACAGTTGACAGTGGATGATTCGGTTCGGATCGCGATCCGGATAGAGAATATCGGGATCGCGCCTCGCGCGGGGCCCGCGGTTGTGCTGGTGGATCGCAATTTGGATCGGGGAGAGGCAGATACGCTGTTTGCGGGCGTTTTCCCCGCCTTTGGCCAGACGGACAGCACCGCGGTGATGTGGCGGCTGGCAGGCCGCGCCGGGAGACACGCGCTGGCGCTCACGGTGGATCCGGACGATGAGATTCCGGAGCTGGATGAAGCCAACAACCACGTGGAAGTCGAGTTGGAGGTGGTCGGAAGTCTGTCGGCCGTTCCCACGATGCCAAGGCAGAGCCAGGTGGTACCCGCTTCGGGGGTGCGGTTGGCCGTTCGGGCGGGAACCGCTGCGCGGGAAGTGCACGGAGAATTCGAGGTGAGCGGTTCGCCGGCGTTCGACGGACCGGGCGTGGTTCGTTCCGGGTCCGTTACGGGGCGTGCGGGGCTCGTGTTGTGGGCGGCGCCGGAACTGGCTCCGGGCAATTACTTCTGGCGGACTCGAGTGCGAGAGGGTGAGGAATTCGGGGCCTGGTCCGCCACCATGGACTTCAACGCTATGGTCGCCGCGCCCGCGCGAGAGATCCTCTGGCAACAGGACGCCGCCGGTGCCCTCAGGTGGGC
This sequence comes from Candidatus Latescibacterota bacterium, assembly GCA_965203805.1. GTDB lineage: Bacteria > Latescibacterota > UBA2968 > UBA2968 > JAAXHE01. Next base: position 2,442,416 of record OZ241917.1, on the reverse strand, counting down.
TGCCGGAACAGACGTTCGGCTGTCGGATGGCGCCATTTCGCGGGTGGTCCGCCCGCCCCCATTGCGGCTGAACGCGGACACGCGCGAAGAGGCGTTTGCGGCCGAGGGCGTCCGGGGCGCCGGTGTGTTGTGTACGGATGGCACCTACCTTTACGTGAACCGGTTCTTTTCCCCGACGACGGACTATCCGGGGACCGATGTTTTCGAGCGGATCGGCACGGGGTTCCGGGGCACCCGTCGCGGAGAAAATCTCGGCGCGCTTTCGGAGACGCCCGTGCTCGGCGTTTCGGCAACCTACCATGGCGACGGGTTTATCTACGCCGACAACCGTCGCGGACGCGAACTCCTGAGGATTGCGCCCGCGACGGGAGTCGTGGATCGCGTGAGGGTGCCGGACGGGTTGATGGAGTTTCGAACCGGACTCGTATTCGACGGACATTCGCTGATCACGTCGGACGGCACCTACGTCTACAACCTCGCGGCGGCGGTGGATGGCGTGCAGCGCGCGGGCTGGTCGGTACGCGTGTACGATCCGGCGGACGGCTGGAGGCTGGCGCGCGAATTCACCGTAGCGCCCACAGAGACGGGGTTCGCCTATCTGGTCACAGACGGGGTGATCGCGGACGGAAGATACCTGTATCTGATCGAATTCGGTACCGGATTGACCCACAGGGTTCGTGTGGTCGATGCCCGGAGCGGCGAATTTGTCGAAGAGTACGAGAGCGACCAGGCGGAGACGGACATCCTGACCGGTCAGTACGACTGGATCAACAACAAGGTGTGGATGGGCCAGCTGAACGGCCCGACGGTATACCGGTACGCGGGAAAAACGCTGCCGCCGTATGGGACTCTGGTATCGGAGCCGATCGGTCCGTCCGGCGCATGGCACGGACTGACACTCGATGTCCGCGAGGTAAGCGGCGGGCGGGTGGAGGTGGATATTCTGGGTGCGACGCCGTCCGGTGGATTCGTCCCGCTTGCCGAATGGAGCGGCCTTGCGTCCGACGGCGAGATAAACCTGGGCGACCTGAGAGAGCACCGCATCCGCATTCGCATCCGGCTGTACGGAGAGGAACTGGGACCGTCCGCCGGACTCATCGGTTGGCGGGTACGGTACCGGCCGCAGTCCGACCTTGTTCTGTCCGGGTTGGAAGCGTCACCCCTTGAGGTCGATGAACTGGATCCCGTACGGCTGACGGTCCGGGCCCGGAATATGGGCCCTCTGGATCTGGTTACGGGGGCTGTGGTGGCGTTTTACAGCGGCTCGCCCGAGGACGGGCGGCTGATTGGAAGGGCGTCGGTTCCCGAAGGAACTCCTGCCGGAGAAACGGCTTCCGTGTCCCATGACTGGAATACCGCGAGATTTGCAGGCACGAATGTCGTTACGGCGAGGCTGGAGGATCTCTCCGGCGGCCGGAGCTATTATATAAGAGAGACCACCGCCGAGAGGGCCGTTGAAGTCCATCCGAGCGACGATCGGGCGGGTCCGGAGCTGGACCTGGTCGCTCTGGACGCCGCGGGTGAGGTGCGGCCCGACGACTTTCTGCCGGCGACGCCGGAGTTCTCGGTGGTATTTCGGGATTCAAGCGGGATTGACGCCGGGTCGGTACGGATCCTCCTCACGGGACCCGGCGATGAAATCTCGGACGGACTGGCTTCGGACCGGGTGGCGGACCTGAATGAGGAGCCGACGTCGTTGCGATTCACCTGGTCGCCGCAACTGGATGACGGACGTTACAGGCTTGCGGTATCGGGGACCGATCAGCTGGGCAATGGCCCGGCTGAAAAATCCGTGGCGTTCCAGGTCGCTTCGGACCTCGCGATCGAGCGCGTGCTGAACGTACCGAATCCGACCGCCGGCGCCACGGACTTTACGTACATTCTGTCCCGTCCGGCGGATGTGAGCATCCGCATCTTTACGATTTCCGGTCGACTGATCCGGAACCTCGATGGCGTTCCGGGGCGGGCGGGATACAACCAGGTCCGGTGGGACGGGCGGGATGCCGGCGGGCACCTGCTGGCCAACGGCGTCTACCTCTATACGGTTACCGCGGACGACGGCCGGAAACGCGTGCGTGAGAAAGAGCGGTTGATCGTCTATCGATGAAGGAGAACCGGAGGACGAGTGCCGCCACTTTTCAGGGCAGGACCCTTCCCCCCTGGAAGGGGGTTAGGCCTCACCCGCCCAGCATCGGCCCGAGCGTGGAGACGATCTTCTTCGCTCCGGTATAGCCGAAGAATACAAGTGTGGCGACGAGGATGGCGTTGATGATGATGTTGCTCCTGAACCCGGCTCCGACCCAGTCGGTCCTGTTGTTCATCAGCAACAGGGTCAACGCCACAAGCGGCAGGAAGAACGAACCCAGGACGGCGTAGGTGAGCTGGACCTCAGCCACGGAGCCCCACAGCAGGACGAGCGGTACGATCGCGAGACCGACCAGGTAGGCGCGGTAGGGCGTGGACCGCCGGACGTCGGAATTCTGAAAGGCTTCGGGCGAGACCCCTTTTCGCAGGGCGAGGAAATTCGCGAACATATAGGGATCGCTCTGCCAGACGCCGAGCAGGCTGGAGAAGACCGCGCCCCAGAAGCCGAGGAGAAAAGCCCACTTGCCCGGCGCCCCCAGCGCCAGTTCGAGCTGGCTCGAAAGGATGAGCGCCAGCGACGCCCCCTTCCCGTCCAGCGCCACCCGCGACCCGATGATGATCATCGCAACGCCGAACAGCGCGGTGACGGTGTACCCCACCGCCAGGTCGACGCGGCAGGCTTCCACGCCCTCGCGACCTTGCCTGCCCGTTTCCCGGATCCAGTAGCCGTAGGACAGCAGCGTGACCGTACCGCCCACGCCCCCCAGCACGCCGAGGGTCCAGCCCACGCCGCCTGCCGGGATGGCCGGAAAGAACAGGCCCTTTGCGAGGGCATTCCAGTCCGGCCCCAGCAACAGGGCCGTGAGCAGCACGGTAACGAACATCAACCCGATGCACGCCGACATGAGGACTTCGAACACGCGGAACCCGCCGATCCAGACCAGGGCCAGGCCGGCCAGCGCGTGGACGATGCCCCACACGATCTTCGACGTCGCCGGATCGCCGATGGGTAACAGACCGGTGCCCGCCACGCCGCAGGCCGTCACCAGCGCGCCGCCCACCGAAAAGCTCCAGATCAGAAGGTAAACGATGAAGACCCACTGCACCCAGGCGCCGAGGCGATGGACCCAGCCTTCCAGCATGGTGGTTCCGGTGGCCATTTGCCAGCGTGCGATGCCCTCGTTCAGGGTCCATTTGAGCAGCGCGCCGATCACGGCTGCCCACGCGAGGCCAACGCCGATCTTGGAGCCGGCCAGGCTGGCGGTCAGCAGGTCTCCCGCGCCGACGCCGGTGGCGGCCATGAGAATGCCGGGAAGTATGAGAGCGGGTCTGAAACGCACAGGGAATCCTGATTTCGGGTAGCTGGACCACGGCAAGCGGCTCCGGACTAAATACGGAGTCGTGGGGAACCCGTCAAGCAAAAAACGCCGGCTTGCGCCGAAATGGCGCTTGACACGTCGCCGGTGGGTTTCTATACTTCAGGCCTGTAACAGGAGACTCTTGCCCGATGGTTCTTAAAGAATTGTATATGCGAGGGCGCACGGCCGTGCGCCCTTACGTTTATGGTCTGCTGGTTCTGGCCGGCGGATGCGCGGACCGCACGGCGTCGCAATACCTGGAGGCCGCCCGCGTACACCAGTCCCGCGGCGAACCGGTCGCTGCGCTGGAAGCCGTTCAAGCCGCTGCTTCCGCCGTTCCGGACGATGCCTTTTACCAGCGACGTCTGGGACTGGCCTATTTGCGGCTGGGCAGGTACGCCGAAGCCACGGCTTCTCTGGAGCGGGCGCTGGAATTGGAACCTCATTATGCGGACGTCTATCGGGACCTGGCGGCCGCATTCGAAGCGCAGGAAATGGTACCGGCCGCTATTGCCTGGCTGGAGCGAGGCGCACGGCAGGTGCCGGGTTACGAACCGCTCAGCCGCGATCTTGTCGACCTGCAGCTGTTGCAGGACCGGCCGGACGAGGCACTGAGCATCCTGGAGGCGGCCGTGGAACGCTGGCCGGATGCGCTGTGGGCGCATTTCCGCCTGGCGCATCTCTACCACCAGCTCAAGCTGTTCGAGAAGGCCCGGGCCGCACTCGCCACCGTCCTGGAGATCGGGCCGGGCATTGCGAAGGCGCATGCGCTTCTGGGCAACGTGCTCTATGAACAGGAGAAGTATGCGGATGCCGCCGATGCATACCGGCGCGCCATTGTGCTCGATCCGGACGATCACAGCAGCCACAACAACCTGGCCTGGCTGTATGCCATTCAGGGGATACGACTGCAGGAGGCCCGGCGTCTTTCGTGGCGGTCCCTTCAGAAAGTGCCCGATTCGCCAACCTATCTTGACACGCTTGCGGAGATTTATTACCGGTCGGCCCAATACGACCGGGCAATTGAGGTGATCCGGCATGCGATATCGTTACAGCCCGAAGACCCGGCCTTGCGGGACCACCTGCAGCGTCAGCTGGATAAATTCATGGCCGCGTACGGCGGAAGGGTAGATCGGAGCGGCGCGAAGGGTACCGGGGGCCTGCGTTGGGCGGAACATTCGAAACAGCCGACATTTCAAGGAGGATGACGGAGGTGAGTACACGGATTGAGCGCGTGCATGCAAGGGAGATTCTGGACTCGAGGGGCAACCCCACGGTGGAGGTGGAGGTGGGGCTGACTTCCGGCATTGCCGGCACGGCGGCGGTGCCTTCGGGCGCGTCGACCGGTCAGCACGAAGCGGTTGAGCTCCGGGACGGCGATGAATCCCGATACCTCGGCAAGGGCGTCTTACGCGCGGTCGGGAACGTGAATTCGACCATCGCGCCGGCGGTGGCGGGAATGGACCCGTCCGACCAGGCGGCGATTGACGGACGTCTGAACGCGCTGGACGGCACGCCCAACAAGGGCAGCCTGGGGGCCAACGGAATTCTGGGCGTCTCACTCGCGGTGGCCAAAGCGGCTGCGGCCGCGTCCGGGACGCCGCTATACCGCTATATCGGCGGCGAGACGGCCTGCACGTTGCCGGTTCCGATGATGAATATACTGAACGGCGGTTCGCACGCGGACAGCAGCGTGGACCTGCAGGAGTTCATGGTTATGCCCGTAGGCGCAGAGAGCTTCCGCGAGGGGTTGCGGGCAGGCGCGGAGATCTTCCACGCGCTGCGGGAGGTGCTCAAGGCGGGCGGTTACAGCACGGGCGTGGGCGACGAAGGAGGATTTGCGCCCAGCCTGGGATCGAATGAAGAGGCGCTGGAAGTGGTGGCGCAGGCAATCCGCAAGGCCGGATACGAGCCCGGGCGGGACATTCTGTTGGCCCTGGATCCGGCGTCCTCCGAGTTTTTCGCCGACGGCCGGTACGTGTTCCACAAATCCGACGGATCGGAACGGACACCGGAGCAGATGGTCGACTTCTGGGACGACTGGACACGGCGGTACCCCATTGTTTCCATCGAAGACGGATTGGATGAGGATGATTGGGAAGGGTGGTCGCGGCTGACGGCGCGGTTGGGTGACCGCGTCCAGCTGGTCGGAGACGATCTGTTCGTGACCAATACGGAGCGTCTCAGGCGGGGTATCGAGTCCGGGGTCGGCAACTCGATTCTGATCAAGGTGAACCAGATCGGTACGCTCACCGAGACGCTCGAAGCCATTGAGACCGCTCGCAGGGCCGGTTACACGGCCGTTATTTCGCATCGCTCCGGCGAAACCGAAGATGCAACCATCGCCGATCTCGCGGTAGGAACGGGGGCGGGACAGATCAAGACCGGGTCGGCCTCGCGATCCGACCGGACCGCCAAATACAATCAGCTGTTGCGAATTGAAGAGGAACTGGGAGAGTCCGCCGTGTATCCGGGCCGGGAAGCGTTCTACAATATCAACCTGCCGGACGGGACGGAACACGAGTAGGCGCCTGCGTTTTGAAAACACCTCTGTTACAGATCGCGCCTTCCAGCGAGCGGCGATGGCTAAGCGAGTCCGATCGTCGGCGCCTCCAGGCGGTGTACGACCAGGTGCCGGCGGTTTCGTGCCACTGCGACCGGCTGGGACAGTGTTGCGAACTCACGAAGGAGGAAATGGAAGCGGATTTCGCGACCATGTATCCGCTCTATACGGTTGAGTATTTGAACATCGTCGACTATGTGCAGGACCACTTCGAGGCGGGACAACGCGACGCTTTGCTGGGGTTAACGGAGGAGCGGCCGGTGCGTTGCCCGTTTCTGACCGCCGACGGGGGATGTTCGATCTACCCGGTTCGCCCGCTGGTTTGCCGGACCTACGGGGTGTTGAGCCGCGAAGCGGTGGAGGAAACGGCGCGCGGGGCCCGCGGCAAGGTGTCCGCGCAGTGGGTCTCGTCGTTTCTGTTTACGGAACGCCACGCGGTCTGCCCGCATACCCGCATGCTGGCTCCTGAAAAACTGGCGGCGCATGCGCAGAGCATGGTTCGCTTCAACTACGAGCGGGAATTGCTGACGTTGGGCCGGGAGGCGGAACCCTTTGATGAGGCCCGTGCGGCTTTGCTGTCGTCCGTGACCGGCCTGAATCGGGTGACACGATGGACCTGGGGCGGATACAACGTGCTGCTTCGGGCTCCGTTCGCCTGGCTGAAGCGACACTTTCACGGCTATTGGCGTCGGTCCGCCCTTGCGGAATAGCGAGACGGTTCCGCCGGACGGGGCATTCGGCCGGTCGTGAACGACCCTCCCGACGATTTACGGTGACTTGCCGAAGTTCCGCGCGAAAATGATGAAATCTCCGAACGAGACGGCGCGGTCCCCGTCCAGATCGAACGAGGGGTCGAAGCCCGGTCTGCCCGCGGATTTACCGAAGCCCGCGGCAAACGCGATAAAATCGGAAAAGCCGACCGTTCCGCTGGCGTCGAAGTCAGCCGCCGCGGGGGCGTGGCCGTCGCGCGAGGCCAGTGAGAGGGTATACGTGTGGGGGCCGGCGGACGTGCGTGTGACGGCCAATACGGTTGGCGAGCCGCCGTAAAGACCGATGCGCCGCCGCGCGCCGCCCGGCACGGCGACGGCGGCAACGTCGTGCCTGTTGTCCGTTTCGGAGACCAGTGTCAGGAGCAGGTCGCTGCCGCTGCCGACGTCCAGCGAAAAGCCCGGGAATCCTGACGTTCGGGGCACGAAATAGTCGATGCCCCACAGCTGAAGGGCGCCGCCGAGGTCGCCGGCGGGAACCGCGACGGTATCGCTTCTGACCGTCTCGAGCGTGAGGCCGCGGTAACCCGGACCGCTCTCGTCGTTCACGAACACGGCTGCTGCCCAGTGAGACCAGAAGTGATCGAACCGATCGATCTCTCCGAGGGACGCCAGGGTGAGGTCGAACCCGGCAATGCCGTTTTCCGGTTGGGCGACCAGCCGGGCGACGGCAGAATGGCCGTATCTCTCCGCGAAGTAGGTCGTCAGCAGAAAGGTCTGGTCGAAGAGGAAAGGTAACAGGTTGCCGGCGGACCAGCTGGCGGCATCCGTCAGACCGGCATCGGATGGTACGCGATGGGCGGATTCCGGTGATTTGAGCAGGTTTGGCGCGCCCAGGAATAACCGCCCGGCCGTGCCTGTCGTGTCCTTGTATCCGCAGGCGAGTTCGGCGTATTCGGAACAGCCCTCGTCGACCCATCGGTTTTCGTCCGGGTCGGCGTTCCAGTGAAGCATGTGCTGGAATTCGTGGGCAAGGGTGGCGCGCGCAAGGTTCCCGCCGAGGTCCAGGGGATCGCTGTCGATATAGAGGATTTCCCGGCCGAACGGCGCGGCCTGGTTCGCGGTATCGTAGTACCCCAGGATGGTGCCGCTCAGGGCGTTGTCCATAATGTCCAGGACAACGATCAGGACGCGCGGGTCGCCGTCGGCGTCGGGCGGGGGACCGAAGATTTCCGTATTGATGGAATAGATGCCGCGTTCGCGATGCCTTGGAGTGGACCGGTCGAAGGCGCGGGCCAGGGACGCGACGGCATTTGGCGTGACCCGCGGTCCGCTCCAGATAACGTCTTCCACGAAGATGTAGCAGTGCTCGCCCCGCACACGGCACGTGGTTGTGGTGAGATAATAGGGATCGGAACCCGGAATTGCCCCGAAATTGTAAACACGAACGGTAAGAGGGTCGCCGACGTCAAACGTCTCGGCGGCCGTTCTTTTTGCCGCGGGGCGGGGATGGGGATGGACGGGCAGGAGATGCGTGCCGCTACGGGATTCGGCCCCGGCGATCGCGGAGGTCGACAACAGCAGGCAAAGTGCGATCCCGGCGGAGGCAGGACGCCAGGATCGGCGCACAGGATCGGGAATTGTCGAATTCAACGCGTTGCCGCCCCTTTTACGGCTGTTGTGATACATCCGTACTGATCTGCGTCCGGGGCTCAGAAGGCGTAATCGAAACTCGCGTACAGACCGCTCCGGAGATCCGCGCGAACCTGTACGCCGGCGCCCCGCGTACGGGTCTTGCGTGCGATAGAAGCCGCGTTCAATACACTCGCGAAGCGGTTGAAAATAAGGCCGCCAACAAACAGGAAAGCCTTCTGTTCAGCGGAAGTGGCCTTGCTGCGCAGATCCTGAAATTTGACGCGGGAGGCTTCGGAGTCCCACTCCCAGACGTGGCCGGCGGATTCGGTCCGCAGATTCGCATGTTCGCCCGCGAGGAAGCGTTCGCGCTGGTTCCGTTCGTAGATACTCTCGAAGTCACCCACCTCCTTGATGACGGACTCGGGTAGATTATGCAGACGGATCCCGGCATGAGCGGCGGCATGGGCGTGATACGCGTCAATGCGGTACGTTTCGAGGAACCGGAACGTGGCCATGCCGGTCCAGAGGATACCTTCCGTGACCAGAAAGAAACGCGCGGAACGGGGACCGCCGGCGTACAGCTCACCCAGACCCGGCAGAACGAGCGAAAGCACGGCGGCTCTGGCCGGCGACTTACCCCTGGCATGTCCCGCGGAAGGCGCGCCGACCAGAAGGAGGGTCAGGGCCGCGTGAAAGGCGAGGGATTTCGGGAATCGGTGTAACATGCGTTTTTTTGGGAAAATTCGTCGTTAGATGATCAGAAAGCGAGGCGGATCGCCGCTTCGGCCCGTTCCGGTCCGGGCAGTACGAAGATTCGTACGGACCGTGTCCGCAACGCCGCATGGATGGAACTTGCCATGCGATTGACCACTGTCAGGCCGATGATGACGGAGGCGCGTTTGAGCAGCTTGTTGCTGTCGTTTCGCCGGTTTTCGTAGTCGATGCGCTGGCTGGAGACAACCTCGCCGTTTTTGGTTTCGAAGCCCACCCCGCGCACGTCTTTCCAGCCGAAGACAAACTGGTCGTACTTCCCGATCATCTCATAGTATTGCTGGGTGTCCACGTTGTGACAACCGTCCTGTGCGTGTTTGCAGGGCAGGGTTTCGGTTTCAATATAGGGCGAACCCCTGGATTGGTTGTATTCCTGCCACTCGCGATATCGGTTTTCGTCCCAGTTGCTGTCTGCATAGGCGCGAAATTCGGCCTTAAGGTCGTTGCCCCTGCTCCGCCAGCGGAGATAGTTGAACCAGGTGAACGCTTCGATCCCGAGAAAAACAGCCGCCCGTTTCGGCTCTCCCGCGTAGAGTTCCCCAAGACCCGGAACCACAAGCGACATCGCGAACGCCAGTTTGGGCGATTTGCGGCCGTCCTCAACCGGTTCGTCATTCTTAAGCCACAGATTCGCGCGGGAGGGTCCGTCATCGAGACGGCCTGCGGCATGCGCCGGGAGAACGGCCAGCAGGATCAGTGTCGGGATGACTCGGTACACAGGAAACTCCTGACAAAAAGAAAGCTGTTAGCGGTCAGCGATCAGCCGTCAGCCTGAAGCAAAAGGCGAAAACCAAAACCGAACAGGCAAGAGCCATCAGCCAAGAGCAAAGACGACAACCAAAACCGAGAGAGAAACAGCTATCAGCGGGCAGCCAAAAGCAAAACCGAAGACCAAACAGCAGAACCCTTACAGACGATATTCCACAACACCGGTCGGGTGATGGTATCGTCTCTCCTCTTCCGTCTCACGTCTCACCACCTCTTTGAGACCTAACCCCAATCTTCCTTCCTGAATGATGGGGGAAACTGTTATCCTCTGAAGGAAATTTTGAAACGAAGCAAACCGCCATAGGGTGATCGCGCAACCCCCGGTTTTCTCCCCCTCTCCCCCCGGGAGAGGGGGTCTGGGGGAGAGGTCTGCGCCCATTTCGGTTCTTCCTGATCATGGCGCGGACGTCAATGGGTTGATTTTGCTTCAAGCTGACTGCTGAAAACTGATGGCTGATCGCTGTCTATCTTTCCCCAACGCTTTGCAAGTATCCGAAGAGCAGGGTGAAATAGAAATTGAAACCGCTTTTTTCCGGTTCCTCGCCGGGTACCACGCGCGGTAACGTGTCCATGCCGTAGGCGACGTCCAGGCTGGCGCGGGTCGGAAAGGTATAGAAGGACGTGGCGTCGTAGCGGATCTGGACGCCGACGTCCCGCTTCCAGCCGCGGTTGAGCACGTTGTCCATTTCGTCGCCGTCCCAGGCGCGGCCGATACCTGCGAAGACGGATCCGAAGAGCTGGTCGGAATAGATGGGGCCGGTCTGCCGATCCATCCCGGTCCGGATGGGAAAGCGGTACGCGGCGCGAAACATGGCGGCCCTGCGGCCTTCCAGGCTGTAGAACGTATATCCCTTCATATACGGCAGGCCGCCGAGGAAATAGTCGAAGTAGTCATCCACTTCGCTGTCGATCATCCCGCCGTAGACGCGCAGCCCGAGGGTACCGCGTCCGGGACCCACCGGCAGGTATTCGATCCAGTTCAGGGTCAGCCGGTTGTAGAAGTAGCGGTCGAACGTCTCGATCAGAAGGGACGTGTCTTCCTTGAACCCGCTGATGAAGTAGTTGAATTGGCGGTCATAGCGGAACCGCATCTCCCGGCCGGCGCGCGGGTTGATCTCCCGGTCTCTGGTACGGAGGACGTTGTTCAGGGAATACGTGAACGAAAAATTGAAGCCGTGGTGGGTGGTGGCGCCCACGCTTACTTCGTCCATGCCGTTGAAGTGGGCTACGTCCTGGCCGGTGGACGACAGGTTGTAGATGAATCGGGCGTCCAGGCGGCTGCCCGTACCCAACCTGTGCCATGCTCCGAGTTCCACGCCCGAAAGCGTGAACGTCTGACTGAAGATGCGGAAATTCTCGTCCCGGTTGAGTACGTCGTCTTCTACGTGACGGACGGCCCGATAGGCTTCCAGAAAGACGGTGGGTCGCCAGCGGCGGTATTCGTAGACCGCGAAGAGGTCCAGGTCCCGGTCGCGGGAGGCCATGGCCCCCACGAGCAGGGACTGTTTGTTGAGAACGTCATTGGATCCGGCAAAGATGCCCAGTTTGAACTTTCCCGCGTCTACGGCAATGCGGGGAAAGACGGACGTTGTGGAGAATTCGCTGCCATAGGAACGGGCTTCGGTACCCGCGCCCTGAGGCGCCGGGGGTACGGGAGGAGACGGCGTGGACCCGGGCGCGAAAATGCCCGACGGCACCGGTTCCCAGGCGCCTTTGCCGGATATGACCCGGATCTCGTACCCTGAAGCGCCGAAATGGGAAAAGGCAATTCGGCGGTCCCCGGGATTGACGTGCGGCTGTAGAGCGCCCCCCAGAACCCGGGTAACGCGATGCACGGCCTCGTCGATCAAGCTGAAGTGATACAGGTTGAAGATGCCGTCCTGATCCGAGGCGAAAACCAGACCCGCCCCGTCGGGAGTCCAGGAGGGATCGCGGTCCGTGCCCGTGGAGCCGATGACCGGGATGATCCGTCCCCCATCGGCGGGTACGATGGCGATGTCCCGGGTTTCGTTCGGACGGAAGACCGAGCAGGCGATCTGCGAACCGTCCGGCGACCAGCGAGGCGTGTAGACCTGTGATCCGTCGTCGAATGTCGTGAGCCGGCGGAGGTTTCCGCCGTCGACGTCCATGACAGCCAGGTTGGTGGAGCCGCCGCCGTTAATCACCAGAGCGATCTGTTTTCCATTCGGCGAATACGCCGGATGGCTGGCGCGGAGTCCGTGCGTCAGACGACTCTGGTTGGGTGGCAGTTCCTGAGACAGACCAAGTGTCGCCCGCGTCTTTTGAAACAGGCCGCCGGTCCGCGACGCGGTGGGGTCGACCGTATAAAGGTCCCGGAAACGGGAGCCATATCTGTCGGGCGCGCTGCGGCGGGCGAAGATGAGGCGGGGGCCGTTCGGCGACCAGTCCGGCGCCGTGTCTGCGCCGCCGGCGAGTGTCTCGGACGAGCTGTCAGAGAGGGTATGCACAACCAGGGCGGTACGGCCGAAGTCGCTGCCCTGGTTCGTGAGATGAGCCAGTTGCTTTCCGTCCCGCGACCAGCGGGGATGGAGGTTGAAGTACCCCTTGCCGTGCAGGATTTCGCCGTCGACCAGGCGTCCTTCGAGTTCGGCCTTCTGGACCTCGTACCGCTCTTTCAGGGCGGCAACCCAGCGCCGGTGGAGTTCGCGACCGGAGATGCCGATCGCGCCACGGACGGCGGATTCGAAGTCTGTCCGCCACAGCGTGTTCATATTACGGTAGATAACGGGCAACGCGCCTTCACCGAAGGTGTTGACGATAAACAGGGTGAGGGCGTAGCCGTGGTCGTACACTTTTTCGAGTCCCAGTCCGGTCTTGGAACCGAATACGCCCATCTCGTCGTAGGTGAGCAGACGGTTGTTCAGCGTGGCCATGCGCAGGATCATGTCGCGGTGGGAGTCCCAGCGGTCGAAATGGACGCCCGGCGCCATGTATTGGGCGGTACCTTCGGCGAACCACGGCGGTACGATGGTCAGGGGAACGGCGTAAGACGCAAAGACGTCCGGATATCCCGTGAGGATATCTTCCCGCCGCTCTTCGTTCTGGTAGCCCAGATAGTGGAAGTAAATCGCGGGCAGACGCCGTGGACCCTTGCGGGCCGTCTGCAGCGAAATGATGTGGGTGAATTCGTGCGCGATCACATTCTGCAGCCAGTCGGTGTCGCCGCGCAGTTCGAACTCCAGGTTGGACGCCCAGATTTCCATGGTGTTGTGATAATAAAAGGCCGCGCCATTGGCATAGTCGTCGGTGTCCTTCAGGATCAGCCGTATTTTCTCGTCCGGAGTAAAATCGTAGAACGTCGTGACCGGGCCGTACACGGTTTCGGCGGCCGTCGCGGCGCGACGGGCAAAGTCGGCGAGGCCCTGGTGGTAGTAGATCTTGAAGTGGGCGGTCTCCAGGACCTCCCAGCGCAACTCGGGATGGTTGGCGTCGAACTGGGCAACCGCCGGCAGCGGCGCCCACAACAGTACGGCCAGGCACATCCCGATGGTCCTGCCCGATGAACACCGTGTCCGACCGCTATTGCGCGCCTGTCGTATACGTTGCATTCCCTGCGTATCCATCGTACGGTTACTTGATGATAGCGGTTTTGACGAAGCGGACTTCGGTTCGTTCTTCGGAAATGGCTTCCACTCGGCATACGTAGAAACCGCTGGCATAGTCGCCCGTGTTCCAGCGGAGTTCGTTGTCCGTACGGGGCGTTGGATTTTCCATGGTCATCCGGTCGACGATTTCACCAAGCGCGTTGAGCACGGCCACCTGGACGCGGGCGCTCCTGCCGAGAAAAAACCGGATCGTGGCCGACGTTCCGCGAATGGGATTGGGATAGCAGTAGACCTGGTCGGGAGGCAGGAGCAGCGATGTGGTTTCCGGCGGCGGATCGCTGGGCAGCGTGAGGAGACGGCCCGCGTTTCCCGGTCCCCCTCCCGCCTGGCTCCAGACGAGATGATTGCCCGTAAAATGGGCGTCGAAGGTCTCGAGGTGCCAGAGATGCGCCGCACCGTCAGTCGTGAAGACGACCAGTTCGAGGGTGCCGTCGTCGTCCAGGTCGTCAAGCAGGGGCGATGCGTGGACCGGGCCTGAAACGGGCAGAGGAAAGGACGCAAGGCCTGAGCCGTCAGCACCGAGACCGTACACAAGGCCTCCCTTCGTGGCCGCGAAAATGTCCAGGTCGCCGTCCAGGTTGATGTCGGCAAGTACGGGCGGCGCCAGGATCAGGCCGGTTTCGTCCTTAAGCGGAAACGCGAGCGGCGTATCGGTCTGGTGCACCCCGTTGAAGCGCACCACCCAGAGGCGTCCCTCGCCGCCGAAGATCACCTCGATGTAACCGTCTTCGTCCAGGTCGCCCAGCACGGGGGCCGAACCCGCGCCGCCGGGCACCGGCACGCTTTGAGCCGTCATTCTCCCGCCGGAAAAAATCGATACCACACCGTCCGCGTCCAGCGCGACGATCTCATCCCGCCCGTCCCGGTCCAGGTCGCCCAGCACAGGGGTTCCCGGAACGGACCCGGAGAGGTCGCCCAACTGTTGGACGTGTCCATCCGCGTCGGCAACGTAGAGCCCGCCGTCGCCGGTCAGGGCGACAATCTCGCTGGCCGGATCGTCGTCCACGTTTCCCGCCGCCAGGCCGACGACGGGTCCGCCGCCCATCTGCGCGACACCCGTGTTCGCCCCCTCCAGATTGCCCCAGGTCACGTCGCCATTCGTCCAGCCCCAGATGTCGACCGCCCCGTCCGCAAACCTTGCGACCAGTGGCGGGCACGAGATCTCGGGCGCCGGGCTCACGGACGGGGCCGTGGCGCCGTTGCGTCGCCACAGAACGGGCGTGGGGCCTCGTGCGTAGGTGAAATCGGCTTCGCCGTCTCCGTCGATATCTCCCACGGCGGGGGTAAACGAGGTGACGAAGGGAAACGCGGCATCGGCCGGCAGGACGGCAGGATTTCCGCTGACAGAAAGCGGCAGTGCGATTCGTTCCGGGGACGTCTCGGCGGGGTCGGGACCGAAGTCGCCGCCGCTGCGGAGGATTTCCTTGATGCCGTCGCCGTCAAGGTCGATTGCGCGGGGGGCCTGCAGCCCGACGTTCGCCAACCCGGTTGCGGGCCACGCATCCTGCTGGTAGTCAAACGTGATGACCACGTCCATCGTATCGGCAGGGGGGCTGAGGACTTGAATCGTGACTCCCGTGGGATAGTTCAGGTTACTGTTGGTGGCGGGCACGGTGTCCGGTCCGAAACGCGATGCGTTGCCCGAGTAGAACGGATCACGGGCGCCGCCTTCGATGGCATCCAGGCTGATGATGCCCGCCTGCACAACCCGGTCCGCGGCATTGTTGCCGATATCTTCCAGGCCGTCGGCCTCCTCCAGCGAGATGCCCCGCCGGTATTGCCCCGGGGCGATAAGATACTGCGGATTGCTGTTGACGGCAACGCCGTCGCCGCTGGCCTGAATGACGGCGTCGTCCACGTGCCAGATCAGAATGCCGGAACCCGGAATGAAGGCGTCGTAGTCGTCCACCGAGAGCCATACGCGATCTCCGGATGAGAATTCGATTTCCGGTTTGCGCCCGTGTACGACAAGCCGGGAGATTCGGTTTTCCAGGAGGAAATATTCGGTGGCGCTGACGGGGATCTTGACGGCCTGGGGCAGGTTGGAACCCGCAACGTGCGGGGCAGCCAGCCGTACGGTGTCGTTACGCGTGACGACGGTGGGTTCCAGCCATCCGAGGCGGATGCGGGACCACGCGAGCATGCGGCTCGGCACAAAACCGATGAGCAGGCTGTCTCCCGGTTCTGCGCTCAGCGGCTGAAGGCCCAGGCGGGCCGCGGAGGCGACGGCGCCGGGGCCGCCGGTATCCAGCGGGCTCCAGTCTCCCACCGCGGGGAGCTCGTCTTCGAAATTCGACAGCCCGGGCAGGCCCAGCTGGTGTGCGAAGAACCGCACAAGCGTGCCGTTCAGACCGGCCCTTCCGTCCGTTCCGACGGCTTCGGGCAGTAACATGCCGTTATGGACGGCTTCCGCCCCGTCGTCCACCGCCACCGGCCCGTTCGCAAACCGGTCGAGGTCATTGCGGGACACGAAAGCGGAGGGAATATCGTTGATGGCCTGTCCGCCGGCCTCCGCTCCGAGCCCGGCGTGAAAGACCACGAAGGCCTGGAACGCCGAAAAATCCAGGTTTGCCCCTTCGGCGCTGTCGGCCGCCGCGACCCCGTCGCGGAAGAGCTGTGTGATTCGCTGGGCGATTTCGTTTCTGGTGCGCCCGTTGCCGTATTCCTTCAGCGGTCGGTCCAGAATGTAGCTGCCGTCCGCATCCTCCGGAAACACGGTGTATTCAATATTGAGCTGTCCGTCTGAGATTTGCAGATAATAGTTGCGCAGGGCCTGGAGGTGCGCTTCAAAATAGGATCTGTCGTGCGGGGGGGCGTCGAAGGGGAAGACATAGTCAGCGCGGACCGAATCGAAGGTCCGGAGATCAAAGGCGCCGTTTCCGCTGGTCGTCCCGTCGTCGGGATCTTCCACCGAAAAGGACACACGGACCGCGAGGATGCGCCAGGTTTCCTCTGCGCCCTGAGCGACACGCGGAGGCAGAACGAGACAGAAAAAGCAAGCGGCGAGAAGGAACGCAAATGTCGTCTGCTTCTGCGCTACCCGCGTTTTCAGCCTGCGTCTGGGTTCAACCCGCCGCAACCACACGATGGTTTTCGACCTTATGAGAAGTCAATCGAAAAACAGCGGAAGGATAAGCCGTTCCATTGTCTTAGAATGAGAAGCCGCCCGTGAATCGAAAGACGTTTTGGATGGCGGAGCCGCTGCTGGCAAAGTAGGAGAGGTCGAACGTCGCCCAGTTGTATTTCAGGCCCAGGCCGAAGGTCGGGCTCTTCCGGTCGCCGTCCTCATCGTGGAAATACCCCGTCCGCAGGGCGAATGCGGACTCTTCGGAAAGATTGTAAGTCCATTCGATGCCCGCATGGTAGTCGATGTCCTTGAATTCCTCGCCACCGGCTCGGTCGCTCCAGCCCGTGGCAAAGGAGAAAAAGCCTTCGTCGGCCAGGGGTTTATAGATGTCCGCGGCAAGAAGCAGCGTTGAATTTCCTCGCTGCACCACCTTGTGAGCAATGCCGATCGTGAAATTCTGCGGCAGCGGGTCGGCCTGGTCCGCATCGATGAACGTAATATTCGGCCCCACGTTTCGCAGCGCCCAGGCCAGGGTGAACCGATCCGAAGCTTTCCACATGAAACCCAGGTCGCCGGCGAAGGACGTGCCGGCGCCCTTTCCCTTTTCGATGCCGGCGCCCTGACTGGCCAGTTTCTCGTGAATAAACTTCATGGTCGCGCCCACGGAAACGTTTTTCACGACAAAGGTTCCATAGGATACGGCCACGGCCAGGCCAAAGCTCGTGAATTTGCCCAGGTCCTGCCCCTGGGAGTCGGTGCGGTGCTGGGACCCGAGGGACGTGTAGATCAGGCTTAAGCCCAGGTTGCCCACGCCTTCGACCGGCTGCGTGTACGCGCCGAAGGAGGTAAAAATGTCGCTGGCCAGCGATGGAACGGGCTTGTACATCGTTGTGCTCATATGCCTGTTTGTGTCGTCTGCCAGGGCGGCTGGATTGTAATAGGTTGCATTGGCGCCGTCGGCGATCGCGATATAGGCCTCACCCATTCCAGCGGAACGCGCGCTGGGTTGAAAGAGAAGAAAGGGCGCCGCGGCCTGGCTCTCCGGCGTTGCCCACGACGGGCCCGGATATGCGAACACGAAGAAGAGGAGAATGCCGGTCAGGCACACGCACAATGGGTTGCTTTTCATGGGGTTCGGCTCCTTGAGGTGTTATTCGATCGATCGGACCCGGCGGAAATTGTCGAAGCGACAGGGCACAAAAAACCGGGTGCGGAAAGGGGTGGTAGGGCGTGTACCCCTTCTCTTGTCCGGCGACCCGGGTAAACGCTGCAACGGCACGGGCACTCCACTCGCCATAGGTTTTTGCAACAAGCCCACAACGCGACGAACGCTGGGGATTCTAAAACAGCTTCCAAGGGCAAAACACGTCAGCGAATGTTCGGAATAGGCGCTCCTGCTGGAAAAAAGCTTGTTCGAAAACCGGTGGTTGGCTATTTTCTGTCAACTTGAGAGGTGACAGGGCCGGATTCGTGTTTCAGGCGTCCGTATTTGAAAGGAACCACATGGTGATTGACAAGGAATTGCTCGATATTCTGGCCTGCCCGGAAAGCAGGACACCCGTAAGGCTGGCAGGTCCGGCATTAATCGAAAGGATCAATGAACGCATCGAAAAGGGCGAGGTGTGCAACAGGGGAGGATCCCCTGTCGAGAACCCCATTAGCGGGGGCCTCGTTCGAGAGGACGGCGCTTATCTGTATCCGATTGAAGACGACATCCCGATTATGCTGGTCGAAGAGGCGATACCACTTTCGAATGTCCGCTGACGATTCAGTGACATCGTTTCCGGGTAGCCCCGCGAAAGGGTCTTTCCGGGCGGATGTACAAGGGTAGCAACCGGTGCTTCGCCACGACCCCGGAGAGCGAACTTTCCTGGATCTCATCAAACGGAAAAATTACGTTAATCGTCGCCGGAATGTCAAGTCTTTTCGTCGATTTCAAGATATAAACGCATCTGGCGTACAGGGGTTCCCGACTTTTCCGTTCGGCCGTCACAATTTCCCGGTCGGAGTTGCGGTGCCGGCGAAATGGACGGCCGTTTCCGTTGAACCGTTATCCCGAACGAATCTCTCGTGTCTCGCTTTCTGCCGAATCCGCTGCTTGCGGCCTGCCTCTGCGCGACTCTGAATACCGGGTTCGCCGCATGTGATCGGGCGCCGGACAGATCCGCTCTGACCGCCCCGCCGCCGGGGCGGGTGATCTGGCGGACGTGGTCGGCGCGGGATTCCGCGCGGGTTCTGAATCGACCGCTGTTTCTCTATCTTTATTCCAGCCGGTCCTACTGGTGCCGGGATATGGTCAGACGGTGCTTCGGCGACGCCGGGCTGGCGCGGTCGATCGAACAGGGTACGTGGCCGGTACGCGTGGACGTGGACCGGCGGCCCGACCTGGCGGAGCGGTTCGGCGTTGGCGGCTGGCCGTCAACGGCGATCCTGACTCCCGACGGCGACTGGATGACCGGGTCCACGTATCTGGACCCGGACGATATGCGGGAACTGTTGCGCCGGGTGCGGGTCTATTTCAACAACCCGAAACGCTGGGGCGATTTTGAACGCGCGCGGCGGAATCTTGCGCGGTGGGTGGCCAGAGAAACGCGGAACCTGCCCCGGGAAGCGCCGGCGGCCGGCCTGCTGTATCAATTTGCCGACAGCACCGGGGCCGCGTTGGCGCGGGGAGAGGTGCCGGGTCCCGAGTCATTCCTTGCCCTTCTCGATGCGGACGAATCGGCGGCGCGGGACCTGGCGCTGGCGCGGCTGAAGGAGATCGCCTCAAGTCCGTTGCGCGATTCCGACGGGATGTACTTCCAGCGCGGGCTCACGCCGGACGGCGCCGTGCTCGACAGAGAAAAGACGCTGGCGGCAAATGCGGGATGGCTGGCTGTTCTGGCGCGGGCGGACACGGCTGCGGCGGTTGATCTGGGCAATGCGCTGGTGGGCGCGCTTTATGCTCCGCAGGCAGGCCTGTTCGTTGCCGGCCTCGCGGGGTTTTCCGAACAATCCGGAGAAGCAGTCCTTTTGGAATCGGGTCTCGCGGCCCCGAGAGACCCGGCTGTCTATACCTCATGGAACGCCCTGGCCGTCACCGGGTTTGTCGCGCTCTATCGGACTTCCGGAGTCACCGCCTATCTGGATCTTGCACGCGACGTTCTGGCGTCCTTACGAAAGCGACTCACCCATCCGGAGGGTGGCATGCGTCACGTCATGCACCCTCCGGGAGAACCTCAGTTTCTGCTGGCGGACCAGGCCCTGGCTGCGCGGGCCGCACTGGACGTATACAGTGCCGGCGGCGGTGATTTCCGGTTCGCGTCTGTGCTCACAGATATGATGCTGGAGCGGCTCTTCGATGACTCGGGCGCGCTGCGCGACCGCTGGCCGGAGCCGGACACGGCCGTCATCCACGCGGTGGACCGCCTGGTCCCGTCGGGCAATGGGGTGGCCGTTCAGGTGCTCTCAAGGCTGTACGCGCTGACCGGGCATTCGCGCTATCGAGAAGCGGCCGGTGAGATTCTTGAGACGCTGGCGAACAGGCACCTCCGGCGCGCAGCCAATGCGGGCGCGCTATACAGAGGAATGGCGATGTACCTGCGCCTCGGGGCCGGTCGTACGTCGCGGGCCGAGTCTCGAGAATCCGAACATGAACTTCCGTAACCTGTGCGGGTGGTACCTGTGGATGACGGGACGACAAGAGACGTATTGATTGTGGGGGCTTCCGGATTCCTGGGGCGCGCGCTTTGCGATGTGCCCTTCGAAGGTTTGCGGCGGATACCCGCGGTGCGCAGGCCGCGGGCGCCGTATTCGGTGTCCGACTGTCTGAGGGTGGACCTCACGGATGCGGACTCTGTCAGTGAGGCGATTGCACGGGTGCGGCCCGACTGGGTGATCAACGCGGCCGCGGAGGCCGGCGTGGACGGGTGTGAGCGCGATCCCGACCTGGCGAACCGCGTGAACGTTTGTGGAACCCGGAACCTCGTTCGGGCGTGCGAAGACGCAGCCGCCGGCCTGGTGACCGTCTCTACAAACTACGTTTTCGACGGTCTGGCGGGCCCGTATGCCGAGACCGATCCCACCAACCCCGTCAATGTCTACGGACGGACCAAGCTCGACGCGGAGGTCCTGTTGCTGGCCTCTTCGTGTCGGGGGATTGTGGTCCGGACGGCGGTACTATACGGATATCGCGCGGGTTGCAGGCCCAATTTCGTGACGTGGGCTCTGGAGTCCCTGCTTCGGGGCGAAACCATCCGGGTCGTAACCGACGAATGGGCGAATCCCACGCATGTGGATGAACTTGCCGTCTTTCTCCTCGGGCTGTGTCGCGGCGACTTCCGCGGCGTGGTCCACTTTGCGGGGCCCGAATACCTGAGCCGGTATGAAATGGTCAAGCGGATCTGCCGGTGTTTCAATTTCGACGAGGATCTGGTTGTGCCCGTCACTTCCAGGGAATTGGGGCAGGCCGCGACCAGACCCCCCGGTGCGGGCCTGAAGCTCGACCTGGCGCGCGGACGGTTCAATCCCGTTCTGCGGTCATTTTCCGAAAATCTGAAGGCGACCGGCAGGAAGATGGGCGTAACGACCCGGTAGCCGGTACCGCTCCCACACCAGGCGGCTGTTTCCGATGTTCGCGTACGTCGCCGTCGTCGTTGTCAACCCGATCGACCTCATCTTCTCAGGTGATTGACATGGGTGAATCCCCGTTGCGCGTGTCTCTGATTACACCAACCTATAACGAACGCCCGAACATCTCCCTTCTGGCGGACGAAGTTTTTTCGGCGGTCGGTCGGTTCCCGGAGATCGATCTGGAACTGATCGTCGTGGATGATGCTTCACCGGATGGCACCGGCGAGGAAGCGGAGGCGCTGAAGGGCCGATTTCCCGTTCAGGTGATACACCGGACCGGCAAACTGGGCCTGGGCAGCGCGGTGATGGAGGGATTTCAAAAGTCGGACCGCGATTGTCTGGGCGTGATTGACGCGGACCTGAGCCACGATCCGGCCGTATTGCCCCGATTGATTCACGGGCTGCGGGAATGCGATCTTGCGCTTGGCAGCCGCTATAACTCAGAAAGCCGTGTGGAGCGGTGGCCATGGTATCGAAAACTGATCTCCCAGGCCGGTGTGCTCGCCGCGAGGCAACTGACCGGGGTACAGGATCCGCTCAGCGGGTATTTTTTCCTGCATCGCCGGGTGCTGCAGGGCGTGACGCTGACGTCTCCGGGGTACAAGATTCTGCTCGAAATTCTCGTCAAGGGAACCTGGTCGACATTTGTTGAGGTGCCCTACGTGTTCCGCAACCGGCAGTACAGCACCAGCAAACTCAATTTCAAGGAGTATTACCTGTTTTCCAAGCAACTGCTGGTGTTTTCAATGACGAAATCGAAAAACAGGGCCACCGGATCCGGCGGCTGATGGAGCCGCGGCGGATGTGGTTTCTCCTTGACATGTCCAGTTGCCGTCGTTATGTTGAATCGCTCTGAATCGATGTCGCGTGACTTCGGAAAGGTTTGTATGCCGGTCATACGTCGGGTTGTTCCCATACTGATCATGGTGTGGGCGGCGGGTCATCCATGTGCGGCAGACGCGGATCCCCCACCTCGCGTGAATACGGCCATGCAGGCGCATACCCTGGATCAGCTGGCCGACCTGATCCGGCGTCAGTATTACGAGACGACCGATCCGGTCGAGCTGTATCACGGCGCCATCGAAGGTTATCTTTCCCGCCTGGATCCTCACTCAACCTATATTTCGCCGGAGGAACTCCAGGACACCCAGGAACGGATGCGCGGCTCGTTTGAGGGAATCGGGATCTATTTCGAAATCATCGCGGGCCGGCTGACGGTTTTGTCCCCCATTGTCGGATCTCCGGCCTACAAGGCCGGCCTTCGGCCAGGTGACCGCATTGTAAAGATCGACGACGTATCGGTGGTTGGCATACGGAAAACCGATGACGTGAAAAAGCGGCTCAAGGGTCCGAAGGGCAGCAAGGTGAATGTTCTGGTTCAACGCCCGGGAGTGACCGACCCCCTCAGGCTTGAGATTATTCGTGACAAGATCGAAGTACCCAGCGTACCGTATGCGTTCAAACTGAATGCGGACGTAGGCTACGTGAAGGTCGACCGGTTCTCCAGCCGCACCTCACGTGAGTTGCAGGACGCGCTCGATGGTCTGATCGACGGTGGCGCCGGAAAGCTCATCCTCGATTTGCGCGGCAACAGTGGCGGTTACCTCGAGCAGGCCGTGGCCGTGGCCGACCAATTCCTTGAGAAAGACCGCCTTCTGGTGTATACCGAGGGGCGCAGACGGGGTTCCCGTGAAGATCACTTCGCGGATCGCGATCCCATCATACCCCTCGATATGCCGCTGACGGTGCTTGTCGACAGTTACAGCGCCAGCGCTTCAGAGATTGTTGCGGGCGCCGTTCAGGACTACGACCGCGGGCTCGTCGTCGGGCAGACCACGTTTGGCAAGGGTCTGGTACAGAAGCAGTATTCGCTGAAAAACGGCGGCGCGGTGCTGCTCACCGTCGCGCGCTATTTCACGCCCAGCGAACGGCCGATCCAGCGACCCTATTCCGGCGACAGGCGGGCATACCTGAAAGAAGCGCACGACGGATACGATCCCAATGCCGATCCGGACAGCGTGCTGTCCCGGCCGGTCTACTTTACGCAGATATTGCAGCGCAAGGTGTACGGCAGCGGCGGGATCACGCCCGACGTGGAGTTGGACTCGGAGCTCCCAGGCGATTTTGAACAGCGGCTGGCCCCGAGGCACTTTTTCGAATTCGCAAGTCGAAGCGCTGCGGAGTTTACGGGCGCCTATCCGGATTTTGAATCCTATTTTCAACATTATACGCCCGGCGTTCGCGAGATAACGGAATTCAAGGCATTTCTCAAGGAGTGGGATACGGATCTGAAGTTTGCAGACCAGGAATTCGAATCCGGCATCGATCTGATCAGGCGGCAGATGAAACGATATTTCGCGAAGTTCCGCTGGGGAGATCCGGAGGCGGGCCGGGTTGCCGTAAGTCAGGATCCGGAAGTCGTTCAGACGCTTGAGCTGTTCGATCGTGCGAAAAGATTGTTGGCGGACCGGGCGTATTATTCAGCGCGGCAGGGACGGACCCACGTGCCTGCGATGCGTGCCCCGGAAGTCAGATAACGCAGGCGCCGGCAGCGACCGCTCATATGAGAATCTCGAGAGAATCTGTCATCGCGTAGAAATTCGGGACCGTCGCGTCGGCTGCATCGCAGATCCGCTTGTGGGAGGAGTCTATGGCGCAAAGTTATTCCTCGCCTGCCCGCCGGGAGATTGGCACGCAGGTCAAGCTGCCGGTCAGAAAGGCCGTTGAGATCAGCTTCAACAGCGTCAAGATCCGGTTCGGACGGTCTTTGATTACGGTGAGCAGCATCATTCTGGCCATCGCCTTTCTGATGTCCATATGGACAACCAGTTCAATTGTGAACAGCCTTCGAGACGCCAACGACCCGAAGATGAACCTGATTCTGCAGCAGAAGGGGATCGACATCAGTCAGGAGAGCGAAGCCAACCGGCAGGAGGAGGCCAAGAACACATGGCTCGTCGTACTTTCTCTGCTGGTCTGTCTGGTGGGGATCACAAACGCGATGCTGATGTCCGTTACCGAGCGCTTCCGGGAAATCGGCACCATGAAGTGCATGGGAGCTCTGGACGGGTTCATTGTCAAACTGTTTATCCTCGAATCCGCCTTTATGGGAATGGCCGGCACGGTGCTTGGCGCTGGCGTGGGCTTTCTGCTGTCCATTCTCATGTCCTGGATCGGATATGGCACGGCCGTTATCGATTACGTGCCGTGGCCCGGCATTCTGGAGCGCGGGTTGATGGCAGTCGTCCTCGGTTCCTTTCTTTCCCTGATGGGCGGAATCCTTCCCGCCTATCGCGCCGCCAAGATGGAGCCGGTCGACGCAATGCGGCTGGAAGTATAGCAGCCCGTGCTGTCGCGAGGACTCCCCAACCGAATTTCACTTGCTTGTCTGGAGGGCGACGATGGCCGTCGTAAGAACACAGGATGTGAAGAAGGTCTATGAGATGGGCGACGTGCGGGTGTCCGCGCTCAAGGGAGTGGATATCGAGATTGAACAGGGTGAGTACATCTCCATTATGGGACCTTCGGGCTCCGGAAAGACCACCCTGTTCAACATGGTCGGCGGGCTGGACAAACCCAGCGACGGGAAGGTGTACATCGACGACGTGGACGTTGCGCAGCTCGATGCCTATGAACTGGCGTGGCTGCGTTGCCGGAAGATCGGGTATATTTTCCAGACGTTCAATCTGATTCCGGTGATGACGGCGCTGGAAAACGTGACGCTTCCCATGGTATTTGCCGGGCTGACCAGCGACGAGGCCAGGGACAAGGGGGTCGAACTGCTGAAAAAGGTGGGATTGGGCGACCGGGTGTCGCATAAGCCGTTCGAGCTTTCCGGCGGGCAGCAGCAGCGCGTGGCGGTTGCCCGGGCGTTCGCAAACGATCCGGCCCTGATTCTCGCCGACGAACCCACCGGAAACCTGGATCTGCGCACCGGTACGGAGATTATCGAACTGCTGCGGGAGATGAACAAGGAGTCCGGCGTCACCGTCGTGTCAGCGACGCACGACCACAAGATGCTGAGCGTTTCCGATCGGGTGGTATGGGTGCGCGACGGGCGCGTCGACCGTGTCGTCAAGCGGGAAGAATTGAAGATCGAGGTGGGCACCATCGACGGACGAACGGCATAGCGCGGTTCGCGAGACAATGAAAAGGCCCGGGAGGTCGGCTCCCGGGCCTTTTCCAATTTAACGTCTCCCCGCCTTTAGGAGGGTTTTCACAATGACCGGATGGATGACCATTGCTTTGTCGCTGGCCGTATCCGGCACGGCATTCGCGCAGAGGGATTTTTCCGCGGTCGAGATCAGGGCCACCCGGCTCGCCGACCGCGTCTACATGCTTGAGGGGAGCGGCGGAAACATCGGCGTGTCCGTGGGCGCGGACGGCGTCCTGATCGTCGACGATCAGTTCGCGCCGCTGGCCGGCAAGATCCGCGCCGCTATCGGCGAATTGGGGGGCGGCGATCCCACTTTCGTCTTGAATACGCACTACCATGGCGACCACACCGGCGGGAATGCTCATTTCGGAGAGAAGGGCGTCATCGTCGCTCACCGGAACGTGCGAAACCGCCTTGCAGCCAGGCGTGTCGACGACAGGCCGCTGCCTGAAGCCGCCCTGCCGGAAATCACCTTCGACGAAGGTCTGTCGATTCACTTCAACGGCGAGGAACTGCGCGTCGTGCATTTTCCGAAGGCCCACACCGACGGCGACGGCGTTGTGTTCTTTACCGGATCGAACGTCGTCCACGCCGGCGACCTTTTTTTCAACGGCAGTTTTCCTTACGTGGACCTCCGGGGCGGCGGAAACGTCGGAGGCTATATCGAGGCGGTCCGGTCTCTTCTGAAACAGATCCCTCCGGATGCGCGTATAATCCCCGGCCACGGCCCGCTCGCGGGTCCTGACGATCTGAGAACGGCGCTTGAGATGCTGGAAACGTGCGCAGCCCTCGTGAAGGAAGCCATCGCCGCCGGCAGGACCCTCGAGGAAATCCAGGCCGCCGGGGTGCCGGAGAAGTGGCGTTCGTGGGGCCAGGGCTGGATGAGCACCGACCGCTGGCTGGCGATCGTCTACAACAGCTACAAATAGACCATGCGCGGGCGGGTCCGGGCCGTCGGTCGGCCGAACGGACGCCGACCGTCAACCGTCCATTGAATCTGAGGGAGGCTTACTGATGATTGTGACCACCACACCCGGAATTGAAGGCAAGACGATTCGTGAGTACAAAGGCATCGTCACCGGCGAGGCGATTCTCGGCGCCAACATCTTCAAGGATTTCTTCGCCGGCATTCGCGACATCGTGGGCGGGCGTTCCGCGGCGTACGAGAAGGAACTGAAGCAGGCCCGCGAGATCGCGTTCAGTGAAATGCAGGAAGCCGCCCGCCAGGAGGGCGCCAACGCCGTTGTCGGCATCGACCTGGACTACGAAGTCGTCGGTGAAGGCAGCATGCTGATGGTCTCGGTCAGCGGCACCGCGGTCCGGATCGACTGACGCAACTCGCGCCGCTGTTGCAATTTGCGACATCCGGTTAACCAACGAACACGGAGAACGGCCAATGGGCGCGACGTACGTTGACGTCACCATTCGCAATCCCGCGGATCCGGGTCGCAGCTGGACAGGGAAATTCCTCGTCGATACCGGTGCGTACGATTCGCTTGTGCCACGGGCGTATCTCGATGCGATCGGGCTTACTCCGAGAGGCAGCCGCGAATACGTACGTGCTGACGGTAAATCCGTCCTGAATTACGCTCCATCCCCGCTGTCATCCTGAGGAAGCCGCCTTGCCTGCCGGAGAATCATCGGCAGGCAGGCTGACGAAGGATCTGCTGCGGCATCGATTCACACGCGCATGATTTATACGTGTCCCGATCCGAACAGGCGGCACGGTTGCGCTCACTCACCTCCCGTGTCAGGCCGCGCGCCTTCTCTCCGCGCACAGCGACGAACACAATCCGCAGGCGGCGTCCGCCCTTGAGAAGCTCGCAACATTGTCGCACTGTTGCCAACGGATTGGGTCCTTTCTGACCACTGATCAGCGGCCACTCGTTCCCGTCTCAAAGTGCGGCAGTCCCTTGCATGCTGCACAAAGTTTCACTATAATGTGCGTATAGGGGCGATGGAACCCATCCGAGAGGATAGGCCTGATGGGCGCGAGGATACGAGCACAAGTACAAGACGCTCTCTGATGTCGGGTTCGACGGCGAGTGGGTTACACCCTGCGAGATGGTGTCGAACTCCGAGACCGGTCCGGTGCCGGTCGCCCGTAGGAAAGGAAAATTCGTGGAAGCATGGTGTACAAAAAATAGCGGCCAGGGACATTGTCCCGGGTCGGTTGGCACCGGCCCATTCTGGTCGCTGAAGAGAGTTTAGCCAACCCGGGAGAAAAAAGCAACGCTTTTCCATATGCCTCGTGGACGTCAGCGGATGCGGCTCAGCGTGAAGCACTCGCTGGAAATGAAACCGTGGATCGGCAGATAGGGCAATGCCGAGTCCTCGCGCCGGAAGACCTCAGGCGTGAGGTCGCGACCGGCATGTTCGCGGCGGGAAGCGTGTATGGCGGGACCGACGCCGGCTCGAGAAACGGTC
Organism: Candidatus Latescibacterota bacterium; assembly: GCA_965203805.1. Taxonomy (GTDB): domain Bacteria; phylum Latescibacterota; class UBA2968; order UBA2968; genus JAAXHE01. Next base: position 2,414,642 of record OZ241917.1, on the reverse strand, counting down.
GATGCGAGCGGCCGTGCTATGACACCGTTGTCGCATTTTGCGACATTTCGCACGCGCGCCATTCTCCAACTGTCGAATCTTGCGACACCTGGGAACGAGGGCGCCTGCCCTCGACGTCTATGTCATTATCCGGTTTCACTTCGGATTTCCGTCGGCATGTGGGCTTAGTGGATTTCACTTTTTTCAAGCCAACTGCTGATGGCTGTACCTTGACCAACGTAGCGCGACAATCCCTTGCATGCTGCACAAAGTTTCACTATAATATGCACATGGGGGCGACGGAACCCATACGAGAGGATAGGCCCGATGGGCGCGATGTACTACCAGGATCAGTAAACAGTGGAGGTTTATCGCCGCTGCTATATCGCAACGGGCTTCTCAACACGTGGACGGCGAACTCGGACTGAAGATAAATCAGCTTTTGTTGAAGTCACAATTCCAGACTACTTCCCGAGCAGCACATACGCACTCGATTTTATCTACCGTCGATGTGGGTTCCGTACCTGAGCATTACCCGTGCCCAAAAATCGCACCGGGTGCAACTCTTGTCCGGAAAACACGCCACAAGACGACAGCCAGGAGAAAAGAACATGATGCGCACAGCCCGATACGTCGTGTTAGCCGTCACCATGCTTGCAATCAACGCGACCCCATTCGAAAACGAAGCGCCGGAAGCGGCAGGAGCCGAACGCGACGCCTGGGAAATCGCATGGACTGTCGCCCTGTATGAACACCTTGCTGCCAACAGAGGCGGAAATGCGACGTTGTTTGAAAAACGGAGGTCGCCTTTCTCCCGGCGCCGGGTCCGAAGTGACGCCAGGGAGGTATACGGAAACGCCTGGGTGATTTATAGGGACGCTCGCCTGATTTACGAAGCCGATCGGGAGCGGCGTGTTGCGGCGGCCGGGGAGAACTATGAGTTCGCCCTGCAGATATTCAAAGCTGCCAGGATGAAATACGATGCCGCATTCGAGGCGGAAATCGCCGCCAGAAATGCCGCCGCGAAGGCTGCCAGAGCGATATACGAAACGGGCCGGGAGAGAAACATCGCAGCCTGGGAGAACTATCGGGCCACCCTGAAAACGTATGACGACGCCAGCAAGACACGGGAAGCCGCCTACGAAGCCGAAAGGGCAGCCAGACGCGCGGTTAGGGATGCCGTCGGTGAGGCCAGCCACGCCGCCAGGAATGCTGTTGAGAAAACCAATCCGTCGCGACGTTAGCCGCCGCAATACCGGCGGTTCCACCCGGCCCGTTTTCGCGTTCAGGCCTTCAGGTTCACATGACTCAATCAAGAGGATAGAATGAAGAGATCGGAAATTATCGCCCGCCGCCGAGAGTTCGTAATTTCAGGATACAAGCACAAGTACAAGACGCTCTCTGATGTCGGGTTCGACGGCGAGTGGGTTACACCCTGCGAGATGGTGTCGAACTCCGAGACGGGTCCGGTGCTTGTGGCCCACTATTGGCTCGACGCACCGTCGGTCCGCGTGCATCGAGACGTGCTGAAGGAGCAGGGTTGGCTGCCGAGTATGCCCTTCAACAAAGTGCTGACGCTGGCCCTGGATCGCGCGATTCTCACCCGTGCGGACATCTATGTAACGCAAGCGTTTCATCTGTTGCCGAACAAGGAGGGACCACCGTTCCCGCGACGGCATGTCGACGAGTCCTTCGACAGAATCACCCGGCATGAAGTCGAAGGCCGAACGGTGATCGCACTCGGATCGGTCGCAGCAGGTGCTTGCAGGCGCGCTGGCGTAAAGGCCATCGAGTGTATCAGTCCAAGCGCACGCCGGAGTTGGGAGTACAAGACCGAAATGCTCGCTGAGGCGCTGACGACCGCATTGGCGCGGATCGGATGATGTTCAGGGTAAACACGCCAGGGCTAGAGCTGTGGATAGGAAGTTCCCGAACGCACTCCTCCCGCGCCCCGTTCCTGGTCACCAGCAGGTGGGGGATGTTTGTCGAAGTATGGTGTACAAAAAATAGCGGCCAGGGACATTGTCCTGGGTCGGTTGGCACCGGCCCATTCTGGTCGCTGAAGAGAGTTTAGCCAACCCAGGAGAAAGAAGCAACGCTTTTCCATATGCCTCGTGGACGTCAGCGGCAATTTAACCCTATCAAAACAAGAGTTGAAATATGGTTTGCTTGCAAACTAGAAATTAGCCTACAACCTCCATTAAAACAGATATTTAAGAATGTCACCTTTTCCTAATGGTGAGACAATCGATGTCGTTTAGGAAGCGAGATGTTTTCGAGGTTCCAATTCGGGTTCCGGGTTTGCTAATTCAGCCAGCAGCTGTGTTTAACGCCATTCACATGTTTTCCGTTAAGTAACTGTCATCCACAAAAACGAGGATATACATTGTGAGCAAAACTATATGCGATTTGACCGCCATTACGCTCTACTGCATGAGACCATTGCGAAAGAATGAAACACGTAAATTACGTGGTTTCTTCGGTAACCTATACCGCAATCGCGCGGAATTTCACCACCACGGAAATATGGGTCTGATCTACCAGCACCCTTTAATCCAATACAAAACTATAAGTGGTACAGGGAGAATCATGGGACTGGAGAAGGGAGCGTTCTTGTTACAGGCTGTCGATTTGCCGGACGCCATAGATATAGATAGAGAACGCATCGAAGTTCTCGATAGTAAAAGAGCGACTGGTCAAGTCCCAATAGGCTCGACGAAAAAACGTCTGGCATATCGATTCATCACGCCTTGGCTAGCCCTCAATGAGCTCAACTACAAACGCTTTATCAGTACGAAGAGCAATACTGGGCGAGAGAACATCCTCAGTAGAATTTTAGTTGGAAATATCTTGTCTTTATGTAAATCAATCGGTTTATCGGTAGAAGAAAGGATCGTCTCTTCAATGCGAATAGATGGTACGCAGCAGATCGAGATAAAGAATGGCGTCGAATTGCTAGGCATCTCAGGTACTTTCAACGTCAATTTCGCATTGCCCAACTGGTGGGGTGTTGGCAAACAGAGTGCTCGTGGATTTGGCACCATTCAAAGAGTTGAGGAGTAGGCGATGAGCGAAGTCCAGATATCCTTTCCCAGAATCAACAATTTCTGGAACGACTCAGGGGTGTTGGGTATATATCGCTGCATAGTTGGGAATGTCCACGCCGACCCACAGCGCGGTGATAAGGAGTCTTACGACCACCTCGGTGAGGAATACCCGGTTTGCGTAAGTTTAGAAAAGGATGGTCTGAAAATCGGCGGTGAGGCGAAGGATGTTGAGGCAGTCTTGGAAAGGGCATACGGCCGCTTAGTAAAGCGTTATTATGATGTCTCTACGCAGAAGCAAAGAGATGATAAATCTTCTTGGAATTTCTATTACGATTCCACAGAAGATCAGTTTGAAACATTTCCCAAGCGAAAAGCACGAGGCATTGCCGCTTTCATTTTTGACAAGGCTCCCCGACCAGCCGGTGGCCAAGTCCGTTGGAACGACAAAAAACAGCCTGGCCTGTTACCCAAATCATATGCCCATCTGCAAGAGAGATTGGATGGATTCTTGGAACAGCAAAAACTCAAGGCCGGACCTCCTGCAGGCATGCTGTTGGACGAACCCAATAGAGTGCGACCTAAAGTGAATATTAATGTTAAAGGAGGAAAACTAAAAGCTGCTCCCTGTTTTCTCTGTGGTCAATACTCTTCGTCGATGGAAAAGGTCAACCAGACGATTTTTCCTTTCATAACTGGCGATTCTGGTGTTAAGTCTTTTTTTAATTTAACTCGCGAAGTAGCCCAAGTATGCTGGAGATGCGCTTATGTCGGCAAGTTCGTTCCAGTCAACGGATTTTTCAGCCAAGCGGGCAACCGCTTGCATATGTTTCTCCCTTTCGCACCCGACTTGCTCAAAATGGATCAAGTCTATGACAGCCTGAGAAGCATAGTTGAGTGGGAACCCAATTTTTGGCGCAACTTTGAGTCGCAGATAGGAGGATATTTCACCCATCCCCGGGAAGTAGGGTTTTCTTTTATGCACCGCGTTTACACGCACCTAACCCGGAATCGAAGAGATGCCATCGAAGACGATGGCTATAGCGAGTTTTTGGATGTGGTGTGGAGCGATGCACCTCTTTCCTTCGCTTTAATCTCAGCCGAACAGAAGGGAAATACCCAGATGCCCACACAGGTCTGGCTCTTTGACGATGTGGTCTATCTGTTCCGTCTATTCCAACATATCGAAAAGCCAGGAGGAGCCGAAATACAAGGAGTAGCTTGGAAAGACATCGCACATTCAATGATCGACTTCACAGCGCAACGAAATGAAAACCGCTCTCTAGAACGGGATCGTGTGCTTGGGTCGGTACTGCGTAAACAATCCATCTTACGCCAAGCAGAAGCATTCGCCTATCACGTAAACCGACAAGGACGGCAGTACTTTGCACCACTTTTCGATTTCGTCATTCACTACGAGGATGTCCTGCGGAAGAAAGGAGGAAGTATGGAAACACACGCGCGTGAAGCAGCCGTAACTCTTGGGAGACGCATTGGCTCGGTCATCGCCAAGGAAGGCGGCAAAAAGGGAAGTCTGTTCGCACTGAGAAAGTGTCGAACGGTTCCAGATTTTCTCAGCGAACTCAACCGACTTCAGTTTAAGTGGAAAATTGCCGTACCCCCAGCCACGTACGAAGGTCAACTAAATCAAACTAACTTCGAAGAGTTTCGCGGTTTCTGCATGTTGGCGGCTCTCAATTCTTTCAACGCTGGTACTGCCTCAAACGACAAGAAAGGAGAGAAGCAATGAGCAAAGATCATACTCAAGCGAAAGCCTTAACTGTAACCTACCTAACGCCCGTTTCATTCGCCAGCCTCAACGGGAGTGATAAGGAAGCGGATAATATATCAAGTATCAAAAAGCTCACCAGGGAAACAAACGAAGGCATCAGGGAATATCCCTATGTCTCCTCACAGGCGCTACGCAGGGCATTGCGTGATCAGTTGGACACGATGGGCCACGAGTTGTCCGAGGGCGTTGTGGCTGCGGCCAAAAAGGGAGCAGCGACAACGGAATGCGATCCAGTCTCATATATTGATGATGATCTATTCGGCTACATGAATGCCCAAGCGGGGGAGAGTCAGGGAGCAAGAGGAAAGACCGACAAACGAACTTCCCCCGTGCGAGTTTCGCCACTCGTCGCCATACAGCCTTACCAAGGAGACTTAGATTTCGGCACCAACTACATGAGTGTCAAAGCGGGTGGCGATCCCAATATCTACGAAACGGAAATTCACGGCGGTCTCTATCGGGGCACCATTCTCGTCGAACTTGATCGTGTAGGGGCAGGTGACGGTTTTGAAAGAGAATTGAAAACCTCTCTTAAGATAGAGCGCATTACTGCGTTGCTAGAAGCTCTGCAGAATCTGTGGAGCACCGGGCGGCAAAGTCGATTCTTGGCAGATTTGACACCCAAGTTCGTTGCTGCTGCCCTTACTTCAGTCAAAGCACCGATCTTTTTGGAATCCGTCCAAGTCAAAGGACAAACGCTTAACGGGTTGGTCTTAGAAGAAGTGCTAAAAGACCATGAGGCTGTAGTGATCGATTCTGTAATTGGGGTGCGTTCAGGTTTATTTGATGGTGTACCCGAAAGAGCCTGTACCATCGGTGAGGCATTCGTACAGCTGAAGTGTTGGGTGAGAGATTGTTATCGGCAAAACGGAGTGTAAGGCATGCATCTAGTATTGATCCAGGCATTCGCGGAAACCGCCTCTTTTCGCCTACCTGAAACACATACGTTCCATAAAACGCTACCCCTTCCGTCCTATACAAGCTGTATCGGATTGCTAGGGGCGGCACTCGGGTATGGTATGGAGGAGAGTCAACAGTTCGTTGAGGAGTATAACATCCTCGTTGGCGTCGGGGGTAGAGATCGCGGCACCTTTAAGGACCTCTGGAAGTACCGCAAAGTGAAGTCCGGGGAAGTGATCTCAGATGTTATACTAAGGGAATATGTTGTCGATCTATCTATTGGTCTAGGGTACTGTGCTGAAGAAGAATCCACTGCTCAGCGAATTGCCCAAGCGTTCAACGACCCGGTATATGCGCTTACCGCTGGTCACAGCGATAGCCTGCTCGTCTTGTGCTCCGTCGGATTATCGGAGGCAGATTGGGAACCAATAGAATCGGTCCATTTTTGTGCAGTGCCTCAGGATATTACAGGAGCATACGAAGCAGATAAATCCGTCTTAGAGCTACCTCTCACTGAGTCAATACGTGCGCCCCAAGTGTTCAATCTACCTGTACGCTTCAGTTTTGAAGGCGAGCGACGTACGATTGTCGGACGGGAGTTTTTTACCTATATCGGCCATCCGATACAAGTTAAAGACCCAATCAAGGGCTTTAGTCTAAGTACCAAAATCCTAGGCCCAGGCTACGACCGAATTACACTGGTACCTCGATGATCTTTCTCGCTAAGTGCAGGCCCGATGAAACGTACGAGCAGCACGTTTGGAGCGTCTATTTGGCTTGGAGGCAATTGATCGATAGACACAGCGGTGCGATCAATCGACTATGTGATCGCCACAGCATAGACCGAGATCGCTTTCTGCTAAGCAGCCTTTTGTGTGTAGCTTTTCACGATATGGGCAAGCTATCGGCGAATTTCCAACGCATTATGTACGCCTCCTCTGAGGTTGATAGACAGAGAGCCATCAAAGCCAATTTTCGCCATGAATACGCATCTACTGCCTTTGTTTTTCTAGCGGCCCGCAATTTGCGACAGACTCATGGCCAATTGACCGAAGCTATCTGCACGGGAGTAACGGAAGCGATGGTAGTTCTCGGCCATCACAAACCGGTTGATGGAGAATTGACTCGTTTCGAGCGCGAGGGCAAAAACCCTGGTGCTCTTACATGGGTTGAAGGGGGCATTGAAGAAGGGCAACGTGTCGTCGAGAAGATCTTTGACGATTTCGGTGCTTGCCCTCCGACATTGGATTACGAGAAGTGTAGCGAGCTGGCGAAAAAGCGACCGTCCTTCGTTAGTAGCTTGAAAAGAAGGGTGACAGACATCGACGCTGTCCGAGCGTTGTTTATCCTGATGAAGGGACTATTGATAAATGCCGATTGGCACGCTTCGGCGCACAGCTTCGATTACCGATTTACTGTAGATGTAGGCCCTAAAAAAGTCTATTCCTATCTGATAGAAAAAGGCAAACGCGAAGGCTGGGTTTTTTCGGAGTTTCGTGATTTCCAACGTACTTGTGGAAGTATAGACGGCCATGTAGTCGCAGTCGCGCCTACGGGCATCGGCAAGACGGAAGCAGCCTTGCTGTGGGCATTGGGGCAGGTGGAACAAGGTCACGTTGGAAAAATCCTCTACCTCCTTCCTACCATGGTAACGGCGAACAGTTTGTATGAACGGATGCGTCAGTTTTTTTCTTCTTATGGTCACCCAGTCGGTCTGACGCACTCAATGGCGGATTTAGTAAACCGGCGAGAGCAAGCTCAGATGGATGATGCAGTCGGCGACGGCAGAGAGGACGTGCGTTCGCGTGCGCTCTTTGACCGCCATTTTATCCCACCCGTGACAGTAGGGACCGTTGATCAACTTTTGACGACTTTGTTTCATGCAGGACTGTGGCCTCTTAAGGCGTTTGCCGCCTGTGACTCCGCAATTATTCTGGACGAAATTCATGCATACGATCCCTATACGGCGGGCCTAATATTCAAAGCTATTGAACAGTTGGGAGCCGCCGGAGCACGATTCATGGTTATGAGCGCGACTTTGCCTCGTTTCTTGGAATGCAGTCTAATGACTGCGCTAGAGGAATCGGCACATACGGAGGTCGTCAGAGATCACGAGTTGCTGCAAGAATCCAGAAGTTTGTTCCGGGTTGTTGACGGCGATCTTCTCGATAGATTGGACCTGATCCGGGATAAGGTCATTGTCGGAAAACGAGTCTTGGTAGTGGTAAATACCGTGAGACGATGTCAAGAATTAGCCGAAGCTCTTGAAGAGCTTCAGCCTGTCTGTTATCACTCCAAGTTTATTCTCAAAGACAGACAAGACAAAGAGGAGTTTATTTTAAATAAAGAGCCTACGCTGTTGATTGCGACACAAGTGGTAGAAGTCGCTCTAGATATTGATTTTGATGTGCTTTTTACCGAATGCGCGCCCCCCGACGCGCTAGCGCAACGGGCAGGACGAGTCAACCGAAAGAGGAGGCGTGATGGTGAGGTCGTCATCTTTCGTCCAGGACCTGGCTCGGAAAGGATATATTTCGATAATATGCATATTGAGCAGAGCGCGGAACAGGCTCTCTTAAACCGTAGTTTCCGTGCATTTGCAGATATGGACAACAGGCGGCTAACCGAACAGGATCTGCTTGATTTGGTAGAGAGCATTTATGCCCATACTGAGATTAATACACACGAGGATTTCATCCTTGCCCAGCAAACCGTAATGCAAGATCAGAGGCGCTTTTCGGGTATTTTAGATCCCGTACGTGGTCACGATGAGCGACGGAGTACTCGGGTCTCCAATTACGAACAACAAAGCGTCATTCCTCACGAATTCAAGGACGATGTAATAGGTTTGGCGGATCCCAAGGATCGACGGCTTTACGAGTTAAAAATGCCTTTGTGGTATATAAAAAAACACTACTTGAGAGAAGGAGACGGCTTGTTTTCGTTCTGCGAAATGGAATACGACTCACACTTAGGCGGACGCTTCGCTGCAGACGTTGCTTTAAGGCTATTCTAATGCAACTCGTACTCAACACATTCGGTGCGTATCTGAGCCGGCGCGGGGAATTGTTCAACATCAAAGTTGATGGACAATCGACCGAAATCTCCGCTCGCAAGGTACGCTCCATTCTGATTTCAACGGGCGCGGCGTTCTCGTCCGATGCGGTGCAACTTGCTGTTGAGAAGAATATCGACATCCTCTTTCTGGACAAGTACGGCGACCCGTTCGGTCGGGTGTGGCACGGCCGACCAGGTTCAACAACCGCGATACGACGAATGCAATTTGCGGCCGCGGAAACCGACCTTGGCATGCGGCTTGCCCTCGGCTGGGTGGAGCGCAAATTTGACAACCAGATTGCGCTGCTGGCGCGCATGCGCGATCGTCGGACGCGCCTTTCAGCGCAGCTGACCGAAGCGATCGGTAGTCTAAAGACGCTCAAAGATCAAACGCAGGACGTCACAGGAAAAATTGATTCCGCACGCCAGAGCCTTCTCGGCCTGGAGGGGCGTGCCGGACGAACCTACTGGTCGGCTGTATCATTACTCTTACCAATCCACTACCGGTTTGAAGGCCGGAGCCGCAATCCGGCCAAAGACCCATTCAACTGCCTGCTCAATTATGCCTATGGCATCCTGTATGGTACGGTCGAACGAGCCTGTTTGCTCGCCGGACTCGATCCATACATTGGGTTCATTCATACCGATCACTACAACAAACCATCCCTTGTATTTGACCTTATCGAGCAATACCGGATTTGGGCGGACGAGACGGTGCTTGGACTTTTCTCTGCGCGCAAGATCAAAAAAGACCTGTTCGACAACCTCCAAAATGGACTCACACTGAACAAACAGGGCAAGGCCGTCCTCATCGAAGCGTTCACGACGTATCTCGACGAAGCCACCCGCTACCGGGGCCGAAACATCACTCGGCGCGACAGCATACAATTCGATCTGCACCGCATCGCTAATAAACTGCTTGCCAACGATCCGAACACCAAAGAGATGAGAACATGAAATCTGACGAATCCCTTACCTGGGTCCTATACGATATCTCAGCCGACAAGGGTCGGCGGAAGGTGGGCAAAGCCTGTCAAGAAGCCGGCCTCTACCGAGTACAAAAGTCCGTCTTTCTCGGGACGGTCAAACACAACCGGCTGGATGAACTCTCGATGCGTATTGAGGAACACATAGATGAGGAAACCGACAGCGTGTATATTTTCCCCATGTGCGCCATGGACTTCCGCAAAGTCGTACTACAAGGCCAGGCGTTTGACCAGAAACTGGTCACCGACGAAGTAAAGAGTCTATTCCTGTGAGCGACACCGAAACGACAATCATGATCACGCCTTCGGAGGTGATCGAGCACGTCTATTGTCCCCGTTTCACGTATTTCATGAACGTGCTTAATATCCCGCAGTTTGAGGACCGGCGCTTCAAGGTGCTCAAGGGGCGGGAAGTCCACAAACGCAGGGAACGCGAAAACCGATCCTACCTGCGGAAGAAAATCGGTGCCGTAGATAGAGATCTCAACGTGTATTTGGCGTCACCCGCGCTAAGTGTCCGTGGGGTTGTCGATGAAGTCCTGACATTGCACGATGGGACGTTTGCACCGCTCGATTACAAGTATACGCCCTATCGAGAGAATGCTTTCAAGACTCATCGAATCCAAATTACTCTCTATGGGCTTCTCGCCCGCGAAGTCTATCGAAAATCGGTAACGCGTGGTTACATAGCGTACGTGCGCGGTGGCAGTCGGTTGGTCGAAGTCCCCATTGGCGAGGCCGAAGAAAGCGCAGCAAAGACTGCTGTGGCTGAGATCCTCGACATCATTGAGACTGGACGTCTGCCCAGAAAAACACCTCATCGTGTCAAATGTGGGGACTGTTGTTATAGAAATATCTGTGTCTGATTAAATTTACAGCCTATCCTATTGAAAAATAATATGTTGTGAGAGATTCGGCCTGCAATGGAGGTGAGAATGACACTGTATCAGAGAAAAAAAGTACGGTCTACGGATGAATACGAGTTCCGGTTATTCCACTCAACCCATTGGAATTTCGGAAGATATGGATAAAATGCGCTCAGAGAGAATCTTCCATCAGAACAAGGATTGAAACGCTAACCGGATTGAGCGAATAGCCAGTGAGCAGGGTACCTCAGAGAGAATCTTCCATCAGAACAAGGATTGAAACGCTATATCTTCCGAACCTGCAATAATAGCCATTGCTCTCAGAGAGAATCTTCCATCAGAACAAGGATTGAAACGCCTTAGTCCTGTAGTCGGGGAAATGACATTCGACCCTCAGAGAGAATCTTCCATCAGAACAAGGATTGAAACAGCATGCACACGTCCTGGCCCTCGAACTGGACGAGAACTCAGAGAGAATCTTCCATCAGAACAAGGATTGAAACATCCGGAACACGCCAGGACCGCCGACGTCGGCCAGATCCTCAGAGAGAATCTTCCATCAGAACAAGGATTGAAACGGTTTCAATTTTGGCCGTGTGTTGGCCGCTTATATTCAAGCTCAGAGAGAATCTTCCATCAGAACAAGGATTGAAACCCATCATCTGTAGTTGTGACAGTTCCGTCTGTGATAGCTCAGAGAGAATCTTCCATCAGAACAAGGATTGAAACAGAGGCGTTAAGTTCTTCAGCATCAGAGGCCCCCCATGCTCAGAGAGAATCTTCCATCAGAACAAGGATTGAAACACATGCACACGTCCGCGCCCTCGAACTGGACGAGACTCAGAGAGAATCTTCCATCAGAACAAGGATTGAAACACTCTAAGCATTTGAGAATCCGGGCGAACCGCGCCCGCTCAGAGAGAATCTTCCATCAGAACAAGGATTGAAACCCCGTAAACCGTTAGCTCGTATCGCACAACGCCTGACAGGCTCAGAGAGAATCTTCCATCAGAACAAGGATTGAAACTAAAGAAGCATACTTGACGATTTTGGCGGGTAGCTCACTCAGAGAGAATCTTCCATCAGAACAAGGATTGAAACATGACACGTCGCACACGCTGCACTTTCACCCGCCACGATCTCAGAGAGAATCTTCCATCAGAACAAGGATTGAAACTCTCTCCCTGAAGACTCACAAAAATCTCCTACGGCGCTCAGAGAGAATCTTCCATCAGAACAAGGATTGAAACAAGAACCGCCGGCGGTTACCGGCGCATCTGGAGGCCCTCAGAGAGAATCTTCCATCAGAACAAGGATTGAAACGCGGATCAATGCACCCTCCATGACATACTCCCAGACTCAGAGAGAATCTTCCATCAGAACAAGGATTGAAACGTCCCATGCATACTCTCCTGCCTGGATGTGCTCGACTACTCAGAGAGAATCTTCCATCAGAACAAGGATTGAAACATCGACCTGAGAGGCTCTAATTGATTCGCGCCCGTGCCTCAGAGAGAATCTTCCATCAGAACAAGGATTGAAACGGTGGGCGCATCGCGGAGGACGTCGACGACGGCGCCGCTCAGAGAGAATCTTCCATCAGAACAAGGATTGAAACATCGTGATATCGAATGCGCTTCCCGGCGTCATGATCCTCAGAGAGAATCTTCCATCAGAACAAGGATTGAAACCGAGGCTGTGATTGCCTGGGATCGCTTCAGCGTAAGCTCTCAGAGAGAATCTTCCATCAGAACAAGGATTGAAACGACCCCCTCGCGGTACGCATAAAGCTGCGCGACCTTCACTCAGAGAGAATCTTCCATCAGAACAAGGATTGAAACGGCATCGATGTAGTACGACCGTGACCACCTCGAGACGCTCAGAGAGAATCTTCCATCAGAACAAGGATTGAAACGTAAATAACCACCGCTTGCGCGAAGCGATGCGAATAGCTCAGAGAGAATCTTCCATCAGAACAAGGATTGAAACAGGCGTTTGGGGCCTTGCCAGCGAATCCCCCACTGTTACTCAGAGAGAATCTTCCATCAGAACAAGGATTGAAACATGATCTGGTCAACAACCTTCGGCGGGAGCCGCAAAAACTCAGAGAGAATCTTCCATCAGAACAAGGATTGAAACTCGGCCAAAATGCGGGCGGTGCGCCACAGGTGCTTTTCCTCAGAGAGAATCTTCCATCAGAACAAGGATTGAAACATTTTGTCGATAGCGGCGATGACAACGCTCAACCGCCCCGCTCAGAGAGAATCTTCCATCAGAACAAGGATTGAAACATTCGCAAACCAGCCTCTCAATCGACTCCCCAGACCGGCTCAGAGAGAATCTTCCATCAGAACAAGGATTGAAACACTTTTCACCCGGCAGAACAGGGCCCGCAGGAACCAGGCTCAGAGAGAATCTTCCATCAGAACAAGGATTGAAACACAGCCGCGAACTTCCACAAGGCCGAACTGCAGCGCGCTCAGAGAGAATCTTCCATCAGAACAAGGATTGAAACGGATAGCCAGGGTTTCGGGGACGGGGAGACTTTCAACACTCAGAGAGAATCTTCCATCAGAACAAGGATTGAAACTGGACCGTGTGGACAGTGGGACCAAAGCAGCTTCCTACCTCAGAGAGAATCTTCCATCAGAACAAGGATTGAAACCCGTAGAAGGCGCGTATGACGCGGCCCAACCGCTGAATGCTCAGAGAGAATCTTCCATCAGAACAAGGATTGAAACAGCACGTCAGGCCATCCGTCAGACGGCGGATACAGAACTCAGAGAGAATCTTCCATCAGAACAAGGATTGAAACCGGGCGAAAGCGACGGGCCTCGCCGGCGCATCCGGCACCGCTCAGAGAGAATCTTCCATCAGAACAAGGATTGAAACAGGTTCAAAGCTATCATCCGTAGCTTTCGCCTTTGTGCTCAGAGAGAATCTTCCATCAGAACAAGGATTGAAACTAAATACCGACGTCGTGATATGGTTCGCGGTCATATCTCAGAGAGAATCTTCCATCAGAACAAGGATTGAAACCTCGATACCTTTGTCACCCGGTTCCTGTTCCGGGTCTCAGAGAGAATCTTCCATCAGAACAAGGATTGAAACCTCGATACCTTTGTCACCCGGTTCCTGTTCCGGGTCTCAGAGAGAATCTTCCATCAGAACAAGGATTGAAACGGGTTATGTCTGGGGTGGTCTGTTCCGCCGTTCCTCACCTCAGAGAGAATCTTCCATCAGAACAAGGATTGAAACGGCACCTGCACTTGACATAACCGCATACGGCGCACTCTCAGAGAGAATCTTCCATCAGAACAAGGATTGAAACAGGGCTTCCGACGTCGGATAACAGAGCTGCACGACGTCTCAGAGAGAATCTTCCATCAGAACAAGGATTGAAACTTCGCCAGCGTCCGCGCCGTGATATTCCCGGCCTCCGCTCAGAGAGAATCTTCCATCAGAACAAGGATTGAAACGAAAAGAATGGCTCGCCGCTGTTCGATACGATCTGGACTCAGAGAGAATCTTCCATCAGAACAAGGATTGAAACTGCAACGTTGGTCCGTGCAAATCCCGAGCCCTGCCTCTCAGAGAGAATCTTCCATCAGAACAAGGATTGAAACATGGCATACTCCCGGAGCATGCAAACGTCCGCCCCCTGCTCAGAGAGAATCTTCCATCAGAACAAGGATTGAAACTCGATCAGGGCCTGCTGTTCGCGGGCCGTGCGCCGCTCAGAGAGAATCTTCCATCAGAACAAGGATTGAAACCCTGGGAATCAACCACGCAACGCCTTCAGCCGGGATCGCTCAGAGAGAATCTTCCATCAGAACAAGGATTGAAACTCCGCTCGCTGCAGGCGGACCGCGCGGCGCTGTCCGGACTCAGAGAGAATCTTCCATCAGAACAAGGATTGAAACATCACCGTGCTGATAACAGCATCCGCGCCGGTCAGTGCTCAGAGAGAATCTTCCATCAGAACAAGGATTGAAACAAGGTTTCAGAATGGGAGGTCATCGGTATCATTCGAACTCAGAGAGAATCTTCCATCAGAACAAGGATTGAAACTAAATCAGGGCCTGGTGCTCGGGGAACCCCTTGCGCTCAGAGAGAATCTTCCATCAGAACAAGGATTGAAACATGGAGTCCGTCGACGGCGTGGCCCGCGCCAACGCTTGGCTCAGAGAGAATCTTCCATCAGAACAAGGATTGAAACAGATCGCCACACTCGGTGATCCTGAAGATGTGATGTCTCAGAGAGAATCTTCCATCAGAACAAGGATTGAAACTGTTGTTGTACGCGTAAAAGACGGGCCGCCCGATTCTCAGAGAGAATCTTCCATCAGAACAAGGATTGAAACCGGAAGGCTTTGACGGTGGTGAAGCGCTTTATTACGCGCTCAGAGAGAATCTTCCATCAGAACAAGGATTGAAACCGGTATCGCAGAACGCAATAGAGACGCTCTAAGCGCTCAGAGAGAATCTTCCATCAGAACAAGGATTGAAACTGGAGTCACCTTCTTCGGCGCGATAGTTGGGCTCGCCGTCTCAGAGAGAATCTTCCATCAGAACAAGGATTGAAACACGTGGGTATATTGGGGTTATATCTGGGGCGGACTTCTCAGAGAGAATCTTCCATCAGAACAAGGATTGAAACCACATTATCTCGGTATCGAACTGGATGCCGACGTGGACTCAGAGAGAATCTTCCATCAGAACAAGGATTGAAACAACACGTGCAAAGACAGAACATCAACCCGTCCACGGAGACTCAGAGAGAATCTTCCATCAGAACAAGGATTGAAACAGGAAGGTCTGGGGCGGACGATGTTGCCCGACGAACACTCAGAGAGAATCTTCCATCAGAACAAGGATTGAAACCCGTGATACACACCGGGCCGTTTTTCGATCTGCTCATCTCAGAGAGAATCTTCCATCAGAACAAGGATTGCAGCGGCAGTGGTCGGTGATCAGTGTCAGTGACCAGTCAGCAAAACGGATCATGCATGGGCGGGAATTTGCGTGCCGGAGGATGCCGACTTCCGCCTGGATTCCGTGGGTCATCAGAACCGAAATGAAACTGGAAAGGCGGAGAATCGATGAAGATCGTCTTCAGGCGCAAGTAATTCAACTCGGTGAACTGCGCAGCCCTCTTTTCCGGCGACGGCGACCGTTTCACGTTGACGGCGCCGCGATCGGCGAATCGCAGCAGATGGAGGCTGCCGTCGTGATTTTATCCGCCGGGCGGTTGTCCAATCCTAAGCCACCACTACAATAGGAAACTTTGGGACCGCCGCAAACCATGGGTATACCTCAACACGGTAAGCCCCGGACAGGAATTCGTGTTCGACGCATGCGGGATCCCTGAAGCAAATGTCTGGTTGCGGGAACTATTCGCCACTTGAAGGAACAGCTGCCGTTCAGAGTAAGTGACAGAAACGGAAATGAGGTTGCCTTCCGCCCATCGAATGCCATATATTTGAAGGTTAGAGGTGGTCAGTTCGTTAAAAGTGATCCTCGGGACTCAAACGTATGGGAGTGTCGTGCATTGAACGAGATTTCCAACGGATACGCTTTCGGCTTGCTGACACCTGGCTCGTAATTAATCGCAGTCAAAGCGCTGTGCGCCTTAGGTTTGCCAGTCATTCACGGGTGCATGCCACGCTGTCAAGATGAACCGACCAGTAGCATCGATCTTCTGTTCCGAATATAGCTGAAGATCGCAATATGCGGTTGTCTGCTTGGGGGCATAATTAGTGGCAGCAAAGGTTTTCGCGTTTATCAATTACAAAGGTGGCGTCGCAAAGACGACATCAGCCTACCATGTCGGATGTTGGCTTGCCGGACTAAGAGAGAAGAAGGTCTTGCTGATCGATATCGATCCACAGACAAACCTTACGTTTCTATGTGCTTCCATTGAAGACTGGAAAAGGCGGAAATCCAGAGTTGGCACAATTGCCACTATGTATAAGAGATTTCTGGACAGGAAACCCATTGACGTTAAGAGATATCTGTGGGAGACTCCAATTCGTTTAAGGGACGGGCGCCGTCACCCACGATTGGATTTGATCCCGTGCGATATTGATCTGATAGGGGAGGACATTGGCGGAGGGCAGATCTCAGGAGCATATCCAAGTATGGAAATGCTGAGGAAGAACGCACAACAGGCCATGCGAGACCGGGAATTCCTAGTTAAAGCCATCAACGAAGTCCGTGACAATTACGATTTTGTTCTGATAGATTGCCCGCCGAATTTGTATTTGATGACGCAGAACGCGCTTATCGCGAGTGACTACTACATTGTGACCGCGATACCGGATCATCTTTCTACAATTGGATTGAGCATTTTAACAAACAAAGTCCGGGATATCGACGAACGTATGACGCATGCGGGTGCATTGGCCGGTGAAACTGCGGACAGTCATCGTGTAGCTGAGTTCGGCGCAGTTCTTTTCGTTCGTGTGCGAATCGGGGGTGAAATGATCGCTAATGCCCATGCGAATACAATGGAGGGAATTCGGTCGCAGTTGGGCCGGGACAAGTGCTTTTCAACCCACACGACTGAATTGATCGGATACACTGAAGCTGCCGAAAACAGTCTGCCCATATGGTTGCATGACTCTGAAAACGCCAGGCGGGCGACGGGCAAGCAGGAGTATCCCCGAGTCGTCGACGAACTTCTGGAGAGATTTCAATAATGAGCAATTCAGTAAGATTGACCGGAAGGAAATTGGACAACTTTCTCAGCAGGCTGTCCGAGTTGGTTGACGCCTTGCCCACGGAGGAGACAAAACATCGACTTGACCAAGAATTGGAGGTCTTGATTAAGTTCCTAAGAGATTTCCAGATAAGGCTAAGGTCACTTCCTGCAGGGGAAGACGTTGAAGGCGTTACATCGACCATCGAATCTATCAAGGACTGTGTACGCGTCGCAGAGTCAGATCCTGTGCTTTCGTCAGTTCTGGGTCTGTCATCACGAAACAAGGGGACGAAGAAGACCGCACGCAATGCCTATTCTGCACAGAGCCGCGAGGATGCAAGGGTTATAGCAGAAGAATTAAAAGGGTTGACGTCGTCAGATATCGAGCTCACTTTGGCCGATCGAAAAAAGTACGACATTTCAATGCTGAGGCAAATTGGCGAGGCACTGGGGATTAATTTATCGTCCAGGTCGACGAGAATATCGATAATTGAAAAAATTGCAAAAAAAACGGCCAATCTACGTGGATACGAATATCTGCGGCAGGGGTCAGATTCGAACGTCAGCGCAACGTAGATACACTGCACCTGTTTCCTTGGTTCGATCTGTCTACAACTTAGAGATAAACCGAGAAGCATCAGCATTACAACCTCCGGTGATTGACCCAAATCCATTTGTTCATGGTGGCGACCTCGTGAGTTCCAGATCTGTTCTCCAGTAATCCACCGCCCAAAGTCGCGACGGGCATTGAACTTTCCGTTACCTTCCGAAGGTTTATCAAGACTGTTTCGATTGACTGAGACCGGCATTATGCCGGTGTTTTTGTATGGATTCACACTGCGTGACAGCCGGTGCGTTTCTCGACTGCCAAAGCACGATTAAGTTATTGTCACTACATCCGGAATTCCGATTGTGGCTGGCGGCCGACTCCTGTCAACCGAGAGGATAAATCTGAATAGGCCTGGAACATCAATGAGAGGAAGACTAAAATGGAAACGAGTAGCTTGCACGAGTTCAGCCTTGGCCTGGCATCTCTGATCGGCAGGCCGACCGATCTGCGTCCGTTCGTGTGCGAGGGTTCGCCGCTTGATTGCGATGTGTTCCTCGTTGGTATCAATCCCGCGAGCCGCATGTCGGTTGATTTCTGGGATTTCTGGTCGGACAGCTATGGATTCGACAAACGCGCGTGGTTCGAGAAGTACAAGGAGGAGCGAAGGTCTCGCCCGCTGAAACCCGGAAGAAAGAGAAGGAATGAAGTAAGCAACACACGAAGAATCATCGAGGAGGTCGTCTCGGGCGCCAGTCCCGTCAAATGCCTCGAGACGAATGTCTACGCGAAAGCGACTAATCAGGCATCGGACCTGGACGAGCGAAGCAAGATCTCGACTTCCTTCGACTATCTCTTGCGCCAGATCGCGCCCAGGCTGGTGATTGCCCACGGCAAGGACGCTGCCGAGTTGCTACAGGGGAAGGACCTCCCGTGCGAACTCCTATATGTTAAGCACTTCCGATTCTGGTCCAAGCGAAACGCGCGCGAGCTTGGGTTGAGAATTCGCAGGTATTGTGAAGGAGAGTACCGGGACCGTGCATGACAACCGGCCTCGGGTTCACAGCCCATTCGCTTCGCCGGTTGATGTCCAAAGCCGCCCGTATCGCCACGCCCGGCGAGAATCTTCCATCAGTACAACGATTGAAACAACAATCATAAGCTGGGGTTTGACGAGAGCTCGCTTCCTGGCGGCGAGCGTTCCCTCGAAAACACCCGGGACCGTGTGACCGGAGAGACCAGCAGCGCAGCCGTACAGGCAACCCGATATTGGGGTCCGCTCTATGCCCAGATTCGTCATAGATAAGCCGAGGAAGGGCAAATACGGCGTCCGTAAACACATGGACGAAGTCGCGTACCTGTCCCGGCTCCAGGCGGTAGCCGTTAACACGATGCGGGGCGAATTTGCCAGCGACGCGACGGTCGACGAGTTGTTCCGGCACCTGAAATTGTCACCGCGCGGCCGCATCCTGGCCCGGTCGTTTATCCGAGACCATGGATCGGGCAATTTCGACCTTGATGCCGTCGAACAGGGCAGGGCCCATATCGTAGGACGTCGAAGCCAGTACTACCGGACGGACAAGCCCGTCGCCACGCCCGTACCCAGGGCTTCCAACTGAAGACGTAGCAATGCCGAGTGAATTCCCGGCGAGAATCTTCCATCAAAACAAGGACTGAAACCGATATGACCACACCAAAGCACAACAAACAAACCGGCGGCCCGTGGCGCGTCTGGCGTCCATACGGCACACCGGCCACCCCGGAAGACTACCGCCGTATCGGCCTCCCCGTCCCCATCCCTGAGCAAATGGCCTTGTGGGCTGAACAGGACCATGAACGCGCCAGCGAAGACCGCTAGTCCTCAATCAAGCTCCACGAGAAAATACGCGGTGAGAAACTTCCATCACAGAAAGGATTGAAACTGCTTATGCCACAGGATTTCCAAAATCGAGAAGGTCCGAAGATCTTTGAAGTCTGGCATCCGGATGGAACCCCCTATTCCGATGCGGACTATCGCAAGGCGGGGATGCCCGTCCCGACGCCTGAGCACCGGGCTCACCGGGACCGGATGGATCGGACGATCGCGGAGATCAAGGCCCGTTACTTCGGTTAATCCCGTGTCGGATACATCAGCTCCACCTCATAGAATTTGGTCACCTGGAAGGATCTCCCTCCCCGCTGCTGGATTCTGCCGTCATTCCCGGCGAGAATCTTCCATCAGAGAAAGGATTAGAACTGCTTATGCCGAAAGATATCCGAAATCGCCAGCAGCCCGCCGCTTTCCAGTGCTGGCATCCGGACGGGACGCCCTACTCGCCGGAAGACTACCGCAAGGCCGGTATGCCCGTCCCCACCCCCGAGCAGCTCGCTCACTGGGCTGAGATGGACCGCCGTTTCGCCGATCAGGATACTGACTGAGGCTTGATCGGCACGCTGGGAATCTTCCATCAGGACAAGGAGTGAAGCAGCAGTGGTCGGTGATCAGTGTCAGTGGTCAGTCAGAAAAACGGATGATGGACGGGCAGGTCTGTTCGTGCCTGCGGATGCCGGCTTCCGACTGGATTCGATATAGTAATGAGTGGATAGAACTGTATCTGGCGGAGGCGTGTTACAAGAATAACCGGAGACGGGACGGGGACCTTTGGAGAGGATACATCGTGATGTTGTATTTAGATGGCAAACTGGTTATATTCTAAATTGTCGGAACATTAGTCCAACAATGTCGTAATTTGGACTTGACAAGTGAGATTTGCCCATATATAATCGACTCCAATATAAGGGAACATTTCGACTATTGTCGGGTCTCTGTGTATGTGGGAGTTTCTTCATTCGGATAAATTTCAGCGGCAATTGAAGAGATTCGGTAAGAAACATGGCGCCACTTTGGAGGCACTTCTTGAGAATCTAGCGACCGTGCAAGAGACCTTACAGATTTCTGATAGACCTCAAAATATCGTACGGCTTGGAAAGGTACGTAATGAGGGTCACGGACTCTACGCGGTAGATCAACGAGGTGCGCCGTTTAAATTGCCGGAAGCGCGATTATACTTTTATTTGGAATTAGAGACTTCTATGATTCATTTGATCGCCATTGGGTTTAAAAAGTCCCAAAAACACGATATCCTTTGGGGACATGATTATATTCATAAACTAGAAATGGAGAAACCGAATGGCCGCTCCGTATAATTCGGTGTTAGAAATGGCACAGGACAATCTCTCCGCTACTTCTGTACGCCGGTTAGAGCGACGTTTAGCGGATCGAATCGTCATAAGCGCACTATGTGCGCTCCGGTGTTCTAAGGACATGACCCAAAGACAATTGGCGAAGAAGATGGGTATGTCAAAAAAGGAAATTGCGGCATTGGAGGATGGCACTGACCATCGAATAAGCGTACCTTTTCTTTTCAAACACGCAAGTGCCCTGGGCATGAACGTTACGATTATCCTGGATACCGACAAAACAGATTCAACAGAAACTGTGGCAACACATGCCATTAAGCAACGTGTGTTTGAAATTCGCGACTACCTTAATAAGCTAGCTGATCTGGTACAGGGAGATAAGGCTATTCATACAGGAGTGAATACCTTCTATAAGGATTACCTATATAATATCCTGCGACTTTTCCTATACAGTTTCAATAATCTTCAGGGACAAACGCCAAATCAGAAAGACATGGCAAAAATCGTCGATTTTATCGATGAACTTACAACTGATACAGTCGAGGATGATACAGAAGTTATTGAGACAGAAGAACCGATTGTTGTAGCGCCTCAAAAATCATACGGTAACGTGTCGGCTGTGACTTAAATTTATAGCCAAGAGCACATTACGACATATACAGCCCTTGTTCTGTCGAAATTTACTTTCATCAGAACAAGGGTTATTTTTTGCTTGGGAATAAACTTCCCCCTATTCACGCTCTACAAGCCCCTGACGTTTACCCCTAATTTGACTTCCAATCAAACCGTGGGTTTTTGCAACCGAAATGAATCCAGGGAGGCAGGGAATCCATGAAAGTCGCCTTCAGCCGCAAGGGATTGGAATCGCCGAACGGCGGCATGCCCAGTCCCATTTTCCCGGACGGTACCGCCTTGTCACTACCCATTCCGCGTAAGAGAAGTCCGACGCGCTTCAGGCCCGCCCCTTGCCGTCGCAACGTCCTTCAGAGCCAGCAGAAGGACGGTTCGATCCCTGTCTCTGGCGTATTCCTCCAGCGCGACCTCGAGGTAGGCGCGAGCGCGGTCCGGATGGCTGAGGAATTCGAAATGGTGTTTTTCAAATGGGACCGAAGGTTTCATCAGGTACGCTCCTTCTGTAGACTTCGGGAGCTTGTTGGCGCACTTGGCAGGAGGACTTGCGCCGTCACCGGAAACCAACGCGACAGAATTGTCGTGATACATCCTTTCCGGATCGCCGGGTGTGTGTCGGCAACCTGCGTATCTAAAGGCCTCGCACGCGGAAAACTACGACGCGAACATCTCCTTCAGCACAGAAAGGATCTGCAGCGCCGCCCTGTCGCTAATCTTTCCAAGGCGACGGACCAGGCGTGATTTGTCAACGGTGCGTACCTGATCGAGTACGATCTGTCCGACTTTTCTCTGAAAACGCAAGGGGACGCGGGTGGGATAAGTGCGACCTTTTGTAGTCATCGGGGCAACGATGACGGTTTCTATGTGCCGGTTCATCTCATCCGGCGATATTACGACACAAGGGCGCGTTTTTTGAATCTCGCGCCCTTGTGTAGGATCGAGCCGCACCAGGTAGACGTCGAAACGCGCAACTACCATTCCCACTCCGTGTTGTCCCACTCGGTAGCTGGCTGAGACTGGTCGTCGACTAGTGTGTCGTCCTGGTGTTTGCCCATGTTGCGAAAGGCGTCGTCCCATCCGCACCGAGGTTGGGTCGGTGGGCGAATAATCAAATGGTCGCCGTGGTGTTCGAGTTCCACGACGTCCTGAAGGTGACACTGTTCCAGGAACGCCTTGGGGATGCGGATGCCGCGCGAATTACCGATTTGAACGAGAGCGGTTTTCACCGGAAGCCTCCGTGTCGTTGTATTGTCTGCAATATAACTACCAGTTTTGATTCGCGTTGTCAACTGGTTCTCTCACCACACGTCCTTAAGTGTCATGGCGTCAAATGGGTTGGCTGAATTTGTACGCTTGTCTGTCACCCCGATGGTACCGTACGCCGCGCGAGACTGTCCGGGTCGCCAAAGGCAGAGCGAACAAGGAGCGGACGGACTGGCGCTCTCGGCGCCCGTTCGTCGTGGACGGTGGAGGTTAGCGGCATGGGCAGCATCGTTGCGATAGGGGGAGGGGACCTCGAAACATTGGCAACCCGCCCCATAGACGTCGAGATCATCGCGCTGTCCGGCGTGTCGCGTCCGAACGCGCTGTTCATTCCCACGGCCAGCAGCGACTCGGTGTCGTATTGGGAAGGGTTCGACCGGGCGTATCGTGAGAACTACGGCTGTGACACCGATGTGCTCTACCTTCTGGGTGCTGCGCCTTCGCGCGAGGCGATTGCGGAGAAGATCGAACGCGCGGACATCATCTACGCCGGGGGCGGTAACACGCTGAAGATGATGCGCCGGTGGCGTCGGCTGGGGGTCGATGCCCTGATCAGGTCCGCGTACGCCGGGGGAGCGGTGCTGTGCGGCGTGAGCGCGGGCGCGATCTGCTGGTTTGAGCGGGGCCACAGCGATTCGATGTCGTTCTACAGGCCTGACGACTGGCGCTACATAGCCGTCACCGGGATGGGGTTGTTGAGAGGTCTGGCGTGTCCTCACTACAACGGAGACACCGCCGGCGTCCCTAGAAGGCGGGACTTCCATGAGATGATGAAACGGAAGCGCGGGAACGGCCTGGCCATCGACAACGACTGCGCGGTCGCGTTTACATCCGACGGGTACAGGATCATCGCCGCCAGTCCCGGGGCGGGAGCGTATTCCCTTCACGTCGAGCATGGAGAAGTGATCGAACGCCGGCTTCCGGTTTCCAGTGACTATCGGCCAATTGAGACTCTGTACGAGAGGTAAATTAACTGGCACACAATCTCGCCATCAAAGGCGGCAGCCCGGCGAGAATCGTTCATTAGAACAGTGATTGAATCGGAATGGCGAAAAGAGTCAGAAACAAAAAGGAAAGCGCGGGCTTCCAGTGCTGACGCCGGGGGATCTCCGGCGTGAGATCGCGTCCGATCAGATCGTGGCGGGTAGAAGGTTTGTCATTCTGCTGGTTAGCGGGACAATAAAGACATCCTGGGAAATATGGAGCCCGCTCACAATAATGGCCGGGCGCACTTTGGACATCTGCAAGTCGGAAAACGGAAATCGGACGAGAACGATATCATTTGTCAAGTAATCGGACATATACATCGTCCTCATTATTGTCCCAGATTTGCTTCAGCGTTTCCCGGCTGGCTTCCTGCCAGAAACTATCGTCATCGGGCAAGATCGTCACCAGCACCCTCTTTCCTTCGGGCAACGAGATGCGTTCCAACGTCTCGATTCTGCCATCTTTCACGATCCCCAATGCCGTGTTGAGCATGAAAATCTCCTTTTCAACTATCCACGTGCCTTCGGCACAGAAACGACCTGCAGTGCCGCCGTGTCGCCATTCGATTCGCGATGTCAACCAATTCTCTCAGGATACCAGTTTTTCGGGTCAAGTCAATCGACGTTGTCGCGTGAGAAGCACGCTCGACCGACCGGAAATTCAATGTACCTCTTCCTTGACAACATCACGTACCGACGTCCGTGATGCGAATGCGGTCGTGGACCGGATCGCGGTGCTGCAAGGTGGACGTATCGTACAGTACGAGACCCCGCGAGAGATTCGGCGCGCGCCAGCCAACGAATTCGTAGCCCCGTTTTAGCGGAGTAGGGCGACCGGCCGGTCGCCCTACTCCGCGTCCACCAGCTTTCCGTCCTCGAAAATCAACTTCACGTCGTCGTAAGCGAGAACGGTCTTGTCGCCGAGATCAACGCGGGTCCCGGGATTGCCTTTTCGTGCGATCACTTCTTCAACGGTCATGTTCAGTTTAAGCAGAACGGTTTCTTCCGGACCTGCCAATTCCGCTTCGCTTGCCGCGAATGCGACGTTGAAGAGGCGTTCAACCTCGGCAATCGTGTAGTTGTCTCTATTGACTTTGAGGCGGACGGCATGGCGCGCGCCTGACAGTTTATCCAGTTCAATATAGACCTCTTTATCCTTCGCCTCCGCTTTTCGGATTTTGACCTTCGCGCCCCTCTGGATCACCCGCACGCTCCACCCGGAAAGTTCATCCCTCGTAATGATATTCCGGGCTTCTTCGGCGAAATCCTCTGCCGACTGGGATTGGGACTGCCGAAACCCGCCGATTGTTGCGCGGTATGAAACCTCGCCATTCTCCAGGACGTTTGCGGCATCAACTCCGCGAATCCCGTCATTTACCTCCACAAAAGCAATCTTGATCCAGAACGTCTCGCCTTTTAGCGCCGTAACATGACTTGCGACGTCTGCCGGCTGTGCGTTTAAGGATTGAATTGTGGAAACAGCCAGCGTCAGGAATATCAACGGAATACGCATTGTATCCTCCAATCTGTAGGGTTTACATCCACTCGGCGACAGTCCGCACGTGAGACACGTATGCGCCGTTGTCTTAAGCGACTTTCCCGAAGATCCGTCTATCCCGGAATTCTATCGGTCAAGCGATTTCGCACTTGAAGAATGGGTCGTCGTTGCTGTGTGATCGTTCCTTCCGCAGAATGGATAAGCAACCGCCGTGCCAAACACATAACATAAGGTTTAACAATAAGTAGTGATTTCCATTGGGTCAGCGATACTGTTGAGTATCGTCACACTTGTGAACATGGGCGACATTTGTCGGACCGGATTTCAGGTTTCCCAGGCCCGTCTATCCCGACACGCCGATTGCAGCTTAAATTGCCGACGGGTGTACCTTCGGTATCTCTGTGATTATATGCCAATCGGCAGAATGAGTCAATTATGTCGAAATAAAATCCCCGGTTAAATCGGGAGGGTTTTCGTGCGCCGCGCTGCTGCTCGCGGATCGGATCGCGGTGCTGCAGGGCGGCCGATATCCGTCGATTTGCAGGGACGACCGGGCGGTCTCCCCTGCAATAATGCGCCGAACGCCATTGATGACGCCTTGCGCATCGGCAAAATGGGGGGAACGGATTGTATCGCGCGCCGCCCTTTTGTATATTCATATCGACGCGTCGGTGTATGTCAACACGCCGAATTGCGTCATGCGGAATTCTTCGTGGTCAAAGTGAATCGGTTCGTCACATTACGCGCCGATTTTCACGGACCGTCGAGGGCGTGAAACGGATCCCATCCACATGACACGGCAGGTGATTGGGGCGCAGGTATGTCGGCATTCTGGCGGGTTAGTCGCTGTTCTCGATTTCTCGGAATCGCTCTCCTTTTCCTGACTGCGAGACTCCACGCCGAGCCCCTCACCATTGTCCCCGATGCGCTTGATCTGGGCCAGGTCGGCGTTGGATTCGTAGCCAATGCTTCCGTTGATCTCGAAAACCTGCACGACGAAGAGCTCAGTGTGATTGTCGGCATCAGCGGTATGGGTTTCGCCGCAAAAGCGGATACGCTGCGCCTGGATGCGCGGGGTGTCGGTCGTGTGGACGTGCGCTTCAGTGCAAATGCGGCCGGTCGTTACGTGGGTGAACTTACGCTGCAAATCGGCTCCCTGTTCACAGGACAGCGCCAGACGGTGCCGCTGCAAGCGGTGGTCGTTCCAACGAACGTGGAGATCCTGCCTTCCGGTGGGATCGATTTCGGCGCGATACCCGTCGCACAGGATTCGACCGCGGTCGTCGTCGTCAAGAACACCGGCACGACTCCCGTAGCGGCGGAGCCGATGAACGTTACCCGCCTGCAGGGTCCATTCCACGTTGAGGGTGGTAAGGGACCGTGGCCCGCCCCCGGCGATGAAACGCGGATAGAGGTTGCGTTCGTTCCAACGCGCGCGGGGACGGTCGCTACTGAACTGGTGGTCTCAGCGGCCGATTTCGGAGATTGGTCCGTTCCATTGCGAGGGAGCGGTCTGGCGCCGCGCGCGGTTTTTTCACCCCTCCCACGGGTGGGCCTCGACTTCGGCGCCGTCGAGGTGGGGCGTCGCTTGATGCGCAACGTGACCGTTCTCAACCAGGGTCCTGCCGCGTTGCGCGTTGAAGGCGCAATTGCAGAGGGGGCGGCCTTTGTCCTCGAAGCCGCAGACGCCACGGCGAGTATTGCTCCCGAGGGGCGGCTCGACCTCAGCGTGGCCTTTGCGCCGCAAAACGCAGGGGTCCAAAGCGGCGCCCTCCGCCTGCGTACCAGCGATCCGGAAGCCGTCGAGGTCGCCATCCCCCTCACGGGTCGCGGCCGCGTCAGCCCGCCCCGAATCGAAATAATCAGTAAAGACATCGACTTCGGCAGCGTGCCCATTGGAGAGGCTTCGCGCAACCATCTGCTTCTTTGGAACCGGGGCGGCCAGCCGGGCGCCGTCGAGGTCTCTGTTGTGGAAGATGAGGGCCTTGAATTCGAACTTGCGCAGAACTCCGTCCTTGTTCAGCCCGGCGCCGGCGCACGGATGGCGCTCAGCTTTTCGCCCAGAGAAGCCGGCGCCCGCCAGGCCGTCCTCCACGTTGAGACCGAAGCCAGGCGTCGGACGGTGCGCTTGCTGGGCGTGGGCCGGTTCTTTGCCGTCAGCCCGGAAACCGTGGACTTCGGGCGCGTTGCCGTTGGTGAAAGCAGCCCCCGGGTCGTCGAGTTCACCAACGTGGGCAACGCCGACCTCGAGATTCACCAGCTTCGCTTGACGAGCGCGGAATTCTCCGTCCATTCCCCGATCGACGCCTTCCTGTTGCCCGCGCAGAGCCAGCGCTCCCTGCCGCTGCACTTGGCCTTCAGTCCGTCAGCCCGCGGAGCGATTTCAGGGACATTGCGCTTCGACGCCCTGGGCGCGAACGAGAGAATAACGCTCGATGTCCTGCTCAAAGGCAACGGAGTGGGCGCGGAGATCGAGTTGAACCCTGCGGGGGTCGTCGACTTCGGCTACGCGGCGCTGGGAGAAGACGTGGAGAGGACGCTGGTGGCCACCAACGTCGGCGATACTGTGCTGCGGGTCGAAGCGCATCCCCAGAGCAAGGAAGCCCGCGTCGACCCGGCGCAGTTCGCGCTCCCCCCGGGGGAGTCCGTGAGCCTGAAGCTTTCTTTTGCGCCCGATGCCCTGGGCGAACGCCGGGGTTCCGTCTGGCTGGTAAGCAACGACTTCAAGGACCGGGCGCGGCCGCTCGAATTCAAAGGGCAGGGGGTGCTCGGAGACATCGACCTGGCGCAGATTGTCGAGATCCTGGTCTCACGCGACGACGAAGCGCGTCCCCTGGCCGTCGACTGGGACAATGTCCCCATCGTGCAGAAGGACGGCACCAAAGTCGACGTGGTCTTCGCGATTCCCGACTCGCTCAGGCGGGCGCTGATCGGTCGTGAAATGATCGTCGAATGGACCCGGCTCGGCGAAGACTACGCCCCAAAGGGCGGAACCAGAAGCAAAAAGGTCACAATCCACGAAACGAGCGGCAGCCGGGTTCCCGCCGAAGATCTCAACCTGCAGTTGTCGGAAAAAGACAATCGCCGCGTGCGCATCAGGATAACGAGCCGAAGTTACCCGGGCGCCGCGCCCCAGAGCGTATCGCAGATTCTGGAAGCCGGCGGGTGGAAGTGGGAGTTCGAGGCCAGGCCGCTGGTGTCCTTCCTGACGATTCGGCCCGGCCGCGATTATACAGACGCGGACGGCAAACGGGTCCGGGGCGGTACCGAGCGCCTGATCGGCCTGCCCGGACTGGCGTTTGCCGGCTGGCACAACGTGGATAACCCGTCGATTTCCGGTATCCATCTGACCGCTATCGGCAACGTCCTCGAGGCCCTTTCAACCGAAAACTCGCTGGCCATATCTCTGGGCGTGGCCGTTTCCGTTTACAAGGACCAGTTTCTCTTCGGCTTCGGATGGGACATCTACGACAACCGACCCCTGGCCAAAAAGCAGGGATCGCAGGACTACATCATGACCCTGAAATACTCTGGGCTGTTTCGATGAGAAGGCAGTGGCGCTCCGCGGGCCTCTCCCCCGGCCGTTGAGAAGCAGCAAAAGGCAGCTATCAGCGGTCAGCAGTCAGCTTGAAGCAAGATCAAAAATCAGCTCCCCCCGGGAAGGGGGATAGGGGGTAGGTCGGCGGAGGCGGAGAGAGGCCTGATGAAAGGTACAATTCAGCAGCCGGCGATCCTGCTTACCGGCGCCACCGGGTGCATCGGGGGGCGGTTGCTCCCGGCCCTGGAGGCGGGCGGACGCGCGGTGCGCTGTATGACGCGCCGTCCGGATGCGCTGACAGGTCAGATCGGGCCGAACAGCAGCGTTGTCCGCGGCGACTGCCTGGATCCGGCTTCGCTACATGGCGCATTCGCGGGGATTGATACGGCCTACTATATGGTCCATTCGATGGGCGGAAGCGCCGATTTCGAAACCCGTGACCGCGAGGCGGCGCAGAACTTCGGCGCGGCGGCTCGGGCTGCCGGGGTGCGGCGCATCGTGTACGTGGGCGGCCTGGGATCCTCCTCAGGACTGTCCAGGCACCTGCGCAGCCGTCACGAGACCGGCGAAATGCTGCGGGCGTCCGGGGTGCCTGTCATCGAGTTCCGCAGCGGGATCGTGCTGGGCGCCGGCAGCCTTTCGTTCGAACTGATTCGCGCGCTGGTCGAGCGGCTTCCGGTGATGGTCTGCCCATCATGGGTCCGCACGCCCACCCAGCCGATCGCACTGGCCGACCTGGTGGCGTACCTCGCGGCGGCGCTCGACCTGCCCCATGGCGAGAGCCGTCTGTACGAGGTGGGCGGAGCGGACGTAGTGTCGTACCGCGAGATCATGCGCGAGTACGCCCGATGGCGCGGTCTCCGGCGACTGCTGATTCCCGTGCCGTTGCTGACGCCGCGCCTGTCGAGTCTCTGGCTGGATCTGACGACTCCTGTCTACGCGAGGGTCGGCCGCCAACTGGTCGACGGACTGCGGACCGCGACCGTCGTGAATGACGCCGCTGCAAGAACCGCGTTTCCGATTCAACCGCTCGGGCTGGTTCCCGCGATCGCCCGCGCGGTTGAGGAAGAGGACGCGGCGTTCGCGGCCGCGCCGTGGTCGGAGGCCACGCTTGCAACCGCGACGACCTTGCGCTGGGGCGGTGTCCGCATCCGCGGGAGGCTGATCCATTCGGCGTTCGTCGACCTGCCCGTGCCACCTGCAGCCGCATTCGCCCCAATCCGGCGCATAGGAGGCGCGGAAGGCTGGTACTACGGCCATTGGATGTGGCGCTTGCGCGGTCTGATCGACCAGTTGTTGGGCGGGGTCGGCATGAGCCGTGGCCGGCGCGACTCGGAACAACTTGCCGCCGGCGAGGTTCTGGACTGCTGGCGGGTCGAGGTTTACGAACGGGACGCCCGTCTGCGCCTCGAGGCGGAGATGAAGCTGCCGGGCCGCGGCTGGCTCGAGTTCGACGTCACGCCGCGAGAAGGTGGGGGATCCAGGGTGCGCCAGACCGCAGTCTTCGACGCGGTCGGCCTGTGGGGACGATTCTATTGGCACGCCCTGTATCCGATTCACGTCCTGCTGTTCGGGGGGCTTCTTCAAAGCATCGCTAAACGCAGTGAGACGTGAGATGACATGAGTGCCAAATAGTATTTCTGGTCGTTACGATAACGGTAGAGAAACAAGCACGGTTAGTGTGAGAACATTGTGGTAACGTTATCCTCTCCCGTCTAACGTCTACCGTCTCACCGCTTTCATCTACCGTCTACCCTCTTCCGTCTCACCGCTTTCAGTTCTTTCTTCTTCGTTCTTCCTTTTCACCGGTTATTTATATAGTATTGTGCCGAGGTTGGAAATCGGCTATTATTTGAGAGGGGAGCGACGGGCGGAAGACTGTGGCTGGAATGAGCGGGTTTCGTAACGAGGGAGTCTGCCATGGCGCATCGAATCGGTCTCGCACTTTTCTGCCTGTTCACACTTTCAGGGTGCTATACGCAGATTCGGCCGCCCGAGTATGTGGCGGATGATCTTGTCGAATCCGGTTCGCCGGTCGATACCACCGTCGTGCGGATATACAAGTATCATGTCTACGACCATTTCGGCCAGGGAACCTGGGGGACTTCGCCGTTTTTCGATCCCCGGTGGGCGGAATATCCAATTCGGAGTCGACGCGGTCTGAATTGGCGGTATTCGTGGTGGACGGCCGTCTACGGCCCGTGGTGGCGGGGGTGGATGCGGCAACGTCTGGCTCACGGACGCGGGTATTATCCCACCGTAAGATATCGGTGGATCGAGTCGGATCCGATCGAGCTTCCGGAACCCCATTTGCGTTTGAGACATTCCGGACTGCGGGGTGGCGATCCCTTATCCGCCGGCACGGTCCGTAAGGGCCGCGGAACAAAGAAGACCACGCGGGTCCGCAGAGCTCCGTCGGTAGGCGCGACCCGGGCAAATCCGAAACCGGAGAAATCGGGCAGCGCATCCGGAACCGCTTCGAAACCGCGCGATTCGGGCAGCAGTAAGCCGTCTTCACAGAAGGAAGAAAAAAAGCAGGAGGAAAAGCGCGAGGAGAAACGTGAGAAACAGCGGCGCAGAGGGGGGATGCGATGAGGCGAGTCGGTTCCACGGTTCCGATGCTGGCAATCTGCGCGTGGGCGGCGTCGGCGAGCGCGCAGGAGGTCGCGCTGGATGGGTTCTCGGGCATCGGCGCGCGCGCAATGGGGATGGGCGGCGCCTATGTCACGGAATCGGACGATTTTTCCGGCCTTTTCTGGAACCCTGCCGGATTGGCAAGGGCCCAACACGGGTCGATCTCGTGGGGGATGTCGCACGACCGGTTTCGGAACGAGTCGCAATTCTTCAGTCGACCCTCCGCGTTCGAGTTGAATAGCACGCGCTTCGCGTCGGCGGGCGTCGTATATCCGGTTCCCGTCTACCGGGGCAGCCTGGTTTTCGCGGCGGGTTTCGGGCGCACCCGGCACTTCGACGGCGGATTGCGGATCGATGCGTACGATGACGTCGCCGACTTCGAAAAATCGGGTTTTTCGGAAGACCGGGGCGCCTTCGGCGCGTGGACGATTGGCGCCGCAGTGGACGTGGCGCCGAGCCTATCCGCGGGTCTATCTCTGTACAGATGGCGGGGAACCAACCGGTTCATGCAGGAATTGACGCTTGAAGACGTGCAGCAGGTCCATGTGGATACGGTACGTCTTTATCAGCGTTTCGAGTCCGACGACGAATTTTCCGCGCTGGGGCTTCAGGGTGGCATCCGATTCTGGCACCCGTCGAATTTCCGGATTGGCGTGACGATTTCCGTGGCGACTCCCATTCGCGTGTCGGCGGAAGTCGCGGATGAGTTCGAAGATACATACGAAGATCGGAAAGATACCTATCCCCGCGATTATTACGTGGACAGGTACGAGATACGGCAGCCGATTTCACTGGGATTCGGTCTGGGATGGACCTCAAAGGGACTGACGTTGAGCGGTGACGTGCATTACGGCGACCTGCAGGAAGCCACCTACAACGTCCGGGCGCGGAACATTGTGCCGCACGTGGACGATTTCCGCCGGCAATACCGAAACGCGGTGCGGATCCATCTGGGCGGCGAATACGCGATTTCCGGGCGGGGCCTCGCGTTGAGGGGCGGCTACTATCGGGATCCGGTCCGATACGTTGGAGGCGGTCCTGTACCCGACGTGCAGATCGAGACGGACCGCGATGCGTGGACGCTTGGGATCGGCGCTGAACTGGACCGGTATTTCGCGCTGGACGTGGCCGCTGTGTTCGGCGGGTACAGGCAGACGGAAGGCAATCGCGAAGACAGGGTGCGTACGGTACGTGCGCTGGTTTCGATGCGCGTCAATTTCGACGTGGAGCGATATCACTAAGTCGCACCCGCCAAATAACTTAGTATGATACAAGAGAAGCCGCCGATTGCGTACATACGGCGGCCTCTTTCTTAATGCGGGCTTGTTTAACGTCGTTCATAAAGCACCCGTCCTTCGCGCAGGGCTCGCGCTACGACGTTGTTGAGGGAGTCACGCCAATACTCGACTCGTTCCCGGCTGTAGACCAGAATGTCCTTGGGAACCTGAAAGTGAGACAGTGCATCATAGAGCCTGATTCCCTCTTCGTATCTCAACTGCGCGTTCGCGAACGGTTCTGATTCAATGACCAGCAAATCCACGTCAGAATCGTACGTAGCAGTACCGCGAGCGTACGAACCGAACAGGATCACCTGTTCGGGATCGGCTTCGTCGACGATGGTTCTTACCATCTCGTCCAGAAGGGCGTCTGTAACCTGTGGCAACTCTTCACCTCGTACGGTCGTCTAATCAGCTATGCAGTTGTTATGCCGCTGCAACGCGTATGTTTGCACGCGTTCCATCGATATCGAAACAGGCGTACTGGTTCTCCCGCATGATCCGGGTCGCAACGTCCATCGCCTGTTTCTCACTCAGATATCCTTCAGCGACTTCCGCCTCGAGCCCGCGGCGGATTTCATTCCGGG
Source organism: Candidatus Latescibacterota bacterium (assembly GCA_965203805.1). Lineage (GTDB taxonomy): Bacteria > Latescibacterota > UBA2968 > UBA2968 > JAAXHE01. The sequence continues at coordinate 2,381,175 of OZ241917.1, read as the reverse complement.
CCTGGATGGAATACGCGAGCGCACCCGTGGGCCAGCCCGTATCGCCGCCGAACGCGAACAGCTTGTTGGCGGGGACGGCATGCAGGAAACGGCGAAGAAAGTCCCTCGAACTATAGGGGTCGATGCTCCATGCCCAGCAGAGGTCGACCCAGATGTTCCGGAAGTGCTTGGCCAGGGCGACCAGTTCATCGTTATACGGGTAGGCGATGTGCATCAGGACAAAGCGGGCGTCCGGGTACCGTGCGAATAACGCGCACATGTTCCCGGCGGCGATCCGGCTTACGGGCATGCGGTCGTTGCCCGCGTAGTATCCCGTGTGGATCTTGAACGGCAGGTTGTGCGCGATGGAGAGTTCCACGCCGCGCGCCCAGCACCAGTCACCGAGGCAAAGCCGCGTCTGCTCCGGGACGTCTTCGTCGGCCCCCCGCAGTATCCTTTCGAGCGCGCCGGCAGCCTCCGAGTCGTCGCGTTCACGCCAGTTCAGGGTCCGGCTGTACGCGTGCTGAGTCTTCACGGCGATGGCGCAGTCCGCGTATTTGGAGAAGATGCCTTCCATCGCCTGTTTGAGGGTTTCGAGACCCGTTACCTCAACGTTCGTCTCGGTGTGCATGTGCTCGAGATTGATCTGCCCGTTGCAGAATCCCGCCCAGGAGAGATCGTACAGGAAAAAATCCGGTCCCGAATCATCCGGCAGGCATGCCCATTGGAAATCGTCCGTCTGAACGTGATCCAGGTTGGCCGTGTCGCGCAGCAGGCGCAGTCGTTCCCCGGGACGCCGCAGTGCGTGTATCCTTTCCTGAGCGGACGTAATGGCGTCCGCTGTCAGGACGTCGATGCCGTACACGTGCCTGGCGATCAACCGCACCGCTTCTCCGTATCCTGTAAACTGCGTCGCTTCCCAGGCTTCGCGGATACCCTCGAACCGCCCGGCGATGTCCGCATCCGTCCCATCCATCAACCGCTTCATTGCGGCAGGGGAGGCGCCTGCCGTGTGAAGGTCGGCGGTAACGTAATTTCCAAACAGATCCTGCAGGATGTCGGGGCCTTCGTGTACCCAGTCCGGTTCCTTTCGCAAATGCTCGTGCGTATCGACCAGGGCGGTCTCCTGAATGTGATGCGTCAGGTCGGTGTGCATCGGCTGTCCCTTTGTGTGGCTTGGGCGCGGCGTGAAGGATACGTCGTTACATCCCTGTCCACGGTGGAAACAGATCGTGTTCGATGTTCAAGAGATTCAGGATCCGCCCGGCGACGAAATCCGCCAGGTCGTCAAACGTCTCCGGCTTCTGGTAGAATGCCGGCATGGCCGGCACGATGGCGGCTCCCGCCTCGGCGGCGGCGGTCATGTTCCGAAGGTGGATCAGGCTCATCGGCGTTTCGCGTGGAACCAGAATCAGCGGTCGGTGTTCCTTGAGCGTGACGTCCGCGGCCCGTTCGATCAGGTTTCCGGACGCGCCGTGAGCGATATTCGACAGATATTTCATTGAACACGGCACGACGACCATGCCCCGCACGCCCACGGACCCGCTTGCGACCGACGCCGCCATGTTGCCGATCTGGTGGACGATCACGCGCCCGTTCGAAACCCCGGCGCCGTACCGGTCAGCGAGAAAATCCTCAAATTCGGACTGTTTCCCCTCGAAGCCCCCTTCCTCTCGCAACAACATCCAGCCGAACCCGGACACAATCAGGTGTACCTCGTCCCCGTTCAGCAGCAGCGCCCGCAGGGTCCGAAGGGCATAGATGGCCCCGCTGGCGCCGGTGATCGCAACCGCAATCCGGTTCACCGCCACAACACGTCTCCGAGCGTAAAGGCGAAAAAGACGGCGCTAATCGCGGCATTCACGTTCATGAACGCCACGCCCAGTCGAGAAAGGTCTTCCGGCTTCACCAGCCGGTGCTCGTACACCATCAGCGCCGCCACCACGATCAGTCCTGCCATGTAGATGACTCCCAGCTCGAAAAACACACCCACCGCGGCCATCAAAAAAAATGAAATCGCATGAAAACCCCGTGCGATGGCCAGCGCCCGGCGCACGCCGAAGCGTTGAGGAATCGAACAAATCCCATGGACGCGGTCGAACGCGACGTCCTGGCAGGCATAGATGATGTCGAACCCGGAAACCCAGGCCAATACGGCGCCGGCCAGCAGCAGGATCCCGGCGTCGAGGCGCCCTGTAATCGCAATCCATGCGCCGACGGGCGCCAGAGACAGCGCCAGACCGAGAAATAACTGCGTGGCCCACGTGAATCGCTTGGTGTAGGAATAGAAGAAGACGATACCCAGCGCCACTGGAGATAGCGCGAAACACAGAGGGTTCAGTCTCCAGGCGGCGACGATCAGCGCCAGGGAGGATATCGCGATCAACACGCGCACGGCGCCCGGCGAGATGAGGCCGCGCGGCAACTCTCGCGCCGCGGTCCTGGGATTCGCCGCGTCCATGTCCCGGTCCACCAGCCGGTTGAATCCCATCGCCGCGCTTCGGGCGCCCACCATCGCCACGGCGATCCAGAACACCTGCGCCAGGCTGATATCCGCTTCCAGCGCGGCCAGCGCCGCGCCGCTGAAGGCAAACGGAAGGGCGAAGACGCTGTGCGAAAACTTGATCATTCGCCCGTAAGTGACGATGCGTTCCATGATCATCACGGTTCGCCCTCACGCGGATGAATAGCGCCGTCTTGCCGGACCGACGCCGGTCACGCGAGCGCCGCGCCTGTGACCTCATCGATGCGCGCCATGTCGGCGTCCGTCAGTTCAACGCCGGCCGCGTTCACGTTGTCCTCCAGGTGTCGCATTTCCGTGACGCCTGCAATGACAGACGGCACCTGCCCGTTGGCCAGCAGCCAGGCAATCGCGAGTTGGGCGAGGGAGATTCCCTTCGATTCGGCCACCTCCAGCAGCCCTTCAACGGCGTCCAAATAGGGTTCGGTCAGAAATTCCGCCTCGTCGCCGTCGTCGATGATCCGTCCCGCCGCCGCCTCCAGCCTTCCCTTGCGGTACCTGCCCGTGAGCAGGCCGCTTGCGAGCGGATAGTAGGGAATCACACCTACGTCGGCCCTGGCCGCCGCTTTCAGGAAATCCCGCCCTCTGCCGCCGTCTTCCGCCGCCACCGCGTCCTGCTGCACCAGATTGTACCGGTTCTGCACGGCCACGATCCTGCGTGAGACGTCTTTACCTACCTTTTCCAACGCAGCGATGACATTCGCCATCTGCCTCGCGGAGTGATTGGATACCGCCAGGTACCTTACCTTTCCCTGCGAAACGAGATCGTCGAACGCGCCCCAGGTCTCATCGATCGGAACCCGGTAGTTTCCGTCTTCGCCGGCGCCGTTCTGGTGCAGATAGAGCAGGTCGATGTAATCCGTTTGCAACCGCTCCAGGCACTTGTCCACGCCAAAGTGAATATACGTCCTGGAAGCGCCGAGCTGGTTCGGCGTGAAGTCTGCCTCCATGGCGTGCTCCGCGCGCACCGGATTGTGGATCTTGGTTGCCATGACGACCTGTTCCCTGACCGTACCCGGACGAGCGGCGAAATACCGCCCCAGCAGACGCTCCGAGTTGCCCGACGCAAGGTTGTAGGAACACGCCGTGTCCCAGTGAAAGACACCCAGTTCCAGGGCCCGGTCCAGGACCTCGAACCCCTTGTGATCCCCGATGCGGGACCCGTCGTAAACCGGATCGCCCCACTTCCACATTCCCAGCCCGATAACGGACACGAACAGGCCGGAGTTCCCCACACGCCGGCAGGGCATGCCTCTGAATTCCTCTGCCATTTTACACGCCTCCAAGGGTTGGTGATTTCAGTTCAATACACGTCGAACCGCAGGTCCATCCACGTTTATTCCCGTTCCTGAACCTTAATGATTCACTGCCATTACTCGTTTACTCATATATTGCCTCTACTCGTTCTCTGGTGCCATTCTCGTGCTTTTCGATTTTCCTCGTTTTCTCTCGCTTTTTGGCTTTTATCCTGTCCATCCTGTCCATCCATGTTTGTTCTTGTGTTTTCTTGTTTCTGAATTAAGCGGACCGGATATCAGGATGCCGATTATGCCAATCCGTCGCCTGCTCGTAGGCAAGGCCCACACTCAGAAGGGTCGCCTCGTCGTAGAGGTTTCCGATGAGCGTCAGTCCTCGAGGCATGCCGTCTGTGAAACCGCATTTCAACGTCAGCGCGGGATGCCCGGTGAGATTTGTGACGGTCAGACTCGCGCCGGCGTCTCCGGGCGCCAGCAGCACGTCCCAATCCGCCATCAGGTCCTCGAGGTCGCGAATCATCAGCGTCCGGACCTGCTGTGCGCGCAGGTATTCCACGGCGGGCACCATCCGATAGCTGCGCAACACCGTCGGCCAGGAACTGCGGTCGGCATCAATCATGGCATCCAGTTCGCCCGCACGCGTCGCACTGTCAAACGCGGCCGCCGCTTCCACGCAGAGTGTCATTGAGACCGCGCCGTGGGGGCACGCCGGGAGCGTTACCGGGTGTACGCCCAGACCGAGTTCCTCAAACTTCCGGAACGCGGCTGCGTAGACCGCACGCGCTTCGGATCCCTCGATGTCGTCGAACTCCCGCTGGATGAAGCCAATCCTCAATGCGTTTACGTCCGGGGCTGCGGGCCAGTTGAACGGCGCGTCTACCACGGATCGGTCTCTCCCGTCCGGCCCGTGGATGGCGCTGAACACCGCCGCGCAATCTTCAACGCCACGGCACATCGGACCCAGTTTGTCCATGGTCCAGGCAAGCGCCATCGCGCCGTAACGGCTTACGCGGCCGTAGGTTGGCCGCAGCCCCGTAACACCGCAGGTGTGGCTCGGCGAAACGATGGACCCCAGAGTCTCCGAGCCGATGCTGAAGCCAACGAGGCCCGCGGCGGTCGCGGCGCCCGGTCCGGCCGAAGACCCGCTGGAGTCTTTTTTTGTATCCCATGGGTTGCGGGTCAACCCGCCGAACCACCGTGGCCCGTTGGCGAGCGCTCCGGTCGAAAGCTTGGCCGCGAGGACCGCGCCCGCGTCCCGAAGCCGTTCCACAACGGCCGCGTCGGTCTGGCCCGTTTGCTTCTTGAATGGCGTGGCGCCCCACGTGGTCCGGATCCCCTTTGCGGACAGCAGGTCCTTGGCGCCCCACGGAATCCCATGAAGCGGACCGCGGTATTTTCCGGCCAGGATCTCCGCCTCGGCGGCCCTGGCCTGCTTCATCGCCAAATCTTCGGTAAGCGAAACCACGCAATGCAGTTTTTCGCCGAGAGTATCCAGCCGCTCGAGGTAAAGCCGGGTAAGTTCAATGGGAGACACTTCCCGGTTTTCCACCAGGCGCGCCAGCGCGCTCACGGGCAGAAAGGCCAGGTCGCCGGACGATGCGGGTCGGTCGACGCTGGAGGCATTGAACCGAAACGGTCTCTGCTCACCGGTTGGCGGCGGCTTCACGCCCGGAAGGAATATCGACGCCGGACTCACGTCGTAACCCACGTCGACCTCGCGGAGTTCGCGGTACCGGAGTCGATATTGCTCGACGTCCCGTCGCATTTTTCCGCGCTGCTCCTGGGTAAAACGGATTCCGCTCAGTTGTTCGGCGCCTGTGATCCGCGCGTCTACGGCGCTCGCTTCCGCATCCGCGACGCCGGCCAGCGATACGTGCCGAACCTCCGTATCGATATCCGGGCTGCACCCCTCGCCGATATGGCCGTGCGTATAGACCAGGTCTGGTACGTCCACCCGGTTGTGTCCGGTCTGCCGTTCGAGTGAGGGCAGCCAGTTCGAGGCGTCCGGCTCGTCCGACGATATCTTGTAGCCCGAGAATGTCTCTCCACCGTCGCGGGAGGTAAACAACGCGATTTCGTTGGTGGAATCCGCCCAGCCGCCGCCCCGACGGCAGACCGGGACCGCGGCATAGATGACGCCGTCGTCCGCAATGCTGAGCGCGCACACGTCCGACATTTCGCATGGGCCGAAGAGCCGCTCCGCCTCCGGCATCAAGGATACCACGCGCCAGTCGTCCTTTCTCCTGGCGTAGACGAATGTCTCCGCCGCGCCGCCTTCCCGGCGATTCAACGTAAAGCAAAGCGATCCCCTGCCGCCGGTCACGACGTTGCCCATGCGAACGTCGAGACCTTCATCGAATTCGATGACGCACGGCGAAGCCGGATTTGTGGGGAGATCCAGCGCGCGTCCGTCCACGGTCTCCCAGTTCTCGCCTCCGTCCCGGGATCGCATCACGCCGAACCCCCGGCCGCATATATCGTTGTAGTCCGTTCCGGTCGCCCTCACGATATGGTAGGCCAGATAGAGCGTCCCGCCCCTGTCGATATGTAACGCGTTCTCGAATTGCGTATACGCCGGCGGTCCTTCGGGGTCCACGAGCTTGACCGGGTCCGTCCATTCGCCGCTCTTTGGCTTTTTCTGATACACCAGCGACCATGGCCGCTCCGCCGCGTAAGACCCGCGGTAACAGGCGTGCAACGTATCGCCGGCGTCGCAGACGAGGCTCGGATAGGTCGCCGTCGTGCGCCCGAACGAAGGCTGTTCCACCCACGACGTCGACGTATTGGGCCGTTTGCTCACGACGTGTCGGATCGGATTGTGATGGGGTCCGAACGCCAGATGCAGGTATCCCTTCGAATCCATCGCAAACGCCGCACCGGCGTGGTTGTCGTCCCCGGTTCCAACGTAGACCGGTTTGGCCCAGCGCCTGGTCCTGTGATGGTAGGTGCGCACGTATATCTTGCAGATCTGGTCCAGCCACGCCACGTGGGTCTTGCCGGCATGAGTCAGGATCTTGTTGCTCATTGTGTACGCGGTTCCCCGCGTCGATCCGGTTGTGGAGAGTACTTTGTACTTCACCGGTTTTTACCGCCTCTCGCTTGCGCGTCGGAAACCCGCCTCACGAATCCAAATGGATTCTCGCCACCCATCCCGAGGTCGCGTCGCAGTAGAGAAAACCATCTTCGTACCTGGAAAGCCCGTGCGGCTCGGGTTGCGACGCCGGGACCCTGATCTCTCCCAGAACAGTCCCGGATTGCGCGTCCAGTTTCACGATCGCCCGCTCGGACGTGTGTACAACCCATACGTGGTCTTCCTCACGGACGACGCCGTGCGCCCGTCCGTGAGGAAGGGAAAACACACGCTGGATGGACCAATCCGAAATCCGCACCTGTGTCAGCGTCTGGCTCTTCAAGGTGGTCAGCCACAAAGTACCCGGCTCGAACGCATCGTATTCCAGCCCGTGCGTGCCCCCGCCGCCCGGCAACGGCCATCGTCCCTGTGTCTCGCCCGTCTTCGGATCCACCCGCAGAATCTCGCCCGAATCCGCGTCTGTGTTTCGTGGCGCCCGCCACTTCTCCGCGGAACCGTTGGCCGCCAGCCAGAGCGATCCATCGCCCCAGGCCATTCCGCTGGTATTCGACGACTCGGTGGGCACTTCGGACTGCAGCCGCAACATGCCGTATTCGTCCGCGCTCGAGACTTCCAACAACGCTGAGCGGTCCGTCACCTGGTCGACCACCCAGATGCCGTCGACGGTTGCCTGCACGCCGTTCGGCATCCCGTACGGCGCCCGGAACCAGCGTTCGATATTCACTTCCATGCCGAAATCCTGCCAATAGTGTGCGTCATGCCCGTTTGATGTCCCCAGGGCCCTCATTGCGGTAGACGTCCAGGTCTAATCAAGCGACCTGTCTGCCCGCGACCTCGAACAGCCGGTGCTCAACCCATGGATGCTCGCAGCAGGGGCCCCGGGCGAACCACGCCAGCCCGTTTGACGGCTCGAGCACGATGCCGCAAATCGTCTGCCCGCATCCGTCAACGCTGTGCCGGCAGATCGAAACCGGGCTGTTTACGTGGTCTTCCAGCGCCGACATGATCGTGTGGGCGCCAGGGTTGGCGGATCTCCGTAGAAGCCTCGTGGCCCGGCCCCATCTTGCAATGCTCTGGCCCTGTTGATCGTAAGCCCGCCGCTCGAGCGGTTTCAGGCGGTCTGCGAGGTAGTGGTTCGAGTGCGCCATCGGTCCGTCGAACGGGCTGGTTGCCTCGTAATCCGAGGCGGTGGTTTCCAGGTTGTAAATCTCCCCGTGCCGGTCGCACAGAACGTAGTTCATTCCCGAGGCGCGGCGCGACGAGACGACCGCGTCGATGGCGTCTCCAATGACTGCCGTGGCAAGGATCCGCCGGATCACGAAGGGGTAAGGAACGCCGGGCCCGGCGTCGCCGGGGACGAGGTTGTTGATGACAACGCCGATGCCTTCGCTGTTCAACCCCGCGCACCCAAGCATCCCGGCCGTTGTGTACATCAGCGCGTCCGGGCCGTCGCCCGTGATCTTCAATAGTGCGGCGGACCCATAGAAAATCTCGGCCAGGTCGTAATTCTGGCCGATCGCGGCCACGCCTCCGCCTTCCATCTCCGGTACCATTAACGTCGTACAACCCGCTTCGATGAACGCAGGAGAGAGATGGTCGATAATGTCCAGGAAGCTGTTCAGCGCCAGGATCTCCTCGAACGGCACGCCAGCGCCCCTGGCGATTCCTCTCGCCTCTTGCACGAGGTCCGGCGCATATGCTTCCGCGGGCTGTGCGTAGGTCGCGGTGATTTCGAGTACCCGTGTCTTGCTCAACACGGGCACGCGATATTTGCGGCTCATACGCTCCAGGTAGTCAAAATAGACAGGAAGCATCGCACGAATCTCCTCCCGGAACACCTCTCCGTGCGCTTGCCCGCGATTCGTGGGCGATCCCGATACCTCGAGTAGCGGAAATCCGTCGCTCATGGGTCGTCTCCTTCGCTATTGGTATGGCGGCGGGAAGGTCCGGAACCGGTCACGACTCGCCGCCTGCTGTTTCTTCGTTTTCCTCGGCATCCCGGGCCTGTAGTTTTCTCGCCGTCTTCGGCGACCCGATGTACAGGCTGTCGTACGCCGCTTTCGAACTGGGAAAGGGTCCTTCGTGCCGGGTGCCGTGCCACTGCAGATTGGTGTACATGGGATTCGTCAGGCCCGTTTCCGCCTCTCGTTTCGCAATCCAGGATTCCATGCGGTTTCGCAGCATCCGCACGACCTCCGGTTCCCTGTCGGCAAGGTTCGTGTTCTCGGCCGGGTCTTCCACCAGGTTGTACAGCTCCACCTCCGGTTTGAAGTGGAAATCGGGCTCCATCGCCACAATCAGCTTCCACTCGGGCGTGCGCCAACCGTGCTTGCGCATCCAGGTTGCCTCTGTAATATAGAATTCAGACCGGTTCGATGCGCGCGTTCCCTGTATCAGAGGCAAAAGGCTTTCTCCGTCGAAGTCGATATTCGTCCGGATTTCCAGGAGTTCCAACAGGGTCGGCACGAGATCGGCGTGGCTCGAATAACCCGGTACGCGACGTCCCTCGGACAGCACGTCCGGCAGGCGCAGAATCAGCGGCACGTGCAGCGTGCAGTCGTACATCCCGTGATGATCGAAGTAACAATCGTGATCGGCCAGCGTCTCTCCGTGGTCTCCGTTGAATACAACGAGCGTATCTTCAGCCAGCTCCAGTTCCTCCAGGCGGGTGAGGATCCGCTGGATGCATGCATCCATATACGCGACTTCGCCGTCGTACTGTGCGATCACGTAGTCCGCGTCGGTGATGCCGGGCGGCATCCAGCTGAGGTGAAAGTCGCGAAACGGCTTGAAATTCCGCACCGGCTCCATCGACGTCTTCGCGGGATCGCACGGATCGCCGCTGTAAAACATCGTATCGTAAGGCGGGGGCGGCAGGTAGGGCGCGTGAGGATCCATATGCCGCAGAAACAGGAAGAAGGGCCGGTCTGCCGAGGCGAGCCGCTCCAGTTCCGGTATTGTCACGTCGTTCAGCCATTCGGCCTTGCGCAGGGGCCGCTGCTCCCAGGACCCCCACGCCTCGTAGTCCAGGTACCTGTCGAACCCCCGGGAACCCGGATTGCCCGTGAAACCGACGCAGGTCGTATCGTAACCCACGTCGCGCAGGATCTCAGGCAGACTTGCCACCTCGGGCCTCAAACCCCCCTCGTGACGCAACGCCACCACCTGCGTGGAAAAACAATCCATGCCTGTCAACATCGACGAATAGGCCGAGGTCGTCGGGATGTGCGGGCTGTAGTTCTTCTCAAACAACACCCCCTGGGCGGCCAGCCGGTCCGCATAGGGGGTTGTCAACCGGTCGTACCCGTAACAGCTCATGTGATCGGCCCACAGGCTGTCCACCCCGAAAAACAGCAGATTCCGTTTGCCCATCTTCTCTGAGTCCTTTCGCCCGGATCGGAATCAGTCCTGCATCAGCGGCAGCTTCACCGGCTGTCCGGTTTCGTAACACTGCAGGGCGGCAAAGGCGATTTCGTGTGTTACAATCGCGTCGTCCAGGTTGCAGTGCGATTCCGTGTCTGTCTGAATGCACTCGACGAAATGGTCCATCTGCCCCTGGAACGGGTGATGGGTCACGTCCGCGCTATCCGGCAGGATGGCCGGGATCTCCACCCAGTTGTTCTGGCCCGGATACTTGTGCGACCAGACCTTGTTGTCCTTGACGGTTCCCTTGTTCCCGAAGATTTCAACCGGGAACGTATACGGCATGATACACCCGTAGTTTACGGAGACCTTGCCGACGGCGCCGTTGGAGAACTTCACTAGGGCGACTTCGAGGTCGTCGTACTCCAGCGGCAGGCCGTCCACCCACTTATTGGCCAGGTAGTCGAACTCTTTCTTGAGACCCTTGCGATATCCGCCCGAATAGGCGAAAACCTCCACGGGTTGGGCCGCTTCGAACTCTCCCTGGGCGGCGAACCACCGCAGCGAGTCGATGGCGTGGCAACCGCCGGTCAGAAACGCGCTCACGCCCGTGCTCGTCTTCCTGGCCTCGTCCCAGCCCGTCCACCAGCTCGCGATGTCGTGCTGGTAGTCGGCCTCCACGTAGAAGACGTCTCCCAGGGCATCGTCGGCCACCATGGATTTGATGGTCTCGAACAGCGGATTCCATCGGAGCACGAAACTCACCACCGTCCGCACGCCCGCCGCGTTCACGGCCGCTCGCATGGCTCCGATCTCGTCCAGGCTGTTGGCGATGGGCTTCTCGATCACGACGTGTTTCCCCGACGCTGCCGCGGCGATCGTATTTTCGGCGTGAAAGCGCTGCGGGGTACAGACGCACACGATGTCCACACCATCGTGCGCCAGGGCCCGCTCGTAGTTGTCGTACAGCCCGATGCCCTCCAGGCCGGCTTCTTCAGCGCGAGTTTGCGCGCTTGACAGTTTCCGGCTGGATACCGCCACCACTTCGGTATGCGGATTGTTGGTAAAGGCCATGATGTGCTGCGTGGATACCCATCCCGCACCGTGAACCAGAACCCCAAGCTTATCGGCCATTTCAAACCTCCCTGGAATGTTTACCGGGCAGCGGGCATCCGGGATCTTCTCAACGGTTACCCGCAACCCGGTATTTCGACTACAAACGTGACTGATCGAATAGTGGCACGTGAGACAGGGCCGCCTCACCGACGTCCAGCGAACCTCCCGTTACCGGCCTGGTCTCTTCAATATGCGCCGCGAGCAGGTCGCGGTATTCCGCCGCGACCTCCGGATGTTCGTTCACGACGTTTTTCAATTCGTCGGGATCGGCGTTCAGGTCGTAGAGTTCCGGTGGTGACAACGCGCTCCGGCTCCCTTCGGCCGCCGGGCTTTCTTTCACCCAGGGCGTCTGATAGTTCCAGTTCCTGCTGCGCACGCTGGCGTAATTGCCGAACGCGGTGACGACGTGTTCCCGGCCGCCGTCCGTCTCTCCCGTGACGTACGGCCGGAGGTCTTCGCCCAGGCATCGGTCCGGGGCGTCGATCCCCGTCAGACCCAACAGGGTGGGCATCAGGTCCTGGTGTTGTACGAAGGATTCTACGACGCTTCCGCCAAAGGCGTCCACGTCGGGGTGCCGGATGATCATAGGCACCTGGGTGCATTGCCAGCGCAGCCGGCTGGGACCCTTGTGGAGCTGACCCTGTTCTCCCATCATCGTGCCGTGATCCGACAGGAAGACCACGATCGAATCCTCAAGCAGTCCGAGATCCTCCGCGGCATCCATCAGCCGGCCGAACCACCGGTCGATCAGCGCGCACAGGCCCCGATAGTGCGCCCGCACCCGGTGCACCTGGTTTTCGCTCATCCCGGCGGTGTCGGCGGGAGGAAAAATCCACTCCACGCCGTCGTGGCAGTCTCCCTCGTAATGCTGTTCCACCAGTTCCGGCGGGGCGAACCACGGTTCGTGAGGGAAAAAACATTCCAGCCAGAGCATGAACGGCTGCTGGCGGACGTTCTCCCTCAGGAAATCCATGCCCTTCCGCAGCACCCGCACGCTGCACCAGTCCGTCTCGTCCTTCCAGTCCCGGCTGTTCATCAGAAACTGTGTCAGCACGGGCGAGCCACGGCCGGTGGGATCGAACCGCTCAACGGGCACGGTGTCCCGGGGTCCCGCCACAAGGTAGTCCATTTCCTGGCCGCGTTCCCAGTTGAACTGGACGAATCCGCGGTGGAAGTTCTTGCCGGGCTTGAACTGGTGCGGCAGATCGCTGATCAGCCCCGTGACGTACCCCCGTTCCACCAGCCACTCCGCCAGCGTCACGTCCTCGTGGAACAGCGGATGCCAGCCGGCAAGCTGCACCCGGTCCCACTTCTGCGGCGCCCACAGGAACGGAAAAATCGGCCGCCCGGTATAGAGTACCCGTCGCGCCGGCAGCGTGGGTATGCCTTCACCGAACGCCGCGTCAAACCGCACGCCTTCCGTCGCCAGGCGGTCTATATTGGGCGTATGGACAGGCGAGTCGTTTCGATAACAGCTCAGATGGTCCACTCGAAAGGTGTCGCTGCACAGGACAATCAGGTTCACCGAAACCTCGGTACGATGCGCGGACAGAAAAGAAAAGCCGCATGGCGGATGCTTCGTTGGCGGGTCCGGACGTTCATTGGCGTTCAGTCGAGAACGTTCCGGCCGCCGTCGTCCAGATTTTCAGGACGCCGCCAGTACGAGTACTGGGGCGTCCAGTCCTCTTCGTCGAGGCCGGCCAGGCCCAGCAGCGTCCACATCGCGCAATAGATGTCGCCGGGCCCGAATACGCACGCGTTCTTGCGGAGAATGGTATCTCCCTGGCGCTGATAGACCACGGCGCCGGGGAAGTTGTCGTCTCCTGCCATCACGGACTGCTCGCGGATGTAGTCGCCACCGCCGTGGGAGGCCAGTTGAAACCGCCATCCGCGGGCGTTCGCGAATCGGCGCTGGGTCTCCGGCGGGTCTTTCGACAGAAGGGCCACAGACAGGGCGGACTCCAGGTGCGGGAGCAGTCCGTTGAAGCCGTCCGCCCAGAGCGTGCAATAGCGGCAGCCCTGGCCCATGTTATGGATGGCCAGCAACGTGTCGCGGCCGCCGAACAGGTCGAGCAGCGTGGTCTTTCCTGCCAGGTTCTTAAGCGTGTAATTGGGGACGGGCGCTGCCGGATTGGCCTTCTGCAGGGCATGGAGTTCAGCCATCAATTCGCCGATTTTCCGCTCCAGCGCCACAATTCTATCGTCCGACATATCCGGCCCTTCTCAATCGCTGGATGTCAAGCCCGGAAACAGACCGACGCGCCTCGTTTCAGGTAGCCGGAGTCTGCCGGTTCTCACAGAGTTTCGCGAGGGGCCAATAACCTAATGCTTGAGCCAATGCGCCGCAAGCGGAATAGCGGTACGCAGGCAGAGGTGACCCGGGGGCCTGATGCTTCACGACGTTGACGTCAGTCGGTTGCTCTAGAATCAAGCTGACGGCTGTCCTCATCATACAGGCGCCAATTGGTCTACAAAGGAATTCCCTTACCGGAGCGCCTCCAAAGCAGAGCGCGCTAATCCGTCCAGCGACACGGTTCGATGTGCAACCGAGGGTGTCAGGGCAGAGGATTGTGTGCATCCTGTGAGGGTGTTCGCGCTATGCATATGGCAGGCCCCGCGCCCAGCGGCGACTTTTGGTTCCTTTTGGTCGCTTCAAAAGGAACCCGCCGGAGGCAGGGAATTTGGGGAGATGTGGACGTTGAATCTGATTCCTGGTTTTGACTTGAGCTGATGGCTGAAAGCTGATAACTGTTCTTTGCTGCTTCTCGTTGGCCGGGGGGGAGAGGTCTGCGCAGCGCTCTTCCGGTCGGAACCGCATTTGACTTCGAGAGGCGTACCGGATATCTTGAACGAAATATCCATATACGGGGTTATCCGATCCGTCCAAGGGGGATCCGTGTTGCTGCCGAGCATAATGCCGCTGAGACCGTATTTCAGAGAGATGATCTGGGGCGGCCGCAGGCTGCAGGGCCAATTCCAAAAATCTCTGCCGCGCGGAAGGAATATCGGCGAATCATGGGAGGTTTCCGCGTATCCTGGAATGGAAAGCACCGTTGCGGCAGGCCCATTCTCCGGACGGTCGCTTCCCGATGTGGTCGAATCGCACGGCCGCGAACTGCTTGGCGGGGAGGTCTTCGACCGGTACGGCGGCGAGTTCCCGCTGCTTATCAAGTTACTCGACGCGCACCAGCACCTTTCCATTCAGGTCCACCCCGACGACGCATACGCCCGGATAAAGCAACCTGGAAGTTTCGGGAAGATGGAAGCCTGGTACGTGCTCCGGTCCGAAAACGGCCGCATCGCCTGCGGCCTGAAACCCGGCGTTGACAGGTCCGCGTTCGCGGATGCCGTCAACAACAATCGCGTCTCGGATGCCGTCGAGTTCTTCGACGCATGCCCGGGCGACGTCGTCTTCATCCCGCCTGGAACCGTCCACGCCCTCTGCGCCGGGGTCATGGTGTACGAGGTCCAGCAATCCAGCGATATCACCTTCCGCATCTACGACTACAATCGCCCCGGGGCCGATGGAAAACCCAGAGAATTGCATGTTGACGACGCCCTGGAGGTCATCGCGTTTGACGGTCCTCGTCTTGAACCGGTAGCCGTGTCAACGCTGACGGGGACGAACCCCGACCAGGCCGTACTCGTCGAGTCCGAACACTTCCGCCTGGAACGTTTCAATCCGTCGAAAATGAGGACCGAACATCCGCCATACGCCTCGCTGGCCGCGCTCACCTTGCTTTCCGGCAGCGCCGAAATCCAGGGCGGCCGCGAGACCTGCCGCGCCGGGTTAGGCGACACCTTTCTTGTCCCCGCCGACCGTGACTTTACCGTTAATTCCCTGAGTGAAACCCCGCCCGAATACCTTGTGTCGTCGGTGCCCTGATCCGTCGCCACCGATGACAGGACGAAGCCCCGGAGGCGCCGTTCTCCGGGGCTTTTTGCGGCCGGCCGTGTCTCGAACGCAATTCTATCCTGCATTTTCATGGCCGTGGCTGTCCGCGATCTCGTCCGTAATCTGCACCAGGCGATCAAGTTCGTCGGGCGCATAGACTGGAATCGTTGCGGGTTTGAAATGTCCCGTGTTTCGGGTCACGATGCCGTCCGCATTCACGTCCAGCGCCGCCTGATGCAAGACCGCATCCTCGAAGTCCCTAAAATTCGATTCGAGAGCTCCCTCCAGCACAGTCTGGTTTACCGGCGCGACGTCAAACAGGTCCAGCATGTTTCGTATCTCGTTACGTGCCTGCCGGTCTCCAACCGTCCCACGCGCGAGATAGTGAATGGTCGTCACGGTCGTCGCACTGATAAACCCGGACAGGTCGCCCTCGTCGACCCTGGAAAACAGCCGGGCGGCGGGAAGGACGCCAGGCCTTCTACTCTTCTCCGTCGTAATAGTCCGCGTCCGTCATGCGACCCAGTTTACCCGGCGGCCGGATTGCCCATTTGTCCGAATCGGGATAATAACAGGGGTCGCACACGGGATTGTCGGCAATCACGTAGTAGATCAGGTCCTCGTCCTCGCTCGGATTGCGGATGTGATGCGCGGTCCCCGGCGGTTGAACGAACACGTCGCCGGTCACCACATCGAACGTGCGGTCGTTCCGCCTGACAGTTCCGCGCCCGCTGACCACGATATAGAACTCCCACTGGATCTGATGCGCGTGGTAGGGGAAGTTGGTCATCCCCGGCCGTAACCGCACCCAGTCGATTTCGAACGGCCGGTCGGCGGTTTCGAGCGATCCGGACACGTCCTTTCGCGAGACCTGGAACGTCCCTTTGGGGGAGTGGTGGGATCGTTCTTCGATTTCCGACAGATTGACTTTTTCTTTCATGGCAATGTCCCTCCAGGTCTATCGCTGCCATCAGGGTTGTTTCATCCAGCCACCCGCCACCCTGGCCAGTTCCTCGAGTACGGGTTCTTCGGTCTTCCGCCGCTTCAGTACCTTGAAGCCGTGATCCGCGGTATCCACGACGTGGAGGCTGGCACGTTCCAGTTTCCTCACCACGGGCTCGAGCAATTCCATTTTCGCCATCTTGTCCCGCTGTCCGGACAGGAACAGCATGGGCGCCGGCACGTCCTTCAGATGCTCGGCGCGGTCCGCGTTCGGCTTGCCGGCGTGCAGCGGAAACGCGAAGAAGACGATGCCCCTGAGCCCGTCCATCGGCTCCTGCGCACAGGCCATGGAGAACATGCGCCCGCTCATGGAGTGCCCGCCGGCGAAGACCGGGAGACCGTCCGCGCGGTTCGTTGCGGTCGCGACGGCGGCGCGCACGGTTGCGAGGCGAACCTTCTCGCCGTCCATGCCGCCACCCTTTTCGGAATAGGGATAGTTGAAGCGGAACGTGGCGATGTCCGCGTCGTTCAACGCGTCGCTCAGGTCCTGCATGAACGAATGGCGCATATTGGTGCCCGCGCCGTGGCCCAGCACCAGCAGCGCCTCGGCGGCGGGCGGCCGCGCGATCAACGCTGACACCTCGCCTTTTTCCTTTGTCGCCAGAAATTTCAATTCCTTCGCTTCAACGGCCATCTTGTCGTCTCCCAAGCAGATCACAATTCCCACTTGATCCGCGAATCGTC
Organism: Candidatus Latescibacterota bacterium; assembly: GCA_965203805.1. GTDB lineage: Bacteria > Latescibacterota > UBA2968 > UBA2968 > JAAXHE01. The sequence goes on along the minus strand of OZ241917.1, from coordinate 2,364,268 downwards.
CGGCGTGCCGCACGCGGGACCGCCGAGGTCGTCGGTCAACTTCAGCCTCACGACGATGGGCTCGTCCGACTCAAGCGCGTGGTCAATCTCCGGCCATTCGAGGTGAGTGAGGCGGATCTTCAATCGGCGGAACATCGCGAACTGTTCAGGTTCAGTCTTTACGCCCCATGAAAGATAGAAGAACCGGTCTGCGGGTCTGCCCTGGGCGTACGGACCCAGAAAATTGGGGGACCCGTCGGGCCTCTTTCCAATCCTGAACTCTGGACGGAACACCACCCGGCGCCGGCTGGCGGGGACCTGTGCGATCACGTCGGTCCCGCGCTGGATTCCGAGATAGACAGGCTCCTTGACTCTGGGTTCGTGCTTGTAAGGGTCTTCGAACCTTAGCCCAGGCAGATGCGAGCACATCACTTTCAATTTCAATTGTCTATCGGACATCGTCTTCCCTTGAACCCGACGATAGCGAGCAAGTCCAGCCGTTCCAGTTTTACAATAGGCGAATCGATTTGGATTTTCAACTCGTATTTCGACCGGGGCGCCTGTCGATCCATCACCACACGCGTGGGTCGCATTCACAGTTCGGGCGGAAAATAGCCGTTTGAACCCGGATAAAGCGACGATCGACGGCGAATGAACAGCTACGTCAAATTGGAAAAAATAACTGATAATATTGAATATAGATCTTAGTCCTATTCGTATCTTGGAACAAAAGACCAGAGTGTAATCCTTAATGGCCCGGATCTTGCGCAGTGTAACCGCCGAGGGATTCCCGTCAGACGGAGGGACCAGATGCGTTTCGCAATCGGTTTGGTGTTTATTCTCGTGATATCACGGGGTACTGGGTACGGTCAGGAATTGGGTGTCGGCTTCACTATTGGATACGGGATACCGGGTGACAGTCGGTCATTCCAGAGCAGTGGGCTCGACAACGATTGGGATCCGAGGCTGGCGCATTCTGGATCATCGGGGCACATCAGCTTTGACCATACACAGGCGGGTGTCGTGTTCGGCGGCAGCTTATTCTTCAGAGAATATCCCATAGACGTTGGACTTGGCGCTTTCAACTTTCACAAAGAACGGATCTCTGGTGCGCTTTTGTCCACTGAAGCGCGCACTGCTAACGCGAACGCGGTAGAATTCGAGAGGATATTCAGGACGGTTCTGTTATTCATTCGGTATCGTTATCTAACAGAATCTCAGGTCGTACCATATCTTGGTGCCGGGGTAGGGATCTATGGTCTATGGGAGAAACCCACCGAGGGAAATTCCATTCGTGAGTTCGGGCCAGTTTTCCAGGGCGTGGCGGGATTCGGCGCAGAGATTGCCGTAAGATTTCCGGAAGTATTCGCGGAACTGCGTCTCAACATCGCCGAACTCAACCACGATCCACATCTTGGTCAGATGGGTATCGCAACCATGTCCATCGCCATTGGCCTGAGGTTTGCCCACTAGCCACCCATTGACGCCTATATAGGCATCTTTTGCCGGACTCCGTCTTGAGAAACTTGCCTTGTCAATCGGAAAAACCGCTTGAAAAGTGAGGTCCTGTTGGAAATCATCGAAGGATTTGTAAACCAGGCCGGTCAATGTATAGCAAGAACCGGTCCTTTTTTTTGTGAAGGCGATAGACGCAATGGGCGCGATAACCGAATGGGTAAAGGCGAGAAATCTAAAAAAAGGGCTTGGAAAAGGGCCGTCAGGAAATGCGGCAGCAGGTCGAAAAATGCATCGCCGAGGAAACGGCAAGGGGAACGCGATTCCTAACGCCTCCGCCTTTCGACAAGAACGGTGAGCCGCCCCGGCAATGAAGTTGCAGTATTTCTGCCGTTCTCCGACCATGCCTGAAACAACGACGCCCATACAGTCTTCCGTATGGGCGTCGTTGTTTGGTACTCGATATCCGTCGATTCAGCCGTACCTATCGCCGGGGCCGTCCGACGGCTCCTCAGCCTCCCCGGCGGGCGTTGCCGGATTCTCCCTTCTGCATCCTTGCCCAGGTATCGCGCAGGGTAATCGTCCGGTTGAAGACAGGCTTTTCGGGCGTCGAGTCGGGGTCCACGCAGAAGTATCCCAACCGTTCGAACTGATATCGGCGACCGGGTTCAGCCCCCTTGACCGTGGATTCCAGAAAGCAGCTCCGCCGTACCTCCAGGGAGTTCGGGTTCACCGTTTCGCCGATGTCCCCGCCTCCGGCCGCGTCCATCGGATTCTCGGCGTTGAACAGGCGATCGTACAGGCGCACCTCCGCCTCAACCGCGTGCGCGGCGGACACCCAGTGGATGGTGCCCCGGACCTTTCGGCCGTCCGGCGTCGACCCGCCCCGGCTTTCCGGGTCGAACGTACACCGCAGTTCCACAATCTCTCCGTTTTCGTCCTTTATCACGTCCGTGCAGGTGATATAACACGCCGCCCGCAGCCGCACCTCCCGCCCCGGCGCCAGCCGGCGGAACCTGCGTGGCGGATCCTCCATGAAGTCGTCCCGCTCGATGTAGACCACCCTGGCAAACGGCACGCTGCGCGTACCGGCGGAAGGATCCTCGGGATTCACCTGTGCGGGGAACGCTTCCTCCTTGCCCTCCGGGTAGTTCTCGATCACCACCTTCAGCGGATCGATCACCCCCATCACGCGGGGCGTGTGTCGATTCAGGTGCGACCGGATATGAAACTCCAGGAGGTCGATCTCCGCGGTTGTATCCCGTTTGGACATTCCCACGCGGCGGATGAAATTCCGAATTGCTTCCGGAGGCACGCCCCTGCGGCGCAATCCCGCCAGCGTGATCAGCCTGGGATCGTCCCATCCGGCAAGCAGCCCGTTTTCGATCAACGGACGCAGGTGTCGTTTTCCCACCACCGTATGCGTGACAAACAGCTTTGGGAATTCAATCTGCCGCGAAGGGAAAATCCCGAGTTCGCGGATATACCAGTCATAAAGCGGGCGGTGGTCTTCGAATTCCTGCGAACACAGGGAATGCGAAACCCCCTCGATCGAGTCCGACTGCCCGTGGGTAAAATCGTACGTCGGATAGATGCACCACGCATCGTTCCGGCGGTAGTGAGACGCCCGGAGGATGCGAAACATCACAGGATCGCGCATGTTCATGTTAGGCGATGCCATATCGATCTTCGCCCTGAGTGTTCGTGCGCCATCGGGAAATTCACCGGCCCGCATCCGCGCAAACAGGTCCAGGTTCTCTTCGATGGACCGGTCTCGATAGGGGCTTTTTCTTCCCGGCGAGGTCACCGTGCCCCGGTATGTCCGGGTCTCTTCCGTGCTCAAATCACACACATAGGCTTTGCCCTTTTCGATCAGTTTGACGGCGAGTTCGTAGAGTTGCTCAAAATAGTCGGAGGCAAAATAGAGCCGGTCCTCCCAGTCAAACCCCAGCCACCGGATATCCCGTTGGATGCCGTCGACATAACTGGCCTCTTCCTTGGTGGGGTCGGTATCGTCAAAGCGGAGATTGCAGACGCCGCCGAATTCCTCGGCAACCCAGAAATTCAGACAGATCGCCTTGGCGTGGCCGATGTGAAGATGCCCGTTCGGCTCGGGAGGAAAGCGCGTCATCACGGCCTCGTACCGGCCGGCGGCGAGGTCCTCGCGAATCGCGTCTCGGATAAAATCGGAGGGGGCTTCTGCTTCAACGCCGGCCCGGCTGACATCGGCGTCAGTCATCGCAAATACCTCACACGAATGAATTGGGCCGCATCCGATAAATGGGCGCGGCCGGGATTGTCCGCACGTACGGAAATAACCGGAATGGCACGGGGGATCGCGCAAAGCAGGCAAAGGGGATAACAACGCGAGGACAATATATCAATCACGGCGTTTCGGGGCAAGTTTTCAATGGGAAAACAGCTATCAGCGGTCAGTTTTCAGCAGTCAGCCCTCAGTCAGTTTTTCCTTCTTCCTTTTTTGTTCTTCCTTCTCCCCGATCCACTCCGGCGCCGTGAACAGGCTGCTGACCGATTCGCCGTTGTGAATTCTGCGAATGGCTTCGGCAAGCAGGGGCGCCACGGACAAAGTCGTCAGTTTCTCGTGCGACTGAATTGCCGCGGACCGGGGCACCGTATCCGTCGTCACGACCTCCCGGACTTCGTCCAATGCGCAGAACCGCTCGAGGTCATTGCTCGAAAAGAGTCCGTGTGTGCAGGTGATGGTGATCTGGTTAACTCTCCGCTCGCGTAGACGGCGGATCAATTCGACAATCGTACCGCCGGTGGCGATCTCATCGTCCAGGACGATCACGCGTTTGCCGTTGACGTCACCTACAATCGCATCGATAACGACCTCCCGGTCGCTGATCCGGCGCTTGCTGCCCGCGGCCACGGGCAGCCCCAGCATCCTGGCGAAGTGGGCGGCTTCTTTAGCCCGGCCAAGGTCAGGCGATACCACCACGGTATTCTCAAGGTCGCGGCCCTGAAAGTGGCCGGCTAAAATGTGGAGCGCGTTGAGGTGGTCCACGGGTACGCTGAAGAAGCCGTGCACCTGGGCCGCGTGCAGCGTCATGGTGAGCACGCGGCTGGCGCCGGCCGTGCAAAGCAGGTCCGCGACGAGCCGGGCCGCAATTGAGATCCGGGGCGCGTCCTTCTTGTCCGAACGCGCATAGCCGAAATAGGGTATCACCGCCGTCGTACGCGCCGCCGATGCGCCCCTGGCGGCGTCAAGCATCTGCAACAGTTCCATCAGATGGTCGTGAACCGGCATCACCATCGGTTGTATGAAAAAGACGTCGGCCTCCCGGCAGTTGGCCTCGAGTTGCACCTGGAAGCATCCGTTGCTGAACTGATTCAGCGTGCTGCGGCTACGGGCGACGCCGAGGTGGCTGCAGATGTTCTCCGCCAGTTCCGGATGCGCCGTGCCGCCGAACATCACGATTTCACGCATTGTTTGTCTCCGTTTTTCCGACCCCGCTGCCACCGCAGTCTGTGTTACGCAGGCAATGCCGGCCTTTGACGGGATGAAGGCGTGTCCGCTTGCGTAAACCCGATGGTAACCCGTCAGGATCGTGTGGCGAGAGACGTGGCTCGAATCTCGTTCAGTTCGTCGGCACTGAAGACACCGGCTTCGAACAGATTCATGTACTCCTGCGAGACGCTCTGCCCGAAGATCATCGGGTCGTCTGTATTCACGGTCACTTCCACGCCATGATCGAAGAGTACGCGAATCGGATGCGACGGGAGCGAGTCCACGGCGCCCAGCATGACGTTGCTGGACGGACAGACGTGAAGGCGAATCCGGTTTTCTGACAGCCATTGCATCACCCCGGGCGATTCAGCAGCCGCGATGCCGTGTTGTATCTCGTCCAGTTCCAGGACTTCCGTCGTCTCCCGTACGCGTTCGGCCCCGCCAAATTCGCCAACGTGCGCCTTCAATTTCATTCCGCCTGAACTTGCATTTCTGTAGATGGGAATCACGGCGTCGACAGAACACGCGTTTTCGTCGGCATAGAGGTCGATCGACTGGAAGACGCCGGACTCGATTCCCGCGTGGATGCGACGGACCATCTCCCTGTCACCGACAATCTCACGCGGGATGCCGAGCTCCGGCCTGAGATCGATCCGGTCGCGAAATCGCTCCGTCAAGTTCTGGATGGTGGTCGCGAATTCCGCGAAACCGCCCTCGAAGTGACTGGCAGACCGCACGTCGAAGCTCATCTCAAGGCATCGGACGCCGTCTTCAATCGCGTCGCCGATCGCCGCCGCCGCCGTAAATTCAAAGGCCTCTCGCGAACTGATGTGGGGGCCCAGGACTCTGGCGGCGTAGTCATCCATGGCCTTAAGGCCGGGCATGGGAAAAGCCGGCCGTTCCAGCGGGTAACCGAGCCAGCGCTCCACATTCTCGATTCGTGTTCCGAAGAAGGCGTGACGGTGGAAGTCGGCTTTCGGCGCGCGCCGAATCGCGCAAAAATCGCCAACCTCGAGGGCCTGCGCGAAGGGTATGTTCATTCCATGACCATCAAATATACAGGTCTAAGCTATCGTAATTTGATTCCCGATTTTTTCATTTTTCCTTGCGGGAGGGAATGATATTCAAAGCACCTGTCGCCGTTAAAGACGAAAATTTGGCTGCCCCCCAGGGATTCGAACCCCGATACTACGGTCCAGAGCCGCATGTCTTGCCATTAGACGAGGGGGCAGCCATATCCGTTGAACGTATGGTCAGTCTATTGCGGAACGGTCTCCTTTCGTCCCAGTCTTTCCAGGCCCGTCTTCATCCGTCGGATGCAGGTTTCCTGCCCCAGAACAGCCATCATTTCGAACAGTCCCGGACCGACGTTGGTGCCGCTGAGCGCGAGGCGGGTGGGGTGGATCAGCTTTCCGGTGGAGATACCCAGTTGCCCGGACAGCGTGCGCGTGGCGCCTTCGATTTCCCGCTCGCCGAAGTCGTCCAGCGCTTCCAGCCGCTCGATCAGCATTTCCAGACGGGAGGGACTGTCCGCCTTCCAGTGTTTCTTTCGGGCCCTGTTCTCGTACGTTTCCGGATCGTTGAAAAAGTACTCGTAGTTCAGGAAATCCCGTACGGTCCGGATGCGAGGCTGCATCAGTTTCACGGCCTTCAGCAGGCTCTCTCTCCGGGTCTCCGCGTCTTCCGCCGTTATCCATTCCGCATCGAGCCACAGGCGTGTCGCCGCCTGCAGGAGTTCGGGGACCGGTCTCAACCGCAGGTGTTCGCCGTTCAGCCAGACGAGCTTCCGCTCGTCGAACACCGCGTTCTTGCTGAGCAGGCCCTCAACGGAGAACGCTTCAACCAGTTCCTCCCGGGTGAATACCTCCCGGTCGTCACCCGGCGACCAGCCCTGAAGCGCCAGAAAGTTGAACAACGCTTCGGGCAGGATGCCCTGCTGCCGGTATTCCGTGACGGTCGTTGCGCCCAGGCGTTTGCTCAGTTTCCTCCCGTCCGGCCCCATGAGCAACGTGGTATGCGCATATGCCGGTGCAGTCCAACCCAGCGCCTGAAAGAGCATCGCCTGCTTCGGCGTATTGGACAGGTGTTCGGCGCCACGGATCACCAGCGTCACGCCCAGGTCATGATCGTCGACAACCACGGCGAGATGGTAGATGGGGGACCCGTCCGCCCGCAGGACGATGAAGTCTTCAACCTCCCGGTTGTCCCATCGCTGCACGCCCCTGATGGGATCCCGCCAGACCGTTTCTCCTTCAGGAACCTTGAAGCGCACCGTTTTTGGCCGCCCCTCGGCCTCGAAGGCCGCACACTGTTCGGGTGTGACGTCCCGGTTGTATCGGACCCGCCTGCCCTCCGACTGCGCCCGCTGCTGCATGGCGCGGACCTCTTCCGGGGTCTCGTAGGCGTAATACGCGTGACCGTTTTCGAGGAGCCGATCCACCGCTGTGCCGTGCGCAACGGCGTTGCGCGACTGAAAAGCAGGCCGGCCGTGGAAAGCAATCCCCAGCCAGTCCAGTCCTTCCAGGATGGTCTTCAGCGCGGCGTCGGTGGACCGGTCGCGATCCGTGTCTTCAATACGCAGATGCAGCCGGCCGCCGTATTTCCGGATGTAGAGATAATTGAACAGCGCCGTCCGGGCGTTGCCCACGTGAAACCCGCCCGTGGGTGACGGCGCAAATCGCAATACCGATTCAGACATTAAGAATCTAACGTATCGTATTGGCTGTCGGCTGACTGCTGACAGTTGGGAGGCCGGGGACCGGCGTGCGCTTGTTTTTTGGCGGAGAGGGAGGGATTCGAACCCTCGGTAGAGAATAAACCCTACAACGGCTTAGCAGGCCGCCCTGTTCAGCCAGCTCCAGCACCTCTCCGGATCACAGATTCAAGGGAGTCTAATACTACCAAAACACGACTGCAAAATCAAGGAAAAACCGGCAGCGCGGCGTCAACTGCAACGCGCCGTTTACCGCGGTACTTCGCCGATGGGCGACACCGGAACCAGGCCGGTTTCTGGCGGTGGGGGTGGGATTCGAACCCACGGATCCGGTAAGGATCAACGGTTTTCAAGACCGCCACGTTCGACCACTCCGTCACCCCACCGTCGCTATGGAGGCGGGCCTGAAATCTGCGGCGATCCTCGGGAAAAATAACAGAAATCGGGTGCTGTCTGTCAAGCGCTTTGTCTCTCGAAACGGGTCGCGCCCCACCGTCCGGACGTCGCGGTTTTCGGCGCCTCGGATCGTTCGTCTTTGCCGGCTTCAGCGATGCAAGTTTGGGGTTGCGCCGCCCTTCCGATTCCTGTATTATTAGGCAAGTTTGAGGCGTTCGGAATTGGCATGGAATCAACGTCCGTTTTCATTGATTTTTCCTGCCATAATGAGCCCCTTCGAGGAGACCCGGTGCCCCAGGTCCATGCCAGGCTCGTAACCGGCGCGCAGATGGCTCGCATCGACCGCGGAGCCGTCGAGCGCGGGGTTACCGGCATCGAATTGATGGCTTCTGCGGGTCGTGGCGGCGCCCGGGTGCTGAACGACCTCGTCGGCGGTTTTCCGGGAAAAAAGATCGTTGTCCTCTGCGGGAAGGGCAACAACGGCGGGGACGGGTTCGTTATCGCGGATCTCGCCGCTTCCGCCGGTGCGTCGGTTTCCGCTTTTCTGCTGGCGGCTGAAGACCAGGTTGGGGGCGACGCGCGCCACCACCTGGACAGGGCCCGGAAAAACGGCCTTGAATTCGACGAAATTCTCGGATCTAACGACCTTGAAAGAATCCGGTCCGCGCTTTCCGGCGCGTCCGCGGCCGTAGACGCCCTGCTCGGAACGGGAATTCGCGGCGGCCCCCGCGGGGTCGTTGCGGGCGCAATCGAAACGCTGCGGGATGCAGCCTGTCGGGTCCTGGCCGTCGACGTCCCGTCCGGCCTGGACGCCGACACCGGACGTGTCGACGGGCCCTGCGCCGCGGCAACCCGCACGGTGACTTTCGGATTGCCCAAGATCGGACAGTTCCGCTATCCGGGCCGGTCCCTCTGCGGAATCCTTCATTGCGCGGATATCGGTCTGCCGAAGGCGGCCATTAACGCGGACAGCGTCAACGTCCGGCTCATCGCCGCGTACGGGGGCGCGCCCCTGCTGCCCCGAAGACGGCCCGACGCCCACAAGGGGGACTGCGGCCGCGTCGTCATTCTGGCGGGTTCTTCGGGTCTCACAGGTGCGGCGGCGCTTTCGGCGCAGGGGGCGCTCAGGAGCGGCGCCGGTCTGGTTCGGGTGGGCGTTCCCGAGAGCCTGAACGATATTCTCGAGGTCAAGCTCACGGAAGCGATGACCCATCCGCTTCCCGAGGTTCGAAATCGCCGTTGCCTCGCCCTTCGTGCCCGCGGTGACATCCGGAGACTGGTTACGGAGGCCGACTGTGTCGCGCTCGGGCCGGGACTTGGCACCCATCGCGAAACCGTGCAACTCGTGCGTCGGATCATTGAGGATATCCAGGCGCCGCTCGTCCTGGACGCCGACGGCATAAACGCGCTCGCCGGAGCACCGGAAATTCTCGAAAATCGGGCTGCGCCAACCGTCGTCACGCCACACCCGGGTGAATTCACCCGACTCACCGGTCTTGGCAACGACGCCACGCGTTCCGATCCCATCGGTTCGGCGCAGACGCTGGCTCGAGCGGCCGGCGTCACTGTAATCCTTAAAGGCGCCCCAACCGTCGTCGCCGTGCCAAACGGCCGCACGTACGTCAATCCCAGCGGCAACGCCGGCATGGCATCGGGCGGCTCCGGAGACGTGCTCACCGGCATACTCGCAGCCCTGATCGCGCAGGGCGCGGACCCCGAAACGGCGGGGTGCCTGGGCGTCTACCTCCATGGATTGGCCGGAGACCTGTGCGCGGAACGCGCTGGCGAGGCCGGGCTGATCGCGGGCGACATCGCTTCGGCGCTTCCTGGCGCACGCCGTGTGATCGAAACAGGCGAAGACCGGAACCGGTACATACGATTTCACACGCCAAACTGAGAATCAGACGAATGCCGGACATTCGCGACAGCATCGACGAAATGATCGAAGAATCCTATCTCGCCGGTCTCACGGAAGGCGAAATCAAGGCGGATATGGAGCGCTTCGTGAGCATCTGCGGCAGGGTGATCCGGGAGAACGTCCACGACAGGAAACAGACCCGCAGACTCACGGAACAACTGGCCAGAGCGCGGGCGCTCAGCCTGGTCGAAGACGCTTCGGGATCCCGGGAAGACACGGACCTTCTCATCCCCAATTCGGAAACCCGCACGTCGCACCGGGGGCGTTACGCCGAACGTGCGGCCCGCAACAAGCGCCTGATCCTCCGTGTCATCCGGGAGTGCGATCCGAAACTGGAGCAGCTCATCGAACAGGAGCGGTTTTCGGGGTCGATGCCTGAACCCGCCGCCTCGCCGCTGCCCATCGGCGAAAACCCGCCCCGGAACAGGGCGAAGGATCTCTTCCTGAAAACCTGCTTTGCCGTTACGCTTCTCCTGATCCTTCTGCTTATCTACCTGGTTCTGTTGCAAAATGTCTAGACGCGTACAACCAACCGGTCCCACGTTACCTGCGATCATCCTCCGTTTTCAAGGACGGCCGCAGGTATTTTTTTTAAGGGCAGGATGCGGATATGCCCAGGCGTAACGACATCCGGAAAATCATGCTCATCGGTTCCGGGCCGATCGTCATCGGCCAGGCGTGTGAGTTCGACTATTCCGGCGCTCAGGCGTGCAAAGCCCTCAAGGAAGAGGGATACACGGTCGTTCTGTTGAACAGCAATCCGGCCACGATCATGACCGATCCGGAAATGGCGGATCGGACCTACGTGGAACCGGTTGCGCCGGAGGTGTGTGCCGCCATTATCGAACGTGAGCGCCCGGACGCGCTTCTTCCAACGCTTGGCGGGCAGACCGGCCTGAATGTGGCCATGGATCTCTACAACGGGGGAATTCTGGAGAAATTCAATGTAGAGATGATCGGCGCGAATGCCGAAGCCATCGAAAAGGCCGAAAACAGGGAGCGATTCCAGGCTGCGATGGCCGGGATCGGCGTCGAGTTTCCGAAGGGGAGGTTTGCCCGCAGCGCGGAAGAGGCCCGCGACGTGATTGCGGAAATAGGCTATCCCGCCATCATCCGTCCTTCTTACACGCTCGGAGGCACCGGCGGCGGCACGGCCTATAATGCGGAAGAATACGAACACCTCGCGGTTCGCGGACTGGAGCTTTCGCCCACCACCGAAATCCTGGTCGAAGAATCCATCATCGGGTGGAAAGAGTTCGAACTGGAAGTCATGCGCGATCTGAAAGACAACGTGGTTATTATCTGTTCGATCGAGAATTTCGACCCCATGGGAATTCATACCGGCGATTCCATTACGGTGGCGCCCGCGCAGACCCTGACCGACAAAGAGTACCAGGCCATGCGCGACGCATCTATCGCCGTTATTCGGGAAATCGGTGTGGAGACGGGCGGGTCCAATATTCAGTTCGCACTGAATCCGCGGGACGGACGTATCGTCATCATCGAGATGAACCCAAGGGTCTCCCGGAGTTCCGCATTGGCTTCGAAAGCCACCGGGTTTCCAATTGCGAAGATCGCGGCCAAACTCGCCGTGGGATACACACTGGACGAAATCCGGAACGACATCACGCGGGAAACCCCCGCCTCTTTCGAGCCGACAATAGACTACTGCGTGGTCAAGATCCCGCGCTGGACCTTCGAAAAGTTTCCGCAGACCGAAGACCTCCTCGGTACTCAGATGAAATCCGTCGGTGAAACGATGGCCATCGGGCGGACGTTCAAAGAGGCGTTTCAGAAGGGATTGCGGTCCCTGGAAATCGGCCGCGGGGGATTCGGGGCCGACGGCAAGGATCTGGCCGTTCCGGCCCTGGACCGCGCCGTGGTCGAGCACCGGCTGAGAGTGCCCAATTCCCAGAGAATCTTCTATCTCAAAGCCGCGCTGGAAGCGGGCTGGCCCCTGGCCGAGCTCTACGAACTGACTGGAATCGACCCGTGGTTCATTGAGAACCTGCGTCAGATCACCGAATACGAAAAGGAACTCGCCGGCCTCGTCGCGTAATTCCAGGCGCCCGAACGAGTTCGGCAGCCGTTATGCACCGGAAACAACGAACCCTCGACGATCTGCGGACCCGTGTCGGCCGAGCCGATCTGATCAAGGCAAAGCGATACGGGTTCAGCGACCGACAACTCGCCCACCTGTGGACGACCAGTGAATGGACCGTCAGGGCGCTCCGAAAAGAACTGAATATCCACGCGGTCTACAAGACCATCGATACGTGCGCCGCCGAGTTCGAGGCATATACGCCGTATCACTATTCCACGTATGAAGACGAAAACGAGGCCACGCGATCGGATCGTCCCAAAGTCATGATCCTGGGCGGCGGCCCGAATCGCATCGGGCAGGGCATCGAGTTCGATTACTGCTGCGTGCACGCGGCTTTTGCGCTCAAGGAAGACGGCTATGAGACCATTATGGTCAATTCGAACCCCGAAACCGTAAGCACCGATTACGACACCTCCGACAAACTCTATTTCGAGCCGCTCACGGCCGAAGACGTGCTCAATATCGCACACCTGGAACAGCCCGACGGCGTGATCGTGCAGCTCGGCGGGCAAACCCCGCTGAATCTCGCACGCGACCTGGAATGCGGCGGCGTCAACATCATCGGGACGTCTCCGGACAGCATCGATCTGGCCGAAGACCGCAAGCGATTCGGCGCACTCATCAGGCAACTCGGCATCACCCAGCCCGACAACGGAACCGCCACCAGCGTGGACGAAGCCGTCGCCGTGGCCGACGATATCGGCTATCCCGTGCTTGTACGGCCCTCGTACGTCCTCGGCGGGCGCGCCATGGTCATCGTCTACGAGCGGAATGCGCTTCTCAGCTACATGGAAAAGGCAATCCAGGCCTCCCCCGAACATCCCATCCTCATCGACCGTTTCCTCGAAGACGCGCATGAGTTCGACGTCGACGCCGTCGCGGACGATACGACGGTTGTGATCGGCGGCATCATGCAGCATATCGAGAGCGCGGGCGTGCATTCGGGCGACAGCGCCTGCGTGCTGCCGCCCTACGACATCTCCGCGGAACACCTCGATGAACTCCGTTCCCACACCCACGCGCTGGCCGGCGCGTTGAACGTCGTGGGGTTGATGAACGTGCAGTTCGCCCTTCAGGACAACCAGGTCTACATTCTCGAGGTCAATCCGCGGGCAAGCCGCACGGTACCGTTTGTCTCGAAGACGATCGGTATTCCGCTGGCGAAAGTGGCCGCGCGGGCCATGGTCGGCCGATCCCTCAGGGAACAGGGGCTGACAGGCGAAGTCGTCTTCGATCACATTGCTGTAAAGGAAGCCGTTCTGCCGTTCGCCAAGTTCCCCGGCGTGGATACGCTGCTGGGGCCCGAAATGAAGTCCACCGGCGAAGTCATGGGCATCGACACGGACTTCGGCCTGAGCTTCCACAAGGCGCAGTTCGGCGCCGGGGTACGGCTGCCCACCTCGGGCGCGGTTTTTATCTCGGTCAACGACCGGGACAAGGATGCCGTGATACCCGTTGCCCGGCGGCTGGCGGAACTGGGGTTCCGGATTGTCGCCACCCGCGGAACCCACGCCCGGCTCAAGGCCCACGATATCCTCGCCGAACCCATCCTCAAGATTCAGCAGGGCCGCCCCAATATTCTGGACGCCATTAAAAACCGGTCGATCGTCCTGATGGTCAACACCCCGGCGGGGGAAGCCGCGCAGGCGGACGATCACAGGATTCGCCAGGCAACGCTGCAATACGGCATTCCGTACACGACCACGCTGGCGGGCGCCTCGGCCGCGGTGTCCGGCATCGAGTCCCTGAAGAAAAACGGCGCGGTCCGGATTCGTTCTCTGCAGGAGTTCCACCGGAAGGAGGCGGGCGACAAGGCATGAAATCGAACCGGAGAATGCTCATCCCCTGCGTCATCCTGTTCGCCGCAAGCCTGATTTCCGGGTGTGTCTACTACAACACATTCTATAACGCCCGGAAACAATACCAGGAGGCCGAACGCAGGAGAGAGGAAGCCGAAAACGTGGCCGCCAGCGGCCGCAAGAGCCGGCAGATGACGTTACGGTACCGTGAAAACTACATGTGGGCCATACAAAAGGCGTCCATCGTCCTCGACCGGCATCCCGAAAGCAAGTGGGTTGACGACAGCCTGTTGCTCATCGGCAAGGCCTTCTACTGGCGGGGAAACTACCGGGATGCGCTCACCAAGTTCCAGGAACTGCAGGACAATTTTCCTCAGAGCCGGCTGCTCACCGAAGGCTTCTACTGGAAGGGGCTTTCGCTCTGGGCCGCAGGAAGGCCGGAAGAAGCGCGGCCCTTGCTGGCGAACGTGGGGGAGAGCGGGGATCCGCAATTCTCGGGAAAGGCGCGGCTCGCGCTTGCGGAACTGGAAGCCGAAGCCGGCGATCACGCCGCCGCCATCGATGCATATCAACAACTGCTCGAGGGCAGGCCTAGAGGACTGGCCGCGAAGATATGGGAGGGTATCGGGAACGCAAGGTTTCAGCTGGAACAGTACGACGAGGCCCTGCTGGCGTATCGTCGCGTTCTGAAATCAAGACCGAAAAACAAAGTCAATTACGAGACCCGCATTCAGATCGGCCGGACTCTAGAGCTCCAGGGAAAGCTGGACGAAGTCCTGGCGGAGTACGACGGCATTCTGAAGATCAAGAGCTTGAGATCCTATGAGCCGAACGTGCATCTCAAACGGGCGCACGCGTATCATCTGATGGGCCGACAGGAAACCGCCGATGAGATCTACAATGAAGTCATCAAGGACAACCCGAAGACCGAGTACAGCGCCGAAGCCTACTACCGCCTGGCGACGGTGGCGCAGCGGACCCACCGGGATATGGAGAAGGCGCAGGAACTTTTCGCCAGCGCCCGAAAAGAAAATCCCGGATCCGACGCCGGCAGGGCGGCCAGAGACCGGGAAAAGGACCTTGGCAAGCTGGCGCGTTACCAGAAGGCGGCCGCCAAGGGCAAGAAGAAGGGTCTGAAAGCGCTCTTCAATGTGGCCGAAATGTATTTGTTCAACTTTTCGGAACCCGACTCCGCGCTCGCGACCTACCGCAGAGCCTACGGAATCGCCGACAGTCTCGATGCCGAACTGGCGCCAAAGGCACTCTATGCCATCGGCCTGATTTACGCGGACAGCCTGAAAAACCAGGATGCTGCGGAAAAGACATTCCGGCAACTGATCGACGGGTATCCCGTCAATCCCTACGCGGTGAACGCCCGCCAGCGGCTGGCGAAGTCCCTGGAAGAAGACGCCAGGGCGGAAGCCAGGTTTCTCGAGGCCGAAACGCTGATCAGCGAGGGGGCGCCGCCGTCCGGTTTCCTGGAGGTCCTCAAACAACTCTCGTCGGAGCACCCGAACAGTCCCGTTGCGGCCAAAGCCCTCTATACCATCGCCTGGACCTACGCGAACCGTCTGGAAAACCCGGACACCGCCCGGGTCTATTACCAGCGGCTGGTGGACAGCTATCCTCAGACCGACTTCGCGGAAATCGCGTCGGAAAGCCTTAAGGGCGACTTTCTGGGAGCCATCGCGAGGTCCGATCCGGACGCCGAAGCCGCAGGCGGAAGGACGCCTTCGGATCGGGGAGACGAAACACGCAATAGAGATTCCCGGGGCCGGCAAAAGAAATAGTCGACGGAGCGGCCGGCTCGGATCTTCAATGCGGTCCGGTTTGTCCCCGTGAAGCCTTCACCGCATGAATTCACGATTCTTCCAGGAAAACGCCGAAATCCTCGTCAACGAGCGGATTGCTCGAAACGTCTACCTGATGCGTCTGCGCGCCCCGGGAATTGCCCGGTCCTGCCGCCCCGCCCAGTTTGTTCAGGTCCTTACCGATCCCGGCCGGACGCCCTATCTCCGGCGCCCGTTCAGCGCGCTGCGCGTGGATGCCGAAGCGGGATGGCTGGAGATCGTCTACGACGCCATCGGCGAAGGCACGCGCAGAATGGCCGCGGCCCCGGCCGGCCGGCATCTCGACCTGCTCGGCCCGCTGGGCCAGGCCTTTGTCCCGCCCGATGCCGACCGGCTGCTACTGGTCGCCGGGGGCGTGGGGCTGGTCCCCCTTGCCTTTTCGGCCTGGTTCTACAAGGAACGTCGAGCCGAAATGGTTCTCCTGATGGGGGCTGCGAACAAAGTGCGTATGCCCGAGATGGATCGCGTGATTCCCCCCGATCTGTGTCGACGCCTTGCAACGGACGATGGGAGCCTTGGGCACAGAGGCCCTGTAACGGACCTGATTCCGGCACACGTGCGGTCCGGCGAAACCCAGGTCCTTGCCTGCGGCCCGCACCCTATGATGGCGCGGGTCGCCGGGATCGCAGCCGAGCACCGTCTGCCTTGCTTCGCATCACTCGAAAACCATATGGCCTGCGGATTCGGCGCCTGTATGGGCTGTGTGGTGGAATACCTGGAAGCGGATCGGGAAGATCATCGATATCGACGGGTCTGCATTGAAGGACCGGTGGTGGACGCCCATGCCATCGTCTGGTAGACGGCCCATGGCCGTCCCCACAGGGTAGCCCTGCGTTGACGGGCGTTTCCCTGCAAGGACGCACCTCTCATAACGCCCATGGACCTTTCCACGCACATCGGAGGCGGCCTGACCATCAGGAACCCCGTGATGATGGCCTCCGGGACCATCGGGCACGGCGCAGAGTACGCGGGCGTGCTTGACTTTGCGCAGGTCGGCGGCGTGGTCACCAAGACCATCACCAATCGTCCGCGCGCGGGAAACACCACCCCCCGTACCGCGGAGACCCCGTCGGGAATGCTCAACTCCATCGGCCTCACGAATCCCGGTATCGACGCGTTTATTGAGGAAAGGGTCCCTGCACTGCAGGCGCTTTCCACAGCGCGGATTGTCAGCATCGCCGGCACCTCGAACGACGAATTCGCCGAAATGGCGCGCCGGTTCAACGACATACCGGAGATCGACGCCCTCGAATTGAACATCTCGTCGCCGAATATGAAGGACGGCGGTCAGCTCTTCGGATGTCGGGAGACGGCCGCGTACGGTGTCACGGCGGCAGTAAAGGCGGTATCCAGACTTCCGGTCATCGTCAAGCTCACGCCCAACGTAACCGACATCGCCGTGGTGGCCGCGGCGGTGGAAGAAGGGGGCGCCGACAGCATCGCGCTGATCAACACGCTCCTGGGGCTGGCCGTGGACATCGGCACCCGGCGTCCCGTTCTGGGCAACGTTACCGGCGGCCTATCCGGACCTGCCGTCAAGCCGGTCGCGCTGGCGATGGTCTGGCGGGTCGCAAACACGGTCTCGATTCCGGTTGTCGGTATGGGCGGCATTGCGACGGCTGAAGATGCAATCGAGTTCCTGATTGTCGGCGCATCCGCCGTACAGGTAGGGACGACCACCTTCATCAACCCCTGGGCTGCCCTGGAGATTGTCGATGGCCTTGCCGAATACTGCCGCAGCCAACGGATCGGGCGAATCTCGGACCTCGTGGGTTCGTTCGAAACCGGGCCGCGGGGCTGACCGCGTTGCAGTTCACGTGCTCCTGATATTTGCAATCGGCCTTAGTTCAGGCTGTTTCTCCCGTCCCAGGTATCGCTCCTCGCCGCCAGGAACCGACTCCGAAAAGACAGCCGCCGACGCTCCCGTGATTTCCACCAAAGACGCTTTTCAGGTCGGCTTTGCCTCGTATTACGCGCACAAGTTCCACGGCCGTCCCACCGCAAGCGGTGAGATCTACAATATGTACGGACTCTCCGCGGCACATCGGGAACTTCCGCTCGGTACCGTCATCCATGTAACCCATCTTGGAAACGGACGAAACGTCAAAGTGACGGTCAACGACAGGGGACCCTTTGTCGAAGGCCGGATTCTGGACCTTTCTCTGGGTGCGGCCCGTCGCCTGGACATGGTGGAGGAGGGGGTCGCCCGGGTCAAGATCCGTATTATCAAGGCCGTCGACTGAAGTTACCGCAATACCGCGAGCCCGACGGGGGGTTTCCGCGTTCAGCGATCCCCCGCGGACTCCCGCTCAGACAGAGTGCGGAAGGCGAACTGTGCGATAAAGTCGACTCCCAGCACCCGCCCCAGCACCCGCCAGTCATTCAGGTCGACGGCGCTCAGGCCCGGGCCGCCGCCGTCCAGCACCAGCGTGCCGATGTAAAGGCGCGAGCCATCCGGCGAGACGCCGACCGTGGACGCGGCGTCGCCCACGTGGAGCCGCCGGGATATGAGATTGCGCTGCACGTCGACGGAGAGCAGGAATCCGCCGGTCTGCGTGCCCGTGGAAGCCACGTAGAGCGTCTGGCCGTCTGGCGAGAACGCCAGCCCCCTCGCGGAATCTCCCCTCAGCTGGATGCCCCCCGCAACCCGATCCGAATTCAAATCCAAAACCGAAACCACACCCCGGTCGACGTTCGTCACGTACGCCCGCGCCCCGTCCGCCGTAACGTCGATCTCACCGGGGACGCCGCCGATGATTATGCCGGCCACGACCTCCCCCTGATCCACGTCGATGACGGTAACGTCGCGGCTGTCGGCGTTCGCCACGTAGAGCTTTTTCCCGTCCGGGGTGATCGCCACGTCGATCGGCCGGTCGCCGACCGAAATCGTATCCACGGGAATCCGGGCGACCAGGTCCAGCACCACCAACCGGTCGTGTCGTTCTTCGGTCACGTAAGCGAACTGCTCGTCGGGGCTGAGCACGACACGTCCCTGAGACTCCGTTGGTATCGAGAACAGCGCTTCGTGATTTGCGTTTATGGCGAAAAGCCCGAATCCTTCCGAGACGTAAACAGCCCGCTCGTCAGCGGAGACCGCGATACCGGTGGGACCCCGGAACCTCAGATAGTCCGTTAGCAGATGGGATTCCGAATCGAAAATCGCCGCCCCTCCCAACACCGGGTCGAGTACGTAAACCGCATGGCGGGTGGACGTCGCACCGTTGGAAACGCCGCCAAATGCGGCGCTGAACGCGATAAAATCGGGAAAGTTGACGGTGCCGTCGCCGTTCAGGTCCAGCCGGGCGTCGTACGCCGCTTCGCCTTCCCGGGCGTTGAAACTGCGCGCGAACAGCACGAAATCCGAAAACCCGACGTCGCCGTCGCCGTCGAAGTCCGCCAGCGAGTCTGTCGAACGTTGCGTCGCGGAATTCTCAGGCTGCCAGATCAACGTCGGACGCTGTCCACGCGCCGGATGCACGAAAGTAAAACAGAAAACCAGGAGAAGCGACAGACGATTGAGGTTTCCGGTCATGAAACAGCCTTTTCTGTGGCGCCGCGGTCTTTCCGGAATGACACGGATGCCGGTGCGGCCATCAGGAGGCCAGAGCCGCCCGCGCCACACGGAGCATGTTGCCGCCGAGGATCTTGCGGATATCCGCGTCCGAATAACCGCGCTGTACCATTCCCACCGTAAAGAGCGGCCAGTTGGTCCACGCCAGGCTCTTCACCATGTGTTCCTGCCGCCAGTGTGCGCCAAATGCGTCAGAGGGCCAGAAATACGCCCATCGCGGCCGCGCGAGCGGTCGGGGCGCCTTTTTCCGCTCCTTGCCGGACGCGCGTGACGCGTACGCCGTATCCGTCCCGATCGTTACGTGGTCGGCGCCCACCGTTCCAACCAAATGATCGACGTGATCCAGCAGAGCCTGTATGTCTCCGCTTCGACCCAGAAACGCCGGAATGCAGCAGATGCCCACGTAACCGCCCGTATCCGCAATCGCCCGGATCACGTCGTCCGGTTTGCACCGGATGTGTTCGTTCACCGCGCAGCAGCCGGAATGGCTGGCCACCATGGGCGCCGTGGACGCCCTGGCCGCTTCGAGGCTGGTCTGCCAGCCGGCGTGCGCCACGTCTACGATCACGCCCACCCGGTTCATTTCGGCCACGACCGATCTGCCGAAATCGCTCAAGCCCGCATTGGCGGGCTCGGCGCACCCGTCGCCAATCATATTCCGCCGGTTGTACGTGAGGTGCATCATGCGAATCCCGAGCTGAAAGAAAGTACGGATATATCTCAGTTCCTCCTCGACGGACACCCAGTCCTGCGACAGGGGTACGCCGTTGCCGCTCATATAGAAACACTGTCTCCCCTGCGCCCTGGCCGCCTCTATATCCGCGGGCGTGGTCGCCCGAAGCAGAAAATCCCGCATCACGTCGGCCACGTACGTAAACCGGGCGAGACGTTTGATCAACCGTAACGGCGCCTGCCCCTCTTCTCCCGCGTTCTGCACGATACACGTCACCCCTGCCGACAGCCATGCCTCCTGAAACTCAGCCCGCTCGACCGGATCGGTCGCGCACCGGGTCATCGACATTTCCTCGTTCATATCGTTCAATTCGGCCGCCGACGCACCGGCTTCCACTGCGGCCGCCATCGCGTCGCCATCGATGGCCGCCCGCGGCGCGAATCCGTACGTGTCACACACGATGGAGTCCCCGTGAAGGGCCAACCCGTGTTCCAGCTCTTTCTTTCGCGGCTTCAATGTCTGAAGCGCGGCCTGCCGAGCCTCTTCGATCTTCTCGTTCATCTTCCGTCCCCTGTCCGATCGTGAGCTTCCTGCCGAGGTACTCCAGAATATACCATAACGTCCGTGCGCAATCAACGTTGAGATTTCCCTGACCCTTCGGGACCGGATCCGCACACATGGCGATCCTGCCGGCCCGCGCCCGGGCCGCGATTTCGGATTTCCAAAAAAACCTTGCGTATTTCGAATTTTTTCATACCTTTATTTGTCTTGATCCGATGGCCTCCTGATCGGAGAATGCCTGAAGATCCCTGCGCCGTACGCGCCGGGCGGGAGCGCGGGGGATTGCCCGAACATCGCCGGAAAGGGAGCATGAGAGAAACCGCATGAGCGAACCACGAAATGTGCAGGAAATGGACGAGAAATACGTTTCGGACCAGTCGAGCGACGAATTCGCAGCCATGCTCGAAGAGGAGCAGGACCAGGCGCCCGTGCCTGTTCTTTCGGTGGGACAGCGCCTCTCAGGCCGCATCCGGACCATCGATGAATCTTCCGTGTTCGTAGACTATGGGGGCAGGAGTGAGGCCGTTGTCGACATCCAGGAACTGAGAGACGAACATGGCGAGGTTTCATGCCAGGTTGGCGACAATATCGAAGCCTTTGTCGCCTCGGTTGAGAACGAAGTCCGACTGACGCTTTCACGGCGTACGGGCAACGTTCAGATACTGCGGCAGGCCTACGAGAGCGGCATCCCTGTCGACGGACGGGTTACCGGGTTCAACTCTGGCGGTCTGGTTGTCAACCTCGGGGGGCGCAGGGCTTTCTGTCCCGTTTCACAGATCGATACGGGTTACAGCAAGGATCTGGCCTCGTATGCGGGCCAGACCCTTACCTTCAAGATTGTGGAATTTCGGGGCAGGGGTCGAAATATCGTACTGTCACGCCGCGCCCATCTCGAAGCCGAGGCCGCCCGCCGCGCGGACGAACTGCGCGAAAAGCTCAGCGAAGGCGCCGAAGTCACCGGAAGAGTCACCCGCCTGGAGAGGTTCGGCGCATTTGTCGACCTCGGCGGCGTGGAGGGGCTGGTCCACATTTCGGAGATCGCGCACAACCGCGTGGGGCATCCGAAAGACGTGCTGCGGTCCGGAGACGAGGTGAACGTGAAGATCCTCGAACTCAAGGACCTTGGAGGAGACAAGGAACGAATCTCGCTTTCCTTGAAGGCGCTCCAGCCCGACCCCTGGGACGGCGCGATCGAGAAAGTCCGGGAAGGGGAGGTCATTTCCGGAAAGGTCGTCTCGATACAGCAGTTCGGCGCCTTTGTCGAAGTCTTGCCGGGTGTTGAGGGTCTGGTACACGTATCCCAGCTCGCCAGAAGCCGCGTTGCGCGGCCTGCCGACGCGGTTTCGGTAGGCCAGGAGGTGCGCGCCAGAATCCGGAAAATCGACCGGGAGAGGAAACGCATCTCCCTTTCCATACGCGACGTTCAGGAAGAAGAAAAGAAGGCGGTTGAAGTCAAGGAAGTCGAAGCGTTCAAGGTCAAGGAAGACACGTCCGAAAACAAATCTGAAAGCGTCATGGCCGACGCCCTCCGCCGAGCCGGATTGTTGTAGATGAGGGTCGCAGGATCCCGCATCCGGTCCGGTATGGCGAGACCGGAGCGGCGGAGAAGTGACCGGGATCCCGGCATGTATAATACCAATCCCGATATACTCCTCAAGGAAGTGCGATTCCATCCCTTTCGCGGCGGGGGACCCGGAGGCCAGCACCGCAACAAGGTTGAAAGCGCGGTCAGGCTCATACACATTCCCACGGGTATCACGGTCGTTGCGTCGGAACATCGTTTCCAGGGACGCAACAGAGACCTCGCCCTCCAGCGTCTCCGGCGAAAACTCATCGGATTGAATCACACGGTCAGATCCCGAATACCAACCAGACCCTCGCGCGCCTCCAGAGAAAAACGCCTGGAGCAGAAACGCCGGCAGTCCCGCAAGAAATCGCTTCGCCGCATCGTGGACGCATCGTAAAGGCAGCCGGCATCCGCTCAACCATTCGCCGGCCGCCGGTTCCGTTGCCGGGATCCCAACCCGGGCGCTTTTCCTTCCGCATCGCCTGCGTCTTCTATCGAATGTCTGAATCATATCCGGCGCTGGCGCGTCTTAACGTTGTGACCCGCAACCGTCTCAGACCGCCGGAAGTGCACGACGCCGCGCGATGCCTGATGGAGCGCCGTTTCCGATGAACAGCCGATCCTCCCTTCTTTCATCCATATCCGTCAATCGACCCGTAACAATCACGGTGTGTCTGATCGCCCTGCTCGTTATGGGCGCCGTCGCCTATTCGCGGATCGCGGTGAAGATGATGCCGGCCGGATTCGATCCGCCCTTCCTGTGGTTGAGCGTACGGTATCCCGGCTCGAACGCCACACCTCAGGAGGTCGAACAGCAGATCACACGCCCCCTCGAGGAGCGTCTGCGGACCATCAAGGGAATCGAACAGGTCCGGACGTACACGGACAGCCGCGGTGTGGGCGCCCCCCTCCGGTTTCAGCAGGATGCCGACATGACCCTGGCGTACAACCAGTTGAGGGATCAACTGGACCGGCTCAAACCGGAACTCCCGGAGGAGGTGCGGGACAATGTCTTCGTCTGGAAGTACAATGACGAGGGCTGGAACATCATGTGGATCGGCGCGGCCCTGGACTCCACGATCGTGGACGTGTACCGTTTCCTGGAAACGCACGTTCAACGGCCCCTTGAACGCATCGAAGGAGTGGCCAGAGTGGAACTTTGGGGCGCCGACCCCAAAGAGGTGATGATCGAAATCAACCGCGAGCAACTGATGGCGAGGGGCGTGAATATCTATGAGATGGTACAAAGCCTGCAGAACGACAATTTCGCGCTCAAGAGCGGTTACGTCAACGAAGGCGCCAAGAAATTCTACGTCCGTTCCCTGGCGCGGTACCGCACTCTCGACGAGGTCGGAAATATCCCTATAAGCTCGCGCCGGGGCGTCGTCAGATTGCGGGAAGTCGCCGACGTTGTCTACGATATCCCGGCCCGAAGCTGGTATCAGAGAATCGACGGCCAACCGGCTTCTTCCGTGGGCATCAAGGCCGAGTCGGGGGCCGATATCGCCACGGTGTGCGACCGTGTTTCAGCGGCGCTCGAGGAGATCGAGACCGGGTCCGCCGCGGCGGGCAGGATCCAGTTCAATGTGTTTTTCAACCAGGGCGAACTCATCCGGGCGTCCGTTGCCAATTTGAGGAATACGGGCCTCTGGGGCGGGTTGTTCGCCGCGCTGGTTCTTCTGTTCTTCCTGCGCGTCCTACGTATGACGGCCATCATCACGCTGTCCATACCGCTGTGCGCCATGATAACCGTAACGGTGCTTTATTTTTCCGGGTGGTCTCTGAATCTCATGACGATGATGGGATTGATGGTGGGTGTGGGGATGGTTGTGGACAATGCCGTCGTCATCCTGGAGAACATCTACCGGCGGCGCGAGAAGGGCGAATCCCCCCGGCCTGCAGCCGTGGCGGGCGCCAGCGAAGTTGCCATGGCGATTACCATGGCCACGCTGACCACGGTTGTAGTCTTTCTGCCGTTGATGTTGATGACCGGGAACGTGGGGATGACGTTCTATCTCTCTCGCATGGGCGTCCCGGTCATTGTGATGCTGGTGGGATCGTTGTTCGTGGCGCTCCTGATCATTCCACTGGCTTCGGTGCGGTTCGGGGGCAGCCGGGTAAAGCCGGATTCGAAGTCCATCGGCTGGGCGCGGACGCGCTACGGGCGCGTGCTGAACTGGGCGTTGAGCCACCGCAGGGACGCCATATTGATCCTCCTGGCGGTTTTTGCGACCATCGCGATTCCGGCGGACAAAATGAAACGGTCGGATTCCTCTCGTGGCAATATCAACGATATAGATATCAATATTCGGACCCCCCGCGACTTTACGACATACGAGACCTTTGAACTGATGAACGAGGTCGAGGAGTTTCTGAATTCAAAGCGAGAGGCATACGGCATCCGGACCATCCGGTCCTGGTTCCGCAAGACCCGGGGGAATTTCGAGATTTTTCTGGATGCGAATCCCAACGAGGCGTGGTGGTACGTCGCGTACAAGAACCTGCGGTCGGGTCTGGGCGTTCCGGTGGACAACACGATCGCCCGTACGGAGGTCATCGCTGACCTGAAGAAGAACATGCCCAAGTACGTGGGCGTTCGGATCGGCGTGGAGAGCCGCGCCCGTGGCGGCGGCGATCCTTCGGTTTCGGTCTATCTCTACGGAGACGACACCGAGGTGCTGGCCGGCCTCGTGACGGAAGTCGAGCGCCGGCTCCGGCAGATTCCCTCGGTCGTGAACGTGGATTCCGACCTGGAACGGTCCACAGACGAGGTGCAGGTCCATATTCATCGAGTCCGCGCGAGGCGCTACGGGATTTCGCCGCAGGTCGTGGCGCGGACCCTGGCCTTCACGATGCAGGGCGTGAGCCTGCCCCGGTACCAGTCCGGTGAGCGCGAGGTGGATACGCGACTGTACCTGGAAGAGGCGGACCGGCAGACGCTGCATCACCTCAAGAGTTTCATGTTCAGGTCGGCATCCGGAGAGGAAATCCCCCTGTCCGAATTGGCCACTTTCAAGGTGACGCCGGGGCGCGAGAGAATCCGGAGGGAAGACGGCAAGACGCGTCTGCCGGTGAAGGCGTTTACGACAAAGGATGATCTGAAGGGTCTTTACGCCGAAATCGATCGGGCGATGGCCGGCTTCCATATGCCGCGGGGATATTCGTGGAACAAGGGCGAACGCTTCGCCAGGTTCCAGGAGTCGGACAACGAGACGATTTTTGCGGTGGTGATGGCAGTAACGTGCGTCTTTCTGCTGATGGGGGTGTTGTTCGAGTCCGTGGTTCTTCCGTTTTCGGTGTTGTTTTCCATTCCGTTTTCGTTCCTGGGGGTGTACTGGACGCTCTATCTGACCGGCACGCCGATGGACATGATGGCCAACATCGGCATGATTGTACTTATCGGCGTCGTTGTCAACAACGCCATTGTCCTGGTGGATATGATAAACCGAATGCGTCAAGAGGGCATGAACCGGACCGAGGCTATTCTGGAGGCCGGGCACAACCGGTTTCGCCCCATTCTGATGACCACGTTTACCACGGTGTGCGGCCTGTTGCCAATGGCATTGGGCAACAGCAATCTCATCGGGATTCCCTACGCGCCGCTTGGCCGGACCCTGATGGGCGGGTTGCTGGCGTCCACGTTTCTGACCCTGCTGCTTGTGCCGATATGCTACACGCTGCTGGACGACCTGCGCGCCGTTCTGCAAAGAATCGTCAGCGCCGCGTTTTCCCGCAATGCCGCCTACCATCAGTCCGCCGACGACTGAACGGATCCCCGCGGCCAATGGCGGGCCGTTTCCGGGGGTGGTTGTTGAAGTGGTCTTCCAAATGCGCGATGTCAACGCCGGAGGCGCGAGCCTTCGGTTTTTTCTTGGCGTTGTAACGGCTGGGCGAGGGTTGAAGTGGGTGGTATTGTACGTTATATTGAAACGGCTGTCTTCCGGACCTTCCGGGCGAGACGGATGCGGTGACAACACAGGAAGCCTGCACGGTTCCGGCATCGGGCGTCGTATGGCGCGGCCGTCCGATTTTCCGTCTGCAGCGAGGCAACTCCGTGAATTTCAGGCCGTGTATCGATCTGCGCGGCGGGCGCGTGGTGCAAATTGTGGGTGGATCCGTGCGAGGCGGTGAAACGCCGGCGACGAACTTTGAGACAGACCGCGCGGCGGCCGACTACGCGGAGCTGTACAGGGCCGACAACCTGCCGGGAGGCCACGTCATCATGCTGGGCCCGGGCAACGAGTCCGCGGCCCTGGCGGCGCTGTCCGCCTGGCCCGGCGGGTTCCGGGTGGGTGGCGGCATCCGGCCGGAGAACGCGCTGCGATATCTGGATGCCGGCGCCAGCCACGTGATCGTCACTTCGTATGTGTTTCGAGACGGGCGCGTGGATACCGACCGACTGGACATGATGGCGGGTACTGTCGGTCGTGACAGACTGGTGCTGGATCTGAGCTGCCGAAGACGGGGCGATGCGTATCTGGTGGTGACCGACCTGTGGCAGAAGTTCACCAGCGTTCAGGTGGACGGTCCAACGTTGGCCTGGCTTTCGGAATTCTGCGACGGCTTCCTTGTGCACGGGGTGGACGTCGAGGGCAAGCGGACGGGGATTGAAGATTCGCTTGTGGAGATGCTCGGGGCCGAATCGCCCATCGAAGTGACGTACGCCGGCGGCGCCCGGCGCCTGGAAGACCTGGACCGCGTCGAGAGACTGGGTAAAGGGCGCGTCGGTCTGACAATCGGCAGCGCACTGGATATATTCGGCGGCGACGTGCCCTATGCGGAAGTCGTGGCCTGGCAGCGGCGGCGCGAGCGTTCAGCGTGAGCCGATCCGCCCCGTGTACGGACTCGCCTGCCCTTTCTTGACGGAGCGCATCGACGATTCCGGTGGAGAACCCGTGACGACGTTTCGGGAGATGGGAGAATTCGAATTTATCGAGCGGATTGCGGCGGCAGGATTGTCGCGGACGGGGGACGTACGGCGTGGTATCGGGGACGATTGCGCCGTGATTTCGTGCGGACGAGAACGGGTGCGCCTCATCACGACCGACCTGATGGTAGAAGGCGTGCATTTCGAGGTCGGAGCGTCCGATGCAGGGTCGCTGGGTCACAAGCTGCTTGCCGTCAATCTGTCCGATGTCGCGGCGATGGGCGGGGAGCCTGGGGAGGCGCTGGTCTCCCTGGCGGTTCCGCCTGATTTCGACGTCGACTACATGGAACGCGTATACGGCGGACTACGCGCATTGGCGTCGCGCTTTGGCGTGAACGTCGTGGGGGGCGACACCACGCGGAGTACCGGGCCGCTGGTGATGAATCTGACGCTGACCGGCGAGATGGATCGGGACCTGGTGTGCTACCGCTCCGGCGCCCGTCCCGGCGATCTGATTTACGTGTCCGGCACCCTTGGGGACTCCGCGGCGGGGTTGAAGCTGGCGATGGGCGGCGAGATCGGGCTTTCTGCGGACGACCGGGAGTTTCTGCTGGGCAGGCACCACCGGCCGGTGCCCAGGGTAGCGTTGGGTCAGGCGCTGGCGGCATCGGGCGCCGTAACGTCGATGCTGGATCTTTCGGACGGGATGGCTTCGGATTTGCGCCATATCTGCAGGCAGAGCGGCGTTTCCGCGGTGATCCGCGAGTCGGAGATTCCCGTTTCACCGGCGTTCCGCCGGTTCTGCGAACTCTCGACTCCGGGAGCACGGAGTCTGCCGATTACGGGCGGGGAGGACTATGAACTGCTGTTTACGGCGTCTCCCGGAGGCAGACGCGAGATCGATGCGCTCGCCGCCGGGTCACGGATCCGCCGCATCGGTTGGATCGAGGCGGGGGACGGACGTATCCATCTCGAAGATGCTCGGGGTGCGAGAACGGAACTCAAGACGCGCGGTTTCGACCATTTTTCAGGTCCCGCGTCCGTGGAATAATCTCAGGAGAGCACACTCGGAAGCGTTTCGCGCTACTGAGCCAACCCGGACAGGTCAACCATGACCCGAATTCTCGAATCGAATCCTGCCGTCCGCCTGACCGTGCCCGTCAGCGGCATGAGTTGTGCCGCCTGCGCCGCCCGGATTCAGAAAGAGCTGAAGGAAACCAGCGGCGTAAACGAGGCGGTCGTCAATTTCGCGACGGCCGAGGCGACATTGCTGCTCAGTCCCGATCTGGCCGACGAAGAGCAGCTTGTCCGGAGAGTCGAGCGTCTCGGCTATGGTCTGCGCACCGCCGAATCGACGCTCGTCATTCACGACATGAGTTGTGCCGCCTGCGTTTCCCGCGTCGAGAGTGCATTAAACGGGATTCCCGGCGTCATTGACGCCACGGTCAACCTTGCAACCGGTCACGCGACTGTCCGCCATCTCCACGTCGACGCGTCCTTTCTCACCGGGGCGGCAGTCGATGCCGGATACGGCGCGACGGCCCTGGAGGAGAGTGCAACCGTAGAAGACGGAGACCGGACGACGGAACTCGAGGATCGCCGTGCGGCGCGTGTGCGTTTCGTCGTTGCGGCTGTGCTGTCAACACTCATTATGGGCGTGGGGATGGTGCAAAAGATCCATAGTACGCCGTTCTCCCTGCGAGAGGTGCATCTGTTGCTGTTCGTCCTGGCAACCCCCGTGCAATTCTGGTGCGGCTGGCGGTTTCTCAAAGGGTTCTGGAGCGCCCTGCGCCATGGGACTGCAGACATGAACAGCCTCATTGCCGTCGGAACGCTTGCGGCGTACGGATACAGCGTCGCCGGCGTGCTGGCGCCCACGTCCGTCGCCGGAGAGGGCCAGCCCGTAAATGTCTACTTCGACACCTCAGCGATGATCGTTACGCTCATCCTTCTGGGACGGGTCCTGGAAATCCGCTCCCGCGGGCGCATCACCGAAGCGATCCGCGGATTAATGGACCTCCGCCCGCAGACCGCCTGCGTGATTCGCGATGGCGAAGAATCGCTCGTTCCCTTGGACGACGTCGCCGCCGGAGACCTGATTCGCATCAGGCCGGGCGACAGAATCCCGGTGGACGGGGTTGTTCGGGACGGCTCATCCAGCATCGACGAATCCGTGATTTCAGGGGAAAGCATGCCCGTTGAGAAGGGCGTCGGCAGCCGTGTCCTGGGGGCAACCCTCAACGGGACGGGAAGCTTTACTTTCGAGGCGTCGCAGGTCGGCGCCGAGACGGTGCACGCGCGAATCGTCCGGATGGTGCGGCAGGCTCAGGGCTCGCGCGCGCCCGTTCAGCGCGTCGCAGACCGCGTTGCCGGCGTTTTTGTACCTGTGGTTTTCGGGATTGCGGTGATGACGTTCGCCCTGTGGTGGATCGCGGGTTCAGGTTCCGGCGACCCCGACGCGCTGCTCAACGCCGTTGCGGTCCTCATCATCGCCTGTCCTTGCGCGCTCGGCCTTGCCACACCGACCGCCATTCTGGTGGGCACCGGCCGTGCGGCGGAACTCGGGGTTCTCATCAAGGGCGGCGACATCCTCGAATCCGCGCACCGGCTCGACACGATTGTCCTGGACAAGACAGGTACCCTGACGACCGGCCGGCCCGCCGTGACCGATCTGGTCACCGCCGGATCATGCACGGAAACGGAAATCCTTCAGTTCGCCTCTGCAGCCGAGCGGGGCTCCGAACACCCCCTCGGGGCGGCGATCCGAAACGCGGCGCGGGAACGGGGACTGTCAGCGGAAGATGCCCTGGAATTCGAAGCCCTGCCAGGGCTGGGCATACGCGCAAAAAAAGCCGGTCGCGCCATTTTTCTGGGCAACCGGCGGTTGATGCAGCGTCATACTTCAGTGCCTGACGACCTGGACGCACGGGCCGCACGTCTCGAAGCCGGCGGCAAGACGGTCCTGTTTGTTGTCGTCGACAATCAGGTGGAAGGGCTCATTGGTGTCGCGGACGTCCTGAAGCCCGACGCGGCCGGCGTCGTCTCCGATCTGAAGTCACTGGAACTGGACGTCATCCTCCTGTCGGGAGATCACCCCGGAACCGCCCGCGCCATCGCGGAGCAGGCAGGTATCGCACAGGTCATCGCCGGGGTGATGCCCGACGAGAAAGCCGCCCGAATCGCAACCCTGCAAGCCGGGCGTCACCGAGTCGCCATGGTCGGGGATGGCGTCAACGACGCGCCCGCCCTCGCGACCGCGGACGTCGGCATCGCCATGGGGACCGGCACGGGCGTCGCCATGGAAACCGCGGACATCACCCTGATGTCCGGCAGCCTGTCCGGAATAGAAACCGCCATCCGCCTGTCGGGCCGGACCATGCGCACGATCCGCCAGAACCTGTTCTGGGCGTTCGTCTACAACGTTCTGCTGATTCCGGTCGCCGCGCTCGGCCTGCTCAATCCGCTCGGGGGTCCCATGGTCGCGGCCGGCGCCATGGCCCTGAGTTCCGTCTCGGTCATCTCGAATTCACTCCGGATCAGGAGATTCATGCGGTAGGCCAGGCCGTGATTCTCCGGTCTGCCGCACCGGAATCTGCGAGGACCGGCGATCAACGCCACCGGCGCCCGTTGACGGCCACGTTCGAATGCGATCACCGGGAAATCATCGCTTTGTCCTGGCATACGCCAGGATGCCGTTTACCAGCCGATCCGCGTCGCGCTCCCGATGCTTATGGTACCGGATCAGATAAGCGTCGCTCTCATAGTGGACGTTGTGGACCTCGACCAGAATCTCCGCGTGGGCCAGATTGTTCCGCAACACCGCAAGATTCCGCCCCTTGACCCGCGCCGGAAGGTCCCGCCGGTGCAGGACCGAACGCATGACGCGGGCGAATGACCTGGACCGGCTGTCAACCCTGCCCCGCCGTTTATGATAGATCGCCAGGGCTCCCCTAGGTCGTCCGGGAGTGTTGTCCGCGTGCAGCGAGATAAACAGGCTCCTGCCCCCGCGCGCCCGCTTGACGAAGCGGTTCGCAACCCGGACGCGCTGTGAGAGATTGGCGCTCCTGGGCCGCACCTTGTCCGAATTCCTCCGATTGTACCGTTCATCGTTATAGACTTCGTTCTGTTCGTGGACAAATGTAACTTTGGCCTCCTGGTTTTCCCGAATCAGATGATTGGGGCTGATCACCGTGAGTGTCACCTCCGCGCCCAAAAGCCGAAGTCTCTTGTACACCCGCAGTGCGATATCGTATACATACTCATCCTCGACAACGTAGACCCGCCGTTTCTTGCCCGTCAAATTGGAAACGATCGCGCCCGGATCGATGCCCCCGTGCCCCGGGTCGAGTACGATCCACCAGCCCTTCAGCGGTTTCTTCCTTCGCTTGGGCGCCTTGGCGAGAATCTCGTTGTCGAAGGCGCGCAGCAGGGTCTGGGCCCGGCGATAGTCTACACTTGGGGCCGAGCGCGCGCGCTCGGAGTAGCTGCGATGCCTTTGCCTCGATGCCCTTGGCTTTCGCCAGTAGTACGGACCGTTTGGCGCGTCGTATTTGACGATCCGCGGGCCCAGGCGCAGCACCTGGCCCGGATAGACGTTATTGGTGCGCAGCTTGTTGATTCGCTTGATCTCCCGGATGCTCGTCCCGTTCTCCTGTGCAATGGACCAGAGAGAGTCCCCCTTCCGGACCGTGTACACCAGCGAGAGCCCGGCAAGGGGGCTGGCGAGCAACATGACCATGCAGAGAGCGACACTGAGCAGGCGCAAATGGCGACAGTTTTTCATAATGATGGTCTAACACCGCAACTCGAATGAAACGGCGACCGCACCGGTCGGTTTCAACCGGCAGAGCACCTCAGATATTACGCCATTTGTTACCAAAAGACAAGTCGGCACCGCTCATGATCAGGCATTCGACGGCCGTGCGATCCGGTCGTTTTCGCCTTGCGTACGGCGATTTTCACCAACTTCTATTGGTGACATGATTTTGAAGATTTGTCTAAATCCTCTAAATACCGATATTTAACAGCGGCGTCAGCTTTTTCGTCAAACGGGTACGATACTTGCAAGGAATGTCGGCAGAACCCTGAATTATACCAGGAAATCGGATTTTTCCACCCTCGTGGGATCAAAAGACCCACGATAGAAAGGAGAAAGACCATGGCCAAAGGAATCTTCTCCCGCATGGCGGACATCGTCAAGGCCAACATCAATGATCTTCTGAATCGCGCCGAAGATCCGGAAAAGATGATCCGGCAGATGATCCTTGAAATGGAAGAGGCCGTCAACAAGGCAACCGCGTCCGTCGGCACCGCGGTTGCCAACGAAAAACGCCTCGAGCGTCAGTTGCTGGAGAAGACGGACCAGATCGAGTCCTGGCAGAAGAAGGCGGAACTGGCCGTCGAATCCGGCGAAGACGACCTGGCCCGGCGCGCCCTGGAACGAAAGGCCGCGGTTGAAAAAGCCGCCCGGGATCTGGAAGTCGCTTTCGACGAAAGCCACAAGACCTCCGATCAGCTCAAGAAGCAACTGACGCAGCTCAAATCCAAACTGGACGAGGCGCGCACCCGCCAGGGCGCTCTCATCGCCCGGCGCCGCGCCGCCCAGGCGAGAAAGCAGATCGCCCAGGGCCTATCGGGCATCGGCGACGACGCGTTTTCGAGCTTCGAGCGCTTCCGTAATCGTGTAGAGACCGAAGAAGCAGAGGCCCATGCGCACGCCGAAATCGCGGGGGAAGATCCTTCGCTCGAAGACTCGTTCGAAAAGCTGGAGCGGCGGAACACCGTGGAAGAGGAACTGCAGGCCCTGAAAGACAGGATGCGCAAGTCCGATGCGTGACGTACAGAAAATTCTGGACGAGATCGCGTATGAAGTCAGGAATGCCGTGCGCGATGCGAAAAAGGCCGTGGAGGCGGCCCGGAGGGGCGGCAATGGGCGGCAATACCAGCGTCAGGTTTGCCGTTCAAGGTCCCAGGGTCTGTCGACACGAATCTCGGACATGGCCATCAATTGGAGCTGCGACATGCGATACGTCCTCGGACACTTTCTGAAAGCCGCCGCGATCTTGTGTCTGTTCGCCGCGATCGTCCCCTTCGTCATGAGCATTGTCGAGCGCTCGTTTCACCCGGAGGCGCTGCTTTTTATCCTGTCACTGACCGGCGCAGTTGTCTTCAGGCTTGCCGGGCGCAGGGCTCACGAATCGGCCGACCTGAAACGATACGCGCAATATCAACATCGCCTGCTCAGGCTCGCCCGAGAAAAGGGAGGCAGCCTTACCGTGCTGGAAGCGGCCACGGATGGGAGAATGACCGTGGAAAAGGCGGACGAGATCCTGCGCATCCTGGGGGAAAAAGGCAGCGCCGAGGTGCGCGTTTCCGATTCCGGTCTTGTGGTGTACCACTTTCCTGATATAGAGCGCGGTGAGGAAAAGCACCGGGCAAGACCCGTGGATGAACTCTGATATCTTGCATTTGACGGAGGGATGTCATGTTTGAAGTCGGTGTTGGCGTTGCGCTTATTGTTCTCGCGTCGGCTGTACTGAAATACGTGGATCGACAAACCAAGGGTTCCGTGCCCGGCAAAGTCGAAGATCGATTGAACGCCCGGCTGGACGACCTGGATCGGCGACTTACCGATATCCAGGAAATCATGATCGCGATCGATGAAAAGCTGGATCGAGGAAACCCGGGGGAAACGTCGTAAGGGACGCCGGAATCGGATGAAATCCAATGGCAGGAATCACCGGACTGTCCCACTCGGACCGGACTTACACGAAAACAAGAGGGATTGTACGATGAATTCGAGGCGCATTGACGTCGGCGAACGCATTCAGGGCGGAGCGGTAATTGTCTCCGTTAGCGGCGACCCCGTCGCAAGGTCGGAAGTGGCGCCGCTGAGACGCAAAATAGGACAGTTGGCGACCAGCGGCGCACGGACGGTGGTGGTCGACCTGTCAAAAATGAAGTTTGTCGGCGCCGCCATGATTGGAGAGTTGATCAGCGGTCTGAAGACTGTCAGGGGCGCGGGCGGCGAACTGAAGCTGAGCGGCGTTACCCGGGGCGTCGACAGAATTCTGAAGATGACGAAACTGTCGGGTGTTTTCAAAAAGGCAGACCCGGAGACCGCCGCACCGGACGCCACTGCAAGCACGCTGAGCAAGGTCGCGTAAATCTCTGACAGGTGTGAATTAAGCCGCTCGAATCACATAAGTCGAGGAAACAAGAGGAGGGAACTCGATGAGCTGGATACTGGAACTGGCGTTAGCCCTTTGCCTGCTGATGGTTGCGGGCGGGTATTCAGTCTACCTGATGACTCCCGGCAACAAAAAGCCGAGCGGATCCACGGTGGGAATATTTCTGGCGGTGGCGGCCGTGGGGTTCGCAATCTGGGCCTTCACGTCTGACCGGTGGAACCTGCTGCCGGATGCTGCTTATGTGCCGGGACCGACCGAGGTCGGTCGTGCAAGTGGTCCGTCGGGCGACGGCGTGAGTGTACTCCTGGACAACCAGCGGCGATTGGAATCGGCCGCCAGGAAACTCGAAGGCGTCGCAGACCGGCTCGAGTTGGTTCGATCCGGAACCGGTCTTGGTATCGCAATGGAAATTGGTATCGGAATCTGCCTGATCATCTTCGCCGGTGGTCTGGTGAGCTATATCCACCTGAGGAAAAAGCGGGAGGGCAAAGGAATGAGTCCCGAGCGGGCTAGACGAATGGAAGAGCGGCTGGAAACCGTAGACCAGCGCTTGAACGATCTTCAGGAGGTCATTATCAGCCTGGACGAGAGGCTTAGAAGGGATCGAACCAGGGTTTGAGGTTTGACTGCGATACAAAGGAGGGATTCTGATGACACGAGAATTCGCGACTAAGGCCGCCGTCGTCTTTGTCCTGTTTCTGCTGGGCATGGTAACGCTGAAGTTTCTCTTCGGCGACCCTCTGGCGCCGACGCGCCATTTCGGCTTCGGGAGATTCGCTATGGATATCGCGCTCGGAATTCTGGCAATCTCCGTAATCGCTGCCGTGTCGGTCTTCACCCTCGGCAGCGTCGTGATCTTCCTGAAACGCCGTGCCGGGGGCCAGACCCGAGGAAACGGCGCGGAACAGTCGGAAGCGTTCCATGCCCGCCTGAACGAGTTGGAACGGCGGATTACTGACGTTCAGGACGTCCTGATATCCCTGGACGACAAACTCAGCCGATCGGAAGTAAAGAATCCAGATAGCTGATCGGCGCTGAAATTGTCCAACGCCTGTGCAAACTCCGGCTGAGAGGGTCTCGCGGATTCTCCCGAATCCCGGACTGGATTTTCGTTACCTGAGCAATACTTCGGAAAAAGAAAGGATAACCCATGTTCGCGAAGATTCTTGGCATCATCCTGATCGGCATCGGCGCGTACCTCGGCATTTTCGAAGCGATCAAGCTGATAGGCGTGTCTCTGGAAATCCTGTTCCTGGTCCTTAAATTGTCAGTCTCGATTGTCCTGATTTATGTGGGTTACCGGCTGCTTACCAGCGATTCCAGGTAATAGCCTGTCCTATCGAAAGGATGTCCCGCTAATGGAAAACGAACGGTATCTGATCCGCAGAGCAGTCGCGGGAGACGCAGCTGCCTTCGGAGACCTTTACAAAGCCTGCCACGAGCAGATCTACGCCACAATGGTTCGAAGAACGAGCGATCCCGATACCGCGCAGGACCTGATGCAGACCGCCTTTTTGCGAGCATTTATGGCAATGGGCTCGTACCGCGGGGATGCAGCCTTTGCCACGTGGCTCACGCAGATCGCGCTCAACGTACACAAGTCCCATTTTCGCAAACAGCAGGTGCGGCGGAAATGGATTCAGACGACGGACGACCCGGCTGCTCTTACCGACGCCACACGCAGGCCTGCACCGGGCGAGAATCCTGAACTGTCCGTCCAGCGAAACGAGCACCGTGACCTGGTCAGGAAGAGCATTCGGTCATTGCCGGCCAGATATCGCGAGGTTCTCTGGATGCGATACGTGAGAGACAGGTCCTACGAGGAAATTACCAGGGAGTTGCAGATTCCGATGGGCACGGTCAAGACCTGGCTCAACCGCGGAAGATTTCAGTTGAAGGGTGAATTCAGAAAGCGGGGGCTGGTTCCCTCCTGAGCACGTGGATCCCGGAGCCCGTGCCGCGCAAGTTCGGGGTTCGGATTGGCCATGATCGAATCCGTCGCCGGTTCACTCTGGAAATCGACCGCAATGAACGTACCGCCAGGTCAGTACGCCGGTAAAACCCGTCGCGATTTAGTGTTGACGCGAAGTAAATTCTATGTCACATTTCGCAGCAGGGCGGCGTCCCGTATGTTAGAACGGCGTGCAACACGAGGACGATCCCGAGAAAGGAGCCGGACATGGATGGATGGTGGACAGATTTGAGCGTCCTCAACCAGGCGTTCTACGTATTGGCGGTTTTTTTCAGCGCATTTTTTGTCTGGCAACTCCTGGCGGCCCTGTTTGGCCTGGGCGGGTCCGACGCCGGCACTGATGGCGACGCGGACCTTGGCGACGCGGGTCCCGAATTGAACGACGGACCTGGAGACGGCACGGTGGCTGCATTCAAACTGCTGTCAATCAGGTCTCTGATCGCCTTTGGTATGTTGTTCGGATGGGCGGGCGCTCTGTATCTGGAGAGAGGTCTGGACGTTCGGACGGCAGTGTTTTACGCGTTTGTCTGGGGCAGTGCAGGCATGGGGGTCGTTGCCTATTTCTTTCACGGTGTCCGGAAGCTTACCGAGACTGGAAACGCCAATCTGGAAACGTGCGTGGGAACCTCGGGTGAGGTATACCTGGATATCCCTGAAGACGGGGCCGGACAGGTCCGGGTGATGGAGAGTGGCGCGGTCGCCTACGTATCGGCACGCGGCAGAAACGGCATGTCCATCTCCGCAAAAACACCGGTCCGGGTACTTCGCGTGGTGGATACGACAGCTCTCGAGGTCGAGCCGCTGTCGTCCTGACTGCAATGTGGCTGAGAAGCCGGTGTCTGCGGTATTTCAGCTTGTTTCCACCTGTCGATGGGTGAGACGGAACGGGGTTGTATTCCGCACGGAACCCCTTCCGGAAAAAAATCAACGTTGGCGGAAAATTCATTCGAGGAGGGATCGTCGTGTCAACCGAGACGGTATTGACAATTATACTGCTGCTGGTGGTGTTTCTGCTCTTCGTGACGTTTATTTCCAGGTACAAGCGGTGCCCGTCCAACAAGATTCTGGTCGTCTACGGAAAGACCGGAAAAGGGGCGGCAAAATGCGTTCACGGGGGCGCGGCCTTCGTGCTGCCGCTCCTGCAGGATTATGAGTATCTGGATCTCGAGCCGTTTGTCGTACCCATCGATCTGGACAACGCCCTGTCGCAGGAGAACATCAGAGTGTCTGTTCCAACAACCGTTACCGCGGCGGTGTCAAACCAGATGGGCGTGATGCAGAATGCGTCAATACGTCTCCTGGGTCTTTCTCGAGACCAGATCGAGAGTCAGGCGCAGGACATCATCCTCGGCCAGATGCGGGCGGTGATCGCCACGATGGAAATCGAGGAAATCAACCAGGACCGGCAGGCCTTCATGTCCAAGGTCAACGAAGCGGTCTCCACCGAAATGGAAAAGATCGGCCTGGCCGTGATTAACGTGAACATCAAGGATATAGAAGACGAAAGCGGTTATATCAAGGCTCTCGGACAAAAGGCCGCGGCCGAAGCCATCAACCAGGCGGCGATCGACGTGGCCGAGCAGGAGAAGATGGGCAAGGTGGGCGTAGCCGAGCGGGAACGGGACCAGCGCACCGACGTGGCTGCCGCAAACGCGGCAGCCGAAATCGGCGAGGCCGAAGCTACCAGGGATCGCCGCCAGAGGGTTGCCGCCCTGGAATCCGAAGCCCAGATCGGCGAGGCCGAAGCCGCCCGAAACAAACGCCGGATGGTCTCTTCTCTGGATGCGGAAGCGGTCCAGGCGGAGGCCGATGCCGATTCTAAAAAGGCCGGATATATGGCGCAGCAGAAAGTGGCCGAGGAGGTCGCGCGGCAACAGGGGCAGGAGGCGGCGAAGGCGGCGGACGGCGCGATCCGGGTCGCACAGGAAAAGGCCGAAAAAGAGGCCGAGGAAGCCCGGGCGCTCCGGGAAGAAGCTCGATTGAGAGCCGAGATTGTGGTACAGGCCGACGCGGAAAAGCAGAAGCTGGTTGTAGAGGCGGAGGCTGAGAAGGTGCAGAGGACGCTGGTGGCGCAGGGGGAGGCCGCCGCAATTCTCGCCCAAAAGCGAGCCGAAGCAGAGGGTACCCAGGCCATACTGGATGCCAAGGCCGAGGGTTACAGGGAGTTGGTGGCCGCGTGCGGAGGAAAAGACCAGGCTGCGGCAGCCTTCCTCATCGTCGAGCGGCTGACCGAGGTCGCAGGCATTCAGGCGGAAGCCATTCAGAATCTCCCCCTGGAGAAGATCATGGTCTGGGACGGCGGCGGCGGACAGGGCGGCATGTCCAATCTCGGCCAGCGCCTGATGGGCGCCATCCCGCCAATGCACGAGTTGGCCAAACTGGCGGGCCTGGAACTGCCCGAGTTTCTGGGCAAAGCCACCGGCGACGCAGATGCAAGCGGCGACGACAAGGGCGCATTGGAAACGCCATCGGAATCGTAGCGCTTCATTCGGGAGTCATGGCTTGAACAGACCCGAAAAATCGGACAGCCGCCCCGCGGCCGCCAACCGAATCGGCATCGCACAGACCCTGCCGGAATCGGCGAACGACGAAGCCCGGCGGCGCGGTCGTGACGGCGACAACGCGATGGAAGCAGGCGACCTGTCGAAGGCCGGGGCCGCCTACGTGGCGGCACTGGCGGCCGACGACGGGAATGTACGGGCGCGCCATAACCTGGGCGCCGTCTATTTCAGAAAGGGCAACTGGCAGCACGCGCTGACGTGTTTCACGCGTTGCCTGGAACTTGCGCCGGAGAATGGAGCGGACCTGCATTACAAGATCGGTCTCTGCCGGTTGAAAGGCGGTGTCGAGGGAGCTGCGCAGGCTTTTGAATCCGCAATCGCAATGAATCCCGACCATCTGGAGGCGCAGTTGCAGTTGGCGCTTTTGCGGGCCGAAGGCGCGGCCTCCGGATCGAATGGCCGGCAACAGGCGGTTGAAGCGCTTCGGTCTATTCTAGAGGCCGTGGACCGCGGCGTGCCATTCGACAACGTGGATGGCGCCTGCTTCCTGTTGGCCAGCTTTCTCGACGACCTTCCGGCAAACATCGACGAAGCCATCGCGATATACCGTCGCGGGCTGGAAGCAAATCCGCTGTTCGCCCCGGGTCACAACAACCTTGGCGTTTTGCTTATGCAGACAGGTCAGACCCTTCAGGCTCTGGGCGCGTTCAAGATCGCCATCCAGCTCGAGCCGGACTATGCGCTTCCCTACAGAAACCTCGCGCATCTTCTCTTCGATTACAAGAGTTCGGCCCAGATGGAACAGGAGTATACGTCCATCATCGAGGAATTCGGCACGCAGGCAGCCTCGGTGCTGGCGCGCCTGTCCCTTGAACTCATCGACATGGGTCGCGTACAGGTGGGAGAAAGCCTGTACACCCGGGGTCACCAGATCAAGAACCTGATGGGTCTGGTGGGTAGCCGCACACGCCGCCTCATTCGAAGCGTTCCGAAGCACGACGCCGTGCTCGACGACCTGCGACACATTGCCCGCGACCAGGAACACATCTTCGACCAGTGGGTGGCCTATCTGCGCAGCATGAAGCAGGATCCGCTGAATCCGTCACTCGTGGATATTCCGCAACTCGTGGGCAAAATCAAGCAAGCCGTCGCGACCCGTTCCGGCGGCGCGGCGCTCCGCTTCGCATCCGAACCACAGGTGCCGCAGGTCAAGGTGGATCCCGGCATGCTGCGTGAAGCCGTCACGAACCTGATTCTCAACGCGCTGGACGCCGTCGATGAGCGTGGCGCCGTCACGGTACAGGCCGGTTACGACAATAGACGCGGGTCGGTATTCATCGAGGTGGAAGACAACGGACCGGGCATATCCGAAGAGAACCAGTCCAGAATCTTCGATCCAGGATTTTCCACCAAAGAAAAAGGCAACGGATTCGGACTGAGCATCTGTTCGCGCATCGTCTCCGCCCACAGGGGAACCCTGAGGATGATCAGCCGCCCGGGCGCCGGCGCCGTGTTCCGCATCGATCTTCCGGTGGACTTCGAACTCGTCGCCGGAACCGACAGCATCGGCTGGAGCGGCGATCCGTTGACCGCCTCGCGGCTGCCCCTGGCAGAGGAATTTATCGAGTAGACCATGAAAGCGCAAATTGTCGTCGCCGATGACCAGCCCGAAATACTGGCCATGCTCACGCGAAGCCTTCAGGTGGACGGCAGGATCGTGCGGGCTTTTCCAACGGGAAGTCAGGCCTTCGCGTACCTGAAGGCGCACGTTTCGGACGTCGATATGGCCATTCTGGATATCGATTTCGGACCGGCCGAGGCGGACGGTCTGAATATCCTGCGCAAGATTCGCGACCTCGTGCCCGATATGCCGGTG
Organism: Candidatus Latescibacterota bacterium; assembly: GCA_965203805.1. Lineage (GTDB taxonomy): Bacteria > Latescibacterota > UBA2968 > UBA2968 > JAAXHE01. The sequence goes on along the minus strand of OZ241917.1, from coordinate 2,323,804 downwards.
ATCATTCTCACTGGCAAGGGTACCGTGGAGAACGCCGTGGCCGCCCTGCGCATGGGCGCATCCGACTTCATCGAGAAAGACTTCTATATTGAGGACCGGCTTGAACTCAGCCTGGAAAAACTCGACCGCGTACTCGCCGTCCTCAGAGAGAATGCGCGGCTTCAGGCCAGGGTGAAGGATCTGGACCGGGAAAATCGATACTACCGGGACGAGTTCGGAAAGAAGTACAGGACGGTCAATGCCAGCCCTCAGATGCTGAGGATCATGCAACAGGCCGAGCGCATTGCTTCCATACCCCGGCCGGTTCTGGTGTTGGGCGAACCCGGCACCGGCAAGGAACTCGTGGCGGCGGCGATCCACTATGGGGGCGTACGCAGCGATCGACCGTTCGTTAAGGTCAACTGCGCGGCCCTCTCGGCCAACCTGCTGGAGAGCGAACTCTTCGGCCACGAAAAAGGCGCGTTCACCGGAGCGACCGAAGCCCGGCCCGGGCGGTTTGAAGCGGCCAACGGCGGTACGCTGTTACTGGACGAGATTGGCAACACCACACCCGAATTCCAGCAGAACGTCCTTCGAGCCATCGAGTACCAGGAGATTCAACGGGTGGGCGGGGCCTCGCCCGCGAGCGTGGACGTCCGGATCATTGCCGCTACGAATGCCGATCTCGAACGTGAGATTGCCGAAGGCCGCTTTCGTCGGGACCTCTACGACCGCCTCCGCTTCGAAGTAATCCGCATTCCTCCGCTTCGCGAGCGGCGTGAAGACATCCATCCGCTTGCGGTGTTCTTCGTCGAGCAAATCGTGCGGGAGGTGCCGGGGCTCACGGTGCGTCCGTTTTCCGACGGCGCCCTCCGACACCTGCAGGGCTACCCGTGGCCCGGAAACGTGCGCGAGCTCAAGTTCGCCGTTGAACGCGCCGCGTGCATGGCCACGGGCCCATCCATTGAACCCCCGGATTTGCCGCCGGAAATCACCAGTGAAGAACCGACGCCGCCGGGAGACGGATTTGACGCCCAGGTCAAATCCTTTGAGCTCGGGTTGCTCAGGAGCGCGCTGTCCAATACGAACTGGAACCAGCGCAGGGCAGCCGATTCGCTCAGCCTGAGCTACGACCAGTTCCGCCACTTCTACCGGAAGTATGAACTTGCCAAAGAAAGAACCTGACGTTCGTTATTGTCATAAGGAGCCCCTTAGGGAGGGCATGGATTTGTCTATTTTCACTTGACGCAGATCATTAATCCGGTATATTTGGATCGAACCTCGTGCTTCGATGCTTAATGCATCTTTTCCGATTCCGGATCTTCTCCGGAAATCCTGCGGGTTCACAATCGGAACAGGTTGACATCCCTGCTCGATTGTCCAACAAGGATATAGCGAGGCGCTTAACAGGAAACAACAATGAGCGACGCTGAAAACGGCCCATCCGGCCTGATTTTCCCGTCAGATGATTCAGAGATTTCTCACGTAGAACAGTGCCTTGCGGACGCTGGTTTTTCCAGTGATGATCGTGCATGGCTGGTTCGGGTATTTAAACGTCCGGACTGTTTTGGCGATGCCGGCTGCGCGTCCGTATTCAGGGAGGATTTCTCGGACAATTTCGAGCACGTCCTTCCCGGTGTCGTGGAAGGTCTGAACGAATCGGGTCCTCCCGAGGGCGATGAGCAGACCCGCCTCGCGCTTCTCTTCAGCTTTCTGCTTGGCTTCGGACCCGTCTACAGCGAAGTGGTTCGGCCTGGCCACGGGCTGGTGAAATCAGGCGGAAATTGGGTTGTTCACGCGTGGGTTGGAGAATTTCAAAGGCAGGCGAAATTTCGAGCAAAACGCCTGGATTGGCGCAAGCTCGTGGAGATAAGAAACAAACGCGCATTCCTGTTCTTCGACCTCGTTCCATTTCTCTTTCCGGAAGGCCTGCCGTTGGATCAGATCGTCAATCCGGCCTTGTTGAATCCTATGTTGCGAGAGGGGTGGTCCAGTACGGATTTTGAAGACCCTGATCAGCTCGAATTCTGGCTCAAGTGGCGTTTCGCCGCAGACTCGGAACGTCGTGAGACCATAAACCTGAACACCCTGAAAGAGGCGTTTTCCAATTCTGCGGAAGATGTACTGGGCGACCGGATTCTCGGACTCCTGAATGCTGTCGAACATGCGATGAGCATCGGCTTTGCATTGGGTGCGGAGCGTCTGAATCCTGCGGGTGACGGATGGCGGGTTGTGTCGCACGAGTTGATCCCGTTCCTGGACCTTCTCAGTGTGAAACAGCCCGATTCTGCGACAGGGCGATCTTCATTGCTCAAAGCCTGGTGGCGGTTATCCGCGGCGATTTACTACCGGGGGATGGGTGGGCTGGAATCGGACCTCTCTGACGAACTGAGAAGCCGGATTGTGGACAGCGCGGTCAGGCACGTCGGCATGCTGCGTAAGGTGTTGCGAGATACACCCGAGGCCTTTGACGGTCAGGACTCGACGGGCGTGCCTGTTGCGGATTTCTACGAAAAAGCCTTTGAGGCGCTGGTCGTCTTCGCCGCGCCCTGGAAGTGCTTGAGGTCCCTCCTGCTGGCTTTCGCGGAGATGCGGGTCCCCGCCGTAGCGTCTGACCTTCGGCCGTGGCCCGAGGCTGACAGAGAACCTCCGCCTCATCCCTACAGTCGACTCCCGATGTGGATCGGAATCGCCATGTATCCGCAGAATCTTCGGGATGAACTCAGGCGGGACCCGCACTTGAAGGGATTGCGCGAAGCGTTTGCCAAATTCTGCCTCGAACGGCTAAAGACCCGGAGAGACAATGTTGAGCCGAATAAAGAGTCTATTGATCCCACAGACGAACGATTTGTCGAACCCCGCCGAGTGTGGAGGCAATGCTATGTGCAAGCCCTGACGGCGTTACGCGTCAATCCCGGCGGACGGGTGCACAGAACGCTGTTCTGGCTTTCCAGAAACGATCCTGATGAAAGGGTCCAGACACTCGCAAGAAGGGCGCATGGCCGGATTCGTCATCTCAATCGCAAAGGGCCGAATCTCGAACGCGGCGCCTCGCCGCGTCGGCCCTTGTTCGAAGCCTTCTGGTGGCTTCGCCAGGCGCATCTCCTGACACTCGGAATAGAGATAGATCAGGCGGGGGCCATGCGAACTCGACGAACGGAATTGCATCGGACACGAGAGAAGCATGATCGCCTCGATGGGCAGGCGTAGATGGCGGACTTCAACGCTGTGGTTGGTAAATTACACCAACTGCAAGGAAAGGGCCGGTGTGTTCATTGCCATAAGATAATATAAATGACTTATTTGAAATACATAAGTATTGGCATAGTTCTTGCAATTTTTCAATTGAGATATCGTAGAGTAACCCGGTTTGCGGAACATCTGGGAACCTGAGTGTCCCCCATGAGCCGACCCGATTCCAAGAGAAAGGAGGTGGTATCATGGATCGCGACAATGACAATCGCGCCAATCAGTTGAACCCGAACAACGATGCTTATTGGCAGTCGCGCGGCGACGATGAAAGGCCCGAGAATTGGGCAGACGGATCAGATAATAACCCATCTGACGACGCTTCGGCAAAGAAGTAAAGGTTCCTTGCCTGAAGCAAGTCGATCGCCTCAACTGGGAACCAGAGTGTCCCCGTGAGGCGGTGAATACACGCAAGACGGGAAAGGAGGTGATGAGAATGGCCAAATGCGGCAGTGATAGAGGCGGCAATCGGGGTGGCGGTCGAGGCAGCAACCGTGGACAAGGCGCCGGTTGGACCGCCAAAACCGGAAACCGTTCCGGTGGCGGCCGCGACAATGCCCCGCCCAGGGGAGGTAAGGGCAAATGATGTATCGGCGCAGGGGCTGGCCGTCGGCCTGCACTAACGCTTGCATCCGGTCAATCCCAACATCGAGATTGTCTTTACCACATGCGTGGCACTTCGAGGCTCAATAGCCTCACGACCCCATCGGCATCGCGCAACGACGCATCCTTCAAGACAACTTGGACGGAAACATCGTCCTTTAATGTCAACTGTGAAAGGAGTTTGAAATGGTACATTTCGATTTTATCGGCGGCGCCGACGAGGTCGGCGCTTCGTGTACGTTAATTGAAATCGCCGACCAACGCATTATGGTGGACGCGGGCATTCGAATGGGACCGGCCATAAAGACAAAGTGGCCTGACTTGCGTGAGATGTGGAGGCCTGACGCTCTTCTATTGACCCACGCGCACAGCGATCACACGGGTGCGTTGCCTCTGCTTGCCAAGGAGGATAGATTGCCTGAAAAGGTGTATTGTACCCCTCCAACCAGAGAAATTACCCGTGTGCTATTCGACGATGCAGTCAAGCGGGAGGAGAAGTGTAAATCGCCTGAGTACACTGCCGACGACGTAAACTACGCCTTCAGCCGGATGGAATCGGTTCCGTGGAAGGAACCCGTACAGATAGGCGACGGCGTGACAGCAACATGGATTCGCGCAGGTCACGTTCTGGGCGCGGCAATGATCTATATTGAGAGCGAACAGGAAAGTATCCTGATGACGGGCGACGTGTCTGGTGACGATCAACTGACCATTCCGGGTATGGACGTGCCCGAATTGTGCCGCCTGGACGTGATGGTGATGGAGTCGACGTATGGCAATCGTCGACATAAAGATCGGGCCCAACAAGAAACTGCTCTTGTGCAGGACGTAACCGAAGTGATCGAAGCAGATGGCAAAGTGTTAATCCCGACGTTCGCCGTGGCACGCTCTCAGGAGGTCATTCGTATTTTGAAGGATGCCATGGAACGGAATCAGATTCCGGTTTACGTTGACGGGATGGTGAAAAAGGTCAATGAGGTGTATTTGCGTCAGGTTGACGATCTCAATCCGTCCCTGGCAGGAGCGAAATTCGGAGAGGAGATTTTTTATTCGGATTACGTAATGAAAGTGGAATCAAGGGGTCATAGGGAGCGTATATTGTCAGGATCTCCCTGTGTAATTGTATCTTCTTCGGGGATGTTGAACGGTGGTCTGTCGAATGAATACGCCAAACGTTTGGCTGGAGATCCGAAGAACCTGATCGCAATAGTGGGCTATCAGGGGGAAGGAACTCCCGGCCGCGCGCTGGAGAATCTGTCAAAGGCAGAAGAACCTGAAGAGCGGAAGTGGAAATTGGACCAGGAAGTGAGCGCAAACGTGAATTGCAACGTGAAGCGATACTCACTTTCAGCGCACGCAGACCAGAGAGAACTGGCGGAATTGGTCAAGAAACTGCGTCCGAACAAATGCTTTCTCGTACACGGCGATGACGCCGCGAGGGAGAAACTGGCTGAATCCGTGCGAGAATCGTCTCCAGCCGTGGACGTGCGACTCCCCAAAAATGGCCGGACGTACACCTATACGAAGCACGTGGGCATCTCGAATGGAAAACAGTCTAGCAATTGTAGAATCCTCGCAGAACTTAATGCATATCTGCGAAGAATAAGGGCGACGGGGCCATTTCGCGTACGGGAATTGGCAGAATATTGGTTCGGCACGGAAGCGACGACGCTCCTTGAGGAGAAGCTGTTTCAATTTTTCCTGACGTTGGATTGGCAGGAGGCCTTTATTCGGGATCGCCAATCTCCTCATCTATTCCATCGGGGATGGGATTCGTGAGCACAGTTAGCATCCGACGGCGCGCCCCGGCGATTTTCGTCGGGGCGTTCGTCCCGCATGGTCCAAAAACATCTCCCAATCGCATCCGTTCATTCTTATGTATGGGCAACCCTTGAGGTTGCCCTGTTTTCTGCGCACGCCAACCGCCGTCAATGCGGGCGAGACGCCCTGACGACGTTTGTCAGGACGTTCGTATTTTTTTCGATTCGAAGAATCCACAAACAAGACGGTTTCGGCTGTACGGGTATTGCGTTATATTGTGGCCGTCTGAATTCATCGAAGAAACCAGGCTGCGATTCGTTATCCATCCAGACCTGATGAAGGCATCGAAGACCTCGTGCAGCGCGTGGTTGGGCGAGCGGTACGGGCCGGGATTGGATCTTACGCACCGAGGACCGCAACCGCATGGCCGATATTGCTCCATGCAGAGGTTTGTGATTGAGGCTACCCAACGCACAACAGGCTCGCGTTGACCCAACGAAGATTACGGGCTATTTGCTTTCAGCAAGTCATCCGGATGGTGGAGAAAAGGCAAAGTTCTTTTTCGACTTCGGCTTTCGGCCAGAACAATGGCAGAGCTTTTCAGAGGCGTTACGAGTTCACGGAGCTAGCCATGAAGTTATCAAGGAGGAGCAAGGTAACTATGGCGTAAAGTATGTTGTAGATGGATCGCTTGCGACTCCCGATGGACGTAGCCCAAACGTGAGGACTGTCTGGCAGATCGACAGAGAAACCGACCATCCCAGGTTCATTACGGCATATCCGGCTTGATCGTCAGGAGACAGATATGTTCAAGGAACTGGACGTAATAGCGCTTACAACCGAAGTTCCACTCGATCACATTTGGGATGTCCCGGACACCAGCCCGCTGATTGAGAAACCCAATCCGGGGGACGGGCTGAAAGTCGGAGACGTCGGCACGATTGTATGTATCCAGGGCAACGGGGAAGCCCTCGAGGTCGAATTTCTGGGTCCGGACGGCAACACGATGGGTATTGCCACGATCTCGCCATCACAGGCCCGACTGGCCACGGAAGAAGATCTCACGAAGCGAACTCTTCAGAAAAAAGCTGGCAGTCCGGCCTTTTCACGGCCTCATGAAAGAATGGGTAAGAAAGAGCCTTTGTCAGTACTGGAAGCCCCTCTATACTACAGCGAGCAGGATATTAGGGTCGGAGCTCTCGTTCAATGGACACCGCGACCGAAAACGTATGGCGTCATCGAAAAAATCGAGGACAGTCGGATCCATGTCCGATGGGATGATCACAACATACCCACCCAATTTGTAGAATCAGACCCGCCGCTCACTAGAGTGAAGCTCCAAGGCAAAACCCTTCAACGGCTATCAACAGGCGAAAAGGCCTCCGTGCTTACCCCATTGCAGGCGGAGAAACCGGCTTGGGTGTGCTTTGTCGAGGGTGGGGAAACTATCAACGTCCCAGAAGCTGACCTAAGGCCCCTGCTTATCGCGAACCCAGTTGGACGTTTTAAGCAGGGCGAGATCGGCTCACTTCAACAATACCGGCTTCAGCAAGTGACTAGATGGTACCAAACGCTCCATCTCCACGACGATCTCATCTCGCTAGGACGGGTTGGTGTAGATATCAAGCCTCACCAAGTATCTGTGGTTCACAAAGTCATTGACAACTATCCACATCGCTTTCTGTTGTGTGATGAGGTCGGCCTCGGGAAGACAATCGAGGCGGGAATGATCCTAAAGGAACTCCGGGCGAGAGGCGGTGCTCAGAGAGTCTTGGCCATCGTACCTCCCAACCTAGTTCGCCAATGGCAGTTCGAAATGAAGACAAAGTTCAATGAGAGTTTCGCCGTGCTAGATAGAAATACTGTTCAATACTTGGTGAACCAAGGTAATGCAGAAAACCCCTTCACGTATGAAAACAGTATTCTGTGTTCATCGGGATGGATTGTCAACGACAAATGGGCGAAGGCCTGTAGCGAAGTGGACTGGGATCTTATCATAATAGACGAAGCCCACCATGCGCGACGTCACCTTTCAGGTGAAGTGACCAGACTCTATCGACTTGTCCGAGATCTCGCGGCACCGGAACATTGCGCCCGGCGCGGGGTACTTTTTCTAACGGCAACGCCGATGCAACTCCACCCCCATGAGCTCTACTCGCTCATAGAACTTCTCGACCCTGCTCTCTTTCCATCAGAAGATCACTTTGAACAACACCGACAAGAGATGCCCGGTCTTTCCCAGCTTGTCGAACACCTAAACAGCCATGAATTCCGGTTACCGGTCGAGAGCCTCAACAGGATGAGCGAGAAGATAGCGAACTGGCTCGACTCTGATGTCGAAGTGGTGCGTCAGCGACTCTCCGCTGGTATGGAAGTACGGAAGAAAGTTGCGAACGAACTCGCTGATCGACACCTCCTCAGCGAAGTGTTGATTCGGAATCGAAAGAACGTAGTTGGCGGCTTTATGCCTCGCGTTGCTAACCGCTGGGAAGTCGAGTTGACAACGGAAGAGCGCGTAGCCCTTCAAGCTGTGGAAGAGTATGTCCAATATGGCTTTCAACTCGCCGATACATATAGTGACAGGTCTGCTGGTTTCGTGATGGTAATATATCAGAAGATGATGGCATCAAGCATCGCGGCCATCCGAGAGTCGTTGAGCAGGCGTCGAGAGAAAATCCGATCTGGCATGGGACGCTCCCGGTCTTCCACCGATGATGCCGAGCTTGAAGAAAGACTCGATGCCGATGAAGACGGGAGCGATGTCGCTGGATATACCGGCACCGCGGTTATGGCGAAATCCGAACTATCCCTTCTCCACAAAGCTATCGAAGCGCTAGAGCAGGTAAAAAGCGATTCAAAGTCTCGCGTACTTGTCAAACGGCTCGCCGAATTGTTCGATGATAGCCCCGATCAAGAGAAAGTGCTCGTGTTCACCCAGTTCCGAGAAACCCAGCGACACCTTAAAGACCTGATCGAAGATCAGGGTTGGTGCGTCAATGTCTTCCACGGGCAGATGAAAACAGAAGAAAAGGACCGTGCCGTAGAACGTTTTAAAAACGATCCCGGCCCCCAAGTCCTCATCAGCACAGAGTCCGGTGGCGAAGGCCGAAACTTCCAATTCTGCCATCTGCTCGTCAATTACGACCTACCCTGGAACCCAATGAAGGTCGAGCAGCGCATCGGTCGAGTCGATCGCATCGGCCAAGATCATACAGTTAACATCTTCAATCTCTGGGCTAAAGACACAATCGAGGAACGCGTCCTGGACGTCCTCGAAAATCGCATTAAAGTTTTCGAGAGAACCGTGGGCGGCCTTGATCCTATCCTCGGTGAGACTGAGGATGACATCAAGAAAGTCATGCGGCTGGCGACCGAAATGAGGGAAACTGCTCTTAAAGAGTTAGGCAAACGAGTAGAGGACAATGTCCGCCGCGCTCAAGAAGCCGAGGGACAACTGGGTGACTTCATCATGGACACGAAGTCCTTCCGCCGAGAGATCGCCGAACGAATTGCTGGGGAGCCCTCCCCGATAACCAATGAAGCTCTCGATCGATTCATCGGTCACCTTCTATCCGATAAGCGCACTTATATCAAGCGTCGGGGGGACATCTATGAACTGATATTTCGTGATGAATTCGTCGAGAATCACCCGAATTTACTCCCCGCAGGATCGAAACGGAAAGCAGTCTTCCGCCCGGATCAAAGGCCCGACGCCGAGGACATTGAGTTCATGACTTTCGGTCATCCAATTGTAGATGCAATTGTTGGATCCGTCCTCAGCGAAAGCTACGAAGGCATTACCGGCACCCGTCGCATCCGAGCCAGCGATGATCTCTCACCAAGTTCAGGATGGCTCTTCACATACCAGTTCTCGACTCCCGGACCTCGATCCATAGAACACTTCGTGCCAGTCTTCATAAGTGACGCTGGAGAAGTAGACGAGGTAACCGGTCTCAACCTTGTGCGGCGAGCGTGTCGATTCGAGGATGTGGAGCAGGAAATAGAACCGGCTGACATTCCCGACAATCTTGACCTGATATCTAAGCTTGCGGACCAGTTCGTTAACTCCAAGCGGGAGACACTCCAAAAGCAGGCTGAGAGTCAAGCCACTGAGCGAGTTGATAGAGAAGTCGCCAGACTAGAGAAATGGTTCGACTATAGACAAACATCCGCCAGAGACAAAGTAGAAGCGACTCGTACCATAGTGGACCGCTTTCGAAGGAGCGACGAAGATGCCCATCGCCGAATCTTACCCGTCTGGAAGGACAGGCTTAGACGAGACGAGGAACTACTCAACAACCTACCAAAAGATCGCCAGCGCCGAATCGACGAGTCGGAAAAGTACCGATATCCGCAGGTCGCCTGGACTCTCAAGTCCCTCGGTCGCATTGAAGTGACCGCTCACAGACTCGAGTAGTAATGACGAAAATCCCGCAGGATGTCTGGGCTTTTGGCCGACGGGCGTCCGATTCGAGCGCCTCCTATATTGATCGGACCTGGCAATAAGGTAGTTGACGCCTCAAGTCGAGAGATTGCGAGACGCCCCGGCGACGTTTTTCGGGGCGTTCGTTTTTTTGATTCGAAAAATCCACAAACAAGATGGTTTCGGCAGTACGGGTATTGCGTTATATTGTGGTCGTTCACATCTGTCCAAGATCGGTTTCTGACCTGGATGGCAGTGCTCTTGTCAATTGCTTAATCGCCGCGAAACTCGCAACACGATGGCGGTCGTTTCGCAGTGATACCCTTTGTGCTTTTTGTGGCCGATTTTAACGATTGTCTTTGTTTCGATTTAGGGTTAGATGCGGGGAGGTACTATGAACATTGTCGTATTCGGCGCGGCCGGTTGGCTCGGACGGGCGGCGCTGGCCGCTCTTGAGGAGAACCATCGAATCCGGGCGTTCGACTACGGCCCGGAGGCGTGGCGTGCGTGGCAGAGTACCGACGGAGATTGGACGGGCGGTGAGGTCGTACATGGAGACATCGTGGATTTTGAAGCCGTCCACAGTGCCATCGAGGGCATGGACGCGGTCCTGCACATGGCGGTGTACCATTCGGACGAGCCGGGTTCTCACGGCGTCGACGACCGGAAGCCCTTTCTCATCAACATCAAGGGCCTATGGAACGTGCTGGAATCCGCCCGGCGGCACGGAATCGGGCGGGTCGTGCACATCGGCTCGTGTCAGACGGCCCATCCCAAAGGGATTTTCTTTACGGCCGACGTCAGGCGGCCCGACGGCGGCCTTTACGGCGTCACGAAACGCCTTCAGGAAGAAATGTGCCGGCAGTTCCACGACGCGTTCGGTCTCCGCATTATCGTACTCCGGCCGGACTACATTGTCGACAGCAGACTCGGCATCGGCCGGTACAGAGAAGAACTGGGTACGGAAGAACGTCCTTACCGACAGGGCTGGGTCTGCCGGCACGACCTGGCCGAAGCCTGCCGCCTCAGCCTGGAGTCCGCGTCCATCGAATTCGACATTTTCCACATCGTGGGTACGCCCGGGGCCGACAGAACCTGCAACGTCGCGCGGTCCCGGGATATTCTCGGCCTTGAATACAGGGGAAATCTGGAACAGTACCGAACCGGCGAGGAATAGAGAGACGACCACGATCTGAAATAACGAAGGGAGACGCCAATGTCCGCCGAGATCAACGCACGAACTGCCCGGGAGTCCCTCGAAGCCGCCTTTGCCTGTGACTGGAAGCGACTTCGCGAAACCTACGCCGACGACGCGACCATGGTCGGCGGCGCACTCAACATTCGGGGTGCGGATAACCTGGTGGCGCTCTGGCAGGACTGTCACGAGGAAGAACGGGACATGCGGCTCAATATTCTCAATGTCGTCGCAGACCACGACATGGCCGCCGTGGAGTTTCACTTCAGGGGTATCGTAAACCAGCCCCTTCCCGGGCTGCCCGAAGCGATGCACGGTAAACATCTGGACGCCACCGAAGTGCATATGTGCCGGATGCAGAACGGAAAAATTACCGCCGTGACGATCTACGGCGGCGTCTTGGAATCCCCCGACGTCCCGCTCAAGCGGGTCTGGGTGGCCGAATAGGGAAGCCGGCTTTATGCCCTACCCGCAGATCGACCATCGCGACGTCGTCCTCAGACCCCTGGCGGAGAGAGGCAGCAAGTACTCGATCGACGAAATCATGGTCGACCCCGACGCGCCCGCTCCCGACGCCGGGTCGCTGACGGACAGGGTCGTGCGCGTTGCCGAGGAAATACACCTCGCCAGGCGACGGGGCGCGTCCGTGATGCTGGCATACGGCGCGCATTTGGTCAAGAACGGCCTGGGGCCGGTGGTGACCCGCATGATCGAGGCGGGCTGGATCACCCACCTGGCCACCAACGGCGCCGGCACGATTCACGACTGGGAATACGCCTTCCACGGGCGATCGGAAGAAGACGTTCGGACAAACGTCGCAGAGGGGTGTTTCGGCACATGGGAGGAAACCGGCCGCTACATTCATCTGGCCGTTCTAACCGGCGCGCTGAAGGGTATGGGCTACGGGGAATCCCTCGGAAAATTCATTTCCGAAAACGGCTGTGACATCCCCGACCGAAGCGAACTGGTCTCCGCGCTGCGCCATTGGACCCGGGAACCGGCGGATTCTCCCTCCATGCCGGCGTTTGCAGAACTGGTCCAGGCCGTATTGCGATTTGACATCCCGTCCGGCCGCTGCGGTGTCGAACATCCGTTCAGGGAGTCGTCCCTCACCGCGCGTGCTTACCGCCAGGGCGTACCGCTTACCGTTCATCCGGGCATCGGTTATGACATCATCCACAACCACCACCTCGCCAACGGCGCGGCCATCGGGCGAGGCGCGGATATCGACTTTCGGGTGTTCACCCGGGGTGTCGTCGATCTGGACGGAGGCGTGTTTGTCTCGGTTGGCTCGGCCGTCATGGCGCCGCAGGTCTTCGAAAAAGCCCTTTCGCTGGCCAACAACCTTCGAATTCAGAAACACAGGCGCGTTGTACACCCGTTCATCGTTGTCAACGATCTGTCACCTGTGACCTGGGACTGGTCGAGGGGCGAACCGCCGAAAGAAAACCCGGCGTACTATCTCAGATTCTGCAAGTCCTTCCGCCGAATGGGGGGCGAGATGGTATACGTCGACGGCGACAACCGCGTTTTTCTGCACAATCTCTACCAGATTCTTCGCGAGATGTAGGGGCCGGCCGAAGGCCGAACCGGACCCGCACCGCCGTGCCTCAGGCCGGATCATGCGGCCCGTTTCGCCGCGAACGACTCACCGGAAAGACGCCATGGACGCCGTGTCCGAACGCGTTGTCCTCATCCATTACCACGAAATCGGTCTGAAGGGCCGGAACCGCGGCCGGTTCGAACAGCAACTGGTCACCAATATCGCACGAGCGTTGAAAGGTCTGCCGCGCGGAGCTGTCCGCCGTCTTTCGGGTCGCATTGTCCTGGAACTCGCGCCGGACGCGGAGACCGGGGCCATCCGGGAGCGTCTGGCCGATGTGTTCGGGATCGCGAACTATTCCGAAGCCATTTGCGTTCCCACCGCCATCGAACACATACGGGCAGGGACGTGGGACGTTGTCAGGCGCAAGGACTTCGGGTCGTTCAAGATCGCGGCCCGTCGCGGCGACAAGAGCTTTCCGCTTACGTCCGAGCAGATCAACCGCGACGTCGGCGCCCACGTTCAGTCCCTCTCGCGGGCGCAGGTGAAGCTGAATGACCCTGACCTGACCTGTCACATCGAAGTATCTTACCAGGGCGCGTTTATCTACACCGGGAAAATGCCCGGCCCCGGAGGGCTTCCCGTAGGCGCGAACGAGCGGGCCGTCAGCCTGCTGTCTTCCGGAATCGACTCGCCGGTCGCTTCATACAAGACTATGAAGCGCGGCGTTCGGCTTTCGTTCGTACACTTTCACAGCCAGCCGTATACCAACCGAAGCTCGCAGCGCAATACCGAGGAGCTCGTCCGCGTGCTGACGAGGTATCAGTACCGATCCACGCTGTATCTGGTACCGTTCGTAGAGATCCAGCGGCGCGTGATGACCCACGCGCCGCCCGGGTACCGCGTGATCCTCTATCGCAGAGCCATGCTGCGCATCGCCGAAGCCATCGCCGAGCGGGAAGGCGCGCAGGCCCTCGTTACGGGCGAGAGCGTCGGTCAGGTCGCCTCTCAGACCCTGTCAAACATGCGCGCCATCGAGGAAGTGACGGCGCTTCCCGTGCTGCGCCCGCTCTCCGGCGACAACAAAGAAGAAATCATCGATCTTGCCCGGCGTATCGGCACCTACGACATTTCAATCGAGCCCTATGAAGATTGTTGTACGGTCTTCGTGCCCAAACACCCGGAGACACGCGCCGATCTGAACGTGGTGCATGAAATCGAACCGAAACTGGGCCTGCCCCCGCTGATCGATCAGGCGCTGATGTCGACAGACGTGACGAGGGAGAAATCCTGAACCTCCGGCGCGTCTTCACGCATCCCGTCCGCTGTCACTCCGAAGCGTTCGAAAATGGCGTCCAGGAGGCGCCGGATCGCGGGTCCGAAATACCGCCCCTGCCGCCAGGCCACGCCAATCTCGCGGCCGAATCGCACGCCCTTCACCGGTACGGTCACCAATGCCCCCGAGTCCACCGAATCCCGCACCGTGAGATGCGGCAAGAATGATATCCCGACGCCCGCCTCAACCAGTTTCCGCATGGCTTCAGGGCTGCGCATTTCCATAACCACCCCCGGTGACACGCCCGCCTCCGCAAATCGCTCGTCTACGATTTTTCTGGATACAGAATCGGCGTGAAACAGAATCAACGGCTCCTTCGCAACCTCTTTCAGCGACACGGGCGAACGTAGCGAAAACCTGTGCGAGGCCCCTGCCACCAGGGGCATGGAGTCTCGATGTATGGATACCGTTTCCAGTTTCGGATGGGCGAACGGCAACGAAATCACCGCGAATTCGGATCGGTTGAGCAACAGATCGTCCACGAGGTACCGGGAGGGGGCGACCTGGACAGAGAGCGCTACGTTCGAAAAGTCCCGCATGTACGCTTTCAGGATGTCAGGTAGCAGATAGGTAACGGCGGCGTCGATCGCCCCGAACTGAAATCCTTCACCCGGAAGTACGTCCCGTCGCCGGATCCGGTCTTCGGTCGATTCCACCAGATCCTGAATCTGCATTCCGTAGTTCGAAAGCGTCCTTCCCTCCATCGTCAAGCCGACATGCCGGTTGCCCCGGTTGAACAGTCGCACGCCAAGCGCCCGCTCCAGGTCGGCCACGCCGCTGCTGACGGTAGGCTGCGTCACGTGCAGTTCCCGCGCGGCCCTGCTGAAACTGCCCTCGCGGGCAACCGCAAGGAAATACTTCAGGTGTTGCAGGTTCATAAACGCCTCCTGTTGGGACAGCCAGGCAACAAGACCGGTGAGACGGTAGACGGTAGAATGAAAGCCTGAAAGCGGTGAGAGGGTAGACGTTAGACGGTAGATGACATCTTTGCCCGTTTGGTTTTTCCTTTTTGCCTGCGGCGAAAAGTGAAACCGGACGCGGCGGACAATCTCTCCCGTCTTACCTCTAACGTCTCCCCGCTTTTAGGGCACTCACTTAATCTCCCGTCTCCCGTCTTGCGTCTCACCGCCCTTAGCATGTCATATTTATAGAAAACTTCTATAAATAATATAGCAATTATTCATTTGTCAAATACATAAAAGTGCCTATCTTTTCAGCCGGTTTATTTCAATATCAGCGGGACGTTACCCTTTAAAGGAGTTTCCCAATGGCAAGAAAAGTCCGTGTTGCCATCGTCGGCGTCGGCAACTGCGCATCTTCTCTCGTTCAGGGTGTCCGGTATTACAAAGATGCATCCGAAGACAGCTTCATTCCCGGGTTGATGCATCCCGAATTGGGCGGCTATCACATCAGCGACGTCGAATTCTCCGCCGCGTTCGACATCGACAGGAACAAGGTGGGGAAGGACCTCAGCGAGGCGATCTTCACCGAGCCCAATAATACAGTCAGATTCTCTGATGTGCCTCATCTGGACGTGCCCGTTCAGCGCGGCATGACCCACGACGGTCTCGGCCGGTATCTCAGCGAAGTCATCGATAAGGCCGACGGGAGCACCGTGGACGTGGCAGAGGTCCTCAAAGCCACCGGAACCGATGTCGTTGTCAACTATCTGCCGGTAGGCAGCGAAGAGGCCACGAAGTGGTACGTCGAGCAGGTTCTTCAAGCCGGATGCGGTTTTGTCAACTGTGTGCCCGTGTTTATTGCGAGCGCGGGGCACTGGCCCGAGCGCTTCGAAAAACGCGGCCTGCCCATCATTGGAGACGATATCAAATCGCAGGTCGGGGCAACCATCGCCCACCGGGTTCTCACCCGGCTCTTCCGCGAACGAGGCGTAAAACTGACCCGCACCTACCAGTTGAACTTTGGCGGGAACACCGACTTCTACAACATGCTGGAACGATCGAGGCTGGAATCCAAAAAGATCAGCAAGACCAACGCCGTTACGTCCCAACTTGATTACGACCTGGGCGAAGCGAATGTACACGTCGGCCCCAGCGATCATGTGCCGTGGCTGGAAGACAGGAAATGGTGCCACATCCGGATGGAAGGCGAAACCTTCGGCGGCGTTCCGCTCAACCTTGAACTGAAACTCGAAGTCTGGGATTCCCCCAATTCCGCGGGGGTGGTGATCGACGCGGTACGTTGCTGCAAACTTGGCCTGGAACACGGCCTTAAGGGACCGCTGATGGGTCCTTCCTCCTACTTTATGAAGACCCCGCCCGAGCAGTTCAGCGACGACGAGGCCCGGGAGATGGTGGAAGATTTCATTCTGCAATACGGGCGCAAATAGCAGGTCCGCGCCTGTCGTGCGACCGGGGTAGTGGTTGACTCGAACGGCAAAGGCCGCCGGATTTACGGCGGCCTTTGCCGTGCCCCTACCCGCGTTTCCCGCGGCCTACCCGGTATCGAAAGCCATCACCACAAGGATGTCATCTCCATCCTGCTGTACAGCCACGCCCCAGCGCGTCCATTCCTCATTCAGAATGCCCTTTCTGTGAGCCCCGCTCAGCATCAGGAACGTAAAGACCTCTTCAACGGACGGACCTCGGGCGAAACTCTCCTCGCCTGCGTGGACGGGCTCGGACGTGAAGGCGTCGCTGGCCATGACGTCCCATATTTTCGCGCCGGCGATTTCGACCAGCCGGGCGTGGGTATCCAGCTCCGGCAATCCGAGGCGGCTGCGCACACCGTGAACCATTTTTTCGAACCGTTCCCGAGCATCGTCAGCGCCCCGAAATGGCATGACCGCAAGCACCATCTTCTCGAGCGGCGGCGGATTCCCGACGACCAGCGCCCGGTCGGCCGTCACCACGGACCCGCCGGTACGTTGCGCCCGAACCTGTAACCGGTAATGCCCGGGCGTCGTGAAGACGCTTTCGGGAAACACGCAAGCGAAACGCCCCTTTTCCTGCTCGGCCGGAACTTCGAACACGCTTCCGTCGGGCAGCCGGAAGACCGCCGCCATCAGGTCCTGCGTATCGGAGTGTACGGCGCCGGACACGCGCAAACGACCTCCGGGCGCCAACTGCCCGGGTGTTTCGTCGACCGCCACCAGATCGTCCGTTAACGGTCCCCAGTACCTGTAGGCATCGGCGAAGGTCTTGATCTGTGTCCCGTCCGGAAATTCCTCAACGCGATTGCCTTCGGCGTCCGTCTGTGTCCGCCGTCCGTCCGGAAATGTCTCCAGCCGGTTCCCTCCCGTATCGGTCTGTATCTCCGTTCCATCGGGACGGGTCTCCAACCTGATTCCGTCGACGTCGGTTTGCACCTTTCGCCCATCCGGATATATCTCTATGATCGTCCCGTCGGCATGGCGCTCGATGCGGCTGCCGTCGGGCTTCTCGATGACCGCAGCACCGTCTTTCATGGCCGTTCGCCGGGTCCCGTCTATAAACACTTCCACCCGCTCGCCGCCCGGGCCCGACTGAACGCGCCTCCCGTCCGCGAATTCCTCAAGTACCGTCCCGTTCGCGGCCCGGGTCAGCCGCCGGCCGTTCGGAAATACCGTCACCCGGTGCCCGTCGCGGGTGACCGCTGTGATTCGGCCGTCGGCATGCCGCGTTTCGCTCGCGCCCTCGGGGAAGGACATCTCCACGGTTCCGTCACTGTATTTGACGTGCACGGTGCCGTCCGCAAATCGCGTCTTCTCCTTGCCGTCCCGAAAGATCGTTCGCCGCGTTCCGGTCTTGAAGTGTTGCACGATACGTCCGTCGATCAGCCGTTCTTCCCGGTTGCCGTCGGCGAACGCCGCGGAAATCCTGCCATCGGGATGCGTGACCCGCGCGTTTCCACCCGCATCCGTTGACTCGACACGGCCGTCGGCATGGTGGATTTTACGCGACCCGTCGGAAAATTCCACTTCTACGCGTCCGTCCGGGAACACCGTTCGCTGCCTGCCGTCGGGAAACGTCGTCCACTCACGTCCGTCCTTGTATTTCCGTTTCCGCATGCCGGAACCGGGCGACGCCTTGCTTCGGGGCTTGGGCCAAACGCCCGCCAGTACCCGCAGGTGGCCCTCCGGCGGCATCTCGGCCCGTTCGCCGGAGCGGTGACGAAGTCCGGGGAAGATACTCTGGTGGACGCCCAGGGCATCCTCCAGGACCAGCCGGTTTCTCACCGGGTTTTCGCCGGGCAGGTCAAGTTTGTGATACACGTCGGGATGCAAATGCAGATAGAGGTACTGAAACCTTCCCATGGCTTCGCCGTCCCGGCTTCCAACAACCGTCCCGACGCCGATCACGGAGACAACCATCACGCCCGCGCTGGTCCGTCCTTCGGCCATCCAGCCTCTCGGAACCCGGTATTCCCTCTCCTGCCACTGAATGGCCAGGTCTTCAATGGGCCGCACGCTGTCCATCCGCACCGCGTAGGTCCGAAACGGGACAAGAATCAAGTCCCCGGCGGCCACGGGGGGCGACGATACCAGAGGCCACCATGACCGCTTTGTCTCCTCGTTCGTCACGCTGTCCCGCAGTACCCGGATCAACTTTCCTTCGTTCACGACGGCTTCCCGCGTATATCCGCCGGCGTCCTCTACGTAATCGGCCACGGCCCATTCGGTCCGGTGCGCGTACTTCCCGGGGCGAGCCACGGCGCCGGAAAGCGTAACCTCGGCCCTTTCCCCGGCACATGCACCCGTGACAAGTGCAAGGGCGAGCCAGATCGAAGGGTTTCTCTTCATAAGTCATCCCGCTACCCCGGGAGCGAGGGCATCTTGCCCTCGGCGCACCTCTGTGTCTGGCGCGACCCTGGGCTGACGATTCTACCTGATGGTCAATCTTGTGGTTCCCGCCGTCGTCTGCCCGGACACCTGGTCCGATACAGTCACCGTCAGGACCTTTTCTCCCGGGTCGGAAGCGGCCATGTCCAGCTCCACGTATCCCTGGTCGTCTTCGCGACTGCCAATATGGGCGTATTCGATCGAAATCGACGCGCGGGTATTCTGTCGGACGTTCATCAACTTTCCGATGCCACCCAGAATTCGAGCGCCAATCGATTCGCTGAGCGCCGACCGCATTTCGTAAGATACCCGGTACCGTGTGGTTCCGAACTCGTCACGCTTCAGATTGTAGACTTCATAGTATATAAACACCGACTGCCCGCGTTCGTACGTCCGCGTGGGATTGGGGACGACCTGGATGTCTCCCTTGCGGAATCGATCCCCCTCCGCGGGTTGGATAGACGCGGCCAGCTGAATGCCGCTCAGCCTCAAATATCCGCGTGGATACGCCGGCAGCACGACCCGCTGCTCGTAGACCTGCGATCTGCCCGTGTCGATTTCAAGGACCTGGACGGACATCCGATATCTGCCGGGCGGCGCCTCAACCCGGAACATTTCCGGCACGTACGCTTTCCGGGCCGTATCCGCCACTGTCTCCGAGAACAGTTCGAACTCCCCGTCTGTCCGAAGCACACGCTCGTTCGCATCGTTGTAAAGCGCCACGCCCTTTTTCAGTCTGGCCACCGGTTTACTGCCTGGGTCCGGCGAGAAGGACAGCTCCCAAACCGGAATCCCGTAATATACCTCGAGATTTGACGCGTCCTGCGCCCCCTTGAAGCCCGCGGAGTCGAAGAAATACGCAAGCGGCCCCGTAGCGAACGAGGGCCGGTAGCGTGCGGGCACGCGGCGACCCACATGGTCGAGCTGCAATTTCGGATTCATACGCTGCCAGGTATAAAGATGGCGGGAGTGCCCGCCCTTCCCGCTCGGCATATCCGCGAATTTGAAGGACGTCTTTCCCAGCGTGCGGGTGAATGTAATTTCTATCCCCGGACCCACATCCGTATAAATCCAGTATTCCCAGACTTTTCCGTAAACCGGATAAACGGGCCAGCCCAGAATGCTCGACGTCATCCGCAGCTTGCCGGAGAGGTCTCCGGATCCGTCGCTCAACGGGACCGCCCTGTAGCCGCCGGTCGCGGTCCTGGTGACGCCCGCTTCCTCCGATTCGCGCAAACTCTCGCTGACGGGGCCCAGAACACTGGCCTCGCCCAGGTCACCGTCCCTGCCGCCGTGGGACGTCGTTTCGCTGTTTCGCACCCTGAGCATGTGGGATAGCGCATCGCCGGCCTGGAGCGCGATCCGTTCCTTGATCCGGATCGCCTTCGCGTCCGTCTCGAACCGGACATTTTCGGAACTGCTCACATGGGCGGGACGGCCGTACCTCACGTACACGTCGCCGCGCACGTCCCACGGGAACCGGTCCGCGCCGAAATGTTCCAGCGAATAGGCCACACGGCGGTAGTGTTCCAATTTTCTCTCGTTCGCGGCCGTCACGGGGGCCGGGTCTCTTCCCGCCCAGTACGTCTCGGCCAGTGCTTTCCACTCCGCAGGGGGCGCGGCTACGAAAGGCTCCCGCTCCCGTTCTTCCGCCACGTTGCGCAAGTCGTAATACACGGCCTGGGTGTCTGCCGCCAGGCCTTCGAGATACCGGTCGAACAGGACGTCGGCACGGTCGTATTCACGCTGCTTGAGATAGGCTTCGGCGAGCGCCACGAGCGAGTGCCGCTGATGGGGATTCGGCGATTCCACAAGGGGCATCAGAATAGGGACGGCCTCGTCGGCTCTTTCCTGTTCCGTCAATACCTCTCCCAGACTCAGCCTCGATTGCGGGTGGTCCGGATTCACCTCCAGCTGTCTGCGGAAGGCGGCGTCCGCCTTCTCCGGCTGGACGTACTCTCCGGATTCCCCGTTTTTGAGAATGCGTCCGATCTGGAACCATACGTCCGCGTGGTTCGGGACGATCCTGGAGAGCCGCCGGTAAGTCGTCAGCTCCTTGGTGTCTTCGATCTGCCGATAGGTACGCGCCAGATTGTAGTAGGCCTCTGCGTAGGTCCGATCCACGGAAATTGCATCCTGAAAGTATCTGATTGCCCACATCAATCCCTTTTCCTTCCGCATATACACCAGCCCCAACCCGTTGTGGGCGGGCGCGAATTTCCGCTGCCTGCGCCTGGCGTCCATAAACGCGTCTTCCGCCTTATCCAGTTCACGGAGTTCCAGATACACGTGACCCATGCCCACCAGCGAGGGCGCATGCTTCTTGTCGACAGCGAGCGCTTCCGTGAATTTCATCAGCGCGGCTTCCGGCTCCCCTGCCTTGAGGAGCCGCATGCCCTCGCTGTAAAGGGCTTCAATCGGCGTCCGGGTGGCGTGGGTCGACCCGGCAAGGGTATCGCCTGCCGCACCCAGGACAAATGCCATCGCGAAAGCCAGAACGTATCCCATTCTCAAATCCTTCGCACGGTAACGCAGGGGTTCGCCGTTCGGCGGCCGGGTTGATTCCGGCCTTCGAATTCAACAGGACGCCAAGGGCTCTGACAGGGACTCCACACCCGTGAAAGACACGGAAACTCCGACGATGGTTCCCTGAAAACCCGGAAGGCGGGTCGGGCCGTATCGCCGCGGTTACCTCATCGCCACGCAAGCGGCTCCATGTCCGATGCGCGCGCCACGTCTTCCAGTTCGTCCGCCGTTGCCGCACCACTCGAGACCGTGCTGACCCTCGCGTCCGCAAGGACATACCGGAACGCGTTCCGGGGTACGGTCCCCGGCTCCTCACTCAGTCTTTCGATGATCCCCTCGGCTTTGGCGCGCTCCCCGCGGTCTCCGAGATTTTCAAGCGCGGCCTTGCGTCTGGGTTCATCCGAAAAGAGCCCGCCCGCCAGCACGGTCGCAACGACAATACCCATTTGGCTTTCGGCGGCGGCGGGTATCACCTCTTCGGCGGCTTTTTGCGAAAGGGGATGGTAATCGAGGAAGACGAGCAGGGAGTCGAACTCGCCTGTCCGGGCGAGCTTTGCCAGAAGTGGGATGGCCCTGTCCGTAATGCCGATATGGTCGCACAGGCCGAGCTTTTGCGCATCGCGCAATCCCTCGAGGGTCCCGCCCCGTTCCATGATGCGCTGCCAGCCGGCTTCGCTTACCTGGTGGATCTGGGCCGTGAAGAGCTTCGATATTCGCAGTCGCTCGAGGCTTCTTTCCAGACTGCGCAGTACACTGTCCCGGCGATAATCAAAATCTTCGGGGTCATAGCCGACCTTCGTGGCGACGTGCATGGGCGTTTGGGCGGCTTCCAGTGCGTAGCCGAACAGTGCTTCGCTTCCGCGATACAGGGGCGCGGTGTCAATATAGTTGATTCCGAGTGCTTTCGCGCGAAGGACGATCTCGGACGCGTTATCTCTCTGGCGATCGGGGTCGGTTCCGCCGATGTACGCGCCGCCCAGGCTGACCTCGCTGACACGGATGCCCGTCTTGCCGAACGGACGGTTTCGCATTTCCCTTCCTTCCGGACAGAGGTGTGGAAAGGTTAGAGCTTGTCTTCCCGCAGAGGAGGTCGGTCACGCACCTGATCCAGGATACTCTTGAGAGCCCCCTCTTTTGCTCGACCGGCTCTCGCGGACAAATACTCCTCGGTTAATATCGCTGAGACTTTCTCCGATACCGCGGTCGAGATAAACTGATTGATGGAAACCCCTTCGTGTTTAGCGATCTCTTTGATATGACGATGGATAGAATCGGGCAATCGCAGGTTCAATGCACCCATTTCAGTTCCTCCAATAATTGCCTTGGGGTGATCGCTCGAATACCGAACGCCGTCGCTTGCCTAAAATCCCTGACATTTTGGGTGATAATCGTTGAGCTGGCA
This sequence comes from Candidatus Latescibacterota bacterium, assembly GCA_965203805.1. Lineage (GTDB taxonomy): Bacteria > Latescibacterota > UBA2968 > UBA2968 > JAAXHE01. The sequence goes on along the minus strand of OZ241917.1, from coordinate 2,301,007 downwards.
GAGGCCACCGCCAATTCCAGAATATGATCGTCTTTCGGATGCGATAAACAAGGTCGCCAATGAAAGTAAAGGACCTGGTGAATACTACGCAGGCAAAGATCATCCAACAGAACCTCTATCTCCTTATCTGTCAGATTCAGTGTTTCCTGATCTCTTTTCAATACCTCTTCGTATTCGAAAACCAGGGTCGTCGAGAGGACGATTTGGATCCGGCCCTGCTCTAACGCATTCAAGACTCTATACGAGGCCCCAAAAGAGGAATACAAGCCCGCATAGAGCACATTCGTATCGAGGATGGCATTGATGGAGGCCACAATGTGATACTACATATAGCACCATTCGATGTCAAGGCGAAAATACCATCGAGCGCTGGCGCTCCTCTTCGATGCGTCGACTGAACAGGTACGACTATACATTCCGCATCAAACAGGGTATATTTCTGCATATCAGCGTTTTCGCGGCTCATCGACCGCCCCGCGCCTTCAGGCGCACCGGGGCGCGAAAAAGGATCGTGGAAATGTTCGCGCGCATGGCATCCCTTCTCCTTCTCCTTCCCCCGGCGGCAGCGCCCCTGTACGCGGACCCGGCGTCGATCCCACCTGTATACAGCAGCCTGAAAGACCTTCATCTGACGACCGTACTGGTCGAGAACGGGAGGGCGGCCGCGACCATCGTGATCCCCTCAAGCGGAATCTATGACGCCGACGCGGCGCGTATTCAGCGGGCCATTCTCTCACGCACCGGCGTGGAGGTCCCTGTGGCGCGGGATGACTTGCCCACCGGTTCGGTGCCGATCACGGAAAACCTGATCGTGCTGGGAAACAGGTCCACGAATCGCACCATAGCGGCGTTGTACGATCTGTACTACACGTTGCTGGACCTGAAATACCCGGGTCCTGGCGGCTATGTCGTGCGATCGATCCACAATCCCTTCGGAAACGGCCGCAACGTGATTGCGGTCGGCGGGAGCGATGCAGCCGGCGTGGCTCAGGCGGCGGACGTGTTTATTCGAAAGCTGACCGGAGATTCCGGGGGAGCCACCGGCCTGTCGGTCGGCCGGCTTATGGAAATCCGGCTTGGGGACGGGATGCACGTGCCCGAAGCGCTTGAGGACTTCGAAACCTGGGAGGCCTCGGCCGGATACCGGTCTGTGGGTTATTTCGGGTGGAACAGCATCAGCAAGCATATGGCGATGTACTACATGACCGGAAGAGAACACCATGCGCGGGAGTTTCTCCGGCTGGCGTTTCCGGATGCGAAGGCGAGATCGGAGATTGCCGCGATCGACGGCGAGCGAATCGAGAACAAGGACGAGCCGCTCAGCGGTCCGTATCACTACAACGCGCATATGATGATTCTCTACTGGGACCTGATTGAAGAGAGCCCGGTATTTTCGGACGCGGAGCGATTGCGGGTGACCAATGCCTTTTCCAAACAGTTCGCCCACCCGCAGGACCAGGGCCCCAGACGGCGAATCGTCGAAAACGTGCAAAACGGGGTATGGGATTACGACGTCCCACCATCCATGGTCGGATCACGCCACGGTCAGTGGTCGGCGGTTTCGCTTTACTGTCTGGGCCGCTATTTTCAGAATGGGTATCCCCACACGCTCTGGGAGCATTCGATGGCAGCCGCCGGGTGGCATTTTTCACCGTTGCGTGATCACGCGTGGGTGTTTGGCGAAGCCGACAATCTGTATTGGTACAGTACCGGCATTGCCCCCATCTTCACGTATATGCTGATTTCGGGGGAACGGGCCGCGCTGCGGAACGGCGTACTGGAAACGCTGCTGCGCGGGCAGGAGATGCTGATCTCCGGCCGCGAGCCCGACTGGGCCCTTCGCTACGCCTCCATCGGATATCTCCACAAAGCCGCGTATCTCACGGGCGACGGGCGATACCTGGAATACGCGCGCCGGACCGGAGTGGATCTGAATAAGTTCCGGCTGGGCCAGTCCTTCTGGCCCGGGTCCGACATGGTTCCGGTCCAGCCGACGGATCTTACTCAAAAGTGGAGCATCCTGCAGGTGCCGGAGCCGCTGTGGATACGGCGGGCGAGCGGGCTGCCGATTTCGGACTCGTTCCAATTCGGGAGCTTTCGAAGCACAACCGGCGCGACGGGGGACTTCATCCTGATCGACGGATTGAACGGAGCCTCCCGGAATCCCTACCACGCGTTTGCTGTTCTGGAACTGCGCCTGGACGGGGAGACCGTACTCGAAGGGTACGGAAATCAGGTGCTGACGGGGGCCGACGGACTGGTGGAGGCGCACAGCCCGATGGACGCGGCGCTTCGTTATCGGGACGTGCTGGGCCGGACGGCCGTTGCCGTCGCCGAAGTGCCCGACGCGCCGTTCTGCAATTGGCGCCGCGCCCTCGTGCAACGCGTGGGAAGGTATGCGTTGTTTGTCGACCAACTGAGTTTCCGGGTGAACAGCGCGAACCTCGAGGTGCGGACAGAATGGACGGCGCCAGGGCGATGGCATTCGTCTTCAGAGGGCGGTACGCCGCACATCCAGACCGGCGGAACCCGGTTTGGCATCCGTGCCTCGGACCCCGTGGAGATGATGATCAACGGCAGAACGGCATCCCTGGTGTGGACAGGCGCCGTGTCGTCCGGGGAGGAGCGCGCGTTCTTTTCGCTGATTGCCGGGAACGGCACGGCGGGAGCGCCGGTCGCCTGCCTGCGGCTGGATACGCAGGCGGCGATACTGGGACTTCCCGAACCGGCGATTGCCGTTTCCGGTGAATACTCCGGCATTCAGGGCGACGTCGTTCTGCTGGCCGCCGATCATCTCTTCGGTACGGGCTTGAAGACCGCGAGCCTGGAGGCGGTCCTGTTCTCAGCGTCCTCGCCGGTGGATCTGGACTGGGACTTTCGCTCGAGAACCGCCATGCTCTCGACACCGGAGGAGACCCGAGTTCGCGCGGCGTTCGCTGAACCGTCGGAGGTCCGGATGAACGGCCATCCGCTGGCGACCGGCGCCGATTCCGACAGCGGCTTCGTTTTTCTCGTGCCGGAAGGCCGGCATGAATTTACGGGAGCGGCGCCCGATCCGGATGTGCTCTCCGGGACGGTCGACCGCCTGGCGGAGTTGTTGGCGCAGGCTCTGGCGGCGCGTCGACGCGAGGCGGATACTCCCGCGTCTCCCACCGTGCCGGACGGTCCGCCCGCGCCCATGTCTCTCACGGCGCAGATCGGCGCAGCGGTCACGGACATGATTACATTCGATGCCGAAGGCAGGACCTGGGTCGGCGTCGGCGCGGAAAAAGGGGTGCATCTGCTCACTTCGGACGGCCGGGAGGGTCGGTTCTTCGGGACCGACGGTCCGGTCCGGGTTCTGCGCTGGTGGGATACGTTCCAGTTGCTGCTGGCCGGGTGCGGAGACGAACAGGTGATCGCGTTCGACCTGGAGGGAAGACGAAGGTGGACGTTCGTGTCGGAAATGCATCCGGCGGTCTTTCAGGCCGGGAAGACCTACTGGTTCAAGACCGCGCCGGGTCACGAAGGAATCCACGGATTGCACACGGGGATCTTTCGAAACGGGCAGAGCCAGGCATTTGTGGGAAGCGCGTGTACGCTGGAGATCCTGAACGGAAGGGGAGAGCTGGAGGAGAGGCTGCCGGTGTTCTGGGGGCCCGGGACCCGGTTCGCACTCATCGAGAGCCCCAGGGGCGGCGCCGATCTTCTGATCGCGCGGCAGCCCACGGATTCGCACTCGCTGTCCGTAGTGAACAGTCGGTCGACGAACGTGACCCGGGGCCGGTTCGCCGGGGTCCCGGCAGGCCATACGTACATCGGCGGATGGGCCTCGATGAGCCGGAAGCACATCTTCAACGAAGACCTGGACGCAGACGGGACGAAAGAGGTAATCAGCGAGATCAACGGCACGTGGAACCGTGTGACCGTGTGGGATGAGAACGGCGTCGCCCTCTATAGCGCGAACTTCGGCCCGGGGAATCGGATCCCCGCGCAGAACATGCGAGACCTGGACATCGGGGACCTGGACGGAGACGGGAAGAAGGAGATTATCGCGGCGACGTCCAAGGGATTCGTGGTCGCGCTGGATGCAAGGTGCGCGCGGGTCTGGACCCGCCGGCTGCACAGCCCGCCCACCGTGCTGGCGTTCCTGCGCGCCAACGAAGCCGCCTGGGTCGCAGCCGGCTGCGAAGACGGCAGCGTCATCGTACTGAACGGATCAGGAGAGGTCGGCGGTGTGGGCAAGACGACGGGTCGGCCGACCCACATCCTGAGAACCGGGGACGGCGTGGTCGTCGGGACGGACCGGGGAGAGGTGACGGGATGGAAGATCGGCGGTCGCTTCATGCGGGATTCGCCGGCCGAACCCGCTGAATTCGCCCTGCACCAGAGTTTCCCGAACCCGTTCAATATCGAGTGTCAGATCGCTTACCAGCTACCCGAGGCCGGCAATATCTCGCTGATCGTCTACAATCTTCTCGGACAGCGGGTCCGCGTGCTGGCCGAAGGCAACCGGCAGGCCGGCTATTACCAGGCTACCTGGGACGGGAGGGACGACTCGGGGAGGGAAGTGTCCAGCGGGATCTACTGCGTCCGTCTTGTGGCGGGTGGCGGCAGGTTCACGGCGGTCAGGAAAATGATGCTGTTGAAATGATAGAGCAACGGCACCGGTAGCAAAGGTTCACAAACATCCGGATCCATTCCCATCTCCCGCCGCGATCCAAAAAATAGGACGAGGTATTGGAGCCGAGATCTGCCTGCACGTCAGTTATGCTTATCTTCGATTCGCCCGCGTCTCGATTTCGGCGCATCTGTCCATTACGGTCTCGAAACGCTCTTCGTCTTCAAGCAACATCCCATCGCTGAGCATCTTTCCGTAGTCGTCAGCCAGCGCCTCATATGCCAACCCTTGCGGCACCAGCCGCAATGCTCCAGATACCGCAGCCTCGTAGTCGATCCAGTTCCCTGCGGCGTCCTTCTCGCGGAAGAACATCGCTTTGTGTCGTGCTACCGACATCGCCAGGCCTCGGTCGACGAGCGACCTTTCGACGAAACCCGCTTCATCCAGGTGGAAGAGGTCATGCCAGTGCCGGGAAAGCCTCTCGCCCCGGCTTCGTTGTTGGAGGCAAAAAACGTGCACCGCCGTGGCCTTCTCCCAGAAGGTACGTTCCGGCAACATGACGAGCGTATGGGTCGAGGGGAATGCGATTTCCGATACGTATAGCGCGGCATCGCACGTTATAGGACGTTCTTCGCGAGGCTCCCCCGTCGAACGACCCCCAAACTCCACCGACACTTCCGGCCTTACGAATCCGTAATCCGGGAACAGCGGCTCATAGCTGACGAATATCCGGTCTCCGTCGGCACGTATCCATGCGGAAAGTCCGGATTCAGACAGGTTAGCCTCAATCGTAGGCCGCGCATGAATTTCCACCCAATCGGCCAGGCGTCGCCTGATTTCCCGTGTCCACTTCCGCTCCTGACTGCGCGTGGATGGCAGTGCGTCTATCCCATCGCCCTCCACGAGGTCGGCAGCGATGGATCGGATGCCATAGGTGACGTCAAGGTCTTCCGAAAATCGACGGATGGCATGATACGCCTTGGCCAGAGAGGTGCCTCCCTTGAAGGTCAGGTCTCGACCGTAAGGACTCTCCATCAGGGCGCGTAAAGTGTGCACGACCCATATATCCTTCTCCAGGAGATGGGTACGCTTCCCACTGAGGCTGGAGGCCACGTTCAGGGCATCCCGCCGGTCGTCCGGGGAAAGGGTTTGAAACGGCGTGTCAGCCATTGGCAACCATTGCGCTTACGGGTTCCGCCATCCATGCCGGCATTACGGCGCGCGATGCGGCCAACTCGCCAAGGTCTTCGGCTGAAAGCTTGCGCCCAATCACGCCCAGGCCCGCCTTAACTTCGTCCGGACCCAGCCATGACAGGGCGCGAACCACCTCGCCGGCGGGTCGGTGCGGCGCTGCCAGTTGCCAACGCGGAGCATGGCGCAGTTCCACTGCCAACTTGCCCAGGTACAACTTGCGACCGGCGCCGGATGTCAGATAGACCGACCGCACCGGCACCTGTGTTGTAAGTCCAAGGGCGTTCGCCGCCGCACCCCCACAGGGTACAATTGTATCACCCCATAGAGTGGACAGCGATGCGATCACTTTCTCAACTGCAGGCGGACGAGGACCGAATCGGGTCTGTATGGGCCGGACATAGACGCCGTGGCAGACCCGCAGGAGGTCCCCTTTGCGGGCAAGTCGTGACAACGCCTGGTCGATTGCCGCCCGGGTTCCCAGGTGAAGAAGAGCACCTGGGGACAGCGGTGCGCCTTCCGGTGAGTCGGCAGCGAGCTTCACAATCCGTTTAGGCAGGCTGGACATGATCCACCTCTTGAATGTCAGAAATATATCATATAATCTGACATTTGCCAATATGATTTCTGTGGGTCGAAGCGTTGAATCGCCTCAAGCACTGTGTGCGCGGCTCTGAGCGTCGGAATCAAGATCAGAGTGAGAGTGCGAGACCCATGAGACAGGGTCAAGAGGAGCGTTCAAGGGGAGTGAAGACGGCTACCTCTTTCTGGGGACGTAGAGGTCGGTCGCGGTGCCCAGATGGATCTCGGCGGCGATGCCCAGGGATTCGGAAAGGGAGGGATGGGGGTGGATCGTGTGTGACAGGTCGTCGGCGACAGCGGCCATTTCGATGCCAAGAACGGCTTCCGCGATAAGCTCGCCCGCGTTGGGGCCGACGATCCCCGCCCCCAGGATTCGTCGGGTCTCAGGGTCGAATATCAGTTTCGTGAGACCCTCGGTACGGCCCAGCGTGGCGGCACGGCCCGAAGCGGCCCAGGGATAGCGGGCGATTTTGACGGGCCGGTCCTGCTCCCGCGCCAGGGTTTCGGTCAGCCCGCACCAGGCGATTTCGGGGTCCGTGTAGACAACCGAGGGGACGACGCTGTCAAACGCCGCGGGTTGCCCCGCGATGACTTCTGCGGCAACCTTCCCCTGGTGGGCGGCCTTGTGGGCGAGACCGGGGCCGTCGACCACGTCACCAAGCGCAAAGATACGGCGGTCGGCCGTTCGCAGACGATCGTCGACCACAATGAAGCCGGCATCCGAGAGCCCTACCCGGGTATGCTCCAGGCCCAGGTTTTCGGTGTTGGGGACCCGGCCGGCCGAGACCAGAATGTTGTCGAAGGACCGTGGGCCGTCCCGGTAATCCCCGTCGAAGCTCGCGGTTACGCCGCCGCCGTCTTCTTCCAGGTCGGCCACGGCGGTGTTGCAATGGATGCCGTCGAACACGCCCTGGAGGCGTTTTTGCAGGGGTTTGACCAGGTCCCGGTCCACACCCGGCAGGAGGCCGCCCGTGATTTCGACCAGCGTCACCCGGCTTCCGAGTTGTGCGTAGACGGTGCTCAGCTCCAGACCGATGATGCCGCCGCCGACGGCCAGCAGACGATCCGGAATGTGATCCAGTTCCAGCGCCCTGTCCGAATCCAGGATCTTCGAACTGTTAATGGCGAAGACCGGAGGCACCGCGGGTCGGGACCCCGTGGCCACGATGGCATGGACGAAGTCAATATGAGAGACGTCGTCATTCCCCGAAATGCGGATCCGGCTGGAAGACTCGAAGGCGGCGCGGCCTCGAACCCGCGTTACTTTTCGACGTTTGCAAAGGGCATCGAGGCCGCGTGAGAGCTTGGCGAGGATTCCGTCTTTCCACTTCCTCATCTTGTCCAGATCGATTTCCGGTTCGGCAAACGTCAGCCCGCACGCCGCGGCTTCACGCGATTCCGAAATCAGACTCGCGACGTGAAGCAGCGCTTTGGACGGGATGCAACCCCGGAGCAGGCAGGTGCCCCCGAGGCGCTCGTCGGCCTCCACCAGGGTGACGGGGACGCCGAGGTCCGCCGACCTGAAAGCGGCCGCGTAGCCGCCGGGCCCGCCGCCGATGACGAGGAGGTCGGTTCTGTGGGTGTCTTCCGGCATGGTCGCTCCGGTCGAGTGTTCAAGGCGGGCCCAGCTTGGGGCCGTCGGGTCTTGAAATGCCGGTTATCCGCCGAGGAGCATGCGTTCCGGGTCTTCGAGAGACGTAACCAGATGTCTGGTGAGTCGCGCGCCGTCGGCGCCATCGACCACGCGGTGGTCGTAGGAAAGGCATATTGGCATGATGAGGCGGGATTCGATGCGCCCGTCGTTCACGACGGGTTCTGGTCGGGACCGCCCCATGCCGAGTATGGCGACTTCCGGAAAGTTGACGATGGGCGTGAAGGCAGTGCCGCCAATGCTGCCCAGGTTGGTGACGGTAAATGTCCCGCCCTGGAGTTCTTCGAGGTCGGCCCTGCCCTCCCGCGTACGGCTTGCGAGGTCGTCCAGTTGAATGGCGAGTTCGAATATGTCCTTCCTGTCGACGTCGCGCATCACCGGCACGAGCAGGCCCCTCTCGGTATCGACGGCCACGCCGATGTGGTAGTAGTGCTTGAGGATGAGCTGACCCGCGGCCATGTCCAGACTGGCATTGAACTGCGGAAAGGCTCTCAGCGCGTTGACGACGGCTTTAAGCACGAATGCAGTGAGCGTGAGCTTTCCGCCGCGGGCTTCCGTGCCGGCCTTGTGCCGCTGCCGGAGCGCCTCCAGGTCCGTCACGTCGGCCCGGTCGAACTGCGTGACGTGCGGGACCTGCGCCCAGGCTGTGCCGACGTTCTGCGCAATGGCTCTGCGCACCCCTGGCAGGGACTGGCGCTCGACATGGCCCCATCGGGTGAAGTCAGGCAGGTCGGGCGCGACGACGGGCCCGGCCGTCGCCGCTTCGTTCAGCGAAGTCTGCACGTAGTTCTTTACGTCGTCGCGGGTAATCCGCCCCCCGGCGCCGCTGCCGGGAACCCGCCGCAGATCGACGCCGAGTTCGCGCGCGAATCGTCGTACGGATGGCGCGGCCGGAACGGTGACCTGCGCGGTTGCCGTTGCTCCGCTCGATTCTTCGACCGTGTCCGCGTTCGCCGGGCCTGGCGGTTGCTGTACGACCTCCCGCCTATCCGAGGGTGACGGCTGGGCTTGCCGGTCCACGGCGCGGGATTCCCGGGCTGATTCGCCAGCTGTCGCCGCCTGCGCCGCTTCCACGGTAATGAGCACGGTTCCGGGCGAGATGCTGTCGCCGTTCCCGACGTTGACCGAAGCAACCGTTCCGGCGACTGAAGACGGGACTTCAACCAGCGCCTTGTCGGTCTCAAGTTCGATCACGGGCTGATCCACCGCGATCGCATCTCCTTGCGAGACGAGGACACGCACCACGTCGCCCTGGTCGATGCCTTCGCCCAGGTCCGGAAGTCTGAATTCCTCAGCCACGGTTCCTCCTTTTCAGGCGCCACAGACGCAGCCGGCGTGACACTAATTTCCGTAACTCAACGTCGGACCGGCCGCGACCGGATTGGCTTTTTCGGGGTCGACGCCGAGATCCTCGATCGCGCCGGCAACCCGGTCTCGTCCGATCCCGCCCCTTATCGAGAGGGCGTGGAGCGCGGCAACGACGATGGATTCTGCATCGACTTCAAAATGCCGGCGAAGGGCCTCGCGGGTATCGCTTCTTCCGAAGCCGTCGGTACCCAGGGCGATCAGGTCCTGTGGCACCCAGGGACGGATCATGTCGGGCAGGATTTTCATATAGTCGGACGCGGCCACGACCGGGCCCCGTGTGTTTTCGAGTACGCTGGCGATGTAGGGTTTGCGTGCGGGCTCGGAAGGGTGCAGCCGGTTCCAGCGTTCGGTCTCAAGGGCGTCTTTACGAAGCTCCTTGTAGCTGGTGACGCTCCAGACCTGCGCGGAGATACCGTATTTTTCCGCCAGGATTTCCCGGGCGCGAAGCGCTTCCCTCAGGATGGCGCCGCTGCCGAAGAGCTGAACGTGATGCGTTGCGTCTTCCAGGGCGTCCGGCTCGAGTCTGTAGATGCCTTTGATGATGCCTTCCTCGGCGCCCCGGGGCATGGCCGGCATATCGTACGGTTCGTTTCCGAGCGTCAGGTAATAGAAAATGTCTTCCTGCTCGCCGTACATTCGCCGTATCCCGTCATGAACGATGACCGCGATTTCGTAAGCGAATGCCGGATCGTAGGTGAGCAGGTTGGGTACGGTGCTGGCCAGCACGTGGCTGTGTCCGTCCTGGTGTTGCAGGCCTTCGCCGTTCAGCGTGGTACGGCCGGCCGTGCCCCCCAGCAGGAAACCCTTGCACCGCATATCCGCGGCAGCCCAGATCAGGTCGCCGATGCGCTGAAACCCGAACATGGAATAGTAGATGAAGAACGGGATGGTGTTCACGCCGCAGGTGGCATAGGCGGTGCCCGCGGCAATGAAGGAGCACATGGAACCGGCTTCGTTGATGCCTTCTTCCAGGATCTGACCCTCCCGGACTTCCCGGTAATACAGAAGCCTGTCGGCGTCTACGGGCTCGTAAAGCTGTCCCACGCGGGAGTAGATTCCGCATTGTCGAAAGAGCGGCTCCATGCCGAACGTGCGGGCTTCGTCCGGGATAATGGGCACGATGAGTTTGCCGATGTCCTGATCGCGCAGGAGCTTTGAGAACATCCGGACGAAGGCCATCGTCGTGGAGGCCTGGCGGCCCTGCGTTCCCTTCAGGAATTCGTCGAACAGGCCCAGCGAGGGAACGGCGAGAGGCTCCGTATCGACCTGCCGGCTCGGGAGATAACCGCCCAGTTCCTCCCGGCGTTGCTTCGTATATTCGATTTCCGGACTGTTTTCGGGAGGCCTGTAAAATGGCGCGGCGGCGACCTCGTCGTCCGAAATCGGAATCCCGAAGCGAGACCGGAATTCCCGCAGTTCGTCTTCGTTCAGTTTCTTCTGCTGGTGAGAGACGTTCCGGCCTTCACCGGACTCGCCGACGCCGTAGCCCTTGATTGTCTTCGCCAGGATGACGGTGGGCGAACCCTTGTGCTCCACGGCCGACCTGTAGGCGGCGTAGACCTTTTCCGGGTCGTGCCCGCCCCGGCGCATTCTCTGAAGCTGTTCGTCGGAAAGGTGGTCCACCATGCCCAGCAGCTTCGGGTGTGTGCCGAAGAAATCCCGACGGATGTAGTCGCCCGATTCTACCGTATACTTCTGGTATTGGCCGTCCACTACTTCGTTCATGCGCTGGGCGAGAATGCCGTCATCGTCCCTGGCAAGCAACGGGTCCCAGTCGTCGCCCCAGATCACTTTGATGACGTTCCAGCCGGCCCCGCGGAACGCGGCTTCCAATTCCTGAATGACCTTGCCGTTGCCGCGTACGGGGCCGTCCAGCCGCTGCAGGTTGCAATTGATCACGAAGATGAGGTTGTCAAGCTTTTCCCTGGAGGCCAGGGTGATTGCGCCGAGAGACTCAGGCTCGTCGGTCTCACCGTCGCCCATAAAGACCCACACGTGGGAACCGGAAGTATCTTTGAGGCCCCGGTCTTCCAGGTATCGGTTGAACCGCGCGTGATAGATGCCCATTATGGGCGCCAGGCCCATGGACACCGTGGGGTATTCCCAGAAGTCCGGCATCAGCCAGGGATGCGGGTAGGAGGACAGACCCCCGGGGCGCCGGAGGTCCCTGCGGAAATTCTCAAGGGCGTGCTCGTCGATCCGTCCTTCGAGGAAGGCCCGTGCGTAGACGCCCGGCGCGGCATGCCCCTGGAAATAAACCTGGTCGCCAACGAAGCCGTTTCCGCGTCCGTGAAAGAAGTGGTCGAACCCCACCTCGAGCAGTGTGGCCGCGGATGCGTAGGTGGATATGTGGCCGCCAATGCCGTCGTATTCGCGGTTGGCGCGGACCACCATTGCCATGGCGTTCCAGCGAATGATACTCTTGATGCGGCGTTCGATTTCCCGGTTTCCGGGATACGGGTGCTGCTGATCCACCGGAATGGTGTTGATGTAGGGCGTATTTGCGCTGAAGGGGATGACCACGTCGGCGCGGTGCGCCCACTCTTCGATTTTCTTGAAAAGGAAGCGCACCCTGTCGGGACCGTAGTTTTCCAGGGCGTAGTCGAGGGATTCGATCCAGTCCCGGGTTTCGGCGGGGTCGACGTCTCGGGAGGGGATTCGGACGACTTTGTCTGACATTAACGGCCTCGCTGGAAGCTGTTTCAAATTTCTGATGAGTTCCCGAGCACGAGCGAAAAGCGGCGGTTAGAGGCGCACAGTGACGACTGGCCTCCATCAGGATCGGCTCCTGAATTTACCGGTAGACGTCCGAAAAGTCAAATTTGTTGCCCTCAACGGACTGTTTCGCGCGGTCTGAGCGGGACCAATAATGAAAAAAGCCCCGGGAGGCGCTCCTCCTGAGGCTTTTCGTGTGACGGTCCATGGCGATGTCTGCTGCGTTTTTCAGATGATGCCGGCCATCTCCTGGAGCATGCGCCAGTTCTGCCGGCGGTCTTCCTGGGCGGCCAACAGGGTTTCCGAAGGGTTTCCGTCTCTGTCGAAGTGCTTGGCGAAACGCCCCTCGGTCCGGGCGAATGTGACGAAGTCGATGGTTTCACCGGTTTTGCGGATGGTATACCAGTCTTCCTTGACGGCCGGGTTTCCCCGGAGATCCAGCCGTTCCTTGATGCGTTCACCCTTGCGTGGATCATAGATGAAAATGGGGAATGCCCGCGACTCCATTGCGAGTTTGGCCTGATGTCCGGCCAGGTGGTCTCCCACACCGTGTTCGGGCTGGCACGTGGTGAAGACATTGATTACGGCCGGGCCGTCGAATTCATTGGCCGCGGCGATTGCGCGGTAAAAGTGGTTCTGCAGGCTGCATATGGTCTGTGCCACGAAGGTGTCCGGATGCATCATGCAGATCTGGCCGAGTTCCTTCCGGCGTTCGGTTTTTCCGGGAACGGCGGAACCGTGGACGGACATTTTGGTGTTCTGACCCATGTAGCTCGAGGTGGAGGCCTGTCCGCCGGTATTGGAGTAGACCTGGGTATCCAGGACCAGAACGTTGATGTTCATGCCTGACATGAGCATCCGCGAGAGCGCCTGGAATCCGATATCGAGCATGGCCCCGTCTCCGCCTATAACCCAGATCTTCTTATCCTGCCAGCCCATCTGATTCCAGCGGGCACGCACGCCCATGGCATCGGTGGGCCCGTTTTCGAAGAGGGAGTTGGTCCAGGGCACCGTGTAGGGGTTGTATGGATAGGTGGAGGTGTAGACGGTGTTGCAGCCGGTGGATGCGACGAGGCCGATGTTTTCGGGCCCGTGAAGATAACCCGTGGATGCCAGCATCATTCGAAGGGCCGTGGCTTCTCCGCAGCCCATACAGGACCCGGCGCCGCCCACGTAGAGGAGAGATCGTTCGGCCAGCATCATGTCCTGAACGGATTTTTCGAGGATATATTCGCTCGGAGATTCAGGCAGTTCGTTGTGGAAGTCCCAGGCGGCGCGGAATTCCTCCAGGTTTTCTTCCGTCTTGGTGACCATTTTCAGGGCGTCTTTATCTGCACAGACCTCGACGCACTCGGCGCAGCCCTTGCACTTGGTGGGGTCTATGAAGATGCCGAAATAAGCGCCGTCTTTTCCTTTTTTCTCGAAGTTCTTGTAGTACTTCGAGGTCTCGGAAAACTGGTTGCGAAGGAATTCTCTCGTTTCCGGATCGGTGGTCTTGGCCAGTGCGGCATCCAGTTCCTCACGGGTGGTGATTTTGCCGAGTATGGCCGTATCCGGGCATTCCGTAACGCAGTCCATGCAGCCGACGCAGTTTTCCTGGATGAACTCCGGGATCTCGGGGGCGATGTAGCTGAAGTCGCGAAGGGCGCCGGTACCCGGACCCACCAGGCTGCGGGCTACGCCTACGTCTGCGGGCAGGCCCTGTTCGGCAATGCCTGTATTGTACCCCGCCACGACCCTCCCGTTGAAGTCTTCGATATCCAGCAGGGTATGCAGGTTGAGAGGCGAAGAGGATACCGGTTCTTCGTCCATATCCTCCAGGGAGCTGACGCTGAGCATGGTGGCGGGTTCGTTTTTGCCGTTGGTCGACATGGTTTTTTACTCCCATTCGGCTTGAACGTTCGGATTGGGCTTGATCGTTGCGGGTTTGGAACGTGACGACAATGCGCACCTGAAACGCGATATCGGAAGGCACTGCGCTGTTGGTGAAATCGGAACCGCGGGTCAACATCCGATTGAGACCAGGCCCGCCGGAAGTTCGTCCGTTTCCTGGTCGATGGTGCTTTCGATCAGTTCCCTCGGGACTTCAAACACTTCCTGGTACCCTCTCCTGATTGCGCTCATATTGGCGTCCACGACCCCCTTGCCCTTGTTGCCCCAGTATTTGTTGACCGCGTTTTCGACGTTGACGAACAGCTCGTCTTCCGTGAGGTCCAGGTCTTGCTGAAAGGGCGTGTGTTTCAGGAAGATACCTAGAAGCACAATGCCCTGGAAACGCTGCATCAGGTCCGGCGAGGGCGCTTCTTCCAGGGCGATTTTGACGGCGTCGAGGGCTAGGGGTTTGATCTGTTTGGTGCGGAACGTCTTCTTGGCCCATCCCGGTATATTGTCCCATACCCTTTCGGCTTCGGTGTGGGGGCTCTGGATGAAGACCATACCGCCGTCGACAACGCCGGCCAGGGGATTGGCGGTATTGAAGGCGTTGACGTCGTTGAGCGGCACGAAGTCCACCACTTCCAGTTCGGAGTGGGTCCGGATGTGTTCGTTGGCCGCGGTGAGATAGTAGGTGGTGGGCAGACCCTTCTTTTCGGATCCGTATTTCGGATAGGCCTGCACGTGAAGCCCCAGGTTCGCAAGCAGCGTGGCAATGACTTTATTGGTGGTCACGGACCCGTACCCGCCCACCGAGTGCCCGCGCATCGCAAAGGCGCCGATTTCCCGGGTGGCGGGATCGGCCTCCCTCTGGAGTGCCAGATCGTGTTCGATATTGAGAACGAACAGTTCCTTCTGTCCGGGTGCGGCCGCCTGCATGTTTCGGACCGTGGAAATGAAATCGCCCGGCCGGACGTCGCGGCTTCCCAGGCCGGCCATTCCCGACAGAATCCGGGGAATACGTTCGATTCGCGGATATCCGTTCATGCCCCCCGCGGCATCGGCGAATGCGGCCTTGATTTCGGCGGTCAGCGGATTGGACTGCGCGAGGGGGTTGTCCATGCGTTCCACAACGGATATGGCCTTCGCGTTCTTCAGGGCTTCCACGATCTCCAGGCCCGGGAACGGGCGGAACGACGTGACGTGAAGGGCGCCGACTTTCAGGTCCTCTGTATCCCGCAACCAGTCGACGGCCGTGAGGGCGGTCTCGAGCATACTGCCCATGCCCACGATGACGTATTCGGCGTCTTCGAGCCGGTATCCGTCGATCATGTCATAACGCCTTCCGGTCATCCTGTAAAATTCATGCATGGCTTCCCGAAGGTCGTCGGGCACGCGATCGTAGAAGTACCGCTGGGCGATCTTGCCCTTCATGTAGCTGTCCTGGTTCTGTACCACGCCGCTCATCATCGGATTGTCGACGTCCATGAGATTCTGAATCTTGTCTTCCGGGCGCCCGACGAAGAGCTTCATCAGTTCGGGCTCGATGGCCATGACATTCTGGACCGTATGGGTTGTGAGGAATCCGTCCTGCACAACCATGAACGGCGTCTGGGAGGCTTCCGCCGCGCGCCGCGCGATGAGCGTTGTGTCCATGACTTCCTGGGTGTTCCGGGCAAACACGATGCCCCAGCCGCAGTCGGCCACGGCCATGATGTCGTCGTGGCCGGCGTGGACGTTGAGCGATTGTGAAGTGAGCGCGCGCGCGCCGATATGGAAGACCGCGGGCAGGCGTTTCCCAGAGATTGTGTAGAGCACCTCTTTCATCAGGACCAGACCCTGGCCGGACGTGAAGTTGGTGACGCGTCCGCCAGCCACGGAAAAGCCTTCGGCCGCCGAAGCCGAACTGTGCTCGGACTCGGGCTCTATGAAGATCAGGGTGTCGCCCCACAGGTTGACTCCGCCATTGGCCACCACCGCGCTGTATTTTTCGCCCAGAATGGAGGACGATGTGATGGGGTAGGCGCAGGCGCCCTGGCTGATGTGTTTTTCCACCCAGATGGCGGCATCGCCCCCGTCGCCCACGTCCGGGATACCCGGAAACGGAACTTCACCCGGCCGCCCGTCAATTCGTATTCTGGCGCTTTCCGCCATAGCGGTTCTCCTCTTCAAAGGGCGCACGGCGCATTGGATCCTGACGCCGTCCGCCGGCCCGATTCACGATCGGACGCGTTGCATTTTTGATTATATGTTCAATTAGAAAAACTAAATCGACTGGAATAGAACAGGCAAAATATAACGCAATCGAATCTGGTCTGCAAGCGCTGTTTTGACCCGTTCCTTTACGTGAATGCCGGCGGCAGGTGGCGAATTGTCGATCGCGGTCGTTGAATCCGCTTGCCCGATTCCGGGGGGGCCTCCATATTTCAGTCTTATCTGCGGTCTCTCCTACAGGATCATGAGCACGAATGAAACGCGGAGGCAAACGATGCCCGACCTCAGGTACGACGGCGGAGACCCCGCCCGCGCGCTGACGTATTTTCGCGAACACCGTGCGGGCTTGCGGGCGTTGCGCCGGGTGTTTGTGGGGCCGGACGGAACAACCGTGAAGGACATCAACGGCGACGAGATGTTCCTTGAAGGACTCACTCTGGGTCAACCTCAACTGGAATCGCTGCTGAAGCTGGCCGGGGCCTCCTACAATCCGTCAACGCTGCACGACCCGCCGCGCGGACGAAGTCCGGTCAAGGAATTCGAGATTGTCAAACAGGATCCGTGGGGTCACGACCGGGTACTGTAGCGCGAATTGGCCGCCAGCGTCAGCCCCGGCCGGCTTCCAGCCGCTCCAGTTGGCGGCTGTCGGGAAACGGCGCAATCGTGTTCTGCAGGAAGCCGATACCGCTGAAGAACATCAGGACGACGTCGTCAACCTGAAGGCCGTTGGCCAGGTCTCTTTCCGAAAAGACGATGGGCGTGCCCCAGTACAGCAACTGCAGTGTCTTCTCCTGCAGGGGCAGACGGCTGAAGAGAGACCGCTCCAGGTGGAAGAGGCGGTCGGGCATATTGAGGTGGCTCTGCCCGGTATGGCCGGCCTTGCGGGCGATACGGACGTCTTCTCTCAGGATTTCACACGAGACTGCGACGCCGGCGTCGTCGAATTCGGAATCCGTGACCAGAACCGGCCCCAGACTCGCGCACCCGCCGGCCCAATTCTTGGCCTGGGGCAGATTCAGCGGATTTTCGGCCTCAATCCCGTTGTCGGTGTAGTCGTTGCCGCCGGTATAGCCCAGGCGTTCGATCTGTCCCCCGGAGTCCAGCCCGTACAGGGTGACCAGTTCGGTTTCCGGCACGAGCCGCCGGGTGTCGTCGGGCCGGGCGATGCGCCCGCGATGTCCGACCAGCGCGTCCGCGCCCGTCTTCGCGAAGAGTTCCGGAATACCGCCGCCCGCGCATTCACGGTATTTCTGGTCGTATACGTTTACGGCACCGCCGGTGGCCTCTTTCGCCTCGGTCTCCCTCAGCCTGGCGCTGTCGGCGTGGGTGACGCCGGCCAGCCAGACACGCAACCTGTGGGGTTGGCCTGGCGGCGGCGTAACCGGAGAGATCAGGTGCGGCCGTCCGGCGTGCGGATCGTTGTTCATCAGTTCCGCCAGGCTGCGGATACGGGCGTTCGCGGTGTCGATGTCCGCGACCGCCCTGTCCAACCCGCGTGCTTCACCTCCATGCGTATAGTAAAGGTCGTAGACCGAGGCAGGGTACGGCTTGCACGACGTGAGGTCCAGCACCATATCATCCTCAACGAGGCCTAGACGCGACGGACTCGAGGCGGATGGGTCGGAAAATTGCAGAAGTCGCAAGGCTTACACCTCCCTCGATATTGACTTTCTGACGTAAAATCAGAAACGGATGACACAGTCGACAGAAACCCGCTTGTCTTTACACATATTATTGTGTAAATTTATGTGTAAAGATGGAGGTGAAAAGTGGCGACCAATCTCGCGCTTGATGATGCGTTGATCGAGGAAGCCCGTCGCATCGGGGGGCACAGAACGAAAAAGGCCGTTGTCACCGAGGCCCTGAAAGAATACGTCCTGCGCCGGAGGCAATACCAGATACTGGAGTTGCTTCATACGATCGACTATGATCCGGATTTCGACTACAAGAAACAGCGGAAACGGCAATGAAGGTCGTGGTAGATACGAGTGTGTGGTCCCTTTCGCTGCGGCGCAAAGCCGTTGCCGAACATCCGGTCGTTGAAGAGTTCGGGGAACTGGTCCGCGAATTCCGTGTCCAGCTGATCGGGCCCATCCGCCAGGAAATCCTTTCCGGAATCCGTATACAGGGTCAATTCGAGAAGCTCCGAAGCCGCCTGCGTGCGTTTCCGGACCTGCCGCTCGAAGCCGCGGACTACGAATGTGCAGCCGATTTTTTCAACCTGAGCCGGCGGCGGGGTATTCAAGGTTCGAACACTGATTTTCTGATCTGCGCGGTCTCCCATCGGTATCACATGCCGATCTTTACCACCGACGGCGATTTTCGGCGTTTCAACGAATTTCTGCCGATTGAGCTTCACGCACCCCGGTCGGAAGCAGGGGTTAAAGACGATGCTGATGCAGGATGAGATGGCAGGGATGGGGAAGCGGTTTCTGGCGTTGGTGATCGACGTGCTGATGCTGAAGCTGCTGGATCTGCCGCTCTCCCGCGCATTGAGAGAAATCACGCCCTCACCCATTGCGGCGCTTGTTCTGGAATTTGGGATAACGCTGGTCTACGGTACCGTGTTTCTGGCGCGCAGGGGACAAACGCCGGGCAAGATTATGATGAGCCTGAAGGTCATCTCCGCGGACGGCGGCGCGATAGGGCGGGCAAGGGCATTGGTTCGTTCCGCGGTGAAGTGGACGCCCATTTTCGGGTTTGTAATTGCCCTGTCCGCGCTCAACCCGTATGTGGATCCGCATCAGGTGGCTCTGGGCGCCGGTCGCGTCCTGACGCCGCCGGCGGAATTGGATGCCGGAAGCCTCCATGCCTGGTCGATCGTTTTTTACTCGGGCTGGCTGTTGGGTTTTGTTCTCGTCTGGATCACGCGCCGTCATCCGGACCGGCAGGCGCTGCACGATCGTGTGGCCGACACCCTGGTGATGCGGGTGGGATGATCGGCCGGATGATCGGTCCTGGCGGCGCCACTATCGCCGGCGCGGGGGCGATGCAATCCGGAACAGACTGTCGCGTTTGATGGTACGGTCGGCATTCAGGTCCTTGACCGTCATGTGGAGCGAATAACGACCCTGATCCGCCTGTCCCAGATCCAGTTCCACAAAGTCCGAGACCCAGATATCGGTACCGACCTGCTCGTATCGTACTTCAATGGCTTCGCCGTCCTTGCGGATTCTGGGCAGGAAGGTTCTGGGGGATGTATCGCTCGTGGACTTGGAGATGACCTCGAAGGTCACTTCGTAGCGGGTGTTTCCGAATGCGTCTTTGTCCAGGTTATAAACTTCGAAATACACAAAAACGGAGTTCCCGATGTAGAAGGTTCGGGACGGCGCCGGAAGTATGTTCCAGCCCTGACGCACGAATTTTGGATCGGCCCCGTCACCGGCTTCCCGCACGCTCTGCGCGATCTGGATATCGCTCATCATGAGTTCGCCGCCGCTGTAATCGGGCAGATCCAGGGTCTGCTGGTAGACCTGGAGCATGTCTGTATTTTTTCGCCATGCCTCCACCGCGAGCTGGTACACGCCGGGTGCGGCGGCCATGTCAACGCGGTCAAGCGCCAGAAGGCTCAGGCCGAGATTTGCGTCCGAAACAGGGACGGCGAGGTCGTCTTTCCGTTTGTGGAGCCGGGCCCGCCGGCTGTCGACGAGTGCGATGCGGCGATTGACGACGACGGTCGTGTCGATGTCCTCGGGACGGGCGACATTGTCAATGGGCAATCCCAGGTTCAGTTGAAGGTCGGTCTTGCCGTCCTGCCCTCTGAAGGACAGGGCTTCGTAATAGAAGTCCAGGGGTTCCAGCGCTTCGAAGGCGAATCGTTCGGGTTCTTTACTCGCGACCCTGGTCATCCGGGCAGCGGGCGACAGCGTGTTCAGCCGGTTGATCATGTTGCGGAACGGGCCGCCGCGGCTCTGCATGTTATACTCGTTGATGTCTTCCGGGCCGAGGACCGGTTCCGGCGCGTAGTCGAAGTTGCCCGTATTGAACTCGTCCGTGAAGGCGATTTCTACGCCGCCATCGATATCCGCGTATATCCAGACCGCCCAGGGAACGGCGGACCAGTCACCGCTGGAGGTTATGGGCTTGTAGCGTTCCAGGCCGACCGCTGCTTCGTCTATGGTCTGAATCGGCTTCGAGGATGCCCGCACTTCCGAGTTGCGCCAGGTGTTTTCGGCGGCCTGGGCGGAGCGGATGGGATAGACCGGCCCCACGAACGTCAGGGCCAGGGCTTTGTTCCCGTAAAGCTGATGGGCCATCCGCTCCTGCACCCGCTGGACATTCAGCGGCATCTGGGCGTTGAGTTCACGCCAGTTCGAGCGAAAGTCCGGCTCGCCGTATCGAATATAGATCTGGCCCCTCCGGTCATACGGGAACTTCTTCCTCCCGAAGAAGGTGCGCGCATACCACACCCGGCGGTAATGCTCGGCCCGTCGCATGGCGCCGGCAGACGATTTGAAGGGGTCTTTTCTGAGCCAGAAGTTCCGGAGGAACGCCTCTCGGGTCTCCGGCGTCGTCGTTCGAAACGCTCTCACCTCCCGGGGGAGTCCGACCAGCGAAATGTCTTCGAAAAGGGCCTGTTCCTTAGGGACGAGGCCGTCAATGTATTGCGAGAACGCCGCCATCGCTCCTTCGTAGTCCCGATCGGCCATCATCGCCTGGGCGACAATCGGCAAGCCGCGTAACCCGCCCAGGCGCTCGGCGATTTCTCTGGCCCTTTCGAGTTCTTTCTGCTTGAGCAGTTCTACGGCGAATTCGTAGGCTGCGGTCTGGTCGTTCGGGCGCTGTTCGAGATACTGTTTATAAAACGTATGGGCTGCCCGGTTGTTGTTTTCCCGCTGGTAGAGCTTTGCCAGAAACAGGTAAGGCGCCGTAAACTTCGGATCCACCTGGATGCTCTTGTCTGCCGCACGCCGTGCGGCCGTGGTTTTTCTGGAACGCAGATATGCGCGGGCCATCATGAAATGGGCTTCCGCGTACGTCGAATCCAGGTCGACGGCCCTCTGCAGCGGTACAAGCGCGGATCGGGGCCTGTTCCGGAGTTCCAACTGGACCTCGCCAAGGCCGAGAAAGGCTCCCGCCAGCGTGGAGTCACGGTTAACGGCGGCGTTGAAGGCGACGTTCGCGCTGTCCGCCTCCTGAAGCCGCACGTACAGGTTGCCGATGCGAACCAGCAATCCCGCCGGATGGTCGGTTTCCGGGACGGCGGCGTTGAGCCGGGAGACGATTTCGCGCACGTCGTGCAGCCGCTGTGCCGTCTGACCCTGAGCGTAGAGGGAATCCACGGTTGGCGGCGGCAGCGAGAAGACGACCGACGGCGCCAACAGTAAAATAAAGCACACGATGGAGACAGATCTCGTTAAGGTCCCAACAGGTCGCATGACGATCCTTTCGGTTTCGAGCGGTGCGGAGCCGGGCGCAGACGACTGCGGAATCGGAATGTTCCCGGGCCGCGGTCGCAGATTTCCCCCGTTTTACGCCGATTCATCCCGAATGTTTCAAGTTTTCACGTGGCATGGAATTTCCGCTTTCCGCTTGACAGTGCGCGTGGGGACGGGTATACTCACCTGTCGATATCGGCTTCACTTTCGGCGACCGCCAACCGCGACAGAGGGATTATACGGTGGATGTTGATCCCGCGCCATCGATTTTACCTTCCCCCAACACGACAATCCGCTTCCGAAACCGGATCGTTCGGTTCTTCTCAAGGTTAGACCTCAGCGAACAGACCTTTCTGATCGGGCTGGCCATTCTGATCGGGGTCGGCTGCGGGGCCGGTTCCGTGCTGTTTCAGTGGCTGTTGGATGCGGTGCACGGGCTGCTGCATGTCGACGCGCCGGCATTGCTCGGCAAATCCTTCCTGTTTCCCATCATTCCGGCCATGGGTGGTCTGGCAGCCGGTCTGATCGCCTGCTTCTACGCGGTAGAAGCGCGCGGGCCCGGCGTTGCGGAAGTGATGAACGCAATCATCACCAGGCGCGGGGTCATTCGCGCACGCGTGATGGTTGCCAAGGCGTTTGCGTCCGCATTCACACTCGGGTCCGGCGGGTCGGCCGGAAGCGAAGGGCCGATTATCCAGATCGGCGCCGCGTGGGGATCCACTGTCGGGCGACTCTTCAGACTCTCTGAAGCGAACCTGAAAACACTGATTGCCTGTGGTGCTTCGGCCGGTATTTCCGCCATTTTCAACGCGCCGATCGCGGGTGTTCTTTTCTCCCTGGAGATCATCCTCGGGGACTTTACCATTGCCGCCTTTACTCCGGTGGTAATCGCTTCCGTGATGTCGGCCGTCGTCGCAAAGGCGTACATGGGAGAACGACAGGTCTTCGAGGTGCCGGACTATCAGTTCGTCAATCTCCACGAGTTGGGATGGTACGTTATACTGGCCGTTCTCGCGGGCATCGCGGGCGCTGCGTTCATACGCCTGCTGTATGGGACGGAGGATCTCTTCAACCGCCGCGCCTACGGGATGCCCGTATGGCTGAAACCGGCCGTCGGCGGTGCGCTGGTCGGGATTATCGGTCTCGGGTGTCCGCCCGCCCTGGGTGTGGGTTACGAGACAATCGGCGCCGCGCTTCACGGTCAGATCCTGCTGCCCATGCTCGGTCTGTATCTGGGGCTGAAGCTGCTCAGTACTTCGTTGACGGTCGGCTCCGGCGCATCGGGTGGCCTGTTCGCGCCGTCGCTCTTCATGGGCGCCACGCTCGGCGGGGCTTTCGGCCGCCTCGCGGAGACCTGGCTGCCCGGCGTCATCAGCCCCTCCGGAGCATATGCCGTCGTTGGGATGAGCGCTTTCGTGGCGGCGACCACGCACGCCCCCCTGACGTCCTCGCTGATTATTGTGGAGATGACAGGGAACTACCGCCTCATCCTGCCGTTGATGTTCGCCACGGTTCTTGCGGTGGTGATGGCGCGTGTCGTCGAGCGCGAGTCCATCTATTCGCTCAAGCTCAGGCGCCGCGGGCTGAATATACACCAGGGACGGGACCTGTCGGTATTGGAGAAACTCCCGGTCTCGCGAATCGTTCGTCCGGATTTCGACTTCATCAGGGAACACACCCCGTTGCGTGAAATCGTGGACCTGATCGGCCGCAGTAATTTGAACGACTTCCCCGTCATGGACGACCGGGGCGGGTTCAAGGGCATGATCTGGTTTCACGACATACGGGAAGTGATGCTCGAGTACGATATGCACGCATTGCTCATCGCCGAGGACGTGATGGGCAAACCGCCGGCCGCCCTCGAGCTCTCGAGTTCACTGGCCGACGCGCTTGTTCAGTTTTCGAACACGGATGCGGATACACTTCCGGTATTTCGCACCGGTTCGCCGGTGGAACTGGAAGGGATCATCACCCGTTCGGACCTGCTGCGCAGCTATGAACGGGAACTGCTTATTCGCGGCCGTGCTTAACCGCGTCATCCGAAGCCACGGCGCCGCTGATTCCGGTCCGGGAATCTCCGGTGACGGCATGGGCGCATCTCCGTGTTCTTCTGCGCCATTTCCCTTGACTACGATCCAGGTATGGGTTATTTTTCGCTTCGCTTGACCAGAAGGCGCGGGAACAGGATGTTGACGGCGTTTTGGGGGTGCTCGCGGGAGACGTTTTCATGACCCTTATGGAGATTCTGTCTGGCAGGTCGGTCATTGCCGGGTTGAGGGGGCGGAACAAACGGGAAATACTCGAGGAGCTTGTCGATGCGGTAGACGGTGACAAGATAACCGATCGCGGGAAGGTCCTGGACGCCGTGCTTTTGCGCGAAGAAATCATGAGTACCGGCATCGGACACGGGATCGCCATTCCGCACGGAAAATCCGAATACGTGAGCGAACTGGGCGGCGTGCTGGGGATAAAGCGGGAAGGCGTTGACTTCGACGCGCTGGACGACCAGCCGACGTTCATCTTCTTTCTTCTGGTTTCGCCAATGGACGTTTCCGGACCGCACATCAAGGCGCTTGCGCGCATCTCCCGCCTGCTCAAGGGCGAGGCGTTTCGCCGGCATCTCATCGCATCGGAGGACCGGGAGTCCCTGATCGCCTGTATCGAAGAAGAAGAGGAACACCATTCCTGATCCAAATTGAACCCGTCTCAATTTGCAACTGCCTGCGATCGTATGAGAAGCAGGTTTTTTTTGTACATGGCGCGGAATCGCGGGATTCCTCCGGGCATACGGCGACCCGGCAGGACGGAACTCGGACAACAGACCGGCCCGCGAGCTTCGTCGCCGCCCCGCAAGTGGGGTAACGCGAACCCCTGATTCCACATTTCCAGGTCTGATCGGCATGTTTGGTCTCTCCTTTTCATCACCGGCCATGCTGCACGGGTTATGGGCCGCGCTGCTGCCGCTGGCGATTCACCTGCTCAACCGTCGGCGAACCGTAACCGTCGCATTCAGTAACGTGGCTCTCCTGCAGACCCTTCAGCAGGATCGAATGCGGAGGGTCAGGCTGAAGCAGATTCTGCTCCTGATTCTCCGCACGCTGGTCATTCTGTTCCTGGTACTCGGATTTGCCCGTCCCACGTTGAAAGGCGTAGCGGGCAACGGCGCCTTGCGAACGTCGGCCGTGCTCCTGCTCGACCGGTCTCTGAGCATGAGCTACAGGGTACCCGAAGGAACCCTGTTCGACCGCGCCCGGGACAGAGCAAAAGAGGTCCTGCAGATATTCGATACACAGGACGACGTGCGCCTGTTTCAGGTGGATGACCGGGTGGAGGAAATCGGGCCCGGCCGCCCCGACCGTCTTGCGGCCCGGCTCGAGGTCCTGAAGTCCACACACAGAGGAACGAACTTTCGTTCGGCGCTTGAGGTTGCGCTGAAGCACGTCTCCCGATCGGCGATTCAGAACAGGGAGCTTTACGTCATTTCGGATTTTTCGCGAAACGGCTGGTCGACGGTACCGGATACGCTTTTTAACGGGCGTGACATTTCCGTGTTTTGCATTCCGGTACGGCTAACCGAGGTGGATAACGCAGGAATCCGGGACGCGACTCCTCTTGAAGGGATTCTTGCCGCCGGAAGCGCTTCGACGCTGAGGGTATCGCTGGCGGACTACGGCGGCCCCGCCCGGCTGCGTGCGCCGGTGCAGGTTTACCTTGACGGGCGCCGGATCGGTCAGCAGGTGATTCGTTCCGAGCCCGGCGCCTCGCGTCGTCTCCACTTCCGGTTCGTCCCGGAGCGGGGAGGACAGCTACCCCTGCGCGTGGAACTGAGTGACGACGACCTGGCGGCGGACAACGTTTACACCTCGGTCCTCACTATCCCGGAGAATATCCGGGTGCTGCTGGTGGCCGAGAACGAAGACGAGACCTATTTTGTCTCGAGGGCCCTCGAAGCCGGGTCGGTGCAGACGGTATCGGTTCGGACGGTCCGGCCGGACGAATTGAACGCTGATCTTCTGAACCGGACCGACGCTGCCCTGCTGTTTAACGTCCCGCGGCTGCCCGCCAGTATCTCGAAGGTCCTTGAATATCGCGTTCGGAACGGTATGGGTCTGATGTTTCTCCTTGGGGATCGGGTGGACTTCCGTTTCTACAATTCCGCGCTGCTTCCGGGCTTGTTTCCAGCATCGCTGGTGGGTATTGAAGGCTCTCCAGGCCGGGAAACCACCTATCACAGGCTGCGTGAACCGCCGTCTGATCATTCGATATTCGCGGGCATCGCTGCAGCGGAGGGGCTGCGAAGCCCCCGGTTTTACGCGTACATCCGGATACGACCGGGGGAGACGACAAAGCCCGTCCTGCGCTTCCGCAACGGCGACCCCGCCCTGGCCGAAACCGGTGTCGGCGCTGGTCGAGTGATGCTGTTTGCCGCCGGACTGGATACGGATCGGCGATGGACAGACCTGCCCCTTACGGGATTCTTCGTTCCGTTCATCCATCGACTGAGCCAATACCTCGCGGCAGGCACTCGCGGTCAGGCCGATTATTCCGTCGGCGACAAGGTGTACCGCAACCGTTCCGGCGTCCGGGC
This sequence comes from Candidatus Latescibacterota bacterium, assembly GCA_965203805.1. Taxonomy (GTDB): domain Bacteria; phylum Latescibacterota; class UBA2968; order UBA2968; genus JAAXHE01. Next base: position 2,274,848 of record OZ241917.1, on the reverse strand, counting down.
CCGCGAGGCCCTGCTGAAGCCTCCCATCGGAGAGCCGCGGATGATCTGGCCCGAACAGCGCGGCGTTCAGTCGGTTTGGCCGGTCGGGGAGGTGGATGTCCCCGGTGTGTGGGAAATCTACGCCAGGGACCGGCTGGCGGACCGGTTCGCCGTTCGTATCGACCCCGACGAAGGGGATCCTTCACCCGTCTCACAGGAAGGGCTGAGTCGGGTGTTCGGCGGAGCCCGTCTGCGAGTTGTGGAACCGGGTGCTTCTCCGGCAGACGCGGTCAGAGAAACGCGTGGGGGACGGGAACTGTGGCGGCATGCTCTGGGGCTGGCGTTCATCCTGATGATCGTTGAGGCCATCGTCGTGCGATCGGAGAGACAGGGTCGGCGGGTCCGTCCGTCTTAGGATTTATAGTATTAATAATTGTTTTACAATAAGTTATTAGTTTAGTCTTGACTTTTGATTGGGTCGCGCGTATTTTTGAATCGGACGCGCTGCGTATGTTGATCGATGTACCCGGGGAGATCCTGAGACAACGCTTCCGGAGCCATGTGAACCGGAATTCCGGCGATCGACAACGCGTCAGAACCTTGGTGAGTCACTCGATGACGTCTTTCGAAGTGGCTCGTTCTTTTGGGAGACTGTATGCCGGATGCGCTGGTGGTCGTCGAGTCGCCTGCAAAGGCGAAAACGATCAACAAGATACTCGGTAGGAAATTCAAGGTGTTGGCCAGTATGGGTCACGTAAGGGATCTGCCGCAGAAGGAACTGGGCATCGACGTGGCGAATGGTTTCAGGCCGACGTACCGAACCATCCGGGACCGGAACAAATTCGTCAAAGAGCTTCGCGCGGCGTCCCGGAAGGCAGCGCGGTTGATTCTGGCGACAGATCCGGACCGCGAGGGCGAAGCCATTGCCTGGCACGTGGCAGAGGCGCTGAAGCGGGTCGGCGAAGCCCAGAGGGTGATGTTCAACGAGATTACGGAACGGGCGGTAGGGGATGCGGTGGCCAACCCCTCGAGTATCGATTTGAGGAAGGTGGACGCACAGCAGGCCCGCAGGGTCCTTGATCGCCTGGTGGGGTACAAGGTCAGCCCTTTGTTGTGGAAAACGGTTCACGGCGGTCTGAGCGCCGGGCGGGTCCAATCGGTGGCGCTTCGTCTGATTTGCGAGCGGGAGGCGGCCATCGACGTGTTCGTTCCGGTGGAATACTGGACCGTCGACGTAAAGTTGAAACGCGAGGATACCGTCCCGTTCAAGGCGCGTTTGTTCAGGTTGAGGGGCGAGAAGCTGGAAGTTAAGAACCGGAGTGAAGTGGACGCGATTCTGTCCGACCTTCGGGGGTTGGCGGGGGAACCCTCAGATCGCGACGAGCGTATTGGCGGATTGGATTCGCACCGTCATCACGGATATCGGATCGCGGACGTCAAGAGGCGGCAGCAACGCCGCAACCCGTCTCCGCCGTTCATTACCAGTTCGCTTCAGCAGGAGGCGTCGCGAAGGCTGCGGTTCACGGCACGCAAGACAATGATGGTGGCGCAACAGCTCTACGAAGGCGTTGACGTACCGGCCGGCGGCACCGGGGCGCCTGAGACGACGGGACTGATCACATATATGCGGACCGACTCCACCCGGCTGGCTGGCGAGGCGGTATCTGCGGCAAGGGACTATATTCAGCAGCGATTCGGAAAAGCCTATCTCCCGCCCCGTGCCAGGAGCTACCGAAAGGGTCAGGGCGCGCAGGATGCGCACGAGGCGATACGACCCACTGGGATCGAATATCAACCGAAAGACGTCGAGGCCTATCTGACCGCGGATCAGGCGAAACTGTATCGACTGATCTGGGATCGGTTTATCGCGTGTCAGATGGCGTCGGCGGTGTACAATCGAACGACGGTGGAGATCAGTGCGGGTGAATATGAACTTCGGTCGACCGGAACCGTCATGGAATTCGATGGCTTCACGGCGCTCTATACCGAGGCGACGGACGATGAGAAACGTGAAGCGGAAGCGCGGTTGCCGGACGGGTTGAAGAAGGGCGACGACCTGAAGATGATCTCGCTTTTGCCAGAGCAGCACTTTACAAAACCGCCTCCGCGGTTTTCCGAGGCGACGCTCGTCAAGGAGTTGGAGTCGCGAGAAATCGGACGCCCCAGTACATACGCACAGATCATCAGCACGCTCCAGGACAGGGACTATACCAGCAAAAACAGCGGTCGGTTCGCGCCCACCGATCTGGGACGCACGGTAAACGGAATTCTGGTGCAGGCGTTTCCGGACGTTTTCAACGTGGATTTCACGGCGAAGATGGAAGGAGAACTCGATCGGGTCGAGAACGGCGAAGTGGGCTGGGTGAAGGTGGTGGAGGACTTCTACGGGCCGTTTGCCAGGGACCTGGACCGGGCGGAAGGGCAGCGAAAACAGCTGAAGGCGTCGCTTCAGGAGGAGACCGACAGAATCTGCGAGAAGTGCGGCAAGGTCTTCGTGATCAAGTGGGGACGCAATGGGCGTTTTCTCGCCTGCTCCGGATTTCCGGCGTGCCGAAACACCCAGCCGCTCGAAGATTCCGAGCCGGCGTCTTCCGGCGAGACTTGCGAGAAATGCGGATCGGAAATGATGATCCGTTCCGGACGAAATGGCCGTTTTCTGGCGTGCTCGGGGTACCCCGAATGCAGAAATACGAGATCAATTTCGACGGGGGTGCCCTGCCCTCAGGAAGATTGCGACGGTCAACTCAAGGAACGCAGCAGCCGGCGGGGCAGGACGTTCTTCAGTTGCGGCAATTACCCTGAATGTACGTTCGCGAGTTGGGACCGCCCGTTGAACCGGCCTTGTCCGGTATGTGAAGGACCGTTTCTGGCTGAGCATACCGGCCGGAATGGCCGGACGTCGCTCCGGTGCCTGAAATGCCGGCGTGCCGTTTCCGCGCCCGAGGACGAAAAAGCGTAACCCGCGGGGGGATCCCCCTGGAACGGCCGCGGCGGTTCGCATCCCGCCGCGAGATCCGTCGGCAGGATCGCGCACGTGGTTCCGGCACAGCGGGACGTCCACCCTGGAGAGATATCGTACATGCAGCAGTTGATCGCCGAATTTCTCCGTCATCTCGCCAACGAGCGTCGACTGTCGCCGCACACCTGCACGGCCTACCGGACGGACCTCGAAAGGTTCGTTTCTTTCATGCAGGTACGCCGGCGCGTTGAACAGCCGGACGTGAGACCGGTCGCGCGTGAGGACGTTCGGGCGTTCCTCGGATATCTGAACGGCGCCGGATTCGGCCGACGTTCAATCGCACGGAAGCTGGCATCCTTGCGCACGTTTTTTGCCTGGCTCTGCCGCCTGGACCATCTGGAAAAGAACCCGGCGCTGCAGGTTCGTCCGCCCCGGCAGGAGAAGACCCTGCCGGTCCATCTGGATCTTTCGGAGGTGCATCGGGTGCTGGAGAATCCGTCGCCGGATACCGCGTTGGGTCTGCGGGACCGGGCGATTCTGGAATTGTTTTACAGTTCCGGCATCCGGCTGCGTGAACTGGCGGACATCAGGTTGGATAGTCTGGATCTGGACAGCGGGACCGTGCGTGTGACCGGAAAGGGCGGAAGGGAGCGACTCGTGCCTGTGGGCGCGCCGGCCCGGGAAGCCCTGCGCAGGTACCTCGCCCGCCGGTCCGAACTGCTGCCAGCCGATGCGCGAGAGGCTGACCGGCGGCATTTTTTCCTCACCCGTACCGGCAGGGCGTTGAGCGCCAGCGGGGTTCAGGACCGGGTTGTGGGGCATCTCGAAATGGCGACGGGCAGGGGCCGTTTGGGGCCGCATACCCTGCGGCATACGTTCGCCACCCATCTTCTGGACAGGGGCGCCGATCTGAATGCGGTGAAGGAAATGCTTGGGCACGCGAGCCTGTCTACCACGCAGATTTATACCCACGTTAGCGTGGAACGGCTAAAGAAGGCCTATCGGCAGGCGCATCCGAGAGCTTAATGTCCCATACAGGGCAGACAATCTCTCCCGTCTCACTTCTTACGTCTACCCGTTCTTCAGGCACTCATATCATCTCCCGTCTCACGGCTTCCGTCTAAACGCCTTTAGAGAATTGTTGCTTTCCCACGGCCGAATTCAGGCAACTTATTTCCGGGACAGAACATTAGCGGCCCGTTGATAAAGTCCATCCGGGAAAAGGCGGCGCGCGTTCTGATCGGTCTCGCCCCGCTATTCGCGGGAGCGTGCGCCAGCCCTATGCCGCCTCCCGGAGGGCCAAAGGACGTCATCCCGCCGCGGGTTGTCCGCACGATGCCGGCCGCCGATTCCGTGGGTGTGGGAACGGAGACCCGCATCCGCATCCGGTTCAGCGAACGCATGGACCGTCGGTCGGTGACGCGTGCGATTTTCATCTCTCCGCGCTTTTCCGCCGATCCGGATTTCAAATGGCGCGGTCAGGAGCTTGAAATCCGTCCGAACGAAGGCCTCCGCGAGGAACGGACCTACGTGGTGTCCGTGGGGGCCGCCAGTTCAGACGAGTCGTACAACCGAATGGAAGCGTCCTACAGCTTCGCATTCTCCACCGGTGAACGGCTGGATGGCGGCGAGATCCATGGACGCGTTCTCCCGGTGGGCGGACAGCGTGGGCAGGTCTTCGTATGGGCGTATGATCTGACCGGAGACAACGACCCCGATCCCGTAGCCGACCCTCCGGCTTATGTGACACAGCCCGGCGCGGACGGAACCTATCGGTTTGTCCGATTAGGGGCGGGGCGGTACCGTGTATTCGCATTCCGCGACGGCGATCGCGACCAGGCGTATACCTCGGGCGAATCGCTCGCGGTACCCCCTGGCGATGTCACCCTCGGATCGGGGGATCGCCGCGTGCAATTGGGTCTGCTGAAGATGGCGGTGCGCGACAGCGTACCGCCCCGTTTTGTTTCGGCGCGGACGCCCGATCGGCGACGGCTTGCCCTCCGGTTTGATGAACCCGTGAATCTGCTGTCGCCGCCCCGGATTTCCGGCGGCGACGGGCTCCTCGAGGTGGAGGGTGTCTATCCGGACGCGAGGGATTCCAGCCGGGTTTGGCTGGTTACCGCGCCACAGGCCGCCGGAATGGAATACCACGTGGAATTGGACGGGATTGCCGACCGCTTCGGAAATACGATCCCTCCCGGCGAAACGGCGACGGTGCGCGGTGAGGGGCAGCCAGACCGGCGCGCGCCCGATCCGGTTCGTGTCCATCCTGAAATTGGCGCACGGAATACATCGCAAGACGTCGTGTTGCAAATCGATTTCAGTGAGGCGATGGCGCCCGTTGCGCACCCGGAGTTCTGGGTGCGGTCCGACAGTACGGACGCCCCTGAGGGACGGGTCTCGTGGCCGCTGCCCAACCGGTTTGCGTTTCGGCCGGCCGACGCCTGGGTCATTGGGAAGACCTACGTACTTCGCGGTCAGGCCGAAAGGCTTTCGGATGTCTCCGGAAACCCCGCGGAAGGAGAGATTGCGTTTCGGTTTACGATTGCGTCGCCTGAGGACCAGGGCGCCGTCAGTGGTGCTGTTGCACCCTCCGATACGCGGATCGTGGTACAGGTGCAATCCCTTTCAGGGTCTGAACGGACGCGGGCGGTCGTCGTAGCGCCCGGCGATTCTTCCTACTATCTCGACGCCCTTCTGCCCGGGCGTTACCGGGTGCTGGCCTTCGGAGACGTCGACGGCAACCGTACGTGGAGCCGTGGCGTGGCCAGTCCCTTTGTCCCGGCCGAACCCATTGCCGCGCTTCAGGATACGATTGAGGTCGTCCCCCGGTGGGAGACTGCAGCCGAGACGCTCCTGAACATTCAAGTCCAGTCGGAGTCGGGACTCGCCACGGAGAATTAGCGGTGTCGGAAACAACGGAACGTGGTCTATTCATAAGGAAGCATCTAGTACCGGTCGTGCTGCTGTTTCTGTTCTGCGGCCTGATGATCTACCGTCTCACCGCCCAGTCTCCGGAAGACAGCGAACGCACGCGGGCACGGATGCACCTCGAATTGATCTATCGTCTGGAAAGCGCTCACTTGAAGGAATTCGGAACTTATCTGCCGATTGACAGTGAAAAAAACGGACAGATCCTTAAATTGAACGAAGTGCCGGGCAGATTCCGTTACCGGGTAACGGTGGAGGGATCCACGTTCGTTGCGGAAGCGCGGGCGGACCTGAACGGTAACGGCCGGCATGAGGTGTGGTACGTGGATCAGGAATCGCCCGATCCCGTGCTTATTCAACAGGACTGAGTCGTGAGACGCGGATTCGGGACCAGAACACGACCGTTTTTTGTCTGGCTTATTGTGGCCGTTGTGGCGGGCTGCTTCCTGGCTGCTCCCGTATTTTCCTACGTGTTCCAGATGCACCGGAACAACCAGCGCCAGATCGTCACGGTGCGCTGGCCGGCCGGTAAAGCACGGGCGATCGAATTCTGGCTTGAGATCGACCAGTTTCCTTTTTTCGATGACCATGTGAAACGCCTGGTGCGGGACAGTTTCGTCGCCTGGGAGGAGGTTCCCATTTCAGTCGCCGCGTTCAGGAACCGCGGCGTCGCCGATCTGGAGGTGTCGTCAACTGATGGCAAGAACGTCATTACCTTCGACCGGAGCGCCCGGAATTTCCCGGACCGCGGCGGCGGCGGAGTGATCGCGTTCGCACGGATGAATTGGGACGTCCAGGGACATATTACGGACGTGGATATCGTCTTCAATGGGCGCGACTATTCCTATTCCGTGGGGAATCCCGACCAGGAGAGCGGTCTGGTGGATATGCAGGATGTGCTGGTCCACGAGATCGGCCACCTGCTGGGTCTTGCCCATTCGCCGCTGGCCGGAGACCGATCCGTTCGTCCGTCGATGTATCCCTTCTACTTCGGAGAGGAACGTACCCTGACGACGGACGACCGTGCCGGGATTGCGGCGCTCTATCCATCCACCGAGGCGAGAATTTCCACGGGCTCGATTTCGGGCCGGGTGGCACGCCGGGACGGCGCGGGCGCATTCGGCGTGCACGTGGTGGCCTACCGCGCCGATACGGGTGAGTTCGCCGCGGGCGTCCTTTCGGGTACTGCAGGTGAAAACCGGGGGATCGGTGGGGACGGGGAGTATGAAATCAAGGGCCTGCCGCCGGGTGAGTATCACGTGGGTATCGAGCCGGTGGGCGGATCGGTCACCACGCGGAATTTCAGCGGTATCTACAGGGAGTTCGAATCCGGCTTCCCGGAGGAGTATTACGACAACCGTGCGATTCGGGACGTCGCCGACGCGGTTCGGATAGCCCCCGGCAGGAGCGTGGCGGAGGTCGACTTTACCCTGGGAACCGCCCTTCCGGGTTTTCCGGACGTTCAACCGACCGTTCTTCCGAACAATACGCCGAGCCCGGCCGGCCCGTACCGGCTGCACGTCCGCATTCTGGATGAGGATCCGATTTCCTTGGCGGAGGTGGACTACCGGACCGACGGCGGACCCGTCCGGACGCTGGCGTTACAGCCCGAACATGGACGGCTTTATTCCGCAGAGTTTCCAGGCAGCCAACGCGGTACGGTGTTTTCTTATCGGTTTCGGGCGCAGGACAGCGAGGGCAACGAGACGGTCTATCCGGCTGAGGAACTGCCGGAACTCCGGTTTGAAGTGCTCGCGCTTTCCGGAGAGCCGGTCGTATACGTGGCGCTGCGCCGCTCCCGGCAGTTGGCCGTGTTTGACACGGGCCTGGATCGCGAGGTGGCCCGGATACCGCTGGGCGGCGACCCTTTGAGCGTTCTGCTGACACCCGACGAGCGGTTTGTGTACGTTGCCAACAACGGCGCCGACACTGACGGCGCGCAGAACAAGCTGATGGCGATCGACACCTCCACGCACGAAGTTCTGGTGACACGGGTGGGCCGCGAACCACTGGACCTGGCGATGCCTCGAAACGGGTCGCGTGTGTACGTGAGCAATGCCGCGGATCAGACCGTGTCGGTGGTGGACGCGGGCAGCCTTAGAGAGAGTCGACGCATTTCCACGCCTGTCGCCGGCGAAGGGGAAAATACACGAGGACCGTTCGGCATCGCCGTAGGGCCGGACGAAGAGTGGCTGTATGCGGCGGATATCGACGGGAACCAGGTGATGGTGGTGGATATCGAAGCCGGTCGGGTCGTCGAGCGGATCGACGTCGCGGAATCGCCGCGGTCGCTGCTGCTTTCTCATTCGGGAGAACGGCTGTACGTATCCCGGTTCGGACGCAGCGGGAACGGGGCCGGCGTTTCCGTTATCGATACCGAAACCCACGAGGTCGTCAGCGAAATCGATCAGCCATCCGCAAGCGTCTTCCGGCTTGCCCTTTCACCGGACGGGAAGCGCCTCTATGCCACGGACCGGACCAATGCCAGGGTTCTGGTGATCAATACCGAACTGAATCGCGTTATTCTAAAGTGGGCGTCGCGCGGCCGCGAAACGCGCGACGTCGCCGTGTCCGCTGACGGAAAAACCGTTTACGCGGCCAACCAGGATTCGAACGAACTCCTGTTTTTCGACGCGGCCTCGGGATTCGTCCGCAAGACGCTCACGCTGGAAGACGGGCCCCGGGGGATCGCGGTGCGAGGAAGACCGGTCTACGTAGATGCTCCGGTGACCGACCCCAGACGCGCCGACTTCGACCGCGACGGCATCGTCGGGTTCGGGGACTTCGTGCTGCTTGCCCGCAGTTTCGGCACAAGCTCGGGCGATCCGAATTACGACGCGAACCTGGACCTGAACGGCGATCAACAGATCAGCTTTGCGGATTTCATCCTCTTCGCCGCGGTCTTCGGGCTGAGCGCCGGGGGGTGAGAAAGCGCACCGCCGGTTCGCCGCTGGTGATGTTCAGTTAACGTCGGGTGCGGGTTGATTGTAAGGCAATGGTCGGCCGGTCGCAAAGAGCAAGGCGGCAGCCGCCTCCGAGGTCGGGGTTTCCCCGACCTTTTTCTTTCGTGGATGGTTATAGCCATTGACAAGCCTCGCCTTCGAAACCAAATTACCCGTTGCAGGGTAGGATAGACGAAATGCCCACGGGCTGCACACGTTCTCGTGTGGTTTAAATTCCCACGGATTCGCGATGCGATATTCGATGCATGTCGGCGCCAATCGCCAGTTGTTTCTGGATGACGAGGGGGTCGCGGAGACGTTTCGCGTTTGCCGCAATTATAACGCCCCGGTCAAATACGTGGGGAATCCGTTGCTGGTGGGGAACCGGTTCCACGACGCGAGGGAGGGCGTGAGGTATGAGGAGGACGAGGTACCACGAGAGGGAGGCGTTGAGAAACCGAACGACAACCTGACCCCCACGTCGGTCGTCCGCGACTCCTCCGGGTTGTTTCAGATGTATTATCAGACGAAGCCGCCGGGGATCAGGGACTTCGGGTACGGCGGCGGGACGCCGGTGGTGGCCTACGCGGAGTCGCACAACGGGATTCACTGGCGGCTCCCGGCGCTGGGGCGGGTCGAAATCAACGGAAGCACCGAAAACAACGTCTTATTCGAGCCTCCGGGGAGCCTGCCTTGCGTCGTCATCGACGAACACGAGGCGGACGAAACCCGCAGGTACAAGATGCTGTATTACCCGTCCAGCATCAGCTTTTCGCCGGACGGCGTGTCCTGGTCCGGTCCGGAAAAGGTGCGCGTGCCGAGCCGGATCGGACATTCCGACGGGTTGAACTGCCTGGCCGGTTGGGACGGGGGCATCGGGCGGTACGTGGCGTATTTCCGCCCCCAGGTCGCGTGTCCGGATGGGCCGATCGACCCCGAAGGTACCTCGGTTCGGTTGATTGCACGAAGCGAAAGCGAGGACATGACCGCGTGGACGGAGCTCGAGACCGTGCTTGCTCCGGACGGCGACGACCCCGCAGGTACCGAGTTTCAGACAATCGGCGTTTCCTTTTACGAGGGGATGTACCTGGGACTGCTGTGCGTACACGAAGGGTATTCCGAAGAACGACCCAAGCGGTTTCCGTACCGGCTGCCGGATTGGCCGGCCCATTCCGCAATGCTGGGACGCTGCTACGTCGAACTGGTAACCAGCCGGGACGGCGTTCACTGGAACCGGTCGGAAGGGCGCGTACCCTTTCTGGATACGACGCCCGGCGGGCTGGACTCCGGGATTGCCTGGCCCTCCAACTCGCCGGTGTTCGTAGGAGACGAACTCTGGTTTTATTACGGGATGAGCGTACACGGCCACGGGTTGTCATACGTCAAGCTTCCGGGCCTGGCCAAGCTGAGGCGAGACGGATTCGTGAGTCTGTGCGCGGGTGAGCAGGCCGGATGGGTGGTGACGGCGCCGTTCGTCTGTCCGGGCGGATGCCTTTATGTCAACGCGGATGCCGCGGGCGGGGAACTTTCGGCGTCCGTGATCGAACAGGACGGGTATCACGCGCCTGAATATGCCATGGTCCGGTGCGCCAGGCTCGACGCCGACGCGACGGCCCACCGACTGACGTGGCTGGAGCGGGCGGATCTGAATGCGCTGAAGGGCAGAGAAGTCCGGCTCAAGTTCTACGTCAGACAGGCGGAGTTCTTTTCATATTGGTTCGAATAGCTGATCACGGGACGTGAGTGCCCGGACGCGCAGGGAGGACACCTGTTGGCCCGATGATATTCGATGCAGAACACGATCCCGAATCGCGCTTCAGACGCGGCGACTACACGTTTGAATACACCCGATCAATGCGCTCTACTTCCATACAGACGCCGCTCCTTAGTATTTGCGAAACCGACAATTCCGCCTTATTCATGAATCAGACTCCGGTCAGCTCGGTCTCTCAGACCGTCTTACCGCCATTCGGGTCCAACAATCGGAGTCCTCAGAAGGACTACCGCCGCTCAACCGGACGCCGCTATTTCAGCTTCCAGAGCGTTAAACACCTGCCGCGCTGACGTGGCTGAGAACCACATGCGCGCACCCACACCATTTCATAAGGATGGCCTTCACAATGAGGATTCAGAGACGTTTCGACTCCGTCAGCGCCGCCAAGACCTGGGACCGCAAGCCGGAGTCCCGATCGGGCGACCGGGACCTCCTGCCTGACATCTTCGGCAAAGAAACTTTCGGACTGCGCGAAATGCAGTCCAGGCTTCCGGAAAACGTCTTCAAGCAGCTCGTCCGGACGATTCACCACGGAAAGCAACTCGATTCCGATATCGCGGACACGGTGGCGGCGGCGATGAAAGACTGGGCGCTCTCGTTGGGCGCAACCCACTACACGCACTGGTTCCAGCCGCTCACGGGGCACACCGCCGAGAAGCACGACTCTTTCCTGAAGGTGGGCGCCGATGCACGCGCCATCACCGAATTCGGCGGCGAGGAACTCGTCCAGGGCGAGCCGGATGCGTCGTCGTTCCCCTCGGGTGGCTTACGGGCCACCTTCGAAGCGCGCGGTTACACGGCCTGGGATCCAACCTCGCCGGCGTTCATCATGGGCGGCGAGTCTGCCACTTACCTGTGCATTCCCACTGCCTTTTCCAGCTGGACAGGCGAGAGTCTGGATGCCAAGATCCCCCTGCTCCGGTCGATGGACGCCCTCGACCGGGTCGCACGACGAGCGCTCAAGCTCTTCGGTATCGACGCCGGGATGGTAACGGCCAGCCTCGGTCCCGAGCAGGAGTTCTTCCTCGTCGACCGTGAGTTCTACTACCGTAGACCCGACCTTATGACCGCGGGCCGGACACTTTTCGGGGCAAAGCCTCCGAGGGGGCAGGAACTCGACGACCACTATTTCGGACAGATCCACGAGCGGGTGCTTGCGTGCATCCAGTCCATCGAGATGGACCTGTACCGGCTGGGCGTGCCGATGAAGACGCGCCACAACGAGGTGGCGCCGGGGCAATACGAGATGGCGCCGGTCTACGAGAACGCGAACGTGGCGTCGGACCATCAGCAGCTGATGATGAGGGTCCTGGAGCGAAGCGCACGCAACTATGGATTCATCTGCCTTTTGCATGAGAAGCCCTTCTCAGGGATCAACGGCAGCGGCAAGCACCTGAACTGGTCCTTTGGCACATCGGACCGTAACCTGATGGATCCGGGCGACACGCCGCACGACAACCTGGTGTTTCTGTTCTTCTGTACAGCGGTGATGAGCGCGGTCGAGCAGCACCAGGACCTGCTCCTGGCCAGCGTCTCAAGCGCGGGGAACGATCACCGTTTGGGCGCCAACGAAGCCCCCCCGTCGATCATTTCGGTGTTCCTGGGGAGCCAGCTCGAAGACATCTTCAACCAGCTTGAGGAATCCGGAAAGGCGGAGAAGCGGGAACACGATGGCCTCCTCGGCCTGGGAGTCAATGTTCTCCCTGACCTTGCGCGCCATTCCGGCGACCGCAACCGCACGTCTCCGTTTGCTTTCACCGGGAACAAGTTCGAGTTTCGCGCGGTCGGCTCGTCCGCGAATATATCGCTGCCGGCAACGGTCCTCAACACGATCGTCGCGGAGGCGATCGACCATTGGACGGAGCTGCTGGAGCCGATCGTCGACGCCGGCACCTCGATCGAGGATGCGCTCTGGACGCTGTTGGCCAACGAGATCCCGTCTTTCAAACGGATCATTTTCAATGGCGACAATTACGCAACCGAGTGGGTCGAGGAAGCCGCGCGACGAGGGCTGTACAATGCGGGATCGGCAGTCGATGCGCTCGATGCGCTCGCATCGCCCAAGAACGAGGAACTCTTCGACAAGTACGGCGTCTTGACGCCGCGCGAACTGGGGGCCAGGCTGGAAGTGCTCACCGAGCAGTACTTCATCAAGATCAACATCGAAGGCGAAACGGCGGCGCATATAGCCCGCTGCATGATCCTGCCTGCTGCGGTCACCTACCTGACGCAGCTCGCGTCGGCGCGAAACGGAACGAAAGAGGCGGGCGGCTCCACAACGGGTCTTGAAAGCAGCATCAAGGGGGTTTCCGGCCTTATCGATGAATTGAGCGATGCGCTGGACGAACTCGACGAGCAAAACGGAGAACTCGGCGGAGACGAGATGTCGTCCAAGGTGGTCCACATGCGCGACAATGTGATCCCGGCGATGGACGCGGTGCGGGACGTGGCTGACCGCCTGGAGAAAGTCATTCCGGACGATTTGTGGCCGTTGCCCACGTACCGGGACATGCTGTTCGTCAGGTAGGCCTTGTGTCAAAGCGGGCGGAAGCGCGGGTTCTGTATCGATACCCATGGAACAGCTCCTTGCTTCGATGGCTTCATGGGTCCGGGTTCGGAAATGGCGCTGATGATCATCTTCTGAAAGGAATGGTATATGAATACGGTATACCGGGCGGCGGCCGCCGTTGGTTTCCTGGTGATTGTGGCTGTCGGTTCCGGAGCGGCTGAAGAATCGATGGATGCAAACGTCCTGAACAGATGGCAGGGAACCTGGAAACATCACACCAATGTGAAGCCCGCTGCCTGGACGCTTGTTGGCAGTGAATTGCCCGGCGCGTCGACCGGAGAGTGGATTCTGGGCAATCAATACCAGCAGATATCCGGCCATACCGGGAATACCCAAACACGTGAAATCCAACGTTTCGACGCAGAGAGCGGCCAGTATCACAAGTGGGCGTTCGATTCCGAAGGCAATAGCAGTTTCTGGATTGGCGCGTGGGACGAAAAGACCGAGACAATGACGTGGAAATACGTGGATTTCGGTCTGGGCATAGAAGGAGAGATCGTCAATCGATTTTCGGGGGATGACAAGTACGAGACAACGCTTGTCCTTAAAGACAGCCGGGGAAACGTCCTGCTGGATATCCGGTCCCGACATTCACGAATCGGCGGCCGGTCCGAATAGGTCACAGCCGTGCCACCAAACGAAAATTCATCTTGACATTGAACCCTCGCGACCCTAAGATTAAACGGTTTGATGTGCAAAACATCCGTTCTTGATAAATTCCATACCAGGCCGTACGATTCACGTCGCGTGGACTGCAGGCCAGACACGTTGACTTCCCCCTGGATCTCCTCTCAAACCGCCGATAGAGTACCGTCAACATACCGTCCCGGTGTGATCCATTGGGGACATCACCGAAACAGAATGGAGGAATCAAGAACATGCCAACTCGTACGCTACTCGTCGTTCTCACCCTCAGCCTGCTTGCCAGTCCCGCATTCGCACAGATCGGGAACGTCTCCGTCGAGGGGGGCGTGGATCTTGTCTCGCATTATATCTTCCGCGGCGTCGGCTTCACGAACAAGCCCACCGCGCAGCCTTCGCTCACGATTGGTTTCGGCGAATCCGGATTTGCGTTCAACGTCTGGGGTTCCGCCGCTCTGAAACAACGGAGCATTCAGGACGCGGGCGATGAACTCGACTTCACGCTGACTTACGACCGCAGCCTGGGAGAACAGTACCAGGACGTCGGGCTTACCGTGGGGATGATTCAATACACCTTTCCGAGCCTGGACAAAGGCGACAGAATCACCACGGAGTTTTTCGCCGGCCTGAACCTGGACAATATCCTGTCACCGTCTCTATTGCTCTACCGCGACGTGGGCCAGTTCGATTACTGGTATCTCAACGGCAGTATCGGCCATGAAGTCCAACTGACTTCCGAGGGTGACATTTCGGTTGGGGTGTCCGGCGACATCGGATACAGCGACACCACCGGAAAATTCGAATTCAATCACGTCGGCAGTTCGGTTTCACTGAGTGCAAGTCGAAGCCTTTTCTCAGCCTCTGCGACCATCGGCATCATTCGCAGGATCGAAGACATCGTTGAAGACGGAGGCGAGCTAACCCAGGTCTGGGGCGGCGTCGGTCTCGGTTTCGCGTACTAAAGGCGCTGTTGACCGGTTGACATAACATGCGGTCCGCGCGCGAGGCGCAGCCGGTAGACGGCAAGCAGCCGCGGCGGAGGCAGTTACCGATGTCGGGGCGAGTCCTCTCGTCCCGACGTCGCTATATTTGACAATTGCTTCGACCCCGTTGACCCTGATCCTGCTGCCGGTGATTTACGGGTGGATGGAGAAACGCACCGTGCGGAAACACACCAGCTGACCCTCCCCTGAAACAGATGTGGCGCGGGCCTGTCAGGAGTTGGACAGGCCGGCTTTTTGTGGGTTCGAGCGAGGCCCGGACAGGAAGAATCACGGCCCCTCGGACTTTTTTTTCAGCTATGTGTGTGTTATATTCCGAAACGATAGCCGCAGGCCGTTTTTCCGTCCAAACATCGGAGTTGACATGACCAGCAATACTGATCTGCTTAGTCGAATTACTGCTCGTCCTGGTGTTTTTGGCGGAAAACCTATTATTCGCGATATGAGAATATCGGTCGAGATTGTCCTTGGCCTGCTGGCAAAGGGCGTGTCGACCGATGCCATCCTGGAGGATTACCCCGAACTGGAACCGGATGATATTCGGGCTTGTGCCGCCTATGCACACGCCTGAATCGCCAGAGATTCACTTGACGCCATTGCGGTCGCGGTTTCGTAAAATTTCCCGGCAACCATAGGGTTGTCGATCTTGAACCTCGTCTTCCCGACACGTCAAAGGAGGAGAAAACCATGAAAAGCGGTGTTGCGGTGGCGGACATCACGCCCGAGCCGGGTCCCGTACTTCAGGGCCACTGGAGCTCGAATCCCTCGCATTCGGTGCTGTACCCTCTGGAAGTCCGTGCGATCGTGTTCGAAGAAGGGGAGACGAGGACGGCGGTCGCGACCCTCGACGTCATCGGCGTGGCAAAGGAGACCACCGACCGGATTCGGGCGCGGGTTCGGGAGGCATGCGGTATCCCGGGCGATCACGTGATGGTGGCGTGCAGCCACACGCACTCGGCGCCCGCCACGCTGCCTTCGCTGGGCATGGAGCCGCCCGACGGGTGGCTGGAAAGGATCGAGATCGCAACCGCGGACAGCATCGCGCGGGCGGCGGCGGATTTGAGACCGGTCCGGTTCGGGGTGGGCTGCGGTTCGGCACACTTCAATATCTGCCGCAGGCCGCTGCCGGGCACGTCCGGCATGATGCTGAACTTCGGCGGCATCGTGGACCGTCGCGTCCGCGTGCTTCTTGTGGAGGCGGAGGATGGGGCGCCGCTGGCGGTGCTGTTTCACTATTCCTGCCACACCACAACGAAGAGCGGGTCCGAGGGCTATATTTCGCCGGACTATGCGGGAATCGCACGCACGGTGATCGAGGAGTCAATCGGATGCAAGGCCTTATACCTGGCAGGATGCTTCGGCAATATTCGCCCGGCCGTGGTGGACCCGGACACCGCGCGCTTCAAGTCGGCCAGCAAGGCTGAACTGGATGCGTGCGGAGAGGAGTTGGGCCGTGAGGTGGTGCGCGTGGCCGGGAGTCTGAAGACCCGGCGGTCCTCGCAGTTGAACGCGCGGCGTTCCGACGTGAAGATCGCATTCGGCGAACACGATCCGATCGAAAAACTGCGGGAGATGGCGGACGACGAAAGCGCAAGAGGCCGCCTGCTGACCGGGCCGTGGGCGAACGGGGTCTTGAAGATGATCGAAAACGGCGGAATTCCCGACAGCCGCTCGACGGAGATGCAGTTGATGGCGGTGGGCCCGCTGACGTGGGTCACCATACCGGGCGAGCCGGTACAGGAAATCGGTCACGCGATCGAAAAACGACTGAGGGGGCTGGTGGACGCCGACGACGTGTGGCCGGTGGGATATGCGAACGACGAGATCGGATACCTCTGTACCGACCGGCAATACGAGGAGGGCGGGTACGAACCCAACGCGTACCCCTATTACGGTGAACCGGCCAGATTCCAGGGTGAGGAGCAAACCATCGTGCAGACGGCGGAGTCCCTTGCCAGGGGGTAGGGGTGTGTCAGGGCGACCGAACGAAAACGACCTCCCGGCGGAATCGGCGAGCATAGCCGGAAGGCCCGTCCGAGCGGCGGTTTACGGCACAGGGTCATGGGCGAACCAGACCCATATTCCGAACCTGAAAAAGCTGGGCGTGGACGTCGTGGCGGCATGCGACGTGGACGCGGACGCCCTGAGTCGCACGGCAGAGCGCTTTGGCATTCCGGCGGTCTATGCCGATGGGCGCGAGATGGTGGAGAACGAGCGGTTCGACGTTCTCTTTTCGGTCGTGCCGGCTTTTGCGCGCACGGACGTCGAAGTCATAGCCGTGCGCCGGGGGATTCATCTGTTCAGCGAAAAGCCCCAAGCGATTCGGATGGACGTGGCTCTGGAAATCGACCGGGCGATTCGAGAAGCGGGCGTGTTGAGCACGGTCTGTTTTCGGGAACGGTATCGGCCGCTGTTCCAGGAGGCGCGTCGCATTCTGTCGGAGAAGCGGATCGTACACGCGGTGTTTCGGTCCGTGGGGGGGCTGCCCCGGTTGAAGTCGCGGAACGACCGGACGTCGTGGTGGTACCAGATGGGCAAGTCGGGCGGTCCGGCCCTGGATTGGGGCGTGCACGCCGTGGATTACACCCGGTTCATGACCGGATTGGAGGTTGAGAGCGTCCAGGCGTTCTATTGTGAAAAGTCCGACGTCTTCAGCGAACCGCTTTCGTCGTCATTCCACTTCCTGATGGATAACGGCGCGACGATGACGATGACGTTTGTGCGGGCGGACCCGTCGGGAACGCCGCAGCCCTGGTTCACGTTTTTTTTCGAGGGCGGGCGGATGGAGATATTCAATTACGATCGAATCGACTTGAACGGAGAGACGGTCTATCGGGACGAGGACTTCGACCCATGGTACGAGCAGGACCGGATCTTCGTGGAGGCCGTGCGTTCGGGGCGCCGCGAGGGCATCCTGAACGATTATCACGACGGCCTGTTTTCCCTCGCGCCGATCCTGGCCGGATGGGATTCGGCGCGGCAGGGCGGGAGATGCATTGAAATCGACGCCTATTTCGAGCAGGAGGGACGGTGATGGATGAAAAAGGATATGCGAATCCCGAACTGTTGATGACGCCGCGGCAGTTGCGGGGCCGCCTCCACGACGGATCGACGTGCATTGTGGACGTCCGGGCCACCCACGAATACGTAGCGGGACATATTCCGGGGGCGCTGCACCTGGACCTCTACGGAATCAGTCTGAACAACACTGAACAGGAGGTTTTCGAGGCTTTCATGTGGACCCTGGCGTATCTGATGGGAAGCCGGGGGATCGACTCCGATGCCACGGTGGTGTTTTACGAGAACGACTCGGGGATGCGGGCGGCGCGCGGCTTCTGGATCTGCGAATATCTGGGTCACGCGGACGTACATGTGCTGGATGGCGGGCTGGGGGCCTGGACGGCGGCGGGATACGCGACGACACGGGAGGCCCCGGTCCCGGACGCGGCCACATTCGAAGTTGCGCCGGTGGCGGGGCGCCATATCGGCTACGAGGAGATTCGGGATTCCCTCGAAAGTACGGATTTCGTGCCGCTGGATACGCGCAGCGACGACGAGTATTTTGGACGGGTGGCACGCTCTGCCCGGGCCGGCGCCGTGCCCGATGCCGTGCATATCGAGTATCTGAACAACCTGGACGAGTCCGGCGCGTTCAAGCCGGCGGCTCAGTTGCGCACAATGTACGAGCGGGCGGGTGTGATGCCGGAGCAGACGGTGGCGTGTTACTGACAGGGCGGGTACCGTTCCTCCCATTCGTACCTGGCGTTGCGCCTGCTGGGATATGAGAATGTGCGCAACTATATCGGGTCGTGGAAGGAATGGGGCGACCGGCTGGATCTGCCGGTGGAAGTTCCACAAGCGCCGTGATAGGATTGTGTCGTATAAACGGGTTGTGCGGACGGGCAGGCGGATAAAACAACAGGGGGTGCGGAGGATCAGATCCCACCCATTTCACAGACGATTTCAAATTCCCTCTTTTTGACGGGCTGGATGGACAGACGCTGGCCCCTCCGGACAACAAGCATTTCTTTCAGTTTGGGATTCGCCTTCAGGTCTTTGAGATGCACGTACGTCTCGAAGGCCTTTTTCCATTTTACGTCCACCGAGAACCATCGGGGATCGTCAGGCGTGGACTTGTCGTCGTAATAGTTGCTTTCCGGGTCGAAGGCCGAGGGGTCGGGATAGGCCGCCCGAACGATCTCAGCAAGGCCGGCGATACCGGGTTCGTCGCAGTTGGACTGGTAGAATAGGACGACGTCGCCCGTCCGCATGTCGTCGCGGATGAAATTCCGGGCCTGATAGTTGCGCACGCCCCGCCACTTTCCGGTGCTGTCGGGCCGGTTGTGCTTCAGGTCTTCGAAGCTGCATTCGTTGAGTTCGCACTTCATCAGCCAGTATTTCACAGGCATGATCTCCTCTTACAATGTTGGCGCACGGCGCGACCCCGCCGTTTTTTTCCTATCCGGCGTCCCTCGCAACCTCCTCGAGCATCACCGGCCATACCTCCTCGGCATAGAACCGGTGCTACCCGCGTTCCAGCGCTTTCGCGCGCTGTTTCCATTTCTCGTAGTTGGGCGAGAGCGACAGCGCGCCGCCGGGCTGGGGCACGAGTTCGCCGTTCCGGCCCCGCGGGTCGCCGCGCGTTTCGTTGACTTCGGCCAGGCGTCCGCGCCAGACGTCGATGCGTGATTGTCGATCGGCAACGGCCGCGAGGTCGTTGCACTCCAGTGGGTCGGCCTCGAGGTCGAAGAATTGCTCGGCCCCGGTGTGGTGGAACCAGATGTACTTTTCCCGGCCGTCGGTAACGTACTGCATACCGTGTTCTCTGTCGTAACAGGTGGTGTGCTCGCCCTGAACGAACGCCCGCCAGCCTTCTTTGTCGCCTCGAGAGAGATTCAACAGGCTGCCGCCGTCTACGGATTCGGGGACGGCGACGTCTGCGGCATCGAGGAACGTGGGCATGATGTCTCTTAGTTCTACTGGTTGAGCCAGCGTTCTGTTGCGGGGCATTTCCCAGGTGTCCGGGTATTTGAGGATGAAGGGGACTCGGGCGGAGCCTTCATACGCGTAGGTTTTTCGCCAGTGGTGATGATCGCCCATCATGTCGCCGTGGTCCGACGTGAACAGGATCAGGGTGTTTGCCGCTGCCGCTGGGTCGCGTCTCCGCAGTTCGTGCAGGACGCGGCCGATTTGATGGTCGATGAAGGTAATGTTGCCGTAATACGCCGCGCGTGCGCGATGGGTTTCGGCATCGGTGCGGCGGGTGCGCGGGGCGTTTACGTCGGCGATTTGCCGGTCGTACCGGGCCGACCACGCTCCCACGGCCGCTTTGGGCACATCGGGATTGTCAATGTACATGTCGTAGTACGTCTGCGGTGCGTCGTACGGGGAATGGGGGCGGGCGAACGACAACCAGAGAAAAAAGGGTTTGGTCGGGTCCCGGTTTTCGAGGAACCGGATACCCTCGGATGCCGTCCAATGGGTGGGGTGCAGGTGTTCCGGCAAATGGGACGGGCGGGCCATCCATGAATTCCAGTCCACGCTGTGGTCCCGGTAACCGTATTCGCCCTCTTTGTGTTTTTCGAAGAAAATGTGGTAGTCGCTGACGAAGTTGCCCATTCGCCGCCCGCTCTCGTCCAGGACCATGTGGTGAAAGCCGTAGAGTCTGCGCTGGGGGTGGAAGTGCATTTTGCCCACGGCCTGGGTATGGTAACCCGCGTGAGCGAGTTCGGCAGGCAGCGTGGCCGGATACTCGAGCGGGTCGGCGCCCGTCATCGTAAGCCGGCCGTGGTTCCACTGGTCCATCCCCGTGAGGATACCCGCGCGCGCGGGCGTGCAGGAAGGGACGGAGGTGTAGGCGTGGTTGAAGCGCGCCCCGCCCTCCGCCAGCTCATCCAGATAAGGGGTTTCCAGTACCGGATGGCCGTCGCATCCAAGGCAGTCGCCGCGCTGCTGGTCGGTTGTAATGAGAAGCAGATTAGGTCTGGAGGGCATACCGTAGCGGGTTGAGAACGGGGAATTTCAATGGTGTTACGGTGGCGCCTGACCTCGGCGTTCGAAGCGCGATCCTGTTGATTACCTGGACGGAGGCGGCGTCACCGCCGTGCGGGTCTACTCTCGTGAAGATAGGTCGTCCTGTATTGGCGTTCGACCCGCCCGCTGATCAACATGGATCCGACAACGATGAGCCAGATCAAAAAGAATGTCCCCACTATGGGGTGAATGTTCGTCCCGGCATCGATCCAGATGATTTGCATCCCCACCCCCAGCACCGCCGAAACCGGCGCAATCTTGCGTAGCGTGCCGCCCACCCGCCATTGATATCTGGAAGCTGCTGCCAGTGCGACTCCCGCTGCGGAGAAACCCGCAGCGCCGGTCAGCCACCGCAGGCCCGACGTCCACTCCAGCACCGTGAGGTAGGTTCCTGCAGAAGAACCTGCGGATGAAACGGTTCCGATTGCCGGATGAACCGCCAAAAGGATTGTGCACGCGCCGGAAGCGGCGGTTAACGCACCCGACAGCACGAAAAGGCAGGGCACCGCCCGGGTCGCCCAACCTCCCCTGATAATCCAGGTTTGCAGCAGGAGCAGGCCCGCCGCCAGGAACGTCACGCCTGACAACAGTCGGGTGAATCCCGAAAGGTTGTACATCACCGGGCGTTGCGCGATTGCCGCCAGAGACTCGAGCAGCGTTGTCCGGTCGGCGTCGGCGGTTACCCTTGTGTATATCATGGAGATCGTAAACAACACGGTAAGCAGAAGCAGGACCCCCGCCTTCCGAGCCGCGCGGTCCGGGGATTGGCTATCCGGGGATGTTGATGTTTCGCAGGTTGCCGACATGCTTTGTAACCTACTCCCACACTTCCTTCAGAAATCGGACCCAGTTGCCGGAGAGGATGTTGCGAACGTCGGGTTCCCTGTAGCCACGGCGCTGGAGGATGCCGACCAGGTTCTGAAGGTCGGCGATGGTGTTGAGGTCGCGCGGGGACTGTTCCTGCCCGAATCCGCCGTCCAGGTCGGTTCCGATGCCGGCGTGCCGTGCGTTGCCGGCGAGTTGGCACACGTGGTCGATGTGATTGGCGACGGTCTCGAGGGTGGCTCTCGTGTTCTGCGCCCAGCAGGGGATGTCACGGTTCCATTCCGGATCCAGCATCCAGGCATCGAATGCGGCGCCAATCACGCCGCCACGTTGGATGATGGCGCCGATCATGTCGTCGGTGAGCTGGCGCTGTCCGGGGGTGAGCGCGCGGCAGTTGTGATGGGATGCGGCCACGGGACCGTCGTAGACGTCCAGGATTTCCCAGAAGGCCTGGTCCGTCGTGTGGGTCAGGTCGACGATGATCCCCGCTTCCTTCAGGGCGGCGAGCAGGGGTTTGCCGCGTTCCAGCAGGCCGCCCTCGGTGCCCGTTCCGTGACAGTAGGAACTGACGCCGTAGTGGGAGATACTCACGATTCGGAGCCCGAGATCGTACCATTCCGGAACCTGCGACGGGTCCAGGATGGGGTCGGCGCTTTCCATGGCCACCACCAGCCCGATGGGCGTATCGGGGGCCGGGTTCTCCCACGCGGCGACCGTTTCGTCCAGGTCCCGCGAATTGCGGATGAAGCGAATCACGCCTTCGCGCTCCATCGCCTGGTAATAGGCCAGGTGGCCCCGGCCCACGCCGTGGCACTGGTCCTGGCAGTACATGCCCGTGCGTGTCCAGCGGTCGTTGGGGTCGGTACGGGACATCATGGTGCCGAAGACGATGCCCACGTTGCCCCGGCGAAGTTCCGGGAAGGTGACGGTGCAGCTTCCGAAGCTGCGCATCACGGGCTCGGCGTCGTGGACGCGAACGGTCGCGGCCGGCTGCGTGAGGTCCCGATTGACCTGAATGGCGCTGAACCCGAGGTCCAGGTGGCTGTCCGCGATGAGGTACGGACGGTTCGACATTTCAACCCTTTTTGATGTAATCAGCCCGCCGCCCGGAATAGGCGGGCGCCCGGTGAGAGAACCGGCATCAGGTCCACGCTTCCTTGAAGAACCTGATAAGGTTCCCGTGACAGATGTTGTCGATGGCTTCTGCGTTGTACCCATGGGTTTCCAGGATGTCGGGAAAACGCTGGAGATCGACGATCGTGTTGTAGTCCGTGGGTGAGAGTTCCAGCCCGAATCCTCCGTCCAGGTCCGTGCCGATCGCCACGTGGTTGCTGTTGCCCGTCAACTGGCAGACGTGGTCGACGTGTTCGACAACGGCATTCATCGGCCGGGTTGCAGTGGCGTAGTGCGTCGACGGATCGTCCCAGTTCCAGGCGGGGCTGAGCATCTGTTCGGCAAAGACCATGCCGATGACGCCGCCGCGTTCCACGATGGCGCGGATCATATCGTCGCTGAGGTGACGCTGTCCGGGAACCAGTGCGCGGCAGTTGCAGTGGCTGGCGTGGACCGGGCCTTCCCAGTAGTCCAGGATCTGCCAGAAGCTGAGGTCCGACGCATGGGTGAGGTCGATCACCATACCCGCGTCCTTGAAGGCGTCCATCAGAGGGTAGGCGGGGGGGTAGAGTCCGCCGACGGTGCCTGTTCCGTGGCCGTACGTATTGGCGCCGAAGTGGGTGAGAGAGACCGAGCGCAGGCCGGCGTCCCACCATTCTGCGACCTGGTCCGGACCCAGGATGGGGTCGGCGCTCTCCGCGGTGAGGATCAGGCCGATCGGCGTGGTGTCCGTCGGATTTTCCCAGGATGAGACACATACGTCCAGGTCGCCGGCGTTCCTGATGAACGTGATTTCGCCCCGGCGTGCGAGGGCGTTGTAGTAGTGGAGGTGGCTCTGGCCCCTGGCGTAGGCGACCGATTGGGCGCGGACGGAGTTGTGGGAGTCGATGGACGGGGCCTGGACGCGGGCCATGATCGTCGAGAGCATGATGCCCACGTGACCCTTGCGCATCTCAGGCAGCGTAACGGTGACGGTGTAGCGTTTGTCCTGGAGTCCTGCGCGTCTTTCGAGGGAATCCTTGTGTGTCGAAAGGCCCGCGCGGACAACGTCCTCCCGTTCGCGCAGCACGTGCACCGGTTGCGTGAGGTCGCGCCGGTAGAAGAGCGCGTTGAAGGCCATGTCCAGATGGCCGTCGATGATGAGTACCGGTTTGTCGGGCATTGGGGAAAAGACCGCTGGGCAGGGTATGAGATGCGAATCGGAGGTTAATCGCACGTCAAATTACCTTGACGTGCCGGAAGCGGCAAGTGAAATTCAAGGAGCCTGGAAACGGGGGCGCTGCGGACCTTGCGTTACAGATTGGATGAGGATTGCGGTTGACCTGTCTTTGTCCGTCGGGGGTGCCTCCAGGTTTGTCGTCGATGGCAAAAACCTGTCCATCTATTCCACCTTTTTTCTTGCTCGAAACAGTGGTTTTGTGGATATTCCGAACAGATATTTTGACCTGGCACGATTGGACGGGGAGTGGCTCAGTCCGGCAGAGCACCTGCTTTGGGAGCAGGGGGTCGCGGGTTCGAATCCCGCCTCCCCGACCATAGAAAACTGAGGGGTTATTTCAAATTGGCGCAGTCCCTTGTTCTATCGGGTTGAGACAAACGTCACAATTGCAACCCTTTTGCCTTGACATGATCGTCAATTAACGCTAAATTTGATCGAACCACTGAAAGCGCGAATGTGCCTAGGTGGTGAGAATCGCCCCCGGTTGGAACCGGGGGCGATTCCTATTTGGGATAGCAAAGACGGAGCAGGGGGTCGCGGGTTCGAATCCCGCCTCCCCGACCATAATAAACAAGGGGTTACGAGTAATGGCTCGTAGCCCCTTGTCTGTCTTGCAGGAATCATCCACCTTCGTGCGCTGGGTGACGGTTCGTTTATTGACCTTCGTTCAATTCGCGCACGTATATCTCATGAAACCGTTTCCGCGGCTTTCCGTTCGGTATCCAGAAAGACCTCGTGAATCTCCAGGTGACTGGCGTCAGAGAACGCTTTCTTCGGCAGCGTTCCGGATCTGGCGTGCCCCTTCTGAAATTCCTCGGAATTCACCCAGTTCTTGAAATCCTCCCGTGATTCCCAGAAAGTCAGGACCACGTAAGGCTGATCGCTCTTCGTGGGTCTCAATACCTTGTTGGAAATGAATCCGGGCATGCCGTCCACGAGATGCGCGCGGTTGCGAAAACGATCTTCGAATTGTTCGGCGTATTCCGGAGTTATGTAGATGCGATTGGCAACAGCAATCATACCGGGCCTCCTGTGTGTTTTGTCACTCAACGAAACGAGCGCGATCCGTCCGGTTGGAACGTGTACGTGAAATGGTAGAAGCGCGATCTTGACTCAAGGGAGGAAGGAACTGCCTCGCCGCCCTGATAGTAACTCGTGAACTTGAGCTTTGCATATCGTCCGTCCGCCGTGCGAATCACCAGTACGACGCCCGGATTCATCAGGATCTGGTGGCCGGGCGGCCCCGTGTACGTATACCACGCTCTTGAGATGGCGGGTTGACCCTCCTGATCGATCATATACGCCACGTCCGGCGCCATCGACAGCGTATCGTAGTCCGTCGCCGTCAGCACGATCGCCCCGCCCTCTCCCGGTCCGCTCGTTCCGCTGTTGGTCAGCACGGTCGTGGATCTGAACGCGAGGTCCCATTTCGTGGAATTGGAATCCGCGCGTGAGACAATGGCGCTGTCCCGCAGGCTGTAGAACGTGAAGGCGCCCACGTTGCCTGTGTCGGCCGCGACGTCGCGGGCCATGACCTCGGTGAGCGTCATGATCTCCATGGACGGTCCCTCAAACGACCGCGAGCCATCGGGCTGGTACGTGTAGGTGAAATTCAGAAAACGCCCGCGCGCTTCCCGCGATGAAGGAACCGCCTCGCCGCCTTTATAATAACTCGTGAATTGGAGCTTGGCGTATCGTCCGTCGGCCGTGCGAATGACCAGCACCACGTTCGGGTTGATCAGGATGTGATGGTTGGGCGGGCCGGTGTACGTGTACCACGCGGGCCCGATGGCTGCTTGCCCCTCCTGGTCGACCGCGTATTCGGAGTCGGGCGCCATCGACAGCGTATCGTAGTCCGTTTCCGTCAGCACGATCGCCCCGCCCTCGCCCGGTCCGCTGTTGCCGCCGTTGATCAGGATCGTCGTCGACTTGAACGCGAGGTCCCACTTCGTGGAGTTGGAATCGGCCCGTGAGACAATGGCGCTGTCCCGCAAGCTGTAAAAGGTGAAATGATCCTGCCGGTCCGGATCGGCAGGGAGGTCTCGGACATCGACCTCCGTCAACGACTCTATAGGGGTTGTTAAGGCCTCGGCCGCGCCTCCGAACGCCCGGGCGAAAAGGACAAAGTCCGGGAAGTCGACGCTGCCGTTTCCGTCGAGATCGAATTGGGGGTCCGTTGTCCCGAATGCCCGGGCGAACATGACAAAATCGGAAAAGTCGACTTCGCCGCTTCCGTCGAAATCCGGATCGTAAGACATCTGCGCGAGAAGCGGCGCCGCTGCAAGGACGATAATGCAGGCGGTAAACACACGTCGCATATACATGACATCCTCCCATCTGAGTGTTCAGTCCCGGGGATGAGTTCCCAGAGTTCTTCCGCTGAGGCAGTATGAATCCGCACAAGAATCGTGAGGTATTCCTGGGACAGAACACTGTGGTCTGTGGAAGTTGATCGGAATCTTCCGATCAACTCGGCGCATTGCGTCGGGCGGGGTGCCGAGGATGATTCGTCCATCCGATTTTAATCGCGCCAATCGGGCGTTCTACAGCGATCGTAAGAAGGAGAGCAACGCCTCCCTGTTTTCAGTCGATAATCTGCGTACGGCTTCACGCGAACGCTCCGCTTCACCACCGTGGAACATAATGGCTTCGAGCAGGGTTGCCGCCCGGCCGTCGTGCAGGAATCCCGGTGGCGAACCGTTGACGGTTTCCGTGAGCCCAAGGCCCCAGAGCGCTGGCGTTTTCCACTCGCGCCCCGTGGCTTCGAAGTCCGGGCGATTGTCTTCAAGCGCTTCGCCCATGTCGTGCAGCAGCAAATCAGTATAGGGATGGATGACCTGGCCGGATAGTGACGGAATTTCATGGCTGCCCGTTCGGAACGTCGTGGTATGGCAGCCTGCGCAACCCGTCGATTCAAAGAGGATTTCTCCGCGAATGACCTGAGGATCATCCCAGTTGCGCCGTGCGGGTACGGCAAGCGTCTGGATATAAAACGTCGTTATGTCCAACGTCTTCTGCGTTATTTCCGGATCGTCGTCGCGGCCGTCGTGCTGAGGCTGACCCCATACGGATTCTCTGGGAAAGTACGGGCTGGTAACGCCCATGTCCTCGTTGTACGCGCTTGCGACCTGCTGCAGAATGTCCGGATTGTTGGCTTTAAGGCCGAAGCGCCCGAGTTCCGTCCGACCGGTTCGGAAATTGTGGACGTAATTGGGCCTCCCGGATATTCCGTCTCCGTCGGTATCCGAGGGATCCGAGAGCGCAAGGATGTCAGATTCGGATATCGCTTCCAGCAGGCCGCGTCCGAATACGGGCGGCGCCATGCGCGCCGACAGCAGCACCCCTTCGGGCAACGGCCGATAGGGTTCAACGATATGATAGACCGGGTGTTTCAGGTAAACCTCTTCGCCGTCGGCCAGTTTTTCCGCGGTTTCGAAATAGCTGACCTGAACACGCGCCTCAGGCTGAACGCCATAGTTTGCGCGGTCTCCGAGCTGCACGCCAAAGCCGGGAACAGGCGCGGGGCCGCCGTGCGTGGACAGACCGGGAAGACTGACGCGCATAAGCATGGAACCGACGAAGGGCGGCTCTGCGCCGAATGCGCCTCGCCCCCGCCCGTCCCGCAGATGACAACCCACGCACGAGGTGTGGCTGAACACGGGACCGGCGCCAGGGTTCACTTCGGCGGGAGGTGTGACGAAGACCTGTTCGAAGGTGGCATCGCCCGCAAGAAACATGTCCAGTTCGTTGGCTGAGAGCGTCGGGATGGGCATTTCGAATGCCTGACTGGAGGCGTCGAAAACCGTCGCCTGCCCGCCGGACAGGGGTCTGGTTTCATCGGGCACGGGTGAAATCGTCTCTTCACTGCCGCATGCGGAAACGAGCAGCGAAACGCCGATGGCACACCGAATTTTGCCGGCAGGTTTCACGAGAGACGGTCCTGGCTTCGGTCAAATGGTTGGAAAGACGCGAGTGCGGAGCCGATAGGGCAAACGTACCCTATCGGCGTTCCGGAGTTTGGACGCGGCGGTCTATGGTTCCGCGTTGACCAGGCGCAGCACGTCGCCTTCGAGGGTAGCCTGCACCTTTGCAATGGCCTGCTGGGCCGCCGTGATCTGTGCTGCGTCGGACGCCAGAGCGTCACGGAACGGGAAGGAAATTTTCCCGATTTCTTCAATCGCTGTCTTGATTTCATCCTGCACGCGCGTGTCGAGCGAGGAGTTTTTCGTCCTTACGAAATAGTCCAGGCCCACTGCCTGAACATTGTACCCGCCGGTATATACATGCCAGATCCCGCGGATGTTGTTCTGGAAGTCGAGAAGAGAGTTAAAGCTGAACTGCGATTCGACCAGGCGCGTGTCCTGTTCATTGAAGGGGTCGGCAATCTTGCCGTTTCCAACTTCGTCGGCAATGCCGACCATGCCGTTGATCATCTCCTGAATTGCTGCTTTCCGCGTGGTGTAGGTGTTGCTGCCCGCGCCCGCACTGACGACCTGATCGCGGAAGTTTCCGCCGGATGCACTCCAGTCCGTATGCATCGCTGTGGCAGCTTCATCGAGCAATTCCGTCGCCGCGATGAGGTAATCGTATTGTCGCGAAGTAAAGTCGTCTACGGTCTTGCTGCCGCCCTCGTCATAGAGCAGGAATTCAATGGTATGAAATCCCTTGAGCGTGTTCTCGAGGTTATTGACGGATGTCTTGGTCAAGGGATCGCTGCCCGACAAAACAGCTTCCAGGTCCGCGCGGTTTACGGGCCAGGAATCCAACGCCGGATCATAACCCTTGAAGTCAACCGGACCGAACAGGAACGCCTCGCTTCTTTCCCATGGCTGGCGCGAGGCCACCCAGGCCGCGCGGGCGGTGGACAGCGTGGCGGGCGATGGGTTGGTCTTGAGATTGGTTACGGCGACGAGGAGTTCCGATGCCTTGTCGGAGAGGTCCTTGTAGATGGGGATAACCGTTTTGTCGGCGAAGTCGGTAAGAATAGGTGAGAAATCAAACCGCGGATCGGGTTCCGGCTCGGGTGCGACGGGGTTTTCGTCGTCGCCGCCGCACCCGGTGAGTGAAACGGCAAGCAAGAGACCGAAAAATACGTTAACGACTTTCATCGGTGTTTCCTCCTTGTGAATTAAAACTGAAAGCCTACTGCGAAACTGGCGGTATTTTCACCGTTGAATCGCGATGCGCCCAGTCGACGCATCGAATAGTCGCCCTTGAGGACCACCGCGTTGTCCAGGATGTAGTTGAGGCCGAGCGTATATACTCGACGTTCGAACCGTGGATTGTCAAAGAAACCCTCCGGCACACTCGCCATCGTGTCGTAGCTGCCGAATCGCAGGAACACATAGAGCTGATCTTCCCGCCGCGACGTGAGCGTGGGCAGAATGTCACAGCCGGCCTCGACATAAGACGCAAAGGCGCCGCTGCCCACGGGCGTGCGCAACACATCCAGATTATTGGACAGCGACCGGTTGCGCTCGCTCACGATATCCGCGTTCTGCAGACTTCCGTACAGATACATCCCCTGCGCGCGAAAGCGATTATACCGCAGCACGGCGTGGACGTCGAAGATGGACACATTGGCATCCACACCTTTCATGTCGGGTTTCGGACGGTTGTCGGCGCTGTCGCCGCGATAGCCCGATACGCCAAAGCTGAGGCCATCCGCGATGCGGTAGTCCAACCGGCCCGCAAGCGCCATATTCGATGCTCGGACCTCCTCAAAGCGCGTCTGGTGGCCCCCCACAATCCAGTTCTGCGAACTGAAACCCGTTGCGTCGAGTCCGTTGACGAGTTGGATCCGGTAGCTCAGACGATCGGTGCGGCCGTTGACCTCGATGCCGGTTTCGTGCCATATTGCGGGAATCACTGAGGTTTCCGACTCCGGGCGGCGGGTTCCGAAAAAGTCCGTGGGATGGTATTGCTCCGTGGTAAGACCCACGGCAACGTAGAAGTGGCCAAGACGGATGTTGAAGGCGTCGCTGAACTCGCGTTCAATGAAGAGTTCCTCGAGGATGACTTCACCGCCCTTTTCCACTTCGGTTTCGTATTCGCCGAATTCCTCGTATTCGATCTCGAGTGCGCCCCCGGTTCCGCCGTGTTCGATTTCCAGTTCGACTTCCAGCTCTACGCCGTGAAGCAGGCGGGTTTCCAGCTCGAGGGCCAGACGTGCGACGTCGATGGTCGCGCGGCTGTCCGGCGGCGAACCCGACGGGCTGCTCTTCTGGTCGGGGCCGTAATCGAAGTGCGAGTAGATGAGTTCGCCGTATCCCGTAATTCTCATTACGGGTTCCGACCCGTCGTCCTCGCTCATTACGTTCGCCGGCAGCGCGAACAGGAGAAATGCGCTGAATACAAGAGATCCTTTCATATACCTCCCGCTGTAAAAGGGGTTGACGTTGCAGGCGTTTCAGGGAAGCTCGTTGATGCGGCTCTATTTCCGGTTGAAAGCGTGTAAGGCTTAATCTCCGCGACACATCACGTGTCAGGTCGCCTTGGCGTCCGCTCGGAAATAGCCCGGGTTTGCTCAGAAGTCTCTGGTCAGATCCACATAGAGTATGCGGCCGGGCAGAGAGGGAACATAGTCCAACCGTTTTTCGTCGAACACGTTCCGGACACCCAGTCGAATCGTTGCGGCAAAGTCCTTTATCTGCTGGGAAAGCGATATGTGCCAGATACCGTAGCCCGGCGCGTACTCTTCGGGCGCGTCGAGGATGTTGGTCAGGTTGCGATCCTGGTAGCCGTATCGACCCCGATATACGCCGCGCAGGCTGCCGCCGAGGCCGGTCACCTCGTTCCGATAGAAAAGGCGCAGCGTGGCAGTGTGGGTCGAGCGATTGAAGAGTCCTCCGTATTCCGGGGTTTCGACACGGCGAAGTTTGTTGGTTTCCGGATCCACCGTCACAACCTGGCCGTCACTGAGTCTGTCCAGCACGTCCCTGTCTGCCGTCTGCAGGTACTGGTAACCCGCCGACAACCCGGCCTTTTCGGAAATGCGCAGTTTGACTTCGCTTTCCACACCGCGGGTGAAGACACGGTTGAGATTAAAATACGTAAACACGCTCTGGCCGCTCTTCTTCCGGGCGATGGGCGAGGCCTCGATGAGGTCCCGCACGTTGTTGTGGAAGAAGCTGATTTTCGCGGTTGCACGGCCTCCCGGTGCGACTTCAATGCCCGCGTTGAAAGAAACTGCGCTCTCGGCTCGAATCTGCTCCATCGTTTCGGTGTCCTGAAGCACGGCGGCAATCCGGCCTTCGTCCTGCATCAGCGCCATCCCGTCACGGACGTAGGTAGAGCCGAGTACGGAATAGCCGACTGAAGGATTGGTGAAATCCAGGTACAGCTGCTGAAACGTGGGCGCTTTGAAGCCGCTGCCTACGGATCCTCGAAGATGCAGCCACGGCAGGGACTTGATAAGGAGCGCGGCTTTCGGGCTAACCCTTGCCGCGTAGTCGCTGTGCGCGTCCACGCGCGCGCTGACGACCAGGTCGAGCCATGTCGCGGGCAACCACTCTTCCTGGAGAAAAGCGAATGCGCTGCGCGAGGATTGGCGCCCCCCGGTAATGCGGTCCGCCTCTACTGACTCCCACACCGTCCCCGCGCCAAGCGTCACAATGCTGGTTCTTCCGACCAGTGAATGGGCCTGCACTTCGGCTTTGCGGTAGTTCTGGTCGAAAGCCGCCATGTCGTACGGCTCGCCGCTATCGGCGCGCGTCCGCTCGCTTCGGGTATGGTAATTGGCGGTGTAGAGCTTGCCGCTTATCCGAAGACCGGGTGTCCATCGAAAGGTGATTCTAGGGTTGATATTCCAGTCTGTCAGTCGTGCGTCCCTCTCGATGAGCACGTTTCCGCCGGGCGACCTGATCTCTTCGGGACTTTGCTGGCTTTCCTGGAATACCCGTGCCGACAGCGAAAGCGTAACCCGGTCGCTCGGTTCGTAGACCACTTTGGGACTCGCCGTGTAGGCGACGTATTCGGGAGCGGTCGGCGACACCGTTTCCGGCGTGTGATCGTAGCCGCTGCTGCGGCTTCGGTCCACGAATAGCGATATCCCGAATTCCTTTTGTCGGGACTCCAGTTCGCCGGTGAAATTCAGAGCGCCGAAGGTGCCGTAGCGTGGTCGAATGGACGCGGAGAACGGTTTTTCCGGCAGGCGGGTAATCAGGTTGATCACGCCTGCCAGGGCCTCGCTGCCGTAAAGCGAGGACGTGGAACCCTTGACAATCTCGACTTGCTCGAGATTACTCACCAGGAACCGGTCCAGGTCGAGTGTCCCCGCCGTGCGCCCGATAACGGGTTCGCCGTCGACCAGAATGAGCGTGTAATCGGGATCGAACCCCTGCATCTGAACGCCGGTGCCGTGGTCCGAGATCACGGCAATCCCGGTCTGTTCCGCCAGGAGACTTCCCAGGTCCACCACGCCGGTGCCGTTAATCTCATGTTTGGTGATGACCTGCGTCTGGATCGGCGTGTCTTCTATACTCTGCGCCGACCTGGTACCTGTGACGACTATCGCGGGGAGCGCGGTCGTCTCCGGCGTCAATACAATGCGGACCCTGGAGACGGCGTTCGCCGCAACATTGACCTGCAGACGAGTACGCCTGTAACCAACCAGACTCGCGACGACCGTATGTTCACCCCCGGAGACGCCGGTCAGAGAAAAGCGCCCTGTGGCGGAACTCACCGCTCCCAATGGCTTATCTGAAACGGAGACGTTGACATCTGCCAGCGGCATCCCGCCCGCGGTCTGCACCACGCCCTCGATACGACCCGAAGCGTCGTTCGCCACGCCGACATTACAGAAGCAGATCAGGAACACGAACCATCCGGACCCCTTCAATCCCTTCAGGAAAAGGTGGTTCGCGAGATACCCTCCCCGTCCGTCGACCGCTGCCGATGGCCTGGACTGACGACAATTACCCGTGGAATTCGCGCTTGACATTGGTTTTTCCATCCTATCGCCGGATCCGTCTCAGGACTTTCGAAACGGTGTTCGGCGGGTCGCGTCAGTGGCCGTACGCTCTTCCGGGCCCGATCCCTGTCATCAGGCCGCCGGCAATGGGGGCCGGTCCCGGTTTCCCGGAAGTCTCGGGCAGCGGTACAATGAGCGGGCAATCCATCGTGGGATGGGGAATCACCCGCACACGCACGTCGAAAGCCCGTTCGATGACGCCCTCCGTGAAAACCTCCGACGGCTCACCGGAAGTGAGTTCTTCCCCTTCTTTCAATACGAGGACGCGGTCCGCGTATTGCGCGGCCAGATTCAGATCGTGAAGCACGGCCAATACGCCGGTTGACTCAAGGGCGAAGTTGCGCGCCGTGGAGAGGATCCGGTGCTGGTGTGCGAGATCCAGATTGGATGTGGGTTCATCGAGCAGAAGGTATCGCCGGCCATCAGACGGCTGTTCGCCGATCTGTGTGAGAACCCGCGCGAACTGCACGCGCTGCTTTTCGCCTCCCGACAGCGTCGGGTAAATCCTGTCTTCCAGATCGCCAACCCCCGCCAGACCCAGACTGGCGCGCGCAATTGCGTAGTCTGTGGATCCCTCCGAGCCCTCCAGGTGCGGCATCCGACCCATAACCGCGACCTCGAGTACCGTAAAAGGGAAATCCAGGGTGGCGGACTGCGGGAGCACCCCGCGTTTGCGAGCCTGTTCCGTCGAGGCCCAATCGTCGAGGCACCAGCCTTCGAGCCACACCGCGCCCGTGGACGGCGAGAGGTCGCCGCACAACACCCTGAAAAGCGTGGTCTTCCCCGATCCGTTGGGACCCACGACGGCAACGATTTCACCCGGCCGGACCTGGATGTTGACGCGATTCAGCAGGGCCTTTCGGCCGATATGTACTGAGACCGCTTCCGCTTCGATCATAGCAGTTTCATCGTCTGCTTGCTTCGCAGCAGCAGATAGAGAAAAAAAGGCGCTCCGACGATGGCTGTCACAATGCCGATAGGCAGTTCGGCCGGCAATACGACGGTGCGGGCAGCAAGGTCGGCCCCCATCAGGAGGGAGGCGCCGAGCAGCGCAGCGCCGGGCATCAGGTAGCGGTGGTCCGGGCCCACGGTGAGGCGAAGCAGGTGGGGCACCACCAGCCCCACGAACCCGATGATGCCGGTAACAGCAACCGACGCGCCCACCGCCAGCGCGGTCAGGGTCACAATCTCGCGTTTCATACGTTGAACCGGCACGCCGAGATGTCCCGCTTCGGCCTCTCCCAGCAGGAAGGCGTTCAACGGCCTGGCGTACCGGACAAGAAGGCTGACAGCTATCAGGATGAAAGGGGCCACCGAGGCGACGGACGTCCAGGTGGCCGCACCCATGTTGCCCAGGCTCCAGAAGGTGATATTTCGAAGCTGCTCGTCCGTCGCCGCGAAAGTCAGCAGGCCGGTTACGGAACCCGTCAGCGCATTGACGGCAATGCCGGCCAGCAGCATGGTGGCCACGACGGTACGTCCCTGTGCGCTGGAAAGCCTGTACACGATCACGGTGGTCACAACGCTGCCGACGAATGCCGCGAGGGGAAGCGTAAACATCCCGAGCGCCGAAGTGAGACCCTCCAGTAACGTGGCTCCCAGCACGATCACGGAGACGGCCGCCAGAGCAGCGCCGCTGGACACGCCCACCAGCCCCGGATCCGCGAGGGGATTGCGGAAGAGTCCCTGCATCGCCGCCCCGGCAACCGAAAGTCCGGCGCCGACCAGCACGTTCAGCAGCACGCGCGGGAGACGTATTGCCGTTACCACCGCCTCCTGTTGAGGCTGGAACGTCCAGGGCAGCCACACACCGATCCGTTCGCCGAACATGGCCAGAATCTGCCCTGGAGATACGGCAACCGCTCCCACGCCGACAGAGGCTACGGTCATTGCGGCCAGCAGAACGCCCAACCCTGCAAGTACCGCAACCGCGCGTTTCCTGCGCCGGTCCGGGCGGTCTGCAACGATGCCCGCTTCCGACGGCTTCGGTATAGGACCGGACGAAAGCTCGTCGGTGACGTCCACGTTATTGATCCCTGGAAACACACGTCTCCGAATGGAATTCTCGAGCCAGTTCCAGTACGGCTTTTCCCGTTCGCGGGCCGAATCCTAGCAGATAGAGTCCGTCCATCGCCACGATCCGGCGATTCTTACCGGCCGGGGTAAGCGCGACCCCGGGCGCTTTCAGGAGGCCGTCCACGCCGCCAAGGCTTTCGAGCCCCGACGAAAGCATGAGAATCACGTCGGGCCCGGCGGCCACCACAGCTTCGGCGGTAAGCGGTTTGTAATTGTCATATCCGGAAACCGCATTCTCCGCACCCGACAGTTGAATCATCGTGTGCGCCGACGTGCCGGATCCCGACACCATCATCGTGCCCTGGCCGCGGGCATAGATGAATAGAACCCTCGGTTTCATATTGGCTCCGGCCAGGTAGGCTTTCGCCAGGAGCAGGTCCGCGTCCAGGATCCGCGCCAATTCCTCTCCCTTTTCCTCGCGCCCGAGCGCCCGGGCCACCGTGCGGATCTTCTGCTTGATTCCTTCGGGCGTTCGCGCGCTCGGCACCGTCATTACCGGCACTCCGGCTGAGCGGATCTGCTCCATCGCGGCGGGCGGGCCGGCGTCGGCGGTGGCCAGCACCAGCGTCGGGTTGAGCGACAGCACTCCCTCGGCAGAGAGCCGCCGTTGATACCCCACCTGGGGCAGCCGGGTAGCCGCTTCCGGATACCCGCTGGACGTGTCCGTTCCCACGAGCGCGTCAGTCGCGCCCAGGGCATAGACGATTTCAGTCAGCGATCCGCCGACGGATACGACGCGCGAGGCGGTGGAGCGACCGCCGTCGCCGTCTTCGAAACCGGCCCGAGCAAACGGGGCTACCGCGAGGATATGCCCCAATAGAATCAATATTGTCCGTCCGAACATCGGCTCTCCTTAGCCTTAATTCGACAAAAACAGCCACGGGTCGCTGCGACGAAACCTTCCGAAACGGGCCGAAAAGGTCGTCTGGAAGGACATTTTTTCCGTTCACGTCCAGTGACCTGAAGGATCATGGAAATCAGCAGTTAAATCGCCTTTATTCACAGGCACATTTTCGAATTAACGTCCCCGAATAATGACGAATCAAGGTTAGACGTTCGGTGATCCGTACAGAACCACGCGAGGGGAGCGCAAGACTGCTGAAATGGCGAAAGTCCCGGATGAACACGCCCGATTATTTGCATACCGGGCAAACATTAAGCATATCCGCCGGTCATTTCGTAGGATTGTCAACTGTTATATATATAAAATTTATGAAAATAAGATAATACACTTCGATGACTTATATGTCAACCCGAATTTCCTCAAACGTCATCAAAGTGCGTCAAATTTTCCCGGTACGGGTCCGGCTTCGCCCGAGGTATCGTCCACTGACTTCTGACATTTCAGTTCAAACGGTTTCCATCGTACGGCTGAAAGACAGGGTCGCAGAAGTGGTCCGGAACGGCCTCAGGTCTGCGGGGCCTCGTCTTGTCGCCCGCCTCAGGAACCTCGAGGGCTTTGGCGGCCTCGCGGATCGTAACGGCGAACGGTATGAACTCCTCCTGCGGCAGAATGAGCGCGGTCGTGCCGTAGTGGAGGGTCACGTATCCGTCCCAATCGCCGTCCGTAATGCGATTCAGGACGCCAACCACCGCCTCCGTAAACCGGCGAAAGTGCTCCGGCGGCATGCCGATGTTCACGTATCCGTAAAAGACATGGATGCCCCCCTTGCCGCATCGATAGATACACGTGGGTTGCCCGTTCTCGTTGTTGTTCGCCAGAATGCGGGACTCATCCACGGGATAGCCCTCCCTTGAGTGAAACGTGCGCGTCCCCTGCAGCTCCTGCGCGCTGCGCGTCGGTCTCAAGCTGCACCAGCCGGTTCGCAAAGCAGTCGATAATTGAGTATATATAATTATTGTTTTATTACTAAAATTATCGCCCGCTCTATAATACATTTCGAATGGTCATATGTCAATGGGAAAATTCGAAAATTCCGTGTATCTGACGATAACCCTCTAAATATCAGACAAATAAAAACGCCCGGCAGATAAATACCGGGCAGGTGAGGCATTGAAATCGGCGACCCGATTCAGTCGCCGAATTTCGCCCGAAACGCCGCTCTGGCTTCCCGCACGACGTCGTCGGGCAGTTCGCGCCCGTCGGAGACGTCGACGTTGGCTCGGATATGGTCGGGACGGGTAGAGCCGATGATGGCGGTGCAGACGTCCGGATGCGAAAGCGTGAAACGCAGCACGAATTCGAGGATGGGCATCCCGCCCGCCAGGTCGGCCAGAGGTATGGATTGCGCCCGGTCCCAGGGGCCGCCCATATAGTCGCCTTCGGGACGTTCGTTCAGTTGCCAAACGGCATTGGAAATGGGCCGCTTGATGATGGTGCCCATCCGCTGCGCCTTCAACGTCGGCATGAGATCCTCGGCGGATTCCTGGTAAAGAATGTTGTAGGTGAATTCCTGGGTGTCCAGAGCCCAGCGCCGCGCCGCCGCCGCGGCCCTCGGTCCGTCTGCCGACACGCCAACAAACCGAGTCCAGCCTCTTTCCCTGGCGTCCAGAAGGGCCTCGAAGGCCACCTCGTCGTCGTCGTCCGGATCCGGCAGCCCGTGAAACTGTACGATATCGATCACGTCCATGTTCAGTTTTCTTCGACTCTCGTCGATCGTACGCAGGATGCCCTCCCGGCTGTAGTCCCGCACGATCCGACGTTCGCCATCGGACTCCCCCACGTAGTCGCCGCACTTCGTGGCCAGGATGAATTCGTCCCGTCTATGAGAGACATACCGCCCGATCCGTTCTTCGCTCACGCCGTACATCGCGGCCGTGTCGATGAAATTGATGCCCGCGTCCAGAACCGCGTTGAGGGCGCGGTCCACGAGGGTTTCGGACAGGTTCATATTGCCGACCTGCGCTGCGCCGTATCCGATTTCCGAAACGCGCAGTCCGGTCTTTCCGAGGGTTCGATATTCCATCGCGGGTCTCCTTCAGGAAGGGTTTCTTGATGCCTGCCGGGCAAATTCGCCCCGAGGGGTGCGGAAGTAAGCCCAGAAAACAAGCGTGCCGAGCGCGGTGAATGCCGCGCTGGAAAGGTACAGCGCGCGATACCCCGCGGTGGAGATGATGTAGCCGCCGCCCATCGCGATCACGGAATAGCCGATGCCCGCCATCATAGAGGAAGCGCCGGACATGGTCGCGCGCCAGCGCGGGGACACGATCTCCTGGTTGTAAACGACGAAGGCCGGGCGCCGGATGGCGGCCAGAGCCACGATGTTCATGAAGCAGAACCCTGCTGGAACCCAGTGCGGGATGAAGGCCATTGGAATCAGCATAAGGGGTGTGCAGAGGGCGGCCAGTACAACCGTGGGCTGATTGCCGAAACGCCTTGTGAAGAACGGCAGCATCAGTGCGGCCGGCACGGCGAGCAGCTGCCCGGTGGCCATGATCGTGCCGATCAGAGAGGTGGGTACGCGCAGCCCGGCGTCCAGATAGACATTGAAGAAGGTACGAACGGCGCCCTCTCCGGCAACGTGCAGAAGGGAAGTGAGTGCGATCAGCGCGATAAGCCCAAGCGGAAACGGCGCATCGGATGCTTCCGCGCGTTCACGCGGCTGCCGGATCTGAGGTTTCTGCATGGCGACGAGAAGGAACAGAGCCGGAATGAGCAGGGCGGAAGCGGCGAGCAGCGTGTAGCGGAAGGGTGCGGGATTGTAGGGTGCGAGGTCCATCAGCCAGGCGATCCGGCCCGGGAGGATGCCGCCCACGAGACTTCCGAAGAAGCCGGCGAGTGGAAAGAGTGCGCCCTGCATGGAGAAAACGTGGTTGCGTTCCCGCGATCCGGTAACGCCCATCAGGTACGGGGCGCCGTTGACGATGTAGAGGGCCACACCCAGCAGTCCCAGCGCGTTGGTGGCCAGAACGAACACGTCCCTGGCGCCGGCGGACACGAGTTCGGCTTGAGAAAGAAGGCCATTTCCGGCGATGGCGATGCCGATTCCCGCGATCATGACGACACGCGGGTCCCACCGGGCCCCCATGAACCCGGCCGGCAGACTGAAAATTGCAAAGGAGAACGCGCCGGTGGCGTTTACCCACCCGACGAAGGTGGGTCCGTATCCCAGACGAAGCAGGTACAGGTTGAGCAGAAGGGAGGTAATGCCCCCGAAAAGGCTGAAACCGAAGAGGATCGTTGCGGCGAGATACAGCCGGACGTCGCGGTTGAACAGGCGCAGGGTGTGCAGGTAGGATGGCATGGGTTCAAGGGACCGCGGTCAGGCTGTCTGCGGGAAGAGACACCTGCTAACCGAGCAGGCGTTTCCCCCTGGATTTGAACGAGGCGGAAAAGCGTTTCTTCATAGGGTTTCTTGTTTCTCCGACGGGCGGGTCGACAGCCAGCGCATGGCAGAGGTCGACCATGTGGACGGCGTCGGACGCGGAGATGAATTCTTCCTCCGGCCAGCGTCTGCCCATATTGTGGTAGTTGCCAAGGGGGAAGGCAAGGGCGCCCACAACCATATTGTACAGAACGTACAGGGTGGCTTCGCAGACCCCGCCGCTCATCAGCTGGCGCTGGAATTTGAAACTCCGCTTTGTCTTTCCGAGGTCTCGTGCGGTGCTGTGTATGGCGTATTCGACCCGTGGATCGAATACGCTCATCGCATCGCCCACACGGATGACCGGGCCGCCGCCGATTTCGGCTCCGGGAAGGGCCTTGCTGGTCTCGAGCACGATAATCGGCACCTGCCTGGGGACGGTCCGTGCACGCACGATACCGCCGGCGCCGAGCAGGCCGACTTCCTCGGCGCGCGTGAAAACGCCCAGAAGGTCGGCGTTTGCTTTCTCCCGTCGCAACCTGTCCATCACGGCCAGGATAGCGGCGCAGCTTGCCAGGTTATCCGCGCCTTTGGTCCGGATGACGTCGCCGTCGAACGCAACGGGCCTGAGCCGCCAGTAGCCGTACGCGCCGTCGGGTTGCGGAAGCGGACGTGCGGCGCGCAATGAAAAGACCTTGTCATCGCCCAGCGGGGACACCGCTCTGCCGGATATCTCGTCGCCGCCCGAGACGATGGTGACACGCCCGCCGGGAAAATGGCGGGGGTCGCACGCCCCCAGCCAGCGGGCGGTGAGGTCCCGGCCGCCGCCATCGACGATCTCGCACCCGGGGTGGTCCATGTGGGCGGTAAGCGCGACCGGTTCCGGTTGATCGCCATGCTTGTAGTGAAGGACGACGTTACCGTACCGGTCCGCGTGGACCGGGATCCGCCGCCGCCTGGCGAAGGTCCGGATGTATGCCGCAACGGCGTCTTCGTAAAAAGGCGCCGTGGGCAGAGAGAGGACGTCGCGGAAGATTTTCTGCAGGCGTTTGTTCAACGGTCATCCCCAGCGGCTGATGGTGACTTTCTGACGGGTAAAGAAGGAGACGCCTTCGTGACCCTGGACGTGCAGATCGCCGAAGAAGGAGTTGTTCCAGCCGGAGAAGGGAAAGAATGCCATGGGCGCCGGTACGCCGGTATTGATGCCCACCATGCCGGCGTTGATGCGGTGACGGAACGTGCGGGCGGCGCCTCCGCTCCCGGTAAAGAGCACGGCGGCATTGCCGTAACCGCTGTCATTACAGGTTTCGATCGCTGCATCCAGGTCGTCCGTGTGCATCACCGAAAGTACCGGACCGAAGATTTCCTCCCTGGCAATCTGCATCCCGGGCTGTACGTGGTCGAAGATGGTCGGCCCCAGATAGAAACCGCCGGGACAGTCGTCGACAACCACGTCGCGCCCGTCCACGATCAGATCGGCGCCCTCGGAAATGCCGGTCCCGATGGAGCCTCGTACGCTTTCGAGATGTTGGGGGGTAACCAGCGGACCCATCTCCGCGCCGGCATCCCTGTCGGTAGGGCCCACGCGCAAATTGCGCGCCGCGTCGTTCAGCCTGGGCAGAAACCGCTCCGCGGCATCGTGCGCGCATACGAGCACGCTGCCCGCCATGCACCTCTCCCCGGCGCATCCGTACGCGGATCCCATGACGGCGTCTATCGTGGCGTCGGGTTCGGCGTCGGGAAGGACGACCATATAGTTCTTGGCGCCCCCCGCGGACTGCACCCGCTTGCCGTTTCGGGTCGCGGTCTCGTAGATAGTTCTGGCCACGGGCGTGGAACCGACGAAGGACACGGTGCGCACGTCCGGATGATGGAGCAGGGCATCCACGGCGTCACGACCGCCGTGGACCAGATTGAGAACGCCCCGGGGAAGACCTGCCTCTTCGAGGAGTTCCACCATTCGGATCGCGCTGAGCGGCACCTTCTCGGAGGGTTTGAGCACGAAGGTATTTCCGCACGCCAGCGCGACGGGCAGGGTCCAGAGCGGCACCATAATCGGGAAGTTGAACGGCGTGATGCCCGCACATACGCCGAGCGGCTGCCGGATCGTGTCGCAGTCTATATCGGGTGCGATATTCTCCAGGGCTTCACCCATCAGCAGAGAGGGCGCCCCGCAAGAGAATTCCACGACTTCAATCCCGCGCCGGACGGATCCCCGGGATTCGTCCAGCGTCTTGCCGTGTTCGCGGGTGACGATCCGCGAAAGTTCCTCGAAGTGTTTTTCCAGGAGCTCCTTGAAGCGAAACATGAGGCGGGCGCGATCGACGGCCGGGGTTTCGGCCCAGGCCGGAAACGCGGTGTTTGCGGCGCTGACGGCGCGGTCTACTTCATCGGCGCCGCACATGGGGGTTGCGGAGATGATCGTGCCTTCCGAGGGGTTATAGACCGGTTCGGTTGCCGTCCCGGAGGGCAGGACCCATTCCCCGTTGATGAATAGCGGACAAGGATCGAGCGCGGGCATTGCAGGGTCTCCTATCGAATACATGAATTCTGAAGAATGGCCGATCCGGGGTCGTTGCGTGAAACGAGGCGTCTCCGGAATGACAACGCCCGTACCCTGCCGGAAACAGACGGTGGAAACGGGCGCGACCGGGCTAATCGTTCGCCAGCCCAATCGTATCCGGACGCCTTCCAACGGAGGGTGGCGCCATAAGGCGTCGCTGTTGCTCCGTCAGGTCCGCGTACTCCTCGGGGTTGTAATATCCTTGTGACCAGGCCGAGTGCCCTGGACTGTACTTGTAAAGCAGGGCGCGGCGATCGTGGTCGGCCGTCCAGGGCTTTGTGCCGTGGATGAGCGCCTCCGTAAAAATGAGGGCGTCACCGGCATCCACATCGGGCTGCACCACGTAATGGGCGTCGCGTTCGAAGCGCCGAACGTCCCGCGGCACCCGGTCGACGAAGTTGGATTTATGGCTTCCGGGGATGCAGGCGAATCCGCCGTCACCGGCCCTTGCGGGTGAAAGAAAGTAGGTGACCACGGTCAGTCCGTTGCGCATCACGCCGTCTCGATATTTGTACCAGTGGTCCGCCTCGGAGTCCTTCTCGCCGCCGTGCAGGCCGCCGCGCGTCGCACCTCTTTTCATGAAGATGCAGTAATCGTGGTCGATGCGGAATTTGGGACCCAGCAATTCGACCAGATAAGGCACGATCGTATCGTGGTCCATCAGCGCCTGAAAATCCGGCCCCCATTGAGAAACCCGGCCGGCGGTGCTGATGTCCGAGCCACCCCAATCCGGCACGGCCCGTTCCGCAGCCGCGTTCAGCCGCGTCAGGTCGCCGGCGTCAAGGACGTTCCGGACCACCAGATAGCCCTCCAGGTCGAAGCTGAATTTTTCTTCGTCGGTCACGGTAGCGGCTCCGTCAGGTCGTTGAGTGTGGAAGACCGAAATGTGATATCGACACGGGCCGGGCGGTCAGTGGACCCGGAAGGCCGGCGCCTCGCCGGGGACCGGCGAGTTGTCGAATGCGCCCCGGTTCCGAACGGCTTTTTCTCCGCCGAAAGTCGCGATTTTCGCCAGCTGGTCCGCCTTGGCGCGCGCATCCGTGGTTTCGGGATCCAGAAGTCCGCGCAGCCGCCGCTCGAACGACACCAGCGTGGTTTGATGCTCCGGAGAACCCGAAAGGTCCGTTGTTTCCATCGGATCGTCTTCCAGGTTGAAGAGTTGCGGCGGCTCGTCCACGTAGTGTATGTACTTCCAGGTTC
Organism: Candidatus Latescibacterota bacterium; assembly: GCA_965203805.1. GTDB lineage: Bacteria > Latescibacterota > UBA2968 > UBA2968 > JAAXHE01. The sequence goes on along the minus strand of OZ241917.1, from coordinate 2,231,786 downwards.
GATCGCGGAGCATGTAGGCGGCATTGCGGGAGCCGACCGCGTGGTACTCGCTGAAGACCGTGCGATTCTCGTCGGCGTTCCGCGCGATCTGCCAGAGGGAGCGGCCGGGGAGTCGCTCGCTTTCCAGTGTGGCGCCGGCGCATTCCAGAACGGTGGGGAAGCAATCCACCAGGGATACCGGGGTACGCGCAATCCGGCCCACCGGGACGTCCGGGCCGGCGAGGACAAGCGGCACCGAAGCGGCCTCCTCATACATGGTGAACTTGCCGAACAGGCCGCGCGCGCCCAGGGATTCCCCGTGGTCCGAGGTGTAGAGGACACGCGTGGTGTCGGCAAGGTTCTGTTCGTCGAGAGCCTGCAATACGCGGCCGATCTGACGGTCCAGGTGAGTACAGGCGCCGTAATATGCGGCGGCAAGGTTGCGCATCTCGGGTTCGGAAAAAGGCCGGTCGTAGTGGAAGAACCGTCGGAAGCGCCGGATGGCCGGGTGGGCGGGCCAGTCGTCGGGATGCCACTGGGGGGGCAGGGGAAGCCGATCGGGCGAATAGGACTCGAAGAGATCCGGCGGTGCGACGTAGGGCGGGTGGGGACAGACAAACGAGAGGAACAGGACCCAGGGTCTGTTGTCGTCGCGATGCTCGGCCAGCCAGGCGCACGCGCGGTCGGCGTTCGAGATATCGTACTGCAGGTAGGTCGAGTCTCCCGGGCCGGCGTTCAGGATCGCGCCGCGCTTGTTGCGGAAGGGAGGTTGTTCCCGAATGCAGCTCAGAATATCCCCCACGCCGTCCACGACGTGAAGCGGATCGATTTCCTGCGAGAAACCATTGTCGTCATCCGCCGCGCGAAAGTGCAGTTTCCCGATGGAGTCGACCTGGAATCCCTGCTCCCTGAGACGGTGCCCCCAACTCGGCACACTGCCGTCGTACGCGAAGGCGTTGTCCCAGTTTCCGGTCTGATGGACGTATCGCCCGGTGGCCAGGGAGGCGCGGGCCGGCACGCAGATGGGACAGTTCGTATAGGCGCTGGTGAAGCGGGTCCCGCGTTGGGCGAGGCTGTCGATGTTCGGCGTCCGTACCACGGGGTGACCGTAGCAGCCCGTGATGTCCCGCGTGTGCTGGTCGGAGAGGATGAAGAGGAGGTTGGCTGGATTCATCCGTCGGATTCCTCGTCGTCGTCCACGTCCACTTCGATCTGATCGGCGGGGATCCACACCACCTTTCCGTCTTGCCAGTCGGCGATTGGATTTCCGTTGCGTTTGTGATGCAAAAGGGCATCGCGTACGGCTTCTCTCAGAGCGTTGTCGATCGGTGTGCCTTCTTCGAAGATCCGGCTGATATCTTTTCGAGGCAACTCTTCCATGATCTCATACATCCCTTCTGATGCGTTTCCACAGTTCAACATCGCGAACTTCGACTTCGATCGCACCTTTTCCCATTGCGATAAGGCGGGGCGCCGAAGCTGCCGCATTGTTGTAGAAGCGCCAATAATCCGCAATTGGACGATATAACCCGAAGAAATTGCGAAGACCCGAAGCGTATCGCCGGCGTATCGTGATCTCCGGGATATGATGGCCGCCGGCACGGACTCGCGCCGCCACCCTGGCAATCGCTAATTCCGGTTCTGGCAACCACAAATATGCCAGATGGAAGACGTATCCGTCCTGTCTGAGGTGGCGGATCCAGGGGGCGAGACTACGGCTCGCGAGTGTGGACTCAAACGCGAAATCCGTTCGGTTCGATGCCAGTTGGCGGAGGCGGCGCAACATAACGCGCCCGGCTTGGATAGCCGCTGATTCTGGCCTGAATCCTGAAAGTCCTGCCGCAATGGCATCGGCGTTGACAAATTCGATCAGATGAAACGTATCCCTCAGCAGCCGTGGGGCGACCGTGCTCTTGCCGGCGCCATTGGGTCCTCCGATGACGACAAGCTGCGGACTCGACATAATTGTAACAGGGAATTTCAAAAGGGAAAAGTCGACGTCGGTTCGCATTCCACGCGAGCGTGGGTATCAATATAACCGAGCCGGTTGCCGTCTTGCAAGAGTTTTGCCCACTGAAGAACATCACAATGTAAGGCAATCCTGAGGGCGTTATTCGAGGCTGTCACCAATTCGGAGTGGATGATTGATCCTTGAAAACGGATTGCATCGGCGCTATATTTCCAGGTGAGGAAGCACTTGTGTTGTCTGCCGGATCTGACGTCTCAACGGCATCCACGAAAGGCGACTGCGATGACCCGACTCAGCGTGAACGTGAACAAGGTAGCGCTGCTCCGGAACACGCGGACCATCGGTATCCCCAGCGTGACGCGGGCCGCGCAGATCTGCATCGATGCCGGGGCGTACGGAATAACCGTTCATCCCCGGCCCGATGAGCGGCATATCCGGCCCTCGGACGTGTACGAACTGAACGCGCTCGTCACGGACGTGGAGTTCAATATCGAGGGGAATCCCTTCGAAGCGGGGTACCTCGACATCGTGCGGGAAGTCCGCCCCACGCAGTGCACGCTGGTGCCGGATTCGCCGGACGCGTTCACGTCGGACCACGGCTGGAACCTGTCGAAGGAGGGCGACCGCCTGACGCCCGTCATTCAGGAGTTGAAGGCGCTGGGAAGCCGGGTGAGCCTGTTTATGGACTACGACTCGGACGACATCCCGCGCGCCGCGATAGTCGGCGCCGACCGGATCGAGCTGTACACGGAGCCGTACGCGACGGCGTTCCGCGAGAACGAGAATCCGGACGAGGTTTTCGAGGGCTATGCAAAGGCGGCGGCCGTCGCTCAGGAGGCGGGGCTCGGCGTCAACGCCGGGCACGATCTGAACCTGGAGAACCTGGGCAGGTTCTGTTCAATACCGGGTGTGCTGGAAGTCTCCATCGGCCACGCGCTGATCGGCGAGGCGCTGGAGATGGGGCTTGCGAATACAGTGAAGGCGTATCTGGAGATCCTCGCCAACACCTGAACCCGTACGGCTAAAGACCGCCCGCGTGGAGGTCCATGGCCAGGCTACGGTAGTTTCGGATCCGGTGGATGGTGCAGAGGTCGGCGTCGTGCTGGTCGCCCGAATCCCTGCTGGTGCGGGAGAGCACCACGAAGTCGTCTCCGTCCACGACGGCACTGGGATACATGAAGCTCCGGTAGACGTTGTCCGGCCACCGCGCCACGCAGCCCGCGGGGAACCAGTTCAGGCAGTCGATACTGTAGTGTAGGTAGAGCCAGCGCCGTTCATTGCCCGGTCCGCCGTGATACCCGGATTCGCGCATCCGCTCGCCCCAGCCCAGAAGGTCCTGGGAGTTGGTGATGAGGTTGCTCAGCATCCAGTACATGGATTCCGAGTGATCGTGGATGACGTAGAACTTGCACTGCGCGCCCGGCCAGGCCGCGAATTGCGTGAAACTCAGCTGATGCGCCTCGGGATCATAGTCGAAAACCGCGGCGATGTGGGCGGCCGCGTATTCGTCGAAAACGCACCGGCAGAAGGCGCGGATACGGCCCCTGACTTCGACGGTGTTCGGTTCCAGCCAGACGAGTGGATCTCTCCAGCCGCCGGAAAGCTGGGGGCGGTTGCCGTCGGGAAAGAGATCGCGGGTCATCGCGTCCGGGATCTCCGGCTGCCGCACGATGTTGGAAAGCGTCCATGCTCCCGGGTCCAGGGGCGACATGCTCCGGTCCACCCGGAGCATCGTCTTTCCGCCATGCCCCTGGTTGGGCAGGTCGAAGTCCATTGTCCAGTAGAGCGCTTCGGGGCGCAGAACACGGGACGTGGAGATATTCCAGATGGGCCCTTCAATCACGGTTACGGGGTCGGTCCAGTTTTCGCCCTTGTCTTCGCTCATTACAACAAGGAAGTCCTTGTGGCATTTTTTCTGGACGAACATGAGGAGTTGCCCGTCCAGTACGAAGGGGGTGGCCTCTTCATAGGGCAGCCCGGGCAGTTCCTCCCAGGTGACGCCCCCGTCTTCGCTCCGGAGGAGTCGGAGCCGGCGGGAATAATCCCAGCCCGGCCGGTGCCACTGCGGCGCGGCCAGCAGCAGCGTGCCGTCGTCCAGGCGCGTGAGGTCGGGGTCGTGGAAGAAATACCGCACTGGATCCGGCACCCGCGCGGCAATGACGAAATCCTGTGCGAGCGGAGAAACGTTCGGATTGGACATCGGATACCCCGGGTCTAATGTTGAAGCGAACCGGTGAACGAGGAGGCGGGATGACACAGGAGCAGCAATATCTCTTCGACCTGCAGGGTTATATCGTTCTGGAGCAGATCGTACCGCCGGAAATGGTGGCGGCCTGCAATGCCGCGCTGGACCGTTTCGAAACGATGGAGCCTGCGGATTACCCCCCGCCGCTGGTCCTGGGCCAGGAACGCAGCCCGGAGAACCTGTATATTTCGAACATCATCGAAGGCGACGACGCCCTGATTCCCTTAATGGAACTGCCCGAACTGCTGGACGCCGTCGAATGCGTCACCGGCGGACCCTATCGTCTCAACCACACCTACACGATCTATCGCTGGGGCGGCGGGTATACCGGGATGCACATGCACGGCACGCCGATCCTTCCGAAATGCCAGTACCACTGCCGCAACGGGCAGATGGTCTCGACGCTGACGAAGGCGGTTTTCCCAATGATCGATTGCGGGCCCGATGACGGGTGCTTCGCGGCGATCCCCGGTGCGCACAAGAGCAATTTCGCGAGACCCTGGGGCGGCCACCCCAATGATAATCCTCCCTTACAGCCGGTTCCGGCGCGCGCGGGCGATGTCATCCTGTTTACCGAAGCGCTCACGCACGGGTCCACGGTGAACGTGTCCGGCCGCCCCCGCCGGTCGCTCTACTATTGTTACAGCATCGGCTATATGCCTGATTGGGGCGGGCAGCATCTGCGTTTCAGCCCTGGCTTCGCCGATCGCCTCACCCCGTCCCAGCGCGAAATCATCTCTCTCAAGTAGAGGACCACGCGGCGCGCCGGTCCCGCGCTCAGCTTCTCGTTGCGCGCGACGACAGCCCATTCGCGCGTGTCACACACGGAAAAGTTACCGCGACGTCTACCTTCTTCGTTTTTCCTTTTTCCTTCTCCCCTATCGTCTCCGCTTGTACGCCTTTCCGTGTCCCTCGCGGATCAACACCTTCGCGAGGTCTGACCCGTCCTGCAGCCGGACGGTCGCCACCACCCGCCCCGCGAAGTTGCCCAGTTTCACGTTCTCCAGATAAATGGTTTCCCCGATCCGTTCCCGCACAAAATCCCGCGCCAGCAGCGCCCGTTTCTTCTCCGCCCTGCTCTTCGTCTGAATTTCCGGCGTATCCACACCCCGCAACCGCACCTTCCCCCGCCAGGTCAGGCCCGGCCAGAGGACCACGTCAACCGTGATCGTGTCGCCGTCGTAGACAGAAACGACGGTCGCCACGTGCCTGGCGGACATCGCCGGGTTGCCTTCAGCCGCCGATAGCGACGCGAGAAAGACGAGAATCCAAACCATAGCACGCTCCGGGAAACGGCTTGAGAAACGCAAACGCAACAGTATATTGTAATACTGACAGGCTGTCAACTGTCGGACGGAACTGAAACCGGCCGCTTCGTGCAATGTCGATATGATCCGGGAACCGCCGGTCTTTTTTCGCATCGGCAGCGTCGACCGCATCCAAAAGCGGAGTATTAAAGGACGCGGCAACATGTCGATTGCGACAGGCGATTGTTCACCCTCGACATTGCCTTGCCAGAAAAACTGGCTTCCAGATACGCCTCTATACGTAACGGTCACATCGGTCGTCTCTATCCACCCTTTCGCAGTTTCACCCCCATGACCAACATCGAGTGGATATTCCTGGACCTGGGTTGGACGCTCGTGGACGAAACCCGGGCGCACCGGGCACGTCTAATGGACGTGTGCGACCATGTCGGTCAGTTCGGCGTGCGATATCGGGTCGATGAACTCATGCGGATGTGCGAGCATGCCGCGACGGATTTCGCCCCGAGTCCGTTTCGCGCCATGCTGGCGCGGCTCGATATGACGGTGGAACAGCGCCGCGCCGTTGCGAGTGCTGTGCGATACGCGAAAGAGCATGAAGTATTGTATCCCCGTGTCCCTGAGATTCTCGATACGCTTTCGCGGAAATTCAGACTCGGCGTCATCGCCAACCAGTCCGAAGGTACGCAGGACCGGCTCTCGGATTGGGGCATTCGGGACCATTTTTCTATGGTTCTCGCATCCGCCGAACTCGGCCTTTCCAAGCCCGATCCGAGGATATTCCAGGCGGCCATCTCGGAGGCGGGATGTGCCCCTGAAGGCGTATTGATGGTTGGAGACCGGCTGGATAACGATATCGGACCCGCCAAATCCCAGGGTTGTTTGACGATGCGGGTAAAGCAGGGATTTTCTCGGTTTCAGACCCCCCGGCGCGCCGCGGAAATACCCGACTTCACGATCTCGTCGATCCGGGAACTCCGGGCCATCGACCTGCGGTAAATCATTCGACAACTTCAGCGCAGAACGTAACGGCAACCGTTGCAACATTGGATCGGGTTGGTCGGAGTATCGGCTTGCAGCCTATCGCGGACGGCTTCATCGCTGTTGCCTGGAAGAGCGAGCAATTGTCCTGCTCTTGGTTTTCATCCTGCTTCATCCTGCAAATCCTGATCCGTTTTTGATCCTGTCCATCCAGGTACGTCTCGTAATATGAGCAAATGGGGCCGGGGCGCTGTGGCCTCGCCTCGCTTTAAGGATAGTGATGAAGATCATCGGCGCGACCTGTTTCGCCCTCCGTATTCCCTTTGTCGAGGCCTTCGGCCACAGCGCTTCAGTCCGCTCCCGATCGGACTCGGTGGTCGTGCGCCTCGCGGCCGCCGACGGCACGGTGGGGTATGGCGAAGGCCTGCCGCGACCGTACGTGACGGGCGAGACCGTGGAGACGTGCGTCGATCACATTTCCCATTGTCTCTGGCCGGCCATCGCGGATTCCCGCTTCACCGCGCCCGAACCCAGCCAGGATCCCCTCCAGGCGCTCTCCGGGGCGGCCCGATCGTTCCCCGATACCGGCGGGGACGGCGTTATCGCCTGGCATGCCGCGAGGACGGCCTGCGAACTGGCCCTGATCGACCTGCTGCTCCGTCGCCAGGACCTGTCTCTGGCAGCGATTCTGCCTCCGAAGCGGGATGCCGTCGCTTACAGCGGCGTCATCACCGGCGGGTCGATTGAGAACGCGGTCCGGCTCGCCAGGGTCTGCGCAGAATACGGGCTTCAGGCCGTCAAGATCAAGATCGACGGCGACGACGCGCGCGATCGCGTTGCGGCCGTACGAAAGGCGGTGGGGGCCTCCGTCTCCCTGCGAGTCGACGCGAACTGCGCCTACACGCCTGATGAAGCCGTCGCGACGCTCGCGGCCCTGGCGCCGTTTGACGTTGCGTGCGCCGAACAGCCCATTCCCCGAGGCGATCCGGCGGTCCTCGCGCGCGTCAGGTCGCGGTCCTCGATTCCGATCATGGCGGACGAATCGCTCGTTACCGTGGCCGACGCGAAGGCGCTGATCGCCGAGGAAGCCTGCGATTTCTTCAATCTGCGTCTATCGAAGTGCGGCGGAATTGCACGCACGCTGGAGATCGCCGAACTGGCCGTCCGCGCCGGCGTGGGTCTGCAGTTGGGGTGCCAGGTGGGCGAGTCCGCGATCCTCTCCGCGGCGGGCCGGCACGTAGCCGCCCATCTGGACGGGGTTTCGTTTGTGGAGGGGTCCTACGGAAAGTTGCTGCTGGTCGAAGACGTGTCCGAAGAACCGGTTGCATTCAGCCGCGGCGGAACGGCGCCGCTGATGCGGGGTCCGGGTCTTGGCGTGGACGTGCGCGATGATATCCTGCGCGTACACGCGGAGACCGTGACGACGCTTGGTTGGGGATAGGTCATGGGAAGGCTTGTCAAGACACTCATCCGGCTGAAGGGGTACGGCCTGGCCAGGGAACTCGATGGGGCGGCGGAACGTCCTCACGACGTGCAGAAAAACCTCCTTCGCCGCCTGATGAAGCGAAATGCCAACACGGCATTCGGAAAGGACCATGGCTTCGCGGAGATCCGCACCGAAGCCGATTACCGCCGCCATGTGCCTATCCGCGACTACGAAGGGTTGCGTCCCTACGTCAACCGGATCATCGCGGGGGAGCAGGCGGTGCTGACATCGGCCGCCACGCGGATGCTGAACATGACCAGCGGGACCACGGGGGAACCGAAGTACATCCCGGTAACGCCCGAGTCCATGCGCCGTGCGTCCGGATTCTCGCTGGAGTGGATCTATCGCGCGCTTCAGGATCATCCGGACTTCCTGAATGGTGCGTTCGTCGGCATTGTCAGCCGGGCAATCGAGGGACACACGCCCTCAGGCCTCCCGTACGGCAGCGCGTCCGGGATGCTCTATCAGCGCATTCCCGGGCTGATCCGAAGCACCTACGCGATCCCTTACGCGGTGTCCGAGATCAAGGACTACGACCGCCGATACTTCGCAGCCGCACGGCTCGCGCTGGCCAGGCGGGTTTCGTACATCGGCACGCCCAATCCCAGCACGCTCATCCGACTGGGGGAAACCGCACTCAGAAACGCGGAAGCCATCGTCCGCGCGGTCCACGATGGCGCCCCGGGCATCGATCTGCCGGACCAGCCCGAGCTTGCCGGACAACTGGCCGCCACATTGAAGCCGGACCCTGAGCGCGCGCGGTTCCTCGAGGACGTGATGGCGCGGGTCGGGGCGCTCCGTCCGGGGGATTGCTGGCCGGACCTGAAACTCATCGGGTGCTGGCTGGGCGGCAGCGTGGGCGTGCAGGCACGAAGACTTCCGGACTATTACGGCGACGTACCCATGCGCGACCTGGGTTTCCTGGCCAGCGAAGGACACTTCACGGTTCCGAACCAGGACCATACGGCGTCGGGCATTCTCTCGCTCAGCGGGAACTATTATGAGTTCATTCCCGAAGCAGCCATGGATGCCCCGGACCCACCCGTACTCTCCAGCCACGAACTGGAATCCGGCGCAAACTACGCGGTCCTGCTGACGACCCCGGGCGGCCTTTACCGGTACGACATCAACGACATCGTACAGGTGACCGGGTTCTACCGGAACGCCCCCATGCTGGCTTTCATTCGCAAGGGCCGCGACATGACGAGCATCACGGGCGAGAAGATGCATGTCAACCATCTGCTGCTGGCGCTGCAGGAGGTCCGCCGGCGGTATGACGTGTCCGTGGTCGAGCAGTTCCGGGTGGTGGCGAACGTGGCAACGCACCGGTACGAAATCCACGCGGAATTCAAGGGAGAGGTCGCGCGGGACCTGCTGAGAAACGAAGTGATTCCCTATCTGGACCGCGCACTGGCGGAGGTCAACGTGGAGTATGCCGAAAAACGCCGCTCGAGAAGGCTGGCGCCGCCCTGCATCCATCTGATGCGCCCGGGGTGGGCGGAAGACGAGGTGCTGCGCGCCGCGGGTGCGGGAAAGCGGGACATCCAGTACAAGTGGCGGATTCTCAGCGCCGAACCCATCGAGGAAGACGCCGATGCGATTCTGCAGACGCTCGAGGTGGACGAAGCGTAGCAAAAGGCAGCTTTCAGCGGTCAGCCGTCAGCAATCAGCTTGAATCAAGATCGAAAATCAGCTCGCACGAAGACACAAAGACACAAAGGGAAAGGCAGAGAACAGCTTGAATCAAAAGACAAAAATCAACTTCAAATTCAACGTCCACATCTCCCCAAATTCCCTGCCTCCGGCGGGTTCCTTTTGAAGCGACCAAAAGGAACCAAAAGTCGCCGCTGGGCGCGGGGCCTGCCATATGCACAGCGCGAACACCCTCACAGGATGCACAGAATCTGCTGCCCCTACACCCTCGGTGGCACATCGAACGACGTTGCTGGACGGATCAGCGCGCTCTGCTCTGGTAGCCCTCCAGGCAGGTTTCCGCGTTCGAAGCGGCTTGTTTTCGTGAGTCAGAGAAGCAAATCGCCGTCGGTTGTCAGCTGAACCGGGTTAGCGATCGTGGCACGCGATATCTATCACCGACTTGTGCGCCGTGAAGCAGGACCATAAATGGCGCGACGAGGGCAAGATGCCAACGCTCCGAGTGTCGCAAAACGCGACCACAGCGTAAGACCAGCAAGAACGGCATTCATCTGACACAAGGGCACAAAGTAACAAAGGGAAAAGCAACCAGCGCGCAGCTATTCCCGCCGGTGAACCGTCATGGGCATCCCGTGGAGCGGCCAGGTCTTCACGTCCATGGAAGGTTCGACGGGGTGGCCCGGCACGAGTTGAAGCCGGTACTCCCGGATCACCATCGACAGCACCAGCACGGCCTCCAGCATGGCGAAATGACCGCCCAGGCAGACCCGGGGTCCGGCGCTGAAGGGCAGATAAGCGTATCGGGAACGTCGTTCCGTCCGCTCGGCCGTGAATCGTCCGGGATCGAACGTCTCCGGATGCTCCCATAGCGCCGGATGGCGTTGTGTGATATACGGACTCACGAGCACGAGCGAGCCCGCGGAGATGTGGTACCCGTCGATTTCGTCGTCGTGCGCTGCCTCGCGCACGATCACTTTGATCGGCGGATAGAGGCGCATCGCTTCCTGGAACACCATTCGGGCGTAGTGAAGTTCATGGACGGACTCGATCGCGGGCACGCATCCGTTCAGGACCGAACGCTGCTCCTCCCAAAGCCTTCCCGCCACCTGCCGGTGTTGGTCCAGAAGGTACCAGGTCCACGTGAGCGCGTGCATCGTCGTCTGGTATCCGGCGACGAAGAGCGTGACGAGTTCGTCGCGGAGTTGCCCCCGGTCCATGCGTTCGCCCGTTTCCTCATCGCGGGCGCCCATCAGTACAGAAAGCAGGTCCTCCCCTCCCGGTTGGCTACGCCGCTCCTCGATTCTCTCGTCGATGTACCGGTGGATGGCGTTCAGACAATGCCTGAATCGGCGGTTTGCCGGCGTGGGGAGGAACATGGGAAGCGCGATCAGGTCGGCGGAACGCCGGTCGATGAATCCCACGCAGTACTGAAACGCCTCGTCGATCCCCGATGCCTCGTCGTTCAGATCCCTGCTGAAAAGGATGCGAACGATAATATTCCCCGTGAGGCGCGCCATCTCCTCGTCGACCTGGATCGCACGATCGCGACCCGCGAGGGGTTCCCACCGCGCAAGCATATCGCGAATCGCGTTCACCATCACATCCATAAAGCGCATCGTGCCCCGGGGCGTGAAGAACGGCTGCATGATCCGGTGCTGGCGTTCCCAGAGGTCTCCCTCGCTCGTTATCAGACCCTCTCCCAGCAGCAGCTTCTGGTCGTCGTACCCGTAACCTTTGAAATAAGTGCGCCTCCCGTGCACCAGCACGTGTTCAATGTGCTCCGGGCGGGTGACCAGGTGCACCGTCTTGCCCCGGACGTCCATCCGGACCACGTCGCCGTACGTGGACCAGGCATCCCGCAGAAACCCGATCGGGTCCTTCCGAAACGGCAGGACGCAGCCCAGAAACGGGAGCCCGGCCGGTCCGGGGGCGCGCGAGGTGGCAGCGGATGGATCAGGCATGATTTACTCTACCATCGTACATACTGTTCCGGCGCGGCGCCGCACTCCGACCAGCCCCTGGGGAGTGCTTGCGGGAATCATTTGGGAATTGCGGAGGTCAGGATACGGGGATCGGCGGCGGTGATAAGCACGTTGTCCTCAATGCGGACGCCGCCGACGGTCCGCCAGGATTCCAGCGTGTCCCAGTCGACCATTCCGGCGAAGCGTTCGCGACGCTCTGGGTCGTCGAGCAACGCGGGCACGAAATAGACGCCGGGCTCGACGGTCATCACGAAATCCTCCTCCAGAGGCAGGTCCAGGCGCATTCGGATGCCGCAATGGACGCTGACTTCGCGCCCGGCCGCCCGGCCGCCCACGTCGCGGACGCCAAGGCCGACCATGTGGCCGACGCCGTGCGGCAGGAAGAGAGAAATGGCGCCGCTGTCGAGGAGGTCGTCCTGTGTTCCCCTGAGGATGCCGATGTCCCGGAGTCCCAGGGCGATGACACCGGCCGCCGCGCGGTGTACCTGGTGCCATTCCACGCCTTTCCGACAGGTGGAAATGGCTTTCAGTTGGGCGGCGAGAACGAGATCGTAGATGGCTTGCTGCCTGGGCGTGAAACGGTCCCCGGCTGGATAGGTGCGGGTAACGTCCGCCACGTAGCCGGCGATGGACGCCCCTGCGTCGATGAGGACCAGGTCGTCTGCCTCCACTGTCCGGGCGCCGGGTTCGAAATGGAGCACGGCAGCATGGGTTCCCGCGCCGACGATCGTGTCGAAGGCGACGTCGTCGGCGCCGTTCCGGTACATTGCTGCTTCGAGTTCAATTCGGATGCGGCGTTCGCTGACGCCCGGTTGGATGGCGTCGCGGGCCGTCGCATGGCCGGCCGCGGTCGCATTTGCCGCCCGCTCCATCAGCTCGATTTCGGCGGCGTCCTTCCGGCGGCGGACCCCGTCCAGCGACGCGTGAAGACGCGAGGCGAGCTGGGGATCGCTCTCCACGTTTTCGACGGACCCGCCGATGACCGCAACGGCGCGGTCGCCCCGTTTCTCCGCCCAGCCCGGCAGGTCGGCGACGTCCTCGCCGTCGACCGACTCGATGCCGCCTTCCCACAGTCGTTCGTTCTGTGAAACCGGCCGCACGAAGTGGGTCCAGCCCTCCCGAGGATCGAAGGCGAGCACGCCGCCCCAGCGCCTCGAGCCGGTCAGCCAGTAGTATTCGGGGTAGGGGACGAACGGGTAGGTCTGGTCCTGGCCGCCGGGAACCTGAACGGGCTTTCCGGCGCCGAAGAGCACAATTGGCGGGTTGTCTCCCAGCGCCCCGCGAGCTCGCTGCCGGCGGCGTTCCAGGACGTCGTCTTCAAAGATGGACATGGTATCTTCTCATTTCAGGCTGATTATCGCCTGAAAACCAGGTTTTGAACAATGCCCTCCGTGTAGTCGACGGGGACGGCGTTCGCGAGGGAGAATCCCCGGGCGAAGAAGGCGGATTCGATCTTTCCGGCCATGTCTTCGAACATGAAGACTTCGATGAGTACCGTTTTCAATCTGGCGTCTTCAAGTGTTCGCGATGCGCCGGCGACAATCTTGTCTTCGATGCCGTCAACGTCGATTTTCACGTGGTCGGGAAAGGGCAGGCCGAATCGCCCGGTGAGGTCGTCCAGCGACACGGCCATGGCTCCCTGCCGGTTCTGCGGCGCGAAGGGAACCGCGCCCTGGGTAACGGGTTCCCCGAGCGCGTGGAGCGCGGCGCCCGGGGCGAAGGTTTTCGAATAGAAGTGCTCAATGGCCGTGCGGTCCGATACGGCGATGGGATAGGCCGTAACGACATCACCCAGGTCGTTGAGCAGGATGTTCCTGTTCAGTTTGGCGTGGTTCAGGGCTTCCGGTTCGAAGGCGAGAATCCGGGCGTGTCCCCCCAGCCTGCGCGCGGCGTACAACGCGTATTGACCGATATTCGCGCCGACGTCGTAGAAGGTCTCACCGGGTTGAAAGCAGGCATCGATCCAGTCCAGGGTGTCGGGCTCCTTTTCGTTGAAGGAATTCGCCCGCCAGAGCTCGTGGTTGCGCGAGGCCTCGCCGTCGCGTTCAGACTCAACGTCGATGAGGATGACCTTGCCCCGCACGTTGCAGGTAATGATCGTGCTCAAATCCGATTCCTTTAAAAAGGGTGTTTCCTTATCCGGCTCATTGTATTATGGTTAGGGTTCCCAATTGCAGGCGCAGGTTTCAAACCTGCCCCTGCCTGCGTCCGCGAGTGCCATTATGATAAGGAATCCAATCGATTTTGCAAGGAGCGCGAATGGGCAGAGCGTTTAGCGTGTACGGAATGGGCAACGCACTGGTGGATATTCAGTACCGGGTCACGCCCGGCTTTCTCGCGTCGGCAGGAATCGAGAAAGGCGTGATGACGCTGATCGAAGAAGACCGGCATCACGAACTCCTCGAACGCCTGGGTGATGACGTTCTGAAGCGCTCGTCGGGTGGTTCGGCTGCGAATTCCATGATCGCCGTGGCGGACTTCGGCGGCAGGGCATATTATGCGTGCAAGGTGGCGAAGGATTCGTACGGAGATTTTTACCTCGGGGACCTGGAGGCGGCGGGGGTGGCTTCCAACCGGTTTCAGGGTGACGGGATTACGGGCAAGTGCCTCGTGATGATCACGGACGACGCCGATCGCACGATGAATACGTACCTGGGCATCACCGGTACGTTTGGTCCGGAACAGCTCGAACCCGAGGTGATCGGAAGCAGCGAATACCTGTATATCGAAGGTTATCTTGTCGCCTCGGACGAAGGGTTCGACGCGGCGCTGGCCGCCCAGTCCGAGGCGCGCGCGCGGAAGACGCGGGTATCGCTCACGCTGAGCGACCCATCCATCGTGGCCGCGTTCGGTGACCGGATGCGAACGCTGGTGTCCGGCGGGGTGGACATGCTTTTTTGCAACGTAGACGAAGCGAAGGCGTTTACGGAAACCGGCGATACGAATGGCGCTTGCGCCGCGCTCGAAACGATGGTTGGCGCATACGCCGTCACCTGTGAGGCCAACGGCGCGGTGGTGCGGGACGGAGGCGAACGGTTTCACTCCCCGGGATTCAACGTTGATGCGGTGGATACCAACGGCGCGGGGGATATGTTCGCCGGGGCCTATCTGTATGGGATTACCCATGGACTCGACGCGGCGCAGTCGGCGAAACTCGCGAACTACGCGTCGATGCGCGTGGTGGCGCAGTACGGTCCCAGATTGGAGGTGTCGCTCAAAGGGGAGATCGAACGGATTCTGTCGACGTGAGTCATCGACGGTGCCAACGGCTATACGCTTTGGATGGCGGCGAAACCGGCCCGATGGGCCGGTTTTTTCATGCGTTCGCCTCACGCGCGGCCGATGCGTTTCGGAATCCCGACATGGCCAGTGTCACCGCAACGACGATCAGGGAGGCGATGGCACACGCAACGAAGACGGCGAACGGCGCGCCGAAGCGTTCGGCGACGGCGCCCGCGCTCAGGCGGCCGGGGGGACCCGTGCCGATGGCGAGGACGATGCCGCCCATCGCGCGGCTGCGCATGTCGTCCCGCGCCGCTAGCAGGACGATCGTGCTTTGGAGAAGGCCGAAGGCCGCATGGCCGATTCCCGACAGGGTGAGGAGCGCCAGCGAAAAATAGAAGTCGGTCGACGTCGCGAAGACAACCACGGCGGCGGCCATCAGAAACGAACCGCCCGCATAGAGCAGCGTTGTCGTCACGCTCCGGCGGAGCCTGCTGACAATCCACAGGCCGGCAAACGCGCCGACGCCGTTGGCGGAGGCGAGTACGCCGAATCCCACGGGACCCTGATTCAGGATGTCCCTCGCAAACACCGGCAACAGGGTCTGGTAGGGAAAGACCAGGAAGTTCATGGCGACTGTAATGAGCGTGACCCCCAGAATCGCGGGGTTTCGTCGGATATAGCGCAGCCCCTCCACGGTCCGGGTCCAGTGGGAACCGTCCGCGGGCGCTTTTTCGAGGGCGGGTTGTCTGGAGAGCCGTCCGAGGATCATCAGAGACGCCAGGGCGATCCCGGTCAGGATCAGATAGCAGCCAAGCGGTTCCAGGGTCGCGTAGAGGGCGCCGCTGGAAAAGGGCCCGGCAACCCGGGTGACGTTCTGGGATATTCCCTCGAGGAGCATGGCGTCCATGGTTCGGGCCTTGCCCACCAGATCCGGCAACAGCGAACGCCGCGCGGTCCAGTCCACGGCCCAGGTCGTGCCCATCACGAGTGCGCCGACGGCCAGATGCCAAACGGCCAGGCGGTCCGTCAGGATGATCAGGGCGATCAGGAGGGAGACGACGAGGTTGACCGCCTGGGAGAAGATGATGATCCTCCTGCGGCCGAACCGGTCGATGAGGGGCCCGGAGACGAAGCCGATCAGCAGCAGCGGGGCCATGCGGTAGAACCCGATCAGCGACACCTGCCAGGCCGAGTCCGTAAGCTCCAGGACCAGCCAGCCGGCCACGATGATTTCCATCCACATGAACTGCCACCAGAGCGCGTTGCTGGCCAGCAGCCTGCGATAGTCGGGGTTGCTCAGCGGCGCGAGCGCGCCGTTCGGAGGGGGTGGTGTTTCGGAGGGACCTTCGGATTGCTGGGACATAGACGATTCAGCTGATTCAGGAGGAACGCGGTCGCTGCTTGGGTTAACCTTGTCGAAACGGCTCATCGAAGTGCGCGTAAATGCAGGTCAAGGAGATGCACTTGAAGGTCGTAACGAAAGTCGGTAATACAAATATAATCTGTTTTTGTCTTACAATACCAAGTATTCGGCACTCCTTCTCTGCTGGGCCTTTGCGACGTTCAGCAGCAACCGAATGGAATCAAGTGAACGCGCGAATCCGTCTAAGGGTTTTATCACTCCCCCCTTGAGGGGCAATGTGGTTTTGCGCTGCCTCGGCTCCTATAGACCCCCGATTGCTGAGGGGACTCGTTGTTAAAATATCGACGTTATTGACTTATTTCAGTAAATGTGTAATTTGTCGATATGCCGGGGTCATCGGTAAGGAGACGTTAACGTGCTCAGACGGGCGCTGTAAATTACGTGTACAAAAACAACGCACAAACGTGTTCGTAGAGGGAAGTGATGACGAATCTTGAAATCCTTGTTTTATCTCTTCTCCTTCTCTGGATTCTAATTGGTACTATACTCATGCTCTGGGCTATGTATTGGAATTATAGTATTTTTCGTATCAGGTCCAGACGCGAAGCTGTCAATAATGATCAAATGGCTATTGAGTCTGCCCTGCATCTTTTGGAACAATCTAAGGAGAAAATCGAGCTGTATGATGATGGAAATGACGTTAAAGGTTCTTTGTATAATGATTCTCGCTTTGTGCGATTGATACGTGAAAAATTATACGCTTATCCTGAATTTGAGGTTAGGCGTTTTTTTTAATATTGCTGGGAATACATTATTTACTAGAACTTTTGTCGATGAGGAACGAGTTCAGCTATTTTCCCGACGGGAGCCTGGCCAACGGCCTGAGAGTGACATACATTATAAGATTGTGGATTCTTGCACGGCATACGTCTCGAAACATCCGATCGGGGCTCATAATCGGAAATTCAGATTGTTCGATACCACACAGGTCCCTGAACGCGTGCGCGATAAATTAACTGAATATGCTTTTGGTAAGTATCGTCAGAAAGACGTAGATTTCGAAAAGATGGTCGTTTAATAACAGCATTATTGCCGCCGGTTCAATTTTACATTCTCATGGCCATTATAGCTTCTATATTGGCGCTTTTAAAGGGCAATGAGAAAGTTCTGGAAGCCACAAAAACCCGTTTATTTATTATTATGTATGTGATCTTTTTTCTGGTTCACTTACTTTTGGTCTTATACTCGATTTTTCTACTTGGTCAATATTACGTGGGTGATGAAAAAACGCTCGTTGTTGAAATTTGCGCTATTATTCACTTATTGGTCGTGGGCGGACTAAGTTTATTCTTGCTAAACCTGATTCGTATTTTCGCCCTGGTTCGTGTGCAACAAACCTTTGATGAATAATCATTTTGTTCGACCTAATTTGAAGCCCCGGGATTTAATTCCCGGGGCTATTTTCTTGCCCGAATCTTTCCATTCGAATTATTCTTGAAAACCATCGGATTTCTTGTATAATCGGTTTATTTTCAATAACATCAGCGGAGTAAATATCGAAGACGTCGACGTATCACGAATTGGGGCGGCCGGCTGGACGTTTGACGGATCGACGGGCCGTGACGCCCGGCACGAGTCAAATTTCCTGACGTGACTATCTATAGAGAGTCTGAAATTGCAATGACGAAACGTGGAAGCATGTTTTGGTTGTTATATTGGAAATTCCCTTTACAGGACATCATCGCCAGCATTGTTCCCTCTCAATACGACGGGAATTTTATAAAAGGGGATTATATACTTAGCTAACGAAATATTAAAAAATTAATAGAATTAGGGATCTATTGTTGGAGATAGGCAAAGGAAATGAGTGGCCATGTTAAACGTCGTCGATTTCGTCGTCATCTTCTTCGAATGGCTGTTCAATCACTGGGCAACTTACGGAGTTTCTTACAATTCGAAGGCCGTATATGCAGTCTCTTTTGTTGGCGTAGCACTGTTCTGAGTCCGCGATTGTTTCACCGTTCTCGTTACATACCAAGACCCAATACCATTCGTTGTCCTCTGTCTCTCGGACGAAGTAAGTAAAACCTCGCGTTACTCTGGATCTAAAACTGATGAGATATTTTGCGGACCGTCTTTGCTGTGCCATTTCGTTTTCCCCAGTCATAAGGAGGTTCTGAGATGGATGGCTCATTTCAATTGTACACGTTCAGATATAATTATATTAACGAAAAACAGAGAGGCAATTGGGAACATAGTATCGCTGCCACTTCTGAGGAAGATGCGCGCACGCGGTTTCGTCTATTGCAGGTTGGGGAATTGGTTTCACGTACCTCTGTTCCTGAGAATCCCAAAGTCAGAAGGGGTTGGTTTCGTAATCTGCTCTCATAAAAATCATTAAAATTCCCGTTGTTTTGTCAAGCCAAAATGTTATATTGGCTCTTGTCAATGTCCTTGCAGCCTCCGCATGTCGGGTGGCCTGCCGAATACAAGAGCCTCTTATCAAAGGGGCGGGTCGCTCCCGTCTCTGGCGAATAAGCAGGAACCTTCCCGCAACCATACTGCGAGGACGTTGACAACCACCTGGCACCTTTTTCAGGTGCCGAGGGGAAGTCTACACTCACATGTAGGGGGAGGTTGCGATGGGGCGGTATGTTTTTGCAGTACTGGTAGTTGTAGCTTTTGGGGGATCGGTCGAAGCTATTGATGGGAACGATGTTCGGGCTGATTCATTAGAGGCAAATGCCAAAAGGGTTCTTGCCTCTGAGCATCACAGAGTATTCAAGAAAGCCAAGCTGCATGTCGAAGATGAAACCGGATGGTATTCTCGCAAAAAGGTCATTGTTACTTGGGGTGATACGGCGGTTGCTATTCGGTACAAGAATTGGAAAGATGGGTCGAAATGGCCGGGATATGAAGGGACGTACAGCTATGCCAGTATGAGCGATGTGAGGTATTCGCCCCATAACAGACCCATTGGCGAAGCTGTTGTTGAGGCGCTTTTGGTAGGCGCAGGGGAGTATTTTGCTGGAAGTCGGGACAGATGGGTGTCTTTTACGGCGAAAAATTCTGACGGCAAGGTAGTCCATATAGGTATGCTTGTGAAGAGCGGGAAAGAGCGAAAGGCGTACCGGAATTTGCTTAGAGCGGCGTCGGCTGATGGAATTTTGAATGTCACTTGGGTAGACAAGAGAGATCTTCACAGATGACCGAAAACTTAACGCCCCGTAGAGTAATTAAGTTTCCTGGTTTGTTTTGTGCTAACTAATAGTTATATTTCCCTTAGATTATAATTTGAAACTGAATACAAGAAACAGGAGGTTCTATGACTACTTCACAGGAAATGATAGAACGAGGGAAATGATAGAACGAGTGATCAAAGGAGATGACTCGAAGAACGTCGTAAAGGCGTTCCTGGAAGGTTCTCAAGAGGAGGTAGAAGAGGAAGCCAAGCCTGAGGATAGGGCAAAGCGGTTTCTCAGTTCTGTGCTTAAGCAATAGGAGGAGGATTTATGGGACGTGCTGTTTCCATACCCCCGCTGAATATGACACCGGAAGAACTGGCCAAGGCTCTGTTGCGGTCTGTGGGTAAGGATTTGGAAGGCGATTCAGAAAATCAAGGCAAACACAAGGCGTCGGGTGTTTCTCGTAGCGATGTGCAGGATTCCCTCAAACGTGATTCTGCAGATGAAGTGATGAACATTTGAAAGAAGTATCTCACGAATTTGAGAGATATTCATCCTTGTGTGAATTTTGTAATTCCGTATATTATAAGACGGCATATTGTACCTTTAGCCGCAATCCCGCGTCATTTCCATAAAAGAGGCTAATATGTCCCCCATGATGTCCATATTGCCACATGTGGTAAATTCAGCTACTTTGGTGAATGGATCTGCTAAGGATTTATCTCCAAGTGTAACTTCGCGTTTGTCTCGGTATTTAGACCACCAAGAAAAGCTCGAAGAGCTGTTTATTAAATTGGAAAAAGCATGTGAGAAGCATTATAACGCTGTCTGTAAGTACTTAGCGGTGCAAAAGGAATTTTATGACCTCTTGCAAAACAACGATCACAAAAAAGACGACTTAGATAAAGTATCACAGTACATAGATATAAAAGAGCAAATCAAGAAAACTAAAGGCTCCATAAGAGACGTAGAGGAATTAATATCTTCTTTTGAGAAAGACCGCCCGCAAGTTGTTAATACGCCCAAAAAAACGCTTATCGAGCTAAATACATTAAATGCACTTCTGTACGAAACAGACTGGTTGATTACTGTTTTGATACGCCAGAAAGAACCGTCAACGGGGGCGATCTATTCAGTGCAGGAATTAATCGACACGTTATAGCCTTAATAATTAGAGGCAAAAGTGTGCGAAAGTCAATTCCCTTGTATAAGCAAAATCCAGTTCCACAACAAGAGCGTAGAGAAGGCAGTCAAAAGGCTTGATTCAAGGACGACGAATAACCTTAAGCGGTTTTTTGAAGAAGCACAAACACAATCGATTAAACCAGGAAGGTATATCAGACAACAAAATGGCGTATGGATTGCTAGGCTCGGAAAAAGGTATCGATTGTCTTTTAAGATCGATAAAGATGAAAACATGATGCGAGTTTTACACGTGGACAAGCATAACGGTTATGAGCGATACTTAAACAGAATCATAAAACAATAGTCGGCAGCCGACTGACCTTCGCCCCTGCTCACGTTGAGCAGGGGTTTTTAGCTAAACGCAATACGGCGCTGTCTTATTAATGTGCTTTCCCAGAGGTCTACCATACTTGTTCTACCTCATTCACATCAACAAGACAAAGGGCCATATCCAGAACCTTCAGATCTCAATTAATCGTTAAGATTTCTATGCAATCAGATCCCTGTACATCAGTCGTTTTCCGACCATACCTGCGACAACATCTTTCATCTGGTCGATGGTATCCAGGTCTCGGATGTTATGGCGCTCGGCAAACTCACAGACATACCGGTGCAGATGCTTGACGCTCATCTTGTGATAGGTTCCGTAGTAACCGCGTTTGAGCATCGACCAAAAGGATTCGATCCCGTTGGTATGGGCCATTCCGTCCACATATTCGCCAGCACTATGTTTCACCTGCTTGTGGTGAACGCCTGACAGGCCCTTATACGCATTTGCTTCATCTGTAAAAACATCAGCACCTGGTTCTACATGATCATATACAAACTGCCTCAGGTTTCTGCCGTCAACAACATCCGCAACCTTGGCGTTGACTTTATTGGTTTCCCGGTCCTTCGCACCAACAACAGCCGTTTTCCCGACCGTCCCTCTACCTGCCCTCAGCTTCTTCGAACTGTGTTTATTTCCTTCCTTGCCCCCGAAGTAGCTCTCATCTACCTCTACCGGACCGGAAAACATACCGCCGGGAGTTGTCAGAGCCTCACGAATGCGATGAGCCATAAACCAGGCAGTCTTCTGAGTAACACCCAAGTCCCTATGCAGTTTCATCGAAGAAACGCCCTTCAGACTGGTGGTGCAGAGATAAACAGCATAGGCCCATTTTTTCAATGAAACCTTCGACCGTTCCAGGACCGTACCCGTTCTGACGGAGAAGAATTTCCAACACTTCTTGCATCGAAACGGCATCGGCCTGGAATTCGCAACGACCATCGTCTCACCAAACCCACAGCGAGGGCAAGGACGGCTTTCCGGCCAGCGTTGAGCAACGAACCAGTCTGTAGCGGCGTCCTCGGTCGGAAACATCTCGGCCAGTTCGATAACGCTGATACCTTGCCTGTGCCTTTTTCCCGGAGCTTCATGTCCCATTTTTCAGTCCTTTCAAGATCGGTTGGTGTCTGCTCTTGAATAAAATATACAGAAGTCCGACTCGTTAGTAAAGTATATAATTCCCTTATAAAAGGGGTGGCCTAATCGGGCAAAGAGAAAGCGGCGGTGCTCAATTTCACCGCCGCTCCAATTTGTGGGTTTAGCAGATTACTCAGTGGACCCGTTGTTGAGAAACGGTGGTGGATTTTGGAAACCTTCAGTCCCCTTTGCCTTCTCGCTTTCATACCACTCGCTAATCAACTTATCCCTCTCCTGAAATCCTTCTTCCCGTCCCTTCTCCCGGTTTTTCTTCTTGACCGCCTCATAAATACCTAACATAAAATCCACCCCTTCCAATTCAATGGTGTTGTCACGAACACCCGCCTGCCGTTCTTAGATGAATCGGAGTACGACCGGGGCACCGGCATCTCGCTATAAAGCAATAACGACGTCCTCGAATTGAAGTTTCGCGTACCTGACCGGGTTGTAATCTATGACAATAATGTAATGGATCGCACTCAACGAGGCAAGGTATAGATGGCGACTTTTCCGCACACGGTCACATGGGTATTTCACGACACCGGATCGAGATACCGTAACCACTTCCCGACCATCCCGGTGAAAGTTCGTTGCATCTGCTGGGTTGTATCCACGGGCCAAACAGTGCGTCTTCCTGAGTATTGCTCGACGTCCCGTTGGAAGCGCTGCAATGCGCATCCTTATCAACAGACTGTCAGACAGGTGATGACGCCTGGGCAGCGGGTGCCCGGTGTGCCGTGATGATATCGCCCTAATGACTGTTATTGCCAGGACCGGCAAATAGGTGACGTCTTGAGCTCATCCTAAGGTGGAAAGGGACTTGCCCGTACGGGGACGCTGAGCTTGTCGAAGCGCCCCCCGCTTGGCTGCCATTTTGACCCTTCGCCGACCCGTCGACCCTTCGACAAGCTCAGGGCGCCGCATGTTCAGGGAGCGGCTCGGGGCGCCGGGTCAATGGTGTGTAATAGTGTGAACTTTAGAGTGCTCGTGGCAATAATTGAACCGGTCAATCAGTAGGTTCGGAGAGTTTCCATATTTCGTTCGCACTATGGAGCAGGTAGATTTCGACTATCCGAAGTTCTGAAGAGGATTACCGATCCGGACCATTTAAAAACTGCTCTGATCCAAGTCGGATTTAGGATTTTTTTCTACTATTGACTCGGTGTCAGTTGGAAACGCGACCGGCTAATTCTCCATTTCAATCTCCAATTCCAAGCCTGTAAGGAGAGGAACGTGCCGCCTATAGAGCTTCTCTTCCCTCTTGTCAATTCGAAGTATTACCGCATGTTTTTTGCCTGCATCATCCACGTAATTCCACGAAAACCAATGGTGCTTTCGCCGTGAAAAGAGCGTCAGGGGAGACAACAAAATGGCGCTGGCAACTCTCCAATGTTTGGTATGCGAATATGTCAAGTCCGACATCCGGTCGTAACGGATTATACCTTCATACTCTCGATACCGGACCGAGTCGTCACCGTCCTTGAACCGCAAGGATACAGTCGAATCGCCCCACGCAACAATGGCTTTTTTTTGTCTTGTCTTTCCGTCGAGATCGACGACGACGATCTTGCTCTTTCCGAATATCAGGTCCCTGGCTTGAACCGCGTCAGGCAATAATGCAAAAACCAAGATGACCGAAATTGGCATGACACTTCTCATGAGACGCCCCTCCCTGGATTGAGTTATTCGAGATAGCCGGTGGTTTTGTTGAATAATCGGCTGCTCTCAATTGACGGTGATGTGAAATTTATCGACGGTTTGTATAGTTGCCGAATCAGGCCGAACTTACCAACACTGGACGGATCTATCGTAATAATCCGGAGTTATATTCAAAAGTTGTGGATGAGGTAAAAAAAGAGCGTATCCTATAGTATCACTATTAACCCGAGATCCCTCAGACGAGGGAGGAAGGATACGCTCGATGAGACAATATACGGCCTCCGAAGTTGAGACGATAGTCAAAGATGAAGTGACGTTGAGCCTGGAAGATCTGATTCGTGTTGGGGCCAGGCGGATGCTGCAAGCCGCGTTGGAGTTTGAAGTGGACGCCTACGTTGAAGGGTTGCAAGCGGAGAAGGATGAACGTGGTCACCGGCAAGTGGTCAGGAATGGATCTCACAAGCCACGGGAACTGATCACGGGCGTAGGACACCTTGAGATCCGGCAGCCGCGTGTGCACGACAGGCGTAAGGGAAAGACATTCAGCTCAGCCATTTTGCCGAGATATATGCGTCGGGCACCCTCTATCGATGCGTTGATTCCGGCACTGTATCTCAAGGGGGTCTCGACGTCGTCCTTCCCCGAGGCACTTTCTGCGATTTTGGGTGAGAATGCGGTGGGGCTGTCACCGGCCAACATCGTTCGGCTCAAGCAGATCTGGGACGAAGAATATCGAGCGTGGCAACAACGGGATCTTTCAGATAAACACTACGTGTATGTCTGGGCCGATGGCATCTATTTCCAGGTGCGACTGGAACCGGACCGGCCCTGCGTCTTAGTCATCATCGGTGCCACGAAGGATGGCCGTAAGGAACTGTTGGCGATCGAGGATGGACATCGTGAAAGCAAGCTGTCCTGGGAAGGTGTGCTCAGGGACCTGAAAAGAAGAGGGTTGAAAGAAGC
The DNA here is from genome assembly GCA_965203805.1 of Candidatus Latescibacterota bacterium. GTDB lineage: Bacteria > Latescibacterota > UBA2968 > UBA2968 > JAAXHE01. The sequence continues at coordinate 2,207,181 of OZ241917.1, read as the reverse complement.
GCCTGCCCTGGCCATTGGCGATGGCGGCCTGGGTTTCTGGGCCGCGCTGGAGGAAGTCTTCCCCGAGACAAGCCATCAGCGCTGCTGGGTGCACAAGAGTGCCAACGTGCTGGATAACCTCCCCAAAACGGTCCAGGCGCAGGCCAAAGGGCGCCTCCACGAGATGTATCTCTCACCCACCAGAGAGGATGCCCTGGCCGCTTACGAGGACTTTCTGTCCCTTTATGAAGCCAAATACCCCAAAGCGTGTGCGTGCCTGGAAAAAGACAAGGACGTGCTGTTCACCTTTTACGATTTCCCGGCCGCTCACTGGCGACACCTCCGGTCCACCAATCCCATTGAATCCACTTTCAGCACCGTTCGCCACCGCACGCGCCAGACCAAAGGATGCGGCTCTCGAAACGCCACGTTGATGATGGTTTACAAACTGGCCGACCAAGCCCAGAAACACTGGCAACGATTACACAGTCACAAGCTCATTGAACTCGTGGTCCAGGGCGTCGAATTCGAGGATGGAGACGTCAAAGCCGCCGCCTGATCCATCAGGATACGCTCGCCGCCATCCACAACATTTGACAATATCTCATAATCCGGAATTGAATGCCTTCTTCCCGCTGTTCTGTATTTATCCTGTCCCTCCCTGTGTATGTGTGTTTCGTTTTGGTGAATGAAGGAGGCTACGTGCCAAAGCTGCCGGCAAAGATTAGAAAATCACTGAATCCGATCATGCCATTTCCGTCCAGATCATAACGTGCGTCATACCCCGCGTCACCGCGAGTCAGACCGAACACGCCGGCAAACTGCAAAAAGTCCGTAAAGCCGACGGCGCCGTCTCCATCGAAGTCGGCAGTCGGTCCGCCTTGTTTCGAAAACTCCAAGATCACGGGATCGGCGAAGCCTTCGAATTCCCCCGACCGCCGGATGCGCGCGAACTGCAGTCGGATCTGACCCGCCTGAAACGTGTCCGAAGCGGCAAATCGTATTGTCCCGAGTTTCGCCGACGGCCCCGCAATCTTGCCGCCGAACGACGCCGCGGTGACTTCAATGGATGAAGAATCCGGGGAAGGATAACGGTGTCCGGGCGAATGGCCGTTCGGAATGCCGTTTCCAATATCGAAGCTCCTGTACGCAAACGCCGCCGCGTCAAAGTCAAACAGGGCGCGAAATCCTATGGCGTCGTTGATCTGCTGCCCGTGTATTTCGACCGCAATTTCGCCGTCCTCAGGTACGGCATAGACGCCCTGATTCTTCGGCGCGTCAGCGGTAAGTGACAATGCAAAGGACCTGGTTGCGGGCTGTTGGCCCCTTCCGGCAACGGAAAAACTGACCGCGGATGATTCTGAATCGTTGCTGTAAATGGTGACGCGCGCCGACAGATCACCTGACTGGCTGGGCTCAAATCGAATCGTAAAATAGCCGTTCTGCTTTGGCGGAATCGAAAGCTGACGGGGCGAAACGCTCACACGTTCATCGCTGGAGACAATATCAGTGACCGACAGGGACGCGTCTCCGGAGTTCGTGACCGTGACAGTCAATGACTTTGAACTGCCGACGTCGACGCCGCCGAAATTGCGCAGAGCCGCATCCACCGCAATCCGCGGTACCGGAACAACGGGTTGCCGAACGCCTCGCGCCTGAAGCGTTACGGTGGCCCGTGGCAAATTGCTCAGTATGGTCATGCTGCCGGACTGATCGCCCTCGCTCCGAGGCGAAAACGTGACGGCGGTCCGATTGCTGCGCCCAGGCTCGACAGTAAAGGTTGGTTCCGAGATGCGGAACTCACCGGACGGCAGGAGTATTTCCGTAATCACCAATGACGCCCGACCGGGGTTGACAATGCTCAGGTTCCGCGTCTCGGACTGTCCCAGCAGAACCGCGCCGAAATCCAGCACGTTGCGCGAAAGTTCCATAACGGGCCTGCCAATGGGAGGAAGCAACGACAGATCCAATCGCCCATGTCCAAAGACGTTATTGGGGCTCGGATCTCCCATATCGACTGTAGATCGAACCAGCGCGTCTTTTAGATTCTTGGCATTGTAGTAGATCGGATCTGAAGACTTCAGGAGCGCCGCCGCTCCGGCGACGTGAGGCGTCGCAGCTGATGTCCCGAAATACCCATCAGATCCATAGCTTATGGTGAGTACGCCCGCAGGCGCAACCAGGTCAGGCTTGATTCGTCCATCAAAGGTAGGTCCTTGCGAACTGTAGCCAGCAATAGGGCCTGTAGTCCATTGCCAATGATGCAATGCACCAACCGTCAGCGCCCCGCGAGCATCCCCTGGCGTGCTTACGGATCCTGATATGGATACAGGACCGTCTAGATCGTGGCTCAGACTGATCAATTTTAATAGAGTAACTCGGGCAGAAGATGCCCCCCAAATCGCAAAGCCATAGGATCCTGTTTCCGTAATCGTATAGACAAGATGTTCTCTGGGCTTTGACTGATGCTGATCTTGTTTCGTGTCACTTTTTGCAACACGCTCGGTTCTGCCATTCGTGTCGAATTTATAGAGCAGGAGATCATAGTCTTGAGACGTCTGGGGCCATTCATTCCATGTCAACCATGCTTCGACTTTATCGCCTTCCCGAATATTCTTCAAGTTGACGATTTCACTGTCTTTATCAAAGTTGTGAAAACCATTTCCATCGGGGTCGCTTAATCGAACTGAGACTTGTTTCTGGGCATAATTCCCAGCAGAATTCACCCACAGGACGTTATTTTGAAAAGCACTATCCACAATTTCACAGGCATCACCCGTGCCATCGCCAAAACCTGTTACCGGGAAGGACATCGATACCGTGACAATGTCTAGGCTCTCCTCAATCGCAGCATCCTTGGCGTTTGCCCAACTCACAAGGCAATTTACCTTATACAGATAGATTTCCGCATCCGGAGCGACGTCGTGAACGATCTCGGCACAGGCCGTACCATGCTTCCCTTCCCTTGCAGAAAGACGACCCTGCTGAAAAATCCCTTCGCCAGTAAAATCCCGATAAGACAAAGCAGGCAATTCGCCACGATTCTGCAGTGATCGGACCCCTACAAAACCGGCATCGATGACCCCGACCTTTATTCCATTTCCGGTAAACCTCTTGCTCAAATACACCATTGCATTGATGCGCACCACGCCCTCGCTGCTAACGGCATCCAATTTTGGCCTTATGGGCAGCCGAACGAATTGTACGCCCTCCACCCGTGCCAAATTCTCGAGTGCAGCTATCGGCGTGGAAACTTTCAATAAATGCCGTGATCTGGCGACAATGCTGACGCCCAGATCGGACAACGCCGAGAAATCAATACTATCGGAGAGCTTCCCTTCGGTTGGCTCCAAAACGACCCTGATATTCTCGCCATCGATAACCGCCGCGCCATATTGTCTTACCGTCGCTTTCGCAAGGGACCTTTCTCGCGCCACCCAGCTCTTTTGAATCCGAGCCAGCACACCCTCCAGCTTCGGGTGATGATCTTCCTTTACGTACTCAATCGGCGGCGTTCCGAAAGCCACGCCGCCATAACTAATGAGGACGAAAGCAGGGAAAACAAAACGGCTTCGTGGAGATTTCGGAAAGAGAATCATTGATTATTTTTCCTGCCGAAGTTTTCAGAGAAGATCAGGAAATCATCCCCGTCAATATCTCCATCGCCGTCCATATCACCCCTTAGCAATGACGTCGTCCCGGAGTTGCCTTGTCCGGTAGCGCTCGACCAGGTCGTGATGCCTTGTCGCGACAACGTGCGGACAAGTCCGTCCCCGGATGCAGTCGCGGTCAGGTCTGCAAGCAGCCTCTCCTGGTTATCCTGAATTGCCGCATAGCCATGTGCGTCAGAACTAATGACGAAATACCCGAGGGTGCCATAGCGATTGCTTACCCTGAACAGTCCGTCATCTTCGACGTTTGATCCTGCGGTAATGAGTTCCGTACCCGTTTTGGAGTTGATTTCTAGTAGTCCCTGACCTTCGCCGCTCCACCCCAGGTACGCAATCGTCTTGTCGCTTTGATTTCGCAAACTCAGATTACCGGCGGTTTCATCTGCAAACATCGACACCATGCCTTTGCCAGATTTGTTGCTTAGACTCAAGAGCCCATTATCGCGAGTATTCGCACCCAGATACGCCAGGTTTTCATTGCCGGTCTTGTTGATTCTAATCCAACCATTTGCCTCGGAAGTATTCAAAGTGATCAATCGTTCTTCGTTTCTATTTCTAATATCGATAGATCCATCATTGGTATCGGGAATTGATCCCAGACCTATCAAGTTCTTTTCCTGGGCTGAATTGATACGCACCAATCCATTGCCGTTCGAGGCTGACGATCCAATGTAGACGAGGTTCTTGTCCTCAGCAGAATTCACAAAGATAAGCCCACCGCCGGCAGTGCTGGGGAAGAGTTCAACCACTGCCTGTCCGTCGCTGTTTACAATTTGCAGTCCTGTCGCGCGAATCACACCCTGCGTCTGCGCGGCCAATTTCCCCGCACTCTGGACCTCCGGTTGCATCTCGACATCTACGCCACGGCCCGGTAAATCGGGAATTCGGCCATCGGCTTCGGGTATCGGGCCCGATGCTGGGGCCGACTTCGCCTGAAACGGCGATGCGCCGTCTTTTGCGGCCACCGTCACAACGGCTACCAGCAGAAGACACAACAGGACGTTGAAATTGCGATAGCGCGTTACGCGCGTTTCCAGTCGATTCAGTCGTTCTTCAAGCGGATTCATTTGATCCCTCCCGTGGTAAAACATCGGCGTCATTGCCGATGAGGTCGACGCAGCGGCAAGGAAATGCCAGAATCTTGCGCGAAAGTTGTCCGTCGTCCGTTCGCTCGGATTGCCATACTGAGGGAGTCGACAGGCTGCCGAAGCAACTGTCCGTGGCCTCGGATAATATCAAGAGGTCTGTCATTCACCCGAGTCTGCAAGGAGGCACGTCCGTTGGCGGTCGATAAATCCGTGAGCGATTCGGCATGGCGGGTCCGACGAGCGGCAGAGGTAGAGGCGGGACTCGCGCGTCTCGTGAGGTGCTCTACTTCGGCCGCCCCTGTGAAACGTCCCACGCTACCGCCTCCGCCATTCGTCGCCAATCCTCAGCGACGCGATTTACTCCTCCTCGATTGCGGTTATTCTGTCCCAGTCTACCCGGATGTGATTGAGCCCAAACCTGCGCACCCTCCCGACATCTGTGTTTTTGCGGATATTTGCGACCATTGTCGCTCAAATATGTCGAGTCAAATGTACACATCTATGCGTGACGTGTCTGTGGAAACATAGCCTGTAACAGTGATTAATTCGTGATCTGCAGCGGAGGAAGCGGCTGGTCCAGTTACCTGTCTGCTGAAGACTCGGGAGACGGGCGCCGTGAAAGGCGCGTAACTCCAGCAGCGGCATATCCGTCAATGCACCCATTGGCAGCGCATTGAGAAGGGCGTCGACGGCTTCACTTCAACGCTGACGGTCAAAAACCAGTCGCACCACGAAAAAACCAACCGACCCGCCTGCCGGCAGGTGGCCGCTTAAATCCATACGCACATCCGGTTCGAACTCATCAAACGAGCAAGCTATATCGTGCGATCCCAAGCCCGTTTTACCCTGCGACTGCAACACAACAAACACATCGAGAAACCATGCCGAGTAATCTCCACCATCCTGCGAAAGCGGAGATGCAACGAGACGTCAGTATCAAGCTACACCGGGTGAGTTTGCAGGAGGGTTGTTTGCGGGCGATCCCCCATTGGTGAAATTGGGCAAGGGGGACAAGCCAACGTGGGAATTTGAAGCGTGGCTTGAGAATCGGTGAGATAGGGAGGGGTTTTACTCTTTGTCGTTCAGTCTGGCTTCGTTGATTGCAATACGTTCGCCGAAGGAATCAAAGCGGGCGTCGATCCTGTCCAGGCGGGATTCGACCTTGTCAAAACGAGCGTCAATTTTGTCTTCGAGTCTGTTTGTAAGCGTCCACATGGCGCCTATCGGGAAAATAGGAAGATGGCGATGCGGATGTTATCGGTCGCAAATAACCTCTGAACCTCTGCCGCCTCTTTCACCGAAACCCCCTTATTATCCGCAAATCCGTTCGGATATTGTGCTTTTTGCCATTGACCATCACATACAAAACCATGCGCCGGATCTCGTTCGCTGTTGTCACTTTATCAACAACTATTGTAAAGGGTCTTGCCAGGTAATGAGTTCCTTTTGCCACAAGAACTACGTCGTCAATTGTATCATTGGGTAACTCTGCAATCACCAACCCATATACGTCTACAAATCGCGCTCCCCAGTCAATAGTTATTTCTTTTTGAAATCGGTTCTTCCATTCTATTTCATAGGCTCCAGAAACCTTTTTACGTTCACCCAGGGGAGAGTATGAGAAAAATCGCCAGCGAATATTCTGAGCCTCGATGTTTATTTTCCAGATTCCTTTTTTCTCACCCCGCAGATCGGTATCTAATTCAGCGAAGGTTTCTTTCAATTGATCCTGGCAACCGACCAAAGCAAGTGCGCAGAGCAATAGAGAACGTATGATTTTGAGGTCTCTCCCGAAAAAAAAGCCGCAAAACGCGACAGAAAACCGGCGATTGCGGCGTTGGGAACTTCGGATTCTTCAGATTGACTCGCTTCATACGAAGGACCTTGCCGACCATCCAGAGCCATCCGATACCTTCCATCCCCACAACGAGGACGAGCGGTCAGGGGTCGCCGCCCGGCCTGCCGATGCTATCCGCTCGTTTTGCCGAAATTCCTGGTGAAGGTGAGGAAGTCGGCGAAGTCCACGTCGCCGTCTCCGTCAAAATCCCCAATGAGGCCGCTCGTCGTGCCGGTGTCCCCGACGAGGGCCGCTTCAGAGGACCAGCGAACCTCACCGTCGTTGTCTCGAGTTTCCGCCACGCCGTTGCCGTTCCCGTCAACAGTGGCCCTGAACCTGCCCCCCTCAATACCCAGACCCCCAACGCCGGTCGAATCCGCTCCCATGCCGGCAACAATGCGCTGGGACGCATTTATGAATCCGATGAGACCGTGTCCATTATCATTTGCCCCAATAGCGGCAATGACCCCGCCCTCCGCATTCGAGATACGCAAGGCGCCGGCGCCGGTGTTGTCAATACCGAATCCGGAGACCAGGTGTTCGTCCCTGTTAAACGCCGCAATAACGGCGTCTCCGGCATTATCGAATGCGAGTGCGGCCAACGAACCCGTCGCGCTCCTGACGTCGACCCATCCATTGGCCTGTTCTGACGGGTCGGCGCCCATGGCGGCCGCGACCCGGCCGGCCGTGTTGAGGACGCCCATGGTGCCGTGTCCGTCTCTGCCTACGCCCACAACGGTCACCACGGCGCCGTTGCTGTTTCTTATCACGAGCGAACCGTCTCCCGACGCTTCCGACCCGATTTCCGCGACAACGTCCCCGCTTGCATTGACGATGTGGAGGGTACCGACCCGTAGCGTATCGCCGGCGTCGATGACTTGCTCGGGAGCGACTTTGCTCAGTCCATCGTTACCGGCCTCCGGCAACGGGAGTTCGGCCCTGTTGGGCGAAAGATCGCCAAACCGCACGTCGCCGGTCGTCCAGCCGTGTTGAAGGCTCAGCGCGGCCGGCTTTGCCGGAAGCATGCTCCCGAACCACTTCGACGCCTGGGTCAACGCCGGTGACGCGCTGAAGAGGAAGACAACCAGCAATCCTGCAATCGCCCGTTTCTGCCAGCGCAGTCTGACTTCCAGTGCCTCCAATTTCTCTCTTAATTCGTCGCGATCCATCGACGACCTCCTTCGCGTGAATTACGGGTTTGCCTGGAATCCGGGTTGAATCGTTCGGGTACAATTACCGCTGCAGGTTACAGCGAAAATGCAAACGCTACGGTCCTTCGTCGCGCGGACGCCGCAGTGTTCTCGCAGGGAACGGTCGGAACGGATACCGGGTAAGCGCGTCCTCGTCCAGGTCGATGCCCAGGCCGGGTGAATCGGGAAGCGCGATGTAACCGTCTTCGACGACGAAGGGGCCGACCGCGATTTCGTTGCCCGCGGGTTCGAAATTCACGAAGTATTCGGTAATCAGGAAGTTGGGCATGCCGGCGGCGGCCTGCATTGTGGCGGCCAGGCCTACCGTCGTACTGTTGTAGTTGTGGGGCGACACCGCGACGTGGCAGGACTCGGCCATGGCCGCGATTTCGCGAAGCTCCAGAATCCCGCCGCAGTTGCAGACGTCCGGGTTGATGATGTCCGCGGCGCGTTTCTCGAACACGTCGCGGAATTCGGTTTTGGTATAGAGTTCCTCGCCGGTGACCACCGGGATGTTGATGTTCCGTCTGGCTTCAGCCAGACCGTTAAGGTCGCGGGAGGAAACCGGTTCCTCGTACCAGAAGGGGTTGAATGGCTCCATGCGCCGCGCAACACGGATGGCATTTGCCGGAGAAAGCCGGCGGTGCACTTCCACCAGGATATCCACGTCGGGGCCCACGGCCTCGCGTACGGCCCCCACCCGGTCCACGGCGGTCTGTTCGTCCTTCACGTCGATGATGCTGCGCCAGGGGCCGGGAAAGGGGTCGAATTTGAGCGCGGTGAACCCCTTCGCCACCACCGCCGCGGCCCGCTCGGCGAGTTGCTCCGGCGCCTTTCCGGGATCGTACCAGCTTCCCCAGCCATTGGCGTAGACCTTGATTCGGGTCCTGCAGGCGCCGCCGAGCAGGTTGTAGACGGGCTGGTTCAGGGTCTTGCCGACAATGTCCCACAAGGCCTGTTCGATGGCGCTGATGGCGGCGTAGAGGTCCATCGCGCCGCGCTTGCTTGCGAAGTCCGTGTAGGCCACGTACGTGAAATGCCTGATGTCGAACGGCGACCGTCCAACCAGGTACCGGCCCAGTTCTTCCAGGTGCACCTGGACGCTCCGGTCCCTGTCGTGCTGGGTGTAGGCCTCGCCCCATCCGTGGATGCCCGTGTCCGTCACCACCTTGACAAACAGCCAGTTCTTCGCGCTGCCCGGATGAACCAGAAACGTCTTGACGCTCACAACCTGCATTGTCAGGATGCTCCAGGAGACCGTACGAAACACCTTGCTAGATCATCAGGTCGCCGCCGTTGATGTCCAGCGATGCGCCGGTGATATAGGCGGCCTGGTCGGAAGCGAGAAAGGCCACCAGGTCGGCGACTTCCTCCGGTCTGCCCAGACGGGGGATGGGGAAGCTGCGCGCGTAGGCGCGTGTTCGTTCTTCGTCGATGGTACCGCGGACCATTTCGGTATCGATCAGTCCGGGACAGACCGCATTTACCGTAATGTTGTAAGGCGCGACTTCCCTGGCGAGGTGGCGGGTGAACCCCAGCACGCCGGCCTTTGCGGCCGTGTAATGCGCGCCGCCCACCGTGCTGACGTTCTTGCCCGCGGTCGAGGAGAAATTGACGATGCGGCCCCATCCCGCGTCGCGCATCTGCGGGAGGACGGCCTTGGAGCAGAGAAAAGCGCCCTTGAGGTTGACGTCGATGACGCGGTCCCATTCGTCTTCGTCGATGTCGATGACGCTGGTCGGGAAGAGGATGCCCGCATTGTTGACCAGGATGTGGACCGCGCCGAAGGTATCCGCCGTCCAGTCAACCATGGCCTGCACCCCGGGAGCGTCCGTGACGTCGGCCTGAAAGTGGAAGGCCCTGGCGAACGCCGAACCCAGCTCGTCGGCCGTACGTTCGGCGTTGGATTCGTCGAGGTCGTTCACGACGAGGTGGGCGCCGTGTCTGGCCAGAGTCTGGGCGACGGCCCGGCCGATCCCCTGCCCCGCCCCGGTCACGATGGCGATGCGGTCACGGAGGGGTTGCTGCTGGGGCATTTCCATTTTCGTGTCCTTTTATTGTTGCGGTTGCGGCCGTAACCGCATCCTGTCCTGCAACTGAGAATAAGCGTCAATGAGCCGGGTTATATGACGCCGAGGGCCGTGCCGACGTCCACGAACGTTTCGATGGCGCGGTCCAGCTGATTTCGCGTGTGGGCCGCGGAGACCTGCACGCGGATGCGGGCTTCGCCCCTGGGCACCACGGGATAGCTGAATCCCACCACGAAGATGCCGCGCCGGTTCATCGACCGGGCCATGCGCACCGTCTTCTGTTCATCGCCGAGCATGATCGGGACGATGGGGTGGACGCCCTCCGAGATGAGGAATCCCCGTTCACCCATGGTCTTCCTGAAGTAGCCGGTGTTTTTCATCAGGGCCCGCCGGTATTCGGGACGCGTCTGTACGAGTTCCAGCGCTTTCAATCCGCCCGCGACGATCGGCGGCGCCAGCGTATTGGAAAACAGGTAGGGGCGGGAGCGCTGCCGCAGGTACTCGACGATCTCTCCCCGCCCCGTCGTGAATCCGCCCGAGGCGCCTCCAAGCGCCTTTCCCAGCGTGCTGGTCAGGATATCGATCCGGTTCTCAACGCCGCAGAACTCCGGGGTGCCGCGGCCGTTCTCGCCCAGAAATCCGGTCGCATGCGAATCGTCCACCATCACCAGCGCGTCGTGGGCGTCCGCGAGGCGGCAGATCTCTTTCAACGGCGCGACGTCGCCGTGCATCGAAAACACGCCGTCGGTGGCGACCACCCGGAAACGCGCGTCGCCCGCGTCCTTGAGCCGGTCTTCCAGATGCGTCATGTCGGCGTGGCGATAGATACTGCGACGCGCCTTGCAGAGCCGGATGCCGTCGATGATGCTGGCATGATTCAGTGTGTCGCTGATCACGGCGTCTTCGGGTCCGAACAGGGTTTCGAACAGACCGGCATTGGCGTCGAAGCAGGACGTATAGAGGATGGTGTCTTCCGTATTCAGGAATTCCGAGATGCGGCGTTCAAGGGACTTGTGCAGGTCCTGTGTGCCGCAGATGAATCGCACGGATGCCATGCCGTATCCGTACGCGTCCAGTCCTTCCGCAGCGGCTTCCGCGATCTCCGGATGGCTGGCGAGCCCCAGGTAGTTGTTGGCGCAGAAGTTGATTGCTTCGCCGTCCGGGGTTCTGATCAGCGTGTTCTGGGGTGTGGCGATCGGCGTTTCTGTCTTGAAAAGGCCGTTTTCCCGGATGGACTCCAGTTCGTCTTCCAACACGGATTTCATGCCGCCGTAGGCCATATTGAGCATCCCGAGGGGTCGATAAGGGGCAACCTGTCCTGCGCCACCAAAATAGACGATCCGTATCCGAAAATCAAGCCGGTTATAGCGCGAGTTGCCGTCTGCCTGAGAAGTTGATTTCACCTTGACATCGATTTTGGCGAATACCATATTTGCCTCGCGGAAAGGGAGACGGACGGCGTTGGGCTTCCCCCATCCGCGTTCGTGCGGCTGTCCGACGCGCACCTCAAGAGAGGTGCAGTCGTACAGGCGGCCATCGTGTTCGACTGACGCGCAGAAAGGCGGGTGTTCCGTGTCCAAGACAAAGAAAATCGCGGCAATCGTGACAACCTGGTACGCGCGGTCCCACGCGGATGTTATCGTCACGAAGTTCCTGAAGGGATTTCCTTCGGACGACGGATTGATCCCGCCGCAGGTGGAAGTCGTTTCCCTGTATATGGACCAGGTGCACGAAAAGGACGTGGGCCTCGAACTCGCCCGGGAACACGGGGTGCCCGTCTACAACAGCATTCCGAAAGCATTGACGCTGGACGGAGGGAAACTGGCGGTAGACGGGGTGTTGATCATCGGCGAGCACGGAGATTACGCCTGGAACGAAAAGCAGCAGCGTATGTATCCGCGCCGGTTCATCTTCGAGCAGGTATGCGGGGTATTCGCCACGTCCGGCCGGTCCGTACCCGTATTCAACGACAAACACCTGGCCTATGACTGGGTGAATTCAAAGTGGATGTACGACCGGGCGCGGACGCTCCAGGTACCTTATCTGGCCGGTTCTTCCGTGCCGCTGGCATGGAGGAACCCGTATCTCGAGTACGAGCTGGAAACGCCGTTGGAGGAAGCGCTGTCGATCGGGTATTCCGGTCTCGATTCGTATGGGTTCCACGCGCTCGAACTGCTGCAGTGTATGGTTGAACGCAGGCACGGCGGCGAGACGGGAATTGCCGCCGTGCAGTGCCTTGAAGGGGACGCCGTGTGGCGGGCCGGCGCGGAGGGGCGCTGGTCGCTCGAGCTCGCCGATTCGGCCAGGGAACATATCGAGGCAAAGGCCGAGGGCGACATGAAGGCGCACTGTGCCGACCCGGCGGTCTTCCTGCTGGAATACGCCGACGGGTTGAAGGCGGCCACCCTGATGTTGAATGGGTACACCTCGGGGTTCGGTTACGCCGGCCGCGTGCAGGGCGACGTTCGGGGGATGGAGGTGTTCCTGCCGGACGATCCCCATGCCCATTTCAGCTACCTCAGCCGGAATATCCACGAACTCTTCCTCACCGGTAAACCGCCGTATCCGGTCGAACGGACGCTCCTGGTGAGCGGGGCGCTGGATGCACTGATGGATTCCCGCCACCGGGGCCACGAGAGAGTCGAGACGCCGCACCTCGGTGTCCGGTACCGCTCGTACCGGCGTCCGCCAATCACACCCTCCGCGCCGCGGCCGGAGGGCGCCAGCCTGGTTCCGATCGTGCCGGGGCGCAGTTAATCGTAAGCCGGACAGCGAAACCCGGCGATTTGTGCCGCGTATCGGCACGCAGTACAATTTACGGAAGTCGTACGCGAGGATCACATCAGCGGAGGTCTGGCGGGTGGCACTGAACGCGGCGGTGATCGGACTGGGTGTGGGCACGGGGCATATCGTTGCGTACCGCGAAGCCGGCGCGGCGGTTGCGGCGATTTGCGACGTCAACGAGACGTTGCTGGAACAGGTCGGCGAGGAGTACGGCGTGCGGCGCCGGGTTTCGGATTATCGCGACCTGGCGGATATGGATGACATCGACGTGGTCTCGATCTGCACGCCCGACCATCTGCACGCGGATCCGGCGGTTGCCATGCTGGCCTCCGGAAAGCACGTGCTTGTAGAGAAGCCGCTGGCCACGTCCTTTGAGGATATCGAGAGAATCGTACGGACGTCGCGCCGGACCGGACGGAAGGTGTCGCACGGTTGCCAGATCCGGTTCGACAAGACGTTTCAGGAGTTGAAACGACAGGTCGAAGCCCAGGCGTTCGGGCAGGTGTTCTACGCCGAAGCGGACTATATCTCGAACCACCTGGATCTGTTCCGGGAGGGATGGCGAGGCGGGCTTGGCCCGCGCTATAACGCGGCGGCCGGCGGCAGCATCCACCCCGTGGATGTGATCCAGTGGATTGTGGACTCTCCGGCGGTAGAAGTGGCGGCATACGGAAACGGCATATCCGCCGGATCGCACGGCCTGGACGTGACCGATTGCGTGGTGGGAATCATCCGGTTCGAGAACGGATGCGTGGCCAAAACGTTGACCACCATGGGTTCGGCCCGGCCCGGTTTTCGCAATGTGCAGATATACGGCACGCGCAAGACATTTCTCACCGCCCAGGCGCCTCCCGCCCACCTGGTGTCGGATCTGCACACCCGAAAATGGGCGCCCATTGAAGTCGCGGACGATGGTCGCGACAGCCGGCGGAAGCTGATAGAGGACCTGCTTCAGGCGATAGAAGACGACACGGAGCCGCAGGTGAACCTGGAACAGGCTGTCCGCACCTCGGGCATCTGCGTGGCGCTCTTCGAATCGGTGCGCTCGGGCAAGCCCGTGTCCGTTCCCGGATATTGATGACGCCGGCGGTTCGGGGCTCGTTTATCGGCGCGCGAACCGGGTCGCATCGCGAATGTGGAGAGTCGAGGTGGGTCTGAATACGGTGGAAAACCCTCAGCCGGGGAGGCCCTATACCATTGAGTTCGTCTTCCCGGAATTCACGGCCGTGTATCCGGTGACCAATGAACCGGTGTTCGCAACGGTCACGATTCGCTACGTGCCGGGCGCCAGGTGTCTGGAGACTGTATCGCTCAAACATTATCTGGGCACGTATCGGAACCGGACCGTGTCGAACGAGGCCGCGGTCAACGGGATTCTCGACGATCTGGTCGCGGCGTGCCATCCCTCGAAAATGGAGGTGGTCGGCGAGTTCGCGGTTCGGGGAGGAATCGCGGCAACCGTGACCGCGGATTCGGCGAAGGCGGCGGTCTAGCCGCGGGCGCGGCCAATTTCAGGAGGGGTCGGGATTGCAGGGTGAGGCTGGCGAAATTCTGGACGTGTTCGAGAATCCGCGTCCGGGCAGGCGGTACACGATCGAATTCACGTGCCGGGAATTCACGTCGTTGTGTCCGCTGACGGGGCAGCCCGACTTTGCCACGATAACGGTGCGCTACGTTCCGGGCGAGCAATGCGTGGAGCTCAAGTCGCTCAAGTACTATTTCAGGTCTTTTCGCGACACGGGCGTTTTTTTTGAAGACGTGACAAACAGGATTCTGGACGATCTGGTTCTGGTCTGCGCGCCCGTGGAAATGGCGGTGGTCGGCCGGTTCAACGTCAGGGGCGGGATCGAACACGAAATCACCGCCGAATATGCGCGGGGGGGAGAGAATTGAGTCGCGGCGGGCATCAACAGTCCGCTCCCGACGCCGTCCCCCTAATCGATGAACGACTTGAGGAATCTTGCGGATCGGGCGGCGGCTTCATCCGGGGTCAGGTGCCCGCCGAATGCCTGGTGTACGGTGACGCAGCCGCTGTAGGAAATGGCGTGCAGCCCCTCGAAGACGCTGCCGAAGTCGATGCCCCCGGGCGCATCCAGAGGACGTAGCGTCGACATCACGGACCCTCTCGCCCAGGTGGTCATCGGGCGATCGCCGTCCGGGTCGGGCGCGTGGTTCTGCAGGTAGACGTTGAACAGGTACGGTTGAAATCTTCGCAGCGCGTCGGGGCCGTAGTCTTCGCCGCACAGCGCGAGGTTGGCCGGCTCGTAGATCAGTCCGAAGTTGGACCTGCCTATTTTTCTGAGGACGTCCAGGGAGCCCTCCACGGTCTCGAACAGGCTGAGGGTATGGCTCTGGTGGGCGAGGCGGATGTTCCGGTCGGCGGCTTCGTCGGCGGATTTTCGCGCGAACGGGATGTCGGCTTCGGTTTTGATGCAGACGCGAATGAGATCGCAGCCCAGAGCCTGAGCCAGGTCCAGGTGCGGCGCGATGTTCCGCAGGCAGCCCGGGCCGTCGTCACCGTTTTCGGGAACGGCAAAGTCGCCGGTGACCATGGAGACCGCAAGGCCTTCCCGTTTCAGCAGTGCGCTTGCGGACGCCACGGTTTCGGGGGCGCTCCGGACACCCACGACCGAGGCGCGCATGCAAAGCGCGGCATATCCGGCCCTGCGTGCGATGCCCGCAAGGTCGGGCAGCGCGATGTCCACGACCCGTTTGTTGCTGAAGCTCTCGGCAACCCGAACGGAAAGCGAAAGTTCCATTGATTCTCCTCTCCTGACGGATGCGCGTAATTTATCCGTTCGGACCGATCATGTCAACCCGGGATCGGATGGCGCGCGAGCCATCCAGCGCATCGCGCGGCCGCGGTGAATGGAGGTATGCGAAGTTGCTGATGGCCGGTGCGGCAAAGCGGCGTGTGACCCCGCCCACGTGGGTGCCTTATCTGACGTCGTCCGGAAACGGGACCTGCGCGCCGTTCGACGGCGTCCACGACGACCTGTACGCCAGGGCCCTGGTGCTCGACGACGGCTGCGCGTCGGTCGCGATTTTGGCGGTGGACGCCGTCGGTTACGACAACGCGATTCTGGGGCCCGGGCGGAATTTCACGGATGAACTGCGTTCGCGGATATCCGCGCGGACGGGTTTGCCGGCAGAAGGCGTGATGCTGTCGGCCACCCACTCGCACTCCACGCCGGAAACCCTTGGCCTGACGCCGTTCAGAGAAACCGAAGGGATTCAGGACTGGCTGGAGGCGCATCTGGACTCGCTTGCATCCACGGTTACCGAGGCGTGGGAAAGGCGGACAGCGGTCCGGGCGTATGCCGGGGCGACGCAGGTGCCGGGTGTGGCCAGGCATCGGCGGATTCTCCTGAAAGACGGCTCGCTGAACCGTTCCGGGTCGTTGCCTCCGCGCGGGGAGGCTGCCGGACCCTGGGCCGTGGACGAGGCGCTGTCGGTTCTTTATCTGGAAGCCCTGACCGGCCAGCCGCAGGCCGCGATGGTGAACTATGCCGCGCATCCGGTCGTGGCCATGCTGCTCCCGCCGGTGTCCGCCGACTATCCCGGCGCCCTCGCGGCCTCGGTGGAAGAGGGCCTCGACGGCGCGCCATGTCTCTTTCTCAACGGCGCGTGCGGAAATGTGAACTCGAGCTGCGTCACGACCAATTTCGACGACGTGTCCCGGATCGGACGAACGCTGGGTCGAGCGGCGCTGGACGAAATCGTCCGGCTCAAGACGGGGGATCCGCTCCCGTCCGCCGAAGTTGCGTACATGACGGATCGACTGGAACTGGACGCGAGGCCGTGTCCGCCGTTGGAAGAGGCGGAGAAAAACGCGGTGCGGGATCCGTCCTCGCAAAACCGCCTGGCGTCGCGCCTCGCGCGCAAGCTCGCCGAGGGACCGCTTCACGTCGAGATTCAGGCCATCGCTCTGGGACGGCTGCGCTGGATCGCACTTCCGGGGGAGGTGTTTGTGGAGACGGGGCTTGCGATCAAACGGGCGGGCGCATGGTTCGTTACGGGCAACGCAAATGGATGGATCGGTTACTTCCCCATCCACCGCGCCTACGCGGAGGGCGGATACGAGGTCGTGCCCGGACCCTGGTCGCGGGTCGCGCCGGGAAGCGCGGAGCGGCTGGAGGCGGCGTGTATTCGCCTGTTGGAACGGTTTGCGCCGCAACGCGTCTAAAAAAGGGCGAAAATTACCCTTGTCGGGGAACCTGGCTTTCGTATATTGCGGTCCGCGTTTCCGGCGATGAAAACCCGGAGGAAGGCGATGGTTGAAGTCAAGATCGACATTGATCGAACGCTGAACGCGTTACGACCCGTCCAGGTTTCCCAACCGCGCATGATCTGGCTGTGCAACCGCGAGCAACAGGTGCTGCTGCCGATTGTGATCGGGCTGATGGAGGCCAGCGCCATCTACGCCGAACTCACGAACGAACGCCCGCCGCGCCCGCTTACACACGATCTGGTCCGGTCGATTCTGGGGCAACTCGACACCACAATCGAAGGCGTCTACATTGTCGCGTTGAAGGAAGGCATCTTTTACGCGGAACTGGCGCTGGCGCGCGGCGCGAAGCGCTGGCGTGTCGACGCCCGTCCGAGCGATTGCGTTGCCCTGGCATTGCGATACGAAGCGCCGATCTACGTATCGGAAGCCGTCGTCGCCGAGGCCGGACACGACGACCCGCCGGGCGAGGGAGACGAGGAGCCCGAGACCATCGAAGCGTGGGCCCCGCCCAAACGTACTGAGGAAAAGGAAGAAGCGCTGATGACGGTGGCCGAAGTCCCCAAAAGCGGATCGGCCGACACCGGCGACCCCGTCGAGGTACGGATCAACGATCTCCGTCGAAAGATGGAGCAGGCCAGCAGGCAGGAGCGTTACGAAGAAGCAGGCAGACTCAGGGACGAAATAGACCGGTTGAAAAACAGCCGGGAAGCCTGACGGGACCTGCACAGAACGAGCGGATGAGATTCAATCTCATCCGCTCGTTCTGTGTACGGCATTCAGATCACGACTTGCCGGCAGCGCGCGGGTCCGGCGATGTCAATAGTCACTCTGAACGGCCAAGCGCGCAAGTCCGGTGTTTTTCAACTTGACAGGGTTGTCATCCTGTACATCTATGAGTCACTCGGGCCGATGAACGGGGTGCATTGGTCGCGGTGTCCATATCGCGGTTTCCTTTCAACTCCCCAACTTCAGAAGGAGACGCACCATGGCAGGCACGATTCCCCTTATCAGTTCCGGTGTCGCGGGTCCTCTGGGCGCCATCCACCTCCCCAGGTTGTGGTTGAAGCTGACGCTTTCAGCAAAGGGCCGGCTGGCGGACGACTATCCGGAATGCGGCGCCGGTTACGACCAGATGGTGCTGGACGGATTGAAAGTCGATCGTGACGCGGCGGTAGACTACGTGAAGAGCAACCTTCCAACCTATATCGAGTTTGAGAACTGGGTGGTGGATCAGCGCGGCGGCAGCATTCCTCAGGATGAAATCGACGCTTCCAATGCGGCCATTAACGGATACCACCACGATGACGAGACCCGCGGGGCGATCCTGTCCGCGGCCGGCGTGGCCGATGACGGGTCGATTCTGGATGCGGTAAACCTGAACAATCTGGACGATTGGACGGAATTCCACAATAACCTGTAGCATGTTCCGACCGGAGCGTTCGACCGTTGGCTGCATCTGTTTGTGAGCCGGCAGTTGAACGCTCTTTGTATGCCGGAGGGAAACATGGCGACTTCTGAATTCAGAATCGGTGTGGTGGGTGTCGGGCGCATGGGCGCGAATATTGCAAGGCATCTGAAGGACGACGGCTTTTCCGTGACTTCGGTCCACGACGTCCGACCCGATGCCGCTTCCGAACTGGCGCGGGAACTCGGGTGCGAGGCATCGGCGACGCTGGCGGGCGTCACCGCGGCGGCGGACCAGATCATTACGGTCGTCACCGACGACGACGCGATGCGTGCGGTTTTTTCAACCGGAGGAGACAGTCTGCTGAACGACGCGGACGGGAAAGTCTTCATCAATTGCGCAACCATCACGCCGCAGGTACACGTCGACGTCGAAGCGCTGGCGGAACAGGCGGGCGCGAGAAGCCTGGAAGGGTGTATGGCAAGCAGCATCACCCAGGCCCGGGAAGGCACGCTGTATCTGATGTGCGGCGGCAAGCGGGAAGTATTCGACGACGTGCGGCCGATTCTGGACTCGATGAGTACGGACCTGAAGTATATCGGAACGGCCGGACAGGCGGCGCAGGTCAAGGCGCTCGTGAATATGGTTATGAACATCAATACGGCGGGACTGGCGGAAGGGTTGGGGCTTGGGTCGGCGCTGGGCCTCGATCTGGAGATGCTCCAGCAGGTGTTTTCCCAGACGGGCGCCAATTCAAGGGTGCTGGAAACCGACGGCGAGGACATGGTGGCCCGGGACCACGAGTGTTATTTCTCATCAGCGCACGCGGCCAAGGATTCCGGCATCGCCCTGAATCTGGCAAGCGACGCCGGGTTGCAACTGCCGCTTGCGGATGCCACCAAACGCCAGTACGACCGTATGATTGAAGTCGGCAAGGGCGAACTGGACAAGTCGGGCGTTGCCGAATTGACGTTTCCGGGGAGAGGATAAGCGCCCTTCACCCGCGATCCGTCGCGCGTTCCCGTCTGGTCACTGGAATTCGACACCGGATATGGATCCGATTCGCCTCAGCTATCTGAAGGGATTCACAAGGCTTTCCCTGTGGTATGTGTGGCGTCTGGCGAGAACCGGCAGGGAACCCTTTGCCGACGTGGTAAACAAGCGGGTGAACATCTACCGGAACACGTCCTTCTATGACGGGAAACACCATCCCTCCGGTGACAACGTCGGACCGGAGTGGGCGGACCTGGTCGACCGGCTGGCGTCGCTCTTCATCCGGCATATGGATGATCCCCGGGCGACGGGCTTCGAGAATGCGGGGCTGGCAATGTTGTGGCCCAGCCTCGAGGCCCGTCTGAGGGTGGCCGACGAGGGTCTGTCGGGCGACCGGCCGTACGAGTGCTGGTCTTACGACTATACGTCGTCGGGCCGGCTGAACATCCACATCGATAATGTATACAGGCCCGACTCGCCGCTCAGCGAGATGTTCACGCCTTTCGCGGCGTCGCTGGTCCGGATGCTTGCGGACTCACGGGCGCGGCGCCCCGACGTCACAATGGTTCGTTGCAGCAGCTGGATGAATGCCACGCCGCGTTTCCGGTCTCTGTTCCCGACTCGCTGGGCGGAAAGCGAGGTCGTGAATCCCCGTATCGGCTATACGATGGGGCACTGGGGGCAGTTCATGGACCGGCGCGGCGATTTTCATGCCGGAAACGGGAGACGATTTCGCGCCACGGGCAAGCTCCCGTACCCCGCCTCGGCATGCGAGTGTGAAATCGCCGAGTCGCTGAGCCACCTGACGCGCCTGTTTCCGGAGGCGGTGGAGTACAACCGACGCCGGACTTCGGTTTGAAACAGGTATGTGAATCGAAATGAAGATCACCGACATCAGGGTCTACAATCTCCGGTACCCTCTGAAAGAGCCGTTTGCGAACGCCATCGCATGGAATACGGCACGGAACGCGGGTGTGATCGAGGTCATCACGGACGCGGGCGTAACCGGATGGGGCGAAGGGGTATCGGGTCTGAACGAAGCGTCGCTGCGCGCCAGGCTGGTGGGCCGCGATCCTTTTGACATCGAAGTCATCTGGAACGACCTGCATCTGCGTGGCGGGGTCGGTTTTTCGGAGTTGAGCGCGGTGGACATCGCGCTTTGGGATATTGTGGGCAGAGCCCTGGAGATGCCCGTATACCGGCTCCTGGGCGGCGCGTTCCGGGAACGCATTCCGGCTTACGCCAGCGGACTGTTCTGCCGGCGGAAGGCCGATATGACCCGGTCGTTGATCGACGAGGCGGCAGCCTACGCGGACCTGGGATTCCCGGCCGTGAAGATGAAGATCGGATTCGGCGTGGACTACGATGTCACAAACGTGGCCGCGGTGCGCCGGGCGATCGGCGATTCGGTTCTGCTTGCGGTGGATGCCAACTGCGGGTACGATACCGGTACGGCCATCCACGTTGGCCGTCAGTTGCTTGAGAACGACCTGTTGTGGTACGAGGAACCGGTCTCAACCGACGACGTCGCCGGTTACCGCGAGATAAGACAGACGCTTGGGGTGCGCGTTGCCGGCGGCGAGGCGCTCCAGGGGAGGTGGGCGTTCCGCGATCTCATCCAGAAACGCGGGCTGGATATCGTGCAGCCGGACATCTGCGATGCCGGCGGGTTTACGGAGTGCCGAAAGGTCGCCGCGCTGGCAAGCGCCAACCACGTGCGGGTACTGCCCCATATGTGGGGAACCAGCATACGCCTCGCCGCGACGATACACTGGCAGGCGACACTGCCGGACACGCCCGAGTCGTTAAATCCGTTCCCGTCGTTGTTCGAATTCGACATGACGGAAAATCGTCTCCGAACCGAACTCGCCAGGGAGCCGATCCACGCGGTGGACGGGTACGTGCCGGTGATTCAGCGTCCGGGTCTGGGAATCGAGATCGACAGAGAGGTGCTGGAAACATACGCGATATAATTCAGCAGGCGGGATGAATCCGCGGTGGAGCGGTAAGATACTCTATAGACTGGACAATGGAGGAGGGTGGTTTGGCTAAAGGTTCCGGAAAATCCGATCTGGCGGCCCACGGCGGCAGGCCGGTACACAGCAGACCGTGGCGTTCGGGAGCGTTCCACTTCAGGGAGGAACTGGCGGCGTTGGAGAAGCTGCTTTCAGGTCCGGCGCTGCCGCTGGCGCGCGGCAAGGCCGTGATGGCCTATCGCGACGGGCTGCAGAAGCTTTACGGGTTGCCGTATGCCGTGCCCACGAGTTCCGGCAGTGCGGCCATCCACGTGGCATTGGCTGCGGCGGGCATCGGCGCGGGGGATGAGGTGATATTGAGTCCCCTGACCGACTACGGCAGCATTATGGGGATATTTCAGTTGAACGCGATCCCGGTTTTCGCCGACGTGCAGCCGGACGGGTTGCTGATGGACGTGGGGGCGATGGAAGCGGCGATCACGCCTCATACCCGTGCGATCATGCCAATCCATAACGGGGGGTACGCCGTGGATATGCCCGCGGTCATGCGGGTCGCCCGCCGCCATCGGATGATGGTGATCGAGGATTGCGCGCAGGCGCATCTCGCCTCCATCAAGGGCAGGTATCTCGGCACGTTCGGACAGCTCGGCGCGTGGAGCACGAATGAGAGCAAGCACATGAAATCGGGCGAGGGCGGGTTCGTTCTGACAAGACGGCGGAAACTGGCCGAAACGGCGGACCTGTTTTCGGACAAATGCTATCCGAGGTTTCCGGGAGCGCCGGCGACGCCCGCCTTCCCGGCGTTGAACGTACGGCTCAGCGACGTAAACGCTGCCCTGGCGGCGGTGCAGCTGAAGCGCGTACCGAAGTGGATTGCCAGGCGCCAGGCGTTCGGCGAGGCGTTCGATCTGGGGATCTCGGGGGTGCCTGGCGTCAAACCGCATCCGCAGCCCGCGGGGGCGAAACCCAGTTACTGGTGGGCGCTGTTCTCCGTGGACGCGGATGTCCTGGGGGTGAATGCGCCGGAATTCTGCCGGATGGTCGCCGCGGAGGGGATACCGGCATTCGGGAACCCCCAGCAGTACGTGGTGGGCTGGCAGGTGTTCCGGCGGCTGCACCGGAATCCCGCGGCGTTCAACAGCTACAGGCCCGGCAGGCTGGAAAAGGGGGCGTATCCGCTTGAGGCATGTCCCAACGCCAGGACCTATGGAGAACGGGTGGGGGCGGTTCGGATGACCCAGCACAATACCGTGGCCGAGGCAAACGCCGCCGCCCGGGCGGTAAGGAAGGTTACGGAGGGGTTGCTGGGACAGCGGGGATGATTAAACGGCTGTGAGGTCCCCATGGAGAGACGTTGCCGGGGGGCCCTGTTCATTTTTCGGAGGGTCGGGATGGACGTACTCGATGTGTTGAAGGCGCGGCGGACGATCTTCAAATTCAACGCCAGGCCCGTATCTGACGAGATGTTGAAGCGCATCTTCGAGTTCGGCCTGTGGGCGCCGAACCACCACGTGACGGAGCCCTGGCGGTTCGTCGTGCTGGGGGAAACGACGAAGGAGACGCTGGCGCGGCGATATGGGGACATCCAGGAGGGGAAGGCGTCCGAAAAGGCCGGCGAAGACGCCAGAAGGGTGCTCTGGCAGGCGGGGTACGACAAGTTCATGTCCAAACCCACGATCGTCGCGGTCTCCTGCGTGCAGGAGGGAGACGAACAGCGGCGACGGGAGGACTACGCGGCGGTCTGCTGCGCCATGCAGAACGTGCAGCTCGCGGCCTGGGAACTGGGGGTGGGGATGCAGTGGAGCACGGGCCCCATTACCATGCAGAAGGAAACCTACGAATTGCTCGGCGTGGACCGGGACAGGGAGTATATCATCGGATTCTTCTATACGGGGTATCCGAGTGAGATTCCGTCCCCCCGCCGAAAACCGCTCGACGACGTCATGCGCTGGACCGCGTGAGAGGGAGTACGGTAACAATATTTCCCTAAATAGGTTAAGAGACAATAAAATAAACCCCTGAGCTACTCGGCCCAGGGGTTTACAATTGATGGTATGGGTTAATAACTAGAGATATGTTTTGAGTCGTAGCTAATGGGTATATTCCTTGCTTTAAGTTGCTCTTCCATCTCTTGTACCTCTCGCGTTAGATTTTCTAATTTATCAGCAATATCCCTTATTTCGTGAGGTTCCGGCCAATGATCCAACGCTTCAGCAAAATGAGATGGAAGAGTAGGACCGGTTTGATTTAGTTTAGGGGATGGTTAAAGATGTCTTAAAGGATTAGCGAGTATTCTCATATCTACTTTGATACGCTTTTCCTCCTAAAGCCCCGCCCAAAAGAGCAACCAGCGCGAGATCCAAATCACAAGCCTCGCAAGCCTTTCCCGAGGCTAAGAGGAGAAGGATTACAATACCGGCCCACAAAGCAATCATCGACATTATACGGCCCGATGACGTATTTCCTTTACTGTCCTGATACCACTTCGATACAACCCTTCCTTGCTCATTCTGTTCAGACATAAAAGTCTCCCCGCGTAAAGATAAATAGTGATCAGTAGCGGGAAATATCATAAAGAAAAGTATCCTTAAAATCAAGGATACTTTTTAATTCATATCTTTTTCTATAGATAGCCATACTTCCATGATCGCATAGCCAATACTTTTATCACGTCGAAATGCAGGGGTCTCGGGTAATCCCTTTATAGTTGGATGATGAATTTCATTTCGTATATAAAGTGGTAAAGGTTCTATCCGATCTCTTCGTTCTCGTTCAAAATTATCTCCTATTTTATGTCGAGGAAGAAAAGTATGGATGAATTTTAATTGCCCTCGCATTATTGCAGCTACTTTTTTCTGCACTGGGTTTCCCCAGTCTTCAACCAATTCCTCATAAAGTTCTGAATATTGATCATTGGTAACGGTTTTCAATGGTGTGACTGCTTCCAATGCTTCAGCGCTGCCAACCTTATGCACAACCATAGAGAAACCTTTTTGAATAACTGATTGTTTCTCTACCTCAAGCATATTTTGATAATTACTTGAAAATATCCTAAATAACTGTCCAGCAGACCAATGTCCGCTACGATATAAATAAGCCTCAATAATTGCACAATATACAGCAATAAGATGGTCACGATCAAGCACTGTTGTTTCTGTAGGAAGTAAATCAACAACAGATTTAAAACCTAGATCAATAGGCTCGCCACTTACTACGACTTGTGGAAACTGATTAGTACGTTCACTATTAGCCCATTTTTCAAAGGCTGTTTGTGCAAGACTAAAAAGACGATTATATCGTTCAATAAAATTTTCTGGTTCTTCTTCAATGGCACGCGACATTTATCTATTTTCCTAACAATAGATTCCCATAAATAATCGCCGATATCACAGATGAATTATTCTTGATCAAAGGCCGATTGTGCGAAATAATTTTGATGCCTTGGTTCAAAAAATAACTCACCATGGACATCAGTAAATATATGGTACTTTTCAATTAAAGATTGCAAAATATGTCCAGTTCGAGTTGAGATCAGACAATAGTAAAAGAGCAATGTCATTTCATAAGAAGCTAGTGTTTCGTCCCAGGAATAACTTGCAAAAATAGTTCACTTGCCATAGATTCCCTATAGCGAAAGGAGGAATCTATGGCCAGGGGACGTCCGTTAGCGCCACTGAGTATTGGGGATGAGGTTCGTGCGCAACTGGAAACCATTTCCCGTTCAAGAAGCATGTCGCACAGTCTTGTGTGCCGGGCGAAGATCGTTCTGATGAGTGATCAAGGGCTGTCGAATCAGCAGATCGGACGACAGCTTGGTCTGTCGGGAGCCACAGTCGGGAAGTGGCGCCGTCGGTTTTTAGAACAAGGTCTGATGGGGCTTTATGATGAATTGCGCCCCGGGGGCCCCCGGTCGATCAGCGATGAGCGCATCGCCTCGCTGATTCATGCAACGCTCAAAGACAAGCCGTCGGGAGCCACCCACTGGACCTGCCGCTCTCTGGCAGCCCAGACGCAACTGTCCAAGTCCACGGTTCAGCGCGTGTGGAAAGCGTTTGGTCTACAGCCGCACCGACAAAAACACTTCAAGCTGTCCAATGATCCGTTCTTTGTCGAGAAGGTACGTGACATTGTCGGCCTGTATCTGAACCCTCCCGACAACGCGATGGTATTATGCGTTGACGAAAAGAGTCAGATCCAGGCATTGGAACGAACGCAGCCGATATTGCCTTTGGGGTTGGGCTATGTGGAAGGGGTCACCCACAATTATATCCGGCACGGCACCACGACCTTGTTCGCCGCGCTGGAGGTCGCTTCCGGCAAGGTGCTGGCCCAATGCAAACCCCGACATCGACACCAGGAATTTTTACAATTCCTCAAATATATCGACCAAAACGTCCCGAAGGACCTTGACATTCATCTCGTCGTCGACAACTACGCCACGCACAAGCACGAAAAAATCAAACGCTGGATCGCAGCCAGGCCCCGATACCACGTTCACTATACACCGACCTATGCGTCCTGGCTCAACCAGGTCGAGATCTGGTTCGGCATCATTACCCAGAAAGCCATCCGACGCGGGACCTTCAAAAAGGTGAAAGACCTCATCGCCAACATTCAGGATTTCACCAACCATTACAACACCAACTCACGACCGTTCGTCTGGACCGCCACCGCAGAATCGATCCTTGACAAGATTACTAGACTTTTTGAACTAATTCATGGGACAAGACACTAGCATACCTCTAATAAAATTTACATAATAGTGACGATCCTTTTGTTCTTGTAAAAATGGATGTTGATCTACGAAAACTAAAATATTACATATATGTTGAAAATAGTGCATCAAGATGCTACTATAAGGTGTAATGAGTTGTATCCAAATCTGACCGAAATATCTCTATGATCACGTCCGTATGTCGATTCCTTATATGTGTTCTTAAAATCATTATGCATTGCCGCAAGAGCATTTCGGCCAATACGATTACCCTCATATACTATTGAATCAACGATATTATTATGAAAACGCAATAACTGAAAAAAGGTATCTTCGAAATTTTGTCTTTGTAAAGTCTGAGCTTGAATTGTTAATTGTTCTTTCTGTCCCTTAATCTCTTGCCGTGTTTCAATTAGTTCTTCTCGCTGTAATTTTAATTCTTTTCGTTGTAGTTTCAATTCTTCTCTTTGTAGCATTAAGGCCCATAACAATCCCGCAAAGGCTAATCCTGCAAATAATGCATTCACAGTACCAAACATATCCCCAAATTGACCCCGTTCACTCCAACTCCATCCATCAAGTATCCACCAAATTATCCCAGGAACCGCAACCCAAACTAACAAGACAGCGACTCCAAACCACACCAATTTCTGCACACTAAGAATTCTCAATTTCATATTACTTTATTCTCCCTTTTTATTCACAGGCTCTCATAAATACAGTCCGAATACGTTGCACCTGCCTCTTAGTCACCAATTCTGAGGTATAAGATAGATTTCCCAATTGCAACTGATTTTCTCGAATCCGCGATGCAACCTGAGCACGGATTGTCGGTGATAATGTATGGAGGACATCTATCATCGTCAAAGCCAACGCCACCGCCATTTCCTCTACTGTTCCATCCACCAAACCATAATCTTTATCTACTTGCTTTTTTCTACGTCTAAACATAACAAGCCTCCCTGCGTTGATAATGATTGGTAGCATCATCAATATAGGGAGACGATAAAATGGACGTCAAGAAAGAATCCCCCTGGGCCTCTCTCCAGCCGCCCAGGGGGATTCTCGCGCTCGGTGAAGGGAGGGACACCTAACGCGCGAGTAGAGAATCAGGAATAAAACCGATGCACTGTCTTCGGTATCCCGTGTTCTTTTCGACAGTTCAAACAAGCGCGCTTCTCACACAGCATACCGGGCCGACCCGGTTTGTAGCGACCGTCTCGACACTTGAAGAAGACCTCCGCCCGCTTGTCGCTGTAACTGGTGTCGATACACAACACGCGGAGCAGGTAGCGGCAGCAGAACCATTTGAATGAGGGTTGGTGTACTAGTGGGAGAGCAGACATGTGAATCCCCTTTCAATGAAGATGGGTTATGGTGTCACGCCTCTCCGTCTGTACGCGTACGATATACCGTAATCGCCAACATACTTCTTATCAAATACGACCTCGATCACAGCCAACATCTCATCACTTATAGTTGTCAATTGTCTTAATATATGCATAAACTGTTCCTTATTCAACTCCTTTTCGAAATAATCAAAATTGCTCTGATGAATTCTATACTCTATTTGCCGTCCTCTTGAGTCCACCAGATTCAATAGATAATTTCCACGAGACTCCACGTTCCACCGGCCAACACCCCCTTCTGTATCTGTATAAGTCCCATCCTCTTTGAACTCGGTAATACGAACCCGCTCAAATACGACAAAGGTATCCGCTATTGCACGAGCTGCCTGTAATCGCGCCTGGACTCGAAGGCTGTCAATATTCTTGTCTAATAAGTAATAGGACAACCGACCTGAGAAAATATAAGAGAAACCCATCTCAGTAGCTTGCCACTGTCCAATCAAATCTTCTGCTGGATTCGGCGCAAAGGTAGGATCAGTGCCACAGGACAATAGGCCCAGGCTCAGTAGGATGATAATAGGGATTCTCATATGTTGTATACCCCTCATTTTAAACATGGTTCCAAATATACAAGAAGACCCTCACCAGTATAGCGAGCTTGGTAATGGATGGTTCTATCCCCAAGCCCTGGTTAAGTGCCCTTCTGGCGAGTTCAAACGCGGCGATCAATCCAGCTCCCTTTATCCTCCCAACACCCTTTACGGCGATCAGTTCAGATAGTTGCATCCCAATTAGCACTTGTAAGGAGCTTTGTTTCAAAATGCCCTCTGCTCTTTCTGCTTCGGTCCGGAGAAGTATTGCCAACAGTTCTTCATCCCGCAGGGTTTCCGCGCCTAGTTTCTCCAATTCATCACGCGCAATGCCAATACCGCCTGTTGACATTTATAATCACCTTCGTTAATATTAAAGGTTACGTTATTTAAAGCCACCTTAATAGTAACTATCGTGATTACAAAAGACAGCATCTTTATATAAAAAAGAACGCCTGCAGGAACAGGCGTTCTGAATAGCGTCTGAAGGGAGGTGAACTCCGATGCCCAGTAAGAACCAGCGCCGCCGTAAGGATCGCAGGTCCGATAAGGTCTGGGTCCAAGGCCATTGGCGCAAACGACCCAGGAAAAGACGCTAGTGGAAATCTAGCAAACTGAACCGAGCGCGACAAGCCCAGAGTGTGTCCCGAGCTTTATTGCTTCGGTGAGTCCGAAGCATCTTCTCTTATAAATTCCATACCTTTCTTATCACGAATCTGTAAATATCCTTTGACAACTTGCGGTTTCGGCGAAGGGGGCCAGGATAGTGACAAGGGTAGATCGCCGTTATAAGACTCCCATTTAAAATCCAATGGCTCTGGATCTCTAAACAACCGATTCGCTATTAAGCGATAACTACGATATTCCAAAATACCAGGAAAACCCTTACCTTCCACATATATTTCAGGAATAGGTACTATAATACGATATCCTCCATTTTTCAACGATTGCGTCCAAAGGTGGTTTAGGCACCTCACACCACTTAATTCTATTTGAAAATCAACTTCATCAATCAGAGCTAACTCAGGATGCTCTACATAAGAATAAATCGCCAACTTTATTGGCCGAGGTTTGCCCGTTTTATCGTAACCTGATTTCAGCGCAATAATCTCATCACGACCATCATTATTTATATCAAATACATCAACATGTAGGTATATCGCGGGTAAAGAAACTTGGGCAATCTGTTCAAACTTATTTCTATTCCAAGAAAGAACCAAAATATCAATAGGCCCTCTATAATAATCATTGTCAGGATTAGGGTACTGAAACAAAATGAGTTCATCTTTTAAATCACCAGTCATATTACCCACACTAGCCCATTGTCCATAGAACTCCTCCTGCTCATTATGAATAAGATTGCCATTGCTTATACGGTAAATAGTCACGGTAGGATGTTTTATGAGCCCGTCTGTTTCAAAACGTTTCGGATTATAAAGCCAGGGAGTGACAACCATCAGCTCCAGAATCCCATCGCCTTCAATATCTACTTGAAACCAGTTTGTCTCTTCACCTGATGTTAATTGCCGACCGAAAAATTCGCGTTGTGATTCAGGATCATAGAAAACTAAGTGGTCCATATAATGCGGCGTCGTCATTATTCGTAACCATGCTCCTTTTTGACCTATACCCTTAAAATCACCAATAAGCGTGCCTATTATCATTTCATGAGGTTTGACAGCATAATATTCGCCTGTATCCCTAAAGACCATACCTTTTATTGCTTCATGTGGTCTAAACGAAAAACGCAAAGGTTGTGGTGATCGAGGAGTTGTTGTCTGTGAAAGAATAGCAACAGGCCAAAACAGAATCAATAGTATCCAGAATTGAACCACGTTAAGAATCCTTTCTACTGAGCAGTTCGCGAATACCATTAGTACCTATTGACTTCTAAGACTGCGCGTGCCTATAGTATGATGTCTCCCCTGAAGCGGAAGGAGCCATCGGCATGCCGAAGAAATACATTGTGCGTCTGACGCCCGAAGAACGCGAGCAACTGCAGGATCTGGTAAGCAAAGGCAAGACACAAGCCTTCCGAATAAGGCACGCCCATGTCCTTCTCAAGGCCGATGCAGAGGGTCCGGCCTGGCTGGATCGACAGATCACGGAGGCCTTTTCGTTCAATCGGTCAACGGTTGAGGGCATTCGGAAGCGTTATGTGCTGGAGGGCCTGGATTCAGCCCTCGAGCGAAAGAAGCGCGCGCATCCTCCCACACCAAGAAAGCTGGATGGCGCCAAGGAAGCCCGATTGATCGCGTTGGCTTGCAGTGAACCTCCAAAGGGACGTAAGCGGTGGACGCTGAAGCTGTTGGCCGATGAACTGGTGGCTTTAGAGATCGTCGATAGCATCTCATATCGAACGGTGCAACGGAAGCTTAAAAAAACAAACTTAAGCCTCACCTGAGAAGGTGCTGGGTGATTCCGCCCAAGCAGAACGCCGCGTTTGTCGCCGCGATGGAGGATATTTTGGACGTCTATCAGCGGCCGTACGACGCCCTGAAGCCCGTGGTCAATATGGACGAACACCCGGTGCAGTTGGTCAAGGAGACGCGTGTTCCCCTCACAACACGTCCGGGCAAACCTGAACGCTACGACTACGAGTATGAACGGAACGGAACCGCTGTGAACTTTATGTTCACCGAACCGCTTTCGGGCTGGCGCAAGGTGTGTGTCAGACAACGCAAGACCGCACTGGACTGGGCCCAGGAGATCAAGGATCTCCTGGATATGGACTACCCCACTGCTGTCCAAGAACCGTCGGATTCTCAGAGATAAGGTTCGAAATATAGCTTCAATTGGCGATTTTGGACGGGTTTGACCCGGAAAATGAAAACCAGGTTGCCATCGTCTGCGCAATGCTGTCCAAGAACAAAGTGACTCATCCAGTGGCCATAATCGTGCTGTTCCCGTCTCATTAAGCCCGTGAAATAGGCACTTTTTGAAACTCACGCTACCTTGGTCGAAGCGCTGCTTCGCGGAAGTGAACCAGATGCTGTCCAAGACAGAAATCGATTTTGGACAGGTGTGGGACTACCCAAAAGCTGAAACCGTCGTGTTTGTGTGTGATAACCTCAACACGCACACGCCCGCCTGCCTGCCGCAGGCAGGGCTCAACATCGCCGAGATCGAAATGAGCGTCTTGAGCAATCAATGCTTGAAGGAACGCATCCCCGATATCGAATTCCTCAAAGAGCAGGTTTCCGCCTGGGCGAACGACCGAAACAACAAAAGCAAGGCGGTCAATTGGCAGTTTACGACCAACGATGCTCGCATCAAACTGAAAAAACTGTATCCGGACTACGAGGTGGTTTAGCCGTCAATGGGTACTACTCGCTTTCTCAAGTGTTCGAGGGCGGCTTTTCCCGTCATCGTCAAACGTTCGATCTCGAAGTATTGACCATCTATCATTTTATCGGACATTGTTCCTCTAATCCAATTCTGTTTGAAAAACTCCCTTACACAATCTTCGATGTCGTCGATGGTGATGTTTTCGGCTTCACCGAGGGATTCGTGGATATCCTCGATCATAAAGGGGTCGTCATGGATCTTTTCCAGCTTCGAAATCTCGTTCAAAACGAGATAGTACGCCTTCTTGATTCCGACTATATCCATCATTCTCTCCTGTTAAGAGGGGGTTGGTCTTCTTATTATAGCGCACATCTCTCACAAACTCAAGCCCGAAAACTGGGTATTTAGCTTGGCTTCCCCATAATTTTCCTGTATCTTATTGGTACGCAGTAGGTTATGGGCTGATAGAGATAGAGGAAATCATGGGGCGGCGTAACGAGATGCAGAAGGGCCCTGGAAAGGCAGATCGTGACGGCATCTAGGTAACGGAGTTGGCGGATATGTTTCCGGACGAGGCTTCTGCGGTGAAATGGTTTGAGGCGCAAATCTGGCCCGATGGCGATCGGTGTTGTGGGCATTATGGTGGTTTGAATGCGGGTTGTTAAGAGCGGCAAGCCGATGCCGTATCGATGCAATGACTGCAGGTCGTAATTTAGCTGCAGGACGGGCACGGTCATGGAGCAGTCGAGGGTGCCGGTAAAGAAGTGGGTGTAGGCGATCTATCTAAGCGTGACGAGCTTGAAGGGCGTGTCGAGCATGAAACTGCATCGGGGTCTCGGCGTGACTTAAAAAACGGCGTAGTTCATGTTCCGTCGCCTGCAAGACGCGAGGCAGCAGGTCGGCGAGGTTTTTGCTGGCCCGATCGAGATGGTTGAGACGTATATGGGTGGGAAGGAAGGCAACAAGCATGCGAGCAAGAAGCTTCGTGCAGGGCGTGGGACGGTGGGTAAAACGCCTGTCATGGGTGCGAAAGACAGGGAGACCAAGCAGGTGAAGGCACAGGTTCCGGAGCGTACCAACAGAGAGACGCTGAGGAATTTCTTGTCTGGAGTTGCCAGTCCGGACGAACGCCCGTATATTTACCGTGATGAGGCATCGGTTTTCGATGGTCTGGGGATATCGAGCGTGAGGCTGTCCAGCATTCGGAGGGCGAGTATGTGCGTGGTCAGGCCCATACGAACGGCATTGAAACCTTCTGGTCGATGCTGAAGTGGGGTATTATGGAACGTATCACAAGATGCCGGTAAAGCACATGCACCGGTTCGTCAATGACTTTACCGGCCGGCACAACATCGCGATTTGGATACGATTGACCAGATGCGGGACGTGGTGGTAGGCGTGATTGGTAAACGGCCAGGATGTGACCAACTGCCGGCTTGATGTTTCTGCAGAGATCAGGCGTATGGGGGAAATTACAAAAAGGAGGGTGATATGGGGTATGCGACGGATGTTCTGAGGGCTAGTTGGGTGTCTGCAACGGGATTTCTGAACCGGCGATTTGGGCGAGTCGTTCTCTCCGAGGATGATGATGACAGGACCGTAGACTCTGATCTGGCTCGGTCGTTGCAGGTGGACGAGGATCTTCGGACCGGCAAGAGTAGGATGCTGTCTGCTGAGGAGTCGGATCGCGCCATCAAAAGGCTTAAGCACAAATGGGGAATGGAGTGAATGAGTCACGGCGTCGGAAGAAGAGAAAAAGTCCCGCAGAGAAAGAGCTCCCAGATCGGCCGGAACCAAGAATCGTCTTCAGGGATGAAGTCTTGGAATTCTTGAATCGTCTGCCTGCAGATGTTGGACGGGTGGCAATCGCAAAGATAGAGGGTCTTAAAGACCCCTTGAATAGAAGAGGATCTTCCAAGATCGAAGGACGTCCAGCCAACGATCCTGCGTTCAGAATCAGGGCAGGAAAATGCAGGATTGTGTATAAGAGAAAAGATGGCAATATCCATATAACAGATATGGACACCCGAGGGGATATTTACAAGGGGGATCGAACGAAAAAATGAGTGCTTCCCGGCAGGCACAAAATCCGAAAGCGAAATCTGCCTGTGGTGGCAAAGAGGAGAGAATTCCACAGCCCCAGATCAATTCCATGCCTCCATACAGGAAATGAGAAACGCCCGGGAGATCTCCCGGGCGTTTTACGTCTCGTTCAACCTTTGCTGACGCGAAAGCCCTGAGATCGCCTGAGGGAATTCATCCCGTCCCGGCCGTGCGGGCCTTTACACCGGCCAAGTCTTCGACCACGGTCAGCAAACCGGAGTGATCCAGTTCGCCCCGTTCTTTGGCCATCGCCAGATTGAACAGTTCGTGAACGATGCTCGTAACCGGCAGCGGCACATTGTAGTCGCTGCCGGTTTTCATGATGATGTTGAGGTCCTTGTAGTGAAGCCGGATGCGGAAGCCGGGGTCGAAGTCGCCGTTGACCATGCGCTCGCCCCGGTTCTCGAGTACGCCGCATCGGGCAAGGCCCCCGCTCAGGACCTGTACGATGTTTGCAGGGTCAACGCCCGCCCTGGCGCCGAGTGTCAACGCTTCCGACACGCCGGCGATGGTGACGGCAACCAGAACCTGGTTGCAGGCCTTCACGGTCTGTCCGGCGCCCAATGGTCCGCACAGCACGACGTTCTGACCCATTGCCGCGAAGATCGGTCGTACTGAATCGAATACCTCCTCCTGGCCGCCCACCATGATGGAAAGGGTGGCGTTCCGCGCGCCGACGTCGCCTCCGCTCACCGGCGCATCCAGGCATCGGACGCCTTTTTCCGCCATCGCCCCGCCAACCTCGAGGGCAACGCTGGGCGCGATGGTACTCATGTCGATGTAGACGTCGCCCGGGCTCACCCCTTCGATGATGCCGCCGGGTCCGAGGGCGACTTCCTGCACGTCCGGCGAGTCGGGCAACATGGTAATAATCACATCGCTGTTTTCGGCCACCTCTCCTGGGGAATGGGCTTCCCCGGCGCCCGCCTCAACCAGTTCGGCCACGGGCTCCCGGCTGCGGTTGTGCACCATAACGACGTAACCGGCCTGAAGCAGGTGACCGGACATGGGTTTTCCCATAATTCCGAGTCCGATGAATCCGATTCTGGGTCTTGACATGGGTGCGGCTCCTTTCACTTACCGGTCGATAAAGAGGGTTTTGTCCGATGCAGGAATGATGCCCGCGGTTTCGGCTCGGGCGAAGAGATCGGCAATGGCGGCCTCGCCGTCGGGACCGTAGTCCTGGGTATACGCGTTGACGTACAGATCGATGAACCGTCTTGCGAGGGGCGCGTCCATGTCCGGGGTTTGCCGCAGGATGTGTTTCCGGACCTCGCCGGCATGGGCGCGGGCGTATTCCACACTGCCCCGTACCGCATGATCAATGGCCAGGATCCTGTCGGCGCCCAGGTCCCGGCGGGCGAGGATGCCTCCCAGCGGAATGGGGCGGCGGGTGGTGCGTTCCCACCATTCGCCCAAGTCGAGGACTTCGTGCAGTCCGAATTCCGGAAAGGTAAACCGGCTTTCGTGTATGATGAGCCCCGCGCCGGCTTCGCCCCTCCGGACGGCGTCCATGATGCGGTGATAAGGCAGAACGACGAGATTTTCCAGGGCGGGTTCGAACAGCCGCAGCAGCAGCGACGCGGTGGTGAGTTTTCCGGGAATCGCGATTGTCTCGCCAGGCAACTCCGACGGATGAAGTGGTCTGGCGGCCACGACGAGCGGACCGCAGCCCCGGCCCATCGCGCCGCCCGAATGGAGGAGGCAGTACCGGTCCCGGAGGCGGCCGAGGGCGTGGAAGGAGACCTTGGTGACGTCCAATCGGCCATCCGTGGCCAGCCGGTTGAGGGTTTCGATATCTTCGAGGCGCGTCTCGAACCGGGGCGCGCCGGGAATTTTGCCCTGTTGAAGGCCGAAAAAGATGCAGGTATCGTTCGGGCTGGGTGAGTAGCCGAGCGAAACGGAAGCCATGAGTTCCTCGAGATGCGCGAAACCGAACGGCGGCCGGGACAACGGGACGGCAGTCGTTTCTGGATATCCCGGCGGACGGGGTGTGCCGTACCGGTATGCGACTTGCGGTTCACAGGTCCAGGTTTTCTATCAGTACTCGGGCAGCCTGCTGTGCGTTCCGGGAGGCCAGAGAGAGATTCCAGGCGTCTGTGTTCCGGTCTTCGACGAGGTTGCTGATGCCTCGAAGCTCGACGAACGGAACCTCGTACAGCGTGCAGAGTTGCGCCGCAGCCGCGCCTTCCATATTCTCACAGATGGCGCTGTACCGCGCCGCGAGTTCGGCGCCCCTGGCGGCGAGGCCGCTGCACTGTTGTACGGTGACAAAAGGACCTGCGCGCACGGCCGGGGCGCCGCACGGACGGTCGGCATCGAGGATCAGGGTTGTCGCGCGGCGGGCGAGGGCCGTATCGAGCGGAAAGGTATTGTAGAGGTCTCGGTTGTTCTTGAGGACGGGGATGCCGATGTTATCCGCCGGAAGCCATCCGTCGGGGGCGAGAATCCCCAGTTCCCCGTCGTTCTCCTCGGTGGCCACGGCAAGGTCGCCCACGTTCAGTTTTGCCCCGGCGTAAGCGCCGCCGACGCCGACCTGCAGAACGAATTGCGGGCGGGCGGATTCCAGGACGGCGGTCAGCGCCTGGGCCGTGTTGACGGCGCCGATACCGGTCTCGATCAGGGCGATGCGGCGGGCCCCCAGCCGGCCCTCTGCGCGCGCGCGGTGGGCGAACGTCCGCGTGGCCGGATTCCGAATGCTGCCGCGGAGCGTTTCCTGCTCGAGAGCGGTGGCTGTCAGGACGAGGATGTCCATGCGTTGTTCGCAGTGGGGGAAGGGGCATCGAAGACGGACCGGGACGACGTGGCTTCAGGACCGGACGTCGGGAGCGTCATCCGAATCGATTCGAAACGCCCAGTTCGGCCGCAACGGCGTCCAGGTCGTTCAGATGCGGAAGCAGCATGGGGATGCCGTTTTCGAGGTTTCGCGCGCGAGCGATCCATTCGGGTTCTCCGGGGTAGTAGACGCGGTCGACCCCCTCCGCGGGTCTGGCCTCACGGATGGTCCGGATTCGCGCGTCGACTTCCGTCGCGAAGATCTCAGGATCGGCGAACGTGGAAATCCTGATCGCGATGAACAAATAACCGAATTTTTCCACGTCCGGAAAGGCGGCGCCGGCCAGGATGCCGCCGATACATTGCATCACGATGGCGAGGCCCGACCCCTTCGGTCCGAGGGGCAGGACGATCCGCGCCTCCGCCGGGTCGTCGGTCGGTCGGCCCGCCGCGTCGAGTGCCCAGCCCAGGGGGATTTTCCGGCCACGGTCGCGGGCGACGGCGATCTTGCCGGCGGCAACCACCCCGGTGGCCATGTCGAGGATGATGGGGCGTTCACGGCCTGCGGGGATGCCGTAGGCGAACGGCGCGTTTCCGATGGCGGGTTCGATGCTCCCGTACGGCGCCATGTTGCCCCGGTTCTTGCGTCCGCCGGTGGTGTTGAAGCCCACCATACGGGCCTCGGCCGCCATGTTGGCGTAGAAGGCCGCGGCGCCATAGTGATTGGTGTTGCGGACCGAGGCCATCCCGATGCCCGCGCCTTCGGCTTTCCGGATGGCGCGCTTCATCGCGCCGTACGCGGCAACCTGTCCGAGGGCGTTATCCGCGTCGATGTGAACGTACGCGGCCCCCTCGCTCAGGATGCGGGGGCGGGCTTCCGGGTTGATCTCGCCTTTCAGGATCTGGCGGATATAGCCCGCAATTCCGCGCGCACCATGGGAGTGTACGCCGCGGAGATCCGCTTCAACCTGGATGCGGGCCGTGATTCGGGCGTCGGGTTCAGGCACACCCGCTGCTATCAGGAGGTCAACGCAACAGGCGTTCAGATGGGTGTGGGAGACGGTGCGGGTCGTCACGATATGCCGCCGGAAGCCGGCGATTTGAGGTGAAACGGGCGATCAGCCTGCCTTGCGGCCGGCCTGATAGGTCGCGTACCGGTCGGGCAGGTTGACTTTGACCTGTTCTTCCAGTTCCTCGTCGGTGATCGCGCTCATCCGGCCGTGCACTTCGTACTGATCCATAACCCAGCGGGCGATTTTGTGCACTCTGATTTTGCTGAGCCGGTCGTTGCCCTTGAGACCCAGGAATTCGTTGACCCAGAGGGCGACCCCGTCCACGCCGGTTTTGTCCGTAATGGCCACCCGGGGCGGGCGGCCGAACAGGGCGGTGGTATCGAAAATGTTGTAGATGCGTTCATCGGACCGCAGCCCGCCCGCGTGGATGCCGGCCCGCGTGGTGTTGAAGTCCCTGCCGACAAACGGGTAGTTCGGCGCAATGTCCACCCCGATGGAACGCATGTAATCGGCCATTTCCTGAATCATCATGGTATCGATGCCGCGGAGGCTGCCGTGAAGGCCGATGTATTCGAGTATCGCCCCTTCGAGGGGCGGGTTGCCGGTCCGTTCGCCGAAACCGAACAACGTGGTGTTGAGCGCATTGCATCCGTACAACCACGCGGTCGCCCCATTGACATGGACCTTGTGGAAGTCGTTGTGTCCGTGCCATTCGAGGCAATCGTGCGGAACCCCGCCGTCGTTGGTCATTAGGTAGACGAGCTTGGGAATTGAACGAGGAAGGCCTGCGCCGGGATAGCTTATTCCGAAGCCCATGGTGTCGCAAAGACGGATTTTCGCGTGGAGTTCCGGCGGCACCTGCTCGGAACGGCGCATCAGTTCCTGGACAAAGGGCAGCACGTAGCCTTCGACGTCCGCACGCGTCACGTCCTCCAGGTGGCAGCGCGGCCGGATGCCGGCTTCCCAGGCGGCTTCGACGACTTCCAGGTAGTCGTTGAACGCTTTCCTGCGGTCTTTTTTCAACTTATAAAAGATATGATAGTCGGAGCTGGGCGTAAGCATCCCGGTTTCCCGAACACCGGCTTCCCTGACCAGCCTGAAGTCACCCTTGTCCGCGCGAATCCAGGAAGTGATTTCGGGGAAACGGTGCCCGAGCGCACGGCACTCTTCCAGCGTGCGCCGGTCGTTTCTCGTATAGAGGAAGAACTCGGTCTGTCGGATCACGCCGTTCGGCCCGCCGAGCCTGGCCATCATATCGTAGAGTCTGACCTGCTGTTCCACCGTATACGGAGGCCGGGCCTGCTGGCCGTCCCGAAATGTGGTGTCGGTGATGACGAGGTCCCTTGCGAGGGCTTCTTCCGGATCGAATCTGACGATCCGGTCGCCGATTTCTTCGTACAGAGGACCGTCGAACAGAATCCTGGGCGGCAGATTGTAGTCGAATTGCTCGTCGAGGAGATTGGGCTCGTCGACCTCGATCAGGTCTGCTGTCTTCATGGGGAACGCTCCTGCATAATCGGGGACAAGTGTTTCCAAATCAATTGTTTACGTACTTTGCGATGAAGTCGATGGCGCCGCCTACGGATTGCACGGCCAGGGCTTCATCTTCGTCCATTTCTATATCGAACGCTTCTTCAAAGCCGGCCATGAGTTCTACGGATTGCACAGACTCGGCGCCGAGGTCGGCCGTGAAGCTCTGGTTTTCCGACACCTCGGTTGTGTCGATTCCTAGAACGCTGGATATGACCCGGTACACGCCTGCCTTGATCTCTTCGCGATCCATTTGACGCTCCGTGAAATTGCAGAATGGTTTGAAGGATTCTCCGTCGCGCCGCAGTGCGACGTGTGCTCTCGTTGGCCGGTTCTGTCAGGATGCGAGCATTGACGCCGCTTCACGGTCCACGATAAATGTACAGTCCGGATGGCTCTGCAGCAGGCTGGCGGGGCAGTCCGTTGTGGGAGGTCCTTCCAGAGCCTGTGCGACGGCGCCAGCCTTCTGGTCGCCCGTGGCCAGCAGGAGAATGCGCCGGGCCTCGCGGATCGTGCCGATTCCAACCGAGAGGGCGAATCGCGGGACGCTTGCGGCATCTTTGAAGAAACGGCCGTCGCTGTTCGCCTCGATTGTGCTGGGAGCCAGGTTCACGAGGCGCGTCCGGCTGTCCACCGGGCTGCCGGGTTCGTTGAACGCGACATGACCGTTCGTGCCGATGCCGAGCAGCCAGAGGTCGATGCCGCCCGCCGCGAGGATGCCGGTTTCGAAGGCCCGGCATTCCAGGTCGGGATTGGCGGCGGTACCGTTCAGTACATGCG
The DNA here is from genome assembly GCA_965203805.1 of Candidatus Latescibacterota bacterium. Taxonomy (GTDB): domain Bacteria; phylum Latescibacterota; class UBA2968; order UBA2968; genus JAAXHE01. The sequence continues at coordinate 2,167,855 of OZ241917.1, read as the reverse complement.
TGTTCCAGGGCCGGATGTCGATCTTCCGGAACAGACGGTCGTTCATGAAATACCGGTAGCTCTGGTCGTGATCGCCATCCAGGCCCCAGTATTCGTCCAGGTTGAACGAGGTCACCCGGCGGAATTCAAGGCCCTCGCCGTCGTGCTGCTCCGCGAGTCTGGCGTAGGTCTGTTCCGGCGTCGATCCGGTCGCCAGTCCGATCACTGCATTTGGCCGGACGCGGACCAGATTTGCGATGATTTCCGACGCTTCCACCGCCACCTCGGCGCTGGTCTCGCATACTCTGAGTTTGATGCCGCCGGCCATTGCCGTCCTTTCGCCGAATGATTGTACGGACGATGGACTATTGAGGACAGCCAATATACCAAAGGGTCGGATTGAAGTAAAGCGTTTTGCCCTTCGACATGAAGAGGAAGAACGCACCGGAATTCCCTAGAAAACGCTTGCCGTCGGGCACGGAGCTGGATATCTTACCCGTCTGTAATTCTCAGTAATGACCGGTTTTTCAGTAAGATACGCGCCACGGAATTGGTATGGAAAAGGAGGGAAATCACATATGGCCGGCTATCGTTCGCTTTCCGGGGCTGAGGTCGCGGCGCTGCAACGAAACGGATGCACGGCCGCGGATTGGTCGATGGTGGCGGTGAAGCACGGATTCGATCCGGGTCGCGTGAAGAATGCGGTTTTTGGTGGGCGGGTAAGATTGGGCGTCCTGGAAGGTACCGTATCGTTCGCAGGTGTGGATTTACCGGCGGAAATCTCCGATGCCACGCTGATCAACTGCGAACTGGGGGACAATGTGCGGGTGACGCGTGTCCGGAGTCACCTCGCGAACTACCGGATCGGGGATGGGGCGGTCGTAACCGACGTGGGGCAGATCACGACGCGCGCCGGCGCGACGTTCGGGAACGGCGTGGTCTTGGAACCTGTAAACGAGGGGGGCGGGCGTGAGGTGCCCATGTTCAACGAGATGTCCTGCCAGTTTGCATACCTGCTAAGCATGCACCGGTATCGAGCGGAGATGACCGAGCGCCTGCTGGCAATGGCGAAGGCATTTGTCGCGGAAGTTTCCTCGGACGCGGGAACGGTTGGCGACCGCGCCGTCGTTGCGCATGTGAATGAGATTGTCGACGTGAATATCGGCTCCTGCGCGGTGGTTGCAGGGGCGGCCATGCTCAAGAACGGAACCGTCCTGAGCGAGGCGGACGCGCAGACACGGGTTGGCGCATCCGTTGTGGCCGAGGATTTCATCATTTGCGAAGGCTCCCGTGTGGATAGCGGCGCCATCATCAACAGATGCTTTATCGGACAGGGGGTAGAAATCGGGAAGCAGTTTTCGGCCGAGAATTCTCTCTTCTTCGCAAATTCGGAGTGCTTCAACGGTGAAGCCTGTTCCGTATTCGGCGGCCCCTACACGGTAACGCACCACAGGAGTACGTTGCTGATCGCCGGGCTCTTTTCGTTCTATAACGCCGGCAGCGGGACCAACCAGAGCAACCATATGTATAAGCTCGGTCCCGTGCACCAGGGTGTGCTGGAACGCGGCAGCAAAACGGGATCGACTTCCTATTTGCTGCTGCCGAGCGCCGTGGGGCCGTTCAGCGTTGTTATCGGTAAACACATGACGAATCTGGACACTCGGGACTTGCCGTTTTCCTACGTCGTCGAAGAAAAGGGCGCCAGTTTTCTCACGCCTGCGATGAACCTCCACACGGTCGGTACCGTCCGTGACGGTGAAAAGTGGCCGAACCGGGACAGGCGAACGGCTTCCGTCAAACGGGACCAGATCAGGTACGAGGTATTCAGTCCCTATACGGTCGAGCGGATGACGCGGGGAGAGGCGCTGTTGAAGGAGCTTTACGATAAGACGCCGCGCGAGGTGGCACACGTGCGCCACAACGGTGTAAGGATCCGGCGCCTCGTGTTGCGCCACGGCATCAGGAATTACGCCGCGGCGATCGATATGTACCTCATTGGAAGGGTTCTCCGGAGGGTTGCCGACCGGAAGGCGTTGGCGCCGGATGAAGGCGAGGTGTACGACGAACGCTGGGCGGACGTGGGCGGCCTGCTGCTTGCCGGGGCGCGCCTGGCGCAAATTGAAGAGGATATCGTGTCCGGAAGCATCGACACGGTCGCGGCGTTCAATGCGGCATTCGAAACGGCCGGCAGCATGTACGAAGCGGACGAATGGGCATGGGTGCGGCGGGCGTACAGGGACCGTACCGGCGCCGGAGTGGAGGCGCTGACGGCGGAGGACATCGAGGAAATGAGGGCGGCGCACCGGAAGGCGCGCGCCTCGACCACGAAAAAGGTGCTGGCGGATGCGGAAAAGGAGTTTGCCGGCGCCGCGACAATCGGCTATGGCGCCGACGGCGGGGAAGAGGACGTGACGGCCGATTTCATGGCCGTCCGCGGCGACTTTTCGGGAAATTCGTTCGTGCGGCAGATGCGCGAACAAGGGACGGAAACCATGTTCTGATCCGGAGGGCTTGCCTGTGCAGTTCTCAACCGATCCGCCGGCGGTCGCGTTTCGGGGAATTCAGGCTGCCATCGGCCCGCGGCGTCAGCAGATCATGCCCTGTTTCGCTCGTATGCCATGCGCCGGCGGGCTGGTCCCGATCCAGCGTTCGTCCTGCGGTTCGGAGGCGAGTTGATATCGCGAGTCCGACGAGATGCGGATCCGGTCGGTGTGGTTGTCGGAACTGGCATGCAGCGTGCGCATCGAAAAGACGAGCACGTCACCCAGCTTGTAGTCCGCCGTCACCCAGCGGCCGCCGATTTCCTTTCGGGCCTGAATGGCGTCAGACGCGTAAGACCCGGTGGAATTCCAGCGGATCCGGGACTGTTCCTCGCCGGTCAGTTCGCGCTCCTGCACCCTGGCGGCTTCCACGATCCGTCTGGCTTCGTTTTCGTTCTCGCAGTATTTATCGACGTCGGTGCGGGCATACGTGTGCCGAAGGCGTTCGCTCTTGTGTGAATTCTCCAGAATGATCAGACCGCCCATTTCAAACGGCACGTCCCCCAGCGGCGTCCAGGAGGTATAGAGCCGGGGGGTCCCGCGGCCCATATAGACCACGTCGTAGTGGGGCTGGGTGGGAGACGTGGCGCCCGGCGCCTTGACCCGGAACCATGTATAATCGAAATGGGTGACGGGCCCGCCCAGGAATCGTTCATAGAACCGGATCATGGGGCCGTCGTAGAGGAGTTTCATCAGGGCCGGATTATCGAGTGTGAAGTCGAACATCGCGCCGAGCCCGCCGCCCGGCTTGTATTTCCCTTCGATAAGCGGAAGCGATTCATCCACCGAGCCCAGCCCGGCGAGGCGCTTCATCACTTCAAGGCGCGCTGCCAGCGCTTCTTCCGGATCGAGGAGCCCCGGCAGGTAGAGGTAGCCGTCGTCGGCCATGCGGGCGTGCAGCGCCGCGGGATCGTGCGCAATGTCGTTGGAACGCCGCAGTTCGCCGGCGTCGTCGACGCATCCTGCCAGGCGATTCCCGCGAAAGGTCAGGTCGAGCAGGGCGCTCATTCAAATCTCCTTGTTTTGGGTACCCGTCCTGCGTACAAGACGGGCTCAATGCGCCTTCGATGCCCGTTCGTAATATCCCACATTCGTCCCGGGCTGTCAAATTCAATACGATGAACAGACAAGAGTGTCAAGACGACACAGGATCACGTCAGCTGTGAATCGGGTGGCCGTGACGGTACGGACGCGAACATTTCGAGCACGGCCCGCAGGACGGATTCGACCGAAAGGGACGGGAGGTGTCCGTCCGGGGCCTTCAATACGCGGGAGAGAGGGTGCCGGGGGCCCCACGTTTCCGCGTCCGTGGGCCCGAACAGGGTTAGCGTGGGGGTGCCGATCGCCGCGGCTACGTGTCCCGGGCCGGAGTCGTTTCCAACGAAAAGGTCGGCGTGTCGCAGCAGTCCCGCCAGGCTGCGAAGGTCCCCGGGAATCAGGGATGGAACGTGAGCCCGCAGCGCATCGACCCTCTGTCGTTCCACGGGCCCGCATAACGTGAAGACACCTGCGCCTCGGGCGCGGAGTTTCCGGGCAAGCTTCAGAAAGGACGGTAATGGCCAGCACTTTCCCCGGCCGCCGCTGCCCGGGTGGATGGCGACCAGGGGCGAAGGCAGACGTTGTCTTTGAAGGATGCCGCGGGAATGATCCAAATCAATCTCGTTCAACGGGATCCTGGGGATCGGGTCGGACACGGGTACGGAAATCCTGTGGAGCGGCGCCAGCAGGTGGTCTGTAATGTGGGTGTCCCGTTTGGGGCGGGGATCGAATACGATTGCCCGGCCGCGGACAATCTCCGAGAGGCGCGTTTGAAGCCGCCGGTCCGGGTCGACGGCGTAGGCCAGAAGCAGGTCGACACCGGCAAAGAGGGCCCGGGTGCGTTCGGGAACGGCGCCTTCGGGATTGTACAGGCCGGCGATTTCGGCACTGTTGATGTCAATCAGGTTTCTCACGGGCCCAAGGCGCAGGATCGAGGGGTTGCCGATGAGTCGAAGACGCGAGCGCGGGTAAGCCAGTTGCAACGCGTTCACCGCGGGAAGCGTCAGGACGAAATCTCCAATGGCGCCGCTTCGGATAATCGTGATGTGTTCCGGATCGGCGGGCATGCGGTCAGGACCCCGTTTCGGTCATTCTGCGTCGACCCTTTTGCGCAGGGCAGTGCGTTGCCCCGCCCCTGCAGTTCTCGGATCGGTCGCTATCGCTGTTTCCCGGCAAATGCAGGCGGGCCGGTGGGGGTGTTTCGGGCCGTCCTCAGAGCGTCAGGGAGTCGAGCGGCGGATGCGGGTAGGGAGGCAGCGACCCGTCCCATCCCAACCCGGCGAACGTCGCCTGGAGATCTTCCGACGGATTCGCGACAACGGCAACGCCGTTGCAGGTATACGGGTGCCGAAACGCAAGCCGGGAGGCCATCAGCGCGAGGCGGCACATACCGAACCTGGCGCGAAAGAACCGGTTCTGGGCGCCGTCCCCGTACCGGGTGTCGCCCAGAACGGGATGGGATATATGCGCCATGTGTCGTCGAATCTGGTGCATGCGGCCGGTTTGAGGAACAGCCCGCACCAGCGAGAAACGCGCTGTCTCGTGTCTGCCGACGGGCTCCTGAAGTTCGACCGTCCCGATCCGGACATAGTGGGTCACCGCTTCCACCGCCGGCTTTTTCTTTTCTTTTCGCAGGGGATGATCGATCCGTCCGGCTTCGGGCGCAAACCCCCGAACCACGGCCAGGTATTCCTTCTGGATGCGGCGCTCTTCGAACAGGACGCACATCTCCCTGGCCGCTTCGGAACTCAGGGCGAAGAGGAGCACGCCCGAGGTGGCGCGGTCCAGCCTGTGAATGGTGTAGACGGGACGACCCAGTTGCCTGCCGAGTCGGGACATGCAGTTGGGTTCCCTTGGCCCGAGGCGGGTGGGGTGTACGAAGATGCCGCTCGGTTTGTCAACGGCCACGTAATGGTCGTCCTGGTAGAGAATGGTCAACATGATACCCTACTGCAAGGTAAGAAATATTCCGGGGACGAGCGGAGGCGCCCTCGCAGCGGGCAACCTGAATCCCTTCGCGTTGTCAAATTCAATTGCTCCGCCGTAAGACGGGGCATATATTTCACCCGCAGTCCCGAGACGAACTTTCAACCGCGCGATTCGAACTCCCAAGGAGGCTGATGTTTTGGCTTACGACTTTCAAGTTTTCACAGGCAACATCAACAGACCTCTGGCCGAAGAAATCTGCCAACACCTCAACATCAGCCTGGGAGATGCTGAAGTCGAGAGCTTTCCCGGAGGAGAGACAGGCGTTCAGATTCGCGAAAACGTGCGCGGCAACGACGTCTACATCGTTCAGCCAATCTGCGGCAACGGGGTGTTTACGCCAAACGACGCCCTGATGGAAATCCTCATTCTCATCGACGCCGCCCGTCGCGCCTCCGCCCGGCGGATTACCGCCGTACTGCCCTATTACGGCTATGCCCGGCAGGACCGAAAAGACAGGCCGCGGGTGCCGATTACCGCCAAACTGATCGGGAACCTCATCGTCACCGCCGGCGCCAGGCGGGTCCTCTCGCTGGACTTGCATTCCAACCAGATCCAGGGATTCTTCGACATCCCCATGGACCACCTGTACTCCATCAATGTCTTCGGAAGCTACCTGATGGAAAGGCGCATGGAAAACCTGGTCACGGTCACGCCCGACGTGGGCAACATCAAGATGACACGCGCCTATTCCGAACTGCTGGACGCTCCACTGGCCATCGTGGACAAACGACGCTCGAGCGGTACTCAAACGGAAGTTCTGAACATAATTGGCGATGTGGAAGGTAAGAACGTCGTGATCATCGACGATCTCATTTCCACCGGCGGGTCGCTCGTCGAGGCCGCTACGGTCCTGAGAGAACATGGGGCCCTGGATATCAGCGCCGTAATCGTCCACCCGGTGCTGGCCGGCCCTGCCGTGGAACGCGTTGAGAACTCCGTCCTTACCGAATTGGTCGTTTCGAATTCCATTCCCGTTCCTGAAACCGTGCAGAACGGGAAAATCAAGGTGCTTTCCGTTGCTTCCATTCTGGCGGAAGCCATCCGTCGTATCCACAACGACGAGTCGGTCAGCACACTCTTCGGCAACGTTCACGTGGAAGGATAACGTCCAGGGTTTTCGCCGGTTCGTGTCGGCGGGAGCAACAGGGATGCAGGACAAAGTGCGGAACTCGATCCTTCCAGGACGTGGCCCGAAACGCGCACTACATGACGGCGGCGGCAACGGCATTACCTACCCGTGGACGCAGGGAAGCCGCACCGTGCGGGTCGTTGGTGAACAGCACGCACGTCGTCTCCGTCTCCGGGTCCACCCAGGCCACGGTTCCCGTCGCTCCCTCGTGTCCGAAGGTGGCGTCCGAAGTCAGATCTCCGAAGATTGAACATACCCGGTCGCGCACGCGCCATCCCAGCCCCCAACGCTGTCGGAGCCGGTCGGACCGGCTCAAATCCGGCATCGCCGACGTCTGGTCCGCCGTCATTGCGGAAACCGTCGCCGGGCTCAGGATGCGGGTCCCGTTCAGCGCGCCCTTGTACAGAAAGGCCTGACAGAGCGCCGTCATCTCTGCCGTGGTGGTCAACAGCCCGCCCCAGGGGGCGCCGAACCCTCTCCAGTATTCCGAGTTCCAGTTCCAGGACACGGCGTCCGCTGCGCCGTATTCTCCGCTGTGTATTTTCACGTCTGAATCGCGCGGGTTCCGGTTCGGACGACCCAGCGAGGTATCCACGAGGTCCAGCGGTTCGAAAAACGCCCGCCTGAGGAATGCCCGCACCGGCATTGCCTCGATCTGCCGGACGATTTCGCCCAGCATGGCGATTCCACAGCTCTGGTAAGAGATTCTGGTGCCGGGTCTGAATAGCAGCTTTACCTTGCAGATGTGTTGAATAAAGACATCCAGCGGCGCGTGTTCGGCGCGCAATGCCAGGTTCTCAGGCAGCATGTCCGGCAGCCCGGACGTGTGGGTCAGGAGATGCCGCACCTGAACGCCTTCCTTGCCCGCCCGGCCGAACTCCGGTACGAACGCCGTCACCGGGTCGTCCAGGCAGACCTTGCCCCGCTCCACGAGCAACATCACCGCCGCCGCCACGATCGGCTTGGTGATGGACGCGATCAGGAAGACGGTGTCCGGCGCAACCGGAGGTCCCCCGGGGTCCAGGGTACGGCGCCCGAAACACGCCGGCCGAATAGCGACGCCGCCCCGGGAAACCTGGAGCGCCGCGCCCATCAACTCGCCCCGCACCACCGCCTCCTCGAGGATACCGCAAGCTGCCTGCAAGCCTCCAGCGGAAATCCCGATCTGTTCCGGATTGTCAGTCTGTCGAGTCATTGCGCCTCCTCGGCATCTTGATCTAACCTTGATTCGTCGTTATTCGGGGACGTTAATTCGAATGTGTGCAAGTGAATAAAGGCGATTTAACTGCTGATTTCCATGATCCTTCAGGTCGCTGGACGTGAACGAAAAAAATGTCCTTCCGGACGACCTTTTCTGCCCGGTGAGGAAATAACCGCAGGGTCACGGCGTTACGACACACGCTACTTTGAACGGATGCTCTTTGTGCTTTTTGTGGCCAATTCTTCGGTTTTCTTTTTTCGAATTGAGGCTGATGGGGCCCGATTACAGCGGTAGCTCAGTCCCGATTCCCAGCGCCACTGCACGACGATATACCAGAATCGCCGTGGCCATGTCCTCCAGACCGAGGCCCAGATTGATCGCGATCGTGCGTTCCCGGTCCGACTCCCGTCCCGGCTTCAGCCCGGCGGCGATTTCACCCAGGTCTGCATATGGCTCCGGTGTATCTTCGAAAAAACCGGTCTGCCGGTAATATTCCAACTGATCCGAATCGTCGCTTGCCAGCTTGTCCGCTTCACGAAATGCATCGGCCCGGAAGTAGGCATCGAAGTCCAGCGGGCAGGCAAAAGATCCCTCCGCGAGCCAGCCGGCCCCCACAATCGGTTCCGGCCGTTCCCTGATGGGCCCGCTCGTAACAACGAGATCCAGTTCCCTGACGGCCTGCGAAACCTCTCTAACCGGCTCGATGCGCACCCCGAGTCGGGGCCCCATTTCCGCCGCGAACCGGTCCGCGACCTCAGGATACAGATCGTACGCCCTTACTTCGCTGATGTCAAAAATGCACGACAGGGCCTCCAGATTGCCGCGGCCCTGTACGCCGCAGGCGACAATGCCGACCGTCGAACTGTCCTTTCGCGCGAGATATTTCGCGGCAACCGCGGTCGCCGCACCCGTCCGCATCGCCGTGATCCACGTGCAGTCCATAACGCACGTTGGAATGCCGGTTTCAGGATCGTTCAGAATCAACAGTCCGCTGATGTACGGCAGCCCTTTCGCCTGGTTCGCCGGGTATCCGGATACCCATTTCATCCCCGCGGATTCAAGGCTCGGTATAAACGCCGGCATTGCGTGAATGAATGCGTCCGGCTGTGTGTGGATGCCCGGCTTGGGAGGCATCTCCACTTTGCCTTCTCCCTTTTCCACAAACATCCGGTCCAGCCCGTCGATGATTTCCCCCATCGACAGATTCACCGCCGCCACATCGTCTTTCGAGAGATACAATACCGTCTCCGACATTGGACGCTCCTCGCTGGATGCTTGATGCGCGATCCCGACTTCATTATCTTACCAATGAGTAACCCGCTCCGGCGGAATCGGGACGTGTCCGACCCGGATCCTGCGGACCGGTATGGCGGACGCCGGGCTCACGGGTACGCTGATGAGTGAAGCCTATGGACTTTCTGACTGACGAACAGTGGGAACGGTTTCAAACCGGGGGATATCTTCACCTCGGCAAGGTCGCGACCGCGGCGTCCCTGGAAGCCCTCAGGCGTCGTATCGACGAGATCATGATGGGCACGGCCCGGCTGGACTACAGTCGCACGCTGATGCAACTGGACGTCGTCGACGGCAGGGAGGGTCCGGGACCCCAGACCAAAGGCCACAAGGGCGCTACCCTGAACTACCGGAAGATTCAGGATCTGGAATACGACGACCTCTTCCTCGTGTACATGCAGCACCCGCTGTTCCGGGATGTCTGTTCCAGGGCCTACGGGCAGGACGCCCCGGTGGCCAGTTTTCGCGCGATGTTCATGAACAAACCGGCAGGACATGGCCACGACCTGACGTGGCACCAGGATCGCTGGACCGACCTCGACCGTGATCCGCTCGTTACCGTCTGGACGGCGTTGGATCCGTCCACGGTCGACAACGGCTGCGTCAAAATCATCCCCGGGTCTCACAAATGGGGGCTGGTCAACCCCGAAAACGCGAGCGGCTTCCTCAACTCAGAGCAGAAGGAAGCACTGACCCGAAAGGCGGAGCACGTGTATCTGGAGCTCGAAGAAGGTGAAGTCGTTCTCCTGCACAACTGGCTGTTGCACAGCTCCGGTACAAATCATACCGGCGTTCCCCGCAGGGCGTTCAGCACCTGTTACATGCACGCGGCTACCCGATCCGCACGCGGTCATATCTTCCCGGTAATATTCGGCGAGAATGCATTGAAGCCAACGGTTGTCTGAGGTTGCCGGGCGGCCCCTCCTGCATCCCGGCGTCGGGGTCGCTGGTGTTCTGTCCCGCAACAGGTAGCCTGAAATCGGCCGAAGGGTGAGATATCGTTGGAAAAGGTCACTGGACCCACGCCCTCGAATCGGGTACGTCCATCCACGCGCCGCCATTGGCGACGGATGCCTGGCTGATCAGGCCGGGGAGTGTCATGTCCATAGCCTCGTGGATTCCGATCGGACAGGGCGCCGTTCCCACAATGGCGTTCACGAAATCCAGAATCTCGAAATAGTCCCCGCCCCCGTGACCCGCCTTCAACGCGTCTTCGGAAGGGTCGCGCCACATCTCCGGCAGGTATTCTCCTTCCAGTTCCGTAAGGTCCAACCATGTATTCCTGTCTTCGCACAGGTCCGCGAGCCAGATCCGGTTCGCCTCTCCCTTCGCGCGGGCGGACTCGTAACACCCGGTGGTGCCCTGAAGGGCGTAGTTCGCCATTGAATGCGGGCGCTCCGACAGCATATCGACCCGTATTTTGATCAGCGCGCCGCCGGCCGTCTTGCACAGCATCACGCAGGAGTCCTGATTCTCATACCGGTTCCCTCTGGGATCTACGTAGTGATGGCCGCTGCCCTCGCAGCACACCCGGGACACACGGTCGCCTTCCATCCACTGAAGAATCGGTCCCAGGCTGTGCGTGCCATAGGTGACGCCGTCGATTCCCGTCTGCCATTTCCGGCGCCAGGTTGTTATCTCGTTCAATCCCTTCAACTCGTGGACATATTCCCCCTCCGCGTAATAGACCTCCCCGAACAGCCCCCGCCGCACCAGCGCTTTCACGAGCACATTGGGTTTCATGTACGTGAAGTTCTCGGCCATCATGTATATCGCGGGGGTTGCAGCGGCCGCAACGACGAGGCGTCTGCATTCGTCGACTGAAACCGCGGCTGTCACCTCGCTCAGCACGTGGACGTTAGACTCCAGGGCAGCGATCGCCTGAGGCGCGTGAAACTGCATGGGCGTGCCGATGACCACGGCATCCAGCTCGGACCTCTCCAGCATTTCCTCGTAGTCCGAATAGGTCTCCGTGGCGCCGAGCTTTTCGGCTGCCGCATCCAGCATGTCCTCCCGGATATCGCAGACGGCATGCAGGCGGGCCACGGGATGGGCGTCGAAGGCCGCACGAAAACTCCCGCCTCTGCCCGCCGCGCCCGCAACGCCGACGTTCAACCGCTCCAGAATTGCCATGACCTCTCCCCTGCGCGTCAGTCCCGATCAGATCGATCGTGGTTCCGCCGAAAAACAGGAACCCGAAAACCATCGCCTGTGAATACGTCGTGGGCCTGCTCGGACTTCAGGAAGTCCACGAATCTTCGCGTCGTCACGGTAACCCGACCCTTTACGATCGCAACGGCATAGACAATCTCATCATGCGTCCCTGACGGTAACACGCCCAGCGCGTCCACCCGGTCGCTCGAGGCCGCATCGGTTGCGTACACAATTCCCGCTGCGCAAGCGCCCTGTTCCACGAATGCGAGCGCGGAACGCACGTCCTGACCCACGGCGAGGCGCCGGCTCAAATCCGTCCACCATCCCAGGTTGACGAGCGCCTGTCTTGCATATATGCCGGCAGGAACGAGATCGGGGTCCGCAATTGCCAGCGGTCCTTCAAACGCCCCGGCGAAATCGAACGCCTGTTCCCATTTAACGTCGAAGCCCTCGCCCGCCGGCGTAACCACCACCAGCGCATTGCCGAGCAGGTCGGTCCTGCTGTCAGGGTGAATCAGTCCCCGCGACTCCAGATAATCCATCCACGCGGGGTTCGCGGAAATGAAAACCGCGGCCGGCGCCCCGCGCTCGATCTGCCTGGCCAGCGTGGAAGACGCCGCGAACGAGAACCGGACTTCCACGTCCGATTCCCTTTCGAACATCCCCTCAATCTGCTTCAATGAACCGATCAGACTGACCGCGGCATAAACCCGGACAGGTTCGGCCTGAAGCCGGGAACTCATCCAACCTAATATGACAAGGCACCATGCCAAACGGGTTACCGTCATCGCCGATCCCGGGTACGGCGTGGATTTCCGATGCTTCAATCACGTCTTATTTAACAAAAAACACCTTTCGTGCAAACCGTTTTTTCACTCCCGAAACGCCCTTGACCGGCAGGCAGGCCGTGTCTCGGCGCCCAGTTTTCAGATCCGAGGCACAGCCCGCCTCGCTTGATGACACACTTGATTTCACGTATACTATCGCCGACGCCACTTCACCGACGAAAATCAATGCCATGCCGACTGAGCCTCACCCGAATCCCGAAGTGCTGGAAGCCCAGGCCCGGGTCTGCACCGGACCGCATCAGTCCCGCCCGCTGGGAGTAAAACCCACGGACCCCCAACCCGACCGCATTCTGGATCTGATACTGGGTTCGGTCAGGGGTGAATTGTCCGATACGCAGCGGGTGTCCTCCGTCCAGATGGGCGCGTTCTTCGCGGCCATGGCCCTTCGACGCCGCTTTCCGTCCGGGACGCGGTGGAGTGTCGCGGAAACCGATGCTTTCGATAGATATCGTGCCGCCCTCCGCCGGGACCTGCCGCCCGAAATCCTGTATCTGCTGGACACACGCGCGAAACCGGAAGCGCGGAATGAGGAGGAAGCCGTTCTCATTTCCGCTCTCCATAAAATCCTCGCCGGACAGCACCTCGGCTATGGGGAGACTCGCCGGATGTGCGGCGTGATCCTGAACGGGCGGGTGCGAGACGCGCTCAAAGGCGCGGCGCTGATCGGCCAGAGGATGAATCGCGAGACATACGATGAGGCGCGAGGATACCTGGATGCCGGGTTTGACCCGTCCAATGTCGTGAAGGTCGACGTCGGGTCGCTCACCCATTTCGGTGAACCGTACGACGGGTCGAGCAAGTATTTTCGTCCGACCCTGTTCGTTGCGGCCGTCAGGGCCGCGCTGGGACGCCCGTCGGTTCTGCACGGCGTGGACGGAATGCCGCCGAAATGGGGGGTGAACGACGAACAGATCCTGAAGGTGCTGGGTGCAAACGTGAATCTCACGCTGAAACAGGCCGGCGGTCTGATTGAGCACCCAAGGGTTGGTTTCGCCTACGTCAGCCAGCGCGTCTTTTCGGCAGCCGCGTATGCTGCCAGAGGCATGCGTGCCCATATCGGAAAGCGACCCCCCTGGGCGGCAACGGAAAAAGCACAGCAGCTTTTTACGTGTGCCGGCGAAAACCACATGGTCGTCGGCTATTACCATCCGGGCTACGAAGACCTGTTTCTTCAACTGGCAGCGGACCGCGGCCTCGACTCCGGCCTGGTCGTGAAGGGCGTGGAAGGAGCCGGTTCCTTCGGCCTGCGGCTGGGCAAAGCCTCCGACGAGGAACGAAAAGCCATCAACAATGTGAGGGGCTTCCGGATCCGAGGCGGACGGATCGAAACTTACGATCGCGACATCGACCCGGCAGCCGCCGGATTCCGTTACAACGGGCATCCCAGACCCGAAACCGTTTCTGCCGAAGCGTTTGCAAAAGCGGGTTGCGCCGCTCTTGCGGGACAAAAAGGCCCGGCCTACGACCAGATCGTGCTCAACGCCGCAATCAAGGATCATCTACTCGGATTTGAAGTGGATGCGACACAGGCGGTCGAGCGTGCCGAAGACGTGATCGACAGCGGACGCGCCGCGGCGCGCCTCAACGCTTACGTCGAAGCGTCCGGCGCAGCCGGGCACGTTAGCCCACGGCTGTAGACAACGCTGTTCTCCATCCCGACACAGCCCCATGGGCGGGGTCGTCGTGAATCGAAGGGAACGTTTATTATGGATACGGATGTTATCGTGGTCGGCGCCGGCCACAATGGCCTCACCGCCGCTGCCTATCTGGCAGGAGCCGGACTCGACGTCAGTGTGTTTGAACGTCGTTCCTTCGTCGGCGGCGCGTCAATCACGGAAGAACTCTGGCCGGGGTTTCACTTCTCGACCTGCGCCCACATGATCCACGGCCTGCCCCCAAGAATCATCCGGGATCTGGAACTCTACGAACGCGGAATGAAGATGCTTCCCCGCGAGGGGTATATCCGCCTTCGACCAGATGGCACCTATCATGGACCCTCGGATCACGATTCTCCCAGAAACCGGACCCACCGTAGCCGCCTCACCGGCGCCGAACGGGAGGACGTTCGCCGGTATGGCGAATTCAAGCGGATCCTCTCCGATATCGTGACCCCGTTCAGATTCCAGGCGCCCCCGTCCCTGGACGACGTGCGTTCCCGGATCGCCGGCACCCCCGCGGCGAGCGTGCTCGACCGGGCCGTTACCACCCGGATCCGCGAACTGCAGGAAGAATTCCTCTCTACCGACCACCTGAAGGACCTGCACGCCTCGGAAGGCGCCGCCGTGGGTCGGAATCCACTGGGCCTGCACTTCGCCTACGGTTCCATCAACCGTCCCGACACCGAGACCGGTGAAGCCCATCCCTATGGCTACGTTGAAGGCGGAATGGGCGCCGTCAGCGACGCGATCGCCGACGCGGCGCGGGAGGCCGGCGCGACCATCCACCTCGACACGGGCGTGCAGAGGTTGCTCGTGGAGGACAACGCGGTTATTGGCGTCCGACTGGAAAACGGGAAGGAAGTCCGAAGCCGCGTCACGGTTTCCAACCCGGACCCCAAGTGCACGTTCCTCAGGCTCATGCCGTCCGAATCGGTCGACGGCCGGTTGCGCAAGCGCCTCGAGGGACTCATCACCCACGTGAGTTGCTACAAGCTGCTGGCCGTTGTCAGTGAAGCGCCGCAATGGAAGTACTGGGACGGCGACCCGGAACAACCTTACCGCGGTGCGATCACCCTTCACGCGTCGAGGCCGGAAATCGACGCGGCCTACGATGAACTGGAAGCAGGCCTGCCCGTTCGGAAACCCGTGATCAGTTTTTCAATGCCCTCGTTCGCGGACCCCACACTCACGCAGCCGGGTTATCACACCGCCTCCGTGTGGATCTACCCCGCGCCCGCGACGCTTCGCACCGGATCCTGGGACGACGTCCGGGAGGAGATCGCCGAAGGCATCATCGATCAGATCACGGAGTTCGCGCCCAACTTCAGATCTTCCATCCGAAACCACATCTTCCGGACGCCCCTGGACATCGAACGGGAGAACGGCCTGACGGACGGGTGTATCTGGCATGTGCAACACGCGGGCGAGCATCTCTTCTGGAATCGGCCGCTTCCGGAACTCTCACAATATCGGGCGCCGCATAAGGGCCTGTACCTCTGCGGCGCCGGACAGCATCCCGGCGGCGAGGTGAGCGGCATTCCAGGCCACAATGCCGCGCAGGAGGTCCTCAGGGATCTGGCCTGACGCTCGAATCGACCGGACCAAAGCCTCGCCCGTTGGCCCTGTACTATCCCGCCGGGAGAGGGACGGCGCGTCATGCCATCACTTGTGCTTCATCTCGAGTAACAACCTCAAGTCTTCGTCTTTTGGGGTGCCCGATGCCCGGCGGACATTTTATCGCCTCCGAACGGATCGCCAACGCACGCCGCAACATTGAACAGGCGAACTGGGCTGCCGCCGAGCGGGACGCTGCCGTCGACTGTGCCCGGCGCTGGCTTGATCTCGACGATGACGCCCTGTGGTCCCTGGTTGCCGGGCAAACCACCGGTCGGAGCACCAACGCAAGCGTCACCAAAGGGTGTCCGAGATGCGGCGACGGCATAAATCGTTACGGGGGTGCCTTCAAAGTGGATGTTCTCCGCGACCCCTGGAAGATCATCTGCCCCAACTGCAGCGGCCGTTTCCCCAGCAACGACTATGCCGCTTTCTACAAGAGCGGCATCGGCCGTGACGGACTCTTCCATCCCGACAAAGCCGACCGCAGCCTGCTCTTCAACACCCAACATCCGGACAGAAACGACCCCCTTCACGGCTGGTGTGTTGACGACGGTACCGGCTGGACCGACGACACCGGAGAATCATTCAAACTCATTGGTGTGTACGGACACCATGGCATCTGGAACGAAATACAGACCGCCTGCCAGGGATTGAAGCGGGCATACGTGCTCACGGGCAACCCCATGTACGCCCACAAAGCCGGCATCTTGCTGGCCAGGATCGCCGACGTCTATCCCGATATGCACTGGTCCTGCTGGGCTGGACTCGGATTCTTCAACTCGGACGGATTGAGCGGCCGGGGGCGTATCTACGGCCGCATCTGGGAACCGGGCCTGCTCATCACGTTCACGGAATGTTTTGACGCCGTGAGATCGGCGTGGCGGAATGACGACCCGCTCTTCACATTCCTCTCACGCAAACAGATCGACCACGGTCTATCGTCTCAGAACACCGTGGACGAACTGTGCCGCCACATTGAGGATCGTATCATCCGCGAGGGCATTGCCGCCATCCTCGCGGGCGACGTCGCCCGAAACGAACCCGGCGACCAGGTCACGATGGCCGTCCTCTCCGTCGCCCTGGATGCTGAAGATACCGACCACTGGCTGGACTGGGTCTTCAAAGCCGGCGAACTGCGCGGTCGAAAACCGAGCGGTGGACACATCCCGAGACTTTTCGCGGGAGAAATCGACCGGGACGGTATCGGTTCCGAAGCCGCGCCCTCCTACAGCCTGGGCTGGCTCCACAAATCGCAGGGCATGAACGACCTGGACCGTGTTCTCAGATGCCGGCGCTCGTACACACGTCACAACGTCCGGGGGTATCTGCGTTACAAGCAGATGTTCCTGGGGCACATCCGCATGATCTGTCTGGGCAGATACATCCCGAACATTGGCGACACCGGCCAGACGGGTAACCCCAACCTTTGCGGTCTCACCGTCGAGCAGTGTCTGGAGGGCCTCGAGCTGTTTGGCGATCCCATTTTCGCCAGGGCTGCACACCACCTCGCAGGTGGAGACCTGACACGGATTCACGGCAGCATCTTCAACGAGGATCCCGATGCCATCCGGCGTCGTGTGGCAGAGACGACAGCGCGAGAGGGACCCTTCCGTCTCGTTTCTGATCTGATGTCGGGGTATGGTCTGGCACTTCTCAGAGACGGCGCGGATGAAACCGAACGCACCCTCTGGCTTTACTACGGCCGCAACACCGGCCACGGGCATGCGGACCGATTGAATCTGGGCCTCTATGCCTACGGACTGGACCTGCTGCCTGATCTGGGCTATCCGGAACACGCGCGCGTATGGCCGAAACGCTCAGGCTGGACCAGCCACACCGTCTCCCACAACACGGTCCTTGTCGATCGCAGCAAACAGATTGGCGGCTACTCCGGAAAAGTCGACTTCTATGCCACCACCGGGGAAGCTCAGGTGGTCTCCGTGTCGTCGACTGACGTCTACCCGCAGTGCTCGATCTACCGCCGCACCAGCGCGCTGGTTCGAATCTCCGATACGGAATTCTATGTGGCAGATTTTTTCCAGGTCTCCGGCGGATCTTCCCACCACTTTCTCTTCCACGCGGCCGAAGGGATCGTCAGGACTGAGGGTCTCGAGTTGAACCCGCAGGATAAAGGCACCTACGCGGGTGAAGACGTGAAGTTTGGGGAATTTTACGATGGCGAAGTTCGTAATTATGGTGGCAGCGGCTTCCAGTACCTTTACGACGTAAAGCGGTGTGCAGCACCGGCGGACACGGTCTCCGTCGACTGGACCATTGCGGACACGTGGCAGGTGCTCCCCGCCTCACCCGTGCACGGTGCTGCGACCGACATTCACCTGCGATGGAACCTGATAAACTCCCCTGGCGAGATTGCCCTCTGTCACGGCGATCCACCACGCAACAAACCCGGCAACCCCCGGCGTCTGACCTACGGCATTGCCGCCCATGAGGGCGAACAACCTCTCGACTCGGGCTATTTGAGCATCATCGAAGCGTTCAGGAAAAACCGGAATATCGTGCAAATTGAAGAGATCGACCTCCCTGGCGGCCCTGCTTTCCGTGCACTAAGAGTCCGCCTGCAGGACGAACATACCCACACGGTCATTTTCGGCGACGGACACAGCTGCATCAACGTAGACGGCCGCATCTGCTTCAACGGCAGGTTCGGAATCTTTGCGGAATCGAAAAACGGTCCGCAATGGGCCACGCTCGTTGGCGGGACTGTCTTAGGTACCGATTCACACGGCATCCGGCTGGCCGAAGCCGCCTGGACCGGCATCGTTTCCACCCGCGAGCCCGGGGTCATCCACACAACCGAACCGCCACCAAACGGACCGCTCTCAGGCGCTTACATTTCCATCCGGAACGAAAATGAACGCGATGCCTGCTATCGGATCCGAAGCGTCGAGCGTAAAAACAATACGACATTCATCCGAGTTGGCGATGAAGATTTTATCCGCGGTATGGTGGACAACCTGGATTATTCGAAAGGGTTCCGCTACGACTTTGAACCAGGCGACGCGTTTAAGGTTGTCCACGTCGGATTCAGACGCTGGGACGATTGAATCGAATCGTCGAGTAGACGTTGCCAGCGGAACGAACCGAAGATTGTTCCTTCTACTCCTGAACGTAAATTTGCCATGCCCAAAGCCCTTCTGATTGTCGATCACGGATCTACCCGGGACGAAGCCAACCGCATGCTGGAAGCCGTTGCGGAAATCGTGCGCCGAAAACGGCCGGGGCTTCTCGTGCACATCGCCCACATGGAACTCGCCCGGCCCACGTTGGAGGAGGGCGTAGAAGCCTGTGTCCGCGACGGGGCAACCGAGGTCATCGTTCACCCCTACATGCTCTCACCCGGCCGCCACGCCACCCGCGACATCCCTGCCATGGTTGAACGTGCCGCGGTTCGTTTTCGGCGCGTCACCTTCCGCGTCACCGGCCCGCTGGGCATCCATGACAAACTCGGAGAAGTCGTTATCGAGCGCGCCGGTCTCGCGTAAGTCTGCGGGGTCGTGCGTCATCGGGTCGACAGCTCCATGTCACAGTTGCGCCGTTTCGTGGCGCCAGGAACACCGATGTCCCTGACAAAACGACCATTGCTCCGCGTCTGTCTGATTACGTATGCGCACACCACCGTCGACTTCTACATGACCCTGTTTCCACCGTTGCTGGCGCTCTTCAAGGGCAAGTTCGGGCTTACGCTGGTGGAAGCGTCCCTCCTCCCGATGGTCGTCTCTCTTTTTGGCAATATCCCGCAACCGTTTATGGGCTATATCGGCGACCGGTCCAATCGGGTGCGTCTCGCTGCGCTCGGCGTACTTGCGTGCGGCCTCTGCGTTTCGGTTATCGGAATGCTGCCCACGGCCGCCGTGCTCGCCGGCTTTCTGATTCTGGCCTCTCTCGGTTCGTCACTCTTTCATCCGACTGCCGGCGGTCTGGTGACGACGTCGTTACCCGGACGATCCAACTTTGCCATGGCGGTCTTCCTGACCGGTGGACCTCTGGGAATGGCGATTGCGCCGGTAACGGGAACTCAGTTGATTTCACGCTTCGGGCTGGAGTCACTCTGGATCGTTGTTTTTCCCTGTCTTGCGGCTTCGGCGGTGCTATTGCGCATGTCCAGGACCGCCATCCGGGCCGAAAGTACCAGAGCGCCGGCCCGCATCAGCTACGCGTTTCTGAGGACGGCGGCCATGCGTCCGCTCTGGATCCTGTACGCGATCGCCGTATTTCGATCTCTGGTCCACGCAGCCTGCGTGAGCTTCATCTCCATTCTCGGCCACGAGAGAATGTGGGATATCTCCAGGATCGGTTGGGTGTTATCCGCCTATCTGATCGCGGCCACACTGGGGCGGCTGGCCGGCGGTTATCTCGGCGACCGTGTGGCTCCCCGCAAGCTTCTGGGGTGGTCCTGTGCGTGCTCAACCGTCTTCTACATTGCTTTTTGCTTCACCTCCGGTCCCGTCTCGCTGGTTTGTTTCCTGTTTGCCGCGTTCATCTTCGACCTCGGCGCAACCACCAATATCGTGCTGGCGCAGCGCATCCTGCCGCAACACGCCAGCACGGCCACCGGACTGGTGATGGGGTTTGCGTGGGGCGTCTCGGGCCTCATGCTGCCGGGTATCGGTTTCCTGGCGGATATTACAACCATGGCGTTTGCGCTGGCTTGCGTCTCCCTTGTTTTGCTCCCTTCCGCCGCGCTTGTCGCAGCGCTACCCGGCACGCCGGATCGGGAAAGCGCGGGCACGCTTCCCGACCGGCCATCGACATAAGCGGAACCTCCCGGCGGATATCCCGTCCATAACAAAGGGCGAGAGAACAAAGGTGAATCGACATTGCAGGTTATCGAAAGTTCACAATTCAGGAGCCGGACATTGAACCGGACCAACCGGATACGCGCGATATCAATCACATTTCAACTTCTGGTGTCTCTGCTGGCCCTGCGTTCCGCCGCTGCCCAACCTGCTTACTCCCCCGGACAGATTCTCATCAAATTCAAGACGTCGGCTTCCAAAATAGCTGCCGGAAGTCTCGAGGCTCTGCACGTGCGCTTTGGCGCAGGCGCCCCCGAACCCGTGTTTCAGACGCGTACGGTCCTGTCCAAGCGCGCCCGGGGATTCGCGCAGGTCTACCGTCTGGAAATAGACGCTGATGCGAGCCCCGTGGAAGCCGCGGCCGCCTATTCGGAACACCCTGCAGTTCAGTACGCGCAGCCGGTTCACCTGTTTTCACACCACGGTGTGCCCGACGATCCCCGCCTGAGCGATCAGTACGGCCTGGAACAGATCAGATGGCAGATCCTGCTGGACGGCCTTCCGCCGGCCGAACAGGGCGTCGTTATCGCCATCATCGATTCCGGCGTGGACTATACCCACGAAGACCTGGCGGAAAATATCTGGATCAACACGGTCGAAGCATCCGGCAGGCCGGGCGTTGACGACGACAACAACGGGTACGTGGACGATATACGCGGCTGGGACTTCACCCACGCCCCGACGCTTCCGGCGAAGGGTGACTACCTTTCGCCCGACAACGATCCCATGGACGAGTCCAGCCACGGCACCCGCGTAGCGGGCGTCGCCGCGGCGGTGACAGACAATGGCCTGGGCATTGCCGGCGTTGCCCCCGATGCAGCGCTGATGTGCCTGCGCGCCGGCGTGACGCTGCAGTCCGATTTAACATTTCTGGAAGAAGACGACCTGGCCGCCGCCATACTCTATGCGGTGGAAAACGGCGCCCACATCCTCAATATGAGCTGGGGAGGGCCGGAAAGCGCGTTGCTCATCCGGGACGTGTTGGGTTACGCGGCTGCGAGTGGCGTTGTTCTCGTCAGCTCCGCTGGCAACAGCGGCGAATCCGGCCTGTCCCATCCGGCGGCCATGGATGAAACCATTGCCGTGGGCGCCACAGCGCCCCTGGACCGCATTGCCGCGTTCAGCAGCACGGGCGTCCCGCTCGACCTGGTGGCGCCAGGGTCCGGCACGGTCACGACGGTGCCCGGGAACGGGTACAGGCGCGCGTCGGGCACGTCCTTCGCTGCGCCCCACATATCCGGACTGGCGGCGCTTTTGCTCTCACGCCGTCCCGGTCTTTCCGCCGAGCAGGTTCGCTCGCTGCTCATCGCGTCCGTGATCGACCTCGGACCGGAGGGTTGGGACAGCAGCTACGGCGCCGGCCGAATCGACGCCGGCATATTGCTGGAGAAATTCACCCGATGGCCCGCCCCTCCCGTCGTGCGGATCGACCGGCCTCAAACGGACGACGGCGTTTGGCGGAACGTAGATATCATCGGGCGGGCCGCCGGTCCGGATGTTGCCGGTTACGAGCTTTTATGGGGCCCGGGAGAAGATCCCCAGACCTGGATCCGGCTCTCGGGCGGGCCGCCGGGATCGGACATCAGGCACTCCTGGATGCCGGGTACGCCAGCCCGCGCCTCAGCCGTCGTGCGGCTGCTGGCCCGGCTGAACGACGGCACGACGCTTGAAGACCGGGTTCGAATCGGCATACGACGGACCTCTCCGGCCATATCGAAGGTGTCATTCTCGCCCATCCTCATTGGAAACCGCCAGGCATACCGCGCCGAATGGCACACACGATATCCGACACGCGGCGCCCTGCTCTATCGCTCGTCTGCAGCCGCGCGGGAAGACAGTCTCTTTTCGGACATTGTCTACACCCGCCACCGCGTCACCCTGCCCCCGGACCTCGACCCCGGGTCCCTGGAGTACCGCATTATGGCGCAGGACGCCGCCGGACTGGAGGAGGTTTCCGAACCGGGGACGGTTGCGGTCAACCCGATGCGTATCCCGTCTCGCGGATTCGTTCAACGCGGCACGCTGCCCGACGGGTTTCTCGCCAGTGAGGCCACCGACTTCGATATGGACGGGCGCCCCGAAATTGTGCTGATGCCCTACGCTCGCGGCCGTCGCTACAACACGAACCTGATCATGGAACGCGGGGACGACGGGAGCTTTACAACCGTCTTCCGGACTGCCGAGGCATTCCTTCCATGGGCATTGGGCGACGCGAACAACGATGGCAGTACCGACCTGCTCGGCACGAGGTTCCCGCATGTTCTGCTCTTCGGGGGGACGCCGTTTCCGTCCGAGACCCTTCTGGATACGACGCAGGTCGAGGGCGGTGAGATCGCCGATGTCGACGGCGACGGCCGAAACGAGATCGTAACCCGATCGGCTGAAGCGGGGGGCATCCTGATTCTGAGGAGTACGCCGGAAGGCGCCTTCGTGGAAACCACCCGGCTGGCGAACCCCACCGAGGGGTTCAACCTGCCCGGCCTCAGGTTTGTCATCGCGGATCTGAACGACAACGGCAGGAAGGAGATTCTTTCGGGCGACTACGACGGCGACCTGTGGATATACGAAGCCCGGCAGGGTGGTGGCTTTGACAACCGGCCTTGGCAATTGGCGGGTAGCGACAGCACCAACACCCAATGGGTTGGCGGAGGCGCGGATATTGACAATGACGGAAACGTGGAATTCGCCGTCGCCCGCGCGGCGGAAGACCGTAACGACGCGCTCAACGGGTTCTGGACCCTCGAAATCTACAGCGCGGACGGGCCGTCCTCCTACGCTATGGAGTGGTCGATTCGGGTTTCGGGGGTACTTTCAACGGGAAACGGCATTGCAACGGGCGACGTGGACGGCAACGGGATACCCGACCTGGCGGTCTGCCTGCGTCCGGACCTTTACCTGGTCCGCGCCATCGGGCCGGATTCATACGAGCCCTTCTGGCACGGGACCGTATCGTTGACCTCCCGTCCGCTCATCGCGGATCTGGACAAGGATGGGTACGCCGAGCTTCTGTACAACCGGGATGGCGCCGTGCGCCTGATGGAACGTACCGAGGCAGGTTTCACGAGGGTCCTGCAAGTTGCGCATGCCCATCCGCTGGGACCAGACAGCGCCAGGCTCACATGGGCGCCTGTGGATGGCGGCGCCACCTATCGCATCCTTCGCGGCGTCGACGGAAACACACTTACGGTCATCAGGGATCACCTGGAATCCAATACCTACACGGATACCGGACTGGTCGAAAACAGGGTTTACCGTTACGTGGTTGTCGCCACGCTTCCCGGCGGCGACGAATTCCGCTCCGCGCCACATGCCCTTCGCCCCAACCCGGCTCCGGAACTGGATCGCGTCGAAGTCCTGCGCGAGAGGAGGCTTTCACTCACGTTCAGCGAACCGATGGCGGCCGAAACGGCCGATCCTCATGGCTACTCGGTGACCCCCGTCCTCGGACGCCCGACCTCAGTCGTCCTGGACCGCGCCAGCCAACGTGCCCTCTTGACGTTTGCGATGCCCTTTGAAGCCGGTGTCGCCTACACCATAACCCTATCTATGGCGGCCGATTCGTCAGGTGTGCCCCTTGCCCCCGGGTACAGAAACATTACGTTTACTCCTGATCGGACCATCTTTCCTGCGGCGGCAGTCGCGGACTTCGACGGAAGCGGCGCGGTTGATTTTACCGATTTTCTACTCTTCGCCAGCGCCTTCGGCTCCTCCGATCCCCGGTTCGACCTGGACGACGATGGTAGAGTCGCCTTTTCGGACTTCGTGCGGTTCGCGCTCCTGTTCGGCAAGGCTGTTTAGACTGCGACAGCCAGTCGACGGGACCGGCCGTTGGTGCTTTCAAGAAGCTCACCAATGGGTCCCAGACCTCCACGTCAAAGAGACGCCGTCCAATCTGAACGGCGTCTTCCGACGAATTTCAAGTATGACCGCGTCTCCGCTTAATCCGTTCGAATCCCCAGACAAGCGCAAATCCGCCGAATAACACGAACTTCACCCAGACCGCCTCCTCCCATATTTCCTCGCTCGCGTATTTTATCAGCACGTGATACGAGACTGCGATAAGCCCGGTAAAGACCAGCCATGCGGGCTGTCTGTAAAATACCATGAAGGGTAAGATCCAGATCGCATACCAGGGGTGTAACGTCGGCGTGAGTAACAGAAAGGTCCCAACAAGGAAGAACGCCGCCTGAATCGGCGGCATCCGGCTGAACGTGAACAGAATCACCGCCCCCGAAAACCCAACCGCGATGACCATGCGAGCCCACAGCGGGCTATCCAGCAGATAACTCAGGATGCCAAAGACCGGCGCGTTGAAGCTCCAGTGTTCGGCGTAGATCAGGAAGCCTGCGAACAGGTTTTGTCCTGCCTCCCGGTAGGGCAGGTACCCGGCCGCTATCAGCGCGGCGAATATCAGTACGGGCGCCACGGCCTGCGTTCTCAGGCCTGCCGGCAGCCGCCCCCCGGACCGCCGGGAGATCCTCCCGCTGATCCAGCGCCAGAAGACGGGAACCAGGCAGATGGCAAAGAACTTGCTCAAAACGGAGAGGGCCAGTGCGACGAATGCCCGCGTGTATCCTCCAATTTGAAGATACAGGAGTGCAAATACCATGAACGCGACGCCCATCGCGTCGACGTGGGCGTTGCCGGCCACCTCTACAAGCAACAGCGGATGCCAGAGGTAGATGAGCAATTGTCCCGGATGCTGATCGTAAAGCCGGATCAGGCCCAGCAGAAACCATGCCGTCAGCAGATCGAAGAGAACCAGCACCGACTTTATGGTCCAGATCGACGGATGGACGAGATTGCAGAGCCTGAACAAAACCTGAGACAGTGGCGGGTAGATGGTCGGAACGTCGGGATGGTTTATATGGGGGAACACCGTATCGTCTCTGAGATCGGCGAGTTCTTCCGAAGCCGGCGGGTACGCGTACGGGTTTATCCCCGCAGCCTGGACGCGTCCGTCCCACAGGTATCTATACACGTCATCGGATAGACCGGGCGGGGAAAACAGCATGATGACCCGGAACAGAATGCCAAACAGCACGACCGTCTTGAGTGCGGCGGCAGTACAATGCAATACAGCCGCCAGGTAGAAAACCATCCAGAGGCCGAACAGTACAAAAAAAAGCGGCATCCGGTACCGGGCTTCGCCCATTGCCAGCATGCCGATTGCGCACAGTCCGATCAGGATACCTGCAAGGAAGAACCTGCGTTGCCTTTCCTCCATATTGCACCACGCTACAGGCGCGCACTTGTCAGCGGCGGAGCGAAACGACCCTGGACCGGCGTCGCAAGACCTCATCCGGGACGAGATTGCGGATTGTATTCTGACTGTCCCGGTCCAACGCCCAGTAGTCCTCGATCAGATAACGCCTGCCGCTCTCGTCGGTTATCGTGATGGACGGGGATTCCGATCCGTCCAGCGCCTCGCGATCCTGCGTTCGGAACGCGAGTTCACCGTCTTCCGCCACGACGGACCATTCGCCGCCCGTTCCTTGAGGTGTCACCGACAGGATCTCCCGGATCCGGGGAATGAAGTAGGCCTCCTTCAACGCGGCATTCAACACTTCCCGGGAGCGCCTGTCCAGTGTTCCCGGATCTTCAATCAGACAGATCTCACGACCGTCTTCTCCCAACAGGCCCACGAAGTGGTCGGGCTTGCTTCTGGGGAACGCTCTGGCGACCCGGGCCACCGATTGAACGTTGTCCCCAATGACGGCCTTGATACCGTCCTTGCGCCGGATCAGCCGAATCTTCATCACGGTTTTGTTCCGACGGGACAGAACACCATAGGCCGGAACGGGCCGCTTAACGGGCGATCCGTCGGCCCGGATCTCGCCGGAGGACAATCTCTCCGCGTTTGAATGCCCTTACGGTTCCGGTGGACTCCGAAACCGCCACTGCGATGGCGTCAGTGTTTTTGGTGACCGCCGCCGCGGCAACATGCCGTGCGCCCAGTCCCTTGGGCAGTGTGAGACCCCTCACATACGAGGTAATGTAACGACAACCTGAGCGTATTACGCCATCCTCCTGGATGATGAAGGCGCCGTCCATCAGGGCGACTTCCTTTACGCCTTCGCGGTTGTCGGGATCACAGATGTTCCGCTCTCGTTTTGAATACCCGCGGAACGGATCATACGTCATCACGCGGGAATTGGCCAGGACGCGGTCCGAGTCGCCAAGCACGAAGAGCGTGCCGAGCTGTTCTCCTTCCCGGCCTTCCCGCCCGATGTCAAGGGCGATATCCAGCACCGATTTGACCACTTCAACGGGCAGTTCTCCCGCGAGAGCGGCCAGGCTCTCCGGATCGAAGTCCTCCAACTCCCTGCGCGTGTCCACGGTCATCAGGGTGTCCACGCCACCATGTTCCAGAGCGCTCGCCAGGCAGATCAGCCGACTGCCCTTCTTGATGTGACCGGCTTCCATGCCCAGAGTGATCCCATGCCGCACCCGTTCCAGATGGGAGACCTCGTCATGGTCCAGCCTTAACCGGCGGATCCCGTTGTCCTCGATGCCCTGAAGAAATCGATCGCGCCGGGTGACCAGCAGGACCGGGCAGGCATCGTTCAGGGATTGTACCGCCGTCCGGCTCACGCCGGAATCCGCCACGAGCAACACGAGATCGGCGCCAATCTCTCCGGTGAGATTGGCGGCTGCATTCAATAACGCGTATGCTCCGGACCGATCCTGTTTTGCCATCGGATCAATATCTCCCGCCGCGCGCTATCTCCGGGACCCGAATCGGCGTTTTCTGCCGTACGTCACCGGCCCCTCGCTTTGTTTCACCGTCAACCCGTCATCCGGCGCCGGCGCGGGTGGGGCGTCGACGGACAGAAACTCAGACGGAATCTCCCGTGCCAGGATCGTGGGTCCGCAGTCGAAGAATTGAATACCGTCCGTGGCGGCCCTGCGTGCCTCCACCCGTATCACGGCGCCTGGCTCCCGCCTGTGTTCCGCCAGCCTGAGCGCGACGGCAGCCTCGAAAGAGAGGTGAACATACTGCCGGTCGACGGGCTTCAAGCCGCTTTTCAGGATGTCTTCCACCTCCGATGCGCCTGAGCCCTTGTACAGGTGTTCCGGAGGTTCCACGGGATCGGTTCCCAATTCCATGGAAATGCTGTGCCCGTAGCGCGCCCGGATTCGGCCGTCGACAATCTCGAATCGTTTCTTGTCGGCCCGGTAGACCAGAGCTTCGACGTCTTCGGTTTCAATACTCGCGTCTTGTTTCTTCAATGCGGATATCACGGCGTCGAAATCCGCATAGCCGTACCCATCGACCTCAACGCCGAACTCTTCCGGCCGATGGCGAAGCATGAGAGAGAGCAGTTTGGAAACCCTTACGTGTGAACGGTGTGGAGATCGTCGACGTTCCATATCCATCCTCGTGTTGACAGATCAGAATGATCTGACTCAATCGGTTGTTGCTGACTTTAGGGCGGGCCGTTTGCCTGCCCACCGCGACGCGCTGCACGTATTGTGTTAGAAAGGATCGTCAGGTATGTGACTGCTTTCAAAACGCAAGGTTTCCGGTAAGAAGGTAAGCGGAACGCTGTCCGTCGGGCCGTTCCGGTGCTTGCCGATAATGATCTCAGCCTTCCCCTCAGGAATAGGCTGGCCCTCGTCATCCAACAGGCCGTAGTGACCCGGACGATAGAGAAACGCGACCACGTCGGCGTCCTGCTCGATACTGCCGCTTTCGCGCAGGTCGGAAAGCTGCGGTCGCTTGTCCGTTCTGGATTCGACGGCCCGCGACAACTGCGCGCAGGCCACGACCGGAAGGTCCAGTTCTTTGGCCAACGCCTTGAGCGAGCGGGAAATGCTTGCGATTTCCTGTTCGCGGTTGTCCACTCGCGCCGAGGTGGTCATCAGTTGCATGTAATCCACGAAAATCAGGCCGATCTTGTGCTCCATCTTCGCGCGCCGGGCTTTGGCCCGAAGTTCCAGTGCGGAGATGCCCGGCGTGTCGTCAATAAAGATAGGCGCCTCCGACAGTTTTTCCGCGTGGGCCGCCAGCCGCTGCCAGTCCTCCGCCGCCAGCCTTCCCGTGCGCAATCCGTGCGAAGACACGCTTGCCTCGGCGCATAGCAGACGCAACGCGAGTTGCTGCATACTCATTTCCAGGGAGAAATACAGCACCGGTGTCCTGGTCTCCTCGTCCAGGGCGGCATTGCGCGCCATGCACAATGTCAGCGCCGTTTTGCCCATTGACGGACGAGAGGCAATGATAATCAGATCCGATCGTTGCAGCCCGGCCGTTATTCCATTGAGATCGGAATACCCGGTGGTGACGCCGGACAGGACGCCAGCCTGTCTCTGTGCTCTTTCGATGAGTTCCAGCGTATCGTGCAGCTTGGCCTCAAGCGAAACGACGCCCTGTCCGAGTTCGCCCTCAGCGATTCGGAACACCCGCTGCTCGGCGCTGTCGATCACCTCGCGGACCTCTTTCCCATCGTCGTAACACTCGGCAATCGTCTGCGTGGACGCGTCGATCAACCTGCGGCGCTGCGCGCGTTCGAGCACGATTCTGGCATGGTATTCGGCGTTGGCGCCTGTTGCCATTTCGCCGCCCAGACCCGCAACATAGGCGTACCCGCCCACGTCTTCGAATTGCCCGCGGCGCTTCAATTCCTCCGCAACCGTGACTTCATCCACCGGAAGGCCCCGCTCGTACAGTGCGAGGACGGCAGCGTAAACCCGGCGGTTTGCGGAATGGTAAAACGCCGTCTCGTCGCCCAGGACCTCGATCACCCGGCTGATGGCCGCGTTGTCAATGAACATCGCGCCCAGTACCGCCCGTTCCACCTCCTGCGCCTGGGGATGCGGACGATCTGCGGGTGTCTGTGTGGTGGGTTGGGAAGCCATTGGATACCCATTGAAGAGGTTCGCGTCCCGTCTACTGACAGGCGGCCGCGCGGTCGACTCTAACCGGACGCGCCGTCGCACACCCGCCTGAGAAGCTGCAGGTCCTGCCAGGCGGGGCGTTTCCATTGTTGGTTTCGGAGCAGCGCGGCCGGATGATAGGTGGGAATGAGATGAATGCCCCGGTACGAAAAGAGCCGACCGCGCAGACTGCCCATCGATTCGTCCGATTCCAGCAGTGTCTGCGCGGCGAATAGACCGAGCGCGCAGATGGCTACTGGCTGAACGAGTTCAATCTGCCGTTCGAGATAGGGCCTGCACGTCTCGATTTCCGTCGGCAAAGGGTCCCGGTTCGCAGGCGGCCTGCATTTGATGACATTGGCAATATAGACGTCCTCGCGTCGAAACCCGATGGCCTCGATCATGCGGGTCAGTAATGCGCCGGCGGATCCGACGAACGGAAGGCCCGTCCTGTCTTCGTCCGCTCCGGGCGCCTCGCCGACAAACATCAGATCCGCATTCGGGCTTCCGCTGCCGAAGACCACGGTGCGCCGTCCCTCGGAAAGCCCGCACATCCGGCAGTCCCGGATCGATTCGTGAAAATCGGCAAGCTGTGCCCCTGCGTCCGTACGCGTGAGTCTGAATTCGGTCAGGCCATACTCCGCCTGAGCCTTAATGAACGTCCGCACCGCTTCCAGCGTCTCTCTCGCCTCGACGTCTAAGTCCACCGGTCTCTTATCCTGTCCAGAATTCGGTCGGCAACCTCGAGCTTGGCCAATTTCGGCAACGGTTCCGCCGCACCGTCCGCGTCGATCAGCGTGACCACGTTCGTGTCCACGCCGAATCCGGCGCCAGCCTCCTTCAAATTGTTCAAGACAATCATATCCAGATGTTTCTCCGTCAGTTTCTTGCGTGCGTTGGACAGGCCATTTTCCGTTTCCATCGCGAATCCGACCACCACACGGCCTCGTTTCCGGGCCCCAAGTTCCACCAGAAAATCCTCGTTCGCGACCAGATCCAGGGTCAGCCCGTTGACGCTTTTCTTGATTTTCCCCTCGGAGACGACGCGAGGCCTGAAATCAAGTACGGCCGCCGTCATGACCAGGGCGTCCGCGCCTTCGAACGCCGATTCCGTCGCCGTGCGCATTTCAGACACCGTTCTTACCCGAATCAGGTCGACGCCTGCGGGCGGATCCAGATTTCCCGGGCCGCTTACCAGTACCACTTCAGCACCGCGCTGCCTGGCGCGGCGGGCTACGGCATACCCCATCTTTCCCGTGGACCGGTTTGTGATAAAGCGAACGGGATCGATGTCTTCTTCCGTCCGTCCGCCGGTGACCACAATCCTGCGTCCTGAAAAATCTCCGGATGCAGCTGCGGCGGAAACGGCTTCGGAGACAATGCGCTCAGGATCCGATAGCCGTCCCACTCCGCTGCGGCCTGAAGCAAGCACGCCGTCCTCAGGACCGATCAGACGATACCCCATATCGGCAAGTCGCTGAAGATTGCGCTGTGAAGCAGGATGCCGGTACATTGCCGTTTCCATTGCCGGCGCAACCATCACCGGCGCCTCACTTGACAGCACGGTGCACGTGAGCAGGTCGTCCGCCAGCCCGTTCGCCATCTTTCCGATGACATTGGCGGTTGCGGGCGCAATCAGGATCAGGTCCGGCCACCCGCCCAGTGTGACGTGGATAACGTCAGGATCACCCGTCTCAGGAAAAAGACGGGTATAGACGCGGTGGCCGGAAAGTACTTCAAACGTGATCGGCTGAATGAACTTCTGTGCGGCGGCGGTCATAACCACCCGCACTTCGGCGCCCTCGCGCTGCAGGCCGCGAAGCACGTCAACACCCTTGTAGGCGGCAATCCCGCCGCTAATTCCCAGAAGGATCCTCATCTTCGCCGGCATTGCCATGTTCCGCTTCCATCTCCGCGTCGCCTTCGTACGAAACCTGCACTTTGCCCGTCGAAAGGCGGTCGAGCGACAGCGTTGTGGGTTTTTCCACCTCTCCCGAGACGTCCCTGGCCATCCGGGCCTGATTAATCCGACGGGACTCCCTCGATGCGGCGCTGACCGCCTCGTACGGGTTCATCTCGTCGTTGCTGATCTCTTCCAGAAAGAAAATCCGTGACATGGGTGGACCATCCTCCATTTTTGCGTGCCGCAACCGTCTTCGGGTAGATTGAGATTCCTTATATTCACAATGTTATGGCTGCCTCTTCTGACTCGGCGTCAGGGCCCGATCCCCCGCTCGAATTCGGCGAGAAGATCGGGTGTTCGGCGAGGCCTGCGACGTTCGGCGCGAATCATTCCCTCAACATCGGCGATGGCGCGGTCCAGATCTGTATTGACGACGAGATAATCAAATTCCCTGGCTCTGGCGAGTTCCGTTCGTGCGTTTTTCAGCCTCCGGTCCAGGGCCCCGGCCCCTTCCGACTGCCGTCCTCGCAGTCGCGCTTCCAGCACGCTGGCCGACTGAGGCAGCACGAACACGCTTACGCAACGTTCATTGAGCACGCGCTTCCACGCCGCCGCGCCCTGTACGTCTACCACGAGCAGCGATACCCCGCCGTTTCCGATTGCGCTCGCGGCCGCCTCGAAGGTCGCCCCATAGAAACAGCCATAGACCTCCGCCCATTCCAGAAAACACCCCTGTTTCATGCCGGAACGAAACGCCGCTTCCGAAACGAAATAGTAGTCGACGCCGTCCGTCTCGTCGGGACGCTTCGCGCGGGTGGTCGTGGTCACGCATCTCCGGAGGGAGGCGTCGCGCGCGAGGAGTCCCTGGGCGACTGACGTTTTGCCCGCCCCGGCAGGACCTGAAAGCACCACGGCGAACGAACCCGGATTGCAGTCGAGTCGGTCCTGAAGGGAATCAATTCCACGCGATTCTTCCATATGCGAAACCGGTCCCGCCGAAATCAGCCCGTTGATAAAGTCCATCCGGTCTGCGTCCGGCCCTTGTGACCGAAATACGGCGTTGCGCTCCCTCCCCGAATCCAGGGATTCGCGTCGGTCGCACGCCTTGTCTTCGGCCACAATGTCTCGGCCTCGCCTGCAGAGCGACTTTTTCAACGGACTGTTATTCTATATTCTGTACCTGCTCCTTGAGCTTCTCGATTTCTTCCTTGACGTCGACCACCAGATGCGCGATTTCCACGTCGCCCGCTTTGGAACCGATCGTATTCGCTTCCCGGTGCATCTCCTGGAGTAGAAAATTCAGACGCCTGCCGATCGGCTCGTCGCGGTCGAGGGTTTTCAGAAACTGTTCGTTGTGGCTGTGGAAACGGACCGTTTCCTCGGTAATGTCCATGCGTTCCGCAAGCACGGCAATTTCCGTAATCAGACGGTTCCGGTCGATCTGTTCCGGGGCGATCAGTTCCCGGAGTTTTTCATCGAGCCGTCTTCGGGCGGACTCGACCTGTTGAGGCGCCTGCTTCCGGATCTGCGCGATCAAATCCTCGAGGTGTTGAACCCGCCGCATGAAGTCTTCCGCCAGCCGCGCTCCCTCTCTGGTTCGCATCGACTGACATTGGGCTACGGCCTGATCGCAGGCCGACGCGACCGCCTTCCAGACGGCGTCCAGATCCGGCGCCCTGGATTCGATATCAAATACATTCGGCATCAGCGCG
Organism: Candidatus Latescibacterota bacterium; assembly: GCA_965203805.1. Taxonomy (GTDB): domain Bacteria; phylum Latescibacterota; class UBA2968; order UBA2968; genus JAAXHE01. Next base: position 2,135,097 of record OZ241917.1, on the reverse strand, counting down.
ACCTGCATGGGATCGGGCACATCCGAAAGCCCCAGGCGCGTTTGAAGCCGAACGAGCCCGTTCCGGTACCCTTCGAATACGCGCTCGTTCAGAACCGGAATACCCTGTTCGAGCGCGTCGCCGTCCAGGTTCAGCGAGACGCGAATGTGGCCGCGTGAAAGAACCTTAAGCACCAGGTCCTTGATCCGGGATTCCAGGGCAGACAGTTGCCTGGGCAGATGGACGGAAACCTCGCCGTAACGTCCGTTGACCGATTTTACCTCGACCGTGGCGCGAAATCCGTTGGTTTCGGCTTCACCCCTCCCGAAACCCGTCATGCTGACGACCATGCATTCTCCCGTCTCTGCGACGCACAGAGGGTGTAAAATTCTGAAACTTATAAAGATAGCATATTGGATAGTGCTTGTCAACCGGCGAACCTCGCCGCCACGACGGAATTTTCGAATTGCTACCGGAAAAGCGCCGGCGTATATTCGGCAAAGCCACAGAATTCATGCGGACCAGCACCGGTCTCTCACGCACTGAAAGGAATCAAGATGCACCATAGATGCCGAATTTCGGTGTTGTTTCTCTGCGCATTCTGGATGTGTCCGAGCCCCGTCCTCGCGCCGCCCGCGGATCCAGGGGCAAAGGACCTGATCAAAGCCGAGGTCCATCAGGTCGGGCGGGATTCGGACGATCAGTATGTCGTCTTTTTGCGAGACAGCGAGACCGGCAGACTTCTGCCCATCTGGATCGGCCCATGCGAAGCGATGGCAATCTGGCGCAAGCTGAACGACGAGACGTTTCCACGTCCGTTCACCCACGACCTGTTTCACAATGTTATGAAGGAGGCCGGAGTCCGTCTTCGGTCCATCGTGATCGATGAACTTCGCCCGCTGGAAGAAGGGGGGCTGAGGAGTACTTACTTTGCCGTTCTTACCCTGCAGAGTCCGGATGGAACGACGTTCAAAATGGACGCGCGTCCGAGTGATTCGATGGCATTGGCCGTCCGGATGGGCCTTCCGGTCCACGTGGTACGCGGCATCATTGACAGCCACGGCGTTCCGGAAAAGGACGCGCCTCCCCGGCCGGCCGCACCCCGCAAGTCGCCCAGGTACTTTTGACCCATCGGAGGCAGACGCCCGTCCAACGCGAGTGACGTTCAGACCGCCGGCCGGCGCGCCGCCGAGGTTTCGACGCGTCCGAATCGCGCAACGGGCGCTTCCCGGTGGCGTCACGATACCACGTCGAAATCGTGTACGTCTTCTCCCGCTTCGGCCGATAGAATGTCGAGCGCGGCGGAGGCTCCCTGGCCGGCGGAAATGATCGCCTGTGTCTTCCGCAGACGCGTACTCCATCCCACGACGTACAGGCCTTCAACCGCCGTGCGCCCGTCCCGGTCGCATACCAGCCCGTCCGGTCCTCTCTCCAGACCCATACTCACGCCCAGTTTCACGTTGGTTCCCGCCGCCAGGATCAGATAGTCCCCTTCGTGGGTAGCCCCGCCCCCGGTGGTCAGCGTGAATCCGTTTCCGGATTTTTCGATGCCGGAGACCTGCACATCTTCGATGCGAGCCCCCTGTGCTTTCACCTGATCCCGTGTGACGCGTTGAAATTCGCTCCCGGTCAACGCCGGAATGCCCAGGTAATTGTAGAGCATGGCCTTATGCATGGGCGTCGTGTCCTGCCCGAACACCGTGACGTCCATGCCGTTTTTGGCCAGAAACAGGGCCGCACTCAGGCCGCCAGGACCATCTCCTACCACCAGTACCGATGCCATCACAACCTCCTGTCGGGGCTTTAGTGTCCGCGGTTGGCGCCATCGCGTTTCTCACGACGGATCATGTAACAACGCGTCCAGTTGAGCAACGGTCGTCACCGGCGCGGAACAGACGGAATCTCTGCAAACGTACGCGGTGGGTCTTCCACCCACCGCCGTCTTGTCTGAAAGTAGTGGAATGCGTCGCGACAGATCCTCCCGTGCCGCGGGATCGGCGTGTACGATCACCCGGTTGGACCGAAGGCGTCTGTATGCGGTTTTCAGAAGATCTCTCGTGGACGCGTCTTCCGGCTCGCCCACCAGGGCGACCTCAACCGGACGCCTGTGGAAGAAGTCCAGACCGCACAGCATCTGACCGAAACCGGACGGGATATCGCGGAGCATCGGTTCGAACAGCTTCAGGGTCTGCTCAGCCTTGTTCCACAGTTCCGGCCGGTCCAGAATCGTGCCCAGACGCATCAGCGACATGACGGCCACGGAATTTCCGGACGGGATCGCATTGTCGTAAGGGTTCTTCGATCGGACAATCAGCGCTTCGTTGGACTTGCCGGTGAAAAAGAACCCACCCTCCTGAGCGTCCCAGAACTCTTCCAGCATCGTCTCCGTGAGCGTCTCCGCCGCCTCCAGCCAGTCCGGATCGAAGCAGGCCTCGTAAAGATCGAGCAGGCCGTTGCAGAAAAATGCGTAATCGTCCTGGTACCCCACAAACCGCGCCCGTCCGGACTTGTACGTGTGCAACAGACGTCCGGACTCCGTCTGCATGTGCTGCAGGACGAATCCGGCAGCCTTTCGCGCCGTTTCCAGGTATTCCGGGCTTCCGAGCACCTGATAGGCGCGCGCAAACGCCGAGATCATGAGACCGTTCCAGCTTACCTGGATCTTCTCGTCCCGATCCGGCCTGACCCGACCTTCGCGCACGGTTGCCAGTATCTCACGTCCGCGCCGCGCCGCGGTTTCCAGGCGCGTCGGGTCCACGTCAAGAAACCTGGCCAATTCCGGCGGATCCACGGGAATGTTCAGGATACTCTTGCCGTGTTCGAAATTGCCCTCGGGCCGCACATCGTATTGCCGGCAGAACAGCCGCCCGTCTTCTTCGCCCAGCAATGCATGCACCTCCTCGGGATCCCAGACGAAGAACTTCCCCTCCTCGCCTTCGCTGTCGGCGTCCTGGGTGGAATAGAATCCGCCCTCGGGATCGGTCATCTCGCGAATGACGTACGACAGCGTTTCCTCCACGATCCGTTGAAACAGCGGCTCTCCTGTGAGCTGAAAGGCTTCCAGATAAAGTACCGTCAGCAGGGCATTGTCATAAAGCATCTTCTCAAAGTGCGGGACCAGCCAGCGATGGTCGACCGAGTATCTATGAAAGCCGCCGCCAAGGTGGTCGTAAATCCCGCCGTTTGCCATCTTACGCAGCGTGAGCAGCACCATATCCAGTGCATTTCGATTTCCGGTTCTCTCGAATTCGCGCAGAAAAACCGACAGATTCATGGTGCCTGGAAACTTCGGCTGCGATCCGAAACCTCCATTTTCCGAATCAAAATTGCGTGCGATCTGCGAATATCCATCAGCAAACAACCCCTCGGTCAGGTCTCCGTCCCGATTTCTCAGGTCAGTCAGCCGATTCAGGCCCGCCATCAACCGTTCGGCTGCCTCACCGACTTTGTCGCGATTTTCCCGGTAATGCCTGGCCACGGTGCGGAGGACGTCGGGAAATCCGGGTCGGCCGTACCTGCTTTCGGGAGGGAAATAGGTGCCGCCGTAGAACGGCATTCCGTCTGGTGTGAGAAACACGCTCATCGGCCACCCGCCGGCGCCGGTCATCATCTGAACCGCATTCATATAGATTTCGTCCACGTCCGGGCGTTCTTCGCGGTCTACCTTTACGTTCACGAAGAACTGATTCATCACGGATGCAATGGTCTCATCCTCAAAAGACTCCCTTTCCATCACGTGGCACCAGTGGCAGGCAGAATATCCGATGCTCAGGAAAATCGGGCGGTCCCCTGCTCTCGCACGTTCAAGAGCTTCCTCCCCCCAGGGATACCAGTCCACCGGGTTATGGGCGTGTTGCAGCAGATAGGGGCTGGTTTCGTGTTTCAGCCGATTTTCAAATCGCGGCTTCTTCATGGCAACTTCCGATGTCCTGGTATTGAGGGCGCCGAGTGCATGCCCGGGTGAGACTGACCGGGAATCGGCACAGGCTGTGTCCGCAGCGGCTGTGTGGGTCTCAGCGGGCGATTGTTACGGCTACTGACGGCGGAGGTTCGATTCCGCCGTAGGCTGAGGCTGTCGTTCGACGCTTCAGTTTCCGGCGCAGGCGGGATCCAAGCGGATTCACTGAAAGCACAGCAGTGTCGTGGCCGTCCGTCCGGGTTTCATTTTCTGCAGCCAGTTCGAGTTCCACGCGCCCCACCGGTCGGACCAGGTGAATATTTCACCGATGGGCCGGGTTCTCACGAATCGTCCACCGGGCAGGACCGCTTCGAGCGCGAAATTCCCTAGAGTACTTGCATCGCTCCGGGCAACCTGGATCTCGATCCGATTCTCCATGCGAAGATGTTCAATACATCCGGCCGGCAACTCCATCCGGATCGGCGCATAGTCGTTTGCGGGAGGCAGGCGGCCGATCGGTTCGCCATTGAGGAAAACCTGCTTGTCCTCGCGCAAGGCATGCCATCCGCAGAATCGCAGGGAAACGCGCCGGATATGGTTCAGGTCATCGTAAATCAGACGCGCATCGGGTGGGTGTTCCATTTTCTCGAATGTCGAAAGATCCCCGGGTCGATGCCAGGCGAGTCGGGTTTCAACTCCCCGGTTCAGGTGATGCCATTCGGCTTCGACGGATGTTTCGCGGACGCGGACAATAAACCATCCAGGCGCCGTATTCTCGAGATACCCCGGCCAACAGCCAAGCACGTCCCGGGGATGGGGCAGCAGGTTCTGCACACGATCCAGCGGCGTCGGCATCTCACTGGAAAGGCCGATGGAAGCGCACATGCATTGCAAAACGGGTCGCCCATCCGTACGGTGAAGCAACACGCTCTGGTTGTGAGTATGCCCGCAGAAAAAGGCGTCTACGGGATGCTCGCGCAATATTTCCGGCATATCGAGATGGAGGTCGAGACTGGTGAAAAAGGCCCTTGCCATCGGCCAGACCGGATGGTGTCCGAACAGAAACGTCCGGTCGATTCCCGCATCCTCCCGCGAACCTAACGTGCTTTCCAGCCACTTTCGCTGTTTGCCGTTCCGCGTCCAGGCGGGCGTGTCGAGGAATATCAGCCGGCAACCGGCAATATCCATATAGAAAAACCGCTCGTGGGGCGTGCTGCCCAGCCAGCGGCCAAGATACGGTCGAACAACGCCGTCGAATGCCTCGACGCGGTCTCTGTTTCCGCACGCGAACAGAAGCGGAATCCCGTATCCCTCGAAGAATTCCAGCCCTTCCTTAATCTCGTCGATGGAGAGTTCGACGTCCTGATGTCCCTCCACCACATCCCCGGTGATCACAAGAAAGGCCGGAGACGCTTCCTTCAGAGAAGCCATCATCGGCATCAGGACGTATTGGACGCTTTCGAGATACTGGTCAACCTGCAACGGGCGAAACGAAACGCCGGACCCTTCGGCCTGCCGGCCGAACTTCGGATGCAGAAAATGAGTGTCGCCCACAACGGCAAACGTGAACGGTTTGTCGAGCCGTTCCCCGACCGCCTGGAGATTCATCTGAATGCTCTCCTCGAGGCCGCAACTACTTGAGATGGTTCGTGAGTAATCGTCCGGGGCACAATTGGCGGCAACGGCGTATTCCGACCGTCTCTTGAATCAGAACGGCCGCGCATGAATGGATCCTGCAATCTGTCAAAAAATGGCGACCCCGCCGGGGGCCGCCATGTGATCGATCCTGGCGGGGAATGATCGCGTCAAACGCCGCCGCCGGGAGGGCCGCCTCCCCGCCGTCCGCCCCCGCGTCCACGTTGAAGCCCCCGCCGCAGTCTCTCCAGGTAGCGGTCAAGAATCTTGTCCTGCCGATCGTCCAGAACGGCCTTTATCTTTTCAAACATGGCGCCCCGAATCCCACCGAGCTTCTGCATCAGTTGCTGCCTGTCGGCGCCGCTCCGCATTTCCTTTTCCAGTTCGGCGCGCTTTTCGTGGATATCCTTGAGTTCACTGCGGATCTTGATCAGCTGATTGTCCTTTAATGCGAGCCCTTTGTCGAAGGCCAGGAAACCCAGCGTCTGTTCGAGGGGCAGCATCATTCGTAGCCTTGCGCCGCCGCGCCCTCCGCGTCCACGACCGCCTCGTCTGTCGGGCTGCGCCGTCGCCTCCACGGCAAACGCCAATACCAAACAGGCAATGAGCGTCATTCCCGCGATCCCATTACCGATTCTCATCGAAGCCTCCCCGTGATTGGAGTTCCGTGTCGGCCGGACGTGATTCCGCCCGGATTCGCCCTCTTCTTAATTTCCTTAGACAGTCCGAATCCGGGCGGCGTTCCATTGTCGAATTCAGCTAGAAGACGACCTGGGAAACGGCCTTTGAAATCAGCACGACCGAAACCGACGTCATCCCGATGAGCCCCATGCCGCAGTAATAACCGGCCAGCAGAATCGGCGCGTAGGCCCTCCATTTGGATTCGCCGAACCGTCTGGAGAAGTAGTAACGCCCGAGGAGCGCGCCGGCGAACTGCAAGATGACGAAATGCGGCCAGGTGGCAAGCGAGCCCACAAATCCGAAAAAGAACAGCGTCGGCGCTTTCAACGCGGCCAGGATCAGATACATGAGGCCGCCGACGGCGAATCCCGCGCCGATGATTTCCGGCTTGATGATGTCTTTAAGGAGCTCGACGCCAACGGTTCCCTGACCTTCGAGGTCCGGCATGGTCGACTTCAGCCACATCGTGGTCATGGTGGCGTCGTATGGCCAGAAGGTCTGCACATAGTAATAGCTTGACGAGGGAATGGGCCCCAGTCGCCAGATGAATTCCCAGAAGATGAAGCTGAAAATAAAGATCACGACCATGGTTACCGCGGTCAATTTCACGTAACTGACGAATTTCGTTTTGGTCAACTCCATCTGTTTGTATGTCGGGACCGCAAGGCCGTGGTCGTGCAGGGGAAGGGGCGCGAACCAGACCGCGACGCCCTTGTACCCGGACAGAAGAATCCCCGCCTCCCGCAAGTAGGGAATACTCGCCCCGTACGGACTTCCGGTCAGGCCGATCATTCGTGCGCCGATATAAGAAGATATCGGCGTGTAGATGAGTCCGAAGAACACAACCCAGCCCCAGTGGAATTCCGGAACCAGCATCTGGCACATCACAATGAAGCCCAGCGTGGCGGCGCCCCAGGCCAGAATCGGGTAGATCATCTTCATATCCGAGCGGCCCTCCGGCAGGTCTTCGAGGTCGATGCCGGTTGTATGATGTCCGGTTTCCCGTTTCTGACGGCGTTGTTCCGCAAGCACCCGAAACACCTGGTAAAATCCCGTGAACGCGATGACGAACGACGTGCCGATTCCGAAACTCAGCCAGAAGTCGAACTGGTTGGAGATCGACGTCGGGATTGCCGTCATCCCGGCAGACCAGCGGTCCAGGATTTCGTATTTGTAGAGAAACGGATTGACAACCAGGTTGCCCAGGACGGCGCCGGCAAACGACCCGATAACCACCCAGAACGGCAGCACGAATCCGACAATCAGGTGTCCCAGGTCGGTTGCAATTCCAAACAGCGCGGCAGGCAGGATGGTTTTGATCTGTTCCGTAAAATCGATCCAGGGAATGGGCAGAATCTGGACCGTATCGGTCAGGAAGATGCTGGAAAGCGTTGGGACGACAACGTAGAGCAGGCCCCAGACCAGTCCGATGCACGCGCCGGTACTGAATACCCGCCATCTCCAGCCCTCCTGCTTGGCCGATGTCTCGGCAAGCGCCGTGGCCCCGCGGGCTTGTACCGGCGCCAGCGGAAACGGCAACCGTTCGATGTCGCTCGTAATACGAAACATCACGTACCCAAGCGACAGTCTTGCGGTATTGCTTAAGAGCGTCAACGCGACAAGGATGCCAATGGGCTTCAGCCACGCGGCGTGAAGGAACGTCCGTTCCGCGTAGATTTCCGGATGTTCGCTGATCCGGGGAACCACCCAGTCCGGGATATAATCCGCGAGCCCTCTCGCCGCCGGAGATTGGATCAGGTATTGGTCCCAGATCAATCCGCCGAAGGGACCGCCGTACACCAGCGCCGCACTGCCCAGCCGCACACCCACGCCAAGCAGCCCGCCGGCGACCCAGTAGATGACCAGAACCTCCTGTGTTTTCAGCCGCACAAAGGACCGCTTTGCGATCTCCAGGAAGAGGATGATGGTCACCCATTCGGATGCGCCGGCCATATTCTGTCCGGTAACCAACCCGAGGTAGATCGCGCCGGGCAGCATCACCAGCCCCACGAACAGCGTCGCCCACAGGGTCTTCATATTGAAGCCATCTTCAAACGGCGCGTCCGCCGGCATGATATGTTCGTACTGTTCCTGCTCTTCTCTGGGATCCTTGGGATCGATTGCCAAAACCACCCCTCCTCATTGGGAGCAGCGAGGGTTCTTTCCCGGAAACAGATTGCCCGTGTCAACCTGCCGGGTGACTGATATACACGTTACCTGTCAACGGGTTGCTATACTGCGGCCTCTTCCACGGGGTCTGAAAGCATGCGTTTGCCTTCGTCGGCGTACTGGTGTTTCAGCTCGGGTGGAATGGTACGCCAGACCAGGAACCTTTTGCGGAGCACGTTCAGGAACCCCCGGTTGATGCGCTTCCAGGACGCCACGTCACCGCTGAGCCGGTTGATAACCACCTCGATCTTGTAGATGTTGTATTCCCTCGTTGGTATGGCCAGCAGCACCACCTCCTGGCTGATGCCCAGATCGTAAGGCGCAAGCCAGCACGTGAGGTTGATTTCGTATTGCGGTTCGCCCTGCATGTCACGGGACGTAAACCGGACGTAATCGGCCACGAAGTCGCCGACGGAACCCTCGCCGTACGACTCGAAAACACGCGTCAGATACGTGTACATACCCAGTACTTCCGAGCCGCCAACCGTAAATGGAAAGTCGAACACCCATCTGTCGCCTTCGGGCTCCGGAAACTCCCACTTCCGCGTCACATCCGGCACGGCCATATCGGCGGCCTTCTTCGCCGGGTACAGCGTTGAGAGGAAAACCGTCGCCATTACGATCAGTGTCGAGGAAATGGCCGACAACGAAGAATAATTCAACTCCAGGCTGAGCAGCTGTCCCTGGGCCTGCGCCTGGGTAAACAACACAAGGACCAGCACCTGTCCGATCAGGTATCCGAAGACGGCGCCCACCGTGGCGAATACCGTCGCCTCGGCCAGGAACAGCGCCGCGATGTGGTTGGGCGCCAGGCCAACCGCCGAATAAATGCCAATTTCGTTGAAGCGTTCGTACACGGCGCCCATCATGGTATTCAGCACGATCAGCGCCGCGATCAGAATCGGAATGAAAAGCGTGCCCAGTCCGGAAAGAGACGTGGAGCCGATGGAACTGTATACGGTGACCTTGTTCTCATGGCCCACGAACATGGTCAGGGATACGCGGGTCATGAATTCTTCGACGTCGGGCAGGAAGTTCGCCCTGGCGTTGCCCTGGGAGTCCACGAAGTTCGCCAGAGCGACGGAGTTGAGAGTGCCTCCGATATTCCGCACGTAATCATACGGCAATATCATCACGTTGGTCGATTCCAGATGCGTAAACGTCTCGATTGGAGCCGCCGCGACAACCCGCGGGTCCTGGTCCTGGGCGTCCGCCAGGTCGTCCTTTTCCTTTACGGTATCCACCGGCGTCAGCTTCTCGTCGTCCATATCCTTGTATTTGTTGAATCCTTCGGAGTCCACAATTCCAATGACGGTGAAGACCCCGCCCAGCATCTCGATCTGCGCGGTACCGGCGTCTTCCGGAAAAATGCCCACAAGCTCCGCCAAGTCGTTCGGCAGAATGCACACATCTGTTTCTCCGGGATCGAACCATCGCCCGCTCATCAGGTACCGGTCGACCCCGGTAATTTCCGGTTCTTCCGCGGTGAGCCCCAGTAATCCGTTCACAAAGCTGTCTTTTCCGGTGGTGATGCCCACGTCGAAGTCGACATAGGTGTCCCTGGAGCCGAGGTACGAGGTCTGCTCGGTGATGCGGGAGAAATTGACGTACGCCCGTTCGCCCCGTACCTGAGAAAGGTACCACGCGCGGGGAACAATGGTCGCCCGGCCTTTGAACGCGCTGGTCAGGTACTGGAGCACCGATTCCTGCAAGCCCCGCCAGGAACGGTCCCGCACCAGGCCTCCCTGGTACGGCGGCTGGTTGTCCCTCGGCAACCGGTAGAATTTTATGGACGTCTGTACCGACGTGAACGATAATGCCGTAAACGTAAGCAGCGTGAGGGTGATGGCGGTCAGTCCGGTACGGAGAGGACGTTTTCGCAGATTGGAGATGCCCAGAATGATGGAAGCGGCGGTCGCGCTCAACCGGCCCACGTCGGCCTCGTAGGTTCCCGCCGAGGCCTGTTTCATCTTCCGGACCTCTTCGCCGAACTTGGAAACGACAATGAACATCGCAATGCCGCCCAACGCCATGATCACAAATGCGAGAAAAATGATGTAGGGCGTGCTGCTCAGCTTGAATGCCGGATGGACGTATCGAAGGATGATGAAAAACAGCACGAAGATTCCCGCGAAACCGACCAGACGCCGGGTGATATCCGGAAATCCGAACAGCAGCCGCTCGCAGAAAAAGGAAAATGGCAGCAGGAGGATGAAATAGAAGATAATGCCGCGGACGGTGTCGTTTGCCGTGGACATGACCTCAGGATATCCGCGTGCTTCCAGACCCCACGCCTCTCTGGACGCGGCGATAAACCCTTCGTAGTCTTGGTTGGCAAGATGCTCACGCGCCCGCTTCAGCGCGTCGGCCGCATGGGTGTGCAGCTTTTCCAGACGGGCGTTTGTAATGCCGTACTGCGCAAGCTGTTTCATCCGGATATCGTCGACGACCCACATATCCTTGGCAGCCTTGTACGAAGGATGGAGGATTACGCCGGGAGGATATCCGGCGCCGCGGGACAACTCCAGCAGTTCGTCGTCAACGTCCCACTTGTCCACCGGCGCTTCCAGCAGCGATTCAGGGGCGTTTGTCAGCAGGTATTTCACACCGAAAAGCCCCGTGCTCATCAGAATCTTGATGGGATCGGGACTGCCGGTTGTAGGGTTCATCGCGGTAAACGCGACCGCCGCCCGCGTGACGTCGCCTTCCTTGATGCTCTGATTTTCAATATAATAGTACCCGTATTCCATCGGCTGGGAGTCGCCAGGGTTCAGCACCGTCATGAAATCGAGCGCCGAAAGATAACTGGAATCGATGATTTCGAACACGCTCAGAGAACGGCACTTGAAAAGGACCGCCAGCATCTCGTTCTCCCACCAGCCGTAACCCTGCCGCGTGGGGAACTTCTCCTCTCCTTCCGTGCCGAGGTCCGGCGCCGATATGATTCTGCCGTCATCGTCGATTTCATACGCCAATATCTGGTTCGTAAACCGGTTGCGCATGATGTTGAACTGGAATCGGCCGGTGGCTTCCACTTCCTCTTTCGTGCCGACCATGGGTCCCTGGGCGCGATCGCTCACGTATCTCGGACCCTCCGTGGTCTTATCCACAATCAGGGTGCGTACACCGCCGCAGCTGGCAACCGGCCCGGGTTGCTGATACGTGACGATAGCCCCCGGTACGGGCACGCGTGGAATCGCAAAATCGGCATCCCGTTCGAACCAGAGGATGCGCCCCTTCATACTGTGTCCGAGATCCTGAAGTTTGAGTTTGGATACCCGGAAGAATTCAGGATCCTCCAGGGCTTTCAGCAGCATGCCGGTCGCCGTGCGGGTTTGCAGGGTCAGGTTGGTGAAGTTGACGAATTCCACCCGGTCGACGGGCGTGTCCACCTTTTCGCGCGTTGTGGACGGGCTGGCAAGGGTAATGCCTTCCTTGCCGACGAATTTGACCGCCTCGCTGTCAAATCCCAGCCGGACGGGCATGTAGTTCTTCCAGGTTCGTTTCGGCGGCGCGACGGCGTCGACGTGACGCGTTTCGCCAGGATAGACCTTGGCCAGGTATTTGTTGAACTTCTTCGCGTAGGGCGCAAGCAGGTTGTTTTCGTAGTTGTTGGTTGACCAGTTCGGGTTGATGAACGTTCCGTGAGAGAAGCTGGCGATCTGGTCCGTCTCGCTCGACAGGTCGAAGCCCACGAAGAGCCGGAAGTCAATTTTCTGATCGTCCGGAATCTTCTCCCGGAAGTGGTCGCTTTCCCTGGAATGCCTGAACAGAAAGTCATTGACCCCGGCCAACCCCTGGAAGTGAGCGCCGGTAACCAGGAATTTTACCGTGTATCGAGGCAGTTGTCCAAGACGCGAGGAATCGTCGAGCCACGATTCGTCTTTCAGCGCCGCCGCGACTTCCAGCAGGGCAGCCAGCCCGGTGGCGTTCTCCGCGCCCGGCGCCAATGCGGGCACGACGGAGACGGCGTCGTAAAATGAACTCAGGACAACCATCTCGTCCTTCCACTTCCGTTCTTCACGTTCCGTGACGAAGGCGTCCGAGCCGGGCAGGGTGGCGTAGATATTCCACGTGGGGACCTTTTCCCACGCCATTCTGGACGTCACCCGCACGAGCGTGGAATTGGATTGCGCGAGTGCCGCCAGACGGGCAGCGTCGGCTTTCTCCACCCAGAACCTGGGCACGTCGACCGGTACCTGCAGGATCTTTTCCAGGGCCTGTCCTCTGCTTACGCCGCCGTTGTCGTAGAAGATGACGGCCTGCGCGCCCAGCATGCGGGGGTTGAGATAGTTCTGGCCGCAATCGAATTGCATCAGCGCGACGCTGTTCTCCACCGGCTTTGAATTCAGCGCTTTGAAAGAACCGTCCCCGGCGTCGATCAGCGCGCCGGAAACGCCGCCTTCCGGCAGAGACGGCGTTTGTACGTGATTGGGCCAGAGTCCGTACAGCCGGATCCTGAGTCCCGATTCGGGAACCTCCAGAGTCGCTCCCTTGTCAATGGGCACCGTAACGTGGTGTTCCTCGACCGTGATATCTTCCAGGCCCAGCGTCTCGAAGCGGTTTTTTACGTAATCAAAGGCCTTCCTGTGCCCCGGATACCCCGGTACGCGGGACCCCATTCCGGCCAGAGCCGAAACGGTTTCCCGGAGACTTGCCTCCGAGATCCGATCGGCGAAGTCCTGGATGCGTTCGTCTCGTTCGGAGGGCTTCTCCTCGCGCACCTGTGGAACGCTCGGCTTGATATTGAAAACACGAATAAAAAAGTCGGTTACCTGTCCCGGATTGAACACGGTAACCGACGAAAGCATAAAAATCGCGATCAACCACAGAATCGCGCCGCCGAGTTTGCGCAGCATTGTGAACTCCTGAATCTTGTGTAACGCAAGTTTCGTTCCGGTCGGATCCACCCTGTCAGCGCACCGAGGCAAAGGATCCGACACCAGTCCCGGCGCGGTACTGACGGCATTCCGAAGCATCGGCCCGATGCCGGCGTCGGACCCGCACGAAAAGCACCGCGGACGGTCGCCGATCCCGCCCGCCGGTCACCGATGGCCTCGTTCAAAATCCGTGCCGCTCCCGGCAATCGGCAAAATTTGGATATAATAAATAAGAATACTATTGTCAAGGCATTTTCCTTTGTACTAATCATCTGACTCTTCTGACCTTCGCGGCGCCCGCCGGCCGCCTCCGCAGCGCGAAAACAAGAAAAACGCTTGCGCCCCAACACACATTCTTTATATTGGTGAAATGCTGTAACCGCAAGCAAAACCGGTTGATCGAACGTACGTCCCCCGAAAGGAGAAGTGCCCTATGTTGCGGTGCCCTCCCCGCCTCCTGCGCCTGTTCACAATTCCGGTTGTCGCTGTCTGCTTTATTTCCTGCGGTGGTCCCGAAAAGAAAATCGAGGAAAAGCTCGCGGCGAATGTTCTCTTTTTTGCCAACTTCGACGACAGGTCCCGTTTCGAAGCGATGACAAAAAAGAAGGGCACAGTCGCGGCAATGGAAACGAGCAGCCCTCCGAGGCATGAGTTTACCGGTGGCAAAGAGGACGGGTTCGTTTCATTTGCAAACGGCGCAACCTACCTCAGCTATCAGGCCAAGGACAACTTTCCGTATCGGGCCGGCGGCCCATGGTCCGGCGGGGTTTCTTTCTGGTTGAGCGTGGATCCCAACAGCGACTTCAAGGAAAAGTTCCCCGAGCCCTTCTCCATCGGCAAAAAGTGGGACGACGCGGTCATCTTCGTCGACTTCGACAAGAGCCGGACGGATCGTCCTCCCAGCGCCCTCCGATTCGGCTGTTACCCCGACAAGACGCAGAACGTCGGGGAGGAGATGGTTAAACAGTGGACAATCCGGTATGAGAGGCTGAACTGGAAATCCGATCAGTGGCACCATATCGTCGTCACTTGGTCCAATATCAACAGCGGTAAGACCGATGCCGAATACGCACTATTCGTCGACGGCGAAGAAATCGGTCGCAAGAAGGATATCCAGCGGAACATTTCCTGGAACCTGGACGAAATGGCCATTCGATTCAACAATTACAAGACCGCCTATTCCGGCAAGATCGACGAAATCGCCATATTCAATACCATGCTCGACCCGGCCGACGTCATCTACCTCTACAAGCCCAAACGACCGTTGAATATCCTCCTGAAGAAGGACAGATAGTCTCACGTCGGCGCGCCCGTCCCTTCCGCCGCGCCGGCCGGTGCTGGTTTCCTCAGCCGGGATCGCGCGGCCCCGGCGATCCGACTGCCCCGACAGCCTGAACTTGACATAAGCTGTCAGTTGTCAACGTCAATTCGAAAAGAGATCACCGTAAAACTGGCCACAGAAAGCACAAAAGGCCTCCGTACGAAACGGCGTGTGTCGTAATGCCGTGACCCTGCAGTTATTTCCTCAACGGGCCGAAGTGGTCGCCGGGAAGGCCAATTTTTCCGTTCACGCCCAGTGACCTGAAGTTTCCTGGACATCCGATGTCAAATCGCCTTTATCAACTTGCGTAACTTCGAATTAACGTCCCCGAAAAATGACGAATCAAGATTGACAATTTGTCTGGAATTATGGCTCAGCAGCCATATGCAGCAATAAAGGGGCGATAGAGACGATGCTATCACCCCTTTTCGTAGCCGGGTCCATTGACTGCACGTTGACTATTGTCCCATGGAGAGCATGTGTTGTCGAGCCTGATTTTACTTTTGCTTCTTGGCACCGGATGGTTCGCATGTCCGGTCGAGGGCGCTGAAGGCGAGGGGAGCGAAGCCGAGCTGGCTCATTTTCGGCGCCTGGTCAAGGTGAGGCCCGAGGACATCCAGGCGAATGTGCACTACCAGGACCTGATGCTCAAGTCGAACCGACGGCGGGAGGCGCTTGCCGAATATCTGAGGCGCCTGCAGGCCAGACCCGGGTCGGCCGTCGGCCTTTACCTTTACAGTCGGCTGCTGTCCCGTCCGGATGAACGGATTGAATACCTGAAACGGTCAATTCGAGTCAATCCGCGGATCTTTCACGCGCGGGTCGACCTGGGCAGAACACACTATCACCAGGGGAATTACGACTCGGCTCTGGCGCAATACAAGACCGCCCTGGAACTTAAACCCGGGTCGGCATTTGTACGAAATCTGATGGGTCTGGCCTATTACCACAAAGGATACGCCGATCAGGCCATTGCGGAATACCGGCGGGCAATCAAGCTTAACGACAAGTTTACGGACGCGTACCTCAACCTGGGTCTTACCTATATATACACGGGAAAGACGGACAAGGCCATTGAGATTTATGAACAGGCGCTTCGGTTCCAGTACGACGCCACGGAACGCCGCTATATTTATAGAAATCTTGGAATGGCCTACGCTCAGGAAGGGAAACTCGGGAAGGCGCGGACCGCCTACCTGAAGGCACTGGAGATCGATCCGGAATACGGCGAAGCGTTTGTCAGCCTTGGCAATCTGGCATTTAATCGGGGAGACTACAAGGCGGCGGTAAACACCTACCGGAAAGCGATCGATGCCGGGGCCGACGATGCCTCCGTCCATCTCAAACTGGGGGTGTCGCACTTCAACCATCGCGACTACGACAGTGCCATCACGCACCTGGCGAACGCGGTCCGGATCGATTCCCTGCAGACAGACGGCTACTACTACCTTGGACTGGCCTGCTTTCGCGACGGTCGTTATGAAAACGCCCGGGTAGCGCTGGAAACCTACGTGCGTAAGGAGAAACGCATTTCAAAAAACACGGTCGTGTTCGACGCCAAACAACTTCTGGACGACCTGAATCGCCTTCGAATCAGATCATCCATTCCGGGTGCCAAAAAGAAGGAATAAAAATCCATTGGCGAAAAGCCCGCTGACCAGCGCGCTCACGAACACGTCGCCAATCGTCTCGAGCTCACCGAAGAACGCGACGATAAGGGTCGACAGAACCAACGGCGAGACCGGCGTCCAGCGTTTGGGAACCCCAATCCATCGAAGCAGAAGCGCTCCCAGAACAGAAAGCGCGGCCACACCCAGCTGGTTCTCGAATCCCATGGATTCCTCCTGTTGACTCTGCCAGTACCAGGATACCGATGTGTTTTTGTCTTCAGGGGCCTTATGATTCATCCGGCAGTGAATTCACGATTGGCGGAACCGGCGGGTTTCCGGGCTAGGCCGCCGACGTCGGAAGCGGATCATCAGCGGAACTGCGGACCGGGCGCACCGGTGAATTGCGGCGCGCGAAATATAGCGCTTGCGCCGAATGCGCGCAACCGTAAAGGGCCGTTGCGCCGCTGCCGGAAAGGGGGAGGAATTCCTGCTGTTTTCGACGGTTGGGAGTTGAAGCCATCCGGCGCATGCAGCCGCGAAATTTCTGGAGAAATCGCTTGACTTTGTCATACGTTAGATGTATCTTCTTCCTGTATGAGTGCATTCACTGTGATTTGTTTCGGAAATAGTTATTTCTGTTAGACTTGTTGCCATCATTCGAGGCTTTATCAACCAAGGAGGGGAGATGCGATCTGTCCTGAGAATCGGCCTTGTTGTCTGTGTTGCCGCCGCCTTTGTGGCCTGCGAACAACCTCCCGAGGAGGAAATCAAGGCCGCCGAAGGCGCCCTCAGTAAAGCAAAGGCCGCCGAGGCCGACGTCTATGCCGAGGAGATTTTCCGTTCGGCAACGAATACCCTGAAAGACTCCAAAGACAAAGTTGAACAGGGTGAATATCAGGAGGCCAGAGCCGCTGCCATCGAGGCCGAGGAACGCGCCAATCAGTCCGTGACTCAGGCGGAAACCAACAAGGCGAAGACCCGCGACGACGCTCAGGCGATCATCGATTCGGCCTCTTCCAGCCTGGCGGATGCCCGGGAAGCGCTTAACGCCGCGCCCCGCGGCAAAGGCGCAGATGAAGACCTGGACCAGCTCGACGCAGATCTTGGCGAGGCCGAAGCATCATTGAACGGCGCAAAGGGCAGCCTGGAAAACGGCATGTTCAAGGATGCCCTTGCCCAGGCCCAGGCCGGAGAAAGCAAGTTGGGCGGGGTGCAGGACGCGGTCAGTACCGCAATGCAGAAAATCGAAGATTGGAAAGAGGAGAACAAAGCCTGGTATCTGCGTTAGTCCATCGCCACGTTCAATCAGTTGTTTGACAATGGAAAACCGAGAAGTGCGCACTCTTCTCGGTTTTCCGGTTTTAGGGACTGTAGGAATGCGCCGGTTTCCTGTTTTTCTGCTTCTGCCTCTGGTCGTCGCCGTCGCCTGCCGGAACAGCCCGCCGGACGCGCGGAGCCGGGGTTCCGGGCAGCAGCGTGCGTCCACCGCCTCCTCGGCAAAGCGTCTCGGCGTGGAAATAGAAAGGCTGGAGGCCGCCCTGGACGGTATGTTGGATGAAAAACCGCGTATCGTCATCGACACGGTCCACAATCGGCTGCAGGTCTGGCACCGAAACCGTCTCCTTGATGAAGCGGTCTGTGCAAGCGGAAGCGGCAAGATCCTTTTGAGCGACAATCGGAAATCCTGGCGGTTCGACACACCGAAAGGGCGGTTCGAAGTCCTGCGAAAAGTGGTGAATCCAATATGGAAGAAACCGGAATGGGCCTTTGTGGAGGCAGGTCGGACGGCTCCGGTACTGCCATGGGATTTCGAGCGTCTGGATCCGGTCACGCTTGGAAAATTCGCCCTCGAATTGGGCGACGGTTACGAGATTCACGGCAACCTCTATCCGAATCTCATCGGACGGAACATTACGCACGGGTGCATCCGTCTGAACGACGGGGACCTCGAAGCCACATTCGCCCGGGCGCAAGAGGGAAGCCGTGTCTACATCTATTGATCCTCTCTGTTCTCGTTGCCATCCCATTCGCCGTATCCATACCGTCCCCCTCGGCAGGCGGCGAGAGCGTGCCCGACTCGCTCGAACAGGCGCTCCGGCACAGAAAACAGGCCCTGGAACTTGAACTTCAGTTCGCGCAAAAAGACCCGAACGCCTACTATCTCGTAATCGATCTGCCGTCCCGCAAGGTTTATCTGAAAGCCGGCGCCCACATCCTCAGGGCCTGCGCCATCAAGGAATATCGATTTACGGGAGCATTGCCCCTATCGTCTTCCCAACTCCGGATGATCGCCCGGCTCGATCCGGTAAGCGTCGAGCCCGGGAATCCCGGACTACGGCTTCGTGGCCGCCGTTTACCGCTCGACTTCAGCGGCCGGCTGATCGAGGGTCCCCGCGCTCGTTCCAGGCTCTATTTTTCTCCTTCCCTGCTCATTCAGCCGACCGAATTTCCCCTTCCTTCAAACTCCGGCGCCATCGTCCTCGATTCATCGCACATCAAAGCCCTGGGTTCCGCGCTCCAGCCGGGGAGCGTCGCCATACTCGTTCCCTGCGCCGAAACCACGCCCCGCGAGCCCTCTCCGTGAAGCCGTTTCTCCTGACAATACTGATGCTGGCCCTGTCGAGGCCGGCGCCCGTTCCCGCGCAGAACGAAACGCGATACTCGGAAGACCCTCTGCTGCTGGGCGCTGGCGCAAGACCGCTGGGGATGGGAAGCGCGTTTGTGGCCGTGAGTGACGATGCAACCGCCATATACTGGAATCCCGCGGGCCTTCACAGACTCCGTCAGAGAGAATTGCAGATCCAGCACGCCGAACAGTTCGGCGGTACGGTCAAACATGACGTCTTCACGGTGTGCGTCCCCTCTACGCTCGGCGGCTTCGGCGTCGGCCTGACACGCCTCGGCGTCGACGGCGTCAAGCTCACGACCCTCGAGGACCCGACGCTTTCGCCGGGTCCGGATAACCGGCCCGTCGTCACTCGTGTCGTCGGTGCAACCGAATACCACCTTCACCTGGGCTTCGGCCGAGGCCTGAGGTCGAATCTGTTCGCCGGCGCCGGCGTGAAGCTCGTGTCGCGAAGGCTGGGGACGGGCACAGGATCGGGTTTCGGTATTGATTTAGGGATGCTGTATGTGCCCCGGCCCGGCCTGACCGCCGGCATGAAGATTCGCAATCTCATCCCCATGAAGATCACCTTCGACACGGGCTCGACGGACCGGGTTCCCCCGGTCCTTGTCATAGGCCTGGCGCTCGCGCGGCCGGTCCCGGCGATTGACGGACGGATCACCTGCAGCGGGAGTTTGAACATCGGTGAGGAAGAATCGGAGGCAGACCGTTTCCAGGGTGTGCGGATTGGCGTGGAATACCTGTACCGGAACACGTTGGCCTTCCGCCTTGGCGCAAGGGGAAGTCACTTTACCGCGGGCGCGGGCGTCCGGCTTCGAGGGCGCGTTGCTTTCGACCTCGCCTTTCTCGAGCACGGCGAATTGGACAATACCTACCGCATCTCGGGTTCATTGTATTTCTGAACGTGAATCATTCACGAAAATTCTCCGTTTTCTCGCGCTTTTCGGTTTTCATCCTGTCCATCCTGTCAATTGCAGTTGGTGACCTTCGCCGTATGGCTGCAAACGACGCCAGACATGGATACACAGGATAGGCAGGATGAAAAGCAAAATTCGGAAAAAACCAAATCCTCAAATATCCATGAAAACCGGCGGGTTTGTTGCATAATCGGTTGATTTTCAACAACATTAGCGGAGAATATATCGAAAACCTTGAAGCGTCCGGAATCGGTTTGGCCCGTGTTATGTTGGGGTTTCAGGGTGTTCGCTATGATGACGTGCGGTCTATGGTAAATCGATTCCCTGCTGTTAATCGTTTTCTCGCGCTTTTCGTTTTTTCGCGTGTTTTGTCGTCTGCGTTGTTTGTTTTTTTGTGTGTTTCGTAGTTTCTGATGTTGGTTTTCTCGTGCCTTTGTCTCGCTCTTCGATTTTCATCCTGCTCCTGGTTTCTAATTCTGTTAATTCTGTAAATCCTGATCGTGTTTCGTAGTTTCTGAAGTTCGTTTTCTTTCGCTTTTTGCCTTTATCCTGTTCATCCTGTCCATCCATGTGAGTTTATATTCTTAGTTAAAGGGGTGATGCGAATCACGTCCGATTTCAGATCCGGATACATCGTCATCGCCGGCAAACCCAACGTGGGCAAATCCACGCTGTTCAACCTGCTCGTAGGCGAACGCCTGTCCATAGTGACCGAAAAACCTCAGACCACGCGGCATCGGATATTGGGCATCCTTACGTCCCGTACGTCTCAGATGATCTTTCTGGATACCCCGGGATTGTTACGGCCCCGCCGTGGACTGCACGAGCGAATGAGCGATCACATAAGGCGTTCGATAAGCGACGCGGATGTATTTCTCGGTGTAATCGACGCCTCCGACTTCAGTGCCACTTTCGACGAGGAGGTTCGTGACATCCTTCGCAGGGTGCGGAGCCCGCGCATTGTCGCGGTGAACAAAACAGACCTGGTTTCCACCGCCCGGATGCAGCAGTGTGTCGATACCGTCAGGAAAGAGGCCGCGGTCCAGGAAATTCTGCCGGTTTCCGCCCGGTCCGGCTACAACATCGAAAGGCTCAATGCCAGTCTCGAGCAGGCGCTGCCGGCAGGACCCGAATATTACCCGGAAGACATGCTCACCGAGCACCCCGAACGATTCTTCGTGGCCGAACTCATCCGTGAGGAGATTTTCCTGCAACTCCGGCAGGAATTGCCCTACGCCGCGGCGGTCAAGGTGGAGACATTTCGCGAGGGCAGTCCCCGTTCCTATGTGTGCGCCAGTATCGTCGTTGAACGACAGTCCCAGAAGGGTATTGTCATCGGCGCAAATGGAAATACACTCAAATCCATCGGTAAGAACGCGCGAGGCAAGATAGAGGCGTTCCTGAACGCACCGATTTATCTGGACCTTCGCGTGAAGGTTCACCGGAACTGGCGGAAAAAGGAACAGGTCCTGCGCAGATTCGGTTACTGAAACGAGAGCCCTTTTGCCTCGAATCATAAAGACACTGCTTAAATTTTCCCTCGGCGTGGCGCTTGCCGCGGGGTTTCTGTGGTTGGCCTTTCACGGCGTCGCGCCGGTAGAACTGTGGTCTGCCTTGAGTCAGGCCAGGGTTTCGTGGCTCGTTTTAAGCGTTTTTCTGCTGGTTCTCTCTATTCTCCCGCGCGCATGGCGCTGGCAGATCCTTTTGAAACCCGTCAGTCAACGGATTTCCTTCCTGTCTGCCAGCCACGCCATTCTCGTGGGTTACGCGGCCACCAATGTCATTTCCCGTGCCGGGGAAATCGCGCGCGGGGTCGCGCTTCAAAAGGATGAACGCCTGCCGTTGAGCGGTATTCTCGCAACGATTCTCGTCGAACGGACCATCGACATGCTGGTCCTCCTCATCTTCCTGGGCGGCGTCCTCTATCTTTACAGAGTCGAAATTGTCACGGCATTCCCCTGGATGGAGGGGGTCGCGCTCCTGGCACTGACGGCTACGGTGGGCATTCTCGTTCTATTCGGGCTTCTGTCGGTCTACGGCGATCGCGCATTGGCCGTAATGCGTCTGCCTGTCCGATGGGTCTCCCGATCGATGGCTGACCGGCTGACCGGGATTCTCCGATCGCTGTTTCAGGGACTGGGCGGCGTTCATGCGACATCGGACTATACCGGCATCCTCGTGGCGAGCATCCTGCTCAACCTTGCCTATATCTTCACTGCCTACGCCGCGTTCTTCGCGTTCGGGTTCCCGACCCGGTACGAACTCGGCTTTTTCGATGCCGTCGTTGTCCTGGTCATCTCCACCATCGGCGTAATCATCCCCACCCCCGGCGGAACCGGCACCTACCATTATTTCTGCAGTCAGACGCTCAACGCGGTATACGACGTGCCACTCACGGATGCCCTCGCTTACGCGACCGTTATGCACGGCCTCGCTTTCGTGACCTATCTGGTTGCCGGAGGCCCCGGTTTGATCCGCATCCTTCTCGCTCGTCGATTGAGCGCGGTTGAGTCGGCCTGACTATCCTGAGTAATTCATGAAACTGAACGGAACTGCATCAAGGGCCATTGCTTCCTGTGCATCCGATACCAGTTCGTTGGATGCGACGGAACAACCGATCCGACATCCCTCGAACCGAGTCCATCTCGCCCTGCATCAGTTCAGGATCCACCAGTATCCGGAGCGAGGGCATCCCTGCCCTCGAACTTCGAGCAACCGACGAATTTCCACACCAGGGGCCAATTGCTTCCCATCCATCCGAAACCACATCCGGAGTGACATCCCTCGAACCGAGTCCAATTCGCCGTCGAGGGCAGGGATGCCCTCGATCCCGGGAAAGGCGACTCTGACAGCAATGACTATGATTCGTGCCTACGCTAATTCGAGCTCGATTTTTCCTATGCGCGTCTTTCTGATCGCCGGGGCGCTCATCGTGGGTACTGTTGCCGGGTGTGGAGGGGAACGCGTTGTGGAAGGGATTCCGGATGAAGAGCGCGTTCCCGAAAGGCCACTGCGATATGCAGGGAAAGCGGCGCTTGAATTGCGAGAAACGGTCGAGCTTTTGTTTGATGAGGACATGCCTGGGATTGGGCATGTTAAGTGGATGGGTTTTTCATCTGAAGGCACCTTGATGATTACCGACCGTGAAACCCATCAGGCGCACGAAATCAACTACCGGGACGAAAAGTACATTCGCTCATTCGGGCGTACAGGTAGAGGTCCCGGGGAGCATTTATCGGTTTACGATATGACGATGGATCCTGAGGGCAGGGTCTATCTCCTTGATGGGGTTGGAGGGCAGGTCCTCCGGTATGGTCGCGAAGGCCGATTCTTGGATCGGACCCAATCTATCGGCGTATCGAAGATTCATGCCGGTCGCAAGGGAGAATTGTTTTTTCTACAGGTAAACTCAAGTCTTATCCTGGAATTACAGAGACGAGACCCGGCGACGTGGGGAGTTTTAAGTCGCACACCGCTTTCCGATTCAAAACAGAGTTTTGTGTCGTTTCGGGTGAGGCCATTCGCGAGGTTGTGCTATAATGCTTCATTACAGGTGTTTTATTATCTTGGCCCGAATGACTACATGGTCAAAGAGATCGATGCGGTAACAGGTGAGATTACGGCAAAATTCGGCCGGCGCCCGAAAGGATATGTTGCGTTGCCTGATCGCTACCACCATATTGGGCGTGGAACCTCCGACGAATTGAGACAACTGCATATTACCCTTGTAGAATCTATGACATTGGTTGCGGATCAATATCTATTCGTCTCGTACTACCACCCAGAATCTGGAATGGATGACTGGGTAGTCTATATGATAAAACCGTCTGGGCCGTACGATGTATTCGATTTGGATGACGTTACGAGTGTACTCCTTCAGCGATTCCCCGACCACGACGGTGTGCCGATGGGAGCCATCACCGCCGCGCAGGAATCCATATTCATTTGGAGACCGCCCCGTATGGGAGTTGCGGACAAACACATCGGTACGATTGAAAAATATGCGGTTACGTTGGACCTGAATTAAGGTCGATGACCGCGATTTGCCTATTCCTGAAGATCGCCAGGACACTCAGGGATTTCGAAGTAAGAGGAAAGCGATCCACACAAAAAAGCGGGTGCGAACCGTATGTCCGCACCCGTCCAACGTCGCCCGATTACCGCTGCAATCAAGGTTGTAAGCGTCGGGAAAGCTCCATCTCCGCCTCCGCTTCGTCGATCAGGCCCTTTTGCTGGTACAGCCTGGAAAGACTCGTGTGGGCAAGCGGTTCGTCCGGAGCGATACGGATCGCTTCCCGGGCATGCCGAATGGCGTCGTCGACTTTGCCCTGCCGGTCCAGTACCTGCGCCAGACCGAGGTGACCCAGGTAGAAATCCGGGTCTTCCTCGAGCGACCTGTGAAACATCTCGAACGCCCCATGCAGGTCGCCGGCTGAAATCAGTCTCAATCCTTCCCGATAGTGGACCTTCGCCGCCATTCTGCCACTTCCCCCAATACGCTGAGTTCTGACACGCCGTGAATCAATCCCGCACGGTCTGGAGCGGGATGACGCGGCGGTCCAGGTCTCCCGGACGTCCTGCCGGATCTAAAAGTGTCCTGTCACGTCAATTGAGAAATACTGGTGAGGATGGTAGGTCTGCGCAAAGTCGGTGGGCCAGGCAAGATCGTACCTGAAAAGGAAATAGCCAAGATTCACCCGTACGCCGAATCCGTAGCCCGCGGCCATCTGCGGTTTCTCGAATCCGTGCTTGGACCTTCCGTCGCGGAAGTGCTGCGGCACGTTGAGTTCGAAGCCGCCGTCGCGGGCGATCCAGCCGTCTCTCCATCTGGCGCGTTCGAAGGCGCCGCCGATATCCATGAACAATTCACCCTGGACGTTCTGGAAGAAGAGCGGCAGGGGCCAGCCCATGGCCAGTTCCCGGATGAGCGGGAAACGGAACGCCGCATTGGCCAGCACGTATGAGTCGCCCGCCAGCTCGAACAGTTCCACGCCCCGAAGCGGCCAGACGAAACTGGAGAAGAATATCCGGTCCTGGTCCACGTTGGCAAACGTGGAGAAATTGGGGTTCACGGGGTTGTTGACGCCCCCCACGAAATAGATCCTCTTGTTCGGGCCGAAGCTGGTGCCTCCGGACAGACGCAAGGCGAAGGTGTATTCGCCAAGCGTGAACAGGTACTGTCGCAGATCCGCGTTCAACGCCGAAAAACGCATTCCCGCCCAGCTTCCCTCAACGCCAAAGCGCATCCGGCGTCCGTCCACGGCGCCGAAACCGCCCATCAGCGAGTTGTCGTCGACCAGGGCCAGGTAGGTAACCACGGCTCCCCGGGAATCGACCTCGGTGCCCGAAAGCCCGCGCAGGCTGCTGCCGGTGAAGCCGCGCCGTACCCAGCGATTGTCGTATCGTTCGCGTTCCAGGCGTTCACGGGAAATTCTGATGCCGCGTGTGCCGAGTTCCAACCTGCTGAATCGGCTGAACGGCCGAACCAGGCTTGCTTCGGCGCCGATATAGCGATCGGCGTTCAATTGACCGCTGTCGAAGAAGAACAGGCGCGTGTGGATGGCGCTGAGGTAGTAGTTGGTCTGGTTCTTGAGGTTCTGGTATCCGAGGAAGAGGTCGCTGTCTTTGAGGGAGAAGCTCAACCCGGTCTGTATGACGACGCGGTGGTCGCCCATCACGTCGGTCAGCGACAACTGGAGCAGGCTGCTGACACCGTAGAAGGTGTCGAAGCCCGCGTTGGCCCCGAAGAATTCGGGTTTGAGTTTCACGCGGTATTTGTTGATCGTGAACGCCTTGTTCCAGTCTCGCAGCGTCAGTTCCCTGTCGCCGTCGGTCTCCAGGCTGTCGCCGTTGGCAGCCTCCCCGTCGTCGGCGCCGCGCGCTTCGGCGGCCGCCAGCGCCATCTGGTCCGACATCCACGTCTCCACCTTCCGGTCCGCCGTCGCCGCCGACGTGTCGGCCTCTGCCGCTGCGGCCACGACCGCGCTGTCGGGCGCCGCCCCGCCGTCCGCGGCTTCCTGCCTGCGTTCCTTCTGCAACTCCACGAACGGCCGGTCTTCGATGCCCGCCAGCCGCTTCGCGTAACGCGTCAGCGGCAGGTCCTCCATCCCGCGCTTCTGCTTCGGCGGGTCCTTCATCACGAAGATGTCATAGCCCCCGCGGTGAAACGTCGTGAACGCCAGCTTCTTCCCGTCCGCGCTCCAGTCGATATACCGCGCGCCCGACAGCAGATTGCTGATCGGATACATCTGCGACCCGTCCACGTGCGCGATGTAGATGTTGCCCACCCCCGTCCTGTCCGACACGAACGCCAGCGTCTTTGAGTCCGGCCCCCACGTGGGATGGCTGTCGTTCACCTCGCTTGACACCACCTGCCGGATCTCGCTGCCGTCGGCGCGAAGCACGAACACGTCATACGTCCCGAACGTGAAGTCCTTCGACCCGTCGTATTCCAGATCCGCCACGGGACGGTCCGAACTGATCGCGATCCACTCCCCGTCCGGCGACCAGTCCAGGTGCTTCTCGTCATACGGGTCACGCGTCATCCGCCGCAGACCCTCGTCCTCCACGTTCACCACATACACGTCCGACCACCCGTCCTTCAACCCCACGATCGCGATCTCTTTCCCGTCGGGCGACCACGTCGGCTCGAACAACCCGTCCAGATCGAACTTGAAACGCTTCGTCACCCGCTTCTTCCGCACGTCCAGCGTATACAATGTGTTCTTGTTGTGCGACTTCGCCGCAAACGCGATCTGCTTCCCGTCCGGCGACCACGTGATCCCCGGACGCAGCACGAACAACCCCTCGAAATCCGACGAACGCTCCCCCTCCACCAACCGGCCCAGATCCTGACCGTCGATCGCCGACATCAGATAGATGTCGAACGTCCCCTCACGCTCCGTCACATACGCGATCTTGTCGCCCTGTGGCGAAAACGACGGCGCGATATTGTAAAAACCCCGACCCGCGCCCGCCTCCGTCAACTGCTTCGCCACCTCCTCCGACGGATGGTGCAGGTTGATCTCGTTCCAATACTGACGCTTCAACCACAACTGCCACTTCTCGTCCAACTCCTCCACACCCTCGCCCACCGACGCCTTCAGCGCCTTGTCCACCGATCGCGCAGAACGAAACGACGAAATGAACTCCGCCACCTTGTCCCTGCCATACTCCTCCTCGATCATCACGAAGACCGACTGCCCACCCTTATACGCAAACGCGCCGCTCAACGACATCATCCCCGGCACATAGCCCGTGATCGTCGCGTGACGCATGAAATTGTCCGCCTCGCGGTCCCATCCCCCCTGCGATAAATACTCCGCCACTCCCTCCGCAATCCACAACGGCGGCAACGACGCCGTCTGCGTCATCATCGCGCCCAGCCACCCGCCGCCCGTCCACATCTCCAGCGTCACCACGTGCGCCAACTCGTGGTGGATCACATGACGGAAATCGCTATACGATCCCGTATACGGGATCACCACGCGACCCTGCGCAAACTCCGTAAACCCGCCCGTGAACTCCGACTGCTCCGTCGGCGTGATGTTCGTCACCGAAAACCCGTTGTGAGAATTGTAGATCACAATCGGATACCGGTCCTTCAGCGTATACTTCAGATCCTTCTCCAATCGCACCAGCGCACGCTCCGCCTCCTTCGCCGCAAACTCCGCCGCAGGCTGCGACACCTTGTCGAAATAAATCTTGAAATGCTCCGTCTCCAGATAGTGCCAGTCGTAATCGTCATACGTTACCTTGTTCTTGCCGAAATACTCCTGACCCACTGCACTCCCGCACGTGAACATCAAGATGCCGAATAGAAGGGGCCAACGCGACATATCCAGGCTCCTTGGTCTCTACCCTATTAATTCATAAAACGAAATTTACATGGATGGACAGGATGGACAGGACAAAATCTAAAAAAGCACGACAAATGCACGAGAAAACGAGTAACCGCAGGGAATCGAATCACCATTGACCGCACCTCATCACGCCGACCGCCGCGATCCCTGAATTACAGTGGCTTTCCTTGTGCCAACCACTGAATATTCAGAAAAACAACCGGTTATTCAAGAAATCGGATAATATTCGTAAACTATCCGAGTCCAGAGAGGCCGTCACGTCAGGGGCTTCAGCACGAAAAAAACGGATTGTGCGCCAATTCCTCGGCGACCGACGTGATGGGCCCGTGCCCGGGAAATACGCGGGTTTTCCCGTCCCTTGACAGGACTTTTTCCGTCACCGCCGCGATCTGACCGGCATAGGCCGGACCCGGCGCGCCGCCCATGGATCCGGCGAAAAGCGCGTCGCCGGAAAAGAAAATCCCGTCCGCGCCATACCCGATTCCGCCCGCGGTGTGCCCGGGAAGGCTGACCGCGTCGATGCCGATACGCCCCACGTTCGTACGCCAGCCGTCGTCCACCAGGTCGGTCACGAATTCCTTCAAACTTCCCAGAAGTCCGAAGTCCCGTTCGCAGCAATACACCCTTGCCGTGGTTGCCTCGGCGATTTCGCCAAGTGCGCCCACGTGGTCGCTATGCCCGTGCGTCAGCAGCACGTGGGTCACCTTCAGATTCATCCGCTCCACCAGCGCAAGAATCCGTCCCGCCTGCCCCCCGGCATCTACGATTGCGCCTTCTCCGGATGTCTTGCACTTCAGCACATAGGCGTTCACTTCCATACCCACGTCCAGAATCGTCCTCTCGACAGACAGCCGCCCGTTGTCGTGAGGCGCATTTCCGCGCTCGGGCACCCATCCCTTCGAAATCGCGACGAGCTTGTCGCCGTCCAGATCCAGCGCGCCCGCCAGCGCCCGGATCCCTCCGTCGTCGGGCGTTAGGTCGTAGGCTTCGATCCTGCCGACGTCCCCGGCGGTCAGTCCCGCCGCGCTCGCAAGCGCCGCTTCCGACAGACCCCGTCCGCGCCTGGCCTTTCCGACGATATCTCCGAAAAAATCTTCAAGTGTAGTGTACGCCACGCGTCCTCCCCCGTTCACTGTACAACTATACTGGCATGGCCGCCGTTACGGCCGCGCCAGTATATATGATATATACGAACGAAAATGTCAATCGATTTCGTTTCTTCGGCGGGGAACAATCGCCGCGGCGGGTGTGTTATCACCCTTATTTGTCATTGCAATTCGGGCCGCGGATCGATAAATTCCCCGCGAATCGGACCGAGCCCCCTTTTTCCGGACCGAGGGCATCCTGCCCTCGAAACGCCCCTTCCGGTCTCGACACGTCCCGGCGTTGACGTCAACGGGTTGCTTTTGACTCAAGCCGAATGCTGACCGCCGAGTGCTGATCGCTGCTTTTGCTGACCACTGGCCACTACCCACCATTTACTGCTACCGGTAATATCGTGGCTGCCGACCCGAAACAACTTGCAGGCGAACGGGCCGCCGACTTCGCGGACAACGGGATGATCGTTGGTCTGGGGACCGGATCCACGGCGCACTTTGCTATTCGAAGACTGGGCGAGCGGGTTCGGGAGGGCCTTCGGATTCACGGTATACCCACGTCGGAACAGTCCCGGATTCAAGCGGAACGCGAGGGAATCCCGCTTACGGATTTCGCCCTGGCCGCCAGGATCGACCTGACCATCGACGGCGCCGACGAGATCGATCCCGCCTTTAATCTGATCAAGGGCGGAGGAGGCGCGCTGCTGCGCGAGAAACTTGTGGCCAGCGCCAGCCGCCGCGAAATCATCGTCGCCGACGAATCGAAACTCAAGAATCGCCTCGGCGGATTCCCTCTGCCCGTGGAAGTGGCGCCCTTCGGCTGGCAGTTCGTGCGGTTGCAGGTCGAAGCCCTCGGGTGCCGCGCCACTCTCCGTGTTCAGGACAACCGGGCTTTCGTTACGGATAACGGGAACCACATCCTGGACTGCGCTTTCGGCGTCATCAACGATCCCGCCGACCTCGAACGGCGTATCGCGGCGATCTGCGGCGTCGTCGAATCCGGCCTCTTTGTCGGCCTCGCTCATCACATTGTTATCGGCAACGCCGACGGCACCCTCGAGGAACGCGTCAACCCAGGGCTACAGTAAATGCAGGAAGAGGTGAGACGGTAGATGACATCCTTGCCCGATTGGTCCTTCCGTTATACCTCCGGCAAGAAATGAAACCCCACGGGGCACTCACATCATCTCACGCCTAACGTCTACCTTCTCACCGCCTTTAAGACACATCCCCTTCCCGGGGGTAAGTGAGAAACTGTGATTCCCTCGCCGCGTCCCGGTTTTGCTTCAAGCTGTCCGCTCCCCCTCTCCCGCTGGGAGAGGGGGCCGGGGGGTGAGGGTCCGCGAAGGGTATGAAGAATGGATTCTCAATGAGCATATTTATAGACAGCGAAACCCGAGTGGTTGTGCAGGCCATCACCGGCAACGAAGGCTCGTTCCACACCCGTCAGATGCTGGACTACGGCACGCGGATCGTCGCGGGCGTCACGCCGGGCAAGGCCGGCCACCGCGTCGAGGGCGTACCGGTCTTCAACACCGTATCGGACGCGGTCGACGCCACCGGCGCCGATGCCTCGATCGTGTTTGTGCCGGCGGCCTTTTCGGCGGACGCCGTCATTGAAGCCGCGGATGCCGGTCTGAGCCTGGTTGTGTGCATCAGCGAAGGCATCCCCGTGCTGGACATGGTGAAGGTCAAACACTTTCTCGGCTCGCGTTCCACCCGGCTGATCGGTCCGAACTGTCCGGGAGTCATCTCTCCCGGCAAATGTAAAATCGGGATTATGCCGGCGGAGATCCACAGGAGCGGGAACGTGGGTGTCATTTCACGCAGCGGTACGCTGACCTACGAGGCGGTCGCCCAGCTGACCGCCCTGGATCTCGGCCAGACCACGTGCGTCGGTATCGGCGGCGATCCCGTAACCGGAACCAGCTTTATCGACTGTCTCGATGCCTTCGCGAAGGATCCCGATACCGAATGTGTTGTGATGATCGGAGAGATCGGAGGCGGCGCCGAAGAACAGGCTGCGGACTACGTGAAACACACCTTCCCGAAGCCCGTGGTCGGCTTTATAGCGGGCCAGACCGCGCCTCCCGGCAGGCGCATGGGTCACGCCGGCGCCATTATTTCCGGCGGGAAGGGCACGGCAGAGGAAAAGGTGGCGGCCCTGAGCGCCGCGGGGATACGGGTCTGCAGCAGCCCGGCCGACATCGGCGAAACGGTGCTCGAGGCCCTGGCCTCGCAGCGGCTCTTGTAGGCGGTACAGGCTGGCTACTTCTGGTATTGTGTCACAACGTGTGCGAACAGGCGATCAGGCCGGCTGCGCACGGGTCGGGGCCGAACGGTAGATCGTCGAAAATAACACGAGAAAAAGGGTTGACAACTCTGAAAATGTTGTATATCTTCTGTCGATTAACCTGCGGTTATGCTCAAAAACAGCGATTCTACGCGTCAGATGGTCGGCTTATGCTAAATTGCTACTGCGTAGTCGTTTATCATAGTGTTCATACGCATGAAACAGGAGTGTGTTAACGGGGCGCTGCCGGTTTCCGGACAGTGATGCCCCTTTTTTTGTCCGAGAGGGGGTGGAAAGTCGAGCAGACCGCGAGTATTTTCGGAGACATGATTCGCACGTCGTTGTTGTTTCGCAGCAGATTACAGACGTATGGCAGGGT
This sequence comes from Candidatus Latescibacterota bacterium, assembly GCA_965203805.1. Classification (GTDB taxonomy): domain Bacteria; phylum Latescibacterota; class UBA2968; order UBA2968; genus JAAXHE01. Next base: position 2,103,750 of record OZ241917.1, on the reverse strand, counting down.
GGTGGGGATAAGTCATCTTCCAAAGTAAGGAGGTGTGTATGAAGGTGTTCAGGGTTGTTGGCCTGTTGATTCTTGTGTTGGCGGTTTCAACCTGGCCTGCCGTTGCCCAGGAAGGTAGTTGGGGGGTCGGCGTGTTCGCGAATTACAACGTGCCGGTCTTCGGTCTGGGCGAGTGGTACGACAACGATTCCAAGTTCGGATTGAACGCGGCGTACGTGCCGGCGTCGAACGTTACCGTTGAACTGGAGTTTCACCACGGGAATTTCACCGACGGGAGCCTGCTGACACGCACGTTCACCTGGACGGACGGCCAAGCCTATACCAGCCCGAACGCGTCAAGCAACATGAGCCTGAACAGCCTGCTGGTAAACGCGCTCGTCCGCCTGCGGCAGGTCGGCCAGCCGTTTGCGGCCAGCAGTTTCGCCCCGTACGTTGCGGTGGGCGGCGGATTCTACCGGTACAAGAACGACGTCAGCGGGCTGCTGTGGCCCGGGCAGACGGGAGACCTGGTCCTCGAACTGGAACCGTTCACCGACCAGCGGTACGCGCTGGGGATTAACGCCGGACTGGGCGTCGAAGCGTTCGTGATCGAAAACGTGGCCGTGGACCTCCGCGGACGGTACAACATTATGATCGGGGACCTTCGGGGTCTTGAAGACTGGGAGCTCTCCGAAACCTTCCCTCTGCAGATGCTGGACTTCGGAGCCGGGATTAAGTTCTACTTCAGCGGTAAATAGCCGCTGAGTATTCTCGAAGGAGGTTTTCAGATGAACAGATGGAAGTTGTTTGTGGCTTTGCCGGTTGCGGTCTTTATGCTCGTCGGCCTGACCGCCGGCGTGTTCGCGGGCCAGACCGGCAAACTGACCGGGCGCGTTATGGACGCGGCGTCCGGCGAACCGCTGCCCGGCGTGAACGTCGTGATCGAGGGCACGCGAAGGGGCGCACAGTCGGATGCGGACGGATACTATCTGCTCCTCTCTGTCGACCCGGGAAACCTGACGCTCGTAGCGTCGATGGTCGGCTACAACGCCGTTACCAAGACGGACGTGCGTATCCAGGCGGACTTCACCACGACCGTGGACTTCCAGTTGAAAGAAACGGCGCTGGAAGCCGAGGAACTCGTGGTTACGGCGGAACGCCCGCCGGTGGAGCCCGACAAGACCACCAGCCATTACGTCATGGGCGTCGAGCAGCTGGAGGCGCTGCCGATGGCGCGGTCGGTTACTGATCTGGTCACGCTGAATCCGGGCGTGCAACTCAACAACGCCAACGTCATCCGGGGCGGGGACTCGAGAGACGCCATCCTGATGGTGGACGGCGTGGTCCTGCCGAACAACGACGGGTACGGCCGGCAGTTCACCGGTCCTTCCAAGACCGCCGTGCAGGAAATCACGGTGATTTCGGGCGGCGCGAGCGCCGAATACGGAAACCTGGAGTCCGGCGCGGTCTCCATCATTACGAAAGACGGCGGGCGGGACTTCCGCGGCTGGGGCGATTTCCGCTATACGCCGCCGAGCCAGAAGCACTGGGGCTCAAACCTCTACGAAAGCGCTTACCACCGTGACAAGCTCAAGTGGGACGACCGGGAATGGCGCGCGGAAACGGTGATCCTGAGCGACGGCGAGGATGGCGTTCCGGGAACGCCAGACGATGAGGTGGGCCTGGCGCACAGGGCCGTGGACTATACTGACGTTAAGGGTTCTTATATCGAGGGCGGCGTTTCGGGCCCGCTGGGCGACCAGGCCAGCTTCTTTGCCAGCGCCCGGTGGACCAGGCAGCCCACGGATGTGTTGAACACGTCTGTACGCAATGCCACGTTCGACCCGAGCCTTGGCGCCACCAGCCTGACCAGCGTGATGTCGGGCGGGTTTCCCACGCTGGAAACGCCGCTGGATTTCCGCGGGAACGCCAAGCTGACGTTCCGGCCGGGCGCCGACGCGAAGGTGAGCATCGGGCAGATTTACTCCGTGGCGGAATATTACAACAGGGGAACGAACACCCAGCGCGACCGGGCCTCCAACGGGCAGAACGTGTTCCTGCCGGAGGGGTCGGGCGCTGGCGGGCGCAAGGTAAGCGACCGGGTCACCTATGCATCCCTGACCCACACGGTGTCCCCGAAGACGTTCTACGAAGCCAGGGTGTCGTTCTACACGACGCTGGAAGATACCCAGGAAACCACCTGGCCGAGAGACAGCTTCGGGTTCCCATTAACGGTCTTCGGCGAGAAGGACCTGGACGGCTGGTTCAACGTGAAGCCCAGTAACGTCGCGAATTATACGATCGCGGACCGCAGCCGGCTGAACGTCAAGCTGGATATTTCTTCGCAGGTCACCAAGGGCCACTTCGTCAAGACGGGTTTGGATCTGACGCGGTTCAGCATCTATTACCTGAACTACAACTCGCCCAACCCGAGCCAGCGCATCGTGGACTTCATCACCCACTCGGGCAATCTCCCGGACGTGAAGGCCCCCATCAACCCCATTCAGATCGGATTCTATCTGCAGGACAAGATGGAGTTCGAGGGGATGGTGATGAACGCGGGCATCCGGTTCGACGCGCTTTACACCAACCACCGGTTCTACAACGTCTCGCAGCTTCAGACGCCGCAGAACCGCTGGCTCATCAAGCACGTGGACATGGTCACGGTCGACCCGCAGTGGGCGACCCAGTTCAGCCCGCGCTTCGGGATTTCCCATCCCATCACGCAGCGGTCGGCCTTCCACTTTACAGCCGGCCTGTACGCGAAGGTGCCCGACCTGTTCGAGTACTTCCGTGAACAGTGGCGCGCGAACGGCCCCGACGCCCACGTGGCGTGGGACGCGTTCCGCGGTCTGCACGGTCAGGTCCGGATGGCGAACCCCTACGTGTCCCTCACGCGTACCCGGGCTTACGAGGCCGGCGCCGACTGGAACTTCGTGGCCGACTACACGGCGGGAATGGCGGCATACTACAAGAGTGCTATCGGGAAGATTTCCTCCGGCAGCCGCTACTGGTACGAGCCGCAGCGCACAACGTGGGTCTGGGGCCGCAAGCCCAGCACCTACCAGGACATGAGAGGGCTCGAGCTCCACGTGCGCAAGGGCTTCAGCCACTACTTCTCGTTCAACGCGGCCGTCAACTTCGGCTGGGCGTCTACGGCGCGCGTGGGCTCCAACGCCACCATGTTCTACCCGGATTCCTCGTACGTGATGAATCCGGACCAGTACCACGACTGGGAATGGAACGGCTCGGCGTACGTGCGTAAGGACTTCTCGCTGGAAGAGCGGATGAAGCTCGCCACGAGGGTAGCCAGCTGGTGGCGCGGCAGGGCCAGAGGAATCACCAACAGCTATCAGTTCGTGATCTTCGAGTTCATGGACATCCAGAAGGCCTACGACGCCCCGGCCAATATGAACGGCGTGTGGCAGCCCACCTACGGCGGCGGCCGCCTGTTCAACCCCAAGGGGTCCGACCTGCGCGTCCAGTCCAGCCTCTCGCTGTACCTGGATACGCCCATGGACTTCGGGCCCGGGCTGCGCCAGTTCCACGCGGTGGGCGGCCTGCGCGCCAATATGGTCTGGCGCATTCAGAGCGGCAGGCCCCAATGGTACACGCCGCCCGGCAAGCAGCCGGAACTGCGTCACAGACCCATACGAACCTGGACCGACCTGCAGGTTGAGAAGACGCTCGTGGAGGGCGGGCACCGGAACGCCGTCTTCTATGTGGAGATCTTCAACCTGTTCAACCAGCAGGACAGCCCCGTGGCCGGCTCCTATCCTGACTTCGTTCGCTGGGGTCTGAATTTACCCAGGCCGAACGACCAGGATTACCTCACGTACGGGGACTACAACGAACTGACCCGGTACTACGGGAAGCCGCGCGAAGTGGGCCTGGGTCTGAAAGTCAACTTCTAACCCAGTAAACATTCAACGGGGGGCGATTGTTTTCCCGCCCCCCGTTATTAAAGAAAGGGAGAAGCAAGTATGAAACCAGGCATCAAGCTTATGGCGCTTGTTTGCGGCTTGCTCCTGCCAGTGGGCGCCTGGGCCGTAGACCAGAGCGACACCCCGCGGCTGTCCACCAGCCGGAGCCACGTCCAGGTCAGCTGGAACTCGGATGGCACCATGGGCGGGTGGAACCTCGGAAGCGGGCAGACCGGCGAGCCGGATATGTTCTGGTATCCCGGATGGGCGAACATCCCCAGCAGCAACGCCAGCTCCAACTATACCCGCAGGGGCGGAAACGCCGTCGGCTTCGGCACGTGGATCATGGTCGTGGGGCCAGGCGGCGTGGATGCGGCCTGGACGGGCCCGAGGGGCAAGAGCGTCGATATCACGCCGCTCGTCTACGACCCGTCGAGCGGACCGGAAGCGGACCTCGGCGCGGCCACGGAATGGGAGCAGGGGCGTTCCGGATCGTTCTCGCCGGCCAGCAACTACTGGCCGGGCGCGAACGTGCCCGACGAGAATGACGTCAGCGCGCCGCCCAGACTCATCCGCAACTACTCTCCGGGAGAATACACGCCGGATGATGCGTTTGCCGAGGAGATTCTGGTTGCCAAGTGGACCAACAAGTTCGGTATCACGATCACCCGTAAGGTCCACAACTGGTCACACCAGATGTTCGACGATTTCGTGATCGCGGAATTCATCCTGGAGAACACCGGCAACGACCGTCACAACGAGGTGTACCTGCCGCTGGTGGCCACCTGGAAGATTAATGAGACCTCAGACAACAACACGGGCGGCGGCCGCTGGTGGCGGTGGCTGGATACCGGTCTCGACGATAACTTCCGCTACACGGAAGCCGGAAACTACGTGGACGGCGGCCCCGGAGGGCCGGCGTTCATCAGCGCGGCGCGGGCGCAGGGGCTCAAGCTGAGCTATCAGTGGGACGGCGACAGCCCGTTCAAGGCGTGGGAGGATACCGGCGACCCGTGGATCAAGGACATCGAGACATCCGACCTGAAGGAAATGGCCTTCCCCGACGGCAAGCTGTCGGCCCATTCGTTCGTGGGCATGGCGCCGGTCGCTTTCGCGGACAGTCCGGACGACCCCCGTCACGCGTTCAATATGCACGACGCGGGTCAGTACGTGCAGCCCGCGGGTGACCAGCCGTCCTACCAGGGCTGGTGGAACGTACGCACGACGGCTGACTACGACGAGCCGGTCCTTGAGGGAGAGACCCCTTCGGAGGCATTCTCCAAGTTGACCGCCGCGACCGCCCAGGACAATCCCACGGCCGTGGGCGGGTTCACGAACGCACAGGTGTACGGTCCGTGGGCGCTCGGCCCCGGCGACAAGGCCAAGGTCATCGTGGCGTTCGTGGCCGGTTCCGGCGCGGAATATGCCGGCCCCGGCAAGAGTCCGATCGACATCTGGAAGTGGTCCCTCACGGCCGACAAGGCCAGCTTCCTGCAGGGCGAGCAGGCCATTGTCGAGCACCTCGAGCACGCGATATTCGCCTATCAGAGCGGCTTTGACATTCCGGACGGCCCCCCGGACGTCGACGTCTACGTCAAGAGCGACGAGAACGCCAAGGTGAAGCTGTTCTGGGCCGCCGAGTCTCAGGGCGCCGTCCATCCCGATTACGGCGCCGCGGACGTCGCCGGTTTCCGCATTTATCGCGGGCTGCGGGGAACGCTTACGGCAACGGGTCCGTTCTCGCTGGTCGGCGACATTCCGGTTGGCGGGCCTCTGCCGGCGGGCGTCACGTACGACGCGGGCGCGGATTGGCCTGTAGCGGCGGCGGAAGGAAACGAGAGCACGGCGGTTGGGCTGGCGAACCAGGCAAATGACGGCCGGCGCGCCGCCCGCCCGGGAATGTACGGCTGGTCCGATGCGAGTTCCAACGCCGGATTCTTCTATTACTACAGTATTCGGGCTTATCAGGAACCGCATAACGACTGGGCGAACAACGACGGAACCATGACGTTCGCGGACCTCCCGCCCAGGGCGCAGAAGTTCCTGCAGAACGGGCAGGAGGGGCCTTATTCCAACTTCCTGCAGGTCAACCGCGGGTCGCCGGTGCTGCCCTACGTGGCGGCCGCCGACGCGCTGGAACGGGATATCGTGGTTGTGCCGAACCCCTATATGGCCAACGGCACCAACGAATACGGCGGCGGTTTGAAAATCCGGTTTGTAAACGTGCCGTCAAACTCGTTCATCTATATCTTCAATACCGCGGGACAGCTGATCCAGGTATTGCGTCAGAAGGCTATTTCATCCAGTGAGACCAGCTGGACCGGCCGTCCTTATTCCACGATCCGGGCGCTTGTGGGCCCGGGAATCTATTTCTATGCCGTGCATGGCGTTGAAGGTTCGGCGGCTGCCGGGAAGATCAAGACCGGTACGTTTGTGGTGATCCGTTAACGGACCTCGCGACGATTAAGGAGAATAGTGATGAAAAAAGGATGGATCATCTTGGGATTGGCCCTCGTGACCGTCGCTCTCCTGACCGTGAAGCCGGCGGGGGCGGTTGAGCAGCCGGCGCCCGGCACCGGGTCGCGCGACGGGGCGTTGATCGATCCGAAGATGGAGAACGTCGACAAGGCCTGGGGTCTCTGGGTCGAGCGCGTGGGACTCTCCGAGTTCCCGTTTCTGAAAATCGGCCAGAGCGCCCGCGCCGAAGCCATGGGCGGGGCTTACACGGCAATTTCGGACGACATCTCGTCCGCGTTCTGGAACGCCGCGGGCCTGGGGCACATCGAAAACGTGGCCTATTCCCTGAATTACACCCGCTGGTTGACCAATTCCTCAACACTTTCCGGAGCGCTGGCGTTCAACGCGGGCTTCGGGGTCATCGGGTTTACAGTAAACAGCTTTACAACGGAAGAGATGGAGGTCACCACCCCGACCGCGCCGTGGGGCACGGGAACCATGTTTCGCGCGGGCGATATCGCCCTGGGCGCGGTATTCGCGAAGAAAATGACCGACAAATTCATGCTGGGCGGTCAGATTCGCTGGATCCAGGAAGACCTTCACCTGGAAAAGGTGTCCACGCTGGACTACAGCATCGGCACCCACTTCTACACCGGATACCGGAGCAGCAGGATCGCCATGAGTTTCCGGAACCTGGGCCCGAACGTCAAGGCAACGGAAGGCGGGTTCACGGCGGTGATGCCCACCACGTACTCCCTCGGCGGAGCGATGGAGATTTTCGGGCAGAAGGGCGACCCGGGATACTTCACGCTTTCGGTCGAGCACGAGTTCGTAACGGACTTCCGGCCGATCACCCGCATGGGCGGGGAGCTCTGGCTGGAAAACACGCTGGCGCTTCGCGCCGGGTACCGGACGCACACGGCCCTTGAAAGCTGGAGCGTCGGCGCCGGTCTGAAGCACGAACTCCCCGGCGGCCAGCTGATCACCGTCGATCTCTCGTACCATAACGCGGATCTGGGCATCTTCGATCCGCCGTTGCGTCTGTCCGTGGGCGGCACGTTCTAAGGCCCGACGGGAGGTAAACACAAAGGAGGGCGGTTCGCGGGACCGTCCTCCTTTCTTGTTGCAGTTGAAACAAAGAAGCACTCGGCAATCAGCTTTCAGCAGTCAGCTAGAATCAAAGACCAACAGCAAAAGGCCAGGCCAGGCGAATGTCAAGCGATGTAGTTCCACATTCGTGGCGGGAAGGAGGAACGTCTCGGCGACGCTTTCGTTCTACTGTTTGGCTTTCTGGTTTTTGCTTCAAGCTGACGGCTGTTGGCTGAACGCTGAAAGCTATACCGTCTCCCGTCTCCCCGCTTTTATGCAACCATTTCCGCCCGTGAGCATCCTATAGTTATCGGGAACAGTGTGCGCGTTTCGCCCGTCGTGTATCGAGGATTGCTGTTGCGGTCTGATCTGATGGCGCCAACCTGAAACGAGGACGAAAACGATGTACCGGATTCGATCATTGAGGACGGTTATCTGGTTCGCCGCTTTGACCTTTGTGCTGACGAACGGTCTCCCTACCCGTGCCGAACAGACAAAACCGGAAGCGGCAGGGTCTTCAACCGCCGTACCGGACCCGGAGGGGCAGCGGGTCGCTGAGGGGTACGAGATGCCGGCTGTCTTTGGCAACCTGCCTTTCGACCCGGACCGGGAGGTGCGGCGGGCCGTAAAGGCGTACTGGCCGCAATTGACGACTGATCCGGCCGGTCACAATACCCGCATTGGATACACGAGGTTGCTGAAGTTGGACCTGACGAGGGCGCGGGAGGCGTTCCAGTCGGCCCTCGCGCAGAACGACGGGTTCGCGCCGGCCCACTTCGGGATGGCGCTAGCGTCCTACAGAGCCGGGACCGCTGAGGGCGAGAAGGGGAGTTTTTCCGAGCAGACGATTTACCATGCGTCGCAGGCCGCCGCGCTGTCGCCGCGTTTCGAACTGGCCCACAGGCTGCTCGGTCGGTTGTATTCCGATATTGAGGACTATGGCAAGTCTGTCGACGCGTACGTGCGCTCTCTTTCGGTGGATCCGACGAGGGAGCCGGCGGTTGTCCAGGCCGTGGTCAGAGCCTTTATCCGGACGGGTGTTTTTGAAGACCTGCCATCGGTAGCGCTGGACTCCCTGGAGGTAACCGCGGACGAGGCGTTGCTGTTACCGGTCGTGGCGCAGGCCTGCGCGAGCCGCGAGGCCCTGGACCTGGCCATGCAATATTACGGCCGGGGTTTTTCACGGATGCCGCCCGAAGAACGCCGGTTGTATCAGGACGTGAGCCTGATTGCATCCAGGGAAGAGCTCCTCGCCTATCGGGAGACCGCGGATGATGCGGCCGTACGGAGGGAGTACCTCGTGCGGTTCTGGTCGGTGAGGGATCCGGACCTGATGACTTCGGTGAACGAGCGGAAGCTGGAGCACTATCGGCGCGTGTGGTATTCGCGAACCGCTTTTTCCGAGATGGCGAATCCGTGGGACCGGCGCGGCGAGGTCTATATCCGATACGGCGAACCGGAATACCGGTCGACTTCCGGCAGGGTGGCGCCGCCCATGCCGGTTTCCGTCGAGCGGATCAAGGAGCGCGTCGCCCACGATATCTACGGGCCGCTGGGCATGGCGGACGTGGGACGTGGGCCTGTATTCCCGGTTCGCAGGATGCACGAGGTGGGCCTGGATTTCCCGGCTGAATTGCCGCCGGGTACCGATCAGGGCGAGGCGCCGGACCCCCTTGAGGTGGAGCTGGGAGCGCCTGCTCTGGCCGACGAGCCCCTGGCCCCCGCGGACATGTCGGCACTGGATGGAGACAATTACGTGGTCACCCTGTCCCAAAATCGCGCACAGGTGGCGGGAGGGGACTTCATGTCCTTCATCAAGTGGGAGTCCTGGGTATATACGGGTGTCGCGGGGGGCATCGAGGTGGTGTTTACCAATGAGTTGGGGGGTGGGACATTCGACTTCGCGCCCGTGCCCGCGGCGGAATTCGACGAAGGCGCGCTGCGACGGACCAGCCGGATGGTGAAGTACTCGCCCGCGATGGTAATGAACCGGAGCATCCGGCAGATGCCGGAACACTATCTTCCGGGCGGCCGTGAGGCATTTCTGGATTTCTACTACGATCGCGCGACGTTCCGGGGATCCAATGGCAAGACGCGAGTTGAAATCTATTATGGGATTCCGCCCCGCAGCCTGAGCGAGTCGGAATCGGACGAACAGACCGTTTTCCAGTTGGGGTGTGCGGTCGCGCTTTACGATCCGGAGTCGGGGCAGACGCTGCAGGACAGCGAGGAACTGGCGTTGCGCACGTCGAAGGAGCTTTATACGGGCAAGGGGACCTTTATTCCGAATCAGCTCGCGCTGGACGTGAGCCCGGGCGCCTACGACATGCGGGTACAGGTCAAGGACCTGGTTTCCGGCCATTCGGGCATCTATAAGGAACGACTCGAGGTCGAGGACTATTCCCTGGATACGTTGAAACTGAGCGGCCTGGAACTGGGATTCCAGATTTCGACGGAAGGCGGCCTGGAAAAATACGCCAAGGGGGGCGGCGTCTGGGTGATTCCGATGACCACGAAGACCTATCGGATGAACCAGCACCCGTTTGTCTATTACGAAGCCTATGGGCTGAAACGGGACACGTTCGGCCAGAGCCGGTTTACGCTGCATTACACGATCCATTCGATGCCGGAGAAGGGCGGCACGTTCGGGCGCTTGTGGGCGGGCGTGGGCTCTCTGTTCCGCAGGGGCGAACGCACCCCCGAGGTTTCCGTATCCACTGAGCAGGTCCGGGATGAAACGGACCTTCAGGAGTATTTCGAGATGGACCTGAGGAACGCCAAGTCGGGCGTGAACCGGCTGACGGTCCGCGTTGTGGACCAGAACGGCAACGCGGAGGCGGAGAAGGAGGTCCTGTTCAGGTTGGAGCGGTAAGCGGCAGCAAATTGGGTCGGGATGGAGGGGCTTTGGGCGGAGTATTATTCGAGAAATCCAGGAGTTGAGAGTCAGAATCAGAATATTTGCCGGTTTCACGACCGGATTCTGACTTCCAGCTTCTGGATTCTTATTTTGTCGAAAGTCACGTGTGCCCGAAACGGTTTGTGTCCTGGACGGCAGTGGCGTTGTCAATTGCCTGGATGATATGCCGGATCGACAACGGTCTTCCGCTTTTCCAGTTTTTATCCTGTTCATCCTGTCCATCCATGTTTGATTAGGTTTTTGAACTTATCGGGGTTGGATCTCGTCTATCCAAAATCGTTTTGTGTTTCGGAGAGAAAATGGCAAGGCTGGCAATCCATGGAGGCCCAAAGGTACGTACCCGACCGTTTCCCGATAGGACGCCCTTCGGACTACGGGAGGAAGAGTTTCTGATTGATGCCGTGCGCAGCCAGAATCTGTTCGGCAAAAGCGGGCGGTTCGTAAAGGATTTCGAAAGGGCCTTTGCAGACTTTTACGGTGTCAGGTACGCGCAGAGTTCAACGGGAGGATCGGCCGCCATTCACCTTGCGGTTGGGGCCGTGAACCCGGAGCCGGGAGACGAGATTATTACCGCGCCCGTTACCGATCCGGGCAGCGTGATGCCGATCCTGCAGCAGAACGCGGTGCCGGTCTTCGCCGACGTGGACCCGAGAACGTTGAACATGACGCCCGAGTCCATCGAAGCGGTCATCACCGGACGGACGCGGGCAATCGTCCTGGTGCATCTCTTCGGGAGGCCGTGCGACGTGGACGCGGTCGTGGACATCGCCGATCGATACAACCTGATCCTGATCGAGGACTGCAGCCAGGCGCACGCGACACGATTCAAGGGCCGGTACGTGGGGACGTTCGGACATGTGGCGTGCTTCAGCCTTCAGCAGTCCAAACATATGACCACCGGCGACGGCGGGATGACGGTTACCAATGACGAAAAGACGTACATCCGACTGAAACTGTTTTCAGATAAGGGATGGGACTATCAATACATGGGCGAGCGGGACCACGGGTTTCTGGCGCCGACGTACCGGATGACGGAAATGCAGGGAGCGGTGGGCCTGGCGCAGTTGGAAAAAGTGCGCGCCGTGGTTGAACGCCGGATTCACCTGGGCCGGATGTTGTGCGATTTGATTGCGGACGCTCCGGGAATCGATCCCGTGCCCGCGGAAGCGGACAGGGAGGTATCGTGGTGGAATTACATATTTCACGTGACGGGTCACGATCCGGATCGGTTCTGCAAGGCGCTTTCCGCCGAGGGCGTGGCGACAGGCGCCCACTATATTGGCGATCCGATATTCATGCGCGGAAAGTTCCTCACTGAGAAGAAAACGTACGGAAAAAGCGGATGCCCGTTCACCTGCGGAGTGACGAACCGGGAATACCATTATGGACCGGACACGACCCCTCAGGCCGTGGCCGGCTTGCGGACGGTCGCCGTGCGGGGTATCCATGAGCAAATGGAAGCCTCCGACATCCGGGATATCGCGGCCGCAATCAACAAGGTCGCAGAGGGATTGTAAGCAGCGTCCACGGGGCTTCCCGCATGGGTGCCGTTCTGTCGAAGACATAGGAAACCCGTGGCGCAGTCGGTGGTGGCTGCATGCGATCCCGAGCGAGGAATCGAATGATTGAAGGCAAGGAAATTCTCACGTCTCGAGGCGCGGTTGCCGCCGGTCCGGAGGAGGCGGCCCGTGTGGGCGCGCGCGTATTGGACCTGGGCGGGAACGCGATGGACGCGGCCGCCGCGGCAAGTATGGCCTGCTGTATGCTGCAGCCGCAGTCCACCGGCGTGATGGGATATGTGCTGTGCGCCCTCGTGCTGGACGGGCGGACCGGGAAGGTGTGGTCTCTGGATGCCAACTCCATTGCACCCGCATCGGCGCGTGAGACGATGTACGACGTGGCGCCGATGCGGGACGGGCCGAAGGGGATCAACGAGAACGAGTACCTCTGTTCCGTGAGGGACAATGCCAATGTGCACGGCCCGCAGGCGGTGGGCCCGCCGGGTATGATGGCGGGGATGGGGATGTTGTGGGAGCGCTGGGGCCGGTTGAAGTGGTCGGATATCGTGGCGCCGTCGCTGGCGCTGCTGGAGAACGGATTCCCGTTCGGCTCCACGGCCGCCGCGGTTCGGCACCTGGAACCGGTGATCCGGCGGTTCCCGGAAACAGAGAAGCATCTGATGCCGGAAGGGCGTCTGCCGAAGGCGGACGACAGATGGCACAGGCGTGATATGGAAAAATCGTTGACGCGAGCGTGCGAGGCCGGGTGGCGCGACTTCTACGATGGAGAGATCGGGAGGAAGATCGCGGATCACGTCGGCAGCGGGGGCGGGGCGCTTTCGCGGGACGATATGGCCGCCTATATGCCCCGTGTAACGGCGCCTTACGAGACCACCTACCGCGACGCGACCGTCTATGCGGCGATCTTGCCGAACGGTGGGCTGACGGCCCTCCAGGTGCTCAATATGCTGGACTGCTTCGATACCGTGCCGGACGATACGGTGACGTACTGGCACCGGCTGGCCGAAGTACTGAAATTGGCGTGGCGCGACCGGCTCCTGTATCTGGCGGATCCGGATCATGTGGAGGTCGGGGTTGAGCGGCTGTTGAGTAAACACTACGCGGCGGGACGCGCGGAGTCCGTGCGGCAGTTTCCGCAGCTCGTGGATCGGCGGTCCCCGGGGCCGGAGGGGGATTCTTCGGAGGGGACACTCCATGTTTCCACGGCGGACGTGGAAGGTAACGTCGCGTCCGTGACAATCTCGCAGGGCGGCGCATTCGGGTCCCTGGTCACGGTGCCCGGAACGGGGTTGATACTGGGGCACGGGATGTGCCGGATGGATCCGCGGCCGGGACGCCGAAACTCGGTGGGGCCGGGAAAGCGCCCGCTTAACAACACGGCGCCGCTGATCATTCGCCTCCCGGACCGCGACGTCGCGACGGGGTTGCCGGGAGGGCGAAAGCTTGTGAGCGTGAACGCGCGGGTCGCGCAGAAAATCGTGGACTTCGGCGCGACGTCGTTCGAGGCCGTGTCCGGCCCCCGGATGCACGTCCAGATGGAGGAGCCCCTGATGGTAACGCGATCGCTGGACGAAGCCATTCGGGACGGGCTGCTCGATATGGGCCACGATCTGGACGTGGTTGGAGGCGTCGCGGGCGGCGCGCATTGCGCGGAATTCCTGAAGCGGGAGGGGAAGGTGAGGGCGGGTGGGAACACGTGGGCTGCCGGTGTCTGATCGGATCATATTTCGACGAAAACGAATCCGGGCTCGATCGCTGAAGCCCGTTTTTTGTGTTTATTGAGTTCATTTCGTATATTGCTATGTCTGGGAGCATGCCTCGGGCTGGGCAGGAAAGTCGCTGACTCCGGTCTCAATCGTTTCGAGTCCGCAGGTCAACCGGCTGCTCGCGACTGCGGGTGTTACAAGGTGCAAGGAAGGTGTGATGGCAGAAGCATCCAACGTTGCGGTTTCAACCGATGTCGGACGTCGACCTGGCGGGCAGGCGGTGACGCTGCGCAGCGTACTGCTGGCCGGAGTATTGGCCGTCGGGGTAAACGTCGTCGTGAATTACGTGGAATACGTCGTCCACGCGTCACGCATGACGTTGAGTCATTTTCCGATGGGTACGCTGCTGCCCTACCTGCTGCTTGCCCTGGGACTGAACCCGCTGTGCCGCTTACTCTCGCATCGGTACGCGCTATCGTCGACGGAACTCCTGGTCGTGCTCGCGGGCGGTCTGGTCGGCGGGGCCATTCCGTCAGTTGGTCTGACGGGGTATTTCCTGGGTGCGATCGCGGCCCCGTTTTATTTTGCGACGCCGGAGAACCAGTGGGGAGAGTTCTTCCATCCCTATATTCCGCACTGGCTGGCGCCGAGAAACACGAACGGCACGCTCAATCACCTGTTCGAGGGGTTGCCGCCCGGCGACGCCATACCCTGGAATGCCTGGTTCGTGCCGGTGGTTTGCTGGATGGGGCTGATTACCGCTCTTTTCTTCGGTTCGGTCTGCCTCGCGGTGATTCTGCGCAAGCAGTGGGTGGAAAGCGAACGCATTTCGTTTCCGATTCTGCGCCCGGTCACGGAGCTTACGGAACGCGCCCGGTCATTGGAGTTCCCACGGCTTTTCTGGATTGGCTTCGCCGTCGCTTTCGGCATTCTGGCCTGGAATATGATCAACTACTTCGTCCCCGGCTTTCCGCAGATTCCGAATATCCGCTGGGGCCCCTGGATCAGGTTCGAACGCTACTTCCCTGGTCTGTGGACACGGATCAACATGTTCACGATATCTTTCTGCTATTTCGCCAATATCGACGTCCTGTTCAGCCTCTGGTTCTTCGATCTGTTGTTCATCATTCGGAGCGGAATCCTGAACCGCCTGGGATACAACGCCAGTTCGTGGTCCCACGCGTCGGGCGATTTTCAGTGGCTGCCTCTGGGCGCGTTTTTTGCAATGGTGGGTTGGGGATTCTGGACTTCCAGGAACCATTTGAGGCTGGTCTTCAAGAAAGCGATCGGAAAGGCAGCGCCGCTGGACGAGAAAGACGAGATGATGTCGTTCCGGACGGCGGTGTTCGGGCTGGCTGCGTGCGTGCTCTTCGCCGTTTTCTGGTGGTGGCAGGCGGGGATGAGTCTTGTACTGGCGTGTGCGTTCGTTCTGGCGGCATTCGTCCTGTATCTGGGCGTTGCGCGCATCGTGTCGGACGTGGGACTGGTATTCATCAGCATGCCCGTTGGGCCGCAACGTTTCGTTACGTCGCTGTTCGGGTCGCGGAATCTGTCGGGTTCCAGTCTGACAACGCTGGCATTTACGAACGGCGTCGCGTCCTACGGCAAGGGCCTGTTCATGCCGTCGGTAATCCACGGCACTAAATTGGCGGATGTTTGCCCCCGAGACGGGCGGCGGCGTGTGCTGGCTGCTCTACTGCTGGCCTTCGGTTTGGGGTGTATATTCTCGGTTGTGTTTACGTTGTATTTGGGATATACGTACGGGGCTTATAATTTCAACGATTGGCCGTTCACGAGGTACAGCAAATCCGGTTTTGGACGTGTACTGACCCAGATGAACAACCCGGAGCCGCCCCACCGTCTGCAGCTGAGTCTGTTCGGCATTGGCGCGGCGGTGATGTCGTTGTTGACGTTTCTGAAGTACCGGTTTCCCTGGTGGCCTTTCCACCCTGTGGGGTTCGCGCTGGCCGGTACGGGAACCTCGGTACGGTATACCGTGTTTTCGGTCTTTCTGGCCTGGGCCATCAAATTCCTCATACTGCGAATCGGCGGGGCCGCGCTCTATCGCCGATACGTGCCGTTTTTCCTCGGCGTTCTGGTCGGTTATTCCACGGGCGTGGGGGTTTCGTTGATTGTGGACATGGTCTGGTTTCCGGGTGGCGGGCATTCGATCCACGGGTATTGACCCGCTGGCTGTGGGCACATGGCGGGGGTTGGATCCCACTTTCGACCGAGGCGGCTATACAGGATTCCTCAGGAGGTGGATGATGACAACGAAGGTTGAGCGATCGGTTGCGCGTTCGTGGGAGCTGTATGACCTGGCGCAGCAGGTGATCCCGCTGGGCACCCAGACCCATTCCAAGGCCCCGAGAGAGGCGTTGCGGGGCGTGGAGCCCTGCTACCTGGTTCGGGGTGACGGATGCCGGGTGTGGGACGCCGACGGCAATGAATACATCGATTTCAGGAACGGACTGGGACCGATAACCCTGGGCTACCGTTTCCCTGCGGTGGATGAGGCCGTCAAAGAGCAATTGGAAAGTGGGATCGTGTTCAGCTATCCCCACCCGCTGGAGGTGGAGGTTGCACAGCGGCTGGTGGAGGTATTGCCGTGCGCGGAACGGGTCCGATTCCTGAAAACGGGCGGTGAGGCGATGGCGGCCGCCCACCGCCTTTCAAGGGCGTTTACGGAACGGGAACTCATCCTGACCTGTGGATATCATGGCTGGGTCAATACAATGGCTCGAGGCGGGGTGCCGGAGGCGACTCGAAAGACTTACATGGCGTTGCCGTGGGGCGATATCGGTCCGTATGCGGCAGCGTTTGAAGCTGCGCCGGATGAAATTGCGGCCGTCAGCGTCGCTTGCGCGTATGCGGAGGTTGAACAGGGGCGTTCCTTTCTGAAGGCATTGCGGAAGCTGACTGAGCAGCGCGGGGCGGTCCTTATTTTCGACGAGATCGTCACGGGGTTCCGCCTTCGGCGTGCAGGCGCACAGGAGTACTTCGGGGTAATTCCCGACCTGGCGGTGTTTGCCAAGGGGTTGTCGAACGGCGTGCCGCTCTCCTGTTTTGTGGGACAGGCGGCGGTGATGGAGACGGTGAAGGATTGCGTGGTGTCGTCCACGTTCGGAGGAGACACCCTTGGACTGGCCGCGGCGCGTGCCGTGCTGGATGTCTATGAACGTGAGGATGTGATCGGCACGTTGTGGAAGCGCGGCGAACAGCTTCACGAAGGCTTCAATGCGTGCAGCGAGAGATTGAGTCTGCCGGTGAGCATCGTGGGGGCGCCGCCCGTCGGACAACTGGTGTTCGACCATCCCGACGCGGGCCGGTTGTTTCTCAGGTTCAACGAGGAAGTACTGAAGCGCGGGATCATCGTCTATTCGGTCTGTTATACGAACTTCTCGCACACGGAGGCCGATATCGACCAGGCCGTCCGTGCGATGGGCGAGGCGCTGGAGGTCATCGCGATAGAAGGGTTGTTTGACAGGGAATAACTTTCTTATCTTATAGACATTCCTCGTCGCCAATCCTTCGCGGCCATCTCTGAGGTCTGGAGGAGCGCTTGTTGAAGTTTCTCACTGTCGTAGCCGCCCTGCTGGGGCTTGCGACCCGGGCTCATTCCGTCCCGTCCGCGACTTACTCGCCTGACGGCGAGCGAGTGGTGTGGCTGGTACCCTCCGGGAAGCCGATGGTCCTGTTCACCCAGATCTGGGAGGGGCGAACAGACGGGACGCCGCCCGCCAGAGCGGGAATCTTCCTGGGTCCGCCTGGAGACGTGGGCTTCTTGCCCGGCGGTGGTCTGGTTTACCTGGAGCGGGGGCTGGATCACGTTGCGTTCGGCACGACGCCACTGGGGCGGCTGACGTCAGACGCCCGAAAACAGCGGCGCTTGGCCCTCATCCGCAACCGCATCTGGCGGATAGATGCATCCGGGGAGTCGCTCTGGCGATTGCCTGCGCGAATGGAACCTGTCGATATGGCCGTGGCGCCCGACGGAAGCCGGCTGGCCGTAACGGACCGCAGCGGACTATGGACCGTCGATGCGTTCGGACGAGGCAGGTTGCTCGTGGCAGGGCGCGTGCGGGGCCCGTTGGCGTGGTCCGAAGGCGCGGACGCCGTGACCGCTGTGGTCGACGGCAAGGTTTCTTTTGTCGGAATGGAGGGAGGCAGTGTGCCGGCGTGGGCCAGTCCGGACAATGCGGGTGGCGGCAGGCCTCCGGAACGGGCGCAGGAATCGGAAATTGACGCGGCAATGCTGATGGTTCACCAGGCGTTGAACTGGTGGGTGCGGGGTCACCACGCCATGCATCGGGGCGAGTACCGCGGCGCAAGGGATGCCTACCGGGAAGCCGTGAGGGGTTTCAAGGATATTCGAGCGGCGTATGCGCCGCTGGGTCTGTCGCGCGGAAGCTGTCAGAATTACATCGATGGGATTCGACGCCGCATCAAGAATGACGAGGTCCTGAAGGAATCGGTTTGCTCGGAACGCCTGCTGGTTGTGGGCGATCTGATTTCGGAGTTCAACGCCACGCGTGCCGAAAGAACAACACCGGATCTGGACGGACTCCTGTCGTGGGCGTCCGCTGAATTGGAAAAGCGGCAGCCGGACGCGTCCGCAAGAACGCGGGACCTGGCGCAACTCAGGCATCTTTTCCAATGTCCGGCAACCGACGAACCCCATATGCCTGAAGTCGGGTATTTTCTTCGTCCGAATGTCTACGATGGCGGTCCCGTGCTGACCTGTTACTGGCACCGGGGTCGGGTGCAGTACCTCCTTGGGGGGCCCGGCGGATATGCGGTGGAGTCGCGCAAGATGCCTCGCGCCAGGGTCGATTCGCTCTTCAACCTGGGCGTGGCACGGCTCGACAGGCATGACGTGGACGAGGCGATCTTTCCGCTCCGCGTGGTTGCCCACCAGCGCCCTCGCGATAAAGACTCGCATCTGAAACTGGGTTACGCATTCCTGGAGGACAAATATTACCGGGGCGCTAAATGGGCATTCAGGAAGGCAGCCTCGATGGCGGGCGACGATCCGGAACCCTATTACGGTCTCGGCCTCGTGTTGATGGAACTCCACAACGAGCGCTACCAGGCCATTAGCTATTTCAGAAAGGCTTTAATGCGCGATCGGGACTTCGTGGATGCCCGGTACAAGATCGCCCTCGTGCGATATATGCTCAATGAGCACGACGTGAAGCCCGAGTTGGACCGCGTCCTGAAAACGGATCCGGAGTACGCCGACGCCTATCTGCTGATGGGAGATTGGTACGCCAATTTTATGGAGGATTACGAGGAAGCCATCGTCTGGTACACGCGGTATCTGGCCATGCGGCCGACGGACCCGAAAGTGGGCAGACGGCTGGGCCACGCGTACCTGAAAGTGAAAGACTACGACCGGATTCTGGAAAAGGTCAGGGCGTTTACACACGAATACCCCGACGCAATCGAACTGATGCCGATCCTGGCTCAGGCCTGCGCGAAGCGCAGCAAGTACGATATGGCGATGGGGTTTTTCTCTACGTACATTTCGCGGTTGGAACCGGAGCAGCGGGCCCACTACTACGATATCGGTCTGATTGCTTTACCGGAGGAGTTGGCGGAATACGAACAGACGGCGGGTGCGGCCCGTGAGGCGTTTCTGGAGAGTTTCTGGAGCGTCCGTGACCCCGACATTGGCACGCCTGTAAACGAAAGGCTTCTGGAACACTACCGCAGAGTCTGGTACGCGCTGTTGGAATTTTCCAAAGGCAAGGAACCGTGGGACCGGCGCGGCGAGGTGTACATCCGGTTCGGCGATCCGGACCACGTGACGAGCTCGCGGAAGGTGAATTTCCGGCAGAACCTGCCCGTGCTGCGCGTGAAGGAGCGGCTGGCCAGGCAACTCTATGGTACCGAGGCCATCGGCGCGTCGTTTATGGGTCCCGTTTTTCCCATCCGTAACTTCTCTTTGGAGCGCGATATTCTCGGTTTCGAAAGCGCGGCGGCCGATCTCGGTATCGAAGGCGAGCGGGACGCGTTCACGGGCGGGGACCCGGATGGCGCGGACTCGAATCTCAGGCAGATGACAACGTCGGAAGGAAGCCGGGATGGGGGCTCGTCTACCGACCGGAGTAACACGGAGCGCCGCAGCACCGCAGGGACGATCGGCGTGGGAGGAGATATCGGACAGAATGAACTCGCGAGCACGGTCACGCGACCGGTACCGTCCAACATCAACACGGACATCTTCGCGGGATCGGGCTTCAGTCCGGTACTGAGCGCAGGCGCCGACCTTGGGTCCACGCCCTGGGAGTCGTGGGTCTATCTCGATATCGACGGGGGTATAGAGATTACGTTTACGGATGAGTTCAACTCCCGGGTCTTCGATTTTGCGCCAGTTCCGAGTGCGCCCGATTTGAATGTCGAACAGGTTTCGAGGTTCCGTCGTTTTTCGCCGGAGCAGGTGTTCAAGCAGGCGGTTGCGCTCACCCCGGATACCTTCACGCCGGAATACGCGGAAGCGCCGTTCGACTTCTATTACTCGCTGGCCGACTTCAAAGGGCGAGACGGGAAGAGCGTGCTGGAGATCTACTACGGCATTCCGTGCACGGTACCGAATTACCTTCCCGAACATAACGTCACACAGGTGGCGGTCCGGCGACAGTTGGCATTGCTCTCGTCTCTTTCCGGCAAGGTCTACCGGAAGACGGCGGAGGTGTTTTACAAGCAACCTGGCAATCGGACGGGTCCCGAAGTGGTCCTCCCTGATGTAGTCAGGCTCGAAGTGCCGCCGGGCGCTTACCGGCTGGAAGTCAAGGCTCGCGACCGGATGACGGGTCGGCTGGGAATATACCGGCAGCAGGTCGATGTGGAGTCTTACCATCGGGAAGGTCTCCGCGTGAGCGACCTGGAGTTGGCATACAGGGTCAGCGAGGCCGCCACGGATGCCGGCAAATTCCGAAAACATGGGTTGAACGTGGTACCGATGCCGTCTCGAACCTACGGAATGGGCCAGAACGTATTTGTGTATTACGAGATTTATAACCTGAAAAAGGATGAATTCGGACAGACCCAGTACCGCGTGGAGTACACGATGGGACCGAAGGCGGGTGGCGTATTGTCCACGCTGGCGCAAACGCTCAGAGGACGGTCGAACAAACGGGAGGTGGCGGTGGGTTATGAGCAACTCGGTTTTCAGGACTCGGAAGTGGCGTATACGGAACTGGAACTGGGGGAAGCGCGTTCGGGGAAATACCGCCTGACGGTGGAGGTTACGGATTTAAACAGCGGCAAGTCCTTTTCGAAAGAAACCACGTTCGTGGTGCAGAAGTAAGACGACACCGAGGTATCGTTAACGGGTACCGAACCCTCGTCCGGATGCCGCGCACGGTCGGTTGCGCGCGCCGGAAAACGCCGGGGAGGTCGTCTGACGACGGGGGAAATTCGCCGGTGAAGGAGAATTCGCACATGGCGCGCGTACTGTTTTCCGTTGGCCTGACTCTCTTGCTCGCGACAGGCCCGGCACGTGTCTGGGCGGATCGGGTCACCATAGAAGATGTGGACTTTGACGGCAACGGAACCATCGATCTGACCGATTTTGTCCTTTTTGCGCGGGCGTTTCAAACGGAAGACCCGATTTACGATCTGGACGGCAGCCGCACGGTAGACGCGCCCGACTTCGAGATCTTCGCGACTTTCTTCGGACAGAAAGTGGTTGGCGGACCCGTCGTGCCGATACTGAAGCACGAACTGCTTGAGGTACCCGCGGGGGAATTCATCATGGGGACCGACCGGGGCGGGCTGCCGCCGGACGGCCCCGAACACGTCGTGTACCTGGATGCGTTCAATATAGATAAATTCGAAGTGAACAACGTCCAGTATATCGCCTTTCTGAACGATAGAAACCGAAACACCAAGACGGTCGGCCGCACGGCGCCCTGGCAGACGGACGAGGACATCGCATACCAGAATGCGGCGAACCGGAACCAGGACCCGGCTGGCAATGTGCTCTACAATCTGGAGTCGAGAAGGGCGGATATCCGGATCTCGATCGACGTATTGGCGGGACGGCAAGGGGACGATGATGATGATAGCGAGGAACTGGGGCGCACCATAAAGGATGAGTACGTGCTTAAGGCGTTTTATCTCGCCAACCGGGCCGTGACAAACGTGACCTGGTTTGGCGCCAAAGCCTACTGCGAATGGGCGGGAATGCGCCTCCCGACCGAAGCGGAGTGGGAAAAGGCGGCTCGCGGCACCGACAAGCGACCCTATCCATGGGGAACGGCGACGCCTACTCCTGAACACGCGAATATCGCCGATCTTGTTGGCCGTACGGTAGACGTGGGCAGCCACCCAAAGGGCGCAAGCCCGTACGGGGTGCACGATATGTCCGGCAACGCATGGGAGTGGTGTGAGGATTGGTTCAACCCCGATTATTATCATGATACACCAAAAGAAAACCCGAAAGGACCGGAAATCGGTCTCAACCGCGTGATGCGGGGCGGCTCATGGAAGTTCCGGGATCTGGCCGACACGACCACCCGGTGGTTCGATGCGCCATTTGCGACGGATGAACAGATCGGATTCCGGTGTGCAAGCGACTTGTGAATGTCCTCCCGGCCGCAAGCGGCGCTTTTGAGGAGAGGAGGCATCCGGATTCAACCGGTCAGTTGAGACCTGGTGTGAGGTGAAGTGAAGATGCATTTCATTGCGGACAGATTACGGCGGGGCATGTTCTGGTTCTGTGTCGGGTTGCTGGCCTGTTTTCTGGCGGCGTGTGGAGACGACAATCCGATCGAATCCGATGACGACGACGAACCCATTGCGCCGCCGTCGCTGTGTTCGGATACGCCGGGAACGATCTGCACCTGGGCGGGAACCGGCGATGCGGGCTGGGACGGAGACGGCAACGTGTATTTGTTGTCCACGTTCTACTGGCCGGTAGACGTCATGGTCACGCCCGAAGGCAGGGTTTATGTTCTGGACTGGAACAATCATCGCGTGCGCCGTGCAGCCATCGGCGACAGCACGCTGGAGACTGCGATCGGCAGCGGCTTTATGGGCGACGGTTCCTACGCTCAATCCGAGCGGATCCCGCCGGGTGCGCCCGGGAGATCCGTCAATCTGAGTCATCCGACGCACCTGGCTCAGCTCTCGGGCGGGGCCTTTCTGCTGACGGCCTGGCGAAACCACAAGCTGCGGCTTTTCGATCCTGCCAGCGGCAGGGTTCGGGTATTCCTTGGAGACGCACCCGGGTTTTCGGGCGACGGCGGTCCCGCGGAGGACGCGCTTCTGAACTATCCTTCGCAGACGGTGCTTGCGCCGGACAATACGCTCTATGTTCTGGATCAGCGCAACCTGCGGGTGCGAAAGATCGATCTCAACAGCGTCATCAGGACAGTGGTGGGTACGGGCGCGGCCGGATCCGGTGGCGACGGCGGCCCTCCCCTTATGGCGCAATTGAACCTCCCGGCGGGCAACAGTCCTCCGCCCGCGGGTGGTTTGGCCCTTGGGCCGGATGGAGAGCTCTATATTTCCGATACGCTCAATCAGCGGATCCGGCGCGTGGACTTTGAGGGGGACCGGATCGATACCGTGGCGGGCACGGGCGACGCGGGGTTCAGTGGTGACGGCGGTCCGGCCATCCGGGCGAATCTGAACAACCCGCGCGATATTCAGTTCGGTCCGGACGGGCGGCTGTACGTCGCAGATGAGATGAACCACCGTATCCGGGCAATCGACCTGGCTTCCGGGATCATCGCGACGGTAGCCGGGAACGGACAGCCGGGGTTCAGCGGAGACGGAGGCCCCGCCACGTCGGCCGCCTTGAACCGGCCGGCCGGCATCGGGTTCGATGAGGCAGGCGGACTCCTTTACATTGCCGATACGTACAATCATCGAATCCGGCTCGTTACGCTTTCAGGTTCGGGAACCTTCTGACGCTCCGTATGGCGAAGAATACGAACCGGGGTCAATTGACCTGAAGACGAGGAGGTCTGTCTTGCCGGATCAACCCAACTTTCTGGTGATTATGTCGGACCAGCACAACCGCCGGTATATGGGTTGTGCCGGGGATCCAATCGTCCGTACCCCGCACCTGGACGCCCTGGCGGAACGCGGCGTATTGTTCGAAAATACGTATTGCGCATCACCGCTTTGCGTGCCTTCCCGCATGACCTTTCTCACCGGCCGTCATTCCTCAGACATCGAAGTGTGGTCCAATGCCTGTTTTCTTCGGTCCGACATCCCTACCTTCGCGCATGGTCTGGGGCTGGCGGGATACGAAACGGTGCTGGGCGGCAGGATGCATTTCGTGGGGCCCGACCAGCGACACGGTTTCGAAGCGCGTATTATAGGAGATGTTTCCGGTCCGTTTCCGGGCGGCCCCGGTCCCGATCTGGGGCATATCCCCACGGGGACAACGGGCCAATCCCGCAACTCGGTCGAAATCTCCGGTCCCGGGCGCACAGCATACCAGGCGTACGACGTGGCGGTCACGGAGGCGTGTCGCGAGTTTATCGCACGCCGCGACCAGACTGGGCATGATAGACCGTTTTGCCTGGTCATGGGGTATGTGCTCCCGCATTGCCCTTTCATCTGTCCCAGAGACCTATACGACGAGTACTACCATCGCGTGGAGGTCCCGGCCGTGCCGGAGGGCTACCTGGACCGGCTCCATCCGGCGATCCGGCTCTGGCGCGAGAAGCGCGGCGTGAACGGACTGGGCGATGACGCGGTGCGCCGGGCCCGCGCGGCCTACTACGGCCTGGTCACATTTATGGACGGTCTGATCGGCCGGCTTCTCGAGGCGCTGGCCTCGACGTCCTTCGCGGACAACACGGCGGTGATCTATCTTTCGGACCACGGGGAGATGGCCGGCGAGCACGGGATGTGGTGGAAAAGCAGCTTTTACGAGGGGTCTTCCGGCGTGCCGATGATCGCGTCGTTTCCGGGGCGATTCAATGAAGGGCGGCGCGTGGATGCCCTGGCAAGTCTGCTGGACGTCGGTCCCACGCTGATCGACCTGGCCGGCGGCGATCCGCTGCCCGATGCCGCGGGCCGGAGCCTCAGGTGTTTCCTCGAGGGCGGTGGACGGTCGCCGGGCTGGTCGGACGAGGTATTTTCGGAGAATTACAGCGGCGCCGACGAGCCGCCCGGAAGGATGGTCCGGCAGGGTCCATGGAAACTGAACAGCTATCACGGGTACGATGAACCGCAGTTGTTCAATCTCGCCGAAGACCCTGGAGAGTTCGAGGATCGTGCGGGCGATCCGGATTGCGCGGGGGTAAGGGAGGCGCTCCTGGCCAGGGTCAGGGAGGGCTGGGACGGGAGTGCGATCGGGCCAAAGCTGCAACGACGGGCCGGGGGGAGGCGTGTGCTGCGCCGGTGGGCCGGCGCCGTGAAACACGACGTCGCGGATTTCTGGAGGGCGCCCGCGGCGTGCAACGTTTTTCCGGAAGAATAGACCGCCGGCGGTTTGTGCCTGAATTTCGGTTGGTTGTGCGGGCCCTGCCCGGAGGCTGTTTCGATGGAATACAGCGTACCCGGACAGGGCGATTTTCTGATGGTTTGTCGTGCCGGTGACTGCCGCGTTCACCGGCCCGGTTCCGGAATCGACCTGTCAGTCTTCCACAACGGGCAGGACGACGTATGACGGTCGGTCTGCGTCGTGAAAGACCGTATTGACGGCGACCTGTCCGGTGGCTTCTTCGCCGAATGGACCGCCCGTGTTCAGGTTTCGATCGTACCGGGGGAAATCGCTGCTTGTGATTTCCACCCGCAGGCGGTGCCCGGACTGGAACACCTGCGCCGTGGCGGACATGTCGACTTCGAACCGGTAGATCCTGCCCGGCGTCAGGAGTTCGGGGCGATGCAGCGAATTGCGGAATCGCGCCCTCAGGATTCCGTCGCAGACGGGCATGGACCGGCCATCCGGCCAGACGTCGCAAAGTCTGACCACCCAGTCCGTATCCGGGGCCGACGACAGGCCGTGTACGATTGCCCTGACGGGCCCGATGACGGTCAGGTCGCGCTTCAGCACGGCAGACGTATAGGTAAGCATGCGGCTTTCGAGTCCCCGATGGTCCACCGGCCCCAGCGTGGGATAGAAACGCAGCCCGGGCATGGGGTCGTTCGGATCGTACGAAAAGCTGTCCGGATGTTCGGCGGTCTCCGGAGCGTCGAAAGCCAGGCCGCCGTTGTTGAGCGAGTTCTCATTCTTCCCGGGACCCTCCCTGAAGAATGCAGACCGGTACGTGACGCCGGGCGGCGGCCAGTCGTCCAGGCCCATCCACTCGTTCTTTCCCATCAGGAAGATGCGTACCGGCGGGCCGTCCATCGTTCCGTTGTCCATTCCCTTCAGCCAGTAATCGTACCATTGCAGACGGTGCGCGTTCATGTCGAACGCCGCCTCCGGTCCGAAGTCCAGTTCGCCGACGACGCGTTTGGCGGCGTTTCCCGGACCGTGGATCCAGGGTCCGATGAGCAGGCGCTGCCCTTCCCGGCAGGCCCGCGTACGCCCGTTTTTTCGAATGCCCTGGAAGCATTGCAGCGTTCCGTCCAGGAAGACGTCGAACCAGGCGCCGAAGTGAAGCATGGGTGTTTCGATATCGCCGAATTTCGACGTGATGTTGGTGGGCCACCAGTAGGGGCCGTCCTCGGGGTGGCGCAGGTCTTCGAAGTACCAGTCCAGAAGTCCGTCCAACGGCGGAAAGGACTTGAGCGGGAGGTGCCGCTCCCAGTCTTCGTATTCGTCGTAAGCAGCTGCAAGGCGCGCCGTTTGGGCCTCCAGACCCGGCGGCGCGCTTTCATGTTCCAACTGCGCCAGAAGGGTCTGCATCGCCCATTTCTGGAAAGGCAGCGAGTAGGCGCCGTAACGGTACCAGAAGCCGCTGTAATAGTCAGGGCCGCCCTGCCGCACGTAAAGCGCTTTAAGGTGCGGCGGCCGGGTCGGGGCAACCATGTACTGTGAGAATCCGGAGTAGGAACCGTCGGCCATCCCCACGTTGCCGTTGGACCAGGGCTGGACGCCCGCCCATTCGATGGTATCGTATCCGTCGCGGTTGGCGCCCCAGCCGTCGTCCCGGAAGGGTCTCCAGTCCCCCTCCGACGCGAAGGTGCCCCGTACGTTCTGTCCCACAAAGACATATCCGCGGCTCGCGAAGAACTCGCCGTTCGACGTGCACCGGCCGACCAGTTCGTAGGCAACCCGTTCCAGGATGACTGGATACCGGCCCTCGGCTTCAGGGCGGTAGACGTCGGCTCGAAGGACAACGCCGTCTCGCATCTTCACAGGGATATTGCGTTCTACGCACACTGTATGTCGTGGTTCGGACAGCACCGTTTCCGGCATGGGATTCTCCTGTTCTTTGCGTGTTTCACTGCGTTCCGATCCGATGGAACCCCCGCTCGTCGTTTGATACGCAGGCAACATCCTTCAACAGCCCCTGACGCCCGCTATCAGAGTACCGTTTTGTCATCGTTGTTCTACAAATCGACAGAAGCGTTCCATGGCGGGCTCCAGTACAGAGAGGTCTGACGCGCAACAAAGCCGTACCGATCCTTCGCCGCCCGCGCCGAAAGCGACGCCCGGGGCCACCGAAACGCTTCGCCGGTTGAGCAGTTCAAGCGCGAAAGCGAACGAATCGCTGACGCCTTCAATGCGGGGAAAAAGATAAAAGGCTCCCCCCGGACGTCTGATCGACACGCCGTTTGTCGAATTCAGGGCATCGTAACAAAAAGAGATCCTCTCGCGACAGGTTTCGACCATCCCGTGTAGATTCGAATCCCCATGGCGAAGTGCAATCTCACCGGCTCGCTGAACCATCGCGGGGGCGTGCGATACGATAAATTCATTGAGCTGAGCAGCCCTGACAACCAGGTCCTGGCGCGAGACCACCCAGCCCAGACGCCATCCGGTCATTCGATAGGTCTTTGAGAAGGACTGGGCGACGATTACGGCGTCGTTTCGGTCGCACAACCGCAGAATGGAAGGCGCGACGGATCCGCTGTAGCATATATGCTCGTAAACTTCGTCTGCGAGGAGCCAGAGGTCGTTGCGGCGGCAGAAGTCCAGAAGCTTCCGCTGTTCGTCTGTCGAGGCGACCCAGCCAAGCGGGTTGGACGGCGACGTATAAGCGAGCAGCTTTGTTTTCCCGTTCCGCGCGGATTCCAGGGCGTTGAAGTCGATCCTGTATCGATCCCTCGCCCTGACAAACGGAATCTCAACCGAGTTGCCGCCGAAGAGGTTGACAATAGCCGCCGCGTTGGGCCAATTCGGCGTGAGAACGATGGCTTCGTCACCGGGATCGATCACGCAGCGGATCGAAACGTTGAGGGCCTGGACGCCCGAAGCGGTAATGAGGATTTCGCCCGGGGCGAGGGATACGCCGTGAACGTCGGCATATCTCGCGGCCAGGGCTTCCCGGAGGCCGGGCAGGCCGGCGTTTTCGGTGTAGAACGTATATCCTTCGTCCAGAGCCTGAACTGCCGCGTCCTTGATGTAGCGGGGCGTGGGCATGTCGGATTCGCCGAAATGCAGTTTGTAGACGCCTTCCATGCCGAAAGCGACGTCGGCCAGTTCCCGTATGCGCGATGGCGCGACGTTTGAGAGGGTGGCTGCCAGAGGGATTGGTTGCGTCATGTGTCCCGATGGGGTTGGAAAGGATCCGACTTCCTCGTTCGCCCTGCGCGTATTCCCTTGCAATGTCTCCTTGCGAACGATCGGGGTTCGCAGTATCATAGCTACGCTGCTGTGGCGGGGGTCCCGCTTCAATCCCCGGTCCCGTTTCTGCGAGGAAGGCGATGCAATGTATGGCGGCCGAAATCGGAAGTGGCGGTTCGGATATGACCCCGGACGACGGGGTACAAAGATAGGCAATCAAACCGGGGAATTCAATTCTCGGGAGATGAGGGTATGAGGGGCGTTGTCTACCTCGGCGACAGCGAGGTGGAAGTCAGGGATTTCGATTGCCCGGTACCGGGGCCGGGACAGGTGGTCATCGAAATGAGGGTCGCCGGACTGTGTGGGAGCGATCTGCACAAATACCATAGCAGCCGGGAGTGGGCGAGAGAACGGAACGGCATGATTTCCGGACACGAACCGGCGGGCGTTGTGGCCGATGTCGGCAGGGACGTGGAGAACGTGTCCGAGGGCGACAGGGTCTGTGTCTATCACACGGTCGGGTGCGGTCATTGTGCGGTCTGTGTCTCGGGAACGCCGGTATTCTGTTCGAACCAGGGCGCGTTCGGCAGGACCCGTGACGGATCCCACGCGGATTACATGCTCACCGACGCACGGTACTGCATGCCGCTGCCGGACAACGTCTCATTTGCAGTCGGGACGCAACTGGCGTGTACCGCGGGGACGGCCTTTTCCGCCGTGAACAAGGTCTCGAAACGTCATGGCGATCCACTCGCGGTGTTTGGACTGGGTCCGGTGGGATTGACGACGCTTTTGATGGGTGAGGCGATGGGATACAGGACGTTCGGCGTGGATATCAGCCCCTACAGGGTTGATCTCGCACGCCGCATCGGAAGCGGGGTTGTCATCAACGCGAAGGAGAACGACCCGGTTGAAACGATTGAGGCGATGACAGGCGGACGCGGAGCGGCCGGCGTTGTGGAGTGCTCGGGAAGCGGCGCTGCGCGGACCCAGGCGGCGGCGGTCGCGGGGTTGCACGGGTCGGTGGTCTACGTGGGCGCGGGCGCCGCGTCTCTCGAGATCGACTTTGCGGATATCCTTGGAAAGGAACTGACGCTCAGGGGCAATTCCGTGTATTCGATGGGGGCCTATTACGATGCCGTCGCTTTTCTGCAGGCGCACCGGGTGCCTCTGGACGAAATCGTGACCCATCGCTTTCATATAGAACATGCAAGTGAGGCATTCGCAGTTTTCGATCGCGGGGAGACGGGTAAAGTGATATTTGCTTGGGAAGACGGCGACGGGATCTGAATTTGAACGGGAAAAAACGGAGGCAATGGAAATGGCAGCGAGAACAAGAGTTGGAATCATAGGGTGCGGCGGCATGGCCCGGTCCCACGCCAGCCGCATGAGCGAGGTGCTCCACAGGGTCGAGATTACGGCGGTGGTGGATATAGACCTCGAGCGGGCCCGCGCGGTGGCCGAACACTTTCCGAATGACCCGGTGGTTGCCGCCGATTTCGAGGAAGTTCTGGACCACGTAGACGCCGTCCTTGTGGTGCTGCCGCACCATCTTCACCATCCGGTAACGGTTCGCTGCCTGGATGCGGGCAAACACGTGCTGGTGGAAAAGCCGATGGCCAACAGCGAACGGGAATGCCTGGAGATGATTGAAGCCGCGCAAAGGAACGACCGTGTCCTGATGGTTGCGTACTGTATGCGGTTTCATCCGCTGGTTCTGAAATTCAAGGAAGTGGTGGACAACAAGACGTTCGGCGACGTGTTTCAGATATCGATCTGGACCGAACAACACACCCGGCGCGAGCCCGAGAGCTGGCACTGCAGGGCGGGTACGCTTGGCGGCGGGCAATTCTTCAGCCACGGCTGCCACTATATCGATCTGCTGTTGTGGATGCTTGGCAGGCCGGTCAAGGGTGTGCACCTGGGTACCAATCGAGGAACGCCGTGGATGGAGAGAGAGGGAACCAGTAACGTCAGCATAGAATTCGAGGGCGGCATCCTTGGATATCACTTCGGCACCTGGGGGGCCCGCGGCACCCGGCTCGGATATTCCTTTCACGCGCACTGCGAGAAGGGCATGGTGGAACTGCATCTGCGCACGGGTCGTGTTGTGTACCTGGGCGATGTCGAGAAACACGTGCCCGGCGAGCACGACCCCGGTCAGCGCGAGATCGTGTTGATGGAAGAAAAACACGCCAAACCGACGGAAGTGGAGATGGCGCACTTTATTGATTGTATCGAGACCGGTCGGAAGCCGTTGACCGACCCTGTATCCAGCCTCGAAGGGCTTAAGGTGATCTGGAAACTGTACGAGGCGGAGGAAACGGACACGGTGGCTGACCTGAGGGGGCTGGGCCTCGGTACGATGGAAGAAGCAGGCGTCCGCGCAGCCGATTAGCGATGGTGCCCGCACTGTACGGGTTTGACGAGAGAGAATCAGAACATCGGTCGATGATGGGAGGAACGACAATGGACCGTGTCGTGCTTGGCGAAAGCGGCCTTTCGGTATCCCCGATCGCCGTCGGCACGTGGCAACTCAGTCCCCGGTTCTGGGGGCCGCAGTCGAAGGACGACGCGATGGCCGCGATGAAGTTCGCGTTCGATCGCGGAATCAACTTTTTCGATACGGCGGAGGCCTACGGCGATGGGTATGCCGAGACCGTGCTGGGCGAGGTCGTGAGTGATCTGCCGAGGGACGAACTCGTGCTGGCCACCAAAGTGTTCAACCACTTCAAACCGGACGGTTCCCGGTATCCGGATCTTTCACCCGAACACATCAGGGCGCGCTGCGACGTTTCGCTTGGACGGATGGGAATCGAGACTATCGATCTCTATCTGCTTCACATGTACGATCCGATGACGCCGCTCGCCGATATCGCGGGAACCCTGGAGAGACTTCGCGATCAGGGAAAGATCCGGTCATACGGGGTGAGCAACCATTCCGTCGAGCAGTGTCGGGCCCAGCGCCGCTTCGGCGCGTACGACGTTGTTCAGCCTCCGTACAGCCTGATAGAACCTGCCGGGGAGAACGACCTGTTACCCTTTTGCCAATCGGAAAATATCGGGGTGATGATCTATTCACCCATGCACAAGGGACTGCTCAGCGGAAAGTACTCTGGAGACGAGACGTTTGACGATTTCAGGATGAATCATCCTGATTTCCAGGGAGACCGGTTCAGGGAGTTATGCGCGAAGGTGCAAAGCCTGAAACCGATCGCGGAGCGCAACAACCTCACCATCTACCAGTTGGCGCTGTCCGCCACGCTGATGCATCCGGCGATTCACGTGGCCGTCTGCGGGATCAAGACGCCCGACCAGATCGCCGAGGCCGTGGGGGCGGC
The DNA here is from genome assembly GCA_965203805.1 of Candidatus Latescibacterota bacterium. Classification (GTDB taxonomy): domain Bacteria; phylum Latescibacterota; class UBA2968; order UBA2968; genus JAAXHE01. The sequence goes on along the minus strand of OZ241917.1, from coordinate 2,072,174 downwards.
GGGGAAGCGCCTGTCACGCGAAGACTGTTTCGCGGTTCGAAATACCGTGGGTCCGGGCAGTCCGAAAATTCAGGACGCCAGCGGCAGTCGGAAGTGAACGCGCCAGGCGAAGCCGGACGTCGCCTGAACGGACACCTGACGAGGATTCTGAGCCTGCCGGACCGGCGTTATCTCGACACGCCGATGCTGACCGGCCCACTCGCGGTCTGCGCCGGCAGCCGGGCATCTATCTTTCTCCCCGCTCGCGCCCCCTCCGGCGGGAGTTCGATACAGACGTCCGCATGGTGGCCGGTGTCGTACACGGGACGGCCCTCCAGCGTTTCATAGGCCACGGCCGGACAGGACACCAGTTGGATCGAGTCGTTCTTGAAGGCGGCCGAGAGTGTGACGGGTCTGCGCGACCGTATTCGGATTCGGCCGGAACTGAATTCGGTCGCGTGCACAAGGATGATGCTCAACGCCCGGCCCGCGGCGTCGCGGCAAATCGATGCGAAACGCCCGTCCAGCCGGAGCCCTCCCGGTCCCGATCCGGTCTCGTAAATCGCCTGCCTGCTTCCGCCGTCGGCGTGTTCGACGTGGACCACCGCGGCCGCATTACCCGGCAGCATCCGAACGTCCGTGGCAACGGGTCTCTCAACGTAGGCCTCGTGGACGGCCACAAAAGGCGCGGCAGTCTCTCGATGGCGGACCATCAGGCTGTGTCTTCCCGGATCCGGATAGGTGTTCAGCAGGTAGGCAGCCTGTCCCGGCGAACCGGATACCGTCACCCGGTTAAACACGTCGATTCTGGTAGCGCCGTTGCCCGTTTCAGGGTCGGCCGGCACGCGCCAGGTTGCCGCGAACGATTCCTCCGCCGACCCTTCCATGTATCGCGGTTCGCCCCTCATGACGTAGAGGGCCGGTTCGAATCCGCTTCCTTCCTTCATCGACAGACCGATCTCAGGTTCCTCTCCGATGCCGTGATAGAACCAGTCGTGTGTCCCCCCGCCCGCCACCCGGAAGATATCCAGCAGGTATGCGTCCAGCTGGATCAGTATGCGGCGGTAGATATCCGTCTGTCCATACACCCGGTCACCGTGGGCCTCGGCCACCTGGCCTGCGGGAAGGTCGACGAAGGAACGGATGTGCGGGACCTGTTCTCCCGTTAGCGCGTCGCCGTGAACCTGCGACGTTTCGTCGACGGTGACCGTGTTGTGGGCGTACGACGCCCCGCTGTATATGCGCTGATCGGGGTCTTCGTACCGGGTGCGCTTCTCGCCGGTCAGCATCCGGTCGTGCGAGTAGGTGATGAGATTCAGTCGATCCCCGTGCGCGTGACCGGATCCCGGCTGGAGCGCGTTCAGACCGGCATACAGACGGTTGCCGCCGGCCTCCCGCTTCAGTACCACGTACCCGCTGGAAAGGTTGGCGCTCCGATAGGGTACGGGTTTCTGATCGATGGAGTCCGCTCCGAACAGGAGTCCGGTCAGTCCTCTGTCACCGTCTCGAAGGTCGCGGCACGAACCCGTTTCTTCGATGTCCAGGTAGCGATATCCGATTTCCGCCGTGAGCGGATAGCTGGCTAGACTGGCGCGTCCGCCCATGTCTCCCGTCGGTGCAACAGTCAGGTCGGGAAATGCCTGGACGGTGAACCACTTGATGGCGCCGCGCACCGATCGGTAGCTGTCGTTGCCCGGGTCCAGTTCATCGTAGACGTCAGGCGGGAACAGGTCCGGCATCTGGCGTGATAGCCTGTGACCGAGAACGAGCGCACGGCAGTTCGGACCCAGGGCATACAGGTGGTAGGCGCTGCACAGACCCCAGAACGCCCCGTCTGCCAGATAGTTGTTCCGGGTGAGCCAGCGGATACCCCGGTGGTGCGGGCGCCGTTCAATGGCGTATTCTCGATGACCGAACGCCCAGTCGACGTAATCCGTGCTTTCGATAGCGCAGCCCACCATCGCCACGGAACTCAGATAGGCGAACATGCCGTTGTGGCGCGGGCTGCTGTCCGTTTCGACGCGAAAAACGGCATCGGCCCAGTGCCGGAGCAGGTCTTCCCGGATCTGACGGTGTTCCTGCGCGGTGAACAGGCCGGCCGACGACCTCAGAAGTTCGTAGGCTTCCGCCAGCGCGAGCACGATGACGCAGTCGCCTTCCATATTATAGGTCCAGATGACATGTTGGGTTCCGCTTCCCTGAACGGGCAGGGATTGGATATTTTTCGCGAATAGTTTCAGGATCCCGGCGCTCTTTTCCGCGTAACTGCGTTCCGCGCCCAGAGCGTACAGGAATGCAAGTTGCTGTGCCGTGTTTGCCATGGCCTGGATGAAGGAGCAGCCCCAGCCTTCGTACAACGTGCCGTAATACTTGCCGGTCAGATGCACCGCCGTCGACTGCCGGCTCAGCGGATAGGTTTCGTCGCAATTCAGGCAGGTGACTTCACGGTCGTTGAACGGATAAAACCTCATTCTCTCGAGACATCGCGGGCACATCAGCAGCCAGTACACCTGCATCTTCCGTTTCGGCATCAGCGACTCGATGCGTTCGAGCGGCTGCGCCAGCCAGGGTTGGACACTCTCCCTCAGTTCATCCAGCGCCTTCTTTGCCCAGTCATGGGTCCGGATTTTTCGCCTGATCGCTTCCAGGGTCGCCACGTCCACGAATCCTGCGGGGTGTACCCATTGATGTTTGTCGTCGCCCATCCGTTCGTCTCCCCTGCTTTCCAACATCCTTTGCGGTTGTGCTGTACTCAGACAAGATAATATCCTGGCGCCCGGTTGAAAGCTGTTTTCGGTCCCGTATAAGGACCCCCTGAAGGGAGTTTGCAAGCGAAGGCGGTTTGGATATATTGCGGTAGTTTCTGTCATTAGCAAACTCTGCTTTGGAGGAATCGAGATGGGAATGACCGATGAAGAGAAGTTTCGGTTCGACCTGACGGGTTTTCTGGTGCGTCCCGCTATTCTGAATCAGGATGAGATCGCATCCATCGTCGAGCAGATCGATCGCATCGTCCACGATCCGGACTCGCTGCCGCCCGAGCACCGTACCGTTCCCGGGGGGCCGTCCAGTGTTCTGATCGATCACCCGAAAGTCGTGGAGGTATTGCACGAAATTATCGGGCCCGAGATCCGGATGGAAGGGTGCTACTGCGTAGTCAGAAAAAAGGGGGAGTCTCACGGCGGAGGGCTTCACGGAGGCGGTCCGAGCCAGATCGATCCCATATTCGGATACCGTTGCCAGAACCGGCGGATTCACGCGGGGATGGTTCGCGTGGTTTTCGAGCTGACGGAAGTGCAGCCGGAAGATGGAGGCACGCATTTCATCGTCGGCAGCCATAAGGCGAATTTTGACATGCATCCCGATCACCTTTCCATGGCACCGGGAAAGCGGAGCCCGTTCCTGATGGGATATGCCTGCCCCGCCGGAAGCGCCGTGTTTTTCACCGAGAACGTGTGCCACGTCGGCCCCGAGTGGACCCGCGATACGCCGCGTATTGCCGTGTTGCACGCCTATTCGCACCTGGCAACGCACTGGCACCGGCTGAACGTGCCTCCCGAAGTACTGAACGGTCTGCCACGAGAAAAACAAGCCTGGTTTCGCGAGCCATGGATTGCCGATTTTCGTACCCGGCCGGCAACCCGGAATACGTTGGACCACTACCTGAGTTCGTCGGATCCAACGATGCGCACGGCCGTCGGGGATTGAGTGGACGTCATGTCCCGCCGCCGGACGCGCGAAGTCTGCGCTGCCGACCGGAGCCTACGAGTTGCGCCAAAGCATCCGAGAGCTTGAAGGAAGGGCCGTTTGAACGTGACCGGAAGAATGGACGTTGAAGCAGAGAGGGAGCGCGATGGATGATTATTCGCATGTGCAGAAGCCCGATGTCGGATATCAGTATGAGTTTGAGATTGAGAACCTGAATGCCATGAGCGAATGTCTGGAGGCGCACGGGTTTGCGGTCATCAAGGACGTGCTGCCCCCTGACAGGGTTGAGCGGCTGAAGCAGGCCGTGTATGACGGCGCCGATCCGGAGGGCACGTTGGCGCCGGGTCAGAGCCGAACACGCCACGCGTGGATTGAATCCGGGTCCGGAGCCTGGTCGCTGCTTGATTACGAACCGTTCATGGCCATTCATCGCCATCTGATCGGTACCGACGAGTTGACCGTACATCGGTCGGCCGCAATCATCAGGATGCCGGGGTCTCAACCTGTGGCTTGGCATACGGACTGGGGCGGGTTTTCTACGGAGATCAGGAATTCCGGCGATGTTTTGAACCGCGGTCTCTGGCCGTCGGGCAAATGGTTCTACCTGACCGGATCCCGCCCGGTACATGGCGGATTGTGTGTCATTGAGGACTCCCACGTGGACGGTTGGGAAGGGCCGGAGGGGTTCAGTATGACGGCGGACAGGCGGTCGTTTTACCCCGAAGGCGGGGAAGAGCGACCCTACGCCGGGTTTGACATTCCCGGGCTTGTGCCGTTGTTTACGCAGGGTGGCGATATGATCGTATTTGCGCACCGGACGTACCACGGCGCGTTTCCCAACCGGACAGGGGAGACGAGACTGTCGTGCGCCATCGGGTTCAGAGACCGCGGGCACCGAATCGATGTTCCGTGGAAGATTCCGCAGTCGGGTCGATGGTTTCTGGAGAATCTGCCGGACCACTTGAAGATATATACCCATGGCTATACGAGCATCGACACGGATTGGCGCGGATAACGGGGAACCGGTTCTGTTGCGCAAGAATGCCACGTCGGGCGGAGGCATGACTTGAAGACGGTCTACGTCCTGCTGACGATGGACTGCGAGACCGCCAGGTCAGACCTGATGCAACACGCGATCCGGATGTCTGGCAGCGGACCTTCAGACTATCGGGAAAGCGAACGGTCGATCCGTGCCTATGTCGAAACGGCGGCCTCGTACGACTTTCCGGTAACGCTGTTCACGCATCCGGAAGTCGCGTCCGGGAATGCGGACCTGCTTCTCGACCTGCGGGAGCGCGGCGCGTGTCTGGGGCTGCATCTACATCCGTACAAGCTCAAGGGCGGGAAATACAAACATGACCTTGGGGCGTATACGGCCGGAGAACAGGCGGGAATAATCGGCGAGGCGATGCAGGCGTGGGAATCCGCGCTGGGCGGCCCGCCGAGTTACTTCAGAGCGGGATACTTTTCGGCCAGCGACGCCACGTTTAGCGTCCTCGGCGACCTGGGCTTCGCCGGGGGCAGCCTGTCCAATCCCGGCCGGGTCCTTCCGGGCCATCATAGTGTGTGGGCGGGGTCGGAGCCCTATCCCCACCGGACGCATCATGCATGTCGTTTGATTGCCGGAGAAGGCAATTTCATCAATGTGCCGGTGTCGGTGGCGTTCGGGCGTCCGGTTCGGTGCGGACACGCGGGCGAACGGGGCTATGAATGGCTCTATGTTCCTCATCGGTATGATCATGTGGCCGTTATCAGGGACCTGCTGGACCGGTTCCTGCGCGACGAGCCCCGGTTTCCGGTCATTGTGACGGACAGTCACAACGACCGCGACTATTCCGATCCCGGTCATCCGGCACGGATGAACCTCGAACTGATCCTCGAGACAATACCGGACGCTTGCCGGCGGATGGGGATGCGTCCGGAGGGCATTACACTGGATGCATTGTGTAAGCTTGTACGCAAGAGCGCGCCGTGACCGAAAAGCTCGAACTTTTTGTCAGATAGGAGGAAACGATGCGAATCGATTCTCACGTGCACGTGTGGACCATGGGGGAGCCGCCGTTCACCCACAACGACGAAATGTCGACAAACAGGCCGGTGTATCCGGGTCTTGTCGAGGATCTCATCAGGTTTATGGACCTGAACGGCATCGACCGGACCGTACTCATTCAGTGCATGTATCATGGATATGACAACAGCTATATGTGTGACTGCATGCGCCGATTTCCCGGTCGTCTGCACGGGGTGGCGTTGATCGATCCCTTGAAGCCTGACGCTGCTGAAGTGATGGCGCGGCTTCACCGCGAACATGGGGTACAGGGGATGCGGTTATATCCCGTAAAGGATAAGGATGCATCGTGGTTGTCACGCGATGATCAGACAGCGCTCTGGGATACGGCTCGAAAGCTCGGCGTTCCGTTCACCTGGTTCGGCCGCTGCCATCAGATTCCATTGATGGAACCGATGTTGCGACGATTCCCCGAGGTGAATGTGATTGTGGACCATCTGGGAGAGCCCTTTCTTGCGGAGGGCCTGGATGGCAGTTTCCGGATCCTCCTGGAGGCGGCGAAATACCCCAATCTCTACGTGAAGGCCACGAGGATTGACGGGATTTCCACGAAGCCATGGCCGCACGAAGACGTTCATCCCTACGTCAGAGCCGTTTACGAGGCGTTCGGGTCTCATCGGATGCTGGGATGTACGGGCTTTCCCGAAGACCCTCAGCGTGGCGAGGCCGTCGGCTTCCGTGTGATTGAAGAAGCGATGGATTTTCTTTCTGACGAAGACAAGGCCTGGATTTTGGGCAAAACAGCGGATTCCCTGTATGCTTCGTAAGCCAAGGAGGGGCTGACATGAGAAGGACAACCGCGAAAGCCATCGGCCGGGTGGTCGGTATCGTCGCTCTGGCCATCCCCGGAGTTGCCCTTTCGGTGCTCGCCGTGTGGATGTTGAGGAGTGTCCCCGCGCCGGCGCTCCTGTTGGCTGCGAGCGCACTGCTGTTGGCGTGTAAGACGGCGCACGCTCAACCGCGGACGATGTACAAACCCGGGGATATCGAAAATGCCCGCCGAAACGTGACGCGCTACGGTTGGGCGAATGAAATCGTGGCGGGATGGAAAAGGAGCGTTGCGCTGGCGATGCAGAAGGACCGGGCGTTCTTCGATGCGCTGATACCGGAGTTGACGCCCGGGACCCACTATGGTCAGAATTGCCCCCACTGCGTGGGGACACAGTCGCTGATGGGCGGCGGGCGGTTCAGATGGAATATTGCGCGTCCCGACGAGATAGCCTGCAGCGCCTGTGGGACGGTGTATCCGAACGCACGGTATCCGGAAACCGGCGTGCTCGAATGCCCCAGGATGGGACAGCAGTTTACCTACTACCAGACCCCCGAGGAAGTGGCTGATCCAGAAAACCGGGCGAAACACGCGCTCAAGTGGCTCGGGGAACGTCCAACGATGACCAGTTTCACGGGTCATATTCGAGATCGCAGGGTGGGTTGGGCCACGGGCCAGGCGTTGACGTTGGCAAAGCTGTACGCCGTTACAGTCGAGGTGAAATACGCCGAGAGGGTCGTCTGGATACTGGATCGGTTCGCCCGTGTTTATCCGAATTATCTCTACCATTCGTACGACGGCAGCATCGCGGACCTGCCGCCCGCGGAGGTGGCCGCCAATATGGGCAGGGAGGAATCGGCGGGTGGCCCCCATGGCGGCCGCTTTCCGCCGGGCGCGATACGACACGCCTACGGCCTGCACCAGTTTGAGACCTGGTCCACGCTGAACAACGGATTCTGGGGGGCGGGGCGAATGAACGTACACGGGAAGGGAAGCGATGCAGGCCCGCTGTTTTCGTTGATGGTCGCGTATGATCTGGTTCGAGATGCATCATTTCCCGACGGTCGCCGCGTGCTGGATGAGGCTACCGATCGCCGGATCGTCGATGACCTGTTGCTGGCCGGTTGCACGGACATGGAACATTGGAATTCTCTTTCGAATAAAGGCACCGCCGTCTTCGTGTTGAGCGCAGGAGCGGGGATGCTATTCAGGCAGCCGGACCGGGTCCGGCGCGCGCTGGACGGTTTCCACCGCATGCTGGACGCACGCTACCACCACGATGGGTTCTACGCGGAAACGCCGTCCTATTCGGCCCACAACCTTTCGAACGTGCGCGAACTGGCCGATCTGCTGCATGGTTACAGCGACCCGCCGGGATACGTGCCCGAGGAAGGCGAACGGATCCAGACGTTGGACATGTTTTCGAGGGGCCGCTTTCGTGAGTCCATCGAGTCACATGTTCGCCTGCTTACACCGGGAAACCGCATGCCGGTAATTGGAGATACGCGTTATGATACGTACGCGGACCATCTGTCCTTCGAAATCCTGGCGGCACGCCTCGGCGGGCAATATGGTCGAATGCTGGAGCTTGTACAGGGTGAGGAATTGTCACGGAAGGGGAGCGAGTATGCGTTGTGGTATCGGCCCTCCGGTCTGACGTCCGTCGCGGCGGAGCTGCCGCTTCGCTCCGAGTGGTTTCCAGGATGGCATGTGGCTGTTTTGCGAGGCGATGGAAAGACAAACGATACGGCGCTCTATCTGAACGGCAACGAGCACCAGTGGACGGTGGAAACCGGGCATCGGCACCAGGATGTGCTGAGCTTTAGTCTGTATGCCTTCGGCGAGGAATTGGCGTCGGACCGGGGGTATTTTTCCGGCAGCGACCAGCGCCTGCCGGACGGTCGGAGCGGGCAGAGGTGGATGCGGAGTACCCTTTCGCACAATCTGGTGGTCGTCGACGAACAGGAGCAGGAGCGAAGCGAGTGTGGCTCCAACCTGGAGCTTTTCGGGTTGGCTCCGGGAATTGAGGTCGTGCAGGCTTCGGGTGTCAACGTGTACCCGCAGTGCGACGTCTACCAGCGAGTTTGCGTTCTGGTGGACGCGCCTGAGAATCAGCGTTACGTCGTCGACATTTTCCGCGTCAGAGGTGGAAGAACCCATCAATACGGATTTCACTGCAACGGATCTCTCATTGGGGGGTCGCCCGATTTCGCCGAGTACGATGCAATGGAACTTCCGGATGTCTGGGCTGAATGGCTTGAGAATCCGAGGGCGACTCTGCCGGATAAATCAACGTCATTTACGTGGAAATATCGGGGCGTGAATCTGGATCTCATGCTGCTGAATACGCCGCAGAGGTTGGTCGTCGCCGACGCTCCGGGTTGGCGGGTATTCGATACCGAAGAGTTGAAACAGCCATCCATCGGGCAACTACTTGCGGAAGACCGCGCCGGCGACGACCGTACCGCGCTCTCAAGCCAGTATACCGCACTGATTGTGCCGTATATATCGGGAAATTCGCCGGTTGCCGGTGCGCGATTGATCGAAGACAATCCGGAAACCGGTGTTGTGGCGATTGAAGTTCAGTTGGCCGGCCGCACCGACTATATCATTTCCTCGACGGACCAGGAGCAACGTCAATATGGTCCCGTTCGTCTGGCGGGTCGATTTGGATTTGTGTCGGTGAATGAGCACGGTGGCGCCGTCCAGGGCTATTTGTTGAACGGTACGGAATTGACGTGCGGCGATCTGAATGTTTCGCTGCCCGAAGCCAATACGAGGTTGCGCGTCCGGTCTGTAGAAGACCGGACGTACCATCTTTCGGAACCGTTGCCCGATCCCGCGCGCGTCGCGGGGTCGTATCTGTTGGCCGGCGAGGCGCCTCGTACGGGTTTCGAGATTGAATCGGCCACGGAAAACGCCGTTACCGTCAGAGACTATCCAGCGATTCCAACCGAGACGGTAACGATATTGAACTCCGGTTGGTTCGAGGCGAAAAACTGAGCCGTGAGAGTGCCTGTGCAAAACCGTCGGTTGTTTGCGGGAGATCGGTTTTTTCTATACAAATTGCGGGAGGAATTTCATGCGGATTTTCGATCGATACGCGGATCTCCTTGAATGGGTCGAGAGAAAGGGCTTTCAGCGGGAAGTGCTCGGGTGCGCGCCTGACGGGGCGCCGGTGGTGTGTCTCAAGACAGGAGGTGAAAAACCGCCGGCGATATTCATCAGTGCCGGCAGTCATTCGACCGAACAGGCGGGCGTAGGGTCAGCCCTCGGGCTTGTGGAGGAATTGGACACCGAACACGAGGTCTACGTGATTCCCAGTCGCGATCCCATGGGGATGAATGGTTACGGGTACGCGTTGAGCCTGAGTCTGGGCGAGGAGCCTGACGCAGGGTCGGTCGAGGATGTTCGGGCACTTCTGAAGGCGAGGGGCGAGGTGCTTTATGAAAAGGACGAGACGGTCCTTGCTATCATAGGTGAGTACGGGTATTCGACGACGGGTCTTCTCGGCCGATTCGAGGTTGGCGCCGAATTCCTGGAGCCTCTGTTCGGACGACGGATATTCTATCCATCCAGCGATGAGGGCGAAGGCACGGCGCCCTGCCAGAGGGCCTATACGCTGATCGTGAGCCCGGACGGCGAGGTGTTACACATCAACCGGTTTCACGATTCGCCGTGGGCGCCGGTGGAATCCCGCTGCGCGCGAGACCTGATGGCAAGGATAGATCCAGGTCTGACGCTGGATCTACACGAGTATGGCGGCGACGGCTTCTGGTTCTCGGCGCGGCACCAGCGAAACAGAGACGACGAGTTGTGGGAAAAGCGAATGGCCGATTCGATGATTCGGGCCGTTGCCGATTCGGGTGCGCAGCTTGCGCCTCAGGGGTACGCACCGGGTCCGTTCTTCGAGACCGGCGAACCCGGCGTGCTCTGGCTGATCGCCGCGGAACGCGGCGAAGGGTTGAACCTGGCCGATTACGGTGCGGACAGGTACGGACCCTCATTCACGATTGAGACGGGTATGGCGATGAAGGGCGGCTACCAGGAACGCGTGGAGACGTCCATGCTGGCGGCACGGACAGCGATATCGGTATTCGAGGAACGCTGGCGTTAGACAAGGAGACATGGTAGCGGTGACCCACGATACGTGTGAATCCCTGCTTCGGGCGATGGTTGGGTTCGATACCGTCAATTCGGCGATTTCCGGGAAGCCGGATGCTGAACTGGCGCTGTCGGTGTATCTGGAGGACCGGGCGAAGTCGATGGGACTGGACACGCGCAGGCTGCCGGTGACCGGCGAAGGGTTCAATCTGCTGGTCACTCACCAGGTGGACGGGCAGGCGCCGTGGCTTCTGTTTGAGAGCCACCTGGATACGGTAAGCGTGGACAAGATGACGGTGGATCCGTTCGCAGGGCGGATCCTGGGCGGGAGGATGTACGGCCGGGGCGCGTGCGATACGAAAGGAACCGGCGCGGCGATGCTCTGGGCGCTGTCGCGATACCGCAAGCGAGGCGGCCCGAACAACGTGGCAATCCTGTTTACCCTGGACGAGGAGATCGGGAAGACGGGTGTCCGCACGTTTGCGGCGTCACAACTGCCGGGTCTGGGCTGGCGGCCGGCGGGTGTGATTGTCGGAGAACCCACACGGCTTCGGGCCGTGGTTGCGCACAACGGCGTGGTGCGCTGGCGGATTCGGACCGAGGGCGTAGCCGTACACTCTTCGGACCCCGGCCGTGGCCGATCCGCCATCCGCATGATGACGGAGGTGATCGCAGCGCTCGAAGAGCGATATATCCCCCGGTTGACCTCAGAACATCCTCTAACGGGCCGGGCGCAGTGCAGCATTAATATGATCAGAGGCGGTACGCAGGTCAACATCATTCCAGAACATTGCGAGATTCACGTGGACCGCCGCGTGGTTCCGGGTGAGGATCCGGACACGGTGATCCCGTCGGTCGAACGCATTCTGGAGGCAATCCGCGCGAGCAACCCGCAGCTGAAGGTCGTTCAGGAGACGCCCGATATGGTGGATAGCCCGCTGGACCCGGCCGGTGGGGAAGCGTTCGGCGCATTCGTGGCCTCCGTGCTTGGATCGATGGGACTTCCGGACGGCCTGACCGGCGTCGGCTATGGTACGGATGCCAGCAGCTTCAGCCGTGCCGGCATCCCGGCGGTTGTACTCGGGCCCGGTGACATTGCGCAGGGACACACGGCAGACGAGTGGATCGATCTCAGCCAGTTGAATGCCGGCGCAGACGTCTACCTCAACCTGATGCTGTCAACGATGGATGTGGAGTCGTTTTCTTCGTAGGGATATGGATCTTCATCCGGCTGTGTTCCAGTGTTCTGTCCGCAGCCTCTTCATCGTGTCCGGCCCGGTAAGCCTTAAAATGCCTGCCCCGCACCCCATCGGAGAAATCATATTCCGATCGCATTTTCTTATCGCTCTCGTCCTTCATAAATGCGTCGCTCCCTTCGGGTTGCCGCCCTGCTGCTGATAATCCGGATTGTTGTCGCTCGTTCAGTGCTGATCCTGCATCCGCGTCTACGCCTTATCCCATTCCGCATGAACAGTGCAGGCTGAAAGCTGAACTCGCCTGACCGTTATCTTCGCATCGGATCGGTCGATCGCCACCACTGCCGCTACGCGATCTCCAACGGTACATTCGATCACTGGCGCATCCCGTTCGAAGACCTTTAGAGGCACCTGCTGAATGGAGTCGAAGATGCTGATCGGGACCTCAACAAGCTGATATCTGTGCGGGATCTTTCCAGTGTCTTCCCGAAACGCTCGGAGCATGACGATCTGAGTAACGGCCCTTTGATACTGCCTGAACAATTCAAGTGTACGGTCTCGTCGATCTCTGGCGGTGCGTGCGTCCTGAATCCACGCGGCCTCCGTCAGTTTGGAAATATGCAATGCTGTATTGGATAAGCTCTTGGCGGCAGTGGATTTTAGAGACAATCGCCGACGGTTGCCTGACTCAGGACGTACGACCATATCGACGAATCGCTGAGTTCGGGAGCCCGGAGGATCAATTGACCAGCGGAGGTGTTCACAGGCGTTTCTGAACACTGTCTCAAACGACGATAGTCCCAACGGCTCAGTCGTTGCGCCATGGTGAACCGATAAAGCAAGCCCGAAGTATTCAATCCAGTCCGGTTCGCCCGTCAGCCATGTTCCTTTAGATCGAATGTTGGCAAGCGGAGGATTCGCCAAAGATTCCATAACCCTTGCAACGAATTCGATCTTGACCGGTGAGAATGCATCGAGAGTCGCCTTGAGTTCATCAAGCGTCATGACACGCACAACCGCCGTTCAATCAGATCCACGAAAGCGGGTTTGATTTCAATCCCAACCCACCTTCGTCCGAGTTCACGTGCCGCTAGAAGCGTTGTTCCCGAACCCGCGTAGGGGTCGAGTACGATACTGTCATCGCGGCTGGTAATGGCTACACAGCAGCGAGCGAGCGAGAGAGGCATCATCGCGGGATGGTCATCTGCTTTCCCGTTTACGCGCTTCACCGGTTCAGTGGGAATCTCCCAAACCGTTCGCAGTCGACGGTCACGCGGCCCCTTGACGATTTCGTGGTCGTAGTAATATTGCTTGTCTTTTGACAAGAGGAAAACAGTCTCGTGAGCTTTGGTTGGCCGGTCTCGAACGGACTCAGGATGGGCATTCGGTTTGTGCCAAATGATTTCACTCCGAATCCACCAACCCGCTTCTTGTAGAGCGAACGCCAATCTCCAGGGTACACCTATCAAGTCCTTTGGCTTAAGTCCTTCTGGCGTCGGCGGTCGCACTGCCATGGCGCGTGCACGGTTTTTCCGGTCTGGCGCCCGATATCTTCGGTTGCCGGATGTATAGGAATCACCAACGTTCAGCCAAACAGTGCCATCGTCGCGCAAGGCGCGCCTTATCTGCTCGAAGGTGCAAACGATGCTCTTGACATAGCCTCGTAGGCTTTCGTCGCGCCCAATCTGTTCCTCAACACCGTAATCGCGCAGTGACCAATAGGGCGGTGACGTGACGACCGTTTGAATGGACTTTTCAGGAAGAAGCTTCAGAGCTTGGGTGGCATCGCCGCAAATCACCATTGGGCGAGTAATAGCCTCGAATGGCGCTCTGTTCAGCGTGTCAACTCGAACGTGGGGTTCTTCCGTTGCGTTCACGACGCCTAGCCACGGTTGTACGGAACGACCGAAAAGCGCAAGCTGGCGATTTTCGAATGAACTCGCTTGTAGGCCCTTGTCGCTCACGTTCCACTCACATTGGGAAGGATTGAAGGCTTTGCGAATGGTAATTGCTCACATGTTGCTTTGTTGTCCATTATGTCAAGGTCGGCCAAGCCATTTGTGGCATAGTTTACGACGAATTGCCACTGGCAGGCGCTTGGCGGATGCTGGTGGTTGGCTGCTTCGGGCGGCCAACAGCCAATACGCCAATTAGCAAAACCAACTCGGTTTCGCTTTTCCTTATAGAATATCCATCATTACTCAAAAATAGGCAAATTTCAATCGTACAACAAGAAAAGAAATCCTGAAGATCACGACGGTTCGCTCGGCCGAAAGGAAACGGTTCCACCTTTGGCGGCCTGTGGTTTGGTGAACATGCGTCGCTGTTTTTCATTGGCGAAATAGCTGTGTTGTCTATCCGAACTCGAAGGTCAGGTGCGATCGTCCATAAAAGTACCGCCGTCATTGGATCGAATCTTTTTTGATGGGCCAGGAAAATATCGTAAGGTTTCTGCTCCGTGCCCAATTTCTGGCTGCCGTTACGAGACGCGCGTTACGCGACTTCAGGAAGGCTGCAGCCATACTCGTATTGCCATAAAACGAGAGAGCATCGATAAGAACGGATTCATAGCCCTTTGTTTCTTGTCCGAGAAAGAACCGATGGGCGCCAGCAACGATGGGCAGATTTCGCTTTCTCAACTCATTGATCAATGTCTCGGCGGATCGATCATTCGCAATTTCAGCCAGGTCTTCTGCGGCCCGGATACGAGTCTCAAGATCCCGGTCCCGGATTTCTCGTAGGATTGCTTCGACCAGACGCTTTGCCAATTCAGTCTCTCTCCAGTATGGATCAAGCATATCCAATGAAGAAGATACGTCCGTTACTCTCAGCCGTTTGAACATTACGGCATCCAATATAGCCTGAAACGCACGTTTATCGCCGATTCTTCCCAGTGCCATTGCCGCTTCCCGTCGAACATCAATAGAAGGGTCGTTCAAGGCGGTAATCAATGGCTCCATGGAACCTCGATCACCGATTTTACCGAGCGCGGCGGTCGCGGCGCGTCGAACAAGATCGCTTCTACTGCTCATGAGATCTACGAGGGCATTTGTGGACCTGGCGTCCTCAAGTTCTCCCAATGCCTGTGCGACCGCGATGCGGACATCCCGTGGATTCTCAACGACGATTTCCGCAAATGGGCCAGCATCGGGCGCTGTGGCGTCATCCAGAACCGCAATGAGTGCGTTGACTGCGGTCGTATCTCCAATCTTACCCAATGCGGCCGCAGCCGAAAACTTGACTGACGGAATGGAGTCTTTGAGCGAATGGCACAGCGTTCCCACCGCCCGTTTGTCCTTGACTTCGCCCAAGGCGTATAATATATCGCACCGGACACTCCATTCTGGTTCATCGGTTAACGCCCTGGATAGCGGACCAAACATACTCCCATCACTCAGTTCACCCAGACCTTCGGCTGCGGCTTCTCTGACAAGCGGGTTCTTATCGTTCAAGTTTTCAAGAAACTCTTCTTTCAGTGATTCTGCCCAATCTTCACTCTTCCAATGACGATTGATTTTTTCAAACGTCGTGGCAATGCTTCGGCGTTTTGTCTCGGTGAGTTTCTCGTCTTTGAATTCGGAGATCAGATGCGATAGCGCTTGTTCCGTTTGTTTACTCTTTTCCCAATTCGGGTCCAGATTCTCCAAAGCATAGACGATTAAAGAACTCAACATATCGTCTTCGACTTCATTAACAAAAGCCGCTGTCAGCGGATTGATCGCGCTCGGGTGGCCGATTTCTTTCAGAGCGAGTATGGCGGCCGATTGGATGTATCTGTCATCGTTATTCAGGCATTCCGAAATCTTCTCGATACAACAGGCACTTCCGATTTTTCCCAACGCAGTGATAGCGGTCACGCGCACGTTTGGATTCGGTCTCGTGAGTAAATCTGTCAATGATTCGATAGCCCGCGAGTCTTCGATTTGGCCAAGTGTTTCTATTGCCGCCAGTCGAATAATCTGCTCACGATCGTCAATCCTGGTGAGCAGCGGTGCCACGGAACTGGAGTCTCGTATTATTCCCAGGACTTCGATGGCCTTCAGGCGGACCCAGGTGTCCGAGTCATTGAGCGATCGATTCAACGCCTCAATCGAACGTTTGTCTCTGTTCCGAGAAAGCGACTCGATTGCGTGAAGTCGAACCCCAACGCGTTTATGGCCAAGTTTCCGGATGTCGCTCGAGACATCGGTATTACACCCGGAAAGTGTGACGATCATACAGTACAACCCTGCCATTATAACCGGATGCATTGTCGGTCCGCCATTCATCGGTGGCCTTGTCCTTGGCGTTGTTTGACCGATTCCAGACACATTCGAGGCACCGTTCATGTATCGCGGCTGACAATATAAGGTGACAGCGAGCACCAATTGACAATGTTGTTTGATTTACAGGCTGGCACGAAGACGCCGAGGCTGCGAGTTTTTTTGGATTTCAGGAACTTCCCCGAGAATCAGCGTGAGCTTCCGAAATAAAAACAGGCCGAAGCACGTTAATTCCCGGTGCCAGGATTGCTCGTGTCGGGAACTGTGTCGTCCTGATGGTCAGGGAGCGCGAACGTTACGGACATTGTTAACCACACGGGCACGGCTTTACCGGCGCGTATAGCTGGTTTGTAACGAAGTCGGGTAACTGATTCAATTGCAGGCTCGCGAAATATCTCGTCGCCTTTCAGGACGTGTACATCGCTCACTGACCCATCCTCATCGACCTTGAACTTCAACACAACTCTTCCAGTTAAGCCCGCTTTTTGCGCCACCTCCGGATAATTTGGGCGAACTTCAAGCAGGCTCGGAGGGACGGGCGCTATGTCCACCTCTGAAATCTCGAAGACTTTATCCCTACCGATATCGCCCGTACGGTGATCTGTGCCGTCTCCAGGTTCTGGGGGCGTGAACGTAAAATGGTGTGTCATCCACACCGCAACAGGCTTTCCCTCGTGTTCGGCAGGCTTGTAGAGAAATCGTGTTATTGCTTCAATCGCGGGCTTGCGAAAATCCTCACCGCCTTTGAGGACGAATGCGTCGACGTTGCTCACGGTGCCATCCACGCCGACCTTGAATTTCAAAGCAACCTGTCCCACCAGGCCTGCTTCTTTCGACACGTCGGGATAAATCGGCTGTACGGCATGCACGACAACCGGTGTTTTGTCTACGGTTCGTAAGTCAAAGACGTTTTCGCCGTCAATTGTGGCCTTTGGTTCGGGTGGTTGAAAGTTGATCCGGTGGGTCATCCACACTGCGACGGGCTCGTTTTCGTACTCGGCAGGCTTAAACCTGTATTGTGATATCGCATCAATCGCAGGTTTAATAAATATCGATTGACCTTTTAGCGGACGTACGTCGCTTACCGATCCATTTTCGTTGACTATGAACTTGACGTGTACAGACCCCGTCCTTCCCCCGGTTAAACGTGCCAATTCTGGATAGATTGGTTGAGCGGAATGCGTAACGACTGGCTTAATGTCCACGTCCCAAATCTCGAAAGTCGTCTCAGCTTGAACGTCGGTTTGGTCTTCGGGTCGCCCGGCCTCTTGCTTGGGCAGATTAAACTTGATTCGGTGCGTCATCCACACCGCGACGGGCTTACCGTCGTGTTTCGCGGGAATGAACCGATATTGCGACGCGGCGTCGATCGCCGATTTTTTAAAGACCACGTTGCCTTTGATTACGTTTACATCGCTTACTGATCCATCCACGTTCACCTTGAATTTCAAGAACACGTTTCCCGTCAGACGTGCTTTTCTTGCCGCATCGGGATAAATGGGCTCAACGGCATGCGAGACGACTGGTTTCTCGTCTACCGACCAGAATTCGAGAGTTTTTTGATCGCCATTATCTCCCTGACCAGGTTTTGGTGCGGTAACTCGATCGGGATTTTCAGTGGGAGCTTGGCCGGTTCTCTTTGCGGGCAAGATTTCATGCTCATTCTCAGCGTTGTGGGAAAATCCAATCGGCATAACCAACGATACGGGCACTGCTCGACCACCAATCTTCGCCGGTCTGAACCGCCACTGCAACACCGCATCTACTGCGGCTCTATGGAATATTTCGGGCCCGCTCAAAACCGTCACGTCGCTAACCGAACTGTCGACATTCACGATAAGTCTCAGCGTAACCATTCCCTCTGTTTTGATCTTGAATGCCTCTTCGGGAAATTCCGGGCCGACAATGTGTATCGGATGGGGTTTCGTTTCGACCTGGTCAATTTCAATGACGTCGACCAGGCCAGTGTCCGGGGCAGCGAGGAGATTTGCCGGATTTGAGCGCTTTGATGTGCCATGCCAGTGATACGACATTTGCTGGGTAAACCATACCGGCGCATTTACACTATCGTGCTTCGCTGGCTCAAATTTCATTCGCGAAACGGCGTCTCTTACCGCGTTTTCGAATCCTGCCGGCCCTTCGACGTTCACAAGCTTCACGTCTTCCACTGAGCCGTGTACGTCGGCCCTTACGTTCAAGGTTACCGTGGCGGTGAACCCTGTATCAGGTGCGGTACGAGAATTCACGAATTGCATAAAGGCATCATTAACAGCAACTGAACTCTTGAGCTGCGAAATCGTAACGGGCTTCTTTTCCACTTCAGCCTCGTCGTCGGTTGGGACTCCAACCGTAACAGTGTCCGAATTGCCCGTAACGGGTGGCGCAGTCCGCTGTACTTTCTCGGGGACGGCCATCTCGACGTTTGTGGCCGACTTTGAGACGTCATTCTGTGTATATGCTTCACGGATCGAGAGCGGCACTATCATCAGGCCGACGAGTATTAGCGTTACAAACTGCCACTTTGACCGATTCATATTGCCCGCCTTGTAGTTGAGGATGTGCTCCAGGCGTTTCTTCAGCGTCGCGCCTCGCTCGGTGAAGAATACGGTCAGCGGTCCCGGGGAGGACCGCGTGTCGACAAAGCCCAGCAGCAGGCGCCCGTAATCGGCAGGTGTCAGATTCGTCTCGCGCAGCACCGCTTCGTCACAGCGCAATTCGCGCAGGTATGACAACCTTCGGTTCAACAGCCAGATTAACGGATTTGCGCCAAACAGCGCCGTTGCCAGGGCCTGCAGAATCAGCACGTAGATGTCACGCCGTTCATGGTGCGCCAGTTCGTGCTTCAAGACGCCTCGCAGTTCTTCAGACGACCACGAAGACCACTTCGAGGGCAGGAACAACCGCGGCCTCCGCAGGCCCACCAGAATGGGAGAGGGCAGGGTTGGCTTGGAATACACTTTCAAGGTCTCCGGTGCGTTCAGTGACGCGATCTCGCTTGCCAGGTCCACCGGGCTTGCCGGCTTCAGCGCACGGCGAAAGGCCGCGTTTTTCCACAGCGCCGCGCCCGTCCAGACAAGGACCGAGAGAATCCACAGACAGAACAAATAGAACGCCGGCGGAAGCGTGGCCGCAGGTTCGGGAGCGACAGCGACGGCTTCAGATACCGCTCCGAAATAAGCGGTTGCGTTCACTGCGACACCTGCTGGAGAAACCAGAAACGCGGGTATCGGGATGGCCAGTACCGGCGGTACAAACACCTTCGCAAGGGCCAGCAGATAGAGCGCGTATCTCAACCGTGAATCCAGCGCGAACCACCGGTCCACGGACCACACAAGAACAATGAAGAACGAGATTTCGACCATGTGCACGGCATAGAGCGGCCACCACGTTTCCGCCAGATGTATTAACGTGTTCACGTCGGGCCTCCTTCCTTCGCCTTTTCTCTTTCCTCGATCAGTGCCCGCAATTCATCGAGCTCCTTCTTCGAGAGTTCGCCCGAATCCACGAGATAGGTCGCCAGGGCGCCGAAGGAACCCTCGAACATGCGCGATACCAGGGTGCGCGTTTCGGCCTGTGCGACATCCTGCCGCGAAAGCGCGGATCTGTACACATTGACGGGACCGATCTTTTCCCGGTCAAGTACGCCCTTTGCAGTCAGAATATTCATGATCGTCTGAACCGTCGTATAGGCCTTCTCGCCGTTGGGATAGAGGTGATCCACAACCTCGCGAACGGTAACCCGGCGACCGAATTGCCAGACGCCGTCCATCACCTCCCATTCCGCTTCGGCCAATCGTCTTTTCTTCGCCATGTCAGTCTCCTTTCGTCTCTGCCTGATTTCCGGATTTCAAGCAATCTGGCGGATTCGCTTGCGTGTTCGGTGAACAGCGCGCGGCCGGTGGATGTCCAGGCGTTGCCGGCGATTTTTCTTGTTGCACATTACTATATTATTAGTAATATGACGAATTGATTAGGAAATGTCAAGGGTTGCGTTCGTTTTTTTCGGATAGCGATGGACGGCACGAACTCAAATCGGCTTCACGGTGTGTCTGGACTTCGATAAGTGGCCGGCGTATATTTCCGCAGCCGGGCGGTATTCCGTGGAACACACGATCCCACACGGGGGTGTCCGAAACACGGGAATTGCTTTCGGCGTCTTATTTCGGGACGTCGCCCATCGTCGAACGCCCGATGGAGTTCGTATGTTAGATGATGACCGTTACGGCGCCTGCAGGGCCGTGCGTTTACGGGTGCGCCAGATGTCAGAGCATTTACTCACGAGACGGGAGTTTCTGCGGGACGCCGGTCTGGGCACCGTGGTTCTTGCGGCGGGATGCGATCGGGCGTTGTGGAGGAATGATATGGGAATCGAACGAATCGACTGTTCAAGGGAAAAACGGTACTGGGAAGGCGAACGGCCGTTTCCGCGTGGGGTGAAACACCCGCTCTTCTATACTCCGGATCAGATCGAGCGGGCGCGCCGGCGAGCGGAATCCCACGAATGGGCCAGACGGTTCAGAGACGGGCAATTGAGGTGGATTGCCAACCGCGAGATTCTCGAAATGCCGGACGCGCAGATTCGTGCCGGTATTTCCGACCAGGTTAACTTTCCTCTCCCGCGTTGTCCCGTGGACCGGAGAAAGAGAAGCTGGCGGATCCATTTCTGGGAGTGGTCGCCGGAGGCTCCGGAACGCGTTCGGTGCAAGATATGCGGGAGCGTGTTCCCGGGCCCGGAACATCAGCCCGTGGGAGAGATCGAGGTCGTAGGTCCTGCCGGCGGGACGGTGCGATACCGGTATTGGGAAGATGACGAGGGAATGCGGTATTTTTTCGAAAATATGCTGCTGAACTACACGCAATACCAGGTGGTCCGAATGGCGGATCCCCTGTCAATAGCCTACGTGCTTACCGGCGAAATTGCGTATGCGCAGAAAGCGGCGGTGATCCTGGATCGGCTTTCGGAAGTCTACAAGAACTATCCCGTGCACGGACTGGGCGTGTCCTATCTGCACGCCGACCGGAAGGGATTCTACGAGAACCACTTCTACAAGGATCCGCCCTTTCCGTTCGTTTCCGCCAGAATGGGGAATTTTCATGCCAGTCCCTTTTCGGACGCGTACAACGCGTTCCGGCTGGCTCAGGTTTACGACCTGATTTCCGACAGCGGCGCCATCGAGAGGCTGTCCGAAGTCGAGGGCAGGGATGTGCGCAAGGCCATCGAGCAAGACCTTCTGTACGAGGCCATCCGGCACACACTGGAAATTCCCCATGGTTCGACCAATTACGACGGCGGCAGGATCAACGGGCTGGCCCTCGTGGGGAGGGTCCTCGGCGAACCGGACTTCGTGGCCGGTGGGTACGGGTTGTATCGGACATTAATCGATAACTGCTACAATTACGACGGGTACTGGCACGAGAATACGCTCAACTACTTCAATATGATTACAAACGGGATCCTTCGTGTGCCTGATGTCATCAGTGGGCCCGGCGGAATCGACGTTTTCGGAGAGATGCCGTTTCTGGAGCGAGTCTATACGGCGCCGCTGGGGTTGTTCATGCCGGACGGACGCACGTTCATGGCCAACGATTCGTGGGCGCTGAGTACCGGTTTTGCACGTGTTTCCAGTCAGATTGCGTCTATGGGCAAATTCGTGGAAGCAGCGGATGAAATCAGAGGCAGCTCCCGCATTCCAGTCGCCGACGTCGAGTATGCGCTCTTTCGACGGATGTCGGAAGCCGACGGGCGTGTCACGGACGAGGACCTGCTCGCGCTCGCGCCCTCGAATTATCTGTTGCCGGCGGCCGGCGACGTCATCCTGGGCGTGGGACGATCGAAGGAAGCCGTACGCGCGACGCTGGGTTATGGTCCATGGGGCGGGCATCACCATTACGATACCCTCGCGATGGGCATGGATGTGTTCGGACAGGAACTGCTGTCGGACATCGGATACACGCATACCCGTTACCGGGAGTGGGCGACGACGGTTGGCAGCCACAATACCGTGGTCGTCGACGGACAGGAGCAGACCAGAGAAAGCGGGCGGCTGCTTTGCTATCGCCCGGCTTCCCGTACGCGCGTTGGATTCGTTTGCGCGGAAGCAGCGGGAGCCTTTGAGAATACGGCCGTGTATCGTCGATCGATGATGCTCGTCCCAACGGGGCCCAATAGCGGGTACGTCGTGGACCTGTTCGAGGTGAAGGGCGGTGACGTGCACGACTATCTGCTGCACGGATCGGCCGACTTCGACCAGACGATTTCCACGGAAGTGGGACTGCGAGCCGCCGAAGCGGAGATGATTCTGCGCGGAGACGGGACGGACGGCGCCCTCTACGGATATCTGAAACGCACCCACGCGGCAGATGTGTCCCAAGATTTCAAGGTGCGTTTCGACGGCGAGGGCACGCAGGTGGACGTCAGGTTTCTGGGCGTGCAGGCGGGCCGATTGCTGGCAAGCGCAGCACCCTCCATCCGCCGGACGCGGGAGGACGACGGCAAATTGGACGATTTCTGGCTGCGTACAGTCTGCCTGCGGCAACGAAACGAAACGAGCGCGTTCGTTACGGTTATCGAAGCCCATAACGGCGAGGGCTTCGTACGAGGTGCGAGAGTGGTGGCGCGAGACGGGTCCGGCATTGTGATACAGGTGGAGGAACGCGGCGGGGTCCGGACCCTTGCGATCGATCCCATGGGCGTGGGGTTGGTTACGACCCTGCCGGATGGCAGGCAATTTGAACTCAGGGGACGGGCGGGCGTGGTGAGCGAAGCCTCTGCAGACGTCGATCTCGATGTGATTGAAGGGTCGCGGTTAAGGGTCGGCGAATCGGAAGTTCAGAGGATTTCCGACTACAAAGGGGTCGTCACGGAACTGGCGGGAGACATTTCCGGCACACCGGGGCGCAGTGAAATGGTGCTGGATAGTCAATTGCCTGAGGATGGGTCGCTTAACGGAATGGTGGTCTACGTCCGGCATCCGTCGGGGCTGGAAACGGTGTATCGGGTGGAGCGAATCGAGCGCGAGAGCGGCGGCAGCCGTGTCTTCCTGGCAGACATGCCCAGGTTCGTGAGGGGCAGGGGCAACGTGGCATCCGGGAAGCGATCCAGATTCGAAAGCACCGTGGATCATCCGAAAGGCGGTGCGTATCCCGGATGCCGGCTACGGATCGGAGATCGCGTGTTCACCGTTCGCAAGATGCGAGGACGAACGACCTTCATCGTGAAGGAAGTATTTGATTTTTCGAAGGTTATCGGCGAGTCATTCGAAGTGTATTCAACGGCTGTCGGCGATCGCGTCAGGATCGTGGCGTAGCCTCGGAAATTTCGAAAGTACGTGGAATGTACGTCCACGTTTCGTCCATCCCCCAACCGCGCGAGCAATTCCCGATCCCCAATCGGGACAGGTTCTCGAGGCAGGTCTGATTTGTCCGGGGCAGACTGCATTCCCGGTGTCAGTCTTTTTCGTCCTCGCCGGCGTAAGTATGTCCGCCCAGGATCGCCCGGACTTCATCGGCTGACGAGGCGTTCAGCAGGGCGCCCATTCGTTCCTCCTCTTCCTTCTGCAGCGCACGGACGTTATTGAGAACGGCTTCCAGTTTGTCGGCGGGAAATTTGCACGCGCCGTTCTCGTCCATATGGATGATCTCGCCGGGAGCCACGTCCATTCCGCCTACCGAGACCGGCACATTGACGGCGTGCACATCCATGCCGCCGTGCCCGGCGGTGACGCCGCTCAGCATATATTGAAATCGCATGGGACGAATCTCGTCGATGTCGCGGGAGGGCCCGTTGGAGATGGCGCCCACGCATCCGACCGCTTTCATGGCCGAGGTCATGTTGCCTCCGGCCAGTCCGACCTTGGCAGCGAGTTCAGGCGGGAATTTCTGCTGGAAGACGAGCACGGTGGGTTTGGGAGACGCGTCCAGCGCGTCGATCACGTCCAGAAACGACAGAGAGGTGTAGTCGGGGTCGGGCAGTCCGAAGACGCACGTCACCGCGTAACCGACCGTGCGGCCCAACTCGGGGTACATGCATTTGATCGATTGGTCCGTGTACCAGTTTTCCGTCCAGGGATTGTAGAGGCTCAGGCAGAGCGGGTTTCCGGGATACGTGGCCACGACGTTCGTGATTGACGGGGTGTCGAAGTTCTTCAATGCTTCCAGCATGTCCTGAGAGTTAGCCATGTGAGCCTCCTCGGTCTTTGTATGGGATTAAAGTGAGTGCGTCGATCCTACTCTGACCCTGACGTTGAATCGGCTTTTTCCGGCGATCCTCGAGGGATGAGGCGCTGCGGCTGCACGATTCGCCGCCGCTCCGGCGTGAGCCTCCGCAGGAGTTCCGGGGACGGTTGATAGCCGTGTCGGAAGTTTCCCCATGAAGGTCCGTAACGGTAGACGACCACGCGCCGCGTACCCGGGTTGGAACGCCGGGCGGAACCATGCGAGATGCCGTCCACAAACAACAGCGCGTCCCCTGCATTCATCTGAATTTCGACGGCGCCCTTGATGCCTTCGACCGTGGCGTTTCTGGACATCCTGTGTCTGTCGAAGTGGGGGTGTTTGAAGTTGGACTTGTGGCTCCCCGGGATGACCATGGTGCCGCCGTCGCCGGGCCCGACGTCGGTAAGCGCGACCAGGATGTTGATCTGCCCGCACATGAAGCGTCCGCCGTGGTAGCGAAACTGATTGCGCAATATGGGCGGGTACCCGCCGGAGTGCAGCCCGATGGCTTCGCCGGGTTCGCGAAAATTCGCGAAATTCTCGTCGATGAACAGGGGGCCGTGGTGGTGGTCGAAGCTGCCCTCGCCTCCCACGAAGCGCTTGACCAGTTCGAACCACGCAGGATGGTCGATCAGGTTCTCAAAGGGCTCCCCGGCTTCATAGATTTGTTGCAGATTCAGGCCGGACGTGTCGTCTCCGTAGGTGTGGGCGTGGACGTTGCCGAACCACTCCCCCGGCCTGAGCGGCGGAATCTCGTCCAGGCAGGCGTTGATTTCCACGACTTCATCGCCGGAGAGCGCGTTCTCAAGATGCAGATAACCTCGAAGGTCAAACAGATACGTTGCCAGGTCGGTATCCATGAATATTCCTGAGGGCTGTCGTCAATCCGGGCAACCGGCCGCCGCCGCCGCATATGGCGCGGCACCGTTTCAGATGGATGACATCTACCGAGACGCCCCTATGTAAAGATGTATTGCAGGTAAACAGGGAAATCCTGTTTGTCAACTCGATGCTGACGGGAATCCGCATTCCGCGCCACTGCCCGATGCGGCAGCCGGTTCATGACTTTGTCGCCGTGAGGATACTCGATCCGTTCGGTTGCCTGACCCGCCGGACGTTTCCGAATCCGGCGCACTCCAGCCAGGTTCTGTACTCGGTTTCCGTGTACGCGCGCCCGCCGGGATAGATGTTGAGGAAGACAATGTTGAAAATGGCCGCTTCTTCCGGCGTACATCGGCTGTCGTCCAGGATACCGTTGCCCAGGATGTAGATGGTACCCCCGGGCCGGAGTGCGGCGCCGATGTGCGACAGGGCCGGACCTGCCTGGTCCGGAGCAAGGGTCTGGACAAACGCTTTCGCAACCGCCGCGTCGAATTCCTCCGGGACGGGTTCTCGGGTGACATCCAGGGCGAGGGTGCGGACCCGTTCGGTCGCGTTCGCCTGACGAATGAAGCGCCTCGTAAGGGGGACGACCTCGGGCAGATCCAGGACGGTCGCGGTCAGGTTGGGGCAGGCTTCTGCCGCGGCGATGGCCAGGCCGCCCGAACCCCCTCCAACATCAAGAAGTCGCCGGAAGGCGGAAAAATCGAAACGCGCCGCCAGGTCCCTTCCGGTCGCCAGCGCTTCGTGGTGAAGTCCCAGAAGAAAGGCATATAGCTGAGCGATGGGCATGTCGGCAAAGCTGAGTTCGGCCTGGGGTTGGTCGCGCCGAATCGAGTCCGCGGTCTTGAGGGTTGCCGACCAGAGATCGGACAGCAGGTGGTGGAGGTTGCCGACGTAATCGGGGCTGGTCTCTACCAGGAAACGCTGCGCCTCGCTGCCGTTGACAAACCGACCGTCTTCAACCCGCAGCAGGCCCGTGGCTACCAGTGCATAAAGCAGCGGAGAGAGGCGCTCGGACGAACCCTTGATTCTTTCCGCGATTTGCTGCGCATCCATCGGTCCGTCGGCCAGGGTATTGAAAACGCCAAGCTGCATGCCGGCAAGCAGGGCGAAGGACGGATACGCATTTCGAATCAGGCGTGCCACCGTTTCCGCTTCGGGAACGTCCATAAGACCCTTGTTCAACGCTCGATCCGGACCTTCCCGTCGGCGTCCACGGCGAGGAACGGAATCTCGCCCCCGTGGTTGGAACAGGGACCGTACATAACCGCGCGCTGCTCAGGGGTCATGCCCTCCACGAGATCTTCGCCCCAGTAAATCTCAGGGGGTGCCAGATCCCTGGCGGGACCGCCCCGTATGGAAGATCTGGAAGCGTATTTGTATAGTACCGAACGGCGGGGCCGTTCGCTCTGCCAGGGGCGTGTGCCATGGGTCTGTGCGCCGTCCATGAAGAACAGGACGTCGCCGGCCCGCATGGTTGGCTGCACCACGGTACCCATGTCGTCGTCGCACGTGCGTACGCCCGGCGGCATGGGAAATCCGGATTTGTGGCTGCCGGGTACGCAGGTGAAGCCTCCGTCCCCCTGGTTCACGTCGGCGAGTTGCCAGCTCACCGTGACGCCGCCGCAGTAGGTCTCGCCATTCTGGTGATGGTAAGCCACGTGTGGCCTGTGCGGTTCGCCGGCGCCGTGCATGGTCAGGCCTTCGGTGCCTTTGACGCCGGATATGAGCAAAGGGCCGTGATCCAGGCGAAAGCCCGTCCCGCACATGACGTTCAGGCGTTGCACGACGGCGGGGTGCACAAGCATCTGTCGAAACGGTTCGCAATATGGGCGTTCCAACTGCAGCAGGCCGTGCATGGTAGGTCGGCCGGTTCCCCGGAGGGAGTGCGAGTCACGCGCGCCCAGATTGTCATCGCCCACCTGCATCCGTTCCTGGTACCGGTTGATGGCTTCGTTCGCGGCTGCGAGCTCCCTGGACGACAGTACCTGGCGTGCAATCAGGTAGCCCGTGAGATCCCACAGATAGCGTTCCTTCGCATTCATGGCTTGCTCCAGCTTCTTGCCGTGTCGCGCCGTTTGTCACGTTTTCTCAGACGACCCGGGTCGTCTCGCCGTCGGAATCCAGCCTCGGAAAGTCCGGGCCTGTGTGGACGCCGGGTCCGTACAGAACGGCCCTCTGTTCGGTGTTGAGGTCCCGGACCCAGTCGCCCCAGCGGGTTTCAGGCGTAAAGTGACGCCCGGTCGCACGGGCGGCGGCTCGTGAAGCGTATTTGTAGAGAACCGAACGACGTTCGTGTCCGCCTCTCCAGGGAAGGGTGCCATGCGTCGCGGTCTCGGCAAAAAACAGGACGTCGCCCGCGGTCATCACCGGCTGTTCAACCAGGTCCATATGGTCTTCGACGGAGCGTATTCCCGGCGGGGAGGGTTCGCGCGTCTTGTGGCTGCCGGGTACGATGCAGAACCCACCGTCACCCTTGTTGACGTCCGCCAGTTGCCAGGCTACGGTGACGCCCCGGCAGTACATCCTGCCGTTCTGCTGGTGGTACCACACGGACTGGCTGAAGGGTTCCCCGGCGCCGTGCAACTGGTGCCCCTCCGCGCCCGCTTCCGCGCCGATGAGCAGGGGGCCGTGGTCCAGTCGGAAACCCTTGCCCGACATTTCATTTAAACGACAAACGACAACGGGATGGATGAGCAGCCGGCGGAACGGCTCCCTGTAAGGCGGGGGCCAGCCCAGCATCCCGGTGAGCTCCTTTCGACCCTGTGTGCCCTTCAGGACGGATGACCCGCCGGCGAGACTGCCGGTGTCGACCGAACGGGTGGAGACGAGTTCCGAGAAGTGATCGATGGCGGCATTGCATTCGGCGACCTCGTCTGACGTGAGCGCACTACGCACAACCAGGTATCCGCTCAGGTCGAAGAAGTACCGTTCGTCAACCGACATTTCAAATCTGTTGGCGCCCATCGTGCCTCCTGAAACGACGAAAACCGTCCTTTGATCTAACGTGAATCCCCGGTTAGGGTCCCTTTCCGCGCGCCGCCTGCTCCGCCTCCCAGTCCGCCATCACCTCGGCGGTCCGGCGCAGGAGTTGCTCGTCCTTTACGGCACGGACCGTATGCGGGTCTCTTCCAGACCAGTTGTAGTAGCCGTTTCCGGATTCCAGCCCCGTCGCTCCCTTCCCGACCAGCGCCTGGAGGTAGGCCAGGGGCTGCTCCCACCCTCCCAGGGCCTGCCAGAGATGCGAAGCTACGCGGACGTGCATAGTCAATCCGTTGATGTCGCGCTGCTCCAGCGGGCCCGCGGTGGTGAATCTTGGCGCCAGTCCCAATCGGAAGGCGGCGTCGATGTCCTCGGCGGAGGCGACGCCGGAAGCCAGCAGGTCGACGGCCTCACGGATAAGCGCATGCTGAAGCCGGTTGACGAGAAATCCTGGTACGTCCTTGTTCACACGAAGCGGCATGTAGCCCAGCCGCTGCCAGATTCCTGCGATACGTTCCATGATTTCGTTCGAAGTCTTCTCCCCGCGGACGATTTCGGCAACGGGTACGATGTGGGCCGGTTGCACGAAATGGGAGCCGGCTATGCGGTCTCCGTCCCGGGCTTTTTCCGCCAGGCTGGTGATGGGCAGGCCGGACGTATTGCTGACAAGAGGAGCGCCGGCAGCCGCGAGAGCGTCCAGACGCTGAAAGAGCGCCTGCTTGGACGCCAGGTCTTCCGTGATGGACTCCACGACAAAGATGGACCCGCCAACAGCGGTCTCGAGGTTTGTGGTCGTGTGTATGCGTTTCAACACGTCGTCGGGCGATTCACCCCGAAGCCGGTTGTGCCTGTCCAGATCCTGCGCGTACCGCTCCAGGTTTTCGCGCGCCTTGACCAGGCTTTCCCGCCGCCGGCTGATCAGCCATGTTTCTCTGCTTCCGAGCGCCAGAACCATGGCGATCTGACCGCCCATGAGACCGGCGCCGACAACGGTGGACTTGCTCAGGAAAAGGTCCATATATTGGTCTCGTCTCTGAATTCAGACGGGCGTTCCCACGAAAGGGCTTCAGCAATTCACCGGCAAATGCATTGTGGCGTTATTCCTCCACAAGTCATGAATCTACGCGAATCCGCTGGAGAGCTGCTTCAGCGACCTTCAATGTCCGGTCGACGTCCTGCTCCGTGTGCGCCAGAGAAAAATAGATCTTACCGCCAGGATTGAAAAAAATGCCCCGTTTGATCATTTCAATGCCGAACCGCCTGGCGGCGCCGGTGTCGGCCTGAAGCGTGTCTGCGTAGTTTCGGATTTCGGCATCCGAGAAATAGGGCTGCAGCACCGGCCCTTCGCCAAGGACCTGAAGCGGTATACCCATCTTTACGCCGAGCGCTTCGAGGCCGCGCCGCAGCCGGGAAGGGACATCGTAGAGCCTTCTATAGACGCCTTCGGTTTCCAGTACGTCCAACGTCGCCAGGCCGGCGGCGGCAGAGACGGGATTCCCGTTTGTCGTTCCGCTCACAAAGGTATACGGTGCGGTCCCCTTCCGGCGGGGGTCCGCGCACGCCAGAACATCCGCCCGCCCGCAGACGGCGGCCATCGGGTACCCGCCGCTGATCGTCTTTCCGTAGACGGCGACGTCGGGCACGACGCCGTAGCGCTCCTGTGCGCCGCCCCAGGCGATGCGAAAGCCGGTGACGACTTCGTCGAAAATGAGGACGACGCCGCAGGCGCTTGCGGCACTCCGGATGGATTCCAGAAAGCCTGGCGCCGGTCGGAGCGCGCGCTGAAAGGGTTCGACGATAACGGCCGCCAGGTCCTCCGCGTAGGACGCTATGAGTTCCTCGGCGACATGCGCATTATTGAACGGGGCGACAAGAACCGATTGGCCGACAGCCCTGGGAATGCCCTGGGAGTCCGGGACAGGCAGCGGTCCGTCCGTGGGCTGCGTTGGTGTCGTACTCTGCTGGGCATAGTCGTGCGCGCCGTGCCAGCCGCCCTCGAATTTGAGGATTTTCTCCCGGCCGGTGTATGCCCGCGCCATTCGGAGGGCGGAAAAAGTCCCTTCGGTGCCCGAAGAGGTGAAGCGGATCGACTCCCCGCAGGGCGAGGCTTCGACAACGCGTTCGGCGAGGCGTATGGCGGGTTCATTGAGCGCGTAGAATGTCGACCCCAGCGCAACCTGGCGCTGCACGGCATCCACCACAGCGGGATGGGCGTGACCCAGTATAAGCGGGCCGGAGCCGAGGATGTAGTCTATATATTCACGGCCTTCGGTGTCGTAGATCCGGCATCCGTTTCCCCGCTGGATTACGGTTGCGACTTCATCCGGCATCCGAAAGCTGCCCAGACAGCCGCCTGCAAGATACCGGTCGGCCTTGACGAGCAGTTCGCGCGTCGACAGATTATTCATCGAACCGTCTCCGTGCAACGTGTGATGGGAGTCGGACCGGCATCCACGGACGCCATAAGATATCCCCGCCGACGCATTCTGTCACGCCCTTTTGCAGTGCGATCGAAAGGGGCGCGATCGAATCCGCGCATCCGACCGGTACCTGTGAGATGAATTGAAGCGATTGGACGGATTTGTGACGGAGTGAAGGGCGTGCGAGAACGTCGGCGCCGGTCGGTTTGCTGAAAAACGTCTGCAGCGCGCAAAGTACCGGGATAATGCCCACGGCGGACCGAAAAATCACAGAGATGGAGGTCGTCATGGTTGAAAGCATCTCGATGAAGCCGAATGTCGTTGTGTTCTTTACGGACCAACAGCGGTGGGATACAACAGGCGTTCATGGAAATCCTATGGACCTGACGCCCAATTTCGACCGGATGGCGCAACGGGGCACCCATGCATTCAACTCATTCACCTGCCAGCCCGTCTGTGGTCCCGCGCGGGCCTGCCTTCAGACAGGGTTGTATGCCACGACGACGGGTTGCTTTCGAAACGGCATTCCCCTGCCGCCGGACAGCCGGACCCTGGCGCACCATTTCGGAGACGCGGGCTACCGAACGGCCTACATCGGCAAGTGGCATCTGAACGGACGCGGATCGACCGGACCGGTTCCGCCTGAGGGACGCGGAGGCTACGGGTACTGGTTGGCATCGAACACGCTGGAGTCAACGTCCGAGGCATATCGGACGGTGATGTACGACAACGAGGGTGCACCTGTCGAATTGCCGGGATACAGGGTCGATGCCGTAACGGATGCGGCCATCCGGTACATTCACGGGAACCGGGAACACCCGTTTTTTCTGTTCGTGTCATATATCGAGCCTCATCACCAGAACCATATCGATGACTATCCGCCGCCGGATGGGTACCGTGAACGGTATACCGGCGGGTGGGTCCCACCGGATCTTGCGGCGATGGGCGGGTCTGCCCAACGCCATCTGGGCGGCTATTACGGAATGGTTAAGCGGTTGGATGAGGCGCTTGGCAGGATGATGGACGCGCTGAAGAGTATGGGCCTGACGGAACGGACGGTCGTGTTGTTTACGTCAGACCACGGTTGCCACTTCAAAACCCGGAATGCCGAGTACAAGCGGTCCTGCCACGAGAGCTCGATTCGTGTGCCAACCGCGTTCCAGGGTCCGGGATTTGACGGCGGGGGTCAGGTGCGTGATCTGGTGTGTACGGTCGATCTGACGCCCACGCTGCTGGATGCGGCCGGAATCGCGGTACCTGCGGAGATGCAGGGCCGGTCGATCCTGCCGCTGACGGTTGGGAACAGCGAGGGGTGGCCGGAGGAGACGTTTGTCCAGATCAGCGAGGCCCAGGTGGGAAGGGCCGTACGCACCCGTCGATGGAAATACGGTGTGGACGCGCGGGAGTGTCACGGGGCGAAACACGCGGGGTCGGACCGGTACGTGGAGCAATATCTGTACGATCTGGAGGCGGATCCCTACGAGTTGTGCAACCTGATCGGGATGACATCCCATCAGGAGGTGGCGCAGATCATGAGAACGCGCTTGATCCGGCGCATGGTCGAAGCCGGCGAGGATGCGCCACACATCGAACCGGCCGACGCCAGAGAAGCCAGGCAACGACGGGTGTCCGGGGACGAAGCGCGAAGTTGATGACTTCCGGACGAAATCCGATGCCGGCGGGGAGAAGAACCTGAATGGATGTAATCCGATACTGCGTCTGCATTTCGTGAAATCGGAAGCTGCGCGCTCCTGTCGTCTCGATGACAACCCGGTTACCGTGTATCAGGCTTTCTGGTAGATCTCGGTACCCTTCCGCCTGAACTCATCCGCCTTTTCCTCCATTCCGGCGTCCAGGGCTTCATCCACACCCAGGCCCTTTTGTGCGGCGTAGTCTCGAACGTCCTGCGTAATCTTCATGCTGCAGAACTGGGGGCCGCACATACTGCAGAAGTGGGCGACTTTGGCGCCGGCAGCGGGCAGGGTCTCGTCGTGAAACTTGCGTGCCGTGTCGGGATCCAGCGAGAGATTGAACTGATCTTCCCACCGGAATTCGAAGCGGGCCTTGGATATGGCGTCGTCCCAGGCCTGCGCGCCGGGGTGACCCTTGGCCAGGTCGGCGGCGTGTGCCGCGATCTTGTACGCGATAACGCCGTCTTTCACGTCCTGCCGGTTGGGAAGACCGAGGTGTTCCTTGGGTGTGACATAGCAGAGCATGGCTGTACCATACCAGCCGATCATGGCCGCGCCGATGGCGGAGGTAATGTGGTCGTATCCGGGCGCGATGTCGGTCGTGAGAGGTCCAAGGGTATAGAACGGCGCCTCGTGACACAGTTCCATCTGCTTGTCGACGTTCTCCTTGATGAGATGCATCGGGATGTGCCCGGGGCCTTCGTTCATGACCTGGACGTCGTACTCCCAGGCGATCCTGGTGAGTTCCCCCTGGGTTTCCAGTTCGGCGAACTGCGGCGCATCGTTGGCGTCCGCGATTGCGCCGGGCCGGAGACCATCTCCCAATGAGAAGGAAATGTCGTACCGTTTCATGAGTTCGCAGATATCGCGGAAGTGGGTATAGAGGAAATTCTCCTTGTGGTGGGCCAGGCACCATTTCGCCATAATGGATCCGCCGCGCGAGACGATGCCCGTCACCCTCCGTGCGGTGAGCGGGACGTAGCGGAGGAGGACCCCGGCGTGGATGGTGAAGTAGTCCACGCCCTGTTCGGCCTGTTCGACAAGGGTTTCCATGAAGACGTCGAAATTCAGGTCTTCCGCAACGCCGCCCACCTTCTCGAGAGCCTGATAGACGGGAACCGTGCCGATAGGCACCGGGGAATTCCGGATAATCCACTCCCGGGTTTCGTGGATGTCCGTGCCGGTGGAAAGGTCCATTGTCGTATCGGCGCCCCACTTTACGGCCCAGCGGAGTTTCTCGACTTCCTCTTCGATTGACGACGTGACGACCGAATTGCCGATGTTGGCGTTGATCTTCACCAGGAAGTTGCGCCCGATGATCATCGGTTCGATTTCAGGATGATTGATATTCGCCGGAATGATCGCTCTGCCGCGCGCGACTTCAGACCGCACGAATTCCGGTTCGACGTTTTCGCGTATGGCGATGAACTCCATTTCCTCGGTGACGATGCCGCGCCTCGCGTAGTGCATCTGCGTGACGTTGTCGCTGCCCCGCAGAACGGTTTCTCGTTTCAATCCGACCGGGATTTCCGGAGCCGCCGGATTTTCCGGGAGATGCGAAGGAGATATCTCCTCAACTCCGCCTCGAGCCTCGATCCAGGGGCGACGGAGAGGCGGGAGACCTTCGCGCACGTCGTGGCCCTGTGGGCCGCTGGTGTCGTAGACGTACACCGGCGGTTCGCCATTGTCGAGATGAATCTTGCGGGCGGGCACCTGCACGTTTTCTCGTCCCCTGATATACACTTTTTCGGAATTCACGAATGCGTTCCCGTTGTCCGAAGTACTGTTCATCGCCCAATCTCCTTAGATGGATACCCCACAGGCTGAGCATGCCGAAGAACCGCGGGTCGTGCGCGAAAAAACAAAGGACCGTCCCCCTGGAAGGAACGGCCTTTTTTATTTGTTAAAAGACCTTTGTTCCGCTTCCCTACGCTGGCATAATCCAGATCAGGTTCCAAGGGTATGATCTCAGCCGTTCGGCACCCCGCGCGGATCTACTTTAAAAGATAAAGTGGATAGAGAAGCCTGTCAAGGCCGGAATTGACGGTTGGTCTGAGGACGCATCCGGACGTTGACCTCCAGCCGCGTGTCGCCGCCGCCCTGCCGGACGCCACGGGTGGGAGAGACATCCTGATAATCGCGCCCCGTCGCGATCCGGACGTGTCGTTCGTCGACGACGCTCCTGTTGGTGGGATCGAAGCCCACCCAGCCGAGTTTCGGCAGCAGGCATTCCACCCATGCGTGCGTGGCGTTACTCCAGGCCTGGCCTTCGGGAGAGCCGGAAACGTATAGATAGCCCGAGACGTAGCGGGCGGGAACGCCCCAGGAGCGTGCAACCGCGATCATGACGTGGGCGTAGTCCTGGCAGACTCCCTTACCCGTGCTTAGAATCTCGTCAATTGATGACGCGGCTGAGGTGCTTCCCGGTGTATATTGAAACGCGTTGTGCAACGTCTCGGACAGCCGGGTCAGGTCCGCGAGCGGGTCGTTCCCGCGCGCGATGCCATTTTTATTTGTGAATTCGGCGAGCGCGCGGGACGGCGTCGCCATCGCGCTTGGCTGCGTAAAGTCCCAATGAAGAAACGAGTCCCTCCACGCGTCGATCTCCTTCCACGCATCGGCTCCCAGTCCCGGCGGCAGCGGTCTGGAGCGTGCCGGTCTTACGGTGGATCGAGCTGCAATTTCCAGCGTTGCGTGTTCCGCGTGGACGTTGAGAACGTGCCGCGTGTTGCCGAAGGGATCCTCTTCAGCGCTCAGGGACCCCCGGGGTTTCGTTTCGATTTCAAAACGGACGAGGTGCTGCCCCCCCATGTCGAGCGGTTTCAGGCAAAGCATCATGACGCACTCACGCGCGGGGAATGCGTACAGGTAGCTTGAGACATGCCTGATTTCGTACTGGACGGATCCGGACACGGTATCTGCACACCCGGAAGTCAATCGACAACGGCGTAATCGATATAGGCGCCGGTAACAAGATCGTGCAGTTCCCGGCAGTAACCCATGATGTTTCCGAGAAGGGCTTCCCTGTCTTCCCGGTCGGGCCAGTCGTTATGGATCAGCGCGCACATACGCCTGGCCATGCGAAGGGCGACTGCACTGGACTGCTCGTCGGAACCCGGGCCGATGGCGTCGAGTTCCGCGGCCACAGCGTCGAGCGAGTAGCAAAGAGAGCCGTGCAGCAAAGGGTCGGTAACGAGAAGGTCGAGGACCAGACGCGGCTGGACGTCGACACTGTAATTCCGGCTGTACGCATCAGACGCCTGGCTGACGTGCAAGAGGTTCGCCCAGTCCGCGTCGGAGGACTCGTCCATCAGTTTGTCCACTGAGAGTTGGGAAAGAAACAACGAAGCCGAACACTGGGCGCGCTCGATATGTTTCCCCAGCCGCAGGAAATGCCATCCCTCGTCGCGGTACATCGTTGCTTCCGCCACGCCGGCAAACGTGTTGATGTCGCCCGCCGTTGCAGCATAAAAGCTTTCGGGAGAGGGCTTCCAGATATCCGCAATGCTCAGCTCCTTGAGTCTCAGATACGCGAGATTCAGGCACGTCCACATTTCCCCGCTGATGCAGTGACGCATCTGCCGCGCGTTTTCGCGGCCCAGCGAGAAACAGTTCCAGACGGAGTCGGGATTTGTGCGTTCGAACGTGAGATCGTCGGCCAGTGTGTAGGAATCCGCCAGCGTGAAGTCGTCGTTTCCCACCATCGTGATGCTGCCGCCGGGAGGCCGCCGGTTCAGGCTCATGTAGATTCGACTCCAGCCGAAGTAGATCTCCCGGATTGGCCGATCCACCAGTGCTTCGGCCTGAAATCGCAGCAGGCGGCAGAGGTGTTCCGCGCGTTCCAGGTAGCGGCCCATCCAGTAAAGGCCCTGCGCGCTGCGTGAAAGAAGCCTGGGATTTCCGCGACTCGTCGTCATCAATCCTCATCTGCTTCTTCCGGCGTGAGCACAAATTCGGGATACGCTTCCATTCCGAGTTCCCCGACATCCTGGCCCAATCGCTCGACTTTGTCGGACACGCGGACGCTCAGGGTCGCTGCCAGCAGTCGCCACAGTACCCACGAGATCAAGAATACGAACACGCCAACGGCCACGCAGCCCAGGAGTTGAACGCCGAAGTTGCCGCCCCCGGCGATGCAGACGGCCAGCGTGCCCCAGACGCCCGCGAACAGGTGGGCGGGTACCGCGCCGACGACGTCGTCGATTTTCAGCTTCTCCAGCAGCCGGATACCGGCCGTGCAGATGACGGCGCCCACGCCGCCGATAACGACGGCCCAGTAATGCTGGACGATGTCTGGCCCGGCCGTAATCGAGACCAGGCCGGCAATGGCTCCGTTCAGGCTGGCGAACAGGTCCATGCGGCCCAGGATCGGTCTTGAGACGATGAGGGCAACCACCACGCCGGCGGCCGCCGCGAGGTTCGTGTTGACCAGCACATGGCTCATTGCCACCGCGTCGGCGGCGCTGCCCAATGCCAGTTGCGACCCGCCGTTAAATCCGAGCCAGCCGAACCACAGGATGAATACGCCCAGTGTAACCGCCAGGATATTTGACGGCGGCGTCTGCTTAACGCTGCCGTCCCTCCTGAATTTCCCCAGTCGGGGACCAACAACAAGTGCCCCCGCGAGCGCCGCCCAGCCGCCGGTGCTGTGGACGATGGTCGAACCGGCGAAATCCTTGAATCCCATTGCGCTAAGCCATCCGCCTCCCCATGTCCAGGCGCCCACTACGGGATAGATGACAGCAGTCAGGGCCAGCGTGAACAGAAAGAAAGACCACATCTTGACCCGCTCCGCCAACGCACCGGAGACGATCGATGCGGCCGTCGCAACAAACACCATCTGAAAGAACCAGTCGGACATGGTGGAATATTTGTTCGCGATCACTTTGGCCTTTGCCGATTCCTGCCCGCCCACGAGTGCGAGATCGGCGGCAGACGGGCCGTAGAGGAGTGTAAATGAGCCGATGAACTTCCCTACGTCGGTATACATAAGGTTGTAACCAAGGAAGTAATACGCGAGCCCGGCGATGGAGTACAGGCCGATATTCTTCATACAGATCATCGAGGCATTCTTGGTGCGCACGGATCCGGACTCAAGCATCGTGAACCCGGCGCACATCCACATAATGAGCGCGCCCCAGATCAGAAACGCGAAGGTGTTGAAGACGAACATGGCCTCCTGGTCAACCGCCGCATATGCGGCGGTGCTCCCGCACAGCAGACAGCCAAGCAGCAGCAGGACGTTTCGTCCCACAGAGCCGCCGACGCGTTTGTAAAACGGTACTTTCGTGGAACTTCTCATACCCTCTCCTTTCGTGGTTTCGCCGCAATGGCAAAATACGTGACTTAACCATCCAACGTCTTCGGATTCGGTCTCTTCAGTTTTCCAGGACCCAGAGATCCTTCCCGCCTCCCCCCTGACTGGAGTTCACGACGATGCTGCCTCGACGCAGGGCAACCCGGCAGAATGCGCCGGGTACGATGCGCGTCTCCCGGCCGTGGAGTACAAATGGACGCAGGTCGACGTGCCGCGGTTCGAACCGGCCGTCCACCAGGCACGGGGAGCGGGAAAACGACAGAACCGGCTGGGAGATGAAGTCGGCGGGGTCGGCACGCAACTCCCTGGCGTAATCCTCGCGTTCCTCGGGCGTGGCGTGGGGCCCGACCAGCATGCCGTAACCCCCCGACTCACCAACACGCTTTACAACAAGGTTCTCAAGGTTATCCAGCGTGTATTCAAGCTGTTCCGGATGGCGGCACAGGTAAGTCTCGACGCTGGCCAGTATGGGCTCTTCTCCCAGGTAGTAGCGTATGAAATCCGGAACGTAGGCATAGACGCTCTTGTCGTCGGCCACGCCCGTGCCTGGCGCGTTCACAAGCGTCACGTTGCCCAATTTGTAGGCGTGGAGCAAGCCGGGCACGCCGAGCAGGGAATCCGCGCGGAAGGCCAGCGGGTCGAGAAAGTCGTCGTCGACGCGCCGATAGACCACGTCCACCCGCCGGAGGCCGGTGGTGGTGCGCATGTAGACAAAGCCGTCGTAGACGAGGAGGTCCCGTCCCTCGACAAGCGCCGCGCCAATCTCGCGAGCAAGAAACATGTGCTCGTAAAAAGCCGAATTGTAAACGCCTGGCGTCAGCAGCACGATGCAGGGATCGGAACGCCCCCCCGGAGCAAGCTCGACCAGAATCTCGCGCAGCAACCTGCCGTAATGTTCCACGTCCTGTACGCGTGAACGCCTGTATAGGCGGCGCAGACCTGCCTTCACCGCCTTGCGATTCGCCACCATATACGAAACGCCCGAGGGGACGCGCAGGTTGTCTTCGAGGACCAGAAAGCCGTCGTTGGTGCGAAGGAGGTCGGTTCCACAGACGGAAACCCAGGCGCCATGGGGCGGAGAAACGCCGCGCATTTCCACGCGGTACTGCGGGCAACCCTTAACCATATCCGCCGGGATCACGCCGTCTTCTATGATGCGTGCCTCGTTATATATGTCCTGGAGAAATCGATTGAGGGCGGCGAGGCGCTGGGTGAGTCCGCTGACGAGTTGACCCCATTCGGCGCCGGATAGGACCCGCGGCAGGCAGTCGACCGGAATGATGCGTTCCGTGGCTTCCTCGTCGCCGTATACGGTAAACGTTATCCCCTCGTTGGCAAAAGAACGCGTTACCCGTTCCTGGATGCTCGAAAGTTCTTCCCTGGAGAGATCGCTCAGTGCTTCGAAAAGCGGTCGGCAGTGCTCCCTGGGACTACCGTCCGGAAGAAACATCTCGTCGTAAAACTCCCGATCCAGAGCGTACGTGTCGAAATCCATGGCGACAGCCTGAATATTTCCGGTTGCGGTTTATGTAGTCGGTATCGAAGGGCATCTTCGGCGACGCCGCGACGTGCGATCAATTCCCCAGTGTTTCGAATCTGCCGTTCCTGACCACCTGCAGGACCGCAGGATAGGTCGGGTCTCCATTCGAGTCGAAAGCGAATGGTCCGACAACGGTCGGCATATCGATTGCTGCCAGCGCGTCCCTGACGGATTCAGATACGATGGATCCGGTCGCCGCAATTGCGGCCGCAAGAATGCGAACACATACATATCCTTCCGCCGCGAACAGATTGGGATCGCCGCCGAATTTATGGCGGTAATTCTCGATAAATGCACGATTTCTCGGTGTATCGATTGAAGGTGACCAGACAGTCCCCGTTATCAACCCTTCTGCCGCGGCGCCCGCCGGTTCGATCTGGCTCGAAGCGAAGCCGAAAACGAGAAATGGAATTTCGTAAGGGATGCCAAGCCGGCGGCCCTGCACTGGAATTGCGACCCTTTGTATCGGCCGGGTCCAGACCAGAATGATGTCAGGTCTCACGTCGTTTATTCGAGCCAGTGCCGCGGTAAAATCTGTCTGTCCGGTTGCGAACGCCTCGACTGCAAGCCTCTCGACCCCCAATTCATCAAGTGCCTTAACGGTTTCCTCGTAACCGCTCCGAGAAAAAACGTCGGTGCTGTCGTAGATGACGGCAACGCTCTTCAAGTTCAGCTTCGCGGTTGCAACCTCAAGCGTGCTCTGTGCAATCCGACTTACAGGCGCGGGGACCCTGAACACGAAGTCGCCAATCGCTCCCAATCCGGCGGCCGCCGCGGTCGGGCTGAACGCCACGACGTTGTTTTGCTGGGCAATCGGAAATGCCGCCGCGGCTGATGAGGAGTATCCCGGTCCGAGGATGACCGAAACTTTATCTTCGTGAATCAGCTTTTCGAAAGCCGTTGCCGTGACACTCGCACTGCTCTCACTGTCTTCGACGATAAATTCCAATGTTGAGGCGTCAAGTTCATACCGGTTGACCTCTTCTCGCGCAAGTTCCATACCGTTTATTACGTAACGGCCGACAGACGAGCCGTCACCCGACAGGGGAAGAACGACACCGACCCGAATCGCCGCCGGAAGGCGCCCCGACTCGAGGTTCGACGTGTCGGTCACCCGCGCCGTCCCGCCAACGGGCAGGTCGACCGTCACTCTTTGTCCACCGTTGACTGGAATGCTCGACCAGAAACCCAGCTGGCTACCGCCGCGAGTGGCGCGGGCCCTGAAATAGCTGCCGCGAACGACGGCGATATCCAAGCGCACTCGTCCATACGCATCCGTCGTGTCTGTCCATGTGAAAACCGGCGCCAGTCCGGAAACCGAACGGGCGAGTGCGACGGCAACGCCATCCAAAGGCACGCCGTCCTGCCTCACGGTTGCCAACACAACGGCCCGCGCGGTAACGCCTCCGGCAGCCAGTTTGCCAAGCGATTGAACCGTCTGTTCCTCTACCCCGGAGGCCGACGGCGCAACCGAACGGTCGCCGCTGCAGCCCCAGGGCAGGCATACGGCGAATATCAACACCGGCAAGTGTCTGAGATCAGGGCGCATCCCCATCGTTGGTCTCCTCCGCCACAAACGCGGGCGCTTCCAGGGGAATCTCTACAATCATCTCGGTATATTCACCGGGCTCGGTTTCGACCCGGATGCTGCCTCCATGCTCGCGTACGATATCGTTGGAAAGTGCAAGACCGAGCCCGGTACCCTCGTCTGTCGGTTTCGTGGTGAAAAACGGGTTGAAGATCTTTTCTACGACGTGCGGTGGCATCCCGGTACCATTGTCCCGGATGCTCACGACCAGATGTTCCGGGTCACGTCGGGTCGTCAACCACAATGTGGGCATGTAAGAACCCTTATTGTCTTCCGACTGTTCGACGGCGCGTCGTCTCTCGTCGGTTGCATGGCAGGCGTTGCTTACCATGTTCAGGAATACGCGGCCGAGGTCCTGAGGTACTACCTCGACGTCACCAACGGAAGGGTCCAGATCCTGTTTGATATCGAGTTGGAATTCGGTGTCGCTCGCCCTGGCGCTATGGTAGGCGAGCCGGGCG
Source organism: Candidatus Latescibacterota bacterium (assembly GCA_965203805.1). GTDB lineage: Bacteria > Latescibacterota > UBA2968 > UBA2968 > JAAXHE01. The sequence continues at coordinate 2,030,993 of OZ241917.1, read as the reverse complement.
TGTTCGTCGAGCAGGTTGTTGATGTTGGTGGCCTGTCGCTGAGCCGAGCCCCGGCCCATTGAAAGCATGTCCTGGACGATCCGGTTAGCCCGCTCGCCGTGTTCCCGGATGCGTGCGAGGTTGTCGTTGAGGTCCTGGCATATTTCCTGGACGAGTTCGCGCCCCTCTTCGTCAAGTTCACCACCTTCTTCGCTGAGCGTGTCCTGGAGTTCCTCTCCAAGTTCCTCCAGAAGTTCCTGGGAGACCTCGGAGAAGTTCTTGACGAAGTTCAGCGGGTTTTTGATCTCGTGGGCGACCCCGGCGGTGAGTTCGCCGAGCGCCGCCAGTTTCTCACGCATCACGATCTGGTCCTGCGCCCGTCGGAGGTCTTCCAACACGGCTTCCAGCTGTTCGTTCTTCTCCCGTAACTCCTCTGCGAGTTTTTCCACGAGGTTCAGGCGTTGGACTTCAAGGGCATGCCGCCTGAATACCTCCAGTGCCGCCGCCATATCCGCGACTTCGTCGTTTCCGCTGATATCGACTTTGGCTTCCAGGTCGCCGTCGGCCATCCCCTGCATTCTGTTCGACAGCCGTTCGAGCCGTCGCAATAGCACGCGGCCGACAAAGAGCCACGCGATCAGCAGGGCGCCGGTGATGCTGACCACGTTCAGTCCCAGCAGTACGCTGCGACCGGTACCAATGGCCCGTGTAGATGCCAGCGTGGCCTCGCGTGTGCGTTCGCGGGCAGCGCTGACGAGACCCTCGACTTCCGCGCCGAGCTTGATTTCAAGACTCAGGTTGTCCTGCAGAAGGTTGCGCTGCCGGTCGGTCAGCTCGAACTCACGTACGATAAGGTCGAACCCGCCCTGTTCGCCCAGACCCAGTTCGAAGAGCCACTTCAGGTGCGGTGCGATCTGGTCGCGCCATGGTGATGTACCCAGTGCCGACAGGCTGCGCTCGATGCGCCCGGCAGCGGCCTCAAAGCGTTCGCGCAACGGCTCCAGCAGGAGTGCGTCCGACAGATTGAATGAGCTGGACAGCAGCTGTGTCGCGATGGTGGCATCGGCCTTTAGATCGGCGAGGTGGCGGTACCGATCGAATTCTTCGTCCGAAAAGTGCCGCTCGCGGGGCGCGGGCGGCTGGCCGATGGTACGGTAGCCTGTCATCGCGTAGAACAACTGGTCGTCGATGGCCGGAATGAGCATGCCGAACAATTTCGACCGAAGATTGGACAGTTCCGCACGCAGTTCTTCGCTGCGCGAGTTGACCTCGAACAGCTCGGCGACCTCACGCTCAATCGCGTCGATGTTGGACATCAGCGCGGCGGCATAGCTGTGTATTCGGCTGAAACGCTCCTCGTCTTCCTTCCGGGTGTCCCTTTGCACCAGGGCTGCCAACTGTGATTCGAACGCCCTGCGCTCTGCGGCAATATCCGCCTTGACTCGAACGAAGTCGGCCACCGTAGCGGCCGAGGTCAAACGGGGTGCCGCGGCGACCAGGGTACCGCTCTGCTGGGCGACGCCAAACGCGGCGGCCATTTCCGGGACGCTGCCCTCGTTCACGCGGTTCTGGATATCGCCGACGAGGTCAAATGAGAACCATCCGACCAGACTCGCAACCATGGTTATGGCAACCGCGCCACCGATTCCCAGATAGAGTTGCGTGGCGATGCGGAAGCGCCCTTTGAGAAGCTGTTTCAGAGTACGGATCACGGCTCCGCGTCCTGGAGCTTATCGATTGGATAGTAGCGGCCGTTACGATTGATCATGGTCAGGAAAACGGCATCCGACCCCTGATTGTCCTGGCTGCCGTATCGCAGTTCAAATCCGTCGATATCGACAATTCTGGTATTGCGAAGGCTGTTGAGAAAAGCGGCCCGTCTTACGTCCTGGCCGCAACGCTGGAGGGCGGCGATGGCGAGGCGACCGGCCAGGTACCCTTCGAAGGAGACGAACCCTGGAGCTGCACCGGGCTCGAACGTTGCGAGTGCCCGTCGATAGGCCGATGCGACAGGGAAGACGTCGTCGTCGGGAAACGGCACGACCTGGGTGACGTAGACTCCCGCTCCCGCGGGGCCCAACTGCCTGGCGAGCGCATTGCTGCCCACGAAAGAGATCGTAATGAAAACAGGGTCCCAACCGATGTGCCGCGCCCACGCGATAAACGTGGCAACCGGACCATACGCGCCAATCAGAATCACCGCCTCGGGAGTCGCCATGCGCAAGTCGAGCAATGCTGTTTTCACTGCCGTTGTATTGCGCGGATACAAACCCACGGCCACAGCCTCCATACCGCGCCGTTCGAGTGCGCGACGCGCGCCGTGGTACCCGGCACGGCCGAAGGAATCGTCCTGGTACAGGACGGCGATACGCTTGATACCCAGGTCGCCAGTCAGGCGCGCCACCATTTCTTCCGTCTCCTGGTCGTACGACGCCCTCAGGTTGATCACGTTGTTCCATTTGGCTTCACGGAGAAACGCCGCACCCGTAAACGGAGCGATATATGGAATATTGGCTTCCGCAGCGACCGGTGTGGCTGAACGGGACGTGGGCGTGCCCACGGCGCCGATGAGTGCGAACACCTGTGCCTCGTTGATGAGGTAGAGCGTGTTTGCAATGGCGGCTTCCGGCTCGTATGCGTCATCGCGAGAAACGAGCCCCAACCGTCTGCCGTGGACACCGCCGCGCTGGTTGATCTCGTGAAATGCCGCTTCGATACCACGTTTCATGTCGGTGCCGAGTTGCGCGGCGGGACCTGTGAAAGCGGCGGACTGGCCGAAAACGATGCTTGTGTCCGAGACTCCCGTTTCCAACTCGCCGCCCTCAATGGCGGGCGCCAGCGCGATCAAAGCGACAACGAACCTCGTCGACACGCGGAACGCGAATCTCATCAGACCCTCCGCTTCACCAGTGTCAGATGATTCCTTTCGTTCTCTCGCCGGTAGTGCATCTCATCCATCATCGTAAGTACCAGGTGAATGCCGAGTCCGCCGATGGGTCGATCCTCGAGCGCGGCTTCCAGGTCGGGTTTCGGCGCGTCCTTAAGTGGATTGAAGGGTTGGCCGTCGTCCGAAATCTCGATCATGATCGCTTCGGCGTCCGAGGTCAGCGTAATCTCTATCTCGCCCGGACCGCCCGCGAGCCCGTGTCGGACAATGTTGTTCCCAAATTCCTCGATGGCGAGATCTACCTGGTGCACCAGGGCTGGCGACCAGTCTTCCTGCAGTCCCAGTTCCTCGGCTGCTTCGGCAACCCGCCGCAATTCGTCGAGATCCGCGCCGATACGAAAGGATTGTCTCGCGCTCACGTCTCTTCCCCCCTGTACCGAAACGTAACGCAGGTTATATCGTCGAACTGGGGAGTTTCCCCTACGAAGTCATTCACCGCATCGAAGACCGCACCGTTTGCCTGTCGTGCGTCGCCCGGCGGCGCACTCGAGAAAACGCTTTGCAGGCGTTGGACGCCGAATTCTTCCTCCGACTCGTCAATGGCTTCCGTCACGCCGTCAGTGTATAGAACGACCGTATCGCCGGGTGCAAGCGTGACGGAATTGTATCCGTATTCGATATCCGGCATCATGGCAAGTGCGATTCCACCCGTGAGGGGAAGCATGGTCGCCTGGCCGTCAGAGTTGACGATCAGCGGAGAATTGTGGCCGCCGTTGGCGTATGTGAACTGCCGGTTCACGGGATCGAACACCGCGTAGAAGACGGTAACAAACATCGCGGCTTCATTGTTCTCGAACAGCGAATTGTTCATTTCGAACAACACCTCACCGGGGTTTGAGGTTCCGATTGCCGCGCCCCGCAACACCGTACGACTCGACATCATGAAGAGGGCTGCGGGAACGCCTTTGTCCGAAACATCGGCGATCGCAATGCCGAGACGACCGTCTTCGAGTCGAATAATGTCGAAGAAGTCACCGCCGACGTTTCGAGCGGGTTCCATGCTCCCGTATGCCTGGTAGGCAGGGTTCTCTGGAAACCGTGTTGGCAGGATCGACTGTTGCATTTTGCTTGCCACGTCGAGTTCGTTCTGAAGCGCAATCAGCTTGTCCCGGGACTCGAGCGCTTCCCGCCACTCGATCAGATGGCGCATCGTCCGATCAATGGTCACCTGGAGGTCCGAGAAGTCGATAGGCTTGGTGACGAAATCGAACGCGCCGCGATTCATGGCGATCCGGATGTTCTTCATGTCGCCATAGGCAGAGATAATCACGGAACGGATGTTCGGGTCTACTTTAGGTATCTGCTCGAGCAGCGTAAGCCCGTCCATCTGGGGCATGTTGATGTCGGATAGCACCATATCGATGGTGTCATCCTGGTTCAACCGTTCGAGAGCCTCGATCCCGTTTCGCGCAAATACGAACGTGTAACGGCCCCGGCGGATCGGACGCCGCATTCGCTGCAGCATAAGCGGTTCGAGGTCGGGCTCGTCGTCCACTACCAGAATTTTGTACGGGAGTACTGACATTTCGAATTACCCAGGGATAGGATGGTTTGCTGAACTTCCAAAACCGGCGGATTTGCGTTAACGGTTTGTAGCCGGATCGCGCTTCGTTCGCGGCCCATTGTGTTACGGATGGTCGCGTGCGGAGTCAATTCGCCGTGTGGCTTTCCATCTCCTTCAACTCGTCGGCGATTTCATCCATCAGAAGGACGAGGTCGATAACGTCGTGACTGGTAATGGTGCCCAGGAAATCGTGTGACTCCTTGTCCCGGACCGGTATCACCGACATGGAGTGGCGCGACAGCTTTTGAAGGACGTCTGCAATGGGCTCGTCGGGTTCGACATGGGGCGGGTCCGGTCGGAGCACACGCTGGAGCGGTGTGTCCGCCCAGGATCCCATCGGGACAGACGTCAGCCGTGCCGGCGAAACGGTCCCCGCAACGGCGCCGTTGTCGACGACGACGTAGTCCTGTTGATCCGGCACGATCCAGTCATCTGCGAATTTTCTGATTGACAGCGATACATCGGGATACGACCTTGACGGATCCAGAACGTGACCGGCCGTGATGTCGTCGAGGGCGCGACGCGCGAAGGAGGTCGGTACAACGTCCGGCGGCGTCGGGCGGTGGGTCAGGCGCGCTTTGTTGACCGCGGATGATATTGCCTGCGGCATCAGCACGATGTAGCCGAACATCGCGAGCACAACCAGCGAGAACACGTCCTGTCCGATCACGCCGTTTTCCAGCAGGACCAGCAGAAGCGCGATCTCGGCCACACCTTTCGCCATCAGTCCGGCCGCTTGCGCGTACGGTTTGTCGAGTCGAGCCACATAGGCACCAATGAATGCGCCGGCGAACTTTCCCGCCGCGGGAACCGTCAGCACCGCGATGATGGTTGCCACCGGCAGCGAGAGGAACGATAAATCGAGCCGCAAACCGGCCGACGCAAAAAAGAGAGGAACAAACAGGCCTTCCGCCGCGCTCCGAATGCCGGGCATAACGTCATTGTGCACCTGACGCGGCAGCCCCGACAGTGCCGCGCCGAAAAGCAAGGCGCCGAGGGCCCCGTGAAGCCCCATCTCTTCGGCAACGACAACCATCAGAAACAGGCCGCCAATCAGCAATCCGAACGACAACTCGGGGACGTTGAAGAGTCGTTTCAGAAAGAGAATTGTCGGCGGCATCACTCTGGCGGACAGAATCCACGCCACAACCGCGAAAGCCGCGACCTGCGCGAGCAGGAATACCACGCTGGCGGCGCCTCCCCAGAGGTGGTCGTGTGCGCCGATGGTATGTTCTCCGATGCTGAATCCCACGACCAGGAGTGTGACCATCTCGGCGATGATGACCGTGGTGAATATCTCGAGACCAAGGGGTTCTTTCAGAAATCCCCTGTCTGCCAGCACCTTCGCCACAAGCCCCAGACTCGACATCGAGAGGATTCCGGCGAGCGCAAGCGCGTCCCTGAAATCGAGTTCGAGGGCGAAATCCACGTTGAAGAGGTCCGACGTGACCACCATGGCAGCAACCATCGAGATCACAACTGAAACAATAGCTGCACAAAAAAAACGCCCCCGGATGGTTGCCACAAAGCCGGGGATGTCTATTTCGTCGAGGCCGACGAGGAAAAAAAGGATGAAGACGCCGATGCCAAGGAAGATCTGCAGCTTGCTGGATGGCTCAACAATACCCGCGATGGGGCCGAGGATTAATCCCGCCGCCGTGTAGGCGACAATTGAACTCAGTCCGACACGGTCGAGGAGGCACTCAAGGAGCTTGGCGACGACGATGAGCAAACCGATCGGCAGCAGGTCTTCGATCATGGTCGGCCTTTCCGATTCGCGGGAGATTCAGGTGGAACCGCCGACAGCCGGGGGACAACCCGCCGGTCGCGCCGGCCATTCTGCCCATGACCCGCTGATCGCCCCGTGAACCCGATACGGCTTATATGCCACTTCCACCCGCGGTACTTCCTCAACGAACGCCATGTGCTTCGGTGAAGAAGTCCCGGACCAACCCGTTGCTATCCTCCAACTGCTGCCAGCGCTTCCGACCGGGAGGCGTAAACCGGTATTATCTTGTCGAATCCGCTGATTTCAAAGACTTCCCTGATTGGGTCAGAGAGAGAGCAGACTACGAACTCCTTGTCCTGTTTTCGAAGCGTTCTGGCGGTCAGCAGGATGACCCTGAGGCCTGCGCTGCTAATATATGAAAGCCCTTCAAAATCCACGATCACGGCCTGACCATCTTCGTGCTGGGTGATCGCGGAATCGAGCGCTTCCTCGAACTCTCGGGCGTTGGACCCATCGACGCGACCCTCAGCCTTCGCGATCAAGGTGCCATTGTCCCGCTCGGTGTTAACCTCCATCGACCGATCTCCTTTTTTATTGTGGTCCGACCACTCCGTTGCCATTAATTGGAACTTATCGACGGAAAGGTGCCGAAACGATTAGATAATAGGATTCTCTCGATATGTCAAGTGTTTTGTTCATGATTTCCACGCATAGCCGTCACGGGTTGAACGCTCGCATATTGCCTGGCGAATCTGTCTTTTGCCGCGGTTTTCGCCGAAACAGGACCCGGACAGAAACAATCCGCCGTCTCGCGAGTCTTAGAACATGGCTGCATCCGCCGTAGCGGTTTCCGGCTTCCGTTGGGTCATACACGGATACCGGTTTTCAGCCTGAGGATACATGGCCGCGGGACATGCCCGCGGTTGTCTCGTGAGACATTTAAATAAGGAGGCTTTTGATGCCTGGCGCAATTCGAAGCGTGTCATGTCTGTTGATTGCCGCGGCCGTGATATCCGGCTGCGGGGGCGATCGCGTAACTACTTTCATGGCGCCTGAACCGGACCCGCTGTCTGATGGGGGCGACACTGCGACCCGGCAGTTGCACGCAGGACAGCCGCTGGGTAAACTGGCGGTTGGCGGGACGAAGAGTCAGGCCGTTCTCGTTGCCGCCGTGCTGAAGGACGGGGCGCCGATGAGTGGCGTCACCGTGGAGCTATCGCGTTCGATTTCGGGCCGCCCGCCAAGTTTTGCCTGGTCGGGCACAACCGATGCTCAGGGCGAGGCCCGCATCGAAATCGTGTCCGGCAACGTGAACGGCTACTACAGCGCGCGCGTGATCCAGGATGGATCGGTTCTGGGCTCCTGGTCGAGCATTCCGGTAAATGGCGGTTACCAGGTGGCGGCAGAACTTCCCGTTGGCGGGAAGGCGCGCGTGATCGGTTCGTCCCCGCTTTCAACACCGGCATTTGTCGGATCGTGGGCGTACGTTGGTACGGATATGGTTGAGACGATAAGCCGGAATCTGATTGCCGCCATCCTGCAGGAAGGCGTGGTGGATAGCGCCACCGCCGCACTGATTGTCTCGGAATTCACGGCTGATCTGGAGACCAGTCTACGCGACAGCGTCTTGTCGCCGATCCGGCGTTTCCATCCTGACGGTACGTTTGAGGACCAGGACAGTTCGGGCGCCTGGTCCGATTTGGGGACCTGGACGCTCAGCGGCAATACCCTCACCATCGTGGAGAGTGACGGTCTCATCATGGAGTCGTCCTTCGAAGTGGACGGCGACAAATTTACGCTCACGCTCTCCAGGGAACAATACATGCGGATTGTGCTTCAGGCGGCGGGAGAACTGAACGAGGAGGATCAGGAGTTCTTCGATGCTATTTTAAGAGAGGGGGATACAATCCGGTTCTTTTTCGAAGCCCGCTAGCCCACGCAGCCGGGCGACTCACGGGTTCGGATCGTCGACAACCGGGCCTACGTGAAAAACGTGCGTCAGACAATAACTGAAGCGCGAACAAACGACAATCTGCGGTACGTTGGAAAGGTGCTTTCCTGATCCGGATTCGAAAGAAAGGACCGGGAGATACTGCCCATGGACCGCGAAGACAGGCGCCGGAGCGGGAACATCGCTCCGGCGCTTGTTTGTCGGTCCTGCGGATTCTGTAATTGGCGCCCTACGGGTAGATTCTCTTTGGGCCGCGATAGACAAACGTGACTTCCCGTACGTTCTTGCATCCAAGTAGAATCATGAGCATTCGGGTCAGGCCGAAACCGAAGCCGCCGTGTGGTGGACACCCGTATTTGAAAAAGTCCAGGTAGAACCGTAGGGGTTCTAACTTGAGCCGCTTTTCTTTCGCCTGGTCGGTCAGTACGGCTGGTCGGTGTTCGCGTTGCGCGCCTGTGGTCAGTTCCAGGCCTTTCCATAAAAGGTCGAAGCTCTTGGTGACGATCGGGTTATCAGGGTACCGCATGTGATAAAAAGGGCGGACGGAAACAGGATAATCGGTCAGGAAAACGAACTCGTGGCCGTAAGTTTCCCGGATGTATTCGCCAAGCAGGCGCTCTCCCTGTGGGCAAAGGTCGCCCTGTTTTTGTGGTGGGGGTGTGTACCCCAGTTCCGCGAGCCGTGCGACAGCGTCTTCCATGGTGATGCGTGGAAAGGGACGGTCAGGAACGCAAACTTCAGTGCCAAAACGCTTGAAAATTGCTTCGCCGTGTGATTCCTGCACGGCGAGCAGAGTATGGCAGAGCCAAAGTTCTTCAAAGTGCATGAGGTCATCGTGCGATTCGATCCATGCGAGTTCAACGTCTACGCTGGTGAACTCGGTGTCGTGACGCGAAGTGAACGAGGGGTTCGCCCTGAAAACGGGGCCAATTTCAAAGACTCGTTCGAAGCCTGCTGCCATGGCCATCTGCTTGTAGAACTGGGGCGACTGAGCGAGGTAGGCCGTGGCGTCGAAATACGGGAGTTCAAAGAGTTCGGCACCGGATTCACTTGCGCTGCCCATAATCTTCGGGGTATGAATTTCGATGAATCCCTCGCGTCGCCAGAAGTTTCGCATTGCGGCTTCGATGGTGGTCTGTACCTGGAAAAGCAGATGGTTCGCTGGGCGTCGCAGGTCCAGATGCCGCCAGTCAAGCCTCCGTTCCAATCCAGGTCTCACTTCGCCAAATGGTTCGATCGGCAGAGGCGATTCCGCCCTGTTTTCGATGCGGAGCCCCTCCAGGTGGATTTCGATGCCGCCAAGGCGGACGTTCGGGTTTGGCACGACACGGCCGGTGAGGCGAACAGCGGACTCCCGTGTGAGGGTGGAAACCATTCTTGCCAGGCCGGGATTCGATTGTTTCTCAACGGCGGCCTGGACCATTCCGGTGGGATTGCGGAGAACGATGAATTGCATTTGTTTCTGGTCTCGAAGGGTGTGTATCCATCCACAGAGTGTGACGATCTGCCCCACATGATCACTGAGCCGGGGTATTGAAACGTAGGTCATTGGATAAATCTCCTGTTTTGACGGTCTGAGTTTTCGATCATGAAAAACCCGCCGTTGGTGTGCGACCCACGGCGGGTTCTCTTCATGGTGAACATTTAGCTGCCATTTGGGCCTGCCCGCCGTTGGATAGGGTTATGGTTGTTATTATCGTTGTAGGGATTGACGTCCAGGCACACGGCTGTTCCGGGTGACTTCAGTGAGGTATTGATGTGGTAGATGGAACAACGCGTCGTCATTGGTCAGGTCTCCAGGCTCACTCTGTAAAAATCACCAAAGGGTCTGATACTTAAACGGTTTTTAGATCAAATCGGCACACACCATAGATGACGACTGAGGATCCCGTTAGACGTCAACCGCCGCGTATACAGCATCGCTCTCGAGCACGCCTCGAAGGCCGGCGTCGACAGGGTGATTCAGCCGGACGTCAAGCTTGTCAGCGCGTGTAATACTGGTCATATCGGCTTCAGCCTCCTTCAGCGACATTGAGAGCGCATGATCCTTGACTGAAAGCTGTAACAGATGCACGGGCGCACTGAGCGGGAGGTTGGATTCGCTCTTGAATCTGCGAACGGCAGTGGCAATCTCAACCAGTCGGTTTCCGTGCGCCTCCGCGACATCGTCCACCAGTCGCACATCCACCGAGGGCCAGGTTGAGGTGTGGATGGATTCTCCACGCTTTGCGAATAGCCCGGCGTAGATCTCGTCGGTTACGTGGGGCAGAAACGGCGCAAAGAGGTGAACGCAGGTTCGAAGCACGTGACATAGTGCATATTTCGCGCCGCTTGCTGCGCCCTCGGCGTCTGCATAAAGGCGTTGTTTGGCCATTTCCAGGTAGTTGTCAGCCACGTCTCGCCAAAAGAAGATTTCGACTGCATGCCTTGCCTGCGCGTACTGGTAGTTTCGGAAAGAGCAAGTTGTCTGTTTGATTACGCGTTGTGCCCGCGCCAGAATCCAGCGGTCCGCTGGGGTCAGGGTTGATGGTTCAATTGAATCGCGATATCCCTGAAGGAAGCGTTCGCTGAAGCGGGCGACGTTCCAGAGCTTGTTGATCAGTTTGCCGCCGGCCTGGATTCTTTCTTCGCTAATGACTGTGTCTTTTCCAAAACCCGTTCCGGCCGCCCAATATCGAACTGCGTCTGCCGAGTACTTCCTGATTGCGGCCATGGGTGCCGTCGGTCCACCGCCTCTGCTCTTGCTGATTTTCCCCGCACCGTCAGGAGCCAGGCCCCAACCGGATACGCATACGTCATTCCAAGGTACTCGACCGCAATGATAGTGGGATCTGACAATCGTGTAGAAGGCCCACGTCCGGATGATCTCATGTGACTGCGGGCGCATGGACATTGGGTAGACGTTACCATAAAGCTCATTATTCGATTGCCACCGAGCGGCGATTTGAGGACTGAGCGACGACGTAGCCCAGGTATCCATAACGTCTGTTTCCGCGACCCAATCGTCGGCGCCGCAATTGCAATTCACATCTGGGGACGATTGGAGGGGGTCTATGGGCAGTTTCTGTTCGGGGGCAACTTTGACGTCTCCGCAAGCTTTGCAGTACCAGATCGGAAACGGTACGCCAAAGTTGCGCTGTCGCGAGATGCACCAGTCCCAATGCAGGTTTTCGATCCATTCAATGTAGCGGGTTTTCAAATGCGGGGGATGCCACGATATTTCTTCGCCTGCGCTAAGCCAGCGGTCCTTGAAGTCGAGGATGTTAATGAACCACTGAGGGGCGACGATGAATTCCACTGGCGTGTCACAGCGTTCGTGGATCCGAACTGATTGTGGAAAGGGCCGTCGATCCCGGATCAGACCGCGATCATCAAGCGTCCTTACGATATGTCGCCTGGCTTCTGGTACGGAAAGGCCGTTGAGATCGCCGGATCCACGGTTCAACCGGCCGTTTCCGTCGATAACGGAGACAAGCGGCAGGTGATGAGAATGCCACCATGCCACGTCAGCGGCGTCGCCGAAGGTGCAGCACATCACAGCCCCTGTACCCATTTCGGGATCCGCCCCCTTGTCCTGCAATATCGAAACCTCGCGTCCATAAAGTGGTACGGTAACGTCGTGGCCGATAAACGAACTGTAGCGGTCGTCACTGGGATGGACGAAGATTGCTACGCACGCCGCTAGAAGCTCCGGCCGGGTTGTGGCGATCGGTATTGGATTTCCGTCCGCGAGGCGGAAGTCTATTGTGACCAATTCGCCCATCCGATCCGCTTCGTCCAGTTCGGCTTGGGCGATGGCGGTCTGGCATTCCGGGCACCAGACCGCAGGCGCTTTCTTACGATACGCGAGCCCTTTTTCGAAAAGGTCGATGAATGATTTCTGCGCAATTCGCCGGGCGGCGCGACCGATAGTGCGGTAGGTATGCGACCAGTCGACCGACAGCCCCAGCCGAATCCAGAGACTCTCGTATTCTCTTTCTGTGGCCAAGCTGACGCGCAAGCATTGATTTATGAATTCCTCGCGGCCAATTTCGTTTGCGCGGATTCCCAACAGTTTTTCCACCAACCGTTCGGTGGGTAAACCGTTGTCGTCATATCCCATAGGATAAAACACCCGTTGGCCGTTCATTCTCCAGAAGCGCGCCATGAAATCAGCATGACTGTAGGAATAGACGTGGCCCATGTGGAGTTTTCCGGACACGGTCGCAGGCGGGGTGTCGATTGCGTACACAGGGCCCGTGGCCTGTCTCTCAAATTTGTAGATACTCGCGAGCCGCCAGCGCGCCTGAAGGCGAGGCTCTGTTTCCTGTGGACGATACTGTTTGGATAATGCCATTTTGATTCTCCCGGGAGGTATTGTCCATTATGCGAATCCGGAAATTCCGTACCCTGGAATCTCCAATCGTCGAAGACGGTGAGTTCGAGGACCTCGAAGTAACGGCCCACATCCGGCAAATCATAACTGCCGCGGCCAATCCTGCTGTACATCTGCGGCGGCCAGGATATCGGCCTGTCTGTCCTCCCGGAGGCTAACTTCGGTAGTAATTCCGTCACACAATCGAGCGCTTCCTTCCCGTCCGGGAACCTGAAATCCGGCGACCCACTGGTCGCCGACCGTAATCCCCCGCAGCATCGCGCCTGAACGTTTTTCGACAATAGTGGCTGCCGACCGTTCGCTGTACGGAGAATAGCCCGGGAGCCTGGAAAGGCAACGCGATGTGTGTGGTCGATGCGACATCAGGAATCCTCGATATTCATATAAAAAAAACCCGCCACCGAGTGGACTCGATGGCGGGTTGCTGGTGTTCTTGTCCAAGCTGCTAATTCAAACACCGCCACGGAGTCCCCTGACTATCGCCCGAATTGACATTTACTACCGGGCGTACGCCGACATTTACGTTGACCCGCAACGTGAGATTCTGGGGTCTGTGGCCGATGGTGATCATGGGTTTCGTCTGAATGATAGAGATCTCAGGGTTTGAATTCATAGAAAGTTAGTCACCCGCACCCGAGTTGTCAAGGCGAATCGGAACTTTAACCTTTTCTGCCTTTGTGGCGGTGTCGGCGTCCCTTGCCCTTACGTTTCCGTCCCTCGGATTTCATCTCGTCCAGCTTCTCCTTCTGTTCATCGGTAAGGACGGCGTTGAAGTCCTCCCCGAAATCCTTTCTCAGTTCTTGCAGCTTCTCCCTGAGATCCGAACGGTCACCCGATTCCTGAGCGCTGTCGATCGCGGCCTTGACGTCAGCCTGATAGTCTTCGTGCAATTCATCGAGGTCCGCGACCTGTTCGTCGCTCAGGCCCAGGGAGTCAGTGAGCGTGGCGATGTAATTTTCCCACCCCCGGTCCTTCCTTCGGGCGGCCGCATTGGCCTTGATCTCCTCGAGACGGATCTGTTGCTCGTCCGTCAGGACGTCGTTGAAGTTGTCTTCGAATGCCAGTCTCAATTCCTTCAGCCGGGTGCGGAACTCTGAACGGTCGCCCGACTTCCCGGCGTTTTCCCTGGCGGCATTGACGTCGGCCTGATAGTCTTCGTGCAATTCATTGAGGTCCGCGACCTGTTCGTCGCTCAGGCCCAGGGAGTCAGTGAGTGCGGCGATGTAATTTTCCCACCCCCGGTCCTTCCTTCGGGCGGCCGCATTGGCCTTGATCTCCTCGAGACGGATCTGTTGCTCGTCCGTCAGGACATCGTTGAAATCGTCCTCATGTTCCTCTCTCAGTTCCCGCAACTTCGCCCGAAGCCCCGTGCGGTCGCCGGATGCTTTGGCACTTTCGATCGCTGCCTTGACGTCCGCGGCGTAGGATTCATTCAACTCCTCGAGTGCTGAAACCTGTTCGTCGCTCAGGCCCAGGGAATCCCTAAGCGCGTCAATGGATAATCTCCGTCCTCCGTGGTGGCGGAACCCGGAATTGCCGGAACTTCCGTTTTCAAGTTTGGCGCTGATCTCGTCCGTTGACGCCTTTGAGGCCTGGGATGCGCTTTCATTGGAGTCGTCCCCGGTGGGGGACTCGACGGGGATTCTGTTTCCGCAGCCGATGAGCGTGAACGACAAAACCACGGACGTGAAGGCAAATCTGCGAAACAACATCTCCAATACCTTTCTATCCCGGCAGATCCGGTCAGATAGAAGACGGGCGGCTGTCGGCGCCGTCGGGGCGTTTTTCTCCCATTCCTCGAAAACGCTTATGGTAGCGTCCCTTGCGCCACATTTTGCCCCATCCCTTCCCGGGTCGATCCCTTCGCATTTCACGAAGCCTGGTCCGCTGCTCCGGCGTCAGGACGCTGTTGACCTTGAGCCGGTGGTTGATGCGGCTCTCCAGAATCAGCGATCGAGCGCTGTTTACGGCTGCAACACTCGTCTTGACGGCTGCAGCGTCGGGCTCGTCTTTCCGCATCGCTGCCCGGAGGTCCAGTCTGGCCACCTTCAGGTCGGCACGCAGTTGAGCCATCTGTTTGGCCCGCGCCAGTTTGAGATTTTCCAACCTGGCCTGCTGTTCGGCTGACAGTTCCAGGGCTGCCATCGGCGCCTTTCGGCCTTTCCAGCCCCGTTTGCCCCGATGTGCATCTGTGGGCAACACCCAGGCGATGACAAGGATGGGAATGACGACGGCGGCAAGAATGGCGACGCGTTTCATGATGATTCTCCTTTCGGTTTCCCCGGCTGTCAGGTGTCAGCGGGCGGTTGCCCGCAGGTGACGGGAACGTGCTGTGACCGGCTGCAGTCCGTCCGTTACGAGGGTCTCTACGCTATAGACAGATGACGGACTGAGAGTGTTCCCTCGTCCTTCAGAACCTGGAAGGTCTGACGCCCGGTCTACGCCGGAACTGCCGCTCCCACTTCATGCGCCTTTCGATTCCGTCCGTTATTCGATGGAACTTCGCCACCTGACTCGAATCGAGGCGGGTATTGATTTCCTGCCACGTCTTCTGCACCGCCAGACCCAGCTGCTCGTCGCGTTCCTGAAAGAGCCGACGCGTTGTCTCGCGGCTTTTTTTTCTGATGCGATCCATCTCCATACGCTTCTCGCCCGATAGATCCGGGTTCCACCTGCCCTTGGCCCGTTTCCTCTGTTCAGGTGTGAGCAGGTTGAGTTGTTCGGTGCGCGAATCTTTATGAATTTTCTTCAATCTCTCCCGGATCTTCCGGCGCATTTTTCTCATTTCTGCCCAGTTCGTCTTGAGAATGCGCGAGATCTCCGCCTGCTGATCCTCGTTGAGACCGAGACGTCTCTTGAATTGCCGAAGGATAATATTCGGGGAAACCGGGCTGGTCAACTCGTCGAACATCTCCTGCTGACCCGGTGTGAGGACGTCGCGAATTCTGGCCCACGTGTCCCGCCTCACCGTTTCGATCTTCGAACCGATATTCTTCCGCACCTCGACCATCAGCTCCCGGCTATGGTCCAGGATCTGATCGATCTCCGTCTGCTGTGCTTCGGTCAGATCCAGATGCCGGGAATATCGCTTCAACAGGCGTTCCGACGTAGCGCCCAATTGAGGAATGCGCGGGCGATCCGGGGGTTTCTGCGCTTGTTTATCGCCCACAAGCGGAAGCCAGCGATGGGTGGTTGCGCCCAGAATCACACCGACGACAAGTATGCCCAGCGCCAGCAGAACGGCTTTGAGCCGGGTTGCGTTTTCGGACATGGACTACCTCGATTGTAATGCTTCCAGGACGTCGCCGGTTAGCTCGGCGTCGGTAAGCATTTCGGTTTCCTGTTCATCCCACTGGGCATTCAGATAGTCTTCCAGCGTAAGGGCCGGCGCTTCGGTCGTGAGATTGCCGAGGACCGCCAGAAGCAGGACTGCGGCGGCCAGGCCGGGAAGCAACCTCTTTCCTACCCATTCGAACTGTCGCCACGGCTCCGCGACGTCTTCGACGGCAATTTGCCGCGCAATGCTCCGCCAGAGCCCGGGCGACGCGGATTCAGGTCTGCCTGCAAGCAGGCGTTGCAGGCGCTTGAGATAATCCAGTTCATCCCGGCAGGCGGCCGAAACTGCCAGGTGCGCCTCGACCTCCCGCATCAGTTCGGCCGGCAAATTGGATTCCAGGTAGTCGGGCAAAAGGACTTTGACGTCGGAATCTCTCATGGCGCTGACCCCTCTCTCCATTCGTCGTAAACGGGACGGAGTAAATCCCTCAGATTCGCGCGTGCCCGAGAAAGACGAGATTTGACTGTACCGACCGAACAATTCAGCGTTTCCGAAATTTCTTCCTGCGAGAATCCCTGTATGTCCTTGAGGACGATGACCAGCCGGTGGTCGGGCGAAAGATGATCCAGAATTCTCTGGATCGTTTCCTGCAACTGCATCCGCTCGAAATCGCCGTGGGGTGTGCGACGTTCCCAGAGGTGTTCCGAATAAAAATGCCCCGATTCCAGCAGATCGTCGAGCGAGGTGGTATCGCGACGGCGTTTTTCTTTCTGGGCCGCGTTGAGGCAGACGTTGACGGCAATTCTGTAGAGCCAGGTGTAGAAGCCGGCGTCGGCACGGAATCCGGGAAGTGCCTGGTATGCCCGAATGAAGGCGGTCTGTGCGGCATCGCGAGCGGCTTCCCGGTCGCCGACAATTGAGCAGGCAAGGTTGTAGATCCGCCCTTCGTAGCGCTCCACGAGCGCGCGATACGCCTGATGGTCTCCTTCCTGGCAGCGTCTGACCAGATCCAGATCTTCACCCATTCGGGCTCCCGAATACACGGCATGGGTCCATACCAGCAGTTATCGCGGCTGTACAGGGCAACCGGCGGTGATGTCTGAAAAACAGCCTCGTCAGGCTATGAGGCCGGGCGCGCAGCCCGAATCCCGTCTTTCCGATTCTTAGACATGCACGCTGCCGCCGGCGTTCCAGGCAGGCACAAAAATCCGGATGTTGCAGGACAACATCCGGAGGTCAATCTCTTTATCTGGATTCATTCGGTTATAATATCCGCGAAGGTGTGGCCGGCGGGGATCATGGGCAGGACGTGCTCCTGGTACGGCACGATCACATCCAGCACATAGGGCCCGGGTGTCTCGAGCAGGCGTTCCAGGGCGCTCTGAAGATCCTTCTTTCGGTCTACGCGTGCCGACGGAATTCCGAAACCTTCTGCGATTCTGACAAAATCGGGATGGATCCCGCCGTCCGGATCGCCGATGAACGTGTGCCCCCGGTTGCTCTGATAGAACCGGTCTTCCCACTGAACCACCATTCCCAGATGCTGGTTGTTGATAACGATCGTCTTGACGGGGAGCTTCTCAACGTATAGAGTGGCCAGCTCCTGGACATTCATCACAAAGCTCCCGTCGCCGTCGATGTTCACGACGAGTTCGCCCGGCCTGGCCAGTTGCGCGCCCAGTGCGGCGGGCAGGCCGAAGCCCATCGCGCCAAGCCCTCCCGACGTGAGCCAGTTGCGCGGCTCGTCGAACAGGTAATACTGGGCGGCCCACATCTGATGCTGACCCACCCCCGTAGAGACCACGGCCTTTCCGCCCGTCATTCGGTACAGCAGGTCGATGGCGTGCTGAGGCAGGATTTCGTCGTCCGCTTCCTGGTAAGCGAGCGGATGTTTTCGTCGCCAGGTTTCCAATTCGGCATGCCACGATGTGTAGTCTCCGGGCTCCACCTGTTTATTCAGGTCCTCAAGTGCGAATCTGACATCGCTGACCACAGGAATGTGCGCGGTCTTGTTTTTATTGATTTCAGACGGGTCGATGTCGACGTGCACGATTCTGCCATGTTTGCAGAATTCCTCGAGCTTTCCCGTGACACGGTCATCGAAGCGAACGCCCATGGCCAGCAACAGGTCCGCGTGATTGATCGCGTAGTTGGCGTATACGGTGCCGTGCATGCCAACCATCCTGAGCGAGAGCGGGTGGGTTTCCGGAAAAACGCCAAGCCCCATGAGCGTTTGCACCACGGGAATATTGGTCTTGCGGACAAGCTCGCGCAGCTGCTCGGCGGCCCCGGCGGCCACAATGCCCCCGCCGACATAGAGAACCGGCCGTTTGGCTTCCCGGATCGCGCCGACGACCTGATCGATGGACTCGCTGTCGGCCCTGATCTTCGGATTGTAGCTTCGAATGGCCACGTCGTCCGGCCACAGGGGCGCGTGCAGTGCCTGCTGCACGTCTTTCGGTACGTCGATCAACACGGGTCCGGGCCGGCCGGTGTTTGCGATGTAGAAGGATTCCTTTACGACGCGGGGAATATCCTCGATGCGGTCTATCAGGAAGTTATGTTTGGTAATCTGCCGGGTGACCTCGACGATGGGAGTTTCCTGAAAGGCGTCGCCGCCCATCACGTGTGTCGCAACCTGACCCGTTATGGCGACCAGGGGGACGGAATCCATCTTCGCGTCGGCCAACCCGGTGACCAGGTTGGTGGCTCCCGGACCTGACGTGGCAAGACACACGCCAACCCTGCCGGATGCCTTGGCAAAGCCTTCTGCGGCAAAGATCTCACCCTGTTCATGCCGACACAGGACGTTTCGGACTCTGGAACGTGTGAGCGCCTGGTGAATTTCCATACTGGCGCCGCCAGGATAACCGAAAATGACATCGACACCTTCCCGGACCAGTGCTTCCACCAGGATATCCGCGCCCTTCATCGGTGACGGGGGAGACGCCGCCGCGCCACCGAACCCCATCTGCCGTTCAGGGCGTCCGTTGGTTTCGGATGCGAGGACTTGCTCGGATTGCTTTGCCATCTGGCGTTTACTCCTGAATTTAAGATGCCATTTTATAATTATTTAATGCAATATAAACACGTGCAGGCGATCCGTCAAATGTATACGCGAAGACGGCAAACAAAAACGCCGTCGAATCGACATCGACGGCGGGCTACATTCGTGCATTTGCCAATCCGGCTACGCACCCCGCCGCCACCTCGATACGGATACCGGAAGGCCGCCGATCCGGCTGGCGCTTCTGTCGACCATGACTGCAACGGGGAGATCGCACAGATTGGGAACCATTGGGAGAATTCCTTCAAACGACTCCGCGGCCTCGTCTTCCTGTTATGATTGTATAATTACCCCGACCCGGAGCACGACCTGCGGTAGACGCGACGACGGATGAACGTCTTTCCGTGGACGGGTATTGTATTGGTTTTGCAGCGAAAAGTCAAGATGTTTCTGATACCGCGAGGTTATTCTACCAGCGGTCGGGCCCTTGCTCGCGGATGCACTCCCTGGAGTCATCTCCATTAACGTCAATTCGACCAAAGCAACAACGCGATGCTGTGACGAGATCTTTCGAAACGGTCCGAAAAGGTCGTCCGGAAGCACACTTTTCTTTACCGTCGAGTGACCTGAAGGTTCCTGGAAGTCCGATGTCAAATCGCCTTTTTCAAATTGCGTATATTCGAACTGACGTCCCCGAAAAATGACGAATCGCAGGTTAACACCCGCGTCCGTGTGTTAAATGTCTTGCAGGATTCCTCTGAATTTGACTATTATGAAGGTGCCGCGTCCGTGTTCCTGCGAATTCCGAAACGGATCGGATACGTCAAGCCTTTTCCGGATCAATGGGGGAAACCCGGTACACGCTAGTTCTCTTCCAGTTCCCATATCTTGTCGCGGATCGCCGCGGCGCGTTCGAAGTCTTCTTCCTCGACGGCTTGAGCCAGTTCCTCCCTGAGTTTTTCCGCGGGACTCTGAGGGCGTTTGCTCAGTATTTCGTCTTCCAATTCTCTAAGAGAGTCCTGAGACCGCTTTTTTTCCGTTTCGAACTCTTCGGCCTCAACGCCGTCGAGGTCTGCGATCTTCGCCTGCGCCTCGCGGATGATCTCGAGCGCAGTATCGTAATCTTCCTGCTGGGTTGCAATCATCACCCGGGCGACGGCGTGGATTCTTAGAATGTACGGCCACCACTTTTCAAGATTTTCCCGGTCTTCTGCGCGTTCCGCATACCTGTTAACAAATCGGAAAACGTCCATGTTTCTCTCGGTATCGCGCACAACCCGGTTGTAGTCCCGAATTTGCAGAAGAAAGACGTAACGCTCGTATATCCGCCGGCTTTCATCGAAGATTTCGGAACAGGCGCGCTCGTCCAGAATGAAGCCCGCGGGCGACCCGGACGCGCCCACGTGTTTCTGCAGGAGTTTCTTGTGGTAGTCCAGGACGAAGGTCTGATTGTAGGGTTTCTGGCCGTCGGGGCGCCCGTCCAGTTCCATCTGCAGAACACCCTGGAACGCGCCCTGGTCCACTCGAACCTGGATTTTTTCCACGCCGCGGGGATCGATTACCTTACGGATGCTGTTTTGCGGATCGTACGGCCAGCTTTTGAGGATCGATCCGATATCTTCCGACATCCCCGGGCTCCGTGGTCTGCTCCAAATCGTCAGTTCAAAGGGGCAGGCCGAATGCAGTTGATCGCTGAATTGAAGGTTCGCCGACAGGGATTAAGGTATATAAGTTCAATGCAAAATCAAGCCTAAAGCCGACTGCCCGGACGATGGGTTCCGAAATGTCAAAAACCGGCCAACCGGCGCTTGAAGGCAGAATGCGGGCGAATGGCGGAGGAATTCGCGGATGGAGAGACGAATGGGGGCGATTGCGAGGTATTTTCAATTCGAAGAGAACGGTGCAACCTTCCGTACGGAAGTGGTTGGCGGGCTGACGACGTTTGTAACGATGGCGTACATAATTGCGGTGAATCCGGGTATGTTGTCGGAAGCGCTGGGTAAGGATCTGTTTGGAGAGTTGTTGTTCGCAACGTGCATTTCAGCGGCAATGGCGACGCTGATCATGGGCGTCGCATCGAATTACCCGTTTGCGCTGGCGCCCGGTATGGGTCTGAACGCCTTCTTCGCCTATTCGGTCGTACTCGGCATGGGGGTACGTTGGGATCTCGCATTGGGTGTGGTTCTTGCGTCAGGCATTCTATTCACGTTGTTGACGCTGGTACGTGTTAGGGAAGCGATAATAAACGCGGTACCCGACGCCATAAAACAGGCGACGGCGTGCGGCATCGGCCTGTTTATCGCGTTTATCGGACTGCAGAACGCGGGAATCGTAGCCGGAGACACGGCGACGCTGATCGCGCTGGGCGATATCAGAAGCGGTCCCGTTGGACTTACGTTGTTGGGCGTGCTGGGTACAGGCGTCATGTTGGCAAGAGGTGTCAAGGGAGCCATATTGCTGGGAATGCTGGGCGTGGCGGTTCTGGGTATGGTGACCGGCGTGGCTGCGCCACCTCAGGGCATTATCGGCTTTCCCGTCTGGCCGGATCGATTGTTCGGCGTCGCGGCCGTCAACCTGACGGCCGCGCTCGACGTGGGACTGATCGGCATTGTCCTTGTATTCCTGTTTGTTGATCTGTTCGACACGATGGGTACGCTGGTCGGCGTGTCCGGCAGGGCCGGATTCATGGACGAATGCGGCCGCCTTCCACGTGCCAACCGTGCGCTGCTGGCCGATTCATTGGGCACGATGTTCGGCTCCCTCTTCGGGACGTCGACGGTGACGACGTATATCGAAAGTGCGGCGGGCATTTCGGCCGGCGCGCGCACCGGTTTCGCAAGTGTGGTGACGGGCGCCATGTTTCTGCTCGCGCTTTTCCTTACGCCGTTGATGGAGGCCATTCCCGCGTTTGCAACCGCGCCCGCGCTGATCGTAGTGGGCGTGCTGATGATGGCGTCGGTAGTGAACGTGAAGTGGGACGAAGTCACGGATGCGTTGCCGGCGTTTCTGACGATGATCGCCATGCCGTTAACATTCAGTATCTCGGACGGACTTGCGTTGGGGTTTATCGCGTTTCCCATTGTCAAACGGCTGGGAGGTCGTGGTGATGAAGTGAACCCGCTGGTGGATCTGCTGGCGGTGATCTTCATCGCCAGGTATCTCTTCATGGATTGAGGACACCCGCTAACCGGATCGTAACGACCGTGCGTATTGGCATCGATATCGGCGGCACCTTTACGGATGTTGTGGCTGTGGACAGGGACGGCCGCGTGGCAGTCTGCAAGCTGCCGTCCACTCCCGGAGATTACGGGACTGCCATCGTGGATGGTGTGAGTCAGGTTGTCATGGGAGCGGGGGCGGAGGTGACGGAAGTCATCCACGGTACCACCGTGGCGACCAATGCCGTTTTGGGGGGCACCGGGGCGCGCACCGGCCTGATTACAACACGGGGTTTTCGCGACGTGCTGGAGATCGGGCGGCTGCGGGCGCCCCGGCTGTACGATCTTTCATGGGAGAAGCCGAAACCACTCGTGCCCCGGTATCTCCGGCTGGAGGTCAATGAACGGATTGACGCCGCCGGCGACGTATTGGAAACACTGGACGAGGAGAGCGTTCACGTTGCGATCGAACACCTGGAGAGAGAGCGTGTGGTGTCGGTCGCGGTGTGTCTGCTCAATGCGTACGTGAATCCCGGCCACGAGATCAGGATCGGCGAGATGCTGCGTGCAGCCGGGCGGTGGACAGTCTCGCTGTCGTCCGATGTCCTGCCTGAGATCAAGGAATACGAGCGGACGAGCACCACGGTGATAAACGCATACGTCATGCCCGTGGTGCAGGGCTACCTGGGTGATCTTCACGCACGGGTGAAGGCCCTGGACATCGACGCGCCGCTGAGGATCATGCAGTCGAGCGGTGGAGTCACCGGGACCACAACTGCGGTCGAGCGCCCGGTTCAGATTCTCGAATCCGGGCCGGCCGCCGGGGTGGTCGCTGCCGCGGCGCTGGGACGGCGCATCGGATGCCCGGATCTGATTGCGTTCGATATGGGCGGGACGACGGCCAAGGCGTCGCTCGTCGAAGGCGGTCGTATCTCTCGCATATCGGATTATGAGGTCGGCGGCGGGTTGTCTGTTGCGGGAAGATTGATGGCCGGGGGAGGGTACCCGATCCGGGTCCCCTGTATCGATCTGGCCGAAATCGGGACAGGCGGCGGCAGTATCCTGCACGTTGACGGCGGCGGAGCGCTTCAGGTGGGACCGGAGAGTGCCGGAGCGGACCCCGGACCGGCCAGCTATCGGCGCGGGGGGAATCGGCCTGCGCTCACCGACGCCAACCTGCTGCTGGGATATCTGAATCCCGAAGGACCGGCTGGCGGCAGCCTGTCTCTGGACGTCGCGTCGGCCCGAAGCGCCCTGCGGGAATGGGTCGTGTCGGAAATGGACGTGGGGGAGGATGAGGCCGCCCTCGGTGCGCACCGGATCGCGGTTGCCCGAATGGTGAGGGCCGTAAGGGCGGTTTCGTCTGAGCGCGGCCGCGATCCCCGAAGGTATTCGTTACTGGCCTTCGGCGGAAGCGGTCCCCTGCACGCCGTCGGAATGGCCGGAGCGCTCGGAATTAAGGAGGTGCTGGTTCCGCCGGCCCCGGGACTCTTCAGCGCGATCGGTCTGGTCGCCGCGGGAATGCAGTACGATCTGGCGCAAACCAGGCTGAAACACCTGACGGAAACAGAACCGGTTGAGCTACAGTCCACATTTGGAAGGATGGCTGACGAGGCCAGAGAGAGGTTGCCAGGATCAACCGTGGAAAACTTCGTGGATCTCAGGTATGCGGGGCAATCCTTTGAACTCTCGATCAGGGCGCCCCTGGGGCGATGGAACCGCGGTACTCTGGCCGACCTGAGGGACGCTTTTGAAGCCGAACACGAGCGGACGTACGGACACCGCGCCGAGAGCGACGCTGTCGAGGTCGTAACCCTGAGGGTCCGTGCGTTTCTGCCCCAGCCGCCGTTACCCCACGGGAGAGACATCCATGAGCCGGAAGGAAGTGGCGGAGGACCGGGCAGCAGGCGCGCCTATTTCGGCGAACCCCGGGGATGGATCGAAACACCGGTCTTGTCGCGGCGTTTCCTCCGGGATACGCCCGTACCGGGCCCGGTCATCGTCGAAGACTATGACGCCACCACGCTGGTCCCCCCGGACGCTGCCGTCCGCGTGGACGACTGGAGGAATATCGTAATCGATGTGGGTTGAGTGAAATTGCCGTGGAATTTCCTGTTCGAAAAGCGGGCGGTACCGGGTGTGCCCCCGCTGTTCCTTTTTTGTTCCGTTGGCGGCGCCGGGCAATGCCTGACGCACGCTCAGTGTTCAGTCCCGGAACGGGATGGGAGCCGGCTCGTGCCCGCGCCGTCGATCTGCAGCGTATCGGGATTGATGGCAACGCCGTAGGTTCGTTCGGCGGACCGGATTGAGACTTTTCCGTTTCGGACATCGTCCAGTACGCGTTCAGGGTCGCGTTCCAGCGGACTGCCCCAGCCGCCTGCCCCCGCGAGTACGTGCCGCAGGACATCGCCTCGTTTAAGGGTAAGCAACGTCTTGGCGGGCAATTCCCGGGATTCCGTCTGCGGGTTCAGGATGTTCCTGGACGGGGATCCCGGCAGCCCTCCCGACAGGCCGTAGGCGCGGGACTTGTGGCGGTCCGATCGGATCTGCAGGGTCGCCTGTGTTTCCGTAAACCTGTATTCGCGAACAATCGAGCAGGCGCCGCGGTATTTGCCCGCCCCGCCCGTGTCGGGCAAAAATCCGTATTCGAGAATTTGTAGCGGGTATTCGGCTTCGATGACTTCGGCCGGGTTGTTGGAGAAATTGACCACGATACTGGCGCAGCCGTCAATACCGTCCCTGTCCGGACGTCCCCCCCATCCGCAGAAGAGGAACTCCAGAAGGACGAACGCGGTGCGGTCCGCCCGGTATCCACCGATAGAAATACCAGTGTCTCCACCCACTTCGCACGCGGGTACGATGTGCGGCGCCGACTGGGCGAGCGCGCCCATGATTGTATTGGCGAGTCGAAAGCCGGTGAGGCCGCGGGCGGCGACAGGCGCCGGCGGCACCGGGTTGGCAATCGTGGCGGACGGGATGCGCACGTCAACGGCGCGGAAGAAGCCGGAATTCGTGGGGATGTCCGTCCGCATGAGACAGCGCAGGCACGCATACACCGCCGACCTGGTGAAAGAAGCGACGCAGTTGATGGCCCCCGCCACCTGTGGCGCAGTGCCGGTGAAGTCTACCGACAGCGCGCTGCCCGCAACCTCGACCGTGACAGTGATCGGGATCGGGCCCGGATCGATACCGTCGTCGTCGAGTACGTCGGTAAAGCTGTAGCGACCGTCCGGCAGGGCCGTGATCTCCGATCGCGTAAGGCGTTCGGAGTAATCCAGAAGCTCGGAGAATCCGTTCTGAAGGCGATCGAAACCCTGTTCCCGCGCCAGGGCGGCGAATGCGCTTTCGCCAATGTGACAGGCGGACAGTTGGGCGCGGAGGTCGCCCAGCGCGTTGCGGGGGACTCGGACGTTGCGTTCGATCAGGTCGAAAATCGCCTGGACCGGACGTCCGGAAGCGTAGAGCTTGAGCGGCGGGATCCGCAGTCCTTCCTGGTAGATTTCCGTGGAGTCGCATGCGTTTCCGCCGGCAACCCGGCCGCCGATGTCGGTGTGATGTGCGATCGCCGTCGCGAATCCGAGCAGACGGGTGTCGACGAACACGGGTTTGTAGATGTACAGGTCGGGCAGGTGCGTGCCGCCTTCATACGGATCGTTGAGCAGAAACACATCGCCGTCGTCAATGGCATCGCGATACCGTTCGAGGATGGCGGAGAGACCGTCCGGCAGGCTTCCCAGATGCAGGGGAAGGCAGAGACCCTGGGCAACCAGCCGGCCGCCGGCGTCGCAGAAGCCGGTTGAGAAGTCCATCGAATTTCTGAGAATGGTTGAGTAGGCGGTGCGAACGACCGTGATTGCCATGTCGTCCACGATGGATTCCAGCCTGTTTTTCAGAAGTTGCAGTTCGATGGATGTGTATGCCATTTTTGAACGATAATGTAATGCCAGCCGGAGTCGCGACGGACGGGATCGAAGGCGGGTCGATTAGTGGGGTGGCCGGTAGACAGTGGATGGCGGGTCGGTTTCCGGAATCTGCAGGGTGTCCCAGAAGTCCGTCCCCGAATACGGTTCCCGCCTCAGGTCGGGGATCGCCATGGGAGTGCCGCCCATTGCCGCCGAGCGGGCGGCGATGATTCCCGGTAGCGCGTATTCGACGGCGCGGTAGACGTCTATGGGAGAGGAACGGCCGTTCAGAAGGGTCTCCGTGAAGTGCCGGGCGACTTTCAGATCGGTTCCTCCGTGGCCGCCTGTGGCATCGCCGACGGCGGATCTGCTGACCGGCAGAACGCGCCATCCGTCTTTTTCACTGCCCCCGTTGTCGAAATAACGGGTGCAGTTTTCGTACGAAAACATCTCCGCGCTGCCTTCGGTACCGAAAAGTCGGTAGCGGTGTTCGGACGGACGGATCGTGTTCAGGGTTACCATGATTTTGATCAGCGTGCCCTTCTGCGTATGGAAGAGCGCGATCTGCCCATCCGATCTCAATGGGGCTTCCCTGCTGCGCCACGGGGCGCTCAGGCAGGTCACTGAAGCGGCGCGGTCGTCCAGAATTTCCAGCAGCGGGCCGAGGTCGTGAGTAAGGTACTGGATCGGAGGCTGGTCGGCTCGCCATATGGGCCTCGCATCCGCGCCGCCGCCAGACCGCGCCTGGCTTGGCGAGAGACGTTTTCCGTCCGGCGTGAAGAGCGTTTGCGGCAGGTAGTGGAGGTATTCGGCTTCTGCAATGGAGACGGGCCCGAAGCGGTCTTCGAGGATCCACTTCCGCCAGAGTGGCACAAAACCGGCGTAACAGGCGTTTTCGGCGAGCATGTAGGTCAGTGCGGTCCGTTCCACGGCCTCGCGAAGGCGTATCAGTTCCTGTTCCGAGTCCGCGCCCGGGACTTCCGAAAGAACGTGGCAGCCGGCTTCGAGTGCCATGCAGGCGTGTTCTACCTGAAGCCTGCCGTTACTGGCGACGACCACGGCGTCGGGTTTGCGTTCGAGAAGGTCTTCGTATTCCCCCAGCAGTTCGGCCGACGAGTCCTGATCTTCCAACAGGGTGCGAGCCTGATCGCGGTAATAGGGAAAGCGGTCGCACGCTGCCACGACGTCGGCGTGCTCCACGGCCAGAAAGTTGCGCAGATGAGCAATGCCCCGCCGCAGGCCGAGGATGCCGATTCTGATTTTTTCCATCGACTATGGTTCCCGTGGCGCTGTCTGGCGTTGGCGCCGGCGTCCGATTTAATGCCTAGGTGCGCCGTAAATTGCCAGACAGATCGACATTTCGATTTCCAGCTGTCCGGTAGCGCGCTCTCGCGTGCCGTCCACCGGGTGGTACATCAATTATACTTCAGGGGATACCCGGTTGAGGGCATAGACCCGTATGTGTGAGATCTGACGACCGTGCCGGCTAATATAGGGAAGACCGGGAGGATGTCACTGGAAAAAATGGGGGAACGATTTGGCTGGACTGTCGTTCTAAGTGGTGTAGTGCGACGGATGGATCGACCGCTTTCTCTGAAGCGAATGACATCCGGTTTATCGATGTGAGTATTTCCCGCGGATGTCGTGCGGGAGCAGGGGTGGGGGCGGTAAAATCCCGGCGGCCGACCCTCACCCCATCGCCCTTGAACGATCTTGAGATACGCCAACCGATGGGAGTCGGGTGGGCGCGCCACCGCCATAGGCGCCGTTTCCCGCCTGGAAGAAGCGGCCGCCCCAACGCCGGCACTGGTAAGGAGGTCAGTTATGATCCGGCGCTGTTTGCTGTTAGGGATCCTCGTCAGTCTTTTCGTGTGCGGGAGTGCAGTGGGTCAGGAGTATTTCGGCAAGAACAAGGTAACGTATGACGATTACGACTGGCACTATCTGGAGACGGAGCATTTCAAGATTTATTTCGACAAGGTGTCGCAGCCTGCGGCGGAGTTTGCGGCGAAGGAGGCGGAGCGTGCGCTGGTGCGATTGGAGAAGGATCTGAAGTATACGCTGAAGGACCGGTATCCGATTGTGATCTACAATTCTCACAACGGGTTTTCGGTGACGAACATCACGCCGACGGAGCAGTCGGAGTTCACGGGCGGGTTTACGGAGTTTGCGCAGGGTCGCGTGGTGATCCCGTATACGGGATCGTATAGCGATTTCCGTCATGTGATCCACCACGAGTTGGCGCACGTGGTGACGCTGGAGATGTGGACGGGCGGCGGGTGGCTGGGCGCGATGATGACGCAGACGGCGTCGTTGCCGCCGTTGTGGATTGCGGAGGGAGTGGCGGAGTATTTATCGCAGGGGGGATGGGACCGCGAGGCGGACAATTTCATGCGTCACGCGACGATCACGGGCTATGTGCCGGGGATGATGTCGTTGAGCGGCGCGTTTGCGTATAAGGGTGGGCAGTCGGTCTTCGTGATGATCGAGGAGGAGTATGGCAGGGACAAGGTGGCGGAGTTCATTTCGTCGTTTCGTTCTGCGCGATCGGTGGACAAGGCGCTGAAGGCGTCGGTGGGCGAGGGTGTGGAGGAGTTGGACGAGAAGTGGCAGTTGTGGTTGAAGCGTCAGTATTGGAACGAGATCAACCTGCACCATCCGTCGGAGGAGGTGGCGAAGCAGTTGACGGAGGCGGGCGCGGGTCGGGGTTTTTACAATATCGCGCCGTCGTTTTCGCCACAGGGCGACAAGATCGCGTATGTGACGGAGCGTGAGGGGACGTTCGACATCTATCTGATGTCGGCGATCGACGGTCAGGATCTGGGCCGGTTGGTGGAGGGGGAGCGTTCGTCGGATTTCGAGGGGTTGTTCGTGCTGCGTCCGGGGATCACGTGGTCGCCGGACGGGAAGCAGATCGCGTTTGCGGCGAAGTCGCACAACAAGAACACATTGTATACGCTGGACGTGCGGAAGAAGCGGGTGACGAAGCGTTTCAAGTTCGATCTGGACGGGTTGTTCGAGCCGACGTGGTCGCCCGACGGGAAAGAGATCGCGATCGTGGGGTTGAAGGACGGGTGGTCGGACGTGTATGTGGTGAACGTGGAGGACGAGGGTCTGCGGCGGATGACGCGTGACCCGTATGACGAGAAGCACCTGGACTGGTCGCCGGACGGGGAGTGGATCGCGATCAGTTCGGACCGTCCCGTGGCGGATCTGGAATACGACGGGTCGAAGGACTTCACGTTCGGGACGTATGACGTGTTCGTGCTTCGCGCCGACGGCAGCGAGATCCGGCAGGTGGTGTCAAGCGAGGTGAACGACAGCCATCCCACGTGGGGGCCGGACTCAAAGACGCTGGCGTTCGTGTCGGACAGGACGGGGGTGGGCAACATCTACATCGCGCACGTGGACGGGTCGCAGATGTATCCGATCAGCAATCTGCTGTCGGGCGCGCGGTATATCGACTGGAGCGCGGACGGGAAGAAGCTGGCGTTCACGACGTTTCACCGCGGGGGCTATGACATCTTCGTGATGAAGGACCCGCCGAAGCAGAAGCGCGGGATGGAGGACCTGCCGCTGACGCGTTACGCGAAGCGGCTGGCGGGCATCGAAGACCGGCCGTTCGTGGAGTTGCAGAAGGAACGCAGGCAGGAAGCCGCGGACGGCGGGGCGGCGCCCGACAGCGCGGTCGTGGCCGCAGCGGCAGAGGCTGACACGTCGGCGGCGACGGCGGACCGGAAGGTGGAGACGTGGATGTCGGACCAGATGGCGCTGGCGGCCGCCGAAGCGCGCGGCGCCGACGACGGGGAGGCTGCCAACGGCGACAGCCTGGAGACCGACGGCGACAGGGAACTGACGCTGCGAGACTGGAACAAGGCGTTCACGATCAACAAATACCGCGTGAAACTCAAACCCGAGTCCTTAGGCGCCAACGCGGGCTTCGACACCTTCTACGGTGTCAGCAGCCTGCTCCATCTGTCGCTGACCGACGTGATGGGCGACCACCGAATCCTGATCAGAACCGGGTTGAGCTTCTCCCTCAAAGACAGCGACCTTTTCGTTGGATACCAGAACCTCAAACACCAGACCAACTATTACCTGAATGCGCTGCACACTCGAAACTTCTTCATATCGAACGGTCAGATCGTTGCCGACAGGATCTACGGCGGCGGGGCTGTGTTCCAGCGCCCGTTCAACCGGTTTACACGACTTGAGACGAGTATGCAGGGGATCAACATTTCACGCGAGAATCTCGGCTCCTATCAAAGTCAATACCTTCGCGCCGGCTATACGGGCAGGGTCATCCGCGGCAGTGGAACGCCCGTTTCCGACAATTGGGCCGTAATTAACAGTCTGGACCTCGTCGAAGACAATGCGTTGTATTCCCAGTTCGGCCCGATAAAGGGAAGGCGGGCGAGGTTGTCTCTCAGAGGCAGTTGGGCGGGGATGCGGTACGGCACGGTGCAGGCCGACTACCGCAAATATGTCCCGATGCTGGAGGAATACACGTTTGCGATCCGCATGTCAGGAGGGACCAGTTTCGGCCGGAACAGCCAGGTCTTTTTCCTCGGCGGCGTGAACAATTCCATCAATCCGAATTACGCCACATTCGCGTCCGTCGACCGGGAACGCGTATTTTTCTCCAGTTTTGTCTGGCCGCTGCGCGGCGCCGATGTATTCGAGATGGCCGGAGACTCGTTCCTGCTGGCCAATGTCGCTTTTCGCTTTCCGCTGATCCGGCAGTTGGCAATGGGTTGGCCATTGCCGCTCTTCTTCCAGAACGTCCAGGGCGAATTATTCATGGATGTAGGGAGTGCGTTCGATCGAGACAGCTTCGAACCGTGGGAAGCGCGGGACGGTGGTTTTGAACTCCGGGATCTGAAAGCGGGATACGGATTCGGTGTTCGAGCCAATCTCGGCGCCTTTTTGTTCCGCTACGACCTGGCATGGCCAACGGATTTCGCGGAAACAGTCCATCCCAAGCAGTATTTCTCGATAGACTTCACCGGGTTGTTCTAGAGTTGACCGAATCAACAAGCATCCGGCCGTGAGTCGGTTTGCGCTATTCACGAACGGAGGCTGGCAACGGTGGCACACCTCGTCACGGCGGCATTGCTCGTAATGTTCGCGGTTGCTGGTTGTGGAAGAGGCGCGAACGACTCCCAACCGGGAGATCCGTCGACCGATAACGGGGTCGGGTCGGCAGCCGACGACACGGTGGATGGTTTTACGGTGCAGACGCTGGCAACCGGTCTGGATACGCCGTGGGACCTGGCCTGGGGACCTGATGGATATATCTGGGTAAGCGAGCGAAACGGCACGTTGTCCCGCGTGGATACGGAGTCGGGCGCAGTAACGGAGGCGGGTCGAATTGACGCCTTCGAACTGAGCGAAAGCGGGTTGATGGGGATTGCGTTCCACCCGGAATTTCATCAACAGCCCTATGTCTATGCGGTTTATTCCTACCGGACGGGCGATGGCATTGAGAATCGTCTCGTGCGGATGAGTTATGACGGAACGGCACTGGGGCAACCCGAAATCCTGCTGAACGGCATCCCGGGCGCGCCGAACCACGACGGATCCCGGATCGCGGTGGGCCCGGACAATTTGCTCTACCTTACGACCGGTGACGCGCAATTGCCCTCGCTTTCGCAGGATCTGAATTCACTGGCGGGAAAGGTCCTGCGGCTGGACCTCGAAGGTCGGCCCGCGCAGCACAATCCTTTCGGCACAGCGGTCTATTCCTTTGGACACCGGAATGCCCAGGGACTTGTATTTCACCCTGCGACCGGCTTGCTATACAGCACGGAGCACGGGCCCCTCGATAACGACGAAGTCAACCTGATTCTGCCCGGGCGGAATTATGGCTGGCCGGGCGCGCGCGGATTTTGCGATAATGACGTCCTGTCGGGCGAGACCGCGTTCTGCACGTCCAACAATGTGGTGGAACCGCTCGCCGCGTGGACGCCGACGATCGCGCCCGCCGGTGCGGACGTCTATAATGAGGACCTGATACCGGCCTGGAAGGGGAGTCTTCTCTTTACCACGTTGAAGGGGCAGGCGCTCTGGGTCATTTCTCTGTCTGCAGACGGCCGGCGCGCCACGGCGAGGGACGACCGGTTCAACGGCAGGTTCGGCCGCCTCAGGGATGTGCTGGTGGGTCCCGACGGCGAGGTGTACCTGGCCACCAGCAACCGGGACGGTCGAGGTCAGCCGCGCACCGACGACGATCGGATCCTGGTGATTACACCGTAGGCATGTTCGGTGCAGAAGTACGGTTCAACGTCCGGCCCTGTTCGCGCCGGTCATTTCCTCGGAGGTGCATTATGAGACGTACTCTGACGATTCTCGCATGTTTGGGGGCAGTGGCGGCCGCGACCTCTCTCGCGGCGGAGGGGCCGCCTCCGGAACGGACGCTGCCCGGGGTCGGCATGGGGGCCTGTGTCCTGCCGGGCGGGCACAGCGTCCCGACCGATGCCGAGATGCCGTGGATCGGTCCGGATTTCACGCCGCCGGTGACGACAGGGTTCGGAAGGTCGGGCGTTCCGGCAAACCTGGTTCGTCCCGTCCGGTGGACGGAAGACGCAAATCAGGGTGATATTCTCCGGCCTCGGAACAGTCTGAGAGCGTTGAACGGATTGAGCCTGTATTTCTCCAGCGCCACCGGCGGCTTCGGATTCCGGTTGGGGTACGACCGGCGGCTCTCACCGGTACTGCGGCTGATCGCGGCAAACGAATATATGACGTACGGACCGCTTCAGGCTTCGCAGAAGCTCGGCGAGCATCTGCGTCCCGGGGTGCAGCGCGTAACCCTCATATCGATGCCCGTTGGCTTGCTGCGGCAATTCGGGGTGAAGAGACGAATCGTGCCTCACGTCGGTTTCGGCGCCGGACCTTTTGTTCGATACGACCATCGCGGCGGTTACGGGGGCTACACCACGGGCGAACTGGGCTTCGGGACGGGGTCTGCGGGAGGATATAGAGGCATCAATGTGGGAATAACGCAGTTTGGGGGACCGATAGGCGGATTCCCTGATATTTCACTCACCCTCGGCGGTTATGTTCTCTCCGGGTGCAGCGTTCGGTTCGGAGAGCACGGGAACCTGGCCGTAACGACCGACGGACGCTACACCCTGGCTCGCTTTTCCGATGCGCTGGGCAATCCCGGAGACCTGAGTGGATTCTCGCTTTCAATCGGTGTCGGAAAGTACTTCTGAGGCGGCGAGGGCGACCGAACACGTGCACGGCTCCCAGAGGTACCGATCGTGATTTTCCGATGCGGGATGGATCGGCCCGGCCCGGTTCTTGTACCCGGCCTGTAGCCGGCAGTCTTACCGCTGAAGCAGACGCCTTTCCGATTGAAACTTTGGCGTTGCGCAGACGTATAATATCACAGAGACGCCCTTTCTACCGTTGTTTTCCTTTTGGACCTTCCCTCCCGCCAAAAGGTGACCCTGCGAAGAGAGGGCGTTTCTGCGTGCGAGGTCCGGCGACTGCCGGCTAAATCAGGCTTTCGAGGAGCTCTTTGCCCTGGACCAGGTCCCTCACCTTCTGGTCCCAATCCGGGATTTCACGTTCCATCGTGACGGGACCGAGGTATCCGATCTGTTTCAGTTTGGCAATGAAACGATCCATCCCGACGTCCCCCTGACCGAGGGGAAACTCTCGACCGAGCTGGCCCTCGCCCTGAGGCCACTTACCGTCTTTCGCGTGGACGCTGACGACGTAGTCGGCCACCACATCGAGGGCCTGAATGGGTTCTCCACTTCCGTAAAGGACCATATTGGCCGGGTCGAAGTTTACGCCGACATTGTCGCGATTCAGCGTTTCGAGAAAGTGGCGCAGAGCGGCAGCGGTTTCCTGACCGGTTTCCAGACAGAAGTCCTGTCCGTTACGGCCGCAATAGTCTGCCAGCCTTCCGACACATTCAATCATCGCATGGTGATCGGCGTGATCCGGATCTTCCGGGACGAAGCCGATGTGCGCGGCTACCTTGTCAACGCCAAGCGCATTTGCGAAGTCGGAAATCCGCCGGGTAATTTCGATGCGTTCCTCACGCAGAGATGGATTGAGGTACCCGACAGTTTCCTTGACGGTTGGAATGTCGGCGTAATTCTCCCCTGAAAACCCCGCGAAGACCGTAGTGATTTCAACGCCTTCGGAATGAATGTCCCGGATCAGACCGGTACTTCGACGTCTGTCCGCCAGGACGTCCTCGGCCGGGGCGTGAATCTGTACGTTGTCGAAGCCCAGATTCCGCACCTGCCGGAGTTGTTCCAGTGTCCAACCGGCGCTCATCATGACGCCAACCCGCATCTCGCGCATCGTTCTCCTCCTCCTGTGGTTCGTTCACCTCACTCGAAATCCTCGAACTCACCGTTTCTCACGACCAGTACGACCGGATCGTAGACTGCGTCCCCGTTGCGGTCGAACGAGAATTGACCGAGAACGGTGTCCAGGTCCGTGATGGCGGCCATCGCTTCGCGTATGGCGCCGGGATCCGGGGACCCGGCATTTGCAATTGCTTCTGAAAGAACATAAAGCGCGGCGTATGACTGCGCAGCCCACCGATTCGGTTCAGCGTCGAATCGCGACCTGTAATTCTCCACGAAGGAGTGATTCCCGGGTGTGGTTGACGTGGCCGTCCAGCCGGTAAAGGCGATCGCACCCTCGGCGGCATCGCCGGCATCCCGAACTTCCTCCTGAGTCAACCCGGGCACGATAAAGGGAATGTTGGCAGCGATGCCCTGGCGTCGGGCATGGACCTGAATCTGAATGCGTTGCCGGGACAGGGCGGAAACAAAAACGGCATCGGGATTCAGGCCGCTGATTCTGTCAAGTTGATCGACAAACGAGGTATCGTCAGTCGCAAAGGTCTCGGTCGTCAGGATCTCGACGTTGTTTTCGGTGAGGGCGCTACGCAGCGCGTCGTCGCTGCTGCGGGAATAGACGTCGGTGGAGTCCACCAGAAGGGCGACCCTGCGGTATCCCAGTTTTTCGCGTGTCGTGGCGACCCCGCCAGGGATGAGCACGTCTACACTGAGACTCGCACGAAAGATAAAGTCGCCAATTGCGCTCAGTCCCGACGCGGCAGAGGTTGTACTGAAGGCGACAACCTGGTTCTGCTGTGCGACAGGAAATGCGGCTTTGGCTTCGGTGGAGAGGGCGGGACCGAGGATGACGGGGACGTAATCGTGAAAAATCAGTTTGTTGAACGCGTCAACGGCACCCTGCGCCATGCCGCGGGAGTCCTCTCTCTTGAAGACGATATTCGCGCCCCCGAGCGTCGATGTGCCGTTGATCTCTTCGAGTGCAAGTGTCAGGCCGCTGACAATGCCCGCACCGTATTGGGTCTGACTGACCGTAAAGGGCGCAACCACGCCAATCGGGATTTCTGCGGGGAGACCGCCCGGAGTCAGTCCGATTGAGCCCGTGACGCGTGCCTTCTCGCCGACAGGCAGTTCAACTGTGACCTGGACGCTGCGGTTTATCGGGATGCTGGACCACGACCCTATAGGGACTCCGTTCTTGCGTGCCTGCGCGCGATAGTATCCGCCCGTCTGCGTTTCTCCGACCGCCACTCGCGCCTGCCCGCGTCCATCGGTCGCGCCGGTCCACTCGTAGGTGGCGCCCCTTCCTGAAATCGAGCGGGCGAACGCCACGGTGGCGCCGCTTACAGGAGCGCCGGCCTGTCTAAGGCGGGCGACGACCACAGCCTGCGGCGTCTGCCCGTTCGCCGACAGTTTGGCCAACGGCTGCCGAACGTTTCCATTCGTCTGAGCATCCTGCGGCGTCGTGAGACGGTCGGCGCCGCAGCCCAGGACGAGACCCGCGACCAGCGGGAGGCAGCTTGTACGGAGACTCCCTTTGAACATAGCATATCTCCTTGAAAAAAAAGCGTTTCGATACCGATTAGAAAACTCGTTTTCTTTGCCGGACAACGGCTGCGCCGGAGCCGATCGGCCTGCCACTTCGACTGACGCGCGCCGAACCCGTCTCCTTTCAAAGTGGTTTTCCGCCCTGCCGGAAGCAACGGCGGCCACCCAATATATGTGAGAACGTGAGCATGGGTAAAGTTATTTCACGAGCGCATGGCAGTTTTCCGGCATCGCCCGATAGATGGGGACTCAATTCGAAAAAAGATAACCGTATAATTGGCCACAAAAAGCACATAGAGCATCCGTGCGATACGGCATGTGTCGTAACGCCGTGACCCGGCAGTTATTTCCTCAACGGGCCGAAAGGGTCGTCCGGAAGCACATTTTTTCCGATCACGTCCAGTGACCTGAACGTTCCTGGAACTCCGATGTCGAATCGCCTTTATCAACTTGCGTATATTCGATTTAACGTCACCGGAAATTGACGAATCAAGGTCAGAATCGTTGTAGTTCATATATAACGCTTCTACTCGTCTTGACAACTGCTCATTTGTTCAGTATTAATTAGGATGTAATGATGGCGAAAAGAAATGGTAACCCAATGCCGCAGGCCAGGAGGTACACAATGTCCAACCACGGGGTTCAGGAAAACGGATTCAATGGCGGGTACACGCTGGCATTCCTGAGCGACGATTTTCGCAGGGTAGTTGAACGCATACAGACCGAACTCAACGGCGTCGCCATCCAGGCGATGGATGCGAAGCGTCTGGACACTGTCGACGATGCCGAGCGGATCGTAGACAGCCTGGCATTGGCATTACAGCAGGGGGTGGGGAATCGAAATGCCTGGCGGGGGGCGCTCGCAGGCTATGAGTCGGCCTGGCTGGAAATCATCCGTGACGCGCGAGACAGCGACAACTAGACCTCGCAGTCGCGTCTGACGGGGCGTAATACCCTTCAAGTCAGGTCGACGATGTCGCCGAAATACTTCCCCGTTTCCGCGATGGTCACAGGAACTTGTGCGCGTGTCTCCAGTTCACGAATCAGCTCCAGAACCGGTTCCGTGAGGGCCTCCGACTTACGCGCTCCCCGTACTCGTGGATCGAGATGGTCGCAGAACGTGAGTGCGATCTGTGTCGGGCCGTTCAACATTACCGCTTCTTCAAAGTGTGCCCAGGAGATCCCGCGGGCTTTTCTGCGACGTCGACCGGTCGTGACGCCGTATTCGGCGATGCCCCGTCTGTCCTGCTCCCCTATCCCCATTTCGAACGGCAGCGGGCCCTCGCCCACGCGGCTGGGCACGGCTTTAACCACGAGAATGACGTCCCTTATGTATTGCCAGTTCAGGCCCACGTCGTCCGCCGCGGCGACGGCAGTGCAGTTGTCGGACGTGCAGAAGGGGTAGTCCGTGGTCAGCGCGAGCGACAGATGGGTACCCTGGCTGGATTCGATGACGACGGACAGCCCGTCCCTGCAGGCGGTGTTGATTTCACGCGGCACGTCGGAAAGGTATTCCTCAAGGTTCCGTATGTCGCGGGCCTGCCTGGCCTTGCGCAGGACAAAGTCCGCTCTGGCGGCGCCGCTTCCGCTGCAGACGCTGCCCAGAGTGGCGGCAAGATGCCTGTCTCCTTTCTCACGGGCGCGATGTTCGGGCGTGATCACCGGACATCTAAGATCCACCCTGGTACGGTCCGCGAGTTTGTATCGTTGGATTTCACGCACGAAGGTTTCAGGGTCTACCGCGACCCCGCAGCCTATCCGAATCTGCGTATCGGGATGTAACCAGCCGCAGCACAATTGATGTGTCCGAATCTCGGAGCCGTCTTCAAAGTATATGCTGTGGCCGGCATTGGTGCCCGTACCGGCGCGTACACAGAAGGCGGCTTTCTGTCTGAGTGCGGTATACGCCGCCACTTTTCCCTTACCGGAATCTCCCCAGAGCGCGTCTACGACAATCGTTGCACCCACCTTGCACCTCCATATCGAACGCTGTCCTTGAATCCTGCGAAGCCATAAGAATGCGCCATCGAGCGGCACGATGAGATAATAACGAACCCTGTTTAATAAAAAAAATTTATTAATTTAATTTTTGTTATATTATATATTTATGAACAACGAGATCATTTCACGATACGGGGAGCTGTTGCGCCAGAGCACTGCCATGCGCCGCAATCGCGCAACGGAGAGCTGACGAATGGATCTTGATCGGCTTAAGGGGTTTGTGGAAACGGCGCGCGAGAAGAGCTTTACCCGCGCGGCGGAGAAGCTGTTTCTCACCCAGCCCGCAGTGAGTCTTCAGGTGAAGGCGCTTGAAGATGAACTCGGCGAAGACCTGTTCGAGCGCCGCGGCAAACAGATCCTGTTGACCGGGGCCGGTCGGCTCCTGTTTGCGCGCGCCGAGGCGATTCTGGAGATGGCCGCGCAGATTCGGCAGGATATGGCAGCCCTCGGAGAGTTGCGGGTGGGTCGGCTGAGTATCGGCACGAGCGATACGAATTGCGCCTATGTGCTGCCACCCGCTGTAAAGGCGTTTCGCCAGGCGTACCCCGGAATCGAGATCCGCCTGACCGACCGGATGTCTCCTGAGGTAGTAAGGCTGGTTCTGGAGGGCGCGGTGGATTTCGGACTGGCCACGCTGCCGGTAACCGAACCCAGGGTGAGGACCAGGCCGCTCTTCATCAGAGAAGACGTCGCCGTCTGCGGTCCGGCGCATCCCCTGACCCATGCGCAGACGGTGGACCTGCGCGCGCTGAGCAACTGCGCGATGTTGATGCTTGAACGGGGCAGCACAAGCAGAGGCTTGATGGATCGGATGTTCTCCGAAGCAGGGCTTCACCCGCAAGTTACGATGGAACTGGGCAGCATTGAAGTCATCAAGCGATTTGTCGAGATCGGCCTGGGTGTCGCGATCGTGCCCGAAGTGGCGGTCCGGGAGGAAGTGAGATCGGGCAGGCTGACCGCGCTTCGGGTGACGGGGATTCCCGTGCGGCAGGTTGGGATGGTGCGACGAGACGGCGGACATCCTTCACGCGCCGCCACGGCGTTTCTGAAGTTCTTGGAAATGCACCTGGAAACGATCGGGCTTCACGTTCCCGAGGGAGGCGGTCGTGACGCACCGTAGCAGCCTGCGGATGCTTTTGGATAGGGTCGTGGAAAGCACTCGTCAGGAGACGCTGTGGTTGCGAATCGCGTACATGGACCGGTCCAAAAATCGGCACGTCAGTGGATACGGGATTACCGGCCCCTGTTCGAACGCATGGAACGTGGCGAGGCGAGCTGATTCGGCTGGGAGTAACGATGGCACGTTTTCGGGCCGGAACCCTTGCCCGTGCTTGTGTTTTTCGGGCCTTTTTTGTATCATTAGTATTTTGCGGTGAATTCCGGTTGCGGCGCCTCGATGCCCCTTTGATTAGCGTCAGGACATTGACGGAACTCCTCGCGGGAGATGGCAGATGAAACGATTCACGTGGCACGTGGTCGTCCTGACGACGCTCGTCTTCAGCGGCCCGGCGCAGGCCAAAGGCGACGGCCGCGGTGTGGCCGAGGCGGACTACGACCGGGCGATGGCCCTGTTGAATGATGGGGCGCTTGAAGCGGCCGCAGGAGCTTTCAGAGCGGCAATTTCGCTCGACGCTAAACACGCGCCGTCCTACGTGGGTCTCGGTCATTTTTTTTTGAAACACGGCGAACTGGATTCGGCCGAAGTGATGTTCCGGCAGGCGCTCAGGAAGCGGAAGCGGTATGCGCCGGCCTTTAACGGCCTGGGCCTCACGTATCGGGACCGGCCCAAGCAACTCCGCAATGCGATCAATGCGTTCCGTGACGCCCTGCGGGCGGATAAGAACTACGTCGAAGCCCAATACAATCTGGCGCAGACGTACCAGCGTTTCGGCAGCAGTGAGACGTTCAAGGCCTACCGCAAGGTGGTCCGGATGGACCCTCGCCACCCGGATGCGTTCTATCAGATTGGACGAATCGAAGAGACAGACGGGGAATACGGAAAGGCGGAACGAGCCTACCGGGACCAGATTGCGGTGAACGCGGACCACTTCGGCGCGCGATTGCAGCTGGGGGTCGTACTGAAGCTGCTGAATCGGACGGAGCAGGCAATCGACGAACTGCTGTCCGTGATCCGAACGCAGAACCCGCATCAGCGCCGGGCGGTGCTGGAACTCGCGGATGTCTACCAGAGGCGGCGGGACTTTGACCGGGCGCAGGCCACCTTCGAAGCCTATATTGCGCTGCTGGAGCCGGAGGAGCAACGGCTCTACTATGACCTGAGTCTGGTTTCAGGGGTCGGCGCAGATCCCGGCGACCTTTCATTGGAGGAATTGAAGGCGACCGCGGAGGGGTTCTGGGTCGGGCAGGATCCGGCGCCGGTATCGGCCGCGAACGAGCGCCAGGTTGAACACTATCGCCGTGTGGCCACGGCCAGGGAGAATCACGGACAGTACAAATTCCCCTGGGACGACCGCGGGGAAGTCTATATACGCTTCGGTGATCCGGATCATGTCAGCCGATCCGGCGATGTCCGGTTCGAGACGGACCCCAGGGTGCTGGCGGTCAAGGATCGCCTGATTGCGTCGGCCGGAGCGGCCGCCGCGAAGCTTATGAAGGACGAAGTCCGGTCCCTGGGAGAGGTCGCCCAGTCGTCCATACTGGGTCGGCCGGTCTATCCCGTGAGCGGCATATGGGAATACTGGATATATACCAGCGTGGGCCAGGGCATCGAAATGACTTTCGTTCAACCGCATTTTCCCGGGCCGTACGAATTTGCGAGAATGCCCGTGGGTACGGGGCGGATCACGAGAATCTGGCAGAGGATGAACCCGAAGGCCGTCTTGCTCAATCAGGTGGCGCGGCAGCCGGCCACCTACCGCCCGACGTTCGCCACGGGTCCGCTGGACTTCTATTTCTATACGGCTTCGTTTCGAGGCGACAATGACAAGACCGCGATGGAGGTGTACTACGGCATACCCACCCGGGATCTGACATACCGGGATGGGGATGCGGGGCGGCTGGCGCACCTGGTCCGGGGCGTGGCGGTCTACGACGACGAGAACCGGCCCGTTTACCGGACAGACGACGATATGGTCCTCCGCACTTCGGGTGTCGTGGACACGTCGGGCGGGACCTTTATTCCTGCAATCGACCGGATCCTGTTGCCCTCTGGCGTCTACCGGGTCGACGTGCAGGTGATGGACCGGAATTCCGGCAGGACGCAGATATACAGAGAAGACCGCAACCTGAAGGCGTATTCAGGGATGAATCTGATGTTGAGCGAAGTGGAAATGGGGGCGAAAATCAACGTCGCGGAACGGGGCCGGTTCGTAAAGGGTGATATCGAAGTGATTCCCATGGCGTCCAGGACCTACCGCTTCGGCGAACCGGTGTTCATCTATTACGAAATCTATAATCTGAAACGGGATGAATTCGGATCGACGAAATATCGTATTTCGTACGAGATACGATCGTTGGGGCGAACCAGCGTGGGCGCGCGTGTATTGAGTGGACTCGGACGCCTGATCGGGAAACGCGAAGAAGGTAACGTCATCAGCATTGAATATGAACACGTCGGCACGGCTACCGACGAGCCGGCCTACCTTGAATTGGATATGGGTGCCTCGGAACCCGGGAGGCAGGTCCTGAAAATCCTGGTTCTGGACGAAAACAGCGGGCAGACCGGCAGGGCGGCCATCACGTTCGACATTCGAAGGTAGCCGACCGGTCGCACCGCGGACCGGCCAGGGGATGAGGTGGCCGGCAAATATGGGGATCGATCAGGATGCGTAAGTTCACCGTTACCGGAATGCGCGCCGATGCTTCGTCGATATTTGAATCGGCAGTGGCGGCGGTGGACGCTCTGGAGTGCGTGAAGCGATTCGCCGGAACGCAGGGTGACACGCTCATCATCGATGGTACGGATTACGACCTGGATGCGTTCGACAGGGTTCTCGTGGTGGGTACCGGCAAGGCGTCGCCGCGGATGGGTATCGCGCTCGAAGGCATACTGGGCGAGCGAATTTCAGATGGGGTCATCAATACCAAGTACGAGCACGCGGAGCCGCTGGACCGGATAAGAATCGTTGAATGCGGACATCCGGTTCCGGATGAGGCCGGTGTCGACGGGACGCGTCAGATTCTGGGGCTGCTGGAAGAGGCCGACGACCGGACCCTGGTGATTTGCCTGATTTCAGGCGGGGGTTCGGCGCTGATGCCAGCGCCATCGGAGGGGATTACGCTGGCGGAAAAGCAGGAGACAACCCGTTTGCTGCTTGAATGCGGCGCCAATATCGTGGAGTTGAACGCGGTCCGCAAGCATCTGTCCAGGGTCAAGGGCGGGGGGCTCGCGCGTGCGGCGTTTCCGGCCACTGTGGTATCCCTGATGTTGTCGGACGTCATCGGCGACCCGATGGACGTGATCGCATCGGGGCCCACGGTACCCGATACGTCCAGGTTCAAAGCCTGTTTGGAGATTTTTCACAAGTACGAGGTTTCGGATCGGCTGCCTGAAGCGGTGCGGGACCGGTTCGATGCAGGCGCGGCGGGAGCAATTCCGGAAACGCCGAAACCGGGAGACGCTGTGCTGGAGAGATGCCACAATGTGATTGTCGGAAGCAACGGTCTGGCGGTGGCCGCTGCCGCCGAACGCGCCCGGCATCTGGGCTATAATACGCTGGTGCTGTCCACGCGCCTGGAGGGCGAGGCTCGTGAGGTCGCACACGTTTATTCGGCCATCGGCAAGGAAATCCTCGAATCCGGGGGGCCTGTGACCGCTCCCGCCTGCGTGATCGCCGGCGGCGAGACAACGGTAACCGTTCGAGGAAACGGCAAAGGTGGACGCAACCAGGAACTGGTGCTGGCCGGCGCGATACATCTGTCCGGATGGGAGGGGACGGTTCTGTTCAGCGGCGGGACGGATGGGACCGACGGTCCGACGGACGCCGCGGGGGCGATTGCGGATGCCGAAACGATCGCACGAGCGGAATCAGCAGGACTGTCTGCCATAGAATCGTTGAAGAACAACGACGCGTACCACTTCTTCAAGCCGCTTGGCGACCTGGTGATGACGGGTCCGACGGGAACCAATGTTGCAGACGTGGCGTTCGTCATGGTAGGGGAGGCGTAGTCGGTCGAAACGCCGTTTGGCGGCGTCCGGACCCGGAGACGTGTTCGCATGGAGGCCTGGTTGCGCCGGTCGTTCGTCAGGTCTCCGTATTGACAATAGCGACACCGATTCCAACCATCAGCACGCTGATGAATAGTGTCGTGGAGATCACCTCTCCCAGCAGCAGGTCGCTGAATACCACGCCCACAACGGGCGTAACGAAACCGAACACGCCCAGGCGACTGGCTCTGTAGCGTCGCAGGAGCGTTACGGATACCAGAAAACAGAACCCGGCAACCACGAGACCCTGGTAGATGATCGCACCAACGATACCCGGTCGGATGACGGTGGGTTTCAGGTCCTCCAGCAGGGCGCTCAGCAGAATGAATACAGGCAGGCTTAGCGCAGCCTG
Organism: Candidatus Latescibacterota bacterium; assembly: GCA_965203805.1. Lineage (GTDB taxonomy): Bacteria > Latescibacterota > UBA2968 > UBA2968 > JAAXHE01. The sequence continues at coordinate 1,987,706 of OZ241917.1, read as the reverse complement.
CCATAACAGAAGCCGGGCGGGATGGATGTATTGGGTCAGCTTCTTGGTATAGACCTGTCGGGCGCCAAGCAGCAGACCGCTCGCCAGCACCATGACGTCTCCAGGCAGATAGCCGAGGCGTCCACTGGCCAGACTATCGACAAACACGAGCACGACACCGGCAAACGAGAGGGTCATACCTGAAATCTTGAGGCCGCTCAGCCGGTCTCCAGGCATGAACAGGTGGGCGAAGACGGCGGTAAAAAACGGATACGTGGAGATGAAGACGGTCGACCTGCCGGCCGTCGTGATATTCGTGCCGGCATTGAGCAGGTAGATTTGCGCGACAAAGAGCAGAACCAGCTGAAACAGACCTCGTCTTTCGCCGGATCCTGGCCGGAGAGGTACGCCGGAGAGGTACGCCCACGGGATTACAGCCAATCCGCCCAGAAGAAAGCGGGCGGCGGCAAGGGCGAGCGGAGGCAGGCCGTCGAGGGCGATCTTGATGGCGATAGAGTTGCCGCCCCAGAGGACGGCCGTAATCATGGCGAGACTGCCGGCCTGAAGGGTCAGCCGTTCGTTGAGCACGGTCACGGCGCCGGTTTCCGATTCACGGGATAGCTGCGACGCGCGAGAAAGGTACCGGCGGCCAGCGGCAACAGAAACCAGGCCACTTGCAGGGTGCCGGTTGCGGGGCCTGCCTGCCCCAATGCCCCGCAGAAGATGAGGATATTGCAGGCAAGGTTCCGCGCGTCCGGCGCGCTCGAAACACCGATCCGGCCAAGGAGACGATCGAACCGCGCGGAGCGCAGGTGCTTGAGGTGGTTACCCGCAAGGATGGAGGAGAGCGAAAGCAGGCCCGCAAAGAGGTTTGCGCCGCGGTCTACCCACCCCAGGCCGATGCCCAGCAAAAGGAGATGGCTGTATCCGAAGAGGAGAACCGCGCCGTTTCGGAATGGATCGTAGAGTCCGATCTCTTTCAACTGCCGCACCCGGTTTCTGTCGACAAGCGGGATCAAACGAAAGAAAATGTAGACGAACGTCATCGCCCCGGGATGCAGAAAGACGCCGACCCGCTTGTGCAGTTCCGCATCGATACGTCCGAACGCGTCCCAGTGGACCGGGACCCGGTCCGGAAGATGGTCGAGCGCCAGATAGCTGGCCGCGAGCGAGAGCAGTATCGCTGGAATGGGATCCCGTTGCAGGACGCTCATACTAAGGAAACGGGGGTTCAGGCGGATTATCGCCGCCCTGAAGCCGAGCCTTCCACAAGCAGCATGACCGGCTCGGAAGCATGTCAATGGACGCTGTTGCGTCGGGCGTATCGAAGACCTCTGGATAATACCGGGAATACGGGAGCTTGTCAAGGTATTCGCGGAAAAGGAGAGGCGAAGCGACCAGAGGACATCCGGAAGGACTTCGGATCAACTTTCCAAATGGAGGCGGTCGGTTGAAACGGACGATTGTTGTCATCTGTTGTCTGATACTGTGGAGCGAAAAAGCCACGAGCCGGGACTTCCTGGCGGAGATCGGCGAGCACGGCGCCCGTGGCCGGGCCGATTCCGCGCTGGTTACGGCTCGGCTGTTCGCGGAGACGTTCCCGGATAGCGCGAATGCTCAAGGCGTCCTCGGGATGGTATTCGCGCAGATGGGCCAGCCGGAAGGCGCTATCCGGGCGTTTGAGAGGGCGATCGAATTGGGGCCGGAAATCGAAGCGCCTTACGACGCGCTCTTCAGGATCCACGCGCAGCTGAACAGGGGCCGTGAGGCGCTGGAAGCCTTGAACCGTGGGTTGGCAGCGATTCCGAAATCCGTCCTCCTGCTGATGGACAGGGCAATGCTGTATCAGGAGGCCGGAAATCCCGGTCTGGCTATTCAGGACCTCAGGGACGTGGTTTCGCTGGATCCTCAGAATATCGAGGCATACCAGTCCCTGGCGGGACTGCACGTTGCGTTGAAGGACCCTGACAAGGCGCTGTCGGTATTCGAACAGGGGTTGAAGAACAACCCCGAGAGCGTGGTACTGATGATCAATCAGGGCCAGGTCTACGGGGCGCTGGGAAGACCCGAGGATGCGAATCGGCTGTACATTCGTGCGATATCGGTGCTTGAAAAGGAGTTGGACAAGAATCCGAACGACGTCACCCTGCTGGTAAACAAGGGGGCCATCTACCACTCGATGCGACGGACCCCGGAGGCCTTTGCCGCGTACCGGCGGGCGGCTTCCATCGCGCCGGACGATCCCGAGGTGCATCGGTCCATGGGTCAGATGGCGGCCGAGGTGGACTCGCTGGACGTTGCCAGGAAAGCGTGGGAGAAAGTGTCGCAGTTGGAGCCGCGCGATCTGGACACCCGTTCCGCGCTCGCACGGTTGTATACCGTTCTGCGGCAATGGGACCTGGCGCTTGGCGAGTATCGGTTGATCATGGAGATTGCGCCGGAGTCCGAACGCGCCCGTCTGGAGTACGGCGTCGCACAGGTCTATCTGCAGAAGGGAGACCTGGAGCAGGCCAAGAAGGCTCTGGAGGCGACTATAGAATCGAATCCGAATGTTCTGGAACCGTATGGAGATCTCGCCTTGATTCACGCGCAACAGCAGGACCTGGACTCGGCGCTTGTCGTTTACAACAGAGCATTGGCGGTGGATTCCACCAACGCGGGCGTACTGTTCAATATTGGTCTGGCCCGGACCTCGAAGCGGGAGTTTGACCAGGCGAAGCAGGCCTTCGAAAAAGCCGTCACCTTCAGTCCGAACGAAGAGATCGCGCAGGCGGCTCAAATGAAGATCGACGAGATCGAGGGGATACAGTCAGGCAAGCTCTGGGTGTACCACATCCTCGTGGAAACGGAAATCGAGGCGCAGGAAATCCTCGATAAACTCAATGCGGGCGAGGACTTCAGGATCCTGGCCCGGGAACATTCCAATGACGCTTCCGCGGAGATCGGCGGTGATCTGGGGTTCTTTTCGCCCGGCGATCTGAATCCCGCCTTTGAGGAGGCAGTGTTGAAATTGCGGGTGGGTGAGACCAGCGGGATCGTTCAGACGCCGCTTGGGTATCACATCATCAGGCGGCTGAACTGATGTTTATGCGTTTCGCAGAAAAGGGCGGCGAGGTCAATGCATCGTCGCCCGTTTTGTGCGCCGGAAAGAACAACGGCAAGGTCAAGGTGCTTTTCCTGACGGGATGCACAGGGCGCGGGGGGGCCGGGAACAGCCTCTTCTATCTGTTGAAGCACCTCGATTCCTCGCTGTTCGAGCCGCTGGTCGTGATGCCTAACGAAGGTGTGTTGAAATGCAGGCTGGAGGCGATCCGGGTCCCGTACCGTATCGAGCCCCGACTGAAGGAACGCCTGGCGGAACTGCGGTTCCGGAGTCAGAACCGCGTGTTCAGAATGGCATCGGTGGTTCTGAATGCGTTCGATATCGTTCGGTTTACGTTTGCTCTGATTCGCATGGTCTCTCATGAGCGTTTCGGAATCGTCTATTGTAACCAGATGATGGTGAAATTGATCGGCACAGTGGCCGGTATGGTTTGTGGCACTCGGGTCGTCTGGCACTGCCGTACACTATACAGTAACGCGTTCAGACGCTGGTTCTTCCACAGGCTGGCACGGTGTGCTTGCGTGACGAGAATTATCGCCGTTTCCGAGGCGTGCGCGGGGAATTTCCCGTCTGTGAAGGAGAAGGTGCGCGTTGTATACAACGGCGCGGACCTCGTCGGTTTCGACCCTGCCGGCGTCCGGGGGTGCGTGCGCCGGATGTACCGGATCGGACCGGACGAAGTGGTTCTGGGCTTCGTCGGTCGTATCGTTGCGTGGAAAGGCATCGACACGCTGCTGGCGGCGATGGAGCAGGTCCTGGTCCGGCGCAAGGACGTGGTGCTGGTGGTTGTCGGTGGCAGCCCTCGCCGGTCATTGGACCTGCTGGACCGCTATCGCCGCAAGGTCGCAAACGGCCGCTTTTCAGGTCGTGTCCACTTTACAGGATTTCAGACCGACGTCAGACCGTTCCTGAAGGACATGGATGTCACACTCGTTCCTTCTTCTGCGCCCGACCCCTGTCCGCGAAGCGTTATCGAGTCTCTGGCACTGGGCACACCGGTGGTGGGGTCCGATACAGGCGGTGTGCCTGAATTGATCCGGCATGGTTACAACGGATTCCTGGTGGCGCCGAACGACGCCGCCGGGCTTGCCGACACCATCCTCAGGGTGGTCGAGAACCGGAGATTGCGACAGCGGATGGGTGAGGCCGCCCGCGTCTCGGCGGTTCAGCGGCACGACGCGGTTGAGGTAGCCCGGCGTGTGCAGGCCATCATTCTTGAAGCGCTCCGGGTCCAAAGCCACGCGGGACGTGCACTGCACTATGGCACGGCTTTCGCTGCAAATAGACAGATTCCCTGATTGGAAAAATCCTGGCCGGATGAAAATATCTTTAGTATTTCCAGATAATTGATAGATTTTCTGAGGACACTGGAATACCGTTGGTCAGGGAGGGCTTCGGAGGAAGCGTTGCAATTTTTCCACACATGTGGTAAAAGTTCACACAGGGTGTGGCTCCCCGTTTCGATTGTCCTGATCTGCGTGACGGGAATCGGAATCGGTCCCTGTTATTCCGAATCCGGACAGGTTCGATATAATCTTGAAGGGTGCGTAAGGATGGCACTCGCGTCGAGTCCGTCCATTCAGGCCGCCGAGACCGATCTGGAGATTGCACAGAATCGACTCAGCCAGGTACACGCCGCGCGATTTCTTCCCCATCTGGATTTCACCTGGATTTTCGGCCCCTCGCCGGAAGCTCGCGGCGACGCCCTTACGGGGGTCAGCAACTGGCGGCAGATGGGTGTGTTTACAAGGACCGAATTGTCGCTGGTTCAGCCGCTGTTCACCTTCGGCAAACTCGACGCGGCACTGGAAGCCGCATCCGGCGGCATCGGCGCGCAGCGCGCAGGTCTGAAGAGAACCCGATTCGACCTGGAGCGGCAGGTAGCCAGGGCTTACTATCTGCTCCTGCTGGCAGATCAGCTTAGAGACCTGGCGAATGAGTCAAGGGAGGAGATCGGCAGGGCGCGGAGAACCATCGTCGAGAAACTGGAAGGGGACACGGGGGATTTTACGTATACGGATCTGCACCGTATCGACAGGTTTGTGTACGACGTGGAGGAAAATGCAAACAAGGTCGTCAAGAGTCAGGCGCTCGCACGGTCGGCGCTTCGTATTCTTCTGGGGCTTTCCGAGTCTGACTCTCTTACCCTTGCCGACGGGAAGCTGAAACCGGTAGACGTTCGGATTCGTCCACTGGAATATTACCTCTCGCTCGCGGAGGGTCGTCCGGATCTGGGTCAGCTTCGGGAGGGGTTACGGGTGCGGTCGGCACAGGTGCGGGCCGTCCGAACTGATCTGTTTCCACAGGTCTTTCTGGCCGGCCAGTTTAAATACGGTTATGCGCCGAACAGGGACCGCCAGCGGAACCCGTTTCTCAAGGACGAGTTCAACGTGACTCAGTTGGGCGCAGTCCTCGGCTTCCGGCAGTCATTGTCGTTCGCGAGCACGAGAGGGAAGGTGAAAGAAGCCCGTCTGGCCTACGAGAAACTCAGCTACCAGGCGCAGTTGGCGGTTCAGGGCGCCCGTCTGGAAATCGAAAGCGCCTATCGGTCGCTCGTAGAGGCGGAAGCGAACATCAGGGCGGCGCGAGAAGCCCGTCGGGCAACAAGGCGGTGGTTTGTTTCGGCGAGAGATGGATTCAATGCCGGTCTGGAGGAGGCGGGGGAGATGGTCGACGCGGTCAAGGAGTATGGTGTCATCCGCGCCAGGTATTATCAGTCCGTGTTGGAATTCAACCTGGCCTGGGTGGCACTGAGGCGCGCGACCGGAAGTTCGATTCTGGAGTAAAGGGGAGGATGTCATGGCAGATAGGGCAGTGATTATCGCTGCCGGTATGGGCAGCCGCCTGAACGGGTATGGGCGCGGCCGGCCAAAGCCGCTGGTTAAAGTGGCCGGCGTCGGATTGCTGAAGCGCGCTATATTGACCGCAAAGCGGGCCGGGATCACCGAGTTCGCCATTGTGATCGGTTACCGGGGCGATGAAATTCGGGCCGCGATCGCCAACGATCCGCAGATCGACGTACACATTGATTGGGTTGAAAACGATGAATGGATGCGCGGCAACGGCCTTTCCGTACTGAAGGCCAGGGATTTTGTCGAGGGCCAGTTTCTCCTGATGATGGCGGACCATCTGTTTGAACCGCGGGTCATTACACGTATGCGGCGCCTCTTGTTGAGCGCCGGCGAGTCGGCGCTGTGTGTTGACACCCGGCTGGATCGGGTTCAGGATCTGGACGATGCCACCAAAGTCGTTCTGGGAGGCGAACGGATTCTGCGTATCGGCAAAGCGCTGGACCAGTACGACGCGGTGGATACCGGCATTTTCCTGTGTACCCCGGCGCTATTTGACGGAATCGAACGAGCCATCGCCCGAGGCGACGAATCACTCTCGGGCGGGGTGCAGATTCTGGCTTCCGAAGGGAACATGCGCGCGGTGGAAATCGACGGTCTGTTCTGGCAGGATGTCGATACGCCCGAAGCACTGCACCTGGGGGAAAAGGCATTGTTCGGGTTTTTGGGTAAATCGACCGACGGGGTTGTTTCCCGCCATTTCAACCGGAAAATCTCCAAGCGGATTTCCAGGCTGCTGGTGCGAACGTCGGTGACCCCCAACCAGATTTCAATTGCCGCAATGATGGTCACGTTCCTGGCGGGCTGGTCCGTGGCGGAAGGCAGCTATTTGCGCGTCGCGCTCGGAGGTCTGCTGGTCCAGTTCGCATCCATCCTGGACGGCTGTGACGGCGAGATCGCCATGCTCAAGTTTTCCGGTTCGCGCCTTGGGGAATGGTTGGATACCGTGGCCGATAATGTATCCTATCTGGTTTTCTTTTCCGGTGTCATCTACGGCATGTTCAAATTGACCGGAGAACCGGTTCTCATGGCGCTGGGATTCGTCGCGCTTGCGCTGGACGTACTGGCGGTCCTGCTCATCTGCGTGTACCTGAGGCAGAGCGGTTCCGGAAGTATCGTAAGCTTCAACATTGGGTTTTCCAGCGAAGTTCCAGAAGCGCATCGTGGACGACTGCACCGGATTTTTTGCGGAATGAAGTTCGCGTGCCGGCGGGACTTCTCCGCGGCTTTGTTCTGTGTTCTGGCGGTCTTGAACTGCCTTGGGGCGATCTATTGGATTTTTGTTCTAGGTTCCGGCCTCGTTGTAAGCGCCGTATTCGGATTCATCGGGCATATTATGCGAACGCGCACGACGCAAACGGACAAGCTGGTTTCAGGGAAAGCGGACTGATGGATATACGGGTTTCCGTAAATCGTCCATTGATTCGAATGTTCATCGAGCCGACGATGGAGGTGTACTGACGTCGGATCGTTTTATTTCAGCCCGTAGAAGGAACTGGCCATAATGAAGAAATTGTCCTATATTATTGTGTTTTTTGCTCTTGTTGGCTTTGGTCGTGGTTCCGCCCTGGGTGCGGATCAGGCCGGGGCGCTCCTCGAGGTCATGAAAACTCGGGACGGGGCAATCAAGGCGGTTGTGAATTCGGAAACAGGGGGTGAGACGGCCGAAGAACGGGAGCAATTGAAGAAAATCGTGGAGGATATGTTCGATTTCCACCGGTTCAGCATGCTTGCATTGGGCCGGCATTGGCAGCGCCGCACCCGGGCCGAGCAGGCTGAATTTGCCGATCTATGTCGTCGACTCATCGTCAAAAATTACGCCGATCCGAAGCTCTATACCAAATCCGAGAAAATCGAATACGTGGGTTCGAAAGTCGACAGCACCGATGGTCTCGTTCGGACTGTCGTGCACTATAAGGACGAGCAGAGCAACATCGACTACAAGCTCCACCCTGTTAACGGAGAGTGGCTGGTTTATGATATGGTCATCGATGACTTGAGCGTTGCCAGAAACAACCGGTCGCAGTTCTACAGGGAAATTCGAAAGTCGTCGTACGAGGGTCTTGTTAATAAGCTTAGGGACAAGCTCAACGAGGACGCGGCGGACGGGAAAGGGAAGGATTGATTCATGCAGGACAGGCTGCGGCTTTTGGCGGACTTTGTCTATCGACGTTACGCCATTATTATCGTTGTATCGACCTTCCTTTCCATTTTTTGCAGCTTTTTTGTCTATCGACTGATTCAGCGTCTCGAGACGGATATCGCGGCTCTGATACCGGAACACTATCCGAGCGTGAGAACGCTCGAAGATATCAAGGCGCGCCTCGGTGGCGTTGGCAGCCTCGTTGTTCTCGCGGAATGCGGGGATTTCACCGCGTCACGGCGATTCGTGGAAGATCTGGCTGTTGAATTGAAGGCCGAACAGTATTGGAAATACGTAAACTACGTCGATTACAAGCGTGAAGTCGATTTCTTCAAAGACAACGCGTTGTTGTATATGGATCTCGAGGATCTGGAAGACATACAACTTCGTATCGACGATCGCATCCGGCAGGAAAAACTGAAGTTGTCTCCGCTGTTCTTCAACCTGGACGACGGAGAAGACGACGAGCCGCTGGATTTTTCGGATATTGAAGCGAAGTACAAGGAAAACGGAGACCGCGGACACGAAGTCTATTATACCAATCCGGACAGTACCATCGTCGCCATGGAGGTCACGGCATCGGGAACGGTGAGTAATATCGGTTTCAGCAAAGAGATGTACAGCGTGCTCGAGGACGCCGTGCACAAGCTGAAACCGATGTCCTATCATCCCGATATGCTGGTCTCGATCGGAGGGTCGTTCAAGAATAAGATCGATGAATATGACACCATTCTGGACGACATCAAGTCAACGGTAATATTTGGATTTGTAGGTGTCGTCCTGCTTCTCACGTTTTATTTCAGGCAGCCGCTGGCTGCCTTTTTTGTTGCTATCCCGCTCGTTATGGGGCTGACGTGGGCGTTTTCGGTTACCTATTGGGTGATCGGCAACCTGAACACGATGACCGGATTCCTGTTTGTGATTCTGTTCGGTCTTGGAATCGACTTCGGGATTCACATGTTTTCCCGGTACCTCGAGGACCGCATGGCGAGCATGGACGTCAGGCAGTCGGTCGAGACGATGTTGATTCAGACGGGGCAGGCCATCCTCACCGCTGCATTGACCACATCGATGGCGTTCTATTCGCTGACCATTACGGATTTCAAGGGATTCTCGGAGTTCGGCTTTATTGTCGGAACGGGGATAATTATGTCCCTTGTGTCCATGACCATGGTGCTTCCGGCCTTTCTCGTTCTTGCCGACGAGCGCCTGAAGCTTGTGCGAATGCGGCACGTGCTCGGCCACGAACGCGGCACCAGCGGGGGCCGGTTTCCGATGGCGCCGGTCGTGTTCGCCGTTGCCATTGCCGGTACGGTTTACCTGGCATACAATCTGGATCGGATTCAGTTCGAATACGATTTCACCAATCTGCGTTCCAATCTTGCCAAATCCAAGAAAGTGAAAGACAAGATCAATTCGCTTTCCAAATTCAGGGGCGAGTCGCACTCGCCAAGCGTGATCCTCGCCGACAGCAAAGAGGAACTGGATGAAATCGTCGCAGCGGTGCAGGGAAAGATCGCGTCGGACGACCCGACCCCCACAATTGACAAGATCAGGACGCTCTGGTCCTTCCTGCCCGATCGCGAAGATGAAAAGCTGGCATTGATTGCTGAACTTCGCGAACTCGTGGATGGCGAAGGCGCGAAATTGCTCAAGGACGATCAAAAGGAGCGGGTGGACGAGTTGCGCGAACTGATGGACGTGAAAGGGCTGGATGTGGACGATCTGCCGAAAAACATCCTCCGCAAGTTTTCAACGGTGGACGGCAGCCGGGCCCATTTTGCCTTCATCTATCCCAGCGTGCAACTTCGCGACGGACGACAGGCCATCGAGTTCGCGGATGACACCCATCTGATAACGACCGAGTCCGGGAAGCGTTTCTATTCTTCCAGTTCCAGCATAATTTTCGCGGATATGCTCAAGTTGATGATCCGGGACAGCCGGTGGGCGATCGGCATCACGCTTCTGGTCGTTTTCCTGATCGTATTTATCGACTTTCGAAGCATCCGAAACGGGCTGCTCGTGATGCTGCCGCTCATCTGCGGCGCGATCTGGATGTGTGGAAGCATGTATCTTTCCGGAATGAAGCTGAACTTTTACAATATGGTTGCCTTGCCGACGATCATTGGGATGGGCATCGATAACGGCGTTCATCTCTTTCACCGGTACCAGGAGGAAGGCGCGGATTCCATCCCGGTGATCCTCAGGAATACGGGAGGCGCGATGCTCGTCTCGATGATGACTACGATGATCGGCTTTTTCGGTCTCATCACGGCGAGGCATCCCGGTTTGAATTCCATCGGGAAACTGGCCGTGATCGGCCTTCTGACCTGTTTTGTGGCCGCCGTTGTCGTTCTGCCTGCCGTACTGGAAATCCTCGATCGATTGAAACGGAACCGGCACGCGGTCAGAGCGGGAAGCGCACGGCCGTAATCCGGCACGAGGCGGGATTCCATTCGATTATCCTCAGTGATGCCAGCCGCCGGGGCGCCATTCCATGAATTTTTGGTTCCCGTTTCTGGTGAGTTTGATTTCAGGCCTGTATACCTCGCTCTGGGGCGCCTTCAAGGACTCACCCTATGAAGGTCTGAAGCTGCCAACCTTTCCCCGCAGCATCTACTTCCATGCCGTCATCTTCGTTGCGCTCTACGGTCTGCCCGCCTTCCAGGAGAGTTTCCGGAGTCTAAGCCTTTTCCAGGTTTTCTTCGCCATCATGGGCCTGGAACGGTTCCTCGCAGAGCTGTACAAGGGATTCTTCAGAGCGGAAGATCAGTCGAAATACGCCGTACCCTCCAGAATTACGTTCTTCGGCCGGCCGGTTACCAGCGAACCGCTGCGCCTCTTCTCCGGCGCTGTTCTGGTGTCGGGGGTCTTTGCCCTGCTGTTTCTCTCAATGCCGATCGCGGACTTTCCGGTGTTCGCGGTGGTCGCCTTTTCGACGGGAATGCTGGTTTCTCTCGGCGGCGCATATAAGGACGCCCCCTTTGAAGGATTCGTCCCCTTGAAATTCCTTCGTTCTGCAGCGGTGCTTGCCATCAGTTCTCCACTGTTTTACTTTTCGAATAATCCGGAAGCGCCCGTGCCGCTCGGGTATCTGATATTCATGTACGGCGGACTGGAGCGGTTTCTGGTTGAATATTACAAGACCTACGTGCAGCGCACGATGTCCGGCAAGTTCCGGTCTGATCTGCCTCGGATTGCACGCTACATCGAGACACGCGAGAAATTCCACTATATGGCCTGGATCATAATCATTGGATTGATGATCCTGTACGCCTATGAACTCACGACCCTATGAAGCCATCGTGATCGGGTCGGGTCTTGGCGGCGGCGCCGCGGCCTATGCGCTCAGCCGGGCGGGTTTCCGGACGCTGCTCCTGGAACGCGGCGGGTGGGTAAAGCGGGATGCTCTGGACTGGAGCCCGCGCGGGATCCTCATCGATCAACGGTACCGAAGCCGCTCACCGGTACAGGTAGAAGCTGACGGAGACCGTCAATCCGTCTATCCGAATGAAGCGGTCGGCGGCATGTCGGTATTTTACGGTGGGGCGTCGCTTCGGTTGCGTGAGAAGGATTTCTCGAGTTGGCCGATCGATTACGCCTCAATGGAGCCGTACTATACGCAGGCCGAGCATTTGCTGGAGGTACATGGTCTGGCGGGGGCGGATATGCATGAACCGCCGAGGTCCGGGGACTACCGATTCGGCGAAATAGAACTCACGGCTCCGGCGAAGCGGATACGCAAAGCCGGGAATGCGCTCGGCCACCGTCCCTTCAGGATACCGCTCGCACTCAATTTCACGAACAACGAGCGGCCGCTGTGCATCAGATGTTCGACCTGCGATGGATTTCCGTGCCGCATCGAAGCCAAAAACGACGTGGCCATGACGCTTCTGGCAAAAGCCCAGGCATTCGACCTGACTGTCATGCCCGGGATGATCGTACTGCAGCTGGAGGCCCGGAACGGAAGGGTGGTACGGGTCAGATGTCTCGACGGGACGTCAGGACGCGCGGTGAATTTCAACGCAAAGATCGTGATTCTCAGCGCAGGCGCCCTGCAGAGCCCGGCGATTCTCTTGCGTTCCGGCCTGGAGCGATTCGGCAACCACAGGCTGGTGGGGCGATTTCTGATGCGGCATTGCAATGCAGTCGTCACCGGTCTCTTTCCATTCAGGACCAATCCCGACCGTACATTTCACAAACAGTTGTGCTTTACGGACTTCTACGAAGACATGAGGCAGCGATCGGGCACGTCGGTGGGTACGATTCAGGACATCTACACGCCCGCGCCTGAGGTCCTGAAGCATTACGCGCCCATCGGATACGGAAATCTGTCCGCATTCGTGGCACAGTACGTACAGAATCTGCTTTGCATCGCGGAAGATGAGCCGCAATATGACAATCGCGTGCATCTGACCGCCCGTCGGGACGACTACGGAATTTCGGTCACGGGTGTCGTACATCGATATTCGGACGGAGACCGCCTGCGCAGGAAATATCTGACAGACAGGGCCGGACGCATCTTGAAGCAGGCGGGAGGCCTGTTTCGTCGCGTCTACAAACTGGAGACGTTCTCTCACGCGGTGGGGTCGTTGCGTTTCGGTAGCCGCACCGAAGACAGCGTTCTCGATGAATTCTGCAGGTTTCGCGGTATCGACAATCTGTTTGTCCTCGACGGCAGTTTCATGCCCACGTCGGGAGGGGTGAATCCGAGCCTTACCATCGCAGCCAACGCGCTGAGGGTCGCGGACGTCATTCACGCGGAATTTGGCTAGTGTGCTGCTTCCGGCCGGCCGGATTCGGTTCATTATGCGTTGGCGCCCCGACCCTGGAATCCGGAATATGAAGAAAATCTGTCTGGTGGGCTGCGGGACCATTGCCCGGCTGCACGCGAAGAATCTGGCGGGCGTCGCCGAGCTGTATTTCTGCAGCCGTTCCGAAGATGGTGCACGCCGTTTCAATATCGACTTTCGCGGCAGCGGCATCTTCAGTCGCCTGGAGGAGGCGCTGGCATCGCCCGGCCTCGACGCGGTGGTGATCACATCCCCTCCCGCATACCACAAGGATCAGGTGATCCGCGCTCTGTCAGCGGGAAAGGCAGTGATGGTTGAAAAGCCCATGTGCGTTTCTCCGGCGGAGGTTGATGAAGTCGGCGCAGCACTGGCGATGCATCCGGACGCGCTGCTGATGGTGGCCGAAAACTACTATTACAAGCCATTGCTCAGGAGGATCAAGGCCCTGACCGGGCAGCGCCGGATCGGAGACATCAGATCGGTACAGGTGAAAAAGCTGTTCACGCAGGCGACATCGGGCTGGAGACGACAGTACGGTGCGTTGCTCGAAGGCGGTATCCACTTTGTCGCGTTTATTTCCGCGATGTTCGAGTGTGCGCCGGTACGCGTCGTCGGGCGCTTTCCCGGACGCCGAAAGGGAGAACCGGAACGGTCATCGGTAACCGAATTGACCTATCCCGGCGACGTAAAGGCTGAAATATCGTATTCCTGGAACACAAAGAGCCGCACGAAGGGCACCTTTCAGCATTCCCGCATTAATGGTACACACGGACAGATCATCTTTGAGAGCAATGGCCTGTATGTCCTTCAAAAGACTCATGATGGTCGCCGGCTCTACGTACCCGGGATATCGGATCTGATGGGATATCGGGAGATGACCCGGGACTTTCTGCGATGCGTGGATGACCGGAGCCGGAAGCCGTACTCGGACTATCTGAAGGCGAGACGGGATTTGAGAATCGTCTTCGATGCCTATCGCTGGTAACGACGGTGCGCCATCGAATGCAAAAACAGTTGACCGCATTCGTGCTTGTCGCTATATTTTCTTACACATTCTTCCCCGACCTCCTCCTTCCCTGGCAATACTCCTTCGCAACGAATTATCCCGAACCGGTGCTTTCTGGCATCAGGTCCGTCTCCAGGACGTCTGAAATTGCCGTTCAAGGCATTACGTACGCAAGCGGCGTTGTCCCACGCGGATCGGCCGCCCGAGGTTGACATGCTATCGACACCACGGGGTAGCGCACGAGGAAGCGGCAGGTGAACGACCGCCTGAAGAGCTACCTAGAGTCCTTTGTGCCTCTCATCGACGCGGAACTCTTCAAGTTCCTGCCTCAGGCCGAGCCGTTCGCCTATCTGTACGAACCGATGCGGGACTATCCGATTCGGGGCGGGAAGCGATTTCGGTCGGTGCTCGTGCTGCTGGCGTGTGAGGGTCTGGGAGGTGACGTTCACAGGGCATTGCGGACGGCCGCGGCGTTTGAGATGTTCCAGTCTTTCGCACTGGTTCATGACGACATCGAAGACGGTTCTGAAATGCGCAGAGGCAAACCGTGTCTTCACCATCTCCACGGCGTGCCGTTGAGCGTCAATGCGGGCGACGCGTTGCATTCGAAGGTGTTCGAGATACTCGCCACCAACCGGGAGATCCTCGGTGACGCGGTGGCGCTTGACCTGATTCAGGAGATGCTTCACGGAGCCCAGCGTACATTCGAAGGACAGGCGTACGATATCGGATGGATCGAGTCGGGCGAGATCCCCGGAGTTGAGAATTTTCTGGAAATGCTGCGTCTGAAAACGGGCTGGTACAGCGGGAGGGGGCCGTGTACGGCCGGCGCCATCGTCGCCGGCGCATCTCCCGATCTGCAGCGGGCCGTGGGCGCGTTCGGCGAGCGAATGGCAGTGGCGTTTCAGATTAAAGACGATCTGCTGAATCTGACCGTGCGGGCCGAAGATGCACACCAGGCCCCCGCGACGACTTCGGGCGGATACGGCAAGGAACGCGGCGGAGACATCGCCGAAGGCAAGCGGACACTGATGGTGATCGACCTCTTTCACAGATGTTCCCCGGATGAACAGGCGTGGGTGCGGGACATTCTGAATCGGGACCGATCCGAGACGCAGATCGATGAGGTCGAGCGGACGATTTCGCTGATGAACCACTACGGTTCCATTGAACGCGCCGAAGACGCCTGCCGTGAATGGGCGGCGGCCGCAGAAGCGCATCTGAACGAGATTCCTCCTTCCGAGGCCAGGGAAACGATGCGCGAGATGTGCAGTTTTCTGGTAGATAGGGCATTTTGAGTCCCTGAGACCCGAAACCTCGTACATTGACGGCCTTTCCAGCCAATCACCAGACGATTCACCGATTCGACGACAGATTTGGCCTTGGTTCGACAATAGCAGCGACGCGACAATCCTTCCAGACTGGGCCGAAGACGTCGTCGAAAGGGACACTTTTTGTGTTCACGTACAGAGACCTGAAATATCCTGGAAATCCCACGTTAAATCGCCTTTATCAACTTGCGTATATTCGGTTTAACGTCACCGAAAAATGACGAATCAAAGTTAGTCTCCCTCGACAACCATACCGCAGGAGGGCGAGCGATGAAGTTTTTTATCGACACGGCCAATCTGGACGAGATACGTGAGGCCAACGAGATGGGGGTGCTGGATGGTGTGACAACCAATCCGACGCATATTTCAAAGGAAGAAGGCGCGTTTGAGCAAATCATACTTGAAATTTGCGAGGTGGTGGACGGGCCGGTCAGCGCCGAGGTCGTGAGTACCGAGTGGAGACTGATGCTCCAGGAAGCGCGCCATCTTTCGAGCATCCACGACAATGTGGTGGTCAAGGTCCCAATAACGCTGGACGGCCTGAAGGCGATCAAGGCCTGCAGCGATGAAGCGATCAGAACCAACGTTACGCTCTGCTTTTCCGCGAATCAGGCGCTTCTGGCCGCGAAGGCCGGAGCGTCCTACATCAGCCCTTTTCTCGGACGCCTGGACGATATCGGACAGGTCGGCATGGAGTTAATCACAACCATACGACAGATTTACGACAACTATGGATTCCGCACCGAGGTCCTTGCGGCCAGCTTGCGGCACCCCCTGCATGTCATTGATGCCGCCAGGGCCGGGGCGGATGTCTCCACATTGCCGCCTGACGTGTTGAAAAAGCTGCTGGCGCATCCACTGACGGACGACGGTCTGGAGCGCTTTCTGAGCGACTGGAACGTCTGGAAGGAAAACCAGCGGGAGACGATTGTCGTGTGATCCGACGAGATCCCCCTGGCAATTGCCTCCGGCAACGAAAAAGGGCTTGTGTATCCAGCACACAGGCCCTCTCGTTTATCTGGAGCCACCCAGCGGACTCGAACCGCTGACCTACGCATTACGAATGCGTTGCTCTACCAGCTGAGCTAGGGTGGCTAAAGCAATGAAAAACAGCTTATTATCATTCAGAACGCGAAACCTATAACATAAGAAAGCGGCGGTTGCGTGTCAAGCGTAATTCTCGGTAGAAGGCAGCACCTGAGGCAAAGCGATTCACGGAGGACAGGATGCCGGACAACCTGACGATGGGCGCCGCGAAAGTTGACGTGACGCCGCCAATCGGCCTGTCGATGGCCGGATACGCGGGTCGCAAGAGCCCTGCCACCGGTACGCATATGCCGCTGTGGTCGAGGGCCTTTGTGTGCGAACAGGGATCGATGCGGGTGGCGCTTGTCGTGGTGGACGTGGTCGGATTCAGCGGCCACACCACGGACGCGATCCGTACGGCGATCCAGGCGCGGACGGGAATCGCGCACGACGGTATTCTCATTGCAACGACCCACACCCACTCGGGACCGGTTACCACCCGGTTTCGCGACGATGTACCCGATCCCACGTACATGTCGGACCTGACGGAACGGATCGTCGACACGGTGGTCAGGGCGTCGCATTGCCTGGAGCCGGTCACGGTCGGTTTCGGGCACATGCGGGTACCGGTGTTTCACCACAATCGCCGCAAGGACGATCAACCGATCGATTCTACGCTTGGGCTGGTGCGCTTTGCGGGAACGGACGGACGCGTCGTGGCCGCGTGGGTGAACTATGGCTGCCATCCAACAATTCTGACGGGGACGAATCTCTCCTGGTCTCCGGATTTTCCGGGAGTGGTCTGCAATGAACTGGAAGCAACCTGCGGCGGCACTACCGCTTTCTTCAACGGTTGCCTGGGCGATGTCGGGCCGTACCGTCCCGAGCAGAACTTCGAGGAGGTGAGGAAAGTCGGGCGAGGGCTTGCGGGTCGGGTGCTGGAAATGACCCGCAACCTGTCGCAAGAACGTGTTTACGGACTCGCCTCGCAACGGCTTTATTGTACCTGCCCGCTCGATGCCATCCCGACCGAAGACGACTTGAAGGAACAGGCGGCGGGTTCCGGACCCGGATCTTACCAGGCGGGCTGGGCGCGGGACCAATTGTCGATGCGCGCGGCAGGTGAGGCCGTCCTCACCTCGGTACGGCTGGAGGTGCAGGGATTTCGCATCGGGGATGTATTTCTGGCGTGTTTTCCGGGACAGCTGTTCGGTTCGTGGGGACTTGCGCTGCGGCGTCGATGGCCTGACGATCGATTGTTGATCGTGAATCAGGCGAACGGGCATGCCGGCTATTTCCCGTCGAGAGATGCATGGGACACGGGAGGGTACGAGGTCCGGTCCGCCTTTATGTTCAATTCCGATCTGCCGGCGCCGATGACGTGGGAGGCCGGAAAGCGACTGATCGAAACTGCGCTTGCCATGGCGTAACGCGATCCACGGTCGTTCCGGGTCGATCCAGCCCGGTAAGCGAATGAATCGGACGGCAAAAAGGGCTCCGGAAAAACCCGGAGCCTATTCTGGATCCCGACGCGTCACTTTCGTTTGAATCGCCAGGTCCCGGGCGGGACCGGCGCCCTGGTGTCCGGGACGGACGGCGTTCCAGGGAAGAGCATCTTGTAGTCTATGAGAGGGTTCGGTCTCATAATGGGCATGCCGTACGCGAGCCCGGCGCCGGGGTTCACGAGGGGCATGTTATCCAGCGGCGATCGCCGGACCGCCGGGTTCTGAAGCATGAGTGCGATTATCGCGTCTTCTTTCGCGGTCATCCGTTTTCGATTAAGCCTCTGGCGCAGGCCGTTCAGGTTTTTCAGACCGGGTAGTCCGTACGAGGGTTTCGGTGGTCTGGCTCTCAGCGAATCGGTGGACGCGGGCGGACCTCCGGACGTCGGTTCCGAGAAAACATGCAGAAAGACAACAACCGAAAGCGCGCGAAGTGAAATGCCGGTCATTGGCGAGGCCCCCTGCGGAAAATTTGAGGAACGCAAAGGAGGGATAACTCTGAAACGCTCCGGACCGTTCGAAGTTCCGCTATACGGAAGGTCGCAGCGAGCGATGTCTCACCTCAGACAGGTTTCCGCGGTCCTTCTCAATGTCCGGAACGTCTCCGTCCAGGCCGTCCATGTCACGCCGGAGCGGATATCGTAGCCCCTGTCGCCGCGTCGGGTGACCAGCATGGGATGACCCCGGGACTCGCCGACCCCGAGAACGGGGTAAGCGCGAACCATCCGCCGGCTGTCGGTCACGAAGATGTGACTGCCCTCCAATTGGCGCAACCCGTTCGCGTCCCCGGTGGTCACCAGACCGGATTCCCTTTCGGTAACACGGGTCTCCAGGACGGGGCCCGACTGCGCCGCGAAATCGCTCCCGAGGGTGATTTCGCCGTGTTGCAGACAGGTGCCTCCCACCAGCCAGGCGTCTCCGGCTGAAATGAAACCGAATCGGCCGTTGAAACGCAGGGCAGGATCCTGCCGCTCGACGGTTTCGGGGGTCTGCCCGTCTCCTGCACTGATCAGCAGATCCCTCCCCGTGTTCTTTGCGACCTCGACGACGGTCGCCATGGTGGCCGGGTTCAGGTAGAGGATGCGCACGGATGTGACGGCTTCACCATCGGCATATACCGTAACGAAGGCGCTGTCGCCGATGACTCGACGCCGCACGATGTACGGTACGGTGGCGCCCCTGTCGCGGGCTTTGCGCTGACCGAATCCCTGTCCGATATAGACCTGTTCGGTTTCGTGCGCCGGGATGTGCGCACGGAATGGCTTCCCGCCGCCGGGCGTCCACGCGGCCGACCAGGGGGAAACGGATCGGCCCGCACGGACCCGCGTGAGATCGTATATTTCCTCGTCTGCCGGCCGGGTCTGTATGCCGGAAAGCGCGATGGACCGGACCGGTCCGTGCATGACCCAATCGTGTCTTTCGCCTCCCCTGACGCGAAAGATATCCACGATGTATTCGTCCGGACCGCTGCCGACGGTGGCGATGGTCCGCCGGTAGATCGAGGTGCCCGGGTAGACGTTTGACGAAGCCTCCATCACCCTCGCCCGCGGACATGCCGAAAAAAGGTGAAAGGTCGCCCGGCGGCCGCGCGCCATCTGTTCTTCGCCGTCCACGACGACCAGATTGTGTGCGAAGGTGCGAATGACGCCGTAGCGGAGTTCCTCCATGTCCCACAGATAGCCGAGATCGGTGAGCAGTTCACGCCGGTCTTTCCAGTAGTAGAGATTGAGATGGTCGTGATGATGGTGCCCTTTGAAGTCTGCGCCGTAAAGGATGACCGCGGCGCCGTTTCCCCTGTGCCCCGTGCGCTGGGTTCCGATGTTCAGGTGGGGCCCCAGGTCGTCTGCGAACCGGGGCGGCTGATCGGACGCCAAAACGGGCTGTCGGTAGAAGGCGGCGGCCGTGTCCAGGTTGCCGCCGTACCAGAACTGCGCGATTCGGCCGGCATAGCAGCGGTCCGTCTTCGCGATATCGCGTTGAAGCATGCGGTGGTTTTCGGACGGGTAATTGCGCGCGAGGATGTCGGCGAACATAGCGGAGAGGTGGCAGGGCAGCCGGTTGTCGGCCAGCAGCGGATAATCCAGATCCGGAAGGAGCGGACGGGCCATGTTCTGCCAGACCGCGCGGTAGCGCGGCCAATTGTAGAGGTCCACTCGATGCAGCGGCGCCGGAGGTAAACCGACGCCATCCGGATCCGAATAGCGCTTGAGAGCTTCGGCGAGACGCCAGATGCCGGAGAGCATCATTCCTGCGTAACCGATGGATTCAGGCGTTCCGCCGTCGGGCAGCCACCAGTCCCGCACGGCCCTCACAAAGCCGTCGAGGCCGAACCGGATCAGCAGCGGATCGCCGCAGACGATTCCGATCAGGCCCACGGCGCATCGGTTCATTCCGGTCTTGTTGTTGATGACGTCGTCCGAGAAGAGCATCACGGCCGCGTCAAGCAGCAGGTCGTGCTCGATATGCCGTTTTTCCGCGTCTGTCAGGGTTTCGGCGACCAGGTCGTAGGCGAGGATGAGTTTTTGGAGGGAGGTGCCTTCCATCCCTCCGGAGGAGCCCCAGCGCAGTACGGCCCAGTATCCGGGATGGAGCTTACGGTTCGGCCGGTTTCCCGGCGGGCACCACTCGTCTTCGGGCAGATTGTCGACCCGGGTGGCGGCGATCTTCGGATCCAGATCCGCAATGTCGCCGTACGAGGAATGTACAAGATACTTGGGATGGACGTCCGCAAACCGCTTCAGGACAAGAGCGGCGCCCGCTGCGTACTCCCTTTCTCCCGTCAGGGCGTAGGCCAGCGCCAGGTCTTCGGCGGTATTGGCTGCGTGCCGGCACCGGTGGATGCGGGCATGGCCGGAAAAGCTGGAGTGGATCACGGCATATCCGTAGGCCTGCCAGGACTTGCCGCCGTAGAGCGTGATTTTCTGCCGGGGGTCGAAGCGGCTTTCGAAAATTACGTCTTCTGGAAAATCGTCGTTGGGATACACGGTGCCGCAACCCTTGCATCGAATGTGCGCAGGATCGTCCGGACTCCAGTCGTATGCGCCGTGCATGGGCGCGAATTCGCACTTCGGACACATGGTGAAATGCGGTGAATAGGGTGTCGTTGACGGCACGTACGTCCGCGCCCACTCCCGGGAAACCGCCCCGGCAGCGTCGACTCTCTCCAGAAGCGTCTCCAGGGCTTTTCGGGCCCATGGGTGCCGGGAGACGTTTTCCCGTGCGCGGCAGATATCGGCAGGTGAGAAGATGGTTGCGGGATGGCGGACGCGAGACCGGTATCGGCGCCAGCGGCCCGGGTCCTGCATTTCAGGGATATCGAATTCACCGTGCCAGGTTTCGAGCCAGTCGTTCACCATGCAAGGGTCCTTTGATTCCGGATATGCAGCATTGAAGGTTTATTCGCGGCCGGCGTCTGGTCTGAACCGGATACCGCGGCGCGCGGGGCCGCCCGCAATGGCAACCGGAGACCCGTCGGCGCGCCAGCACGCGGCGCCGGTGATGGTCCCCGTGTCGTGATCGCAGGCGATGCCGTTCATCCCTCCAGCTACCGTGTTTACCTCGCGAACGTCGTGGCCCAGGCCCGTGAGCCGGGTTCTAACGGATCCGGAGATGGCGGGTTCGACTTCCAGTTCCTGGCCCTGTGTCCAGACTCTGGGGGCTTCAACGGCTTCCTGCAGCGTCATTCCGTGATCGATGAGGTTGACGAGGGCCTGCAGGACGGCGGGAAAGATGCGTACCCCGCCGGGCGTGCCAAGTGCGAAACACGGGTCGCCGTTTCTGGATACAATGGTGGGTGCGTTGCTGCTGAGCATGCGCCGGCCGGGCCCTGCCGAGTTGGCCATTCCGGGGTGGGGGTCGAAGAGGGCCATGTTGTTGTTCAGGAGCAGGCCCGTCCCGGGAGCGACGACCTTGCAGCCGAACCCCTCGTTGATGGTCTGGGTCATGGCGGCTACGTTGCCGGCCGCATCGGCGGTGGTCACATGGGTGGTACACGCGGATTCGGACAGGGGCGGAACGCCGGCGCCGGGGCTGGCCGCTCCCCCCATGTCGATTTCCGGGCGGCGCTGCTCTCCATAGGTCTTCGACACCAGCCATTCGACGGGCACATCGATATGTTCGGGGTCGCCAAGGTATATTGTGCGGTCGGCAAAGGCGATCTTGAAGCATTCGGCGAGGACGTGGATGCCGTCCGCCGTGCCGAACCCGAGGCCGGCTACGTCGAAACCCTCGAGTAGATTGAGGATCTGAAGCACGTGAACGCCGCCGGAAGACGGCGGCGGCGGGACAACGAGTTCGTATCCTCGGTACGTTCCCCGCAGCGGGTTGCGCAGTATGGCGCGGTAGGCGCCGAGATCTTCCATGGTGAGGATGCCGCCGCTTTGCCGGACGTGGTCGACGATCCTGTTCCCGAGTGGACCCTTGTAGAGGACGTCAGGTCCTCCCTCGGCGATGTCGCGCAGGGTCGCGGCAAGGTCGGGTTGAACGAGGCGTGTGCCCGCCGCCGGCGGTTGCCCCCGGGGCAGAAAAATCCGGGCCGTTTCCGGAAATCTGCTGAGATGCCGCTGATTCTGTTCCACGGATTCGGCCAGGTAACGGCTGACGGGAAACCCGTTTTCGGCGACATGGATGGCGGGCTGGACCACGGTCTTCAGATCCAGGACGCCCCAGCGTCGGAGCGCTTCGCACCATCCCTTCAGCGCGCCCGGAACCCCGGCCGCAAGGGGGCCGACCTTGTTGGCGTCGTTTTCGGCCCGCATGTAGTCCGGCCAGGTGTCGGACACGGGCGCATACATGTCTTGCGTCGCCTGATTGGGTGCACAGGCGTAGGCGTCGAGGATGACGGGCGTACCGTCGGCGAGACGGATGTTGATCCACCCGGCGCCGAACAGACCCACCATCTGTGGTTCGACCACGTTGAGGGCAAAGAGCGCGGCCACGGCGGCGTCGATGGCGTTCCCGCCCAGGGCATACATATGCGCGCCCGCGGCCGAGGCGACAGGATGGTTGGCCGCAACCACGCCGCGCGATCCGGACGCCGGCTGTTTCTGGACTTCAAAGGACGTGCCGGCTCTATCTCTCCAATGATGGGGCATGTTGACGATGCCGGAAGCGGACCGCGGCGGAGCGCAGGCCGGGCGGAGTTTCAGGACCGAAGTTGACCGGCGAGCGAAAGAAAGGTCTCCCGCGCCGCCGCATTGAGTCCGTCCGAGAAGGGACCGGGTCCGGTGATGGTGTACGTGTTGGCGCGGTCGACCTCATATCCACCTTCCGGCAGGAGTTCGTCGGTGGGCAGATAACCCCGTCCTTCCTGGCAATAGCCCCAGGCAATCAGGTCGGTATCGTTGAGCCAGATTCTCACGAGGTCCAGCCATTCGGCAAGGACCTCGCCCGCAATCCATGCGATCCGGCGCCCTTCGGCGAGCCGGATCAGTCCGACGGGCCACGGTACCGCCTTGACCGGAGGGATGCCGCTCTCGAGCCGCGCGACCCAGTAGCCACCCAGATTCCGGCTGAGTTCATCTTCCGAATCCAGGAGAGACCGCCAGTGGTCCACGGGCGGTATTCTCGCCTGGTCTCTCGGGGCAAGGAAACGTCCCTGAACCGCCGCGATGTTCAGGTCCAGCTCTTTGCCGCCATTGCGGAGTGCGACGACGATATCGCGTGCGAGTTCAGTTCCCGCGGCCTGGGTATCGGCCGGCGTCGATTTTCGGAATGCGTCCCGATCCGGATCGGCCAGAACACGGGGCCTGATGTTTCCCGCGAGGCCCTGGATGAACTGGCAATGGACGTTCGCGCCGAGTTCCGACCTGAGTGTGGCGCGGCAAACGCCGGGATAGTCGGCTGAGATACCGTCCCAGGCGTAACCGTAGACAATCACCGGATGGCATCCGTAGCTGAATACGACACACCGGTCGTCGCTCTCCTTCGCCGAAACGTCGATCAGCCACAGGTCCGGGTTGTGTGCGCCATCCGGATTGGGCCCCATCTGAATCTCGCCCGACGGGCTTTTCCTGCGGCGGTTGATGCCTACCGCCGACGCGGCCCGGTACTCGGTTACGGCAACCGGTTGAAGGTTATCCACGGCTTCGAGTGCCACCCGAACGATGTTACGGCAAAGGCGTTCGTCATACGCGTGAAGTTCGCGCGGCTTGGTCACGGGTGTGGCATAGCCTTCAAAGCCGCCCATGGGGCCGCTGTGGGTGTGCGAGAAATTCAGGACGACGGCTTCCATGGGAATCCCGGTGAGCGCGGAGAGGTCGTACCGGAGAGGTTCCGCGATCACCGGCGCGAGCCCGATCAGGTCCACGGATATCCAGAGGGTCCTCGTTCCCCTTGAATCTTCCAATACCGTGGCCTGTGCGTAGAGCGGGTCCAGGATGTGTGCGCCGGGTGTAAAGCGAGGACCGCGTCCTCCCATGGGCAACCCGAGTGGCGGCGTGGTTTCAACTTCGGCCCATCCGGCTCTGGCGGTGGTCATGGCGTGCTCCAGCTGTCATTATGAAGGAAATGGGGTATGGTTTCACACGATCCGATATTTCTCGACTTTATCCCGGTCCAGACTCACGCCCAGTCCCGGTCCCGGGGGCGGCAGAAGGTGGCCGTCCTCAATCTTCAGGGTTTCGAGGATGATGTCGTCAGCGTGGTACACGAAGCCGTTCACGTCGCTGGCATACCCCAGGTTTCGCATGGCAAATGCGAGGTGAGCCTGGGCGGAGGTCCCTATACCCAGTTCGGGCATGCTCCCGATGATGCAGGGCAGCCGGGTGGCTTCGGCAATGGCGAAGATCTGTGCGGCCGGGAAGATGCCTCCGGCTTCAGCCACGTAGACATTGAAGACATCCACGGCTCCGGCCTTGATGCAGGCCATGGCGTCCGTCGGTGTCCAGACGCTCTCGTCGGCCATAATGGGTGTGTCTACATGGTCCCGGATGTGTCGCAGGCCCTCCAGGTCGCTGAAGTGAAGCGGCTGTTCCACCAGTTCGAGCCGGAAGGGTTCGATGGTTTTTATATTTCTCACGGCCTCTTTGGCGTTTCGCCAGCCCATGTTGGCGTCCACGCGCAGCACGACGTCGTTTCCCACACGCTCGCGAATGGCCTCAACGGTGGCGAGATCGGCTTCCGGGTCCATCCCGATCTTCGCCTTGAGCGTTCGGTATCCCCTATTCGCGAGCGCGGCGGCCTGTTCGGCGATCTGATCCGGTTCGCCCATGGATAGCGAATGGCTGAGCAGGACGCGGTCCCGCACCAGCCCGCCCAGCAGGTTGTAAACCGGCGTGTCAAGCGCTTTGCCGACGATGTCGTACAGGGCCATGTCCACACCGGCCTTCGCCGGTTCGGAGCGATGCAACAGGCTGTTCATCAGCGCGTGGATCTCCGCGATGCGGAATGGGTCCCGGCCCGAAAGCGCCCCCGCGAGCAGGTCGTTGATGTCTTCGGCCTGACCGCGGCCCTTGCGGTCCCAGATGCTGCACACTTCGCCA
Organism: Candidatus Latescibacterota bacterium; assembly: GCA_965203805.1. GTDB lineage: Bacteria > Latescibacterota > UBA2968 > UBA2968 > JAAXHE01. The sequence goes on along the minus strand of OZ241917.1, from coordinate 1,962,493 downwards.
ACCCCGGTAATGCCTTCGTCTGTCTGTATTTCGACGATCGCGTTCTCGGTCTCCTGGCTGCGCCCGAGGCTGCTGGTAAAGGTCTGCGGGCGCGGTACGCGGATCGGGGTGGCGCTGATGTGGATAATCTTCAAACCTTGCTCCTTTCCGTAGCGCGGTCATGTTCCTGATTGCGCGGGACGTTGGCGTCTCGAAGACGGCTATCCGGTTTATCGTCGGTGGGTTTACTCGTACGGATCGAAAAACGTCAGGTTCGCGCCGAAGTTGTCCATAGCCACCACTTCGTCTCCTCGCAGTCTCGCGCGGATCTGCCGGGTCCGGTGGTCCAGGACGATTTTCCGTTCGGTGAGTGGAAACTCGAACGTCATCGTACGGTTCAGCGGGGGGCGGGCGATATAGAGATAGTCGTTCGTTTGCCGCGGTGCCTCCCGCGCGCCGCGGACGCGGACTTGAGACGTCTGTACCCAGGATGGAACGCGCACGAACAGCGGGCCCGCGCGCTTTACACGGACGCGCAGCGCCGGATGCGTGTAGGGGGATTCGATCCTCAGTCCCGGCGACTCGTAATCGAACAGCAAATTGACACGGTGGCCCGCAATGTCGGTACGGGCAATTTCCCGGTAGGCCTCACACAGTGAGGCCACACCGCCGCCCACGATGTCCATATTGAAACTGATAGTTTCCGTGTCGATCGGATGGTGCCCGTACGGTGCCGGAAAGCCGAATGCGCCCAGGTGACGATCGGCGACGGCCCGTTTGCCGTCCTCACCCTCGGGATTGGGCGGGTCATTGATAAACGACACGTCGCGCAGTTGGGAAGGCAGAATATGGGACCGAAGAATGCGTTCCGCGTCGCCGTAATACTCGGGAAATCCCCAGCGGCCGAGGATGAGCGCGGTTTCCAGTATGTCGCCGGAGTTGTTGATTTCTCCCCGGTCGGCCGGCGCTTCGTCCCCGCTGTTTTCAATGACCCAACCGAGCGGATCGCTGAATTCGGGGAGTCCGTTGTCGTAGAAGGCTTTCACGCGGCCCATCAGGCGAGCGTCAGACGTCAGTTCGGCGAACTGGGCGAGGGAAGACATCACACACGTGGTGGAGTGCGTATGGGAACCGAAGGTCTCGCGGTTGTAGTCCCCGCTCTCGGTGAAAAACTCCAGCGCCTTGTCCTTCAGGACGATAGCCAGGTCGAGTGCGGCGCCGTATCCCGTCGCCTTATAGTACTTCACCAGCGGTCCGATGGAACGTCCGAGCCCGACGACATAGGTGGAGCGGTGGACACGGAGTCCCAGTTCGTCTTCGAGGGTATCGTAGTCCCAGCCGGCCATCGGACTCCAGTATTTCAAAATTGCGCGGATACTGGCTTCGGCGAACTCCCTGGCGCGTTCGGAATGTCTGAAATGGACCAGGGGGTACAACGCATGGAATCCTTCCCGGCAGTTATGCGGCGTGAAGTTGACTGGCGGTCCCCCAGCCTCGTCCCGGTTGATCGGCAGGGCAACGGGCCCGCTATACGCAAGAAAGGCGGCGCTGGCGTGGTTGTCGATGCAGCGCTCGTCCAGTTCGATCCCGATCGCATCTTCGGCGTTGAGCAATGCGTTCAGGTGGCGCCCGGGAACGTGTGATTCGGAATGCACGGGACTGAAGCTCAGCCGCGCTTCCGGGAACACCCTGGAACCGAAGAAGGGGACATTGTCGTCATCCGCGTTGAACACGTTGCACATCGTGCGGCAGCCCAGGCGGATGGCATCCGCGATATCGGTCGTGTTGACGTTCCGAAGTCTGGACATCGGGGCCCCTCTTGCGGTTTCGGGCGATCGGAGTCGAATAACAGGCTGCCCGGTGGTTCCACCGCCTTGGTTTTGAGAATGGCGGTCAGTGATGGCTGAGCGGCGTACAATATATCCATCGCATGACCACCCGGCAACATCCTTGCGCACGGCGGCTGCAGCGGTTTTTGCCTTGACTTATGCCCGCTCGTTGTTATCTATTCATCTCGTTAGATTTGTGGGAAGCACCCGTGGTTGTAACGGGCGAAGGCTCTCAATAAACGGGTTGCGGTTCCTCCAACGGTCGGAACGCTCAGAACGAACGTTCGGGGACGAACCCCTGGATGCTCCGGGCTGAACCGGTAGCGAGAGGGAAGATATCCATGGAAGAAACGATCGGGTTTTTCAGAGAAAACGGTTATATCGTCGTCCCGGACGCACTGACCGATGAAGAGGTTGCCCGGGTCAACAAGGGAATCGCCGCGGACCGCGACGCGCATCCGGAATTCTGGGAGCCGTCTCCCGCCGCGTCCGGTCATCTGTCCGTGGGCTGCGACGCGCCCGAACTCCTCCACCGGACCGAGGCCCTGGACGGGCTGGTCTGCCATCCCTCAATCGCGCCCCTCGTCCGACGTATCCTGGGCCCGGACGCCCGGTTGTCCGGTCTGACGTTTCTCAGGCGGGAGCCCTGCGACGTCCAACCCCCCGAAGATGCCGATGGTGGCGATCCGCTGTGTCTCACGCGCGTGTGGCATCGTGAAGACAGCGGAAACGTGGAAGGCGCAGACCAAAACGAGTTTTTCGTCCCGGCGCTGCAGGCGATCTTCTACATGGATGACGTCGACGACGAATCCCACTGCTTCAGCATCATTCCGGAAAGCGTCGAGACCAAGCGAAGTCTGCCGAAAACGCACACAGGGAGCAGCGGGTGGGGTGCGCGGGACCGGCTGCGCATCGACGACGCCGACGTGAGTTACGTCGACCCGGAGCGTCCCGTCTGGGTGGATGCTTTCGGACGCGAACTGACGCGCCGAACGGGCCGGGTCGATATATACGGCAGGGCGGGAACCGCTGTATTGTTCAACAATTGCAGCTATCACTGCGGATCCGTCAGGCACACCGCGCGTCCAAGACACACCGTGCACGTGCGTTATCGCCGGCCCGAGCCGGTCTCCTCCCGTCACGCGCTGAAGCCCCCGTGGGAAAGCGTGGCGCAGTTTGCCGCTGCGATGCCGTCCCGCCCGGCGATCGGCGTGCTGTAGTGCCAGGTTCTGTGGATTCCATCGAGAGGACTCAAGCATGTACATAGGGACGCAAGTCGGATGCCGGCATGAAACCGATATCAAGGTCCTTTCGCAGCTGGGCGTGTATCATGTGGACCAGACGCCGTCGGAGCCGTGGACGGACTGGACGGCGGAGATGCTCATCCGGATGCGCGAGCGATTCGACAGGTACGGCATCAATCTCGAGATGATTCACATCCCGCTTAGTTCGGGCAGCGCGTTCAGCAATCCCGCGGGCGCCGTCTTCCTGGGCCCGGGAGATGAGCGGGAACGGCAGATCGACCGGCTGTGCGAGATCGTACGGATGGCCTCCAAAGCAGGGCTTCGCGGCTTGAACTATAACATAACGATACTCGGTCACCTCCGGACCGGGTCCAGAACCGGTCGCGGCGGGGCGCGGCTATCCTCTTTTGAATACGCAAAACTGGACCAGACGCTGGGGGTGTTCGAAGGCGGGGCGGCCGATGCCGATACGATGTGGGAACGTATCGAATACTGGCTCGGACGCATTATGCCGGTGGCCGAAGAGTACCGGATCCAGATGGCCTGTCATCCATCCGACCCGGGGATAGGGGATGTCACGTACCGGGGCGTCGCCCGGGTGATGGGCATGGTGGACGGGCTGAAGAAGTTCGTCGAGACATACGACAGCCCTTACAACGGTCTGAATTTCTGTCTCGGCACGATTTCAGAGAGCCTTGAAAATCCCGGCGAGGAAATCTACGAGATAATCCGCTGGTTCGGCCGCCGAAAGAAGATCTTCAACCTGCACTTTCGAAATATCAGGGGCGGATTCCGGGACTTTGTGGAGGTGTTTCCCGACGAAGGCGACGTGGACATGCTGAGAGCACTGCGGACGTTCAAGGAGGTGGGTTACGAGTATATGATCATGCCGGATCACGTCCCCGGAATATCAGGCGAGGCACCGGCACAAGTCGCCTTCGCCTATACCTACGGGTACATCCACGCCCTGATGCAGGCAGTCAATGAATCCTGACACGCCGTTCAGCCATCGACCAACCGGATGAGTTTCCACTCCAGGCTGGAAAGAGGAAACTCCAATACACCGTCCCTTATCGGGACGGTTTTGTTGTTCAGGGGATCCATCGCACGCAAGGTTCCCCTGAGGCCCAGCTTCTTCCGGTCCAACCTGACGGTGACGGTCCGGCGTTTGCCGCCCATATTGGAGATCGCCGCAAGGACGCCGTTTTCCGGGTGGCGATAGATGCTGGCGTGCGCGTTCCTTGGAGAAACGCCGATCTGGTCCTTGTTTCGCCAATAGGGAAGCCAATCGGCGTTTTTGCGGTCGAATGCGTCCATGACCCGCCAGATCCGGGCGGCGAGGTCCAGGTCATCGTCCGCATTGTGGGGCCGGACGGGAACGTCGTGCAGAAGCGTGAACGCCCAGGCCTGTTCATACGTGTAGGCGGCGCCCGCGTGGAGGAATTCGGCGGGAACGCCCCACTGCCGGCCCATGAATTCGGCGCGGAAAGCATCCAGAGGCAGAAGTTTGGCAACGTCCACCCCGCCGCCGACACCCTGGAACTGCTCGCCGTCCCAATAACCGGTCGCCCAGCCGAGGGTGGGCATGGTCATGCAGGTGGAGTTGTGTACGTTGACGTGGCCGTCCTTCTTGCGGGACGTTACGATGTCGTAGATGCGCCGCATCGCCGAGCGCGTACTGAAGATGGGATAGGTCTGTGCGATGCTGCCGTCAGCCCTTACATGCCCGCATCCGTGCTCGGTGTTGCAGCAGCCGAACGGATATTCGGTCCCGTCCAGGTAGACGCCGTCGATGTCGAATTCATCCATGATCTTCGCCATTCCGTCGGTGAGCAGGTCCTGCCAGGGACTGTTGAGACAGACCCGCCAGGCGGATTGTTCGGGCTGCGGCTGGTAGTGGAAGACAGGATATCCGCCCTTGGGCAGGATGAGCGCGTCTTTGCCCACGGCCTGCCATTCGTCGATGATATCCGAGATCAGGAAACCGAAGTAGAGCAGAATCTGAAGTCCACGGTCCTTGCAGGCCCTGACGATCTTCCGGACTTCAGCGGCATGGGGCGTTCGGGTGTACGCTTCGGCGTCGGCCCAGTGTTCGAAGAGGACGACGGCCCGGACGCCGGACTCCACGCACCTGTCCAGGAGGGCGTCCGAAACGTCCAATCGGGGACTGAAACCTGTCGTGGATTGGCCGATGCAGAAGACGCGCTGGTCCCAGGCGTCCTCCGTAACGGGCTTGACGGGCGTGGCCTGGAATCCGAAGGTGTAGCGAAGTTTGTCCGTGACGACCCCGCCGGGCGTGAGCGGCTTGAGATCTTCGGTTCCGAAACCTGTAAACTGCCCGCCCTGGCGGCTGCCCGGAAGGAGTTTTATTGGTGTAGAGACGCAATGGACGCGCAGCCGTACCCGGTTCTTGCGACGGACGATTTCTGTCACTTTCCCCGGATTACGGACGTGAAAACCCGCATCCGACTCCGCAAACAGCGAGATGCCGCGGTCCTCGTCCCCCAGCCAGATGTACGGGCGAAACCCCATCTTGATATCGCTCTTCGGCAGCGCGCCGACGTTTCTGGCTTCGCCCCAGCTACCGGGAAAGTGGTACAGATATTTTGCGTGGTCCTTCAGAACGGGCATTTCAACCGAAAGCGCGTCGAGGCGCAGGATCGTGCCGGCGGTGGCGGACCAGTCGACTCGTGCCATCCCGTCGAAGTCGACTTCGAGTCTGGCCGACACGGTCAGACTCGAGGAGGATTCGAATCGTATATTGAACACAGCCTGGTCTCTTTCCGCCGAGATCAGTTCGAGACGGCCGCCGGTCCAGCGGACCTTTTTGCCGTTTACACGGGCGACCGGCCTCAGGGGGCCGGCAAGCAGCCGGCTGCCGGCTGAGGTCGCGTGCGCCGCAAAGGCGGTTGTCGAAAAGGTGTAGGTTCTGCCCCAGCAGGTGATTTCCAGGCCGTCTCCGGTTTCGGTGGTATTCAGCGGCGTCCATGGTCCGGGTACCCGGCGGGTGATCCCCTCGCGGGACCCCAGCCACGGAAAGTCGCCCGGCCACTTGTCCTGCAGCGTACGGGTGGTGAAGCGGGTACCGAACCGGTCGATAAAGGTGGCCTTGAAGTCGCAGCAGCCCGACGGAATCTCCCCGGTGTCAAAGGCGACTTCGTCGCACCCGACAGCTTCGACGTCTTTGGTTTCTCTCGTCTCACCGGAACGCGTGCTGTACAGGACCAGTTCCACTTTGCCCCCTGGCGCGAGATGGGTTTCGCCGAGCAGGTGGACCCGGGCGTACACCTTGCGATATTCGTAACGCGTGTAGATCATCACCGTGACCGCGCGGACGGACGTTTCGGCTGCGGATGAGGGCATGCAAGGCTCCTTCCGGTGGGTGACCGCGTTGTGTGGGTCTCGCGGCGATGACGGTCACATATACCGAAGGCCGCGCTGGCCGCGCATCGCACGCTTGGCCGAGGGTACGTATTCCCTGGCGGGAAGGCCGACGAGTTCGCCGTCCTCGAGCCAGTTGAGATCTTCGCCGTAGAGGTTCGCGACCAGACGATTCCTGAGCCGGTCAAGGATGCCGGCGTGGCCGGCATCGGCGGCGAGGTCCCGCGTTTCCCGCGGATCATTTTCGATATCGAAGAGCTGAGCCTGATTTCCTACGGGATAGTAAATGAGTTTGAATCGCCCGTCGTGTACCATGCGCATCGCCGCGGAACCTTCTCCATGTTCGCCGTAGAGTTCGTCGCGGCGCCGGTCGCCTGCCAGGCTCTGCCGGTCGACCTGGTCCGGGATGGGAACGCCCGTCAGGTCCAGCAGGGTCGGCATGATATCGGCGAACTCGGCCAGACGACCGTCATGTGTTCCGGCGGGAAGACGAGCGTCTCCCTTCACGGGCATGACGACCAGAGGAATCCTGGCCGACATTTCGTAAAACGGCGTCATACACCACAGGCCGTGTTCTCCGACCATGTGGCCGTGGTCGCTCGTGAAGACGACGATGGTGCTGTCCAGGAGTCCGCATTCCCGCAGGTATCCGATGACGACCCGGATCTGATGATCGATATGGGTGAGCGTTGCGTAATAGGCGCGGCGCGAGAATTCCCATTCGTGCGGCTTGGCGCGCGCCATCGCGAGGTTGTCCGGGTTGCTGAGTGTCTTGATATGGTAAGGAAGGTCATCGAAGTTTTCCGACCAGTTGCCCGTGGCAGGTTCGTCCAGAGGTACGTCCCGGTAGAGATCCAGGTAGGTTTGCAACGGCGTCGTGGGCGGATGCGGCGCGGAGAAGGAGAGGTACCAGAATCCGGGCTTTCTCGGATCCCGTCGACGGATGGTTTTGCACATCTCCCTCGCCGCCCAGTTTATCGGATGGCAGTATTCGGGCAGGTGCCAGGTTCGGGCGATGTATTCGTTCTGCGTCATCCCGCTGGCGTACTCCTGTCCTCCGTACCCCTGTTCGGCCAGGAAGAGCTCATAGTCGTCGGCCATGCCATCCGGAATGTCGTGATGGATGTGCCGCCCCTGCTCCTCCACGAGGACGTCGTCGAAGCCGATCCGGTGGCGCTGAGGATAGACGTGCAGTTTCCCCACGGCGTAGGCCTGATATCCCGCGTCGCGAAAGCACTGGGCGAGCGTGGGCGCATCGGGAAAGTCAACGCCGTCGACAAACGAGCGCATGCCGTTTGCCTTCGGGCTCATGCCGGTGAACAGGGAGCGGCGGGCGGGTATGCAGGAGGGGCATGCGGAATAGGCATTCGTGTAGGAGACTCCGCACCTGGCCAGATTGTCGATCGTCGGCGTGGAGACGACGGGATGGCCCGCCTCGCCGGTGAGCATCCCGCTCCAGTGATCGGTACAGATCAGCAGTACATTGGGTCTGTCGGAACGGATGAAATCGGGCATGCGCGACCTTTCGTTGGCTTTCCGGTTCGGATGGGCGATTCTGCGATTGCGCGGGTGCCGTACCGGCTGCGAGGCGCTTGCATCTGTTTGCCCTTGTTCTCCCCCGCAGGTCTAATAATTGGCGAATCTGTCCACCCGAAGGGGGTCCAGGTCGATGGAGGGCGTCCGGCCTGTGATCACCTGCGAGACGAGCTTGCCGGTAATGGGTCCCAGCGAGATTCCAATCATGGCGTGTCCGGCCGCAACGGTGAGGTTTTCGTAAGTCGGACTGCGTCCCAGAAAAGGCAGGCCGTCCGGGGTGCAGGGCCGGAGGCCGCGCCATGTTTCGATGTGTTTCAGTTTGTTCGGACTCAGGTCGGGCAGATAGCGGGGTACCGCGTCGAGGATGGCCGCCACGCGCCGTTTGTTGATGGACATGTCCATCCCGGCCAGTTCCAGGGTGCCGCCGAACCGCAGCATGTCGCCCATGGGCGTGACGGCAACCTTGGCTTCTGAGAGCGAGGCCGGAATCGAGGGGCACCGTTCCGGTCGTTCGAAAGTGACGCTGTAGCCCTTGGCCGCCTGGATCGGCAGTTTAAGTCCGAGTTCAGAGGCGATGGCCGGCGACCACGCGCCGCCGGCGAGTACGACTTCCTTCGTGCTGAACTCGCCCCGCGTGGTCACCACGGTCCGGATCCTGCGGCTTCGTCCTCTGAAGCCGATCACCTCCGTCGAAGGATGAATCCTGACGCGATTGCCATTTTCGGCAACGTGCCGGGCGAGTTCCGTAACGAATCTTGAGGGGACGAGGTGGGCGTCCTGTGGATAGTACACGGCGCCGGCGGCATTGTAGTTTGCCGCGGGGTCCAGCCTTCGGAGTCCGTCCGGATCGAGAATTTCCGACCGGATGCCTTTTTCAGACAGGATGCCGGCCTCCGTGATACCCCCCTCCAGCCCCTTTTCGGTCCTGTAAACCATCAGGCCGCCATTTTCCCTGAAGCTGAATTCGAGGCCGTCGATGGCGGCGATCTCCGCGAAAAGCCGTACGCTGGCCAGATTGAGATCTCTCAAGGTCGCGAGGGATATTTGCATCCGCGCCGGTGTACAGGCGGCTTGAAACTGCCATAGCCATGCGATGAGATCCGGGTCCAGCCGTGGCTTTATGTAGAATGGGCTCCCGGGATCGAACATCCACTTGAGCGCTTTCCCGATAACCCCGGGGGCGGCAAGCGGTATGCTGTGACTGGGAACGATCAGTCCCTGGTTGCCGTAAGAACTGCCCGCGCAAATGTCGGTTTTGTCGACGAGGACGACGTCCTTTCCCGCTTCCGACAGATAGTGGGCGGTGCAGACGCCGATGGAGCCGCCGCCAATAATGAGGATGTCTGTGCTGGTCTTCATCGAATAGATGCGCCCATTGCGGGCAGCCGACACGATTGTCGCAAGGTCGGTCGGTCCATAAGCGCGAACCGGAGATCAGTTCCGGGTTTCTCTCCTGACTTCAACATCCAGAGCTTCCTCCCAGACCCGGGTCATTGCTCCCTTGTTCAGGTTTCCCATTCCCTTGTCCAGCGCTGCGCGAAAGGTATCGGCAGCGGCCGATACCACGGGTAACCTCACACCCTCTCTTTCAAGGATCTCGGTGATGGCGTCGATGTCTTTTCGCGCGTTTTTCATTGGATAGCCGGGACCGAAATTTCGTTCGAGGACAAGAGACGCGAAGGTGTCGAATCCGTAGCTCTGGCCGCTTCCGGTCTTCACAGCTTTGCAGATCTCCTCCGCGTTCAGGCCGAGTCTGACCGCAAGCGGAAGCACTTCGGCCAGTGCCGCGCAGGAGATGTTGAAAAGGGTGTTGTTGACGATTTTTGCAAGCTGGCCGTTTCCGGACCTCCCCATGTAGAGAATGGACGAACCCATGGCATTCAGGAGCGGTTCGACGGCGTGAAAGGCGCCAATGTCGCCACCCACCATAATGGTAAGGGTCCCTTCCGCCGCGCGGCTGCTCATCCCCGAGCATGGCGAATCCAGAAAACCGATTCCGAGATCACCCAGAAATCGTGACGTCTTGCGCGTGAAACCGGGATGGGTCGTACTGCAGTCGACGATGATGTGTCCCGCTCTCAGGCCGGTACGAAGGCCGGACTCTCCGAAAAGCACGGATTCGACGGTCCCGGTATCCGGAAGCATCAGGATGATCCGGTCGCAAGCCTCCGCCATCCCGGATAAATCATCGGCCACCTGCGCGCCCCACCGGGCGATCCGGTCCAGTGGCTCTTTTCTGATGTCGTAGGCAAGAAGTGGAAATCCCGCTTTCATTACATTGCGGGCCATTCCGCCGCCCATTGCCCCCAGGCCGATGAATCCCACCGGCGATGGCGCGCGACGTCTGTTCATCATTTGTCCCTGGCTGGAGCTTCAAGGGATTCGCGGGTCGTTGCCGTCTCCGGTAAGCAATATTGCGAGTCGGATGACGGCGCATTCAGGCGTGCAGGCGTTCGACTTCCAGGTCGTCGAACCAGCTTGTGCCGCTGCCGTCCTGCCTAAGGATGAGGTAGACGGCGCCGCTGTCCGGCGGCGACGGTCCGCGGATCTCTACGCTGACCTGTGTCCAGTCATTTGTGCCGGTGAGTTTTCTGGAGCAGATGTAGGGATACTTTTCGGGTTCGTTGAAGACGCCCCAGCGCACGGCAAGAAAGGCGCCGCGCCCCCGGACGTGTTCGGTCTTGATGTACGCCGTCACGCGAAACCCGGTTGAGAGGGTCCATCTTTCGGTCCATGCGCCGTCGCTTTCACGGTCCATAACCCACTCGCTGGGTCCGTCCGTCAGTTTGCTGATCTTAAGCGAAAAAAGGTCGGTGCGCCCGTGATCCCTGCACCATTCCGCGCCCTCTCCCTCCGGAAGCCAGGGCCAGGGATCGGTGTCGCCCGTGGTGGGTCTGTTGAGTTGCAGTCCGTTGGAAAAACTGGTTTTACGTTCGTAAAGGGGAAGTTCCTCGAAGCCGTTGTACGCGACTTTGGGAACGGGTTCCGCCCGAGCCATCATCTTCGCCACGTTCCTGTCCGGACAGAGTCGGATGCGAAAGCGCTCACACAAAGGCGCGTAGAGTTCGTCGCGTGTGTAGTGACCCGCGAAATGGATGTCGTAACCCCAGTTGCACACACCCACCGTCGTGCGTTCGGCGGTGTCGCCCGAAAACTCGAACGCCGGATTGTTTCCCGGATCGTCGGCCAGAACGAGAATGCCGTCCGGCTTGAGCGATCGGGGGCCGGGAATGCCGGTCGCCATGTGGTTGAGCGGCATCTGCCAGATGGAGCCGTCTCCGGTCTCCGCCAGGAGATGCGAGTATCGTTTCCGCCACATCCCCGGGAATTCGACGGTCGGTCCGGGGATGTCGTTGTACCAGGGGTCGCAATACTCAAAATTGACGTCATCGTCACCGTCCAATGCTTCCGGACTGTGGATATCCAGGTGCGCCCGGAAGTCGTAGATATACGTTGCCAATTCGGCGTCGTAGGTTAACGTGAGCACACGGCGCGAGGTGGCCACGCCGCCAGGGTCCCCGGTGATCACCGTGAGGACGAGGCGGTCGGACTCCTGTCCCGCCACCCGGATATCGATGAGATTCGTGGTGGCAAGCACACGGTGCTGGAATACCCAGAACATCTGCACGCCGCCCACGAGCGGACGTCCGCCGGGGGCCAGCTTCAGGTCCCGCAAATTGACGGGTTTGGCGTTACCGTTGAAATAACGCAGGTTCTGTTCCGGCTGTTCGATCACTTTGTCTTCGAGACGCGCGATGGGCTCGTCGTGATCGTAAATCCAGGTCTCGCCGGCGCAGACACCGCCGTGGGTGCGGAACGTGAAGAGGCTGTTGCGGGGCATGGAATGCTCCTCCGTGGCGTAGCAGCCCGTTGATAAAGTCCATCCGGGCTGCGTCCGGCCCTTGTGACCGAAATACAGCGTTGCGCTCCCTCCCCGAATCCAGGGATTCGCGTCGGTCGCGCGCCTTGTCTTCGGCCACAATGACTCGGCCTCGCCTGCAGAGCGACTTTTCCAACGGACTGGTGGGGGCCGCCGGGCGGTATGATAGCTGGGCCGGAACCGCAAGTCAACCCCTATCAGGAGGGACATGGGCTGTCAGGATACATGCGGTCACAAAACCGTTGATCATCGGGCCGGTGGCGCGTATCTTGACCCATTCTCCACAGCGGTGCGGTCCGATGCACAGCAAGGAGGTTTGCTTGGGGAGCGGCGGGAAACTGGTGACGCCGGAGCAGGTTGAAAACGCCCGGCGAAACGTGACGCGGTACGAATGGGCGGCCGTCCGGCGGGATGCCGCGGTTGAGAAGGCGAAGAGATGGGTCCGACTCAACGACGACCGGCTCTGGGGGATGGTGACGGGCCAGACGATCGGTCGGAGCACGAATGCGAGCGTCGAAAAGGGGTGTCCGGAATGCGGTCAGGGAATCTATCGGCATGGCGGACGATTCGAGGTCGATGTGCTGGCCGATCCATGGAAGATCAGATGTCCCTCCTGCAGCGGCCGCTTTCCGGCGAACGATTTCGAGGCATTCTACCGAAGCGGAATCGCGGTAAACGGGGTATTCGACCCCGGACGTGCGGACAGGACGTTGCTCTTCAATGTCGACCATCCGGACCCGCGGGATGCGAAGCACATGTTCGCGGTGGACGACGGGACGGGGTGGACCGACGAGACCGGAGAGTCGTTCAAACTGATCGGGGTCTACGCTCACTATGGAATCTGGACTGAGGTCAGCTCCGCCTGCAGCGCGTTACGCGAAGCGTTTCTCCTGACGGGAGACGGTATTTACGCCCACAAGTCGGGGGTTCTTCTTGCACGCATCGCAGACGTTTACCCCGAAATGGACTGGTCGTTCTGGGCGCGGCAGGGGTTTTTCAATTCCGACGGACTCAGCGGCAGGGGTCGCATCTACGGGAGGATCTGGGAGCCCGGCCTGCTGAAGGCGTTTGCCGAATGTTTCGATCTGGCTCGTACGGCCTGGAAAGACGAAGACGAGCTGTTTCGATTTCTTCGGACAAAGCAGTCGCGGCACGGTCTCGTCGAACAGGATACCGCTGATGCGTTGTGCGCGCATATCGAAAGCCACATCCTGCGCGAAGGTGTCGACGCCATTCTCAAAGGCGATATCCACCACAACGAGCCCGGCGATCAGGCGACCATGGCGCTTCTGGCCGTCACCCTGGACGACGACCGCACGGATGACCTGTTGGATTGGATCTTTCAAGAGGGATTTCTGATCGGCCGTCAGCCCACGGGGGGTCACATACCCCTGCTCTTCGCACGGGAGATCGACCGGGATGGCGTTGGATCGGAGGGCGCGCCGGGATACAGCCTGGGCTGGCTGAGGTGGCCACTGGGAATGCGGTCCCTGGAGACGATCCTCCGGTCACGACCGTCATATACACGCCACGCAATCCGCGACTTTGCCCGCTACCGCCAGATGTACCTGGCATTTATGCGGGTAACGGCGTTGAATCGCTACGTCCCGTCCATTGGGGACAGCGGCAGTACGGGAAGCCCGGGACTGGGTGGCGTGGACCTGGAGCAATGCCTGTGCGGATTTGAAATCTTCGGAGACCCCGAGCTGGCACAGGCGGTCGATCACCTGGCCGGTGGTGATCTGTCGAAGGTGCACGGCGCGATTACGGACCCGGATCCGGAGGCGATACGGACCCGGGTCGCCGAGGCGGTGGACAGACACGGTCCGCTCCGGCTGACCTCCGACGTGTTGACCGGGTACGGTCTGGCCTTGCTGCGCGACGGTCAGGGAGCGTTCGAACGGACGCTGTGGTTGTATTACGGACGCAACAAGGGCCACGGACACGCGGACCGCCTCAATCTGGGTCTCTATGGCTTCGGGCTGGATCTGCTGCCGGACCTTGGATATCCCGAGCACGCGCGTGTCTGGCCCAAACGGTCGGGCTGGACGAACCATACGGTCTCGCACAATACGGTACTGGTGGATCGAAGTCCGCAGAAAGGTACCTATTCGGGAAAGGTCGACTTCGCGGGATTTGCGGAGCACGTCAAGGCGATTTCGGTATCCTCTACCGACGTTTATCCGCAGTGCCCGGCCTACGGCAGGTGCAGCGTTCTGGTACGGATATCGGACAGGGACTTCTATGTCGTGGATCTCTTCCGTGTGTCCGGCGGGCGTTCCCATCATTTCATGTTTCACGCGGCGGAAGGCGGCGTACAGACGTCGGGGATGCGCCTGGATGCGCAGACTCGCGGGACGTACGCCGGAGAGGACGTCGGATTCGGAGAGTTTTACGACGGGTCCGTCGTGGACCTGAACGGGTACAGAGGAAGCGGCTTTCAATATCTGTACGACGTGCGGCGCTGCACCGCGCCGGAGCGGGTCGTTTCGGTAGACTGGCGCGTGAAGGATACCTGGATGGTGAGACCTCGTTCCCGTGCCGCCGGGAAGCCGCTGATGACCGACGTGCATCTGCGGTGGAGTCTGTTCGATCCGCCGGGAGAAATAGCGCTGTGCCACGGGGACCCGCCGCAGAACAAACCCGGAAACCCGCGGCTACTGACGTACGGGGTTGCCTCGCACGAAGGGGGCGACGGGCTTGAGTCCTCGTTTCTCAGCCTGGTCGAAGCCTACGAAGGCGATCGCGTCGTCCGTTCCGTGGAGGAGATTGCGGTATCCGGTCCGGCGAGGTCGCTGAAGGTTCGACTGCCGGGCGGTCGGGTGGATACGCTGGTTTTCGGCGACGGCGTTTCCTGTATCGAGGTGGACGGCCGCATCACCTTCGACGGGAGTCTGGGCGTATATTCGGAGGTGAACGGTACTGCCCGGTGGGGTACGCTGGTGGGGGGCAGTGTTCTCGGAACCCGGGACCGGTCCATCCATGCGTCGCAGGGCGTATGGCGGGGCACGGTGGAAGCGTACGAACCGGGCGGGATCTGGACTTCCTCGGAGCCGCCCGCGGATGGCCTCCGGGGCGGGTTCATTTCCGTTGAGAACGAGAATGAACGCGATGCGACCTATCGAATTCACGACGTCCGCGGGGTGGGCGGTCGAACGCTGATCGACGTGGGAGACGTGGATTTCGTGCGGGGAATGGTGGACGAACTGGACTATTCGAAGGGGTTCGTTACCGATTTCGAGGCGGGTGCCCGATTTCGGGTCGTGCGGACAATCGAAGCCCAATGGTAAGCAGTTGACTCCGGAATTCCCGGTGCGATTCCGGATGTGGTTTCCACGCGCGGTCCTGACTGGGCAGCCGGGGAGTCCCGGAGAACGACGTTATGGCTGAATGGCGCGACGATGCGGGTCTTTTCGAGTTGATGAAGCGGGAACTGTTCACCGCCGTGGTCGGTGACGTGATGGACAAGGTGGGCCTGGTCAGGCAGTTCTTGCCGCCGGAGATTCAGCCGCTGCGCGACGATATGGTCGTTGCGGGCAGGGCGATGCCGGTCCTTGAGGCCGATTATGCGGAACCGGACGACCGTTCCGCGGACGGAAACCGGGCGTTCGGCCTGATGTTCGAAGCGGTCGACGATCTGGCCGAGAACGACGTCTATATCTGTACCGGGGCATCGCCCACCTACGCGCTCTGGGGCGAACTGTTGAGTACCAGGGCGTTGAAGCTGGGCGCGGCGGGCGCCGTTCTGGACGGATTCAGCCGCGATACCCGTGGCATACTTGAATTGGAATTTCCGACGTTCTGCGCCGGTCGGTACGCGCAGGACCAGCGGGTGCGGGGGCGCGTGGTCGACTTCCGCTGTACGCTCACGTTTTCAAACGGCGCCGCGGTCTCGCCGGGCGATATCGTGTTCGGCGACCTGGACGGCGTGGTGATCGTCCCGTCCGATTCCGCACCCGACGCCATCCACCGGGCGCTGGACAAGGTGAGGGGAGAGAACCGGGTCAGGGAGGCGATTGAAGGCGGAATGTCCGCAAGAGAAGCGTGGGACCGGTTCGGGATCATGTAGACTCGGGCCCCAGGAGGGATATGGCGTGAACGTCGTTCCCGTGGAATTCGTGAGGGTGATGCCGGAGCGCATGCGCGAGTTTGTTTTCGAGATGTATCGACGGGTGGATATGTCCGTGGACCGGGCGCGGCTGATCGCGGAGCTTCTTGTGGGTACGGATATTCGCGGCGTGTTCAGCCACGGGACGCGGCAGTCGGCGCGCTACCTGCCTCTCCTGCGCGACGGAGATCTGAATCCGAACCCGGATGTGTCCGTCGTGTGCCAGGCCCCGGCGACGGGCACGATCGACGGCGACGGCGGGCTGGGGCATTTTGCTTCCTGGCGGGCGGCCCACCTCGCGGTGGAAAAGGCTCGAGCCGCCGGACTGGCGGCAGTCGTCACGCGCAACCATTTCCACTTTGGCGCCGCGGGCAAGTATTCCCGGGTCATTTCAGGCGCCGGAATGGCCGGGTTTGTCGTGTCGTCGCACGTCCGGCGCTTCTCGTCCGGACAGGGAATCATGTCGGCCAATGGCGCCTCGCCGATGAGTTTTGCGATTCCATCGGGCGGGGAGCATCCGATCGTGCTGGATATGTCAACCGGTGTCGCGCTGGGCGGAAACGCGGACTTCGAAACGGTATTTCAACGCATGCCTTCGTCGTTCTTCAAGAGTCTCGGTCTGGGTGCGGTCTGTCACGCACTGGGAGGCCTGCTTGCGGGAATTCAGACGTTTGACGAGCAGGGCGCGGAATGGCCGGCCGTGAACCAGGGGTCGTTCATCCTGGCAGTGGATATTTCCGGCTTTGCGCCGAGGGAGACGTTTCAACGGCAGATGGATGACTTTGTGGCTGCCGTGCGAGCACTCCTGCCGTTTCCCGGCGAGGACCGCGCGTTGCTTCCGGGGGCGCTGGAATGGGAACGGGAGCACAGCTGGGCCGTGGAGGGGATTCCAATCGGTCCGGATCACCAGCGGGATCTGGCGAGGGTTGCGATGGAACTGGGCGTAGAGACGCCGTTCGGGGAGGCTGCCGTTCCGCCGGGATTCGGTGAGGGCGGCGAGGCGCGCCGCCGGGATCAAACACGCTGAATGTCCCGGTGCTCCCGGAGCAAGCTGTGCGGAGCAGTTCGGAAATCGGGTCGATATGACTGGGCAGGGGGAACCATGAAAATCAGGTTTGCGCAATACGGAATTCAGCATTCGCACGCCGCGGGCAAAGCAGCGGTACTGAAGGCGGATCCGGACGTACATTTCTGCGGCGTCTATGAGCCGGACCCGTCCGTGAAGGCCTCGAGAGGCGTGCAGGAGGCGTACAGCGGTGTCAACTGGTACGCCGCTCGCGAGGAGATGCTCGAAGACGACTCGATTGCGGCGATTGCGGTTGAAGGGGCGATCGCACAAAATCTGGGATTCGCCCGGGAGGCGCTGGAGCACGGCAAGCATGTCTGGCTGGATAAGCCCGCGGGAGACGACTGGGAGGCGTTCCGGGCGCTGGTCGCCCTGGCCCGAAAAAAGGGACTGCTGCTGCAGCTGGGGTATATGTTCCGGTACAACGCCGGGTTTCAGTTCGTCCTGGACTGCGTGAAATCAGGCCGGCTCGGGGACGTGTTCTCTGTAAGGGGGCGGATGTCGACGCTGGTTGCCGACGATCGACGTGAGGCGCTGGCCGTACATAAAGGGGGCATTCTGTTCGAGTTGCTGTGCCATCTCATGGATATCGTCGTGGCGGTGCTGGGGCGGCCCGACAGGGTCACGTCGTTTCTCAGGAACGAGCGAGGGATCGTGCCCGCTTTCAGGGACAATACCGCGGCGGTCTTCGAATATGAAAACGCGATGGCGATCGTCGAGTCGACCTCATTGGAAGTGTCCGCGTTTCCGTCGCGCCGATTCGAGGTATACGGCACACGCGGGAGCATCGTCATGGAGCCGCTCGAGCCCGACCCCGAGGTCCGCCTCTGTCTGGACGGTGCCCGCGACGGCTTCAGCGAGGGATGGCAGACGGTACCCGTGGCGAACGAACCGAGATACGTGAGAAGCTTGCGCTCGATGGTTGCCGAGATCAGGGGCCGGAAACCGCCGGTCCGGTCACTGGACCATGAGTTGATCGTGCAGGAAACCGTTCTCAGGGCAGCGGGTGTTCTTTAGGGTGCCAGGCAATTTAGAGTCTTTCATCCGTGGAGACGTTGGATTTTCTGTCCGAGGAAGTGCCAATAGGGGGAACCCATGGGTCTGTTGAGACACCTGGCGCTCCGTTGCGCCGATATGGAACAGTCCAGGCGGTTTTACGAGGAAGTGATCGGCTGGCATTTTGTCGCGCGCCGCGCCCACGGCGATGCGCTGGATATGAGCGACGGAACGAATAACATCACGTTGATCCAGCAGCCGGAGGGCTCGAATCGACCGATGCTCCGGGAAGGAGACGAATATATCCATTTCGGCGTGGTCGTGGAAGACCTGGACGCGACCTGGGAACGCATTCTGGCGTGGGGTGCGGAAGTCGTGAGAGAAAACGTGAAGGAGCGCAACCAGGTCGATCCTGACGTGCGTCCGCCGGTCTCGTTCAAGGTGCTGGATCCCGATGGAAACGTCGTGGACATCACCTGCAACAGGAGCGAGTGGGTGGGTGCCCGTGTGGATTGACGCCTCCTGCTGCCCGACCGGGAAACCGGGCAGTCCGGACGTGAAGGACGGAAGGAAGTCTCGCGCATGATCCTGATTACCGGTGCGCCCGGATGGCTGGGCACGCGTCTGGTCGATGCGATCGTCAATGGACTGCCGTGCATGCCGTCGCTCACGGAACCGTATACCGATCGCCGCATCCGCTGCCTGGTATTGAACGGCGTGAACTCGGACGAACTTCGCGGGTTTTCCCCGAGGGTCGGCGTGGTTGAAGGTGACGTGCGCGACCCGTCCTCCCTCGAGCCGTTTTTTTCCGAATGCGAAGACGCCACACTTTTTCACCTCATCGGTGTCATTCATCCCAGGCGGGCCAGGGAATTTTACGACGTGAACACGGGCGGCGCACGCAACGTCGTCAACTGTGCCTTGGCGCATGGCGTGAAGCGGTTGGTGATGATCTCATCCAACAGTCCGGCGGGTCATCACACCGACAACGATCGCCTGTTCGACGAGAATTCGCCGAATCGACCATACATGAACTATGGCAAGTCGAAGAAGCTGGCGGAGGATTTCGTCAATGCGGCGCATGAGTCGGGCGGGATCGAAACCACGATTCTCCGACCCTGCTGGTTTTACGGCCCGGGCCAGCCGCCGCGGCAGACGCGGTTCTTCAAGATGATCCAGGACGGGCGCGTACCCGTCGTCGGCGGGGGAGAGAACCGGCGTTCGATGACCTATATAGATAATCTCTGCCAGGCCATTCTGCTCGCCGGCCGGATCGATGAAGCAAACGGTCAGACCTACTGGATTGCCGACCGGACGCCCTACACGATGAACCAGACGGTTGACACGATTGAAAACCTCCTGGCGCATGAATTCAACCTGCCCGTGGCGCACAGGCGGATGAGGTTGCCCGCCATCGCCAGTGAGTTTGCCGTTGCCTGCGACTGGATCATACAACGCGCCGGATTTTACTGGCAGGAGGTGCACGTCCTGTCGGAGATGAACAAGACGATTGCATGTTCGATCGAAAAAGCCGAACGGGAACTCGGTTATTGTCCGCGGATCGGCCTGGAGGAGGGCATGCGACGGTCCATCAAATGGTGTATCGACCGGGGATTCCTGCCTTGACGGGAAGGCCTCTGGTTGTCGTGCCGGAAGGACTGGCCAAAGACGCCCTGGGAAGGACCCTTTCCGAGCCAAGTTTTGTCTTTCGCCAGGTGCTGGACTACGTCGCGACGATTGCAGCGACGGACTCCGTCGTTTATCTGGCGCCGGCGAACCGGTTCGGCGGCGCCGTCCACGAGCAGGAGGCCGCACGGGACTATCTGAACGCCAGGTCGGATTGCCTGCAGATTCACTGTCCCGTCTATGCGTCGTCCGGCTATGTCGATACGTTCGGCAATGCGCTGCTGCTTCGCAGGTACCTTCTCGATCGCAGGCGATGGCCTCCGGGCCCTGTCGACCTGATATGCGCCGATATCCATTCGTACAGGGCGCGTTACTGTTTCGCCAGGTCGGGCTTCAGAATCGCTCGGGTCCACCGGGTTCCCTGCAGAGCCTTCTCCAACGAACGCATTGTCGACCGCCTCTGGTACTATCGGGTCAGGCCCTTGCACATGGTCTATGAGATTCTCGCACTGGCGCGGGAGGTCGTTCGCGGCGTCGGTGAGGGCAGGTCTTCCGTATGGCAATGCATCTGGTAACGGGTGGCTCGGGCTTTCTGGGAAGCCACATCGTCCGCCGGCTTCGCGCCGAGGGTGAGAGCGTAAGGGTTCTGGATGTCGTCGATTCTCCGGACCGTCCGCCCGGCACTGAGTTTGTGGCGTGCGACATTCGCGATCGACGGCACGTGCAGGGAGCGATGAAGGGAGTGCGCTTTGTGCACCACAACGCCGCCCTGGTGCCTCTGGCGAAGGCCGGCCCGGAGTTCCGGGACGTCAACGTCGAGGGTACGAGGATTGCCGCAAATGCCGCGCTCGACGCCGGTGTCCGGCTGTTCATTCATATGTCGTCCTCGGCGGTATTCGGCATCCCCGACGCGTGTCCGATTACCGGTGAGACGCCGCCCGCGCCGGTCGAGGCCTACGGCCGTGCGAAGCTTGCGGCGGAGCAGGAGGTTCAGGCTGCCGGACGCAAGGGGTTGCCCAGCCTGGTTCTTCGCCCGCGGACCATCCTCGGACCTGGCAGGCTGGGCATTTTTCAGATCCTGTTCGAATGGATTCGCGACAACCGGAACATCTACGTCGTCGGCAAGGGCGACAATCCGTTCCAGTTCATTCATGTCGACGACCTGGTGACGGCCGCGTTGCTGGGCGCGGAGAGGGAGACGCAGGGCGTATTCAATATCGGCGCAGAGAGGTACTCGACACTGCGCGAAGACCTGGCCGCAACCGTCAGGCATGCCGGCAGCAGGACAGGAATCGTGGGGCTGCCGGTCGGCGTGACCGTGTCTGCCTTGAAGGTCCTCGATGTTCTGAAAATCTGCCCGCTCGCTCCCTGGCACTACCTGACCTACCACAAGCCATTCTATTTCGACCTCTCAGAGCCCATGAAACACCTTAGCTGGCGACCCCGGTACGGCAACGTGGAGACGATGATCCAGGCTTACGACTGGTTTGTCGAGCATGGATCTGAGGCAGGCCGGGCGCGCGCGAGGTCCATCCATCGGGACCCCGTGAAACAGGGCGTGCTTCGCCTGCTGAAGTGGGTGTCCTGAACATGCATATGTCGGCTAATTAGGATTCCGAAGACGCAGCTTGGTTACGGAATCCTGGAACTCCAGTCGGGATCCGGTCGTTCCAGAGGCGGATCTAACGGACTGCGCACGGGTTCCAAAACCATTAAACCCGGCGAAAACGCCGGGTTTTTCTGCGTCTGAACCCGTTTGACGCGCAAAGGCAATTGCCGCAAAAGGCACAAAAACACAAAAGAAACCAACTCAGCCCGTGAAGTGCTGAATGGACACGCACGAAGCCGAAACTCGGTCTGAGTGGCGTCGGTCATGCAAGTGCTCGGCGGTACAGAGCGCATGGAGGCCTCCTGGTGTACGCAATGCGCATTATGATACTGGCATTTCTCTTTCCCGGCAGCCTGTGGGCCGCGACGCTGAGCGGATTCGTCACGGACGGCACGAACGGGGAGTCGCTCCCCTACTCGAACGTGGTCCTGGAAGGGGGCGACTCGCCGTTGGGCGCGCTGAGCAACGTGGACGGTTACTACGCGGTCCAGCATATCCCCCCCGGCGAATACACACTCGTCGTCACCTACATCGGTTACCGGAGTTATGTTGACACGCTTCGATTTTCCGGGACAGAGCTTCGGGAGTTGAATGTGCAGTTGGTCCCCGAACCGATTCTGACCCGGGAAATCGTGGTTGAAGCGGACCCCCACGAGGCGGAGCGGAACGTGCAGACGGGTTTTGTGACGCTGGAAACCGCGCAGTTGCAGGAGTTGCCCGCCGTCGGTGAGACCGACCTCCTGCGCAGCCTTCAGCTGCTGCCCGGAATACAGGCGGCTTCGGATTTCAGCAGCGGGTTGTATATCCGGGGCGGCGGACCGGACCAGACGCTGATCCTGCTCGATCAGATCCCGCTGTACAACCCGACGCACGCATTCGGCTTCTTTTCCACGTTCAATCCCGACGCCATCAAGGATATGAGCCTGCACAAAGGCGCCTATCCTGCCCAATACGGCGGGAGGCTGGGGTCCGTTCTGGACGTGCGCAACCGAGACGGCAACCGGAAGGGATTCGAGGGAACGGGGGGGATCAGCCTGATCTCCGCGCGAATGACCCTGGAGGGACCGGCCGGGAACGGGTCCTGGATGGTCTCCGGACGGCGGACGTATCTGGAACCGGTACTCTCCTTGATAAGGGACGAAGACACCGAAGTGCCTACCTACTATTTCTACGATACGAACGCAAAGTTCAATCAGGATTTCGCGGACAGCGACAGGCTGATGTTCAGTGGATACTTCGGACGCGACGACTTGAATTTCGAATTTGAGGATGGGAGCTTTTTCAACGTACGATGGGGAAATACGGCCTTTACGGGCCGATGGACCCACGTGTTCTCTCCTGCGGTTTTCGGAAATCTCGTGGTATCGGGAAGCAAATACGACAGTTACACTGAAGTGCGTGCGATCGAGACTCCAATCCTGTTTTCCAACGGGATCCGGGATATAACCATCAAAGGCGATCTGGACTTTTTTGCGAGCAGCCGGCATTCCCTGAATTCCGGATTCCTTGCCACGTGGTATGACTTCGCGTACCGGCAGAGTTTCAATCGGGTCGATCAGCTGGATATCCGCGAAAAGCCGATTCTGTTGTCGGCATATGCGCAGGACCTGTGGCAGCCGCGCGCGGAGACCAGCGTCAGGCTGGGCGCGCGCGCCAGCTATTTCAGCGAGGGAAGCCGGTTTCACGCCGAACCCCGGTTCGCCCTCAGCCACGGGTTCGCGCCGACGTTGAAGCTGAAGGTGGGCGCCGGATCATACAGGCAGTACATCCAGCTCGTGACCACGGAGGTTTTCAGCGGCGGCGACGTTTGGGTCCCTCTCGACCGGACCGTGGAGCCGGGCCGTTCCTGGCAGGGCGTCGCGGGGTTGGAATGGGAACCGTCGAAGCGGTATGAACTGACGATGGAAGCGTACTGTACGGATTTTGCGAACCTGGTTTTATTCGACAACAACGTCGCCGTCGGCTCCGATGCGGGTACCTCCGAAGACACGTTCGTGAGCGGCGGGACCGGCGTCGCCGCCGGCGTTGAGTTCTTCCTGCAGCGGCGTACGGGATCGGTCACCGGGTGGATCGGATATACGCTGGGATGGACGCGGCGGCGGTTCGCTGAGTTGAACCGAGGAAAGAGGTTTTCACCCAAGTACGACAGGCGGCATGATCTCTCATTCGTGAGCAACTGGCGGGTTGGCAGGTGGACCTTCGGGGCCAATCTGCTATACGCGACGGGGCAGGCGTTCACGCCGGCGTCGGCGGTATACAGGCTGAGGACGCCGGCCGAGCCGGAAGCGGGAATCGAGAGCTATGCGCTGCCGGCCGACCGGAACAGCGCGCGGCTGCTGCCCTATCACAGGCTGGACCTGAGCATCAAACGTGGATTCCGGATTTTCCGAACCGATGCGGAGGCCTATATTCAGGTGTTCAACGTCTACAGCCGGCGCAACGAATGGTTCGTCCAGTTCGATCCGGATGCCGTCAATGTCGATCCCGAGGTCGTGAAGATGCTGCCGATCGTACCCACGCTTGGCATCAACTATGCTTTTTGACGGCCGAATGGAATCGGGGTCGCCGGACTCACTATCGGCGCGCAAATCGCCGCTTCCTCATTGCGGCGCGAACTGCCGGAACGGGACATCCTTGCGATGAGTTCACGGATTACAGCCCGAAGACTCCTGGCTGTTGTTTTCATCCTGCAGATGGCGGCGTGTCAGGCCGAACGGACGCCCGAATCGTTGTTCGGCCCGGATGCCGGGGGTGAACTCGTGCTGGACGGACTGCTGATCGTGGGGCGGCCGCTTCCCCCGGTCTTCGTGACGCAGACGGTTACGACAGGCGACCGCGACAGCCCGAGGCACGCCATGGCGCCGGACGCCGTCGTGGAAATACGGCAGGGCGACCGCGTCTTCCGGTATGTCCGGGACCCGGATGCAAGTCCGTTTCAGTATTCGCCGCCGCCCGATCCCCCTGTCGTCGCCCCCGAGACGCGGTACGTCATGGTGGTTACCGCAAGAGACACGACGGCGCGGGCCACGACGATCACTCCCAGGCGCTTTCGTTTGCGTGAGGGCGTCGTTCTGAATCAGGAGACCGAGCAGGTGCTGCAGAGACTGAAGACGTTTGCCGAAGCGGCGGACGGCGTCTATCGTGCACCTGAAAACAGGGTGGTTTACAAGACAGGGTTTCTCGAGGCCAGGTTCGACCCGATCGACGTACCGGGCTATCAGGTCGGTATCGTGAGTCTGGACGGGGACGCCGAAGAGGTTGACAGGGAATTATCTGAAGAAACCCCGGACCGCACGGGAAGTTCGCCGGCGATCGAATCGACCGAAGGAAGCGTCAGGCTGCCGTGGTTCGCGATCTACTTCACCGGGCGTCACCTGATGCGGATCTACGCGGTGGACCGGAACTGGTACGACTACGCGCGCTCGGGACCCGGCGCGCAGGAGAGCTGGTTCGGCGGACTGGCGGGCGAGAATTTCAGGCGTCCGCTCTTCCACGTGGAGGGAGGGATCGGACTCTTCGGATCCGCGTCCGTGGATTCACTGGGCTTCATCGTGGTTGAGGAACCGTGAAACGCGGACGGCGCGGAGACGACAGGTGAGGCCCGGCGGAACACCTGCCGGGTTCTTTTACCAGCCCGGATGGACTTTATCAACGGGCTGTTAAGGAGGCAGAGGACGCCCGAAAGACTTCGCGAATTCGATGAAATCGCTGAAGTCAACCACGCCGTTGCCGTTCAGATCGTAGGTTGAATCATCCGTATTGAATGCACTGGCGATGGCGATGAAATCGCTGAAGTCGACGTTGCCGTCGCCGTTGAAGTCGGCCCGAGGGTTGGCGTAGACTACGACGGGAGGCGGACGCTGTTCCCGGATCTCCAGCGTCTGGTTGGGCTCGATGTCCTCGAATATCTGGACGATCCCGCTGGGCCAGCGGATTTCGATGGCGTCGATCACCTTGCTCTCGCCGATGCCGAACGTGGGCCACAGGCTGTTCTGAGAGAAACTGCTGCCTCCGCTCGCCACGTCGCGGATCTGGGTCTTCCCGCCGGCCGTAAGCCGGATCCTGGCGCCGATGGCAGACCGGTTGCTTTCGGTGCCTTCGAGTTTGAGGCGAATCCAGTTGTTGTCGTCGAATTTTTCCGTAAACAGCATCGGATAGCCCGTTCGGAAATCCGTGCCGGCATTGGCGACGAAAATGTCCACGTGGCCGTCGTCGTTCACGTCGCCGGTCGCCACGCCCACCGCGATGGAGGGCGTGCCGGTTCCGTCAATCGTCCTCAGACCGTAGCGAGCCGTGGAATCCCTGAACGCACCGGCCCCGTCGTTGATCAAAAGGTGCCCCGGGTTGTTATATGCCTGGAGCATGTCGTAATTGCCCACGTAGTACAGATCCAGGTCGCCGTCGTTGTCGAAATCCGTAAAGACCGTGCCCCATCCGAATTCCAGCATCGCCAGTGTGACATCCGGCGCAACTTCCAGTTCCTCGGCGATATTTCTGAATACACCCCCGTCGTTGCGGAAGAACCCATGCAGATCGTATTCCTGGTGACCCTTCTTGTCCACGAAGGAGCCGCCCACGTTCGTGGCGAAAAAGTCGAAGTCGCCGTCCAGGTCGTAGTCTCCGAACGCGAGCCCCATCCAGCTACCCGTGATGCCCAGGCCCGCTTCTCTGGTGACGTCGGTAAACGTCAGATTGCCCTCGTTCCGATATAATCGGATGGGCGACCATTCCCCCGCCAGCGCAATGCCCTGATCGTTCGCGGTGAACAGGTCCGGATCGCCGTCGTCGTCATAGTCGCAGAAGCGGACCGACCACGTGTAGGTCGATTCCGTGCCGGTCTCGTCCGTAATGTCCCTGAACGTGCGATCGCCGTTATTGAGATAGAGTTCGCCCGTGCCTACTCTTCTGTTTATTTCTACACCATCCTCGCCGCCCGCGCCGCCTACGTAGATGTCCACGTACCCGTCATTGTCGATATCGGCGAAGGCGACTGTGGATGAGAAGTACCGCGAGACGATGCCCGCCGATTCCGTGATGTCGGCAAACGTCCCGTCGCCGTTGTTGAGAAAGAGATAATTCCGTCCGTCGGTGGCCGCGAAGAGATCCGCGTCGCCGTCATTGTCGATATCGGCACTGCCAACGCCGTGGGTTTCT
This sequence comes from Candidatus Latescibacterota bacterium, assembly GCA_965203805.1. Lineage (GTDB taxonomy): Bacteria > Latescibacterota > UBA2968 > UBA2968 > JAAXHE01. The sequence goes on along the minus strand of OZ241917.1, from coordinate 1,936,085 downwards.
ACAGTGATGTCCACACCCGCCTCCCTGGAGACGTCGGTGAAATTGCCGGACCCGTCGTTTTTCAGCAGGTAATTACGATAGCCATGACCGTTTGCAACGTAGATGTCCAGGTCGCCGTCGTTGTCGTAGTCGAACATCGCGGCGCCGGGCAGCCCGCCCATTTCGTCAAGAGGGGTGACTTCGTGAGGGAAACTCGTAAGGACCGGGTCTTCTTGCGCGGCGGCGGAAGAAGCCAACACGACGGAAGCCATGAGAAAAAACAAGACGCGCTTATTCATAGGCAGATCCTCCAGGGAGAATACCCGGCATGGATTAAAAGAAAAATAACGCGGAAACGAGGAGGCCTGTCAAGGAAGGGCTTGCAAAACGGCAAGTCGCCCTACGCCCATCCATGGACGTGGTGGCCCCCTCCGGGAAACCAGATCAGGTCCACCAGAAAGGAGACCAGGACGCCCGTGGCCCTTCCGACGATGATTCCGAAGAAGAGGGGAAGGAAATAGCGATACAGCCCCACGCCTCCAACGCGCATGACGATGGCCTTGAAGAGCCAGACGATGAGGATGGCGGTGATTTCGTGCAGCAGGCTGGTCGTTGTGACGATGAATCCCACGGGGTGCAGCGGCCACCAGGGCAGACGGTATCGCAAAAGCGTGAGCGCGGCCATGATGAGTCCGCCGAATCCGAACAGCACGAGTCGTTCCCACGAGGCCGGTTCCGGCGATTTTATGTTCGACACGACGGCATCGTAAAGGCGGGGCGCGTATCTCGTGAAAGGATACTCCGTGAAGTTGAATGCCCCGTATTTGTATCCGAGATAGAGCACCATCCAGATGTTCACGGCCAACGCGGTAAGGAGTCCGCCCAGCACGGCCCAGAACAACATGCGCCGGTTGCCTCGCGCTCGGTCGATGGCCTTGACTCCCTGGGAAAGCGCCGGCATGAAATACATCCACCGGAGCGCATGCGACGTGGCCGATGCGGTCAGGACCCTTGCGGAAATGGTCTCGGTGCCCAGGATCTGATAGCCCATGTCCAGGGGGCTGGTGGGCAGGCCCAGGTACAGGGTGCCGGACTCGCACACGAATCTCGCCAGCGCGATGTAGATGATGATCGACGCCGGAACGGTGATGGCCATCAAGGCGAGTTCGATACCGGCCTGGTGCAGCCATGCGACAATGTAGAGGTTGCCCGCGATAAACCCGATGACCGCCGTGCGGTACGAGAGGATTTCGTTGGAATCATCCACGCCTGGTTCGTTGAAGAATGCCTTGCGGATCACGTCTCTGAGATGGTGCCGCGCGGCCCAGAACCCCCACGCGACAAAGACGAAGAGCGCGCCCAGGCACTGCCACTGCACGAGCGGATCGCCCCATCCGCCGCCGGACTTGTGCATCCGGCCGAACTGAAAGCCGGTTTTTCTGATCAGGGCGATCTCGGACATCAGCAGGAAGTGGAAGAACCAGATGGAGAAGAGGATTTCCAGCTTCACGAAATACCCGAAGCCGATCGTGTACGTATTGATGTGGGTGAGCAGGGGCGGAAAGACCCGTGCGAAGTAGAACAGGCCCTTGTTCGGGCTCATGCTGATGCGCGGCCACGTGGGCTGGAAATACGAGATCATGTTCCAGCCGATGATGCCGAAGGCGATCCCGAATCCGATCCAGAAGAGGCGGCCCTTGAAATAGTCCGGCCACTTGTTCCTTCCCGAAGGGTCGCGGACGTCGTCGATGGTTTCCAGAATCGGTGACAGGAGGGGATAGTCCAGGCGTTCGTATTCAACCCACTGTTTTCGAAGGATCGCCGCGATGCATGCGCAAACGGTGAATCCCGCCAGAATGAGCGTGAGCCACCAGAACAGCGGGAGGTACCAGACGTTCCAGGGAATGTCGGCGCCCGGCGGCAGGCCCTCGTAGAGTAGAGATGTCTGCCGGCCGTCGTTGGTCGGGAACAGATAGTCCGGGAGATGGGGCTGGATATAGTCGATCCAGCCGTTTTCAGGGGTGCTGCGGTAGTACGGGACGGCCATCAGTCCCAGCCAGATGCCGGTAAGCCCGCGCGCGGGAATCATCGCGGCGACGAGGCCCATGGCGATGATCACCAGCATCTCGGAAGGAACCAGGCAGGTCGACCCGGGCCGCGTGCGGAGAATCAGGTTGATCGTAAGGACAACGAGGAAGACGCCGAGAAAGGAAACGGGCAGGTGGGTGATATTGACCGACGATGTATCCGCAGCCGTGCGGGAGTACGCGATCCAGCCGCTGGTCATGGCTGAAACGAGCACGCCCATTCCCACGGAACGGAGCGTGATTCCCCGGTCCTGGAGTCCGGTTTCCGATTCAGGCGAGGTCGCTTGCGGTTTTGGCAGTGCCATCTGGCGGGAATGTAGTTAGATTCAGGGAGTGGTCAGCGGTTAACGGGTTTGTCCGCGGCGTGCATAAAATATATGGAAGTTGGATTTTAGTCAAGGAACGCGCCAATTTTGTACTGTTTGCATTTCATCCTGTACCCGGTATATTATTTTCTGCAATCTGAATCTTCTCAGTTCGCCCTCGACACTTGAGTCCTTTACGCGACCCGACGGAGGCCCGGAATGAATCGACTCTTTTCGCTGCCCGTGATCGTCGCTCTTGCATTCGCCGCGTGCGGAAACGGCGGCGGAGACCCGACCGGTCCCACCGGCGGCGGGCCGGGTACGACACCGGGCGGGTCGCCTTCACCGGATGGCCGCAGCGAGCATGCGCGCGCCCCTCGAGCCGGCGGCAATTTCCTGGACGTGGCGTCGTTTCCGATAGACGAGATCGCCATCGGCTGCTCCGGCGCCGATTGTATTCCCGCACTAACCGATCCGGATTTCGTCGGACCCGGCCACGCTGGCGCAGGGTATCTTCGGGACGACGATATCGTGATGGGGATTGTAATTGACGGAGAGCCGAGGGCCTACCCCCACAACATCGGCTGGTGGCACGAGATCATCAACGATACGGCGGGCGACGAGAGCGTGATCGTAACGCTCTGTCCCCTGACCGGTACCGGGATGGTCTTCAACGGCGTCGCCGCAAATGGCGAGCGGATCCAAGTCGGCGTGTCCGGCCTTCTGTTTAATAACAACCTGATTATGTACGACAGGCGGGACCAGGGAAATGAGCGGACCCTTTACCCACAGATGATATATAAAGGGATACTGGGTTCGCGTCAGGGCGAGGAGCTGGCGTTGCTGCCGGTGACCGAATGCACCTGGGAATACTGGAAGCGGATCCACCCCGATACAAGGGTGATCGACGGAAACGGCACACGCTACCCCATCAGCCAATACACGCAGTACCCGTATATATCAGGCGCCCAGGATTATCGGACATCGCACTCGTATATCATATTTCCGAATATGAACACAGCCACGTCAGACCTGTTGAGCGCAAAGGATCTGGCCATGGGCATTCGCTTCGGCGAGATGGTCAAGGCCTATCTCTTTGAGGCCATGCGCGCCGAAGACGTCATCAACGACGTCATCGTGGAAGGCCCGAGGCAGCATCCCGTTCTGGTGGTCTACTACAGGAATGCGCAGTTGGCCATTCCTTTTTCGCGGCAAATCAGCGCGAACGGTCAGACATCCACGCTGACGTTTGAAAGGGTGAATTCGACGCTGCCCGCGTATCCGTTCCTGCTGAAAGACGAGGAGACCGGAACCACCTGGAACCTGAAGGGAGAGGGCGTCGCCGGAACGCACGAGGGCAGGACGTTGACGCAGTTACCGTCGCACAACGGGTTCTGGTTCGCATGGGGTACTTTCTGGCAGAACCTGGGCATTTATTGATTATCTGAAATCAATCGTACACCATGGAGACAGGATGCATAATCTATGGTGCGCGGGCGGCGGATGCGTTTCTTCGGTAAGTCGTCTGCGCATTATTGAGTCTTTCAGATTCGGCTGCTGTTAAACATTGAGAATCCGTGGTGCATACAAATCCGAGAACTCAGGTTGGCGGGACGATATCTTTACAGAAAGGGACTAACGTGTTCAGGAGAGAAGACTGGGTATATTTGCTGGTGACCAAGGGGTGAATATTAGGACTTTGTTATCCTTGGATTCTTGCACTCTGCTTTTTCGATCCGGCCTATGTCTGAGAGCGCTGTGCCGTGGAGCACTGGGACCTTACCGAGCAGACTTTCAACGACATTGTTTCCCTGGTGTCGCAAGAAATCCCCGTGACTCCACGGCAAACGGTTCAGTCTGAAACATATCGACGAAGGCAGGATTTTCGAGACCAGGGCAATCTGGTGCGGCAAAGGCGGGTTCGTCGTCTCCAACATCCAACGCAAGATGGCCGACATTCTGGATGATCCGGTCCTGGGCGGAGAAATCCAGCACGTTGTCGACTGATTGTCGGCGTACCTTTCCTGCAATAACCGCGACGAAGACGCGCTTCTCAGCTATGCCGCACGTCTCGGAAACCCCTCAGTGTTCAAGTGGATCGGTTTTCTTGCCGAACGTCACCGCGATGGCGCGCTGCAGGTCGAATCCTGCCGGGAGAGTCTCACCAAGGGTCATGTCATACTTGATCCGGCGCTCGAGTCGCCGCGCATGATCACAAGATGGATACTCCGGGTGCCCTAGACCTGGGTCAGGACGGACGACCGTGGTTGATTGCATACCGGCCGCGAGATCCAAGGGTGGGACGCCTTTCCCATACAATGCAGTGCAATTCTGCACCTCACATCCATTCGGCATCCAGTCTAGTTATTCCTCGCCTTAGATAAATGAACTGCTCCGCCCGGCCCGTTTTCTTGCGAAAGCGGACCGTTGTCGTCTTCCGTCAGAATCCCAGGAACGCTCGGGTTCTGTTGAATAACCGGCGCTGCCATATATTCCCTAACCTGTACTTGACAGTTCGAACCTTACGGCCTATATTCTGCCGGACTTGGTTCCCACGGTGCCATCAAATTGAGCAAACTGAGCCGCAGGCTTTCAATCACAGACTGGCGGATACGTATCGAGTTGGTGTGAAGGAGACGCTCCCTGAGGGACGCCAGCGGTTACAAAATAAAGGGTAAGTAGCATACGTAGACGTTATGTTTAATCAGGGTTTTGGCACGGGTGCGATTCCCGATGCTTGTAACGAGAGATCGAAAACACAGGAGTTCTGGGCTGCAGAGAAAAGGCTGGACGGCTCGCGGTATTCTTTCCATGCTGACTTTGCATTGTCATCTCCCGAGGAGTTTGTAAGCCGAACCGACCGTTTGCCTGCACTTCGCACAAGGTCCATTTTCCAAACGCGCCTCCGGTATCGCCGGGGGCGTTTTTCGTGTTGACCATGAGCCATCAAGACTTGGTTTCCGTCATCATTCCAACTTACAACAGGGCGAACTATCTGGTTGAGTCGCTCGAAAGCGTTTTGGCACAGACGTATCGAAATCTCGAGGTAATCGTAGTCAATGACGGGTCGACGGATGAAACGAAGACGAAGTTGGAGCCATTTCTCGGTCGAATATCGTACTCTGAAAAGTCGAACGGGGGCAAATCGTCTGCCTTGAATCTAGGACTCAAACACGTCTCCGGTAACTATGTCTGGGTCTTTGACGATGATGACGTCGCGCTGCCTGAACTGGTAGAGTCGCACATATCGGTTTTCGAATTGCAGCCCGAGGTCGGGTTCGTCTATAGCGGATACGCGTTTTTTGAAGGAAACGACGCGGACAACGTGATCGAGACGGTAGAGGCTACCGCACATCCGGAAGCAGAAATGCTGGGTCAACTCCTGAGCGGAAATTTCATCAGCGGTGTTTCAGTTGTCGTTCGCAAAGCGTGTTATGATCGGGTGGGAATCTACGATGAAAGGCTGATTCGCGCTCAGGACTACGATATGTGGATCCGGCTCGCGCGTGCTGGATATAAGGCAGGCGTTTTACGCCAGCCGTTGGTAAGAGTACGTAAACACGATGGCTTACGGGGTTGCGAAAAGGATCGGTTCGAAACAACGCATTTGAACGACAAGCACCTTGAATATCATCGAATCATAATGCAGAAAATCTATTGGGAAGTCCCTTTGGATGTAATATCGCCGGAAATGGCCGAAGCGCCACACGACCCGACCAAAGTGTTACGGGCACTATTGAAACGCACCTGGATCGTAGCCAATCGAATGCTGGTGGAAGAGACTATCCGAGACCTGGGATTCGTTCGGGATCACATTATGCGATATCGGGAATTGCACTTGGATGATCGCCAACGCCGGTTCCTTGCAGCTCTACGTGACTATGCTACGAGGTTACGACAGACCGAAATCGCGGATTTGAGCGAGTTAATACTACAGTTTAGATGAAATTGGCAGCATGCGATCAAAAGTGATTGAACTTGTCAATCATCGGTGGATCCATTGAATACACCAATTACAAGTACGGTCTTGTTCGCTCTGACGCATTTCCCAGCTTCTTCGGTGTAGAGGCTGGTGCCGGTGAATATAGAAGAGAGTAGAGAAGATTCTGGCGAAGAATCATGGGTTGATGGTGCTCGACGGGACCGAGAAGGTGCTGGCGAGGCACGAAGGGAATGAAAGCCCTGTTTATGGAGACTAGCTGGTTCTCCACGCGTTGTTCGGAGCCGGCAACGCTCAATCCGTATGGAAATATGGACTATGGTTCACACAGAATCCTAGAGCACATGTTCGAGAATTTGATATTAATGGAGAACATGCCGCCATACCAATTCAAGGGAAAACTGGCGGCCGTTTATTCCGTGGCGTCCGCTGACAAGCTTTCGAATACGTTCGACATTCGCGAAGACGCCCGTTTTTCGGATGGCAGGTCGGTGACCCCGGCGGACATCTTGTTCAGCTTCAAGGTCATCCGATACGCAAGCGGTATCAATTACATCGCATGGAACATTGCCCAACCGATATTTCGCGATAAACGGGTCCGCCGATCGATGGCTCATCTGACGCCGCGCAAGAGCATTATTCGAGATCTGATCCATTGACTTGGCGCTAACATCGACGGGCCCATTCATTTGTCCTGTCCGGAATTTCACGCCGGCTTGGAATCTCTCGAATACGACCGCGATCGGGCCGCAGAATTGCTCCAGGCGGCTGGCTCGTTCGATACCTACGGCGACGGCGTTCTGGATCGGGCTGTGGACGGCGTCAAAACCGTATTCAGGTTCGAATTCCTGGTACCGGTCGGTTCTCAAGTCAGCAAGTACATCGGCGTAGTGTTGCAGGACGAACTGGCGGATGTGGGAGTTGATTGCAAGGTACGAGAAATCGAATATTCCGTTTACCTGCATCGGCTGCGAACGCAGGAGTTCGAGGCGTTATTTACAGGTGGAGGAAGCCTTTCCGCCGTTCCCCTCGATCTGAGGGCAAGCTGGCATTCGTCGCAGGTCAAAGACAGCAGGAATTATCCGTGTTTCGAGAATGAAGATGCGGACCGGATTCTTGATCGATAACGCCGTACCCTTGACGCTGAACGGAGAATTTCACTCTACCGCAGGCTGCAGGAAATCCTGCACGAGGAACAGTCCAAAACGTAACGGTTGGTAGGACGGGGTGTAACTGCTTACAGCCATCGGTTTCGTCGTGTGAACTGGTACCCCTCGGAATGAATGACTTTCGGGAATTGTGGGAGGATCCGGCGGACCGATGGAACCCGTAATGATCCAGGCTTGCAAATCAGACTGCGGGGTAACCGCCCTCGGCGAGTTTCAATGGAGTTTCCTGTAGGAATGCCTTCAGCCCTCGGCTGTCAGCGGTGAGACCAACCATCCCCCAACCAATTCGGTAGCGGGGTCGGAGGGCTTGAACGTTGCTTCTTTAATGGCTCGTCGAGCCACACAGATCGCTATACTCGACGATAGGGACGAAGGTATCCGCGATCAAACTCCGGTTTGTTTTTAGACGGAACGTGAACGAACCAGGTTCGCTAGACGCGAGTCATTTTTCCTCAGGTTAACTACTATGGCCGAAATAGAGACTGGAATGGTTGTCGACGGACGATACAAGATCCTGGATACGGTCGGAAACGGAGGTATAGGAATCGTATATCGCGCGCGGGACGTCCGGGAAGACTCCATTGTAGCGCTTAAGGTGTTGAATATCTCTGGGGAAGTGGCGCAAAGGCGATTTCTGAGGGAGTTTGATATCCTGTCTCGGATCCGACATCCTCGAATTGTAGTTTCACGCAGGTGGGGCCTTCACGACGGGAGACCGTATTTTTCGATGGATTATGTCCAGGGTCATCCACTGTCTGACCTGATTTCAAGCGCAGAATACCGCGGGAAACTAAAATCCGCGTGGCTCGTTCCGTTTGTCCGGCAGACTGGTGAGGGGCTTGCATACATCCATGAACTTGGTGTAATACACAAAGATCTTAAACCCTCCAATATCATTATTTCAGAAAATGACGGCCAACCCGAGGTTACGATTCTGGACTTGGGTCTGGCGCGATTTAAAGATGCTGCGGATGAACGCCTGCAGCCTCCGGAAGCAGCTACGGGGACCTTGGAGTACATGTCTCCCGAACAGATTCGGGGCCGGGGAGTTGACCAGCGATCCGACCTTTATTCATTGGGAGTCATTCTTTACGAGATTCTCTCCGGGAATCCACCGTTCACGGGAACAGATCCGGCGACAATATTGACTAAGCATTTGCAAGAATTACCTTGTCCTCCGCACCTTGTTGCCGGCGAAAATTCCTCGGGAATCGAAGAGTCAGTAATGAAGCTTCTCAAGAAGGAGCCGATTGACCGGTACAGTTCGGTTGGGAGCTTGCTCTATGATTTGACGATTAACGAGGCAAGCGGATTCCATGAATACTGCGACGAAGCTACCGTCACAATGCTGCCTGTCTTGGGTACCACGGACGTTCCATTTTTGCAACCCCAGTTCCAGGGTCGGCAACAAGAGATGAAGGCTCTGTGGAAGATCCTGCAGGATACTCGCGAGTGTATTGGGCACATGATTCTCGTTAGCGGGAGTGCTGGCATCGGGAAGACGCAAGTTCTCGAAGAATTTAAGGCCGACGCCCGCGTTAACGGGATGCGCGTACAAACAGGACGTTGTTATGAGAGCGGCGGCCAAGCCTTTGGTCCATTTCTTGAAATGCTGAGGGATATGGCGGAACTGCCCGACATTAGAGGTTCGGACCTCGAAGCATCCGTCAGGCGGGTTCTAACGCAAATCGAACGTCCGGTGCCCGCCGATCAGCCGGATCCGTACCCGGCGATGGAGACTTTGTCGGAACTGCTCGTCGATCTGAGCCGGGAAGCGCCCACCCTTGTATGCATTGAAGACCTGCAGTGGGCCGATGACTTGACCCTGCGGTTCCTTGACTTTACGAGGAGAAATCCTGATCCCGCACCTCTCATCTTCGGGCTCGCCTGCCGCACTGTGGACGAAGATCCGCTACCCCCGGGAATCGACGACCTGACAAATGGGTCAGATGGAACTCGAATTGTACATTTTCATCTCCAGCCTCTCCGTATGGACGAAACTGGGTGTCTGGCTGCGTCCCTGCTTGGAGAGCAGGTGGTCTCCGAGGAAGAAGCTCGGAGGGTCTTCCTGGAAACTGGGGGAAATCCACTGTTTATCGTAGAAATGGTTCGAGGAGCTATTGCGGACGGCTCAATCTGGAAGGATTCGGCAGGCAATTGGAATTGGCCGAAGTCAACCGAATGGCCGATGCCCACGGGCATTATGCAGGCAATCGAGTTGCGTCTGGGACGGCTGCAGTCGTCCCAACGGCAGGTGCTGGAATATGCCTCGATCTTTCGCGGTGCGTTTTCGTTCGAGCTGATTTCAGAGGTCTGGTGCAAGGATGAACTGGATTTACTAGAGAAGCTGGATACGAACGTCAACCTGGGCCATTTGGAAGATTTGCAAGAACCGAGTGGACGTTATCGGTTCTCACATGGACTGATTCGGCGGGCCGTTTATGAAGGCATTTCCGAAAGCCAACGTACGTTTCTTCACCAGGAGGCAGGCAGGGCCTTAGAGAAACGGTTGGATTGCGGCGCCGCTGAGTCACTGGATGAATTGGCCTATCACTTTTCGAGGTCGAACGACCTTGAAAAAATGGCGCTGTACGTGACAGAATCCGGCCGCAAGGCATTGGGGATGCAATATTTCTCGTACGCACTCAAACAGTTCCGAACTGTTCTCAAAAAAGGCGCGCTCTCGCCCGATGCGCCCGTCGGATTTGCAAGGGGGTCCGTGATGCATCTCGACTTTCTCTGCGCTTACTCCGAAGCGCTATGCGGATGCGACAGGTACGAGGACGCCCGCCGGGAGATGGAAGGGGCCCTGCAGTGGGCGTCCGTCGAAATGCCCGCGCAAAGGGCGAATGTGTTGAGGATTTTGGGAATTACCTGCGTGAATGGCGGGGACTACCAAAGAGCTGAGTCGATGTTGTTAGAAGCGCTGGAACTCTTGCGGAATCAGGGCGAGGCCGAGAATGAACTTAGGGTTTTGGGTTTGTTGTCTAATCTCTACGTAGCGCTGAATAAAAAAGAGGTTGCTGCGAGATATAGTCAATTAGCCGCCGCGAAATGTCGCGAAATGGGAGGGTCTATCAACGAAGCACGCGCTTTGATGCATCTCGGGTTTGCGGCGCAGTTTACCTATCTTAATGACAGATCGAAAAAGCTCCTGGATTCTTCATTGAATCTACTGGAGAATAACGGCGATCGCACTTATCGCCATAACTGTCTTTTCCTTTTGGGACGTGCAGAGAATCGGCTGGGAAATTTCGATCGGGCCGAGGAGATTTTCTTAGAACTTAAGGATTTTTGGGCCAAACGCGGTTCGAGACTTGCGGAAGCAGGATCACTCGTGTATTTGGGCAGGATTGTCCTGGAACGTGGAGATACCGAGGCTGCAGAGGCCCACGCGAGTGCCGCGGTGGGGCTTCTGTCGGGTGCCGAAAGTCCCGATGAAATGTGCCGGGCTCATGCGTTGCTTGCCGAGACATTGGCGCAAACCGGCCGTGTCGAAGAGGCGCTGGCCTGGGCCGAACGGGCTTGGCCGGGTGTAGAGTACGGCGGGAATGTCCGCGCCCTTGCATGGACTGCAAAGGCAAAATCGCTTGTTGCGGCCGACCGTCATGAAGAAGTCGATTCCCTGATTGATCATGCATCGGACACACAGGGTTCGCCTGACGGTTTTGAACAGGTAAATCTGTTGGTTGTAGCGGGCAGTTATTATGTTGAGCGACGGCGTCATGCCGATGCCCGGCGGCACCTGGAAAACGCCCTTCAGGCTGCCGAACGCTTGAATCTGCGTTATCTGGCCCGAAAGGCAGCGGATCTCCTAAACCTGGTTATTGAGGAAACTGCGATGACTATAACACCAGAGGCGAAGGTTACGGCGCTTTCCCAAGAGCATCTGCAGACCCTTTATGAAGTATCCGAAGACTTGACGTCGGTCTTGGACCTGAATGTGCTACTTGATCGAATTCTGGACCGACTGAAGAAGGTGAGCCATGCCGAACGTGTTTTGATTGCTATCGAGGATGGGGCAGCCGGTCGCGTCAAGGTTGCGCGTAAGTATAATCTGGATGATTTAGCAGCAAGGGAGATCAGCGAGGGAATAATCAGGTGGTCGATGCAGCAGTGCGAGCCCGTATTGAGTCTGGATGCCCGCGTTGACGATCGATTCAGAAAAAGGGCCAGCGTTTCGGCCTACGGCATCCGATCGGTGCTTTGCGTTCCACTGCGGCATGCGGAATCGGGTGTCATCGGCGCGCTGTATTTGGACCATAGAAAGCTAGAAGATTTGTTTCGCGAAGAAGACACAGCCTTGTTTGCGGCATTTGCGAATTTGGCCTCCATTGCGGTTGTCAACGCCCGGATGTTCTCCCGGATCCAGGAGCAGGCACTTTTTTTCCAGGAAAAATACGAGGGCACCTACCGAATGGGAGAACTTATCGGACAGAGTCAGGTGATGCAGGAAGTGTTCAAACTGGTCGACGTGGCGGCTGAAAGCGACATGACTGTGCTTATACAGGGTGAGACGGGAACGGGGAAGGAACTGGCCGCCCGGGCTATCCATACCCGGAGCAACCGCAAGGCGAAACCCTTTCTCTCCGCAAATTGCGGGGCGCTTACCCACGAACTGCTTCAGAGCGAGCTGTTCGGTCACAAAAGAGGCTCATTCACCGGGGCTTCATCCGACCGCAAGGGACTATTCGCCTCCGCGGAGGGCGGTTCCGTGTTTCTGGATGAAATCGGGGATGCCTCTTCGCAATTGCAGATAAGCCTGTTGCGCGTACTGCAGGATGGGGAGACACAGCGAGTAGGAGAGACTAATGTTCGCCACGTAGACGTTCGGGTGATTGCAGCGACGAATCGCGACCTGGAAGCGGACGTGCGTGCCGGTCTTTTTCGGGAGGACTTGTATTACCGGCTGCGCGTTTTACAGATTGAAATGCCTCCACTGCGTGACCGTATTGAGGACATCCCTTCGTTGTCAGAGCATATACTGAAGCGTGTTTCTTCGGAGCAGGGAAAGGAAGTACTGGGCCTTACAGTGGGGGCAATGCGGGGATTAATGGATCACGCGTGGCCGGGCAATGTCCGTGAATTGCAGAATGAGATAAGACGCGCGGTTGCGTTGGTTGAAGAAGGAAAGAAGGTTTCCGTCGATCTATTCTCGAAGAGGATTGAACATCGTCAAGACGCCGAACAAGGTTCGCGAGGACATCTAAAATCGGAGGTGGCTGCCCTTGAAAAAAGGATGATAGCCGCGGCACTTGACAAATGCAAGGGCAACATTTCTCATACTGCCGCTCATTTGGGTCTCAGCCGAAATGGACTTCAGAAGATGATGACGCGTTATGGTCTGCGTTGAGTCGCACGATGAAGCCTCGCCATCAGCGTAGATAGCTTGCGCATCGATCCTAAAGTAGTGTAGACGGCGTTGGACAGAATTTAAAGTATTGTATTTTAAGGTTTTGTTCGTTTGAATTTACGCGTACCTTTCACATAGGAAGAGTTCTGTATACAATGAATACAATTTAAGAACGGACTCTCGTCGGGAATAAAAAAGAAAAACAAATAAATAAATCATTGTAATTATTTCGCTTGTGGTCTCACACAAGCGTTTTTTGTTTTTCGGGTACGTGGTTTGCAATATCCTACTAATTGCATGATGGAATTGGCGCCACGTGTTTGATCTCCATTGTAGTATAGAGACGCGCAAAGCTGAACGGGCAAGGAGGACGATAATGGCACATAGTAATCCCGAACCTTCCCTGTACTTGATCAACGGTGTTTCCGACAATAGGGGAAGAATTCACGGATGCTTTGGATCGACGACTCCTATTGAAGCGTTGGTATGCGTATGGCCGTGGTTCCCTATTCTGCCCCCTCCAATGACAATCGTGGCGTCAATCGAAAAATCACAGAATGGACTCACTCCACAGGAAAAGCAGTCAGCCCAATAGTATGTCGGTTGGTTGTTTGTTGGGTAATGGGGGCAGAGGAAGTGGTACGAATCGCAAAATCTGATATGCATCTCTTCAGAACATACCAGTCGAAACGTGCTTTTTCGTTTCAGGTTTACACGGGACTGTTCTTTGAACTGGATCCGCTCTATGAGTCGATCCTCAAGATTTGCGACGGACTAACGGACCAGGAAGTCGTTCTTAAATTGGCCGATGAATTTCCTGGCGAGGACGTGTTAAAGGCAGTTGAGGTCCTTGCCGAAGCCCAGCTCATATACGATGCCTCGCTGAAACTTTATTCAGATTCACAGGGGCCGGATCAAGGGATCTGCGGATTGCCAGAGTCCGGGCCCGGTGCGAGTCATTTTTATATCACGTTACACGTTTCGCACGCCTGTAACGTCAAATGTACCTATTGCTTCGCACATGGCGGCGACTACGGAAGGGTACCGGGATTTATGACGCCGCATGTTGCAAGGCAGGCTGTACGATGGGCACTGAGTGAAGCTCGCTCGTTCGGCAGGTGTCAGATAGACTTTTTCGGTGGGGAACCGCTCCTGAACTTCGAGTTAATTCGAGATATCATTCCCTTTGCCCGTGAGTATGCCCATCGGGTTGGGGTTCAGGTCTCTTTTGGAATCGCAACAAATGGCACTCTAATTTCGGATGAAATCTTACAGTTTCTGATTGATGAGGAAATTCACATTCAGGTTAGTGTCGATGGCAACCCGAGAGACCAAAACCGACTGCGGAAGTTTCGAGATGGCAGTGAAACGTACAATGTGGTGGCCGAGAACCTGTTGAAATTGACGAAAGAGTCACCGGATAAGGTATCGGTACGCGCAACAATGACTTCGTACAATCTGGACAGGGAGTCCATTGCTGATGATTTGAGGCAACTTGGCGCATGTCGTGTTAGAGTGGCTCCTGTCGTTGCTGCACCTGAAGAACCTTATGCACTTCGCGAGGAGCATCTGCCTGAAATAAAGCGTAGACTTCGCGGTTTAAGCAGCCAGGAGACGGAGAGAATTCTGGAAGGATCGCACGAGAGAGGATTTTTCGACCGTTATATCGAACGATTGATGACTCGCGCGAAATCTTGTTATGGCTGTCAAGGCGGCAGGACATTTCTGGCCGTGGATGTAGATGGCGACATCTATTTTTGCTCAAGTCTTGCCGACCGGCCGGAGTTTAAGATGGGCGACGTATTCTCTGGTCTTGACGAAAATGTCCAGGATGGATTCAAAGATTCGTTCCATGTCGATTCCCGTTCCGACTGCCGGCGTTGCTGGGCAAGAAACCTGTGTGGGGGGGGGTGTATATATGATGCCCGGACTGCAACTGGGGACCCGATAAATCCGAACCCTGTCTCGTGCGACCAGATCCGTTATAGCTATGAACTCGCCATGGAAATGTGTATAGAAATTCAAAACACGGACAAGAAACTGTTGCAGGAGAGGTACAATCTAAGATTGGTTAATCAAGGTGATGCCGAGTGAGGCTACTTATAGAACTCGATCAACCGAGTCTCCTCGTACATTATTGTTTGATTAGTCCTAATTCGACAACAATGCGCCGTGAAAAGGCGCGGAACTCTTGTGGGTGAGAGTCGCACCAGCCAAATGTTGCCGCCGTCGGTAGCAAGTAAAGCGGGCAGGAAAGCATCGAGTTGTCTTAAACCCCCGGTGTATAGGTCGCATGGCAACTTGCAAGTATACAGTCCGTAACGCGAGTGAAGGTTTAGCAGGCCTCGAGAGAGGTAATGCGTGAGGCGAACGGTGTTTTGAAAGTGGAAGGCCGCCGCCGTTGGAGAAAAGGTGAACGTGAGAATCCAATTGTGTCGCTGGGGTATCGGCGACGTCATGCATACTAAGCCTGAATAATTCGTAGAAAAGGTAGGTTCCATACACAAGTCATTGTATTATAATATGGTTACGCAAATAACCATTACACAATGACACAGCACAAATTCGAAAGGAGTTCACGATGAAGAAGAGCACGTTAGGTGGACGTCATTGGACGGAAAGAATGTTCAGTCTTTTTGTTTTTTTACTTACGGTCGTTCTTGTTTCCGGAAACGCCCGGGCGGTTGCACAAGTGCCGGACCAGTCGAAGGAGACGTATTCGAAGTCTTCGCCTCACGAGGCCAACGAAGAGTCCATTCACGAAACGAAGTTGGAATATATCGGCGAAATCGGTCTTGATTTGAAGCGCCAATTTAGTCTGGACTTTAACGAAAAAACACCTGGGATTGGTGAGGCAAACTGGATAGGTGTGACACGGGATAACACTCTACTGCTTACCGACCGGATTGGTGAAAGAGCACATGAGTTTGACCTTTCGGACGGACGCTATATCCAGTCTTTCGGTCGTCAGGGTCGCGGACCAGGCGAATATGGCAGTGCTCGTTATATGTCAATAGACCCGCAGGGTATGGTGTACCTGTTGGATTCAACTTATGGCCAGATTGTCCGATATGACAGAGCCGGGAAGCATGTGGACACGACACGGTTACTACATGCCACCAGGGTGTTAACGGGTAGATTGGGCGAGGTCTTCGTACTTATGGTAAACCCGATGAAGATAATGGAATTGCGACGCCTTGAACCGTCCAGATGGGATGTTGTGTATCGCGTGGCTCTTTCTACCAATTCCCAGAGGTTTATCTCATATCGCATGAAAGCCTTTGCGCATCTATGCTACAGCGTGGTACGGAATAGGCTGTATTTCCTGGGACCAAACGACTACATGGTTAGAGAAATCGACGCCGAGACTGGGAAAACCATCAGGCGATTTGGTCGTCGTCCGAAAGGATATGTACCGTTGCCGACAAGGTATCATGGAATTGAACAAGGGAGTCGTGAAGATATGAGAGGATTGAAAATGACAACTGTACGTAGCATGACAATCGTCCATGGTCGTTTTTTGATAGTTTCGCACATAAACCCTGGCACGACCGAGGACACGACCGTCGCAAGTATTACCAACTGGTCGATTTACGACCTCGACACAGAAGAGGCCGTCAGAGTCTATGACTTTAGTAGGTCAGCAAAGGAGCACCTCGAATCCGAAGTTATATCGCTCCCGTGGAATAGTATAGCATCTTCGCGGGATCAGTTGTATGTATGGAGTGAGCCGTCGGCAGCAGAGTCGGAAAATTCCAATGGCAATGTGGCGGTCTATGCGCTTGACTTTGGTGCAAATAACTAGCTGTAAATCGTGTCGATTTATCCGATCGATGCATCTATCTCATTCATTAGCCTCGATCCGATAAAATCGCAACGCGGCGACGCGACGGAACTCTCCGAATGGTGCCGAAATGGTCTTAAGGAAGGACATTTCTTCCGTTCACGTACAGTGTCCTGTTGTATCCTGGTAATCAGCAGTCTAATCGCCTTTTTAACTGACTGACACAAATTCAAATAAACGTCCTCGAAAAATGAGGAATCAAGGTTTGCTTTGCGATTTGCCGAAACTACGGATTCCGATCCACCAATTCTCAAACTCTCAGAAGGGAGGCAACATGAACTTGCTACGAAAACCACGGAACCGTCGACAGGATACATTGATATACGCGTACGAATGGTACGATGGATATCAATGGTTCAATGACGGGTTCGAAAAAAGGTGCCACAATGGTCAGTTGCAGCGGAGAGACCACTATTCTTGCAATGCCTCGAATGAGATCGAAGTTGCCCTTTGTAATTCGGGAGATACCTATTGGTCGGAATGGTATAACATTTAGGTATTACTCTCGTTGACTGAAATGGTGGATCGGATCCGTATTTCGGTCTTTCGTTAACTTCGGTAATTACGTTAAACGTATGATATTGGTGCTGTTTATTGGATCGAAGAATCCCTCTGCTGCGGTGGTGAACGTGGATTCTATGGGATTGGTTGTCGCCAGTGTGCGGCTGGGAAATCGCTTCGATCTTACGCGGCCAGCGGGGTTGATGTCGTGTTTGGGGAAGGCTTCATCCAGCGCAAAGAGCACAGAGAGCCAGTGGCAATAGCTTGGGTTGGCGCATTCTTTCTGCAGCCCTAGCCTGCTTAGTCGGCGGTTTTTGTGGTGTTTGAGTCAAGCTTCAAGCAGCGAGTTTGGCATGATCGCAATGTTGGTCGATCAAAGTTTCGAGTCTGTCGAATGCGCTGCGTAGGTGGTTTGGCGTGGTCTTGTCGAGGGTGAGTCCGGATCTTAGGATGCGCGCCTGCGTTCGGAAGATGACCAGTGCCCGCAAGAGCATCTGTGTGCGACGGCCGCCGAAGCGTAGGGCACATACCCGTTGGCCGTCGATTTGTTGCGGCTGTTAGAGCTTTTGGAAGGCATCTTCGCCGACGGTCCAGTCGTGGCTGATGCTTTGGACGTCCAGTAGACGTCGGTTGGCTTGAAAGCGGACCTGTCGCAGTGCGTTCAGTTGGCGGATCGGATCCGTATTCTGGCGCGGGTTCCAAGGATTCTTTGCAAATGGGGCTGATGCATTCAGTGGTATTAGACGCGTTCGTCGTATTTGATTGGGGAGCAATTCAGTGCAGATTCCCTGCTGATAGTGGGTTTAGCTCCACATCTTCCGAAGGTGCGAAGACCAGAATCAGGAGTTCAATGGAGGCCTTACTGGAATGGAAAGTGCTTCTATTTTTTTTGGAATTCAATAGACAGTCCGCGCGTTGTGGCAGTCCATTTGATTGGATTCCGAGAAGCTGGATATTGCCGAATTTATAAGATTATAAGGATGTAAAATATGGAGTGCGACAAATACCCTACCCGGGGGATTCGGTGGTTTTGAACCGTACAGAATTCATTCGAGAAACTACAATAACCTCTATGGACTGCAACGACGGTTGTTGTAAAGTTTCGGTATGACTATGCGGATAACGAGATTATTGGTAGTATCGAATCTGCTTTTCCTAATTGGTCTAGTCGTCTCCCTCGCCTGGTTATTCAGATTACATCTCACCGATCTACGGTTTTACCGCACGTTTGTGGTCAATACCTACCGGCAGGATCTGATAGTCGGTCGCGGATTTCCAAAATTGTCAATTCGCACGACTGGCAATGATACGGTAAGTACTGACTTTTCAGGATCAAAGACCGGCTTGGTGTTTTTGTTTTCGCCGAATTCGTGCCAACCTTGCATCAATCTAATATTACGGGCGCTGCAACACATCCACGACAACCTAAAGGACTCCTTAGAGATGCCGATTTACGCCATTTCAAATGGGGATCAATCAGAATTGACTAAATTTAAGCGAGCCTTCAGGTTGACGTTTCAGTTAGGTGTTCCGCTAGAACCAGAGGATTCCGATGGGTTGTTCGTGCGAACTCCTGTGGTTTTTCTTGTCAGTCCAGAAAACAGGATAATTCGATGCCACCTTCCTCTAATCCAAGCGGAGCAATTCACATCCTTGTTCTTCGTTGATCTTGTTTACAATCATATGCCTGCTTTTGAGATTAATGTTGAGGGTTTCGCTGATTCACCCTTGAAAGAAATGCACGGTATGTCTCTATTGGAGTTTATCAAGGGGCGCGGTGTCCTCAGTGATCCCTTTTAGTTTTCCGCGGAGCCACACATCTCATCAATAAACGCAATTGTGCGATTTGCCAAATTCCTGAATCCCTACCGCTTTAAGGGATTAATCGTTGTGATCTGTCTTGTCCTTACCACTGCGGTTTCCTTAGCTCCACCGTACATTACGAAGACGATTATCGATGACATAATTCCAGCCAAACAATATACCACTCTTCTAGTCGCGATCGGACTTCTCTGCGGTTTGATGTTAACTAATATGATCTTGTCTTTCGCATCAAACTACCTCTACGCGTGGTGCAGTAATCGCATTGTTCGGGATATGCGAGTGCGGATGTTTCGTAAGTTGTTGGATTTACCGATAAGCTCACTTGACAATCGAAAGACAGGAGATTTGGTCTACCGGCTCAATAGTGATGTGGCAGTGATTGAGTCGATGCTGACTTCCAGCGCGTTGCACTCGATCCACAGTGTCCTGACTTTGATTGGGCTGATCGTATTGCTGATGTGGCTAAATGCCTCCCTTTTTTTGCTGACTGTAATCGGCGTCCCGTTGTTTGTATTAAATCTGACCTATTTTCAGCCTAGGATTAGACGGAATATCGAAAAGATTCAGAAAAAGGGGTCCGACATTTCCAGCTACGTAATTGAACGATTTAAAAACGTCTCATTAATTAAACTTACGAATAGTTCGAGGCGAGAAACCGATAGATTTCGTTTTATGTCGGATGATCTAATTGAATTAATCATGCGCAATGTCCTGTACTATGCCTCAATGAATAGTGTGTCAGGAGGGTTGGCCGCGTTAACCCCCCTCTTCATTATGGGATTCGGAGCGTATCAGGTTATGCAAGACGTCATGTCGCTTGGCGCTCTAGTTGCCTTCCTACAGTACTCGGTACGTCTTTTCCAGCCAGTCCGGAACCTGCACGATATGTACATTGGGCTCGTTCGAGGGTTGGTTTCCATGCGTCGCGTGTTGGAGTTTATGCAGATTCCCTCGGAGGTTGGTTTTTTTGCTGGACGAAAACAGTTTACCTTCGGGAGGCAGATTGACCTTCAAGATGTTTATTTTAGTTTTGAGAGTCAGACAGTACTTCGAGGAGTGAAATTTAGTATGGCAAAAGGGAAATCGTATGCTTTGGTAGGTGCGAGTGGAAGTGGAAAGTCGACGATTGCCAATTTGCTTTGTGGGCTTCATCTTCCCGATCGAGGTTGCATCAACATTGACAATGTTCAAATGCGAGAATTCGAACTGTCGGACTTGAGGCGAAATATCAGTTTGGTTAGCCAACGAGTCCACCTATTTCACGATAGCGTCGGCGAGAATATCCGGTACGGATCGGCTCGGTATAACTCATCAGAAATCGACCGCGTCATGGAGATGGTTGGTCTGAACGATCTGAATCAACATGAAACTATAGGAGAGCAAGGAGTACAGATGTCGGGTGGGCAACGACAACGGCTTGCAATTGCTAGAGCCCTGTTGAATCCTGCGGAGTTGCTAATCATGGACGAAGCGACCGCAGCTTTGGATCCCCAAAATGAACACACGATTCTTCGAAATGTCCGACGGATATTTGCTGGAAAGACAATCCTAGTTATCAGTCATAGACTAAACGTCGTCCGAAATGTGGATGAAGTGATCTGCATTGATAACGGCACCGTAGTTGAACAGGGTCAACCTCAGGCGTTGCTCCAGAAACAAAGTTTCTTAAACAGTTTTTTTTCAACGGCACGCAATTAACCTCAATCCGAAAAAAACAGCAACGCGGCGACGCGATAAAACCCTCCGAAACGGGGCGTTGTCGACATAAAGAAAGATGTTTTTTCCCTTCACGTCCAGTGACCTGGTGTATCCTCGGTTTCCGCCGTCTAATCGCCTTTATTTAAAGCACATATTCGAATTAACGTCCCCGGGGACTTTCGAATCAAGGTTAATAAGAGTCCCGAATTGGATACGAATTCGTGTGGCGATGGGTTATAGTTTCACTGGTATTCATATTAATTGTGATGTATTGTGCCGTCCTTCAATTGACCGAGTGGTTTTATGCCCGGCGGACGGTGGCTGGACTTCCTCTTGCAAATGTCGGCACTTTAGAAGAACAGGCTATTGGGACATTGGATTTAGTTGAAGCTAAGCACCAATATGACAGGGGAGCAGCGTTATTTGTAGATGCTCGCTCGGCTGAGGCATTTAATGGTGGGCATATTCCGGGTGCTGTCCGTCTGTCATATCACTATTCGACTTCCGAATTGCATCGTGTGCTTGAGCCTTATCCGGCGGATACCGATATTATCGTCTACTGTGCAAATGCTACATGTATGAGTAGCTATGATGTAGCGCGGCGCCTCGCACGAGAATTCACATATGCAAACGTCAGGGTGCTTTCCGGTGGATGGCCGTTGTGGGCCGAGGCGGGATTTCCGGTGGCAACCGAGACCGATGACGGAGGTTAGTATTTCTGCTTTTAGGAGAAGTTGGGGGAAACAACTCTAACCGATTTCCTGGCAATGCGATATTCGTGAGAATATCGCCGTCCTCCTTTAGCTTTTTCGTGAACAGGTGCGATGAGTTTTCCGTTTTCAAACTTGACCGGACGCGGCGTTGCCGTCGCAGTTATAGATAGTGGCATCGTGCCGGACCACCCGAAGGTTGGTCCGTTGACAGGCGGGGTTTCTATATCAGTCGGTAAAGCAGGGGATTTAATCTATGGTTCTGATTTTGAAGACTGCGTGGGTCACGGAACGGCCTGTGCAGGTATTATCCGGCGGAAAGCGATGGACGCCTCAATTTATAGTATCCGAGTTTTTGACGAATCCTTGTCGACGGAACCACGACTGCTCATAGCGGCCATCGAATGGACAGTTGCGCACGGAATCGACATTGTAAATCTAAGCTTGGGAACAACGGATATCGCTTATCGTGACGAGTTGGCAAACGTCTGTCGCAATGCAGTCAGCGTTGGTACTCTTTTGGTAGCATCCGCAAATAACGAGGGACGTGACTCGTATCCTGCGTTGTTAGCCGACGTCATTGGTGTCGGTTCGGGTGCGTTGCTTGGCCCGTACGACTACTATTATCGCGCCGGTCGACCGATTGAGTGCATTGCGCGCGGCGACCCCCAACGGGTGTGTTGGTTGGAGCCGAAGGAAATAATGATGGGCGGTACCAGTTTCGCTGCGCCACATATAACCGGTCTGATCGCGCTAATCCGGCAGGCTTACCCTGGTGCCTGCTTGCAACAGATCCGTGAGATTCTGAGTAACCACGCAGTATCCGAAACGGCGCCTCCTCTCGTAACAAACCCTGCGTCATCCATCAAGGTCCCGTCTGCTGCAGAGGATCGCTTCTCGTGGATACGCAAGGCCTGCCTCTACCCGTATAATAAGGAAATGCACGCCGTAGTTCGTGCGAATGACCTATTGGGCTTTCAGGTCGTGGGCATATCCGATCCTGTCGGAAAGGGATTGGTCGGCAGCGATGCAGGGGAAGCAATCGGCCTGTGTAATAAGGGTCTCCGGATCACATCCCGGCTGTCGGCGTGTCTGGAGCATGCAGACACTCTGATTCTTGGTTACGTTGATGAATTGAGTCGAATCCGTA
The DNA here is from genome assembly GCA_965203805.1 of Candidatus Latescibacterota bacterium. GTDB lineage: Bacteria > Latescibacterota > UBA2968 > UBA2968 > JAAXHE01. The sequence goes on along the minus strand of OZ241917.1, from coordinate 1,913,525 downwards.
AGAGCGATTTCCTTAGAAAGTGCGTTCAGGTCGCACTCGATAATGAAGTAAACGTGTTCAGCCTACTTGCACTACCTCACGCGGAGTACGGTGACTTGCATGAAGTCGCTGCTTCTAAAGGATTGAGACTGTATTATCCTGAGCTGTCGTTTGAAGAGGCGAGCCGTACAATCGATGGATGCTCATCGATCCCCGAAGTGGATGTACCGGTTTTGGCTATAGTAGGTACGAGTTCGCAACAGGGTAAATTTTCTCTTCAATTAGCGTTCCGGCGAAGATTGCTAGAACTAGGGTTTCGGATTGCACAGATTGGGACTGAACATCATTCCGAGCTATTCGGCATGGATTATGGGTTTCCAATGGGCTACGCACCCTCTGTTCGAATTCCGACTGAATACTATATTCCGTTTCTCGATGCGAAGATGCGCGAGATTTGCTACCAAACGCGACCTCATCTCATTTTGGTCGGTACCCAATCCGGAACGGTTCCCTATGACGTATGCGACAAGCATACTTTGACGCTGCCCACCATTGCTTTTTTAATGGGTGTGAAGCCTGATGCTTGCATATTGGTGGTAAACAGTGTCGATCCCGAAGACTATATTCAGGACACGGTCAACGGCATTCGCGCATTTTGTCACGCGCCCACATTGTTGCTAGCCACGTCAGACTTTGAAAAGGGAGTGCAGGCTAGGTATGGTCGAACGTCGATAAGACCGCGACCGCTGACTCAAGCCGAAGTAGCCTGTAAGTTGGGACAATTGGAACGGTCTTTTGGATTACCCGCCATATGTATTTCGTCGGCAGAGGGTATTCAAAAGGCGGTTGATGTGGCAATCAATCACTTTACCGAGGACAAGAAAAACGGATGGAAGAATTGACGCTCATTGGACAGCGTGTAAAATCTGCGATCGTCCAGTCACTCCGCCTGAGTATTGACCCTAACGACATTGCCGATGATGAGTTGCTTTTCGAGGGCGTGGGAGTTGACTCGATTGCCGCACTAGAAATCATCTTTGCTCTTGAACAGGAGTTTGGAATTGAGGTGGATGACGAAGAATTACGCGTCGACCTCTTCGATTCTGTGAATTCTATGGTTCGTTATGTGTCCGGTAAATTGGCGAGCAGCTAAATTGGGCTTTGTCATCTAGCGGAAATGTTGGATTTTAGACAATCGCACCCTATTGATCTTCACATACCATGAAGATGATATTGGGAGGATGTCTCGTCATCAGTTGTTTTTCCAATCGCTGTAAATCGTGTTCGTTTTTGATTTGATCAAACGTAAGATCAGCGGCATGTGACAGTTTCTCCCAGTTTAATTAAACCATCTCAGGCGACCGTTTCCCATTTGTCCGAAGACACCGGATTACAAACCGGCACCTCATTTTTAACAACATTGGCGAAATCCGTTTAAGAGATGGTGTTTAGGAAGGTTTGATCAACCTGGTTACACGAGCACGAAGCTTCCGGCTGTCATCCAGAGGACTTGCCCTGCTTGTGCTGCTTGCACTGAGCTTGCCGAAGTGGCCTGTCGAAGCGAGCCCGTCGAAGGGTCCCCAGGCCGACGAAGGATCTACTGCAGCATGGGATCATCTCTGCGCTATTTACACGCGGCGACACCTGAGAAGCAGGATGTCCGCCGCCTGCGCGGAACCGTCATGCAGAGGAATCCGGTCTGCAGGTGGGGCGGACATTCCTGTCTGTCCACATCGTGTATCCTTCGGTCGGAAAGGAGACAGAAAATGACCACCAGAATCCTGTTTGCGCTGTTTGTCGTCACGAGCTTGTGGGCTTGCGGAAGCGATTCGGTAACCACATCAGAGCCGCCGGCCCTTGAAAGGGGTCTTCACGAGGTTGGAAACCTGACCCGACCCCGGTATTGGCATGCCGCGACGTTACTGAACGATGGCAAGGTCCTGATCGCTGGCGGCCTCGAAGAACTGCCGGTCGTACTCACGGGGCCGCCTCCCCCGGATACCCCCATTCCTCAGCCGAAGCGTCTCATCAGTGCGGAAATATTCGACCCTGAAACCGGGACCTCAACGCCAACGGGAGACCTGACCGCCAGTCGCAGCGAGGACCACGGCATATTGCTTCCCGACGGCCGGGTCCTGATCATCCCCGGAAATCCCAATCTCCCCATTGAGAGGTACGATGCTCATTCCGGCAGATTCAACCCTGTGGCAGTTTTGCCTGGGAGAATTGGGATTCTTACTGCCACTCTGCTTCTCGACGGAAAGGTCTTCTTGACCAGCACGTTATACGCGGGTGTCTTCGACCCGACTACAGGCCCATTCTCCCCCTTGCTCAGGATGGATCGTTCCCGAATCGGCCATACGGCCACTCTGTTGAAGGACGGCAGGGTGTTGATCGTTGGAGGACAGAATGTTGGACGGGACCCAGGATTGCTGGGACGGAATCTTATCTATGATCCCTCGGCCGAAGCCCTTTCGGAAGCAGGCAACTTGCAGTTCGACCGCAGGAATCATAAGGCGGTGCTACTGGAGGACGGGAGGGTCCTTATCATAGGCGGCGGCGCCGGCAGAGGGCCATCCGTGCAGACGGCGGAGATCTACGACCCGGAAGCCAATACCTTTTCACCGGCCGGCGTCTCAACGATCGATCCCAGTGCCGCCCTGCTGCTGCCGTCCGGCAACGTGCTTCTTATCCGCTCGTACAACGGCGATATCGTACTGTATGATCCCGTAACGCACGCATTTTCCAATACCGGATACAGCATCAGCCCGCGCAGGTCTTTCGCTACGGCCACGCTCCTTGAAGACGGCCGCGTGATGGTCGCCGGCGGAATCAAGTGGAGGGATGACAGTCAAGATTGGGAGTCGACTACGGATCAGATTTTCATTTTCACACCCTGAGAGTAACCGCGCACCTGATCTGTTATGCTGAGGATGCCGGTCTGAAGGTGGGGCGGACATTCCTGTCTGGCCGCCTCGCCAGCCCTGTCGCGTAGATGTCGCACTGCCAGACTCTTAAAACGAAGAAAAAAACGGGATAGGTAGATATGGGCTTCGCGGGTCGGGGACAACCGAAACAGATAGTGTCGTCTGCTTAGGCCCTATCTGACGCCCGCCGTTTCGGTCGAAACGGCTACTTTGTTCGCCGCGAAATATCCGAAGCGCCGAGCGATTTCCACGACGTATTTCTGCCATCGCGACGGTGTGCGTTCGTACCATCCCCTTGATTTCAGATTTGCTGGAGTCATAAATGTAGAATGAGTGATTACTCACTAATCGTGTCTGCGGTTCGTCTTCTCGGCCGGTGGAGGCGGCAGAATGAGAACATCTCGCTTAAGAAAAAAGCAGGAGGTGACAAATCGCCTCACGAATGTTCGCCATAAATCGAAAGTTCAATGGATGATCAACTTGAGGATTTTTTTTTGAAATTGCAGCGTGGTCAGCGCCATGGCTGGTGATTTTACCTAATTCAAGACTCGGGTGGGTCACCGATGAATGGTCTTAGTGTTTCTACGGATTGTGTGATTCGGTATCGTCAATAGACGATCTTAACGAAACGGCCATGCCGTCTGAATTGCAGAATGTCGTTTACGCAATAGTAAAACTGAAAAGACGATAAATGCATACGCCGACTCTGCCGTATGTCGACTTTTTTCAAGCTTAAGGAATTGCCATGGGACGACTTATATCCGGAATTCCTTTCTGCGATTGCGATTCGTATCCCTGTGATTATGTGGCATTAGATGTAATGTTGCAGTTTTTTGGGTACACGACTGCCACCGTATTGCACGACGAGTGGTATTTCTCATACCAACTGGAAGGCAGTTCAGAAGTGAAAATTAGTCCACGTATCACTCATTTTCAGACGAGATTAAGACAATGTGGTATTCATGTAACAGTGCATCACGAACGAGATGGTGAAACTGCCTGGAAATGCGCTAAGTCGCGAATAGATGAGGGCGTTCCGGTACCGGCGGTAGCCGACACGTATTATCTAGAACGTTACTACTATCCGGGACTAGGCCATCATTCATCTCACGCCGTTATTCTTGCTGGGTACGACGACGAAATGGACATGGTACATATTGTAGATCCATCGCCAACTAAGTTGTTCCGAGGAAGTCTGCCGATCTCCGGATTGACGGAAGCCTGGGGATCAAATGAAATCCCAAGATTTACGTGGCTGGAAATCAAATGTTCGGAACCCCGTTGGAACCTGACGTCCGACGAGACTATACGATCGATTAATAAGAATATCCAATTTATGCATGGCGACAGTTTCCACGTACCTGGTACCTGTTTCGGGTTGACGGGTCTGCGATCACTCGCTAACGACTTGGAACACTGGAAATGGCTCAAGCAGGAGAATGCACGTAAGCTACTAGATCAGGTTTTCCGACAAACTCAGATGGTAATCCCCGAGCGTGAGGGTCACGCGAAATTTCTGGAATTCGGGGCGGTCTCGTTGCGAGATCGTCGTTTGTGTCAGTTGGCGAGGCAATTCAAGACGATTTCCCAAAAATGGCTTGTATTCCGAAACCTCTGTTATATTGCCCAAAAAAGAGCCTTGATACCGACATTAGAAAAACTTAACAAACGTCTTTTGGAAATCGCAAACCTCGAAGAGGCTGCATTGCACGACCTGGAGTTAATATGCAATCATTGGGAACCGTCGGAATGATATAAGACTGACCGGAGAATGAATTAGTACCACATAAATCCGCCTGTTGAATATCCCGTTGTCTTCGAATGCTCGACTATTGGAGTATTCGGGGACTTTTTTCTGATACTGCGAATCTGGTCAAAGAGACGGCTGATGGGGATTGCCATCAACTCTTCGATACGTCGGAAGTGTTATTTCTCAATTCGGACTAGATATCGCAGGTGTACTTGGGATTGCGGGCTTCTTGGTTCTCATTTCGCACTTAAACTTCTGAAAGAGTCCGATTCTGGTTTGCTGAAGAGTGACGAATAAAGGTTCGATGCGCCGTTACATTGTCGTCGCGAAACTCTCCACTTGACACATTCGCGGCTCTCTATCAATGGTTTTTGACTGACATTGAACCTACGAAAACCGTGTCCTTCTTTGTCTGCAAAGGTTAACCGCTATGCGACGCGTACGGGTGTCGAAACAGTGAAACGTCTATTTTATATTGTGCTGGGGTTTGGGCTTGGAACCGTGGGGTTTGTGGTTTGGAATGCCCTCAATCCATCCGCGACTTCGCGAGACAAAGCACTGGACGCGTTTCCCGAATTCGAGTCTCCGAATACGCCAGTCGTGGTGGAGACGGTCCGTAAACGGGATCTCGTGAGAAGAATCTCTTCGGAAGGAGTTTTCAGGCCTCGTATCGAGACGCGTGTCGTCGCCCGGGTCTCCGGACAGGTACATCGTTTGCATGTCGGGGAGGGTAGTTTTGTCCGCGAGGGCGACATTGTAATTGAGATCGACGGCGAACCCTATCGTATCGCTTATATGAAGGCGAAGGATCAGATGACCCGTGCATTGCGTGAATATGCCGCCCTAGCCCTTGTGGGAAACCACTTGGACAGGGGCGGACGTTTAAAGAAGGAAATGGAAGAGACGGTCGACAGTGCCAATGTTGACGATATGGATGCCTTGGCGCTGGCGTCGGAGAACTCGCGCAAGGCGTGGCTTGCCAGCAGTACGGGCCTTACGCGGGCAAGACTGGATGTCGCAGAGGCGAAACTAAAGGTAGACAATACAGTCATCAGAGCCCGTTTCAACGCGTATGTGACCGACCTGGAAATCGGTAATGGCGGTACGGTCGCGCAAGGCCAGGATTTAATGCGGCTGGTAGGGCTCGATTCCCTGACACTTGAAGTCGGTATCCTTGAGAGAGAGTTGCCGTTGGCGAGGGTTGGCGCCCCCGTATCAATACGTCTCCACGCTTTTTCGGGCGAGAAGTTCGGCGGAACGATTCGAGTGATTAACCCGGTGGTTGACTCTGAAAGCGGTATGTGTGACATTCAAATCTGGATCGACAACCCCGAACACAGGATCAAGCCAGGTATGTTCGCCAAAGTCGATGTTGAAACCCGTGTGTTCAGGAAGCGCCTACTCGTTCCCAGGGATGCTCTGCTTGTCCGTGACGACCGGAAGCTGATTTTCGTACATGAGGGTGGTTTGGCAAAATGGCGTTACGTAAGAACTGGGTTGGAGAACGACGAATTAATCGAAATTGAAGAAGGTCTCATAGAAGGCGAAGAATTGATCGTATCGGGACATTTTAATCTCGCCCACGACGCCAGCGTCATTGTGGTTCAACGCTGAGGCTTGGCGCTTATGCGAATTGTGCGCGTTGTGGTCAACCGGCCGGTAGCCACCACTGTTTGCTTTCTTGGCGTTATTCTGCTTGGCGTTTATTCACTCTTCCGGCTGAGTGTGGACTTCCTTCCCGATATCGATGTACCAAGACTTATCGTGCGAACCGAGTGTCCCACGATGAACGCTCGTGACGTGGAAGAATACGTCACTCGCCCTCTCGAAGCCGTTCTGAGCGCAGTGAGCAAAGTGCACAGAATCCGTTCGGTTTCCCGTGAGGGCCTTTCCTTTGTGGATGTGTCGTTTCGCTGGGGAAGCGACATGGATCTGGCATTCGTTCAGGTTCGAAGCAGCTTGGACCAGGGAATGCTTCCGCAGGCCGCAGGACGTCCAACTATATTGCGCTTTGATCCCGCCTCAGCCCCAATCATGACGTTAATCGTTACTGGGTCGCGAATTGAACGTCCTCGGTCGCGTCAGGACTACAACGAAGCCCTGATGGAATTAAAGGAGGTGTCGGAGTCCGTTGTCAAGCGTCGCCTTGAACAGATCGACGGTGTTGCCTATGTGCAGGTCGTAGGAGGCCAGGAGCGAGAGATTCGAGTCTACCTCGACACGGAAAAATGCAGGCGATATGGAGTTAGCTTTGAGGACGTGGAAAGTAGCCTGAAACAATTCAATGTGGTTAGCTTTGGTGGAGCGGTCCGTGAAGGGTATTCACGGTTTCCCCTCCGAATTCAGGCGGAGTTCACCCGCATTGACGAGATGGGGCGTATTCCGGTCCGACATGAGCCCAAACAGATTCGCCTCAAGGATGTCGCCCGCATTGAGAAGGGTTTCACTGACCGGAGAGGGTATACACGTTTGAACGGCAGCGAGGTAATCACCCTGCATCTCTTCAAGGAGGCGGGTTCCAACACGGTGGATACGTCGGAAAAAGTCTACGGCGATCTCTACCGGTTTTCTCGGGATTATCCTGATTTTGAGGTGCAGCCGCTATTCGATCAGGCAGAGTTCATACGGGAATCCGTAGACAATGTGCTGCAGTCCCTTTACCTCGGCGGACTCTTCGCTTTTGTTTCGCTTGTGCTGTTTCTCAGGGACTTGAGAAACCCAATCATCATCGGTCTCTCCATTCCGGTGTCGATCATTGCGACTTTCATCTGTATGTACTTCCTAGATATTCATTTGAATGTGATTTCGCTGGGTGGACTGGCTCTGGGTATTGGGATACTGGTCGACAACTCTATCGTGGTTTTGGAAAACATCTTTCGCCATCGGGAGCTTCAGGCCGATTCTCGAGAAGCTTCCGTCAGAGGCACCAACGAAGTCGGGTTAGCGATTACCGCCTCTACGTTTACCACAATGTCGGTTTTTTTGCCGCTGGTGTACATCAAAGGAATGGCGGGAGTGCTCTTCTTCGAGCAGGCCGTAACAATCTCCTTAGCGCTGGCAGCCTCCCTATTAGTGTCGATTACGCTGCTACCGATGCTTGCTTCCCGGCAGTGGAAGCCAGAGCGCGTCAACAGAGGCCGGTTTCGTCTTGTATATCGATATGCATCCATAGGCTTGATCCCGTTCGTGCGGTCTATTGAACTCTTTCAACGTATTGTCGCCGGTGTTTTCGCAATTTACGAAAGGGCCCTGTCGATAGCACTTCGCCACCGATGGAAGGTGATCTGCGTAGCGGTTTTTCCGCTTCCGGTAAGCGGTTGGATGGCGCTGAAGATGGACAGGGAACTGATGCCGGATGTGGACAGGAAACGTCTGATCGTTCAGGTCGAATTGCCGCAGGATGCGAGTTTGACGACGACTTCGGCGCAAGTTACCCGCCTGGAGAAACGCGTTTTAACGGAGCGTGGCGTTGAGTCAGTTCTGGCATCGGTGGGAATCACACGGGAGGCTATGGACGGTAGGTATCAGCCGGGTCTGAATAAGGCACTTCTAGATATAGAACTGACGAAAGACGCCGCGGGAGTGGAGGTAGCGCGTCGACTCGAGGGCGCATTCACTGAATTCGGAGGGCTGACCCTCACGCTCTCTCGGCCGGAATCAGTCTTTGAACACTTGTTTCAAGTTCAGCAGGCACAGTTCGACGTCAAGATTGTGGGTTCTGACTTGGATACGCTGGCTGCATTGAGTCGACGAATCTGCGAATTCATGCGGCAGTCACCGAGCTTTGTCAATGTGCAATCCGATCTGACGCAAGGAAGGCGGGCTTATAGTGTACGTGTGGACCGCGACGCCGCTATCATATACGGTGTCCGTCCCGAGAAACTTTCCCTTTTTATCGAGCGGCATCTTGACGGTAGTATTCCTACCCGGTTTGTCGATTTTGTCGAGCAGATCGACATTCGGGTGCTCGCGGAAGGCCGCGGCAACCTTGACCTGAAGCGCATCTTGACCATCAAATACCCCGTACGTAAACGTGGCCGTGTCATTCACGTGCCTCTTTCTGAACTGATTCATCTCGAACCCGCTGAAGACTTTGAGGAGATCCATCGCCAGGAACAAGCACGTACCGTCACCATTACGGCCGGATTACATGAGATTCATCGAGACCAGGCACGTGATTTGGTTGCCCGGATAGTGGACAAGATCGGCCTCCCAAATGGATATTGGATTGAGAGCGGCTCCCAATACGCGCACATGTTTGAGCAATACCGGAACATCCTCTCGATTCTTGCGATATCGCTAATACTGGTGTATTTCATCCTTGCCGCCCAGTTCGAATCACTTATGGTTCCGCTTGTCATTATCACGACGGTCCCACTGGCATCCACGGGGGTTGTGACGACCCTCTGGCTGACGGGAAATACACTAAACGTGATGTCCCTATTGGGCTGCATCGTGCTGGTGGGAATCGTTGTGAACGACGCTATTGTCAAGGTGGACTTCATCCACCATCGTGTTCAGACAAGCGGCGACCTTCAGCTGGCGATTCTGGACGCAGGGCGGAAGCGTTTTCGCCCCATCTGTATGACAACGATGACAACGGTATGCGGTTTGCTGCCTATGGCCCTGTCCAGCGGCAGCGGGGCGGAACTGCGGCGTCCTCTGGCCTGGGCTATCGTGGGCGGTATTTCTCTGGCAACGCTGGGAACCTTGGTTTTCGTACCCATCATCTACGCTGTATTGGTCAGGAAGAAGAACTGAAGATGCGGGGATTGGCGCACCAGATGCTGGATCGGCCGGTTGCCGTGGGGGTTGCCTGCGGAGCGATTTTTGCCATTGGAATGATGTGTTTTCCTCTAATCCCTATCGATATAGGTGAAGAAGCAGATGCGTCACAACTCACAATAAGCATATCGTGGCCCGGTGCGTCTGCACTTACGATCGAGTCCCGGCTCACAGCCCCGGTCGAGTCGCTTGTACGTGGCGTGAGGGATGTGGCTACAATACGCTCATCAACCCGCGAGGGTGGTGCAAGTGTCGTCGCTGAATTTGCACGTTCGGTAGACATTGAACGAGCGGAACTGGAAATCAAAGAACGGATCTATACCTTCTTCCGCGAGAGACCGGAGCGTGTCTCGTGGCCTGTCGTTCGTCGGTCGGCCCCAAGTCTTCGCAGAGAATTAAGGGATTTTTTCGTCTGCTTTGTACACGGTCAAGCGGATGCCTCGGAACTGCGGAGCCTGGTTCGAGAGCGGGTTCGTCTGCCGCTGTTGGCTATCCCCGGGGTCAGAGCCGTCTCGGTACAGGGCGGAGGCGAACGAGGCGTCATGATCGAGTTGGATCAGGACCTTGCTCGGAGCAGAGGTATTGATATGAATCGGTTGAGGGTCGCCTTGGCCGCCCGAGGAATGCAAACTCGTTCCTTAGACGCGACAGAGACGCACGGGGCCATTAGCCGCATCCAGTTGAAGAGCGGTTTTGAGAACTTGGATGAGATCAGACGGATTCCTCTGCCGGGCGCCGGAATGGCCCGTGCCATCCCGCTGGGCGACGTGGCCGATGTGCGGTACCGGCACCGTGATCCCGAATCCGTGTTCCGAATTAATGGACGAAACGCAGTGGCCGTCCGGATTGAGCGAGCGCACGGAAGCGATATGATTCGCACCTCCGGGCGGGTTCGGGAAAAGATCTCTGATTTGTCCGGGCAAATGCCGGATGGTATCGAGATCATCGTACTAAATGACGCAGGCGCCGAAATACATGCGGAGCTGCGGTTCCTGCTCCGACGTTCAGCCGTCTCTATGTTGCTCATATGTCTGGTGTTGGCGGGGGTATTCAGGCGCTTTCATTCTGTGATCCTGATTCTTGCTTCTGTCCTATTGTCCGTACTTGGGGCCCTGAGCCTGTTTTTTTTGTTTGGTTTGCACCTGAACCTGGTGACATTGGCTGGTTTTACCATCGGTTTCGGGGTTTGTGTAGACAATGCTATTGTCGTATACGATTACGTCCGGCGTAGCGCAGACGAGCGTGCTACCGACGTCAACTTGAAACAGGCAGTGGCTCAAGGGTTGCGCGGAGTTATGTACCCGGTCGCGGCTTCGAATCTGACGACCATTGGCGCTTTTTTGCCGGTTCTCTTTCTATCGGAAGACCTGCAGCAGTATTTCAAACCTCTTGTTGTATCATTAGGTTTAACCCTCCTGCTTTCCCTCCTAATTGCACTGGTCCTGATTCCCACGTTTTTCTACCGGTCGGTGCTCCAGCAGGAATCTGCTGTTCGGAGCGTTGATCCGATGTTTCGTCTATATCAGCGGACCCTGGGCATGTGTGGCCGACAAAGGGTATTGATACTGGCACTCTTGGCATGGATGGTGGGCTTTCCAATTTGGCTCCTCCCGGAGCAAGTCGGCCAGCGCCAAGCGAATCGGCCAAATGAGTACGCATCAACCGGAATGGTCGCGACGCGGCAGGAATACACAGATTGGCTCGCCAGCAGGGACACAATGGCCGCATCAGACAATTACAGCCGCGTGACAGACGAACAAGAACAAACACCTCGCTCGCCGTGGAGACGTCTTTCGGAAGGGTCCGCACGACTCTACAACAACGTCTGGGGCAATCCAACAGCCTTATTCCTGAGACCAACTCTGAATCTGATTCTCGGGGGCGCAACCTACTATCTGTTCAAAGACGTAGACCACCGGGTTGACGGAGCGCCGCACAGGCATATCATGAGGGAAATTGCGGAAGGATTCTCCCTCATCGTGTTTCTTGAGATGCCCTTCAATGCGCACATCAGTCGGCTGGATGGGATCTTTAAGGGGATCGAGAAGCAGCTTCTCAGTTTCTCCTCCGTCATCAGTGGCATCATCACACAGAGTTCGGGGAGGTACGGACTCATTCAGATCCGGCTGAAGGATGAATATAAACGGTCGGCCATTCCCTATTTGCTTTATGAACACTTGGTCGTTTATGGCGGCAATATCGGCGGCGTGGGATTCCGTGTATGGGGCCAGGACATTGATCCGGCGGGTAAGCCTCTGGGCGCTAGTGGCGTGAACAGACAACTGGAGGTACAGGGCTACAACCTGCGGAATGTGGGAGATATTGCGGAAGGAATTGCAGAGCGCTTGAAGGAGCGCCGATCGCGGAGAGTACGCGACATTCAGGTCGACCGCACTTACGGTCCGCCAAGGTATGAAATTCTGGCACGGATTGACCATACGAGAACCTCCCCCTTGGGTGTTGATCACGCCATGGTTGTGGATGAAATACAAGCCCGCCTGGATGAGGGTTCTTCCATTCAGCGCATGTCATTGGACGGACGGGAAGTACCGGCAGCCATCTCGGCGAAAGCGGAGGGCGGCACGGACCTCCGTCAACTTAGGCATGTTTTGCTGGAGGGATACGCCGCGCGGATCGGCCACATCAGCCATCTGGAAAAGCAGTATGCGAGGCCGACAATCGAACGCGACAACCAGCGCTACGTCAAAGAGGTTGGTTTTACCGTCCTTGCAGACTTCAACTATTCCGAAAAGTTAGTTGAAGATCTGATAGCAAAAACGGACTTGCCTTACGGTTACAGCCTGAACAAGGGTTATATGCGGAGGGACCTTACCGAAGACGGAAAAAAGGAACTGGTTTTCATTGTATTGCTTTCAGTGCTACTTGTGTGGATGATCACGTCTGCTCTGTTCGAGTCATGGACGCGGCCGATCCTCGTATTGATTGCATTGCCGCTGGCCCTCATCGGGGTCGGAGCTGGGATTTACCTGTTCGGTGCGTCCTTTAACAAGGGCGGTTACGCCTCCCTATTGCTTCTGATGGGCATTTCAGTGAACAACGCCATTCTGCTGGTCCATAATATTTCTCGTACATTGAAGGCGAGACCGTCGTCTCCCATTGACGCTGTTGTCCGGGCCGCATTCCAGCGGTTGCGACCGATCTTTATCACAACACTGACCACCGTTGCGGGTTTTCTCCCGCTAATGCTGCATGGCGATCGGTCCGAAATATGGTACACCCTCGCGATAGGTACGTCCGGAGGGCTGGTTGTCTCATCGGCTCTGCTGGTTATCGTGGTACCCATTTGTATGATTCCTCGAGCCTATTTGCGTATCCGCTCAGCCTGAGATCCCCCTTATACCCAAGACACAGTTTGCCGTCTAAGAACGCAGTTCAGCACTGTCGTATGGAGGCAGCACATTACGGATCGCCTTGCAAGGTGTGGGGCTTCAGTGAGGGGTATCCTTTAATCTCCAACTTGAGTGTTGCGTCCCAGAAATACCTCTGCAAAAACATTCGGCTTTTTGGATGATGGATTGTGCGGTGGCGTTCCATACGAAAGGTTTCGCCGACTCGTTGTAGTTGTCGGTGAAGCTTTGTTTTTTATCGATGAGTTCTTTGACGGATCTGACAGCAGCCGCGCCTGATGGCCTTCTGAGTGATGATATTGAACCAGATCTCGACCTGGTTGGGCCAGGATGCTAGGTCGGGGTAACGTGAAGGTGTTATCTGAGTCTTTGCGAAAGCCATCGTTTCACCTTGGAGTGTCTGTGGGTACTATAGTTGTAGACGATGAGATGCACATCGAGTTTTTCAGGGACGTTTTGGAGTTATATTCGAAAGTTGTGGATGAGATAAAAAAAGAGCGTATCCTTACGTGTCACCAAAAACCCGCGAGGCCCCTCGGACGAGGGAGAAAGGATACGCTCAATGAAACAATATACAGCCTCCGAAGTAGAGACGATAGTCAAAGAAGAAGTGACGTTGAGCCTGGAAGGCCTGATCCGTGTTGGGGCCAGGCGGATGTTGCAAGCCGCGTTAGAGTTCGAGGTGGAAGCCTACGTCGAGAACTTGCAAGACGAGAAAGACGAACAGGGTCACCGGCAGGTGGTCAGGAATGGCACTCACAGGGCGCGGGACCTCATCAAGGGCATGGGCCCGAATCCGATCCGCCAGCCGCGTGTGCACGACAAACGTGAGGGCAAAGCGTTTCGTTCAGCCATCTTGCCGCGGTAACTGCGTCGTGCGCCTTCGATCGATGCGTTGATTCCGGCGCTGTATCTCAAGGGCGTCTCCACGTCGTCGTTCCCTGAGGCCCTTGCCGCCATTCTGGGCGAGCAGGCCCCTGGATTGTCACCCGCCAACGTGGTTCGTCTCAAACAGATTTGGGAACAGGAATATGAGGCGTGGCGTCATCGGGATCTTTCGGATAAACACTACGTGTATGTGTGGGCTGATGGCATCTATTTCCAGGTGCGGCTGGAACCGGACCGTCCCTGTGTCTTAGTCCTCATCGGCGCCACCAGGGACGGCCGAAAGGAGCTTTTGGCCATAGAAGACGGGCATCGAGAAAGCAAGCTGTCCTGGCAGGGCGTGCTGACGGATCTGAAAAGGCGAGGGTTGAAGGAAGCGCTCTGGCCATTGGCGATGGGGGTCTGGGGTTCTGGGCGGCACTGGAGGAAGTCTTCCCGCAAACCCATCATCAGCGCTGCTGGGTGCATAAGAGTGCCAACGTGCTGGATAACCTCCCCAAAACGATCCAGGCGCAGGCCAAAGCGCGCCTCCACCAGATATATCTGTCACCCACCCGACAGGATGCCCTGAACGCCTACGAGGACTTCCTGTCCCTGTATGAACCCAAATACCCCAAAGCGTGTGCGTGCCTGGAAAAAGACAAGGACGTGCTGTTCGCGTTTTACGACTTCCCGGCTGCCCACTGGCGACACCTACGGTCCACCAATCCCATCGAATCCACCTTCAGCACCGTTCGCCACCGCACACGACAGACCAAAGGATGTGGCTCCCGAAACGCCACGATGATGATGGTCTACAAACTGGCAGACCAAGCCCAAAAACACTGGCAAAGACTACACGGTCACAAACTCATTGAACTCATCGTCCAGGGCGTCGAATTCCAGGACGGAGACATCAAAGCCCCCGCTTAATCCACCAGGATGCGCTCGTCGTAATCCACAACATTTGACAATATCTCAGGGGAGGGTTCCATATGTACTGGTTCAAGCACTATTTGATTGCATCGATCACGATTGTCGTTTGTTTGGGCGAAAGTCCGGCCGAAGGATCGACTGCAAAGGACATCTCACGGGTCGATAGCACGTATAAATCCGGGCTGGCCTATCTCGAATCCGGGAAATATGAGAATGCCGAGAGGTGTTTTCAGGCGGCACTGGAGATCAACTCGAAACATGCGCCTTCTTACGTCGGGCTGGGCCATGTCCACCTGAAAAAGGGAAATCTGAAGGATGCCGAGAAAGCGTTCCGAGAAGCCCTCCGAAAGCGGAAGAACTTCGCACCGGCCCTGAACGGACTGGGTCTCGTGTTTCGCAATACAGAGAAAATGCTGGATTGGGCAATCAAGTATTTTCGAAGGGCCGTTCGGGCTGACCGAGGTTACGTGGAAGCGTACTACAACCTGGCCCAATCGTACCAGGAAATTGGCAATTCGAGGGAACTGGACACGTACAAGAAACTCGTTAAGGTGGACCCGGATCATCACGATGTCTGGTTCCAGATTGGTCGGATCTACAAAGATGGAAGAGCGGGTCGATTTCGAAATGCGCGAAACGCAGAGGAAGCGTTCCGCCGGCAACTCCAGGTGAATCGAGCACATTTCGGGGCTCGGACCTATCTTGCACAGTGGTTGAAGGAAGAAGGACGCACGGATGAAGCGTTGGCGATGTTCAAGACAGTCGTGGATACGCCGAATGCCTATCAGCGGCGCGCGTTCCTGGATCTGGCGGAGATGTATCAGCATGCGCGTGACCACGATCCGTTTGATGCGATACTGGATGCTTTCCTGGAGGGTCTGCCACCCGGCGAGCAGGCATTATACTATGATCTAAGCCTGGTGGTTAACAGCGATGAACTGTCCCGCTTCCAGGCGACGCCAGATGAAGAGCGCAAGGCGCAATCCGAAATTTTCTGGGCGCCTCGGGATCCTGCGCCGGTGACGGCGGCCAACGAACGGTGGATAGAGCACTGCCGCCGGGTGGCGTATGCACGGGAGCATTTCAGCGAGTACGAATTCCCCTGGGACGTACGTGGGGAGGTGTATGTACGTTATGGAAGGCCCGATCACATCAGTGCGTCGGAGAACATCCGATTTGAGACGGACCCAAGGGTTCTTGCAGTTAAGGACCGGCTGATGAACCAGGCTGGCGAAGCCTTGCCTCACCTCCTTCTGAACCGGCGCATGGTCAGCTTCTACAGGTCGATGAGTGGATCAGTAGAGAAGGGTATGGACGACCAGCAGACGCTATCTACGATTCTTGGTTACCCGGTATACCCCGTTCGAGGCGTCTGGGAATACTGGATTTACCCGAACGTCGATGGTGGCGTGGAAGTGACTTTTGTACAGGAACACGGGCCAGGCCCAGGCGCCTACAAGTACGCAGAGGTGCCGCATGCGGGCGCCGCTATCTGGGTGGACGAGATCACAGGGCGAAACCCCGGCACCACCTTGTTGACTGACGGGCTAATGGATGAAATCCCTGATCCTTGGATCGATACTTCGATAGATACTTCGATGTCGACTGACGAGCCAACAGATGAAATCCTTCATCCTTCGATCGATACTTCGATCAAGTCAAATTTGATATGGCAGCGAATGAACCCCGGTCTGGTGATGCAACGCGCGGCGCGCAAGACGCCGGCGATTTACGAACAGGACTTTGCCACTGCCCCCCTCGATTTCTTCTATGACGCAGCTCGATTCAAGGCAGATGACCGTTCGGCAAAACTGGAGGTGTACTATGGTATTCCCACGCGTGAACTTGACTACAAAGAAGGACTCGACGGAAGGCTGACGGCATACTTGAAGCGGGGCCTGGCGCTGCACGACGAGGATAACAAGCCGGTGTATCGGTCGAGCGAGGATATGGAGCTGTACACGTCGGGACCGATTGATACCACCCAGATCGCATTTGTGCCGGCAATGGACCGTATCACCGCGGCGCCCGGTACCTATCGGCTATCCGTGCAGATTCTGGACACGTCGTCGGAAAAGTCTCAGGTCTACAACCGCGAAGTGGTGCTGCATCCATATGGCGATGACTCGCTGAAGGTGAGTGATATTGAGATGGCCTCGTTGATTCGTCCAAGCCGTGGCAGCAAATTCACAAAAGGTGAGGTCGAGGTGGTGCCTAATCCGAGTCTGTTCTATTTCGTGGGACAGCCGGTGTTTGTCTATTACGAAGTCTACAACCTGACGAAGGACGAGTTCGGCAGGACAAGGTACCGGGTATTGTACGAACTGCATTCGCTCCATAAAGGTAACGTAGCGGTGAAGATCCTGAAGGCGCTTGGCAGGTTGGTCGGCATCGACAGAAAGGCTGAGGTCGTGAACGTGGAGTACGCGCACGAGGGAGACAGAGCCGATGAGTACGGATACCTGGAACTGGATATGTCGAAAACCGATCCGGGGCATCAGTTGTTGATCGTTAAGGTTTCGGATGAGATCGCGGGAAGCCATGCATCGTCCGAGGTTTCGTTTGCCATACGATAACCTCTTTTGATCACAATACTCAAACTTACCTGGTTAGACAGGATGGGCAGGATTAGCCTCAATGCGAAAATAATATTGATGAATTTCCGTGTATTGAATATTAAGCAAAAAGGCGAGTAAGTCTATATTTTTCAATAGGAAAAGGCCTTCCATTTGGGTATATTGGGTAGCGACGAAACCCCCAATTAACCCAAAACGAAAGGCCACGTACAGTGAGACGAAAGAAAGCCGATTTGCACGCGCGTGTCAACGACAATTTGAAGATGGAATTCACGGGTGAAGGCCTCACCTCGTATGCGGGTTTGGAGCTGTTGATGCGATATTTGCGAAACGTGGATTGGAACAGGCAATTGCGCCGCCACCTGGGCAGTGTGGGCTTTGGCGGCGACTTCGGTGTGGTGAGCCTGTGCCGTGTTCTGTTGGGTTTGCTGTGGGTGGGCGGGTGTCGGTTGCGACATCTGGATTTCTTAAAGGGAGATCCCCTGCTGCAGCGGTTTTGCGGTCTGACGGATCTACCGACCCCCCGCAGCATGAGCACGTTTCTGAGACGGTTTACCGACAAGGGTTTGAAGGCCCTGAAAGCCCTCAACGCCGACGTTGTTGCCCATAAGATCCATCTGTTGTGCGCCCGAAAGCTGACGATCGACGTGGACGGCACTGTATTGTGCACGGGAAAACGCGTTGGCGGTGCCCGCCGTGGGTATAATCCGCATCATCGCAAAGTGCCCAGTTACTATCCCATCACCGCCTACCTGGCCGACAGTGGTCATTTCCTGGGCGTACACAACCGGCCCGGCAACGTCAACGATGGCAGCGCCTCCCTCCCGTTTCTACGGGACGTGTCTACCCAGGTCAAACAGCGCCTGGGGAACGCCTACACGCTGCGATTCCGTATGGATGGTGACTTTTTCAAACAGGATGTGGTTAAAACGCTCGACAAGAACAAGGCTTTCTACGCCATCAAGGTGCCCTTCTGGAAAGGTCTGGACATGCAGCGGAAAATCCGTGAATGCACCCAATGGCAACGCGTCGAGAAGGGCGTCGATGGCTTCACGTCGACGCTGACGGTCAAAAAATGGAAACGCACGTTCAACATCGTCATTTTTCGAAAACGCGTGATGCATCCCACCCGCAAGAACTACCAATTGGACCTGTTCGACCCCGATGACGGTACCTTCGAATATTCTGCGGTGGCCACCAATCTATCCCTCAAGGTGCGCGCGCTCTGGCGCTTTATGGCAGGCCGTGGCATGCACGAAAAAGCCCTCGGTGAACTCAAGACCGGACTCGGTTTCGATACCATTCCCACAAACAATTACAACGCCAATAGTGCCTGGCAACAGTTCGTCATTCTCGCCCACAACCTCCTGACCAACTTCCAGATCGAAACCGGGTTGACAAAACGCAATCGCACCTGGAAAATCACTAACCGATGGCCACTCAAATCCATACGCACCCTGCGCTTCGAACTCATCAATCGTGCCGGCTTCCTCCTACGACTCCAGGGGCGGCTTACCCTGCGCCTGCAACCCAACAAACACACCGAAAAACAATACCGAAAAATCTTCAACTTCCTACGCAACGCCGCCTGATTTTTGCGGAATTAAGGTTAGGCGCTCAGCACGACAATCCTAGCCCTTCACACGAGACGATGCGGCAACGTACGAGAACTTTATAGTGAGAAAAATTCCTCACGGACCTGGTCAGACGACACAATGGGCTTCCGAGGACGACCGCGTCCCGTGGTTCTCTCCATTTCCGATGGGCGCGAGAAGTTCGTAGAGAGAACATTGGACAGTTTCAATAAATATCAAGTTACTAAAGGGTCGAGAATCTGTCGCCATCCGAGTGAATAACCCCTGTAACTTCCAACAATCCATGAACAAGAACCTATCCAGAGGCAAATATGGGCAAAATTGACGTATATCATATGGTAGATCTCCGCCGTTACTACAATAGTGATGCCGTGTCTTCAGATTCCGATCGTACGGACGGTGACTTCAACGGCATTGGCCAAACTTACCCGGAAGAGGACCTGCCCAGTTCGAATTCGCTGTTCGATTGCGATGGTATTGTGTTTCGATTTCCCGATAAGAGAGACGGCATGAACAACAACGTCTCTATGGAAGGTCAACATATCGCGATTCCTGAAGACACGTACGACACATTATACGTTCTTGGGGCAGCTGAACGAGACTTCGAGGACAACGTTTCGTTTATCACTGCTGATGGGTGTAGGGTAAGCTCTCTTGTCGGGCTGAGCTCGTGGCATAAGGGCAACCGCCTTCAATACGGAGAAAGGGTCGCGGTAAGGTGCTCAGGAGTTCACTGTCCCACTCGTCACGTTTATACAGATCGGCTCGGCGTTGACTATGGCATCTGGATACAACGAGTGCCTATTGACACACGCATGCCACTCGCTGCCATCGAACTTCCAGACAATCCTGGTATGCACGTCTTTGCATTGACGCTACGACGGATGCTTTCTTCCGTACGTGCCAATATCGAGTGAGACAGTTTTCTGTCCGAGTTCAATGTCGTCGTATATTGGGCGGGGATGAGAGCACGAGGTGAATTCAAGAACCTATGTTGGAGACAACGGCGGCAAGGGGTCTCTGGTTGTGGAGGTCCCGCGCGGGGCCTCCACAACCACGAGGCCGGATCCGGAGGTGACGGCGCATGCAAAGTGGAGTCGTTTTAACCGCCCGGTACAAGCTTCTCGTCCTGAGAAGATGCGGGCGCCTTCCGGGCTCCTGTTGAAGTCGGTGCGTTGCTGCGTCACGAAGGGTTGTATTCCTCGCAGTTGACCCAATGGCGTCGTGCGCGTCGTGAGGGGACGCTCAAGGCGCTATCCAGGCCGCGGGGGGATCCAAGTAGCAGAACCAGATTCTTTAAAAAATGGATCAAGGTCATTTGCTTGGGGAGGCAGACTGACTATTGCCTTATTTTTCCACTTGTATATATTTTCTGCAAATTCAACATGATCTGTATAGGCGGTGGGCCGTCAGCGTGGCAAGGGGCGTTAAATTCCTTTGAGAAAGTGGTAACAGCCGCATTCTACGATCGTCAAATGAGGATCTCACGTAGCTGGTTGCCGACTTGAGATTCTAAGCGCAGTCTAAGAATCTCCCGTCCACTCGATTGTTCTTTCGGCAGAAACCCGCGAAGGACACATTCGAGCGGAGCCATCGTCAGCTTGGCCTCACAGGTATAATGAATCGAGTTCATTACACGAGTCTTAAGAGTATGTTATTTATTGAAAATGACCGCGCGAGTCTGGTGTGCCTTGGTCTTTTGTCTGTTTTGGTCCTTGCCGTTAATGGATGGTGGGCGACATCGGCCCGGGCCGACGCGCTGGCGCCCGGTGAAATCGACGGCGTCTACATCCGCAGCATGAAATCGGACCATCCCGATTCGATCCGGCTGGCGATCGGAAAGCTGGAAGGCGCTCTGGAAGCATATCCCAACCCGGCGCTGCTGCAGGTACGGATCGGAATGCTCTATCTGAAGACGAAGGATACGCAGCGCGCGCGCGCGCGTTTCAGAGACGCCCTGGTCCGGGATTCTACGCTCGTTGCGGCGAGGTACGGACTGGGGCGCGTATATCTGGAGCTGATGAATAACCCCAGGCGGGCGTTGAGGAACCTTGAACGTGCCATTCGCATTGACTCCACCTACGCGGACGCCCATCAGCTGATGGGACGCGCACACTTGAAAATGGGCAGAAAAGAGGAAGTGGTTGCCTCGGCGCGGACGGCGCTCCGTCATGATCCCAACCATGCGCCTTCGTATATGCTGCTGGCCGACTTCTATCTTTCGCGGGGGAACACGCCGGAAGCCATCCGGTATTTCCGGGAGTTCCTTTCGCACGAACCCGACGATGAGGAGTCGGCGTTCGACTTCGCGATGCATCTTCTGAAGATCGAGCGGTACGACGAAGTGCTCCAGTTGGCGGCGCTGATGGGTCCCCGGCGGGGGCTGCCCCTCGAGGCCCAGGTATTGGCCGCCTGGGGGGATCACGAAGAGGCCTTCGGGGCGTTCGAAAGGTATATCTCGCTCCTTACCGTAAAGGAACGGTCGGCGTATTACGATATCTCCAACGTCGGCGGGCCGGAGGATGTTGCGGCCTACAGGAACACGCCGCCTGCAGAACGGGAAGCGTTCCTGAAGCGTTTCTGGCTGAAGCGCGACCCGTTCCAGACGAGCGGCGGCTCCATGCGGCGCGTGGAACATTACCGCCGCGTCTGGCGGGCAATGACGCTCTATGGCGAAATCGCCTGGCCCTTCGATGCCCGTGGCCGCGTGTTCGTCAGGTACGGAGAGCCCGACTGGAAATCCAGTTGGAAGCAAATCAACGCTCGGGTTCCCATCAAGGTGCAGCGCGTACAGGAAAAGCTGGCGTTTCAGCTCTACGGAAGGCGCGGTATGGACATGACGTTCATCGGCCCGGTGTATCCCATACGGTCCGACCGGTCCGCTGAAAAGAGGCTCTCCCAGTCTGAGTGGGGGACCAACAGCAAACCGTTGGGCGGCCCTGAGGAAATCGACGTGGGACTCACGTTCTACAAGCCGGTCACCACGAGCATGGACTACTCGAAGGTGGGATGGGAGGTCTGGGTTTACGCGGACATCGAGAACGGTCTGGAGGTCGTGTTTACTGACGAGCTGTACAGCAGCATTTACGATTTCGCACCGGAGCCCACTCCGGACGGGTACGATCTGGACGAACTCTCCATGCAGCGCATGGGCCCGATGCGCCGCCTGATGATGCGGTTGCCCAACCTGGCGCCCGGCGCCCGGGTGGCGAGAATCTCGAAGGATCTGCCGGAGCGGTACGACCTGTCCCATCTGGATCCCATGGAGTTCTACTATGAAGCGCTTTCGTTCCGGGGCCGCAACGGAGAAGCGGACCTCCAGCTGAATCTGGGACTGCCGCTGGACAACGTCCTGGTGGACGGCGACCGCGACACAACCGTGACTCTTGAGAGGCGCATCGCGTTGATCGAAAACCGGACCGAGGAGGTGCGGAAGACCCGCGACCGGCTGGACCTGCGGATATCGCCGTCATCACGAGGGACGGGGTTGCTGGCCGTGGACCGGGTCGACCTGACCGCGCCGCCGGGCGCCTATCGGCTGGCGCTGCAGATGTCAAGGCTGAATACGAACCGGCTTCAGGCGTATCACCAGGAGGTCGAGGTTCCCGACTACGATACCGGTGAGTTGCTCCTCAGCGATCTTCAGATTGCGTACCGGGTCGTCGAGGCCGGCCCGGGCTCCAACCCGAAGTCGGTCCGCGGGCAATGGCAGATCGCCGCGGCGCCGTCCCGGGCTTTCCGGTCCGGCGATCCGGTCTACGTGTATTTCGAGATTTACAACCTGGCGAGGGATTCCTTCGGAAACACCCGGTACGAGGTGGGGTACGAGGTGCGCCGGGGGCGGAAGAAACTGAAGACGTTGGCCCGTAAGGGGTCGGGTGAAATGGTTACGGTGAGCTATCAGCAGGTGGGCACTTCGCCTGCCGAATCCGATTACGTCGAATTGGACCTGCGAAAGGGCAAGCCCGGACGCTACCGGGTGAAAATGACGGTGAAGGACCTGGTGAGCGGTCAGCAGACGGTTCGCGAGGGGCGGTTTCAGATCCTGGAGAAGTAAGACCTGACGTTTCAGGGCAGGATGTTAAAGCATCGAGGGGCGGATTGCGGTTGCATTGTGATCCGCCTTTCTGCATGTTGCCGGTGAATCACGTCCCGAGGTGTTTCACCGGTCGCGCCGTCACAGGTTTCCGGCTGACTTCCGTAGCGTCGTCCGATTCCACGCGAACATTGAAACAGTTGTCATGCCCCTTTGGGACAGCAATCATGATGAAAATCGTTGCATTGCCATGCTGACGTGCTTCATTGCAGTAGTGCGCTTCTTGTTGCAATCGATTTCAGCCGAGGATTTTTCGTTTTTTTCGCGTGTTTTGTAGTTTCTGATGTTTACCAGGTTGTGCTTCGACACTGGGCACACAAAAAAAACTTGACAAATTCAGTCGGCCCAACTAAATTTTATCGAATCGGCAAGAAACGGGGTAGCGTGTCAGCGTTCAACCTCCAGCATTTAATGGTAACTCATATGCTTTGTTCATTGGCGAGGGCAGTGTTCGGTAAACGCCGGGGCGTAATCGCATGATTCTATCATGGTCTGGATTATGCCCTTTTTGTTGTCCGTATATTCTTCAGACACCGCAACATTATGGATGGTTCCCCGATTCCTGACGCAAAAACGCGAAGACCGGCGTCATCACGCGAGAAACCCTCAACTCGCCGGTGTCGCGGGATTTCCGTTCCGGTCGTGGGCGGTTCGGGGGCGGACTGCTGACCGTTCTTAAAGAAAGGAGGTCGTCTATCGAAATGAAGAGAAGACAGTTTCGCAAATTTCGTACGTGGGACGATGGGACGGGAGGAAGGGAGTTTTCGCATCATTCACTCTCATGAGGGAGGTGAGTAGATGAAAGTTGTGCGTTTCGCTTTTCTGGCTGTTTTTGCGCTGACGGCAGCGGGTCTGTCTGACAGCGCATTGGCCCAGGAAGGTAGATGGGCGGTTGGCGGGATCGCCGATTACAACATCCCGATGCATCGGCTCGGAGAACGCTGGGACGCCACCGGCAAATACGGGGCAACGTTAAGCTACGTGGCCAGCCAGCGCACCGTCATTGAAATCGAGTACAATTACTCGAAGTTCGAAAACGGAAAACCGGCATCCGATCTCTGGGTGTACCCGATCGACGAGCAGGCATACCCGCACCCGAACGGAAGGTCCGAAATCACGTGGAACAACCTGATCGTGAACGGGTTGCTTTTTGTCGGTGAAGAGAACGCCACGCACGGGTTCAAGGCAAGGGATTATCGGTATTATCTCCTGGTTGGCGGCGGGCTCTACAGGTATTACGCCATCAACAGCAACCTGGTTTATTCCCGCCAGACGAACGACCCCGTTGATCTGGATTTCGTCATGGAAGACCAGGTCGATCAGCGATACACCATTGGCGCCAACGCAGGCGCGGGTGTCGAGGGTTTCGTCACCCAGAACCTGGCCATAGACCTTCGTGCCCGCTATAACTTCGTGGTGGGCGAATTGCGCAATATGCTCTTCTATGGTCTGGAGAAAGTACGGCCGATACACATGGTCGATATCGGCGCGCAGATGAAGTTTTACTTCTGGCGGTAATCCGCCGCAGCCGGGGTAACAACTCATTGAAGGAGGGTTCACAATGAAGCGTAAGCTTCTGTTTTTCGGAGTCGCAGTTGCGGTCGCGGCCGTGAGTCTCTTCACGGGCGACCTGCAGGCGGGCGTCACCGGCAAGGTCAACGGCGTGGTGCGCGACCAGGCAGGGGAAGTCATGCCGGGCGCCAACGTTGTGATCAAGGAACTCAATCTGGGTTCCACGGCCGATGCCGACGGATACTACGTCATCATCAACATCTCGCCGGGCGTCTACACCCTGTCCGCGTCCCTGATCGGGTACGAGACGGTGTCGCAGACGGGCGTGGAGGTCAGTTCCGACCACACCACCACCATCAATTACAACCTCAAAGAGACCGCCCTCGAACTGGGCGAGCTCGTGGTAACGGCCGGCCGTCCTCTGGTGGAGCCGGATAAGACCACCAGCAAGTACACGGTTACGCTCGAAGAGACCGAGCGGAACCTGGCGGCCGCGCGCAGGACGTCCGAATTGCTGCAGCTGCAGCCGGGCGTGGCGGTAGACGGGTCCAACCGGATTCGCGGCGCCTACGTGGACAGGGGCTGGTACGGCAACGACGTGGCCTATGTTGTGGACGGTGTCCGGATGAACCACAACGACGGCCGCGGGCGAGGCGGCCGCTTCCGCCAGGTGAACCGCGGCGCCATCCAGGAACTGTCGGTGCTGACGGGCGTAACCCCCGCTGAATACGGCAATGCCCAGGGCGGCGTGGTCCAGATCATCACCAAGGAAGGCGGCGGCGAGGTGAACGGCTGGGGCGAGTTCCGCTACGAGCCCGCCGGTAAGAAGCACTGGGGCGAAAACGTCTACGATTCGCCGCAGCACCAGGACAAGGTGCAGTGGGACAATCCCGTCTGGGCCAATGAGAAATATCCGGACCTTTCGGAAAAGATCAACCATCCCATTTTCGAGGAAATCGCCGGCGAACTGATTCACGTGCGGACGAATTATACGGAATGGGTGGGCTTCGGTGTCGAAGGCAACCTGTCCGGCCCGATCGGAGAGCGAGCCTCGTTCGTGGGCACCGTCAAGCACGAACGTTATGCGGCCGTCACGCCTCGGGCCGAGCGCATTGGCTTCTACAATGACCGCGGGAGCTTCCAGGACGACCCGGGCAATATCAACGTTTCCGGGAGCATCACCATCAAACCCACCGCCAATCTCAAGTTGAAAGTCGGCGGGATGTATCTGGGTTGGGACTGGTATTCGAACGGCAATCCTGACCTCTTCGGCGGGCGTCACGGCACCGGCGGCGGCGCGATGAGGCGCGGAACGGGCCGCGACCTGTTCCTGCCCGAGAAGTGGTCGGCGGCCGGACTGCACGACCTCCGGGAAGAATTGCAGTACGCGGTATTTACGCATACGCTTTCCCCGAGGACCTTCTACGAAGTGCGGGTTTCGCATTCCCGCTCGAAGATGGATACCCTCAGCGGCACGCATGACGTGACCGGAGAGATTTTCCGGGACCAGGCGGGATGGTTCAGCATCGGCCGGCAGGCCGCCAGATACGGCCAGTACGACCGGCAGCGCATCGGGGCCAAGGTCGACCTGTCATCGCAGATCACCAAGGGTAACTTCATGAAGGCGGGGGTCGAGTACCAGACCAGCGCCATCACGATGATTCTGCGGTACGACACAACCCCGGCCGCGCGGAACCTGCGGGTGATCATGGACGAAGGCCAGATTGGCGAAAAGGTCAAGCCCTTCTTCCTGAACGCCTACCTCCAGGACAAGATGGAGTTCCAGGGGATGATCGTCAACCTGGGCGTCCGCCTGGATACGTTCAACCCGAACTCGCGCCAGTTGACCTTCGGCGCATACCGCGGAAGCTCTATGTTCCGCTATTATACGCGCGCACGCGACTGGGCGTACCAGGAAGGCTCCCTGTGGGTCACGGACGCGCCCTGGCACGTGAAGTTCAGCCCGCGGATCGGCGTCTCGCACCCCATCACGGAGCGGTCGCAGATGCGGTTCTCCACGGGCGTGTTCCTCCAGTGGGCCGACCTCTGGTATTACTTCGGTGAGGACTACTGGACCTCCGGCGACGCCGGCGACCGCGACGTGAACGAGAACGGACGGATCGACGCCACCGAGCGGATGAACAACTTCCGCACCACCTATTCGGGCCAGAACGGGCTGCACCTGCTGCAACCCGCCAAGACCACGGCCTTCGAGGTGGGCGCCGACTGGAACTTCGTGAGCGACTACACGGCCACCTTAACGGCGTATTACAAGAGCGAGGTGGACCACTTCACGTCGTATCCCAACGAAACGTGGGTCGGTCCCAGGGACTTCTGGATTCCCTATTCGCGGACCCTGGACAACGGCGCGTACGGTGACACCCGCGGCGTGGAATTGTCCATGCGCAAGTCCTTCTCGCACAACTTCTCATTCAACGTTTCCTACAACTACCAGTGGTCGCAGGTCACCACGGGCAAGCTGGGCAACGTGATCCGCAACGTATATATGGACTCGGCAACGGTGGTCCATCTTTCCACAACCAACGCGTTTACGGACCGCGGCATTACGGTTCCCAATTTCTGGATTTACTGGGATGCGCTTCCGGACGGCAGCGAGGCGCCTCGCCGGCTGACGGGCGACGACCTCGTCAAATACGCGCAGCAGGGGCAGAACTTCCACGACAATGCGCGGGCGAAGGGCGGCCAATTGGGCACGGGCGTGTGGGACGGCCTCCGGCCGGTCGACAATCCCGCCCTCGGGAACTGCGGCCAGAACTGCTCGGTCAAGATCAACTCGGGCAGCTATACCACGCTGTTCTTCCGCCCGAAGAGCGGGGACCGCCGGAATTTCGGAAGTTTCTCGCTCCTGGCGTCGTTCCCGGATGATTTCGAGTTCGGCCATTCCTTTGTGGGTACGGTTCTCAAGAATCTCCGGCTGAACGTCACCTCCCGCATCCAGACGGGCGGTATCTTCAACTACGCCCCGCCTGAAGGCGGCAACCGGTACTACCGCGACCTCGCGCTGGATTCCCGGACCGACCTGGCCGTTGAAAAGACGTTCAACGTGACCGGCAGGGTTCAACCCACGCTCTTCGCCGACATCCGCAACGTTTTCAACCAGAAGGACCGCACCAGCCCGTCGAACAGAAACCTCTGGACGTATATCGGGTTGGACGGGCCGACCCCGGACGACAAGAACTATCTGAATTACGGCGACAGCCGGGATCGGTCTTACGCGCATTCGCCGCGTCTTGCCCAGTTCGGGCTGCGCGTTAACTGGTAAGGAAATGGCGCGCCGGAAGCAGTTTCGCTTCCGGCGCGTCTGTTCCGCAGTGCTTTCGAATGGAGGCAGAGAAGGATATGAAACGATTGAATTTCATTGTTAAGGGGCTGGTTGCAGTCGCCTGCCTTGCGCTGGTTGCGGTTGTATTTCAGCCAGTCCCGGTCGATGCGCAGGCCACTCCCGACAATATTTCCAGCAGGTACAACCTGCGGTCGCTTATATCCAACAGCTATAACAATATAGGCGGCATGGGCGGCAACCAGGAGTGGGGGCGCGGCTACAGGCGCAACGCCTATCCGTGGAACGGCAACGGGCCGGGTTCGTTCGGCGCGGTGCTCTCCCAGTTCACGTCCAACCAGAAGTCGCAGATGTACAACGACTACAAGGTCTCGGGCGGCGAGGGCATCTGGATCCTGAACGCCGACCGCGGTACCGTCACGGTGACCGGACCTCGTGAGAACCTGCAGATCGTGGAACACAACCAGGCGTTCCCCTACGATCCCGTGGGCAATCCCGAGGAAAGCTGGGGGCAGCCCAACCCGCTGCAGGAGCTCGCCGAGACGCCGAACAGCGCTATTTCTCCCGGAGAACTGGATGATGAGGGTGCCCTCTCCAATTACTGGCCGGGGGTCACCAAAGACGATCACGGCAGCATCTACGGCGCCAACTGGGACCCGGTTAGCACATCGCCGGCCCACATCGCCAACTACAACCTGGGCGCGCACAACCTGGTGGACGTGACCATTCCGGAAGAGACGATCATCGCCCAGTGGATCGACAAGCAGAACGGTTTGCTGATGCAGCGGCGTGTCTACAGCTGGTCCAACCCGGATTTCGACGACTTCTACATCGTGGACCTCACCTTCAAGAACATCGGCGACTTCGATGGCGACGGCGTGGGTGAAGCGCCGGGACCCATCAATAATCTCTATATCGCCTTCAAGAACGTGGCGGCCATGACGGCAATGGGCATTCTCGAGGAGTTCGGTTGGAACTTCTACGCGTCCAACGCCCGAGGCATGGACGATACGTTGTGGTTTACGGAAGCCAACGGCTATCCGAATGCATTCTCGCAGAACGGCGCGTTCGTGGGCGAGGATATGCGCGCGGTTATCCGCAGGGACTCCGACAACCCGTTTTCTTCGCACGACGACACGGGCGATCCGTTCTTCAAGGCGATCGTGCCTTCCAACTACAATATTCTGCAGACGGAAGGCCAACCCAGAGCGCCAAGCACCTATTTCATGGCGCCGCTCGCCTACGCCGATGACGCGGGGAAGTTCTCGTTCAACGAAGCCGACCGCGGAAAATACGTGCAGCCCGGGGAAGACATGCAGCCGCGTTCGTTCCAGTGGTGGCTGGCGCGTTCCACGGGTGACTTCGACGACCCCACCTATACCACGCACAGCGCCGCGCAACTCGCCAGCGTCATAACAACGACGGGTTTTCAGGCCAATCCGGACGAGGGCGACATTTCCACGCGGAAGGTGTTCCACGACATGACCGTCTACGGGCCCTACAACGTGGGCGTGGATGAAACCGTGAAGCTCGTGTTCTCCTGGGGAGCGGGGCACCCTTCCTTGCTCGCGCCGATTCCCGCCAACGAGCAGGACATCGGGCTGATCAAGTGGGACCGGTCCAGCGACAGCCCCGAGAACAAGATCCAGAAGATAAAGACGGACGGCGAGAAGGCCGCACTGGAGAATCTGAAGTTGGCCCATTGGGTGTATGACAACAACTACCAGGTGCCCACCTCGCCCACCGAGGCGTACATTTCGCCCGACAACCTTACCTCTTCCACCAGGGCCAAGCAATTGATCCGGTGGGGCAGGGAATCCGAGTCCGCTGTGAACCCGTATACGGGCGAGCAGGATATCCTCGGGGTCAGGCTGTACAAGTCCGAGTGGTTTTCATGGGGTCCGTGGGAGCTGTACGGGATCATCGAAAACGGTTCGAGCGGATCTTCCACCAATCCGGCGGGACTGCCCCGGGGCGAATGGGGCATCAATGCCGACGGCGTCTATGAATACGAGGACCTGGAAACCACGGCCGGCTTTTCCTACTTCTACTCCGCCCGCCCGTATGCCAGGGGCGTGGAGTCGTACACGTGGAACAGCGGGATGACCATCGACGACATCCCCAGTGAGCGTGTGCAGGCCAATATCCGGAGGGGGTATGAAAGCGGCTGGGGGCCGTCGACGGCAAGGACGTACGACGGCGACAACCGCAAACCCTTCCAGGCCCTGTTGTCCAGCCTCCCGGAAGAGGTGCTCATCGTGCCGAACCCGTACTACGTGGACGGCGTGCACCAGTATCCCAACTCCCGCAACCTTCGCATCGTGGGCCTTACCTCGGACGCGATCATTCACATTTACTCGGCCTCCGGCGACCGCGTGGAAACCACGGACCGGACCCCGCTTACCAAGGGTGAAACCGAGTTTCGGCAGATCACGTTCAATATCGCCGGCGAAGTGCAGACCGGTCTGTACTATTTCGTTGTCGTATCCGGCGGAGAGACCCGAAGAGGCAGCTTCGTGCTGATCAAGTAGCGGGCTCAAACAAGGAGGAAATGACGTGAAAAGAAGCATGCTAATCATTGCGTCGGTCTTGGCCCTGCTGCTTGCCGCTTCACCGGCTTTGGCCGTGAAGTGGGGCGGGGTGACCGGTGAGTACGGCGTCAAGAAAGTCAATATCTCCGGGATGCAGTTCCTGAAGATCGGCCAGGGCGCCCGCGCCGTGGGTATGGGCGACGCGTTTACCGCGGTCGCCGACGACATCAACGCGATCTTCTGGAACGGCGCGGGGCTGGTACACGTGGAACGCGTGGCCTACCAGGCGAACTGGACGCGTTTCCTGCTCGACACCCAGCTCTACTCGGCCACGGCCGTCTGGAACACGCGTTCGGCCAGAGGTGAGGTGCTGGGCCTTTCGGTGGTTTCGCACAACCCGAAGCCATCGAAGGAAACCACGATCTATCAGCCCAACGGAACCGGGCAGGACGTGGTCGTACACAATATCTCCGTCGGCTTGCTGTATGCGATCAAGTTCACCGACAAGTTCTCGTTCAGCGCCAAGGCGAACTACGTCCAGGAGAAGCTGTACACGGTGAAGACAACGGGCTTCACCGTGGACGTGGGCAGCTTCTTCTACACGGGCTTCAGAAGCCTCCGTATCGCGATGGCGTTCAAGAATTTCGGACCTGACCGCAAGTCGGGCGATCGCGCATACCTGCTGCCGCTCGTCTACAATATCGGCGTGGCTGCCGAAGTCTACGGCGAAAAGGGCGATCCGTCCTACCTCACCGCCTCGGTGGAGAGCGCGTTCTTCGTGGACTTCGAGCAGCGCTGGCATTTCGGCGCCGAGTTGTGGCTGCAGAATGCGCTCGCGTTGCGCGCGGGTTGGAAGTGGAATTACGACCTTGAGGGTATTTCCCTGGGTGCTGGCCTGAAGCAGACCTTCGGGGGCCGTACCATCACGGCGGACGTAGCTGTTTCGCTCCTGCAGCAGAACGACGGCGTCGTTATGTTCGATCCGCCGATCCGCGTTTCTGTCGGAGGTACGTTCTAAGTCGCATCTGCAAAGCGGCGGAATTGATTGGAACCTGATGAAATCCGACGCTTTGTCGGCGTATGAACCGACGGGCGGCGCCCGGGACTCTGAGCCCGGTTGCCGCCCGTTTCTTTTATTAAAAGCAGTGGTCAGTGGATAGTGGCCAGTGATCAGAGCTTAACCTTGACTCGCAGTTGTTCCGGGACCTGAATTTCGAGTTTATGCAGAAGAACAATGGCGAATTGATGTCAAACTGCCCGGACATTTGAGACACTGGACGTAAACGCGAATTTCTTCCTTTGAACGACCTTCATACCCCGCTTTCGCGCTGTTACTTTCTGTGCCTTTTGTGCTTTTTGTGGTAAATTTGACGGTTGTCTTTTATCAAATTGAGGTCAGCGCCAGCACCCGATAACGTATCCTGGCATTGTAGGGGCACCCCTTGTGGGGCCCGCCCCACGGAGGTATTGACCCCACAACCATGGCGAAACGCAATGACCGGAAACGCAGGGCGTCTGCGGATACGCCCGTAAGCACGGACGTAAAGCACACATGGGCGTGGCCGGTTCTCGTGGGCATCGCGGCGATGGTGGTCTATGCCAACGCGCTGGCCAACGGGCTGGTTTACGACGACCAGTTTCTGATCGTACGAAGCTGGATCGTGGAACGGCTGGATTTCAAAAGCGTTTTCACGACCCACTACTGGGCGGGTTATCCCGGAAACGAAACCGGGCAATACCGGCCCCTGACGGTGCTGACGTTTCTGCTGGACGCGCTTGGAGGCATCAGCCCGTTTCGGTTTCATCTGACCAACGTGCTTCTTCACGTAAGTTGCAGCCTGCTGGCGTGGCTGCTGTGCAGGCG
This sequence comes from Candidatus Latescibacterota bacterium, assembly GCA_965203805.1. Taxonomy (GTDB): domain Bacteria; phylum Latescibacterota; class UBA2968; order UBA2968; genus JAAXHE01. The sequence continues at coordinate 1,881,441 of OZ241917.1, read as the reverse complement.
GGCGGGCCTGAGCCGTTTTGCGGCGGGTTTTGCCGGCCTGCTGTTTGCGGTGCATCCGATCCATTCGGAAGTGGCGGCGGGTGTGACCTTTGGCCGGTCCGACCTGCTCGCCGGCGGCTTTCTTCTTGCAGGTATGTTGTTGTATGTGCAGAGTTCGGGTTCCCGCACGGCCTATCTGATGGCGCTCGTTGCATTCTTCTGTGGATTGCTCAGCAAGGAGAGCGCGCTCGCATTGCTGGGCCTCGTCGTCGTATATGACCTGGCGGCGGGAATGACGGATCCAGAGAACCGGATTTTATCGGACAAGGGTAATGGACGGAATGCGCGGCGAGGACCGTCGACAGTGCGTCTGGCCTGGTCGGCAGGCGAACTTGATGGGAGGGATTTTCTCCGATGCATTCTGGATGTCTGCTGGGCAAGATGGCCGTGGTGGCTGGGCTTCGCGGGTGTATTCGCGGTCTGTCTGGTCGTGCGAGGCGCCGCGGCAGGACTCGGCTTTTCACCCGGCGGGATGACGGAGCTTGTGAATCCGCTGTATGGCGCTTCGTTCGACACGCGGATCCTGACCGCCGGGAGGATCTTCTGGCACTACATTTCGCTCCTGGTCTTGCCTTGGCGGCTTTCCGTTGATTACTCGTACAATGCAATTCCGGTTGCCGCTTCGCTACTGGAACCGGGCGTGATCGCGGGCCTGGCGCTGGCGCTGGCGGGGCTGGGGTTGTGGGTGCGATCGCTGGCGAGATGGCCGCGGCTGTTTTTTTGCGGGGCGCTTTTCTGGGTGCCCTATGCCGGGGTGTCGCAGACTGTGGTGTTGCTGAACTCAATGGTCCAGGAGCGGTTTCTGTACATACCGGCACTCGGCGTGTTTGCGCTTGCGGGGATTGGCGCGGAGCGGCTGTTCAGGAGGTTTGGATTCGGCGTTGTTATCGCGGCGGGTCTCGTATGCATTGGGTATTCCGCGCGCACGGTCGTGCGAAACGAAGATTGGAAGGATGAATACAGTCTGTTTTCCAGCGCTGCAAGCGCATATCCGGCGAGCGCCAAGATGCACCAGGCAGTGGGCCAGGTGCTTGCCGAACGCGGACTGATGGATCATGCAGTTCTTGCCTTTCAACGGGCGCTGTCCATCAGGGAAGAAGCCATGACTTTCAACAACCTGGGCAATGCGTACGGCGTGAAGGGGTCCTTTGAACAGGCGGTAGCGGCATACCGGAAAGCGGTGGACCTCAATCCTCAATATGCGGAGGCCTGGATGAATCTGGGTGTGACTGCCATGCGGGCCGGCAAAACGGCGACAGCCGCCGAAGGATTCAGGCAGGCAGTTGTCCTGCTGCCGAAGGATAGGGAGGCTCACTTCAACCTCGGAGTGTCCCTGGAGAAGACGGGCAAACCGGTGGAGGCCGCGGAGGCTTATCGCAGGTCGGCGGCGCTGGGTGACGCGAAAGCGTTGTTCAATCTGGGCGCGGTGCTTCAAAACCTGGGAAAGCCGGAGGACGCGGTCTCGGCCTACGACGCGTTTCTGAAGCAATGGCGGGGCGATCCGAAGGCGTTGTCCGAGGCCCGTCGCCGCATTCGATTGCTGGCGGAGTAAAGGCGAATCACCGCATCAGGAACAGAATCAGCTTTGACTTTTCGTCCATATTCCTTATTCTATAGTGATATCCGCACAAACCTATTCAAGGTAGATTTCTGTCCCGTACAGCAGTAATTGCAGTGTTTTTTTCATGTCATTATCCGGTTTTCGGGGTCGACTCCCTATTGTGTTCTTGTGCCTTTTGTGCTCTTTGTGGTAAATTTACCGGCGATCGTGTTTCGAATTGAGGTTAGGGAGGAGCCGTTCGTGTCGGGCGCAGGAAAGACGAAATTCAGTCCAATTGCATTGCGTGTTTTCACCGCATGCTGGTTCACGGCCGGAATCGCATCGCCGGTCCAGGCGGAGTCCGACAACCGCCGGATCTGGACGACTGCCTACGAAAACGGGCAGGCGGCACTGACCGAGATCTGGTCCGCGGATGCAGCTGGAACCGAACGCAGACTGGGCGCATTTCCCGGCCCGCCGGGACAGTTGGGCTGGTCCGCGGACGGCCGGCGGGTGTTCTACAAGGATCGTCCGCTACGGGACTATCGTCTCTCCGGGATGGGGCAGGCGGCGGTGCCGATGGTGGAGAGCCAGGTCTGGGAGGTGATGGTAAACGGCACGGTTGTGCGGCGTCCGGGGGAATTTGAACTCGAACGCCTGGACGTCGAGTGGGTTTCCGCGCAGAACGGGGGGCCGCGCAACGGGCCCAACCGTTCGCTCGCGGGCGTAGAGAAGGCGATGATGACGGCAAAACTGGCGTACGGTGCGCTCCGTCAGTGGGAATTCCGCCACGCGCAGCTTTTTTATCGCGATGCGGCTCAGCAGTTTGAATCATTGGCTCGAGATCACCTTCTCTATTCCAAGCCCGCCATGGCATACGCGAAGCTGCTGGCGGGCAGGTCGCGGATGGCGGGCGACCAGGGGGCCCGATGGGTCGGCAGGGAGAACCTGTCCGCGATCGGGGATATGATCATTGAATACCGCCGTCGCAACGACGGCAGACGGCCCGCCAACCTGCAGGCGTTGAAGACTTCGGCGCTGGCCGGGGGGCTGGACGAATCGGAGGAGCGGATTCTCGACCGGTTGTTCAGGTCGCCCGAAGATCGAAAGAAGAGCCCGATCAGTTATTTCTACCGGTCGGGGGCTGCTGACGGAGAGGGGATGGTGATCAGTCCCTTTCATCGCGGGCGGCTGCTGGAACTGGTTCCCCGCGGGGACGGCTTCGAGGTCATGGACCGGGCGGCGGGTCGGACGCTGGTGGATTCGTTGCTGGACGTGGGTGCGCGAGTGCTGGACGTCGACGCGAAGGCGGCCGTGCCTGTTCTGAGGGTGGTCACGCTGATGGCGCCGAAATCCGCACGCGGGCATTGCCTGCTGGGTTATGCCTATTTGAAGTCGAAGAATCCGGACGCCGCGCTGCGTTCTTTCGAACGTGCGGTTCGACTGGACCACAGGTTGGCGGAAGCGTACAACGGACTCGGTCAGGTGTTCGAAGGGCGGCCCAAAGCCCGGTACGACGCCATCCGGTACTACACGAAGGCTCTACAATACAACCGCGACTACCTGGAAGCGCGTTACAATATCGCGAGACTGAGGCGCAGGCTGAAGGAACACGACGCGAGGTACGATATTGAGAAGGTGCTCGACATAGATCCTACGTATGCGCCCGCCTATCTGCTTCTGGGAGAGTGGTACGAGGTGCATGAGGAGGATTTCGAGCGGGCGGCCCTGCTTTACGCGCGATACATGACGCTCAAACCCGAAGATCCCAAGGGCCGCCAGCGGCTGGCCGCGGTGTACCTCCGGTCCCGGAACTACGAACGGATTGTGGACCTGCTGACTGACTATGTCCGGCAACATCCGGACGAAACGGGCGTGATGGCCGTGCTGGCGCAGGCGTGCGTGGGGCTGGGACGGCTCGAATGGGCAGACCGTTATTTCAGGGAGTACCTGCAGGCGGCGACGGCGGAAGAGCAGGCGCTGTACCGCGATCCTGTACTTCTGATGTCTACGGAGGAGCGCAGTGCGTACGACATGGCCGACGGCCAGGCGCGCGTCGAACTGGTCAAACGGTTCTGGACGGCTCATGACCCGGACCTGACCACGGCGATCAACGAACGCCTGCTGGAACACTACCGGCGGGTCTGGTACGCGCTGGGGGCCTATTCTTCGGGTAAGCAGCCGTGGGACCGGCGGGGTGAGGTCTATATTCGATTCGGGGAACCCGACTACCGGTCCACCTCGGATATGAAGAATTACAACCAGAGCCTGAAGGTACAGCGGGTCCGTGAGCGCATTGCCCGGCAGATGTACGGGCAGGCTGCCCTCCAGATGACGTTCATGGGCGGGCCCGTGTACGCGGTGCGCAGCCTGAAATCCAATCTCAGCGGCGGCGCGAATCTGGGCGACGGCTTCGCCGCCGGCCGGCAGGTGGAGGATCTCAGTATTGCCGGGCGCAACACAGAAGCCTCACGGGTGGTACAGGGCAGCCAGGCCCAGCGGACAGGGATCACCTTTGAATCCGGCATTACGGCGGACAACGAGGTTTCGGATGCGTCTCTGGAATTGCTCAGGTTCGAAAACGTCCAGATGAACGAAGGCGCTCTGGCGGTGGGCGAGTCACCCAACGATTTTGCATTCAAGGCCGTATCTTCACAGGACGACGCGTCGATGGTTCCCTGGGAAGTCTGGGTTTATACCGACGTGAATGGCGGTATCGAAATCACATTTACAGACGAGTACATGCGAGGCGAGTTCGATTACGCCCCTCCGCCGATGGACGTGCGCATACCCATGCAGCAGCTTGCGCGGTTCAACCAGTTCAATCCGCGGTCCGTGGCCAATCAGGCGGCCCGGGTAACGCCGGACTACTACAAGCCGCCTGAGGAAAAATTGCCCTTGGAATTCTATTACGATCTGGCCAATTTCCGGGAAGATGATCGGGGCCTCGGGTCGCTGCTGGAGGTCTATTTCGGGGCGCCCTATAAATTAGGCAAGTATCTGCCCGATCGGGACGCAACCGAGATGTTTCTGCAGCGATCCGTAGCGTTGAACAACCCGCGCAACGGGGCGGTGTACCGCCGGCAGGGCAATCTGGAATTCAGCGGGGGCGGCGATCTGACCGGCGCGCGCGGCGGCTTTGTACCCGATCTGGTGGATCTGGGCGTACCACCCGGCACCTACCGGATGGAGGTGCAGGTCAAGGACAGATTGTCCGGACGGCAGGGCCGGTACCGGCAGGAAGTCGTGATTGACAACTACGACAGGACCTTCCTGCAGCTGAGCGAGCTGCAATTGGCCCATTCGGTTGTCGAGTCCGATGAACCTGGGAAATTCAGAAAGGGCGGTCTCCGAGTCATTCCGATTCCCACCCGCACCTTCGGACGGGACCAGGGCGTCTTTGTCTACTATGAAATTTACCGCCTGAAAAAAGATGCATTCGGACAGACCCGGTACAAGGTGGCGTATACCATTCGGCCCAAGGGCGTCCAGGGGCGCTCGGCCAGTGGGGTTATCTCCCAGTTGGTGCGCGTATTCACCGGCAGAAAACAGGAACTTGCGGTGGGCTACGAGCAGATCGGAAACTCGGAGTCGGAAGAAATTTACATGGAGCTGGATCTGCAGTCGACCAGGCCGGGGCAGTATATCCTCGAAATCGACGTCACCGATCTTAACAGCGGTTTGACTTCGAACAGACAGACCGGTTTCTACGTTCAGTAGATAGCTTTCAGGGCTCGCTAAGACGACCTCGAAAGTGCTGATATTTGTATGGGAAGACGGGTGTAGCGCCTCCGCAGATTCAATGTGAGCACTCAGAGATCAGCATTCAGCGCCCGCCTTCCCAGCCGGACTCCCGAACCTGCGGATGGTGGGCGGACTGACCGCTTCCCCTGCTTGTGTTTATCAATAGACGGGCCCGGCGGCCGAAGGCGGCTGGCGGGTTTTTCTTCTGTCCGAAAGGCTGGAGGTTTGTTATGAGCGGGTGCGCAGCGCCATTTGATCGGGACGAACTGGTCGAGCGATACGCCGCCTATGACCGATCGCACAACCAGGGCAAGGGCCAGTCCGATAACCCGGATTCCGGGAGCCTCGGCTGGGGCGAAAGCGGATTCCTGGATGCGTACGTAAAGCTCTACGAATCAACAGGGGATGCGGGGTGGCTGGAGAGGATCGTGGACCATTTCGACAGGATGATTGCCACAGGGCAGGACCACTTTGCGGACGGTTATGAGACGTGGGTTACGCCGACCTATTCCGTGGCGCTGGTGAGAACGGGGTCGATGCACAACCGGGGTACGGCCTGCATCACGCCCGAGGAGGAACGGGTGTGGGTGATCCGGGGCGGGGACATGGCGCAGGATACGCTTCGCGTGGTGGAGATTCTCCCGGGACGAAGGTACGCCGTGCAGGAATACGGAACGCGGCGGGTGTTGGCCGGCGGCCGGTTCCGGCCGGGATCGACGCTGGACGGTTTCGCGCCGTTCAAGATCAGCATCCAGGGCGCGGCGCGCGCCGGAGATCGGTTCTGGGTCCAGGTTTTCGCGGGCGAGCCGCTGGAGTATATCGTCCACCAGGGGATGTTTCTGCATCCGGTGAGCCGCTTTGTCGAACACGCCTTGAAGGATGCGGACTTGAAGGCGGAATTCGGAGACAGCGCGAGAGCGTACCTGCGTTTTATCGGGAAGCAGATCGCCGACAAGCACGAACGGGACTGGGTGGATTCATCGCCCGCGTCCGGCGGGTACCGGTTTTCTCCCTGGATGACGGAACGGTTTCCGAACCGGATTATGCCGCACAATCAGTATCTCTCGCTGGCCCGGGCGTACCTGTCGCTTCAGAGCGTATCGCGGAAACCGCTGTTTGCGGATCGTGCGCAGCGGATGGCGAGGAATTTCAAGCGGCATCTTTGGAAAACGGGCAGGGCGTATACCTGGTATTATTGGGACTGGAACGAGGCCGGCGCCCACGGGCACAGCGCCATTGAAGATACCAGCCACGGGCGGATCGATATCGGGTTTGCCGTCGATGCCTGCCGGCGCGGCGTGGTATTCAACAACGCCGATATGAGGCGGTTCGCGCATACCCTGCTGGATCAGATGTGGAACGGGTCGCTGGATGATCCGGTCATCGGCGGACGCGTGGACCGGAAGGAAGGGGACAGCACGCCGTGTGCGGACTGGATCGATCTGTGCCAGTGGCAACCGCAGGTGTGGGACGTGCTGTGGGCGGTCTTTTGCAAGGCCGGGCAGCCCGTTCAGATGATCCCGTCCGTCCTCCAGGGATGGCGGAGGCTGCAGGAAAGCGGTTAGGCGGCAGGCGGACAACTACCGAAACAAGGAGGACTTCTATGATGAGAGTGTTGCCTGTTTTTGTCGCAGTACAATTGTTGTCCGGCGGGATGGCGGGCGACGCGGAAGCGCAGCAGAAGCCGGTCTATTTCGTTACGGCGGGAATCGCCGCTCCCGCATCGATTTCCGTCTCGGAATTTTGGTATCCCGGCATCGGCGTGGGTGTGGGAGCGGAGTATTTCGTTCACCCCAGCCTGGCCGTCCAGGGCCGTCTGGGATACGCTCGTTTCTCTTTGGATGAGGGAAAATTCAAGGCGGAGAACGAAGCGCTCGAGGTCTTGATTGGCACCAGCGGCGGGCAGAAACACCTCTTCAGTGCCTTCGCCAGTATGAAATACACCAAGACGATTGATTCGGACGACCTGGATGTCAGGGCGGTGCCCTATGCGGTTGCCGGATTGGGGTTGCTGTCGTATTCGGAAGCTGATATACAGGGTACCGAAATTGGCGGCGTTGAGATTCATGTCGACGGGCAATCCGGGACCGGGTTTGCGATAAACGCCGGCGCCGGCATCGACATTCGGCTTACGGACCGGGTACACCTCTTTGTCGAAGGGCGGTTTGAGGTCGGTTTTACAACAGGAGAGCGGGGAAGCACGCAACTCTTCCCTGCTCGAGTTGGGATATCTTTCGAATAGAGTCCAGGTCGTGAGGCGGCGAACACCGGTTACGTTCGCCACTCGACTCGGCGGATAAACTCGGAGTACGAATTGAAACGGCCTGAGGGACGCAAAAACACCGGATGGCCCGTGGACGTGTCGGCCCTGCTGGCGTTGCTGGCAGGGCTGCTGATTATCTTCCAGTACGTGACACTGGATAAATTCGGTGTTCTACGACCGGGCCTGAGGTATCAGAGTCTTCAGGGTTTTCTCGCTGTCGTTTCGCGGTTCGTGAAGTTCAACGCGATAGATGTCTCGCTGCTGTTTCTTATCGTTACGGTGGGATCGCTGCTGGTTTTCCTGGAGCTGCGCAAGCGGCGGCTCTCGGTTTTTTTCGACCATGTTTTCGTAAGCGAAAAGCGAACGGTCCTGCTCCTCGTTGCGGGGAGTCTGATTCTGGTTCGCTTTTATTTTGCCGATGGGGAATTCGCCCATGGCGCCGACACCTATCTGCATGTGACCTACGCCTGGCTGGCGGCAACGTCAATGGCGCAGGGTGAGGTCCCCATCTGGACCCACTACTTCTGTAACGGCACGCCCTACCTGCAGTTTTACGGTTTCCTGTTTTACTACCTGGTCGGGCTGGTGAATCTGGTTTTCCAGGCGCCGTTTTCGTCGATCAAGTTCGTGCTCGGGGCCGCCCACGCCCTGTCCGGGCTCGCAGCGTACCTCTTCGTCCAGCGGCTGACCGGGTCGCGCCCGGCCGGTTTCGCGGCGGGGCTTGCGTACGTGTTGAGTTTCTGGCATACGCAGCAGGTCCTCATTATGGGCAGGTTGCCGCTCTCGCTGTTCTATGCCCTGCTGCCATTGCCGTTCTACTTCTGGGAGGGACTGCGAAATCATCCAAACCGGCTGGCCCAGGGCGTCGGCGGCGGCCTTGCACTGGGCTGTCTGCATGTTACCCATCCGGGTTACGGCTTCTGGGCGACGGCGTTTCTTGGGGTGTATGCATTTGCCAGGTGCCGAATGACCCGTCGCGAAGACACGCCGTTCTCGATTCGACACGGTCTGCTGCTTTTCGGGGGAGGCGTGTTGCTGGGGGCTTATTTGACGGTACCAATGTACCTGGAACGGGGATTGACGGGACTTCATGCCGGGTTTTACATGTCCGAATTCCCGGCGCCCTCCTGGCGGCATCTGTTGTTCTGGTCCAATTACCGGTTCCGGCTGTTTCAGGCCCAGGAACACTGGTACGGCGGGTATCTCGGGATAAGCCTGGTCGCGATTGCGTTGTGGGCGCTGGTACGGATTATCCGGAGCGAACGCTTGGGAGTGCGCGCTGCCGGACTTCCGGTTGGCCTTTGCCTGGCCGGTTCGCTGTTGCTGGTTTTCGGGTACCGATGGCCCGTACTCAAGTCCCTGGGGGTGGTGCAGGCGATGAACGCCTCCCGGTACCTGCTGTTCGTGGTGTTCTTCGTCGCCGTGCTCGTTGGGTTGTTTACCTCCGTGCGCGCTTCAGGACGGAAACGCCCCGTCGGGGTCTTCGTGGCGATTCTCGTGGTGATCCTGGCGGACCTGGGGCCAACCACCTTTCAACAGCCGTACCGGGACCCTGGTGCGGCGTCGAATATCGGTCCGCGTGCCTTGCAGGACCTGCGACGGGACCCGAATGCCTGGCCGCTTGTGAAGCCGCTGCCCTTGCAGCATCGTCCCGTTTACAAACAGTTCCGGGAAGAGCTTGCAGCCTATGGAGACGGGCAGCTTCCCGGTCACCGGCTGTTCCATACGACGAATAAGATCTATTACCACTTCATCATACCCTGGCTGGCACTTCAGACCGGCCTCGCGACACCTTTGGATACATTCACGCAGTACCCGCTGTCGGTACCTGCCTTTGTCCGGCGTTTCCAGGATGTGCTTCACCTTTCACTGCAGCGCCTGGAAGAGAATGCAGACCTGAATGAAATGCCGGGGGTCGACATGATCCGCGTCGGACTTTTCCTCATGAACACCCGCCACCTGCTGTACTCCGATTCGGAGCAGGACCGGATTTTCCACAGGGAATTCCCTGAAGCCAGTCCTGTTGTTGTGTCGTCGAAGATTTCGGGATGGTCCTATCCCGTCCGGGAGCTGGACATGGCGCGTGCCCGGTCCGGCTCGGACGTCGATGAGCGTGAAGCGCGCAGGATGCAGACCCGTGCACTCGGCGATTTCGTGAAGCTGCTGCAGGCGATGGACGTCGATATCCGGAACCGAACGTGCAGGCAGATTCTTCTCGCCGACGCAAACGCGGCGGAAGACCTGGGTACATCGCCTCGGGTGGAGGTTCTCGCCCATCGGGTATGGAACCAGCGGGTCGAACTGGTCGTACATTCCAGCGCGGCCTGTTTTGCGCGGCTGGCATACACGGCCTATCCCTACCAGCGGGTTACCGTGAACGGACGCGACGCGCGGGCGTATACGACAGCCGGTCACTTTGTGGCGCTGAAACTCGGTCCTGGTGAGAGCCGGATCGTACTGGAGCCCAGGCTGTCGCCGCTGAGATTCTCCCTGCTGATTGTCGACGTGATGTTATTGCTGGCCGCCGTGGCGGTATTGATCGGTCCACGGTTCGTGCGGCGTACTTCCCCGAGCGCTCCGGGCGGATCGGATGGCGATTGACCGGCGCAGATCGCCAACGCTTGCGATTTGGCTTTAGACTTGAGAATGGACGGATATGCGACGCAAAGAAGGCCGAACGGAATCCGGTAGGCCCATCGTTGTGGTGGGGCTCTTTCTGGGCCTGCATGTGCTGTTCTCTTACTGGCAGCCCGTGCCGGTCTGGGGTGCGGATTTTCTGCGGTTCCAGGGTGTCGGGCCCCGGACGATTTTCGTTCTGTTGAGCGCGGCGTTGCTTTTCCTGGCCGCCCGGAACCGACTGGGGCGGTGGACGTCGGCGTTCGCCCGGTTATCCAGCCAGGGTACCGGATTCCGGCGAGCCGCGGTGTCCTGGGGCCTCCTTTTGTTTGTTGGTCTTCTGGTATTCTGGGGCATGCGTTCCGCGGTGCATTTACTCGGCGACGGGATCATGCTGATGCGCGAATTGGATGATTTCTGGTCGGATATCCCGAGAACGGACCGCGCGCCGCTGACGTTCTGGATCATCCGTGGACTCCATCGGGCGGGCGCGCCGATCTGGGAATCCGCCGAGACCACGTATCGGGTATTCAGCTGCGTGTCCGGAGTCCTGTATCTGGTGGCTGTGGGTTATGCCGCGCGGCTCCTGGGAAAGGACGCCCTTGAGCGAATTCTGACGGTGGCTTTTCTGCTCGGAGCCGGGTACATGCAGCTTTTTTTCGGGTACGTCGAGAATTACGCGTTTCTGTTCCCGTTTATGCTGCTTTACCTGCTCCTGGGGATCCGGACGATCGAAGACCGGGCGGCGTTGTGGGCGCCCGCGGCGTTGCTTGGCGTGCTGATGGCGCTCCATATTACAATGATGACGCTCGCGCCCTCCCTTCTGGCGCTGGCAATACTCAAAGTCCGGGCGGACGGGACCTCCGGCTCCGCAACGCGCGGCCGGTCGGCGGTGAATGCGGCGCTCGCTATTCTGTCAAGCGGAATCGTCTTCTTTGCCGTGCTTCTGTTGATCCAATTTGACCTGATCGCGTATCTGCAGAAACGACAGGGGTTTTATATTCTGAACCTGTTTGCGGAACCCGGTCCCAAGCAGCACTACACGATGTTCTCAATCGGTAAGCTGATTGATTTCGTAAATCAATACGTCCTCGTTGCGCCGTCTTTTCTTATGGTCCTGCTTCTGTGCCGGATCAGGGGTTGGCCGCACGGTTCCAATCGGCAGTTCGTTCTGGTTGCCGCGCTGTTTCCGGTACTTTTTACGGTTGTCGCCAACCCTGAGCTCGGCGCTTTCCGGGATTGGGATGTATTCGCCTTTTCCGCTTTGCCCCTTACGCTCTGGGCGGCGATGACTGCTGTCCGAAACATTCGAAATCGGCTCGTTTCGCCCAACACCGCCGCGCTGATTTATTCGGCCGCGGCTTTGCACACGCTGTTCTGGATTGGCACGAACGCGGACGTCTCTTCCGCGGAGGCGCGCTTTTCCGGACAACTGAATGGAGAATTCCTGTCGGCGCACGCCAGGTCGCACGGCTGGGAAACGCTCGCGGTCTATCACAGGGACCGCGGCAGGAACGCACAGGCGATCCGGGCGTACGAGAAGGTTGTTGAAGTCGAACCGGAGTTTGCCGGGAGCTATTACAATCTTGGCAATTTGTACTATGACATGAAGCGGTACGATCGTGCCGAGGCCTATTTTGAAAAGGTGATTGCGCTGAAGCCCGACTTCGTGGAAGCATATTTTAACCTGGGCAACCTGTACTTCGATACCGAGAACTACGAACGGGCAGTCGCCAGCTTCGAGAGCGCGATTGCACGGAAGCCGGACTTCGCGGAAGCCCACTTCCAGGCAGGCAACGCCTGGTACGGCCTGAGGGAATATGACAAAGCGGCGGGATATTTCGAGAAGGCGATTGGATTGAGACCGCAGTTTGTGAAGGCATATTACAATCTTGGCGATCTGCGCTACAGAACGGGACAGTTCGCTGCGGCCGCCAGGGCCTACCGCAAGGCGATTGCGCTGAAACCGGATTATTCCAGGGCGCACTCGAATCTCGGAAACGCGTACCACGGGATGGGGGACTATCAACGGGCGATATCCGCCTATGAGCAAGCCGTGGCTCTGGATCCCGGCTACGCGGAGGGATATTACAACCTGGGCGTTGTCTATCACACGTTAGGGGACGCGCAGAAAACCCGTATCAACTTCAGAAAAGTCCTGGATATGGCGCCGAACCACCCGCAGGCGCCGGCATTGAGGTCCTGGCTTGTTCTGAATCCGGGGTAAGGGTTCTGCAACCACATCGTTCCGACCGCCTCATGGTTTTGTGTTTGACAGAGGCGGTTTCGTTTTGTACGGTTTTGCTAACGCAGTCCACAACCCCAATTGCGCGGGGTAAAGATGGATCCGGATGTACAGAAGATCCGATTCGAAGAAGACGGCTATCTCGTGGCGAGGGCGTTGCTTTCCGCCGAAGAGGTGGCCTCGTGTGAGCGGGAGATCGAGCGCCTTCATCGAGTGGCGGTCGATCTGCAGGACCGGGGCGATCCCGGAGCGCGTCACTTTCAACTTGAGCCCTACGCGGATACGGCCGCGCGGAAGGGCTTGCCGGTCCTGCGAAAGATCGAGCAAACGCGGGACTTTTCGGAGGTCTTCAGAAATCTGGCCGCACATCCGCGGCTCATTCGCCTCGTCGGATCTCTTTTGGGTCCCGACCTGCTCCTGTTCCGCAGTACGCTGATGCTGAAGCCGGCGTTTCATGGGTCGTCGCATGGGTTGCACCAGGATTCCGCGTACTGGCCGATGAATCCCCCGGCACTGGTCACAGTCAGCGTTGCGCTGACCGATGCCAGTTCCGAAAACGGGTGCATCCAGGTGCTGCCCCGAAGCCACAGATGGGGGCTGCAGTCATGGGGACGAATCGCCCGCCGCCAGAATGAGGCGCTAACGGATCGGGATGACGTGGATCTGTCCGAAAAAACCGACGTTCCGCTGGGGGCGGGCGATGCCGTGTTGTTTCACTCGTTGACGGTACACGGGTCCGGTCCGAATCCGTCGCCGTTTCCGCGCCACACCGCGCTGTATGCCTACTTTCCACCGTCGGTGCGGTATGTGCCGGGCAAGAAGGGTCCTCACCGAATGACGTTTCCGGTGGTTGCCGGTCTGGAAGGCAAAGACACCCTGACGCTGACGGCGGACATGTAACTTCAGGAGAAAACCTCAGGCGACTGGTAAGGAAGACGAGAGATGCTGTGTTCTCCGGCGCCCTTTCACCGAGGAGCAATTATGGAAAAGGAACTGCATATCAGGCCCCGGTATTACCGGTGGCACGTGGACCCCGGCGAGCCCTGGGAGGAAAAGAACACGGACTACGACCATCTGGACTGGCGCGTGCCGCTTGCTCAGTCCGCGCTGGTGCTGGTGGACGTGTGGGAGGAGCATTACTTGAAGGAGCCGGCGGATCGGGCGGACGCGATCATTGCGGCGCGCATCGTACCGCTGCTCGAGGCCTGCCGCAGCGCCGGAATGCAGCTGATCCACGCGCCTGCGCCGGGACTGGCCGAACATCATCCGGCCTGGGTGAAGTTGATCGACGATCCCTCAGAGTCGACCGGTTCGGGTGAAACGTGGCCGCCCCGCGAGTTCAGGTCCAAGACCGGCGCTTTTGCCGCCTATGCCAGACCCGAGGAGCCGAGAGAGCCGGAAATTGTCGAAATGCGTTCCAGGCGGCGGATGCATCCGCTGGTGGACGTGGAAGACGGCGAGGCTGTCATCTACAACGGGGAGGAGTTGCACCGGTATTGCAGGCGCGAGGGGATCCTGTTCCTGTTCTTTCTGGGGTTCAATACCAACGCGTGTATCCTGTTGAGGGACTACGGCACGGTCGAAATGAGCAAACGCGGGTACGAGGTCATCATCCTGCGGGATTGCGGGACGGGCATGGAGTCGTTCGAAACGCAGGACGGGTTGTGGCAGACTCGCGGCGCGATCCTGTTTCTGGAAATGTTCGGAAAGTACTCGATCACTTCGGCGGATTTGATTGAGGGGTTGCGTGCCATGAACTCCTGAGTATCGGGATGCGCGTCTTACAAGACCGGCGCGGCGAGGAGAATAGAATGCAAATCTCGGTTTTTGCCGATGAAATCGATCGTAACGACCCGGAACGGGCGATATCCCTCGCCGCGGATTGGGGAGTCACGCACGTGGAGGTGCGGCAGCTGGCGGGTGGGCGGTTTCCAGCTGTGAGCGACAGGGAACTGACCGGCTTTCATGCGCTGATCAGCGATGCCGGTCTGGGCGTTTCCGGGGTTTCCCCGGGGTTTTTCAAAGGAGCGCTGGACGACCCCGGCGTCGACGAACAGCTGGACAACTCGCTGCCCAGGGCGTGCGAATGGGCGCGTCGACTGGGTACCGATCGGGTGTCCTGCTTCGCATTCGAGCGGACGGCGGCGGCGCGACATCCGGCGGCGGTTGTGGATCGGCTGGGACAGATGGCGGACACTGCGGAAAGGGAGGGATGTCGCCTGGCGCTGGAGAACGAGGCGGTCTGCTGGGGGGCAACCGGCGCCGAGGCGGCTTCGCTTATACGACAGGTGGGCGAGGACCGCATTTCGCTCTGCTGGGATCCCGGAAATTCGGCCCGGGCGGGTACTGGCTCACCCTACCCTGACGAATATTTGGACCTGAAAGGACTGGTAACTCACGTGCACGTGAAGAATTTCGATCCGGGCACGGGCGCATGGTGTCTGGCGGAGGAGGGCGTCGTAAACTGGCCGGGACAGCTGGATGCCCTTTGCGCCGACGGGTACGAGGGCTTTGTTGTGGTGGAAACACACCTGGACATCAGTCCTGATGCGTTCGAGGTGGCCGATCCGGAGTTTGCCGGGCTGGCGGCAAACAGCCTGAGGAATCTGGAGTATGTCAGATCTTGTCTGAGGGTATCGGACGGCGACAACAATTGAAGCGATGGAGGGAGAAATGGCTGAAGCGATTCGTCTGGGCCTGATCGGCTGCGGCGGCAATATGCGCGGCGCTCACGTGCCGCGGATTCAGGCTGAGCAGGATGTAACGCTGGTTTGCGTGGCGGATCCGGTATCGGAGCAGGCTGCGCTGTTGATGGATCGATACGGACGCGAGGTCGCCTGTTACGAGGACTATCGCCGCATGATTCAGGAGGAAGCGCTCGATGCGATTTTCATCAGTTCGCCGCATTCGATGCACTTCGAACAGGCGCGGCTCGGGCTCGAATCGGGATTGCACGTGCTGGTGGAGAAGCCGCTGACGGTCTCTTCGGCGCATACGCGGGCGCTGATCGACCTGGCGGCGGAGAAAGAGCGGTTTCTGCAGGTGAGCTACCAGCGGAACTACTTCGCCCCGCACGTGTTCGCACGGGAACTGGTGCGCGATGGACATATCGGGGAATTGCGCGGGGTGGTTTCCTACGTGACACAGAATTGGGGGGGCGTGAAGGGTTGGCGCCTGGATCCCGAGCTCTCCGGCGGCGGCATGTTTATGGATACGGGCAGCCACCTGGTTGCGTCCACGTTGTGGATTACCGGGCTGGCGCCGTTGGAAGTCTCGGCATTTATGGATTGCGGCAAGTTGGACGTGGACGTCAACGCCGTACTGAATGTGCGGTTCGATGGGGGAGCCGTGGGCACGATCAGCACGTTCGGCAATGCCAGGGAGCATGACGAGCGCATCGCCATCCATGGCGCCGAAGGATGCATCGTCTTCCACCTCTACAAGTGGAACGTAAAGGCGGTGCTGGTGAACGACGAACCCATGACGATTCCCGATCGGGTTCGCGAGACCACGCCCGACGCGGCGTTCTTCGCCTGGATCCGGAGCGGCGGAGTGGGATATGAAGCCCCGGACTTTGCCCTGCAGGTCGCACGGCTTTCCGAGGCGGCCTACAGGTCACTGGAACGCAAGGCGCCGGTAACGGTGGAGACCCATTGATCGCTGGAGGCGTCGATGTCGAAAAAGATCGGCTTGAGAGGCAGGTATTACCGGCAGCATCCGCCCGGCCGCCATCTGGGCCACGCGGAGGAGGAACTTGAACTGGGTCTGGACAATACGGCGTTTTTTCTGGTGGACGTCTACGGAAAGGGTTATGATCCCGACCACGATCCGGGAGACGTTCCGGAGCTGTATCGTGCCGCCGTGATAAAAAACCGTGAGATTGTGGTGAATCACATCCGTCCCGCCAAAGACGCCGCGAAGCGCCTCGGGCTTCCCGTCGTCTACGTAACGAATTACCTGGCGCCCTCGACCAACGAACGGACGGAGTGGCGCAGGATGTCCATCCGGACCTGCGGCGTGGACGTGCTCGAGGCGTGGCCGGAACCGAATGACATCCTTGCGTTTTCGGATGTGATCGCTCCGGAAGCCGGAGATTACCTGGTAAAGAAACAGATGTACAGCGGGTTCTTCGAGACGCACCTGGATTCGCTGCTGCGCAGCCTGGGGATCTACAACCTTGTGACGGTCGGGTTCGACACGCGGATCTGCCTCGGGACAACGGTAACCGAGGCCATGTACCGGAATTACCGCGTCATCGTGCTTCGGGACTGTTGCAGTACCCTGGAATACCCCGAGACCGAGGCCGAGGGATTGGCGAGTCTCTTCGGGATCCGATTCATCGAAGCGAATGTGGGCTATACATCCACCTCGGACGCGTTTGTCCGTGCATGCGGTGAGGTCTGAAATGGGCGCGCGAGAGGCGGTTCTGAATGCGATCGATGTGGAGTGGATGGCCGAACAGGCGCTCAGGCTTGTCGAGATTCCCAGCGTCACCGGCGAGGAAGCCGACGTTTGTGCGTGTTTCGAGGCGCAACTGACCGATCTGGGACTGAACGTGGACGCGCACGAGGTGACGCCTGGACGGAGAAATCTGTACGCCGGAATCGGGGGCGCCAACGACGGCCCCGCGTTGCTGCTGAATGGGCACCTGGATACGATTCCCACCGGCGACTGCACCCCCGTGCGGCGGGAGGGCGACCGGATCTTCGGACGTGGCACGACAGACATGAAGGGTGGCGTGGCCGCGATGCTGGGTGCGGCGAAGGCGTTTCAGGATTCGGGGGTGCGTCTCAAGGGCGATCTGCTGGTCACCGGTGTGGTCGGCCACGAGGAACCTGAAGCCGAGAAAGACGGCCCGCTGGCGCTCGTGGCGGATGTGAACAGGGGACGGCTGAAATGCGACCGTATTCTCATCGTGGAGGGCGGCGACGAACTCTGGGTGATGAGCATGGGGTCGATGGTGTTCACGATCACGCTGACGTCGCCACGGGGCGGCACCCATACGAATTACGTGCCGTTCGCTGAAAACCCCGTTCGCCACGTGGGAGACCTGATCCGGAGAATAACCGAGAGGCAGCGGGAACTGGATGCAGGTGACGTGCATCCGCTGGCCGGACCGGAGCGGATCGATCTGGGCATCGTTCGGGCCGGCGACTACTTCAACCGGACGCCGGGCCGGTGCGTGCTTACAGGGACGCGGCGGTGGCTGCCGGGCAGGACCAAGTCTTCGGTGCTGATCGAACTGGAATCTATGGCTGAGCCATTTGCGAGGGCCGGGAACATGGGGCTTTCCATCGACATGGCGCTGGAGCGGGAGCCGTTCGAGACACGGCGGGACGATCCGGCGGTTCGGGCGGCTGCCGCGGCCCACCGGGAAGTGGCAGGCAAGGACGTCAGTTACGTGGGACGACGGCTGGTCGGCGACGCCAACATCTATATGAACGAGACGGGGGTACCCACGTTCTACTATGGGCCGTCGAACGAGACGGCCCATTCCGACGACGAATGGGTGTCGGTGGCGCGAATCGGGGCGGCCGCGAAGGTATACGCGCTCACGGCGATGAACTACTGCGGTGTGGCGGACTGATTGAACGGAAGGCCTTGAACGTCGGAGGTAATCACTTGATTTCGATTGAACGGGCATCGGGTGGCGGGATCCGCACGGCACGTACGGCGCGCTGGTCGGGCGAGGCGGACCTTGAGGGCGGCACGGAAGCGTTCGGCGCCGAACACAACCCCACGGGAAATCCGATCGGCGGGGGTGAAGGGTACGGGGACGGGTTTACAGGCGGCGTACGTTCCGTTTGCGGCTACGGAGAATTGGCGCGGGCGCTGGACGAAGCCGCCGGGGGCGACGTGGTTTTCGTTCCTCGTGATGCCGAGATCGATATGGGCGGACGGCCCGGTCTGACGATTCCGGAAGCTGTGACACTGGCCGGAGACCGCGGCGCCTGCGGGTCCGCGGGCGGGCTGATCTTCTCCAACGTACTGGACACGCCGTTTCTGTTCCGGACGGCGGGAGACCACGCCCGGGTAACCGGATTGCGTATCCGGGGCCCTTACCCTCACCGCGAACGGGCCGCGCATTCTTCTTACGGCATCATGACGTCCCATTTCGCGCTGGAGATCGACAACTGTGCCATCTGGGGATTCAGTGTGGCGGCGACCCGGTTCGACGAAGGCGCCACCAGGGGATACGTGCACCACAACTTCATCCACCACAATCAGAAGGGCGGCCTGGGGTACGGCGTCAGCATCAACGGCGCCACGGTGCTGGTTGAAGCGAATCTGTTCGACTGGTGCAGGCACCATATTGCATCCAGCGGATCACCGGGCTCGGGCTATGAAGCGCGTTACAATATCTGCCTGGAACACGCCAACGGTCACCTCTTCGACATGCACGGCGGACAGGACAGGGGAGATGCGACCGAGATCTCCGGCGACTGGATGGACATCCACCACAACACGTTTATCGCACAGGACGTGCGCAGCGTGGTGATCCGGGGCGCGCCCTGCCAGGATGCCCGCATTCACCACAACCGGTGTCTCAGCCCCATGCCCGAAAACGTGGTGCGGGCCGGGGGAAATACACGGGCGTTCCGGAATGTCCTTGGGGCCGACGGCCGGTTGGTCGCGAAACAGGGGGTAGGACCATGAACGTTCACAGAGACCATCTGGGCGATCCATTGCCCGAAGGTGCGGTGGGGCGGCTGGGGACCCGCCGGATGCGGGGGTCGGTAACCGACATGGTCTACTCCGCCGACGGCCGGCAGGCGTTCGTGATATCGGGGAAAACCCTCTGCGTCTGGGATCTGAAGGAGGGCGAATGCATTGCCCGGCACCGGGTGTCGGACCATCGCCTGACGGCCGCGGCCTGGAACCGCGACGTGTCAAGAGCGTTGTTCGCCGATGAGGCGGGCGTGCTGAGCGAATGGCGTCTGACCGAAATTCCGCGCGAGGTTGGCGGATTTGACACGGGGCGGACATCGCTCGTCTCGTTGCGGTATTCGCCGGACGAGAACCGCGTGCTGACCCTGGACCAGGGGACCTGCACCGTGGAGGAGTGGGACCGGGAGAAGGGTAGACGGCGCATCGCGATTTCGGATGCCGGAGAGCACTTCAATCTCTGCCTGTACGCTCCGGACGGCCGGACGGCGCTGGTGGCCCATCAGCCAGGCCACAATGTCTACCACTACGACCTGGCGACCGGGGCGCGGCTGAAGGTCTTCGTGGAGGATTACGTCTGTTACGATATGTGCCTGTCCGCGGACGGGGCGCGGCTGCTGGTGGGAACCCGCCACAAGTCGAACGAATGGCGCCTGCGGGACTACGAATGTCTCGAGACGTTTACCGGGCATCTGGGGCACGCCGTGCCCTCGGTGGCATATGGCAGAGACGACCGGCACCTCCTGACCGGATCCCGGGACGGGTCGATCCGGCTGTGGGACCGGAAGACGGCCACGATCGCGAAAAGGTGGTACCCCCATCAGAGTCACGTCAACCGAATCCGGATTTCACCCGATGGTGACCGTGTGCTTTCCCACGGCAGCGACGGGCTGCTGGCGGAGACCGCCATGGCCACGGGCCGGCCTCGCCTGCGATGGGAGCGGCACATGGCCGGCGTGCGGGCCCTTGCGGTGACGCCCGACGGGTCCATGGCGATTTCCGGCTCCACGGACAGGACCATCCGATGGTGGGAGACGGAGGGATGGACGTCAACGCGAACGGTTGAGTGCCCTGGCGGCGAAGTCCACGCGCTGGCGGTTTCCCCCGATGGCGCCCGGGTCGCGGCGGGGTGCAAGGACGGCAGCGTCCACATTTTCGAGTGCGAAAACGGAAACTGCGCGCACGCGCTCAACGGGCATCTCGGATTCGTTCGGGCGGTGGTCTTCGCCGGACCCGACAACGTCGTAAGCGCTGCGGACGATGGCTCGGTCCGGGTGTGGGATGCCGTTTCGGGACGGGCTGAACGAACCCTGGAAGGGCATCTGGGCGGCGTCCTGGCGCTGGCAGTCTCACCGGACGGCCGAGACGTCGTGAGCGGTGGACGGGACGGCGCCGTGAGGGTCTGGCGCCTGGCGACGGGAGCGTTGAAGGCAATGGCGGCCGCGCACCGGGGCTGGGTGCAGGCCGTGGCCTGTGCGCAGAGTGGCACGGTAGTGTCCGCGGGCCGTGATGGATCGGTGGTTCAGTGGGATCTGCGGGAAGGGCGGGAGGTGCGTTCGTACGAGCACGGCGGCGGCGTGGAGGACGTCCTGCTGCTGCCCGACGGGAGGTCGTTCTGTTCCGCCGGGCAGGATGGCAGGGTGATCGTATGGGATTGGGACTCCGCTGTTTCTCTCGCCGAATTCGCCGGGCACGAGGGGTCCGTCCACACGCTGGCTGCGGGTCGCGACGGACGTTATATCCTGTCCGGGTCCGCGGACACCACCGTGCTGGTATGGGAATTGGCCTAACTCCGTCGTGTAAGGAGCGCACCGCTCACGTGCTGTTTTTTCTCGGTCGCGGATCGAAAAAAGGGGTAACGGAAAGGCGCGAATGTCCTGTCCAACGGTGAAGGAAAAGGACCTCCAGGCGGTGATGCGTGATGGTACGGTGCTGCGCGGGGACGTCTACCGGCCCGATATACAGGGCAAGTTTCCGGTATTGCTTTGCCGGACGCCGTACGATAAGGAGGGAGAGAAGCAGCTTGAGATTGGCCCGAAGATGGCCGAGCGCGGATACGTGGTGGTCATTCAGGACGTTCGCGGGCGGTACGCATCGGACGGCGAGTTTCAACCCGGGTTTTTCAGTGGGGACCACCGGGACTCGGAGGACGGTTACGATACGGTGGCGTGGGCGGCGGGATTGCCATGGTCGGACGGGAAAGTGGGGACGTTCGGAAACTCGTACGACGGGTGGGTACAGTGGGAACTTGCGCACACGCGTCCCCCCAATCTGGTGGCAATGCTTGCGGGCGGAATTGCCGCGAACCTTCTGGACCGGGAGCTGAGCGGCGTGCTTCGCCTCGGACGGGTGATGGATTGGACCATTAATAACCTGTCGGTAGACACGGCCCGGCGAACCGGGCACCCCTGGAAGGAAAAGGCAAAGGACGACGCGTCGCGGCTATGGCAGGACCGGGACCGGAGCAAATGGCTCTGGTATCTGCCGCTGATGGATATCCCCGAGGATGTGATGCCGGGGATGGGCAAACATTGGAAGCGGTGGCTCGATGACCATGCCGTGGACCACTTCCGTTTCCAGGACAAACACGCGAACGTGAAGGTCCCCGTGCTGGGTACGGCGGGGTGGTATGATCAGCAGATCGGAATATTCAAGCATTTTACGGGCATGCGGGAAAACGGCGGGAGTCCGTGCGCCCGGCAGAATCAACACCTGATCGTCGGCCCATGGACCCACACGCTCCTGGACCTGGATCGTCGCGTGGGTGAGTTGGATTTCGGACCGGAAGCCGCACGGGACTTTTACGAAATCGCGGATGCCTGGTTTTCGCGCTGGCTCAAAGGACGACGGAGCGAGGCTTCGGACTGGCCCCCGCTGCAACTCTTCGTCATGGGGGCCGACAGGTGGCGCGGTGAGCGGGAATGGCCGCTGCAGCGAACCAGGTTTACGACGTTCTATCTGCACAGTTCCGGCCATGCGGACCTGCCCGCCGGCGCGGGATGGCTCTCCCGGGAGGCGCCCGGGAACCAGGAACCGGACGCGTACGACTACGACCCGAGAGACCCGTTGATGACCCTTTACACGACCGGCGGCCAGCATGCGCCCATGGACCAGCGGGCCCTGGACGGCAGGCGCGACGTGATGGTGTACATGACGCCGCCGCTGGCCGCGCCTGTAGAGGTGACCGGGCCGGTCGAGGTGCGCCTGTTCGCGGCTTCGTCCGCCCCCGATACGGATTTCGTCGCCAAGTTGATGGACGTCTGGCCCAACGGATTCGTCCAGGAATTGTGTCACGGAATCGTACGCGCGCGGTACCGGCATTCCTTCGATGCCCCGTCCCTGATTGAGCCGGACCGGGTCTACGAATACACGATTCGCGTGAATCCTACCAGCAATCTCTTCAGGAAGGGCCACCGCATCCGGCTGGACGTTTCCAGCAGCGATTTTCCGAACTTCGACAGAAATCACAATACCGGCGGCGACGATTACCGCGACACGGTCCTGCGGGCGGCGCATCAGAAAATTTTCCACGACGCGGGCCGGCCGTCCCGTGTGGTTCTGCCGGTGATACCCTGATTGGGCAATGAATGCAAGGAGGTTTTCGTGAGCGAAGTCGTCATCTACCACAATCCGGCTTGCAGCAAAAGCAGGCAGACGTTGAAACTATTGAAGGAGCGCGGTATTGAGCCGAGAATCGTCGAGTACCTGAAATCGCCCCCGGACGAACAGACGCTTTCCCGGATACTGGACATGCTGGGTATCCGACCCGTGGATCTGGTCCGGACCGGGGAGGATGAATACGCCGAGCTTCGCCTGGAAGAAAAGGCGGACGATCGCTCGGCGCTGATCCGCGCGATGTCGAGACATCCCATCCTGATCGAGCGGCCGATTGTCGTCAGTGGGAACGGGGCAAGGCTGGGCCGGCCGCCCGAGACCGTGCTGGAGATTCTTTGACGGGCGCCGGTGGGACCCACAGCCCGGTTATCGGTATTCGGCCCCGCCGGCTCTTCGCCGGCGGGGCTTCTGTTCGACCGCTCGGGGATAGTCTTTGCATCTGCAGTTCCGGAAAACTATATTTCGTTTCGAGTGGCAATGTGACGTGCGTCAAGCCCTGGAAGCAGCGAAGGAAAGGTGCTCGAATGGCGGCGGCGACACCGGTGATTACAGCTGAAGCGTTGAGGAAGCGCCTGGCGCGATTCTCCCGTCTGTCCCTGGCGGACCTGCCCACGCCTCTCCTGGATTGTCCCAGGCTCACGGAGAAGCTGGGAGGTCCCCGTATCTGGATCAAGCGGGAGGATCAGACCGGCATGGCATTCGGCGGCAACAAAGTGCGGGAGTTCGAGTACTCGGTGGCGCCGGCGATTCGCGAGGGCTACGACGTTCTGTTGCACGGTGCGGCCTCCCAGTCCAATCAGTCCCGTCTGACCGCGGCGATGGCGGCGCGTTTCGGGCTAAAAGCCGTCATGGTCGGGCGGAATGACGCGCATTCCCGTCCCGTAAACGGAAACCTGCTCCTGGATCATCTGTTCGGCGCCGAGGTCCACCTCGTAGACAGTCCCGATGAGAAGGAGCGAGTCATCGACCGCCTGAAGGCGGACGGTCTCAGGGTCTACAATACCAGCACGGACGGGTATTACCTGCGGAGCATTTCCTATGTCGACGGTTTTCTGGAACTGTGGGAACAGCTGCAGGAACGTGACATCCGCCCGGACGGCCTTTACGTGTGCTCGGGGGTGCATACGCACGTGGGGCTGGTCGTGGGCGCCCGGGCGCTGGGGGTCCCGCTTCGCGTCGTGGGGATCAGTCCGAGCCCCCAGGACGACGAAGAGGATGCGGCCAACCTCGCCCGCGTTGCGAACGAGGTGGCGATATTGCTGTCGCTGGACCTGTCCTTCACCGGAGACGACTTCGAAACCTACGGGGCCTTTGCCGGCACGGCCTATGGTACGTTGACGGATGCGAGCCGGGAAGCGGTTGTGCTGGCCGCGCGCACCGAGGCGCTTATTCTGGATCCGGTGTATACCGGAAAGGCTTTCGGGGCGATGGTCCGGCATATACGGGAGGGTCAATGGGGGCCGGAACAGACGGTGATTTTTGTGCATACCGGGGGTACCCCGGCGCTTTTCGCGTATGCGGGTGAGATACTGGATTCGGAGCCGGCGCGTGCGGTTCGCACCGAAGCAATCCAGTCACAGCGGGGGAACGCCGGGAAATGACGGCGGACGAAAACATGCCGGAAAATATACCTAACGTCCTGGCGGGGCGGTACGCGAGTTCGGAAATCAGGGGGATCTGGTCCGAAGAGGGTCGGATCGTACTGGAGCGGCGGTTCTGGATCGCGGTGATGCGTGCCCAGCGAAAACTGGGGTTGGACGTGCCGGAGGAGGCTATTCGCGCCTATGAGGCGGTTGTGGACCAGGTGGATCTGGCCTCGATACAACGCCGGGAAGCCCGGACGCGGCACGACGTCAAGGCGCGCATCGAGGAATTTTGTGAACGGGCCGGGCACGAACACGTCCACAAGGGCATGACCAGCCGCGACCTGACCGACAACGTGGAGCAGTTTCAGGTGCTGCGATCACTGCGGTACCTGGCGGGCAAGTACGTGGCGATGCTGCTACGCCTGAGCACGCGGGTGCTGGAATGGAAGGCGATGCCCATTGTCGGCCGCACCCACCATGCGGCGGCGCAGCCGACAACGGTGGGAAAGCGATTCGCCATGTTCGGCGAGGAAATGCTGCACGCGTTCAGGCGATTCGAGCATCTCGTGGAAAATTACCCGCTTCGGGGGTTGAAAGGCGCGGTGGGGACGTCGCTGGACCAGCTGACGCTCATGCACGGCGACCCTGAGAAGCTGAGAGCCCTCCAGGAGGAGGTCCGGGTGTATCTGGGGTTCGGACGCGAGTTGAATGCGGTGGGACAGGTTTATCCCCGGGGTCTGGATTTCGAAGCGATCAGTTGCCTCTACCAGATGGGCGGGGGTATCGCAAATCTGTCGCGCACGTTGCGATTGATGGCGGGCGCCGAGATTGCGACCGAGGGCTTCGCGAAGGGCCAGGTGGGGTCGTCCGCCATGCCCCACAAGATGAATACACGCAGCGCCGAGCGGATCAACGGGTTTCAGGTGCTTCTGGGCGGATACGTTCATATGGCCGGCGGGCTCGTCGGCGACCAGTGGTTCGAGGGCGACGTTTCGTGCTCGGTCGTGCGACGGGTGGCGTTGCCCGATGCCATTTTCGCGTTTGACGGCATGCTCGAGACCGCGCTGCACGTGCTCGACGAAATGGGCGTGTATGAGGCGGTGATACGGAATGAACTGACCCGGTATATGCCGTTTCTGGCCACGACCACGTTGTTGATGGCTTCCGTCCAGCGGGGCGCCGGACGCGAACAGGTCCACGACGCGTTGAAGGAACACGCGGTGGCCGTCGCGCTGGAAATGCGCGAAGAGGGTCGGGAGAAAAACGACCTGACGCAGCGGCTCGGAGATGACAACCGGATCCCGCTTTCGTCCCGGGAGATCGAGGAAATTCTGGGTGAGAGCGGTCGCTTCGTGGGGCAGGCGGAGGAACAGGCCGCAGAATTCGTGGGCGCCGTGGCGGCATTGGCCGAACGGTACCCCGAGGCGGACCGGGTGCGGAAGGGGCGGCTGCTTTGACGCGCGGTGCTTAAGTTTCCCGTTTTCCGTCCAACCGCTCCTTGAGCATGTAGAGCGAGACAATCGTCTTCAAGTCCACGATGCGTCCGTCCGCGACCATGCGAAGGGCCTCTTCAAAGGGGATGGTATGCGGGCGGATGTCTTCTGTTTCGGTTTCCAGCCCCGCGTGCTTCCGGATGCCTTCCGGTGTACGTACACGGGCAAGATAGAGTTCGACGCGTTCGGAGGTGCCGCCCGGGCTGACGTAAGCAGTGGTGAGGAGCTCCAGGTCGCCAACGAGCGTGAATCCTGTTTCTTCAAGCAGTTCGCGTCTGGCCACGTCGGGCCCGCGGGCATCCTTGATGCCAGCGACGGTTTCCAGGATCCAGCCTTTGCCATCCCGTTCCGATTCAGGATGGCTTGCGTACGCGGGGTAGCGGAATTGTTCTACGAGGACGATTTCGTCGGTCTCCCACGCATAGAGAAGGACCGAAACGCTGTCGCTCCGGTTGAAATTCACGCGTTTGACCGTGGGGCTCATCCGGCCGTCGAAGCGCTCGTATGAGAGCACGGCTTCCTCCATGCTGAAGCGCACAGGGCCCTGAAGCGGCTGATATTCGTACGGCGTGGACCGGCAGCTGACTTCGACTCTCATCACGCGACTCCGTTCGCAAGGTGAATCGCAATTCCCGGATTCGGAAATGTACTTCCGCTTCGTCCGGCATGCAATGTCGAATTTTTCCATCCGAAAGGGGAGTGATGTCCGGCCGGCTCGCATTGTTGGGTGGAGAGACCGCAGTCACTGGTGAAGCCGCAGATCCCTGGCCGCAATTCGACGGGACCGAAGAGGCCCTGCTGCTTGACGTATTGCACGGCCGGAACTGGAACTACGGTCCGAAGTGCCGCGAACTGGAAGATGCGTTCGCGCGTTTTCAGGATGCAAAGTACGGACTGGTATGCAACGGGGGCACAAATGCGCTGGAGGCCGCATGCCGGGGTGCGCAGATCGGTGTGGGCGACGAGGTGATCACCAGCCCGTTCACGTTTCACGGCACCTGTATGGGCATTCTGGCGGCCGGTGCGACCGTGACCTTCGCGGACATCGCGCCGGACACCGACAATATCGACCCGGATGCGATCGAGGCCGCCGTCACGCCCCGGACAAAGGCGATCATGGTCGTGCACTTCGGCGGGTTGGCATGCGATATGACGCGCATCCGGACCATCGCGGACCGGCACGATCTGGTCGTGCTGGAAGACGCCTGCCACGGCTGGGGGGCGGCGTATATGGAGAAGGGCCTGGGCAGTTGGGGTCTGGCGTCGGGATTCAGTTTTCAACAGAGCAAGAATATGACGTCCGGAGAGGGTGGTATCGCGCTGACGAACGACGAAGAGGTCGCCGACCGGATGGGGTGCGCGATCAATTCCGGCCGCTCCCGGTTCGATCGGGCGCCGGAGCAGGATCGCTGGGGAGGCAACCACCGCATGACCGACTTCACGGCTGCGATTCTGCTGTGCCAACTGAAGCGGGTTCGAGAACAGACGGACATTCGCGAACAGAACGCGGCCATGCTGAGTCGAACGCTGTCGCGGGTCGAGGGCATCGAGCCAGTAAGGCGGCTGCATGAAGCGACCCGGGCGAGCTGGCACATCTACAGCGCCCGGTACGCGCCGGACGAGTTCGCAGGCGTATCCAGGGAGCGGTTGCTGCAGGCGCTGCGGGCCGAAGGGGTGCCCGCGAGCGGTGGCTATGCCGAGCCGGTATACCGGAACCCCGTATTTCAGACCGACTGGATGGCCGGTTCGTACAGGCCCTTCGCCTGGACAACGACGGGTCACGCGCCGGATTACCGGAGCATGCATCTGCCACAAGCGGAGAAGGCTTGCTCAGACCGGATCTGGCTGTCCCAGCGGGTATTGCTGGCGCCGGAGGAAAGGATGAAGGAGATTTGCCATGCATTCGAAAAGGTGAGAGCGCATGCCGGCGAATTGACAGCCGGAAATGCTAAATGAGAAACCATACACGGTTTCCTGATATCGGATTTTGATGCGCGATTCCTGGCGCACGCGGAGGGTGTTATGTTCGAAAATGCCATTGGCCTGAAGAAACGGATACGCGATGGAGAGCAGATTGTGGGCACGATGCTGCCTCTGGACGCGACGCGGGAGCGATTCCTGCAGGTGATGGAAAGCGGTCCGTACGATTTCGTATCCGCCGACAGCCAGCATTCGGCGCTCAACGAGGAGCGGCTGGAGGAATTCTGCGGCCTCGCGGAGGAACTGGACGTGTTCGTCCAGTTTCGCATCAAACACACCAGGAACGCGTACCTGATCGGGAATTACCTGGATCTCGGTCCGTGCGGCGTGGAGGTGCCTCAGACAGAGACGGATGAGACCGCGCTCGAGGCGGTCAACGCGTTCTATTTTCCGCAGGCGGGGATCCGGAGTATCGGCGGCCGTTCCCGGCGCGGGGCGTCGGCGTTTGCCGATCCCTTCGAATATGCGGACTGGTGGAACGCATACGGCGTATTGTGGCTGCAGATCGAGTCGGTAGAGGCCGCGACCCGGGCACATTTTCTGGCCCGGCCCGGGGTGGATTGTCTTTCGTTCGGACCGACCGACCTGACGTTCAACCTGAGGGCGCATCCCAATCACGCCCTGAAGTCGGTGGATGACGCCGTGGCCTACGTGGCGAAGTCCCTCCAGGGTTCCGGCGCTGCCGTGTGCCACCGGATCGGATCGGCGGAAGAGCGGTCGAAATTCGCCGATATGGGTGTGACGGTATTTCTGGAGCCGCCGTCGGTTTGATCGGCGCGGGTGGGGGCGTGACTGGCTGGCGTTTATGTATCGCAGGGGAGAACAGTGATGTCGGGGTCGCCGGCACGGCAGTCCGAAGTCAATGCCGCGGATTTCTACGATCCGGAATCCCCGACGGGGGGGATAGGCGAAGCGATCGCTTCGCTTTCGCCGGCCGGAGGACGGGTCCGCGTGCCGGCGGGCGCCTATTTCCTGCGGCAATCCGTTTATCTGCCCCGATGCGTAAGCCTGGTCGGCGACGGTCCGGCGACCGTTCTGGCGATCCGTCCGCCGGAATCCGTTGCCCTGAACAAAGACGCGCGCGACGGTGAACACGAGGTCGAATGCCGCACGCTTCCGCCGTTCGAGGTGGGCGACGCCGTTGGAATATGCGACGATCGGCAGTACGGCTGGCACGGTACGCACGGCGTCGTTCAGGCGCGAAACGGGACCCGCGTGCGGCTGAACGTGCCGCTGGAACGGGCGTTGAAGACGGCGGACAACGCGCGGGCCGTCCGGCTGTTCCCGGCGGTCCACGCGCTGGATGAGCGGGATATCGAGATTCGGGACCTCACCATACGGGGTCCGGAGAATTACCGGGGGCCGTGGTGGGATTTCACCTATGCCGCGGTCCATCTGGTGGCATGCCGGCGGGTGCGGGTGGTGAACTGCACGGTTTCGGGCTGGCCGAGCGACGGGATCGGTGTTCAGCGCGGCAGCGACGTCCAGGTGATGCAATGCCAGGCCCACGGCTGCCGCGGACACGGATTTCACCCCGGTACGGCGCTCCGCGCGAGCGTCTGGTCGCACAACATCGCGGAAGGCAACGGCGGCGACGGCTTTTTCTTCTGCGCCCGCGTGCACCATACGGTATGCAGTGACAGCGTGTTTTCAAAGAACCTTCAGAACGGGATCGGCGGGGTGGCGAACGGCGGCGACCACCATAACGTGATCAGCGACAACGTCTGCGCGTACAACGGGCGTTGCGGAATCGACGCCAACCGGGGCGAGGAGCAGGTGGTTTCCGGAAACCTGCTTCTGAGCAATTCGCAGGAGGCGGCCGGTCGCTGGCCCGGGATCCGGCTTCACGACCTGGAGCGGACGATTGTGCAGGGCAATCGTTGTGCAGACGATCAGGCGGATCCCACGCAGACCGGCGGCATCGTGGAAAGTGGAGCCAGCGATTACAATCTGGCGATCGGGAACATGTGCGTGGGGATGCGGGAATCTGTTGTGATAAGTGGCATTTACAGTCGTGCGGAAGGGAATATGGTCTGACGTACAGGGTATTGGATGGCAGGCTGACAGGGCCATCCTGCGTGTTCATAGTCACGCGCGATGGCTCGCCGTTCCGGGTTACTGGAACGGCGAGCCTTATATGGCCGACAGGAGTATCGCCATCGGTCGCCGCCCCCGGAGCTGTCATCTCCTGATTTCGGCCAGCGCCTGGTGCACGCCGGCTTCGAGGGTTCGCAGATCGCTGGCGACGTCCATGAACGTGAACCCCTCCCGTATGCGTTTCCTGACGATATCCAGGTCGCGCTCGGGCATCCCGTAGGGTTTGCCGGCGTCCCTGCATCCCGATACGAACGTCTGGATGGCCTTCTCGTGGTCCGGGTGGCCCCGGTTCACACCCATGGAAAGGGCAAGGTCGCCGGGACCCAGGAAACCCACGTCGATGCCCTCGACGGACATAATTGCTTCCGTGTTGTTGATGCCCTCCATATCTTCAATCTGGGGTACGACCATCACCGCATCGTTGGCGTTCCGTCGATATTCGTCGCCATAGACGGCCACCCTGCCCGTACCGGCGGAGCGGGCGCCCTCCGGCGGATAGCGCATGGCCTGCACCAGTGCTTCCGCCTGGCGGGGCGTGCTGACGTGGGGCACGATGATGCCGTAGGCGCCGGCGTCCAGGATGCGGGCAAGGGATACGGGATCGTGGTCCCAGGCGCGGACGAAGGGCACGGCGCCCCGGGCTTCGACGGCCCGGAACGTATCCGCGATCAGGGGGATGTCAAACGGCGAGTGTTCCGCGTCTATGGCCAGCCACTCGTAACCGGCGGCGGCCATGAGTTCCGCGGCCAGCGGGGAACCCAGGTTCAGCCAACCGCCGAGGGACAACTCGCCCCTCATGAGTTTCGCTTTCACGGGATTTTCCACAGGGTCTCCTTTTTATGGCGTGATAAATTCGACCGGTGACCACGGGCGCGGTAACTTTGCAGACACTGTGGCGACTTCAGGTCACCGGCTCGGGCATGGACGCCGTGATGTCGCTTCATTCGATGCTCGACGAGGCCATTTCATATTCCCCCTGTACCCCTTTGACCACGTTCGAGGACGTGCGCTTGAACGCCTTTCCGAACGCGCCCGCCAGGCGCAGAGCCTCGTTGGGATGATCGTCGATAAGGTTGTCTTCTTCCTTCGGGTCGTCCGGAAGATGGTACAGTTCGTCGGGTTCGCCCGCAGGGCGCTGGATATAGCTCCAGGTGTCGTCGCGGGTGCAACGGTCGATGCCGCTGTGATAGCCGGTGATCATCGCCCGCCGGTGTTCATCCGCATCTCCGGTGAGCACGGGCATGAAGCTGCGGCCCGCCATCGCGTCGGTGTTGCCGGGCAGGCCGAGCGCGTCGAGGAGGGTGGGCAGCACGTCCTGGTACTGTACGATCGCGGACGTCCGCCGACCTCCGTGTCTCCCTCCCGGCAATCTTACCATGAACGGGACCTTGAGCAATTCGTTGTACATCCGGTCCGCGCCCTTCAGGAATTTCCCGTGGTCGTTCAGGGGATGTCCGTGGTCGGCCAGCAGGAAAATGACGCTGTCGTCGTAATATCCCAGGTTTCTCAGGGCCTCGAAGAGCCGCCCGAGGCAGTGGTCCACAAAGGCGCATTCCCCCGCGTAGAGACCCTGTATCTGGGAGATCTCGTCGGATGATGCCCAGTCTTCGGATGGTCCGCCCATCGGCATAATGAGCCGGGGCCCCCGATAGGCGGGATCTGTGTAGGTGTCGAATTCCGGCACCGGATTCCAGGGTTCGTGGGGGTCGAAGGAATCCACCCAGAGCATCACGTTCCCGTGCGATCGGTTGGCGTCGAGCCAGTCGACGGCGCTGTCAACCACTTTCCAGGCAAATTCGTCTTCGGCCGAGTGGAAGCCGTCGGTATTGGCCAGGAACTGTGAGATGCGCCGGCGCCAGGTATCGGGGTAGTTTGCGTTGACGTAGTCCTCGATATCGCGCCGGGTCGGCGCCGAGATCCAGGGATCGTATTCCTGGCCCCGGATCCAGTCGTACGAGGCGAAGTTCCGGTGGTAATTCATACCGGGCGCGCGATAGTGGTACGTATCCGTGACGAGGCCGCAGACGTAGTCCTCCCCGGAGAGTATCTGGGCGACGTGCACGTCTTCCGCGGTGAGTGGTTGCCAGCCGCGGTTGTGCAGCGTGCGCTGCCCCGTCATCAACTGGCAGCGGATCGGAATGGTGGGCAGGGCTTCCGGATACGCGTTATCGAACACCACCGATTCCCGCGCGAATTCGTCTATATTGGGCGTCTTGCAGGCGTCGACGCCCGAAAAAGGCGCAACGCCGCGATGGTACAGGCTTACATGATCCTGACGGAAGCTGTCGAGTACGATGAAGACGACGTTCATGACGTCACTTCCTCCTGGGAAACACGGCGTTCCCAGCCGTCCCTGAAGAGCGGCAGGTGGTTGTTCACGGAATAGGGATGTTTGCGAATCTCGTCGACGTTGAGATCGATGCCCAGGCCGGGTGCGGTTGGCACGCTGAACCAGCCGTCGACGACGTCATAGCTTTCGCCCGTGACCAGGTCGCGTTCCCACGCCACGTTGAATTCGTCGAACGTTTCCTGTATGAAGTGATTGGGGGTACAGGCCGCCAGTTGGAGGCAGATGGCGGTACAGACCGGGCCCTGCGCGTCGTGCGGCGCAACCACGCCGTAATGCGCGTCGACCATATCGCATATCATGCGGGTTGACCACAGACCGCCGCAGGCCAGGGGCTCCGGCTGCAGGATGTGTATGACGTCGTGTTTCAGCAGTTCGGCGAACTGGTATTTCGTATGCAGGCTTTCTCCCGTGGCGATGGGTACCGGCGATTCTCTCGCAACCTGCGTCAGGGCGTCGATCTTGTGGTGAGGCGTCGGTTCCTCAAACCAGGTGGGATTGTACGGCTCCATCTTGCGGGCGAATTTGAGGGCGGTGGACGTGCTGAAACGGCAATGCCCTTCCACGAGAACGTCCACGCCGGGTCCCACGGCGTCGCGCACCGCCGCGATGATGTCGACGGCCAGCGCCTCGTCATCCAGATCGGTAATCTGGTAGGCGGACCCGAACGGGTCGAACTTAAGGGCCGTATACCCTCGGCGAACCACGTCCAGCGCCTTCTCGTGAAAGTTCTCCGGCGTCCGTGGGCCGCGATACCAGCCGTTCGCGTACGCCCGGATCCTGTCGCGCATCTGACCCCCCAGCAGCTGATAGACGGGTTTGTCCATGCACTTGCCCATAATGTCCCAGCATGCGACTTCGATGGCCGCGGCCGCGTGTTTATGGATCTGGCCGCCGTCGGTGTACACGTCCCGGAACATCCGCTGGAGAATGCGTTCGGGCTGGAACGGATCCTGACCCTCCCACTGCGGTCTGAGTTCGTGAATGGCGGATTCGACGGTCCGGGCCATGAAGTTGACGGTGCCCTCGCCGACGCCGTAAACACCCTCGTCCGTGTGTACTCGGGTAAAGAGCCAGTTCTTCCAGGGGTTGCCGGCAATGAAGGTTTCGACGTCCGTGATTTTCATGAGATGCCTCGCTTCGGGTCCTTTAGGGTCGAATGTCCTGGAAACGGGCCTTCAATATTGTACGTGAGCCAGAGCCCGTCAAGTCGAATTTCCGCGCCCGCAGCGGATTGGGTTCTCGCGGAGTCGCGCCGCTTTTTCGCTTCAATAAGGGCCGCCGGTCTCGTAGGTTAATGGGCACGGGTTCTCTATACCGGCACACACAATGGAGGGCGGACCCTTGGAAGAAAAATTGAAGATTTCAGATGCCGAAATAGCAGGTATTCTGTCCGTTGAGGAGGTTGTCGAGAGCTGTGACCGGGCGTTTCGTCTCTACGGGTCGGGGGAGGTGCTGAATCCGCCGCGCCAGGAAGACGTGCGAAGGACGGAAGGCGCGGATCTGTTTCGCCTGGAGATGCCCGCGGAGTGGCCGGGTCGGTACCGCGCGAGGAAGGTGATTGTGGAGCGGTCGGACGTGTCTTCAGGGAGGCTTGCGGGGCGCACCGCCGTGATCGAACTGGAAGAAGCCGCGACGGGCCGGGGCGCCGTACTGGATGCGGAATATCTGACCAATATGCGGACGGGCGCCGCGGGCGCGCTGGGCGTCCGCTATCTTGCCGCCAGCGCGGAGGTGCTGGCGATTGTAGGCACCGGACGCATTGCCCGGGCGCTTGCCCTGTGCGCCGACGCCGCCCTTGGGCCGCGGGAGATCAGGGCGACCAGCAGAAGTCCCGCCAACGTCGAGGCGTTTGTCGCCTCCCTGCAACCCGGGGTGAATGCAACGGTGCGGGCCGCGAACGGGATCAGCGACTGCCTGAGCGGCGCGGACGCCATTCTCACGGCGGTTCCGACGCCCCGGCCGATTCTGGGACGGAACGACGTTGCAGACAGGGTACATCTGTCCGTCATTGCGGGCGATCCGAGGACGGCTCAACTGGACGCCGGGCTGTTGCGCAGCCGGGAGGTGGTTGCGGATCACCCGGAGCAGGTTCTGAAATCGGGAGACTTCCTGCTGGCCGGATTGGGTGGGGACCGGTTCGCCGCGGACGGTGCGGGCCGCCCCCGGACGATTGGAGACGCGGCGCTGGGCCGCCTGGAACACCGGCGCGGCCGGGGTGCGATTGCCTATTTCACGGGAATGGCGATTCAGGATCTGATGGCCGCGGTGCAGGTGTATGAACGCGTGGCTGCGGGTTGAGATCGGTCGGAATCCGTAAGTATGGTTCAGGAATCCGGATTGGCCGCGGTTTGGTTCGACGCAGTCTTCTTGGATGCTTCCCAAAGCCCGTCCATTTCTTCCAGACTGGCGTTCTGCGGGTCCTTGCCCTGTTTTCCGAGTTCTCGTTCTATATAACGAAAACGACTTTCGAATTTTCCGATCGTCTTCCGAAGCGCGTCTTCGGGACAGACCTTCAGAAACCTGGCGAGGTTGACCAGAGAGAAAAGCAGGTCGCCGATCTCTTCTTCCACGCCCTGCCGGTCGGCGCCGCGCCACGCTTCGAGGAATTCGTCCACTTCCTCGCGCACTTTGTCGACGACCTCCTCGGTATCTGTCCAGTCGAAGCCGGAGCGGGCCGCCCGCTCCTGGACGCGCCGTGCTCTGAGCAGTGCAGGAAGTTGCCGGGGTATGCCGCCCAGGATGGAAGGATTCAGCCCCTTTCCACGCTTTTCCCTCGATTTGATGGCTTCCCAGTTTTCAACGACCTGTCCCGGTGTGTTCGCCGTGGCGTTCCCGAATACGTGCGGGTGTCTGCGAATGAGCTTTTCATTCGTGGCCGCCGCCACGTCGTCCAGCGTGAACCTGGCGTTCTCCCGCGCCAGTTGCGCGTGGAAGACGATTTGTAGGAGGACGTCGCCAAGTTCGTCCCGCAGGCTTTCGTCGTCTTCCCGGTCGATGGCGTCCAGGGCTTCGTAGGCCTCTTCGATCAAGTAGGGCTTCAGGCTCTGGTGCGTCTGCTCACGGTCCCAGGGGCATCCGTCCGGGCCGCGTAGCCGGGCCATAATATCGACGAGGCGATCGATTTCGGACATCCTGGCGTCCTCGAAGAGGCGGAGGAGGGGCGGCGCGCGGGAAGCCGGAGTTCGCGAATCCGGTCAAATCGGCCCGCGGCGTCGGGATGGGTCGGCTCACAACGACAAACTACGCCGGGAGCAGGCGGGAGTCAACGTCTTTCGGGGTTGCGGACGGGTCGCATCGCCAATTTTGCCGTTGACAAAAACCTGGTGGCGATGTATGTTTTTTGTTGTGGATTTGCATTGCAACGACCTGTCGCGCCGCAACTAACGCGTTTGCGGGATCGGGCATCCCAACGATCTGGAGGCGTCTGAATGAGCAAGTCGGTTAAGGATATTATGCGGAAAATGGGAAACGACGAACTGAAAGATCAGGAACAGAAGCGGTTCAGGGAGAAGGCCGACGAGGTTTCGGAATATTACGACAACGCGGGGGATAAGTCGGAACTCGAGAAGCGGCACGACCGGTTTCGCCAACGGCAGGAGTATACCAGCCGGCTCGGCCCGGCGGCCGAGCGCCTGCCCATCCTCACCAGGGAAGAGCGGGAACGTCGAGAAAGAGAACGACCGGTACGAAGGGCGATCCAGTTCGAGGGTCCAATCGAAAAGCTGATCGAGAAATACAACGACCCGAAAGAGGTGTTCAACCACATGTCGCACGGACAGTTGATGAAGTACGAACTGGTGGAGGAGACCGGCTGCATCTACGAAAAGGGCAAGTTGATATTCGACGGCGAGAAACTCGTAACCGACGATAACGACAGGGGTTGAACGGGCATTACGGGGAGAGGAGGACGCGCGGAGAGAGAAGTGGGAACCCGTGCCTTCGTCGATGCAGGGGTACCCTCGATCTGTCGGTGAGCGGTGTTCGGGTCGTGGGGCCGGCATAGGTAATTCCCAACTGCCTGATCAACGAGGATTTACAATAGCGTAACACGACTCTGGATCTCGTCAGTGCGGATGTTGGCTTTTCGGAGTGGTCTAAGGGTTGGTTGGCTGACAACTCGGCAGGCGTGACACCCGTTTCCATTCGACGAATCCATCCATTATTGCGTTTGACAAAACCCTTTGGATCTCTGAGCTCCGAAGGGCTTCTTTTTTACGGGCCGGTACCATTCATTGCACGCTCGGTGCCGGATCAGTGCGTTTTTCACGTGTGCTTCATGCAGGTTTCGAGATACTGCCGAATCTTGTCTCCGCATTGGGGGTCCTGAAGGGCGAAGTCGATGAACGCCCGGTAGTAACTTTCGTGGCTTCCGATGTCGTACCTCGTTTCGTCCGGCAACAGACGCACGCATCTGACCGACCTGCCCCGCCTGATCAGGCCGCGAATGGCATCCGTAACACCGAGTTCGCCGCCGGAGGCCCCGGTTAGTCCGCGGATTTCATCGAAAATGTCGGGGCTGAAGACATATCGGGCGCTTACGGCCATAAGGCTTGGCGCTTCGTCCACGTCGGGTTTTTCCACGAGGTCTCGGATGGAAAAGCTGTCGGCGTTCAGATCGTCTGCCGGGTCGGGCTTGACAATACCGTAATGCCCGACCATATCGGACGAAACGGGACGGACGCCCACGGTACACGCGGAACCGTGTCTGAGATGAGATTCGATCATCCGTGCCAGAAAATTCGGCGTATGTCTCGTATTGATGATCGTATCGCCGTAGGCGACCGCGAAATGCTCGCTTTCAACGAAACTCTCGGCAGCGAGTATCGCCGCGCCGGTGCCGCGAGGTCTGACCGTGGGAGGGAGCGTCTGCTGCCGGGTATAGAAAAACTCGATACCCCGCCGGCTGTAGTCGAATTGCCCAGGGTCGATCGAATTGTGGTTCTGTTCCGGCTGCGAGGAGATGTCGATGTTGTTGTCGAACTGGTTTTCGATAATCGTCTTGCTGTGAGAGGTAATGAAGAGACACTTCGTCAGATTGGCGGCCGCCATCTCCTCGACGACATGCTGTATGGCCGGGTATTTGCCAACGGGCAGCATCTCTTTCGGCAGGGCTCTCGTCGTGGGCAATAGACGGGTACCGAGACCGGCGACCGGGATGACGACTTTTCGGATGGGCATAGTGGATCCTTCTCAGGAATGACCCGTCGGAAAGATAAACCTGCCCCCGTGCGTTGTCAATGCCGAAGCGTCCCGATTACCGGTCTCGGGGACCCGGCTCGTGCGGCAAGCCTAGAAATCCTTTGCGCGCAGGGAGTATATTCGATAGATTTTCTGAGTGACCCGGTAGTGCGAACCTTCCCGGAAAGATTGACCATGGCATGGATGATCGTCCTGTATGTTTCGATTGTCGCGTCCGCATGGGCGGCGACAGCGACGCCGGTGGATTCGAATCGGTCCGCGCCGGCTGAAGGCGTTGACCGGGGCCGGCCGGAACGGGACATTGCCGCCCTGAAGCGGGTGATCGACGCGGGAGCGGCGACGGCCGGGGATCATCTCCTGCTCGGTCAGGCCTACCTGGATGCCGGCAATCCGAAGGCTGCCAAAAAGGCGTTCAGAAAGGCGGTAGAGAAGGGCGCGAAGGCAGCCGGGTACAACGGGCTGGGATTGGCGTACATGGCTTCGAAGCAGGGATTCAGGCGTGCTGAGACGTATTTCAGGAGGGCCCTGAATGCCGATCCGGAAATGGCCGAGGCGCAGTACAACCTGGCGAGTGTCTACCTGGAAACCCGGCGGCGCCGGGCGAGGGAAGCGTTTGAGAAAGTGATTGAAATCGACGCCGGATATCCGGACGCGCATTTTCAGGTGGGACTGCTTCTGGAGGACGACGGGAAGAGACACGAGGCGATCTCGGCCTACCAGAGGGAGATGGAGGTAAATCCGGCACATCCCCGGGCGGTCATCCGGCTTGCCCGTCTGTGGCTCTCGCTGGGTGATACCAAGGCCGCAGTCAACGCCCTTAGCAGGGTGTTGAAAACCGGCGGCGAGGCCCGAATTCCGGCCAATCGCGATCTTGCCGTCATCTGCCTGTTGAACCGGGACTTCGAACGGGCGAGCGCCCTGTTCGATGCCTATTTCTCATTTCTTCCCGAAGCCGACCGGCGCAGGTTTCAGGACATCTCCCTGGTGGCGGCCGACGATGATCTCGCGCGTTACGAGGCGGCGTCTCACGAAGAAAAGGACGCGCTCGCGGCGCGATTCTGGAAGCGGCGAGACCCCACGCCCCTCACCCCCGAAAACGAGCGCCTGCTGGAGCACTATCGGCGGGTGGCCTACGCGCTGGAACACTATGCGAAGCCGAATGGCGGCTGGGACAAACGGGGCGAGGTGTTCATCCGTCTGGGAGATCCGGACCATGTCAGCAGATGGGACGATATTCAGGCCGAACGGAACCGGGAGGTACAGGAAGCGCGCGTGGACTTCGTAAACCGGTCCCGTATTGCCCTGGCCATTTCACCCGGCCTGCCGATCTTTCCGGTTTCAGCGAACGCCAAATGGGAATATTGGATATATACACAGGTAGACGACGGCATTGAAATCACGTTCGCGGAGGAATTCAAGGGCCGACGATACGACTTCGCCCCGTTGCCGCTCCAGATTGCGCCCCATATCGGGATCCACCTGGCCGATTATCAGGGCGGGGTGATCATGCAGAATGTGGTGGCCGGGCGACCCTCGCGCTACGCGCCCGACTTTGCCGATCTGCCGATCGATTTCTACTACTATCCGGCGGATTTCAAGGGACCGGAGTCCAGGACGCGGCTGGAGATCTATTACGGGTTGCCCGCATCCGAGGTGGTTCGATTGAACGTGGACGAAAAAACCGATCTGATTCTGCTCGACCGGGGCGTGGCCGTCTTCGACAGTTTGTGGAACGAAGTCCACCGGGACGTGGATCAGATGGCCTTCAAGGCCCCCACAGACCAGCAGGTCGAGGACGGTGCGTTCATACCTGGCGTGATGCCGGTGGATCTTCCGCCTGGGACGTACCATATGGCGCTGCAGGTAAGAGACGTCGTTTCCGGAAAGTCGCAGGTTTACCAGCAGGCGGTCAACCTTGAGGACTATCACGGGCCATCCGGACTGCTGATCAGCGATATCGAACTGGCGTTCGCAACGGAGCCCACCGACGAGCCATCGGGAGATTATGTGAAAAACGGTCTTAAGGTCGTTCCCATGTCTTCCCTGGCATTTCGGAGCCACCAGAACGCGTTTGTCTACTTCGAAATCTACAACTTGAAGCAGGATGCTTTCGGTCAGACGCACTACCGGGTGGAATATACGCTTAGGTCGCAACGGAAACGGGCGCTCCCGGCGAAAATGCTGCACGGACTGGGCAGGGTCTTCCGGCTGTCTGAAAAAGACCAGGAAGTCGTCATCGCCTACGATCAGACAGGCAGCCGGCCTGACGAAGTGGCCTACGTCGAACTGGACCTTACCGAAACTCAGGAGGGCGGGCAGCTGGTCAGGGTGACCGTTACGGACCTGTTGGCGGATGAACGGACATCGAAGGACATTTCGTTCAGCATCGTTCCCTGACATCGAAGGGCCCGGCGTATTGTGATCGTTACCGCCCGCGCGAAATTCCGCGACGGGCATTGTGTGTCGCGTCCGTAGTCGGGAGCAACATGGCGGAACACGCCGACTTTTCACTGATACCTTCGGTCGACGCGGTGCTGGAAGAGCCCGACGTACGGGCGCTTTGCGAACATTGCGAGCGGCCGATGGTCGCACGTTTCGTGCGCGAGGGAGTCGACGCCGTCCGGGAGGCGATGCGTGGCGGCGAAGCGATCGGCGAGTCCCGGGATGCGCTCGTGGCTCGGGTGGTTCGCCAGGTCGGCCTGCGTGTTGCGCGCATCACCGTCCCCGGTCTCAAGCGGGTCGTCAATGCCACGGGAATCGTGCTGCATACGAATCTCGGACGCGCACCGCTGGCGAATGCGGCGGTCCGTGCGGTGGCCGGCGTTGCCGCGGGGTACAGCAATCTGGAAGTGGACCTTGAGAGCGGAAGACGCGGGTCCCGGACGGCGCTGGTTGAGGAATTGTTGTGCACGCTGACGGGCGCCGATGCGGCAGCCGTGGTCAACAACAACGCCGCCGCCGTATTGTTGACCCTGAATACGCTATGCCTGGGAAAAGAAGCGCTCGTCTCGCGTGGCGAACTGATCGAAATCGGAGGGTCCTTTCGCATCCCGGAAATCATGGCGCGCAGCGGCGCGGCGATGGTCGAGGTCGGCACGACAAACCGGACCCATCTGCGGGACTTCGAGGCGGCCCTGACCGATCGCGCCGGTCTGATGCTGGCGGTGCACCCGAGCAATTACAGGGTCATGGGCTTTACGGCCGCGGTTTCACTGGCGGACCTGGTTGCGCTGGGCAACCGGCGCGGCGTGGCCGTGGTCCACGACCTGGGCGGTGGGGCTCTGGTGGACATGGGAGCGTTCGGTCTGCCCCACGAGCCCCTGGTATCGGACAGCGTCGCGGCGGGCGCCGACGTGGTAACCTTCAGCGCGGACAAGGTGTTGGGCGGCCCCCAGGCGGGAATTCTGGTGGGCAGGCGAGACGCTATTGAGAAGATCCGCAGGAACCCGCTGATGCGGGCGCTGCGGTGCGGGAAGATGACGTACGCCGCGCTGGCCGCCACGTTGAGACTCTTCCTGAACCCGAAGGATTTATTGCGGGCGCATCCCACGCTTGCGATGCTGACCGCGCCTGTGGCGTCGCTGAAGCGTCGGGGCCGGCGGAGCCTGTCCCGGCTGAGCCAGCTGCGGGACTTGCGAATTGAACTGGTGGATTCAGTCGCCCAGACCGGAAGCGGCGCCATGCCGCTTGAGGAGATCCCCAGCGCGGCGCTGCGCGTCACGCGCATCGGTGGTTCCGTAACCGGCCTGGCCGCGCGTTTGCGCGCGAACGACCCGCCGGTCATCGGATATGTGCGGGACGATTGTCTGTTTCTTGATTTGCGGACGGTGGCCGCAGACGAATTGCGTCACGTTGAGGCCGCGCTTCGCCGCGCGGTGGGGGATGGTGCGGAGCCAGTATCATGTCACACGTGATCATCGGCACGGCAGGTCATATCGACCATGGCAAAACCGCGCTGATCAAGGCGCTTACGGGCATCGATACCGATACGCTCCCGCAAGAGAAGGACCGCGGGGTGACGATCGATATCGGATTCGCATACTGGAAGGACCATGTCACAATAATAGACGTGCCCGGTCACGAACGATTTGTGAAGAATATGGTGACAGGCGTATGTACGGTGGATCTCGCGCTGTTTGTGGTCGCGGCGGACGACGGGGCCATGCCCCAGACACGCGAACATCTGGGCATCCTGAACCTCCTGGGCGTGCGGCAGGGTGTCGTCGCGCTCAACAAAGTCGATCTGGTGGAACAGGATTGGGCGGACCTGGTGGAGGAGGACCTGCGCGACCTCTTTGAAGGCACGTTTCTGGATGGCGCGCCGATCGTGCCGGTGTCCGCGGTGACCGGGGAGGGGATAGATACGCTTCGGACAATGCTGGAGGAGGAAATCGGGAAGGTCCGGGAACGCCCGGATGGCGGGGTGTTCCGGCTGCCCGTGGACCGGGTCTTCTCGGTCCGGGGATTCGGCACGGTCGTGACCGGTACCGTACTGTCCGGCCAGGTAGGGGTGAAAGACCTGGTGATGCTTCAGCCGGCCGACCGGCCCGTACGGGTGCGCGGCATGCAGGTGCATGGCAGAGACGTGGATACCGCCCGCGTCGGCCATCGCGCGGCGGTCAATCTGGCCGACGTGGAAGTGGACCAGGTGACGCGGGGCGATCTGCTGGCGCAGCAGGGCTATTTCAGTTCCACTTTTATGCTCGACGCACGACTGCGGCTGCTGAAGGATGCGCCTGTGACACTGAAAAACCGCGCACGTGTGCATCTTCACCTCGGACCTCGCGACGTGCTGGCGCGAGTGATTCTTCTGGAAGCAGACGAACTGCAACCCGGCGAATCCCAGCTGGTACAGTTCCGCCTTGAAGGCCGCGGTGTGGCCGCCAGGGGAGACCGATTCGTGATCAGGCGTTACTCGCCCGTTCAGACGCTCGGGGGCGGGGTCGTGCTGGATACGCAACCGGTGAAGCATCGCCGCTTGCGTGCAGACACGCTGGAGAGACTGCGCGAATTTGAAGTGGAGGATCCGACCCGGGTGATGAGCATGCGGCTCAAGACGGCGGGATTCCGGGCCGTTTCCGCAAGCGACCTGGCGGCGGCGATGGGTCTCTCTCTTTCCGAGACAGGCGATCGCCTGAGGGTTTTGCTGGGAGAAGGTGAAGCATTGGGCTTTCGCCGAGCGGGAGAGGACGTCTATGTGCATACGGACTCGTGGCACTCGCTGCTGCGGTTAATCGGGGACGCGTTGTCTGGCTTCCACCGGTCCAATCCACTGAAAGCGGGGGTTTCCCGCAGCGAACTTCGGCAGCGGGTGGCGCCCGTGCCTCCGGCAGGGTCGTTTGAGCATGCCGTCGAACATCTGCTCTCTCAGAAAGTGTTGGTCGCCGCGGGCCCCCTCCTGCGCAGGGACGATCACCGGATCCGCTTTTCGGGGGAACAGCGCCGGATCAGACAGGAGATACTGGAGCTTCT
Source organism: Candidatus Latescibacterota bacterium (assembly GCA_965203805.1). Taxonomy (GTDB): domain Bacteria; phylum Latescibacterota; class UBA2968; order UBA2968; genus JAAXHE01. The sequence continues at coordinate 1,838,536 of OZ241917.1, read as the reverse complement.
CCGGGCGGGGCAGGCGGCCCCGCCCGATCTGACCGAGATCGGCGCGCATCTGACAGAGGATGCCGCGGAAATTTACGCTGTTGCGGCCGCGATGCAGGCGATGGGGGAGATTATCAGGCTCGACGAGAATCTGATGTTTCCTCCGCGCACGCTGGAGGAGATCGAACAGAGGCTCCTGGGATACCTTCACCGGAACCGGGAATTGAGTGTTTCGGCGTTTCGGGATCTGGTGGGCACCACGCGAAAATATGCCGTTCCACTGTTGAACTATTTCGACAATAAAGGCGTCACTGTGAGGAAGGGCGACGTCAGGGTGGTCGCCGGGTAAACGCTGACGTCCGAATCCGGGATCGAGTCGCCCGGCGCCCCCGGAGTCTTTGACAGCATTTCGATTGTTGGTACCGGTTTTGACGAACAACACATCAGGATGCCGCGACTGCCGGCAGCCTGCTTTTCGTGCGGGAGTGGATGGGGCACTGGTGGCCCTCGCGGGCTTCAAACCCGTTGCGGCGTGCTAATCACACGCTGGGTGGGTTCGATTCCCACACATTCCCGCCACAATCGGAAGCGGAGGTCTCGCACGGGGCCTCCGCTTCTTTTCCTGACGTTGACAAAAACGACGCGGCGATGTAACTTCGAATTCACAAGTCCGAGTATGGCCTGGCGGACCGAATGCCGCCCGCGGGAGAGGGCGAGTGGACGCCGGTTCCCGATGTGGTGGCCTTCGGACTGGAACGTGCGCGGGAGGCGGTGAAGTTTACCGCGTCGCTTTACCTTACGGCCTGGCAACTGTCCGAAGGCTTGGAATTCGAGGATTGGGTGGTTCGGGCGGACTGACGGGAGGCGAAGTGAAAAAATCGTCCCCCGGGTTGCTACGTTCGTTTTGGTCTATCGTGAAGGTGTGCGGATGAATTTCCTGATTGTCGCGGTCGACAGCCTGCGAGCCGATCGACTCGGATGCTACGGATATGACCGGCCCACCACGCCGTTCATCGACACCGTTGCAGGTCAATCTGCGGTATTTGACAACTGCTATGCGCCCTCGATTCCGACGCAGCCTTCATTTACGACCATGTTCACCGGACAGTGGCCGACCACGCACGGGATCGTGGCGCACCGGGGCCGCTGGTCTCTGGACGAAGGTTCGCCGTTCCTGCCGGAATACCTGCAACGGGCCGGGTACGCCACGGCTGCGATAGACAATCTGGCAGAGCATCACAAACCCTGGTTTTCGCGGGGGTTCGACGTCTGTCTGAATCCGAGGGAGGCGGGAAGTTATCCAGAGTGCTTTCGGTTCAATGAGCTTGCCATCGAGTGGCTGCGAGCCCGCGGCCACGAGCCATTTTTTCTTTTCGTCCACTATTGGGATCCGCACACGCCGTATATGCCGCCCGGACGGTATAGGGACCTCTTTTATTCCGGCGACCCGACGGTTGAAAACAGAGGCAGCCTCGACGGCTTCTACCGGCGACCCCTGAGGACCTGGTGGACGTCCGGCTGGCTCGGGCGGATGGCGTCCGAGTGGCCTTACGCGGCGGGGGACCAGATCACCGATATCGAATTCGTGCGCAGCCAGTACGATGCCGAGGTGAGGTGCGTGGACGATGGAATCCGGGAGTTGCTGGGAGCGCTTGACGAGTTGGGTTTCGCCGAAGACACCGCGGTGTTCATTTTCAGCGACCACGGCGAAGAACTGGGTGAACACGGCATCTACTTCGATCACCATGGATTGTACGAGAGCGATATCCGCGTACCGCTGATTGTGCGCTGGCCTGGTGCTGAAGTCAATGGAACCCGCATCCGGTCACTGGTTCAACACACGGATCTGGCGCCGACGATCCTGGACGGCGCCGGTCTGCCGGTTCCGCACGGGATGGACGGACGGTCCGTGCTCCCGCTCATCCGGGGCGGCGCGGAAGACAGAGACGGAGAACTGCTGCTCACACAGGAATGCACCTGGATGGCCAAGTGGGCTGTGTGCGAAGGCGGATGGAAACTGATCGCCGCACGGGAGCCGGACTTTTACGGTAATCCAATGCGGGAGCTGTATGATCTGAACAACGACCCGGCGGAACAGTGCAATCTGGCGAGTGAGCTGCCGGAAAAGACGCGGGATATGGGTGAATTGCTGGCCTCGGAACTATCGCGACGGCTGGCGCGGGTCGGGAGGACAGAAGACCCGGTAACGGCGCACGGCATTACGCTCGGCAGGGAGATGTTTGCCTGAGACGCGCAACAAACGGAAAGCTGGTGTCCGCAGTCAGGGATAGGGTAAGATCAGATGCGTGACTACAATGAAGTCGTTAAGCGCATCGAAGCGCTTTCGTGCAAGGGTCTCCGTGTCGAGGAACTGGGCCGGATAGACGGAAATCCTGTCCATTGTGTATCCGCTGATTCGGACCCGTCGCTGCCCGCGGTTTACGTCAACGGCGGAACCCACGGTGACGAACCCGCCGGAACCGAGGGGGCTCTGGCTTTTATGGAGACGGGCTGCGAGCAATGGCTGGATAAATTCCGGTTTTTCGTAATACCCTGCTTGAATCCCTACGGATATGTTCACAGTACCCGATTGAATGGGCAGGACGTGGACATCAACTGGGCATTTCTCCGTGACGACGTTCCGGAAATCGGCCTTTTAAAGCGGTTTATTCGCGGGAGGACGTTTGCGGCGGTAATGGACCTGCACGAAGACTGGGAGAGTCCGGGGTATTATCTTTACGAGCAGGTGCGCGGACTGGCGCCCGCAGGACCCCCGATTACGAAACAGGTGTCCGGGGTCTGTCCGCTGAATACACAATCGGAAATTGAGGGCGAAACTGCGTTGAACGGCGTGATATTTCCGAATCCAGAGGTAGAGAAGCGGCGCCTGGGCGGAGGTGTGCCCATTGTCCTGTTCAATCAGAAGTATACCGATCGTCTGATTACGTCCGAGACGCCGTCCGCGCTGGCGATGGAGGTGCGCGTCCGGGCGCATCTTGTCGCATTGGAGACGATGCTTGATGTCCAGGCTGGAGATTGAATCGTGTCAAGGTCTGACCTGAAAACAGCACGGATGAAGCCGGCGTATCGGATCAACCCCGAGGACGTGGTAGAGCCCGTAATGTCCCGGGAGGATTGGACCGACTTCGAGAACGGCGTGCGCCTCTTCAACAAAAGGGAGCACTGGGAGAGCCACGAGGCCTGGGAGCAGGTGTGGCGGCGGCATACCGAGCCGAGCCGCATTTTCTTTCAGGGCCTGATCCAACTCGCAGCGGCATATCATCAGATTCAACGAGGAATCTATCACGGAGCGGTGAAGCACTACAACAATTCATTCTTCAAGCTGAAGCAGTTTCCCGCGGGGTTTCTGGGTGTCGACGTCGGCGCGCTCAAACGCATGATCAGACACGGGCTGGCGGAGGTGGAGCGGCTGGGACCGGAAAGGATGGATGAGTTCCCGAAGGACCTGGTGGCGGAGGTGGTGTACATGCGTCCGCGAAGCGATTGAAGCTGGCGGGGCGGGCGCCGTGCGCCGTGTGGGGCGGGTTCACAATCGTCGTCGTCCCACTGGAACCCGAACATGCCATGAGAAACAGGCCCCGGATCTGCATGTCCGGGGCCTTTCCGTTGAGCTTCAACGGGTACGACGATCAGCTGCCGTTTGCTCCGTTGTCGTAGAGTTGCGTGAAGAACTCGAGGGCCGCCCTGAACGACACCACCTTGACGACCCGTCCGCCGTGGTCGACGACCGGGATATGCCGGTAGCCGTGAAGGTCCATCAGATGCAACGCGTACCCGATGGGATCCGACAATCTCATCGTTATGGGATTGGACGTCATCACCTCTTCAACACGCGTGGTTGCCAGATCGATGTCGTTACCCACGACCTTTACGAAGAAGTCCCCTTCGGCCAGGATGCCTTGAAGGGTGACGCCGTCGTCTGAAACCAGAAGGCAGCCGGCTTCCTTTTCCTCCATCAGCAGCATGGCTTCGAGCATGGAGGCCCCCGGCGCGATGAATTCCGGCGTGTGGAGTTTCACCGTGGAGATCGGATCGATGACGAGGCGTTCGAATTCGCCCTTCGGGTCTATTGGGTCCTCTTCGCCGATTCCCGGAATGATATCCGGGATATCCGTCTCGATTTCCTCCGCGACGTCCCGCTCGACCGGCACGCTGTCCTCTTCCGATACGATCCAGGTATCGGCGGCATTATAGAGTGTGGAGAGATCTGCTTTCCCGTGCTGTGTGACGGCGGCGCGACCCTGTGCGAGGATTTCCTCCTCGTAAACAGGTCGTTCCACGCAGCGGAGAACCCCCAGGGGCACTGGATAATCCGGATATTCCATGCGGCTCAGCATGTAAGCCAGCGCCGGCGGATCCGCGGACTCGTCGTGCATCAGCAGGTCGTCTTCGGAAGTGCCGTTGCCCAGCGCCACGACTTCCGGACGCAAATCATCCATCCGGACGCCCTTGTCCCGCGCCTTGCCGAAAACCATCGGCTGACCGTGTTCGAGAATTAACGTATTGTCGTCCTTGACGTCGGCTTCGGTAATGTGGAACCACGCGCCATCGTTGTAGATGTTACAGTTCTGGTAGACCTCGACAAACGACGTGCCCTTGTGTGCGGCCGCCCGGCGGAGCATTTCCGCAAGGTGTTTGGTATTCCGGTCGACGGAACGCGCGACGAAGGTGGCCTCGGCGCCTATGGCAACGGAGATGGGGTTGAACGACTGTTCGATGGAGCCCATCGGCGAAGAATAGGTCTTGTGACCCGGCAGCGACGTGGGCGAGTATTGCCCCTTGGTAAGGCCGTAGATGCGGTTGTTGAAGAGAATGATGTTCACATCCACGTTCCTGCGCAGAATATGCAGCAGATGGTTGCCGCCGATGGATAAGCCGTCGCCGTCCCCGGTGATCACCCACACGTGCAGGTCGGGATTGGCCACCTTCAGGCCCGAGGCAAGGGTCGGCGCGCGTCCGTGAATGGAGTGCACGCCATAGGTGTTCATATAATACGGAAAGCGGCTGGAACAACCGATTCCGGAGACGAAGACGATCTGTTCCCGGGGAATACCGAGTTCGGGAAGCACCCTCTGCATCTGCGCCAGTATGGCGTAGTCCCCGCATCCCGGACACCAGCGGACTTCCTGGTCGGAAACGAAGTCTTTGCGGGTCAGCTGTAAAAGTTCCGGTGTGGCTTCGGCCATGGATCGTTCTCCAGATTCGGGGGTACGGTCTAGTCCAGCAACTCGTCGATTTTATCCACAATCTCGGAAATCTTGAACGGCTGCCCCTGGACTTTGGGATAGCTGATGACACGCAAAGGATACCTGGCGTTGAGCAGGAGCGAGAGCTGCCCGCCATTGATCTCGGGAACCAGGATTTTTCGATAGCGCAGAAGCAGACTCTCCAGGTTCGCCGGAAACGGGTTCAGATATCGGATATGGGCATGCGCAACCGACATGCCGTTGGATACCGCGCGGCGTACCGCGGACCTGACGGCGCCAAACGTGCTGCCCCAACCGACAACAAGCAGATCGCCGGTCGTCGGCCCGAATACATCCTGCCTGGGTATCCGATTTGCGATTCGCGCCACCTTTTCTGCCCGGACCCTGACCATGTGTTCGTGATCTTTCGGATCGTACGAGACGTTTCCCGTGCCGTCCTGCTTACCCAACCCGCCGATTCGATGTTCCAGTCCGGGTGTGCCCGGGAGCGCCCACGGGCGCGAAAGGGTCTGCACGTTTCTCGTGTACGGCTGGAAACTCTCAGGGTCAGTTTGATGTTCGACAACGATGGTCTCAATGTCTTCGGGATCGGGTATCTTCCATGGTTCTGAACTGTTGTTCAGATAGCCGTCGGACAGGAAGAAAACCGGCGACATGCTTTCAACGGCGATTCGAAAGGCCTCGATTCCGAGGTTGAAGCAATCCGAGGCCGTGGCCGGCGCGACAATGGGAACCGGACTCTCGCCATTGCGGCCGAACATGCATTGGAGCAGGTCGGACTGTTCCGTCTTCGTGGGTAGCCCCGTGCTGGGACCGCCTCGTTGAAAGTTGGCGACAACCAGTGGCAATTCCAGCACAAGAGCCAGGTTGATGGCTTCGCTCTTCAGCGCAATGCCGGGGCCGCTGGTGCCGGTTGCGGCAAAGGCGCCGCCGAATGCAGCGCCGATGGCGGAGCCGATGGCTGCAATTTCGTCTTCGGCCTGGAATGTGCGCACGTCGAAGTTCTTCAGGGCGGCCAGCGCTTCAAGCAGGACGCTGGCGGGGGTGATTGGGTAGCTGCCGTAAAAGAGAGTCTTGCCGGCCTTGTGCGCCGCGGTGACGAAGCCCATTGCGGTGGCCTGGGCGCCGGTTACGGCACGATACGTGCCGGGTGCGACCACGGCTTTAGGAATCTTGTACCTGAACTGGAACTGTTCGGTCGTTTCACCGTAGTTGTATCCGGCCTTCAATGTCGTTACGTTGCCTTCAACGACATTCGGGCGGCTGGCGAATTTCTCTTCCAGCATCCGGATGGTCGGTTCCAGCGGACGGTCGAAGATCCAGTATGCAAGTCCGAGGGCGAAGCAGTTTTTCATCATATCGACCTGCCGGTTGGACAGACCCTCAACACCGGCCACTGCCCGCTTGTGCAGTGTTGTCAACGGTACCTTGCAAACGCGATAACCCTCCAGCGATCCGTCTTCGAGAGGGTCGGCCTCGTAGCCGGCCTTGCGAAGGTTGTTTCGTGTGAAGTTGTTGGAATTGGTGATGACCACGCCACCCGGCGGCAGGTCCTGCAGGTTGGCCCTCAGCGCGGCCGGGTTCATGGCAACGAGCACCTGGGGCTCGTCTCCAGGCGTGTAGATGTCTTCGCTGGATATGCGGACCTGAAATCCGCTGATTCCCGGCAATGTGCCCGCGGGAGCGCGGATTTCCGCGGGGAAGTCCGGCATCGTGCTGATGTCATTGCCCACAATGGCGGACGTGTTGGCGAACTCTCCGCCAATAAACTGGCTTCCATCGCCGGAGTCGCCCGCAAATCGGACCGCAATGGATTCTACCTCGCTCAATTCGTCCAGCAATTCGGCTTCTTCGTCAATTTCCTCGACGGCTGTATCGGCCATCTGGACCTCCCGGTACATTTGGGACGCGGATCTGGAAAAAAATCACTCGGCTAGGCGCCGGCACGGGCCTTGGCAAACACGTCCGGCACGGGCGGCTGGTTGTAGATTTCCTGTGGGAAATAATCGCAAATGTATTTGATTATGGCATAATAGGTCAATGTCCCCAGGACCCGGCCCTCTTTGTTCGTCACGGGCATGTACCTGTAGCGGTTGGAGGCGATCACCCTCGTCGCGTCCAGGATGTTCATGTCCGCGTCGATTGTTTCGGGATCGGGTGTCATCAGGTCGTCGATCGGCGCATCGCTGCTTTGCGGGTTACCCGCCACCTTTTTCATGATGTCGCGCTCGGTGAAGATACCGACCAGGCGGCCGTGCTCCATCACAAGTGCGCACTTCCGATGACTGGCTTTCATCTTCTGCAGTACATCGTCGGCTCGTGTGCCCTGTTCCGTCTCGACGTAATACGAAAGGTCGACCTTGGTAACCGGAGCGGTTTGAATACTCTCTTTAAGGTCCATCTGGTTCCTCCGGATTCAATGCGCGCCAAACGGGCGCTGCGGCGCCGGCATCGCCGATGCATGCCACACCCAACAATAAGCCGGACTTATCTAATCTGGTTTTAATATAAAGTACTCGGCCTGTATTGGCAAGGTGAATCCATTAGATATTTTTGTCTACAGGACACAAAAACTATATTTTTGTTTATAATGCCACTTAGGACAGAAGGACATAAGGATTGTTTATTTAGTTGGTAAGGGCACATTGATGCGGCACGGGACCCGCGCCGGGGCCGGCAAATGGAACCGTTTGATTTCAAATGCCGCAACGTCTATATTGCGATTTGGATTTCCAGAGAGCGGAAACGCGGAACAGACAGACCTGTCGAAGATCCGTTCCGGAATCTTAACAAGGATCTGCAACGGCCGTCCCCCCGGTCCGGAACGGACGTCGCAGGTACTCCAAGGGGAAAACTGAAGATGCGCGTTGGCATCCTGTCATTGATGCACGAGTCGAATACATTCATTGGAACGCCCACCACACTGGAGAATTTCCGGTCTGGCAGCATTCTCACGGGTGAAGAGGTGGCAGTCGCGTACAAGGATGGCTTGAACGAAATCAGTGGATTCTTCGCCGGGCTGGCGGAGTCGGGTATCGAACCGGTACCGCTGTTTTACGCCGGCACCGAGCCTTCCGGCCGGATTACGAAAGACACCTGCGACGCGCTGATGCAGATAATGTTCGAGCAGGTCGAACGCGCGGGGAAACCGGATGGCTGGCTGGTGGCGCCCCACGGGGCGAACGTGGGTGAGGGAGAGGACTACTGGGACCTGGACGGACACTGGCTGTCCCGTTTGCGGCGCACGGTTGGAGACGAGACGCCCATCATCTGCACGATCGATCCGCACGCGAATCTGTCCGAGAGAATGATCGCGGCCTGCGACGCGACGATCGCCTATCGCAGCAATCCCCATCTCGACCAGAAGAAGGTGGGTGTGCAGGCGTCGCGCCTGATGGCGCGGACGCTTCGAGGCGAGATCAAACCCACCCAGGCCGCTGCGTTTCCGCCGATTGCCATCAATATCGAACGGCAATTGACGGGCGCCGCTCCCTGCAGGCCGATGTACGAACTGGCGGATGACCTCCTGAACCGGCCGGGTGTGCTGTCGAATAGCATCGTACTTGGATTCCCCTACGCCGACGTGCCGGAAATGGGCGCCGCGATGATCTCCGTGACGGATGGTGATCCGGAACTGGCGCAAGCCGTTGCCGGAGAAATCGCAGACCATCTCCACACCTTCCGGAGCGACTTTAGAGGTGAGTTTATCGGCATCCCGGAGGCGGTGGATATGGCGCTGGGGACGGACGGCCCGGTCTGCCTGCTGGATATGGGTGACAATACGGGTGGCGGGTCGGCCGCGGACGGGACCCTGCTGGCGCACGAATTGCACAGGCGCGGGGATTCTCGGGGATTCGTATGTCTGTACGACAGGGAATCCGTATCGAAGGCCGCTGAGGCGGGGGTGGGCAGCCGGGTGACGCTCAGGATGGGCGGCAAGACGGATGAAATGCACGGCCCGCCTCTGGAGGCGCCGGTCACGGTACGGGGCGTCTACAGCGGCCGGTTTCGGGAGTCCGAGATCCGCCATGGCGGGCGGACGGCGTTCGACATGGGACAGACGGCGGTGGTGGACACCGACACGGGCCTGACGATCAGTCTGACGTCCCGTCGCGTCGTACCGGTAAGCCTGGGCGTGATGACCAGTTGCGATCTGCGACCGGAAGCGTTCGACGTCATCGTCGCCAAGGGGGTGCATTCGCCCGTGGCGGCGTACGCGCCCGTATGCACGCGCCTGATTCGCGTGGACACACCCGGCGCAACGGCGGCGGATATGCGCAAGTTCGAGTTCCGCCATCGCCGCCGGCCGTTGTATCCGTTCGAGGAGATTTAGTTTCGCATCTCCCGAATTCGTCACATTTCTACCGCGACAGGAGGATTGTGTGTGTCTTACCTTTTTGCAGAGATGACCCGGGAGGAGATTCGAGAGGTTGCGCCTGCGGCCACGGCCGTGCTGCCCACGGCGGCGATCGAGCAGCACGGACCTCACCTGCCTGTGTGTACGGACACCGTTCTATGCGGGACGGTTGCGCGCCAGGCCGCCGTCCGCGCAAACGAACACGTGCCTGTCGTGGTGGCGCCAACGCTGCAATTCGGCAACTCCCACCATCACCATCCGTTTCCGGGGGTGTTGTCTTTCAGGGCCACCACGTTCGTCCGGGCCGTCACCGACGTTCTCGACGGCCTTGTACGGAGCGGATTCAAACGGCTCGTGGTGTTGAACGGCCACGGCGGAAATTCCAACCCGAACGGACTCGTGGGGCAGGACTTCGTGAACCGTCTGGGCAATCCGGCTGCCGTGGCAACCGGCGATTACTGGAACATCGCACGTGAGGCGCTTACCGAAGTGATGCCGTCCCGGGTTATCCCGGGCCATGCGGGGCGATTCGAAGCGGCGATGATGATGGCAATACGGCCCGATCTGGTGAACCGGGAGGCGCTGGACGCAATGAGCGGCGACGTGCACGACGACGCCGGCCTGGATGTTGGCCTCTCGGGCGCTGTTGTCCAGGTCCACGGCGAATGGCAGTCGGGCGTGGGTTACACCGACAATCCGGCGGAGGCCACCGTCGAAGACGGGCGTGCCATGCTGGATATCATCGTAAGCGGGGTGTCCGACTTCTTCGTTGCGTTCCATCGGAGCGTACAGTCCGTTTGATCCTGCCGGAATTCATCCCCCGAAAAGACAGAAGCCCTGCTCGCTCAAGCAGGGCTTCGACGATAGGATACCGATCCGAACACTTGCTCCGGTTTAATCTTACCGTTCAGTTGCCCCTCCTGTATTGCGTTGCATTGCAGTTGAGATCGAGGGTCGACCTTCTTGGCGCTGAGGGTGGTCTTGCCACGGTCAGGCCGCGGGAGCCGGACGGCGCCGGTGTTCCGGAGCGAGCGGTTGGCGCCGATTCCGGCGAGCCGCGGCCAATGCTGATTATTGAGAGACCCCGCGTCCGTCGTCGCGTCCGAAGCAACGCACCCTTCCATGCCTGGCACACTTATAGACGGCCTCACGGGAGGGTTCCGCGTCTGAAAGCTGAGAGCGGATGACGAAGGACGGCATGAGGATTCTTCGGTTCTGGCTGTCATGATTCGGTAGCGAGTTCGGGACTGCTGGCATATGCACCGATCAGCGAGTCGACTCCGCTTTCACTATCCACTGGAGTTGCCGAAATTTCTGGCGAATGTCACAAAGTCCGCGAAATCAACCTTGCCATTACCATCAAAATCCCCGATCAGCCCCGTGGATGTGCCGCTGTCACGGTCTGGAGACACTTCAGAGGTCCAGCGAAGGTTCCCGTTCTGCCCCAGGGTTTTCGCGACTCCGTTGCCGTCGGCATCGAGAAAGGCCCGGAATCTGCCGCCCTCGATATTCAGCACGCCTGCGCCGGTCGAATCGGCCCCCATGCCAACGACAACCCGCCCTGACGCGTGCTTGAATCCGATGATGCCGTGTCCATTCTCATTCGCGCCCATGATCGAAACCTCATCGTTGTTCCGGTTTCCCGCGATAACAAGGCCGTCTCCGTCCCGGTCGACGGACAAGCCCGCCGCCGGTCCTGACGCATTTCTGACATCCATCCATCCATTGGCCTCCTCCGTGTCATCGGCGCCAATTGCGGCAATGAATCTTCCCGCCGCGTTCGCAATACGAAGGGCTCCATTACCAATGTTGTCGATGCCGAATCCGGAAACCACCTTTTTGTCTTTGTTGAACACCGTGATGGCAGCGTCGCCGACCCCATCAAAGGCGAGTGCCGCCGCGGAACCCGTTGCGCTCTTGACGTCGACGACGCCATTGGCGTCACCCGTCCGATCCGCGCCCATGGCGGCCGTGATCCGACCTGCCGCGTTGAGGAGCCCCACGGTACCGTTCCCCCTGGAATCGACGCCCACAACGGACACCACGTCGCCATTACTGTTCCTGATCACCAGCGCGCCATTTCCGGACTGACCCGCCCCGATTGCTGCGACAACCGCGCCACTTGCATTTACGATCTGAAGTTCACCCACCCGCAATGTGTCTCCGGCATCGGCGATTGTCTCAGGAGCGATCTTGCTCAGTCCGCCGTAACCGGTCTCCGGTAGTGGGATTTCCGGCTCGTTTGGCGAAAGTTCGTCGAATCGCACGTCGGCTGTAGGCGTTCCGTCTCGAAAGTTTAGTGAAGCCAGCTTAGACGGCAGTATACTACCAAACCACTTCGATGCCTGCGTCAATGCCGGCGACGCGCTGAATAGGAAAACAACGACCAGACCTGCGATTGCCCGTTTCTGCCAGCGCAGCCTCGCTTCCAGCGTTTCCAATCTTTCCCTGATGTCTTCACGATCCATTTTCTGCCTCCTTTGACCTGCTGATTCACGGTGAATACGATGGTGGACTATGATTTAACCCACGATGTAGAGACTGTGATTGATGTGATTCCTGTGACGACCTGGAGCGAGTGAGGGCGCCCGTGTCTCATCCACCCCTGCCGAAGCTTTGGCCGAAGATCCGCCAATCCCAGGACCCGACCTCTCCATCGCCGTCAAGGTCGAAACGCGCGTCATATCCCGCATCTCCCCAGCGCAGCCCGTACTTCGCGACGAATTGCAGAAAGTCGGTAAAGCCCACGGTGCCGTCGCCGTCGAAGTCGGCGGCAAGGGGCTGCAGCGTGGCACGTGACGAGACATCCCACAGCAGAATCGTACCGTCGTAACTCGCGCTTGCAAGCGTTCTGCCATCGGGCGAAAACACAACTGAATTGATCGGATCGGTATGTCCCGTAAGGCCGCGTATATTCTGCCCTGTGGCCACGTCCCACAGCCATACCGCCTTATGCGCACTGCCGGTTGCCAGCGTCATCCCATCCGGCGAATACGCCAACGAACGGAAATTATCGCCAGTGAGGGTGCGCAAATGCTGCCCGGTGGCCGTGTCCCACAACCGCACCGTACCCCTGATATCGGCGCTTGCCAGCGTTGCCCCATCGGGCGAAAACGCCACCCCCTGGATCGCCTGAGTGTGATCTGTGAGGGTGATTTTTTCTTGCCCGGTTGCCGGATCCCACAATCGCACCGTTTGGTCGTGACTTGCGCTTGCCAGGGTCTGACCATCGGGGGAAAACGCCACCGAAGAGACATCATCGGTATGTGCTGTGAGGGTATATTTCTCCTGTCCTGTGTTCACGTCCCACAGCTTCATCGTTTCATCGCGATAGCCGCCACCACTCGCCAGTGTCTTCCCATCCGGCGAGAACGCCACAGTCCTTACGGTGCCCGTATGTCCTTCGAGGGTGTCTTTCTCCTGCCCTGTGACCGCGTCCCACAACCGCACCGTACTGTCGAGACTTGCACTGGCAAGTGTCTTGCCATCGGGCGAGAACGCCACCGACCATACCCTCCCGGTATGTCTCGTGAGCGTGTGTTTTTGTTGCCCCGTGTTCACGTCCCATACCCGCACCGTCGTGTCCCGATTGGCGCTTGCAAGCGTCTGACCATCGGGTGAAAACACCACGGACACGACCCAGGGGCTATTCAAGTTGCCCCGGTACTTTTCATCTACGAGGGTGCTCTTTTCCTGCCCCGTGGCCACATCCCACACCCGCACCGTGCCGTCGCGACTGCCGCTTGCCAGCGTCGTCCCATCCGGCGAGAATGCCACCGCCTCGACGTCGTACCTGTGTCCCGTGAGGATGCTTCTTTCCTGTCCTGTGGCCACGTCCCACAACCGCACCGTATCGTCGCGACTGCCGCTTGCCAGCGTCAGACCATCGGGTGAAAACGCAACGGCATTGACTCTGAAGGAATGTCCAGTGATCAGGGAAACTTCCTCTCCGGTGCTCGCATCGTAGACCCAGATGCCGGCGGTACCCCCGACGGCCAGGCGCGTGCGGTCCGGCGACCATGCCACGTCCCACACGTACCCTTTGCCCAGACGCATAATGGCGCCTTCTGGCAGGCGCCAGCGATTGTAGTCCTGCGCGTGGGTGAACTGTGTGAACAAGGCGGACGTCGAGAGAAAAATGAGGCCCAAAATCGTTAGCTTTTTCATCTAAATACTCTCCCTGAAGGTGATTCAAGTGATTACGGTGATTAAAGGCTGATTAAACCCATGAAGAGACCGTGATTGATATGGCTCTTGTTATGACATTGAGCGAGTGATGGCGACAAGCGGCGCCCCGGTGTTCAATGATCGGCCACATTGATCGACATCTCTCATTGCGCAAAGTCTCAGTTCATCACCTGCTCCGAGCCCTGCAATTTCGCCAAAACGTGAATCGGTAAGACGTCTAAGGACGTGGATTCAGATATCACCTCCTTTCAGAATTCGGCGAGGTCGATGAGCGGCGTAGGCCACATGCACAGCCGATCACCTCAACTGGAATGACGTGCAGCGGTTGGACGTTTAATGACGTTGATTCAAAAATCACCTCCTTCCCGGACGCGGTCGGATCGGGTGATCGATGGATTATTAAGACAGATGTCCGTCAAGGCTTCAGCACCCGTGCCGGAATCCCGCCAGAAGGGGTTGGATTCCTTTCAATAATGCAGATCTGTCGCGACCTGTGTCTAACACAGCGCCCGCGCCTCATCCACCCCGGCCGAAGCTGCGTCTGAAGATCGTCCAGTCGCCGTACGAGACGGTACCGTCGCCGTTGAGATCGAAGCGCGCGTCATATCCCGCGTCTCCCCAGCTCAGCCCGTACTTCGCGACGAATTGCAGGTAGTCGGAAAAACCCACGGCCCCGTCGCCGTCGAAGTCTGCGACAAGGGGTTGCAGTGCGGCGCGTGACGAGACATCCCACAGCAATATCGTACCGTCGTAACTGCCGCTTGCCAGCGTTTTCCCATCGGGAGAAAACACCACCGAACTGACCGGAAAGGTATGTCCCGTGAAGGTGCGTATATCCTGCCCTGTGGCCATGTCCCACAACCACACCGGATTGCGCAGACTGCCGGTTGCGAGCGTTGCCCCGTCGGGCGAAAACGCCACCGACAAGAAACTCTCTTTATATGCGGTGTGGGTGCGAATAAGCTGTCCTGTGGCCGCGTCCCACACCCTCACCGTACCATCGCCATCGGGGCCTGCAAGCGTCGTCCCATCGGGTGAAAACGCCACCGAATAGATCCAGCGGGAATGTCCTGGGAGCGTATTTTTCTCGTTCCCTGTGACCACGTCCCACAACCGAATCGTCCTGTCCTGACTGGAACTTGCCAGCGTTCTGCCATCCGGCGAAAACGCCACCGAATAGACGATGGCCGCGTGTCCCGTCAGGACGTGTTTTTCCTGCCCTGCGGCCACGTCCCACACCCGCGCCGTAAGGTCGGTGCCGCCCGCGCTTGCAAGCGTTTTCCCGTCCGGCGAAAACGCCACCGACCAGACAAACCGCGAATGTCCCGACAGGGCGTGTTTTTCCTTTCCTGTGGCCACCTCCCACACCCGCACCGTCCCGTCGAAACTGCCGCTTGCCAGCGTCGCGCCATCCGGCGAAAACGCCACCGACCTGACCGACGCGGTATGTCCCGTGAGGGTGCGTATATCTTGCCCTGTGGCCGTGTCCCACAACTGCACTCTGAGGTCGGTGCCACCGCTGGCCAGCGTTGATCCATCCGGCGAAAACGCCACCGCATTGACTCGGAACGAATGGCCTGTGATCAGGCGAGTCTGCGCCCCGGTGCGGGCATCGTAGAGCCAGATGCCGATGCTGCCTCCCACTGCCAGACGGTTTCCGTCCGGCGACCATGCCACGTCGCGCACGGTTCCTTTGCCCAGACGCATGCGGGCGCCATCGGGCAGGCTCCAGCGATTGTAGTCCTGAGCACGGGCGGCCTGTGCGAACAAGGCAGCCGCCACTAGAAGAACAGTGCTCAATATTGATGTCCTGTTCATCTGAACGCCCTCCCTGACACGAATGACTTTGACTAGACGTATTGACATTGTTCAAACCGCACGTCCTGCCGCACTGCCACGTGAATACACAAGGTCTGGCGGGTACCGGCAACAGCCGGCAGAATCGAGCGGATGCCACGCCGCTCGGCCGCACCAGGACCGTGATGCCCGTGTTCATGTTGATTTACTGGGAAATTGAAGCGGTAGACACGTCGCCGAACCGCACCCCGCCTGTGATTCGTGTGATTCGAATGATTTCCGTGATCAAGGCGGAAGGCTTGCAGCCCGGCCGCGCCACGGAATGCGAATCATACGCCGGCGGTGAAACCCTGTGATGAGAGCACAGGACCTGCCACCCAGCGGCCACCAGGGACAGTGACCCACGTGAATACAGGAAGAGCAAGCGCAATAGATGCGCAGGACGCGCCGCTCGGCCACACGCGGGGCAGCGATGCAAGAAAACGGGGTGAAAAATCGTGATTCGAGCGCAGGACCCGCCATCCATCGGCCACCAGGGGCAGTGACTCACGTGAACGCAGGAAGATCAACCGCAATGAGGACGCAGGGCGCGCCGCTCATCCACAACCCGGACTGCGATACATATGACTCGAATGATTGCCGTGATTAAAGCGGAAGGCGCTCAGGCCAGCCGCCCCTCGAAACGCGAATCATATGATTCGCGTTTTTGCCGTCATGAGGATGCACGGCATGCTACCCAGACGCAATTCGGACTGTGAATCACGCGATTACAGGGAGATCAACCTTGACGGAAGGCGCAGGGCGCGCCACCCAATCCCACCCCGGACAGTGAATCACAAGAATCCGGCGAGCCCCGTGATTCATGCGACAGGCGTACAGCCCAACCGCCCCACGGACACCGATTCAAGTGAATACGAGGGATTTACTGAGATGAAACCGTATGAAGAGACTGTGCCTGATGGGATTCTGGGATCGACCTGGAAGGTATGCCTGTAATCTGAAGAGACGCGGTGTACGATTTAATCGGAATCGATTGATCACACACAGCGCAACGGGTCATTTCGGGAGTTGCCCCGAGCCACAGTTTCTCACGTAGATGTACATCGGCAAAACGTTTGGCGACGTGGTTTCGACTATCACCTCCCTTTTTCATCCGAACCGTTCGGCGAACGGCATCGACCAATTGTACAGCCGATCATCGACTGCAATAAGACGGAGAGCAGCAATAGGCCTGATGATGTTGGTTCGATTATCACCTCCTTCATTCCCTGCGGTCAGGTCCGGGAATGCAATTGAACAGATGTTCAGCCGATCACGACCTGCGACCCCTGTTCAGGGCTTTGTGCCTTCCTGCCGCCCGGTGTCGTGCTGGGAACAGGGGCTGCACACGAAAGATCGGCCGCGCTGTTTACGTGACGTGTAAATTCTACTAATACGTAAATTTAATCGTATTTTAATTCATCGGTAGGGCGATGTCAACAACTAAATGAACTCGCCGGATCCTCACCTGACTGTGATTCAAGTAATTACCTTGGTCAACTGTGACTAAACCCCATGAAGAGACTTTGATTGACTTGAGCCTTGCGTTGACCAAACGGCGAGAATTGATCGCTGATCGAATGTCGAAACGGACGAGCGTCTCTGGTCATCATCGTCATGCAGAGAACCGCGGCGGTCTTCAGCCGACGCCGTAGCCGGTCAGGTCGAGCCGGCGGTGTTGCCCGTCAGGTCGGCGTGCGCGAAGTGCCAGTCTTCAACGTGGTTCAGGACGACGGCGGAGGTCGGGCTTCCGTCGTTTTCCAGGCCCAGCGTACTATGAATATCAACGATTTTCTCATCGGTATGGATGCGGGTTCGCACAAAGCTGTTCCACTCGTCCACGGCGCGTGGGTCGACACTGTCGTCGTTTCGCTGCAGAACCCACGCTTCGAAGTCGAGATAGGCAGGCGCATTGTCTCTGATGAAACAGACGGCGTCGTCCGGCCGGATGTTGACAGTGCGCAGAACGCGGGGGTCCAGTCCGTCTTCGGTCATGTCGGGATAGTCCGGGTGAAGCAGATTCCTGGACCTGAGCAGAATCTTCAGCCACGTTCGAGGGAGCTGGCAGACGTTAAGAGGACCGTAGTCCAGGCTGGAGACGAGGGGAACCACGCGGCCGCCCAGGGATGGGAATCCCCCCGCCAGATCCCGTCTGTAGAAGAGCATCCAGTCCTGGAGGCTGTTGAGGATCACGGCCGATGTGATCGCGCCGTCGTTGGGAATACCGATGTCGCCCGTGGTTTCTTCGAGCTTGTCCGGCCTGGTATGAACGCGGGCGCGCACGGAATCGTTCCAGTTGTCGATTGCCTCTCGATCGAGCGTTCCGTCGTTCTGTTCGAGGACCCAGGCTTCGAACCGGAGGTAGTCGGGCATGTGCTCCTTCAGATACGCCAGGGTCGTCTCTTTGTCCAGATTCAGCACTTCAAGGACGGACTTGTCCAGGCCTTCGCTGACGTCGGGATACTCTTCGTCGAGAATGCCCGCGTTCCGGAGCAGGACTTTCCACCACGTCCTTGGAAGCTGGCAGACTTCAAGCGGTCCGTAGCACAGGCTGCTGAGCAGGGGGATCATATGTATAATCTCCGTTAACGGGGTTCAACGTGTCGCACGAAGCGACGGACCGGTTCATCGACATGGTCCTGATCGGTCAGTGGCGGGACGGACTTTCGGTATCCATCATCCCCAGCCCTTTCGCCGTCCGGATGACAAAGGCCTTCTCTTCGCTGGTGAGCGGACGCTGCGGGGGACGCGGGTCCCCGCAGTCGATCCCGAGTTTCTCGGATAGCAGGGCCTTCATGGACGCGATATATCCGGCTCGGTTGAAGATCGTATAAAGTTCAGCCGCCCGTTGCTGGTCGGCCTCGGCGGATTTCATGTCGCCGCGGTGATACGCCGTCCAGATATTGACCCAGACGTCCGGAGAAAGCGAAAGGGGGCCATCCACGCAGCCCGAAGCGCCGATGGTGAGCGCGGGAAGGAGAAGCGCCGCGCTGCCGATGAGGCACGAAAGGCCCATACTGGCGAAATGACGGGTGTTTGCAAACGCGGGCGCAGAATGCTTCAGTCCGGCGAGTTGCGGCACGTGCTGCTGAATCCTTTCCGCCAGTTCAAGTGTGATCTCGACGCCGGTCGCGCCGGGAATGTTGTAGATGAAGAGCGGAAGGTCCACGGCCGCGCCGACCGCCCGGTAGTGTTCTGCGACCTCGTCGGGCCCGGGCCGGTAGAAGAAAGGAGGTACGGCGCAGATGGCGTCAACGCCGGCCTTTGCTGCGTTTTCTGCCATCCTGGCGGCGCGCGCGGTGGTAGGCGCCCCCACGTGCATGATGATTCCCGCGCGGCCGGCCGCCTGGTCGGCGGCGATTCCGGCAATGCGTGAATTCTCCTCGTCTTCCAGCAATACGCTCTCGCCGGCCCCGCCCGCTACCCAGAAGCCGTGCGCCCCGGCACTTATGTTGTATTCCATGAGTCGTCGGAAGGCCGCTTCGCTGAATTCGCCTTCATGCGTCATCGGTGTGATCAGCGCGGGGTAGATGCCCCGAAATTCGGTCATCTGGCCTCTCTTCGTCAAAAGGTGAGAAACTTGAAACCCTTCATCTGCCCGCCAGAACCTGCCCTTATGCGGCGAGACCGGCCTGGGCCTGTACAACCACGGCAAGGTCCTTGTCTGCAAGCCGCTCCCCGTTCCGCACACACGTGATATGGCCGGCAGTCTTTCCGGAGGCCGCGAATGAGATCACGACGCGACTGCCGCACGCGATGAAGTCGAGTTCGACGCCGGTCCGGGAGACGCTGACATCCGCTTCGTCCATCCTTTGCAGATTCCGATCTCCCACCTGTATGAGATGCAGGAACAGGTCTTCTTTGCGGGCCGTGCCCGGTCTGACTTCCATCCGCCAGCGGCCCATAAGCTCGGGAATTTCGTCGTACTGCATCCTGCCGATCGGATATTTGTTCTCAACGATGAGCCGCGACGGGCCCTCGTCGATCGCATAGTTGACGCCGTCGGCGAGGAATTCCCTGCCCGGCCCGCCGACCTTTTCCAGCACGGCGTCTTCCGGTAATAGTGTCCGCGCAATAATGCGTCCCTGATGCTGGTCCGACCGCCATGAGGCGCCGTCGACCACGGGTTCGTTGGCATGGTGCAGAAGCCAGGTCTTGGCGTACCCGGCGCAGGTGGACGTGACCCGGTCGAATACGACGAAATGGTCGGGCGGCAGAAAGATGAACTGCCGGACCATGAGGGCGCATTTCTCGGCATTGTAGACCGCAGTGGCGTCGGCGGCGACGTATGTGAATTCGGGGTTGGTTTCGAAAGCGGTAATCACCGAGCCGATTGTATTGTTCTGTCCACCGGCCTGCCCGTAGACCTCGCCGTTCCAGTACGGCGATGGCGCCTCGCCGGGCATCTTGATAAGGACGCAGTTGTGGGCGACGGTCTGCGCGTAGTAGTTCTGCAGGTTGTCGGTGTTTCCCTGGCGTGTGCCGCTGTCAAGCGCAAGGAATCCGTTCTTGAAGATCGTAAAGTGGGTGGCGTCGTAATGGCGGTGGCTTCTAAGGTTTCCCCCGCCGCAAAACAGGGCATACGTGTCGTCGTCACTGGAACCTGAACGCATGAAAATATGACCCAGGTTCTCGAAATGACGGGCGGGCGGAAGGATGCCCGGCCCTCGAGCCGGAGGCGCAATATCCAGACCGTCAAGCAGAAACGGGTAGATCGGCCACTTGTCCGCCGCGAATCCGCCGCCGGCCATGTCCCGGATGTACCGCGCCAGTCCGGCCCACTCCGGATGGGTCCCGCCGAAAAAGTGCATGATGTGGGACATATGGGTGTACATCCAGTTTGTCCGCATGCGGTTATCGGTGTGTGCATTGTCGCCGTACCCGAACTCGAGGTCGCCGGGAAGCCAGTTCCAGATGACATAGTTGGGAAACATGCGGATGTGCGGCCAGATTTCGGAAATGTCTTCACCGGTCGACGATTCGAGGGTATGGATGAAGTTCCATTGCGCCAGGGGGTATTCGCCGAACGCGTATCCGAGCGTGGGCGAGGCTTCGCCGCCGTCGTCGCCGCACGCGGCGGCGCGGTGATCCAGCAGCTTGATGTGGTCGTCGTGGCCCCGATCGAGAAAACGGGCCGCCCGATCGTCGTCGATGCCTTCCCCGTAAAGCAGGAGGCCCGCGAACCAGGCCAGGCTGGGCGCGCCGTAGAATCCGCTGCGGTGGTCGGAACCGTTGCGGCGACGGATGCCGGGCTTGTGAAGCGCTTCGTCCACGTGGTCCAGCAGACGCAGGCCGGTCTCGCGCCGGTCCTCCGGGGCGAGTTCATTCCAGATCCAGTCCAGGGTAACCAGGCATGCGGCGCGGCTCGCGGCATACCAGTTGACGGATTCGTCCTCCGCGTAACAGGCGTGGTAGTATTCCGCGCTCGCGCGCAGTTCGGAAATGAGCCGTGTAAGTCGGTCGGCCGAAGGTTCCACGAGATGGACGATGGCGGAGCACATCATCCGATGGCCCCAATCGCGCACTTCCGTGCCGTCGGGCAGGGGCGGCGGCCTGTCGATCGCGGCCCATTCCATCTCAGGCGTCGACTCGGCGAACGACCTGACCTTGAGGTAGTGGTCGTTGCAGCCGCCCGCGGCGCGCGCGCGGATCGCCGGCAGCGTGTCGCCGTTGATGAAGATCCGGGGGTGGTCGGGACGTATGCGGGATTTCCAGTCGGTGCCGGATTTCACAGTGGGTTCCTGCTTTGGCGATAAAACCGGTTATGTCGTCAGCAGCCAGAGTTCGTGCCGTTGCGAGAACAGGATCCCGTTGCCGGTGGCGGCGAGAATCGGCGTATCGCCAGTGTCCGTGGTGTGGGCGATGGCGAGCGATTCGGTCTTGGGATCGAGGCGAACGATCCGGTTTCCGTGGGTGAAAAAGAGGTCGCCGTCCGGGCCCGTAATCATCGGCCGGTTGTGGGGCCTGCCGCCGGTGAACGGAGTGCTGACGGCACTGAAAGCGCGGTCGGAAAGACGGCAGGCAAAAAATCGATTGCCGCCCGCGTGGTCGTCGGTCCAGAAAAAGACGCGGTCCGAGACACAGCCCATGGTAATGAGGCTGCGAGCCCCCTCGATTTCCTCCTTGTAAAGAACGGTTTCGCTGCCGGGATCGAAAATCAGGAAACACGCGTTGCCTTCGGACGGCCGGATGTATCCGTCCGCGATAATGCTGGTGCCGAGATAGACGTGCTCCTGGCCTGCGGCCAGGCCCAGAATGGAATGATCGGGAACCAGGTGGCGGTAGGACTTGTGGCTGTTGTCGGAAGGATTCACAACGGTGAGCGCGCCGCCCCGCGCCCCGTAGTCCGGCATGGATCCGATGTACAGTCTGTTTCGCGGCCCCTTGAGAATGCCGGTGACAGGTCGGTACTGTTCGTCTCCCATCGGGCCGAGATTCCGCGGATTGTCGCTCTCGGCGGGGCCGGGGCGCCAGGGTCGATCCGGATCGTAAACGGTAAGCACGTTGTGTGTATAGGCGATGCTGTAGATGTTGCCGCCGGCTTCGGCGCTGCCGTAGATTTCGCCCGACCCGTTGTACGTCAACCCCAATACCTCCGCCCGTTCAGACGTCGGGTTTACGCGCGAGAGGGAAAGGCCCAGATGGGCCGAGCAGTAGATATCGCCGGTTGAGGTCGGCAGAATGGAAAAGACGCCGATGGGGGGATTCTCGATCTCCGTCCGGTGGAGATCGAGTTCGCCGGTTCGAATGTCACTGAGGCCGTAATACTGGGAATGGCCGGCGAAAAGGATCCGATGCTCGTCAAGGAGATAGTAGTTGCCGCGGCTGGGAACACGAGAGATGCGGCAGGCGAGTTCTGCGCACTCCCTTTCCAGGTCGATGGCGTAGAGGTAACCGTCGTCCACGCTCATGTATAGGCGGCCTTCCGGCGAGGCCATCAGGTTTCGTCCGGAGGTTACCGCTGTTCTGACAACGAAGGAACCGAGAAAGCTGAGGTCGAGCGCGCAAAACCGACAGATTTCGATGCCGCCTTCAGGATGGCCGACGGTGACGAGGAACTGATCGCCGAAACGCAGGAAGCTACTGTAGGCATCCGGTCGCCCCGTCAGGTGGGGCGGCGACTTTAAACGGACTTCCTTCGTGCCGGGGTCCAGGGAATAGACGCCGTGCTGGAGGCCGTTCAGAATGCCGATGTGTCCGCCGTCAGTGACACAGGCGGCGAAGAGCTGATGGTTGCTTTCCGCGACGGCGATTTCCCTGTATTCGCCGGTACCCGGGTCGAAACTCACGCAATTGCCGGAGGGGTAGCCGGGCATGTACAGCCGTCCGTCCGGTCCTTCGACCACGTCCGTGAAATGGGAGTTTTTCATGGACGGACGGTGGGGCGGGACGTCTTCCCAGGACTCGGTCACCGGGTTGAAGCATGCGAGTTGCCCCGGACCGTTCATGCCGAACCAGAGCTTGTTGTCGGAAAGCAGACGGACCTTCCACGTCCCCCGGCCTTGGGGCTGGGCGAATGACGCATATTCGTGGCGCTCGAAGTCGGTGCGTACCAGCGCCGGAGGGCGGCCAGGGACCGCGGAGAACATGGACTGGTAAATCACACGGCGGCCGAGTTTGGGATCGAAGTTGAGCTCCCCGGTTGAATTGGAAGGCGCCAGGAAAGGTACGTCACAAATCTTTGAAGCGTACATTCAAGAGTTCCTTCTCTCGGATCGCCGACGGAACCGGGGCAGGCCTGAAATCTCACGCGTCCGTCGGGTTGCATCCTCCAGCGAAACGGCGGTTCTCGATCTGTATCGGGTGCGAACGTTCATCATAGCTGAAAGCTGCGGCCGTTTACTCGGATCTCACGTCCCTGTCCGTGCAGTGACACGGACGGCCGCGTATCGCCTGTCGCGAAAACCCACCAGACGTATGGCGCGGACGGGTCTGCGCTCACGCCAAGCGTGAGATGGCCCCTGGATCCGGGGAGACGGTCGACGTTTCGGTCTGTGATCCGGGCCTGGGGCGAGCCGATCCAGAGCGTAAGGTCGGGCGCGTAGAGCCGGGCCATGTCACCCTCCACCCACCAGGCGGCGTCCGGGTGCCCGTGCCAGTGATAGGCGATCGACTCGACTGCGGCGCCTCGCACGCGGTCGGCGAGGACGACCAGGTTCTTCTCCGAAAGCCACAGTGTTCGAACGACCCGTTTCAATGCCAGCGCGGCCGGATAACCGGCGGTCAGGTCCAATTCGGCCATGAGCGTTTTCCCGTCACACTGCCGCAGCGCGACCCTGCGGTCTGCCGGCTTCCCGGTCTGCGCCGCACCATTGACGACGGGCGCATTGTGCGCCGTCCGTCCCAGTGTGAATTCACGTTCTCTCTTCTTCATGTACTGCTGGTAGCCGGGGTCCGATACCGGCCAGCGGCCCGAGGCGCCGATGACGATGGTTCCGTTGTCGTTCTGGATATGACTCATCTTCGAGTTGCTCGCCGCCATGGCCACCGCCAGGTCGTCCGCCTCCCATCCGCTCCTTAGCACGACCGCGTAGTGGGCATCGATGGCCCCGGCTCCGGGCGGCTCGCATTTCAGTTCATCCGCAACCTCGTGCAGCGCTGCGAGCGCGTCGGCGCGCAGCCACCGCAGTGGACAGCGTTTCAGGTACCATCCGGTACGGGGCGCGGGCCGGAAGCGGTAGTGCTTGGCGTGACAGGATACGTGGAACGGCATCTCCCGGGGTTCCGCGTCGCTCAACCTGGCGATGTTTGCAATATTCCCGGGCGCCCCGAGCGCAATGGATTCATCCAACACGTCGTCGAAGCGCGGATGGTCCATCAGGGCCATCCTTCCTGGCGCGGAGAGTGTCCCGAGCCAGTCGGCGGCGAAATCCAGAATGTACCCGTCGTATCCGATCCCTTCCGAGTGGCCGTTCTTGCGCAGGTCCAGGATCGCTCCCAGGAGCGCCTCCAGCCTCCGGTTCAGTGCTTCGGCGGCGGGATGGGAAATCCCGTCTGCGGCCAGTGCAACGCCTACCGTGCCGATGAACGGGATGTTGTGCAGCACGGTGTGGGGGTCGTCGAGTGCGAGGATGTCTTCCTTGCTGTTGAAGGCGCCGTGCCTGGCATCGGACAGCCGGAGCGTGTCTTCGATGTGGCGGTGAAACGCCCGTTCGATCTTTTCCAGCAGGTTTCCGGGAAGCCAGTCCCACCGTGTGTAGGCCAGCCAGAGAATGCGCAGCGCGTGACCGGAACACAGGTCGGGCATCGGCAGTTGGCGGTAGCACGGCCAATCGGACAGGGCGTCCAGGTCGGCAACGGCCAGCCGGCGCGCCTCTTCGTCGCGGAACCACGACCCCGCCCACCCCAGGCTGAGGATCCGCTCTTCCAGGCGCCAGGCCATCCAGATGGACCACGGATACGCCGGGATGCCGGGGATGGGCAGTCCCGGCAGGTATATCTCACGAATCGGCAGGGGATAGGCGATTTTTCGGCGGACCCTGTAATAGTCGGCAATCAGATGGGTCTGGGGTCTGTAACCATCGGCACGCCGTCGAATCTCGGCCTCGATTCGGTCCCGCAGCATGGCCACTCCTGATCAATGGTCGTAAATGTCCGGCCCCCAGTCGACTTCCTCGTGCTCCTGTTTCAGGATCACGGCCTTGTGGGCCGGCACGTTTTTCATCAGAACCACGCCGGGACCGACCATAGCGCCCGGGCCGACGATGCGGCCCGGCATGAGGATGGTCCCCACGCCCGTGCGTGCGTAATCGCCGAAGAGCGCGCCGGAGAAACCGGGGGCCGGCCGGCGGATGCCCTTCACTTCCACCTGCGTGGGCCCATCGTCGAATCTGAGCGTTCCCACCTGGGTGCCGGCGCCGAACTCTGCGCCTTCGCCGTAGATGCCGGCAATCTGCATCTGGTGGGTGATCCGCCCGCCCGCCAGGATGACGCCGCTGAACTCACCGAGATACGTGATGTGGTTGTTGCGGTCCACAAAACCGGAGACCTTCGCGAACGGTCCGATCCGGCAGTCGTCGCCAATGACCGTACCCGATGCAATCCGGGAGCCCTCGAAGACGTGCGCGTTTCTGCCGATCCAGACGGGCCCGCTGATTTGGGCCCCGGATGAGATGGTTGCGCCTTCGTCCACAGATACCGGGCCGTCGATGTGCGCGTTCGGATCCACCCGCGCCGTCTCGGCGATCCGGGTGTCCGGCAGTTTCCGCGCCATTTCCCGCACGGCCAGTCGACAGACCGCGAGGGGCTCCCAGGGCATGTCCATATCGAAGCAGGCGCCGCCGGTTCGAACGGCGGCGGCGGATCGGCCTTCCCGGTGCATAACTGGCAGGGCATCGGCGATTTCGTGGCCCTCCGGCGGCGTTACGCCGTTTTGCACGCTGGTTACAAAGTCCGATGTATTCGCAATGTCCTGAAGCGCGTCGTTCCTGAACGCGAACAGGCCTGACAGCGCCGTGCCGGCGGCCGACCGGGGCTTCCAGGTGTAGCCGACGATGTTCTCGCGGCCATCGGTTTCCACTCGAGTGCGCCGGCTGAGCTGATCGCTCTGGTGTACCGCGGCGACCGAGCGTTCGGAGAAGGCATCCAGGAGTTGCGAAAGAACCGTCGGCTCGAAGAAGAGGTCGCCGTAGACAACCAGAAAGTCGCTGTTGCCGATATACTCTGCCGCTGCGCAAACGGCGTTGGCCGTACCGAGTTGCTCAGACTGTTCGATGTACGTAATTACGCATCTGAATCGGCCGCCGTCCGAAAAATGGTTGCGTATCCGACCTTGTCGGTGGCCGACGACGATGCCCACTTCCGTGATGCCCGCGTCCACGATGCGTTCAACGGTCCACTCGAGCAGCGGCCGGTTGCAGATGGGAAACATGGGTTTGGGCCGGTAGTGGTTGAAAGGGTAGAATCGTTCGCCTTTTCCGGCGGCCAGGATGATGGCTCTCAATTTGAAGCTCCTGGAGTGTGGATCGGAAGTCTGATAACGGACAATCGCGACGCGCCCCGGTCGCGTCCGGCGCCGCCTATCGGATGGGTTCCGGATCGATGGGACCGACGGGCACTTCCGTGAGATCTTCCGCGAAGACGATGTGGCCGCTGAAAATGCGCGCGGCTTCCGCCACGAGGCGCTCCCGGACGCCGGGTGGCTCCAGCTGTTCCGTCACATGGGTCAGAATCACCGTGCCGACACCCGCTTCCGACGCGGTCCGGGCGGCATCGAGGTGGCCGGAGCAGCAGCCTGTAATGCGCGGGTCCCGTTCGACATCGTTCATCAGGTGGCACATGTGTATGAGTACGTCCGCGCCTCTTGCCAGTTCCGTAAGCCGGGGGGTCGGCGCGGTGTCGCCGCCGAAGACGACGGACCCACAGGGGGTGTTCAGTCGGTAGGCCAGGCACGTGAGCTGCGGTTGAACATGGATGACTTCGGCGGTTTCGACTCGCCAGTTTCCAACATGAATGCACGAGCCGTGCGCCACTTCGGTGACGACGGGGCGGGGCCGTTTCCGGGGCAGAATTCCGCCCCTCCGTTCGTAAACGAACTCGCTGCCGGGGTGTCTTGTTCTTGCATCGAGGTCCGGCCCGAAGGCGCCGTCTGTCCCGAAGAGTCTCTCCGTCATGCGAATCAACGGCGCAGGACCGTACACGTCGAGGTCGGGGATCTTGCCCGCGCCCTGGTCCCAGCGGGTGAGTACGATACACGCGTAGTCCACACAGTGGTCGTAGTGGAGATGGGTCAGAAAGAGACGCGTCAGCGACTCGGGCGGGACGGCCGCTTCGAGGAGGCGCCGGGCGACACCCGGACCGCAGTCGAACAGCAGGACTTCCTCGTCGAACCTGACGAGGTATCCGGAGCCCGCGCGGTGGTCGAGGGGGGTGGGGGTCCCGGTGCCCAGAAGGGTCAGCTTTAAGGCCATATACTGAACATCCGCGGCTTTTTCGGTTGTCTGTAAACTAGCGGTCTACGACCACTTCGAAGTGGCGGACGAGCGGGGCGAGTTCCATCCAGAATGCTTCGGGTATTTCAGCGGCTCCGGCATCGGCGTTCGCACGGGCCTCGGCCGGGACACGGGCGCCGGGTATGGTGGCGGCCACCTGGGGATGGCGCGTGCACCACTGAAGGGCTGCCGCAACCATGGGTACCCCGTGTCCGTCGCAAAGGGTCTGGATTTTGGAGACGTGATCCACGCAGGACCGGCTGAAATTCCGGGCCAGGTAATTGACGCCCTTCACGGGACCGGTGGCGAGCAGTCCCCGTTCAACCGGCGTGGCAACCACGAGACCCACGTTGTGTCTGACCGCCGCAGGCAGGATGCGCTCGCCGGCAAGCTGATTGATCAGGCTCAGCGCATCGGGAACGACTGCGGCATCGAATTCCCCCGTCTCGATGTACCAGGCGTTGGTGCAGGGGTCGTTGGCGGCGGTGCCGACAAAGCGCGTGACGCCCGTATCCTGAAGCCTTCGCAGGGCGCCAAGGGCACGGCTCCTGCCCATGACCTCCTCAACGGGAATTTCCATGGCATCGTGGATGTAGAGAACATCGAAACCGTCGATTCCGAGCCGGCGCCGGCTCTCCTCTACCTGCCGCATGACGGCGTCGTAGGAATAGTCCCGCCCTTCGGCCGTCTGACCCACCTTTGTGGTGACGGTGCACCGCTTCGCCAGGTCGGGTCGCTGATCGAGGGCCTCGCCGATGATGGACTCGCTGTTGCCGGAACCGTACAGCGGGGCGGTATCGATCAGCGTGGAGCCGGCTTCGATCGCCGCGTGCACCGTTGCGATTCCCAGTTCGACGTCCATATGGCTGGACCGACCGGCGACGTCGCCGGAAGGTTTCGGGCCGTCAGCGGTCCAAGCATCCATGAAATCGTATTCCACTGCCGCGCGGTTGGGATCCGCGATGCCAATAAAGCCGGTACCGAGACCCACAATCGGGATCTCCAGGCCGGTTCGGCCGAGAATTTCGGTCTTCATTGGCACACCTTGAGAAACGAAGATGGCGGGGTGGGCGCTGTGCCTCGGAGGCGGTGTCGAGGACAGCGTCCAAGATAGCATGCGCATGTTCCGGGCGCAACAGGGTTCTGTCTGTCGGCTCAATATTCGCATTCCGTCCTTGCCTTTGGACATTGGGGGTATTATCATAATCCCGGTGTGCGCCGATACCGTGTCAACCCTGCCAGCCCGTTGATAAAGTCCATCCGGTCTGCGTCCGGCCCTTGTGACCGAAGTACGGCGTTGCGCTCCCTTCCCGAATCAAGGGATTCGTGTCGGTCGCGCGCCTGGTCTTCGGCCACAATGCCTCGGCCTCGCCTGCAGAGCGATTTTTTCAACGGACTGTTACGCCCTCAAGGAGGCGGGTATGCAAAATCGATATCTGTGTGTATTGTTCGTCGGTTGCCTGATCGCGATGACTCCGGCCATGGCGCAGCAAGGCGCGGAAGAAGACAAATGGTGGCCCTCGGAATGGGGTGAAGGCGATCAGAGAGGCGCGATGAACCGGCTGACACCGCAGAAGGTCCTGTCTGCGGCGGGTTTGATCCGGGCCGGCAAGACCTATCAGCTCGGCCGGGTGTACGAGCCCGGCATTCCGCTTTTCGGGAACCGGCACTACAGTCTGACCATTCCCGGATCGCCGACGGGAGGGCCGGTCGGAGAAAACCAGCTGGTCTGGTACGACGAAATGTTCAGCGGGGAGATCGGACAGGTGGGAACCCAGTTCGATGGGTTGGGCCACATCGGCACGCGCAAGGGCAATCAGGATATCTTCTACAATGGGTTTACGCGGTCGGAGGTCGGGTCGGCTTACGGACTGGAGAAACTGGGCGTTGAGAACGTAGGGGTGTTCTTTACACGCGGTGTCCTGGTGGACGTGGTGGGCTACAAGGGCGTGGAGCGGTTGGAAGTGGGATATGTGATTACCGCGGCGGACATCGAAGGGGCCCTGAAGAAGCAGGCCGTGGCGGTCACGGAAGGGGACGTCGTACTGATCCGTACAGGCCACGGGAAATTATGGATGGTCGACAATGAGACCTACAATTCGGGCCAGCCGGGAATCGGGCTGGAAGCCGCGCGGTGGCTGCTTGAAAAGAAGATCGTCATGGTCGGCGCGGATACGTGGGCGGTCGAGGCCGTGCCCGGGGAAGACACGTTCGGAGCGTTCAGAGTCCATGAATTGCTGATCCAGCGCAGCGGTGTCTATATCCTGGAGAATCTCGACCTCGACGGGCTGGCGGCAGACGGGGTTTACGAATTCGCGTTCGTTTTTGCACCGCTTCGGCTGAAGGGCGCCACCGGATCGCCGGGAAATCCGTTCGCGGTCAGGTGATCTTCTTCCGCCGCGTCCGATGGATCCGCCGGACCGTGGGAGGGCTTTCGTGAACCCTGAGGTACAGGAACAGCGTTTTCCTGAATTGGCGGCTGAACTGCGCTCGCGGCGGGTGACGGATTTCCTGAAATTCTTCGGACCCGGCGCCGTCATCGCGTCGGTGACCATAGGCAGCGGAGAAACGGTGTGGGCTTCGCGCAGCGGGGCGATCTTCGGATATGCGATGTTCTGGGCCTTCAGCCTCTTCTGCCTCACGAAGGGGGTGCAGGTCTATACCGCAGCGCGTTACATGACGCTGACGGGCGAACATCCGATGGAACGGTGGGCGGCTCTGCCCGGTCCGCGCGGGCTGTTTCCGGGCCTGATCGGGGGCGTGGTCATCGTGGCATTTCCGTTCTACCTTTCGAGCCTGCCTATCATGCTGGGTACGATCACCTCCTGGGTGCTGTTCGGAAATCCCGGGCTGTACCCGCATGCCATTGCAATTCTGTTCATCCTTCTGCTGGCCGCGCTGACCCTGATACAGAGCTACGGGTTTCTGGAGCGTATACAGCTGATGCTCGTCGGGGCGATGCTGCTGTTGATGATCATTGCGACGTTTGCCGTGAATCCGGACTGGCCGTCGGTATTCGCCGGCGCGGTAACGCCGGCGTTGCCGGACTACCCGCAGTGGGTCAAGGCGAACCCGGCGTTCGCCGATCGAACGCTGATCGTGGAGATGGTGGCGTATATGGGCGTTATGGGTGGCGGCGTTCAGGACTACGTGGGGTACGTGGGCATGATGAGAGAGAAGGCCTGGGGGCTGATCGGCCGGGTGACGGGCGGAAGCCGGAGACCGGCCCTTGCGGAAGATGAAGCGAATGTCCGGCTTGGCCTGAGGTGGCTGAAGGCGCCCCTTATCGACTGTACGGTGTCGTTCGGCAGCGTGCTCGTGTTCACCGCGACGTTTCTCATACTCGGGGCAACGCTGTTGCAACCCAACCGGATCGTCCCGTCGGGAATGGACCTCTACAATTACCAGGTCGTCTTTCTCACACAGCTGCATCCCGGAAAAACGGCGCAGATCCTCCTGTCGGCGCTCTACAAGGCCGGTGTATTCTTCGCAATCTTCGGCACGGTCTACGGTGCGTTCGAACTCTACGTGCGTACGGCGCACGAATGTGTCCGTTCCGTGTCCGTGAAATGGCGGAGTCTCCCCCTGGACAGGATGCGCCTGTGGACGCTCCTCTACTCCGGCGTTGCGGCGATCGGACTCGTGGTCTACGCCTGGTGGACGGCGTCACAGGATCCCCGTGGCGTGGGTTGGAACCCGATTTCGATGATGACGATTCCGCTCCACATTACAGGAGTGCTGTTGGCCGGACCATGGTGCTTCGCGATGGTATGGGTCGACCGCAAATACCTTCCCCGACCGCTCAGAATGGGTTCGTTTCTCGTCACGCTGAACATCCTTTGCGGCCTCGTGTTCACGTACTTCGGCATTCTGGCCGTCATTGAGGATTTCCGCAGTTTATTCCAATAACGACGTCATCAGGAAACACGGGCGTTAAAGCACCCGGTTCGACGATTGCCACGTACGCGCCTGAGATGGCATCCGTTGTCCACCCGCCATGAATTCCAAGTACAAGAATGCCCTGGTCCGGTTCAAGCTGAGCGAAGTATGCCTTGCCGGAATGACCATGGCGCTTGTGGTGTCGGCTGTCCTGGCGGTTCCCGGGCGTCTGGCAAGAGGGGAACGCCTGGACCGGCTGGCGCTTGCCGAGACCCTGATCTCACGTGGAGCGTTCCGGAACGCGCTGCATGTGCTGTCCCGGATGGATCAGGCCGGAATGGACGATTGGGCGATTCGCAGGGCGGGACTTCAGCGTGCCCTGTGTTTGAAGGAGCTTGGACGATTTGATGATGCGCTTGCCGGATTCCGCGCTGCAAAGAACGCGTCTGAGGGGATACTCGATTATTTGGATTTCTGGCAGGCCGAATGCCACCGGGGGATCGGGCGGCCCGACAGCGCACGGGTGTATCTCGCGCGGGCCGTAGAAAGGCGGCCGTCGGGTCCGCTGTTTGAAGACGCGGCCATCCAGGCGGCTGAACTCTATTTGCAGGCGCGACAGGCGCCGGAAGCGGCCGGGATGTACCGGCGACTGCCGGACGCGAGCCGTCACGCGGTGAGGGCGCTCGCGGGTCTTGCGGGCGCGTTGGAGGCCGCGGGAGATTCGGCGGATGCCAGGCGAATCCGGCTGCGCCTCGTGCGGGATCACCCCGGGTCGCGCGAGGCGGCTGACGCGCTGGATGGGATCGGGCAATTGCGATCGGTACAGGAACAATATTACGCGGCTGTCGCATCTTCACGCCACGCACGGTTTCGCGAGGCC
The DNA here is from genome assembly GCA_965203805.1 of Candidatus Latescibacterota bacterium. Taxonomy (GTDB): domain Bacteria; phylum Latescibacterota; class UBA2968; order UBA2968; genus JAAXHE01. The sequence continues at coordinate 1,806,259 of OZ241917.1, read as the reverse complement.
GTCCGGATGCTTCGGCAGATCGTCAGGAAGTCGCGTGATGCCGCATGGCAGGGTCGCGCGCAGCTGGAACTGGGGCTGACCCTATATAAACAAAAGGATTACCGGACAGCGGAGCAGGCATTTCAGATAGCGCATCGCCGATACCGGACGCCGAAGGCGCTGTTTCATCTCGGGCGCTGTTACGTGAAGCTCGGGCTCGATTTGAAAGCGGCCGGCCGGTTTCAGTCGTTCGCACGCCGGTATCCCGAAACGCCCGGGGCTGCCGAGGCGCTCTGGCAGGCCGCAATGGCTTATGAGCGGAGGGGCAGGCGAACAAAGGCGCGTGAAGTATTTCTGAATCTGGCCGGCAGGTATCCTCGCAGCCATCTTGCAGATCGCGCCAGATGGCGCGCGGGCTATGCACTCTACGGTCTGGGACGATTCAAGAATGCAGCCCGCGTCTTTCTGAAGCTGGCGGAGCAGACAACGGAACATTACATGCGGGACCAGGCCTATTACTGGGCCGGCAAGTCCTATCAACGGGCAGGACGGAAAGCGTTGGGCGCGGACTGGATCCGGCGGGCCGCAGCCGGCTTCCCAACCTCGTACTACGGATCTCGTGCGCGGGCGTTGCTGGCTCTGAAAGATAGAGCACACCCTCGGGCGCCGGCGTCGCCGGGGGACGACGGGTTGCAGCAAACCTACGAACCGTCACCGTACCTGCTCAAGGGAGACAGGTTGGCCGACCTGGGCCTCTACGATGAAGCAGAACAGGAGTACAGACACGCGGGATGGGCGCACAGACGGGAGATTTTCGCCCTGAGTGAATTGCAGCGGCGATATGAACGCATCGGTGCGATGAACCAGGCGTTTCGGGTATCCGGCCGGATCCTTAATCTGGAACGCGAACAGGGGGTGCCGATATCTTTGACGTCATTTCGCAGAATGTATCCGACCTACTACTGGGGCGAGATCACCCGGGCGGCTCAGGATCTCGGGCTGGACCCGAATCTGGTCATTGCAATTATGCGACAGGAAAGCGCGTTTGATGAAATGGCATTGTCGCGGGCGGGCGCCCGCGGGTTGATGCAGGTCATGCCGGCCACGGGACGCCGGGTGGCGCGCAAGCTGCGTCTCAAAGGTTTCACTACGGACGATCTGTGGGATCCCCACACGTCCATTCGGCTGGGCGCCAGACATCTGGCCGATCACTTCCGGTCTTTCAGGCGCAGTAAAGACAGACAGTTGGGCCTGGCCCTATCGGCATATAACGCCGGATTGAAAGTGGCGCGGAAATGGTCGGCCCGGTTCCCGGAGCACGACGTGGATGAGTTCGTTGAGAGCATTCCGTACCGGGAGACACGCAATTACGTAAAGCTGGTGTATCGCAATTATCAGGTGTACTCCTATCTGCAACAGGAAACCGACGCGGGAGGATAGACTTTTGTCGAACGGCAACGAACGCCGCATCTGGGTGGCGCTGGAGGACTTGTTCATCCTGCTGTCGATATTTGCGCTTTGGCCGGTGATTCTTGGATGGGAGGGGTGGGTTTGGGAGGTGTTGAAATACCTGGCGGTGGCGGGACTGGTCTGGATTTTCGCTCGGCGGGTGCGGCGGTATCAACGTCGCTCCAACGTCGACGACTCCGAATCTGAAACGGACTGTTAAGCGGCGGGACGGGCGCCGCGCTGCCCGGCCTCGGTTCCTTCCGATTCAGAGGACCTTCCGCAAGAGAGGAATCGCCGACTTCAATGCGCTTCCCCGATGACTGAGCCTGTTTTTTTCTTCCGGCGGCAATTCGGCAAACGTCCGTCCGACGGAGGAAGCCAGGAACAGGGGATCGTATCCGAATCCGCCTGTTCCCCGCGAGCTTCGGAGAATCCTCCCTTCGGCCGCGCCCTCGGCCGTCCGGACGGCGCCGTCCGGCGCACCGACGGCGATTACGCAACGGAAACGGGCGGTACGTTCCGCGTCCGGGGTGTCTTCGAGAAGCCTGAGGAGCTTTTCGTTGTTCTGCCTGTCGGTGGCTTCTTCACCCGCGAATCGCGCGGAGTAAACACCCGGAGCCCCATCGAGCGCATCCACCTCCAGGCCCGAATCGTCGGCGAGAGAGACGCGGCCTGTATGCAGGGCGACTGAAAGTGCTTTCTTGATGGCGTTGGCCTCGAAAGTCCTGCCGTCCTCCACAATATCCCCGACGTCAGGGAAGTCGGCCAGAGAAAGAAGCCGGATTTCCGAACCCAGTATTTCCCGGATCTCTCTGAACTTGCCGGGGTTTTTCGTAGCGACCACCACGTGCGACATCACATTCCTGTTTTTGACGTTGAATCCTGCGGAACGGTTCTGTGGTCTGACGACCCGACCACACCCGGACCCGATCTCATATTTCGTATTCCTTTCGGGCGTGTTCCCGGAAGTCCGACGCCTTGATCCGGATGACGTAACACATTTCGATAAATCTCGAATAGAGCCTGCCTTCAGCCAGGTCTTTCACATTCTCGATGTCCTGGTTGGTGGTTACAATCGTGAATCGCCGGTTGGCATATCGTGTATCCACCAGATTGTAGAGCATTTCCAGCTCCCACTCCGTATTCCGCTGAACGCCAAAGTCGTCGATGACCAGGAATGGAACGTTGCCGAGGGTACGCAGAAAAGTCTCGGACTTGCCATGCATTGGACTGTTTTCGTCAAACGCGAATCGCAGCGTCTGGAAAAATGCTTTAGACAGGCTGATGAATCTCCCCGGGCGCCCCGAGTGAAAGATGAGCTCGTTGAGCGCGACATATGAGAAGTAGGTCTTTCCGACACCCGGTTTGCCTGTGAGAAAGTACCCCCTCATCGGTTGGACGGCTACGGCCTGTGCGTCCTTATCCGGAGATGCGTTCGAATCGCGGGCTTTTTCGATCAGGCTGCGTAACTGACGTTTGAGTTGCTTCGCACCGCCAATCGGTTTTCCATCGTAACTCTCGTAAAAATCGTCCAGGAATTTATATCGAAACGGCCCGGGAATGCCGGAGTTTCCGATCAGCCGGTTGATATCGTGTGTTTTCATCCGGTACCGCCGGCAGGGACACCAGGCCGGCCTGGCGTCCGGCCGCTGAAATGTCTGATACGGGGGCTTGCCGCCGCACCGGCAATGCCTCTCGACCCTGGGAGAGAGTCTGATTTCTCCGTGAAGACCGGCCGTGACCCTGGGATCATAGAAGTATCCCGGGTCGCTGCGGGGAAGCTCGATTCGCATCGATGGATCAGTTCCGGGTGAGTTTTCGTTAATAAGGTCTTGATTCAAGACCGCGTTGCGCGTGCCTTGAGTTCTCGCCGCATCTCACGTTGTGCGTCGCGTTTGGCAATCTCCCGGCGCCGGTCGTATTCGCGTTTGCCCCTGGCGAGGGCAAGTTCGACCTTGACTCTGCCGCGTTTGAAGTAAAGCCTCACGGCGACCAGTGTCAGCCCCTTTTCTTCGGTACGGACCCTTAGCCGGTCGATTTCGTATCTGTGGAGCAACAGACGGCGTTTGCGGACAGGATCGTGATTCAAGCGGTTGGCCTGGGTGTATTCGCCGATGTGAAGGTTGTGCAGGTAGACCTCCCCGTTTTCCACGCGAGCATAGCTGTCGGCCATATTTGCGTTGCCGAGGCGCAGCGACTTCACCTCCGTACCTTTGAGCTCGATACCGGCTTCGTAGCCGTCAACGAAAAAGTAGTCTCGTCCGGCTTTGCGGTTCTTCGCGACAATTTTGGTATTCTCGGGCATGAGTCGGGCACTGCGACGGACGCGGGTTCCCCTCAATTAGGGAACGTCCGGCCGGGTAATTCGGAATTGAAGGAATCGGTTATTCCTGTAACGGAGAATGCTTGAGGACGATCCGGACCAGACGCTGGAGCGCGTCGATCTTTCGCGTATCGTTTTGATTTCTGTAGGCAGCGCACAGGTTGAGCATCATGCGCGTGAGAATCAGCCGGTCGGATGACGGGCGCAGCATGGCTGGCTCGAATGCCACGTCGAAACGCCAGAGGAATTCCGCGCATTCATTCGCCGTCAAGAGCTGCCCCTTGTTGCAGGGATCGAACAGGTACTCGGTGCCGTCGGTCGACTTGTACTTTGCGATAAAGTGTATGGGCATTCCGACACCGAAGATTGGAAGATCAAGCCGGCGGGCCAGGAAAATGTACAGCGCCGATATTGAGATGGGAAGGCCCGTCTTACGATCCAGAACCCGGTTCATGTAACTGGCGTCGGGACCGACGGGTTCATTTTTCCGGCCTCGGAATCCCTGTGACTCGAAGATATATTGGTTCAGGGTCTGAATGACCCGGAGCGGATGGTCGTCGGGGGCGACCGATAGCGCCAGGTCGTCCGCCATCTTGTTGAGCCGACTTCGGTAATGCTGGATGTCGAGGGCGGGATATGCGAGCCTGGCCAGGGTAAAAGACGCCGTTTCCAGGTCGATGTCGCCGGCTGGGTTCTCCTGCAGATTCCGGATTTGTGCTTCCAGTGGAGGATCCTTAAGGCACAACAGAATCCTGCCCGCTTCCCGTTGTGCAGGCGACCCTTTCGGCGCCGCATCCAGAATCATTCGAACAACCGGCTCGCCCATCGTGAACAGTTTGTTCCGGACGATGTCAACGATCTCGGCGTCACGGTCGGCCAGCAGCGAGAGAATGGCCTGTACCTGCGTCGCGCCGACAGTCATGCCGCGCCTCGGGCACGGGCTCTCAGGATGACCAGCAGGGCGGATATGTCCGCGGGTGAGACGCCCGGAATCCGGGACGCCTGACCCAGGGAGCGGGGGCGCACCCGCGAGAGTTTTTCCGCGGCCTCACGGGAGATGGCGGGAAGGTCCAGATAGTTGATGTTTTCGGGAAGACGCCTTGCCTCCAGATCCTGAAACCTGGCCACCTGCGTCTCCTGGCGTCTGATGTAACCTTCGTACTTGAGTTCCACCTCAACGGATTGGCATACGTCGGGAGGCAGCGGCGCGGGAGGAGGCGCCACTTCTTGCACAAACCGATAGTCGATCTGGGGTCGGCGCAACAGGTCGACCAGCGGCGCGGCCTGAGCGAGAGGGGTTGTACCCGCTTCCCGAAGGTACTGCTGAACCCGGCTCGATGGCTTGACGCTTACACTTTTCAGGCGGCGCTGTTCGGCGGCGATCGCTCCTGCGCGATGCCTGAAGGAGTTGTACGCACTGTCGGAAACCAGCCCGATCTTGCGGCCGATTTCGGTCAGACGAAGGTCGGCGTTGTCGTGCCTCAGCAGCAGTCGGTATTCCGCGAGTGACGTGAACATCCGGTACGGCTCATCGGTACCTTTGGTCGTGAGATCGTCGATCAGTACGCCTATATAGGCCTGGGCCCGGTCCAGAACGAGCGCGTCTTCGTTCCGGACGCGCAATGCGGCATTGACGCCCGCCATCAGACCCTGTCCGGCCGCTTCCTCGTAGCCCGTGGTGCCGTTGATCTGCCCCGCGAAATACAGACCCCGGACCGGTTTGGTTTCCAGGGTGGGAAGGATCTGCGTAGGCGGGACATAGTCGTATTCGACGGCATAGCCCGGCCGCATGATTTCCGCTTTTTCCAGGCCGGGAACGCTGCGGACAACCTCGACCTGAACGTCTTCGGGCAGGCTCATCGACAGCCCGTTGAGGTAGACTTCCAGAGTGTCGTAACCTTCCGGCTCCACAAAGAGCTGGTGTTTCCGCCTGTCGGCGAATCTGACGACTTTGTCTTCGATCGAAGGACAGTACCGCGGCCCCACGGACTGAATACGTCCGCTGTACATTGCCGAGCGATCCAGGTTCCGGCGGATGATCTCGTGCGTAGCCGGCGTGGTGCAGGTTATGTGGCAATTGAGCTGTTCCTGCGTGATCGCCCTGGTCCGGTAGGAGAAGGGGCACGGATGCTCGTCTCCGGGCTGGATGTCCATAGCGCTGTAATCGACGCTGCGGGAATTGATCCTGGGCGGCGTCCCTGTCTTCAATCTGCCCAGCTCGAATCCCAGGCGCCGTAGGCCGCCCGATGCCCGTTCCGCGGATTGCTCCCCGGCGCGTCCCGCGCTGTGCGACCGGTCTCCGACGTGGATCAGTCCCCGCAGAAACGTGCCTGTGGTGAGTATGACCGTCCGCCCCAGGAATATCGTGCGGGACCTGGTGAGGATGCCCCTTATGCGCCCGTCGTCGACCAGCAGGTCTTCGATGAGGCCCTGCTTGAGGTCCAGGTTCGGCTGACTTTCCACGACGTATTTCATGCGGTACTGATACGCTTTCTTGTCGGCCTGCGCGCGGGGTGCCTGCACCGCCGGCCCCTTGCTCCGGTTCAGCAGACGGAATTGCAGACCCGTTGCGTCGATGTTCTGCGCCATTTCACCGCCCAAAGCATCGATCTCGCGCACCATGTGGCCCTTCGCGATACCTCCAACCGCCGGATTGCAGGACATCTGGGCGACCGTATCCAGATTCATCGTCAGAAGCAGCGTGCTGCACCCCATGCGCGCGCCTGCCAGCGCGGCCTCGGCCCCGGCGTGTCCCGCGCCGACAACGATGACGTCGTAGTGTTTATCGTAGGTCCACATGGGCTGATAAGGGCGCGTCCGATCCGTCTTCAGATTGCCACTTTTCTTCGACTTCGAATCCCATATCCTCGATGAGACGATGGGTCTCCGACGTGGATTGTCCTCCCGTCGTCAGATAACCTTCCATAAAGACGGAGTTCGCGGGGTACAGAGCAAGGGCCTGGAGGGAGCGGAGCGTGAGTTCGCGCCCGCCTGCGATGCGGATTTCCTTGTTCGGATTGACAAAACGGAACAGGCACAGGGCCTTCAGGCCATCCTGCGGCGACGTCGGTTTCCGCCCGGCCAGTGGGGTGCCTTCGATAGGATGTAGAAAATTGACGGGGATCGAATCGATGTCGAGTTCCCGTAAGGCCACGGCCAGGTCTACGATGTCCTGCCTGGACTCTCCCATCCCGATGATTCCGCCGCAGCAGGTCTCGAGGCCGGCGGCCCTGACGGCCTTAAGGGTATTCAAACGGTCCGAGTAGGTGTGGGTGGTCACGATATTGCCGTGGTGTTCGGCGCTGGTGTTGAGGTTGTGATTGATCCGGTCCACACCGGCGGCTTTCAACGTTCTGGCCTGCGCTTCATCCAGCAGCCCCATACAGCAGCAGATGTCGATGTCGACGGTTTGTTTGACTTCGCGCACGATATCTGCAATGGTTTCAACTTCCCTGTTGGTCGGGCCTCTTCCGCTGGTGACGATGCAATAGCGCAATGCCCTGCCCGCCTTGGCCCTTCTGGCGCCGTCAAGGATCTGTTCTCGCGGCAACAGCGGATATTTGCTGATGTCCGCCGTGGATACCGCAGATTGGGAACAGTAGGCGCAATCTTCCGGACACAGTCCGCTCTTGGCGTTCTGCAGCACATGAAGCCGGACACCGTTTCCGAAATACCGGTGGCGAACGCGGTAGGCCGCGTGGATCAGGAGGAGCAGGTCTTCGTTTGGCGTATCGAGCACCGCCAGCATCTCCTGATTGGATAAACATTTGTTTTTCAGCGCTTTGTGTTCAATACTCGAGTAGTCCTTCATTCGACGACGAGCTCCTTCGAAGGCGGTACGGGTGTCCTATTATTACCGGTATACAGCCAGGCCCAGAACCGCGGTGCTGACAATCGCGACCGCCGGATGCAGGTTCAGGAAATGGATTGCGACAAAAGCCGCTATGGCGATCAGGCCTGTGTGCCATGAATTTACGGACTTGGGCGCCATCTGCCAGACCACGACGAGAAGGAGGCCGACGACCGCCGGCCGGACGGCCTTGAGCATGGCCTGGACTGCGGGCGCGCCCTTATAGGCCATGAAGAACAGCCCCAGAATCATCATCAGGATGAGGGAGGGAAAGACCGTACCGAAAAGCGCGACGATCAGGCCTGGTGTCTGTGCGACCTGGTAACCGATGTACGCGGCCATTTTCGTCGCGATCGGGCCTGGAAGCGCGTAGCCCATCGCGAGCGCGTCGGTGAACTCTTCGATGGTCATCCAGCCGTGCACGTCGACGACTTCCTCCTGGACCAGCGGAATCATCGACGGTCCGCCCCCGTACGCAAAAATACCGACTTTCGTGAATGAAACAAACAGCTTGATGAGTTCCATAGCCGCCTCCCGGAGCGGACAGAGCAGGTACGAAAAAGCGCCTTAAACGGCTTTGAATATAGCACATCGCCCAAATTCACACAAGCCAATTCAAGGACAAAACCGGCCCGGCGGCCTGGCGCCGGGAGGAATAGAATTGCAGCATCGTTCAGTCTTCTCGGGCCCACGTGCCGCCGGTTTGATACGTGCCGGCTTGCACGGCGCGGAAGTCGAGGGACGGTCGCATTGTCGCGGCCTTGACAAGCATCGGGCTTTTTCCTATAATTCCCTCCGGTTCAGACGGGGTAGTGACACGATGACGGCCACATCTATTGCACAGCTTGAACGAATATGCAGCAAGAATCCCGCGTCGATTCTGTTTGCCCGCCTCGCCGACGGGATGCTGCGATCGGGCAACACGGAACGTGCAACGGAGATCTGCCGGGAGGGCCTCAGATACCGCCCGTTTTACCCTACCGGCCATCTCGTTATGGGCAGGTGTCACATGGCGGCGGGACGTTTTGATGAGGCCCGCCGGGAATTTCACGACACGCTCGCGCTGGATCAGGACAATCCTGCAGCCTGCTGGCTGCTCGGCCTGGTCGAAAGAAGACTGGGCTTCGAGGAACGCGCACTGCAGTATTTCAGGTGCGCCCTCGCGGTCGATCCGATGAGTCGGCTGCTGATTGCCGAGATGGACGCCGGCGGGCGGCCGGGAGACGAACCGGCCTCCGGATCCGGTATGGGGCCCGCGAGCGAGGCGTCCGAAGACAGCGGCAAAGCAGACCGGGTTTCGGGCCAACGTGAGGATTTTCCCCATCTGTCGCAGGACCTTCCGGGCCAGCGTGGCTCTGCCGGAGACCGGGCCGCGATATCCGAAGCCGGCAACGGAATCGCACCGATCGCAACCCCGACTCTTGCTGAACTGTACGTGGCCCAGGGTTTGATTGAAGAAGCGGTGGCTGTTCTGAAGCAGGTTCGTGAGCGTGAGCCGGACGATAAGACGATAAAGAAGCGGCTGAAGGAACTTCAGAAATTGGAAGGAACGCGGGCGGGAGGATAATTCCGAACGATGGTTTCAACCTCTGAATTCAGAAATGGCATGGTCTTGCGTCTGGACGGCGATCTCTATTATATGGTCGAATTCGAACATTTCAAACCAGGCAAGGGCGCAGCCGTCGTGCGAACACGGCTCAAGCGTGTGAAAACGGGCGCAATGATAGACAGGACGTTCCGTTCAGGAGACAAGGTGGACGATGTTCGACTGGAACGGCGAAAGATGCAGTTCCTCTACCAGTCCGGAGATCTCTACTGTTTTATGGATAGCGAGACCTACGATCAGTATGAACTGTCTCCCGAGGTGATGGGAAACGCGGTCAAGTATCTGAAAGAGAACGAGATTCTCGAAGTTCTGGTCGCCGAGCAGAACGCCGTGAGCGTCGCACTGCCGATTTTTGTCGAGCTTGAAGTAACGGAAACGGACCCCGGGCTGCGGGGAGATACCGCCAGCGGTGGAAGCAAACCGGCCGTGCTGGAAACAGGAGCTTCGGTCCAGGTGCCCCTGTTTGTGGAGAGGGGCGACGTATTGAAAATCGATACCCGAACAGAGACGTACGTCGAGCGAGTTTGAACCTGAAACGTCGGAACCCGGTATCGGCGCATCGCGGCCGGCGCGCCCTGATGCATGGTGTACTGAACCGGAAACGGATTGCCGTGTGGCAGCACGTTTCTGAAAACGGACGTTCGTTGCCTGCCGTCGTTTTTTTGAAGGAGCGCGCGTGAAACTCTCGAAAGCGTCGATGGACACCCTGAAGCAGCTGATCGAACTGGTTGGAGAAGACCAGGTCCGGGAGATTGAAATCGAGCGTGGCGTGCTGGGGCTTCGAAAAATACGTGTCGCTGCGGGAATCAGTACAGCCGCGGTCCAGCCGGTTGCCCAGGCACCCGCTGCTTCGCAACCCGCCGATGCCGGCGAAAGCTCTGCTGCCCGCGAGGCGGACGAGACAGCAGGGTTGCACAGCATAAGTTCGCCGATGGTAGGCATGTTTTATCGTGCGCCCAATCCGGATTCGCCGCCATTTGTGGAGGAGGGCGACGTCGTGTCGGTCGGGCAGACCATTTGCATCATCGAAGCCATGAAGATTATGAATGAAATCGAAGCGGATGCAGCGGGTCGGGTGGTCCGCGTCCTCGTCGAGAATGGCAATCCGGTGGAATACAATACGCCTCTTTTCCTCATCGAACCGCTGTAATTCCAAGGCGCTTCTTTCACTTCTGCGGCGGCTCCGGCCACCGTCCCACCGAATCAGTCGTGTCATCCACTCCCTTATTCAATAAGATCCTGATTGCCGACCGGGGCGAAATCGCCGTGCGTGTCATCCGGGCATGCAAGGAACTCGGCATCCGGACAGTTGCAATCCATTCGGAAGCCGATGCCAATTCGCTGCATATCGGGGTTGCCGACGAGGACGTCTGCATCGGGCCGCCACCGGGAGACCAGAGCTACCGGAACATCCCCCGTATACTGAGCGCCGCCGAGGTGACCAATGCCGATGCGATCCATCCGGGGTACGGTCCATTGGCGGAGAACGCGGATTTCGCCGAGATGTGCGCATCATGCGGCATCGTGTTCATAGGACCGTCTCCGGAGGCCATTCGCCGGATGGGTGACAAAGCCGTCGCGCGGGAAACGATGCTGGCCGCGGCCGTGCCGGTAGCGCCGGGCACAGGGGTATTGCACACCCTTGACGAGGCTGAGCGTGCCGCCGAAGAGATTGGTTACCCGATTCGCTTGAAAGCGGTTGCCGGCGGCGGCGGCAGGGGCATGCGCACCGTGGATTCGGAGGACGGCCTCGAACGGGCATGGAATGCGGCACAGGCCGAAGCGTCCGCGGCGTTCACCTCGGGCACCCTTTATCTGGAAAAGGAAGTTGTGGCGCCCAGACACGTGGAAATCCAGGTGATGGGCGATCAGGCCGGGAATATCGTGCATCTCGGTGAACGTGAGTGTTCCATCCAGAGGCGCCATCAGAAGCTGATCGAGGAGTCACCGTCACCCGTGGTCGACGAGGAACTGCGCCGGCGGATGGGCAAAGAAGCCGTTGCGGGGGCAATGGCGGTGGGTTATACGGGCGCGGGAACCGTGGAATTTCTGCTGGATGCGTCCGGGACGTTTTATTTCCTTGAAATGAACACCCGCATTCAGGTCGAGCACCCCGTTACCGAGTTGGTGACGGGTATCGATCTGGTAAAGACCCAGGTCCGGGTCGCCGCGGGAGAGCCGCTTCCGTTTGTCCAGGAAGACATACAGCCATCGGGGCACGCCATCGAATGCCGGATCAACGCGGAAGATCCCGATCACAACTTCCGACCGTCCGCGGGGGAAATCAGCACGTTCCATGCGCCCGGCGGGCCTGGTATCCGAATCGACTCACATGCGTATGCCGGCTATCGTGTGCCTTCCCACTACGATTCGCTCCTCGCCAAGTTGCTGGCGTATGGAGACACACGGGAGGAAGCAACGGCGCGCATGGACCGCGCGCTGGAGGAGTTCGTGATCGAGGGGATCCCGACAACCATTCCATTTCATCTCAAAGCGATGCGGCACGCGGATTTTCGGCAGAGTCGGATCGACACGGAATTCGTGGCCAGGTTGGGGTATGGCGTCTGATTCTCGGCCGGCGCCCGTTTCCATAAGACAATAGCTGTCCGGTCGGCTTGCATCCCGACCGGGATACCATACTCTCTTTCGGGAGTCATCAATCATGTCGGAGATTCCGGAAGGCCTCCTGTACACGCAGGAGCACGAATGGATTCGTATCGAGGGTGAACGGGGTACGATTGGCATCACGGACTATGCGCAGGGTGAATTGGGAGACATTGTCTTTGCCGAATTGCCGGAAGCCGGCGATGAGATTGAGCAGGGCGAGCCATTCGGGACGATCGAGGCGGTGAAGACCGTGGAGGACCTCTACGCGCCGGTGACCGGCGTCGTGCTCGAGGTCCACGAGGAACTCGGCGAAGACGCGGCTCCGATCAATTCGGATCCATATGGCGAGGGCTGGATGATTGTGGTTCGGATGACCCGTGATAACGAACTCGAAACGCTTCTTAGCCCTCAGGCTTACGGCGAGCTTATTGACGAGTATTAGTGTCCTGTTCCAATAGTACCTCACCGTTCGGCCGACGATTTATCCCGTCTCGCGGCGTTGCTCGCGCTGCCGGTGCCGGGCCTGTCGAAGCAAGCTTGCCGAACTGGCCCGACGACGCATGCGATCCGGGCCATCAATAACGTCCGCCGGGCGCCGGCCTGCTGACGCCGCGATGCGGGCCGAGTCAACCGCAATGCGGTAAGGCCACTTCAGCGGCGTGCGATCTTCCTTGCCCCGGGTTGTAGACAAAGGGGGTGTGTGCCTTTGCTTAACCGGCCGGTTCTGGTTTTAAACCAGAGTTACGAACCCATCCAGGTGTGCAGCGTACGGCGGGCTATCGTTCTCGTATTTCGAGGGCGGGCGGAGGTCATCGAGGCGCTGGATCTGTATGTCCGGACGGTTTCCGAACGGTTTCCTGTGCCCAGTGTGGTGCGGCTCGGGCTCTACGTGCGCGTTGCTCCCAAGCAACTTGCGTTGTCCAAGAAAAACGTCCTGAAACGGGATGGGCACCGGTGCCAGTATTGCGGTACCCGAAAGGGCCCGATGACGGTCGACCACGTGGTTCCGCGTACCGGGAACGGACGGGACACGTGGGAGAATCTGGTTTGCGCCTGTCTGCACTGCAATAATCTCAAGGGCAATCAGACGCCGGAACAGGCAGGAATCAATCTACTGCGCCGACCTCGCCGGCCCAGTACGGTTACGTCCATCAGCCAGTTGATAGGTGTGCCCGATAGGCGCTGGCGGCCCTATCTCTTTATGGATTGATGCCTGGTGTCATGCCCGGCAGCCGGCGCCGACGGGACATGTTCTTCGCTCCGCCGGACCTGACAGCGCTTATCCGACCGGGCCCTGGATCCGGCGAAATGCCGGAGAGGTTTGCTGTAATGAATGCTGAAACTGCGGCAGTACAGCCGAATGTCGGCGACAATGCCTACGGCGTGAAGCTGGATGTCTTCGAAGGGCCGCTGGATCTGCTTCTGTTTCTGATACGCAAGGACGAGGTCGACATCTACGACATTCCCATCGCCGACGTCACACGGCAGTTTCTGGAATTTGTGGAAATGATGCAGACGCTCAATCTGGAACCTGCCGGTGATTTCCTGGTTATGGCGGCCACGCTGATGAAGATCAAGTCGCGTTTGTTGCTGCCGGCGGACCCCGACGCGGATGAAGAGGAAGAGGACCCGAGAGAAGAACTGGTGCGGCGCCTGCTGGAATACCAGCAGTTCAAGGAAGTGGCCAGTTGGCTAGAAGACAAACAGGATCTGCATCGGGACAGCTTTTATCGGGGGGCCGCGCTGGACACCGGAGAAATCGACGAGCCCGAACAGGACCCGTTCGCCGCCTATGGATCCGTGAGTCTGTTCGATCTGATGTCGGCGTTTCGAACGGCGCTCATCGCCGCGCCGAAAGCGGATTACCACGAGGTGCATCAGCTGGAAGTCACGACCGGGGAACGGATGGAGGTCGTCGGGAACATACTGAAGAAGAGGCATCGGGTACCGTTCTCGGATCTGGTTGCCGGTCTTCCGCGAATTGTCCTCATCGTCACGTTCATCGCCCTGCTCGAGCTGATCAAGACCGGACGGGCGCTTGCCAGGCAAAGCGGTTCGGACGGTGAAATCTGGGTTTACCGACGGGATGTAGAGGAAACGGAGCCCGGGTCAGGAACGGCGTCCAATCGTTAACCGCGTATCGATCATCGGCGGCGCATGACGGGACCCGAGCGGAATCAGGCGGTCCCTATTTCGATCGAATCGAGATTGAATGGGCGAGTCGTACAGCATAGATCCGGCGGCTTCGGACGCAGAGGCACGGAATCAGGGCGTTGTGGAGGCGCTGTTGATGGCGTCTGACAGACCGCTCGGCGCAAGCCAGATCGCTTCGTTGCTTGACGGTGCGCGGCCGGGAGACGTGCGCGCGTACGTTGAGGGATTGAACGAACAGTACGGCCGCACCGGTCGCAGTTTCAAAATCGCCGAAATCGCCGGTGGATTCCTGTTCACGGTGCATTCGGAATACGGCGTCTGGGTCCGGCGGCTCTTAAAAGACAAGGCGCCGGTCCGGCTTTCGTCGGCAGCCCTGGAAACGCTCGCCATTATCGTGTTCAAACAACCGGTCATGAAGGCCGAAGTGGAACACATTCGGGGAGTGTCGGTGGACGGGGTGGTGCGGCACCTGCTCGAGAAGGGATTGATCCGCATCGCCGGTCGCTCGGATGCCCCCGGACGTCCGCTGCTTTACGGGACGACGCGGGACTTTTTGAAGCACTTCGGATTGAAGACGCTGTCGGATTTGCCGAAGGTCCGGGAGTTGGATGAATTGCTGGACGAGCGGGCGGCGGCGGTGTCATCGCCGGGCGGTTTCCTGCAGGCGATGGGCCGGCCCGAGGGGGAGGCGGGGAATCCGGATGAGGGCTCCCGTGACCCGTCCGGGACGATGTCGGACCCCGGCGGAGACGCGGTACCGGATGAGCGCGGCGTAGACAAGGATGGAGGGTAGCGATCGGGGGTGAAGGGTTGCTATGGGCAACAGGGGTATCGTGATCGCCATCGACGGTCCCGCGGGGTCGGGCAAGAGCACGACGGCGCGATGTGTCGCCAACAGGCTCGGATATCTTTATCTGGATACCGGCGCCATGTACCGCGCGCTGGGTTGGGCCCTGATTCGTATCGGCCTCAGCCCTGACGATGCAGCCGCGGCCGCCGAGACCGCCGCCGCGGTGGATTTTGGTTTTCGCCTGGAGGACGGTGGCCAGCGGGTTCTGATCGACGGCGAGGATGTGACCGGAGAGATCCGTTCGGCGGATGTTTCCGATGCCGCCTCCCGGGTGGCCGTGCATCCCGAAGTCCGGAAGATACTCGTTGCTCGCCAGCAGGAGTTGGGGCTCGAGGGCGGTATCGTACTGGAGGGCCGGGATACGGGCACCGCGGTTTTTCCGGATGCCGAACTGAAGATATTCCTGGTGGCCGACGTGGCCGAGCGGGCGCGGCGGCGACAACGAGAGTTGCTCGATGGCGGCGTCACAACAGACCTGGTCGAATTGAAGGGACAGATCCGGGAACGAGACGCGCGCGACAGGGCCACCCAGAGGCGATCTGGACCCTGGCCGGCGTCGGATGCAATCACGGTGGATACCACCGGCTTGAGTATCGAAGCACAGGCAACCCGTGTGGTGGAACTTGCCCGTGGTTGCGGACAATAATCAAAGAAAGAGCCACGGGTCCCCAATGCGGACAGACATCTACACCGGCCGTCGTGGCAATCACTTTTACCGATTCATATGGGCTCTGGGCGTCGGCTTATGCAGTTGCCTGTTCCGGCTGCGCGTCGCCGGATGTCATTTCGTGCCACGCAGTGGCGGCGTCATCCTGGCCAGCAACCACGCCTCCTTCGCAGATCCCGTATTTATCGGGGTTGCGGCGTGCCGGGAACTTTCGTATGTTACCAAGCAGGAAGCATTCCCCGTTCCGATTGTCGGCTGGCTGATTCGGAAGCTGAACGCGCTGCCGATCGACCGGTCTCGTGGAGACCGCGGCGCGTTGCGGAGTATCGAAGGGTGTCTGAAAGCCGGCGGCGCGATGTTTCTTTCGCCGGAGGGCACGCGTAACAAGACGTCCACGCTGAGGCCGCCCAAAGACGGCGTCGGCATGCTGGCTTACCGTGCGCGGGTTCCGGTGGTTCCCGTCTTTGTTTCAGGTACGGTCAACATCTGGGCGAGCCTGATCGGTCTGAACCACGTGACAGTTCGGTTCGGTAAACCGATACAAGTGACACCTTCCGGATTGCCCGCCAGGCGGCGTGCCGCCTACCACTCCATAAGCAGCGAGGTGATGCTCAGCATAGGCAACCTGAGGCCGCGCGGGCGGAATACCGGCCCGCCCGCGACGGAATCCCTGCATGAACGCCGGTAAGATTCCTGTGGAGCCCGGGTCTCCGCTTTTTCCCGTATTTTTTCGCCGAGTTGCATATCCGGTGCGCCAGTCTGATGCGAATCGGCCAAGGAGGTCGCTGTAACATGTCGGAAGAAAACAACACCGCAGCCCAGGCCGTTACCCAGCCCTCGACCGAGGAAGCACTGGAGGCGTTGGACGAGCGCGAATACTCGGAAGAGGAATTCGCCTCGATGATGAGTTTGTATGAAGATACGATGAGCAATATTACCGAGGGCGAAATCGTCGCCGGAACCGTCCTGGACGTGGCGGAGAATTCCGTCGTTGTCGATATCGGTTTCAAGTCCGAAGGCGCCATACCGCTTTCCGAGTTCGCCGACCCGTCGGAAGTGGAGGTGGGTCAGGAAGTCGAAGTGTATCTCGAAGATGTGGAAGACCAGGAAGGTCAGATTGTGCTGTCCAAACAAAAGGCAGATTTTATGCGGGTATGGGACCGCATAAAAGACGCGTACGACAGCGATCAGATCGTCGAGGGCCGGCTGGTGCGGCGCATAAAGGGCGGTATCGTTGTGGATCTGTTCGGAGTGGACGCTTTTCTGCCCGGATCTCAGATCGATATCAAACAGGTGAAGAATTTCGATCAATTCATCGGAGAGGTTTTTCCCTTTCGAATCATCAAGCTCAACAAGAACCGGCGCAATATCGTCGTTTCCAGGCGCGTCGTGCTGGAAGCCGAACGGGAGCGCTTGCGCAAACAGATTCTCCAGACGTTGGAAGTCGGCCAGGTGCGCGAAGGCGCAGTGAAGAACATTACGGATTTCGGCGCGTTCATCGACCTGGGTGGTCTGGACGGTCTCTTGCACATTACGGACATTTCCTGGGGCCGGATCGGACATCCTTCGGAGGTCTTGTCCATCGGCGACAATGTACAGGTGAAAGTGCTCAATTACGACGAGGAGCGCGAACGGATCTCTCTGGGCATGAAGCAACTTACCCCGCATCCCTGGGAAAATATCGAGGAAAAGTACCCAGTGGGGAACCGGGTGGACGGCAAAGTGGTGAGCATCACGGACTACGGTGCGTTTGTGGAATTGGAACAGGGCGTAGAGGGGCTGGTCCACATTTCGGAGATGTCCTGGACGCAGCATATCCGGCATCCGTCCAAGCTCGTTTCAATTGGCGATCAGGTGAAGGTTGTCATTCTGAACGTGGACAAAGAGGGCCAGAAGATTTCGCTTGGCCTGAAGCAGACAACGGACGACCCCTGGCTTTCGCTGGACGAAAAATACCCCGTGGGCACACGCCTTACGGGCCTGGTGCGCAACCTGGTCAATTTCGGCGCGTTTGTCGAGATCGAAGAGGGCATCGACGGTCTGGTCCATATTTCAGATATGTCGTGGACGCGGCGTGTGCGGCATCCCAGCGACGTTGTCAAGAAGGGAGAGCACGTCGACGTGGTGGTGCTCAATATAGACAAGAAACGTCGACGCATTTCACTGGGTCACAAGCAGACCATCGAAAACCCCTGGTCTGAACTGGCCGTTCAATACGCGGTGGGTAAAACGACAGCAGGTCGGATATCCCGGTTGCTGGAACGCGGGGTCGTGGTCGACCTGGACGGCGACGTCGAGGGCTTCATCCCGGTTTCGCAGTTGGGCTTGTCGGATCTGCAGACGCCCCAGACCCACTTTTCAGAACAGGACGAACTGCCGCTCAAGGTGGTTGAGTTCGATGAAGAGCAGCGCAAGATCGTACTGAGCGTGAAGGAATACCTGCGCGACGCCGAACAGGCTGAGATCGACGCATATATAGAAGGCCACCAGCCGAAGCCGGTCACGGTGGGTGACGTGGTAGGCGCCGCCGATGATTCCAAAGACGCCACTCCGGTTGCGAAACCCGAAGCCGCCGCTGCGGCGCCCGCCGAAGCCGCTGCGGAAGCAACCGCCGATGGGGCGGAAGCAGGGTCTGCCAATGAGGATTCAGGCGAAGGCGACCCGCCGGCCGCGAAGGCTTCCGATACGACCGACAATACGGAGGCCGGGTCGAATTCGGACGCTTAGGATTCCGGGAAAACCGGTACGTTGCAGACAGAGAGTTGGGGAGTTGTCCTCAACTCTTTGTTGTATGGATGAGAATGGGTTTCCTGCGTTTGGCGTATACCGCCGGTGAGGGCGTCTCGACAGGCGAAGCCGCGAGGCGAATGCGAGGAACGGGTAAGATGAACGGAAGCGACAAAACCGTATCGTTTTATACCCTGGGCTGCAAATTGAATACCTACGATACGGAATGGTACCGTGAGCAGTTCGCGCACGAAGGGTATCGGGAGGTGGCGTTTGGGCGTTCGGCGGACGTGACCGTGGTGAATACCTGCGCGGTGACCGGTCAAGGCGCTGCGCAGTCCAGGCAAATGTTGCGCCGGGCGCATCGCATTTCGCCCGAAGGCACGGTCGTGGCCATGGGCTGTTACGCGCAGACCGATCCCGACGTGCTGATCGAAATGCCGGAAGTCGATCTCGTCGTAGGTACTGCGGAAAAGACACATCTGCTGGACCTGATCAACGATACGTGCTCCATCGGACGAAGCTACGTGACGCGGCGTCGAACCGCCGAGTTTCAGGAAATGGATATCTTCAACTTCGGCGGCAGGGCGCGTGCGTTCGTGAAGGTGCAGGAAGGTTGCAACGAGTTCTGCTCATTCTGCATTATACCGTTTGCCAGGGGCCGGAGCCGCAGCCGCAGTCTGCAGAGCTGTCTCGATCAGGTGCAGCGGCTTGTTGATGCCGGTTACCAGGAGGTCGTCCTCGCAGGCGTACACATTGGCGACTACGGCGCGGACCTGGATGGACCCGCATTGCTGGACCTGTTTGAAGCCATCGAGCAGATGAAGGGCCTCCAGCGGTTCAGGGTGAGCTCGATCGAAGCGTCGTACATTACAGATGCGATGGTCGATTTCTTTTCGGCCTCGTCCAGATTCTGCAGACACCTGCATATACCGCTCCAGAGTGGAGACGACGGGATTCTGAGATCGATGCGCAGGCCTTATTCCCGGTCGCGCTATCGCTCGCTGATCGAGACACTGGCGGAAAAGGTGCCGGATATAGGCATCGGCGCGGACGTGATGGTCGGGTTTCCGGGCGAGACCGATGAGGCGTTCTCCAACACGTACGACCTGATCGACAAGGTTCCCCTCGCGTTCCTGCACGTGTTTCCCTTTTCGCCGCGGAACGGCACGTCTGCCGCGCGAATGGGCGGCGCGGTGGACGCTGCCGTGAAGAAGCGTCGAGGCGCGCTGCTCAGGACGCTGGGCGCGCGAAAGACAGAAGCCTTCTGCCGTCGTTTTTCGGGGCGGACGTTGCACGTGCTCTTCGAAGACAGGCGCGAGCCGGGCACAGGGTATCTGCAGGGCGTGACCGACAATTACATCCGTGTTTTCGCTCCGGGTCCCGATGGCGCGAAGAATTCCATCGTGCCTGTGCGGCTGACCGACGTGCGTCCGGACCGGGTAACCGGCCGTCTCGCCGATATCAGCGACGAAGGCCGGCGGCACGAAGCGCAGCCTTGAGGAAGCGTCTTTATGGCACGCCCGAGAGATGTCACCCCGGCAATGGAACAGTATTTGCATTTCAAGGACGAATACAGAGATGCGGTGCTGCTGTTCAGAATGGGTGATTTCTATGAGACGTTTTACGACGATGCGAAAGAGGTCTCCGGCCTTCTCGGGCTGACGCTGACTTCCCGCAACAACGGCCGGGGCGGCGAAAGCGTGCCGATGGCCGGCGTGCCGCATCATGCGCTGGATACCTACCTTGCCCGATTGATCAAGGCGGGTTGCAAAGTGGCCATCTGCGAACAGATGGAGGCGCCGCAGAAGGGCAAGCCGGTCGTGCGGCGCGAGGTCGTTCAGGTGGTCTCTCCCGGCACGGCGCTCTCGGACAACCTGCTGGATCAGAAACGCAACAACTATCTCGCGGGTCTCCGGGTCGAGTCGAACCGGCTGGGTATCGCGGTGACGGATCTGTCAACCGGTGATTTCCGCGCGCTCGAGCGGGATGCGGACGATCTGTGGGATGTGCTTGAGGGAATCAGTCCCGCGGAGGTGCTCGCGCCCGAGTCGTGGATCGAAGCGAATGAAGCTGCGATGGCGCATCGATTGCCGGGCACGCTGCTCGTGCGAGCCGAAGACTGGCACTTCGGATTTGCTTATGCGCACGATCTGTTGCTGGAGCATTTCCGGGTCAATTCGTTGAAGGGATTCGGCTGCGACCAGATGACGGTGGGCATCGGCGCGGCGGGGGCGGTGCTGGGGTATCTCAAACAGAACCAGAAGGGGGCGGTCTCTCACATCACCCGCCTCTCCCGGGAGCGTGACGGGGCACACATGGGTCTCGACCTCGTGACCCAGCGGAATCTGGAGCTGATTACGTCGATACAGGAGGGTCGACGGGAAGGGACCCTCCTGTCCCTGCTGGACCGCACGTGCACCGCGATGGGCGCGCGGACGCTGAGGACCTGGCTGTCCCGGCCGCTGCTCGATATTCCGAGGATTGAAGCGAGACTGGACGCCGTTGAAGACCTGGCAACGCATCCCGCGCGTCGGGAGTCGTTACGTTCGGGCCTGAAGCAGGTGGGAGATCTCGAGCGCCTGATGTCCCGGATCTGCTGTGGACGCTGCAGTCCGAGGGATCTCGTGTCTCTCAAAGCGTCGCTGCAGGCCATACCCGGCCTTCGAGAAGCGCTGAGGGAGGCCACGGTCGATCTGCTGGTAAAGGCGCGGTGCAAGGGGATGCCTGATTTGAGCGACCTGATCGACCTGATAGGGCGCACGGTGGTGGACGATCCGCCGTTTCTGCTCAGCGAAGGGGGCGTTATCAGGGAGGGTTGTAGTCGGGAACTGGACGAGCTCCGCGACGCGGCTTCCGGAGGCCGCCGTTGGGTGGCCGAACTTCAGGCCAATGAAAGAGAGCGTACCGGTATTCCGTCACTCAAGGTCGGGTATAACAAGGCGTTCGGATATTATATCGAGATCACAAAGGCGAATATGGACAGGGCTCCGGAAGACTACCTGCGCAAGCAGACCCTGGTGAACGCGGAGCGCTTTATTACCCCCGAGCTGAAAGAATGGGAAGCGAGGATTCTAGGGGCCGACGAACGCGCGAAGGAACTGGAGAAAGCGCAGTTTCAGCAGCTCAGGGGCGAGGTGGAGGCCTGGGTGAACGAGGTACAGCGCACGGCGCGGGCAGTGGCTGTCGTAGACGTGCTGGCCTGCCTGGGAGAAGTGGCCGTGTCCAACGACTACGTCCGGCCCGAGGTGGACGATTCTACCGGAATCGAAATTCGGGAGGGTCGCCATCCGGTTGTTGAAGGGTTGCTGCCTACCGGCAAGTTTGTACCAAATGACTTTTACGTGGATGGCGAGCGCGACCAGGTGCTGATTATTACCGGCCCCAATATGGCCGGGAAATCCACGATGTTGCGTCAGATCGGGCTGATCGTTCTGCTTTCACAACTGGGCAGCTTTGTTCCCGCGAAGGCCGCGCGCGTCGGTGTGGTTGACCGGATTTTCACACGGGTTGGGGCGTCCGACAACCTTGCCCGGGGTGAATCCACGTTCCTCGTGGAAATGAATGAAGCGGCCAACATCCTGAACAACGCCACCCCCAGGAGCCTGGTGCTTCTGGATGAAATCGGGCGCGGTACCAGTACATTTGACGGTCTGAGCATCGCCTGGGCAATGACGGAATATTTACACAATACAGCGGCCCTGCAATCGCGCACGTTGTTTGCGACGCACTACCATGAATTGACGGAACTCGAGGAATTACTGCCGAGGGTGAAGAATTTCAGCGTCGCGGTGAGGAAGGAAGGCGACAACGTGACGTTTCTGCACCGGCTGGTGCCCGGGGGGTGTGACCACAGCTACGGCATTGAGGTGGCGCGGCTTGCCGGAATGCCTCACGAACTGGTTCTGCGCGCCCGAGACGTGCTGCACAGGCTGGAAGCAAACGACTTGACGCCGGCAAAGAAAAAAACGACCCCATCGGTGGTTCGTGAATCCGCCTCAACTGACGGACAGATGAAGCTGTTCGACCGTCCCCCTGAAGATCCGGTCCTCGCCGAATTGCGCGATCTGGACGTGGGCAATACCACACCGCTCGAAGCTCTGGCTACTCTGGATCGGTGGAAGCAGGAACTGGAAGGCGGGAAAATCCCCTGACGGCGCGGGCGTTTCTTCAAAAGGCGGGATGACGTGAAACGTCATCGGTGAGACGATCGCTCCGAAGCGACGTTTACAAAACGTCGTCGTAACTTGCGTTTATTCGCTGAACCGACGAGACGCCCGGCACGGACAGGATTTTCTTTCGCAGGTCGTGGAGCTGGTTGACGTTTCTAACCTTAACCGTGAATCGGTTGCCGACCTGGCCGCTGGCGGTGTTCAACTTTCCCTCGACCACGGGTACGCCCTGCCCCGAAATGGCCTCGCTGATGTCGCGAAGGAAATTGGGCCGATCCTCGCCGTTAACGCGAATTTGTACGGTGAAAGCCGTCTCCTCTTCCGAATTCCAGTCGACGTCGACCAGGCGGTCGCGACCTTCCGGGAGGTTCGAAATGTTACGACAGTCCCTCCGGTGAACGGATATCCCTTTTCCGCGTGTTATAACGCCCAACACGGAATCGCCGTATATGGGCTGGCAGCAGCGGGCGAACTGAATCATCAGGTGGTTCAGGCTGTGGATCACAATCGGGTTCTTGCGGCTCTTTCTCTTGATTTCCGGTCGCTGTCGTCCGGGTATCGGGCGGGCCGATGGAAAGATCTGATGTACAACCCGTTCCAGGGACAGCGTACCGTTACCCAGGCTGGCGAAGAGATGCTCTACGTCCTGCAGCCCGAAGTGAGCGGCCGCGGTATCCAGTTTTTCCTCGGCCGTACGTTTTCGCCGTCTCTTGAGTTCGCGATCCAGGATGTCTTTGCCGATCCGGACGCTTTGAGAAAACGCTTCCTCGCGTAACCAGCGTCTGATACGGCTGCGTGCCCTGGCGGTCTTCACGAAATCGAGCCAGTCGCGGTTGGGCCGCTGGTGGGGCGAGGTGAGCACCTCGACGGTACAACCCGTTTGCAGCGGTGTAGACAGGGATACCATCTGGTCGTCCACCCGGCTGCCGATACAACGCAGGCCGACATCGGTGTGTACTGCAAACGCAAAGTCCAGCGGCGTGGCGTCTTCCGGAAGCTGGATGAGGTCTCCCTTAGGGGTAAACACATAGATTTCGTTCGGAAAGAGATCGACCTTCAGTTCGTCCATGAATTCCTGCGGGTTCGTGGTTTCCCGCTGCCACTCCAGCAGGCTGCGAAGCCACGCCATGTGGCGGTCCATTTCGGACGGGCCGCGCTTGCCCTCCTTGTAGAGCCAGTGGGCTGCAATGCCGACCTCTGCCGTCTGATGCATCTTCCTGGTGCGGATCTGCACCTCGAGCATCATACGTGACGGACCAATAATCGTTGTGTGAAGCGACTGGTACATGTTGCTTTTGGGCGTGGCGATGAAGTCCTTGAAGCGGGCGGTGACAGGCGGATACATGGTGTGCACCAGGCCGAGTACGTTGTAACATTCGGGAATGGTGTCAACCAGAACACGAAGCGCCAGAAGATCGTAGATTTCATCGAAGGCTTTTCCACGCCCGTTCATTTTCTTGTAGATGCTGCTGAAATTCTTGGAACGGCCCGTCATGTCCGCCTGAATCCCCGCTTTCTCCAGTGCCTCCGAAAGTGGCTTTTGCACGGCTTCGATGCAGGCCTCTCGTTCTTCACGGGTCAGGTTGATCTTTTCCTGGATATACCGGTACGCTTTCGGTTCCAGCCATTTGAGGCTCAGGTCTTCCAGTTCCGCGCGGATACGGGACATGCCCAGACGGTGGGCAAGCGGTGCATAGATATCGCGACTCTCGTAAACCATGCGTTCCTGGCTCTCCGGTCGCATATATTTCAGGGTACGCATATTGTGGAGGCGGTCGGCCAGCTTGACGAGAACCACGCGGAGGTCTCGTGCCATCGAGAGCAGCATCTTGCGGAAATTTTCGGCCTGTTCGGCTTCCGGGCTTTGGAAGGAAAAGTCCTTTATCCTGGAAACGCCGTCAACCAGGCCGGCAATTTCAGCCCCGAAGTGAGACTCGATCTGGGTTAGCGTAACGTCGGTATCGTCCACCACGTCGTGCAGCAGGCCGGCGGCTGCGGTCGCGGAGTCGAGCCCGAGGTCGATCAGGATGCGGCACACGGCCACAGCGTGTGATATTGCGGGATCGCCGGACTTTCGGCGCAGATTGCGATGGGCCAGTTCGGCGAAGTGGTAGGCTTTGGAGATGAGCCGAAGATTCTGGTTCGGACGAACGTCGATCGCTGAACGGAGCAGGTTCTGAAGATCGGGAAAACCGGACTCGCGTTCGACGACGGCTTCGACGGCCGGGAGGGTTTTGGAGCCAGCCGCTTGTAACCTCACGGAGACCTCCAGTCGGATCTGAATGGTCCGCGCTGCCGGCGGGTCCCGTAGATACCGTACTTCTGGCTGTCCGGGGGACCGGCGTCGAATCCGGCGCCGCAGATTGCCGGCCTTCCGGTCAGATCTTAACGATCCCGGAAAGTCTATTCGAGAAAATTTCCCGGGAATTACAATTTAACATATCTCAGTTTCGGTGTCAACAGCCACCAAGGCGGCTGAGAAGCGACCCCCTCCCGTCATACGATGTCGACGGCCGGTTCAACGATCCACCCTTCGGAGGATTGTCCGGCGCTTTGAACGGCAACAGGCGGACGGACCTGGCCTCAGACAAATCCGCTCCTGGAGGTTCGATATGGGCGTGGAAGCTATCCGTGGTGTCGTGGCGGTACTGGTAACGCCGTTCGATGACCGTGAAGAGATTGTATTCGAAGATATCGGCCGACAGGTGGAGACGGCGGTCGCATTCGGTATCGCGGCGGTGTGTCTGCCTGCATATGCGAGCGAGTTTTACAAGCAATCAGGGAGAGAACGGCTCGCGGTCGTCCGGGCCGCGGTCGCTTCGGCCGCGGGGAGGATTCCTGTGGTGGGTCAGTCGAACCACCCGTCGGCCCGACAGGCGGCGAAACTTGCCCGCGCGAACGAGGACGCCGGCGCGGACGTCATCAGTTTTGCAATCCCCAGGCAGTTCCGAACGACGGAAACCGACCTTATCGCGTATTGCCGGACCATCTGCGACGCGGTGCAGGTGCCGATTCTGATTCAGGATTTCAATCCTGGCGGCCCCACGGTTGACGGGACGTTCTGCCGTCGACTTCGCGAAGCCTGCGATAATTTCAAGTATATCAAGCTGGAGGAGCCGCTTCTGGGTCGCAAGCTGCGAGGGATTCGTGAAGCGACCGACGACGAGGTGGCCGTGCTCGAGGGCTGGGGCGGGATGTATCTGCCGGAACTCTTCGAGTGGGGCGTCGCCGGCGTCATGCCAGGGCTCGGGCACGCGGATGTGATGAACCGGATCTGGGAATTCGGGTCGTCGGGCGACCTGGACGGCGCACTCGACGTGTACGACGGGATTCTGGCGCAGATTGCCTTCTCTCTGCAGGATATGGAGCTGTACCTGGTTGTGGAGAAACGCCTGCTGGCGGCTCGGGGGATCATTGGGCATTCACAGGTGCGAAGCCTGGCGTTCACGCCCGATCGGGAAACCGTACGGCATGCGGACCGGTTGAATGAACGGGTGTTGCAGGCTGCAGAAGGGTTGGGCTGCTCGAGGCGTCCGCTGGTTTAGCAGTCCGTTGGAAGAGTCGCTCTGCAGCGGAGGCCGAAGACAAGGCGCGCGACCGACGCGAATCCCTGGATTCGGGGAGGGAGCGCAACGCCGTCATTCGGTCACAAGGGCCGGACGCAGCCCGGATGGACTTTATCGACGGGCTGTCAGCGCCCGGGGCGAATTTTCACTTGCCTGACTGAGAAGAACAGGCTAAATTGACGATGTGCGCGCGTGGTTTGAGAAGTGCTGAGAGCCTCCAATAGTCCTGCAGAGAGCGTGGAACCCATATGCGAGGGCCCCGATACAACACGGTGATGGAACGGTGTCATCCCAGAACGGAGACAGTACCTCTGTCTTTCATCATCCGGCATTCGCTCGATCCCGATCCGTATTCGAAATTGGATTTGGATGAGGAGAAACTGGATGCGGTCAGAAACGTGATCGAACCGACACTCACGGGCCGGAAGTACGAGGTGTTGCTGCTGCGTTCCCAGGGAAAGTCCATGGCCGAAATCGCGCTGCTGCTGTCGGTATCCAAGAGTACGGTGAGGAATTATTACCTTCAGGCAATACGACAGGTACGCCAGGCTCTGGGTCTCGAAATGGAACCGGCCCGTAAGAAAGGGAGTAAAGCAATTTCGCCGCTGACTGCATAGATGGCAGGGACCGAAGGTGCGGGTACGGGGGCAGCTAATGGCTGTCTTTTTTTATGGTCCCCGGGTCCGGCGGATGATGATCTGCAGAAAGGAGCCTGAGATGGCGGTATTTCTCCATACCAGGATTCGGGTAAACGACCTGGACCGGTCGTCGGCATTCTACTGCGACCATTTTGGTTTCGTGGTGAAGAGCAGGTCGGAGAAGTCCCCGGCGGGAAACCAGATTATGCACCTGGAGTTGCCTGGCAACGCCCATACGCTCGAACTGACCTGGTCGGAAGACTACGAGCTGAACGTGCCCGAGGATCTGATGCATCTTGCTATCGGCGTGCCGGACCTCATCGCGTTTTGCGACGGGCTTGAGAACAAGGGCATTGAAATCTGGCCCGGAGATTGGCGTGAGACGTTTCCGACCGGACGGAAAATGGCCTTTGTGGACGACCCGGACGGCTACGAGATCGAACTGCTGGAACGGTAACAGTCCGTTGAAGAAGCCGCTCTGCAGGCGAGGCCGAGTCATTGTGGCCGAAGACAAGGCGCGCGACCGACGCGCATCCCGCGTGCCTATCCCCGCCGCGGCACCCGCCAGTTGGGATACCAGGTGGAAGTCTCGGGAAGGGCTTCCTCGGTCCAGCTGTCCTGCATGGTCTCGAAACCGGCGAGAGAGGGGCGAATCACGGTCTCCCAGAGGACTTCCACGTCTTCGTAGGTCTGTAGCTTGTGGGTCGGGTTTTCCTCCTCGTATTCGTCCAGCAGTTCCTGCGCCTTCTCGCCCAGCCATCGGACTTCGTCTGCCACCATGCGCTCGCCAACGCGGCGGTCTGACTGCCTGACCGTGGGTCCCATCGCGAAATGGGGTCCGGGAGCGTCTTCGGGCGGCAGCCGTGAGAGGTCCACACAGTCCGGGTGGAGTGCCCACAGAAGCGAAGTTTCGACCTTTCCGGCGTGGTCGCCGCCGCTTCGCCCGTCGTTGTCGAAACCCGGCTGGTTGGCTTCGTGGTCCGGCAGGCCGCAGAGCCTGGTGCCCACGTGGGGCTGCACCAGGCCGATGAGCGTTTTGAGATCCTTCCAGTTGGGGCCGTAATGTCCCGTTAAAAAAATGGCGGCGTGGAAGCCGAGGTGGTCCGCCATGCGGATGTGGTAGCAGATGTTCTTGAAGTGCTGCCAAGGCGGGATGCAGGTCATCCAGGAACGTCTGACCGGTCCAACGGTACGCTCGAGCCACAGCGCGTACCCGCCAAGTTCGTGAATATGCCAGTAATCCGGCGGGGCCACAATACCCCCGTGTGCGCGCGCGGACTCACAGGCGATGCCGTGCGCCTTGAGGGCATCCAGGCCGACCGCGTCGTGCGGACCGTGGGGTTCGCAAAGGCCGTACGGGAAGTAAACGAGCGGGCAGTCATCGAAAGCGGCATCCAGTTGGTCCGGGAACATGCGTTCCCACTGTACTTGACGCATATCAGAACTCCTTGAATTTAGTGTCCTGTCCCAAAAATACCTCACCATTCTTCCGCCTGCCTGCGCAGTACCCTGCGCTGCAGGCAGGCCGATTCATCCCGTCTGTCGACGTTGCTTGCACTGCCGGTGCTGAGCATGTCGAAGCAAGCTTGCCGAAGTGCCATCGCTCATCGACCGTGCCAGGTCGCCTGCCGGAACGGGCCGTGTCGGTCAATCCGGTCCCGGCCCGGGTCATGAACGGGGCTGTGGTCTCAATCTGGTTATCTACTGCGCCCTGCCGCGTCCGGCAACGGTCCAGACGGCCTGCACGACGCCGTTCCTTACGGCATAGGCGACGTCGTGCAGGTTGGTCGTCATTCCCTGGTGTAGGGGAACAACCGAAAGGCGTTCCCCTACCTGAAACGTATGGTCGCACGCACTGGCGTCGATGTGGCCGTGTTCCACCGACATGCCGTATATCCTCGCGCCGGGGTGTTCCACGACGTATCCGTACGGGGTGGGTGGATAGCTCGTAAAGGTTTTCTGGCCGCCGTCCACAATAATGCGTTCAGGTGTGGGTGTGCTGACCACGGTCACGATCACGCGTTCGGCGCAGGTTGTCGGGTTCGGGGGGTTGTCCGTGTGGTTGATGCGGTGCATTCCTTCGAAAACGTAGGAGCCGATCCGGGTTTCGGTGCAACCGATCTGCTTTGAGACGGCTTCGCTTCCGGTTCCGCCTCCACTCACCGTGGCGACCGGAATGCCGGCGTCCTCCAGCAGTGTCCGTGTACGCAACAGAAAGGGTTCCGCCTCCCGTCGGCTGGGATAGGTCATGATGCCCTGGAAGTGGAGGCCGGGAAGCGCAACGACTTTGCGCGCGAGTTCCAGTGCGGCTTCGGGCGACTGAACACCGCATCGGCGCCCGCCGGTATCCAGTTCGATCAGAACGGGTATTTCCGGTTTGCGTGCCTGTTCGGAGATGCCGCGTGCCGTCGTTTCGGAGTCCAGGGCTACCGTTATGGTTGCCCGTTCATGGAGTCGGACAAGGCGTTCCACCTTTCGGGCGCCGACGATGTTGTAGGGAATGAGAATGTCGGAAATTCCCGCGTCGACCATGACTTCCGCTTCTCCCAGCTTCTGACAGACAATGCCAATGGCGCCGGCTTCAAGCTGCAGACGGGCGATTTCCGGAATCTTGTGGGTCTTGGTATGTACGCGCAACGCGATTTCATGCCGGCGGCAGGATTCCGCGAGGTCGCCGATGTTCTTGAGAAGGATGTCGAAATCGATGGTGAGTGCCGGCGTGTCCAGGTCCTCGACTCGCATGGGATAAACCCTCTTCCGTCAGGTCTTGGGGTATGATTGGAGCGGGTAAGTTAGTTATCCGTACGGAATAATTCAAAGACAAAAGCAGGCGCGTGAGGTTGCCGGTCATGATGAATTTGCTTGACAGCGCAAGTCCTGGCAGGGTAATTTCAGGGCTCGGTGCCCTGTTCCAAAAATACCTCACCATTCTTCCGCCTGCCTGCGCAGTGCCCTGCCTGCCTGTGCGTGTACGCCTGCCTGCGCAGTGCCCTGCGCTGCAGGCAGGCACGCAGACAGGCGCTGCAGGCAGGCCGATTCATCCCGTCTGTCGACGTTGCTTGCACTGAGCTTGCCGAAGTGCCGTCGCTCATCGACCGTGCCAGGTCGCCTGCGCTCCGGCGCTGGGTCCTGAGCCTGCGGTCCCTGAGCTTGTCGAAGGGTCGAAGGATGCGAGCCGGGCGACTCGACGGCCGAATTCAGGCGACTTGTATCCGGGAAAGAACACTGGACACTCTCACATCCGGGAGGTGTTTTGGCAATTCATGTAGGGTTTGTTGGCGCAGGCGGTCGTGCGAGATCCCATATGCGGGTTTTGCGGGGGATGGAGGATGTGAAAATCGTGGCGATATGCGACGTGGTGGCGGAAACCGCGGAGCGTGTGGCCGGCGAATTCGGCGCGAAGGCGTATACCGACCATCGGAAGATGCTGGACAGCGAATCGCTGTGCGCCCTTTATGTGAGCGTTCCCACGTTTGCACATACCGACGCGGAAATTCTGGCAGTGCAGCGCGGCGTGCATCTCTTCGTGGAAAAACCCGTAGCGCCGTCAATGGAGAAGGCCCTCGAAATACTGTCGGCCGTGCGGGAGGCGGGCGTCCTGTCCTGCGTGGGATATCAGTTGCGCTATACCGGCATCGCACAGCAGGCGAAGGCGTTTCTGACGGGCCGGACGATCGGGATGACCGCTGTTCACAGATGGGGCGGGCTGCCGGGTACGCCGTGGTGGCGGGTGATGTCACAATCGGGCGGACAGATCGTCGAGCAAACCACCCACCAGGTGGATCTGCTTCGCTATCTCGTGGGTGAGGTGTCGGAAGTGCACGCCTACTACGCATTGCGTACCCTGGACGATGAGGATGACCTGGACATTCCGGATGTGCACGCGATCAATCTGAAGTTCGAGACGGGCGCCATCGGTTCGCTGACGTCCACGTGCACGTTTCGGAATGGAGGCGGAACCGGGCTCATGTCATTTATACTGAATGACATGCGGGCGGAGTTCGGGCCGGATGGCCTGGTCGTGCATCCGCAGACCGCGGCAGACCCGGGCCCCGTTCAGCGTGATCTGGGAGATATCGACGAGGTTTTCATCGATGCCGTTCGTTCGGGCGACGGGTCGGCCGTTCTTTCGGATTACGAGGACGGCGTCCGTTCGCTCGACGTGACACTTGCGGCCAACCGGTCCGCCGAAAGCGGACGGCCCGAAGTCCCGTATTTCTCGGCTTGACACTGAGGCAGGTCGGAACCTGGCGCACGTTTCCGCGTGTAAACATGCGGATTTACTGACGCTGCCCGCCCGTGTTTCCGGCATTGGAACGATCTGGAGGTTGACCCATGAAGTCACTGCGCCGCCGCCGGCCACGTCCAGGACGAATTCTGGTCGATTATCTGAAGTCGATCTTTTTTGCCGTTTTTCTGGCTGTATTGATCCGGGCAACGCTGGTGCAGGCCTATCACATCCCGTCAGGTTCCATGGAGAACACGTTGATGGAGGGCGACTACGTTCTCGGAGACAAGCTGACGTTCGGTACGCAGATTCCGGATCGTCTGCCCGTTCTGAATTACAAGCTGCCCTCCTTTCGGCTGCCGGGTTTTCGTTCTCCGAAACCCGGTGATATGGTGATTTTCGAATATCCGAAGGATCAGTCAAGGGACTTCATCAAGCGATGTATCGCCGTGGGGGGGCAGACGGTCGAGATCAGAAACAAGGTGGTTTACGTCGACGGCAAACCGTTTATGAATCCCGATGGGGTGAAGTTCATGGACCGGCGGACCGAGCCAAAACGGTACAGCACCCGAGACAACTACGGGCCTTATACGGTGCCGCCCGGATATTTGTTCGTGATGGGGGATAACCGGGACAACAGCGACGACAGCAGGTTCTGGGGGCCGGTATCACTCGACAAGGTGAAGGCCCATCCGCTTCTGATCTATTTTTCCTGGAATTCCAGCGCCCCCCTCTGGAACCCGTTCGGAAAAGTCCGATGGAGGCGCCTGGGCATCGTGCACTGACAGGTCCCGATCAGACCCGCGTGCCGATGACGGCCAGGATTGCAGAGAGCCGCATAGATTGTCGGGACAGCGGGGTCCGGTATCCTGGCATTCACTCGACGGTCCTGGTCGTGACGCGTCGGCCGAACGGGTTCGGGATTCCGCCTGGCGGGACATCGAATCAAATAACAGAGAACCCTGCGGTAGCCATGCGTTTCGCGCAGAGGAAGGCGGGCGGCATGTTCCAACACCGTACCATTGGCTGGTTCTGCTTCGTATCCGTTGCCGCGATATTCGGTTGCGGTCCAATCCCGGAGGACACCGCCAATAATCCGACGACCGAATCCGACGGCGGGCGTGTGTACTCCAACGATGAATGGGGATTCCGGATTACGGTCCCGGATGTCTGGGGCTGGACGGCGCAAACGTCCTTTCAGGCCCGGGAGCCGAACGGATTGCCCAGAGTCGAAGTCGTTATGAATCGCGAGGCGATTGGCGGATTTGAGGCGGTGTTGACGTTACGGCCCCGCGCGCTTTCGGAGAATTCGACGCTTCAGACGGTTACCGCCGAGCTGGAAGAGGAGTTCAAGTCCACGTTTCTGGGGTACAGGGCTCAGGAGAAACGCACGTTTCAGATATCGGGGCGCGACGGCATCGAGTGGGTCTTCCGGACCGTGTTTCTT
The DNA here is from genome assembly GCA_965203805.1 of Candidatus Latescibacterota bacterium. Classification (GTDB taxonomy): domain Bacteria; phylum Latescibacterota; class UBA2968; order UBA2968; genus JAAXHE01. Next base: position 1,773,996 of record OZ241917.1, on the reverse strand, counting down.
CGTCGGCGAGGGGACCGGTTCTTCGTTACTGTCGTGTTGGACGGGCGGAAGGCTTATCTGATGATGGGCAACGGGACGTCCGCCGCCTTTCCCGTCGATGAATACCGTTCAATCGCGTCTTCTCTGGAATTCCGATAGAGGGACGACACAGCAGGTCAGGACAGGCGCGTGACCGACGCGAATCCCTGGATTCGGGGAGGGAGCGCAACGCCGTATTTCGGTCACAAGGGCCGGACGCAGCCCGGATGGACTTTATCAACGGGCTGATAGGGTTCTTTCGGGAAACGCAAAGTCCCGGATGAACCCTTTTTTGCGTTGAAGCCGCGTGAAGACCGCTGGGGATTCTAAATCAGCGCTTCAGTCCACCGCTTCGCAACGCTTTCGTATGGTCACCAGGCCGAGACCTTCGGTCTGCAGGGCTTCGCGGAAGATACTGCGCATGCGAGATTCGGGATCTGCCTCTTCGACCGTCCAGACCGACCCGACCCCGCATGCCGCCGCCAGGTCGTTGATGCCGACAACCGGTCCGGGGTTTCCGTCGACCGGGACGCCTCGATCGGGCGTGGGTTGGCCGCCGGTCGTGAGTGAACCGGCGTTGTCGAGCACCACCAGGAGCACGTCGGCGCCGACTGATCTGGCGTGGATCAAAGCGTTGATGCTGCTATGGTAGAAAGCCGAGTCCCCGGTGATGGCGACAACGCGTTCCCGCACCCCGGCCTTCCTTAGACCTACGGCTGCGCCAATGGCGGATCCCATACACAGCTTGGTGTCGAGGTGACGCGCCGCTATCACGACGCAACCCGGATCGGCGGTGAGGAATGGATTCTGGTCCAGCGCGGCCGCCTCTTCGCGCAATGCGGCGAGGATGTCATTGTAGGGGCAGCCGGCGCAGTGTGACTTCCGGTACGGCTTTTCTTCCTGCCAGCCCGCCTCGGTGTAAACGCGCGATGGCGCAAGGTCCGGCAGATGCGCCTTCAACGCGTTCTGCATCTGCCATCGGAAGAGTTCACCTTCTCCCGGGACATGACCGCTGCGTTTGCCGATAACTTTCGGGGTGACGCCAGCGTCGTATCCAATGGTCTTGACGCTGTCTTCGAGATACGGGTCCACTTCTTCGAGTACCAGCACCTGACTGCACTGATTGAGAAAATCCAAAATCAGGCTTCCCGGCAGCGGGTAGAGAGAGCCGAGTTTCAGGCATGCGAGTCTCGAGGAATCCGCGCCTTCCAGCGCGTCCTGAAGTTTGCGGTGGACGAATCCGGACGCGATGACGCCGAGGTCTCCGGCGCCCTCGATTCGGTTGAAGGGCACACGCTCGAACGACTCCGAGATTTCCTGCAGTTTTCGATGGAGCCTGACGTGATTGGGTATACAGTTGGACAGGGACGAAATCCAGCGCATCGGTTCCCTGTCGGGCGCCCGCGTCGGCCTGGCAGCGGGCCTGCGGACGGGCGGCTGTTCGTCCTGGCACACGCTGAAGCTCCGCGTGATGCGAAGGATGACGACCGTCCGGAACGATTCCGAGAAGTCGAAAGCCCAGCGCATCATGCGCCGGCCCTCCTCCGGCGTCGCGGGCTCGAGCATGGGGACTTCGGCGAGGGGGGCGAAGAAACGGCCGTCCTGCTCATTCTGTGACCCCCACGCCCCGGGATCGTCGCCCATCAGGATGACCAGACCGGCGTGTACGCCGGTCATGTTCAGAACCATGAGGGTGTCCAGCGCCACGTTCATACCCACGCTCTTCATGCACACGAGCACGCGGCGGCCGCCCTGGGAGACGCCCGCGGCAACGTCGAGTGCGATGCGTTCGTTCAGACACCATTCGGCATCGTGGCCGTATTCGCCTGCGGTGTCTGCGAGCGCGGAAAAGGTGCCTGTACCCGGCGAACCGGGATATCCGGTCACGCAACTGACGCCTGCCTCGATCGCGCCCCAGGCCAGTGCCGTGTCGCCATTGATTTGCAGTGCATTCATCAGGATTTCTCCATGGGAAATTGACATGACTGCAGACGGAACCCCGATAGTACCCGAAGATTCCGGTCTTGTCAAGCGGTAATGGAAATTCGGCCGGTTTCGGCAGTTCCGGGGCCGCACGAGACGTCGTTTTCAACCTGGCTTTCAGATCAGCCCCAAAAGCCGCCAATAAAGGAAGTTGAGCGGGATGAGAACCAGGAGGGAGACCAGCGCGAGGAGAACCATGAGCCGGATAAACTGGCCCATATGTACGTAGCGAAAGCTGTAGGCCAGGATGAACGGCGCCGCCTGGTACGGAAAGAAGCCGCAACTGGCGACGATGGCCATGCAGAGCGCGGCGGGAAGCGGCGCCATGCCGGTCTGAGCGGCGACGTCCAGGAGCACCGGGGTGAGGATGGCGGCAACCGCGGCCGTGTCCGCCAGAAAATTGAAGGGCAGGATGAAGGCTGAGAGCAGACCGAGTTGGACCAGCAGACTGTCGTCGACCCGACTCAGCCACTCCGTAAACAGATTGGCAAGCAGGGGGCTGAAACCGGTGGTTTCGAGGGCATGGCCGACGGAGAACGCGGCGGCGATGTAGATGAGCAGAGGAAAGTTGATCTTTTTCAGCAGGTCCGGATGCAGGGGTCCCAATCCGGGAAGATAACAGAACAGAACCAGTCCGAGGCCCACGTAGGCCGGATGGATGCCGTGAATCGCATCGGTCGCCCACAGCAGTACGCCCGCGAGCAGGATGCAAAGGGTTTTCTTCTCTGCAGGCGTGACGCGATCGGGGATATCGCCGGCGTCGTCGAGTGCAATCTGGAAACCCGACTCACGTCCAAGTGGCAATAACAGGCGGATCAGCCCGTAACAGCACGCGACCCGGCAGAGGGAGAAGACCGGAAAGAGATACAGCGCCCACTGTCCCCAGTAAACGGAGATGTCCCGGGATTCCAGAACGCCGAAAACCACCAGGCTCGGCACGGAGGCCGTAAGCACACCGGTACCGCCGTAGTAGGTGGAACAGACCAGGGAGAGGATCAGCGCGACACTCACCCGCGATCCGGGCGGTTCGCCCAGCGTCCGGAGCAGGGTGATGATGAGGGGCATGAGGATCAGGATCCGTACGACCCCCGAAGGTATGAGAAGCGCGGAGAGCATGCCCAGGACGTGGAGCGCCAGGATGAGCCCGTTCAGACTCCGGATGTGTCCCAGCACCAGTCGGGAGAGCCGGGATCCCAGCGGGGTTTCGGTGATGCCCAGGCTGAGGGCCATGCCCGCGAAGATGAGCCAGACGGTCTTGCTCGAGAAGGGCCCGAAGGCGGTTTCGAACGTGAGGACGCCGAGGACGGGGAAGAGGACGATCATCAGCAATGAACTGTATTCGAGGGGGACCGGCTCGAAGGTCCACAGCACGACCGTGGCGAGGGAGAGGGCCAGTGCCATGCGGGGCACGGCGCCGATGTCGGCCGGATACAGCACGACGATCAGCGGCAGAAGGACGGCCAGAATCAGTCCGGCGGCGGTTTTTCGGGTCATATCACCAATGGGGGATACCATGGGCGCGAAACGAACGACGGAAAATAGACATAGAATCCGAAAAATGCAATGAAATTAACAGGTTAGGCCAGTATTGATAACCATCGTATCCGATTGACATATTGCAACATATATGGTATATTTTCAGATGCTCGCGTGAAACTCCCCAGGTCTAGCAAGGAGAGGACAATATGGCACGTAGAATCTCCGACAGAAAGATCCCGTTTAACTGTTATTTGACGCTTTCCCAGCTTGAAGATCTCGAAACTGTATCTCGCGAAGAGGACAAACCCAAGGCTGAGCTTGTCCGTGAGGCGATAACCGAGTATCTCTCGCGAAAGGCGAACCTGAGACGGCAACCCGTTTTGCCATTGGCGGAATAGGTGATTCACTATGAGAACTCAAACTGAGTCGATTATAGACACTTGTGTTAATGCACTAGAAAAACGTGGCCAACGACGCGTTTTCCATACAGATTTCGGACATTTGTACCAGGGAGACTGTCTCCCGTGGCTCAAGGGTCTTCCAGACGAAAGTGTCCACACCGTTTTCGCCGATCCACCGTTTAATCTCGGTAAGAGTTATGGGAAGAACATTACCGATCAAATGAAGGAAGAGGAGTACCTGGAGTGGTCGAATGCCTGGCTGGCTGAATGCATTCGAGTTCTTGTACCGGGAGGGGCATTGTTTGTCTTTAACCTGCCAAAGTGGTTAATCCCCTATGGCAGTTTTCTAAACAACAACAGGATGAATTTCCGGCATTGGATTGCCTGCCGTATGCCCAAAGCCTATCCCCGTGGGAAGAAGATGGCGCCCGCGCACTACGGCATGGTCTACTATTGCAAAGGGGAGCCACGGACATTTAACAAAGTCTACGTTCCAATCCAGGTCTGCCGTCATTGTGGTGGAGAAATAAGAGACTACGGCGGACATCGAAAACGGTTGAATCCCAAAGGGATCAATCTGATGGATGTATTTGACGCACCCGAGGAAGTTTGGGAGGATGTTGACCAACCTATCGTTAACGGCTGGACGGAGGCCGACGAGATCTGGGACGACATTCCACCAGTTCGGCACGGTAAATACAAAGTGAGAAAACTAAAGCGAAACGAACTTGCACCTATTATGCTTGAGCGCGTCATTGCGATGTCTACAAATAGCGATGAGATCGTATTGGACCCTTTCGGCGGATCCGGTACGACATATTATGCTGCAGAGAAATTGGGACGGAGGTGGATCGGAATTGAACTGGGTGACGTTACGCCGATAATTCAGCGCCTGGTGGATTTCCACAAAGGTGAGGATGTGGGGTGGGAGTCTGCTCGAGGCAATGGCAATGGCGGCAAGAAACGGTCGAAGGCGAGATCACAGCAGGAGTTGGCGTTACCTCCGAGTGATGGGTAAGTCTGAGGATTGAACATTCAGATCATCGCTCTTCCGTCCGTTCCTTTTTTGATGCGGGGAACACGACTACTGGTACCATCTTGTTCTACAACGATAATGGCCAAAATACCTTCGTCAAGCGGGTAGGTGCTCCAAACGTCAAAATACGGTTCCAACTCCGGATAGTTTCCAACTCGGTCAGTCAAATACTGGTAGAGATTCTTGCTGGGTACAACCAATACACCTCCAATCAGATCATAGTGCATGTGACCGAGTAGGATGCGGTTTATGGCCCGATGGCTTGATGAGATGTTCCCGGTTTCCCATTCAAGGCCAAATATCCGTCCATCAGGCAACGGCTTTACCGCGTCAAGTCGCAACGGATTTTTTCGGTCGTTGGTATCCCACCCAGATTCCTGCAGGGACAGCATACAGGCATCCTTAATTGGCTTGACGCCATTTCCCTCTCCTCGACCGCGACCCTTTGAGGGGTGAATTATGAAGGATGTGTTGCCGGGCGGCCATACGACATCTCCAATTGCTTTTTCAATTTCCTGAAGAATACGATTCCATTGGTTCGACTTCGCGAAACGACCTTCACAGACAAGATATTCGATCTTTACGATGCGCATTGGGTTTTGCTCACTGAAACTCGATGTAGGTTGTTTTTGTTCAGTTTAATCGGTTTCAGTCAAAAAACAACATCTTTTCTTTCTATCGCGGCTTCGCAATGCAAAACCACGACGAAATTGGTCGAAATGAACGAGTGAGCCAATTTGACGGTCGAATCACTCTTCCTTGATGGTCAAGTCGAACGACACGAGCTCGCCCCCCTTGGCTTGTTTCGTTCTGGTATAGGTTCTGTTTGCGATCGCGCCTCTGTTCGCCTCAGAACGCTTGACGGGCGATCTGAACGGTGACGACCAGGTGAATTTCGCGGACTTTGTTCTGATGTCACAGAACTTCGGCAAGACGGACGGGGTACGTTCGATCCGAACGCCGGGCCGGATACCGTTATTGTTGAGAAGACGCTGACCGTCCGCGATACGGTAACCATTCAGGATACGGTGACGGTTGCCGAACAGGTGTTTGTCAGGGATACCGTATCCCTTTCTTGGTTCCGTCAATGCCATAGCGTCTATTGGCGTTGAGCAGTCGTACGATAGCAGGTGGATATATGACACAAGAACGCTAAGCGCGGTTATGGGCCGAACACGTGACCTGTTCAATAACTATTTCGCCGCGCCTATTGCCTCAAATATTACGGTACGACATCACAACAGACAGACGGGCCTGAAGTTTGAACGGCAAAACGGCGGCAACCATGTCATTCTAATGAATCTAACCGGCAACCACATTCAAACCGTTCACTACTTCGCCCATGAATACCTGCATATCCTTGCCGAACATTGGCAGACGCGAACAGGATCGCACACGTGTATAGAGGAATGCATGGCAACGACAGCAGCCTATTTTGTCTTGAGGCGGTTACGGGAACAGTTGAACAGTGACCAAGACCGACCATTGTGGGATTTCGACAAGGGCTTGGGCAAGATAATGCAGGGGCAAATTGGGCCGTACATGGACGAAATCTTTCCGGATGCGCCGCCCGCCGAATATGATCGCTTTGTCGCCACGGTTCAGCGTCACACACCAGAAATGGAGCGGGAACCGTACGGAGATATTGGCGGGACGATGAAATTTACCGTTGCCTATCAGATCAGTGAAATTTTCGAGGGAAACCCAGACATATGGCCATTTGGTGAAGATCTGATGCCCTGGAATATTGTTCGGTATGTGACACCTTACGGCCCAGTGTCATGGGAAGCGGATCAGCCGTTTGAGGATTATGTGCGAGGTTGGTACTTTCGGACTCCAGCAAGTTGGAGTAATTACGTTTGGCAGATCGCGGAACGACTGGGAACGGACGTTAGTGGGTAAACCTTTTTAAGAGGGGGCTTGTGATGGAAAATGAGGAAAAACGCATCCCTAAACTTAGGGTATTAAACGGAGTAACACCCAAGTCAGTTATTTTTCGATATGATCAGGGTCGGGCGGTGACTGTGACATACGCATTTGACGACAAACAAGGCAATCCCCAATCACAAACGGAACTACTTGCCCAAGTGTTTCAGGGTCTATCCAAGCAGGAACGTGAAACTCTGGACGCTTTTCTTTATTGGCTTGACGTTCAGTTTGATTGCTTTGTTCCTGAACAGGGGGCATAGTCTACCGTACTTTCTGTTTATAAACATAAGATAACAAACCACTTACCAAAAGTCAACACCCTGGTTCCTTTCACACAGAGTAACCACCCGTATTCAAACATCAATAGGCCCGAAATGGACGAAACCAAAGTAATCGAACTTCAGAAAAAGTTCGGGAAGCAAGTGAAAAGCTGATCTTGATCCGTCATTTTTCGGGGACGTGAATTCGAGAATATGCAAGTAGATAAAGGCGATTAGACGTCGGATTTCCAGGAACCTTCAGGTCACTGGACGTGAACGGAAAAAATGTCCTTCCGGACGACCTTTACGCCCCGTTTCGGAAGGTTACGTCGCAGTGCCGCGTTGTGGTTTTTTCACATCAAGGCTAATGACCGCAGAAATTGAAAAGAACGGTCCCTACACTTTCAGATATCACGCTAATCATGTCAAAGCACTTGGGGGGCTGGCGCGCCATGTTCAATAGTCGGCGGAAGAGATATTTTCAGGATAGCGTTACGACGTGAAGGCTGGCGTCGGCGTCGGGCCTCTCGCCGGTGGTTTTACGACGGCCCGGACATGAAATAACCAGATGAGTTTAGCCCAATGTGTTTTAGCTATCCGGCCCCCCGAACTGTCACTAAAGTTTCGTGGCTGTCTCCTTGTGTAAAATAGCACGCGTTTTTGTCGTCTTTTATCCATAGTGCCCTTATCTTTCCGAAAAAGGTAATGCCCAGGGATGCCCCTGGGCATAAGGGACGCGGTTCCGCCGTGTTCAATGACGTTCACGGTGGTTAGCCTTCCAACGGTGGAATAGCACTGTTGGGGGTAGGTTAGCGGGGTTCTATTCCAACCCCAATAACTTCCGCGTTCTTAAATATATGTGTTTACATAAGTTAAGTAAAAAAACAAAGGTATTTCTCAATGTCGTATACCGAAGTCATTAGTGGGCTTAGTTTAATTGTGGCTATAACCGTTGCCTTATTTACCGTGTGGTCAAGGTGGGATGAAAGACGAATAAAGTTAAAAATTTTCGCCGGTTCCGTAGTGACAGACCAGGGTGAGGGTTTTACAATAAGCATAACAAACTTGAGTGAAAAGCCCGTAACGATAGGCAGTGTGCCTGCGTTACATGTGCGTGGAAATGGCAAAAGCGTTGTTCTTTTTAAAACAAGCCTTATGAACGCGATCGTTCATGGGGAAACGCGTCATTCAGTATGGACAGGTCACGAATATGATAACTTAAAGACAACAGTGGTGGAGAATTTACAAATAACTCCCAAACTACTAAAAACCATGCGTTTGCATGTAGTCACTTCTACCGGGTATATCAAAAAGATCAAACCAAACCGTACATTCTTAGACGAACTCAAATCGTTGGTAAACACCAATTCCGATTAAAAGCACCCCCTCATTCTTCCGGCGTTATGCCGTCAAATCCTCAAACCTCAGCCGTGTCCAATCATCCCCGCGACTATCTTCCCCATTTGGTCTATCGTGTCCAATGGCCTGACGTTATGTCTGCCCTTGAATTCGGCAACGTAACGCGGCAGGTGCTTTACGCTCATCTTTATTGTCAGCCTATATACCATTATCATCTTTTCAGGGAGACCGACCTATTATGCCTGCACAAGAAAACCTTCCCGATCCTGTGTATGTTGCGACTTCTGCAATAGTTGAGGCAGTATCTTTGACTAATGAATGGCATCCAAATGAACGTGTCCGCATGTTTAATGAGAGATATCAAGGACTAGTTCCAATGCTTGCTGGCCGACATTGGCATGTGGATCATCACCGTAAGGCTTTGGAAAAATTCTCAAAAACCCTTGCCGAATCTGTTCGTGTTTATCTTCGAGAACACCCGGAGTAACTTTCAAGCGGCGTTCACGGTCTACACTCAAGGTATTGTTTTGGCTTTTTGTGTTTACGGCGTTATTGGAGAAATATTCATCATGCCCTTTAACAACTGGCCCATAATTTATCTGTTTGCAGGCGGTTGTTATGACTGACAACAGCCAACATACACCGTCTCACATTCGCAGTTATGATGAAATGTTGATTCGCTTACGTGACCTCACAAAAGGGGAGGCTGACGTTCACCCGATGCGGCATAGAAGGATTTCGCGTCATATGGATGCAGTGGATTGGGCCGCCGTTCATTGGAAAATTGAATTTCAATTTTCCGTCACATATCACACACATTATTTCGATATTTCGTCAATGTCTTTCTTGAGGCGATATCAATACCGGTGTCTGTCAATGTATGAAGAATCGCCAGCCGTCGTTGAGCAACGGGCAAAAGACAAGGCAGTGTATCTTATTAAAGAATATAAGAAAATGTATGGGGATTCATGACGAATGCCGAATTCAACGAGCGGTCACTATTGTATATAATCCCCCAAGTTAAATATATAAGCCATTAAAAATCATGAATTTAGTGCAGAGGTTGTCGTAGGTGGTTTGGAGTTCGATTCGAAGTGACGGACTGCCACTGAGGAGGTTGCTTATGACAGCCCCTGAACCGATACACCCGGGAGAACATTTGGCGGAGATCGTGGAGGAACTCGGCATCACACAGTACCGCTTGGCCAAGACGATGGGCGTGCCGCAAATACGCATTCACGATATCGTCCACGGCCGCAGGTCCATCACGGCGGATACAGCGCTGCGAATGGGAAAGGCATTGGGAATGACCCCCGACTTCTGGCTGAATCTGCAGCGAATGTACGACCTTGACGTAGCCCGTGCCACGACCGACGTCAGTTCCATCGAGCCACTTGTCAAGGCATCCGATTGAGCGAACGCAGCACCGCAGAATGAATGCCAGGAGGTCGAAAAAACGTTGGATTTCCGCATTGTTGAGCAGTGCGCCGATGTCCTGCCCGAATACGGCGACGTACCCATTGCGTTTGAAGTGAAGTGCCGTTTCCGCGTCGAACATCTGGCCAACGGCCTCGGCGGTATCCGGCTCATTGAAGAGAAGGTGGATCCGCCGTACGTCAAGGACTACGACGGGCTGGAAGGCCCCGAACGATGGGCTCGCAGATCGTGGGACCTGTCGAAATGGGTCTCTCTGGGCGCATTCCGGGAGGAAGAGCGAATCGGCGGGGCGATCGTCGCGTTTCACGTTGACGGCTTGGACTACTGTGAAGGGCGGCAAGACCTGGCTGGTCTTTGGGACATTCGCGTCAGTCCGGAGTATCGGGAACGGGGTGTAGGCAAGGCGCTATTCCAACAAGCCGAGATCTGTGCCAGGAATCGTGGATGCACTCAACTCAAGATCGAAACCCAGAACATCAACGTCGCGGCCTGCCGCTTCTACGAACGCATGGGCGCCAGCCTTGGCAAAGTTCATCTCTACGCCTACCGAACCGAGGGTCTCGACGAAGTGGAATTGACCTGGTACAAGGATCTGTAGTCAAACGGAGGTTTTCGATCGGATTCGACATGTGACGACAAAGGCGCTTACATTAAGCCGATCTGATTGCAGATCGGCTTTTTATATTCGGCGACGGGGAAACCGGCTGCCGGGATTGCCGGCGTAAAACGCATCCGCTTGACTTTCACGGCCCAGCCCGGCATATTGGCAGCCGTGAATCCGGCGGTTTGCAGTACATTGATCCAGGAGGAATTCCAGACATGAGCCTAGCTGCATTCCTGGCAATTGCGACGTTGTTGATGGCCCTCTTGCTGGCATTCAGGCGCCCGGCAGGCGCGGGGACCCGCGATTTCGGCGACGGATTCGCGCGGCATGGCGTGGCGGCGCCCGTATCACGCGCGAGAGGGGTGGCGGCAACCGTGGACGAAGACGGGCGGCCGATCGTTCTGGCCTGGCCGATGGACCATCGTGGCTGCGGTTCGATTCTCGTGATCGATGCCCAATCGGGCGAGACGGATCAGATTCCGACGCCGTTCGGGATGGCCTCCACGCCCTTCGCGGTGCTGCTGTCCACGCGGAACCGGTTCTATTCCTATTTCGATAAATTCGTGGAGTTCGATGCGAACACCCGTCGTTTCACCTTCTGGTCGGATGCGCCGCCGAACTTCGCGATGTCGTTTACAGAAGACGATCACGGCAGGGTCTGGACGTCCGCGTATCCCAACTGCGAGTTGCTGAGTCATGTTCCGGACAGCGGAAAACTGGAGAACCACGGCCCGCTGAACGATGAGAGTTGGCCGCAGTACCCGAGGACGATCGCGGTGGACAGTTCCGGGTGGGTCTACGTGGGCATAGGTTCCACGCGCGGGCAGATCGTTTCATTCAATCCGGCAACAGGCGAACGTGTCGCGCTGATTCCCGATTCCGACCGTCGGCACGGCGCTTCGACCGTTTACCGGGGCGTGGACGGCAAGGTGTACGGGAGGACGTTCGACACCGGTCCGTGGTGGGCGATGCTCGAAGGCGCGGTGACGCCGGTGGACGCTCCCGCACCCGAGAGACCGATTCTGGCCGGCGAACAGGAGGCGGTCCTGGATAATTTGCCGGAAGGCTGGTCGCTGGATGAGATCAACCTGCCCGAGAAATTCATCGCGATCCGACATGAGGGTGACGTCCGTCGGATGAACATCGGCTACGAATCCGCGGGTTCGCCTATCCTCTCGATCGCGGAAGGTCCGGACGGCAGGATCCACGGATCCACCGGACATCCGCTCCGGTTCTATACATACGATACGCAGGCGGACACGTTCGTCCACCGCGGTCTATGGGACCTTGTCGGACACCTGAACGCGCTGGCCGTTCAGGGTGATAAGGTCTATTGCGGGGAGTATGCGGGCGGCAGGCTATGGGAATACGATCCGTCCCGGCCGTGGGACGATCGGGGGACGGTGGATCCGAATCCACGGGACCTGATATCCGTAAGTCCCACGATTATCCGGCCGCACGCGTTGCTGGCGCATCCGGACGGACGGCGGCTTGTGATGACGGGAACGCCCGGGTACGGACTGACGGGCGGGGGGATGCTGATCTGGGATACTGAAACGGAGAGCCACGAACTGCTGACACACGAGGATCTGCTTCCCGAACACAGCACGGTCTCGCTCACGGCGTTGCCCGACGGGAAAATCGTCGCGGGCACCACGATCAGCCCCGGCACGGGAGGGGAGGCGCACGCGAATCAGGCGGAACTCTATGTTCTGGATCTGGAAGAAAAACGAGTACTGTATCGCGAAGCGGTTGTGCCTGGCGCCGCGCAAATCACCGACGTGATCCTGGGGCCGGACGGCCTGATCTACGGGCTGGCCTCGGGATCCGCGTTTTTCGTGTTCGATCCCGAATCTCGGGAGATCGTCCACTTCGAGAAGAAACTGCCTTATGGCGCTATGGCGGGACAGCAGGCCCCCAGGATCCTGTCGATGGGCCCTGACGACAGGATCTACGCGCTGTTCCGCAGATCAATCGTTCGTATCGAGCCGGGTACGTTCGAACACAAACCGCTGGGTAGTCCCCCCGTAAATGCGAACGCGGGGATCGTGATCCACGAGGGCCGGCTCTTTTTCACCCACAGTTCCGAAGTCTGGAGCTTTCGGGTGCCGGGCCTGTAAGGCAACTCCGATTGCCGGGTCGGTAACACGCGCCGCTCTCGGCAGTTTTTAACCGTTCGACGGCATTCCGGCGCGGTCCGGTATTCTCGTCCGCCATATCGACACGCCGAGATGATGTCCAACCGGCCGTCCCCTTCGCTTCGTTCAAGTTCAGGCACGATTTCGAGCAGGTCCAGTGTCGATGCCACCATGGCTGCCTGGAGTTGTGCTGTTCAGGCATCGCGGAGACATTCAAGGGATTGTTGGGCTCCGCGGTACAGGCATCCACTCTGGATGCATTTGGCAAATCGCTCGATCAGTTAAGGCGATTGTATTCTAACGCCGGAGATTAGACGCAGGTTCGGGGTCCTCCGCCGTGTTTTGCGACGCCTCGGAGCGCGGGTGTCTCCCCTTTCCAATCGGCGGGACTTGCCACAGTGGATCCTTGCCTTGTTCAGGACACACGGGATTATCCCTTAATCGCTCTTTAATGGGATGAAAGTAGGCCCTTTGGAAGACGGAGAAGAATGAAGCCGCTCTACTTTACCGCCTGCGTTGGTCCGAAGCGGGCTCGTGCTGTGGCAGACCAGGCAAATGGAAGCCTGTGGCCCTACACCGCGTACCTGAAATCTGCGCTTAACGCCGCCAGGAAGCGCGAGTCGAGGTCGGTGCGTTGGGAGCCTGTCCCACGGGAGTACCGACTTCGACTCGAACCGATGGACTCGCTCCTGATTATGCAGGGAGAGGGCTTCTGGTATCGCCTTGAAGGCTGGTCGGACGACGTGCCGGACATGCCGTTGTTCGTCGGAGACCAATACCGGCCGATGGATCCTCTGCGCGTCGAGCGAATCCCCAGCGGGTTGCTCCTCGTATTGGATAGTGAGGTCAATCCTGCCGATCAGGTCTTCTGGGCGGGCAATTCCTGCACTTTGACGCCCTCAGATCCGGTCTGGCCAGCTAAGTTGGTCGCACGGCGTCGCGACGGCACAGCCGTACACTTGTACCAACGCCGGGAAGAAGCCGATCGCATTTTCCTGGTCATTGAAGGGTGTAACCCTGTTGTCCTTGAAGACGAGCATGGCGCCGAGTTCCCCCATCGTGTGGCCGATACTCGTGAAGGCGTCCGGTGCCTCCGCGTCGGCAGGGAGGAGATTCCCTGGGACGGTCAACCCATCCTGACGGTGGGGAAATTGCCTGATCAAGACTTTCTCCTCGCCGACAATGGTGTCCGGTGGGCCTGGTCGGACAACGAAAGTCGCAATAGGCGAAAGCGCGGGGTCTGGATTCAACTCCTTCCACCTGAAGAAGTGGATAGCGAGGCGGCACTGGACATCCGAACGGCCTTTATGGAAGAGGGCGTTCGCGTGGTCCGCACGAAAGGGAGGAACAACCCCCGGAATGCGTTCAGAGTCTTGGGATTCCTTCGCGACAACTACCAGCTCGAGTTGGATCGGCTCCCGCCCGAGGAATCGACATTGTATATCCCCTCCAGCACTTCAGGTCTACAACGCCAGCGGCAGGCGATGTTCAGTCTCAAGGATAGCCCGCTACCCCACCTTCAAGCCCTACTCAGACTTTGCGAAGCGCCCGACAAGGTCCATTGGCCGAGGTGCCAACCAAAGTCCGTTTCCCGTTGGCACTTGCTCAACGATGAGCGTTGGTCGGGCACAATCCAGCAGCGGGAGTTCGTAGAAAAGGCCCTTGGCACACCGGACTTCGCGTTTCTCGAAGGACCGCCCGGATCGGGCAAGACCCACGCCATCTGTGAATTGGTGCTTCAGTTCATCGACCAGGGATTAAACGTGTTGCTCTGCTCCACGACACACGTGGCAGTGGACAATGTGCTGGAGCGCCTTGTCGGCAAATTTGAACAAGTCGAGGCGGTCCGTATCGGGCTTGCGGACCGGGTGGACCAAACCATCCGAGATGTACAGATCGATGAGCGAATCTCGGCATTGACGGAAACCTGGCGTTCTGCCGGTGTCTTCGCCGACCTGGACGACGATTTCTCCTTGGAGCGGGTCGCAGAAGCGACCATTCTTTCCTCCGTAAATCTCACCTGTGGCACATCCACGGGCATCCTTGCGCACCCCTACATACGTCGGTTAAACCATAGGCGCGAAAACGAAACGGGGGCGCGTTGGCCTTTTTTTGACGTCCTGATCATTGATGAAGCCAGTAAGACGACGTTCCAGGAGTTTCTGGTCCCCGCCCAGCTTGCCAGCAAGTGGATTGTGGTCGGTGACGTACGTCAGCTACCGCCTTTTTCGGAACCCAAGGACCTTGAAGCCAGCATTGCCGAAGTCAGCGATGAAAACGCCGCAATGCTCCCCGACGCCCACCAGGTGGCGTTGCTGATCCTGTTCCGGCTGCAGCGCACGGAGGCCGGGGTTGGGAGCGTCAGGTGGCTGATCGAAGAGCCAGACGACGTGCTCAACGCGCTGACTGCAGAAATCAACGCTCGGACAAAACGCGGCGACTGTACGCCCGACTTCGTGCGCATTGTTCAGGGCCGGTCCGCGGACAATGAAATGTCCATTATAGACATTGAGGCCGGCCAACCCGAGGCGCTGCGTTTACTGGCAGCCGACTGGATACTTTTTCCGCCTGAATTGCGAAATTGCATTGCGCCTTATCTGCCGCCGGATGGGCTTGCTTTGCGCGACTGGGAGTTGGATTCGGCCCGTACGTATCAATTCGAACACTGGCACACCCAACGAGGCCGATTCACCAGCAAGCCCGTTCGGGAGCAACGGCGTCGTTTCCAAACCGCCTGTGAGTTGGCCAGTCGCCAGCGGGACTTCCTGCGCGAGGAATCCTGGGCCAAGCAGGTATCGTGGCGGCTTGGAAGGGTTCATCAACTTGCCAGCGCTCGAGACGATAGACAGCGTGAACGACGACAAAACGAGATTGATAGCCTTATGCCCGCTTTGGAGCCTTACTCCAAATGGGTCCCTCGTGCCATTGACGCAATCCGCGACGTAGGGGTACGCAGTGCGATTGAGTCTTTCCGCGTAGGCAGGAGCGACCATCGCGTCCGCCGCCGGAGCGCGCTCACCGAGGCGATTCCGCAGGACGTATGGAAGGAGCGGGCGGTAGTACTTGAATATCAACACCGAATGCATCCGGACATTTCGAGATTACCTCGAGACCAGTTCTACGAGGGAGCAGCATTAAGGGACGCAAATACCCTTGATGAACGCGACAAACGAGACGGTTGGTCCTTTATGCCCGGCGCGCCTGCACGACGAGTGTGGGAGGATGTGCGTGGCCACGAGAAACGCGGAATCAACCAGGCGGAAATCGAGTCCATGCGTTGTTGGTTGGTGGCTTGGCGGGATTACGCCGAATCTCACCAGAGAACCGATGGCAAGGATTGGACGGTGGCTTGCCTCTCGTTCTACAACCGGCAGGAACTGGGGACGCGAGACATGCTCCGGCGACTCACCGGAAAGACTCGTGGGGAGACGCGCTTCGCGCTTCCCAACACGGCGATTGTGTGTGCAACGGTTGATCGATTTCAGGGGCGAGAGGCAGATCTCGTGTTGCTGAGTCTCAGGAATACCTCTCGGCCCGGTCACATGGACAGCCCAAATCGGCTCAACGTGGGGATCACCCGAGCCCGGTTCTTGCTCGTCGCCTTTGGTCATCGGAAGTACTTCGCCGAGGATTGCCCATCCGAGGAACTCAATGCGCTTGCAGATGCTACACCGTTATTTGAGCTTGGAAGTGTGCGATGAATGCCCGCCTCGAAGCAGAAGTTGAGATCCGGGACATTTCGGTGTTTGCAGAACTCACCGTTTGGGAAAAGAGACCGGATCTTAAGGTCTTATGCGTCGCCGCTCGGGGCCGTGGCGCTCTCGACGAGGACGTGTTTGAGACTGTCCTGCCGGGGCTGTCGCGTCGGGCAAGGGCAAACCTTTTGCGCCACCTACGCTATATTCAGCTTGTTGATCGAAACGGAGTACTGACTGCTCTCGGACGCCGTTGTGCGTCGTCGGGCGAGGCGCCTGCCCGGGAGCAGGGCGTATATCGTCTGCTCGTGGCATTCCATCCGCTCTTTGAAAGTTATGTCCTTGACTTCAAACGTACTCCTGGCGATAGGAGAGATCGCGACTACAGCAACCACGAGCTGCTTCCATCGTGGCTCTCACCCAAACGTGACCGGGTATTCACGTCGATTTTCCAAGATAAGCGATTCAACATTGCGAAGTTCCCGGCACAAAGAGGCCAAAGTCCGGTCTGCCGCATCGAAGAGATGACCACGGGGAATTTGCAGTGGGATATAGACCTTGGATCGGGCAGCAACAAGTGGACGATTGAAGGGCGAGTGAGCGGAGACTGGGATCGGCGCGGCAAGTTCCGATCCTCACCTGAGTCGGTGGAGCCGAGCAAGTTGGTCGATGTCTACGCAGACTGGGAACCGCAATGGGACGAGCAAGTGGGTCGCCTCGCCATAGCGTATGACGGAAAGGTCGGGCCGGGCGGACGCGAGTCATTCCTTCGGTCTAAGAGTTACAGGAATAAGCAGGTCAGGGATTTC
This sequence comes from Candidatus Latescibacterota bacterium, assembly GCA_965203805.1. Taxonomy (GTDB): domain Bacteria; phylum Latescibacterota; class UBA2968; order UBA2968; genus JAAXHE01. The sequence continues at coordinate 1,756,848 of OZ241917.1, read as the reverse complement.
GGCCCGTTCGATAGGGTTGAGGTCCGAGACATACCGGTCGGTCCGGCAACAAAAGATGACGCTCGCGCCTGGGCAACCGCTATTCTCGTTGCTCAGGCCGAGGCCGAGGACATATATATGGTTCCCGATGCCTATCAGTCGGAGTGGTCAGACATTATCGAAGATACCCCACTGGCAAAATGGGCTGGAGACGCGCCCGATCCGTCAGTACTCTCTGAGGTGAATGGTCGACTCCTTGCCGCCCGGACGAGGTGGCTGCTCGCCGCGGGTGCCGATTTGGGAATGGAGGCCTGATGCGTAGCGGGCCGATTCAATCCGAAGTACAGGAGGAACGGATTGACCGGAGGGAGAAAGAGCTTCCGCTCTGGGAACAGGGCAGCGGTGCGAATATTGACCTTCCTTGGACCGACTTGAACCGCTCCTACGCCTTCAATGACGTGCAGCCGATCGTGACGGATGCTCACATCGTAGTCCTCGCGATAGGTGCGACAGCAACCTCGCACAAATTGCTTAACGTTGTCTTACAATCTCTTCCTGCGCGCTGCCGACTCTATATCTATGGGGACCGTGCTCTTGAGGCCGATACTGCAATGGTTCAAAGAACCGCAGGTATGGGTGACCGGGTCCTCACCCGCTTGGGTCCTCACCCACCTGCGGACTGGCTCGTCGTAGATAAAGGACGTGAAGGACGGCTTGTCGTAGGGCCTACCGCAGAGCATCAAAGATGGGCGATTCCCGTCGAGGGAGCCTTGGCACGGTCACTGTTTGAGGCATTTCGAGTGCTGTTCTGGTTCCATGCAGAGCGCGAAGCCCTGCCGGACATCAGTGGTGAAGTCTCCTTCCAAGAGCCGCTGGCAGCACCGTTCGACCCTCCCGGAAACGACATTTCGCTCGCGGCTGGCCGGCTCCGACTGGACGGAGATATCGACGATCCGGTTCCCGATGGCGAGATCAGGATTTCACCGATGGCGGTAGACCCCGGACGCGCGCGGGTGCTGTTTGTTCCTCCCACTGGCACCTGGGCAAACGGCGGGAGAGATAGCCCAGTAGATCTCGATCTTCCCAAGGCGCTCTGCCAACGAGGCCACCGGGTGCTGTGGGTTGATACCGGCCTTCCGAGGACGACGATTACACGTCAGCGTATGGTTATGGATCTCGTGGAAGCACCGATCGCACTCCAGGTCGAATGGCCTAGCGGCGAGGCGATAAAATTAATCCATTCTCTCGACAAAATGGCGAAACAACCCGATTGGGAATTCCATCCTGAGCGACGGCTCGCCTCCGTCAATGGCAAAGTGATGCTCGACGGGGCGACTCAGCCAGCCGAGATCGTACGGTCCGTCCCGTTGGACGCCGGCGATTTGGACGCGCCGTTGCTGAGTTTCGACTCTGTTCGGCCCGCTCGCTTACCAGATATTCCGCCTCTCGCCCTGGAAGCGACCATCCGATGGCAGCGAGTGCCGGCTGCCTTGCCGCCGGACGCCCGCACTGCCGAGATCGTACGTAGCTGGACAGCAGTGGATGAGTGGGCGTCGCGCACGGTGTATACACTCCGCCACGAGCTTGACGAGCTTGAGAGTCAAGAAGGGCTGTTGAACAAACTTCGCCAATGGCTCCCGTCTCGGGATGAGAACCTGGCCTCGGAACGAGAGCAACTCCGAGACGAACTTGACGAAATCGGTGAGTCGCGTCCAAGCGGGATATCGGATCAAGCAGAAGAGCGCATGGAACGCCTCGTCTGGATCGTCGGTCGCGTGGATGGGTTGCGGCGTAACGCCTTTAGTCAGCAGCAGGGTGCAGAGGATGCCATGGCGAGGGAAGATCAGCGAGGCGTATGGGAACAGCGCGTCAATGACGCCAAGGCCAAGCTGGGTGAGGCACGACAGAAGCTATCGGCAAACGAGGAAGCCCAGGGCACGGCGGAGGATAGACGACGGGAAGTGCAGGCTACTCTTGACAACGTTGTGGCAACCAAACGCCAGGATCGGAAGGCTTTCTTGGACAAGGAACGGGCTGAATTTGAGGCAAAGCTGGAGGAATCGCACACACTCTGGAAGTCTCTCAAAAGAGAGCATAAGGGCCAGCGGTCCAAGGGACCACGAAAGAGAGCGAATAAGCGCGTGAGGGAGGCAGAGCAGATGGTCGCCCGCAACAAGCAGGACCGAGAGAGCCTATCAGATTGGTTGCCTCCCACGTCCGAACTCGGCGATGTACCAACTCGCCTGACGGAGGCGAACACGGCGATTGCCGACCTTCAGGCCGATGCTACCCGTCTCTCCAGGGAGATTGAGAATTTCAATCGTGCTGCATCGGAGGAATTCCGTTTCGATAGACCGCAGCGACTTCCGGTCCCGTCAACTGGTGAAGTGAATTCGCATCCGCCGATCCCGTCCGAGGCGCCTCCAGAGATAGGGGAACTCTACGAATTTCGCGGAGAGCGCTTCCTCGCCATCCGCACCTGGGATCAACTCGAGCCAGCGAAGCCCGTCGCGGAACGACTTCAGGCCGAACTCGTGGCTGTCGTCAACCCTTCATAGGCGTAACAGGTCAAAGCAACTTCAACACGGAGGAAAATCTATGGAACAAGAAGAGTCAATGGAGCACAAACTCCCGGGTGGGCCTATCGCAAACAGGCCCCTCCATTTCATCTTCATCGCGGATTGCTCGTCCTCAATGGCGGGCCGCAAGATTCAAGCACTCAATCAAGCGATCCGGGAGGCCATCCCGCACATGCGAGAGGTCGCACACGGCAATCCGAACGCGGAGGTCCTTGTGCGGGCGATCAAGTTTTCATCCGGCGCCCAGTGGCACGTTTCACAGCCGACAGCAGTTGATGAGTTTGAGTGGACTGACCTTTCGGCCAATGGCATGACCTCTATGGGGCGTGCCCTGTCTCTGGTCACAGACGACGCGCTCAAGACGCCGCCGATGCCTGAGCGTGCGTTGCCTCCCGTTCTGGTGCTTATCAGTGACGGACAACCTACGGATAACTTCAATGAAGGGCTAGAAGCATTGATGGCCGAACCCTGGGGCAAGAAGGCCGTGCGTCTTGCAATCGCAATTGGCGATGCGGATAACAATGTCCTCCAGCGTTTCATCGGTCACGCAGAGATTCAACCGTTGCAGGCCGACAACGCAGAAGATCTGGTCAATTATATCCGTTGGGCGTCCACCGCAGTGTTGCAGGCCGCGTCCGCTCCAGCGAGCCAGACGTCGGCTGCTCCCGCCGGCGTCAATGTGCCGTTGCCTCCGCCTCCGGAGCCAGACATGGCAGACGCCAATGACGTCTGGTAGTCGAGAAACCGGCCGACGACCCGCAGTCGCCTTTGAGCGTGTCATCGGTGCGAACCACATGCGGTCCGGTAAACCCTGCCAGGATGAGGTGGGGGTCTGTGCGGTCGCCGACTCCGTCGTCGCGGCTGTCGCTGACGGCCATGGCACGAGCAAACACGCCGACGTCGGCGCCCGACTCGCAGTCCAGGTGGCGCTTACCTCGCTCGTGCGGTTCGCCGCGGATCTCGGTGAACGCGCTTCAAATTTGACGCAGGTACGGAAGTGCGCTGAACATCCCCTCCGCATGCACATCGTCCGGGAATGGAAAGCGCAAGTACGCGCCAAGGCTGGCGACGACGAATCGCCGCTCTCGGATTATGGATCGACACTCATAGTCGCCTTAGCCACGCCGGACTTCCTGTTGGTTGGACAACTCGGAGACGGCGATGTTCTGCTCGTCGCCAAGGATGGAAAACCCGAAGTCCTGCTACCGGCCGACCCTGCGGCGTTCGCCGACGAAACTTCCAGTCTGTGTCTTCCGGAGGCAGAGTACTCGCTTCGTATGCGCGCCCTACGTGCACCTGTTGGAGAGACACTCCTCGTGCTTTCGACCGATGGATACAGCAAATCATACCCGACGGACGCCGCGTTCAGGCAGATTGGCCCCGATTATCTCAACCTTATACGCAAGAATGGGGTCTCCGCCTTGAACTTGCGGGGTTTCCTTGAGCAGACCACCGCCCAGGGAGCTGGTGACGACATCGGCCTTGCGCTAATATACTGGCCGCCATCAACGAGCCAGACTGTTGCGGGTTCCTCCATAATATCGTCGGAAAATTCGCCGCAAAATGAGCCGAATCGGACTTCGATGGAGAGGCCAGCGGAGATGGAATCAGACGAGTCGCCGACGGGGAATCTGGAGGCAACATCGAACAACTGGATCGTACGATGGATCCGAGATGCCCTCTGCAGGGTTGTGGGAACAGTAAAGGCTAAAGCAATCTTGAAATGATGGAGAAGTCGCAAATGCGAAAGCCAGAACTACTGAAAATTACAGACGGAACGCGCATCACTGCCAATAGACTGCTCGGTCAGGGGGGACAAGGCGAGGTCTGGAAAGCCACTGACGGCGGAGAGGCCGTCGCGGTGAAGATATATCACCGGAATACGTCTACCGTGGAACAAAAAGCGGTACTTGAGCGGTTGGTTGAAAAAGGCTCGCCTGCACCGCACTTCCTGTGGCCGATGGCGATGGTAAAAGATATCCAGTCAGAACGGTACGGCTACATCATGGCCCTTCGAGAGCCCAACTTCCGCGGCGTGGAAGATTTCATGGCACGGCGGATCCACCCATCATTGCGTGCATTGCTCACGGCTGGCAGAAAACTCGCGGATGGCTTCCTCCGCCTCCACAGCCACGGCCTCTGCTATCGGGACATTTCCTTTACCAATGTGTTCTTTGATCCGAAGACCGGCGATATCCGCATCTGCGACAACGACAACGTTGACATTACGGGCGCCGAAACGGGCAGTGTGCTGGGTACCCAACGTTTTATGGCCCCAGAGGTGGTTCGTCGAGAGCAAGCTCCGTCTGCCGATACCGATCTCTACTCGCTGGCGGTACTTCTGTTTTTTCTTTTGTACGGCGGTCATCCCCTCGACGGTCAACTTGAAGCAAACATACGCTGTCTCGATGTGCCTGCCTACGAGCGACTATACGGATCTAATCCGCTCTACATCTGGGATACGAAGGACGATTCCAACCGTCCTGTTCCCGGGATACACGACAACCCCATCGCTTTTCGCGACATGTACCCGGGAATTCTGGCCGATTTGTTCCGGCGATCGTTCACGGACGGATTGCGCTATCCGCCAAGGCGCGTGCGTGAGTCGGAGTGGCGGAAGGCTCTTGCCAGTGCCATCAACAGCATCTGGCGGTGCGGATGCGGCGCCGAGAATTTCTATGAGCCTGCGGTCGCGCCCGCTGGCGGCAAGCGCTGCTGGTCATGCAAGAAGCCGCTGGTACTCCCACCGCGCATCAAAATTGACGACGAAATCATCCTACTCAATCGCACCACCCGACTGTTCGGCTACCACGTCGGTCAGGCCCGCGATGACGACACGCCGATCGCGGAAGTCGTTCAGAATTCACAAGTTCGAAATCTTTTCGGCCTGCGAAATCTGACCACAGAAGCATGGACGATGACTAAATCGGATGGGTCAGTAGTTGATGTTTCGCCAGGACGTGCGGTATCAATTCTGAATGACAACCGCATCAACTTCGGGCTGAAAACGGGGGAGGTTCGGGCATGAATGTGGAAGTTCCGTGGTACGAACGTCAATACGCATGGCACCGCCCCGCGCCAGCGCAGTACGATGCCGTACGCCGGATCAGGCCGTCAGGGCCTGCCAGAGCGCGCGATAGTAGCGCAACAGGCGTTCCGGCTCCGGGCTGTCGGGGATTTCAGCAAGCGTGTATCCGTCATATCCTTCGGCCTTCAGGAGCCCGAACAGTTCGCGCCACGGGTATTCGGCTTTGTGCAGTTCGTTGATGTGCACGAGCCCGAGCCGGTGTTTCAGGAGGTCGAAACCCGTCTTGACCGAACCGTCGACGACGTCCTGGGGGTTCGAATTCCAGCAGATCCAGACGTTCTCGTGGTCGGCATGGTCCATAATGCGGCGCATGCGCCGGGGTTCGCAGGTGTCCCTGCCGTGGACTTCAACCCGGATCTGAACGCCCAGACCCTCGGCGGCCTGGCCGCATTCCCTTAGGGCCAGCCCGATCTGTTCGAGGGTCTGCTCTTCCGGAATGCCTCTTTCCGTCTGCAGTCCGTTTGGACGCACCTTAACGCCCGGACACCCCAGGTCCGCGGCGAGTCTTGCATATTCAATGGTACCGTCGATGTTCTGACGCACGGTTTCGGGATCGGGTGCATGGTATTCGTAGACGCTTCCGAGTCCGACGATATCGATGCCCGCGTCTTCGAACCGGCCTCTGACAGCGGCACGTTCGCCCGTCGAGAGGCCGATTTCCACGCCGTGGGCGTGGGTGGTGCGAAGTTCGACGCCCTGGATTCCCGTTGTTCGGCACATATCGAGCAATGCCGGCACATCCCAGTCCTTGGCGATCTGGTAGGTGACAATTCCCAGTTTCATGCGACGCGCTCCTTTCGTACCTTTCCGGTGGCAGGGTTCGATTTCAAGATATCGCGTCGCCGTGGAAAGTCAACGCCTTTGTAGTTGTGGAATGGCGAGGCCGGCTCCAAAATGCCGTGTACCTGCCCAGTGGATACGAGCGGCATTATCCACAAGGAAATCGAGAGTTGCCAGGAGGTCTGATGAGCCGCCACAACGCCGAGCTGGCCCCGGGGTTTCAAATCCGACATGCGGTGCGTGAGGATATGGATCGGGTGGGCGAGATTGCCAGGCAGGCGTGGCAGCGGATTCACGACAGTAGCGTTGAGATCATGGGCGAAGAAATGCACGCCCTGCTGTGTGAGAACTGGGAGGCGGAAAAGACGGCTGCGGTGCAGGGACACTGGAAGCGACATCCCGACTGGTTCCGGGTTGTCGTCATGGCACAGACTGGGCAGGTGGTCGCATTCCTGACGTTTTCGATCGATCGCGGAAAGTCCCTGGGTAGAATCACGAACAATGCGGTAGCCCCTGAAACCCAGGGGAATGGAATCGGTACGGCGATGTATCGGTACGCATTGGACCTTTTTCGAACTGAAGGCCTTCGGTTCGCCGCCGTGGGGACGGGGCTGGACGTGGGCCACGCGCCCGCCCGCCGCGCCTACAAGAAAGTGGGATTCAACATTGCGCAGCCCCAGGTAACATACTATCAGTACCTTTGAACCCGCGATGCCCGATCGAACGTCCGGATTCTGTTTGTTCGGCCGGACACCTCTCGTCTCTGATACACCGGCCGCCCGGACCGTGCAATTGACGCATCGCTTGACAATTTATATCCATTTGGTTATAATATTTAATGTCTCGTGCTCGAGAAAATTTGAGGACGGTCTTTTGGATTGGAGACTCCAGAACCAGGCTGAAGGAGTTTCCGGCGCAGGTTCAGAAAGATATCGGTGACGCTCTGTTTATCGCGCAGGCGGGCAGCATGTCTCCCGCGGCCAAACCATTTAAGGGCGTTGGCTCAGGCGTCTTTGAGATTCGGGCGGATCATAAAACGGACGCTTTTCGCGCGGTCTACGCAGTAAAGATTGGCGCGAGGGTTTATGTATTGCATTGTTTTCAGAAAAAATCAACACGTGGAGCCAGGACTCCCTTGAGAGAGGTCGATCTGATCAGGCGACGCCTGAGAAAGGCGCTGGAGCTGGAGGCGGACTATGAGCGATAGGATCAAGATCGAGAAAAGTTCAGGAAACGTGTTTCAGGATCTGGACTTACCAGACGCGGAAGCGTTGTTTCTCAAGGCAACACTCGGTTTTGAGGTCTTTCAGATAATCGGAAAACGGAATCTGACCCAGGCTGAGGCGGCGGAAATCCTTGGGGTGAAACAGCCTGAAATATCCCGGCTGAAGAGGGGAAAGTTCAATCATTACAGCGTTGACCGGTTAATGACATTTCTTACTCGCCTGAATCGCGATATCGAGATCCGTATCATTCCGTCAGATAGCGGCGAGGGACAAAGACGCGTGGTTGCCGTGTAGCTCGCGATTTGCATGGGAGTGGAATGCGGCCGTTACGGCCGAACTGCCTGCCTTAATTGGCGAAATAGGTATCCCTGCACACGGCAAGATTGAGTTACCAAATACAGGAGCGTGATTTATGAAAGTTCTGATTACCTCGGGAGGTACGTCGCTGGCCCAGGCCCTGGCGGAGGACCTGTCGCGGCAGCACGAAGTGACGTTGACCGATGTCTCGGACGTGACCACGAAGTTTCCCTTTCGTCAGTGCGAATTGGGCCACGAGGGAGAGACGGAATCCCTGGTGGACGGTATGGATGCGATCGTGCATCTCGCGGAGTTGCCGGACGGGCTGAGGAACGACGAGCGAGAAGTCGATTTCCATACGCGGTGTACCTACAATCTGATGGTTGGCGCCCGGGAGAAAAAGGTCGGCCACGTGGTCTACATCAGCTCGCTGAGTCTGTTTGCGGCCTGCGACCCGAACTGGATCGTGACGGAGCAGTGGGCGCCGCGCCCGACCACGGATGCCGCCCCGATGGCGAAGTACCTGGGTGAATTCACGTGCAGGGAATTTGCGCGGGAACATTCGGTGCGCGTGACGTGCCTGCGGTTCGGCGACGTGGGAGGCGAAGGCGATACGGCGTTGACCGTTGGCGACGCGGTCCGTGCCATTAACGGGGCGCTTGAGAAAGACGGGCCCATGTGGCGGGTGCTGCACGTGCAGTCCGAGGTTGAAAACGCAAGGTTTCCCATCGACCAGGCCAAAGAAGCCCTCGGTATCTGAATTGTCAGCACCGCGTGACGATGGAGACGAATATGAAAGTCGTGATCTACGGCGGTAACGGGATGCTGGGGCCGCATGTCGTAAAGGCGCTGGAAGGGCGCGTGTCCCTGCGGATCACGGACCTGGAGCCGTTCGAGACGTCCCACGAGATGATGCCCGTGGACGTGGCGGACCCGGAGGCCGTCTTGCGCGCGGCGGAAGGGATGGACGTGATCATCAACCTGTCCGTTCTGCGGCCGCATCGAAAAATCGCGTTCGACGTGAATACCCTGGGATGCTACAACGTGATGCGCGCGGCCGTGAGGAACGGGATCCGGCGGGTCATCAACACGGGGCCGTACTTTACCGTACAGGGCGACCCCTACATGCACTGGGACTATCACATCGGTCCGGACGTGCCCCCCAGGCCCGGAACGGGTCTGTATGTGCTGTCCAAGGGATTGGGCCAGGAAATCTGCCGGATCTTCACCTCGAACTTCGACGTGTACGTGCTGTGTTACCTGTTCTGGAGTTTTCGCGGTCACGACCCGTCCTCGAAACCGGTTCAGGACCGGTCATTCATTGTGACGTGGCGGGATGCCGCCGACGCGTTCCTACCCGGATTGAAAATTCCACTGGAGCGTCTGTCGTCAAGATGCGAGGTATTCAATATTCTCGGCGACCGGCCGCACGGGCACTTTACGAACGCGAAGGCCAGACGGATCCTGGGGTGGCAGCCGAGAGACGGGCTCGAATACACGTATATGAAAAAATAAATAACCGGGAATCCGCGGGCCGGCGCCGGTACATCATACGGCGCGCCGCAAACGCCACGGATGTCCGGGCGCGATTGGAGATGGAAATGAAGGTTGTGATTTATGGCGGCAACGGCATGCTGGGGCCTCATGTCGTGAAGGCCCTGGAGGAGCACGTTTCGCTGCGCATAACGGATCTGGACCCGTTCGACACCCCGCACGAGATGATGCCCGTGGACGTGGCGGACCCGGATGCGGTGATGCGCGCGGCCGAGGGAATGGATGCGATCATCAACCTGTCCGTCTTACGGCCGCATCGAAAGGTCGCATTCGACGTCAACACGCTCGGGTGTTACAACATCATGCGCGCGGCGGTCAGGAACGGGATCCGGCGAGTCATCAACACGGGTCCGCATTTTACAGTACAGGGCGCACCCTATGAGGCGTGGGACCATGGAATCGGCCCGGACGTGCCGCCGAAGCCAGGTACGAATCTGTATGCGCTGTCCAAGGGGCTGGGCCAGGAAATCTGCCGGATCTTTACGTTGCATTGCGACGTCTACGTGTTGTGTTATCTGTTCTACATCTTCCGGGATCACGACGTGTCGACGGAGCCGGCCCGGGACCGGTCGTTTCTGGTATCCTGGCGCGACGCGGCCGCGGCGTTCGTGCCCGGGTTGACCATCGAACTGGACGAATTGCCGTCGCGTTGCGAGGCGTTCAATATTTTCAGTGATCGCCCGCACGGGCAGTTTTCAAACGAGAAAGCAAAGCGGATTCTGGGGTGGCAACCCGGAGATGCTTTGGATTATACCTATCGGAAGAGATAGAAACCGCTGAACCGTTTCAATATTCGAGGTTCTGCCAGTGAATTATACTCCGCATACGGATCAAGATATACAGAAGATGCTGGAAACGATCGGGATCGATTCAACAGCGGCGTTATTTGATCCGGTCCCGGAGACCCTTCGGCTGTCATCCCTGGATCTGCCCGCCGGGGTCAGCGAAATGGAGGCGTTGGGCCTGGTGCAGGATCTCGCCCGATCAGCGCGGGAGCAGGCGCCCGCGCTTTCGTTCGTGGGCGGTGGCGCCTACGAGCATTTTACGCCCAGCGTCGTCGATGCGATGATTTCGCGCAGCGAGTTCTACACGGCGTATACGCCATATCAGGCGGAGGTGAGCCAGGGTACGCTGCGGGCGATTTTCGAATTCCAGACGATGGTCTGCGAATTGACCGGCATGGAGGTGGCCAATGCCTCCATGTACGACGGTGCGTCCGCCCTGGCGGAGGCAGTGATGATGGCTGTGAGGATTAACGACGGCGGCCGGGTACTGCTGCCGCGCAGCCTCCACCCCTTTTACCGGCGTGTCGTCGAGACGTATGTACACGGCATCGGATTGGAATTGGCGGAAATTCCCTGGACGGATGCGGGAACGATCGACCTGGAACGGGTCGAGTCGGAGTTGAACGACGACACCGCCGCGGTCGTTGTGCAGAATCCGAATTTTGTGGGCGTGCTGGAACCGCTGGAAGCATTGGGAAGCCTGTTGCAGAATCGCAAAACCGCATATGTCGCGGCGGTGAATCCGATTTCTCTGGGGGTGATCCGGCCGCCGGGAGACTTCGGAGCGGACATTGTCGTGGGCGACGGTCAGCCTCTGGGTCTGCCGTTGTCCTACGGGGGTCCCTACGTGGGAATGTTCGCCACGCGGGACCGGCATATTCGACGCATGCCCGGGCGGGTGGTCGGTCAGACGACCGACGCGGACGGGAGGCGGGGGTTCGTGATGACGCTTCAGACGCGCGAACAGCACATTCGCCGGGAACGGGCGACCTCGAATATCTGCACGAATCAGACGCTGTGCGCGACAGCCGCGACTGTCTATCTTGCATCGCTGGGTCCGGATGGTCTGCGGGAAGTGGGAACGTTGAACTGGAACCGCAGTCACGAAGCCGCGTCCGCTCTGAGCGACGTCGATGGGCTATCCGTGAAGTTCTCCGGTGCGTCGTTCAACGAGTTCGTAATTGAAACGCCCCGTCCTGCGCGTGAAGCGCTGCAGTCGTTGCGGGAAAAGGGCATCGCCGGCGGCATCGATCTGGGACGGTTCTTCCCCGAATTGGAGCGGTGCGTTCTGACATGTGTGACCGAAACGAAGACCGGAGCGGATGTGGCGCGACTGGTTGAGGCATGGAGAGAACTCTGATGGATCGGGATCTGCTGATATTTGAGCGCGGTGAGTCGGGGCGGCGTTGTGCGACATTCCCGGATGCGGGCGATCCGGCAGTACCCATACCGGACGAAATGTACCGGAAAGACGCACCCGCGCTGCCGGAAGTCAGCGAACTGGAACTGGTACGGCATTACGTGAATCTTTCGTCCATGAACTTCAGTATTGATACCGCGTTCTATCCGCTGGGTTCATGTACGATGAAGTACAATCCCAAGATACACGAACGCGCCGCACGTCTGCCCGATTTCGCGGGATTGCACCCCCTCGCGGACGCAGTTTCCTCCCAGGCGGCGTTACGCGTCCTGTGGGAAATGGACGGGATATTGGCCGCCGTAACGGGAATGGACGGTTTCACGTTTCAGCCGGCTGCCGGAGCGCAGGGTGAATTCGTCGGCATCTCTTTGATCGCGGCGTACCACCGCGAGAGGCAGGATCGCAGGCAGATCGTGCTGATCCCGGATTCAGCCCACGGAACAAACCCCGCGACCGCGGCGATGTGCGGCTTTCAGGTGGAAACGTTGAAGTCTACGGACCGCGGGACCGTCGCTGTCGCGGATCTGAAAGCAAAGATGAACCATCGGGTCGCGGGATTGATGCTGACCAACCCCAATACCTTCGGCGTTTTCGAGGATGAAATCCTGGAAATCCAGCAGGTGGTCCACGACGGCGGCGGGTTGCTCTATTACGACGGCGCCAATCTAAACGCATTCCTTGGACAATGCCGGCCAGGAGACATGGGTTTCGACGTCGTCCACATCAACTTGCACAAGACCTTCACGACGCCGCATGGGGGCGGCGGTCCGGGGTCCGGGCCGGTCGGTGTAAAGGAAGCGCTACTGCCCTATCTGCCTGTCCCCGTCGTCAAGAGAGAAGGCGATCGCTTCGGACTGGACTACGATCTCCCCCGGTCGATCGGCAAGGTCAGTACGTTCTTTGGGAATTTCGGGATGGTGATCCGCGCCTACGTCTACGCCAGAATGCTGGGTGCGGAAGGCATGCGGCGAACAAGCGAAATGGCCGTTCTGAACGCGAATTACATCGCCAGCCGGCTGGATGGTACCTTCGATCGACCCAAATCGGCGCAGCCCATGCACGAAATGGTGTTCTCGGCGTCGCGGCAGAAGAAGACCAGTGGCGTAAGCGCCCTGGATATCGCCAAGAGACTGATCGACTATGGCCATCATCCGCCCACGATTTATTTTCCGCTGCCGAGGGTTGCGCCGGAAGCGATGCTGATTGAACCCACGGAGACAGAAAGCCTGGAACAGATCGACGAATTTGTCGAGGCCATGATCCGTATTGCCGACGAAGCAGAAAAAACCCCCGAACTGTTGCACAGCGCACCGCACCACACGCCCGTTCGGCGTCTGGACGAAGCAACGGCCGCACGGAAGCCCGTGCTGCGTGCGGGAAAGGGCGGGTAGCTTCCTATTTGCCTGCCGAACTGAAAAGGCAACGGGCCGCGACAGCTGTCGCGGCCCGTTGCCCATTCTGCATTCACCGGCAATTCAATCTTTCTTTTTTGACCTCCTGCAGGTGATTTCTATCAGATTTCCATCGGGGTCCTGGAGAAACACGAACCGGCTTCCGTCGTGTGTTCTGACGCCCGGACCGCCCACGACGTGCACCCACTCGCCATCGAGAGATTTGATCACGCGCTCAAAGTCGGTGACTTCAAGCGCGATGTGGCGCCTCGACGGATCCGGGTGTTCTTCCGCAACAAGGAGGTGTATTTCCACGCCTCCGCATTGATACCAGGCGCCTTCGAAATCGTAATCGGGCCGCGGAATGGGGTCCAGGCCCAGAAATTTCTCATAAAAGGACCTGGACTTATTCACGTTGCGCACGACGAGGGTGATGTGATGCACCCCGACGATGTCCAGAACCGGGGACACGGCGCCCCTTAAAGAAGCTTCCGGGTTGTTGGCCGTATCTTGTGCCACGATGCTCAGTTCTCCGTAAGGTATGCGCGGATCTTACGCATTCGCGACGGATGTTTAAGCGCGGCAAGGGCTTTGTCCCGAATCTGCCGGACGCGTTCCTTGGTGAGGCTGAGTTGATTGCCGATCTGTTCCAGTGTCATGGTGTCCTGGCCATTGATGCCGAAATAGAGACGCAAGATACGCGCTTCGCGGGAAGACAGGGAATCCAGCGCGGCTCGGATTTCTTCGGCCATCGCCTGTTCCATCACTTCGTTTTCGGGCGATACCTGGTCCTTGTCTTCGAGCACTTCGAGCAGAGACGAATCCGGGCCCTCTTCCAGCGGCATATCCAGGGACACGTGCCAACGCGACGCGTTCAGCAGGTCCTGCGCCTGTTTGGGCTGCATGTCCGCCCCCACCGCGATCTCGTCGATGCTCGGTTCTCTGCCAAGTTTCTGTTTGAGGTTCGAGGCAATCCTCTCCATCCGGCACAGATGTTTGATCTTGTTCACCGGCAGGCGGACCATACGGGCCTTTTCCGCAAGCGATGAGAGAATGCCCTGCCGGATCCACCAGACAGCATAGGTAGTAAACTTGACACCAACTGTTTCATCGTACCGCGTCGCCGCGCGAACCAGCCCCAGATTACCCTCGGCAATCAGATCTTCGAGGGGCAATCCGCGACCCTGATATTCCTTGGCGATGGTGATGACGAACCGGAGGTTGGACTCGACCATCTGTTCCAGGCTCTTGCGGTCTCCGGCCCGGATACGCTTGGCCAGTGCCACTTCCTGTTGTGGCGTCAGCAAGTCGTTATAGGCGATGTCCTTGAGATAGAGCTCGAGTGCTGACCGCTTTTTTCCCCGTGACGAGATTCCATTCTGCTGGCTCGTTGCTGTTGCAGGCATTTCTTTCCCCCAGACAATGGTGCGGTCGGCTGCGTGCCGGTACCCGGCGTCACGTCGATCCATCCGGAAACGACCGGGACTCGCGCGCGGACAGATCCTGGTCGGGCAAAACACACTACCCGCGACACACAGGTTCGAAAGTGCCGACCATGAACGTGAACAACACAGTCTGCAAAGGGGAGCAAATGAAAAAGGGAGAAGGAAACTTCGGAAAGTTCAACCCCTCTTGGGGCGAGGCGTTGAACCCGCGGGGAAAGCTGAAGATTCAGCCGGGAACCAGTTAGGGGTAACGTTTCCCGATTCGACTTCCTGGTAAGGAATCCAAGGTGCTCCGCCCGGGGCGTACCCGGCCGGAGCGTTGTTGTTCGCCGGAATCAAAGTTTCAATGCCGAGGGGTGACGGCTGAAACCGCGTTCGACTCCGATTACCAAATTCGCTTTCTGGACTTTCTATGAACAGAAAGCCCTGTGAAATAGCAAGATAACATACGATTGCAGATTTGTCAATACAGGAAAGAAGATTTTTTCTGCGAAGAAATCATAATGAATCATTTCGCCGGAGGCACAGCCGGACGGCCTTACTGTCTAATCCTCTTCTTCGGTTTCCGGTCCTCGAGCACCCAGATCACGATCCAGAATGAACAGGCCATTGCCGTCGTTGCCGACGAGTTTCAGCTTGTTGACGATGTCGCTTGCGGTGGCCTCTTCTTCAACCTGTTCGGTGACGAACCACTGCAGGAAAGTGTTGGTGGCGTGGTCTCTTTCCTTGACGCTCAGGTCCACCAGGTCGTATATCTGGGCGGTCACCGCCTTCTCGTGCTGAAAGGCATCTTCGAATGCCGCCAGGGAGTCATCCCATTGCTGGTTGGGCGCCGCGACCGTAGTGAGGACCACCTCGCCCTCCCGGTCGTTGATAAAGTCATAGATTTTCATGGCGTGCATCAATTCCTCCTGGGCCTGCGCGCGCATCCAGGAGGCGAATCCCGTCAGGTTGGAGGCATGAAAGTAGGCGGACATCGAAAGATAGTAATACGAGGCGTACAGCTCGGAATTCAACTGTTCGTTCAAGGCGGCCTGGACATTCTCTTTGATCATCCACGTCCTCCTTGCGGACGGAAGAGCAAAGCAGAAACGAATGCGATACTCCGGGTCCGCGCGACGTCGTTGCGTGACGGCTCAGCGGATTTATTCGACGATGACTCGACAGACGAGGGAGTCTAACCCCAATTATTCACAAAAAAGGTAGTTTCCATACCCAAGTCATTGTATTATATTGTGGTTACGCAAATAACCATAACACAATGAAACAGGAGGAAACTACCGTGGAAGTTCAAGATAAACAAGCCGCACTTCCTTTCGCAAGTATTTCTGGCAAGCAGGTAGAAGCGGTCTTCGATGGCGGTGTGCTCACCAGCGATATGGGTTTGATGCTGCTTCGAGAGGTGGAGTCCAAAAACGGCATCCTGTCTCGGATCGTCGAGGCGTTGCCGGACCGTCGGCATCCCAGTTACGTGGATCACCCGATGGCGGATCTGATCAGCCAGCGTGTCTTTCAGATCGCGTGCGCGTATGAGGATGCGAACGATTGCAATTTGCTGCGCTTTGACCCTGCGTTCAAGGCGGCCTGTGATCGGTTGCCGATATCAGGGGCGCCGTTGGCCAGCCAACCCACGATGAGTCGATTGGAAAACGGCATTCGTCGCCGGGACTTATATCGCATTGCCGAGGCCCTTGTGGACGGATTCATCGCGTCCTACGATAGGCCTCCCGAAGGGGTCGTTCTGGATATCGATGACACCGATGACGAGGTTCACGGCAAGCAACAGTTGTCGTTTTTCAATGGCTATTACAATGAACGCTGTTATTGTCCCTTGCACATTTATGAAGGCCGGACAGGAAGACTGATCACGACGCTTTTGCGTCCGGGCGCCCGTCCTACCGGCAAACAGATTGTCAGCATTCTCAAGCGACTGGTGAAAATGCTTCGTGAGGCGTGGCCGGACGTGGGTATCTATTTACGTGGCGATGGCCATTTTTCCTGTCCTGAGGTCCACGACTTTTGCGACGAGCAAGCGGTGTATTTTACGCTGGGACAGACGGGCAATGCCAGGCTTGCACAACGGGGACACGCGTTGATCGAGCAGGCAAAGGCCCGGTATCGGGAAACCGGACAGCCCGTGCAGTTATTTGCCAGTTTCGATTACCAGGCAACGACTTGGGCCGTGCCAAGACGCATCATCTACAAAGCTGAAATCACCGCCTCGGGGCAAGCCAATACACGCTTTGTCGTCACCAACCTGAAAAGTAGCCAGCCCTCATTCATCTACAAAACCGTCTATTGTGCGCGCGGCAGGATGGAAAACTTCATCAAGAATCACAAAACCTTTCTCCATTCCGATCGCACCTCCTGCCACACCTTCGAAGCCAATCACTTCCGTCTCCTGCTGCATAGTGCCGCTTATGTCTTGATGCACACCCTTACCGAAAAAGGACTCCGGACCACCCAATGGACGCACGCCCAGTTTAATACCATTCAGAATCGCATCCTCAAAGTCGCAGGGAGCGTGTCCGAACTCAAAACCAAAATCAAACTCCATTTGCCAACCTCATTTCCCTTGAAACACCTCTATGACACCATCCTCTGTAATTTGGCAATGGCAGTTCCATAACGCCGCTTCACGCAGGTCCCGCCATCCCTTGATCATAGCCGCCAGGTAAGACCAAGGCATCCGTCCGTCCTCTCAAACCACAAATTCACGAACTCGACACCCCTTGATGCTGACGGCCCAACCAAAATCACTCATCAACCCGCCAACAACACCTCATTCTATTGTTTTCTCTTCTACAGAACACTTCCTACTTCCAAAAATACTGTTCCGGTCAATTTCATGAATAGGTCGGGTCTAATAATATCAAAAAGCAAAAAAAAAACAAGGAGTTCCTTTACCGCCCATAAACATGAAGACCATCTCGCGCGTCAGCAGGACGGTCTTCCTTGCGGACCGGAAGCCGCAGCGAGCGACCACGTCAAGAGTTGGTTCTCACGCGACCGATCACCTCGCGCCGCGGATTGCGACGGACTCGCGCACAGCGAAGAAAAAAATAATTGGATACGATATCGAGGATTTCTATTTTACGTGAAACCGACTTTAAACTCGCTATTGGGTTGGAGTCCATGAACAACAGGCCTCTCAGAGTCGCGGTCATCGGCGCCAGCGGTATCGGCCAGCATCACGCCCGGTGGTACGATCTCTCCGGGTGCGAGGTGGTTGCGTTCGCCGGCACTTCGCGCGAGTCGTGCGATCGCACACGCGCACGGCTGGCGTCGTATTTCGGATTCAGCGGCCGGGCGTACGTGGACGTGGAGGCGATGCTTCGGGTGGAAGCCCCTGACATTGTCGCGGTAACGAGCCCGTATCCGATGCACAGGGATCACGCGCTTGCGGCCCTCGACGCCGGGGCACACGTTCTTTGCGAAAAGCCGTTCTGCTGGGACCGGGAAAAAGCATTGGACGAGATTCTCGAAGACGGACGGGCGATCGTGGCGAGTGCACGGGACGCCGGTCGAATGCTTGGGGTGTCCGCGCAGTATCCGGCGGGCATCCCGCACTACAAGGCGCTTTACGAGCGGGTCCGCGGGTCGTGGGACGACGTGACCCGTATTTCGATGGAGATGGAGGTGAAGGGCCGGAGAGGGCCGAAATATTTCGAGGAAATCTGGGCCGACGTCGCTCCGCACGCCTTGAGCCTGGTGATCGGCTTTCTTCCGGACGGCACGATGGATGCTGCATCGGCGTTCTGCGAAATCCAAGAGCGTGAGAATCGGGCGAGCTTCGACTACGTCGGCACCCGCGGCACCTGCTCGATAGATCTGGTATTGCGGGATATCGACGAGGGCGATCCGGCGCGGCGGTTTGGTGTCAACGGATTCATGGTGGATTGGGAAGGGTACGCGGATACGTGTGGAATCTATCGCGCGCGGCTCCTCCACGGGAGTGAATCGTTGGAATGTGACGATTTTCTCCACATTCTGGTCGAGGCATTCGTTTCCAACGTGCGCGGCACGGGCCGTCGGGCCGTCGTTACAGGAGAAGAGGGATTGCTCGGTCTGGAATACCAGGTCGAACTGCTGCGCAAGGCGAGAGGGCAGGCCTCTTCGCGATGACGATCAACGGACGGTTAGGGATGGAACCGGAGCGCAAGGCCGATATTGCAATTATCGTCACCTGTCACAATTACGGCCGATACCTGCGGCAATGCCTGCGTTCGATTGAGGCGCAGGTGTTGAAACCGGCGACCGTTCTGGTCGTGGACGATGCCAGCACCGACGAGACCGAGGCGGTCGCCCGGCAGTTTCGGGACGTGGAATACCACCGTGTCGGGTTTCAGAACGCGAACAGATCCCGCAATTTCGGCTTCGCTCAGGTCTCGGCCGAATGGGTGGTCTTCTTCGACGCGGATAACTTTATGGCGCCCGAATTCCTGGATGCGCTCCACGCGGCGGCGCGGCCGGGTCTGGATTTCGTGTATTGCGATCGCACCAACTTCACGGAAGGGGACGGCTCCTGGCATCCGGAACCCGAGGGAGTCAGGATATCCGGACCCTTCGAGCCGGCAAGGTTGCGCAGAGGCAATTATGTCGATCTCGCCGCGTTGCTGCGGGCAAGCAGCTTTCCCGGGTTTGACGAGTCCCTTCGGCGTTATCAGGATTGGGATCTTTGGTTGAACGTCGTCCAGAGACACCGCGGATGCGGACATTACGTGCCGCGGCCCCTCTACGCTTACCGGATCCATGACGCCAGCATCAGCCGCAAGGAGTCCGACGACCGGGCGATCTGGTCCGTGCGGCGCAAATACGGACTCGGGCTTTACTTTCGCTTGCCGGTCATCAAAGACGTACGCTGGCTGTTTTGTGTGCTTCGGAAACTGAAGCGAACGGCGTTGCGGCGCTGCCGGCAGACGCGGCATTGAAGCGGTTTCCCGCCGCACCGAAGCCCGTGCCGCCCGGACCCCAGGGGGCAGACCGCAAATACACAACCACCTCGCTCATCAATCGAATCCCAGATACCGCAGGAACTCACGCGTTCCGCCTGCCCGTTCCCTCCTGTTCCATGATTCCAACCGCTCGAAGTAGGCTTGTTCCTCTGATTCTTCCCAATCGCACACGGCCTTGATTTGCATGAGCGAGTTTTCGCCGTCCAGTTCGTACGGACATTCTACGGCGTCGCTGATACCCAGGAATTCGACGTCGCCGCGATCGTCGAATTCGACGTTGAACGGATACCGGCGACAGGTCACCGGACGGAATTCATAAATGGTGCAAAGGTCGTCTCTTCCCAGAAACCGGCACCCGCGTTCGTTCCGGCGCAAGCCCATGATGCGTTGGTCATTCCGGAGTCGGATCCATCCCGGATTCGAGAGGCTCCATTCAATTTCATCCGAAGTATAGAATTCGACGACGTTTCCGGCGGTCCGTCCCGTATGGCGCACGATGCGCCGGATGTCTTCGTCCGTAACCAGAGCGATGGGTTCCCTGCAGCAGTTTCCGCAGCAGGTGCAACGGAATCTGAGAAGGCGTTTCCAGGTCTTCGCCATGACCTGACTCCCGGCTACCGGGTGTGATGTTGCGCGGAGCACTTTGCTCCGGCTTGCCGCGGGAGGTGCGCGTGCAATGTACGCTGCGCGTTGGCGCCAGTATTCCCGTGCGGTTGAATCGCGTTTCCCGGGCCAAACATATTCAGAATTATGGGGGCTGTCAAGCTCGACGCCGCCGGCGAAAGAGGCTCGGTTTTGTCTTTTCACCGGTTTCCGCGTATGTTATACTTTGCAATTCTGTCGTCCGGGCGCTTGAAGGACCTTTTCCCCACAACGTCCGGTGCATGCAGTCGGTTTGCAGTTGTCGTCTGCCATAGCGGTACCGGAGCCCGGTAGTCGCCAGAGACAGGGGGCCATCTGGACGTTACGCATCTGGTTCTGGCCCTGGCGGGCCTGCTCATCGGCATCATGAAAGCCGGGTTCGGCGGCGGCGTGGGCGTCGTGGTGACGCCGCTGCTGGCGCTTGTGATCCCGGCCAAGCTGGCGCTGGGCGTCATGCTTCCGCTGTCGCTGGCGGCGGATCTGATTGCCATCAGATTTTACTGGAAGTACCGGGTTGCCAGGTTTGCAATCATTCTGCTTCCGGGTATGGCGATCGGGGTGCTGGTTGGCTGGGTGTTGCTGGACGTGATCCCGGAAATCTGGTTCCGAAGGATGCTGGGTGGACTGGCGTGTCTATTCGGGTTGTTGCAGGCCTTCCGGGACCGCCTGCCGCCGCTGCCGTCCGTCTCGGGCCTTACCGCCGGGGTCGCGCTGGGTGTCGTTTCGGTACTCACCCATTCCGGCGGCATCATTTTGATGTTGTACCTGATCCCTCAGGGACTGAGCGGACGTGTGTTTGTGTCCACCGCGGTGCTGGTCGGGCTGGCCCTGAACACCATGAAGGCGCTGGCCTATGCGAAGCTGGGCCTCCTTGGCATCGAAGTCTGGCGAATGGATCTCTTTATGCTGCCAACACTTGCCGCGGGCGTGGGGATCGGTATCCTGATGAATACGCGGTTGTCCGTTGTATGGTTCAACAGGGCGATCCTGGCCCTTGTGCTCGTGATCGGCTTCCGGTTGATGGTATCCTGAGGCCGTCGAAACGACTGGAGAAACGCGTGTCACGGCCGGTAATCGGTATCACCACGAGCGTCAGGACGTGGAACGGGGGCGAATCCCGCCAGGAGGTCGGGCGCGCATACGTGTGCGCGGTGGAGCGGGCCGGGGGTTGTCCGGTGTTACTGCCCATGGTCGAACGCCGGGAAGCGCTTGCGCCGGTGCTGCGTCTGATCGACGGACTGATCATTACGGGCGGTCCCGGCATAACGCAAGGGTTGATCGGCGCGCTTCCCGACGACCTGCCGCCCGTCGACCCGATCCGTGCACGGACGGATGCCTGGACATTCCGCTACGCCCGGGAGCAGGATCTGCCCATACTGGGAATCTGCTACGGCATGCAGTTCATCAATGCCCGGTTTGACGGCGCGATATACGCGGATCTGCAGGTCCAGCTTGGCAAACGCGCCCACTCCGCCAGGCGCACGGGAGGGCGACCGGTACGGCACGATGTGATGACGATGGAAGATACCTGGCTTGCCCGACTGACCGGCCGGCCGGGCGACGCGCTGGAGGTGAACAGCTCGCATATCCAGGCCATCGAGGGGCCCGGGGCCGGACTCCGCGTGAATGCGGTAAGCGAGGATGGCGTCATAGAGGGGATCGAGACGGAAGATGGACGCATCATCGGCGTTCAGTTTCACCCCGAAGCGCTGCCCGGTACGGTGTGGGACCGCGTGTTTGCGCACCTGGTTGCAATATCGCATTCCCGTGGTGACCGGGGAACCCGCCGACCGGCATCGAATCAAGCCCCGTGACGGTCCCGGGGCAGGTGGCTGCGGCCCTGTCATGGCCTGAACGAGCGATGGTATGGAATCATGTATCAGAGAAGGGATCCGCAATGAGAGAGCGACCCGTTTACTGCTGCAGAAACGTTTCCGCCCCGCCGCCACTGCACGGGAAGACCTCCGGGACAGCGTGGGACCTTGCAGGCAGGATCAACCAGGCATTCCATCTGCTCGGTACGGATGACGATCCGCCCGGTTTCTTCCTCGAAGCATCGGCGCTCTGGGACGAGCGTGCCCTCTACGTGTGTCTCGTCTCGGATCCGTCTCCGGTTCCCGTGACAATGCGGGCACGGGACCAGGATCTCTTCAACGAATGCGCGGTGGAGGTCTTCCTCCGAGCGGGCGGAGGCTACTACGAAATCGAGGTAAACCCCCTTGGCGCGGTTCTGGATCTGTACTTCCCGGACGAGAAGGAGGCGGACTGGCGGGCGATGTCGAAATTCGACGTACCCGGGCTGGAATGGTCGGTTGAGGAATTCGATGCGAGCGGGCGATGGTGCGCGAGGTTGGCCATCCCCTGGGCGGGAGTGCCGCGTGTCAGCCGGACGGAGCACGACGGAATGTCGTGCATCTTCGCGAACTTCACCCGAAGCCAGAAATTGCCGGACGGGAGCTATCACCTGACCACGTGGGGGCCCGCGCGTGACGCGTTTTGCGAATTGGCCAATATGGGCGGAGTGGTGCTCTCACCGGGCGAACAGGCAGAACGATGAGTGAAAATGCATGCGCTTCCAGGTCTGTCGAGGATCTTGCGGTCAATCCGTTCTGGACGATTTCAAACAGCCTCAGCCTGCTCCGGGCCGCGTTGACGGGGCCCGTACTCTGGTTGATCTGGATGGGGCCGGTGTACAAGTGGTTCCTGTTCACGGTTGTCATGGTGATGATTATCACCGATATTCTGGACGGATACCTCGCAAGGCACTTCAGAACCGTGACGCGCTGGGGGACGATCCTGGATCCTCTGGCGGACAAGGTGGCGATCGATGCGATCGCCATCATGCTGGCGCTCGTCAAGGGGCTGCCGCTCTGGGTCGTCGTGGTGGTTGTGGGACGCGATATCTCGATTGTGCTGGCGGGGGTATTCCTGATATCGCGGGACCGAATCGTGCTTTCTTCCAATATCTGGGGCAAGCTGACCACCTGTGCGATGAGTGTGCTTCTGATTGCCTACGCGATGGATACGCAGCCGCTGAAGGTTCCCTTTCTCTACCTGTCGGCCGTGCTTCTGCTGGTTTCGACCGTAAGCTACGCGCGCAGATTTCTGATGCAAGGGCATGGCGCCGCGGGTTGAATTCTTCTCGCGAGAGTCCGTTGCAGGTCAGTGTTATTATCCCCGTTGTCAATGAAGCGGACACCATTGACGGATGCCTGGCGCAGTTCCGCGGACAACGGAACGTTGAAGTGATTGTGGTCGACGGGGGCAGTTGCGACGGTACGCGGGAGCGAGTCCGGGCAACCGGGACAGTCCGGCTGGTGACGTCGCCGAGGTCCTGTCGATCCGTACAGATGAACCGCGGGGCGAGGTCGTCCACGGGGGACGTGCTGCTGTTTCTGCACGCCGATACGTTTTTGCCCGCCGGCGGCATCCGGATGATCCTTGAATCCCTCGAGAAACCGGATGTGGTGGGCGGCCGGTTCCGAATGGGGCTTTCCGAGGATACGTGGGTTTTTCGCGCGATCGCCCTGCTATCCACGATGCGGTCAAGGTATCTGGGGGTGACGTACGGAGACCAGGGAGTCTACGTCCGGCGTCGCGTTTTCGACCGGGTGGCCGGGTTTCCCGAGGTGGAGCTCTTCGAGGACTCGGAGTTCTGCGCCGCTGTAAGTAAGCTGGGTCGATTCGTCCTGCTTGACGGCAGCGTCCGCACGTCCACCCGACGGTGGCGCCGCTGGGGTGTCGTCAGGTCGGTCATTTGGATGTGGACGATTCGAATCCTTTACCTTTGTTCGGTTTCGGATAAGTGGCTGAGCCGTCTTTATCGAGACGTTCGATGAGAAGGCAGGGTGCGGTTTCCGCGCAAGGATTTCCGCGGTCGCGACTCAACGCGGGTTCGAAGAATCCGGACAGGACGGGAACTGGATGCGGTACCGGTGTTTTGGCAGGACCGGATGGCAGGTGAGCGAGGTGGGGCTGGGCGGTTCGTGGTTTTACGGCCGGCCCGAGGAGGGCCTGCTGCCCGACGCGCACGGGGTCAAGCTGGTAGAGCGCGCACTCGAGTTGGGCGTGAATTTTTTCGATACCGCGCCGCTTTACGGGGAGGGCCGAAGCGAGGAGGTTCTGGGGCTTGCCCTGGAGGGCGTGACGGAACCGCACTATCTGGCGACCAAGGCGGGCTATTATCCTGAACCGTTCGATTATACCCGGGACGCGATCTGGCGCGGGTTCGAAGCCAGCTTGAAGCGCCTTCGGCGGGATCGTGTGGATCTGCTGCAGGTACATGAAGCGGAGCAGGCCGGCTGGGAGGGCATTTTCGGAACGGAACGAACCCTGGAAACGCTGCTGGATATTCGTTCGCAGGGGCTTGTGGAGCATATCGGATTGACCGGGTCCGACCTGTCATTGATGGGAGAAATCCTTGAAGAGACGGACGAATTTGTCTCAGTGATCACGTTCTGCAAATACGACTTGCTGACGCAGGAAGCCAGGGATGTCCTGGTTCCTGTCGCGGCCGCGGAAAACGTGGCCGTGATCGCCGCTTCCCCCCTGCACGGCGGTCTCCTCGGGTCCAAGCGCGACCGGTTCGTTGAGAATGGACGTTTCCGCGAGTTGCACCCCAGGCTGCGCCGCTTGGAGGGATTGCTTGCGGACGAGCCGGCGGGCATCGTGAACGTAGCGCTTCGTTATCTGCTCTCGGACCCGCGGGTGTCCTTGCTGCTTTGCGGGGCATCCGATCCGGACGAGCTGGAAGTGTGTGTATCGGTTTCGGACGGCGAGTACCTCCCGCCGGACCTCGTCCGGAAGATCGAGGAGGTTTAGCATGGAAGCGGCGCGACTCGGCTTTATCGGTCTGGGTTACATCACGGTTAATGCCCATCTCCCGCCCCTGGCCGAACTGGCGGATAAAGGTCTGGTGATCCTTCAGGCGTTCTGCGACGCGGACGAGGAAACGGCCGCCGGTCAGGCGCGGGCCTTCGGGGCGAATGCCGTATATTCGGACCATCGTGAAATGTTCGAGAAAGAGGAATTGGACGGAGTCTACATCTGCATTCCGCCTACCCTGCATACGGATGCCGAGTTGATTGCCGCGGAAAAAGGGATCCCGGTCATGGTGGAGAAACCCCAGACCCTGGACATCGCGCAGGCCGTCCGGTTCAGCGAGGCAGTCAGAAAGTCGGGAGTTCCGTCTCAGGTCGGCTTCATGAGCCGCTATTACGCGACCGCAGCGTTCATCCGGGATCGGATATCGGATCGGACTCCGAGACATGCGCTGGTGCAACTGCTCTACAGCGGCGCGCATATTCGCTACTGGACGAGCCGTTTCGAGCTATGCGGCGGATCGTTCGTCGAGAATACGATCCACATGGTGGATCTGCTCAGGTTCTTCCTCGGCGATGTCACGGAGGTCTCGGCGTTTTATTATTATCGCAAGCCCGGAGAAGGGCCGGAGCCGATCAATCTGCCCCACGTGTACGATGTGAATTACCGCTTCGAAAGCGGCGTCGTCGCCAGCGTCACGACCTCGCGCGTGCTGACGAACGTCAATGCGTCCCGGCGGGAAGTGCTTGTGGTGTGCGACGATTCGCTGCTGGAATGGTCCGCCGAAAGGGTCGTGGAGAACGGAGAGACGATTTTCGAACTCCCGGACAGGGACAATCCGTTCGCCGGCCAGGCGAGGGCATTCGTCGACGCGATCCGGTCGGGTGACGCGTCCGGACTGCGGAACGGGTACGGGCAGGCGCTGAACAGTCTGGCAGCGGTGTTGGGAGCCAATGCGTCCGCCTCCGCAGGCGGCGCATTGATACGTCTGGACGATTTCGTGTCCGGCGCCGCTGCCGGCCCTGATGGTCAACCGGCGGATTCCGGCGCGCAGGGCGAAGCGTCCTAAGGGGATGGCGCGGATGAAAGAGATCAGGTATTTCACGCCTGTGGAGGCCAACCGGACGTTGCCCCTGGTGAAGAGGATTGTCGCCGATATCCAGGTTTCAGGGCGCCGTTTGCGTCAGCTTGCCGGGGAACTGGGGCCGGCCGCGGCCGACGATGCGGAGATCAGGAAACTGATTGCGACATTGAATGAATTCTTCGAGGAGCTGGAGGCCATCGGGTGTTCTTATAAGGACCCTAACTTCAACCTCGGTCTGGTTGATTTTCCCGCCGTAATCGACGGCGAGGAAGTGTTACTCTGCTGGCGGAGCGATGAGGAGCGCGTAACGCATTATCACGGTCCCATGGAAGGTTATCAGGGGCGAAAACGGATTCCCGATGAATTGCTGCGGGAGACAGGTTCTCAGGGAAAGGAGACAACGGATGACGGTTCAGGAACTGGCGACCCGGTTCCCGGAGATCCCGGCTGATCTGTGGGGTGAGCCGCTGCTGGCGGCGTTCGCGGACGCGTTTGAAGAACAACTGGAGACTGCGCAGAAACCAAGCGCATGCGCGGAGGAACACGACGCGGGTAACCATTTCTATCTGAAACTGATCGGCCCCATGGACATCTATCGGTACGGACTGTACGATCGGGAACGGGTGCTGGAAGAGATCCGGAAACTCGTCGAGGGTCATCGGGCCGATCCCGACGGATTCGCACGCGGTTTGCTACCGGAGCAGGTTGCGCGGCATGAGATCAGGGGACCGGGCTGTTAAGGACGAGATGCGACCCCTGCGTACTGCCCGATCGATGAGCCTTCGGCTATGGCGGAACAAGCGCTACATTTTCTGACGGCGACGGAACTCGCCGCGCTGTACCGCGGCGGGCAGGTCTCGCCCGTGGCGGTAACGGATGCGTATCTGGAGCGAATCCATCGCTATCAGCCCGGGACGAACGCATTCATTACCGTAACGGCGGACCGCGCGCGGGCGGACGCGAAGGCCGCGGAACTGGCCCTCCGGTCGGGAAACGACTTCGGACCGATGCATGGCGTTCCGATCGCGCTGAAAGACCTTTGCGATACCGCGGGCATTCGAACGACGTCGGGCGCCTGGGCGCGGAAGGACTATGTGCCGGCGCGGACCTCGACGGTGGCAAAGCGGCTGGCGCGTGCGGGCGCGGTGTTGCTGGGCAAGACGAATCTCGTCGAATACGCGTTCGGCCCTTTCGGAATCAATCCGCATTTCGGAACGCCTCCGAATCCGTGGGACCCCGAGAGGGTTCCGGGCGGATCCAGCAGCGGGTCAGGCGTGGCCGTCGCAGCCGGTCTTGCCGCAGCGGCCATCGGCACGGATACCGGGGGCTCGGTACGGATACCGGCGGCTTACTGCGGCGTCGTCGGCCTCAAGACCACAACGGGCCGTATCGGCACGGCGGGCGTGATGCCGCTTTCCTGGACGCTGGACACGATCGGCCCGATGGCCAGATGCGTCGAGGACGTCGCGCTGATGTACACGGCGATCGCGGGCGCCGACGTCGAAGACGCCACGGCCCTCGATCTGCCGGTGGGCGACGTCATGGGCATGCTGAAGAAGGATGTCGGCGGCCTTCGGATCGCGGTGGTCCGCGAGCCCTTCTTCAGCGGCGCGGATCCGGAGGTCGTCTCCCTTGTGGAGGACGCCATCCGGGTCCTGGCCGGTCTGGGCGTTAACGTCAGGGAAATGCCGTTTCCCGAGGCGGTGCAGGCCGAAAAAGAGGAAGACAACCTGAGGCTTCTGAGGACCGAGGCGGTCTCTGTCCACCGCGAGGCGTTGAAAGACGCGCCGGATTCGTTCGGGCCCGTGGTCCGCGCGCGTCTCGAGGTCGAGCCGGGATTGCTTGGGGTCGATCTGGCCGGGATTCAGCGCAAACGAGGCGGGATGATGCGCACGTCGGCGGCCCGTCTGGCCGACGTCGAGGCCGTCGCCGGCCCCACGATGTTGAGTTCCGCGCCGCGTCTGCGCGATCTGGACCGCGGGGAGCCCGCGCGTTTGCTTACGCGGCTGGTAAACTGGCTGGGCCTGTGCGCGGTATCCGTACCCTGCGGATTTACGTCGAACGGGCTTCCGGTGGGACTGCAGCTTACGGGCAAACCGTACGACGAAACGACGATTCTCCGGCTGGCCTATGCGTATGAACAGGCGACGGACTGGCGTGCATCGCATCCGCCGGGGTACCGTGACTGAGCGTTGAGACCGCCCGCGGGTCACGGTCGGACAGACATAACTCGAGGCGGAGAACCATCAAGGGGGAGTGAGATATGCTGGTGGGTTACGTGAGTGACGAGCGTTATATCGCCCTTTCCGACGTGGCTCTGGAGTTCCGGGACCCGTCGGGAAACGCGGTGCTGGCCCGTTCGTCGGCATCGGGTGCGGTCTATGCGGACGTGACGCCGGGGCGGCATCGGGTGATTCTGGCTTGCAACGGGTACGGGTCGAAAATCGTCGACGTGGAAGTCACGCCGGACGAACCCCATCAGTTTCGCCTGCTGAAGGACTGTCTGATGGGCTACGTCTGGCCCAAATGCGTCAAGTCGGGCGATCGGTCCGAGTTTCGCGTGCATTCGCACGAATCGTATAAATTGGAGTTGTGGCGTTACGGATGGAAAAAGGAACTTATCCGTCCGATCGGATGGTACGACGAGCACGGGCCCAGGGCCACCGTCCAGCTGACTCCCGACGGCGACTATTCGCAGGCAGGCGCGCAGTGGAACAGGTTCGGATATACCAGCCCCGGTCACAAACAGCTTGTCGCAGCGCCCGGGAGGTCCGGCCTCTACTACTTTCATGCCAGAACGGAATCCGGACTGTTTTTCTCGTTTCCATGGGTTGTGGCGCCTGCCGAGCCGTCGGCGAAGGTGGCCGTGCTGGCGTCAGACATCAACTGGAACTGCTATAACAATTTCGGAGGTCGCAGCAACTATATTCATCCGGACAGGATGCCTTCCACACCCACCATCAATGCCCGGCTCGAGTTGAAGCGCTACACCGATCCGGAACATATCAATTACGACGCGGATGACTACCTGCCGCTGTCTTTCGAACGTCCGGAGCCGATCAATGTCGTGCCGGAGGACGAGCAGGTAACCGATCCGATCGAGGGCCGTGCGCCCAATCACGTCGCGCCGGCGGAGTGGCGGTTGCTGGGGTGGCTGGAACGCGAGGGGTTCGAATACGACCTTTATTCGGAGACCCAGTTGCATTTCGACGCGCTGAACCTGGACGACTACGCGGTATTGATCCTGGGACCCCATCCCGAATACTGGTCCAGCAAGATGTATTACGAGGTGAAGGACTGGGTATTCAACCGTGGCGGCAGGCTGATGTATCTGGGCGGCAACGGGCTGAACTGTGAGGTGGAGTTCGTGGACGAGGATACGATGATCGTCCGGAACGGCAACCTGCGCCAGCAGCGGGACGGTGGATTTGAAAGCCGCATGCATATGCGCCAGGAGTCCGAGGCCAACCTGCTCGGGGTGGTGTTTACCGATGCCGGCATCATGACCGCCGCGCCGTACAGGGTCGTCGACTCCGGCCACTGGGCATACGAGGGCACGGGCCTCGGCGACGGAGATATCTTCGGCAGGGAGTACCTGCACATGCGGATTCCGGGCGGAGCGTCCGGGCACGAAACCGACAAGATCTCATCCAGATTCTCGCCGAAAAACGTCGAGCTGCTTGCCAGAGGGATGAACGAAAACGACGGAGGCGCCCATATGGTCGTTCACGAGCCGGACGGTGGCGGCGCCGTCTTTTCTACGGGGTCGATCACATATATCAGCTCGCTTCTGGTCAGCGATGAACTGTCCAGGATCACCGGCAACGTGCTGAGGCGGTTCCTGGGGTAGCATTCTCCATCCGTGTGGCCAATGGGGGCAGGTCATGCTTTTCGACACCCATACCAATTTACTGTGGTATCCGGACCATCTGTCGGATGAGTTCGTCGAGTCCGCGCTTGCCGCCAAGAAGGCAAAGATGCGGTTGTCGCCCGACGTGTATTTCGCCGCCGACGCCCGCGACGAACGCAATGCATTCGACGCCAGGCCCGAGCAGTTGCTGGCGGCCACCGAGGATTGCGACCGGGTGATCGTGTTCGGTCTGCGGGCGCCGCACGTGGGAATCGACGTGCCCCAGGACCTGGTGGCCGCATTCGTGAATGACCATCCGGACCGGTTTTACGGATGGGGTTCGGTCAATCCGAACGACGCGGACTGCATCGATCAGCTGGTGCACTGTGTTGAGGATCTCGGGCTACGGGGGCTGAAGGTGGCGCCGATCTATCAGAATTGGGACCCCGGGGATCCCCGACACCTGCCGTTCTTCAAAAAGGCGGAATCGCTCGGCATACCGCTGAACATCCACCAGGGTACCTCGTTCGTCCGGACCGGTCCGTTGAAGTACGCGAATCCGATTCAACTCGAAGACATTGCAATCGCGTGTCCGGATCTTCGCATCGTCATTTCCCACATGGGGCATCCCTGGGAGGATGAGTGCGTGGTGCTGATTCGAAAGCACCCCAATCTCTACACCAACGTGTCGGCGCTTCACTACCGGCCCAGGCGGCACTACCAGGCCTTCATGTCGGCCATCGAATACGGCGTGGAACACAAACTGATTTTCGGGTCCGATTTTCCATCGGCCACGGCGGCGCAGGTGATTGCCGGCCAGTGGAAGGTAAACGACGTGGTGGAAGGGACGAATTTTCCAAGGGTTCCGGATGAAGTGATCCACAACATCATTTACGAAAACTGGAAACTTGCTTTTCCGGAATACATTGGAAAATAGACGCGGGGATCCGGCAAATGTCACTGCTTTCCATGGAGAGCGATGTCAGGATAAGGGTCCGCGCGTAGTTTCCTGCGGCCCGACGCGGCGGGCACACTAGAGAGAGGCCTTGATGAGCCGATTGTATTACAGCGAAGACGGACGGGTCATGCCGTCTCTTTGCGAGGAGTTGACGACGTTCCGGCGGGCGCGAAAGACACTCGCGTTGCCCGCGACGGACGCGCCCGGGCGGGTCTACATCCTCGCCCGGCCCTATCCCGATAACGACGCGCCGCTTCGGGTGGCCCTGAACGGCGCAGAGGTGGCGGCGCTCCAGCCCGACAGGCCCGGCGCGTATTCCTGGTATGAGCTGTCCGTGGCCGGATTGGAAGCCGGTGACAACACCTTCGAACTCTGGACCGATGGCACGGCGATGGACGGCTGGTCGCTCGCGATGGAAGCGGGTCACGCGGCGCCGGACAGCGGAGTGAGCGACGACGGCGGCGAGACATGGCGGAGCGACCGCATGGGCTACCTCAACTCGGTTCTGGGTGAATACGTCATCCGGGTCCGGCTGGCCGAGGGAGCGGACCCGCCGCCTCCCGCCATGGCATGGGAGGTCGCGGAGTCACCGAGGCTGGTGTCGTTGAGGCGTTTGCTGCCGCCGGTCGCGCGGGACCAGGGCCCGCTGATCCACCGGGTCCGTGCGCTGTCGGCCTGGCTGGCGTCCAGCTGGGAGCACACCAATTCGCTCAGGGCCGGCCAATATGCCCCGTGGGACGCGGAAACCCTCCTCGCATGGGCGCCGCGGCAGGCGGGACACAACGGAAAGCGGCCCGTGGCGATGTGCGTTCATTATGCGGCCGCTTTCGTAAGCTGCGCCCAGGCGGTGGGCATTCCGGCCAGATGCGCCGTTCTCACCGAAGCGGTGAACGGATTCAACGGGCATTTCGTGGCTGAGGTCTGGTTCGACGAGTACGGCAAATGGGCGGTGGTGGATCCGAACGCCGATGCGCTGTTCGTAAAGGGCGGAGCCCCCATGTCGATGGGCGAAGTCCGGGCCGCGGGAGAGAATCTGAAGACCCATATTGAATACGGCCGGGGGGCGGAGTACCAGCGGACGTTTCCGCATATGGTTGAATTCGTTCGGGAGAACCTGGAGAGGGGCGTGTGTTTCGGGCATCGGAGCGTCTGGTTCCGAAGCGACCTGCTGGGACGTCCGGAGTTTTCGCCACCCGCCCACGGCTCGCTGAGCTATTGCGAAACCGGACTTGTATGGGAGCAGCGGGACCTGGATGCGGGCTTCGGCATGTTTCCCTGGTTTGGCGACGCGTCGTACTTCAATGCAGCACCCGTCATTTCCGAAGGGCGTTGAACCGTCGACAGACCGCGTGCGCGGTCTGCTGAGGTTACCCCGCTTCGGACGATGGGCCGGTCGTTTCGACGCCGAGTTCCGTGAGCGCGGCGCGGATTTCCGCGCGAGCCGCGACGGGAACGTCGACGCGAGGCGGCCGGACGGGTCCGCCGTGCAGACCGGCCAGGTCCATGCCGGCTTTGATCATCGAAACGTCGCCGTACCTGGCTCTCAGCCGTTCAAGAGGGGCCAGCCGACGCTGAAGGGAGACCATGGCCGCCCAGTTCTTCTCGCAGGCCAGGTCGAAGAGTTCGAGTTCGTGTTGCGGCGCGAAGTTGACGAAGCCGGCGGAGAAGCCGTCGATGCCCATCTGGAAGCGCAGATGCAGAACGCCCGGATCATGCCGCTTGTTGCCGATCCAGACAAAGCGGTCGCCCAGGATCTGAATCGCGGCGAACAGATTGTGCGGCGCCCGGCACGGATCCTTGATTCCGACAATGCGGTCGATCTCTGCGAGCCTGAGGAAGAACCCCGCGGGCCAGGCCTGCGTGTTATAGGGCATTAACGCGAGACCGGACGCGCGCGCCAGGATCCGGTAGTGGTTGAAAACACCCTCCAGGTCGTCGGGTGTTTCATTGCGAATATAGGGCGCCATGCCCAGCGCGACCCGGGCGCCCAGGCGTTCGTAGACCGGCGCGAGTTCCAGAGCGGCGCCCAGGTTGTCCGGCAGGGTGGGAATGACCAGCGGGCCCGACCTCGCAATGTCGAAGGTTACCCGGGTCATCGCCAGAAGTTCGGCGCCGGAGAGGGCGTTGACCTCCCCGGTGCCCCCTCCGATGTTCAGTATCTTCACGCCGTGCTCGATCAGAAACTCCAGGTTCCGTTCAAGGGCGTCAACGGCAAGTCGACCGCGGTCTTGCCTTTCGAACGGCGTGACCACGAACGCATGGGTGTGTTTGAGTCGATTTTTGAAGTCCTCGGAATACATCTCCGGCAGGCTCCCCGGTAAGCAGGCTGTCGGCTATCTTCACAACGCAGGCAATATAGTCCAGGGCATAACCTTGTGAAAACGAAATTGTCTTCCTGAGAGGTGTCTCGTGATCAAGATTGGAACGCGGATCGATCCGGGCTGGCTGGACCGGCCGGAGGACTTGCGGTTTCTGAAGCAGATCGGCGTGGATGTGGTGGATGTGACGCTGGATATCTTTCCGGGCTACAGGGAGTCCGGAAGACTGTGTCGCGAGAGCGTGGAACGCGTGGTGGAGGTGGTGGACGGCGCCGGACTGAAGATCGAGCGGGCGAATTCAACCAACAACTATATGCGCGCGATTTTTCTTGATGAAGCGGATGCCGGAGAGGAACTGGACCGGCTTGTGGCCAACGTCGCTCTTTGCGGTGAACACGGGTTTCCCGTCGTGGGAATCCAGTGTTTTCAGGCGGCCCAGTTCGGAGGGACGCCGCGGGGCGTCTACCAATGGGTCGAAGGACGCGGCGGCTATCGGCATCTGAAAGTCGATTTAACCGACGCGTTGAACAAACCGGCGCCGGAAGGCGCCCCGACGCACGAAGAACTCTGGGAACGAACCCTGAAGGTTTTTCGCGCGACGGTACCGGTCGCGGAAGCGGCCGGCACACGGGTCGCCATGCACGGGAACGACCCTCCTGTGTCAAGCCTTTACGGAGTGCCGCAGGTCCTGTTCGATTTCGAGGCGTTCGACCGGTTGTTTTCGGAAGTGCCCTCGCCGGCAAACGGGATGACGTTCTGCGTTGGGACGCGGTACGAATCCGGCGAGGACGTGTTCGAGGGAATCCGGCGATTTGGCGGGCAGGGGAAGATCTTCCACGTCCACTTTCGGAACGTACGGGGGACCATTCCGGAAACCGGAGGATACGAGGAGGTGATTCCGGATACGGGAGACCTGAATATGTTTCAGGTGGTTCGTGCGCTGCACGACGTGGGCTTTGACGGCGCCATCGACTACGACCACATCATGGAACTGGCGGGCGACGAGGAAGGGCGTGCCTATATCGCGTTTTGCGTCGGGCAGATGCACGGTTTCCTGCAGGCGCTCCGGACGGACCGATAACTATGGAAATTGTCGTTGAACTCGCTCAGGCGTGCAAGGCTTCATTGGAGCAGGTCGGCGGTAAGGCGCGAAATCTGGGTCGTTTGCTCGAGGGAGGTTTCCGCGTTCCGGACGGATTTTGCGTGACGGCGGACGCCTGTGTCCGGTTTCTGGAACACAATGGCCTCGATCCGGCCGGCGCAACCGAGGAGACCGTTGCCCGGGGTTCATTTCCGTCCGAAGTCGAAACAGCCATCCGATGCTCGTCCGAATCTCTGATGGGCGCCGGCGTCAGATCCGTGGCCGTCCGTTCGTCCGGCGCGTCCGAGGACGGCCGTGCATACGCGTTTGCCGGGCAGTTCGAAACCTACCTGAACCTGACGGATGTCGCGTCGGTCATCGAGCACGTACGGCTGTGCTGGGCGTCGGCGTGGAACGACCGGTTGCGAACCTATGCGCCCGGTCTGGTTCCGCGCATTGCGGTTGTCGTACAGGAGATGGTCGAGGCCGAAAAATCAGGCATCCTTTTTACAAAGAACCCGGTAGCCTCAGGCGCGCCGGGTATTTTTGTGGAGGCCAACTGGGGTCTCGGCGAGACCGTTGTCGGGGGCGAGGTTTCGCCCGACTCATACGTGCTGGACCGGAAGTCCGGCCGGGTCGTGGAGAAGCGGATAGCACACAAGTTATGGCGCCTGCGACCGGGTGGCCGCCGGTCTGAACCCATGCCCGAGGGGCTGCGGGACGAGGAGGCGCTTTCTCCGCGCGAGCTGCAATTGCTGTGGCGGCGGGGCTGCGAGATCGAGTCGTTTTCCGACGGCCGGCCCCAGGACGTCGAATGGGCGTTTTCCGGCGGACGGCTTTATGTCCTGCAGACGCGACCGATTACGACGAGCGTATCCAGGCCGCACGGCGCCTGGTCCCGGGGGATCTGCGACGACGTCTGGTCCGAGGCCCTCTCTCCGATGACGGCGTCCGTCATTGCGGGCCGGCTGAGCCACGCGTACACGTTTCAGGGGCCCGCACGGCGACTCGGACTCAGGGCGCTGGTACGCCACGATATGATGAAGGTGATCGATTCCTACATGTACGTGAACGCGGATGCCGTTGCGCAGGCCCTCAAACTGGTTCCCGCGAAACTGCTGATGGACGATGCGCTGGTCATTTTGCCGCGAAAGCTCCGGCGGGAGGTGGCGTGCGCGAGCCGGACCTGGATGGGGATCGTACCGGCGCTGCTGCGTCTTCCGGGCCTCCTGATGACCGAACCGTACGGTCTGATTCACAGCAATCACCGAAGGGTCAGGCGGGCGTTTTTCCCGGTATTCAACCGGCGGGTGCGTTTCATCGAACGCCAGATTTCCGCGGCCCGGGACCCGGACGTCCTGCTTCTGGCCGCGAGTCGTCTGACGGAACTCGCCGTGCGTCAGCAGAGGGACGTCAACCAGTGGAGTTACGCGTATGCGATGAACTGCATCTGGGTTTTGCGCGCGATGCTGGTCCGCTGGGCGGATCTCGACGTGGCCACATTCAAGGATCTGCTGCTGTTGCCTGAACGCAATGCGACGTCCGAAGTCAATGCCGCACTGGGAAAATTGTCGGATGAGATCCGAAGCGATGCCGTGCTTCGGCGGACCCTGGAAACCGGGACCGACGCCGCGTTTCTCGAATGCCTTCGGGCCGGCCATGCCGACGTTGCATCCAGGTTCAACGCATTTGTCGACGCGTACGGAATTCGCTCTGCGAATCGGGATTTTACGTTTGAACGCTGGCGTGAACGCCCGGAGACTGTCGTGCAGATGCTCCGTCAGAACCTTGGTGCGGAACCCGTATCGGTGAGGAAGGAGCCAAAGGAAGTGGTGCGGTCCGCGGAAGCGAAGGTATTGAAACGTCTGTCCGATTCGCCGTGGCGATGGGTGCGGACCACGATATTTCGCCGGGTGCTGAAATACGCCAGAATCTATCTCGGACTGCGTGAAGAGTTGAGATTCCGTCTGGACAGGCTGTTTGCCGGGTACAGAGCAGTCTATCTGAAACTGGGTGATCATCTCGTATCCCGCGGGATGCTGCGGCGGAGGGATGAGGTGTTTTTCCTGTCGTGTGGCGAAGTCGAGAATGCGTTCACGGGCGGCGCCGTCGCAAGCGAGGATGAAGTCGATCGACGGATCGCCGATTTCGAACGTGCGCGTTGCCGGCAGCCGTATTACTTCTGGATTGAAGGTCGTGGCGAGAACCCGATTCGGGGGGGAGACCCCGATGCGAGCAGGCTTGAAGGCGTTGGCACCAGCCCCGGTACGGCGACCGGAATCGCCCGGCTGATACGCGGTCCCGAGGAGTTCGAGGCGCTGGCGCAGGGGGAGGTGCTGGTCGCGCTCGGTACCGACCCGGGATGGACCCCGCTCTTCCGGCGCGTTAGCGCGGTGGTCACGGAAATCGGCGGCGTGCTGAACCACAGTTCGGTGATCGCCCGGGAGTACCGGGTGCCGGCAGTTGTGGGGGTGTCGGGCGCGACGCGGCGAATCCGTACGGGAGACCGGATTACCGTGGATGGGAGCCTTGGTGTCGTCGAAATCCACAACGACGGAAGCGAGTCTCGGGTATCGTCGGAGCCGGCAGAGCCGTCCGGACACGGACCCGGAACCGGTGGTTTCGTGTGATCTTCCGCGTAATCCGCTTGTTTTTCGTTGTTTGGCAGATTGCTGGTAAGGCCGATGGTTGAATTCGGGAATTCCCGGTCTGCGAATGGGTTGCCAAAATGGTTGCCTTGTTGTAAATTTGTTATTCTGTATCGGAACCGCAATTCACCCTTTTTTGTTGTGGCGCAGCGCCAATGAAGTCGATTTCCGAGAATCTGAAGCGGGTCCGTGAACGCATCGCCAGCGCCGCCGAGCGAACGGGGCGGCAGGCGCACGATGTAACTCTTGTCGCGGTCTCAAAGTCGAAGCCCGTCGAGGCCGTCGGGGAAGCGGTGCAGGCCGGGGTCCGCGTTCTGGGCGAGAACCGCGTACAGGAGGCCGAGACGAAGGTTGGCAGCGTTACGGGTGCAGTGGAATGGCACCTCGTGGGACATCTGCAGCGGAACAAGGTGAAAAGCGCCCTCCGAATGTTCGAAATGGTTCACTCGGTGGACAGTTTTCGATTGGCAAAGGAGATCGGGAAACGAGCCGTGCAGGCAGGGATGTCCGCACGGACGCTCGTTCAGGTGAATACGTCGGGGTCGGCCTCGCAATTCGGGTCCGGGCCCGACGCCACAGTCGATCTGGTCGGGCGGATTTCGGAAGTAAAAGGATTGGGTGTGGAGGGGTTGATGACGATTGGCCGGTTTCTGCCGGACCCGGAGGCGGTGCGACCATGTTTCGTCCAGTTGCGTCAACTGAGCGAGAAGGTCGCGGCGGCGAGGTTGCCCGGTGTATCAATGGCACACCTTTCCATGGGGATGACGGGTGATTTTGAGGTGGCAATTGAGGAAGGCGCCACAATGGTACGCATAGGATCTGCGATCTTCGGCTCGAGGCGATGACGCGGGGACGGGACGCTTCCGGATGAAATCGCTGCGACCCGCCGCCTGACGGGCGCGCGACTTTCCGCGTCGGCAGGGTTCAGCGAAGGGCGACTATGTTATACGTTTTGCTTCAGGTAATCGACTATATGCGCGCGGCCGTCAATTTCGTGGCATTTGCGGCGGTTGTGGTTGTCGTTGTTCTGATGGTTCTACGATGGGTCCTGTTCAGGGTGCAGCCCTTTGGCCGGCTGGCCCAGATCGTCCGGGAGTGGACCGATCCGATGATCTGGCCGGTTGCGCAAAGTCTGCCCGCGCCCAACAGTCTGGGCATTGCGCCGTTGTTCGTGATTCTTGCAACGTTGTTGGCCGCGTTTTTTCTGAAGTGGGTCAGCAACGACGTGCTTCTGGCGTTGGAAGGCGTGGTTCGGGCATTATTGAACCTGGCTTTTCTACAGGTCATCGGCTGGCTCTTTTACGGGGCGATTTCGGTCTATCTTGTGTTGATCCTCGCTCGCATCATTGTCTCCTGGATTCCCTTTCTGCGGAACGGGCGGCTGATCTGGACGCTGTATGCACTGACTGAGCCCGTAATGGCCCCGTTCCGGCGCATGATTCCGCCGTTGGGGATGTTCGATCTGTCGCCGATTCTGTTGATTCTGCTTTTGAATTTCGCCAAGGCGGCCGTTCTCACGGTCTTTGGCCTTAGCGTGTCGTAGAAGCGGGAACGGAGCGGTTCCATGACAAAGCCTACCCCGCTGCGCCTGGGTGTGATCGGCGGATCCGGGTTCTATGAGATGGAAGGCGTCACGGTGGTGCGGGAACGTGAGGTGGATACGCCGTTCGGACGCCCGTCCGATCTTCTGGTGGAAACGGATATCGACGGACGCGCGGTCGTGTTTCTGCCTCGCCATGGAAGGGGTCACAGGTTGCTGCCGTCCGAGGTGAAATACCGCGCCAATATCCATGCTTTGAAGCAACTGGAAATTACCCACGTTCTCGCGGTAGGCGCCGTGGGAATCATGAAGGAACACATCAGGCCTGGAGACATTGTGGTGCCGAACCAGATTTTCGACCGTACCAAGGGAATCAGGCCGTCCACGTTCTTCGGCGACGGGGTGGTGGGACATGTTGCCTTCGCAGACCCGTTCTGCGCGGGTCTGCGCTCCCTGGTGGTGCGGGCGGCGCGAAACACGGGCGCTGTGGTTCACGAAGGCGGCACCTATATCTGCATGGAAGGGCCGCAGTTTTCGACCCGGGCGGAGTCGCACTTTTACCGTCGTGCCGTTGATGCCACGGTGATTGGAATGACGGCGCTTCCCGAGGCCAAACTTGCCCGCGAGGCCGAGATGTGTTATGCCGTGCTTTCCATGGGCACGGATTACGATTGCTGGCATGAGCAGGAAGGGGACGTCGAAATCGAGTCCGTACTCGCTATCATGAAGGCCAATACGCGGACGGCGAATGCGGTCGTGAGAGAAATCTCCGGGCTGCTTCCGGAGACGACCGATTGCGAATGCCTGCACGCGGCGCGAGACGCGATCATCACGTCGCCCGACGCCATTCCCGATGAAGCGAGGCAGCGGCTGAATGTCTTGTACGGACACTATCTGGGTGGGTTGCAATGATCGATGAGCGATGGTACAGGAGGCCCGGGGACGCCCCGGAAGCCGTCTCGGCGGGGGGCGTGGTTGCGAGGGTGGCGGACGGTCGGGTGCTGGTGGCGCTGATTCGCGAACAGTCGTACGAGGAATATGTGCTTCCCAAGGGGCACGTGGACGGAGGCGAGTCCGTCGAGGAAGCCGCGAGACGGGAGATCGAGGAGGAGGCGGGTTTTACCGAGATGGAGCTGATCCAGTCGATGGGCGTGCGGGCACGGATGAATTATCGTCGCACGGAATGGAAAACCACGCACTATTTCCTCTATAGGACCGAGCAGGTGCACGTCGTGCCGACCGACGTCGAACATCACGAAATCGTTGACTGGTTCCCGATCGATCGGCTGCCGGTGATGATGTGGCCGGAGCAGAAGGCGCTGCTGAAGGAGAACAAAGATCGGATCGTCGCGATGGTGAACGGTCGGTCGAATCGCTGATATTCGATATTCCCATGCAACACACGACCGGCTGAACCGGCCTGCGGCACGGAAGGGAACGGGTTCCGATCGGTCGCGGTACCGGAAATGACTGGACGTTGAAGCGCTCGATATCCCCAGGATTACAGACCCACCAATTGATGGAAAAACCCTCATGGCGGCGTTAAAGCAGGCAGGCAAGGGTTTTGCAGATGTTTCCGGCAGGATGAACTTTCCCGAAATGGAGCGGGAAGTCCTTCGTTTCTGGGAGAAGAACCGGACGTTTGCGAAGTCGGTGGCGACCCGCCCGGCATCCAGCGCGTTCATTTTCAATGACGGACCGCCCTTCGCCAGCGGGCTTCCGCATTACGGTCATCTGCTGGCCTCCATCATCAAAGACGTCGTACCGCGGTACTGGACCATGCGCGGATACCGGGTGGACCGGCGTTTCGGATGGGATTGCCACGGTCTGCCGGTCGAAAACGAGGCCGAGAAGCAGTTGGGCCTGAAGTCCCGGAAAGACATCCTTGCATTCGGAGTGGACCGGTTCAACGAGTTCTGCCGTGAACAGGTGCTTCAATACACGGCGGAGTGGAAGCAGGTCATCCAGCGATGCGGACGGTGGGTGGACTGGGACCACCAGTACAGGACGATGGATCCGGATTTCATGGAGTCGGTGTGGTGGGTGTTCAAGAGCCTGTGGGAGAAGGACCTGGTTTACGAGGGTTACTATTCGCTCGCCTATTGTCCAAGGTGC
This sequence comes from Candidatus Latescibacterota bacterium, assembly GCA_965203805.1. Lineage (GTDB taxonomy): Bacteria > Latescibacterota > UBA2968 > UBA2968 > JAAXHE01. The sequence goes on along the minus strand of OZ241917.1, from coordinate 1,716,292 downwards.
GCTACGCCGCTTTCGAATTTCGAGGTGAACCTTGGGGGCTACCGGGACACCCAGGATCCTTCGATTACGGTGCGGTTCCGGGTGCGAGGACAGGCGAATACATCGATTCTCGCCTGGACAACGACCCCGTGGACGCTGCCTTCAAACATGGCGCTCGCGGTGGGGGAGGATATCCGGTACGTACGCGTCCACATGGAGAACGGCGAGCAGTTGATTCTTGCGGAACCGCGTTTCGATGCCGTGTTCGGCAGGCGAAACGGAGAAGTGGTACGGGTGGAGCCGGAGCCGACGGAGGGGCTGCTGGAGATGCGCTACGAGCCGTTGTTCCGCTATTTTGCGGAACTGGGAGACGAGGGCGCGTTTCGTGTGGTTGCAGCCGATTTCGTGTCCACCGACGACGGTACCGGAATTGTCCATGTCGCCCCGGGTTTCGGCGAAGACGACTATCAATTGGGCGTTGAAGAGGGCATCCCGGTCGTGTGTCCGATCGACGAAGACTGCGCGTTTACCGGCGAGGTCCCGGACTATGCTGGACGTTTCGTAAAGGATGTCGACCGCGATATCGTGAGACAGCTGCGAAAGCGTGAATTGCTGTTTTCCGACGGAACGCTGGTACACAGTTACCCTTATTGCTGGCGGTGCGATTCTCCCCTGATTTATCGGGCGATTTCGACGTGGTTTGTGGCCATCGGGCCGATCAAGGAGAAGATGATCGCCGCCAACCAGCGGATCCGCTGGGTGCCGGAGCACATCAAGAACGGGCGGTTCGGGCGATGGCTTGAGGATGCGCGCGATTGGGCGATCAGCAGGAACCGGTACTGGGGCACGCCGCTACCCGTGTGGCGTAATGAGGAGACGAAGGAGACGATCTGTCTCGGAAGCCGGGAGGAACTGGAGCGCTTGAGCGGTCGCAAGGTTGAGGATCTGCACAAGCACCTGATCGACCATATCGAAATCCCCAGCCCCACCGGACGGGGTTTGTTGAAACGCGTGCCCGAGGTGCTGGATTGCTGGTTCGAGTCCGGGTCCATGCCGTACGCCCAGACACACTATCCGTTCGCGAACCGATCGTTTTTCGATGCGAATTTTCCGGCAGATTTCATTTCGGAAGGGCTGGATCAGACCCGCGGCTGGTTTTATACGCTGACGGTTCTCGCCGCCGCGTTATTTGAGGAACCGGCGTTCAGGAATTGCATTGTTTCCGGGATGCTGCTTGCTGAGGACGGGCGCAAGATGAGCAAGCGGCTGAAGAACTATCCGGAACCCACCGAAATGCTGGATGCGTACGGCGCGGACGCGTTACGGTTGTATCTCCTCAACTCCCCGGCGCTCAAGGCCGAGGAACTGAGAATCAGCGAGCGGGGCATTCAGGAAAGCCTCAGGTCGGTCATTATCCCACTGTGGAACGCGTACGGCGGAATTTTCGTCACCTACGCAAATATCGACGGCTGGACGCCCGCCTCGTCGACCGGGTCCGCGCCCGCACACGAACTGGACCGCTGGATCCTGTCGGAATTGCAGACCCTGCTCCACGACATGAACGCGGAGATGTCGGCTTACCGCTTGTACAGGACCGTGCCGGTAATGGTCTCGTTCGTGGAAAAGCTGACGAATTGGTACATCCGCCGCAGCCGCCGCCGCTTCTGGAAGTCGGAAGACGACGAGGACAAGGCGGCGGTTTACGAGACACTCTACGAGGTGTTGGTCGCGCTGGTCAAGGCGATGGCGCCTGTATTGCCGTTCATAACCGAGCATATCTATCAGAATCTGGTGAGAAGCGTGCACCCGGAAGCGCCGGAGAGTGTGCACCTGTGCGAAATGCCGCAAGCGGATGAGTCGTTACGCGATCCCGAACTCGAGGCGCAGATGCATCTGGCGATGCGCGCGGTTGCCCTCGGCCGGTCGCTTCGCAGCCGTCACGACCTGAAGGTCCGCCAACCGCTGCGACGGGTCTACCTTCTGCCGCCCGATGCCGCCGGGCGCGATGCACTGGCGTCGATGCAGGGACTGATCGCAGAGGAACTGAATATCAAAGAGATCGTGTTTGTCGAGGACGAGACCGAGTTGAGCGAAATCACCTACAGACCCAATTTCAGGGCGCTCGGTCCGCGTTTCGGGAAACGCATGAAAGAAGTGGCCGGACGGATCGCCGGGTTGGCGCCCGGCGAGGTCGAACGCCTGCAGACGGGGGAGACGCTGGCGGTTGCGGGGGGCGAAATCGGCCTCGAAGACCTGGAAATCCAGCGGCGAAAGAAAGACGACGTGGTCGTTGCCGTCGAGAACAACCTGTGCGTGGGGCTGGACGTGCATCTCGACGAGGAACTGATCGACGAGTGTACCGCGCGCGAGTTCGTCAACCGCGTTCAGAACATGCGGAAGGAGATGGGATTGAACGTCGTCGACCGCATCCAGGTGGGGGTATTCGGAGAAGGTCGCCTGGAGCGTGCGGTCGCCCGCTACCGGTCGTACGTCGGCGGGGAGACGCTTGCCGAGGAATTGCTGGTAGGCCAACTGCCGGATTCCTGCCAGTTTAAGCGGGAATGGCAGGTGAACGGGTTGCGCGGCACAATCGGCATTTTGCGCAATTGAACGTTATAAGGCCATATTCGGTCCGGACATCACGGACGCGCGAGGATTGCGGCATCCTGCGGGTGCGCACAATTGGAATTGACAGTCGGAGAGGCCGATGACCGAGAAAGATCTGAAATACTTCCGGGAGATCCTGGAAAAAAAGCGGTTGTCCATCGTTCAGGATCTGGGGATGCTGGAACAGAGGTCCATGCATGCGACGTCCGAGGAGGCATCCGGCGGACAGATTTACTCGGATCATATGCCGGAGCTGGGCAGCGACTCCATCGAACGGGAAAAGGCGTTTCTGTTCGCGTCTCGCGACGGAGCCTACCTGACGCAGGTGGAGGACGCGCTGCAGCGCATAAAGGCAGGGACGTTCGGAGCATGCAGGCTATGCACAAAAGCGATCCCGAAAGCGCGTCTGGAGGCCGTGCCCACAACCCGCCTGTGCGTTCCCTGCAAGGAAGGCGAACAGCGGCAGGGTTTTCGTTCTTCATAATTCGTCCGCCGGCCCGTTGCAGGATCGGGCGCGTTCGATTCGTCACCATTGGGGGCGATGTGCGGAGCCTCTGGATTTCCGGTGTTGTCGTTTTCCTCGACCAGGTGTCAAAGCGGATGGTGATGGAATCGATGTTCCTCGGCGAGTCGATTCCCGTGCTGGGCTCATTCTTCAGGTTGACCTATATACACAATCCCGGCGCCGTGTTCGGATTGAGGCTGGGCGGGAACGTTGCACATCTGATTTTCGCCGGCGTGGCATTGATCATGGTCGCGCTGATGTGGCTCCGGCTGCCGCCCGGGGAACGGGTGGCGTCGGCCGGCCTGGCGCTTGTGCTGGGCGGCGCCGTCGGCAACGTCATCGACCGGGTCCGTTTCGGCGCCGTGGTCGATTTTCTGGATTTCGGACTCGGATCCCTTCGCTGGTGGGTGTTCAACGTCGCCGACGCATCCGTCACGGTGGGGGCCGGCCTGTTGATCCTGGGCTGCGGTCTTCTGAAGGGCGGAAAGGATGACGAAGATTGACGTTGCCGTCCTTCCGGAACACGCGGGCAGCCGGCTGGACCGCCTGCTGGCGGCCATTTGCGAACCATTCTCCCGGTCTCGAATCCAGGCGCTGATTGCCTCGGGGGATGTGCTGGTAAGGGGAAAACGGGTTCGATCAAGCTACCGGGTTTCGGTCGGAGAAAGGATCGTCGTCTGTCTGCCTGCCCCCCGGCCGCCCGGAATCGATCCGGAGGAGATTCCTCTGGACGTCTTATTTGAAGACGCGGATCTGCTTGTCGTCAACAAGCCTGCGGGCATGGTCGTGCACCCCACGGGCGGCATGCGATCCGGTACGCTGGTTAACGGCCTCCTTGCCCATTGCGACGGTCTCTCCGGGATCAACGGCGTTCTGCGCCCCGGAATCGTACACCGGCTGGACAGAGAAACATCGGGTCTGCTGATGGTGGCCAAGAACGACGCGGCCCACCGGGGGCTGGCACGGCAGTTGGAGGCGCGTACGGTGACCAGGCGATATTCCGCCATTGTATGGGGGCAACCCCGGGCGGAGCGCGGCCGCATCGAAAAGGCCATCGGCAGGAGCCATGAAGACCGCAGGCGCATGGCCGTGGTGGACACCGGTGGACGCGCTGCCGCCACCGGGTACGAGGTAAAGGCGTTCCACGGGTTCGCGTCGACGCTGGGATTGAGGCTGGAGACGGGTCGAACGCATCAGATTCGCGTGCATCTCGCCCACGTCGGCCATCCGGTATTCGGAGATACCACCTACGGAGGGGGCCCGAAGCGGATTCGAGGGATTGCGCCGTCGTTGCGGAACGCGGCCAGGACGGTCCTGGATCTGGCGAATCGGCAGATGTTGCATGCCGGCGTGCTCGGTTTCAACCATCCGGTCTCGAGCAAAGCACTGGAATTCCACGCGGACCTGCCGCCGGACATGGCCTGCGTCTCCGAGGCGCTGACGTCAGGCGTCAGCTGACGGGCAGCGTTGTTCGCCGTTCTAGTGTCCTGTCCCGGAAATACCTCACCATTCTTCCGCAGATTCATCCCGTCTCGCGGCGTTGCCATCGCTCGACGACCGTGCCAGGTCGCCTGCGCTCCGGCGCTGGGTCCAGAGCCTGTCGAAGGATGCGAGCCGGGCGACTCGACGGCCGAATTCAGGCAACTTATTTCCGGGACAGAACACTGGATTCCAGCTATAGAAAAAGAGCGTCGACTCGAACCGGTCGACGCTCTCTCAATATGACCTCTTTCAGTTTCGATCTACAGCGTCCCCACGGGAATGCCGTATGCCTCCTCGACCCGCGGGGTGTCCACCATTTCGATGGCTTCCCACGGACAGATGTGCACGCACTGGATACATCCGATGCAGTCTTCCAGGCGCACTTCACAGAATGTGCCGATGCCGTCGAGGCCCGCATCGGCCACGTCCACTTCCTCGATACAGTCGGTCGGACAGACTTCGATGCAGGCATTGCAGCCGGTGCAGTAGTCCGGGTTGATAATGGCGATATGCCGCGGCCGTTTCTTCTTGGCCGTCATGCCGGAGCGGGACTCGAGCCACAGGTGTTCGTGGAAGTCGACGCGTTCTTTCTTCGCGACGCGCTCCGGTCTGTAGACCTCCGACTTCGGCGCGAATTCCAGCGTGCCTTCGGCGTGGGCGTGACTGAGGCGGTATCGGTCCGCGGTAACGAGCTGGTCGGGGTCGTCGTCGTACACGAAACTGACCAGATCGTAACGGATGCCCACCGTCCGTCCGGCCCGCCCGTTCAGTTTGAAGTGGATGCCGGGCCTGAATTCGAGAATGGTCAGGCCGGCGGGTTCCTGTTCGGCTTCCGCGGGTGCGGCCGATGCTTCCAGTTCGGCCCTGGCCGCGTCGGGTGCGGATTCCGCGTCGCCACCGCCCTGTTTTGCGTTCCGCATGGCCTCGGCTTTGGCCCTGGCGCGCGCCACCCGGTCGGTGATGCCGTCAAACTGGGTAAGGTCGACGTTCACTGTATTGTGATCTCCTGTGTTCGGAAATTCCAGATGCAGTCTGTGTCGTCCGAGGATAAAATAAGGTCTTTGCCGGGGGTTGTCAAGAAGGAAGGGTCCAGGGCCGGGCAAACTTCGCGCGGGACCAAAACCTTGACAGCGCGTGCCGGCGCTGTATATATTGGACTGCGTGTATTCGCGCGTCCGCCCGGTGGGTGGCATTTGCAGTTATTCGCTGCAGAGGTTGTGAAATGAACGAACCGACTCCCGAAGAGGAACTCAGAAAAATCGCCGAAGACGCCACCGCTCCGGTTTCGGACGCGGACGTCTCACGGGCAAGGCTGGTTTCGCAGTTCGTCATCTTTCCGGTGGCGATCATCCTCGTGGCGCTTGCCATATACCTGGGGCTGGGGTTGTTGACGGCCGAAAGAAAGACCGCGGAGGACTATCTCAATACCATTCGCGTGGGCGGCATCAACAGCCGGTGGCAGGCGGCGTATGAACTGGCCACGGTACTCGACCAGGAACAGCGGGAAGGACGGATCGGTCACAGGTTCGTCGGGGAGTTGATCCGGGTGTTCGAAGCTTCCCGCTCGGACGATCCGCGGGTGAGGCGCTTTCTCGCCGCTGCGATGGGACGGGTGCGGGATCCTGAACTCGTCGGCGTTCTGATTTCCGCACTGGATGACCCGGACGACGAAACCCGTATCAACGCAATGTTCTCGCTCCGGGCGCAGGCAGATCCCACGGCCGTCCCGCATCTTATCAGGATCGCGTCAGGCGACGATGCCGGATTGCGCAAGGCCGCGGTATTCGCGCTGGGCAATTTCGATGATCCGCGAGTGCCGCCGGCACTCGAACAGGCGCTTCACGACCGAACCCCGGACGTTCGCTGGAACGCCGCATTGCAATTGGCTTCCGCCGGTAACAGCGCGGGTCTGGAGGTGCTGGGCGAAATGCTGAGCCCGGGGTATCTGAATGGTTTCGAAAGGATAAGCGGAGAGGGGCGACGTAATATTCTCGTCGAAGCGATCAGGGCCGTGGGCATGCTCAACGCGACGTCGCTGGCACCTGCGCTGCAGCGGCTGCGTAATCAGGATCCGGACTTGCGGGTCCGGCAGGCCGCCATCGAGGTTCTGAATGGATGGGATGGGAAATGAGCGGGTTGAACCGATGGATTTTCGGCGAGGGATCCGGCCATCGGGGGCGCCTGTCGGATCCCCTTTTCTTTGGCTCCCGGAAGGTGCGAATCTGCAGAAAATCCCGCTTGACATTCCGGGGTGGTTTGGATATATTGGCCCGTTGTATTCCAGGCCGTAAATGATGCAATTTCCGGTATTTTATAAACTTATATCATATATAATTCAGATCTGACGATTTCCGATCCAAAAACCGCATGGCCGGTTTCCGGGGAACACCATGTCGGACGAAAAAATCGATCTTTCGGAATTTGACGAAATTCCGGATCGGGTGGCCAGGGCCAAGGCCAAAGCGGAGGCGCTCCGCAAGGCCCGGGAGGCCGCCGCGGGTGATGCGTCCGGGGAGACGCCGGCAGGCGAGGCTTCCTCGCAGGCCCCGGATGAATCGGGAGGCGAATCCGCCGCCGCCGAAGTGGATCTTTCGTCGCTGGACGAGATCCAGGACCGCGTTGCCCGCGCAAAGGCCAAGGCCGAACTCATGCGCAAGGCTCGCGGCGGCGCAAAACCGGCGCCGTCCGGCCCGCCGGCCAGGAAAGCCGCATCCACCGCGGACCGGGCCGCCGCCGCTCGCGCGTTAACGCAGAAGACCGACGAGCCCGCCGAGGAGCGTGTGATCGTTCAGACGTCTCCGGCGCCGCCCGCAATCCGTCCCGGCCCGGAGAGAACGCAGGCCGTCGCCGAAGGCGGCATGACCACCCGCCGCGGATTCTTCACCTGGCTGACCCTGGCCTGGGCGTCCTTTGCGGTCGCGTCGGCGGCCGGGCTTCTGGGTTTCGGGCGCTTTCTGTTCCCGAACGTGTTGTTCGAGCCGCCCCAGTCTTTCAAGATCGGGTTCGCGGAAGATTACGACCTGGGCGTGGATGAACGCTGGAAGGACAAGTTCAGCGTCTGGATCGTCAAGTCCACGCAGGACATGTTCGCGCTCATTTCGGTGTGCACGCATCTGGGCTGCACCCCCAACTGGCTGGGCAACGAACAGAAATTCAAATGTCCGTGTCACGGCAGCGGATTTTACATGTCGGGCATCAACTTCGAGGGTCCGGCGCCGCGCCCCCTGGAAAGGGCGCGCATCGTACTGGCCGAAGACGGGCAGGTGCTGGTCGACAAAACCCGAAAATTCCTGTACGAGAAGGGTCACTGGGACAACCCGGAGTCGTTCCTGCGGATATAGTCAAGCCTGCAATCGGGCGGCGGTATCCTCTTTAACGCGATTTTGGCGACTGCTTCAGCATTGCGGTACCATCGGGAGAATACGGTATGCCGAAAATCTCCGGCCTCCTGGACCGGACCAAGCGCTCTCAGATCTGGAAGTCCATCTTCCGGCACGACGTACCGAGAGACGAACGCGGGCGCGCGCAGGTGGTGTTGACCAATGTTTTCCTGCATCTGCATCCTGTGCGCACGCCAAAATCGGGAATCAGGGTGCGCTACACTTGGTGTATGGGTGGGCTCACCTTTTTTATTTTTCTCATTGAGACCATCACCGGCATTCTGCTGATGTTTTACTACCGGCCCACTCTGGAGTACGCTTACACCGACATTATAGACCTGGGCGAGCAGGTGCCGCTGGGCATCATGCGGGAAATCCACCGATGGGGCGCCCACGCCATGATCATTACGGTCTGGCTCCATATGTTGCGCGTGTTTATGACCGGGTCTTACAAGCCTCCCCGCGAATTCAACTGGGCGATCGGGGTCATTCTGCTTCTTCTGACGTTGTTGTTGAGCTTTACCGGGTACCTTCTGCCCTGGGATCAGCTTGCCATCTGGGCCATTACCGTGGGGTCGAATATGGCCCGCGCAACCCCTTTCCTCGGTCACGAGGGGCCCGGAGCGGCGTTCCTGATGCTTGGCGATATCAATCTGGTTCACGCCGGCGACGATGCCCGATTCGCGTTGCTGGGAGGCCGCTTTGTCGGGGAGGGCGCGCTGCTCAGATTCTATGTCCTGCATTGTCTGTTCATCCCGTTCGTGGCGGCTGTGTTGATGGCCGTTCACTTCTGGCGGGTGCGGAAAGACGGCGGGATATCGGGACCAATGTAGGTAGAAACGGCCTCCACGCTGTAAATTCGGGGTTTCACCGAGGAACACGATGGACGTTCTGAAAGGCTTCGTCAATTGGCTTCTTACGCCTGAATATTTCATGCCGTTGTTTGCCATTCTCTTCTTTCTGGCTTTGCGGACCCGCTGGGTATGGACGGTCCGCTTCGGCCTGCCCGCCCTGATCGCCTCGATCGTATTTTTCCTGGTTAGTTTTCAGGATGAGAATTTTCGCATCATCGTGACGAAGGGTGACAATATCCCCATTGTCATGCTGCTGTTCCTGGTGGGTTTCTTTGTCTGGTACGCCATGAAACAGGGGTACGACAACGACGAACGCATCGCGAGGGGCGAAGGACCGATTGAAAAAGCGGAATTCAAGGAAAAAGTCCTCACCTGGCCCCACCTGGTGTACACGGAGTTGATCTGCCTGACGCTGGCCACTGTCTTCCTGATTCTCTGGTCCGTACTTATAAAAGCGCCTATCGAAGAGCCCGCCAACCCCGCAAAGACTCCTAATCCATCCAAGGCGCCATGGTATTTCCTGGGACTTCAGGAAATGCTGGTCTATTACGATCCGTGGATCGCAGGGGTTGTTCTGCCAACCCTCGTGATTGTGGGACTCATGGCCATTCCGTTTATCGATCGGAATCCCAAAGGTCTGGGCTACTACACCTTCAAGGAACGCCGGTTCGCCATTACGGTGTTCCTGTTCGGTTTTGTGGTGTTGTGGGTGGTGCTGATCATGATCGGCACGTTCCTGCGCGGGCCGAACTGGAACTTCTTCGGCCCATACGAATTCTGGGACGTACATAAGCTGGAAGCGCTTGTCAACGTCAATCTTTCGGAATATATCTACGTCCAGTGGCTGGGCACGGGTTTGCCTTCGTTCTGGTTGATGCGCGAGATCTGGGGATTTCTGCTGGTGATCCTGTATTTTCTGGTTCCGCCGCCATTGCTCGCGCAGACGGTGTTCAAGGAATTCTACAAGAACATGGGATTCGCCCGCTACAGCGTGATGATCTTTTTCTTCCTCTGCATGGTCGCCCTCCCCATCAAGATGTTGCTGCGCTGGCTGTTCAACCTGAAATACATCGTCGCCATACCTGAGTATTTCTTCAATATCTGAGGGTTCGCTCTTGTTGCCGGCGCCGCTGCAGCATCCTGTGTGCGATTTGAAGGGGTTGGTGGACGCGGAACGACGGTCCGGCGCCGCCACCCTGGAGCCGTTCGATGAATGAGCCGAAGCGCTTCATAGATTTCGTCTACAATGTAGACAGAATGAACATGATTTTCGCCGTGTCCAGCGTGGTTCTGGTTCTCGCCGTGCTCTGGATGGTCTGGGACGACTACGACCGGGAATGGAAGGATTTTCAAAAGGAAGCAATGGCGCTGGAGGCCTACAAGACCGAAGCGGAAATCAAGCTGGCGCAGGAGAACGTCGATCAGGACGCACTGAAGGCAATCGAGGACGAACTTGCCGGGATCCAGGCCGCAATCCAGGCGCACCAGGAACAATACGACGCGGCGACCGGTGAGTTGAAACGGTTGACGCAGGCCGATTGGTACGGCGCCGATCAGAGGCTCAAGTTTGAAAAAGCGCAATACGACGTGGTGAAGTTTGAGTATGAAGACGCGGCCAAAGCCGGGAACGAGAAAACCGCGGCGAAGAAAAAGGCCGAAATGGAGGCCATGGAAGGCCGGATATTCGAGTTCCGGCTGGCCAAAGAGGCGGTAGAGGAGAAACAGGCGGCGCAGCAGAAGATCATCGATGAAGTGGCCGGGAAGCGACAGGCACTGGCGTCCAGGCGGCGCTCGCTGCGCAAGGATGAAGACAACCTGAGGCGAAAATTGACGGGGCTCGTGCCCAGTTTCCCCAATGTGTTCCGAAACCTGCCGATGGTCGATTTTATCGATCCGTCTATAAAAGTCCGACAGGTTGTTCTGGCCGATCTGAGAAACGAACTCAATTTTACCCGGGTTCCCCGGGTGGACCGGTGCACCACGTGCCACGTGAACATCGACCGTCCGGGGTACGAACTCGATCCGGAAACCGGCTGGTTCAAGGATGAGAAGCTCAGGGCGTATATGGAAACGGTCCACGCGGATGAGGATGTACGGCTTGGCCGCACCAGGGCATTCGCCACGCATCCGAGACTGGACCTTTTCCTGAGCAGCGGCTCGCCGCATCCGATCGACGAGTCAGGATGCACGACATGTCATCTCGGGCGCGACCGGGGCGTCACATTCAAGAATACGGCCCATACCCCGGGCGACGACGTCGAGGCGGCTCGCTGGAAGAGACTGTACGGCTGGAAGAAAATGAAATACTGGGACCACCCGATGCTGCCCAGCCGATATGTCGAATCCACGTGCGCGCAGTGCCACGCGGGCGTTGTGGACGTGCCGCAGGCGGACAACCTGAATCGCGGCATCCATCTCGTTCGCACGCTGGGTTGCCACGGGTGCCACAAGATAGCAAAACATACGCTGCAGGACGGGCGAAGGGTCGGACCCGACCTGCGAAAGGCAGCAGGCAAGCTGGAACGCGATTGGACAATCAAGTGGGTGCGTGATCCCAAGGGGTTCCGGCCATCCACCAAAATGCCCAAGATTTTCGATCTGGCCAACGTGAGCGGTCCGGAGGATATCGCGCGCAATACGGCTGCTGTCAATGCCATCGTGACGTATATCTTCGACAAGTCCGAGCGGCCCCGCTACCCCGCGCCTCCGGTGCAGGGCGATGCCGGCCGCGGCGAGCGCCTCGTGGAAATGGTGGGCTGCAAGGCCTGCCACGCGGTGGGCGCGGACGACCGGCTGGGCCAGGAATACGGCCTCCGGAACTTCGGCCCGAATCTGAACGACGTGGGCAGCAAGCTGTCTTCAGGGTGGCTGTTCGCATGGCTGAAGGATCCCACGGCCTATTTCCCGGACACCCGTATGCCGAATCTACGGCTGACAGACCGGGAAGCTGCCGACATTACCGCATATCTGCTTACCCTTCGAAATACGGAGTTTGAAGCCCGACAACTGGCGGCAGTGGACACGCAGGTGCGCGACGATCTGGTACTGAACTATCTTCGAAGCAGGCTGCCCGTGAAGACCGCGAAGGAGCAACTGGCCGGGATGTCGAGCCATGAGCGGGATATCTGGCTGGGCGAGAAGATCATTTCCCGGCAGGGCTGCTTCGGATGCCACCTCATTCCGGGATTCGAAGATGCCCAGCCCATCGGAACGGAACTGACCGAGCAAGGCAGCAAGGACGTCGACAAGCTGGACTTTGGCCTGCTGGCCAAAAAGCCGGGCTCCTACAACACCGATCCGGACGCCATTCCCTATACGCGTCACGACTGGTTCTACAAAAAGCTCAAGCAACCCCGTGTTTTCGACAAGGGCAAGGTGAAACTGTTCGACGACAAGCTGCGTATGCCGCAGTACGGCCTGAGCGACGAGGATGCGCACGCGTTGACGACGGCGCTGCTTAGCCTGAACCGGAGCCAGGCGGGATCGGACGCGATCAAACGCCTCGCACCGGATGAAGTGGATATCGAGAAGGGCCGCTGGCTGGTGTACGACAGGAACTGCAAAGGGTGCCACGTTGTGGAGCACCAGGGCGGAGCAATCCGGGATCCGATGGTGAAGGCTTACGGCGCCGAGGACGTCTCCGCCGCCGACGCCGTGGGTTTCGTGCCGCCGGAACTGAACGGCGAGGGCAGAAAAGTCCAGCCGGACTGGTTCTTCTCATTCCTGAAAAACGTGGAACCCATCCGTCCGTGGCTCGAAGTGCGAATGCCCTCGTTCGGCTTCGAAGACCAGCAAGCAATCGACCTGGTCACCTATTTTTCCCGCCTGGACAAGGAGCAGTTCCCGTATGCGACGTTTGTGCATAAGCGGTTGAGTTCAAGAGACATCACGGGCGCGAGGAAGTTGTTCAGCGCCGACATTTACAACTGCTTCACCTGCCACCAGCAGGGCGATATCAAGCCTACGGGCGACCCGGCAAGCTGGGCGCCCGACCTGAAGCTGGCGCGGGAGCGGCTGAAACCGGCATGGATCCGGGACTGGCTGTGGGATCCGCAGAAGATCCAGCCGGGCACCAAGATGCCTACGTTCTTCGGCGACGAAATGACCTACCTGCCGGAGGAAATGGCCGCCTATCTGAAGCTGCCGGAGGGGGTCAAACCCTCGGACGAATTTCTCGAGTTGCCCTCAGACGTGGTTATTCAGGCACTCACCGACTACATCATCTACGGCCTGCACCAGGATGCCCGTCTGACCAGACGTTAGTTGGAACTTCGGATATCTTCGCGATTGAAAACAATGAGGGTATGTCAACCGGCGCAGGTTAGTCCGGTCCAACGGGCCGGTCGCAGACGTTAACGGAAGAGAGGGGATACAAATGAAGCGACGTGGGTCAATCGCAGCGATCATCGCGGTGAGTTTCGGCTGTTTTGCGTCGGGCGATGCGATGGCGGGAGCAACGGTTTCCGGAACCATCAAACTGGAATTTCCGGGGGGCAAGAAACCGGGCCGAAAGAAAATCCAGATGGCTGCCGATCCGGTCTGCGCGGGAAAGCACACCGCCGGTCCGGCATTGAGCGAGGTCGTGGTGGTTGAGGACGACGGCAGTCTGCACAACGTATTCGTCTACGTAAAAAAGGGTCTGGAGGGCAGGAAATTCGACACGCCGACCGAGCCCGCCGTTCTGGACCAGCAGGGCTGTATCTATAAACCGCACGTTATGGGCGTCAGGGCGGGGCAACCGATCACGGTACTCAACAGCGACGGCACGCTGCACAACATCCACCCGAAGCCGCAGAACTCACGCGAAATCAACAAGGCCATGCCGAAGTTCATGAAGAAGATCACAATTTCGTTTGCAAATCCCGAGGTGATGGTCCCGGTGAAATGCGACGTACATCCCTGGATGCAGTCCTATATCGGCGTGATGGAACACCCGTTCTTCGCCGTCAGCGGCGAGGGAGGGAAATTTGAGATCGCCGGTCTGCCCGCGGGCACCTACACGATCGAGGCGTGGCACGAAAGCAAGCGCCTGGGCACGATGACGGAGGAGATTACGGTTGCCGACGGCGAGTCCAGGGCCGTGGACTTTCTTTTCAAGATAAAGCCGAAGAAATAAACGTGTTGCGACGGACTGGCGTCGCGGGCGGGTCCGCACCGCGACAATACGGGAGGGGTCCCGAATGCAAGAAAAGGTGTACGGTTACTGGCTGCCAATTGACATCTCAACCCACGGCGCCACCGTGGATTGGCTGATCAATTGGCTGCATGTCTTCATGGTGGCGCTGTTTTTGGGCTGGGGCGTCTTTTTCGTCTATTGTCTTGTCCGCTATCGGAGAAGGGCGAACCCGGACGCGACCTACGATCCCATAAAGGGAAAGATCGCCAAGTACGTGGAGTACGGTGTGATCGTCGTTGAGGCGGTGCTGCTCGTCGGGCTGTCCATGCCGCTCTGGGCGGATTTCAAGCACGCGTTTCCCGACGAGTCCGACGCGCTTGTGGTCCGGGTGGTACCGGAGCAGTTTGCCTGGAACATCCACTACTCGGGTAAAGACGGGAAATTCGGACGGACGGCGCCTGAGTTTGTCAGCGCCGACAACCTGCTGGGGCTGGACCCCGATGACCCTGACGGCAAAGACGATTTCAATGCCATCAACAATCTGCATATTGTGAAAGACAAGCCCGTCATTGCGCACATCTCCTCGAAGGATGTCATTCACAGCTTCAAGATACCGGTACTGCGGCTGACGCAGGACGCGATTCCCGGCCAGGACATCAGGATCTGGTTCGAGGCCACGAAGAACGGCACCTTCGACATCGCCTGCGCGCAGCTGTGCGGGTTGGGCCACTATCGCATGCGTGGTCAATTGACGGTCGAGTCGGAAGCGGCTTTCCGGGTCTGGTTCGATGAGCAGTCCGGGGCGGCGGACGAAGAGGACGAATTTTCCTTTTAAGGAGCCTTGTTTATGGCTGAGCATGCACACGGCGATCACGGACATCACGAGTTGCCATTCTGGCAGAAGTACGTGTTTTCCACGGACCACAAGGTCATCGGGATCCAATACGCCGTATCCGCACTTTTCTTCCTGCTATTCGGCTTCTGCCTGATGATGATGATGCGGTGGCAGCTTGCTTATCCCGGACAGCCGATGCCCTGGATAGGAACCTTGTTCAGCGCGGTGAATATGCCGGAAGGCATCATGGTTCCCGAATACTACAACCAGCTCGGGGCCATGCACGGGACAATCATGGTGTTTCTGGGCGTGGTTCCGCTGGCCGTCGGCGGTTTCGGAAACTACGTGCTGCCGCTCCAGATCGGCGCGCCGGATATGGCGTTTCCGAAACTCAACATGGCGAGTTACTGGGTGTTCTTCGTAGGCGGCGTCATTATGCTGGCCAGCTTTTTCGTGCCCGAGGGCGCCGCACAGTCCGGCTGGACATCCTATCCGCCGCTTGCCGTTATCGCGCCCACCGGGCAGACCTGGTGGCTGTGGGGGATGGTCGCCCTCATCACCTCGTCTCTGCTGGGCTCGGTGAATTTCATCGTCACAACGGTACAGATGAGGGCCGAGGGGCTTTACTTTTTCCGGCTGCCGTTCTTCGTGTGGGCGCAGTTTGTAACGGCGTTTCTGCTGTTGCTGGCGTTCCCGCCGCTCGAGGCCGCCGGAGTGATGCAACTCATGGACCGGATCGCGGGGACCAGCTTCTTCATGCCCAGCGGCCTCGTCGTCACCGGACAGGCGCTGGACGTGAGCGGCGGCGGCAGCCCGCTGTTGTGGCAGCACCTGTTCTGGTTTCTCGCGCATCCGGAAGTCTATGTGCTGATTCTTCCGGCTATGGGCATCGTGGGCGAGATCGTGGCAAACAACACTCGCCGGCCGCTGTGGGGGTATCGCACGCTGATCTACTCGATTGTCTTTCTCGGATTCATGTCGTTTATCGTCTGGGCGCACCACATGTTCATGACGGGGATGGGAACGACCATTAGTACCTTCTTCCAGGCCACGACCATGATCATCTCCATTCCTTCGGTGATCATCCTGACGGCGTTCGCGTTGAGCCTGCACGGCGGGTCCATCCGGTTTTCAGTTCCTATGCTGTTCTGCCTGGCGTTCATTCCCATGTTCGCCATCGGAGGGTTGACGGGGCTGCCGCTGGGCCTCACGGCGTCGGACCTGCATCTGCACGATACCTATTACGTGATCGGTCATTTTCACTATGTGGTGGCGCCGGGTACGATATTCGCGCTGTTTGCCGGGATCTATTACTGGTTTCCCAAGGCAACGGGCCGCATGATGAACGATGTGCTGGGCAAACTGCATTTCTGGACGAGCCTGATCTTTATGAACGGCGTGTTCATGCCGATGTTGTTCGTGGGAATGGCCGGGGTTTCGAGGCGGCTCTACGACCAGACGCAGTACGCCTACGGGGCGCAGGTTCAGGGCCTGACAGCGATGAGTTCCTGGTCCGCGTGGTTGCTGGGACTGGCTCAGATATTCTTCATCGTCAATTTCTTTTGGAGCATGAAGAAGGGGAAGAAGGTCGAGTCGGACAATCCCTGGCAGGCCACCACCCTGGAGTGGGCTACGCCCACGCCCCCGCCGCACGGGAATTTCGCGGTTACGCCCAGGGTCTACCGGGGGCCGTACGAATACAGTGTTCCGGGCGCTTCCAGTGACTTCATACCGCAGCACGCGTCCGAAAACGGCCAGGTGGCTCAACCCGAACCCGAACCCGAACCGACGCCCACGCCCGCGGACGACGATTAGCGAACCGGGCGGCCCGTCCGCTACAAACGTAAAGGAGACACACGGTGTCCGTTGAAGAAATTCCCCACACGGTGGAGCCGCATCCGATTACAGGGGTGTATAACGGAAAATTCGGGATCTGGTTGTTCCTGGCGTCCGAGGTGATGCTGTTCGGCGCGCTGTTTTCAACGCTGGTCCTGCTCAGGGTGGGCGCGCCCAGCTGGCCTCAGGGTTCGGAGCTGTTGAATGTACCGCTGGCCACGCTGAATACGTTCGTGCTCATCGCGTCCAGTGTGACCATGGTGATGTCCTGGGCATCCCTGAAAATGGACAACTTCGGCAGGTTCAAACTCTATCTGGGGCTGACGGTACTGCTGGCCTTCGTGTTCCTGGTCATCAAGTATTTCGAATACACCCACAAATTCCATCTTGGCATCTTTCCGTCCACCAACACGTTCTACGCCACGTACTTTACGATGACCGGCCTGCACGGGCTTCACGTGGTGGGCGGCATTATCGTGAATCTCTACCTGTTGTTCCCGGGAAGCAAGCTCTGGCATACGGCGCCCGAGCAGTTTGCCAACCGGATCGAGTGTGCCGGTCTCTACTGGCACTTCGTGGATCTGGTTTGGATCTTCCTGTTCCCGATTCTTTACCTGCTGTAAGGAGCATGGCATGGCTGAAAGCGCTGAAGAGATCAGGAAGCATGTTCGGGTCTACATTCTGGTGTTTGCCGCGTTGGCTGTGCTCACGGTCGTGACGGTTGGCGTCTCCTATCTCAAGATCGAGTCGGTGGCGGCTACGGTCCTGATCGCGCTGTTCATCGCGAGTATCAAAGGCGGGCTGGTTGCCGGGTATTTCATGCATCTGGTGTCCGAAAAGCAGATTATCTTCTGGGTACTGGCGCTGACGGTCGTCTTTTTTGCCGCCCTGATGCTGCTTCCGTCCGTTACGGAATTCTCGGGCGTGGGCGCGTTGACCAGCGAGTCTTGAAGCGGAGAACGCGATGTCTCTCAAGGCATTCCACGTGGTCTTTGTCATTGTGTCAATACTCTGCTGTCTGGGTTTTGGGATCTGGGCGGTTCAGGATTACGCCGCGACCGGCAACGGGACGAATCTCGTACTTGGCGTCGGTTCATTCGCGGGGTGCGTCGTCCTGGTGTGGTACGGCCTCTGGTTTCTGAAGAAGCTCAAGGGATGGAGTTATCTGTGAGGCGTGATTGGTTTGCAGCGGCTGTCACCGGGGCCCTGATGATTCCCGAGACCCTTCAGGCTTGCGCCGTGTGTTACGGGAATCCGGAATCGGATATGGCAAAGGGCGCGGCGGCCGGGGTTCTGGTGCTCATGGGTATTATCGTGTCCGTGCTGGTGGGAATTGTGGGTGTGGCGATCTTCTGGATGCGCCGCGCGCGACGTCATTCAAAACGACAACCGGGAATTCTCGGTATGAACGGCAAATGGCTTGCCGCCGACGCGGAATAGGGACAGGCCGGACGGAAGTGGATATCGCAATGTCGCAGGGGTATCGCTGGTTGCACCGTTTTTCCGTGTTCACGGCCGGCGCGACCCTTTTTTTAATTTTCGCCGGCGCGATGGTCAGCAGTACGGGTTCGGGACTGGCGGTTCCGGACTGGCCGCTATCCTACGGTATGGTATTTCCGCCCATGGTCGGCGGAATATTCTACGAACACGGCCACCGGATGGTGGCGACATTCGTGGGGGTGCTGACCGCGGTTCTCGCCATCTGGCTGTGGCGCCGGGAAGAACGGCGCTGGTTGCGGAACCTGGGTGTGGCGGCCCTGGCCGCGGTTGTCCTGCAGGGGTTGCTGGGCGGCCTGACGGTGCTCTATCTCCTGCCCACGTGGATCTCCATAAGCCACGCCTGCCTGGCGCAGGCCTTTTTCTGCCTGACCGTGGGCATCGCGCTATTTACGTCGGCTGGCTGGAAGGGGGCCGCGGAGCCATTGCCGGAGGCGGGCGGGGTGCCGCTGAAATGGCTGGCAGCGGCCGGCACGGCGGTGGTTTTCATTCAGTTGGTCCTCGGCGCGCTGATGCGGCATACCGAATCCGGCCTGGCCATTCCCGATTTTCCGCTTTCCTTCGGCCGCTTGATTCCGCCCTTTTCGGAATTGACTGTCGATGCAACGGACCCGTTTCCCATCTCGATCGACACGTTCCGGACCCGAGTGGCCATCCACTTTGCCCATCGGGCGTGGGCAGTTGTCGTGTCCGTTGTTCTGGTCTGGACCGCGTGCCGTGTCCTGCGCGCCCACGGGAACCGACCCGAACTGACGAGGCCCTCCGTGGCGTTGCTTGCGCTGCTTCTTGTTCAGCTCGCGTTGGGGGCCCTGGTGATCTGGACCGGCAAGGGTGTCGCGATCACGACGATGCACGTGGTCGTAGGCGCCGCGGTGCTGGGAACCAGCCTGGTGCAGACGCTTCGCGTATTGCGGATGGACGCCGCGCGCAGTTCCGGTATCGCATCATTACACGCTGACCGCTGAGTGCTGGAGGTCTTTGACTGATGAAACCGCGGGTTGAAACCGGGGCGGCGAGTCCCGCACTGTCGCGGGCGCGCCTGTTGGATTATCTGACCCTCACCAAGCCCAAAATCACCGTTTTTGTCGTCTTGAGCACAACGGTTGGGTTCGTTCTGGGTTCGGCCGGTGTCTTCGAGGTTTCCCGGCTTCTGCACACACTGCTGGCGACGGTCCTGATCGCGAGCGGGTCGGCGGTGCTGAACCAGTTCCTGGAACGGAAGATGGATGCCCGTATGGAACGTACCGCGAGCAGGCCCCTGCCTGCCGGCCGCCTTTATCCCGAAGAAGCCTATTTGTTCGGGCTCCTGCTGTCGGGAACCGGCATCCTCTATATGGGGCTGCAGATTAACTGGCTTGCCGGTCTACTCGCGGCGTTGACCTCGGTAATCTATCTGTTCGCGTATACGCCCCTGAAACGGGTGTCCACGCACAACACCGCCGTTGGCGCCGTTGCGGGGGCGTTGCCGCCCATGGGCGGCTGGGCCGCGGCGCAGGGAGAGATCGGCAGCGGCGCGTGGATGCTCTTCGGTATCGTGTTTTTCTGGCAGTTTCCGCACTTTTTCTCCATTGCCTGGATCTACAGGGAGGACTACGTGCGCGGCGGATTCAAGATGATATCCACGGACGATCCGGCCGGCCGGCGAACGGCCGGACAGATCGCCATCTACAGCGCGGTCCTGCTGGCCTGTTCCGTGCTTCCTTGGCTGGCGGGTCTGTGTGGTGCGGTCTATGCCGCCGCGGCTGCGGCCGCGGGACTCTGCCTCCTGTATTCCGTAACCACGTTCGCCGGTACCCGGTCGGAGCGGAACGCGAGACGGCTGCTGCGCACGACGCTTGTTTATCTGCCTCTGCTCTGGATCGCCCTGCTGTTCGATACGTTCCTGTAATGGGATGGGGCGCCGCAAACCACGTCGTTTCGGGTGATAGGGGTAGCCTATCACCTTTCTCTTTTAGGATCATGAAGATTTTCGGTAAGGAGTCTCAGTGTCGCCTGCCATAGCCGTTGCCGGATTGCGACATCGTTACGGCGATCGGATTGCGCTGGACGGGATCGATCTTCGAATTGAGAAGGGGGAAGTCTATGGCATGCTCGGCCCGAACGGCGGAGGTAAAACGACGCTTTTCCGCATTCTTGCCACACTTCTCGAACCCACCGACGGCACGGTAAGGGTATTGGAACGCGATCCGTTGCGGGATGCGGCGGGAATACGGGCGCGCATCGGGGTCGTGTTTCAGCATGCCAGCCTGGACCTCAAGCTGACTGCCTTCGAGAACCTGCGCCACCAGGGCCATTTATACGGCCTGCGAGGACGATTCCTTCAGGAGCGGATCGAATCGGTGCTCCGCACGGTGCGCCTGGCGGATCGCAGGGACGACCGGACCGAGGACCTCTCCGGCGGACTTCGAAGGCGGGTGGACCTGGCGAGAGGACTGTTGCACGGACCGGAGCTGCTGTTGTTCGACGAACCCTCCAGCGGATTGGACCCGCTGGCTCGCAGGGCGATGTGGGACGATCTCCGGAAACTGCGGGGGGAGAGGGGTGTCACGGTGCTGTTGACCACGCATTTCATCGAGGAAGCGGAGCGGTGCGACCGCGTGGGTATTCTGGATCGGGGGCGGCTGGTCGCGGAGGGCGCGCCGGAGGCGCTGAAGCGTTCGATGAACAAAGACGTCCTGGTGATCGAAGCAGAAGATACAGAGGCGCTCAGAGCCGATATCGAAGCCCGTGTGAGCACTTCCACCGTCGTTGTTGACGGCACGTTGCGTATTGAGTGTGAAGACGGGCAGGCAATGATGGCGTCACTGTACGCCGGTTTCCGGGAACGGATTTCTGCAATCAGACTGGGAAGGCCCACATTGGAGGATGTGTTCATCCGGGAGACGGGGCGTCCGTTCGCGACGGGGGAGGGCGGAAATGCCGGATGACGTGAGGCGCGGTGAAGGGTTCTTCCTTCCGGCGGCAACGCTGTGGCGGCGGGAACTCGTGCGATTCGTCCGGGACCGGCACCGTCTGCTTGGCGCGATCCTGCAGCCATTTGTGTTCTGGCTGCTGCTGGGCATTGGAATGAGCGCGTCTTTCGCGCCCGCAGGGATGGCCGGCACGATGAGTTACCTGGAATACATCTATCCTGGCGCGCTGTTGATGGTCTTGCTCTTTACGGCCATCTTCTCCACAATTTCGGTGGTCGAGGACCGGAGAGAGGGATTCATGCAATCCGTGCTTGTCGCACCCGTTTCCAGGAGCGGTGTCGTTATCGGCAAGGTACTGGGGGGTACGACGCTGGCGGTGCTGGAAGGGGCGGTGTTCCTGTTGTTCGTATTCCAACTGGACATTCCGGTCAGCCCTGTTTCTCTCGTGGCAACGGTGGCATTTCTGTTTCTTGTGGGTCTGGCGCTGACGGGCCTGGGTTTCGCAATTGCGTGGCGTATGGCGTCCACGGCCGGTTTCCATGCCATTATGAACCTCTTCCTGTTGCCGATGTGGGCGCTTTCCGGGGCATTGTTTCCGCTTTCCGGCGTGCCGGAATGGCTCGCGTGGGTGATGCGGATCAATCCGTTGACGTACGGCGTCGCCGGGGTCCGGCACACGCTGTATCTCGAAGCGCCTGAACTGACGGGACGGGTTCCGTCGCCGGAGGCATGCCTTCTGGTGACGTGTCTGTTTGTTCTGGCGACGTTGAGCATTTCCCTGGGTGTGATCAGACGACGGGAAGGAGCGCGGTAAAACCGATGGGCGTACCCCGACAGGTCCGTGTTTTCTGGCTGGTGCTCGCTGGTGCGACTCTCTTGATGCTGACCGTGGGGGCGTTTCTGTTCCTGCGCGAAGTAAAGGCCATACGGGCGCAATCGCAGCGCCTGCCGGTTCTGAGCCAGGTCCCGGAGTTTGCTCTCCTGGAACGCAGCGGCAGGAAAATGGGTCTTTCGGATCTGCTTGGCCGGGTCTGGGTTGCGGACTTTATCTTCACTCATTGCGCGGGTCCGTGCCCGCTGCTGTCGGCCAATATGCAAGCGCTTCAGGCGCCGCTGAGGAAATACAAGGACGCCCGGCTGGTGTCTTTTTCGGTGGATCCGGAACGGGATACGCCTCCAGTGCTTTCCGAGTACGCCGACCGTTATCTCGCGGACGAGAATCGCTGGCTGTTTCTGACGGGTGAAAAACCCCGGGTGTACGCCGTCATACGCGAAGGCTTTCAACTGGGCGTGGGAGGGGTGGAAGAAGGCACGGACCAGATCATGCACAGCCTGCGCTTTGCGCTGGTGGACAAGAAGGGGCGGGTTCGGGCCTACTACGACGGGACCGACCAGGGCCTCCCGAAGAAACTGCTCCCGGACCTGACGATGTTGTTAACGGAAAGCGACTGAGTTTCCCGCATTCGAAAGTGCGGTTCGGCGTCCAATCAGCCGATGTTGTCCGGCCCCGCGGCCGAATCAGCACCGGCTCACGCGGATGCCCCGGCCGTTTGATGGAACTCCTTTGCGGCCAGAGAGTTTGAACTGGTGATCCAGTCCCTTCGTGACACTGTCTCGTTGAAACCCAGGGCGAACCTGGTCAAAGGGGATGTCTCGCCCGCCATGACGCTTCTGAGGGATATCGTGCGCTGGACGTTGGCGTCGGCCTGCCTGGTTGCTCTTGCGGGATGTGGTCTCCTGGACAGACAGGAACAGCCGCAGATTGTCGCGCTTACCACCGACCAGGACGACCATCCATCCGTAGGGCGGGGAAGCGAGGTCAGAATTACGCTTCTCACGAACGACGCGGATAACGACGAACTGGACTATCTCTGGACGGACCTCAAAAACGAGGAGGGCGGCCTCTTCGATGAAAGCAAGCTGGATTCGTTGAGGGGGCTTTTTCAGGATTCGGTGACTGTCGTCTGGATTGCGCCGGTAGTCGTGGGCGTCTATACGCTCAAGGTTGAGGTGGACGACGGGAAATCCGGCGCCAAAACGGAAGGGATGGTTGAAATTCACGTCACCCAGGGCCCGCCCGTGGCGGATGCGGGCATGGATCGCACCATCGCCTATTCGAGCGGACTCCAGGTGACACTGGACGGCGCCGGCAGTTCGGACCCGGAACGGGACCCGCTCCGGTACATGTGGACACAGTTGGACGGCCCTGGGGTCGATTTCGACGCAGCGAACAGCATGCCCATCTTCCGGGCCGTCGCTCCTGCCGATTTTGTTTTTGAATTGCGCGTCCGTGACGATGTCCTCGTTGCGGAAGGCGCAATCACCAGCGAACCGGATACCGTAACGATACGCGTGGACGACCGTCTCGGGTTTGAATTGTGAGGAATTATCACGCGGTTCAGTGACACGAAAAGCAGGCATTGACCTGCTTTTCGTGTTTCTGGTGGCATGGGAGGGGATGTTGGCGCGGGTTTCGGAAAACTCGATCTTTATCACGGTGGAGAAAGGCGCTCACCTGCTTGGAGGGATGCTGCTTCTGGTGGGTGTGGCGCGCCTTCTTGGGGAAAGCGGGCTGGCCGACTACGTCTTTGTCGTTGGGCTGACCGCTTTTTTCGTTCCGCTCCTGGACGCGGGATCGAACAACCGGGTCATCAAGGCCTCGGCCTCGAGCCTGACAGCGGGTCGGACCGCGTGCTCCGAGGCCCTGTCGTTGAAGCTGGCGCTGGCGACCCCGGTGCTGGCGATTATGCTGCTGGCCGCCCGCGCGTTCGAGACCGGATCGGATGTGACGCTGGCCGTACTCCTCGTGGGCGGTTCGACGGTATTGATGAGCATGGGGGACGGGCTCGTTGCCGTGTTCAAGGGCCTTCAGAGATCCGCAACCTGCGCCGTGCTTATGCTCGGAGCCAACATCCTGCTGCTGGCAGGCGGGATCGGCGCGATGATGGCGGGTTGGGATCTTGTGGGCGTCGGGTTGTGCTACCTGGTCTCTCGCGCATTGTATTTCGGGGCGGGGTTCGTCTCTGTCCGGCGGGTGGGGTGTAGAGTCGGTCCGTTTCTTCTCACCGGACTCAATCGGCGCCGGTTCGTGGACGGATTGAAACACCTGCCCGCGGTGTATTTCCTCATCAATCTGTTGAATCTGAATTACCTCACGATGTATTATCAGACCGGTGGCGGCGCGGAAGCAGGGTATCTGGCCGTGGGGTACCGGCTGGCGGCGGCGCTGCTCATTCTGATCGGAGCGAGTTTCGAGGCCGTCCTGCCCGCCCTGAGCACCCGGCTTTCCGATCGGCAGGCGTTCCTGAAACTGGCCGTCCGGTCCGCGGTGACGCTGACGGGCCTTGCCGTCGCCGTTTCAGCCGTCGTTCACGTGATGTTGGGCCCGGCGGTATCCTGGCTTCTGGGCCACGCCTATACGCCATCGGTGCCGTACGCAAGGCTGCTGGTCTGGTGCGTGCCGCCTTTCGTGTTGTGCGGCCTGGCGCATACCGCCCTGCTCGCCGCCCACAGGCAGGGTCGAGCATTGGTTTTGATGGTGATTCTCGTCGTGGCGGGAACGGCCGCCGGAATTCTGGCGCACCATTTCCACGGCGCCGCACTGACGGCGCTTGTACCCGCAATCTCCGGATGTTTGCTGGGAGTGGTACTCTGGAAGCACGTGGGAAGCCGGCGAGAGGGGATGGTTCGGCCTGCCTGCAGCGCAGGGCACTGCGCAGGCAGGCGGAAGCATGGTGAGGTGTTTTTGGGACAGGACTAGAACAGACTGAGCTGTTCACCCGCGGATTGTTTCCGGAGTGGAAAGAGCCGATCGAATTCGGTCTCGCCGAAGAGGCCGCGGAAGCGCCCGGCCATGTCGTGCAGTCGTCGCAGAAGATAGCCCCGGTCTTCATCATTCGCGTAGTTTTCGATTCGCGCGAGGCTGCCGTCATCTTTCTGATAGACGGCAATCCTTTCCCCCGCTTCACATCCCTCCGCGGCAGCCGCCAGCCGGCGCAGGTTCGGATTCGCGAATGTCTTCTCCGTAACGGTTTCCCTGCGACAGAATTCCCCGCGGTCGAATTGGCCCGCCTGAAGGCGGTCGGCGAATTCCATGTACAGGGCAGACGCGGCGCCGGACTGCCGGTTGATCAACAGCGGGGCGAGTTTCCTGACGAATTCACGGAATACACGCTCATCACGCCGGCTGCGCAAGCTGCTGCCCTTGATGATCAGGCGTCCGCTGAAGTCGATCAGAATGTAGTTCTTGGCTTTGAGGCTGATCATACCCCGGAACCTGCCGTCGTGGGAAAGGTGAATGCCCTCCGGCAGTTCTCCGGACAGCGCGTCAACGAAGTCGTGCTCGTCCCGTTCCGTATCGATCCCGGGGGGGACGACGAAATACACGCCGTCGGTATCGGCTTCGATGAGCCCGGCGTTCCTTTCCCTGAGCATTGCCACAAGCTGCCGCGCAATCTGCTGGCCGTGTTTTGTGATCCGCGCAGCCGCCGAGTAGTCATTGAAGTTCGCCCTTCCGTACGCCAGGTATCCGTAGAACGAGTTGATCAGGACCTTGTAACTTCCCTGAACGCCGTCCCAGTAGGACCTGTCGGCATCGGTTTCGGCGTCATTCAGGCTGGATTTGGCCTTGAGGCGTCGCTCGGTCAGGCGCTGCAACATGGGCAGGAACACGTTTTCCGTATCGGAACCGGGACGTATGCCGTACTTTAGCATGATGGAAGGGTAGAGGCTCTCCACGTCGGCCTTGACAACCCGGTTGAAAATGCCCGAGGCAAACAACTCGGTATATCCGCCCCCGAACGGCTCCGAGCGCTGAGGTCGCGGAACGGCGAGGCCCCGCCTGAGATAGGCGCCGATCATCAGGGCGTTGATCTTCTCGCCCGGTCCGGTAATCGCGGCTTCCTGAAACCGGTAAGGCAGCACCTGGGTCTGGTAGAATTCTGTTGTGGCGACCATTTCGCTTAACGCACGTACGTCGCGGACGTCGTCCAGCGCATAGTCCACCACCCGGCCGGGATCGGTCCGCCACGCCTTCCCGATTTCGGCTCCTTCGACGAACACCCGGCCCGCGCGCTCCAGGCCCAGCGCACGAATGACGTTTTTCAGGCCGTAACTCTCCAGACGCCCGCCGATGTCGTATCGCTGGACCTGATGATAGGTGTCGATGATGTGACGGCCGTGGATAAAAGCCGGGCGAAAGGTGCGGCTGCGGGCGGCGACCCTGTACCGGCGCATGCCGTTCCCGGCTTTCAGTTCCGAGCCGTCGCGACCCCAGGGCAGGCCGATGTTCAGGGCTCGCGCACGGACCCGGATATAGTTGAGGTCGAAGTCGAATATGTTGTGGCCTTCGACAATATCGGGATCGCGGCTTCGAATACGCTGGTTGAGGGCTTCGAGGAGTGCGCCTTCGGACATCTCCCCGGCGCCGAGTACCTCCTCGTAGCTCCGGTTGTCGGAAAGCGCGACCAGGATAATGCGCGCGTCCGGGGCTTCGGGGTTGAGGCCGGTGGTCTCGATATCCAGCTGCATCCGGTGGGTCTCGTTGTAACGCAGGCCCCGAAAGAGCGTGTTTCCTGAAAGCAGCAGGTGCTGCTTCACGGGATTGTTGAAGTCGAAATGGGTGATGCCGTCTGCCGACAGTGTTCCCCTGGCATCCAGAAAATCGTTCCAGGAGTGGAGTTGGACCAGATAACGAAGCTGTCCCGCGCCCCTGAGACGCGCGATTTTTCGTACGCCCTCGAGGCCGGCTCTGTCGCAGTCCTCCGGCGCCTCGACCAGCAGCCACGGCGAAAATGGATGGGTCTCCCGTCCTTCGCGCGTATAATACACCATCCGGTTGCCGTCTACCAGTTCGACAGCCAGGATTTCGGATTTGGGACGCATGGTTCGTGGCCCGATTGTTTGCTGGACACGGTGCGGTCGTGTACTCTACAATATAGCCAAGTGACCCGTGTCCCGGAAGGGTTAACAGCAAAAACGCACGATACGGAGTGTTGTCAATGAACCGTCTTCAACCCGAACCCGGCGCGTCCGAGCCGACAGCCGGTCGTTCACGAACCGCTCTCCTGCTTCGCGTCGGCACGTCGTTCGTGCTGGCGGCGGCGATTCTGGCCGCGGCCTGGTGGGCATGGACGCGGGAATCCGGTACCGCTGACAGGGCCGTGGGTTTCCTCGCTGAAATGCCGCTGTTTCTGATGCTGGTCGATTTCTGGACCCTTGCGATCGCCCGGTTCTGGCGCCCCGCGAGGTCGCCGCTCAGGGTGCCGGTCCGCACGCCGGTCGTCCTCGCGTTCGTGCACGCGGGACTCTGGTTGTGCATGCGCTATCTGCTTGCGCCCGAAGTCTTCGATCGCTCCGATCCCGCGGCTGTTGCGGAAGGAGACATGGCGATACGATGGGGGTTCGCGCTGCTGTTCGGCCTGCTGTGGTTGATCGCGACCGTGGCTGTCTTCTTCGAGATCCGGCTCCTGCGCTGGGTGCTGATCTCCGAGGATACGGCGGTGGTTCAAGAGAAGCCCGAAGAAGCCGAAGAAGCGTCCGATATGCCGGCCGGGCCCGAGCATACCTACGAGGTGCAGATGATCCTGAATGGACTGGGATACGAAATCGGACCGGTCGACGGGGAACTGAACGCAGCCACCCGGGAGGCGTTGCGCAAGTTCCAGGCTGACGCCGGACTGGAGCCCACGGGAGAGATGACCATGCTGACTGTCATCGAACTGCGGAATCGGTGGGGGGAAAGGTGACGCGTCGACGGCGGGAATGGATGGGCGACCGCAGTTTTGGGTATCAGAAGCCGGTCGGACGGCACTTGATCGAGTGTTCAGAATGGATAATCATTGACCATACTGGTGTCTCCGGTTGCGTTGTGGAGTATAGGTGGCTGTCCTGGTTCCGCCTCTTTGGATCCAAATTAGCAAAGCATCGTCTGTTGAAGAGGAGGGGTTAGAATGCCTTTCAATGAGCATATAACACCCAAAATCGTCGCCGAATGTGTGATCCTCGATGAACGAGGCTGGATCCTTTTGGTCAAACGCAAAGACAACAACGAATGGGCTCTCCCTGGGGGATTTATGGAACTTGGGGAAAGGATTCTCGATGCAGCTCTTCGAGAAGTGGCAGAGGAAACAGGGCTTGCGGTAGACATTTGTGGACTATCGGGCGTATACTCGGACCCTGGCGACTCACTATACCTTCACCTGGGGCCACAGTATCAGGTTGTAGCGCTGGTTTTTCTGGCGAAATCAGCGGAGGGCGAGTTCAAATCAAATCCGGAAACCTATGGATTTGAATTCTTCGGCAAAGATGCACTACCGCCACTTATGAGGGGACACGCGCAGCGGATTGCAGACGCTCTTGATTCCGAAGACAGCGTGGCCATACGATAGCTACCTTGGGCAACCTTGCCTCTGTCACGCCGGTTGCGTGTTGGAAGACGCGAAGGACAACCGGCGCGCCAGTCCTGTCAGATCGGCAAGGTTCGCAAGGCGCGAGGACGATGGCCGAAATTGCCCCGGCACCTCAAAGAGAAGCAGATGGCTAGCAATAACCACAACTAAACCTGTCTTTCACGTAAAAATGTGAGCGTGTTTTGTTCAGAAACTATCTGAGGGTTGCTTACAGAAATCTCTGGAAGCAAAAAGCATATTCTTTCATCAATATTGCTGGTCTGGCTATTGGTCTCACATGCAGTACCCTTATTCTGCTCTACCTTCAGCACGAGTTTAGCTACGACCGCCACCACAGGAAGGCCGAGCGCATCCATCGGGTTTTGGCTTCCTTTCGACAGGAGAACGGCGACGTGGCCTACCATTACGCGGCGAACGGTCCGGTGGGACCTGCACTTGTGGAAGAGATACCCGAGGTTGAGGATGCCACCCGGTTTATAGGCCGCCGTGTGAACGTCAGTGTCGGGACTCAGGAAGGCACAAACTCCCATGTTATTGTCGTCGATGATCGGTTCTTCCATGTGTTCGATTTCCAGACCATCAAAGGCGATCCGATGCGTGATCTTGCAACCCCTTTTTCAGCGTTTGCCACAAAGCGTCTTGCCGTAAGACTCTTTGGCGATGCGCCGGCGCTGGGCAAGACCGTGTTCCTCAAGTCCAAGTTCTTCGAAGACACATATACGATCACGGGCATCCTGGAAGATCCTCCCCAGACAAGCACTCCCGGCCTTTCTCCCGATTTCATCACGATGACGCGGCCCAAGAAGGACCCTGCGAGGATGCATTCCATGTGGGAGACATGGGGTGGATGGCTTATTACCCAAACCTACGTGTTGCTCAAGCCGGGCGCGTCTTCGGCATCTGTTCGGTCGAAGTTACCTGACTTCGCTCTTCGGCATTGGCGGGAGGGTTCGCGGAAGGGGATCGAAATGACGCCCCTGACCGAGCTGTATCTCCAGGGCCGTCAACGTTATGGCCTTGCGGTTGAGGGCGACCTGAACACCTGCTACGCTCTAGCCGCCATCGGCCTTCTCATTGTCGGCGTGGCCTGCGTCAACTTTATGAACCTCGCCACTGCCCGGTCCATTCGCAGGATGCGCGAGGTCGGCATGCGAAGAGTTGTGGGTGCTCAGCAGCGGCAACTCGTAGTGCAGTTCATGGGGGAATCTATCCTGGTTACGGTGCTCGCCTTTGCCGCAGCGTTGGGGATAATAAAGCTTGCGTTGCCCGGCGCGAATGCCCTGATGGGCACGAGCCTCTCCATCGGGATGGACACGCTGCCGTTGCTGTTCGCCTTTGCTTTAGGCGTCGGCATCATTGCAGGAAGCTATCCCGCGCTTTTTATCTCATCGTTTTCACCGATATCCGCGCTAAAGCCCATCCGAGGAGTTGTGTCTGGACACGGGGCGGTCAGAAGGGGGCTTGTCGTTCTCCAATTTACAGTCACAATCACGCTCATCGTCGCCACCCTCGTTATTGTCGAACAGACGAGTTATATGACATCCGCAGATCCTGGATACAACCGGAACGCGCTTCTCGTGTTTCCACGTATCAACAAGGTCGGTCGGCGCGTGAAAGAACGACTGCTACAGGTGCCGGGAGTCAAAGGTGTTTCGCTTCAGCACCTGCCCCTTGTGGCTGCTGAACCCCGCAGTCGATACGACGACGTTGTATCGATAAGGTCCGCCGGGATAGACAAAGAAATCCTCTTGCCCTACCTGTACACAGACGAGGATTTCTTTGAAGTGTACGAAATTCCGGTCATTGAAGGGCGAACATTTGCTGCCACCGACGTGCAGACGGTTGACGATGAATGGGGCACCACGAGGGTGATGCTCAACCAAACCGGAGCAAAGCTACTGGGTATTCGGTCTGGTGACACCGTCCGATTCTGGGGTGCGACTTGGGAAGTGATCGGCATTTTCGCAGACTTCCACTACGAGAACTTCCGTGTATCCATCGGCCCGCTTGTTCTGATCCCCGCCATTTACGATGAGCAGGTCTACGTCAGCATGCGCATTGTCGGCATCGATATCCAAGATGTGCTCAGTCGCACCAAAGCCGCCTGGAAGACCGCCGATCCAACAAGGCCCTTTGTGTATCAGTTTTTGGATGACGCACTGGCTGCGGTTTATGCCAAAGAGCGACTGCTCGGACGTCTGTGCAGCCTCAGTGCCGGTCTGGCAATCGCAATCGCCTGTCTTGGTTTGCTGGGTCTCATTTCTTACACTGCCGAGGTGCGCACCAAGGAAATCGGCATTCGAAAAGTTCTTGGCGCAACAGAAACTGGCATTGTGAGTTTGCTGGCAAGGGAGTTTCTCATGCTCGTAATGTTGGCGAGTTTAATCGCTTATCCGATGGCTTATTACACCCTGAACAGTTGGCTTGAGAATTTCGCCTATCGGATTGACCAAAGCCCCATCCATTTTATCGGGAGTACAGGAGCGGCGCTTGTGGTCACTCTGATCACCATCGCGTATCAGGCCTTGAAAGCTGCACGAGCCAATCCAATAGACGCCTTGAGATACGAATAAAAGATGGGAGAAAAAACGGAGTGACGGCGCGTGCTTGACTGTCGTCCTGATGGAAATGCTGATAGTGACGACGCCTCCCCAAACAGCGTGCAACACCAGTTTTATGCACCTCACCGGAATCCCACCGTCCACAACCTCCCGAAAAATCACCGGCAGGTTCGTGATGCTTAGACGTTACACGCAAGCGGCGCAGGACGACCCAACCACCACACCCCTGCAAATCGTGCACAAGAGCAGAAACCCAGAACACATCCCACCGAAGAGACCTTACGTATGCTTCGATTGCCACATCCGGAAGCTACCAAGACGCTCGACGCGATTAAGCAAAACGTCATCCGCACTGAGCAGGCAGTCGTGGCAGACCTTGCCCTCTCCTATTCGGTGTTTCGCTATAGAGGCAATACACCCGATCTCGTTTTCTACGACGAAACAGGAACGATTTACATCCCGGCGGATTTAATCGAATTCGATGAGCAGTACGCGCACTTAATCGCACTGCACGAGCAGGTGGAAATCCAGCACAAACTGGCCTCACGCTCGCATGCCTACGCACATCGTCGTGCCCTGCAAGCAGAATTCCTTGCGGCCAGACAGATCTTCCCTGATGTGAACCAGCTTGAAGCTTATCTCCATTGGCGTATCGGGCTGTACCCGGAATTCAAACGTTTCGACCGGGCTGACCTGCTGGCAAAGTTGATGCTGATTTTGACATCCGAACGTCCCGGTAAAGGTGACCTTTTCCGACTCTTCAAGGCGAACCCCATCTAACGGGCGAAGTTCAAACTCTGTTTCTTTCCTGGGTGCTATTGACGGGCGCCTGATTTTCATTAGAAACAAGACGAAAAAGCAGGAAGCCACCTGTCTATGGTGTGCACTTTATTTCAGCCCCGTTGAGGGATTCGCCGTGGAAGGGGCGCGCCGCAAGCGTGTAACACGCGGCCTTGCGCTCCGGTCGCTTCGCTCCCTCCGACTCAACCTCACCTCTGTAACGTCATTTGCTGAGAGGCGCGAACGCAACGCAGTCCTTCGGGACGGCAGGGTTCGCACACCGCAAGACCGTTATGCGGCATTGGCAAGATCGCTGTGAGAGCTCCTCACAGTAAGTACAGCTCTTCCTATTCGCACTTCTTTCCCTTTTTTCTACCAATTCCATGCCTCGGGTGCCTCCTTTAGAATAGAGGACCTTCTCGAAGGAACGGCAGTGGATAGACTATCCGACCTATTGCGTGCAGTCAAATCTGGAAACCTGCGTGCCTATGAGGGTGTCGTGTTACGGTTTCAAGACATGGCTGCGGGGTATGCCTACAGCATACTGGGGGACTTCCACCTGGCAGAAGATGCCGCGCAGGAAGCGTTTCTGATCGCGTACCGTAAATTGGAGGATCTGCGAAGTCCTGAAGCCTTCCCCGGTTGGTTCAAAGCGATAGTTTGGTCCTGTTGCACTCAGTTCGCGAGGCAGAAGCGCCCGGAAATGGTTCCGATCGAAGACGTGCACGATGTTCCGTCAGGCAGTCCTTCACCGCTGGATGAATTGGAAGCGCAGGAAATGAGGGTCCAGATTCAGAACGCGGTTGACGCGCTCCCAGAGACGGAACGTGCGGTCACGACGATGTTCTACATGGGTGCTCATTCTCATCAAGAGATTGCAGCGTTTCTGCAGGTCTCGCCGGACACGGTCAACAACCGGCTGCGATCGGCGCGGAAGCGCCTTGAAAAGGGGTTACTCGCAATGGCGAAGAGAGAGTTGCGCAAAAACGCGCCTTCCCAGGACGATGCTTTCGTCAGTGTAGTCGGAATCTGCAACGCCGCTCAGGAGGGAGATCTGGATCGAATCAAGGCCATCCTGGAGAAGAAGCCGGAGCTGGCGCACCGAGACGGCGAACAGGGGTATCAGGCCATACACTACGCGGCACGGGAGGGACACCTGGCGGTTGTCGAGCACCTGCTGAACGCCGGCGCCAGTCCCACCAGGGTAACATATGGAGAGCGGGTTTCGGCTTTGGATATGGCCCGAAGCAAGGGTCATGCAGATGTGGTCGCGTCAATGGAGGAATGGCGAGCCAGGCGGACCGGTGAGACTGAGTTGGGAATCGCCCTTTGCCAGGCCGCGGGCAAGGGCGATGTTGAAGCGGTAAGACAGCTGCTCGATGGTGACCCCTCCGCGATTCACGGAGTAGACAAGTCAGGGAATACGGCACTTCACGTCGCCGTGGAATACCATCATATCCCGGTGGTCACGGAACTCCTGGTTCGCGGGGCCGAACCCAACGAAGTGAACGCACGCGGGAAGAAGGCCATCCACCTCGCGCTAGGGCCGCGGCCCAAACGCGGATGGGACCCGCCGCCAAGCCCCCTGTGGCCGGTAATCGGCGGAATCCTGCTGGGACACGGCGCCGAATACGACCTGTGGGTTGCCTGCGCCATCGGCGACGTAGACGGGGCGCGGAGAATTCTGGATGCCAATCCCGAAGCCGTGAACGACTGGGCCCGGAACTATCCTGGAATGGACGCGTATCCGATCTCGATTGCCGCCGACAAGGGACACCTCGAGGTGGTGCGCCTCCTCCTGGAACGGGGTGCGGACCCGGATACACCGTATGACAAGTACGAAGGCTATCCCGTGGCCGAGCGAGGCGCGCCGCTGCACGCCGCGGCTCTCAATGACGATCTGGAGATGGCAGTGCTGCTCCTGGAGCACGGGGCATCGGCGCATACCGTGATGGATGCGTCCGGCAACGCCTTGAACTGGGCGATCGCGAACGGGAACGACGCGATGGAGAAACTGTTGCTGCGACATGGGGCATTTCCCGGGTTCGACGACGGTGCCTCTCCAGGATTCTACGCCGCGAACAGCGACAATGTCTCCGTCGATGCCGCGCTCGTAAGTTCCGATCCATCGTGTGCAAAGGAGGTCCTGAAGGGAGCCGTCCACGGCGGGCATCCGGACCTGGTGGCAGTCTGCCTCTCACAGAGTCCGAGTTTTACGGAGAGCGAAATGCACGACGTGTTGTGCCAGGCCATGCGCATGTGGAGGCTGCGGTGTCCCGGCAATCCGGGAAAGGCGTGTGTGGAGCACTTTTACGAGTGCTTCGAGCTTCTCCTTGAAGGAGGATTCGATCCAAATGCCCGTGCGAAAGTAAGCGGCTTGACACCCCTGCATTGGACTGCGGAGATCACGTGGCACGTCACTGAGAGGGACCGGATCGTGTTTGCAGAGAAGCTGCTGAAACACGGTGCGGAGATAAACGTTCTGGGCGGAGAGAGGCAATCGACGCCCCTGGCCATGGCAGTGCTCTATGAATGGCCCGAACTTGCCAGGTTCATGCTGGAGGCGGAAGCCGATCCGAACCTGGCGGGCGCGGAATGGGCGACGCCTCTGGCCTGGAGCGAGGAACCGCAGGGCAGGAAGGAGTACGCTCGCATAGACTCGGAGGATGTAGACATCGGGTCACTGCTGAAGAGATATGGTGCAAAGAAGTAGACAGGTATTCGAGAGCTGGTTCGACAGGCCTGACACAAGCTCCGTTTTCTAAAGGCAGAGAGAGCAGCGCCGCAAAACACGACAGTGCACGGCTCAGGCCACAAGGGTCTTCGCCCAACTCGCAGCAGTTCAAAGCCCTCGCTGACCAGAGGGCTTTGCTTTATCTTGTAGCTGCAGCGGGTTCGTGCGATCTTCACGTTCTTTCGAGGCATCCATTATGAAACTGCGAAATGCGGCCAAGGCTCTGATCCAGAGAGACGACCGGATTCTCATTACTGAGAACATCGACGACAACGGTCTTTGGTACATTCTTCCTGGAGGAGGTATGGAACCTTGCAAAGAAACACTTTTGGATGCTCTCAAGCGGGAGTGCCAGGAAGAAATAGGCGCCGATGTCAAGGTTGAAAGTCTGCAATTCGTTCGAGAATATATCACTGACAATCACCCCGATCCCTAGGCAAAAGGTGTCCACCTGGTAGACTTAAGCGCATGAGATTCTATCCGAAACCCTTGCTCGATCATCTTGACTCCGGCTCTGAATCACCGCCAATATATCTGGGGACATCACATAGGCGGACCGTAATCCACTGAGAGCGCGCCGTATGATAGCCTTTTCGAATATTGGATCAGGCAATGGGTTTTCGGTGATCTGCGGAGATTTGGCGATCCACAATTTTCGATCATCTGCAAGGAACTGAGCATTAAAAGGAATCAACTGAAAGGGAGCGTTGCGTGAAGATTAGAGGATTCGCTTTTGTCGGCCATCCGGTGACGAGTCTGAAGCGCGCGCGTGAATTCTATGAGACGGTTCTGCGCCTGCCCGAACCCACGGTCATTGACCCTCCTCGCGGACCCGATGGGGATGACGGCTTCATCGAGTACGCTGTCGGCCCCCACGATACGCTCGCGGTGACCACGACCTGGTTTCACGGCGAACCGCCAGCCGTGCTCAGCGCGGGACTCTCGTTGGAGGTGGAGGATTTCGAAGAGGCCATCGCGCATATTGAAAGCTGTGGCGTATCGTTTGAATTGGGACCCTTCGAAGGAGCCCGCTGCAGTATTGCCGTGATCAAGGACCCGGACGGGAATCAGATCGGTATCCATAAGCTCAAAGAGAAGCCTGATGTGTCGAAGCGGAGCTGATCATTCCGATTGGGTAAGTGGCAGTTCCCAGCACGCACTTGG
This sequence comes from Candidatus Latescibacterota bacterium, assembly GCA_965203805.1. Taxonomy (GTDB): domain Bacteria; phylum Latescibacterota; class UBA2968; order UBA2968; genus JAAXHE01. The sequence goes on along the minus strand of OZ241917.1, from coordinate 1,680,641 downwards.
CAGATTGCCGGTAATACGGTAGTTAGCAGGCAGACGCTTGTCGCTAGTTCTTAGAGCCTGATGGAAAGAAGGGAACAGTTATGCTCAAGCTGAATAGGCAAAGCCTCAATTGGGCCCTTAAACAGGCTCTCATCAAGGGGGATACCGACATTTTCCCCGGGATCTTTGAATTTCGTGCGATCGATGACCGCTCATCCGACATCCTTGGTTGGCTCTCCGACGAGGATGTGCTGGATTGGGACGTGCGTCCATCAAGACGATGCCTTACTCCCAAGCACCAATTTGGGTTTAGAATATCAACACAGCTAGATCCCGCGGACTTCCTCGTGTTCACAGCCCTCGTTTACGAGGTCGGTGTGGACATTGAGAATCGGAGAGTCAGCAAGTCAGATGACGTCGTTCATTCCTATCGGTTTTTGCCCCAATCTGACGGCACCATGTTTGATTCAGACTACGGTTACCACTCCTACCTAAAGAAATGTAAGGAGCTTGCAGCCCTCAATTACAGCTGGGTAGTGCTTGCAGATATTGCGGATTTCTTTCCGAGAATCTATCACCACAGGATAAAAAACGCCTTAACCGCAGCAACCACCAAAACGAACCATGCGTTCGCTTTAGATAACCTCCTGAATGGTTGGTCGGAGTCTTATTCCTACGGCATTCCCGTCGGTCCATCGGCATCAAGACTGCTTGCCGAGGTTGCACTCGATGACGTTGACAGATCACTGATCTCAGAAGGTTGGACTTTTGTACGATTCAGCGACGACTTTCGAATCTTCTGCAACACAAAGCGAGAGGCATATGAGAGACTGGCATTTTTGGCGAACGTCCTTTTTGAGAATCATGGTTTGACTTTGCAGCAGCACAAAACAAGAATTCTGCCAGTGGAAGTTTTCAACCACAGATACTTGTCCAGTGATCGCGAGTTGGAGATAACCAGTCTTACTCAAAGCTTTCAGCAAATAGCAGCCAACCTTGGACTCCAGAGCTTGTATGAACCGATAACCTGGGAGGGCCTAACAGAAGAACAGAAGGTGCAGATCGCCAATCTGAATCTTGGCGGTCTATTAGATGCGCAACTTGAAGGAGAGGAAATTGACATTCCAGTAACTCGTTTTCTGCTTAGCAGACTTTCTCAGTTGGGCAACCGCGAATCACTTCAAGTGGTTATGGATAACCTGGAGAAGCTATATCCCGTATTCAGCCATGTCGTCCAATACATTGGAGGATTGCACGGACTCACGGGAGCCGAAAAGGCAAGTGCGGGACGACAGCTCTTGACGGCATTGGATAGCTCGTTGGTGTCACACCTGGAGTTCCACAGAATGTGGTTGCTCTCTCTTTTTGCTCAGGATTCAGGCTTTAACAACGCGGACCGGTTCGTGTCTATATGCTCGAGGTGGCCTGATCACATCACAAGTAGGGAGGCAATTCTGTGTCTTGGACGTTCTCTCCAGGATTCTTGGTTCCGTACACGGAAACGCAACGTGTTTGATTTCTCCCCTTGGGAGAGGCGGGCGGTGCTCTATGGCGGTAGTTGCTTGCCATCAGATGAGCGGAAACACTGGTACCAATCCCTTGAGAGTCGACTTGACCCAATCGAAATCGCGATTACGCATTGGGCGAGACAGAATCCGATGCGAGTTTGATTTCCAGAAGCCAAAAGCGCACGCCTGCTAACACGTCCACTTGCGCTGCGTCGCGGAGTTTATCCTGAGCTTGTCAAAGGGCTCCTTGGCCTGACGGCAACCCGCTCACAGAGCGGGGTGGGTTCGCAAGTGGCGAGAACGTTACCTGTCATTGCGACCTCCCTGGGAAGATGGCGCCGTCTTGGCGCCAAACGAGAGGACTGACTAACCACTACAACAACGGAGGCAGAATGGAAGAGACCCAGGTACCCGACCTTACGCTTGCTGACCCAGACACCTTTGGTCTCGGTGATATGCGGCTGATGAGCCCCCCTGACACTTTCCCAATAACTCCCGCAAGCAGGATCTCATTGGAGGCCATCGGGACTCACCAAGGCCTGCTCTCGGGCATTGGGCTCGATTGGGGCTGTGGGGGAGGATGCCTTAGCATCGCTGCTGCAAGAATCCCTTCGGTGAGTCGTGTTCTTGGTCTTGATATTGATGAGGCCAACATCAAGACAGCATTACAGAATGCGGAACTGAATGATTCAGCAAAGAAGACAGGCTTCTTCCATTCAGACTCCTACGTTCCCTACGCCGCCCAAGATCTGGAGACGCTGATTTCATTGAAGGGACAGGTCTCTTTCGTCTTGGCGAATCCACCTTCCAGTGAGGATGATGATGGTTTCGAGTTCCGAAGAGTCATCCTGCGCGGAGCGAGGGACTACCTGAAGAGTGGTGGTGTTGTTTTCCTTAGCATTTCATACCAATACGGACATTCCAGGATTGTCGGACTCGAACACGATGTGCCCGGGTTCTACCACGAGGGGATTCTGGCGACAACTGACTGTGTTCCGTTCGACCTTGAACGATCCGATCTGATGGACTGCTTGGAGTCATATGTGCGAGAGGAAGAGAATGGAGGCATTGAATACAGCTTCTGCAATCCGCTGAACAGATCTGAAAGTCTCAATGCTCGCGCCTCAATCGCCTTCTTTGAACAGACGCAGGAAAGTCCGTTGTCAAGATGGCAAACCCATCTCTTCCGATTCCTGCCGGACAAAGAGTAGGGAGAAACGGTGGGTGGCCTTGGCGTCCTGGCATGGCCACTCCCCACCCCGGTCGCAACGAACAGGTAACAACGGGTTGCGGCATCGTTCCCTTCGGTCGCTCGGGCCTGCGGCACACCTGCCTTGTCACGCCGTCTGCCTACGCAGCCGTCGCGCCAACCCTTCGGGACGGCAGGCGTCTGCAACCCTGAAACGTTATGCGCCAGCAGAATCCAGTCATCACCCCATTGCTTTGGAGACACTCAAGGGATGTGCTCGGTGCCAGTTGAGCCGCTCGAGGTAGCAGAAGACCTCAAGGCAGAGGCGGATGAGCTGATCTCCGAGTGCGGACTTGGTAAAGTCCTAAACTCTTTCGGAGATGTTTGGTACCGGGGCAGCTACGAAATGAACACGATGGTATGGCCCGACTTGGACATCCACATGGTGATGGAACCGGACCCTTGGTCCATCGATAGGTTTTTTGAGCTTGGAAGCCAAGTCGCCTCACTCGGTAAGGTCCTGACAATGAGCTTCCACGACTGTGCCCATTTTCCCCGAGATGGCCAGCCCGAGGGGCTCCACTGGACTTGGAGGGTAGACAGGCCTGACCGTCAGATTCCCTGGAAAGTAGACCTTTGGTCGACCAAGGCAGAACTGCTGGAGCAGGACAAAGCGCAGATGGCGACAGTTAAGGAGAGGATGACCGAGAACGACAGAAGGAAGATCATCGAGATAAAGCAGTCTCTCCTGACGACAGAGGGAAGAACACCCGATTCGAGTGGAAGACACATCTACAATGCTGTCATATTCGAGGGTCTTGAGACACGAGAAGAGATCGTCGGGTACCTGCGGAAACGTGGGATAGAGAACGTCTGAAAGACAATGCCGGCGCATAACTTCGGCGACAGCCGAGCCTGGGCTGCTGCTGGCTGGGTTCAGCCTGATAATTCTCGGCTTCTCGATCATGAATGAGCGGCCGTGAATCATGGGAGGCCGTTCTCTGCATGTAAAAAAAGACGGTACAGATTTTGGAGGTCATCGCTATGATCAAGCCAAGCCACGAGTGGGTACGGCGGGCCCGCACCTTTCAGAGAGAGCAATACCACCCGCCCTTCTGGCCCGACATCGACTTTGACGCGAAGCAACTCGTCGATGTCGTGCGGAAATACCACGCCAACGCCATTTGGTTCGGCAGCGCGGGCAAATGGGCGGTCTTCCCCAATGAGTTCTTTCTCCCGCACCCTCAATTAGGTGAGCGTGACCTGCTCGCCGAGACCATCGCCGAGGCCCATGCGCGGGACGTGCGCGTCATCGGGTACATTCCCGTGGGGCACATTATTCCCGAAGACAACATGCTGATCCATCGTCCGCGAATAGCCCACCAGCACAAACACATACTGCTTCTTGCGACCATCACCCACTTGCACCGTGCCGCACTCGCCCCAGTCCATCTGTGCCTGGCGCCCGGGCGTCGTCTCAAAGCGTTCCGGCACACGACGCACCAACGACGCCTTCAGCGGGCGAATGAACTCACGCAGGATCGTGATCCCGCCGGTATAGCCTTGCAAACGCAGTTCCCGCAACAGCACCGTCCCGGGCAAATCGAACTGCTCCAGACGCGTCCGGATCACGCCCTTATACGCATCCAGCTTCGAGGCGGGTGGCGCCCTCACCTTGGGAAACACCTCCTCACGGTTCAGGTGGTTATACACCGTCTGCCGTGAGACGCCCAACTGTCGGGCAATCCGTGCCTTCGGAACACCGTCTTCACTCAAATACTTGATTTGCATGGACATCTCCCTCAATATCATGGGTACGAGCCCTCCTGTGCTTTTTGGGATATGTGTGGATATCCCTACCATAAGCACAGGCAGGGCTTCGCTGCGTATTGCAGCGAACTTACACGGAAGTGTCCATTTTTGAACCGTCGTTTCTGTCTAATTTAAAACCGATTTTGACAAAAGAAAGCGATCCGAAGTTGAGGCACAAGATAAATAGCGTGATTCGAGAGCTCGAATACGATATTGAATTGTGGGAACTCTAACCCCTTCGCAGATGTCGAACAGATCTTGGTAAGACTGCCACAAGCAGCTCGGTATGGCTGCTCCAAAAGAGAAATATCTTGGAGATAGTAGGTTGTCATTACCGAGGACGTACATACTTCATACAAGGAGGCACTATGGCTGAACAGATTGACCGAAATAAAGCACTGATTCAGGCTGTTAAAGAGGTAGATCTCGATGGGATGCGCCAATTGGTTGAGGGCGGCGCAGAGGCTTCTTGTATTACTGCTGCCGTCATTCCTCCAATGCAGGAAACGGCCGAACATGAAGAAATTATGCGTTACCTCTTCACCCATGGGACCGATGTCAATCATAATGAGTTCGACGAAGGTACCATGCTGATGTTCTCTGCCGGGCGTGGCCAATTGAAGTATCTGCAACTCTACCTGGACGTAGGGGCAGATATCAACCTTGCTTCTGCAGTCAATGGGCTGACTGGGCTGCAGTGCGGGGTTCAGGTGAACAATCTTGAGGTCGTCAGATTTTTTGTTCAATCAGGAGCAGATGTGAATCAGCGGTGCCATGAGGATGCGCCAACTTCCACTGACGATCCCCCACGGACTTACGGCGAGACAGCGTTACACTTTGCGGCTTCTTATGCAGACAAGGAGATTATCGAACTTCTGCTTGAGGCCGGCGCAGATAAGGCCCTACCTTCTGCCAAAATCGAAACGCCGCTGGATTATGCCAGAAAGCGGGATCGTCCAGACGAGATTCTCCAGCTATTGAGATAGCGAACTTCCCGTGAATGGGATGGGGTCTATATACGTGCAAAAGGCCCGCCCCAGCCACGACTCCATTTAACACACAGTTGCTGGCTCCGGTCGCTTCGCAACCTGAAAATCCTCGATCTCATACATGACATACTAGCGTTCGCCACTGCGCCTTGGCATCGCTCCTACTCCACCTCCTTGAAGCGCGACGTCAACGCTGAAATCGCTCGGAACCTGGACAGGACTTCATCTTGCGCGCCCCCCATGCGGTATGTATCTTTGTCGAGCCGCTGCTCTGGCGCCAATTCGGAGAGCACATTGCTCAAATCAAGGTTGGGCGCATCTGATCTGAAAGGCCACAGCCTGAAGGAGCCGCCCGAGATCTCGTCGATCACGCACAATTCTCCATCGATGATGCCGTACTCCAGCTTGATGTCCACGAGCTGCACGCCGAACTGCGCAAACGCAGCCTCCAGTACCAGGAACGCCTGGGTATTCACTTGACGCATGGAGGCGTATTCCCACGCGTCCTTGTCCCGAATCATGAACTCAACGTATCGGTCGTCCAGCATCGGATCATGAAGCGGATCGTCCTTGTAGTGGAACTGCGTGATCACCGGGTCGAATCGATCCCCCTCTGAGTAGTCACCCCACTTGAGAATCGAACCCGTCGCAACTCGGCGAGTGACCACCTCCAATTCGAGCTTACGGTCCAGCTTCCGGACGAGCATGACGCGCTCCTCGGGACTGTCTATATAGTGCGTGATCAGTCCACGTCGCGAGAGTAACTCAAAACAATCTCGACTGACCGCCCAGTCCAGCACAGCTTTACCCTCAAAGACATCGTGTTTTGCGCCATCTCCGGCTGTGATGTCGTCTTTGAAGTAGAGAAAGACCGTCGCTGGGTCATTCGGATTCGTCTTTACGATCTTTGTTTTCCCTTCGCCAATTACGACTGTGTCCCGGTTCATAGTCCATTCTCCTGTGAAATGGGAAACGCGTCTGGGCATTCGATTCTTGCATCGAACGGTTCTGAACTCCATGATACACCGATGAGATGTCTCTGAAAAGTGCCAATTGTGTAAAATTTTAAAGGACACTTAGGATGACATTGCCACCTCTTAGCCTGGATCGCTCAGCGGGTTCTCTCTCCAGGCAGCTCTATGATGGCCTTCGGGACGCAATCCTGTCCGGTCAGTTTCGGGTGGGGGCCCGAATGCCTTCGACAAGAGCGCTCGCAGCTTCACGCGGTGTGTCGCGAAACACCGTTCACATGGCGTTTGAGCAACTTATTCTCGAGGGTTTGCTGGAAGGCAAACAGGGCGTCGGCACCTTCGTGGCGGAATTGCCGAGCGGTATCCCGTTCGGGCCGGGCGCCGCCGAGCTGGACAAGCCTCGTGGTCGTCGAAACCTTTCAAATCAGGGTCGTGCGATCCACAACCTTGCCAAGAGATGGCCGGAGCCAATCCAGTTGCCTGGGGAGTCTCGCGGTCGCGCCTTCGGGATGGGAGCACCTGCCGATCTGTTTCCAAGCAGGGCTTGGCGCAGGCTTCTGGTTCAATGCTGGGATCAATTGATCGGGACTCGGGGCCTGGGTCGCTCCGAATTCGAGCCCTTGAGGGAAGCGATCGCTGAGCACCTCGGCACTACGCGGGGCGTCCGATGCACGCCTGACCAGGTCATCGTCGTCAGCGGCAGTCAGCAGGGCATTGCTCTTGTTGCGAATGTCCTGCTGGATCCCGACGATTCGGTCTGGGTGGAGGACCCTGGGTACTTTGGCGCGCACAGGGCTTTCGTTGGCTGGGGTGCACAAGTCGTGCCGGTTGCGGTAGATGATCAGGGGTTGAGTGTAGAGGCCGGACGCAAGCGTGCCCCGCAGGCAAGGCTCGTCCACGTGACACCAACGCACCAGTTCCCCCTGGGAAAGACCATGCCGCTTCGGCGTCGTGCCGATCTGCTGGCGTGGGCGAAAACCGCCGACGCCTGGATCCTCGAGGAGGACTACGATAGTGAGTTCTGCTACTCAGGGACACCCCTGGCAGCTCTACAAGGAATTGATCCCAATCAGCGAGTCATGTACCTCGGGTCGTTCAGCAAATCGATGTTCTCCGGTCTGCGCATGGCATACCTCGTTGTGCCACGGGATCTGGCTCCGGCCTTCAGGGCCGCCCGACAAATCGTCGGTGGGCCACCTCCAGTGCTCGAACAAGCGGTCGTGGAGCGCTTCCTGACGGAAGGACATTTCCAACGACACTTGCGCCGCATGAGACGGGTCTACTCCCAGCGACAGCGCCGACTAATCAAGGCAGTTGAGGAGAAGCTAGATGGGCTGCTGCACGTGGATCCAGACGAGACAGGCATGCACCTGGTAGGTTGGCTGCGCAATGGGATGGTAGCAGAGGACGTGTGCAGGCGAGCGGCGAAGGAAGGTCTTGAGCTACTCCCGCTGTCGAGCTACCGAGCAGAAGCCGGTCCTGAGGGCGTGTTGCTGGGATTCTCGGAAGCAGGAGAGCCCTCGCTTCTACGGGGAGTGAGGCTTCTACGAAAGGCTCTGGTTTGAGCTGTCGAGTCTCCCTGGCGGCAGTAACTGGAACGATCCCTTCATGGACACACATACGGGACTGCTTTGGGCGATCTTAGCGGCCGATAACGGCGGAGGAGGGCGACGCGAAGCAGGCAGGAAGTCGTCGGACTACTCATCCGAAGGAGACTATGCCTTCCTTGAATTCCAACCAGGATGGCGCCCGATACGACGGCTGGGCGACGTGGTACGATGAATATCTCAAGATGCCTTTCTACGAGAACATCCCAGCTCATCTATCGCGTTTGGTTGGACCCGGCTCCGGACTCTGTGTGGACATTGGTTGCGGAACAGGTGTGCATCTCCAGCTACTGCAATCGCTTGGCTGGTCCGTGATTGGAGTCGACCTTTCAGCCGACCAGCTTCGACTGGCAAGTGATCGCTCTCCGAGGGTTGTCCTAGCCAATGCTCGTAGTCTGCCTTTCTCGTCAGCCACGTTTCGACGCGTCGTGTCGGTATTGACACTCACTGATTTCGATGATGTAGGGCCATTCTTCTCGGAAGCACACCGCGTCCTGGATCGTCACGGGCGTTTCGTTATCCTGGGCACACATCCGTGTTTTCTGGGACCATTTGCGACCATCGAGAGAGACACGGGAATTGCCAAGATCCATCCGGGTTACCGGGAAACAGCACGAGTTTTCGAAGGTCCTGGATTGGGTGAGGGCATTCGGTCGAAGGTGGGTGTCCGGCACGTTCCTCTTGCCGAACTCTTCAACAAACTGCTCGCTGCTGACTTGCGGCTCGAATCAGTTGCCGAATTGGATGGTGACACGCTCCCATCTCTGCTGGCGGTCGTTGCAACCAAAGCCTGACCTTGATTCGTAAGTCTTCGGGGACATTAATTCGAATATGTGCTTGTAAATAAAGGCGATTAGACGGCGGATTACCAGGATACATCAGGTCACTGGACGTGTAGGGAAAAAACGTCCTTCTATACGTCGATAACGCCCCGTTTCGGAGGGTTTTATCGCGTCGCCGCGTTGCTGTTTTTTTCGGATTGAGGCTGATTGCTCAATCGATCGAGACATCGGGGGGAAATCTGAAGGCTTGCGCGCAATCTCTGCACGTTCGTTGCTTCACGAAAGGGGGAGGCACAGACCCATAACAACGGTTTGCAGCTTCGCGCCCTTCAGTCGCTCCGGCCTGACGGCACACCTGCCTTCGGCAGGCGTCTGCAATCCTGAAACGTCATATGCACCCGTGGTCGAAGAGGACACCGCGTGGATGATTTGACTGATATACGTGAGATGTACAATGCTGGTTGAGAAATTGAGGCTACCAGACTACAACGCCACCAACTCGAGGGTGAGATCATCTGGCGCTATTTGGATCTGCACCTTCCACCCACTGGCCGGCTTCTGGAGATTGGCTTCGGGACAGGGTTCTACACCTTTGCCCTCGCGGAGCGTGGCTACCAGATAACGGCTGTCGATCTCGCTGATGAATATGTTACCCGTTGCAATGCGAAGGCGGAAGAACTCGGCCTATCTGGTCAGATTGACTTCCGGACGGCTGACGCCCGAAAGCTGGATGGTGTACCGCTTCACGACTTCGATGCGGTGCTCCTTATGGGACCTCTCTACCACCTGGTGCTCGAAGCTGATCGAACAGCAGCTTTGCAGTCTGCGTACGCCTGCGTCAAACCTGGGGGAGTGATCTTCTCAGCACTGCTTTCTCGGTTGGGTGTTCTCGGCAATCTTATCATAGAGAATCCCTCCTGGATTGAGGACCAGGATTACGTTAGGTCACTCGTCCAGCACGGCCGCCGCCCCGCCGGTGCGCCAAAAGGGGGATTTCGAGGTCACTTCGTACGTCTTAATGAGGTGGCCCCCATGCACGAGACGGTCGGATTCCGCACACTCAAGATCGCCGGCGTCGAGCCAGCCATCTCTGCAGACGACGAGAGCTACAACAAACTTGAGGGAAAGCAAAGAGAACTTTGGTTGAACCTTCTATTCGAAATCAGTGGAGAGCAAAGCATGGTAGCTTCCTCTCGACACATACTCTACATAGGTGAAAAGCCAAAGGACTGAGACGACCACGGCAGCATATAACACGTCGGGCTGCGGCTTCTGGGCTTTCGCCCCTTCGCACCAACCTGCTTCGCAGGTTCGCAGCCCGCGAGAACGTTATGTGAAATTGCAGTCCCAGAGCGACGCCTCCCCGCGCCGCCTAAGCCCAAATCATGGAAATTTCCAGTGCCCCGCCCTGATCTCAAAACCACTTTCAATGCCATTGCCTCGCTCTATGACGAAGTGAGGCCCGGATACCCTGATGAGCTTGTCAGGGATGTCTTGGACCTCTCCGGAATGGACAGAAGCGGAAAAATCCTGGAAGTCGGATGTGGAACCGGACAGGCTTCGAGATTATTTGCCACCCTCGGTTGCGAAATGACCTGTTTGGATATTGGCCACGATTTGATCGAGGTTGCGAGGGCGCGACTCAACAACTACAAGAACGTTCGCTTCGTCCTGTGTGCTTTCGAAGATTGGGACTCGACTAGCAAGTTTGACCTTGTGATCTCCGCGACTGCATTCCGCTGGGTGAGTCCAAGAGTCAGATTCATCAGAGCCCGTGACACCCTGAAGGCCAGGGGATCATTGGCCATCTTCTCTAACCAACATGTAAGAAAAGACGAAGGTTTCTTTGCTGAAGTCCAGGGAGTTTATGCCAAGCATTATGTAGTTTCAGATTCCCCTCAGGATCCCAGTACTCCGACGAGGTCAGAGTCTCCGGAACCCGGAACTACTGCTTTTTCCGATCCTATCCACCGAGTGTATCCCTGGAGCGCAAACTACTCTGCGGAACAGTACATCAAACTCCTTGGAACCTACTCTGACCACATCGCGCTGCCCGAGTACAATCGCGCGCTCCTATTTGACGGTATCGCTGACCTGATAGGCAGGAACTACGGAGGATCGATTACCAAGCACTACGAAACGGCTTTGGCATTTCGCAGGAAGAAAGCATGATTGAATTTCTGAGGTATCAGTCCATTTTCGGCCTTGCCATCCGTGGCAAGGCCGACGGTAACCGGGGCTGCAACTGCACATAACACGACGGGCTGCGGCTGCGGCGCATTCGCGCCTCCGACCCAACCTGCTTCGCAGGTTCGCAGCCCGCGAGAACGTTATAGGCAATGCCTGAAATGTTGGTACATCAACAAATGACTGTCTCGTTCCACAGTTCGGAGAGCATCCCAGATACTAATCTAACCTACGTGGTGATTGCCGCGCAAACTCGGGGAAGGTGGATCTTTTGCAGACATAGAGATCGTGAAAGCTGGGAGATCCCTGGTGGACACATTGAGCCGGGGGAAACACCTTTGGCGGCTGCTACGAGGGAACTGCGCGAGGAAACCGGAGCGCGTGCCACAGAGATTCGGGAGGTCTGCACGTACTCGGTGGAACGTGACGGGAACATCCAATACGGGAGACTCTACTACGCTAGGGTGACGGAAATGGCGGAGAAATTGCAATCCGAGATCCAAGAGCTTGCCTTTCTTTCGGACCTTCCTGAAGACCTGACGTACCCACAGATACAGCCTCATCTCTTCAATCGGGTCAGGACGGTCAGAGGAAAGGCTAATTACTGAATGGGACGTCCCGGAGAAATTTATAGTTTGGAGCGATTGGCTTCTGTTAACCCCAACCAGGCACAGCCTATAACACGTCCGTGCACGGCTCCGGGCCATTCGGCCCTTCGCGCAACTGCCTTCAGCAGTTCGTGCACGGCGGGAACGTTAAGAGAAATGCTTCAAGATTCGAATAGGACTTTCAGGTTTGAGACCAGTTCTGCTGTTTGACCTTGGCGACACCCTTGTCCAGTACTATCGCAGGGAAGCGTTTCCTCCATTGCTTCGGGAAGGGATTCAGGCAGCCAAAGAGGCATTGGGTCGTTCAGGACACGACTTGCCTTCGGATTCTGAGATCGCGCGTCGTGTCGCAGCGGAGAACTACGAAGCCAAGAACAGTCGCGTTCGCCCACTCCACAAGAGGCTTGGTCGGATTTTCGCGGTCGCAGGCGGCGTTTCAGAGGAAGAGTGGCTTCCGATCTGTCGCGCCTTCCTCGGCCCAATCTTTTCTGTTGCCAAGATCTATGAAGACACCCTTCCGGCTCTGGATGCGCTCCTGTCGGATGGCTGCCGAATAGGAATCCTGTCAAACTGCCCTTGGGGTGCACCGAGCGAGCCTTGGTTTGAAGAACTGCAGCGACATGGCCTATCGGAGCGATGCGAGGTGGCTATTTTTTGTTCAGATGTAGGATGGCGTAAGCCTGCCCAACCTATGTTTTGTCGCGCATTAGGTCATTTCGGATGTAGACCAGAAGAGTGCCTGTTTGTCGGAGACAATCCAACTTGGGACTGTCTGGGGGCGAGACGGGCGAACATGATTCCCGTGCTCATCGACCGAATCGGTCAAGTGCATGTGAGCTCGGGAATCGTTATCCGATCCTTGTTTGATTTGAAGCAAGTTCTCGAAAAATTGGCTTGGACGCACTTCTCTTAACACGACCGTGCCCGGCTACGGGCCAATTCGCCCTTCGCGCAACCGCTTCGCGGTTCGAGCACGGCGGGAACGTTATCTGACATGCGGAATCAAAAGAAGACTGAGCCGTGTTGCTCGGGCACCCTATTGGGGTCGCTCTTGCAGGAGACACTATGCCCGAGGGTGAAGTAATCGTTCTTGTTTCTGCTGATACGGAGTGGGTCGCTGTGCGGAGCTTGTATCCTAACACGATTTGCTCACAGTCGCCCTTTGGCGAGTGGTTTCGCCATGAGGTTACTTTGGGAGGCAGAAGTATTCCTCTCGTCTTCTTCCAGGGCGGTTGGGGCAAGATTTCAGCCGCCGCCTCGACGCAGTACGTTCTGGATCGGTGGAAGCCTGCCTTGATCATCAACTTGGGCACTTGTGGTGGATTCAAGGGCTACGTTGAGAAGGGGATGTTCGTCGTCGCCACTTCCACCGTGGTGTATGACATCGTGGAGCAGATGTTGGATCCGGCCGAGGCGATTGACTTTTACCGCACAGAGCTTGACCTGAGCTGGATGCAGGAGCCCATGAACGACCGAGAGTTTCGGAGTCTGTTGCTGTCAGCGGACCGAGACCTGATCATTGATGATCTTGCGGACTTGAGAGCCCGGTACGGTGCGGTTGTCGCAGATTGGGAGTCGGGCGCGATCGCATGGGTCGCTTCCAGGAATGACGTTGCTTGCGTCATCGTACGTGGGGTGACGGATCTCGTCGGTCCGGACGGTGGCGATGCCTATGGCGGCCACGGGGATGTGTTTGTGGAGAATTCCAGGGATGTGATGCGTCGGCTGAATGGCTTCCTGCCTGTCTTGCTTGCTCAGTGGGTCAGGTCGCAAAGATCGCAGGCTATCACACCAGACGCGTCGCACGTCAGATAACACGTCCGTGCCCGGCTTCGGGCCATTCGGCCCTTCGCGCAACCGCTACGCGGTTCGGGCACGGCGAGAACGTTACACGAAAGCGGCCCCCAAAAAAAAGAACCTGAAAGCGCGCAAAACCCGGTACATCCGTGAGACCATGCAATAGCCCTTCACTATTGAGTACCTATCATGAAGTCGGTTGCCCAAATCTATAACGAGAATCCCCATGGAGAATGGAGACGTTTAGAAGAGACGCCTTTTCAATCCATTGAGTTCCACGTCACAATGCACCATCTTCTGAAGTATCTTCCTGATACTGGCAAAGTACTGGATGCAGGAGGAGGACCTGGGCGTTATTCGATTGAGTTATGCCGTCGAGGATATGAGGTTGTCCTTCTAGATATTTCTGAAGGATGCGTAGAACTGGCGAAATCCGAGGTTCAATCAGAACCAGTGAAGGTTCGAGATAGGCTGTTGGATTTTATTGTAGGTGATGTGCGGGACCTGTCTTGCTTTGAATCCAACCATTTTGATGCTGTTTTATGCCTTGATCCCCTTTCTTATATTTGTGATAGTGGGGAGAGAGGAAGTGTCGTTTCGGAATTGAATCGGATAACCAAAACTCAAGGCATTGTATACCTTGGGGTGCGTGGTTATTTCGCTGTGCTTCGACATATGTTTAAATACTTTCAAGAGCGACTTCTGGACTCATCCTTTGATGAACTGGTTAAGCAAGGTGATATTCTGGTAGGAGGCGTTCCAGTTCATTTTTTTCGGGCGGATGAAATTCGAGCACTGGCAGAATCATCGGGGTTGGTGAGTGTTGGAATGGCAGGATGTGGGGGATTATCAGGAGGGCTGGAAGAAGCCTGCAATCAACTCAGAAACGATGAGGCCCGATGGCAACGTTGGATGGATCTTACCTTGAAGACGGCTTCAGAGCCTGCAATTGTGGACCTGTCTCCCCACATTCTGTACATTGGGAAAAAGTTGGCATAAGATCAAAACCCAGACTGTGAAGATGCGCGCTTTATTCTTCCCCTTTGTAGGCTTCGCCTCTATTGGGGAGGGCCGCCATCGTGTAACACACAATTGCCAGTTCACATTGTCATCCGTTTTGCAGAAGACAAAGGCGCAAAAAGGCTGCCAATGTTCACCCAAGCCGCCCTAAAAAAACAGGGCGTCTTCGGCAATTGTGAGGACGTTAACCGAAAGCGGCGCAGGATGACCCAACCGCCCCACCCCGGTAATCGCGCACAAGCAGGCCATCTTGACAGCGAGGAGGTCTTAGATAATGCATCAATCAGTCATCGACGAAGTTATCGCAATCACCCCCCAGCTCAAATCAGTCGATCGGGTTGAGTTTCTCAAAAGGGGATTTTCACCAGATAAGAAATACATTCTATGGGAATTCGAACGACCATGCTTCCTCTTGCGGATTAGTCCATTGAAGCTCAAAGAGAAACGGCAACGAGAATTCGATCTCTTGAAGTTGCACTATGCTCGTAAGGTTCCTTGTTCGAAACCAATCTGCTGGGGTACTACTCGGGATGATATGCATTGCTTTACCGTTGTGTCGTATTTGCCCGGCACCTGTGCCGAGGAGTTACTCCCCCAGCTATCGGAGTCTGAGCAGTTCAAACATGGATGGCAAGCTAGCCAAGTTTTACGGCAATTGCATAGTTTACCCTGTCCAGATCCAGACTATAACTGGCCGAAACGGAGAATAGCCAAGTATAGACGGAAGGTTGAGGAGACTCGCGATCAGGGCCTACACTTCTACAAGCAGGAGGAAATCGAGCGCTACATCGAGGAACACTTGATCATGCTTAACGAAAGCCCTGTTCGATTTCAGCATGACGATTTCCATCCGGGTAATATAATTATAGACCAAGGCGGTAAGCTACACGTTATTGACTTTAATCGATGCGACTGGGGTGATCCCATTGAAGACTTTTTCAAACTACCGAAATATACGTGTCCAGTCAGTATTCCTTTTGCGTGTGGACAAATATCGGGATACTGCGATGGAACGATTTCCTCATCCTTCTGGCAGCGGTATAACCTGTTTGTGGCCTTGAATCAGCATGCAAGTCTGCTGGGAGCGCATCTGTTATATCATGATCAGCTGGTTTGGTGGCAACGACGTATCGCCGAGACTATAGATTCGCATGACTTTAGAGGGAACGGACCGCCCTCTTGGTTTAGAACTCATATCGGTTAGCAATTGAACGACGTAATCCTTGGCAGTATAACCGAGTCACAGTGTGCGCTGTATGTTGGCCCCGTTGAGGGCTTCGCCCTGAAGGGGGCCGCGTCGCCATCGGTTAACATCAGGTTTACGCTGCGCTCCACTTCGTTCCGCTTGGCCCTTCGGGCACACCCGCTTCTGTCACGTCGTTTGCTGAGAAGCGCAAACGCCGCGCCAGCCCTTCGGGACAGCGGGCGTCGTAAACCTGAAGAACGTTAGCCGCCACTCTAAAACCACGCCTACCCATCCATGTCTGAATTCATCACTTTCAAACGTTGGGCTCTGAAAGACGGGCAACAAGAGTCGGAACTAATCAACCTCGTCCGTGAGGAGATCGTTCCCCACTTCGAGAGACTGCCAGGCTGCCTTGGGTTAGGATTGCTGCGTATCGCGGGTACTCGGTCCTACCTTGCTCTCCAACATTGGGAAAATCGCGACACTTGGCACGCAACTATCGGGTCCGACTAGTACCTATTGACTTCTAAGACTGCACGTGCTTATAGTTCGATGTCTCCCCTGAAGACAAAGGAGCCATCGGCATGCCGAAGAAATACATTGTCCGTCTGAGTCCCGAAGAACGCGAGCAACTGCAGGATCTGGTAAGCAAAGGCAAGACACAAGCCTTCCGAATCAGGCACGCCCACGTGCTTCTCAAGGCCGATGCAGAGGGTCCGTCCTGGTTGGATCGACAGATCACGGAGGCCTTTTCGTTCAATCGGTCAACGGTTGAGGGCATCCGGAAGCGTTATGTGATGGAGGGCCTGGATTCAGCCCTCGAGCGAAAGAAGCGCGCGCATCCTCCCACACCAAGAAAGCTCGATGGCGCCAAGGAAGCCCGATTGATCGCGTTGGCTTGCAGTAAACCTCCAAAGGGACGTAAGCGGTGGACGCTGAAGCTTTTAGCCGATGAACTCGTGGCTTTGGAGATCGTCGATAGCATCTCCTATCGAACGGTGCAACGGACGCTAAAAAAACCAACTTAAGCCTCACCTGAGAAGGTGCTGGGTGATTCCGCCCAAGCAGAACGCCGCGTTTGTCGCCGCGATGGAGGATATTTTGGACGTCTATCAGCGGCCCTACGACGCCTTGAGGCCCGTGGTCAATATGGACGAACACCCGGTGCAGTTGGTCAAGGAGACGCGTGTTCCCCTCACAACACGTCGGGGCCAACCTGAACGCTACGACTACGAGTATGAACGGAACGGAACCGCCGTGAACTTCATGTTCACCGAACCGCTTTCGGGCTGGCGCAAGGTGTGTGTAAGACAACGCAAGACCGCAGTGGACTGGGCCCAGGAGATCAAGGATCTCCTGAATACGGACTACCCAAAAGCTGAAACCGTCGTGTTGGTGTGTGATAACCTCAACACGCACACGCCCGCCTGCCTGCCGCAGGCAGGGCTCAACATTGCCGAGATCGAAATGAGCGTCTTGAGCAACCAATGCTTGAAGGAACGCATCCCCGATATCGAATCCCTCAAAGAGCAGGTCTCCGCCTGGACAAACGACCGCAACAACAAAAGCAAGGCTGTCAATTGGCGGTTCACGACCAACGATGCTCGCATCAAACTGAAAAAACTGTATCCAGACCACGAGGCTCTTTAGCCGTCATTGGGTACTAGTCGAAGTAAAGAAAGCTCAGATCGTCGCCGTAAAGGGTTGGGCCGATGCGGATGGAAAACCGGTGGGCGTAACGTGTCGTGATCCAGTTTGTAATCCGCTCCTGTATATGAAGGCCATCGACGAAATAAAGACAAACAGATTCTGGTCGATCGGCGAAGCTGTTGAGAGAGATTATGCCAGATCTCAGGGTGGGTCTGAATAGCTGACAAGCGCGGCGTCGGCTTCCTGCCTCCGCCTTGGGGTCCAACAGCAGGTAACAACGCGCTTGCGAACTCACCCCTCACCACTACCCAACCCACAGGCGCTACGCGCCTGTCGCAAGCGCTAAGACGTTAACGGAAAGCACGCGCCCAAGACAAAACCGGCGGCCGTCCTGGCCGCCAGGCAAATTTCGTACACTTTTTCTTAATTCTGTTACGTGTTGGATATTTCACATTGCGAATTCGATGTGTGGAGTTTCTGCGACCACGACTGAGATATCCCGCGATTTTTCCGTATAGGCAATAGTTGTGCGAAGAAACTAAACAGGAGAAAGTTCGCGGGACGCGGGACGAAGCACCAGTGACAGGCTTGTCAGGACGAAGTGAGGTGCCCACTGACGACCGTTCAGACAGGGAGGACACACTGCCCGACGTACCGATGTCCGGCGTGGTAGACGCCAGCTCGATCCGAGACCGAGTAGACAGTCTCTGGTCATCTCTTGTTCCACCGACGATCCTCACCGGGACGACCATCAAGATGCCGTCCCAGAAAGTGCGCGGCAGTCGGGGGCCGTACATTGCTCCCGGTCATTCATCAGACCCTCGGGGGACGACCGGGGCGAAGCCGACTACGAGCTGCTGGATGCACTTGGCGAATGCGGGATGGGGGGTTGTCTACTCGGCCCGGCAAGCGTCGATGGACCGGCGTATAGCGGTTAGGATGATGAAACCGGCGTTCCTGGAGAGAGGGGCGCGGCAGCATTTGGTCAAACCGCAGCTAGTGTCTTGTCCCGGAGGGAGCTCAGCAGCAGTGACGGCGGAACAGAGGAACTGATCATGCGGTATCGGCGCCTGGGAAGAACAGAACTGCAGGTCTCGGAACTCAGTTACGGTGCAGCACGGGGCGCGTCGCAGGACCGGGCGAAGTTCATTGCCACCGTACACGCAGCAATCGAGAGCGGCGTCAACTTCGTCGACACCGCCGCGGACTACGGCAACGGTGACAGCGAGAGCGCACTGGGCGAAGCGTTGCGGGGCCACGACCATATCATAGTAGAGACCAAGTATCAGCCTTACGATGGTTGGGGCGGCGATGCGGCATACACGGGTTCAGCGGCGGCATTGACCTCCTCAGCCGAGGAGAGCCTGCGCCGCTTGCGCCGTGATCGTCTTGATATTCTTCTCGGCCACGGCATACGCACGCTCGACTCTCTGGACCGTTTTATGAACGATGGCTGTTACGAGGCCATGGCCAGGCTGCGTGAGCAGGGCAAGGTCCGTTTCATCGGTATCAGCGAGCTCTCCACGGTTGACGGAGCACACGAGATCCTGAAGCGCGCGGTTCCTACCGGCGCCCTGGACGTGATCATGCTCACGATCAATTTTCTACTGCAAAACGCGGTGGAATCGGTGCTGCCGCTGTGTGCGCGGCACGATGTCGGCACGGCGGTGATGATGCCGCTGAACCAGGCGAACCAGGAGTCCGGTCTGGTCAGTGTGCCGGCGGCGCTTGAGTGCGTGCGGCGGCATGTCGCGGCCGGCTATCTTCCGTCCCAGCCGCCGTACACCGATCCGGACCTGTTTGATTTCCTGAAGCCCTACAGTGTGCCCGCGGCGGCGCTGCGCTTCGTGCTCGCACAGGACGTGAGTACTTGCTGTGTCGGGACGCGCAGGCCGGAACGGTTTCGCGAGAACCTGATGGTGGTTGACCCGCCGTACCTCGATACACCGCGGGTGGAGAAGCTGCGCGAACGCTTCGGACGAATTCAGCGCCACGTAAGATAGGCGGAATGATGAAGCCTTCTGCTACTTCACGGGCATGCAGGGAGCGCGGACAATGAAGATCCTGCAGGTCACATCGCCGCGCGAGTTCGAGATTCTCGACGTCCCCGTTCCCGAGCCCGGTCCGGACGAGGTGCTGATGCGTATCACGGCGGTCACGACTTGCCCGCAGTGGGACCTGCACATGCGTCACAACGAACCGATGTTTGTCGGCCACGCATTCCACTACCCCTTCACGCCGGGCAAGCCCGGCCACGAAGCCGTAGGCCGCATCGAGGCTGTTGGCGAAGGTGTGGCTGGTTTGAAGGCAGGCG
Source organism: Candidatus Latescibacterota bacterium (assembly GCA_965203805.1). Lineage (GTDB taxonomy): Bacteria > Latescibacterota > UBA2968 > UBA2968 > JAAXHE01. Next base: position 1,661,042 of record OZ241917.1, on the reverse strand, counting down.
ACCGCGTGTGCGCCTGGCGCGATACCGGCGAGGGGCATCAGGGTTGCTATGCGCAATACGTCGCGATTGACGCGGCAAGAGTAATACGCGTCCCCGGAGAATTGCCCGACGAGGCGCTGGCGCCGCTCGAGCTTGCTATGTGCGTAGGCGCCTGCTTCCGGATGCTGCGCGATATGGACGCAATCCTGGGCCGTTGTTTCGGCGTCTGCGGCCTGGGCGGGGCCGGGCTGGTGGCGCTGCAGATGGCCAGAGCCGAGGGCGCCAGGGAAGTGTACGGGTTCGACTTCGTATCCGACCGCCGCGCCATGGCCGAGCGTCTCGGCGCGGCCGGTTGCTACGACCCGCGGGCCGACTTGTCGGGGAAATTCCCGGCGCGGCCGGAATGGCCAAAACTCGAGTCGGCCGTGGACTGCGTCGGCGCCAAGGCGTCGGTGGAGTTCCTCATGGACCGGACTCAGGACGCCCTGGCCCTGTTCGGCGTGCAGCGCGAAGACTACACGTTCAGCCCGCAGCATTACCGCGGGCTGCGGCTGTGCGGGTACAAGGGCCACTCGCGCGAATCGGCCGAGTATGCGCTCGACCTCATCCGCCGCGGCAAGCTCGACTTGGCCGCGCTCGTCACGCACAAGCTGCCGCTCGAACGCTACGCTGAAGGCGTCAACCTGTTGGAGAACCTTCAGGCCGTCAAAGTCTGTTTCCTGCCGTGGGAGGAATGAAACTGATAGGAAATTGGCGAGTGCGCCGACCGTTACATGAAGGCGACGCAAAAGCGAATTATAGGGGTGGCCCGATGCAGAGTCCAACAGGCCGGTTGACAGAGGATACAAAATGAAGCCCAAAGCCTATATTGAAACGACGTTCATAAGTTATCTGACATCTCGTCCGAGTCGCGATCTGATCGTTGCTGCACACCAACAAATTACGGATGAGTGGTGGAGTACGCGGAAGGAGGACTTTGATCTTTTCGCTTCTCAGCTTGTTTGGGATGAGGCGAAGGCAGGAGACCAAGAGATGAGTCGGAGACGATTGGCAGCATTGGAAACAGTTGAATTGCTGGGAGTAACCGAAGAGGCCCTATCTCTTGCCAAAGAGCTGGTAGAGAAAGGTCCTCTTCCTCAGCACGCTACCGAAGATGCGATCCATATCGCAGTGGCTGTAATCAACGGCATGGATTATCTGCTGACGTGGAATTGCAGTCATATGGCTAATGCCGCCATGCGGAGCAAAATCGAGCAGATCTGTCGGGCCAACGGGTATGAACCAACGGTCATCTGTACACCTGAAGAATTGTTGGAGGAATAATGATATGTGGAAAGATCCGATTGTAGACGAAGTCAGGAGGATCCGCGAAGCACATGCGAAGAAATTTAACTATGATCTACAGGCTATATATGAGGATCTAAAAGAGCAAGAAAAAGCGAGTGGAAGGCAGTTCACTTCCCTTCCCCCTAAGCGAGTTGAACCTGTAGATTCAACCTGAAAGACAGCGGCATTGCCGTCCGTGGCAATGCCCCCCACCCCCGGCTGGCACAGCCACCTAACACGTCCACTTGCGCTACGCCGCCTCTGGCGGCTTGGCCTGCGGCAACCCCTCGACAAGGTCGGGGTTCGCAAACCGGCGGAACGTTAGCAGCCATGCCAGTCGAAACCAATGACTGCGAATGACCTCCGTGCCGCTCTGGTTGCGGCGTTACCTGCGCTACTGCTTCCATCCTCATGACAGCGGGGAGGGTCGTTGAGGTCCTCGGGTTAAACGTGCGCGCTCTCGCAACCAGAGCGTTTATCGTCCATTCTCTGACTTTGCTCTTGTTGCTTGGGACGATCCTGAGTTGACGGCGACAGCCGAGCTTGGCCTGCTGCTGGCTGGGTTCAGCCTGATAGTTCTCGGCTTCTCGATCATGATGAGCGGCCGTGAATCAAGGGAGGCCGTTCTCTGCGTTCTCCGCGGGCTCTGCGGGAAAAAAGAGACGGTACGGATTTTGGAGGTCATCGCTATGATCAAGCCGAGTCACGAGTGGGTACGGCGGGCGCGCACCTTTCAGATAGAGCAATACCACCCGCCCTTCTGGCCCGATATCGATTTTGACGCGAAGCAGCTCGTCGATGTCGTGCGGGAATACCACGCCAACGCCATTTGGTTCGGCAGCGCGGGCAAATGGGCGGTCTTCCCCAATGAGTTCTTTCCCCCGCACCCTCAATTAGGTGAGCGCGACCTGCTCGCCGAGACCATCGCCGAGGCCCATGCGCGGGACGTCCGCGTCATCGGGTACATTCCCGTGGGGCACATTATTCCCGAAGACAACATGCTGATCCATCATCCGGAGTGGATGTACCGCCCCAGCCCCGAAGGCGACGCTCCTGTCCTGAGGCACCACGGCGGCGGATTTCACCGGCACGTCTGCTTCAACACACCGTACCGAGAGGCCATCTGCGCTTTCATCGCACAAGTGGTGGACCACGACGTCGACGCGATCTACACCGATTCCGCCTGTCCTTACCATTCGCACCACACCCCGCAGTCGCCCTTGTGCTACTGCGACTATTGCCTCGAGAAGTTCGAGAGGCAATTCGGCTGCCCAATGCCGTATGCACCCGATCCGCACAGCCTGCCTCGGGAAGACCGGGAGATGCTGGAAGCGTGGAGCCTGCAGTACGGCAGGATCGTCGGCGATGTCTTTCTCGAATTCGCCGCCGCGACGCGAAAGAAGAAGGACATCCCGGTGCTGACGCACGGCCTGGGTGTGGGCGACTGGCCCGAACGCAGGATCGTGGAAGTGCACGATGGATTCCTCTACGAGGCCGGGGGCGACTTCCTTCATCGGCTCGAGGCGGCCAGTCTGGCCGAGTCGTCGGGATGGGCCATGTGGCAATACGTCGGCGCCTTGACGGGCTGGTCGCGGGCGCAGTGCTTCGGCATGGAACTCGTCGAGGAGGCGGCAGCCAGCTTTGCTTCCGGAGGGGGCGTCCTGGTGGCGTGCGGCGTGAACCTTTGGCTGTCGCCTCCCCATAAAGCCAATCGTGAGCTGGCGGCGCTCCTTGAGATCCTGGAGAGGAACGAATCACTCTTCGAAGATCTCCACCCGTCACCGTTTGTTGCTATTCCGTTTGTTTTGCCGGTGCGGGTGTATGAGATGCTCGAGCGGTTGCGGTTCCGCGCCGAGCCCCTGGTGATGCGCGATCGTCCGCGCGATGTCATCGGCCAGTCCAGGCAGGACCTCGCCGACCGCCCGGGGGAACTCGAGGCCCCGCTCTCCGAGGCGGGCTATCTCGTGCGCACGCCCCCGCAGCAATCCTGCCGTCGCGGGGCCTTCTCGGCCATGCTGGCCAACCATTTGCCGACATCGGTGATCGAGGAGCGGGTTCTCTCCGATGCAGCGGCGTTGGCAAAGTATCCCGTTCTGTTTCTGCCCAACGTCGGCCATCTCACGCGGGAGGAAGTCGAAGGCATCACGGAATATGTGAAGGCGGGCGGGCGGCTCCTGGCGACGTACCGGACGAGCCTGTACGGCGCCGAGCCCGATGAGATGCGCGACAACTTCGCCTTGGCGGACCTTCTGGGCGTGGACCGCGTGGACCCGAACCCCGACCAATTCGCAGATTACGAACAACACCTCTGGGCCGCGGGGACGTTCGACACGTACGGTCGCTGCGTTCCGGGTCAATGGCTGGCCGAGGGGTGCTCGCATGAGCTGTGGCCGCTCAATCGGTTCGAGTTCGTCCAGGCCCGGCCGGGAACCGACGTGGTGGCGAACATCGTCTTCGGTGGGCGCGAGGACGACGCTCTGTGTCCCGCCCTCACCTGCCGGACGGTTGGCAAGGGCCGCGTCGTCTATGTGGCCGCGCCGGTGGAGGAGCTTCATTTCGAATATCGCCTGCTGGTGGTCCGCGATCTTCTGGGCGCCGTGGTGGATTGGCTCTACCCGGAGGGCCGGCCTCTGATGACCGATGGCCCGAACCAACTCGTGATGATTCCGAATGAAAAACCGGGAAGCCAAGTGTTGTTTCTGATCAATCACACCGGCGAGCGCGTCGAGCATCTGCCGGGGATCTGGCCGCGCTTCAGCCCACAGTTTGACTATGTGACCACGATACCCGAAGTGAACCTGCGCTGGCAGCTCACGGAGCGGGGCGCTCCTCGTCGCGTGTGGGACGTTTGCACGGGAGATGACCTGGAGGTCACGTTCGACGGAAACCACCTGGAAACCATATTAACGAACATTGGACAGTACGCGATGATTGCCGCTGAGTTCTGATTGAATCATCGACCTTGCCAGGCTGTTATCCCAACGTCCTTCCCGGAAGCGGGATCGTAAGGCCTCACCACAGAGCCACAGAGGTCGAATCCCGGAGTAGAGGGGAAGTCGATAGTCTTCCCACAGCAACCCAAGAGGATATAATGAGTATTGCTACTGAACCCAGCCCTGGGCGGCTACGCCAACACTCTTACGCCGTGGTGCGCGGTTTGTTCGACGCAGCGACGACAAAACGGCTGCGCGATATCTGTGAGCGAGTGCTGGAACAGTGGCGGCGCGCTCCTCGCTGTGACAATCCACCGGTGGGGCCCCAGGCCAATTACATGAGGCACCTGAACGACCCGGAATATCACCGCGATCACCCCGACGATCTCGCCTTTCTGCTCAATGCCATGGGGTCGCCCCAGGTTGTCGAATCGCTGAGCGCGGCCCTGGATGAAGAATTTCTCTTCGCCTTGAGCAGTCTCTACTTTAATCCGACCGGAGAAAGCCAGGACGGATTTTGGCACAAGGACAAGATCGGAGCAGAAGCAGACGTATCCCGGAGACCGGAGACCGGAGCCGGGTTGCAGATGCAAATCGCATTGGTCCCTACCGACGATCTCGAAGTGGTACCGGGGTCTCACCTGCGTGACTACTCCCCCGAAGAGCACGCGATCTGCGTCGCCGATGATGGGATCCACAACCGTTCGAACAATATGCCTGGCGCCGTTCGTCTCCACCAGGAACCCGGTGACGCGGTGCTGTTTACCCAGTTGTGCATTCATCGGGGCCGCTATCACACCGACAAGCTCAGGCGCTCGTTGATGATCTCGGTAAAAAAACGGGCCGCAGCAGAGTTCACGATGCGCCGGCGGGGGCTGAACTACGCCAGTGACCAGCCATGGTTTTTGCTGCCGCAATACTTCGATGGCGTCAGTGAGGATGCGCGAGCGTTCTTCCAGGAATTCGTCGGCTTCTACGCCCCGCATTGGCGCGCCCGGCTGACGGAGGTGTTGAAGTACTCGAGTCTGGTACAAAGGCTGGTGGAAGCCGGCGAGCCGCACCCGTTTTTTGGTGAATGAGAAGTCTGCCTGAATGAGTTAGCGGCTACATTTTGATACATAAGGCCCCGACAATGAACGGATACGAATTAATAAACACGGCTGACACCGGCTTTACGCTTCGGGGCATCCGCCCCTCGGCCCTGCGGGCACATGGGCCTTTGGGACCGGCCCACGTCGTAAAGCCAGGAACCGTTAGTGGCGCATAACACATCGGTGTTGCGCTGCGGGGCCGGTGGCGCCTTGGCCGACGGCAAGCCGCTTCGCGGGTTCGCAAACCGTGAGACTTTACACGAAAACCGTGGCGGGGCTATATTTCTGCTGTGATGGACGAGTATGAGCGACTCAACCCGAGAGAATAGTTAGCATGGCAAGGCAACCACTACAAGTGATCGTGATACCGTTCAGGGAGAGTGGGAGTGTCGGATACCAGTTTGCCGTCTTTCATCGGGCGGATGACTCTATGTGGCAGTTCATTGCAGGTGGTGCCGAAGACGATGAGACGGCAGAGCAAACCGCACGGCGCGAGGCAGAAGAGGAGGCGGGCATTCCAAAGGGGGCACGTTTCTTTCGGCTGGATTCCCGAGCATCCGTCCCCAAGACGGCATTCTCACCAATTGAACACTGGTCCAAGGACATCTTTGTCGTGCCTGAATACTCATTTGCGGTTGATGTAAGCGGTCAAGAACTTGATTTGTCCCATGAACATGACAAGGTGAGCTGGTTGTCTTTCAGGGAAGCCACGAGGCTGCTCACATGGGAAAGCAACCGAGTCGCACTCTGGGAACTCAACGAACGTCTGAATACCGACCAGATTGACGAGCTTCCGGCTATGGACGACTGGTCACGTCCACCCAGTCACGGCAGCGTGTAACACGACCGTGCGCGGCTCGGCGCATCCGTACCTTCGTTCGCACACGGCGAGAACGTTTTGCGCAAGCGGCACAAAGACACAGCGGCCATTCCTGGCCGCCAAAAGCACAGAATCGCTGATACACGTCGATCCGGCATTTCACCCGAGGTGTAAACCGATGACAGACATCAATCCATCATCGCCGCTGCGGCGCGAATTGTTCGTTGATGACTGGATTGTGGAACGCTTCGAGGGCGACGCGGCGCAACATCTGCACGAGCCGTTGGGCAAAGAGGTCGTGCTGATGAACGACAAGCCCTGGGAAGACACTTCTTTGGGCTACGTCTCGGTACTCAAGGACGGAGATCTGTTTCGCATGTACTACCGCGGCTATCATCACGGCAGCGGCGAAGACGCGCGCGGCGAACCGATGTGTTACGCGGAAAGCCGCGACGGCATCCGGTGGACGAAGCCAAACCTTGGTCTATTCAAATTCAGAGGATCCTCGGACAACAACATCGTCCTCGGTGGGGATGGCAGAAAGTACCTTCCCACCGCCAAATGGCAAGGCAAACTGGGAACCCACACTGGCCTGGGATGGCGCGGCGACATGGTCCCGTTCATCGACACCAGCCCAACTGTAAGACCCGACGCTCGGTACAAGGCACTGGTCCGCGGGGCTCGCGGCGCGCACCAGATTCCGGGAAAATACACCGATTACGGCATGTATCCCTTCAAGTCGCCGGACGGACTTCACTGGACGTTGATGACCGAAAAGCCCGCGATTACGAAGGGGCGATTCGATTCGCAGAACCTGGCGTTCCGGGATCCGGTTCTCGGCCGCTACGTCGCATTCGTGCGGGATCTGCTAAAAGGTTATTTGCGCAATGTGCACATGGCCGTGTCGGACGATTTTGTGAACTGGACGGAACCCGTTCCGCTGACGTATTCGGACAAGGTCGACCGGGAGATGTACACCAACGGCGTCCTTCCATATGAACGCGCGCCACACATTCTGATCGCCTTTCCCACCGAATACACGGACCGGTTTGCCGTCGCCCAGGTCCATCCCATCCTGATGACCAGCCGCGACGGCGGGCACTCGTTCCTGCGACGCCGCGAACCATTGATTCCCGGCAGTGCGCCCCAGCAACGCGATGGCAACCGGGCCAACTTCATGGCCCACGGTCTGGTTCGTGGCAATGAGCGCGAGTACTTCGTCTACGCCACCGAAGGGTACGGATATGAGGACCCCGAGTGGAAGAAGAAGTCATTCGTGCCGAGGACGCGGCTCAGGCGTTTTACGTTCCGTGTCGACGGATTCGTTTCCGTCCGATCCGGTCCGGACGGCGGAACGATCGTGACAAAACCGTTTGTGCTCAACGGCAGCCGACTGGAGCTCAACTACATCGCCTGGCCCCGACCTGCCGGGGAAATCCGGGTCGAAATCCAGGATGCAAACGGCCGGCCCCTGAAGGGCCTGACGCTGAACGACTGCAAGCCACTGAGGGGTGACGAAATCGACCACCCGGTCACGTGGCAGTCCGGACTCACTCCCGGGGATTACGCCGGAAAGTCCGCGCGCCTAAAGTTCCAATTCAAACACGCGGACCTTTTCAGCTTCAGGTTCGCTGTCGGTCGTATCACAAAAAACGGCGACTTAGAAATCGAGGGTGATAAGTAGGTCATCGATGATGGTGTGGAACTGCTTCCGGTTGGACGAATTCACAAAAAACAAATGGAAGTCCCGAACATGAGAGTTCCGTCAACCCAACGAATTTCTCTTCTGGCATTGGCCATAATCGCGCTGATCGCGCCGGATTGTTGCCTTGCCGAGCAACCGAAGATCGGCCGCGGCAAATGCTGGGTTCGTTCGCCCAAACCGCCTGCGGCGGCTTCGCACATCAAGCACGTTAAATGCAAGCAGCGGGGCCCCCGCCCAACCCAGTCGCGCACGAAACCAGAATACACAACTTCGTCGCGAGCTTCGCGAAGTCTATAGCCATGACAACCCGGGAAAAACCAACCGCCAGGATTCGTGATCTGCTGGAAGACTGGCCTGTCAACGCCGAAACCATAGAAACCGATCCACAATTTCCCCACATTCACCATGTCACTGCAAGCACTGGCGAACGCTACGTTCTAAAGGACGTTGGTGGCCTGGACGACACATTCTCACCGCTTGGGTTACAGCACCGTGTGACCCAGTATCTGCATCGCTCCGGTGTTCGGGTCGCTTACCTGCTTACAACTCGGAGTGGTGGATTTCATGCATCCGACGGATCAAATGCATTCATCCTTTTGCCTCGCATAGAGCGCGAAAGTACGGACCTGTACGCTGATGACGCGGGGCCGATCTACTACAACGTTGGCCGAGCTTACGCCAACCTGCATCAGGTCCTTGCGATGTATGATGGCCAGATTGATACTTGGGAGACCGAACTCTATTCGCGGCTGTTTGAGGTTAAAGTCCCGCGGATGCGTGAGCGGATGACCGGCAGGAGCCGTGAACGACTTGAAGTCATTCTTTCGGGTCTGGAAGACCCAATCGCTGACGTTTCGCCTCGACTTGTCCAGCAGCCCGTGCTTTGGGATTGCCACTTAGGCAATACGCTACTCCATAACGGTCAAGTTAGCGGTTTTGTTGACTGTGACCATATCAGTGTCGGGCCACGCATCTGCGATCTTGCGAATTTCGCGGCCAACCTGGTTGCTCGGGACTGCAGCACCGGGCGAACACGTCCATGGCTCCGCCACCTTCCTCGCCTTCTTGAAGGCTACGGCAGCGCCACCGAAATCAGGTCAGAAGAGGAAACGGCCTTTTCATTGGGAATTCCGTTCTTCTTGTTAACGCTGGTCGATCACTTCCAAGAGTATGGTCCGCGGGACGACGCTGAGGAGACATTCGAATGCGCCTGGTGGGTCTACGATAATCTCGGTTGCATTCAGGCAGCGACAGAGGAAGGATGCTCTCCACAACGTCCTGACGAACGCTAAGAGGCCGACATAGGATTCACATGACACAAACCGGGGTTCTGGTGTGCGCATTAACAGTCCGTTGAAAAAGTCGCTCTGCAGGCGAGGCCGAGTCATTGTGGCCGAAGACAAGGCGCGCGACCGACGCGAATCCCTGGATTCGGGGAGGGAGCGCAACGCCGTATTTCGGCCACAAGGGCCGGACGTAGCCCGGATGGACTTTTCCAACGGGCTGTTAACTCCGCCCCAATAGTGCTTCGCGAAGAGAGGGCCGCTGCCAGCATTTAACACGTCCACTCGCACTGCGTCGCGGAGTTTATCCTGAGCTTGTCGAAGGGCTCCTTGGCCTGACGGCAACCCGCCCATAGAGCCGGGCGACTCGACGGTCGAATTCAGGCGACTTATTTCCGGGACAGAACACTGGGTCCTGCGGCACAAGAGAGAGGCGGTACTCCACCGATGGTGACGGTGCTTTTGTGGAGGTCGGAATGGCCAAACGGAGCTTCGACGAGCTAACTCACCAGGGGCGAATCCGTCGGTTACGCAAGGTGGCAGAGGCCGCGCTCCGCGAACTGGGTTTGGGAAAATGCCGTTGTCGCAAGTCGAAGTGGACCTGCGATTCAGGCGAGTATCGAGTGCGGATTCACCGTGACAGGAAGGCGCCCCGGATCATTGAATCGGAATTGGATTGGCTGGAGGCTCTCTGCCACGCTCTCCGTTCCACAGCCCTATAGATCGCCTGACGGCAAAAGAGTTATCGTGGCAGATGTTCCAGGCGTACCCGGACCATTTCCGGTATCCGTCACTTCCTGGCTCAACGGACGTATCCTGGATCAGGACCATCGATCGCCTCGGCACTTCGAATTGCTTGGCCGCGTTGCGGGTGAGTTGCACAATCACTCTGAAGCGTGGTCGCCACCCACGGGTTTTGATCGCCCCACGTATGACGCTGAGGGTCTTTTTGGTTCCCGTTCGAAGTTTCCTTTAGATGAGATCGGACCGGCTCCTGTTCGACGCGATCTGGAAACGGTCTATGGTCGGCTGACAGAAGCGGAACAACAGATGGGCTGCGACACAGAGATGTTCGGCCTCATTCACGCAGACCTCAGTTTCGGAAATGTCCTCTTTCGACCGGGTCACGCCATCGCGATTGATTTCGGCGACTGCGGATTCGGCTACTACTTGTATGACGTCGCTGTGGTCCTCGCCGGCCCTTACGGTCGTCCTGGTTTCCAGGAGAGGTCTGATGCGTTATTGAAGGGGTATCGTGAAGTTCGTTCACTCAGCATGGATTTGGAAGAGTACATACCTGCCCTCTTGGCCAGTCGGGCAGCTACGAATATCCTGGAAGCAGCCGCAAAATCACCAGACCATTCCTTGATTGAGAGCCAATGGAAGTATCGTGTTCAACCGCTGTTGAGGACTGAGTTTCCGGGTTAGATCAATGTAGTTCCGGGAGGATATGCTATGGCTTCTTTCCCGTCACAACCCAGGCCTCTCCATGGGTCCATTCGACGGATTCAAAGCCCGCGTTGATCAGTAGCGTAGGGATGGTCTGCGTTTGTAATGGCATGTTTACTTTGAATCGTCCAGCATCCGCTCCCTCCAGACCTACTGAGCTTCGCTCGAAGTTGCTCAGCTTACCCTCATACATTAGACTGTTGCGCGGCCGCTTCTGCAATGCTCAACGTTAGTGGCCAGGCGGTCGCAACCCGCAGTCATGAAAGGACAGGAGGCAGATCGGTGATACGACTGTTCTTGTCAATGTTCCTCACGCTGTGCAGCACAGGTCATGCTGATGCATCCGATGGTTGGAGGACTGGTACTCTGGCCGGGCAAGGTCTGGATGCGGATGCGATAGCGGAGTGTCTGGCCAGGATCCGGGATGGGGAGTACAAGAATCTCCACAGCTTTCTGATTGCTCGGCGAGGCATTCTCGTACTGGAGGAGTACTTTGCGGGCACCGATGGGTGGAGGGGGCAGGTCGTATTCGACAAGGACCGGCTACATGACACACGCTCTGTTTCAAAGAGTGTAACGTCCGCGCTCGTTGGAATAGCCATTGACAAGGGCTTTATCGATTCTGTTGATGTGCCAATGCATCAATTCTTCCCGGATTACTCCGCGCACATAACCGAAGAGAAAAAACAGATCACTTTGAGACATCTGCTGACGATGACTTCCGGGTTCAGGTGGGACCAATCGGGAGCGCATAAATCTGAGCCTGGCTCTCCAAACTCGGAAGCTCAGATGGAGAACAGTTACGACTTCATCGGATATGTGCTGTCAGCTGACATGTCTGACGAACCCGGAACACGATTCAACTACAATAGCGGATGTGCAATTCTCCTTGCGGGGGTTATCAAGAGGGTTTCCGGCCTGCACACAGATGCTTTCGCCAACGAATATCTCTTTGGACCTCTGGGCATCCGTCAGAGCGATTGGTGGCGGACAAAGACAGGATTGCCGCAAACACATGCAGGACTTCGTCTCAGACCCCGTGATTTGGCCAAGATCGGTCAACTGTACCTGGACCGTGGGGTGTGGAACGGAGTTGAGGTACTGCCTGCGGAATGGATCGAAGATTCAGTCAACCCTCAGTTTGGAAACGAACGATATGGGTTTGGCTGGTGGCTGGATCGCTTCAGTGTTGCCGGACGTCCTGTCAAGACCTTCGTTGCCGAAGGAAATGGCGGTCAGTTCCTGTTCGTGATTCCCGATGTTGAGATGGTGATTGTCTTCACAGGTGGAAATTACGGATCCGCAGTCGCCAACCAGGTCTTCCGCATCCTAACGAGGCATGTCTTGCCTGCAGTGATGGATCACCCCTCAGAAAGCAGAGGAGAGGCCGATGGAGAGTGACTATTCGTCCTTGATGGAGAGGCTGGACGGTAATTTGCGTACGGCAGACTGGTTTTCGGATGGGTGGGAAACGCGACTCGACACGTTTCCCAAAAGTGGAGGATCAGGGCTTCAACTGTTCAGGGACCTATGGTTCAATCAAGACGGAATGGGTATCCATTTCGAGACCTGGATTACTGACCGTGAAATGCAACAGAAGAAGACACGTCTTGTCATGCACGTGCTTCATCAAGACACATTCCCGGGAACTCGATTGAAGCGCGCTGCTTTCAGCCGGCCTTTTGTGAAAGAAGCACGCGGTATGATTGAGACATGGAAGGGATACAAGGTGTCGAACAGTACGATGAAGGTCTTCAGTCGAGACGTTCGCTTCGGCGACGATGACCTGATTGAGAAACTCTCTGCCGAATTTGCGAAAGTGCAGCAACTTGGCTGCATCGTTGATCAGATTCTACACGATGAGATCGGTGTATAGGGATTTAACCTCAATTTGAAAAAAACCGAAAAATCGGCCACAGAAAGCACAAAAGGCACAAAATGTATCCGTGCAAAGCGGCGTGTGTGGCAACGCGGTGACCCTGCAGTTATTTCCTCACCGGGCCGAAAATGTCGTCCGGAAGCACATTTTTTTCGTCCACGTCCCGTGACCTGAAGCATCCTGGAAATCAGATGTTTAATCGCCTTTATCAACTTGCGTATATTCGATTTAACGTCCCGGAATAAGTAGAGTCGGGATGTGGCGCGGTAGTTTAGGAGTGGCCTATCCGTTTCCGCCCCTTTCGTCTGGCGGTGCCTCAATAGCCCCTCCGTGCCCCGTTTCCACATCCCGCTCGTCGAACCGGACGTGCGGTTTTCCCGCATCCGGCTCTCCGACGGACGTCGCCTTCAGGCACACGCTGACCGCGCTGCCCGGACAGCTTCACCTGAAACCCAAGCTTGTTCTGGAGTCGCCTCGTCTACTTTTGGAGGAGGTTATAGGCTTGCGCCACTCTCCCGACCGTTGTCCCCTTCACAAGCGCATCCGAAGTCAGGCCCCTTCCCTCCACCGGCGTTACCCGGCTTCACGGGTACTACGAGCCTGTCCGCCACCCCATGCGGCCCGGCCTGTCCCTCACGGGCGTCCGGTTGGTGTCCCTGCACCACCGCTGGGGCTTCCCGCCTGCCTGCCGAGCAGGACTCGGCGCAGGCAGGTGTTGCGTCGGATCTCCTTGTATACGTGCCTCCGCCATTACCCCGGCGGGACCGCTGGATGCTCGCGTTGCTGTCTTTTTCCAGCGACGGCGGCCTTCCCCGATCGTCAGACGGGTCGGCTCCCGCATTACCTTTTTCGAGGCCTGCTCAGCGTTCACTCACGTTTCGGCCCGCATACTCGCCGAGTCGCCTTGCGACCCTCTACACCGGAGGCTTCAGAGATTTCGTTACCTACGTCCCTGCTCCGATTGCTACCGACTGAAGCAACCCTTGTCGGGTTGGGACTTTCACCCACTGAAGATCCGCGCCTTTTCACGGCGCACTGACGAATCAAGGTTAAGCCTGCCGGCGACCGGACAGGCCGCTAACACGTCCACTTGCGCTCGTTGGCCTGACGGCAACCACCTCGTTTCGCTCGGCGTTTCGCAAGTGGCGGGAACGTTACGCGAAAGCGGCTGTCACGGATCGCCCTAATCAGGCCACCCATGCAAATCGTGCACAAGAGCAAAAACTCAGAACACATCCCACCGAAGAGACATTACGTATGCTCCGATTGCCACACCCGGAAGCTACTGAGTTGCTCGACGCGATTAAGCAAAACGTCATTCGCACCGAGCAGGCAGTCGTGGCAGACCTTGCCCTCTCCTATACGGTGTTTCGCCATAGAGGCGATACACCCGATCTCGTTTTCTACGACGAAACAGGAACGATTTACATCCCAGCGGATCTAATCGAATTCGATGAGCAGTACGCGCACTTATTCGTACTGCACGAGCAGGTGGAAATACAACATAAGCTGGCCTCACGCTCGCATGCCTACGCACATCGTCGTGCCCTGCAAGCAGAATTCCTTGCGGCCAAACAGATCTTCCCTGATGTGAACGAGCTTGAAGCTTATCTCCATTGGCGTATCGGGCTGTACCCGGAATTCAAACGTTTCGACCGGGCTGACCTGCTGGCAAAGTTGATGCTGATTTTGACATCCGAACGTCCCAGTAAAGGTGACCTTTTCCGACTCATCAAGGCGAACCCCATCTAACGGGCGAAGTTCAGACCCTGTTTCTCTCCTGGGTGTTATTGACGGGCACCTGGTTTTCATTAGAAACAATACGAAAAAGCAGGAAGCCATCTGTTTATGGTGTCCACGTTATTTGAGCCCCGTTGAGGGCTTCGCCGTGGAAGGGGCGCGCCGCAAGCGTGTAACACGCGGCCTTGCGCTCCGGTCGCGCTCGCTCCCTTCGGCAACCTTGCCTCTGTCACGCCGGTTGCTTGTTGGAAGACGCGAAGGGCAACCGTCGCGCCAACCCTTCGGGACAGCAAGCGTCTGAAATGCTGAACCGTTAGGTGACACTGGCGCAAAGAAGGAACCCAATTTCCCCCAGAGCTCCATATAGCGGGCAAAAATGGAAGAAAGACACATGAACACAATCCTCGGTTTTACCTCAATGGGCACCTCGTGTATCGCGTCATCGTATCGCTCAATTATATGCGAAGGATGCAAAAGGGATAGGAGACGAGGAACTCGCAGATGATGTTGGTGTTGCCTTGTTTGCGAGAGTCGAGAGTTGCCTTGTAGCGACAGGGGCGATGCGTGGTGAAGTCACGTGTCCCATTTGCGGAAGTATCATCCATCGCGACCTGAAGCCTCGCCGCCGAAAGGATCCAATCGAAATACTCCAATGTCACACTTGTGAGTGGCAATTATCTTGGCCTGAGTATCACAGTACCTATCGTAAGAAACGTCTCGGATCTTACAGGCTTGAAGTGCAGTTTCGTGAGTTTCTTGAAGGGTTTACAGAAGCTCAATCATATCAGCAAAAGATGATCCTAATTGATACTTTGCTACATATTTACCATGACGAATTAGAAGGATCGTTGGGTGGTCCAGGCACAGCTAATCTGATTGGTGGCAAAATGTCCGATGTTGCAGCGTTCTTGAACCAGCTTACCTATGGAGATCAGAGCACGCCAGGATTAGTCGATCAGTTGGAGGAATGGCGGAAACTCGCTCAGCGAGCGCCTTATGGAACTGAGGATGTGTGACTGAAAACAAGGCGAACACCAGGACACTGAATGCGCCCGCTCTGTTACCGCACCTAATTCTCCTGGACTTAGAGGAGCGCGCCAGCATCACCTGACAGTGCATCCCCAGACACCTCCCAACCCCACATCCCCCAAACCGCTTCGCGGCTTCGGGGATGCGCGAGACGTTATGCAAATCTGGTATCAAAAACGAAAACCCGAGAACACCACCCCGAAAAATAACGCACAGAAGCATACAACACTTGAAGTCGGAATTATCGCAGTAGAATTTGAAAAAAAATCAGTTCTAATGGAATAATCGCTCTGATTTTGGGTCTATAGGGCAGAATGTCAACGATTGAACTCATTGCACATGCAAAAACCGGGGACCACGAAGCCTTCACGGCCCTTATGAGAGCGCACGAAAGTGAGGTGCGATTCATCTGTCGCAGGTTTGCAAAGGATCCGGATGACACTGAGGACCTCGTTCTCGAGACGTTTGTTGAGGCGTATTTGAAGCTCTATCAGCTGCACACCCCTGAGTCATTTGGGTCGTGGCTACGATGTATTGCACTCAATCTCTGCCGGTCCTGGTATCGTGCACCGAAAATGGAAACTGTGCCGCTTCCCTTCGATCCACCTGTTCCTGAGGCAGAGGAGGTTCAGGAGGACCGTATGATGTTGGGAATGGATCTGCTGAGCGCTGCACATCGACGCGCTCTCGATCTACACTATCGGGTTGGCCTTTCATATCAAGAGATGGCCGACGAGATTGGAGTTCCGATTGGGACGGTAATGAGCCGCATGCACCGGGCGCGGAACGCGTTGAAAGACATCGTTGAGACGCCCGTGGAGAACACGATGGAAAAACAACCAGGACTGGAACGGCGATTCCGCATGGAGATCGAGCTGTTGGAAGGCTTGAAGGCTGAATCTGACGCCGTGGACGGTATCGAAAGGGTCAATGAGCACAGTGAACCGATGGTCCGGCTGCGGCAAGTGCTCGAAACCCATCCCCCAAGCCTGGTCGATCTTCTGCGGGTGGCCGACTCGAACCAACACCTGGTCCACCTCGCGGGCGTGGCCAGGCTCTCGATGCACGCGGCGATGCCCGTGATGGCGTCGTGCACCCTGTCGGACGATGAGATGCTGATCGATCGCGCTACCAGGATGGCTGAGTACTGGATCGTGCGGCCCTGGTATGGACTTCGCGGCGCAAATCTCTTCCTCGATACTCTGATCGCGTCGTCGGCAGCCACCGACAGGAAAGTCCTTGTCCTGGTTCGTCTCATTCAGGCGGTGAAGGATTCGAATCCAGCAAGCGGGGGAGGTCATCACGTGATCTGGGAACTCACACGGGTGCTCCTCGGATATCCTGATGAGGCCTTCCCGGTATTGTGGGAGGCACTGTGGCAGCTTGATGAGGATGATTTGGTCGAGTGCGGGGTCAGAAAGGCGATTGCCCATCTGGTGGAACCGTTGAGCGATGCGCTGATCGATGAAGTCAGGTCCGGTAACAGCGATCGAGTGGGTCGCCTGCTCAGGGAGATGAGTCTCGTCCCGTATCATCCGGCGCAGTCTGTTTTCGGGGAGGCCATGGTCCTGCCGGAAAGATTGCACCCCGTTCTTCTCGATCTAATGGATTCCCGCGACCCGGAGATCGCGAGTAAGGCCAGAGGCGTGTGCATTCGGTTTCGCCTTTCGGTCATTGTGCCGTTGCTACATCAACGGTTGGAGTCCGGTGGGCCTGGACCTCGAGCCGGTGCCGCCGGGGCGCTGGCATCCATAGTGGGCGAAGACGCGATTCCAGATATAATCACTCACGTGAATGACCCGGATGCCCGGGTCAGAACAGCGGTCCTGAATGCTTTGGGGCAGTTGGAGGTCACGTCCGCCAAGGACGAGATTCTCCACCGCTTGGAAACGGACGAAGACTCGGCGGTTCGAGAAGCCGCGATCAAAGCCTACGGCAAAGTGGCCTCAAAGGCTGAACGGAACGTGTGTCTGCGGAAAATTACTGAAACCGGGGATTCCCAGACCATCAGGATAGCAGCAAGAGTCCTCTACGAGGGAACCGGACCACGACAGCGAACGGAGCTTGAGGAGCAGCGCATCCGACGTATCCGTGGAGATTCACAGCCGAAGAAACACATTGATCCCATTGGTGCAGTCCGAGCCCTCCCGGAGATAAGGCAATACAGAGAGGAGGAACTGACGAAGATTGTCGCGAGTGCGTGTGGAGATTACTCGACAACACGGCGACAGATGGTGATGGAAGGACGACATGCCCTGATGCGACGTGAGAATGGCATCTACACCTTCACCCAGATCGGCGAGGCCGTCTGGCGGGTGGGGCAGTTTATGGAAGCGGCGAAACAACGCCTGGTTGCGTATCAGCAGAATTGATGGCCTTGCCAAATTCCTGCTTGTCTCCGTCGCCCAAACAAGGAAGCTCAATGAGTTAATATGACAGCGAATTTTCTGCAGTACGCGACGCGCAGAGACCCTTTGGCACACGCCCTGAAGCCTGGCTGCCAAGAGATAGTGAACGCGCGATATGACGCTCTATTCTTCGATGCAGGACACACTCTGCTGGAGTACGTCGAGCCAAGCGAGGTTGGTTGGGCTAATGCTCTATCGGGATTTGGCGGACCATCCGCAGATGCATTGTCGGCAGCGTTCGAGGACGTACTTGGGGAAAGGCGAGCGCCTTCGGCCGAACCAGAGTCGTTAGCGGTCCATCAAGCGGA
The DNA here is from genome assembly GCA_965203805.1 of Candidatus Latescibacterota bacterium. Classification (GTDB taxonomy): domain Bacteria; phylum Latescibacterota; class UBA2968; order UBA2968; genus JAAXHE01. The sequence goes on along the minus strand of OZ241917.1, from coordinate 1,643,092 downwards.
GTGGTCGGGGATATATCGACAGACGCTCACTGCCGCTGGCTTTAGGGGTGACACTGAGGCCGCGGTCCGGATCATGTGGAACGTCTGGCTCTACCACATCTGGGCGCCATATCCAGAGGTTGCGTCCGTACTTACCACGCTCCGGGCGAACGGAATGAAGCTCGCCGTAGTATCAAACTGGCCGCCAACACTCGAGCTGACACTCGACCATCTGAACCTCATCCAGTACTTCAATACTCTCGTGTACTCCCTGCGGCAAGGGTACGCCAAACCTGCGGCTGCGATCTTCGATGACGCGGTTGAGCGGGTCGCCGTCAATCGAGATCGGGTGCTGCACATCGGTGACAATTACGAATCGGATATCTTGGGTGCGCGGGCGGCGGGACTCGACGCAGCGTTGTTGCTACGAGCCACTGAAACATCTTCAAACAGCTACAGGCCGACTTTGCGATCCCTTGATGAAGTCTTCTCGCTGTTGGATTGAGCGACGTACATAAACAGAAAGGCGATAGGTGACGTTGTACCCGCTATGGATGCCCTTTGAGGCTTCGCCGTGATAGGGGCCACCAGCATTTAACACCAGATTCACTCACTCTACCTGAACCCAACCACTCACAACCTGCCGAAATAGCACCGGCAGGTTCTTGAATCATAATCGTTACGTGCAATCGCGTCCAGACCCAAAACTCGAATGGCGGCCCCGACCTGGAGCCGCCCGTAAACACATCCGATGATGTTTTACCTATAGTGCTTGGGGCTCACTTAAGGAGTCCAAGAATTGACTCCGGACGTCCCTCCCTTATTGCATAGTCCAGCGGCGTCTCTCCCTGGGCAGTTTTCGCTTCTTTGTTTGCACCTGCCTGGAGCAGTACCTCGATCATCTCTGCTTGACCGTAGGCGGCTGCGAAGTGCAGTGGGACCTCGCCCTGGACAATCATGTGGCGTCCAGCCTCAGAGGGTTCATCCACGTTTGTTCTGGCGTTCACGTCTGCGCCAGCTTCAATAAGATGACGGACGATTTCAGTGTATGATTCCCAGCGCTCCTCTTGATAATAGCAGAATGCAGCGTTATGGAGAAGTGCCATCCCCGCCCCGTCGTCCTGGTTTCTGGAGGTCATATTTCCGCCCCGAAGGAGATAGTGGCGAACTGTATCAGCATTCCCGAAGTAGACCGCAAGTCCCAGCACGTTCCCATTGTAGTATTCATTCTCAAGATCCACGCCTTTGCTGAGAGCATAGTCAATAAACTCAGGGCTGCTGTCAGGCCCTAAGACAGAATGCCCTGTTGGGTCCAGTTCGGCACCATGCTTTAGTAATAGCTCCAACATGGGGATGCTGTTATTGGCAAAGTGGATCGGTGCCTTGGACCAAGTCGTGCCGTTTCGCCTGAACTGCATTACGCTCTGCTTTGCACGGGTTGGTTTTTCACGGAGCCGTGACGCAATTGTCGCGATCTCCTGCCTGCGGACCGGTAAATCCCAATCGATGTATTCCTTCATGCGGGACCAGTCGTCGAAGAAGTACTCACGGGCTATAACCAACTGTGCGTCCCGAAGCGAGAGACTTCTCAGTTGCTGATCTGACTGCTCGGAATTCAGATATGCGGGATGTGAAGAACAGACACGGTCAAGTGCATCAGGCTGGCCAGAATGACAGGCCCTCTGTAGTTCTTTCGCCTGTCCTCTGAGGTGATCCAGCGATGGGTCGGACGGAAGTAGCTGCGGCATGGTAGCCTCCTTTTAAGAAATCCCGATGTCCGCTTCTGATCGGGTAGAAAAGAGGCAACCGTGATGAGTGTCTCTTTGGAAGGTGCAGGTGAGCTAAGCCCTTGCCGCGGACAGGAGGCGTCCTGCAACGCACTGTTTCCAGTTATAACTAGAAACGTGTGGCTTGTCAAGGTCCAAGTAGCCTCGGCCGCGCGCAGCGGCCTTGCTGTCCTGTAAGGAATTCCACCCATTCCAGACCACGACAGCACTCAACGCGAGGACCCACGGCTCGGGCTATGCGGCCTCCGCCGAAACCTGCCTCCTGCGTCATTGGTCTGCAATAGTAATGGGCCATTGACCGCATTCGCGATGGGTCGGCAGGTTCGTGGATGCCCAGAACGTCACACGCAAGCGGCGGAGGATACCCAGCCACCCAACCCCCGCTGATTGTGCACAAGACCCGAAAGCTCGGACTTACCTCGCCCAATCCACCTCCGAGCCGGTTTTTCTTGCTCTGAGCGGACACACCATGTATCTTAAATATTGTAACAAGCCGACTGGTTATTGCGACGCCCAAATACTCCCCCCGCATGGCATCCCGCCGGCTTTGGCCTGACGACGATCCGCTTCCTAAAGCCAGCCTCTACGACGATCGCTGTTCCCTTGAGCGTCTCCCCCGAGAGGCCTTCACCTGAACAGGACTGTACCCATGCTAAATGATACCCAGATCAGAGTATTAGTGGCCGAGAACGGTGCACGCGTCAATGAGGGGCGTCCGATCAAGCAGATTATCGCCGATGGTGATCTTCCGCGTCTCGATGGTTGCACCATCCTGGAGGGGAAGGTATCGGACTCGGTGTTTGGCGAGAGCCTCGCGACCAGCGAAGGCCAGCCGATCCGGCTGATGTTCCGGAACAACCGGATATCGACGCACGATGTGAATCGCGGAGCCATCCCGTTCAAAGATCAGGTGCTGGCGATCAATCATGACCACATGCTGCGTCTGGTGGAACACGTATTGGGCAGTTCTCAGTTCAAGGTGCCTGGTCTTAAGGCCAGTTCGACGGTGATTCCGGCAGAGAATTTGAAGCTGATCATGGTGGAAAACGTCCTTCGGATGTATAACGCCGAGAGCAGCACCTCGACGTCCCTCTATCAGCACTGGCTGCAAGCCAGAGAGGCGGGTGAGACGACGCTCGACTATGCGGGCCATCAGATCGATGTGGACCAGTTGTCCGCCAATGGCGTGCTGCCATACCTAATGGATACGCCGAGCACCAAGGACAAGGTGGACCGTACGATCGATCCGCAGTATCTCTTTGACAACAATGTCTGCACGCCCGGCCAATACAACGAGCTCCGCAACGCATCCATCATGGCTTTCGGGATGGTCTCCCAGTATCTCGCCGAGCGCGGAATGATCCTCGTGGACACGAAAACGGAACACGGGGTCAACACAGAAGATCGGATCGTGGCGGCAGACGAATTGTACACGATGGACTCGAGCCGCTTCTGGCGAATGGACGACGGCGGACAGCCGCTGACGCGGAATGGCAAACCGGTTTCGTTTTCGAAAGAATTCGCGCGAGGGATGGTTACGGAGAAGGACCAGCAGTTCACGGACGAGCAGGCGGGAGAAATCGCTGTCCGCTACATTCAGGGTCTGCAACATCTGACGGGCACGGCGTTCGAGCCGGATCTACGGCCTCGCGATCAACGCATCGTTGAATCAACCAATCTCATTCTGGACCATCTGCTATAGACCGAAACGGGAGCAGGTCGACACTGCCCTTCTCCTCGTCCTTCCGGGCGATGGCGTGCCGGAAGGGGAGGGCCGATGAAGGTAACTTGGGTTGGACCTCATCGAGGAGGTAAAACGAAAGGGGCTTACGTCGTGCGACGTAAGTCCCGCTGCGTTTGACGGAGCAGAAAACAGCTGCGCGGTTCAGGAACAGCCGGGCCGTTGAGCGAAAGCGTTGATTGTCCTGCGGTATACGGTGAACCATGGCAGACATACGGGTGAGACTTGCTGGCAAGGCAGACGTCGAGTGGTGCGTAAAGACTGCCACATTGGACTCGAATCGATTTGCTGAGCAGATCTCGGGCATAAACGAAGTGATCGTCGCGGAATTGCAGGGTAAACTCGTGGGAATGCTTCACCTGTGCTTTCTGTGGCCGGGACATGACGGCGGCACCGCGTTCATCAGCCTGATTAACGTATTGCGTGAGCACCAGCGAAAGGGTGTTGGGAAGGCTATGTTGGCGTTCGTAGAAGATGATCTGCGGCGCCGAGGCCACAGGATCCTGTTGAGTTCGTGCGTCGTAGATGAATACGAGCCGCAGACGTGGCATAGACACATGGGGTTTGCCGAGTGCGGGTTTCTGGCGGGTTTCCCGTTTGAGGACGACCTGGGGGAGCTTTTCCTGTTCAAAGAGTTAGCCCCATTGCGATAAAAACGGCAACCGGGCGTCGTGATGAAAAATCCCTAAACAGGACGTAAACGTCGGAGGACAGATGGGACCAGAATGTATCGAGCTGCGACCGTTCAAGACCCTCTCCCGTCGCACTATCATCAATCGGGGTCCGTACCTGACCGTTGAGAGTCATACAGTGGAATGGCCGGATGGGCAGGTTATCTCTGACTGGCCATGGATTGTTGGGCCTGACGCTGCGATTGTCCTCGCCACCACTTGCGACGGCAAGTTCCTTTGTTTTCGACAGACGAAGTATGCAGTGGAGGGAACATCCCTGGCTCCAGTAGGAGGAATGATCGAACCTGGGGAAGATCCTCTGGACGCCGCCAAGCGTGAACTGCTGGAGGAGACCGGATTTCAATCGACCGAGTGGATTGACCTCGGCAGCTACAAAGTCGATCCCAATCGCGGCGTTGGCGTTCGGTATCTATTCCTGGCCCGCGATGCTGTACTGGTAGCAGAACCTTCGAGTGATGACATCGAGGACCAGGAGCTTCTGCATCTTGCTCGCGAAGAGCTGGAGGATGCTCTAAGGACCGGGGAGTTCAAAGTCCTGTCGTGGGCTGCGACAGTTTCGTTGACGCTCCAGCATCTGGCTCGCTCGGGGGAATGAGACCGAAAGTCAATAATCGGAAAAACCCATACAGGGTGCCCGTTTGGCCGCTTGATCTGCGAAAACCTCTGCAGACGCATAACACATCCACTTGCGCAGCGTCGCGGAGTTTATCCTGAGCTTGTCGAAGGGCTCCTTGGCCTGACGGCAACCCGCCGGAAAAGGCCGGGCAGGTTCGCAAGTGGCGAGAACGTTATTGGCAATGGCGGTCTCGTAGCGACGCCTCTCTGCGCCACCTACGCGCAAATCTTAGGAATTCTAATGTCCCGTCCTGATCTCAAAACTACTTTCGATACCGTTGCTTCGCTCTATGACGAAGTGAGGCCTGGATACCCTGATGAACTTGTCACAGATGTCTTGGATCTGTCCGGAATGGATAGATCCGGAAGAGTCCTGGAAGTCGGGTGTGGAACCGGACAGGCTTCGAGATTATTTGCGACCCTCGGTTGCGAAATGACCTGCTTGGATATTGGCCAGGATTTGATAGAGGTTTCGAGGGCGCGACTTAGCGGTTATAAGCACGTTCGCTTCGTGCTGTGTTCTTTTGAAGATTGGGACTCGGCTAGCAAGTTTGACCTTGTGATCTCCGCAACGGCGTTCCGCTGGGTGAGTCGGAGAGTCAGATTCATTCGAGCCCGTGACACCCTGAAGGCCAGGGGATCGTTGGCCATCTTCTCCAACCAACACGTAAGAAGAGACGAAGGTTTCTTTGCGGAAGTCCAGGAAGTTTATGCCAAGCACTATGTAGTCTCAGATTCCCCTCAGGATCCCAGTACTCCGGCCACTTCCGATGCCCCAGAACCAGGAACCAGCGCTTTTGCCGATCCTATCCACCGAGTGTACCCGTGGACAGCAAACTACTCTGCGGAAGAGTACATCAAACTCCTTGGAACCTACTCTGACCACATCGCGCTGCCCGAGTACAATCGCGCGCTCCTATTTGACGGTATCGCTGACCTGATAGGCAGGAGCTACGGAGGATCGATTACCAAGCACTACGAAACGGCTTTGGCATTTCGCAGGAAGAAGGCCTGATTGAGGTTCTGTGGTATCAGCCCATTTCCGACTTTGCCATCCGTGGCAAGGCCGGCGATAACCGGGATTGCAACTGCACATAACACGACGGGCTGCGGCTCCGGCCATCCGGCCGTCGCAGAAAACCTGCCTGCGGCAGGTTCGCAAACCGGCGGAACGTTAGCCGCCATGCCCAAATAGCTGGAGTTATTTATGCCTTGAAAAGTATTCATTAGCTGTGGCCAACGTCATCGGGATGAGAGAGAGACCGCTGACAAGATAGCTACTCTACTTCTTGATGAATTCGGTCTCCAGTCATACCTGGCTTTCAATATTCAGAGTCTCGACGACATCATGAAGATCACTCAGGAACTCCGCTCTTCAGATTACTATCTTTTCGTGGATTTTCTTCGTCGTCAGAGCTCGCCAAACGAGCTTTCTTGTTCGCTGTTTACACATCAAGAGCTCGCACTTGCCCACCATTTGGGATTTCCAGAGATGATCGCGTTTCAACAGGTGGGTTGCCAACTCGATGGGTTTGTCAAGTATGTCTTAAGCAACCTGGATACATTCAGGGACGAGGAAGAGCTACTTGCGAAGCTCCGCGCGACAGTGAAAGCGAGAAAGTGGGAGCCGACCTACTCCAGAAATCTCGTAATCGAAGAGCACGAATTTACCAATCCATTCTACTATAGGGATCACACAGGCACCTATAATGTGAGAGTCTACCAAGTCTGGGTCAGAAACATGCGGCCTGATGAAGCGGCAGTAAATGCCATTTGTATTCTCGATTATATCGAGGGTCCAAACGGCCGCACGGATTCACCGGACCGAGCTCACATCAAATGGACAGGACAGGGAGGGTACAGCAGGACGATACTCCCCATGGATCACTCTGCAATTGACCTTTTCTCGGTCCACGCAGACCTACCTGGGTTATTTCTTCACAGTGCAAGGGACACGCCCAGAGCGGCCATCGTGAGCGACAACGGAAAGTACCAACTCTTCTATAAGCTCTACGCGGAAGGGTTTCCTATGGTTGAATTCTCAATTGATGTCGAGCTAGCCTGGAAAGCTCCCGATCCAGGTACATGGGACGAAGGCTCGACGGCAAACCTCGTTGAAGATTGTTGAACCGTCGTTCTTCTCGGCCACGGGCGCGTTAGCCGCCCGTGGCCGGCTTAGGGCATGCGCCCTTCGCGCAACCGCTTCGAGGTTCGGGCACGGCGAAAAGTTAGAGGCCATGTGGCCAAAGCAAAGACGTTGCGCACTATGCGTCATTGGCGTATAATTGGTGTATGACCTTCGTCGAAACACCCATCTTCACAAAAGAGATCTCGACCCTACTATCGGATGAGGACTACCGGGCAATGCAGCTGGCGCTCCTATTCCGGCCAGAATCAGGGGACGTAATTAGGCGTACGGGTGGATTGCGAAAACTGAGATGGAAATCGCCGCATGCTGGCAAACGTGGCGGTATTCGTGTGATCTACTATTGGGAAAAGCCGGCCGAGGTCCTTTACATGCTGTGGGTGTTTCGCAAGGGCCGCCAGGACGATCTCACCCCTCGGCAATGTAAGTTGCTTCGTGAACTCGTAAAGGAGTATCTGGCATGAATGAGCGCGACTTTGACCAACTTGCAACCAGCGTCAAGCAGGCCGGAGCGATCAAGCGCGGCAAGCTGAAACCAGGACGCACGATCCAGATGGATCCCGCCGATATTCGAATGATCCGGAAAAAGCTGGATAGATCGCAATCTGAATTTGCCCTGATGATTGGCGTCAGCGTCTCTACGTTGCAGAATTGGGAGCAGGGACGCCGCCGTCCGGAGGGTCCCGCTCGGGCTCTACTGAAGATTGCATCGGAAAATCCCGAAGCCGTGGCGCGGTCGTTGCGCGCTTGAGCAACCAACCAAACTCACATCTGGCCACACACCCTCTAACACCGTGCCCCGGCTTCTGGGCAAGAACCCCTTCGCCCAACCGCTACGCGGTTCGGGGGCAGGGAAGGGGTTTGGGCAGGGGAAGGTGTCTACGGAATAGCGAGCGGTTCGATGTCCGCCAGCTCGCCTTGATGTCGCTGCTCTGATTCCCAAAGATCTCGTTTGTGTTGGGCCTTCATCCAAAATTCCGGAGAGTTTCCAAACAAGCGGGCAAGTCTCAATGCCATGATGGGCGAGATGGCGCGCCGCTCCCGCAGAAGCTCATTTATCGTTTGACGGGATACTCCCAATGCCTCCGCCAGGGAAGTCACTGTTTGCGCGTAGTCCGGCAGGAAATCCTCACGCAGCATCTCACCAGGATGAGTTGGTGGGATGGCGCGTTTCTGTATATTTGTGATGGCCATGGGATGTTCCTTTCAGTGATAGTCCGTGAATTCTACGTCGTATGCGTCCCCGTCAACAAACCGAAAACAGATGCGCCATTGTTCGTTGATGGCGATGGCGTGTTGTCCCTTTCGTTCCTTCTTCAACTGGTGCAGGCGGTTGCAGTGTTCTGTCCCGGAAATAAGTTGCCAAAATTCGGCCGCAGAGTCGCCCGGCTCGCAAGGTGCCAGAGCGCAGGCGACCTGGCACGGTCGGCGAGCGATGTCAACGCTGCGAGACGGGATGAATCTGCGGAAGAATGGTGAGGTATTTTTGGGACAGGACACCAGGTGAAACTCTCAGATCATTCAACGTGTTGGCGAGGTCGATGTATTCTAAGCGGCGGATTGCTCTTCGCACCAGGTCAACGGGCAACTTCTTGGATTCGCCGGTGCGGCAAATGCGTTGGGTTTCCTTGTCTGCAATTGTCTTTATTACGGACGGAGTGTAAGGTATAACCTGATACTTGTAAAGGTGGAATTCCCTCCTCATCTTGTAACAGCACGGTTTGTGCTGTGCGCTGTTCGCGCCCTGACACTTCGGGCAACCCTCTCCCGGGGTTCGCAAACCGGTGAAACGTCAGGCGAATGCCGAATTGAGATGGCTGTGGCGTCGGAGTTGTCACGCGCCTGCATGGGGCGCTGCTCGGCACAATCGAACGATCCTTACGTGTGGATGCAGGGTTGTAAATACCATCACGGAACGCAAGTCAGACCTTTCGGAGATGCGAGTGTCAATATGGGAACGAAGATATTGCTGATCATCCTCTCCCTCGCAGCCGGCGCCGCGGCGGCGGAGGAGGGCCTCGTGGCGCACTATATGTTCGATGAGGGGGCCGGCTCCGTGGCCGGCGATGCCTCTGGCCACGGCCTCCAGGGCGCCATTCACGGGGCCGAGTACGTGGAACTGGATCAGGGCTACGCCCTCCGCTTCGACGGGGTGGATGACTACGTGGAGATCCCGGACTCGGAGATGCTGAGACTCTCCGATGCGGTCACGGTGACCTGCTGGGTGAACACGCCCGTCATATCCGGGCAGACCGTGCTGTCGAAGAACGGCTGCAGCACGCTGCGCCAGAACTACCGGCTCAGCCTCGGCCAGAACGCGGTCCGGTTCTCCCTGGTGGAGTGTCCCGAGCACGGCAAGAGCGCCGCCGGCGGAGACGTCAAACAGGACAGTTGGTTTCACCTGGCCGGCACGTACGACGGCGACGGGATCAGGGTCTACGTGAACGGCGGCCTGAAAGGGCGGTACGGTGAGCCCTTCGTGACCGGCACCCTGGAGGCGCCGATGTACATCGGCGCCAGCTTCTACGGCTCCGGCCTGGGCGGCCACTTCACGGGTCAGATCGACGACGTCCGGGTGTACAACCGCGCCCTGTCAGACCGGGAGATCGCCGCTCAATACGAAGCCGAAAAGGACCTGAGGATATCGATACGGGATCGCCTGATGGCGCAGACCACGCCGGTGGTGGAGAAGGACACCAGGCCGCCGGCGTTCGTGCTCCCCAGCCCCGCGCCGGACACGAGGGTCGGCGGTTCGCCGGTCATCTCGGCTGTCTTCGATGACGAGGGCTCGGGCATCGACGTCGCCTCCGCGCGGATCCTGCTGGACGGCGAGGACGTCACCGCCGGCGCCGCGGTTACGGAGGGCGGATTCACCTTCTCGGAGACCGGAGCCCTGGAGGACGGCATCCACCAGGTGGAGGTGGTCGTCAACGACCGCGCCGGCAACGCCGGCAATCGCCTGCGCTGGCGCTTCGGCGTCAACGTGCCGGTGCCATCGGAGTCGCGTTTCGACGGGGACGTGTTTCGCGTCAACGGCGAGCCCTTTTTCCCGGTGGGAATCTACTCGTCGAACGTCTCACCCACGAGCAGGATGCCCTATATCGCCCAGGCGGCCGAGGCCGGGATCAACTACAAGCTGATCGGCGAAGGCGCCGGGGAGATGCTGGACGATCTGCTGGATCTCGGGATGAAGGGGCTGGTGCACGTGTACTATGCCTCGCTGGCCCTGGGCAGAGGCGAGCCCGGGCAGCTCACGGAGGTGGTGGAGCAGGCGAAGGACCACCCGGCCACGCTTGGGTGGTGGAACGAGTACGCCAGCGACAACCAGGCTCCCCTGGCGACGGAGACCTACGAGCTCATCCGGCAGCACGACGCGGACCACCCGATCATCTTTATGCTCACGTGGGGTGGGAGACTCAGCGATGCGTACTTCGTTTACGGCTACCCCATCCTGAACCCGCTGCTGCCCGACGACTCGATCACCTCGATCTACGAGCTGGTCCTCGACGATGCCTTCGAGGCTGCGCGGGTGGAGGGCAAGGGCAAGCATGTGTGGTTCATCTCCCAGGCCTTCGACTATCGTCTCGACAGCAAGCGCGGCGAGGTCGTAACCCTCGAAGGGGGTTTCCGGCCCAGTCGCGAGGAGATCCGGTCCATGAACTACCTCGCCCTGACGAGGGGTGTCAAGGGGCTGCTGTTCTACGCGCCCGGGGGCGAGATCCCCGGCACGGAGTACACCGACGACGTGGCCATCTATCCGCGGCAATGGACCGAGGTGCTCAAGGTCGCCAGCGAGGTGCGACACCTGGCCCCCACACTGGCGGCGGGTGCCCGGGTACGGAGCGTGCAGCTCGAGCAGGAGGGCGACGCCATTCACTTCATCGAGCGGCGGCACGACGGGGTCCACACCCTGATCGCGGTCAACGTGGAACCGGCCCTGGTTCTGGGCACGTGGCGGTTCGACGGACCGGTTCAGCCCAGGGTGCTGTTCGAGGATCGCATGGCGCAGAGCGAGTCCCGTGAGTTCATCGATCTGTTCCTGCCGCTGGAGGTTCACGTGTACCAGTGGACGGAGGCCGGAGACTGAACCAGGCAGAGGTTAGATGGAAAGTCCTCCCACACGAACTGTTCTCTTTGCGCACGGCCGAAGCGGCAGTACGACGCTGTATCGCGTTCTTCAGACACATCCTCGCTTGAATTTCGCTCTCGAGCCCTTTTGGCATGGATATGCGAGGGAAAATCCCGGCGAGAGGAACTACGTGGATTTCATGGAGGACGTTCCGTCGCTTGAGAAAGCCCTTGAAGATCTCTTCGCCAGGTACAACGGGATAAAGATCCTCAGCTACCAACTTCCAAAAAAGTTATACACCCATCTGTTGCTTTCTCCTGACGCCACGGTCCTTTTCCTTCAAAGGGCTAATCTGCTGCGAGCCGAAGTCTCCGGATGCATAGCCGAACAAACGAAGGTCTGGCAGATTTCAGACTTGAACGAGAAAACCAGGCGAATCTACCGGAATCTGAAGCCAGTTTCCTTGAAGAAGATCGCGGACGGTCTCGAATACGCGACGGAACTCAGAGACTATTACAGTAACGTGATAGAGCAGCGTCCACGAGGCAGTACCTTGAAGGTGTCCTATGAGGAGCTGTACACTGGAGACATCAAGAAGAGTCACGTCGTTGCCAAAGGTATCTTCAACTTTCTGGGGCTAGAGTTGCCTGATGTTGACAAGCTTGACTGGCACCTTGACCCTCGCAAGTCGAAGATAAATACGCCCGAAACCTACGCATTGCTTCCCAACGCGCACGAGATCAACGAGCGCTTTGGAAACGATGACACCGGATGGCTGTTTGGTGACGACGATGTTGGCGCACTCGTGGAGACGAAAGTTTAGGTATCCTGGCGCCTGGGAAGCCCCACAGAGTCCGAGGCCGGCAAGTCAGATGACATGCCCGTGCCCGGCTCCGGACATGCGCCCTTCGCGCAACCGCATTCGCGATTCGTGCACGACGAGGCCGTGAACGGAAATCGCCGCTGCCACCCCAAAGGAGGGGAAAATGAAACTCTGGGTATTCACCTGCAGTGACAGCCCGTTCGAACACTGGCTCGACGGGTTCGAGGAGCGGTTCGACGCCTGGGAGGATGGCGGCGTGCGCGGTCTGGCCGTCGGCCGCATGACGTTCCTCCAGGACGGTGGCACCACCATTCCGGCGTGGGCGCCCGACCCGAAGGTGTACGAGGCCCTGGGGGCGGAAGTCCCGGAGCAGCGTCCGCGCGACGTCTTAAAAGAGAAGAAGCTGCACGCAATGCTGGACAACGCCGCGGAACGAGGCTGGCGAATACTGATATTCGCCGGGGGCGGCCCGACCGCTCACGTGCAGGACCAGATGAACGCCTTTCCACAGGTGCACGGCGTCATTGTCGACGGTCCGGGCGAAAACCACTACGAGCTGGCATTCCACCATGGGGGCCAGCTCCTGGAGATCCGTCCGGGCGAGGAGGCCCGCTTCGCCCAGGTCGGCGCCGAGTTGGATCGAATCCAGCGCGGCATCACCCACTTCCGGGAGCGTTTGCACAATCTGACGCCGGAAATGGTGCGGTACCACGCCGACGGCGGGATGCTGGGGGCAATGCTCCTGTTCGACGTCAACGAGGACGTGCTCTACTGGCTGCGCAAGCGGCAGGAGCGCTCTCGCTTCGACTGGCAGTACATGCGGCAACAGGTCGACGCCGTCGATCGCAAGGTGGAGCTGGGCGGTATCCCGCGGGCCCCGGCGTGGTCATCGCTCACCGGACAGAATTACTGTCAGATGGCGGAGTACTTCGACTATATCTTTCCGAAACACTATTATTGGCACCGCGGTATGGACGGCATGTACGGAACCATATCCCGCTGGGTACGACGGTTGCGAAAGTGGAACCCGTCCCTGAGCGAGGCGGAGTGTTTCGCCGTCGTGAAGGCGCTGTTGGGCATCGAGCTGCCCGGCGTCAACTCGCTGATGGACATGGAGATGGGTTTCCCCGACGAATTCTTCTCCAGGGTGGTCTACAACGAGACCCGGCGGGCCCTGGCGGCCGTAGGTGATCCCGACAAGGTGATCGCCTGGGTGTCCACCGGGCGCCGTCCCCACGGCGGCGACCCGATGCAGGCGCGCGATCTCTACGGCATCCTGAATGCTTCGCGGGAGGCGGGGTTGAAGCGCTTCCTGTACCATCCCGAGCCGGATTTCGGGGCGGCGGAATGGACCATCATCTCGTCGATGTGCGGAAATCAATGGGATGAAGACGCCGACGGGTACTGGCCGTCGGCGACCGAAGGGCCGGGCGTCTGGGACGGCGGACGCGAGGTACCCGAAGGGGGCCGAATATGAGCGGGAACCTCGACTCGTCGCGGGAGGGTTTCCCGCGGGCGCGAACGATGGCCTGCTTCGACAGCGCCTTGTCCCATCCTGGAGATGTGAAATGAACGATCCCCTGTCATATTCCGTTGCGGTCATTGCGGATATTCACGGCAACGTCGCTGCACTCAACGCGGTTCTTGAGGATCTGCAACGCCAACCCTATGATCGTCTGGTGGTCGCCGGCGACCTGGTGCTGAACGGACCCCACCCGGCCGAGAGTCTTGACGCGATACGAAATCTGGGCGTTCCCACGATTTACGGGAACGCGGACCAGTTGGTCTTCGATGAACAGGTTTCCGAGGAAAGACTGGACTGGGTAAGAGAGAAGCTGGGAACAGATGGGTTGAGCTATCTGAAGAATCTGCCCTTTGAGCACCGGATAACCCCGCCCGGTGGGCAGTCTCCGGAGGATGATCTTCTCATTGTCCACGCAACGCCTGCTGATGTGGCCGGTTTCCTGGTTCTTCAACCTGATCAGGATCCGTTCAGGATTCTGACCGTTACGCCGGAAGAGGAAGCCAGGACACTGCTCGGGGATGCGAAGGCCAATCTGATTCTGGCGGGACACCTGCACTATGCGGCCTATGGCGTTCCTTGCGGTCAGCGGTACAGCATCATTGATTCCGTCGGGTTTCCATTTGATGGGGATCATCGAGTCGGATATGCCAGCGTGTGGTGGGACGGGCGGGAATGGCATGTGGAGAATCACAGATTGAGTTACGACTACCACAAGGTTGTGGAGGATGTCAGGGGTTGTGGTGCGCCATTTGGCGAGTTGTCGGCCCAAAGGATTCTTCAGACCAGATTCAGGCCGGTCATGTAGAATCAGAGGCCAGATGGTGTGCGCTTTACGTCTGCCCGTGACAGGCTTCGACGCGATGGGACTGCCGGCGGCAAACTGGCCGTTATGCGAAGCAGCGGAAAGGATATAAGGCGCGATGCTGAAAGCCATTCTCTGGGACAACGACGGCGTCCTGGTTGACACCGAAGGCCTGTACTTCCAGGCCTGCCGCGAAACCCTGGAACCCCTCGGCGTGCGCCTGAGCGAAGCCCGTTTCATCGAGTTCTTCCTCAAGGCCAGCGATGGCCTTACCAGAATTGCCGCCGAACACGGCATAGACGAACAGGCGCTGGAGGCCGCCCGCATCTGGCGCAACGCCCGCTACACTGAACTGTTGCGCGTCGGCGTACCCGTCATCAAGGGCGCCCGCCACGTGCTTCGCCAACTCCACGGCACGGTACGCATGGGCATTGTCACCAGCTCGCGGCGGGAGCACTTTGAGATCATCCACGCCGACACCGGCCTGCTGGACTGCGTTGATTTCACGCTCCTGCGCGAAGACTACCGGCATTCCAAGCCGGACCCCGAGCCCTACCTCACGGCCATGCGGAAGAACGGGCTCAGCGCTGCAGAATGCGTCGTTGTCGAAGACTCGGACCGCGGGCTGCGCGCCGCACTGGCGGCCGGGCTGCGCTGCATCGTCATACCGCAGGGCCTCACGCACGGCCTGGACTTTACCGGCGCATTCCGGCAACTGACCGATATCCGCCAGGTCCCGCCGCTGATCCATGAACTGATGCAGACTTAGTGCTGTTTCAATTGAGTTTCTTTCGCGCGACTCCTCCCGTTACGGACGAAAAGCTTGAGTGGGAAGCACGAATCGATGGCTCCAGTTCCTCACTCCAACTGACTACGTTACTCGACAATAAGGCAGGGTACATTTGATGAGACGATCATTGGCAATACTGGCAGTCGTGATGGTGTTTATCCCTGACTTTGGCTGGACAGAGGCTGAAGACTTTTTCCACGTTCGAGAGCGGACCCGGTACTCTTCTGAGCCTGTGAGTAGTGCGCGGATGGACAGAATCATTAAAGAATCCGCGCTACGTTACAAGAAATATGGAGCTGTGGCCGCGAGGGCCGGGTTTCACGACATTGCGTTTCCAAAGGATAGTAAGGAGTTTCACCGTTTGAATGGATATGGGCTCCTGGTCGTCACAGCCATCTCGCAAGATAGTTCTGAGGTCCCGCTCAGACGCGTCTATGTACAAGGTGAACATGGACAGGAAGTCCTGCAGCGGCTTTTTTCAATATCATCGGCGGTAGATCCTTCAGATGGAGCAGTTGCACGGATTTTCGGTCCATTCCGGGTTGATGCCATGTATCTCTTTCCTGTACATTCCAGGTTTAAGGACAGTAAACTTCTCACTGATTTCGCGCAGAATCGAACAGGGTTTCACCTGGCAACCTTCCCCGACCGGATTCCGCCGGCCTTAAAGGCACTTCCAAAGGAGAAGCCCACGTCAATTCCTCCATTGGAAGAGATTCGACAGTTCGCGCGCAGAGAGTATCCCGATCTCGGTCGTTTGCTGGCAGAAATGCAAACGGAAAGCAGTAAAGAGGATTGAGGTGTGGGCAGAACTTTGAATAGCATCTACCAACTCCCCGAGGTTTACGAGATTGCGTTCTCTTTCCGCGATATTCCGCGGGAGGTAGACGTTCTGGAAGAGGCCGCCCGTCGCTTTGCAGAGATCCCTGTCAAAACCTTCCTTGAGATCGGATGCGGCAACAGCCCCCACATGGAAGAGCTGACAGGCAGAGGCTACGATTTTATAGGAATCGACATCAGTGACGAGATGCTGACGTATTCGAAGGAGAAAGCCAGGAAGAGGGGAGTTTACGCGCAGTTTTTGAAGGCGAACATGGTCGACTTCCAGATCGACAAGACTGTTGATTTCGCCTTCGTGATGCTCGGCTCTCTTTTTGTAAAGAGCAGCGATGAGCTTGTCTCACATTTCGACGCCGTCGCCAGAACATTGAGGCCAGGCGGTCTTTATCTGCTTGATTGGTGCGTCAAGTTTGATAATCAGGACTCCAGCGTGGACGACTGGGAAGTTGAAAAGAACGGTGTCGTCGTGAAGGCCAGTTTCGCTTCACGGGTTCTGGACAAATTAGAACAACTCTACGAGGATACCGAATGCCTCGAGGTCCTAAAGGACGGAGAGGTCGAGAAAGTTCAGGGAGCGTCTGTCAGGCGAGTGATCTTCCCTCAGGAGTTTCTATCTTTCATTTCTGCGCGCTCCGACTTCAAGTTTCTCGGATGGTGGAATGACTGGGATTTCTCATCACCACTGAGCGGCGATGGGAAGATCAACCGTCCGATCATCTTGCTCAGAAGAACAGAGAAACCCGGGCCAGGTTGCCCCGGCGGTGGATAGCCGTGACTGGCTTCGCCGACAATAATCGCCTGCCGGTAATACGAGCACCCACGGTTCCGGCCATTCAGCCCTTCGCCCAGCCGGCCTGCGGCAGGTTCGCGGGTGCAGGGAACGTCATCTGACAGGGGAATTCGCTCGATTCACGACGTTCCGCGCCATTCCCATCGCTGGCAAGGAGGCATCTGATGCCCTCTTTGAAGGATCTGAGCACAACAGATCTACATCTTCACATACTGGGTGCATACACGACGCAGGACTTCTTTGATCTCGGGAAGGACGTTTACACCGATGTCAATTGGAACGAGGAAGGCTTTCTAGATCGCTATAATGAGCTGTATGAGACCTCATTGGATCCGATTGGGATATTCGATGGGGCTGTAAACGATGCCGCAGGACTTGAAGAACTCCGGCGGGCTTACGTGTACACCGTCGAGGATGGTGGAGATTTCGGGAAGTGGGAGGCGAAGAACGGATTCTTTTTGCGGGTGTGGAGTCATCTCCGCGAGCTTGATCGTGAGGGTGACCTCCTTCGGCACATGCTCGCTCGCCACAAGACGGAAGGCTATCGATACGTCGAATATCGTTGCGGCAGCGGAATGGACGGGTTCATGTTCTGGCATCCCTTCTGTGCCAGGGCTCTTCAAGCGGCCAGCGACGCATCGTTTACGGCCAGGTACATTGTGAGCATACCGCGCCATGCTGCCGAGGATGCATATAGACTCACCCGTGATTTGCTTGAGAAACATCCGGAGCTGGTGGATACGCTCGTGGGCGTTGATTTCGCGAGCGTTGAGGAAGGGAATCCACCAAAGCATGTGGCCCCGTTGTTGACTCAGCTGGAGGCTGACAATAAAGCGCGACCGGATCAGGCTCTTGATGTCGTATATCACGTTGGCGAACAATACTTTGACAAGTCGCTTGAGGGCGCAATCCGGTGGTGTCACGAAGTAGCCGAATTGGGCGTCAGAAGATTGGGTCACGCGATCGCGTTGGGCCTGGACGCTCGTACAGCACTTGCAAGGCGCCCTGGTGCGCATGAACGGGAATCGGTAGAGGAACGTCTCGATCAGATTGCCTATGACCTGGAGAGAGCCGAGGAACTGTCCAAATACGGTGTTGTCGTCAATGAAAACGAACTGAAATCCGAGAGGCGCTGTCTGGAAACGATGGATCCTGGTGAAGTCGTGCGCTCACACTATGACAGGCCGAGAATCTCCAATATTCACGCGCGCCAGGAGTACGTGCTGGACGAATTGGCACGGTTGGGAACGGCGATCGAGTGTTGCCCGACCTCAAATCTTCGTATCGGTGGCATCCCGCACCCCGGCGCCCACCCGATTCACAGATTCCTTGAATCAGAGGTGGATCTTGCGATCTGCACGGACGATCCTGGCGGATTCGAGATCACACTCGAGGAGGAATTGAATTGGGTGGTGAAGCATTCAGGCTTGAGCGAAACAGCGGTTATTGACCGGCTGGGTGATCCCTGGGCTCTACGTCTGGGTCAACGTCGCGAAGCAGGCTGAGAGGCGGGAAACGGGGAGACTTGATCGTCATAAGCAAGAGTTGGCGGCCAGAAGACCAATATGAGTGCACAATAAGTGAAAGGCTACCCGGTGACGGTCAAATGAAGCTACACATTCTCGGAAACGGTGGTCCGCGTCCCAGCCGTATGGGTGAACGCTACGGGTGTTCCTGCATTCTCGAGATCGGTGACGATCGTATCATGGTTGATTGCGGTCCCGCCACAACCTACAAGATGGCACGCATGGGAGTGAGCCCTACACAGGTGAATTCGATTTTCCTGACTCACCATCATTCGGATCATATCGTTGATTTCCCGTGCTTTGCCTTGTTACGGTTCGATCTCGACCCCGGCGATCTTCCTCCCCTCAGAGTCTTTGGTCCGCCTCCGACTGTTGAATTCGTCGATCGCCTTTTTGGCAAGGACGGCGCCTTCCTTCCCGACATCGTTGCGCGTCGAGAACACCACATCAGCCACCACGGGCACGTGGGGAGGGGCGGAACGCTTCCCCGGCCGGGCATGAAGGTCGATGTATCCGACATCAGTTCAGGAGCGGTTGTCGAGGGGAAAGGTTGGAAGGCGACGGCTGTACAGGTTCCTCATGTCGAGCCTTACCTGACCGAGCTGGCGTACCGGATCGATACGGATAGCGGCAGCGTGCTCTTCCTGTGCGATGCAGCGGACTGTCCCGAACTGAGGCCATTGGCCAGGGGGGTTGATACATTCGTTACGGGGCTCTCTATGCGCAATTTCAAAGAGAATGACGAAGATGCGTCGCATCCGATCCGGGGCGTCAGCGCGGACATCTCAGAGGTGGTTGACATCGCTAATGAAGCTGGAATATCTAGGATCGTGGTCATCCACTGCGGTTCGCCGCGCAGCGAGGACATCGTCGGCAGGCTCCGCCGGGGCTACCAAGGGAATGGATATAGCGGTTGTATTGTGCGTCCTGACGAGCTTTCGACTGTTGAGATATAGGTTGTGCAAGCGCGAGGAATCGGCCTCAACCCAACGCCCCCACCCGGAAAATTGCGCACAAGAGACAAGAGTCACTCCATCCCGGTCGCTTCACGGCGTATGGATTCACCTCTCGGTCTCATTGTAAGCTTTGCTCGTTCGCGCAGATCAGGGAGTCATTCAATACACGGAGAGACCAATGACGGACGAGAAAGCGGCCTACCTATTCATTGACAATACGTTTGTCGAAAGTCTCGACAGCGTCGTGCGAGGGGTCGTACCCCCAAAGAAAGTTTCGCAACAACCGTTGATTGAGAAGGATCGGGCCTGGGAAGAGGAGTGGCTGATCGGGGGCTACGTCAACGTCCTGTACGATGACGACGAAGATACCTTCAAGATGTGGTACGGCGTGAGCCGAAGATTGAGCGAAGCGCGCGGCGAAGCGGCGGACGGACTGGCCTACGCCGTGTCCAGGGACGGCATCCACTGGGAAAAACCCGTTCTCAACCTCGTTGAGGATGGCGGCAGCAAAGAGAATAACCTGGTCTTTCCCTTTCTGCGGTGGGGGGCCGGGACAGGGGTCATGAAAGACCCTATCGAAACAGACCCGGCCAGGCGCTACAAGATGCTCTTCATGTTCCAGAGCGGAGACATGATATTCGCCGGTATTGTTCAGCCGGTATGTGTGGCGTATTCTGCCGACGGGATTCATTGGGACGTGCCCCAGCGCTGGCTCAACCCGGTCATTCCACAGGGTTCGGATACCCACCTGGTCGCTTATTGGGATGCGAAGATTCACCGCTACGTCGTTTATCTGCGGGGCCGGCCTAACGTGCGCATCATTTGCATGGCCGAAAGCGATGATTTCGAAAACTGGACCCCGCGAAAGATCATCGTCGCACCCGACGAGCACGACCCGCCGCAGGACCAGGAGTTTTACGGCATGAGTTCGCTGG
Source organism: Candidatus Latescibacterota bacterium (assembly GCA_965203805.1). Taxonomy (GTDB): domain Bacteria; phylum Latescibacterota; class UBA2968; order UBA2968; genus JAAXHE01. The sequence continues at coordinate 1,623,076 of OZ241917.1, read as the reverse complement.
CGTATCGCGACTTTCGTATCGGCTTCCTGTCCGTGTTTCACACGCTCCACGAGGGGTGGATCGCCCGGAACCGGATCGAAGATTGGATGCCCGAATGGATGAACCGGATGGACATTCAGCTGACCTACTCGAAGAACGGCCGGACCTGGCATCGGGCGGGCAACCGCGAACCGATTCTGGTATGCGGCTCCCGCGGCAGCCACGACAGTGGAAGTGTCTATCCGTCTCATGCCCCCTTTGTCCGTGACGACGAGATTTGGATCTATCACAGCTGCTCGAACGAACTGCACGGCGAGGGGACGCGCTACGGCGAGGAATCCCGGCGGGGAATCAATCTGGCAAAGATCGAAAAGGACCGGCTGGTCTGTCTGAAGACGGAGGCGCACGGGGTCGTGACCACGGTCCCGCTGAGTATCGAACCCAATGCATTGTGGATCAACGCCGATGCGACCGGCGGGTCGCTGCGAGTGGAGATCGTCGATCCGTTTGACCGGGTCGTGCCGGGTTTTGGCAAAGAAGACTGCATACCCTTCTCGGCGAACGAAACAGAGTACCGGGTACAATGGAAAAGCGATCCGACAGGCGCGGTCGGGGATAGAGAGGGTGGGCTCGAAGAGAAGATGGTCTCACAGGCAAGCGGAGGGATGAAGGTCAAAGTGTACCTGGACCGCGCCAGGCTGTTTGCTCTTTATGCGTCCTGAAGCCGTTTGGGGGGCAGCAATCATCCTCGGCGAATAAACTGTATCGGAATTTTCTTGCAACCAATGGAATTCGCCGAACTTTCTCCGCAGGATCGCACGTCATGCCGCACGGAGGTCCGCTATGAATTGGGAACTGTTGCATCCGGACCGGGAGCAAACCGAGGATGTACCCTGCAGGCGGGCGGCCTTCGGCGGGATGTTGAGCTACGATGGATGCGTCTACCTGTTCGGCGGGATAAAAGTGATGTACGGCCGGCCGAAAGGACCTGGAGATCTTTCCGTCCAGGGTTCTTTGAACGACCTTTGGCGCTACGACCCGGGTCGAGGCCGGTGGACGCGGTTGGAAGACCACAACGGGCGGATCGGGTTCAGACCGTCCGATACCAGACCGTGCACCCGGAAGCTCACGACCTGGCTGCCCGCGAACGGCAGGCTTTATCTTTTCGGCGGGTCCTCGGTGCGGGGCCCCGGCAAGGGGGAGATCAAGCTGAACGATCTCTGGGCCTACGATCCGAAGACAGCCTCGTGGGAGCTGTTGGAGCCCGACGACGGGCGCGCATCAGGAATTGTGGCGGATGGGCATCGCCCCGCCGGGTACGGCGGGATGGGGGCGGTCGCTCTGGGCGATTCCCTGTATCTGATGGGGGGACATGGCGCGATGACGCACGCCCAGTTGTGGACCTACAAGGCGCCGGCCGGGAAATGGGAGTACCTGGGGCCTGCGTCGAACGGGCGCGACGGTTGGCCGCCGAAACGATACTGTCCCGTGCTTGTCGCCTGGAACGGCAGGCTCTACCTGTGGGGCGGTCGGGACAGTCAGGGGCGAGCGCCGGAGTTCTTCAACGATCTGTGGGAATACGATCCCGAAGGAGGCGCCTGGACCTGCATTCAGGAGAACCGGGCGGATGATGTTGCGCGGCCTTCCCCCCGGTACGGGCTGGGATACGCTGTGATCGGAGATTGCCTGTATCTGTTCGGAGGATATGCAGGAGGGGAAGGGGAGCACCCCCAGCTGAACGATCTGTGGCAGTACGATCTTCGTGCCGGCCGGTGGGACTGTCTGTATCCACACAACGGTGCGAAGGATTACTCTGCCGGCGCCGAACGTCCCGGTGTCAAGCGAATCCCCGTTATGACAGTGGGGGGCGATTCCGTATATCTCTTCGGTGGGCTGGACCTGGCTACCGGGCCGCACGGGGACGGGCCGCTGGCGGCGTACAACGATTTCTGGCGCGGTACACCGGCCTGACAGGGCATTTCTTAAAGAAGATTCCGTAGTTGCATGCGAAGACCGAAGTGGCTGTGGATGCTCATTGAATGTGCAGTTAAGGAACGGTCCACTAAACTGGGGTAACCCCAGAGAGAGGTGACGCGATGGTACCCTGGATCTTCGTGCACAATCCCCTGGAGCGCTGGCTGGACGACTACCCGCGCATCTTCGACGCGTGGGAGGCGGGAGGGGTGGGCGGCATCGTGGTGGGACGGATGTGGCTCAGGAACGAGGCCGGCATGCCGTTGTGGGGGGACACCCTCACCCCCTCGTTTGCGGCGGACCCAAAGGTGTACGCCGCGTTCGGCATCAAGCCGCCCCCGGAAACGGCCCGCACCCCCGAGAGGGAGAAGCAGCTCCACGCACTCCTCGACAACGCCGCCTCCCGGGGCTGGCACATCATGATCTTCGACTCCAGAGACGGGCTCCGGCTGCTCTACCAGCGGGGCCAGGGTACCACCAGCGGCCTAGCCGAGGAGGAGGACCCTTTCGGGGCCATCGAGGTGGCCGCCGGGGTGCACGACCTGGCCAGTGCCTATCCCCAGGCCCACGGCGTCATCCTGGACCAGCCCGGTGAGACCTTCTACGAACTTGCCTTCCATCGGGGTCAGGCCCTACTGGAACTGGACGGTCGCATGCGGCACCGCCTGGAAGCCATCGGCGCCGATGTGGAGCGCGTCGCCCGCGGCATGGCGCACCTGAACGAGCGTTTCCACAACCTGACTCCGGATCTGGTGCGCTACCACGCGTCCGGCGGCATGCTGGGGGCACTGAACCTGTTCGACCTGAACGAGGATGCCCTGTACTGGCTGCGCGCCCGCCGCGAAGCGGCGCGGGGGTTCATGCGCGCCGTGCACGCGCAGGTGCAGAGAGTGGGAGGGAAGGTGGAGCTGGGGGGCATTCCGCGCACCGCCGCTTTCTCGTCACTGACCGGGCACGAATTTGGCGAGATGGCGGAGTACTTCGACTACGTCTTCCCCAAGCACTACTTCTGGCACCGCGGGAATGACGGCCTCTACGGCACCATGGCCCGCTGGGTGCAGCAGGTCCTGGACTGGAACCCGACCCTGTTGGAGGCAGACGGCTTCGCCGTGGTCAAGGCCTTCCTGGGGCTGGAGCTTCCCGGGGTGCAGACCCTGGCGGACATGGAACTGGGGTTCCCCGAGGAGTTCTTCTCGGAGCTGGTGTACAACGAGACGCGCCGAGCGCTGGAGGCCATCGGGGATGTGAACAAGGTGATCGCCTGGGTGTCGACGGGGCGCCGTCCGCACGGGGGCGAGCCCATGACCGCCCGCGACCTGCACGGCATCCTGACCGCCTCCGAGCGGGCCGGCCTGCAGCGCTTCCTGTTCCAGCCGGACCCTGATCTGAGCGCCCCCGAATGGAGCGTGATCTCCGACCTGTGCGGCAAGCGCTGGCACCCGAGCCGCGACGGGTACTGGCCCTCGGAATCCAGCAGGCCCGACGCGTTCAGCAGGTAGGCATGCGCCCGTTGCGGGACTTATCTGCGGGATTCGTCGCTTCGCCGACTCGGGGATCGGCTACGAATGGAAGTTGCCGAACTTTCTCCGCAGGATCGCAAGTCAGGCCGTTCGGAGGTCCGCGATGAAGTGGGAACTGCTGCATCCCGACCAGGAGCAGGTGGAGGATGTACCCTGCAGGCGGGCGGTGTTCGGCGGCATGTCGAGCTACGATGGATGCGTCTACCTGTTCGGGGGGATAAAAGTGATGTACGGCCGGCCGAAAGGACCTGGAGATCTCTCCGTCCAGGGCTCGATGAACGACCTGTGGCGCTACGACCCGGGTCGAGGCCGGTGGACGCGGTTGGAAGACCACGATGGGCGGATCGGGTTCAGACCGTCCGATACCAGACCGTGCACCCGGAAGCTCACGACCTGGCTGCCCGTGAACGGCAGGCTTTATCTCTTCGGCGGGTCCTCAGTGCGGGGCCCCGGCAAGGGGGCGATCAAGCTGAACGATCTCTGGGCCTACGATCCGAAAAGAGCCTCGTGGGAGCTGATAGAGCCCGACGACGGGCGCGCATCAGGGATAACGGCGGATGGGCATCGTCCCGCCGGGTCGGGCGGCATGGGGGCGGTCGCTCTGAGTGATTCCCTGTATCTGATGGGGGGACATGGCGCGATGACGCACGCCCAGCTGTGGACCTGCAAACCGCCGGCCGGGAAATGGGAGTACCTGGGGCCTGCATCGAACGGTCTCGACGGTTGGCCGCCGAAACGATACTGTCCCGTGCTTGTCGGCTGGAACGGCAGGCTCTACCTGTGGGGCGGTCGGGATAGTCAGGGGCGAGCGCCGGAGTTCTTCAACGATCTGTGGGAATACGATCCCGACAGAGGCGCCTGGACCTGCATTCAGGAGAACCGGGCGGATGATGTTGCGCGGCCTTCCCCCCGGTACGGGCTGGGATACGCTGTGATCGGAGATCACCTGTATCTGTTCGGAGGATATGCAGGAGGGGAAGGGGAGCACCCCCAGCTGAACGATCTGTGGCAGTACGATCTTCGTGCCGGCCGGTGGGACTGTCTGTATCCACACAACGGTGCGAAGGATTACTCTGCCGGCGCCGAACGTCCCGGTGTCAGGCGAATCCCCGTTATGGCAGTGGGGGGCGATTCCGTATATCTCTTCGGGGGGCTGGATCTGGCTACCGGGCCGCACGGGGACGGGCCGCTGGCGGCGTACAACGATTTCTGGCGCGGAACACCGGTCTGAAGGGCGGTAATCACTTATCAGGCTCGGGAGGATCTGACGATGATGCAAGAGGGCGAATCCGACCAGGGTTGTGTCAATCCCGTTGTTCGGATTGGGGACACCGTGCGCCGACCTGTCCATCGGTGGACTCCGGCCGTCCATTCCTTGCTGCGCTACCTGGAGTCGGTTGGCTTTACAGGAGTACCTCGTGTCCTCGGATTCGACGAACTCGGGCGCGAGGTACTTTCGTTTGTACCTGGAGAGGTTGCCCGGCGACCATGGCCGGACGTGATGCTTGAGGAAGAGGGCCTGGCTGAGGTCGCACGATTCCTGTCCGGATATCACGATGCAGTGAGGGATTTCGAGCCGCCAGAGGATGCTGAATGGGTTGTTCCCAATGTGACCTGGCGACCGGGGATGACCATCCGACACGGGGATCTTGGACCCTGGAATACTGTCTGGGAAGGGCGGTCCCTTAAAGGAGTAATCGACTGGGACTTCGCTGAACCGGGTGATCCTCTCTGCGATGTCAGCCAGTTTGCCTGGTACGCGGTGCCTCTCCGAGGTGAAGACCACTGGAGAGAGGCCGGATTTTCCGAAGAGCCTGATTTCAGGTCCAGGTTGGCAGTCGTTTCTGACACGTTTGGCACGGACGCCAACGCGATTCTGGACACCTTGAACGACCTGCAACTGGAAGAGTACCGGAGGACCGAGACTCTGGGCAGGCAGGGACTCCTCCCCTGGTCGATCTTCTACCAGCGTGGGGACCTTGCGCAACTGGAAGAAGAAAACACGTGGCTTAATGAGAATTACGATTCGCTTGCCGTATGAATGTAGTATGCATAGCAGGCCCCGACAATAATCCCCGATAACCCAGCCTACAAGAATCCCCCCTTTCATTCCTTTCCGACTACCCGTCTCAAGACTTTCACAAGCAGGCCGAATTTCTTCGTATAGGACTGTCTCGCGCTCTCGCATTCATGTCTTGGATTTTATAAATCGTTGTTTATTAATATCTTGAGTTGTTCTTGTTTCTCTAAGAAAATAAAAAACTCAGAATGAGTACACCAAATCCACCTCAATTGGGATATTATCGGTGAAGGCCTTCATAATCAGAGGAGCGAGATGGAGACACTGAAGCCGATATTCGAGCGCGCAAAGCAAGGAGATCTGAAGGCATACGAGCAGATTGTGGCGCACTTCCAGGATCTCGCCGTGGGATACGGATTCGCGTTGTTGAGGGATTTTCACCTGGCGCAGGACGCGGCGCAGGAGGCGTTTACAGAGGCCTGGGTGATTCTGGAGCGCGTGTACGATGTCTTCGCTTTTCCTGCCCTGTTGCGCAAGATCGTGTTCAAATATTGCGATCGGATGACGCGTCGGGGAAAGAAGGTCGAGATCGTATCGATGGAGCGGCTTGTCGAGATCGCATCGGAAGACAAGCATCCGGATCGGACAACAGAAGAGAACGAGATGCGGGATTTTATGCGAAAAGCAATCAACACGTTGCCCGAAACCGAGCGTCAGGCCGTGTCTTTGTTCTACATCTCGGATTATTCACAGCGGGAAGTGGCCATGTTTCTGGACGTGTCAGTCGACGTCGTGAAGAACCGGCTGCGGTCGGCGCGGAAACGGCTCAAGGAAAGGCTATTCGATATGGTGAAGGACGATATGTATGTGAACCGGCCTTCGCGGGACAATCGGTTCATTGACCGAGTGCGAGAAGTCCTGGCGCCTGATAAAACGAATCATAGCGAAGGTATCTATAAGTTGCTGGACAAGCGCTGGAACGCCATCGGCCGTCAGTGTCGCGCCGGACGCATCGCACACAGTCACTACGACTGGCGGACGTCGCGGGTCGGAACGATGGATGGTGAGGTCGTCGCACACGCAGGCATTTACGATCTGTCGATGCGCATCGGCAGCGCAACGGTCCGGACCGGGGGCATCAATCTGCCGACCGTACATCCCGATTTTCGGGATGAGCGGATCTATACGGAAACACTTCAGGCGGCGCTGGACGCCTTGTATGCCCATGGCTACGATATGTCGTGTACGCGTACCGAACCGCTTGATCACTTTGCGAGTTTCGGCTACGTGCTTGCCTGGCCCGATGAGGAGACGTATTATATCGACACCGAGCACCTGCCCGAAGCAGCACCGGAAATAGAGCTGGAGGAAGTACATGTCAACGTGATTCACGGGCGCACAGACCTGGCCGAACTTCACAATCGATGGCACGACGGATTGACCGGCACGACCGTCCGCCCGACGTATCGGAAAGGCAAATGCCCGCCGGAAGACGACGATCCCTGGACAGCGTACATTTTCAAAGACAAAACCGGCCGTACGGTGGGTTATCTCTACGATGGCCCGAATAAAAAGGAAGAACACAATGGGCGCGAATTGCGTCATACGGATTCAGCCGGTGATCCAGGAATGGTTTTGCGGGTTGTCGGACAGCTTGCTCGGCAATACGACGCACCCCGGGCGGCATTTGTCCGGCTTCCCTGGCACAGCGCGCTTGCACAGCGTGTGCGGCAGTTGCCTCATCTTTATCAAGTAAAAAACCACAATGGTCGTACGGGGAACCAGATTCGCATCATCAACCTTGAGACGACGCTGAGTAAGATCGCGCCTGAATTATCCCGACGTTTACGGAAATCGAATCTCAGAGATTTCATGGGCACATTTCGGATTTCCATCCCGGATCAGTCTGCAATTCTATCCATCGACAACAGTGAAGTCTCTGTGCAGCCTGGCGGCAAAGCAGATCACACCATTGAAAGTGGTCATGAGTTCGCACAAATCATCATTGGAAAAGAAGCACCCGATGAAATTGCCGAACGGTCGGGCATGTTGCTTAGTGGTGACGCGGCAGCCCTAATGGATGTGCTCTTTCCTGCACAACATCCACAGATGCCGAATGAAGATCTGTAAGATTCTCAGCTTTTTCGTCACTTCACCCAAACGGCCCTGCGAGATTCGTTGACTGGGTGCCTGGAATCTCATACACTGATTGACGAGGTGCTGCGTCCGCAATGCTCGCGCGTTAGCGGACGCCGTTTGTGCGCAGAATGCGAACTGTATGACCACTCCTGAGATTCCGTTTAGCCAGTGGCAACCGTTGTCCGTCCAGGAACTGACGCAATTGTTCGCTGGCGCTCCTTTCCTGTGGGGACTCGCCGGTGGCTATGCGGTTGAGCAGTTCGTGGGAAAGCGTGTCCGGGACCACGGTGATATCGACGTCATCGTGTTTCGCGATCAGCAAATCGACGTACATCGTTGGCTCTCGGATTGGCATCTGTACGCGGCCGATCCACCCGGTTCATTGCGACCATGGGCCGAATCAGAATACTTGCCTTACGGGATACATGACATCTGGGGCCATACCGGCATACAGGCATGGCAGCTTCAGATCATGTTGACTGAAAGCGAAGGCGACAGGTGGTTCAGCAAGCGCAGCAGACGGATTGGCGGGCCACGACGAGAATTGATCGTTGCATACAGGAGTGTTCCCTGTATACGGATCGAGGTCCAACTTCTGTACAAAGCCAGGAACCCTCGTTCGAAAGATGACCTGGACTTTCAGACGTGCCTGCCGCTGATGTCCGCCGAGGCAAAGAGATGGTTGGGAGCCGGGCTGGAGGTCTTGTATCCCGAAGGTCATCGCTGGCAAAGGCTTCTGTCGAAATAGTGGTCTGCATTGTAAGGCCCGACCGAGATGCAACAGCACGGTCTGTGCTGCGACGGCTACCGCCGCCTTTGCCTTGGGCAACCAACTTCACGGTTCGCAAACCGGCGAAACGTTAGACGGCATCGCCCAATAGGTATGAGGTGAACCCATGACGCTACGACATACAGAGCTGAGCGAGGCTCTTCAGCCCATTGTCAAGCGAATGATAGATGTGCCGCGTGAAGGAGCGGTTGAGATGCTTGCCGACGAATTCAGAAAGGGGCTCACGTACAGGCAGGCACTTGCAGCCCTACTGGTTGCCGCCAGTTCCTGTGAAGGCACGCATCACGAAGTGTATCTGGTTTATTCCGCTCATCAGATGAGCCTGGATTCAGTTGGGGCAGACCGACTCATCCCTGTCTTTTGGGGTCTCGACAGCCTGAAGAGGGCTCAAGAGAATTACGCAAAGCCGCCACGTGACGCTCTGGAAGGCGTATACCCAACGGGCGATAAAGCATTGCTGGAATTCAGAGAAGCGATGGACTCCTGGGATCAAGGGCGAGCCGAGCGATCCCTGATTGGGCTGAGTAGGTCGTGGAGCCCGCGTGACATTATCGAGGAACTCTGGCACTATGGGGCGAAGGAATGGGGCTTCATCGGCCACAAGATCATAGCTGTCGCTAATTGTTGGCGAAGTCTCCAAACCGTGGGATGGCACTACTCTGAGCCAATCCTTCGATTCATCGTATCGGATCTGATGTCTCGCGTTGGGGACTTGGATTCGCAACCATACCGAGAGAACATGGAACGAGCCACGAGGGCTTCGAGTTTGGCGCCAGATTGGGTGAGAGCAGGCTTCGATGAGACCTCGACTTTGGAGTTGCTTTCGGAGATTCGCGCTGGCGAGATGGATCGCGCCACTGATATGGCGTACCGTCAGATAGTCGATTCTGGGGTGCCTGCCGGAGCAGTCTGGGACGCAGTCTTCCTTTCGGCTGGTGAGTTCATGCACCGACATAAACAGGGGGGATACGCAGGATCCGGAGGCATTAACACGCGTCCATTGCATTCGAATACCGTAGCCAACGCGATGCACTATGCGTTCGAGGATACTGTGAGTCAGACGACTCGGCTCTTCGTTCTGTTGCAAGCGGTGGGATGGGTCGCGAACTTTATTGGCATTGAGCACGAACACGGGAATTTGCGGGACAGGAAGATTACGGACCTTGCCCCGAAGGAAGGCATTGAATCGAGTGAGGACGCGACGGAGGAAGTGTTCTCGCTGCTCCCAAGTCGAGAGATGAGGCAACAGATAGAGGACAGGTCTGGAATTGAAGAAGCGGAGAAGTTGGCGTTCACATATGGCAAGAAGGCGTTTGGCCTGGACACGTTTTTGCGCAGATCGCGTCAGCTTGTCCAGAGAAAGGCCAACCCTGACGCACACGACTACAAGTTCCCAGTCGCGATATTCCAAAATTACGGAATCGTAAGTCCAATGTGGCGTCCCTATATGATGGCGACATCAGTGAATTGGCTCCACAGCGCGAGCAAACCGGACTCTGATGTCTACCAAAGATTTGCTGATCAGCATCTGAATGCAGGGGGCGACACCGTCTAAAAGCACGGTGTTGCGCTGCGGGGCCGGTGGCGGCTTGGGCTCCGGCAACCCACTTCGCTGTGCTCCCGGGGTTCGGTAACGGATGAACGATTTATAAAGTGGGAAGAGAGAATCAACATAACTTGAGGCAGTGACGATGAATTACCAGTTCAGGCTAAACTGCGGGCTTTTACGCTTGTTTGACGAGTTTGATTCGTTACCGGACGAGTCGGCGCCAGGCTTCCAATACGAGGTCTCACATCCTGAGCTCGAGCGGCTGCGCGAAGCATACGGGTTTGACCAGGTTGCCGGAAGTGGAGACGAATGGTCCAGGGTCCTTAATTTAATGCGGTGGATGTCTGAAGGCGTATTCCACCGAGGCGACATCACCAAATCGCGGCCCGAAGTCTGCAAGTCCCTGCCCATGAACGCATTGGGACTCTTGAGGTATTCGTTCGGAAAGGGTGAGGACTGTGGCATCAACTGCTTCATGCTGTCTATTGTGCTGACTGAGGCCTGCCTGTCTCTGGGAATGCGGAGCCGAATCGCATCTCTGAATCCCCTGAATCCATACGACTATGACAATCATCTGGTTACCGTGGTCTGGTGTGCTTCTCTCTCGAAGTGGGTGATGGTTGACCCATCGTACAATGCGTTTCTTTGTGACTCCGAAGGACTGATCCTGAGCCCGTGGGAGACCAGGGACCGACTCTGCCGACATAAGCCCGTTTTCTGCAACGACGAGTTGAGTTACAATGGAGCCAGGTACAGTTCGGAAGACTATCTGACGTACCTGGCGAAGAACTTGCTCTACATGCACTCCCCTTGCTTCAACGGCTTCGGAAGTGTCACTTCAGGGAAGACGTGGCTCACGCTGACCCCAAAGCACCTGGACGTCTGCAAGCGAGAAATATACAATATGAAGTGGCGTGAGGAGGCCGAGGGCGGGAACTGGGAGTCTGACGAACTTCGTCGTTGTATTGAGAAACGAAGGCTGGCGGGAGGTCATGCGTACACATCATCCGTTGCGTCTTTTGCGCAAGCGCCGAACTGAGCAATACACCGGCGTTTCCATCTCTTGTAACTCTGAAATTCCGGTTTGGCATCATGAGAATCTGCGAGACCTTTCTCACGAGCAGGGGGATGTTCCTGGCCGACCTCGGGTACAGAGGAGATCCTGCCAGGATCGAGAAATCCGATACGGGCAATGTCGTATTCTATCACTACACCCACCGGAACAAACTCGACGAGATTATGGACTCGGGAGGCCTGCGGGCAAGGCTTCCGGTTCTCGCGACCGATCTGACGCCGGAATTCGAGGGATGTTTCTTTGTTGAGGGCTTGCTGGTGCCAGACCCGAAATGGCTTAGCGGGTCACATTTCGGCGATCTGCCACTTGAAATGGTACGACAGGTCGTGGGCGACTACCTGCTTCGGATAGAGGTGCCGTCTGATTTTCCCGGTCTGTATGTCGTCGACCACGCTCACGGTTTCGAGTGCAAGCATGTAACCAGGCGCCGGCGTCCGGCGTTGGATCTCGGATACGACTGTCGAACGGGGCACGAAGTCGTACGTGCGACTGTCCACTCCCTGGTTCCTGTTTCGGATTACCGCGGCGGGCACGTCGCGCCGGGAATTCAGGCGATCAGAAAGGACAAGGGGATCACAATTCCGTGGAGATATGTCACGGTGTCTGAGGACCAGCCGCTATCGAAGACCTGCCGGTAGGCCCCGCGAAAACCCGTTTACCGACTGACAACCGGCTTCCGCTTTGCGGTAAGACCTGTCCTCAGCTTGACGGATGACGCGCTGGTCTTCTTCAATCGCCTTCGAGGTACGCAATACGGTGCGACGTTGTCTGTTATCTCCTTCAGGCGGGCCATGGATTATAGCTGCGAAGTACTTGAATCGCGAATAGCGGACCTGACCGGACGGGAAGTGGACCGGCTGTTACCGGTTCAGGGAGGTTACACAAACGCCTGCCGGAGAATCGTAAGATTCCGGGACGGCAACACGGCATTTGCAAAGTGCGCTACGGACCGGCGCACCAGCGCGTGGCTGTATTCCGAGATTCTGGTCTACCGCCAGCTTTCCGGCGATTTCATGGCGGCCGTATTGGCCTATGATGAGGAGGAACCTCCTCTATTGATATTGGAGGACCTGACCGGGAACGCGTGGCCACCGCCCTGGACGGCTTCTCGCGTCGATAGGGTTCTTGACAGTCTGGCAGCGATACACGGGAGCCAGGCGAGTGTGCCCGAATATCAGGACATCTTCACGCATCGCGGATGGCACGAAGTCGCGTCGCACCCGGAGGCCTTCCTGTCGATACGCGTCGCAAGCGAATCGTGGTTGACAAAGTGTCTGCCCACCCTCCTGGAGGCGCACGATAGAGTTGAACCTGAAGGCAATGCGCTTGTCCACCTTGACGTGAGAAGCGACAACATCTGCTTTCGTGACGACCGGGCCGTTCTAATCGACTGGAACAACGCCTGCTCCGGCAATCCCGATCTCGACATTGCTTTCTGGCTGCCCGGCCTTCGCCACGAGGGTGGACCGTCTCCACAGGATATTCTTCCGGACGCCGGTCGCCTGGCGTCGTACGTTACGGGGTATTTCGCTTCGCGTGCAGGGTTGCCGGATCTGCCCCACGCGCCGTTGGTTCGCAAACTGCAGCAGGCGCAGCTCATTACAGGTCTTCAGTGGACGGTCAAGGAACTTGGACTCCCTGAACCGGATCTGATGTGACGATGAATGCTACTGGCGACGTCTGCTAACAGCCCGTCTTGCGCTGCGGCGCCGTTGCCGATCAGGCTGTCGGCAGCCACCTTGGCGGTTCGCAAACTGGCATATCGTAGCGAGACATGAGGCCAAACAAGAGGGCAATCAAATCAGGATTGGGAGAATCTGACGATGATGCAAGAGGGCGAATCCGACCAGGGTTGTGTCAATCCCGTTGTGCGGATTGGAGATACCGTGCGCAGACCTGTCCACAGGTGGACGCCGGCCGTGCATGCCCTGCTGCGTTACCTGGAGGCGGTTGGCTTTTCAGGAGTTCCTCGTGTCCTCGGATTCGACGAACTCGGACGCGAGGTGCTTTCGTTTATCCCTGGAGAGGTTGCCCGGCGACCATGGCCGGAGGTGATGCTCGAGAAAAAGGGCCTTGCCGAGGTCGCGCTTTATCTGTCCCGATATCACAATGCAGTGAGGGATTTCGAGCCGTCCGGGGATGCCGAATGGGTTGTTCCCAATGTAGCCTGGCGACCCGGGATGATCATCCGGCACGGGGATCTTGGACCCTGGAATACTGTCTGGGAAGGGCGAAAATTGAAAGGAATAATCGACTGGGACTTTGCCGAGCCGGGTGATCCCCTCAGCGATGTCAGTCAGTTTGCCTGGTATGCGGTGCCTCTCCGAGGCGAAGCGCACTGGAGTAAAGTCGGGTTTTCCGATAAGCCGGATCTCAGGTCCAGGTTAGCTGTACTTTCTGACACATACGGCACGGATACCAGCGCAATCCTGGACACCCTGAACGATCTGCAATTGGAAGAGTACCGCAGGACCGAGACTCTGGGGAGCCGAGGACTCCTCCCGTGGTCTATCTTCTACCAACGTGGGGATCTTGCGGAACTGAAAGAAGAAAACACGTGGCTGAAAGAGAATTACGATTCGCTTGCCGCATAAATGTGGTCCGCAGGTCTCGCGCTGCTCACAGATTGACTACCAACGGGGTCATGTGATGGGAAGCATCGTCGCAATAGGTGGCGGAGACATCAGCACCCTGGCAACCCGGCCCATCGACGTGGAAATCATCAAGCTGTCGGGATCATCAAACCCAAACACCCTGTTCATCCCGACGGCAAGCAGCGATTCGGTCGAGTACTGGGAAGCATTCGACAGAGCGTATCGAGAGAGCTACGGGTGCGACACCGATGTGCTCTACCTGCTTGGCCAACCGCCATCGACGGAGTCCATAGCCGAAAAGATCGCCTGGGCCGACATCATCTACGTCGGTGGTGGAAACACGCTCAAGATGATGCGCCGATGGCGGCGGCTTGGTGTCGACGCCTTGCTCAGGGCGGCTCATACAGACGGCGCGGTCCTCTGCGGCGTGAGCGCAGGAGCGATCTGCTGGTTCGACCGCGGGCACAGCGACTCGATATCCTTCTACAGCCCCGACGACTGGCGCTACATAGCCGTCACCGGCATGGGACTTCTGCGCGGTCTGGCGTGTCCTCACTACAACGGAGATACAGCTGGCGTACCCAGGAGGCAGGATTTCCACGATATGTTAAAGCGAAAGGGTGGAAACGGCCTCGCCATCGACAATGACTGCGCCGTCGCGTTCACGCCTGACGGGTACAGGGTCATCTCCGCCGATGCCGAATCCGGAGCCTGGTCGCTTCAGGTTCAGCGAGGCCGGATCGTCGAGCGCGCTCTGCCGGTTAATTCCGGCTATCTCCCGATTGATTCCCTCTACGAACGGCAATAGCCGACGTCCCGCTGTCTCGCTATCAATGGGTATCTGTTTCAAGATGCGACGGAAAGCCATTTGGGAGTTGCCTGACTCACTGAGTCAAGGCGTGGAGAAGACATATGGCGGTTAGACCTGAGTATCTGGAAAAAGGGCTGTTGGGACTGAGCCGAGCCCACCTTGTGGATACCATGACAGGACATTTGGGCGCAACTCTCGTCGCTGGCTATCTCTTCAGTAAGGTACACAGTGAATTGGACAGGAAGGTTCATGCGGGTATAGAGAAGGAACTGGATCGTGTCCTCAATGGTGAGTCGGTATTCGACCCGGGCGAGGGCGGATCCATCACAACGTCGGAACTGTTTCTGCCGTATCCGGACGAAGCCGTGCAGGTAGATCAGATTGACCGCATCGCCCATGTCCTCTCTAGAAACATCGGAGAAACACGCTCCTCAGGTCACAACGTGATCTTCGCCTCTCTTTCCATTAGGGCGCTCCAGGAATACCCCATGCACGCAACATCGTCTATCATCGATGGCATATGCAGATTGATCGGGGGCTTTGACCGGGCATCTGCTGGAAGCGGCTACTACGGGAGGGAAAAAGGTCGGATTGACGGCGACATGATCACGTTGCCGGAACATTCGGATTTTCCGCCGTATTCCAATCTGGAGGGCATGATCGAAGCGGTGTTGGATGAGCTTCTTGAGACAGCTGCCGAACGGAGACAGGGATACGGGGGATTGTGGCACGTTATCAACCATGCCGCTTCGCTGATCGATCTGTCTGAGTGTGGCTACGCTGACCTGGCGCAGAAAGGACTTGAGGCCCACCATCGTCATGTCCGCCTGTGGAGAACCCTGCCGAACGTCGAGGACGAACTGGGGACGGAAGCGCCGGCTGAAGAAGATCCCTGCACCCCCGTCTATTGGGAATGCGGCACTCTAAGGAGGGATCGCGCAAGGCTGACTCACCGGATTAAAACGCTCTATGGTTTCCACAGGTTGGCCCGTCTGGTTGATGATACAACCAGGCTCCAGCGTGCCAGGGATGCGTTTCGCCATCTCATGTAGGAGACAGAAATACCGATGTCCGCTCCTGAGTTGAAGTGGGCTGTAGAAGCAGCCGAGAAGGCCATCCACGACAACGATAGCGCTCGCCTGGAGAGTCTCGTTGCGGAGCACCCGGGTCTGCTCACGTGGAACAATCCGGACGACGAGTGCGGCGTTCTGCTCTACGCCGTCATTTCGTATGCCAACTTTCCCGGCGCCGAGAATGAATGCGTCTACAACCGGCCCGACTGTGCCCGCCTTCTGCTCGACGCTGGCGCGGTTATGCATCCCCGGGTGTACTTGAGGGCAATCGACACCGGCGCCCACGGCATGCTGGCGCTGTTTGACGGGAAGGGCGTACTGCCGGAAAACCTTCGAACGTTGACCGCGAGGGGCGATCTCGATGGGGTGCGGGAATGTTTCGACCCCGCCGGCGGCCTGCACGACGTCGGACGCCCGGAGCCGGAACTGCGCACCGGTTACACCGGCGCTGAGGCGGATTGGCCCGATCCAGCGGATGAACGGCTGATCGTTGCCGATGCGTTCCTCTATGCCTGCCGGTTGGGTCATCACGACGTCGCGCACTTCCTGATGGATCGTTGCCTTCAGTTCGACGACGATCTAGGAACTCGCGTGGACGCCTGGCGGGGGAAAACGGCCTTTATCGATTTCCTGCTGGAGAAGGGGCCTGAGGGGGGAAGACAAACGCTTTCCTACAGGGAGGCGGACGACGATCCCGGTCTGATCTGGCGCCGGGCCGTGGAATTGCGGCTGTTGGCTGCATTGGACGACGGAGACGCGGATTCCATTCGCGATCTGCTCGCCACCGAACCCTTTCTACTCGGACCCCGATATCTCGAGACGCAGGAGAAATTGCTTGCAGTCGCGGCATGCTCCCATGGAAAGCTGCCGGTGATCGAAGCCGTGATCACGTGCGGCGCGGCCATCGCCACGGTGGCTGAACCGCCGGCGTCGCGCGCCATCCTCTATGCTATCGAATACGGGAATGCCGACTATGTTCCGGCCCTGTCGCAGATCTGGTCCGTGCCTGACGATCTGCCCCACGCTGCCGGTCTGGGCAACATGGACGCTGTCGCAAAGAGGTTCACCAACGGCTATCCGCGGTTGGGTGATCCATCCCTGTATGTCTGTCCACCCGGAGAAACACCATTGGCCGGCGTTCAGGAGATCGTCGACAGGGCGTTGGCATGGGCGGTGCAGAACGGCAATTATCAAATCGCGGACTATCTCCTGGATCACGGCGCGAATATCAATACGAGATGGAGTACCCACGAGCCTGCCAGCATCCTGCACGAATGCGCCTTCGCCGGCCGCATGGAACAGGTGGTGTATCTCGTTCGTAAAGGGATCGACGTGAACATCAGAGATCATCGACACGACGCCACGCCGGAAGACTGGGCACGGTACGCGGGACATAAGGAAATCGCCGAATATCTTGCGGGATTGAATGGTACGTGAGTTACACGCCGGCGGCGCAAGAACCTTACTACATCACACTGGCAAATCGGGCATAGAACTCAATGGCACCAAATCGGAACTGTAGGATGAATACCCATACACCTACCGGTCACTGGCAATTTGGATTCATGCTGTCCATCTTGACAGCACTTCTATTCGGAGTATTGCCCATTGTCCTGAAAGGCTTGTTGAGCAGTCTGGATGTGATCACGATTACATGGTTCCGCTTCGGTGTAGCCGCCCTATTGTTGGCTATAGTCGTTGCCCGGAAGAATGGGTTTGCTCAAGCTTTTAGACTCCGAGGTTTCAAGATTCTACTTCTGTTTCTTGCAGTTACAGGATTGTGTGGAAATTTCGCACTCTACCTATGGGGATTGGAATTTGTCTCACCCAGCACGGTTCAGGTGGTCATTCAAGCAGCGCCCATGTTCCTGTTGATAGGCAGTCTTGCCATCTTCCGGGAATCTTTCAGCACGTTACAAGGTCTTGGACTCGTCACATTGATCATCGGATTGATTTTGTTCTTTAATCAGCGGTATTCAGAAATCTTCTCTGGCGCCGGTTCACTATTACCCGGGATTCTGATCACGATTGCCGCCGCCGCGTCCTGGGCCGTATACGCCCTATCTCAGAAGCAATTGCTGAAGTCTGTTCCTTCGGAGTCAATTTTGTTTCTCATCTATCTGGCAGGCTCACTGATCTTTTTCTCATTTTCGCATCCCACTGAGTTGTTCCAATTGAGTCGGTTCCAATCTGCATTGCTTACTCTTTGCGCGCTGATTACACTCATATCCTATCTGAGTTTTGCAGAAGCACTTGACCACATCGAGGCATCCAGAGTCGGCGTTGTCCTTGCTACGACGCCCCTTATCACAGTAGCAGGTATGGCCTTTTTCGCCCCGATGCTTCCGGATATCCTTAAGCCAGAAGGACTCAACAGCCTCAGTCTGGTAGGCGCCCTTCTGGTGATGATCGGCTCGATGCTTGGTTCGATAGGCACGATTGGAAGAAATGAGCTCTCCGAGACATCAAGAGCCGTTTCATAATTAACCTCAATGCGACAATAACAGCAACGCGGTGCTGCGACGAGACCTTCCGAAACGAGCCGAAAAAGTCGCCCGAAAGGACATTTTTTTCCTTCACGTCCAGTGACCTGATGTATCATGGAAATCCGAAGTCAAGAGATTCAAACGTTACCCGCAAGTGACTCAAGTCAATATGGGGAAAACCTTGAATAACATCTACCAACTTCCCGAGTACAATGAGATCGCGTTCTCTTTCCGCGATATTCCGCGGGAGGTAGACGTTCTGGAAGAGGCCGCCCGTCGCTTTGCAGAGGTCCCTGTCAAAGCCTTCCTCGAAATCGGATGCGGCAACAGCACCCACATGGAAGAGCTTACAAGGAGAGGCTACAATTTCATAGGAATCGACATCAATGACGAGATGCTCACGTATTCGAAGGAGAAAGCCAGGAAAAGGGGAGCTTACGCGCAGTTTCTGAAGGCGAACCTGGTCGACTTTCAGATCGACCAGACTGTTGATTTCGCCTTCGTGATGCTCGGCTCTCTTTTTGTGAAGAGCAGCGAGGAGCTTGTCTCACATTTCGACGCAGTCGCCAGGACATTGAGGCCAGGAGGTCTTTATCTGCTTGATTGGTGCGTCAGGTTCGATAATCAGGATTCCAGTGAGAATTTCTGGGAAGTCGAGAAGAATGGTGTCGTCGTGAAGGTCAGTTTCGCTTCGCGAGTTTTGGACAGAGTAGAGCAACTCTACGAGGATACCGAATGCCTCGAGGTTCTAAAGGACGGAGAGGTCAATAAAGTTGAAGGAACATCTGTCAAGCGAGTGATCTTCTCTCAAGAGTTTCTATTCTTCATTTCTGCGCGCTCCGACTTCAAGTTTCTCGGATGGTGGAATGAATGGGATCTCTCAACTCCACTAAGCGGCGATGGGAAGATCAACCGTCCGATCATCTTACTCAGGAGAACATAGAACCCCGGGCCAGGTTGCCCCCGCGCCGGATAGTCGTGATTGGCTTCGCCAATAATGGTCGCCTGCCGGAAACGTTATGCGAAAGTGAGTTCGTTTGTTCAAAGCTGATCTCTTTCAAGAGTACTTGGCGAACTGGAAGCAGATTCTCCAAGACAGAACCTCCGAAGCAATCGAACGGATCGCTTCTGTTTCTGGCCTTGCGGGTGTGATACTCGGAGGAAGCGTCGGACGAGGAACAGCCTGGCCGATCTCTGATATTGATCTGATTTATGTGATAGCTAAAGATGCAGATGAAAACCTTCCCAACAGAATAGACGACCTGTCCCTGGCAATCACGCGAGAGTGGTCACGAGACAGGTGGGCAACGTCGGTCGACGCGGGTCGTCTTCACTTTACGGCGGCGGAGGCGGAAGACCTGATTCAAGGCAAGCGCCATCTTGCAGAGCTGATGGCAGATGATAGGACCTTTCACGCAACTGACAAGAGCCATCTTGGAAAGCCAGTGTATGCCTCAGCGGGCTGCGATACCTCGGCGCTTGCTGATCTGCTCACGACTGGTCGATTTGACGAACGAGTCGTACATGCGCGCCAAATCGAGCGCACCAAACGCACGACCCGGCTTGTCCGGAGATTCCAGTCCGAACTGGACTCCGATGATCTTATCGGGGCGAGCATCACCATTCAGGAACTTGGACGTGTGTTCATTCCTTTTCTCATGGAGAGGTGGGGACAGGGGGACCGATCATTTGGTAGGGTGTTCACTCGGTTCTGCAGACTGGCTCAAGAGTATCATGAGCAGCGAATTATGGAGGAACTTGTGGGTTTATTCTCTCTTGCCTCGGATCAGGTTGAGACAAGATTCTCGGAGGCCCCGACTCACGTTGTGGAGCGGCACCTTATGTCGTATCCGTCCCGTTTGGCTGTGGGTGAAGATGTCAACGAGCTCGATGATAAACGCGACGCCTTGTACGCGTATACGTGGTATGGTGTTCGTGCAGGCGAGACTGCTTCGTGGCTTCTCAATGAGAATCTGACGAAGTCGGACTTGGAGGTTTGGTTGGACCAAATAGCATCGATTTGGGGTGACGTGATGTCAAAGGAGCCTGCTAGCGTATCCAGCAAACTCACCTTCGCATAACACGAGCAACCACGACTCCGGCCATCCGGCCTTCGGACCGTTAGCGGACGTCGTTTGTGCGCAGAACGCGAACTGTATGACCACTCCCGAGATTCCATTTAGCCATTGGCAGCCGCTCTCCGTCCGGGAAGTGACGCAATTGTTCGTCAACGCTCCGTTAATGATACATGGGAGCCATGCGAGTGTGCCGGAATATCGTGAGGTCTTTGCCCATAGAGGTTGGCACGACGTTGCGGCGCACCCCGAGGCCTTCCTGTCGACACGCGTTGCAAGCGAATCGTGGTTGACAGAGTGTCTACCCACCCTCCTGGAGGCGCACAATAGCGTTGAACCGGAAGGCAAGGCGCTTGTCCATCTTGACGTGAGAAGCGACAATATCTGCTTTCGTGCCGACCGGGCTGTATTGATCGACTGGAACAACGCCTGCTCCGGCAATCCTGACCTCGACATTGCCTTTTGGCTGCCGGGCCTTCGCCACGAGGGTGGACCGCCGCCACGGGATATCCTTGCGGACGCGGGTCACATGGCGTCGTATGTTACGGGTTATTTCGCTTCGCGTGCAGGGTTGCCGGACCTGCCTCATACACCGTTGGTTCGCAAACTGCAGAGGGCGCAGCTAATTACAGGTCTTGAGTGGACGATTCAGGAACTTGGACTTCCTCAACCGGACATGATGGGAAGATGAATGTCGCTGGCGACAGCAGGTACATCAATCTCGACTCCATCACGGATGCCTTCTTCAGAGACGCCGTCGTGGGCCACGTCTCGGTGTATTTCGAAGTATTCGCAGAGCGGCTTGTCTCGGTCTATGTGTGGGGAAGTGTTCATCGGAATGAAGCTGTACCCGGAGTTTCCGATCTTGACCTGCATCCGTTTATCCTGGACGCCGTCTCCGATGCGGACAGGTTCCGGTTGCGGAAATCTGAGGCATCCCTTCGAGAGGAATTCCGCTCACTTCATGGGCTTGTGCGACCGCGATCTGTTGACAGGATATCCGAGGTCGCAACGCGTCTTTCCTACGACGCAACGCTCGTCTGGGGAGAGGACCTGATCAAAGGGATGGAGATTCCACCCCCCGATCCCGTCGGCGCGTTCCGCGACCCCCGGGAACTTGTCCGATATGCAGCGGGATTGCAGGAGGAGAATACAACCGACTTCTCCCTTCCTGACGAGCCCTCGTTGCGCCTCCGTAAGCTCGGACGCCTGGCCGTACTGGGCGGCGGGTATCTCCTCATGGCAAGCGGGGGAGGGTATTCCCTCAAGGGGTCCGTGGTTCTTCCGCTGCTGGAAGAAGCCTCACCGGATTGGCGAGGATTTCTGAGGAGAACTTCTGAAATCTATGTTCATCCGATCAAACCGAGTGAGAGGGAAGTAGAGGAATATCTGTCATATCTGGTTGAGTGGATGGAATGGATCGAAGATCAACTGCAGGGCATGTCAGGTATGAGACGCAGTTGATCCGCGCCATCGTCGCCGAGCGAAAGAGGCTGGTGAAAACGGTATTCTGCTAACACGCCACACTGCGGCTCCGGCGGGTTCGCGCCTCCGACGTGACTTACCTACGGCAGTTTCGCAACCCGTGGGACGGTTTTGGAAATAGACTCATTCAAGGGAGTTACTAACGTTGAGCGACGACGTCAGACGTTTTTATGATGAGTTAGCAGCTGACTACCATCACGTTTACGCAAAGTGGGAATCTGCAATCGAACGGCAGTCGTGTGTACTGGATCGGATAATTCGATACGAATCGTCAGTAAATCCATCGCGTGTCCTGGACTGCTCATGCGGAATAGGCACTCAGGCAATTGGCCTGGCGCAGCGAGGATACGAAGTCTTCGCGTCAGATCTAAGCCCGAAGGCGATTGCCAGGGCGAAATCAGAAGCAGCTGACCGGGGGCTGAAGATTGAATTCGCCGTCGCCGATGTTCGCGAGGTGGAATGTGCCTTCGCACACAAATTCGACGTAGTTATAAATTGTGACAACTCATTACCCCACCTCTTGACTGATGAAGACTTGACTCTCGGTCTCCGGAGCATTGGGCGCACACTGACGAGTAATGGACTGTTCATTGCCAGTATCCGCGATTACGATCGGCTGCTCGCGGAACGACCGTCGTTTATGGGCGCGAACGTCCAGGGTATATCGGAGCGCGAGGTCATAACGTTTCAGGTCTGGGACTGGTCCAGGAAATCAGATACCTATTTAGTCAGGCTTTTCATAATGACCCGGACACCGAGTGGATGGCAGGTAAGAGAGATTCGGACTCGCTACCGGGCAATTCGGCGCAAAGAGGTCACTCTCGCCCTGGAGTCCGCAGGATTTACGAAAATCGCCTGGCATGAACCTGAAAGGTCTGGCTTTTTTCAGCCAATCGTGACGGCGCATGCTTAGTTGAATCTCCTTTCGAAAACAGCGCGTTTTGCGTTGCGGCGGTGGTCGCGACCTGGAATTGGCATCCCCTTCGGAGGTCGTTTATGCATGCATACGTCGTCTTCGCGCATCCTGCGAGGACGTCTTTTACCGGAGAGGTCCTGGGCGAGTTGTGTCGAGGACTCGACGACGGAGGGCATACATACGAGATCGGCGATTTGTATGAAATGGACTTCAAATGCGAAATGAGTCCGGATGAGTACATTCGCGAGATGAACGTTCAGGGCAATCGCTCCACTCTCCCCGTACCATCGGAGGTGCAGGCGGAACACAGCAAGATCGGCAGGGCAGACGGCCTGGCCTTTGTCTTTCCCGTCTGGTGGAGCGATTGTCCGGCAAAGCTGAAGGGATGGTTCGACCGGGTTTGGGTCTGCGGATACGCCTACGAATACCAATTCGCGAGGGAGACCTATCCGTTTCCGCGACTTTCAGTCGAAAGGGCTCTCGTTCTCTGTCCGGTGGGGAATACTCTGGAGGGTATGGAAGAGACTGGAATTGCTGAAGCCATGAGGCGGTTATACACCCATGATCGCCTCCGCCCTGACGCGGGTGTGAAGCATTGTGAGTTCGCGCTCCTCCCTGGTATGGCGGATCACTTTGCAACATCGAGCAACAGGGCAAGAAATCTCGAGACCGCGTATCAGTATGGCAGGAACTTTCTGATGAAGTGAAGCAAAGTGAAACGGGAGCCTCATTCGAATTGAGGATGTCGCTGGTTTGCGGCCTCCTTGTCGTCAGGGAAAGCAGCACGATCGTCCCGGCGTCGGGTAACGGCAGCACTTGCGGCTCGGGCCGTCCGGGCCCCCACCCGACTTGCCGTTGGTATGTTCGCCGAACGTCAGACAAAGAGGACAAACAGGTGTTGCAGGGGGATCGATGTTCTCAGATGACTCAATTGCAGTGATAGCTATTTTCATTCTTGCACCAATCCTCGTAGGCACTCTCTTTAAGCTCTTCAGTTCCAGAATGCGCTCAATTATCGATCCGCGAAAGCTTACGACAGATGAACAATTGGCCTTTCTTGAAGCTGCGGTGATGACGCTCTATATCGATGGTCATCTGGAAAAGGCCGAGGAAATCGCGTTTCGGTCATTTCTCAAGCATAAGGGATGGCGAATTGACGTGGAACGTGAAATCGCCGGAATCAGGCCCAGAGCGTTAGGCGCTTTGCAGGACCGTCCGGATCTTGAATCTTATTTGAATGGGATTAAAGCGAAGATATCCAGTGATATGGCGGCAAATTCAATTCTGACAGCCTGTTCAGACTTGAGCGAATACGGAGGATTTTCAGGATTTATTAGTGAGAGCGGATTCCTGGCAGAACTTGAACGCACATTACGCCACGAGAAGAAGGACGACCGCGCTGATGAGTGAGGGGGGAATCGTCCCGGGCTGGTGGACAGTGAACTAAGCGACGCCACACGGCAGGCGTTGAGAAATTTCCGGACGGTTGCGGGATTGGGTCCCAAGGGGGAGGTGACGATGCTGACCGTGATCGAATCGACGATGACGCTGGTTCGGAGCGGCATGCCCAACCCGGTGTGTATCTAACACAGACTGACACATTGATGGCGTTCACTGACATCTCCACAAATCCCTTGCAAATGATATCAGATTGTGATATCATTGACCCGTGAACAAACGGCACCGGGATACTCTGGCTGATATCTTCAAAACGCCAGTTCCTGCGGGACTGGAGTGGAGGCGTATTGAAGCTTTATTCAAGGCAATTGGAGCTGAATCAATTGAAGGCAGAGGTTCGCGGGTGCGGTTTGCGCTCAATGGTGTCGTCGCTACTTTTCACCGTCCTCACCCTCACAGAGAGGCAAGAGTCTATCAAGTGCGTGATGCCAGACGTTTTCTACAACGGGCAGGAGTTACTCCATGAACACGATGACCCATAGAGGATATGCGGCTCGGATTGACTATAGTGATGAAGATGGCTGCTTCATTGGTCACATTGCAGGGATCAATGATGTGGTAGGCTTTCACGGCGAATCGGTTGAGGAACTGCGTTATGCTTTTGAAGAATCGGTTGACGACTATCTAGAAACCTGTGAAAAGCTCAACAGATCCCCTCAAAAGCCGTATTCCGGCAAACTGATGTTGCGCATTCCTCCAGAGGTTCACGCAGCGATCGCGATGGCTGCTGAAGTAAGTGGAAAGAG
This sequence comes from Candidatus Latescibacterota bacterium, assembly GCA_965203805.1. GTDB lineage: Bacteria > Latescibacterota > UBA2968 > UBA2968 > JAAXHE01. Next base: position 1,598,386 of record OZ241917.1, on the reverse strand, counting down.
TATCAATCAGTGGGCGACAGAAACACTTGCCGGTGTTTTGGCGCCAGACGCACGACAATGAGAGAAGTGTAAACATCTTACATTCGGAAGGACCCTCAATGCCACGTCATGACATTCATTGCCGTTTCCTTTCACAGGAAGATCTCCTTGCCGCCGGGTGCCTGGATATCCGGATGGCGATGGACGCTGCCGAATCGGCAATTCGTGCCTTCGATAAAGGAGACGTTCTGTTTCCTGACAAGATCGTGCAGATCTTCAACGATGAAACCCAGGAGAGGATAAATTGCCTGCCGGCGACGTTCAAGGATAAGAGGATATGCGGGATGAAGTGGGTGTCGGTCTTTCCGCCGAATCCGGTCATCCATGGGATTCAGAATCTTTCAGCGGTGATCATTTTGTCCGAGATTGTCCATGGATTTCCGATTGCGTTCATGGAAGGTACGCTATGTTCCAACATTCGAGTTGGAAGCATCGGCGCGCTGGCTGCCAGGTATCTGGCGCGGCAGGACGCAACATCGATTGGATTTATCGGCGCCGGTGAACAGGCAAAGATGCACCTGATCGCAATGAAGGCCGCCATACCATCTCTGACCACATGTCGTGTGGCCGCGAAACTGGGTGCTGAGGAAGAACTGTTCGCACGGGAAATGTCTGCGATCCTTCCCGGCATGGATTTTTCGGTCGCGAATTCAGTCCTCGAACGCGCCGTTAACGGAGCGGATATCATCGTCACGGCAACAAGCGCACAGGCGCCGCTGCTCAAGGCAGAATGGATGAAACCCGGCGCTTTCTACAGTCATATTGGCGGCTGGGAAGATGAATACAACGTGGCGAAACAGTGCGACAAGATCGTCTGCGACGACTGGGAGACCGTGAAACACAGAACACAGACGCTCAGCCGCATGTACAAGGAGGGCATGCTGACGGATAGCGACGTGTATGCGAATCTCGGGGAATTGGTGTGCGGCTCGAAGCCGGGAAGGGAAGACGACGACGAAAGAATCTACTTTAATGCGGTTGGCCTGGCCTACGTCGACATAGGGATCGCCATCGCCATGTATGAGAAAGCCCTCGACGCCGGCCTGGGACAGGATCTGCAATTGCAGAACGAGATGATATTTGAGCATGCAAACCTTAAGGATTGGATACGACTGTGACAGACGTGTCCACGGGCACTCCGGCTGGATCTCTGACAACAGGCATCAACGAAAGAGGGTTCCCATGAGACGCGTCCTTCTTCCCTCCAATCCCAACCTCGAGCACCTGAAAAAGCAGGCAAAGGACTTCCTGAGTCGAAAGGATCGTGACGACATAAAGGAAGCCGTCGCCGAAATCGGAGCAGAATCCAAACTCTATTTCCTCGACGCGGCAATCGCCTGACGCGTCCGTGCGCGGCTCGGTGCATCCGCACCCTTGTCAACCGCCTGCGGCAGTTCGGGTACGGCGGGAAGATTGGGCCGCCGTGAAGCCGGCGGCCAGCTAGCGGGTTTACGCCATGGGCCTCCAAGCACAGTGTGCGTTCCAGTCAACACCGCATACCCGCCGCATAATTGGCGAGAAATAGTGCGAGGACGTCCTCTTCCTCTTTGTGATTGTATGCAAAACGTGAATCCGAGACCTGTATGAAATTTACCAGACATCTATGGGCCCTGTTGGCCGCGTTGTTTATGGCATCGGACGCCGAGGCCAATGGCTTCGCCATGGGTCATCGTCATGTTCCAATAGTGGTAGATGTAGACGTAACCCTTCACACCGGTGAAACCGTGCGCTTGCGAGCCGGACAACCCATCTACCTTGACGTTCGATTCCGGACGTATTATCGCGAGCGCCCTGTCGAGATACCTTCAAGGGCACTGCCGGCAACACTCGATGGGTACCGGCTTTATAGAAAGAGGATCTTGAAACGGAGCGCCAGCCTTCTTTCGTTGGAGGCCTTAGAGGAGGCGAATCCGATTGCGAGGACCTGGCTATACCTCCTGGCCGGGCACTCATATGTAATAGTTAGCGGTAGTACAGACATGAGAGCGAATGAGGCTTACCAAAGGGCATCTGAGCCGCCCTTGAACTTGTACAGTCCATACGGTCTATTCTTCAACGCGAAGCTCCTCGCAGGCAAGAGGGACTATCGAGGGGCGAAGCGGGTGCTGCTGAAAATCATGGAGAAGTTCGGTGAAGACGCAATTGATGCAGTTGGATCCACAAAGAGTGTCATGCTGTTTACGACGTACACGCATGGATCCGCCATAACCGAGGGATATTTCAGGGGATTTCGCGGTCTTAGCTGGTCGATCCAAGTTTTGGATAGACTGATTGAGGCACAGCAGAAATTCCAAAGGGCCGATCAACGGGTTGAGGCTGAGGAGACGCCGCAAGTCTACTTTGATTACGCGACGGCTGTTGAGGACCTGTGGAAATACTTCCCTCCGAAAGCATCCTTGGGAGTCCCGAAACCTGATGAGGCCCGGGAGGTGCTTCGACGTATCGTCACAGAATATCCTGCGTCGGAGGTGGCACCCATGGCCTACTTCCGGCTCCTGACTTACTACCAGGCCCCTTATGAATTTAACGGGGACGACATTGCCAGATTCCGATTCGAACTTCGCCAAATGACGAAGTTTCTGTCAAAGTATCCAGATAGTAAACCAAGCGATGACGCGCGGAAGAGACTGGCTAGGGCGGAAAAGTTCCTGGAGATATTCTCAAATGTTGTGGATGGCGGCGAGCGCATCCTGAAGGATTAGGCGACGGCTTTGACGTCTCCGTCTGAAATTAAACTGAAAGACAGAGGAATTCAGCCAAGGTAGTCCATACGTATTACCTCAGCGGTAACTCCAGTTTGAGTGACTGTGGCGGATTCTCAGCGCGTCTTTATGAATACGGGTTCCTTGCAGAACTTGAAGCCAGATTGCGCCACACTGAGAAGGAAGCCGGAATCGATGAGAGATAAAGCAGTCGGAAGAAGGAAGGCATTGAAATATCGCAGGACAGGTGAAAAATACATCGAACTCCCATCAGTTTCCAGATTGCAATGAAAACCCGCGACAGAGCCTACGCCTATATCACCAGCGGCAGCCGGCTGCTCCTCTTTACGCAACCCGGGGCGCCCGATGCGGGTATTCAGGTGCCTGCGGGAACGATTGAGCCCGGAGAGAGTCCTCGGGATGCTGCGATGCGCGAGGCAAGGGAGGAGACGGGTTTGGCCGGGATCGGATATGTGCGTTTCCTGGGCCGGGATACCCGGGACATGCGGGACTGCGGGAGCAATGAACTTCAGGTTCGCTGGTTCTTTCATCTGTCGGTGGAAGGGCCGACGGATGAAACATGGCGCCACGGAGAACATGCGGAGGACGGAACCGTCATCCATCCATTCGATTTTTTTTGGGCCGACGTCAGTTCACTTCCTGATCTCGTTGCCAACTACGACGACAAAATTGACTTGCTGGTAGCGTCAATGGAGGCGGCCAAGTAGTGCAATCCTCCTGTTACGGTCGGGATCGCGCCGTCGCGTCAGTGTCGCCATATCCCGCGGCTGCCCCTCGTCAGGTCTCGGCGTTCGGATTCCGGTGGGAAGCCGGGCGCCAGATGCGTTCCGACTCTGAGGAAAGGTTCAGATGAGGATTTCGGTCGTCAGCAGCAGTCTCAATGCCGTTAGTCGAAGCAGGGTGCTGGCCATTATGTGTCGGACCGCGCTGGAGGACACGGGCATCCGGGTTGATTTCATCGATCTTCGACAACTGGATCCGCCGAATTTCGACGACGACGAGATCTATTCGTCCGAGGTGTACCAGTCGTGCCACAGGATCGTTGCGGCATCTGATGCGGTAATATTGGCCAGTCCGGTCTACAACTGGGCGTGTTGCTCCGAGCTCAAGAAATTCGTCGAGTATACAGGCTCTACGCCACCCGGCGGATCGCTTAGAGGCGCTTTCTATGACAAGGTAGTGATGTTTGTCAATTCGGGTGGTGTGCCGCACAGCTATACGGCGTTTACGTCGCTGGCCATCTCGATGATTCTCGACTTCAAATGCATCGTGAGTCCGTACAATGTATACGTGCACGAAGCAAACTGGGTGTCGGACACTGAACTGGATCAGTCGTCAACTTCAAGATTAGAGAAGTCGTTGACAGTATTTGTCGAACTTGCCGAACGCCTCAAAGGCCGTACATATGAGTCAGGTTGGGAGATTTGACCGGACTCCCGCACAACCCCAAACAACCGCTTAATCCCGCGCGGCATGGATCGCTGAGCCCTGGCGGGCAGCCCTTCGGGGTTCATCGACCGGAAAACGCTTTGCGCCATGCCAAACGCACACGGGCTTCAACCTTCCCGGGGCGATAGTCGAAGGGTTGACGATGGGCAGTGTCTCCGGTGTGGAGACTTGACGGCCAGGTATCCAGGGTCTTATGAGACAGGACACTCAAGTCGCGGTGATCGGGTGCGGCCAGATCGCAACCGCGCAACATCTCCCGGCCTACAAGGAGGCGGAAGATGCCGGAGTCTGTTCGCTCGTGGGCGTGTGCGATCTGGAGCCCCAGCGGGTGGCGGGGGCCGAAAAGCAGTTTGAAGTCGCCGGATTTCTGGATGCGGAAGAGATGCTCGAAAGGACCAGGCCCGACGTCGTGAGCATCGCCACGCTGCCCTCTAGCCATCGATCTCTCGCGGTGATGTGCCTTGAGGCGGGGTGTCACGTCCTGTGCGAAAAGCCCGTTGCGATGACTGCGGACGAGGCACGGGACATGGTTCATGCCGCCGAATCAAACGATCGACTGCTGAGCATCTGCTTCCAGTACCGGACCTGGGACGAGTCCCGGTACCTGAGAGACCGGATCGCAGACGGCGTACTCGGTCACGTACACGCCGTTCGAACGTGGGGAGGGTGTGCCCGCGGACTGCCGGCGATGGCGCACCGCTCGCGCGGGTCGTGCGGCGGCGGCGCTCTCGCACACTGGACGATTCACAACCTCGACCTCGTGCTGTGGCTGCTCGGCAACCCCGAGCCGCTGACAGCCAGCGCATTCTGCCATCAGCGGGTCTCCAGTTACCCGATGGCTGCAGGTTCCGTGCGAGGCGACATCGATTCTGCGTCGCTCGATCCGGATTTCGAGGACTACGGCGGCGGCTTCATTCGGCTGTCCGGCAATACCATCCTGACCGTGGAAGCGAATTTTCTTCAGGCGCCCTCCGATAGTCACGAAGGCTGGACTTTTCTCGGAGACCGCGGTGCAGCGTCTATTTCACCACTTCGAATCTGGACCGACGACGGACGTTCGTGGCGTGAGGAGACCCTCGCGTTGAAGCCCGGCGACTACGATATGAGGTCGCTGATCGTCGAATTCCTGCGTGCCGTCCGTCAGGGTGATGCTTCTCCCGTTTCGGGTGGGGAGATCGTGCGAATTCAGCGGCTCATGGATGCGCTCTATGCCTCGGCGGCGACCGGGAAAGAGGTCGCTGTGGCTGGTCCGTGAGACAGAAGGACAAGAAACGAAATGGGGCTTGTTTACATCGAGTACATCAGCCGTCTGCCGGGCGTCGATCCGGAGACGTTTCGCGCTCAGGCCGCACAGGGCCAGGAGGGATGGGACAGCGGGTATGAGGACGAGTTGGTCCTGTCTGTCGGCCGCACGTGGCGATTGGGGCCCGAACCGGGATACATGACGGTCTGGCACACGCGGAACGCAGGCCTCGACAGGATCGACGCGTGGGACCGGATCTTTCGCAGCGGCGAGGCGGACGACCTGGAACAGGCGTTCTTTCAGGTCGCGCGGATCGACGTGGCCGGGTGCTACACTCCATTGCTCGAACCGGTTCCAGCCCGCAACGGCACCTACTACGCGGAATTTTTCGCTGCCCGCGACACCGGGAATTCCGTCAGAGGCTTCTACGAGAGCCGCGCAAAGCAGCATCCTGAGTTCACCCTCAATCTCCTTGTCCAGAGAATCGGGATGCTGGCTCCCGAACCGGGCGGCCTGGCCGTGTGGACCATCCCCGATTTCGCAGCGCTGGATTCCGTGGCAACCGAACTGGACGGAATCAACGCCCCGATCAGGCTTTCGGCCGCGGGGACCTACGCCGACTTCGGCAGGGAGATCCTGTGAGTGGCTGCCCGGGAGACGACGGGGGCACGTTTGTCGTTCCGCACTTACCGGATAATGCTCAGCTGAATTCACGCAACCGGTTTCCGGGACAGAAAATTAACCGTCCATGAACCTTTACCCCTACTTGCTGAAGCTCCAGCTGCTCAACGCGCTGGCCTACCGCTTCGAGTATCTGTCCTCCATTGGACGGAACCTGTTCTTCCTCCTCGGCTCCGTCTTCCTCTGGCGCACCGCGTTTCGCGGTATCGACCAGGTCGCCGGGGTCACCGAGGCGCAGATGGTCACCTATGCCGTCGTCGCCGTGTTGATGAATGCATGCTTCATTGTCAGCATCGACAACGTGCTCTTCAGCAAGATACGCGCAGGTGAGATCGCGCTCGATCTGATCCGGCCCGTAAATCTGATCTGGTACTGGTTGACCGAAGACGTGGGGCGTTCGCTGGCGGCAGTCACGCAGTTCGCCCTGCCCCTGCTGGCCATCTCGCTCCTCTTTGTGGCTCCCCCGCTGCCGGCGGGGATGGGAGCGTGGTTGTTGTTTCTGCCGAGCTGCGCGCTTAGCTTCCTGCTGTTGTGGCTGCTTAGCGTCCTCGTTGGCATGACGGCCTTTTGGGTCACCGACTTTGGGGACGTGAGTGCAGTAAAGACCAGCCTCGTCTTCGCCCTGTCGGGACGATTGGTGCCCATGTGGCTTTTCCCCGACTTCATCGCCGATGCGTCGCGGTGGATGCCCTTCCAGTACATGTTCCAGGCGCCGTTGGAGATCTACATTGGTCGCGTTTCTTCCGCAGAGGTCGTCCACATCCTCTCCGTGCAGGCGCTCTGGGTCGTGGTCTTCGCCCTGCTCGCGGGTCTCGTCTGGACGCGCGCCCAGCGGCGGGTCTTCGTGCAGGGAGGATAGGTAGGCCCATGATCGCAAACGTGCGTCATCACTTGTCCGTTGGAGCCTTGTATGGCCGTTTGTCGATTCAGCGGGCGTTGGAGTATCCGTTCTCGCTGCTGAGCATCTGCCTTGGACTGGGCTTCAACTACATCTGGATTGGCGTTGCCCTCAAGGTGTTGGTCGACCGGTTCCAGCCGCTTTCGGGATGGACCTTCCCGCAGCTCGCTTTTCTGTATGGGCTGAGCCTGATGAGCCGTGGCGTCATGTCCATCCTGTCATTTCAGTCGCGGCAGATCGATCGCTTTGTCACGCGCGGCGAGTTCGACCTGATGCTTCTCAGACCTCTGGAGATCACATTCCACTTTTCCTGCCACCGCATCAACGTGGTCGGCCTCGTGCATCTGGGCATCGGCGCGGGATACTTCCTCTACGGGGCCCGGTTGTCCGGGTTTGTCTGGACACCGCTGCACGTCGCCGAGGTGCTCCTCGTCATTGCTGGCGGGACCCTGATCTACTGGTCCTACCTCACCCTCATCAGCTCCATCGCGTTCTGGACCATGCGAAGCCAGCCACTCGTGGACGCCAGCATGGAACTGATGGCGCGCGGCACCTTCTACCCACTGACCGTGTACCCGTGGCCCCTGCAGGCGCTATTGACCTTCGTACTGCCCCTCGGCTTCATCGGGTTCTACCCCGCATGCGACTTCCTCGGCCAGAGTGCGAACACGTCTCTGCCCCTCGACGTGGCACTGTGGACCCCCGCAGTGGGTGTCGCCATGTTCGCCCTGGCGCTGGCCGTCTTTGCCGCCGGCCTTCGCCGCTACGAAAGCGCGGGGTCGTAGACCATGTCACATATAGAGTTAGAGAGGGTTTGTAAGACCTTCCGCGTGACCGGGAAGGAAAAGGGGCTGGCCGGTGCGGTGAAGGGCTTGTTTCGGCCCGACCGGCGTGAGGTGCACGCGGTGCGCGACGTGAGCTTTGCGATTCAGCCGGGCGAGCTGGTCGGATTCATCGGTCCCAACGGCGCGGGGAAGTCAACGACGATCAAGATGCTCTCCGGCATCCTGTATCCCACGTCCGGGCGCGTCTCCGTCGTCGGCCTGTCGCCCCAGAGGCAACGGCGGGCGGTCGTACAGCGAATCGGCGCCGTGTTCGGTCAGCGTAGCCAACTGAACTGGGACCTTCGCCTGGGCGAATCCTACGAACTTTTCAAGCGGATCTACCGCATTGCCGACGACGACTTCGAGCGTAGCCTGGCAGAACTCTGCGAGGTCCTCGGCATCGGGGACCTCCTCGACACACCGGTGCGGCAGTTGTCCCTGGGGCAACGCATGCGCGGGGAGTTGGCCGGTTCCATGCTGCACGCGCCGGATATCCTGTTTCTCGACGAGCCCACGATAGGCATGGACATCGAGGTGAAGGCCGCGATCCGGGCATTCATCCGCGACATCAACCGGCGCCGGCGCACCACCGTGCTGCTCACCACGCACGACCTGGACGACGTGGAGGAGCTCTGCGAGCGACTCATCATCATCAACCAGGGACGCATCATCGAAGACGGACCACTGGCGGCGCTCGTCGACTCGATCACCCCGCACCGTTACCTTATCGTCGAGTGCGATCCCGGCGCCGGAGAGCCGCTGAGTGGCTTCTCGCATCCCCACGCAGAGATTCTCGAACGTCGGAACAACGTCGTCCGCATCCGCTTTTCGAGGAGCCAGGTGTCTGCGTCGGCACTCATCGCGGAGCTTTCGGCCCACTACAGGGTGCGCGACGTGTCCGTCCAGGAGCCCGACATCGAGGACGTGATTCGCACGGTCTACGGGCGTGGCGCAGAAGGCTAGAGGCAACCTTTTTGCCAACCTTTCTACGCTGCGCTTCGGCAGGTTCACAGCCAGCAGGAACGTCGGGCGCAAACTTGCTGGAACGAGAACCCCATGCAGATTGCATTCATTGGTGATGTACACGGACGAGCTTGTCACGCCCTTTCAGTCCTGCTGGTCTGGCAATCCGAAAGGGGAAAACCGTTCGATCTTGTGGTGCAAGTAGGTGACCTGGGAGTTTTTCCGGACCCCAGGACCGGAGACGTGCCATTTGACAGGTTCGAAGCGTGGGATCCTGCCGTCTATGACCTGGCTAAGCTGATCCTCCTGGATGATGTTGATGCGACTCTACCAGACAGGGTCCGTGAGCATCTGACTCGGCCCATTCTGGTTACGGCTGGGAACCACGACGAATTCGCAGCGCTCCAAACATTGAGTCCACTCCGAAAAGTCGCATTTACTTATGCTGGTGAAAGTACTAAATTCGAAGTGTGAAAAGTCAGCAAGGATGAAGTATTGAGAATTACAATTGTAGAGAGCGTGGGAGAGGACAGATGTATAAGCCGAGTGCGTCGTGCAGTCAACCGGATCTGTTTTCGAATTTCGAGTCGCATTTCACACAGCGGAAGCAGGCGCAGTTGAATGATCCGAAGTCGTGGCATAATCTGTTTTACCAGCACATCACGTCAGAGATCGACGAGGATGTGTTTTCCGTGTTGTTTGATCCCGACATAGGCCGTCCCAATGCCCCGATTCGTCAGTTGGCGGCGATGATGGTCTTGAAGGAGGGCTTCGGGTGGAGCGATGCACAACTGTTCGAGCAATGTCGGTTCAATATCCTGGCGATGCGGGCATTGGGGTTGATGAATCTGTCTGATGAGGCGCCTGTGGAGTCGACGTATTATCTGTTCAAACAGTCCTTGTATGCGTATCAACTGAAAACCGGTCGGGATCTGGTTGGCGAGACCTTTAGCAGCTTAACGAAGACGCAGGCCGACGCCTTTGGTGTGCTGGGTCAGCAAATCCGAATGGACAGTAAGTTAATCGGCTCGAACATTGCGCTATGTTGTCGGTTGCAGTTGGTGGTGGGTTGTTTACAACGGTTCTGGGGATCGTTGGACGAGGCCCGGAAGCGGCGATTATCAGGAAAACACCGGCAGGTTCTGGACGGAATGCTCAAGGTGAAGCCCCATCAGGTTGTCTACCGTCTCACCCGTGCTGAAAAAGGTGAGAAGCTACAGGAATACGGTGTGTTATTGAGCAGGCTTCAAGCGATCTATACCGAGAAAGACAGCGATCACTATGGTGTGATGGCGCGTGTTTTTGGAGACCAGTATTCGGTTTTATCCTCCTCCAAACAGGTGCTTCCCAAGCCGCCTGATGAGATCTCCGCATCCTCCTTGCAGTCCCCCGATGACGAAGATGCGGCCTTTCGTAAGAAAGGGGAAGCGAAGGTGAAAGGATACAGTGTGAACCTCACCGAGACCTGCGGTGAGGAGGGCCTCAATTTGATCACGGACATTGACGTCAAATCCGCGACAGCGCCCGACAACGCGTTTGTGCAAGCGGCCGTAGGGCGCACACAGCACGTGGTAGGGCAGGTTCGAGACGTGTCGATGGATGGGGCCTATAATGATCAATCCAACGCCGAGTACGCAAACGAACACGACAAGCAATTCTATTACAGTGGCCTGCAAGGAACCCCAGGGCGTTTCATTTATCGACGAACAAGAGAAGGCGTCGAAGTCATGGATCGAAATACCCAAGCCGTGCAGCTTGCCCAAGAATACAAACCGGGGAAATACAAACTCATCATGGATGGCAAACCCCGATACTTTAAAGAACAGGCCATCGACAACTACATCAAACGCAAACAGAGTGAAGCCCTGCCTGAACACATCAGAAACCGACGCAATAACGTCGAAGCCAGCCTCTTCCAGTTGAGCTATTACACCCGAAACGGCAAAACTCGCTATCGTGGATTGATGCCACATCAGCTGTGGGCGCACTGTCGTGGCTTATGGGTCAATCTCGTTCGGATCCAGAATTACCTCACCTCACCCACGATGCTCCCCGCATAAGATGCGACTTTTTTATGCATATCCTTGCCCCAAAACCACGCGAGCAACCTCGTAAACCGCCTCTGTGTTGATGGGCCGCAACCCGATGCACTTTCACCACGCAACGCGACCTCTCAATACACAACACTGACACCTACACACGAAATCTTCCTGAACCCCCTTCTCGGAGGGGACTCAACATTAGATGAAAAAGGACTTGGACATCCACAGCCTATCGATCCGCACGGTATCTTCGAGTACGTACCCGACGGATTCGTCCATCACGATCGGGACGTACGGGTTGGATTCTGTGAAGCGGGGGATCCCAGCGGGCTCGATTCTCGTTCAGAGGATGCTGTCGATGTCCTGGTCTCCCACGAAGGAGGATTCGGAGTCGGCGCCGAATCCGAAGGCTTGGCGCCGGGTCCTGATGCGATGCTGAGCTTCCTGAAGAAACGAAAACCTGCATTTCATGTGTTTGGCCATTTCCACCACCCCGTCGCACCACGGCGGGTGTATGACACAATGTGCGTGCAGGTCGCAAGTGTCGTCAGCGATGCGCGGCGATCACAGAAGCCGGTAGTCCACGAGGGGTGCATGGGTGTGCTGAACACAGACGATTGGGCGTTTGAATTTGTGACGGGAGACTGGCTTGGAAGTTATCCTCGAGAGGTCGGGTTTCATTTCCTTGCCGAGACTGTTGACCGACTTGACAAGGAGCGTTTCTAGCGCCACCACCCTGCCCTTGCCGAGCCAGACGCCTGACACGAGCGCCCTCGGCCACGGCCCGTGCGGGGTTACGGTTAACCCGCTGCTCGGGTGCGTAAGTACGGAGAACTTTTCCCGAGCCGGAAAGCCAATGGAAACACGCTATCCCAGATCCAGAGATGAAACGGGCCCGCTGCCCGATCAGGGGGAAATCACGGATCTCTGCAAGCGATTCTGGGACCTGGAAGTAACCAGCGTCCGCAGGGCGAATTCGCGGTGTGTCTTCTTTTGCGACAGCTTGCGGGACGGACGCGTTGTGTTCCGTGTAAATCCGGGGTGGGACTGCGCGACCCATCCCAAAACCATCGTGGCGTTCGTTCGCCATCTTGCCGGTCGCGGCGCGCCGTGCCCCGACATTCGGCCAACCACGGATGGACGCGCCTGCAAGTCCGTTCGAGACCTGGTGATTTCGGTCGAGCGCTTCCTGGAAGGAGAGGTCGTCGACCGCGTCGACACGCTCCGCGACGTGGGGGAGGCGCTCGCACGGGTTCACGATGCGAGCGAAGACTTTTCTGCCTGTAGATCAGAAATCAAAGATGCGCGGACGTACATTTCCGAGGCTCTCGAGTATTGCGAGAGGGCGACGTTTTCCTCGATCATGGCGGATGCCGTCACTCGGCTTCGAGCACAGTTGAATGACACGCCGAGAACGATGGACGTCCGGTGGCTCTTCTGTAGAGGAGACGTGCGAAGCTGGAACACGATTGCTTCCCCAACGGGTGAAGTCCGGTTCACCGACTTCAATTCGGCACACTTTGCTCCGGCGCTCGAAGACGTCGTGATGGTCCGGATGCAATGGCTGATGGGGACCGTGGGTCGACAGCTGACCGATGAGGAGACGCAGCGGTTCGTGGAGGGATACTTCTCAGTCCGACCTCCTTCAGATGATGAACGTACCGCACTCCCGTTCATATTTGCCGCCTATTATGCCAGGCGCCTCTGCCAGCTCCACCGGAAGTGGGGGCCGAAGTCATCTAATCGGAGGATCTGGGCCCTGGAAGACCGGATTCTCGCGCTTCCGGATACGGCGATTCGTATGGGTGAGGCTGCAATCGAAGGCATAGCCTGAGAGGCGACAATCAGCCGACCCGATGCATACCGTGCGCCCAACCGAAGCATCGTACACTGGTAGCACCGTGTCCGCGGCTTGAGGCAACAGCCCCTCGCCTAACTTTCTTCGCGGTTTCGCAGTCTTTGAGGACGCTCGCCAACATGGAGATTTGACGGGCATATTGGTCAAGCTCGCATGTGCAACAGCAGACGCCCACCTCTCCAAATTCGGGTTTTGCCTACCCTCGCAGAATTCGGTATACTTCCTGTGGGATTATATCGATAGAATCCATATCGCAAGGAAGAAAAGTGCCTGAGATTTCTCGGTTTTTCGGAATCATCATTCGCATGTTTGCCGAACCGAGAACACAGCACCATCGGCCTCATTTTCACGCCTACTATCAAGATGAAGTGGCCGTTTACGCTGTGGATACTGTTGAATTGATCGCAGGGACTTTGCCACGCCGGCAACGACGATTCGTCGAAGCCTGGGCGGAGTTACACCAGGATGAGCTACTTGTAGATTGGGATCGGCTCCAATCCGGGCATCCGCCCTTGCCGATCGATCCGCTACATTAAGGGAGAATTGAATGAGTCATTCGATCTATGAAGTCATTGAATTTGAGATCGTTGGGCCTCATCGGATCAATGTCAGATTCAACGATAAAACGATACAGGAAATCGATTTTCGTCCAGTTCTTGAGGGCGAGTTGTTCGGACCTCTGATGGATGAAGTGCTCTTTAATCAGGTGCGTATCGATTCCGAGGTCCATACACTCGTCTGGCCCAATGGTGCTGACTTTGATCCAGCCACGCTTCACGATTGGCCCGACCATGAGGAAGAATTGAGGGCAATGGCCAGGCGTTGGTCAGAAGCACTGGCAGGAGATGAATGAAAAAACCAAGGGCAATGTCTGGTTCCTGACCCTTGGCTAAACTGACAAATCCCCTCACCGATTGACACGGCACCCTCGGGCTTCGGGGGTGCCGAGAATGTTATGGGACCGGTCGGCGTTAGAACTGAGCATGCAGAAAAGCGGGAACACAACAGAAGCGTAGAGACACTGTGGAGATCTGGAATGGACGATTGTGCGTTTTCAGAGATTCGGGATATGCTGGATCAAGGGATCGACATCAAGGAGCCGCGGGAGCAGGTTAACCAGCATTTTCGGGATGTGGCCGACCCTGCCGGTTTCTTCCCGAATGCGAGCAAGGTGTCGCACGACTTCAAGTACACGCACGAACTCATGCTGCGAACTATGGCCGCCCATGTTCCCCACGCCCCTTCCGTTCTGGACCTGGGAGCTGGAACGGGCAGGCTCTCGAAGCTTGTTTTGGGCCGGTTTCCCCAAAGCCGGCTTACGCTGGTGGATGTATCTGAAAAGCTTCTTGCGGAAGCAGCGAGACAACTGACGGAAACCGGTGCCGGGTTCAGAACCGTTGTCGGGGACTTGTTCACGGATGATGCTTTACATTTCGAAGACGATTCGTTCGACTGTGTGGTCTCGTCGTATGCGCTGTGTCACGGCAGGATGGAATCGGAATACGAGGGTCTATACGTGCGGATTTGCAGTTGGATCAAACCAGGCGGCTGTTTTCTGTGTCTTGATCACGTTCACGGCTCAAAAGCGGAACTGACTATGCTTGGATTCGAGGATTGGGCTGAGTTGCTTCGACGAAACTTTCCGGAGGACAGCGTTGATCCGATCCTGAAGAACTCTTTGATAGAAGACTCTCCGTTGGATATTCCCCATCATCTTTCGCTGCTTGCAAATGTAGGGTTTGATAGAGTTGACGTGCTTTGGAAGAAAGGTCTGTTTGCTCTATACGGTGGCTTCGGAAAGGCGGATGAAACCCGGCGCTGATCTCCCCTTACTGTCTCTTATGAGATCCAGACCGGCCACAGGCATTTAACGGGGAGTACAAAGCAATCGTGAGCATAGGAGGACCAATTACGATGTGCCAGAGACACTTCGTACTCGCCAGTGTATTTGTGCTCAGTTTCAAACTTCCAGTCGTTGGCGAAGTGGAAAGCAAAGGAGCAAGTACGACACGCGAAGGCATTTTCAAAGCCGTTCAATCTCTCTCAAGGGAAAGAGACTTATTCGCTGCCCCCTATGCTGAACGCTCTCTTTGTGGGTGGGATCGAGGAGTAAACCAAACTAAAGTGGAGTAAGATATCAGATGCCTATTCGCCACATAGAGGCAGTAACGATCAACCAGGACACATCTTGTTTTGTTGAACTTTTGCTGAGATCGCTGTACGCGACACACAGTGATCTTGAGGGGATTCGCCTGACGATTCTGGACAACAATTCGACCGATGAGATGCGGCAATTGAGGGCTCTCGCTGAGGACAAGAAGATCCCAATCGTGCAAACAAAGTGGGACAGTAACACACCTGGCAACAATCACGGTGAGAATCTCCGTGACTTTGTTTTTTCGCATCAGGACTGTGATTATTTCCTCTTTTTGGATGCCGATATTGTCTTTGTCCAGGATGAGACTGTGACAACGATGGCAAGCGAGTTAGCTAAAGCGGGAGACGATGTTTGGGCTATTCAGGCCAGATTCACAGAAGACGGGGAAACTGAGGTGCCGTGGGGCTCCCTTGACGAGGGTGGTGCGGAAAAGTTCATCAACGTCATGATGGAGGACGATATTGAAGACGTCCAGCCAGGGAAAGCTCTTGAGCACCTTCCCATGCCCGCCGTCCTGGGCGACCGTATGCATCCGTCGTGCTGTCTAATCAAGAACACAGAAGCTTTCTTGCTGACGGCTCGTGAGATTGGGTTCTCTTGCGTCGACTTCGAGGAAAGCGGAGGAGGAAAAGTGTACGACACGATGGGAATTACGACGCAAGTCATGAAGACTCATGGGCTGCATTTTATCCTTTCCTCCAAGATGGTTAAACACTTCTGGGGCGTTGCACGTAAACAACGTAACCCGGAGAAGGATGCATCGTGTGAGAAGCTGCTTTTGGAATATCGAACATGAGGGACGCGAACCTCTCGCAGCCTCGAAAATCGTATCTCTCAGTCGGCAGGACATTCGGTCCTTCGCAAACCGCTGCGCGGTTCGGACACGGCGATACGTTCGGCACAAAGCAGGTCAATTGAATCATGTCCGTTACGTTGGTAAGGCGCTATGATCCGATCTGGCCCTCGTGGTTCGAAGCGTTGCGGCAACGTTTTGACTCTGTCTTGTCCGGAAGATATTGCAGCATCGAGCATGTCGGCAGCACGTCTGTCGTCGCAATGACCGCCAAGCCAATCATTGACGTTGACATTGTCATTGAGCCACGGGATTTTGAGTGCACGAAGGATCGGCTCGCAGAGATCGGGTATTTCCATGAAGGAGATCAGGGCATTCCAGGAAGAGACGCCTTTGATCTGGCGGATAGCGGGTTGAAGGAATCTTTGCCCGCCCACCATACGTACGTTTGTGACAAGTATGGTGAAGCCTTGAAGAGGCATCTTGTCTTCAGGGATTTCCTCAGACTAAGTCCCGAATACGCTCGAAAGCTCAGCAATCTGAAATGGCAACTCGCTGAAGCCCACGATAATGACCGCCAGTCGTACATGGACGGAAAAGTCGCTCTATGCGAGGAGATCTACGAGAAAGGGCTGGCGACCCTGGGGTGCCGGTGTAGGCTGTACTTACCGTTTGACAGATAGAACGGCCCGAGGCCCAACACATCGGATTTGTGCTGCGGCATCTAGCCAATTTACCAACGCAAAGTGGGGCAACTTTCCCGCCGGGTTTAACAATGGATTGGAGCTACTATAAAGGTCATATAGATCGCAGGGTTCGGGGAAACAAGGTTGATCTTACGCCCCTATGCAATAGTCCCGCCGTATTGCAACATCTGGTGACAGATCTGGCCAGACCATTTGGGGGGGTGCAGTTTGAGAAGGTTGCGAGCCCGGAAGCATTGGGCTTCGTGCTTGGCAGCGCGGTGGCACTCAAACTGGGAAAGGGTTTTATACCGATAAGGACGGGAGGCGCCCTTCCGACGCTTCGTCGATATGTGGCTCAGATTTCCTTTGTTGACTATACAGGAACGAAGAAGGCACTGGAGGTGAATCGCAGTCTTGTTTCTGAGGGTGATCGAATTCTGGTCGTCGATGATGTGATAGAAACCGGGGCTCAGGCGAAGGCTCTCGTCAGATTGATCGAACGCCTGGGAGGAGAGGTTGTGGGAATCTCTGTACTCGGGGCGATGAGGAATCCGAAGACCAGGATGCTGTTTGATCGGTACAATCTTCATGCCATCGATTGAAAGGGGAGAATCAGCCAACTCGATGCGACGGCGGGTTGCCAGGCCGTTAATTCATGGACTCAGTCATCAAATGACCATCCAGAACCTCTGCTCACGTATCAGAAATTCGTCGAATATGAAATCTCTCTCCCGGTGGCTCGGGCCGTTTGTTCAAATGCGGCAATTCCGGGACCAACGTCGATCCGGCGACTTGGAACCTGACGGCTGCGCTGGGTTTTGGAAATACCGCGTTTGCACCTGCATTCACCGACGTACGGGACCTTTTTTTGAGTATATTCCTCAATACGCCAGACCTGGCCGAGTGTTTCTTACAGACTTATGGATTGCTGAGTGCCGATCAGGAGCGGTATCTGAAACTCCACTCGATGGTAAGGGTGCTGGACATCCTCGCCGCGTACCAGGGTCCGGGGCCGGGAGGATGGGACCGGACCACCTTGTTGAAGCTTCTTGATTAGACGGCAGACCCAAGTTGACTGCCTGAAACGACGGGTTGCGGCCTATGCCATTTCCTGCGTCAGGCCGGAATTACACAAGGAGAACATTGAGATGAACCGTGATTTCAGCGTTCGTGCAGTCCATTGCGATCACCGGGCCTCCGACGAGGAGGTCTACGAGAACCTTGTAAGGGCAACCGCCCCCCTGGAGCGTTCCTGGGAGAAGCTGGAGAAGGCGGGCCGCGTCGCGCTCAAGTTCAATATGGGGCATACGAATGTGACTCATTTCGAGGGCCGCCGCCGAGAGCTCGTCGACGATGCCGTCTGCCGCGCCGTCCTTCGGCTCCTGCGCGAGCGGACCTCAGCCTCGCTCGTCGCTGCGGACACCTTCTGCCGGGATGCGAATGGTGCCGTGACGGACTACTTCAACTACCGTCCGCTGCTCGATGAATTCGATGTTGAGTACGTGGAGTCGAACCTGCCCCCCTTCGCCGAGTATGACGTTCCTGGCGGCGGCTGTATGTTCCAGCGCTACACGCTCAGCCGATGCTTCAGCGAGGCAGACGAGGTCGTCTCCGTCGCCAAGATGAAGAACCACCTCTTCATGGGGGTCACGCTTTGCACCAAGAACCTGTTTGGCCTCACACCCACGATTCCGCCAGAGGGTCGCGTGCGCACCTATTTCCACCACGCAATCCGGCTGTCCTACGTGCTCCCCGATCTGGCGCGCATTACCAACCCGTGTCTCAATATCGTGGACGCCACGACCGGTCAATGGGGTCGTGAGTGGGACGGCGAGGGCCGCGTGTGCAACGCCCTCATCGCGGGCGACCAGATCATCGCCACCGATGCCGTGGGCGCCAGCCTGATGGGGCACGATCCCGCTTCCGATTGGCCCACGCCGCCATTCCGCCGCGACCGCAACCATCTGCTCGTGGCCGCGCAGAGCGGATTCGGAACGGTCGATCTCGACGAAATTGACTTCAAGAGTGAGGTAGAGGGACCCTTGAACGAATTCGACTCTGAAGAGGAAGATCCGCCTGCTGTCATGGCAACGGTAAGGGAAACGGCCTGCGAGCAGGGACTGTTCTATCGCGATCGGATGCAGGCGATGATCGACGAACACGGAGGAAACTTCGTGTATCTGCAGGACGGCGAGGTCAAGTGGAGCGGTGAGGACCCGGCGCACATCAAGAGCCACCGCGAATTCACCGGCACGAAGCCCGGCAGTGCGTTGTTCCTCAAGAAAGTCGATCCCGAGGAACGCGAGGGCGAGCGCTTTGAAGCATATGAGGAATGCCTCGAGCGCCTGCGCGCCTGATCTCCCATTTCTATTACCTGTCAAACTGTGCGCAGACGACAAATCGTTGGCGGCTGCATTCTTCCTGGTTCTAGCGGCGGTTTTGCTTCCAGGAAGCCCAAGAGGACGAATGACAGATTGACCCGGACGAATCCGCTTCTGTAATCTTGAGCGTTGTGAGTCAATGTAACCAGGCGACAGGAAACGCGGAAAGTGAAGACTTTGGCAAACAGAGTAGCCGTGGTGACTGGTGCAAGTCGCGGAGGAGGGAAGGGCATTGCCACTGCGCTCGGCGAAGCCGGCGCGACTGTATATGTGACGGGACGCAGCATCCGAGGGAATCAGACCACGGACATCCCCAACGAAACCATTGAAGACACGGCTGAAATGGTGACTCAACGGGGTGGGATCGGGATTCCAGTCCGGGTAGATCACGCGATGGACGAGCAGGTTGATGAACTCTTCGTTCGAGTAAATAGCGAACAGGGACGGCTGGATTTGCTGGTGAACAACGCTTGGGGCGGCTACGAAATGGACGATGGATTCTGGAGGAGAAAACGGTTTTGGGAACTACCGATGCGACAGTGGGAACTCATGCACGGAGCCGGGTTGAGATCCCATATGACTGCTGCTCGGGGCGCAGTTTCGATCATGCTGGAGCAGGGACACGGTCTGATCGTCAACACCACCAGTGGGATCAATCCGGACAGCAAATTCCACCCGAATCTT
This sequence comes from Candidatus Latescibacterota bacterium, assembly GCA_965203805.1. Taxonomy (GTDB): domain Bacteria; phylum Latescibacterota; class UBA2968; order UBA2968; genus JAAXHE01. The sequence continues at coordinate 1,578,964 of OZ241917.1, read as the reverse complement.
TTCTATGACACATTCAAGTCCGCGATATACAGAATGACACATGGAATGGCGCAGGAATGTCGGAAGAACGGGATAGTGGTTATCCTGTTGTCGCTTGGCGACGAACACCAATACATGCGAACCTGGGAACCCGGCGAAAGCACGAAACCTGAAGGTTTGGAGAAAACGTTTACGCCAGTATACTCCGGCCGGGCGATAGCGGCGTTGGCTGGCGACCCGGAGGTGATGAATAAGGTCGAAGGGAGACCATATCTTGAGGTCCCCGACTTGGCCCGTGAGTACGGATTTAGAGACGTCGATGGTAGACAGCCCTGACCATTCGGATCGTGAGATTCGCATGGTCGAATAGTATGTGCATTTAGGATACGGCGCGGAACCAGTCCTGAGCTTGCCCAAAGCCCCCTTAGCCTGCGACGACCCACCTGCGCAACCCTCCGGCAGGTTCGCGAATGGTGGGAACCTGATACGCAACACGAGCCTTGTCCCACAAGCCGCATTATTGCTTCAGACCGGTCACCATTGAGAGTTATCCCCTTCAAAGGGAGTGGGTCGTTGTCGATAGAACGTCCTGAGGATTTCGAAGGTCTTGCGAAGGCTGGGCAGGTGGTTGCCGCCACGTTGAGGGAAATGGCAGGTTTCGTTCGCGCCGGAGTAACCACTGCGGACGTCGATCGCGCTGGCGAGTTGGTGCTCAACCGGTACGGAGCAACGTCCGCGCCCCGGCTGTTTTACGGTTTTCCCGGCGTCAATCTTATCAGCGTCAATGACGAGATCGTCCACGGTATTCCGGGTGATCGAGTGCTCGAAAAGGGTGACATTGTAAGCCTGGATGTCACCGCGGAACTGAACGGATACATTGCGGATGCAGCAATAACCATCCCGATTCCTCCATGCTCCCCGAAAGCCGTTGGATTGTGCCGGTGCGCCCGCACGGCATTCGAGAAGGCGGTGGCCGTAGCCCGTGCGGGCGAACCGATCAATTGCATCGGCCGTGCCGTCGAGCAAGAAGTGACGCGAAAAGGATTCCGGGTTGTCAGTGAGCTTACGGGGCATGGAGTCGGTCGCGTTATCCATGAAGACCCCATCGTTGCCAACACCTATAATCCGCTCGATTCGACGCCGCTTACGAACGGGCTTGTGATCACGATCGAGCCACTGATTGCCGAGAACCCGGCCCGGGCCGTTGAAGACAGCGACGGCTGGACAATGAAAACCTCAAACGGATCTCTCTCGGCTCATTATGAGCATACTGTTGTCATTACCGATGGTCGGCCTATCTTGCTGACTGCGGTCTGAGGACCCTGACCTCAGCAGACACGCTCGTTCCCGGCTTCAGCCCCGTGACGCCTGCGCGTCACCACGTCTCGATTCGGGCGCGGCCAAACGTAATGCGCCATTGGCGGAAGTTTCAAAGGGCACTCGAAATGAACCGCTCTGAAAGCCATCCTATTATCGTACTTGGTGTAGAGCGCAGCGGGACATCCGTGGTTGCTGAGATGGTGCATGCATGGGGTGCGCATGCGGGCGCTTCCGAAAAGTTGCACGCTGCCGATGAACATTCGCCCAGAGGATATTGGGAATACCTGCCGTTATGGGATTTTCTGGCTGATCTAGGGGATTTTGCTTCCGGGGCGACGTGGTGGGAGGCTGACTTCCAGCAACGAATGGAATGCAAAGCCACTGATCGGGGGTATCGAACTAAAGCGTGCGAACTGATTTCAGAAATGCAGAACGATGGTCCCTGGTTCTGGAAGGACCCGGCGCTCGCCCATTTCTTACCCTTTTGGAAACAGATTTGGGGAGAGGCGGTATATGTCATCACGATTCGCAACCCTCTCGACGTCGCAATATCGTGGCAAAAGTTCATTATGCCAAAGAATGTTAAAATTTGCGTCTCTTTTGTTGCGATGAATTTGCTGCGCTGGCAGCACATGATGACGCTGATCCTGCGCCACACCGAAGACGCGGCGCACCGGGTTTTTGTTGGGTACGAAGACATCATGCGCAAACCACACGTGCAGGCCGAGAGATTGTCCAATTACCTGAACTCGAAGTTTGGTAATCGAGATTCGCGAATTCAGGCGATGGTTAATGTCGTTGATTCTCGACTGTGGCGTAATCATTGTGGTATCCCCTTTGACCGGGCTTCTGTGGCGACCGACCACCAAAAGGCTCTCTACGCATTTGCAAGGCAGAAGATCGTCGATCCACTTCAGTCGTTTGACAGTGCCAGGTATCCAATGCCACCCGGGTATCTTGAGTTTCTGAACGTCCAGGAGGCTTTGCTGAAAGCGTCTCGCGACCTTGAAACGCTTACGAACGCCTGAAACCGCGCCCCTGTTCGGATGCACTCGACCGAATGGTTGGGTACAAATGAAACCAATTACGTTCAATCAGACGCAAAGTATTTCGCGTCCTGCCACGCGGCAATTCGTGCTACGCGCCCACCGGCGCCTGGCCCTCGGCAACCCATATTCGCAGGTTTGGAAACCGGCGTAACGTTAAACAACTCCGGCGCAATGGCAATCCACTCGGCTTTGGATATTTCGATAGTTGGTGGGCTCAGGTATTCTATACACACGATAATCGGGTTGAACTGTGATCAATCCCTGGTTGACTGTTCCCGCTGCCGACTACAAGATGCACATGGAACATGAATCCGTGCGCCAGGGCGAGATGATCCGGAAGCATCTTGAGGATTGCCTGGTACGGTTCGACCCGAAATCGCTTCTGTACCTGGGTGCGGGTATAGGTAATGGCCTTGAGAACACAGGAGCGTCGCAGTTGAGAAAAATTCTGGCTGTGGATGTCAATCCAGAGTATCTGGCATATCTACGCAAACGCCTTGAGATGCTTACAGCGTTGCGAACGAAGGAATGCAGTTTTCCGGAAGACTTCAGTGAACCAGGCCGTTTCGATTTGGCTTATGGCGCCTTGTTTTTCGAATACGTGGATCTGGAGACGACCCTGGCGTCTATTGCCGCGCATCTCACCCCAAAGGGATATCTGGTAGCACTTTTGCAGCAACAATCGGAGCAGGGAAAGATGGCGAGTTCAGGGGTGGCTTCTCTCGAGGCAGTCCTGCCGATCATGTCGCTTCACACGCCAGGCGCATTCAAGTATATCGCAGACCAGAATGGTGGGTTCAGGCACGTTTCCACGACGTATATTGCGAGCCCATGCGGGAAGCCGTTCTGTGAAGTTACGCTTCAAAGGGCATAGGCGCCTGTCATAACTCCTACGATTGTTGCTCCTGAACCGCGGCGAACGAGCACAGGCGATTTATGGCACAGATCATTCAGTTGGGAGATTGAGATGAACGGGCGAATTCGCATCCAGCTGTTGTTGGCAGCACTGTTGTTGAGCGGGTTCACAATCTGCGCGAACGAGAATCCACCTTTGAATACCAGCGTGGAGGAGATTGAGACCGAGGTCGCTTCTGGATTGGTTCGGACACATATCTCCGCAGACTCGACCAGCGAGGGGCTTCCCCAAAACATTCACGTCGCGGAAATAGACCTGCGGAAGTACCGATTGAAGATGGTCATGGCGATGAATCAGATCGTCGGGCAGGAGGCGACAAGCGATATGGCAAGGAGATACGACGCTCTTGTCGCCGTAAATGCGGGATACTCCTTTTCAAACAACGCATGGAACATCTATCACGGCGATCCAAGCGAATTCTTTGTTCTGGATGGGAAGATCCTGAGCGAACCACGAACGCCCGGTCGCAGGAGCGTTGGAATCTGCACGAGGGACGACAGACAGACCATGATCGTTGCGGAACCTCTGCTAAAAATAACGGCGTCAATTGATGCGAGGGAAGAGAGCGAGGTGACCGGGATCAACCGGAGACGAAACGAAGTCCGTGGATGGGATAAAGATGGTAAGGAAAAGGAGGAACTCGATAAGAATGACCTCATCCTCTATACACCTGAATGGAACCGAAGTACTCTTACCGACCGGAATGGCGTCGAGATAATCGTACGGGAGGACACGGTTTCAGCCATCCAGGTGAATGCGGGATCAAACCTTATCCCCTCAAACGGATACATCCTTTCCGGGTCTGGCAAGTACGCCGACTGGTTAAAGCAGCACGCCCGGTTGGGTTCAAAGACAAAGATCATCTATCGGCTGACCTCCCGCGAGAATCCGGAGAGCCCCCTTCCATTGGAAGACTGCAGCTATACGAGCGCTGGAACACTGCTGATTCGAAACGGTCAGCGGTTTACTGATTACGGCAGCGAATCCTTTGAGCCCTGGTTCTATGATGGAAGACATCCAAGGACGGCGATCGGCATGTCGAAAGACAAGAACACGCTTTGGCTGATCGTCGCGGATGGTCGTCAGCCGAGTCTGGCTATGGGGATGACCCTTCCCGAACTCACGGATCTCCTTGCAGACCTCGGGGCCCACAACGCCTATAACCTGGACGGAGGGGGATCCAGTACGATGGTGGTTCGGGGAGAGGTGGTGAACAGTTACTCGGATATTCACCGGGGTGGCGTGCGCAAGGAGCGCCGTCGGTGCGATGCAATATTGGTGTTTCCACGATAGTTAATAGGGACGTCTGACCTTCTTACAATCTGCTTGCGAACTTGGGTTGTCCATCCGACGCAACCAAGACCTGCACCAAGTTCGAAGAGGCTGCGTCAGCGAGCATTCAAGGAATTGTGCAAGCGGCCAAGAGATTCCTCTTTGTTTGACAAATTATCGAAAGTGAAAGGACAGTATCTTGAAACTTACCAAGCGATCAATTCAGACACTTGCGGAGATGATCTGTGGTGCATCTGGTGGTATGGGAGGATTTGCTTGGGATAATTTTCCGTACAGATCGAGTACCTACCTTACTGAATTCTTCGAGGCCAGCGGACTTGAATATTCGCACGATGGATCGACCAGAAAGAACTGGGTAGTCGATCGACTGGACGAATTAAACGGATTGCCGGCGCCACAGCCACAACTCCCTTCACCCCAGATTACGAGAATTGTCCAAGAGTTGTTAGACTATGCAGATCTCAAGCAAAGTGGTAAAGACCCAGATGGAGCGCTTGCCGATGTCAATCTCACACTGGCTCGAGACGACTTGAGTGTATTTTATGGTGAGAACAAGAAGTGCCACATTAGAAGCACAGGAACGCAAGTTACATCCGTCCCGCAATCTTCGACGAGGAAGTGGACGCCCCAAGAAGTCGAACGGCGTGATGATCTCAGTCGACACCTAGACAATTTGAGTGAAGACCAGATCATCGAGGGGATTCTACAGCCAATTTTCGCGCAGTTGGGTTTTTCTCGAATCTCGATCAGTGGGCACTCCGATAGAGCCTTAGAGTTCGGAAACGACATGTGGATGAAGTTTCAGCTTCCAACCACCCATTACTTGTACTTCTCTGCCCAAGTTAAGAAAGGCAAATTGGACTCTGCGGGAAGGAGTGGAAACACGAATATCTCGGAAGTCTTGAATCAGGTTCGAATGGTCCTTCATTATCCCATCTGGGATCCAGAGACCAACAAGCGTGTCTTGGTCGATCATGTGTTTATCATTTCTGCGGGACAAATAACGAAACAGGCGAAAACTTGGCTTGGGCAGCATCTTGACCTCGATAACCGACGCCAGGTGATTTTCTTGGATCGAGATGATATACTCAATCTCGCGGTCGGTATGGACTTCGTCTTCAATAAGGAAGACGGGAATAAGGGAAGTGGAATTAAACGTCCAGATGACGTTCCGTTCTAGATACATCAGATGCACGACGTATTACTCTAGCACATTGGGCTTCACAGTTCGGGTACGACCGGTTGTAAACTTAACTGAAAACCGACTCTGCTAACCCGGGGACAAACCGATGTCAATCGAGCGAAGTGAAGAATTCATCCTCTCAGCTTTATTCCTCTCCCGCTGCGGTCGAAAAGTGGACGCGGGAAAACCGCTCCCTCCTGCGGAAATGGAAACCGACTCTTGGGCAGTGGCCTACGCGTCGTTCTTCGACGCACTTGGAGACGGACGAAGTCTCCGGTCCTTCCACAACAGCCTTAAGGCTTCGCGTGATCAGTTCGATAGTCACTTAGACTCCGGACGTCGCGGCTGGCGGGTCGGCGGTCAACCGAAGGCTCTTCCAAAACGAGATGCTCGCGTGCTGAAACAGTGGAAAGCGCGTACGGACGCTGAGGTCTGGGAAGCGGTACGCCACCTTGTGGACGTCACACCCATTCCGTCGTCCGTGCTGAGCGATCTTCAGGCCGAGTCCGATGCGGATTGCGAGAAGGTAACGGTGGGCATTGAGGGGAATACCAAAGCTGTCGTGTCGCGAAGACGTGAACGAAGCCCCCGACTCCGGTCTGCTGCGCTGCGAATTCATGGATACAAGTGCCAAGTGTGTGGTTTTGCCTTTGAGGATGTTTACGGCAAATGGGGGCGTGATTTCGCGGAGGTACATCACATGCAAGAGCTGAGTGCGGCACCTGATGAAGGACTTGAAGTCGATCCGTGCCGAGACATGGCGGTCGTCTGTAGTAATTGCCACCGAATGATCCACAGGAAAGCCAAACGGGCCCTCACCCTCGATGAACTTCGGGACTTCATTGCCGGGACGGTATCGTCGTAGGCCGGGGAGCTTTGTCGGTACTTTACTGCTGTTAACACCTTCACGTCCGGTTCGGCGAATCGTTGCCCTCTCGCAATCGGTTCTCGATTCGGAGGATCGCACCGTTAACTTCAGAGCAAGGTCTTCCCCGACACAGGACACAATCAGCATGGTCAAAACGGGTCTACCTGCAATCACACGAAGCAGAATGGTATCTGATTTGTCGAAACTGGGGATTGCCTCAGGTGACACGGTGATGCTGCATGCTTCCGTTAAGGCAGTCGGCTGGATCGTCGGCGGGCCTGATATGGTGCTTCGGGCAGTGCTGGAAGTGCTCGGTTCAACGGGGGCCTTGATGATGTACATCAAGTGTGAGGAGCCATTGAACGAAATAGACGATTGGCCGGAGGGCTTGCAGAAAGCCTATCTTGCAGAGTGCCCACCGTTTGATCCGTATCGGACTCGAGCCAATCGCCGATGGAGCGTCCTTACCGAATACCTGCGCACATGGCCCGGGGCGCATTGCAGCGACCATCCGGAGGCGCGAGTTGCGGCAGTCGGGGCAAAGGCGGAATGCATAACGGCAGACCACCCGTTGCAGTTCGGCTATGGCGCGGGTTCCCCTCTTGAGAAATTGTGCGACGTTGGGGGTAAGATTCTTCTGCTGGGGCCGCTCTTCGATAGCCTGACTATTCTTCACCACGCGGAGCATATTGCTGACGTGCCGAACAAGAAAACCGAGCGCTATCGATGGCCGATCCTGCGCAATGGCAGGTGCGAATGGATCGAGTTCGAACAGTATGATACATCCAACGGAATCGCTGACCGGCTCGACGGAGATTATTTCCAGTCCATTTCGAAAGAGTATATGGCACAGGGACGCCATGCCGAGGGGCGGGTTGGCGCCGCAGACTCCTATCTGTTCGACGCGAGGAATCTGGCGGACTTTGCCATCGAATGGCTGGAAAAACATCTCGGCTAGACTTGGTCACGCCGCGCGCAGCGGTCAACGGCGTTGTTCGGACGCGTCGAAGGCGTTAACCAGCACTTCCCGCTGCACGAACCGTTTCCCGGTCCCGTGGCGGATATCATGATCGAAAGGCCTCGAGAACTCGCAAGGATTCTTGCGAGATTTCAAGCTGCATTCATCCAGGCGGAACCCAATGATGCGCACCGGGCTCTGGCGGACCTCGAGGAGAGAGGGCGCGTCCGGCACATTATTACAGGCAATGGAGATAAGCTCCACGAGAGGGCGGGGTCTGTGAACGTCCACTTGAAGAAATCCGACGACTTCAAGCCAGGCGCGAGGGGATGGGTGTGGCTTGGGGAAGCCAGGGTCGTTCTGGCTGTCGGGCTCGGAAGAGATGAACATGGATTAATCAGTTACGCTCGAGACGCTGGAATGCAAGTCGTTTCGGTGTCTCCGGATCGACCGGAGTTCCTCCACGCGGAAGACTTATTCGTGCCAGGGAAGGCGGAAAACGTGCTTCCTCGTCTCGCAGGCTGAAAGGGGCGGCAGGCGACATGTCCCGACGTCCTTCCACAGCCCCGATCGACTCACCCAAACATTGGAGCGGCGTCCTTTGTGGGCGCCCGCCAAACGAAGTCTTAACTCGCGAGGTGATTTGTGAAGTCCAAGCTGAAGAACGTCCTGGCCGTCGTCGTCGGTGTCGTGGTGGGCAGCATCGCCAATGTGATTGTGGTCATGATCGGACCTGCAATCATTCCGCCTCCCGAAGGTGTCGACGTGACCAACGTGGATTCCATCAAATCGTCCATGCACCTGTTTGAATTCAGGCACTTCATATTCCCGTGGGTGGCGCATGCGCTGGGGTCCCTCGTGGGCGCCTAGCTGGCCGCCCTTATCGCCGCAAGCTGCAGGATGGCAGCGGCGATGGTAGTTGGGGGACTCTTCCTGATTGGCGGCATCGTCAACGTGTTCACGATAGGTGGCCCCGCCCTGTTTTACGTCGTGGATCTCGTTGGCGCTTATATTCCTATGGCGTGGATCGGTGCAAAGTTGACGGGAAGACCGTAGTGGACAGGTACCTGCGCGCGTTTTAATGTCCGCACCAGGAGCACGTAGCCCTCGAAGTCGAACACGACCAACTACAAAGGAGGTGGGGTCGAATGGCACGTGAAATCATACACCCGGAAAGTGTCCACTCGACAGCGGGGGTGGGGTACTCACACGTCGCGAAGGCAGGCGACACCGTCTACGTCGCCGGTCAGATCGCCCTCGACCCGGACGGCAACCTGGTCGGGCAAAGCGACATTGAGGCGCAGACACAGCAGATCTACGCGAATCTTCAGGCCATCCTCGAGGAACTCGGAGGAAGTCTGGACGACATCGTCAAACTGACCACCTACCTGACCGATCGCGCTCACCTGGACGCATTTCGCCGCGTCCGCAACCGCTTCTTCACGGACACGTTTCCCCCGAACACGCTGCTGTTCGTCAACGGCCTCGCCCATCCGGATTACCTGGTGGAGATCGAAGCCGTCGCTTTCCTTCCCGGCAGTTAAACCCTCTAATTCAAAAAAACGGAACTTACATGGATGGACCTGTCTGCCGTGCCGGGCACGGCACAGGCAGGCAGGATCGACAGGATGAAAACCAAAAAGCGCGACAAAACGAGCAACGGCAGTGAATCGATTCACCATGGACCGCGCGTCGTCATTCCTGCCACCCTGAGACCCCACAATTACGCCGGCCAACCCGATTCCAGACTCTTACAGGTTATCGCTATATATTCTGCTCATGTTATTCAACATCAACCGATTATACAACAAATACACCGGTTTTCATGAATCATTCGGACTAAGTGGATTGGTGGAATTTGATATGAGCACTTTTTCGATTGCTACCTGGAAAGACGAAGATCTGTTGCCGGTGATGGATCTCTGGCAGCGGGCGTTTTCGGACCGGAAATACGATTTCCGGATGGACGCTGCGGGGTTCCGGCAGCGGGTCCTGGCACATGCGGACTTTGATCCGGAGGGTGCGTTTACAGCCAAGGTTGAAGGCAGGGTTGTGGGGTTCGTGCTTGCAGTCGCGCCCAGTCTCGGAGAGACGGGCTACCTGAGCGTGTTGATGGTCGATTCGGACTCTCGGCAGCAGGGGATTGGAGGCAAGCTCCTGGATGCCGCGGGAAAATTCCTGGCGGGACGTGGCTGTACGGAACTGCGGATCGGTTACAAGGGAAATCCGATCACGTTCGCGACCGGCGTCGACATGAAGACTCCGGCCTATACGTTTTTCCTGAATCAGGGATTCCGCAATCGCGGTTCGGTGAGTCTGTTTATGGAAACGACGTTTGACAAGTTCGAACTTCGGGAGGAAATGGAAGATTATATCGAAGACAACCGGTCTCGAGGCATCCTGTTCGGATTTTGCGAAGAAGGACACCGCGAGGCGCTGGGTGCGTTCATGGAGGCACTGTTCCCCGGTGGCTGGGAGGCTTCTGTCAAGGGATGCCTGGAGGGTGAGCCGCCGTATCCCGTATTCGTTGCGACGGACGGGCCCGCGGTGGTGGGATTCGCCGGACCGGTCCGGGTAGGAACGGATGGAAGCGGCGGCTTTACGGGAATTGGCACGCATCCGGACTATCGGCGCGGCAAGATCGGAACGGTTTTGTTCAATCTGATGTGCGCGGAGTTCAAGAAACGGGGTGTGGCACGCAATACGCTTCATACCGGACTGAACAATCCGGCGCAGGAGATCTATTTCGGCGCCGGATATCGTGTGCGGCAGGTGGTGGATTACGGCCTGGTGAAACGGTTGGGGTAATGTCCTGGTTTCTACAATTCAAAGACACAAACTTACATGGATGGACCTGTCTGCCGTGCCGGGCACGGCACAGGCAGGCAGGATAGACAGGATAAGAACCCAAACCGATCAGGTTTTGCAGGATTAACAGGATTGGAAACCAAGAGCAGGATCAAGACCTGATGCAGGAAAAAGCCAGGAGCAGGAGAAATGCTCAGGTTTCTTGGATATTGTGTTGAATCCACACCCCTGTAGCGCATGAAACATTATCCGGACCAATCAGATTCCGCATTTATTCATGGATTTTCGTATTATGCATCGCTTAATCCATTTAAATACAACTTGTTACACAACGAAACGATGGATTTTTTCGGATAATTAACCTTAGTCCTTCGGTTGATATGGTGAACGGGAACCGTATGTTTTTCGGTAGCTGCCGGTGCGGAGACGTGCGTTACAGACTTCTGAACGCGCCTCTCTTTGTGCATGCGTGTCATTGCCTGGACTGTCAGAAGGCTTCCGGCTCGGCCTTTGGGATTACCATCATTGTGTTGGAATCCGATCTTACATGCGACAAGGGAGAGTTCGTCTCGAAGCCCGTCGCGGCGAATCGAACGACGTTCATCTGCCAGTCGTGCGAGGATGTGATCTACAATACTGCTACTCATCACCCATGCACGGCGTTATTGAGGTCGCAAACGCTGGACGACCCGAGGGTTCTGAATATAAATGCGCACATCTGGACCAGGGAAAAGCATGCCTGGCTCGAACTGCCAGCCCATGTTCCTCAGTTTGACAAGGGGTATGACAGGAAAGAGACATGGCCACAAGAGAGCCTGGAGCGCCTGGATCGTGAACTGCGAAAAACCGCCTGAATCTCCAGAGATACTCCGCGAGGGGCGTCAATACGACGGCACTGGGCGAGGCGCATTCGCACCTTCGGCCGACCGCCACGAGAAGTTCGCGCGCCGGGAAAATCTGTCAGATATCAGACTCCGATATCGATTTTAAGAGGACGATAAGTATGCCGTCGGGCGACAACGGATGGGGAAATGAAACCAAGCCGCGCGCGGGCCACAGCGGCCGCTTCGGCATCGACAAGATATTAAAGGAAGTCCGGCGCGGCGATTTGAGGGCCGTGAAGCGGTATCTGAGACAGGATCCGTCGCTCCTGCATGCCAAGAGCGGGGGGCACAACCGGTCGTTTCTGTGGGAAGCAACACGCGGCAATCGGATTAACGTCGCTCGGTTCCTGTTGCGCGAGGGAGCCGATCCCAATATCCCTGGGCGGATCCGGGCGGAGATCACGGTTCTCCTGAAGCCCTACTGTATTGCGCGACGTTATCGCCGGATGGAACTCGCCCGGATGTTGGAAAAGGCCGGGACCGTACTGGATATCTACTCGACGTGCTATCTGGGTGACACGGACCGGGTACAACACCTCCTGAATGCCGAGCCGGACCTGTTGACCAGGGAACAGGAGGACGACACCGTCTGGCGCGTGACCCCCCTGCACTTTGCCGTGGCGGGAGGCCACGAGCAACTCACCCGGTGGCTGATCGGAGAAGGCGCACTCGTGAAGCCCTATACCAGGCTATTGTACAATACGGCCGTGCGCCAGAAGCATCCGGAACTGATACCCGTGTTGGTAGAAGGGGGCGCGGATCGGGATCTGGTTGAAAGCTGGGGCAGTACCTGACGCTGTTCGCTGACCAGATTAGCAAAGCCGGGATCACGCCGGTCGGCCAACCACGCAACATCCGTCGACGCTACGACACTCAGGAACCGCAAACTCAGGGCAACGGCTCTGTGACAGTGCCGCAAACTGTCAGTTTGCGCTATGTGGTCAAGAGATTGCTGGACTGAAACAATCCCCTCGTCATGTAGGGGCGTCCCTTGTGGGTGCCCTTGCCTGAATATCGTGCGGTTCGCACGCGCCAGGAACCTCGAACGACAGGGAGAATCAGGTGATTACACCCGAACCGACTAAAACGTTCGAGCTCTACAACCATCCTCAGATCTATGACATCGCGTTCTCATGGGATCTGTCCGAGGAGATACGCTTTTTCAAACGAGTCTTTGAGTCACACGTTCCCTTCCCCGTTAGTCACATTCTGGAACCCGCCTGTGGAACGGGGCGCATGCTGAGGGCCCTGGCAGCGGGTGGATTCCACGTTGCGGGGTATGACGCCAACCGATATATGGTTCAATATGCAATCGACACGGTTGCAGCGGCAGGATACGCCATGAATGTCCGCGTCGTGCCTGGGGAAATGGTATCCGCTGAGGTCCCCGGCGCATTCGATGCCGCGGTGAATTCGATCAACAGCATCGGATATCTCCATTCGGATGACGAAATCGTCTCTCATCTGCGAGCTACAGGTTCGTCACTTCGTCAGAACGGAATCTACATTGTCCACCTTAACTTCGCTCACGAAGGCCAACTTCCGGATGGCGATCATTGGACGCTGGAGCGCGGCGGCATTTGTGTGAGTACGTCGTGGAGAATTCTCGACGAAGACAGAGAATCACGATTGAGTCACCAGGTCTGCACGTTTGAGGTCGCACAGGACGGGAAGATCGATCGGTTTGAAGAGCGCCATACGTTGAGGCTCTGGCTTTACTCCGATCTGGAGAAGCTTGCCCACAGATCTGAACAGTTGCAGATTGCCGCCATATACGGGGAGGAATTCGAAGAGATCGAGGACATGGAACACGTGTCCGGGGAACATGGAAACGTCTACGTGATACTCCGGAAGACGTGAACACCCGCGGCAAGCTCAGAATACAGGTCGAGGCTTCGTAAACCGACATGACTCCAAAGAGTGACATTTGAATAGGGTCCAGAAGCACGATCCTACTTGAACCCTGCTGCGAAATTTGCGATTATGTGGAAAAACCAACAACGCTTGGAGGAACGACGATGAAGCTACTACTTGAACTCACAGAGTCACAAAACGAAAGGTTGGATCTAACCGCCAAACGCCTTGGTATACGCCGGGAAGAGCTTGCAAGAACTGCGTTGGACGAGCTGTTAAACAAGCTTCAAACGGACTTCGATGCCGCTGCGCAACATGTATTGAGCAAGAATGAGGAACTCTATAGAAGGCTTAGTTAATGAGGTATCTCTCTCTGGCAGAGGTAATCGAACTTCACAGACAGGTCGTTGTTCAAACTGGCGGAGCATCGGGGTTGCGTGATACAGGCAGACTGGAGTCGGCCGTTGCGCAGCCCCGTCTTTTAGTGTCGATCCTTCCGATCGCAAAGCAAAATTGGAGGTTATAGCGTGTTTAAAGAGGCGGTACCTATTCTGGGGGTGTCGAGTTCGAAAGCTGCCGAGGAATTCTACTGCGGAAAACTCGGGTTCCGTCGCGTGTACGCCTGGAGGCCACATCCGGAAAAACTCGACCCCTGCTATATGGGCGTCGTCCGGGACGCTGCCCATATTGTCGTTTCGTCCTTTCCCGGAGATGGACCGCCGGGGGCACGGACGGTACAGATCTACGTCGAGGACGCGGCAACAGTGTACGACGAGTACAAGAAAGCGGGCATCTCCGTTGGAAAGCTCTGGGACCAGAGCTGGGGCAATCTCGAATTCAGTTTCGACGACCCCGATGGAAACAGTCTGTGCATTGCGCAAGACAAGAACGGGTAGCGTGTGGAGCGATTGACTGCACCGTCCACGCTACGGCGTCGAACACGTCTCCACGTTGTGACGCAATCCCGTGGCGCCTGTGAGAAACCTGCACAGGCCCGGCTGAAAGAACCGCCAGTTGCTCAAACACCATCTCAAAATCACTGCGCGCCATCTAATGGGGCGCAAATTCATTTCTGCGACAATCGTCCTGGCGCTGGCGATCGGCGTTGCCGCGACGTTGATGATTGCCGTCTACGTCCGGCACGAATTCAGCCATGATCGATTTCACGAAAATGCCGAACGGATATATCGTCTGACAGTACGCCAGCAATTCGAAAACGGTGAACGTATCTGGCAACAGTCTGCCTGGTTCATGGGGCCGCGTCTCGCGGGCGACTACCCGTATATTCTCGATTACGTACGTTTCTTCAGATTCAACAGAGTCATTCAAACCCGCGAACGTCAGTACCGTGCGTCGGGTTACTGCGTTGACGCCAATGTCTTCGATTTGTTCACGTTTCCACTTGTCGAAGGAGACCCCCGGATCGCCCTTGAGAAACCCAATTCAATCGTGATTACGGAGTCCCTGGCCAAAAAGTTGTTCGGGGATGAAGATCCCATGGGAAAGGTCGTTAAAGCGGGCGAATTCAAGGGCAAAGCGTATTTCCTGACGGTAACCGGCATTTTAAGAGACATTCCGCGGAATTCGCATCTTTCATTCGATTACCTGTTCTCGATCAATACGGTAACGAACCACCTCTCGAACTATCTGGATTCAAAGGGCTGGATGTCCGTCTATACGTACGTGCTGCTGGCGAAAGGCTACACCAATGAGAATTTCGAAGTGCAGGAGCGCGACTTCATTCAGAGGTTTTACGGACGGAAAGACGCACAACGGTTCCAACTTTCTCTTCAATCGTTAACCGATCTCCATCTCGAGTCGCCGGCAAATCAACAGTTTTCAGCGAATGCAATGCTCCGCCAATCTGCCTATGTCTACGTCTTCCTGATTGCCGCCGTTCTCGTATTGATCGGTGCATGTCTGAATGTCTTCAATCTAAATGCGGCAGCATATCTGTCGCGCGCCAGGGAATTCGGAATCAGAAAGGTTATCGGGGCAACGCGGTCCGAACTGGCATTCCAGATTCTGGTGGAGTCGTTTGCGATATCTTCAGTATCGGTACTGGCCGGTGTCGGAATTGCTTACCTCTGCTTCCCTTACTTGAATGGCATGGTATTTTACGAGGTGTATTCAGCATCCGGCCGGATTTCATTCATCGTGTTGACACTGCTTGCGCTCGTTCTCGTTGCAGGGATCGCGATCGGGGGTACTTCCGCCCGATGGGTATCCGGGATACAGCCGACCCAGGTTGTAAAGGGTCAGTTGAAATTCGACACCGCGAAGTGGCTGCAACAGATCCTGTTGCCGCTGCAATTTGCGGTTTCCACGTTCTTCCTGTCAAGTGCCGCAGTTGTCTTTCTGCAGATGGACCATATTGACAAAAAGAAACTCGGTTATTCTCTGGAGGATGTCTTCTATTTTTCAACGCCGGGGCTGTCGGCGTCTCAGCGTCTCACGATCGAACGGGAGCTGAAGGATTCACCATCTATTCTGAATGTTGCATCGGGCGGCATCCCCGGCGGCAATCTGAGGAGCTATACCGCCAGGGGTCGTTCCATTACGGGCGGCGTCTCCATTCGCAGTCTCGCGGCAAGCATCGACTATCTGCAGACGTTGGGCATTGCACTCAGTCGAGGCCGGAATTTTACAACCCTGCATGAAGTTGAGCGCACCTGCCTCCTTAACGAAACGGCCGTCAGGCTACTCGGGTTGGAGGCGCCGATCGGGGAAGAGATCAGTTGGTGGGGTAAACGCAGGACGGTTGTGGGTGTTGTCAGAGATTACCACTTTATGTCGCTCCACAACCCGATTGAACCGCTTGGGATTTTTTTAACAGAAAGCGGTTCCGGTATACTGGTGAGAATCCATCCGGACGGTGTAGACGATGCCGTCGAGTGGATACATCGGACATGGTCGAAAGTTGCGCCTCGGACTGCCTTTCCGACCAACAGCGGCTTTCTGGTCGATAGGATCGAACGATTATACAGGAACGAACGGGCGTTAACTCAGATCGTAAGCATATGTGTCTTTCTTGTCCTGTTCCTGTCGGGCCTCGGACTGCTGGGTCTTGTCAGGCTGATGGTTGAACAAGAAACCAGGGATATTGGTATCCGGAAAGTCGTGGGGGCATCGGAATGGCCGGTGGCGGCACGGTACGTGCGGAAGTTTGCATTCCTGGGTATTATTGGTGCTCTGGCGGCCTGTCCTGTCGCCTACTATGTACTGACACTGTGGCTTCAGGGATTTGCTTATCGTATTCAGATTGGCGTGGATGTGTTCGTTTATGCCACCCTGCTGACGACGTCGATCGTCATCTTGATTGCAGGAGGACAGGCCTACCGGACATCCCTGATGAATCCCGCAAACGCCCTTCGGGAAGAATAGTGGGGATAAGAACACTACCGCCGGTTTTCTGTGTATATTGTAGGTCCTATTGCCGGGTATACTGGGGGAGCGAATCCATCACTTCGTGAAATCTCGTTGAAGGGTTGACCCCGTCCAGGAAGTGGTATCATGCCGTTCAAGATTGCTGACGACCCCGACGTCGATTATCGAGAGCTCGTGAGGGCAGCCTACGACCGGTGTGCGAAGGGCTACGCGGAGCAGCGGCGCACCACGGCCGAGGCGGAGCTCAATTTGATCTCTGAACGTCTGAAGCCCGGTTCAAGGATCCTTGACGTCGGCTGCGGCGCCGGCGTACCGGTCGCGCGCCACCTTGCGAAGAGGTTTGACGTTACGGGGATCGACGTCTCTTCAAGCATGATCGCTCTGGCCGGGAAAAACGTCCCATCGGGCAGATTCCTCACCGCCGACGTTATGGAGGCTGACTTCCCGGCAGCCGGCTTCGATGCAATTGTCAGCTTCTACGCCATCTTCCATATCCCCAGGCAGAAGCATCGGGAACTCTTCTGTCGATTTTTCCGGTGGCTTCGACCCGGTGGTCTCCTCCTGGTTACGGTTGCCAGGCATGACGACGGTCCTGGCTATACCGAAGATGACTTCCTCGGCGAGACGATGTACTGGAGCAATTTTGGTCCCGATACCTACAGAATGATCCTTGCCGAGACCGGATTTGAGATCGAACAGGATGGTGTCGTGGGCGCAGGGCTTACAAGTGCCGATACTGCGGAAGAGGTCCATCCGTTTTTCTTTGCCGTCAGAGGCGCGCGGCCGTAATCAGGTATTTTTGATGTAGCATGCGGCTCAAAGCCTGGGCACGTCTTCCCGCTTCAGCGCATCTCGACCCGATCGGAGATTCGATTTGTGGAACTTGACGAAGACCGCCTGAAGTCGATTCTGAATCTGGAACACTTTTACTACGGTTCGCGACCGGCGAAGTACCGCACTGATTCGGACATTGCGCCCCGGGCAACGGAAATTATCGCTTCGCAATTTCGCCCGGAGATGCGGGTGCTGGACATTGGATGCGGGAACGGCGGAACGCTACTGCAGAATGCCGTACGCTTTGACTCGGCTCTCGGTGTCGAAAACGACCCCAAACACATAGAACTGGCCGAGAACGCCCTGAGAAAAAGTGATGCGCAGAACGTTGAATTCAGGCGTCTCGATTTCCTTGCAGAGAGCGACTCCCTGGAGCCGGAATCGTTCGACTTCGTCTACTCCGAACGCGCGCCCATCGGGTACGACACCTACGGTGTACAGGCCGCACTGCGTGTCCTGAAGCCCGGCGGTCTTATCTTCTGTGAACTGATCGGAGAGCTGCACCATCAGGAGGTGAAGGACGTTTTCGGTGATGGCGCGCGGCTATCCCAGACGATCACCGTTCAGGACCAGATGCGCGTCTCAATGGAAAGGAGCGGTGTAGGGATTCGTTTCGCGGCCGACGTCATTGAGAAAAGGATCTATCCGGATATCTACGAATGGCTTCAGTTCCAGTGTTCCATCTGGGCCTGGGCCGGAGGATCGCTTCCCGGCCATGATGACCCTCGCCTCAAACTGTTCGCTGAACGCAATACGACCTCATCGGGTGAAATCGTGACCACACACCACACGACCTGGGTCGGGGGAATCAAGCTCACCGAGAATCCGTATCCGGAGCGCGGTTAATTTCAATCCAATAGCAACCCAAGCGAAAAGTGAGGCGGAAATTCCATGGCAAGATTTGTAGGCATCGGAGAGTGTGAGTCTGTCTCCGGCGCGGCAGTTGTTATCGACGTAATGCGGGCGTATACCGTTGCCGCATGGGCCTTGCACATGGGCGCGTCGAGGATGATTCTGGTTGACGACCTCGAGGAAGCTCTTGAAATCAAGGCGCGGATTCCTGGGTCCGTGGCATTGAAGGACGGCGCGCCGGCAGAAGGTTTCGATTTATACAATTCACCCGCGGACTTGCAGGAAGCGGACATTCGCGGGAAAACCATCGTCCAACGTACGACTGCCGGCACAATAGGCGCGGTTGCCGTACGCCACTGCAAGCCACTGATCTGCACGGGTTTCGTCTGCGCATCGGCTGTCGCTCACAGATTGCGCGAACTGGCGCCGATGGAGTTGACCTATGTCGTGACCGGAGAGGACGGTACGGCTGAAGAGGACCTGGCATGCGCCCAATACATCGATGCGCTCATTCGGGACCCGCGGACCGATCCTGCGCCGTATATCCGGAGAGCCGCCGAGTCCGGGGCTGCAGACGATATTCGTCAGGCAGCGGCAGAGGGCTACCCGGGCATAAATCCACGAGACGTTGAAATGTGTCTGGATGCGGACCGGTTCGACTTTATCCTGGAGGCGGCGCAGGAAGACAAGCTTCTCGTCCTGAGGAAATATGACATATCGCCTGCATAATTCACTAAACATGAACTTACATGGATGGACCTGCCTGCTGAAGCAGGCGAGGCAGGCAGGATGAACAGGATAAAGACCAAGAACAGGACAAATGCTCACGATTCCGGGCCAAACCGATGGATCCTTACCTCGGTGGGCTACAAAACATCTCCCTGACCAATCAATTTCGTAATTCATGAAATGCTGACGCGTAATATTTCGCAGAATCTATTGAAAAACAACCCGTTATACATCAAAACCAGGGTTTTCGTGAATAATCCACCATAGATTCCTGTGTTGCGATAATTTATATCACGTTCTTATTGCATCATGTCTCGATTCGGCATTGGATTCGTCTGGTGCGAAGTGGTGACCCTCACCCCCCAGCCCCATCTCCCAAGGGGAGAGGGGAGGAAGCGGAGCAAGAGCAGCTATCAGCGTTCACTAATCAGCTTGAACCCAAAACGAGTTATATTCAAAAGTTGTGGATGAGGTAAAAAAAGAGCGTATCCTATAGTATCACTATTAACCCGAGATCCCTCAGACGAGGGAGGAAGGATACGCTCGATGAGACAATATACGGCCTCCGAAGTTGAGACGATAGTCAAAGATGAAGTGACGTTGAGCCTGGAAGATCTGATTCGTGTTGGGGCCAGGCGGATGCTGCAAGCCGCGTTGGAGTTTGAAGTGGACGCCTACGTTGAAGGGTTGCAAGCGGAGAAGGATGAACGTGGTCACCGGCAAGTGGTCAGGAATGGATCTCACAAGCCACGGGAACTGATCACGGGCGTAGGACACCTTGAGATCCGGCAGCCGCGTGTGCACGACAGGCGTAAGGGAAAGACATTCAGCTCAGCCATTTTGCCGAGATATATGCGTCGGGCACCCTCTATCGATGCGTTGATTCCGGCACTGTATCTCAAGGGGGTCTCGACGTCGTCCTTCCCCGAGGCACTTTCTGCGATTTTGGGTGAGAATGCGGTGGGGCTGTCACCGGCCAACATCGTTCGGCTCAAGCAGATCTGGGACGAAGAATATCGAGCGTGGCAACAACGGGATCTTTCAGATAAACACTACGTGTATGTCTGGGCCGATGGCATCTATTTCCAGGTGCGACTGGAACCGGACCGGCCCTGCGTCTTAGTCATCATCGGTGCCACGAAGGATGGCCGTAAGGAACTGTTGGCGATCGAGGATGGACATCGTGAAAGCAAGCTGTCCTGGGAAGGTGTGCTCAGGGACCTGAAAAGAAGAGGGTTGAAAGAAGCGCCTGCCCTGGCCATTGGCGATGGCGGCCTGGGTTTCTGGGCCGCGCTGGAGGAAGTCTTCCCCGAGACAAGCCATCAGCGCTGCTGGGTGCACAAGAGTGCCAACGTGCTGGATAACCTCCCCAAAACGGTCCAGGCGCAGGCCAAAGGGCGCCTCCACGAGATGTATCTCTCACCCACCAGAGAGGATGCCCTGGCCGCTTACGAGGACTTTCTGTCCCTTTATGAAGCCAAATACCCCAAAGCGTGTGCGTGCCTGGAAAAAGACAAGGACGTGCTGTTCACCTTTTACGATTTCCCGGCCGCTCACTGGCGACACCTCCGGTCCACCAATCCCATTGAATCCACTTTCAGCACCGTTCGCCACCGCACGCGCCAGACCAAAGGATGCGGCTCTCGAAACGCCACGTTGATGATGGTTTACAAACTGGCCGACCAAGCCCAGAAACACTGGCAACGATTACACAGTCACAAGCTCATTGAACTCGTGGTCCAGGGCGTCGAATTCGAGGATGGAGACGTCAAAGCCGCCGCCTGATCCATCAGGATACGCTCGCCGCCATCCACAACATTTGACAATATCTCCCCAAAACCCAACCAGTCGACGTGGGCGCCGTCATGAATTCATCGAAGATCACGTTTGTCAGCGATAGGGATGGGACCTTCGATCTCTTCGTAATGAATCCGGATGGAAGTGATCAGACGAATATCACCCGTACCGCGGAATGGGAGGAAGATCATCCGCGATGGTCGCCGGACGGCACGCGGATCGCGTATTGCGACAGGCGTCACGGGAAAGGGGAAATCTACCTGATCGACGCGGACGGGAGCCGGCCGGAGCGACTGACCCGGAATGCGGCACCGGATCTCCGGCCGCACTGGTCGCCGGACGGGGAGACGATCATCTTTACCACCGATCGAGACGACAATGTGGAAATCTACACGATGGACAGCGACGGCTCCCACCAGAGGAACCTGACGAATCATTCGGCGTGCGAACTGGAATCCACCTTTTCTCCCGACGGCTCTCAGATCGCGTTCACCACGGACCGTGATGGACGCTCCCAGATTTACGTGATGGACCCGGACGGAAGCGCGCAGCGACGCCTGCACGTTTCAGATAGCGACGACGGTGACCCTGTCTGGTCGCCGGACGGAAAGTGGATTGCCTTCAACTCTGACCGCGCCGGTGAACGGCAGGTCTACGTCATGAAGGCTGACGGATCGGATCCCAGACGCCTCACTGACCGGGTAACGGGCGTAGGAGAACTCTCCTGGTCTCCGACCGGCCGACAGATCGTCTTTACAGGCCACGAAGACGGCCGCCAGCAGATCTACCGGATCGATTTTGACGGTCGGAACCTGGTCAATCTATCCAACAGTTCGGCCAATGACTTCGCCGCCGATTGGGGACCGGAGATTAACACGTGACCATCATGTTTTCCTTATGCGGGGGCATGTGCGACGGTGGCGACGTGCGAGTGATAATCCCACGTGGACTTGCGGGGGCTAACCATGCGGTTCAATGGCATTTGCATTGTGACAGAAAACGTGCCTCGTCTCTGCGCGTTCTACAGGGAAATCCTGGAACTCGAGCCTGAAGAGGCGAATATCTTCGAGATCATCCCGACGGAGGGTGCGGTTCTGTCCATCTACTCCTCGGAACGCACGGAGAAAATGGCGCCTGGATGCCTAAAAGGTGCTGGTACCGGTAGCTATACGATCGAATTTGAAGTAGACGACGTTGACCGTGAATTCAGACGATTGAAGGCCATGAACATCGAGATCGTCAAACCTCCCGCAACCCAGCCGTGGGGCCGTCGGTCCGTGTGGTTCCGCGATCCGGATCGAAATATCATCAACTTCTATGCCGATGTTCAGGTCTGATATGGCCTCCAAACGAGTCAAACCGTGGCGCATTCGCCGATTGTATCTGCTGGACAGCGAACGGATCGAGACCGTTCTCTCCTGGGCGCCAGCAGCCACATTCTTCTTGTCGTGGGGAAGTAAAACGAGGCATAACACATTGGTTTGGGAAAGACGTCCCATAGAATCAGCATAGGGCGTACGTTCCGGGATCACTGCATCGTGGCAGACTCTAATGCACTCGAAGCCATATTGATCAGGCCTCAACTCGATCGCTTCTGTGAAGCGTTCGGGCTGACACCCGTTGAGCTCGAAACCGACTTTACCGGATGGTCCAAGCACGTGATCAAGTCCCGGGATCACGCGTTTCTGTTTCCGAGGCATCCCAGGTACCAGTCTTCGCTGAATTTGGAGTTGGCAGTATATGAACTGTTGAGCGGACTGGACGGATTGCCGGTTCCCAGGCTTGTCGAATTGGTCGAAAACCGCGAGATAAGCCCGTACCGGTTCGGCGTTGTCACGCGTCTGCAGGGGGTGCTGCTCGGGAGAATCGAACATGCGTGCAGTACGACCGACTATGGAAATGTGATTTGCGCCGTCGGACGGCTCGCCGGAATCTGGCACAACCTGCCGTTGGGTCCCGAAACTGCCTTCCTGAAACCACAGTCTCACGACCTCGACGGCGATCATGGCGACTCGTATCGATGGCTTTACGGAGCACTCCAATCGGGTTCGCTCGGAAACGCACCGGATTCAGTTGCTTCGTCGATCCGGGAATTGGCTGCCGAGGGCAGCACGGAGGAATTCGGAGCGTTGAATTCCGTAGCGAGTTACGAAAAATGGCAGCGGGCATTTGGAGCGCTTGCCGAGATGGAAGACGTGGTACTCCATGGGGATATCCACGAGGACCAGATTCTGGTCCGATCAGACGTGGACCTGAAAGTCACCGGAATCCTGGATTGGGGAAACGCGGGTATCGGAAATCCGGTCCTCGAGTTCAACTTCGGAGAGTGGGGAGAGGAGCTTTGGCGATACCGAAGCGATTTTTCGGCGTTCCGAGAGGCTTTTTGGGGCGAGTACCTGCGGACGAGGGGACTTGATGGGCCGACGTGGGAATCGGTCCATCTCCTTTACAGCCTTCAGGAACTCATTTGGACAATAACCGCGCGAAAGGCCATCGGAAACGGGGGACCTTCATATGGATCCGAAGTAAGACGGCTGCTCCGGTCGTTGAAAGAGACGACCGCAGCGCTCTGAGACCGGGGCGATTCCTGCGCGATCTCCGGAAACCCGGATCGTAGCGCGCCGGCATAGACAGGTCAACGGATCCCAACTACCGGTAATGGAGGAAGACATGGCCGATCCACTGCATTTTGTCCACATCAGTGACACTCACTTAGGGCACAAGAGAGATTGGGTCGCATTCGGCAACAACCCATTTGGCAATCTTTCGCGGGTCGCTGAAGCCATAAACGGCCTGCCGACGGCTCCCCGGTTTGTGATTCATACCGGGGACGTCGCAAATCACGAGACAGAGGTCGCCTACGAATTGGCTGCGGAGGCATTCTCTCAAATCAACGTCCCGATCTACTTTGTTACAGGAAACCATGACATCCGCCAATATATGCGCAAGCATCTGGCAATGGGTCCCAAAGAGGACGCGCTGTCCAACTCGGACCTGAACTGCTATCGATTTGCGTATCAGGACGAACGGTTTCTGGTGCTGGATACCAAGCAGCCATTTGAAGAGGTCGGACACTTTGGCAATGTATCTGACGATCAGCTTGATTTTGTTCGAACGGAAGTTTGCCGACAGAACGGTTCACTGACTGTGTTCATTCATCACTCGCCCCACGATCTGGATTCCAGGTGGTACTCCAGGGACGTGGGCATGCTTAACGGCCATGAACTGCACGAGGCGCTGTTACCGGCAAGAGATCGTCTGCGAGGCGTGTTCTTCGGTCATGTTCATCGAGGGACCCATATCCACAAGGACGGCATCGCATACATCAGTGTAGGCAGCACCTTTTGCCAACTCAACTATTGGCCAGATGAACAGGAATTGGATTTTGACGATGCGCACCCGCCTTGTTTCAACTTTGTCACCCTTCATTCAGACAGGACGATCGTCAAGGAGCATACCGTCGCCCGGAACGGATTGAATGTTGCCGACAAGATCTAAACTTGTGCAGCGAGCGGCGAACCGGAGCGACTCATTCATGCAATGGGGAATCCCGTCCCGGCAGATTTGCGCCTGGCAACCCGGAGGGGTGACGCGACAGGCTGCCGCTATGAGTAATCCGTGACAACGCTCGAATTTCTGTTGAGGTTTGCTTCAGCACGTTCGTTACGATTTGCGACAGCAGATATCTCTCGCGAACGGGCCGGAGTTACCGCTGCTGAAACGCCAGATCTGTCAGATTGTCATACCAGTGTACGAAACTGAATCCGTCCACTACGACCCCCTCCGAATGATCGACGGAGACGTTCTCGCATTCAGGGCGGCAGAAATGTCTCCTGAGCAGGGTGCGGCCCTCCGTAGTTAGAAAACTCTCGGTGAAGACGGAATCCGACGCCCGGGGATCTCCCTCGAGCTCAAGGACCCTCAGGCACGAGAACAAACGACCTTCTACTCGTACGTCGTGATTTCCCGCCCCCGCTTCTTCACAGGACTCGTCAGTTCTGCGAAACTCCCGAGGCGCCACCTCGTTAAATGTCCCCTGAGGTTCAAGCATCCGGAGAGCATCTCGCCAGAAGGCCTCGCTCAAGAAAGTCTCGACACTGAACGTTCCGTTTCGCTGAATGACGGCGAGGTACTGAGCCCTTTCTTCTGTGAGCCGTCCGACGATCGAGCAGACCCTGCTCTCCGTGGGCGTTTGCGTACTGGACTCGGTCACCTCGATTTCGATACCTTCGACCCCGTGGACCTCAGCGACTCCGGTTGCTTTCAGTCTCATTACCGACGTCAGCTTCCAGGAGTCCGGACTATAGGTTGCGACGAGCACCGACTGGTCTATTTTGGGTACGGCGAACCACCATCGGAGTTCCTGGCAGTCTACGGAAAATGATGGACACTCCGACCTGCCGATCTGAATCGTGGGACGTTCCTGGGGAAATCGGTGCTTCAACTCATGTGAGACAGGTGCCGGCATTGGCGGCCTCCTTCTTTGTTCTGACACGCCGAGTACTTCACGTATCCGATTACGTCCGGTTGAAAGCCGGCGTTTGATTGTGCCATCGGAACGTCCGGTACGTTTTGCGATTTCTCCGATTGTAAGACCTTTGAAGTAAAAGTCTTTGATGGCGTTCGCTTCGTAATTTGGTATTTTCTCTATTGCTCGTCTGATCCGCCGGATCGATTCCATTCGATCCTGCGGCGTCGTACGTGACTCATTCAGGATCCGCTCCAGCTCAATTGGCGACGTCGGCAGTTCTCTTCTGTGCTTTCCTCTGAGGAAATCCCGGCAGCGGTTTCTCGCAACCTGGAAGAGCCATGGGCCGAACTTTGTCGGTTCCCGCAACTGGTGCCGAGTGGACCAGGCCTGGAGCAGAGTATCCTGGAGCACATCCGCCGCATCGTTTTCATTATCAATGAAGTATCTGATGAGCGTGGCCAGTCGATCTTCATAGTACCTGACTGCGGCAACAAACGCTTCGGTGTTTCCCTCTGAGGATTGCCCGACGAGTTCTTTGGGCGGATGTCGTAACATTCGGTCTATGCCCTCCTGATAGCATGACGTATTGGAAGGCGAAAAGGTTCGTCTGGAATCATTAGAATCAGAAACCGTCAAGGGAGCCAGCCCCGCGTGATGCGCAATCGTCAGATTACCAGGTCGCTCGTGCCGCTCCGACCCGTCAAGCTCGCGGCGGCTGCAAATGCCGGAAGCGTCGATACCTCAAGGAGATTTACGTGCCAGAACAAATGACAGGACGAAACATGAAGGGGATCCATTTGAGATTTACGGCAATGATGTTGGCGGTGTTCATCCCCATCTCTTCGATTGCGGCCGACGAATGGCCGCAGTGGCGCGGATCGGCCCGGGATGGGGTCTGGCGAGAGACCGGGATCATCGAAGCGCTTGACGGCCCGGAGATCCCGGTCCGCTGGCGAGTGCCGATCGGCAGCGGCTATAGCGGCCCGAGCGTCGCCAACGGGCGCGTTTACGTTACGGACCGTCTCGCAAAACCCAAACAGGTCGAGCGGGTCCACTGTTTTGCATGGGAAACGGGAGAACTGATCTGGTCCTACACGTACGATTGCGAGTACCGGATCAACTATGTCGCGGGACCCCGCGCGACGGTTACCGTTCACAACGGCCTGGCGTACGCCCTTGGCGCGATGGGCCATCTCCACTGCTTCGACGCGGCGACCGGCGCATTGAAGTGGAAGAGAGATCTGAACTCCGAATACAATATCGCGATGCCGACCTGGGGCATTGCAGGTGCGCCGATCGTTGAAGGATCAAACGTAATCGTCCAGGTCGGCGGTACGCCCGATGCCTGCATCGTCGCATTCGACCGCGAAACCGGCGTTGAGAAATGGAAGGCGCTGGACGACAAGGCATCTTACTCGGCGCCGATTGCGATTAAGCAGGGCAATAAGCGCATCCTGGTCTGTCGGACGGCCGAGAGTATCGTCGGTCTCAATCCGAAGACGGGCGGTGTCTACTGGCGCCATCCTTTTCCGCCGAATCGAATGGAGATCGGGATCGCATCCCCTGTTTTTTATCGTAACGAGTTGTTTTTTACGGATTTCTTCGATGGATCGTTGCTGCTGAAGGTGAGTCCGGATAAGCCGGAGATGCAATTCGGGTGGCACCGAAAGGGCAAGGACGAGCGGAACACGGATGCCCTCCATTCCACGATGTCGACTCCGGTCCGACTTGGCCATTACATTTACGGTGTGGATAGCTACGGGGAACTCCGCTGCCTTGATGCCCGCAACGGCGAACGGATCTGGGAAGACCTGACAGCGGTGCCCAAAGCCCGCTGGAGCAATATCCATTTCATCAGGAACGGCGACAGGGTCTGGATGTTCAATGAGCGTGGCGAACTCCTGATTACAACGCTTTCGCCGGACGGGCTGAATATCATCAGTCGCGCGAAACTGATCGAACCGACGCGCGATCAGTTGAACCGGAGAGGCGGGGTCACATGGGCACATCCCGCGTTCGCCTATAAGCATGTGTTTGCGCGAAATGACGAGGAGCTTGTCTGCGCCAGCCTGGCGAAAGGCGATTCCAAACGGGATTGACCGATGGCAAAGCGAAGAAAACCGGTCTCACATGATACCGTACAGTTGAATCCAAAGACCGACTTTGACGGTCCAATCCTCGAGTTCAACTTTCCGGACATGAAGGTCGGTATCGCTGAGTATGAAGAGGGTCCGACCGGTTGTACGGTGTTCCACTTCCCGAAAGGCGTCTCGACGGCTGTCGATATTCGAGGGGGCAGCGTTGGCGCAATCGAGACGGGATATGGCTGGTACCACGCCATTTGCTTCGCCGGCGGCTCACTTTACGGTCTTGAAGCAGTTCTGGGTGTGCGCGCCGAACTCCTCGCGATGCAGGAATATTCCATTAACTGGGAGAATATTCCCCTCGTATCGGGCGCTATTATCTGGGATTGGAGAGGGAGGAAAAACGCCATCTATCCGGATATGAAACTCGGTCGTGCCGCTCTGAGAGCAGCCCGTACCGGCGTCTTCCCGCTCGGCGCCCGCGGCGCAGGTCGTTCGGCCAACGTGGGCGGCGGATCCGGGTTGGGCGTTCGGGAATCATCCGGACAGGGGGCCGCCTTTCGACAGATCGGACGTACGAAAATAGCTGTATTTACCGTTGTGAATGCGCTCGGCGCGATTGTCGATCGCCAGGGGCAGGTTGTCAGGGGGAATAGGGATCCCAAGACAGGAAACCGCGTTCATATACGGGATCGGGTTGAACGCAGGTCCGCCCGATCGACAAAGCGCGACCTTTCCCGCGAAAACACGACCCTGACGCTGGTCGTCACCAACCGGCAGATGGATTCAGGACCTTTGCATCAAATGGCGAAACAGGTGCATAGTTCCATGTCTCAGGCGATTCAGCCTTTTCACACCCAATATGACGGCGATATCCTGTATGCGATGACCACAAACGAAGTCAAAACGAAAACCCTGGATGAGTTCGATATCGGATTTATCGCTTCCGAGCTCGCATGGGACGCCGTGTTAACCTCCTTTAGTGACTGTTGATTTGTACAAGCGAATCGCGCAGGTTGGATGATTAACGAGAATCCGCGGTTCTGTTGTATAACTGATTGTATTTAAATAATTTCAGCGGAGAATTATACGACAGCGTTTAAAAAATGCGGAATCTGATGGGTCAGGTTGATGTTGCGCGGTCTACAGTAGTAAGGATTTATCGATTTAGCCCGGAAGGTGAGCATTTGTCCTGCTTGTGGTCTTTATCCTGTTCATCCTGTCCGTCCATGTAAGTTTGTGCCTTAGATTAATAGAGGCTGGATGACGTCGCGCCGCATATTGGATGAACCAAGGTGAGATTCGCATGATTTCGGTGCTGTTGTTCGATATCGGAGAGACCCTTCTCCATGCCGTCGGTCAACAGGATGCGTTGATGGAGGCGCATCGAACCACGCTTGGCAACTTCGGCTTTGAGTTGTCCATTGAAGAGTACAGACAGTTGGACAGCGAGAAGATATCGCAGTTCGTTCCGAGCGCCATGCCCGCGATCACGTGGCACTTCGCCGGGTCTGATGTACGCCTCTTCAACGAGATCACACGTGAGGTGCGATCGCACTACTCTGAGATCAGGTCTCTCGGTTGCCGGTTGTACCCGGGGGCCGAGGCGGTCCTCGAGCAGTTGGCCTGTGAATACACGCTCGCGCTGGCCGGCAACGCGCCGGCGGACATCGTCGACGTCCTGGACGATCTTGGTGTATTGCGATGGTTCCGCCATACGGACGTGTCAGGCAGCCTCGGGATCAAGAAGCCTGATGAGCGATTCTTCCGTACAATTTTCGACCGGGCGGGATTTGCGCCTTCGGAGGCGATTATGATCGGCGATCGCCTGGACAACGATATCATCCCTGCAAAGCAGGTCGGTCTACGGACCGTTTGGATGCGGCGAGGCAGATACGCGGAATTGGAACCTCGTGTGCCGGATGAATTGCCGGACGAGACAATTTCCAACATGGAAGAACTGCCGTCGGCGGTCGATTCCATCGCCAACGCCGATTGATTCTCGGGAATCGGAACGATCTGTTGTTGCACGATCGTCGCTGCGGGGAAGGACCCGACTCTGGAAACAGAGCAGGCTGAACGTGGACTATTCGCATTTCGACGAATTGATCTCCCAATACCCCGTGCTGAGCGGAAAGAACGGACAGTTGCGTCCTGGTGTCCACTTCCGCAGATTCGAAGATGTGCTGGCGTCGACCGTTTGTGGCTCGTCTTATGTCATTCCCTTCGTATCGGAAACGCATTGTCTCGTGACCAGGCGGTCTAACGGGAAATGGGTCCTGCCGGGAGGCACGCTTGAATCCGGCGAGAATTGGGAGGAGGCCGGTCGTCGCGAGCTGTTGGAGGAGACCGGTTGGGTTCCGGGAAAGCTTCATCCCATGGGGATGTACTATTGCGTCTCACGAAGCGACCGCCCCAGGCTGCCCCACATCCCGCATCCGGCGCACGTGCGTGTCGTATCGTGGGTGAACGTGGTTCGGAAAAGCGAGAACAGATCTGATCCTGATCCGCACAGCAGGATTGTGGAAGTTCGCGCCGTCCATTTCAGCAAGGCGCCGGGGTTGTTCGGCCCGGAATCTGCGGACTTCGGTGAACTGTACCGTTTCGCGTATGATTTGAAAAGGGATCGAAGCTCTCCAGGTTTGAATGAGTAATCGCCAGTTCTATACAGTAGCCGTGATTGCGGACATTCACGGCAATGCCGCTGCGCTCGACGCCGTTCTCAAGGACCTGCAGAGTCAACGGATTGACAGTCTGGTGGTCGCCGGAGACCTGGTGCTGAACGGACCCCGCCCGGCCGAGAGTCTGGACATGATACGTGACCTGGAGTTTCCTGCGGTTTACGGTAACGCAGACCTTTTCGTCTTTGATGAAGGGTATCCAGACGACGGCGCGGATTGGGTCAGGGAGAAACTGGGGTCAGATGGCTTGAGCTACTTGAAGAGCCTACCCTTTGAACACAGGATTACCCCGCCGGGAGGCGCGTCTCCGGAAGACGATCTATTCATCGTGCACGCGACGCCTGCCGACGTGACCGGTGTTCTGGTTCTCGAGCCGGATCCCTTCGGACTTCTGACCGTGACGCAAGAGGAAGAGGCCGGAGAACTGCTCGGAAGTGTGAAGGCAAATCTTATTGTAGCGGGACACCTCCACTATGCGTCCTCCGGCGTCCCGTGCGGTCAGCGCTATAGTATCGTCGACTCGGTTGGGTTTCCGTTCGACGGGGACCGTCGCATTGGATATGCAACCGTGAGCTGGGATGGGCAGGATTGGAACGTGGCAAATCACAGATTGGTCTACGATTACCGCTCTGTCGTGGAGGATCTGCGGGGCTGCAGCGCGCCTTTTGGCGAGTCGTCGGCCCAGAGGATTCTACAGGCCAGGTTCAGGCCGATCATGTAGCTTTACAAGCCCGATCGAGCGTGCTCAATCTGCACCCGCAACTCTTCCTCGGGATCGGAGCGGTCGCCATCGTCGCGGTGTGTGTCTTAACCGCAACGCTGGATTGAGCACTGTTCGTTTTCGGCCACCAGGTTCGAGTGACCGTTGGAGGAAGGAATCGTGAGCAGAATTGATCCGGGAAGAGCCGTGGCTTTCGTCCTTGATTCGGACGATCCCGCACTTTCGAGTTTGGCCAGATATGCGACGGGAGATTGCAGTCGCGGCGAGGTCATCGAGGCTCTCGCCGTCAATCAGAGAGACGACGGTGGCTGGACGAGAACCGACAAGGACTTTCAGGGCGACCTGTCGATCATCACCGCGACATTCGTCGCGCTACAATGGCTGAGCTGGATTGGAGACCGCGACAGTTCGGTAATGCTGAATACACTCGACTTTCTCCGCAGAACCCAGCGGGATGACGGAAGCTGGGATGAGCCGGAAGCAATCGTGGCTTTCAATCCGCCGTTCTGGATGCTGCCCGGCCGGTATGGAAACCAGGTCTGGTTGACCGCGGCTCTGTGCTGCAAACTGATGGAATCGGGCCTGCAGCACGAGGTAGATTTCTCAAAAGCCGTGAATTTCGTCCGGCGGGGATGGAATGGCGAGAGATTTCCGGACTACAATCACACACACTGGATGGCGTTGCCACTGTTTCATCTCCACACATCCGGCATTGGGACAGACGAACAGATTGTCAGCGGGTGCAGGAGGATATTGTATGATACCGTGGAACAGGGCAAAGGGGATCCGGGAGACGTCATCTCCATTGCGCACGCCAGCCATCTTGCCGGTGACGTTGCGGAAGACCTCTTTGAATTGTCATTGGCCAGCGTGACGGGCAATCAACAGGAGGACGGGGGCTGGATTACCGGCCACGGGGAGGAACACCGGGCGAGTTTTACCGTTGAAGCCCTGTTTCTGTTCAGGAAAATCGGACTGGTTTAACAGGAGGTTGAGATGCCGGAGATTCCGCTTTTCGAGCTCGTCCCGGTCAGCGAATGTGTCGCAAAATGCGACAGTGAGCGGCTGAGCCTTTCGGGATACGGATATGTTCGCACTCCAGGTGTTTACGCCGTGCCGCTGCGCATCGAAGCGGTGGCGAAGACGGATTCCACAAACCTTCGGCTCCATTTCGCGAAGGGGCACGTGATCTTGAACTGGGAAGTCGCACTTGAAGAGATGGCGTGTTACGAGCCGGTCTACGGCCACGCGTTCTTCGCGGAGGGACAGGGGCGGATTCCGCGGGATACATGGGTGAGGGTGACGTGGGAGATACAGGAGGATTTCATGCGGGTGTTGGTCGACGGTGAGTTGCGTTACAGCAACGAGGGCGAGAACCCGGATGAGTTTCAACGAAACGACTACAGCGGTCTCATAGGGCCGGTATGTATCGGACCGGGGTGGGGGTCCACTGTTACGGTTAAGTCCCTGAAGGTGGAGGAATCGGCGTAGACAGGAAAGACAATCCGGGCGGACTGTGGATCGACAAGGGATCTCCCCGATAACTTCGAGTCTTTCACAGACGATCGCCTTCACCCAAGCCTGAAAGCAGGCAATGAAGACATTCGTTCGCATATCTGGAATTCTGATTACGCAGGATGGCCTCATGCTCGTGAAATGCGACGGCATCGATGATTATCTCCTGCCTGGCGGAAAGGTCGAAGACGGGGAGTCGGACCTGGAGACACTGCGAAGAGAGTTGTTGGAAGAGCTGAACATCACGCCCACGGATCCAGAATTCTTCGGCGAATACGAGCGTTTGGTCGACCCTGACGGAACGGGAGAACGGCACATGGTCAGGATCAGGGCTTACACGGCAGGCTTTGAGGGAAACCCCGTTCCCGACCAGGACGAGGTGCTCGAGATCGCATGGGCATCCATGGCGGAACTGGAATCGGAGAAATATCCGCTGAATCCCATTCTGCGGAATCACATCGTCCCGGAACTCAAGAATCAACGGCGGCTTTGATGCCCTCCAGTATGGGAGCGACAGCTCGAGGCAGAAATGGACGATGCGAAACAGCTGACATCGCGTATCCGGACAGCACGGGAAAACGATGTTAACCAGAGTTTCACTTACCACGGGTGGGTCCTTCCCGAGTACAAATGCCTGTGCATGACGTTACCCAAAGTCGCTTGCACGACGGTTAAGGTGGCGCTATATCACTTGGCCGGAAAGTCGGTGCAGGAAAATCCGAACGACGTCCACGGTCTCGATCGCGGGTTATTTCTCGCCCGCTACAGCACTAAGGAGATCGTTGAGATGCTGACCTCGACCGAATGGGTGAAATTCTGCTTTGTCCGCAATCCGTATCATCGATTGCTCTCGGCCTACAAGTCGAAGATCGGAAACACGCGGGATACCCAGTATTTGTGGCTGCAGGATGTGATTCGGGACGAGTTCAATTACCCTGCCGGGGATGGAAATCACCGTGCTATGGTGACGTTTGCAGACTTCGTACACTTCCTGTCAGACTGTCGCGCAACGGTACGTTACGAATTGAAGCCTGATGCCATCTATGACGGGCACTTCAATGCTCAGAACCGGATTCTGATGCAGGATTTGATCAATTATGATTTTATCGGCCGATTTGAGAATTTCGCAGACGATTTTAAGGCGATTCTTAGGCGGCTCGGTGCGCCAGAGGAGACGGTCGCGCTAGCGTCAGAGAGGCGAAACGCGACGGTTCGGGTTCCGCTCACCACGGCGTACAGCCGCGAATTGGCCGCGCTGGTCTACAACATGTACCGTGACGACTTCGAAGCATTCGATTACGGCAGGGCTAGCTGGATGTTCGAGTCGTGAACCGGGAGGGGCGTCCTTGCGAGACCAGATGACGGCTAATCTGCCGTGAGATAGTTCGTCTGAAGAAACCGACGTCAACCGGCTGCGCCATATCGGTAGCTGAAGACACCTCAGACGAAATTGGGTCCTCCGGCGTCAACTGAATTCCTTGGCCGATCAGGGGAATTGGAAGAGGATCAGTGAGCGGCAGGTCGCCGAGACAAAGAGAATCGAGCGGCACGCCCGCAAGCGGTACGCTGGTCTCGGTGCGGGTGATAATTTGCGAACCATCTTCTTCGACGAGGACGGTGGTAATCATGGTTTTCCGGGAGGCGTCAGAGAGAAAGTGTACGAATGGATCGACAGCCACCTGAAGCTTTGAACTGAGCAATATTGTCCCATGGCTTGTTTTATATAATTTGGGGGATACTATGAAGGCACGATTGACTTTGTTTATTCTGTTCGTGCTTATAGTGGGTTCGGTTTCTGCGCAGGAAAATTGTTCACCGTATCCTGGAGACTTTGACGGTGATTTTGATGTCGATTTCGCTGATTTTATAGCCTTTGCTCGAGTCTTCGGATCTACTTATTCTCCACCCTTGTCAGACCGCGATAGGTTGATTGCGCTTTATCTCGCGACGAACGGAGATAATTGGCGGGTCAAAGCCAATTGGTTGACAGATAGTGATATTTCTACCTGGCACGGTATCGTGGTGTCAAATAATCGAGTTGTGACTATAAATCTGCAGGGAAATAATCTGACAGGTTCAATACCGAAGGAACTCGGTGGTCTGGATAAACTCCAAGTGCTTTATTTGCACAAGAATCAGTTAACCGGCCCGATCCCTCCCGAATTGGCCAAGTTACCAGACCTTCGCGTCTTGTTTCTTTCTGAAAATCAGTTAAGTGGCCCGATCCCTCCTGAATTGAGCAGCCTATCAAATTTGAATAAATTATGGATTGGTACCAATCCCTTGACAGGCTCATTCCCGATTGAGTTGACCAACCTTAGCCGACTTACTCACCTATTTGTGGGCGGTAGTCAATTAGAAGGTTCTGTGCCGGGGGAAATAAGTCATCTTTCCCGTCTGGAGCACTTGAATCTACAAACGAGTCCTTTGTCTGGTCCGCTCCCGCAGAGTATGGTTCAGTTAAAGTTCCTTGAACGGCTGATATTCCATGAATCAGGACTGTGTGCGCCTGCTGACAGTACTTTTCAAACCTGGTTGGCCGAGGTGGATTTTGTATTGGGTTCGAACTGTAGTTCGATAGAAGAATAAGGAGGAAATCTGATGGGCACAGCACATGGCATTGCGGCATCTGGTTCGGCGTATTGAGTTAATTTATATTCCATGAGCTTGACCCATGTCTGAATCTGTAGATATCGAGTGTCTGGCCGACCCGAATTCTGTCCAGCTTGGGCTGATCAGGGAGATTCATGTGGCATTGAAAGCCCGTTCGGTCCCACACTGGCTTGGCGGGGGTTGGGCTCTGGATTTTCTGCTCGACGAAGTCTCGCGCGTCCACGGCGACGCCGATTGGGCGATTTGGAAGACAGATGCGCCGGACGTGTCTGCCTGTCTTTGTGCGTTGGGGTATACCCAACAGGAAGTCCGGCATCCCGAAGAACACATTGGGTTTTGCAAACTCGATCAATATGTCAGTTTTGGGTTACTCCAACGGACTCAATCCGGAGACGTCGTAGCCTCTGGCCGTATTCGCCTGGAGCCTTTTGTGCGCCGGAGGGGCAACTGGGCGACCTATCCTGTCCGATCCTCAGCGCTGAAGCCCAGCTTGACGAGAAGGTCAACTTCCACAAACACCACGCTGGCGCACCCGTGAGAGATGTAGATCTTCCGGCGATCAAAGCGCTACGCCTGTATATTGCGGGACAGCGCCGCAAATAGCAGAAGCGTCACGACGGGCGAACAAACCCATGTCCGGCTACTCGTTGACCCGTCGCGATACTCCTTACAGAATCGCTCTTCACCAACTTGTAGGGGCGTCCGTTGTGGGCCTGCCTGCAGCGCCTGTCTGCCTGCCTGCAGCGCAGGGCACTGCGCAGGCAGGCGTGCTCCGCACAGGCAGGCAGTACGCTGCGCAGGCAGGCGCCCGGCGTCCGGGGCGGTCGGAACTCACCTTTGGTACAACATCAAGAGATGAATTATCCATGACGACTTTTGCCGCCCTGGCCCCTCTCGGCATATTTTCCTGGTTCGGCTACGACCTGCCTCTGGCTGAACGCTTGAGTCTGATCAGGCAGAGTGGTTTCAGTCACACATCTCTGTGGATGGGCAACAAAGAACCCCTGGTTGCATCGGGTCGTGCCCACGAAATGCCGGGAATGGCCGCAGATGCCGGGCTCGCCGTCGATCACGTCCACGCGCCATACGACAACGCGAATGCTCTCTGGTCCGATCGGCCCAGCGAACGGGACCGGCTGGCAGACGAACATCTCAGGCTGATTGAGTACTGCAGCCGGCATTCCATTTCCCGCATCGTGCTTCACGTAACGAAGGGGCCATCGCCGCCTCCGCCTTGTGAGGAAGGCCTGGAGATTCTCCGGCGGTTGGGCGAGGAGGCGGCAAAGTGCGGGGTCGCGCTGGCTCTGGAGAATACAAGGGTGCCCAATCGCGTTGATTTCATTTTGACTGAGCTTCCCCTGGCGAACCTCGGCTTGTGCTACGATAGTTCACACGACTTCCTGTATTCCGATGCTCCCGGCGCCGTGCTCGAGAAATGGGCACATCGTCTTCTCACGACCCACTTCTCGGATACGGACGGCCATGGCGACGTTCACTGGTTGCCGATGAGGGGAATTGTCGATTGGGATGCCGTTTCGAGAGCATATTCCGAATCCCGTCAGGGACCGATTATAATTGAGGCGGTTCCCCAGAATAGCGCTCAAGCTCCATCCGAATTCCTTGCGGATGCTTACCAGTCAGCGATCGAATTGACGGAGAAACTGGTTGGTCCGGAGAAGGCGATCGGAACCTCGCGATGATTGATGATGCCTACAGTCTGGCGGCGAAGCACTACGACGCCGCATACAGTACGAAGGTAGATCTGGTTGACAGAGACTTCTATCTGGACCTGGCCGGGGAATATGGCGGGCCTGTCCTGGAGCTGGGCTGCGGGACCGGCAGAATCACGTTGCCGCTTGCGCGGCAGGGTGTTGACGTCACGGGGCTGGATGCTTCTCGCGCGATGTTGGAGGCTCTGCGTGCAAAGCTCGCCAAAGAACCTGCAGGTCTCAGACGCAGGGTACGAGTTGTCGAGGGTGATTTCAGGACCCTTTGTCTTGGAGATCAATTCCCCCTGGTCGTGATTCCATTCAGACCCATGCAGCATATGTACACCGTGGAAGATCAACTGGCGGCGCTGACAAACGCCGGGAGACACCTGAAGGATGGAGGCGTCCTCGCGTTTGACGTGTTCAATCCCCGCTTCGACAAGCTTCAATCCGGCGACGGCGAGGAACACCTGGAACTGGAATGGCCTGACGGCGACGGGACCGGTCGGACCATCCGGAGATT
Source organism: Candidatus Latescibacterota bacterium (assembly GCA_965203805.1). Taxonomy (GTDB): domain Bacteria; phylum Latescibacterota; class UBA2968; order UBA2968; genus JAAXHE01. The sequence continues at coordinate 1,541,936 of OZ241917.1, read as the reverse complement.
CTTCGTCAAAGATGGATTCGATCCGGTCAACATGGGTTTCGCCGGGCGGTTTATCTTCAGGCTGTATGAAGGCGGCCGGGTCGTGTCCGAGGAAGAAGAGCCATTCAGGATGAGCGTGTACACCTATCCTCATCTCAAAGCGCTTTTCCACGCCGCCGGTCTCGAGACCGTGGGGGAATTCGGGTCGTTTGACAGGAAGCCGATAGGGCCGAACGCGCCCGAAATGATCTTCCTGCTGAAGCGTCGACAATCGCTTTAGTCGAAGCTCCGACTGGCGATTCCACATTCGGCGAGCCATGTGGGTTTGCGCTGCGGCTGAGAGGATTCACGCTCGCCCAATCAGCCAGGACGTCAGTCATTGGGTTCGCGGGACAATGGACATTCCGACAACATTTGAGGCAGAGCCTTTGGGAGAATCCGTGTGAAAGATCAACTCGATAGCGTGAGGAGATTTCATGAGGTGTTCGGGGCGCACGTAGAGCGCACGCCTACCGCAAAAGTACCCGCGGAGTTGAGCGAATGGCGGGTCAAGATGCTCCTGGAAGAACTGGAGGAATATCGAGTGGCCGTACAAGACCGGGACATCGTCGAGATCGCGGACTCCCTTACCGATTTGCTCTACGTACTCCTGGGCACATTCATCACCCATGGACTGCACGATATCGCTGAAGCGCTCTTTGACGAAGTCCACCGGAGCAACATGAGTAAACTCGACAAGCACGGTAAACCGATATACAGGGAGGACGGCAAAGTGTTGAAGTCGGACCGGTTTAGCGAACCGGATCTGCAATCGATCATCTCAAAGACAATTCAAACCGAGCCGCGATGAATGCCCTGACCGGGTTATCGGGACCCGCAGACCGCGGCTGGTATTGCCAATGGATCGGAGATTGGATAAATTCAGGCCGGTGTCAGTGACACATTCCGTCAACAGTGGGACAACTGCCAGATTGAGGATATTGTGACGGTGTGTCCTTTTTGCGAAATTGCCAACGGAAACGCAGAAGCGGTAATCGTATGGGAGGATTCCGAGATTGTCGCGTTTCTGGACGCCAGGCCCATACGAGACGGTCATACCCTGATCATCCCCAGGGTTCATTTCGATTCGTTCGACGAGGTTCCCGGTGACCTCGCGGCACGAATCATGGCACTTGGCCAGCGCCTCGCCAGAAGAATGAAAGCCATCTACGGGGTAGAACGAATTGCATTTGTCTACGCCGGAAGTGGCGTGCCCCACGCGCACGGGCATGTCTTTCCAATGCACGAAGATATGGACGTTACGTCTGCCCGCTACATTCTGAACAAGGGGAACATCGAGTTTGGCTCGTCACATTTGGAGGCAGATAAGGAGAGTCTGGCAGAAATAGGTTCGCAGTTAAGGCTCGATTAAGGAGTGGCTCAATCGGCCACGACGCACTGCAATGCGACCAAGGTCACATTACCCACCACAGGATCGATCGAGATAGATTCCAAGATGCCAGATGTGTTGAATGATTCTTCGGATTCCGCTGTCATTGCTGCGATCGAGCAGAACAACATCGATCTGTTCCTCTTCGCCGCGGAATTGGGCGGTAAGACGATCCTGAGAGAAGAAGATTACACCGGCGTCATCGGCAAACCGTGGTGGCCGAATTACCTGGTCGAACCGCGCTTCCACGAAGCGATGCTCAAGAAACGTATCCAACGTATTCGCGAGGGTATCGAGCAAAGGGAGCTGCCACCGCTTCTCAAGTTCGGTCCGAAAGCACATCCGGCGAATTTGAGAAACGAACTCTTGAGAAATGGCTTCGTGGCGATGGATCACAATCCTCCCGGAATGGCCATGGAACTGGATGCGATGAATGGAGTGCGTCCATTTCCGCTCGACCTCAGAATAGAACGGGTGGGTGATGACAAGGCACTGCGCGAATGGTTGTCCTTCTTCACGCTATTCGAATTCGGGATGTTCAAGGGTCTCATTCATTCGCCTGAGGTAAGGCTTTATGTGGGGAGGATCGACGGGGTAGCGGTCGGTACTTCGATGATGTTTCTGTCATCCGGGGTTGCGGGAATCTATCAGGTGGAAGTTTCGCCGGAGCATAGAAGGAAGGGAAATGGAACCGCAATGACGTTGGCGCCAATGAGGGACGCTCGCCAAATGGGGTACAGAATTGCCGTACTTCAAGCATCGACGATGGGAGAGCCGGTCTACCGAAAAATTGGATTCAGGTCGTACTTCAAATACAACTACTGTCATCCGAAGGGGTGTTCTTTTGCCGACTTCATGGCCGCGTGAGAATTACAGTAGAGGCCGATCATTTATCAATGCTGTCGGAAAACGATCATGCGTCTGCGCAACATCCGTTCCCGAAACCGTCTGATAACAAGGGGAAATGACAATATGGAAATCGTACTTACCGGTGTATTTGTGGAAGACCAGGACAATGCCCTGAAGTTCTATACGGAAACGCTTGGTTTTGTGAAAAAGCATGACGTTCCGGTCGGGGAGTTCAAGTGGCTCACTGTCGTCTCGCCCGATAACCCCGACGGTCCCGAGCTCTTGCTCGAACCGAACGAAAATCAGGTCGCAAAGACATATCAAAAGGGACTCTTCGAACAGGGGATCCCGGCTGCGTCGTTCGGCGTTGAGGATATTCAAGCCGAGTTTGAGCGATTGAAGGCGCTCGACGTCTCGTTTTCGATGGAACCCACCAAATATCAGGAAGTTATGCTGGCGATCTTCGACGATACGTGCGGCAATCTCATCCAGATCATGCAGACGTAGAGTCAATCCGCCGCTCGCTCGCTGAACTGTCATTCTGAAGAAGCCGTTGAAAGGGTGGGGCCTGCCTGCAGCGCGGTTCGCTGCGCAGGCAGGCAGACATTCCTGTCTGCCGACGTGCGCCCGGACTGTGAGGACGCCGGCAGGGAGACCAGGCCTCCGCGCATATGGGCCGGTGAAGGCTTCCGCCGCACGTCAAGCTGAGAAGACGGGAGATTCTTCGCTCCGCTCAGAATGACATGTTTTGCAATAGCCATCGTTGAAATGAATCTGTCATTCGTTAGCCCAAACTGTCATCCTGAAGAAGCGGTCGGGCCTGCCGGAGCATCATTGGCAGGCCGGCTGACGAAGGATCTGCTGCGGCATCGGTTCACACCAGCGTGATTTGAACGTGTCCCGAGCCTTAAAGGCGGCACGTTAGCGCCCAGAAGGTCTTGCCGAGGCGGCGTGCATGTCGATGGGACTCTGTAATACGGGCATTTCGACAAGCCGTTTCGACAGGCTCAACGCAAGCAATGACCACGTATCGATACGGATTTTGTACGTCGTCTAGGGTGACATGCTGGCCGGCAACCCTCCGTGAGATGCATCCGAGACCCGTGCGCCTTTTCCCTGGCGGTAAGAAGCGCGTTCATTGAGCTTGTCGAAATGCCGCGCTTCGTATCCATTCCCCGACCCTTTAACAGGCTCAGCGCAAGAATTCGCCCGACTGGCTCTGTCTCCAGTCTAAAAGGAAAAGGCGCCGCCATGATGGCCGCGCCTTGTTTTTGTGATACTGTTCGGTGGATTGCCGGTTCAGTCGATCCGACCGTGCCGGCGAAGCACGGCGTCGATATGATTCAGCCCCGTTCCCTTCCTGGACCCCTCGTATTCCAATCCTGCCTCAAGCAGCATGTCGATCACGGCTGGATAGTCCGCCCCGGGGTTCGGCGAATTGATCGCGAAGTGCAGGGTCGTGCCCATCGCGGTGCCGCCGAACTCGTTCCTCAATTCGAGGGACGGGCCGCGGTCCAGGATCAGTGACATGGTGTCGAGATGTCCCTGCGAAGCGGCCCACATCAGGCCCGTCATATCCCACGTGCCCTGTCCGTCCACGTTGGCGCCCCGTGACAGAAGGTATTCGGCGATCTCCGTCCGTCCGAACCGGCAGGCATCCTCAAACGCTGACGCCAGATCGGGCTCAGATGCGCCACGCTTGTTCACGAATTCCTTCGTCAGGTCCAAGCGGCCCAGTCCTGCGGCCATTGCTACGGTTTTCACCTCCGCCCCGAGACGCACCAGGGTGGCCGCCGAGTCGGGATATCCGAACTTGAGCGCCAGACGTACCGGCGCGCCGTCTCCGTTCACGCCATCCACCCTTGAACCCGCCTGCACGACTATCTTTCCGAGCAGATTCAACCTCTTCTCAAAGAAATCTCACATAAAATCAGCCGCACACATCCAAACAGGGATCTTGAACCTCTCGTTAAGAAGGTATTTCAAAGCGTTCCCGGCGTTAGGGCTGTGAAACGACAAGGAGGCGCTCGTGATTACGGGGCCGACTTGATAGTGGATTTCGAATTCGGTTCAATCCCCCGATTGGTTCACCGAGATGCGCTGGTTGTTCAGGTCAAATCCTTCGAAGGGGAGATTTACAATACGCGCGCGATCGAAGATATCAGAAGACCGTTTCAGCAATATGAACACGCAAGTGAGGGACTGATCGTCTCGACGGGGACGACCCCGGGCGAAAACTTCAGGCAGGCATTGGACAAGCTTCAAGAAGACGCAGGCAAACCGGTGGCAATGTTGAAAGCGTCCGAATTCGCCTCATTTATTTGAAATTCGGAGGGGACCTGTTGAACCGGGGGGCAGGCCGAATGACTAGACAACCCGAATTCCGCTCGGCCCGTCATTACGTTTCGCGTCGGTCCGGGGCTCGGTGATGTCTGTGCTGTGCATGCAGAAGGCGCTTCAAGGTGGCCGGAGACCCATTTCTCACGGAATTGGAAACCTGCGGTTGGGGTTGTGCAAGCACGATCATAGCTTTATCAAAATGAGCGTGCCAAGCGTGATCAAGCTTGTAATCTGGATTCCCAAAAGCCATCGAGTCCAGGACAATAAATCACGTTGGCCTTGCTCGAGACTGTTCAAGCGTGCATCCATCTGCTCGACAATCCCCTCGATCCGTGACGATCGGGCGTCAAATTCGGCGAGTTTGTCTTGTGGTGTTGGAACTTGCAGGGTGAGATCTCCATTTGGATCGAGGGTCTGAGAATCGCGTTATGTGGACTATTCGTAATTATTCTACGGCAAAAAGGGCATTGACCGAACGGTAGGGTTAAGCGTCACAATGTGTGCAATTGCGACATTCGCACAGGAAGCTCCAGGTACGTGTGGATTCCCTGCCTTGGATCTGCGAAAACCCCGCAGGGTTGTGTCACGCGCTCTACGGTCTCGGCACAAATCACGCTGCGCCGCATCACAACTCTACCCTTGAGCCAGTCCTTTCTTTTCATGAAAGCACGAGTCGAGCGGCCGTTCCAATCCGAATAGCCCGAAAAGTTCATCGCTGTTCATCTGGGTGGACAGATCCATCGACACGTCGTCGATGAGTTGATTGAACAGTTCCCGTTTGTTCTCGAGAATATCGTCAATGCGCTGCTCGATAGTTTCGTTGCAGGAGTACTTGATGACGTTAACCTTGACTGTCTGGCCGACGCGGTGGCTTCGGTCTTCGGCCTGACTTTCTACGGCGGGGTTCCACCATCGGTCCAGGTGTATCACGTATGACGCCTCCTGCAGGTTCAATCCCAGTCCGCCCGCCCGCAGTGACAATACCAACACTTTGTGTTCGCTGCTGGTTTTGAAGCGTTCGATGATTTCCGCTCGTTCGTGCGGAGGCACGTCTCCGGTGATGGTAAGCGGGTTGAAATCTACGAGACGGTTGGCCACGGCGCCCACCCCGGATTGGTCGGTGACGTACTGCGAAAAGATCAGCGTCTTGTGTCCCTGGGCCGCCAGTTGGTCGACGCGGTCCTTGATGTCCGACAACTTGCTGGATTCACCGGTCTTTGGGTCGGCGTTGCAGATCTGCTTCAGGCGGGTGATGAGCTCAAGCACGTGCCGTACGTTGACTTCCTCGCCAAGAGACTTCAGGTAGACGATTCCTTCCTGTTCGGCCTTATCGTAGCTCTCGCGTTGGCGGGGTCCCAATTCGATATCGACCTTCTTGACCTGCTTGGCTGGAAGGTCCTTCAAGACCTCCGCTTTTTTCCGTCGAACCTGCAACTCGCGGTGTCGCCTCCGCAATTCCGCCCCTGGGCGGTAACGCCTGGCCACTCCGGTGAGGTCATAGTCAACGAACTCCAGTATCGAGGCCAACTCCTCTTCGCGATTCTCCAAAGGTGTGCCGGTCAGAGCCCAGGAGCGATTTCTTTTCAACCCCTTCAGGGCTTCGCTCGTATCGTTGCGGTTCTTGATCCTCTGAGCCTCGTCTGCTACGACCACGTCCCAGTTTTTGAGACCCAACAGAGATTGGGTGCTGAAGTCAGACCTCAGGGTATCATAACTGACAAGCGATATTTCTTTCTCGGCATTCCACTGCCAGCGGCGGTCCGATGCCGAACCCCGGATGATGATGGCGGAAAGCTCAGGCGCCCACTTTTCGATTTCTCGCCGCCACTGGTTCAGCACGCTTGCAGGCGCCGCGATCAAGCAAGATTTGATTTCGCGCCGCGCCCGGAGAATCCGTAAGGCTGTGAGCGCTTGTACGGTTTTGCCCAGACCCATATCGTCAGCCAGCAGCAGCCGGCGGTTCTTCAACAATGCACCAACGCCCTGCCGCTGAAAGGGCATCAAGTCACCTGCCCAATGCAGCGGGATCGTCCGTAAGGGTTCCGGCGGTTTGGCAAGAACGGCCCACAGGCGTTCGGCCAGAGTTACGTCGGATTTCGGGCCTGAATTTGCCTTATGGACGTTCCCACGAATTGGGGGGGAATCGCGGGTGGGATACTCGGGACGTTCGGGCAATGAAGACAAGCTGACTACAAAGGCCAAACCAGGAATGTCGGTGACAGCATGAACTCGGTCGTCGCGGAAGGCCACGTCCAGTCCTGCAGTCGCCCGTTCGAAAGGTTCAGCGGGATTGTCGCGGTCCAGTATCTCCAGGAGAAGTTGGCCCGCTTCCGTATCCGGATTGGGCTTTTCCGCGACCCAAAGCAATTCTAAGCCTTTAATATGCTGGTCGTCCGATTTGCCATTGGACGGAACACCTGATGTTGCTATACGGCAAAAGGGTCCCTGTACCTTTAATTCTTCGTTGATAGCTCCATGAGGTAGTTCATCAGCCCGAGCGAGAATCAGCGTTGGCACATGGGTGACAGCTTTGAGTAGTGATTTTGCCAGCGATTGCAAGAATTGCGGCTTATCGATCGCGGGTTGTCCGTCAGAATCCGACCAAACCCTTCGGGTGAAGCAGAAGTCCAGAGGTTCACCCTGTGCGTTCGTTTGGAATAGCGCCGCACGTATGCTCTTGCCGCCCTTTTCTTCGATGAACCGCAGCCATGCCACCGTGCCGGGACACGCATTCACCGGTTTTATTTCATCGAAAAGTTCCCGCAATTCGGTATACCCCGGCAAGGAGGGATGGTCGCCTTCTAATCAGTGTCGTCCCGGGACTCTCGTTCGAGGTCGGCGTTCTCTGCATAGAAGTGTCGGAACTCCTCGCCCTCGGTGTTGGGTTGGTAGTCAGGATAGCGCCGCATCAGATCCCATTCATTGATGGCGGCACGGACTTTGTAGCGCATCCGGTTCTGATACCCGGCGCCGCCGGCCCTCATTGGCACCTGCGGAGCATCCCAGCCGTAGGCGTCGGCGTAGAGTCTCCGTAGATTCTCCATTGTCAGCTGAACGTCATCGTCCGTTGGGTCATTCAATGGCGAACATCCCCGCACGAGCAATCTCATGCCGGTATCGGCGTCTGCCTTCAAACTTTCGTAACGATCCTTACTTTCCAATTTTGGCACTACGTAGTCCCGGTCTTTTTTTCCGTCCATGATGATCGCGGAAGCAAAGTCGCCAGTGACGGAACCCACGGTTCTCAGCCCGGGGTACGACCCGAATGCAGCCTGTCCCAGCCAGCGAGCCAGCTCGGCGTAAGACCTTCCACGCTGCAGGAGTGAGTACGAACCGATGAGTTCGATCTCGTCCAGCAGCACCACCCAGCCCCTGTAACCTGCCGCCCTGATCAGCTGGACGGCGAAACGGAGACGCTGGGGCGGCAGTTCGGCGGCTTTGGGCGCTCGGAAGGAGTAACTCTGCTTCTGCCCTATCTGTCTGAGGCCATTCTTGACGCGGGAGATGTAGATTCTGTCGCCCGCCCAGAAATTCTCGATTTCGCTGTTCAACTCGAGATCACGCGATCGTTCGTGAACCAGCAGGCTGGCCGGAAACATCTGGCTCAGCCCATTGTTGCCGGTGTCGTTTGCCCACTTGAAGAAGTCGGCGTATTCTTGTGAGTCGGGCTTCAGCGCCTGGCCCAGTTCCTCCATCAACCGGCCGGTGCGATCGGGCATCTGGGCGCTATCCACGGCCGACTTAAATACCTTGCCCAGGTCGTATAGCGGCGTCTCTTTGCTTATGGCTACCTTGCTGCAGACGAAACCCTGCGAAAGTGCGCGATCTTCCAGGTGAGTAAGCAGGTGAGACTTGCCGGCGCCGAAATCGCCCGAGACCAGCATTCCCAAAGTGCCGGACGAGTGGTCGCCGCCTTCCGCAGCTCCGGTCAACATACCTTCGAATTGTCCTTCGGCTTCCGGCTGGTTGCAGCCCAATAGCTTCACGGCGTCCCTGTTAGGCACGCCGTTTCGGAGAGCCTCCAGGGCCCGCCTGGAGGCGAATTTGTGTTTATCGGCGCAAACTGCCACTACCTGCCACCTTCCGATGTCAGCCGCACCAGGGATGCGACCGGATTTACCCGGTTCCTATCTCGAACGTCGTCCATCACCCGCGTGCGCAGGGCCTCGTATATCCCGTAGCCTCTGGACCCGCGATCGCCACTGTCGTCGAGGAAATCGCTGTTGGTGACGACGACCAGCATCGTGCTCGTCAAACGGTCAGCGCCGTCGATAAATTCACGTAGTAACTCGTAGTGTTCCATCGCCATGGCTCTGGTGTAGTAGCGCAGTCCGTCCTTCGGGTTTCTCGCCACCGTGACGCGGGCGTTGTCAAACAACACGAGCGTTCCGGAGTGCCCCACGTAATGAATCCAGTAGAAGGCCGATTCGATGAAGTATCTGGCCGTGTTGCGATTTATGCTGGTGTAGATGGAAAAGGGACGGACGCCGCTGATTCGCGTGTTTTCGCCGGTCAGCCAATCCAATAGCGCCTCGCCGGTGTACCCGCCGCGGTTGTTCTCTTCCATGCAAAGATGGCTCATGCACACCCGGAAATCTCTCGCCATCCTCGTGTTCTTGTAGACACTGTTCTGTATCATCAACCTCAGGTTTCCGAGAACGAACTCCGATTCGAGACCATTGACCGTCGCGATGGCGTCGAAGACGTTGCCGTCCTCGCCGGGACGTATACTGTCAATCCGGTAGCCCTGCTCCACGGCCAGCTTCAGGATCATACGACGAGCCAGCCGCCGCCAATCGACCTGGCTGGCGATCCTGAAGAAGAAGTCCTGCGGCATGTGCGCCCGCATCGTCTCTGCGTTCAGCTTAATGAAAAGATAGTCCGACTCGTGGCAACTGGCCTCCATTTCTGCGTACATACCAGCCTTTGAACCCTCGTCTGATGGAACCGCAAACTTGATCGACGCGCCGCCACCGCGGACAAACGACGAAAGGTACTCTTCGTTAATGACCTGAAGCCAGTCCTTGAAAGAGATGGAAATTTCGTTTTGCATCAGTCATCCTTCGCAAATCGAATGCCGAAGTACTTGATGTCCTGGCCCTGTGGACCCACAAAAGTGAATACGTTACTTGCGCCCCGAGTGCCGGTGGATGCGTGAAAAAATACTCTGGCGCCTGAAGTCGTTTCTGTAACACCGCTTGTTTCCAACTGGTAAAGGTCACGTGCAAAGTCAATTTTTGCGTAATCTCGCCCGCTACCTGGCAGCGACGTGAACAACCTGTAGATTCTTGCCAGGAGTACCACCCGCCCGGAATCGCCCTTCATGAGTCTGTCCGAAGCATCTTCCTTCACAAGCTCCAGGTAAACCCTGTACAGGGCTTCCAGAAACCGTTTAGCCGAGAAGCGGCTGCCCTTGTTCTGGTTTGCGATCAGCAGATCGGACAGGTAGGAAGGTTTTATGGTCGAGACCTTCTTGTTGTCAATTCGGATCGCCCCATCCTCGGGTAATATTCGCACGATGGAAGGGTGTGAGATCAACTGTTCGTCCCGCAAATGGATTTCCAGTCCCTTTTCCGACGCGACGCGACGCAATTCTTGTGTATAGCCACCCTTGAGATATTCTACCAATTCATCATCTTCATAGGGCCAGGATTGGATGGCGTCCGCCACCGCCTGCGTCAGGTTCTCAAGTGCCACGTTGAGTCCGACTCGCGTCTTCTTGATAGCGCCGACGTTACCCTCTTTGGCTGCTTTTTGCAGGCGTCTGGTCAAATTCACCAGTTTGGTGGCGGATTGGCGGGCTGCTTCAGCCGCATTCTCGGAGTCGTCGAATGCTTGTCCGATATTGTCCATTGTTTATTTCCCGCGTTCGAAAGATCTGTCGAATCGGCGACATGATCAATGGTGGCGTAGACACAGTTATTACCGGAATTTCTTCTTGTTCCCCTTCATGAAAATAGCCGAAATCGCCCAGTGGCGGCGAGGTTCATTCAGCATAAAGTACTACGCGCGTATTGTCAAGCAAATCGTTCCCAATGTCAGATAGGCGCCGCCTCGATGGCAGCGCATTGTTTTTGTGGTGCCGATCGACGGATTGCCGGTTCAGTCGATCCGACCGTGCCTGCGAAGCACGGCGTCAATATCATCCTGCCCCGTTCCCTTCCTGGTTCCTTCAAACTCCAATCCCGCGTCAAGCAGCATGTCGATCACGGCCGGATAGTCCGCCCCGGGGTTCGGCGAATTGATCGCGAAGTGCAGGGTCGTGCCCATCGCGGTGCCGCCGAACTCGTTCCTCAATTCGAGGGACGGGCCGCGATCCAGGATCAGTGACATGGTGTCGAGATGACCCTGCGAAGCGGCCCACATCAGGCCCGTCATGTCCCAGGTTCCCTGTCCGTCCACGTTGGCGCCCCGTGACAGAAGGTATTCGGCGATCTCCGTCCGTCCGAACCGGCAGGCATCTTCAAACGCGACCGCCAGATCGGCCTCAGATGCGCCACGCTTGTTCACGAATTCCTTCGTCAGGTCCAAGCGGCCCAGTCCTGCGGCCATCGCTGCGGTTTTCACCTCCGCCCCGAGACGCACCAGGGCGGCCGCCGATTCGGGATATCCGAACTTGAGCGCCAGACGTACCGGCGCGCCGTCTCCGTTCACACCATCCACCTTTGAACCCGCCTGCACGAATATCTCAATCAGCTCGGTCGCCACACCCCTGCAGTGAGGATGAACGCTGGTCACCAGCGCCAGCATGGGGGTGTCTCCCGAATCGCCCGGCCCGCACAGGGCATCCACCTCGGCGCCGGCATCCAGCAGAAGCCGCGCGATCTCCGGCGCATTGGCGGGCGACCTCTGGCGGAAGTCCTCAATGCCGTTGGCGGCGAGGCAATACAGCAGCGTCGCCCGGTGAATCCGCGCCGATCTGGCGTGGGCCAGGGCCGGATTCCCGCGCAGGAGCGATGCGAGTCTGGCGAGGTCTCCATCGACCACGGCGTCGGCCGCGACCTCGAACTCGGCGCCGTCGGGCGTCTGGCGAGTGTCGTGCTCGATGAAGTCGACAAATGAGACCCAACTCTCGAAACTATGCGCCCCTGCGATGAGCGACTGAGCGTCCGCAATCGAAAACCGGTCGCTCTCATCTCCGACCGTCGCCGACATGTCACTGGCACAATTTTTGACTTCGCCGATAGCCCGTTCCCAGCTGCCCCGCACAAAGTCCGTCAGGTCGGGTCCAGACACGGGGACAATCTCCTCGAGCCAACCGTTGCAGAACTCCTGAACAGCGTTCGTGTCATCCGACTGAACGGCCCCGACGAGATCCTCGGCGCGTTTCACGTAATCCGCGAGTACGGGAAGGGCGGGCAGCGGAAGGGTATCCATACAAAAATCCTTTAGACAAAGAGCGGTAAGACGGAAGAAGGGAGACGGGAGATGATCACACCGCGTTCACGGGATATCGATATGGCCTGGAGATATCTATTGGCGATTTTGGCGGAATCTATACCCCCGCCAGTCGAAAAGCAGCGATCAGCTGTCGGCTTTCAGCAATCCGCTTGAATCTAAGACCCAATCAGTTGACGTCAACGCCGTGAAGTGGCAGGACCACAATGGGCGCAGACCTCTCCCCCTCTCCTAAAGGAAAGGGGGAGAAAACCAGGAGACCGCGAGTGGATCACAATTCCCCCTTCCTTCAGGAAGGGGGAAAGGGGGTAGGTCTCCTAGAGGCGGTGAGTCACGTGAGAGATTGCCTGCCGTGTGAGAATTCATTTCTTGCCGGAAGCATAAAGGTAGAACCAATCGGGCAAGGATGTCATCTGCCGGCTCACGTCTTACGTCTCCCCGCTTTCAGGTTTTTCCTCTACCGGCCTGGCACCAAGCTATAGAATTCGCACCCCGGTTTCAAGTCCTATGCCAATGACGCTGCGGAGCGGTCCAATCGGTGTCCGCGAAACCCCTGTTTGGCGTTTTCGCGCCCGGTTCGATCCGATTTCTCTGTTGGAATCACGAACTTTAGTGGTTTTGAAGCGATTGTGTTATATTGTTGGCTATGAAGCGAGAAGACTACTATCGATGGGCCGAGCGGGCCGCCCGATGGGGTGCTGAGTACCTGGATACGCTCGACGAGCGGCCCGTTCGGGCGCAGAGCGAGCCGGGTGAGATCGCCGCGATGCTGCCCGCTGCGCCGCCTGAAGCGCCAGAAGACATGGAGACGATCTTCGCAGACTTCGAGCGAATTGTGCCGGACGGGATGACGCACTGGCAGCACCGCCGCTTCTTCGCCTATTTCGCGGCGAACGCGGCGCCGGTTTCGATGATCGCCGAGAACCTGACGGCGGTGATGGCGGCCCAATGCATGCTCTGGCAGACCTCGCCCGCGGCAACTGAGATCGAGACGCGGATGGTCGACTGGATGCGCCAGGCCCTGGGGTTGCCGGAGGGGTTCCAGGGGGTCATTCAGGACACCGCAACGTCGGCCAACCTCTGCGCCGTTCTGACGATGCGCGAGCGCGCGCTGGGTTGGCGCGGGATCGACACCGGAATGGCGGGTGAGAAAAAGCTGCGGATCTACGCGTCGCCGGAGACCCATTCGTCCATCGACAAGTCGATCCGGATCGCCGGGATCGGCCAGCGGAATCTCGTCAAGGTCCCGACCGACGGTTCCGGCGCGCTCGATTCCCAGGCGCTTGGGGCCGCGGTCGACGCCGACTTCAAGGCGGGCTTTTTGCCGTCCGGCGTCGTCCTCTGCATCGGCGGCACGTCAATCGGCGCGTCGGACCGTCTGGCCCCGGCCATCGACGTCGCGCAAGAGCATGATCTCTACGTCCACGTGGACGCGGCGTGGGCCGGTTCCGCGATGATCTGCCCCGAACTTCGGGGGCTGTGGGAGGGCGTCGAGCGCGCCGACAGCATTGTCTTCAATCCCCACAAATGGCTCGGCGCCCAGTTCGATTGTTCCATCCAGTTCCTCGCGGACCCGGAACCGCAGGTCCGGACCCTGGGTATCCGCCCCGAATACCTCGAGACGCTCGGCCAGTCGGAAATCACCAATTACAGTGAGTGGACGATCCCTCTCGGACGCCGGTTCCGCGCCCTCAAACTCTGGTTTCTGCTGCGCGCCCACGGTCTCGATGACCTGCGACAGCGGATCCGGAACCACGTCGCCTGGGCAGGGGAAGCCGCCGCCGCAATCGCATCGCTGGAAGGCTTCCGCCTGACCACGGAATGCCGCCTGTCGCTCTTCACGTTCCAGTTCGCGCCTGATGGCGGGAATGCCGACGAGGCCACCGAGCGCCTGCTCCGTGCGGTGAACGACGACGGTCGGATCTACCTGACACATACGATCCACGACGGGCGGTTCGTCATCCGCTTCCAGGTCGGGCAGTTCGATTGCCGGCGGGAGGACGTACTCATGGCAGTGGATGTGCTGCGGGAGTTGGCCGATGCGCTTTGATATCGAACCTCTGAGTCAATCGGACGCTGAAACGATCGCTTCGTGGCATTACCAGGGCGAATATGCGTTCTATGATGCGGAAGCGGACGCCGAGGACCTGGCCGGACTTCTGGATCCCGCGCTTCGGGGCGACTCCATGTTTGCCGTCCGGGATGACGCTGGCGAATTGATGGGGTTTTTTGCGTATCAAGACTCAGACGGCGTCGTGGATTTCGGTCTGGGTCTTCATCCGGATCTGACGGGGAAGGGACTGGGGGAGCATTTTGTTCGTGCGGGACTGGATTTCGCGCAAACCCGGTTCTCGCCGAAGACCATTCAACTTCGCGTCGCGGCATTCAACCAGCGGGCGATTAAGGTTTACGAACGCGTCGGTTTCAGGGAAGTCGAACGCTATATGAACCGCACGAACGGGGGTGAGTTCGAATTCATCCGAATGGAATGATTGGGTATGCTGGGCGAACTCATTCAATAGCCTGAATAATCATGGATGGGCTGTTTGGACAGGATATTATCACCTCCGACGATCCGATCGGCTACCCCTGTTGACGCCGAGACTATAACGCGGATCTACATCGACTCGTGGAACGCTGGATTTGGCGCGCTTCTGTCCCGGGCCGATAGGATCGTGACGCCGGAGCTTACTGAACGGTGGCGGCACGATCTTGCACAACCTGTCCCTCATCGTTGGTGGGTTGCCGAATGTACGGGTTCCATTGCAGGGTTCGTGGGGATCGGACCCAGCCGGAATCCGGTAGATCCGCGCCTTGGCGAACTGGATACGATCGCAATATGTCCGCTGCACTGGCGCACAGGTATTGGGAAAGCATTGATGTCTCTCGCTCTTCGTTATCTGGCTGCGGACGGCTACGATGAGGCAGTTGTGTGGACCGTCGAAGGCTACGAGCAGGGGATCGCTTTCTACGAGGCCACGGGTTGGAGACGTGACGGAGGCGCCCGGGATGGCGGGCGCCAAATCCGCTTTCGGCGCGTCGTCGCGAATGCTTGAGCCTTGAACCGGCGAAGCTCGGCCAGTTGATGCGCTGTCACCGAATTCTGCCGGGTGGTAACATCCCGGCTTTCCGAATCCCCGATACGGTCTCGGACCTGGAGTTCTGTCGACTTCAGTTCATCTGCCAGCGTCTTCCATTCTGTTCCGTTTGGTTACGCTTTCAGCACCCGAACTGCCTCCAACTTTCGCGAGTAATCCTTCCACCGATCAGTTAAATATTGACCCTTGACAAGTTAAGCAAATCCGCATACTTTTCCAGATAGGTAAAGCCAAGAGTATTCTGGGAAAGTACGCTATGAACGCGAAATCTTTTTTCTGCGCTGATAACATCCGCATGGCCACCTTCCTGTTTCTTTTAATAGGCGCCATGTGGACGCTTACCTCCAACCTCGAAAACAGACTTACGCAACGAATTGACAGGCTCGAAGATACATTGAACGACCGTTTTAAGGAAATCGACGTACGTTTTAAGGAAATCGACGACCGCCTTGATAAAATCGACAGCCGCCTGGATTCCTTCGGTGAGCGTATCGCCAAAAACGAAGCCAGGATAAACGCCTCGGAATAGACTGCCCACCTTTCCCCCTTCCGCCTTTCAAGTCACGCCTCGAATTCCTACCGCATCTTCGGATCAACATCTATCACTGCCACAACTTCAGACGAAAGAGATGCCCCGGGTCAAACGGCTTCGCTCCTAAGGAGGTTTTCCCCCGAAGACGTCGGTGTAGATAATTGCAAGACAAGGCGATGGCGCGACTTTGATAACGGCCCTCTATTGCTTGACGCGAAGAGGGCTGTCGGTGTATTACGGACGAGTTAAGTCACCGCCATGTCGTTTTTATGCCAACGACTGAAATGCTACCTGCGACTGAGGAGTGCAGGAATGTCAACCTATCCCGAAGAGTACGAAGGGAGTTGCCTGTGCGGTCGAGTCAGAATCCAGGTAACGGGTCCGCCTGCCACGACCGGATACTGCCATTGCGAGAATTGCAGGACGTGGCACGCGGCGCCGGTCAACGCCTACGCCTCCTGGCCCAATGAGGCTGTACACGTCACAAAGGGTGAAGAATTGATGGACATCTATCGGGGTAGACGGAGCAATCGACACTAGTGCCGGCATTGCGGGTCCGGACTGCTGAACCGGCTTGAGAATGACAGAACGGTGGTGTATGCCATGATTCTTGCCGAATCGGGCTACGTCCACGAAGCAAACTGTCATATACACTGCGACGAGGCCGTACTCGATCTACACGATGGTATACCCAAATACGCCGGCTGGCCGAATTCAGCACTGGTTGATGAGCCTGTTCGGACCGGGGTCCGACCCGTTTCGAAATGACATAAAGAGTTGGTATTTCACAGCCGCCGATCTGCGGAACCGACGACGGACGGCAAATCACGAACGGGTCCATTGAAATGGAGAAGCTGACTAAACGCCTGCTTCTGAGGGAGTTCACCGAACAGGACGTGGACGCCGTTGCCGAGTTCAGATTTCAGCTGGGAGGCAAACCTTGAGCATTCATCGCATCACCTCGATGGTTCCAATAACCGACCTGGATCGAGCTTTGGACTTCTATGCGAAGGGATTGGGTCTGCAGATCATACGACGCAGGGACGATTGGGGCCACGCCATCCTGGAAGGCGACCACGGCTGCCAGGTGATGATCGACCGGTCAATTCGCAAGGAATCGAACGCATCCACTGTCGTTTACTACTATACGTCCGATATCGAGTCAATACGAGATCGCCTGATCGCCGCTGGTTTCGACCCCGAACCTATCGGCGTGACATTTTACGACATGACGGAATTTCGAGTTCGCGATCCCGACGGCAACAAAGTCTGGGTCGGCAAACGTGATGCTCCCGCGGAAGGGTGATCGAGCTTGTCTGTTGAGCAGTCCGGACATGGATACCCTTGCTGGAGCATGGCACTGCGGCCACAGAAACCGACTTTCGAAAGGAAATCCCATGAGCGATTACATTGTCGTATCGAGCGTTTCCTACGCGCCGATCAGCGGTGATGACGAGAAGGTGATGGCGCAGACCCACAAGGACCTGAAGGACCTGGTGGGACAGGTCGCGCGGGCCACCACGCCCGATCTGATCGTCCTTCCCGAGACCATTTGCCGCACCTGCGACGAGCAGGTGCCGGAAGGGCCGACGACACAGCTTCTAGCTGGTCTGGCGCGGGAATACAACTGCTATATCACCGTGCCGGTGCATCAGAAAGAGACCAAGAGCGAGGCGGTTTTCAATGTCCTCGGGTTGCTCGACAGGCGGGGAGAACTGGCCGGCATCTACCGCAAATACATTCCGGTCTATCCGGAGTTCGATCACGGCACCCGGCCGGGTCCCGGCGCGACCCTGATCCGGACCGAATTCGGGCCGGTGGGCGGGGTGATCTGTTTCGATCTGAACTTCGGTGAATTGCGGGACCAGTACAAGAAGCTTAAGCCCAAATTGCTGCTCTTCAGTTCCATGTACCACGGCGGTCTGGTGCAGAACTTCTGGGCATTGGACGTGCAGGCCTACTTCGTGGGCTCGGTGTACAGGGGGACGCCCTGCACCATCATCGATCCGCAGGGGACCACCCTGGACACGAGCAATAACTACAGAAGCTGGGCCTCCGCCCGCATCAATCTGGACTTCGAAGTGGTGCATCTCGACAAGAATCGGGCCAGGTTCGACGATATACACCGGAAATACGGCGAGGCCGTGCGCATTGTGATCACCGGGGAGGTGGGTACGTCGGTGATCTACAGCGAGTCTGAAGAGCGAACGGCAGCCGATATCGTCGATGAATTCGAACTGGTGCGGCTGTACGATTACTTCGAGTGGTCACGGGAACTCAGGACGGAGCATCTGGGGTGATTCGCGATGCTCCACAATGGAGACCGGATAACCGATGCAAGTCACATTCCTCGGGACATCGGCCGCACCTGCGGCGCCAAGTCCCTTCTGCGTGTGCCAGGCGTGCACGGGTGCGAGGCGGGCAGGGGGAAAGAACCTGCGCAGGCGGTCGTCCATGATCGTGAACGACGATTCGCTGGTGGATATCGGTTCAGACGTCGTCAGCGCGTCATTCGACCATGACGTTTGCCTCACGGGTATCGACGTGTGCCTCATGACGCACGCCCACGAGGACCACTACGATCCCGAATTTCTGATGTCCAGGCACTCGGATTACGGGACTCAGGTCGCGAAGGATATGATTCTGGCTGGTTCAATCGATACGCTGAGGTCGATCGACGAGGACCTTGACCGGAGATGCGAGTACGGCAGCATCTTCGATCGACAGACGCAGCTTGTCCTGAGGATCGACACGGTAATCCTGGAGCCGTTCAGGAAACACGCGGTCGGCAGATATTCGATTACAGGGTATCCTGCAAGCCACGGATCCGTTAAGGGGGCACTCCTCTACGCGATCGAACAAGACACCCATGCCATATTTTACGGCACCGATACCTCGGTCCTATCGGAGCAGGTATGGGAGCATCTGCTGTCTGCCGGCACACGGTTCGATCTGCTGGTCCTCGATCACACGTACGGCGTCGGGATCGACGCAAGTCCGCCGGATCATCTGGCATCCGTCGACGTCATTGACCATGTCGACCGGTTTCGCCGAAACGGCCTTCTCAAGAACGGCGCGCAGGCCTATGCGACCCACATTTCTCACGAAGGATACCTGGAACACGATCAACTCGACCGGTTTGCCGCGGCAAACGGATACCGAATTGCATTTGACGGATTGTCGCTGACAATCGCCAGGTGACGGCAGCGCCCCCCGCTGCTGAACTTCACCGGCATTTCTATCACAGTTCCCATGGAAACGATTCGCCCCATTCACGAGTCGGAGCTCGACGAACTCCTGGACCTGCTCTGCGCCGTGCACAATCCCGCGGGCCGGGAGCGCTACACGGGCTACATCAAGGGCGATCCGACCTGGCGTCCGTCGCAGACGCCGGTTGTTGTCGTGGGAGGTCGGATTGTCTCGACGCTGCGGATCTGGGACCGCCGGGTCCATCTGGGGGCCACACCCGTCCGGATGGGCGGCATTGGCGGTGTCACCACGCATCCCGACTATCGGGAGCGCGGCATCGCGACGCGGTTGATGGCGCATGCCGCAGAGTACATGCGCGACGATGGTTACGACCTGGGCCTGCTGTTCTCAGCGATCCCGGCACGCTTCTACCTGCGTCTCGGCTGGTGCTGCGTGCCGCTGACGGGTTTTCGGGCCGAGTTGCGCGGCGCCCCGAAGCCGGGTCGGTCCGCGCTGGAGATGCTACCCTTCGACGAGACGCGTGACCTGGAGGAGACGGTTGCGCTCTATGAGCGCCACAACGCCGGTCGCAGCGGCAGCATGTTGCGTCCGCGTCCATACTGGGACTACGCGCCCTCCCGCGTGCGGGGTGTCCTGCCCACGACCGTCATCCGAGGCCCGGAAGGATTGTGTGGATACATCAACTGGGTAGCGGACGACAACAGCGCCGTGGTGCATGAGGTCGCTTACGATAACGGACCGGCCCTGGATGCTCTTGTGCAATTCGTGCTTGACGCGTGCGCGGAGGCCGGCGTGACGCGAATAGGCGGAGCGATCCCGCACAGCCACCCCTTTGTCGACGCACTGGTCGCAGCCGCAGACGCGGACCTGGAAATCACGGGCGACAACTCGATGATGGTACTGCCCTTCGACCTCGGTTCGCTGGTCGCAAGGGCCGCACCCGACGCGGCGGCGCTGGCACGCGGGCTGCCTGCCGATCTGATGTGCCGGCTTCTCTTTGGCGAGGCGTCCGGCAGCGATCTGGCGCCCATCATCCGCGCCCGCGGCATCTCGCTGTCGGCCGAGGAAGTTCGCCGACTCGACGAGTGGTTCCCCCGCCGCGAGGTCATCTTCTGGGCACCGGACCACTTCTGATCGATACGCGGACGACCGTGGCGTCCATAATTCAAAAACCCAATCTTGCATGGATGGACAGGAAAAGAACCAAAACGGATCAGGATTAACAGGATTGAAAGGATTAAGCAGGATTAGAAACCAAGAACAGGATCAAATCCTGATGCACAAAAAAGCCAAGAGCAGCACCAATGCTCGCGTTTCCGGTCGATTGAAATGAACCCATACCCCTGCGAACCCTGCAACATCATCCAGACCAATCAGACTCCACGATTCCTTGAGTGCTGTCGCATAATACTCCGCTGAATCTATCGAAAAACAGCAATCGATCGACATATAGGAACTATAGATGATCGTCAAATCTGAGGCTGCAAGAGAAGTCACACTTGAAGGTCTTGAAATCCGAGACTACACGCCACGCCATGATCGCGGTTCGTCACTGGCCACGGTCGAGATTCCTCCCGGAATTCACCATCGCAATGCACGGTCAACCCGCTCGGACAAATACTACTTCGTGATCGAGGGAGAAGTACGTTTCACATTGGGTTCCCGAGAACACCATCTGGAAAGGGGAGACTTCTGCCTGGTGCCAAAGGGTACGGTATTCGGATACAGGAATGATACGCCAGTGAAGTCGACTCTGTTGCTGTTCCATACACCCAGCTTTGATCTGTCGGCGGAGGTATTCGAGGATTGAACACCGAGGATGTGCCGAAACGTGTTTCCTTCAACGTACGATGCGATTCGGAACTGCGAGACAGGAGGAAGGGGAAATTCGGCTGTGGGGATCTTTGATGGTAACGGACGGGTCTCGCGCGAAGACGAGGTTTTGCGTACGATTCTCCACGTCGTGAACCGGACGGAAGCAATCACGTCGATCGCGCGCGATATCGAGCTCTTCGTCCAGGAATACGGGCTGATCGCGGTCCATCTCCGGGGTCTGCACCGGGAAACGGGCCTTGTCGTCATTGTCAAGGTCGGCACCAGCGCGCGCGAGAATTTCTGGTGCCGGGAACTCCATCGCCTCGCGCCCGATCTCACACCGGCGGTCTATGCCGCGGGATCCCGCCTGGGGGATATCGACGTCCACTGGATCGCATTGGAAGCCATTCCGTTCGGGCCCCTGGGCAATTCCTGGAACGGCAGGGAGTTCGAACTGATGCTCGACGCGGGGGTCCGGTTCTATCAGCAGGCGGATTCTATCGACGACCCTGAGTTGTATGTAACTACACAAGGGGAAGTTGCCGGCTGGCTCGAGGGCGCAATTCGCTGGCAATGTCCCGGACCCGTCGACGTGCTGCTATCGAGAGTCGAGGACCACTGGGATTTCGTCTTCGAAAAATGCGGATCGGAAACCTGCTTCGATGACTTTCACATGTGCAACGGTTTGATGAGAGAGCCGCCTCCCGCGGGCGACCGCGCGGTCCTGATTGACGTCCACCCGATTCGCCGGCCGTGGATTCTGGACCCGGCGTACCTCCAGGTCCTGAATTCAGGAGACCGGAATCGGCCGGGCCACCGGGACCTCGTCCGGAGAATGGCCGTCAAGCGCCAGGCAGCCGGACTCGCGAGCCTTGAGGGTCCCGACCTGATTGCCGCAACGAGAATCGCCCAGGGTTGGATGGCCGCCCGTCAATGGCGGCCTGAACTGCCGGAGTCGCAGCACGCCTTGCGGGATACTTTCAGCCAGTTCGTATCCGATGCCATCGCATTGTAACCCGGAGTTGCATCCAATCATGTCCAGTCGGCAGACCGGATTTGATCCGTTTTGAGGGTTGCAGGAGTTCCATCGTGAAAGGAACCAAGGCTCTATTGGAGGCCTTTGCGCGACCTGATACATCAAACATCGTTCTATACCCGTTCGCACTCTCCGTTGTTCTCTATTTTCAAAGAGGAATTGTCATACTATAAGATTGACACGTAAAGATTGACACGTAGGGGTATTTGTTTGTCAATGTAAGATTGAGTCCCCTCCGAAAACGGGGGTTATCAGAGTCTGGTGCAAGTGGTCAAGGTTGGGTATTGTGATTTAGCGTGTGTGGACGATAAAACGTTGTAGGTGCGGCATATCGACTTTGGGGCAAGCTACGAAGGTGCTCAGGGCCTATGGTATGGAGTTTTTTGCAAGAAAGCCCCACTTATGCGGTGAGCATCGGGGGTGTAGCGAGGTAGTTCTTGATCCGAACCAGATTGATCCATAGGCCACGACACCAGGCCCACCGTTGGTGTGGCCTTTCTCCGCGATAGCGCGTCTTGCCATCCTTGGTGTAATAGCTCAACTGAAAGATGCTGGCTTCGACGTTATTGCGTCGGTTTCTGATGGGGTCAGGCAGGGCTTCAATCTGTTTGCGATTGAGGTAACTGTCGATATGTTGTTCCTTAAAGTATCGGGGTTTGCCATCGATGGTGATTTTGTATTTTCCCGGTTTGTATTCTTGGGCGATGTGAACCTCTCCGGTTTGTTGATCGGTGACCTTGACACCGTCTGTTGTGCGTTCATAGCTGAAACGCCCTGGCTTTCCTTGCAGGCCACTGTAATAGAATTGCTTGTTGTTTTCGTCGGCATACTCGGCGTTGGATCGATCATGATAGGCCCCATCCATTGACACTTCGACGACGTCGTCCACCACCTGTTGCGTCCGCTGTATGGCGCCTTGGACAAACGCATTGTCGGGACGCGTCGCGGGTTTGACGTCAACGTCCGTGATCAAATTGAGGCCCTCCTCATCACAGGTCTCGGTGAGGTTGACACTATACCCTTTCACCTTGTCCTTCCCTTTCTTACGAAAGGCCGCCTCTTCATCATGGGCAGACTGCAACGAGGATGAACAGATCGCTTCATGCGGCTTGGGCAGCACCTCCTTGGGGGAAGATGAAACCGTATAGTGGTCCCCAAAAACACGCACGATCAGATCGTACTGGTCGCTGTCTTTCTCGGTATAGGTCGCTTGTAGCCTGCTCAACAACAGCCCCAATTCCTGTAGCTTCTCGCCTTTTTCAGCGCTGGTGAGACGGTAGACAACCTGATGGGGCTTCCCCTGGATCAGAGCCTCCAAAACCTGCTGATCCGTTGCCGATGATCGTCCCTTTTGGGCCTTGTCCAACGACCTCCAGAACCCTTGTACGCAACCCACCACCAACTGCAACCGACAACAAAGCGCAATGTTCGAGCCGATCAACTTACCTGCCTGCCGAACAGAACTCGGCGCAGGCAGGCTGTCCATTCGAATTTGCTGACCCAACACACCAAAGGCCTTGGCCTGCGTCTTTGTTACCCTGACAAAGGTCTCGCCGATCAGATCGCGACCGGTCTTCAGGTGATACGCATACAACGCCTGCTTGAACAGATAATACGTGGACTCGACAGGCACTTCATCCGTAAGATTCACCAACCCCAATGCCCCCATCACCAGGATGTTGAACCGACATTGATCGAAAAGTTGGGCATCGCTCCACCCAAAACCCTCCTTGATGATCATCATCGACACCAACTGACGAATCGGCGCATTGGGACGCCCTACGCCAGGGGCATACACCTCACGGAAGTTATCCTCATCCACCTTTGACGTGATGTGCTCGTAAAACAGATTATGCCAGCACAACGGATCATTTAGACGGTTCCGCTTCCGACCTGTGAAATGCGACTCAATACTGCTAAACAGATCCGGCGCACTTGAAGGAGCACTCCTTCTAAACATAGGTC
Source organism: Candidatus Latescibacterota bacterium (assembly GCA_965203805.1). GTDB lineage: Bacteria > Latescibacterota > UBA2968 > UBA2968 > JAAXHE01. The sequence continues at coordinate 1,518,285 of OZ241917.1, read as the reverse complement.
CCTCGCTGCTTTGTGTTCAAACATCAGTCTGAATCAGTGCAACCTGTTTACACCTCGAATTTAGTACTTTTTCCTGGTTAAGTAAATGCGACTTTTCGGAGTGGACTCAAGATTTGGTAGCCGTCGAGTCTATCTGCCAAATGAGGGTATTCTCCACGAAGACACCCCCCGTAGAATCTGAGAAATATAGCCTTGACCCTCACCGCCGTCATCCTGATTCTCATCTCGGCCTTAACTCACGTAGGCTGGAACTTGCTGGGCAAGCGGGAACATCCGTCCGCTGCTTTCTTTCTGTTGGCCAACACGTTTGGTTTTCTGTGTTTGATGCCTACACTTATTCCATTCGGTTCCGCAATTCCAGTGTTCCCTACCTCAGTATGGCTGCTGCTTGCCGCAACAGGTTTTGTTCAGGCCCTCTATATGCTCGGATTGGCCAACGCCTACCGTCGGGGAGACCTTTCCATACTCTATCCCATCGCGCGGTCCTCTCCAATCATCGTGGTCATAATTGTCACAATTCTCCTAAAGCGATCGGACCAAGTCAGCGCACAATGCATCTGTGGGATTGTGCTGGTAGTGGTTGGGATGTTTGTACTGCCCATGAAGAGCTTTGGCGATTTTCGAATTGGCAACTACCTGAATTCATCTGTATTGTTTGCATTGTCGGCCGCCTTCGCAACGGCGGGCTATACGATCATCGATGACGAAGCTTTGCGACGCCTGAGAGAACCTTCCGCCCTCCCCATTGAAGCGTGGCAGGCCGCGATGTTATACGCTTTCTTCGAGGGCCTTACGACCTCTCTCTGGCTGGGGATGTGGTTTCTATTTCGACATCGTGGTCGCAAGGCTGTAAGGGAAATTCTGGAAACGCGGGCATCCCGAGCCCTACTGGCGGGGGCCGGCATGTTTGCCACTTATACCCTGGTCCTTATCAGTCTCGCCTTTGTCTCAAACGTGAGCTATGTCGTTGCATTTCGGCAAATTAGCGTTCCCATGGGGACAGTTTTGGGTATACTCATTCTTAAAGAACCTGCATATGTTCCTAAGTACATCGGCGTCGCCGTGTTATTCGTAGGGCTCGTTCTTGTGGGGACGGGATAAGTGCGTAGAACCCGATTTTGTGCGCAATTGTGCTTCTCCATCCCACGGCAATTGTGCTTCTCCATCCCACGGCAATTGTGCTTCTCCATCCCACGGGATGTAGGCTGAAAAGAAGTCTTGGCCATTTCAACGTGAGACAATCTGTGCGACTTCCAGTACCCCTAGCGGGATTCTGTCTGTCCACTGATACTGGACTGACGATGGTCGGTACAGAATTCCGCGCCGGATAGTCTCAGTTTTGAGACGTGAAGAGGATCACTTGAGGACGCAAACCGAAGAGGAAGTGCTGGCGCTGATTGTCGAATTCGCCCGGTCCGACGACCGCATTCGTGCGGTTGTGATGAATGGGTCTCGTGCCAACCCGAACGCCCAGAGGGACATCTTCCAGGACTACGATATTGCATTCTTCGTCACCGATGTCGAACCCTACAGAGAAGAGAGTCGCGTCGTTCCGCACTTTGGAGTACCGTTGCTGGTAGAGAAAGTAGAGGATCAGGTCTACCGACCCGGGCTACGAGACGGTCGCTATACCTACAACGTCCAGTTTACCGACGGCAATCGAACCGATATGGCGTTCTTGCATGTCGACATGCTGGAGAGGCGCCCATTCGACAGCCTCACCCGGGTTCTGCTGGACAAGGACGGTCTCACTGCCGATCTCCCGAATCCCAGTGAACGAAGCCATTTCATCACGGAACCGACGCAGAAGTGGTACGACGACTGCTGCAACACGTTCTGCTTCACGCTCGGCTCGCATATCCCGAAGACTTTGTGGCGACGAAAGCTTCCCCTCCTGAAGTGCCACGTCGAACGCCTGCGGCAGGATCTCGTCCTGATGCTCGGTTGGTACATTGGCGTCACGAAGGGGTTTGAGAGATCGCTGGGAAGCGAAGGCAGGGATCTGGAGAAGCACCTCGAGCCCGAGGACTGGCGTGAGTTCGAGCGCACATACGCCGGATCCGATTATGACGACGTTCGGGAGTCGCTGTTCGCGATCCAAAGGTTGTTCAGCAGGGCCGCGAGGGCCGTCGGAAATCACTATCGATACCGGTTTCCGGCGGAAAACGTCGAACGAGCGATGGCCTTCCTGGTGCATGTCTGCGAGCTGCCACGGGAAGCACAAAGGATATTTTCGGGAACCAACGAGGAGAACGTTTGACGAGGCGTTCAGGGGAGGGGAGACATTATACCGTCCTTCGACAGCGAAGAGTCAGGTTGATGTCGAAGGATGTTGCCTGTTTGCCTTACACCAGGGCGACCACAAGGGTCACCCCTACGAATACAAAATGGACGCCGACTTATGTAGATCGGTACCGAGTCAGTACTGTGAGCCTGTCCTGAGCTTGTCGAAGGGTAACAACGCCCTGTACTACATTTGACGTGCCGGGGCGTTTTTCCTATATTACACCAACAATAAAATCCTGCCGTCCATAGCACTTTTGATGATCTCAAGGGTGCGGATAGGCTGATATAACCCGTGAGATAAACTTACCTCACGATTATGTCGTCCTGTGCGCATCCTTTTTTGTGTCAGGGCGGTGGAAAGGAACGGTGCGAAAATATGCCTCGAAATTCTCATTCGGGTAAGCTGGTCATCCAACTTCAACCTGGGCTGAAATCTTCCTTAGTCGGCGCAAAATCGGCAAATCTTGGCAAGACCATTGAACACGGATTCCACGTGCCTCCAGGATTTATAATCACCCGGAACGCACTTAACCTGTTTCTTGCACGATCCGACCTTTCTAATCATGTACGAAGACTCATTCAGTGTTCCAGGGGTCTGACACATTCTGCACGTGTTGTGAATTATCAGGCATTTCTACCAAGACTACTGGCAGCTTCATTCCCACGACCCTTAATCGACGCGATTGCGCCGTTTGCCGAAGGGCTATTTGCAAATGCTCCCTATGGATTGGCCGTGCGTTCTTCAACCAATAACGAGGACTCGGTCCGTGCGAGCTTTGCGGGCGTTTATGAGAGTTTCCTTGGCATCCGAGCGCTCGATGAACTTCTGCATGCGATTAAAAAGTGCTGGTGTGCTGCCTGGGTGCCACTCGCACTCGAATACGAACGGAAAATGGGCATTGAGCCTGAGCCGGACGCTATGGCCGTCCTCGTTCAGTCACTCCTACCAGCCGATAGCGCCGGCGTACTGTTCACCGCAGACCCACTGACGGGAAATCCGTGGCGGTTCGTTTTGGAGTCGTCCTTCGGTCTGGCTCGCGATCTGATGACGTCTACCGGCCAAATTCCAGTTGACCGTTTCCTGTTTGAATGGAATACGGGAGATATCATGGGTCGAGACATTTCGACGAAGAAAAACGCCTTGATCCCGGGTGTCAGCGGCATTGACAATATTGACATCCCTTCAGATCAGCAGCGCGAACCGTCACTGAGCGACCATATTGCGAGACAAATCGCTCAGGTAGGTCTGCAGATCGACCGGGTCTTTGATACACGTGTCGACGTTGAGTGGGTGGTCGTAGGGGAAAGCATCTACGTCGTACAGGTAAGGCCAATCACGGCAATGCCGGCCTTCTTTCCACATCACCTGCCACCGCACTTGGCGGATATGACGTGGCGGTCCCCCAAGAAATGGAATTTCCCATTCAAAAGGGATGATGTGACGGTAACCCTGCCGTTCTACCGTGATAAGCTGATTACAGAGAGGTACAGTCGCTCACTTGAGGTGGGACCCGTCAAGACGCCTTGCCACCGAAAGTACGTTGCCGAGATGGACTTTCACGGACATCGCTATCTGGTTCAGGGAAAAGACCCATGGCCACATATGCCTCCCGAAGAGCTGGAACAGTATCTCGTCGAATACGAACCTCAAATGCGGTCCGAACTCTTGCACAGCATGAACACGAGGATTACCGCTGTAGAAACAAAGGCAGTCCGCCTGGAGAACGAGGAAAGAACGCTAGAACGAGCAATTGACGCAATCCTGTGGGTACGGGAGGAGGCGTGGAGCCTCCTCGGTGACACTTCGGGACCTTCTCAGTTTCTGGCCCATCACTGCCGGAACCTGTTGAATGACTTTGTGGACAAACATACGCCCAATGTCGATGTCAACGACCTGACGCTTGGCCATCACCCCGCGTTGGATCCCTATTTGCCCCACGTATTGATGGCAGAAGCGGAGAAGATGGCGAAACTGCTTGAGGAACCTCTGATCAACCAGAGGGAATGAGCAAGTTGTAACTTATGGGTCGTTTCGGAGGCTGTTTATGTTGAGAGGGTCGTCATCTTTCGGGTTTGCACGGGTGATTCCGGCCCCGGATGCGCTCGGTGCCGGCCATTTTGGCCGCCAGCGTCCGAATTGGAGGCACGGGTGCCTATGTAGTAGCCAGTTCCTGACGTGCCATATGGAAGTTAGCCAAGGCAAACAAGGTGAACAGATGCGCCGTATTCTTCGCCAGACCGCGATACCTGACCTTTCGGTAGCCCCACAGGTGTTTGATGATCCCAAAGGGATGTTCCCTGTCTGCGTGCGTGAGACAGCACGCACAGGCAGGGACCCGTGCGCGCGTGCGATTGCTCTTCTTGTTGAACGAAACATCCGCGCAGTTGAGCCGCTTGCCCCGGCGGGCCTTGCGAAGCACTCGCCATTCCACGTCGTTGGCTTCGGCCCGTTCTTTTCGCGTCTGATCCGCATAGGCCTTGTCGCCGTAGATGGTCTTTTCTTTTCCGTGCAGACAGGCATCCATCGCCTGCGAATCATGCACCGAAGCGGGGGTGGTCACCACACTGTGCACCCGTCCCTTCACATCCGCGCCCACGTGCGCCTTCATGCCGAAATGCCACGTGTTGCCCTTCTTCGTGCTGGCCATTTCAGGATCCCGTTTCCGATCCTTGTTCTTCGTCGAAGAAGGCGCGTGAATGATCGTGGCATCCACGATCGTGCCTTCGTTCACGATCAATCCCCGCCTGGACAAGTAGCGCTTCGTTTGCCGAAACAACGCTTCCGTCAACCCATGGTGCTCCAGAAAGTGACGGAATTTGCAGATCGTCGTCTCATCAGGTACGCCGTTGATGTTCACACCCGCAAAGCCCTGCCTGCAGCAGGCAGGGACGCATCGACTCCACGTCGTAGAGACTGTCTTCCATTCCCGGATCGCTCAATCCATACCATTGTTGCATAAAGTAGATACGCAGCATCACCTCCGCACCGATCGGACGACCTGCCTGCGCCGACTCGGCAGGCAGGCGACCGTTGCCAGGTTTCGGATACTTCCTCTCAATCGATTTAAGCAGTATCTCCCACGGCAACACCGCATCCATCTCTTTCAGAAAACGTTCCCTGCGCGTCTGCTTCTTCTTCGTCCTGTACGCCAGATCCGAAAAACTCATTTGTTTCATCCCTGGGCCCCTCGTTCTATGTCGATCCATCAGAAATCACAACACGACGGCTCACGCTCCAATTCTACGACTTTCTGCATGGCGTGCCAATAGGTAACTTAATCAGAGCTTCCTTGAATCAGAACGCGAGCGATTCGAGAGTCTAAGTATGGACGAGTTTATCGGTGCCATGCAAAAAAAAGAGATGCAAGTCCCGTTTGCTGCCGCACTTGAAGACTTCTGCGAGCGCTTTTGCCTGGTGCCGCCGTGGAAGTTCGGGTTTCCTTGTGAAATTCTCCGCGACCCCACGTGTGATATCCTGAGGCTTGTTCGAAATGCAATCAAAGGAGCCCCATCCGTGGGCCGGATTTTAGGACAGACAACCCGGCGGCGCGAGCTAGTTGTGACCGTGGTCCGCGAGACTTTGGCTTCGCAACGTACCGAATTGGCGCGTTTTGAGCGGCTTCACGACTGGGCTCTTTTCTGGGGACCGGCTTTGAATCATCGTGTTCTCCGGTCGGACGTTCCGACCAGGAGGTTAAAGCGTCTCTTCCGAAGCTTGCAGGGCGTGCTGCTGGCTGCCGGCCTGATCGATGACATAGACGACGTCTTGTACTTCACCGTGGACGATTTGAAAGTTATGGGCGCGACAGGCGACATCGCGACAGGACGACGGCTGTTGCAGAAACGGCGTCTTGAATACGAACACTCCAACCGCCTTGTTGCGCCGGCCTTCATTGGAAGGCCACCGGAGGAAGAATCCTCGCCGAAAACCCGCGTTGCTGCCGACGCAGATGCAGCCGAAAAAGATGCTGGGAGCGCGATAAGAGGACGCCCTGCAGGTCCAGGCCGCACCACGGGTATCGTACGCCGAATCGAGACACTGGAAGAAGGAGACGACGTCGCTGGTAGTGGGGACGTGGTGGTTCTCGTGAAGCCGATCCAATCGACCAACTGGCATGTGCCGCTTCTGTTCTCTGTGCTGCTGCGGGTGCGTGGCCTCATCGTACCGGACGCCCCGGATATGTGGATGAATCATATCAGCCAGATTGCACGGGAGTGCGGCGTGCCTGTAGTAAACGTCGTCCCTTCGATTTTAGAGATGTTCGTCGACGGTTGCCAAGTTGAGGTGGACGGCACAAGAGGGATCGTGACGCTAACCGAACCACAAGCCAAGATCCGATAATCGAACGCGTAGAGCCGAACAATCTGCAGCGTCCTCCAAGAAAGTCCAAAGGTAATCGAGAGTAAAACTTCCCGTTGTGAATTCGTCCATTTTTGATCGCGGATCGAGAGCCAGAAGTAGCTAATCCGTCGGATATCCCAATCTCCGTTTACTGGATTCCAATTGCAGCATCTCTTTTCCGCACTCTATGCCAGTCGCGTATTTAATTGACGGCGGGTGTACAAATCGGGTAGATTCTCGTTATTGGTGAGAGGACAATCAAGGTGACAGCGCTTCCTGCGCCGTCGCCAAAAAATGTCGGCTGTGCCATCCTGAGAAACTTCTGACAAAACGGCGTGCACCGGCTCCGCTCGTTCGGTCGTAGCCCTGTCGCGCACCTCCCGCTCTCGTTGTGGTATCGCCAACCCCGTTATACGAGAGTCAGCTTTGCAAGGCAGGCTGAGATGTAATCATGCCATATGCATCTATTAACGGCTTTCGTATGTTTTACGACGTGCGCGGCGAGGGCGATGTCATCGTGTTCGTACACGGAGGATTTCCTTCGCTCGATATGCATCTCCGCGCCGATTCGAGCGGTGCTTGGGGGTGGGAGATGGACTTCGCGTCTGAATTCCGGTATGTGATGTACGACCGGCGAGGCTGCTGGCTGTCTTCGCGCCCGGAGTCGGGCTATGATTTGGACAATCAGGTGCGCGACCTGGTCGCATTGCTGGACCACCTTTCGGTGGAAAAGGCGCACGTGATCGGGTCTTCCGCAGGGGGTCCGATTGCAATTCTGTCTGCTGTGCGCTATCCGGAGCGGGTCAGAACACTTGCACTGGCAGGTATGGCCGCGCATCTCTGGCCGGATGACGATCCGGTGACCCGGATTGTCAAAAGACAGTTGGAAATCCTTAATAGGGACGGCGCTGGCGCCGCGTGGAACAACCGCCCGGAAGGTGTCGAGTTGTCCCTGGATGTGCTGTGGGAACGGGACGAGATGGAAGAGCGGGGAACGCTGGCGGAATACGAAGAGCGAGTGAAAGCGCTTGTGGCGAAATCCAGCGTTCAGGAGCGCGCGGTATGGTACGGGATTCAGTTGCGGTCAATTGACGCGTACCTTGAAAGGGACCTGACTGACGAATGCGGACGGATAGATGCGCCAACCCTTGTGGTCCACGGCGCCAGGGACCGGGAAGTGCCCGTGGAGTGGGGCAAGGACCTGGCATCGAAGATCCCATGCGCCGAATTCCGTGTGTATCCTGACAGACCCCACAGCGTCGTCCACGGAAGCGGGCGGGTGCGCGAGGACCTGATGGCGTTTTTCCGCAATGCAGGCTGACGACGCCAACCACAAAACCCGCTTAGGGATGAACGAATGGCTGCCAGATTCATCGAACATCGAAGGCACACGATGCGGACAAAGCCCGGACAACATCTCTCGCAGGCCGGTGTCGCCCTCGCCAGGCGCGTCGGGGAGGGAATGCCGGCGTTCGACAGGGTCTATACCAGTCCGGTCCCTCGCGCATTCGAAACAGCTATCGCCATGGGGTTTGCGGTCGACCGTCAGGTCGAACTGCTCGCATCCATGCCGTCGAACCGATAGACAGCCTGCCCTTCGAAGACCCGGCGTATGATATCGAGGTCCGCGCCGTTGGGATGCGCGCCGATGAATCCACCGGGAATGCCGTACTGAGTCTCGAATTGATCGAAGGAGCCGCCGACGTATCCCCGGTCGCCCGTGTAGGACGTGCCGAGGGCATATGTGCGGGTGTTGATGGGCGTGTTGGCAAGCCGGCCGACCGGGGTCCGGATGTCGCGGGTATCCCGGTAGGTGGACTCACCGTGTATCGCGAGCGGCCCAACGGGGGCGGTGAGGGCGGCGGACGAGAAATATCCCCGGTTCGCTGTTTCCCCGTAGGCGCCGACGCTCCCGATGAAGCGCCCCGGTCGTATTTCGGGAATCTTGTGCTTGACGACGTTGATGACGCCGCCGTCGGCAGTGGACGTGTGCAGCAGCGTGCGGGGTCCGCGGATGATTTCCAGGCGTTCCGCGTTGAAGTCTCGACGGTTACCGCATGATCAGCCGACGTTGCGGAAAGATCCTGAGACTGAATGCCGTCGACGTTGATCTGTACACGGTCGCCGCTGAGCCCGCGGATGACGGGGCGGGCCGGCGCCGGACCCATGCTGCGGATGGCAACGCCGAGTTCGTTCTTCATGGTCTCGGCCAACGTGATGCTGTATTTCTTCCTGAGTTCGTCGCCCGAAAGCACCCGGGTGGCCTCATGCAGCTCTTCAAATCAGGTTTCAGCGCGTTCGGCCACAACGTCGATGGGGTCCAGCTTGAGGTCGAGCCGCGCCAGTTCCAGATAGACAACGGGATGGTTCGCACCTGAGAGGTTCAGTTCGTGGCGGGTTTCCTGATAGCCGACGTGGGTAAGTGACAGCCGATGAACACCCGGTGACAGGTGAAGCACGAACCGGCCTCTTTCGTCCGTAGACGCGCCCACGGCGTGATCTTCGGGCTGGACGTTTACGTTCCCGATGGGCAGCCCGGTCTCGCCGTCGAAGACATACCCTTCGATCAACACGGCCTGATTTGCCGAGCCGATACCCGCCAGAAGGCCCAGAGGCAGCAATGCGAGCGCCGTAAGGATAATGGGCAACCGGATGGCGGAACGGCGGCTGGATCCGTCGTCCGGGTTGGGGTCTTCCTTTCCACGAACGGACAGGAACACGGCAAAATTCGCCGTTGCTCCGATCCGTTGACTGGTTGTTTTTCTTTTTAACGTGCTGAACATTTGTGTTCTCCTGTGTACCGGAATCTCAATTCGCCCCGAATCTCGCGTGAGCATCCGCCGACGCGTTGGACGAACTGCGAATTTGCCGGAATGCCGGCCAAATGCCAGATGGCCGGGCCGGTAAGCCGCCTTTGCGGATGTAGCCTGACCCGGAGAGGGGCAGGAATGCGTGATACGCGGCCCGGAGAACGTACCGACGTGCACAATCTGGTCACATTTCTGAATACGCGGACTCGATCCCGGGCTGATCTGGAACGATCAATTAGAAGTACTGAGGATGTGTCTTGAAGACACGTGAGGATGGATCAGGACACACGAGGCGCGCGTCCTTGTGGCAGAAGGAGGGAAGAACGCAGGGAGCGGAACGAAGAAGAACTCTGCCTTAAATACAAAAAGCAGAGTTGCAACGCCAGTACTGCCGGCAGACTGATGCTCAGGCTGTTGAACTAGGCGCAGACAGTACATTGTTGATCGTGATCGTGTTCGGGGAAGGCGGCAAGCAGAAATATCGCCAGGTAGGCCGCGAATATCGCCTGCACGAAAAGAACAATCGGATGAATCCGTCCGGAGGGAAAAAGCATCCTGCGGTCTCCAGATGAGCGCAAAACAAACCTGGATACAGCCACGATTTTACTGGAAACGCAACTTCCGAACCCGTCACTTTCGTGCCAAAGGACATCGTACCGGCATGGGCTCTGTTGATGCCGTACCGGAGCCCGGACTTGCTGGGCCAGACGGATTTGAATTGTTAGGTCGCCCTGCCAGCCTTTGGGATCAGGCGGACAGTCCGGGCGGAAGCTCTATCCTGTGCAAGTCAGTCAACAGCAATGTGCTTCCGCGTTGCAGATGGCGGGAGGGCGAGAACAACCCTCCCGCCGCGCTTTCCGCTACGGCGCCGTGATCGCCACCGAAATGGGCGCGAATTCGTCTTCGGCCTCTCCGTCGTGGATAATGGAGAGCGTTATGGTGGTCGTGCCGGCCTTTTTGCCGATAAGCCTGAACGCCCAGTATTCGGGCGCTACAGGCGGATCGATGGCCAGCAGTGAGGTGTCGGCCACCGCGATGCCCAGCGTGTGGTCGGGCGCTTCCGGCTGGAATTCAACGTCGTCTTCGTCAAAGAAGAACGTCGCGACGTGGTCGGTGGTGTCGCCTACGGCAACGGTCAGGGCCTCGGTGGCTTCGCCCTCTCCCTTAACGGGCGCCTGTGTAAGCAACTCGCCGCTGTCTTCTTCCTTAAGCCGAACGCCCACGGGTTCGCCGTGCTGGCCCTCCTGTGACTCCACATGTACGGGAATGGGTCGTGTGCGGTAGTCAATGTGCCCTTCGTGCCAGACTTCAAATACAATCGTGGTTTCGCCCTCCTGCAAGCCGCGCAGGTGAAACTCGAATGAACCTTCGTCGCCCTCGTCCTGAACGACTTCGAGAACGTCGGGGTTGGCAATGGTCCAGCCGAGCGTGAATGTCGAATCGTCCGGCGCGTCTTTTTCTTCGCCGTGTTCGTCCAGAAACATGATGCGCCAGTGAGGCGTCAGGCCAATTGGGGCCGTGAGTTCCGATACCCGACCTTCGCCAGAGTCGATCTCGCCCTGGAAATAGCGGAAGAATCGAACGCCGGATTCGATGATGACAAGCCCTTCCGCTATGAAATGGGACCAGTTCTCTTCTATCACGTACACCGGGAGCGATACCGTGGTGAAGTCGACGTGTCCTTCGTGCGAAATCTGAAGCCTGATGGTGGTTTCGCCAGTTTCGAGGCCGCGCAGGGCGAAGACGAATTTGCCCGCTTCCCCCTCGTCCTGGACGACCTCCACGATCGACGTGTCCGCAATCTCCCACGTGAAACTGAAGCCCTCGCCGGTGGGGGGCGCCATTTCGTTTCCGTCCTTGTCCAGGAAGCGGATGTTCCACTTGCTGGTCACTTCGCCGTGAGCGACCGACAGGATTTCCGCCCGGTCGTCTCCTGAGTCGATCCTGCCCTGGAAATAACGGAAGAACCGCTGGCCGGAGTCGATGAGGACCAGGCCTTCGGCTTCATAGTGCTCTTCCTCTGGCGCAACGGGGTCTTCTTTTCCACAACCGGACAGGAACACGGCAAAAAGCGCCGCCGTCACAATCCAGTGAAAGGATGTTTTCATCTTCATTATAATGAACATCAATGTCCTCCCGTTTACCGGAATCTCACTGCGCCACGATTCTCGCGTGAGCATCCACCGGTGCTGGAGACGTATTGCGGGATCGTCGGCGTGTTGGCGAAACGCCAATCCGCCGCGGCGGTTATCCGCCATTGCAGATGTAGTCCGACTTGCCGTCTCCGGAAGAATACAGAACTTACGGGGATCCGTTTGGTATTATACGAGAAACGGCCGGCTTCGTCAAGTGACCGGAAGCCGGAAAGCAGCCGCAAATATGGCGGCGCATTCGGGGAAATGACCTTGACACGTGATTCGTACCTGCGTATATGATGTGCTCCCTCGCGTTGTTATATGGCGACGATGTGGCTGGTAACGACGCGGCCGAGGTCGGGCTGTTCCCCCTGGAGCATCCGCCGGCGGACATGGCATTCGAGACAGACCGTAAGATAATAGAGAGCCTGAAAGCAGGAAGAGCGTAGAGGTCTCACCAGGATAGGCCGATGCCATACGCTACCATAAACGGTTTCACGATGTTCTACGACGTTCGGGGCGAGGGCGATGTCATCGTGTTCGTACACGGGGGATTTCCTTCGATTGACATGCATCTCCGCGCGGATGCGAGCGGTGCGTGGGGGTGGGAGATGGACTTCGCGTCTGAATTCCGGTATGTGATGTACGACCGGCGGGGCTGCTGGCTGTCGTCGCGCCCGGATTCGGGCTATGATCTCGAGAATCAGACGCGCGACTTAGTCAAACTTCTGGACTACCTCCAGATCGAGAACGCACACCTGATCGGTTCCTCCGCGGGGGGGCCGATTGCAATTCTGTTTGCTGCGCGCTATCCGGAGCGGATCAGAACACTTGCACTGGCCGGAACGGCCGCGCATCTCTGGCCGGATGACGATCCGGTGACCCGGATTGTCAAAAGACAGATGGAAATCCTTAATAGGGACGGCGCTGGCGCCGCGTGGAACAACCGCCCGGAAGGTGTCGAGTTGTCCCTGGATGTGCTGTGGGAACGGGACGAGATGGAAGAGCGGGGAACGCTGGCGGAATACGAAGGACGAGTGAAAGCGCTCGTCGCGAAGTCCAGCGTGCAGGAACGTGTCGAATGGTACGGGATTCAGTTGCGGTCAATTAACGCGTACCTTGAAAGGGACCTGACTGACGAATGCGGACGGATAGATGCGCCAACCCTTGTGGTTCACGGCGCCAGGGACCGGGAAGTGCCCGTGGAGTGGGGCAAGGACCTGGCATCGAAGATCCCACCCGCCGAATTCCGTGTGTATCCTGACAAACCCCACAGTGTCGTCCACGGAAGCGGGCGGGTGCGCGAGGACCTGATGGCGTTCTTCCGCAATGCAGGCTGAGGACGCCAACGCCATAAATTCATTGATGGATGAGCGAATGGCAGCCAGATTCATCGAACATCGACGACACACGATGCGGACAAAGCCCGGACAACATCTCTCGCAGGCCGGTGTCGCCCTCGCCAGGCGCGTCGGGGAGGGAATGCCGGCGTTCGACAGGGTCTATACCAGTCCGGTCCCTCGCGCATTCGAAACGGCTATCGCCATGGGGTTTGCGGTCGACCGCCAGGTCGAACTGCTCGCATCCATGCCGTCCGACGCGGAGATCTCCTTCGACGTAGGATTCGCCGGATTTTCCACATATATCCATCAACATCCGGCCGGCGCCGTTGCGAACTTCGCCAAAACGCTGGCTGATTTCCACCTCAACGTCGCCAGGTCGCTCCCGGACGGCGGCCAGGCGCTGTTCATCTCGCACGGGGGGGTTATCGAAGCCAGTGCGGTCGGCTGCCTGCCCGACGCGGACCACGAGCGGTGGGGGCCTTCGTGCAATTACTGTGAAGGGATCAGGTTGAGATTCGAGGAAGGCGCGTTCGAAGCGTGCGAGATTCTCCGGGTCCCGGGCACAGTGCTTTTGAACTAACTCGTTTTGCTGTTCCCATTGAATATTGAGCTAATCTCACTACCGTCCGCGCGTTCTGAATTCATCTCCTGGAAGCCCTGTCGAATTCGCGATAAATTCGGCTTTTCCCTTCGAATGGGAGATTGCGTCCCGGGTGTGATTCTCTCGCAAGCGAGGAGTCGCAAATTTGCTCTTATACAAAGTGACGCCTCGACGGGATAGCAATGTGTTTCATCCGACGAGATTCTACCGGACCCGGGATTTCAGCAGCAGCACCAAGAGGTCCAAACCAGGCTATATCCCGGATCGCCTGCTCTATGTTGGCGATTTCGACGAGATATCAATCCACCTGTTTCCCGGGATTCATCGAATAAGAGTCAGGAACTCTGAATGCTCCAGGCACAAGCTTGATTCCCTGGGGCACGAGACTGATCCGGCCAAGAGCTGTTTTATCTTCGTAAACAGTGAAGACAAAGGGCAGATAATGGCGTTTGAGGCCAACGTGTATGTTTTCGAAGAACGCCATTTCTTCAAGGTTCCCAGTAACGAATATGTCTCGAGACACCCGGTCGAAGCCATCGGCTCGGAATCGTATGCGATGCCTGAGATTATCCGACGATGGCGCATGCAACTCATCTGGGTTCCGTCGGTGCCCGAGTTATCCGGGGTTCTCACTGACGCCGGTGTCGTCTATTCCTACCAGACTTGATGGTCGGCCGCATGTGTTTTGCGCCTGCCTGCGCGAATACGCCTGCCTGCGCAGTGCCCCTGCGCTGCAGGCAGGACCATTGTGGCGATTGATTTCAGCCACGTTTTTTCGTTTTTTTCGCGTGTTTTGTAGTTTCTGTTGTTTTTCAAGTCGCTTCTTAGACGAGAGATGTGATGGACGAAAGCGAACGGAAGTTCCTTTTTCTGGATCTGGACGGCGTGATTCTCGACAACGCGATGTGGGAATCAGAAAGCAGCAGGTTGGCAGGAACCCGGTTCAGCGAATTATTGGGTGGAGACGCCAGTGTCTGGGCTGAACATCAGGAACGAATATGGTTGAAGGTCTGGAATCGTGGAAGTGAAGAGTACAGGAAGGCTCCGGGATTGCGAGGGCTCAATCTGTCCCGGTGGTGGGACCGCCTCCACGCGGAGTGGGTGCAGCAACTGTGTGACGAAGTGGGGGTAGAAGCGCCCTGCACATTCGAGGAACGTGTTGACGCTGCCGAGCGTGCACTCACCCACGTGTATCTGAATACCAACGCAGTCTTTCCGGGATCCGCGGCAGCCATCAGGTCCCTGGCCGACGATTTCGAAATCCATACGGCATCCGGCAATCCATCCTGGGTGATCGAAACCGTGCTGGCGCGCATCGGTGTCCGCGAACGGATTGGCACACCGTTCGGGTCTGATCTGGTCGGCTTTGAAAAGGGGCACGGCGCCTTCCACGCGCGGATTCTCAGTGAAGTCGGGGCCCGACCGGAAGCGTCAGTTGTTGTAGACGATGACGAGGCCCCCCTTCTGGCCGCCAGGAAGCTTGGCGCAAAGACGGTCAAGATCGGGGGAAGTGGATCGGATCGATTCGACCTTACAATCGGCTCGCTGTCCGAATTGCCCGACGCAATTAACAATGTCATATAGTGCGTCCGTTCAGGTATCGGCAATTCATCGAACTTGGTAAACAGAACCTGGTTTTCACGGACACATAGCTCTCTTAGGCGTCTTTTATTACCCGGTGTCTGTGGACCTATGGGAAAATCTATTGATTGTTAATAAAGGCTTTAAGTTCGCTTTGTACGTCACAGACCACGGCCATGCGACTGTGCGGCAAACTGACAGTTTGCTCTACCTGATCAAGCGGCCACATCTCTGAGTCGGCGCCCTACGCCTCGCAGGGGCGTCCCTTGTGGGCGCTCAGCCCCGCCCAATAACCTGACCAAAAGGCAGCAACCGATGCTCGTTGTGTTGATCCTCTGCGCGGTCGTGACGCTCAATTTCCTCAGATGTTCCATGGCGTTCGCGCAGGGCAACCTGACCGCGGAGCAATACGAAGAGGACTTCGACTTTCTGTGGGAGACGTTCAGGGCGGACTATGCGTATTTCGACGAGAAGCAGACAGATTGGGAGCGGGTCAGGACCATCTACAGGCCGCAAGTCCGGTCAGTGGCCACGATGTCGGAATTTGTCGCGTTGATGGAGACGGTTCTGGAGGAACTGTACGACGACCATATTCATCTGAACACGCATACGGCATCTTCTCCGAACATCGTCCCGTCGCGGACGGACATATGGGCTGAATGGAAGGACGGGAAGGCGATCATAACAGGCGTCAGGCCGGGCTTTCCCGCGCAAGCCGCGGGTCTTTGTCCCGGGATGGAAATCCTTGGTTTCAACGGCCTGCCGATAGAAGACGCCGTCCGAAAGCGGACGGGCGGGTCATTCGCCCAGGTCGATGGCGAAATAAACGGCTGGACGCTGAGAAAGGTGCTCGCGGGACATCGGAATCGGACGAGGATGATCGAAGTCAGATACCAGGGCGAGACGAAGCGCGTCTCCATCCTGCCCGAAGCGTTCGATGCCGCATACGATTCACAACACCGGACAATACTCGAATTTCGTATCATCGATCCGCGCATCGGCTACGTGATCATCAACGGCGACCTGGCGGGCCGTCGACTCCTGGAGCTTTTCGACGCCGCGCTGGACGCATTGCGCGACACCGGCGGATTGATCCTCGATCTTCGCGGAGTCGGCGGCGGCAATACGGGGATCGTTGAGGGAATTATCGGACGCTTGATCGACCGGGAACGTGTCTACCAGCGAACCGTGCCTCGACGCGGACGCCCATTTCTTAGCCGGGTCGAACCGGGAGGTGCATGGCAATATAAAGGGCCGGTCGTCATCCTGGTGAACCGGTGGACGGGAAGCGCCGGGGAGGGGTTGGCAATCAGCCTGGATGCTTTGGGCAGAGCGGCGGTTGTGGGAACGAGAATGGCCGGGCTGGAGGGTTCCGTCTATACGATGCGGATGCCCCATACCGGAATCGGGTTCCAATGCACCAAACAGAGGGTCTTCAACGGCACGCTGACGGGTGACCCGGCCTCTCGGGAGTTCGCCGGAACGTCCAGGAGCGCGTATATCCCGTCCGTACTCGTCGAGACGCTGACGAAAACCCTGCACGCGGATGAGGATCCGATTCTTGAGAAGGGTCTGAAGGTTCTCGGCAAACTGATGATTCGAGCGAGATGATTTCTCATTCGCAGGTACCATTGCATCTCTCATCGTCGACGCCCTTCAAGACCAATCGCGTACCCGCGGAACCGTTTGGTTCGGGCATCGTCGGCCGGGCGACATTCCTGTAGATTTCAACTTCGGAACCACCGAAAACCTTGCTCCTGGTGAGCCAATAATCTATATTGGCGTTGTGCACACGGATGCGGAGGTTCTATATGAATCGAGGATTCTGCAAGGTAATTGAGAGCGTACTTTGATTGAAAAATCTTCTCTGTATCTCGAATCGACAATTCCAAGTTACCTGGCTGCTCGCCCCAGCCGGGATTTGATTGTAGCGGCACACCAGCAGATTACCCACGATTGGTGGTACCAGGCGCGCGAAAGATTTGATATGTACATATCTGAGGCGGTCCTGGAAGAAATCAGCGCCGGTGATCCTGATGCAGTTACTCGACGGCGGAGTTTCGTAGACGGGCTATCCATTCTGGCGTCGACAGACGACGTTGCAGACCTGGCAGTGGAATACGAGAGTCGGCTGGGCCTCGCGTCAGTGGCGCCACTAGATGCGGTACATCTGGCTTACGCGGCTGTCTACGAGATGGCGTATCTGCTGACGTGGAACTGCAAGCACCTTGCAAACGGTGTGGTCATTCAACGGCTTCAGACAGTTAACCTATCTTTGGGTCGATTGACGCCAGTCATTGTGACACCAGAGGAACTCCTGGAAGTCCCTGAAGGAGAATAATTATGTGGAAGGACCCTATCGTTGAGGGAATTCACGCAGTTCGACGACAGATCGCAAAAGAATGCAACCACGACATTCGTCAAATTGTAGAGCGACTACGCGAAAAAGAGAAAAGACATAAAGGAAGGCTTACGTATCCGAAGCACGGCGTTGGGAAGAAGCCCAAAGCTGCCGGATGATGGCTTCTCGTTTTGAGACGGAATCGCGTCGAACGTGTGTTCAGTGGAATAACGAAGAACCTGCGAAAGAGAGACTCATTTGAAAAAGGATAGGGTGCCGATGAAGGATGAATTGCGGGCCGAGTACGATCTGAAGAACCTGCGGGTGAGGAAGGTGGGACCTGGGCGGAAGCGCTTTGGCGAGTTCGTCGACCATCTGCGTTCAGACCGGGGAATTGCCCCGAAGAAATCTACCGACGAGTCTTGCAAGTAGCCCCCCTTCGACAAGCTCCGATTAAACTGCCCGTACACAGCGGTCAGAAAGGTTGAAGCGGCCTGCTGCAGCGCAGGGCACAGGGAGCCCGGGCTAAAGAATGAAGACGAATAGCCGGTACCGAATTCTACAGTCGGCTAATTGCGAAGTTTTCTGCTTGGTTTACAAATCCCCGTTGGAGCGGTTGGCTGGCGGGGATTATGTTCAATGAGCAAATGTGTTTTTCCGGGGCGCGAGAGTTTGCGAAAGTGACATGAAATCAGTCATTTGGGACTTTAACGGAACCATTCTGGACGACGTGGAACTGGCGGCCGACTCGATAAGCCAAGTGTTGCGCAGGAGGAATCTGCCGGCAATTGACAAAGCGGCGCACAGACGGATTTTCCGGTTTCCCGTATCTGAATACTATCGCAGCCTCGGATTCGATTAGGACAGAGAAAAGCAAGCCGACATTTCTGATGAATTCCACAGCGTGTACCAATCCGGTGTCGGATCGTGTTCACTGAATCCGGGAATCGAGGAGGCGTTGGTGTACCTGGAGAAACATGGCATCGATCAGTTCGTGTTGTCGGCTGCCCAGGAGGAAATGGTCGTTGCGTGGGTGCGCATGCACGGGATTCACGGTCGATTCAAAGGCGTGTACGGGCTTTCCGATCGATTGGCTGCGTCGAAAGCCCGGAGATGTCGCGACCTGATTGAGGATTTCGATCTCGATCCGTCCGCGACGCTCTTTATAGGCGACACGGACCACGACGTGGCGGTCGCCTGCGCCGTGGGATGCCGTCCGCTTGTCGTTTTGCAGGGTCACCAGGACGGATCACGATTCGCCGGTGCGGACTGTGAGATCTACGATACATTTCACGATCTGGTCGACGCCCTTCGATCGGATGCCATCGCCGGCAGGTAGACGTATACAACGTATACAGTAAGGGAGATCCTATGAAGACCTTTCCATCACAGTTCACGGCGGCGGCCGCGGCGGGACAGATGTCGTTCCACCTTCCGAAGGCGGTGCATTACGAGGGGAATCCGGTCCTGACGGCGACAGACGATCAGGAGTTCGCGGGGCAGGACGCGACGTACATCTCGGTGCTACCGACGGCGGACGTACTTCCGAACCCGATCGACGCTTACTATGCCTACGTTGCGACGCACGACGGCTCCGAAATCTGGCTGGCGACGGCCGGACATCCGCTCGGACCCTGGACGTGGCGGACGGCCGTACTCGAACTCTCGGCGACGTCGTTCACGAAGCACATTTCATCTCCGTCGGCCGCCATGCATAACGGCGAGGTCTACATGTACTTCCATGGCGTGCACCGGATCGGCAGGCAGCCGACGGCGCTGGCAACGTCGAGCGACGGCGTGCATTTCGAGCAGAAGGTGTTCCCGATCATGACGACGCATCCTAACCGCAAGAACCACTGGTACGGTCAAAGCGTGAGCTACGTCCGGGTGGTGAAGGACGGTCCCATGTTCATCGGGACGTTCCAGGGGAACGGGCTCGGGTGGAACGCGCAGGCGGACGGCGTGACGACCGTGGCCGGCCTGGCGTTGAGCGACGACGGGATCCACTGGCGGCTGTCGAAGAAACCGCTTTTGGGGAATATGCCGGGCAGCCGGGGGCCGTTCGCGTCGATCCTCGTCCGGTTATGGGGCCGCTGGCTGATGCTCTTCAACGATGATCGAGGGCTCTCCGGCGCGCTTTCCGAGGGCTTCGACGTGACGGGACCCTACGAGGATATGGGGTGCATCCTGGATTCCGGACACTGGCCGTTTCCGGTGTTTCACGAGGACAAGCTCTATCTCTTGTGTGGCGGGATCAACGCGGCGGTCATCGAGTGGAAGTAGGTATCTGAAAACAGGGCATTACGAATCAGGACAATAGCTTGGCGGGAGAGAAACCATGAACCGACGATTGCTGCGAACGACGTATCACGTGGAGGTCGAGGAGGTCAACTTCACCCACGGCCTCCCCGGCTGGCTGAATGAAACGCTAACCGGATCGTCCACGGCGTCCACGGCCGATTACACGGACCTCTACGGGAGCCACTATGCGATGGTCGCCAGGGGAAGGGCCGGCGACGGCGTGACCCTTCGGGGAGCCCCGCTGAGCACGTCCGTGGTGAAGGTGCTGGAGTTAGAAGCGGTTGGGGTGACCGTAAAGGGAGCGGCGGAGTTCAGCCTGGGCCTCATATCCGCGACAGACGGCGCCGAGGGAATTCAACTGGACGCGGTTCCGGGCGATGCCGGCGTGGCGGAGGAGGGCCGCGTGCGGCTTCTGCTGCGGGACGGAAACTCGGATGGTGAGAGGGTCCTCTTCGCCGAAGGCGGCGACGGGCAGATTTCCGGCGACGGGACGGTGATCGAGGACGTGGACCTGGCGGTTATCGCAAACAGCGAAACAGGGACCGCCCAGGCGCACCTGGGGTATTCCTACGTTTCATGCGGTCCTGACGGTTTTCCGGCAGACCAGGTATTGACCCCCATAGTCCGGACGGCCCTGCTAGCGGAAGGGGAAGCCTCGGCGAAGTTGCGGAGACTGACGATCGGGATATACAGCTGAATGGGGGATCAGCGGGAAGGAAGACGTGCAGAAAAGAGGCGAACCGTTCACGTTAAATGGCCGTATGACATTCAGGCCGTCCAGTTTCTTGCCGAGAATTCAAACTCGATTTCCCGAAGTTCCTTTTGAATCTCAGGATCAGCCGCCATCTTACTTAGTTCAGCATCTAAATCAGTTTTCGCCACGACGTCAGCTCGTATCCGGTGACTCACCCTCTCAATAAGCTGCAGCTGCTCATCGAGCGTCAGACGACTGGTGTTTTTTTCCAACTCATTCAGAACAGACGGATCTGACATCGTGGTTCTCCTTGTCGGACTGATCCAAACGTGACAGTTAAAGGTACAACAAAAACCTCATCGAAGTCAAGGATTTCGCTGGTATTGCAGGGAAGCCATGCTGAAGAGATCGGCAGGCAGGAAGAATGGAAACCGGGCGAACTGAATGCCAGTATGCTGCAGGATTATGGGGAGGAAGTGTTGGTGTCGTGAAGGCCTGTGTGGAAGGAGTCTAATGGAGGCAAAGGGGTATTCCAAACAGGAACATCGACAGGACCACGAATGCGATTATCATCCGCGAGGCCGATCCAGGCGATATTCCCGCTACCTTTGAGATTCGCACGGCGACGACGGAAAACGCGATGACGGCTGCTGAACTGGAGGCGTCCGGGATCACGCCTGAGCGCGCCGCCACCTTGATGCGGACCGACGCCAGGTGCTGGGTCGCGGAGGCGGTCGACCGGACTGTCGGTTTTTGTATCGCGAATGCCGCTTCCGGGTCGATCTGGGCGCTATTCGTTCGTCCGTCATACGAAGGCCGCGGGATCGGCCGGAGACTGATGGACGCCGCGGTTGAATGGCTGTGGGAAAATGGAGCTCGCGAGATCTGGTTGGAAACCGAAACGAACACCCGCGCCGAGGGCTTCTATGAGCATCTCGGCTGGAAAAGGGGGAACGTTGAGTTGAAGGACGGCTACGATGAGGTCAGGTTCACGTTGAAGAAGGGGAGTCCCGCCTGAACGACGATATGCAAGGACACGACCGCCCGGTTGTCTTCGGAGCATTTGATGACCGGTATTTCCAGGGAATCATCGTCGAGGCAGGGCCGACGGATGACCCATAGGTCGCGTGCGCTGATTGAGGTGCACGTTGCGACGCTCCTGTACGGATTCATCGGCCCGCTTGGAAAAGCGGTCGAGCTCGGTCCATACGAGATCGTATTCTGGCGGACGTCTCTGGCGGCGATCGTCATTTTCGTCATCGCCAGGCGTCTGAAGAGCCGCAGCCCCATCAAGAGTTGGAACGACCTCGCGACGTTTGGGGCGATCGCCGTCCTGCTTTCCGTCCACTGGGTGCTCTTCTTCCAGTCGATCAAAGTCTCGACGGTTGCAATCGGCCTGGTGACGACGTACACCTACCCGGTACTGATGGTGTTTCTCGAAAGTATGTTCTTCAACGTCAGACTGCGGGCTGTTGACTTCGCCAGTGCGGTTGCGGTGTTGATCGGGGTCTACTGTCTGGCGCCCGGATTCGATCCGTCCGATGCGAATTTTCAGGGGGTCCTGTACGGCGTGGCCTCCGGCGCGATGCTCCCGCTTTTCATCCTGATGCGCAAGAAACGGATCATCGACAGGTACAATAGCTGGGATATTTCAGCCTATGAAATGGGAATCGCGGGCCTGCTCCTCCTCCCATTCATGATCTACAACGAAACCCTGTTCGAAATACCGGGAACAAGGGATCTCCTGCTCGTGGTGGCGCTTGGGGTCGTGCTGACGGGATTCGCAAGGATTCTGTTCGTCAACAGCCAGCGGCACCTTTCCGGTAAAGTTGTCGGCGTCACGCTCGCGCTGGAAACCGTCTACGGCGTGATCATCGCGATCATTCTGCTGGCCGCCATCCCGTCAGACAGGGAAATCATCGGCGGCCTGATCATCCTGTCCGCCGCGGTTTTCGAGAGTCTCAGAAGACCGGGAGATGACACGGGCGAAGTGGACAAACGGTAAGCCGGGTAACAGTGAATGGCACAAAAACAGCTATCCTGTAACAGGACGTCTATCTGGATGACAAGAGAGACCCTGCAGGGTCACGGCGTTATGACACATGCTGTTTCGCACCGGTACCTTTTGTGTCTTTTGCGTTTTTTGTGGCCAATTCAGCGGTTTTCCATTTTCCAATTGAGGTTGATTCAAACTGTTCGGGAGAACCGAAAATGAAACTCGGGACATTCATGATGCCGCTGCATCCGCCGCAGAAGGACCGCACGCAGACGTTCGAAGAAGATATCGAGTGCGTGCTGTGGGCCGAGGAACTCGGATTCGCCGAGGCCTGGATCGGCCAGCACCATACCGCGATGTGGGAACCGATTCCCGCCAACGACGTCTTCATCGCTCACGTCCTGCCGCAGACGGAGAGGATCCGCCTGGGCACGGGCGTCACGATCATGACGCAGCATCATCCGGCGAACGTGGCGGTCCGCCTCGCTTACCTCGATCACCTGTCCCGGGGGCGCATCAACGTTGGCTTCGGACAGGGGGGCGTACCGACCGACTGGCCGCTGTTCGATTTACCGGACCCGCGCACCCAGGGGTTGATGAATCTCGAGGCGATGGATATCGTCCTGAAACTCTGGACCGAGGACGGCCCGTTCGAGTTCGACGGGGACTTCTGGAACGTCGCCATGGCGGAGAAGGTCCCGGAACTCGGGTTGGGCGAGGTATTGAAACCGTATCAGAAGCCCCATCCGCCCATCGCCATGAGCATTGTGAAGGAAGAATCGATGGCGGCCACCACAGCCGGCAGGCGCGGGTTCCTGCCGATCAGCATCAATATGGCGCCGCCGCACAAGGTCAAACGGCATTGGGAGATGATCTGTGACGGGGCCGCGGAAGCGGGGCGGCGCAAACCGGAACGGAGCGACTGGCGGATTTCACGCAGCATCTTCGTGGGCGAGACCGATGCCCAGGCTCGCGAGCACGCTTTCAACGGCGCATTCGCCGATTCGTTGGTTTACCTCCGCGGTATGCTCCAAGCAGCCAGCATGCTCGACCTTCCCAAGATGAACCCGGTAATGTCCGATGCGGACGTCAGCCGCTCGTACATCATGGACGAGATTGCCATCGTCGGCAGTCCCGACACGGTGACCCGGCGCCTGCAGGAACTGTACGACGTTACCGGCGGTTTCGGCACAGTGCTGATGATCGGCCACGACTGGGATGACAAGCCAATAATGAAGCGTTCGATGGAGCTGATGGCGAAAGAGGTCATCCCTCGTCTTCCATAGGGAGTTCCAACCGCTCCGCCGCTCGCTCTTTCACTCATACATCAGGAGAGATCCCATGAGTACGGCACCCGCGAGACGCGCCATCGTCGCCGGAATGGACGGCGCCAGCATGGAACTGGTGAAGAACATGGCCGACGCCGGCCACATGCCCAACGTGCGCGCGCTGATGGAGGCGGGTGTGTGGCGGCCCATGGTGGGCGTCTTCCCGACGCTCACGCCGCCGGGCTGGACGGCCCTGTCCACCGGCTCGTGGCCCGGCACCCACGGGATCCTGGATTTCAACATCCGCCACGTGGGCCAGCCGCTGGACCGCACCCTCTGGGGCATCGATACCTCCCTGTCGCGATCGGAGTACATCTGGAACGCCTTTGAGCGCGGCGGGAAGACGCCGCTCCTGGTGAAGTGGGAGATGTCGTGGCCGCCGACGGTGCGTTCGGGTATCCAGGTGGAAGGCACGGGCCCCGGCGTTTCCAACCACCACCAGGTGGCGGGCTATCACCTCTTCGTGGGCGGCAAGTGGGCGCCGAGGCGGCTCGAGGCCCAGCGCGATCCTGAGACCCTGGACCCGAGCGCCCTGCAGGGGGTGCGCGAGTTCGATCCCGTGAATCTGGTTGATGCCCGGGGCTGGACCGGAACGCCCGATTCTGGGCTGCCGGCGAAAGAGACCGTGCTCACCATCCAGCCTCTGGCGAGGGGCCGCGAGGGGATGAACCGGGGGAGTGACGGCGTTCCGGTAACGCTGCACGCCCTGATCTACGCCAGCGGCGCCAACGGCTACGACCGGGCGCGCCTGTGCCGGTCGAAGGACGCCGCCCGGCCGATCGCAGACCTGGGGGTGGGGGAGTGGAGCGACTGGTGGCTGGACCCGTTCGAGATCGACGGCGGGAAGGTGAGTGGGTACGTGCGGGCGAAGCTGATAACGCTGACGCCCGATGCCGATGCCTTCGAGCTGTTCATTCCCCAGATCTGGCCGCCCGACGGGTACACGAAGCCCGCCTCCGTAGCCGGCGAAATAGACCGGCGCGTGGGCAACTTCCTGCAGAACCCGGGCCGCGACGCCCTGGGCCTGATCGACGACAACACGTATTTCGAACTGCTCGAGTTCCACCACCAGCGCCTGGCCGACGTGGCCGAATACCTCGTCGGCTCGAGGGACTGGGACCTGCTGATGACGGAGACGCACGCCTCGGACTATACGAGCCACTTCTTCCTGCGCGCTGCCGATCCTCACTCCGGGGCTCCGCCGGAGGTGCAGCGGCGCTGCCGCGAGGGGGTGGAGCGCACCTACGCCTCCATCGACCGCTGGATCGGCCGTCTGCGCCGGCTGGCCGGGGACGATACGGCTTTCTTCGTGGTCTCCGACCACGGCGGCACCTCGCAGCAGCACACCGTCGTCAACGTCGCCTCGGTGCTGGAGCAGGCCGGTTTCCTGAAGTACGTGGGCGACGGCCCCGACCGGCGCATCGACTGGACGCGCACCCGGGCGGCGGACGTGGGTCTCGTGCACGTCTTCGTGAACCTGAAGGGGAGGGAGCCTGGCGGCATCGTCGATCCCGCGGACTACGACGCGGTCTGCAAGGATATCATCCAGGCGCTGTACGATTACGAGGATCCGGAGACGGGGCGGCGGACCTTCGCCCTCGCCCTTACCCGGGAGGATGCGGAGATGGTGAACCTGTGGTCGGACCGTGTGGGCGACGTGGTGTATGCGCTGCGCCCGGAGTTCGACGGCGCCCATGGCAAGCAGTTGCCCTCGGTGGCCTTCGGTATGGCCGGCCAGCACTCGACCTTCATCGCCGCCGGCGCGGGCGTCCGGTCGGCGGGACCGCTCGAGCGCCAGGTGCGCGTCATCGACGTGGCGCCCACGATCTGTTACCTCACCGGCGCGCCGATGCCGCGCAACGTCGAGGGCGGGGTGGTCTACGAGGCGGTGGAAGACCCGGACCTGCACCGCACGTCGCCGGATGCGTCGGCGTAAGGGGCCGGTCGTCTCCCGTCTCCCCTCTTTCCCTGGGAGCGATGGCACCTGCCTGCGCAGTGCCCTGCCTGCCTGTGCGTGTGGCACGCACGCAGACAGGCGCTGCAGGCAGGTCCTGCCCTCGTCGCGCCGCGACGGGTTCGTTTCCGGCCGGATCCGAAGCGATGGAAAACAGGATAGCCGATGAATGGACCGCTGACACGGACCGTTGATCTTCTTCATGAAGGCGTCAGGGAAGGCCTCCATTTGGGTGCGCAGCTCTACGTGTCTATGGAGGGAAATGTCGTTGCAGACGCGGCCATCGGGAAGGCAACGACATCCAGGTTGATGACCACCGATACGATGACCGTATGGATGTCGTTGACGAAGGGTGTCACCGCGGTTGCCGTCGCTCAGATGTGGGAGAGGGGACGGATCGAAATCGACGATCCCGTCTGCCTCCACCTGCCGGACTTCGGGGCCGGCGGGAAATCGGGTCTGACGTTTCGCCACCTGTTGACACACACCGGCGGAATCGGCCCCGTGGACGTCGCCTGGTTTGAATCTTCGTGGGATGAAATCGTCGCCGCCATCTGCGATGCACCCCTGCGAGACGACTGGCTCCCGGGGCGGCAGGCGAGATATGACGTGGCGAATGCCTGGTTTGTGCTCGGCGAGGTCGTCTCGCGCAAGAGCGGCGGGGCATTCGGCAGGTATGTACACGAGGAAATTTTCGAACCGCTCGATATGCCCAACTGCAGCCTCTCGATGGATTCATCGACGTACCAGGCAAAGAAGGACCGGATTGGACTGATGTACGATACCGCCGGTGGAGTGCCCGAACCGTCACACTACAGCGTGGATTTGCAACGAACGATCGGTCGATGTGTGCCCGGCGGCAGCGGACGGGGACCGGCGAGGGAGTTGGGCCGTTTCTACGAGATGCTGCTTGGGAAAGGCACGTTCAATGGGAAGCAACTGCTTCGTCCCCAGACCGTTGAAGCGATTACCGCCCGCCATCGAACCGGCCTGAGGGACGAAATCCTGGGTCATGTTGTAGACATGGGGCTGGGCTTCTACGTCAACTCGAACATTTACGGCAAAGATTCGGTTCCCTACGGTTTCGGACGCTACGCCGCACCTCGTACGTTTGGCAATGCGGGTTATCAGTCGTCGATCGCCTTCGTGGACCCCGATGCGGGCCTGGTTGTCGTATGCATCTTCAACGGCACACCGGGAGAAGACGCTCACCAGGTCCGCAACCGGGAGACCAACAGCGCCATCTATCAGGACCTCGGGCTGGTGTAGGCCATTTAAAAAACGTAACTTACATGGATGGACAGGATAGTCAGGATAAAAACAAAACCGACCAGGAACTACAGGATTAAAAGCAAGAGCAGGATAAATGCTTTATCTTCCGGCTAAGGCGCTGAATCCTTGCCATGGTAGACCGCGTTCCGTCTGTGACATCTGAAGTCGCAACCTGGCGACACTTGACACGGCGCGATTCGTTCTATCAACCTCGTTGAACCCCATCATCTGAAGTCGTCGATAGCAAACTGACGCGTAACGGAAAAACCACAACCTTAAAGCCCTCCTGCCCCCTCCGAGTGTGCGTTTTCGGACATTAATGTATCATAAACGGACACTTCCCAGGCACTCCGGCGATTTCGTTTTTACCATAACTGACTGATAAAACGTAACATGTACGCTTGGCACGGTCTTTGATAAGATCACCGGTGGGGCAATCCGTCAATCGATGTGTCAAGTGTTCGGAATCTCGCGGCATGTTGATTCCGGACCTGCGGTATGTTCCCGTTTTGGTGGGCTACGAGGACAATGCGTTCGATCAGAACAATTCCCGAGAAGTCCATGGGTATGATCCGAGACTTGACTTCACGAAATATTCGGACAACGGCGTGATCGGCGATTTGTCCAAAGCGAATATAGAATTGGGACGCAGGCTGTGGCATGGCGTCATATCCACGGCGGCGGTGATACTCAGCGACGTACTTGCATGCGGCTGATGTGGTAACATCAGAACCCAAATGACCGGTAGTCTTTCACCGGTACCAACAGCAATCAGCCCCAGGAGAGTCAGATATGTCGAGGCCATTTACTGTCGATGATTTTTTGAACGTCAACCAGTTTACCCATCGTTGCCCGTGGGACGTCTCACCTGATGGCGGGTTGCTTGCTGTAACGCTCAGTCAGGGGAAGCGTCGCGTCCCACACGATACCGACAATACTCAGGCAAACGGGTCATTCATTGTCCTGATCGACGTTGAGACAGGCGAGTCTATCGAGCCGTTTTCCGATCTGCAAATGAGCTGGGCGGGGCGATGGTCTCCGGATGGACAAACGCTTGCCGCATACGTCGTTGAACAAGATGCTCACGCCTGCTTAGGATTGTGGAACAGGCATACGCACGAAGTGTCAATTGTATCCAACGCCTTGATTCCCTGGACTTTCAACTTTAACGTTCCTCAATGGACTCCCGACGGTCGCCGGATCATTGTACCGCTGGTCCCGAATGCTCGATACGCTACTGCATCCTCCGACATCATTGTGCGATCTTACACGCCAGACCGGTCAGCCTCAGATCCGCAGAGCCCATTTTTTGAACGGCCCGGAATGGAGAGGTGTATTGGCGTTTTGGAAGTCGAAACAGGCATTGTCAAGGAGTTGGCGCCCGGTCTCACCCGGCGTATCCTGCGTATGGCGCCTGATGGGCAAGCTGTCGCGTTTCTCAATGAAATTTCATCTCCCGTGGATCGTCCCCACCTGATTGCCGATGTGATTATCGTCCCACTTGACGGTCGCGAACCTTATACGGTCGCCAGGAACGTACCGGTCAACACTTATGCATGTCGTTTCTCGTGGTCGCCCGATAGCCAGACGATTTCCTATGTAACCGGTGGAAACGAGGGAGAACCTCTATACCTCTATCTTGCGCCTGCGGACGGATCAACTGAGCCTGAAATGGCTACAAAATTCACTTCGTACCTGGCTAACCGTCAAATGCCGTGGTGGACCGATGACAGCAGCCGTATTATGTGGCTTCAAAAAGGAACTCTGTATCACCTGTCCATCGAGGACGGTCGGAACTGCCAACTCTCCCAGGATTCGACTGGCAATCACCTCAGAATAAATGCGATTGCACAACGGTACGGAGAATCAGTCCTTCATAGGGACGATCGGGGCAATATTCTTGCCCATGCGACTGACACTCGCGATAGCATGAACTATATCGTCCGAATCCACTCGGTTTCAGGCGAGATGACCAGAGTTTGTCCCGCGCCGAATTCAAGCCTGGATGAATTTACTCTTGTCGCGTCCCAGCGTACAGTTTTCGCGCTTGGCACAGAAACGGTACATGCGTACGCTTTCGACAATGGAGAGGCTACGACGCTATTTGATACGAATCCCTGGCGTTGCGATGTGGCTCAACCGGTACGCAAGACCATAGAGTTCAAGGATGCGAATGGTCGTGTACAGGAGGCTGCTCTTTTTCTTCCCAATAACGCTCCGGCGGAGGGCCGTCTGCCCATGATTGTTAAGATCTATCCCGGGAATACTCTATCAAAAGGCAAACGGCATTTTTCGGAAGCACAGTTATTCACCAGCGCCGGCTATGCTGCACTATACCCGGACTCGATTATGGAGGACAGCAAGCCGATTGATCAGATCGTGCGGGTCACTCTACCCGCGGTTAATCGAGCCATAGAAATGGGTATTGCCGACAACAACCGAATCGGTGTCTGGGGACACAGCTATGGTGGTTATGGTGTCATGGCATTGGTGACTCACACGAAGGCCTTCCGTGCTGCGGTAGTCAGCGCGCCGTTCGGAATCAACATGGCCAGCACTTATCTCGTGGATGTAAATGGAATGCATTGGTGCGAGGGCCGGCAGGCTCGAAATGGTGGAAATCTCTGGGAGAAACGAGATGCCTATATCGAAAACTCGCCGCTCTTTGCTTTCGACCGGGTCGAAGCGCCGGTGTTGGTTATATGTGGAACCCACGATTTGCCGGGATCGGTAGGTGCACGAGAGATATTCCTCGGTCTCAGGCGACTCGGCAAACGAGTGGAAATGCGAGAATACAAGCGTGAAGGCCATCATTTGACTGAGGGGTCGGCTGAGGATACCAGGGATTATTACAAGAGCGTACTCGGCTGGTTCAATCAATACTTGAAAGAGGGACAATAGCATAAGGCTCGCAGCATCCGGATTCCCGATTCTGGGAATTTGATCGTCCACAGCCGCCTGAGCAAGGGTCGCTGCGACCTTGATATATGGGAATGCCGATTCCGTTGGGCGCCTGCGAATCGATCTCGAACTTCCCGGGTTCCCAGTCATGCACGCCGCTGCGTCCATCCAGCCAGGATGATGGGAATTGGCGGGGCTTCCATGGTCCACGTTGACGGCGGCAATCCATTAGTCTGGTTGCACGAACAGATACTCCAAAGCGTAGCGAAAACATACACCGGTTTCACTTGCTCGTGGTCCTCATTAGATCGGCTTTGCGGCAAGGCGAAAATGCCCCAATCGGGTTCAATTCCAGCCGGATCGCCTGAACAAGCCTTACACGCGCCTTAGATCCACCAGTGCCCATTGACGGGATTCCCGCGCGAGAATATTTGACTCTCCAAAACTATCCGAGCCATATCAGTGTCTGTTTTCGAACAATACTGTATCAAGAACGAACACTATCCGGTGGTTCCTGCTTCCTGGCGGTTTTATATAACTTCCTGAAAAAAATGCATATGCAAATTTGGTACGATTTTTGATCTGTTTGGTATAGTCTGTCGTCAACTGAATATGTGATTCCTCTGCGTGCTAGGCATTTACATCAGGGACGCTCTTCATGTTTCGAAACGTGCTTCTCATCACCCTTCGCAATATGCGTCGCTACAAGCTCTATTCGGCCATCAATATCGCCGGGCTTGCAGTAGGAATCGCGTGCTGCCTGATGATTGGGCTGTTAATCGAGGATGAATTGCGCTACGACCGGTTCCACCGATATGCTGACAGAATATATCGTCTTTCAACGTGGAATAATGCATACACAAACGGGCATCTCGGACCCAGGCTAGCAGCGGATTTTCCTGAAATTGAACAGGTCGTCCGCCTTGCGCACGTATCTAGCGCAGGGACGCCAATGGCATATCTGAACCGCGAATTCCTCGAGGAGGAATTGCTGTATGCGACCCCCAATTTCTTCAACGTATTCTCTTTCAGGCTTCTTAAGGGCGATCTCGGGACCGCGCTTGAGTCGCCCGATGCGATTGTAATCTCCCAGGAGATGGCAAAACGCTACTTCGGCGCAGATGACGCCATTGGCAAGTCTTTGATAATAAACTCAGGATATTTAGACGAAAGGGCGGTGCAGGTCACAGGCATTCTGTATAACGTACCGAGGCATTCCCACTTTCCCTTCCAAGGGCTGGTCCCCTATTCTGCCAATTCCTGGGGTGAACGCGAGTCCGCTATCGCCTACACCTATCTCCTCCTGGACGAAAGTGCGAAGGCCCGGGAATTGGTGAACAAGATCCGTGACTGGCTTCCACATCAGTACACATCCAACGCGCCTGAAGGTGAATCTGCATCTCAGAGAGGTAGGACCACCAGGCCGTTCCGGCTAACGCCTCTTGAAGATATCCATTTGCATTCCCAGCTGGATCACGAGCTTGGACCCAATCGCGACATTATTGAATTGTACCTGCTCGGTTCAATCGGAATTCTCGTCCTGCTGATAGCCTGCGCGAACTATATGAATCTGGCGACCGCCCGTTCAGTCAACAGGGGACGAGAAGTGGGTCTGCGCAAAGTCGTGGGGGCAGACCGCCGGCAACTGATCCGGCAATTCCTGGGCGAAGCTGTAATTGTGACCTTCCTCGCATTTACCGTTTCCGTCATGCTAACCGAGATGTTTCTTCCATTTCTGAATGCTGCCGTCGGCAGGTCGCTCAGTATCACCTACGGCGGCCGTTTCCTTTGTATTCTGGGTGCGGCCGCACTGGTTGTCGGTATTTTGGCTGGGAGCTATCCGGCTTTGTTCCTGTCGCACTTCAGCCCCTCTTCGATGTTGAAGGATCTTTCGACGGGGACACATAGAAGCGCAGAGTTTAGACAGGTACTGGTGATATTGCAATTTGCGATTTCTATAGGGTTGATTGGCACAACTGCTGTAGCCCTTCGACAGTTGCATTTCATGAACAAAAAGAACCTGGGCTTCGAAAAACGAGACGTGGTTGTGTTGGACGCAGGGGAAATAAGTGCGATCGGAACGCCCGCCGAGCATCGCATCCAAACTATCAAGGACGAACTGACACGGAACCCAAACATTCTCAATGTGTCAATTGCGTCCAGTCTACCGGGGCAGAATTATTGGATCACAAACGAGTTTACATTGATAGACTCGCCTGCAAGCAAGCCGCTGGGGTTCAAGACGACATGTGTCGATCGGGATTACCTGGAAACCATGGGCATCGACCTCATTGCCGGAAGGAATCTCACATTGAATTTCGCTACCATGACGAATGATGAAGTTATCCTCAACGAGTCGGCTGCCCGAGCAATGGGTATCGGAAAGACCACAGGTCAGAGGGTGCGTATGAATCTTTGGGGCGACCTGATAACAACCGGCACAATAGTAGGAATTGTACGGGACTTCCATATTCGTTCGCTGCATCACAGAGTCGAGCCAACGGCGTTGCGGCCGAATCTTGGCAAAATTGGCTTGATAAATGCCTATGAACTCGTCGTAAAAACACGTCCCGGCGCTGTGCTGGCGGCGCTTCCATTTCTGAGAGAGAAATTCGCCGAATTGGCGCCGTCACGGTACTTTCGTTATCGATTACTGGACTCGTATCTTGACTTTGACCAACTTTATCGAAATGAGACGCGCTTGATGAAGGTTTTCGGTGCATTCTCGGGACTGGCAATATTCGTGGCTTTTCTGGGGTTATTCGGGCTCGCATCCTTCACGGCAGAGCGTCGCACGAAAAAAATCGGCATTCGCAGAGTACTCGGCGCGTCAGCTTTCAGCGTTGTTGCCCTGCTGTCCA
Organism: Candidatus Latescibacterota bacterium; assembly: GCA_965203805.1. Classification (GTDB taxonomy): domain Bacteria; phylum Latescibacterota; class UBA2968; order UBA2968; genus JAAXHE01. The sequence continues at coordinate 1,485,539 of OZ241917.1, read as the reverse complement.
AAGACTTTGTGAAGCTGGTGATAATCGCTATCCTCATCGCATGGCCCGTTGCGCATTACGCTGCGGATTCCTGGCTCCAAAACTTCGCCTATCGGGTCGACGTCGGTTGGTGGACGTTCGCGCTTGCTGGCGCACTAGCGCTCGGTATCGCTCTCTTGACCGTCAGCTGGCAGGCCGCCAGAGCCGCTCGGACAAATCCGGCGGACGTCTTGCGGCAGGAATGACGTCGGGAAGGCCACGTGTGTCGTCGGTATCGCTGGTCAAATGTCTGGATGAGTCAATTCCTGGATACAGGTCAAGCCAACGGACGATGTCGTCGAGAGAATCTGTCAATTTGGTGACGACGTCAACGCGTCTGCAATACTCAGGGGTTTGTCCGATTGCTGATTCTTCGATCAAAGGCTTCACGCCTTTAACTCAAACATTGGCGAATTCTCCGGCGGAGTTTTCCTCGCGCCATTGCCCTCGCAGTCAATTTCCTTACCACGTTCAGCAGAAGTCCCTTCTTCCGTCATTCCTCCCCGCACGTTTTTGATGTTCATTTTCGGACACTGCTGTTCCAAAAACGAACACATCCAGAATGCTTCGGCGATTTCCCTTTTGTAATAAATCACTGGTAAACCGTGACATATACACTTGGCACGGGTTTTGATTCATTCAACGGTGGAACAATTCGTCATTGGATGGCTCGGGCGCCCGCAATCTCTCGTTTATTAGATTCTGGAGCTTCGCTATGTTCCGAAACTACCTGCTCATTACCCTTCGCAATATGCGCCGGTATAAGCTCTATTCTGCCATCAATATTGCCGGGCTTGCAGTGGGGATCGCGTGCTGCCTGATGATCGGGCTGTTGATCGAGAATGAATTGCGTTACGACCGGTTTCACCAGCACGTCGACCGAATATACCGGTTTTCAACATCGAAAAATATGCCGTATGCGAATGCGCATCTCGGACCGAGGCTCGTTACAGATTTTCCCGAAATTGAAAACGTCGTGCGCATCAAGCGAATCTCAAGGATGCTCTTGACGTACAAGGATCGGAAATTCCACGAAGAAGAACTGCTGTTTGCGACGCAAAGCTTTTTCGATGTATTCTCATTTTCGCTCGTTCAGGGAGATCCAAAGACGGCGCTTGCGTCGCCCGATGCGATTGTAATTTCTCAGGACATGGGGAGACGCTACTTCGGCGATGTTGATCCGATAGGCAAGCGATTACTAATGCCGGGTCGATCAGATACGACAACCTATCAGGTAACCGGCGTGCTCGACGAAATTCCCCGGTATTCCCATGTTGCCTTCGAGGGACTCGTTTCATACGCTGACTATTCCGTAGGAGAGCGGGCGGAGGCGTTGGTCTACACCTATCTCCTCCTGGACGTGAGTGCGTCGGCCCAGAAATTGGAAGGGAAACTCCGCGACTGGTTGCCCCTTCAGTTTACTCCAAACGAGCCTGATGAAAGTTCCGAATCGCGAGCGGCAAGAACCGTCAGACCATTTCGATTGATGTCGTTGACGGATATCCATTTACATTCCCATCTCGAGCACGAACTGGGCGCCAATCGCGACATTAATGAATTGTACCTGTTTGGTTCTGTGGGGGTTCTCATCCTGGTGATTGCCTGCGCGAACTATATGAATCTGGCGACCGCGCGCTCCGCCAACCGGGCCCGGGAAGTGGGTCTGCGCAAAGTCGTGGGGGCGGACCGCCGGCAACTGATCCGGCAATTCCTGGGCGAAGCTGTAACTGTCGCGTTTCTTGCATTTACCGTTGCCGTCATGCTAACCGAAATGTCTCTTCCATTTCTGAATGCTGCCGTCGGCAGGTCGCTCAGCATCACCTACGGCGGCCGTTACCTTTGTATTCTGGGTGCAGCCGCACTGGTTGTCGGTATTTTGGCGGGGAGCTATCCGGCTTTGTTCCTGTCGCATATCAGCCCCTCTTCGATGTTGAAGGACCTTTCGACTGCTACACATAGAAGCGCAGGATTTAGAAAGGGCCTTGTGATATTGCAATTTACGATTTCTATTGGTCTGGTCGCCACAACAGCCGTCGTCATGAGACAGTTGCATTTCCTCGGAGCCAAGAATTTGGGATTCGATGCACGCGACGTGGTCATTCTGAATACACAAGGAATTAAATATGCTACGTATTCCATGGAGGGTCGCTACCAGACGATAAAAAACGAACTGATGCGAAATCCGAATATCCTCAACGTGTCACTTGCCTCTTTCGTGCCCGGGGAAGACCCTTGGACCGGATCTAAATATAAGCTAATGGGGGCAACCGGTAGTAAAGAGGCAACAATCAAGACATGGTATATCGATCAGGATTATCTGGAGACGTTGGGGGTTAACTTAGTAGCCGGGCGGAATTTTACGTCTGCTTTCGCCACCAAATCCAGTGACGGTGTCATTCTGAATGAATCAGCCGCCCGGTTGTTGGGTATCGGGAGAAACACCGGTCAGACAGTGCACATGAATTTCGGAGATATCGTAAAGTCAACCGGCGAAATCTTGGGTATTGTACAGGATTTCCATATTCGGTCGCTGCATCACAAAATCGAACCATTAGCGTTGCGCTTGCACCTTGATAACTTGGGTGTCGGGCACGCCCGTCATCTCGTCGCAAAATTGCGCCCCGGTTCTGTCCCGCCAACGCTGCAATTCCTGAGGGACAAATGGGCTGAGATCGCGCCCTCACAACACTTTAGCTATACTTTTCTCGATTCCTATTTTGACTTCGACCAACTTTATCGAAACGAGACGCGATTGATGGAGGTTTTCGGCGCATTCTCGGGGCTGGCGATCCTTGTGGCTTTTCTGGGTTTATTCGGGCTCGCATCCTTCACCGCCGAGCGTCGCACGAAAGAAATCGGCATCCGCAGAGTCCTCGGCGCATCCGCGTCCAGCGTTGTTGCCCTGCTGTCCAAAGACTTCGTAAAGCTGGTGATCATCGCTATCGTCATCGCATGGCCCGTCGCGCATTTCGCCGCGGATACCTGGCTCCAGGATTTCGCCTATCGGGTCGACGTCGGTTGGTGGACGTTCGCGCTTTCCGGCGCACTGGCGCTCTGCATCGCTCTTTTGACCGTCGGCTGGCAAGCCGCCAGAGCGGCTCGCGCAATTCCGGCAGACGTCTTGCGGCAGGAATAGACGGATTCCTCGTCCAAAAGCGCGCTCACGACATCTCCAGTCAGTCTTGCGAACCCGAATCGATCGGGGAAGCGGTGACGCTGCCGGACCCAAACGGGCCACGGCAGGCGTACTCGTGACCCGGATATCTGTGCAAGTCCGAAAGTGTGCCAGAACTATCCGGTGGTTTGTGTCGTCTAACTGCATGGCAAGGGACGGTGCATGTCCGACCTCAGATCACCCACCTCGTTCCGGTATTCCTGTCTTCCCCATTTTACAATGGCGCCTCCAGGGACATATACTCAGCAGTTTCCGCGGCCGACCTCACCCGCCTTTCTGATCCTGTGCGGACTGTCTGTCGTTCTGTTCGGATGTGCTCCCGACAGGTCTGCCCAGCCCCATCTTGTCTATACCCTTTCAAAACAACCCTTTATTGTAAGTGTTGAGGCCGACGGCGAATTGGAGGCGAAACGGGCAACGACGCTGACCGCACCCACGCTGCGTAAATGGCGGCAACTCGAAATCACGTATCTGACGCCGGAAGGATCTTCCGTTAAGAAGGATGAAGTGGTCGTCAGATTCGATCCCCAGCCTTTCGAAAACGACCATCGGACCGCAACTAACGCGCTCGCAATCGCTCGCGCCGATGCCAACAAGAAACAAGCGGAATTGAGGGCCCAGCAATTCATGCTGGAAGCAGACCGGGAGAGCGCGAACGCCGCTGCGGCGGTATCAAAGCTTCAGTTGGGGAGGCTCATGTTCGTAGCGCCGCGGCTAAGGGAAATCAAACGGCTTGAAATGAAACGAAACGAGTTGCGGGCCGAAAAAACCAGCAGGAAGCTTGCATCCATTGCGGAGATCCTGAAAGAGGAGCGTGCGCACGCGGACATCCTTATCAAGCAGGCTGAACGCAAACTCAACGAGGCAGAAGAAACGATCCGAAAGTTGAGCATAAGAGCGCCAACGGCAGGCATTGTGATCTATGAGAGAGGATGGCGGGCAGTAAAACCGCAGGAAGGGGGTGCGAAATATCCAGGTGAAGCCGTCGTACGGATCCCCGATCCGTCAGTTATGCAAGTGAAAGTGCAAGTTGGCGAAATCCAGGCGCAACAATTGAAAGAAGGTCAGCACGCGGAAGTTGTGATTTCGGCGTTGAGAAGGGAACCGGTGACCGGAAGGGTTGCACGAGTAGCGAAACGTGCGGTACCCTTGAAAAAAGGTTCCAGGATGAAACAGGTCGAAGTCATCGTGGAACTGGACTCTACAACGTCTGCATTCAAAAGCGGGCTTTCCGCGCGCGTGCGTATTTTCGCTGAGAGAGTGCCTAAGGCCCTGGTTGCGCCGCTTGATTGTGTTTTCGAACAGGACAGCACGTATGTGGTTCATGTACGAGAAGGGAAGAGATTTACATCGCGACGGGTGAAATTGAAAGCCAGGAATTCCGATTATGCAGTGATCGAAGGTAACCTGGAGGCTGGAGATGAGCTCGCCCTGCGCCAGCCACCGCGCTAATGAAATCGGACTGGAGCGTTTAATGTGGACGCCCAACTCCCTGTTCGCTCTCTTGGGTCTTGCAGCACTAACGGCCTGCGGAGGCGTAGTCGCTCCGTCGGTGGAAACGTACATTGTAAAGCCGGGGGAATTCGAGAGCAACATCACCGTTACCGGAGAACTCGCAGCCGTCCGATCCGTGGTCGTTTCAGCACCTCCTATCGACTGGCGATTCGGCGACCTCAAGATTGTCAAGCTGGTTGAAGATGGCAGGCAGGTTGAGGAAGGGGATCTGCTCATTCAATTTGACAAAGGGGAAGTGCAGAAAGCGACTGACGAGGCCAGGTCCAATCTCGAGATCGCTGAGGCAGAACTCCGCAAAGCACGGGCAAATAACGGCTCCGAGATCGAAGGCCTTGAGATCGATCTCGAAATATCGCACATAAATCACAAGATTGCACAACTAAAGCTGAAACAGGCCGCGTACAAAGCCGAAATCGATCGTAAACAGGACGAGTTTCGACTCGAGGAAGCCGCCATCAAGCTGGACCAGGCTACCCGGGAATTGGAGAACAAGAGAAGTATCCACCGAGAAGAAATCAGCAAGCTGCAGCTGAAATTGCAGCAGGAGAGGGCCAAACTGGGCGCCGCGGAAATGACACTTGCCATGCTCACAGTCACCGCTCCCGCATCGGGCATCGCGATCCTCCGGAAGAACCCCTACACTCGCAACAAATACCAGGTCGACGATCAGATTTATGCGGGTTGGCCAGTAATCGGCCTGCCTGACCTGAGCCAGATGAAGGCGAAAGTTCAAACAAGCGAGATCGAAATCTCCAAAGTAAAGCTCGAACAACAGGCAGCGGTTACACTCGATGCATTTCCCGATACCACATTCACGGGACGCGTAATTGAAGTCGCCATGCTTGCGCGGAACAAATCGAAGGAAGCCAAGGTCAAGGTGTTCGACGTCGTTGTAATACTTGACGGGCAGGACAAAAGACTCCTGCCCGGGATGACCGTCAGTTGTCGGCTGCTTGTTGAAAAGATCCCTGACGTGCTGTCCGTTCCACTTCCGGCAGTATTTGAACTTAGCGGGAAACCCATCGTCTACCGTCGGAACGGTAAGAGTTTTGAGGCGCAGCCCGTTACGCTTGGTGCGGAAAGCAACACACATGTCATCGTGGTAAACGGCCTGTCGGAAGGCGACGAAGTCGCGCTCTCGGATCCGGATGTGATCGGGGAATCGCAGGCATCAGGAGAAGATGTACCAAAATGAACCGTGTTCCAGGCGTTCAAGAAACTGACAAACGACCTTCTTGCCGCCGTGTCAACAAGACCCGGGCGCTCGGCCAGGGTCTTTTATTAGGGTTGGCTCTTCTCATCCAATCCGGATGCGGCGATACAACCCTTGAATTTGCGCGAGTTAAGAGTGGCCGCTTTCGGTCCACGTTGACTGAAACGGGAGAACTGCAGGCCGTACGGTACACGATCATTCCGATGCCCCATTTCAACTGGCAATACGGCCGTCCGAAAATTACGAAGCTCGAGCCCGAAGGCACCCTTGCGAAGAAAGGCGACGTCGTGGGCAGTATTGAGGCTTCCGGTGTGGTCCAGTTCATGGGCCGCAAGGAGTCCGACCTGGCGATTGCCCGGGCCGACCTTAACAGGATGCACGTCGAGCACGCAAGCAAACGCAAGGACCTGGAGGGCAGAATTCGTTCGGCCGAATCGTCGTTACGCATGGCGGCAATCGACGAACAGCGAGTACGCTTCTCGTCCGTGACTCAGAAGGAGCTAAAGGCCTTTGACAAACAGATTAAACGTCTTGCTCTGCGGCGACTGCGCAAGCAACTTGAAACCGTGGAGCTCGTTCAGGCGGAAGATCTTAGAATCCACCTGGCAAAGATCCGAAAAATCGAATCGGCAGTCGCGATGGCTCGCAGAACCCTCGAATCCTTTGTCTTGAGAGCGCCTGCTTACGGTTTGATAGAATACCGTCAAAATGGGCTGACCGGTCAAAAAGTCGCCGCGGGAGATCAACTGTGGCCAGGTACCCCAATTATCGGCCTCCCGGACCTGAGTCGCATGAAGGTCCGGACATGGGTCAGCGAGACCGACATCGACAAGGTAGCGCTGAAACAACAGGTTCGAATAAGGATGGACGCCTTCCCCAAGTTTGTCTTTACGGGACATATTTCCGAAATCAGCCGCATCAGCCGACGTAAGAACAAGAAAGACAAGAGCAAGGTTTTTGCCGTTGAAGTGCTATTGCAGGAATCGGATCCTCTCTTGCGTCCCGGCATGACTGTCAGTTGTGAGTTCCTGGTGGCTGACCTGGAAGACGTCCTGTTTGTGCGAAGCAACTGCATCCACCGGGACAACGGCGAATTCGTGCTATACGTTAAGCAGATCTGGGGACTGAAACGAGTTCCCGTCAGCCTCGGTCCGAGCAACAACCGGGATGTCGTTGTTTTCGGCGGTGTCTCGCCAGGTGATCGCGTTGCCACGTCGGCCAGGGAGGGCTCGACCTGATGGATCGCCGCGACATGCTTCGGATTGGCTTGGAAGGTCTGTCTCAGCATCGGCTTCGCTCGGTTTTAACGACGCTCGGGATCATCTTCGGGGTGGCGGCGGTGATTGCCATGCTCGCTGTTGGCGAGGGCGCAAAACGCGAGGCCCTGGAGAAATTCAAGGCGCTGGGCGTCAACAATATCATTGTCCGTGACAAGAAACTGAGTGACAAGGAACTGGAGGAGGTGCGCGCCAAATTTTCGTACGGGCTGTCGCTGGCCGATGCCGAAGCCATCCGCCGGATCGTACCCGGTGCGGTACACGTGGCGCCACAGGCCGAACTGGACGTAGAAGCCAGATCCGGGGACAAGTCGGCTAAAATTACTCTGGTAGGGGTGAGCGATGCTTTTCGGTCGATTTTTCAGTCCACCGCCGCCAAGGGCGAATTCCTGACGCGTGATCAGCACGATCGGGAAGTTCGAGTATGCGTACTCGGCGCCGACGTTTCCCGAACGCTCTTTCCCATAGAAGAGCCCATCGGCATGCAAGTCAAGCTCGACGACCAGTGGTTCGAAGTGGTGGGCACCATAGCAAACAAAGCACTATTCACCGAGACCGTGGGCGAGCTGGCCGCACGCAATCTCAATCAGGACGTCTACATTCCGCTCACGGCTTTCCTGCGCCGGTTCAGCAAAGAGAACGCCCTTGCCAGTCAGATCGATCAACTCACGGTTCAGGTGGCAGACTCGGAGCGGCTGTTGGAAGCGGCTGCCGTAATCAGACGGATCTTGCAACGCAGACATCACGAAAACGCCGATTTCGATCTCGTCATACCGTTCGAACTCCTCAAACAGGAGGAACGGGAACGCCATGTTTACAATATGGTGCTTGGATCAATTGCAGCGATTTCGCTTCTCGTAGGCGGCATCGGCATCATGAATATCATGCTGGCCACTGTTCTGGAGCGAACCCGCGAGATCGGAGTGCGCAGGGCCATGGGGGCCAAACAGCGAGAAATCATGATTCAGTTTCTTATTGAGGCCGTGGGCCTGAGCCTTGCTGGCGGTCTCGTTGGCATTCTTCTGGGTGTCGGCATGGCCGTATTCATTGACGCAATTGCGGAATTCGAGACGATCGTCTCGCCCCTGGCCGTCGTACTGGCCTTCAGCCTGTCCGGCGCGGTTGGGGTGGTGTCCGGCACGTTTCCTGCCCGGCGCGCCGCCCTGGTGAACCCAATCGATGCGCTCAGGTATGAGTAACCTGGCAGGAATAGCCCTTTCGCATGGTCCATCCAGGTTCGACTTTGTCCCGCGATCATCTCGCCACCGGCGATTCCGGTGCCGGCGCGGAGCTCCTGAATAGCGCGTTTCGAATGGAAACCATGCGAAATTTGGGGAATCCTATGTGCCTCATTACGATAATTCTGACAATCTTCGCCCAGCTGATTTCTCTCGCCCAGGCACGGACGCTTGATCTGACTCTGGACGAAGCCATTTCGCTGGCCCTGGACGACGGTTATCGCGCGCGACATCTTCGGCTGGACCTTCAAGGCGCCGGATTCGAAATGGACGCTGCGAAACGCAGCACACGGGCTCGTGTGAATCTTACTTTGCAAGCGCCCGATTACGTGGAAAACGTGCAGGCCATTCGTGTGCCCAATCGGCTGCCCATCTACAACAAAATAGGAATGCTCCAATGGTTCGGGGCCGTTTCCGTCAGTCAGCCGTTTCTGATGACAGATGGGGAGTTGACATTCGGGTCCAATTTCCGGCAACTTCGGGAATCGGTATTTCAGGAACAGCTCGATCTTTCCGATCGCAGCAAGCGCTTTTTCAGCACGCTCGATGTTCGCTTTCGGCAGCCGCTGTTTGCGCCAAACCAGCTTAAGCTCAATCTGGAACGCGCCCGGTTGCGGCTGGAAAATCAGCAGCGAGTCTTCACCAGCACCCAACTCGACATAATCTACGATATCACACAGGCATTCTACGAATTCTACAGCGCTCAACGTCGCCTTGAAATTGCCCGGGAAGCCCTCGAACAGCAAAAGCAGTCTTATGACCTCGCACAGAAAAAATTCGAGGCCGGGCTGATCCCCGAGGTGGAAGCGCTTCAGATGGAAGTGGCGCTCTCACGAAGCCGAAATCAGCTTCTCCAGGCAGATGGCCGCATGAAGCGCAACGCTGACCGGCTCAGACTGGCGCTTGGCCTGTCTCTGGACGACAGTGTGACCGTTCGCCCCTCACTGAATCTGAAGATCTTTGAGATCGACGAAGACCTTGCGATTTCGCACGGGCTGCGCCACAGTGCGTCACTTCGGCAGCGCGAGATTGACCATCGCCTGGCCGAGATCAACCTCCGGGAGACCCGAGCAGCCGGATCTGTCCGAGGTGAATTCTCCGCCTCGTACGAGCGGACAGGGTTGACCAATGCCCTGCCTGAAGACACGTCTACGTCGGACCTGATCGACGCCAGTTGGAATGACCTTCGGCGCCGCCCGCGTAACCTGGGCATGGCGTTCACGCTACGGGTCCCACTGTGGGATTCCCGCCAGAATAGAGCGAGAGTTTCATCGGCGCAGACGCGGCTGGACCAGCGCATGCTGGACCTGGAAGACGAGCGCGTGCAGGTCGTGCTACAGATTCGAAGTGCGATAGCGAGGCTTCGCGAAGCTCGCGACAGGCTCCAGGTACTCAGAAAAAGCGAAGATGTTGCGTTGCGCAGTTACGAGATCGACCTGGCGAGATTCGAAAACGGGGATATTACCGCGCAGGATCTCACGCGAACCCGGGACGACCTTACGCAATCCCGCCAGGCCTATTTGGATGCCTACATCCAATATCAACTCGCGGTGGCCGACTTGAAACGCCAGACGCTGTACGACTTTGAAGAAGAGCGCAGTCTCTTGAATGAGGAGAGTTCTCCTTAACAGCCCGTTGAAAAAGTCCATCCGGGCTACGTCCGGCCCTTGTGACCGAATGACGGCGTTGCGCTCCCTCCCCGAATCCAGGGATTCGCGTCGGTCGCGCGCCTTGTCTTCGGCCGCAATGACTCGGCCTCACCTGCAGAGCGACTTTTTCAACGGACTGATAGCGGGCGGGTACGATCCGATGGTTATCGACCTGAGGAAAATTCGTAAGACGTTTCAAATGGGCACTCAGGACGTACCGGCATTGCACGACGTGAGCTTGCAGATCGAAGCAGGCGAATACATCGCGGTAATGGGACCGTCCGGGTCGGGGAAGTCCACGTTGATGAACATCATCGGATGCCTGGACACCCCGACTGCCGGCGATTACCTCCTGGACGGAGAGAGCGTAGCGGACCTGGATGACGACCGGCTCGCGGAAACGCGCAATCTCAAAATCGGATTCGTGTTTCAGACCTTCAACCTTCTGCCCCTTGCGACTGCCCTGGACAATGTGGCGCTTCCCCTCATTTACTGTGCAAGATCTCCGACCGAGCGAATGAAGCGAGCCACCGAGGAACTCGAGCGAGTGGGCCTTGCAGACCGCATGTATCACAGGCCCAATGAGCTGTCTGGCGGACAGCGCCAGAGGGTCGCGATCGCCCGGGCGCTGGTGAATGACCCGGCGATTATTCTGGCCGACGAGCCCACGGGCAACCTGGATTCGAAGACTGGCGCCGAAATCATGGATATCCTTGATGGTCTGCATGACCGCGGCAGCACCATCATCCTGGTCACCCACGAAGCGCAAATCGCCCGGAACGCCGGACGGATCGTCCGTATTCTCGACGGTCGGCTGATAGAGAGGGGTGGTGCGTAAACCGGGCGCCCTCACTCGCGGTTCCCCGGCAGATTCCCCGAAGCCAATCCGGCCCAGGAACCGGATGGAGACCGTCGCCGCTTTGACGATCAGCGCGAAACCGCAAGCCATCGCAGCATCTCGTCGATGTCCCCGCAAATGCCCCGCCGCCTGCCGGATTCTTCAGGCCCTCCCGCCGTACTGCCCGCATGCCATCGCATAACAGAAAATCGCCTGTTTTTTCCGCATTTTTGTTTTTCAGTAAAACAATTTAATAACAATAATTTATATATATCCCTCCCTGGATGCAGAATCAAGAAACGGGGGAGGGGGGACTTGATCTTGTGCGTAATTAAGTCCATATTCCTTCAGTGATCCCGGATCGCAGGACAAGATGGGAGCGTATGGCCCGGCGAGTCGTCTGATAAGACAGGACAATCCGCTATGCCACAGGGCGATATTGCTTTGAAATGGGCGCCGCGAGTCAGTCAGACGCGAATCCGGCGTCTATACTGTTTCACCAAACGGACACATCCATGATCAAGAGACGGGTTGTACGAGCGGTGATGATGACGTCGGACCAGAGGGTTTTGCTGATGAGAGTTCAGGAACCCGTGTCCGGGAATGAGTTCTGGGTTACGCCAGGTGGAGGTCTGGAGCCCGGTGAATCTGATGAGGATGCGCTTCGCCGGGAGGTCGCGGAGGAGACGGGCGCAACGAGATTCTCAGTGGGACAAATGGTATGGACCCGGCGGATCGAATTCACGTGGGACAACCGTGCATACAGCCAGAACGAATACTTCTATTGGGTTCAGACTGAACCCTTCGAACCGACCATGGACGCGAATCCCGCGCGCGGCGAGGCATCGGCCTTCCGCGAATTCCGCTGGTGGTCGATTGACGACATCGGCAGGTTTGAAAAGACGTTTTGGCCGCGCGATCTTCATTCTGTACTGGAGAGCCTATCCAGGAACGAGCCGCCTGATGAACCCTTTGACCTGGGCGAATGAACGAAAAATTCGTTACGCGCCGCAACCCGTCGCGTGTCCGGATACAACACATGGAGCGTGAATCATGAGCGATGTAGAGAGATATATTGCAAGTCGGAAAGCGTCCGATCCTGAGTTCGCGGAGGGGTTTGAGGAAGGGTATAAGGAGTTCGAATTCGGCGTTTTGCTGCGGCAGGCTCGAGAGGATGCCGGCTTGACGCAGGAGCAACTCGCCAGGTTGATGCATACCAGGAAAATCGCCATTTCCCGCCTGGAAAACCGGACTGGTGACGTCCGGCTGTCGACGCTGACAAAAGCGGCCAGGGCCTTGGGAAAGGAACTGGTATTGAGCTTGAAGTAACTCTTCGTTTAACAACATGATGTCAGCGAAAAATCGCGTATCGATTCAAGGATCTCGGCCTCTTATCGGGATCTGAGAGGATTCGTCGCCCCACAATGTCTGCTCTCGTTCTCGTGAAGCACTCGTTGCCTCTGGTCGATCCTGGCGTCCCGGCCAGGAAGTGGCGCCTATCGGACGAAGGTCGTGTCCGTTCGCGGATGCTTGGCGAGAAATTGGCAGGATACGATCTCAATCTGGTTGTAAGCAGCGATGAGCCCAAGGCCGTGGAGACGGCCGAAATCGCGGCCGAAGCGCTGGACGTCCCGATAGAAATCGTCGAAGGATTGCACGAACACGAGCGCGGCAACGTCGGCTTCCTGGAAAAGGATCGATTCGAGCGATCGGTCGAGCGTTTTTTCTGCGGTCCGGCAGACCTGGTTTTTGGCGAGGAGACGGCGGACGAAGCGCACGACAGGTTTTCGAATGCCGTGAATGGACTCTCAGACCGGTTTCGACACAGAAATATCGCCATCGTTACGCATGGCACGGTGTTGAGCCTTTTCGTGAGCCGGCTCTCCGAACTGGAACCGTTCGCGCTGTGGAAACGGTTGGGTCTGCCTTCCTGGGTCACCCTGTCTCGCCCCGACTTTCGTGTGGTCGAGATACGTCCTATCGTTGTTTCACGTTGTTCAGCCGCGACCAATTAGATGGAGGTAATCGCGCGTGCACTCTTGACCGTCCGATCACTCCCCCACTGAGGGGAGTCGCGGAAGCCGAGCCGATCCCTAAGTTCGGTCCCTGAGCTTGTCGAAGGGTATCGAAGGGTCGGCGACGGCTGATGCGGTGGGGGGATTTCGACCGCCTACTGTATGCAAGCAGCGTTTATTTACGAACGCACATGTTGCGTTGAAGATTTACTTTAGGTTCCAGCGATTGAGGACCGGGCGACTCGCGATAGGTGCAATTGTGAGTTCGGATCGGAGAAAGAGTTAGATTCAAAAGGGACGGGACGGTAGAAGCCACACGACGACCGGGTGTGAATCGACGTGGTTAAAAAGGGATTAAGCAAATTTGGAGTTTGTCCAATGGCGTTAATCTACGGCAGGCCGGACAGTGAAAAACAACTGCTGGACCTATATCCAAAACAGGTAAGAAAATACGAAGATATCGGACATGTACATCAAAAGCTGAAAAACGAACTCAATGAAAAGGGTATCGGCTTTATTGCGGGAATAAGGAGATGGAGAACAAGAAGAAAGATCGAGAAATTCGAACGAAACAGAAAAAACCCACTATATGCGGGAGCAGAGGGAGAGATTCGGACCCTAGAACAATTGTCGCACCTGAGCGATAACTATTACGTGTTGTGCGGATTAAATGCCTCTCTTCCTCGCTACGTTACATACAATGGAATTAGAAATCTCAGAACAGCCCAAATGGACTTTGTGGTGGTATCAAGAAAGGGGACTGTCGTAATCGAAGCGAAGAACTGGAGCACGCGATATTACAATCTACAAACAGGAATGAGTCCCCACGAGCAAGTGGGTAGGGCGGGACGAGTTTTGTGGATAGTCCTAAAGTCCAAATGGGGATGGTTTAAGAGCAACTATCCGCGAGTTTCTAGTGTATTGTTATCCGTTCGAGGAGAGATGAAATATGATCCGGATTACAAATACGTGTACGTCACTAATTTACATAAAATCAATTATTTCATTGAAAATAGAAGGGAAGAGCTTTCGGAGAAGGAAGTAAGAAAAATAGTCAATATTCTAAAAAAGCACGTAACGCACCGACATTAATGGTTTCCCATTCAAAATCCCCACAGCACTCGGCTGTTAAGTATATGTCTCGCCATGGATGGACTGAACATTCGCACGGCGCGCGAGTCTGACAGCGACTTTGTCTTTGCCGTGAAAGAGGCGGCGTTCAGGAGGTACGTCGATCAGGTCTGGGGCTGGGATCATATCCGCCAGCGGGAATTGCACGATGCGCGAATTGCTTCACAGGATGTCCGAATCATCCGGTTTCAAGCGAATGACATCGGTTACTTTTCCACCTCCGCCACAGCCGATTCGGTCAGAATCCATCAGATGTTCGTCCTTCCCGAGTACCAGGGAAAAGGGCTCGGGTCGGCGTGCATGAACCGCATTGTCGCGGATGCGCGCGCACAGAAAAAGGCCGTAACCCTTCAGGTACTCAAGATCAACACCCGCGGTATCGCGTTCTACCGAAGGCTGGGGTTTTCGATCGTCGATGAAGACGCTACCCACGTTCAAATGGTAAGATTGACAGGGTGGAGGCGATCCATACCGAATAAAGCGTCGACCCGGTGTCTGCGAATCCGCTTGCAATCTGATTGATCATTGTATATACTTCGTATATACTTCACTGACTTTATGATTTCGAGGAGACAGCCGATGGTGACCAGAGTACAAAAATGGGGCAACAGCCAGGGGCTTCGTTTTTCCAAATCAATTATGGCGGAAGCCCGAATCAATGTCGGCGATCAGGTCAACGTCTCCGTGAGAGACGGTCAGATTATCGTCGAACCCTTTTCCAGAGTGCGGGGGAAGTACGATCTGAACGAACTGATTTCCAGAATGCCTTCGGACTATCAGATCGAAGAATTGGGCTGGGGAGAGCCCACGGGGAAAGAAGTGTGGTAGATGTCAGAATATGTTCCCCATAAAGGCGAATTCGTCATGTTGAGCTTCAGTCCCCAGTCCGGACACGAGCAAATGGGCCGTCGTCCCGCTCTGGTCATCAGCAATACGTTGTTCAACAGACATACCGGGCTCGCTATGGTGTGCCCGATCACCCGCACATTCAGAAATATCCCGTTTCATGTTACGATCCCGAAAGGACAGGCTGTTAGCGGCTACATTATGGTCGAGCAGATCAAATCAGTCGATTACGCCAGCCGGAGGGTGGAGCGGGTTTCGAGTGCGCCGCGGACTGTGCTCAATGAAGTGCTGAGCATTCTGGATGCCTGCGTCTACGACCCTGTGTGACGGTGATTGATTTTGTAGAGTACTGGAGACCGGTCAGACATGACGGCCGAATTCGTCGACGCAAGGACATTTGTCGGAAAGACGGTACGGGTCACGATAGACCGGCCCATTGGCTCCGGGCATCCTGAGGCGGGGTTCGACTATCCGGTCAACTACGGATTTCTCCAAGATGTCCCGGCGCCTGACGGCGACAACCTCGACGCCTATGTCCTTGGCGTCCATAGACCGATAGAGTCCTTCAGCGGAAGGTGCATCGCCGTCATTCAAAGAGAAGACGACGATGACGACAAGCTCGTCGTTGTGCCTGAGGGTGCGCACTATTCCGACGCGCAAATCATCACGATGACGGAATTCCAGGAACGGTTTTTCAAGTCAACCTTGTCGCGAGAAGCCATTGACTCATAATAATTAAATTCTGAGGGAATGGCTCAATCCTGGGGTTCGCTCACTTCAATCGGGGCAAAGTATACATCCGTGATGTGCTTACACACCAGGCATATGACCGAGTAGGATGGAGGACATGAGCGTTATTACTCCACAGCTTCAGCGATCATGGTCGCAAGTGAGCACGCTACTCAAGATCCGGAACGAGCGGGAATACGACCTGGCCTTGCAGCGGCTCAACAGCCTGATCGACGAAGTAGGCACGGATGAGCGACATCCGCTTTATTCTTTGCTCGATACGCTGGGGGCCGTTGTCCACGCCTGGGAAGAACAACACTGTTCCATGCCCAGCCTGGAGGGCGCAGATCCACTTCGACTTCTCATGGAAGAGCACGAATTGACTCAGTCCGATTTGCCGGAGGTAGGCTCGCAAGGAGTGATTTCGGAGACCCTGAGCGGAAAACGAGAGCTGAACATCCGGCAGGTCCGTGCTCTGTCCAGGCGATTTGGCGTTTCGCCTTCAGTATTCGTTTAGACCGGGTGATTGGCAGCCCGTCGTTCGACCAACGACAACTGACCAACGCCACGCATCCCTCCTCATGAAATTCGCCCAACTGCCACCGTCTGTTCGGAAGGTCTGCCAGGCCTTTGTCGCAGGCCTTGCGAATATCCTCGATGCCAATCTGCATGGGATCTACATGCACGGCGCGGCCGTATTTCCGGACTCCGGCCCGATTCAGGACATAGACTGTCACGTGATCCTGGAGGGACCGATGAATGGCGGGAACAAAGACGCTATCCTTCAATTGCATCGGGATCTTGCGCGGCGTTTTCCACCACTCGGCGGCGAACTGGACGCCTATGTCATCCTGCGCGAGGATGCCGGCGATGCGCGCCCGCCGGTCCACCAGTTACAGTCGGAACTGCGGGACGAAGCGTGGGCGTTACATTGCGCGCACATCAGGGCCGGGCGTTTTTTTACGCTTTACGGTCCGCCCCCAAACGACATCTTCCCTGCGCCGTCGTGGGATGACATCTCGGCCGCTCTCGACCAAGAGGTTACGTTCATCGAGCAGAACCTGCGATATCCCGACTACTGTGTCCTCAATATGTGCCGGATTATATTCAGCGTTCAGGAGCGAAACGTGGTTGTGTCCAAGTTTTCAAGCGGCGCATGGGCCTGCAATCGGTACCCCGAATGGAGGCCGCTGATCACCGCGGCATTCGCTTCCTACAACGGGACGGCACAGCCGGGTGAGGTCGACCTGCTCAAGAGGGAGGTGGAATCCTTCGTCGAGTTCGGAAAGACGCATTATTGCGACCCGCCGCAATCACGCTGATCATCAAAACGCCGCGGATGCGCCAATTCGTGCGAAGCCCCTGTGCTCATCTCAGTCTTGAGGGTGTCAGGACAGTAGACCATGGGCCGTTGATTCGATGCAAGGAGCTCAATTTACGTTGTAGGCTGACCCAACGGCGAAATCGACCGTGTAAATGTCGTAACTTCCATCGGATTGGAGACAGAGGCAATCCGCGAACCATCATTTACACAAGATGTCAAACATCCCGAGAAAGCCCTTCCAAACTGTCAAAGACGCGGCGCGCGTCGATACTTCGATACCTGACGGGGTAGATTGGGAACGCTTCTACGCCCACGGGAAGCGGACCCCTCCATTTCTAAAGAACGTCCCGGACGAGAACCTGGTCAGATACTTCGAACAGGGAATCTTCAAGGCCGGTCGTGCCGTCGATCTGGGATGCGGTATCGGTCGAAACGCAATCCATATGGCCAAGGCGGGATGTCGGGTTGACGCGATCGACCTGTCGAAGACCGCGGTCGAACAGGGGCGTCTGATCGCAAAACAGGAGCGTGTTAATGTCAATTTCATCGTTGGGTCCGTCTTTGACACACCCTTGTCTGACGACCACTATGACATCGCGTACGACTCGGGCCTTTTTCATCATCTGCAGCCGCATCGGAGGCCAGGCTACCTCGATCTGATTCGCGCCGTGTTGAAACCGAGTGGGATCCTCGGGATGACCTGCTTTGACACGACGGCAGGGCGACCCGTTGATGACCGGGAGGTATATGAAGAGAAGAAGATGCCACCGGGTATTGGTTTCTCCGAAGACAGGCTGAGGGACACTCTTCGAGACCATTTCGAGATTCTCGAGATCCAGCCCATGGTTGTCCAACCTGAGGAATCCGGACGCTTCGGAATGGCTGGTCTGTGGACCATTCTGATGAAGCCTGTCGCACACACCTGAGTCAGTCAGGCGAGGGAGTGCCGCTTCGCCACAGGATCCTGTTCCCCGCCCGGTTCTATACGTGCCCTCGCCCATCCGCCCCGTCGTTCGGTCAACACGAAAATTCAAATAGCAACAACGCTTGCGAGTACAGGGGATGAAGCTGCCATACCATGGCCGCAAGAGCCGGATCGACTACCTGCCTGACGGTTCGATCAGGAAGACCTACAATCAGAACGACGATCCGGCAGGCAGATTCAGGCGTGAGGTCGGATTCTACCGGCACTACGGCGGGTCGCCCTTGATACCGACCCTGTTGGATTCGAGTCCGGACGAATATATCGTCATCGAGCGGGTGACCGGCGATCTGATGCGCGACGTGGATCTGACGAGCGTCGATCTGGACCTGCTGACCGATCGTTACGTTGACGAGATCGCACATTTGTTCGACGTGCCAGCGCCTGGTGCGGACCTGAAAGACCGTTATTTCCAGGGCAGGGGGGCGGATGAGAATCTTGCCTCGCTACACGACCGTCTATCCCGGCTGGCATCCGATGACGACGATTGCGCGCCGATTTTCAAGGTGCTCGGCGAGAACGTCGCGAAAGTCGAGCTTTCAGATGAGGTGCTGATCAAGCTGGACTGGAATCCGGGGAATCTGTTCCTGCGGGATGGCATGGTCCACAAATTCATCGATTTCGAACAGGCGTTCCTCGGAAGCAGAGAGATACTGGTCGGCGTACTGCTTCACAATCCGGTCTGGCCGGCGCATCGACTGTTTTCGCGTCTGAGGGACGCAGGGTTCTTCGAGGCTGATGTTTCAGACGTTCGCCACTTTTTGGCCTTCGGCTTCGGCTCGGTCGTCGTCGATTCAATCGAGAGACGAGGAGAAGCGTGGGGATTCTCCCGATTGCGAAGGGCATATGAGCGTCACTACCGTGCCCGAATCCGGAGCATCGGGCTGACCTGACGTCCTGTCCCGGAAATACCCCACCATTCTTCCGCGTATTACCCTGGTGTGATGGCAAGGTGATATGGCGTTGAACCCGAGTGACGCGCTTCCGGATCCCGACTGGCTCTATCGAAAGTATGGGTTTGTCTGGGATGGACAATATCGCGACATGAGCGGCAAGATCGCCCATGTTGTCAGGATCGCGTGCCGGAATACGGGGAAGCCCTACGTCTTGCGGATATCCAATCCCGGGCGGGACTCAGAGGGTTCATCGTCATTGGCTCGTCGTCTTTCACGCGTACATCGATTCCAGATGCACCTGAGGAAACATGGCGTACGAACCGTCCTTCCGTTGCAGTCGCTTGAGGGGAAGACCTTTTTGACGACGGAGCCGGGATTGACAGTTGAGGTCTTCCCGTTTGTCGACGGACGGCCGCCGAAGAAAGGGAATGAATCGGACGTTCGTCTGACGGGGGCTGAAATCGCCCGTCTTCACAGTGCAGGCGTCGGATATCGGGACCTGCCGGACGAAGAACGTCTCACCATGAATCATCTGGCTGTCGACAGGTTGCAGGCGAACGTCCGGAAGATGCGGGATTCAACCAGAGGAAGCGCATTTCACGATCAGTTTCTCACGTACGCAAAGGATACAGAGCACTGCGTCGAAGCGATCGACAGGCTTCGTCCGCGCCTGGTCGAAACCGGTCTGCACCTGGACACCAGTCCGCAGAACATGATCATCGATCACGAGGGTAATCTCTGGTTCATTGACTGCAACCACGCGTCAAGAGGTCGGCGGGTGTTCGAAGTTTGTGTATCGATGTATTACCTGGCTCCGCATTCTGATTCGCCCTGGGGCGAATCGACGCGATATCGACTGGTGGACGAGAACGTGGAAGCCGCATTCCTGGAATCGTACCGGGAAGTCTGTAAACCTGCCTGGCGGGAGGAGGAATCGACGGCCCTGGCGATCGAGCGGATGCTGATGTTCATTCACGGGGTCATCTGCTGGACTTCGATGGGAGATGAGGAAACGGTTCGAGCCGAGTTGGACCGCTGGAACGCGTGCTATGACACTCTGAGATCAGCGGCTGTAAACGCCTTCTGAAATCCGCGCCAAAGAACCGGGCGAACCCGCGGACACGCCCCCATGCAGATGCGTCATCATCGCGACACCGCATAGTTCCCGCCCGCACGTCCCCCTCTTAAATTTCGATTTTAACCCGGACGATATGCCGTGGGTGATTTCACCCTTGCCAGGCGGACCTCTTTTTGTTATTTTTATAGCAAACATGATATAATTCAGGGGTTTTATGATGCCGTTCGACGCGTCAAGGATCAGGGAATTTCGAAAAACCGTCGGGATGACCCAGCAGACGTTGGGAGATATTCTGAATGTTCCGCAATCCACCGTCGCACGGTGGGAGACCAGCAGGATTTCGCCCAATGCGGAACACATCGGTCTCATGTGTGACCTTGGGAGGGTTCAGTCCATCGGACCTGATTTCTTCTTTCCGGGTTATTCGCGGCTCGATCTGCCACGCAATCAATCAGAAAGAGGAGGATGAACTCATGACACCTGCTACGTTCACCGACGCGACCTTCGAAACGGAGGTCATTTCCTCAGACCGGCCCGTCCTCGTCGACGTCGGCGCGAACTGGTGCGGACCATGCCGGCTTATCGATCCGACTGTGAAGGCCCTGGCGGTCGAATACGCCGGGCGTCTGAAAGTCGGTAAGATGGACTTCGATACCTCGCATTCATCGGCGGTCCGTTACGGCATTCAAAGCCTGCCGACCCTGCTGCTCTTCAAGAATGGCCGCGTCGTGGACCGCCTCGTCGGCGCCGTGCCCAACCAGCGGCTTGTCAATTCCATAGAGCGAATCCTCACCGACGCGCACCTATAGTCGCGTGGGTACACTGGTCGTTTTTCCACTGCGGGCTCCATTGGCCGAGGATAGATGATTCCTTTCCAGGTACGCTGTAACTAGTACTTAATTGGTTAAATTAGAGTATTTTTCTTCAAGGGCTTTGGGTCGGACTTTTGTGGATTTCCACTCGAAGGGATGTGCGTTCTCGTTGTAGGCGTCAATGAAGTGATTGATGGCGGTGCGTAAGTCTCGAATCGAGGTGAAGGAGCCGCCTTTGAGCGCGCTTCTCCACAGGATGCTGAACCAGATTTCGATCTGGTTGAGCCAGGATGCGTGGGTGGGGGTGTAGTAGAAGTGGACATTGGGATGGCGTGGCAGCCAGCGGTCGTTCTTGGGCTTGTGGGTGTTCAGGTTGTCGAGGATGATGTGGAGTTCCTGATCGGGGTATTCGGCGACAAGTTCGTTCATAAAGCTCAGAAACTGGCGTCGTTTGCGCCTTTTGTAATGCCCGGCCTTGACGAGGCCGGTGGCGACGTTCAATGCAGCGAATAAGGTGGTGGTGCCGTTTCTCTTGTATTCGTGGTTAAAGCCGGTCACGGCCTTGCCGTTGGGCAGCTTGAGCCATCCCTGTACCCTTTCCAACGCCTGGATCGCGGGCTTTTCATCGACGCACAAGACAATCGCATTTTTGGGAGGTTCCAGATACAACCCCACGATGGCTGCGGCCTTGGTGGCAAATTCCGGATCGGTGCTGATACACCAGCTGCGCCTTCTGGCCAGCGAAATGCCGTGGTTGCGCAAGACCTGCCAGACATAGTGGACAGAAATTCCCAGCTTGTCGGCCAACAACGGACCGGTCCAGTTTCCATAGCCCTTGGGCGGGGCATCGTCCAAGGCCTCCAAAATGCGCTTTTCGCTTGACTGGTCGTACTTGGCAGGCTTGCCCGATCTCGCCTTGTCCTGCAACCCGGAAAGACCCGACTCGTGAAAGCGCCGGCGCCACTTGCACACCGTGGCCTCGCGCGTTCCCAGATCCCTGGCGATGTCCCGGTTCGCATCGCCCTGGGACGCTGAAAGAACAATCCGGGCGCGCAGCACATAACGGTGTTGCGTCTTGCCTGAACGTGTCCAACTCAACAGCGTCTCTTTTTCCTCGTCACGCAACGTGATCAACACGGCGGGGCGGCTCATAGGCGGTCTCCTCTCCACAGTTGAACTGAGATCGATTCCCTATGAGCACAAGATATATTATTTCGCTTTTTTTGTCAAGTAAGTACTAGCCTACATTGGAGCCTTTTCTGCAATCAACCAAGAAGTGCAATACCAGCAGCACTGATGGATTCGGAAATCCGATCATTTCGCAACAATACACAAAAAAAGCGGCCATTTTCCTCGGCCGCGAAAACCTGCAATGCCTCTCTGTTTGCAGCGTTGCTCCTTTACTTTAGCCATTATCCGACAAAGCCATGACGGTCACGTGCTATCTTTTCAATGGCGTCAATTTCGTTATCGGAAAGGCCTTCATACACTTTTGAAGCCAATTCAAGAAGGTCATCGGAACCTTCTTTGATGGGAATTTCGACTTCAATACGAACGAATTGGCCCTCAGACAGATTGGGTGTGTTCAATGGCTTGAAGACGCCATTCTCATATACCGCCTCCAGGGTGTGTTTCATCGGACCCTGCACCCCCTTTTTTGAGTACCATTTGCAGCTGATGTGTCAATCGTGAAATAAGACGCCGACATGATGTCTCACGTCCTTGCAAGACAATATATCAGAATTTCCGCCCGAAATCAAGTGATGATTGTTGTAAGATGTTAATTTTCAATCTTATATTGTCAATGTCCACTAAGTTGAACTGCATCGGAACAGGTGTTGAGATAAACGTCCGGTCAATTGCACTCGGCGCCCGAGCCTTTAAGGGAGAACTGGAATTAGATCGTCTTTTCGGTCGTTTCCGGTTTCCCTTTGTGTCCTTGTGTCTTTGTGTGAGATGATTCCCGTTCTTGCTATTCTTTATCTCCCGTCTACCCTCTTACATCTACGCTCTCCCGTTTAGCCGCAGTATATTGACACCGGCCACCATTGTTGCTGTACGAGGGCATCGCAGTGATTACCTACGTAAACGACACGTCGACGTGGGAAGACTGGCGACGTGACTACCGGTGGGGCATCATCCTTATTCTGCCGCCGCCGGAAGTGTCGAAAGAAATCAACCCCCTGCGCGCCAGATACGATCCCCGCTCGGCCGCAATCTGTCCCGCGCACATTTCGCTGTCCGATCCACTGAACCGTGAAATGTGTCCAGCGCTCGCGGGCGAAATCCGCGGCGTCCTTACAGACGTCCGTCCGTTCACGCTTTTCTACGACAAACTGTACGCCTCGACGAGGCATGCCGGTGTCGCATATTGCATCACGCCACAGGAGCCGATCGAGCGCCTGAAGGACGTCCTACACGAGACCTCCGGATTTGCGGGCGAAGCCCATCGCAGACGTCACATCGCTCCGCACATGACGATCGCCGAGTTCATTTCCATCGAGGAGAGTCTACGGCTTTGCGAGCGCCTGCAGGATACGGCGCCCTCGGGCACCTTCCTGTGCGACCGGTTGGAATATCTGGTGCCCGATGAGTCGTTCCGGTTCAGAAGGCGGATGACTTTCTCTCTTGGCGATTCGACGTAAGAATTCTAACTTGTCGTGATGCGGTCCGTTGCTGACGGCACCTCGGGGGTCGCGAAGCCCTTCGTATCCGAGTCGACAGGTTCCTGCTTCCGCTTTTTTTGTCCTGTCTATCCAAAGTGAATGACCGCTATTTGATTTACGGTGAGTTATTCACGCAAGGCAGTGTTTTTTGTTCTATAGGTTGTTTTTCAATCATGTTAGCGCAGAAATAGATGACAATCTTGATCGTGCCAGATCGCTTCTTTGGTTGATGTTGCGTCCGGAGTGGCCGGACTCATCGCTTGATCCCGTAACCGGGAACTTCCCGGCCTGTGGGTTTTATCCTGTTCATCTTGTTCATCAATGTGAACTGTCGTTACTCGAATCAGGGTGTCATCCACGGAATCAGGAGAGAATCGTGATTATCGAGAGGATCGAGGTCATTCAGATCGAGACGCCGCGTTATTACGGGCTAGTCTCCGGTCACGTGCTGATCGCCGTGCACGTGGACGATGGTCCCGTGGGCCTCGGCGAGGCGTCGGACAGCCGGTGCGCCGATGTGCCTGCTCTTGCACGGCAACTGAACGAGCAGTTGAAGGGACGTGACGCCCGCCGAATCAACGAAATCAACGACTTCGCTCGCGCCCGGAACTGGAACAGTACAGTCACCAATCCGCACGTAGCCAGTGCCGTGGACCTGGCGCTGTACGACCTCAACGGCAAGGTTCACGGCGTTCCTGTCTACCAGATGCTCGGAGGCAAGGTGCGCGACTCGCTCTACTGCTGCTATCCGATCTTCGGCTGGCAGGTGATGGCGGACTTCGAGCGCACAGGCACGTACCTGCAGCGCCTGGTCGATTTGGGCCACCACCTGTTCCGCTACTACGTCTCCGGCGACGTGGATCTGGACGACCGCTTCCTCACCGAAATGAAGGCCAGGCACGGCGACCGGATCCGGCTGAAGTCCATCGATTTCTCGGGTCGCTTCCACGACTGGCTGGAGGCGCTGCGCTACGGCGAGAGGCTGCGGCGCCATGACCCGTTCCACTTCGAGCAGCCAACGTATGACATGCGCTCCAGCGCCGAGTTCACCCGGCGCGTCGACCTGCCGGTCACCTGGCATATCGGTTCCCTTCAGCAGGCCTGGGAGGCGGCCGAACGCGGCGCCTGCACGGCCTTCAACGTGGCATGCGTTTCCGGCGGGCCCACCCACGTCAAGCGCATCCTGGCCGTGGCGGAGGCGGCGGGACTGCCCTGTCTGATCGGAACCGACCAGGAGTCCACGCTGGGCGTCAGCGCGCAGGTGGCGGTGGGCATCACCTCGCCCCAGGTCCGGTTACCGTGCGATCCGATGGGACCCGTGCTCTACACCGCTTCGCCGGCCGGGGAGCGGGTGAGGGCCGAGGGCAGCTATCTGACGCCGTTCGAGGGCCCCGGCCTGGGCGTTGAACTGGATGAAGACAATCTCGCAAAGTTAACCGTGGAGAGGGCTTGAAATATGGAGAATCAACTGAAGATCAGCGACGATCAGTTGGCGCACTTCGAACGCAACGGGTTCTTCTTCATCCCGAATCCCCTGGGGGAGCAAGGCGTCCGCCTTGTTGACAACCGGCAGCAGGAAGTGGAGCCGGAGTGGGAACGCAGTGAGTTCCCCGCGGGATGCAACCGCCTGGCCTGCCTGTTTCTGATGATCGGTGAACCGGTGCTGCAGATGGTGGAGCGGCCGGAGATCGTGGAAGCGGCGCGGCGGATTCTGGGCGTGGAATCGGTGCACGTGGGCGCCTGCGGTATCGGCGACGCCTCGAAGGCGGAGAGGACGGGCCAGCGCCAGGTCCCCTGGCACGCGGACGGCAGCCCTGAAGTCCGCCAGGTCTCCTTCCGTACCGCCCTGGACCGACACGACGCCAGCAACGGGCCGCTCCGGGTGCTGCCCGGCAGCCAGCACCGCCCACCGGAGGAGGTGAAGGCCGAACTGATGCAACTCGAACTGGCTACCGGAACGCACGACGATTTGCCCGGGCAACTGTACGCCCGCCACCCGCACGAAGTGGAGGTCATCCTCGACCCCCGGTGGACCCTGGTGTGGACGCCCTCCTGCTGGCACGCGACAGGGTTGAAGACCGCCGCGGGACCCAGGCGTGCGATGGGGTGGAATTATTTCCCGGCGGGCGGACGCAAGCGCGACCTGGAGGCGATCAAACACGTGCACCCCGATTGGGCGGGCTGGTCGGCGGACCGGCAGCGTCTCTGGGGCCTCATCGACTGACGGTCACGCCCCATGCTGATTTATATCAACGGTTCGATCAATTCCGGCAAGTCGACCGTCGGTCGTCTGCTTGCGGAGAACCTGCCCGGGACCGTCCACATCGAGGTGGACGAACTGCGTCACTTCGCCGACTGTCTGAGTCTGGCGGAAGTGTGTCCATACTGTGTCGTCGACACGGCTATGCTGACGCGAAACTGGCTCTCGCGCGGTTTCAACGTTGTGGTGACGTGGCCGATTTCACATCGTGACTACGCGGCCTTCGAACGTGAAGCGCAAGACGCCCGCGTTTCCATACACGCGTTTACGCTCCGTCCGCCCCTCCAGGTGGCCATTTCCAACCGCGGCCGGCAACTGTCTCAGCGGGAACGAAACCGCATACGCGAACAATATCGGTCTTCGCATATCGAACCGGGAATCGGAACCGTGATCGACAACGGAAGCCAGACGCCCGAGGAGACACTGACGGTCATCCTTAAACGAATGGGGATATAGTCGTAACGGTCATGGAATCAATGAGATACGCTCCCACATTTCCCACGGCGCCTGTTCCGGTACAATGAAGAACCCGCTCGTCCATAAGGCGTTCGCGCTGATTATCAGGCACGACGCGGATGGGACATGCGAATTGCTCGTCCTCGAACTCAAATCCATCGGCTACGAATACTATCGCCTGCCGGGAGGAAACGTCGAGGCCGGTGAAACGCCGCTTCAGGCCGCCCATCGAGAAACCCGCGAGGAATCGGGAATCGAGGACCTGCAGTTCATCCGCAGGATCGGGAAGACAGGCTACTTCAAACCATATATCCAATCGGACGTGGAACGGACGGACTTTCTTTTCAAAGCGGATCCTCATCTACCGGACAGTTGGGAACACGTCGGAACGGTGGGTCCGGAATCCGGCGTTGTCTTCGCATTTTCCTGGATTTCTCACGAATCCATCTCGACGGTGGATCCTGAACTGGCGACCTTCCTGACGCCGGACCGCCTGCCGGAACTGTTCAGCAGGGGACCTTTGCTCGGTTTGAATCGCGGAGAGGTGTCGGTGTCCCCGTATCGGGAAGAATGGAGCGTCCTGTTCGAGTTGGAAAGAGAGAATATCGAAGAAACGATCGGCGATTTCGTGGAGGATATCCAGCACGTGGGCAGCACGTCCATACAGGGGATGGCCGCCAAGCCGGTGCTGGACATCGCGGTCGCCGTCAGGGATTTTGAACGCGCCAGGGTATGCATACAGCCCCTCGGCGGGATCGGGTACGAATACAGGGGAGAAAACGGCATCCCTCGAAGGCACTTCTTCCGGAAAGGCGCACCTCGCTCCCATCACATCCACGTGTTCGAAGAGACAAGCGCGGATTGGAAAGAGATTGTCCTGTTCCGGGACCGCCTGAGATCGGACCGCAGCCTTGCGGACAACTACATGAGATTGAAGCAGGACCTGGCTCGTCGGTTTCCAAAGGACAGGCAGTCCTACCAGACCGGCAAGGGCGAGTTTATCGAAGCTGTCGTCCGGAACGGTCGTGAAGGGCGGTGAGACGAGAAAGGCAAGAATGAAGAGTGAAGAGTGAAGAGTGAAAACCTGAAAGCACGGTAGACGGTAGATGAAGGCGGTGAGACGTGAGACGCAAGACGGTAGATGACGTCCTTGCCCAATTTGCTCCTGCTCAATGCCTCCGGCAAGAGATGAAACCGAACAGGCAATCATATAATCTCACGTCTTGCGTCTCCCCGCTTTTCAGGCACTCACAGTATCTCCCGTCTTGCGTCTAACGTCGTACCCGTGGGGGGAGGGGCCGGGGGGAGAGGCTTCCACGAGGAGGATTTGTGAGAGGATTCGAACTGTCTGAGAGGTTCTTTCGCGGGGTCGGACTCCCCGAGATTGAGCGGCGATTGCCACAGTGTGTGCGGAGCCTGGCCGCCGGCGTCGGATCGGCGGGTTCGCAGGCACACAAGAACGACGACGATATCTCTCGCGATCATGGCTGGGGTCCGGAATTCTCCGTGTGGTTGGCGCAAGGGGATTACCAGAAATACGGCTCCCGTTTGCAGGAGATTCTCGATACGCTGCTTGCGGAGTATGATGGATTCCACTGGGAGAATCCGCCTGAAAGGACCTGCAGCGTCTGGGAAGTCGGCAGCTATGCGGAGAATACAGTAGGATTCCCTGAGCCGCCGCCGTCACTCAGAGATTGGCTGCGTATCCCGGAACCGTACCTGTTCGAACTCACTCCGAACAGGCTTTATCATGACGAACTGGGCATTGTGAGTGCCCGATTTAGAGCGTTTTCCAGGTATCCGGAGGATGTATGGAGGCATCGATTGGCGGCATGTCTTTCCTGGTGCTGGGAATGGGGGCGGAAACATCTCTTCAGGGCAGAAGCTCGGGGAGACCACGTAACAGCGTTCAACTACTGGACGAAATTCGCCGAATACGCGACAAAGGTCGGCTTTCTGATCAACAGGCGGTATGCGCCGTATCACAAGTGGTTGTGGAAAGAGTTCGAGAAGCTTGAAGGCGCCCCGGTGGAGGTTTGCAGCTTGCTCCGGGAGGGTTACGCAAGGGTGCGTGGCAGGAGGGAACTGGTGGAACGCGTGGAGGCGGTCTACACGGATGAACTTGAGAAACTTGGCTTTTCACCCGCCGCCCGGACTGATAGCCATCGAACGCCTTACCCGGACAACCGATTGTATCGAATTGCGCTGGCCGTTCGACGGCGTGTTGTCGATCCCGATGTGAAAAACCTGCATTTGAGAGAGGAAGTCGTCCATCCGGCAACCCGGGCCGGGTGGACGTGGTTGCGCTAGGGCTCTCCGTCACATGTCCAGAGAATTCGATTTCGGCGGGTCCGTTCCCGCGTGGGGCCGCTGCGCGGCCGAATACGAGGCGTTCTTTGCGTTGTCCGATGTCTCGTCATCCGCGCGGATACTGGACTGCGGAGGCGGAACGTCGTCATTCGCCGCCGAATGGGGCGGGACCGGGCGATTCGTCGTCGCCGTCGATCCAGTGTACAGGTTCTCAGGCCGGAACCTGGAAACCGATTTCGAACGCACTGGCACGCGCATGCTTGCGGGAACGCGAAGGGCGCGTGAACGGTTTCTGTGGGACCACTACGGTAGCCCCGAAGCGGTTATCCAGTTGCGACGTGACGTCCTCAGGACGTTCCTCCGCGACTTCAGGTCGGAAGACCGGCGTGGCCGGTACGTCTCCGCGAGTCTCCCCGGATTACCCTTCGAGGCCGGATCCTTCGACCTTGTCCTCTGTTCCCACATGTTGTTTCTGTTCTCCGCGGAATTCAACCTTGAAACGCACCTTTCATTCCTCCGGGAACTGCTTCGAGTGGGGAGAGAGGTCCGGGTATTTCCGTTGTTCGACCTCGCTGGTAAACCGTCGAGGCATCTGAACGCCGCCATGCAGACGCTCCGACGGACGGCGCGCGTCGAATGCGTTCCTGTGCCCTTCGAGTTCCGCCGCGGCGACTCGAACATGCTGCGGCTGGCGCAACGCTGACCGCTCCGCCAGGCGCACGGGCTGTTTCTCTGGTTTTCTCCCCCTCTCCCGTCTCACCCGCCCGTCCTGCCTGCGAATGCCCTTCCGCATTGCCGCAGATTGTCCCCGTGTACGACTCCGCCGGATTTGGCTGGCGGCGAATCGTGTCTTTGTCATGCATAACGGTATACGTTTAACGAAATACATTAAACGAATACCGTTGAACAAATACCGTTTAATGAAAACTGTTTAACGTCTACTATTTAATACTGTATATTAAACGAAACGCATTTAACACTTGTCATTTAACGGAAATCGTTATATAATATCATGTTGGCGTCCGTCCCGCCGGCGCCACCCGTGACGTGGTGTTCGTAGACGATCGCCCCTGGAGAAGAATCTATGCCCACTGGGGAAACGGCTCCCGTTCACCCCGGGATCGTATTGCTGGAACAGTTTCTCAAGCCGATGGATCTCAGCCAGAACCAGCTGGCGCTTTCCATCGGGGTGCCCCCGCGCCGCATCAATGAGATTGTCCTGGGCAAACGCGGCATCACCGCGGATACGGCGTTGAGGCTCGCACGATATTTCTACACCTCCCCCAGATACTGGATGAGCATTCAGACCAACTATGAACTCGAGGTCGCCGAGGACGAGCTCTCGGACAGGTTGGACCGGGAGGTGCGTCCGCGCATTCCCGGTGGATAATCCAGGCGTCGAAGGGTGCGGGTTCCGGACATCGAGTCCATACACGACGCAAAACGAAAGGACCACACAGAAAGATGCAGAGTCTTCGCGTCATGAGTTTCAACCTGGCCGGCGGATACGACGAACACGAGCCGGGGAACGCCTGGATCGGTTCAGGGCGATCCACGCTGGTTTGCGACGTGATCGATGATTCGTCGCCGGATCTTATCGGCTTTCAGGAAATTCAGTGGCCCAATTTCGCCACGTTTGGCGAAGCGCTCACGGCATACGACAGCTTCCAGGGTCCGCACGCGAATGATCCGCCCCATCTATTCAACCCGGTTTACTGGCGGCGGGAGAGGCTTCAGCCACGCTCGAGGGGCGGATTCTGGATCAGCGACACGCCGGATGGCTACTCGCGTTCCTGGGGGTCGGCCTGCGTTCGGACCGCGACGTGGGTCCGGTTTCACGACCTGGCGACTGACGTGGAATTCCTTCACGTCAACACCCATCTCGATCACATCAGCGAGGAGGCGCGGACCGAAGGCGCATCGCTGCTGAACCGATGGATATCGTCGGCTGCACGACCTGGGGAGCGCCAATTGCTGACCGCAGACTTCAACTGTAACCCGTGGACGCCCGCGGTGGAGGATCCCGCCGCGGCGGGCAGCACCATCACCGACGCGGTACATCGCTTCCTTCTCGGGGAAGGCTTCGAAGACGCGTTTCTGAGCGCCGGACATCGCGACGGTCCGGAGTCGAATACCTATCACGGCTATGACGGACCGGCATACGACCTGCGACAACATCATCTCTCGTGGCGTTTGGACTGGGTACTCTACCGCTGCCCCGGCCTTGAGGTGAGGGTGGAAAATTCCGAGATCGTACGGCGCCACCGGGGTTCGCTCTACCCCAGCGACCACTATCCGGTCGTTTCAGACTTGAAATGGGGATAAGGCGTGCGCGCGACGATAAACGAACACACACAGTCAGAAACCGGAACCGATGACGCCGTTTCCGGTATGCGACGGGTCTGCATTATCGGTTGCGGCGGCGCTGGAAAGTCCACGTTGGCGGTCAGGCTCGGATCGTTGCTGGACCTGCCGGTGGTCCACCTGGACGCCGTCTATTGGAAACCCGACTGGCAGAAACCGCCGCAGGAGGAATGGCAGCGCCGGCACCGGGACCTCTTGTGTCGCGAGGCCTGGATACTGGACGGGAACTACGGCGGCACGATGAAGGAGCGGATAGAAGCCGGCGATACGGTGATCCTGCTGGCGCTGTCCCGGTTCACCTGCCT
The DNA here is from genome assembly GCA_965203805.1 of Candidatus Latescibacterota bacterium. GTDB lineage: Bacteria > Latescibacterota > UBA2968 > UBA2968 > JAAXHE01. The sequence continues at coordinate 1,454,442 of OZ241917.1, read as the reverse complement.
GTTTCGGGTATTCAGGAGGGCGATCAGGCACTTGGGACGCAGCCGGCCGGACATCCATCCCGGGTGTCGGGAGCAGTTGCCGGATCGCGAATTCCTGGAGTGGATCTGGAACTACAACAGGACACGCCTGCCGGGCATCCTGGAGTACCTGGAACGGATCAGGGATACAAAAAATGTCGTGATCCTGCGGTCGGGTACGGAGGTCGAAAAATTCGTGAATGCCCTGAAGAAGGAAGCCGATCGTGGTGGATTACGGCAAGCCGGGGCGGCGCCGGACGTACGTTGAGGCGGCGTCGATTCGGAAGTCTGATCTACGAACCCTTCGCGCTTCGAAATCGAGAACTCAAAACGTCAAACGTCTCAGATGCAAAACGCCACGAATCAACTGGGGGGAACATGTCGACGAGTGAAATTGTCTATCGGGAAAATGCAAGAGGCGTCAATTGGAAGGACCTGGCCGAAGTCTACAGGCGCGTTCCGCTGGGAAAGCTCGATCCCGGAAAGCTCCGCCGCGCGTATTCCAATAGCGAGGTCTGTTGTTTCGCGTTCAACGGCGAGGCGCTCGTGGGAGGCGGTCGGGCGATATCCGACGACGAATCGTCTACGACCGTGTGCGAGCTTGTCGTCGCGCCGGAGTTTCAACGCCAGGGTATCGGGCGAGCCATCTTGAGCTCGATCCTCAGGAAACTCGCCGTTCCAAGAGTCATCCTGGCGGGGGTACACGGCCAGCAGGATTTCTACAGAAAAGAGGGGTTCCTCAAGCACAAGTCGGTGATGGCGCTGTACGCAAATTCGCAGTGGTTCGTCGATAACGGCAATCTCGAAGGTGGAGATTTCGCCAACGGAGCAACGGCAATGGCGGACTGACGTTTCGTCATATCGTGTGTTCCGATCACGGAGGAGCCCGTTCCATGGAAACCGTGCGATCCAGGTTCCGCAGCGGGGAATCGATCCTCTATCGGGATCTTGACGAGAACGGTCGGATCATCGACGTAAAGCCCGTCACCGTAGTCGAGGATTCGGTTTCACGAGTCCGGTTATGGCTTCCGCTTGGGACGCCGGCGAAGAAGCCCGAGTTCACGCGCGACATGCCAGGTAAACCACGGGATTGGGTCAACCGGTCCTGGTCAATGGTGGACTCGGTATGGCAGTGGGCGGAGCTTCTGATTCTCGTGCGGCTTGGCGAACGTCGCGCAACCTGGGTCCGATGGTCGGCCGATGGCGTATTTCAGGGATGGTACGTCAACCTTCAGAGTCAATTGACGCGTACCGAGTTGGGGTTTGATTACAGGGATCACCAGTTGGACATTGTCGTTGAACCGGACCGGCGCTGGAGGTGGAAGGACCGCGATGAACTGGATCTTGCGGTCGGCCAGGGTCGAATGACACCCGAAGAGGGCAGGGCGGTGAGGGAAGAGGGAGACCGTGCCGTAGCCGAAATCGAGGGCTCCGGAGGGCCGTATTCGGAGGGATGGGAGGACTGGCGGCCCGACGCCTCGATGGTCCGACCGCATCTGCTCGCGGGTTGGGATGACCTGTCGATGTACGGTTAGGAGAAGGATTGCCTGCATTCGTCCGCCGCCGCCGGGGGCCTGCACAGTCTCATGCACGCGGCGGTACAGGATTGTTGACGAGTCAAACCCGATGGTGTTCCCGTGGACGACGTGAGCGACATACGCGAGTTCTACAACGCCGCCTGGGACGGCGAGGACGACCGCCTGACGCGCCATCAGCTGGAAGCCGATCTGACCTGGCGCTACCTGGATCTGTACCTCCCGTCTAGCGGGAGGATTCTCGATATCGGATGCGGTACGGGGTCGTACACGTTTGCCCTGGCGAAGCGCGGCTATCGGATCACGGCGGTGGACCTCGCCGATGAATTCGTGATCCGTTGCAGGGCGAGGGCCGAGGCGCTGGGCCTGTCCGACGGGGTCGACGTCCGGGTGGGCGATGCGCGCACGCTGGACGGCATACCTTGCGGGAATTTCGACGCCGTTCTTCTGATGGGACCCCTGTACCATCTCGTGTTGGAAACCGACCGGTCGGCAGCGCTGCAATGCGCCATCGCCTGCCTGAAACCGGGCGGCGCCATCTTTTCCGCGATGATATCCAGGTACGGCATTTTGGGGGCCCTGATCAGGAAGACCCCCGGTTGGATCGAAAACCGGGAGGAAGTGCGGTCTGTGGTCAGGTATGGCCATCGCCCGCTCGACGCCCCTAAAGGGGGCTTTCGCGGATATTTCGTGCGATACCAGGATGTCGCCCCCATGCACGAGGGCGCAGGATTCCAGACGCTGAAGATTGCGGGCGTGGAGCCGGCTATCTCCGCCGATGACGAGAGTTACAACGCGCTTGAAGGGAAGCAGAGAGAACTCTGGCTGGATCTGCTCTTCGAAGTCAGCGCGGAACCGAGCATCGTCGCCTCCTCCAGACACATCCTCTACATCGGACGGAAGCCGGGCGGCTGATCCGGCGTCGTTCGGCCCTTAACCGGAAACTTCGCGTCTCCCGGGACGTTAAAGAACGAGCACAGAAAACAGCCAAACATCGCAATCAGGAGATTCGGATGTTTCACCGACTCGGGGCTCAGGTCTGCATTGTTCTCGCCGCACTGAGCGTTCTGTTACAGTGCAGCCAGCCTGAAGAGCCCCCGTCTGCTTCGGCCAAATACACGGGCGACCTTACCGAAATGAGGTCGCGGGGCGAACTCAGGGCGATCGTGCCCCTCGAACCGATTGCCTATCTGCCGCGGCACGGGCAGCACGTGACAATCGCCTATGATATCGCGCGGGAGCTTGCGGAGTCGCTCAAATTGAAGCCCCGGCTTGTCAAGGTCGGGGACTTTTCCAGAATGATGGGGATGCTGCTCGAGGGCGAGGGCGACATCGTGGTGGCCAGCCTGACCATAACACCGGAACGCCGGAAGCAAGCCGCGTTCTCGGTCCCGTATATGTACGTGGACGAATATCTGGTGACCAGAACCGGCGGCGAACTTCCGCGGAAGATCGATGACCTGGCGGGCACGGAAATCAGCGTTCGGCGCTCGAGCTCGTACTATCAGACGCTTGTCAACCTGCAGCGGCAGGTGCCGTCCCTGCGAATCCGGACCGTACCGGAAACCCAGAACATCGAAGCCTTGCTGGATGGCGTCGCCAGCGGGGAATACCAGGCCACGCTGTCTGATTCGCATCTGTGGCACGCCCTGTCCAGCTATTATGACAGCCTGACAACCTCCCTTGTGCTGGCGAGGGACCGCCCGATCGCGGTGATGATGCGGCCCGAGGATACCGAACTCAAGACCAAAGTGGACGAATTTCTACTGGCCCGGCACTTTTCTCGAGAGCGGCAGCATGAATTCACGGACGATCTCCCGGGCCTGATCGAGCGGGGCCGGCTGCGCATGATCACGCGCAACAACCCGATGACGTATTTCATACACCGGGGCCTGCAGGTAGGATTCGAGTACGAGCTGATGAAGAAGTTCGCCTCGGAACACGGATTGCGCCTCGAGATCGTCATTCCGAAGTCGCATGCCGAACTGCTGTCCCATTTGAATGAGGGCAAGGGAGACGTGGTGGCCGCGGCGATGACCATCACCCCGGCGCGGCAGGCCGAGGCGGACTTTACGTGGCCATATAACGAAGTGGAGGAGGTTGTGGTCACACATGCGGAGGATAATTCGGTATCCAGCCTCGGCGATCTGGCAGGCCGGACGGTCCACGTGCGCGAGAGTTCCTCCTTCTACATGACGCTGAAAGCACTGCAGGACTCCGTCGAAGACCTGCGGATTGTCAAACTGCCCGACGACGTCGAGACCGAGGAAATACTCGCACGGGTCGAGTCCGGAGACTACGACCTCACGCTTGCGGATTCCAACCTGCTCGACGTGGAACGTTCGTACGGCCGTCGTCTCAAAGCCGCCTTCAGCATCAAAACCGTACGTCTTGGCTGGGCGGTGCGCAAGGAAAACCCCGCCCTTCTGGAATCTCTCAATCAGTACGTCAGGCGCGAAAAGGGCGGTCTCTATTTCAACATGATGAAGAAAAGGTACTTCGAAAACAGCCGCGGGATCGCCAGGGCCAAGGATTCGACGCGGGTCGACCTGAGCGGACAATTGTCTCCGTACGACGACCTGACGAAAAAGTACGCAGTTCAATACGGGCAGGACTGGCGCCTGATAACCGCGCAGATGTACCAGGAGTCCAGGTTCAATCCAGACGCCGTCAGCTGGGTCGGTGCGAAGGGATTGATGCAGGTAATGCCGAAAACGGGACTCCAGCTGGGTTTTGAAAAACTCGAGGATCCGGACCAGGGAATACACGCGGGCACCAAGTACATGCATCAGCTGATCGGGCGTTTCGATCACGAGATCCCAATGCAGTCGCGAATTCGCTTTGCCCTGGCATCCTACAACGCCGGGTACGGACATCTGCTGGACGCCCGCCGCCTGGCGCGCGAGAAGGGATGGGACCCGGACCTCTGGTTCGGCCACGTGGAACAGGCGATGCGCCTGCTCTCACAGCCCGAATACTACGAGCGGGCTCGTTACGGTTTCTGCCGCGGCGGGCAACCCGTGCACTATGTCGAGAGGGTCCAGCATCTTTATGATGCCTATGTGGCCGTGCTGGAGAATTCAAATTGAGATCAGACAGGGGATCCTGAAACCGTATCGTCCAGGCACGCTTGCGCCCGGTATGGTCTTGCATTCCTCGTTAAAGAAATGACGACTTTCCATCTTATTCGGCACGGAGAGCCTGACTGGCGCCTGGCTGCCGGAGGTGAACTCAAGGGCGCCGCCGTCGGCTGGGCGGCCCATATCGTTCCGTTGACTGCAACCGGAATTCGCCAGATCGAGAAAGCGTCCGATGACCTGGAAGCCGCGAATTATCAACTGGTTATATCGTCCCCGATGACGAGGGCGCTCCAATCGGCCGCCATCGTCAGCCGCAGGCTCGGTATTCCGCTACACGTCGAATTCGATCTGCACGAATGGATCTGCGGATGGCGCGATTCGCTGGAGCAGGTCAACGAAACAGTGGCTGAAATGCTTGAGTCCGACGGGGAGTGGCCGCCCGGTGAAACGAAAGACTGGGAGCCGCTGTCCAGCGTTCGCGAGCGCGTCGGTCGTGTAATGGAAAGACACCGGTCCCTTCAGCGGGTGATCGTCGTCTGCCACGAAACGGTCATTTATTCTGTGACCGGAAAGTGGAAGGGACACGCTGAATCCGTAACACTGGAGATGTAGCGCCTTCTTTGGACGTTATGCATCTCCGATGTTTAGTTTCGCCCTCAGAATGCGCCGCCCGCGCCGCATTACCCTTACTGTCTTTCTTGATTCTTCGACAGTCGCGTTTTCCCCGGGATAGCGATATTCAACGGCAAACGGGTATAGATAATTGAGATCAAGTCGCAATTCCTCGAGATCGGAATCTATATCCACCGCGAAATCCAACAGTGCCAGAAGATCGTGAGTTTTCGGAAAATGAACGCGATGAAAAACAAGAAAAGCTTTGAGGTACTTTTCAATGCACTGATGCGCGCAGAAACAAACATTGTCGGGAACAGGTTCGCTGCGTTTCCGAACCATTGTAGTGGCCGTGCGATAGTCCTCTTCCGCTTTTTAGACCCACGCTTGTATATCACCCGGCTGATTTGTAAAGGGTGCGTCCAAATTTAAAGATTCCTTCGAGAAATGGATCGAAGTCACGCAGGCGGGTTTGGATTTCTTCAGGTGTACGCACGACAATATCCATCGCGACATATTTGGGGCGACAGATGTTGGCAACCGCGGCGCTTCGCGCTGTCGGGCGCAATTCTGAGTCCATTATGACAAGCAAATCTATGTCGCTATCGTTCGTTGGCTCTCCATAGGCATAGGAGCCGAAAAGTACAATTTGAACCGGATGAAAGTGATCGACGATTTTTCTCGTGATCTCATCCAAAAGCGGTTCTGTAATTTGTGGAGCTTTCGCATTCATAAACCGAAAACTCATTGCACGAATGGCCAATGGTATTGAACTGAGCGTCGACGTGGTCCGGGTTCTGCTGTCGAATCGCCGTAACTCTCTGAATGCCTGTGGGCACAAAGTGTACGGCGCACTGCACCTTACTTCCGTTTCCGCGCCGCCCCCTGACAGGCGTGGATCAGGCAGTTTCCCGACGATTACTGGGCCTTCCGTAAAAAACCGCCTGAAATCCGATGGTGTGTTGTCACAAGCCCTGGTGCAAGATACGCAATGGCAGGGCCGATCGCAATCCATACCGTGAATTGGCGGGACCTTGGATTAACCATTGGGAATATAAGGGTTATTTCATCCGTAATCGATTCGCGATCACATGGCCGGCTTACTGAAACAACGTGAAAGGATGAGGCGCTATCTCCGTGGCACATTGCCGTCGTAGGGGCGTTCTCCGCGCACAAGCATCCGGTGCGGATTCACCACGTCGGCGATTTCGTCCACGCTGTGGTATCCCAGGGTCATGCTCATACGGGTGCCGTCGGTCAGGTTCCGCCCAACGCCGTGCATGATCATGCTGTCGATCACGAGCATCCCGCCTTCGGGCATGGGCACGGGCACCGCCTGTTCAAGGAGACGCAGCGTTGCGTCGTCGTCGTATAGGCGGCCTTCAACGCCCGGAAAATGGTGGGAGCCCGGGACAACCATGGTGCAACCGTTTTCCACGGTTGTTTCCTCCAGGTAGAAGAGCACCGTGAAGATGGTACGCGACCACTGCCTGACGTCCCGGTGCATTCCTTCCGGACGGTGCTCCGAGGCCCGGCGGAGCGTGGCGTGGTTGTGTCTGTTCTTGATGAGCTCTATGTTGGGGCCCAGAAGGGATTCCAGGGGATCCAGTACCAGGGGGCTGGTCGCCGACTCGAGGAAAACAGGGTCCCGGTCCACGACGCCCGAGAGGCGAATGACTCGCCCTTCGCGGTCGCGCACAACCGGTTCCACCTCTTCGCGGATGTTGCTCCAGATTGCTTCTTTGAGCGCTTCAACAAGCGCCTTCGGAAGCCGGTTTTCCAATCTGAGAAAGCCGATGTGGCGAAACAGGTGGACCTGTTCTGATGTGAGTGACATGGTCAATAATCCGTTCGGCGCAGGCCGCAAGTAGCTATCAGTCTTCTTCGTTCTTCCTTTTTCATTTGTCCGTCATCCTTCATCCTTTTTTACAGTGACCGCCACCCGATGCATGGCGTTATTGAGATAGCCCCGTGGGTTCCACGCGATCGCATGCGGCTGGCGCTCACCGTGCGAGTCGGTCGCCCGGGCCCAGACCTCGTAATACCCCGCCTGCGGAAACGCGACGCTTGCCCGCCAGTTCTGCCACGCGTACGGGTTCACCGGGTCGTCCAGATCCGTGTTCATCCACGTTGCGCCGAAGTCGATCGAGAGATGCACGGCATCCACCCGCCGGTCGCCGGCCCACGCGTGGCCGCGGACCGTCAGCGACCGGTCGCCCGTCCTGTGGCCGTTGGACGGATTCGTGATCAACGACTTGACGGGCATGCTGTGTATGATCCTGAAGTCTTTCTCGTCCACCTCCTCGCCCGGGGCGACGGGGCGATTCGGGACCCGGTAGGAGGTGCCGGTCATCTTCGGACCATCATGCACCCGGTCGCGCAGCCAGATGCGGGTCAGCCACTTCTGCGAGCAGGATCCCGGCCACCCGGGGATGATCAGGCGAAGCGGCGCGCCGTTCATGGGGTGGATCGGTCTTCCGTTCTGGGCGAAAGCGATGAGGTTGTGTTCGTCCATGGCCTTTTCGATCGGCACGCCCCGCGAGAGGGGAAGCCTGCCCGGCTCGCCTGAGAGGTGGGTATCGGCGCCTTCATGCGCGGTATAGATGACGCTTCTCTTCACCCCGACGGCTTTGAGGACGTCGGCGAGGCGAACGCCCGTCCATTCTGAGCAGCCCACGGCGCCGTAGGTCCAATGATCGCCCTTCGCGGGAGGGTCGAAGAACGCGCGGCCGTTGCCGCCGCACTCCAGCACCAACGCGCGGGTGACCACCTCGAACCGTTGTTTGAGGTCGTCGATATCCAACGTTATCGGCGTGTCCACCAGGCCGTCAACCGTCAGCTTCCAGCCCGTCGCATCCGTGTTCTCCGGGGGAAAACCGTTGTTCCGAATGAAATGCCTTTCCGTGGGCGTAATGGCGTCGTCCAGCAGGTGGGCGGGGGTTTCGGCATTGACCGGGCGTTCGTTGATGACAACCAGCCCGTCTTTGCCGCGAATGGTTCTTTCCGCGGCGAGCACGGAAGGGATGAAGTGTGCGGGGAGGTATCGGTGGAACGGTATGGTCGATCCGACCATCGCCCCCATGATCGCCAGTCCCGCGCCTTTCAGGAATCCGCGCCGGTCGGGATGGGTCTCGCGGCCGAACAGGAGTTTGTCGGCTTTGTCGGGATCACGCCTGTAGAGTTCGGACAATCCCGGATAATTCGCCTTTTTTCCCATGTCAATCCTCGCAACGGATGTCTGGATTGAATTAAAGTGTGCTCTCAGGTCGCCAGCGCGCCGGATTGCCGATTCAGTTGCCGAAAATCCGCCTGGCATTGAGTGTCAGCGTCCATTGACGGGCCCCGGCGAACGTATTGTGGTTTGGGAAGTCCGGATCCAGGCTGTGCATCGGATGCGTCGAATATTTCCCGCGGACTTCAGCGCCGCCGGTCATCGAGTACGTCAACTTCAGTCCCAGTGTCGTCCTGTCGCCGACCGTGTAGTCAGCGCCCGCGTGTACGCTCCCGACCGGAACCACGTCGGAGAGGTCTCCATCCTGGCGGCTGTTGTAGAAAGAGAGCGGAGGATCGTAAACCTGGCCGCCGACCGATGTTTCCTGGTGGTCGTTCGAGAAGTGCGCCCCGGCCATCACGACCTGCGCCGCTCCCAACCCGAAGCCCATATAGGGTGAAATACCGATGCGCGCACCATGTAGATCGTAGTATGCGTTGAGCGAAAACGAGCGCACGACGAGATCGTCAATCGAAGCCCGGGTGTTGGACGCGATCGTGCCGCCCCGGCGGTCCTCCATGCGCACGCCGTCGTAATTGGTGACACTTCGAAAGACCTGGCTGACGCCGTTCTTCCTCTGCGCGAGCGATAGCTCCAGCCGTTTGGGTCCCAGCACGCGTCCGAAAGAGACCTCGATCGCGGCGCCGCGGGCGGGTTCGACGTTATAGTGCCAGCGGTATCCCGAGATCCGGGGAATGGGGTCCAGATCGAAACAGGCATCCGTCGGGTAACAGAACGTATCCCGATTCCAACCGTCCTGCTCGATGTCGTTCGCCCGGTTCAATCCCAGTGTCGCGCCGACGTACCAACCGGAGCGCGGTGACTCTACGGGTTCCGATTGGGACCATACGTCGGAGTTGTAACAAAACATCTGAAGAGCGAAGACCGCCGAAAAGACAGCCAGCACAAGACGCATAAGAAAACTCCTCCGAGACCTCTCCGCGCCCGGAAAGCTACACCCCAGGACCGGGATCAGGCAGTCATGTTGTTCTGGCAGGCCTCCAGAATATCCGAAATCGTTTCCGGAAAAGTCAAGTCTGTTTTTTCAAAGAGAAGCGCGCGGCCGGATGTCCAGCCGAGTTTTATTGCTCTTGAAGAACCCGTTCGCCATCGACCGGTCCGCGAAGTAACTTGCGAGGTTTGGGTGACCGGATGCACGCGTACCATGCATACCGTGTATTGTCGTCGAAGACACGAACACACACCGCCCCATAGGGAGGCCATCCGATGTTAACCTACGACGCCCTGTTGCCCCTGCTCGACGCCCGGGTGGCATCCATTCTGTCAACCCAGATCGTTGACCGTTCTCATCCGCACCGCGGAGGTTTCGTCCAGAACGGTGTGGCCGGCGGAACCGGTGTGGGTCAGGTTGTTCCTCTCTGCTATGCCTGGCTGCTGGAAGGCTCCGCACACTTTCGCAGCGCCGAAGTCCTGGAGCGAATTCTGCTTGGCGCCGGTTTCGGCCGGAGGGTCCGGCGGGAGTCCGGACGTTTCGACCTGGTGGAGACCAATTTCGATTCGGCGCCGGATACCGGCTTTCTGGTGCAATTGATGGCGCCGGTGGTGGAGGCGGCGCGGAAGGTCGAGGGCGATGTCGGTGCCGGGGAGATCGCCGGGGCGCTCGGCGAGTTGATCCATACCGCCACGCCGGGTATGGCTGAGGGCGGTTTCCATACGCCCAACCACCGGTGGGTGCTGGTCTCAGCCCTCGCACAGGCGCGGGCGCTGTTTCCGGATCTGGATGTTATGGATACGATCGAGGCGTACCTGGCGGAAACCATCGATATCAATGCCGACGGGGAATATACGGAGCGGAGCACCGGGGTCTACAACGCGGTCTGCAACCGGTCGCTGCGAATCGCCGCTGAGGCGCTGGGCCGGCCGGAGTTGCTGGATCCCGTTCGGCAGAACCTGGACCTTTCCTGCCACCTCCTCCATGCGGACGGCACGGTTGTGACCAGCGTGTCGCAAAGGCAGGACCGCGGACAGCGGACGGTCCCGGTGTTTCTGGCGGACAGTTATTACGCGATGGCGCGCGCCGAGGACAACGGATTTTACGCGTCGGTCGCCGACTGGCTGTTCGATCGGGAACCCGGTGGACTGCCGTGGACGCTGCACCCCTTCCTGGAACACCCCGAATGGCGTGAGGACAACCTGAAGCGAGCGCCATTGTCCGAAAGCTATTCGAAGGTGTATCCGGTCTCGGGGATCTGGCGGGTGCGCAGGGGCAGGATGAGCGCGACGACGGCCTCGGGGATACCGTCGGCGTTCAGCCTGAAGTACGGCGACGCCGAATTGACGTCGGTTCAAATCTGTGCAAGCTATTATGGAACGTCACAGTTTGTGGGGGAGAATTTCCGCGAGGCCGGCGGCGGGATCCGGATCACGCATCCCGGAAGAGGGTGGCACTACGACAGCCCCGGGTACTTCCACCCGCTGGGCGAACCGGTGGACCAGACACAGTGGGAGGAGGCGCGCTGGAAGCGGGAATTCACCCCGGTGCCGCCCCTGGTGGTCGAGCTGACGGTGAAGGAGGTGGACGGCGGGTTCGACCTCCGGGTCCGGTCGGATGCGATGGACAGGGTGCCGTTTCAGATTACGTGCGATTTCGCGCCCGGTGGGGAACTCGACTTCGACAGCGGCGCAATCCAGGGCGGAGCGGGCCAGATCGCGTTCCTCAAGACCGGGTACGCGACCTATCATGTCGGAACCGACGCGATTGCCGTGGGTCCCGGTGCCTGCGCGCACCGGATGTGGCAGATGCGCTTGAGCGAGCAGGCGCCGGAGGCATGCCGGGTTCTGATTGCGCTGCAGACGCCGGTCGATTGGACGCTCGAGGTCCGATGCGGTACGTGGTCCGACGCGGTGGAGGGGATATTGGCGAGTGAAGACTGAGCCTGCCCTATGTCGCACGATCGGGCAACTGCGAAAAGTCGAACCGGTTGCATCCCTCCGGAGCAACGAAGGGGACGATGGGTGGGGGCGTGGCGCTGCGACCGGCTTGCCTGATCAGGTCTCGTGCCTGGTTCTGCCTTTCGGCTTCCTCGAGCATGCGTTCGGCAGACCACCGTGCGCGAATTCGTTCCCGGCAATCCGCCACGATTTCCCGGCATCCGGAATCCTGCGACAGGTCGTGCATTTCGCCGGGGTCCTCCTCCATGTTGAATAGCTGGCAGGATCGGAATTCATGATAGTAGTTCAGCTTCCACGGCCCTCGACGGACCATGCAGGCGGGTCCGTCGCCCAACAGACCGATGTATTCCGAATAGACTTCGTCGGGCCAGCCGGGAATGACGCCGTCACCGCGCAGGAAACCCGCGAGACTCCTTCCCGAAACACCCGGGAGGGTTGCCGCGTCCGCCAGTTCAAGGACCGTGGGGCCCACGCCGATGAGGCTGACAACGGCGTTGTTGGTGCCGCGTGAAACTTGCCCGGGGCAGGATACGATCAGTGGAACACGGGCCGAACCGTCGTAGAAACTGCTCTTCCACCACATGCCGTGCTCGCAGGCCATATCGCCATGGTCCGAGCAGTAGATGATGACTGTATTTTCGGCTGCCGGGGAAGACTTGACCGCATTCACGATTCTACCGACGTTAGTGTCGAGTTCCGTGACCAGGCCGTAATAGGCGGCCAGTCCCCGCCGGTTCTGTTCGCGCGTCAACTCGTCCACGCCCCGGCGTTCCCGCCACTTCCGCATTGCAGGATGGAGGGCGTCCAGATAAGCGGGAGATACGGGCTCCGGGAGTGGAATTTCTTCCAAATAGCGGTCGAACAGGGGCATGGAACAGATGAGGGGGTTGTGGGGCAGTATCAGACCGACGACCAGGCAGTGAGGGCGACCGTCCCCCGTCCATGTTGAGATGTCGTTGCACGCCGCTTCCGTGACGCTGTCGTCGAAGGCCTGGTACCCCGTGCTTCCGTATCCCGCAACCTCAACGGCGTATTTCGACTGCCCGGTCGTTCGGTTGTTTCCCGATCCCCGGATTTCCGGAGAGAGCGTCCCGCCGCAGTCGCCGTGGATGCGTTTCCCGAAACCGTGCAATCGGTCCGGCCCGATAAAGTGCATCCGTCCGCACAGGACGGTCTCGTAACCCGCCGCACTCAGGCCGTGGGCGAACGTGGGCACATCTGAAGAGAGGGTCCCGCTGTTGTCGAATCCACCGACTTCGCTGGGATAGGCGCCGGCCATAAAGCCCATGCGGGACGGGGCGCACAGCGGGTAGGGACAGTAGGCATTCGTGAAGCGGGTGCCCTGTCCGGCCAGCGCATCCAGGTTGGGCGTGCGGACAATCGGGTTTCCCGCGCAGCCCATCACGTTCGCGTTGTGCTGGTCGGACATGATGAGCACGATATTCGGCTGTTTGCCTTTCGTCATTGCCCTATCCCGCCTGCGCCTCCCGGTTATTTCTCGCCGGACCCCGCCTGGCGTTACGAATCGGTCACGGATCGCCCCCGGTTCCAGCGGGCTTTGTTTTCCTTCATCTCGTCACTCAGAGGGATGGTACGCGAGGTGGTCTGCGATCGCGCGTCATACAACCAGTTCCCCCGGTTGTCGCGCCGAACAGAAAGGCGCTGGTCCACCGCGGGCGGCTGGACGACGGCGCGGGGCCGGTCGCCGTACCAGTAGGCCACGCTGCTCATCTCGTTGCACAAATGGTTCCCGTGGCCGTGCTCGATGGTGACCCTGATCTCCCGCTCGAATCGTACGGGATTCTCCAGGTGGTGTACGTAGCTGGTCTGATACCCGCCGGTATCCCCCTCGTAGATTGAGGAACCGTTGCGCAGAAACGCGTTGGGCTGCATTCCCCATGCCTGGTTCAGATAGTCCTCGCTGCCGGTCCCGTGCAGGTCCGGCGGCCATTTGTACCCATCCACCCAGATCATATCGTCACCCTCGCCCCACCACGTCCCCTGGAAATTGGTGACGCTGAGATTGCAGCCGATGTAGTGGCCGCGCCCCCCGGCGTCCAGGATGACGTAGTTGTTCTCCCAGGCATCGCGCCCGGCATTGACGATATCCGCTTCCGGCGTGTTCACGCGGATCTCGTGTCCCCATCCGCCGAAGGGATTTTCCCGCCGGAATTCAGCGTGGAAATACCCGGAGTCGGCCGGCAGTCCGTCCGGGCAGGATTCCCAGTCCACGTAGAAATATTGCCGGTGGGTCTCCTCGCTTTCGTTCACGAGTTCGACGAGAGCGTGTTCCCGAAAGGGCATCGGCACGTACGCGTTCAGCGCGCAGCCGGTCTCGAACCGATTGTTTTCGTTGGTCGACGCGGTAAAGAGCAGCGATTGGTAGGAGTTGACAATACTGTGACCCAGGCCGAAGAAGTCCCCTAGGGGGCACAGAACGCTGGGTTCATCCGCATCGTCGTACGTGATCTTCAGCAGGCATTCGCGGTAGTGGTTGCTCTGGGTGAACCAGAGATGGGTGATGCACGCGGGACCGTCGATATCGGCCAGAACCCGGGTTTCGCCGGGATCGATGGTCCACGCGTCGCTGTTGCGGCCCGTCGTATCCCACGAGGAGAAACGGCCGGTCCGTTTCGTCTGCATGCGGGCCAGACCGCTCAAAATATCGTACATGGCAGGCTCCTGAGTCGGAAAATCCAAACACGAAAACTCACGTGGATGGACAGGATGTGCAGGATAAAGTCAGCGGCCTGGCGCGGCGTCGCATTGACCGCTCGACGGCTCGTTTCTTTACAGTAGACCCTTCTGCTGTTTGGACTCGATCACGTCGTCCACGAAACCCGGCCCGCAGAAGTCCTCCAGCCCGCCGCCGGGAAACCGGATGGCCCATTCGTATTGCTGCCGAATACGCTCAGCATCTGATCCGATCACCGGCGGTTCGACGCGGACGGCGTCCAGTTGCTCGATGACGGCATCGGCGATTCTGGCGTACAGCCGGCCCGAGGACTGGCGCAGGTCCGATGCGCCGTCCCGCGCTTCCTGGTACCAGGCCATCGCGTTGAACCCGAGCGTGCGGACGCGAGGGTAGAACGAGCACATCAGGTTCCACGCGTCGCCGTCCTTGTCCTGGTCTCCGGAAGACCGGAAGTCGGACCGCAGAATGACCGACGGAATGTCCAGGAATTTGGCCAGCATGAATTCCACGACCGTGCCCGAATCCAGGTCCGTACCGTCGAAGTTGAACAGGCCCAGGTCGCAGGCCATTACCTGCTTCAGGTCCTGGTTCCGGATGTCGACCGCCCGTTCCGTGGCCTGTTCGAGGTGTTGCGGCACGATGCAGGCGTACCGTCCATCTGATTCGCGCTCAATGGCCTCTGCCAGGATCGCATTGCCGATGAGATGTTTGTGGTCGAAGAGTTCGCCCGCAAAATAGACGCTGTACGTCGTCATGCCGCGGTTCCCCGGTTTCCACCGTTTTCGGCGGGAATCGAGCTCAGAGTCCGTAACGTAGAGACACGCGAAGCCCGTGGCTGGACAGATTCGCCCAGGTCTCCGCCAGTTCGAGTTCCAACGGATCGCGGCTGCCATCGCGCCAGACGATTCGACCCATGGCCCTTCCCGTCTCCACGGCGCCTGAATTCACGTACCGCCACCCCACGTCCACCGTCATCTTTTCCCGGACCCGCGCCGCAACGCCCGCGGTCAACATCCATGCGAACCCAACCCGACTTGCGCCCGGCACGACCGTGGTTGTCCTGGGGAACTCCATGCGGGTCTCGCCGATGGAATTGCGCGACAGGCCGCCGCCGACCCCGACGTGCGGATTGAACGGCCCCCGCCCGGGGAGGTCTGCAAAGGCGCTGAGAAGCGTGGAAAGAGAGGACAGGTCGGCCAAGACGTCCTGACGGCCCGTGGTTTGCGTGAAATTGGCGCGGCCGTTGAAAGAAAACTCCATGCGGTACTGAACCTCGGCTTCGACGCGGACCCGACTGGAGGCAATGTAGCCGATGCCGACTGTGAATCCGGTGGTTCTATCGAAATCACCCGCGGCGCCGAGGGCAGCGCCGTCCACGCCCTCCCCGCATCCATAGAGCGCCGCCGGCGACGTGCTTTCACAATCCCTGTCTCCGAACCGCGTCCCCGACGGCCAGTCCAAAACGGCCCCGGCACGAAGATAGAAGGCGCCTCGCGCAAAGGGCGTCGCGGGAGCGCTCGCAGCCGAATCGGTCGACACGGCCTGAATCGCCTCGGTCGCGACGGCCGGCTGACCGATTACGACGGTCGAAACCATCGCCAACACAACGAATGCGGCTCGCATGATCACACACGCCCCTCCGCCCACCGAACGACTGCTTCGGCGGTGGACAGCGCCTCCAGATAGTGCTGATCAGTGACTGCCTGGTTCATCGGATAGCGAGTGATTGTGGCGAATCGAGTGAGCTTTCCGGCCTGTCCGACGACGTCTGGGATCGATTCGTCCGCTTCTTTGAGCAGGGAAAGCAATCGGGCAAGGTCATGTACATACGGGAAATCGACGCCTCGCTTGATCATCACGGCTTTGATGGCCTTTTCGGCTGCCTGCTGGGCTTCAAAGCACAGGTCTTCCAGGTAAACGTCAGGAATTCGGTTATTCGCGATTGCCAGGCTACTTCTGGCGCGGTTCAGCCATTCCCGCGGATCATCGGGTGGGAATCGCTCAGGAGGATTCATATACGACCCTGCCTTCTTTCAACGCGGGCTTGATGATCACAGCGTGACTATCCCGATACCGCTCTAAATCGTCGGGCGTTACGACAACAGCGTCGACAGCTGCGCCGACGCCATCGAGATTCATATAGATTTCGCCCATAAGTTCAAGCGCATCCGCGCCGTCTTTGATAATAAGCAAGTCCACGTCGCTGTGACGGTTCATCTCGCCCCGGGCGGCGGACCCGAACAGGATGATCTTTTCCGGCCGGGCGACATCAACGACGCGCCGGATGATCTCGTCTAGCGTACTCTGGTCAATTCCTGTTGTCTTCATCGCTTGCTCATGCCTATAGAAAAACGGCGAATTCGAACTTCCCCGACTAGCCCGATCTGATTTCTAACGAACACAAAATACACTGTTGAGACGTGAGAGAGCGTGCCGAAATCTGGCTCTTTTCGTGTGCCTTCGCGTAGGTGCTCTCAATCCGAAACGTCGATTTGAATCTGGTCGACTATGCCAAGGTCATCGAGAATTCGCCGCAATTCGTTGATTGTGTTCTCGGCTGACCAGGCGTCGATACGTACTGAAAGATCGATTCGCGAACTAAAGTCCTCTCCTGCGCGCAGTTTGGGCAGCAGTTTGGTACCAAGACGGTTCCAGACTTCGGAAGGCAACGAACCTGAAAGTCTGACGGTGGTTTTTTCGTGGCCGGGACTCGGTACCGGTTCAGGTGCTGGGTCAGGCCCCGGGTGGGGATCAGGTTCTGGTTGTGGAATTGGTTCAGGATGCGGATGTGTCGGTTCCGGGGTCGTTGCTTTAAGTTCCGCCGCTTTCTTCTTTGTGATCAGGAAGACGTTTGGCTCGAACGCCACTTCTTCGGCTTCGATGGCCTCTGCGTGCCAAGTTCGCTCGTATCGACCGTTGTCCGTGGGTCTGGAGGCCAGGCCGAAGTCACCATTCTTTACGAACTCAACAATCCTACGACGGAGAATCGTGTCCGGATCGATCAACCGGGTGAGCGATCCATTAAGAAAACTCTGACGCAGGCTGGTCAGCGGCCAGGCCGCGGTTTCCGAAAACGCCGGTGGCCAGTGCCGCTCGATATAGCCGGCGCCTACGGATTCGTTAAGGAGGGCCTCACCCTTGAGGGCGCCGAGGACTCGACCGCACAGGGTCTCCCCAGTACTTGCATGACCTGCGCCGAGATCGATGATCTTGAGGCCGTGCTCTTCTCGTGTGTCCGCAAGTGCGACGAAGCGATAACTCGCCCATGCTTCGTCTTTGGCAGCCTCGTGGGCATCTTTGACCTGCGTCCGGACGTCAGTGAAGTCCGAGCGGTCGTATTCAACGCCAAGTACGCCCTCGCGTATTTCGTGTTCAATCCGCTGCCAAGCGAGCCATAGCTCCACTTTCTGACGGAGCTCTCGCCCCGGTCTACAGACGCACCAAACCAACGAGCCCGGGTAAAGCCTCGGCGAACTGCCGCGTTCCGTAGTCCAATTTTGGATGCGCTTCACAGTCACGGATTGGCGCGGATGTCCATTGGAAGAATCTGAAAATTGGGTATCGGGGTCGGCGACGACAAGGACGAGGCGCGGCGAATCATGGATATCGGCGCTCTCCTTTGGAAATTCGACCACCGGTAGGGTTGCGCCGGATTTGAATTCAGCCAGGATGAGTTTACGAATAGCCGGGTTGATATCCGCATCTTCGTCAAGCGATGCCAAACGGTCACTTACGACCTTTTTTAATGTGGCCTGGTGGTGGATACGATAGCCGTCCGTACCCACCTTCCGGATGAAAAAACCGGATTTTTCCAGATCTGTCGCGGCGTTGTCTATGGTGGCGGTATCGACTTCGGGCTCTCCCAGGGCAAAGCGCAGTTCAGGCAAATGGGCAACCTTATCCACCTGCCCGCCGGATGACTCGAACAGGATGGTCGTACCCACGCGCCGGTGAATGTCGCGAAGTGCGCCCGTGGCGTCCTTATCAAGGGATCTCGCGTGGGACACTCGGCCTGCAATGTCCGCGTCAATTGCCACGTCAAGCCGGGCCTCACCCAACTGCCCAAGGACAACGGCCCGAAATTCGGGCACATCCAATGGCGCTGAACCCAGCGTAATCAGGGGCTCACGACGGGCTTTGTTGAATTGCTGCCTTGCGGCCCATGAAACCCATTGCGCCAGCAGGGCGAGAGCTCCCCGGGTCTGTTGAAATTGGGGAAGCGCTCGCCATTTACGCTGAAACACCGAAAGCGTTGCGGGGTGAAACGGATAACACGCTTCGAATCGACTCCGCAAAAACTCCTTTGCCCTCGCTTCTGTAGTTGCCGTATCGACCGCCAACCATTCGGACGGGAGTCGTGCCGTTCGTTCAAAGCACCAGTCGGCGTATGCTTTCGATACTTTTTTGCGTACCCGATCTTTACCGAGGTTCTCAAATAGTCTGCGGCGGACAACTTCACTGATCTCGGACTCATCATTGGCGATCAGGTCGCGGGCGACTCGGCGCACGACTTTGGTTATACGGTCCTGCCATTGCTGATCCCAGTCGGTCATCTCTACCTGACTTCGCGGCAAACTGATAACAGCAGCGGCGTGAGTGGTCCCGGTGATTGCTACGGTCATATTCTGGAGAAAGGCGTGAAAACTCTCGGCCAGGCCTCGATGTCGGTTCACGAAGTTGAGGACTTCATCGAAGAGCAGCAGTACAGGCGCATCCGCATCCGCGAACACTTTGCTGAGTGCCTCGGTACCTGGTGGGGTATTCCGTGCCGCGCCGCCGAGCGAAGCAACGCCCTTATCGCCAGCCAATTGCCGGGCCAGATCGATCCAGGGCGTCTCCCGTCCTTCCGAGGGGTCCCAGGCATTGCCGACGAACACGCCAACTTTAACGCCGGGGACACGGGACACGCCTGCCTCGTTCAGGAGACCTGCAAGGCCCGGCAATCCGGAGGCATTGGTTCCCATGTTTGCAATGTGGTAGAGCGCTGTCAGCGTATGAGTTTTGCCACCACCAAACTGAGTGACGAGTGTTAACACCGGGGCTGTGTTTTCCGTCCTCCCGAAAAGGCGTCTCAGAACCATACCTGTATGCTCATTCAATGCCCGTGTAAAACAGGTACGCGAGAAAAACTGGACCGGATCGCTGTAATCCTCCGGCGCACTTCCGTTGACGACCTGCTCGAGGGCAATCGCGAACTCGTCCGGGCTGAACGAACGACCTTCCCGTACTTCCTTGCGAAGCGTAGTTGCCCTGTACCAGGGATCGAGAGGCATTCCTGAGTTCCTATGGATAATGGAGAATCGCTATTCTGACGACTCACGCGTATTGAGCGATGCTGCGATGCGATCGAGTTTTTCGCGTATCTCGGGATGGATCTCCTCTTCCTCCATAGTCGTAGCTAACAAATATAGATCTCGCTTCGGTGTCCTCTTGCCAACCTCGTCCAAAAGTGGCACAAGAAACTCGTCGCTGGCTTTTACGCGTTCTAACGACACGTGGTTTCCAAAGAGATCGGTACCGCGGGGCACTTGACTCCAGAACGCGGCTTCAATTTTTGAATTCATAAGCGGGAAGTCGACAAAACGCTTTATTGCCTCCGGCTGTAAGAGGTAATTTTCAATCTCGTAGCGACGCCACCGAAGTAGCTCGAGGCCGGCGCCCGTCATTTCGGAGTCTGGTCTGTCGAGATTGTCTCCGTCGAGAAGACAGACTGCGGGCAGCCCTGGAAACACTGCTTGCATTGCGAAAAAATGTGCTTTCGCCTCGCGCAGGCTTCGTCCGCTCAACCAATGGACAAAAGGCCGCTCGAAGAATCGTCGAGCAGGATGATCCAGGAGATGCGCCCATACCGAGAGGATCCTTTCGTCAGTCTCGCTTTCAACGTAGAGAACGGCGCCGACTTCCTGAGCCAGCAACAGATCGGTCGTGGTAACGCGTTTAAGTGCCTCCCTGAGTTGATTCCGTTCCGTCTCGCTAGCCAGCGAACGCGGCGCGCTTCCAAAAAGCCCGATCACCCGCTCGGGCTCAGTCGCATCAAGAACGACCTCAGAATGTGTCGCAACAATAATCTGCCCGCCACGTTCGTGCGCAACTTTGCGAATGAGGTCGTAGACCTGTCGTTGAAGAATGACGTGCTGGTGGGCGTCCGGCTCGTCAAGCAATATCACCGTTGCGGGACGGGCATACAGGAACGCGAATAAGAGAAGCACTTGCAGTGTACCGCTTCCTGCGTTTGAGAGATCCAGTGGCCGGGTGTGCCCCGGCTCTCGGTACTCGCACACAATGTATGGTTGCGCAGGAGAATAGACAGGCTTAAGCAATTCGATCCGAAAGAGTTCCTTGATGTGACGTGCAAGAGATAACCAACGCCCTCTTTCTTTGCTCTCGGCGATCTCCAGGAGGAGATTGCGCAGGATTTCGCCTGGCCGACCCTGTCCCACCAACAGGTCCTGCATTCCTCTGTCACGCCGCGGCTCATCGCGCTCAACGCCGGAAAGCGGAGGAACGTGAACGATATTGAGTTGCCGCGCCGCCTCCGGAGGGAAATTTCGCAAGGTTTCTCTATCGAGACTTTTCGCGTCCAGTGGCCGTACGTATGCCAACTCGGGATTGGCGTACTGGAGTTCGATGCCACAGGTCCAGGATTCCCCGTTCGCTTCGCCTTCGACGACGATTTCGATAAGCCGCCGGCTGCCCGACATCCCGCGCGGCCCGGTGACCCGGCGATCTTCCCAGAGCAAATTCATTTCACGGAGCGGGACAGCAGTAATATCGGCTCGCGGTATCGCAATGCCGGACCTGGTAACGGCCCTGCCTCCCACGCGCTGAGAAATCCAGCGGTCCAGACCGAACTTCCACATTGTAATCGCCTGGAGTAACGTGGACTTACCTGCATTGTTCGGTCCGGCCAGTACGACTGAGTCCGCCAGTTCAAAGGCCTGGTTTCGGAAACGCTTGAAGTTCGTTATCGTAACTCGCCGGATCACGATTGCCTCGGTGAAGCCGATACTTTTCGCGTAAGGTCGTTTTACGGTTCAGGAAATGGGAGAACGTTCAGCGCATCTTTGTCGATGAACGCGTGCGGGGTGACGGCGCAGGCGCTACTGTCGACCCGTTTCGTTCAGGTCAATCAGTCAGAGTGACCGCTGGTGTTCGCGGGGCTTCGGTTGTATTACGTCCGACAGTGGGATTTTGTCCACTACCTTGGAACTGCCAGCAGCATAGCGTCCAGCAGGCGTTTCTCGTTGCTGCCTCTTGGATACAGCGCCGACAACGCATTCGCAAGTCGAAGGAAGTCTGGGC
The DNA here is from genome assembly GCA_965203805.1 of Candidatus Latescibacterota bacterium. GTDB lineage: Bacteria > Latescibacterota > UBA2968 > UBA2968 > JAAXHE01. The sequence continues at coordinate 1,433,016 of OZ241917.1, read as the reverse complement.
CGCGATCCTGTTCTGCGCCAATCAATTCCCTCAATGCGTTGGCGTGTCCGCTCGACTGAAATAGCATCGCGGCGTGTACGCGGTCGAGCGTGGTGTCGCCAGGCGCCCGATCGGATTCGTCGTCAGCCGATTCGCCGTATCCTATCCTAGGTTCGCGAACGAGTGATGGCGCAGGCCCGTCCAAATTCGCAAAGAGTTTCTGTTGAACATCCCAATGTGGATCGCGTTCGATACGTTCAGCGACCATAGTTGTCCCTTCCGCACCAAAGAGACTTCCTGCGCGCTCTGACACCGGCAGCAGGCGTACAACGCCTTTTTCCTGGCCGATAATGCGGTCAGTCCAGGTATCGAGGTTGATGCCCATGGGCTGGGCAAATCGCCTCACGACGTCAAAGGGTAGGCTTAAGCCCTTTGCGGTAGCTGTAATGGCCCCTTCCTCCTCTGGCTGCTCCGGTTTCCCGTCGTCTGAACGCACTTCAGTGGTCTGTAAAGTCCAAAGAAAGAGCGCTGTCAGGCGTGCGTCCTCTTCGAGCGCGCCGGCCTGGGCAGCCCCGAGTACCTGTTGCAACGCGGCACGACCGACCACTTCCCATACCCGCTCGAGGTACTCGGCCAGGGCGACTGTCTTACCCTCGGCGGTCTCAACTTTACGAAAGCGGCTGAATATCTCCAACGCAGGACCGATGCAGGCGAACACCAGATCAGCACCACGAATGCCGTCGCGCTGTAAGCGCTGCATCCATTCCGCGACGCGAACGGGCAATTCTCGTAGGACGTCACCCCAGTCGCCGATGCCGGCATCATCGGGACGGGTGCGGCAGATAAGGTGGATGCTGGTGGCGAGAGCGGCGGACTCGCGGGCTCGCAGGCGCGACGCCATTTCGGTTGCAATCGGCCAAGAGCCGGTGATGGTCCAACCTCCTCGAATCATACCGGAGAGCAACGCCTCCCAGCCCTCGGTGGTTTTGTGAGCGAAGACCACCGAGCCAACGCCATCCTCGCTTAGCGCGCGGCGACCCTCGGCGAAGGCTTTCGCCATTGTTTCCTCAAACCACTCGCGGTTTTTGGGTAGGCCGTCGGCTTGCTTGGTTTCGTCCTGTACGGCCTCGGCCGTCTTAGGCGAGAGTGGGTTGTGTGGATCGAACGGATCGCGTAGCAACGGGTGATCTGGCAGCGTCCGCTTGAGCCATACGAAAAAAAAGTCGGAGAGATCGGAATAGGGTATGGCGTCGTAATAGGGTGGGTCGGTAAACCAGACTCCTGCGGTCTGGTCAGGGAGTGGGTGGGCGGTAGCGTCTATGTGCTCAATTTGTCCAGTATCCTCGAACGGAATACATACCGATTCAACAGAATCTGCCATTCGTTTGGCTTGGCTTTCAATTGAACCCGTGGCACCACTCCACGGGTTAGCTTCAACAAAATCCCAAACCATTGGCACCGCTTGTCGAGCAAGAGCCTGAACAGGGCACTCTGCATCTGGTTTCCATCGTGCTAAGGAAACAAGGAAGTCCGCCATCCGACCCACGAGTAATGATTTGGCCAATTCATAGTTTCTTGAGCATTCAGTGGAGAGTAGCGTCCCTAACCCCACCAAAGCAGCCTTCTGCCGCGCCGTAAACAAGTCGCCCCACTGCATCATACCGTAGCGTTGCAAGCTGAATGCACGACCCGCACCCGATCCGCCTCCAGCAGGTGTCGGCTCATCCGGCACCGGACGAGGTCCGTGCTTCCCTTCCTTCTCCCATTCGATCAAATACTGCGATACACGCTCATGAGCCCTTCGCGCCGCCGCGTAATCCGCGTTTGTCGGCAGCCGATAGTGCCGCCCGGCCTCCCCAGACTTGATCGTCACCACTGCCGTCATCCGCGCCCCACCTGTCCGTCGTCCCTCTGCGTCAAAAATCACATCCGCCCCGCCCCGCTCAGCCGCAAGTTGCGCCCGCACTCGCTCCGGCGGCAGCACCGCACCGCAGCAAAGGCAGGTGGCTTTGGCGCGGGTCACTGTCCCGCTTCGGACTTCGTCGTCCGAGTCCGGTTCAAAGATCTCGAATTCGACGCGCGCCGGCCCAACTTCGCTCCGTTCCACTCGATGCCGCAATGCCCGTTTGCGCTTGGCCTTCTTGCACAGCCAGAACGAACGCATCAGCGGAATCTCTGCGCCGCATTTGGGCGCTTCGCAACGCACCGTGCGCGCCCACAAATAGGCAATCGGCGTTGCACCATCTGGGTCTCTGGGGTACAGATCCGCGAACTCGAGTTCAGCATCGTGCTTTATATCTCTGCCGACGCGACGCAACTCGTCAGCTAGCCCCCGTCCGTGGCGTGGGATGTCCTCCAGCATCACTTTGAGGATCAGGCACGCCACCGGATTCAGATCGCTCGCGAACGCCTCGCAACCCAGCCGCAACGCCTCCAACGGAATTGAGCCCCCGCCTGCAAAAGGGTCAACCACCAGCGGTGGCTCCTCGCCGTGTGCCGCCTTCACCAGCGCCCTGCCTGTCTTCAAGTAATCGCTATTCGCCGCGTTCTTCCAATCGGCAAAGTCGGCGATGAACTTTAAAATGATGCGGCTCAATCCTTCATCTGATCGGATGGCAGTCGTCCAACCTTGTGGTCGTCCATTAAGACAAAGAAGGCTCTCACGAGCTTTTTTCTTAAACTCCTCGGGACAGTATTCATCACAAGGGTCCGGCAAAAGCAACGCCATCAAAACGGCCCTTGACGAGGCCAACGGTCGTCGCGCCCACCACAAGTGAAGGGTCGAGGGGTGGCCATGTCGAATGGACTTCTCTTTTGCCGCGTGTCGCGAAACCTCCTCGATCGGGAAGTCGACCTCAGCGAGGCGTTTACATTCGCTAGGGATCAAGGTTCGCGTTCCTCCACACAGAGAAGGATGGTTTCAAAGAAATCTACCGCAACCTGATACACAGATAATCTGATCGACCGATCCCGAATCGATGGCTGTCGATTTGCCATTGCTCCGGGACGGAAAGAATATCGCGTACGGCCAACTTAGCTCATTCCTTGTGCGATTCTTCATTCCTTGCCATAGCCTTAAGGCTACGACGGTACGCCGACCCCAGGGGAGAGGGAGAGTCGACGGCCTCGGAGGTTGCAAGAAGAAGCCTTGCGACAAAGCGCCGATCATCGACCGGTATCGCCAGAATTTTCTCAATAGGGGGCACAGTATGTCTAGGTCTTGTAAGGCGAAACGACTCTACAGCTATTATTCGCTTCCAACCAGCCCTCTGCCAGGCGGCGAGCCGGGGTGTAAGGAGATCCTTGAACATAGATTGGTTGATCCTCTCAAAGAAACGTAGCCCGGTCATCCAAAAAAAATAGGGTTCCACGTGCTCGTTACGAAGATGCGTTTTCGCGATCGTTACCACAGTTTGATCAAGTTGCGAAAGAGCCCCAGTCTTCTTGTGCCAATATGCGAATAACTGTTTACCGGGAAACTGGCCGGTGAATCGGCATTCTAAGGCGTTTTCAAGCTCCTTCATGGCGTCAGGTTGTTCTTTCATTGAAGAAATGATGCCATAGGCAATGATGGCATCATTAGCCGCCTCTTCAGCCGCAGAGTCAAACGGCTGATTTTCGTCCAGCGCGGGTATCAGTCCTCTTTCCGGCGCCAACGGATCGAACGTCGGCCGAAATCGACGGGTTTCCTTTGACAAGTATACGGCCGATTCAACGTAGGGCATGAAATGAGCCGTAAACCTCTTGGCATCGAGCCTATTGATGTGCGCTTGTATTGCTTTCGTCCGCAGGTCTACTTCCATTGCTGGGATGGGACCCTGCGCCAAGCGATCGACAAGCGTCGCTGAGATTCCTGCGTCGATGTCGGCGGTGGCCTCCGCCTTAGCCAACATATACCAGGCGACATCAATATGTGCAAGTGGCTGTTCCCGGATTGCGGGCGAGGGACTTGGATTGCTGCAGGAACCCGGCTCCATTCCTATACGCTCTCCGCCAATCAGGGCTTTGCTTCCCTCGATTTGGAATTGTGCCCAAAGTACGGTTTGGCGAATAACAAGGTGGCAGTATGTCGCTTGCAATGTCGCTTCTGGGTCAACGTCAGCTAAGGCCTGTAACGAGTCCGCAAGGCGCTTAAACGCCTGGACTACATTTCCAGCCTTAAGAGCGGCCACCGCCGAGTCGGCCCCCAAGCCGATCGCGAACGCGTCCATTGTATCGCCTTCGGCTAATTCAGCAGCACTCTGCGCGTCAAGAAACCAGGTTGCCGCTAGCGACCATTCGTCGCATTTTGCAGCGCTCATAGCCGCCTTACGCAGCAAGAACGCACGCTCAGCTGGATCGGTTCCGCCAACATGATCCGCCAAACTACGATAGATTTCGAAGGCGGCCTGATTTTCATGATGGCGCGAGTGAATATTCGCTAAAGCGCTACGAAGGATTGGGTCGTCGCCCAGGGCCGTAGCTGTCTCGTTGAGAACTTCCACAGCACGATCTTTCTTGTTCTCATGCTCGTCAAGGATCACCGCTTGGGCAACCGAACATTGGAGTGAGAACGTGCGGATACCCCAACTCCGCGTCATTTTCGCCATCCGCTGGTAACGAACTGCGGCGTCGCACGCGTCAAAATCCGCGCGGTTTGTCTGTGCAGCCCAAGTGCCGTTGATTAACACTGAATAATCGGAGGACGTTTCGTCTGTCTGCGTCAACAACAGCGCTCGGTCGCTCTCATTCAGTTTGTCGAGTTCGTTGATGATTTGTTCAAGTTTACCTATTGAAGTGAGACCAGCACTTCCGAGGTCAAAAAGCGCGTCAACGTAATTCAATCCATCCAGATCGGACATGGCACCGGCAATCCTGTCCTGAAAAAAAGCATTGTTTATTCCTGAAGTCTTAAATTCAAGTAATAGGGTGACCCAGTTGTCAATATGGTTCGCGACTCCCATCGTACCGAGCACGACGAAGACCCCCATTGCTTCAAGGGCGGACTTCAGTTCGCCAGCTGGCATGCACCGAATTTCGTTGTAAAACGTTGTCGCGATTTCTGCGATCTCGGCTGATTTACCGGTAGCCGCCGCAAGCTTGAATTGCGCGAGCCGAACAATTCCAGAGACAAAGGGATCATCCGCCAAGATTGGCACGTCGGCTCGGGCGAAGCGCAAGAGTAAGAACTGTTCCGAAAGCATCTCGACGTTGAGAGGATCAGCCGACAGCACACCTTGAGCGATCGAAAATAAGCTTTGCGGTGACTTGCCTAATATCGCATGTGCCAATATTGTGTCGGCGTCGCGTGCATCGATCGTGCGTTTTCTGAGCATCTGGACTGCGAGGATTTCATGGATGCGTTGTTGGACGTCAGGAGACAACATCTCACGCCCAATGCTACTTGCAAGCGGGGAAACGCGGAATAAATCTTGTCCGACGGGTTCTATCCACGGTCCGACGAGCTGGTCGATAGATTCCCCAGCTCGGGACAGTTGTGGGCGTATCTCACCTATGGCCAACGCCGTAGACCGATTGAAGCGTCCGATCGTAAGGCTAAGCCGATACAGAAGGTTCCGTGTTTCCTCAGGAAGCCGAGAAACCAAACTCCGTCGAACTTCGAGGCGAGTGGCATCGATCTCTTCGGTAGACATGCCACGATTAATGAGGTCTCTAAACTCACTAGCTGGCCATCTTCTCGTCGCCATTCCAATTACGAAAGCGTGAGTAAGTTGCGGATGGCCGGCGGCTCCGGCGATATAGGCGAGTTTGCCCCATCTTTTCGGATCACCTCCATTTTTTATGACGAGCGAACAAACCTCCTTCTCGGAAAAGTACGGACATTCGACGACGCAACCTTGATTGAGGCCAATTTTGGCCAACGTAGTCGAAGAAGGGCGCCGGTCACATGTTACGAGCACGACGCGGTTGTTCCGTCGCGAACCTTCAATGACACGCGCCAGCGACAATTTAACATATGTGTCGTCGATTTGGTTAAGGTCGTCCAGGATCAGAACTGACGACTGCAGCCCCCCGAATCGGGCAAGAACCATTTCGAGAATTCGGCTTGTTTCGTTCGCTCCTATGTCTCTAAATCCCACCATATGGAAGGTGCCGGGATGCGCGACTGCGGCAGCCCTTGACAGGTTCGACTTCCCAAGCCCGCTGCTACCCACAATCACGCCCGCGCCGAAATTTCTGAGGGCATCGGCCACGGCGGACTCGAGCGCAGCGCGTGGTACCATGCCTTGGGGCGCGGGAAGCGTGGTACCGTCTATAAGCCATTCTGTATCTGAAATGGAAATTGGATTGCTTAGGCCCGAGTCTCCTTTAAGCATTCCCGCCATGCTGCGCGTGGCAGATCTCACAAGAGCGTCAAAAGACCACTGCGACACTGAGATCTGGGTGGCGGCATCGATCTCGGAGTAAAGGGCTCCGCGCGTGAGAACGCGATCTTGGGATGTCTCCGCGATGCTTTTTTTAAGTACCTGATAGAGCAGAAGATCGGCAAGCCCTCGCGCTACTGCAGCCGGAAGTTTGAATCGGTCGCGGCCTACGACAATTAGACGTTCTTCCAGTCTGTGGCGAAGAGTCGAAAAGTCCGGCTTACCGCAATCCCATCTTATTCTCTTAATGAGATCACGGCGAAGCGCAGTGTCACAGCGAGCCCTGGCGAAATCCCTTACGGATTCCGGGAACTTCTCGCTCTCTAATATTGAGCGGAGGGGCTTAAGGTCCGCACCAGAGGCGACTTTACACCAATACTTCAGCCCGGCCATCCCGGCCGGGCGGTCAGCAATTGCTTGCTCTTTTCCTATTTCCGATGTGGTAAAATAACGGAGTTCAACCTGAATATCAGGATTTCGTTCGAAGAGATCGATAAACGTGACAACTGCATTGCGGATATCTTCGCTATTCAGCGTGACCGATCCCGATCCCTTCGTGTATTTGACCTGAACAGCATCAAGCGTATGTTTCGCAATGGTCGCGTAGTCTTCTGCGACTTCCAGAAACAGTTGACAATCTTCGTCGATATCGAGCCACGCGAGCGTCGCCGCCAGGACCTGATACGCATATCCTCGAAGAGAATCAACTGCTTGGCGCGCGGCATCGCCTTCCGGGATAATTCCGTCGACAGTGCCCGCATTGTATAGATCGTGGGCGTTCACGCTAACAGTGCTTTCTCATATCGAGACGCGACAAGATCGCTTCTGTGAATTCAATCGGCTATTTGAGAGCATTCACGCTTAAATAGTAGTGTGCCACTTTGGTCACTTTCTGCCACGGATACCGCGCGGGATCTTTGATCGGTTCTTGAAGTTCTGGCTCGTTCGCGCAGTTGGTGACGACGTAGAGCCAAAAGCAATCAGGACGATCTTCGGCGACGCGGCGTTCGTTCGGTGTGAGGAGGATGCTACCTGAGTCGCGAGCCAATCCCTTTACTTCGATCAGTCGCAATTCGCCTGATCGCAGATCAAGGCTAGTGACGTCGTAACCGAGGTTTTTCTTATGGACGTCGTACACTTGGCGTCCCTGTGCGGTTTCGTGTTCCATAACCACCCGCATGGCGGTCATTTCAGTTTCAGGATGGGGGCGCAGCCGCCGGACGTCCAGGGTCTCGTTCTCGGGATGAGGGAGGACGAGTGCGCTTGCCAACCGCTCGACGGCCTGAAGTGTTACCGCGCGTTGTTGTTCAAGTTCCTCACGTCTGCGCTCGCGTCGCGTAAGGACCTCGCCATGTCGGGCTTCGGCCTGTGCCAGGCGACCTTCGGCGCCGGTCACGTCATTCTCGACTTCTTCAGCGGCGCGGCCTATTTCTTCATCGATCCGCTGAAGTACTTCCGTCAAGGAAAGTTCTACGTGCTCGGCAATTCGATCCATCTCGGCCAGCCGCTCCGTGCGAACTTCCTCAATGAAGGGAAGCAGCGCGTGCTCGTTCAGCCAGGCTGTCTCTTCCGTAAGCGAGGCCACCTCCGGCAATTTATCCGGGTTCTTTGTCGGAATCAAGTCACCAAGGGCGTCAGGACCGCTTAGGCTCGGGGCGCCTTCACTCGATATCTCAACGGTGAACAGCCGTTCGTGGATAACTCTTCCGAGACCGTCCACCACCCGCGCACGGTAAAAGTCGAAACGCGCCGGGGCGTCATGTGTGAGAGAATGGAAGCATGCGCCGTTAGCAAAAGCGGCCTGACTGAGGTCCAGACTGTGTCGGCGCAGGGCTTCAAACAGAGGGTGTCCGGGAGTCACCCACTCAAGGTTGTGTTCTTCGGCCGCGTCACGGTCGGTGGACAACCGAGGATACCGGACCGCCAATTCGGGCAGTTTCCAGTCCGAATCTGTTTCGTACCGCTTCAATACGGTCGGCGTTCGACCAGGTTCATAGGTATGTGTTAGGCGAGTTACCGGCTTCAGGTTAAGACTCGCATCTCGGGCGCACTCCGTGATAAAGCGTGCAATTGTTTCTGGAACGACACGACGCTCTTGCGCACGTGCCCGACGCTCAATCAGCATGTCCAGATTCAGCCTCCTGGAGGCCAGACCTTCCAGCGCCGTCTGGCAAATAGACCGAAACTTCCCTTCGTCGACGTCCTTCAAGAGCCGGTCTTCAAAGTCTTCCTCGCCGAGTTTGCCGGCGTAAAATTCCCGCAGTACCCGCTCGACCCGAGAGGACGGCAACACTTCGCCCACAACGTTGAATACCGCGTCGTCATCAAGGGCTTCGCGGATCTCCTGCAGCTTCTCCAAGAGTCGTTGTAACACCCGCCCTTCAATTGTGTTGGTGGCGACGAAGTTGAAGATCAGGCAGTCTCGCCGTTGACCGTATCGGTGGATGCGGCCCATGCGCTGTTCGAGTCGGTTTGGGTTCCATGGGATATCGTAGTTAAACAGGATGTGGCAACACTGCAGGTTGATCCCTTCTCCGGCAGCTTCAGTGGCGACGAGAACCTGAATGTTGCCTTCGCGGAACTGTTGTTCGGTATGGAGCCGGCTTCCGGGTTCGTCTCGAGAACCTGGTTTCATCCCGCCATGGATGCAGCCGACGCTGAAGCCCCAGTCCTTTAAGCGTTGCATCAGATAGTCGAGTGTGTCCTTGAACTCGGTAAAAATCAGCAGTCGCTGGTCCCGCTGTTCGAAAAACCCTTGTTCCTGCATGATCTTCTGTAGCGTGTTTAATTTTGCTTCATCATTGGAGCCTTCGACCTCCTTTGCTTCTTCCGCAAGCTTCCTGAGTTCCGCAATTTCTTCGCGTACCTGCTCAGCGTTTCCGGCCAATGTTATTGCCTCGAGAATTCGTTCAAGTCGCTCGCGTTCAGCGTCCTCCAGTTCCTCAAGGTCTTCCGGATCGGGGATGTTGGGTGGCGCTTTCTGTACCAGGACCTGTGCTTCCTTGAGGCCCTTCTCCAGGCGTGTCGCCCGATTCTCAAGGGATCGCCGTACAGCGTACGTGCTTGAGGCGAGTCGGCGCTGGTACAAGGCCATTAAGAATCCGACTGCGCGCGCCCGCGGGTCGTCGCCGTGGGCTGCGGCTCGAGTGCATTGTCGTTTAACGAATCGGGTAATTGTCCGATAAGTTCAAACTCGGGACCATCGATTGCGAAATCCGCGGTGCGTGGGATTCGTCTGGTGAACACAGGTTTTGCGGTCCACGTGCCATTTTCCTGACGCTCGGGAAAGTAGACCATGGCTTCTTTGGTACGGCGCAGGTAGAACGGCGCGCGCCTTTGATTCATTGCCTCGCGGATGGAACTGACATCGGCGTATGCGTCGCGATCGAGTAGCTGCAAGAACAGGGTAAAGTTCTGTGGATCTCCCTTATGTGGCGTGGCGGTCAGTAACAACACGTGGTCTGCACTGTCCCGCAGCATTTCCCCAAGGCGGTACCGCTGGCTCTTGTGAGTCTCATCACGCGCGGACATGCGGTGCGCTTCGTCGACAATTACCAGGTCCCACCGAACCTGCTCCAATCCAGGAAGGATTTCGCTGCGTTTGGCGAGGTCGAGCGACGTAATGATCTGGTTTTGTTCCAGCCATTGATTGACGCCGAATTGGTCACGTAGGTCGCCGCCTTTGAGTACAAAGAATTTCTCGTCGAATTTTTCGTTCAATTCGCGTTGCCATTGAAATGCGAGATTTGCGGGGCACACCACGAGAATGCGTTCGATCAGTCCACGGAGTTTGAGTTCCCGGATCAACAGTCCCGCCATGATGGTTTTGCCCGCTCCCGCGTCGTCGGCGAGAAGGAAGCGTACCGTTGGCAGCTTGAGAAGGTGTTCGTAGACGGCTTCGAGTTGGTGGGGAAGTGGATCAACACGCGAGATAGATAGTCCGAAATAGGGGTCGAACTCGTAGGCAATGCCGAGTGAGTATGCCTGCAGACCGATGCGCAGTAGTCTGCCGTCACCTTCGTACGAGAGCGAGGAGTCGGCGATGGTCAGATTGGCGATATCATCGGACGTTAACGTGACCCTTCGGAACCTTTCTGTTCGCTGACCGACGAGCCCGGCAATCCAGACGCCAACGCCGTTGGTGCGGATCGTTTCCACATGCATCGGTTCATCAAACTGTGGTCCTGTCAGGGTCTGTCCTTCACGAATCGGGGTTTCAACGCTCAAATCAAGACTCCCTCGCCGATATCATTGTCATACGGATGCAATATGCGGACCATTATCCGCTGCGAATCACGGTACCATTTGATCGTTCGGGTTTTCGATCAAAGCACTCGAATATGGACTACATAGTTGTAAAATTACGTAGGGTGAGCAATATAGGCGGAATCGAACGTCCGGTCAATCTGATTTGGGCTCAACGGTCGCCGAGTTCCCGGTCTATCGTCCACCTTACGCGGCGCTGCAAGGGCCCCTATTGGGTGAGTCGACGATGACGCGAAATGTCCCGGTTTCGCCATTGTCTCGGTGCTTGTATTTCGAACGGCGAAACGCTATACTGAACAGTACATTACCTGCCTGAAATCACAACAATTCAACTGTCGCAATCATCCGATCCAGGTTTACGTCAGAGCGGACGTCTCCATGGACGTTGCCGTCGAAGAAATCGCCATCTTTACAGCAGGCGTTATGGCTGCGGTTATCGTCGTCGTGTTTCTGACGAAGCACCGGATACGTCGATGCAGATGGTGTATGAAATCGACGGCGCCGATCGAACGTTTGCCGCGTGACGAAGCGGAACAGGTACGGCGGCTGATTCAGGAAGAGGAAATGCCCGGGGAGCCGGAGAAGTACGAGGTCTGTCCGAAGTGCAAGCGCGTTTACGACTGGCGCTGGTTCAGCGACAATCGCCCGCACCGCATGGACTGGGAGTTGATCGATCGCCAGTGCGCCTGTGGCTGCGACCTGTCGCGACCCGCTTTGATCGTCGATACCGATGCGCTGAAATCCGCGCTGCGTGGAATCCCCTCGGAAATCATGGCGTATATTGAGCGAAAATACGGGAAGGAAGGGCTGCACGAACGTCTGTACTCGTCCGTGTCCAACGACCATATCCTGTTCGTCTGTAGAAGCTGTTTCCGGATCTATATGTGGTTGCCAGTCAAGGGCTTTCAGGTATTCCAGGTTGTATCGGGCGACACGGCCAAATACGATCGGCCGGACTGATGTCGGGGCGCGAATGATGTCTACCGGTTTTCCGGGGAGTGCGTTGATGCCGGGCTCCGGGCTCGGCGAGGGTCAATTGCAATGATAATCTGGTATCTGATTTTCGCAGCAGTTTTGATCGGGGGAGTCATCGCGTTGATGGTGTTTCTCCGGAGGGACTCCCACCTGTGCGCCTGGTGCCATTCGCCAACACGAAAAATCGGGGATTTACCGGACGCGGAGCGTGCGCAGATCGGCGATCTCATCCGGGAAGAAGGTATGGATCCCGAGGTTTCGTACGAATTGTGCGAGGCCTGTCGGCGAATCTATGACGAGTGGTGGTTTGGGGCGGACTGGGATGTGCACGACAGGTGGTGCGCTTGCGGCTATGAACTGTCGATTCCGTGGGATGTCGATCCAAGGAAACTCAGGCAGGCGGTGGCGGACCTGCCTCCGGCTGTTATCACATTGCTTTCAGAACGCTACAGCCCCGACGAGATGGCGCATCTCCGTCGCGGATATGACGATCTGGATTACCGCTTCGAGCGGAGTCCGGAAGAGCATCCGCTTCGGGTGTGCGATATCTGCCACAGGGTATATATGTGGGTTGAGATCAAGGGTTTTCAGGTTTTTCAGTGTGTTTCGTCGGGGCGTGAAAAATACGAGGGGGTATCGGACCGCCGCCAGATTGAAACCTGAATATACGCGGAAGAACGGCGCCGCGCACCCGCGGGGTCGGCTGAGGAGTAATATAGATGGGAACCGGGCATCTGGTTTTCTCGGCGCTTCTGATCATCGGGTTTATCGCGCTGGTTATATTTCTACGGAAGAGTTCCCGTCGATGCCGGTGGTGTCACACGCCGACCGTAAAGCTCGGAGACTTGCCGCAGAATGAGCGCGACCGGATCGGCGATCTGATCCGAAATGAGGGTATGGATCCCACGGATTCGTACGAATTCTGCATGTCTTGCAGACGTATCCTCGACCAGTGGTGGTTTCGTAAGGACTGGGATATGAGCGACCGCTGGTGCGCGTGCGGATCGGGGCTCAAATCCCCGTGGGACGTGGACACCAACCGTCTGCGCCAGGCCGCGGCCGACCTTCCGCGTGAGATTATCGGGTTGCTCCTCGATCGAAGTTCAAGGGACGATATCGCACGCCTTCTCGGTGGCTATGACGATATCATGTACCGCGAAGAGAAGCGTCCCGGCGGCCACGTCCTGAGGGTCTGCGACATCTGCCACAGGATCTACATGTGGGTCGAAATCAACGGTTACCAGGTCTTTCAATGCGTGTCGGCCAGTCGCGACAAATACGATAGGGACGTGAAGCCTTCGTACGACATTTGAGGTCGGCGACCGCCACCGGAGTCGGGCACGGCCAGTACAATGTCGGGTTTCAGAGTGGGCGGAGTGACGACGCGCGTTCTATGGTGATTCGACTCACTGCAGTTACTCGTTTTCCCGCGTTTTTTCGTCTTCTCGTTTTCTCGTGCTTCTTCGTTTCCATCCTTTCCATCCATGTAAGTTTGTGTTGGTGAATTATCATGTCTTCTGGCTCTTGCCGTTGCCGTTGGTATTCATCCTGTTCATCCTGTCTATCCATGTCGGGCTATGTCTATGAATTTTTCAGATCTTGTGATTTTCTTTTTCGTTGGTCTTTATCCTGTTCATCCTGTTCATCCATGTAAGTCCATGTTTGTAAATCACGTAGGCTAAAGGAACCCCGATGCGATTTGTGGCGGACGTACACCTGCACTCCCGGTTTTCCAGGGCGACGAGCCGTCAACTGAACCCGGAGAATCTCTACAAGTGGTCCGCGCTCAAGGGCGTGAACGTGGTCGGAACGGGCGATTTCACCCATCCCGAATGGATCGAGGAGCTGAAGGACCGCCTGGAGCCCGCGGAGGAGGGGCTGTTCCGGCTAAAGCCGGCCCTGCAGGCTGCGGTGGACGATGACCTCCCGGAACGGTGCCGGGGAACGGTTCGGTTTGTGCTGTCTACCGAGATCAGCGTGATCTACAAGAAGAACGACCGGACCCGCAAGGTGCACCACGTCGTACTGATGCCCGGTTTCGAGGCGGTCGAGCGGTTGAATGCCCGCCTGGGAGACATCGGAAACCTTAAATCGGACGGGCGGCCTATCCTCGGCCTGGACAGCCGGGACCTCGTGGAAATCTGCATGGAAGCGGCCGGCGACGCGCTGTTCATTCCGGCGCATATCTGGACGCCCCATTTTGCGGTGCTGGGCGCCAGTTCCGGGTTCGACACACTCGAGGAGTGTTTCGAGGACATGCTGCCGGCGATCTTCGCCGTGGAGACGGGGCTCTCGTCGGATCCGCCGATGAACTGGCGCCTGTCGATGCTGGACAGGTATGCGATCGTTTCCAATTCGGACGCGCATTCCCCGCAGAAACTGGCGCGGGAGGCCACCTGTTTCGATACCGAATTGTCGTACCGGGGCATGTACGACGCGCTGAAAACCAGAGATCCCGATCGGTTCCTGGGGACGCTCGAGTTCTATCCCGAAGAAGGCAAGTATCACCTGGACGGGCATCGGAAATGCGGAATCTGCTGGGAGCCGAGGCAGTCGCTTGCGGCGGATTGTGTGTGCCCGGAATGCGGCAAGCGGTTGACCGTGGGCGTACTGCACCGCGTCGAGCAGTTGGCGGACCGGGAGGAGGGCGGCAGGCCGGCCGTGGCGCCGCCGTATGAGAATCTGATTCCGCTGCCGGAGATTATCGGTTCCGTGCTCGGTGTGGGGCCAACCAGCAAGAGAGTCCAGGGGGTGTACGAAAGGCTGCTTGCGGACATGGGGCCCGAACTCGGCATTTTGCGGGATGCGTCCCCCGAAGCGATTGCCGTCGCCGGCGAACCGCTCGTGGCGGAAGGCGTGCGGCGAATGCGGACCGGGGAGGTGAAAATTGCCGCCGGCTACGACGGTGTGTACGGGCGAATCCAGGTGTTCTCGGACGAGGACCGCGCTCGCCTGAGCCGCCAGCCCGCGCTGTTCGATCTGCCCTCCGGACCGGAAGCGCCGACGCCGGTGACGCCATCCAAAACGCCGCCGCAGGCCGAAGCGCCCGCTGGCGGGAACGGTGAAGCGCAAGAGACAGGCGACGTCGCGGACCCGGGCGGATTGGACGAAGTACAGCGGGCGGCTGTTATCTGTGACGCCGGTCCGGTGATCGTAGAGGCGGGTCCAGGCACTGGCAAGACACGGGTATTGACCCATCGTGTCGCCAGGCTGATCGGGGAGGAGGGTGTGCACCCGGCGTCGATCCTGGCGGTGACGTTTACCAATAAGGCCGCCGCGGAAATGCGGGAACGTGTTCGCGCGCTGTTGCCCCGGGCCAACGGGCTGAACGGGCTGATGCTTGGTACTTTCCACGCTGCGGCGCTGGACCTGATGAAGTCCTGCCGACCCGGAGAGATGCGGCAGGTGATCGACGAGGCGGAGGCCGCGCAGGTAGTGGCGGAGATTATCGCCGATGCGGATATCGGCCTGTCCGTCCGGGATGCCCGGTCGGCGATCTCACTGGCGAAGACCGATCCGCTGTTGGAGGCGCCGGAGAAATTGCGCGGCCTCTACCAGGCGTACCAGGGCCGGTTGCACAGGCTGGGTGTCTGGGACTACGACGATATTCTGCTGGAGTTTCTGGCGGTGCTGCGGCAAGGCGACGAAGCATCCGACCGGGTCCTAAATCGGTTCGGGCACGTGCTCGTGGACGAGTTCCAGGACGTGAATGCGGTGCAGTACCGGCTGGTGACTGCGCTCTCCCGCAATGGCGCCGGTCTGTTCGTCATCGGCGATCCGGACCAGGCCATCTACGGATTCCGTGGCGCGAGTCCCGCGTATTTTCGCAGGCTGCGCGAGGATCTTCCGGCCGCACGGACGTTTGTTCTGAAGAGAACGTACCGTGCCACGCGGCAGGTTGTCGATGCGGCAACCTCAGTGATCCGGAGTGCGGGCCGGCTGGAAGCCGTTCGCGGAGAGGGCGTTGCCGTCCGCCTGGTTTCCGTGCCAGGGGAGACGGCGGAGGGGATTGCGGTGGTCCGTGAGATCAGCCGGATGATGGGCGGCGCGGATATGCTGCAGGCCGGTGAGGCAGGTGGACGGGATCCGGCAACGGGACGGGGCGACCGCAGTCTGTCGGATTTTGTCGTGTTGTTCAGGACCGGCCGCCAGGCGGAGGCGATTGAGCGATGCTTTGTGGAAGAAGGACTGCCGTACCGTGTGGTTGGTCAGAAGGGGTTCCTCTCGTCGGAGCCTGTACGGCACGCACTCGCGTTCTTCAACTACGCGTTCCGGCCCGGAGCACGCTCACGTCTCCTGCGCGCGCTGGCGATCCCCGTTTTTCATCCTGGAAAGGCAGCGCTCGATCGGATTCCCCGAACCGATGATGGCATCGTCGATAGCGACCTGCCGTCATCCGTGAGTGAGAAGGTTTCGGCGCTGAGCGATGCAGCCGCGGCGTTCAGAACCCTGGCGAAAACGGAATCCGTCGAAGTCCTGGTCAGGCGTTGGAAGGAAGTGGCCGGGTCGGAAGAGGACGACGATCTGGACCGCCTGGCGCGAATGGCGGTCAGCTTCGAAACGATGCGGAGATTCCTCGATACACTTGTGCTGGGCGCAGACGCGGATTACATACGTATCGGCGGGGTTGCGCGGCCGCCGGCGGAGGCTGTGACGTTGTCTACCCTGCATGCATCCAAGGGGCTGGAGTATCCGGTGGTGTTCATCTGCGGCGTTGAGGAGGGTCTGATTCCGCACGCGGACGCGGACCCGGAGGAGGAGCGGCGGCTGCTGTTCGTGGGACTGACCCGTGCAAAGGACGAGGCCGTGATGCTCTGCGCGCGGAGCAGGTTGCGTTTCGGCGAACGGACCCGCCCGGCGCCGTCCCGGTTCCTCGAGGATATTCCAACGGGACTCCTGAAGCGGGAACGCCTGGCCGCGCAGCGGCGGGTCAGGCAGGCGGATCAGCTCAGCCTCTTCTGATTGCCTGGCGCAGCCTTTCTCAGTCGAGGCCGGTCTGATCGTTCAACAGCCGACGAAAACGGGCGTACGCGTCTTCCCACGCGCCGCCGCCGTCAGGCTCGAAGGTCGCGAGTTCCGTGGAGTTGCGAACGACTTCGCGGATACCGGCGAGGGAATCGATTTCTCGCCGTGCGTATGCCTGCACGAGTACGTTTCCCAGCGCGGTGGCCTCGGCCGGACCCGTGAGAACCGGGCGTCCGGCTGCATTGGCGGTAAACTGGTTCAAGAGGGTGTTCCGGATACCCCCGCCCACGATGTGGATCGTGCGCAGTTTCCGGTTGAGGACCGACTCGAGATCCTCCAGGACGTATCGGCACTTGAGGGCGAGGCTCTCCAGGGCGCACCGGATGACGGCGCCGTCGGTGGCGGGTTCCGTCTGTCCCGTCCGCTTGCAGTACGCGCGGATTCGCGCAGGCATATCTCCCGGCTCAAGAAAGTCCGGGTGGTCGGGGTCGATGAACGAGGTCAATGCGGGCGCTGCTTCCGCCAGCAGGACGAGGTCGGAGAAAGAGAAAGCGCGACCCTGGTTCTCCCGGATGCGTCTGCATTCCTGGACGATCCACAGCCCGGTGACGTTCTTTAAAAACCGGAACGTTCCGCACACGCCGCCCTCGTTGGTAAAGTTGTATCGAAGGGCTTCCGGGGTTACGTTCGGGACCTGAAGTTCCGTACCGAGCAGCGCCCAGGTGCCGGAACTGATGTAGGCCGCATCGGCGCTCGAAAAGGGAACGGCCGCCACGGCGGATCCGGTGTCGTGGCACGCCGGGGCGATCACGTCGCCGGACCGGACGCCGGCATCCGCTGCAATCTCCGGGCGAAGCGCTCCCAGGGACGTTCCCGGCGGAACGATCTCGGGAAGCATGTCTTTGGGGATGTCGAGACGGTCCAGCAGGTCGGTTGCCCATCCGCCCGATTTCGGATTGTAGAACTGGGTGGTGGTGGCATTCGAAAACTCGCAAACCTTGCGGCCGGTCAGCCAGAAATTGAACAGGTCCGGCATCATCAGGAACGTGCGTGCCATTCGAAGGTGCGGGGCATTCCTCTCCGTCATCGACAGCAGCTGATAGAGCGTATTGATTTCCAGGAACTGCAGGCCGGTCTGCTCGAAGATTTCCGCTCTTGAGACGCGGCTGATCGCCCTTTTCAACATCCCCTGGACCCGTGGATCCCGGTAGCAGCGGGGATTCCCCAGGAGTTCGTCGCCACCGTCCAGGAGCGCGAAATCCACGCCCCAGGTGTCGATGCCGATGCCCGCGAGCTCCGGTCCGGAGATCTGCACGCATTTTCGAAGCCCGGCGAGCATTTCTTCATAGAGCCGAAGGGCATCCCAATAGAGCCCTCCCGCAACGGTGACCGGGCCGTTGGCGAAGCGGTGGATTTCCTCGAGTTCTACGACCTTTCCGTCGAAGCGGCCGATAACGGCCCGTCCGCTGGACGCGCCGAGATCGAACGCGAGGTAGGTCTGGGGCATCGCGACTCCTTCCGGATCGCCTTCTTCGCGTTGTGCGCGGGTTGATCGTTTGCGATATTATGCGATGCGGTGCGGGGTGTCAAGTGTTTCGTCACGGCGGGAGCGCGCGCTGGCTGCCGATCCGCCAGGCGCCGCGTATCGGGCGTCGACGTACGATCGAGAGGAATTGTGAATGCCGGAGAAGCCGACGGTGGCGCACTGTGCGAATCCGTTTCTCACTTTGACGATGGTCTGGTGTTACGATCAGATCCGCAGCCTCACGCGATATCGGCCCGTCGTGTTGACACAGGCCCGGCGTAACGAGGACGAATTCCCGGTTGCAACGCTCCATTCGAGCGAAAACCTGCCGCGGCTGCGCCGGTCGGTCTACCGGGTGATACGCAAGTTCCGGGGCACGTACGCCGGCTACGGCAATGTCCTCAGGGAAGAACGCGCCGGGATCGTCCATGCCCATTTCGGACAGGAGGGATATTTCTGCCTGGCGGCGCGGCGAAGCGCACGGGTGCCAATGGTAACCACGTTCTACGGGATGGATGCGTCCGCGCTGCCGCGCCGGCGGCTGTGGAGGCGCCGGTTTGGCCGGCTGTTTCGTGAGGGCGAACTCTTCCTGGTCGAGGGACCGCATATGGGCGAATCGCTGGTCTCCATCGGATGTCCTCCCGATAAGGTCCGCGTTCAACGCCTGGGCGTCGACCTCGAGAAGATCGCGCAGGCGCCGCCTGAGGCCAGGGAGCAGGCGGCGGTGCTGATGTATGCCAATTTCCGCGAGAAAAAGGGGCACATATACGGGCTCCGGGCGTGCCGAAAAATCCTGGGGTCGCATCCCGGCCTGAAGGTGCGCATTATCGGCGACGGCGAACTGCGATCGGAGGTGGAGAAGGAAATCTTCCGACTCGGACTCGGTGACCGCGTCGCCCTGCTGGGCATGCTGCCCCACGGGGCCTGTCTGGAGGAACTCGCACGGGCAACCGTCCTGTTGTATCCCAGCGTGACCGCTTCGGATGGCGACTCGGAAGGGGGGGCGCCGGTGGCGTTGATCGAAGCGATGGCTTCCGGGCTGCCGATCGTCTCCTCGCTCCATGCAGACATCCCGACGGTGGCGCCCGACGGCCGGTGCGCGTTGTTGTTCCCGGAACGGGACGCGGACGGACTTGCGGAGGGTCTGGATGCGCTGCTGACGTCCCGCCGTCTGCGGGACGACATCGGCCGGGCGGGGCGGGCGCACGCTGAAGACGCCCACGACATGCGGAAGCTGGGCATCCGGCTGGAGGCGGTGTACGATCGGGTGATATCCGCGTCGGAATTCGGGGAGAGACCCCGGTCTTCCAAAGTGTGATGTCCGGTACGATGTTGTTTGAACCCGGACGGTAACGCCCGGCATTGACAATCGGGCGACCCGCGATTATTTTTCAGTAAGTTACGTCAGCGGAAACCGTCGTAAACGCGGGGATATGCGATGGAACTTTCGATAGCACAGGTCGAGTCCTACCGGGAACAGGGGTATCTGGTCGTAGAAGGGCTGCTGAGCGAAGAGGACGTGGCGTCTATTCGTGGTGATGCGGTAAAGCTCTGTCGCGGAGCTTACAAAAGCGAGAGTCTCAAGCCGGTGCCCAACGTGATGTCCGACGAAGCGGCCCTTTCGCAATATCTGTGCATCCACCAGCCGCACCACATCAGCCCGTTCATGCGGAGGGCCCTCGCGCATCGGGGGGTTTCCAGGGCGCTTTCACGGCTGGTGGCGCCCGACGTCAAATGCATGCAGACCATGCTGTTCATCAAGCCGCCCGGGTTTCCCGGCCAGGCCTGGCATCAGGACGAGGTGTACATCCCCACGCGCGACAGAAGCCTTACCGGCGCCTGGTACGCGCTGGACGACGCGACCGTAGAGAATGGGTGCATGTGGGTCCTTCCCGGGTCCCACCGGACCGGCTATCTGTTTCCCCAGCGTTCGCACGGGCGGCCGGACGAGTTCGACTCCGCCCAGGAGTCCTACGGCTTCGATGACCAGGGTGAAATACCGGTGGCGTGCCGTGCGGGAGCCGTGGTTTTTTTTAACGGTTACCTGTTGCACCGCTCGCGAAAGAACCGCTCCGACCGGTTCCGGAGGGTCCTGGTGAATCACTACATGAACGCTTACTCGCTTCTGCCGTGGCACGCGCCGGACGATGGAAGGATGGCGAGGGCAGACTACCGGGGCATCATTATGGTGGCGGGAGAAGACCCCTACGCGTGGAAGGGGACTGCAAGCGGCGGCGACGCGCACGTCAGGTCGTTCGATCCTGCCGCGTTGGACGACGCGTAGACGGGTTCCTGCAGCGTATGCCGGGCGCAGGCCGTGGCATTTCAAACCGGATGACCGAAATGGCAATCGACGAGACGACCATCCAGGGCGCCGAGGCCTGTCACGTGATGGCAAAGCCATCCGGCGCCGTCTGCAATATCGACTGCAAGTACTGTTTCTACCTGGAGAAGGAAAAGCTGTATCCCGACGCCGGCGGGAACTGGCGAATGGACGACGAGACGCTGGAGTTGTACGTCCGCCATTACATCGAAGCGCAGGATGTTCCGGAGGTGCATTTCGCCTGGCAGGGCGGCGAACCCACGCTGATGGGCGTGGATTTCTACCGGCGGGCGGTGGACTTCCAGGAGACGTATGCCGATGGCAGGACCATCACGAACGCCTTCCAGACCAACGGAATCCTGCTCGACGACGAGTGGGGGGAGTTTCTGGCTGAACACGGGTTTCTGGTGGGATTGTCCGTGGACGGACCGCGGGAGATGCACGACAGGTACCGAGTGGACAAAGGGGGAAAGCCCACGTTCGACCGCGTGATGGCGGGTCTGGACGTCCTGAAGAAACACCGGGTGGAGTACAATACCCTCACGGTGCTGCAGGCCCATAACGCGGATTATCCGGTGGAAGTGTATCGCTTTCTCAAGTCCATCGGGAGCCGCTACATGCAGTTCATCCCGATTGTGGAGCGAATCGCGGACTCGCCTGGTGACGATCTCCTGGAGCTTGTGGCGCCGGAGTTCGACGGGCGGGCTCAGGTTTCGAAGTGGTCGGTGGGCTCGGCGCAGTACGGCCGGTTCCTTTGCGCGGTCTTCGACGAATGGGTCCGGAAGGACGTTGGCCGGTATTTCGTCCAGATGTTCGATATCGCGCTGGGAAGCTGGATGGGCCAGGACGCCAGTCTCTGCATCTTCGCGGAAAAGTGCGGCAGGGCGCTGATCATCGAACACAATGGAGATCTGTATTCCTGCGACCATTTCGTTTATCCCCGGTACAATCTCGGCAACGTCCGCGAAAAGAGCATTCGTGAAATGGTGTCCAGCCCCCTGCAGGAAAAATTCGGTTCCGACAAGCGGGATACGCTGCCGGCGTACTGCAGGGCCTGCGACTACAAGTTTGCCTGCAACGGGGGCTGCCCCAAGCAGAGGTTCATCCACACGCCCGACGGGGAGGCAGGGCTGAACTACCTCTGCACGGGGTACAAGATGTTCTTCGGCCACGTGGACCCCTACATGCAAATGATGGCGAAAGAACTCGCGGCCGGCCGGCCCGCGGCGAACGTGATGCATTGGGTGCGGGCCAGGGAATCCCGACGGGCGGCCTCCCGGGCCCGAAGCGCGGGCCGTAACGAGCCGTGTCCCTGCGGCAGCGGAAGAAAATTCAAGCGGTGCTGCGGGGCCGCCCGATAGGGGACGGGGCGCAAACCAAGTTTGGCTTGACATTTATCCGGTGCGGTGCGATCATCCGTACCCGCTTCATCGAAGTCGGTACGGATTTTTTTGTGCATTTCCGGAGAAAAGACAATGTGCGGAATTGTGGGATTCTGGAACCGTCAGGAGAACGCCTGCGGGCTTGGTCAGACCGTCTTGAAAATGCTGAACGCGCTGGATTGCCGAGGGCCGGACTCGGCAGGCGTTGCACTGTATGGCGAGGGGCGGGACGGGCGTCTGGTGTTGCGCGTGAGTCTGGGGGAAGATGCAGATTACGAGGCGACGGCGCGGCGGGTCGTTTCGCGGG
Organism: Candidatus Latescibacterota bacterium; assembly: GCA_965203805.1. Classification (GTDB taxonomy): domain Bacteria; phylum Latescibacterota; class UBA2968; order UBA2968; genus JAAXHE01. Next base: position 1,410,929 of record OZ241917.1, on the reverse strand, counting down.
CGGAGGCATTCGGTGTCGTGTCAGAGCACGCCCGCACGGCGGAATACCTGCGGCTTGCTCTCGTGTACGGAGGCGAAGCCAGACGACTCGAGCAGGCCATCGAGGCCGCGGGCGACGGTGTCGAGGTGGTGAGCATGGGGCGCCGGCTGGAAATTGTAAAGCAGGTCGGATCTCCGCGCAATCTGGACGAGACATACGGGATATCCGGCTTCGAAGGGACCCACGGCATCGGCCACACCCGCCTTTCCACCGAGTCCCGAATCGATCTGAGCCACTCACAGCCGTTCTGGGCCCACGGACATCCCGATCTTGCCGTTGTGCACAACGGGCACATCACCAACTATCACAAGTTGCGGCGCATCTACGAGCAGGACGGCGCAAGGTTCTATACCGAGAACGACTCCGAAATTATCGGAATGTACCTGCACCGGAAACTTGCGGACGGAAAGGACCTGGAGGCGGCGATGGCCGCCTCTCTGGTAGAACTGGACGGCTCGTTCAGCTATCTGGTGGCCACACCCGACGCTGTCGGCTTCGTTCGGGACCCCTACGCGTTCAAGCCGTTGCTCTTTGCGGAAACGGCCGATTTTGCGGCGGTGGCCACGGAAGAGATCGCGTTCCGTTCGGCCCTCGATGGCGCCTACGACGTGGTTGAAGCCCGTGCGAAGGACATGCGGCTATGGCACAACTGACCTGCAACGGAAAGACGACACGGGAGATCAACCGGGAGATCCGGGCGTTCGTTGCCGCGGGGGAAAGCAGGGTGCGTGTCCTCGACCCGTGCGCGCGGCATAACCTCGGCGTGGCGCTCCTGGATCCGGTCCATCTCACGCTGGAGGGTAGCGTGGGATATTATTGCGGCGGCATGATAGACGGGGCGACCGTCGAGGTGAAGGGAAGCGCGGGATGGGGTCTGGCGGAGTCGATGATGAGCGGGAAGGTCATCGTCCACGGCAACGCGGGCAACGGTTCCGCGGCGTCCGTTCGCGGGGGGACCGTGGTCGTACGGGGTCACGCCTCAGCGCGGCTGGGCGTGGCAATGAAGGGCGGGCTGATCGTCGTCGGCGGGGATTGCGGGTATATGGCCGGCTTCATGGGACAGAGGGGTCGCATTATTGTTTGCGGCGACACCGGCGACGCCTTCGCCGATTCGATGTACGAGACCGAATGTTTCGTTGGGGGAGAGATCGCGGAACTCGGCAATGACGCGGTGGTCGAAACGCCCGGCGAGGCCGATCTCGCCTTTCTGAGCGCTTCCGTACAGGAACATCTGGACAGGCGGCTGGACGTAACGTCGTTCAAGAAAGTGGTGGCCGGGCGCAAGCTCTGGAATTTCGACAAGGACGAGCGCGCGGTCTGGCGGGAAGCGTTGTAAGGCTGAACGGCGAGATCCGTCGGCGCATGCCGGCGGCGGCGTACCGATCCGCATTCAATCCGAACAGGGCGACAATGGTGGAAGACCAAAACGGGAGCTTTCATCCGGCGCAGGCCAGCGGTACGTTCACGCCCGCCGTCATCGAAGACATCCAGGTGAAGGCCGAACTGGGTCGGTACCGGATTCGTGGGTTCGGTACGTTGCGGGAACGGCGGTGGCCCACGTTCGACGACCTGACCTTCATTCCCTGCACGTTGACGCGAATTCCGCTGGAAGGATACCGGGAGCGCTGCTCGGCGGAAACGGTTCTCGGCGGTCGTTATGCGGAAAAACCCATCGTGCTGGATACGCCCATCATGATCACCGGCATGAGTTGGGGCGCGCTGTCCTACAACGCCAAGGTGGCGCTGGCTCGCGGCGCCAACATGGTCGGGTCCTCCAATACGACCGGCGACGGCGGGATGTTGAAGGCGGAGCGGGAGGAAAGCAAGGTGCTGGTCTACGAGGTCCTGCCGTCCCGGTACGGGATCAACGTGCACGACCTCCGGGTCGCCGACGGGATCGAACTCACGATCGGACAGGGCGCCAAGCCCGGCACGGGGGGATTGCTGCTGGGCGCCAAGGTGCTCGGCGACGTGGCGTCGCAGCGGGACCTGCCCCTCGGCGTGGACCAGCGGAGTCCTGCGCGGCACCCGGATTTCCTGGGTCCGGACGATATGATCATCAAGATTGAGGAGTTGCGTGAGGCCACGGACTGGCAGGTCCCGATTTTCGTCAAGATGGGCGCCACGCGGGTATTCGACGACGTCCGCCTGGCGGCCAAGGCCGGGGCCGACGTGGTCGTGGTGGACGGCATGGAGGGCGGCACCGGGGCGTCCGCGGAAATCTGCCAGGAGCATACGGGCATTCCCACGCTGGCGGCGGTATGTGAGGCGCGGGCGGCGCTCGAAGATATCGGCATGTACGGAAAGGTGCAGCTGATCATCGCGGGCGGCATCCGGAACGGCGTCGACGCCGCCAAGGCCATGGCGCTGGGCGCCGACGCGGTATACATCGGCACGGCGGCACTGATGGCATTGAACTGCAACAAACCGATTCACGTGGAGGACTATCGGGCGCTGGGCGCGGAGCCATACCGCTGTCATCACTGCCATACAGGTCGCTGTCCGGTGGGCATAACCACGCAGGACGCCGATCTGATGGCGAGGCTCCACGTGGACGAAGCAGCCGAGCGCGTGGCCAACCTCCTGCAGGCCATGACGTCAGAAATTCAGATTCTGGCGCGGGCGTGCGGCAAGGCCGACGTACACGACCTGGAGCCGGAAGACATGCGCGCGCTGACTTCGGAAGCGTCCATGATCTGCAATCTTCCGCTGGTCGGTACGAACCGTGTCGCCGGGGGCGGACCCGGCTGGCAATAGAAGTGGACTCCCGCGTCGTCGGGTACAGGCCCGGGTTATAAGGGACGGTTTCGTGTCATTCAAGCTGATCCGCCAGGCGCTGAACGGGAACGGGCTCTTGCCCAGGATGTGGCGGCCGCGTCCCGTCAAGGACCGTTACGACGTGGTGATCGTGGGCGGAGGCGCCCACGGGCTGGCCTGCGCCTACTATCTGGCCGTGGAACACGGCATAACGGACGTCGCCATCATTGAACGGGGGTACATCGGTTCCGGAGGGAGCGGGCGGAATACCGCCATTATCCGCAGCAATTACCTGACCCCTGAAGGCGTGCGCTTCTACGATGAAAGCGTGCGGCTGTACGAGCGGATGGCGACGGAGCTGGACTTCAACGTCATGTTCAGCCAGCGCGGGCACCTCACGCTGGCGCATACCGACGGGGCGGTGCGCACCATGCGCCGGCGGGCGGAGGTGAATAAGCTTCAGGGCGTTGTGTCGGAGCTGATATGGCCCGATGAAATCGAGAGGCTGTGCCCGGGCATCGACGTCAGCGATCATCCCCGCTACCCGATTCTGGCCGCTCTGTACCATCCTCCCGGCGGCATCGTCCGTCACGACGCCGTCGTATGGGGTTATGCCCACCAGGCCGACCGGCGAGGCGTTCACATCCACCAGCAGACCGCGGTAACCGGGATTGACGTGCAGGGCGACCGCGTGGTCGGCGTGGAAACGACGGGGGGATACATCAAGACCGGTACGGTGTTGAACGCGACGGCGGGATGGGGGTCGACCATCGCCGACATGGCGGGCGTTCGCCTGCCCCTGACCACCTTTCCGCTTCAGGCATGCGTCACCGAGCCCCTGAAGCCGTTTCTGGACGTGGTCATCGTGTCGGGAAGCCTGCACGTGTACGTAAGCCAGTCCGACCGCGGCGAACTGGTGATGGGCGCGAGCGTGGATCCCTATACGTCCTATTCGATGGATTCTTCGCTGGCGTTTATGGAGAGCATCGCCGGACACATGCTGGAGCTGTTTCCGTTCCTGAGCAGGGTGCGGGTGTTGCGCCAGTGGGCGGGGCTGTGCGATATGACGCCCGACTACAGTCCCATCATGGGCGTTACGCCGGTGCACGGCTTTCTCGTGGACGTGGGTTGGGGCACCTACGGGTTCAAGGCATCCCCCATTTGCGGCCGCACCATGGCCGAACTGATCGCCAGCGAACGCACCCCGGACCTGATTCGACCGTTCCGCCTGTCCAGGTTCGAGGAATTCGACCTGGTCGGCGAAAAGGGCGCGGCGTCGGTGGGTCATTGACGGCAAAGTGGCGAACAGGGTCGGCCTTGCGGTCATGCAGGTTTCAGCGCGGACCCGGAATCCGAGCGTTTGATGTTGATTCTATCCTGTCCGAATTGCGGCGAACGAAACGTCAGCGAGTTCCGCTTCGGGGGTGAATACAATCCCCGTCCTCCGGACCCCGACGCTTGCGGCGACGCGGAACTGGCCGCGTATCTCTATCTGCGCGACAACAGGCTGGGCGTGGAGAAAGCGTGGTGGTTTCACCAGGCGGGGTGCGGCCTGTGGTTTCTGGCGGAACGGCATACGAAGACGCAGGAAGTCCTGAAGACGTACGTCTGGCAGGCAGACGAGGCCCGCGAGGGCGCAGATGACGACTGAAACGACCCATCTTCAGGCCGGTTCAGGTACGGATGCCCGCAGGCTGACGCCGCGCAGCGGCGAGGTGATCGATCGCGGGACCCGCGTGGCGTTTACCTTCGACGGGCGGGACTATGCCGGATACGAGGGCGACACGATAGCATCGGCATTGGCCGCCTCCGGGGTGCGGGTCTTCAGCCGGTCGTTCAAGTATCACCGGCCCAGGGGTCTGCTGTGCTGCGCGGGCCAATGTCCGAACTGTCTGGTCCAGATTGGCGACGAGCCGAACGTCCGGGCGTGCACGCGCCGCGTCGAAACGGGAATGGCCGTTTGTTCCCAGAACGCGCAGCCGTCGCTTGACCGCGACCTGCTTTCGCTCACGCAGTTGGCCGCGCCGCTGATGCCGGTGGGTTTCTACTACAAGACCTTTATCCGGCCCGCCGCGCTCTGGCCGTCGTACGAGCACGTGTTGCGCCGTGCGGCGGGGCTGGGCAAAGTGGACCTCGCGTCGCGGCCCGGCGCGTTCGACAAAGAGTACCTGCACGCCGACGTGGCGGTGATCGGCGGCGGGCCGTCGGGGATGGCCGCGGCCGTTGCGGCGGCGGAACAGGGCGCAGGCGTCGCGCTTTTCGACGTCGAGCCGTCTCTGGGCGGTCGGCTGCGCTATTCGCCGTCCCGACCCGGCCGGTTGGAGACGTTGCGGTCGTCGGTGGCGAACCGTTCGGACATTGAAGTCTACACGGATACGGCGGTCCTGGGCTGGTACCAGGACAACTGGCTGGCCGCGGTGAAGGGTTCGCGACTGTTCAAGATACGGGCGAAGTCCGTGGTCGTCGCGCCCGGCGCCATCGAGACGCCGCTGCTGTTCGACCACAATGACCTCCCCGGAGTGATGCTGGGAAGCGCTGTGCAGCGGCTGGTCCGTCTCTACGGCGTGAAGCCGGGCGAGAGGGCCCTGGTTGTCACGGCGAATGACGATGGATGGGACGTGGCCGCGGAGCTGGCGGAGGCGAACGTTGAAATCGCCGCGGTCGTGGATGAACGGCACTCGTCCCCGAATTCGGCCGCCGGCGAACTGATTTCCCGCGGCGTGCCCGCGTATTTCCGGCACACCGTTCTGGAGGCTGTCGGGTCGAAACGCGTTCAGGCAGCCAGGGTCGCCCGGATCGGTCCGCTGGGAGAGGCGGACCGGTCCGCGGCGCAAAACGTGCCTTGCGACCTGGTTGTCGTGAGCGTGGGCTGGACGCCGGACCTCGCGTTGTTCCATATGGCGGGCGGCGAGTCCGTTTACGATGAGCAACGTTCGGAATCGCGGGCGGCGGAGGCGCCTGAAGGCATGTTCGTGGCGGGCCGCGCCGCGGGCGCCGGCACGGCCGCCTGCGCCATCGAAGACGGGCGAATCGCGGGAAGGTGCGCCGCCGCCTTCCTGGGCTTCGGGGACGGTCCCGCCGCGTCCGAAATCGCCGACCTGCATGCCCGCAAGGCCGGTGAGCCGGTGCGGACGTCTGCACGTACGGTGGTACCCGGCAGGAAAAAGAGGTTTCTCTGCTATTGCGAAGACGTCACCGACGTGGATTTGCAGACGGCAATCGTCGAAGGGTACGACAGTCTCGAGCTGTTGAAACGGTACAGCACGATTTCCATGGGTCCGTGCCAGGGCAGGATGTGCTCCATGAATACGGTGCATCTTTGTGCCCGCGCGAACGGCGCGCAGGTGCAGGAGACGGGAAAGACCACGTCGCGTCCGCCTGTGGCGCCGGTAACGCTGGGCGCGCTGGCCGGCCAGAACATGGAGCCCGTTCAGGTGTCTCCCGCGCATCAGTGGCATCTGGAGCGGGGCGCCAGGATGATGGTGGCGGGCCTCTGGCTGCGCCCGGAAGACTATGGGGACCCCGTCGCCGAAGTGAAGGCCGTGCGCGAGCGGGTGGGTCTGATGGACGTGAGTACGCTGGGCAAGATCCAGTTGACCGGGCCGGGCGTGCCTGAATTGCTCGAAAGGCTGTACGTCAACCAGTGGCGTAAGCTGGGCGTCGGCCGCGTCCGGTACGGCGTGATGTGCAACGACGAAGGGGTGGTGATCGACGACGGCGTTTGCGCCCGCATTCAGGAAGACGAATGGTATATGAGCACCACGTCCACGGGCGCGACGACGGTGTTCGAATGGATTCAATGGTGGGCTCAGTCGGGCTGGGGAGACGGGGTGCACGCGGTCAACCTCACCGATTCCTACGCTGCGTTCAACCTGGCGGGACCGAGGTCGAGGGAGGTGCTTGGGCTTCTCACGGACCGGGACCTGGGCAATCCGAAGTTTCCGTACATGCGTGTCCGGTCGACCCGCGTCGCCGGGGTGCTTTGCAGGGTTCTGCGCATCGGGTTTACGGGCGAGCTTTCCTACGAAATCCACTGCCCGGCGTCTTTCGGAATGCACGTTTGGGAGGCGCTGATGGCGGCCGGGAAGGAATTCGACATCGCGCCGTTCGGCGTGGAGGCCCAGCGTGTGCTCCGCCTGGAGAAGGCGCATATCATCGTCGGCCAGGACACGGACGCGCTGACCGATCCATTTTCCGCGAATATGGAATGGGCCGTGAAATTGAACAAGCGGGACTTCCTGGGCAAGCCCATGTTGACCAGGATGTCGGAACGGGGGACGGCGCAGCGGCTCGTGGGCTTCAGGATGGCCCGGCCTGACCTCGTGCCGGAAGAAGGGCTGCAGGCGGTGCGCCTGGACGGGAACGGCAGACAGGAGATCATCGGCTGGTTGACGTCGTGCCGCTTCAGTCCGGCGCTCGGGGAGACCATCGGCCTGTGCTGGCTGCCTGCGAACGTGGCCGCGAAAGCCGGAACGTCGTTTCAGATTCGCAGAAATGGCGAGCTCGAAGACGCGTATGTTCACCACGGGCCCTTCTACGACCCCGGCGGAGAAAGGTTGCAGACGTGAACCGATCGTCGGCGCCGGTGAAATTGTCGCCGCTTCACGAAACGGCGCGGGACCTCGGGGCGCAATTCGCGGAATCATTCGGTTGGCGGATTCCGGAGGTGTACTCCACGCCGGAAGCGGAAACGTCCGCGGCCAGGCGGGGCGTGGCGCTGGCGGATGAGACGGCCAACGGCAAGATCATGGTCGAGGGAGAGGAAGCGGGATCGGTCTGGGGATCGCAGCCGGTGGCAATCGGAAGCCGGGTGCCGGCGGATTCCGAACGCGTATACCGGCTTCGTGACGACTGTTTCTTCGTAAGCACGTCCCCCGGTCGGGACATCGCGGTTCGCAGAGGACTGACGCAGCAGGCGTCCGCCAGGTTCGTTACGGTGACGAATCTGACCCATGCCTGGTCCGAAATCCGGGTACTGGGGACGTCCGCTTCAACACTGATGAGCCGGGTGTGCGGTCTGGACTTCGCGAACGGCGCGTTACCGGACGGCGCCGCGAAGCAGACCAGCGTCGCCAGGACGACCCAACTGGTCATTCGTCGCGATGCTGCGGATTTGCCCGCCTTTTCGGTCCTCGGGGCGCGGTCTCTGGCGGCGTATCTGTGGGATATCCTCCTGGAGGCCGGGGCGGATCTCCGGATCGCCCCGGTCGGCCGGAGCGCCGTCTTGGCACTGGAGTCCCGGTAGGCGTCCGCGGACAGGAAACGCCATTTCAGATAGGAAGGGTTGTCTATGACGAATCAGGCCGCAACGGAACTGGACGCTTATGTCCATAAAGAGGGGAGGGCCGAGCGGGTGCGCGAGGTGCGCGAAAAGATCGACGCGCTTGGCATCACCTACATCTACTACCAGTTTATTTCAGTGACGGGCCGGGTGGTGGGCAAGGGTATCCCGGCAGACCACTGGGAGCGGACCGCCGAACGCGGATTCCAGCTCGTCTACGGCGCAACGGCCAACCTGTTCATGGACCGGTACGACAATTATATCGGGTACGGTCCCGAGGCGTCGGAACTCGTGGGAATTCCGGATCCGGAGACCTTCGTGCAGTTGCCGTGGGACAAGCGGTTGGCGCGGGTCTTCTGCACGCTCTTCCGGAACCGGGACGAGTTGGAAAATCCCGGCGGTTATCTTACCGCGGACTGCAGGGGCAACCTCCGGCGCATCCACGCGCAATTCGCGCAGGACCACGACGGAATGCGCATGCGCCACGGCGCCGAACCGGAGATGATGTGGCTGCAAAAGGGTCCCGACGGCAAACCCGCGGACGGTTTCAGCAAACCCTACTGCTACCACATCGATCAGTTCGAGTCCCTCCGTCCGGTGGTCATGAAAGTGATCGAATACGGCCGGGCGATGGGGCTGGACATGATTCAGGGAGACCACGAAGACGCGCCGGGACAGCTGGAGTTGAATTTCACGTTCGACGACGCGCTGGCCACCTGCGACCGGCTCACGACGTACCGGCAGATCTGCGCGCAGGTCGCCCGGGAGCACGACCTGATCGCGTGTTTCATGTGCAAGCCCTTCATGGGCGTCTCGGCGTCGGGTTGCCACCACAATCTTTCTCTGTGGCGCGGCGGAGAGGGCGTACTGAAGCCGCTCGGAAACGAATCACTGCCCGGAATGGATGACGTCTTCACACACCGGGAGGGCGGGGAGAATCTGTTCATGCCCCTCCCCGGCAGACGGGAGCCGGCGCCCACCGGCCTGCGGTGCATCGGCGGCGTGATCGAACACCTGCCGGCGCTGACGGCCATCGGGTGTTCCACGGTGAACTCCTACCGGCGACTGTGGGAGACGGGATTCTGGGCGCCTGTCTATTCCGACTGGGGGTATCAGAACCGCACGTGCGGGCTCCGGGTGTCCGGCCCCGGGCGGTTCGAATACCGGGCCGTGGACGCGATGGTGAACCCCTACCTGATGGCGGGCGCGCTGCTGAAAGCGTTCGACGACGGGATCCGGCGGGACATCGATCCCGGCGAACCGGAGCACCGCAATATCTACGAGGCGATCGAAGAAGGCAAAGAGGTCACAAAGCTGCCCACCACGCTCGGCGATGCGCTGGACGAACTGGCGCGGGACGAGGTGATCCGGTCTTCGCTTCCGGGCGAGATGTACGACGTGTACATGCACTACAAGCGCGACGAGTGGGAGCGGTTTCTGGCAACGGTGAGCGACTGGGACCTGGAGACCTACTGGGATTGCCTGCCATAGTTCGGCAGAAACGAGGCGCGTATGTGCGGGATCGCGGGAATTATCCACCGGAACAAGACAGGCCGCATCGGGAACGAGATGACCAGGATGCTTCAGGCGATGAAGCACCGGGGTCCGGACTCCACGGGGTTTGCGGTGTACGGCGAGCCGGCCGCGGGGGTGCTGGCGATGCGTTTCAAGGCGGCCGAGAAGGAAGACCTGGGGTCCGGGTTCGAAATCCAGGATCAGATCGCGCGTCGCAGGGCGGAGGTGGATGATCGGATCGGTTCGCTCGGGGGCGAAATCCTGTCGGCAGACCAGCCGACGGAATACGCGTTCCTGTACCGCGTCAGATTCGATGGGGACCTGCGCCGTTTCGCGGATTTCATCGAAGACGTTGAGGGCGTGGAAATCCTGTCGATCGGCAGCGCGCTGGAACTCGTCAAGGACCTGGGCGACGCCAACGAGGTGTGCGGGCAGTACGGGATGGGTTCGTTCGTGGGCACCCACGCCATCGGGCACGTCCGCATGGCCACCGAGTCCGACGTGGACATCCGTTCCGCGCATCCTTACTGGGCGTATCCGTTCGGCGATATCTCGGTCGTACATAACGGACAGTTGACCAATTACTGGTCCATGCGCCGCGACCTCGAGCGCCGCGGGCACCGCTTCGTGTCGGACTGCGATTCGGAACTGATCGCGGTGTATATCGCGGACAGCCTCGATCGCTCGGTTTCGCTGGAGGATGCGATGGTGCGGTCCGTACAGGAACTGGACGGGGTGTTTACCTATCTGGTCGCCACAACCGACAGCCTGGGCATGGCCAAAGACACCATGGCGGCCAAGCCGATGGTGCTCTACGAAGGCGAGGGGGAAACCCTGCTTGCCTCCGAGGAAGTCGCGATCCGGACCGTCCTGCCCCAGGAAATCGAGACCGTGGACCCCTACGCCGGAGAAGTGCGGGTATGGCAAAATTAGACGCGGGCGGCGATAGGACACACCGGTCCCACGCGATGGGGCTGCACGACGAGCCGCTTGCAAATCGGACGAACCGGGTGTTCTTCCGTGCTGAAGAGGGTGCGGAGCTGGTGTACCCCGGATCGCTTAGCGTGGACTTCGACAGTTGTGCCGAGTTCGACGCGGCGCCGATGTCGATCCGCGAAGTGAACCGGAAGATCCGGCAACTGATGGAAGCGGGCTTCGGCCACGTCGTGGTGCGGAACCCCAACGCCAAGCACTCGCTCGGTTCGGGGATTCTGAATCGGCTGAAACTGGATTTCGATGGGTCGCTCGGATACTTCGCCGTGGGGCTTATTGACGGTCCGAACGTGAGGATCCGGGGACGCGTGGGCTGGTCGTGCGCGGAAAATATGATGGCGGGCACCGTGGTTGTGGAGAAGAACGCGGGTTCGTCTTTCGGCGCGGCGCTGCGGGGCGGCGACCTGGTATGCAGGGGGGACGTCGGAGGCAGGACGGGCATAAATATGAAGGGCGGGACGATCCTGGTGGCCGGCCGGACCGGCATGCTCTCCGGATTCATGATGCAGCGCGGTCGGATGATCGTGCTTGGGGACGCCGACGAGAATCTCGGAGATTCCATGTACGACGGTACGATCTACGTGGGCGGGCGGATCGCCTCGCTGGGCGTGGACGCCGTGCGCGCGGAGCTGACGGACCTCGAGGTCGCCTGGCTCGACCGCAAACTGGGGCTGTACGGCCTCGAAGCGCCCGGCGGCGCGGGCAACCTGAAAAAGGTCGTTGCGGGCAGGCAGCTCTGGAATTACGACAACCTGGAGCCGGCGGAAAAGAAGATGGTACTTTGATCGAGATTGAATCATAAACCGAATGAATCCTGATCAAGCGATTGGGGAGATACGTAATGGGCGACGTGTTATCCGTAGGCATGGTCGGCGCGGGAGGTATCGCGCGGTCGCATATGCGCGCCATCGCGGAGACCGAAAACATCAGAACGGCGGCCGTGATGGACATTTACGCGGAACCGGCGGAGGCGGCCGCGGCCGAATTCGGCGCGAGGGCCTATACCGACCTGGACGCCATGCTGGACGACCCTGAGGTCGAGGCTGTCCACGTGTGCACGCCGCATAACCAGCACGGTGCGCAGGTCGTGGCAGCCGCGGAAGCCGGCAAACACGTCCTCGTGGAGAAGCCCATGGCGCTCACGCTCGACGAGTGCGACCGGATGATCGCGGCGTGTGAAAATGCGGACCGCGTCCTGATGGTCGGCCAGGTGATGCGTTACTATCCGGTCAGCCTCAAAGTCAAGCAGCTCATCGCCGACGGCGTGATCGGTCAGGTGGGTCACCTGCTCCGACGCCGGTTGGGCAACTTCAATCCCGCGCCCGCTCCGGGACAGGACACCCATTGGTACCTGGATCTGGAGGCCGGCGGCATCTGCGTGCTTTATTGCTTCGGGCCGCATGAGTACGACATTCTGCACTGGTACATGGATTCGCCGGTGGTCAGGGTCTTCGCTCAGGGATCCGAGAGTACGGACCGCTACCGTGGACAGAAGGATTCCTATACCGCGGTGATGAACCACGCCAATGGCGCGGTGAGCGTGCTGTCGCAGTCGGTCGTCTGTCACTCCGGGCAGCATGACCAGTTTATCATGGGCAGCCTGGGATCGATGATGTTCACCCACGGGCGCCTGTCGCTCAATGGCGAGGAAGTGGTGATCGACGACGCGAGCAGTGGAATGGGGAATCAGATACGCGAGTTCGCCGACTGCTGTCTGGAGGGCGGTACCCCCGATGCCAGCGGCCGGTCCGTCCGGCATACGATGGCCGTCATCGAAGCGGCCAAGCAGAGCGCGGAGCGGGATGAGGCGGTGCTTGTGTCGGAATTTGAATGAGGGACGTTACCGGGGCCACCCCCGCTTGGTATGGACTTTAACACTGAGGTCGTGGACGCGGACGTCGCGTTCATTCCCCGGAAGCTGAATACCCCGCTCCATCTGAGTTCCGGTACAATTACGGAACTCACGGAAGCCCGTGCCGTCGTCACCGTTCGCGTGGCCGGGCGCGAAGCCCGGGGCAGGGGAGCCATCTATCTCAGCGACGTCTGGGCCTGGCCGCACCCTGGGTTGACGCACGAATTTCGGGACGAAGCGCTGCGCGGTTTCTGCAGACGTCTCGCCGGGGGACTGTTTGCGCGCTGCGGCGGCGAGCCCGCGCATCCGCTGGTTCTCGGGATGCGGCTCCACGAGGCTGTCGCGAGCGAACCGTCGCCTCCGATCCTCGCGCGCGCGATGTGCGCCAGTCCCTTCGACGCCGCCATCCACGATGCTGTCGGCATTGCGGCCGGCGTGTCCGCGTTCGGTTTCTACGCCGGCGCCACGCCGTTTCCGGACGTCGACGGTTACTTTTCCGGCGGCGGCGCGTGCGCGGCGATTCAACGTCTGTGTCAGACACCCCGGTCCCGGTTGCCCGCGTGGTGGGTCGTGGGGAGTTCCGACGACCTGGGGACGGATCTGAAGCGGGTCATCAGCAAACGCGGCTACCGCTGTTTCAAGCTGAAAATACCGGGGAGGGATAATGCCGCGGACGCGGCCAGGACCGTTGAGGTGTACCGGGCCGCGCGCGGGCATGGCGTTACCGAACCGGCGCTGACCGTCGACAGCAACGAAGCCAATCCGGACGCGCAGAGCGTGCTGGACTATCTGGAACGCCTCGGGGCCGCGGATACCGGGGCCTTCCGTGCGTTGAAGTACCTGGAACAGCCCACGGGCCGGGATATCCTGCTGCATCCCCAGGACTGGCGGGCGGTGACACGGCTGAAGCCGGTGTTTCTGGATGAGGGTCTCACGAGCTTGAGTTTGCTCGAGGAAGCGAAACGTCAGGGGTGGAGCGGACTGGCCCTGAAGACCTGCAAGGGCCACAGTTTCGCGTTGGTGGCTGCCGCGTGGGCGCGCGAGAACGGCATGCGACTTGCGCTGCAGGACCTGACGAATCCCGGGTTCGCGGCAATCCACGCCGCGCTGTTCGCGGCACACGTGCCCATGGTCAACGGTGTGGAAATCAACTCCCCTCAATTTACGCCGGACGCCAACATCGAATGGCTGCCGCGCATGGCGGGTATTTTCGAGCCCGTGAACGGTCTGCATCGACTTGACAGCCCTGAAACCGTGGGGTTGGGTTCCACGCTCTGACGGCTGCGGGCCCCCGGATTGAGGTGATCAGCCGGCAAAGAAGTGATCCGAATCTTCCAGGAGGGAGACCGATGGATGCCGCATGTCTTGAGAATGGATTGACCCGCGAGGAGAAGTCGAAGTTCGAACGAGACGGCTTTCTGATCATTGAAGATGCAATTCCTCAGGAGCGGGTCTCCGCGTTGGGCCGGGTTGTCGACGGGTTGTACGAGAACTATCTTGCCGAGAACGGCCTGGGTCCTCACGCACGTATGAATATGACGGATTTCGTCGGCGCCGACGATGAGTTTATGGCATTACTGGATTGGCCCGTTACGTTTCCGAAGGTATGGGGTATCCTGGGTTGGAATATTCAGCTGTACCACTCACACCTGATTGTCACCCCGCCCGAGCCGGCAGAGGAACGGACGCGAGAATGGCGCCTGGGCTGGCACCAGGACAGCGGGCGCCTGAACATCGAACTGGATGCCGCGCCCAGACCGCGGGTCTCCCTCAAGGTCGGCTATTTCCTGACCGATACGACGGAACCGAATCGGGGCAATTTCCACATTGTGCCGGGAAGTCATTTGAGGAATCGCCTGAGCTTTCCTGAAGACGGTGCGTCGGATCCGCCCGACGCCACGCCGGTACGGGTGCCGGCGGGCACGGCGGTATTTTTCGATCGCCGCCTCTGGCACGCGGCCGGGAGGAATCATTCGGACGTGACGCGGAAAGTGCTGTTCTACGGCTACAGTTACCGCTGGTTGCGGCCGAGGGACAATATGACGGTCGACCATTATATGGACCGGTGCGACCCCATCCAGCGCCAGTTGCTGGGCGCGGCCACGGGGGGGATGGGGTATACGTCGCCGACCGATGCGGATGTGCCCCTCAAACACTGGATCCGGGATAACTTTGGTGAGGCGGCCGTCGTGCCGTGAGGTGTCGCCGTACGGAACTTTCGTCCGAGCGTGAGTGTTGAGACAGGACACCAGGCCCCGCCCGAAGCGAGCTTCGGCGCGGGGTTCGTAATCTGAGACAGAGGAGATTTCGGATGGCCGGGGAACTGGCAATTCTTGGTGGAGACAAGGCCATTACGGCCGAAAGTGGAGAGCAATGGCGTCGTCCTGTTGAAGCAGAGAAAGCCGCGGTGTGCGCCCTGATCGACGAAGGATATCTCTCCGGATCGGGATCGGGGGTTCCAAGAGAATTCGAAGAACGCTTCGCGGAATACGTCGGTTGCAGGTACGTGCTGTCGACCAGCCACGGGCATACAGCGCTGGCCAGCGGATTCTTCGCCGCGGGGCTGGGCGCCGGCGATGAATTCATCACACCATCCGTCGGTTACATCGGCAGCTACGCGGGTGCGCTGCATATGGGCGCCACGCCCGTATTCTGCGAGATCGATCCGGAGACGCTGCTGATGGATCCGGACGACGTCGCGGGGCGCATCACGGACAGGACCCGTGTGATTTCACCGATCCATTCCTGCGGTCGGGTGTGCGATATGGACCGGCTGCTGGACCTGGCGGACGCCCATGACCTGGTGGTCGTGGAGGATGCGGCTCACGCGCACGGCAGCGAGTGGGGCGGCGTGAAGATCGGAAACCTGGGGCATATCGCGTGCTTCAGCATGCAGGGCGCCACGCCCGGAGGCAAGCCGGTCGCGGGCGGCGAGGCCGGCATCGTGGCGACGAACGACCGCGAGCTGTACGAGCGCGCGTTGATCTACTGCCACCTCCACCGGCCGGGCGCGGTGCAGGAACTCACGAACCCGGTCTACCGCGAATTGGATCCGCAGCTCCTCGGATGGAAATGGCGGCCGCATCCGCTGGCTATGGCAATCGGCCTGGTCTCCCTCGAGCACCTTCCCGAACGCCTGGACCGGTTTGAAGCCAACCGGGAGGCCCTGTTCCGAAGAATCGAGGGGCTCCCGGGGATCCGGCCGGTCTGCAACTACAGGAAAGCCCGGGGCGTGGAGCTCTACGGCGGGATCAAGTTCATCTACGAACCGGAACCGCTGGGCGGGTTGCCCGCGTCCCGTTTCGTGGAGGCCATGCGGGCCGAGGGCGCGCCGCTGAACGGCCCCGGCGTGGGGCACATGGAACATCTCAGGTCCATCTATACAAGGGATCTGCCCGGTCTCTGGGGAGCGGGTCACGATGGGCCGGCAAATGTGCCCCTGCCCCGTTATCGCGAGGGAGATTTCCCGGTTTCCGAAGCGATCCGCGGGCGGGTGCTGTCCTATCCGGGGCATATCCAGGCCGCGGACGGGTTCATCGATCAGTTCGCGGCGGCGTTCAGGAAGGTCGTGCTTCAGCATCAGCAGCTTCTATAGCAGCCCGGATGGACTTTATCAACGGACTGACAGGGGGAAGCGCGTTGGCCGAACCCGTAATATTTCGATCTCCGCTGGAGGTGCGCCTCGCGTGCCGCAGGAATACCCTGAAGACCGTGGCATCCCGCGCGCTTTCGGGGTACCTCTGCGTGAACGTGGTCATGATGGACCGGGACTACGCTAAGGAGTTCGAGGGATTCTGCAGGGCGAACCCGAAACCGTGTCCTTTGCTGGCCGTGATGCCCGCTGGCGATACCGATTGTCCCGAATTCGCGAGCGGGCTCGATATCCGCACGGACCTGGGCTCCTATGACGTGATCCGGGAGGGCGAGGTGGTCGAGCAGCGGCGTGACGTGGTCGACCTCTTTACCGGGCGCATGGTCACGTTTCTGATCGGTTCCAGCGTGTCTTTCGACGGGCTCCTGGTGGAGAAGGGGTACGAACCGGCCTTCGGGCCGTGTATTCAGCTGACGGACCTGGATTGCGAACCGGTGGGCAGGTTCCGGAGCAAGATGGCGGTGACCCTGCGCAGCTTTCTCCCGGGCCGTTGCGACGCTGTATGGGAGTACACGAGTCACTTCCCGGAATGCCATGGGGCGCCGCTGGGCAGGAATAACGGCCGGGAACTGGGCATCAAGGAACTCGACACGACGATATCGGGCAATGCGATACGGGTCCCCGAGGGCACCGACCGCCTCTACTGGGCATGCGGCGTGACGCCGAGCCTGGCGGCCCAGCAGGCCCGGCTGCCGCTCGCGGTCTCCTATACACCCGGCCACGCCCTGATCACGGATATTCCAACTGAGAGTCTATATAAAGCTTGACAAGACTGGTGAGACGGGAGAGGGTAGACGGTAGAAGAAAACCCTGCCCTAAAGGCGGGGAGACGTTAGACGTAAGAGGGGAGAGGACGTGATTGCCTGGTGCGGCTTCATTTCGTGCCGGAGGCAAAAGGAGAAACCAGACGGGCACGGATGTCATCTACCGTCTACCCTCTTACCGCCTTCAGGGTTTTTTCTGTACCGGAGATTTTGACGTGACGGAGTCGAATTGGCTGGACGCGGCAACGGCCACGTGGCCGGAGTGCAGGGACTTCCTGAGGGACACGCCGTTCGCGATTCTGCCTCTTGGGGCAACGGAGCAGCACGGACCCCATCTGCCGCAGAATACGGACACGGTGCTTGCGGAGGCGCTGGCCCTGGACGTCGCGAAAGAGAGTTCGGGTCTCGTGCTGCCGGCGGTGCGCGTGGGGTACTCCTGGAGTTGGCGCGATTATCCGGGGACGCTTACGTTCTCCTTCGATACCTTCAGGTCCGTGGTGAAGGACCTGGCGCGCAGCATGCACCGCAGCGGCTGCCGGGCGCTGATGACGCTTTCGGGACATGGCGCGAATCCGGCTCCGTTGAAGTTCACCGCCAGAGAGCTGGTCGACGAACTGAATGTGAAGGTATTGAACGTCTTCTATCCGGGCCTGGCGGAAGTGATGGCGGACGCGGAGTCGCCCCAGTGGATGCCGATGAATTTTCACGCGGAGGAGTTTGAAACCTCCCTGATGCTCTACCTGAAGCCCGAATCCGTCAGGATGGACCTGGCCGTGCGGGAGTATCCGCCGCTGTCGGCCGGGTACGAGATGTCCACGCTGCCCCTGGGCAGTCTGTCCCGGTCGGGGGTGTTCGGCGATGCCACGGTCGCATCCGCGGAGAAGGGCGAACGATGGTTTCACGGGTGTGTGGCGCGCATCGTGAGGGCGTGGACGGAATTCCTTTCCGGGCTGGAACACGAGTAGGGGTGCGAGATGGGCACAGTGATGACGGTTCGGGGGGAGGTCGATGGCGGAGACCTGGGTGTTGTGGATTATCACGAACACCTCTATTTCGACGCTCCGGACTGGCTGCTCAGGGAAGATGGAGATTTCAGGTTGAATGACGTGGACCGGTCGGCCGACGAGCTTCGTTCCTGGGCGCGGGCGGGCGGCAGGACGCTGGTCGAAATGTCGGCGATTGACTTCGGCCGCAACGTTCGGCAGGTCGTACGGATTGCGGACCGGGTGCCGGACGTGCACGTGATTGTGATCACGGGGTACAACAAGCCCTATTTCTGCGACCGCGCGATCCTGAACCAGGACGAAGACACCATGATCAGAAGTTGTATCCGGGACATTCAGACAGGGATCGACGGCACCGGCGTCAAGGCCGGCGTCGTCAAGGGTGGCAGCGGATACAATACGTTTCAGGAGGCCGACAGGAAGCTGATGCGCATCGCGGCGAAGGTGCACGCGGAGACGGGCGTGCCCGTGATGACGCACACGGAAGCCGGAACGATGGGGTACGATCAGGTGGCACTCCTGGACGCGCTGGGTGTACCGCCGGGCCGGATATGTCTGAGCCACATGGACAGGAATCCGGATTTCTGGGAGCACCGGCGCATTGCGGAGATCGGCGCCTACCTGGGTTACGACTGCCCGGGCAAAGTGAAGTACGGCCCCGATGAATTGCGCATTTCCGTTCTCAAGCGGATGATTGAGGCCGGGTTGGGCGATCGTATTCTGCTGGGCAACGACCTGGGCCGCCCCAGTTACTGGCGAAGCTACGGAGGCGGTCCGGGTCTGGACTACGTGCTGACCCGTTTCGTGCCCAGGCTGAGGGAAGAAGGGGTATCCGACGGTGCGATCCGGGACCTGCTGGTAGAGAACCCGCGGCGTTTTCTCGCGGGCGCGTAACGCGGCAGGCACGTCGCGCGCATTGCACGGTCCGATCTATGCCACTGGTAATCGGAATTGACATTGGGACATCCGGCGCAAAGACGATCGTGCTGGATGAAGGCGGCGACGTACTGGCTTCGGCCAGCGCAAGTTACGCCATGCGGACGCCGCATCCCGGCTGGGTGGAGCAGAACGCGGATGACTGGTGGGAGGCGATCTGCAGAACAACCCGCGCGGTGGCGGTCGAACTCCGGAAGCAGGGACGGTCTGTGGCGGAAGTACGCAGCGTGTCGCTGTCCGGTCATATGAACGGCGCCGTGTTCGTGGACGGCGTCGGCAACCCGCTCAGGGCGCCCATCCTCTGGCTCGACCGTCGCTCACAGCCCGAATGCGACGCGGCGAACGCACGCGCAGGCGATCTGCTGCGGACCCGGGCCCTGCAGGTGATGAATCCCATCAACACGCTGGCGAAGGTGTTGTGGGTGCGCGCTCACGAGCCGGATGTCTACCGGGACGCACGGTACGTGCTGATCCCGAAGGACTGGGTGCGGTTCCGGATGACGGGGACGTTCGGGACGGACGTGTCGGACGCGTCCGTAACCGCGGCCGCGGACCTTCGGGCGAGGGATTGGAGCGGCGAGATTCTGGACGCCTTGGAGGTGCGCCGCAGCCTGTTTCCCGTCATTTCGGAGTCTCCCGAGGAGATCGGGACGCTGACCGGGCGGGCCTCCCGGGAGATGGGACTTGCCGCGAAAACGCCCGTCTGCGCGGGCGGCGGCGACGTTTCGTGCCTCGCCGTGGGCAGCGGCGTCATCCGGCCAGGCGTTGTCAACGTGGGCATCGGTACGGCGGGGCACGCGCTCGCGTTCGCGGAGAGTCTGGATCCCGCCGCTTTCAACAGGCTCTGGCCGATGTGTCACTCAGTCCCCGGCGCCTATTTCTGGCTCGGGTGTTCGTATACATGCGGGGCGAGTCTGGCATGGTTGAGCGATCAGTTGGGAGAAGACGTCGCCGCGCTGACGCGGCAGGCGGAGGATGCCCCCGCCGGCAGCGAAGGGCTCTTCTTCCTTCCATGGCTGGAGGGATCGGCAACGCCCCACCCCGACGCGCGTGCCCGGGGCGGCTGGATGGGTCTGACGCTGCGCCATACGAGAGCGCACCTGGTGCGTTCGCTGATGGAGGGCGTGGCGTTCGATCTGAAGCGCTCTCTGGAGTGTTTCGAGGACATCGGGCTGCCCATCGAGGACCTGCGAATCGGCGAAGGCGGCGCGAGGTCCGCGCTATGGCGTCAGATCCAGGCCGACGTGTTCGGGCGCGAGGTCAGGGTGTTGGAGGTGCAGGACGCGTCGGCGCTCGGCGCGGCCGTGATCGCCGGCGTGGGCGTGGGCGTGTTTCCAGACTTTGAAGCGGCCTGCGAACGCTCGGTAAAGCTGGGCGAAGCCGTCCGGAGCGGAGCGAAGCGCGCGGCCGATTACGAGAAGCGGTTTCGCCGGTACCGCGACCTGTATCCGAGCCTGAAGGGCTGGTTTCACGAGAATCCGGTACCCGGGTCCTGATCCGCCATTCATCCCGGGATGAGGACCCATGAGAGTCCGATCCTGATACCTGTGGCCTCAATGAGGAGTTCACGGAATGGTTAGAGCTTTTGAGCGACCCTACCGACCTTTGAAAGTTAACGAGACGTGGATCGAGTCTTTTCCGTTACACGCCATGGCCGAACAGCTTATGGTGGAAGACGCCTTCGCTGAATCCGGTCGGAACGCGCTTTCCCTGGTTCGAGGGGATGAGATGACCGTGGTCCTTACTGTTATGAAGGAGGGCGCGGTACTGCACGAACACAGGGCCCCGGGCCCCGCCACGGTGGTTCTTCTGAGTGGACGAATCCGGATATCGTCCGGAGCCGAGGAGGCGACGTTGGAATCCGGTTCTGCAGTTTCCTTCACGGCAAACCTCCGCCACGCCGTAAAGGCCGTAGAAGAAAGCGCGTTCCTCATTGTCATCGGCGGCAGGTAGACGAGGCGCGCGACAACATAGGGGAGATTTCCTGTTATGGAATCGCTGAGCGAAGCGCAGGTCGCCTTTTTTCGTGAAAATGGATACATCCGTCTCGAAGGCATGTTCTCTCCAGGGGAAGTCCGTGAGATGGGCGATGAACTGGACTACATCATGACGGAGTTCGCGAACTGGGACTCCGCGTGGAAAGGGCCCTGGCGGAAAGAGTATATGGACGAAGAGGAGGACGCGGTGGCAACGCTGGTGGCCATCCACGAGTTGCAGCATTATTCGGCGGCCTGGTCCCGCGCCATCACGAAGCGGGAATTGGGTGCCTCGGTCGGCGATCTCCTGGGATCGGATGCCGTTGAGTTGCACCATGTCACGCTGCACGCGAAGCCGCCGGACAAGGGGGCGCCGTTTCCCATGCACCAGGACTTGCCGTTCTTTCCGCACGAAGACGGGCGGTACGCGGATTGCCTGGTGCACCTGGACGACGCCGATGAGACCAGCGGATGCATCAAGTTCCTCAAGGGGTCCCACCGGCTGGGCAAGCTGCAGCATATTACGGGCGCCGGCACCGCCCCGCATCTTCCCACGGACCAGTATCGGCTCCAGGACGCCGTATCGGTCCCGGCAAAAGCCGGCGACGTGGTCCTGTTTTACCTGTGGACCATTCACGGGTCGGCGGTCAATCACAGCGGCAACTGGCGCCGCCTCGTGCGGCTGGGATTCAGGGACCCCCGCAACCGACAGGAGGGCGGGCAGGGCATGGGGCGGCCCGGCTTTATCGTAAAGGGCGTCCGGCCGAAGGTGGAGGGCGTGGAGGTGGACGTGTACGGAAACTGGGCGAAGAATTGATCGTCTACTCCCTGTCAAACGCGTCGGGTTGCATATGAATGAACCTGCGGTGCTGCTTGAATGCAATCGTACCGATCAGGATGGCGCTTCATACACGTTTTCCGGATGCGTCGATCAGGTCGTCGCCCGCTGTACGGCGGACGTGTACGCGGCGCTGACGGAAGTGGAACGCGCCGTATCCCGCGGTCTGCACGCCGCGGGATACATCGCGTACGAGGCGGCCGCCGGTTTGGATCCCGCGCTGAAGACCCGTCCGCCCGGCGCAATGCCCCTCGTATGGTTCGGGTTGTTTGAGCGGCGGATGCCGGCCGCGGGTGGCCGTTCCCGCTCCCGACGCGCATATTCGCATTCGGCGTGGCGCCCGTCCATCGGCAGGGATGAGTACGAAGACGTGGTGGCCGGGATTCGCGCCTACATCGCCGCCGGCGATACGTATCAGGTCAATTTCACCTACCGGATGCGGGCTGATTTTGAAGGGGACGCCGCCGCCTTCTATTCAGACCTGAGCCGGTCGCAGCCGACGGCGTATTCGGCTTACGTGGACTCCGGCCGGTTTCAGGTGCTGTCTGCGTCTCCCGAGCTGTTCTTCCGCTTGAAATCAGGCCAACTCACGGCTCGTCCAATGAAAGGGACACGGCGTCGGGGCCGGTGGCCGGAAGAGGACCGGATTTTGTTCGACGACTTGAAGTGGTCGCCGAAAGACCGCGCGGAGAACGTGATGATTGTGGACATGCTGCGCAATGATCTGGGGCGGGTATCCGAAACCGGCAGCGTCCGGACACCGGTGTTGTGGGACGTGGAGCGGTATGAAACGGTCCTGCAGATGACGTCTACCGTGCAATCTCGTCTCCGTTCCGGCCTGGGCGTCCCGGACCTCCTGCGGGCGGCCTTTCCCTGCGGGTCCGTCACAGGCGCGCCGAAGGTGCGGACCATGGGAATCATCTCGGAATTGGAGGACTCCCCGCGCGGCGTCTATACAGGCAGCATCGGGTACGTATCTCCCGGTCCCGAGGCGCAGTTCAACGTCGCCATACGTACAGTGACCGTCGATCGGGAGAAAGGCGTTGCGGAATTCGGCGTGGGAAGCGGCGTGACCCACGATTCCAGTGCCGGGGGCGAATACGAGGAGTGCAGGACCAAGGCGCGGATGCTGTCGAACACGGGGACTCAACCGTCCAGGGATTCTCTTTTCTGCGAAACGGAAGCCGATTATGAACGCACATAGGTTTTCCATTGCCGGCGCGCTGCGGTACGGTTGGCGGACAACATTGGACAACCTCACGTTTTTTTTCTGGCTCGGGCTTCTGTACCTGGCGATCACGCTGATCCTGAACGGCATCGTCTTCAAGGTGAACGCGTACTCAGAGGGCTGGGCGTTTGTTGTCGGGATCCTCGCGCTTGTCGCGGGTATCGTCATGGACGTGGGCCTGATCGTCGTGGCCCTGCGTTTGCACGACGGTCGAAGGGTGCGCGTGTCCGATCTGTTCATTCACTATCCGCTGGCGCCGGCGTACTTTATCGCGACGATCATCGCAACGTTGGCGGTGCTGGTCGGCCTGGTTCTGATTGTCGTACCGGGGATTTTTCTGATGGTGTTGTTTCAATTCTACGCCTATCACATCGCAGATGAAGGCGCGGGTGCGGTGGCGGCCCTGCGCCGCAGCGCCGAAACGACCAGGGGCGCAAGATGGCGCCTGTTTCTTTTCGGTCTGCTCACGGTGCTGATCAATGTGGGTGGCGCGCTCTGCCTGCTGGTGGGTCTGTTCCTGACCGTGCCGCTAACGCTGCTTGCCCGTGCGTACGTCCTCAGGCAACTGCAATCCAAGGCACAAGATTTCAACCCGTCGAGCGAGACCGGCGTGTAAACGGCAAAAGGGGGTACCGTGTACAGAATCGGCGACCTGGAACTGGGGCGCGTCAAACGGCTGTTCGACGATGGCGGCATCTTTCGGTACGGACGTACGGGAGAATGCGACCGGTTCGAGGCCGGCTGGGCGAAGCATCTGGGCGTGAAGTACGCCAGAATGACCACCAGCGGGACTTCGGCGTTGTATTGCGCGCTGGTGGGGTTGAAGGTGGGCCCCGGCGCTGAAGTCATTGTCCCTGCGTGTACCTATATGGCCACCGCGCTGGCCGTGCTGGCGGCGGGGGCGATTCCTGTCGTGGCCGATGTGGATGAATCCATCACGCTTTCGCCCCATGGCGTCGAGCGCCGCCTGACGCGCCATACCAAAGCGATCATTCCCGTGCATATGTGGAGTCTGCCTTGCAATATGAAAGCGCTGATGCGTATTGCGCGCAGGCATAAGCTGCTCGTACTGGAGGACGCGTGCCAGGCGGTGGGCGGCGCCTACGAGGGCCGGATGCTGGGTTCGATCGGACACGCGGGCGCCTTCAGCTTCAACTTCTACAAGAATATATCCAGCGGCGAAGGCGGGGCATTCGTCACCAACAACAAAGCGGTTTTCGGTCGCGCCTCCGTGGCCTCGGATTGCTGCTCGTACTATTGGAATCCGGACCGGAAGAAGGAGGATGAGCAGTTCGCGGGCATGAATTTC
This sequence comes from Candidatus Latescibacterota bacterium, assembly GCA_965203805.1. Classification (GTDB taxonomy): domain Bacteria; phylum Latescibacterota; class UBA2968; order UBA2968; genus JAAXHE01. The sequence goes on along the minus strand of OZ241917.1, from coordinate 1,386,785 downwards.
AGGGCGCCGGAGGTTTCCGGCGCCATTCTGAATGCCCAGTTGCGACGCCTCGACGGGATGCTGGAAAAGATGGGCGCACATAAGCGCCATCTGCTGAAGGCCGGGGAGGCGGCCGGACTGACCTCCATCGTCAACAACAGTCTTTCGTACGAATGTGGAAGCAACCTGGGATTTATCTTTCCGAACGAGAAATCGGCGAGGGTTTTCGCAGATGGTCTGAGTGGGAATGGTACCCGAGGATTCCTGCCGATCGATACCGGGCGGCACGTCTATACCCGGTGGGATCCGGTCATGAGGAAGCAGGGCGCGCATCACCCCGATATGAATCCGTACAACTTTCCGGCGAACCGCAAGCTGAACGTGACCTACTCGATGGATATGTGCAGAGATTCCCTGGACATACTCAGCCGTGCCGTGTTGATCCCGATGCATCCGGACAATACGCAGGACCGGGTTCGAAAGATGGCGGATGCAATCAGGAAAGCGGCCGATCAATTGTAGCTGAAACAGCTGCCAGCTCTCAGCATTCAGCTTGAACCGGTCAGCGATATGGCGCGGCGATGTCAATCGCGGTGCGAGCGCCATGATGTTGGCAGCCACCAGGGTTGCCGCTACAAATACAACGAAGGCGCGACTAAGAAAAGGGCGGGGAGTGAAGTCATGAAGGCGGCGTGGGACTGGCATCTGCCGGTGGAGACCGAAACGCAGCAGCGGGAGATCGTGGAATTCGCGGGCGAGCTGGGCTTCGATACCCTGATCGTGCGGGATCCGTCCGAGGCGATGGTGCGACGCGGCGCCGAATTGGACGTGAAGATCGTCGCCATCGTGTACGCCAGGCCTTCAGACGCGTTCGCAATCGCGCATCCGGAGTGTCTGCAACGGTTGCTGCCCGCCGAGGATGAAATCGCCCGCACGGGGCACGAGGGCACGCCGGCCAATTTCCAGCTCCTGTCGCACCGGTGGTTCTCCATCGTTCAGGACGGCCCGACGCTCTGCTTCGAGCACGAGGCTTCAAGATCGTTTCTGAAGGAGCGGGTAAGCAGGGCGCTCGAACTCGCGGACGGCGTTGCGTTCGACGGGTTCGGTTTCAGGAACCACTATGCGTGTTTCTGCGATCGATGCGCGGCCATCCGGAAGTCGATGGCCGCGGAACGTCCCGGAGCGCACGAACCCGAAATGCTCGCGAGAATGTCGGAAGAGAGCCTGTTAGCGGTTTCCGATGTCCTGTACGAACACGCAAAGGCCATCAAACCGAACGCGATTGTGACCAACCACGTCTGGCCGCCGTTCTATCCCAACGAATATTACGGAAACCGGCTGCGACTGGACTATTGTACGCAGACGATTTCCTGGTTCTATCCTCCGCACTGGAGCCTGGAGCGGGTGGCATTCGAGACCGCGGAGATGAAGCGGCTCGAGGTCCCGAAACGCAACACGTTCGTACCGTTTATCGGCCTTTATTCGGACCCGTATCTGGTGCGTTCTCCCGAACGGGTACGGGCGGAGTTCGAGATCGCGGGCAGGTACGTCGACGGCCACGTCGTGTTGTGCAATCTCGAAACCCCGCGTCTCTATCCCGGGATTGCGGACGTGGTCAGAGACGCGCTGGCGCACTGAACGATCGGATTGGCGCCACCCAAACCCCCCTTTGCGCCGTCACGGCTGTTTCAGCTGAATCTTCGGTAGATACGCCCTGAGAAACGTGCGCTTCCACCAGTCTCCGGACCGGCTCTTTTCGTCCGGGGTTGTGAAGCGATAGTCGTACAGCTGCGCCCGCAGGTAACGCGGCGGGCCGTCGGGAAAGGGATTCCGGGCAAGCAGGTCGGTCACTGGCGGCGATCCTTCGAGCAGTCGCAGACAGAAGTGGACGAACCACGGACTCTGCCGGTAATGGCCGAGCGCGGCGAACCACATCTGCCAGTCCAGACGGGGCTGGTGCGGCGCTGCAACCAGGGGGCGTCTGTCCGGTGCGCCGGGTTTGTACCGAAATTCGTAGGGCATCCAGGTCCTGCCGTCCCGGCTGCCTTCGATGACGATTTCCGGCCTTCGGGTGGTCATCAGCTGGAAGAGGCCGTAGTTGTTCACCATGTTGAATGGGGCCACGGCCCTGTTGAGCGCGATCAGGGGTTCAGGCCAGCGGGGTCTCATTCGCAGGCTGAAGCTGTAGAGATACACGAGGCTCAGGGTCACGATCAGACCGGCAAGCGGAACGGCCGCCAGTCTCTGCAGTCTCGGGGATCCCGGTTTGGAGCCGGGACGCGGCGCTCTCAGGCGTTTCGGCCACGACGCGTCGTCGATCAGCCAGAGACAGAGGGCCGCCGCGAGCAGGTTGAAATAGGTGTAGTTTCCCGTGAGCGCGATAGCGAGCTGCAGGCCGGCAAGCAACGCGCAGGCCGCAATCCGGAGGCGTCGAGGTGCGAAGATGAAGAAGGGAACCGCCAGCTCGACGGTGAACATCGCGGCTACGGAAACGACGTGGATGCTTTCCGGCAGATGGTGCACGTACCACGCCAGCGGATTGGGAAGGGGCTGTGTCTGGTAGTGGTAGGTGAGTGCGCTGAGGTCGCGCCAGGTCGCGTCGCCGCTGGTGAGCTTTACGATGCCGGATGCGAACATGAACCGGAACAGCAGCCAGCGATAGAGCCACGCGACGAGTCGCGGGGGCTCGGGGGCGTCCCGCCGCAGCGAGAGCTTCCAGGGCGCGAGAAACACGGCCAGCAGACCGGCTTCCAGGAGAAGGACATCCCACTGAAAGGACAGAAAGGGGCCGCCGCCCGTGACGACGGAAAGGTATCCGATCCACAACAGCAGGAAGAGCGGGGCGGAAACGGGAACGAGCGCTGCGACGATTGCAAGCAGCGTACCCGCGCCGCAGAGGCCGTGGATGAAGGCGTCGCTCTGATCGAACCAGAAAAGGGTGGGGAACCGCAGCGGGTTGCCCTTTTCCGCGGCCAGTCGAATGGATTCATCGATCGGGAGGATGCCCTGGGCGCCGATGAGGCCGTGCGCCTGCACCCAGAATGACAGGAAGGCAATCAGGTAGATCACGGCCAGGGCGCGCAGGAACAGGTCGGCGGACGTTCGGTACCCGGGCCGGCTGAGGTCCCGGCCCCAGAGCCACCGGGTGACGGTTGACGCCGTTTTCCGGTTGCGGGCGACCAGACGGTAACACGCTTCAGCGCACGCGGCAAACAGGGGCAGGCGCCGGTAAGCCCACCAAGACAACCTCCCCGCAGGCCCGGTGAACGCAAGCACGCGCAATGCCGCTCCGGCGCCGCTGAAGACTTCACCGTCCGGACCGATCCACTGGACGGCGGTTTCGAATTGCTCCGGAGTGATCTGTGGAAACCGGCCGCCGACCTCCTGCGACGGCGCGAACGCCACCCCGTCGCCGGCGGCGCCGCGAATGCGTTCCACCCATTGTACGCAGAAGCCGCAGTTTCCGTCGTACACGAACATGGGATCCTACCGGACGAAACTGGCCGCGAGTCCGAGGAAACCGCCGAAAACGCCGCCCCAGACCACAAGCCAGCCAAGGTGTTCGCGGATCATATCCTGAACGATCCGCTTGACCATTTCGGGTGTGAGTTCCTCCAGCCGGCGGGTCACGATCGTGTCCGCCCTGGCCACCAGGGCTTCGCCGGCGTGAGCGCTTTGCAGTCCGTCGATGATGGCGTCTCTGAAAGTGCGGGAGAGCAGCATATCGCGGAGTTCCTCCTTCATCTTGGTCTTGAAGGGGTCCCGCAGCGGTTCAAGCGCTCTGGCGCCGCCCACGATGCCGAGCATGCCGCCAAATGGCGAGGCGAGGACGACGTCGACGAAACCGGCATAGATGCGATCGTAATCAACGGCGTCGACAACCGGGTCCGGGTTGAAGGGCTCGGTGTCGTGCGGGGATTCCATGGCGAGGAACTCTTCCACCTTCTCGCGCGTGAAGAACTGCTCCATGATGAGCTTTCGAATCCCGGCTTTGAATTCTCCGAAGCGCGCGGGCACCACACCGGATCCGTACAGCCCGGGAACTCTTTCGAAGAGCATGTGTACGGCCAACCAGTTCGTGAGCGCGCCCGATGTCGCGAACAGGCCGACGGTCAGGATCTGTTCCCGATATAACGGACTGATCGTACCTGCGCCGATGAGCCCGAGCGATATGAGGTTTGTCAGCAGGCTTTTGTTCATTGAAGGCTCAGAATAAGAATTGACGGGATGCCGTCGCTTCGGGTCCGATCCCGGTGTTCAGGCATGTCCGGTAAACACATCCAGATATTCCGCCGTGGTCTTTTCCCAGGAATACTCACGCCGCACAAAGGCCCGGACGCGCGCGCGCTCCCGTTCCTTGTCTTCGTGGGAGAGGTCCAGGTACCGGTGGATCCGATCGACGAAGCCGGAATAATCGCCCGGCGGCACACCGTAGCCGCCGTCGCGCAGGCTTTCGCCCAGGGCGTCCACGTTGAAATAGACCACGGGCAGCCCCGCATACAGACACTCGAGCGGGGCAATGCCGAACCCTTCCGCGTCGTGGCGAAGATGGATGTTCGGCATCAGGAAGAGTTGCGCCTCGCGGCGAAGCATCGCCACCGTCGCATCGTCCAATCGGCCCGGAGCGAAGACTCGGCTTCCCAGATTCCGGGATTTAATGGCGGCCCGGATCCCATCCTGCATGGGGCCGCTGCCGCTGATGATCAGGCGGATATCCTCCCGCATCAGGAAGACGCCGTTTTCGATGAAGTCGACCACGCCCTTCCGCCGGACCTGGCGCCCGTAGTTCAGGAGAACGGGGTGTTCTTCCAGGCTCAGGCCGTGCGCCCTTTCAAAGCGGTCTTTGAGCCGCCGATGCTCGGCGTCGGTCGGGATGGCGACTTGAATGCCCTGATAGATAACGCGCGTTCTGGCCGCCGGAAGGCCGATCCCGGCGGCAAGCGCACCCGTGGTACGGCTGACTGTAACGGTCCGGTCGCACGCCAGCGCGCCCGCCCGCATCAGGTGGCTGAAAACCGCGCGGCGGAACGTCAATTCCGTGCCGTGGACGGTCACCGCAAACCGCGCCGGCGTAAAGGGGCGCAGAAACGGCGCCAGGGCGGCCGTAACCCCGTCCATAAAAAATATCACGTCGGGACGGCGACGGAGTATGTGAAACACGGCAGCGCAAAATGCGTAGGGCATGAACCAGGCCAGGTGAACGAGCGGCTCCCTGCCGAGAGCAATGAGCGTCACCGGGCACCGCCGGCGAAGTCTGGAGTAGAGCTCCTCCGCGTAGGTCTGGATGCCGCCAACCGACGGCGGATACCGCCGGGCGATAAAGAGGATGCGTGGTCCGGGAATCATCGATGGTCCGTTCACGACAGGGCGCAGCCCCGAAAGACTGACCGGGTCAAGCCTGATGTGCCCATAATAACTGACGCATTATAGGCGTGTTATGCGGATTGTTGCAAGGGATTTCAAAGGAGGCCGCAGCCGGCGCCGCCGCCCGCACCCGCTGGGGTCATTTGTGCTTTGACGTACCCGTCCCTGCGGGTATCTTTTGTCCCCCGGAGAATCCGAAAGGCCGGAAATCCCTCTCTTTTTGCAGTTCCCGGCGGTTGATCCCGGTTCTGGGTTGGACGCGGCGCCGGACACACCGGTTTCATCAATTGCCTGCCCCATTGCAACGGATAGCCGAGACATGAAGACGCCGACACAGGGACTGGAACGAGGCGAGCGGGCCACGGACTTCGTGCTTCCGCTTGCGCCCGACGGGACCCTGTCACGGTTCTATTCAAAGGCGGGCGGCGCCCCCGCGGTCCTGATCTTTTCCCCTGGCGAGGATGAACGCTTCGCGGGCTTCCCGGCCGCGCTGGACCGACGGGACGTGGAAGTCCTTGCGGTTTCGGCCTGCAAACCGCCGCGAAATTCGCAGTTTCCGCATCCGGTTTTCGTGGATGCGAAAGGCGTGGTCCGCTCCGCGTACCGGATCGGCGATCCAGCCGCATCCATCGTATTCGTGCTGGATCCGAATCTGCGCGTGCTTGCGTCGGTCGTGCTGGATGACCCGCGCAACGCGGCGCGCAAGGTGAGAAACGTGCTGGATTCGAGGCGGGCCGAGACCGAACCCAGGGTGGTCGACGCGCAGGCCCCCGTACTGCTGGTTCCCAATGTACTGGATCCCGATATCTGCAATTTTCTGATGGGGGTGTGGGAAAACAGAGGCAACGTGGAAACCGGCGTGGAGCAGTCGAAGGGTACGGGACGGGGAGCGCGTATCGACGCCGGACAGAAGAGCCGCAGGGACCATACCGTAGAGGATGACAAGCTGGTCAGGTTGCTTTCGTCCGCCATCGGCCGCAGGGTGATTCCGGAGTTGCAGCGGGCGTTCGCGTACCGCGCCACGCGGTTTGAGGGGTTCAAGATAGCTTGCTACGACGCCGCGTCCGGCGGGTTTTTTCACGCGCACCGGGACAACCTGAGCCCATCGACCGCGCACCGGCGGTTTGCGCTCACGCTGAACCTGAACGAACGGTACTCGGGCGGGCACCTGCGGTTTCCGGAATTCGGCCCCCATCTCTACAAACCCGGCGCCGGCGGTGCGGTGGTGTTTTCCTGTTCGCACCTGCACGAGGTCACGGAGGTGACGACCGGCAAGCGCTTCGCCCTGCTTTCGTTCATGTTCGGAGATGAGGGGGTGCGGTCCCTGCCGCGCAAGCCGTGAAGCGGTCCCGCGCGTTTCACCATGTGTGTACCATTTTACCGTCACCGGGGAACCAGATGGCATCGGTGAGTGTGGAGATGCCCACGCCGAGGGTGTAGCCCATCAGCAGACCCACAAAGAACGGCTGGAAACTCCGGTAGAGCGCGATGCCGCCGAACCGGAGCACAAGGGACTTGAAGGCCCACACGAGAAAGACTGTGAATGCCGTTACCCTTACGGGGAATGCATATCCGACGGTGAAGCCGACAGGGTGGAGCGGCCACCAGGGAAAGCGAAGCCGGAGCATTCCCAGGAGCAGGGTGCCCAGAACGCCGGCCGCCAGGAATGCGAGTTCCGTACCCGTAAAGGTGGGCGGAGCCCCGGCCCACGTGACCACGCGATTGAACATGCGAAGGCCGTAGCCGCCGAATACGTAAACGTGGCGGATATTCGCGGCGCCTGTCGCGCTGTAACACAGGTTGAGGGTGTAGGCGACAGAAGCGACGAAACCGACGACGAAGGCCGCGCAGAGCGCCGCGGTGGCGCGGGATCGGCTCCACCGGAAGCTGTGCTGGATTCGGGCGACATGTACCAGCGAAGGCAGGATGTATTGCCTGTGGCTCTCCACGACGTTGGCCGAAAGGGCCATACCTACGTGGTCGGCGGTCTGTACCTGTGTGCCCAGTATGGCCGCCGTCAGCGCTTGGGTGCGTTGCGGCGTTTCGATGTAGACCAGGCCGGTTTCGGCCACGATTTTCGACAGGCCGAGGAAAAAGACCAGAAGCAGGCCCAGTTGGACGGTTACAGCCAGGATGGAAATACCCAGCGCGTGGAGCCAGGCCACGGCGTAGGCGAGGGACAGGAACAGGCCGACCACCGCGGCGCGATAGGACAGCAGTTCGTCCCGGTCGTCCATTCCCGGCTGCCGCCGCCAGAGGCTGCGGAACACGCCGGCGATGTGCTTTCGCGCAATGAACAGGCCCAGAAACACAAGGGCTGTGAATCCCCCCGCCTGCTGGAGAAGAACGCCCCCGTGATATTCGCTGCTCACGGCGATGCCAAGCCGGTTGGTCAGGCCGATCTCGAGGAGCGAAAGCACATGGAAGAGCCAGACGGATAGAAGCACCTCCAGGTTCGTGAGATAGCCGAACGCGGCCACGACGAAGTTGAACTTGATTTGCAGCGGCGGGAAGTCGTGCCCGAGGGAGAGGGCGCTCGAAAACGTGGGGCCGAGCGGAATATAGGGGACGCGGTGCGAGAATCTGGGGAGCACGTTCCACGCCAGAACGAATATGCCGATCCCGAATCCCGCCCAGAACCGCCGGTTGTTGAATAGCGGGATCGCGCCCGACCCGGGATCGGAGATCATCATCAGCGGCAGCCGCGCCAGGGGAAAGACGATTCGTTCGTGTTCCACCCACTGTTTGCGGAGCATCACGGCGATGCAGAGGCAGGCGAAGAAGAGTGCGAACAGCAGCGTGAACCACCAGAAGAGAGGCGCCGCCCAGACTTCCCACGGAACGGGCTGACCCTTGGGCAGTCCTTCCCACAGGTGGGTGATGGCGCCGTCGCGGTTGCCCGGGACCGACCAGGGTCGCAGGTGTTCCGTGACGTACTCACCCCAACGGTTTTCGGGCGTGGCCTTGTAATACGGCGTTGCGAGGACGGCGACCAGGCGGCCCGCGATATTCTTCGTGGGGAACGCGCCCCCGATGAATCCCATGCAGAGGACGAGACCGAGCTCCCCGGCGTTCAGGGACCAGCGGGGACGGAGGATTTGCAGGATCCGGTTGCCAAGGAAGAGGAGCAGGAACGGAAGCCAGAGGGACATGGGCAGGTGGCCCAGGGAGACGCGGGAGGCGCGCAGGCGGTAGGTGGTGTCAGTCGCGAAGAGGCAGATGACGATGGTAAGCGCAAGGCCGATGAGGACGGATCGGCGGCTGACTATCTGTGCCATGGAGTGGGGTCCGGGCTCCTGCGCGGGGTTGTGAGAATCCAGGCGCTATGGACGGTTCAGGTCCGGAATTCGACGCTCCGGCCGTTGCGGGCGGGGACTGAAGTGGCGATAATATGGAGTGTATGGATTGCCGTGTCAACGGGTGAGTAGCCCGTGGTTCGCTCGTTACGTTCCGCCGGCCGCCCGTGGCACAGGCGGATGCAGAACGTCGGAGGGCCTGTGTCCAATATCGAGCAAAGCCTCCACATCCGGACGATGACCGCGGCGGACGTTGCAACCGGCATGCGGTTCAAGACGTTGGCCGGCTGGAACCAGGTCGAGGAGGACTGGCGGCGTTTTCTCGCGCTTTCTCCCGACGGTTGTTTCGTGGCCGAGATCGGGAGCGAACCCGCCGGTACGGTTGTGACGGTGACGTTCGGCGGGGTCTGCGGCTGGGTGGCGATGGTGCTGGTCCCGCCGGCGCGACGGCGTCAGGGAATCGGTACCGCGATGTTGCGGCACGGGATCGCGCACCTCCAGGCCAGTGGCGTGGACACGATCAAACTGGACGCGACGCCGTTGGGGAGGAACGTGTACGTGCCGCTCGGGTTTCGTGACGAGTACGCGCTGGAGCGGCGGGAAGGGGTCGGACGGGCGTGCCGGTGGACGTCGGTGCGGGCGATGCGCGGCGCGGACCTGGCAGACGTAATTGCCTTCGACACCCCCCTCTTTGGCATCTGCCGGAATGACCTGCTCAGGCATCTGTATCGGGATTCAGGGGGCCTGTCCGGCGTTTTTTCCGGGGATGGGGGCGGAATCGAGGGATACGTGATGGTCAGGCCTGGCAGCAACGCGTTTCAGATCGGACCGCTCGTGGCGGCCCGCGAGCAGGCGGGCAGGGCTCTGTTCTGCTGGGCGCTGGACCGGTTGGTCGGCGAACCGGTCTTCTTCGACGTGCCGCTTGTCAATCCGGACGGCAAGGCGTTGGCCGAGGAGTTCGGGTTTTGCGTGCAGCGCGGCTTCACACGGATGTACCTGGGCCGGGAACCCTTCGGAGGTCGGCCGCGGCACGTGTACGCGACTTCGGGCCCCGAAAAAGGGTAACAGCCGCAGCGGGCTGAATCCGGGTGCGGTTGTCGGGACCCGGAGCCGCTGAAGGATGATACAATGACACCGCGACCGTTGCTGGGGATCACGATGGGGGACGTCTGCGGCATCGGCCCGGAGGTGATCGTTAAGGCGTTGAGTCACCCGGAGGTCTATGCGTTCTGCAGGCCGCTGGTGGTCGGCGACCCGGATGTTCTCGCCGCAAACCTCGCGCATTCTTCGCGCACGCTCGAGATCCGGGCGGTCGACGCGCCCGAACAGGGGCGATACCGCTTCGGACGGATCGATCTGTGGGCGCCAGTGGACCTGGATCACGCGCGGGTTGAGACGGGCCGGGTCTGTCCGGAGGCGGGCCGGGCAGCCGTGAAATGGGTGGTTGAAGCCGTGGACATGGCCGTGGCGGGGCGGATCGGCGGGATCGTAACGGCGCCTCTGAACAAGGAGGCGATGAACAGGGCCGGGTTCAGCTACGCGGGTCATACGGAACTGCTGGCGGATCACCTCGGCGTTCCGGACGTCCGATTGATGCTGGCGTCCGAACGCCTGAACGTGGCCCACGTCACGGGTCACTTGGCGCTGTGCCGTGTACCGGTACAGGTGACGGAAACGCGCGTCTTCGACACGATCAGACTGCTGCACGGCGCCCTGGGGGACATGGACAGGCCGGATCCCCGCATTGCCGTGTGCGGCCTGAATCCGCACGCCGGAGAGGCGGGAGTCCTGGGGCGGGAGGATGCTGAACGGATCCGGCCGGCCGTTCAGAAGGCGAATGCCGGGGGGATGCGGGTTTCCGGGCCGCTGCCCGCGGATACGGTTTTTCTGAAGGCGTACAACGGCGGTTTCGATGGCGTGGTGGCCATGTACCACGACCAGGGCCACGCGCCGGTCAAGCTGGTGGCATTTCACGACGCCGTAAACGTGACGCTGGGGCTGCCCATCGTCCGGGTGTCCGTGGACCACGGCACGGCGTTCGATATTGCGGGGCAGGGCGTCGCGGACGAAGCCAATATGCTCGAAACGCTGCGCCTCGGCGCGCGCCTGGCGCTCAAACGGCGGGACAAGTCGGACGATGAAGCCTGAGCCGATGGCCGGTCGTTATGCCGCCGGTCTCAATCCATGCCTGCGATAAAGTCCATGGTCACGAGATAGTCGCCGGTGTCGGTGAAGACCGGTGAACGCGCCGGCGGGTTTTCCGGGAAGAAACCGGCATAGGCGTCGTTGAAATCGGAAAACAACGACCGGTCTTTGAGGAAGACGGTGACCTTGAGCAGGTTGTCCAGCGAAGTGCCCACGTCTTCCAGGATGCCGGATACGTTGGCGAGGATACGACGGGTCTGCGCCTTTACGTCGCCGGACTCCACGTCCCCCGTTTCCGGATCCACCGGCGGCTGCGCGGAGATAAATATCAGGTCGCCGTATATGATGGCCTGCGAATACGGGAATTTGGGGATGTTGCCTTTCGAACTCGTGAACGGTTGTTTTTTCATCGGGAGGTCCTTTCGGGTAATGTTGGGAATCGAGATCGCTGAGTGCCCTATCGCGGCTTCGTTTTGTTCAGCCGCAACCTAATTGACTGAAGTGAACGCCTGAGCCCGTTTGACAATGCAATCACTCCCCCTTGAGGGGGAGTCGCAGAAGCCGAGCCTGTTCCCTGAGCCTGTCGAAGGGCAGGCGACGGCTGATGCGGTGGGGGGATTACAACGCGTGAACGTGAGCAAACTGCACCAATAAACATGCACGCATTTTGCGTAGACGTCTTACTGTAAGATTCTAATATACCTCGCGTGAAGCCCGCGATTACAGATTTTCTGGAGCGTAGATGACCGATACGAAAAAAGCTGAATTCTCCGCGTACGAGCATATTCTTGACAATCGGCGCCACAGCGTTGCCGATTTTCTGCGCACGCACCTGTCCGATGCCGACGTGTACCGCCTCGTTTCAGCATATTTCACGATTTACGGATATGAGGCTTTGGAATCCGAACTTCGAGGCCTAAAAGATGTCCGCTTTCTGTTCGGCGATCCGGCATCCGTGGGTGAATTGGACCCGGGAGAGAAAGAGCCGAAATCTTACGACCTGACGGAGGACGGCCTCTCGCCGCATCATGTTCTCCAACAGAAATACCTGGCGCGAAGGTGCGAGGAATGGGTGCGAAGAAGGGGTGTCCGTATTCGATCCATTGGAATATCCAACTTTCTTCACGGCAAGATGCATTTAACTGAATCGTCCGATGGAGGAGCGGCGGTGGTCGGGAGTTCCAACTTTACCAAGAGGGGACTTGGCTGCGAGGAGGGGGCAAACGTCGAAATCAACCTCGCAGCCTCTGATTCGGTAATTCGTGCCGAATTGGGCGCGTGGTTTGACGATCTGTGGACAGACACGAAACTAACCCGCAATGCAAAAACGGATGTTCTCGATGCTCTCAACCGGATCGGCAAGGACCATTCACCGGAACTGATCTATTTCAAGACGCTTTATCAGTTATTCCGGGACGATATCGATGCGAGGGAAGCTAGAGATCAGAACATTAAAGACACGCACCTGTACGATACGGCTATCTGGAATGCGTTGTACAACTTTCAGAAGGACGGCGCAAAGAGCGTCATTACACGCTTGCTTAGACACAACGGTTGCATTCTGGCTGATAGCGTGGGTTTGGGAAAGACATATACTGCGCTTGCCGTTATCAAATACTTTGAGCTGAGAAATGAACGTGTGCTGGTATTGTGTCCCAAAAAGCTGCACGATAATTGGGCTTTGTATCCGGCCTATAACGCACATGAGAACAATCCCTTCGACGACGACCGCTTCGGATATACGTTGCTCTCGCATACAGATCTGACCCGAATTAGCGGAAGATCCGGGCAAATCGAACTGGCGAACTTCAATTGGCGGAATTTTGATATGGTTGTTATCGACGAGTCTCATAATTTCAGGAATGACTCAACGCCTCGAAAAGATGAATACGGCAATATACGACACAGTCGCTATTCCCGTTTGCTGGAAGAGGTGATAAAGGAGGGTACGCAGACAAAGGTGCTAATGCTTTCGGCGACCCCTGTTAACACATCACTAATTGATCTTCGTAATCAGATTTACCTGATGACGGAAGGACGCCAGGATGTATTTCGCGAGAGCTTGGGAATCGGCAATATTGATGTGATGCTGAAGCAAGCCCAAAGGGAATTTAAGTCATGGGAGAACACCACTGCTCAGACTGGGAAGAAGGACAAATCAAAACTGCTGGAACAACTAGGCGCAGATTTCTTCGGATTGTTAGGCGGAATTTCGATTGCCCGGTCGCGACGCCAGATCGAGACATTCTACGCCGACGAAATGGATCGAATTGGTGAATTCCCAATACAACGAAAACCCGAAAACCACCATCCGCGTACCGACCTGACTGGTAGACTCTCGTATAAGGGTCTCGCTGAACAGATAGAAGAATTCGCCCTTTCTGTCTACAGGCCTTCCAGATACGTTACCAGTGAAGAGGCAAAACGACGACTGGCGGATGAAAAACGGACCCTTAGATTCAACCAGGAGGATCGTGAGCGATTTCTCATTGGCATGATTCGGACGAACTTTCTCAAGCGATTGGAAAGCTCCGCGCATTCATTATCCGAAACACTTGGGCGGACCGTGAGGAAGATTGACGATTTGGTCGCAAAAATCGACAGTTTCCTGGAAACCCGGGCTGCGGTGTCATCTCAAGCCGATATCCTTCCGGACGATGATGATGACGATGAGGAGTTTCTCGTTAATCGAGCACGCAATCCCTATCATCTGCGTGAACTCGACCTGCCACGCTGGAGGGCTGATCTACTAACAGATAAGGAAACACTTGACGCGGCATGGCAGAAAGTCCGGACGATCTCACCCGACCGGGACGGAAAGCTGAGAAAAATCAAAGAGCACATTCGAAACAGGGTGAATAGTCCAACGACGGACAAGGACGGCAGGTTGAATCGCAAAATTCTCATTTTTACGACCTTCAAGGATACGGCGGAATACCTCTACGAAAACTTAGGTAGCTTAGTGGAAGGATTAGGCTTGAATATGGCCATGGTCGCGGGGGACGTGACGCATGCGAAGTTTGGCGCTCGCAACTTCAACGCCATTCTAACCAATTTTTCGCCTAGGGCACGTGGTCGTAATGGCGCTATCAACGGTGAGATTGACTTGCTGATTGCGACCGACTGCATCTCGGAAGGTCAAAACCTGCAGGATTGCGATACCGTCCTGAACTACGATATCCACTGGAATCCGATTCGAATCATCCAGCGCTTCGGGCGCATCGACAGGATTGGAAGCCGCAGCAAAGCGGTAAGGATGATAAATTACTGGCCTACGGACGATATGGAAGTCTATCTGCGCCTGCAATGCCGGGTGCAGGCACGCATGGCGCTTGCCGACGCGGCGGCAAGCGGGGCTGATGATCCCCTGGATGAAGACACATATGACGGGGTTCAGAGGGAGCTCAATTTTCGAGACCGGCAACTTCAGCAACTACGCGAGGAAGTCCTCGATCTGGACCAAGTCACGGATGGCGTCGTAATCAGTGATTTCACGCTGGATTATTTCTTCTCACAGTTATTACGCTATCTTGAACGAAATAGGACTGAATTGGAAACAACGCCGAACGGTGCGTATGCGGTAACCCACGGCGAAGACAATTCGCCGGCACGGGGAGTGATATTTTTCCTGCGGCGGCGCAACGCAACTAAAGACAGACGGGAAAAAATGGCGAGTCCGATTCATCCATACTATCTGGCGTACATTCGCAGCACTGGACAAATTAGGTACGGTTGCGCCAACGCGCGCCAAGTGCTCGAGTTGTTCGAGTCGGTGGCCATAGGAAAGACCGAACCCATTCAAGCTTTGTGCGATCAGTTTGATCGAGAAACACAGAACGGGAAAGACATGGCAAGTTACGACAAGCTGTTGAACGCGGTCATTGCTGAAATCGGTGGCGCGAACACGGCAACGCAGATAAGAGAGCTTGGTATTCAAGGTCAACGCGAATCCAGACTCCCAATTAAATCTGCGAAACCGAGTAACTCTGACTTTGAGCTAATCACTTGGCTGATTGTTGCTGAGGCGTGAGCATGTCAGATATCCGAGGAAGAATCAAAGCCTCTCTGGAAGCTTCATCAAACAACGATTTGATTGAGGCAGCTAAGGACCTGCTCGCAGTCCTCGGCTATCGGAGTGACCGTACCCTGGATCTTTCCGGCGATGTGGATGGCTTTATCGACGAGTTTCCGGCACGGAAATCAAACACCAGGAATGAGCGGGCATTTCGCAAGCATGTCCAGTCTGTGAGGATTGTTTTTCAACTGACAAACGATGAGATCGCTTCTGAGAATCCAAAAACGCTACGGGATCGGGCTTCTTCGATTGAAGAGGGTCGGCAGCAAAGCATTCTTTTCTTCGCGGTGGAACTTAAGGGAGGTGACTATCCCCGAGGTATATATGACGAATTCACCAGGGAGATCGACAAGCGAGTGAAAGTTCCAGTGGTGGTTTTTTTCCGATCCGGAGCACTCTTGACCATCGCCGTTATCAGTCGCCGGCCTAACAAGCTTGATATCACTCTTGATGTGCTGGAACGAGTTACCTCGTTGAGTAGAGAAATTCAGACGGACAATCCACGCCGTGGCGATCTGGATGTCCTGACTGAACTGTCGCTTCTCGAGTGCACCAGATGGCTTAACGCCAATCTTAGGTCGTGCAACTGTGACGGCTTGCTGAACGCTTGGCTATCTAAAATGGACACCACAGAACGCGGCCAGACATTCTACCGGTATACAAAGGACTGGCTTGAGCAGGTGGAGCCTGAGGCCAGGTTTCCTGAAGGAGAGGAGAATAACCTGCGGCTTTATTTCGACGATGTCGCTGATTCCACACCCCTTTCCAGAGAACGCGAAGTAGAACTGGCTGGCCGAATCAAATATGGTGACATGGAAGCGCGTGACGAGATGATCTGCGCCAATTTGCGCTTCGTCATTAACGAAGCGAAACGATATCAGAATCGTGGTCTGCCGCTTTCTGATTTGATTGGCGCTGGTAACATAGGTTTGATAGAAGCGGCTGGCCGCTTTGATGGATCTTTGGGTCATAAATTCATCACGTATGCAGTTTGGTGGATTCGCCAGGCGATATTGAAATCAGTCGACGAGCATGTGCGGGTTGTACGTCTGCCACTCAACAGGGTCGCCTTGCTAAAGGACATATCAAGAGTATTACATCACGAGCCGTCTAACGGGCACACCCCTGGATTTAGAACCACGGAACTTGAACGACTGTCCCAGGAAGTTGTGGAAGAAATAGCTGCGAAACTAGGGTTTCAAGCAGAAAAGATCATTGAAACCATCTTGAGTGCTGGTAGTGTATATGCCCTCCACGAACCCTTCACCGAGGATAAACGGAGTCTGCTCGAAATTTTGGCCGATGAAAAAATCGCCGCGCCAGATGCCGATGTTATGCGCGAATCGGCGCTGTTATTGATTGAGGAAGCGCTTGAGCGCCTCCCACCACGCGAGGCGGAAGTAATCGGCCTGCATTTTGGGCTGAATGGCAGCGACAGCCATACATTGGAGGAAATCGGCGTGATGATGAGTCTCACACGCGAACGCATCCGCCAAATCAAGGTAAAGGCAATCAGCCGCCTGCGCCGTTGGTCGCGCGACCTCCTGGAGCCAGAAATGTTCGCAAATTGACGCATCACGCCAGAGGGTATGTCATCTGTGGGTCCAAATCAGCGGTGTAGTGACAGAACCCTGCGATGGTACCTTCGCAGGCGCATTAGTTCATGGAGGCAGACTCGCGAAATGTATGCGGTTTTGGGAATCATTGTAATCTGATGGTAATTTGACAGAAGTCGTAACTCTTGGATTGCAGCTTTCGTTATTTTGGATTAATATGCTTATTTACAGTGATTTGGAAATTTCCACTCCAATTGACGGTTACTCTGATGGTAGAACAACGAAGTTGAGGGAGATCTAGCCCCAATTATTCACAAAAAAGGTAGTTTCCTTACCCAAGTCATTGTATTATATTATGGTTAGGCGAATAACCATAACACAATGAAACAGGAGGAAACTACCGTGGAAGGTCAAGATAGTCAACTCACAGTTCCGTTCGCAAGTGTTTCTGGCAAGCAGGTGGAAGCCGTCTTCGACGGCGGTGTGCTCACCAGCCTGCCTGCCGCGCTGCACTTGGCGCAGGCAGGGATCACACGATGTCGGATCTGATCAGCCAGCGTGTGTTTCAGATCGCGTGCGCGTATGAAGATGCGAACGATTGCGATTTGCTGCGCTTTGACCCCGCGTTCAAGGCGGCCTGTGGTCGGTTGCCGATATCAGGGGGGCCGTTGGCCAGCCAACCCACGATGAGTCGATTGGAAAACGGCATTCGTCGCCGGGACTTATATCGTATTGCCGAGGCCCTTGTGGACGGGTTTATCGCGTCCTACAAGCGGCCTCCCAACGCGGTCGTTCTGGATATCGATGACACCGACGACGAGGTTTACGGCTGTCAACAGTTGGCGATGTTCAATGGCTATTATGGTGAACGCTGTTACTGTCCCTTGCATATCTATGAAGGGCAGACAGGAAGACTGATCACGACGCTTTTGCGTCCGGGCGCCCGTCCTACCGGCAAACAGATTGTCACCGTTCTCAAGCGACTGGTGAAACGCCTTCGCGAGGCGTGGCCGCACGTGCGACTCTTTTTGCGTGGCGACGGCCATTTTTCCTGTCCCGAGGTCCACGACTTCTGCGACGAGCAAGAGGTGTATTTCGTGCTGGGACAGACGGGCAATGCCAGGCTTGCACAACGGGGACACGCGCTGATCGAGCAGGCAAAGGCACAGTATCGGGAGACCGGACAGCCTGTGCAGCGATTTACCAGTTTCGCTTACCAGGCAGATTCGTGGGCCGTGCCAAGACGCATCATCTACAAAGCTGAAATCACCGCTTCCGGACAAGCCAATACACGCTTTGTCGTCACCAACCTGAAGAGTAGCCAGCCCTCATTCCTCTACAAAACCGTCTATTGTGCGCGCGGCCTGTCTGCCGGCCAGGCAGGCAGGATGGAAAACTTCATCAAGAATCACAAAACCTTCCTCCATTCCGATCGTACCTCCTGCCACACCTTCGAAGCCAATCACTTCCGTCTCTTCCTGCATAGTGCCGCTTATGTCCTGATGCACACCCTTACCGAAAAAGGACTCCGGACCACCCAATGGACGCACGCGCAGTTTAATACCATTCAGAATCGCATCCTCAAAGTCGCCGGGAGAGTGTCCGAACTCAAAACCAAAATCAAACTCCATTTGCCAACCTCATTTCCCTTGAAACACCTCTATGGCACCATCCTATGCAATTTGGCAAAGGCAGTTCCATAACGCAGACGCTTCACGCAGGCCCCGCCGTCCCTTTCTCATCGCCAAAAGTAAGACCAAGGCATCCGTCTGTCCTTTCCATCCACAAATCAAAGAACTCGACACCCCTCGATGCTGACAGACCACCCAAAATTACGCATTATCCCGTCACCAACACGTCATTTGACTATTTCCCCTTCTATAGATCACTTTTTGCTTCCAAAAACACTGTTCCGTTCAGTTTCATGAATTAGTCAGGCTAGAAAGGCGCTTGGATACCGTAGACAAGTGCTGGGCATCTTTGTAGGAGCCAACAATGCGGGAGAAAGTGGCTATGTACACATGTGACTAAGGCCACTCGAATCTCGGTTCCACCATAATCGCTCTCGTCCCCAACAGGTAAGAGTTTTACAGAAAGATCGACGATGACACAGCCAGACATCAGAGAAGATATTTGTTCGGCGCTAAACGGAATCCATGATGACGACTTTGAGGTGGCAGCGAAACGCCTGTTCGAAGTGCTGGGCTATCAAAGCGAGCGCACCGAGGAATTACCAGGAAGTGTGGACGACTTTATTCGTGAATTCCCGGCCCCAAATCAAAACACAAAGTCCGAAGAGGAGTTTCGCAAACTGACGGAGTCCGTGAAGTTGATTTTTCAGGTGACAAGCGACGAGGTCGGCGCCAGCACCCATCCTACGATCGGATTTGATTCCGCTACCTTTGACAAGGGACAACAGCAAAGCTTCGTCTTCTTCTCCGTTGAACTCAAGGAATCGACCTGCACTCGAGGGGAGTACGCGCGATTCACCCGTGAGATCAACAAACGCCTGAGCCAACCCTCCGTCGTTCTCTTCCGCACAACATCCAATCTGCTGACTCTTGCCTTTGTTCACCGCCGAGAGCACAAGCGCGACCCTGCGCGCGATGTATTGGGCAAAGTGTCTTTGATACGTGAGATTGCACCGAAGAATCCCCACCGCGCCCATCTGGACATATTGGCTGAGTTGTCGCTGACCGAGTGCACTACGTGGATGGATCTCCACAACAAGCCGAACAATTTCGACGGCCTGCTGGCCGCCTGGTTGGACAAATTGGATACGGAGGAACTCAATCGGCGGTTCTACGGCGAACTCTTCGATTGGTTTGAAAGAGCCGTCTCCGACGCGAAGTTTCCTGCGAACGAAGCTAAGACTCTGGAACCCGAAGAGCATACGATCCGCCTCATTACCCGCTTAATGTTCGTCTGGTTCATTAAGGAAAAGAAGCTGATCGCCGAGGGCTTGTTCATTGAGCAGAAGGTCAGCGAACTACTGGAAGACTTCGACCTCCAAACAGGCGACTCCTACTACCGCGCCATATTGCAGAACTTGTTTTTTGCTACTCTCAACACCGAAATTGATAAACGTCGTTTTAGCAGGCAGAATCGCGCTGACCACCGCAATCCTTCAGTGTACCGATACAGAAAGGAAATGACCGACCCGGATGGATTGCTCGAACTGTTTGCGCAAACGCCCTTTATCAACGGCGGTCTGTTTGACTGCCTGGACGACTTTGAAGCCGTCGGGGCGGGAGGCGCGCGCCTCGACTGCTTTACCGACAACCCTGCTCAGCGTCGCGAATATTCCATCCCAAATCACCTGTTTTTTGGTGGAGAAGGGCTTATCACGCTGTTCAACAATTACAAGTTCACAGTAGAGGAAAATACACCTATAGAGCAGGAAGTCGCCCTAGATCCGGAATTGCTAGGCAAAGTTTTCGAGAACCTTCTCGCTGCGTACAACCCTGAAACTCAAGACACTGCGCGCAGGCGGACCGGCTCGTACTACACGCCCCGCGCGGTAGTTGACTATATGGTGGATGAAGTAGTCTTGGCGACGCTGAAGAAGGATGTTCTTCCAGCGGACGGCAATGGGGAATTCTGGGAAGAGCGGTTACGCTACCTGCTGGATTATGAAGACGCATTTGATGATGCCAATGAACTCTTTGAGGAAGTCGAGGCGGAGGCCATTGTGCACGCCATTGCCAAGATGAAAGTGCTGGACCCAGCAGTCGGTTCCGGCGCGTTTCCGATGGGCATGCTGCACAAGTTGACCCTGGCCCTTAGAAGGCTTGACCCCCGCAACCTGCGCTGGAAAGCACTTCAAAGGGAACGCGCGCGAGCAGAGGCGGACGCGGCGTTTGAGAATATAAACCAACATGAACGCGACGCCCAACTGCTAGAGATTAGCGATACCTTTCAACGGTATTCCGGAGACTTCGGGCGCAAGCTCTACCTCATCCAGAACAGCATTTTTGGCGTGGACATTCAGCCTGTAGCCTGTCAGATTGCTAAATTGCGCTTTTTTATTTCACTGGCAATTGAACAGGATCCAGATGAGAAGAAAAAAAACTTAGGGATCAAACCGCTGCCGAATTTGGAGACCCGATTTGTTGCCGCAGACACGCTCGTCGGCCTTAAGCTTTACGAAGTACACTCGCTTCTTCAAGACAACAAAGTTCAGCAATTCCGAATGCAAATCGAGGCGATTCGCGCGAGGTATTTTCTTGCCAACAATCGCCCGAAAAAACTCCAGTATATCCGCCAGGAAAAAGATCTGCTAGATCAATTGGAACGTGAATTAGAAGCCCTACGAGCAAATTGGGTCGGGAGAGAGCAACGGGAGATTGAACGAAGAATCGCACAAATACCCAATGCAGAACACCGCGAACAACTGCGCATTGAAGAACAGAAAAAGTTCAAGATACGAAAGGGAGAGTTTGATTTAAGCTTTGAAGATGCTCGAAAAATCGCCCGGTGGAAGTCCTATGATCAGAATGCGAAGGCGGATTGGTTTGACACCAAGTATATGTTCGGAATCGAAGATGGCTTCAATGTCGTTATTGGGAATCCGCCGTACATTCAATTGCAAAAAAACGGTGGAGAGTTGGGAAAGCGATACAAGAAAACCGGCTTTGAAACCTTTGTCCGTACTGGGGATGTTTACCAGCTTTTCTACGAGAAGGGTTGTCAACTACTGAAGCCTACCCAGGGGTTGTTGGCTTACATCACCTCCAACAGTTGGTTGAAGGCTGAATACGGCAAGGCCCTTCGTCGGTATTTCTCGGAGCGACACACGCCCCTTCGCCTTTTGGAGATGGGTAAGGACGTCTTTGTAAACACAATCGTTGACACCAGTGTTCTGATTCTCCGCGAGGGTAACGGCAACAATGTCTGCCGCGCTGTCGACATTGACAAACTGCCTACCGGTGATTTTCCGCCTCCAGAAGGGTTTTGGGGTCAAACGCGTCTGAGCGGCGAAAAGCCATGGAGCATCCTGTCACGCACTGAACAAAGCGTTATGGACAAGATGCAGGCTAGAGGTACGCCGTTGAAAGATTGGGATATAGCAATTTACCGAGGGGTTCTTACTGGTTACAATGACGCCTTTGTCATTGATAACGACACTAAGGAAGCATTGATAACCGAAGATTCACGCTCGGCAGAAATAATAAAGCCGCTGCTGCGCGGCAGAGATATTCAGCGTTACAGTGTCCTTTGGGCAGGCCTTTGGCTAATTGACACGCACAATGGATACGGCAATGTTCCCGCTGTCGATATTGAAGAATACCCAGCCATCAAGAACCATTTGGACGAGTTCTTTCCCCAACTGGAAGAGCGGCAAGACAAAGGCAGTACACCGTACAATCTCCGTAATTGCGCTTACCATGAGGAATTCTCTAAGCAAAAGCTCTTCTGGATGGACATGTCAAATAGTGGCAGATTTGCCTACTCCAAGGTGCAGATATATTGCAACGACAAAGGGTTTTTCTTAACGGGTGAATCCCTGAAATACCTTTGCGCGATTCTGAACAGCACTCTTATTACTTGGTTGATGAAAAACAACGCATTGACAACGGGAATGGGGCTTTTGCAATGGAAAAAATTCGCTGTTGAACACCTGCCCATACCTAGAATTTCGGTCCCGAAGCAAAACACTTTCGTCTGCTTGGTCGACCGCATATTGGAAGCCAAAAGAGGCCGATCCAAATGCCGACGTAGCCGCCATTGA
Source organism: Candidatus Latescibacterota bacterium (assembly GCA_965203805.1). GTDB lineage: Bacteria > Latescibacterota > UBA2968 > UBA2968 > JAAXHE01. The sequence continues at coordinate 1,364,639 of OZ241917.1, read as the reverse complement.
AGCGGAGATTAATTATATGGTTCACGCATTGTACGGACTCACAGAGACGGAGATCTTAGCGGTAGAGGAGCGGATTTCATCCTGTTCGTCCGGTCAGCAACGCGATAACAAACGATAAACTGCCCGGTAGTGTTTCAGAAGTTGGTTTACTTATGATTTGTCCTCTACCGCGGCGATTTCTTTCTCAGAAAGGCCGTAGAGATCATAGACCATCCGGTCTATCTCCACTTCCAGATCGCTGGTGTCAGTATCAAGACCTACAGTTTTGGCTGAAAGGATTCGGTCCATTAAGAGCGTAAACGGAACTTGCTCTGCACCAGTAAGTTGTGGGATTGGAATTGGTTCTACAGGAAGCATTAATCCATCGAGTTACGCCCATTCCGGAATTCAGGGCCGTGTTCCTCATAAACCAAGTTACCAAGTTTGAATTAAGCAGGGCGCATAGATATTTGATTGATGGACCTGACATTATAAATGCCGTGTTTACGCAGAATAGGCACTCTATATCATAGGCAAACCGGCCTCGTTCTGTTAGGTCCATCCAGATCAACTTCTCCTTGCTAAACTCTGCGTGGTAAGCGCAAGTATCCTGTAATTCATACCAAGCGTGCATAGTATATTTCCTGGATTTCGTGCCGTTCGGAAGGGTTCTACCCGATTGTTCTAATCGCGCTTTGCCGAAAGATAGCAAATGCTTCTTCACTGCTGGAAAATCATCGATGTCGAGTGTCAGAGCAGGAAAAGTTGCTATCAGCCAGAGATTCGCCCACTTCGCCCGATAGCGTTTTATGTCCCGTCCGCGGAGCACAGGCTTGATTAAGGCAGCTGAGTTTGGATCTTCAGCGACCAGCGCGTTCTTAGTGTCGTTATCAATGATAAATGCTGCGTTATAGCCCGTTTTAATTCCGTAGTAAATTGCTATACCACATTGTTCGATCCGGTCACATCTCCAAGTTGTGAGACACTGGCGGACCTTAATGGAGGAGTTTTCGTTGAATCCCTCGGGCATGATTGGACAGAGCTTTCACACCGATGTCCTTTTCTCTTCGTTGGCGAGGAATACACGCATCGCGTACGAAAAAGGGTGGTCCAGATTCATTGAATATTGCGACGAAGTTGAAATTGTCGAGCCGTTGTCTGCCTCGCCTGACCAAGTGGCAGGGTTTCTCATACATTTGGCAACAAATCCGAGCGCGCGAAGCGGGACGGTGTTATCAATGGGCACAGTGACCCTTTACAAGAGCGCAGTCAACAGGAAGTTTACCGAAGCAGGAAAGTCATCGCCAACAAACCATCCTATCGTTCGCGCGACACTCAAGGGCATGGCTCGGCTTAAGGGTACGGCATGTCGGCGAGTAGAAGCGTTGAGAGAATACCAGATACAGGCTATGCTCTCCCAATGCCCTGATACAACTATTGGGCGTCGAGACGCTGCGATTATTTCGGTTGGATTTGCTGGTGCACTCCGCCGATCGGAGATTTGCGACTTGATGGTTGACGATGTCGAGTTCCTCGAGCCCGAAAACGGGTCGAGTCGACGCATGTTCCTCACAATCCGCCGGTCCAAAACGGATCAACAGGGGCGCGGGCAAAGAATAGCAATTCTAGACGGAAGTGTAATCCGACCCATTCACCGGCTTCAGGTGTGGCTACGAGCATCTCGGATCAAGTCAGGACCGTTGTTTCAATCAATGAAGCGAGGTGGTCACGTGCAGGGGAGACCGCTACATCACTCAGACATTCCGCGGATTGTCAAGCACTATGCCTCAAGGATTGGACTCAACCCAAAGGAAGTTGCCGGTCATTCGTTACGCGCGGGATTCGTCACTAGCGCAGCAGTACATCGTGCCCGGCTGGACAAAATCATGGCGGTCACCCGACATACGAATCCAGCTACGGTCATGCAATACATCCGCGACGCCGATTCGTTCTCTGATCATGCGGGCGAGAATTTCCTTTAGAGAAAAGGCTGAAACTCGCCTGCGGCCGCATAATTGACCACATATTGCTCTGTTTTGTGATTGACAATGAACCAAACGCAGAGATAGATCGCTTGGTCTATGCTCTATATGGACTGACGGCTCAAGGGATGACGGCGATGGAGGGCCAGTTGAGTGAACGGATGAATGCCTATTCATCCTCTGTGCATACCGTATGATGACGGACAAGACTGCAGATTCCATCTCCATGCTGAACTCTGGAATAGACAACTGGAATTTGCAAGTCTATGGTTTTTTGGGGGGGTTAGCACTGACTCTGGGCTTCGATTTTTTAGCCTTCAAAATTTGCGTTGACTATCAACTCAACTTTCGGTATATTAGGTTCAGACGGATTAGATCCTATCGTCGAGTACCTCATTGGAGCGAATCATGTCAGCGATGTTTGGGCAGGCTTTAAGAGAATTGCGAAGATCCAAGAGTGTCACCCAGAGAGACTTGGCGGCCCGTGTCGGAGTGGACTTTTCTTACATTAGTAAGTTGGAGAATAACCGCTTACCTCCACCGTCTGCTGATACCGTCGTTAAGATATGTGAAGCCCTCGCTTCTCCATCCGATTATTTGCTTTCGATGACAGGCAAAATGCCCACGCCGGTCCGCGAAATGGTGGGCAATAGCACCGCTGCACAACAGTTTTTACAACAGGCACATAACCTTGATCTTTCGGATGAAGAGTGGGGTAAACTTACTCAAGACTTGAGACGATTACGAAGTTGAGGTCTTGCATGTTGTGGTCGTATTCTCGGCGAAGTCTCTTGGAACGATGTCCGAGGGCGTACTATTACCAGTATTACGGTGCAAATAGAAACACGGCAAGAGCCGAGCCCCTAAAGGAGCGCCTGCATTTTCTCAAATCCCTCACCAATCGACATCTTCGGGCCGGTGATATCGTGCACCTGGTAATCCGAACCTATCTGAATAAACTAAAAGAGAAAGATGTATGGGAAGTCGATCGAGTCTTGAATTGGGCACGTCAGATCTTCCAGAAGGATTACGCCTATTCATCCAAATATCGACCGACGGATCCACGCTCAAGAGATCGTTTTCCTCCCGCTCTGCTTTCGGAGTTTTACTACAATATTGACGACGCTGAATCTCTGTTCAGGGAGTCTCAGACTCGCATGCTCTCAGCGTTACGAAACTTCATTGAGAATCCAACGTTTGCCAATTTTCGCGATGGATCCTGCGATTCCAATGCTCTGATTGAAAAGTCAGTTAGTGTCAAGAGCGGTCACTTCTCTCTGCGTGGCAAGCTCGACTTGGCCTATTCGAATGGGGACCGCGTCGCAGTAGTTGATTGGAAAATCGGTAAATCAGAGGGTGGCGATGATAGCCTGCAGCTCTTATCCTATGCTCTTGGTGCCATCAAGGAGTTTGACTGCCAGCCAAACAGAATAGATCTCTATCGCGTCCATCTTTCGGACAGCGTTATTGTTACATTTCGAGTGTCTGAAAGGGAAGTGATGCGAGCCGAAGGTCGCATCATTCAGGATATAGAGAGAATGGAGGCGATGCATCGATATGGAAAACAAGCAGTTGCCGATGCCTTTACACCATGTGGTCAACCACTTATCTGCAAGCAATGCTCTTTTCAGGAGATTTGCCCAAAGGAATAGACAATGATTGAGACCAATATTCGTATCGTGAACTTTGGACCCAAGTTGCGCGTCGATACTCGTCTGGCTACGCTAGTCGGCCAACACATCTCTCCTGAATTAAAGCAACGAGCGTGTCATTTGCTCAGGAGAAAGGGACTGGCTTCTGTCCCATGTCCAGAGGGCCTTTTAGTCGTTGGAACAAGACCCTTCCAACGGTGTGTTATTGAAGACGACGATTGTCGGTTAGAAATTCACGACAGCGGCGTCATCAAGCGACTTCGTTTTTCCAGGCGTCAAGATACTGATTTGCTAACTCAATTGATGGAGCGTTGTCTCTTGATTGAGATCCGCAGGCGTCGAGCGGAACTTTGGACATTGGATAGCCCCCGGATCTTTTACTCTCCAGATCCTTTTGTAGAAACCGATGGTGTGGCGGCATACAGGCGATTTGAGATTTCCAGTGTTTCTATCGACGAAACCGGAGTTGGCCTGACGGTTGACGTCTCCACTGCCTTTTTTTCGGCTTCTACTGTGGCTGATTTTTTTGAAGGAAGAAGATGGAAACCCGAACACTTCGAAGCCCTCAGCCGCCGTCAGGCAGGCCAGAAAGCCACGTTACTCTATGATTTGGGGCACAACAAGGTGAAATGTTATTTCGACTCCTTTTCTGATGCAACTTGTGCGACGACCGGGTCGCTACGAGTCAATGGGGTCGACTATGGATCACTCTATGAGTACGACAAACAGACCTATCCTCAATTGAATGTCAAACCGCACGATTGTGTTGCAAGAGTCTCGTTTCCTGGGATTAGCCGACCTCGTTTCGTCGTGGCAAACCGACTTCGCCTGCGACTGACGAACGAAGGCATTCCACCTGCATTGAGGCGAGCGGATAAATTCTCTCCTGCCGATCGACGTGCATTGATTGACAACTTCTGGCGAGACCTGGGTGACTATCCGCTGGGTGTGAGAAATCTTTCCGTCACCAAATCATCTTGGCAACCACAAGAGCACCTTCTAACCTTGAAACCTCCAAGACTGAAATTTGGAAGAGCAGAACACTTATGTGCAAACGAGAGTACCCTTGGTTCATACCGAAGTCATTATCGTGATCGGCTCCCGCTCTTGAATGAGGTTGGATGCTTGAGTGTTCCACCTGCCATGTCCCGAGAAATTCGCATTCGCGTGCCCGATAGTGTTGATCAGGTTGCAGCACGCCGCTTTGCGAATGACCTCAATCATTGTCTAGCCTGAATAATTCATGAAATGTGTAGAATTGAGCGAGAAAGGTCGTAAAGAGTGTTTTCGGCCAGCGTCATTGTGTAGGATGTGTGGGTATTGGGTCTTTGGGGTTCACGGGATGGGTTTCAAAGGAGACGGGGGTTGATTCTGGTCACAGTGATGCCTTGGTGTTGCTTGGATTTGGATTGTGTTGAGTGGTACGGAGTCTGATCATCACGCGGTATCGAGATTGTAAAGGATGGTGCGTACGAGGGTTTTGTTGGGATACGATGTGGGGAAGTGGAATCGGATCATGGTGGTCTGTTCTCGAACGCGGGCACCGATTTTCAGGATCCGCAGTTGGATCGTATCGAAGTTGGCTTTGACCCATGTGGTGCCTTTCATTCCGGATTCTTTGATGGCGTGCAGGAGCACGTAGGCGGCGCTGTGCAAGAAGAGCCGGAACTGGTTGGCTGAAAACCGATGGCAGGAGGTTCTGTCAGAACGCAGATAGGTCTTGTGGTTTTTGATAAAGCCTTCGGTGCGACCGCGTGCGCAGTAGATCTTTTCGTAGAGGAACTTGGGAGTTCGGTTGCGGATATTGGTGACGACAAAGCGAGGGTTGGCTTTGTTGTGGGTCACTTCCGCCTTGTAGATGATCCGCAACGGTCGCTCCCAGGACTTGGCCTGATAATCGAAGCATGTGAAGAGGCGCACGGGACCTTCGCACGTCTGGGCCTGTGCGGCGGCTTTTTCCATCAGGGGTTGGCCGAGGGCTTTGAGCTTCTTGTTAACCATCTGTCCCAGAATGAAATCGATGCGATATTCCTGACATAGTTCGTGCACTTCCGGCGCGGAGAAGTGCCCGTCACCACGCAGGAGAATCCGAACCTTCGGCCACGCCACCAAAATCCGATCCAGGACACGTCTTAAGATCGACGCCATCGTGCGTCCATCCATTCTGCGTCCCGGGCGCAACAGCGCCGTGATGAGTTTGCCCGATTGCCCTTCATACAGATGCAACGGCATGTAGCAATACGTATCAAAATAACCGTGAAACAACGACAGTTGCTGAGCTCCGTGTGTCGGGTCATCCGTGTCGTCGATGTCCAACACGATTTTCTTTGGTGGCGTGTCATAAGAGGCGATGAACGCCGCCACCAACGCCTCACCGACACGGTAGAGGTCCCTGCGGTTCGCGCTGTTCTCCAGACGCGATAACGTCGGCTGAGACGCCAGATCCTGACCCGTAATCGGCAGGCGCTCGCACGCGGCTTTCAGCGCAGGGTCCGATCGAAGCGCGTTGCTGTCGTTGGCATCCTCGTAGCCGCAGGCGATCTGGAACACCCGTTGTCTGATAAGGTCCCGATAGGTATGCGCGACATAGCTTTGGTGACGTCCGTCACAAAGCGCACCGACAATCCGGTCCACGATGCCGATGCGCGACTCCACCTTCCGCAAAAGCATCATACCGCCGTCGCTGGTCGTCACCCCGCCGTCAAAGTCCGCTTCCACCTTCTTACCCGAAATGCTTGCAAATCTCATCACCGTTTGTTTATCTTGTTCCACGGTAGTTTCCTTTCTTTAGGTTGTCTTTTTCTGTCACCCCTAAATATAGGGATAAACAACCTCTTGTACAAGGAAACTACCTATTTTTATGAATAATCCGGGCTAGGTCGTTTGACAAAAAAGCGAATTACTTCCGACCTGCAGTCGTACCGAAATGTTGATGCTGCTCTCCTACGGCTAAGACAAGAATCTAGGAAGGGAATTGTGGTCTTTGTTTTTGAGAATATAGATCCAGCCACCTATTTTAAGGTCTCATTTGAGTTGATGGGCTGGCGAGTAAAACGCGTCACATCTAGGACACTAATGGATCGCTTTCAAAGATTGCCTAGGCATCTACGTTCCAAATCATCGTGTCCTAGCAATGGGTCGAGAGATGTCAGGAATTGGAATTCCTTCGTTGAACTGTGCGCTTTGGATGTACTGCAGCAGATGGACTGTGTTCCGTGGGGTCTGTCAGACCCACTGCATTACGATGCGCAACTTGCCATTGACGTTGGATGGGATAGGCGATATTTCGCCCTTTCTCTCCTCATTTGTCGGAGAGAATCGATGCAACCGTCCTTCAGCCTAAACACGCTTGTTCAGAACAAGACGGACACGAAACACGAAACTATCAACAATGTTGTATTGCGTGATGCCATACTTGAACTCTTCCAGCAAGCGAACCGGTTGCATTTTGCGCCCCTTCAGTCAATTCTGGTCCTGCGCGATGGGCGTGAATGTGGTCGCGAGATGGAAAGCATTGCCGAAGCCAAGGATGAACTCATCAAGTGCGGATATCTGGATGAAAAGGGGCACGTCGATACCGTGGATTTCCATAAACGAAGCGTCAAGAGGATACGCATGTGGTTAAGGAGCCCTGGCCAAATTACCAATGTTTTGGAGGGTACCGCTTTCAAGATTGACGAGAAAACTGTTGTACTAGCCAATACAGGTGCGGCTACATTGTCTCAAGGGACTGCTCAACCGATTGTGTTGGTAGGGCACCGAAGCGATATAGACATGTCTGTCGTTGCACAAGACGTGTTTTCTGCTGCCCAACTTAATTGGTCCAATCCACGCGTGGCTCAACGGTTGCCGATTGCATTGAAAAGGACAGACGAGGAACTTACATATAGGGCCGCCCAAGAAATTCGACGGGTCAAATGACGAGTTATCCGAAACGTCTCTGTGCAGCTTATTTCAGGAGGTAAATCTGATGGGCACACATTGGCTTGATATCCAGAGCTTCCAACAGGGTCAGGAGCTCCTGTCTGCGGTCAATACCTTGTCGATTCACAGCAAATTGACCGGCGGAGGGTATCCCGACACTGGCAGAATAGAAGCAGCGGAACAGGCAAGAGAGACTCTAATTGGATTCATCGAGAAACTCGGCGAAATAGCTCAAAACATCGAAGATGGAAGTCGAAAGCCATTACTGGGAGTGGATGTACGATTGCGCCATCTGGCGGAGAATTACGTCCAGGCACGCCGAAGTCAACTTGGCTCATCATTTCGGGAACTCTCGCTTTCCCAAGTTCGAGAGCTGTTCTATTCCGAACGCGCGGACGAACGCCGCGAATTACTAAACGTCTTGGCGGTGTTTCGTGATCTCCTTGAGGAACATGTAAGCGTAGATGCAACAAGGTTACTGGGAGACTTTTAGTTGTTTCATATCCTCACACAAAACAACGCCAATTTGCGTCTGGAAATCTCGAAACTGAAAGGAATTCTTGACGATAGCCATGGTACTTTCCCAGAAGAGCTTAAGCCATATTATGAGTGGGTCATTTCGAAATGCGATGACCTTTATCAGAAAGTTTCGCAAAACATCTCCGATCTCCACCTTAGGCGACCGGATACCCTGCCCGACATTCTCAGTGAGACGCAGTCCGTTACGTGGGAATTCTGCCTTCTCAATCAGCGATGGGTTAGCCCAGTTCTGCGTTCCCGGCCGTCAGATCATCTCTGCCTGAAGATACTACGGTGGCTCCACGCAACCCATCCCCGCACCGCGAGTATTCCAGTTGCATTTAGCGACGACGAATTCAGCATATTGCCGCTTAAGCCATCGCTTTATTTTATGCCTTCTTCAGCTCAACAGGGACTTCTCTATCTCCCACTGTTCTTCCATGAATACGGTCATCTTCTTTATTCGCGTCAAAAGCCTGAGATGGACGATCTTACGAGGGATCTTCAGAAAAGGATCGCCGACCTCTTGGAACCCGACATTCGGCGCAACGACCTCCACGAACGGGATGAGGAGACAGCGCGTGCTGCTATTGTCGAAACGTGGTATGGGTGGATGCAAGAGGTGTTTTGCGACGCAGTTGGATTCTGTATTGGCGGTCGCGCTTTTTTAAGGGCTTTTTCAATATATCTAAGGATGCACGGAAGAACTGAATTTACCGTGCAGGACAGTGAACTGGCGCGTAGGTCTCATCCGGTCACGTTCTTGAGGATTCGGCTGCTCTCTGATTTGGCAAGACGGATGGGGTGCAAATCGGACGCCGATGCACTTGAGATTGAATGGGAGCAAATCGCCCGGACAATGGGAATTATCGAAGATTATTTCGGATACTTTGAGGAATCTTTCTTGCCTGATCTGCAGCAGACAGTTGATTGTATGCTGACTGAGACCGCCCCAAGGATGTTTACCGAAGACGAAGAATCCCCCGTACGTCTTCTGAACGAAGCCTGGGACAGATTCGATGACGACTACGAATCTTACGGGGACTGGGAAACAAAGGTGATCGAAAGATTCTTTCGGGACGGTCAGAGCTGGTACAAATCGCCAAAGTAGGTCGCCTTTATTTCCTATGTTGGTCTGCGGTTGTTTCACTGTTTTTTGATACGCGCGAAGTCTGTGCTTTCATTCGTGTTTGTGGAAACTTGGTGTCGTAATACCCTCCGATTGCCAAAATTAGGTAAATCTCGACAGTCTTCGGTTTCGCGTTGAAGATCCAGGCGGACCGACCTTCTGGTTGACGATCGGGTCGTCCTTGAGTTGAAAGCGGTCCTTGAGCTGGCGGATGCCCACGTCGCGCAGGCGAAAAACTGCGTCGTGGCGTACGATTTTGATTAAGGGCTTTAGATTAACTTCGGGGCAAAGAGTGCGGCGTTTGCCTCAACAGTCACTACCGGGGTTTTCATCCTGCTCATCCTTGAATCCTGCGAATCCTGATCCGTTTTTCCGCGCCAGAGACATCCATATTGCGGAGGTAATCCAGATTGAATATCCGTCCCGACCTTGTTCCCGTGTCCGAGAAGGACAACCTGGAGGTCATCCAGCTCACGGATGAATCCGTCCCGTCGTCGCACATTTATATGGAGGCGCAGATTTTCACGCCGGATTCGCGCCGGCTGGTGCTTCATCGTTCCGCGCATCCACACGGGTCCGATCCCCGTGATCCCGAACACAGATATCTGGTCTGCGACCTGGAAGACCACTGCGGTCTGTCGCCCATAACGACGGAAGTGGGGACGACGGCGCCGTCAATCTCGCCCGACGGGAAGTGGCTCTACTATTTCGTGGATGAGACCGATCCGGCGAATCCCGGGCCGCTCACGCTTAAACGGGTGAGGCTGGACGGGTCGGGCCGCGAGGTGGTCTACGTCCTGGACCATCCGGTGCCGGGCACGAGTTTCAGGCTCAGCCGTCCATATCCGCTGTCGACCATTTCATCCGATGGCAGGCGAATCGCCATTTCGGGATTCCTGGGCGACGGCGAGACCGATGGCGCGCCCTGGGGCCTGCTCGTCTTCGAGATCGAAGAGCCGTCCGTAAGGCTCGTCTTTCAAGGACCCACATGGTGCAATATCCACCCGCAGTACACGCGCCAGACCGATGCGGACGCCTCGCACGACATTATGATTCAGGAAAACCACGGCAACGTCGCATCCCCAGACGGCAGGATCGAGAAGCTCACGAGCGGGCGGGGCGCCGACATTCACGTGATCCGTGACGATGGGTCGTCGCTGCGGGACTTTCCCTGGGGGCGGGACGGGAACGAATTCTGTCAGGGACACCAGTGCTGGCACGGGCAATCCGACATTGCAATCACCAGCACGTCCACACGCGACCCGGATGAACGGCAGCTCATTTCCGGTCGCGCGGCGGCCCACGCCGGCCATCTCGGCAACCGGACGCCCGGCGGATGGCGGAATGACCTTTCCCGTTCTTTCAATGAGCCGGATTTCTATCACTTCGCCACCGATGTTGCGGGCGGGCGCCTGATCACCGACGCCGGTCCGCGGGACGGCGGCGGCGCCGTCTGGCTGTTCGACTTTTCGGAAGAAGAGAATGGCGCGCTGTCCAATGCGAGGCAGGTGGCCGGTCCCGCGTCGTCGTGGCGAAAGGAGTCGCACATCCACCCGTTCCTCTCGCCGGACGGACGTTCGGGGTTCTTCAATTCCGACGAAAGCGGCCTGCTTCAGGCGTATATGGTGCGCGGGTGGTCGTAATCGTTGCAGGAAGCCACTTGACGTCCCGGCGGTCTTCCACGGACGGGGACCGCGACGGACGTTCCGTTTGATTATCGACATTCATGATCGGGGAGACTCACGATGGCGCTGGAAGTCTATCAGTATGCCAGGTGCGGCGCCTGCCGCAAGGCAATCAGGTTTCTCGACGACCTCGGCATTGGATACAACTCACGTGACATTACGGAAACACCGCCCTCAGTGTCTGAATTGCGGGCGATGCTCGACCACTGCAACGGCGAGATCAGGAAGCTCTTCAACACGTCCGGACGGATGTATCGCGAGTTGAACATGAAGGACCGGCTCCCCTCGATGAACACCGGAGAAGCGCTCGATCTTCTGTCGCGCAACGGGATGCTGGTCAAGCGGCCCTTTCTGTTGACGAGGGACACCGGTCTCGTTGGCTTCAGGGAAGACGCCTGGCGCCGTGCTCTGGAATAAATCGCACGTTCGACGGACACCTTATCTTGCTTGTGAACGATGAGCAGATCATATCGCGATAGCGACGATGAGAGGCGGACAATGAAGAAAGCGTTGGTGGTGTACGGCGGATGGCAGGGACACGAGCCCGGGAAGTGCGTGGATATATTCGCGCCGATCCTGAGCGATGAGGGCTTCGACGTCACGCTTTCGGAGTCGATGGACGTGTACCTGGATGCCGGACGGATGGCCGAATTAAGCCTTGTCGTGCCCATCTGGACGATGGGCACGATCGAGCGGGAGCAGGAGAAGGGACTATTGGAAGCTGTCAGGAGCGGCGTGGGCATTGCCGGCTGGCACGGAGGAATGGCCGACGCGTTCCGGGAGAATACCGAATACCAGTTTATGGTTGGCGGCCAGTGGGTGGCCCATCCCGGTGGCGTTATCGACTATGAGGTGAACGTTGTGGAACACGAAGATCCGGTCACCCGCGGCATTCCGGACTTCAGGATGCATTCGGAGCAATATTACATGCACGTGGACCCGTCCAACCACGTGCTGGCGACGACGACGTTTCAGACAACCGTGGCGCCATGGGTGAACGGGTGCGTCATGCCGGTCGTCTGGAAGCGGATGTGGGGCGAGGGACGGGTGTTCTACTCGTCGCTGGGGCACGTGGCCCGGGACTTCGACGTACCGGAGGCGCGGGAGATTCAAAGGCGCGGGATGCTGTGGGCAAGCCGGTAACCGGACCTGAAATCCCGCAATCCTGTGCGTGGGGCTTGACAACCGCTGGCAGGTATTGTATTTTCAGATCATAGACCGAGGCGGCGTGGCCAAGTGGTAAGGCAAGGGCCTGCAAAGCCCCTATTCGGCGGTTCGAATCCGCCCGCCGCCTCCATTAGATTGGTGGTTACACGACTGTCTTCCAGAGATTAGTCGTTGTTTTTTTGGGAAGTAGGAAAAACGGCTGATCCCGCTTGACAATGTTCAGGCGGTTCGCTATTTTCGAACCCGGTGCCGGAGTGATGGAATTGGTAGACATAGGGGACTTAAAATCCCCCGGGCCGATACGCCCGTGCCGGTTCGAGTCCGGCCTCCGGCACTCATACAATACCGAGACCAAGAGGGCCATGCGATGAAAATCGGAAATAAGGAACTGATTATTGTCGGGGACCGGGTCCTGGTGAAGCAGGAGGAACTCCAGGAACGTACCGAGGTCGGACTCTACCTGCCGCAGACGGTAATAGAAAAGGAAGAGGTCCAGGGCGGCCGGATCATGCTGACGGGTCCGGGGATGCCGCTGCCGCAGCCCCACGACGTCGACGACGAGCCATGGCGGAGCGTACCCGATGAACCGAAGTACCTTCCGATGCAGGCCCAGGTTGGCGACTATGCCCTCTTCATGAAAAAGGTGGCGATGGAGATCAAGTTCGAAGGTGAGAAATACCTGATTATTCCGCACAACTCCATACTGGCGCTGATCCGGGAAGGCGTCGACGAACTGGAGGGATTCGAGGACGTGGACGATTTCGAGACCTGATGAACCCGTGGGGATCCGGGCGCCCGGTGTCTACGTACGGTCCCGGTCGGAAGGGTCTGCAACCGGCTGGAGGTTCGCAAGGGGACCTGGCGGCTTATCTGACGGCGACGACTTCAGCGCATCGGGAATGACGACCCCGGCCGAGACGATCATCTGCATGGCTTCTTCTACGGTGAGGGAGACGTTCCGCACCTTTTCCGGCGGGAACACGACGGTCCAGCCCGTAGCGGGATTGGGCGAGGTCGGAATAAAGACACAACAACCCGTCCGCCCTTTCTCGTCCATTGGAATATCGCCGGTGGCGAAACCCAGAATCCAGAGTCCTTCGGTGGGATATTCAGCGAGAACGACCCGATGGAATCCCCTGTCTTCTTCAGGCGAGACCACCGATTCCATGAACTGTTTCACAGGCCCGTAGATGCTTCCGATAACCGGAAGCCGCTTGATCAGATCGTCTCCTTTGCCGATGACGCGTCTGCCGAAAACGTTGCTGGCCAGCAAACCGGCAAGCCAGATCAGAATGAGCGTCAGGACCAGGCCCAGACCGAAGACGTCGTTTTCAGTCTGGAATATGCGTTTGACCAGGGGCTGGGCAAGGCCGTCAATCCACTGAAAGACGATCTGCAGGACCATAAAGGTGACCGCTACCGGCACCAGGAGCGCGATCCCGGCAAACAGGGTGCCGCGAAAGCTCATCCGCGCGCGTTTTCCCAGACCCGAAAACCGATTCTGCCTGCCCATTGATCCCCTGCTCCGCTGGCGTCGTGCCGTTTCATTGGACGATCAGCCTCAATTCGACAATAGCAGCAACGCTGCATCGCGACAAGGCCTTCCGAATTGGGCCGAAAAGGTCGTCGAAATGGACATTTTTTCGGTTCACGTCCAGTGACCTGAAGTATCCTGGAAATCCGACGTTCAATCGCCTTTATTAACTTGCGTATATACGACTTAACGTGACTGAAAGATGACGAATCATGATTAACAATCCGAATTATACCCTCTTCGCGAGCGAAACGCAAGGTTCAGGGTGTCGATTCCACCTGAGCGAAGGTCCTTGCCATAAGGTCGATCTGGCGAAGATAGGGTTCCTTCCGCTTGTTTGGTGAATATACCCCGCAGTCGATGTAGAAAAACCGGTTGGTTTCCACATCCACGAACGCGTAACTCTTGAATGGGCCCCCGGCCCATTTTCTCCTGTTTTCCCAGAGGCCTTGCAGAACAAACGCCAGTTTTCCTCCGAACTCGGCCTGGCCGATCTGCAGGTGATCGTCCACGATCCGGTCCTGATCGAAAAACCGTCGCGTAATGTCGTTCCGTTTTCGGATGCACCACGCTTCCGTGAGGTCGTCGGGAGAAATGCCGTCCTCCCAGTAGACGAACAGCCACCTGTTGGGTTCCTCTTTGGTCAATACCACGAATCCGCTGTCGGGATCGGCCTCCAGGATGCGGTATCCGAAGGCCACGCGCACCTGCCAGCCGAATTCCCGCCCAAGGCGCTCGGTGACGTCCTTCCGTTCGCCGTAGCGATAGATCAACCGCCGAATCCGCTCGTTTCGGGCGTCTTCGATCCGCTCGTAGAGCCGGTCCGCTTCCATCCTGAGGTTGTCCAACAGTGCTGCGCTATCCGCGCCCGACACCGCGACCAGCAACTGCTCTTTCGCCCATACGTCCTCTTTCCAGAATACGGCGGACCGGTTCCCGCGCACGGCGTCCTGGACGTCCGGGCTCAGGATGCTTCTCAGGAAGCCCGCGGTGGCGTGGGGAGCGTCCAGTTCGGCGACAACCAGGATGTTTTTTCGCCTCTTGTTTTCAAACCTGTCGATATTGGCCACATCTTCGAACTGCAGCCGGAATATCTTCTCTTCCTGAGGCGTATAGAGTATTCTTTCGAATATCTCCTTAAGGTGCGGTTCCAGACCCTGCCGGTCGGCCGGATCGATCAGGACCAGGATCTCCTGCGCGGGTCCAACCGATTCGGGCAGCCGGGGGCCGCATCCGGCCAGCATGACCCCGCAAAGCACGGCCCCCAACATCCAGGATTGGTTTCGATTCTTCGCCATCATGTCCCGTTAACCGCTTCGAAAGAAGCAAAATTGCCGGCGGGCGGACAAATGTCGCTGCCGGCAATTGGATCCAGGTTCTGCGTGCCCGTCTCGACCGCTGGATGGGCATAATACCTAATTGACTGGACTGCAGAAAGGGAAAAATACAGCACACGTTTTGATTCTGAAACAAATTTCCGATATCAGGGCGGCAAGGCCATTCTGATTTACGTCATGAATTGTCACTCTCTTGCGCAGGGGCAGGTTTCAAACCTGACCCTGCGATTTGGCTATTGGTACATTTCCCGCGTCCAGGAGGCTTATTTCCTGGTGCCGAATTCGATCTGCGATGCCCAGGTGTTTGAAACCCCGTCCCGGGTGTCCTTAACGGCGTAGCGGACGGAAACGCGGGCGCGGGATCCCGCGAAGGTGAGCCGGACTCCCGCCGATCGGCCCCTGCCCGACAGGAGTTGCAGGCGGCTGCCTCCCCATACGTCGGGCTCGAACGTATAGATGCGGGAATCAAAGTGGGTCACGTCGAACAGAGCCAGCCATGCGTCGGCCCTGAGTCGGGTCCCGCGCTGGATCCGGAGGTTCATGCCCGCCGCCCGTCCGCCGCTCTCGCGGATCGGGGATCGGGCGCCCGCGCCCTCCAGCCAGAGATTGAGGCGTGGGCGTGACCGCGGGATGGCGACGCGAAGGCGGGCGCGTCTCCGGACCCGTACGCCGGTAATGCCGGACGTCGCCACGGTTTGACGACGCGTGCCCATCGTGAGCCGAAGGGTCGCGTATTTCAGGCGACGCTTCAAATCGAACGAGAATCGCTCTCCCCGTCCCGGCAGCGCGTCCTTTCCCTCGGGCGCCACGCGGCCGTGCCGGTCCAGCGTGGCCTGGATCCGTGTCCGCCGCCCGGGCCGCCATACGGCGCCGGCGAACAGACCCCACTCGTTTCTGCCGCTGTACGCGGAGAACGGGCGACCGCGCAGGCTTGAGAATCCAGCCGGGTACCTGCGGGCGAGGACGACCAGCCTCAGGCGGTCGAAGCTCGCGCGCGCGCCCGTCAGCCAGGCGACGGCGTTTCTTTCCGAGGCGGCGATCTCGCCGAAAACGTCCAGCCCGCGCCCGCGCAGGTTCCAATCCAACCCCGCGGAATGCCTGCGTCGAACATGCTGAAGCGACGGTGAAAACGTCGTTCGCACGAGGGTCGCGCCGATTCTGCCATCCGGCAGTTCGACGTGGGAGCGAAGGGCCGTCAGGTCCTCCCGCAGCCTGCCCCTGCGTTCCCGCTCGGTTTGCGAGACGTGCAGGTCCGCCGTTCGGATCGTTGCAACCCCCGCACTGTCGATGGCGGCATCCCACCGGTTACGGGTACCCATGGCCGCCCACGTAACCCGGCCCACCCGGCCTTCCGCAAACACGCCCCGGAGCGCGCCGTCTTCGATCGAAGAGCGATATCCCACGCTTCGCGTACTGACCGGCCGGGCCCACTCGAGGCCGGTCGCCGATCGGTTGTGTCGGCTGAAAAGGAGTCCCTGTCCGTATCCGGGTCGGAAGGCGCCGACGAGCAGCCGCTGCACGCCCGGTACGGCGGTGACTCGCACGTACCCGGTGAGAAAGTCCGCGAGCCGTTGTTCCAGGGGGTCGCGTTCCGTAAGCAGAACCCCTTCCACGTGCCGTGCCGAGATCACGGTCCGCTGGTAGACCCTCAGATTGGGCCAGGCGGTGGCACGGTTCGGCGGGCGTGTGAATCGGAGTGACGTCCGGACGCGGGGACCGCGCCGGGAAGATATCGACAGGTAGGGCCGGACGGCCGCGAGGACCTCTGATGTGACGCCGGGTACTCTGAGAAGATCGTCGATGCTACGAAAGGGTCCGAACCGCCTTCGATGGGCCACCACCCCGCGCGCCACCTCCGGTGAGATCCAGGGCAACGCCGTCAGGTCATCCGCGTTCGCCTTGTTGACGTCGATGACCCGGCCTTCCAGGTCCCGCAAGACGGTCAGGTACGTTTCCGCGGTTTCAGGTGTGAGGGATTCCTGCGCACAGGGCGCGACAGCGGACAGCATGCAGACGGCCAGTGTGATGAACGTCAGATTCGGTCTGGCCCGGTCGAATTGAAAGAAATCGCTCATCCCGAGCGTCCCCCCTGGCATGACTATCGTGCACGAATGATTGGCAACAGGCGATTTATCCGCGGCCGACGATGCGTCCGGCGGTCGCTTGCCGTATCCAGTGCAATAGAAATGCCAGCGGGGAGCAAATGGTGTTGTGACGAGGAGTTTTTCGGGTGACGGCGATCAGGGCTCCGGCACGGTTTTGTCCGAGCGGCCGATGGAGAGAAGTTGAATCCTTTTATTACGGATGGTCAGCAGATACATCCAGGCGTTCTCACGATTGCCCCTGCTGAAGGATATCTTCCCGGTGGCGCCGGGTATCTCGCCGAGATTCTCGAGCGCGTTCTGAAGCCGCCGCGGAGACGTACCGCCCCGATCGATGGCCGTCAACACGGCCGCCATCGCGTCGTATCCCAGCGCTGCGGCAATGCCCTGGTCGCGGTTGAACCGTTCCCTGAATGCGCCCAGAAACTCGTGGACGGACACCTGATCGCTGCGCGTGGAGTACTTGGCCACAAAGACCGCGCTGTCCGTATAGGAATCTCTCGCGACTTCGTGGTGATTCCAGCCGTCGCTGCCCAGCAGTCGCGAATGGATGCGGTGAAAGGCAATCTGGGGCGCGATCAGCAGGACGTCGTCCTTTCCCCCGGCGATCAGCAAACCTTCCAGCGTCCGTACCGGCACCGGCTGCACCGTGTCGGGATCGACGACAACCGGCGGCGGCGGCGCCAGGCGGATGCCTCCCAGAAGCAGTGAATCTGCTTCAGCGGCCAGGATGGCGGGCGGGCGCAGGGCCAGACCGGCGTCTCTGATTCGTTCCAGCTGGCCCTTGTAGTCGGTCGTGCCGGGCTCGTACCACGTCTGAACGATGACGTCCGAACCCGATTCCTCGGCACGGGCCGTGAACTCTTTCACGATTCGCTCTCCGTAGGAGTCCCGGGACGCGAGCGTCGCCAGTGTGCGCAGCCCCGATTCCCGGACCGCGAAGTCGGCAATACGCCGGCCCTGTGCGCCGGGCGTGGCGTTGATCTGAAAGACGTAGGGATTCAGTGTCGCAAGGCCATCTTCCGAAGCGGTCGGTGCAATCAGCGGGACTTCGTAAGGGCCCGCCAGCGCGGCGATCGGAAGGGTTTCGGCGCTCGTCAGGGCGCCGATGATTGCAATGACACCGTGTTCTTCGATCAGGCTCTGAGCGGCCTTGATCGTGCGTACCGGGCTGCCTTGCGAGTCTTTGAAAACCAGCGCGACCTGCTCTCCGGTCTTGAGCTGATGCAACTCTCTGGCAAGCAGGACGCCGTCGACCATATCCTTTCCCGGGGGGCTCGCCAGGGGTGCGATCACGCCGATTGTGTATCGCGCATCGTCCGGCGTTTCCACACCGCCGTCTTCAGACGTCTGCTGTCCGCCGGGCAGGGCCGGTTCAGGGTCTTCCGGCCCGGCGTACTCCTCAGGTACCAGCGCGGCAAAAATACCGTTGGGATGCCGGGCCAGAAAACCGGTCATGGCCCGACCGGACGGTTCGACGCCGCCGTATCTCGACGGCCAGCGGGCCCGGCCGAAGGCCACGGCCTCCGCGATGACGCCGGTCCCGAAGTCGCTCTTCAGACGGTCGACGTCTCCATCGGTGATTTTTCCGGTGCCCGCAAGTTGTCCCAGCCGATCCGCCGCCCTGGCCTTCAGACGGATGTCGCCCCGCCCGGACACCACGCGCGCGTACCGGGTTGCGGCGCTGTAGACCTGTCCCAGCTTGAACTTGCAGTCGCCAACGACGAGGTCGGCTTCCGGCAGATACCTGCTGTGCGGAAAGATTTCGCGGAGTCCGGCCGCCGTAGTCACCGCCAGGCTGTACTCTTTGAGTTTGTACTGGGATTTGGCCAGCATCAGCCGGGCGGCCGACGCGCGCGGGCTCGCGGGGTCGTCCACGGCCAACGCCTGGAATGCCCGTTTCGCCGCGCGATAGCGACCGTGGGTGTAGTCGCGAAGCGCTTCTTCAAACCGGGTTTCGGCTTCCGCACGGCCGGTCCTGGAAAGTTGAGATTGTGCGGCCGCGGGATGAGCAACAAAGACCAGCCAGAAGATGCAGAACGCTGAAGCGATCCGATTCACTCCTGTTTCCTCGATCAAAAGGCACCCCGAATCCCTGGTTCGTCAATCGGTCTGAAGACGTTCCCGGCAGGACGCGCAGCCATGCGGAGGGGTGAGGATGGAAGGCATTGTGTTTGCGGGATGCCACGATGCTGAGTTTCAAATATACGGACAATTTACGTGATGGGCGAGAATTTTGTATTCCGTCGACCGGATTTCGAATGCTGACTTTCAGCGCCGTATCGCAACGGTTCCTTTGATATTGCTATTGACAAAGCTACTGGGGGGATTTACCGTGTATTGAGATCGACCATTGGCGAAAGAATCCTGTGAATCCTGATCCTGATTGAAAGGAGATGAAATGAAAACCGACAACCCATCCGTTGCGGGTGCGGATGCGCAGGCGGAATCCGCCTACAGGGCGCCCGCCTTCGCGGACGCAAAGCCGGAACTCTCGGCGCCGGGGGCCACGCCCGAGCGGCTGGCCTATCTGAAGGAGCACGGTTTCGTGATTATCAACGACTTTGTCGACAATCCCTGGATTCCCGTGCTCCGTGAAGCCGGTCGCCGCGTCACCGAAGCCTGCGCACCGGAAAACGGCTATGAAGAGATCGACTGTTCCCGGGGTTACGTCCACCGGACGGGCGCGGACGAGCCGTGGGCGATTCGAGGTCTGGTCCATCCCGCGTTCAAGGAGCCCTGTTTCGCGGAATTTCACGGTTCGAACGACTTTCTCGATTTCGTGGGATCCTGGTGCGACGGGCTCGGCCCCGAGGAGGTTACGTACGGGGGGCTGCTGCTGTGGTGCAACCCGCGCAAGGCGGAACACGCCCTCGGCTGGCACCGGGACGTAACGTGGTGGGGAACCGGAAAACCCTACTTCGCGCAGCGCGAGATTCGGGGCGAGGGACCCGAAGCGTATTCGGAGGAGGTCGAACGGGTACGCTGGAAGGAGATTCGCGAGAACAACGCCAGGTCGATTGTTGAGCGGAACGGGGTAAGCATGTTCCTGGCGCTGGTAGACGACGAGTGCCACGAACTGATACCCGGCAGTCACGATCGGTGGCGCACGCCCTTCGAGCATGATGTGCTCCTCCCGAAAGCCATGAAGGAAAAAGGAGTACCGCACACGCCCAGCTGGAACGGCACGGACCCGTTGCCGGATCAGGTTGCGGTCCGGCTACGTGCCGGTGAAGCCCTCATCCGAATCGGCGCGAACATCCACACGGGTCACACCGTGCCGGACAGGGAACGGAACACGCTATCCATTGGATGGTCCCGGTGGACCGGGCCGTTTACGGGTGAACCCGCGGTGGCCGACGTGCGAAGCGCCTGGCAGCTCGATCCGGCCGTGCGGGACGCTTTGCCCTATGAATGGATGAAAACGGCGTGGGACCGATGGGCCGAAACGCAGAAGCTCGGAGATACGCTGGAAGATCGTTACGCCGGTTATGACATCGGGCGAATCAAGGGCGGAGAGGTTGTGGGCTGGCGCGGCGAGTTGGAACGCCAGGCGGCCGCGGCGGGCGAAGCCTGGGAGCGGTTCCAGCGGGTCGCATAGATAAGAAATCGCCCCGTTTTGCAGATCCGTGATCCTCATCCCGGTGGTCGTCCGACGCGGCGCCGGTCGCGGGTAGCGCGGGTTCCGCCACGACCAGGAATCGGCGGTAATGTGTGCGCCTGGCGGGCCGGAAACGGTGTTCGCCGGTCCGGCGCACAATTTCGAAATTCACTTTTATTGAACAACCGGACTTGACAAACGTATATGTAATAACGATAGTTCCGAGACAACAAGCCCTTATGTGAGGCAAGCCGTGATCCGTACCCTCGCCATCTCCTGCCTGGCCGTCGGCTTCGTTCTTGCCGCCGTCCAGTGTCTGTGCGTGATGCCGGTTGAGGCTGAGACCTGCCATGTCCAGCCGGCGGAATCGAACTGCTGCTGCGCCGGGAACGACGGCAGCGTCACCAGCGAGCCCGCGCAATTGCCGCCCGCCCTGGCGGCCGCGAGTCCGAGAATTTCGGGTGCGGACGTCCATACCGCACTTCAATCGACCGGCTCGCACGAGATTCTGTTTTCACGCAGCCGCGATGGGTATGCGTCGTCCCCGGCTTCCGTCCGTGCATTGCCCCCTGTGTACGTGATGAATGCGTCGTTTCTGATCTGATTTTCCCCCCTGCCCGCGACCTCCGCGGCATCTCAGGTTTCATCCCGTTTCGTACAGTCTGCACGGCATTTGCCTGAGGCGAGTCCCTTGGCGTCGTCTCAGGTATCCATATTTGCATTTCCACATAATTCTGTCAGGGAGGTGACGCGTCTTGAAGGGATTCCTGATTCTCGTCGCTCTGTGCCTGGCGCTGCGTCCCGGTATCGCCGGGGCCGGTTCGCCCGACCTGGAGGGGCTGATCGACACGGCGCTGGCGAAAAATACCGGGTTGAAGGTTCTGGAGCATCGGCTTGCGGCGTTCGAGGCCAGGGTGCCCCGGGCGGGCGCTCTGGATGATCCGATGCTGCGCCTGGATCTGAAAAACGTGCCCGCCGGCAGTCTGGATTTCGACAGTACGCCGATGTCCGGAAAACAGTTGTCCGTCAGCCAGCGATTTCCCCTTCCCGGCGTGCTTCGCGCCAAACAGATGGCCGCGGAATACGCCGCCGGTGCGGCCAGGGAAGCCCTCCTGGACCGGAAGGTCTCAATCGTCAGTCGGGTGAAGCAGGAATACTTCGCGCTGGCGTTTTACGACCGGGCTATCGAGGTGACGGAAAAGAACCGGACCCTGCTCGAAGACCTGATCCGGATCGCACAGAAAAAATACGAGGTGGGCAGCGGGCTGCAGCAGGACGTCCTGAAGGCGCATGTGTCGCTGTCGGCATTGAGAGACCGCCTCATCAGGTTGGAATCCGGGTGGCTGCTTGCGCTGGCCCGCCTCAACCGGGTGCTCGACAGGCCTCCGCGGACTTCCGTGATCGCGCCCCGACAGGTGAGTCCGACGCCGTTCGAACACTCGGTACAGGAGATACAGCGGCAGGCACTTGCGCACCGCCCGATGTTGAAGAAAATCGAGCAGGCAATATCCGGCTGGTCGGCGACCGAACAGGTTGCACGGCGATCGGGATGGCCGGACCTGACGTTTCACCTCGGATATATGCAACGCGACGCAGTTGGCTCAGATCCGGTAAAGGGCAGCGACTTTCTGTCGTTCGGCGTGGGGTTGAACCTTCCCGTCTTCAATGGAAGAAAAAGGGATTCCCGGGTTGCTGAAGCACAGGCCCATGTTCGAATGGGCCGCGCGCGCAAAGAGGACGCAAGCCGGGAGATTCTGTTTCTGGTGGAGCGCATCTGTCTGGAAATCGAGCAGCACTGGAAGGAGGCGGAACTGTATCGCACCGCGATTGTTCCCCAGGCGCAGCAGTCGCTGGAATCCGCGATGGCCGCATACCAGGTGGACAAGGTGGATTTTCTGACCCTGCTGAATAACCAGGTTTCCCTCTTCGACTTTGAGATCGAATACTACCGTCATGTGATCCAGCGCGAGAAAAAGCTGGCTGAACTCGAGTCGGTCGTGGGGAAACGCCTATTCTAGTGTTCTGTCCCGAAAATAAGTCGCCTGAATTCGGCCGTCGAGTCGCCCGGCTCGCATCCTTCGACAGGCTCTGGACCCAGCGCCAGAGCGCAGGCGACCTGGCCAGGTCGGCCAGCGAAGGCAACGCTGCGAGACGGGATGAATCGGCCTGCCTGCAGCGCCTGTCTGCGTGCGTACACGCACAGGCAGGCAGGGCACTGCGCAGGCAGGCGGAAGAATGGTGAGGTATTTTTGGGACCGGACACCAAAAGCCGTTTGAAGACCGTGCCTGCGCACGGCGAAGAAGAGAGAGGTCGCGTTATGAATCCAAAGACGATTGTTGTGGTTGTTCTGGCCCTGGGCGTCGGATTTGTCGCCGGAGTCTGGCTGGGCGGGGAGGAAGCGTCGGAGTCTCACGATTCCGGACCGTCCGTCTACCGGTGCCCGATGCACCCCACGGTCGTGTCGGAAAGGCCGGCGAGCTGTCCCGTCTGCGGCATGGACCTTGTGCCGGATCAGCCGGGACG
Organism: Candidatus Latescibacterota bacterium; assembly: GCA_965203805.1. GTDB lineage: Bacteria > Latescibacterota > UBA2968 > UBA2968 > JAAXHE01. Next base: position 1,341,504 of record OZ241917.1, on the reverse strand, counting down.
ATCGGGGCACGAAGGCGACCACGACGAAGACGCTTCGGAGGTCAGGATCAATCCGACGACCGTACAGAATATGGGCGTCAGAACTGCCGGTGTGGAACGGCGGGCGTTGAGCCGGACCGTTCGTGCGATGGGCCGCGTCGATTACGACGAGACCCGGATGACGGAAGTCAACACGAAGGTGACCGGATGGGTGGAGGGGCTGTTCGTCGACTTCACCGGGCAGGAGGTGAAGAAGGGTCAGCCCCTGCTGCAGATCTACAGTCCCGAACTGGTCGCCGCGCAAGAAGAGTATCTGACGGCGCTGGACTACGTTCGGCGCCTCGAACAGAATGCTTCGGCGGAAGCCTTAAAGGGCGCACAGGCGCTCCTGAGCGCGGCCAGGCAGCGCCTGATCTACTGGGATATAATGGAAGATCAGATCGCCGATCTGGAAAAGACGCGGCAGACAAAGCGAACGATGACGATACACTCCCCCCAGGAGGGCGTGGTGGTGCATCGAGCGGTATTCGACGGGGCGTATATCAGGGCCGGAGAGCATCTCTATCGCATCGCCGATCTTTCCCGGGTCTGGGTAGTTGCCGACATCTACGAGTACGAGTTGCCCTGGATTAAGGAGGGGCAGGCGGCCGAGGTCGAACTGTCCTACGCGCCAGGGCGGGTGTTCGATGGTGTGGTGACCTACATCTATCCTTTCCTTGAATCGAAGACTCGAACCGCGAAAGTCAGGATGGTATTCGACAACCCCGAACTGGACCTGAAGCCGGAGATGTTCGCCACGGTAAGGATCCGGTCGGAGGTTACGAAGGAGGCCGTGGTGGTTCCCTCCCAGGCGGTGATCCGGTCCGGCGAAAGAAACGTGGTGATTCTGGACCTTGGCGAGGGTCGATTCGCGCCGCGTGAGGTGACGCTGGGTGTCGAAACAGGCGAGGTCCACGAGGTGACCGCAGGGCTGCGGGGAGACGAGCGGATTGTCGTTTCATCGCAGTTCCTGATCGACTCGGAGAGCAATCTCAAGGCGGCGCTGGGCACCATGGGCGAACATCACGGGGCGGTCGGGTCGAAGGGTCATCAACATTAACCTTGATTCGTCAGTGCGCCGTGAAAAGGCGCGGATCTTCAGTGGGTGAGAGTCCCAACCCGACAAGGGTTGCTTCAGTCGGTAGCAATCGGAGCAGGGACGTAGGCAACGAAATCTCTGAAGCCTCCGGTGTAGAGGGTCGCAAGGCGACTCGGCGAGTATGCGGGCCGAAACGTGCAGTGAACGCTGAGCAGGCCTCGAAAAGGGTAATGCGGGAGCCGACCCGTCTGACGATCGGGGAAGGCCGCCGTCGCTGGAAAAAGACAGCAACGCGAGCATCCAGCGGTCCCGCCTGCCTGTCCGAGGGACGCAGGCAGGCCGGGGAAATGGCGGAGGCACGTATACAAGGAGATCCGACGCAACACCTGCCTGCGCCGAGTCCTGCTCGGCAGGCAGGCGGGAAGCCCCAGCGGTGGTGCAGGGACACCAACCGGACGCCCGTGAGGGACAGGCCGGGCCGCATGGGGTGGCGGACAGGCTCGTAGTACCCGTGAAGCCGGGTAACGCCGGTGGAGGGAAGGGGCCTGACTTCGGATGTGCTTGTGAAGGGGACAACGGTCGGGAGAGTGGCGCAAGCCTATAACCTCCTCCAAAAGTAGACGAGGCGACTCCAGAACAAGCTTGGGCTTCAGGTGAAGCTGTCCGGGCAGCGCGGTCAGCGTGTGCCTGAAGGCGACGTCCGTCGGAGAGCCGGATGCGGGAAAACCGCACGTCCGGTTCGACGAGCGGGATGTGGAAACGGGGCACGGAGGGGCTATTGAGGCACCGCCAGACGAAAGGGGCGGAAACGGATAGGCCACTCCTAAACTACCGCGCCACATCCCGACTCTACTTATTCGGGGACGTTAATTCGAATATGTGCAAGTGAATAAAGGCGATTTAACTGCTGATTTCTATGACACGTCAGGTCACTTGACGTGAACGGAAAAATGTCCATCCGGACGACCTTTTCGGCCCGTTTCGGGAGGTTCTGTCGCGGCGCCGCGTCGCTGCTTTTGTCGAATTAAGGTCCCGGTTCGGATCCATTCATTCCATTTATGGGACAGAATACCAGGAGTCCAACGTATGATCGGTCGAGTCATTGAGCTCAGTCTTCGGAACCGGTTTCTGATCGCGGCAGCCACCGTGTTTGCGATCGCCTGGGGCGTCTATGCGATGCTGAATACGCCGCTGGACGCGATCCCGGATCTGTCGGACGTTCAGGTCATCGTTCTGACCGAATACCCCGGGCAGGCGCCGCGGGTGGTGGAGGACCAGGTCACGTATCCGCTCACGTCGGCGATGCTGGCGGTGCCCTACGCGAAGGCCGTGCGTGGGTTTTCCTTCTTCGGTCTGTCGTTCGTCTACGTGATCTTCGAGGATGGCACGGACATGTACTGGGCGAGAAGCCGGGTTCTGGAATCGCTCAACACCGTGTCGAATCGATTGCCCCGCGGCGTCGCGCCCCGGCTCGGCCCGGATGCGACCGGGGTAGGATGGGTGTACGAATACGTGCTGGAGGACCGTACGGGACGTCGCGATCTGGCGGAATTGCGATCCATCCAGGACTGGTACCTGCGTTACGAACTCAGTAGCGTCCCGGGCGTGGCCGAGGTGGCGGCCGTGGGGGGGTACGTTAAACAGTACCAGGTCACCGTGGACCCGAACCGTCTGCTGGCATACAATATTCCGCTGCAAAAGGTGAGTTCGGCGATTCGGCGGAGCAACAATGACGTGGGCGGGCGGACCGTGGAGTTCGGAGAAACCGAGTTCATGGTGCGCGGACTCGGTTATATCCGCTCGATCGACGACATCCGGAACATCGCGGTCGGGGTGGATGCCGGGGGAACGCCCGTCAGGGTTGGAGACGTCGCCACCGTGCGGCTGGGTCCGGAGCTGCGCCGCGGGCTTGCCGAATGGAACGGAGAGGGTGAGGTCGTGGGCGGAATCGTCGTCATGCGCTACGGCGAAAACGCCCTTGCCGTGATCGATCGGGTAAAAGAGAAGATCGACTCGCTCAAGCCGGGTCTGCCCGAGGGCGTTTCAATTCGGACGGCCTACGACCGGTCGGCGTTGATTCGCGACGCCATCGACAACCTGCGAACCAAACTGATCGAGGAAATGACGGTCGTGGCGCTGGTCTGCGTCGTATTTCTCCTGCACTTCCGCAGCGCGTTTGTCGCGGTATTCGCGCTGTCTGCGGGCGTACTGATCTCGTTCGGCGTGATGCACACCCAGGGGCTGAACTCCAATATCATGTCGCTCGGGGGAATTGCGGTCGCTATCGGGGCCATGGTCGACGCGTCGATCGTGATGATCGAGAATGCTCACAAACACCTGGAACAGAACAACGGCAGGAAGGGGCATCTGGAGATCATCGTCGACGCATCGAAAGAGATCGGCCCGGCGCTGTTTTACTCGCTGCTGATGATTACGGTTTCCTTTCTTCCCGTCTTTGCCCTGCAGGAGCAGGAGGGCCGGCTGTTCAAACCGCTGGCCTATACCAAGACCTACGCGATGGGTGCGGCGGCCCTGCTGGCGATCACGATCGTACCCGTGCTGGTGAGTGTTTTCGTCCGGGGAAAGATCCGTCCCGAAGCGCGCAATCCCAGCAGCAGGTTCTTCATCTGGATGTATCGCCCGGTGATTGCGTGGGTCCTGAATCACCGGGCTGCAACACTGGTAATGGCGGCGGCCGTTCTTCTGGTTACGCTCTTTCCATTCCGCAGCCTGGTGCTCGACAGGTTTTCCGACGCGCCGCAAAGCCTCGCGTACCGGGCCCTGGTGAGATTGGACCGGCTGTTCCCGCTGCAGCGGATCGGGTCCGAATTCATGCCGCCGCTCTATGAGGGGGACCTGCTCTATATGCCAACCACCCTGCCGGGGGTATCGGTGACAAGGGCGCGCGAATTGCTTCAGCAGACCGATAAGATCATCAAGGCTTTTCCCGAGGTACAGGACGTATTCGGAAAGATTGGACGGGCTGAAACCGCGACCGACCCGGCGCCGCTGGCCATGATAGAAACGACGATAACGCTGAAGCCGGAGCGCGAATGGCGCCCCGGAATGACGCCCGAAAAGTTGATCGGGCGGTTGAATGAGGCGATCCAGTTTCCCGGCCTGACCAATTCGTGGACGATGCCGATCAAGACACGCATCGATATGCTGTCCACGGGGATCAAGACGCCGGTGGGCATCAAGATCGCGGGTGAAGATCTGGAGGTGCTGCAGCGTCTGGGGGAACGGATCGAGACGGTGATTCGCGACCTGCCGGGTACCCTGAGCGTGTTCGCGGAACGGGCCGTCGGCGGCAACTACCTGGATTTCGACATCGACCGCGAGGCTGCCGCGCGTTTCGGGCTCACCGTTGGCGACGTCCAGGACGTGATTATGTTCGCGATGGGGGGGAAGAACATCACCACAACCGTGGAGGGGCTGGAACGCTATCCCGTAAATCTCCGGTACGATAGAGAATTGCGGGACAACCTGCCCGCGCTCCGTCGCGTGCTGGTTCCCACGCCCACCGGCGCCCAGATCCCGATCGCGCAACTTGCCGATATCCGCATCAGAAAGGGCCCGCCGGGGATCAAGAGCGAGAACGCCCGTCCGAACGCCTGGGTGTACGTGGATATCCAGGGCATCGACGTCGGAACCTACGTGAAACGCGCGCAACAGACGGTGCTGGAGAAGGTGCCCATGCCGCCGGGCTATTCGGTTTCCTGGAGCGGTCAGTATGAGTACATGCTGCGGGCGGAAAAGCGCCTGAAGCTGGTGGTGCCGCTCACGCTTGGAATCATCTTCCTGTTGTTGTATCTCAATTTCAGGAACGTGCAGGAAAGCCTTATCGTCATGCTGTCCCTTCCGTTCGCGATGGTGGGCGGCATCTGGCTGATGTACCTGCTGGACTACAACATGAGCGTTGCGGTGGGCGTCGGCTTCATCGCGCTCGGCGGCCTCGCGGCGGAAACCGGCGTGGTTATGCTGGTCTATCTGGATCAGGCGTACGATCGCATTCGCGCGGCGCGGGGAGGTGATATGAACGCCGCGGACCTCCGGAGGGCGGTTGTCGCCGGCGCCGTCGAACGGGTCAGGCCGAAGATGATGACGGTGCTGACAACGCTGCTTGGGCTGCTGCCCATTATGTGGGGGCATGGGATCGGGTCGCAGACCATGAAGCGCATCGCGGCGCCGATGGTGGGGGGTGTCGCCTCGTCCGCGCTGCTGACGCTGATCGTGATACCCGCGGTATACGCATTCTGGAAAGGGCGATCGTTGAAAGATGAGCGTTGATTATCGATGGGTGTTGTCATATATTCGAAGTTGTGGACGTCAGATTTCGGGAATGTGCCAAACGTTCCCTTTTAACTCAAGGAGGTTGATTCATGCGCAAGATCATGTCTCTCGCGCTCAGCTGCGCGCTCGCTTTCGGCACTCTCGCGGTCACCGCCTGTTCCACGGCGGAAACCCGTACGGCAAAAATCAACGTGCCCACGGCGCAGTGCATGATGTGCGCAAACAACATTGACAAGGCCTTGAAGAAGGTTGACGGCGTGACAGAGGTGAACGTCGATATGGATGTCAAGGTTGTTAGCGTAACGTACGACGCGAAGCGCACCGATACGGCAACGATGGAACAGGCCATCGCCGCGGCCGGTTATCAGGCGAATCAGGCCCCTGCCGACAGCACAGCGTACGCGAGTCTGCCGGGATGCTGCAAGGTCCCGGCGCCCCATTAATCGTCGCAGCCACAGGGGATCGCATGTCGTCATTCAGGAAACCCTCAGGGGGCGCAGATGTTTAGTAAGGAGATTCAGTCAGCGCTGAACGAGCAGATCAACAGCGAATTCCTCGCCTGGTATACCTACCTGGCCATGTCCTCCTATTTCAAGTCGGTCAATCTGAATGGATTTGCCAGGTGGATGGGCAAGCAGGCACAGCGAGAGATGACGCACGCGATGAAGATCTACGAATTCCTGCACGAAAGGGAGGCGCCGGTCGGGTTCAAACCCATTCCAGAACCCCCGGCGGATTGGGGTTCACCCCTGGACGCGATTTCGGCGGCATACCGGCGGGAACAGGAAGCCAGCGGACGGATCGACAATCTGGTCGATCTGGCAATGAAGAACCGCGCCCACGCGACCAACACGTTTCTGCAGTGGTTCGTCAACGAACAGGTGGAGGAAGAGGCCCGGCTTCGCGCCATCGTGAAAAAGCTGGAGCTTGTAGGCGACGATCGATACGGGCTGTTTCTCATCGATCGCGATATGCGCTGAATCCCGCTGGCGTGAGTCAGGTGGCGATCTGAATACGGCCGCTTCTGGAATGGGTACCGGGGCGGCCTTTTTCTATACCGGGGATGTGCACCGATGATCGACGTCGTAGACCTCTGGAAGAGATATCCCGGCGTATGGGCGCTCAGGGGTGTTTCATTGACGGTGGCGCGCGGCGGGGTGCTGGGCGTACTCGGAGAAAACGGAAGCGGAAAGAGTACGCTGTTCCGGATTCTCGCGGGTGTGACGCGTCCTACCCGGGGACAGGCGCGGATCGGGCAAATCCCGGCGGGGTTCGCCACGAAGCGCAGGGTGTCCTATCTTCCCGAGATCGATCCGTTTTATTCCTGGATGAAGGTCGACGAACAGCTGAATTTCCTTTCGGCCTTCCATGCCACGTGGGACGCACGGAAGGCCGAACAACTGCTCGAATTCATGAATCTGCCGAAAGACCGGAAGGTGGGCGCCCTTTCACGCGGGCAGCGTGCAAGGCTGAAGGTGGTTTCTGCATTCTCGTGGTCCCCTGAAGTGGTGCTGATGGATGAGCCTCTGGGGGGTATCGACCCCCCGTCGCGGAGACGCATTCTGGAAAGTCTCTTCAACGAGTTCCGCCGGGAGGACCAGACGATTCTGATTTCGACGCATCTCGTATCGGAAGTCGAGCCCTATCTCGAGGATGTGGTTTTTCTCCACCGCGGAGAGATTCCCGCGTCGGGCAGTTCGAGTCAGCTGCAACGGGACCACGGGAAGTCCTTGTCCGAGATCTTCGCGTTGTACGTCGATTGAGCAAACGGGGGAAGCCGGTTATGAGGATGTTCATCGCGCTCTTCGTCAAGGAGGTAAAGGACGTCAGGGGTGCATTCTGCGCGTTTGCCATCGGTACTCTCGTATTGCAGGTTTGGGTTCTCCTTGCCGTAGATAATCAAACGATCGGCATTTTTCTTTCCTGGCTGCCCGTGTGGGGGGTCCTGTTCGTTTCCCCCTTCATGCTGGCATCTTCTTTCAAGGGGGAGTGGCGCGGCAATACGTACCATCTGCTGTTCGCGCTTCCCGTCCGCACCGGACTGACGGCATTGTGCAAGTGTGCCGCGATGCTGAGTTTCGGCCTTGCGCTCATCGCAATCGCGGGGACCGGGATCTATCTTGTCGCCCAACGTGCGACTCAATCCGTCCTGTTTCAATTGATGAATCAAGTCGAAGTAACTCCAGCAGGCGTATTCGAAACCGCCATGGGCTTTATCGCGTCGTGGCTGGTCTTGTCGCTTGGCGTCGTGACAGCCATGGAGGGCGTCAAATTCTCGGCGGCGCGCCTCAGAGGTCTCGCGGCAGCCGCTTCACTTGTCATATCCGCCTTCATCTATCTGGCGTTGGCGGGTGATTTCATGAACGCCGCGCAGGGATATCTGTCGTCCGCCGCGGCGCTGATGGTGTACACGTTGCTTGTGGGCCTGGTTTTTCTGCTGATCGGGATGTTTCTGTTCGAAAAATTCGTTGAAATATAGCCCCATAGTTTATTTGCGAGGAAATACCCATGCCGAACGGCAATACGGCCCATCCGAACCTGAAACGGCCGAAAAAACGCTACCCGGACACGGTGCTGGTGGTACGAGGCGAACCCGCATCCGAGATCGTCTGTCCCAACGATGCGCGCTACCGGGAACTTGCCGCCGAACTTCGAGCCGCGATCCGCGAGCTTTCCGGCGCGGACGTCCCGATTGTGACGGACAGGGACGCGAAAACGCCGCCGGACCGGCATCTTCTTCTGCTGGGAAACCTGAATACGAACCGCGTGGTATTCCGTCTCTACGGCTACAACTACACCCCCGCGGACGATGTGTATCCGGGGCGCGGGGGTTATCTGGTTCATACCATACACGACCCGTGGGGGAGTGGAACGAACGCGGTGGGGCTTTTGGGCAGCGATCTGGAAGGGGTCCGCGCATCGGTCGGCCGGTTTTTGGAGACGTTGCCTGAGGACAAGACGCTTTCGACGGGGCCTCGTTTCGACGTCCGGTTCGGCCCGGACGCCTTGACGATTCCGAAACTTGAAGACGATCCGGATGTGGATTCGGAAATGGAGGCCGCCGAGGAGGCGTTGCGCCGGGGCGAACATACGGGCCTCTGGAGCCGGATCGGAGAACGGGGATTGTTGTACGGGCTGACTGGAAACGACCTCTACGCCGAACTCTATAAGCGCCTCGTCTATCGCATGTACCGGCACGCGATGTCCGATCCGGACAACTACGGCGGCATCTGGGGATTCGACGCTGATTTTGCTCTGCACAAGGTGATGCCGGGGTGGGACCTCGTGGAGGAAAGTCCGGTCATTTCGGAGGACGATCGGCTGCGGATCACCCGGATCCTGTTCGAGTTCATTACCGACTGCGTGGACCACGTGGGCAATATGAAAATCCCCCACGTGAGGCACAACCACACCACGTTCGCCGCATTGGGGCTGCACTACGCGGGCGTCTATTATCGGAAATACTACGGATTGCCGGAGGCCGACGCCTGGCTGGCGCTGTCCGACGAGTGCTTCCGGTTCCAGGCGAAGGCATTCAAGCCCCACGAAGATTGCAGTGGATACCAGTGGCTGACCCACTACCACCTCGCCAGGTATTCGCTTTCCAGCGGAGATATGACGTTTTTCGAGAATGGATGCGCCCGGAAAGCGGCGGACTATGCGATCCTGACAACGGACAATCTGGGCTATGCGCTTCCATACGGCGACAATGCGTCGCCTTTCGGCTGGTGGAGCGAACTGCCGTATCTTCGTGCGGCGGTTTTCGCGCTGGGAGACGGTCGCCATCAGTGGATGCTGGACAAGAAGACGGCCGTCGAGCCTCAATTTGCCGCTTATGAGTATCACAGGCGGATAACCCCCGTCGAACCGTCGGATCTGGACGGGACTCAGGTGTTTCCGGTGGACCCGTTGTATTACGCGTCGAACGGCGGCGAGGACCATCTTCCCCTGAAGAAGACTTTCGACAAGGTGGTGTTCAGGGACGGGTACGATCCGATGTCGCAGTACCTTTTTCTCGACGGACTCTCCAACGGCGGTCACAAGCACTACGACGGGAATTCGATATCACGCATCACGCAGCGGCGGCGGATCTGGCTGGCCGACTGCGACTATATCAAGTCCCTGCCCAAATTTCACAACGGCGTGCTGGTTTTCAGGGATGGACAGTCCGCCGAAATCCCCCCGTTTGTCGAACTCGAGCGCGCGGCGAATCTCGGCAGTTCGGGATTTTCCGAGACGACACTTCGCAACTATAGCGGGGTGGACTGGCACCGCAACATTCTCTGGAGCCGGGGCCGGTTCTTCCTCGTCATCGACGAGATGGACGCACTGTCGGACGACGATTACGGTTTCCGGGCGGTATGGCAGACGCTGGGCAACGTGACTTTGCGAGGCGGCGGGCTGGCGGTGGAACAGGATGGGGAGCGGTTCTATATCGAAGGACTGAAGGGGCCGTCGCTCAAACTGGAGGACGACCACGAGACCGGCACGAACTGGACGGACTATCCGCACGCGGAACCGGTCGTGCGGATTCTGCAGCAGATTGTGGACGTTCGTTTGAAGGCGGGCGAGACGTACCGGTTCTTCAATCTGCTCTACTGCGGCGGCGATCCGGCGGCGAGGCGTCTGAAACTGGTGCAGCTTGCCGACGGGGCGGTCCGGATCGACGGGGGCGAGGAAGTCCTGTTCGCCGGCGTGGGGGAGTGCAATGTCCCGGTCGTCATTTCCGATGGTCCCACCGTGGCCGCTGCGCAGTTTATGGTGTCTCCGTCCAGGATTGCGATTGCAGACGGCACGCGGGTCTCGTGGGGAGGGGTACAGCTGAGATCGGAGCACCCGGTTTCCATCGAGTACGATCCGGTTCGGGGAGAGGGATGCGCCGCGGTCCGGCAGGCCACGCGGCTGTGCCTGTGGTCGGAAGGTCGGTCGGGCGTCATTGTCAACGGAAAACCCGTGGATGCGTCGGTTTCCGACGGGATGGTGTCATTTGCGTTGCGGAAGGGCAACCATCGGTTCACCCTGGTGCCGGACGCCGTGATGGCCTTGCGCGAGGCGGCCACCCGTACGGTCCGCACGAAAGTGGTTCAACCGGCGCTGATCCGACCGCGACGGGGTCGCGTGGGCCGGTTGAAGGCGTTGTGGGCGTACGGTAAGGAGGGTCCGTTCCTCTCGGTGCAAGGGGCCGATCTTCTGAGAGACGGGTCGGACGTACTGGTGGCGGGCGGCCGGGGCGGGTCGGTCTGCGCGCTGCGCGACGGTGAAGCGCTCTGGCGTTTCCGTACGGGAGGCGAGGTCCGGTCCGTTTGGGCGGCGGACCTGGCGCGGGACGGCAGGACGCGGGTGATTGCCGGGTCTGCCGATACGAAGGTCTACGTGCTCAACGCCACGGGAAGGTTGAAATGGGACTATGAAATTCCTCTGTACTACCGGAAGCCGATGTTGAAGACCGTTTTTGCCGGCGATATCGACGGGGATGGCAAACTGGAGGTGATCGCGGGGGCGGAGTCCTGGCGATACTACGCATTCAGCCACGATGGCAAGCTGCTTTGGTATCAGATGACGGTGCACTCCTCCACGCATGGATGCGCGGCGGATATCGACGGCGACGGCCGAGACGAGGTGATTGCGGGAACGGAATATCACCGATGGCATTGCATTGACGGCAGCGGTGAGATCCGGTGGTCCTACCATCCGCGTACGGGCCCTCGGACCAATTCCGCCGCTGCGGGAGATCTGGACGGCGACGGCCGCAAGGAAGTCATCTTCGCGGGGGCCGATACGCATGTCCACACCCTGAATGCCGATGGCGAACTCCTCTGGCAGTTCAACACCGGGGATGAGGTGACGCAGGTCGTGACGGCAGACATGGACGGCGATGGGTTGGACGAGGTCGTGGCGTCTTCGATGAGTTTCAACGTGTACGTGATCAAGGGCGACGGACGCACCCTCGTCTGGCGGGCGGACCTGGGGGAAGTCGTGCGTTGTATTGCCGTGGGTGATTTCGACGGCGACGGCAAACCCGAAGTCGCCGCTGGCACCGAGGACGGTTCAATACACGTGCTTGCCAATAATGACGGGCGGACGGTGGCGCGATTCAAGACCGGCGGCGCGCTGATGACAGTGGCTGCCGCGGACGTGGACGGTGACGGCATCCCGGAGATTGCCGCGGCATCCGAAGACGGCGTGCTGTATGTGCTGAAAAGGTAGCCGGGGTGTGAGGTTCTCCGATGCGGGGACGGCCGCCCCCGGTGATTCCGAGGCCTGCTCGTGATGTCGGCGCAGGCAGGCCCGGAGAAGGCCGGGTGACCCAGGGCCCGGCTGCTACAGGCCCAGATCCTGAGCGATGCCGGCCATTGCGTCGCGTACGAATGCAATGTGTTCGTCCATGTCCACCCCCAGTTCCGATGCCCCGGCGTGGATGTCCTCCCGACTGACGGCCCTCGCGAATCCCTTCTGCTTCAGCTTCCGGCGTACGGACGAAGTCTTCAGGTCCGCAAGTTTCCTGGAAGGCTGCATCAGCGTAACGGCCACGATGAATCCGGTGAGTTCGTCCACGGCGAACAGGGCCTTGTCGAGCAGACAGTCTCTGGGCACGCCAAGATAGGTGGCGTGGGATTTGATGGCGTGGAGGACTTCCGGGGGATATCCTTTTTCTGTCAGGATACCAACGCCCACCATTGGGTGTTCCTCGGGATCCGGATGTTTTTCGTAGTCGAAGTCGTGCAGCAGCCCCGTGATGCCCCACAGGTCCTCGTCCTGTCCGAAGCGGCGCGCATAGGCCCGCATTGCGGCTTCGACAGCCAGCATGTGCTTGATCAGATTCGGATTCCGGGTGTGTTCGCACAACAGCTGAAACGCTTCATCCCGGCTCGGTAACGACATACGGGCTCCTTTTCTTCACGATGCGGCCGTTCCCGCGGGTTTCTGACGTAGCGGGATTTCCGCGCCAGCTTATCGATTGCCGCGGGACAGCGTCTCCATCAGCTTCTGTGCGGCCATGGAGAAACTGCGGCCCTTGCGTTGCAGGACGCCGAGGGTGCGGATCAACGGCTTGCCCCGGAGCGGAAGCGCTTTGAGGGTGTCTTTGAATCGTCCCTGCCTCAATGCCGATGCAGGAACGAGGGAGATCCCGATGTCGACTTCGACGGCGTGGATCAGGGTAGCGATGTGGTCCAGTTCCATGACCGGTTTGAGCGTCACGCCGTGTTTCCGGAAGTGACGGTCGACGGCCGTCCGGGTGGGCGCCTCGGGTGTGAACAGAATGAGGGAATGTTCGGCCAGCTGACCGGGACTTACGGACGGTTGCGCGCTGAGCGGGTTGGACACGGAGCAGATCACCACCATCCGGTCCTGCGCAAACGGGACCGCGTCCACGTTTCGCTGCGAGCGGGGAAAGGCGACGATTCCCAGGTCGATCTGGCCGCTCGCCACATTGTCATAAATGTGCCCGGCCCGGGAATAGGACAGTCGCAGGTTGACTCCCGGATGTGATTTGAGGTAGCTCTTGAGATATGGCGCCAGTTCCAACATGCCCACGCTGTAGATGGCAGTGAGTCGAACCGTACCGGAAACCTCGCCGCTCAAGGCCTGAATGCGGTGCTGCATCTCATCGAAACGGCGGACGATTTCCCGCGCGTAGCCGTAGAAGATTTCACCTTCCGCCGTGAGAGAAAGTCGCCTTTTCTCCCGCTGTACGAGTTGACGCCCGTGTCGTTTCTCGATGCTTTTGAGCTGCTGGCTCACAGCCGACTGGCTGACGTCATTGAGTACGGCGGTTTTGGAAAAGCTCTGGGTTTCGATGAGGTCGCAGAAGACCTTCAGACTCTCGGTTAGCACAAGCCGGTTTCCCGTTCGGTTTGACGGACGTTTTCCCGATACGGACGTGATGCCGGTCGTCCGAAACGGCTTCGGGATCTCGCGGAATCAGGGGGCCGCACCACGCGCGCGCACCCCGGTATCGGTCGGTGAATCACGAAAGGAAACTATAAGGTTTGCGAAAGCATGTCAACAGAAAATCTATATGACCGGGCTGCGTTCCCGGATCTCTTCGTATGATGAATCGAACATCGTCCGCAGTCGGACGAAAGCCGGAGATCCTGGCGACGAATCGGTCTAACAGCCCGTTGATAAAGTCCATCCGGGCTGCGTCCGGCCCTTGTAACCGAAATACGGCGTTGCGCTCCCTCCCCGAATCCAGGGATTCGCGTCGGTCGCGCGCCTTGTCTTCGGCCACAATGACTCGGCCTCGCCTGCAGAGCGACTTTTTCAACGGACTGCTAACTGCTTGCTATGGTTTAATTTTCTTGTGTCAAACTGTCCATGGGGGTATATTTCGCGTTCCGCCCGGACGGGATCCGGGGGCATGAAGACAGGACACAGCGGGACCTTACAGGGAAACTTCATCGTGAATTGGTTTGATCGATTGAAATCCGGCATTCAGACGCTTGTCCGGCGGACGATGCCCGACAATCTGTGGATCAAGTGCGAACGTTGCCACCAGACGCTCTACAGCAAGCAGGTGCGGAAGGAATACGGAATCTGTCCCCATTGCGGCGCGCACTTCAGAATAGGCTACAAAGAGTACCTGGACCACATCCTTGATCCGGGCGCTTTCGAGGAGATCGCCACGGAGGTGAAGTCCGCCGATCCCCTGAATTTCGAAGACAGAAAGCGATATGCCGATCGGATCCGGGAGGGTCGCAAAGCCACGGGACTGGATGCGGCGGTCTGTGTCGGCATCGGTAAGCTCGATGGCTGGCGCGTGGGCGTGGGCATCCACGAGCCGTCGTTCATCATGGGTACCCTGTCTTCCGCGGAGGGCGAGCGGTTCTGCCGGCTGATCGATCGCTGCATCACCGAGCGTCTGCCGCTGATCCTGATCTGTCGCTCCGGTGGAGCGAGGATGATGGAAAGCGCGCTCTCCCTGATGCAGCTGGCGAAAATCAACGCCAGGCTGGCCCAGTTTGCAGACGAGGAGCTCCTGTTCATTTCCATCCTGACCGATCCGACGACGGCCGGCGTGTCGGCCAGCTATGCGCTGATCGGCGATATCAACATCGCGGAACCCAACGCGCTGATCGGCTTTACGGGCGAGCGGATAACCGGAAGTTCGGTGGGAGAGGAGGAACTGGAAGCCCTGCGTCGCGCACAGCGCGCGGAGAAAGTACTGGAGCATGGATTTGTCGATATGATCGTGCCGCGCAGCGAAATGCGCCAGATGCTGTCCAGGCTGTTTTCCCTTCTGCTGAACCCGCGATCCGGCGCGGATGTGCGCGCCTGACCGTGGGACCCGCCCGAGTCCGGCACGACCGGGACCCCGTCCCTACGCTGTTCCGGCTCCCGGACGGCGGTTTTCCCTGAGGCGGAAATGGGCACGGGTCTGAATGTCTATGTGACGGTTTTTCTCTTTCGGAAAAACCGTGTTTTGTTACTTGAGCGTGCGTCTCACAAGGGCTTTGCGCCCGGCCGCTGGACAGGTGTCGGCGGTCGGGTGGAACCGGAGGAGACGGGGAATCTGGAAACGGCGGCGCTCCGCGAGGTGGACGAGGAAACCGGAATCGGAGCGGCGGACGTCGAGAACCTCGAGATGCGCCTCGTGCTCACAAGGCCGGAACGCGGAGACGTCACCACCGTGGTGTTTTTTACAGGGCAAACCGGCTGTGAGACATTGACGCCCTGTAACGAAGGCCGGCTGCACTGGGTTGCGCTGGACCGCGTGGGCGACTTGGATCTCGTCGAAAACGCCGGTTACGCGCTTAATCTGGCGCTTGCGGCAGAGGAGTCCGGTTCTACGGACGTGTATTTTGCGGTAGAAGACGCGACGACATGCGGCGCCATCAGTATTGTAAGCGTGAGTCGGCCGGGAGTCGGGGGATTGTCCGGACAACGGGAAGACCCATGGAATTCGTGATTCGGGCCGGCGGCTTCGGCACCCGTCTGTGGCCCTTCAGTCGGACGACGCGCCCCAAGCAGTTCCACAGAATGGTCGGCGAACGGACCATGCTGCAGGAGGCCGTGCACCGGATCCGGCCGCTGGTCGGCGTCCGCGATCTCCTCGTTTCAACGGGAAGCGAACTGGTTGCGCTGGTACGGGAACAGCTCCCCGAACTCCCCCCGACCGGACTGGTCGTCGAACCGGCGTTACGCAATACGGGGCCGGCCGTGGGGCTCGAATGCGTGCTTCTCGAGAGCCGGTACCCGGGCTGTACGGTGGCCAGCCTTGGCTCCGACCACCACATCGGAAAGCCGGAGGAATTCTGCCGTCTGCTCCGCGCAGCCGGGGAAGCCGCGGAGGAGGACCCCGATACCCTGTTTACGCTGGGGGTGAAACCCACCCGCGTGGAAACGGGATACGGCTACATTCAGAAGGGCGGCGTTGCAAGGCGGGTCAATGGCGTGCCGGTGTACGGCGTGGCCCGTTTCAGGGAGAAACCCGACGAAACGACCGCAAGGGCGTACGTGGAAAGTGGCGACTATCTCTGGAACAGCAACATGTTCGTCTGGAAGGCGAGGACGGTTCTGGCGCTGTTCGAGCAGTTCGAACCCGACCTTCACCGCATTCTGATGCGTATTCAGGCAGCGGTAGGCACCGGAGCGGAGAGAACCGCGATCGAACGGGAATATCCCCGTATGAAGGAAGTGGCCATTGACAATGCGATCATCGAAAGAGCCCCCAGTGTGGCCACCCTCGAAGCCGATATCGACTGGAGCGACATCGGCAGTTGGGGCGCGTTGCAGGACATCCTTCCCGTCGACGCCGAGGGCAATCTGATCTCCGGCGACGTGCTGAATCTTGACTCGCGGGATGTCACCGCCTATGGGGTCGAGGGCAAGCTGATCGCGCTCGTGGACGTGGAGGGTCTGGTCGTCGTCGATACGCCGGATGCGTTGTTGATCTGCCGGCGCGACCGTGCCCAGCGCGTCAGAGACGTTGTCGCGGCCCTGCGGGATGGCCGCGCGGAATATCTTTAGCGGTCGATTTCGTCGCCGGACCCGAACGCCGGATCGAGGGCGCCTGGCGGAGATCGGAAGGCCTTCCGGGCTCGCCGGCCGAAATGGACCGTGAACACGGCATCGGGGCGTTTCGAACCGGAACGGAGAAGTCGACATGAGAATACTGGTACTCCAGGGACCCAATCTGAATATGCTTGGTAGGCGGAAGGCCGCCCATTACGGGCGTATCACGCTGGACGAGATTCACCGGCGGCTCCAGGAACGGGCGCGAGCGATGGACTGCGAGTTGGAGTTTCTGCAGTCCAACCACGAGGGCGTCCTCGTCGACAAGGTCCAGGAGGAACGGGACCGTGTCCGGGGGATTATCCTCAACCCCGGGGGGCTGACCGGATTCGGATACTCGCTTCGCGATGCGATCGAAGACAGCCGGCTGCCCGCGGTGGAAGTGCATCTGTCCAATATCCATGCGAGGGAAGCGTTCCGGAGCCGGTCCTGCTTTTCGGCGATCATGGTGGGGCAGGTTGCGGGATTCAAATGGCGGGGCTATATCGCGGCGTTGGAGATGCTGGTGGAGATGCTCACGGACGAAGCATGAGCCCCTGCAGGATCGGTTCGCAAAAAAAGACGCCCCGGAGGAACCCCCGGGGCATCTTTGTGCGTTCTCCGGACTTCCGGACCGCGACCGTCAGTTTTGCCGGGACTTCACCATATACCGCATGGCTTCCGCGACGATGCTGGCGGCGCCCTCGATGCCGGTCTGGCTGGTATTGAGCGTCAGGTGGTAATTTTCCGCGGTGCTCCACGCAATTCCGTAGTGCCTCTTGAGATAGCGTTTCCGGTATTCGTCCATTTTTCGAATGCGTTTGGCCGCGGCGCCGGCATCCAGGTCTTCCCGTTTCATGACCACCTGAATCCGATAGTCGATTGCGGCGACCACCCGCAGATGCAGCGTGGCGGGTCGATCTCTCAGCAGAGTCTGCCCGCCCCGACCCACCAGGACCACGTTGTCCCGCTCGGCCAGACGCGTGACGACCTCGCGCGTGATGTTCACAAAGGCCTCTTCATCCGGCAGAGGCAGACCGGAGTCGCTTCGTCCGGTCAGTTCGGGGACGGTGGCGGTTGCCCACCATTCGTACTCCGAGAGGCCGGTGACGGCTTCCGGGTGTCCGGGTGTAAGGAATTTCCGGATCACGCGCATCGCGGGGTGTTCGGGACGCTCGTCGAAACGTTCGGCCTCGGAGACCGGGACCTGGGCTTCGTTGGCCACTTCCACGAGCAGGTCTTTGTTCATGCAAAGATAGCCCAGCAGATCGGCGGCCTTCTGCGCGACCGATCGTCCGTCGCTGCCGTATTCTCGTGAGACGGTAATCACACCCATAGTGAGCCTCGCTGATGTGAGAAGTCGCGTCCACTTCCATCATTGAGCGGATGGTGACGAGATTTGAAGATCGGCATAAGTTAGTGAGTATTTTCGGTTTGTCAACGGATTTAACGGCCGGGGTGTCCTGCCGGCCGCCGCGCCTCCCGTTCCCGATCGGGGCCTGCGGCCGGTTGTGCGGCGAAAAAGGGGTTCATCGATGAGAGACCAGGTGTGGTTGTACAGACACGACGATATCCAGACCGGACGGCCGTTCGGCGTGGACGTGGACGCCGCGGACTGGCTCTGGGAGGGATGTGGTCGCAACCGATTGACGGGTCATCACTTGCGTACGGCGGAGACGGTCCAGATTCCCGTGCCCGAGATGGCCGGTCAGTCGATTGTCCAGGTCATTGCTTGGGAGGAAAAGCTGGTGCTCACCCTTGGGGACGTTCCGTACTACCTGGTATTCGACCCCGTACGGCGCACCTGTGAAAAACGGGAAATCCCGGGCGCCAGGCCCATTGTCTGGTACGGATTGAAGACGCCCGGCGGTAAGGTTCTGCTGTTCGAGCGGTCGGAATCCGGGATTCTGGTTCTGGACGGCCCGCTGGCTGAACCGCGCGTTGTGGACTGTCCGTTTCACGGGCAGTTGGCGGGTGGGTGGTGTGTTGAGGGGATGGTCTATTCCGCGTTGTGCGACCCGTCGCGAATCGTCAGGTTCGATCCCTGTTCGGAACGATTCATAGACGAGCGCCCGGGGCCCTGCCCGCAGGCCGTTCTGTCGGGTCACCTCCTGCATCGCGGCGTGCTCTATGTGTGGGATGTCTCGAAAGGACGGATCTTTCCGATGGAACCGGGTGGGGGTCGCTGGGGGGAAGGGATTCCAACGCCGGACCATGGAAAAACCTACGGCTTCATGGGCGGGGGCTTCGGTTACGGGGGCCGCGCGTATGTCTGCCTGAGCACCTATATGCATCCGAGCCGGCTGAACCCCGAAACCGGCCGGATCGTGGTCCCCGACGGACCGTTGACGATCGACGGCAGGCCGCCCAGGTTTCTGGACCGGTTTCTCGTATTTGACCCGGACGCCGGGACCTTTGACTACCTGGCGGCTCCGGAACAGCCGGACGGCGTCGCGCTGCTTTGTTATCACTGGACGGATGGCCAGCGGTTCGCTATTACGGGCACGACGGTCCCGTACGCGCAACCCGGCAAGCCGGGAGAGATTTTCGGGTCCTGGCTTGTGATGCAGAGCGAACCCGCCGCACAGGAGCCGGGATTCGGCGTTCCGGACACGGCTTTCGACAGGCAGGCGCATCTTGGCCGGTACCGGCGGACCTACGGCGCAAAAAGGTCGCTGTATCTGCCGCATATGCCGTGGACGCCGCCTACTGTGAATATGGAGGGGCCCGCAACGGATTATCCGCCCGGGATGGAAGCCGAGTTGATCCGCCGCGCCGCCGGAACCGACCGGGCGGAGTACCTCGGGCATCTTGCCGACGCCGTTACCGGCGGCGCTTCTTCGGATGCCGAAGCCGTCAGGCGGGTTGCAGGTTACGTGAACCGGGCGCTGTACTACAATCCGATTCAGATACCCGACACGAAGGATCCGGTGGCCATTCTGGAGGGGCACGATGCACGGTGCGGCCAGGGCGTCACGGTCACGGTGGCTATTCTGGAAGCCCTCGGCATTCCGGTGCGATCAGTGGGTCTGTTCCACCACGTGGTCGCGGAGGCCAGATACGACGGGAGAGACCACATCGTGGACGCGCTGTTTTTCGGCGCCAACCAGCCGCACAAAGCAGGCCGTGTGTTGTCCGTGGACGAACTGAAATCGGACATCTATTTCGCCGACGGCTTCGCGCAGGAATGTTTCGCGTATGATCCCGAACTGCTCGAAAGCGAGGACCGGTTCTGGATTCTGGGGTACGTTTTCGGCATCTGGGGATCGGAACCGTATTACTCGTACTACCTCGGGGCCGAAAAGGCGCATCCGCCAACGTTCCCTCTGCCGCTGCCCGCTCAGCGCGCCGGCCGGCAGGAGGTCCGGTTGAATTGGGCGCGGTCCATAAAGATGGGCGGCGGCAGGATCGAATACGATGTCCGCGTGTTCTCGGATCGGGCGTGTCGCGAGGAAGTGATGTCCCATACGACCGGCGACACGTCACTTGTCTGGAAGGTGCCGGAGGCCAATCGGATGTACTATGTAGAGGTCCGCGCCGTGGACGATCACCTTGAGAAGAACCCGGACGCCTGGTATCCCGCGGCGCGGTCCAATTTCGTGCTGGTTCCCGAAGATCAGTACGGTTGGTACGGCGTTATGTGAGAACCGGCGATCTTTACTGCCACGCCTATTCATCGGTGGGACTGCTCCGGGCAACCGGCACATGGATGAGCGTGGGCGCCTCCGCTTCAAGGCCTTCCCGAAGCGCGGGCAGGATTTGATCGGCGTGTTCTATTCGAGCGCCTTTTGCGCCGAAAGCTTCCGCCATGCCCGCGTATTGGATGGGTCCCAGTTCGGAGGTAATCCCGCGGCCGTAACGCGCCTCGTGCCCGGTGAGGGTGATGCCCCAGGCTTCATCGTCGGCGAGCAGGACCACAAAGGGCAGATTCTGGCGGGCGGCGGCCTCGAGTTCGGCAACGGTGAACGTGAGCGCGCCATCCCCTGAAATGAGAATGACCGGCCGGTCGGGGTAGAGCAGGCGGGCGCCCATCGCTGCCGGAATCCCGTAGCCCACGACGCCGCTGGCACCGCAGGTGAGCCAGTGGCCGGGATATCGGTCGCAGAGGATCTGGTGCGCCCACTGTCCGATGTTGCCGCCGTCGATGATAACGACGGTGTCGTCAGTCAGGACGGCCTGTACCGCCTGGATAATGTCGAGCGCGTGCAGGCCGTTTCCTTTACGGGCGTCCAGGCACCGCCGGCGATACGCGTTCCGGCGTCCGGCGGCTTCCTCGAGCCAGGCGGTCCTGGGCGCGATTTCTTTTGCTCGTGCGGCTTCGGACAACTGTTCGAGCGCGGAACCCGGATCTGCCGCCACGCTCAGGTGGGCGCCAGCGCCCTGATTGAGGCAGAGGGCATCCGCGTGGATGCGCACAATGGTTGCCTCGGGGTGCACGGCGGGCGGCTGAAGGTAGCCCACCCGGTAATCGCAGGTCGCCCCGGCCATCAGCACCAGGTCGGCATCGGGCAGAAGCCGGGGGCCGCCGCTCGCCGCGCCCACGACGCCCATATACGGATCGATGGGCCGCGGTATCGCGCCGCGGTCCCAGATAGGCACCATCACCGGAACGGCCAGAGTGCGTGTGAACTCAGCCAGCGCCGCGCCGCCGTCCGCATAGTGTACGCCACCGCCGGCGATCAGAAGGGGGCGGTCGGACCGCGCAAGCAGGTCCGCGATCCGGTCGATATCCTGCGGGCGCGCAGGCGCAAGGGTGGGTGCGGGATGACGGGAGTCGTGAACCCGATGGACCGCGTCTGCGCGAACGTCGGCGGCCAGTACGTTCTGCGGAACGGTGAGATGCACGGGTCCGGGCCTCCCGGATATGGCGGCTACGAAGGCCTCATGCAGCATCTGCGGGATCCGCTCCGGATGGTGGACGGTCTCCGCGTATTTGCACAGGGGCGCTGCGATGGCCACCTGGTCGAGGTCCTGAAAGTGTCCGAGGCCCGCGGTGCCCGCGGGTCCGCTTCCGGTGATGAGCAGCATCGGCGCGCCGTCGAAGTGGGCGTTGCAGACGCCGGTTAGCGCGTTCACGTGCGCCACGCCGCTGCTGACGGCGCAGACGCCCACGTTGCGGCTGAGGCGTCCGACGGCCTCGGCGATATATCCCGCGGCCTGTTCATTGCGCACGTCCACAAGCCGCATTCCAGCCCGGTCGCAGGCATCGTCGAGGTCGTCCAGCCCATGCCCGCACAGCGTCGCGACAAAGGCGACGCCCTTCTTCTTCAGTTCCGCCGCCAGCAGATCCGCGCCGTTCATTTGCGGTCCTCCAATACATCCTTGCAGGGATTTTCAGGTTCGAGATGATCGGCGCAGGGAGAGGATCCGTGGCCGTTTGTCGTCGCGAGCGGCGATCCTTCAGACGCCATACAGGTGCAGCGCATCGATGGCTTTTGCGATGCGGGACGGAACAAGGTGACCGATCCCGGCGTCTGCTTTCTTGAGCGTCCGGACTTCCGTGGAGGACATGCGCGAATGAGCGCCGTCCAGGCCGATGAAATGGATTCTGTCGGAAAATGCGTCATATTCCGGACTGATCTTCAGCCTCCGCATGGCGTCCGGATCGGTATTGGCTCGGTTGGCCGCGACGACGCGTGCGCCGGCGAAGAATTCGGACAGTTCGTCCCTGAAGTTGCTGTAATACCGGGGGTCGAACAGCCTCAGCAGGGTGTCGTACCCGACCACGAAATACAGAACCGTCGATTTCGGGTAGAGGGGGCCAAGGGCGCGCGCCTTATCGACGAATCTGGCATGGCTGCAACCGGCAACGGAGAGGTTTCGAGATGATTCCGCGTAATGGTCGAGCATGGCCAGGCGTTGCGCCAGCGTCGCCCCGTAGACGCCCTTGTCCACGTTTGCGTGAGACAGCAGCAGGAGGGCTTCGCCGACCCTGAAGGCGTCGGAAGCGCGATGCAGCATGGCTTCGTGGGCAACGGTCATGGGATTGAACGAGGCATCCATCACAACCAGGTTGCCGCCGGGACGGGTGAGACGGCTCGCCGCCCTGCGGAGAAACGCCGCCCGCGGTGGACCGTCGGGTTCGAGCGCGTCCATGAAGGCGTGGAGTTCACAAAGTCTTTTCGGATCGATCTGCATCGGTTCGCGGCAAGTGGTGTTCGGGCCCGTGGAATGGGTATTGTAGGTTGGGGTCCGGGGCAAGTCAATGGAAATATCACGGGGATTTTCCGCTTGACATCTGGCCTCCCCGCCTTACCATTGAATGGGGTGTCGGGTCAGTCGCATAATACTGATTGAAAGGGCGATGAATGGCGGGGCGGCCGTTTCGTGGGGTGTTTGTCATCCTGGCAACGCCGTTTTCGGACGATGGTTCGCTCGACGTAGACGGGCTGAACAACGTCGTGGAGTTTTCGATCGCGGCGGGGGCGCACGGATTGGTCTCGCCCGCGAACGCGAGCGAATTCAGCGCGCTGTCCGATCCCGAACGATTGCGGGTGATCGAGGTGATAGGCCGGACGGTAGGGGGGCGGCTGCCCTTCGTCGCCGGCGTGTCCGGGGTGAGCGCCCCGGTGGCCGTGTGGTTCGCGAAACACGCCGAGGCCGAGGGGGCGGACGCCGTGATCGCGTTGCCGCCGTATATTTCCAAGCCCCCTGCCGATGGCGTGAGGGCGTATTACGAGGCGATCGCGGAGGCGACGGGTCTGCCGGTCTTCATACAGAACTATCCGTTGCCGATCGGAGTTCCAATGTCGGCCGCGCTGTTGGGCCAACTTGCCCGCGAGATCGAACGCGTTCGCTACGTCAAGGAGGAAGTCCCTCCGGTCACACATTCGGTTTCGGCCGATATCGCGGCCTGCGGAGCGTCGGTGGAGGGCGTTTTCGGAGGCGCGGCGGGCCGGTTCATGCTGGACGAGATGAGGCGGGGCGCCGCCGGGACGATGCCCGGCTGCGACGTTCCCGACGTGCACGCCGCGGTCTGGAATGCCTGGCAGGCGGGCGACGTGTCCGGCGCCAGGGGCGTCTTCAACCGCCTGTTGCCGCTGTTGAATTTCGAAATGCTTCACAGCGTGCACGCATACAAGGAAGTGCTGCGCCGGCGCGGGGTGATTCGCTCGGCTTACGTAAGGACGGCGGCGACCCGCCCGCTGGATGCGCACGATCACGCCGAACTGGACGCCATCCTGTCCGACGTCGCGGAACTCTGGACGGTGTAGGCGGGTTTCGCCAGACGGGGTCCGGGCCGGGTACATTGGAGATCTTCTTACGTTGTTACGGGAGGGCATTATGCACGTTGGGATGAGGATTCCACCCATGGGAAGGGAATTGGGCCTCGAGGGTGTGGCGGCCTGGGCGGGCGAGTGCGGATTCGGATCTGTGGACGTCCCGGAAGTCGATGGGGGAATACGAAAGGTCTTCGACGATGCAGGTCTGGCAATCGGAACGGTCGACTGGGGCGTGGGAGGGGCTCTGTTGAGCAAGGACGCCCATGCGCGAAGCGGAGCGGTCTCGGCCATGAAGGACCGCATCCGGGCCACGGGCGCCCACGGTTCCGGCGTGGTCTTCCTCTGTCTGGCGCCGGACGATCCAATGCAGGCCCGATCCGAGAGTTTCGAGGTGTTCAAGGAGGTCTATCCCGGCGTGGTCGATTTCGCGGAACAGCTGGATGTGCACCTTGCCATCGAACCCTATCCGGGCGGTGCGCCGGGTTACGGCAATCTGGGATGTACCCCTGAGACGCTCCGGGCGGTATTCGAGGTTGTACCCTCGCCTCATCTGGGGATCTGCTACGATCCCTCCCATTTCATCCGGATCGGCGTGGACTATCAGCGCCTGTTGATGGAGTTCGGAGATCGCGTCCGGCACGTGCACGCCAAGGATACGGAACTGCTGGCTGACGGCCAGTATCTGTACGGCAGCCTGGGCCAGAGTTTCGGCAAGCGGTACGGACACGGGGAAGGCTGGTGGCGCTACTGCATTCCCGGTTGGGGCGAAGCGGACTGGATATGGATTGTGGCGCGGCTCGAGGAATTCGGCTACGACGGTCCGCTGGCAATTGAGCTGGAAGACGACCGGTATATGGGCAGTACGGCTCTGAATCAGGAGGGGCTGCTTGCGGCCAAGGCGTATCTGGAGGAGATCATTCGTTAACGACGTCTCGAATTTCATAAACGACAACGGGTCCGGAGGTGCACGATGAGGAGGTTGCATCCGCTTTTAATTGTCGTGGCACTGTTTCTGATGTCCTGCGGGGAAGACAATCCGCTGAATTACGATACGCTGGCAGGGACGTATACGCTTCGTGAAATACAGCTGACCGGCGGTTCACAAACACAGACGCTCCGTCCGCCGGAAGCAACCGGCACGCTTGTTCTGTCCACAACGGGCGACTTTTCGATGAGTCTGAGCATTCCGTCGCTTCAGCTTGAAGACCGGTACTCCGAAGGAACCTACACCATACAGGATTCAAGTATTCTGTTCCAGGAGTCGGCGACGCTGGGCCTGATCGGTACCAATGCCACCGTCGACGGGAATGAACTGACATTGGGTTCGAGCCTTGGCGGGTCGCAGGTGACGATGGTCTTCGTCAAGGTCTGACCGGTGTCGCCGGGTTTGGCTGGCATTTTGGGCCGGTCTTGAAAGCGTCGCGCGGGAGCAATGCGAATGGTAAAGACAGCAGACGCCGTGGTGATCGGCGGAGGCATCATGGGGGCCAGCGTGGCCCATTTTCTGGCGAAGAAGGGCCTCGGCGACGTCGTGCTCCTGGAAAAACGGTCGCTGGCCGCCGTGAGTACGGGGCATTCGGCCGCTGTGATCCGTACGTTCTACTCGAATGACCTGACCATTCGGATGTCCGCGGCGGCGCTGGAGATGTTTGCGAACGCGGAGGAGGCGCTGGGAGGTGACTGCGACTTTCGCAATACGGGATATACCTGTCTTCTGGGAGAGCATACCGCCGCGGCGGGACGGGCGGTCCTCGAGGCGGAGCAGCGGAACGGCACCGGCGCCGTGGAGGTGGATAGGGACGAGATCGGGGAGCTGATTCCCTGTGTGAACACGGACGGGATCGTCGCGGGCATCTACGAACCTGCTTCCGGGTACGCGGACCCGGTCAAGACGGTCCGGAACCTGGTGACGCGGGCGAAGGAATGGGGTCTGGTGTGTTACGAGGGGGTGGGGGCAACGCGGATCCGCCTGTCCGGCAACCGGGTGACCGGCGTTGAAACCGAGGCCGGAGAAATCCGGACCGGTCTGGTGATCAACGCCGCGGGTCCCTGGGGGCGCAGGATTGGGCTGTCCGCGGGGCTGAATTATTCGCTGCGATGGAGCCGGGAGAGCGATCTGGTCTTGCGCCTGCCGGAGGGATACGGGCCGCTTCCGGTCGTTTCCGATCCCAACCTGAGGGTCTACTTCCGTCCCGACGGCGACAACGGCCTGCTGGCCGGCCTGAGTTTTCCCAAAGAGGTGGAGCCGATGGACGTCGACGCGTACGATCCGGACCTGGATGAGCCCACGCGCCGCCGCATTGAGAACGGGACCTTCGAACGGGTGCCGGCATTCCGTCAGTGCGAATACCTGAAGGGGTGGGCGTCGGTCTATACGATTACCGACGACTGGCATCCGCTGGTGGGCCCCGAACCGGGGCTGGAGGGATACTATGCCTTTTTCGGCGGGAGCGGGCATGGGTTCAAGCTGGGGCCGCCCATCGCCGACTCGCTGAGCGATGTGATTCTCGGCCGGACGCCGGCGTTCGATCTGCACCCGTTCCGCCCCTCCAGATTCATCGAGGGGGAACAGTTCTCGTCCGCATGGGGAGGGGGGAACCGGGGGTGAGAGAAGAGGGACTTGACTCTGGAGTAGGCGAGGCGATCAATGGCGGCGCCCAACGGGCGATTCGCCTTTGTTTCGTTAGAGGAAGGGTAAACGCGGTTGGAGTGTTCCTGGGAACCATAGGTGCGAGCCCCATTTGTGCCCGACCGTCGCGTCAAATTCCGAAATCGCTACTCCATTAGACACCAAATTTCGTATATTGAGAAAACTGCCGCAGGTGTTCCGAAATGCTCGTACTGGATAATGGAGCAGTTGTGCAACTGTGCTGCTCCGGTAAAACCATGAGCTGAACATCCGGAGTACCGAAATGCCCTTGTCCGATGGCGAATTTACCTCAATCCTGAATGACGACACGAAGCGGATTGATGGTGACGTTAACTGGATTGAGGACGAGGATCACTCCCCTGCATTTGAATTCCACGTCAACGTCACGTCGGAGAGTGGTTGGCCGCTGTTCGTCAAGGGACGTTTCAATTCGCTCGCAGGTACGCTGACCTACGCGCTAATTCTGACGACCGTGGGCCGCATCTATGGTCTTGACCTCGGAAAGGATCATCACAATCCGCAATGTGAACAGGTTGGGGAAAAGCACAAGCATAGGTGGTCAGAACGTTACAGTGATAAAGAAGCATATGTACCGCACGACGTTAAAGCGCTTGTTTCGGATCCCGCGTCGGTTTGGCAGGAGTTCTGCATTGAAGCAGGCATTCGACACGATGGCGTGATGAGTAGACCGCCTGCTATTCAAGGAAAACTGTGGTAATGGACAGCAAGGATCTGTGTCAGAAATTGGAACGGGAGATCGGCGTCTTGTTCACGTGCTCGGAACAAGGTGAATTTCACCGAATTCGTACGCCATATCTCTATCCGGATGGCGACAATATCGACCTCTTCTGTAAGGTCTCCAACAATTCGTTGACGATAACCGACCTTGCGGAGACCACCGGTTGGCTCCGAATGCAGTCGTCGACTCTTCGTCGTTCCCCGAAGCAGAGACGGCTCATAGAAGATGCGTGTTTGACCCATGGGATAGAGTTCTATCGCGGCATGCTTCAAGCCCGGTGTCGACCTGGTGATCAGTTGGCGAATGTTGTAACGCGTGTAGCTCAGGCGGCGCTTCGGGTATCCGATTTGTGGTTCACGTTTCGAACACAGTCCGTGCAATCCGTTACGGACGAAGTTGCGGATATCCTCTCAGAGCGGGAGCTGGGTTACGAGCGTTCCGAAAGGCTTGCCGGCCGATCCGGGCGCGGCTGGACGGTCGATTTCCACGTCCGGGCGGAGTTCAGGAGTTCGCTTGTACAGGTGTTGAGCACCGGGAATCGTGCTGCAGCACATAGAGTTTCCGAGCACGTGTTGGCCGCCTGGCACGATCTGAATCACCTTGCATCAGGGCCCGAGGCACTGACCTTCGTTTCCTTGTTCGATGATACTGCCGACGTCTGGGCAGATGAGGATTTTCGGTTGGTTGAGCCGCTGTCTATGGTGTCTCGCTGGTCGAGGCCGGACGAGTTTATCGCTTTTATCAGCGGAGAGACTCAGAGTTTGCGATGAAGCCGGTCCACGGCCGGGAAGCCTGATCTGCACCCGTTCCGCCCCTCCAGATTCATCGAGGGGGAACAGTTCTCGTCCGCAGGGGGAGTAGGGAACCGGGGGTGAGGGTAGAGGAAGCCATCTTCGAGGAAGGCGACTCGCCACGGGTGATTCGCCTTTATCTCTTTAGAGCAAAGGCGAAGCGGGTGCCTTGATCACCCGCAGGGGCGACCGGCCGGGCGCACCTGCAAGGAATTCCGATGACAACCAACGCAGACCTGAACTGGATTGCCAACTACATCTGGGTAATTGCCGACGACGTTCTGCGCGATCTGTACGTGCGCGGAAAGTATCGTGACGTGATTCTGCCGATGACCGTACTGCGCCGGCTGGACGCGGTGCTGGAAGACAGCAAGCAGGCGGTTTTGGACATGAAGGCCAACCTTGACAAGGCCGGCGTTGTCGAGCAGGAGGCGACCCTGCGGCAAGTCGCAGGACAGGCCTTCTACAATACGTCGAAATTCACCCTTCGCGACCTGCGCGCCCGCGCCAATCGCCAGCAGCTCGAGGCCGATTTCAGGGCCTGGCTCGACGGGTTCTCGCCCAGCGTCCAGGACATCCTTGAAAACTTCGAGTTTCGTAACCAGATCCAGCGGCTTTCCAGGGCCGATGCCCTCGGCACGCTGATCGAAAAGCTGACGTCGCCGGACATCAACCTGAGCCCGGACCCGGTGCACAACGCCGACGGAACGGTCAGGCACGCCGGCCTGGACAACCATGGCATGGGCACGATCTTCGAGGAATTGATCCGGCGCTTCAACGAGGAGAACAACGAAGAAGCGGGCGAGCACTGGACCCCGCGCGACGCGGTCACGTTGATGGCGAAGCTGGTCTTTCTGCCCGTCGCTGACGAGATTACATCCAGCACGTACCTGATCTACGACGGCGCATGCGGCACGGGTGGGATGTTGACCGTGGCAGAAGACGTGCTCCAGCAACTCGCCGCCGAGCGCGACAAAGACGTCTCCACTCATCTGTATGGCCAGGAGATCAATGCTGAGACCTATGCCATCTGCAAGGCCGACCTGCTGCTGAAGGGTGAAGGAGACGCGGCCGATAACATCGTAGGTGGCCCGGAGCATTCCACCCTGGCAAACGACGCCTTCCCGTCCCGCGAGTTCGACTTCATGCTCTCCAATCCGCCCTATGGGAAGAGCTGGAAGACCGATCTGGAGCGCATGGGTGGCAAAAAGGAAATGCGGGACCCGCGCTTCGTGATTGAGCACGCCGACGATCCCGAATATTCACTCGTTACCCGGTCCAGCGACGGGCAGATGCTCTTCCTCGCCAATAAACTATCCAAGATGAAGGAGGGCGGCAGTCACATCGCCGAGGTACACAACGGCAGTTCCCTGTTCACCGGCGACGCCGGCCAGGGCGAGAGCAACATCCGCCGCTGGATCATCGAAAACGACTGGCTGGAGGCGATCGTCGCGCTGCCGCTCAACATGTTCTACAATACCGGCATCGCCACCTACGTGTGGGTGATCACCAACCGAAAACCGGAGCATCGTCGGGGCAAGGTGCAGTTGATCGATGCCACCGAGTGGTACAAGCCGTTGCGCAAGAACCTGGGCAAGAAAAACTGCGAACTTGGCGAAGAGGACATCCGGCGGATCTGCGACGCGTTCCTGGCCTTCGAGGAGAGCGAGCAGAGCAAGATCTTCGACAACGCCGCCTTCGGCTACTGGAAGGTGGCCGTCGAACGCACGCTTCGAATCGAAGGGATTGACCCAAACCGTGCCTATAAGGCCGCCGAAATCAAGAAGATGAAGGAAACCGGCGAGCGTAGCGAAGCCGCGCCGCCCGTTATCAAGAAGATCCACAGAAAGGGCACGGAAGCCGACCCGCTACGTGGACGTTTTGAGGCTACCGTCAACGGCAAGACTGCCGTGGTCGAGTACGAACCGGACACCGACCTGCGCGACACAGAGCAGATTCCGCTGCAAGAGGAGGGCGGCATCGAAGCGTTCCTGCAGCGGGAGGTCCTGCCCTACGCGCCTGACGCCTGGTACCGACCCGACAGTGTCAGGATCGGCTATGAAATCAGCTTCACGCGGTACTTCTACAAACCCCAGCCGATGCGGACGTTGGAGGAGATCGGGGTGGATATCAGAGCGCTGGAGAAAGAGACCGAGGGGTTACTCGGCGACCTGCCGATGGTGCGGGAACCGCCGGCTGTGTACGGCAAGCCGCGCATCTACGTGGACACCTCGGTGATCGGCGGATGTCTGGACGATGAGGTCCGTGAGGCATCCATGGAGTTGTTTGATAAGTTCAAGCACGGAGATGCTATCCTCGTTTATTCAGAAGTCATTCTCAGGGAACTGGCGGGGGCACCGGAAAGCGTGCGCAATGTGATCGATCAGATTCCCGCTGCGAACAAAGAGATGCTCTTTCTCACAGATGAGGCAGAACGGCTTGCGGACGCATACATTGGTTCCGGGGCTCTCGGCCTTGCGAACCGCGCCGACGCGGAGCATATCGCCCTGGCAACCCTGGCTGAGGCCGACGTTTTGGCAAGCTGGAATTTCAGGCACATGGTGAACTGGCGACGAAACCGGTTGTACAACGCAGTCAACCGGCAAATGGGGTACGAGGAATTGAACGTCCTATCCCCGGAGGCGATCAGCTATGACAAATGATACCGCAACCGAGAGGTTCGACTGCATCCGCTTTGTGCGTGAGGTTCGTGCGAGGATTGCCGCAGAAACAGCCGGCATGAGCCCTGCAGAGCGAATCCAGTACTATCGCACGTATCGCTATGAAGATCCTGTTCTGGAACGACTGGCGGCGCCATTGCGCGAATCGGAAAAAGACAAAGAGAATGAACCCTGATCAATGGCTTGACAAGCAGCCGGCACGGCGAGACCGTACCGAGGCATCGGGACGAGCGAGTCGGGACGCTTGACTGAATCATTGCCGACGTTGCGGGTCTTTTTGGTTTATTCAATCGCGAAGTACGAGATACTCTCTATGGGTAACTCCATGATCCCCGACCTAAAGCCTTTTCCCGCATAGAAGGATTCATGCGCATCGTGCTCTGCAATGGCGTCAATGGATACGCCACGATCGACAATCGAGCCCATGAGAAAATCGTCCATGTCTGAAAGCCCCCGCCACAAGAAGAATTTCGACTGTGTCAAATTCATGCGCCAGGCCCGCGCCCGCATTACGGCCGAAACCGCCGATATGACTGCTGACGAACGGATAGAGTGGTTCAATTCCAGGCGGTATTCCGACCCTGTGCTGGAAGCAATGGCCGCGCGAATACGCAAATCGAATGAGAACAGGGCAACAGACAGTCCCGACGGCTGAACCGAAGGGAAACTGACGCGCAAGGGCGGGCGACGCCCCGACCCCGGTTCTTCTTTGATGTCGGCGATGAACGTGAGGGCTCCGTGACGGTCGCTGAACTCAGGAGGAGATGGAAATGACAACGGAAACCCTGAATCAACATATTGAGATCACCCCGGGCATTTCAGGTGGCAAACCGCGCATTGTCGGTCGTCGAATTGCCGTCGAGAATATCGTCATCTGGCACGAGCGCCTGGGCAAGAGCGCCGACGAAATCGCCAGTGATTACGACATTTCCCTGGCGGATGTATACGCAGCACTGGCTTACTATTTCGATCATCAGAATGAGATTGACCGATCGCTTGAGGAGAGTCGAGCATTTGTAGATTCCTTGCGTCAGAAGTTTTCTTCGAAGATTTCCCAAAAGATCCAAGACTCGACCCAACATGGCAACGATTAAGTTTTTGACCGATGAGGGAACCTCTGATCAACCAGAGGGAATGAGCAAGTTGTAACTTATGGGTCGTTTCGGAGGCTGTTTATGTTGAGAGGGTCGTCATCTTTCGGGTTTGCACGGGTGATTCCGGCCCCGGATGCGCTCGGTGCCGGCCATTTTGGCCGCCAGCGTCCGAATTGGAGGCACGGGTGCCTATGTAGTAGCCAGTTCCTGACGTGCCATATGGAAGTTAGCCAAGGCAAACAAGGTGAACAGATGCGCCGTATTCTTCGCCAGACCGCGATACCTGACCTTTCGGTAGCCCCACAGGTGTTTGATGATCCCAAAGGGATGTTCCCTGTCTGCGTGCGTGAGACAGCACGCACAGGCAGGGACCCGTGCGCGCGTGCGATTGCTCTTCTTGTTGAACGAAACATCCGCGCAGTTGAGCCGCTTGCCCCGGCGGGCCTTGCGAAGCACTCGCCATTCCACGTCGTTGGCTTCGGCCCGTTCTTTTCGCGTCTGATCCGCATAGGCCTTGTCGCCGTAGATGGTCTTTTCTTTTCCGTGCAGACAGGCATCCATCGCCTGCGAATCATGCACCGAAGCGGGGGTGGTCACCACACTGTGCACCCGTCCCTTCACATCCGCGCCCACGTGCGCCTTCATGCCGAAATGCCACGTGTTGCCCTTCTTCGTGCTGGCCATTTCAGGATCCCGTTTCCGATCCTTGTTCTTCGTCGAAGAAGGCGCGTGAATGATCGTGGCATCCACGATCGTGCCTTCGTTCACGATCAATCCCCGCCTGGACAAGTAGCGCTTCGTTTGCCGAAACAACGCTTCCGTCAACCCATGGTGCTCCAGAAAGTGACGGAATTTGCAGATCGTCGTCTCATCAGGTACGCCGTTGATGTTCACACCCGCAAAGCCCTGCCTGCAGCAGGCAGGGACGCATCGACTCCACGTCGTAGAGACTGTCTTCCATTCCCGGATCGCTCAATCCATACCATTGTTGCATAAAGTAGATACGCAGCATCACCTCCGCACCGATCGGACGACCTGCCTGCGCCGACTCGGCAGGCAGGCGACCGTTGCCAGGTTTCGGATACTTCCTCTCAATCGATTTAAGCAGTATCTCCCACGGCAACACCGCATCCATCTCTTTCAGAAAACGTTCCCTGCGCGTCTGCTTCTTCTTCGTCCTGTACGCCAGATCCGAAAAACTCATTTGTTTCATCCCTGGGCCCCTCGTTCTATGTCGATCCATCAGAAATCACAACACGACGGCTCACGCTCCAATTCTACGACTTTCTGCATGGCGTGCCAATAGGTAACTTAATCAGAGCTTCCATGAGAATGTCTCCAGAGCAATTGTAATGGGGCTCCGTCGGAGAGGCGTGGACGTACTGACTGTTGCCGAAGCCGGGAATCTTGGTGCGTCAGACGAGGTAATCCTTGGAATTGCCAGGGAAACAGAACGAGTCATCTTCACGCAGGACGATGACTTTCTTCGTCTTGCAGCAATTGTACCTGACCACAGAGGAATTGTCTACACGTCTCAAGAAAACACGGTTGGTGAGATAATTCGTGGCTTGATGTTGATCTATCAGGTTTTGGAAGCCGAAGAGATGGCCGGGCATGTTGAATACCTGTAGAACACAAGGAAGTCATGGCTAACTCAGACCCATGAATTCTGACCACGCCCGGGTCTGGCCTCTGCTGCTCACACCTGGGACCTGACCACCCTCAAGATCGGCTATGAAATCAGCTTCACGCGATACTTCTACAAACCCCAGCCGATGCGGACGTTGGAAGAAATACGGGCTGACATCGTGGCGCTTGAGAGGGAGACCGAAGGGTTGTTAGACGAGATTATTGGAGATGGCAGACGGTCATGAATACGCACGCGTCACCGCTACGGATGGCGACAGGCTGGAACTTCAGGCACATGGTGAACCTGTGGCGAATCAGGATGTACAACGCGGTGAACCGGCGCATGGGATACCCACCGGTGGACATGCGCAGCCCGACGGAGCATGTAAATGAAGAATAGTGAGAGCAGCGCAAGGGCTTTCGACTGCGTAAAGTGGACGCGCGAGGTCCGGGACAGGATCAACGCGGAACTGGTGGGGATGTCACCGGAAGAGCGGCGTCGGCGGCTCAATGCGGCTGTCCGAAAAGATCCATTCTTCGCTCGCATTCCGAAGTCCAGGGTTGTGCGACCCTGGCAGGACGATAGGGCAAGCGACGTCGGACGATCCGGCGCCGAGGGCGATTGATGATGAAGATCGGGAAGGGAGTGGAGGCTTTCAGCGCAAGCTGGAGCTTCAGACAGATGGTGAACTGGCATGGCATCAGGGCCTGCAACGAGGTCAATTGTCAGAATGGATTCGGTGCTATCGACATTTGCGCGCCCGAGGAAATCGTCCATGACTGAAGAGCCCCGCCGCAAGAAGAATTTCGACTGTGTCGAGTTCATGCGCAAGGCCCGCGCCCGCATTACTGCCGAAACCGCCGACATGACAGCAGAGGAAACGGTGGAGTGGTTCAATTCCAGGCGGTATTCCGACCCCGTGCTGGAAGCGATGGCCGCGCGGATTCGCAATTCGACACAGAACAGGCCAACAGACCGTCGCGACGGCTGACCCGAAGGGAAACGAAAGTGCAAGAGCGAGTGACGACCAGCACCGGGATCATTATTGAAACCAGCGAAGATGAAGTAGACAGGGGTTATTCAGCAAGCACCTCCGGTTTTGGCATCCATACGCAGGATGACACACACGTATATAGCCGCAAGGCGAAGAATCAGGCAATCGATAGCTTTTACACCATAAAAGCACCTTAGTACCTCCCGACAAATCCATTCGAACGCCGCCGAGAAAATCCGATTCAAATTTAAATTCAGAGGAGGGTAGAGCTTATGCCGCGTCTCAGCATTTTTGTGAGTTTTGAGTTTGATAAAGACCACGACCTCAAGAATAGCTTCTTCGAACAGGCAAAAGAACATACCCAACATCGCGTACACAACTGCTCTCTCAATGAGGCGTACCCGGATGAAGACTGGAAGAACCAGGCGAAAAAGGCCATCGCAGAGTGTGACGTAGTAGTCGTCCTGATCGGTCAAGACACGCACAACGCTCCCGGCGTCATCGTCGAAACGGAGTTAGCCCGCAGCCTCAGCAAGCCTACCATCCAAATCGTGGCTCAGGATAGGCCGTATAGTGGGCTATCCTCGCTTGAAGACCCGATCCCATGGAGATGGAAGACGATCAACGCAAAGCTGGATGACATCGCTGCTCGATAGACGGTAAGCGATTTGGCGACTGGCGAAGAAGGAACACTGGGCCGAGAAACCATAAGTCGATCACGAATTTCTCACCGTTCTGAAACGTCGTGGTCGGAAAGCTGTCCGGAGGCGCAGTTCTCAAAGGACCTGTATGCGGTAGTGTAAAAAGTACCGAATTTCAAGCAGTTCGTGGAAAACCTGCCGGCCTAATCGAGGGAGAACAACCAGGTATTTCATTTGTGACGCTTAATATCGTTGTTATACCGAATGATGCAGGAGATTCCGACGAGGATCGCTTGGCATGCAGTTTTCGAAAACCAACGAATTGTGGCCGTATCCCAAAATGAAGGATTCCGGAGTAAAGTGGTTGGGTAAAGTTCCGTCCCACTGGGAGGTTTTACCTAATCGCACACTCTTTGAAGAAGTGAAGGAACGTGATCATCCAGAGGAACCGATGCTCTCCGTAACGATCAAACGGGGAGTCATCCTTCAGAATCAGCTTCTGGAGGACAGCACAAAGAAAGACGGTTCGAACCTGGATAAGTCTGCCTACAAATTGGTCCGGCCCGGATACATAGCATATAACAAAATGCGAGCCTGGCAGGGCGCCTTCGGAGCTTCTGATTACCAAGGCATCGTAAGTCCGGCCTACATCGTACAACGTCCACGCGATGGCGTTGATTCTGACTTCGTCCATTTTCTGTTCCGGACGCCCGGATTCGCAAAGGAGACTGAGCGATGGTCTTATGGCATTACGTCGGATATGTGGAGTCTGCGTCCTGAACACTTCAAGATGATTTACACATGTGTCCCTCCCCTCGCCGAACAAACCGCCATCGTCCGCTTCCTCGACCACGCCGACCGGCGCATCCAGCGCTACATCCGCGCCAAACAGAGGCTGATTTCGCTGCTGGAGGAGCAGAAACAGGCTATCATCCATCAGGCCGTCACAGGCCAGATCGACGTCCGAACCGGAAAGCCCTACCCGGCTTACAAGCCGTCAGGTGTGAAGTGGCTAGGACAGGTGCCGGAGGATTGGCAACTTCACCGTCTCAAGGATGTAGCGCAGGTTCAAACAGGTCTAACGTTGGGCAAGGACTACAGTAGTACGCGAACAATATCTCGACCATACTTACGCGTCGCTAATGTTCAGGCAGGATGTTTGGACCTGACAAACATCAAGTCTATCAGTGTGCCGCTGAATGAGGCGAATCGGAGCACCGTGTTGACGGGGGATGTTCTGATGACAGAAGGTGGAGATATCGACAAACTCGGGCGTGGATGTGTATGGCGAGATGAGATTCCTGGATGTTTACACCAGAATCACATCTTTGCGGTGCGTTGTAAGCGAGGACTCCTTAGCCCAGAATTTCTTGTTGGACTCATGGGGTCGATACACGGACGGACATATTTCGAATTAACAGCAAAGCAGACGACGAACCTCGCCTCCACCAATAGCAGCACACTGCGCAGATTTCCGGTTTTTCTTCCAGTTCTGGAAGTGCAAGCAGCCATACTTGACGTAATCTCTGAGAAAACGAACAGCCTGGATTATGCGATTGGTCGGTTAAAACGAGAAATCGACTTAATCCAAGAGTACCGCACCCGCCTGATCGCCGATGTCGTCACCGGCAAGCTTGACGTGCGCGAAGCGGCGGCCGAACTTCCGGAACTCGACACGCTTCCCAAAGACGACTACACCGACGCCGAGGAATCGGCAGAAGAGTACGCAGCCGAAGACGAAATGACCGTATGACCGACTGAAGCAACTTCTTGGCAGTCGAACGAAATGACAGGAAGATCGGCGGAGCCATTGCGTTCACCGAAAAAAAGTTGCCGGTAGTGGCTCTTTTTGAAGACCGAGAGAGCGGGGCCACCATTGAGTCAGTTCCTCGAGTGGTTCACCGAAGTGAGGCCGTGGCAGGTCCCGGTCGTACTGAAACACGAAGCTGACCATCTCAGAACGCCAATCCGAACCTGAAGCGAATTTGGTGAATTCCCGATCTGAATGCGGAACAGAGATAGCGTGACCAACAGCGACACCGCAGATTGGAATTTTCGCGAAGCTACCGATGGTTTCGGCGGGTATGTTCGCAACTTGGAGTTGTCGTAAGTTCTGTTTCCAAGTTACACGATTACAACTGACCTAATACTTGGAGGGCAGCCCAAATTCGATGGCGAATGTCTCGCCACCGGTAATGGATTGATTTCAGTAATCCCTATTACGGCGCACAACCGATCGATTACTTTCGATCACGCAATACAGTGATGGGTAATTGAGCTGACTTTGGGAAATTACGGACCTTCGGTTGGGGTGAGATCCTGCATTACCTTCGGACAGCAGTGCAAACTTGAAAATCGCGGGCTCAACACCGACGAATTCGAGGTTCATTCTTATGGCGGTTAGATTCAACAGATTGGTTCGACGAGATCACGCTGAAATCGACACCCGGTATTTGGCCGAACAGGTAGTACGCACTAAGGCCGCTACCGATAAAATCGTGTTCATGTCTCACAAGACCGGCGATTGGCAAGCCGAGCGGGAAGCAAGGCGCATCGTGCTCTTGCCCGGTGTGATGGTTTACATGGCCGAATGGGACGACAATGTTGAGGATGATTCGGACGAATTGCCGGATTACATTATGAATGCCATCCGCAAATGTGACGGATTTCTGGTCAATGTAATCGCTGCGATCAGGATTTCAATGTGGATTGGTTACGAGATTGGTGGGGCACATGCGATGCAGAAGCCTCGTGCTAAGATCATGTACGACTCGATAGCGGGTCTGCCGTCTGTAGTGAATGCTCTGGAGCGGTTGCGCAATCGGTACGAGGTAGACCATTGGATCTTGAAGAATATTCTATAAGTCGTTCGGGTGGCTAAGTACAAGCACTCGAACATCTCTTGGCAATTGGATATTACTGACTATGCTGACGATTTCACGTTTCATTGCGTATAGTAAGCGAACTGCTTAGGGCGCAAAGCAACCGTTTCGTCAGGACGGGCTGGTGCTTCAACTTCGATTCTGGTGTACAAAGTTATGGCACTTAGATTCAACAAATTGGTAAGGTTCCATCGCCCTGAAACCGTTTCACAGGTCTTTGCAGAGCATTTGGTGCTCGAAAGGACGCCTGAAAGCAGGTTGGTCTTCATGTCTCACAAAACCGACGATTGGAAGGCCGAACGAGAAGCAGAATATATCGTAAACACGCACAGGGTCATGGTTTACATGGCTGAGTGGGACGATAATGTCGACACGGACTCAGACGAATTACCGGACTACATCATGACCACGATCCTCGATAGTGACGGTTTCTTGGTCAACGTGACTGCTGCGATCGCGGTTTCAATGTGGATCGGTTACGAAATTGGCGGGGCACACGCCATGCAGAAGCCTCGTGCAAGAATCATGTATAACTGGGTTAACAATTCGCCGACGGTAGTGAGAGCTCTGGAGCGGTTGCGTGATCGGGGCGAATTAGACGAGTGGATTTGCGAGAATGTCTTGTAGGCTGTTTAAAAAGCTTCGTGTGGGACCTTTGACGTAGATTTGCGATTGTAGGTTATACCCTCGCAATGCGCTGTCGACGTCACGGTTGCAACATTCTCGTGCAAGCGGGTACTGGATCCGATCTGTGTGCGAAGGGAGTCCGCATGAGTGGTGACAATAGAAAATTGTTGCTTGAGACGTATAAGCTCCACGCCGAACTTGCGGAACGAGTAGCTTCGCTTCGAGAGAGCTTGAACAAGCTATATTCAGGAATGGTCACCAGTATAGTCGCAGCATCGGTACTCCTTCACAAGCTGGCGCCGGGCACTGAGACGATCTGGGTACTGTATCTGTTGGGGATTCTTGTATCCCTCTCCTGGATGTTTTCGCTGCATTCCGTGACGGGCCGGCTGGCTGCAAAGCACAAAGTACTTGTGACTTTGGAAAAAGACCTGCCATACAACTTTCTCGGTCGCGAGACGGAGGAATTTGAGAAACGTCGATTTTTTAGGCGGAAATACACTGGGCTGCTGATGCCTTTAGGCTTCCTGCTTATCTGTGTCATCGGGATAGTCGCCTTTTGCCTAAATTCACAAACCGATGAAGGCAAGGCCTGTACGGCGCAGCGGATTTTGATAGAATCTTTCTCAGAAAGGGATCGAACTTATGCATAAAGTGTTTGTCAGCTATCATCACGAGAACGACCAAGCCTATAAGAATGGTTTGATTGAGATGGGTACGAACTTTGGCGTTTTCATCGATAGATCCGTAGATAGCGGGGACATCTCCGAAGAGTTGAGCGATGAGACAATACGCGAGAAGATACGTGATGATTATCTACGAGACTCAACCGTTACAATTCTTCTCGTCGGTACGGAAACGAAGTGGCGGAAACACATCGATTGGGAGCTGTACTCAAGCATGTTTGATGGCGTCAGGAACAAAAAGTCTGGAATCCTTGTTGTCAACTTGCCTTCCACCCAATGTACATACGTCACTGCAGCACATGGTGATGAGGAAAAACGCCTAATCCATCCGGATATAGGATCTTGGGGGACAATCGACAACCGCGCCGAATATGAAATGAGATATCCCCATTTGCCCGATCGAATAATTGATAATCTACTTGCACCTAAGGCGCACGTTTCAGTCGTGCCTTGGGGAAAACTCACTCCCCGAAACCTTGAGTTTCTTGTGAATGTAACCTTCGATAGGCGGGGTGGATGTGAATACGACCTGGGTAGGCGGATGCGGAGAAGGAACTCTTGAGCCGCATCTGTTCGCTGGTGTGATGGGTTTCTCGGTGGATTAGTCGCGAACACCACAACTATGACTTTAGGTACCGCGGCGACCTGGTAGAATTAGCCGAAAACGAGCGATAAAGACCAGCAGACTGCTGCCGCAGTCGTTGCCCATCGACCGATTGTTGGCTATATTGTGACACACAGAAACTGTGAGACTGTGACTATAAAGAACATCACCGTATCCGTCGACGAGCAGCCCCACCGGCAACGGCGACGAATTCGATTGTGGTGAACCACTGCACGGTTACAGTTTGACCACAGACGCCTGGCGGACGCCGAAGAATCGGCAGAAGAGTACCCAGTTGCAGAGGAGGAGAGGACATGATTGATTGGTCGAAGTGCCCTGGGGTGGAGCGAATCCCTGGCAAGGTCAGCGGTGCCTGGCTCTTCACCGACAGTAGACTGCCCGTATCGGCCCTGTTTGAGAACCTGGAGGCCGGTGCCACCATCAAGGAGTTCATGGAGTGGTTCGCGCCCGTCGACGAATGGAAGGTGAGAGCCGTCCTGCAATACGTGGCAGACTCCCTGAAGGCGCCCGTGCCGGTGAGCAGCCTTGAAGATACTGTTTGATCACGGTACGCCCAGGCCCCTCAGGCGGGAATTCCCCGCACACTCAGTCGATACGGCGGCAGAAAAAGGGTGGGACGGGTTGGCCAACGGAGACCTGATCGACAGCGCCGATCAGGATGGCCGCCCGCCTGGTCGCGGGTATTCGGCCGGCTAATGCGTATATTGTGATACACAGAAACTGTGAGGCTGTGACTATGAGAAATATCACCGTATCCGTCGACGAAGAGACACATCGGCTCGCGCGCATCCGTGCGGCAGAATTGGACACGTCGGTATCGGCCCTCGTGCGAGACTACCTGAAGAGTCTGGCATCGGACCGCGCAGGCGGCGCAGCCGACAACGGGACGGTCACGGAGCCAGAGGCCAAGCGTCGGCGCAGGATGTTGAGCGAGGTCATTGAGAAAATTCGCACCACTTCACCCGGATTCAGGGCCGCCGACAACCTGTCTCGAGAGGAGCTGTACGACCGGGCCAGGGCAAGGGCCGAAGCCGAGGCAGCGGCCGCTGTCGAACGCCAGGATCCCAAGGGCGGGTAAGCGCCGTGCGCTTTGTTGATACGAACGTCCTGATATACGCGGCCAGCCCCGCTCCTGATGAAGCCGGCAAGCAGCGTTCGGCTCAACGGCTGCTGGAAGAGGGAGATCTTGCGTTGTCCGTCCAAGTACTCCAGGAATTCTATCACCAGTCTACGCGCTCCAGCCGTCCTGGAGCGATCACCCAGGACCACGCGCTGCAATTCATCGAGAGCATTAGTCACTTTCCGGTGCAGGACATCACGCTCAGTTTGTTCATTGCAGCAATCGCCATCAGCCAACGTTTCGGGCTGTCCTATTGGGACGGCGCAATTCTCGCCGCAGCCCGTGCCATGGGCTGCGATGACGTGTACACCGAGGATTTGAGCACGGATCAGGACTACGATGGCCTCCGGATTATAAACCCGTTCACCGACCAGTAGGCTTCACGTTGAACACAGACACCTCCGAACGCGGACTTGAACGCCTGATTTGCACCGGCCTGACGGGCAATGCCTGCGAGCCGCCGACCTCCGGGACCGTGGCAGAGCCTCCTGCCGGTTATGGGGGCGTTGGCTGGAGTTGCGGCAATCCCCACGATTACGATCAGGAGTACTGCGTCGATCTGGTCCAATTGTCGGCGTTCTTGCGGAACACGCAACCCAAGGCCGTCGAGTCGCTATCGTTTTCCAAGGACGGACCGACCCGGCGCGCGTTTTTGAGTCGGCTACAGGGCGAGATCAACAAGCGCGGTACGATCGACATGCTGCGCAACGGGATCAAGCACGGACCGCTGTACCTGGATCTGTTTTACGGTACGCCTTCGCCGGACAACCCGAACGCACAGGAACGCTTCGAACAAAACCGCTTCACGGTCACCCGCCAGCTTCGCTACAGCCGGGACGAGGCGCAACGGGCGCTGGACATCGGGCTCTTCATCAACGGGCTGCCCGTGTTCACGTTCGAATTGAAAAACAGCCTGACCAAACAGACGGTGGACGATGCGGTCTGGCAGTACCGAAAAGACCGGAATCCGCGAGAAAAGCTGTTTGGCTTCGGGCGGTGTATCGCGCACTTCGCGTTGGACGAGCGTGAGGTGCGTTTTTGCACCCACCTGAAGGGGAAGGCTTCGTGGTTTCTTCCCTTTAACCGTGGCTGGAACGACGGCGCGGGCAATCCGCCCAACCCGGAGGGTCTCGCGGTCGCCTACCTGTGGCGGGATGTCCTCACGCGTGAGAGTCTCGCCAACATCCTTGAGAACTACGCGCAAGTGGTGGAGTCGAAGGATGAGAAGAGCGGTAAGAACCGGAGGACGCAGGTCTGGCCGCGTTTCCATCAACTCGACGTGGTTCGCCGGCTGCTGGAAGATTCGGGCGCACGAGGCGCCGGACAGCGCTACCTGATCCAGCATTCCGCCGGCAGTGGGAAGAGCAACTCAATCGCCTGGCTTGCCCACCAGTTGATCGGCCTGGAGAAGGATGACGCTCCTGTTTTCGACTCGATCATCGTCGTCACGGACAGGCTCATCCTGGACCGGCAGATCCGCGACACGATCAAACAGTACGCCCAGGTGGCGGCGACGGTAGGACACGCCGACGCCTCGGGAGATCTGCGCCGCTTCATCGAAAGCGGAAAGAAGATCATCATTTCCACGGTCCAGAAATTTCCGTTCATCCTGGACGAGATCGGCAACGAGCAACGGGGCAAACGCTTCGCCATCATTATCGACGAAGCCCATTCAAGCCAGGGGGGGCGCACCAGCGCGGCCATGGCGCAGGCGCTTTCGGAAGCGGGAGAAGATGACGATCAGGATACCTTCGAAGACCGGATTAACCGCCTGATGGAGTCGCGGAAACTGCTTCCCAACGCCAGCTATTTCGCGTTTACCGCCACACCCAAGAACAAGACGCTCGAGATTTTCGGCGCGCCGGACCCGCAGCCCGACGGAACGGTGAGCCATCGGGCCTTTCATAGCTACACCATGAAGCAGGCCATTCAGGAAGGATTCATCCTCGACGTTCTCGCCCGCTACACGCCGGTGAACAGCTACTACAAGCTCGCCAAGACGGTTGAAGACGATCCTGAGTTCGACGTGCGTAAGGCGCAAAGGAAGCTGCGCCGGTTCGTGGAAGGAAGCGACCACGCGATTCGCCTCAAGGCCGAGATCATGGTCGACCATTTCCACGACCAGGTGTTGAAGCAGGGAAAGATCGGCGGATCGGCGCGGGCAATGGTGGTCACAAACGGCATTGCGCGCGCGATTCAGTACTATCACGCCATCCGTACCTATCTCAAGGAGCGGAAAAGCCAGTACCAGGTCCTGGTCGCTTTCTCAGGAGAGCACGAATACGGCGGCGCCAAAGTCAGCGAGGCGTCTTTGAACGGCCTGCCCTCATCGCAGATCGCCGGGCGATTCCGGGAGGACCCTTACCGGTTCCTGGTCTGCGCGGACAAGTTTCAGACCGGGTACGACGAGCCCCTGCTGCACACGATGTACGTGGATAAGACGCTGTCCGGCATCAAGGCCGTGCAGACGCTTTCCCGCCTGAACCGCGCTCAGCCGCAGAAGCACGATGTGTTCGTACTTGATTTTCTCAACGATACGGACACCATCCGCGATGCGTTCGCTGACTTCTACCGGACGACGATTCTGGCCGACGAGACCGACCCGAACAAGCTCCACGACCTGCAGGCGGACCTGGACGGCGCACAGGTCTATTCGGATATGCAGATCGAGGATTTTGTGCGGCTCTACCTGGAAGGGGCCGAACGCGACCGTCTCGATCCCATCCTGGATGCTTGTGTTGCGGTCTATCGAAGCGATCTGGACGAAGACGGCCAGGTCGCGTTCAAGGGCAGGGCCAAGGCCTTCGTGAGGACCTACGCCTTCCTTTCATCCATCCTTCACTACAACAATGCGGAATGGGAAAAGCGTTCGATTTTCCTCAACTTCCTGGTCCCGAAGTTACCCGCTCCCGAGGAGGAGGACCTTTCCAAAGGGATCCTCGATGCGATCGATCTGGACAGCTACCGGGTTGAGAAGCGGGCGATGCAACAGATCCTGTTGCCGGACGAGGATGCAGAGATCGATCCGGTACCGACGGCCGGCGGAGGACATCAACCGGAGTTGGAATTGGATCGGCTTTCCAACATACTTCGGGACTTCAACGAACACTTTGGTGATATTCAGTGGGAAGATCGCGACCGCGTGGAGCAACTCATCATAGAGACCATTCCCGCCCGCGTGGCTGCCGACACCGCGTTCCAGAACGCCCGGCAGAACTCCGACCGCCAGAATGCCCGGATCGAGCACGATACAGCTCTGGTGCGAGTGATGACTGCGATGATGAAGGACGACACCCAGCTGTTCAAGCAGTTCATGGACAATCCGGGCTTCAAGCGCTGGATGACTGACAAGGTATTCGACCTCGCCTATGATCCGGTTGGTACGTAACGTGGGTCGAGAAGTGTGCTCATGTTTTTTGGCGCCAACCCCTCATTGGCCTCCATCCTTCTCCTGCCTCCCAGGGGTCAGGTAGCCTTCTCCTCCTACGCTTAACGCCGGGCCTGTCGTTTCAAGAGTTCGTGAGACGCCTAAACAAATAAGTCGTCGGTGTGACTTAATCTCTTATTTGTCACACATTGATTAAAAATCAACGTCCTTGTTTTCAAGGGCGTTTTTCTTTATACTGCCAAAAACCTTAGTTTAACAAAAGCAGCAACGCGGCGCCGCGACAAATGCTTCCGAATTGGGCCGAAAAGGTCGTCGAAACGGACATTTTTCCGTTCATTCACATCCAGGGACCTGAAGTATCTTGGAAAT
This sequence comes from Candidatus Latescibacterota bacterium, assembly GCA_965203805.1. Lineage (GTDB taxonomy): Bacteria > Latescibacterota > UBA2968 > UBA2968 > JAAXHE01. The sequence continues at coordinate 1,297,019 of OZ241917.1, read as the reverse complement.
CCGACGTCAAATCGCCTTTATTAACTTGCGTATATTCGATTTAACGTCACCCAAAAGTGACAAATCAAGGCCAATTGTTGTCAAAGGAGAGAAGAGATGGAACAGACACATACCGAAACTAAATCGAAATTTCGTCTTAACGTATTTGTGTTATTTTTCCTTGGCTATCTTGCAATAACACTTATGTTTTTCTTTATGATTTGTGATGACCACACATCAGCAAAAGAAGCCGTTGAACTTATTGAAAATCCTCTATTAGTATTAGTCAGTGGTACTGTAGCGGTTATTAAGGATTTGGTTTGATAAATGAACCACCGGCTGAGTCTGGTACTCAAACAGGCCGGATTGAGAGAGGCCGACAGCGAGGATAAAGATGTCCCAGGCTGAGAATCTGGTCATCATTGAGAATTACGGCTCCCGGTCCTACGGGGCGTATGTGCCGGAACTTCCGGGGATTGGCGTGGCGGGTGAAACGGAGGATGAAGTGCGTAACCTGGTCGCCGAAGCGATCAGGTCGTATCTCGACGAACTTCAAAACTGGGAATGAGCGGTAAGTAATTCTAACGGTGGGATATCCGGTTGATTCGGTAGGGTGCACAAGAGAATCAAAGCCGATAGGGAACGCGGACCGGTGTGGGTTGTTACGCACACCGATCCGCGTTTTTCTTTAGCCTCGTTTTGACAAAACCTGTTCTTCGTAGGCTTCCATTTCGGGAATCCACGCGGTGCCGGGGGGGACGCCGGATGCCAGGCAGGCCATGTCCCAGACGGCGGCAAACGGCATGGTTTTCATGTCTTCCATCAGACCGAGCTTCTGCGCCAGTTTTCCTTCCCGTTCTAGTTCATTCAGATTTTCCGTAGGATCCAGCAGCGCATAGAGGATGGCTTTCCGCGTCGCGCGTGTTCCGATTACGTAGGCCCCGACACGGTTGATGCTGGCGTCGAAGAAATCCAGGGCCACGTACACGCGGTCGAGCGCGCCGCACCGCACGATCTCCAGGAAGACGTTGCGCACGTCGTCGCCGAACAGCACGACGTGGTCCGAGTCCCAGCGGATGGGCCGGCTGGTGTGGATGAGCAGTTTCTCGTGGAAGGGGAGGTGTGCGGAGATCTTGTCTGCGATGGACTCCGTGGGGTGGAAATGGCCCATGTCCAGGCAGAGAACCGCGCCCCGCGACAGGGCGTAGTTCGCGTAGAAGTCATTGGAGCCCACCGTGTAGTCTTCCACGCCCAGGCCGAAGAGTTTGCCCTCCACGGCGTCCACGCACGCAGGTCCGATGCCCAGGGCGGGGTCCAGGACGGCGTCGAGCGACGCCACCAGGCGTTCGCGGGGCCCGAGTCGGTCCGCGGGATGGTCCTTGGCGCCGTCGGGAATCCAGTGGTTGTTCACGCAAACGTCTTCCAGCGCGGTGCCGATGGCCTCCGCGATTCGCCGGCTGGCCACGCCGTGCCGGATCCAGAATTCACGGATATCCTTGTCAGGATGGGCCAGGGTGTACCCGTCGTTCGCCTTCGGATGGGCGAAATACGTGGGGTTGAAGTCCAGACCGACGTCGTTTTTTTTCGCCCAGTCTATCCACCCGGCGAAGTGTCCGGGTTCCAGGCGGTCCCGGTCCACGACTCTGCCGCCCGTGTCGCCGTACGACGCGTGGACGTTCGCGCGGTGCTGCCCGGGCAACAGGCCGATGACCTGCTTCAGGTCGCCGCGAAGCTCCTCGCCGTTTCGCGCCCTGCCCGGATAGTTCCCGGTGGCCATGATGCCGCCGCCTTCCACGGCTTCATCCTTCGTCTCGAACCCCGCCACGTCGTCGGCCTGCCAGCAGTGAAGCGAGATGGGCACATCCAGCGCCTTTTCAACTGCTTCCGACGCGTCTACGCCAACGGCGGCGTACTGTTCGGCGGCCTGTCGGAAAGCGGCTTCTATCTGCGCTTCCGTCCTCGGTGCCTGGTATTGCATTTGGAATCTCCCGGATGGTCTGCCCGGACCGCAGGGCGTTCTTCGGCCCTTATCAATATTCCTTCAACTTCAAAAAAACAGTAATCTATCCGTAAAATACCGTATCTCGACCGCTCATCCAACACCCGGCAGGGGTACGACCTTTTCCTGAAGCCACGTATTCAACTCGGCGAACCGGAATGAACCGGCCTCCAGCATCCCGACGATAAACGCGTATGCCTCATCGTCGTCGCAATCGATGAAGCGGCCGTTCATGCGCAGGAAGGTGTCGGTGACGAAGAAGGCCGCCCGTTTGTTCCCGTCTACAAAGGGATGGTTGTTTGCCAGGCTTTCCATGAGCGCGGCGGCCTGCTCGATCAGACCGTCGTAGTACCCAAGCTGGGGTCGCATCAGCGCCGAAGCGAGGGCGCCTTCGTCTCGAATGCCGGGCGACCCGCCAAAAGTCTCGATCAGGACGCCGTGGATGACGATGACTTCCTGTATGGTGGGGAAGTCACGGGTCATCCGGCCAGCATTTCACCCAGCCGGCGGTTTCGCTCAACGCTGGCCTGAAAATGGGCCATGACCTCGGTGCGGAGCTTCTGCCGGGTCCGGTTGTCGATGTATTCCCGCATGGCCTCTTCCAACACCGCCTGGAAGTGACGCCCCTCCTCACGGGCAATCTCCCGCATCGTGCCCAGCAACTCCGGTGCAACCTGGCTCGAGAATTTTTCCCGTGGCGAATTCATAGCGCAGAACCCCGTTTTTTTGTCAAATTGAGGCATTTTGCTGAATCTGTCAAGATTTATCTTGATAAAGATGGGTAAATAATCCGCGTTGACGTCCAAGGGACTGTTCTGCTTCGATCCTGACGTCGTGAACCGTGCCCGCTTCCGTTCCCGCTACCGGATCCACAGGCAGCCGGTCAACCGAACATCGCCTGCAGTCTGGGCAGCAGGTAGGCAAGGCCGATACTGACGAGCAGCCCGCCGGTGATCTTGGCGAAATCCGTCGCCACCAGCCGCGTCACTTCCTTGCGTCCCCGGTGCCGCTGGTTCCATGAGACCGCGATCTCGCGTCCTGCCAGAAGGCCGACGAAGACCCACGTTGTACTCATCGGAAGCTTGGATACCTCCTTGAACAGGAACAGTACGATACCGTAGATCAGGTCAACGAATGTGGCAGACCGTATGTCGGTGGTGTTCGTCTTGGTCAGGACCACCTTCTGGATTGCGCCACCGTGGTTGTAGAAGATAATGGCATGCAGGGCCAGCATGACGACGACCGCCGAGAAGAACCATTCCGCGCTGAGGCTGCGTGGAAGGAAGACGAAGATGTTTGCCAGGTCCTGTATCAGCCATTGGCTCCATAGAAAACCGGTCGAACACCATTGCGCGACGACCCACCAGCCGCTCGTGGGACCCTCCGTTCTGTGAAATCGGGACTCGAGCCCGCGGGTGACCCATCGATAGATCAGGATGGCCGCAATGAAGGCGGTCGCGTACCCGGCCAGCGATTTGATCAGCATGCTCGGCAGTGCCTTCGGGGCGAAGATCGTCAGGGTCAGAAACGTGGTGCTCACCGGGATGCCCCAACGGGTCAGCAGGAGCAGAACGAACGGAGGGACGCAGTAGATCCACGTCCACTGTTCGGGTTCGGGGATTTTCTCCAGCCTGCCGTAGGAGACGTCGTCGTGGAACCACCATCCGTACGCGAGTACCAACACCAGAATACTGCAGGCGAAGATCCAGAGTACCCACCACGGGCGTCTCGCGTTCGAACTGAGAAAGGTGCCGAGGGTCTGGATCGCGTCGTTTCCTACGATTGAATAGGCGCCGAGCAAAAAACCGACGATCATAATCACTTCCTGACTCACAGTGGGTTTCCTCCGTTCGATAGGATTTGACATGCGGGTCTTGTGGACACGACAATTCGCTTTCGGATGGAAGGCAGAGACCGAATCCGGATCTGGCGCCCGCGTGAAATTCAAGCGTCGACATGAAAATTATGGCAGTATCGTTCGCCATGGCAATCATCCCCTTCAACGGCATATTTACCGGGGAAGTATATTGAATCATCCAGTTCATCCCGTCGACACAAACTCGCCCGATTTCACGGTGGCCAGCGGCTCCCAGGACCCGCCGGGGCGCGCGACGTCCAGCACGTCGCGCAGCCGCCCCTCCGGGTTCCACTGCAGGACGGCCAGGTCGGCGCACGCGCCCGGCGCCAGCGTCCCCACCTCACCCTTCAGCCCCAGCAATTCCGCCGGGCGTGCGGTTGCCCGCGCGAAGACTTCCGCTTCGGGCATGCCGGCGGCGATGTACTTCGACATCGTCCTGGGCAGGTGATGCGGCGGATCGGCGCCGACGTGAGCGATGTACTGGTCGGTGGAAATCGTGTCGGGGTAGAATCCCTCCGCGATGGCCGGCTCCGCGTGGGCGAAACTGAAAGACTGCGCCCCGTGGCATCCGTCGAAGAGGATCCCCCGGTCCCTGGCCTCCCGGACGGCCCGCCGAACCCTGCCGCCCTGGATGATATTGTCCGGGCGGGGGCTGAACGTATAGGTGAAAACGTCCCCCGCCCTCAGGCACGCCAGCTGTTCCGTGAGCGGAAAATCCACGTTGAAGCGCGGGCCGTAGAGGATGGGGCGCCCGCTTCGCTCGGCGGCTTCGATCCCGCGGCGCATGATCTCTTTCGGGTCGTGTTCAAGCCTGGGTTCAAGTACGGTGTTGAACGCGATCCCCCAGATTTCGTCTCCGGCTGCGGCGACGGTATCCGCACAGACGCCGACGTCGGCGTTTTCGAGCTGCTCGAAGCAGTGATCCGGCGGCGTTTCACCGGTTTTCGAGAGGTGGAGGGCCAGCCTCACCCGGGTGCGGCATCCACGGACGACCTCCTCCCGATAGGCAGGCCAGTTGAGGGCGCCCGCGTCGCCCTGCGACATGCAGGTGGTGACCCCGCACGGAAGAAAGTGCGCGTCGGGATCGACGCCGAACCGCGAGCCGCCCCGGGACGGGTGCGCGTGCATATCCACCAGCCCCGGCAGAAGCAGGGCGTCGGGGTACTCGAGAGTCCGCGCCGCACTCCCCTGCAGGTCAGGGCCCGAGGCGACGATGCGGTCGCCGCGTACGGCCACGGCGCCCGGTCCGTCCAGGCCGGTCTCGGCGCAGAAGACGCGGCCGGCCGTAATCAGCAGATCAAAGGCATCGGTCGTTGTGGACATCAATCGCTCCTGTTCGGTAGATACGGCGTTTTTTAATTTCGTCCGACACGCCCGAGCTTGCGACGGACCGGCGTTCATTCTGAAGTTCTGGATTTCATTCGGACGCGCTCAATCGCATCCCGCCTAACTTCAAGCCGCCGCCGGTACGGGTGCACTCGATGGAGACATTCACCAGAGATGCTTCCGGCGGCACCTCGAGAGTCGCGGATTGTTCGGTCCATTCGGGGCCTGCCACTGAAAACACGTGCTTCTCAATCGATCCGACTTCGAAGAACCTGAACGTCGCCTCAATGGCGTCGCCCGGCTGCCCGAACGTCCGGACCGAGAAAGTATTCGCGCCTTTTTCGAGTCCGCCCAATCTCTCCACTTTGCAGATCGGCCCGGCATCCCGTACCGCCAGATAGACAGGCGGGCCATCGGGAGCGCCCTCGTTTCGGACCCGTTTCGCCGACAACACATCGTATCCGTCCGGTATACAGTCCGCATCCAGGTCGACGCCGAGATTGGGAAACACATTCACTTTGGGGTCCGTTCTCACGTTATAGAGGACCTCCGCCCACTCCGTATAGGTCCTGACAGGGACGTGGTTGCGCCTGCACCAGGACAGGATTCCGTCGACCCGATCAAGGTAGCCTTGCCAGCCATCCGGCATCGCGTGCTCCCAGAAGTGGCTGTGGCCGATCAGAATATGGCGCCTGGCGATTCCGTCCGCAATTCGTTTCAGGTTCCAATTCAGGTCCTGTGCCTCGTCGTCGAAGTTTCCCCACTGCATGCCGAAGCATTTGTCGGCACTCGGATCAGCCTCGTTGTAGCATTTGTGGGACCGGTCCGGGTAGGTTGCCGCGGCCGCGTATCCGTACAGATCTCCGAGACATTCCTTGACATCCCCGCGCCAGAAGTCGGAACACCCGCCGGACCCCGGCTGAATCCACGTATAGGGTCGATCGAGGCCAAGCTCGTCGAACAGCCTCAGCGACGATTCGGCCAGGAGCCTGCGGGCAGCCAGTGTCATCCGAACGTCGGATTTGCCAAGCTTGTGGTAGGCGATATCCCGAAGTTCTCCCAGATCGACGTTGTCTTCGTCCCAGAAGCTGCGCAACGCCAGGGCAGTATCGCCCGAATGCTCCATCTGCCTGAACCGGAATACGCGTCCGATACACGGAAAGTAGACGGCGATGAACCTCGTCTGGTTGGTGTCGGCAAGGTCGCGTGGCGTACGTCCTTTCATCAGGTTGCCCGAGATATCTGCGCGACCCTCCGGAAGCGAGGCAGAGTCAATTCCGGCGTAGGTCAGGTAGACGAGCGTGTCATCCACGTGGTCGACGCCCGGTTTTATACGCCAGGCATCCGCATCCGCGACGCTGGGGAGCGGGATCTTGTCGACGCTGTGAAGGGGCGTGTGGTCCATGATTTCGTGCCCCTGGTCCTGTAGCGTCCGGACGAGACTTACGTAGGTTTCGTCGCCCGCCATTCTTCCCGGACAGAGTGCGGCGCAGAACTTCAGCCCGTGCCGGTTGAATAGGTCCGCGAACTCAATCCACTGTCGTGTCGGTTTGTTGTCGTCCACGCGGAAGCAGATTCCCCCGCGTTTGTCAGTACTCACGTTTCCTTAATCCTCTCAGGCATGTACTCGACTGCCTGGCATTGAATCGACGGTCTTCCGCGTTCCGCCGATGTACGACGACCGGGTAACCCCGCCCTTTCCATCCGCCTTGTTTCTTGTTACCATGCCGCGGCGCAGCCCGACCGAATGCTCCACTTATCACGATCCTGCACACCAGGGAGAAGCCCGATGATCTACGAACACCGTACCTACCGCATCCCCGAAGGCCGGATGCCGGACATCCTCGACCGGTTCAATAATACCACGTTTGGCATCTTTGACCGGCACGGAATCAAAGTCGTCGGTTTCTGGACTCGAAAGGATGCCAGCGAACTCATCTACCTCTGCGCATTCGAAAGCGAAGAGGCGATGGAGACGGCGTGGGATGCATTCCGCGCGGACCCCGAATGGATCGCGGCCAGGGAACGGACCGAAGCCAACGGGCCCATCGTGGATGAGGTCTTCTCCCACGTCCTCATCCCAACCTCCTTCTCACCGTTGCAATAGGGGAGCAGAGCGCCGCCGTTTCCGTTTGATGCCGGCCTCTTCATTTCGCCGGAAGCGACCGGACGTAATCAGCCGCCCTGTACACCCATTCCTCAAGACCCTCATCCGATTCGATCGCGGGCGGCCCTACCATCGCCCATCCTCTCATGACCCGACCCGCGACGTCGAACGCCTTCGTGTGCGGCTCCGCAAGCGTCTCATCGTGATCGGCCCTGTCGAGGCGGACGATCAGCGAACCCTTCCACGTCCCGGCGCACATGTTCCCGTGGATCATGAAGCAGACGCCCCCGAACATCCTTCTCTCGGAGAATCCCTCCTCCTGAGACAGAATCGATCGTATCCGCGGGATGAGTTTCCCGTCACCGGCCATTCGGCTATATCTCCTCGAAGAGTTCCCTGAGTCTGAATACCGTATTGTGATTTCGGGCGGTGATCTGCTTGTATTCCGGCGACGCCGGCAGCTTCACCCAGGTCGCCCGGGTCGCGTGCGCCCTGGACACCGACCAGAAGATCACCCCGGGACCGGCGGTAACGGTTTCCCATTCCGGTTTCGGCGACCGAAGCCCGGAGATAATCCGTTCGGAGGTGATTCCCGCCATCGTGAAGAGCGCGTGGTGCATCCGGGCGTCGTCGCGCCCCCAATCCTCCGGGGCCGAGTCGACCGCGGTTCGAAATGATTCGCGGGACAGGACGACGGCGCGGGCATCGTACGAGAATCTGACCGAAAGCGCAATTTCGATCTCGTCCGTCAGTGCGGTAACGTCGGTTTCGGCGGACCGGAAGAGGATATTGCCGCTCTGGATGTAGGTGCGGGCGCTACGGAATCCCAGGGACTCGAAGCACTCGCGGAGCGCGTCTTTGGGTACGATGTTCTTCCCGCCCACGTTGATGCCCCGCAGGAACGCCAGGAATCGAGGCTGTATTTCCGTCTTTTCCGGCATGTGCAACCGCGTCTCCGTTTTCGGTTGATCGGTTTGACTCCGGCCCGCCTACCGCGCACCGCCGTCCATGAGCATCTTCACGATCGTCTCGTGACCTCGGCGTTCCGCCCAGGCCATGGGCGCTGCCCATTCGGCGCCCGCCGCGTTGGGGTCCGCGCCGCTGTCCAGCAGCAGCCCAACCAGCTCCGTGTTTCCCTCGCGGGCGGCGATCCCCAGCGGGGTGGACCGGTCATGCTCGTCGATCGCGTTGATGTCCGCGCCGTACTCAAGGAACATGCGCACCATCGCCCCGGCGTCGGCCACGGCCCGGTTGCCCCGGCAGAGGTCGTGGAGCGGGGTGCGCCGCTGCCAGTCGGGCAGGTCCGGGTCCAGGCCGTGTTCGAGGAGCCTGCGCGTCATGCGGGGCACGTGGTAGAGATAGGTCTTGCAGGCCGTGAGCACACGGGGCATCGGATGATTGCGCTGAAGAAACATGTTGAACATCGCCTCGTGGGCGTCCGTGGATTCTCCCCGGTCCTCCTTGCGCCCGCAGCCGCTGACGACGGCGGTGTAGGGCGTGGTCAGATACTCGCTCTCCTCATTGGAAAACGGATCGTCGGTATAGCGCAGAATTGCCGCCACGGTTTCGAAGTCACCGCGCTGCACGTACCCCCACGCCCCGGAAGCGCGCCCTCCGTAGCCGTACAGGAGACCCCGCATGGCGTCGGTACGAGCGCGGATCGCGGGGGAACCCGAGGAGTTGACGTGTCCGTTCGGATCGGCCCCCGCCTCCAGCAGCCACGTTGCGACTTCCAGGTCGTCTTCCACGGTGGCGGTCATCAGGGACGACCCGTAGGGACACATGCGACCCTCACGCAGGATGGGGTCCGCGCCGTTGTCCAGCAGAAATCGGACGATTTCGCGATGACCGTGCTCCACGGCGGCCGAGAGCGGGCGCTTCTGAAATCCGTCGCCGTCGTTCACGGCCGCGGGATCAGCCGCGACGAACGCGCGAACGGCATCCAGGTCGCCCCGCGCGGCAGCCAGCGTGGGGGTGTCGCGAGAGCCTGCCTTTCGAAGCAGTTCAGCCAGTTCCGGGTTCACCCTTGACCGGTGCCACATCAGGTCGCGCCAACGGGCATAGTGGACGGCGCGAAAACCCGCATGGTCGGTCGCGTCCACCTCGATGTTGCTCTCGAGAAGAACCTGAACCGCTTTCTCGTCTCCCTCAGCGACCGCAACGTGTAGCGCGGTCCTGCCTTCCGCGTCCCGTTGTGATGCGATCCCGTCCGAATCTTCGAGAAGGCGTTGGATCTTCTCGTGGTCTCGGGCTTTCACGGCCTCGTGCAGCGGAAGATCCGACGCCACGCTGGCGCCGACAGCCTTGCGGAGATAATCGGCCACTGCCGTGTGGCCGCGGTCGTCGGCCATGACAATAAGATCGGACACCTCGTCGTGCGCATAGGCTTCCCACAACACTCTCGTGGCGTCGAGATTGCCCTCCCGCACCGCGAAGTGGATTGGGGGGGTATACCAGAACTGCAGTCTGGCGCAGTTCGGATCGTCGCGCAAGTGTTTGCGCAGGGCGCCGGCGTCGTCCCGGATCGCGGCGCCGATGAGTTCCCAATACAGACGCCCCGCCTCCGTTTCTACGCACCAGGCGGGGCGGTGCATGGCGTCGATGATCTCCTGCGACGTACGTTTCGAGTCGCCGCGTTTTTCGATGTTCATCCCGCTCCTTTCCGTCGTGTCATGCCGTTCTCCGTTCGTCCGTTCCTCGTTCACGATTCTCTGCTCGAATCGGAACACGTTCTCGCTGGCGGGGTCCACTGTCACCTCGATCCAGTGTACGTCGGAGGCGCCGAACGTCTCCACGCGCGTGAAATTCGCAAGGCGTCTGCCGCCTCCTTTGCGTCTCAGCGGTTTGTCGATCCGGAAATAGTGCGAGTCGCCGTGCGCCAGCACCACGGGACGGCCGAATCGCTCCGTTTCCTCGCGCAACACGTCGAGGACCGCCTGAAAGTGAGGCGGGTCCGGCGTCGGCTTCTGCTCCAGTCCCATCGTGGCATGAAGGGTTAGAAAAAGACCCTTGCCCGATTCACCTGCCGCGGCGAAGGCTTTGCGAAGCCATACGATCCCTGCCCGGGTGCGCCGCTCGACCGCCGTGTCGTGCCGTTCCGTCCTCATCGGGATCGATCCGACCTCGGTCGAGTCCCGGCGCTGAAACGCAGCCAGCCCGTTCCTGCTCCCCACGATGTGAACGGTCGCGAAGTGAACCCCGGCCCGTTCCCAGCGGACGTTCTCGATGAACTCGCTGTATTCCGTAAACGACGCCTGTGAGTCAACTCGCATCGGACGCTTCCCGAGCGTCATCCCGGCCCGGGGATAGAACAGCGACCGCAGTTTCCGGAGGCGTTCCAGCGGGTCGAAGCGGCCGGCATTCTTCTTATGGCAGTCCGTCCATTCGTTATCACCGGGCGTGAGGATGAACGGGTCCTCGAAGCGGCTGAATCTTTTGAGGCGTTCTTCAAGATACGCGTCCGTACAGGGTTGCCCGCCGCTTTTGATGTCGCCGGCGTGGATGACCCATTGAATGTCTTCATCCGCGTTGATCTCGTCGATCACCCTTGCGAACCGGATACTGTCGGCGTCGGCGTAGGGCACGTCTCCGATCAGGGCGAAGGAAAAGGTGTCGCCGGCCGCGCTTTGCGAAGAAGCCGGGGTGACCGCGAGGAACACGGCCAAGACCCCTGCCGCCGCAACAATCCACCGCGCAATGCGGCTTGCGTATCCGTCCGATTTCATCAGGCCTCCGTGGTGTAAGTACGTCTCATCCCGTGTCCGGTCCGGTTTCGGGCAGCCATTGAAGGTGCTTGGCTTCGGGACGCCGGCCGGATATATTCCCATCGGGCAATCTCTTCGCACTTTGCGTCGCTCGTCACTCCGTACGCAACCGACCGCTTTCTCGATGCCGGTCATTCATCGCCAGGACGAAACCCAATGAATTCGATCGACCGCGACTCGTTCGCCCGGAACGGCTTCCTGAACCTCGGCGTATTCCTGGATCCCGACGAGGTGCGTATCTTCCACGATCTGTTCGAGGAAGACCGCCGCCGGTATCCGTATTTCTGGCATCCTTACGGGTACCACCAGGACGCCAACTACAACGCCCTGATCACCACGCCTCGATTCGATGAGCTGGTCCGCCACCCGAGAATTCTGCCCGTCATCGAGGAATTGATGGGCGGTCCCGTCTGCTTCGGCGAGATCGGTCTGCGAGGGATGGGTCCGTATGCGGGCGATATCCACCAGGCCTGGCATCGCGACAGGCCCCACTGGCCCGAACATCCCCTGCGCATGGACTATATTCAGCTGATGGTTTACCTCACGGACGTGGACGAGGGCACGCACTGTTTTTCTATCTCGCCCGAATCCATCGATCATGCGGTCCTGGTCGATCCGGCGTCACAGCTGGAACGGGGCGGGGTGTACGACCTCCATGGTCCGGCCGGTACGTGCGCGCTGTTCAACGTCGCCCTGCTGCACACGGCTACGACGCGCCCCACTCAGGCCGTCCAGAAGACCGCGCAGATTTACTACGGCCATCGCAACAGGCCAGCGCTGGCGAACGATTCGGGAATTCCCGCGGCGTTATGGCGGGATGATCCCGACCCCGAAACGCGGGCGTTTTACGGCGTGCTCAACGAGCGCACACGCCTCTACATGGCTGCCTTCGGCCCGCGCGAAGACCAGGCGACCGGTACGACAAGACAGTAAATCTTCACCCGCCGGTTCCGCCATCCCCGAGATGCACGCGTCCGCCCCGGTTCGCGGCCTCCTCCGCGCCCAGCCCGATGCGAATGGCGCCGAGGGCCGTGTCCAGGTCTGCTCGCCATCCATTCCGACTGCCGCGCGCTTCTTCCAGAAACAGGCTCTCCAGCGACGTCTCCCGTCCTGGCGACGACAGTTGTTCCTCTTTGCCGTCAGCGGTGGAAAGCCGCCAGCCCCCGCCCTCATGGCGCAGCGTCCCGTTCTCCAGCACGATCCGTTGGTACTGTTCGGCCTTCCCGATTGAGATCCCGCCGGCCCACGTCCATTCGGCTGTGCCGCCGCCGGCAAACCCCGCGACGACCCGGTTGACGAAGCGTCTGTACGTTCCGGTGTCGTCCATTCCCTCGTAATGGGCGTACCCTTCCACCCACGACGCGGGGCCGAACATGTCGACGAGCGGGTAGACCTGATAGACGAAGAAGAGACTCGGCGGTCCCGACGCGGTCAGATTGAACAGCACCTCCGGCCGCGCCCCTCTCCCCGGGGTCAGGCGCGTGAATACCGCCGCCAGCAGACCGCCCAGCGAACCGACGGTCTCTTTGAGTTGCCGGTGAGCGCCGGATACGGCCTCCGGATGGGCCACGCGAAGGACCGTGCCCGTCTCACGGGCGAGTGCGACCAGGGCTTCTCCCTCGTCGACGCGGCGCGCAACGGGATATTCCAGAAAGACGGGTTTGCCAGCCTCCAGGGCGGCCCTTGCGATGGGACCGTGGCTGTCGTTATTGGTACAGACCACCACGGCGTCCACGTCGGATCGGCCGATCAGGTCCTCCCAGTTTCCCAGGTGCGGCAATGAATGCCGGTCGGCCAGTTCCGCGCCGGTTTGCGGGTTCCGGGCGGCCAGGACCGTCAACCGGCATCCCTGCATTTCCGTGAAAGTCCGCGCCCGGCTGTGCGCCATGCCGCCCGAACCGACGAGACCGAGACGAATTATATCCATAAGTATATATCCCTGTTTTCCAGTCATTTAGAAGGGTATGACATCGCCTTCGCACCACAGTCCCGGGATTGCTGATCCCGCTCGGATCGAGACGGGATCGTTCATCCCTCGTTTCGATTGTCAAACCGCTCGAGCAGGTCGCCGACGTCGGCGAGCGTCACCACTTCAACGTCGCTACGGGACTGCCGCATCGCGCCTCCGTAGACCAATCCTCTGTCGGAGACCTGCGGCAGGAGTCTTGCGACCCGATTCAGCGCGTCGAAGTAATCGGATGCCACGGTCGCGCCGGATTTGATCTCAATTGCGCCGATTCGACTGCCCCGCTCGTAGAGAAGGTCGCACTCCAGACCCCGGGTATCGCGGAAAAATGAGAGATTGGAACGGCGGCCCCGGTTGAACAGATACTTTATTGCCTCTGAGACGACGGCGTTTTCGAACAGCGCGCCGCGCAGAGGGTGGGTTGCAATCTGATCCGCATGTTCGATACCGATCAGATAGCTCGCCAGACCGACGTCGTAGAAATAGAGCTTGGGTGACTTCGTCAGGCGTTTGCGTATGTTGGCGTAGAATGGCGGGAGCTGAAAGACAACGTAGCTGGCTTCCAGAATCGAAAGCCACTCGCGCGCCGTAGTATGCGAAACGCCCGCGTCGGCGCCAAGTGACGAGAAATTGAGAAGCTGGCCCACACGCCCGGCGCACAGCCGCGCGAATCGACGAAAGCCGGAGAGATTGCGGACCTCTCCCATGCGGCGCACGTCTCGCTCGACATAGGTTTCGAAATAGTCGCCGAGCGCCTGTCTGGGTTCGAGTTTTTGATCGTGAATCCGGGGGTAACATCCGGAGAACAGGATGTCGTCGACCTCGCCGCTGGCGCCCGCGCGTCTCCGTTCGTCCAGCGAGAATGGCAGGAGGCAAAGCAGCGCCGTACGACCCGCCAGGGATTGACTGATCGTATCGGATATCCTGAACTGCTCGCTGCCGGTCAAAACGAACAGACTGTTACGGCCTGTTTCGTCTGCCAGGACCTGGAGGTAGGAAAGGAGTTGCGGAACGCGCTGGATCTCATCCAGAATAACCCCATCGCCGACGTGGGAAAGAAAACCCCGTGGATCCGACTCGGCGAAGAGACGTTGATCCGGCGCTTCCAGGTTGACGTATTCGAGATGGGGAAACGCAGCGCGGCAGAGCGTAGTCTTGCCCGACTGCCGCGGGCCGGTCACGGTGACAAAGGGGTATTGTTTGAATAATGCCACCAGCCTGTCTGCAATCTCTCGAGTAACCATAGCATCAGCGAATGTACTGCGAAGATGTAAAAGTTGCAAGTGATACTTTCAAATTTACCTTTCGACGTTCCAGCATCTGGCGAACAGTTTCCCGTCAACATCTCCAACCGGCAGATCCGGCCTCTCGTTTGTCGTCCTGTCGAATCTGTTTGTCCATTGTCTTCCCTTCCCCCCAAATGCCCGACAATTGTATTGCAAATGCGACGGCCGGAGCGTAAGTTACGTGGGTAGTGCAGGCCGCAGTCGAGTGCGTACACCGAGAGCGATTGCTCGTTAACCGTCAAAGAGGGAAGCCGGATGACTTACGTTGTGGAGCGCCCCGCGGGCGCGGATCAGATCGATCATGAGATGCCGCTTTCGTCGTTCGACCCGCAAGACATTCTTGAGAAACTGGACCTGACAGGGGCGGGGCTGGAGGCGGTGAAACACGCGGCCGATGCCGGCGACCGGTTGGGCGCACTCACCGCGCTGCTGGACTATTACCGGGGGAAATACCCGCTGGAAGAACCCCGCGGAGGAGGCGATCATACAGCGGCTGACAAGATCTGCCGCCGCATCTTCCAATGGGGGCCGTACGAAGAGGCGCAGTACGGCGAGGATATGGACTGGGAGTGGGACCCGCCAGGGGATATCGAATGGGTATGCGTACTCTATCGTTTCTATTGGGCCGCCCCGCTTGCCAACGCCTATGCGGCGACGCGGGACGAAAAGTACGGGCGGGCATTCGTCGATCTGGCGACCGACTGGATATCGAAGCATCCGCTCGAAAAACACACCAGAACCCATCCCGTCTACAAATTCTGGAAAGGATTCGCGTGGCTGGATCTGCAGACGGGCATCCGGGCCACGAATATCTGCGCGGCGTTTCGCGGCCTGGTTCAGGCCGAGGCGTTCACGCCGGAGTTTCTGGGCGTGCTGCTCGCGAGCCTGTACGACCATCAGACGAAGACAAAGCTGATTCCGATGGGCCTCATCCACAACAAGGCCGTGTTCGAACAGCGTGGATTCATCAATGTCGCGTACACGTTCAACGAGTTCCGGGAGTCTCGCGAGTGGATGGAATTGGGGCTGGCGCGCGTCGAAGAAAACATCCTGGGGCAGACAACGGGGGACGGGGTGCAGAGAGAGTGGTCCTTCGGCTATCACCAGGGCGTTTTGAGGGACGCCGTGGAGATCTTCGGACGCCTGGACGCGTTCGACATCGAGATACCGGAGGCGTTCCTGGAGCGTGTCCGAAAGATGTACGACTACATCTTCTGGATCGCAACGCCGGACCTGGGTCCGCCCATGTTCGGGGATGGCTCGCGTCCGTTGAAAACCACGGACGTCCGGACGGAGTGGCCGCTCTACGACGAATTGGTGAACGCGACCGAATTGCTGGACGATCCCAAGTACGCGGCCCGTGCGAACCTGCACCGCGAAGCCCTTCCGGACCGGAAGAGCCACGCGTTCAAAGAGGCCGGCTTCTACGTGATGCGCAACGCCTGGGGACCCGACCAGATCTACGCGGCCCTGCACTGTTCTCCGCCCGCGATTTCGAGCCACGACCAGCCCGATAACGGAACGTTCGAATTGTACGCGTACGGCCGCTGGTTGATGCCCGACACGGGTTTCTATACCTATGGACGTGACGGGGAGGCGCGCGCCTGGCACCGGCAGACCTCGGTGCATCAGACCCTGACTCTGGACGGCGGGGATATCGCCGACGACGCGCGCCACCTGATGTGGGTCTCCGAAGGGTCCGACTCAGACGTCCTGGCGGTGGAGAACGGATCGTATCCCAACCTGATCCACCGGCGTACGGTCTGGTTCGTGAGCAGGCGTTTCTTCGTGTTGCTCGACGAGGCGATCGGCAACGCGCCCGGTCAGCTGGACCTTCACTTCCAGTTCGCGCCGGGAGACGTCACGTTCAACGGTGGGGGAAACCGGGCGTTCACGGGATTTGACGATGCCAACGTTCTGGTGCAGGCGGCGGAGGGGTGCGCCGCGTCAATCGTCGAAGAGACCGGCTGGTTCGCGTGGGAGTACGGTTACCGCAAGCCGCGGCAGGCGTTCCGGTTCGCGCTGGACAACCAGGCGCCCGCGGTTTTCGCCACGGTGATCGTACCCTACCGCGGCACGGAGCCGCCCGCCGTTTCAGCCGAATTGCCCGCAGGGGCCGGTGCCGGGAACGATCGCGTGGAGATGACTGTCAACGTGTCGGGAAAGACATGGCGGGTGGGACGAGACCTGGCTTCCGGCGTGGGGTGGGCGCGTTGACCGGCGGATTTCAGACGTTCGGGCCGCCGCATCTGGTCGCGATGGCGCTAACGGTGGCCCTGCCGGTGCTGCTGTCGCTGATCGCGAAACGGGCCGGCCCACGAACGGCCTCCGCCGTAGGCTTTGTGCTGGCGGTCCTCATCCTCGGCAACGAACTGATCCACTGGGGCTTCCGGATCACCGGCTATGGCCTCGATATATTCCTTCGATATTTCCTGCCTCTCCATCTGTGCGGAATCGCGATCTTTCTGACGTCGATCACCCTGCTGTTTCGCAATCAGAAAGTGTACGAGATCGCCTACTTCTGGGGCCTCGTCGGGTCGGCGAACGCGGTTGTCACGCCGGGTAACCTGTCGGTTGACTTTCCGCAGTACCGGTTCTTCCAGTATTTCATCTCGCATTCCGGCATTGTCGCGGGAGTCCTGTACGCCACGTGGGGCCTGAACCTGCGGCCGACGCTGAACGGGCTCTTCAGAGCGTTCGTCGGGCTCCACGTACTCGCGGCGGTTGTCGCGGTTGTCAATTACCTCTGCGATTCGAACTACATGTATCTCTCCGAGCCCCCCTGGGGCACCGTATCTCCCTTCTTCTTCCTCCCGTGGCCGTGGTACCTCGCTGTTCTCGACCTCGTCGGCCTTGCCATGTTTTCCCTTGTCTATGCTCCATATCCTATCGCCAGGTGGTGGGATTCCCGTAGACGACGTTGACGGGGGAAGTCGATCCGGCGGCGGGCGCGTACCCCAGTTCCTCTTTGCAGGATCAAGATGCAGATATCCCGTTGTCCGGCGCCGTGTGCCGCAGCGTCCCTGCAATCGACGTGTGTCCCCTTTTCTCCGCCCACGCCAGGGGCCGCGCCCAGGGATGCTCGCGCGGAAGGCCGGCGTCCGCGCCGCGCGCGAGGAGGAATTCGACCATTGGCGCATGCCCCGCCCGGCACGCCAGGCCGAGGGGCGTCGCGCAGTATTCCGGTTCCAATTCGTCGATCTCCGCGCCATAGTCGAGCAGAAGGCCGGCTCTTTGAACGTCGCCCTCGTGCGCGATCATGTGGAGAGACGAGATCCCCTGCCAGTTCCGGTAGTTGGGATTTGCCCCTTTATCGAGGAAGTATTTCGCGGTTTCGTAGACACGGAAGAAGCCGCCGTGATTCTCGTCGGTAATCGCGGCGCCGTGTTTCAGCAGAAGCTCCACCATTGCCAGCCTGCCGCGCCGAGCGGGATTTCCCAGCGGCGCATTCACAATCTCTTCAGGATTCCGTTTGAGGATTTCGTCCACCACTGCCAGGTCGTTGGCGTTTACCGCCCCGCGGATGGGCGGGATGATATCCTCCCTCCCGCCGTGTGATTTCATCAATTCATAGAGTTCCGGGTGCTTTCTGGCATGAACGAATGCCGTACCCGTCGAGTCCACGTTGCCGTTGGGATCGGCGCCGTATTGGAGTAACAGTTCGGCGGTGGCGGTATGGCCGTGAAATACGGCCTCCAGCAGGGCTTTGCCGCGGGGCGCGTCCGGTTCCGGCGCGTTCGGATCGGCGCCTCGTTCAAGCAGAAGGTCCACGATGTCGTGATGGCCCCGGCCGGCCGCGACGGATATGGGCGGCCTGTCGCACGTGTCGCGAAAATTGGCAAGGGAGGGATCCGCGTCCAGAAACTCCCGGACGCGCCGGGTGTCGCCGAACGCGGCCGCCACCAGGATATTGTAGTCCGCGCCCCGGCCGACCAGATAGCCCGCCAGCGCCGCCTTCTTTCGTATGAGAATCCGGTCCCGCCATCCTGCATAGAGCGCCATGTGGATTGGCTTCCGGCCTACGCTGAAACCCGTGCCGGCCTGGGCCTGAACGTCTGCGCCGTTGTCCAGGAGCAGCCGCGTTGCGTGGAAGTCGCCAATTTCAACCGCCTCGTGCAGCGCCGTCGTCCCGTTCGCGTTGCTCAATCTGACGCGTTCCGGCGAACTCCGGACAATGCGCGCCGTCTTCTCGTAATCCCGTGTACGGACGGATTCGATGAGTTCGTTCGCGAGGGGCTCCGTCTCCCGGGTGTAGCCCCCGCTCTTTTTGCTGATGGCTTCTTCGAGGATTCTGACGATTTCGTGGTGCTCCCGGTCCGCCGCCAGGTCGACCAGCGATTCATGGAAGATCCGGGTCCGGTAGAAGGGGCTCACGTCGTTATCCAGCAGGAAACGCACGACCTCGGCGTGACCTTCCCGGACCGCGAACTTGATGGGCTGGGTGTAGTAGTGGACGCAGCGGAGGAGGTCGGCGTTGCGCTCGACAAGCTTTTGAATCGTATCCAGGTCGCCACGAATCGTCGCCATGAACATCGCCCATACTTCCGCGCCCCGGCCCTTTTTTCGCATATCGTCGGCTGAAGCTTCCAGCTCACGGGGCATGGTCATTCGTGAAATGACCCATTCGGCATGGGTGCTGGCCGGCTTTCCGGCATTCCTTTTCATTCAGTGGGTCCTCATATGGAATCAACTCATCCGGCGCACGACGATCCGATCTCCACGGTTCTCAGTTCGGGATCCAGCGCGCCGTCGGAAGAAACAGTGATGTAGCCGATCGAGACGGGTAGCTTGAAACGGCGGGGCCCGATGCTGCCCGGATTCAGGCAGCACGTCGATCCTACCGTGCTGATTTTCGGGTTGTGAGAATGGCCGCACACCACCAGATCGAAACCCGCGACGTCCGCGTCTTCGAGGACGTGGGTTACCAGAATTCGTCTCCTGCCGGCGGACAGCACGAGGTTTTCGGGGAGGTCGCTGCACGGCGGAACCAGGTCCACGTTGCCGCGGACCGCGTACACCGGCGCGATTCGTTCCAATTGCTCCAGGACGGAGATTTTCCCTACGTCGCCCGCGTGGACGATCGCGTGGACGCCCTCGAGGTGTTCCAGCACTTCCGGTCTCATAAGTCCGTGGGAGTCGGAAACGACCCCCAGGCGATCGCCGGGTCGAAGCCGTGGATCGCCCGCGTGAGCCGGGTGCGATTGGAATTTCCCTTGGGGCGACGAAGGTGTATTTTGCATCATTCGGTCGACCGTGTCAGGTTGCAAACTCTCCGAAGTTATTGAAACAGGATCGTCTCCGCGGTCTTCGAAAACTATAGGGCGCCACGCCCGCTGTCCAGTTGTATCTGGACGCATCCCGGACAACTGCCCGGCTCATGTGATTTCGATAGAGGAAAGATAGGATACCGTGCCCGAAAACGCGCTCATGCAGCGGGCGCTGGAAGTTTTCGCCCGCGGCTTCAGCTTTACCAGGAGCTTTACGCATCCATATCCCGCGAGCCGGGAGGGTCACATCTGGGCGGTGAGGGATGCGCCGAGAAAGCGTGGTACGTATCGCAGGGAGGAGTGGATCGCCCATGGCGTTGACGCGGAAGAGATCCACAGGGTGGCTACGAAGAACACCCGGGGCCAGTTCGGCATCTGCGCGATCTGCGCCGAGGGGGAATCCGACGTCGGGATGCGGTCGGATTTCAAAGCCCTCAACTACCGTCTGAATTCAACCGAACCGGTTATGGTGCATCGACTGAGGCGCATTCCTCGCGCGGCGGACCCACTGCCCATCAAGCGTATTCTCACGGCCGAACTGGCGGACAGATTGAACCGGACGACGCGGATCAGGCAGATTCTGCCGGAACACCTTTCCCCGGACGCTCCGCTCAGGCAATACGTCGCGCTCGAAGGCGATGAGCCCGTGGGCTGGGTCCAGAGCATCGTCGTGGATTCCGCAACGTGGTGTTCGAATATGCACGTTGCGCCCGCGGCCCGGCGCAGGGGGATCGGCCGGGCGTTGATGTGCAGAATGTTACGCGACGACCGGTCGAACGGTTCGAAACTGGCCGTGTTGACCGCGACCCACACGGGCGCATTATTGTATGCCTCGATCGGATACGTACAGATCGGGACCCTGTTGTTCTACACGCCGAGAAAACGGTAATTCCCAGTCGCCGGAGAGAAAGGGTATGCATGTCAAGGAAACAGAAAATCGCGCAACTGCTGGACGAAGCATGGAGGACGAGGGGGAATGCGGATTACGAGCGGGGAAAACGCCTCGTGGCCGAAGCGGCGGGACTGTGCCGGGAAGACGACCATGAATCGCTGGGCAGGGTGGCGCACGTGTACGGGCAGTTCGAGAGGGACCGGGGCAATCGGGAGGGCGCCCTCCACTTTTACCGGGAGGGGTACAACCACTACGTTGCGGCGAATCATGCCGAAAAGATGGCGCATTCGCTTCGTCACGTCGCGGACGTCCGCCGGGACCTCGGCGATGCGGCCGCCGCGGAACGGGATTTCCGGCTGGCTATACAGATTTACCGTGATCTCGACCCCACACCGGCGCACCCGCTCGCGAATGCGCTCCGTGGTTTCGCCAGGCTTCTTGAACGTATTGGCAGGAACGATGAAGCGCTGAGGGTCTTCGAAGAAGCCCATCGTCTATACGTGCAGGTTGGAAACGCGCCTGGCATCGAAGAAATGGGGCGTAAAGTGAAGCAGCTTCGCAGCGCCGAACTTAAATGACGGTCCGCTTCCACGCGCCCTTCCGATACCGGGACCAGGCCAGAATCCCCTGTGCAGCGCCGCCTATGAACCAGGCAATCCAGATTCCCGCGGCATCCATATCCAGCAGAAACGCCAGGACGTAGGAGAGCGGCAGCATCACCAGCCACTGCGCAACAATCGTATAGTAGAGCAGGGGCTTGGTTTCACCGCCGCCGGCCAGGACGCCCCCGGCGACGATGGACAACGCGGAGAAGACCTGTGCGACCGTAAAGTACAGGAGCATCACGGTTCCCATGTCGATCACCGCCGCGGAATCCGTGAACAGGTCGACGATCTCCCGCGCGAAGACGCAGATGAGGACGGCGCAGACGGTGATGAACGTCATGCACAGCCGGATCGTGTTTGATGCGAAGCGCTCGGCCTCGCGGATCTGACTCGCGCCCAATCGTTGCCCGACCAGCGCGGTGCCCGCCACGGAGAACGCAAGGGCCGGCATGATGCCGATCATCCGCATCTGCAGGCCGATGGTGAGCGCGGCCGTTGCAGCGGTGGGCCGGCTCGTCCAACCCACGACGCGATAGATCAGGATGCGGGCGCCGTTGCGGAAGAAACCTTGAATCCCGGCAGGCACGCCAATGCGCATCATGCGCCCGATGATGTCCCGGCTGAACGGGAGTCGCCAGTTCCAACGCATGTGGACCCGCGTGCGCCCTGTCGTGAGCAGGTACAGGCCGATGGCGCAGCCGACGGCCCGACAGACAACACTGCCGAGCGCCGCGCCGGTCACGCCTAGCTGGGGCAGGCCCCATGCCCCGAAGATCAGGCCGTAGGAGAGCGGAATCTTCAGACAGATGATGAGACAGGAAATCTTCAGGGGCGTCCGGGTATCCCCCGCGCCGCCAAAGATTCCGCCGATGATGAAATTGGGCATCATGAAGACGATGCCGGCGAAGTAGACGCGCATGAACGGCACGGCGTGGACGAGCACGTCTTCCTGTGCGCCGAGGAGGACCAGCGCCGGCCGCGCGATCATGCTCCCCACGAGAGCCAGCCCCCCCGAAAGCAGGATTCCCATGAGGATTGCCTGCTGGGCCGCATTGCTGAGGTCGCCGTGTCTGCCCGCGCCGTAGAATTGCGCGACGAGGGTCCGGGATCCGGTGCTGACCGAAATCGCCATGACCATGATCACGAACAGGACCTGCCGGCTGAGCCCAACCGCAGAAATCGCGGCCGGTCCCAGTTGTCCCACCATGGAAATGTCGACAAGCCCCTCCATGGCGTCCAGCATCGATGCCGCCACCACGGGCCATGCGATCGCCCAGACCTGCGGAAGCACCGGCGCCGGGTCGGACGGGGAGGGATCGGAGTCGGGGGGCGATAGTGGGCGGGACATAGGTGGGTTGGGGACGTCGCCTATTCGATAGCCTTCTCTACGGGCTGTACGTGAATCGTGATATCCGGCCAGTGTCTTTCCAGAATTTCAATGATATGGTCCTTCGGCCCGAACAGCACCATGACCATATTCTCCGCCACGAAGTATTTCTCGAGAAACGATCGTATCTCGTCATCCGTGACGGATTTGATGCCGTCTGCCCGGCTAGGATAGTTGAAGATGGCCCTGTCGACCGCACGGTTCAGCTTGCGCCGCGGCGCATATTCGCCATGTATATGGGCTTCGATGGCGTCCGGGTTCTCGCGCAACTGCGCTATAGAGGTCCAGAAGTCAGGTCTGTCGGCAAGCCCGACGATCATCTCCTGCACGCTTGTCAACAGTTCCTCGCTGTTTTCGAGTCGTGGATCGGCGGAAATCTCCAGGAACCTGACGTCGTCTTCACTTAGATAGGAACAGGATGTACCGTAAACCAGTCCCGCCTCTTCACGCAGTTGTTTGAAGAGCAAGCCGCGGGTGCCACCGCGTCCAAGCGTCCAGGACACCATATTGGGAATGTAATTTTCCTGGCCGACCGTTCCAATTGGGATGAGCCAGTAACAGTAGACGTTCTTCAGATGCGAGTAGTGCTCGAACACGAACGCGGAGTGCCCTGGAAGGCGTTCGGCTTTCGGTGTTCCGGGCGACCAGACGAAACCCTCTTGCCGGCGGTCGCTCGTGATTGGACGAAGCGATGCGTCGACCTCCGTGGAGTCAAGGTTCGAGACTGCCTTGAAGAACACAACTTCCGCGTTCAGAAACCGTGCGCAGTACTCCCTGACATCCTCCAATGTGATTTGCTTCATTGCTTCCCGTGAGAACCATTTTCCTACACCGACCGACCGTGCAAGCGCGTAGTTCCTCAGGATATCATGGCTGCCGGAATCTACGGTTTTCTCGTACGATCTGCGTAATTTCCCCTTTGTCTCTTCAAGTGCGGGCCCCGTGACAGCCATCCGCCGCATCAGGTCGTTCACGATTCCTACGGAAGCTTCGAAATTCCCGGACAAGCAGGACAGGTCCATCGTCTGGTATCGAAAATACGTTCTGACTTTAAGCCGTGCGCCCAATGTTTCCAGTCGAGCCGTGTATCCATGTTCTTTTGAATAATCCTCGATCAGTGCGGCGGCCGTGACCGCCAGTCCGGTCTTTGACGGGCCGACCGCGCTGCTGCCGGCTCCCAGGAAGACGATCTCCAGCGTCGTAACCGGCGCACGGTTGTCACGTTCATAGAATACGTGATGGTTGGGTACGCGGGCGGGTGCCGGTAGCGTGCAAACAACACTGAACAGCCCAATTCTAACAATGGTATTTGCGTGTCTCTTCATCGTCAACATTCTCACGGCCGGATGTGCGTTTTCTGACAACACGGATTGCGGCTATCAGGATCCCGCCAGGAACGCATATAAGGACAACAACCACGACGAGTTGGGCCCACGGCGGGTGTTTCTCCTTCATTGTCCAGGAAAGCGTGATGGCGTTCTCCTGGATGAAGTGTTCGTTGACAATTCGCTGAATGTCGTCGACGAGTACCTGCCGGATCTGGGGGACCAACCTCGCATAGAGAAGAGGGTCGCCAGTGTGTGCGAATGCCGCGCCGAACCCCTTTGCCAGTTCCGATCTGTCGTAAAACTCGGAATATAGATGCCGCAACTCGGTATTCCTCGCCGCTTCCAGATCATCTTCGGTGATTCCGTGTGTCTTTATCTTATTTAACGTATCACTAATCGCGCTCTCGATAGCTTCGGTGGATGCTACCGGGGCCATTACGGCATTGAGACTCAATAGGCCGAATCCCCTTTGGCTGTCAATCCACACACTGAAACTGCTCGCAATCTGAGAATCCAACAGAGAGGTCCGTAGCGAGTTTGACGACCTTTCCAGGATCGAAGCCAGAATGACTGCGCCTGCGTAGTCTGGATGGCCGAGTTCGGGTATGTGCCAGGTCTTTCTGAACCTGGACCTGTTGATGTGTTCGAATTCCTTCTGATATCTCTCGCCCAGCACATCGGGATTTGGAAACCGTGATAAACTAGAACCACGTTGCGGTTCCATCTTCCCGGCGGGAAAGGCCTCGACCAATCTAGCGAGGACGTCAGCCACGTCAATATCGCCGATTACCACAATCAGACGCCTTTTCCTGCGAAAGACGTTATGGAAGAGTTGTTTCAGGTCCCCTGGCGTGATATCATTTATCAGTGCCTCGGTGCCGACGCCCTCGAGCTTGTCTCTTCCGTAGACCATCCCCCAGAATTGACTGGAAAACCTCCTGCTCGACCTGGCAAGGTTTCTTCTGAGTTCAGTCAACACAATTTGTCGTTGCTTTTCCACAACTTCATTGTTGATCACCGTACTGTAGAATCCATCCCGGTCTATCTCGACCGCGACCGGCAGTTTGTCCCTGGGGAATCTCAACCTGAAATTGGTAAGATTCAAGTCTGTAGTTGCGTGATATTGTCCGCCATTGGCGCCAATCAACTCTGCGAGTTCGCCCGGCGGGCGGCTGCCGGCATCTGCGATAATGTGCTCAAGGAAATGAAGTTCGCCCTGCTGTCCCTCCGGTTCATCAGCGGAACCCATGGCATAGAACGTCTGGTACTCGAAAGTCGGGATTGTCTTATCAACCACGATGACCGCGTCGAGCCTGTCATTGATGGTATAGTGGTGGGCGACGAGGGCCTCCGACAACGCCTCCGACCCGACGAGCCGGTAGGCATGGCACGTGGCCGTACATATGCAGACGACGATTGCCGCATATATGCACGTTTTCGCCATGTCGGACACCATGGGAAAGAGCGGAAGGACCAGGTTCGGGTAACCGACAAGAAAATGAGGGTTCGCGGACAGGGGAGTGGGCGCGGTGTTCAGGCAGTAGAAAGCCATCCTCGGCATACGACTGAACAGATACCCAATCTGACTCCGTCGATCGGGACGCCACTCTCCTCAGGTCAATTAATAGCTCTCGTCGACGGCGGGATCAAGCGGAAACCAGGCTGGGATGGCATTTGAAAGGACGTGAAGGCCTCCGACGTGAGACGAGTCCGGGTTCTCGTTATGGGCATGCCGTTCGGGTGATACGTCGCGGTGAGTGGCCTACTCGATAGCGCTCTCCACGGTCTGCACGTGAATGGTCATATCAGGCCAATGTTTCTCCAGGATTTCGATAATGTGTTCCTTCGGTCCGAATAAAATCATCATCATATTCTCTTCCACGAAGTACTTCTGAAGAAAAGACCGTACCTCGGTGTCCGTTACAGATTTGTACCCGCTTCCGCGGCTCGGAAAGTTGAAGAGGGCGTCATCGACCTCGTAATCCAGGTCGCGCTTTGGTGTCATTTCCTCGTGAAATTCGGCGTCGGCGAAGTCCGGATTATCGCGCAATTCTGAAACGGTCTCCCAGAAGCGAGGGTTGTCGGCAAGTCCTGGGATGAATTCGTACATCTTTATTATCAGTTCCTCACTATTCTCCAGTCGAGGATCGGCGAAAATCTCAAGGTATCTGATATTGTGCGAACTTGAATAATTACAGGAAGTACCGTAAACCAGTGCCAACTCGTCCCGCAGATAGATGTCGAGCATCCCTCCAACCCGGACGCTCCCCAGCGTCGAGGATACCAGGTTGGGAACGTAATTATCTTGACCCAGTTTTCCACAGGGGATAAGCAAGTAAAAGTAGACGTTCTTGAGATGGGAGTAATTTTCGATTACGAATGCGGTGCGACCGGGACGATTGTCGGCTTCTTGAGTTGGCGGCGACCAGACAAATCCGCCTTTCTTACGGCCTTTCGCGATTGTAAGGAGCGACTTCCTGATAGCGATCGAGTCGAGATCGGAAATCGCCTTGAAGAAGACGACGTCGGCTTTCAGGAACATATCCTGATATTGCGTGATAGCCTCTAATGTCAATTGTCTTACCGCCTGGCTGGAGAACCACCTCGGTACACCCATTGTTTGTGCAAGCGCGTAGTTTCTCATAAACCCGTAAGCGTCGGCCCGTACGGAATGCTGGTAAGATTTTTGTAACTCCCGCTTTGCCTTTTCAACGGCGAATTCGGTAAATGCCGTTCGTCGAATCAGGTCGTTCACGATTCCGACGGACGCTTGGAAGTTTTCGGATAGACCGGACAGTGACAATGCCTGGTATTGAAAGGATGTCCCGACATTGAGTTGTGCGCCCAGTATTTCCAACTGAGCCGCATATCCATGCCTTTTTGAATAATCCTCGATCAGTCTGGCGGCAGTCAACGCGAGTCCAGCCCGTTCATGCCCATCCTGGTTGCTCCCGGCGCCGAGGAAGACGATTTCCAGGCTGGTTAGCGGGGCCCGGACATCGTTACGATAGTACAGATGGTGATTAGGAATCCTCGCGGAAGCCTGCTGAACACAAACGATCCAGTAGAGAAGCACACTAAGCGCGACGATCAGGAACCTGCTCATCGGAGAGTTTCCTTCGTGAGAATTTCCGGATGACCTTCTTGACAACCCAGATTGTGAGCAACAGGATTCCAACAGGAACGGAGATGAGAATAACAATCACGACGATTTGTACCCACAACACGTTTTGCTCATCAGGTGTCCGGGAAAGCGTAACGGAATTCGCCGTCGACATGTAATTCAGGGCGACGCGCGAAATGTCTCCTGCACTCACGGATTGTATTTCGGAAATCAATTTCGGATAACGAAGAGGATCGAGCGAGAGGGCAAATGCCTCTCCGAACCGACGAGCGATCGCCGACCGGTCGTAAAACTCGGAATACAGACGGCTGAGTTCCATATTTTGGGCAGCCCGGAGTTGATTCTCCGTGACGCCTTTCGTTCGAATCTCCAGCAGTTCCTTTCGGATGGCGGTGTCGACAGCCTCTATCGATGTGGCAGGCTGCATCTCCGCCTCAAGATTAAATAGGCCGAATCCCCTGCAGTTTTCGACCCATACCCTGAATTCATCGACACCTTTGGCATCGACCAATGCCGTTCGGAGCGACCCGGACGGCCTGGTCAGGATGCCGTTAAGGACGAGAAAACCCGCGTAGTCGCGATGTTCCAGGCCAGGTATGCGCCAGGCTCTCCGGAATCGGGATACACCGGATCTTTCGTACTCGACGTGATGTGTCTCGCCTAACACGTCCGCGTTGGGAAACTCCGGATCGGGCCATTCGGCTGCCTCTTGCAAGGTCGTGTCCGGAAATGCGCCGTCCAGTTTCGCCAGGACGTCACTGACGTCAACGTGACCGACCACCGCGACAAGGCGTCTCTGCCGGCGCAGGATTTCTTCAAAGGTATGTCTAATGGCGCTCGGTTCGATATTCTTGATCAGCGACCTGGTACCGACACCGCCGAAGGTTTCCCTTCCATAAATCAAGCCCCAGAACTGATTGGTAAAACGGGTCCACTCATTTGCACTCCTCGAGCTGAGTTCTGTGAGGATCACTTGCCTTTCTCGTTCGATACTTTTCTGATCAATCAGAGTATTGCAGAACCTCTCCCGGTCTATCTGAACTGCAAGTTCGAGCTTGTTCTTGGGAAACCGGAGGGTAAAGCAGGTCATGTGCAGCGATGTGGAGGCAGAGCTCTGCCCGCCGTTGTGTCTGATCAGCTGTTCGAGTTCTCCGGGCGGGCGGCTTCCCGTACCTGCGATTATGTGTTCGAGGAAGTGCAGCTTTCCCTGTTCCCCTTCCGGTTCATCCGCGTGTCCCATGGCAAAAAAGGTGTGGTATTCGAAGGTCGGAACCGTCGGGTCCACCACGATGACCGCGTCGAGGGTGGCGTTGATGGAATAGTGATGGGCGACGAGGGCATCTGACAGTGCTTCCGACCCGACGAGGCGGTAGGCGGGGCAGTTGCTGGAACATATACAGACGACAATTGCCGGAAGGAGGAATATTCTCGCCAACTTCTGCGTAAGAGGAGATTTCGGGAGGGACATGGATCGGCCGCCGTCAGCATCGGGATGGATCTCAGGCGGGATTTAACTTACAAGCACGGCTTGAGAATGATCGCGGCCATCGAGTGGAATACCCAGGCGTTGCGTCCGGCGAATCTCCCGATAAGGGTTTTCAGATCAGGGAGTCTCGTTGTGGGGTGATTTGACGCTACGCCGCATAGAACGTCTCCGCAGAACCCAGGATGGCCTCGCGACGGATGTAATTCGCGCTGGCCTCAATCGCAGCGCGCTCGAGAACGTCCGCCCACCGGCCGAACGTTTGCGTCAACTCGTCCTGCATGCGCATCATGTCCAGCAGCGTATGGCGTGCCCGTTCTTCGAAGCTTACCAGAACGTCGATATCGCTATCGGGACCGAAATCGTCACGTAATGCGGAGCCGAACAACGCCATTTCGACGACGCTCCAGCGTTGGCAAAACGCTGCCGATTCATCCGTTGGAGTTTGAATACGCGCGTTCATTTCGGCACGTTCACCATTCCCTTCCAACGTCAAGTTGCTTGCAGCTGTGGCGACCGCATTACGTTCCGGTCGCACCACGCAGAAGCAAATTGAATGGAATTCTCGGTCCGACGTACGTTATGTACTTCCATACCCTTATATGATTCCTTTTGAACGCCTCCCGGTTGTGGTCTAATAGGCTGTTTGTCGAATCGTTCATGGTATTTTTCGCCAATTATGAACTTTCGAACTGTTGTGCCGGAATGCTTGAATTCGCAGTCAGAATGTACCGCATATATCGCACAAAGATACCTATAAATCGGCAGCGACCACCGAAGTTGCTCCTCCGGTTCTCCGTCGCCGCGTATCGTCTTTTTTAAATCGATGAATATCGCAAAACACGATTTCTCGTCCTCACAGACCAACAGGTAATCGCAGGTTCGCTTCCATTTGCCCTTTCGTATCCTCGAAAAACTACCGATTCTTTCTATCCTCGAAAAACTACCGATTCTTTCTATATGAATCCCCGCGATGCATGTCGGGGTGTTGGCCACTTCGACTTTCATTATTCCCTCTTCTCGAAGAATCATGCTCCCATCGTGCCTTCTCGAAACCAGAATCTTGGAATCGAGGATTCTCTTCAGAAAAGCAGCAAACCCCACTTCAACCCTCCGAGTCATCCGAAAGTCGAGATGCCAGTTCGTTTGCGACCTTGTTTATCTCGTCGATGGTTTGATCGAAAACCGGCATATCGATGCCGAATTCATCAACGTCACACTTCGTAAGCCCATTGTTCTCAGCGACGTATGCTCGAATTGATTCCGGTTCCAGTGCATCGTCCGATCGATACTTTAGTTTTTTTACAACCGATTCTTTCTCCGCGAACGTGCTGTTTAACATGACCAGATTGTTGATTTCCTTGATCAAATAGTCGCTGTGGGTCGTGATGAGCACTTTCAAACCAGCGCGTACGAATCGTGCCAACAATCGCGCCAGAAGTATCTGGTTGGCAGTGTCAAGATGGCTTTCCGGCTCGTCAATGATAAGAAGGTGGCCGCTGCTTGCAACATGACGCAGGAAAAAGTAAAAGTCCGATAAGCCTCGTGCAGACGAGGAAGCGATGTGCAAGGGAATATTGAAGCTCCGTCCCTTTCCTCGAGCCTTTGAGATGAATCGTATCTCGTCTCCGGACGCCCGGTAGTAGCCGCCCATCATGTCCTTTATTTCGTCTGCAAATCGATGGGCGTGAAGACTGCCATCCTTTGATTTTATATCCGGAATGCTCCTGGTGTAGTCGATATTGTGTTTTATTGGAAGTGCGTACCGGCTGGTGGCACCGTCGATGAACATGAACCTCGAACTCCTGCCCAATGTCTTGTCGTCGCCCATTTTTTCAGTACATCGACCAATTGGTTTTTGGTAAAGTCGAGTTCCCTGTAGAAAAGTGAAATACCAAAACGCTCCGCTGACAGTATAAACGTATTGGACGGAAGTTCAGGAAACAGAAACTGAAGATAAAGAGACGAAAGAGCTTCGTTAATCTCGAACCGACTGTGTCGCTGCTTACCCTGTTTCGTATGAAGGGTGACATTTCGTCCGTCGTATTTCAGCGAAAGTACTGTGCCGTCGGACACGGTTGTTTCGAAACGTCGCTCATCCCTGGAAAAATCGGCGCCGAGTCTGACGTCAAGTGCAGCGCCCTGGAAAGCACTTCGTGGCGAACTGAACACGTCAGGCAGACGGGGCCCCGAGAATGCCTGAGTCATTTCGCGCATCAACTCCGAACGCATTTCATGTCGCAATTCCCGGTCAACCGTATGTTCAGCCCGGACGATTTCCCGCATTTTTTTGGCGAGCATTTCCTTGATATAGTGAGGTGTCCCCGAATCGAGGTCTGCGTCGTCTACAAGTTCCGGCCATTCCTCGAACATTTTCAGGAACCCGTATAATGTGTATGCTATGTAAGTCTTGCCGGTATTGTTTCGGCCCGCGATGATGGTAAGATCTCCCAATTCCAATTCGGCATCCTTGACGGGTCCGATATTTTTGAATTCAAACGTTGCCGGCTGCGGCTTTTGCCTTTCGGCATCTTTAGTATCGGTTATTCCCATAGAGTCCGCCTTTCAGGTGGGAGCGAACATGCTCACAATCTGCCCGCTCGCGTTGCCACGATCGGCGGTGATCGACATCTGCTCGACGTCTGCTCAGATGTTGCGTCCACAATCAGGCAACATATAATCCGCCGAATAAGCAGGCTGGCCTTGGTTCGTCAAATACAAGCAACGGACTGTTAGTCATGCCGCGTGAAATGTGGAAATAATCCGGTCAGGTTACACCGTTTCTCTGGTCACGTTCGGTGACCTCTAGAATCACTGAATTGTGCCGGAAAATCGCCTTTGTTCTTCCGGGAAAATCTAAAATGACCTTGCCGAAATACGACGAATCAAGGCTGGTTCCTGGTCGGCCCTTCGTTGCCGTCGGTAGCCTCTAACAGGTCCCGAAACGCCGGCAGACTGGACGCCTGTATCGCCGCCCGATGCAATTGCTTTAGCCGGGGCACTTCGTCAATGGCCCCAATCCTGGCGGCCAACTGCTGCGCCGCGTCCACATCAAAGCGAAGCGCCAATACTTCCAGGATGCTTTCCCGGATACCCTGCTCAATGCCCTGTTCAATACCCTGCTCAATGCCTTGCTTGGTAAGGTATTGAGCAAAGGATGACTCGCGCACGATGTCCATGATGCCCTCCTGAAAACTAAGATTCCGAATGGTTTCCGAGTCGTAAACCAACCCGCTCAACAGCGTTAGACCAGCGAGAAAATCGGCCTTGACAGACCGAGCCAGCGGTAGCTCGGCGGCGGCGTGAATACACTGACGCAACCACGCCGCTGGGGCCATCTCCGCTGGCGGCCGCATCAAAGGCGCAAAAGGCAGCAAGCCCGTATGTCCCATGCGGAAGATGCGTTCACCGTCGATCTCAATAAGCCGAATTACCCTGTATTGCACTACCACCCGGTAGCCGGTCCGATCTTGCAGGTAGTGTCCCGGATCAGCCCGCCCCGCATCGGGCCGTAGGTAGATGACATGGGAATAGATCGGCAGGCCGTGCAGTTCAAGGCCGCGGCCGATATACCCGGCCATGCGGCGCGGCATCGGCGGATGCGTGCTGTCCGTCGTTTGAAATTCGTGATGGACCAACGCCTCCTCGCCGCCGATGTGCACGCGGATCAGGCTGTCGGTGCGGCGCGTTTCGACGGTGGGTTGCTCAGTGTCAAGGATTTCGACGACCTCTACGTCGTCCTGATCCAGGCTGAAACGGACAAAGTCCAGGGGATGGGTGTGCATCAGGTGTTTGGAAATAGTGTCAAATTCGGCCATACGGGCTGCCCTGAGCGTTTGGAAGCACGGGTCGGTTCCAGGGTTTATCAAATGGCCTACCGTCGAGTTTCACCCTGATTCCCGCCGTAGAAAGGGGCCAATGTATTCGGCTTCCTGTTCTCCTCAATATAACGATGGTGGGTCCGTAGCGCAACGTTCGGAAACCAACGAAGCCGTGGTCTTCTCCTTGAGGTAGAGCAAGCACCGATGATGCCGCCGGGGTCGGTGAAGTCCGGATCCTGCGTCAACTCGTAGCCGTCACGAGGGGGGCGTGCTCCACAGTGGGGAGGGCGGCGGCGTAGGCAGCATCGTCCGCGGCGCTTGCCGCACATCCGGTCAATGAAAATCCCGGCTCTTGAGGCGGAGCGACCCGTTATCCAGCTTCGGCTTCCAGATTTTTTCAACCACCAGGTGGGTGACGCCCTCTCCCACCTGCAGTTTTCCGGTCACGCCCATGCAGGAAAGCGTTTTGGCCAGCAGGGAATAGCGCTTGAAAGTCCTTTCCCAGATAACCAGGTTCACAAAACCCGTCTCATCCTCCAGGGTCATGAAGATGACGCCTTTCGCGGTTCCCGGGCGCTGGCGACAAATGACCATCCCCGCGTAGCTGACCCGGCGGCTGTCCGGCATCCGATTGAGTTGGCGGGCATTGGGTAGCCCCCGAGCAGCCAGCGCGGAACGCAGCGGTTTCAAGAGGTGGCCCCGGGAGCTGTGGCTGCTGGCCTGATGGTCCCAGACGATGGTCTCCAGCCCGCTCAGGGGGGGGAACTGAGGCAGCGGGGCGCGGCTGCTCAATGGCAGCACAGGCTTTTGTTGGGTTGCGAACCCGTGGATCTGCCAGAGCGCACTGCGGCGGTCCATACCGAAACATTCGAAGGCGCCTGCCTCGGCCAGGGCTTCCAACTTGTCCTGGCGAAGCCCGCTGCGCCGGGCGACGTCCGGCAGATCGCGGAAGGGGGTCTGCCGAGAGGCCTTCGCCAACTTCTCCCAGTCTCTTTCGCCCAACTCTCCGACGTAGCGCAGTCCCATGCGAACCGCGAACTCGGCGGATTTCCCTTGATCACTCTCAATTCGGACCAGCGTGCAATCCCAGTGGCTGTCGAGAATGCTGACCGGTTGCACCTCAACCCCATGAATCCGGGCGTCGTTGACGATGGTGGCGGCAGAGTAGAACCCCATCGGCTGGGCGTTCAGCAGGGCGCAGACGAACTCCGCCGGACGGTGGCATTTGAGATAGGCGGTGGCATAGGCGATATGGGCAAAGCTGGCGGCATGGCTCTCGGGAAAGCCGTATTCGCCGAACCCGCGGATCTGCTGGAAAACACGCTCGGCAAACTCCCGCTGGATGCCCTTTTTAACCATGCGGGTGACGAGGCGGCGGTGATGCCGCTCAATGCGTCCGGAACGCCGCCAAGCCGCCATGTCTCGCCGGAGCTGGTCGGCCTCGCCGGGGGTGTAGTCGGCCGCAACCATGGCCAGTTGCATCACCTGCTCTTGAAACAGAGGGATGCCCATGGTTTTTTTTAGAACGGGAACGAGGGAAGGATGGGGATATTCGACTTCCTCGTCCTCATTGCGCCGCCGCAGATAGGGATGCACCATGCCGCCCGTGATGGGTCCGGGACGCACAATGCTGATCTCGATCACCAGGTCGTAATAGCTGCACGGCTTGAGTCGCCCCAGCATGGCCATCTGCGCCCGGCTTTCGATCTGAAACACCCCCACGGTATCGCTGCGGCAGATCATTTCGAAGGTCGCCGCGTCGTCCCGGGGAAGGGTGGCCAGAGACAGGTTCTGCCGGCGGTGCCGCCGCAGGAGATCGAAGCAGAGATGCAGATGGGTGAGGGCGCCCAGTCCCAGCAGGTCCACCTTGAACAGACCGGCCTGCTCCACGTCCTCCTTGTCCCATTGAATGACCGTTCTGCCGTCCATCGTGGCGTTCTCGATGGGCACCAGTTCGTGGACAGGACGATGGCCCAGCAGAAAGCCGCCGGGATGTATGGAGAGATGGCGGGGAAAATCCTGGATCTCTTCCACCAGGGAAGCGAGATGGCGCAGGGCCGGGTTCCGGGGATCGAGCCCGGCCTGCGCAATGAAGGCGTCGCTCCAGTTTTCATGGGACACCAGCTTGGCCAGGCGGTCCAGGCCGGTTGCCGAAATCTCCAGCGCCTTGCCCACTTCCCGGATGGCGGACCGGTACCGATAACGTACCACGTTGGCTACCATGGCGGCGCGGTCGCGCCCGTATTTTTCGTACATATGCTGGATCACTTCTTCCCTGCGGTTGTGTTCGATATCCAGGTCGATATCCGGAGGCTCGGCCCTCTCCCTGGACAGAAAGCGTTCGAAGAGAAGTTCCACCTGGGTCGGGTCCACGCTGGTGATCCCCAGGGCGAAGCAGACCGCCGAGTTGGCGGCCGACCCCCGGCCCTGGCAGAGGATATTTTCACGGCGGCAGTACTCGACGATCTCGTACATGGTCAGGAAGTAGCCTTCGTACTCCAGTTCCTGGATCAGATCGAGTTCCTTCTCCAGTTGCGGAATCTGGCTCTGGAACTTTTCACCCATCCGTCGCTCGGCGCCCTCGAACGTCCGGTCGCGCAGGTACTGGATGGAAGTCCTGCCCTCCGGCACGCGTTCCAGCGGATAGCGGTAGCGCAGTTCCTGGAGCGAGAAGGAGCAGCGGTCGGCAATTTCCCGGGTCCGCATGACCGACTCCGGATCGTCCATGAAGAGGCGGGCCAGATCGTCCGGACGCTTCAGAGCGTGCTGGTCGTTCGGCCGGATGTTCCGGCCCGCCGTGGACAGGGTCACGCCTTCCCGGATACAGGTGAGGACATCCTGCAGGCGCCGTCGTTCGGGGGTATGATAGAGGACCTCCACGGCGGCCGCGGTGGGAAGGCCGAACCGGTCCGCCAGTTCCCGGAGCCGGATTTCCCGCAGGACCTCCTCCGCCCGGCGGTGCCTGGCCAACAGGATGTACAGGCGGTCTCCGAATGCCGTTTTGAGCTGTTCCAGTACGGGCTCCGGGCCGCCCTCCGCGGGCGCTTCCGGCCCGGCCCGGCCGGTCCACAGGGCGATCAGGCCGGGATTGCGGCGGCATACGTCCTCCAGACCCGGCGTACACGTTCCTTTGGACGAACGCAGATGCCCGTCGGTCAGCAGGCGGCAGAGATTGCCGTAACCCTTCCGGTTCCGGGCCAGCAGCAGGATTTCCGATCCGTCCTGGAGGCCGATCTGCGATCCCGCGATCAGGTGTATGCCCGCCTGTTGGGCCTGAACGTGGGCCCTGACGATTCCGTACACGCCGTTCCGGTCGGTGAGGGCCATGGCGGGAAGGCCGTTCCGCCGGCAGGCCTCGACCAGTTCCTCGGGATGGCTGGCGCCTTCCAGAAAGGAATAGTTGCTCTTGCACCAGAGAGGCACGTAGGGCGGCGGGTTGGAGGCGGGTCTGGTCACTCGACGCGGCCCTGGGCGTACCAGCGGCGCGCCTGCTGGTCGTAATAGATCCAGAGGCGTTCCCCCCGGCGGGTGTTGATGAACCGGTAGTCTCTCCGGATCTCCCGGCGCCACCATCCTCCGCTGATCGCGTGTCCCGGCGAGTGCTCCGCCTGCCTGTGCGTGTCCGCACGCAGACAGGCGCCCGGCGGCTTCCGGTTTTTCGCCTGGTAAAGGGAAGCCCCTTCCAGGAGTCCGGGACAGGCGTGGACGCGCCGCACCAGGGGACGCACGGGGACCGGGCGGGGACTGGCTGCGGCAAGCTTCCTGAAGGGCTGCCACTCGAAACGGGCTTCCGGCAGGTGCCCCGGTTTGAGCCGGGCCGACAGCACGGAATCGGGGCCGAACTCGGCGCGGACACGGGCCAGCGCATCCAGGGCCGCCTCGAGATTGCGGCGCGGATTCTGCTGCAGCAGGTCCAGGGTTTCGGCGGAGACGAACACACCCTCCGCCTCGAGGGCCAATTCCACCGGAGGCGCGCGGAAAGAGACCGTTTCCAGGTGCAAACCGAGCAGGTCCAGCAGGACCGGCGCCTCCAGGGTCGGCCTTGCCGGCTGGATGCGCCGGCGATGACGGTCTCCGTCTTCCAGCAGCAGGTGCAGGTGCAGGGCCGCCACCGCCTGGCACCTTGCCGCCGTGGCCCGCAACAGGGGGTCCAGCCGCCGCCGGATCCAGAAAAGGAGTCTTTGGGCATTGGATTCGGGCTCGTCCAGGTCTATCCGGACGCGGAGGGGCTCGGGGATCTTCCGGGATTGAATCGGCAGCGACAGCGTTCCCGACGCAAAACGGTAGAGGCTCCAGGCCTGCTCGCCGAGGCGATGCGCGATGCCGCCCGAGGGAAGCGCCAGGAAATCGCTCACGGTGTGAACCGCCAGTTTTTCGAGCC
The DNA here is from genome assembly GCA_965203805.1 of Candidatus Latescibacterota bacterium. GTDB lineage: Bacteria > Latescibacterota > UBA2968 > UBA2968 > JAAXHE01. The sequence goes on along the minus strand of OZ241917.1, from coordinate 1,260,446 downwards.
GGTCGCGCAGCTTCGGGTCGATTTGCAGATGCAGCAGCCGCACCATTCGGCTTTCCGCCTGCTCGACCTCGGGGGAAGGAAACACGGTCACCCGGTTCACCGACCTGGCGATGGCATAGCTGCCGAAACGGCTGAACCCGACGACGATGCTGGCCTTCAGCGCCAGCCGGGAGAGGCGGGAGTCGATCTGCATGGCCCAGTCCTCAAGAGAAGCATGGAGTTTGTCGAGTCCGCTGGCGTCGACCCAGAAAATCCCGGGTTCGTCGTTGCAGGGCTCGATCCGGGGGCTGAAACGGTCCAGAAGCCGGTGGACCTGTCGCACCGCGGCCTGGATTTCCCTCTCGGAAACCGTTCCTGCGCACAGGTCCCGGTCCAGTGAAAGGGCCGAGGCATAGCGCATTCCCGTGCGGATGCCGGCCCGCCCGGCCGCTGAGTTCACCCAGAGGATGGGGCTCTGAGGATTCTCTTTTTCCACCACCGCGACCGGCCTCCGCTTCCATTCCGGGTGTCTCCTCAGCAGGAGTTGCAGCGGAAGCGCCCGGATATTAATGCAGGCCGTCCGGCCCGCGGCAGATTTCGGTGTGGCGCCAGCCCGGTCCATGACGTCTGTCCTTCAGAATTTCGATGTCGTATTGGAAGCGGTCGACCCCCAGGCGCTGGCAGGAGGATTGCCCTCGCAGACAGACCATCGGTCCCAGCGAAGGCGTCTCCCTGGCTTTTGAGGTCAGGCAGAGCAGGGCGGTTTCGTGGGCGCGCGCCAGATGGGCCAGGCGCGCCTGCAGCGGAAACGGGATTGCGGGATCGGCGTGCAGATCCATTACTATCAGGCCGAAGGCGCCTGACCTCAGGAGCCGGTCCGCCGATCGCGCCGCGGACTGCGCATCGGGCACGTGGACGACGACGAGGGCATTCAGGTCCACGCCGTTGTCGGCTGCATCGGGGGCGAAAAAGGTATCCGGCGTGGCCGTGATCCAGGCCGCCGGCTCATGCCCGAACTGCGCGTCCAGCACCAGCCGGAAGGCAGCCGTGAGCAGCCCGGCTCCCGAATCGGAGGAGAGTTCGCAAAGACGCCCGGCCAACTGCGCCAGCGACCAGCACGGCGTTTTCGTCCGGGTCCTGATCCTGTTCAGATCGGCCCGGAGGCGCTGCAACCCGTTGTCCTGCAAGGCTGAAAAGCGTTTTTGTTTGATATTTCCCGATACGCCCCGCACCTGGCCGACCTTTCCCGGGAGTGAAAACGGTTCCGCATGCTCCTGAAGGAGTGTCCACAAACAAAAAACAGACAGATGTCTGTTTTGTCAAGTGTTTTTTGCAAAAATGTGACATACGTCACGGCACGCGCCGGGCCCGGGGGTTACCGAACCCGGGGCCGGTCTTGTGTTTTTCGATTAAGTCCGTATATTTCTGTTATACGAAGAGAAGTATACGGACCTATATTAATCTTAAGGAACAAAGGAGAGGGAGAAAGGGAACCGCTATGCAACTCACGATTACGTCGATTCGCTCCGCGCTTTTTCCCTTCGTGTTTCTCGTTCTGTGGTCCTGTGGGGACGATCGTGATCCTCCACTCGCTCCGCAAGAGCCGGAACCAGGTGGAGAGTTGCAACCATGGGATCTCTCCAGGGTCGTATCGATCGACTCGGTCCGGTCCAGGCCAGTGGGCACGCCGGTGTTCCTGCGCACCGAATTCGCCAATGGCGAACTCGTGGACCTGAAAATGAAGTTCATCCAGGTAGTCGATGATTTCCTGCCGCCTATGCCGGTCTACATGGTGGAAGCCTCCGACCCGGTTTTGATACAGCTCGGGGGGATTGCCAAGGGTATGAGCGGTTCGCCGGTTTTCACCGAGCAGGGCGCCTGGGGCGCCATCGCTTATGGATTTGATTCCCAGGACAGTCCGCCGTACTACTTCTTTGCCACGCCGATGGAATGGGTCATCGGCTCCAAGGGAACGGCGCCGGTGGCCAAACGCGCGGCCACTTTGCGGGGGCGCCGTATCGTCCCCCTGGATATCCCCTTGCTGAGCACGGGGTTCAATCGTATGCCGCCGCCTGGAGGGGATTCGTCCCTCCTGAGCGAGGCGGTGGCCGCCGGGTTGACGCGGCAGCGCCAGGAAAGCTTTGCGCCCGGAAGGCCGCTGGCGGTTGGTTTGCTGCTGGGCGAGCTTACCATCAGCTCCTTGGGAACCATATCCTACGTTGACGGCGATCGAATATATGGTTTCGGGCATCCCATGTTGGGAGTGGGTCCGGTGGCGCTTCCAATAATCGAAGCGCGGGTGCTCGGAGAAATCTCCAATTTGAGAGCGCCGTACAAGTTCGCGACGCTGAACCCGACGGTGCGGGGCACACTGACGGAGGACCGCCGGCTAGCGGTTCGCGGCGTGCTCGATGACGGCCCGGAATTGGTACCGATCAAGAGCGTGTATACGTTTCCATCGGGGGACCTTGTCGAGCTTGCGCACAGGATGCCCGCCATTGGTGTCGCTCCACGTATCTCGAGCGATCTCGTCGCCAGTGCGTTTTTTGCTCCTTTGTCCAGTCGGGTCGACAATGAGCCGGATCACAGTATCCGCGTTACCACGGATATTTCCTTTGTCGGCACCGATTCGACGCTTGCTTTTTCCCGGCTGAACGCCTCGCTCGGAGGAGGGCTCACCTCTTTGGTTGAGACTGCCCAGGGAGATTTGTTCTTCACACTCATCGGGCTTATGGACAGGGACGATTACGCCTTGCGGGTACGGGAGGCCGAGGTTCACATCGAAGTGATCTCCGAGCCTCGTTTTGCCAAGGTGATGGACGTCGCCGCGGACACCGTCGTCAGTCCAGGGGACAGGCTGGCCGTTAACGTATCGTTGCGCGTGGGGCGGCGGAGCGACCGGAAAATCGCGCTGACGCTCAGCGTGCCGGATACGTTTCCGGCCGGCGTCTACCAACTCATTGCAGGTTCCGTCGCGGCATTGCAGGATGACTCCCCCGTGTTGAGGTCCATTGGACGTGGAGAACCGGTTGATGATGAACCTGACGAGGAGACGATCGACGATGTTTTCGCACGGCTGAATCAAGCGGACCAGAATGTCCTGCTGATGGCCAGGTTGAGTTATGTAACGCCACTTGAAGAAACGGGTCCGGTTGACTTTACGCCGCCCGGATCCGAGCCCGGAGACGTGTTTCCTCCTCAGGACCAGGTCCCCGTGGGGACTGTTTCCGCGCAACAGGACGTCGATCTGTTTCTCAAGGGCACATCGAGCCTTCGGATAAAGGTGGGGGATTGACGGGTCCGTGACAATAAAGGCCGGCTCCTATCCCTGTTTACGTTGGAGGAACGCAGATGCCCGTCGGTCAGCAGGCGGCAGAGATTGCCGCAGCCCTTGGCGTCTCCCTGGCTTTTGAGGTCAGGCAGAGCAGGGCGGTTTCGTGGGCGCGCGCCAGATGGGCCAGGCGCGCCTGCAGCGGCGTTTACCGCAAAGGGTTCCGGTTGAAACGCTGTCCGAACACCTGAACACCCCAGACCGATTCCTCCGCCTCCGCAACCGCCACCCCAACGTGCGTCCAGTGCTTCGCCAGGATATTCGCACGGTGCCCCGCGCTCAGCATCCAGCCGGCGTGCATCGTCTCGACAAAACGGGTTCTCGCCACATTTTCACTCACGCGGTGGAAGGGCAACCGCCGGTAGGTCGTATGCCAACCCACGTCCAGTCCCGCCATGGAATAATGGGACAGGATACCCTGTGCAAGCATCTCTTCAAGCCGGATGCGGGCCACGTGCATCAGTTCGGGATGCGGAGAGACCGGACGGCGTCGAATCCGCTTCCGGGAAGCGTTGATTCGATCGATCAGAAACAACTGCGCGGCCTCGTCCCCAGGATAGGGAAGGATTTCAAGGACTTCGTCCTCCAGCCCATCGGGGTTGCCGACAATGACAGACTGGTGTGAAACCGTATACGTGCGCGCCTTGGGCAATACAACCTGCACCTGAACGCGGCAATGCCCTGCCTCGCCGAACCGGAACCGCGCGTGAAACCGCCGTTCCGCCCGGCGCACGTCGCCTTCGATCGCATCTCCATCGGGCACGAGGAACGCCATGACGTTGATTCCTTCCACTTCGGCGTGGATCTGTCCCGTCACCGTCAGTTCCTCGCCCACGTCGACCGCTTCAGGAAGCCGGTCGACCGTTGCAAGCTCCGTCTTCAGCTCACCCGGATACCCGTAGGCGGCAGGCATCCGGAGTTCCTTTTTCCCGTCGGGCCAGATGGTGATTCTCTGACCGAGGTGATCGGTCTCTACCCGTCGCCCGTCTGGAAACGTCTCACGGGTCGTACCGTCCAGAACGTTTATTTTCCCATATTCATTGGACGGGATGATACGCAGGCTTCCCTCGCCGCGCGGTGGCGGGCGGTCGCCGCCGGTCCGGGTCGCCGCAACGGGTTCGCGGATCGTGTCCCGGGGATGTTCCTCCATCCGGGCGGTCGCCGCCTGTCGTGAATCAGGTCCCGCGGCCGCGCTGTCCGCGGAACCGGAATGAAGCACGGTACCGTCGGCCCCGAGCATCACCCGCCCGCCCGTTGCCATTCGCAATTCCTGGCGTCCGTCGGGATACATGGTGCGAACGTTCTTCCGCCGGTCGGTGAATACAATTCTTCCGTCGGGAAACCGGTCTTCGGTGGCGCCGCTTGAAAACGTCACGTTGATCCGTCCGTCGGGATATGTGGTACGCACGTTCTTCCACCGGTCGGTGAACACGATCCGTCTGTCGGGTAGCCGGTCTTCGGTGGCGCCGCCTGGAGACGTTATCCTGACCCGCCCGTCGGGGTGCTGCCATCGTTCCCGTCCGTTCGGAAAGGTCGTCAACACCCGTCCGTCCTCAAACCGCCGCCTGCGCATGCCTCTTGCGGGGCGCGATGTCTTCCTCGGGGCCAGGAAAAAGCCTTCGATCACGCGCCAATACCCGTCGGGGGCAAGCTGCAGACCTCCGGCACGCCGGTGTTCCAGGGAGCTTACGACGCGCGTGTGGATGACGCGGGCGTCATCGAGCACGTCCATGCTGTCCAGAACTTCGCCGGCGAATCGCGCCAGGCGCGGGTATTCGCCGGGATGCAGATGGATGTACAGATAGTGAAAGGCGGAAACGGCCTTGGCGGTATCGGGGGGCTCAATTGCCTCTCCGCGCCCCAGCATCACCGCCACCTGGACGCCGCGTTCAGTTCGCCCGGTCACCAGAGCGCCCGAGGGAATCCGATAGATTCGATCCCGGTAGGCCAGCCGGACGTCGCTCACACGCCGAACGGTGTCCAGCCGCACGTCATAGACCCGCGCGGGAATCCGTATCTCATCCCCGGGCGACAGCTCCGGATTATCCGAGAGCGGAATCGTCGCGTTTCCGCCTTCCGCCGCAGCGGACGTGTCCGTCCACGAACGCAAGACGTAGGCCTCAACCGTCAGCGCCTCTTCCGTTGCGCCGCCCGCATCCTCCACATATTCAGCGGCCGGCCTGCCCGGCGCGAATCGGTAATTCCCCGGTTTCGACACCGCGCCGGAGACGGTTACCGTTTCGTCCGGCTGGCATCCGACGACGACCAGGGCCAGCAGAAGTATGGAGGCTCGCATCGCGCGACGGGGCGACATCTTACGTGTCTCCGCTCGATCGTGAGGGCTCCCTCCAGACGTTGAAACCAAGGGGCCTGTGCCGGCACGGGACCAGCGGCTTTTTTTTGGATTGCGAGACTGGATGGACATAAACAGGTGAATGTATATTGGTGCGCCGGATACAGTCTGCGACCGGATCTGTGGGATACGACAAGACCCCCGCGGTACCCCCGGGGGTCTTGTACACAAAAACAGATCGCCGGAAATCGGGTCAGAAAATCCGGCGACCTGTCCAGAAACTCTTTTGGTACCGTGCCATGCAGACAGGAGTGCTTCGATCTCTCTTGTTCGAAAGGCGGCCATTCTCACGCTGACGTCGCCTTATCCGCATTTCGATGGGGGAGTTCGAAATGCGAGACAAGGACAAATCGGCTCATTGACACCGGCGAATGCGGTCGCCCTGTTTTTTACCTCAAGAGTCTTGCCTGCATTTGCTGCGTACTTATTCCGCCAGAATTACTAACCTTTTAGCCGATTCAGAGTCCGCTGCACAAGCACGGTAACCACACCGGCATACAGGGAAACGCTGGACAGATCGACGATTGCGTCCAGCTTCTCGCCGATTCCCGGGATGTTACCCAGCACGTTCGCCATCCCTGCGCCGCCGACGGCAAGTGCGAGCACGAGGTAGGCCGTTGCGTCCTCAGCGTCGATCGCAACGCCCGCATAGGCGAGACCCAGGATGACCAGCACGAGCGCGAGGATTCCCTCTCCCAGGAACCCGTCGCCAGCCAGGCCCCCAATAATCGCGCCGAGGGCGATGAGACCTACGATAACTCTACCTGCCATGTCTACCTCCCTAAAAATAAGTTACTTGCCGCGGCCCGTGGAAGATGATGGCCGCAACGGTTGCCGACGGGGCGGCGTGGGCGTCAGGGTATGCCTCCCCGTCACGAACATCCTACAAAAAACCACCTTCAGACTTCATCGTTTCGACTGTCGTGAATCGGTCACTCCGATCAGTTTGGGGGTGCTTCCGTAAGATGAGTTGCAAACCGCGTTGCGATTGTTATTGAATGGACGACCCGACTTGCGGGCTGCGGGATTTGGGTGTGGACCTGTTACATTCGACCCTCACGCGTGGAATGGCCTGGCGATCGGCAGGTTGGCGCGCCTCATGCGAATTTTACCGAAACACAGGCCGTCGTGCTACAGCAGATAGCGTCTCTGGATGGCGTTTATTACGGTCATACCGGGGAAATAGCCTTGATACGCAGTACAAATATATTTCCACGTTTCCCTAATAAAAGGAATGGCGCAATCCTTGTCAAGTGAATTTATCGACCACCCTTGACGTCTGTCTCGTCGAACAGAATCCGGAGACACTCCGGCCGTCGTTTCGCCCCGCGCCGCCGGGCGACGGTGAGGTCGCCACCGGCGGGTACCGGGCGGCTGCCGGCCCGCAATATCGATCGATCACATGTCGAGTATCTCCAGACAAGCCTTCATCCGGCAGTCATGGTGGGCGTATTGTCGCAACCAGACGGCAACCGTTTTGCCATCCGGCATGCTCTCGTCCGGGTCCGCGCCGCGCTCGAGGACGTACCGCGTTGTTTCCGCGTGTCCGTGTCCCGCGGCGCAGTACAGCGGAAAGTGACCGTTGTCCGACCTGGCATTGACGTCTGCGCCGTGAGCGACGAGGTGGATGACGACGTCCAGGTCGCCATTCCGGCAGGCGTGGTGCAGGGCCGTATCACCGCGCGCGTACCGTTCATGCGTGAGCCACCCATTCGCGTGGAGCATGGCATCGACACGCGGCGCGTTTGCCAGAAAGACCGAATAGATGAACTGGCGCGCAACTTCGCTCGCCGGTTTCGTGTGGGCGTCCACTCCGCCGTACGCGACCAGCAACGACACAACGTCTCTATTGTCGGGCACTTCGGCAGCATAGTGCATCACGTACCCGTCGTGAGCCGCAAGGTCGGCGCCGTTGTCGATCAGATATCGGACAATATTGAGGCGGCGGCGCAGACCGGCGTGGAATATGGGGCGCCACCCGTGCTGATCGTCCTGGTCGATCGCCTCGGGGTGTTCCTCGACGATTTTCTTCAATGTGTCGAGGTCGCCGCTGCCGGCGGCGTCGTGGATGGAACCGGAATCCATTGCTCTTCCTGGCGCGGGGGCCTATTGATTCGCGGGTGAAACCGCACGTCTCAAGGTGGCGTGAAAACTCGACACAGATGCAGACGCACAGGCATGATAACGCGCGGTCCGTGCGTGATCAAGGAAATTGCGCTTGCCCGTTGTCGGGGCGAGGGAAAACGGGCGGGGTCTTGACGGGGTTTTTCGGATGATCTATATTCGCACGGTCCCGCGCATCACGCGCCGTGCCCCTTCGCGCCGGCGCGGGTCCACCTTGTCTGCAGCCGTGGCGGGCGCCGTCGCCGGGCTACCCCGCGAAGCCGCGAGAGGTAATTCGATGTTTCCCGAACTGGACCTTCCAGTCAGTACGGCCCGCGGCGTCGGCGCGAAACGGGAGGATCTGCTGCGGGAGGTGGGGATCGTCACCCTTGCGGATCTCCTCCTCTACCTGCCGTACCGGTACCTGGACCGGTCGCGGCAGTCGCGCATCGCGGATCTGGGTGCAGGCGGAGAGGTCACGGCCGTCGCCACGGTTCGCGACGTGAACGTGGTTCCGGGCAGGCGGCCCCGGTTCGTACTCGTGCTGGAAGACGAATCGGGCGCCCTGGAATGCGTCTGGTTTGCGGGGCACCGATACCTGCGGCAGGCGTTTGCGCCCGGCGACCTCCTGGCTGTTGGTGGCAAAGTGACCAGATTCGGCCGCAAGCGGCAGATGGTCCACCCCGACGTCGAGGTGATTTCCGAGCGCGACGAGGGGACGCGGGTCCATACGGGACGCGTGATACCCGTCTATTCGACAACGGCGCGGATGAAGGCCGAGCGACTCACCAGTCGCGGGTTGCGCCGCGTCATCTACCACGCGCTGCAGGACGTGGATTTGGAAGACCCCTTGCCGGACGCGCTGCGGGCCCGTTTCGGGTCGCCCCCGCTCCGTGAAGCCGTGACAATGCTTCATTTTCCGGACGCGAGACAGGATGTGGAGGCGGCCCGGCGCAGGCTCGCGTTCGATGAGTTGCTCTATCTCCAACTGCGCCTGAGGGGGTTGCAGCCGGCCAGGAGCGGACGGCCGGGCCCCGTGGCTACCGAGAGTGGCGTCCTGACCGCGCGATTGATGGCGACATTGCCCTTCGAACCCACCGGCGCCCAGCAACGGGCGATGGACGAGATCGGCGGGGACCTCGCGCGGGGCAGGCCCATGCGCCGGCTGCTGCAGGGCGACGTCGGTTCGGGCAAGACCCTGGTGGCCACGGCGGCCATGCTGTCGGCGGTGGACGGCGGCGCTCAGGCGGCGCTGATGGCCCCTACCGAGATTCTGGCCGAGCAGCACGCCGAGACCATCCAGACGCTAACGGCCCCGCTGGGGCTCTCGGTGGCGTGCCTCACCGGGCGGCAGACCCGGGCACGGCGTCGCGAAATCCTCTCAGGTCTCGCCTCGGGCCGCGTTCATCTGGTGACGGGCACCCACGCGCTGTTGCAGGAGGACGTCGTTTTCGCCGGGCTGGGTCTTGCGGTCGTGGACGAGCAGCATCGGTTCGGCGTGCTGCAGCGCGCCGCGCTGCTGGAAATGGAGGCCCGCGCCCACCTGCTGGTGATGACCGCCACGCCCATACCCCGCTCGCTTGCGCTCACGCTGTACGGGGACCTGGAAGTGACGGTGCTTGACGAACTGCCCCCCGGACGGCAGCCGGTGAAGACCGGCTGGCGGACCCCGGCGGACAGGGAAAGAGCCTATCGCTTCCTGCGCGAACGGGTGTTGGAAGGCGGGCAGGCTTACATCGTCTTTCCTCTGATCGAAGCGTCCGGAGCGGGGGACATCAGGGCCGCGTCCTCGGCGTTCGGGGAATTGCGGGACGGCGTCCTGTCGGGGTTGAGACTCGGGCTGCTGCACGGACGCCTTCCTCCCGCGGAGAAAGAGGGGGTGATGGCCGCGTTCCGGAAGGGCGCGCTGGACGTCCTGGTCTCCACGACGGTGATCGAGGTCGGGGTGGACGTTCCCGGCGCGACGGTGATGATGGTGGAACACGCGGAACGGTTCGGCCTGGCGCAACTCCACCAGCTCAGAGGCCGCGTGGGCCGGGGCGCCGCGGATTCGTACTGTATCCTGATCGCCGACCCGGAAGGTGACCTCACCCCGGACGCGCGCGCCAGGCTGGACGCGATGGCCGCCACCGGCGACGGGTTCGAAATCGCGGAGATGGACTTGAAGATCCGCGGACCGGGACAGATCTTCGGCACCCGGCAGGCGGGGTATCCGGAGTTTCGATTTGCCGACCTGTCGCGGGACGTGGACCTGGTCCGGTCGGCTCGTGAGGAAGCGGTCCGGCTCCTGGATCGGGACCCGGACCTGGAACGCCACGAGGCGTTGCGAAGGCGCGCCGAATCCGTAGACCTGGAGAGTCGGACGGGGCATGCGGGGTGACGCCGGCGGCGCCGGGACGGCGGTAACGGGCGGTTCAGACAGGGGGGATTGGGGTTGACACGTACCGGGATTTGTGGTAGATTCAAAAACTGTCTCCGGTGAGGTGGGCGATGTCCGGAAACGCGCGTCGTATCGCGGTGGTCGGTTCAATCAACCGGGATACGATCTTGACGCCAGACGGGACCCGAACCAATAGTTACGGCGGCATCCTTTACAGTATCGCGGCGCTGGCCGAGGTGGGTTCCGCCACGATATTTCCGGTGTGCAACGTGGGTAAGGACGTCGAAGACGCGGTTCGGCGTCTGCTGGGCTCGATGGCGTCCGTGCGGATGGACGGCGTACGGTTCGTGCCGGAACCGAACCCCCATTGTTTCCTGACGTACGATTCCAGGAATCGGAAGCAGGAAACACTTCTGGGCGGCGTACCCGTGCTGACCGTCGAGCGGCTTCTGCCGTTTAACGGCTGCGATGCGGTCTGCGTCAATTTCATCACCGGCATGGAACTTGAGCTACAGGCGCTGCAGGCCTTCCGGCGCGCCTCCAGCGGTCTCGTGCTGATGGACGTTCACAGCCTCACGCTGGGAATCGACAACAATTGCCGCAGGTTTTTCCGCGTGCCCCCCCGGTGGGAGGCGTGGCTGGGCTGTGCGGATGTCGTCCAGCTGAACGAGCGCGAGGGTGAACTCCTGGCCGGCGGGTCCCTGGACAGCGAAGAGGCCGCCCGGAAATTCGGCGAGCGGGTTCTGTCCCTGGGGCCAAGGGCGCTGTTGATTACCCGCGGCGAAGATGGGGCCGATTCGGTCGCCAGAAATCCGCGGGGCTTCGTTGAAGTCCGACACTATCCGGCGCAGGCCGCCGCCGTTCCGGTTGACGAGACCGGATGCGGCGACGCGTTCCTGATGGGCTTCACGTGGTCGTTTCTCAAGACCGGCAGCGTTCCCTCGGCCGTTCGGACCGCCAATCGCGTCGCGGGCGTTACATGCTGCCTCCGTGGCATCGAGCAGATGGCCCGGATTGGCGATTATCTGAATTAACGGAAGGTTCGCCCGCCGCATCCTCACGTTCCGGCGGCATTCCGATGCAGGCCATTTCATCAAGGGGTTTGCCCTATGCAACAATACGATTTTCCGGGTCGGCCGAGTTTCGACCTGTCCCTCAGCCCCCGGCTGGTCTATTACGGGCTGGGCGTCCTCGTCCTGCTGTGGCTGCTCAGCGGGATTTACATCGTGCAGCCGGCCGAACAGGCGGTGGTACTGCGGTTCGGCAAATCCATGGGCGTGGAGGAGCCCGGCATACACTACCATCTTCCGTGGCCCGTCGAGTCGGTGGAAATCGAGCGGGTCAGCGAGGTGAAGCGGGTTGAGATCGGGTTTCGGACCATCGCCGTGGAGCCGGTGCCCCGGTATCAGAACGTGAGCCGCGAGGCGTCCATGCTCACCGGCGACGAAAATATCGTGAACGTGGAACTGATCGTCCAGTATCGGATCAGCGACATCGAAGATTATCTGTTCAACGCCGCCGACCAGGTGCACGCCGTCCGGAGCGTGGTGGAAGCGGCGCTGCGACAGGTGGTTGGCCGATCGGCGATCGACGAAGCGCTCACCGAGGGCAAATTCAAGATCCAGACCGAGATTGAGGAACAGGTCAAAGAGGTGTTCGATCTCTACGACATCGGTGTGCACGTGGAGAATGTAAAGTTGCAGACAGTGTCGGTCCCGCGCGAGGTGGATCACGCGTTCAAGGACGTCGCCAGCGCCCGCGAGGATCGAGAACGGTTGCGCAACGAGGCCGAAGCCTATCGGAACGAAGTGATCCCCAAGGCACGGGGCGAAGCCGAGCAGATGATCCGCGAGGCGGAGGCGTATACGGTGGAGCGGGTCAAACGGTCCCAGGGCGACGCGGAGCGCTTCCTGGAGGTCCTGAAGGAGTACCGCAAGGCGAAAGACGTGACCGAGGTCAGGCTCTATCTGGAAACCATGGAGAAGATCCTGCCGGGCATTCAGAAATACGTGGTGGAGTCCGACGGCAAGGGAAGCGGTTTCCTGAACATGCTTCAGTTGCAACCCAGGGCAGCGAAATCCGCTCAGCCGGCGACAGCAGGGGGGAACTGACGATGAAATCGATAATCAAGGCCATCGTGGCGGTCGTGTTGGCGGGTTTGCTGATCGAGTCCGTCCTGTTCACCGTTGACGAGCGCGAACAGGTGGTGGTGACCCGGCTGGGGGAACCCAGGCGTACCATCCAGAGCCCCGGTCTGCATTGGAAAGTGCCGTTTGTCGAACGGCTGCACGCCTTCGACGACCGTCTGCTGTATAGCGACGCGGATCCGGCGCCCATTTACACGCTGGACAAGAAGAATCTGATTGTTGACAATTTCGCCAGGTGGCGCATTGTCAACCCGCTGAAATTCCTGAAGTCCGTACAGACCGTCCGAGGCGCCCAGTCCCGTCTGGACGATATCATCTACGCGGCTGTGCGAGAGGAACTGGGCCGGCGGACGCTTGACGAAATCGTATCCGGGAACCGCAGGGCGATTATGGACAAGGTCACGGCGCGGTCGCGCCAGGACGCCGCCGAACTGGGCGTGGAGGTGGTGGACGTACGCGTCAAACGCGCCGACCTGCCCGAGGAGAACAAGAAGAACGTGTTCGACCGGATGCGGGCCGAGCGCGCCCGGCAGGCCAAAGAATATCGCGCAGAAGGGGAAGAGGCGGCGCTTAAGATCCGCGCTGAGACCGACCTGGAGGTGACGCGGATCAAGTCCGATGCGTTTCAGAAATCCCAGTTGATCCGGGGCCAGGGCGACGCGGAAGCGCTGGGCATCTATGCCCAGGCATTCCAGAGGGACCCGCGGTTCTACGAGTTCCAGCGCACGCTGGAGGCCTACGAGAAAACGCTCGGGGAGGGTACCACGGTCGTCTTGCCCCTGCGCACGGATTTCTTCAAATATCTGGGCAACAGGAAAAGACGATGAACGCGCGGCGGTTCTGCCCGTTGATCTGGGCGGTCTGCCTGCTCTGCCGGCCGGTTTCGGCCGCGGGCTGGGAACGACTCGAACGGGAAGGGCTGACGCTACGGTTTCAGGAGATCGATCGCGAGGCGGCGTGGGGCCTTCTGGATGAACTGATCGACGGGAGGTCCGAGGTCGCGGAAAAGCTGGGAGGAGGCCGGGATGTTTCGGTTACCGTCTACGTGGCGGGCTCCCAGCAGTTGTTCGACGCCGTCACGCGTGGACGTATTCCCCACTGGGGAGTGGGTTGCGCGTTCCCTGCCGAACGGATCGCCGTGCTGCGGCTTCTCCCGGGACAGCGCGGACAGGTTTTGAAGACGGCCCGGCACGAACTCTCTCATATTCTGCTGCACCATCTGTCGCGTGCGCGGATTCCGCGCTGGTTCGACGAGGGTGTGGCCATGTGGGCCGCTCAGGAATGGCGGCTCCGGGAAAGCACCGAGGTCTCCTACGCGATTTTTTCCGGCGGACTGGTCCCGCTGGGAGAAATCGAGGGCGTCCTCGGTTTTTCGTCTTCCAGGGCGCGCCTGGCGTATACCGAGAGCCTGCTTGCCGTCCTGTACCTGATCCATCTGGGCGGCCCCGACGCCGTGGCACAGATCGTCAGGTCGCTCGGGAGCGGGGTCTCGTTCGACGTTGCGCTGTATCGGGTCACCGGGCTCACGCCCGGGAAGTTTGAACGGGAATGGGCGGAATACGCCGAGGGGCGATTCAGCGCAACGGCCCTGTTGACGTCGGCGGAGGCGCTCTGGATTTATATGACGTTCCTGCTTCTGGGCGTATTTGTCGCGGTCCGGGTCCGGAACCGCCGGATTATCGAGGGTTGGGATGAAGAGTCTCCCGAAGACGCGTTGCCGTTGCGACTGCGCCTGAAGGTGCGGCGGCCGGGGGACCGGTCGTGATCGTCGGGGTGACAGGGGGCATCGGCGCGGGAAAGAGCCGCGTATGCGAGGTTTTCGCCAGGGAAGGCGCTCGGGTGATCGAGGCGGACGAGGTGGGGAGGGAGGCGGTGGAAGAACCGGCCGTCCTGCGGGGACTGGCACAGGCGTTCGGTAACGATATTCTGGACGACCGTGGCGTACTGAATCGCCGGGCACTGGGCCGGCGCGCTTTCGCCTCGCCGGGCGCACGGGAGCGACTGAACGCCATCGTGTGGCCGTCGCTCGGCAGGAGGATGAGGGAGGCTGCGGAGCGTTCTCGCTCCGAACGTCCGGACCGGCCGGTGGTGATCGACGCGGCGCTGATCCTGGAGTGGGGGGACCATCGCACGCTGTGCGACGCCCTGGTGGTGGTCACGGCGCCGGAAACCGTGCGGATTCAGCGTGCCATGGAACGGAAGGGGCTGACCGATGCGGAAGTGAGGGACCGGATGGCGTCGCAATTGCCGGAATCGGAAAAGGTCGCGGCGGCGGACTACGTGATCGAAAACGCGGGATCGTTATCCGATCTGGAAACGCGGGCGATGGCGGTCTGGCGGGAGATTATCGAGACATAGAGCGGTACGACTTGTAGATTGTCAGGTGACAGACATTGATTGGTCCGGATGCGCCGCCCTCCGGTGCCGGCACGCCAGAAGACCCCGATGGGATCGCCCGTCGGGGTTTCGTTTATCTGAGCGGCGTTGTTTGATAGGGAACCGATCCATTCGTGCCGGGCCCGTCAAGAAACAAATGTATCGTATCGCACTCTATAAAGAGAGGATCGCTTCCTTATCCAGATTCACCCTCACGGTCGGTCGGATTTTCCGGGGTCCGCGGTTCAGCGTGCGGGTTCGAGGGCGATTCGCAGGCGACGTTGGATGCCGAAGTCCACGTGATTTCGGGAAGAACGACGCAGGGTTCAATGACGGGAAGAAAAGCTCTGGTGGAAACGAAATCGAGAAAATCCGGAGAACTATGAATTTCACCTTGTTCGCTTGTAATTTGTAAGGAAAATTTGTATATTCCAGGGCAAAGGAGACATTGTAATGTATGAATCTACAATCACCACGAAGGGTCAGACGACAATTCCCAAGTTCGTTCGGGAGGCGTTGGGCGTACACACGGGAGACAGATTGCGGTACGTCATTACCGATGGCGACGTGCGCCTTCTGCCCCTGAAGCCCGTCAGCCGGCTGTTCGGTGTGCTGAGGGTTCAAGGTCGCGCCCTGACCGTCGAGGAGATGGAGAAGGCCGTATCCGACGGGGCGACGGACGAATGATCGGCCTGGATACCAATGTGCTCGTTCGCTTTCTCGTGCGGGACGACGAGCATCAGGCCGGGACGGCCCGCGCGCTGCTGGAGTCACTCACGGCCGACCGACCGGGTTTCGTCTGCCGTGAGGTGGTCGTCGAGCTCGTCTGGGTGCTGGAACGGGCCTATGGCTTCTCGTCTGGCCGCATTGCGAAGATACTTGTGGAACTGGTGGCCACGGAGGGTCTCGTCATCGAGGAGGCCGGCGACGTGGCTCGCTCGGCGATACGGTACCGTACGTCTGGCGGCGGATTTTCGGATCTGATGATCCTGGCGGCGGCCGAACGCGCCGGAGCGGGTCCGCTTTACACCTTCGACAGAAAAGCAGCGCGGATCGACGGCGTTTCGCAACTGTAAATTGCACGAATGCCTGCCCTGGAACCAAACCGCGAACTGTTTGTTTCCGAATTCCCATCAGCGACAGCCTGCCGATTTCCTCGCCCCCCACGTCTTATATCGAACGGCGGGGGAGATTCTTGTGGGATCTCATTAGAGGTCGGCGAAGGGCAGGGCGGTTACAGCCGGCCCAAGCGGTACACGGACGTCGCCGGGATGGACGACGTATCCCTGTCTTGCAACCCCATCCAGGTCGCCCTGGAACATCCTGATGGCGTTAGCCATCCCCGAGCGCGGCGTCGCGGACGACTTCACTTCGATGGGGACGAGACCGGCGCCTGTATCAACGACGAAATCAACTTCCAATCCCGCCAGAGTTCGCCAGAAATAGACCTGCGGATCGATCCCGCGGTGGGTCAACGCCCGGACGATTTCGGACAGAACGGCCGTTTCAAGCAGAGCGCCGCCCATGGGTCCGGAGGCAGCATGCTCCGGATCCTTGAGACCGACCAGGTAGCACAATGTGCCAACGTCCGTGAAATAGACTTTCGGGGTTTTGACGAGCCGTTTCCCGACGTTCGCGAAGTAGGGCCGCAGGACGATTACCTGATAGGTGGCCTCAAGTACGGACAGCCAGGCTTTGACGGTATTGACCGCGACCCCGAGATCGCGAGCCACGTCGGTCAGCCGAAGTAGCTGGGCGCTTCGGGCGGCCAGAACCCGCAGGAAGTTCTGATACTGTGTGAGGTCGCCTACCTGCCGCAGACTGCGTACGTCCCGTTCCAGATAGGTCTGAATGTAGCTGGCGTGCCAGAGCGAGACATCCCGTTCGGGTTGGGCTGCAAGTTCCGGGAAACCGCCCTGAAGAAATCCCTTCCACAGTTCACCGAAACCGCGTGCAGAATCCGGGGTCGATTGGCGTTCGCGCTCCCATGGGAGAGCGTATTGCGGGCGCCGCTCGGCTTCACGCCTCGACAGCGGCAACAGGCGAAGCATCGCTGCGCGGCCGGCCAGCGACTCGGTCACGTTTTGCGCGAACAGGAGGTTCTGTGAGCCTGTCAACAGATATTGACCCTTCCTGCTTCGGTCTGCGTCGATCTTTTCCTTGATATACGGTAGCAGATCGGGCGCGTAGTGCACCTCGTCGAAGATGACCGGCGCCCTATACAGTTCCAGGAACCCGCGTGGGTCGTCGACGGCGGCCGCGCGAACGTCCGGCGGCTCGAGAGAGACGTATGCGTACCGCCCGGCAAAGAGACGCTGGAGCAGCGTCGTTTTGCCGGACTGGCGCGGTCCGGTCAGGACGACGGCGGGGAATTCGGCGGCCGCCTTCCTGAGGACAGGTTCCAGCGAGCGTTTGATGTAATGCAGGGCCATGACTGAAAATTATGCATTTTGAATGCAAAAAGTCAACTGAAAATTCGTGTGCATGCGCCGTGACTGTTGCGATGATTGATGGCCTCGTGTTTAATTTGGATCGGATGTGCAGCACCTCGACTGTCGTTTGAAATGAACATTAAATACGTCAATGGGTGGTCGTCCAATTGTAGCGTTCCCGCCGCGCGTTTAGATTGTTGGGCGTACACTGTGGTTGATCGATAGGATGTTTCTACTTGACAAGATGCTACGAAATTGTGGTGATTTCCATAGTTGGATTGCTGCATATGCAGCACAAATCGACAAGCTTGATCGTGAGTACTGTGAGTGGAGATGTGGAAGATGGGATACGTGATGCAAACGCGTGCGGCACGTGCACGGGAGGAGTATCGGACCGATTTACATGCCACGATGGAACAGCTTCTCGAATCACGGATTGGCAAGATACGGGGGTAATGGACGATGGATGATGTTTTCATCTATTGGGATAATTCCAACATCTTTATTGGTGCTCAGGACGTTGCCGTTGAGAGGGAAGGCGAATCGGCCCGGTCTCGAGTACGGATTCATTTCCCGAATATATTGAAGTTGGCGCACGCGGGGCGAACTGTCAGACGGGCAGTTGCCGCTGGTTCCGTCCCGCCGGAACTGAGAAGTGTTTGGAATCGGTTGGAAAACAGCGGTGTGGAGGTGAGGCTGCTGGAACGAGGTACCCTGTACGGTCGCGAACAGGGAGTAGACCAGATATTGCAGACAGAAGTGTTGCGGGATGGTTTCGACAACAATGGAGATCCAGGCACAGTCGTCATGTTGACCGGCGACGGCGCAGGCTTTCTGGATGGCGTAGGATTTCACGCCGATTTGTCTCGAATGCAAAAGCGCGGATGGCGAATTGAGGTCGTATCGTGGAAGTACAGCTGCAATCGAAGGATGAGGGAATGGGCTGAACAGTACGGCGTATTTGTATCGCTGGATGATTTCTACGATAGCATTACGTTTCTGGAACATCCGAGGCAGGGCGACCCTATAGGAGATCCTCGACTTTCCGTTACCATTGATTTGTCCAAGAGACAGTTGGCTGATTGAGTGACGCCAGAGCGTTTCCCGTCTCGGCGGCGTCCCGATTCTTGTCCGAAGTGCGCGCATCCAGTCCGCCCCGGTCGACAATAAAGGCCCCCGAATCTCAGGGGCCTCGTTTTTTCGAGAAATTCCCAAGTTCCTGCCGTCGCGTCACTCTCGGAGGGGTTGTTCTTGTCGAGACCTGCCGCTCTCCGCGTGCATTTTAACTCACTGCGCAATCCCCGTTCTCTTGCGATCCGTCCCGATCATTCCTTCACGTTCCCTGCTTTCTTGCGCCATTCTTCTGCGAGTTGGCGGGCCTGCGCGATCTGCGCGGGCGTCATCGACTTTTCCAGGTTGTCGCGCACGACGCCGCCCAGGCTGTCTCCCGCGGCGGCGGCCAGATTGCAGTGCGCGTGGGCGGTAACGTCGTCCCGTTCCACGCCGAGGCCCATGGCGTACATCATCCCGAGTTGAGATCGCGCTCGTGCAAAGCCCTGGTCGGCAGCCAGGCGGAACCATTTGAACGCTTTTGCGTAGTCCCGGGGCGCCCCGCGGGCGTTGGCGTACATGATTCCCAGGAGGTACTGGGCGCCTGCGTGGTCCTGGCGGGCGGCCTCGCGATAGAAAGCGAGCGCTTTTGCGCGGTCCTGTTTCACGCCGCGGCCCCTGTTATACGCCGTGCCAAGATTGAACCGGGCGTCGGCGTGCCCCTGATTCGCCGCGGCGCGGTACCATCTGATCGCCTGGGCGTGATCCCGCTCTACGCCGAGGCCGTTGGCGTACATCCATCCCAGGCTGTTTTGCGCCGCCGCGTGACCCTGCTCGGCGGCCGGACGGAACCACCTGACCGCCTCAGCGAAGTCCCGTGGAACGCCGAGACCGTTGCCGTACATCGTGCCGAGAACGAACTGGGCCTCCGCATCCCCTCGCCCGGCCCGCCTCCGGACGTCCTTCAGGTCCTCATCGCTCGGTTCTGTGGCGACACCCGCGGCAGCAAGCGCGAGAATCGTCAGAACTATCGTCGCCAACCCTGTTCGTCCGAACACCATCTTCGCACTCCCGTTAGACTGGTACATCCGATCAGCGGCAGGTCGAGCCGTTCAGAAAACGTGTACGATGGCGGGGCGGACATTCCTGTCTGCCCACCTCAAAGTCTCCCGATGAAATTCAAATAGAAGATTCCATCGAGCGAATCGATAAAGCAACTTGACGTTGCAATCACTCCCCACGCCTTGTAGGGGCGTCCCTTGCGGGCCTGCCTGCAGCGCAGTACGCTGCGCAGGCAGGCGCCCGGCCTCTCGTGGCGCACTAGAGCCGCATTCCCTGATCATTATTGCCTGTTTACACGAGCAATTACGGCCCAACGCCGCCACCCTGGTCGCGTGCGACTGTATCGAAATCGGACAGTACTGTATTGAAATCGAACACTTTTTAGGCAGCTGATTTGTACATAAATCTGCAACCTGTTATTATTTATATATTTAAGTTGTTTGGCAGGGTTATTGCTATTGAAATTGGGTGGTGGGTTGATGATATTGACGCAGCTTGCTTCCGGGCACGTTGCCAGACGGGCAATACTACACCTTCCTTCCAATCGAAATCGTTCTCGTGCTTTTTATTCGAGGATGAGCACTCGAACGGAGACAGACGCCTGTGATCAAGAATCTCCTGACTGTCGCTGTCCGCAACTTGCTGCGGCACAAATTGTACACCGCCGTCAATGTGTTGGGTCTCGCAATCGGGTTGGCGGGTGCCATTCTGATCCTGTTGTACGTCAACCAGGAGTTTTCGGTCGATAGATTCTACACTCTGGGCGATCGGATTTACAAAGTGATTCGAGAAGTGCGCAAAACAACGCGAACAACCTACGAGAGCGGAACCTCGGGCGCGCTCGGACCGGAGTTGGAAGCGTCGTTTCCCGAGGTAGAAACAACCATACGTTTCTGGCGATGGCCCGTGAACGCACAATACGGAGAGCGCACGGGTGAGTATGAGTTCGCGCTGGTTGACGACGGCTTTCTGAGAGTCTTTGATTTCGACTTGATACGTGGCGATCCGGAGATTGCATTTAGATTCCCAAACTCGGTGATCGTTACCGAGGACATGGCTCGCCACCTGTTTGGCGACGATGACCCGATGGGCCGGTCTTTCTCAGTCGAAAGCACCGTGTTTCCCGGCGAATATACAGTGGCAGGGATCCTGAAGGCGCCGCATCCCTCGTCAGACCTCTATTTTCAGATCCTCTCAACAACGGCGACGACAGTCGCGGAAGTGCGGGACAAGTGGACAATGTGGCAGCCATTGCTCTCCTGGCGGCCGGTGGAAACTTTCGTACTACTCAAAGCGGGACAAGACCACAAATCCCTGCAATCGAGAATGCAGTCGCTAATCGAGCGGTTCATGGGGGGTGAAGTTGCGGCAAAATCAGCGTTTCATCTCCAACCGATTCACCGTGTGTACCTGTACGGCACATCCGATTTCAATCCCACGGACGGCGGCCGTATTCAACGAATTTATCTGCTGGCGACCATCGGAGTGATCGTTGTCGTCATCGCGTGCGTGAATTTTACCAATCTGGCGACTGCGCGGGCTGTTACCCGGAAGCGGGAAGTCGGCGTGCGAAAGGTGGTCGGGGCGCACCGGCCGCAACTGATGGTTCAGTTCCTGGGTGAATCCCTGCTCTTGACCGGCATCGCGCTGCTGATTGCCCTGGCGTTTGTCGATGTATTTCTGCCCCTATTCAACCAGTTTGTATACAACGAGTTAGAGCTCAATGCTGCATTAGTGGCGGTCTGCGCGCCGTCGGTAATCGCGTTAACGGTATTGGCCGGCCTCCTGGCAGGCGCGTATCCTGCATTCTACCTGTCCTCCTTTCTCCCGGCAACCGCGCTAAAGGGCGGCGCGTTTTCATCCTCTGGAACCGCATGGCTGAAGAAGGGTCTCGTCGTCTTTCAGTTTGGTACGTCCATTTTGCTGGTCGTCTGCACCCTCATCGTCTATCAGCAATTGCGATTCATGGACACTAAAGATATGGGGTTTACACGCGATCACATTGTGAGTTTACCCATTTTCGGTCATGACTTATTCGCGGAACCGAACCCGCAAAAACGTCTGTCGGCACGCCACGAGATGGTGAAGCAGGGTTTCCTCGAACACCCCAATGTCCTGAGTGCGTCGGCAGTACGGTACCCAATAGCGGGATACGCAGGACGGCCGCGCTTGATCTGGCCCGATGGGGACCGCACACGAGAACGGACAATTCGCGTAAACGAAGTCGACGGTTCATTCTTCGAGACATTTGAAGTCCCCGTGCTGCGCGGTCGCGCTTTTTCAGCCGATGTTGCCAGTGATGCATCACAGGCCATTATTCTGAATGAAACGGCCGTGCGTCTGCTCGGTTGGGTAGATGATCCGATTGGCAGACAGATCGAGTCGCCTGCCTTCAAGAACCAAGTGGTGACAGTTATTGGCGTTGTGAAAGACTACCACGGCTTGTCGTTGCGAGAAGAAATAGAGCCCCTGGGTTTTATCTCCCGCTGGGAGTTCTTTCGTTCGCTGAACCTGCGCATCCGGCCGGAAGGCACCGCGCAGACCCTGGCTTTTCTGGAATCGCGATGGAAACGCTTTGTGCCCGGGGAACACTTTGAATATCACTTCATGGACGAGTTCATGGAGCGGATCTATTCCAGCGAGAGACGCACCGGTAGAATGCTCGGGGTATTTTCATTGCTGGCAATCTTCGTGGCGTGCATAGGGTTGTTCGGACTTGTGGCGTTTATGGTCCAGTCTCGCACTAAGGAAATCGGCGTTCGAAAGGTACTTGGCGCATCCACGTCGCATCTGGTGATGCTGCTCTCGCGTGAATTCCTGCTTCTTATTCTCGTTGCCAGCGTGGTCGCCTGGCCAATCGCCTACTATCTGATGCGCGACTGGCTTTCCGGATTTGCGTATCGGACGTCCTTAACCGTCG
Organism: Candidatus Latescibacterota bacterium; assembly: GCA_965203805.1. Classification (GTDB taxonomy): domain Bacteria; phylum Latescibacterota; class UBA2968; order UBA2968; genus JAAXHE01. Next base: position 1,238,313 of record OZ241917.1, on the reverse strand, counting down.
TGCCCTTTGTCGTGAGCGCGATGCTGGCTCTGATCATTGCATTCGTAACCGTTAGTATCCAGGCAGTCCGCGCAGCACAAGCCAATCCGATTGATGCCTTGCGAGATGAATAAGCACTATTAATTGATCGAGCTGACATCCTTTAAATCGCCATCGTTAGGCGCTCCTTTGCTCTCTCAATTGTTGCTTAATTTACAAAGGAGAACCGTCTCATTATTGTAGGCACAGAGTCCGAGGTTCAATTCAGCCACATCATACCTGCAATTGTAAGTCGTCCATCCTCCCTCCAGCCATATACGACTGATATATTCTGCGCGGTGGCGCTTAACCCGTCCGCAATTTACGAATCTGAGCATCCGTGATCAACCAACGCCCGACGTATGGGTTTCATATTGCGACAGTTTCGGTGCGTGGTGGGCGACCTCTCCCCCCTGCGGTCGAAAAGCAGCAAGAATCAGCTATCCGTCTTCAACAGTCAACTTGAACCACAAACGAAATCTGTCGACGTGTGCGCCGTGAAGCGGAAAGACCACAACGGGGCGCAACGAGGGCAAGATGCCCTCGCTCCCAGGGAAAGAGGGGAGTCGGGAGAGGGTAGACGGGAGACGATATGTGTGCCCTATGGATTTTCTTGTCATTACGCAAACGGTAAAGAAACAGGCACGGTTTGTGTGGAAACACCTGCTGTAATAGCTATCCTCTACCGTCTCTCCGCTCTTCGGCGACCTGTCAGGACGCGATGGAGAAACCGCACGAGGACCAATCCTTCTTCCTTCTTCCTTCTTCCCTATTGCCGTCTCACCGCTTTCAGCTCTTCGAGACACGTGTCGACAACGACATCGCTGGTGGTCGCTTCGGCTGTGATGACCCGGGTGGCGCCGGCGGCACGCAATGAGCTCTCGTCCATATCGTACATGGTGCGCGCGATAACCCGTGTGTCAGGAGCCGCGCGCCGGATCGCGCGGACGGCGACCTCGGTGGCACGGGTGTCGTTGATCGTCACCACAACCAGACGCGCATCCCCGCACCCGAGTTCTTCCAGGACTTCCGTCTGGGTGACGTCGCCGTACACCGCCAGGTCTCCGGCAGCGTGCGCTCTGCGAACGTTGTCCACGTTGACGTCAACCGCAACGCAGGCGAACCCCGCGTCCCGGGCGGCGTGGCAGACTTCCCGGCCCGCGCGGCCGTATCCGGCGACGATAACGTGGTCGCTGTTCGGTTCGTGCGTGTCGACCCCGGGGGGCTCGGCATCCAGAATCCGGTTGAGCCACGGAATTCGCGTGACCCCGAGCGCAAGGTGAGGGGCGAAGGCGATGGCGATGGGGGTGAGCAACATGGACAGGATGATCGCGAAAAGAAGGTTATCGGACAGTGCTGCGTCCAGGAGGCCGGTTCCGGAAGCCGCGTTCAGGAGTACGAACGAAAACTCGCCGATCTGACACAGAGTTGCCGCGGACTGGATTGCGACGCGGAGCGGAAGCCGGAGGATCAGGCCCATCCCGAGCACGATGACGAATTTTCCGGCGAGAATGATCGCGCAGAGCCCGAGCGTCGGCAACAGATGCGCAAGTACCTCCGAAACATCCAGCAGCATGCCCACGGATACAAAGAAGAGGCTGGCGAAGGCTTCGCGCACGGGTATCAGGTCCGACATCGCCTGGTGACGAAACTCGCTGCCGGCGACGATCAGGCCCGCGAGGAACGCCCCGAGCGCCAGCGATATTCCCGCCATCGACAGGACCCAAGCAATGCCGAAACACACGAGAAACACCGTGAGTACAAACAATTCTCTCTCTCGCGACCTGGCAACGAATGCGAGTATGTAGGGTACCGTACGGTTGGCTGCAACAAGCACACCCGCCAGAATGGCGAGACCCGTGGCGGCAGCGACCGCGATTTCCCACGTGGTACCATCCTGCCCTGCCAGAAACGGCACCGCCAGGATCATCGGAACCACACACAGGTCCTGGAAGATCAGAATGCCTACAGCCAGGCGGCCATGCGGCGCATCCAGTTCACCGCGGCTCGAAAGCCCGCGCAGGACAATGGCCGTGCTGGAGACCGCGACAACAAAACCCAGAAACACCGCGGGCCCCGGTGCCATGCCGAACCATCCTGCCGCAAGTGCGGTGCACAGGATCGTGGCGGCCACCTGGATGCCGCCGCCCAGCAGGATGGCATTCCACATGCGCCTCATGTGGCTCAGCGAGAGTTCCAGACCGATCCCGAAGAGCAGGAGGACAATGCCGACCTCGGCCATCATCTCGACCTGGTGCGTGTCGTCCACCAGGCCCAACGCCGTGGGCCCCGCGAGCATACCCGCAAGAATCAGTCCCGCGATCGACGGGATGCCCGCGCGGCGTAGAACCGTTGCGACCAGGACCGCCGAACCGAGTATGATTATCAGATCCCCGAGAAAATCGATTTCATGCACGGGTGATGACCTCCGCGGGAGATGAATGCGGTCAAAAGGGGCGTTGTCTGTAAACCGACCCGAGAATCCGACAGGCTCGGCGGCGCACGAGACGCGGAGTCGCTGTGGGTACTAACTATATATGATTTCAACGGGTTCAGGTCAATTGCGAAGTTTGTAAATTGTCGGAAAAACAGTCTCGTTCAATCTGAAAGCCCGTAATTCCGGATTGAAACCGCATTGGATCGGCCTGGCACGTTCCGTAAAGCGGCAAATAGCGCCTTATTCAGATGCGTGTATGATCGCCAGTTTACGAAATTATGGTGAATTCGCTATATTAAGACGTGACCACGGACAAACCCAGACCTGTCGAATGGATTGGCTCCAGCAAATCGGATCTCATGTCGTTCCCGAATGCCGTATCTTCGGCTACGCTCTATATCAGGCACAGGTCGGATTCCGACACAGGGACGTCAAACCGCTCAGAGGCTTGGGAAGTAACGTCCTGGAAGTCATCACACGTCATCAGGGGGATACTTTCCGTGCCGTTTACACGGTCCGATTCAGAGCAGCCGACTACGTGCTGCATGCCTCCCAAAAAAAAGCAAGGCGGGGTATCACAACCCCAAAGCCCGAAATCGACCTGATCAGGCTGAGACTTAGAGCGGCAGAACAACACTATAGCGAGAACTTTGGAGGAGGTTAGATCGATGAAGACCGGCAATGTGAAGATCGAACGCAGCAGCGGAAACGTATTCGCTGATCTGGGGCTTCCGGATGCCGACGTGCACCTGCTTAAAGCCGAATTGGTTACACGGATCGACAGGATCATTCGCAATCGCGGCCTCAAGCAGGTCGAGGCGGCGAAACTCCTCGGGCTATCTCAGCCCGACGTGTCGCGTCTGCTGCGGGGCGACTTTCGGGAGTATTCCATGGAGCGCCTCTTGCGGCTGCTGACGTCGCTTGGGCGTGACGTGGACATCGTTATCCGTGAATCCCGCTCCGTCCCGATTGGACGGATTAGAGTCGAATCATAAGCCGCAGTAGGTTTTACGCGGTCAAGGATCCTCATTGCGAAGTCCCTGAACAGAATAAAGAGTTCGTGTCCGTCCCGGTGAGATTTCGATATACTTGCACTTAGTTTGGCGAACGACAAGCAAAATCAATGCTTGATTCTGACCTGTTTATGGACTAAATTTAGACAGAAAAGGAGGTGCTCATGAAACTGTCCACCCAGATCAAGCCGATCAGCTACCTCAAGGCCCATGCCTCGGAGATCGTGAGTACGCTCCGTGAAAAGGGAGAGCCCATGGTCATCACTCAGAATGGCGAAGCCAAGGTGGTGCTGCAGGACATCGACAGCTTTGAAAAAACACAGGAGACGTTGGCGTTGCTCAAGATTCTGGCGCTTGGCAACCGCCAGATTGACGCCGCCCAAGTAGAACCCGCTGCGGACGCGATCGCGCGGCTGCGTGAGAGGTCAGGAGGACATAGGGTCGATACATAAGCAATCGCCCGAACAAAAACGGTTGGTACCGGCAAAAAACGGGATGAATTCGACTGCGACGTGCCGAACGGACAAATAGGAAGTATGATCATGACGGCGTAAAATATTGATATATAATTGGATACGACAAGACCCCGCGGCTATTTCGTCGCGGGGTCTGTTTTGCGCAATCGGTCCGGCTGTTGCCGGGATCGGTCTTATTCCTGCGGACGGATTTCTACGTACCGCTCCAGTCGCGCGACCTCGTCTTCATTGACGTACTTGCCGATCTCACGTCTGAACTGTTCCATGTTCGTATACGGTCGGTACTCCTCGAACTCGTGCGCCATGCGATTGCCCACGCCGGGGATGGACAGGATCTCCGCTTCGGTGGCCGTGTTCAGATCGATGGGCACGAAAACGTATCGCCGCATGCGTTCTATCTCCGCGTCGTTCACGTATTTCCCCATCTCCCGCTCCCATTGGGCAATGGCCGTATACGGTCGGTACTCCTCGAACTCGTGCGCGATGCGTTCTCCCACGCCCGGCACGAGGCGAATCTCCCGGTTGCCGGCGCGGTTCAGGTCGATCGGAACAAACATGCCCGCGTAGAGCTTTTCAGCGTCCTCCCGGCTCACATGCTGTGTGACGACCGAGTGCAGCGCTTCCATATTGAGAAATGGACGCTGCTGCAGAATGGCGTCGGCAAGCTCCGGCGTCATCCCAGGGAGCGCGCCGAGTTCGTCGCCAAGGGCCAGATTCGGATTTACAAGGGCCGTGCGGCTTTCTGCCCTGGCAGACGATTCATCGGGGGCAGGCGTCTCACCCACCTCGGGGTCGGCACAACTCCACAGCGTGAGACACACGAGCAGGGTGGTCAGGCCATAAGTCGTCGGTCTAAGTCCGTAACTGATCATCTATCTGGAAATCCTTTCTGAGGTGAATTCAGGAGCGAGTGGTCCCGCCCGAAGCCCGTCCGGGAAGAAAGCGTTTCAACCCACAAACCGAACTTCAGGGAGAATTAAAAGCCGCGCCATCCCGGAAGGGCGGCCGCCTGCCGGACCCAGGCAGCCATCTGAGTCTCGTCGAGTTCGCCTTCGTGGATGTCTACCCAGCGCGAGTCCCTGTCTTTGCCTGAACCGGGCGGCACGGGTCTCAGCAACGCGCCATTGAGGAAGGTTACTTTCACGTATCGGGTGAATACATGGCAGCTCACGAACCAGCCCGCGCCCTCGATGCCGTACCAGGGCGAGTTCCATCGGACGGCTTTGCGCACGTCGGGCACGTTGCGCACGATAAGTTCGTCGAGGCGGCGTCCGACGTCGCTCTTCCAGCCCGGCATCGCCGTGATATAGGCCTGCACCGGTGCGTCCCCGTCGGCCTTCGCAATCTGAGGGTTTCCGCCCGAGAGGAGGACCGGCTTGTTGGCGGCCCTTGCCGCGTTTTTCGCTGGCTTCCCGGCGGGCATTGGCTTCACTCCGGACCGCATGTCGCGGCTAATAATGTACGGCTCCCGGCTGGAGGGACGACGTTGCGGAACATCGGTCCTGCACGCGTCTTCGCGCCTGATACGACACGGCCCCGAAGGACTCGCCCTCCGGGGCTCGGGGTAGACTTTTAAGTCACCTTCGATGACGGTCGAAAAATGGCTCCGGCGGTAGGACTCGAACCTACGACCTAGTGGTTAACAGCCACCCGCTCTGCCAGCTGAGCTACGCCGGAACCCTGGCACTCTGAAGCGGGAGGAAATTACCACAAGGGCCGCGCGGTGTCAAGCAAAAAACGGTGTTTGACGTCCTCGCCGACGCTGTGCAATTGGCGGTTCCCGCGTTCACTGGGCCGCACTGTAATGGCGTTCGTGAACGGGGTTTCGGGCTTGACATCACACCGGGCGCGGTCTATTATGGGTCCTTGTTTTTTCCGGTAGGCGGCATCATCGGATCGGAGTTGGCATGAATCCTGTTGCGAACGATGTATTGAAGCGCCTGCGGCGGCCCGGCAGGCTCGGCGAAACGCCGTGGCCCGCTGAGTTCATCTGGCCGGCGTACGACGGATACAGCGTCGCGAACGTTGCGCCCACGGTGCTGCGGCATTTCGGGATCGGCGGTGTCAGTTCGCCTGGACTGGCCGACGAGGTGGTGGGGCGCGAACTGGCGGGCGCCCGGAAACTGGCGATTGCGCTGGTGGACGCCCTGGGCTATCTCACGCTCACGGACGTCTTGAATTCCGGGCCGGTGCCGGGGTTCAGTACAATGGCGGAGCGGGGTCGGATCGTGCCGATCACGTCGGTCTTTCCGTCCACCACGGCAGTGGCGCTGTCATCTTTTCATACGAGTCTGCCGCCTGCAGGGCACGGCGTCGCGGGTTACAGGATGTACATGCCGGACAAAGGATACGTGGCGAATATGATCCGGTTGAGCCCCGAGGCGGACGAACGGTTCGGGCGCATGCTGCTCAACAGCGGAGATGCCCGGGCCCTGCTGGGCGTACCCACCGTGCACAGGCTGTTAACCGGGGCCGGCGTTGCGTCCTATTGCATGATTCACCGGTCGCTGGCGCACAGCGGCCTGTCCGAGATGTTGTACGACGGCGCTACCGACGTGATTCCGTTCGTGAACGCATCGGACCTGTTCATCCAGGTTCGAACCATGTTGACCTCGGATCCGGGACGCCCATCGTGTATCTGGCTGTATACGGACACAATGGACACGATCCAGCACAAATACGGCACCAGGGGCGAAGAACCCGAGGGAGAGATCCACAGTCTGGGCTACGCGATTGAACGAGAGTTGCTTTCGCCACTCGAAGGGCGCGACGTGAACGCCGTGTTCATGCTCCTTGCCGACCACGGACATATTCAGGTGGACGAGGCGGATGTCGTGCCCCTCGCCGCGATTGACGGGCTGCAGCACCGGCTCGCGTCGCCGCCCACAGGGACCGCCCGTTCGGCGAATTTTCACGTGCGCGACGGCAACGTACAGGACGTGAAGGCCGCTCTGGAGTCCGGCCTGGGCGGAGCGGCAGGTGTTATCGAAACCGAACGCGCGCTGGCCGCAGGCCTGTGGGGAGACGGGCCGCGCGCGGCGGGACTCTCCGGCCGGATCGGCGACGTGCTGGCTCTGATGCGTGGCAGCGCGACGCTGTTCCACGCCTACCGCGATGACGCGATGCCGTCCGACCTCGTGGGGGGCCGCCACGGCGGGCTTCATGAAAGGGAGATGCTGGTCCCGTTCTTCGCCATGAAGCTGGGCGCATGATCCCGGCTCTGTCACTTTGGATTTGCAGTGAAAATGATTGACGCAGAACAGGTAAAGCGGTATATTCGTCTGCCGATCCGGAACCCTTTGAGTACGTGAATTTCCGCCCGATTGGTGTGCGAATTGAACGACGCGGACGAAGCCGGAATGCAGCTGGCGCTGGCCGAGGCACAGGGCGCCGGAAACGCCGGCGAAGTGCCGGTGGGGGCGGTCATTCTGCGCCACGGGGAGGTTGTCGGGCGGGGACAGAACCGCGTCCTGAGGGATAACGATCCCACGGCGCACGCGGAGATGCTGGCCATCCGGTCCGCAACGGCGCGCACCGGCATGAAGTGGCTGGCGGACTGTGTCGTTTACGTCACGCTGGAACCGTGCGCGATGTGCGCCGGCGCGCTGGTGCTAGCGCGGGTGTCCCGGCTGGTGATCGGCGCAGACGATCCGAAGACCGGCGCCTGCGGTTCGCTCAGAAACGTGGTCGACGACCCCAGGCTCAACCATCGGATCGACGTTCGCAGAGCCGTCCTCGAAGCGCCCTGCTCGAGGATTCTGAAACAGTTCTTCCAAACATTGCGCCAGAGAGACCCGTAACGTGCGACGGAGCAGGCTGCTGCGGCAGGGGGTGGAAGTCGCAATCCGGTACGGGTACCCTGCGTAACCCCGCGTTCGAGCGGAGAGGTGCTGGAGCTGGTTGAACAGGCCGGTCTCGAAAACCGGTGTACCCTTACGGGTACCGTGGGTTCGAATCCCACCCTCTCCGCCACATATGTGATTTAAATAATGAGTCCACTCCGAAAAGTCGCATTTACTTATGCTGGTGAAAGTACTAAATTCGAAGTGTGAAAAGTCAGCAAGGATGAAGTATTGAGAATTACAATTGTAGAGAGCGTGGGAGAGGACAGATGTATAAGCCGAGTGCGTCGTGCAGTCAACCGGATCTGTTTTCGAATTTCGAGTCGCATTTCACACAGCGGAAGCAGGCGCAGTTGAATGATCCGAAGTCGTGGCATAATCTGTTTTACCAGCACATCACGTCAGAGATCGACGAGGATGTGTTTTCCGTGTTGTTTGATCCCGACATAGGCCGTCCCAATGCCCCGATTCGTCAGTTGGCGGCGATGATGGTCTTGAAGGAGGGCTTCGGGTGGAGCGATGCACAACTGTTCGAGCAATGTCGGTTCAATATCCTGGCGATGCGGGCATTGGGGTTGATGAATCTGTCTGATGAGGCGCCTGTGGAGTCGACGTATTATCTGTTCAAACAGTCCTTGTATGCGTATCAACTGAAAACCGGTCGGGATCTGGTTGGCGAGACCTTTAGCAGCTTAACGAAGACGCAGGCCGACGCCTTTGGTGTGCTGGGTCAGCAAATCCGAATGGACAGTAAGTTAATCGGCTCGAACATTGCGCTATGTTGTCGGTTGCAGTTGGTGGTGGGTTGTTTACAACGGTTCTGGGGATCGTTGGACGAGGCCCGGAAGCGGCGATTATCAGGAAAACACCGGCAGGTTCTGGACGGAATGCTCAAGGTGAAGCCCCATCAGGTTGTCTACCGTCTCACCCGTGCTGAAAAAGGTGAGAAGCTACAGGAATACGGTGTGTTATTGAGCAGGCTTCAAGCGATCTATACCGAGAAAGACAGCGATCACTATGGTGTGATGGCGCGTGTTTTTGGAGACCAGTATTCGGTTTTATCCTCCTCCAAACAGGTGCTTCCCAAGCCGCCTGATGAGATCTCCGCATCCTCCTTGCAGTCCCCCGATGACGAAGATGCGGCCTTTCGTAAGAAAGGGGAAGCGAAGGTGAAAGGATACAGTGTGAACCTCACCGAGACCTGCGGTGAGGAGGGCCTCAATTTGATCACGGACATTGACGTCAAATCCGCGACAGCGCCCGACAACGCGTTTGTGCAAGCGGCCGTAGGGCGCACACAGCACGTGGTAGGGCAGGTTCGAGACGTGTCGATGGATGGGGCCTATAATGATCAATCCAACGCCGAGTACGCAAACGAACACGACAAGCAATTCTATTACAGTGGCCTGCAAGGAACCCCAGGGCGTTTCATTTATCGACGAACAAGAGAAGGCGTCGAAGTCATGGATCGAAATACCCAAGCCGTGCAGCTTGCCCAAGAATACAAACCGGGGAAATACAAACTCATCATGGATGGCAAACCCCGATACTTTAAAGAACAGGCCATCGACAACTACATCAAACGCAAACAGAGTGAAGCCCTGCCTGAACACATCAGAAACCGACGCAATAACGTCGAAGCCAGCCTCTTCCAGTTGAGCTATTACACCCGAAACGGCAAAACTCGCTATCGTGGATTGATGCCACATCAGCTGTGGGCGCACTGTCGTGGCTTATGGGTCAATCTCGTTCGGATCCAGAATTACCTCACCTCACCCACGATGCTCCCCGCATAAGATGCGACTTTTTTATGCATATCCTTGCCCCAAAACCACGCGAGCAACCTCGTAAACCGCCTCTGTGTTGATGGGCCGCAACCCGATGCACTTTCACCACGCAACGCGACCTCTCAATACACAACACTGACACCTACACACGAAATCTTCCTGAACCCCCTTCTCGGAGGGGACTCAATAATCGTAAATAAATATCTTATTTGTATTCTTCGGCTTGGAAGTGCAGTTTACATATGAAAGTCTCAAGGTGGGATAGCGGTTGGCTGGCCTAGTCTCGGGGAACACGGTCGCGGGGTGGTTAGGCTCACCGACGAGTAGACCGCTGTCGTGTACTCAGTGCCGTCCGGCAAGCCCAAAGTTCTACACAGAGTCGAATGGGCCATTTGTTGGCTCAAGGCGACGGCAGTACTCGAAAGCCATAGGGGAGGTGTCTACACGACGACATGACGAAGAATGGCATTGTACCCACCACCGAATTGGCCTACGCCGAAGTCCTCTGGAAGTCGGCCGACGCCCTGCGCGGTCAGATCGACGCTGCCGAGTACAAACACGTCGTCCTCGGCCTGCTCTTCCTGAAGTACATTTCCGACTCCTTTGAGGTGCGGCGCCGCGATCTCGAGGGCGAACTGGAAGCCGACGGCATCAGCGGACCTCAGATCGAAAGCCTGCTGGAGAGCCGCGACGAATACACTGCCGAACGGATCTTCTGGGTGCCGCCCGAGGCACGCTGGCAGAAGCTCCAGAACCAGGCCGCGCGGCCGGATGTCGCCACGCTGATCGACGACGCCATCCTCGCCGTCGAGCGCGACAACCCGAACCTCAAGGGCAAGCTGCCCCGCGATTACGCCCGTCGCGGCATCGCGCCGGAAAAAATGAAGGGGTTGATCGACCTGATCGCCGACATTGGCTTCAAGGGCGACCGCGCTAAAGCCCGCGACACGCTCGGCCGGGTTTACGAGTACTTCCTCGGCAAGTTTGCCCAGGCCGAGGGCAAGCTCGGCGGCGAGTTCTTCACGCCACGTTGTGTCGTGCGGCTGCTGGTCGAGATGCTCGAGCCGTATGAGGGCCGCGTCTACGACCCCTGCTGCGGCTCGGCGGGCATGTTCGTGCAGTCCGAACGCTTCGTGGAGGCGCACGGCGGACAGAAGACCGATATCTCGATCTTCGGCCAGGAGTCTAATCCAACGACTTGGCGGCTGGCTCACATGAACCTGGCTATCCGCGGCATCGAGGCCAACCTTGGCTCTCAGCCCGCCGACAGCTTCCTGCGCGACCTGCACCCCGACCTCAAGGCCGATTACATCCTCGCCAATCCGCCGTTCAACATCTCGGACTGGTCGGGCAAGCTGCTGGCGGACGACGTGCGCTGGCGTCACGGCACACCACCCGTCGGCAATGCCAACTACGCCTGGATTCAGCACTTCATCCACCACATGGCGCCGCCTAACGGCCACGGAGGCGGAGTCGCCGGCTTCGTCATGGCCAACGGCTCGCTCTCCACCGGCTCCGGCGGCGAGGGCGAAATCCGCCAGCGCATTGTCGAGGCCGATCTGGTGGACTGCATCGTCGCGTTGCCTGCTCAACTCTTCCTGACCACCGGCATCCCCGCCTGCCTCTGGTTCCTCACCCGTGACAAGACCGGCAGGAACCTCAAGCACGGTGGACGTGACCGCAAGGGCGAGACGCTCTTCATCGACGCCCGCAAGCTCGGCACGATGCGGACCCGCACGCTTCGCGTGCTCACCGGCGGCGACGATGGCGAAAGCATGATGGCCGACGGCACGGGCGACTCGAACTTCGATTCCGACCTCGGCCGCATCGTCTACGCCTTCCGCCAGTGGCGGGGCGAGCCCCCGCCCGACTGGTGGAATGAAGCGCAGCACGGCAAATGGGCCTACCGCGACATCGCCGGTTTCTGTAAGGCCGAGACGATCGCGCGCATTGGTAAGCACGGCTTCGTGCTTACCCCCGGCCGCTACGTCGGCGCGGAGGAAGTCGAGGACGATGGCGAGCCGTTCGCAGACATGTACCCGCGTCTGCTGGCTGAGCTAGTGGAGTGCTTTGGCGAGGGGGAGCGGCTGATGGCGGTGGTGCGGGAACGACTTGGGGGAGTCAAAGCCGATGGATGACGCTGCCCCGCGTACACTTGGAATTTACATACGTGTGAAACACGGTTGTGCATTCAAGGGTGAGTACTTCACTGAATCTGAGACACCATACGTGCTCGTGACACCTGGCAATTTTGCCATTGGCGGAGGCTTCCTAAACAACAAGCCGAAGTATTACGCGGGACCTGTACCGGATGACTACATCCTGCAAGAGGGCGATCTAGTAGTCACGATGACGGATCTAAGCAAGGCTGGCGATACGCTCGGCTATCCAGCCCTCGTTCCGCGGACGCTCGGAAGACGCTACTTGCATAACCAGAGAATTGGATTGGTTGAAATCAAGGAGGGAGTTGAGGCGGACAAGCGCTTCCTGTTCTATCGCCTTCGCGCCAGCGACTACAGACACCACATTTTGGCGACCGCTTCAGGATCCACAGTTCGCCATACATCACCTGGGCGGATTTGCGAGTTCGAGACAACGCTCCCGGCAATCACCGAACAGCGGGACATCGCTGGTGTCCTCGGCGCGCTCGACGACAAGATCGAGCAGAACCAGCAGACGGCGCGGGCGCTGGAGCGGCTGGCGCGTGCGATATTCCGGGCGTGGTTCGTAGACTTCGAGCCAGTGAAGGCCAAGGCCGCCGGCGCGACCTCCTTCCCTTCCATGCCCCAGCAAGTTTTCGACGCACTGCCCACCCGCTTTGTGGATTCCGACATCGGCCCCGTGCCGGAGGGGTGGGAGGTGAAAGCGATCGGCGATGTGGTCACAACGAAGGGTGGTGGCACCCCGAACACGAAGAATCCTGAATACTGGGACGGCGGCGAGCACTGTTGGGTGACCCCGAAGGACATGTCGAGGCTCTCGCATCCGGTGTTGCTGGACACGGAGCGCCGCATCACGGATGCGGCGCTCAACTCGATTAGCTCCGGCATGCTACCCGTTGGTACGGTGCTGATGTCATCGCGTGCTCCAGTCGGCTACCTGGGAATCGCTAGGGTGCCTACCGCGATCAACCAGGGATTCATCGCGATGGTGTGTGACGGCCCGCTGCCGCCCATCTACGTTCTTAACTGGGCGTTGACCTCGATGGACGTAATCAAGGCCCGCGCGAGCGGAACAACCTTCCCCGAGATCAGCAAGAAGAACTTCCGCCCCCTCCCGGTGGTTCTGCCAATAGACGACGTGATCTCCGCCTATCAGCAAACGTCTGATCCTCTTTTTGAACTACTCGCGGCTTGCGTGGAGGAAAATCTGCACTTGACGCAGGTACGCGATTACCTCCTTCCAAAGCTTCTATCGGGAACTGTGAGGGTGCGTTCGTGACAGACTCGCCCTCCCGCGATCAATTGGAAGCAGAACGCCTTGATCCCGATCAGCGCCTTACCGAGCGGCGAAAAAGAAGAGACGATGAAGATTATCGTGTTTGGTGTGAATCCTCGTATCGAATGATCGAAATCGGGCAAGAGCAGTTTCATCCTGCCGACGTGTTGGAGACAATGGCCCCTGACGCCGCCCGGCGCGGTCGTGACGATTGTTCAGCGATGATTCGCACGGATTTAGAGCAGGCTGTGTGTGAGCAGTTTCCAGCACCTATTGCGGTGCCGTTCCATAGCTTCCTAGAGGGAACCCGCTCGTCACTTACCCGATTGCACCGCCTGCGTGACACGTGGGAATCTCTAATTCGTCTTCTGGCGGCGCTTGCACTGTCCGAAGCTGCGGTAGTTGCGACATGCATGAAACCACTAGTTCTTCGTGATGGAGTGGGGCAGAGGCGGCGAGAGTGCAGACGTCGAGATCTGCTCTCTGACAAGCTGGCGGTGCGTATCGGCCTCATCGAAGGTGTGCTGCATCGGGCAGAGGAGTTGGGGCTCGACCTGAAGGTTGCCTCATTGCTTCCCGTAGATGTGCTCGGGGAAGTTCGGCGGCTCAATGTTGTACGCAACGCCTTTTCCCATGCATCAGCACTGTCTGAGGTACAGGCGAAAGCGGTCATCGAAGAAGCATATCCTTTGCTGCGCGAAATATTGCTTGACCTGCGCGATATGCAGAATATTGACCTGATACGCATCCACAGCATTCAAGCTGGAGGCAAAGCAGATATCGAGCTATTGAATGGCCACGCACAGAGTCGCCGCATTAGTGAACTCGCCCTTGACACCGACGCAGCGGTGCTTGTGATGTCTGCAATATCGGTCGACGAAATGGACAGGGTGTTCGCTCGTATGGGCGAACTGACTTTGGACCTCAGTCCGTTCTTATATGCCGCCGACAGCGAATCTGGGCATCGGACCAGCGTGTGGGGATTCAGATTCAAGAAGGATAATGAATGGCACATGGAGTGCGTAGCTGATTCGACTACCAAGACTTCGCCATCGGGACCCCATGAAGACCGGCTTGTACGCTTCGAAAGTCTACTAGATCGGGTTGGGGAGGGCGTATGATGGCACGACTCAACGAACAGTTCGTCGAAGACCTGACACCTCTGTACTTCGGAGAGACCGGCGTGGCTGTGAAATGCAACGCCGAGATCGACGACGCTGGCGAGCGCGGCGATACGTCCCAGGCCATGTTGACGGGCCGCCTCGCATCCGCGCTGCATCGCCTCAACCCCGATCTGCCGCACGACACCATCGAGGGGGTCGTACGCATCCTCTCGCGCCCGCCGCATCCGACACTAATCCAGAATAACCGCTGGTTCCACGCAATGCTCACCGACGGCGTCGAGATCGAGTGCCGCGACGCGAAGAGTGGCGAAATCCGTGGACGGCGGGCACGGCTGGTCGACTTCGACAACTCGGCCGCGAACGAGCTTCTGGTGGTCCGCCAGCTCAGTGTTGCGGGGCCATCGGGTAAGATCGTCCGCCCGGACCTGACAGTATTCCTGAACGGGCTGCCGATCGCGGTGATTGAGCTGAAACACCCGACCCACACCCACGCAAATCTAGGTGCGGCCATCGACCAACTCGATCGTTACATGCAGACCGCCCCCGAACTGTTCGTGCCGAACTTGGTGCTGGTGGTCTCGGACGGCATGCTGAACCGCGTCGGCTCGATCACCAGCGGGCGTGGCCGCTTCATGCCGTGGCGCCGGATCGACGGTGGTGAGGATGGAGGCGCGCCGACCCTGGAGGCGCTGATCCGGGGCCTGTTCCATCCGCGGACGTTGGTCGACTACCTGCGAACCTGTGTCACTTTCGAGGAGGACGAACGTGGCGAGATCGCCAAGAACATCGCAGGCTACCACCAGTTCCGCGCGGTGCGCAATGCGCGCGCCAGCGTGCTTGCGCGTCTCAAGCCGCCGTCCGGCACGGGCGATGGTCGCGGGGGTGTGATCTGGCATACCCAGGGCTCGGGCAAGTCGCTGACTATGTTGATGTTGGCCGGGGGGCTGATCCGAGAGTCGCGCATGACCAACCCGACGATCGTCATGATCACCGACCGCAACGATCTGGACGATCAGCTCTTCGAGACCTTCGCTGCCGGGCGCGCGCTGCTTCGTCAGGATCCGGTCCAGGCCGTGAGCCGGGAGCATCTCAAGGCCTTGCTCGACCACGCGGCAGGTGGGGTGGTGTTCACGACGATTCAGAAGTTTGCTGAGGCACACGGCGTGGTCTCGGAGCGTTCGAACGTGGTCGTTATGGCCGACGAGGCCCACCGCAGCCAGTATGGCTTCGTCGAGGGCGGCGCGCGCTGGATGCGGGAGGCGCTCCCGAACGCCACGTTCGTCGGCTTCACCGGCACGCCGCTAGAACGGGACGACAGAAACACGACCCACGTCTTCGGCGAGTACGCGGACGTCTACGACATCCGCCAGTCCGTCGAGGATGGCGCCACGCAGCCGCTCTACTACGAATCGCGCGTCATTAAACTGAAGGTGGACGAGGAGCGCGCGGGCGTCGCCGAGGAGCATGTTGAGTACGTTGCCAACCTCGACCGCGGTGGAGAAGGGGCGGATGACAGCATCCGAGTACCACTGGAGTCCCTGGTCGGTGCCCAGGAGCGCATCGAACGCCTTGCGGCGTTCATCGTCGAACACTGGGAGAAGCGCCGCGCCGCTATGGAAGGCAAGGCGATGGTCGTGACCATGAGCCGCGACATTGCCGCGCGGCTCTACGAGGCCATCCGCACACTTCGCCCGGACTGGCACGACGTCGACGACGCAAAGGGGGCGATGAAGGTGGTCGTGACCGGCAGCCAAGAAGATCCCGAGCCGCTCAGGAGCCATGCGCGCACCAAGACCGCCCGCAAGCGTCTGGCGGAGCGCTTCAAGGCCCCCCACGACAATCTACGCTTGGTGATCGTCTGCGACATGTGGCTCACCGGCTTCGACTGTCCGCCGGCACACACCATGTATCTGGATAAGCCGCTGGCCGGGCACAACCTGATGCAGGCTATCGCACGCGTGAATCGCGTTCACGGAGACAAGCCCGGTGGATTAATCGTGGACCTTCTGGGTCTGGCCGACCAGTTGGCAGATGCGCTTGCGACGTACACCCATGCCGGCGGCACGGGCGAGGCGGTCAGGAGGGTGCAAAACGAGGCTGTGCCTGCCATGCAGGCAGCCTTCGAGAAACTGCGCGACTTCTTCCACGGTTGCGACTACGAGCATGCGCTCGACACCAAACCGAAAGCCGTGCTTGGGGTGTATCTACGCACGATTGATCACGTCTTTGGGCAGAACGACGGCTGGAAGCGCCTGCGGAAACTGGTCAAGGAGCTGTCGGCGGCCTTCGCGTTGGCGGTTCCGCGCCCGGAGACCGAGGCCATCACGGCACACCTCGCGTTCTACCAGCGTGTGGTGGCGATGATTCGAAAACGACTGATTGACGATACCGACGATGGCGACGGTCAAGCTCGGAAACGCGACGTCGACGCCGCCGTGCGCCAGGTGATCGGCGGCGCGATCGATGCCGACGAAGTAATCGACCTGTTCGCCGTCGCGGGGCTGTCGGAAGCCCGCCTCGGCATCCTTAGCGATGAGTTCCTTGGTCGGGTGGCGGCACTGGAGCAGAAGAGCTTGGCTTTGGAGACGCTGCGCAAGCTGCTCAATGATCAGATTCGTATCACCGAGCGCACGAACATTGTCCGGAGCCGAAAGTTTCGCGACGCCCTGGAAAACGCGATGTTGCGCTATACGAACAGGGCGATCACCACCGCCGAGATGATCTCGCGGCTGATTGACTTGGCGAAGAGTCTAAGGGACGCGCAACGCCACGGTGAAGAACTGGGTCTGAGCAGCGAGGAAACTGCCTTTTACGACGCCCTGGCGGAGAACGAGTCAGCCAGAGAAGCGATGCAGAGCGATACGCTACGCCTCATGGCTCGCAAACTGACCGAAATGGTTAAGAGCATGCCCAAGCTTGACTGGACCCAACGCGAGTCCGTACGGGCGAGTCTGCGGCGCAATGTTCGCCGGCTGCTCGCAAAGTACGGCTACCCTCCGGATCTGGCCGAAGACGCGACGCAGCTCGTCTTGCGACAGGCAGAATTGTCAACGGAGAATTTGGAGTAAACCAAAGTCCGCCCACCGAAACATCCACGCTAAGAGGAGCGGAACCGGCATAGTCAAAAGGAACACGCTCGGCACCGAATGAGCAAACGAAGGTACCGGTGATTTGCCGCGCTGTAATCAATTGGAGCGGCATACGCTCCGGACAACTTGATACGGATCCGCGCGAGCAGTACAGGTGTCAGTAACTCGCAGCGAGGAACAACGGGATGGCCGTGATACGGCCATCCCGTTTAGACGCGAAATTCTGTAGCACATACCAGACGTGGAAACCTCTGACCGACTACTACTCTTATCAAAGCACGAGTCGGTCTCAGGGGTTACGTATCTGTCACTGCGCAGCCTATCGCAGTGTGGCCGTCTGCGCCGAGAAGCCGCAGACCTCAAACTGAGACGATTTTACCTCTCGCCGTGGATTCCATACAGCAAGAACTCAGTCATCTCACTCAAGCTCCGCTCTCTTCTCAATCGAGAAAATCGACGATGAAGTTAAGGCCCTCATGGGACGCCACTACCGGTTAGTGTAGGCTAGGTAACCAACGCCAGAAGACTCTGCCACGCACAGGAAGCGCCAGTGTACTCACCGACCAAGCCTCAGTTCCGGGTGTACCCTTCTAATCGTCATGCCCCTGCATCGTCTTGACGATGCCGACCGTGGCAGATTTTGAGGTGCTGCTGACGGGTGGCTGTTGAGGCTGAAGCGCGGATCCCTGCGATTCGGATGTACGAGGTGCCCGCCATCGTATGGTTCGATGCGCTCTGTCATATATTGGTGATGTCGCACACGACTGCCAGTCACCGAGAGGTATCAGGAAATGCCGCGATTCCCAGAAGCACTAAAGAAGAAGATTCGAGACCGCGCCGACTTGCGCTGTTGCATCGCCGGTTGCCACAAGCCGGACATTGACATCCATCACATCGTCCCCGGTGCCGATGGCGGTGCGAGTACAGAAGACAACGCGGCTCCACTCTGTGCCGGTTGCCATCGGGCCTACGGCGGAGACCCCACGAAGCAGAAGATGATTCGAGAGCACCGAGACAGGTGGTACAAGACGGTGAATGGAGAGGCAACGGCGGCCGTCGTCCGGGCGTCACCGTATATGTCGTTCGGCAACTGCCGTTACTCATTTGTCCGAGACGAGTTCATTCATCCGCTGATTCTCAGGGAACTGCTCGGCTGGCTCTCAGACGCGGACGAGACCATAGTGGCGGTGAACCTCACTGCTGCGAACCGGAGCAACCGGTTTTTTGGAGACGTCACTACATTCCGCCAGAATGGAATGCTGTTTGTGCAGTGGCAGAATGGAACAGAATCCTTCACTTACACGCACATTGCGACTTCCCCGTCCGGAATTGAGGTAGTTCGTTGCTCGGAACGTGGCGATGGAAGTGGTGTATTCGACAGTGTTGGGCTGTTCTATCTCGAACAAGACAGGGCGGTGGACGTTGACAAGCGCGCGGCTGAGCCCGAGCGCATCCTGACTCGTGAAAGAGCAATAATCAAGACTCTCGGTTCCATCCCCCTCGGAGACCGATACGATGGGACGATAACTTGCAGCGATGGATTACTTTCCGTCGGACCTGACGTAGGTTGGTTCAGACGAGGAGCGGCAGCCGTCCAAGAGGTGGAAGTCCTGTAGGGACCTACGCTGCTAGGCCAGTCACGCACGATCCATGTCGAAGCAGAAGCCACTTCTAAGTAATCGCTATGGTCTCCAAGCTTCGCCTGAACCTATGGCTCGATTGGCCGCCCCAATTCGACGGTTTCACGTTCACGTAAGCCACCCGTTCGTTCATCTGCTCGGCGAGAAATCGCCGGTAGCTAAGTGTCGACTGATTCGACCTGTTTCTGGATTTCGAACGTTACGACGGAGTCCACTCAGCAGAAGGGAGTAGATTTATTCGCCGCTGCTCGCTCGTCTTCCTTTCGCAGCGGCAAGGAGTTAGGCCGATTTAGTCCCTCCCGCGTCCCAGTTGGCAGCAGATTTCTGTGAGTCAGAAGTGGAAATACGTGCTTATTATACAGTTATTTACAAATTTACGTGATCGCGGGTCGACTGTCGCAGCGAGGCGACGATCTACAAGCGCGGCTCTCCTGGCGACTGGACTCTAGTGTAGCAAGGGAGGACCTATGATCACGTGACTTCTCACTCTCCACGACGTGACGGGGATGGCACACCTGTTCCGTTCGGCTTCCGGGATTGCGTCACGCCGAGACGCGCTCGTGCCCAGGTGCACTGCTCGCGACCTGTGGGACATTCAGAATACAAGGCCCAAGCCAGATTATCTCCATTGCCCGAAAAACGGCAAGGCCCGGACACTGCCTAGGTGCAGTTTGCCACCTTGATTCCGGCCTTGTGCAATAGAGGTGTCGCTTCAATGCAGGATCAGATTCGAGTGAAAACAGCGGACCGGGATCCAAACATGATTTGAGAGGAGGGCTTCATCACATGTCAGATAACGTGGAACTTCCCGGCATCGCCGATTTACTCTCGCCGGTTTTGAAAGTGATGCACGATCTTGGCGGTTCGGCAGCACGCACAGAAATAATGGACCAGGTTGTCAGTGCAGTAGGTCTGACTGATGAGCAAATCGAGGTCGTTTACGCTGGACCAACGGGGCAATCGAAGGCTTTACACAGATTGGGGTGGGCGATTTATTGGCTCAAGGCGATCGGTGCATTTGATAGTACTGAGCGCGGGACCTACACGATGACCGCGGTAGGTAACAAATACCTTGATATGGATGAAGATGTAGCAGACGCGGAACTTCGAAAAGCTTACGACGGCGCGCGGAAGTTGGCGGGCAGAAGGGCGGCAGAAACGAGGGCGGCGAAGGAGAAATCTACGAGCAAGGACGACGCCGAACCCATTCCAGAAGACGATTGGAAATCCGCACTCATCGCGATTCTCAAGAAGATGAAACCGGATGGGTTTGAGCGTCTCGCGAAGCTGCTTCTAAGAGAGGCAGGTTTTCAGAAGGTTGAAGTTGTCGGACGTTCCGGGGACGGTGGACTGGATGGCGTTGGACTCTACAGAATGTCACTCGTCAGCTTTCCTATCTATTTCCAGTGCAAGAGATATGCCGGCGGTGTTGGCGCTAGTGCCGTGCGTGATTTTCGTGGCGCGATGGTGGGCCGGGGCGACAAGGGGTTGATTATTACCACGGGGACATTTACACCCGCAGCGCGAAAGGAAGCGACCCGGGACGGCGCACCACCGATCGACTTGATAGACGGCGACGAATTGTGCGAACTCATCGCCAAGTACAGAGTCGGTGTCGACGTTACAGAACGGATGGTCAAGGAAGTCAAGGTCAAAGACTCTTATTTCGACACCATCTGAGTCTGTGACGTGCTCGGTGGCGCCTATTGCTTGTCGGTCTAACCTCGTGAATCGAAATCCATACACCGAGAACTCGCGATAGCCTCCCGCGGAAAAAACAAAGCTGTGAAATGATTCGTCGGAATTTGGCTCGCACGGAACAACGGTCATTACGCAGCGAGTTAAACGAACCCCTCGTCGACGAGGCGGCTTCCGCGCGACGTGATCTCGTGTCTCTGTCCCGAACCTCCCACGACGCGGCACCAACTATCGGAAACGAGCTGAATCTCATCACACTCAGAACGAAGCCGATAGTGGAATCCACCCGCCATACCCGGTACGGCAAACCACATCTCCGGTTGATCCAGTTCCAGCAACGGCTCCAATTGCGGCAACCGCAGTCTCTGTTCATCCACCAGGTGATCGGCGCGGCCGCGAATGACGGCATGGAAGTGCGCTTGAATTCCAGACAGGTCCTCGTGAGGGATGTCGTGCTTGTATTCGGGCGCCAGCACGTGTAGCAGGTGGCGGTTCCCTCTGCGTCTGGCAATGTCCAACGGCCGCGCTCCCCGGGCATTCCTGAGCGTCCGCCACGCGCCCAGACCGATCAACCGTTCGGCGACTGTGACCGCCGCGCCGTGCCACGCGGCCTGATGTAGAGGCGCATACCAGGATGATCCGTCAGGCCGTGTGGTGTTAACCCAATTCCCAGGCCGGGTAGGGTGCCACCATTTCCTGTATTTGGTGAGAAGTTCGAAGACGCGGGTCCATTCGGCATCCCTGGCGGCATCGGCCAGAGCGTGCCGGTCAACGGCCTCTTTGTCGTCGCAGGACCGAGCCTGCGTAAGTCCGTCCCAACAGATGGTGTCGTTCATTTTCCGAATAACCTCGTCTTGTATTTGGCCGCAAAGAGATGATCCATTCCATCCATGGTATGCGGTCGCAATTTAGCGAAAACTGTGATACGGATCAAGAAGGGTAGGACGACGAAATCAGAATCCGAGGCTCCCACGATACCGGACCCGGCAATCCTGATTGATCCCGAAAATGTTGCGGATATCGGTGGATTATTGTATCTTAATATTTGTAGAGAACGGTGTGCCCCGGCCGTGAAGAACCGCCTGGAATATCGTGCAATGGCAAATTCAAAGGGCGGGACGTTGATACACGCGTTTTCGCTTGATTGACCGGGTCTCGAGCCGCTTTTGTGGAGAGGTGCTGGAGCTGGCTGAACAGGCATGACTGGAAATCATGTGTATCCTTTTTGGATACCGAGGGTTCGAATCCCTCCCTCTCCGCCATGAATATTGTTTCATCGTCTGCTCTCCTTTAACGTGAATAGCTCACGAAATCTCTCGGTTTTGTTGAATAACCTGTTGTTTTTCTGAATATTCAGTGGTTGGCATAAGGAAAACCTTAATGGTTCTGGGATCGCAGTGGTCGGAGTGATGTCGTGCGGTTCGTGGTGAATCGATTCACTGCAGTTACACGTTTTCTCGTGCTTTCACGTGCCTTTCTTGCGCATTTTGGTTTTTATCCTGTCTTTCCTGTCCATCCATAGTCTGAAATCGGGTTTGTGACTTCAAGAAGCCAATGGCGAATTCCATCAAGATCACGGTCGGAGAAATCGAGCTGGACGCGGAGTTGAACGATTCCGAAACCGCGTCCCGGATCCTGGCCGAGTTGCCCATCCGGAGCGGCTTCAACACGTGGGGCGACGAAATCTACTTCCAGATCCCTGTCACCGCGGACCCGGAGGATCCGCGGGAAACGGTGGAATCGGGCGATCTGGCCTACTGGCCGCCGGGCAAGGCTTTCTGTATCTTCTATGGCCCGACCCCTGCCAGCGAAGGGGACGAGATCCGGCCGGCCAGCCCCGTAAACCCCGTCGGACGCGTGCTTTCCGGCGCTGAGGCATTGAAAGAGGCCTCCCGGGCGGACGGGATCACAATTGAAAAGAGCGACGCATAAGACGAGGACGTCCCTGTCCGGCCTTATGCTTCGCGCGTCGTAAAACATTGCGTGGGGCTGTAGCTCAGCTGGGAGAGCGCCAGAATCGCACTCTGGAGGTCGTGGGTTCGAATCCCATCAGCTCCACCAGGCATAACGCCGGCGGCCGTCGGCGGCTCCCACCGCCCTCCGGCCCGGTGCTGAACCTGTTTTCAGGTCGTGCTAGACGGGGGAGTAGCGGCGCCCTGTAGCCCGCAATCCGCTATAGCGGGGTTGAATTCCCCGTCTGAGGCTTTTCATACCGGGACGTGTTTCGGTCAGAACGTGGTGTTGATCGCCAGGTCCTGCGCAACGGACGATTGCCGAACCCCGTCAGGACCGGAAGGTAGCAGCGGTAGGCAACCCGGCCCGTGTGCCGCGGGAGCCCCTGGCGGGAGCTGGCGCTTTCCGAAAACCCGGCCTGAGAGCCGAAGCGGGGTGCACGGCCTTTTCAACGTCCCTTCCCGATGTTTTATCCTGTTCGTGCGTGCCGGATGGATGGGTGAGAGGCTTGTCCCGTATGGCCTATCGTGTGATCGCCCGCGAATGGCGACCCAGCGTGTTTCAGGACGTGGTGGCGCAGGACCACATCGTTCAGACGCTGCAGAATGCCATCCGATCGGACCGCGTTGTGCAGGCCTATCTGTTCTGCGGCCCGCGGGGAACGGGCAAGACGACAATGGCACGGCTGCTGGCCAAGGCGTTCAACTGCGAACGGGGGCCCACGCCGGAGCCCTGCGGCAGTTGCGGACTTTGCACGGGGATCGCCGAAAACAAAAGCATGGACGTCCTGGAAATCGACGGCGCGTCGAACCGGGGCATCGATGAGATCCGTCAGTTGCGCGAAGAGGTCGGCTTTGCAGCCTCCCGGGGCAAACGCAAGGTCTATATCATCGATGAAGTTCACATGCTCACGGCGGAGGCCTTCAACGCGCTCCTGAAAACGCTGGAAGAGCCGCCGCCCCACGTGGTGTTCGTCCTGGCCACCACCGAACCGCATCGGATGCCGGAGACGATTCTTTCCCGCTGCCAGAGGTACAACTTCCGTCGGATTTCCACCGAGGCCATCGTCGGGCAGCTCCGGAAGATCCTGGAGGCGGAGGGGGTCACGGCGGAAGACGAAGCGCTCTTTCTGCTGGCCCGTAAAGCCGACGGCGCGCTGCGCGACGCCGAGAACCTGCTCGACCAGGCCCTCGCGTATACGGACGGACCCGTTTCGGCCGGGGCGGTAAGGGAACTGCTGGGTGTCATTCCCGCCGACGTCTACTTCGAACTCACCCAGGCCGCGCTCGATTCGGACGGGGCGTCCGCGCTGCGCGCGGTGGAACGCGTTCTGGACGGCGGCGGCGATACCGGCGAATTCACGCAGGGGCTGCTCGAACACGTGCGTTACCTGCTGGTGGCGCGCGTGTCAGACGGCCTTGCCGGAGACGATCTGTCCGCGGCCGACCGGGCGCGGTACAGCGAGGCGGGCGGGCGATTCCAGGAGGAGGACCTCCTGCGGATGTTGCAGGCGGTGTCCGACCTGGAAGCGCGGCTTGGCCGGGTTTCGAATCCACGGTTCTGGCTGGAACTGACCGTGATGAAGCTGGTGAAAATGGCGCCGTCCCTGGCCGTCGACGAGGTGATGGCCCGGCTGGACCGACTGGAAGACCTACTGCGTACAGGCAAGACCGCGCCTCCCGCGACACCGCGGCCCGAACCGAGCGTCGAACCCGGGCCGCCTGCACGCCCCCGTCCCGCGGACCCGTCCGCGTCGGCAGACGTTTCCGGTGAAGCGCCGCCGCCCGAAGTCGAGGCGCCGGAGGTCCCCGGCGCGCCGGTCCAGGCCGAACCCGGGCTGTCCCGCGGCGACGGATTGACGCTAGAAGCCGTCCGTGAGAAGTGGCCGGACTTCGTTGTGCACGTGAAGTCTGAGAAGGTGAGTCTGGGGACGTTTCTGGCGGAGGGCCGGCCGGCGACACTGAGCGACCGCCGGCTTGAACTGGTCTTCAAGGCGGGAAATTCGTTCCACGCGGAACAGGTCCGGCGCAACGGGGAGTTTCTGGAGGCGGCGACGGGCGAATTTTTCGGCGTTTCCCTTCGTGTCAATTGTGACGTCGACAGGGCGGATGACGGCGGCGCAGCGCAGCACCAGGGAACGGCGACGGACGAACGCGTCCAGATGGCACTCGAGATTTTCGACGGAGAAGTCGTAAGCCGGTAACGGGGAGGACGCGATGGCGAAAGGCATGGCGGGCATGATGAAGCAGGCCCAGAAGCTGCAGGCCAAATTGGCGAAGGTGCAGGAGGAACTGGCGTCCAGGGAGGTGGAGGGTTCGGCGGGCGGCGGCATGGTGGTGGCGCGGGCCAACGGGCAGCAGCATATCGTGGGAGTCAGGATCGACCCGGAAGTCGTGGACCCCGAGGACGTGGAGATGCTGGAAGACCTGATCATGGCCGCAATACAGCAGGCCAGGGAAAAGGCGCAGGACATGGCCGACCGGGAAATGCAGAGGGCAACGGCAGGGATGTTGCCGCCGGGCGTCAACCTGGGCATATAGCAAATGTCGATCGCTTGAAATGCGGAAAACCCCGGCAGACGGACGGAGGGTCCCGGTTACCGCATTCGAGGAGAGTGAGGATGGCTTCCAATGCCATCGACCGGCTGGCGGCCGGGTTGGGACGGCTGCCGGGCATCGGCGAAAAGTCCGCGCGGCGGATCGCGCTGGACGTTCTAACGTGGAAGTCGGAAGACGTGCGCGCGCTGGCCGAACTGATGGTGGAGGTGAAGACCCGGGTCCTGGCATGCGGCTCATGTTTTAATCTGTCGGAGAGCGATCCCTGCCCCATATGCCGGGATGAGCGGCGGGACCGGTCGCAGGTGATGGTGGTCGATTTCGTCGGCGACCTGCTGGCACTGGAACGGATGCGGGCATATAACGGCCTCTATCACGTCCTGGGAGGCCGGATATCCCCCCTGGACGGTATCGGGCCGGACGAACTGAACATTCAACCCCTTATGGCGCGGCTGAACGGCGGCGGGATTCGGGAAGTGATTCTGGCGAACGGACCCACCGTCGAGGGCGACGCGACCGCGCAGTACCTCAAGCAGATCCTGGAAGCGCACGACGTGACCGTCACGCAGATCGCCCGCGGCCTGCCCGTTGGGAGCGACCTCGCGCTGGCCGACCAGGTCACGCTTGCCCGGGCCCTGGACGGACGTAGAGAACTATGAACCGCACCGATACACTTCGCGGCAGGCCGCAGGGGATCCGGCTGCCGAAGCCGCAGCCCGCCGACCGGATGGTCACGTTTCCGAACATCCTGACCGGATTGAGGATTGTCCTGACCCCGGTCTTTCTGGCGCTGATTTTTTCCGACAGCGGATTCAACAAGATTCTTGCGCTGCTGGTGTTTACCGTGGCGTCGCTGACCGATTTCTTCGACGGCTGGTTCGCGCGCCGCGACAAAACGGTGACCAGCCTCGGGCGGTTCATGGATCCGCTTGCCGACAAGCTGCTGGTTTCCTCGGCCCTCATTTCATTCGTGCTCCTGGGGATGGTCGAGGCATGGCTGGTGGGCGCCATGCTGTTCCGCGATGCCGTGATCACCTCCCTGCGGGTGTACGCGATCCGCAAAGGACGACCGGTGGTCACGTCCCGGCTGGCGAAATGGAAGACCATGCTGCAACTGGTGCTGGCATTCGGCATCCTGGTCTTCATCAACGTGCGCGTGATTACCGCTGAGTTGACCTCTCAGCCTCTCGTACTGGTGGATACCGGTTCGCAGATGGTGCTCAACGTCCTTGTGGCGGCGGTTACCCTGCTCGCGGTCGTGTCGGGCGTCCTCTACCTGGTGGAACACGGCCGGGACCAGGCCTGACAGCCTGAACCGGGGATCGGAGGCCGCTGACTTGAATCTGTGGACCCGGGTGCTCGCCACGGGATTCTTCTCCGGATACGTCCCGGTCGCGCCGGGCACGGCGGGTACGGCCGTGGCGATGGTTCCGTACCTCGCGGCCTGTTTCCTGGTGCCGGGGATCGGGTTTCCTGCCTGGTGTCTTTTGCTGGTCCTGACGGTTGCGGTCGCCGTCCGTACCGCCTCCGCGGGAGAAAGGGCCTGGGGTCCGGACCCCGGACCGGTGGTCATCGACGAATTTGCGGGGTTCTATTTCACGGTAGCCTTCCTGCCGCTGTCGCCAGGGGTGGGGGTTGCCGGATTTTTTATTTTCCGCGTGCTGGACATCCTGAAGCCGCCGCCTGCAAGGGCATCCGAAAAACTGCCCGGAGGGTGGGGTGTGGTCATGGACGACGTGATCGCGGGGATTTACGGAAATCTCCTGATTCGGGCGGGCCTGGCCCTGTGGAGCGGATAGCGTACCATCCCGGTAACAGACTGCCCGACCTGTACCTTGTTCAGGGACGGGACATCGATGACGACGTTGCGCGCATTTGTTGCCATTGAACTCCCAAGGGCGGTGGCCCCGGCCTGCGCGGCCGCGCGGGGATGTCTTGCAGAACTGGATGCGCGGCTCAGGTGGGTGAGGCCGGAGGGCATGCATCTCACCCTCAAGTTCCTGGGTAACGTGGAATCGGCCTCGGTGCCGCTCATCCTGGAGGCCATGCGGTCGGTGGCCGGTCGGACGCCCCCGATGGCCTTGCACACCACGGACGTGGGCGCACCCAACCCGGATCGCGCGAGGGTGATCTGGCTGGACGTGGGTGGCGAGACCGCACTTCTGGACAGGCTCCGGGCCGACCTGGAGGACATGATTTGCAGGATCGGGTTCAAGAAGGAGGAGCGGCGGTTCCATCCTCATCTGACGCTTGCGCGCGCGAAAAAAGGCGCGGTGCGTCTGCCCGCGGGACTGGCCGGCGCGGTCCCGTCGGTTCGCTTCGGCGTGGACCGTATCGTGTTGTACAGCAGCCAGTTGAGGTCGGGCGGCGCAGTGTATAAGGCGCTGGGACGTGCGCGTCTAACCGGGTCGCGATAGTCGGGTTGACCGGTTCGAACGGCAACGCGACCTCCGGGGGGCTTTTTCGAGCCGGGGAGGGCTTGACTTCTCATCAGACTGCGGATATATTAATTCGTGCATCGTGTGTTCCGTCCCATGTTCGGGTCACACCATCCCGGGACGGGACACCGCGCGGCTTCCCCGATTCTTCCGGGGAATTTTACCCACCATCCGGGATTGGTTGTTGACTCATGAACGGATGTTCGTCACAATTGGCGTTCGCATGTGTTTCGGCGCAGGGAATCGGGCTCCTCACAGGCCGTGGGCTGCGCCGTGATCCAACGGGCAAATCCAGTCAGGAGGGGCAACGCGATGTCGAAACGGAATGGCGCCGGCAAGGAGAAGGCCATTGATCTGGCCATCTCGCAAATCGAAAAGCAGTTCGGTCAGGGTTCCATCATGCGGCTGGGCGGTGAGGAGGACGGGCAGGTGGCCGTCGAAGTGATTCCGACCGGCGCGCTCGCGCTGGACGTCGCCCTTGGGGCGGGCGGCGTGCCGCGGGGCCGCGTCGTCGAGATTTACGGCCCGGAGGGATCCGGTAAGACCACGCTGACCCTGCACGTCATCGCGGAGGCGCAGCGGACCGGCGGCACGTGCGCGTTCGTCGACGCGGAACATGCGCTCAACGTAGAGCTCGCCGAGCGGATCGGGGTCGATCTGGAGAACCTGCTCATTTCACAGCCCGATACCGGTGAAGAGGCTCTTGAAATCACCGACACGCTCGTGCGCAGCGGCGGATTCGACGCGGTGGTGGTGGACTCGGTCGCGGCGCTTGTGCCCCGCGCGGAACTCGAGGGAGACATGGGCGATTCCCACGTGGGATTGCAGGCGCGGCTGATGTCCCAGGCGCTGCGGAAGCTCTCGGGCTCGATCAGCAGGTCCAAGACATGTGTGATGTTCACCAACCAGATCCGGATGAAGATCGGCGTCATGTTCGGCAATCCCGAAACGACCTCCGGCGGCAACGCGCTCAAGTTCTACGCGTCGGTGCGGATGGACATCCGTCGGATCGGGGCCATCAAGGACGGCCAGGAAGTTACGGGCAACCGGGTCCGCGTCCGGGTCGTCAAGAACAAGATGGCCGCGCCGTTCAAGGAAGCGGAGTTCGATCTGATGTTCGGAGAGGGCATCTCGAAAGAAGGCAGTCTTCTGGATATTGCCGAACTCCACGGAATCGTGAACAAGAGCGGCACGTGGTTCTCCTACGGCAACGACCGCCTGGGGCAGGGACGTGAAAACGTAAAGAACCATTTGAAGGAGCATCCGGCGCTCGCCGAGGAGATCGAGACGCGCGTGCGCGAGGCCGTGGGTCTGGCGGATAACGGCAAGGCGGAGGCGGGCGGCAACGGCTGAGCCGGGTTGGGCGGCGCACACGCCGGGATGGACCTTTCCAACGGATTGTCAGGCCGGGAGACAGGAGATCCAGTCATCGAAGTGCCGCGGATGAAACCGGGTTCCCGTTCGCCGTCGGATCGAGAGACTGAGGTCGAAAAGGCGAAGAACGCGGCGTTTCGGCTGCTGAGCGCGCGCGCGTACTCGTGTGCGGAAGTGAAAGAAAGGCTGCGCCGGCGGGGGTTTGCCAATTCTGCGATCGAGCAGACCCTCGAGGTGTTGCACCGGCTCAGGCTGGTCGACGACCGGGATTTCGCCCTCCGCTTCGTTGAGGAACGAATGCGTCGTCGACCCTCGGGCTCTGCCCTTCTCCGGCACGATCTGAGGAAAAGGGGCATCGACGCCGCGACGGCCGATGAGGCGCTGGATGAGGTGTTCGCCCACGTGGATCAGGAAGCCGTCGCAATGGAGCTTCTGAGGTCGCGTCGCCGGCAATACGACGGCGTTGACAGGCAGAAGGCGCTCTCCAGAATGTACGGGTTCTTGGGGCGTCGCGGATTCGGGGCCGTGGCACAGGCGGCGGCGCAGCGGGCCTGGCTGGAATTCAGCGACAGCGGACGCGAGGACGCACCGGAGGCGTGAGCCGGAATCGACGCCGCGATTCCCGTGTGCCCGAGCCATCGCCGTTTCGAATCATGAAAACTTCAACCGACATACGTGCGGATTATCTGCGGTTCTTCGAGCAGAAGGGTCACAGGATCGTGCCGAGCGCGCCCGTCGCGCCGCAGGACGATGCCACCCTGCTGTTTACCAATGCGGGGATGAATCAGTTCAAGGATGTGTTTCTGGGAACCGGCCGCCGGGATTACAGCCGGGCGGTGGATACGCAGAAGTGCATTCGTGTCTCGGGGCACCACAACGACCTGGAGGAGGTGGGCTTCAGTGCTCAGCATCATACGTTTTTCGAAATGCTGGGCAACTGGTCGTTCGGAGACTATTTCAAGCGGGAGGCCATCGCGTGGGCGTGGGAATTGCTGACCGAGGTCTGGGGGCTGCCCAGGGATCGGCTGTGCGCCACGGTATTTGGCGGAGACGACGCCGACGGTCTGGCGGCGGACGAGGAGGCGGAGGCGCTGTGGACGGAAGTGACGGAGCTCCCGGCGGACCGGGTGTTCCGGCTGGACAAGACCGATAACTTCTGGCAGATGGGCGAGACCGGCCCGTGCGGACCGTGTTCGGAGGTGCACTACTATCTGGGAGACGATCCCGCGTCCTGGTACCGTGAGAGCCCCGACCTGGACGGGCCCGATTCGGTTGAAATCTGGAATCTGGTCTTCATTCAGTTCAACCGCGACGCCGACGGCGCGCTGCATCCGCTGCCCGATAAGCACGTGGATACCGGAATGGGGTTCGAGCGCATCTGCACCGTGCTGCAGGGCGTGGCCTCGACGTACGATACCGATCTGTTCCAGCCCATTCTTGCCGCGATCGGCGAGATCACCGGTAAAACGTACAACGATGAAAACCGCGTGGCCATGCGGGTCATCGCCGATCATGTCCGCACCCTCTGTTTCGCCGTCGCGGACGGGGTGCTGCCCTCCAACGAGGGGCGCGGGTATGTGCTGCGGCGGATCCTGAGGCGTGCGGCGCGATACGGGCGCACGCTGGGGATGCACGAACCGTTCATCCACGGGCTGGTGCCCGTCGTCGTACGGGTCATGGGAGACGTTTTTCCCGAGGTGGCGGAACAGGCCGAGCATATATCCAGGGTCATCCGTTCCGAGGAAGAAGGGTTCGGGAAGACGCTCGACCGCGGGCTGGAGATGTTCGAGGTCGTCTCCCGCGAGGGGAGAATATCCGGCCCGGACGCGTTTCGCCTGTATGACACCTACGGTTTTCCGATCGACCTCACTCAGCTGATGGGCGCGGAGCGCGGTCTGGCGGTGGACCTGCAGGGTTTCGAAACGGAGATGGCGGCCCAGCAGGCGCGTTCACGGGAGGCGGGGCGCCGGGTCTTCGCGTCTCAGGAGGCGGTTTCGGACGATTTCCTTCCCGAGGAACACTCCGTTTTTCTGGGGTACGAGCGTCTTGCACTGGATACCCGTGTCGTGGCGTGGAAATCCGGAGCGGACGGGCGGGTGGACGTCTATCTTCAGGAAACGCCATTCTACGCCGAGGCGGGCGGGCAGGTAGGCGATCAGGGGCGCATCGGAAACGGGGATGTCGAGGTCCGGGTCGAGGAGACGTTCCGGGCGGGTGAGGGCGTTGTGCACCGGGGGCGTCTGTCGCGGGGATGCGCCAACACACTGGAAGACGCCCTTGTGGAGGCGCGGGTCGACGCCGGGCGCCGGACGGATACAGCCCGCAATCACACGGCCACCCACCTGCTTCACGAAGCCCTTCGCCAGGTGCTCGGCGACCACGTGAATCAGGCCGGTTCGCTGGTGGCGCCGGACCGGCTGCGTTTCGACTTCAATCATTTCGAAGCCGTTTCAACCGATCAGCAGAAGCAGATCGTGCAACTCGTGAATCGGGTCATTCGCCGCGACCTCGCCGTGGAAACCGAAATGGTCGGCCTCGAGGAGGCCCGTGGGATGGGCGCCCGCATGCTGTTTTCCGAAAAATACGGAGACGTCGTACGGACGGTGCGTGCAGGGGACTTCAGCCTGGAACTATGCGGGGGCACCCACGTGGATTCCACGGGTCAGATCGGCATGCTCCAGCTGACGGCCGAGACGGGCACGGCATCCGGCGTCCGGAGGGTGGAGGCTGTCACCGCGGCGGGCGTTGAAGCGCTCTTCGGGAAGCAGCGGTCCACGCTCACCGCTCTTGAGGATCTGATGAGCGTGGAAGCGGACTTTCTGCCCGATCGGGTCAAACGGTTGATTTCCAGAAACCGGGATCTCGAGCGGACGGTTCAATCTCTGCGCAGCGCGTCGGCGGGGGAGCGGATGCGCGACCTGGCCGGCGAAGCCGT
Source organism: Candidatus Latescibacterota bacterium (assembly GCA_965203805.1). GTDB lineage: Bacteria > Latescibacterota > UBA2968 > UBA2968 > JAAXHE01. The sequence continues at coordinate 1,206,496 of OZ241917.1, read as the reverse complement.
CGACGTGGACGGGGTTCGGGTGGTGGCGACCGCCGTTCAACCGGCGGACATGGAGGCGTTTCGTGAAATGGGCGACCGGCTTCGGGAAACCCTGGGGTCCGGCGTGGGCGTGCTGGGCGCGGCCTTGAACGGAAAGGCCTCCCTGATCGCGGTCGTGACGGACGACCTCATCCGGCGGGGCGTGCAGGCGGGACCCATCGTCAAGGCGGTGGCTGAACTGGTAGGCGGCGGCGGCGGCGGACGTCCCCACCTCGCGCAGGCGGGGGGCAGGCATCCCGAGAAACTGCCCGACGCACTCGCCCGGGTTCCCGGCATCGTTCGTGCGCAATTGGGAAGGTAAGTCGAGACTCATGACGACCTACGACCAACTTAAAGGGGTTCTCAGACGGCGGGGCACGGGCTTTCTGTGCCTTCTGGATCCCGATCGGATGGACAAGCAGGACGTGGTCCATACGGCCGGTATGTGCGCCGAAAACGGCGCCGACGCTATCTTGCTTGGCGGCAGCTTTCTGCTCTACACCGATTTCGACCGGGTGGTCAGAGAAGTCAAACGCGCGATCGGAATTCCGGTGCTGATTTTTCCCGGTCCCGATATGAACCAGGTCTCGTCGGCCGCCGACGCCATTCTCTTTCTGTGCATGATCAGCGGGCGCAATCCGGATCTGTTGATCGGGCAGCAGGTGAAAGCGGCCCCCATTGTCAGGGCATTCGGCCTGGAGACGATTTCAACCGGCTACATGCTGGTGGATTCCGGGCGGCAGACTACGGCTGAGTATATCAGCAACACCAAGCCGATGCCCGGAGACAAGCCGGAGATAGCGACCGCGCACGCCCTGGCCGCCCAGTACCTGGGGATGCAGTGCGTCTATATGGATGCAGGCAGCGGGGCGGAACGGATGGTGTCTGACGAAATGATATCGGCGGTTGCGGGAAATGTCGCGATTCCGGTGATTGCCGGTGGGGGCATCCGGACACCCGGCGATGCCGGGGCGAAAGCGGCGGCCGGCGCGGATTTTGTCGTGGTGGGCAGCATTCTGGAAGCCCGGCGCGACCCGGCGCTGGTGCGCGAGTTTGCCGGCGCCGTACACGGCGGGTAGGAATCCGCCGGCCGGAATCCCGGGTGGTCGCAGCCGCCAGGCAGGTGCCTGGCGGTTTTTTTCCTGCAGCGCGGGGGGCCGGCGTGTGAAGGGGGTGAAGGCGGCTCCGGACAGGCTCGGCGGCGCTTGACATGACTGCGGGATTTAGATAGATTGTAGCCTTCCGGTATGGACTAACATAACAATACGAACAGGCTATGGCGGAACGACAAGCCACGGTGAAAAACAGGTTGGGTATCCATGCGCGGCCGTCGGCCCTTCTTGTGCAGGCGGCCGCAAAGTTTGTATCGGAGATCACCCTGATCAAGGATGGAATCGAAGTCAACGGGAAGAGCATCATGGGCGTGATGATGCTCGCCGCGGAGACGGACTCAACAATTCGCGTGCGTGCCGCGGGGCCGGATGAAGAGGAAGCGCTGGATGAAATTGTGCGGATGATCGAAGGCAAATTCGATTGACGTACCGCACCGGGGACCGGATCCCGCCGTCCCGCGCGCCGCACGGCATCACGGGGTCCTCCTCCACTCGAAGGGCTGCATACCGATGAAAGTAATGGAAGGCATCCAGGCGTCGAATGGCATCGCCATCGGTCCCGTCTATCTTCACGACCCGGAAGAGCCATGGGTGGATTACCGGCGCATCTCGGGCGATGAGGTCGAGGGAGAGGTGAGGCGGTTTCAGGAAGCGCTGGTTTCCGTCGCGGAGGATCTGGAGGGAACGCGCGCCCGGGTCGAGGAGAATCTGGGCCCGGAACACGCCCAGATATTCGACGCACACCTGATGATCCTGGAGGATCCGGCCCTGCGGGAGCCCACCCTGGCTTCTGTCCGGAAGGATCGGGTGAACGTGGAATATGCGTTCTGGCTCACCCTTCAGAAAGTGCGCCGGCAGTTCGAGGCGATCCAGGACGAGTATTTCAGGGCCAGGCGCGCTGACATCCTGGACGTTGAGAAACGCGTACTGGCGAGATTGTGCCGGCGGGAAGACGCGTTGCTGGATGGGATGACCGCCCCGGCAATCGTGATCGCTCACGAGCTGACACCCTCCCAGGCGGCCCGCATGAAGCGCGACAGCGTGCTGGGCGTGGTCACCGTTGCTGGCGCGGCGACGTCGCATGCGTCCATTATTGCAAGAGGGCTGGAGATTCCGGCGGTGGTGGGTGTCGAGGCGGCTCTGGCATCGGCCGAGCCGGGCGACACAGCGATTGTGGACGGGAATCGCGGGCTGGTCTTTATCCGGCCCGACTCGGAAACGCTCGGCCGGTACCGCGCCGAAGCCAGCCGGTTCACGGAGTTGCAGAAGGGGCTGCTGAGGTTCACCGACGTGCCCGCCGAAACCCTGGACGGCGTTCGCGTGTGCCTCCAGGGCAACATCGAACTGCCGGAAGAGGGACGGTCCGCATTGGCGTATGGCGCTGAGGGGGTCGGCCTGTTCCGTACCGAATACCTTTACCTCGCCGGATCGAGTCTGCCCGGCGAAGACGAGCAAACGGCGGCGTACACACGACTTGCCGAACAAATGGCGCCCCATCCGCTGGTGGTGCGCACGCTGGACCTGGGCGGCGACAAGCTGGAGCAGGCTTCGCATGCCGACAGAGAGACCAACCCGTTTCTGGGCTGGCGCGCCATCCGGCACTCCCTGGCCAACAGGGACCTGTTCCGGACTCAGTTGCGGTCCATCCTCCGGTCCAGCGCACACGGAAACGTGAAACTGATGTTCCCGATGATATCGGGCGTGGAAGAACTGATGGATGCCAAGTCGGTGCTCGGTGACGCCCGCGACGAACTGAAGCGTACAGGCGTGCCCTACGACGAGGGGTGCGAGTTGGGCGCGGTGATCGAGGTGCCCTCCGCGGCCGTAGTGGCCGATCAACTGGCGCGCGAGGTGAGTTTTTTCAGCATAGGCACCAACGATCTTGTCCAGTATACCCTCGCGGTGGACCGGGGCAACGAGCGGGTGGCCTACCTTTACGATCCGTTTCATCCCGCTGTATTGCGCCTGATCAAGTCCGTTGTGGACGCAGGGCACCGGAACGGCATCCCGGTAACGGTCTGCGGGGAGATGGCGGGCGACCCGCACAGTTGCGTTCTGTTGATGGGGCTCGGGGTGGATGGATTCAGCGTCGGCCCGCGTATGGTTCCCGAGATCAAACAGGCGATTCGGTCGATCACCATGGAAGAGGCGAGGGGGATGGCCGACGAGGTGCTTGCCCTGCCCACCCGGGGCGCCATTCGGGAATACCTGTACGCTGCGCTGGCGAAAGTGCAACCCCGGAAGACACAGGAAAAGCTGGAAAAAGTGCCAGCCGGACTCGATCGATAAAGCGGGCGCACAACCGCGGTCGCGGGCATTGTCGGGATTCCTGTGACAGGAAAAGAGGCATTCATGCGGCGCTTATTTACCTCAGAGTCGGTCTCCGAGGGTCACCCGGACAAAATCTGCGATCAGATTTCAGATGCGGTCCTGGACGCAATGCTGGAAGAGGACCCCCGGTCGCGCGTCGCGTGCGAGACCATGGTGACCACGGGGCAGGTGATCGTATCGGGCGAGGTGACCACAGAAGCCCGGGTGGATATCCAGGAACTTGTGCGAGACGTCATTCGATGCATCGGATATACGGACTCGGCGTACGGATTCGACCACCACTCCTGCGGCGTGCTGCTCGCGCTGCATACGCAGTCGCCCGACATCTCGCAGGGCGTGACGGAGGGCGAGGGCCTGCATGAGGAGCAGGGCGCGGGCGACCAGGGCATGATGTTCGGGTACGCCTGCCGGGAGACGCCCGAGTTGATGCCGATGCCCATTATGCTGTCCCATAAGCTGGTGATGGCCCTGGCTGAGCTCCGCCACAGCGGAACGCTTCCCTATCTGCGACCCGACAGCAAGTCGCAGGTCACCGTGGAATACGAGGACGACACGCCCGTACGCGTGCACACGGTGGTGATCTCCACCCAGCACGACCCGAACGTGTGCCACAGCCAAATCCGCCGCGATATGATCGAACATGTCGTCAAAGAGGTCATCCCCGCGCGTTACCTGGACGGCGACACGGTCTATCACATCAACCCCACCGGGCGATTTGTGGTTGGCGGACCCCACGGAGACACGGGGTTGACCGGCCGGAAGATCATCGTGGATACGTACGGCGGCGTGGGACGGCACGGCGGCGGGGCATTCTCCGGAAAGGATCCCAGCAAGGTCGACCGGAGCGCGCACTATGCCGCGCGTTACGTCGCAAAGAACGTGGTGAAGGCCGGCCTTGCCAGCCGGTGCGAGGTGCAGCTGGCCTACGCCATCGGAGTGGCGGAGCCGGTGTCCATTGTGGTGGATACGTTCGGTACGGGTACGATCGGCGAAGCCGATATTTCGACGCTGATCCGTTCGCATTTCGAATTGCGGCCGGCCGGAATCATCCGGTCTCTCAATTTGCTGCGTCCGGTGTATAAACGCACTGCCGCCTACGGACATTTCGGCCGGGAAGACGAAGGGTTTACCTGGGAACGTACGGACAAGGCGGAAGCCCTTGAGGCGGCCGCGCGGAAGCTGGCGTAGCCATTGGAGGATCGAGAGGAGAAAGGCGTGGGATACGAGGTCAAGGACATCGGTCTGGCGGAACAGGGGTTCAGAAACATCGAATGGGCCGAGAAGCAGATGGGCGCGCTGTTGAAGATACGGGAACGCTTCGAACGCGAAAAACCGCTCAGCGGATACCGGATCGGCATGGCGCTCCATGTCACCAAAGAGACGGCCGTGCTCGTGCGGACGTTGCGGGCCGGCGGCGCCACCGTGTCGATCACCGGCTGCAATCCGCTTTCCACACAGGACGACGTGGCGGCGGCCCTCGCTGCCGAAGACGTTGCGGTCTATGCCTACAAGGGCGAATCGCGGGAGGACTACTACCGGTACCTCCGCGCGGTTATCGAGACCCGGCCCCACGTGACCATCGACGACGGCTGCGACCTGGTCAACGAGGTGCACACGAAATACCCGGATCTGATTCCGGAAATCGTATGCGGCTGCGAAGAGACCACAACGGGCATCATCCGGCTGCGAGCGATGGAGAAGGACAACGCATTGAAGTATCCCATCATTGCCGTCAACGATTGCGACACCAAACACCTGATGGACAATTTCTACGGCACGGGGCAGTCCGCGCTGGACGGTGTCGTGCGAGCGTCCAATCTGCTGATCAGCGGCAAGGCGGTCGTCGTCGTCGGCTATGGAAGTTGCGGAAAGGGCGTGGCTTCGAGGGCGAGGGGGCTGGGAGCCGAGGTCATTGTCACGGAAGTGGACCCCTTCCGGGCGCTGCAGGCTCGGATGGACGGGTTCCGGGTGATGCCGATGGCGCACGCTGCCGGGATTGGCGACCTGTTCGTCACGGTAACCGGAAACAAGCACGTCTTGAGCAGGGAACATATGAAGGCCATGAAGGACGGCGCGGTGGTGGCCAACGCCGGCCATTTCGACCTGGAGATTGACGTCGACGGGCTGGAAACGATGGCGGAAAAGAAGGAGGAAGTGCGCCCTCTGTTTCACGAATATCACCTGAACGGGCGGTCGCTGTTCCTCTGTGGCGAGGGTCGTCTCGTGAACCTGGCGTGCGCGGAGGGGCACCCGTCCACCGTGATGTCGCTGTCTTTCTGCGATCAGGCGCTCGGGGTGGAATACGGCATCAGGAACGCCGATAGGCTGGAGCCAAGGGTGTACCGGCTGCCCGACGAGATCGACAGGGAGGTCGCGCGGCTGCAGCTGGAGGCGATGGACGTAGAGATCGATTCGCTGACCTCAGACCAGGAGCGGTATCTCAGTTCCTGGCAGGAGGGTACATAATCCGGACGATCAACCGGCGCGAGCCCTGGGATTTCACATGCGCCGGCAGCGTGTGGACGTCGCCAGACCGCTGAAATGCGGTCGCTGGCATGCAAATATAAAGGCCCTGGAGAGAGAGATTCCGGGGCCTTTCTGTTTTTCTTGAGGACGGACGGGGGGCAGAGTCAGAGACTGAACCGGAGCCTGAGGGACAGGGCCCAGGCGGCATCGGACCTGTCCAGCCGGCGGGCCACGTTCAGCCTGAGGAGCTGGCGCGGAAGCGCAATGCCGAAGCCGGTGCTCGTTCTGAAGGAGGCGAAGTCCAGGTCTCCGAATCCTTCGATCAGGCGGGCGGATTCCGGCACGACCGCGGACCATCCGGCGTCTGCGAAAACGGTGAGGTTGAGAAGACGGAATCCCCTGACGGGAATTTTCGGAAGGACGTCGCCGCGAAAGGCGTATTCGAGGTTGAACAGGACCAGCCGGTTGGCGGAGAATTCCTTGATGTCGTACCCGCGCAGGGTGCCGACGCCGCCCAGACGGAAAAGAAACTGCGGCGCCGTGCTCTCGCGGGTGCTGAGCCGGGCCCGCACAATCAGGCCCTGACGGCCGAACTTTACCTTCTGGTAGCGCTTGCCCTCCAGGGTGAGCCCGTGGAAAGCGTAGTCCCGAAAGCCGCGCTCAACGTGTATTCGTCCGTGCCAGGCATTACGGAAGAGCGGGCTCCTGACGCGCGTGTCGACCACAACGCCGGCGTACAACATGCCGACGTCGCCGCGCCGGGCAGGCGGGTTGAATCGAAACGGGCGATCGTGAAAGAACAGGCTCCATGCGGTCCTGACCGGCAGGGGCTCGCAGCGGTACGCGGTCAGGCCCCCGACGAAGGAGAGCCTTCGTTTCGGCCTGAGGGTGACGTTCGCTTCAAATCCGTTCTTCGCCCGGAAATAGTCGCGATGGTCCCATTTGAAGAGGAGACTGAGCAGGCTGTTTTCGGTGGTGCCGACAATGCCCCGGTCTGGCGTGTCGGATCTGTCGAAAACAGCGACGTTCAGGCTGGTTTCCGGGCCCTGGTAGTCCACACCCGCTTCCCACCGGACCGAGCCGCTGGAAGTGCCGTATCCACTTTCTGCAAAAACCGTTAGACGCGGCCGATCTCTATGGCGGATGGACAGGCGATACCCCAGGTAGGCGCCTTCGACACGATTGTATCGGAGCCGTGCGCCCCGGTAGAGCTTCTCGATCAGCGAAACGTCGTCCGGCTGCGCGTGAGCATCCTGGACCCAGGCAAGTATCGGGAGGAGGATGAGGAACGCCGTTTTCAATGGTTGCCTCCGGGCGGGGGCCGCCGGACCGCGGCGTCCGCGCGTGCGGAAACGCGGCCGTCTCCCGCCCTGTCAGCGCTCGATATTGTAGTACTTGATTTTCTTGTGGAGGTTGGTGCGATCGACGCCCAGCAACCTGGCGGCCCTCGTAACGTTCCAGCCGTTTCCTTTCAATGCATTGGAAATGTAGGCCTTTTCCACGGCTTCACGGACTTCATGCAGGCTCTTCCCGGACTCGATGCCGGGTAGTGAGCCGGCGGCCGCCGGAGTCTCGGCGCCGCGGCCGAGTTGCGGACCGTCCAGGCCTGGCAGATGATGGTCGTCGACCGTATCTTCGGCGACCATAATGGAAAGGCGTTCTATCAGGTTCTTCAGTTCCCTGATGTTGCCCGGCCATCCGTGGTTCTTCAGGGCCTCCATTGCTCCGGGGCTGAGTTTCTTGGGGCGGAAGTCGTTTTCGTCGGCATATCCCTTGAGAAAATGCGCCGAGAGCAGGGGTATGTCCTCCTTGCGGTCCCTCAATGGCGGGGCCGTGATGGGCACGACGTTGAGCCTGAAGTAGAGGTCTTCCCGGAATGCCCCGTTCTCGACCTGCTGTTGAAGGTTCTTGTTGGTTGCGGCAATCACGCGCACATCCACTTTCAGAGTCCTGGACCCGCCAACGCGCTCGAATTCACCCTGCTCGAGCGCCCGCAGGACCTTGGCCTGGACGCTCAAGCTCATATCGCCGATTTCGTCCAGGAAGAGCGTTCCGCCGTCCGCAAGCAGGAACTTGCCGTCGCGGGTCTTCACCGAGCCTGTAAACGCGCCGCGGTCGCTGCCGAACAGCTCGCTTTCGATGAGTTCTTCCGGTATCGCGGCACAATTGACTTTCACGAACGGTCCCGTGGATCGCCGGCTGTTCCGGTGGATGTCCCGGGCGACCAGTTCTTTGCCGGTGCCGCTCTCGCCCAGGATCAGGACGCGGCCGTTCGTTGGGGCGACCTTCGCGATCTGTTCGCGAACGGACGCGATGGCCTGGCTTTCGCCCACCATCTCGAATCGCGTTTCGAATTTTCGGCGCAGATTGCGATTCTCTTCGCTCAGCTCGATACTCTCGAGTGCGTGGGAGATGGTCAGCAGCACCTTCTCACGTGACAGCGGCTTTTCCAGGAAATCGTAGGCGCCCAGCTTCGTCGCCACGACGGCGTCGTGGACGGTTCCGTGGCCGGAAATCATGATGACGGCCAGGTCGGGGTAGCTATGCCGGGCGGTTTTCAGGATTTCAATCCCGTTCGATCCCGGCAGGACGATATCCAGCAGGACCACCTGCGGCGATTCGGATTTCATCGCGGCCAGGGCTTCCTGGCCCGAAGCAGCGCAGACCACCCGGTATCCTTCCGCAGACAGGATCATCTCCAGGGTTCGACGAATATTGCGTTCGTCGTCCACCACCAGAATGGTTGGTTCTGTCATATCCTCTCCTCCGGCTGTCTGGACCGTTCCTTCGGAACGGGCAGGGTAACCTCAAACTGCGCACCTCCTCCCGGCGCGCCCGCCGCGACGATCTGGCCGCCGTGGCTCTCGACGATGCTGCGGACTTCGGCCAGTCCCATGCCCATGCCGCTCTGTTTGGAAGACACATGCGGCTGGAAGATTCGCTCCCGGTCCAGTTCGGGTACGCCTGGACCCGAATCCAACACCAGGAGCTTGACCGCGTTCGGATGACATTCGGTCTGAATGACGATCCGGCCCCGCTGTCCGGCGGCTTCCAGGCCGTTTTCGATCAGGTTGATCAGCACGCGGCGCATCTGTTCGCTGTCCAGATCCAGATCCGGAATCTCCGGCGTGAGTTCGAGGACGATTCCGGCTTCAGGATAGAGCCGCACGATATCGGTAACCACGCCGTTCAGGCTGTGCCTCCCGAGCGAAAGGGACGGCATGCGAGCGAAGTCGGCGAATTCCTGAACCAGTTTTCTGAGGCTTTCCACCTCTTCCGTGACGATTTCGGTGCAGTCCTGGACAAGCTTCCGGTAGGCGGGGTCTTCGCCCGGGTATTTGTCGCGGATCTGCTGGACCGTGAGCTGTATCGGTGTCAACGGATTCTTGATTTCGTGGGCAAGGCGCCGGGCGATTTCGCGCCAGGCCGCGATCTTTTCCGCCTCGAGGCGCTGCCGCCGGTTCTGCGTCAGGTCCTCCGCCATCCGGTTGAAGGAACCGATCAGCAGTCCGATCTCATCGTCCCGGCCCGGAGGAATACGGTAGTCCAGGTTGTCCTGCGCCAGTTCGCGGGTGCCCTTGACGAGTTCGTGCAGCGGACGGGTCGCGCCGAAGCCGATTCGAACGCCCAGGAGGCAGGCCAGCACGAGAAGTCCGACGGTTGCCAGCGCGAAATAGAAGAAGAACTCGCCCCGGAGGTCGCTTCCGATCATGCGCAGGTACTGATGGGCCTGGACCGCCTGCTCAACGTTGTTGAGTTCGACCATCGGGCTGGTGATGACGAGGGCCGCTTCGGCCGGTCCAACCCGCCCGGCGGGCACGTACAGTTCCAGCGACGCGTCGCGCTCACCGGCCCTGCGCACGGCCGGTCCGAATGCGTTCCCCCGCAGGTTGAGCGACGCGACTTCCGCGGCATCCGCGAACCGAAGACGGGTGTCAACCAGATCGTGACTGTCCAGGAAGGCACGGATCGGCCGCAGGTCTCGCGTGCGGACGGCTTCCGACGGCATCGGAGACCGGAAGAGGCGGGTCCCCGCATCGCCGAGGGTCGCCTTGCGGCTCTCGTAGTGGCTCCTTGCCAGTTCGACCGCGTCGTTCAATGCCCGGCTGGTGCCTGCGCTGATGTTGTCCTGCAACCGCAGGCCTGATTCCAGGAAATGTTGGGCAAGCAGGGACAGTGCCAGCGTGGTGCCCAGCGTGAGGGCGATGAGGGCGATGACGATGCGCCAGCGCAGGGGTAGGGATCTCATTGCAGATCCTCCGGCGAGAATTGGCTTACATCGATCCACGGGGTGCGTTTCGTGGGCCGGTCCAGTGAAATGAAAAGCTCCAACAGGCTTCCTCTCTGCAGGACATTGAGCCAGCGGCGTGAGCGCTGCTCCTGTTCCACCGAAATGGGGGTGACGCCAACGCGAAGGCGCAGCCTGAAATCACGTCCGTTGGGAAGCGGCCCGATCGAGATGCCCCGGAGGACCGAGCAGAACGTCTTGACGGTATCGAAATGGGTCGTCCGCAGGGTGTCCAGACGGCCGGTGTCGCGCACCACCCGGTACCTTCCCTCCCAGATGTCGTGGTCCAGACGCATCCCTACCGCGTATTCCAGTGCTTTCGAGTGCAGATCCGAATCCAGCCTGAATTCCATGACCACCGACGTGATCAGGCCGGACGCGATGGCATCCAGCGCGCGACGCGAAAAAAGAGAGTCCAACTCGATATTCAGTTTCAGCGTGTCCGCCTGCACGTAGACCGTCCGCGCCGCTACGGTGACGTCCCGGGCGCCGGAACGTACGGGGAATGCCGCAAAAAAAAAGAGGCAAGCGCAAATGCCGACAATTCGCGTGGACGCCTCTGCTTTGCCTCGATAGGTATGCATTTCGGGAGCTTGGTTTGTTTCGTTCCGTATGGGCGGGTAACCGGGTGCCGGTCGCTCCGGCTTACAGACCCATGTTGATCCCGCCGAACCGGTGGAATTTCACGATGAGCGTGCCCCTTTTCAAGCCGTAGCTGATGTCGATCCGGTTAAACAGCAATGCGCCGATACCATAGGTGCCGTTCGAGTCCCTGACGTGGCCGTTCCCGACCGGTCTGCGAATCGCGGCCCACTCGGTAAAGCAGTAGATCCTGCCGATGGGCCGGGTTGCAATTGCATACACGCCTTCTATCGAGACAAACTCCGTACCGCCCTCGGGGCCGATCGCGCGCCGTTCGAACCCCCGGAGCTGATTCTGACCGTCAAAGTAGAACCGGTCAAAAAACGGGGGTGTACCGAAAATGTGACCCGCGCGTCCCCCGATGCTCAGGCTCTGGCCGGGCAGGGTTGCGAAATGGCGGTAGGCCTCCATTCGGGTTCGGAGGTAGCTCGGGTTGTTTCCCAGGGCGCCGGGCGCGAAGTCCATTCGGAAGTTAAAATCGAATCCCGGGGTGCTGCCCCAGAATCTCGAGGCGGGCTGCCGGTAGAGCTCGATGCCGAAGGTGGATATCGGCGTGCGGCCCAGGGCCGCGCTGATCTCCCGGGTGAACTCCGGCCCTGAAATGAAGACTTCCGGCGCTTCAAAGTCGTTGACGCGGATCTCGTCGAAGGCGTAACGGGCGACCAGACGGTATTCCTCGCCGACGGGCCTTCCAACGCCAATGGCGCCGCCGAGTCTGTCCACGTCGTACAGGCCGCGCTTCAGCGGATCGGAACTGCGGTACATGTCCCGGTCGGCCCGCGAAAAGTGGGCTTTCACATGAAGGGAGATATATCCGCTGGTCAGCCAGGGGTCGGCATAGCTGAAGCCGAAGCGCTGCAGTCGCTCACCCTGCGAATACTCGACGCCCACGGTCTTGCCCTCGCCGCCGAGGTTGACATGATAGGCGTCGGCGGCAAGCCCGAACCCGTCCAGTTCGGTGTATTCGAAGCTGACACCGGCGTCGCCGAACCGTTTTTCGTCGACGTAGACCACCAGCACGGCCTTGCCCTGTTCGGTGCCGGGTTTTGGCGCGACGTGCACCGTTCGGAAAAGGCGCGTGCGGTAGAGTGATTCGCGGCTGGCATCCAGTCGGCCGGGCGTGAGCCGATCACCCGCGTGGATTGGCAGGGAACGAAGGATGATATCGGCTTTTGTCTTGCGATTGCCGCGAACCTCGATGCGTTCCACCACGTATCCGGTGGCATCCTGAGCGCACAACCGCGAGGCGTCCGTCCAGGCAAAGAGCAGGGAAAGCAGGACAATTGTGCGCCACAGCGCGCCGGTGTTCGGTGGCCTGAACACTGTGCCGGGATTCGGCCGAATGGTGAGAACGCTTTGAGGCAGGGCGCTAACCTCCACGGGTTTCCGCCGACCACGTGCAAGGAGGTTAATCGGAGTGCGCAAAAACCGTACCAGGATGACCGTATCTCGTTGATCACGAATTGGACGCAAAAACAGGTGTTTGCGCCCGGAACCAGATCCGGCGCATCGCCTGGGCCTGTGAAAGAATAACACAGATGTGTATATTTTGCAACAGTTATGTGGATTCCGGCGTACGCCCGGGGGGCGCGTGCGGGGCGGCGTCGAGGTGGGAGTCAGGCGGAGTATCGGGCTGTGCGGGATGCGGGAATCCTCCCGTGGGGGCACCACGCTGGACTGCCGATATGGGGGGGATGTCGACCATGGTGCGCAGGCCGGGCGGCGCACGGTGGACAGCCGGAATCGCATTGGCGACGATGGAACAGGTGGCGACGTCTCCGTTGATGCCGCCGGCGACGGTGAGATCGATTTCCGGAATACCGAAGACGCGGATGCGGTCTCTGGGGCGCGTTTCGCCCACGGCTGCGCGAAAAACGAGCGTGAGCACCTCCCGGTTGTCCACGTATCCCCTGCCCGTCTGGTTGACGCCCGTGGCCCTTCCGGCCGGAACGGACCAGTCCTTCCCGCGCACCTCCGTTCGCGCGATCACCGGTTCCACGATATCCTCGGTCCTGTCCAGCCGCCAGCCGAGTCCGGATGCGACCATATGCATGGATTGCGCCAGACCCACGTGGCGGATCTGACGTTTGTGGACCCGTTTCTCAAACGCGTGTACGGAGAGTCCGGCGCCGATCTTCCGGCGGAAGGGCAGACGCCGTTGGGAGGCATCCTGGATGCGTTCGATCCGGATGGATTTCACGTTCCGGCAGACGGCTGTGGCCGCGGTCGGCAGAAAGTCCATCAGGAACCCCGGGTTCACACCGGTGCCCAGTACGGATACACGGTTGGCCTTCGCAATATCGTCGATACGACGTGCGAGTTCCGGTTCCGCAATCCAGGGATACGCCAGTTCCTCGCATGTGGAGACGACGTTCAGGCCAGCGTAAATCATCCGTTCAAGCGTGGGGAACAGCGAGCGAAGTTCGGACACCGTCGTGACGACGGCGACGTCCGGACCGTTCATCGTCCGTGCGTCCGGTTCTGACGCCACAGCGACGTCCAGCGGCCGCTCGAGGCCATACAGGGTTCCCAGGTCGCGGCCGGCCTTTTCCGGATCGATGTCGATGGCGCCGACCAGTTTCAGGTGATCCTTCTCCGCCAGGTACGGTCCCAGCATCTGTCCGAGCGGCCCCAGGCCGATGTGCAGAATGCGAATGGGCTTCACCATTGAAATGCTCCGTGGGTTGACGCGTACGTCAAAAAAGCAGCAGCGGGGAGCCCCGGGAAATCGACGGGAACGCGCGACAGCATCGCCGGGAAAAGATCGGAAAGAACCCGGTCTGACGAGACGCTGAATCGGCCTCGATCCGGGGCCGACGAATATACGATTCCCGTGCAACGGCGACAAACGAAAACGGACCGGTTCGGAAGCACAGTCCGTCCGGGTGACGGTTGACCCGGGACCGTTTTGCGCTTACCTTGTTGGCGCCCGAAACGGATGGTGTCGGGTTATCATTGAAAGGGGAGGATGATGTCGGCCGATGTCATCGAGAGGTTTGTATCAAAGTACGAAACGCTCTCCGGACGCGTACACATAGCCGACAGCATGGCGGCGGCGGCGGCGGCGGTGCTCTCGGTCGTTCGCGAGTCCGGGGGAACCCGGCTGGCCGCGGCGGAGCTTCCGGACGCGCTGATGCGGGAACTGGCGTCGCGGTGCGCCGATGCGGGGGTCGAGCTGTTGAGGCCGCCCTACGACGGTTCAACGCTGCCGGGCGCCATCGACGCCGCGGATGTCGGGGTGTCCTGGGCGGAGTTTGCCGTGGCCGACGCGGGCGCGCTCGTCGAATTCGCGACAAACGACGCGACCCGACTCGTTTCCACGCTGCCAAGGGCGCATCTGGGCGTCGTTCGGGCCGAGGAGATTAAGGAGACGTTGATGGACGCCGGACCCCGGATCCGGGAGTTTATGACAGATCAGCCGGAGAATGCCACCGTGACGTTTATATCGGGCCCGAGCCGGACGGCCGATATCGAGATGCGGCTCACGCTGGGTGTCCATGGCCCGGAGATGGCTCACGCGGTGATTCTGGACGTATAGGATACTGTCTGTGGTTCTAATTCGATACAGACGGTCTTAGTGCAAAGGAAGCGGACGATGCTGAAGGGTCGGTGCCAGCAACTGGAAGAGAAAATCGATCGTGCGCTGGAAGCGCGGTCCAGCCGGACGGCGCTTTACCGCGCCATGAAACGCGGCCGCGACAGCCGGCATAAAGCCGTCGGCGCGCTGCCGGGAGGCGAGGGGTTCCGGAACGCGGTTCGTTCCGTCAAGGTCCGGTGTCTGGACCAGCAGGACGAACTTGTGGACAGGTTTGCGCGAAAGGTGCGGCAGCGCGGCGCGGAGGTTTTCAGGGCGAACGACGGCCCCGCCGCGATTGCATACATTCTGGACATCGTGAATAAGCGCGGGGCCAGGACCGTGGCCAAGTCCAAGTCTCTCACAAGCGAGGAAATCGAGGTGAACCATCCTCTGGAAGCGGCGGGGGTGGACGTGATCGAGACGGACCTGGGTGAACTGATCATCCAGAAAGTGAAGGAAAAACCCTTTCACCTGGTCTTCCCCGCGGTGCATAAAACGGCGGTGGAAGTCGCGGAAATATTCCGGGAGGTGACGCAGGAGGACGTGCCGAATGACGTGGACGCCATCATGCGAATCGTGCGCAAGTACCTGCGGCCGATTTTTCTGAACGCGGATATCGGGATGACGGGGGCCAATGTGGGGGTCGCGGAGACCGGTGCGATCGTAATCGAGACGAATGAAGGCAACGCGCGCCTGGTTTCGAGCATACCCGACGTCCATATCTGCATCATGGGGTGTGAAAAGATCGTGGATACGGTTGAGGATGCACTGCAGATGATGCTTGCGCATCCCATCAGCGCCGTGGGGCAGCATCTGACGACGTACGTGACGATGATGGGGGGGCGGTCTCCTCTGGGAACGGGGAACGGACGTGGACCGCGGGAATCGCATATCATCATCCTGGACAACGGACGCAGCCGGATGCGTGAGGATCCCCTGTTCAAGGACGCGCTGAATTGTATCCGCTGCGGCGCCTGCATGAATATCTGTCCGACCTACGGAGTGGTCGGCGGGCACACATTTGGCTATATCTATCCGGGACCGATCGGGATCCCCTGGACGTCGGAGGTCCACGGACTGGACAAGGCCGCCGAATTCGCGCCGCTTTGTGTCTCATGCGGGCTCTGCAAGGAGATCTGTCCCGCCGGAATCGATATTCCCATGATGATTGCCGGCGTGAAGGACCGCGACGGCGAGGAAAACGGACACCCCCGGGTCAACCGGGTTCTCATGGCCGCGGAGGGGATGGCGAAGTTCGGTTGCGCCACGGCGCCCGTCTCCAACTGGATGATGAGGAACCGCGCGTTCCGGTGGGCGATGGAGGCGTTTACGGGCATCGACCGGCGACGGGCGTTGCCCCCGTTCAGGCGACAGACGCTGGCGAAATGGTTCAGGAGGAGGGGCGCAGCGCCTCGGATGGCGGAACCGGCGGGCCGGGTGGTATTCTTTGCCGACCTTTTCGCGAATTACAATGCGCCGGAACTGGGCCGGGCGGCCGTAGAAGCGCTGGAAGCGCTGGGATGCGAGGTCGTTCTGCCCAGGCAGCGCGGCAGCGGATACCCGTACATCGGCTACGGAGACCTCAAGCGGGCGAAGAAGCTGGCCGAGGAGAACGTGCGCCTCATGGCGCCCTACGTCGAGTCGGGCTACGATATCGTCGCCACGGAGCCAACGGCCGCGTACTGTCTGAAAATATCCTATCCCAAGCTGCTATACGGTCTTGCGGATGCGAAAGCCGTATCGGAACGCACGCACGAGCTGTTCGCGTATCTCGAAATGCTCGAGTCGCGCGCCGGAGGCGGGCCCCCTTCGGCTGAATATGAGGGCCGGCGGTTCGGATTCCACGTCTCGTGCCACCAGCGGCCGCTCGATGGGGGCCGCCAGGCGATGGACTATCTGAGGCGGCGCGGCGCCGAGGTCGAGCTGGTTGAGACAGGCACCTGCTGCGGCATGGCGGGAACGTTCGGGATGAAAAAGGGAATGCTCGGATACGAGCTCTCGCAGGCCGTGGGAGAACCGCTGTTTCAGGCGTTCCAGGAAGCGAAGGTGGATACCATCGTCACCGAAAGCAGCGTGTGCGCCATCCACCTGCGCGAGGGCACGGGCATCGACGTCATCCATCCGCTGGAGTTGTTGGTGGGGCAAGAGGATTCCGGGTGAACCACTCGGTTTGCAATAGCAGGAAAGAACGTAACCGGTTCAATCCGGCCTGTTTTTTGTAGAGCTGTAATCATTCGATTGTAGACAATGTCCCGGCTTCTCGCGTGAAACGCAATTGAGCCGGGTGGCTAACTCATCCGTAGACCGCGCATAAATTATGTTTGAGGGCGTATCGAAGCCGTGTTTCAGGATTGATGATGCGGATGCTGTGCCTGCCGATAGCGTCAGATCCGCGATAAGGTTCCTGTGCGATTATTCCAACGCGCTGTCCTCAAAGGGCTATGTCGAGGAGGCCAGGGAGAAAGCCCAGGATGCGTGGTCGCTGATTACAGACGACGCCCCCGACGAGAAGGCGATGGTTCTGTGCCAGTTCGGTATTCTCAACGCCCGTTCCCGGTTGTACGCCGCCGCCGAACGGGCGTTTCTGGATGCGATTGCAATCTACCGAAGGCTCGGGCTTCCACAGAAAGAAATGGATGCGAGGGGGTGGCTGGCCGATCTTTATGTGCGAATGGAACGGCGGGAGAAAGCCAGGATGGAACTGGGCCGCATATCCGAACATTTCGAGAGAGCCGATGACGCAGCGAGCAGGTCGAAAGCCAGCTATTTCACGGCTTGTATTGCCCATTTGGACGATCGTCTTGGAGATGCTCATACGGGGTTCCAATCCGCTCTGGTTCGGTCGGAAGAAGCAGTTAGCCGGGTCGGCCCGATCGGCGATTTGCATCTGACCGGCACGACCGCATTTCAAACCGGAGATTTCAAACGTGCTGAAGAATTCTTCCGCGCACAGCTGGCGTCCGACGGTGACTGGAGACGAACCGTGACAGAGGGCGTGAGCCAGTTTTACCTCGGTTCGATCTCACTGGAGAAGAACGACGCGAAGGCCGCTTTGGTATATGGAAGAAAGGCCGTTGAGATTTTGTCGCATGTTAAGGACGCGCATCAGCTCTACTGGGCGTTCGGCCTGATGGCGGAGGCATGCTCGGCACTGGGGAGCCCCGACGAGGCGGTGAGATGGGCGGACAGCGCCCGCGCCGGCACCCGGATGGCCGGCGAAACTCCTACGGTGACCTGGCGCGGGATCGGGGTCGCGATGGCGGCCGCGAATCGCCATGGTGAGGCCGAAGAGGCGTTCGAGCGGTCCGTCGCGGGCGACTGCTCAAGCCAGCGATTTGAATGGTGCCGCTCGCTGCTGGCGGCCGGCCGGTACTATCTTGACCACGGCAATTCGGATATGGCGCGGATGCGGCTCGAGTCGGCAGCGCGCAAGGCAGCGGACCTGCAGACACCCCACTATGTTCGTCAGGCGTCGAATCTCCTTGCCAGGTTGGCCAGGCTGAGAGATCGATCTGAAACCGGGGTTTCACCGGCGCGTCGACCGGCCCTCGACAGGATTGTGGCGGTCTCCAACCTTGCTGCGGATCTGGGTCGGGGCCTCGATTTGGCTTCACTGATGAACAGGACACTGGACGTATGTCTGGAGGCCTTGGGGGCGGACACGGCCGCCGTTGTGGTGAAAGATGCCGCGTCGGGAGCGTTGGGTATCGAAGCGGTGCGGTCTCGCGATGGCAAAAAGCCCGCGCCGACGGACGTTGTCCGGGACGTGGCGCGACGGGTGATCGAGAACAAAAAACCGGTTTTTGGCGCAAAAGCCGAGACGGATATGCGGTTCCGGAAACGGCAGCGCGTATTTGACTTCGACCAACGCCCGGTGGCATGTATACCGCTGACCCAGACGGAGTCAGGTTCTCCAGGGGCATTGTATCTGGATCTTCGCGGTACCCGTGCCGGCGTTTCCGAAGCGGACCGCAGGTTTCTGATCGCACTGGTCGGCCTTCTGTCCGCGGGCATGGTTCAGGCCCGGATGCGAAGCAGATTGGAGGAGGGGACGTTGTATCGGGAGCGCGACCCGGCCGGAAGGCAGGGATTGGGCGGTATGGTTGGCGCCAGTCGCGCGATGCAGACGGTCTATCGGCTGATCGACCGCGCGGCCCGCACGGACGTGACGGTGCTTATACAGGGAGAGACGGGTACAGGCAAGGAACTCGCGGCCCGCGCGATTCACGACAACAGCGCCGTCAGTGACCGTGTGTTTCTATCGCAGAATTGCGCGGCGCTGTCCGGTGGGTTGCTCCATAGCGAGTTATTCGGTCACAGGAAGGGATCGTTTACGGGCGCCACGTCGGACCGTGCCGGGCTGTTTGAGTCCGCGCAAGGCGGCACGGTCTTTCTCGACGAGATTGCGGACGCCGCGCCCGAAGTCCAGGCCAGCCTGCTCCGGGTTCTGCAGGACGGAGAGGTCCGGCGGGTGGGTGAGAACGCTCCGCGGCGGGTCAGTGTCCGCGTCATCGCGGCGACGAACGCGGATCTGGAAGCGGCGGTAACCGCCGGGGCGTTTCGCAAAGACCTGTTCTACCGACTTCAGGTGTTGACAGTCGAGATGCCGCCACTTAAGGACAGGAAAGACGACATCCCGCTCTTGGCCGGACACTTGCTGCGAATCGCCGCCCGCGACGCCGGGAAAACCGTGACAGGTTTCACGGAGGGGGCGGTGAAGGTCCTATTGAGATTCGACTGGCCCGGTAACGTGCGCCAGTTGGATAACGAGATACGCCGAGCGGTGGCCCTGTTGGAAAATGGCGGGGTTATCGACGTTGAATTGCTTTCTGAACGCATACGTCAAGAAACGGGTAGCGGACAGGGACCGGCAGGTACATTGAAAGCCTTTATTCAGTCGGTTGAAAAGCGCTTTCTATCCGAGGTGATCGAAAAGAACAAAGGGAACATCTCCCGAACGGCTCTGGAGTTGGGGCTGACGCGTTCCGGGTTGTACAAAAAGCTGGATCGGCACGGCCTCAGGGGCGCGCGGTAACAACTGTTGACGGGCGGGCACGACCGGAACTTTTCGTCAACTCACGTTGACAGTCGATATGCTTATTGGTATCAACAGGTTACGCGTGTTCGCGCAGATGTCGTTTTGTTTGGCAAAATCGGCGTCTACGTGTGTTGGCACCCGGAGGGATGACTGGAGATCGGATTCGTCTGGCGATTGCAAACCTAAACCGTTGTATTGAAAGCGCCTGCGATGAATCGGGACGCTTTTCCTTTTTTTGGGTACGATGTTTGCAAGATGAAACGCTTGTACCGCAGATCCGCGTATCTCCGGCATACCGCAATTTGAATCCAGCTTGCCGTCCTGCGACCTGGCGGGCGGCCCCTGTGTCCAAGCATGTTTGAGAGTTCCCGTTGCAGGCACGACTCCATGGTGGGCGCTCATCCCGCATTCGGCGCGGTGCGAAGACTTGCGCGCCGGGCGGGAGAGAGCGAACTTCCCGTGCTGGTCACCGGCGAGTCCGGGACCGGGAAGGAACTCATCGCCCGCGAAGTGCACGATCGCAGTCCCCGCGCCGGCGCGCCGTTCGTGGTTGTGGACTGCGGCATTCTGGCGAAGGAAATGGGGCGGAGCGAACTGTTCGGGCATGTCAGGGGGGCGTTCACCGGCGCCACGGAGTCCCGACCTGGGCTGGTGGGCGTCGCACGCGGCGGGACGCTTTTTTTCGATGAAGTGGGGGAACTCGATGAGCCCCTGCAGCGGCAACTGCTTCGCCTGATCCAGGAAGGTGAATACAGGACGGTCGGGGACCACCGATGGAAACGGGCGCGGATCCGCGTGGTCGCGGCGACGAACCGGGACCTGAAGCAGGGGGTTGAGGCGGGACGTTTTCGAAACGACCTGTATTACCGCCTTCGGGTGATTCATCTCCATCTGCCGGCGCTGCGCGAACGTCGAAGCGACATTCCCATTCTGGCCGCACATTTTCTGGATCGATACGGCGGCGCCGGAAGAGCCGCATGCCGGATCAACTCCGAAACCCGTGCCCTGCTGGAAGGCTATGACTGGCCCGGGAATATCCGGGAACTCGCGCACACCATCGCGGGCGCGTTGGCGCTGACCGACGGAGACGTGATCACGCCGGACGACCTGCCGTACGAAGTCCAGGACGCTGAGATAAGACCGGACCGCGGCATCTACAGCCTGCCGTACAAGGACGCGCGCAGGGTGTGCATGGAGCGTTTCACAGAGGAGTATCTGCACCGGGCGCTTCTTCGAGCCGACGGAAACGTATCGCGGGCAGCCAGAAACAGCGGCATCGGTCGCCAGTATTTCCAACTCCGCATGTCCGAACACGGAATGACGGCCGCGCAATACAGAAAACAGGCGAGCGATGCGCAGGTGCAGGCATATCAGGCGGCGTCAGGAGGTTGATGCCTACCTGCGACCGAATCGAGCCCGGAATTCGCGTGCCGGCCTTGCCGTACTTTGTGCTTGACAGGTCAGGCATATCCACGTACTTTTCCGGAAATACCTGCACTGGAGAGGTATGGCTATGAACGCGAAATCTTTTTTCAACGCTGAAAACTTACGAATGGTTACCTTCCTGTTCGTTTTAATAGGCGCGATGTGGACACTTACCTCCAGCCTCGAAAACAGACTCACTCATCGGATAAACAACCTTGAAAACAGACTTACCCAACGCATAGACAGGCTTGAAGACACAATGAACAACCGCTTCGAGAGAGTCGAGAAGCGCCTGGACTCCTTTGGCGAGCGTATCGCCAAGAACGAAGCCAGATTAGACGCCTCTGAATAGATTCCCGCCTTTCCCCCTGCCGCCTTTCCAGCCACTCGTCGAATTCCCTCTTTTTCCATTGCGCCTACAGGGTAAAATTGGCGTGGTCACAGTTACTCTTGATTCGTGGTTTTTCGGGGACGTCAATTCCGGTATCTGCCAATGGACAAAGGCGATTTGACGTCGGACTTCCAGGATCCTTCAGGTCACTGGACGTGAACGGAATAAATATTCTTCCGTTCGACCACTTCGGCCCGAATCGGAAGGTGTTGTCGCGCCGCCGCGTTGCGGCTTTTGTCGATTTAAGGCTAAACCCATACTTACCAGGAGGCGTAAAATGCCTTTAGATTACGCGCGAGCAGGGGCGACCCTGCGTGAACGAATTTTCGTCGAGCTGATAGGCAAGTTAGATACCGGCGCCACCAGCGATGAACAAATCAAGGAAATCGCCAGGTCAAGTTGCCGATACGCCGAAATATTTAAAGACGTCAGTGCCGAACATCGGGGGTAGAGAGTTCGTGCCCCGGTGAACGTTCAAGATCCTGTGATAAGACGACGGCGCATGGTTGTTCCTCCCTGCGATCAGTTTGTAATTGGGCACGATGTTGAAATGGCGAGATTTTCCCATTGCATCCCTCAAAAAAACAACTGGGGAGTTCGTGAAGTGCGTAACGGGGCAAGGAGTATGTGTTCATCGTAAACGACATTGACGGAAGGAGTTGATGTGCCCAGATTCGAGCCCGACGTGTTGCGCGGTGTGGGGTATCGGTTGTTTCGCGCGGCGGGGTGCCGCGACGAGGACGCGCGGACGGTGGTGGACCACCTGGTGGACTCCAACCTGTTCGGGCACGACTCTCACGGCGCGATCCGCTTCTACGAGTACGCGAAAGCGATACAGGACGGCCGTTTCAGCCCGGATGCGTCTCCCGAGGTGATCTCCGAGCGCGCATGTACGGCCGTTGTGGACGGCGGCGGCGCCATGGGTCAGGTCGGCGCGACGTTCGCGACCCGGATGGCGATGGAGAAGGCCCGCCGGAGCGGTGTTGCGACCGTCGTACTGCGAAATACCAGCCATATCGGGCGGGTGGGCGCGTATCCGCTGATGGTCGCGAGCGAGGGGATGATCGGGCAGATTTTCGTGAACGCCGGGCGGCTGGGCTATCAGATCGCGCCGTTTGGCGGCATTGACGGCCGGTTGAGTACGAACCCGATCGCGTTTGCGGCCCCGCGCCGGGACGCGGATCCGATCCTCGTGGATATGACCACGTCAATCGTCGCCGAAGGCAAGATCCGGCTGGCGATCAACCAGGGCGTCAAGGTGCCGGAAGGATGGCTGATCGACGGGAACGGGGCGCCCACCACGGAGCCGAACGATTTCAAGGACGATCCACCGGGGGCCATTCTGCCGCTGGGGGGAGGCGCGGGACACAAGGGATACGGGCTGAGCATCATGGTCGAGCTATTGGGCGGGGCGCTCAGCGGCCAGGGCTGCGCGGCGGGGGACCGGGAGATGATCAGCAACGGCGTGTTGATTAACGCGTACGATATCGAACACTTCACGGACATGGAGACGTTCTACGACGAAGTGGAAGGCCTGATGCGCCACGTGAAATCCAGCCGCCTCGCGGAGGGATTCGATGAAATCCTGGCCCCGGGCGAACCGGAGTTCCGGACCGCGCGCATCCGGCAAGAAGAAGGCATTGAGGTGGACGACCGGACGTGGGAGACGGTCTGCGAAATCGGCGCGGAATTCGGGGTGGATTTGGTAGGGGAGGGGGAGGCGGGAAGCTGAGCCCCTGACGATGGGGGCCAATGAACGACGTCACGGCCAGCCTGGCCACAATGCCCAAGCTGCCGGACGCATGCGCATCCAATCGTAGGCACAAATACACAAATCAAGAATGGCGTGGCAATCGTCCTACATCACCGCATCCCAACGGATTTCACGTTCTCGGCCGCTCTCCTCGCCGCACAGCCGCGATTTCCTCCTCCAACTTCGGTCCTGATCCGAATTTTCCCTTCAATACAACCAGCAAATCTTCTACCGCACGAACAAGTCGATTCGCCAACCAGAGATAAAATATCTCCCGATGATGATGAGTGCGATCCAACCTAACGCCATCACAAAAGTGAACCAATCCATCGTACTGCCGAAGTCCATAACCAACCTCCAAACGAGAATAGGCTGCCTTATTCCTCCGCAACCGCTGTTTCAGTATTTGTCTGGATAACTATTGTATCAGCGATAAAGTCGTGAATGGCGCGGCGTCGGCGATTCGTGAGCTTCGGCCAGATACCAGGCTATAAGCACATAGGCTATTGCATTCGTCTCGAGTGTGACCTTCCCTCCGACATAAACATCAATAGTGACCGATCCCGTCACAAGAGTATTCGCCTGGTGTGCCACCATACTAAGCAGAATCAGGATTCGCTATTGTGGCAATATCTACCCAGGTCATGTGGAGCCTCCTTAAAATAAACATATCTCTGTGCGAACAGGCTCAGCTTTATCGCTTCGGCAACGCCGGAGGAAGTTCCTTTATGAGTTCGAGACGTTTACTGTCGCGGATCTGTAAGTACCCATCGACGATTTGTGGTGTTGTAGTAGAAAATGAAGCAGGTATATCATGGTAGTACTCCCATTCAAAATCCAATAGTTCTGGTTCTCTGACTAAACGATTCGCAATTAAACGATAACCTCGATATTCCAGCACACCCTTACGATGCTCCTGATCTAAGAACCATGGCTCCGGAATAGGGACTAAAATACGGTGTCCTCCTTCTGCCAAGGGCTGTGTCCAGAGCCCCATGCCTATTTCATCACCTAAATCCACTGACAGTTCTATTTCATCCAACAAGGTTAATTCAGGATTACCTTTGTAGGAATAGACTGACAATTTCACTGGCCCGATTTCCTGATTGTCTTGCCAAATAACTTGCAAAAGAACAATTTCTTCTTGTCCATCATTATCCAAATCAACGATTTCTACATCTAAACTCATTCTTGGTAAAGAAACACTGGCAATCTGTTCAAACCTGTAACCGTTCCAAGAAAGAGCCAATATGTCTACAGGACCATCATTATAAGTCTCAGGCTTGGGATAATGAAACAAAAGTATCTCATCTTTTGTATCACCCGTTATATTCCCCACGCTACTCCACAGCCCGAAAAATTCAGTATAGTCAGATTGAAATAACCGATTATCAACTACTTGGAAAATCTTAATAGCTGGATCTTCCAAGGTAGCTGGTCTACGAATCCTCGATCTAATAGCCGCAACTTCTGAGACGCCATTACCATCAAAATCACCTTGATATATAGATACAGCACCCTTCAACGCCACCGTGAATAATTCCTGTTGTGACTGTGGATCATAAAAAGCGAGACGACTGATATAATCTAACGTCTCGGTTATTTTTAACCACATTCCCTTTTGGCCAAGACCTTTAAAATCCGCAATGAATGCACTATTTATTACTTCATTGGGATTAACAGAATAGGTATGACCCACATCTCTAAAGGTCATGCCTCTTATTTGTTCCTGTGATTTGCGAGAAACGACGAAAGTCGGTTCCTGAGCAAATATCACCACAGGCCAAAGCACAAATGACGCTACCCAAGTTTTCATTTTACTTTTTCCTTTGTTAGGATCATACTCAATGTGAGTGTGGTAATTATTACCTGTCCCACCACACTTAACGTAATATCTACTATAGCTGCTAAACATAGTTTTGACACGCTTACACATTTCCTTGCATTTAGTCATGTATGTCGCTACATATATTCTCTCACTTCGTCGCTAATTCAAAACGTTCCGCCACCGTTCTAACGAAGAAAGCAGATGAGGCCATGGCTGCTGCAAAAGCGGCGGGGGTTTCAACATGGAATGCTAAAATGGCGAAATTACATGCCTCCATTGTCAGCAGTAATGCTGAAATTGTCGCGATCGAATTCCGCAATGGAAATAGCTTCGGCAGATTCCTGAAGATTCATGCCGAAAATTGTTTCCAATTAGTGAATTATGGTGGACATTTGACCACACCGGTTGCTGGGGGTAATTTAAATATCACGAATTATTGGCGAGGTATGAAGCATAAGCCATTGATACCTACACTGAGCGCAGCACTTTTACTCTCGTTTAGTTTGGATTCAATTTATCGGTATCGTCCGAACCTTATTCGACATATAGAAGAATCGGAACTCAGCTTGTTATTGGATGTTTTTATATCAGAATCCGATGCCCTAGTCCTATCTGCTTTGCGAAATCTCTTATTTCGTGAAGAGATAGTGATTTCTCCTATGTCCGTTTGAATCTTGAGCGATTTCGCCACAAACCTACGTGCCAATTTAGAGTGAGACAGCTCCCCCTCCGAGATTAACGTTGTATCCTGGGCGGAGAGGAGAGCACGAGATAAGTTTGTGTACCGATTTTGTAGAGAATGGCACCTCGTAGGCGAGCCCGTGGCAATTTGAAGCAATCGAGTAATAGCCCAAGGGCCTTGTTGCGTTACGCAAGCGCCTTCTCCCGGTTTCTCTCTACACCTTCAATCCGCCCCAACCTCCTTGAATAACCTTCTCTCCCCATCACGAGTCGTCAATATCACCGCACTCTTGGTCGGATGCCGGTCTTCATTGTACCGCGCGATCTGAGTCGCTCCCCGGTAATTTCGCGTTGCCGCCAGCTGGTCCCGAATTGCCTCTCCCTCCAGACTTCCAGCCCGTTCTACCGCCTCGGAGAGCACCCGTACAGCGTCATAGCTGACCGCATCCCCACCGCTGGGGGTGCGTTGGTATGCGGCCGCGTACGCCTCTACAAACATCCTCGCACCGGGTTCCGTTGACTCCGCGGAAAAGTGTCCGCTAAAGTAACTCCCTTCGACCTCTGCTGTCACTTCATCCAAGAACAATGGATTGTCCCACGCATCAGCGCCCAGGAGGGTCACCGGTGCGCCCTGGGCATTCGGTACAGGGAAAGACGCTGTTTCTCGAACCACATAGGTCATATCCGAGACCAGTCCCGAAATGAAGAACACATCCGGTTCCGCATCGGAGATCCGCCTGAGCTGTTCTGTAAAGGTGGTATCGCCGGCAGAATAAACCTCGTTTGCGATGACCGTCCCGCCCAACTCCGTGAAATGGGAAACGAAGAACATCGAAATACCTTCAGTATAGACGTCACCCTCCAGAGTCAGGGCCGCCGCCACGGACTTACCCAGATCTTCCCGCGCAAAACGGGCGAGAACAGCGCCCTGGAATTGATCGGTAAAAGCTGCCATGAATACGAAGTCACCCGCCCGCGTCACGTTCGGGTTCGTGGCTGAGGTCGTGATCATCGGGATCTGTGCCCGCTGAGCAACCGGCCCCACTTGAACCGCGTGGGTTGAACGGTTGGGGCCGAGAATCGCGAAGACCCCATCATCCTGGATCATCTGCTCAGCGGCCTGGACCGCTGCGGACGCCTCCTCGATATTGATTCGTGTTACCAGTTCGACTGTCCTGTCGAGCAGCCCACCGTTCGTGTTAATCTCGTCTACAGCCAACTGGGCCGCGTCTGCATACGAGGACCGATCGCCCGAGACCAGGAAGCCGACTCTTATCGTATCGTTGGAGATCGGGTCCTGGGTCTTGGAGCAGGAGAGCGACAGGGAAAGGAGACAGGCGATGTAGAAAAATCGGAAACTCATTATATATTCATTGCTCCTGTAATGATTTCAGTAACGATATCCTGGGTAGGTTTGTCTATTGTGTCTCCGGTGAGACGCAATACTACCGGCTGGCAAGTTCTCTACTCTACTGCCCTTGTCCAGTTTTGGAGCTGGATCGACAGCCAGGTCCAAGAGACCTCCCGATAATCATAATTCTGTTTCCTTTAATCTACCTGTTGGTCCTTTTTCAATAGCGTCTTTCCTTTTAGAAACGATAGCAATAATCCAAATGGCGGCCCATGCACATAAACCGAAAATCACGGCCATTTCTATTACCGAAGAGCTCGCGTTTATCAGTCCGAAATGTACGTCCCAGACGTCGTGCGACGTGTGAGTAATTCTGATCGGAGCGATAAAAAACCAATAGCTCATCAATACTACCCAAAGCACAACCCAGTTGCGCAATACATTCCAGGCCCTTCCACCTTTGCGTACTTCTTCCCGACGTAAGTTCCGATGGGCCAGGTAGAACGGCATCACGAAAGGGCCGGTCAGAAGCGCTAGCGCAGTCCACCCGACAACATTATTCTTACGTAGATTAGCGTTTATGAGTACCCAGAGCACCAGAATCAACCACAGAAGCGTATTCAGCCAATCGTACGATTGCATGATGGACCTCGTATGCTTGAAGACACTTCCAATAACAATGCGGAAGTCCACGGTCGGATAAATCAGCAGGGCGGGCAGGGCATCCTGGCGAACGGGAGGGCTGGCGCAATCTGTCAATGATCGTCAATCTGCGTCCACTGCAGGATCGGGTTAATCAGGCCACCTGGTTACAATTGGTGTGTATCCGGTTGCGTATTGGTGTTCAGGCACCTGATTCGTCCTCCATTGGTTCCTCAATATTCGTCCTTACCACAACCGTCCCCGCAATAAAATCATGCAAAGCTCGCCGCTTATCATTCGTGAGCATCGTTACAATCTCGGCGAACCACCAGATCCAGACAATAAATGCTGTCCAGACACTGCCGCCAGCTTGCGCACTCAGATCCAGATCTGACTGAAACCCTTGATATTCGGCGCCAGTTATCAACTGATAGAGCGAATGGGCATGCAATGGAAATACGAGCAGAATTGGGACAGCGTCGCGAAGGAAGGCTTTTCTGTAGGTAATCGGTTCCTCGGTTGTTGCATCGACAACCTTTACCCGTGTGACCATTTTCCCAATGGTCTGGCCCCATCGACCATGCATAAATATCGAATAGAACCAGGAATAGGTATTATCCGCTACAAAGACAATAACCGCCAGCCAGCGTACGGTCTCCCACAATGAAGTTTTGGGGTCCAGTAAGTACGCGAAGAGTAGAGCTGCTGGCATCAAGACCAGTCCATCAGTCCAACTCGCCCAAAGCCTGGCCCAGAAGGTCTTATATCGCTGCTCTAAGGAAACGGAAGAACGCTTATAGACCCACCAGGTAATCGGAGGAATCGCCAGGAGAGACAGGAAAAAAAGCGGGGCGCCAATGGTTATCAACCAGGCCAATATTCTCCACGATTCCACCACTCACCACCTTCAAATCCGACCATGTTCGACTATTCAAGAATTCACCTCAATGTGAAAATAATGTTGATGAATTTCGGTGTATTGAAGACGAAGCAAATATGGCGATAAGTCTATATTTTTCAATAGGAAAAGGCCTTCCATTTTGGTATATTGGGAAGCGACGAAACCCCCAATTCACCCGAAACGAAAGGCCACGTACAGTGAGACGAAAGAAAGCGGATTTGCACGCGCGTGTCAACGACGATTTGAAGATGGAATTCACGGGTGAAGGCCTCACCTCGTATGCGGGTTTGGAGTTGTTGATGCGGTATTTGCGAACCATCGATTGGAACAGGCAATTGCGCCGTCACCTGGGCAGTGCGTGCTTTGGCGGCGATTTCGGTGTGGTGAGCCTTTCCCGTGTTCTGTTGGGTTTGCTGTGGGTAGGCGGCCGTCGGTTGCGACATCTGGATTTCTTGAAAGGAGATCCCCTGCTGCAGCGGTTCTGCGGTCTGACGGATCTACCGACGCCCCGCAGCATGAGCACGTTTCTGAGACGGTTTTCCGACAAGGGTTTGAAGGCCCTGAAAGCCCTCAACGCCAACGTTGTTGCTCAAAAGATCAAGGTGTTGCGCGCCCGGAAATTGACGATCGACGTGGACGGCACCGTCTTGTGCACCGGAAAACGCGTCGGCGGCGCCCGCCGCGGGTATAATCCGCATCATCGCAAAGTCCCCAGTTACTATCCGATTACCGCCTACCTGGCCGACAGTGGTCATTTTCTCCGCGCCCACAACCGGCCCGGCAACATCAACGATGGCAGTGCCTCCATCGAGTTTATAAAGGATGTGTTTTCTCAGATCAAAGAGAGCTTGGGACACGCCTACTCCCTGCGATTCCGCATGGATGGCGACTTTTTCAAGAAAGATGTGATCAACAGGCTCGACAAGAACAAGGCCTCGTATGCCATCAAGGTGCCCTTTTGGAAAGGCCTGGACTTACAGCACAAAATCCGTCAATGCAGCAACTGGCAGCACATCGAGAAAGGCGTCGACGGCTTTACGTCAACGCTGACGGTCAAAAAATGGGAACGCACCCTCAACATTGCCATCTTTCGAAAACGCGTCTTCCATAAAACCCGCAAGAACTACCAGTTGGACCTGTTCGACCCCGATGACGGCACCTTCCTGCCTGCCGGCAGGCAGGCGAATACGCTGCGGTGGCCACCAATCTACCCTTCAAGTTGCGCGCGCTCTGGCGCTTCATGGCAGGCCGCGGCGTGCACGAAAAAGCCATCGGCGAACTCAAGACCGGTCTCAGCTTCGATACCATCCCCACACACGATTACGACGCCAATAGCGCCTGGCAACAGTTCGTCATTCTCGCGCACAACCTCCTGGTCAACTTCCAGATTGAAACCGGACTGACAAAACGCAATCGCACCTTGAAAAATACCAACCGACCTGCCTGCTGCAGGCAGGTGGCCACTCAAATCCATACGCACCCTACGGTTCCAGATCATCAACCGCGCCGGACACCTTATCCGACCCGAAGGGCGGCTTACCCTGCGTCTCCAACGCAACAAGCACACCGAAAAACAATACCGCAAAATCTGCAACGCACTACAGAATGCCGCCTGATTTATTTCACATTGAGGTTCATCGATCGACTGTAGCACCCGCTTAAGCGGAAGGGGTCCCAGCGTATGATATATGTTTATCTGTTGCTGCTTATTATCGGATTGATAATAGGTGGATCAATTTTCATAGTTCCGTTTCTCAGTTGGCGATTTTATAAGGAGTATATGGCTTCTCCTGATCAGAAGTATCGTACATTCTGGCCCCGATTGTGGGCCAGTTGTACTGATGCTTTCGTACTTGCGCCAATAACTGCCTTCATCAATTATTATTTATCACTCGATATTTCAGATTGGGCAATGATTCGCTGGCTCTTCGTTTTTATTTATGTGGTGAGCGGCTACTATTGGTGGGCTTATACAATTGGGATGCATGGCCGATTCGGGCAAACAGTAGGAAAGAAAGCCACACGTGTGAAAGTCGTCGATAATAAAACTGAAGAACCGATTACTTTCAGACATGCATTGCTCCGGGATAGTATCCCTCTGATTATTATTACTCCACTAATTGTATATGAGTCCTGTCATTTGATAATGGGGGCTTCGATCAGTGAGTTTATAACCAGACAGGATGTATGGTCAGATGTTGCAGCAACTGCGTGGGAAATGTGGACGGCCATTGTTGCGATAATTTGGTGGTTTGCTGAGTTTGTCACAATGCTTTTAAATAAGAAACGACGAGCCGTTCACGACTTTATCGCCGGGACAGTTGTTGTGCGGACGAATCTTGAAGAATTCGTGCAGGAAGAATAAAATGACGTGCAGACATATTGGACTTGCCCCGGTTTAGCGGACAGCCTTACTCAACGCACTTCCCGTCCGGCTTGTTCACCTTGTTCCACTCGTCGACAAACTGATCCGTCAGGCTGCGCACGGCAGACATGATGGAGGGGTTCTCTGAGCCCTGGGTCCCGAGCGTCCCGATCCGCCAGGTTTGCGCGAAGTTCAGCTGCCCGGAAAGGGGTTCGTTAACCCACTTTTTCAATTCAACGAGAACGCTGTACGCGTTTCCTTTCACATTGACATCCACATATAAGTGCGGGAAGAAGACTACGGATCCTTCAGGGAACCCGAAATAACCGGATTGATACAGGCCGGCGGCGCGCAATCTGGATTCCACTGCAGCAATTATCTCCTCCCGCCTGAGTCCGATTTTCTCTGCGTCGTCGGACAGGTGCTCAACCACGAGAATGACACCCAGGCATTTCGTGTAGATTCTGAATTCTTCTATCGAACCCTTTGTCCTGGAAAGGTTTTCCGTCTCCGCCCAAACCTCCGGAGCAATCGCCGCAAGTGCGATGATGACCGCCATTCGAGCTGTCATATTCTTGTCCTCACGAAGTCAATAATTGCGGTTCTGCGTGTCTGGATCGAAACGAACCGCGATTCATACGGCCTTCCAGACAACTATAACGTCTCGTTGACGAGGAGGATTGAACATCGGCAGATCTGAGCGAGTTCCTGGGGCCATATCGCACTGCCGGCCGACCGCTATGTTCGATTACCCACAACGGTATATGCCAATTTGGCATAATTATGCAAAAATGGCGTATCCGTTCCGTCAATGCTCCGCGTCACGTAAAACATCTCACTATCATCAGTCCCTTAAAGTCTATTCCCGGTTTCTAATCGGCTCTTAATCGGGGTCAATCGCAGCTAATCCTGATCCGATTTTTGGTGTTGTGCCCCTTCCCTGCG
This sequence comes from Candidatus Latescibacterota bacterium, assembly GCA_965203805.1. Taxonomy (GTDB): domain Bacteria; phylum Latescibacterota; class UBA2968; order UBA2968; genus JAAXHE01. The sequence continues at coordinate 1,174,742 of OZ241917.1, read as the reverse complement.
GTCTTCGATTTCCCGATCAAGATTTCCAGATAAATCGTTGTCCCTGAGTTCGATACGGTCCGCTTTTGATCCGATGAAGACGCCGATACGCTGTTTGCCATTCGGCGAATTGCCGATGCTGTTGTTGACGAAGGTCAGATCGCGGGTTTCCCCCAGGATGCGGACGCCGCAGCCGTCGGATCCGGTCCCGTTGTCCAGGATCCGGTTGTTCTCGAAAAAATTCCGATGCCCGGCCATGGGCTCGGATTCGTCGCGGAATAGCACGCCTTCCCGTCCATTCCCGTTCGCCTCGTTATTCAGGAACGTGTTGTCGGTATCCTTGTGGCCGATGGAGATTCCCGTCTCGCCGTTGTCATTGAGGCGATTGTTTTCAAAGATTCCGTTTTTGACCCTCCAGCAGAGGAACAGGCCGATGCGTCCGTTCCCGACCGACCGGCAGTTGCGGATCGCGGGTGAGCCGCTGCCGCTGCCGGGATGCAGGCCAAGGTGGGTGTTTCCATGGCATGCGCAGTTCTCCACGGTCACCCCGTTGCTCTGCTGGAAGCTGATGCCGTCGCCGTTGTATTCTTCGATCGTGCAGCCGACAATCCTCGTCCCGTGGCCGCGGTACAGGAAGATTCCCGCCCCTCTGCAACCATTGAGATACGGGTTGTTTTCCCTGTTGCCCTCGATCGTCAGGTCTTCGATTGCGGCCCCTTGAACGCCGTACCCGCTGATGACCGGAAACGTGGTGGCCGCCCGGGCGTTACGTGACACGAGGTAATCGCCCAACATGGGATTGTTCACGCCGAACGTGTTTCCATCCGCCCGGATCAAGGTACATACGACGGTGTGGAATCCGCCCGAGGCGTCGTCCGTGACGCTGACGCCTGCACCCGGCGCGAATCCAGACGGGTCGGCAACGGTGATCTGCTCTTCGCCATAGTCGCCGTCCAGGACGAGTGGACTCTCCACGGCGTCGGCTTTCAGCAGGACCGATTCCTTTCCGCAGCCCCGGATTGTGACATGATTTCTCAGGTGAAGCGAGTCCCGCATCGTGTAGGTCCCGGGGCCGATTTCCACGGTCCCGCCGCCCAGACCCGCGATGTAGTCCACCGCGGCCTGTAGCGCCCTGTTGTCGCCGCCGGCGATATCCGCCCCGGACTGCCCGACGGTAACCGCAGGCTTCCCTCGTTTCGACGCCATCGCACAACCCTCCGCTCAAGCCATCCTCAAAACCACATCGATCAAGTCATCTTATCCGGATATCATACTTTCCCGGGACCGTGACCGGCAGGTCGCCGCTCTCGATCATCCGATGCAGGGGCGAGGGCCCCGATGCGAGGGGAAAGGTGACCGTGTCGCGGATTCGCGCGGATTCGTAGAGGCCCATCAGGATTTCAATCACCGTGCGGTTCTTCCGGATGGCGTTGCGGTGCTCGCTCACCCTTCCATCCATCCAGTCCACGAGTTCGGCGGCCTGCGCGACGCCGACGTCCGTCTCGTCTGCCGCATCAACGTCCCGCCATCCGTTTTCATTGAGCAGCCGTGCGCCTCTGGACGTGACGACGAGCGTGCCCTCCGTTCCCTGAAGCGTCATCGCGCCGTCCGGTGGCGCGGGTTCCGGCATATCGCTTTCAATGACGATCCGGGCCCCGTTTTCGAGGGCGACGATACCCGCGCAGAGGTCTTCGATGGGGTCGTGACGCTCGTGCCGGTCGGTGCGGCGTACCGCCTGCCCAATCACCCACGCGGGCGCCGGATCGTCCATCAGGAAACGCGCGATGTCGACAAAGTGGGTGCCGTTGTTCAGCAGGCCGCCGGACGTGCTGCCGTGAAAGAGTACGGGCTGCCCGATGGCCCCACCGAGCACGAGTTCCCGGCCCTTCTCGCACGCGCTGCGGAAGCGGTGGTGGTGCCCCACGGCGACGCGGGTTCCGTGTTTTTCCGCGGCATCCAGGATGAGGTCCACTTCCTCCAGGCTGCCGGCCAGCGGCTTTTCACACAGGATACCGGCAATGCCGGCTTCCGCCGCGGCAACGGCGATCTCGGCGTGGGTATTCATCCAGGTGCAGATACTGACGATATCGGGACGCTCCTCGTTGAACATATCCAGGTAGCTGGTATACCGGCTTCGAATGCCGGATTCATCCGCTCGGCTGTGCGCGGCCTCCCCGCTGATATCCGCGATGCAGGTCAGATCCACGTCGTGATGGGCCTGCCATGCGCTGATGTGTCTGCGGGAAATGCTCCCCGCGCCGACCACACCGGCACGAAAAGATGCCATAGCGTTCCTTTCAGTGTTTCGTACCTGGTTTTGTTTATGTGGCCGCCAATTCGCTTGACTGGCCGCCTGCGTCGCTGTTATCATACGACGGAATCCGATTTCTGAACAGAGAAACCGTCCGGCTTGTGAAAGGAGTCTTTTCGATGTTGACACCCGAAGGCTGCAGGGACCGGCAGCACAGGCTGCGCGCGAAGCTCGATGCGGAGGGAATCGACGCGGTCGTGCTTACCGACCCCGTTGAAATCTACTATCTGACGGGCCTGCTGTTGTCGGCATTCCCGGCGTTTACCTTCCCGGCGTTCCTTTTCTTCGAGACGCACGGCGGTTCGTGGCTGGCGGCACATACGGTGGAGGGCGAGGCGCTGGTGGACGACCGGATCACCTACGAATGGCACGTGATGAGTACCATGAATCCCGACCCCCTCCGGCTGCTGAACGGTGCGGTGGCGGCCCGACTGAGCGGCGCGAGGCCGGTTTCCCGCGTGGGCTGGCAGGAGGAGGGCCTGGAACGGCTGCTGGCGGAAACGGTGGACGCCCGGCTTTCGCCGGATATCTGGACGCCCATTGACGACCTGCTCGCGGAAATGCACAAACGGAAGGATGCCGACGAACTGGCGCTGCTGCGAAAGAGCATCCAGGTCGATCTGGCCGCCTATACGCGCGCGCAGGAAGTGATGGAACCCGGCGTGAACGAACTGGACGTGCTGGCGGAGGCGCAGCAGGCGGCCATGGGAGCAGCGGGGGAGGTGGTGTACCACGGGGGCGACTATCAGGCGGGCGTCATCGGCGGGACGGCAAGAGATCGAAGGATTGAGGCGGGCGAACTCTACATCATTGACGCGCAGTCCACCTATCGAGGGTACTGGTCGGACCTCGCGCGCACCTTTGCCGTGTGCGGGCAGCCAACGGACCTGCAGATGTCCGTGTATGTGCACCTCGCGGGAATTCTGAACGACATTCCGGGCCTGGTGGGGCCGGGGAAAAGCGCAACGGCACTATGGAAGACCATCGACGCGCGCATTCGCGAACACCCGCACCTGGCGGACACGGGATTGATCCACCACGGCGGCCACGGCGTGGGGCTGCGGCCCCACGAGGCGCCGGACATCAATCGGGACCGGGACGCGGTCTTTGAAGTCGGAGACGTTTTTTCCTGCGAACCCGGGGCGTACAGCGACGACCTTCGCACTGGAATCCGCCTTGAAAACACGTTCGCGATCACGCCCGCGGGCGTGGAAACGCTGTCTGAGTATCCGCTGGATCTCATCCCTTTCAAGGGGTGATCATTCCTGCAGACGGACCCGCCGCACGAGCGTTCGAGCCTGCGAAGTCCAACGCCGGTCGCGTGCGTTTTCGGTTGACATCCGTTGGCCGGCCGGCCTAATTCCAGCAGGGTCGTTCTTCGCGGCGGCGCTGTCTCATTTCAGTCAGAACGCAGGTCCTCACCGCGTCGTCTCAGGGGGCAATCGTGGCCATCATCGTGGATAGCGGGCGGCGCATTCCGTTCCTGAGAGGAATGCTCACGCACTATCTGCTGGAGCAGGGATTCTCGTTCAGAGAGGCGTACCAGGTCGCGGACCGGGTCAGGAGTTCCATTCAGAAGCAGAAAAAGGTGTCCGCCGGCAAGATGATCGACCTGGTCCATACCCACGCCCGCGAGCTCTTCGCCGATCGTACCGTGGGAGACGGCGTTTTCTGGGCGCCGCGGTCGCGGCAGATCCTGGTCGAGGACCACCTGGGCACCCGGCCGTTTTCGAAAGACCATCTCTCCGACTCTCTGGCCATCACCGGCGTGGACGAGAGCCAGGCCTACCGGATCGCCGAACGAATCGAGGGCGACTTCATCCAGAACGACCGGACGGTGGTTACCCGCGACGACATTTTGAAGGCGACGCTGAAGATGCTCCGAAGCGACTCCGGTGACGCGTTTGCGGAGCGGTACGGCATCTGGAACCAGTTTCGCAAGGGCGGGCCGACAACACCCCTGATCGTCCTGATCGGCGGCGCGACGGGCGTCGGCAAGACAACGGTCGGCGTGGCGCTGGCCAATCTGCTGCGGGTGTCGCGGGTGGCGTCGACCGACGAGATCCGGCAGGTGATGCGATTGATGATCGCGTCCGATCTCATGCCCGCGCTCCAGGTATCGTCATACGCGGCGTGGGAGGTGATCCCCGCACCCACCGTCGAGGCGCCCGATCCCGTCATCTACGGCTTTCGCGAACAGGCGGCCCGCGTCTGCGTGGGGGTGAGGGCGACCATCGAACGGGCGATCGACGAAAATGCCAGCCTGATCGTGGACGGCGTTCATCTGATGCCGGGCCTGCTTGAACTGGAAGAATACGCCAAAAAGGCGCTATTCATTCATGTAAATCTATATCTAACTGATTTGCAACAATTTACAGATCGGTTTGAGAGTCGGGGAAAGGGCGCCTTCCGTCGCACGCGGCACCGGTACGTCAAATACCTGGAACAGATCATGAAAATCCAACAGCACATTCTGGACGTTGGCGACGGATCCGGCGTGCCGGCATTCGAGAATTCGGACCTCGACGAGACCGTGCAGTCGATTGCGCTGCTCATCATGGACACACTTCGGAAGGGTCCGAAAGACGGGTAAACCGGTGGCGGATCCGCAAACGCGAGATCGAGCCGCAGGGTTAACAGTCAAACGCTTTCAGATGGAGCGACGGAAATGATCGACACACACGTTCACCTGGGGCAACTCCTGTTCGACAACCCGGGATTGACGCCCTCCAAACTGCTCCGATGGATGGACCGGCAGGGCATTGAAAAAGCGGTGGTGATGGCGGTGGAAGTGCCGGAGGAACTGGATTTCTTCGTAACAACGAAGGAACTGCTCAGAATGACGCGCCGCCATCGCGACCGGCTGAAGCCGCTTTGCGCCGTGGATCCCCGTCACCGGTATCCGGGGCGGTTCGAGCCCTACCCCATCATTGCCGGGTACATGGACCAGGGATGTGTCGGGTACGGGGAGAATCTGTGCGGATTGCCGGTGGACGATCCGATGCAGCAACGGGTCTACGAGGCGTGCGACCGGCTGAATATTGCCATCGTCATGCATTTCGACTCCTGGATCAACCGGGACAAACCGGGCCTCACCGGGTTTGAGAACATGCTGAAGACGTACCGAAACGTGAAATTCATAGGTCATTCACCCCATTTCTGGCGCGAGATATCGGGAAACGTGGAAGGGGGAGTGGGTTATCCCCGTGGGAAAGTGGCCCCGGGCGGCAGGGTCGACGCGCTGTTTCGAGAGTACCGGAATCTGTACGCGGACCTTTCCGCGGGGTCCGGATACGGGGCGATAACGCGGGACCCGGAGTTCGGCCTGCAATTCCTGAAGCGATGGAAACATCGGCTGATGTTCGCCACCGACTATCTCAGGGTGGGACAGGAAACGCCGATTGTCGAGTACATCAAGAATGCGCCGCTGTCGAAAGACGCCTTTGATCGCATCACGCGGAAGAATGCCGAAAAGGTGTTCAGGCTCTGATTGGACCCTTCGGCCCACACGAGAGAACAGACAATGATCGACACGCATTTGCATCTTGGACAACTCGTTCTGGAAGACCCCGGCCTGACCCCGGGTAAACTCTTGCGCTGGATGGACCGCCACGGGATCGAAAAGGGGATCGTGATGGCGGTGGAAGTGCCGGAAGAGCTTGACTTTTACCTGACAACGAAGGAGTTGCTGAAGCTGACCCGGCCGCACCGGGACCGGCTGCTTCCGTTGTGCGCCGTGGATCCGAGACACAGGTACCCGGGGAGTTTCAATCCGTACCCGATCCTCGAACACTATATGGACCAGGGTTGCGTGGGATACGGGGAGAATCTGTGCGGGTTGCCGGTGGACGACCCGATGCAGCAGCGCGTGTACGAGGCATGCGACCGGCTGGGCCTGGCAATCGTGATGCACATCGACCACTGGATCAACCGGGACGAAACCGGGTTGCCCGGTTTTGAGCGGATGTTGAAGACCTACGGAAACGTGAAGTGGGTGGGCCACGCGCAATATTTCTGGCGGGAGATCTCCGCGGAGATCGGTGAAGGCGAGCGCTATCCGGAGGGGCCGGTGACGCCCGGAGGGCGTCTGGATACATTGTTTCGGAATTACCCGAATTTGTATGCGGACCTTTCGGCGCAATCGGGCTACAACGCCATCACACGAGATCCGGCATTCGGGCTGAAATTCCTGAAGCGATGGAAGCATCGGTTGATGTTCGCCACGGACACCATTCATACGCGGCCGTCGCCGGCGTGTTCGATTGTGGGCACGCCGCCGATGCTGGGCTATATCCGGGAAGCCGGTCTCTCAAAGGATGCCTTTGAACGCATCACGGCGAAAAATGCGGCAAAGGTGTTCCGGATTTCGTAGGCCGCTCGGAGTCCTCTCCGATCGATTGCGACCCTCCCGGATCTGCCGCTCGAAGCCCTCGACCTGACCAGGAAGGATGGAGATGGAATTCCCCAGGATGTCTCCATTGCGGCAGAGATTCGCCGCGGCGAGCCTGCCGGACCCCGTCGCGCAGACCCGAAGTTGCGTCATGAACTCGTCGCTGGGCGAACGCATTTCCGCGGGCGACCGGGTCGCGATTACCGCCGGCAGCCGGGGCATTCACGGGATCGCGCCGCTGACCCGGGCCATCGTGGACTGCGTCCGGGAACTGGGGGGCATGCCGTTCGTACTCGCGGCGATGGGCAGTCACGGCGGGGCCACGGCCGACGGGCAGAAGGAGATCCTCGCCTCGTACGGCATCGACGAATGCACGATGGGAGCGCCCGTCAAAGCCACGATGGACGTGGTACAGGTCGGGGAAACGGATGACGGCATTCCGGTTGTCCTGAACCGAATGGCGAGAGAGGCCGACGCCGTCGTGCTGGTGAACCGGATCAAGCCGCACACGTCGTTTCGCGGTCCGTTCGAAAGCGGATTGATGAAGATGATGACGATCGGGCTGGGGTCGCACCGGGGCGCCGCGCTGGCGCATTCGATGGGCGCGGCCGGCCTGCCGCGGATGATTCCGGCGTGGGGTCGGATGATCCTGCGGGAAGCGCCCATTGCCCTGGGGGTGGCGATCCTTGAAAACGCTTACGAGAAAACCGCTAGAGTGGTTGCCGTGGCGGCGGACGAACTGGCGGCGGTTGAGCCGCGACTGCTGGACGAGGCCCGGGAATTGATGCCCCGGTTGCCCGTCGAACGGATCGACGTCCTGATCGTGGACCGGATCGGCAAGAACATCAGCGGTACGGGAATGGACCCCAACATCATCGGACGGATATGGCTGGCGGGGATCGAGGAGCCGGATACACCGCGTATCGGACGCATCGTCGTGCTGGACCTGACACCCGAAACGCACGGCAACGCCAATGGAATCGGGCTGGCCGACGTGACCACGCGCCGGCTTGTCGACAGTATCGATTTCAAGGCGACGTATGCCAACGCGATGACCAGCACGTTCCTGAATCGCGCGTACATACCCATCGTGGGCGGAAACGACAGGGAGGCGATTGAGATCGCGCTTGCCGCGTCCGGCAACGGCGGTAACCCGGACGCGAGGGTAATGCGGATACGTTCGACGCTGGAATTGGAGCATCTCCGGGCGTCCGAGTCTCTTCTTCCCGAACTCTCGGCGTTGGCGGAGGTGGAAATCTCAGGTGAACCGGAAGCAATGAACTTCGACGGGGAAGGCAATCTGACGATGTCCGTACCGCGGTCCGGGTGATGCCCGGCGGTTGACGGACGCGGCAAGCGCGGGATGTTCAACCCTCAGTGGCGCAAGGGCGTCGTGCCGGAGTGTGCAGCTTACAGCACGCCCTTTTTTTTGAGCAGGCGTCGTACCCTGGCGCGGTCTTTCGCCGTCAATACGTCGCCGGACGGGACGCCGGTCGATTGCGATTCCGGCGCGACCCGCATCGGCCCGCCGGCCAGGCCCATCATTTCCAACCCCGCCTTGAGCATGGGCGTTCCGAGTTCGCCCCTCAGGGAAGTCAGCGGCTCGAAGGTGTCGCGAAGATCCATCGCGGCGTTCCAGCGGCGTCGAATGCAGGCGTTGTGCATCGCGATGGACATCGGCAGCGTAAGGTTGGCCATCCCCGTCGTGAACCCCCGGGCGCCCGCGAGATAGTAGTAGGGCGCCATATTCTCGCCGCCCCCTGTGATGATGGGTACGCGGTTGCCCACAACCCTGCAGCCGGTACGCACCCAGTCCACCGCGTTGCTCTCCTCCTTGATGGCCACGACCCTTTCCATCCCGGAAAACCGCTCTACCAGATCGATCGATAGGAGTTGCCGCGGGGCGCGAAAGGGGATCATGCCGACGTCCGCGGCTTTGGAGATTGCGCCATGATGCCGCCAGATCGCCCCCTCTCCGCGGGCGACGATCGGGTCGTGCGGCATTACAAGCAGGGCGTCGCAGCCCGCCTCCTGGGCATTCCCCGCCATCTTTACGGCGGTTCCGGTGCTTCCGCCGATGCCGCACACGATTGCGCACTTCCCCCGGGCGCCCGCAACAGCCGCCGCGGCCAGGTCTCTGACCTCCGATGGCGACAGGGCGTAGAATTCCCCCGAACCGCCACAGATTACCAGGGTCTTCCGGCCCTTGACTCCTGCGAAATAACGCGTGTTTTTCTCCAGGCCAGCCGTATCGATCCGGTAGTCGCCCTGGCGGTTGAGGGCCGTCTTCATCGGGGTCATGACAAAGACGAAAACCCCTCGCGCGTTCATCGATTCCCTCAATGTGCGGCATTCGCTCATCGTTGGTTTCCCGTCGCCTTCGCCCGTCGTCCAACTTCCGGCCGCCGCGGCGTGTCGCTACCCCCTGTGAGGATCGAATGCGGCCGCGATGTTCTGCATGCCGGCCGCGACAAGGCCGCCGTCGGATCCGAGCGCGACAAAAGTGAATCCGTCGCGCACCGCGGCGTCGAGGTGACCGGGGTCCAGCAGCAGGATACCCGCGGCTTTGCCCGCTCGCCTTGCAGCTTCGGAGACCCTGGCCCTGGCATCCAGAAACCTGGGATGGTCGAATTGCTGCGGAATTCCCAGGTTGACGCTGAGGTCGAGCGGGCCGATGAACAGAACGTCCACGCCGTCTACCGCCGCGATATCGTCGATGGCGTCCACGGCTTCCGGGGTTTCGATCTGAACGACGGTCGTGAGGAACTCGTGGGAGGATTCGAAATAATTATCGAAATCGCGGCCGAACTCGCTGCCCCGGTTCAACTTGGCCACACCCCGAATGCCGCGCGGGGGATAGCGGGTCGAGGCCACCGCCTGCTCGGCCTCGGCCACCGTGCTCACGTAAGGCACCATCACTCCCGATGCGCCCATATCCAGCACGCGCTTGAAACGCGGGGGTTCGTTGGCGGCAATGCGGACGATGGGCACGGCGGGCGTGCCGGAGACGACCTGAAGCTGGACTCGCAGCGTTTCCAGGTCCGACGCGCCGTGTTCGATGTCGATCAGGATCCAGTCGAGTCCGCTCTTCCCGGCGATTTCGGCCGTTACCGGCGAACCCAGATTCAGGAACGTCCCGGCGACCAGGTCGCGGTCAAGCGCGCGTTGTCGGATGGTTTTGATCATGGTGAACCCTCTCTGCGTGCGTGGTCGTCTGGATCGATCGGGCAGGGCGCGACTATGCGTCGTCGTCACAGTCGGGTCGGCGCGGGTCCTCGATGACGACTCCGTTCCGGAGGTATTCCAGCGCCTTGGTATAACTTCTGTTCTGCAGGAAGTGATTCAGCTGCGGGGATGAGACGGACGCGAGCGTCCGCTGGAGTGCGGTCAGGCGAAGCAGGTGTTCCGTGATCGGCTCCTTCTTCCCGATCGCGTCCATCATGGATTCGAGGGCGTCTTTCAGCGCCGCGGCCTGTTCCGTTGTCATGGCAATCTCCTTCAGAAGCTGGTTTAGAATCCCCAGTGGTATTCGCGCCTGCCTGCTGCCGCAGGCAAGGCAGGCGGGTGCAAAAGCGGCGGTCGGCGAGTCGACCGGCGAAAACAGCCTATCTGAGATAGGCCTCCGGCCGGCGTTCGACCTCCTGGACAAGCGCATCGACGTAGGTCCGGATGGGGAAAAGCCGGCACCGGGCATCGCCCACCCGCCCCAGGTTCAGCGCGCCGTTGCCCTCCCAGTATGCCCCCAGCGCCGGGCGGTCGATCCTGCCGTATCCGGCATCCGGCTCGATTTCGCGGCGCCGGTGCCAGCAGATGACTTCCACAAGGTGAATATAGGTTGACGTTTCATAGGTAACGCCCAGCATGAGCAGTTTGCCGCCGGCCCCATAGGCCCTGACCATCGGAGAATTGTTGCCGTATGTCTTGCCCCACGGATCGCGGTCCCAGGGCGAAGAGCGGCCGGTTCTGTCGCGATGGCCGGCAACGAACGTCCGGGCGTTCCTGCCGCGTGCGGCAACGGAATGGGAATAATGGTCCGAGCGAAACGTACCGGGCATGGTGCGGAAGAATTCGGTGAGCCAGCCCACCGTGGATGGGGTCGTATCCGGGTCCCACGCTTCGGCCCGCAACCGGGTGTTCGCCAGGAGGTTGAACGAGGGCATCAGGATAAGGCCCCCGGGATTCGTCGCATTCTCCAGGGCGCGCACGACCGTGAGCGCGCCGCCATCGACCAGCCCCAGGCTCTTGAACGATGCGTGAATGAAAACGGTATCGCCCGACTCGAGTCCGAGGTGCTTCAGGTCCCTGCTCAGGGTATCGACCGTGTGTGACCTCGGCACGGGACTCTCTCCTGCGCGTCTCAATTCGCCGGATGTTTCCGTAGAATATACGAAATTCTCCCCGGGGCAAACCGCTCGGGGAGAATTTCGACATCGGGATACGGTTCAGGCGCGCGTTCGCGCGGAAAACACGGCAGTCTGAACCATTGACGTTCGCAAATCCCTGTGGCGGTCGTCGCTGAAGCTACGCCGGGCCGGAGTCGTTGTCAACAGGAAACGAAACAAAGCGCCGGTCGGGGCCAGGGCTGTAACCCCCAACAGTTCCGCGCAGGCCGGGCAGCAATCCCATGATACCACGCGTTACCTACCTGACGCCTTCAAAAGACGCCGGCTTCGGGGGTTCGACTTTCAGAAGACGTCTCACGAAAGGGGGGAGTACAAAGGCCGCGCGGTGAATTTCGTCATTGTAGTATTGCAGGCCGTGGGTTTCCGAGAAGCCTCGGGCCTTTGCCGGATTGAAGTCTCCGGCAGGGTCCGACGGCTCCTTCGCGGCATAGGAAAAGCTGACCAGCCCGGTCGTATAGGTTGGAATGCAGGCGAGGTAGCAATGTACGTTTCCAGGACCGAAGACCGTTTCCTGGCGTGTGTATATCGCCGCGAACGTCCGGCTGTTCAGAGCCGGCGGTTCGGTCTGCGCAACCATGACGCCGCCGGGACGAAGGCATTCCCGTACCCGACGGTAAAACGGTTCCGAAAAGAGGCGCGGGGATCCGCCGGAGGGGTTCGCGACGTCGACGATCGCGAGATCGAAGGATCCGTCGCGACAGGTTTGTACGAAGTCGAATCCGTCCGCAATCTGCAGCGAGAACCTGGGATCTTCAAATGCGGGCGCGAGGTCGGGGAAGTGCTGTCTGCAGGCGCTGACAACGGCGGCGTCGAGTTCGACGGCAACGACCTCCCCGATGCGCTTGTAACGCATCAGTTCCCGGACGGCGCCGCCGTCGCCGCCCCCGATGACCAGGGCTCGGCGGGCCTGGGGGCGGGTCTGCATGGCGACGTGCACGATCATCTCGTGGTAGATGTGCTCGTCCTGCTCGGTACAGACGATCGCCCCGTCGATGACCAGCACTCTGCCGTACCCGTAGCTGTCGAGGACTTCGATCTTCTGGTGCCTCGACCGGTGCTGGAAGATCACGCCCGCGTGCCTGAGGGAAAGGGCGATCTGTTCTTCTCGCCTGGTAAACCAGAGATTGCGAACGTATGCCGGTGTCGCATCAAGTGTTGCCGGCGCCGGCGCGGCGCCGGTTTGAGCCGGCGCAATGCGTTGTCCCCGGTCGATTTCACGGGTCGTGCCGTGATTGGCTTCCAGGTCCGATTTCAGCACTTCGTACGCAGCCCACGGATCGATGGTGTCGCCACAGGTGAACAGGTCGACGGCGGCGAAACCGTGCTCTGGCCAGGTGTGGATGGAGAGGTGACTCTCGTGGATGACGACCACGCCGGAGACGCCGTAGGGCGAGAAATGGTGGAAGGAAGTATTGATGACGGTCGCGTTCGCCGCGTTCGCCGCGCGAACCATGCACGCTTCGATGCGGTTGACGTCGTCCAGTACGGATGAGGGAGACCCGTAGAGCTCCACCAGAATGTGTCTGCCGAGCGGCACGGTCTACGCCACTCGTCGCCTGCCCGCGCATCGACGCGCGGGACGAGGGGTTGCGGTGGACGTGGGGCGCGGGAGGGAAGGCGGGGTACGCATCAGGCGGTCTCTCTTCCGGATGCCGGGGCGGCGGTGCGCCCCTCACCGATCAGTTCATCGCCATCGTCTCTGTATTGACGCTGGCTTTCTTCCGGGATGGTGCGCCAGATGAGAAACTGTTTCCGGATCTGGTTCATGAAGCGCTGGTTGCACCGCTTCCACGACGCGAGGTCGCCGGACAGCCGGTCTATGGTGATCTCAAGCGTGTGGATGTCGAAGGTGCCCGCGGGGGCGGACGCCAGGCGGATGGTCTGGCTGACCCCGAGGTCGAAGGGCGCGAGCCAGATGGTCGTGTCGATCCGGTACCCGCGGCCCCGGGTCGTGTCGTACGCGGACAGGTTGGCGCCATGCGTGAAGAACGTGCCCATCGAGCTTTCCGTATGAAAGTCGAAATACCTGGTGAGAAACGTAAACAGACCCAGGACTTCGTTGCCGGATATGGTGAACGGGAATTCAAAATCCCACCGGTCCGCTTCCGGATCCGGAAGTTTCCAGCGCCGGGTGATATCCGGAACCGCCAGCTGCGAAGCCCGGCGGGCGGGGTAGATGGTGGAGAGGATCACCACGAGCATCACGAGCGTGGAGGAGGCCATGGCGGAGATGGAGGAGTAATTCACGGTGATGCCCTCCAGAAGCCCCTGCCAGAGCACGATTTTGGAGACACCCTGGGCAAGCAGATAACCCGAGACCGCGCCAAGCACCGCGTAAACGCAGGACTCGGCCAGGAACAGGAAGGCGATGTGCACCGGCGCCAGGCCGACCGAGGAATAGATGCCGATTTCACGGAATCGTTCGTAAACCGACCCCATCATCGTGTTCAATACGATCAGGGCGGCGATGGCGATGGGAATAAACAGGTTGCTCAGGCCTTGCGCCGACGCCCGTCCGAAAGAGGAGTACACGGAAACGGCAATGCGTCCGATCTTTCCGTCGGGAGAGATTTCCGGGACCCCCGCAAAGAGGACGACGGAGAGCCGCGAGATAAAGCTTTCCACCCGCTGCCTGACCACCGACGGGTCCCGGAACCTCACGGCGATGGCCTGGAGCGGGCTGTTGACTTCCCTGAGCGCCTGGTAGGGTACCACCATGACATTGGCCGGGTCGAGGTGTTCGAATTCCATGATCTCGACGTCGGTCTCTTCCAGGCCGGCTTTTTCGCGTTTCTCCTGTTGCGCCATCTGCATGAACACGTTCTCATCGGTCAGCACGAAATCCGCGGGCGTAAGGGGCTCTCCGTCGAGGTCTTCGAGGTCTTTCATGCGCTCGGCGTCGATCAGTCCCACCACCTTGAATCGTTCGCCGAAGAGCCGGACCTCCGCCTGTCCGATATCGGCTTCGCCGATCTTCAGAAGGTCGGCCATCGCCTGGGGCAAAACGGCGACGTTCCGCTCGCCCGGGAGGAACCACCGACCGGCCGCCAGACAGTCCTGAATCCCGATCACGTCGGTTTCCTGTGCGGTCAACCCCACAATGCCGAGCGCGTTGGCCGACGCGCTGTCCGATACGACCTGGATGGCCTTTTTCTCCTTGGAGGCGTACCAGCTGCGCGCCGCCACAACGGCTTCCCGGCCGAAGTTGGCGTTTACATAGTCAAGTACCGATTCCTCAAGGGGCGCCCAGTACTTGCTCCGGATGAGCATTCCCGGATACGGGCCCAGATTGTCCCGTGAAATCTGGTGAAACTTGAGCTGGGACTTGATCGAAGAGAAGGACAACACGGTGAAGGTAAGCAGGACGAGCGTGGTAAAGGTGAGCGCCGTTCTGAGTTTGCGCCGCTTCATATTGGCGATGCCCAGTTGAAAGGCCGCCAGCGAGGCGGAAATCCGTCCCACGTCCACGTCGTGGATGACAGCGGCCTCGGTGCGCAGGTTGCGCATCTGACTGTTGAAGCGGGAGAAAACCAGGCTGATCACGAAACTTGCGAGCGCGAGGAGCACAAAGGCCAGGAGGATGACAAAAGGATTGGAAAGGTCGAATGCGGGATGAACGATGGACAGAAAGACCCAGATAACCACGAATATTCCGGCGAAGCCCACTATCTGCCAACGGATGTCCACCGCGGTGAAAATCAGCCGTTCACCGAAAAAGGCACAGGGCAGAACCAGCGCCATGAAAAAGATGATGCCGCGGATCACGTCGTTCTGCGTCCCCTTCACGTCCGGATAGGCGCGCGACTCCAGGCCGAGCGCCGCGCGCGAATGCCTGATGAATTCGTCCCACCGCAATTGCTGCCGGGCCGAGTCCGCGCGCGCCAGATGTGCCGCCGCCCGGTTGTGCAGATCGGAAAGCCGGTCGTTTTCGATTCCGTATTCGTTGAGCTCGCGCATCCTGGCGTGGTCGAGGACCCACATGTCTTTGGCGGCCTGATAGGCCGTGTGGGTGATCGCGCCGTGGGTGGCGGCCACGAACCCGCTCTTGCGCGCGGCCTCCACGCTGGTCGTATCGGTGGCGTTCAGCAGCATGTAGCGGATGCCGATCCCCTTCGTCTGCATCGTGATCTTGAGCTTGACGCCCGGGGGCGTGAAGACCACGCCGACCGGTTCGTTGGGTCCGTAACCCAGGGTATATCCGTATTCCCGGGGGGCGGTGTTTCCGTCGCCGTACAGGGAAAGGCTCGGGAGCTTGGTGAGATATCGCGGATCTACGGTTTCATAGAAGTCGGTCGACACACAGGGAAACATGATGCGGGTGGCGCGTGTAATCCACCAGTCCATGCCGAATTCGGGCTTGTAGATCCGCGCTGCCTGACCCCGATCCGCCGCGTAGGTGATTTCACCGCTCTCCGGGTCGAGGTAATAGGCGTCCAGGCCAACCCACCGTACGGCGAGACCCGGGACGTAGAACTCTCCGTTTTCGTCGGCCAGATCGTAGAAGATGGCGCGCACGCCCTTGACCGTTTTTTCGGAAGTCATTCGCAATACCGCCACCGCGCCTTTGCGCGGCCGGTCCGGGGTGATGCTGCGCCGCGGGTACGTAAGCAGGCGCCCCTTCAGGGCCCGCATCCTGTCCTTCATCTTCACACGGTAGTCGGGCAGGAAATCGGGTTCATTCAGGGCTTTGCTGAGTACCGCCGCAAGCAGCCTGATTTGATTCGTCAGTTGGGTCAGATTGACATGGTCTACCGTGTCGTGGGGTGTATCCACCCTGAATCGTGCGTCGTTTATAGTCACGAAAGCCAGGGTCGGCATTCCCGCGGTGAGTACCACCTGCGAGTCGGTCTTCAGATTGCCGCCCGGAATGAACATCCGCCAACTCATGCCCGATGGAGGGTTGATGCCGTCGACAAGCGACCCCTTTGCGTCCATGCCGAATGCCGGCGCCAGGTCCGCGCCAAGGCCGCTGAAGCGTTTGCCAAGGGGCGTGAAGAAACGCTGGAAATAGAACGCCGTGGAGCCGTTCCAGACCGCCATCTGGTCGGTCTGCGAGGTGAGATCCAGCGAGATCCAGAGCCGGATATCGATGGGATCCGTCATCAGCTCGGCGAAGTGTTCCTCTTTTCTGGCATGTCTTCCCAGAAAGTCGCAGACGCCGCGAAAACCGAGATGGTGCGCCGACGTCGCGAGGAAGAGGATGGTGTGGGCGGGCGGATGCGCCTTGAAGTACTCGGCCATTTCCAGAAGGCCCACGATGCCGGATGCCTGTTCGGCGCCGGGGGCGAGCGCGGGTACCACCGACATCGCGTCGTAATAGGCGTCGATGAGTACCACGCGTTCCCGAAGCTGCGGGTCCGTACCTGTTATCCAGCCGATAATGTTGTCTGCGGAGTGCCTTTCCCAGTCCATTCGCGCCTTCAGTTCCACGTCGATCCGCTCGCCGGCGGCCAGGCGCCTTCGGAGGCGTTCCCCTTCGGACCTTCCGATCCAGAACCGGGGCGCGTTGAGTGGAACCTGGAAGAACTTCTGCTCTGCTTCAGCCGTTGTGGTGGAATCCGGCGCGACGAAGACAATTGCCCGTGCGCCCAGCATCGAGGCGTTCATCCAGCGGTTCCAGGAGTTGAAATCCATCAGCACGACGCTACCGCCGGGTTCCTTGCCGTTGAAATCCGCGAATTCTCCGGCGCCGCCGTCGATCAGCGGGGCTCGCAGGCCCGCGCGCGGCAGCGTGGACGTGCGGACGAGGTTGGGCCAGACCGCATGAATGGGTATCACGCCAGGCTCGCCGATGATGCGCAGTCCGCCGCCCTTGTCCACGGGCGATGTGACGTCGTAGCTTTCGATGGAGACGTTCTCCAGGCCCATACGCTCGAACTCTGCCTGGATGTATCGTGATGCGGCGGCGTGGCCCGGATAGCCCACCACCCTCGAACCCGATTCGGCCAGCCGGCGCAGGCGCGACTCGACTTCCGCGGGCGTTATCCAGTCTGTGATGGTGTCGGCCAGTTCCTGCTGCCCGGAGGCTACCCTGACGGGCGGAGGTTCCGGATAGCGGATATCGAACCATTGGAACAGGCGGTCGGTGATCGCCTGCGGTGAGACCAGGGTCAACAGGAGAAAGGCGATCAGGATGCACAGACCGAGCGTGACGTTGTTTGTTTTCACGAAGACACCTGCATCAGGCGAAGGATTTCGGCAGCGTGCCGCCCCGGATTCGGCTTTCAGATCAAGGCCGCCGCTCCCGGCATGTACGTTAATACCACTTGTGTACCACGTGGCCATCCGGCTGGAACCAGATGGCGTCCACGACAACGCCGGCGGCGACGGAGAGAATATAACCCACCAGCATGCCGATGAAGAAGGGTCTGGACTTACGGTAAAAGGCGGCGCCCGCGAGCTTGAGCATCGTCAGTTTGACCAGCCACGCCACGAATATGGTCGCGCTGGTCAGCCTCGAAAGCGCGGTGCCGGACAGCGCGAACCCGATCGGATGCAGCGGCCACCAGACGAATCGGTACCTCATCAGATTCAGAATTGCCATGACGGCGGCTCCGGCCAGAAAGAACCAGTAGTTGACCGGTTCGATAGGGCTGTCGACGGCCTTGATTGAATTGGCGATGCCGGTTATCTGCCGGATGCCCGCGTGGATGATCAGCCAGTTGGGTTGTATATTGTACCCGCCAATGGTATAGCCGAGCCACACGGTATAAAGCGTCGACGTAACCATTCCCACCACGAACGCGCCGCAGATCGCCCCGAACAGCCGACGTTTTCCGGCGGGCAGAAACTCAGCCAGGCGGTTGATGTGGGCCATCGTACCCATGGACAGGCCCCGGTAGTGATTTACGGCCCGAGAGGAAAGGCTCAACGCCATTTTGGTCGACGCGGTAAAGGTGTGTGAACCGCCCAGAAACCGGCTCAGGAGCCCCCACGCCGACGTGGGAGGGTTCAGGTAGATGATGCCGGAGTCCGCCAGCATCTTTGAAACGGTGGTGTAGACGATGAGCATGCAAAGGATGAGAAGGACAATCACTTTCACCTGCATCCCGATCCACGCGAGCCAGAGCGCCATGTAAAGACAGCCGACAACAAGCCCCAGCACGGCAGCCCGGCAGGAAAGCAGTTCGGTGCTGTCGTCCGGGGTGGGCCGGCTCGGATTCAGCGCTTTCGCAAAGACGTCCCGCAGGTGGTGTCTCGCGACCCAGATCCCCCAGAGGGCGAAGGCCGTGAATCCCCCGGCCGTTTGCCAGATATATCGACCTCTGCCGTAGTAGGGCGAAATCGCCGATACGCCGAGTTCATTGAGGATGCCGCCCTCGAGAATGAACAGGACGTCGAAAAACCAGAGGCTGAAGAGAATCTCGAGGCTGGCGAAGTAAGAAAAACAGATGACAACGGCGCTCAGAAAGAAAAAGCCGGGCGGATAGTCACGCGAAAAAAAGACCCACCGGGCGGAAGCCGTGGGAAAACGGGGAAACTGGGGATAGAACCATGCAATCATGTTCCAGCCGAAAACGAACGTGGTGAGCATAAACCCGGCCCAGAACGCCTTACCCTTCATGAATTCCGGCAACCGGCGTTTTCCCGTTCCAGCCTGTGTTGTGAATTCTATGATGGGTTCCATCGCCGGAAAGACGAGCCGTTCGTATTCGGACCACTGCTTGCGGAAGATGATGGAAAGGCAGGCGACGGCGAGGGCGACCGCGCAGAGAAAAGTGAACCACCAGAAAAGAGGCACGGCCCAGACGCCCCAGGGTATCGATGCGCCCTGTGGCAGGCCCTCGTAGAACCAGGCCATCGCATTGCCTTCGTTTTCCGGTATCAGCCATCCGGGAAGATAGGGATGAAGGTACCTTACCCACTCGTTCTCCAGGGTCACGAAATAGTGCGGCGCCACCATGATACCCACGAGGTAGCCGCTGATCCCGTAGGTAGGCCCCAGAGAGCTGATGAACCCCATGCAGAAGATGGTGATCCATTCCGAAGAGGAGAAGACAAAGCGCCGGCCGAACCTGTAGGCCAGCAGCGAGCAGACGATGATCGAGACCAGCGTGAGGATCAGGTTGCCCATGGGCATATGGCTGTACGCCATGAACGACGCGTGGAGGACATAACGCACCGTGTCGCCCAGAATCCCGATGGCCACGGAAAGCAGGAGCCCGTAGACAATGGCCCTCACGGTCACGCCGCGATTTTTCACTGCGTCCGATCCGGAGGCGGTATCGACCCGGGAATCTCTCGATTTCGGCGATGGCATTGACATGAGATGGACGTTTTCTCGAACGCGGCACAGGTTGTCCGACGTCCGGCGCGGTGAAAGAAGGCGCCGGCCCGAGGGACGCCTTTTCGCTAAACGACGAAGTCAGAAGCGGACGGCGCCCTGGGCCTCGTGCGGCGCGGTTACCAGCGGGTTCAGCGCGGTGGCCCGCTGCAGGCACAACGACGCCAGGTTGTCCCGTCCCGTCAGACTGTAAAGGTGAGACAGCGCCTGATAGGCTTCCGCCGTCGGGTTCTCCGCAACGCGATGTTCCATTACGCGTATGCGATCGGCCAGCCTGTTCTGGCGGTCGAAGATGGTCAGTTGAGTCCGGGCTTCCTTTTCGTGCCCGAGCGCGAGCAGCGCCCGTCCCAGCAGGTACCGGGCGCGAGGCCTGTATGGATCCAGTGCAACGGCCCGGCGGACGTGGCGCAACCCGTCGCGCGGCCGCTTCCGCCGGAGTTCGTTCCGGGCGGTGTCGCAGAGCAGGTCGACGTCTGCCGGATCTTCGCGAAGCGCAAGCCGGAAGCAGACCGCGGCCGAGTCGAGTTGACCGCGGCTGAAGAAGACCCGCCCCAGGCCGGCGTAAATTGCGCCCCGATCGCCGCCCAGAGACCCTGCGCGCCGGAACTGGGATTCCGCGTTGTCGAGTTTTCCCGCCGCGAGGTGGAATTCGGCCAGTTCCAGGGCGGGACGGGGGTTCTTCGGCATTCTTGCGGAGGCCGTAAGGTATGCAGACTCGGCCTCGCTGTCGGCGCGTGCGTCTCTAAGGGCGCGCGCGTATTCAATCCATTCCGGCGGACTGAGCAGAGCGGGTGAAATCGCTTTCAGGATTTCGGTAGCTTCGTCGAATCTCCGCCGCCCGGCAAGAAGGACCCCAAGCCCGAGCCGCGCGCAAACCGATTCGGCGTGTATGCCCACGGCTTCCCTGAAGGTCACGATCGCCGATTCGTCATCCCCGTACCTGATTGCTGCTTCGGCGCCGGCGCACAGTTCAGCCGCCCGCTGTTCCGTCGTCCCGGAAGCCGGCCGAAAGAAGACGACCGCCAGCCCCGCCGCGACGAACACGGCCAGCAGCCTATAGTTTTGCGCCGCAAGTTGGACAATAATTCGCATGGGCGTCACGGGTTTCGGCGTTGCATTCCGGGCAGAACCGTGAGGCGGACCGACCTTTCACAGCCTGCATGATTTCTACGGACAGGATGCCCGTAGGCACGGCAATGATGCTGTAGCCGAGTAACATTATAATGGCCGCAAGGATCTGGCCCGGTGCGGTTTTGGGCGAAATATCGCCGTATCCGACGGTCGTGAGGGTGACAACGGCCCAGTAGATGCTGCGCGGGATGCTGGTGAAGCCGTTTTCCGGGGCTTCAATTACGTACATCAGAGAGCCAAGGATAACGACTGCCGTCATCACGGTTACCGCGAAAACCGCCACTTTTCGATAGCTTGAACGGACCGCCCGGACCATCATCTGGGCGGCTTCCAGGTACTGTACGAGTTTAAGGACGCGAAATACGCGCAGGACGCGGAGGATGCGGATGACCACGAGATATTGGCTGCCCGGCAGGAGAAGACTGATGTAAGTCGGGATAATTGCAAGCAGGTCAACGACACCGAAGAAGGATGTTGCATATTTCAATGGACGGCCGACGCAGATCAACCGCATGAGGTATTCGAGGGTGAAGATCAGCGTAAAAAACCATTCGAAGCCGTACAGCAGTTCGCCGTGGGTCGCCCTGACCGTATCGATACTGTCCAGCATTACGGTCAGGACACTCAGAACGATGCTTGCAATGAGCAGAAGACCAAAACGCTTGGCCGCGCGAGTCTCCGATGCAAAAATGATTTTCCGAACGTGCAGACGCCATCCTGAAACCCGATGGGCGTCTTGTCTTACGTATGCCATATGGATTTGACAATGAAGCGAAATTCGACTTCCGCCAGGGCTTTGTGTTTCGCGCTGAGATTGTAAACCGGCCGCGGTTCCGTGTGAACGGGTAGTCGTCAATCAGCGATCGGGTCGCGGCGACGCGCATTCAGAAAGCATGCGTTGTCAGTACCGGGTATCCACAAGCCAGGCTTCCCCGGGATGGGTCTTCCAGCGTTCTCTCAGTGCCGTTTCGTTGGGGCTGAACCGCCCGCCGCAGGCGATGCCGCCGTGCGAGATGTTGACGCTCACGGCAACGCTGTCTCCTGCGGGTACCCAGTGGGGGGTGAGAAGCTGGTTCCAGAGCAGGTCGCCCTTTTCCATTTTGTAGGAAAGAACGTCACCGGGATCGTGTTCAGGCGGCCCGTCGGGCCCTCTGAGTGACTCGCGGTTGTTGACGGCGTCATACAGGGGCGCATATTTGTAGGGATCTTTGAACGCATTGAAGTATTTTGTCCCCCATACCTGCCACGCGACGACGTGCGACGTATCCATGTGGAAGGAAGAACTGCAATGCTTCCCGGAAATGAAAATGATGGGATAGCATCTTTGCCAGGTGAATCCACTCGACGCAAGAAACGTGCGCCACGGAATCATCACCTTCTTCTGGAAGTCCCGCAGGAACTGACCCTCGCCGTAGAAGTTCTGAAGGTGAAAGTGGGCCAGTGAGAAGGGGCGGTCGATGACGTCGGCGATGGGCAGCGTTTTGAATTCCTCACGCTTCTCATTTTCTTCGTCTTCCGGAAGGTCGCCGGGAATGTTGATTCGCGCCTGACTGTCCTTTCGGAGAATGTCCACGATCTCTTCCGCGGGGGGAAACTCCATGTCAAACCGGAAGTACTCAGGGTCGAAGAGAAAGTTCTGAAGTCTGTTCCAGCGGTCCTTGAGTTCGCCTTCGTTTCGGACAATGATCTGCATGTTTCGTCCTCCGCTCCGGACGCCGGGCTCAGTTGGCGCACGCCTCGCACACGAGACTGAAGCGCATCCGTCCGTTGTCAGGGATTTCGGTTTCAATGTCTGTTCTTACGAATACATCCGTTGAGCCGCAGAAGTCGCACTTGCCGCGTATTCGGTAACCGGCTTCAGCATCCGCCTGAAGTGCGGCGTGCCCGGGTCCCCGTCGTGCCTTCAGATAGGCGGCCGCCTGCCGGCGAATGCCCCTTTCGGGATCTTCCTGCGCCGCACGTTCGAATAGGGTATCCAGAACGGGGTCGTCCGGTCTCCCGCCGTCTTCCAGGGTGTGCCACGCGGCCTTGCGCACACGACGGTCGGGGTCTTCGAGCATCCGGTAAAGCGCCTGCCAGACGTCCTCCCTGCGGCGGCGGACGTGGCAGGGGCACAGGAATCTGGCGGCGGTTTCGCGATCTTCCGGATGGGGGCTGAGGGAGAGGTCTATCAGCGTTCCGATATTTTCGCCGTTGACGCGCGCTTCCCCGATTCTGAAGGCTCGCTTCTGATATTTATTGAGTCCGAGCTTCTTCCGCTTCACGGTGTTTCCTTCGCAAATGTGCCGGGCTGAATCCTGTTTGATTCAATTCCTGCCGGCGGTTGCGTCGAACGCGTGCGACTTCGGGCAAGGGGTCTACAATATAACGTACCGTCGTGCAATTTCAAAATTCTAGTGGGCGGGTGGAAACCCGATGAATTCCCAATAAAGGAGCCTGGAAAAATGGAACGTGTGACGGAGAACTTTCGGTTGGATTTGCTGCTTAAGGGCGGGTACGTCATCGATCCCGCGAACGAAGTCGAAGGGAGCCTTGACGTAGGCATTCGGGACGGAAGAATCGCCGAAGTTTCGGACCGGATCGCCGCGGACCGGGCAACGCGCGTCATCGACGTATCGGGCCTGCTGGTCACGCCCGGGCTGGTGGACATTCATGTCCATGCCTACGACACCCGGCTGGACCCGGGGTCCGGAAAATTCACCAGCAGCCTGAACGCGGATGCGCATTTTCTGAGCGACGGAGTGACGACCTGCGTGGATACCGGGACCGCGGGATGTGAGGAAATCGCGCATTTCAGGCAGACCGTGATGGAGAAAAAGACCTGTCGGATTCTGGCGCTTGTCAACATCTCCGCTCCGGGGATGGGAAATTCGGAGCAGGACATCAGCACGTTCGACGCTGCGGGCGCGGCGGCGGCAGCGGCGGATCACGGAGACGTGGTCGTGGGTATCAAGACAGCCCACTACTGGCCGCGAGGACCGTTCGACGCCAGCCATCCTCCGTGGGCGTCCGTCGAGCGGGCGGTGGAGGCGGGCAACCTGTGCGGGATGCCGGTGATGGTCGACTTCTGGCCCCGTCCGCCCGAGCGTTCCTACCGGGATCTGATCCTGCGGAAGCTGCGTCCCGGCGACATTCACACGCACGTTTTCGCCCGGCAGTTTCCCGTCGTGGACGGGAACGGGCGGGTCCGGGAACACATGCTCGAGGCCAGGGACCGGGGTGTCCGGTTCGACCTGGGCCACGGCGCGGCGAGTTTCTGGTTCCGCAACGGCGTACCCGCCATTGCGGACGGGTTTCCGCCGGATTCCATCAGCACGGACCTGCATACCGGAAATATCCACGGGTCCGTGGTCAGCATGACCGATACGATGTCCAAGTGTCTCCTGATGGGAATGCCCTTGCGGGAGGTGATCTACCGGTCCACGGCAACGCCGGCGCAGGCGATTCGCCGGCCGGACCTGGGCACGCTCGGGGTCGGCGCGGAGGCCGACGTCGCGGTGCTCGCGCGCCTCGAGGGAGCGTTTTCCTTCCGGGACTGCGGATGGGGGCGGATGGACGGGAACGAGCGTCTGGTGTGCAAGCTGACGCTCCGCAAAGGCGAGGTGGTTTGGGACGCGGACGCCCGGAGCATGGCGAGGTGGCAGGACCTGCCCGAGGACTACTGGGAGACGACGATCGTACCGGTACCGATCCGGCGACACTGGCGTTTATCGGAAGAGTGACCCACGCGGTTGCCGCCTTGTGCCGCGCGTCCGCCGCTCACCGGCAACGCCCGGCGCACCTACCAGTCGGCCACGCTCCCGTCGGACGGGTAGTAATATTCACCTCCGAGTTCCTCGGTGTAGTCGCTCATCTTGCGGACTTCGCGTTCGTCGGGCTCGATGCCGAGGCCGGGGCCGGCCGGAAGCGGGATGTGACCGTCGTTCACCTGCCACGGCTGCAACAGCAGGCCTTCTCCAAGACACGCGTCGACCTGCTCCTGGATCAGAAAGTTGGGCACGGCGGCGTCGACGTGCAGGCACGACGAGAATGCAACGGGTCCGATGGCGCAATGGGGCATGATGTGCATGTAGTAGACCTCGGCCATATTGGCGATTCTGAGGGTTTCCGAAATGCCGCCGGCATGAGAAACGTCCGGCTGGATGTACGCGGCGGCCTGGTTTTCGAAGACGCGCCGGAACTCCCACCTGCTGAGCAGCCGCTCGCCCGTGGCGACGGGAAAGGGAACCCTGTCGGAGACGTGTTTCAGCGCATCCACGTTCTCCTGTGGCACCGGTTCCTCCACAAACATCGGCCGCATGCCTCTGAGTTCCTGGCAGATTTCGACCGCCAGCGCCGGTGTCATTTTTCCGTGAAAATCGAAACAGAGCTCCACGTCGGGCCCGACCCACTCCCGCATCATGTAGGCGCGGCGGACGAATTCATCGATGACGGCGGGAGGTTCGTGGGCCCGCCACTTGCCCCCGGGCCCGGTCTTGAACGCCTTGTAACCGCCCTTTTTCCGGAGCATCTCCAGGCGTTGTCTCGATGCGGCCTGTTCGTCTTCCGTCAGGCCGCCGATTCCCCAGTGGGCGTAGACCCGGATCCGGTCCCTCACCGGTCCTCCGAGCAACCGGTGTACGGGTACGCCATAATGCTTGCCCGCGATATCCCACAGCGCCTGGTCGATGCCCGACAGTGCCGTCATGAGGACGGCGCCTCCCCGGTAGAACGCTGAACGGTAGATATGCTGCCAGTGGTGCTGGATCCGGAGGGGGTCTTTGCCGATGAGATAGGCTGACAGTTCCTCCACCGCGGCAAAGGTGCTTCCGGGTCTGCCCTCCAGGGTGGTTTCTCCCCAGCCCTCAAGGCCGCTATCGGTCGTGATTTTCAGCAGGCGGGTGCGAGGACGCGGGAAGAACTGTTCGATGCGTTTGATTGTCATCCTGGTTTCCCCTGCGGCGACATCGCCGTGTGTCGTTACGGTCCGGCGGGCCCGTCGATGGTTGAGAGGCAGGCGCGGGTGTGAGGAATGGGGTCGACCGCGCCGGCGCGGCGTTGGGCGCGCGCGTGGTCGACGAGATGATCCAGCTGCCGGGGCGTGTCCACGTCGTACCACGACGGCAGAACGCCAACGGTCAGCCCGGCGGCCCTGGCCCGTTCAAGCGTCTGCGCGTACACCCGGGCGGTGCTCCACGCGATGTCGCGGAAGATCTCCCGGACCGGTCGTGAGAGGCCAACGAGATAGTACCCGCCGTCCATGCTGGGTCCGAGCACGACCGCGTTTTCTTCCAGGAGCTCGAATGCCCGATCGATGTGGTGCGGTGGCAGCGAAGGAACGTCGGTTCCCAATATCACGACGCGCCGTGCGCCCAGTTCGAAACAGTGGCAAGCCGCCTGGTACATGCGTTCGCCCAGGTCGCCGGAGACCTGGGCGAAGAGTCCCCAGCCCGGACCGGCCAGACCGCCGAGTTCGACTTCCGCTCCCGGCGGATCGAAGGCCACGCAGCGCCGGTCCACGCGTGCCTGCGTCGCTGAGTCCACGGTATCCAGTACAAAGGCGCGGTAAATCGCCGCCGCCTGTGCCGGTGTGTACCTGGAATGAAGGCGCGTCTTGACCGCGCCGGGCACGGGGTTCCTTGCGAAGATGACGAGATGGGTACTCACGGCTGTCGGCGCTGGTGTGGACCTTTGTGCCGGGTGAGGACGGATCGGAATCATCAGGAACGGCGTCGTACGGGTGCGGGCGTCTGCCGTCGACCTTCCCGTCAGGAGGACGGGGGTTTGGCCTCCAACTTCTTCCGCAACAACTGATTCGCCATTCCGGGGTTCGCCTGGCCCTTCGTGGCCTTCATGATCTGCCCCATGAAGAAGCCCAGCAGCTTTCCGTCGCCTTTCCTGTATCGCTCGACGGCGTCGGGGTGCTGTGAAATCACCGTTTCGATCAGAACGTCGATCCGGGACGAATCGCTGATCTGCGCGAGTCCCTGCTGTTCGACGACGGCTTCAGGGGCGTCGCCGGTTTCGGCCATCCGGGCGAATACGGTTCTGCCGACGCTCGCGCTGATGGCGCCGCTCTCGATCAACTTGAGCAGCGCCGCCAGATCTGCCGGGGCGGCCTTGAGTTGATCGATATCGATCTTGCGTTCGTTGAGGGTCCGAAGGACGTCTCCCTGGACCCAGTTTGCGGTTGTGGCGGGCTCTGCCCCCGCCGACACGGCGGCTTCAAAGTAATCGGCAACTCTCCGGTCGGCGATCAGGGTGTCGATCTGGTCCGTTCTCAGCGCGTACGTACGCTCGAAACGGGTACGTTTTGCTTCGGGCAGTTCGGGAACGGTGTCATGGATCCGGTCCGTCCATTCCGGGTCGACGACGACCGGTACCAGATCGGGCTCGGGAAAATAGCGGTAGTCGTCGGAGGACTCCTTGCCGCGCATCGTGCGCAGCCGGTTGCGATCGGGATCGTACAGCAGGGTTTCCTGCATGACGTCGCCGCTGGTCTCCAGCGTGTCGATCTGGCGCAGGATTTCGGCTTCAAGGGCCCGCCGGCAGTTGCGAATGGAGTTCATATTCTTGATTTCGACCTTGGTGCCGAGTCCGGTCGCGCCGTGCGGCCGGATCGATACGTTGGCGTCGATGCGGATGTGGCCCTTTTCCATGTCGCCTTCCGAAACCCCCGTGTAGATCAGCAACTGTCGCAGGCGGGTCATGAAGTGGGAGGCTTCTTCCGGCGTCGCGATGTCCGGTTCGCTGACGAGTTCGATGAGCGGGACCCCGCAACGGTTGACGTCCACCAGTGACTCGCCGGCGGCGACAAACGCCTCGTCGTGGATGCTCTTGCCCGCGTCTTCTTCCATGTGGATGCGAATGAGGCGCACGGTCTTTGTACCGCTGCCGCACGGGATCTCGATACGGCCTCCCGTGGCCAGCGGCATTTCCTCGTTGGACTGGAACTGCGAAATCTGATACCCCTTCGGAAGATCGGGGTAGAAGTAGTTCTTCCTCAGAAAGCGGCTTCGGCGCTGGATGGTGCAGCCAACCGCCAGGGCAATGCGAATGGCGTGCTCGACCGCCTCTCTGTTCAACACCGGCAGCGCGCCGGGCAGCCCCAGGCAGACCGGACAGGTGCGCGAATTGGCTTCGGCGCCGTACGACACGCTGCAACCGCAAAATATCTTGGTCTGCGTGGCGAGCTGCGCGTGGACCTCCAGACCAATGACGGACTCGTATTTCATCGGGTCAGCTCCTGCTCGACCACGTAGGCGGCCCTGAACAGGTTCTCTTCCATGAACGCCGGCGCCAGCAGTTGCAGGCCGATGGGCAAGCCCTCGCCCGAAACGCCGCAGGGGACCGAAATGGCCGGAATGCCCGCCAGGTTGACCGAGACGGTGTAGATGTCGGAGAGGTACATCTGAAGCGGGTCATCGATCTTTGCGCCAATAGGGAAAGCGGGGGTAGGCGAAACGGGTGCGGCGAGCAGGTCGCAGGATTCGAACGCGCGGTCGAAATCCTCCTTGACGAGCGTGCGCACCCGCTGGGCTCTCAGGTAATAGGCGTCGTAGTATCCGGCGCTGAGGGCGTAGGTGCCCAGCATGATGCGGCGCTTGACTTCCTCGCCGAAACCGGCGCTTCGGGTCCGGCAATACATGTCGATCAGATCGTCGCCCTCCGCTCGACTTCCGTACTTGACGCCGTCGTACCGGGAGAGGTTCGAAGATGCCTCTCCGGTGGCGATGATGTAATAGGCGGCGATCGAGCAGGCCGGATGGCACGCGATGGGGAGGTCAATCTCACGGATTTCCGCTCCGGCTTCTTTCAGGACTTCAACGCCGCGGAATACCGACGCCCGTACCTCGTCGTCCAGCCCTTCCCCGAAATACCCCGCTGGAAGACCGATGGTCCGGCCGGCGACACCCGCATCGAGGCGCGCCGTGTAGTCCGGCGCCGGCAGATCCACGGACGTGGAATCGCGGGGGTCGTGGCCGGCAATAACGTTCAGGAGGAGCGCTGCATCGCGCACGTTCCGCGCCACGGGGCCAATCTGGTCCAGGGAAGACGCGTAGGCAATGAGGCCGTAGCGGGAGACCCGGCCGTAGGTGGGCTTGAGACCGACCACGCCGCAGAAGGAGGCGGGAAGGCGGATGGATCCGCCGGTATCCGTGCCTAAGGCCAGCACGGTCTGGTTCGCGGCCACGCTGGCGGCGCTGGCGCCGCTGGAACCTCCCGGCACGCGCGATGTATCGTGGGGATTTCGCGCCGGTCCGTATGCCGAGTTTTCGTTCGACGACCCCATCGCAAACTCGTCCATATTGAGTTTGCCAACGATAACCGCGTCGGCATCGCGGAGGCGTGTGACGGAAGTCGCGTCGTACGGCGGAACGAAGTTCTCGAGGATGCGGGAACCCGCGGTGGTGAGCAATCCTCTGGTGCAAAGCAGGTCTTTAAGAGCAACGGGAATACCTGCCAGCGGACCGACCGGATTTCCGGCCGATATTCTGGCGTCTACCTCCTCCGCCTTGCGGACCGCCTCGGATTCATTCAGGGTGATGAAGGTGTTGATCGCCGGATTCGTCGCCCGAATACAACGAAAAACGGCCTCGACCAACTGTCTGGATGTAACCTTACCCGACAGAATCGACGCCGTCAGTTCGTGGGCGGGCCGTTCGTTCAGTGGCTTCCCGGAGACTGCCAACTTACCCTCCCCCTAGGGTTTGGCGGTTTTTTCCGAATCCGGTGTTTTGCCGTCGGACCTGGAAGGGGGGTCGCCTCCGGTTTCAATTTCATCCTGGATGTCCCGAAGGCCTCTCTTGAATTCCGTAACTCCTTTTCCCACGCTTTTGGCGATATCGGGAATGCGTTTGGCCCCGAACAGCAGCAGGATGACCAGGAAGATCAGGAGGATTTCCCAAGTTCCGATTCCACCCAGCATGAATCACCTCGTATTTGTGAAAAACGTCCGCTTCCGATCCGAAGCGGCGCCGCGGCCGCCGAATTCGCCGGCCGCCGGCGGCAGCCCTTCGCGCAGCGGCGCCCCCATCACTCAGTAGGAATACTTCACGTAATAGTACGCGGTTCCGATGCCGATCAGGCTGAGTACGTTGAAGTTGAGCGAAAACCCCAGGGTGAGCGTCATCACGAGCAGATTGAGGCGCATCGGATAGAATTCGTAGGCGACCAGAGGATCCACAAGTACCCTGGAGACCATATTGTCTTGCAGGCCGAGGCTGCCGAAGACCAGGTTCAGGACCGCGCCGAAGACCTGGCTTGCCAGAATGCCCACGAAGATTGCGACAACCAGGAGTCCGATGCTCTTGTTTTTCATCGACTTCCGCTCCGCTCTCGTGTCATGACGATTCACATATCCGCAACTTCTCTATGGGCAATCAGATGCGACACCCACCGCACGGCGCCCGAGATCGAAAATGCAAACGCGATCGGGAAAAACGCTTCGTCCGGAAATACCGCGACGGGGATAAATGCGGCAAGGGCGATTCCCAGCCTCCATCGGTCCCTCCGCGTTTCGATGCTGAACCGGGGGAAGGCGGGATATCCGAACGGACTGACCATCAGAAGGCCCAGAACCACGCAAAGGAGCAGGGCGACATGGGGTTCCCGTGTACTCTGCCAGACCCGCTCGGCGAAGACGATATAAGCGGCCATCGTTCCGGCGGACGAGGGAATTGGAAGGCCGACAAAGTCCTCCTTTTCGTCGCCTTTGACCTGAACGTTGAACCTCGCCAGGCGCAGGGCGCCGCACAGCAGAAAAAGAAAACAGGCCGCGAAGGGCAGCCACACGGCATCCAGCAGACCCTGCAGGTACTGGAACATCAGGACCGCGGGCGCCACACCGAACGAACAGACATCGGCCAGGGAGTCGAACTGAACCCCGAAGTTGCTGGGCGAGTCCATCAGCCGGGCGAGTTTGCCGTCGAAGGCGTCGAGAAATCCCGCGATTACGATTAACCACGCCGCCGGGACCAGTTTCCCGTCCATGGCGTACGCGATCGCAAGGAATCCACAGCAGAGATTGCAGAGTGTAACCATGCTCGGGACTGCGGCCCTTTTTCTCATGGCGTCATGGCTCCGAAATTCAGTTCTACCCGGTTTCCGTACATCCTACTGTTGAGGGGAAGGGGCCCGTTCCGGCTGGAGACGCGTTGCAAAGCGCAGCCTGCCTCGCAGTATGCTCAGTGAAAGGGTGTCCCCGACCCGTGCGTCTTCGAATACCCTGTCCACGTCGTCGGCGTTTCGGACCGCGCGGCCGTTCACGGAGATGATCAGGTCGCCCGGATTCAGCCTTGCGCGAGACGCCGGACTGCGGTCCGCCACGCGCGTGATCAGTGCGCCCCGATGCGTGTATAACCCCAATGCGTTCGCCAGCCCTGGCGTCAGATTCGGATGCACCTCGAAACCGGTCCAGAATTCCTGAACACCCCCTGCGATCAGCCGTTCGGCTATTTTTCTTGCCCGGTTGATGGGGAGCGCGAAACCGATGCCGAGGGAACCCCCGCTCAGGGAACCCCCGCTCTTGGTAAAGATAAAGGTGTTGATGCCGATGACCTGACCCACGCCGTTGACCAGGGGCCCGCCGCTGTTCCCCGGATTGATGGACGCGTCGGTCTGGATCATATTCGAATAGGAATGGCCGCCCTCATCCTGCTGCAGTGACAGATTCCGGTTTACCGCGCTTACGACGCCGACGGTCACGGTGGGTTCGGGTTCTTCGATGAGCAGCCCGAAGGGGTTGCCGATGGCGATGGCCCATTCGCCGATAATCACGTCTTCGGAATCTCCCAGTTCCGGGACCGGCAGATTCGTCGCGTTTACCCGTATGACCGCCAGGTCCGCGCCGGGGTCGACCATCACGTCTTTGCGGGTGTCCCGAACCTTCAGGCTCCGACCGTCCGAAAACGTGACCGTGATTTCCCGCGCCCCCTCGACGACATGGTAATTCGTCAGGATGTATCCGTCGGACCGGATGACCACGCCGGACCCGATCCCAGGCCGTTCCTTCCGGACGGTTCCCGGATACCAGTACAGATCCCAAAACGGGTGCGCAACCCGGACGTCGACGTGTTCGAAGGAGACCGTGGTTACCCCGACGACCGAGGGCGCCACCCTTTCGACGGCCCGCACGATGGCGTTTTTTCTGGAGGCGTCAATCTCGGGACCCGCCGCGGCCGCCGGAGACGCCCCTTCCGGTTGACCTTCGGCCGAAAGTACCAGTATCAATCCCGCAAAGACGCTTTTGAGAACGATCCGCACCGGTTGCCGCACGCGCTATTCTTCCGGGTCGTCGTAAGTCACTTTTTTTAAGAAAAGGCCCTGCGGCGGGGCGCTGGGCCCTGCCTGCCGCCTGTCTCGGGCCCGCAGAATGGTGTCCATCGCGTCGGGTGCGCGAGTGCCTCTTCCCACCTGCACGAGAGTGCCGACAATGCCGCGCACCATCGACCGAAGAAACCTGTCGGCCGAAATCTCCACGTGGACCGCGTCGTCGATGCCGGCCAGCATGCACTCGAAGACGCGGCAGACCCGGTTTTCCTTCTCGGCCGCAGCCACGCAGAACGACGTGAAATCGTGACAGCCCAGCGTGCGTGCCGCCGCGGACTGCATCGCGTCGATATTCAGCCTGCTTCGCAGGTGCCACGCCTGTCCGCGGCCGATCGCCCGGCGACGGTACGCGATGCGATACAGGTAACTCCGGCGCCTTGCGCAACGTCGCGCATGAAACGAGGGTGGAACCTCATCTGCGTCCAGGACAACCACATCTGGCGGCAACATGCTGTTCAATGCGGCCTCGACGCGTTGCAGCGGCAGGGGATTGAACGTGGTAAAATTGGCCACCTGCTCAAGCGCGTGAACGCCTGCATCCGTGCGCCCGGCGCCGACGGCGCGGACATGGTGCCCCATCAGCGATTCCAGGCAGGACTCCAGTGTTCCCTGGACCGTGCGCTGGTCGGGCTGAATCTGCCAGCCCTTGAAATCTGTACCGTCGTATTCCAGTCGAAGCCGAATATTCCGTTGCATTCCAGCTGGATCGGCATGAAAAGTCGGGGACACCGCGAGTGGAGACCGTTGACCGACCGATTTTCCCAGAAATATAGCATCTCGACCGGGTAATGTCAATTGATTGTTCCGGCGGCGTCGAGTCCGCGGAACGAAGGCACCCGGATGAACATTTCGAGACATCGATTGAAAGGATCGTTCCAGAAAAAAACGGGAATACCGGAAAATCCGCCGTGATTCGGAGCGGCACGAAATTTGCCGCATTGTGTTGCGAACCCGGGGCCAAACGGAGGGAGCGGTGATGCATCGTCCGGCGTTGTTGGCCGCGGCGTCTTTCGCCGCGGGAGTGCTCCTGGCACATCTGTGGGAGCTGCCGGTATGGACGCTATGGGCCGGTGGCCTGGCGTTCTGGATCGTGTCCCTGATCCGTTGGAGGCGGCGTTCCGTGTGGCCGATGGCCCTCTTTATAGCCCTGGGGGCGTTGAGGTATGAAAGCGTTACCCAGGGGTTGCCCGATGACCATGTCGCACGGCTTGCAGGGCGGGACCATCCGGTGGTACTCCACGGGCGCGTCGCTGAAGAACCCGAGTGGATTGAAGACGGGCTGCGGCTTCGGCTCGCCGCGAAGAGCGCGACCGTGCGTGATACCGTGTATTCGATTCGGGGAGCGGTTCTTGTACGGTTCTGGAAGTTCCGGCCGCAGGTGGATTACGGAGACCGTTTGGTGATACGGCTCAACCTGCGGCGGCCGCACCCGGCCAGAAATCCGGGTGCATTCGATTACCGCGCCTTTCTGAAACGGAAGGGAATCCATGCCATGGGGTCGGTGTTCCGGACGGAGCAGGTCCTGGACACCCGTTCAGGCAGGGGGGGCTGGCTGTGGACGTACGTGGTGCTGCCCGTGCGAAGGGGTGTGCGCCGCGGCGTGGCGAACAACCTTTCGGGAGGGCCGGCGGGACTGCTGAACGGGGTATTGCTGGGTGAGAAACGCGGGGTGCCCGACAGCGTTCGAACCGCGTTTACGCGGGCCGGCGTCAACCACGTCCTGGCCGTTTCGGGCCTGCACGTAGGTTTGATTGCCGCGGTGGTGTTTTTCGGCCTCGGCGCGCTCGGATGCGGCAGGAGAACCACAGCATGGGCAACCGTATGCGGCGTTTCGCTCTACGCGCTGGTTACGGGGCTGTCGCCTTCGGTGGTGAGAGCCGCCATGATGTGCGCGATAACCATCTGGGGTCGTCTGGGAAACACACAGGGCGAAGGATTGAATTCACTCGGGCTGGCGGCTCTTGTGATTCTGGTTTTCAGGCCCCAGGACCTGTTCGACGTGGGGTTCCAGCTCTCTTTTTCCGCCACAGGAGGAATCCTGCTGCTCTATCGACCAATCCGGGCCTGGCTCCCCGCAGGCGGCACGGGCGGTCTCGCGCACTGGGTATGGTCGCCGCTGGCCGTATCGGTGGCCGCGCAGGTGGGCACGCTGCCGTTCGTGCTGACCTATTTCGGGTTTCTATCGGTTGTCTCGGTTCTCGCCAATCTGGTCGTGGTGCCCTTAATGGCGGCTGCCGTGGCGCTGGGGCTGCTCGGCGTGATTGTCTTTCACGTTTCGCCGCCGGTCGCGGCGTTGTTGAACGGCGCAAACTGGCTGGTCCTGACGGGTGCTATCCAGACGGCAGGCTGGTTCGCCGGGCCGGCATGGGCCGCCGTGGAAGTACCGCGGCCAGGTTGGACGACCGTGGGGTTATATCTCTGCGCGGTCCTTTTCATCCTGCCCGAAGCCAGGTCGCAGCGTTGGGGCCGCCGGATTGTGATCGTCGCGTTGTCTCTGGCGAATCTCTGGGTCTGGTCGGACCTCTGGCCGCGAGACGCCGGCCTGCGGTTGCTGGTACTGGACGTGGGACAGGGCGACGGGATCTTTCTGAGGTTCCCGAACGGAAGGACCATGCTGGTTGACGGCGGTCAGCGGGCGGTGAACATCGATATGGGGGAACGGGTGCTGATCCCGTTTCTTAAGGCTGAGCGAATCAGCCGTATCGACGTGTTGGTGGCTTCCCACCCGCACAGCGATCACATCGGCGGATTCGTGAGGCTCCTGGAGACGATAAAGGTCGGATGGTACCTCGACGCCGGACAATATTACGATTCCTGGACGGCGCGACGGATCCGGACGCTGATCCGGGAGAAGGGCATCCGGTATGCCGCAGTGGAGGCGGGGGACCGGCTCGCGGGACTGGGCGGCGTGGACGCCCTCGTACTGCACCCCACACCGGATTATGTCTCGAAGAACGGACCGGCCCCGATGGGACTCAACAACGGTTCCCTGGTCATCCGGCTGACTTACGGAGGTTCCGCCGTCCTTTTAACGGGCGATATCGAACATGAGACCGATTCGGATCTGCTGCGGTGGGGTGACCGGCTTCACGCCCAGGTGTTGAAGGCGGCTCACCACGGATCCCGCACCTCGTCCTCCGCCGCCTTTCTGAACGGCGTCCGTCCGGAACTTGCAGCGGTCTCGTGCGGGATCAGAAACAGATTTCGCCATCCGTCTCCCGATGTTATTCAGCGTTACGAGGCAATGGGAATCTCGATCTATCGGACCGATCTGATGGGCGCGGTGGACATCCGGATCGACGAGGAAGGGATAGACGCACGGGGATGGCTGGAAGGGCGCTGAACGAAAAAAAGGGCGGCTGGACGTACTGGAACGCGGATTCGGCACAGAGCCACGATGCATAGGAAGAAAAGCAGCAGTTCTACGTGATCGGTCTAGCTGGCAGTATTATCTCCCCCAATAAGACTGCCGCCAACCAAAGAGCCGGTGCTTTCAACTTCCCCCGGGCTGGATCAGATGCCGAAGCGAATTCCGGTAACGGCCATACCGCCCATTATAGCAATAGCTTAGAAGAAAACGAGGTTCCTGCGACGTTTAATTCCCGGGATGGTCTGTCTATGATCTGCGGGCCCGGGCCCAACATCAAGTGAACCGCTGAAGACCCCGGTTCCGTCCCGAATCCGGGTGTCATTGCCGATGAGCGTCTGTGGAAAAGACACACGGATCCTGAGATGTAACTTACTCCAAGACAACATTTTATGAGAAGACAGTCTCTTCGCAAGAACGGTTCGAAAATATATATTCCGATCCCCCTTCCGTCAAGAAGTAATTTGAGAAAAATGGGAGACGGAATACGTGACTTTCGCATAAGATATTGAAACACAACTGGCTGGACGTACTGATTTTTTTTTGGCAGTGTGGCGGGTGTCCGCGTGCCATTCTTCCCCTGCATATCTCCGGATTTTCGCTCGATTCGCGAAACGTCCCACGTTAACAGCAAGTTAGAAAAATCCCGGCGCCGAAGGACGTCAAAGGAAAAAAAAACGGACAACCAGTGGCCCATTTTTTGCTGATTTTGCTGCACGGAGACGATGTATATCCGGTGGAACCGCCGCGGGCCCGGGTCATTCGTCCCAGACCCCCATCCGACCGAACTTGTCCACCCGCTCGCGCACAAGTTCGTCGGGGCGTATGCCCTGGAGATGCCGAAGTTCGTCCAGCAGAATCCGCTTCAGATTCCCGGCCGCCGTAACGGGGTCTCTGTGCGCGCCGCCGAATGGTTCGGGGACGATTCGGTCGACGATCCCGAGGGGAACCAGGTCGGGGGCGGTGATTTTCAGTGCTTCGGCCGCTTCTTCTCTCTTATCGCGATTCCGCCAGAGAATGAGAGAACAGGACTGAGGGTTGATCACGGAGTACCAAGCGTTTTCCAGCATCAGGATTCTGTCGCCGACCCCGATTCCGAGTGCGCCTCCGCTTGCGCCCTCGCCGATGATGACGACGATGATTGGAACCGGAAGCCTGGAAATCTCGAAGAGATTCCTGGCGATGGCTTCGGAAACGCTCCGTTCCTCCGATCCGATGCCCGGATAGGCGCCGGGCGTATCGATCAGACACACGACGGGGCGTTTGAATTTGGCGGCGAGTTTCATGACGCGAAGCGCCTTTCGATACCCTTCGGGGTGGGCCATACCGAAGTTTCGGTGGATATTTTCCTTTGTATTGCGTCCTTTCTGCGTTCCAAGGACCAGGAGAGGTTGTCCTTCGAGGCGGGCGAAGCCGCTCACCAGCGCGGGATCGTCTTTAAAGGTCCGGTCGCCGCGAAGCTCAGTGAAATCGGTGAGCATCAATCGAATGAAATCCAGCGTATGGGGGCGCTGGGGGTGTCCCGCCACCTGGTAGATCTGCCACCGGCTCATGTCCGAGTAGACTTCCCTTTCGAGCTTTTGCAGCCGTTTTTCCAGAGTGGACAGCTCGGCCGTCAGGTCGAGCTTTTCGGTCTCGACACGGCTTTTAAGGGTCTCGATCTTCTCGTCCAGCTCGGCAATGGGGCGCTCGAAATCCAGATAGATTTTTTTCTTGTCCGTCATCGTCATGTGTCCTTTCCGACAGAACACTCAATCCGCCTGATCGCGGTCTCGATTCGGTCCATGGCCTCCCGAATCTCCGGTAATGACGCGGCATAGGAAAAGCGCAGGTGGTCGCCGGAACCGAAGCCGCTTCCCGGTACGCAGCCCGTCCCGGCTGTTTCCAGGAGGTAATTGGCAAGTTCAACGTCGTTCCTGATCCGTTCGCCATACAGGGCGGACACGTTCGGAAAGGCGTAGAAGGCGCCCCCCGGAAGGCGGCACGAGATCCCCGGCATGTCGTTCAGACGGTCGACGATCAGATTTCGGCGTTCCTGGAATGCGGCTCGCATCGCCTCCACGCTATCCTGAGGCCCGTTGAGCGCCTCGACGGCCGCGTACTGGGAAATCGTGCAGGTGTTCGTGGTTTCCTGGCTCTGTACCTTGGAGATCAGTTTCATCAGGTCGGGCGGACCGGCGCCGTAGCCCACCCGCCAGCCGGTCATCGCGTAGGCTTTGGAGAAACCGTTGACAAGCAGCGTTCTTCGCTTGATCTCAGGATGAATAGCGGCGATCGAGACGTGCTCGGCGCCGTTATAGACGATTTTTTCATAGATCTCGTCCGATATCGCGTATATGCCGGCATCCGCGATGACGCCGGCGAGTGCGCCCAGTTCATCGGGCGTGTACACTTCGCCGGTTGGATTGCACGGGCTGTTCAGGAGCACGAACTTGGACCGCGCGGTGATGGCGTCCGCAAGCATCCCGGGCGTAAGCCTGAAACCCGTCGCGTCGGTTGTATTCAGAATGACAGGCCGCCCGCCCATCAGTCTGACCTGGTCAGCGTAGCTGACCCAGTAAGGAGCTGGAATCAAGGCCTCGTCGCCGGGGTTGATCAGCGCCACGACCGCGTCGAAGATAATCTGCTTGGCCCCGCAGGTGACAACAATCTCCGACGGGTCGTAGTCCAGGTTGTTTTCTCTGTCGAGTTTACTCGCGATTGCCTGTTTGAGTTCGGGAAGACCCGATGCGGGCGCGGTGTATTTGGTGTGTCCGTTGACGATCGCCTGGATCCCGGCATCCTTGATGTTTGCAGGGGTGTCAAAATCGGGTTCTCCCGCGACCAGGGCGATGACATCCTTGCCCCTGCGCTTCAATTCACCCATTCGGGCAAACGTGGCGACCGTAAGCGATTCATCGATATCGAGCACGCGTTTGGCGAACGACGAGCCGGTCTTGTCCATGGTTTGTATCGACTACGGGTTGCGTGCGATCAAGAGAACCGCGCTCCGAGTGCCCTGGAGCCGCCCCGGGGCTCCGTGTCAAACATCACGCCCGCTCCCCGTCAGGTCGTGTATTCGGCGTTGATTCTGACGTAGTCGTAGGTCAGGTCGCACGAGTAGATCGTGGCGGATTCGTCGCCCAGACCGAGGTGGATTTCGATCTCAACCTCAGCTGTCGACAAAGCCCGAATAGCTTCCCCGGCATCGAAAGGCAGGCCGCCTCCTTCGCCGTAGATGGGGATGCCGGCCATCGACACGGAGATCCTGCCGGGTTCGACCGGCACGCCGGCGTACCCGATCGCGCACAGGATCCGACCCCAGTTCGGGTCTCTGCCGAAGACGGCGGTCTTGACGAGGTTGGAATTGCCGACGGCCAGGCCGATCTTCCGGGCATCCTGACGGTTCGGCGCACCGGCGACCCGGATGGTGATGAGCTTGGTTGCGCCTTCGCCGTCGCGCGCGATCTGCCTGGCCAGGCTGCCGCAGACGGCGTTCAGTCCGGACTGAAAGGTCTCGATCTCGCCGCCGGATATCGGGCGTCCGCCGCCGGCGCCGTTGGACAACAGGAGTACCGTGTCGTTCGTGCTTGTGTCGCCGTCAACCGTTATGCAGTTGAAAGACCGTTCTGCAGCCACGCGGAGACACGTTTCCAGGCGTGCCGGCGGCACAACGGCGTCCGTGACGACAAAGGCAAGCATTGTGGCCATATCGGGCGCGATCATTCCGGCGCCTTTAGCGATTCCGGAGATGGTAACGGCGCGCCCGTCGAGCCGGATTTCCACGGACGCCTGCTTCGGCACCGTATCGGTGGTCATGATCGCGAGAGACGCGTCCGCCCAGCCATCCTCACGCAGGCCGCGGACCGCCGCGGGGATACCCGCCCGGATGTTCTCCATGGGCAGCGGCACCCCGATCACCCCCGTCGAGTTGACCAAAACGTCTTCGGGCGCGATGTCGAGTTCGCGCGCCACCTCGCGCGCCGTCAGCCGGGCATCGGCCAATCCCCGTTCGCCCGTACAGGCATTGGCGTTCTTGCTGTTGACGACGATGGCCTGTGCGGTATTGTCCGCCAGGTGTTCCCGGTTGACCTGGATCGGCGCCGCCTGAACCCGGTTGGTCGTGAACACGCCCGCCGCCGCTGCCGGTCTGGTTGACGCGATGAGGGCCATATCCATGCCTTCCGGCTTCAGGCCGCAGGCGATACCCGAGGCGCGGAAACCTTCGGGGCAGATACAACTCCCTTCGGTGACGTTCACAGCCGATCCTCTCAGAAGAATGCCCGCTTGATATTTCTGATGGCCTGACGGATGCGGTGCTCGTTTTCAATGAGAGAAATCCGCACGTAACCTTCGCCCATGTCGCCGAAACCGATCCCTGGGGAAACGGCGACCTCCGCTTCCTCCATCATCTTGAGGGCAAACGACATGGAGCCCAGGTAGCGGTATTTGTCGGGAATCGGCGTCCAGATGAACATCGACGCCTTGGGTTTGAAAACGGGCCAGCCGATCCGGTTGAGCCCCTCGACCAGTACGTCACGCCTGGATCGGTAGATCTCGGCGGCCTGAACGACGCAGTCCTGGGGACCGTCCAGGGCGGCGATGGCGGCGACCTGGATGGGCGTGAAGATACCGTAGTCGTAGTAGTGTTTTATCGTCTTCAGCGCTTCGATGACTTCCGGATTGCCCAGACAGAAACCGACCCGCCAACCGGCCATGTTGTAGGTCTTGGACATGGTGTAGAATTCAACGCCCACGTCCTTTGCGCCTTTCACCTGGAGAAGGCTGGGTGCGCAGTAGCCGTCGAAGACGATGTCGGAGTAGGCCATATCGTGGATAATGACGATTTCCTGCCGCCTGGCGAAATCCACGATCTCTTCGAAAAAAGCAGCGTCAACCGTCGCTGTCGTGGGGTTGTTCGGGAAATTGAAAATCATCATCTTCGGTTTTGGCCACAGCTCCCTGGCCACCATCTGGATTTCAGGAATGAACTCTTTCTCCGGTCGGAGAGGAAGGCTCAGGACATTGCCGTTTGCAATGGCCACGCCGTAGAGATGCAGCGGGTACGCCGGGTTGGGCACGATCGCGAGATCGCCGGGATCGAGAAGCGCCAGGCAGATGTGGGCGAGGCCCTCCTTGGAGCCGATGGTAGCGAGGGCCTCCGTGTCGGGGTCCAGGTCGACGCCGAAACGCCTCCTGTAATGCCGGCAGATCGCCGCGCGCAACGCGGCGATACCCTGCGAGGGGGCATAGCGGTGGGTTTTCGGATCACCGGCGACTTCGATGAGCTTGTCCACAATGTGCGCCGGCGTAGGCTGGTCCGGATTTCCCATCCCGAGATCGATGATATCCACGCCCTGCCGGCGCAGGCGCATCTTGTGCGCGTTGACCTCGGCAAATACATACGGCGGAAGGCGTTCGATTCTGCGGGAGGTGATTTTCATTTTTTCAATCGGAAAGGAGACCCGACCCCGTCAGTCCCGGCGGGCGCGGGATTCATGCCAGCGCTTCCTGCAGGATCGGTTCGGTGTTTGCAAGGACGCCCTCCAGGAGCAGCTTGTACGTGAGGCTGTCCACCAGAGCGATCCAGCTGGCTTCTATGATATTCTCGGACACGCCGATCGTATTCCAGATTCTCCGGCGGTCCGAGGACTCGATGAGTACCCGTACCCTTGCGGCGGTGCCGTCGTGGGCGGACAGGACGCGGACCTTGTAGTCTTCCAGGTGGACGTCCTTGAGGATGGGGTACTCCTGCTCCAGGCCCTGCCGCAGCGCCGCGTCCAGCGCGTTGACCGGACCGTCTCCGTCGGCTACCGTGTGATAGGTCCGACCCTCCACCTCGACTTTGACGATCGCTTCGACTTCCGTCGCTTCCGCGGATTTGCGGTTGATGGTGCGGAATCCGATGAGCCGGAACGGGTCGGAAATGGCGCCGAGCGCCTTGCGCGCCAGAATCTCGAAGGATGCCTCCGCGGCCTCGAAAACGTAGCCCTCGTTTTCGAGTTGTTTGATCTGTCGAAGAATGTGCTGAAGCGCCGGATGTTTTTTGTCGAGTCCGGGGATGAGGTGATTCAACTTGGCGGCGATGGTGGCGCTCCCGGATTGTTCGGACAGCAGGAAGCGCCGTTCGTTCCCGACCTCCTCGGGATCGCAGTGTTCGTAGGTGGCCGGCTGTTTGACCATGGCGTCGATGTGGACCCCGCCCTTGTGCGCAAACGCACTCTCGCCCACGTAGGGCTGTCGGTGGTCGTGATGGACATTTGCGATTTCGCTCAGGAAACGGGAGAAGTCCATCAATTTCGCCAGTTTTCCGGGGCCGATGCTGGTTTTATCGAGTTTCAGTTCGAGACTCGGAATGATGGAACAGAGAT
The DNA here is from genome assembly GCA_965203805.1 of Candidatus Latescibacterota bacterium. GTDB lineage: Bacteria > Latescibacterota > UBA2968 > UBA2968 > JAAXHE01. The sequence goes on along the minus strand of OZ241917.1, from coordinate 1,133,217 downwards.
TGGCGTTGCCGCAACGCTCACCGTATCCGTTGAATGTACCCTGGACCTGTGCGGCGCCCATTTCTACGGCCACAAGCGCGTTGGCGACCCCCACGCCGGCGTCGTTGTGGGTGTGGATCCCAAACGGCAGGCTGATCTTTTGCTTTACGTCTTCGATGATTTCCTGCAGTTCCGAGGGCAGGGTGCCGCCGTTGGTGTCGCAAAGTACGAGAATGCGTGCGCCGCCGTCCTGTGCGGCCAGCAGCGTGGCGACGGCGTAGTGCGGGTCGGCCTTGTACCCGTCGAAGAAGTGCTCCGCGTCGTAGACGACCTCGCGCCCGTTCGATCCGATGAACGCGACGGAGTCCTGGATGAGTTTCAGGTTTTCGTCGCGAGTGGTGCGGAGGACGTGGGTGACGTGCAGTTCCCATGACTTGCCGAAGAGGGTGACCACGTTCGTCCCCGCCTGGAGCAGGGTGTTGAGAATACCGTCATCCTCCGGATGATTGTTCGCCCGGCGGGTGCTGCCGAAGGCGGCAACTTTCGCGTTCTCGAGCGGGAGTTCGCTGATGCGATTGAAGAATTCAAGGTCTTTGGGATTGGTGGGATTCGGCCACCCGCCCTCGATGTATTGCACACCGAGTTCGTCGAGGCGCTGCGCGATCATCAGCTTGTCTTCCAGAGAAAATGCGATGCCTTCGGCCTGTGCGCCGTCCCTCAGGGTGGAATCGTATATCTGTACGTGGTTGGACATTAACGGCTCCCTATGCATTGGATTGGTGATTGGCGGATCTCGGACAGGCGCACCCGATCGGCCGGGGGTGGCGCCCTTGAAATCAATCGTCCACCGGTCCAATGCGGTCCGGGCGGCGGCCGCCGCCCGGCTGATTCCACTTCCTTTCCGCTGAATTCTCGTGCGTCATCGACAGTTCTCCGTATCAGGCACGTGCGACTGCGTCGGCGATGAGGTCGCCGACTTCGGAGGTGCTGAAGCCCATCTCTCCGGCGCCCATACCCTTGAGTCGGGTGCCAACGACGTGGATGATGGCGCTTTCCAGATTGGCGGCGCTTTCGGTCTCGCCCAGTACGTCGAGCATCATCTGCGCGGCGGCGATGCCGGCCACGGGATTGATGACCCCCATGCCGGTATATTTCGGCGCCGATCCGCCGATGGGCTCGAACATGGAGACGCCCTCAGGATTGATGTTGCCACCGGCCGCGACGCCCATGCCGCCCTGAATCATCGCCCCCAGGTCGGTGATGATGTCGCCGAACATGTTGTCGGTGACAATGACGTCGAACCATTCCGGGTTTTTCACCATCCACATCGTAATGGCGTCAACGTGGGCATAGTCTCGCTTGACATCGGGGTAGTCGGCACTTCCGATTTCGTTGAACGCGCGCTCCCAGAGGTCGAAGGCAAAGGTAAGCACGTTGGTCTTGCCGCAGAGGGTAAGGGTATTCTCCCGCTCGCGCCTGCGCGTAACTTCGAAGGCATACCTCAGGCAGCGCTCGACACCCTTGCGTGTATTGACGGATTCCTGGACGGCGACCTCGTCGGGCGTGCCCTTCTTCAGGAATCCGCCCGCGCCGGAATAGAGGCCCTCGGTATTTTCCCGCACGACGATAAAATCGATGTCCTCGGGGCCCTTGTCCTTAAGGGGGCAGTCCACGCTGGGGTATAGCTTGACCGGACGCAGATTGATGTACTGGTCGAGTTCGAAGCGGGTTCTCAGGAGAATGCCCTTCTCCAGGATCCCGGGGCGGACGTCCGGATGGCCGATCGCGCCAAGATAGATGGCGTCGAATCCACGGAGTTCCTCGATCGCCGAGTCCGGCAGGGTCTCGCCGGTTCTCAGGTACCGATCGCCGCCGAAATCGAAGGTGACCGTATCAAAGTCGAACCCGCATTTTTGCGCCGCGGCGGTGACGCATTTCAGCCCTTCAGCGACAACTTCCGGGCCGGTGCCGTCTCCGGGGATGACTGCGATCCTATAAGACAATGGGTTCCTCCAATGGATTAAAAACCTGATATATATGGGAGATTCCGCGCGACGGAGCGAACGGCCTCGCGACCGTCCAGAAGCATCCCCGTGGCGTCCCACGTCCCTTCCAGGAGCTGAATGCGGTCTCCGTCCGGAATCCGGACCTCGACGCCCAGATCGCCGCAAACCAGGGTCTTTGCCTCCAGGTCGACGGTGATCTCCCGTGTCGGATCGGATTCGATGGCGTCCATCAGGGTCTGAATGCTCGCGGCGGAAGCCGTGACGCAGGGCAAACCCATTGCGGTGCAGTTGCCCTGGAATATCTCCGCAAACGATTCGCCCACGATGGCGCTGATACCCCGGCGCATGATGGCCTGCGGCGCGTGTTCACGGGAAGATCCGCATCCGAAGTTGGCATTGACCACCAGTATGGACGCGCCCCGGTACCGGGCGTCGTCGAAAGGATGGTCCGTGGATTTACGGTCGTCTTCAAAGGCGAATTCCCCCAGGCCCTCGAACGTGATCTTGCGCAGGTACCTGGCAGGTATGATCCGGTCGGTATCTATATCGTTGCCCCGCAACGGGATGCCTCGACCCCATGCGCGGGTGACTGAGGAGGTTGCGCCGTTCATCAGGATGCCCTTTCACTTGAGCATGGCACGTACGTCCGTCACTTCGCCGGAAACGGCCGCGGCGGCGACCATTGCCGGGCTCATCAGCAGGGTGCGGCCCGTGGGGCTGCCCTGGCGGCCCTTGAAATTCCGGTTGCTCGAGGAAGCGCAGATCTGGCGGTGCTGGAGCTTGTCCGGGTTCATGGCCAGACACATGGAACAACCCGCTTCTCTCCATTCAAACCCGGCTTCCCGGAAAACCTCATGCAAGCCTTCCGATTCCGCGTTCCTGCGCACGGCCGCGGAGCCGGGTACGACCAGGGCCTTGACATTGCCCGACACCGTCTTCCCCTTCACAACGCTGGCGGCCTCTCGAAGATCGGAAATCCGGCCGTTGGTGCAGGAGCCGATGAACGCGACGTCGATCGGCGTGCCCGCGATGGGGCTTCCCGCGTCGAAATCCATATACTCGTAGGCTTCGGCGGCGACGTCCCGTTCATCGTCACGAAGATCCCGCAGGGCGGGGACTTTTTCCGTCACGTAAACGCCCTGGCCCGGGGTGATGCCCCATGTCACGGTGGGCTCGAGCGCCGCCCCGTCCAGTTCGAAGATATCGTCGTAAGGTGCGTCGGCGTCCGAGGCCATGGTCTTCCACCAGTCCACAGCCCGGTCGAACCCACCATTGGATGGCGAGTAAGCCCGTCCCGCGAGATAGTCGAACGTGGTCCGGTCCGGATTGATGTATCCCGCGCGGGCGCCGCCTTCGATGGACATGTTGCAGATGGACATGCGTTCTTCCATGCTCAACCCGTCGATTACCGGCCCGGCGTATTCATATGCGAAACCGACGCCGCCGTTGACGCCGAGACGGCGAATGATGTTGAGGATGACGTCTTTCGCGTACACGCCTTTCGGGAGGCTGCCGGTCACTTCGATGCGGCGGACCTTGAGCGGGTGCATGGCGAGGCACTGCGTGGCGAGGACGTCGCGCACCTGCGAGGTCCCGATGCCGAAGGCGATGGCGCCGAACGCCCCGTGGGTGGATGTGTGGCTGTCGCCGCAGGCGATGGTCATGCCCGGTTGCGTGAGCCCGAGTTCGGGGCCGATGATATGGACGATGCCCTGACGGTCGTCGTGGAGATTGAAGAGGGGAATATCGAATTCCCGCGAGTTTTCCTCTATCGCGCCGAGCATCTCTTCGGCCATGGGATCCATCAGCGGGCGGGTGCGGATATCGGTGGGAACAATATGGTCCACCGTGGCAAAGGTGCGCTCCGGATACGCGACTTTGTGGCCGCGTTCCCGCATCATCTGAAACGCCTGGGGGCTCGTTACTTCGTGGATCAGGTGCAGGCCTATGAAAAGCTGGGTCTGTCCCGAAGGAAGTTCGCGAACGGCGTGGGCGTCCCACACCTTGTAAAACAGACTCTTGCCCATGGGTGGCGCAACCTCCGGATATTACGGTTTGGGAGCCGAAAAATTGGCGTCGGATGGTTCTGCCGCGTCTATACCGCTTCCGTCCGGTGCCGCCTTACGCCGGAGCGCAAGGCCAGGTGGTTCAGGGCGTCGATGTAGGCCTTCGCGCTGGCCTGGATGATGTCCGTCGATGCGCCCCTTCCCGTGGCGCCGTCTTCCTGTCCCGTGACTTTAACGGTCACTTCACCCATCGCTTCGGCGCCGTGGGTGACGGAACGGATGTGGCATTCGTCGACCCGGACGTCCGTCGAGGTGGCCTGGGCGATGGCCTTGTAGGTGGCGTCGACCGGGCCGTCGCCCCAGGCGGACTCCTGGATTTCTCTTTCGCCCTCAATGCAAATCCGCACGGTTGCGGAGGGGATGGTGCCGGTGCCGCTGGTGGTGTGCATGTACAGAAGCTTGTATTTTTCGGGGATATCCCGGATCTCGTCCTCGACAATGGCCATCAGGTCTTCGTCGTACACTTCCTTTTTCTTGTCGGCAACGATAAGAAATCGCTCGTACGCCTTGTTCAGGTCGTTCTGTTCGAGGTGGTATCCCAGTTCTTCCAGCCGGTGCCGGAGGGCGTGGCGTCCCGATCTTGCCGTGAGCACGATGCTCGTGGCTTCGAGGCCCACGTCCTTCGGGTCGATGATTTCAAAGTTCGCCCGGTTCTTCAGGACGCCGTCCTGGTGAATACCGGAACTGTGCGCGAAGGCGTTGGCGCCCACGATCGCCTTGTTGGGCGCGACGGGTATGCCCATCAGGCGGCTCACGAGCCGGCTCGTCGGACAGATTTCCCTTGAGTCTATATTCGTAGAAAGCCGGTAATAATCCGCCCGAGTACGTATTGCCATCACGATTTCCTCGAGCGAAGCGTTGCCCGCACGCTCGCCCAGGCCGTTGACGGTGCATTCCGCCTGCCGCGCGCCGTTCAGGATGGCTGTGAGACTGTTGATGACCGCCATCCCGAGGTCGTCGTGACAGTGTACGCTGATAACGGCCCGGTCTATATTGGGTACGTTCTCGCGTATATTTCGGATGAGACCGCCGAACTGTTCGGGGACGGCATAGCCCACGGTATCCGGAATGTTCACCGTGGATGCGCCGGCTTCAATGGTTGCCTCGATTATCGCATAGAGGTACCCGGGTTCAGTACGGGCGGCATCCATAGGCGAGAATTCAACGTCATCGACGTACGCCCGCGCCCTTTTGACGGCATCGACGGCCATGTCGAGAACTTCGTCGGCGGATTTGCCGACCATCGCGATATGGTGGGGCGAGGTGCCGATGAACGTATGGATCCTGGGATTGGCCGCGCCTCTGAGCGCCTCGCCGGCACGATCGATATCCTTCATGACGGCCCTGGAAAGGCCGCATACGGCCGGTCCCTCGACCTCCTGTCCGATTCGCCGTACCGCCTCGAAGTCTTCGGCCGACGAGATCGGAAAGCCTGCTTCGATGACGTCCACCTTGAGTTTGCCGAGTTGCTGGGCGATTTCGACCTTCTCCCGTACCGAGAGTTTCGCACCGGGCGTTTGTTCGGCGTCTCGTAACGTGGTGTCGAAGATGACCACACGGTCTCGACTGTCCATGGGGTGTTTTCGCCTCCTTCGACCGGATCAGGCAACCGGCGGTTCAGAAACCCGCCCGATTGCGGGCCCGCCGTAAATGCCGGCAGGGTCTGCACGCTTCCGAATCGAGTTGAGAGGTGAATTCGGTCCGTTTTGTACTCTGTAGGGTTCTGCCCGTTTCGCGGAATGCTCTGCTATTTGCCGACTTCGGCGTCTTTCTTCATCTGGGAGTCCCGCAGCAGCGCGACCGTGCCGGTCCTGGCAATTTCATTGATCCCGTAGTCCCGCAGCATGTTGATCATTGCTGCGATTTTGTCCTCTTTCCCGGTGACTTCGATGGTCATCGAGTTGGTGCTGACATCCACAACGCCCGCCCTGAAGATTTCCGCGATCTGGATGATTTCGGATCGCGTGTCGATTCGGGTCTTTACGTTAATGAGCGCCAGTTCGCGCTCGACGAATTCACCCTGGGTGATGTCGATGACCCGGATGACGTCCACGAGCCGATTGAGTTGTTTGACCACCTGCTCCAGCACACGGTCGTCGCCCCTGACGACAATGGTCATGCGGGAAATGGTGGGATCTTCGGTTTCTCCGACCGAAAGGCTGTCGATGTTGAACCCGCGGCTGGAAAAGAGGCCGGAAATGCGGCACAGAACGCCGAAGTGGTTTTCGACCAGCGCGGAAATGGTGTGTCTTGTTGGCATTGTACGTTCCTCATGGCAAAGTCATGACAGGGCAAGAACCTGGCGATTGCCCGAGAGGCTCGTTCCGGGATCGGCGTTTTTTTGAATTTTCTGGCGATTCGACGTGGAAGAGAGCCTCTTGTGTGCGTTCAATTGTCCGGAAGGATGGCGGACAACAAGAGGCTGGAGGTCGCGGGGAGAACAAGAAATTCCGTGCATGCGACGAAAGACGCGCGCGAAGGGCGCGGAACCGGAAAGGGGAAAGCGCCGGAGGCAACCGGTACGCTGGGCAAAGGGTGAGGATTCATCGTCGCACTCTCCGATAGGGATCCATCCATCCTGATCTTAAAATACGAAAAATACTGGATTTGTATTAGCGTGTCAAGGAAAATCAGGCGTTTTCGCCATTTCGTTTCCGCGCTTTCGGCTCACCCCACCGCGGCGCGCGCGCGACCGACGCGAATCCCTGGATTCGGAGAGGGAGGGCCTGCCTGCCGCCTGCCTGCGCCGCTGCGCTTCCCGCGGCAGGCAGGCGCTTCGCCTGGCGCAGGCAGGCAACGCCGTCGTTCGGCCGCAATGGCCGGACGCAGCCCGGATGGACTTTATCAACGGGCTGCAAGGGGCTGTGGATGCGGGCAAGTCCTTTTTTTCGTGCCGGGGGCTTGACAGGATTCCGCTTTTTTTATTAATTTTCCGGTCGAATTTGAATGCGCCACACCATGGGTTGAAGGAGGACCGTGCATGATCCGGGTGGAAAACTTGGTTAAGAACTACGGTGATGTCCGGGCCGTTCGGGATATCAGCTTCCAGGTTAACGATGGAGAGATTCTGGGATTTCTGGGAGAGAACGGGGCCGGCAAGTCAACCACGCTGAAGGTGATGACCGGCTACCTGTCGGCAACCGCCGGCGACGTATTCGTGGACGATATGAACATCGTGGACGATTCCCTTGAGATCCGCAGGCGGGTGGGGTACCTGCCGGAGCTGAATCCACTCTACGGGGAAATGATCGTTTACGACCTGCTTTCCTTTATTGCGACGATCCGACGCATGGAGGGGCGGGCGTTCCGGCAGGCACTGGAGCGTGTTGTCGAGCAGTGCGGTCTCGCCGGCGTGGTTCACCGGGCGGTGCAGGAGTGTTCCAAGGGGTATAAACAGCGGATCGGCCTGGCAACGGCCATGCTGCACGATCCGGATATCCTGATTCTGGACGAACCCGTTACCGGGCTGGATCCCAACCAGATCGTGGAAATCCGGGAACTGATCCGGTCTCTCGGGCGCGAAAAGACGCTGATCATGTCCAGCCACATCCTGCAGGAAATCGAAGCGACGGTGGACCGCATCATCATCATTCACAATGGTGAAATCGTCGCGGACGGTCTGCGGGAGGAGTTGATGTCCAGCTTCAGGGGACAGACGCAATTGACGCTGGAAGTCAGACAGGCGGAAAACGAGAGCGTGCAGCGGCTGCCCGAACAGTTGGAGGGCGTGGCACTTTCCGGCACGGCGGAGAACAACGGGTCTCGAACGCTCGTTCTGGAATACGACCGCAACACGGATCCCAGGGAGCGCATTTTTCACTATGCCAGAGACCATGGATGGGTGATCCTGGAGATGAGCCAGGCCCGGGTTCAACTGGAGGACGTGTTCAGAAATCTCACCGCGGAGGGGGCGTCCGATGCGTAATACGAAGGCGATCTATCTCAAGGAACTTCGTTCCTATTTCAACAGCCCCATGGCCTATATATTTCTCGTGATCTTCGCGGTTTTGAGCGGCTATTTTTTCACGAGCACGTTCTTCCTTATCGGACAGTCGGATATGCGCGCCCTTTTCAACATCGTCCCGCTGGTCTTCCTGTTTTTCGTGCCGGCCATTTCGATGGGACTGGTCGCGAAGGAGAAGAACCTGGGCACCATGGAAGTATTGACCACCATGCCCATCCAGGACGTTGAGTTCGTCACGGGCAAATACCTGGCGGCGGTAAGCCTGATCGTGGTGGGGCTGCTGTTTACGCTGGTGCATTTTCTCACGCTCCTCGTCGTGGGTACCCACGTCGACATCGGCGCGGTCATTACCGGATACATCGGACTCGTCCTCGTCGGCGGGTTTTATGCGGCGGTTGGCACGTTTGCAAGCAGCCTGACGGAGAACCAGGTGGTTTCGCTGATTATCGCGATCGCGATCGTGATGGTGTTTTTCCTGCTGGACAAACTGCTGCTTTTCATACCGGCCGGACTGGCGACGATCGCCCAATACGTCAGTGTGGACTTCCACCTGTCGAATATTGCACGCGGCGTTATCGATTCGAGGAATCTTGTCTATTTCGCGGGGATGATCTGGTTGTTTCTGGCGCTCACCCTGCGGGTTCTCGAGATGAGGAAGTGGAGGTAGTCGATGTTTGCGGTTCACAATAGACGTTCTTTCACCATCTATCTGCTCCTGGCGGTCGTCATCGTCGCGGCTTTGAACTTCGTGTCGAGAGACCTGTTTTTTCGGCTGGATCTGACCGCGAACGGGATCTATTCGCTTTCCGACTCCAGCAAACGGGTGGTGGACCAGGTGGAAGATCTGTTGACCATGAAGGTCTACTTTACGGACAATCTTCCCGGCCAATACGGCAACAACCGGCGCTACCTGCAGGATATACTCGAAGAGTACGAAGCGTTCGGCGGCGGCCGTGTAAGGTTCGAGTTTTTCCGGCCCGAAGACGACCAGACACTCGCGGAGGAAGCGCGGAAATACGGGATTCAGCCAGTGCAGCTACAGGTGATTGAAAACGACAAGCTGGAGGTCAAGCGGGTCTACATGGGGATGGTCTTCCTCTACGGAGACGGACGTGAGGTGATCCCGGTGATCGAGAGCACAACCGGTCTGGAGTACGAAATCACCACGCAGATCAAAAAGCTCATCGATACGGAAAAACAGGCAGTCGCATTCGCGATCATCGGCGCCCAGCCGCCCGCGGTACGGAATATTTCCGCCGTGCTTCAGCAGTCGTACCTCGTCCGGACCATCAGACTGGCCTCGCCCGTGCCCGACGACATCGGGCTGCTGATGATCAGCGGGGTGACGGACTCGTTGAGCGAGGCCGAGCTTGAGAACCTTGAGGTATTCACGCGCAGGGGCGGCAATTTGTTTATCGGTCAGGGACGGGTCACGGGCGACCTGAACGGGCAGCGCGGCACGCCCGTACAGTCGAACCTCTTCGGTTTTCTGGAATCACTGGGCCTGCAGGTAAAGGAAAACCTGGTGCTGGACCAGCGATGCAGCGCGATCACGATCAGCCAGCGCCACGGATTCCTGCAGATGAGTTCGCAGATACAGTACCCGTTTTTCCCGGTGGTACACCGCTTCGGCGAGCATTTGACGGTGGATGGGCTCGAACAGGTGCGCCTGCTGTTCAGCAGCGAGATCGCGCTGGCCGATTCGGCCGCCGGCACGGCACAGACCACGCCATTGATGTACACGTCCGACCAGTCCGGGGTGATGACCGGATTCTTCAATCTGCGGCCTATGGAAAACCCGTTCTTCAACACCCTCAATCAGCCGGGAAAAGTGGTGGGCGCGCTGGCGCGACAGGAAGGTCCGCAGGGAATGAACCACGTGGTTCTGGTGGGCGATTCCGGTCTGTTCGAAGACGAATCGGGTGGAACTTTTCAGGAGAATTTCATCTTTATCGCCAATGTCGTCGATTTCCTGATGGGCGACAGCGATCTGGTGGCGCTCCGATCCCGGGAGATAACGACACGCCCTCTGGCGGAACTCGACGACGCCGAAAAGGCGCGCTGGAAGTGGCTGAATGTATTGCTGCCGCCGGTTCTGATCGTCGCGTACGGTCTGCTGCGGTGGCGTCGGGAGGCCGGGCGCGCAAGAATGTTGGAGGAGCAATATGGCTAAGCGGGCGAGGGTATGGCTGATCGTGATTCTGGCGCTGGCCGCGGGTGTCGCCTACGTCCAGTTTTCCAAGACCAGACATACGGCTTCGGGAAGCCCGATCTTTGCAGGAAGCCGTGACGACGTTCAGCAGGTCGTGATCGAACGCGGCGGCGAACGCGTTGAGCTGCGCCTGGACGGCGACGTCTGGCGGCTCGTGGGCCACGATTCCCTGGAGGTGCGCGAAGCGCCGATTGACAATCTGTTCGACAGAGTATTAAACGTGGAGCGCACGACCCTGATGACCCGGAGCGCGGACCGGTGGACCGTGTATTCCGTGGACGACTCAGCCGGCATCCGGCTGTCCGTCAGGGACGCCGGGGGAGCGGAACTGGCCGCATTCGTGTTCGGGCAGTCGAAGAGAGACTGGAGCAAGAATTATGTGCGTCTGGGGTCCGGGAAAGCGGTCTATCTGACCAATAACAATATCACCTATTATCTGAATGCGACGCCCGACTTCTGGGGCCGGAAGCCTGAGCCGGCGGGAGCGGACACGACGGGTCCGGATATCGACGTGGGCGCGGCCGCGCCTTCCGCACCACCTCCAGCGTCGCCTGTCCTGATCGATGCGAAGCGGGATACGTCGGGCCCGCTCATGCTGGATATGGATGCCGCGGCGGATACGGCGACAACGAAAGAGGAAGCCGGGGGAAACTGAGTTTGCCGGCAGACGGCCGGTGACGCCATCGGCGAGAGTCAACCTGGAACTGGCGCGGGAATTAGATTCTCGCGCTTTTTTCGCGTCCAGAATCCGGTTGCGTTGACCCCCTGGAATATTATCTTGCGGGCGAAAGGCGCCCGAGGGCGGGACCCGATCGCGGACGCTTGTATTCCTGCGTGTACCGGGACGAAGCGCGGTTTTCTCGGAGGACGGTCGTGCAGATTGCCTGGAGCTCCCTGTCTCAGTGCTACGAGTTCGATACCGGCGAGATTATGGGCGGAATTCAGCCGTACATGAACTACCACGGCATCTGCGGGTTGATGCACCGGGGCTACAGGGTCGGGGCGGTACGGCACAACAAGGCATTCCTGAACGCGGAATACTATCTGAAGCCCGGTTCGGGCATGGTCATGTACCCAAGACGGCTCTCTCTGGCGAGGAAGGTGGCGCACGAATTGTCCGAAGACGGGGTGGCCATACATTTCCCGGAGGAGCCGGAATTCCGGTTGGCGATGGATCTCGTTTACCGGCCGCATGGCGACGCGGTGGACCTCAAGATGATCATCCGGCCGTCGGCGGATATACGGCGTTTCGAGGTCTTCTTTGCCTCTTATGTCGCCGAAGATTTCGACGAGACCTGGGTGTCATTGGGCAATGCCGACGGGACTCGAACCTGGACAAGGCTCGCCAACCGCGTGGAAATCAACCGGACGTTCGGCATCGTCAGAGACCGCCGGTCGCGGGAAATGCTTCGGGACGGACGATATGGCGATCCAGTCAGAGGCTTGCATCGGGACCTGGAAGACAGGGGCTTCAGCCTGCCCGTACTGGCCGCCCGGAACTCGTCCAACGGGTTCACGCTGGTGTTTCTTTGCGACCCCGTCCACACGACCTACCTGACGGGGCAGTACCACGGATGGGATACCGCGCACGACTGGTGCTACGGCCGGGACCTGGCGGCCGGCGACGAGATGGTGGCGCATACACGATTGGTCTACCGCTGTTTCTCGGATGAGCGGACATTGGGCAAGGGCATCGATGCATTGTGGCGTGCCTTTGTCGGAGCTGTATCATAACAACCTTCAGGAGGCAACTGGTATGCTGGCGATCGATGGCGGTGAGAAGGTCCGTAATGCGCCGATGCCCGCGCGGCGCCTTTTCGGGGAGGAAGAGAAGCAGGCCGTGATGGCACTGTTCGACGAGAGTATCCGGTCCGGCAACGCGTTCGGGTACGATGGCCCGGAGGAACGGGCGTACGAGCGGGACTTCGCGGATTTCATGGGCGGCGGATACGCGGACCTCGTGAATTCGGGCACCACCTCTCTTTACGCTGCGCTGGGAGGCCTCGAACCGGAGGTCCCGGGGGAGGTCGTGGTGCCTCCAATCACCGATCCAGGAGGCGTGATGCCCGTGGCGCTGCTGAACCTGGTTCCGGTGGTGGCGGATGCCGCCCCGGGCACGTTCAACGCCGGAGCGGAACAGATCGAAGCCGTGCTGACCGAGCATTCTCGAGCAATCATCGTAGCGCATATCGCCGGCGAGCCCGCCGACATGGACCCGATTCTGGAGCTGGCCGATTCGCACGGGCTGCCCGTGATCGAAGATTGCGCGCAGGCCCACGGCGCCAGATACAGGGGACGAATGGTAGGCAGCATGGGGACGTTGGGGACGTTTTCGACGATGAGCGGAAAGCATCACGCCACCGGTTCCCAGGGCGGGGTCATCTTCGCGAAGGACCACGAACTCTATTGGCGGGTGAAGCGCTTCTCGGATCGGGGCAAACCGTATAATCTGGAGGGCAGCGGGCTTTCCAACGTGAGGGCGAGCCTGAATATGAACGGGAGCGACCTGGCGGCGGCCATCGGCCGTGTCCAGTTGCGCCGCCTGGGGGAGATTGCGGACAACCGGCGAAAGGCGGGAGATGCGATACGCGACGGAATCGAACATCTGAAGGCCGTCTCCATGGGCAGGCAGGTTCCGGGTACGGAATGCGTGTACTGGTTTCTCCGGTTCCACCTGGATACGGCAAGACTGAACGTGGACAAGGCGGGTTTCGTCCGCGCGCTGGCCGCGGAAGGCATTCCCGGGTCGGTGTCCTACAGGCATATCCCGTCCGAGGCGACCTGGTTCAGGGAACGCAGGGTCTTTGGAAACACCGACTATCCCTGGGGGCTTCCGGACTACAAGGGCGACCGCAATGCCACCTTCCCGTGTCCAAACGCGGTCGAGGCCGCGGAAAGCCATTTTACGATGCCCGTCCACGAGAACTACGGGGAACGGGAAGTGTCCGACATTGTGGCCGCCCTGGAGAAAGTGGAAGCCGCCTACCTGAAATAGGCGGTGTTTTGTCCACCCCGCATACGGTACGCCGCCCGCGGCGAACCTGCGAATCGGCAAAGGCCGGAAGATGGCTGACGAGGGATACAAGCGGATCGAGACCCGCTTTCCCGCGCGAGAGATCTACGGCGCCTCGGACGTTACGGATCTCTGGATGGGGGACGAAGAAGACGGGATCCGCCTTTTCAGAGGTTCGGTGGCGGAGAACGACAGCCCCGGCGCCGGAAGGTCGGACGACCTGGACGAGGATCCGTTCCTGGCATTATCCGGCCGCGTGGCGCTGAAGAAGACACTGACGTTGGCGCAGCGTCCTCCCGGGAAGGCACAGGTCGCTTTTATCGCAAGGGAGCGGCGGGGCCATTCGGCCACATTGCGATTCAACGTCAACGGACGGGAGGCGCTGCGGCCGCCGTCCCCGCTGGCGACCCCCGACGCCCGGCAGTACTGGGAGTTGGCGCCCGATGAAGGCGCGTGGAGCTGGAGCCGGTGGTATTACTTGGAACTTCCGCCGGGATGTCTGCGGCAGGGCGACAACCATCTGGTTGTCGACGTGGCCGGCGGGAGGGTGGGATGGAGCCTGATGGTGGCGGATTACCGGGACTTTGATAAGGGATCGGCGGACCCGGTCGTGCTGCCCGCGTCGAGTCGTACGCGTCGAAACGGCGATTGGGAGCCCGAACGCGGCGAATACGTGATCCGGCTGATCGTGGACGGGTACCGCGACGAAGGGGTTGTCGTGTCGCCGGTCATCGATGCCGCGGGCGAACGCGAAGGCGTGAAACGGCGCCAATCCATTCGTGAGTTGCGTTTGGATTGGGACGCGGACGTCCCCGGCGGAACTGCTGTCGGCTGTGAGGTACGCACAGGGGCCGGCCCGGTTGTGAACGGGGCGGGCTGGAGCGAATGGCAGTCGTGTGACCCCGGGTCAAGGGTAACGCGCCTGCAGGGACGTTACCTTCAGTGGCGGATGCGGTTACAGACGTCCCACGCTGCCCGTACGCCCGTCCTGAAGGCGATGCGTGTCATGGCCGACGTGCGCCCGGAAGGAGATGCGCCGCCCCGGGTCGTCCGCGCCGAGAACGCGGCCATCCGGCGGTCTTCTTACTGGACCGCGGACGAAGACTACAACCACGCCACCTTGCGCGAACTGCGCGAACGGTTCGAACTGGATGCCGTTGTCGCCGGGGCACAGACGGAATTCGAGGCCATCGAGCGTCTGATGGCGTGGGCGTATGCCGTTCCGCTGGGCGCGTGCCGGCACTATCCCTGGAACGTCCTGGACTGGCTGGTGCTCGAGCGGGACGAATCGGGCGCGATTGTGATGAATCGGTACAGGGAACGGCGGCGCGACAAGATGTGCCTGTATCCGAACGTGGCGCTCGTGGTCGCGTGTCTGAGCTTCGGCTTCCCGGCGCGTCATGTGAACTTTCACAGCGAAGGCATGACCGGACACGAGATTGCGGAGGTCTGGTCGAACGATTATGGCAAGTGGGTCCATCTTGACGCCACGCGGGATTTCTACTGGTACGATCCGGAAACGCGTGTGCCGCTGGATACGCTCGAGGTGCACCGGGTCCTCGTGGACAGGCTCGAGGACGTCGAACGCTGGGATCGTCCGTATCTGTTCCGGCAGGACCTGGAAACCCTGGTTCGCGACCTGCCGATCGGGATTCGGGAAGGCCGCCACGAGTTTTCCACAACCGACGGCGCGCACTTTCTGTTCCGTTCCTTCTGCCACTTCCGGATGATTCCGCGCGGCAACGTGTTCAGCCAGTCGCGGCCGCTTCCGGTGAGTCAGGGCACGGAGGTCTGGGCGTGGGACGGGTATCTCAACTGGGCCGATGACAACGTGCCGCCGTTGCCGCACTTCTCGCGTCACACGAACCGGCGTTCGGACTTCTATCCGTCGATGAACCAGACCCGGTACACGGTGGAGACAACGCGAAGCGCTGCCTTGCTGAGGGTCAGCCTGGAGACGCAGACGCCCTGTTTCTCGGGATTTCTGTCCAGCATGGACCGGGAGGCGTGGACATCGTGCCCCGAGGCCTTCGACTGGCATCTGAACCGCGGGCTGAACACCCTGCGGGTGCGATCTTTCAACAGCGCCGGCGTAAAGGGTCCCGTCAGCAGCCTCGCGGTCGCGTTGTGACGGTCGTCGTTTCGTTTTCATTATGCATCTGGCAAGCTGCCGCCCGTATCGGGTGGCTTTTTTGTTTGAGGAACGCGAGCAGGTGTGGCGCCGGGATTTTTTTCTTCCGCAGGATACTTTCCGTCACGCCGGGTATCTGTATTCATGTCGCGTGCGTGATGTTTCACACCTGCAGGGGGGCGTCATTTGGAACCACTTGAGGACCGGGACCTGGTCCGGCTTGCAGGTTCAGGACAGACATGGGCGTTCGGCTGCCTCGTCGAGCGCCACGGCGGCCTGGTTTTCGCGAGAATCCGCCGAATCGTCAGGCAACCGGACGACGCCGAAGACCTGGCGCAGGAGGTATTCCTGCAGGCGTTTCGGCGCCTGGGTCAACTTCGGGATGCAAGCCGGTTTTCCCCGTGGCTTTCGACAATTGCGGAAAACACGGCCGGAAAGTGGTACCGGCGACGGATGGTTCAGGTTCGATTCGAACGTCTGTTGACCGAGGAATGGCGGGAACTTGCAGTTGACGATTCGGAGGCGGAGCGGGAAGCTCGGATGATGATCAGACAGGCGATTCGCCGGCTTTCTAGAGCCCATCGGGACGTGATCGAATATCACTATATCAGGGGCCATTCCTACAAGGAAACGGCCAGCCAACTGGGCCTCGAATTGAACACGGTCCGCAGCCGCCTGCAGAAGGCGAGGCAGCGGATCCGAAAGGAGATGAGCGAGATGACAGGAATCGCAGAAACCTACGATCTTACCGCACAGGATCTCAGCGCCCTCCACTGGGCGACCCGGTTAGTGAGCAACGACGAATCCCGCCTTAAACTCTGCGGAGTCTGCCTGGATTCGGGCGGACGCATCGTCTCAGGCGACGGCGCAAGGTTGTTGCTGCGCACACTTGAAGGCACAGAGGACCTGGAGTCGCAGGTGCTCCTGGGGCCGGGTTTCGTATTGGAAAAACGAGGCGCGGAACGCGCCACGATTTCCATCCACGAGACGGTGGCGGAGCTATGCATCGATGGCGAGGAGAAACGAAAAATTCCGATTATCGACGAGCCCTATGTAAACTACGAAGCGGTTGTTCCCAACGCGTCGGGCATTCACGTCAGGTTGGCTGCAGGCGAATTGCTGCGAGCAATTGATCTGATCCAAGAGCATCTGGAACCTCGCCATCCGGTTTCCGATGACTGGACGTATATGCCGCAAGTTGAAATTCAGTTTGCCGAGACAACCGGGACGCTTTCACTGATCACGTCGAGAGACATGGGATATAATGTCTCCAAAGAGAAAGCCGGTTCTCCGGTCTCAAACGATGATGCCCCCTGGGCCGGTGTTCCGTACTGGAGGTTCGCGATCACGGTGGACGGCCAGGTAAACCTGGAAGGAAGTCCGGACCCATTCAGGACTGGTGTTAATCACGGGTTGCTTGTCGACGTGGTGTCCGGGCTCGAGGCCGATGGAGAGCTGGACATTTTCTTTACCGACCCTCTGAAGGCTCTCCTGTTTGTCTGCACGGATCATCCCGACCGGAAGGCGATTCTGATGCCGATGAGAATGGAATAGCCGTAAACAGGACAGGTGCATTTAGTAAAAACCGGGCGCCCCTTTTGCGGGGCGCCCGGTTCGACTTTCTGAAGGAATGTCGGCCGTCCTTATCGGCCGGCCACCCTCCGCGTATTCATCTCCTTCATGATTCGCCTCCTTTCCTTCGCGGGACAGGCCACGCGCCATGGCCCGTCCGGGTTCCGTTGACGCATCAACAGGACGCGCGTTGAACGGTCCGCATATCTACACGCGGGCGGATGCACGCGCATCCGTCCCGGTCCGGGAGACCGGCCGTCAACCTTGACGCCCGTCGCGCCCGGTCAATGCCGGCGAGACGGCGCGCATATGTCGTTCAGGACTGCATTCACAGGCTCCAGTGAGGCTTCCGGAGTGAGTACCACGTCGTATAAGGAACGAAAGTCTTCAATGTGGTCGAAATCGACGGGAAAGGCGAAGCTGAGCAGGCTTTCGTGGCTGATGCCCGCCGCCATGTTGATATCTTCAAGCGTGTCGCCCAGGAGAAGCAGATTCCGGCGTCCGGGGAACGCTTCGGCGCCGGCCCCGGTCTTGTTCAGGCTGTGGATGAGCGGCATATGGTACGCCACCGCATCGCCTTTCGTGTCGAAGTCGAGTACATTGGCGATGATGACGACATTTGCGGTGGGTACGCCAATAGCGGCGAGCCGGGCTTCGATGATCTGCCTGATGCCCGCGGACAGAATGATCAGGGGTATGCCGCAGTCGTGAAGGCGACAAAAAAAACGGCGCGCACCTTCTCGGAGGCGCGGCCGTTTTTCGCTGACAATCCGATGAATGATTCGAACGTTGAGTTTGTATTCGAGCAGCAGATCGAACTGGCGGGTCCACCACTGACGCAGGTGGGGCAACTTCTCGTGCCGTGGTAGATCCGACGCGCGTTCGATTCCGCGATAGCGGTCAAACAACTCCCGGTAACGACGTCCGAAGGCCGGTCCGAGATGCCCGCTGTTCGCAATGACCGAACATGTAGACTGATCTCTGCCGTCCTCCGCCGTGGCTCGCGTCAGCGTTCTGTCCCAGTCGCTGACCACCAGGAGCCTGTTCGGACCGTCGGTCTGAAACCGGTTCAGCTTTTCACGCCATCGCATGCGCTGTTTCGGCGTTTCGGGACGCAGGTCTACTTCGATGCTCCGGATTCCAGGGACTGGGAAAGCACCTTTTTCAGAATCTTACCGGGTTTGAACATGACTTTGCGACGCGCGGGCACGTAAACCGTTTCCCCGGTGCTGGGATTGCGCGCCTGGGTCTTTTCCTTTGTTTCCTTCACTTCCCAGGAGCCAAAACCACGGATCTCAATTCGCTTTCCATTGCAGATGGAGGACGTCATGGCTTCGAACAGGACGTCGACGGCTTCTAAGGCTTTGGTTTTGGGATGGCCGATGTTGTCCGAAAGATAACGCGCCAGAGAAGCCTTGGTGATCGTTGCCATACGTTTCCCCCGATAAATCCGATTCCGATAGCTATGGAAGGGTCAACGATAACTCGGATTTTTTCCAATGTCAACACCAAAAAAAACAGAATTTTAAAATGAGAATTCATTCGTCTGCACATCCACTCTGTCGAGGGCGGTGACGAGGTGCGAAACGTCCAGCGGCCCAAAAGAACGCTTGCCGGAGACTCGTACGCAATTTATATTGAAATTGAACGCTGCCCCGGCGTGTTCAGACCCTCCGCGTGTGGGTGCCGCGCCGGAAATCCAGAAGGAGAACGTATTTATGAAGCCCATCCTGTTGGGTCTGCTGGCGATTTGTGTCCTTGTCGCCTGCGGGGGCGATGACGACGAAAACAACCCCGTAGCTTCCGGGTCGCTGGCGGGGTCCTACGATCTTTTGAGGTTGACGCCTTCCGGGGGCTCGGCAGTATCGCCTCCTGACGCTTCCGGGATCATGACCTTGACCGAAAACCGGTATTCGGTTGTGGCATCGTTCGTTACTGCGGGTTCAGATGACGTGGTACGGGTCGCACAGACGGGAGGGTACGTCTCATCGGGTTCGAACCTGACGCTCACGCCCGACGGCGGCGGCACCCAATCCGGCCAGGTATCGGATGGGGGTAATACGATAACCATATTGATTTCCGCGCAGGTGGCCGGACAGGCGCAGACGTTGACGCTGGTTTTCTCCAAATCCGGCGAATAGGCGCCAAACCGATTCCGAGACGGCCCACGGATCCGGCAAGAAGGCCCAACGGTTGTTCCGGACGAAGCGGCGGTCGGTGTGTTCGTGACGCTGATGATTTCCAGATGCCGAACGTACAATGGCATTTGCATTTGAAGAGTGGCTCGGCGAGGAGCGTGTTGTTTCGGTCGTTTTCCACAAGGCGGATTTGTAGCGTAAAACATGGTTCGAAAACCGGTGTTCGTATGGCGCGTCGTGCGTTGAATCTTGTGGTTCTGGTCCCGCTTCTGGTGTTTTCGGCATGCAAATCCGCTGAAGACACGGATCTGATCGCCATGGTCAGGAAGGGAGATGAAGAGGGGGTAAAGGAGCTTCTTGATGAAGGCGCCGACGCGAACGAAGATGGCAAGGGGGGGACGACCCCATTGATCGAAGCCGCAAAGAAAGGCGTCCCCGAGGTGGTTCAACTCCTGCTCGACGCCGGCGCCGATGTCAATGACGATCTCTACAGGCGGACAGCGCTGATGGAGGCGGCGATCAAGAAGGATTCCACGATCACCGAGATCCTGCTGGAGGCGGGCGCCGTCGTGGATGTCAGAGATCTGAACCAGCGGACGCCTTTGATGCTCGCCGCCGACGCGGGTTTGACGGGCGTGGTCCACGTCCTGTTGACCGCGGGGGCGGACGTGAATGCCTCCGCGCGTTCGGGCTGGACGCCGCTGATCTACGCAGCCTACGGGGGCCACACGGACGTGGTGGGCCGCCTGCTGGATGAGGGCGCCGACGCCGACGCCGTCGCCAGAAACGGGAAGAACGCGCTCTGGCTGGCGGAGTACCGCGACAAGACGGAGGTTGTCGAGATGCTGAGGGAGGCGGCCGCAAAGGACCGGTAACCCTCAAGCGGGCTGGATACGGTGACACGACGCGAGGCGCTCTTCGAGTGCCTTTTTCTCTATCGCGGACGGATTCACGGCGGATCCGGGAGTGCGGGCAATCGCACCGGCTGGGAGATCCGAAGCTTCCCGACGTTGTCAGTCAGGGCCCTTCCGAACGGCTGTACCGATCGCCGACTGGTTCCGCCGTGGCCGGCGATCGAGTCAGCAACTTTGCGACCATGTAACGGGAGGATGTGGTTGCATGTCAATCTTGAATGCTGGTGTCATTGGTCTCGGCGGGCGATCAAGCGCGCATCTGGCCGTTCTGCCGATCCTCTCCGACCGGTACCGGTTGGTCGGCGTGTGCGATATCGACGCGGAGAAGGCGCGTTCTGTCGCCGGCAAGCTGGGCGCGAACGCGTACACGGATCTGGATGAG
Organism: Candidatus Latescibacterota bacterium; assembly: GCA_965203805.1. Lineage (GTDB taxonomy): Bacteria > Latescibacterota > UBA2968 > UBA2968 > JAAXHE01. The sequence continues at coordinate 1,112,840 of OZ241917.1, read as the reverse complement.
ATGCTCGACTCCGAGGCGCTGGATACCGCACTGATCGCGGTCCAGCCGGAGATTCATCACCCGATCGCCCGCGTGCTGGCTGAACGAAAGGTCCATATCCTCACCGAGACGCCGATCGCCCACACGCTGCCCTGCGCCGACATGATGATCCGGGCCGCGGAGGATAACGGCGTTTTTCTGGAAGTCTCCGAGAACGCCCGCAGATGGCCCAGCGAACGGATGAAGCAGAAGATTGTCAAGCAGGGGCTTATCGGCGAGGTTGAGGAATTCTACCTCTCCTACACCTCGGGCTCGTACCACGGCATCAGCGCAATCAGATCGATTCTGGGATCCGGACCCCTGTCTGTTTCAGGCGCCCGCCCGGCCTCACAGGATGTGAGAGAACGGGGTATCATCCGCTGGTCCGACACGGTCCGCGGGACGTACGAACACCATCTGCAGAAGAAAGGTTACTGGGAGATTCTGGGCACGGAAGGGGCCATACGGGGACTGGAACTGCACCTTTACGGCGACGACAGGAAACTGGAAATCGTCACTGGGGATCGGGGCGCCGCGCTGAAGGGGACGACACATCGATCCGTCGCGGGATCTGCGCCCCTGGTCGTATGGGAGCGACCCCTCGAGGCCTACAATCTGCCGGGCGAAGACGGCATTGCCATCGCCGAGGCCTGGTGCAGTCTGTACGATGCCGCGGTTCACGGCAAGGCCCTGGAATATGGCGCATGCAACGCCCGAAGGGATATCGAAGTCCTGATGGGTGTCCGTGAATCGGCCGGCAAGGACGGGATCTGGTTGAACCTGCCGCTGCCGGCGATAACCGACCACGAAAAGGAGATCCATTCAGCATTTCAGAAGTTCTATGGCGTCGACCTCCTCGATCTGACGCACCTTCATTCTGCACAGCGGGGATCGCTTCCCCCGCGACTGCGCGAGCTGTTGTATTGAGGCCGCCCGTGCGAATTCGCGTTCTGAAATCGAAATACGAGTGGGAGCCCGATCCTCGTAACCACAGGAGAACGCAATGATCGACAATATTCACAAAATCGCCGTCGTGAGCGACGATATCGAAGGCGCCGTACGCTTCTATACGGAGACACTCGGCCTGACCGAGCTCGAGCGTTTTCCGAATGATGACGATGAGGACTTCGTCTTTCTTAAGGCCGGGAACATCATCCTGGAGCTGATGCCCCAAAAAACCATGCAGGCAGACGTGGGCTTTCATCATATCTCGTTCAAAGTAGGCAACGTGGACGACAGCGCCGGCGATCTCGAGGCTGCCGGCGTGGACGTTGCCGTGGCGCCGTTCGACGCGGAGGGAACGGATATCCGGCTCAGCTTCTTCAACGGTCCGAACGACGTCCTCCTCCAGCTTTTTCAGCGCGAATCGGATCCTGCCTGAAGCGCCTCCTGTCTATCGGACGAACCGTGCCGCAAAAAAAATCCGCACGCCCTGCCGGCGTACGGATTCCGAGCGGGAGACCTGCCGGATTCGGGTGCGGGCAGCCGCAAGTTTATTTTTCCGGATCCAGCATCCGCCCGACAAACAGGATGGCGTTGGTCGGAATATCCCGGATGAGAAAGATAAATGGGCGATTGGCCTTAAACGTTGGCATGGCTGATTCTATCCCCATCACCACGCCCGTGGCCGCGGCGGCCTCCGTGCCCCTTTCGTTCACCTTGACAAAGGCCTTGTGAACGACCGCAGAGCAGTACAGGTCGTCATTCTCGTCGTTCTTTTCGATCATTCCGGAAAAATCCGCCAATTTCGAGTTGAATGCGTCCGGCATTCCCATCCCGGCGAGAGTTTGGGAAAGCTCGAAACCGGATTCGAGCTCGAAAGACGGAATCGACAGCCTCAGGCGGTCGGGGCTCATGCCTTTTAAAATCTCACTGACGAGATCCGAAGTCAACAGGGATTCGAATCGTTCGAATTCCCCCTCGGCGGGGAGTAAGATAATCATCGATATTTCACGACCCCTGTAGAGCAACTCCACCACCTGCGCCTGATACGCCTCGTGCCAGGCGAAGTTGAATACATCGTCTTGCTGCATCATCGGCACGTCGACCCGGTCGCCGCTCAACAGATAGAATGAATCGGTTGAGGTGCGTTTTTCGTCGAAGGGAAGGTGCCATGCCGCGTTGAAATAGATGGCGTTGGACAGGACCAGCCGCGTCAGAACGTCGATGGCGCCCTCCGGAATCAAGTCTTTGATCCTTTCCTCGGTCTGGTCCGCGACCCAGTCGTTGATCGCCGTTCGCGACACCTCTGGATTTTTGATAAAATCCACGGTCCGCATCCCGGCGCCGTAGTTCTCTGCCAGCGCGTCGAGGAATTGAGGGAGGAACGGATATTCTTTCTGTCCCCAGATCGCATTGGCGATGTTCAGCCGAACAGGCGCGCTATCCTGGCCGTTGCTCGTTTTGCCGCGAGATTCCAACTCGAGGTCCAGGACGTTGAAGGCCGGATGCAGTTGATCCGGAGAGAGTGAATAGTTGAGTACCTCCTTCATCTGGCGAGCCGTCTCACCCCGCGCGCCCGTGTACGTCATTGCCAGCGCCACCGAGATGCTGTGAGGCGAATAGAACAGGTTGCCCTCCCGCTCGCGCAGGGCGTGGTACAGGTCGAACGCGAACGCGCTGTTTCCCCGCACAAGATCGCCCAGCTTCACGTCCGACGCGGACAGTGAGGTCTTTCGCGCCTTTTCGGACCGCACCTCTTCCGAGACGGGCGGCGTCTGATCGAGGGGCGATTCCCCGCCGCATCCGGGGTGAGACGCAATCAGGGCCGCGGCAACGGCGGCGGGAAACCACCGTCCGAACGTGTTTCGAATTCCCATCATGGTCGATCTAATGCTCGTCGCGTCCATGCAATCCTCCATGAAATTCATCGTGGAAATCGCGTTCGACGTCCTCCGGGATTCCTGTCCCAAAGGATGATCATTGCCTGCATTGAGTCAGACGCCTTGCCCGCCTGAGAGTTGCGCGCTTTTTCGGGCCAGGCCAGGGTATTCGGATTGGATGCGCGGCGGTGGATCGCGTACGGCGAGACTCGCCGGGACGTTCGCAAATGTGGACCGTGAGCGTGCGGAATTCCCGAGGGCGTCGCGTACTACGACCGTCATCACGGCGAGTGTTCGCCACTATCACGAAGAAGGTGCAGTTTTGCCTTGACATGCATTGTGGTTATTGGTGTCATTTTGTCTTACCAGGAGCGTCAAATACCTGACTTTTTCCACGCCTGCACAGAAGTATCGTGTCAACGATACAGCGCTCCCCGTAATCTTTGGCCTGAACGTTGGAAATCCTCAGGCTTTCTCCAATGGTTCAAGGGAAATCTGGTTCGCGGCCGTCGGCAGAGTTCGCAACCCAGGCTTGCGTCCGTTCGGACGTGCGAGGTATGCTTGGGTTGTTGCAGTCCTCGTGGCCGGGTCGCCCCGTGAGTAAACGTCCGAATATCCGGGATTTTACAGGCAGCAGACGGTTCAACCCGATTCCCTTGCGTCAGGGAGTTCATTGGATTTGAGCGATCAATTCTTCGAACGACCGATACTCAACTCGCCGTACGAGTACCCGAGCAGACACTGGGAGCTGGATGAGACCGGCCAGCCTACACAGAATGTCGTCGAAAGTCGAAGGCGGGCAGAGTTTATTTCGCCCATCCCATTGCCGAGAAAGCGAACGGGATCTTCAACGGATCAAACGGCGATGGTCTTCGACGAGGCTGCCAGGAGACTCGGGACAGAAGGCCAGCAATACGACCTGACCGAAATTATCAACGGCGTACGACTTCAGGTCGACCGCTGGCGAAAACTGCCGAATCCCAGACAATGGCAGGTCTCATCCGAAACTGCCCGATTGCTCGAGTACTGGCGGAAACATCCGTTTAATGATATTAAGCCATTCTTTTGTCAGATCGAAGCCGTGGAAACGGTTATCTGGCTGACAGAGGTTGCCCCGCAAGCCGGCGCGACCGGCAGGAGATTCCTCGACCATCTGGCCAGCGCCAACAAAGAAGCGAATACAGGATTGCAGCGACTGGCGTTAAAACTGGCGACGGGGGCTGGCAAGACCACGGTCATGGCGATGTTGATCGCATGGCAGACCATCAACGCCGTACGCCGACCGCAGAGCAGGCGATTTACGCGGGGATTCCTCGTCGTCACGCCCGGTATCACGATCAAGGATCGGCTGCGTGTGTTGCAACCCAACGATCCGGACAGCTACTATAAACAACGTGAATTGGTCCCAGGCGACATGCTGGCGGATCTTCAACAGGCGAAGATCGTCATCACCAATTACCACGCGTTCAAGTTGCGGGAGCGCTTTGACCTTTCCAAGGGAGGTCGTTTATTACTTCAAGGTCGTGGCGAACCATTGGCGACGTTGGAATCAGAGGGTCAGATGCTCCAGCGGGTGATGCCCGAACTGATGGGGATCAAGAATGTCATCGTCCTGAATGACGAAGCCCATCACTGCTACCGTGAAAAGCCGGGGCGCGGGGAGGAAGGCACGCTTAAGGGTGACGATAGGAAAGAAGCCGAGAAGAACACGGAAGCCGCGCGTCTGTGGATTTCGGGACTGGAGACGGTTGACAGAAAGCTTGGCATCAGCCGTGTCCTGGATCTCTCAGCCACGCCTTTCTTCTTGCGTGGTTCCGGATATGCGGAAGGGACACTGTTCCCATGGACAATGTGCGACTTTTCGTTGATGGATGCGATTGAGTGCGGCATCGTCAAACTTCCCCGCGTGCCCGTAGCGGACAACATCCCCGGTGGGGACATGCCCAAGTTCAGGAACCTCTGGGAACACATTCGTCCTGCCATGCCAAAGAAGGGACGCGGCAAGAGCAAGCATCTCGATCCGCTGAGCCTTCCCGTTGAACTGCAGACAGCGCTGGAGGCGCTTTACGGGCATTACAAGAATACCTTTGAAGTGATGGAAAACGCGGGCATAACCGTTCCGCCGTGTTTTATCGTCGTCTGCAACAATACGTCGACATCCAAGCTGGTTTACGACTACATCTCCGGATTCTATCGCGAGACCGACGAAGGTTCGTCGAATTTTGTTCAGGGACGCCTCGATCTGTTTCGCAACTTCGACGAATATGGAGAAAAGTTCGCTCGGCCACGTACTTTACTTATAGACAGCGAGCAGTTGGAGTCCGGCGACGCGTTGGACACGAGTTTCCGGAAGATGGCCGCCGATGAAATCGAACGATTCAGGCGAGAGATTATCGAACGAACGGGGGATCGACAACAGGCTGAAAAGATCTCCGACCAGGAGCTTCTCCGTGAGGTCATGAACACGGTCGGCAAGGCCGGCCGGCTCGGGGATTCCATTCGGTGTGTGGTTTCTGTGTCCATGCTCACCGAAGGCTGGGACGCGAACAACGTCAGCCACGTTCTGGGAGTCCGCGCATTCGGCACTCAGTTGCTCTGTGAGCAGGTTGTCGGCCGCGCCCTGCGCCGTCAGTCCTACGATCTCAATGACATCGGCTTGTTCGACGTGGAGTATGCTGACGTCTTGGGCATACCATTCGACTTTACCGCCAAACCTGTCGTGGTTGCTCCACCTGCCCCGCGAGAAACTGTCCAGGTACGCGCGATGCGGCCGGAGAGGGACGCACTTGAGATACGATTCCCCCGGGTGGCCGGATATCGCGTGGAATTGCCCGAAGAGAGGCTTACGGCCGAGTTCAACGACGACTCCGTTATGGAACTGACGCCGGATCTGATCGGGCCGTCCATTACCACCAATCAGGGGATTATTGGTGAAGGCGTGGATCTCAACCTGATCCATACAAACGATCTTCGGCAATCCACACTCTTGTTCCACCTTACCCAGAGGCTATTGTATACAAAATGGCGGGATCCGGGAGATGAACCGAAGCTCCATCTCTTCGGACAACTGAAGAGCATCACAAGGAAATGGTTGGATAACTGTCTTATCTGCAAGGGAAGCACCTACCCGGCGCAATTGATGTACCAGGCGCTTGCAGACGACGCGTGCAATCGAATCACGGCGGCCATCACCCAGGCGCAAATTGGCAGTCGTCCTGTTAAGGCCGTGCTCGATCCCTACAACCCGTTCGGATCGACCGCCGAGGTGAATTTCAATACGACCAAAACGAGACGATATCAAACGGATCCACGTCGCTGCCACATCAATTGGGTGGTACTGGACAGCGACTGGGAGGCGGAATTCTGCCGTGTTGCCGAATCTCATCCCCAGGTAAAATCGTACGTCAAGAATCACAATCTGGGACTCGAAGTACCCTACAGACATGGTTCGAAAACACGGACGTACATCCCCGACTTTATCGTCGTCGTTGACGACGGACGAGGTGAAGATGATCCTCTGCACCTCATCGTGGAAATCAAAGGCTATCGAGGCGAGGACGCCAAGCAGAAGAAGACCACAATGGACACCTACTGGGTCCCTGGCGTGAACAACCTCGAGAACTACGGGCGATGGGCGTTCGCAGAGTTCTCCGACGTTTACGAGATGCAAGCAGACTTCGAGTCAAAAGTGGAAGCGACGTTTGATGAAATGATCCGGAACGAAATACTCAGGTGCAACCAGCAGACTGTCGAAGCCTGAGCAAAAAGGGAGGCGAGGTAGGTTCATCACTCGAATGAGCCTGCCGGCGATTGTACGTGAATACCAAGCTATATACCGACGAGGAGCTTGCAGGACTCCGGTCAATGCCGAAGCGGATGCTCTAATGATCGACCTCGACGCGCTTCGAGAGCTATTATGCAAACGTCTCTGCGAAGACGTAGGAGTCGAACAACGCCCTGACGGAGCGTTAATGCTTCGCACGCGTTTCGAGTTTCCCGATGGAGACCGCTATCCGATTCACCTTGCCGAAGTGGGGTCGGGCGGGTTCCGGCTGTCGGATCGCGGACACACACTCATGCACATCAGCTACGAGCATGACGTGGACGCATTTCTGGATGGAACGCGGGGGATGCTCCTTGAACGCATCATGGGTGAAACCGGACTTCAATGGGACGGCGGCGCCTTCTCGCTGGAGACGTCACCTGAACGGCTGCCGGAAGCCATCTTTTCCTTTGGACAGGCGCTGACCAGGGTCTACGACCTGACGATGCTGTCTCGCTCGAACGTCGGTTCCACGTTCTACGACGACTTGACCGATCTTCTTTTCAGCATGGTGGACGAAGCCAAGATCGAACGGGACTTCCAACCGCGGGTACCAAACGCCGAGGTCTACCCCGTGGACTACCGCATCGAGGGCAAGGGGGACGTTCCTTTGTTCCTCTACGGTGTACCAAACCGTGACAAGGCACGTCTAACGACGATCATGCTTTCACATTTCCACCGGCACGACCTCCACTTCGAGTCCATTCTCGTGTTCGAAGATCAGGCGGAGATCCCCAGGAGGGATCTGGCGAGACTCTCCGACGTCGGCGGCGATATGATATCATCTCTGGCTTCCCGAGAAGACTTCAATCGGAAGGTCTTGCAACGTGTTGCGGCGTGAACTGCTGCACCTTCGGCGGAAGGGGTAGCGTAATGATTGAGGTGAACAGCGACCTCGAACTGGTCGATGAGGTAACAATGAAATTGAAAGTTGTGATCCATCGGTGCAAGTACCCCCGTCCCTGGATGTGCGACGCAAGGTGAATCCTTTGGGGAGTTTCTGACAAACCTCTATGACGCCGTCGAAGGTTGCCTTTCCGTCAAGACTACGAGGTGAACATGGAATACACAGCCGTCGTGAAACGCAGAGGTAAGTGGTGGATTGGCTGGATTGAGGAAGTACCTGGCGTGAATTGCCAGGAACGTACCCATAAAGAATTAAGGCAGAGCCTCGTGGAAACCCTCTCCGAGGCATTGAAATTCAACCGGCGCGAAGCTTTGGATGCGGCGGGCGAGGACTATCATGAGGAGAAGGTCGTGATAACATGAAGCGGGTTGACCTGCTTAAACACCTTCGGCGGCACGGATGCGCCTTGATCCGTGAAGGCGGGAGGCATTCCTGGTGGCGTAACGACCGAAATGGCCGTCGTTCTGCGATTCCACGCCATCGAGAAATCGACGATTGGTTGGCAAGAAAGATCTGCCGCGATCTCGGAGTAGAACCGACCAGGTAGAAATGTGGAGGAGTGAAACCTTAGATGGCGCGAAAAGCACGAAAAACCAAACAGGTCGAAGCCATTCGACATCAGGACGCGACGAGAAAGAACATCCCTACGGCTGAATATCAGGCGGTAATAAAGGATGACGATAGAAATCCGATCAAGGTGGCGTACGAACGACGGAACCGGGATCTGGATCCACAACTTGTGTGGCGGGGGAAGGACGAGCAGAATTGGTCCGATCTTGTCGTGCAGGCACCGCCGCTGTTTATTCAGGAAAAGGTTCAACCCAAGGTGTTAATCGACGACCTGCGGCAGCGTAGCAAAGAATCGGATACTGGGAAAACGGAGGGCGAATCGGGCACCCAACCCGACCTGTTCGCGGATTTCAACGGGCTACCGAGTACGGACGCTCAGACGGAATTTTACCTGCACGATGCCAACTAGTCGAACCGGATGATTCTCGGCGATAGTCTACAGGTGATGGCGTCGCTGACGGAGCGAGAGGGGCTCCGCGGCAAAGTGCAGTGCATCTACATTGATCCGCCGTACGGCATCAGGTTTAACTCAAACTTCCAATGGTCAACGACCAGCCGCGACGTCAAGGACGGCAAGGCCGATCACATCACCCGCGAGCCTGAGCAGGTCAAGGCCTTTCGGGATACGTGGCGGGACGGGATTCATTCCTACTTAACATATCTGAGGGACCGGCTGACTGTGGCGCGGGATCTGTTGACGGAGAGTGGGTCGGTCTTCGTCCAGATTGGCGACGAGAATGTGCACCGGGTGCGGGCGTTGATGGACGAGGTGTTTGGAGAGATGAATCATGTGAGCACCATTTCGTTCGCCAAGACATCAAGCGCCACATCTGCCTTTATTCCGAGCGTATCGGACTGTGCTATCTGGTACTCACGAAACAAGGAGATGATGAAATTCCGTAGTCTGAAACGAAGCAAGTCCCACCAAACACAGGGTGCTGCGGAATATGTTTACGTGCGTGATGACGGAGGGGAGATTAGACGGCTGGCAGCCTCTGAATTAGTCGACCCAAAGACTACCAGAGACTGCCTGAGAATCGATAACTTGACATCCCAATCGGGGGGCGACACCACTCGGTTCGAATACTCCTATCGTGGCCGGTGCTTCCGTCCTGGATCTGGAGGGTGGAAGACCAATGTGGGCGGTATGAGAAGGCTCGACAAGGCCAATCGTCTCTATGTCCGTTCATCTTCAGTGAACTACGTACGATACCTTAGCGATTACCCCGCCCTGCCATTGAATAATGCGTGGAACGATACAGCCATCGCGGGTTGGAGTGAGTATAAGGTCTACGTCGTTCAAACAGCACGTCGAGTAGTCGAACGCTGCATTCTAATGACCACCGACCCCGGCGATCTCGTCCTCGACCCCACCTGCGGCTCCGGCACCACGGCCTACGTCGCTGAGCAGTGGGGTCGCCGCTGGATCACAATCGACACCTCCCGCGTCGCCCTCGCGCTCGCCCGAGCCCGCGTCATGGGTGCACGCTATCCCTACTACCTGCTCTCCGACAGCCGCGACGGCCAAATCAAGGAAGCCGCGCTCGCCCGAAAAGCTCCCTCGGAAGCGACCACGGGTAACGATATTCGTCAGGGTTTCGTGTACGAGCGCGTTCCACATATTACCCTTAAGTCCATCGCCAACAACGCCGAAATCGATGTAATCTGGGAGAAATACCAGGAAACGCTGGAGACGTTGCGGGAACAGTTGTCAGTGGTCAGTGGCCAGTGGTCGGGAGGCCGCGAAGGGACACAAAACATCGGCCGGCCATTGGAAGAATGGGAGGTGCCGCGTGAGAAGCCGGAAGACTGGCCACCGGCCACTCAGCCACTGCTCACTGAATTCTGGGATTATCGCATCGCCCGTCAAGAGGAAATCGATGCATCCATAGCCGCCAAAGCGGATTACGAGTATCTTTACGACAAGCCGTTCGAGGACAAGAAGAAAGTGCGGGTAGCGGGACCGTTCACGGTCGAGAGTCTGTCGCCGCACCGACTTCTCGGTGTCGACGAAGACGATGCATTGATAGACAACGTCGCCGAGGCGAAACTCGGCTACGGAGAAAAGCCGGACTTCGCGGAGATAATCCTGGAAAATCTCAAGAACGCGGGCGTCCAGCAGGCGCACAAAGAGGACCGGATTTTTTTCTCAGGGATGCGACCCTGGCCCGGCGATCTTGTCTGCGCAGAGGGAACTTACGCTGAGGGAAACGCCTCATACGGTTCCGAGAAACGCGCGGGTATCTTTGTTGGGCCCGAATTCGGCACGGTCTCCCGCCCCGATCTGGTACAGGCCGCCCGGGAGGCAGCCGATGCCGATTTTGATGTGTTAATCGCCTGTGCTTTCAACTACGATGCCCATGCTTCGGATTTCAACAAAGCTGGCCGCGTCCCGGTTCTCAAAGCGCGTATGAATGCAGACCTCCACATGGCGGAAGACCTTAAGAACACCGGCAACGGAAACCTATTTGTCGTCTTCGGGGAGCCGGATATTTCAGTAGTCAGTGGTCAGTGGCTGGTGACCAGTAGAGGCAGGATGGTGGCGAACTATGAGCACATTGAAGAGTTATCAGGAATTGGAAGTTTGGAAGAAATCAATAGACTTGGCAGAGAAGATCTATCGAGTCTCTGCTCAGTTTCCGCCGGACGAGAAGTACGGTCTCAGCAGCCAGATACGGAGATCGGTGATTTCGATCGCGGCGAACATCGCCGAGGGAGCAGAACGACACGGGACCAGGGAGTTTCTTCGGTTTCTGGGGATCGCGAGCGGGTCTCTGGCAGAGACGGAGACATACCTGATTCTGGTGCGCCGATTGGGGATGGCCACGACGGAACAGGTCAATCAGCTACTGAGTCAAACGGGAGAAATCGGACGTATGCTCAACGGGCTAAAACGCTCGCTGCACTCGAGGACCTGAGTAGCTCAGATTTCCCGCTTTCACTGACCACCGGCCACTGGTCACAGGTCACCGTCCATGGCGTAGATGTGTTTCACCCCAACACCGGCGAGGTCCGCAGCGACAACGCTGATGGAATCGCTTGCTGGTTCGTGGATACCGACTACAACGAGGAGAGCTTCTTTGTTCGCCAGGCATACTTCCTCGGCGCAAACGACCCATACAAATCTCTCAAGACCACCCTCAAAGCCGAAATCAACCAGGAAGCCTGGGAAACCCTCCATAGCGACACATCCCGGCCATTCGCAAAACCAAAGTCCGGCAGGATTGCGGTAAAGGTAATCAATCACCTCGGCGACGAGGTGATGAAGGTGTTTCGGGTGTGAGTTTCGCTGCATTGTATATTATTCGGTTGCAAGAAGCGTGAAAGATTAGCTGACGCGTCGACGAAATCAGCATCTGATCTCCAACGGGCTTCGCTATCGGACACCGTTGACAGTCGGAACACTTGCTTGGAGAAAGTCGTCGTCAATGGCGACGCGCATCAAGTAATCCAATTGGAGGCGATGGCATATCAAGGCCGCATAGCGTGTGCCGGGCCTATTTAGCAACCGGCCGTCCGCGACGCCATCGTGTCAGGACCGTTGACGCTGGTGCCGAAGCGTCTTGCCGACGCCGGCTGAAATGTGGGTCTTGAGGTCTTTCAGTATGGATTGGCTAAACATCCTTGAGCGAGTCGAATTGGGCGAGGACCGGCACAGCGAGTTCAAACGCGGCCCCTGCGACCTGACTGCGATCGGCAAAGCGATATGCGCATTTGCAAACACCGACGGAGGCGTTGTTATTCTGGGCATCGACCCTGCCCAGGAAATTGTCGGGGTCAGAGAGGATGCGGAGAGAGTTCAGGAGAGGTTGACTTCTTTCTTGGAAGTGGGTTGCAGCTCGCCGGTCACCGCACATCGCGGGTGGCATGAGGATCCGAAAGGTTGGGTACATTGGATTGAGATTCCTCGGCAGCGAAGTTTCGAGCCGATGCGCTACGATGGCCGGGTTTGGGTCCGAAGGGAACGCAACAACGTCGAGCCATCACCCAGCGAATTACAGGAACTCTACAACGCTTTCGGTTACATTATGACCGAGGAACGCCCGATTCAGGCTGCGACAACGGACGATATCGATTTCCAGTGCTTTCGCGAGTATCTCCAGGCAAATGGGCTCGAAATTCCCGGAGAACCTCAGCCAGAAGACATTGACGACCTCCGTAATCGGGGAGTGGTGGCACATTTGGGAGACGGTTTGCACCCCACCCTCTACGGTGTACTGGCATTCGGCAGGGAACCGCAGCGCTACCCACAAACGCACAGCTTTCGGATAGAATGTGTCGCTTATGAAGGAGAGGACCGGGCTTCGAATACGCTTCAGGTAGCAGACGTGACTGGTCGATTGGATGAACAGGTCGAACGTGCTGTCGGTTGGTTTCACGGTCTTGGGAGATTTGAGTCGTATCGTGGACTGACGAGGAAAGACCGTTTGCTATTGCCCGAAGCAGCGCTTCGGGAAGCGTTAGTCAACGCCGTTGTGCATCGGGATTACGCGATCACAGGATCAAAGGTGCTTCTTGAAGTCTTCTCTCAGCACGTCGATGTGAGTAGTCCCGGTTCGTTGCCGAATCATATGACGGTTGAGAGTGTCCGCGCGGGAGCTCATCCAAGATCGAGAAACGAACTCATGGCGAACATTATGGTTGTCAAGGGATTCATGGAGCAGCGGGGTCGGGGATGGCCCGTGATGCGTAAGTCAATGCTCGACTTCAATGGAACCGAACCTGGTTTATTTCAGGATGACAAGGGTGGGTACGTCAGGGTGACGTTTGATCTCTGCACGATCTAAGAATAGATCAGTGGTATCAACAGCCACCCAACATTGCCTCACCCGCCGTTATGTTGTCGAAACGGCCACAAACGAGCGTTGCCTCTTCACTAGCCAAGCCTATTTCCTCGGCGCAAACGACCCCTATAAATCGCTCAAAACCACCCTAAAGGCTGAGGTTAATCAGGAAGCCCGGAAACCCTCCACAGCGACACCTCAAGGCCTTTTGCGAAGCCGAAATCAGGCCAAATCGCGGTGAAAGTAATCAATCACCTTGGCGACAAGGTGATGAAGGTGTTTCGGGTGTGATGTGTAATCCCACGTGTGCCAATATAGAATGAAGCAACTACTTCCTTAGCCGTGTAAATTGACGTAGGATGTGGCAGTACTTCGAGTCCTATAGTGCGCGTGTATCGCATTTCAACTATAGACCCGTCATCGATCATCCGGAAGTCAATGTCCTTCACGGGCTTGTCGGGTTGGTCTATTCAAGCCATCGCCCTTTGCACATATTTGAGTACTTAAGGAGTAATAGACTTTCATGAAACCACGAGACATATCTTTCGGGAATCCGCCAATAAATGAAGTTGTGATATCCACATACTTCAACCCACAATTGTCCGAAATGCGCAGCGAGCACATCGGCCGGTTCTGGGAACGTATTAAGGACGAGTTTCCTGAAGTACGCCAACAACCACCAGTGGGAATCGCACCGGAGCTAAGCGAAAAAGAGCCGTTTCCAATGCCCAGATATTGGTTCATTGCAGATGATGAAATCAACCTTATTCAAATCCAGAAAAGTGCCTTTATGTTTAATTGGCGCCGTAGAGACCGTGAATACCCACGCTTTCACGGGAATATCAAGCCGACATTTGATCGAATCTATAGCCTATTCAGCGAATTTGTCAGAACGGAAATTAAGATTGCCGAACCCTCTATTGAACTCTGTGAGTTGAATTACATCAATGTCCTGGAACATTGTGAGTTCTGGGCGGGGCCACAAGAAACGAACAAAGTTATTCCATCGTTCTCGATTGTGGATTCCGGCGTAAGCTCCTTGGGTTCTCCAGATTTCAATTGCAATTTCGCGTACATAATTGCGGCCGATCTGCAAGTTAACGTCAACATCCGCAGTGGGGTCAGGGAGGCGCAGGAGAATGTGCCGGTGCTTATTTTTGAAATCAAGGCCGTCGGCCGAGTGGGGCAGTTGGCAAAACCGGGAACGGATGAATGGTTCGAGCGTGCCCATGATGCCGTCATCAGTTGTTTTGTGGGAATGACCAGCCAGGAAATTCAAGATCGACTCTGGCATCTCAAGGAGGACGTTGTATGACGAACTTGTCTTCGTCTTCTGTTGTATTCGCATCAGACTGGCCGCAGTCGGACCCGAGGATTAATGCAAATGCGTTCGACCCGGAGTTGGTAAGTGAGACAAATCAACCACGCGTACATTTCTCTTGGCACCACCCTCATGGCCATTCGCAGTACCCCAATTTGAATCGATTGGAAAGAGAAATATCGCAAGGTCATTCTCCCGTGAACCGATTTGGCGTATATCAAACGTTGTTGGCAGGCGAGTCTCGTCCGTCTACGAGCGCAGCAGTCATCGATTCTGTCGCATCCAACATTCGTAGATATATAGCCAACGAGCCATCAACTACACTTACGGAATCTCATTACCGGGCAGGTTGGATCGACCTGCTCAGCATGCGTGATCCCGCAAACGCAGACAGACGTGGGATCAGTTGGGAAGTCTTCTTTGCCTATGGAAAACGAATTGAAATACTGCGCAGAGATGGCGAACTCGACGGTATCACTGTGAACAAGGAGTCACTGCAGGATTTCTGGTCGTTCGTCGAATCGACGCCTTTTGCCGCTAAGGCGGATTTGGTGCTCGTTGACAACGGGAATGTACGCGCTGTCTGGGATGGAGGAGATGGCAGCCATTTGGGCTTTCAGTTCCTTGGCGACCACATGGTGCAGTATGTCATATTTCGCCGACGTCAGGGAAGCGGACATGTATCGCGTGTGGCAGGACGCGATACACTCGAAGGTGTGAAGCAACAGGTACGGAACTTCGACCTTGAGGTACTCCTGAAAATATGACTGACGACAATCTGCCGGATGGGCATCACGTGGTCCGATATGCTAAGCCTACAAGCATACGCGAGGACGGAAAGGTGGATGGATCTGAATTCCGGCTGCGCCCACATCGGCCCGATGATACCGGCGTGTCCGTTAACTGGCTTGAGTGTATTCGCGATTGCACTAAGGACGGCCAACTTGCAGAGGTAAGGCGACTCTCTCGGTTGGATATGAAGAAACGTGGTCGCCTTGCAGAATTGAATGTCGGCGCAACAAAACAGTACATCTCGAGTGAACTCGGAAGCCTTCGCTTCGTCAATAAGCCCTTGGATGCCGAAGGGGAATACGATGCCGATCCGTCTCACAGTGAAATTGTAGGGCTTCCGCCGGGCGATTCCGATCAGGCCGCTCTCATTGGTGACATGATAGCGGCTTGCATTGTTCACACGCATCCAGCAGTAGTCTGATAGCGTAGATGGCCGTTAGGCGCCGAGAGGATCGATAGGATTCTTGCAAGTGTGGATTCTGTGTGGCAAGGTAAGACGTGTGCAATTTTTGGCGACCGTCAGCAAGGGAATATTTGCATGCCGATCGCTTCTTGCAGATCGTCGTCGCTGGTTG
The DNA here is from genome assembly GCA_965203805.1 of Candidatus Latescibacterota bacterium. Lineage (GTDB taxonomy): Bacteria > Latescibacterota > UBA2968 > UBA2968 > JAAXHE01. The sequence goes on along the minus strand of OZ241917.1, from coordinate 1,097,228 downwards.
CCAAGCTACCACTTACCTTGCCTGGTTTCATAACGCCAGGAGCCTTGTGTTTTTGCTGATGTATTCACGGCAATCACACACACGCAAAGGATCGAATCCAACGCAATCTGAAATGAACTTCCGAATAGCAGACACCTTCACAGACAGCCTCGCGAGGCTGACGGGAAACGAACAAAAGGCCGTGAAAACCACGGCCTTTGATTTGCAGGTGAACCCGGCTCAGCCCGGATTGAAATTCCACCGGGTCGATAAAGCGAGGGATCCGAATTTCTGGTCGGTTCGCGCCAATCGGGATATTCGTGTCATTGTTCATCGGACACCCAAGAGTCTGATGATGTGCTACGTGGATCACCACGACGACGCCTACAAATGGGCGGAAAAGCGCAAAATGGAAGTCCATCCGACGACCGGAGCGGCTCAATTGGTCGAAGTAAAGGAGATGGTTAAGGAAGTCGTCGTACCGGTTTATGTGGAAGCGGAACAGAAAGCACCTGTCAAGCCGCTCCTGTTTGCCGAGACCTCAGAAGAGGATCTCCTGAGCTATGGGGTCCCGGCGGAGTGGCTGCACGACGTACGGAACGCCAATGAAGACAGTTTGTTGGACCTGTCGGAGCATCTGCCCGATGAAGCAGCGGAAGCGTTGCTGCAGATAGCCGTCGGTGAGACACCGAAACCGGTAGCGCCTGTTGTCGTCGAAGACCCGTTCGAACACCCCGATGCGAAGCGTCGTTTCCAGGCGATTTCGAACGAGGAGGAACTCGAGCTTGCGCTTGACTTTCCCTGGGATAAATGGTCGATTTTTCTGCATCCGTCGCAGCGGAAAATCGTGGAGGGGGACTATAACGGACCGTTTCGTGTATCCGGGACGGCCGGTACGGGCAAGACCGTCGTGGCCATTCACAGGGCTGTGTTTCTCGCACGCGCCAATCCGGAGGCTCGGGTCCTCCTTACGACGTTTTCAGACACCCTGGCTGATTTTCTCCGCACGAAGGTCAGGCGGCTGATTCGGAGTGAACCCCGGCTAATGGAACGCCTGGAAGTCACCGCGATTCATCAGGTCTGCGAGCGCCTTTATCAGGCGCAATTCGGTGTACCGAAAATTGCGCCAAAGGAGACGGTCCGGGGGCTACTTGCCGAATACGCCAAAGAGGATGGACCACATCGCTTTTCCGTCCCGTTTCTGATGGACGAGTGGGAAAACGTCGTCGACGCATGTCAGTTGGACACATGGGAGGCCTATCGTGACGTCAGACGACTCGGCCGTAAGCCGCGGCTTCCCCTCGAGCAGCGTTCAAGGCTGTGGTCGATATTCGACAGGGTCAGGGACCAGATGGGAGAACGTGGCCTGGTCACGCGTGCAGAGATGTTTGGTCGGTTGGCTCATGGCCTCAAAAATCGTCGGCATCCGCCTTATGACTTTACTGTTGTGGATGAAGCGCAGGAAATCAGCGTCCCACAACTGCGTTTTTTTGCGGCAATGGGCGGGCAGAGGGCAAACGCACTGTTTTTCGCCGGCGATCTCGGGCAACGGATTTTTCAGGCGCCGTTTTCCTGGAAGGCGGTGGGCGTCGATATATCGGGCCGATCCGAGACACTCACCCTCAACTATCGGACGTCCTACCAGATCAGGAGGCATGTAGACCGGCTGCTTGGCTCTGAAGTCGCGGACGTGGATGGTTACACGGAGGATCGACGAGGAACGGTATCGGCGTTCAACGGGGAAGTGCCTGAAATCCAACGGTACGATACCGCACAGCAGGAGGCCGAGGCCGTCGGAGCATGGCTTAAGCGGTGTAGTGACAAGGGCGTCGACCCCGGCGAAATGGCGATATTCGCGCGTTCAGAATTGCAACTGGATAGAGCGCGTGAAGCTGCACAAGGATCAGGGTTTCCGTTCGCGGTTCTGGATGAAGGAGGAGCGCCGGGTGCGGGTCGATTGTCGATTGCCACGATGCATCTCGCGAAAGGATTGGAGTTTCGAGCCGTTGCCGTGATGGCGTGCGACGACGAAGTCATCCCGCAGCAGGAACGCATTGAGACCGCCGCTGATGAATCGGACCTTGAAGAGGTATATGACACGGAGAGACACCTGCTGTATGTCGCCTGTACCCGGGCCAGAGACTTTCTGACGGTCAGCGGGGTCCGGCCGGGTTCCGAATTTCTGGATGACCTCGGTGTGTAGGCGTGGCGGAAGAGGAAATCGTCTCAATTGTCTGGATACAATGGGCAGTTCGAGGGCCGGCATCGAAAGTGAGAGAAAGATGGCAGAGAAAAGACCTGGTCTACCGTATATCTGGGTGACGTGGTTGACGAAATTGTTGACCGGAGAAGCGTCATGTGAGTGGGCCGGCTGGTTTCAAGCCCAGCACGACGGGAAGAGCTGGACGGCTTTGCCAAGTGATTTCGATTCGACCACGTGGCAGATCGAACACACGGCAGCGAGAAATAAATATCAGGAAAACCTGGAAGATAGAGGCTTTGATGTGTCGACCGAGACGCAAAATTACTTCCACCTCAAGGGAAGGACGGCGACGGTTGGGGGAAAGCCCGATTTAATTGCGAGGAAGCAAAATCGCGGCATCATCGCAGATATCAAGACGGGTCAACCAAGGTCATCGGATCACGTTCAGGTCATGCTTTACATGTATGCCGTTCCCAGAGCCTTTCCCGAGAAATACAGGGATGTTGGTTTCGAAGGTCGGGTTGTATACGGAGAGCGGGAGGTCCCGGTTCCCTCATCGGCCATTGATGACAAATTCGTCGAGCGGTTTGTGGACTTGATACGCAGGTTGGCATCGGAAAATCCGGCCAGGTTGGTTCCGAGCTTTGGGGAATGTCGGTTCTGCAAGATACCCGCAACCGAATGCCCGGATCGTGTGGAGGAGGACACGTCTACTGCGTCGGTCGATGACTTTTGATCTGAGGGAGCCTTCCGACTGATATAATTCGTCACCCCAACGACACAAAAAAGAAGGAGCCGGAGGAATCTCCGGCTCCTTCTTTTGTATTCTGGTGGGCCCTGCAGGACTCGAACCTGCGACCAACGGATTATGAGTCCGCCGCTCTAACCAGCTGAGCTAAGGGCCCGCGATGGTTAAATTTACTCGTTATGGCGGGAAGGACAAGCTTTTTGTGGTCATGGCGTCGCCGTTTCAGGCGGGCCGTGCCGGCTGGCGAACAGTGCTCTGCGTTTTCGGGTCAGGTCTTTGTGTTCCGTCATCAGCGCCATCGGGTCGGTTCCTCCGCCGTCCGTGCGAAGTTTCGCCTCCAGGGCGTCGATGCGGGCGTCCAGCGCCTTGAGCTGCATTCTGGTGAGATAGTCCTGCAGCGGTAACTTTGCCTCGGGATTGAGGATGCCGGTCTCCATGGACAGCGCGGATACGGCACTGGCCAGACCGGCGTCCTCGCAACGATTCAGCAGTGATGCGGCCGACGAGGTCCGGCCCTCCCTGCGGGCCACGGCGATCATGCCCGAGATTCGCCGGTATACACTGTTGGTAAAGTGACCGGCGTCAACCTGCTTCAACACGGTATCGGCCGTGTTGTCGTCCGCCATCATCATCGTGATCAGTTCGCGTTCCATGCGCGGGCCCGGCTCGAACGACGCCGCGCCTGACTCCGCGCCGGTATTCGACCGCCCGCTCCGCCGGTATCGCGCGGCCCGCTGCACCGCGTCGATCACGATGGTCTCGTCAATGCCCAGCTTCTGCGCGGTTTCCTGCGTAAGAAAACGCCTGCGAGCGCTGTCTTTCGCGTGCGAGACGATTTCCGAGATGGTCTTGACGGCCCGGGTCTTGCCGTCCGACGTGGACAGATCTTCGTGCGACCGTACCCAATCGAATAGGAATTCCATGACCGGTGCGGCGTTTTCGATCAGCTCGCGAAAGCCGTCCGAGCCCCGCTGCCGGATAAGGCTGTCCGGATCGTGGCCGCCGTCCAGCGTGACCACACGGATATCCAGTTCGGACGCCATCATCGCGCCGATGCCGCGCACGGTGGCGGCGGTACCCGCCGCATCGCCGTCGAAAACAAGCACGGCCACGTCGGCGTACCGTTTGAGCATACGGGCATGTTCCGGGGTAAGCGCGGTCCCGGAAGAGGCGACGGCGTTGTGGAAATCGAACTGCGCCAGGGCAACGAGGTCCATATACCCTTCGACGATCACCGCCGACCGGGTTGAACGGATGGGCTCGCGGTTTTTCCAGAGGCCGTAGAGCGTGGCGCTCTTGTTGTAGACGGCGGTCTCGGGAGAGTTCAGGTATTTGGGCTGTTGTTCCGGATCGAGGGCGCGGGCGCCGAAAGCCACGGTCCGGCCCGTGTGCGACTCGATGGGAAAGATGACCCGGTCACGGAAACGGTCGTAGTAGCCGCCGTTTTCGCGGGGCACAACCAGGCCGGCCCGTTCGAGCATCTGCGCGCTGAATCCACGTCTGCCGGCCACGCTGAGCAGACCGTCCCAGGCTGTCGTGGCATAGCCAAGCGCGAAGTCGTCCATCATGGATTCGGAAACGCCCCGGCCGACGAGGTAATCCCGCGCGCCTTCGCCGGACGCATGGCGCATCAGCATATGGCGGAAGTATTTCTTCGCGAACTCGACCGTCCGGTAGAGCTCGTCGTTGTGGTCCTTTTCCGCCGGACTCCGGGACTCGAATTCCGGAAGTACGATGCCGACCTGGTCCGCGAGCTTGCGCACGGATTCCACGAAACTGATGCGTTCGAGGTCCATCAGGAACCTGAACGCGTTTCCGCCCGCGCCGCAGGAGAAACACTTGTAGATCTGCTTCTCCTGTGAGACATTCAGGGACGGCGTCCGATCGTCGTGAAACGGGCACAGGCCCAGATAGCTCTTGCCGCGCCTGTTGAGCGCGACAAATTCGGAAATGACGTCGACGATATCCACCGAGTCGCGGATCTGTTCGACGGTATCTTCAGGGATTCGGGCCATCGCCGGTTTCCCGATCGGCTTGAAATAAGGGGATGTCTGAGACGCAACGCGATGGTTGATGGGCGAACGGTGGCTGAAGGAAACGTGGATCGTCAAATCGGGCGCGAACGGCGTTCAGGCATCCACCCACCGGTCGTCTTCCCGGATCAGTTCGATCAGTTCATCCACGGCAACGGCAGTGGGGATGTTGCGTTTGACGACCTCTTTGCCCCGGTAGAGCGTGATCCTGCCGGGACCGCTGCCGACGTAGCCGTAGTCCGCGTCGGCCATTTCGCCGGGGCCGTTGACGATACATCCCATAATGCCGATCTTGACGCCTTTCAGGTGGTCGGTGCGTCCGCGTATCAGGGCGGTGGTTTCCTGCAGGTCGAAGAGCGTGCGGCCGCAGGAAGGGCAGGAAATGTACTCGGTTTTCGAGATGCGCGTGCGGGTTGCCTGGAGGATCCCGAATGAGAGGCGGTTGGCGTCACCGGCAGGGACGTCGGTCGATGTCAGCCAGATGCCGTCGCCGAGGCCGTCGGTAAGCAATCCGCCGGTATCGATTGCGCCGTGAAGGATGAGCGTGCTGTCCTCGACACCATCGTATTCCCGTTTGAATACGACAGGGATCCGGATGTCGCGCTCGAGAAACTCGACCAGGGTCCGGCGCAGGTCCGGCATCGCGTGGGAATTGTCCGTACGCAGGATAAGCACGCAGTTGTCGGACTGCCGAAGCATGTTCAGTGCGTCGGTGTCGAGGTCATCGGGTTCTGCGAGCACGAAATTGATGCGATCGGAACGGTATCGGACGTGACGCAGGTCGGCCAGTTCGAACAGCGGATAGGCGTTCGACGCGTTGCGCCCGGCGTACCAGGCGTCGTGGTCGAGGATCTTTCCCAGGGTGCCCGGAAGGTCGAATTCGATATCCCGGCCGCCCAGATAGATGAAATCCGGCGCCATGTCCGCGATATTCCACTTGTCCAGTCCGGCGTCGTATTCGTAGCCGGCGGCGGACAGGCCCGCCGGCGACGTCAATTCATGTGGCGTGAGGATCACCACCGGCACGTTGTCGCCGCCCAACCGGTCAACGGGCCGGGTCTCACGGCGGTTATAGGAATACGGATCGATCGGGTTCCGGACGATCGGGGGGATCGGCTGGTGCCCCGGCCTGGCCGCGTACCGATCGACCAGACGGATGCAGACAGGTACCTCGGCTTCGGGTTCTTCGGTGAGAGACACGCGGATGGTGTCTCCCAGGCCGTCTTCCAGGAGCGCGCCAATTCCGACGGCGGACTTGATTCGACCGTCTTCGCCATCGCCGGCCTCGGTGACGCCAAGGTGAAGCGGATAGTTGAACCCTTCGGCTTCCATGCGGTTGACGAGGAGGCGGTAAGCCTGGATCATGACCTGGGGATTGCTGGCTTTCATGGACAGGACGATCTCGTGGTAGTCCAGGTCCGCACAGATACGCGTGAATTCCAGCGCCGATTCAACCATACCCAGCGGGGTGTCGCCGAACCGGCTCATAATGCGGTCAGACAGGGAGCCATGGTTGGCGCCAATGCGCATCGCCGTGCCGTATTCCTTGCAGATGACGACCAACGGTGTGAATTTTTCGCGGATGCGTTCGATCTCGGATGCGTACTGCGCGTCGGTGTACTCCACGATCTGGAATTTCTTCTTATCCGCGTAGTTGCCGGGGTTGACCCTCACCTTTTCGACGATCCGGGCGGCGATTTCCGCCGCATTCGGCGTGTAATGGATATCGGCGATCAGCGGGGCCACGTAACCCCTGGCCCGGAGTTCCTTCCGGATGGCTTCAAGATTTCTCGCCTCGTTCTGGCTGGGCGCGGTGATGCGCACGTAGTCTGCGCCCGCTTCGATGATCCGAATGGACTGTTCAACCGTGGCGAGGGTATCCATGGTGTCCGTTGTCGTCATGGACTGTATGCGGATGGGGTTGTCTCCGCCGAGGGGAATCCCGCCGATGTCCACTTCCCGCGTCCGGTAGCGGCTGTACTCGGTGAGGCTGTTGCAGTATTCACGTAGATCTGTCTGTAGGTCGGTAATGAGCATGGGACGGATTCAGGCGAAAGGAGGATGAAAGGCGGTGCTTGTATCGTGACCGGTTTTAATATAGACGAATCCGGGTGAGGTGTCAAACGGCTCGGGCGCGGTTGCTGCGTACCAGCGTATGATATCCGTGTTCGCGCTCAGGAATCCAGGTCGAGCGTAATGACCGTGACGCCGGCGCCGCCCTCGTTGTGCCGTCCGAGGCGCTGTGACTTGACGAATTCGTGGCTCCGGAGGTGGATGCCGATCGCCCTGCGCAGGGCGCCGGTGCCCTTTCCGTGAATCACCGCTGCGTGTTCCATCCCGGCTAGGTAGAGTTCGTCGACGTACTTGTCGACGGCTTCCACGGCTTCTTCCACGGTCATGCCTCTCAGGTCCACTTCGGCGGCAACGCTATCGGGCGCGGCGAGTCCGTAGCGGGCCGCCACGGAGGGCGGCTCCCCGGCGGTTTCCACGGGTTCCAGGTCCGCCCGCTGCACCTGCAGACGCACGTTGCCCACTTCGACCGATACCCGCGATCCCTCGTTCCGCCCGGCCGCCACGGTCCCCTCTTTTCCGAGACTGCGCACCCGCACCCGGCTTCCGGGTTCGAGCGCCGGCAGAGGCGATGCCGGCGCGTCGACCGAATCGGTCAGGTCGCGTCTGGCCCGCGCCACTTCCGCCCGGGCCTCTTTGATCGAGTCCCTGTCCGCGTTGCGCCGCCTGAGTTCGGAAACCGTGCGTTCGATCAGGGCGTTGGCGCCGTCCAGAATCCGGCTGGCTTCCTCCTCCGCGCCGCGTTTGAGCGCGCGTTCACGCCGACCCACCTCCTCGAGGCGGCTGTCGTATTCCGCTTTCAGGCGTTCCATTTCACTCCGGATGGATTGCGCTCGTTCCAGTTCGTCGTTGTAATGCCGGTACGTGTCGTCGAGATCCGCGATAAGGGCTTCAAGGCGGCCGATATCGCTTCCCGCGATGCGCCTGGCTTCGTCGACGATGTCGGATGGCATCTGAAGCCGGCGGGCGATTTCAAAGGCGTAACTGCTTCCGGGCGTATTGAGACGAAGCTGGAAGGTCGGGGTCAGGGTGGCCGCGTCGAACGCCATCGAACCGTTGGCCATCCCGTCCGTGCGGTGTGCAAAGGCTTTCAGGGCGCCGTGATGGGTCGTGGCCACCGTAAGGCAGCCCCGCCCGGTGAGCGTACTCAGGAGGGCCATCGCCAGGGCGGCGCCCTGGTCGGGGTCGGTGCTGGCGCCGACTTCGTCGAGAAGGACCAGGGAGCGGGCTTCGGCATGGTTCGTGACCTCAACCAGATTCGACACATGAGACGAAAACGTGCTGAGGTCGTTCTCGATGGACTGGGCATCGCCGATGTCTGCAAAGACGCCGTTGAAGATAGGAAACTGCGAATGTTCAGCTGCCGGCACGGGCAGGCCGGCCTGTGCCATCAGAGCAAGCAGGCCGACGGTTTTCAGGGCCACGGTCTTGCCGCCTGCGTTCGGCCCGGTCAGCACGAGGGTGCGAATGCCGTCATTGTCCATTTGCAGGCCGAGCGGGACGATGGAATCGGACCGGTTTTCATCGCGCAGGCGGTCGACCAGTACGGGATGCCGTGCCTCGCGGAGTTCGAGGCGTCCTTCCCGGTTGAATGCGGGCTCACTGCACTTCAGTTCGTGTGAGAAGCCGGCCTTCGCGAAAACGGCATCGAATTTTCCCAGAATACGCAGATTTTCCAATAGGTCCCCGCTGACCTCGCCAACGCCGCGGGTAAGCTCCTGAAGGACGCGTTTCACCTCCTGTTGTTCGGCCAGTTCGAGTTGCCGCAGCCGGTTGTTGAGCGCCAGGGTGGCCATGGGTTCGACGAAGAGTGTGGCGCCGCTGGCCGACTGATCGTGCACGAGGCCTTCCACCCGGTGTTTCTGATTTTCCCGTACCGGGATGACGAAACGGCCGTTCCGGATGGTGATCAGTCGTTCCTGCAAGACGTCGTCGGGGAGCCGGCTCAGGATGCCCTCAACGGAACTGCGGATGCCCGACCGGGTTCTCTCCAGGCTGCGCCGGAGCCGCCTCAATTCCGTACTTGCGGAATCCTTGACGGTTTCCGTAGCGGGGTCGATGGCACGGTGAATGCAGGCTTCCAGGTCGGGGTGGGGCGACAAGCCGGACGCGAGCGCGTGGAGCCGCGGATAATTCGCGCGCCGCTTGAGAAAGTACCCGAGAAGGCGGCGTGACACACGGGCGATTTCATCGATCTGGATCAGTTCGGTAACGGTGAGCGTCGTACCCGGTACGGAGGCGTTATTCGCCGCGGCGCGAATGTCGGGCATACGCCCGATTGGTACGGGATCGTCGTACCCGATCAGGTACATGGCTTCGAGAACAGGACGGAGCCGGGCTTCGACGCACTCGGGACTGTCTGTCGGCGCCAGGCTTTCGACTTCGGATTGCCCAAGAGCGGAAATGGTGCGTTTCGCGATTAAATCGAGGATTTTATCGAATTCGAGGGTCTGGAGGGTTTTGGGGGGCAGGGTCATGACGTCATGGATCGATTGGGAAGACCGTGGATGATTCGCGGTGCAATGAGACCCCGCGACGGCAGCCGCGTCCGCTATTTGCGTTCGCCGTCCGGTGCGTTCGGTGGCGGATTCTCCGACGTTTCCTTTGCCGTCGTTCCGGACTCCTCCAGAAGCCCCTTCAGCCGGGCGCCTGCTTTTCCGGTCTCTCTGGTCACACTGTCCACGAAAGGTTGAATCGACGACTCTTGCTGTTGGTCGGGCACCAGATATTTGTAGAATTCCGACGCCCTTGGAACGGCGGACCTGACGGCATCCATCAGAACAAGGCAGGCCTGCTGCACTTGGCGTGCCAGCCGCGCGTCGTCAATGTAATTACTCACCCGGGGGTGAGGGGGGTATGCCCTCAGCAACAGGATCAGCAACCCCAGCAGGAGCACCCCCTGCGCGAGGCCGAAGGCGCCTCCCCCCAACGTGTCCACGGCGCCCAGGGGGGTGGCCTTGAGCATGGCCTGAAGCATCCGTCCCAGAAGGTAGCACGCGATCAACGTCGCGAGGAAAATGCAGAAAAAGCCCAGCAGGGCCGTGCCATGGCCGACGCCATCGCCCGAAATCCACTCCGAGACCGCACCGCCGTACGCGAGGCCCAGTCCGTAAGCCAGGACGAAACTGACCAGGCCGACCAGGCCCCGAACCAATCCGATGCGGCACCCTCTGAAAACCATGCAGGCGAGCCCGATCAGCAAGATCAGATCGACAATATTCATTCGGTCCTCCGTCTGACGGGGTGTGCAGTCGGGGAAACCGGTGATCTGTTTCCGGAACGCCAGTCCGGATGGAAGAACCGGGGGCGGGGTTCCGCGACGGCATTGGCCGGAAAGATGGACCTCAACAACGAGACGCAAAAAATACAACCGCATCCGAAGGCGAATCGGTGCGGTTGTCGTTGCCGTACTGCCAGGTTCGATCTATTGGTTGAATCGCGTTTCGAATTTCATGCGCTTCCGCTTTGCCGCCGCGATTTTTCGCTTCCGGCGTTCGCTGGGTTTCTCGAAATGCTGATGCTTTTTCATCTCCGTCATAATCCCTGCCTTTTCGCAGGTTTTCTTGAACCTCTTCAGCGCTTTTTCAAAGGGCTCGTCATCTCTCACCACAACCCTGGCCATAAGCTGGACTCCCTCCTTTCCGTTTCCCGTGGAAACCGGCAGTGCGGTGGCGCCTGAGGACCCGACAACCGGACGTCGGCCCGGCTTCCCGCGCGCGTGCCCGTCCTCCAGGAAATTAGTGGCTCCAAATATATATATACGAAAGAGATAATGCAAACGCTTTTTCTTTGGTTGACTGGATGCTTGCAAAATACGTATACTTTCTGTGCGTCCGCGTGCCGTTCCGTCCCGCTCGACAGCCGCAATTCTCCCGGTTCCGCGACCGAAGAGCGGACCGGCATTTTCTCTGCCGGCCCGCGCGATTTCGTATCCGCTGCCGGCGTCCGGGCAATAGCACGGAACTTAACGAAACCCAGGACGTTGAGGTAGGAGAAGGGGGACCCGCCGATGGGCGCGGGAACAAAGGATCTGACAGATCGAACAGGCGGGCCAATGACCCTGGGACCCATGGGCGCGCCGGTGGTACGAAAGGGCCGGCTGAGAGTCGGGCTCAAGAGTTCGTACAGCCTGGGAGCCTATCTGTTTCTGGCCGCAACGGTCATTATCCTGGCTTTTCTGGTCTATATGCAGATCTTCGTTGTGGAACCGATGCGTCGGGATTCGCGCGACATTATCAAGAGGCTTGCGTTCTTCTACGGGATGGCCACGCAGGATACCGTGGTTGTCAGGGATCTTGACGTCAATTCGATATTTCAGACCATAAAAAACGCCAATTTCCCCGTGGTCATTACCGGTGAGAACGGGGAACCCCATATGTGGAAAGCCATCGAGATACCGCAGGGCAACCCGGGCGACCTCAGTCCCGACGACCGGAAACAGATGGAACGGATCGTTCGGCGTCTTGATAACGAGAATCCGCCGTACTCGTTTGAAATCCCGCAGATCGGCCCGCGCGTACTGCACTATGGCGATTCACCCCTGGTACGGCGGTTGGCGTGGCTTCCCTGGGTTGCGCTCTGCGTAACCGCGCTCTTTGTCGGGGTGGGCTATCTCGGTTTTCGCAATCTGAAAAACAGCGAACAGCGGTCGATCTGGATCGGGATGGCTCGCGAGACCGCCCACCAGCTCGGCACACCGCTCTCCTCGCTGTACGGCTGGATAGAGTTGATGAAATCGGAACTCGAGCATTCGCCGGGTCCGGTGGATGACGACACGCGCCGGCGGTTCAACCAGATTGTGGTCGCGATGGAGGAGGATACCAGCCGCTTGAACAAGATCGTTTCCCGTTTCAGCCTGATCGGCTCCACGCCGGAGCTTCGTCTCGAAAACCTCCGCCGCGTGGTCGAGGAGACGGCATCCTATCTGCGCGGCCGGCTCTCGCGGGAGGTCCGGATCGTACAGCGCGACTACGACGTTCCACCGGTACCGCTGAATCGGCAGTTGTTGGGCTGGGCATTCGAAAACCTGTTCAAGAACGCGGCTGACGCCATGGAGGGCAAGGGCGGCAGGATCGAAATCTCGGCGGATGTCCGGTCGGAGGGCGAGTGGGTGGACGTCCGGGTTCGGGACAATGGCAAAGGGATTCAACCCCATCTGATCAAGCAGGTCTTTCTCCCCGGATACAGTACGAAGGACCGGGGTTGGGGGCTGGGGCTGGCCTTCGTCAAGCGGATTGTCGAAGACTATCATCGAGGCAGGATTTCCGTTCAGGAGAGTCTGCCGGGCATGGGAACCACGTTCCTCATTTCACTACCCGTGAGGCCGGTGGATGACCGGAAGGCGTCTTAACGGCCTGGAGCTTGAACGCCATGAAAGAAAAGCAGGTTTTGTGGGCAGACGACGAAATTGACCTCCTGAGGTCGCATACGATGTTTCTCGGGTCCCGCGGGTATAAGGTGACGCCGGTGACGAACGGGGACGACGCCATCGACATGGTGAAGCAGCGGGGGTTCGACATCGTCCTTCTGGATGAAATGATGGCGGGTCGAGGCGGGCTTTCCACGCTGGCGATGATCAAGGAAATCAACCCCGATATCCCCGTCATCATGATAACGAAGAACGAAGAAGAACGCCTGATGGAAGAGGCGCTGGGCCATCGGATCGACGATTATCTGACCAAACCGGTGAACCCGAGCCAGATTCTCTCGGCCTGCAAGAAACTGCTCGATGCACGCCAGATTGTGACGGGGCGAATGGGGTTGGATTACGCCGCCGTGTCGAATCGAATCCGTGCCTTGATGGCAGGCGAAGCGACCTGGCAGGATTGGATCGATATCCATGTGAAGCTTTCCGAGTGGGACCTGGAACTGGACCGGTTTTACGACGCCGGACTGAGAAAGATGCACGAGGATTTGCGGCGGGCGTGCAACCGGGCGTTCGGACGCTTCGTGGAAGCCAATTATCCCCTCTGGCTTGAGGATGATATGGATTCCCCCGTGTTATCCGTCGACGTGGTGAGCGAGTTTGTGTTACCCGCGCTTCAGGAGGGTCAGCAGGTATTCCTCGTGGTTGTGGACTGTCTGCGACTGGATCACTGGCTCGCAATCGCACCGCTCTTGTCCGAACTATTCAATATCGAGCAACACTACCACTATTCCATTCTCCCTACGGCCACGCCTTATTCGCGAAACGCCATATTCAGTGGTCTCTTCCCCAGCGACGTCGCCAGGTTGTATCCGCAGGAGTGGCGTTCGGGCTGGGACGACGACAACAGCCGAAACCGGCACGAGCATCAGCTCCTCGATCACCAGATTCAGGAACTCGATCCCACGTTGAAGCTGGACACCCGGTACGTGAAGGTGCTGGACATCGCGGAGGGCAACCATCTCGTCAAAAAGGTGCACTCTTACCGGTCCTTTCCCTTGATGTCGGTGGTGTTCAATTTCCTGGATATTCTGGCGCATGGGAGGTCGGAATCGGATATTCTGAAAGAAATGGCGCCAAACGAGTCCGCCTATCGGTCGTTGAGCCGGTCCTGGTTTTCCCATTCATCGTTGTTTGAAATGTTGCGAAAGCTGGCCGAAACAGATACCACCGTGGTATTGACAACCGACCACGGCTGCGTAATGAGTACCCGGGCGACCGTCGCGCACGGAAACCGGGATACGTCCACCAATCTCCGATACAAATACGGCAAACACCTTCGATGCGACGCCCGGCACGCGGTCTACATCGCGGATCCGCATGTCTATCGCCTGCCCGATCTGGGGATGGGTACCACGTACATCATCTCGCGGGAGGACTACTATTTCGTCTATCCCACGAAATTCAACGAATACCAGCGATATTACGCGAACAGTTTCCAGCACGGCGGCATATCCCTCGAGGAGATGGTCCTGCCGGTTGCGGTTTTGAGGGGCAAATAGCAGGAGGCGCCTGCCCGGAATCCCCGCCCTCCGAGAATACCCGGATGCAGAACTTGAGTGTAGAATTCAATTCCACGTCGCCGGACCAGACACGAGCGTTCGGAAGGGAGTTGTCCGCTCGTTTGCGGCCGGGTGATTCTGTCGGACTGATCGGAGACCTCGGCAGCGGCAAGACCTGCCTTGCACAGGGCATCTGTGAAGGGCTGAACGTGGCGGACCGGGTAACCAGTCCCACGTTCATTCTGGTAAATGAGTACCGCGGCCACGACGCCGCGTCGCGTCCGATTTCGGTCTACCACTTCGATCTGTACAGGCTGCCGGACGTCGAATCGCTCATCGACCTCGGGTGGGACGACTATCTGGCCGGTAACGGCATCTGCCTGATCGAATGGGCGGAGCGCGCAGGATCCCTGCTGCCTGCACGGGCCTTGCGCATCCGGATTGACACACCGGAATCCGGTGTACGCAGATTCATGCTTGACCACGGAGAGGACACATGACTCGGCACGCGAGGTGGATGATGCCGTTGATTGCCGTCTGGTGGGGGTATTCCGGTCCTGCGCTTGCCCAGGGCAATGTACCCCGATGGCTGGTGGACGCGCCAACCGCCGGTATGCTGCCCTCCGGCCGCCTTTCAGCGGATCTCCGATTGTATGGCGACAGCGGAATTCTCTCGCAGATCGAAGTCGGCGTACACAACCGGGCCAGCATCGGGGCATCGTTCGGGGGACAGCATCTTGTGGGCAGCCGTGAGGCTGCGTGGAATCCGCGAGTGGAGGTAGCCGGACGCGTCCGGGTGATCGAGGAGGAAATGAAGGTTCCCGCTGTTGCCGTGGGGTACCACTCCCAGGGATACGGGGAGTACGACCGGGAACTGAAACGGTATGCGGTCAAGTCCAAGGGCATCTATGCGGTGGCGAGCAAGAACTACGGATTTCCTCTTGGAGATATGGGACTGCACATCGGAATGAATCGAAGCCTCGAGGATGGAGACGGAGATGGGGATATTTCGGGGTTTGTGGGCGCCGACGTCGAACTGAAACGCGTCTTTGCGCTGTTAATGGAGTATGACTTTGCGATCAACGACAACGACGACAACTCGCTGGGTTCGGGCAGAGGGAGATTGAACGTGGGAGGGCGTTGGATGCCCTCCGAACGGCTTAATCTCGAAGTGGACGTCAAGAACCTGTTTCGAGACGGCAAGCGGACGGAAAGAATCGATCGCCAGATCCGGCTGGTATACTATACGAAGGTCTGGTAGGAATCCTCGCGGTCCTCCCTAAGATTCAGTCCGCTTGAGCTGGCGCGGGGCGACAAACAATGTGACTTCGTTTCGGATCGTAACGAGCCCCGGGGCCGCGCCGCGGGGCTTTTGTACGTACCGGATCTCGGTGCAATTCACCGGTACCGTCCGCGAATGCCGGGCTTTGCTCCAGTAGGCCGCGAGGCTCGCGGCTTCCTTCAATGCAACGTCAGAGGGCTTCTGGCGCCTTCCTTCACGCTTGAGGACAACGTGTGAACCCGGGCATCCCTGGGCATGGAAAAAAAGGTCGTCTTTTGCAGACCCTTTCGTGAGCCGATCGTTCTCGGCGTTGTTCCGCCCCACCAGAACTGTCCAGCCGTCCGAGGTCAGGTACTTTCTGGGATGCGCTTCCGCAGATGCGTTTCCGCCCGCCGACGGTTTTTGCCTGCGCTTTTTGAGCCACCCGGACGCCGCCAGTTCGTTTCGAATCGCCATCACTTCGTCCCGACCGCCGGCTTGTTTCAGCCGCTCCAGGAAGCTCTCCACGCTTGCCAGTTCCGCACGCGCGGACTCAAGGCGCCGCGCAAGGATGGGGCGGGCTTTCTCCGCCTTGCGGCTCCGTTTCAGGTACGCGGCGGCATTCTCGTGCGGCATCTTGTTGGCCTTGAGGGGGATGGTCGCGGGAGGCCCGTCCGGATCGTACACGTCGGGCAGGGTAACGGACGCGTCGCCTGGGCGGACCCTGTGCAGCCCGGCCATAAGGATATGCCCGAACTTTTTGTAGAGTTCCGCATTGCCGGCGTCGTCCAGATCGACCCGGATGCGCGCGACCTTTCTATCGAGCGATGCGCGGCGCCGGTTCAGCGCCGCGACCGCCTCCTGGCGGTCCGCGTCGTGGTGCTGCCGGTTTTCCTCCCTGCCGGCGAGCCGTTCGATCGCTTCGCTGACGGAATCGCACACGTGTTCCACTTCGCCCGGCCGGTGCTGCAGACGCAGCGTTCGGATGGTTGCCGGGTGACCCTTGATGCTCAGTATCTGCGGTCGATCCAGAAAGGGCGGCCGGTCAAACAGGGAACGTATCCGGCCGACCAGATGTTCGACGGCATCGTGCGTCGGTTTCGCGTCCGGCCTGACGCCCGCTTCCGCGACCAGCGACTCGGCGGTGAGGGTATCCAGTCCGGCAACGGCAGAAGCCAGGGTCCGGGCGGGCTGATCCTGGCGCTCCCGGATCGCGCCGTCGAGATCGGCCGGCGTGAGATCGTGGGGTGAGAGCCGATCCTGAGAGGGCGGAGGTCGATAGGGTTCGCCCGGCAGAAGGCGTCGCCGGCGGTTCTTCTTCCCGCCGACGCGCCGCAGCGTACCTAATATTCGCGCGTCCGGTTCAGAAGTCAGGATCACGTTGTTGTACCGCTGGATCAGTTCCACGAACAGGCGATATCTGCGTTCTCCACCCATGCGGTCACGTTTTCGCAGATCGAATGAAAGGACGCGCTCCAGCGGAAGTTGCGCGACCTCCAGGATCTCACTGTTGCAAAGGTGGTGTTCGACCCAGGGCGGCGTGGGGTGTGCGGGATCGGGAAGGCGGTCCACCCGCTGGAGGCGGCCGGTCGCGGGCGAGGCGGAGAGCAGCAGGCGTATCTCGTGGTCTGTTTCGACAACGAGTTCGTGCGTGCCTGAGAGGACGGCGTGCCTGACGCGTTTACCCGGCAGGATCTCGTTCAGTTCGTGACGCAGGCGCCGAAGCGTGAAGTAGCTGAGGTTCATACCCGAACATCCGGATTTGGGGTCTGAAATGTGGGCTTGCGGCCTTCACCTGATGGCCGGTCCGGGAACCGGAACACAAGCCCGGACTCGCCAGATGATGAGGCAGGGATGAAGGTTGAATGTCTTGACAATCCTCAAGGTACCTGGTATCCTTAGGCCCCATAGCCGTGAGTCGGATGCCAGTTTAAGCGGACCACATTTTTATGTGGAGATGAAGATCGATGCCGGAACAACGACCCGTGGATCCCAAGGAACTGCAGAAAGACCTGAAGGAACTTATCGAGCAGAAGTACGGCGCCCAGGTTGTGTTTCCGCAGGCGGAGGCCGAGGAGAGCAGTGAGGGTCCGCGCACGCCGGAACCCCAGGATGAGTCGATTGATTTCGACCTGAAGCCGGAGGAACTCGAGGCCTTTCTGGATGAGTACGTGATCAAACAGGACGAGGCGAAGGAAGTGCTCGCCACCAAAATCTGCACCCACTTCAACCGGATGAAGCTCGACCGCGAAGATCCCGAATTCGAACACCGTTCCGTCGGAAACATCAAAAACAACATCCTGCTGATCGGTCCGACGGGCGTGGGCAAAACCTATCTCATCAAATTGATCGCCCATCGAATCGGCGTGCCTTTTGTCAAGGGCGACGCAACCAAGTTCAGTGAAACCGGATACGTCGGCGGCGATGTCGAAGACCTGGTGCGCGAACTGGTGCGGGAGGCCGGCGGCAGCATCGAGAAGGCCCAGTACGGCATCATCTACGTGGACGAGATCGACAAGATCGCTTCAACCCCCAATCTGGTGGGTCCGGACGTCTCCCGGAGCGGCGTCCAGCGCAACCTGCTCAAACTGATGGAAGAGACCGAGGTGGACCTCAAGGCGCCACACGATCTGGCTTCACAGATGGAAGCCATGATGCAATATCAGCAAAGCGGCAAGATGGAGCGAAAGAAAATCAACACGCGAAACATCCTCTTCATCGTCAGCGGCGCGTTCAACGGATTCGAGGATCTGATCAAGAGTCGTCTCAATCGAAACAGTCTGGGATTCAAGGCCGAAACGGAACGGTCGCAGAACCATGAAGCGGACCGCGTGTCCTATCTGAAGCAGGCGATCACCGAAGACCTCATCTCGTTCGGCTTCGAGTCCGAATTTGTTGGACGTCTGCCGGTGGTGGCCGTGCTGGAACCGCTTTCCGTCGAGGATCTGTATCAGATTCTGAAGAGTCCCACCAGTTCGGTGATTCTTGGAAAGAAGCGGGATTTCCTGGCCTACGATATTGAACTGACTTTCGAAGACGCTGCCCTGCGCCGGCTGGCGCAACAGGCGTCAACCGAACAGACCGGGGCGAGAGCGCTGGTGAGCGTTTGTGAACGGGCGCTGCTGAAATTCGAAAAAGCGCTTCCTTCAACCGATATCCGTTCCTTTTCCGTTACCGCCGACGTTGTGAAAAATCCGTCGCTTGAACTGCAAAAGTTGCTGGTAGACCGGGATATATCGTCGTACACGGCGCATTTTCTGAATGCGTACGGAATTTCATTGACGTTTTCGGATGCTGCAAAGTCCGCCCTTGCCGGGACTGCCGCGCGCGACGGCGTGTCGGTCGAGGCGCTCTGCCAGTCACTGTTCGACGACTACGGTCACGGTCTGAAGCTGGTGGGCAAGTCCGAGTACACAATTGACAGAGACGCGGCGGAAAATGCGAAAGTACATCTGGACCGGATGGTCAAAGCCTTCTACGGCACCATCGGAGAAAAATCAGCACGCGCGCAATAGCTAAGCTTGCCTGTCGTCCAGCGCCAGCCTGACGACGCCATCGTTCTTCACGAGCAACTGACGGGCCGTCTCCTTCGAGACGGCCCGTTTTGACATCACGATGGCCGTCTTGAGGTCGCCTGCCTCGGCGAGCATCCGGCCGCAGTCGTCGCGTGAGCGCCCTGTCGTTTCCATCAGGATCCGCCGGGCGCGGTCGTTTAGTTTTTCGCATGTGGGCGCCAGGTCCACCATCAGATTGCCGTACACCTTGCCGAGCCTGACCATGGCAGCCGTCGTGATCATGTTCAATACGAGTTTGGTGGCGGTGCCGGCCTTCAGGCGCGTGGAACCGGTGATGGCTTCCGGGCCGACATCGGGCACGATCCTGATATCCGCGTCGACACGGTCCGCTGCTTCACGGTTGCACGTGAAAAAGACGGTGGACGCGCCCGTGCGGCGGGCGTAAGCGAGAGCTCCGAGGACGAACGGCGTCACGCCGCTGGCAGCGATACCCATCACGATGTCCCGCGCCGACAGGCGCCGGCGGCGGAGTTCTGTCGCGCCGTCTTCCGGACGGTCCTCGGCGCGTTCGGCCGCGCACAGCAGCGCGCCTTCCCCCCCCGCGATGATGCCCTGCACCGTTTCAGGAGCGGTCCCGAACGTGGGCGGGCACTCCGCGGCGTCCATGACACCCAGCCGCCCGCTCGTCCCTGCGCCCGCATAGAAGAGCCGGCCGCCGCTCCTCAACGCGCCCGCCACGAGGTCGACGGCCTCCGCGACCTGCGGCAGAACGGCATTCACGGCCTGCGGGACCTTGCGGTCTTCGTGGTTGAGAAGCTCGAGAATCCCGAGCGTTGATGCCTCGTCGATGTGCGCGCTGGCGGGATTTCGTTGTTCGGTTGACAGCGACGCCCATTTGGATGTGTTCAAATCCGCCATCCTGTCATTCTTCCTCTGCGTCCGCCTTGTCACGCAACTGCCGAAGTGTCTTTCGCAGGCTTTGTACGGCTTCGCCGTACCCCGCGAAATCACCCGTCCGCAGGCGGGATTGCGCCGTGTCGAACTGCGTCAGGGCGGCTTGAGTCAGGATACGAAATCCCGTTGATTCGTTCGCGGGTCGGTGTTGGTATACCGGACCGGCTTCCCGCGTTTCGAAGGCCCGATCCAATGCCTGTTCGAGGTTTTCGGCCATCGCGAGTCTGTCGCCGTGCGCAACGAGAACCCGCTTCAGTTCGGGCATGCCGCTCTGGGTGGCCCTCAAATAGAGCGGTTCAACGTATATGAAGCCGTTTTCGATGGGAACGACGAGCAGGTTGCCGCGGAGCACGTCGGAACCCCTCTGGCTCCATAGTGTGATTTCCCGCGACACATCCGTATCCTGATCGATTCGACGTTCGATCAACATCGGACCGTAGATGAGTTTTTTCTTTGGCAGCTTGTAGACCATAAGCCGGCCATAGTTGGGACCGTCGCATCGGGCGAGAAGCCATGCGATCATGTTGGCCTTTCCGGCCGGTGTGGCCGGCAGCATCAAGACGAACTCCTCCCGTACGGCGTCCGGCAGTTTAACGATGATGTAATACGGCGCCATGACTCGCGGGCGTTCCGAAACCCCGTAAATTTCCATGGCCGGTTCCCAGACATCCTCGCGGTTGTAAAAGACCTGGGGCGAGGCCATGTGGTACGTGTTGTAGAGCGACGCCTGGATTTCAAAGAGGTCTGCCGGGTAACGGACGTGGGCGCGCAGTGCCTCCGGCATGTCTTCCTTCGGCCGAAAGAGATCCGGGAAGATTTCCATGTAGGACCGAATGAGCGGGTCGTCCGGATCCCACACGTAGAACGTAACCGTCCCGTCGTAGGCATCGAGCGTGGCCTTGACGGCGTTGCGGATGTAGTTGGCTTCGCGTACGTAAGGCCTGCCGTAAGGTTCCGCGTAAGGATACATGTTGCTTTCAGTATAGGCGTCCTGCATCCACACGAGCCTTCCGTTCACCGTGACCAGGTATGGGTCTTTGTCGAAGCGGAGATATGGCGCGAGTTTCTGGAACCGCCTGGGGCCCTCGTTCCGAAAACGACGACCGATGTGCCGGTCGAATTGTATTCTGCTTTCGGGTTTCAGGTTCTGCGTGACCAGCAGGTACGGATCTCCGAACCGCAGGGCGAACAGGAGCCGCCGCCAGAACGAGTTGACCGGCACCCCGCCTGTGCCGCGGTAGGTGGTGTAGGCGTTTTCGTCACCTCGGGGGTAGTCGAATTCCTCCGTTCTGGTGTTGACAATCACGTAGTCCTGCATGGCTTCGCCATAATAGATCTCCGGGCGGTCCACGCGGATGTCCACCGACGCGCTGGGCGGAATGTCTTTGACGTAAAATTCCGGCAGACCCTCCTCGCCGACTTCGTTGGCCGGGCTCATGCAGAAGCCGTACCCGTGGGTGTAAACCAGGTGGCGGTTGACCCAGGTTTCCCCCTGAATGGCCAACTGTTCCCGCGAGAATTCACGGGCGGCCACCATCACCTGCTTGTAATCGCCGTTGATTGAATACCGGTCCACGTCGATGCTGCCGAAGCGGTAATAGGACCGGATTTCCTGCAGCTGGCTGTAGGTTGCGATCAGGGGTCTGCGGTCCCAAAGCGGAATACTTCTGATGGTGGGAAGATTGTTCCGGATATCCTCGACATCCAGATCGGACTCCGCCGGAAACGGGACTTCCTCAATTCGGTCCAGGCCGTACGCCCGCTGCGTGTGTTCGATGGTCCTTCGAATGTAGGGTTCTTCAAGCCGTAATTCATCGGGCTTGACCACGAACTGATCGAATAGAATCGGAAAAATCCAGCTGAGCAGAAGAATAGCCGAAAAATAGCCGCCGCCGCCCCAGGCGATCGGCCACCACTTCCGGGCGCGGACGTTATATGCCAGCAAAGCGCAAAGAATGATGGAGAGGATCAACATGAGCCGGTAGGCGAATACCTGAACGTGGACGTCGGTATATCCGGCGCCGAAAAAGGCGTCTTTGCGGAAGGAATAGAGGATCTCGTATTCCTTGAGCCAGTACCACCAGGCGCCGATTACGGATAGAACCGCCGCAAGTACGGAGAGATGGGCGCGGACGTGGGGGGTGGATGACCATCCTCGACTCTCTCTGCGCAGGGCACGGTCCCGGTGATAGGAGAAGCAGACGAGAATGACGGTGAGGATGACGGCGAATGCCAGCCACCCCTGCGCGAAGTTGTAAACAGGAAGGCTGAAGAAGTAAAAGCCGAGGTCGTTGTTGAAGACAGGGTCGGTGAGTCCGAACGAGATGGGATGAAAGAAACGCAGAAGCGGCGCCCAGGCCGAGGCGCCGATCAGGCCGGTCGCGCAGGCCAGCAGCCCAATGGCGCCGGTCCACAGGAGGAACCGGCGCTTGCGTCGTTCGGGCAGCACGGGTTCGGCATCGGCCACGATGACCTCGAGCGGCATTTCGCGGGTGTGCCGGCCAAACTTGTGCGCAATAAAGACATTGACGCCCGCAGCCGCGGCGAAGACGGCGCCGAAGGCGCAAAAGGCAAGCAGGCGGGCAACGGCCGTGGTGACGAGAACGGATCCGTAGCCGAGATTTTGAAACCAGAGCCAGTCGGTGTAGAAGAAGACGATCAGCCGAAGGCCCGTGTATCCCAGAAGCAATCCGACCACGGGAAAAACAAACTTGAGCGCACGTTTTGACATGGTTTCGCGTTGTCTCTTCGTTCAGGTGGAGACTTTCGCTAACTTGCGAAATATAAGCAAGATAAATAATCCGAACAAGCGGATTCTCCCGGAAAACGGGGCCGATGCCGGAAAAGCCTTGACAATTCCAGGGAGCATGATATCATGTGATGCTTCGTATGCCTCGCGGAACGACATCCGCAGGTCGGAGTCGTTTTGAAGGGCTATCGGCCCACGACTGTCGCGTGAATCGTATAGCGACGTCTCCACGGAATGAACCGCAGGACCGGTGTGAATGTTGAATCATCGCGCCGGGAGGGATCGAGAAGACATGAAAACTGCAGGCGTCGATGTCATCGACGGCGCTATCGCAGCCGGACAGGAGGAGGCCCATTTGCATCGCCGGTTCCGTCGGGATGCATTCTGGAAGACGATTCCGGCGTTCGAGAATGTGAGCGCGGAGACCTTCCACTCCCACATTTTCCAGGCCCGCAATTCCCCGACGAGCGTGGAGAGTCTGCAGGACGTCGTGGGCGGACTGGCCGGGCCGGGCTTCTACGACGACCTGCGCGAAGGGTTGCGCCGGGCCCCGATGAGCATACGGATCTCACCTTATATCCTGAGCCTGATCAACTGGGACGATCCGTACGGAGATCCGCTGCGGACCCAGTTCCTGCCATTGGCCTCGCAACAGCTGCCGGACCACCCGGAACTCCACCTGGATTCACTGAACGAGCAAGGCGATTCTCCCGTTCCCGGACTGACTCACCGGTATCCGGACAGGGCGCTTTTTCTTACGCTGGATACCTGCCCCGTCTACTGCCGTTTCTGTACCCGCAGCTACGCCGTGGGGCTCGATACGGATGGCGTGGAAAAAGTGCACCTGAGCGCAAACAGGAGACGCTGGCGTCAGGTTTTCGATTACTTGAGATCGCGCCCCGAAGTTGAAGACGTGGTGGTGAGTGGCGGCGACGTCTACAACCTCCGGGCGGCCCAGATCAGAGAGGTGGGCGATTCCCTGCTGGACATCCCGCACATTCGGCGGTTTCGTTTTGCGACCAAGGGGCCCGCGGTCATGCCCGGGAAGATCCTGAGCGACGTCGAATGGGTGGATGCGCTGGTGGGGGTCGTCGACCGGGGCCGCAGCTTGCACAAGGAAGTGGTATTGCATACCCACTTCAACCATCCCAATGAAATAACCGGAGTCACGCAGGAGGCGATGAACCTGCT
Organism: Candidatus Latescibacterota bacterium; assembly: GCA_965203805.1. Taxonomy (GTDB): domain Bacteria; phylum Latescibacterota; class UBA2968; order UBA2968; genus JAAXHE01. The sequence goes on along the minus strand of OZ241917.1, from coordinate 1,073,598 downwards.
GATGGAACGGGGTGTCGTGGTTCGCAATCAGGCCGTGCTGCAGCGAGGTGTGAACGACAGCGCGCAAACGATGAAGCATCTGGTGAAGCAATTGAGCTTCCTCAACGTCCAGCCGTACTACGTATTCTTCCACGATCTGGTTCAGGGGGTTGAGGATCTAAGAACCACGCTGCGAGCCGGTCTCGAACTCGAAAAGAGCCTGCGCGGCGCCACGGCCGGGTTCAACACGCCGACCTTCATCGTGGACACACTCGGCGGCGGCGGTAAACGAGACGGTCATTCCTTCGAGTATTATAACGATGAAACAGGCGTCGCGGTGTTTGCAAGCCCCGCGGTGCGGCCCGGCAAGTACTTTTTCTATTTCGATCCCATCGACTGTCTGTCACCCGATATTCAGCGGCGCTGGACGATTCCGGATGAGAGACAGGCGATGATGGACGAAGCGCTGGTCGGGGCGGTTCGCGCCGGAAACGTTCAGGTTCACGCGCACGCCTGACCGTTCCTGATGACATCGCAATACTGCCGACCGCGGCGATTAGGCGCGGGTCGCCGGATGCGGGGCGATACGAGACCCGTTGGCGGAAACCCGGGACCATTCGGGCGCAACACGTATCGCGCACGATGATGAATGCCGACATCCAGCCAGGAGCGCGGTGACCATGATCATCCTGGGCGGCCAGAAACGGTTTCTCAAGGGAATTGACACGGTCCGGCAATGAAACGAACCCGGGCCGGCGCCTGGCATTGTCAGGATTCAGCGTGGATGGGGTCGGGGACACCGGCCGCCTCGAAAGCCCTCAGACGGAGGATGCAGCTATCGCAGCGACCGCAGGCGCGGTCGCTGTTTCTGTAGCACGACCAGGTGAGATGAAGCGGGGCGCCCAGCTTCAGGCCGAGCCGGATGATCTGCCGCTTGTCGAGGTGGATGACAGGGGCCAGGATTCTGATCCGCGACTCCGGGCGGGTACCGGTATCCGCCGCACGCGCGAACGCGTCAAAAAACGCCTGCGTACAGTCGGGGTACCCGGAACCGTCTTCTTCGACAGCGCCCAGATAGACACTGGCGGCGCCAACGGACTCGGCCCAGGAAACGCCGAGGCATAGAAGAAGGGCATTCCGGAAGGGCACATACGTTACGGGGACGTCGTTCCGGTCGAGGTCGGCGTCGGGAACTGGAACCTTTGGGTCCGTCAGGGCGGAACCGCCGATCTGACGGAATGCGTCGGTCCGTGCGGTCAGGCGGCGGCTCGCGGGTACTTCGTAATGGTCGGCGATTTCCAGGAACGCACGGTGTTCACGGGCGTTTGTGCGTTGGCCGTAGTCGATAAAGAGGAGGGCAAGATCGTCGTTCTGACGGGCGACGGCGGCGGTAACGCAACTGTCCAGACCGCCGCTGAGCAGGACAACGGCAAGACGGTTCACGCGCGTCTCACGGTTGCCGCCGTGCGCTTCGCGTATGACGCCAGGTCGTCGATCAGCGAGTACACGGTTGGCAGGAGGACCAGCGTCAGGATGGTCGACACCATCAGCCCCGCGATCACCACAAACCCGATCGGGCCCCAGCGGCGGGCGGTCCCTTCCGCGGTGCCGTAGATCATCGGCAGGACCAGGGGAGTCAGGCCCAGGATCGTGGTGGTCGCGGTCATCAGAATGGGACGCAGTCGGTCCTGTCCGCCCCGGATTATGGCGTCGCGACGGTAGAGGCCCTGTTTCCGATAGCGGTTGATATGGTCTACCAGGACAATGCCGTTGTTGACAACGATTCCGAATAGAATGAGCAGACCATAGGTGGCGTTGCTGTCCATGGGAATGTTGAAGGCGTACAGGCCGAACGAGACGCCGATGAACGCGAAGCAAATGGAAAACATGATGGTGAACGGGTGCGCGTAGGACTCGAACAGTGCGGCCATGATCATGTAGACAAGAAGCGCCGCGAAGATCATGGTAAAGTTGGTTTCTCCCTGTTCCTGGTTCATCCAGCGGAAGCGGCGGTCCATCTGCCACGAGTACCCCGCCGGTAACGGAATCATCCTCATCCGCCTCATCATTTCCCGGCCAACGGAGTAGACGGCCCGCTGTTCCGTGTTGGCGAACACGGTCAGCGTGGACATCCGGTTCTCGCGTTCGAGCGCCTGAGGCCCCTTTCTGACGCGGAAATCCGCGAGGCTGGCGAACGAGACCATGTTGCCGGTGTCGCTCTCGAAGTACGTGTTCCTGAGTTGCTCGAGGGTGGCCCGGTCCTCTTCTTTCAGTTGAACGGCGATGTCGATTTCCCCGTTCTCAGTCTTGAACTTGCTGTTTCCCCTGGTTCCCAGCGCGCTCGCAACGGTGGTGGCAACCTGCCAGGGCGTGAGTCCGTACCGCCGCGCGCGGCGCCGGTTGATGGAGACCTGGATTTCCTCGTTTCCGGATTCCAGACTGGTTTCGACTTCGTGGATCCCGCGGATGTCCTGCAGCCTGAGGCGGACATCCTCTGCCAGCATGGCGAGTACATCCGGGTTCCGGCCCTTGATTTCAACGCCGGCGCCCGTGGAACTGCTTCCCCAGGTCCTCCCGGACTTGAAACGCACCCCGGGAATGTCTTTCGGCAGCATGGCCTTGACTTTGCGTGTTACTTCGTCCGTGGAGAGACGCCCCTCGTCGGCGGGCACGAGGTAAAGGGTGATGCGATTGCTCCTCCGGTCGCTGTACCGGCTGCTCATGGCCGCGATGTCCAGATTTTCCTTCAACGGCAGCAGAAGGCCCTCGATCCGTTCGAAGAGAGTCAGCGCGTCCTGAATATCGTAGCTTCGCGGCAATTCGACCGAAACGTCAACCCGTCGCGTGGGTTGCCAGCGATAAGGCTGCTTTTCGATCAACGTATAGAAATAGACGCCCACGCCCAACAACGCGCAGGCAGTGACAACGGTACTCCATCGATATCGCAGCGTGGTGACGACGAGGCTGGCGTAGAGGATCTTGATTCCGCCGGCCGCACGGGCGGTATAAATCAGGCCCGCGACGCCCGCGGCCACGAGCGCGAGCAGCAGCCACGCCACGGCCGGTATGCCGGAGAGACCGGCGACCATGCCGCTTGCGCCATCCGAAAACCACGCGGCGATGGCCGCAGGACCTTCGCCGTAGACCTTATAGGCCGCAAAGCTCATCGCCAGCAGAATGAGGGCGATCTTCAGCCAGCGGTCCAGACGGGACCGGTTGTCGTTAAAGGCCCGGGATGCCGCGAGGGGGATAAGGGAAAGCGCCACGCAGAAGGACGCGCCGACCGAAATGCACACCGTGAGGGCGAAATCACGCATAAAGAGTGCACTGCGGGAGTCGGTCACAAATATGATGGGCACGAAGACGCATATGGTCGTCAGCGACGCGGCAAGCACGGGAATTCCGATTTCGCGGCTGCCGTCAAGAGCAGCGGCGCGGGAAGCCTGGCCCTGGTCGTACCGTTTTCTGAAGATGTTCTCCAGTGCGACGACGGCGGGGTCGACGAGCATTCCGATCGCTACCATGAGGCCCATCATGGACATCAGATTGAGGGTAATGTTGGAGCCGAGGACCTGGCGGCTCATGTACATGACGACGAATACGGTGACAGCCGAGATCGGGATGGCGGAACCGATGATGAGGGTGCTGCGGAAATTTCGCAGAAAGACGAAGATGACGCAGATGGCCAGCATACCACCCATGATGGCGGATTGCGTGAGACTCCTGATCCCCGATGTGACGTCCAGCGAACGGTCCCGGATGGCCTGCATGCGGAGCTTGTCACCGCCGATCTCCTGCCGGATTCGCTCGAATTCCGCCTTCACGCGGTCCGCGGTCGCCACCAGGTTGGCCGACGAGGCCTTGCGGATGTCAACCGTCACCGCGTCCCTTCCGTCGAGGCGTTCGAAGTCCTCTTCTTCCGGAAAGTCGTAGGTGACGTCCGCAACGTCGCCAACTTCAATGCCGGCGCGCAGCGGTAGACGGCGGATCTGGTCCACGTTCTCGAATTCACCGATCGTGCGCGTGGTCAGGCGTTTCTCAGCTTCGTTGACGTAACCCGCGGAAATATTGACGTTATTGGCGCCGATCGCTCTGTTGAGCGCGCGAATGTCCAGACGATGCGTATGCAACAGGTTCTGATCGACCTCAATGAGCAGGTCTTTCTCGCGCAGGCCCCGAACTTCCACGCTGCCAACGCCTTCCAGCCTCTGCAAGCGTGGAAGAATCGTGTATTCGTAGACGCTGGCCAATTCCGATGCATCCTGTCCCTGCCAACTCAGCGCGTAGGTCAGCACGGGGAAGTCTTCCGTGTTCCACCGCCGTATCGTGATGCGCTCGACGTCGTCGGGAAGGTCGTTTCTGACCTGATCGAGTCGATCCCTCACGTGGACCGCCATAAGGTCCATGTCGGTATTGAGCTCGAATTCCAGCCGCACGTAACCCCGATTGGCGTAAGACCGCGAGCTCAGTGTCTTTACGTGGGAAAGGGTCCCCATCACCTCTTCCAGCGGCCGGACAATTTCCGTCTCGATTTCCTCGGGTGAAGAGGAAGGATAGTCGACGTTGACGTACATCACGGGGAACGTGATGTCCGGCAGGTACTCGAGGGGCAGACGCAAGAGAGAGATGACCCCAAGGACGAAGACACTGATGGCGACCATCACCGTGGTGATGGGCTTGTGGATGGCGTATTCCGAAATTCTCACCGGTCTGAGGATCCCCAAATTGCAATCATGCTGGGATGGACGTGCGCAATCGGAATGAACCCGAATTCCTGCGCCGGATTAATCTACAACAATGCGCTCAGGCAACAACACGACCTGTGGATGCGGGCCATCCGCCCGACTAATTGTCGTCTTCCCGTTCGCTCAGCATATCCCCGCGCTGCAGCCGTTCCGCGTTTTCGGTCGACCAGAGAATGGCTTTCATCACTTTCTGTGCGGTGATGTACCGTGTGGCCGCGAGCAGATGCATTCGTTTTTCTTCGGGGTCGTCGGTGATGTCGAAGTGGCGGAAGGCCACTTCCAGAACCTGAAACATATGCAGTTCGGCGTCTTCCCGTAACATAATGTGGGCGAGGGCGTGCTTGAGCAGGGCGATGTCGCGCTTTTCCTCGAAGTACTGGTTCACGAGAATTTCCGCTTCGTAAACCTTCTGGAAATCCGCGAATTCCTGCAGGCGCGCAAGCATCTGCGCTTCGGACTCGAATGTGCCGTTCAGACGCTGGCCTTGTTTTGGCACCCGCGCCGCCGGCATATTGAGCCAGCGCAGATAGGTCAGGAATACGGCGCCGTGGAAAATGCCGCGCAGAAGACTGCCGGACGGCGCGCGCTGGAATGCCTGATAGAGTGCGTGGGCGTAGGAGTAGATGTTGGCCACGTCGTGCCAGTCGCCTTCGTTTTTCAGATGGAAGCGCGCGGTACGGATGGCGCTGGCGTAGACCATGGATCGGCAGATTTCCCTGGGATCGACTCCCCGCCGAAGAAGGGACTCGATTTCCGAGACGATCGGCGCGACCTCTTCGCCCAGAAGCACCTTGGCGAAGGCCGACGTATCCAGCGGAGCTTCGTTCTGCTGGTTATCATTCCAGATGTCGTCCAGACGGGTGAAGATATCCTCGAGGATCGGCACACTGTCCTGCCACCGTGCCGTTTCCTCGTGACGGGTGCGGGTGATGAGGTCGACGACAATGGGGCGCAGGATTTCGCTGGCGCCCTCCCAGTCGACGTAGTCCAGAGCCTCGAACAGTTTGTTGGCGAAGTCCAGCGCATGTCCGTCGCCCGTGAAATAGAAGTCGGTTGCAGCCGTGAAGACCGTGTCGGCAATGGCCGACTTCGGAAAACCGCGGTCATTCAGTGTGATCAGAATCCGCTGGGCCGCGTTATTGTTGCGCTGTTCCACCAGGCGCCGGAACCAGCGTTTGTGGGTTGCCAGGTCGGGCTCGTCCGTCGCCTTCGGAAAGGGAAAGCCCTGTCTTCGGGAGCCGCCGGTCGTCCGCCGGGAGATCTGTACGAGGCCGTGGACGAGGAACAGGTTGTGGTCGCGGTCCGCGATGTCGTCCCAGAGGTTGGCGCAGAGCGTCAGGATGGCCAGGCCCGAGGAGAAACCGTCTGTGGTCTTGTAGGACCCGTAAAACAGGCCCTGCTGGATGATCTCCTGCGGTGACGCGCCGGCGTGGCGCAGGGCGGTCACACCCTTGGCGATGATGAGCGAACTTCTGTCTTTCAGACCCTGTTCCAGGATATATCGCCCCCGGTCGATCATCCGCCTGCGTGCCGCCTGCCGTTCGTCCGCGGCCATACCGATATAGAGATAGCCGTCATCTCTGACCTGGACGGGAAAACTCTTCAGGTCGTTTCCGGAACCCGATGTTTCGAAACAACCGCCCGTTTTCAGGTCGAACTCCCAGTGATGCCAGTGGCAGATCAGCACCCCGTCCCGGACGCTCCCCTTGGACATTGGATAGCCCATGTGCGGACAGCGGTTGTCGACGGCCTGGAACTCGCCGTTGTACAGGAAGACGGCAATATGGGACCCGCTGACGGTAAACGGTTTGCCTTCGCCTTCGCTGAATTCATCCGCCCTGCAGAGCCGGTGGTAGACGAGGCTGCCGACGTCGATATCCTCGCCGGGAGGCTGAGGGATCATTTCGCCGTCGAGGGAGGCGGGCGTTGTGGTGTGTGCGGTCGCGTTCATCGGAACGTCTCCTGTGGTTCGGCGTGGCGATTGGGGGCGTGTATACACAATATACGATGTCGGGCGGTGGCTGACAACCTGCAACGACCGTTCCGGGTGACCTCGGCGAATGCGCCGCCCGGGCCGGCTGCACGGGGACCTCGCGCATGTCGCTGCCCGGCGCAATCACAGGACCGGTCCGAGCGCGCCTGTTTCCGGCAAGCGGGTGTGCCGCGGTGAGATCAGATCAACGTTTCCACAAATGCACGGCTGACCGGATCCAGTTTTCTGTAATCCGGAATCTCGTATCGATTTCCGTCCGCGTCTCTCAGCAGAATGCGGCCTTCCGGCAGGATGCGAATGTCGCGCCTGCGGCTGCGCACCTCGAATACGCGGTGACCCCGGTCGGTTTCCACGTCCCATTTCGGGATGTGGAAGTTTTCCTCGAGTTTGTTCACCTGAAGAATGACCGGCGCGAAATAGGTGCGTTCCAGGTCGGTCTCCAGGATTTCGCGGCTCTCTTCATCCAGAGTCGCAATGTCCCGGATCGCACCGATCTCCGCGCCGTCCTCGTTCTTGAGGATGATGAATTGACCGGTCGCCGTGAGAGGAAAGGCGCGGTGCGCCGTAACCGGCTGCCGCTCCCCGCGGTATTCCAGGATCAGGTCCGTGAATCCGTCCCGACGCAGGCGAATCCGGCCAGGATCCAGCAGCGTCAGTTCCTGTTCAAGGTGATAGGCTTGCTGCATGACAGAATCAGAATTTGATGAAGCGCGCGGGCGACCTGCGGTTACCAGGCGCGTAACTTGGACATTTCGGTCTGCATGCGGCACAGCCGGGCGTAGATGCCGTCCCGTCGAATGAGTTCGTCGTGCGTTCCGATCTCGGCCAGTTCGCCCTTGTCGAGGATCAGCAGGCGGTTGGCATTCTTGAGCGTCGACAGGCGGTGGGCGATTGCAAAGGTGGTCCGACCCTCGATCAGACGCGCAATGGCGTCCTGGATCTGAGCCTCGGTTTCAGTGTCCACGCTGGCGGTTGCTTCGTCGAGGATAAGAATGCGGGGATTCCTCAGGATCGCGCGCGCAATGGAAAGTCGCTGGCGCTCACCGCCCGAGACGCGCAGACCTCGTTCGCCCACGGGCGTGTCGTAACCCTCGGGAAAGTCCAGTATGAAATCGTGCGCGTTTGCCGCCTTCGCGGCCGCGACGATCTCGTCCAGCGTTGCGCCGGGTTTGCCATAGGCGATGTTTTCCGCAACAGAACCGTTGAACAGGAACGGATCCTGCAGGACCACGCCGATCTGCGCCCTCAGGGACTTGAGGGAGACGTCCCGGATGTCCCGGTCGTCGACCAGGATGTCGCCTTTCTGGATATCGTAGAACCTGCAGATCAGGTTGATAAGGGTGCTCTTGCCTGCGCCGCTGTGACCGGCGAGTCCGATCATTTCTCCCGGTTCCACTCTGAAATTCAGATCCTTGAGGATGGGTTTACCCGGTTCGTACGAAAACGTGACCCCGGAGAATTCCACGGAACCCGCAATGCGCGGCATGGCGCCGGCGCCCGGCCGTTCCGCAACGTCGGACTGTGTATCGAGGACCTCGAAAATACGCTCGGCCGACGTCGCCGCGCGCTGGAATCGGTGATTGAGACGGCACAGGCTTTCCACCGGTCCGTAGAATTGCCACATGTATCCCGTGAATGCGACGAATTCGCCGAGCGACAGGGTGCCGCCAAGGACTTTGTTGCCGCCCATCCACCAGATGATGAGGGTCCCCAGTGATGTGAGGAACGTCATGATGGGCGTAAACGTGCTGCGAACTCTCGCCACGCGGATTTCACCCGAGAGCAGGCCCCAGCTCCTGTTCTCGAACTTGCTTACCTCTCGCTTTTCCTGGGCGAAGGCCTTGACCACGCGCACCCCCGGGATCGTATCCGCCAGCAGAGCGTGGATATCCGCCCAGCGGCGCCAGAGACCATGATAGAGGTCATGCAGCCTTCTTCCGAAGTAACGGGTAAACAGGATCAGCAGGGGGGTGGGTATCAGGACGAAGGCCGCGAGAGCGGGGTTCAGCGAAAAGAGGATGATGCAGATGATGACGATCGTGGCGATGTCGCGGATAATTTCCTGGAGGCCGTCAGAGATGAAGTCCTGAAGTCGGCTGACGTCCTGGGTGATGTTCGACATGATGCGCCCTGTCTCCCGCTCATTATAGAAACTGAGCGAGAGATAGTGGAGGTGTCGATAGACCTCTTTGCGAAGATCGAAAGTGATACGCTGACCGAGCTTTGCCAGCAGGTAGGTTCGTACGGCGCTGAGCCCGTTTCTGGATAGGTTGACCAGCAGAAGGAGCAGCACCAGAACGGCGAGCATGGTGGGCTTGTCCATCCCGGAAGGCGGCGACGGAGCCTGGCTTCTGGGGACGGAAGAACGCGGTTCGGCGGGGATCAGGGTCGCTGCCGGGTTCGAGCCGCCCGTGTCGGCAACAAGGACGTCGTCGATGAGGGTGCGCATCAGCAGCGGCGGCGTCAGGCCGATGAACGTCGCGGTAAGGAGAAGGAGAAGGCTGCCGACCGCCGTCTGCCAATAGGGCTTCGCGTAACCCAGCAGCCGGAAGAGCAGCCTGCGGGAATCCAGGCACATCGGGCAGACGCCCATCCAGTGCGGGATCACCTGCTGGCAACGTTCACACCGCTTCTTTCGGCCGGCAAATCCGTCCACGCTCGAGTCGGAAATCTGCGTGTCCTCGGGAACGGGTTTGGCTTGCCGGACGAGACGTTCAATCTGCGAGGGAACCGGCGAAAACTTGGAAAGAAGGGTCTTGGTGAAGAAGGCCAGGGAGGCGCCATTTCCCGCGGTCCGTATCCTGAGCACCCCACTGCCGAAGAGCTCCCTGACTTCCACGCGGGTAACCTCGGCGAGGGGAATGCTGAGGGTCTCGCAGCGCCCGTTTTCGGCGGGGCTGACACCTATCAGATGTCGACCGGTCGCTACCAGCCACGCCGGGCCGTAGGAACCGTCCAACCTCAAATCCGTCGTGGCGGAGAGCAGGATTTCCTCTCTCGAATCGAGGATATTGTTCAGCTGAGAGAGAACGGATTCCGGCAGTTCGTCGCGGATGAGCGCGCCGGATGCCGGATACGGTGATGTCGCCACGTGGTATCCTGTCCGTGCGAGACAAGGGGTGTCAATCGGGCGGAACGGACTTGAAAGCAGGTGCTTATATAAAAATATACAGGCATGATATTGGAGTCAAGCCAAAGACTCAAGACTCGGATCATTTTACGTCTGCCCTGGCGTGCATTGTCTCCGGGACTCCGAGTCCACGTCCCAATGACGGGTCAGCCGGCCGGAGTTCGCGGGGAAGACCGGGGACTTGCCGCATGCCGTCAAAATACCTATAATGGATAGCGATATGGCGGAACTGTCCACAAAGTCATCGAGGCCGGTACTGCCGGACCGTCAACGAGCGCGGGACATCCGGGCCCGGCGGGAGAACCGGTTGTCTACCGGGCAACCTGTAACAGGCCGGATCGAAACCCGGGATTTCAACCTGGGGCATACACTGGCCGGAGGACAGGTATTCCGGTGGGGCCGCGACGTGGACGGATGGTGGAAGGGCGTTGCCTACGACACCGTGTTCCATCTGCGCCAGGAAGGCGAGACGCTCAGATATCGCGCGGGGGCGTCAGACGTCGCCACGTATCTGGGCGAGATGCCCGTGGCAGGGTTTCTCGAGTGGTACCTGAGACTGAATGAAAGACCCCGGGTTCGCGTGCCCCGGGGAGACGGGCGCCTGCGCCGGGCGCGGGACCTGTTGAAGGGTTTCCGGTTCGTACGCCAGATGCCCTTCGAGTGCGTGATTTCGTATATCCTGTCGGTGCAGGCCCATATGGACCTCACCAAACGGCGGGTCAATTTCCTGGCCGAATCGTGGGGCCGCGAAGTCGAGTTTATGGGGAGGAGATACTGTACGTTTCCCGAATCCGATGTTCTGGCCCGGCTGAACGGTACGTATTTCAGGTCCAATCGTTTCGGTTGGCGGTCGGAACGCGTGGCTGCATCGGCCCGTTTTGTTTCCGAGTGCGCGGGCGGCGATCCGGGGAGATTGTCGCTGGATGACTGGCGTGAAATCGTGGACGCGTTGAAAGTACGGTCGGGTACGGGCGTCGGACTGAAGGTCGGGAAGTGTATCGACCTGTTCGCGCTTGAACGGCTGAATGCCGTGCCCGTGGATACGTGGGTGCTCAAATTGGCCCGGGAATGGTACAATTTAGCGGGGTCGGCCAGGAAGGTCTGCGAGTGGGCGGAGGCGCGCGGCGGGAGGTACGCCGGATACGCGAACGAGTACCTGTTCATTTACTATAGAGAGTTGAACGGCCCGGCCCTGCACGACCGCGTCGTCTCGTTCTGCGCTTCTGACGAGCCGTCCGCCGAACTTCCGGTACTGGACCGCTAGCACGCCGTCCGGTTAACCGGCGCCCTCTCAGTTTCGAAACCCCATTCGGATTGCCTTCGGGAATGAAACACGTTTCGGTCATTATCCCGACCTACAAACGCTCCTGGTTTCTGAAGAGGACACTGGAGCAGGTATTGCGCCAGTCCTACCCCTCGTACGAAGTCATCGTCATCGACCAGACGGACGTACATCCGCCAGAGATCGTGGAATTCCTGGCGTCCATCCGCGCCCGTATCCGGTATCTCCGGACGGAGACGGCGAGCGGGACCCGAGCGAAGAACATGGGAATGAACATTGCGCGCGGGGAAGTGATTCTCTGTCTTGACGACGACGTTGACCTGCCGGGCGACTTTATCTCAAATCATGTGCGCAATTACGACTCTGAAGGCGTCAGCGCTGTGGCCGGCCGAATCATCAGTTCACGAAGCCGGCGCCGCCGGGAGCCGAGGCGCTGCGGCGTGGTGACATGGTATGGTCATGTGATTTCGAATTTCCACGCGACCCGCCGCCGAAGCGTTTCGCACGGCGGGGGGGGCAATCTCTCCTTTCTCCGGACCCAGGCGTTGCGCTGCGGTGGCTTCGACGAGCAGTTCGCCGGCAGCCAGCTGCGGGAGGAGACGGATTTCTGTCTCCGCTACCTCAAGTCAGGGGGCGGCCGGATGGTATTCGATCCGGAAGCCATGGTCTTCCACCATGCGGCGCCCTCCGGAGGCTGCCGCGTTTCGGATCAGGCAGCCGATCCGCTGACCTACGCAAACGAGCTGTACTTCTGGCTGAAACACTGCGACGTGCGGCTTTCGCCGTACCTTGTCCTGAATCTGTTCGTTCGATTCTTCATCCTTCGCGGCCGATTTGGCGCATTCGACTTCTGGTGGACGATACCGCGGAAGCTGCAGGCGCTGGCACGGGGTATCCGGATGGGTATCAACCTGCATCGTAACACCCGCGTGAGATCCGGAACCGTGAGGCGGCATGGTGGATGAAGTCAAGGAACAGGCGCGTAGCGAGATGGACCTGGCAACGCTGTCCCGCGGTGTCGGCGTCAATATTCTGACCCTCTTCTCCAGGCTGGGCCGTCCGGTATTCTACCTTCTCGCCGCGCGTCTTTATTCCACGGCTACTTACGGCCTTTTTTTCCTTTCCTGGACCTGGGTGAATCTGTTTTCCCGGTTTGCGTTTTTCGGTCTCGACAAGGCATTGCTCCGTCACGTCGCCCACCATCACTCGCGAGGCGAGACGCATCGGGCTCTCGGGGGCGTCAAGACTGCTTTTTTCGCCGGAGGAATCCTGAGCCTTTCGGTCAGCCTGGGCTGTGTGTTCTTTTCCGACGCGCTAGAGGGTTTGATCGGTAGGGACGGTGTGGCGGTCGCACTGCGGTGGATGGCATTCGTTGTCTTCTTTCAGACCGCGGGCGGGTTGCTGCTGCAGGTTCCGATCGCTCACAAGGTGATGGAATATCAGCTGTACCTCAAGGGACTCACCGAACCCGCGCTGTTGATCGGCTTCGCGATCCTGTTCTACTTCCTTCAGATGGATCTGAGGGGGATAGCCGGGGCCTATCTGGCAGCTACGGGTATCGTGTTCTGTTGTTCCATCCTTCCGGTCTTCAGGTTTTATCCCCGGCGTACATGGACCGATGGGGCGGCGGGAATTGAGCGAAGGCTCTTTCGTTTTTCATCGTCGATGTTCCTCATCGATCTGATTGCGGAACTCAACGGACGGTTGGACGTCGTAATTGTCGGGTCTTATATCGAACCCGAAACCATTGCAGTATATGGCGTGATGATTCAGTTGGCCGGGGTCGTGCGGGCCGTGCCCGGCGCCTTCGATCCCATCGCGAATCCTTTCTTTGCCGAATATCACGCACGGGGGGAAATTGCGCGGCTGGGCGAAATCTTCAAGCTTGTCACCCGCTGGGTCGTGCTGGGATCCATTCCCGTCATCCTCATATTCGCCTTCTACGGGAGCCAGATTGCCGCATTCGTGGGATCGGAATTTCCGGCGGGATATTCCTGGCTGCTGATTCTGCTGCTTGGCGCCGCCGCAACGGCTGTATTGGGACTGTCCGGCTACGTGCTGGTGATGACCGGGTATCCCCACGCGCTCCTTGGAATCAGAAGTGTCACGCTCGTGATCGGCGGGATCGGTACGTTTGTTCTGGTTCGCCGGTTTGGCCCAACGGGGGCCGCATTCGGCGCCGCGTCCACGGCGATTCTGGCGCAGGGACTCTCGTCCTGGCAGGTATTTCGACAGTTGAAGGTACACGCGTTTTCGACCAAACTCTGCAAGCCACTGATTGCCGGCTGCGCGACTGCGGGTCTGATGTGGGTGTCGGGGCCTGCCGCTCCAGCCGCGCCCCTGTGGGATGTGCTGGGCCGGGCGGCGCTGGTATTTCTGTGTTTCGGGGGGTTCCTCTGTCTGCTGGGCATGGAGGACGAGGAAAAGCAGTTCGGACTGCGGGTCTATCGCCGGATCAGACGGATCCTCGTGTGAGAGAGGAGGTACGGTGAGAATCTGTATCGACGCGCGCGAGGTCCGGAATGTCGAGACCGGCGTCGGCCGGTATGCGTTCAGCCTGGTCCGCGCGATGGCCGGCCTGGATCGGGAGAACGAATACCTGCTGCTCAGGCGGGCCGCCTACCCGCGCCCGCTTGTGATACAACCGAATTTCACGGATATAGCGGTTCCTTACGGGATTTCAACGGGCCGGAACCTCCTGGGGGGCGCGAGGGTCGTGAATCCGCTCCGGGCCGACATATATCATTGTCTTTTTCACCTTCTTCCCCTCGGTGTGAGCGCCAGGCGGATTGTCCTCACCCTGCACGATCTGATCTGGATCAATTCCCCGGAGATTGCGTACGAAGCGCGATGGCGCGGATGGATGGCCCGCCGGTTCGCGGGTCCATGGATAGGGATGTCTGTCAACAGGTCCCATCACGTGATAGCCGTATCAGAAACCACCCGGCAGGACGCGCTCGCGAGATATCCCGAGTCCCCTTCGAAATTCACGACGATCCATCATGGAAGCGATGGCTCTTCCTCGGGAGACGACCATTCCGACGGGCTGCCAGACGTCTGCCGGGGCAGGCGGTTCATCTTTTCACTGGGCAACACAAAACCGTACAAGAACATCCGACGTCTGGTCGAGGCCTTCGGCGTGGTCGCCAGGCGATGTCCCGGGTTTTCCCTCCTGATCAGCGGACGAGGCGACGGATACGCGAACCTTTCCGAACTCACACGGAACCTTGGGATTGCTCAAAACGTCATATTTACCGGGCAACTGAGCGATGGCCAGGTACGCGCGTGCTTTGAGGAAGCCGCCTTCTTTGTGTTTCCATCGATTACGGAGGGTTTCGGGCTGCCTGTAATCGAGGCGATGGCCTGCGGGTGTCCGGTGTTGACGTCGGATACATCGTCGCTTGCTGAAATCGCCGGTGATGCGGCCGTCCTCGTCAATCCAATGGACGTCGGGTCGATCGCCAGCGGAATGACGCGCTTGATTCGAGATGAAGCATTGAGGGAACGTCTCGTGGTCAGAGGGCGGCGCCAGGCTGCCGGATACACATGGCGGGATTGCGCGCGGAAGACCCTCGGGGTCTATGAGGAAACCCTGTCGCGATAATTCATAGGATGGATGAGGTTCGGCATGTTACGCCACCGGCGGTTCCTCTGGTTTGCCTGCTGCGCGCTCACCTGGTGGGCGGGCGAAGCCTTCGCAAAGGCGGGAAGCGGCGGGCTGCAGGTAGATATGAGCGCCTGGCTGCAGCGGGATTGGGCCGAATGCGATACGAAGACCAAGTTCCAGTACGCGAATAATTCGGTCCGCTTCGTGAGCGAAAGGTCGGCCGCACTGCTCTGGCAGATACCCACAAAATCCGGCCGACCCATGGCGCTGGACCCGGGCCGCTATCCGTGGATCGCACGGTGTGAGCGACCGCCCAGACAATTCGAAAAGATTATCAGAAAGCGCGGATTCGACACACTCATCGATGTGGCAGAGAACCCGTACTTGTCCTGGCGGTGGAAGGTGGATTATTCGACGATCGGTCGGCAGCGGCTGGAGAAAGGCGACAGGTTGAAGAAGCAGGATGACGACTTCAACGCAAAATTGGGGGTCGCGATCCTGGAGAAGGGCACCAACAACATTCGCGAAATCGCTTACGTCTGGTCCAATTCACTGCCGGAATCGCTGATGTTCAAGTCCGAGACAACCATCATTCCGTTTGTCTGGAAGCTGTCGTGGCGGCGAATTGTCGCGGAGAGCGGGTTGGGACGGATGAAGCGGTGGGTGCGGGAAGTGCGGAATCTCTACGAAGACTACAAGAGAGGATATCCGGGGGAGGAACCGGGCAAGATACTGCGCGTCTACCTGATGACCGATACCGATAATACCAACAGCCGGGCGTCGACCTGGTATGCGGATATCGAGTTTCACAAGAATGCGCCGCGGTAGCGCTGAATCCGAAATGCGCTTCCCGCAGGCGCGCTTGCTGCCGGGATCCGATCGAAACGCATTGGCATTCAACCCGGAATGGGCACGCGAAGAACGGGGTTGGACTGAGTCTGTTCCATTGGTCCAGCTTGCCCGGAAAGCGGAGCGTCTGAACCCGACGCGCCGCTTTTTTCTTATTCCCTCACGAATCGCGGATTGCCGAAGCCGTCGTTGATGACGTGGCTTCGTGCCGGGATTTCGGCTTTGTCGGGAATGATCAGGTCCAGTTCGGTACTGTTCTCGATCACGGTTCCGTCTCCCACGCGGACGCCCCTGCCCAGACGAATCCTGCCGGGTTTCCTGTCACCGCTCAATACGGTGCCGACGACAACCGACGAGGCGATCCGGCATTCGGTCTCGGTTTGCACGTAGCCGTAGACCTGGGTATTCGGACCGACTGTTGAATGATTCCCGATTCTGACGGGTCCCAGGAGGGTGGCGTCGGTACCGATCTGTACGTGGTCCCCGATTTCCGGATGTCGATGTCTGACTCTGCCGCTGAGGCCGCCCATCGTGCAGGGATAGATGTAACAGCCCGAGCCGATCACGCCGGTCTGCCCGGTTGTCAGTCCCCGGTGCGGATGGTCCAGAAAGTTCGCGTCGCCGATCACGGTTTCCGGGTGCAGGTCGGCCTGGTAATACCGGCCGCCGAGTTCCGATATGGCGCGGGGCAGAAGGGGAACCGGCATCCGGACCACGTCTGCGAGGCCTTTCGCTGCGCCGGACCTGGTGAGGGCGTGGGCGACGTCATGGTAGAAGAGCACCCGCCAGCCGGGATATGTGCTGATGACCAGCTGCATGAGATAATCGAATGCGCAATCCAGATTTCGGGCCTTCAGAAACTCCCGATAGGGTTCGAAATCGCGGGCATCGATCGCGCTGTCCAGCACGTGACTGTGGTCCATGTCCGCCAGCGTACCCATACGGGACTGGTGTCTGGCCACGACATATGCATCCCATACCGCCGGATCCTTGAGAGACGCAAATCGGTTCCACAGCGCGCGGCTCTTGAGATTTGGAAGGTCCGCAAGAAGCGCAAATGTGGCCTCCAGGGCCGGCGTTTCAATATCCCTGCCGTTTCCCTCCGCGGCCAGGAACGACTGCACGATCATCGCGTAAATCTGATCGACGATCTCTCCTATTGCATCCTCGAGGCTGTCCGACGGTCCGGCTGCCTGTACGTTGTGTGAACCGGGGGCGACGCATTCCAGCAGGTTGCCCAGAACGGTTTCGAGGATGTCCCGGTTGACAAAGCCCCGACCCGAGGGGCGAGAAAGCAGGACCCTGCTGATTGAGTCGATGCGTATGACCTCGCGCTCTTCCGGTGAATAGATGGGATACAGCCGCTCCAGTACCTGCTTTAACAACGGGTTCCTGCGTTTTTCGTATGAAGCATCAAAAAGCGTTCTGTCGCCCATGGTTCCGAACCTGCTCCCCGCGTTTTCTTGCGTTGCCAATGGGTGAACCGGGGCCGCGACCCGGACCTTTACGGTACCGTCGGAAAGGCCCGGTCCGCGTTCAATGCTGAAATGACGCCTCGCGTTCGGCCAGGCGCAGATCGGCATCGACCATTTCCCTGACCATGTCTTCGAAGCTGGTCTCAGGTCGCCAGCCAAGCCTGCTGCGCGCTTTCGACGCATCGCCCAGAAGCGAGTGGGTTTCGGTCGGCCGGAAGTACCGCGGGTCGATGCGCACGACCGCGCTCCCGGTCGCCGTATTGACCGCAACTTCCCCGGCGCCCTTGCCGCGCCACGCCAGTTCCAGACCCAGATGCTCAGCCGTAAGATTCAGAAACGTGCGAACCGAATGCTGATGCCCCGATGCGATGACGTAATCGTCAGGCCGGGCCTGCTGGAGCATCAGCCACTGGGCACGTACATAGTCCCGTGCGTGGCCCCAGTCTCTCATCGCATCGAGATTTCCCAGGTACACGCATTCATCCAACCCGACTTTGACGCGAGCCAGCCGCCGGGTGATCTTTCGGGTCACGAACGTCTCGCCGCGCACTGGGGACTCGTGGTTGAACAGGATACCGTTGCAGGCGAAGATCTCATAGGCCTCGCGGTAATTCACGGTGATCCAGTATGCATATACCTTGGCTGCTGCGTATGGCGATCGGGGATAGAACGGTGTGGATTCCCGCTGGGGTGTCTCCGTCGCCTTGCCGAACATCTCCGAACTCGAGGCCTGGTAGAACCGTGTCCGATCGGTGAGACCGCAGATCCGGATGGCTTCGAGCAGATGCAGCGCCCCCAGCGCCGCCACCTTTGCCGTGTATTCGGGCGTTTCGAATGACACCGCCACGTGACTCTGCGCACCCAGATTGTAGATCTCGTCGGGCCGTATTTCCTGGACGATCCGGATCAGATTGGCCGTATCCGTGAGATCTCCGTAGTGCAGAATCATCCGCCGGTCGGGATCCTGGGGGTTGGCAAAGAGGTGGTCGATGCGATCCGTATTGAACAGGGAGGCCCGGCGGATGATGCCGTGCACCAGGTAGCCTTTGCCAATCAGGAATTCAGCGAGATAGGAACCGTCCTGGCCGGTAATGCCGGTGATCAGAGCAGTCTTTTCCTGTTTGCCAGGCCGCACGGAAGCCTCATTGTAAATCGAATCCGAGTCGCGCCGGTACCGAGGGATTCAGGGGTCCGCACTCCCGGGATGGACGACAGGCTGTTTTCACACAGACTGCGGACGGGAAGCGTGCTCGCCGTAGTGCACCGGCAAACTCAACAATAGGGTTTTCGATCATTCAAGTCAAGAAATACAAGGCCAACCCAGGGCCTCGGGGCGGGATATCGCTTGACCGTATCGACCTTTCCGGCTATTTTTGGCGCCGGTCCAGAGGGTGGCGACTCGACCGGACCTTCAGACGGAACCCGTTCCGCAGATCCGCGATCCATAGAGAGGAGACCCGCATTGTCCGTGCTTCACAGCGCCATTGGATATGTCGCGCTTCTCGCAATAGCATGGTCACTCGGCCGGCGTTCGATGCGCATCCCCTGGAAGACCGTCGCCGTTGCCAGCGGCCTGCAGTTGCTCCTGACCGGCATTCTCGTCAAGACGGGGCTGCGGCATTACGTCTTCGGCGTGGTCGGCGCCCTCACGGACATGCTTCGCGCAACCGCGCTCAAGGCGAACGAATCGCTACTCTTCTCGGGATTGTCGAATCCCGAATTCACCGGCAGATACGGCCCCGTCGTGGCTCTGGAAATCGCCGCGATACTTATCTTTGTGGCCGCGGTTTCAAGGATGCTGTACCACTACCGGATCCTGCCGTGGGTGATCGGCCGGCTGAGCGCGTTCATGCAGAGGGCCCTCGGACTCAGTTCCGCGGAGAGCGTGGGGTCCGCCGGGAACGTTTTTCTCGGGATGACGGAATCCCCGTTGCTGGTTCGGCCGTACGTGAGCCGCATGACGGAGAGCGAGCTGTTCTGTATAATGACCGTGGGTATGGCCACGATCGCCGGTACGGTGATGGTGATCTACGCGACCATCCTCGGCACGGCCCATCCGGATATCGCCGGGCATCTGTTCACTGCGTCGCTGATCAGCGCGCCAGCGGCGATCGCGGTGGCCAAGCTGATGATCCCGGAGACCGGCCAACCCCTCACCTCACACAGACAGGTGGAACTGCCTCGCGACGACACCCTGAACGGCCTCGATGCCGCGGCGAGGGGCGCCGCCGAGGGCATGCGCCTGGTCATCAACATCCTCGCCATGCTCGTCGCCTTCATCGGCCTGGTTGCCCTGGCGAACCTGGTCATCGGAAAGATCGACGTTATGGTTACAGGGGGGGCCGGCGGTTGGAGCCTCCAGGCCGCCGCGGGTGGCCTGTTTCGGCCGTTCGTCTGGCTGATGGGGATATCCTGGACCGAAGCCCGCGCCGTCGGTGAACTGATGGGGCTGAAGACGATCCTGAACGAATTCGTGGCCTATGTGGACCTGGCGCGGCGGATGAGCGGTCCCGAGCCGCTCGATCAACGGGCATTTGTGATCACCGCTTACGCCCTGTGCGGGTTTGCAAACTTCGGGTCCGTCGCCATTATGATCGGGGGCATCGGGGGGATCGCCCCGGACAGGCGAGGCGACCTGGCGCGCCTCGGGCTCCGATCTCTGATCGGCGGGACCCTGGCGACCATGCTCACCGGCTGCATGATCGGACTTTACCTGTAACCGGGCACGTTCCGGTATCGCAAGGTATGGGGAATCCGGCGGCGCCGATGCCCGATAGGGGCTCGGTAGCGGGTTGAATTGAATCGAGATAACCATCAAGTACGCCTGCGGCTCGCAGGACGCCGCATATTACACAGGAGGCGGCATTGCAACTGAATATCTATCTGACCTTCGACAAGGAATGCAGGGAGGCGTTTGAGTTCTACCGCTCCGTGTTCGGCGGAGACTTCCTGTTCATCGAGACTTTCGGTGACGGACCTCCCGATCTGCAGGTACCGGAAGACGAGCAGCACCGTGTCATGCACGTGTCGCTGCCCGTCGGCGACAGCGTGCTCATGGGAAGCGACTCCACCTCGGCGTTCGGTCCTCCTCCAAAGACCGGCGGCAACTTTTCCATAACGGTCAGCCCGGACAGCAGGGCGGACGCAGACCGGTTGCTCGCAGGGCTGGCGGAGGGTGGCGAAACGTTGACGCCGATGCAGGATATGTTCTGGGGGGCTTATTTCGGGATGTGCGTCGATAAATTCGGCATCAGATGGCAGATCAATTTCGAAAACCCTGAAGGCTGAGTGCCGCGCCGTTCCGGCGCGCTGCCGTATATGTGATGAGACCGCCGATGCAGCCGGCCCGAGTTCCACTATATGTTGACGTAACGCCGGCCTGGGCAGGCGTTGCGGAGCGGGTACGGCATGTCCACGGGATGAGGAATCGATGACGCTCGACGAGACGATCACGGCGCTGGAAGCCCTCGGAACCGCACAGAACCGCAAGGTTTATGCGAGGCACGGCATCAATCCGCCGATGTACGGCGTCAGCTTTGCCAACCTGAACAAGATGGTCAGGAAGATCAGGCAGAACCATCGGCTGGCCGAGGCATTGTGGGCCACCCGCAACCACGATGCCCGGGCCCTCGCCACACGGATCGCCGACCCCATGAGGATGAACGCCGGCCAACTCGACGTCTGGGCGCGGGATATCGACAACTCGATCCTGGCGGGGGAATTGGGCGCCCTGGCAAGCGCATCGAGGACCGGACTGACCCGATTCAGGAAATGGACCTCCAGGCGGGGCGAGTGGGTCGCCACAGCGGGATGGAATACCTTCACGGAGATGGTACTTGACGAGCGGGACGAGATAGACGAGGCGCTTCTCGACGCCTGTCTGGAGAGAATCGAGACGCGGATTCACAGCCAACCCAATCGCGTCCGCTACGCGATGAACAACGCGCTCATTGCGATCGGGACCTTCAACGCGAACTACCGCGATCGGGCGATCGCGGCGGCAAAGCGGATCGGTCCCGTGGATGTGGATCACGGCGACACGAACTGCAAAACGCCCGACGCGGTCTCGTATATCCCCAAATCCTTCGCCAGGAAAGAGAAAAAGAGGAAGAAGAAACAATAGCCGCCCGTTTCCCCATCCTCGTTTTCGTGATGACGCATATGCAAAACGGCCGGGCTCGCCGCCCGGCCGTTTCATTTGGCGGGTTCGTCCTCGTGTTCTGTCCCGGAAATAACTTGCCTGAATTCGGCCGTCGAGTCGCCCGGCTCGCAAGGCGCCGGAGCGCAGGCGACCTTGCCAGGTCGGCGAGCGATGGCAACGCTGCGAGACGGGATGAATCGGCGGAAGAATGGTGAGGTATTTCCGGGACAGGACACTAGATCGGCTGGTGGAAATAGTAACAGAGCGCGTCCGGAGCAACGACGAAAAAGACCTGGTATTTTCGCCCGTCGTTCTCGTCGACCCTCCAGTTGCCGGTCTCGATACCGTTTTCTTCCAGTTCCCGCCTCGCCCTGTGAATATCGGACACGCGGATCGCCGCGCCTTCCTGCCCGGGATCGCCGCCATTGACGGCGAATCCGATCCGGACGCCGTCCCTTTCAAGCACCACCGCGGGAACCGGGTCGCTGTGTCTCTCCGCTTCTTTGAGTCCAAACGCCTTACAATACCAGGTTGACGCTTCGTCGATGTCCTTCACCGGAAGCGCGAGGACATCGTCGGCATAGGGGAACGCGGCCTCGAACAGCTTCGATTCGCTCATGCCATCGACTCCTTTTTTGTCCGGTTACGTCATTTCCGATCGTCGTTTCGATTCCGCTCGCTCCAGAAGCTCTGTCTGGCGCTGAACGGCGGCGCTCACGCGACGCCGTTCAGCGCCAATTCAAAAACGTGGTAATTCATCAGCTGTTCCGACGCGGTGCGCGCCAGGTATTCGGCGGTGAGCGGGCGGTTGAGGATGAGCGGTACCTCCTGCTCCGAAAAGCCGCCGTGCGATCGCAGGCGTTCGCCATGCAGCCCCGCAAGATCATGGTCGACCCGGGAGGCGCCGATACAGAACGCGTCGGCGGCGATTACCACCGCGTCGGCTTCCACGTCTACAGGCAGATTGAACCGCGCCGCCGCATCTGCTCGCGCCATGACAGCCCCGATCCCGTCGATGCACGCTATAAAGCGGATGGCCTCGCGGACCTCCAGGTCGTCGAAGCAGTAGACCCTGACGAATCCTCCCAACGCAGCGTGATGCCCAACGAACGCGTCGGTGATCGGACAGATGACACGCGTTGCTCCCGTTCCGAAACGACGGTCCAGCAGTTCCTGCAGCCAGATGATATTGTACGTCCCGTCCGGCGCGCACTTGTCCGTCATGCCGTGATCGGCCACGAGCGCGACGGTGGCGCCCAGCCGATCGAGCCGCGCGCAGCGCCGGTCGAGCGATCGATAAAAATCGAGAGCCGCGGGATGATCCGGCGGATATCTATGCTGAATGTAGTCTGTGAGCGACAGGTACGCCAGCCGCGGCCGGCTGTCTCTTTCGAGGAACCGGACGCCGGCGTCAAGTACGAAGAGCGACAGGGCGTCGGAATACATGTCGGGTAATGGCCTGCCGACCCAGCCGAGCGCGTCCTGAATGCCGTTCTCCCGAAGCGTACAGCGGTCCGCTCGCTGGGACGAGAAACAGAGGCTTCCGTTCCCCACGTTCATACCCTTGCCGAGTTGTCTGCGGAGTTTGTCCTTGGCCGTGATGACCGCCGTCTCGACGCCGGCCTTCGAAACGACGTCGAATATCGTCCGCGAACGCATCATCGACGGGCATGTCATCGGAACCGCTTTGCGGGTGCGCCGGTCCAGACAGAAATTTCCCGAAACGCCGTGTACGGCGGGCGGGGCGCCAGTGGCGATGGAGACGTTATTGGGACAGGTAAAGCTCGGAATGGCGCAGTGGGCGGTGCCGTTGTACCCGGTTTCCATAAACCGCGCGATCGTGGGAATCGCCCCGGCTGTCCGCGCCGCCTCGAAGTACTCCGGATCTCCGCCGTCGACGCAAATGACGGATACCGGAACCCGGGGAAGGCGATACGTCACGCCATTGAGTTCGGTCTTCATTCTGTCCGGACGGAAATTGGATACTTCATTGGCAATCGTGTTCCGATGTTGGCAGCGGCGCTCCAACCCGTTCACGCGCCGGGTACGATTGGCACGTCCGCAATTGAACGTTCTTCCCACGATCGGATGGCCGCTTCGATGACTTCCTGTACGGCGAGTCCTTCTTCGCCGGACCCTTCGATTTCCGATTGAGGCGCGCCCTCGTCCAGCTGTTCGATCCATCGATTGATTCGTCTGGGGAAGGTGTCTTCGAAGACCAGACCGCCCATAATGGAGTTACGTACGACCGTAAGTTCCTCGGATCGTCTTGGATAGAGAGTCAGGCCTTCGAAACAGTTGTCGAGGACGAAACGGCCTTCGGTCCCCATCACCTCGCAGCGTTCCAGGTTGTGGGCGGGATTGGTGTCGTAGCTGCCGGTAAGGTGACCCACGACGTCGTTTTCGAAATGCATGTTGATCTGCGCGTTGGACCAGCATACCGTCTCACGGTCTCCGCTTCGTCCGGGCGCCTTGTTCAGAAAGGCCTGTACCCGTTTCACATTTCCGCAGAAGAATCGCATAATGTCGATCGAGTGAGGGTGAAGGGCCCTGAGGTGGAACCACGGAGACGTCTCGTTGGGGTTCCCGATCCACATGGTCATGTTGATGATCAGCAGGCGACCGAGCCGGCCCTCCTCAATCCAGCCTCTGGCCTTGGCCGCGGGCGGAACGAACCGGTGGTTCAGGTTGATGCCGAAACGGATGTCGCACGCCCGCGCTTTATCGACCATTTGGCGGGCGTGATGGATGTTGTTGCTTATGGGTTTTTCACACAGGACGTTGATACCGGCTTCCATGCACTGGATGGCGGGTTCGTAATGGTCGCCGCCGTTTTCAAACCCGCCCGTCGCCACGCTCGCTGCATCGAGTTCTTCGCAACGAAGCATCTCCGACACGTTGTAATATGACTTCGCGCCAAACCGCTCGGCCGCGCTGTCCGCCCGTTCCTTGACCACGTCGCAGACGGCCGCAAGGTCGGATTTGCTGTTTTTCAGGTAAGCTTCTGCATGTTGGCTGCCAATGCCGCGCATGCCGATTACGCCAACGCGGATCATGTCAATGCTCCTTGACGGAAACCGGGAACGTTCAACACCGTAAGCCGGGTAGACAGACGGATGCCGTGCGAATCGTCGCGATTGGTTACTTCTCACACGAACAGCGGGCTGAAGTAATCGTAGGAACGCCTGACAACGCTGTCAATCTCATCCACGCCCATGTCCCGCGTACCTACGATCTCGAGAACGGCGTACTCGATCCCCGGAATCGCCCCGAACGCGCGCGCCTGGGCGTGGAGATCCATATCCCCGTTGCCGGCCACCTGGGTCTCCACCGGTCCAATTGCGGTCTGCCTGCCTTTTACGTCACGGATTCTTACCGAAGAGATGTATTTACTGATTCTGCCGATCGTTTCCTCGGGCACTTCCCGCTGCGGGCTGCGCCAGATGTGGGTGGCGTCGTAGTTGATGCCCACCCGGCGTGGATCGACCTGTTGCATGAAGCGGTACGCGGTGTCCGTGTTGTAGACTGCGTTGCCCACGTGAGGCTTGATGCTGAGCCGCACGCCGCGGCGGGCGGCCTGGCCCGCAAGACGGTTGATTCTTTCAACGGTGGCGTTGAATTCCGGTTCGTCGTCCGGTTTACCCCCCGGACCTGTCGTGACCATGGGCGCGCCGAGTGCGTTCGCAGCGTCCAGGATCTGAAGGAAGCGGTCCTCGTCGTCCAGATTGCCGCTCGCGCCGAGCGATTCGATTTCCAACCTGTGGTTCGCGGCCAGGCGTCTGACATCACGGTAATACGCGTTGCTTTCGCCAATGGACAGGTGAGGGGCCATCCCCGGAATACAACAGAGTTCGATGGCCCGGTAGCCGGCCGACCGTATCCGCTCCAAGGCGACGTTCAGGTCATATCCGCCGTATAGTATCGTACTGCATCCAAGTTCCATAACGCTTGCCTTCTCTTGTGACGGAATGTTTATTGTCGCGGGTTCAGCGCCAGTAAATAAGCGGTCGAACAGGGCTTTGTCAAGGCGAAAACCGCCAAAATACCCGACCCCGCAAAATTCCTTGCTTGATCCCTGACAGATTAGCATTTATATTGGAACTGCGGCAACTCTTTGCGGAATCTGATGTATAAAACGTGTTATTTCGAACGATGCAGCAGTTGGTTGCAACCAGAAACCATTGAGGGGGAAGAACCATGAAGATCAATGAGGAGATCCGGGAGGACGTTGCCGTACTCACGGTAACGGGCGCCCTGATGTCCGGCCCTGAAGTGGCCGAGTTTCACGACCACATCAAACGGCTGGTTAAAGACGGAATCAGCCGGGTGGTTGTCGATTTTTCAAAGGTGAAATGGTTCGGCAGTTCGATGCTGGGGGTCATGACTGCCAGTCTGACCACCGTTCGGCATGCGGGCGGAGATATGCGGCTCACGGGCATTACGCGGAAAATCGAGAGTATTCTGATGGTCACGCAGCTGGCGGGTATCTTCCGGACCCTGGATACGGTGGACCGTGCGGTGGCCAGCTTCAAGACCCAGCCGCCCGAGTAACGAACCCACAACCGGAAGTGTCAACGAAAGCGTCTTTGTCCGTGGGGATAAAGGCGCTTTTGATCGTTTGGTAGCAGGGATCGCCTCGGATTTCAGGGACCCGGCCAGGAACCCGTCGGCGGGAGGCAGACGGTCGCGTTGCAGTCGTGTTATCACAGGCGCCAATATAGGTTTTCCTTGATACCTGAACATTTGGATAGTATATTGCGAATCCATTGTCGCGTGCCGGTACCCGCAGGGAACGGTTGTCCCATACGATTCACCACAACGCTGAACCGGTTTCCCGGTGGCTCGTCGCGACCGGTGGACGGAGCCGGCGCAGCGTGTCGCAGTGTAAGTCCGGTCCGGACCGCAAATACGGGAGTCAGGGTTTTTCCCTGAAGCGGAACCGGGTAGAGAGACGGATTCATGGAAACACGAGACATCGTCATCAAAGGGGCGCGGGTTCACAACCTGAAGGATGTGAACCTCACCGTGCCTCGAAATCAACTGATCTGTTTCACGGGCGTTTCGGGCTCCGGAAAGTCCTCGCTGGCCTTCGATACGATCTTTGCGGAGGGCCAGCGTCGATATATCGAGTCCCTTTCCGCGTATGCGCGCCAGTTTCTGGGGCAGATACGAAAGCCCGACGTCGATCAGATTACAGGCCTTTCGCCAACGGTGTCTATAGAGCAGAAGACTGCCGCACGGAATCCCAGGTCGACGGTTGGCACGATGACGGAGATCTACGACTACCTTCGCGTACTGTATGCAAGGGTTGGCGAGCCGCATTGCGTATCGTGCGGAACGCCGATCGGCGGTCAGACGCGCGACGGTATTGTGAATCGGATCATGGCGTTGGGCGCCGGAACGCGGATCTATGTCCTGGCGCCGCTTGTCCGCGGGCGAAAAGGGGAGTACCAGGACCTGTTCGACGATCTGCAGAGGGACGGTTATCTCCGTGTCCGCGTTGATGGACGGATGGTGCAGCTGACGGACTCGCAGCGACTCGAACGACACATCCGGCACGACATCGACCTTGTGGTCGATCGGCTTGTGGTGCGGGCGGATGGACATGGACATATCGGGGAAGCGGTCGATGCAGCACTCGGATTCGGCAATGGTACCCTTATCGTGGGATTCGAGGACGGGGAGGATTTGCTGCTGAGTTCCAACTTCTCCTGCACGAAGTGCGGATTGAGCGCAACGGAACCCACGCCTCAGCTGTTTTCCTTCAACAATCCGCAGGGAATGTGTTCCGCGTGCAAGGGCCTCGGCACTCAGATTGCCCTGGATCCGAAGCGCTCGGTTCCGGACGACACCCTGTCGGTCATGGACGGGGCGATCGCGCCGCTCGGCGAACCGCGGAACCGCTGGAAGATACACTATTATAACGGTGTATTGAAGCGTCACGGGGCGGACGTCGATACGCCGTGGCGGGAATTATCCGGGGCTGCTCGCGAGGAACTGCTGTACGGCGTGAAGGACCGCATCCAGCTGGAATGGCAGCGGCGGGATGGTCGTGTCTGGACGCATCACGATGCTTTCGAGGGTATTTTCCCACCACTGGAACGCCGGTACGCGGAGGCGGGTTCTCCGGCATGGAGGCGAAGGCTGGGGCCTTACATGCGGACGGGGCGGTGTCCGTCGTGCCGGGGCGAGCGTCTGAGACCGGAAGCCGCTGCGGTGACGATCGAGGGTACGTCGCTGCCGGCGGTCGCAGCGATGTCGGTGGCGGATGCCTTCGCGTTTTTCCACGGACTGAACCTGACGGCGACCCGGCGCATGATCGGCGAGGATGCGCTCAAGGAGATTCTGGGCCGGCTCAGATTCCTGCTCGACGTCGGGCTCGATTACCTGACGCTGGATCGGACCGCGCCGTCCCTTTCCGGCGGCGAGGCCCAGCGCATCCGGCTGGCGGGGCAGATCGGCAGCGGGCTGGTCGGGGTAACCTACGTGTTGGACGAACCGTCGATCGGACTGCACCAGCGCGACAACAAAAGGCTGCTGGACGCGCTGTGCCTGCTGCGGGATGCGGGAAACACGATCATTGTGGTGGAGCACGACGAGGAGACGATGAGGCGTGCGGACCGGATTGTAGATTTCGGGCCGGGGGCCGGTCACAAGGGCGGGGAGGTGGTCGCTTGCGGATCCTGGCGGAAGATCGCGCTTTCGGAACGGTCAAGCACGGGCGCCTTTCTCTCCGGAAGACGATCGATTGCCATACCGGGGCGAAGGGCGCAGAATGGTCGGTGCCTCTCCGTTTTCGGTGCGCGACAGAACAACCTCAAGGGGATCGACGTCGAACTTCCCCTCGGGGTTTTCAACTGCGTAACGGGGGTATCCGGTTCCGGGAAGAGTTCGCTCATTAACGACATTGTCTACAGAACGCTGGCGCGAGACCTGAACCGCGCCGAGACCGAACCCGGTGCATTCGAGCGTATCGAAGGCATGGATGCCCTGGATAAGGTGATTGAGATCGATCAGCAGCCCATCGGACGCACGCCCAGGAGCAATCCCGCCACGTACACCGGGGTGTTCGGCCCGATCAGAGCGTTGTACGCGGACCTCAGGGAATCCAGGGTGAGAGGGTACCGCCCCGGCCGGTTCAGTTTCAACGTGAAGGGCGGCCGATGCGAAGCCTGTACCGGGAATGGCGCCAATGTCGTTGAAATGGATTTCCTTGCCGACGTCTGGGTGACGTGCCCGGTATGCGAGGGGCAACGATTCAACCGGGAGACGCTGGATATTCGGTACAGGGGGGCGTCCATCGCGGACGTGCTGGATATGGAGGTGGAGCGGGCTTGCGCCTTCTTCGATGCGGTGCCACAGATCCATCGGATTCTCGAGGTGCTGGTCGAGGTGGGCATGGGCTACGTAAAGCTGGGGCAGCCCGCGCCGACGTTATCCGGTGGCGAAGCTCAACGTGTGAAGCTGTCTAAAGAGTTGTGCCGCAAACAGACAGGATCTACACTTTATATTCTGGATGAACCTACGACAGGCTTGCACTTCTCGGATATACAGAATCTGCTGAAGGTACTGCACCGGCTCGTGGATCTGGGCAATACGGTCGTCGTCATCGAACACAACATGGATGTCATCAAGACGGCGGATTGGGTTATCGACCTTGGGCCCGGCGGCGGAGAATCGGGCGGGAACGTGGTGGCGGAGGGTACGCCGGAACACATTGCGCGGTCCCGGCGATCGTTCACCGGCCGGTCTCTGCGTTCCACGTTGAAGCACGGCCCCGACCCGGTCCGGCACGACGGCGCTTCGGACCGTCGAGGCAGGGACAGGGGTCCGATTCGTGAAATTCAGGTCGCCGGCGCCAGGGAGAACAATCTTCGGAACGTGGATGTGCGGATTCCGCGCGAGAAATTGACCGTCGTATCGGGTGTATCGGGATCGGGCAAGTCTTCGCTGGCGCTGGATACGGTATTCGCCGAGGGTCAGCGGCGATATGTCGAGTCGTTGTCGGCATATGCACGGCAGTTCCTGGGGCAATTGCCCAAACCGAAGGTCGAGCGCGTGATCGGATTGTCGCCCGCTATTGCCATTGAGCAGAAGGCAGCCAGCAAGAATCCTCGCTCCACCGTCGGCACGGTAACGGAAGTATACGACTACCTGCGGGCGCTGTTCGCGCTGATCGGAAAGGTCTATTGTCCGGATTGCGGCGTGCAGGCGGGGGCGCTGGCCGTTCAGCAGATCGTCGACCGGATTCTGGCAATGCCCTCCGGAAGACGCATCTATCTGCTGAGCCCGCAGAGGCCGGGCAGAGGTGAGGATTACCACGTCTTGATCACCAGGGCTTCGCGGGCGGGATACCTCAGGGGCCGGCTGGACGGCGAGGTGTTCGAGTTGAAAACGCCTGGCGAGATCGACTATCGTCAGTCACACCGCCTTGAGATTCTGGTGGATCGCGTTACGCTCAAACCTGGCGTACGGAAGCGCATTGCGGACTCGATTGAAAAAGCCCTGGTGTTGTCAGGCGGGGTGGTCATCGTGGCGTCCCCGGACGATGTTGAGGAAACCAGATTCAGCCAGGTTCTGTCCTGCCCGAAATGTGGGAGGAGTTTCGACGAGATAACCCCGCAGCACCTTTCGTTCAACAGCCATGAAGGCTGGTGTGACTCGTGTGAGGGCCTAGGAACCCAGAAGGGGATGGGAAAGAACACGCTGATTCCGGACCCGGGTAAGTCTCTGTCCGAAGGGGCCGTGCCGGTTCTCGGCAGACTGAAGGGCGGTCCGTTGGCGGCGCTGATGCGTGCGGTAGGCGACGCGGGAGAATTCGACCTCGAGACGCCGGTCGCGCAGATGTCCCAATCAGCACTCGAAGCGCTTCTATACGGTACCGGAGAACGATGGATTTCGCAATCGGACGGTCTGCGATTCAGATACAAGGGACTGTTCAATTCGCTTGAGGAACTGGTGAGGCTGTCCCCGCGATTTCGCGAAAAGTTGGGAGAACTGGTGGAAGACGTGCCGTGCCTCGCGTGCAGGGGCGCGCGCCTGAAGCCGGAAAGCGCCGCAGTCCGTTTGAGCGGTACCACACTTTGCGAATTGGTCGACTTGCCCATCGTGTCGTCAAGGCGCTGGCTTGAAGATCTGGAACTGACCGGCCCGGAATTGGACGCGGTCGGAGAGGTCATCCAGGAAATCCGTGTCAGAATGCGGTTCCTGCATGAAGTCGGGTTGGGTTACCTGTCGCTTTCACGAAGGGCGCCCACGTTGTCCGGCGGCGAGGCGCAGCGGATCCGCCTTGCCAGCCAGATCGGATCCGGGCTGACCGGTGTGCTGTACGTGCTGGATGAACCTACCATCGGACTCCATCAGCGGGATAATCGCCGGTTGCTTGCCGCGCTGGCCCGGTTGCGGGACCTCGGCAATACCCTCATCGTGGTGGAGCACGACCGCGAAACGCTGGAAACCGCAGACCACATTGTGGATTTCGGGCCCGGCGCGGGGTCCGGCGGGGGAACGCTGGTTGCCGAGGGGCATCCGAAATGCCTGAGCACAGAGAGCGGTTCCCTGACTGCGAAGTATCTGGAGGGCACGCTGGCCATTGCCTCGCCGCCACGAAGATTGGCCTTGAAAGGGTGCGTGGAGGTGGTGGGTGCGCGTCACAACAATCTGAGGGATCTTGACGTAAGATTTCCGCTCGGGATGCTTATCGGCGTCACCGGCGTGTCGGGTTCGGGAAAGTCTTCGCTTGTGAACGATGTCCTTTACGGGGCACTGGCGGCGAGGTTGAACGGCGCCCATGGGGCTGCTGGAGATCATGACGATGTCCGGGGGATGGATGGCATAGACAAGGTGATCAGGATCGACCAGTCCCCGATCGGCTTTTCGCCGCGTAGCAACCCGGCGACCTACGTTAAGGTGTTTGACAGGGTTCGGAAACTCTACGCGCAGTTGCCCGATGCGCGGATCCGGGGGTTTTCGCCGGGGCACTTCAGCTTCAATCACCGGAAAGGCCGATGCGAGGCCTGTAAGGGTTTGGGATCGAGGTGCATCGAAATGCATTTCCTTCCCGATGTCTGGGTGACCTGCGAGGACTGTCACGGGAAACGGTACAACCGGGATGTGGTGAATGTCCTTTATAAGGGCCGGTCGATTGCCGACGTACTGGAGATGACGGTAGACGAGGCGTTGCGGCAGTTCGGAAACGTGCCGGGTATCCGTCGCACCCTCAAGACGCTGGCGGATGTTGGACTGGGGTATATCAGGATGGGGCAGGCGTCCACCACCCTGTCAGGCGGAGAAGCGCAAAGGGTCAAACTCGCCAGAGAACTCGCCCGGCCGAATACCGGCAAGACCGTGTATCTGCTGGACGAGCCCACCACCGGATTGCATGTTGCCGACGTTGCCAGACTGCTCGACGTGTTGAATCGAATTGTAGACGCCGGCAATACGGTCATCGTCATCGAGCACAATCTCGATGTCATCAGGACGGCGGACTGGATCATCGACCTTGGGCCGGAAGGCGGTGAAAACGGCGGGTGCCTGGTCGCCGAGGGCACGCCTGAGGAAGTGGCTCGTGTCGATGCGTCGCATACGGGCCGGTTTCTGAGGAAATTGCTTGACCCGGGTAATTCGGGTTTGCCGCCTGTGCCGGAGGTGCACGCCTGACGCATCCAGGCGTTTCATTCGAGAGGGATAAGGTCCAAGCCGCGCGGAAACCGGACCTGACCAGGGCTTTTCACCTTCTTCACGCGGAGGTAAACGATGGTCGTAGCAACCCGAGATTCGTCTCAAAAGTCCAGGGCCGCGGCCGATTTCGTCGGCGACGGGCGCGGCGATCAGGAGGAAATCTACGCGGCGATTCGTGCGCTTCCCTCCTCTGGCGGCACGGTGAACCTGATGGACGGCGTCTATGACATCCGCAAGATGGAGGGTTCGCTCGGCGGATTGATCATCGACCGCAGCAATGTGACGCTGGCGGGGCAGGGCGCGGCAACACGGCTGATTCTGGCGCCAGGACAGAATACGAACGTGATTCGCATCATTGGGAACGGCGTGGGAAATATCACAATACGGGATCTCTGGGTGGACCAGAATCGAGATCAGAATCCGTATGACGGCGCTGAGTTTCTGAATGTCTCCCACGGCCGGTTCGAATACAACGGCATCAAGGCATTCTGCGCGGAACCCGGCGGCTCCTGTCCACTACCGACCCACAATATCACAATTGAGAATTGCACGGTCCTGAATTCACAGCGCCTGGGCATCATGCTGCAGGGGCCCAACATGCGGGTTGTCAACAACCGTTTGGGCAATGCGCATTCAGACGCGGTGGAACTCCTGGGCGGACCGGGATTTGTCACGGGCAATTTCGTAGAGATAACCGGCCGAACGCACGTTGCGGTTGGATCCGATGCGGGAGATTCGATCGTTATGGCGAACAACGTGGTGCATGTGCTTGACGGCGGCGACCTGGATATCGCCTTCCGGTCATGGGCCGATTCCGAGCGCCACGTGATATCGGGCAATATCGTGATGGTCGACGAGGGAGGGGATCTGGGATTGGCGATGGACGTGCGCGGACTTAATTCATCCGTTTCTGGAAACGTGATCCGCGGGCCGGACCGGGCACAGCGATTGCCTCTCTGGCTTACCGGCGCGGGCATGGCGGTTACCGGAAATCACTTCCAGAACGTCGACCTGATCGTCAACGACCAGACCGGCACGAACCGGCCGATTCTCCTCCAGGGAAACACGTTGGAGAATTCGACGGTCGTCCGGAAAGCCGGCAACCTGGTGTTGCCGGACGGAGAATCGGATCGATGAATCTGGAAATCCCCAGACGGGCCCTCTTCAGTTTCGCGTGGACATGCCCGCACCGCATGGATCCACCGGTCCTCAACGGAGACCTGAACGAGTGGGGCGCGAAGTACCGGATTCCGGACCTTACGGCACTGGACGGACGGGAAGCGTTTGCCGACATATACGCTGCCTGGAACGAACGCGGCCTCTATTTCGCAGCAGACGTGAAAAATGGGGCGGGCGCAAAGGTGGACGAACGACGTCCGTTGCAGGGAGATGGCTTGCAGGTCTGGGTCGATACCCGCAACGTCCGGAACGCGCACCGGGCGAGCCGTTACTGTCACCACTTCTTTTTTCTGCCGGGTGCGGCAAACCGAAAACCGAGAGGAGGTCAGGTGGCAATCCGCAGGGCCCGCGCGCATTCAAGGCTCTGCGACCCTTCCGAGCTGAAGGTGGCCAGCGATGCATCCGGAACCGGATACAGCATGGAGGTCCATTTGCCGGCGGAAGTGTTGACAGGGTTCGAGCCGGAAGAAAACCGCCTGCTCGGATTCACCTATTTGCTCCAGGACCGGAAGCGGGGACGACAGTTCTGGACGTCGGATGAACCGCTTCCGGTATCTTACGATCCGAGCCTGTGGGGTACGGTGGAACTTGGGAAGTGATCAACCGTGAAGGGCGTATCACGCCACCCCGAAGATGCGACGGCCGTCCGTCGGATGCATCACGCGGGGCTTTGGATGTCGCCATTCGCGAGTTCATAAAGGAGTGATATAAATGGCTCTGGTTGTTAAAGATAAAGATCTATCTGCCAAGTCGCTATCTGATCTTGCTGTACGCCGTACGATCAGCGGAGAGAATCTGATGTTGACCCGGTACGAGGTCATGGCGGGGGCCGAGTTTGGGGTGCATCGGCATCCCGAGGAGCAAATGGGGTACGTCATCCGGGGGCGGATTGAATTTTTCGTGGGGGAACCGGAAACGCGTTACGTGTTTGAATCCGGGACGTTCTTCCATTTTGGATCGAACGAACCCCATCGTTCACGGGTACTTGAAAACAGCCTTGTGATTGACGTATTCTCCCCGCCGAGGCCGGAATACGTACCCGAAGCGACGCAGGCAACCCCTTAGCATTAATTCTCCCACATCCGTTTGTATTTGTCCGGGTTCTCAATCGTAATTGACTGATCGTAAATCTGCTGGAGCAGATCCAGGGCTTCCAGGGCTTGGACCGCGCTGCATTGAGGATGTCTGTCCTCACGGATCGATTCGATGAATTCGACGTTCTGGACCAGTACGTCGTCGTCGAGGGTGTCGTCGCTATTGAAGAGGGTCTTGCCGTTAAGCGTGACATGATTGCCCGAGACGACGAGAGTGCCCGCGTCGCAAAGGTAGACATTGTTATTGACGCCCGTACGGGCATTGTAGGAAAGACTGAGCGCCGCAATGGTTTCCGAGGTGTAACGAACGAGCATGCTGACGTCGAGCGACGTGCCGGTTGCGGCGTCGAGCGGGCTGAGTTCGCCGCGAATCCGGCGGACGGGTTCGTCGATGGTCCACAGGGAGTAGTCGAGCACATGGCAACCGTGGTGGAACAGGACGTCGTCCGTCCAACTCCGCCTGTAGCCGGTCCAGCCGACGTTGTCGTGGCGTAACTGAAATTCGTGAATATGGTGCTGGTGCACGTGGCCTGCCGTGCCGTTCGCGATAAAATCCCTGACAAACCGACCCGCACGGTTGAAACGGCGGGTATGGGCAACCAGCAGTCTCCTGCCGGACTTTTCCGCGAGGCCGGCAATTTCGGCGGCGCCTTTGTGAGACAGCGCCAGAGGGATCTCAACCAGGACGTGCTTGCCGGATTCCAGAGCCATCCGGGTCTGATCGTAATGTACCTCGCTGGGGGAGGCGATTACGACCGCATCGATCTCACGGTCGCCCAGCACGTCTTCATAACGGGTCGTGGCATTCTCAAAATCCCAGGCGTCCCGGAATGTCTCGGCGGGTTCGGGTCTGCGACCGACGACGGTTCGAAGCCGAACTCCCGGAATTCGCCTGAATGCCCGCGTGTGAAAGCCCGCGATGCCGCCGTACCCCACGACGGCGCAGGTGATCGTGTACATATGGACTCCCGGTTGCATTCGGTACGATGCGACGGTTGATTAGGGAGGGTCGAAACCGGAACAACATCTCGTTCGCCAGATCCTGAAGTATCGCCGGCGTAAGAGAAGCCCGGTGCAGCGAGGTATTGCAGGTCGGCCGTTCGCGTCCCATCCGCGGGCGGATTGCCTTCCCTTCAGTTCCTGTGCCGGATGTCTCCTGCCCTGTGGTGCAGCGACTCGAGTGAGGGGAAGATTTCCCTGTATATGGACTGAAATGCGGTCTCGTAGACCGCCGCCTGCTCAACGTCGGGGTCGACTGTCCAACGGTCGTATCTCAGAGTTTTCAATGCGGCGTCGACGTCTGAGTAAACGCCGGCGCCGAGGCCTCCCAGAACCGCTGCCCCCAGGGCAACGGATTCCTCCACCTCGGCGATCGAGATCCTCTGGTTGAACACCGAACTCTTGATTTGCATGAGTAGCCGGTTGCGGGTGTTCCCGCCGATGGCGACGATTCGTTCCGGCCTGCAGATTCCCGGTTGCGACACGATGGCGTCCAGGCAGAGCCTGGACTCGTAGGCCAACCCTTCGAGCACGGCGCGAAACAGGGTACCGCGGGTGACGTCGGCGGTGAGACCGATAAACGCGGCTCGCGACGCGGGATCGTTGTGCGGAGGATTGCCCAGGCGCAGGTGCGGCTGGAAGTGGACGCCCAGGCTTCCGGGCGGCACCGATTCAGCTTCGGAAACGAGGGTGCCGTATTCCACGTTTCGGCCTGCGAGGCCGCGGATCCACTCTACGGCCGCGCCTGACGTATAGATACTGCCGAGGACGTAGA
Source organism: Candidatus Latescibacterota bacterium (assembly GCA_965203805.1). Classification (GTDB taxonomy): domain Bacteria; phylum Latescibacterota; class UBA2968; order UBA2968; genus JAAXHE01. The sequence goes on along the minus strand of OZ241917.1, from coordinate 1,037,670 downwards.
ATCTCCCCGTTGCCACGTGGGCGCCGGTTGTGTATCCCTGTTTCGCAATCCGGTCGCTGAGCAAGGGGTGCCGGCTCGCGATACAGAGGGCTTCCGCGGTGCCCAGGGAATTGAGGAGCGTATCCGGTTCGGTTGCGCCGGCGGCAAGTGCACCGCATATGTGGTCGTGTCCGCCTGTCGCGACCTGCACGTCGGGTGGGAGTCCGGTAAAGCGAGCGATTTCGGGCAGGATGCGGCCGAGCGCCGTGCCGGAGGGCAGCGCCTGCGCAAACAGACGCGGAGAAACTCCCGCTTCGTCCAGCAGACCGGGATGCCAATCCAGCGTCTTGAGGTCGAAGGCAAGCGTCCGTGAAGCAAGGGAATAGTCGGTCGCCTTATGGCCGCACAGTCGAAACGCGATGTAGTCTGCAACGTTCAGCCACGAGACGGTTTTCCTGAAGCCGTCCGGGTTGTTTTCCTTAAACCAGAGGATCTTGCAGAGACCGAAAATGGGCTTTACAGGCAATCCCGTAATGCCGTAGATTCGCTCGCCGCCGACGGTCCTGTTCAGCCACTCGGCCTGGCGTGACGTCCGCCCGTCGAACCATGCGATGATGTCGTCAACAGGTTGGTCTACCGCGTCGAGCGGCACGCCCGATTCGGCCATACTCGAAACGGCGATGCTGGAGATCGGGTCGGATGCGTCCAGTTGTGACACCGCGTTCCGAAGCGCATTTATCGCGCACGACCATAATTCATCCGGTTTGTGGTAAGCCCAGCCGGGTCGAGGGTGATGTGTAGGCGTCGGCGCGCTGGCGCAGGCCTGAACACGGCCGGCGGTGTCGAAGACGAGCGCCTTGACGTTCGTGGTGCCGACGTCGATTCCGGCCAGAAGTGGAAGTTGGGACATGATTCCGTTAATCGCAAAGCCGTACCGGTTGCCGATGAATCCCCGGTCGGCGGATTCCGGACAGCCTTGATCGCGGCGTGGAGATTCACGTTGACAGAAAGCCCAATGGTAACTAGTAATACACGAAAGTCAAGCCGAATCCATGAATGTCGGGATGCCTGCAGCGCCGTCCGGAACTTCCCGTCCTCGAGGCAGGCGGGGGTCTGCGCCCGGGGTCCTTCCGTACTCGTTATCCGTTGGATGAGGAGAAGAGATGCCTGAGTTGCCGAGGATGTATCCCGTCTGGGTCGACGCGAAGAATACCCGGGTGTACGGGATTGACGACGATGACTTCGGCGCCCTCTGGTTTACGGGCAGTCTGCCTTTCCTCCACAGGTACCAGCCGGAATCCGGGCGGATCGACACGATTTCGATTCCCGAAAAACATGGAGGAAGCCAGTGTCTGTGCGCCGGCGGCAAGGTCTATGTGCTTCCGCAGACGAACGAGAAACTGACGGTATTCGAGGTTGCGGAGGAACGTGTGTACCAGGTCGACAAGCCGTTTCCCGATGCGAATCTCTGGTACGGTCATGCGGATAAGGCGCGAAACGTGCTGTACCTGCCGGAACGGTCCAGGCCTTGCCTGGTAATCTGGCACGTCGAGGAGGACCGTGCGGCGATAAGTACGTACCCTGAGCCGGGCGTGCTGCCATCGATTGTGGACGTGGATTGGCCCGACAGGCTGGAAGTCTTCAGCGTTCCGGGTACTGAACGGTTGGCGCGCCGCGTTTACTGGGATCCTGAATCGCAACGGTTCGTGGCGGAAGACTCCGACTCGATTCCGCCCTCACGGCCCGGTGAACCGGCGGAACGATATGTCGTGAATTACAGGGAGGGTCGTCTGTTCCGGCTGGACCGGCAGACGGGAGAGGTGTATGAGCGGGCGGTGCCCGGATGGAAGGAGGATTTCGGGTTTATTGGCGGCGGGGTCTGTTACCGGGGGTGGCAGTTGAACACATTGAGCACGTACGATTCAGGATTCAGATACGACGAGGCGACCGGAACGTACATTCCGTTGAAAGACGATCCTTACACCGGTGTGGACGGGTTTCCCTACCACTTTATGGACCGGTTCCTCGCCTATCATCCCGAAAGCGATACATTCGACATGCTGTTTCCCGACGATTCGCAGGGTCGATATCCCCAGATGTGTTACAGTAAGATAGCCGGCGGGCACTTCTACATAACGGCAAACGACATCTGGTCTGCGGAGAAGCAGCGGCCGCTGGGGGCTGTCGAAAACCCTGTGGGTCAATTGATGGTCCTGCAGACACGTCCCATTGAGAGCGGTTGACCGGAAGGCGCCCTCTATCGCTTCAGCCCGTCGTTTCCGGATCTCGTCAGAGAGTCCGGCGACGCCGGTCAGCGGTCCTGGCAGACAAAAACAAGAGGAGGTTCAGATGGAGAAAGTCGGGTTTATCGGACTGGGCATCATGGGCAAGCCAATGGCGATTAATCTCATCAAGGCCGGGTACGATCTCACAATCTACGCGCGCCGGCCCGAAGTCATTGCCGAAATGGAGGGGTTGGGGGCGAGTGTGGTCGAGTCTCCCGCGGCCGTGGCCGAAGCCACCGACATCGTGATTACGATCGTTACGGCGGACCCGGAAGTGCGGGAAGTGGTCCTCGGCGACGACGGCGTGCTGCAAGGCGCATCCGAAGGCAGCCTCATCGTGGACATGAGTACCATTTCACCACTCACGATCGGGGAGATTGCGGAGAAGGCAGGTTCAAAGAACGTGGCGGTGATGGATGCACCCGTGAGCGGGGGAGATACGGGAGCGATTAACGGCACATTGACGATCATCGCCGGTGGAGAAGCGAAGGACTTCGATCGGTGCCGGGGGTTGTTCAACGCGATGGGCAACGAGGAAAACATCTTCCACGTCGGGTCCGTGGGCGTGGGACAGACCGTAAAGATCGTCAATCAGCTGATCGGCGGCATCAACATGGCGGCCATCGCCGAGGGGTTGATCCTCGGCATCAGAGCAGGTGCGGACCCTGAAGTGATGCGCCAGGTCATCAGTGTGAGTTCGGCCAACTCGACGTTGTTTCAGATCCGTGTATCGGACTTCCTGCTGGCGGATGCTTTCGATCCTGGATTTATGCTGGATCTGATGAAAAAAGACCTGGCGATCGGCGTGGATCTCGGCAAGGCACTGAACGTGCCGATGCCGATCGGGGCGGCGGCTTATCAGATGTACGCTGCCGCCAGCGGTCTTGGCGCGGGCAGCCTGGATTTTTCCGCGGTCTGCAAGGCCGCCGAACATCTGAGCGGTACCAGGATCCCTAATGATCGCTGATGCGCCTCACGCCGTGCCGTACTTCCGTTGAAACCGTTCTCTCAATACGACTTTCTGCACTTTCCCCGTCGCAGTCGTTACCGGGAGTTCGCCCAGGATTTCCACCCATCTGGGTTTCTTGAATCCCGCCAGGTGTTCGCCAACGTACCCGGCGACCTCGCCGGGTGAGAGTCGTGCGCCATCACTCGGCACGACCGCCGCCAGCACGGACTCGCCCCACTCCCTGTCCGGGATTCCAACCACGGCGGCATCGCGGATTTGCGGATGTTCTCTCAACAGGCGTTCGATTTCCAGTGGGTAGATATTCTCCCCTCCGCTGATGATCAGATCCTTCGCCCGGCCGGACAGGTAGAGAAAGCCGTCGTTGTCTACTCTGCCCATGTCTCCGGTGTGCAGCCAGCCGTCTCTCAGCGCCTCCGCTGTTTTTGCCGGCATGTTCCAGTATTCAAGCATTGCAGACGCCGTCTTCGCAACAACCTCCCCCACTTCCCCTGGAGTTACCGGACCGCCGGATGAATCCAGAACGTTGAGTTCGACCGAGGGCATGGGTCGGCCCACCGAACCGAGTTTGCCGAGGTCGTCTGCCGTCAGGCGGCAGACCGTCAGGATGCAGCCTGCTTCGGTAAGCCCGTACGTAACGTAGACGTCGGACTCGAACGTGGCCATAATATCTTCGAGCAGCGCCATCGGGAATGTATCCGACGACCCCAGACAGCGCCGGACCGAAGTGAGGTCGAAGTTTCGACGCTGCTGGTGTGCAAGGATCCAGCGCCAGACCGTCGGTACGCAGAAAATGTTGGTTGCCCCGTGCAACGCGGTGGCCGAAAGAATGGCGTCGGGATCCGCGCCGTCCAGAATGACGAGGGTAGCGCCTGACAGGAAATGGGGCAGCACCAGGCAGTCCGGTCCGCCGGTGTGGAAGAGCGGGTAGACGACGAGGCCGACGTCGTCACCGTTGCCTCCCGTCGACATGGCGAGAGAGAGGGCCTGAAGGTAATGGCTCTTGTGCGAGAAAACCGCGCCTTTGGGAAACCCCGTCGTGCCACTCGTGTAGAGAATGATATGCGGATCGTTCTCGTCGAGCTCGACTCCGGGCTCGTGGGACGGGGATCCGGCCGCCACGTCCTCCAGTCGATTGCCGCGGCTGTCGCCGATGGTGAGCGTCCATTCCAGTCCGGTCAGGTCCCCGACCCCTGCCACGACGTCCGAGAAGCGGTTCTGATAGATCAGGCCTCGGGCGCCGGACTGACGAAGCGTATACCGGATTTCCCGGCTGCGATACCAGAAATTGACAGGGACCATAATGGCGCCAAGCTTGGCCAGTGCGAAGTACACCGCTACGTAGACCTCGGAGTTCCTGCTTAGCATACCGATTCGATCGCCTTTTCGTACGCCGCGGTCCAATAGGCCGTTGGCAACGCGATTGCTCTCCTCGTTCAGTTCGCGGTACGTCAGCGCGCTGTTGCCGAAGATGATGGCCGTCTTTCGGCTCAGTCCGGGGTCGCGAGCGTTTTTAAGGAGGATATTTCCAAGCAACATCCCGTCCATCCAAGCCTCGTCTGAATAAAGCCTCAGGGGCGCGGAAAAAGTCACCGCGCCCCTGAAGTGTCTGGTCGGTCCGGCTATGTGGCGGAATCACTTCGGCAGAACGCCCGGCTGGTCCGCGAAGCGTCGCCATGTGTCGGTCGTTCCGTCTTCGAACCTGACTGTAAAGAAGACGCTATCGAATCCCTCGGCGCTGATGTCCTCGTAAACCTGCGCCGGACCCTTCGCGAGTTCAAGGGTAACGCGGCTGCCGTTCGTGACGACCTGGCCGGCCGTCGAAACGTCCGACGATCCATGTGTCTTCCCGTGCGACGTACCGTACCCGCCGCCGATGTTCAGGTATTCCCGGCGCGTAAAGGATTGTGCCACCAGGTCTTCCGATTGAAACCCGTACGTATATCCTGAAACCAGAATCCGGTCCTGGCCGAGCGAGATAGATGCGGTGACGTGTGCCGTCGTCTTACCCGTAGGATACCATTCGTAGTGGCCGCCCACGGAGGGCGGCGCGAGTACTGTCCCGTCCGGTAGCTGCCGCGATTCCAGTTGCCACTTGCCTCGCAATCCGAACTGGTACAGATTCTCGTCCGCGCAACCGAAGGTCAGGGTCATTGACGATCCGATGAGCAGAGCGCGGGTCAGGGTCTTGAACATCCAATGTCCTCCTCGCCTCGGTCGAGAGAAACGGTCTCCGTTTCGACGTAAAGACCGAAACCTGCCTGCCTGACAGACCGGCGATATGTGTCGTTCCCGGTCTTCCACAGTGCAGCAATTAACCTTGATTCGTCATTATTCGGGGACGTTAATTCGAAAATGTGCAAGTGAATAAAGGCGATTTAACTGCTGATTTCTATGATCCTTCAGGTCACTGGACGTGAACGGAAAAAATGTCCTTCCGGACGACCTTTTTCGGCCCGGTGAGGAAATAACTGCAGGGTCACCGCGTTACCGCACACGCCGCTTTGCACGGATACTTTTTGTGCCTTTTGTGGCCAATTTCCGGTTTTCTTTTTTCAAATTGAGGCTAACGCTAGACGGGGTCTTCGATGCAGAAACGATGTACCATTTTCGTAAATGCGTCCAGACCTTTTTGAAGTTGATCCCTGGCGATCCACTCATCCACGGTGTGTGCCTGCTGGATGCTGCCTGGCCCCATGACCACCAGTTCCATCGTCTTGCCGAATACCATGCCGTCGGTTCCGTATGCGACGGTCCTGGGTTTTCTCTTTCCGGTGATTTGCAGCGCCTCACGCACAATGGGAGAATCCAACCGGGTGCTGAGCGGATCCAGGGTCTTGGGCAGCTTGATCTGGACGCCGTGTTTCTCAGCCATCCTCGTCACGCGATCGATAACGGGCTTCCAGTTCTGGCCAGGCATAGGTCGGCAGTTGATGGTTGCGCGGCTGACCGGCGCCGTGACATTCGCCGCTGTATCCCCATCCGAGAAGACGACATTCAATGTCCCGTGAGGTGGATCGAACGCCTCGTTCCGATATCGCGGGTCGGTACGCAGCGATTCCTCGAGCGTGACGACGTCGTTCAGGAACGGGATGAGAATATGGTTGGCGTTCAGCCCTTTGCCGGTGCTGCTGTGAGCCGCTTTTCCCTTTGCCGTGGCTTCGAATTTGAGCGAGCCTTTGTGAGCGTATACCACGTCCAGGAGCGTTGGCTCGCCAACGATTCCATACCTGACTTTGGACGATTTAAGCGTTTTCGATCTCAGCGCGACGGCCCTGGCGCCGCCGCAGTCGGTTTCTTCGTCGGCGGTGACAATCACGTAGACCGGCAGCTTGAGCTCCTGCTCGGTGAAGGCGTTCGCAGCTCCGATCATACAGGCGACGGACCCCTTCATATCGGCACTGCCTCGTCCGTAGAGTCGGCCCTGTATGTCCCTGAGCTTGAACGGATCGGAATCCCATCCTTCGGCGGGAACCACGTCTGAATGGGCGAGAAGGGCGAGGCCTCCCTGACCCTTGCCTTTCTTCCCAACAACGTTCGTCTTGGGCGTGCCGTCCCGGTCCGTGTAATCGACGCGCTCGACCGACATTCCGGCCTTGTGCAGCCATCCGGCAATTGCCTCGGACACCGGTGTATTGCTGTTCTGGCTGGCTGAGTTGTATGAAACCAGGTCGGCCGTAATCTCTACGACATCCATATTGGGTTCCTCTACGCGTTCACGCGTCGGAATGAGTATTTCAGAAAACGGCTGGACGTTGACCACCGAAGGAGCCGTTGTATTCCGTCCGGAATGCCTGTCACGTCAATTCCCCGCGGACAATCTCCACGCCCTTGACCATATTCCGGAGTTTTTGAAAGGCCAGCCATCTGGGCAGTTGGAAGAAACCGCAATCGGGTGTGACGGTGAGTTTCTCCGGCGGGACGTGCTGAAGCGTCATGCGCACCCGCTCAGCGACGTCGTCGGGGGTTTCAACGTAAAATGACTTCACGTCGACCAGGCCCGCGGCGACCTCTTTCTCCTTAGCGATTTCCCCGCAGAGTTCCAGTTCCGCGAGTTCGCGATTGGCGAATTCCAGCGAAATCTGTTGCGCATCGGCCCGCAGGATGTCGTCCATCAACCAGTCGTACCGGCGTTTGCCCCTCGGGCGGCTGCCGAGGTTACCGAAACAGATGTGCAGTCCGATCTTCGCGTCAACGCCCTTTACGGTCTCGTTGAACAGGTCGATCCAGCTGCCGGCGTCTCCGGGCACAATGGAAAAAGAGGGTTCGTCCAGCTGGATGAATTCCGCCCCGGCCGCGGCGAGCCGCTTCAATTCACGGTTTACCACGCCCGCGAACTCGTACGCGAGTTCGATCCGGTCTTTGTAAATGTGGTCGTCTTTCAACTGGATGTGTATGGTAAGCGTCAACGGTCCCGGGCAGGTGGCCTTTAACGGATGATCGGTAACCGACCTGGCGAATTGAAACTCCTCGACAATTCCAAGACCATCGGGCACGCTGATGCGTTCTTCCGGCCACCAGCGCGGGACGCTGTCGTATCCGTAAACGCCCGTGCGTCGTAACGTGGGTCGTGACGCAAGGCCGCTGAACCGGCGGTAAAAGTTCTGGATAAAAAACCAGCGCCGCATCTCGCCGTCAGAAATCAGGTCCACGCCCGCTCTCTTCTGATCCAGCACGGCGAGGTGCGTGGCGTCTTCGTACGTCTCTCGAGCGTCGGTAGGGCCGTACTCGCCCTTTTCGATATGGTCCACGGCTGTCCAGAACCAGCCTGGCAGCGCGTAGCTTCCGATCACGCTGGTCGGTATTATGGGAAATTCTCGATTCATGGCGGGTCTGTCCGGCAATGTGAAACGCTGCCAGTAGCGGTCGTTCGGGAGTCGTATAAAAAGCCATGATCGACCTGCGTTGTCAAGCAGAAACGTGGCTGACGAGCGCAAACGAGCGAGGGAAACGGGCATTGACTTGCCACCCGCCATAGCCTATCTTCCGCATAAACGGGAGTTGAGGAAGCACTTGATCCCTGACCCTGACGCGGGTTCGGAATCAAAGCGGGTCGCCGGGAGATGAATTCCACCGCGGACGTCCTTTCGCGCATGACAACGGCAACGGTGCCACAGGCCCCCCGCTGATCCCGAGCCGGGGGCATTCTGGTTAAGGAACTGAATCCATGGCTTTTGCATCCGCCGGAACGGTACATCGGTCCACGGTGACGGGCACCCGGGGAATGGTTGCCAGCGCACATCCCCTGGCAAGCCTGGCCGGGATTCGCATGCTCCTTGAACATGGCAATGCATTCGACGCCGCGGTTGCTGTCGCGGCGGCGCTGAATGTCGTCGAACCCTATATGTCGGGTATCGCAGGGGTTGGATACGCGCTCATTTATTCCGCCGCGGAAGACCGCGTGCGCGTCCTGGATTATTGCGGGCGCACCCCTCACGACGCCACCTCCGAGGCCTTCGCGTCACCGGATTTTCAGGAAGGCGGCGTCATGTCCTGCCTGGTTCCGGGCGCCTGTGGAGGCTGGCTCGAGCTTCTTGAAAAATACGGTACGATGGACCGGGCGACCGTATTCGGCCCGGCAATCGAACTGGCGGAAAACGGATTCGCGGCGACGGTCAAGAATGCCGGATTCATTCACGACGCCGTGCCCCGAATGCGGCCTACGGGCGCCGAGGTGATACTGAGCCGTGGACGAGCGCCTCGTGCAGGGGATATTCTGATCCAGGGCGACCTCGCCCGCACACTGAGGAGGGTGGTGGAAGGCGGCGCGGAGGCGTTCTACAGCGGAGATCTCGGATCGGAAATTACCGGATACGTGCAGGGCGGGGGCGGTCTACTCTCCGCGAGAGACCTCGCGGATTTCGAGGTTGCATGGGAGGACGCCATTTCAACGCCCTACCGCGGATTCCGGGTGTTCTGCCCGCCGCTGCCAAGCGCAGGATTTCACATCCTGCAGGCGTTGAATATGCTGGAGGGCTACGATCTGAAGGATTTAGGCCATCATTCGGAGGAGGCGCTCCATCTCTTTATCGAGATCCTGAAGCTGGGCAATGCCGACCGAGTGGCTTTCGCGGCGGCGCCGGAAGCGCCTGCGGACGGACTGCTTTCAAAGGAATATGCGAATGAACGCAGGGGGCTTGTCGGCGAACGGGCCATGGTAAACCGTGGTGAATATTTCGCGGCCGTCGGTCTTCCCGGTGAAATTGCTCCGGGACAGCCCGGCGACTGGCTTAACGAATGTACGACCCACTTCGACGTTGCGGACGCATCGGGAAACGCGGTGGCGGTAACGCAGAGTCTGGGATCCGGGTTCGGGTCCGGGGAAATAATCGGAAACACGGGGATGTTCCTGAACAACTTCATCAAATGGGCGGACACGGTGCCAGGCAGCCCCAATTGCATCGAGCCGCATAAGAAAATCGATATGTGTCTTTCGCCATGTCAGGTATTCAAAGACAGCAGGCTCGTGGCGGCACTCGGTACGCCGGGAAGCTGGGGAATTCAACAGACGACCACGCAGTTTACGACCAATCTCCTGGACTACGGAATGAACATTCAGGCGGCGATCGAGGCTCCCAGGTTCCGCTTTCAACACGCCGGTACCCGCGTATATATGGAGTCCCGCGTACCTGAAGAAATCCGGGCCGGCCTGATTCGCCGCGGACATCGGATTGACGTTGTCGGCGCGTATTCGCACGTAACCGGCGGGGCGCAGGGAATTGCCGTAGACCCGGAAAGCGGCGCACTGATGGGGGGCGCGGACCCAAGACGGGACGGCTATGCGATTGGAATATAAGACGTCCCGCGGCGCGCCGCCGCGAGTCATTACAGGAGAGGGGGACCTGCCCGGCTCCCGGGGAGCCTGAGGAACGGAAGCAACCGGAATGAGAGAATTCTCATCTGCGCACTGGAGGCGGGCGGCGGCCGAGTCCGAGGAAACGGACCCCGCGGAGGTGCGCCGGAACAGCCGGCTACTGATTCTGAACGGCGGCCTGGTTTTCATGTCAATGGCACTCGCCAGTTCGGATATGGTGCTTCCGGCTTTCGTGCAGTCGCTGACATCCTCGAGCGTCGCCATCGGACTAACCGGGGCCCTGATGCGGATCGGGTGGGCGTGGCCTCAGGTGTTCATTTCCCGGATTATCGAAGTCAGAAAACGCAAGATGCCCTTTCTGCTTCTGGCTGGCGGGATGCGCAGTTCCGTCTGGCTGGTGATTGCAGGGCTGACGTACCTGACGGGAGGTCGTCAGCCCTTTTATATTCTTTGCTGTTTCATGGTCCTATATGCGATATCCACATCCATGATGGGCATTTGGAATGTCCCCTGGATGGATATCGTCGCGAAAGTCGTCCCGCCCGGCGACCGGTCGCGTCTGTTCGCCGTACGTCGGCTTTTCGGGGGCATCACGGCCATGGCGGCGGGGGGACTGATTTCGTACGTGCTCAGCGAGCAGACCGGGATTTCGTTTCCTTCGAACTATGCGGCGCTGTTTCTGCTGGCGGGTCTCGGAAACGCGCTCTCGGTCTTCGTCTTCAGCAGAATTCGGGAACCGGTTGGCCCGGTGCGGTATCTCCGGCAGCCGCTCTCCAACTATCTGAACAGCGGGATAAGGCTGCTCAGAAACGACGTCAATTACCGCAGGTTGTGCGGGATGCAGGTCCTGTGGTCCTTTATGATGATGGGCGCGCCATTCTATGTTCCCTACGCGATAACCGATCTGGGCCTGGGGCTGGTCTATGTCGGCGTATTTGTTTCGGTCATGCAGATCAGCACCGTGCTCTCGAATGCGCTCTGGGCGCGCGTAGGGCATCAAAGCGGCAACCGCGCGTTGCTGGTGTACGGGTCCTATCTGATGGCGCTGTCCGCCGCCGTGCCCCTGCTGGCCAGGCACGTGCCGTCGATCGACGTCGCGCCTCTGGCGAGTTGGGGCGTTGCGTGGTCGTTGAATCCGCAAGTCGTGTTTTTTTCTCTGACGTTTGTGTTGTCAGGGTTCGCCAGCAGCGCGTTGTTTAACGGTCGTATGGCTTATGTGCTGGAACTCGCGCCGGAAAACCGTCGTCCCACGTATACCAGTTTTCTGAACATGTTTGCATTGCCTCAGGGGTTTCTGCCGGTGCTGGCCGGTTTGCTCGTGGCGTGGATTTCGTATCGGCCCATGTTCTGGATCGCCCTGGCGTTCGTGCCGCTGACCGTTTTCTTCGTGCACCGCCTGAACGAACCGGGGCACGTCCGTGCCGGTCAAGGGTGACGGTCAGGCTGGCGGGTCAGGATGCCGGCGAGTTCTTCGGCGGGGTAGGTGATGATCTCGGCGAGCGTAGGATGGTAGTGTGGGATTTCGAGGAGATCGAAGACAGTGCCCCGGTAGTAGATTACCGCGGTGAGCTCATGGATGAGCTCGGAAGCCTCCGGGCCTGTGATATGACCGGCGATAAGTTCGCCGCTTTCCGGATGGCACAGGATCTTTACGGCGCCGTGCGTTTCTCCCATCACCAGCGATTTGCCATGATCGCTGAACGGATATTCTGCCGACAGAAAGGCAATGCCCGCGTTCCGGCATTCTCTTTCGGTCGGACCGACCGAGGCCACCTGCGGATCGGTGAAGACAACCGACGTTCGCAGGCGATACTCGATCCTCTTGTCAGGCACTTCCGCCACGGCATTGTGACCACAGATCTCGCCCTGCAACACGGCGATATGTACGATTTCGTAAGGACCCACGCAGTCGCCGGCGGCGAAGACGTGATCCGCGCTGGTCTGCATGAAATCGCTGGCGACGATTCGTCCGTTCGCGACGTCAACGCCCGCGCGTTCCAGCGCCAGACCGGCGAGGTCCGGCGTGCGTCCCAACGCATTGACGACGACCGCGGCCGAGGCTGTACGCGGCTCCCCGCGGTGAAGGAAGTGTACAGCGATACGGTCACCTGTTCTGGCGATACGCTGGAGAGAGGTGCCCGTGAATACCTGCATGCCTTCTTCTCTGAAGCGGGTCTCCACGGGGCGGACCATGTCCGGATCGCAGGCGCTGATCAACTGGCTGTTTCTCTGTATCAGCGTGGTCCGGGCCCCCATCCGGCACAGGAACTGGCCAAGTTCGGTTGCGACGGCGCCCCCTCCAAGCACGATGACGGATTCGGGTAGTTCCCGAAGTTCCAGGACGTCGTCGCTTGTGAGACAGCCGGCTTCGTCCAGACCGGGAACCGGGACTCTGCTGACAGCGGAACCCACGGCAATAACGAAACGCCGTCCGCGGACCCTCGCCGTTCCAACGCGAACGGTGTTCGGCGATTCGAACCGCGCCCGACCCTGTATGAGTGTGAATTCCGGGCTGTTGAGCTGCGCAATCCTGTATTCTGCGAATTCGTCAACCAGCCTGCGTTTTCGGTCGTTGATGGCGGCCAGGTCCGGCGTGATCTCGCGGGCGTTCAGGCCGAATTCTCCGGCCCGTTTCATCAGAGATAAAAGATCCGAACTTCGGAGCAGCGTCTTGGAGGGCATGCAGCCGCGCAGGATGCAAAGGCCGCCGAGCGGCCCCTTGTCGACAATGGCGACGCTGGCGCCGTTGTCCGCGGCAACGCGAGCGGCGGCGTAGCCCGCGCTGCCTCCACCTATAATGACGACGTCGAAAATCATGTCATGGCCCCGGAGGTGAGTTTGTGCGTTCGCCGGCCCGTTCAGGTCAGCGAATCTACCAACGGCGCCAATGCCCGACAAGAGAAAAATCGCTCAGATGTCGCAACCGCCCGCACCGTCCTCCCATATCGCCGTCCATCGATGTGTTTTCACTTCTTCGGCGCGGCGCATCCTGTTTTTCCGGTGGCGTATTGGGGTTGACGACCATGCCCGGGTCCGGGCCCGATGAGGTTTCCATGATCTCCCGTTGGCATGAACCGGGCGGCTACAGGGATGTGCTGCGAATGGCGGCGCCGCTCATTTTGAGCACGGGATCGTGGAGCCTGCAGATCTTCGTGGATCGGGTATTCCTGAGCTGGTACAGCCGGGACGTACTGGCGGCCAGTCTGCCGGCGGGCATGCTGCACTTCACCTTCTCGAGCCTTTTCATCGGTACGGTCGCCTACGTGAATACATTCGTCGCCCAATACTGGGGGGCGGACCGGCGTGACAGGATCGGCCCGGCGGTGTGGCAGGGGATATATGTCGGTCTTGCCTCTGGGGTGCTTATTTTGTGTCTCATGCCATTTTCCGCTCATTTCTTCGAATGGGCGGGGCATGAGCCGCGGATACGCGCGCTCGAGGCGGAGTATTTCAGAATTCTGTGTTTCATGGGGCCGGGGATCACCGGGGTTGCGATCTCCTCGTTTTTCAGCGGGCGGGGGGACACCCGGACGGTCATGTGGGTGAATTTACTTGCGACCGGGCTGAACGTCGTCCTGGACTATGCGTGGATATTCGGCCACTGGGGGTTCCCCGAGTGGGGCATTCGAGGAGCCGCCTGGGCATCGGTCGTATCGCACCTCCTGATCCCCGTTGTGTTCTTCATCCTGATGATGCGGCCCCGATACCGAGGCGACTTTCACACGTTGAGCGGGTGGCGGCCGGAAAGCGGGTTGTTGCGCAGGCTTGTGCGTTTCGGATTGCCGAACGGCGTTCAATTCATGCTGGAGATACTGGGCTTTTCAATGTTCATCCTTCTGGTCGGTAAACTGGGAACGACGGCGCTGGCGGCCACGAGTGTGACGTTCAACATCAATACGCTCGCGTTCCTGCCGATGATGGGTCTGGGTATCGCGGTTTCAACGCTCGTCGGCCAATACCTGGGCAAAGACAGGGTGGACCTGGCGGAACGCAGCACGTGGTCCGCGGTGCATCTCAGCCTGGCGTATATGCTGGTGATGGCCGCAGGGTATGTCTTCACGCCGGGTTTCTTTCTGCGGCCGTATATTTCCGGCGCCGATCCCGAGACGTTCGAAAAGGTCTGGGAGATTTCCGTCGTCCTGTTGCGGTTTGTTGCGTTCTACTGCGTGTTCGATGCGCTTTATATCGTCTTCTCGGCCGGCGTGAAGGGCGCGGGAGATACGCGGTTCGTCATGTTTGCGTCAATAGCGCTCGGCTGGTTTGTGATGGTCCTGCCGACCTACCTGTCGGTCGTGACTTTCGGGTGGGGTCTTTACTTCGCCTGGGTATTCATCAGCCTCTATCTTGTTGCGGGCGGATTGATCTTTATGATGCGGTTCAGGGGCGGCAAGTGGAAATCGATGCGCGTCATCGAAGCTCCCGAGGATTCGGGGACGGGCGCCATCGCGTAAACGTCGGGCGAGGATGTGGAAAACGAGGCTCGGCAATCCGGACCGGAATGCCAGGGAGATGAACCTTCCCCGGATGGGCATTGAACCGATACGGCATGGCGGCGTCTGAAGAAATGGAGCGATTCCCAATGACACAGTCGAGGACACACGGTTGACCAGGCCACTTTCAGACGATCCGGCCGCCGGACGCGGTCTCATACGGATGGGCGCCGCGGGCGTCTTTCTGATTTCCTTGGCGGTGTTTGTCCGGACGGCGGCCCCGACGGTCTCGTTCTGGGACTCGGGGGAATTCGTCGCGTGCGCGTATTCGCTGGGCATACCGCACCCGCCGGGCGCACCGCTCTATTTGCTGGTAGGCCGTCTGTTTACGTTGTTGCCGGTCGGCGACGACCCCGCGTATCCCATGAATCTCATCTCGGCAATTACGAGCGCGCTCGCGGTGCTGTTCGTGTATCTGATCACCGTCCGGCTGATCCTGCTGTGCCGGGAAGGCGGCGAGGGGCGTACACAATGTGTGTCCCGCGCCATCGGAGGCGGCGTGGCCGCGCTGATGCTGGCGTTTTCGGACACCTTCTGGTACAATGCCGTCGAGACCGAGGTGTACGGTTTCTCCACGATGCTGATGACGTTGTCCCTATGGCTGGGGTTGAGATGGATGGATCGCGCCGACGACGAAGACCGCCACCGGATATTGTTTTTTATCGCCTATCTGATGGGCCTCGCGGGCGGCGTGCACCTGCTGTGTCTTTTGACCGTGCCCACGTTGCTCGCATTGATCTGGATTCGGAAGCGCCGGATATTGAGAGACCCGCGACTCTGGGCATACGCGACGCTCCTTTTCGTTGCGGGTTATTCGACGTACGCCTCACTCTACATCCGGTCGGGACTGAATCCCATGATCGACGAGAATAATCCGGAGACGTGGGCCAATTTCATCAAGTTTCTGTCCCGCGAACAATACGGCGCGGATAGTATGCTGCTGGGTATATTCAACCGGAAGGCGCCATTCTGGGACTTCCAGATCCTGACGATGTACATAAAGTACTTCGTCGCGCAGTTTCCGGTGCCGGGGCTGCGGTTCGTGTCGGACGCTTTCCGGCAGGCAACCTCTCACGACGTACAGCTTGTTCAAATTTCAGTCGTGCCGTATCTCCTCGGATGCTTTGGCATGTGGAAACACTGGCGCCGCGACCGCGGTCGCTTCTGGGCTTTTGCCGCGCTTTTCGTGCTTTCGGGCATCGGGTTGTCGGTATATCTCAACATGGAAGACCCGCAGCCGAGGGAACGCGATTACGTTTTCGTTGGGTCCTTCGGGTTGT
This sequence comes from Candidatus Latescibacterota bacterium, assembly GCA_965203805.1. Lineage (GTDB taxonomy): Bacteria > Latescibacterota > UBA2968 > UBA2968 > JAAXHE01. Next base: position 1,021,855 of record OZ241917.1, on the reverse strand, counting down.
TCGCGGTGTGGATGGGTATCGGTGCGTCGGCTGTAATGCGCGGCGCGTACCGCCTTCGCGGCAGGGTCCCGGCGGTTGCCGCCGCCTGCCTTCTGCTCGCGATGCCGGGCGGGTTGGCCGCAAGCCTCTACCCGACCCACGACCGGACCGGGAACCGCTTTGCGTACGACTACGCGGCGAATATCCTGAAATCCTGCGATCCCGACGCGATCCTGTTTACCAACGCGGATAACGACAGTTTCCCGCTATGGTTCCAGCAAGAGGTGATGGGGCTCCGAAAGGACGTCCGCGTGGTGAACCTGAGCCTGCTGAATACCCCCTGGTATATCAAGCAGTTGAGGGATCTGGCGCCGAAGATCCCCATTCGGTATACGGACGACTATATCGATCAGGTCTTGACCGTCCATACGCGGATGGCAGTGAAGCAGTCCGGTCGGTTCTGGCCGGAGGCGCGCGACGTCCAGGCGGCCGGGCTGAATTGGACCGTCCGGGGAATGCCCGGCAGGGTTTTGCGGGTACAGGATGTCATGGTATTGAAGATAGTGGATTGGAACCAGTGGAAGAGACCCGTATATTTCGCGCTGACCGTGCCGGTTGACAACAGGATGGGACTGCAGGATTTTCTGAAGATGGAAGGGTTGGTGTTTCGCCTGTCGAGGCGAAAAGCCGCGCCGGTCAACGTTCAGAATACCAGAAAGCACTTGCTGGACCTTTATCGGTATCGCGGCGTGTCGGACCCGGCGGTGCATCGTAATCGGACCGCTCGCAACCTGCTCGCCAATTACCCGGCGGTGTTCCTTCACCTCGCGGAAGCGATGGCCGAACGGGGTGACCGGGAAGGCGCATACGAGATTCTGCAATTCTGCGAGGCGCGCGCGCTGCCGCCCGAGCACTGGCAGGGGTTCGTGTTGATGGCCGAACTGATGCATCGATTGGATCGACCTGAGGAGACGCAGCGGTTGCTGAGTGTGGTGCTGGACTCGCAGCAGATCGATGAAGAAACGCGTCTGGGCGCCGTGGCGGAGTTGCAGATGCGAATAGGCCGTTACGATGCGGCAATCGTCCTCTTTACCCGGATGATCGACGCCAATATCGGCGTCGAGCGTGCCCTTTTTAACAGGGCCGCGTCCAGGGAACGTACTGGAAACCTTAATGGCGCCGCTGCGGATCTGGAATCCCTCCTGCGGTTGACGCCCGCCGACCGGGAGGTCTCCAGGGCGCTGGAGATATTGCGGCAGCGGGTCGGACGTCAGGAGGCGATCGATGGCCCCTGACCCCGTCGTGTCTGTAATCGTGCCGCATTTTCTGGGGGACGTGCTCCTGAAGTGCCTGGATTTCCTGTATTCGAGAACGACCGGCGTGCCGTTCGAGGTCATCGTCGCCGACGACCGGCCGTACGACGACGGAAGCCTGCAGCGTGCGCAGGCGCGGTTTCCGGGGATCCGGGTCGTGAGCGTCGGGGGCGGGAAGGGTATGGGTGCGGGATGCAATCGCGGACTGGAGGTGGCGCGCGGAAAATATGCGATGCTGCTGAATAACGACGTCGAAGTCGCCGATGGCTGGTTGCCGCCGCTGTTGGCCGCAATGGAAGCCGACCCGCGGGTAGGCGTGTGCCAGCCCAAGGTGAGGTCGCTTCGTGAACGCGGGAAATTCGACTACGGCGGGGCCGCGGGCGGGATGATGGACATGCTCGGATACACCTTCTGTCTGGGACGGTTGTTTCAAACGGTCGAGGAGGATCGAGGTCAGTACGATCGATCGCGGGATATTTTCTGGGCGGTTGGCGGCGCAATGTTCCTTCGGGTGGAATGCCTGAGGGAAACCGGGCTCATGGACGAGGGGTTTTATATGCACATGGAGGAAATCGATCTGTGCTGGCGTTTCCATCTTGTGGGGTACAGAGTGAAATCCGTTCCGGAGTCGCTCGTCTATCACTATGGTGGCTGGTCACTGGATGCGAGGGCATTCCGGAAGGCATATCTGAATCACAGGAACCAGCTGGTGATGGTGTTGAAGAATTTGTCCGCGCTCTCGCTGGCCTGGGTGTTTCCGGCGCGGGTTCTGATGGAGTTGGGCACGGTACTGCTCGGCACGGTGAAGCGCGACTGGAGGCGGCCGGCGGCGGCGCTTTGCGGCCTCTTGTGGGTGTTGTTTCACCCGGTGCCAATACTGCGTCGACGGAGAGAGGCGCAACGGGTACGCGTGGTTTCGGACCGGGAGGTCTTCGGCAAGGTTTACCGTGGTGTGGTCGGTTTCCGATATTTCCTTGGTGGAGTGCGCAGGGCATCGGACCTGGATATCGGCTCAGGTAAGCGCTGCGGCTTCTGTCGAATCAAGGTGGAGGGTGGTGCATGAGCGGGTTTCGCAGGGTGATCGGGCTCATGTCCGGCACATCGGCCGATGGGGTAGACGCGGCGCTCGTCGAGGTCGGGCGATTGGAGTCCGGAGTCCGGCTGATCGGGTTTGCCGGATTGCCGTACCCTCGGGAATTGCGGAAAGAGATCCTTGAAGTATCGGAGGCGCGCAGTGTCAATGTGGAGAGAATCTGCAGGCTTCATGTCATTCTTGGAGAGTGGTTTGCAAGATCCGCCTTCGAGGTGTGCCGCACGGCCGGCGTGGCGATGTCCGGCGTGGACCTCATCGGTTCGCATGGGCAGACGGTGCATCACCTGCCCGATGCATACAGTGGGTTCGGTGTGACGACGCGATCCTCATTCCAGATCGCCGACCCGAGTGTGATCGCGGAGCGCACAGGCGTCACCACGGTCGCGGATTTTCGGGCGCGCGACATGGCGGCCGGAGGGCAGGGGGCGCCGCTCGTCCCTGTGGTGGATTATCTGCTGTTCAGGTCCGTGAGTGAGGGGCGCGTGCTGCTGAATATCGGCGGAATTTCAAACGTCACCGTGTTGCCCGCCGGGTGTTGCGCAGATGATGTCATGGCATTCGACACGGGGCCGGGAAACATGTTGATGGACGCGCTGGCGGGGGTCATTACCGGCGGACGCCTGGCATGCGACGAGAATGGCTTGTACGCCGCATCGGGAAACGTATCCGATTCGCTGCTGGCGGAATTGATGCGCCATCCCTTTCTGAAAGAAGCGCCTCCCAAGTCGACCGGACGGGAGGCATTCGGTGCAACGCTGGTCCGGGACGTCCTGGCGTGGCGTGGACGCTTGTCCGGTGAGGATCTTGTCGCCACCGCCACCGCGTTTACGGCTCGAAGTATTGCGGATGCGTTAACGAGGTTTGTGTTGCCTGTCATCCCCGTGGCGAGAATGGCCGTCAGTGGCGGCGGCGCCCGAAACCCGGTTCTGATGGAAATGCTGCGCGGTGCCCTTCCGTGCGTGGATATCTGCGAGTCGGACGCGCTGGGGGTGCCGTCGGAGGCAAAGGAGGCGATCGCCTTTGCAGTACTGGCGAACGCGACGGTGGAAGGCCGGACCGGCAATTTGCCCGCGGCGACGGGCGCCTCAGGATCCGTGGTCCTCGGCGTTGTTGCACCGGGCGGAAATTGCCGAATTTCGATTGATTCGGCAGATAGGATTGTGTAAATTCAATGTCCGGCATCGGCGCGCAAAGGGGCCTTGGCTGGTGCAGCCGGACGACCCGTGGCGAATGAGGAGTGACGCGGCCGCCGGTACCGAAGGCGTGTGGTTCGGAGGCCGGATTCACACGCCGTTTCACTTTGGGGTCTGACGTTATGGGGTTGCAGAATCTGCTGGTGACGGGTGCGGGAGTGGCCTATGTCGTCAGCGCGTGCGCGTATGCAACACACTTTATAAGGAAGCAGGCCCTCGGTGGCTCGCCCGGTTTCTGGAGCCTCATCGTGGGCTGGGTGCTGCACAGTACGCTGCTGGCCAGAATGGCGATTGCAACAGGACAGGTTCCCCTATCCAGCCAGGTGCTGCCTTCACTATGCGCCTGGCTGGTTGTCATTGTTTTTCTCTACCTGGAATTTGGAACCTGCCGTGGTTCGCTGGGCGCGCTGGTCGTACCCATCGTGGCCGTGCTGCACCTCGTTGCCGCTTCCAACCTCATGGGCGTTGAAGAAGCGCCAAGAGTGGCGCACACCGGCGGATGGTTCAAACTCCACGTGTTCGCCTATATTCTGGCCTATGCAGCGTTCGCCATTTCCAGCGTCAGTGCGACAATGTACGTGATGCTGCTCGGTGAGATTCAGAAGAAACATCTGGGCTTCTTCTATGAACGTCTGCCGCCGCTGGATACCCTCGACCAGACCAACGGCCGCGCGGCTTCGTTCGGTTTCGTGTTCCTGACCGCCGGCATTGTCGCGAGTTCCGTGTGGGTCCACCAGAAGATGTACCGGCTCTGGATCTGGAGCGAACCGGCATTCTGGGTGCTGTTGGTTACATGGGTTGTCTATGCCGGGCACCTGGCTGCCCGAAGGATCGCCGGGTGGCAGGGAAAACGCGCGGCACTCATGTCGATTCTGGGATTTGTCCTCGTGGTGTTCACGTTTCCGGTTATGGGTTTGCTGTTTCCCGGAAAACACGTTCTGGCACAGTAGGTTAATTTGCGCGGGCGTATATGGCGGGCGAATGGGCTGAGTACCCGGTCTTTCTGGACTTGCGAAACCGGAAATGCGTCGTGGCAGGCGGTGGCGCCGTCGCCGAGCGGAAAGTACGCGGCCTGCTCGCCGCGGGCGCGGACGTGACGGTGATCGCGCCGGTCGCATCCGGCTCCCTTGAGGGCCTGGCCGCCGCCGGGCGGGTTCGTCTGGAACGTCGCGCATTCGAACGGAGTGACACGAGAGATGCGTTTCTCGTCTTCGCTGCCACGGACCGCGCGTCAGTGAACGAGGAGGTCGCACTGGCCGCCGGCGAAAACGACACGCCGGTGAATCGCTCGGACGGCATTGGCGCGGGGGACTTTTCCGTGCCCGCCACGGTGCGTCGCGGCGGGCTTCAGGTGGCGGTTTCGACCGCCGGGGGCAGCCCTGCGTACGCGCGTCTGGTCAAGCGGCACCTCGAGGATGTTCTCGGGCGCGAACACGCCGGCGTGGTTGACTATCTGGCCGGGTTGCGTCCGCGGGTGATGGCGCGGTTTCCCGAAAGTCCCGCACGGCGAAAGGCGGTGTGGGACCGGCTGGTGAACTGGGAGACCGTGGAACTGATCCGGCGCGAACGATGGGACGAACTCGACAGGAAAGTACACGCATGTCTATCGTAGTGGTTGGATTGAACCATCGGACGGCTTCGGTGGAAATCCGGGACCGCGTGTCGGTCTCCGAACAGCAGCACCGGTCCGTCCTCAATCGATTGCGCGCGCTCGATACCGTGAACGAATGCAGTCTCATTTCAACCTGCAACCGCTCCGAGGCCTACCTGGTGTCGGACGATTCGGAGACCGCGCGCGCCGGCGTGCTTGGCGTTTTCAGCAGTACCAGCGGGATCGACGCGGCTGAGTTGGACGGGTACACGTTCACCCTCAACGACATGGACGCGGTCAGACACCTGCTGGGTGTGGCGTCGGGACTGGATTCGATGATCATGGGCGAGCCGCAGATTGCAGGGCAGGTGAAAGATGCGGGCGCCCGGGCCCTGGAAGCGGGTACAAGCGGCGCCATTCTCAATCGTTTGTTTCGTTCGGCCGTCGAGACCTCCAAACGGGCGCGGACGGAAACCGAAATCGCCGACGGCGCGGTTTCGGTCAGTTTTGCGGCCGTGGCGCTGGCCGGAAAGATCCTGGGCAATCTGGACGAAAGGACGGCCCTGGTGTTGGGCGCGGGGGACATGAGCGAATTGACCGCCAGGCACCTCGTGGATAAGGGTGTCGGGCGGCTGATGGTGTCCAGCCGGACGTTTGCGCGGGCGCGCGACCTGGCGAAACGTGTGAATGGGAAGGCGATGTCATGGGAGGATGCGATGGATGGCCTCCACCGCGCCGACATCGTGATCAGTTCAACCAGCGCGACGGTCCCGATCCTGAAAAAGCCCCGGGTCTCGCGGGCGATGCAGCAGCGGAGGAACAACGCGATGTTCCTCATCGACATTGCGGTTCCGAGAGACATCGACCCGGAAGCCGGCGCACTCTACAATGTCTTCCTATATGACATCGACGATCTGCAGGCGGTGGTCGGGGCAAACATGAAGAAAAGGAGACGTGAGGCGGAGAAGGCCCGGAATATTGTGGACGAAGAGGTACGTGGATTTGCTTCGTGGCTGAACTCTCTGGACGTGGTGCCGGCAATTGTGGCCATGCGACAGAGGTTTCAGGAGCTTCTCGACGAAGAACTCGATCGTGCCAGGTTGTCGGATCTCACGGAGATCCAGCAGGAGAAGGTGGCTGCCCTCCTGAGGCTCTATATGAACAAGCTGTTGCACGCTCCGCAGGTACGGCTGCGTGAAGCCGCCAATTCAGGTGAGGCTCTGAATTATGTCGACGCGTTGGTCCGCCTGTTCGACCTGGAAGCGACCCCGGCGAGCGCGGTGAGACCGTCTCCGCCGGAAACACCCGTAGAAAGGGTGCAGACCGAATGCTGACTCGCCTTGTGATCGGCAGCCGCGGCAGCCCCCTCGCTCTCCGCCAGGCGTCGTGGGCCCGAAAGAAGCTGCAGGACGCGTATTCCGGTCTCGATGTTCGCATTGAAGTCATAAGAACCCTGGGTGACCAGGCGTTGAACGAGCCGGTTGCCCGGATTGGCGGCAAACGTGTTTTTACCAGAGAAATCGAGGAGGCGCTTCTCGATGGGCGGATCGACTTGGCCGTACACTCCCTCAAGGACCTGCCCACCCGGCTGCCCGACGGATTGCGCCTGGAGGCCACGAGCCGACGGATGGATGTCCGGGATGCGCTGGTGAGCCGCGCCGGTCAACGGCTCGACGGCCTGCCGGAAGGATCGGTGGTGGGTACGGGCAGCCTGAGACGCCAGGCGCAGTTGCGGCATGTCAGACCCGATCTGAACGTCGAAGGGATTCGTGGAAACGTGGACACACGCCTGCGGAAACTGAACGAAGGAGAACTCGATGCCGTCGTCCTGGCCGCTGCCGGCCTGATCCGGCTCGGACTGCAACATCGCATCGACGAGTTTCTGCCCGCACGTCGCTTTCTACCGGCGCCCGGACAGGGCGCACTCGGCATCGAAGTCAGGCGGTGCGACGATCGGGTGGCACAGGCCGTGGGCTGTTTGCACGATCGTTCCACGCATTTCGCGGTGAGCGCCGAGCGCGCCATGCTGGATGAACTCGATGGCGGATGTCAGGTTCCAATCGGCGCGTGGGCGCGCCTGCGGAAGGGGGCTCTCGTCGCGGACGGGATGGTGGCGGTTCCGGACGGCAGCAGGGTCGTCCGCGCCCGGACGACGGGAATTCCGGACGGATGCATTGACGTTGGCAGGAGGCTCTCGGAATTGCTGATCGCGCGGGGTGCGATGGAGATGCTGGGCGAAGTCGATTGAAAAGCAGTCAGGTTTTCCTTTGTGGCTGCGGTGCAGCCGGTTCCGGGACTGTAAACCAGGGGCGATCATGTCGGAAGGCGCTGTTTTTCTCGTTGGCGCGGGCCCGGGCGATCCCGAACTGATAACAATAAAGGCCCTTCGCCGCATCCGGCAGGCGGATGTCATTCTCTACGACAGCCTGGCGAATCCCGCATTGCTCGATGAAGCGCCGCCGCACTGTGAACGGATCGACGTCGGCAAACAACCCGGCGCGCAGGAGCGACAACAGGAGCGGATCAACCGCCTCATGGTCGCCAGAGCTGGAAAAGGGCTCAACGTCGTGCGTCTGAAGGGCGGAGACCCTTTCGTTTTCGGGCGCGGCGGAGAGGAAATGGCGACGCTGGAGAAGGCGGGCGTCCGGTTTGAAGTCATTCCGGGAATAACCAGCGCGATCGCGGCGCCCGCATACGCGGGCATTCCGGTCACGCACCGCGCGATCGCGCCCCACGTGACCTTTCTGACGGGTCACCGGGAGTCTCTGGACGCCCTGCCGGAGGTAGACTGGCAGGCGCTGGGCCGGCTGGGCGGGACGCTGGTCGTGCTGATGGGGGTGCGAAACCGGGGCGAGGTCGCCCGTCGATTGATCCAGGCCGGGCGACCGGCCGATACGCCCGTTGCCGTGGTACAAGACGGTACGTTACCGGGCCAGAAAACCGTGCGATGCACCCTCGGCACGCTAGCCGGGGCAGAGGCGGACAGTCCCGCGGCGATTGTGGTGGGTGAAGTCGCCGGATCGGACTTTCCGTGGTTTGAGCGGCTGCCGCTTTTCGGACGACGTATCCTGTTGACACGCAGCCGGGAACACGCCGGAGAGCTGCATGGCATGCTGACGGGGTTGGGAGCGGACGTCCTGGTGGCCCCCGCCATCCGTATCGTGGAGCCGGCGGACTGGGCGCCCGCCGACGTGGAGATTGGCAGGTTGAACCGCGTTGACTGGCTTGTATTCGCAAGCGGTAACGCGGTGGAACGATTTCTCCGGCGGGTGCGTGTAAGACATGGCGACCTCCGAAGTCTGTCGGACATCCGGATTGCCGCCGTCGGACAGACCACCGCCGAGAGGATACGGAGTTACGGCCTGCTGGTGGATTTGTGCCCGTGCCAGCACACCGCGGCCGACCTCGCGGAACAGTTCGCGGGAATACGCGTGTCCGGCCAGCGCGTGCTGATTCCCCGAGGCAATATAGGGCGGAAAACAGTCCCCGACGCATTGCGAGCGCAAGGGGCGCGGGTGCGCGAGATCGTCGTCTACCGAACCGTGAGGCCCTCGCACATTTCAAGCGAGACCGTTGCGCGCCTGAATCGAAGGGAAGTGGATCTGGTTGTCTTTTCAAGTCCCTCTGCGGCAAAAAATTGCGTAGAATTATTAAAGCAATTCGGAATGCCGGAACTGCCACGGACACTCCGCGCCGCATGTATTGGACCCACAACTGCCGAGATGGCCTGTAATCTGGGATTTCCGGTTGTCGCGCAGGCCGCCGGACGGGAAATCGGCATCTCCGGACTCGTCGATGCGATTCGGGGTTATTTCGGTGGCGATGTTCGCGACCTGTGATTCCGGGGCGGAACCTGGCCGCGCCGTGGTTCGAAATACGCGCGCTTGCGTCACCCAGCCTGCTATCGGCCTGTGGCCCGGAGCGCCAGTCGCTGGAAAATACGGATATTTGCGAAGATACCGTCGCAATTCCCTGTTGACACGGGATGGCGTACATCGTAAATTTCATACCGTGACGTATTGAGAACTTCGGCTGGAGTGGGTCCCGAAAGGAGGCGGTTATGCGGAAGGTAATTGTTCTGGTCTTACTCGCTCTGGCAGGTTCGGCGACTGCCGGGGAAATGACCGATGGATTGACCATTTCGGGCGGTCAGAATTCATACGCCCGGCTGATGCTGGAACGGGCGGACGGACAGGACACGGATGAGGGTGTCCTGAAACTGCTCGTATCGCTCGCAGAGGCCAAGAACCTGAAGGGGTACGGATTCTCACTGATCTACGATCCGGCCAGGTACGAGTTTCTCGAAGCGAGGGAGGCCGACGGAAATCTGCTGTCATCCGGGTCTGAACGGAGTACGCTCTTCCTGTCGTCTGACAGGACGCCCGGAAAACTGGATATCGGCGCCATGAAGGTCGATGGCGTGGGGTCCAGCGGCGCGGGCGCTCTCGTTGAACTCGTCTTCAAGACCACCGAAACGCCGGTGGCAACGGATTTTCAGATTGCCGAGGGGGTTCTGGTCGGACTCGATGGAAATATCGACCTGCTCACGCAAATTGAAATCGGAAGCCTGAAAGCACTGCCGGACCGTACGGCCCTGAGCCAGAATATGCCGAATCCGTTCAACCCCTCCACAACGATCGAGTATCAGATTGCGGAGGCCGGGCAGGTCAGGCTGGTCGTCTATAATCTCCTTGGTCAGGAAGTTCGCGTTCTGCTGGATGCCCGAACCGAAGCGGGCCACTATACAGCCACCTGGGATGGCATGGACGAATTGGGACGCCAGGTCGCCAGCGGGATTTATTTGTATCGGCTGCAGGCCGCCGACTTCTCGGCGTCCAGGCGAATGATGCTTTTGAAATAGGAATTCACGTCTGGCGCTGCAACGTGAAGGTCGTCTCTCAGCCAGAGGCGGCCTTTCTTGTTCCGGCGCCGCCAACGGGCAACCGGCCAGGCTGGGAAACGCACTTCCGCGCCGCCGGAAGGCCAGCATTCGCCGGGCCCGGCCAAAGCCTCCTGGCCGCGATGCATGATCTCCATTTTACGCCCGGCAACCACACCCGTTTTGATGCTGTAACCGCAGGTCTGACGAAAATGCGACTCACTCGGGGAGTGATCACATCCTTGTGCGCGGGCATATTGCCCTGGCTTCCGGTTCCCGATGCCGACGTTTCTGCAGGTGAGGCCGGGGATTCACCGGAACGCGTACGGGTTGAGTTGTTTGTGATGGCGCACTGTCCGTACGGTATGCGGGCGGAAGCGGCGCTCGAACCCGCGCTGAAGGCGTTTGGAAATGGTATCGATTTCCGGCTGCATTTCATCGCTCAGGAGGCGGGAAAGGGGTCCGCGCCCACCGCGCCGCTCAGGCCGCACGCGTCCGGACGCGAGACCTGCGAGTCAGGCTCGGTATACGGTACGGGCCGATTCCTCAGCCTGCATGGCGACGCGGAAGTGGAGGAAGGAATCCGGCAGGTCGTCATGATGCATTTGTATCCCGACCGCTACTTTGACTATATTCTCCATAGAAATGAAAACATGGGTTCTCCGGATTGGCAGGCCAGCGCGCGGCGGGCGGGAATCGATCCTGAACGGGTGGCCGCGGCCGCGTCCGGTGCAGAAGGCGAAGCGCTTTTCCGCGACAATATCCGGAGGGCCAATCGCCTGGGCATCCAGGCGTCGCCGACCCTGTACGTCAACGGCGAGGAAGTAGAGGGAGGAATCGAAAGGCAGGGTCTGGCGCGCCGGATCTGCGGGATCGACAGTCTGGCGGGGCCGTGCGCGGCGGTTCCGGTTTGCGGGGCCGATAAGGACTGTGCGTCGACGGGACGGGTCGGAATCTGCGTTGATGCCGGCAAGCCCTCGGCGATGTGCAGGTTCAGCGATCCCGTCGACTTCAGGATGACGGTCTTGAACGACTCCGAATGCGACCTGTGCGATCCGGGGATGTTTGTCCGGTCCACCCGCGAGTTGTTCCCGGGTGTGGATGTTCAAACGGTAAATGTACACTCCCGGCAGGGGAGGAAACTGGCGCAACGCTATCGGGTCGACCGGGTGCCCGCGTTCATTATGGGATCGGGATTCGCCACGACAGCCCGGTTTCAGAGATTTGCGCAGGCCGTCTATCCGATTGGCGACAGTTACGTGCCGCGGCCCGTGCTTCTGCCCGTCACGCGGCTGATGGGACGGAAGGCCGTTCCGGGTCGTATGGACTTCTTCTTTGCGGGAGTGTCGCCATCGACGGCACGAACAGTCGGGGGGCTGCTGTCCTGGCTGGACGCCGTCGATGCGCCGGAACGTCTGCGCCTCCATCCGTTCGGGCGGGTCGAGAACGCCTCTTCCAGCTTGTGTGTTCGGCAGCTCTATCCCCATCGTTACAGGGCATTTGCGAAGTGCGTTTTCGCGGGTGCGTCTGAGGACGGCGCCGCAGAGTCCAGTACCGCCTGCATGGAGCAGCATGCAATGGACGTCGAACGCATAAAGCGCTGCGTGGCAGACGAAGGCCCCTCGATGGCATTACGGTCCCTGAAGGCGGCGGCGAAAGCGGGTATCGATCCGTCGATGAATCCTTCGCTATTGCTCGACGGCCGGTTTGTCGTCACCACCAGGATGCTGCCCCAGGCCCGGGAACTTTTCTACCGGCTGAATCCGGACCTTCTGCAGCGAGACAGGGCATACCTGGAGAGCAGGAAACAGTGATTCTCCCGGAGGGCGCAGGTCATGCATCGCTTACGCGGCGCAACAATGCCGGCGCTGTGGATAGCGCTTAGCGCGGGATGTAGTGCGGATTCGACCGACGGACAGGGGATGTCGGCTGATGAGGAGGCGCGATTTCTCATTATGCGCAGGAAGATGGTAAAGACACAGATCGAGCGCCGCGGAATCAAGGACCGGCGCGTGTTGAACGCCTTGTTGGGGATACCGCGCCACCTTTTCGTGCCCCCGCACCTCAAAGCGCGGGCATACGACGACGGCGCGCTGCCGATCGGGGAAGACCAGACGATTTCACAGCCGTACATCGTGGCGAGAATGACGGAATTGCTGGCCCTTGAAGGGGACGAGCGCGTGCTGGAGGTGGGAACCGGCTCGGGGTACCAGGCGGCCGTTCTGGCAAAGCTGGTGCGGGAAGTGTATACGATCGAGATCGTGCCGTCGCTCGCCCGGCAGGCCGAGGTGCGACTCAGACGTATGGGATACGACAATATCAGCGTACGCCTCGGCGACGGGTACCGCGGCTGGGCGGAACACGCGCCGTTCGACGCGGTGATCGTAACCGCGGCGCCCGACCATATTCCCCCGAAGCTCGTTGAACAGCTTCGGGAAGGGGGGCGCATGGTGATACCTGTCGGCACCGATAATCAAACCCTGACGTTACTCGTCAAGGAGAAGGACGGCGTAAGGGAAGAACGGGTTATTGCCGTCCGGTTTGTTCCGATGACGGGTGAAGCACAGGCGCAGGAGTGAGGAGGGCCATTCTTGATTACGATCTGGGGTATCGGCATTTCGCTGGTGTTTCTGATTTGCTATCTCGGCCAGTCCATTTCGTCCGGTATGGCCGGGCGACGGGCAAAGCTGCTTCAATGGGCATGCTGGCTGGTGGCGAGCACAACGATGCTGTTCTGTTATATGCTGACCCGTTCTCTTTCGCCATGAAGTTTCGGGAGGTAAAGCGGCACCTGGACAAGCCGGACGCCGTCTTTGCCTGCGATCCCATCGTGCACACCGGCGACTGCGTGGTGCTCAGATATGTGAATGTACGGCCGGGCCGTGTTGGGGACACGGCGATTCGCACCGGGTCCGTAACCTACGGGTATTATCGGCAGGGAGCGGGGTATGTGCTGTGGAAGATGTGCGACCCGGAAGGGCGGCTCCTGGGCCATCTCTTTCACATCTGCAGAAATCTGGAGGTCGGCGATCGTTGCGTGGACTACGTCGACCTCCTGCTGGACCTCTGGTACGATCCGGAAGGCCGGCTTACGGTTCTGGATCGGGATGAGCTTGAGTCCTGTGAGAGACGCAACATTGTAAGTGGGCGGGATATGAAGTGGATCGCGAGACACGAACGTGAAATTGTCGCCGGCGCAGAGAGGATTCTGGATGATTTCAACGGCATTCTTGACGCCTGGCGGTCCCTTTCTGAAGCCGAGTGACGCCTAGCGATCGGAGGGTGGAACCTGGCAGACGGTTTTCAGGTATTCGCGGAAGGATTGGCCGATTTCGGGGTGCATCAGGGCAAATGAGACCGACGTTTGGACGTACGAAAGCAGGTCGCCAACCGTGTGCCAGTCCCCTTCGATCGCGCACGCGTAAACGGGGCGGGATTGAATCATGAGTTGAATCGCGTCGGTGAGCTGGTACTCGCCGTTATCCACCGGGCTGATTCGATCCAGAAAATCGAAGATGTCGGGTTCAAAGATATACCGACCAAGACAGGCGAAATTCGAAGGCGCCTGCACGGGTTCGGGTTTTTCCACCAGGGCCTTTACGAGATAAGCCCCGTTGGCGGGTTCGGCCCGGATCACACCGTAGCTTCCGACACGTTCGCGGGCGACTTCCTTAACCGCCAGAATCGACGCACCCAATCTGTCGTAATGGTCCATCAGTTGCCCTATGCACGGACGTTCCGACACCACCAGATCGTCTCCGAATAAAACGGCAAAGGGTTCGTCGCCGATGTGTTTGCGGGCCTTCAGGACGGCGTGCCCGGTGCCGAGCAGTTCTCTCTGCCGGAGATAGTGGATGTCGGCGAGCCGCTCGATGCGTTCGAGGGTCGCAATCATCGAGCTGTCTTCCCGCATTGCGAGGGCGTTGTGGATTTCGACGTTGCGGTCGAAGTGGTCTTCAATGGACCGTTTGCCTCTGCCCGTGATCATCAGGATGTCTTCGATGCCGGCTTCGACCAGCTCTTCAACAATGTACTGTATGGCCGGTTTGTCGACGACGGGCATCATCTCCTTGGGCAGGGCTTTGGTAGCCGGCAACATCCGACTGCCATGCCCGGCCGCAGCGATCACCGCCTTGCGTATCTTCAAAGACAGCCTCCGTTGTGGTTCGTCAGATGAGTAAGTGCTTAACATTTACCGGTTTAAATAAGAATAATTGTCTTATCCTTGTCAAGTGGATTTCGCCTGCCGCACCGGCTGAACCTCGCCTGCAAAGCCCTTGACATCAAGCGTGCAATGGGTTATTTTGAGTTGGCCGAGCCGGTTGCCACTCGGGCCCGCCGCCACACTTGCGGACGGGTGTGTCCCCGCATTTCTACTTCTTCCCCGCCGAATTATATGCTGTAAAGTCAGTTATCGGAATAAATCCCCGTGTCGGATCGTGGAACTGTGAACCTGTCCGGACGGAACGCTGCCTATCGCTTGGGTGTGCTGGCCTCCGGAGGGGGAACCAATCTGCAGGCGATAATCGACCGGAGCGCCTCCGGACGGCTTCCGGCGCATGTGGGCGTCGTTATCGGCAACAACAGCCGGTCGGGCGCTTTCGCCCGCGCCCGCCGGGCGGGAATCCCGGCGTTCCACCTCAGCGGCAGGACGCATCCGCAACCCGGCGCCCTCGACCGTGCGATCGCGGAAACGCTCAGGTCCCACGGTGTCAACCTGGTTGTTCTGGCCGGCTATATGAAGAAACTGGGCCGTGTGACGCTTGAAAACTTCAGGGATCGAATCATCAATATACACCCCGCCCTGCTGCCCGCATTCGGTGGAAAGGGGATGTATGGGGACCTCGTCCACGAAGCTGTTGTCCGCAGTGGCGTGGAGGTCTCGGGAGCGACCGTCCATTTCGTGGACGGGGATTACGACACCGGCCCGGTCATCTTGCAGCGAAGCATCCGCGTCCAGCCGGAGGAAACGCCCGATTCACTCGCGCGCAAGGTGCTGGCCGTGGAGCACGAGTTACTTTCCGAAGTGATCGGCCTCTTCGCGGAGGGAAAAATCAGCGTGGATGGCCGGGAGGTACGAATTCTAAACTAGTGTTCTGTCCGGGACAGGAAGACCCTGGACAAGCATCGCGACGTTCGAGACCGATTGCTCGGCTAACCCGTTAGGAAACGAAACGTTATGGCACTATTTCTTTCCAGACTGCTGTCCAATGACATTGGTATCGATCTGGGTACGGCCAATACCCTGGTCTACGTCAAAGGGCAGAACATCGTGGTCGACGAGCCGTCGGTTGTTGCGCTGGACCGAAATTCCCACAAACCGCTAGCCATCGGATCTCATGCCAAGCAGATGATGGGCCGCCAGAACCCCGATATTGACGTCATTCGCCCACTGCGGAACGGGGTCATTGCCGATTTCGACGTGACCGAAGAGATGCTGCGTCACTTCATCCGGAAGGTCCAGAAAAACAGGCTTCTTGTCCGTCCTCGGATTGTGATTTGCGTGCCGTCGGGGGTGACTGCCGTCGAAATGCGGGCCGTCAGGGAATCCGCCGAACGTGCGGGGGCCCGCGAGGTCTACATCATCACGGAACCCATGGCCGCAGCTATCGGGATCGGCCTTCCCGTGGAGGAGGCCGTGGGATCCATGGTGATTGACATCGGAGGCGGTACCACCGAAATCGCGGTGATCGCCCTGTCGGGCATCGTGACCTCGCGGTCCATCAAGATAGCGGGCGACGGGATGAATCAGGCCATCATCACGATGCTCAGACGCAAACACAACCTTCTCGTTGGCGAGCGGAGCGCGGAACAAATCAAATGTGAAATCGGTTCTGCCGGCACACTGGATAGCGAATTCCAGCATCCCTGCCGGGGGCTGGATACGGTCAGTTTCATCCCGAAAACCATAATCGTCGACTCGGTGGAAATTCGGGAAGCTCTCAATGGGACGGTGAATTCCATTCTGGAAGCGGTGCGGCAGACACTGGAGCATACGCCGCCGGAACTGGCTGCCGATATACTCGATCGGGGCATTATCATGACGGGAGGCGGAGCATTGCTGCGGGGATTGGACCGCAGGCTGATGGAAGAGACCGGCCTGCCCGTGATCGTGGCGGACGATCCGCTCACCTGCGTTGTGCGCGGCACCGGGCGTGTTCTCGAGAATATCGACCAGTATCAGAAACTGCTTTTGTAATCGATTGCGGTTTGGATGACTCATGCAGTGGCTGTTCGGTTTTATACGCGGACACCGCGCCCTGGTCGTTCTTGGCGTGGCCGTCCTTGTATCGTCGGGCCTTATGGCGTTCGGGCAATCCGATAGCGTGGCTTTGGCCAGGGGTATCGCCACCGGACTGCTCAAGGCCGGACACGGGCTGTTCACATGGCCATTGGAACTCTCCAGGCTGCGCCGCGAGAACCGTATCCTGCGGGAGCAGAATCTGCGCATCTCGCTCGAACTGCTCGGTCTCCGTGAGGCGCGGATGGAGAATCTCCGGCTTCGCGAATTGCTCGACTTCCGATCAAAGGCCGAAGGCACGTATCTCGTAGCGAAGGTGGTTGCCCGGGATCCGAACCGGGTAATGAACACGGTGCTTTTGGATATGGGTGCGGCGGACGGTGTGGTGAAACGCATGCCGGTCGTAACCGCGGACGGGCTCGTCGGTCGCGTGCTGGAAGTTCACCCGCGAACTGCCGTGGTTCAGTTGCTGCTCGATCGTAATTGCAGGGTGAGCGCGATCGTGCAGAGCGATGAACGGACTTCGGGGATTGTGACGAGTGAAAACGGCAGGTTTTTCCTGAGGCACGTGTCGGTACGCAGCGAGGTTTCCGAAGGCGACAGGATCATCTCCTCCGGCCTCGGGGGCGTGTTTCCCAAGGGGCTTCTGATCGGCACCGTAACCCGTGTGGGTGAACGTGATCAGGCCCTCTTCAGGGAAGTCCAACTGGCGCCGAGCGTCGATTTCTTCATTCTGGAGGAGGTCTTCGTACTGAAGTCCGAGGCAATTGCAGATGGCAAAGCGGGTTGAGGGCGTTGGTCGCGGCCCTACCCGCGCCGCGCCGCTTTACCCTTGCCGGGGACGGACGGCTTTCTTAATTTCCCTGAGGCGTTTGGCTTCAGGGGTTTTTTTGTA
The DNA here is from genome assembly GCA_965203805.1 of Candidatus Latescibacterota bacterium. Lineage (GTDB taxonomy): Bacteria > Latescibacterota > UBA2968 > UBA2968 > JAAXHE01. The sequence continues at coordinate 1,004,671 of OZ241917.1, read as the reverse complement.
ATGTGTGTCGAGAGGAAAACAACCGGATATCATCCCGTTCCGTGGCGCGGTGGTGCAATCGCTGAATGTCCGACAGACGACCCGCGTGTTCAGTTTCCCTTCTTCCAGGACGTCCAGCGGAAGCCGCGGGTAGGAAAGGACCATCCTGCCCAGTCCGATAAAATCAACGTGCCTTTCGCGCACCTGGGCTTGCGCCACGTGCGGCAGAAACTCCTGAAGGTAGGAATATCCCGTACCCACCAGGATCAGGCCGGGATGCCGCTTCTTGATCCGCCGGACGACGTCGATCTGACGCGCGACACCCGCCAGAGGGTCTTCGGGGGGTTGGTATCCGTCTGACGGGGGATAATACGCGGGACGCTGAATGTGAGGATTGTAATACGGGCTGCCGGCCGAGAGATTGACCAGTCGGATATCCAGGCGTTCGAGAAGATCCAGAAAGAGATAGGGTTCGGTGAGATCCGGAACCACGGGATTGGACGCATTCGTGCCAAAACCGCAGGTATAGGGCAGGCAGTGGCCGAAGTCTTCGGGAATGCCGGGGCCCTGTCTGCGACCGTCGGATCGATCCGGGTCGGGCCGGAATGGTACGAAGTCAAATACGCTCAGGCGTACGCCAATCCGGAGACCTGGCGCGACGGTCCGGATCCCATGGACAATTTCCCTGAGGAAACGCGTCCGGTTTTCGAATGTGCCGCCAAAGGGACCGTTGCGTGTGACGGCGCTCAGGAATTCGTGGCCCAGATATCCGTGGCAATGCTTGATGTCCACGAACTGGTAGCCCAGATCGGCGGCCATTCGTGCGGCCGTTACATAGTCGTCTATAACGGATCGAATCTCGCCGTCCGACATCACCGGGTGATCCGGGCCCACGCCGAATTTACGGTCGAGGATGGGGTGACGGTACAGGATTCGGGGTTCCATCCTGCTTTTGTGCGTGGGCCGACAGAACCGTCCCGAGTGCGTCAGTTGCAGCCCGACCACCAGATCGTCGGTGTTGCCAACGTGCAGCCGGTGGGCGGCTCGCAGCGTTTTGAGCAACTCGCCCAGGCCGTTTCGGGTATGTTCGGCGGCGAACAGCTGGTTGGGGTTGGCGCGAGCTTCGGGTCGTACGGCAATCGCCTCGCCTCCCCAGATGAGCTTTGCGCCGCTCAGACCGAAGTGGCGCCACCGGCGGCGGGTATCTTCCGATGGATTGCCGTCGGTCAGACCGTCCCAGCCTTCCATCGGGTGGATCGCGAACCGATTGCCGATCGGTTCCGGTGTGAATGGAAACGGTTGTGCGAGCGGAGATTCAGGCGCGGTAAGAATGTCCTGGTCGCACGACAACGCAAGGCCGAGCCCCTCGAGGCGTTTCCGAAACGCGTCCACGGTCTTGAGGTGTCCTATGCGTACAATGTTTTCGTCTGGCATCGGGTCGTCCCTGCTGCGGCATTTCGCGGAGCCGGCCTGTATAGGCGCAACTTCACCGGCCGGCAAGGTGTTGAAACCGGGGTCTGCGGTCCTTCATCGCCGCCCGGGTATCCGGGTTTCCAAATATAGTGTATGGACAATGAGGGCGCAATTCTCCTATCGGAACGGAACGCGGGTATGAAACAGGCAAACGGGACTGGAACCTGGGCTTCTCGAAGCGATTTCGCGGCGTGTACGGGGAAGGGAATCTCTGTTAAGGAGGATGCCGTCAGGCTAAGGCGGGGGGTGACGTTTGCCGACGAGATGGGCAACTGCAATCAGCACGATCGCGAGGCCGTTTCCGGCCTGCGACTGGCCCGAAAGACATTCTTCATTCCCGAAATGGGCGCATCCCGCGCGCTGCTTTGCCCCTACCTGCTGTGCGACAGGGCGGACGGGGAGTTGGACATAGAAGTGAACGGTCACTCGCTGAGGGTCGTCTGGCCCGTCGACCGTTCATATTGGGAAGACCGATGGCAACCGCTGGAGATCCCCGCCGGCTGGCTCAGCGCAGGTCGGAATGAGGTGACTTTCCGGGCTGTGGAAGATGCGACGTGGACGCTGCTGATCGAGGAGAGCGTCCAGCCGAAACGGAGCGCCGTCAGCGAAGACGGCGGCCTGACCTGGCGGTCCGGGGAGATGGGCGTTAACGACCGCGCCTGCGGAGAATACATGGTCCGGCTCTGGCTGGACCAATATGTGGAATCAGGCGAGGTCTGTTCCAATGCCGTGGACCTGCCGGGCCTTGTTTCAGCTGACGGGATCGCCGCCGCGGGCAGCATAGATGCGATCCGCCTGTCCGCCGACGTGCGCACGCCCGCGGGATGTACCACGGCCCTGCAGTGGCGGGGCGGCCCGTGCCCGGCTTACTGCCCGGAAACCTGGACGGCGTGGGCGCCGGCATCGGGTCCGATCGCTCCCGCCGGCCCGATCCGTTTCCTTCAATGGCGTATCATATTGCAGTCAGAACAGCCATCGGCGACGCCGGAAATCGCGGCCGTCACGCTTTCGGTAACGGCCAGCGGGGTTACACAGCCAGCGGTAAGAATCGTCGATTCCGACAACCCGGCGCTGATACGAAGCTCCTACCGTTTTTCCCACCTGCCGGCCGATTCGAAACGCGGACAGATCCTGCGGGAGCGCTGGAAGCTGGATGAAGTCATCCGTCCCGCGAAGTCCGAGTTCGAGGCGTTCCTGCGTTTGCGTCAGTGGGTGAGGGAGCAGTGGGAGGACGGCTGGAACATGGGTGAAATTGAATTCTGCCCGCCCTGGGACGCCATGGTGATTCTGAGCCTTGCGAGCCGCGGGCTCAGCCTCGGAATGTGCACGCATTATGCGACGGTAATGTCGCAATGCAGCGCCGCACTGGGGTTTACCGCGCGCACACAGATCATGCGTTCACATTGCATCAACGAAGTCTGGTCGAACCAGCACGGCAAATGGGTGGCCATGGACGTCGGCGGCGATTCCAACGACGAGACGAAGTTCACCTACCACCTGGAACGGCAGGGGGTGCCGCTCAGTGCCCTGGAGGCGCACCGCGCCTGGGTTGAAGAGGACTACGCGGATATAAGGCTCGTCCCCGAGCCCCCGCCGGCGGTTGGCGGGCGGTTTCAGGTGGCCGAGCGGCTGAAGTTGTTCGAACGCTTTATGATCTCCCTTCGAAACGACGAACTGGAGACGATGGGCCCGGGAGAACCGGAGCACGGCAAGATCTCCTATCACTTCAACAGATATCTGTTCTGGGAGGACGCGGACACGCCGGGGCTGCCCTGGTTTTCAGAACACACGGAGCGCCCGGGAGACCTGTACTGGACGCCTGACCGGGCCGAAATCCATCTCCAACAGGGTGGGGAGCCGGACGAGCTTTACGTCCTTCTCGATACGGAAACCGCGAATCTGAAGGGGTTCGAAAAACGCATCGACGAAGGCGAATGGCGGGCGTGTTCATCGGCCTTCGCCTGGCGCATCGACGCGTCAGGAAGCAGGCTTTCCGTCCGAACCGTGAACGGTTTCGGGCGTAAGGGTGCCGAGAGTTCTGTGGTTGTGGGCAGTGGCGATTGCGGGGATTGACCGCCGGTTATCTGGGACAGGACACCTATATGGACAGGAACGCAATTGAGAATTACGGCACATCGATGGTGCGGCCCGACGATTTCGATGAATTCTGGGACGACGTTCTCGCCGCGGTCGATCCCATGCCGCTGAACGCAGCCGTGACACACAGCCCCCTCAGATCGACGGCCGACGTAGACGTGTTCGACGTCCGCTTCGACAGTATCGATGGTATCCGAATCGCGGGATGGTACTGCCTTCCCGCGTCGCATACGGGGAAGCTGCCGTCGATACTGCAGGTGCCCGGATATATCGGAGAGCCGCCTGTCCCGAAACAACAGGCTAAAACGGGCTACGCGGTTTTCAGCGTCGCGCCGAGGGGAAAACTCAGAAGCAACGGTCAGTTCAATCCCGGCTATCCGGGACTGTTGACACACAATATCGTGGACCGGAACACCTATTCCTATCGGGGGTTCTATATCGACGCGGTGCGTGCGTTCGATTTTCTGGCCGGCAGAGAGGAAGTGGATTCCGAGCGGATCGGCGTGACCGGCAGCAGCCAGGGTGGCGGACTGACGCTGGTGGTTGCCGGGCTCAGGAATCCTGCTGCCGGAGCTGCCGGGGCGCCTTACCTCTGCGGGTTTATGGATGCGATCCAACTGGCGCACACCTATCCATACCAGGAAATCCGGGACTATCTGCGACTATACCCCGATAGGGAGCCCTCGGTCCGGGCAACGCTTGCCTATTTTGACGGGATCCACTTCGGTCCGCGCATTTCGTGCCCGATAATCGTCAACGTGGGGTTGCAGGACAACATCTGCCCGCCCGAGACCGGATATGCGGCATTCCGGGCAATCGCGTCGAGCGACAAACGCATGTATGCGTACGACGGCCACGCCCACGATGCGGGCAGCGTGGCGCACGGTAGCGTAATCAAGGCGTTTTTCGAGAAACACCTGAAGATCCACCCCTGAACACGGAACCGGCGTAAACGGATTCCCCCGACGCCAGTGGAGGTTATCAGTGTCCAGCCTATGCATGTCGACGACGGTCAGACCCGATGATTTCGATGCGTACTGGAATCGCGTCGTCAACGCGTTAGACGCGACGCCAATTGCGCCTGAAGTGGAATTGATGCCCATTCGGTCGACCGACTATTCCACGACGTACGGGGTGCGCTTTACCAGCATCGGTCCGTACCGACTGTTCGGTTACCTGAGCATTCCCCGGGGGAAGGGACCGTTTCCGACGCTTCTGTATTTCACGCGCCTGCAGAGTGTGGTGGAACCGCTGCCGCAGGGCGATGCAAGCGAGAAGAGACGGCGGTTCCTGGTGTTCGCCATGGCCGCCAGGGGGCAGCGGAACGCCGACAAGCCCTACGCGGCGTCGTTCCCCGGCTTGTTTGTGGACGGGATAGAAGACCACGAAAGGTACGTGATGCGGGGCATCGTGGCCGACTGTTGCCGGGCGGTCGACTATGTGCTGACGCGTCCGGAAGCGGACCCCGGGCGAATCGTCGGGATAGGCCAGAACGAGATGCCGCTCTTGTCCGCCGCCCTGCGCGGGGGACTGACCCACCTGGTTGCTTCACCGTCATTCTTCCATCGCACGATGGATCGGGCGGCCGGCACGGAGGGTTATCCGTTGGAGGAGATCAACGAATATCTGCGGCAATATCCGGATCGCCGCCACGCTGTAGCCCGTACGGTATCCTATTTCGACCCGTTGTTCTTTGCGCCACGGATCACGGCGCCGACCCTGCTGTGGGGCAGCCGGGAAACGCTTGGTGAGGTAGCCGATGCCATGCAGGCGGTTCCTCAGGTTCGCGCCTCGGAGCACTCCCGCTACAAGGATGGGGTCTACCAGGAGCGCTGGATTGCGCGGCAACTGGGATTGAGGGACGTCATACTGCCCGCCCATTGGCGCTAAGGCGGCGACCCGCAACGCGGGCACGGATGCGAAACGCGCTTTAACCGATCGGAAGCCGGCTTGCTTGTTCCGAAAACCTGGTTTCACCTGGGCGCTGGCATATGAATATAGGGAAGATCAGGGCGGACTTCCCGCCGCTGGAAAAATTCGTCTGGTTCCAGAACGGTGGCGTGAGCATCACCCCGGCTCCGGTTGCCCGGACGCATCTGGCGCTGATGCGGGAACTGTTCGAGCGCGGTCCAATGCACATTGCGTTTCCCGACGAGGAATACCCGCGCCGGGAACGGTCCAAGGAGCGCCTCGGGAGATTCTTCGGCGTACGGGCCGGCGATCTGGCGTTGATGCGCGGGGTGAGCGAAGCGTTCCAGACGGTTATCCGCGGCCTGGACTGGAAGGCAGGAGACCGCATCCTGATTTCCGAAGAAGAAGAGGTGGCCCTGCTCGTGCCCTGTCTTCATCTGCGCGATCTGTACGGCGTCATCGTGGACAAGGCGCCCCTCGTGGAATGCGCGGATGGACAGGTCGAAGCGGTCGCGGGACGCATCACGGAGCGTACCCGTCTGGTAGCCTTGAGCCACGTGATTTCAGACTCGGGGTTCCGCCTGCCCGTGGAGCGGATCTGTTCCGTCGCGAGGGCGCGGGGCGTCCTCACGTTTCTGGACATGGCGCACTCCGCCGGGTTGTACCCCCTGGATCTGCACGAAGTGGGCTGCGACTTCGCGGGAGTTCTTTCCTACAAGTGGATGTATTCACCCTATGCCGCCGGAGCGCTGTTTGCACGGGAGGACCGCCGGGATGAAATACGCGTGACCTACGCAGGCGGGCGGGCGCAGGCGTGGGTGGACTTCGGGGAGGATCGTTTCGAACTCAAGGATAATACCGAGCGGTTCGAATTCGGGCCGTGGTCGTGGCCGCTCGTGCACGCCTGGGCGTCGGCGGTGGCATACCTGGAGAACATTGGACTGGACGCTATCTGGGCGCGCACCGCGGCGCTGACGACCCGGTTGAAGCAGGGGTTGACCGGGATCCCGGATGTCAGGGTGTTCACCCCGACGTCCGCCGGACAGTCCGCCGCCGTCGTCGCATTCGATATGGAGGGTTGGCGGCCCGAGGACGTGAGGGATGCGCTTAGGCGGCGCTGGCGCATCGTCGTCAAGGCATTCAGCTCGACGCGGCGGGGACTGCGCGCCAGCGTACCGTTTTTCCTGCTGGAAGAGGAAATCGACCTGCTGCTCGGCGCGTTGACCACGTTGGCATCCGAGGGTCCGTCGCGGATACCGAAAGGCGAGTGAGCGCGCTTGGACGGACTCCGTCAGGATGCGTGCGCATGAACGGATCCCGGAGCGGGCGGATTCCGGTACTGGAGGCATCGTCCCCCAGGCTTGCGGTGTTCGGCCTCCTTCGGCATTCGGGATACGGGACGCCCCTGCCGCGTGCGGTCCCTGCGGCAACCGTGTTGTCAGATGTCGCCACACTGGAGGTCCGGAGATGGCCGATGGAACGGTAAGGATGCTGGTCCCGGGAGACGATCCGGTGATGATCGCGGGGTCTCCCCATCTGGACCGCCTGGCGCGTTATGGTCAGGTGGTTCTGTACGATACGAGGCCGGAGTCGAGTGCGGAGAAAGTCGCGCGCGCGGAGGGCTCGGAAGTCATCATCAACACAAGAGGCGTGGTGTCCTGGAGGCGGGAAGAATTCGAACGGTTGCCCGATCTGCGGATGATTACGAGTTGCTCGATCGGTACCGACATGTTCGACCTTGAAGCCGCCAGAGCGCACGGGATTGTCATCTGCAACCAGCCGGGGCGAACGGCGCCGGTGGTGGCCGAACACATGTTCGGGCTTATGTTCTCCGCGGCGAAACGCGCGGCGTTCTTTACGGAGCGGATGAAGGCGGGCGAATGGCCCAGGATGGACGGCATCTATCTGCAGGGCAAGGTGTTGGGTATCGTCGGCGCCGGGAATATCGGGGCGGAGATGGCCAGGCTGGGACGCGCCATCGGGATGGAGGTGATCGCGTGGACCTACAATCCGTCGCCTGAACGGGCAGACAGGCTGGGCGTGCGTTTCGTGAAACTCGACGAATTGCTGGCCGAAGCCGACGTCGTCAGCATGCATGTGGCGCTCACCGAAGACAGCCGCGGGTTGATCGGCGCGAGGGAATTCGGACTGATGAAAGACGGCGCTATTCTGTTAAACGGCGCCCGGGGACCGGTGGTCGATACGGCCGCGATGGTGGCCGCACTCAGGTCGGGGCGTCTGGGCGGCGCGGCGATCGACGTCTACGACGAGGAGCCGCTGCCGCCATCGCATCCGCTGCTGTCTTGCGAACACGCGGTGCTGACGCCTCACTGCGCGGACATGACGCCGGAAGGGGTTGACCTGCTGAACGGGGGCGCGGTGGACAACGTCATCGCATTTCTGGAGGGCCGCCCGCGCAACCGGGTGACGTAGCGTCGAGACGCTTTGTCCACAAGGGGCTTTTGGGTATGGCTGCTTATGAACCGCTGGATCTGTCGTCGATGTGCAATACGGACCCTGAGCGCCTGGGTGAGGCATTGGATGTGCCCGCGGGCGTCCATCACTTCCAGGGTCTGCCGTTCCTGATCGGACGCGCGGACGGCAGGGCCGCGCCCTGCCTGCTGGGTTTCGGGGAAGGGGTGTCGCGCCGACCGGTCGCCGTCCCGGTCGAAAAAACGGCGCAGCGGGTGGTCGTGGCGCACCGGTTGCTTGATTCCGGGATTCCGGATAACGGGCCGATCGGTGAGCGCGTTGCAGAATACCGCTTCCATTTCGAGGGTGGCGAGGCCGTCTCGGCGCCGATCAGGGACCGTTTCGAGATTGGCGCGGTACCGGCGGCGGCAGGGCTCCCGTTTATCGCGGTGCAGGACCGGACCGACGAAATGCTGCCCCGCTACGAGGGCAGGTGGGGCGACGCCGGTCGACGTCAGACCGAGGCGATTCAGGGCCGTTCGAGTGCCTTTACGCTCTGGGTCTGGAAGAATCCCCACCCGGACCGACTGATCGAACGGCTGGAGGTGATTCCCGGGGACCTCCGGTTTGTCATCGGAGGCATCACGCTTGGGCACGCCGACGAGCATCCGATTTCGCGAGAGGCCCCGCGGGAAGTATTGATTACGCTGCCTAGACAGGAGGATGCCGACAAGCCGTTCGACCTGGATGTGCAGGTGGACCGGGGTATCGCCACGTACCCCTATCCGCTGCCGGCGCGGCCGACGGACGATTTCCTCAGGGATGACAGAAAGGGCTGGGGGGAGCCGCAGAACCCGGCGAGCAGTCCGGCGTACGTCGAAGTGGCCGCGATTCCGTCGGCAACCGTCACGGTGAGCCAGAGTTCCGAAACGCTGGGTGCCGTAAATTGGGGGGAACTGGAGAAACGCGGCAGCGTCGAGACCGCTGCGTTGAAGGTCGAGGTCGTAAACCGCGGGCGCAACTGGGTGCACACCCGGGTGGTCGATGACGAGACCGGGAAACCGGTACCCTGCCGGGTGCACTTCAGGTCGCCCGAAGGGATACCGTACGCGCCGCACGGTCACCATCCGCACGTGAACTCCAACCTCGGTACGTGGCACGTCGACGTGGGCGGCGACGTGCGGCTGGGTCAGATTACCTATGCCTATACGGACGGCACCTGCCAGGGCTGGCTGCCCAGGGGACGGGTCATCGTGGACGTGGCCCGGGGATTCGAGTACGAGCCGCTCCGCGCCGCGGTGGAAATCACGCCCGGACAGCGGGAACTGGATTTGCGGCTGAAACGCTGGTGCAGCATGAATGACGAGAGGTGGTTCAGCGGGGATTCCCACGTCCATTTTCTTTCCACGCAGGGAAGCCACACCGAGGCCCAGGGAGAGGACCTGAACGTCGTCAACCTGCTGCCCTCGCAGTGGGGCAACCTCTTTACCAGCACCGAGGAGTTCACCGGCAGAGCGAGCGTGTCGCCGGACGGGAGAAGCATCGTCTACGTCGGATCGGAAAACCGGCAGCATTTCCTCGGGCATCTGATTCTGCTCGGTCTGAAGGAGACAGTGATGCCCTGGTGTTCCGACGGCCCCGGCGAAGCGGAGATGGGAGGAACGCTCGAGGTGACCATGGCGGATTGGGCGGACCGATGCCACGCACAGGACGGAACCGTGATCATTCCCCACCTTCCCAATCCCAACGGGGAGCCGGCCGCACTCATCGCAACGGGGCGCGCCGACGCCGTTGAGATGCTCAGGCACGCAACGTACAATCACAACGAATACTACAGGTATCTGAACTGCGGATACAGGCTGCCGCTCGTGGGTGGCACGGACAAGATGAGCAGCGACGTGCCGGTGGGCATCTACCGAACGTACGTGAGGATTCCCGACGACGAGCCGTTCACCTACGAAACCTGGTGCAGGAACATGGCCGCGGGCCGGACCTTTCACAGCGGAGGGCCGATCATCCGGTTCACCGTGGATGGCCACGACATCGGCGACACGGTCAGACTGCCGGGTAACGGCGGCTGTGTCGAAGCGGTCGCGGAGGCTGAATGCGTGCTGCCCATCCATACACTGCAGATCGTGCAGGACGGGCGCGTGGTTGCCTCAACGGAAGAATCGGGGGGTGCGCGAAAGCTGAGACTGAAAGCGGAAATCGAAGTGGGTGCCCACTCGTGGCTGGCCGCACGGTGCGGAGGCCCGGACTATACCCGGGCGGTTCCCCACCTCGACGGATGGGGACGCGGCATGATGGCGCATACCTCCCCGGTCTATATTGCCTGCGGCGGCGAGTGGTGGATGTTCGATTCTGAAACGGCGCGGTACATGTTGACGCTGGTGGACGGCTGCCTGACGTACATGCACGAGAACAGCCGGCAGCACAGGCCGGGCGAGGTCACGCACCACCACGGGGAAGAGGATCACATGGCATACCTGGAGCGACCGTTTCAGGAGGCAAGAGAGGCTATCCACCGCCGGTTGCACCGGCAGGGGGTTCCACACTGAGAATCTGCCGGAAAAGCGCACGTCAATTGAAGCTACTTTGCCCGCAGATAACCCTCGGCCGCAAGCAGTTCGGCCATGAGAACGGCGCCGCCCGCCGCCCCTCGAACGGTGTTGTGACTCAGGGCGATGAATCTGTAGTCGAAAAGGTTGTCGTCCCTCAGCCTCCCCAGCGTGACGCCCATGCCATCGCCCGCGTCCCGGTCCAACCGGGTCTGCGGCCGGTCGTCTTCATCGAAATACGTCAGAAACGGTCTGGGCGAAGAAGGCAGGTTGGCCGCCTTCGGATCCCCCTGGAAATTACGCCAGGACTCGATAACCTGCTCCCGGGAAGGCTTCCTTTCGAATGACACCGACGTGGCGGCCATATGTCCGTCGCTGACGGGCACCCGGATGCACTGTGCGGAAATGACCGGTCCGCTTGCGTTTCGGATTTCGCCGTTGTGAATCTCGCCCCAGATTTTCAGCGGTTCCATGGAGCTTTTCTCTTCTTCCCCTCCGATGAAGGGGATAATATTGTCCTCCATTTCGGGCCACGACGCAAAGGTCTTTCCCGCGCCTGAAATCGCCTGGTACGTGCATACGGATGCGCGCTGAGGCCCAAAGTCCGCCAACGCCTCGAAGGCAGGGACATAGGGCTGAATCGAACAGTTCGGTTTGACGGCGACAAAGCCCGAGCGGGTGCCCAGACGCTTGCGCTGGGCCTCGATGATGTCCACGTGTCCCGGGTTGATTTCGGGCATGAGCATGGGGACGTCCGGCGTCCACCGATGGGCGGAATTGTTGGACGCCACGGGCGTCTCCCGCCGGGCATAGGCGTCCTCGAGGTCGCGGATGTCCTCTTTTTCCATATCCAGCGCCGAGCAGACGAAGTCGACCTGATCGGCGATGGCGTCGACCTCGTTCACGTTCCTGACCGTCAGATCGGCAGTATTCATTGGAATGTCGGAAGTGAGCGTCCATCGACCCGCGACGGCCTCGCGATACGTTTTGCCCGCCGACCGCGGGCTGGCCGCCACCACACAGACCTCGAACCAGGGATGGTCTTCCAGGAGTGAGACGAAGCGCTGACCGACCATGCCGGTCGCCCCGAGAACACCTGCTTTGAGTTTTTTCATTTCCGTTCCTTCTGTGAGTGAGGGTTATCGGCGGCACAAAAACAGCCGGCATGTCCAAAGGTAGAGACATCGCCGGCTACGACCGGAATGCGCGATATCGCAAGAGAGCGCTCCACGGGGCCTTGTTTCCCGTGACAGTCCGCTGGATCTTATCCAGCAGCCCAGCCCGTGAATCCCGGCGGAGGGAGTTCCGGGCTTCGGCAGGTTCACCCTTTCGTCCGGCAGCTGTGGGTCCGCCGACCACTGCCGGTTACTGATGCAAGCCTGCGCCTCTACCCTTGCAGCGGGAAGAAAATATACAAACGCGGATTTTTGTCAAGAAAAAGTGTCGTGAAGTCACCGATCGCCGGGTCCGGACAACCGCGGGTTGGGAGTCATAACAAGCATCAAGCGTCAGAGATCAAGCAGCCGGGAGATGTTTCCGGCAAGAATTGCGGAGAGTTCCGGTCCTGTAATGCCGGAGGCCCTGACCTTTGCGAGGTCGGTGCGGATATACGACGCCAGGTCGGGTGTGGGGTAGGGCCCGTCGGTTCCCCAGATGATGCGTTCCGGCCCCACACGTTCCACCGCCTCGCGGATTTTCCAGATCAATACGACGCCGCTGATGTCCAGATACACGTTGTCGTTTGTTTCGACGATGCGGACAAACCGGTCGATGAGTCCCCGGTCGGTGCACAGGTAGCGGCCCATGTGAGCGACGATGATCGGGGTATCGGGAAAGGACCGGGCCATGCGATCGAGGTCGGCGTCGCGGCCGATGAAATCGATAAGACATGGCACACCGTGTTCGCCGGCCAGTTTCAGGATGGGGTCCGACACGTACTCCGCCAGGGTGCACTCGCCGGCGTGTATCTTGATGCCCTTGAAACCAAGGCGCGTGACGGCTTCTTCGATGCTTCCGATGATCGGACGTTCGGGATTGGGCAGGGCGTACGCGTACGGGATAAGGCGGTCCGGATACAGTTCGTGCGCGGTGCGGGCCCGCGCAATGGCGTCGAACGCGGTGGTGCAAATGGCGAAGACGACCGATTTGTCCACGCCCGCGCCGTCCATGGATTCGATAATCTGATGCGCTGTATATTCCGTACGTTCGGCATTGCCGTGTCTGAGATGCACATGGCTGTCGATGATCATTGAATTCGCTCCTCGAGGAATGGGCCGGAAACGCGATCTGGCGGTTCTCCGAGAGTACGGACAACGCGGCCGACCGTCAATCGGTTTTCATATCTGCAGAACACGGGATTAAGGCGAGCAGCTTATGTCGGACATGTTTCAGCCGCTGGACCTGACCGCCTGCTTGAATGCCGGTACGGAGAATGTGGATACGGGTGCGGGTTGGCTCTGGCCCGCAGTGTCCGAAAGACCCGGATTGAGCGGGCTTTGCCGGCTTTCCGGCGGAGATTGCCGATTCTGGGGCGTTCCGTTCGCGCTCGCGGACCGGGACGAGACTTCCGGAGGCCTCGCGTTTGTCGTGGTTTCGGGCCGGCGCAGCGAACGGGTCGCCGGCGCCGTCTCCATTCCCGTTGGGCGAAAGGCGCGCAGGGTGCTGTTCGCGCACGTCTGTACGCCTGTTGACGGGGCGGAAGCGAGTCTTGAAGGGACCGGCGAGGTCGTGGGTAGGTACCGGATCGGCTACGAGACCGGAGCCGGGGTCGCGCAGGCGTTGAGGCGGCGATTCGAAATCCACGATCTGTTCGTGCCGTGGGGCCACCATCCGTTTCTCTGTCGGAATTGCCGCGAGTTCCTTCCGATAGCCCTGGACGACCGGACCCTGCCGTACGGCGCGGCGCAGGTGGGCGTCAGGTCCGAGAGCAGCGATCTGGCGGGCTGGTGGCTGTACGACTGGGTCAATCCGTATCCGGAGCAGACCATTCAGAGCATCGAGGTATCGGCGTCCCTCGATGCCGCAATAGCTCTGGGCGGAATCACGCTGTGCCAGGAAGAAAGCGACCCGTTCGCGTGGCATCCGCGCAGCGAGATCGCTGTTTCGACAGGGAACGACGACGAGGTCACGGCAGAACTCGACCGGGGCGTGATCGCGCGGCAGGACCGGCTTTTCGTACCCGGCGATGACTATCTCGAAACGGATGAGACCGGTTGGGGCGCTGGTGGAGGGGAGGTAAGGGAGGGGAGGTACCTTGAAATACACGGGTCGCCGAAAGCCGATTTGAACATCAGGTGCGGGGAGTCCGGCGAATCGTTCAAATGGGGCGACGTACTGGAGAACAAGACTGTGCAGCGCGGCAGCACCCGGGTCGCCCTGGTCGCGCCCGCCGGCAAGCAATGGCTGCACGTTCGGGTGAACGACGCGGAATCCGGCATGCCGGTGGGATGCCGGATACACTTCCGGTCTTCCCACGGCGCCTATTTCGCGCCGCACGGTCACCAGGCAGACGTGAATACCGCCTGGTTCGAGGATATGGGCGGCGACTGCAAGGTGCGTGGCACGCCGTACGCCTACATCGACGGTACCTGCCAGGTCGAACTGCCCGTGGGCCCTGTTTACGTGGAGGTGGCTCGCGGATTCGAGTATGTTCCCCTTCGGGCGCTGGTGGAAGTGAAGCCCGGCCAGCGGGATCTTTCGCTGGATATCGAACGTGCTTTCGATATGAAGGACCGGGGCTTCTATTCGGGCGATACGCACGTGCACTTTCTTTCGTCTCAATCCTCCCATCTGGAGGCGGCCGGCGAAGACCTGAACGTGGTGAACCTGCTCGCCAGCCAGTGGGGCCGCCTGTTTACCAGTTGGGAGGAGTTTACGGGCGGCCTGGCGCCGACGAGCAGCGAGTACCACAAGATATGGGTGAGCCAGGAAAACCGCCAGCACGTGCTCGGACACATCAGCCTGCTGGGACTGAAGGAGATGGTGGCGCCGATGTGTACCGGAGGCCCTCAGGAAGACTGGATCGGCGGGGAGATCCAGGCCCTGATGGCTGACTGGGCGGAAGCCTGCCGCCGGCAGGGCGGACTGGTCATTATGCCGCATATGCCCACGCCGGATTTCGAGAACGCCGCAAATATCGTGCTGGGCCAGGCCGACGCGGCGGAAATGTGCTGGATCTGGCAGGGCGAACGGATCGGGGCCGGAGAGCGCGGGTATTACCGCTGGCTGAATACGGGTCAGAAGCTTCCGATCGTTGGTGGCACGGACAAGATGTCGAACGGTCGCATACTGGGCGGCTCCCGGACGTACGCGAAGCTGGGGCCCGACGAGGGGTTTACGTTCGAGAACTGGTGCAGGGCGGTCAAACGCGGGACGACGTTCGCAAGTACCGGCGCGATGATCGATCTCGCGGTGGAGGGAACGCCGATGGGCGGCGAGATCGCATTGCCGGGCAACGGAGGAACCGTGGAGGTCGTTGCCGCCGCGGAGAGCGTGTGGCCGTTGACCGCGGTGGAGCTGATCGTCAACGGAAAACGCGCCACCCGGCAGGATGCATCCGGCGACCGACGGACCGTCACCTTGAGTCACGAATTGAAAGTTGAGAGGTCATGCTGGGTGGCGGCACGGTGTTGGGGCGAGTACGCAACGGACGCCGGCCCCGTGATGGCGCATTCGTCACCGGTCTACATCGACGTGGGCAACCGGTGCGCGTTCGAACCCACGGAAGGCGAATATCTGTTGACCCATCTTGAAGGCGGGATCGCCTGGGCGGAGAAAATCGGCGTCTTCCGCGACGAAAAAACGCGCGCTCGCCTGATCGCGTTGTTTCAACAGGCCCGGGAGGAGTTGACGCGGCGGGCGCGGTAGTCGGGAAGCGCCTTGCCTTTCAGGACAGCTTCGAAGGGCAGACGGAGGAACCCATGGCTTTCAAACTGGGATACAGTACGCTGAGATGGCAGGAACCCGACCTGGAGCCGGCGCTGGAAGCATTGAAGGGGGCTGGCTGGGACGGCTGGGAGGGGCGGTTGTCCCCGGACTGGCTGGGGCCGCCTTCGCGGTTGCGGCGCGTGTGCGAAAACGCGGGAATGCCGATGGCGGTATATACTGCAAGCGGGTCGCCGGACGTGAGGGACTGGGCGCACGTGGAGCGCAACCGGCGGCGGATGGACTACGCCGCGGAAGTGGGAGCCGACTGCTTCATGTTTATGAGCGGCGGCAAACCGTCCGGCCGGCCGGTGAATGAGGACGATCTGACGGCGGCGGCGGAAGGCGCGGAAGCGTGGGCGGAATACGCGGAGGCGCAGGGACTGGAAATCAGTTACCACATTCACACCAATACCCTGGTCGATTCCGTGGCGGACTGGAAATTCTACACCGGACGCCTTCGGAAGGCAAAGCTGTGTATCGACGTGTCCCACGCCCTGCTGTGGGGATACGATCCGGCCGACTCGATACGGGATTTCAGCAGCCGGTTGAATTACATGCACCTTCAGGACTATACGTCCACCTCACGGGACGAAAGCGGACGGTACGATCCGGTCTGGTGCGACGTGGGCGACGGGTCGGACCTGGATTTCACGGCGATTCGAAGGGTGCTGGAGGAAATCGGGTTCTCCCGGTGGGTAACCAGTTGTCCTGGAAATCCCGTACCGGGCGCTGATGACCCCATCAGCGAGGCCAGGCGGAGCCGGAAGACGTACGAATTCTTGCGTCGAATCGGGTATTGATCTTGATTCGTCACTTTTCGGGGACGTTAAATCGAATATTCGCAAGTCAATAAAGGCGATCTGACACCGGATTTCCAGGATACATAAGGTCATTGGACGTGAACGGAAATTATGTCCCTTCGGACGACCTTTTCGGCTCGTTTCGGAGGGTTTCGTCGCGGCGCCGCGCTGCTGCTTTTTTCGATTTAAGGTTGAATATGGCTTAAGCGGATCGAGAGACGGGATCGACAGCGGTTATCGCCATTATATGCCAATTTGGCATTATATGCAAAATGACAGATAATCGACAAGAACCGAAAACAAACGCGGTCGGGAAACTCCCGGCCGCTTTTGTTTTTCCTCAAAACCGCTACGGTTCCGGGGCCATCCACGGGGTCCAGCCGCCCAGAGACAGTGCGCCGTCGGCGACGATCGTCGTGCCGGTGACGTATGCCGCGGCCGGAGAACACAGGAAGAGCGTGATCGCCGCCACTTCGTCGGGGTCCGCGAACCGGCCCGCGGGGACATCCCGCAGGGCCATGGTTTCGAAGTCTTTGTGCTGGAGGGGTTTGAATTCATGCTCCCGAAGGCCGGCGGTGTCCACAAATCCCGGAGCCACGGCGTTGACCCTCACGTTGCGGCCTGCATAGTCGTGGCCCAGGGTTCTGGTCAGGTTGACCACGCCCGCCCGCGCCGCGCCGGAGTGGGCAAAAGGCGGCGCGCCCCGATCGAGTGCATATATGTGGACGATATTCACGATCGATCCGAAGCGATTTCCGACCATGTGAGGCCCGATACGGCTGCACATGTTCCAGGTGCCGTTGAGGTTCAGATCGACCACCGCGCGCCAGCCCCTGTCGGTGATCTCCGACGGACGCGCGGGGAACTGACCTCCTGCGTTGTTGACCAGGAAGTCGATCGCGCCGAATTCGTCCACCGCCCTGGAGACGAGCGCTTCGACCTGTCCGGTTTCACGGATATTGACGGGCAGGGCCAGGCATCGCGCGCCTGCGCCGGTGATCTCGCCTGCGGTGGACGTGAGCGTTTCGGGATTCCGGCCGGCAATCACAACGCGCGCCCCCAACCGCGCAAACGCGAGGGCGATTCTACGGCCGATTCCCCTGCCGCCGCCGGTTACGAGCGCGGTCCGGCCGGCGAAGAGATCGGGAGCGAATACGGCAAGGGCCTCTGAATCGGGTTTCATCCGGCGTTCCTCAACGCGGCATGACGGACGGTAGGATGCGATCCGCAAAGATATGCGATGAACGGGTCGAGTTCAACCGCAATTCACATCCGCTCGAATGTAATTCTGGCACGAACATTGCGGGTATTGTGAGTCGTGACTGTGTTTCGGTATCGGCGTTGTTCTCGTAACCTGATCGACGCAGTAGATTCGCGCCGCAAGTAGACGGGACTCCTGAACCGGCTGAGTAGCGGTTTCGATACGATTATTGGCAAAATGGAACGGACTGCAACCCTCGGCAGCGTCACGCCGTGCGCGGCTGCGGATTCCACATTTTTTAAAAAAAGGAGGTCTACGATGGATATGAACAGACTCACACAGAAATCACAGGAGGCGATTCGGGACGCGCAGGCGGCTTCTACCCGGTACGGGCACGTCGAGGTGGACGGCGAACACCTGCTCCTCGCGCTGGTGGCACAGCCGGACGGATTGATTCCGCGAATCCTTACGCGAATGGAGATCGACGCGGAAGGCCTGAAAGCGGATCTGGAGCGCGAACTCGGCGGAAGGCCCCGGCAGACCGGAGGTCCCGCGGAACCCGGACGTGTTTACGTGACGCAGCGTTTCCAACAACTGATCCAGCGGGCGGAGGACGAGGCCGGGCGGCTGAAGGACGAGTACGTTTCCGTGGAACACCTGGCGCTGGCGTTGCTGGGCGAAGGACCCGATACGCAGGCTGGCCGGATTCTGCACGAGAAGGGGGCCACCAGGGAGGCGTTTCTCGATGCGTTGACCCGCGTGCGCGGGAATCAGCGGGTGACCGGCCCGGAACCTGAAGATACGTACGATGCGCTTGAGAAGTACGGCGAGGACCTGGTCTCACAGGCCCGCGAGGGCAAGCTGGATCCGGTGATCGGCCGGGACGCGGAAATCAGGAGACTCGTGCGCATCCTCTCCCGGAAAACGAAGAACAACCCGGTCCTGATCGGGGAGCCCGGCGTGGGGAAGACCGCGGTCGTCGAAGGACTCGCGCAGCGGATCGTAAAGGGTGACGTCCCGGAGTGGATGAAGGAGCGTGTGGTGTTTTCGCTCGATATGGGCGCGCTGCTGGCCGGTGCGAAATTCCGCGGCGAGTTCGAAGAGCGGCTCAAGGCGGTCCTGAACGAGATTGCGCAGAGCGAGGGCCGCATTCTGTTGTTTATCGACGAGGTCCACAACATCGTCGGCGCGGGACGTACCGAAGGGTCGGCGGACGCGGGAAATATGCTCAAGCCGATGCTGGCGCGCGGCGAACTGCACTGTATCGGTGCGACCACGCTGGACGAATACCGGAGGCATATCGAAAAGGACGCCGCCCTGGAACGGCGGTTCCAGCCCGTAACAGTGGATGCGCCCACGGTAGAGGACACGATTTCTATCCTCAGGGGACTTCGCGAAAGGTACGAGTTGCACCATGGGGTGCGGATTCAGGACAACGCGCTCGTGAGTGCGGCGGTGCTCTCCAACCGGTACGTATCGGACCGGTTTCTGCCCGATAAGGCGATCGACCTCGTGGACGAGGCCTGCGCGATGATCCGAACCGAAATCGATTCCATGCCCGCCGGCCTGGACGAGGTCACCCGGAGGGTGATGCGGCTCGAGATCGAAGAGGCAGCGCTGACGAAAGAGTCGGACAGGGGAAGCGCACAGCGACTTGAGGACCTTCGCAAGGAACTGGCCGATCTGAAGGCGCAGGCCGGCGCGATGCGGGCTCAGTGGGAATCCGAGAAGGAAGTCATCGACGCGGTTCGCACCCTTCGCGAACAGATCGAATCGGTGAGGCGCGAGATCGAAGACGCCGAACGGAAGTACGATCTCAACCGGCTGGCGGAGTTGAATCACGGGCGGCTTCCGGAACTGGAGCAGAAGCTCTCGGCCGCGGAGGCGCGGTCGCGGGGGAACGGCCGGATGCTTCGCGAAGAAGTGACAGGGGAGGAGATCGCGGAGATCGTTTCGCGCTGGACCGGGATCCCCGTGACGAGGCTGGTTGAAGGCGAACGCGAGAAGCTCCTCAGGCTCGACGAGATTCTGCACCGGCGCGTCGTGGGGCAGGACGAGGCCGTGTCGCTGGTGGCCGACGCCGTGATCCGTGCCCGGGCGGGGATCAAGGACCCGCGCCGGCCCATCGGCTCGTTTATCTTTTTGGGCCCCACGGGTGTCGGCAAGACCGAACTGGCGAGGGCCCTCGCGGAAACGCTGTTCGACGCCGAGGACAATATGGTCCGGATCGATATGAGCGAATACATGGAGAGGCATTCGGTTTCCCGTCTTGTGGGCGCGCCTCCCGGTTACGTGGGGTACGAGGATGGGGGACAGCTGACCGAGGCGGTTCGCAGAAAACCCTACTCGGTGGTCCTGTTCGACGAAATTGAGAAGGCACACAACGACGTGTTCAACGCGTTGCTGCAGATCCTCGAAGACGGGCGTCTGACCGACGCGCAGGGGCGGACCGTGGACTTCAAGAACACGGTGATTATCATGACCTCCAACATCGGCGCGCCCCATATGCTGGATCGCGCGACGGATAGCGGGGAAATCCGCGACGAAGCCCGTACGGCGGTGATGGATGAGATGGGCCGCCACTTCAGGCCCGAGTTTCTCAATCGGGTCGACGACGTCGTCCTTTTCAAGGCCCTGACCCGGGACGAAATCGGAAAGATTGTCGATCTGTTGATCGCAGACATCCGAAAACGCCTGGAGGACAGGCGGATCGACTTGGAGATTACCGACAGCGCGCGCGAATTCGTCGCCCGCGACGGGTTCGATCCCGTCTACGGCGCCCGCCCGCTCAGACGGTACCTGCAACGAGAACTGGAGACGAGAATCGGCAGAGGGCTGATTGGCGGCGATATCTGCGACGGCGCGCGGGTCCGGGTGGACGCGGAGAAGGGCGAGCTTGTCCTCCACCCTGACAACCCGCCGGCCGAAGCGCCGGTCGCTGGCGGATGAGCGCGCATCCCGGCACTGTCTCAGGCCCCTTTTTCCACATCGGAAAAAGGGGCCGAACCCATTTTGCCGGTCCCGCTCTCGAACGCGATCACCGGGGTCCGGTCCATATTGCCTGCAAGACAGAAATCCCTTGTGCACACGCAGTGGATACCTATCTTCCGCTGAGAGACGGAGATCTGAAACCGACGGGATGGGCGGGCGTCAAAGGAAGAGTCCGCGATCGGCCGGGTTCCGCCGGAAAGCGCGATGGAGGGCAGCGGCGGGACGACGCGGTCGAAGGTGCAATCCGGCCCAGGTCGCCAGATGCCGCGCCGCAGTTCAGTTCCAATAAGCGTCCGAATAGGAAGGAGAGGCTTGATTCTCTTCAGAATCGTCGCCGTCATGGTCTGTTTCGTTCTTCCCGGTGCCCTCTCCGCACAGGATACGGATTCCACCGTCGTCGACGCTGTTGCGTTCGAAGGTAATCGCGCGATTTCCGGCAGAGATCTCAAGCTGCTGATGTTCACCCGCGCGAACCCCTGGTACGAGGTTTTCCCGGGTGTCGACGTGCGGTGGTTCGATCCTTCCGTGTTTCGATCCGATGTCGAAAGGATTCTGACGCGATACCGGGAACTGGGCTATTTTGAAGCCGTTGTGGACACTGTCGTCGACCGGTACCGACCCGGTTTTGTCCGCATCCGCATAGGGATCGAAGAAGGTGAGCCTGTTGTCGTATCCAACGTCAGGCTGGCGTTTCTGCCGGCGGATGCGGGCCGGGACAGCGTGCGTCTGATGGATGCGCTGGTCACCCGACGGGGCCGGCCGCTGACCCGATCGGGCCGGGAGTCGGATCAGAGAAAAATCGCTGAATTGCTTGAGAACGACGGCCACGCCTTCGCACAGGTCGCCGCGGATGTCGCGGTTCGTAACAAGCGGGCAGACGTAACGTATCGGGTGTCGCCGGGGCCGGAATGCCGGTTTGGACAGATACGGATCGTGGGAAACCGCACGGTTTCGGACGATCTGATTCTGCGGGGGCTGACTTTCAGGACAGGAGACGGCTACAGGAAGAAGGATCTGTCGAACAGCCGGCTCCAACTCTATCGGTCGGAGGCGTTCCGGGCCGTTTCGCTTGCCATTCCCGACACGGTTGCCCGCGCGAGTCCGGTGAACGTGGCCATTGTCGTGAGGGAACGGCCGCCGCGGAGCCTGAAACTGGGGGCGGGGTACGACACCGAAGAACGGTTGAGGGGTTCGCTGTCCTGGCGGCACCGGAGTTTTCTGGGTGGCGGCGCGCGCCAGTTGACCGTCGAATCTTCAGCATCGTCGCTCGAGGCGAGGGCAAGCGTCGGCGTGAGACAGCCGTACATACTCGGGAGCAGGACATGGCTGGAGATGACGGGGTTCGCGGAGCAGGAACGGCCCGAGGAGATCCGTGTGAAGCGGGGCGGCGCCAGCGCGGCGCTGGAACGGACTTTCAGGGCGACCGGACGAGTCGTCTTTGAGGTGAGGACTGAAGTCCTTGAATTCGAGCTGGACAGCACCCGTACGTCGCTCTCCTTAGAATACCTGGAAGATAGACGGGACGACTTCTTCGACCCGACACGGGGCCTGCTGGCCGAACTTGCGGTGAAGGCCTCCAGCGGCAGAGACTTCCTCAAAGTGTCGGGCGAGTGTCGATGGTACCGAAAGATATTCTGGAAGAGCGTGCTCGCGCTCAGGGTGTCGGGTGGGACGATTCTCAGTCGGAAAACGCTGGCGTCAATTCCGAATTTCGAGCGGTTTTTCGCGGGTGGCTCAGGCAGCGTGCGCGGGTGGAAGCTGAACAGGCTGGGTCCACGGGGACCGTCCGACTTACCGCTGGGCGGGCTGAGCAATCTGGAAGGAAGCGTCGAAGTCCGTACCCGGCTGATGTCGGGGGTGGGGATGGCCCTGTTCGTGGATGCGGGAAACGTGGAGACCGACCGGTTCCGAGCCTTCGATCCAGGTCGTCTGCATGTGGCAGCCGGTATCGGATTGCGTTACCTGAATCCCATCAGCCCGGCCCGGCTCGACGTCGCGTACCGTCTTTCCGACGATCCGTCCCAGCCCGTTCGGCAGGTCCATTTCAGCCTTGGACAGGCGTTTTAGCCTTGATTCGTCCGTCATGCTTCGGCGACGTTAAATCGAAGTTACGCAAGTTGACAAAGGCGATTTGACGCCGGATTTCCAGGATGCATCAAATTCGCTGGTTCAACCCGCCAGACAGGGACCTCTTGAGACGCATCGTTAAAATAACCGTTCCATTTGCGGCCGTCATGGTCGGGGTCGTCGGACTCGGTCTCCTCGCGCTGGCATCCGGACGCGCGAACCCGTACCTGCGTACGTATCTGCAGGAGCGGCTCAGCAGGGACCTCGGCGCGGCCGTCGATATCGGCGTCCTGCGGGGCAATCCCTTGAAGGGCTTCCGGATGGAAAGGGTGCGGCTCGGCGCACAACATGCGCCTCTCCTGGTTGTGGACGCGTTGGAAGCCCGCTATCGGCCGACGACGCTGCTGATGGGCGCGGCAATTGTCGATAGCCTCGTGATGGTAGCCCCGAGGGTCCGACTCCCGGAAGGCGCGGCCGTCGCGGATTCCGCGGTACGCCTGTTGCCCGAGTCGGACCCGAATTGGTGGAAACGGGGCCCGATGCGGGAGATACGCATCCGCCACGCGGAGGTCGTGGACGGCCGGATCGACGCGGCCGCTTCCGGAAGGGTCGACAGCCTGAATCTGGTCCTGGGGTTCCAGGCAGGGCCAGCGGGATACGAACTGGCGCTTCGCCGTTTCCGGTCCGTTATCTTAGAGCCTCCCCTCGTCATCAGAGATCTTTCCGGTCTGACACTGCTTGCCGATGGAAGGCTGACCCTGAAAGGGATCCGCCTGCAGACGGCGGCTTCGCACCTTCTCGTCGACGGATCGGTGACCGGCCTTTCCCGACCGGTGTACGACTTCGTGCTGCATGCGGATTCTCTCGCGTATGACGAGATCGGCCGTATTCTTCCCGGGTCCTACCCAACGGGAAGTCTGTCGGCAGGCGGCAGGGTGTGGGGTGACGCGACCCGTGCGAGCGTGGACCTGAACCTCGACGACGGGTCGTCCGCCTGCGTCATTGCCGGTCATCTCGACTTCTCGCGGGCGGACGTCGCCTATGATGTCCGCGCGACCGCCACGGGAATCGACCTGATGCGGGTCGCCCCGACGTTGGGCGCGGACGCCCGTTTTGACGCGACCGTTCATCTCAGAGGACGCGGTGTGGATCCGTTGACGGCGGACTTGAACGTCAGCGGGGGCATCGCCCGCGCGCAACTGTACGGCGCAGTCGTCGATACGGCGAACCTCCTCGCTTCATTGGCCAACGGAAGACTCCAGATGGACGTGAAGGCCGAGGGGGAGGCCGGGGGGGTGACGGCCAAACTGCTGGTAGACCGGATCGGGGCGGCGCAGGGCTATGAATTGACAACACACCTGGTGCACGTGGACCTGACCGCGCTGCCATGGCGTCTCCCGAGGGTCACCGATCTCACGGGTGAGGTACGGCTGAGGCGGACGGGCGATGAGGTCTGGCGGGGTGAAGCGGGTATCGACGTCTTGAATATCGAGGGTTTGCCTCGCGCAACAGGACTCTCTCTTCGCGGATCATTACGGCGGGGAATTGTGATTCTCGACACAATAGGCGTGCGGCTGTCGGACGGATACGGCATGGTCAGGGGACACGCCAGGATCGATCTGGGACAATTCTGGAACCCCGGCGGACGACAGCCCTCCTACCGCGCGGGCGTGCGGGTGGACGGTCTGGCGACGGATCGGCTTCTGGGTCGCCCAGATCTCCTGGAAGACGTGTCATTGCAGATCGGACTGGACGGAGAGGGATTTCACCCGGATTCGGCACGGGCCAACGCGGACGTGATCTTGGAAGCGTCGCGGTTTCTTGGAGGAAGACTGGATAGCGCAAGGGCGAGCCTGGTACAGCGGGGTCGCCGGACGACCGTGGATCGGTTGTTCCTGACCGGTACGCGGGCGCACGTGGAAGGCGCCGGTTGGGTCGCGCCGGGCGACAGCCTGGACCTCCGGGCGAAGGGGCGGGTCGGCGATTTCAGAGTGCTTGACGACATCGTGGGACCGGGATTGACCGGCACGCCGGCTTCATTTGCGGCGCGCATTGCCGGCACGTGGACGAAACCCCTTGCCGAGGTGGATCTGCTGGCAGACAGCTTGAATTTCAGAGGTGTCCCGATCCGGGGGGTCAAACTCGGGGTGACGGGTTCGCAACTGTCGCAGGGGGATCTGATGGTCCGCGCGGATTCCCTTGTGTGGGGTGGGCGCACGGTCCACGACCTGGCAGTGGACGTGGGGCTGAATCAGGAAGGGATATCCTTCACGCTGGGCAGCCGTCCGGACGAGATCGATCAACTGCACGCCAGGGGCCGGGCCCGGTGGGCTGACGCTGAATACGTCCTTGAACTGGATTCCCTGTCGGTCGGGGTGGGCGGTGTAACCATGTCCAGCGATGGCTGGTCAAGAGTGACGTATCGGCGCGAAGGCGCCGTCAATGTGGAGCATTTCCGGCTGGCGGGGGACGGTGGCGCCATTCTGGCGCACGGACACAGCGGGCAGGCAGACGGCGTGGGCGTGACCCTGAGCGATGTGGACCTGAAGATATGGTCGGGTCTTCTGGGGATGGCGGGCGAGTTGAGCGGGATGTTTACAGGGAAAATCGCGCTGTCCGGCAGGCTGGACGATCCCCGCGTGAAGTCAGAGCTGGCGCTTCGGGATGCTGTCTTTGCAGGTGTCGGGTTGAAGGAAGTCTCGGGAACGCTGGGGTATCGGAGCAAGCGTGCCACCGTGGACCTGAAACTGGTGCAGTCCCCCGGCAGGGAGGCCGCCACGAAGGGTCATTTTCCGCTGGACCCGATGTCAGGCGGGTGGAGGGATCTGTTTCCCCGGGGTCCTGTAGAGGTATCGCTCAAGTCAGGCGGAATCGATCTGAACTTTCTTCCCGGGATTCTCAGCGCAGTCCAGGATGCGGAGGGATCTCTGGAGGTCGACCTGACCGTGAAGGGCACATCGCAGCGGCTTCTCCGGCACGGATGGCTTAAGCTGCGTGATGGAAAGGCGCGAATCGTGCCTCTGAATACGACGTTCGAAAACGTAGAAGCGGATCTGAACTTTGACGGGAAACGGATCGTCCTCGACCGCTTCGAAACCGGCCGGGAGAAGACACGGGTTGCGCTAAAGGGCGACGTGACGTTAAACCAGTTTGACGTGGAGCGTTATGACTTTTCATTGAAAGCAGACGAGTTCGAGGCGGTTGACCTGACTTCGTTGAAAGCCACACTCAATGCCGACCTTCAACTGAAGGGGAACCCGGAGGCGGGGCGCATGGATGGCAGGGTGGCTCTGTCCCGCGCCGTACTCCGGCTGTCCGATTTTATCGAATACCCCACAGACATCGGCTGGATGTCGTCGCCGCTCTTTCGAAATCTGAACTGCGCCGTCCGGGTATCGGCCTCACGAAACGTGTGGATCCGGGACAGGGAATTAAACGTCGAGATTTCCGGGGACGTGGATCTGATCAAGGACAAAGGGGGAATCCGGGTCTACGGCTCTCTCGATAGCAGACAGGGCCGGTACGAGTTTCAGAATACCGGTTTCGCAATCGACCGTGGCGAGATCAACTTCCGCGGCAGTTCGGATATCAACCCCGATCTTTACATCATAGCAACACGCAGGATCAGGCTGGTTTCCAATGAAAACGCGGTTATCAGCGTTGTTGTGGGCGGGACGCTGATGGAACCCAGTATTTCCCTTGAAAGTGATACTACGCCGCCCCTTGACGAATCCGATATCCTCTCGTACCTGCTGATCGGAAGGCCGACCGACGACGTTTCCGGTCTGATGGGCGGGGAAGGGGGCGTCGGGAGCCGGCTGGAGGGCCGGGCCGCGGTTCTTGTACTTGGCGTCGCGGCGAACCAGCTGAAACGCTCCATCGGCAGACGATTGAACCTTGACGTTGTGGAAATCGACCTGGGCAGGGGAAACTCCGCAACCCGGGTACGGGCCGGTAAGTATTTCGGTTCCCGGTTCTTTGTCAGCTATGCGCAGGACGTTTCCGAGGCAAGGGGGCGGGAAGTCGTGGTCGAGTACGAACTGTTGCCGCAAGTGACGCTGGAGGCACAGCAGCGAGAGGGCAACGAACGTGAGCGGGATCGCAAATCGCTCGGAATTTTCTGGAAAAAGGAGTGGTGATTTCCGCTGCGAGGCATCGTTCGCCGCCGGGTTGTACGCAATCCGGACTCACGCTCTCGCCTCTCGGTTCAAGTTCCCAGGGTGAACGTCATTGGACCAGGATTGGAGGATAGGTATGGTGGATTTGGCGGAGGTAAAGGATCAGTACCAGACTCAGGGTTACTTTATCGTGGACGATGCGGTCGATCCGGATATGATGGCGCCGCTTCTGGAAGCGACGCGGCGCGTCAAAGCCAAAGCGCGCTCCGGCGACGTGGATATTTTCACGCACCGTACCCCGAGCGGTGAGCCGTGGGCGATCAGGGGCCTGTTCGCTCCGGAATTCAACGAACCGGTTTTTGCGGATTACCTGGCGTCGCAACACGTGATGCAATACGTGGAGCCGCTTCTGGGCAGCGAATTGCGATTGGGCGGAGTGCTCATCTTTACGTCGCCCGACGAGGAGGACTGGAGCGGTGGCTGGCACCGGGATTTCGGAAAGAACGAGCGTGACGGGACCTACGAGGTGGAGATGGAAATCCTCAACCGGCCGCTGGCGTCCTTGAAGTGGCACCTGGCGCTGGTCGACGATTCCTGCCTGCAACTGGTGCCGGGCAGCCACAGAAGGTACCGGACCGATGAGGAGCGGGACCGGCTGCTGAAGAATCGGCACGCTGACATTTCGACGCAGGCAGTGATGCACCTGAAAGCGGGTCAGTCGATTTTCTGGAATGGCCATACGGTCCATCGGGGAATTTACAATACAACGCCCGAGAGATTGACGCTGGCGGGGAGCTGGCAGAAACACGATCCCGACGAAGAGCCCCAGGAGACAGACGGGCGCGTGAAGTGGATGCTGGCGGACAACGTGCGCGAATTCCTGCCGGAACGGATGCGCCCGGCGTACGACCGGTGGCGAGCGCTGCAACTGGGCTGAGCGCCGGGGTCCGGCGACGGAACGCCAAAGCGTGATAAGGAGGTCATTCCATGGCAGTAACCGCAGATTTCGAAGCCTACCTGGCGGGAGATTGGTACGGACGCCCCATGACAGTCGCGGCATTGTTGGAGTGCGAGGCGGAGGCGGGGATCGACATGGCGGTGGTGATGCCGGACGCGAAAGAGGATCCGGACAATGACGGGTTGCTGGTACGGACCGCGGGACACCCGAATCTGCTGCCTTGTGTAATGATGGATCCCCACCTGGGGGCGGAGGGAGTTGCGCAGCTCAGGAATTACGCGTCCCGCGGCGCGAAGGGTATGAAGCTGATGGGCGCAATCCACCGGTTCGAGGTGGACGATCCAATGGTCTATCCGTTCGCGGACGCCGCACAGGAGCTTGGCATTGTCATTTCGATTCATACCGGTGTGGAGAACTGCAGCGCGGACCGGGCCGCAACGATTGCAGAGCGCGTTCCCGATACCGCGGTTATCCTGGACCACATGGGTTTTCCGGACCATTTCGACGCGGCCATGGCAGTGTGCCTGCAATACGAAAACGTTTACATGGGCACGACCGTCTTGCGCTTTCACAAGCGATGGGCGGACAACCCGGAGGAGACCGTACCGGTGGAAGTCGGAACGGCGGTGAGGGAACTGGGGCCGGAGCGGGTGGTCTTCGGTTCAAACCTTCCGGAATACCGGCCTATCCAGGTGAAGCGGGCCATCCAGCGGCTGGAGTTGGGGTCCGATGCCGAACGGCTGATTTTCGGCGAGAACCTGGCGAGAATCTACGGGATATCGGATTAGCCTTCCGGTCGAGCCGGAACTTCCGCGTTGGTTCCCGTTTCTGAGTCAAAACTGAGCCCCCCGGCTATCCTTCAGCGGACCGGAATGCGTTCCGGAGGGAGGCGAAGTGGACATCGGGCGCTGCGAGCGTGGGTTCAGGCGCTTCCTTCAACCTGAATAACTCCTCGAAGTCCACGGCCCTTCCTGAGATATACCGCAGGCGAACGCCCAGCACTTGCAGGATGGCAGCGCCCGCGGCGTAGTCCCAGACGGAGGCATGGTCGAATGCGCCCACCGCACAGCCGCGCGCGACGTAACAGAGGTGCGCCGCGGCCGACCCGAGGCTGAGGGTCTTGCCCGGGTAATCGATCCTGAGTTGTTTGAATGCGCCTTCGCTGACCAGCAGCAGGGCGTTGGCGTCCAGAACGGATGTCGGCGGCGTGAGCGGAGTGCCGTTGTAGAAAGCGGTGTCGCCGTCGGTGTAATAGAGGTCTCCCAGAACCGGGAGAATGAACGCGCCGGCGGCCGGCCGGCCGTTTATTAACAGGCCGATCGAGACGCCCCAGACGGGCAGGCCGTGGTTGAATGCCCGCGTACCGTCGATCGGATCGATCGCCCACACGTTCGATGACGTCGGCGGCGGGTCGTCGCCCTCTTCGCCGAGCACGGCATCGTCCGGAAACGTCGAAGCGAGTTCCTTCCTGAGATAGGCCTCCACGTCCAGGTCCGCCTGGGTTACCCAGGAATTGTCGGACTTGAGCGTCCCTTTCGTCCTGCCGAAGTGGGACAGGGCGATTTCTCCGGCTTTCCCGACGATGCCGAGAAGCCACGGGATGTCGATCGGCGTCACGTTGCCTCCGGAACAATGGAAGGGGACTTTCAGCTGCGATAAGATATACAGAAACGAACCGGTATTCAAGGCCCTCCCGGATGAATCGGTATTGCGTTTTCGGGAAGCACGCGCTATCTTCAGGATCCGAATCATGCCGGTCTACTTCACGGCGCTTCCGGTCCCACGCGATCGACTGATTTCCGTACCTGTCTGCCATCTTCCCTTCATTGAGGCCGCACGAAAGTTGGATTCTGTGTTCTTCGATCAACCACAGCAGAGGGGGCCGCACGCGCTATGCGGAAGAAGCGGATATTTCTGACCGGCGCGGCCGGCTCGCTGGGGACGTCGATCCGGAACCGTCTGCGAGAGCGATACCGTTTTCGGCTCCTGCTGCACTCGAAGGTTCCCGATGATGTGCATCCGGACGACCAGGTGGTAGTCGGCAGTGTGGCGGACGGTGCGGCGATGGTCGAAGCCGCGGCCGGCGTCGACGCCATTGTGCACCTGGCCATCCGGAGATGGGGTGGGATGACGCCGGAGGACGTCGCGAAGGCAACCCTGGATGTGGATATCCCGGGCGTGTACAATATTCTCGAGGCTGCACGAATAAATGAGGTGCCCGCGGTCGTTTTCGCAAGCACCAACCACGTGACCGGGTTATACGAGAGAGAAGGGCTTGTTTCGACCCCGGAAAGCCCGGTGCGGCCGGATGGCGTATACGGGGCGGGAAAGGCCTTCGGCGAAGCCCTCGGGAGGTTCTACTCGGACCGGCACGGAGTCCGTGTGATCTGCCTTCGGGTGGCGAATTTCAATGGCGAGGACGTGCCTGGACAGCGGTATGAGCCGGGGTGTTCCCGCTGGCTGAGTCCGAGGGATCTCGCGCAACTGGTCCGGAGGTCCATCGAATCGAGTCATGTGCCGTTCGGGATCTTCTACGGGGTGTCGGCCGGCTGTGAGAAGAAATGGGACCTGACCAATGCCCGGGAAATGCTCGGGTATACACCGGAAGACGACGGGACGCTGCGCCAATACGGTCAGGATACGTAGCAGACGTGCGAGCTTCAGCGAAACTGTGGGCTTCTTGGGGGGAAGCGGGATGATTCGAGAGGGAATGCGGGTTCTGGTCTTCAGCGCTCACGCAGCGGATTTCTGCTCGCGCGCCGGCGGTGCGATCATCCGTTTCGTCGAGGCCGGCGGTACGGTACACGTCCATAATCTGACCTTCGGAGAACGTTGCGAATCGCCGGCATTGTGGGCGGAGGACCCGTACCGGACGCTGGAGGACGTCAAGGAAAAGCGCAAGGCGGAATTCGAGGCCGCCGCGGAGATCCTTGGCGCGAGCATCGACTGTTTCGACTTCGGTGACAGTCCGCTGGTGGTCGGCCCCGAACGCCGGCTGCAGTTGCTGGAAGCGGTTCGGCGGTTCAGACCGGACCTCGTGCTGAGTCACTGGGTCAACGATGTGATGCATCCCGACCACGTGGAGACCACGCAGGCCGTGTTGTGGGCGTGTTCGTATTGCAATGCAGGGGGAATCAATACCGCCGATACCCCGTGTGGGCGACCGCTTGTCGTCTGTTATGAAACCACAATGGGGACGTCGCCGGTTTCCGGGTTCGTCCCCGATCTGTACGTGGATATTTCATCGGTTTTCGAACAGAAGATCGAAGCCTTGAAGAAACTCGCCGCTCAGCCGCCCTTGCCGGAAGTTTATACCGTCCTGAACCGGTACCGCGCCATCGAGGCGCAGCATATGGCCGGGATGAACGACTGCCGGTACGCGGAGGGTTTTGCAAGGATCGGCAAGGAGCCGGTGGTCTGATGTAAGCCGAGGACGGCGGTCGGCTTATCACCCTTAAGACAGCTTGTCAGAGGAGAGTCGTAAATGAAACTATCCTGGATGACCTATGGTGTTCTGAAGGAACTTTCGCGACAGGACTTGCTGCAGACGCTGAGTGACCATGGCGTCGAGGGGGTTGAATTCCGGACGGACCTGGGGCACGGACACGGGGTGGAGGCGTCGATTGACGACGCCGAACGCAGGCAGGTGGTTGCCGATTGCGGCGCGGCCGGGATCGAAATCATGAGCATCGCCACGGGAAACCGGTATCACGACGTCGACGCGTCCGACTTGCGGGACCAGATCGAACAGACCAAGGTGCGGATGGATCTGGCAGCGGACCTGGGGGCGCCCAGGGTGAGGGTCTTCGGGAACAATTTCCCCAAAGAAGTGCCGAAAGAGAGGACGATCGCCCAGGTGGCCGATGCGCTCCAGGAGCTATGCGCGTACGGCTCCGCGAAAAGTATCAAACCTTGCCTGGAACTGCACGGTGAATTCGACTGGCGATCCTGCCGGGCGGTGGCCGACAGGGTGGACCACGAGAATATCGGACTGATCTGGAACTCGGTGGCTGAGGACGTGGTCGACGGGTCGGTCAAGCAGGCGCTGGACACGGTCTGGCCATGGCTGGACCACGTGCACATGCACGACCTCGCCGGACAGGGATATCCTTACAGAGAGCTGTTCCGGCTGCTTCACGAAAAAGGATACGACGGATATATGTCGGCCGAAGCGGAACGCAGTGCGGACCGCGGGGTGGGCGATCTGTGGATGTTTACGGCGTACTACGCGGATCTCTTCCGGGCGTATCGCGACCTCGCGCGGGGATAATTGGGGCTGGATTGACGCAAGATTGCCGTTTCTGCCAACCCTTCGCTGTTGAATGAACAAAGCCTGATATGTCATTGCATATCAGGCTTTTTCGCATGTTGTAGGGGCGACCGGACGGTCGGCTTTCGGCGCATTGCTTATCACTTCAGGCATGTTGGCGTTTCAGGTCTCTTAACTCAGCCTCCAATGGAAAAACCCTGTACTTTTCGAGGGCCAACAGGAATTCAACCCGTGACGTGCCCGCGAGTTCGGCAGCCCGGCCTGAAGAAAGGCGACCCAGTTCATACATCTTTACAGCGGCTGAAGTTCGCAATAAGCGGGCGAAGTCGGCCTCATCGCTGCTTGCAGCCAGCATCACCTTCTCCGGTACGTCAATTACAACCTGTCGCGTTGACATCGTTCGCTCCAACCTGTTTGATAGGCATGTGACGGTGAAATTATACCGGTCCACCGACAACAGACTCACGTTGAATACATTCAAGATAGGGAATTCTGAAACCTCAGGCAAGCGGGGGATGTGTGATCCGTAGTTTTTCATACCGTATTCATCGGATCTCATCAGGGCCTGCCGGAACCTGGCCAGGGGATGAGGCGGGCGGCTAAGGGCGGTGCGACGTGAGACGTAAGAGGGTAGACGGTAGAGGACACCGCCGGACCCCATTGATCGGCGATTTCACACGCGATATCAACTCACGGACGTCCGGTTTGTAGTAGGGGCGATTCGCGAACCGCCCGCTATGCCATTGCGTAGGAGATTCGGGCCACGGCCACATTTCCAGAAATCCGGCACTGTCGTGTAGGGCGTCCCTTGTGGGCGCCCGGCTTCGGCGGCTGGGGTGTCAGCAGCTTGCCGATCATGACTTGACCTGTCTTCTGCACCACGTGGCTGGCCCCGTCCATCTTTAATGATCACATAAACAAAGCCTGATATGTCATTGCATATCAGGCTTTTTCGTTTATACACCATCAACGGACGTTCTGCTCAATCCACCGTCCTTGCGCTGACAACGGTTATAATTGCAATGTCGTCTTCGTCGTGAACTGATCTCCCCACAATGACCGTCTCGCCGTTCTTGATGTTCAGTGAAGTGTTAAGACCATGGCTCCCAATCGAGAGAACTTTAAGACTTCGTAACTGAATCACACCCTTGCCCTCATCGATGAATTCCAACCAATAGCTCGCATTTGTGGCGGCGAAGTTCAAGACTTCGTCTCCCGAAGCGTCCGCGAGTTTCAGCGGGGGGGTAATCTGCAGTGAGGGCTTGCTCGTGCTGCCCGCGTTCGAAGTCGATCTACCGCTTCCCATGAGATTGTAGTGGTGGAATTTAAATGCCTGTTTCAATTGATCCCGGAGGGTCTCATCGGGTATTGGACGATCAAGCATGCGATTCACCCCATCCACAGTTTCATAAAATGCCACGTGCGAAGCCAATATCTGTCGTAAATGGATTTCGATCCGACGGGGAGGTATATCAAATTTGGCAAGCAGTTTTCTGGCGCGCACTGCGGACAACGGATTTTTGAACTTGATGAAAAGCTTTGTCCGTCCATACTTCTTGATGCTTTCGTATTCGATTTCAAAAGCCTGCAAGAGTTCTATGACCGTGGGGCCTGCGAGGTACTTGATATGGAACATCTCGACGCCTGGAGGAAGGAGTTCCTCCAGGTCAGCGGCTTTCGTCGAATCCGCGGTCCCCGTAGCGTTGCATGGAGACGAGAATGCAGCTATAGAAAGAACGGCGGCCAATATTGTCGAAAACCTGGCGGTTGCGATCGCTCGGCATCTACATTGTTTCATTGGTGATTCGCTCCTTTCCGCGGCAGAACCCACACAATTGTTGTGGTAGGGTCGTTCGTACGATAAATAACGGGCACGACATCGGGTTGGTTGACCGAAACGAGTACCGGATATTCGGCGTCCAGATCTTCATCTGTCAGGTGTGCCCTGGGATTTAAGCGTTTCATCAAGGCGGAGATTTCGGCACGGGTCTGCGGCCGGAAATCGGGAGGCTTTCTTTCGGTCAAAACGGTCCGCGTTTCAGTATCATCCGAATAGGCAGTCTGCCCTTTGGTATTCTCGCTCGAATGCTCCATCAGATATCCGATGGCTGCAATCAGCACAACGGCAGCGACCGAAAACAAAAATACCGGTCTCCATTCAAATTGACGGTTGGTTCTTGTATGTATTGGCTCTTGATCGGTCTGGGCGACCTGAAGACCAGATCCGGTTTGCGTCGAAAACAGCTCTGGTTGTGTCAGTGGAATCTCGCGCGTCGCAATCTCTCTCACGGCGCTTTGAGAACCCATGAATGACTGACGGTCAGCAACACATGAATCGCAATGTCCAAGATGACGGGAGAGCCTGGACGCGATCAAGTCCGGGAGGTCGTTTTCAATGTAAAGCGGCAAAAACAACCGTACGATACGACAGATCATATCTCGTTCTCCAGGTTTTTTCTGATTCGTGTCCGGGCATTGTGAAGGTGAACCCGGACAGTCACGCCGGTGCACCGGAGTATTGTCGCTACTTCCTCCAGCGGAAAACCTTGAAGGTCCCGTAGCACAAAGGCGATTCGCTGCCTGGGTGAGAGCTTGACGAGAATCTGTTCGAGCGAGAGTCTAAGATCGTGGTCGAACGTCCGGTTCGGCTCCGGAATGTCGGGCTCGAGGCGCACGCCCCGGCGCTTTCGCTCTTTTCGAAGGTAGTCGATTGCTGTATTTGCGACCATTCTATATAGCCAGGTCGAGAATCTGTGTGTTTGCGTGTACTTGCGGATGTTTTTGTTCAGCTTAATAAAGCTCTCCTGACAGATATCCTGAGCGTCATCACCGTTTCCCGCAATCTGGTAGCCAATTGACAAGACCATGCCTTTGTATATGTCTACAAGCTTTTCAAATGCTTCGATGTCGCCGTTCTGTGCCCTGACCACCAGATCTGATTCGTCCATATACAATGGTCGTATCCTTGGGACAAATTCCCGTGAGGTTGAGAATTCTATGTCCAATACAGAATCCACTCGGGTCTCCGTGTTATTGTACGATGTCAGATCCTCAAAAGTAACTCTACAAACGCCAACACAGCGAAAAATCGGCTTATACCGAGTCTTTATTGTTAAACGCACGAAGCGTCGGGTTCGTTTAGAGATCGCCTGGAGATTCTTACACAGCGGACAGGAACAGAAAAAGCGTAAGGGCGACGCATGCGTCGCCCCTGGGTTGGCGTGTGGTTGTGATGATCGCTACAGTCCGACGCGAGAGTAGAACTCCGGGACGCCGCGGATGCCCAGGTTCAGACGGAAGAGGGCGCCGGCGTGTTCGCCGTCTTCGTGTCTGATGTTTCCGCCTGCCGTTGTCACGTAGATGTCGTCGCAGTCTTCTCCGCCGAAGGTGAGGCTCGACACTTTCCTGACGGGGAATCGGATGCGCCGTTCTTCGACGCCTTGAGGCGTGTAGCGGACAAGACAGTGGCCGTCCCACCGGGCCGACCAGATATAGCCGTGGGCGTCCACGGTCATACCGTCCGGCATCCCGTCGCCTGCCGCCGCTTTTGCAAACACCTCCCGGTTCGTTATCACGCCGGTTTCTCGATCGTAGTCGAACCGGTAGATATTCAGTGTGGGGGTGTCCGTGAAATACATGGTCCTGTGGTCCGACGTGAAGCCCATTCCATTGGAAATCCCCACGTCTTCGAGGATCAGGTGAAGCGTACCGTCCGTGTCCAGCCGGTATAGCCTTCCCGGCCGCTCCGGTGTGGGCATGGTCCCGCAGAATACCCGCCCCTCGGGATCCGCAATGACGTCATTGAACCGGGTCTCTCGCTCGTCGGGAATCTCGTCGATGACCGTGGAGAGTTCGCCGTCGCGCCAGACACGCACCGCGCCTCTTTCCATGAAGAAGAGCAGGGACCCGTCGGCCTGGACGGTAAAACCACCCACGACGTCGCCTGTGTAACAGATTTCGTGCATTCCGGTGGTCGGGTCGTAACGAAATACGCGACCCGCGGGAATATCGGTCCAGTAGACCATTTTTTCAATCGGGTGCCAGAGCGGTCCTTCACCCGTTTCACAACTGTAGTCCGCGATCAGTTCCGGTTGCATCCGGATCTCCTTTCAGGCAGCCGTTCTCCGTGAGAGAATGCTGGCGCGTGGCGTGTGCTTCTCCCGGAGAACGGCCAGGCAACGACAGCCCGCCACCCCCGGTAGCCGGTCTCCGCTTTCATATCTACGGCTTGGACACCGGCACTGTCAAGGCAATAATCGATTCGATTCAGGTGGAGGTTTGAGCTTGTCCCGTTCGGCCCCGGCCCGTATATTGGCCGCGATGCAGGGGTGGCCCACGCACAGGAAAGGATTCGCCATGTCCGGACGGCAGCAAGGCGGAAACGGACAACGGGAGATTGGAAAATGGATGGCGGTCGGATCCGGCGTCGGCGCCGGCGCCGGTTCCATGTTCGGCGTGGGCAGCGGTGACTTCGGTCTGTGGCTGAGCGCCGGGGTATCGATCGGCGCGAGTCTCGGACTTGCCGTCGGCGCCTGCATCCGGCGGTTGAAGTTCCCGCGGAGGGATTGAGGCCGGTCCGGCGGCAATGAACTGTGCTATTGCCCTGATTCAGCAAATGGGGATGCCCGCGCGACTCGCAATATTCCGGACATTTTCGGCGGCAAGTGGAATCTGGTCCGGACCGAGGTGTTCGATAAGCGCGTAACCGTCCGGATGGTGGGCATGAAACAGCCCCAGCGCAAGCGCCAGGTTCAGTTCACCGAGGCCTGGAACCGCTTCGTTTAGATGTACAACCAGACGGTTTGCGACACTGATATCCTTGACATGGCAGACCGGCGCCAGCGCGCCGATGGTCTCGAATATATGGTTCAGGCGTTCCGTGTCGTTATGGACCTGGTCGATGGATTCGAAGTGGTTGACATAGTCCATGACCAGCCTTACGTTCGCGCTGCGCACCGAATCCACCAGCCGGCGGCAGACGCCCGGTGTGTTGAGTATGGATATAACGTGGGTTTCCACAACCGTAACGACGTTCAGCGTCGCCGTGCGCCGGGCAATTTCCCTCAGGGTGCGGACAAGCAACCGGTACGCTTCAGGCGTGTGGTTCTCACGATGAGGCGTCCACGGGCCGGCGGGATTGCGGCTGCCCGGCCTTATCAGGTAGCACAAAGCGCCAAGTCGCGCGGCGAGCGTGGCTCCGCGGACCACCTTCGATACGGCTTCCGCCCGGACGACGGGATCCGGGTCGAACAGACAGTCGCCGTAGGTGACGGCGAATTGCGCGAGATCGATATCGTGGTCGGCAAACAGTTGCTTGCAGCCGGCGCAGTCTTTGGCGGAGATTGTGTTCACCAGCTCACCCGGCAGGTGGAACCCTGCGCCCGTAAAACCCAGTTCCCTGATCTTCTCGAAGTGTCTTTCCGTAAAACACCGGGGGTCGCCGGGCAGCATTCCGACAATGCCGAGTCTCATCGGTGCGGTCCTCTGAATGAAACAGACCCTCAGCGACCGGCAGGCAGGATGCACAACTCCCGAGTCGGCGCGGTCTGAAAGGAGGCGAGTCGATGGCGGAATCGGTGGACGAACTGAGCGTCAACTACGAAGAAGGCGGTGTTCTGCTCTGCAGGGAACTGGACAAACACGTGCTTTCGCGCGGTGCGTGGGCGACGGTCATGTTCCTGTACCAGGACCTGAACCGGCAATCCGGCGAATACGGGCCTGCGAAAGTGACGATTCGACGATACCAGAAGAGAGACGGGGTGTATCTGCCTCGCAGCAAATTCAATATTTCTAGTCTGGAGCAGGGAAGAAAGATCGCGTCGGCGATTCAGGGCTGGATTGCATCGGGCGGATAGAGCACCGCATTGCGGCGCAATTGCCGGCGAAACGGGCGTTCTCCCGGACATCACGACGCCCGTTTCTCCTTTTGGTCACATGGAAACGCCGAGCAGCCCTCGCGTAAACTGAAAGTCCGTATTCTTCTGCCGCATCGCCACCGGCGTGTAGTTCCGCGACGCGGTTTCCATCAACAGCCCGGCGATCCGTTCGACGTTCCGCGCCGGGGTGGCGGACAGCAGCAGGTCGAGATCACCGGCAAAGAGCGCCTGCATCGACGGCTCCGCACACGTCTGAAGCAACGGCAGCATCGGGTGCCCCTGCACAGGGTGTTCAGAGACGTGCGCGATCAGGATTTCCACGCCCGTTCCGCCCATCCCCGTAAGCGTCTCGACCCAGTGGTCCGTTTGTGTCTCCATAATGAAAAGCCCCGGTCCGACGGCTGTCTGTCCGTACCCGAGCGACGGGCGCGTTGTTGCGTTTTCCGGAATCGTATCGGCAAAGGCTGCGGCGTCCAGCAGCGCCGAGTTGTCCGGCGTCACAACGGTTGCGCCGGCCCGCACCAGACGACACACAAGGACAGCCATCGACGCCGCGGCTGTTGCATTGACCTCGCCGTCGCTCAGGATGCCCACCGACAATGCCGCCGGGCCGGATTGTTCATAGACGGGCGGGCGGCTGCCGGCCGCCTGGTTCGCGAACCAGGATTCTACATTGCGCAACGCGCACTCGAGTCCGCCGTCGAGCTGGATGCTCGACCAGCCAAAACGGTTGGGGTCGATGCCGCCGCGTTCAAGTTCGTGTCGAAGATAGTCGTTATGGGTTTTTTCGCAGCCGTGCTCCAGCAGGAGCGCGTGTTTTACCAGCGGGTGCGTGAGGTAGCCGAGCATGGTTCGCGAATACATCCTCTCGGTCGCGTCGCCTGCGACGCCGCAGCCCTCCGTGTGAACAAGCGCGACATACCTGGTCATGCCACGGTCTTTCCCGATCTGCTTCCGGTCGAGCCCCGCGGCGGCCATCCTTGCGACCTGTCCCGCACAAAGGCTGGTTGGCAGGATCAGTCCGATCTGATCCGTGGCGATTCCCGCGGCTGTGGCGATGCCGCGAAATGAGCCGGACAATGCGGCGTGTTCCGTATCGAGGGCAATGGGTTTCCCGGACGGTTGCGCGCCCGACCGGAGAAGCTCGAGGCTGGTACTGTCCGTCTGGCGCCAGTTACGCCAGATGGATACCTGGGCGTGGCCCGCCCGTTCCCCTTTGCTCCGCTCGCCCGAGGCCACGTCAAGCGTAAGGCCCGTCATCCGCGCCCCCAGGGCGTCCATGGGGGTCCCGTCCAGATAGGCGCCCGCGTTGACGTCCATTTCGTTTGCGAGGAGTTCGTAGCGGCCGGTGGTTGTAATGATTTTCAGGGTCGGGACGAACGGAAAATTGGTTATTGAGCCGTTTCCCGTAATAAAATAGATGAGGTTGCATCCCGATGCGACCTGCCCGGCAATGCTTTCGAGGTCGTTTCCCGGGCTGTCCATGAAGTAAAACCCGGGCTCGCGCATGGGCGCGCTGTAGTCCAGAACGCCGTCGAGGCGGACCTCCGGGTGACGCTTCATGGCGGCGCCGATGGATTTCAGCACAATGTTGTAGATTCCGCGGAACTTGTTGCCGCCGGAGGGGTTGCCTTCGGCGCTCGTGCCATGGCGGGCCGCGAGTTCCTTATAGGCTTCGACCCGGTCGAGAAACCGGCGGGCCGTGTCCAGGTCCCTGACATTCTGCAGCACATAGGGCTCAGCGCCGATCAGTTCATCCGTTTCCGCCAGGTTTGCGGCGCCGCCGTGCCGGATGATCTCACGGGCCGCCCACGATGCCAGCGGATTTCCCGAAACACCGGAGAAGGCGTCGGATCCCCCGCATTGAAGCGCGATCTTCAAGCCCGCCATGGGCGTCGGCTTCCGGGTCGCGCGGTTCACTTCCTCCAGCCATCCCGTGACGACGTCCCGGGCCCGATCCAGATTCTCATCAAAGCCGCCACGCAAGGTAAGAAAGCAGTGGGGGACGTCGGACAGGGGAGCATTGTTCCTGTCCATGTAAGCGCGCAGCATGGCATTGGTGAGCGGCTCCGTTCCGTAGTCCACGGCCAGGACGGCGCCGATGTTCGGGTGAACCATAAAGCCCGCAAGCGTTCTCAGCAGAAGCTCCAGATTATTCGGGGAGGTTCGCCCGCCTCCTTCGGTGTGTGAAACGGCGACAATCCCGTCTACGTCGGGAAAGGCATCGGCCAGCCCGCCAAGTCGTTCCTCGAGCCGTTTTACGAACGCCCCGGTGCGCGAGGTCGTGCCCATGACCAGGATGTAATTTCGAGTGCCCACGCCGCGCGCAGCGCCTCTGACGTACCCCTCGAAGGTGCGGAGATCGCCGGCCGGCGGAACCTGGTTGCCGTTGTGGAATGCATCCTCCTCAAGCAGGTAGGGTTCGATGCGGTCTTCAAAATTGGGTACGGCCGGCAGCTGAAATTCAAGGTTTCGGAGCCGGAGTGCTTCCAGCATCCCGGCGTTACAGACATAGGCGCCCGGCGAGATGTCCCTCAGCGCGACCCCAAAGGGAAGATTCCAGGAAAGAAGGAATTCACCGCCGGAAATGGGGGCGACGGCGAACCGGTGGCCCTCCAGCATGTCGGAATCCAGCCGAAGGACCGAACGTCGGGTGCGGATACATGTGCCCGCCTGCAGAAATCGCGTCGCGATGGCGACGTTGTCGCCAGGCTGAGGCAGTCTTGCAACCTCCGTGAAATCAATAGTTTCCGTCATAGATGGGCTCCCTATAAAGGATCTCGGGGGCATGGGCCGGCCGCCCGGTCCGTGAGGTATACGAAAACGGGATGGAAAAGTCAAGCGCGCCGCCACCGACCCAAGTGTCCTGTCCCAAAAATACCTCACCATTCTTCCGCCGATTCATCCCGTCTCGCGGCGTTGCCGTCGCTCGCCGACCTGGCCAGGTCGCCTGCGCTCTGGCGCCTTGCGAGCCGGGCGACTCGACGGCCGAATTCAGGCAACTTATTTCCGGGACAGAACACTGCAGTCCGTTGAAAAAGTCGCTCTGCAGGCGAGGCCGAGTCATTGTGGCCGAAGACAAGGCGCGCGACCGACGCGAATCCCTGGATTCGGGGAGGGAGCGCAACGCCGTATTTCGGTCATAAGGGCCGGACGTAGCCCGGATGGTCGTTTTCAACGGGCTGCCGGATACACACTAAATTTCTCTTGACTTTCGACCTGCCCGTTGTATAAATTTATAACGAGTGTTATATTTGCAAAACAACTGGCTGGTTCAGACGCTTGGAGGCGGAAAGGGGGCCCGATGGCATCTTCCGATGTATGGAAAGCGTTCGAGGAGAATGAGATCACGCACAGTGTCGCTCATCACCTCGCCGCCATCCGAGAATTGAAAGACCGGTATGGGTACGCGCGTGTGTCGGATGTTGCAAGATATCTGGATATAACGAGGGGCAGCGCGTCGCTTACATTGAAAGCACTCCGACAGAAAGGGTTCGTACAGGAAGACGAGAACAAATTCCTGCGGCTTTCCGAAAGGGGGGAACGGCTGGTCGACCTGGTACTTGCCAAGCGCGCCATCGTCCGCAAGTTTCTGAAGGACGTGCTGCAGGTCGAAAGCCATCAGTCGGAAGTGGACGCGTGCAAGGTTGAACACCTGTTGAGCGAGGAAACCAGCGAAAAACTGTTGAATTTCGTGAGATTCCTGCTTGCGGATACGCCGGAAGCACGGGAGTTTCTGGACGCGTTCTGGCAGACCGGCGACTTCTGCCATGACGAGGCCGATTGCCCGATCTGCGAGGATGAGTGTCTGCTCAGAATCGGTTCTGACAGTTGATCCAGCAACGCGATAAAAAAAGGATGGTGCAATGGTGGCGCGCCTGATGCAACTGGCTGCTCGCGGCGCCCGGCTCCGGCCCGATCGTAAGAACCGGTCGCATCGGATGTTCCGTGGCTCGCTTGCCGGACTGGACGTGGGCGACGAGGGCACGGTCGAATCGGTTGTCGGGAATTCACCCCTGGCTTCCCGGTTGCGCGAACTGGGTGTCTGCCCGGGAGTACGCGTTCGCATGCTTCGTGCCGGCGGCCGCTTGGTCGTGCAGGTGGAAGACGCACGGTTCTGTTTGCGGATGCACGATGCGGCCGCCGTGAGGCTCAGTCCGATCTATTGAGGTTTATCGCATGGCCACGGAGTATTCCGGCGGACCGCACACCGGGACGAATCAACGCCATACCATTGCTCTCGTGGGCAATCCCAATACCGGTAAGACCACGCTTTTCAACGGTCTTACCGGTCTTTTTCAACATGTGGGAAATTATCCCGGCGTAACGGTCGAGCGTAAGGTCGGGCGGTTCAGGCTGTCGGATGACAGGACCGTGGATCTCGTCGACCTGCCCGGGACCTACAGCCTGGCCGCTCACGCGCCCGATGAGATGATCGTCGCCGACGTGCTGCTCGGACGTCTGCCCGGCGAGCGCAAGGTAGACGCGGTCCTGGCCATTGTAGACGCATCCAATCTCTATCGGAATCTTTACCTGGTCTCACAGGTGCTCGAACTCGGCCTGCCCACACTTGTCGCGCTGAATATGATGGACGTGGCGGATGCCCGGGGCATTCGAATTGACGTCGACGGACTCTCGCGGTGCCTGGGAGTACCGGTGGTCGGAGTTTGCGCAAACCGTAACCGGGGGCTGGGCGACCTGCGCCGCGAACTGGGACAGGTGCTGTTCAACGGACGTCCCGGGGCGTCTCCGCTTCTTGCGGAGTTTCCGGAGGGATTCGCCGCGGCCGTCGACAGCCTCGCGGACGTCCTGCAATCATACAATGGACAGAGTGTGTCCTCCTGCCGCGCGGAGGCTTTCCGGGCGATCGTCGACGAAGGCGGTTACGCGGAGCGCCGGCTGATCGAAGCGCACGGTGACGGCGTCCGGGGAAGGATCGCTGAAACCCGGGGTCGGTTTTCGACGGACTCAGGGTTATCCGCCCTGGAATCGGAGGTTCGTTATAACTGGATCAAGCGCGTGCTTGCTCAAAGCGAATCGAAGCCCCGGTACCTTCAAAGGACGCCCTCGGACCGCATCGATCGCGTGCTGACTCACAGGCTATTGGGGACGCTCCTGTTCGTCGCCATCATGGGCGTCGTTTTTCAGGCCATCTACGCGTGGTCCGGTCCGCTGATGGACTCGGTTGACGGTCTGTTTGGCTGGTTGTCCGGTTGGGTCGGCGCGTGGTTTCCGGACGGGGCGCTGAAGAGCCTTATTCAGGACGGTGTCATCGCGGGCGTGGGCGGTGTCGTCATT
Organism: Candidatus Latescibacterota bacterium; assembly: GCA_965203805.1. GTDB lineage: Bacteria > Latescibacterota > UBA2968 > UBA2968 > JAAXHE01. Next base: position 961,736 of record OZ241917.1, on the reverse strand, counting down.
TTCCTGCCTCAGATCGCCATTCTATTTTTCTTTATTGCCCTTCTGGAAGATTGCGGCTATATGGCCCGCGCGGCCCTGTTAATGGACAGACTCCTTACAAAGTGCGGGCTCTCGGGCCAGTCCTTCATTCCGATGTTGTCCAGTTTTGCGTGTGCTGTTCCTGGCATTATGGCAACTCGGTCCATCGAAGATCGACGGAACCGGCTGGTAACCATCCTGGTAGCGCCGCTGATGAGTTGTTCGGCACGGCTACCGGTTTACACCATCCTGATCGGCGCATTTATTCCGGCGAAGGCGGTCCTGGGAGAATGGGTCGGTTTGCAGGGGTTGACCCTTTTTGCGATGTATTGCGTGGGTGTGGCTGCGGCAGTACCCGTCGCCTGGATTCTGAAGAAGACGTTGTTGAGAGGTGAAACGCCGCCTTTTATTCTGGAATTCCCTTCTTACAAAGTGCCGGACAAACGGACGGTAGGCCTCAGGGTCTATCACAGTTCGAGAGCGTTCCTGGTGCGGGCGGGCAGCATCATTCTGGCTGCGACCATTGTGATGTGGGCGCTGGCATATTTCCCCAGATCGGCGGATACGGTTGCAGAGTACGAACGCCGCCGGCAGGCGGCGACGGCAACGCTTTCGGGTGCGCGGCTGCAGCAAACGCTTTCGGACCTGGAAGCACGCATGGCCGCCGACCTCCTGAATGAGAGTTATCTGGGCCGGGCCGGCCACTGGATAGAACCTGCGGTCAGGCCCCTGGGCTGGGATTGGCGCATCGGTATGGCCACGCTCGCTTCCTTCCCTGCGCGGGAGGTTATTGTCGCCACGCTTGGTACCATCTACAGTTTGAGCGGCGACGCGGACGAATCCTCCGAAGACCTGCGCAGCGCGCTTCGCAATGCGACGTGGGAGGATGGACGCCGTGTGTTCAATGTCCCTGTAGCGCTGTCTGTGATGGTGTTTTTCGCGCTTTGTGCGCAGTGCGCATCAACGCTGGCCGTCATCCGCCGGGAGACGCAGTCCTGGGCATGGACGACGCTGACGTTCGCCTACATGACGATATTGGCCTATATCGGCGCGCTTGCGGCCTATCAGGGCACAATGGCTCTGGGATGGGGGTAGATCAATGGACTGGCAGTCGTTGGTGGCGGCGGGTGTCGCGATCGCTTGTGCTTTCTGGGCGGTGTGGAAGTTTGTGAGTCCTTTCCTGGCAGGATCAGGCGGCTGTTCCTCCTGCGGCGGGCAGCGCGGCGCTTCGAAAGAACCCCTGCTCGACATCGAGCAGCCGCCTCCGGCCTGAACAGAGCCCGGTTCCGGTACGATCTGCACCCGCGCACCCCGAATCACAGGGCGCGGGTGTTCTTCTGCGCCGGAGAAAGTGCTTGCGCGATAGTTTAGAATTCCTTAACCTTTTATCTGCTCAAAACCCGAATTGTTGCACCTGGCGTAATGTCGGGTGTCCTGGGTTGTCTTTTTCAGGAACGGGTGTCGCGCGATCATATATTAAACCGGGGGAGGCCAGAGTGCGTTTCGTTCTCACAACTTCGGTGGGTTTCTTCATCTGTCTGTCGTTTTGCTTTGCTCCCACGGCGGATGCCAAATCCAAAAAGCTGGATGACAAGTCCCTTGCGATGGCCAAGAGACTCGCCAAAGACCGGGAAGCGGCGTTTGCCGGCGGCAGTGCGATGCCGCTAAACGAATTCAAGCAGGGTTGGAAGTTGCTGGCGGCGCGATTGAACGAACGGTACGCAGGCCACAAAGTGCGCGTGAACAAGGTGGGCGCTCACGTCCGGTTCCGGATGGGATTCAGCCACCTTACCTATATGGGGTTAAAGGTTCATACGCGCGTCACTCCGCTGCATCCTTCGCCCGGTGAGTTGGTGTCCGCGTATCCCTTTCTCCAGGAACTGGTGGTCGACGGGAGTTTCTATCCTGACGGCAAGAGGTTTCCCATCAAGATGAAGGACCTGCTGCAGGTCGAGCCCCAGATGGTCGCGGCGCTTCGGGAGTCAATCGACGGGTGGGAACAGAATCACAGGAAGAGGTTCGAAAAGGAATTTCCCATCAAGGCGGCGAAAAAGATGGAGTAGGCGGTCTGGATGAACGCCTGGTTTCTGACCTGAAAAGGCGACGCCGTTCGCGGCGTCGCCTTTTCTGCGTTCCGGCGTCCAGTCCACGAAACAGGTCACCGTTCGAATTCCGTTCGCGGTTGGAGCTCACGCCACCTGTTCGGCGGGCGGCAACCGGTTCAGGGCGGGCATCAGGTCTCTCGCGAAGAGATCGAGGCTGCGCAGCCAGCTTTCCTTATCGTCCCAATCGTATGACATCATGACAAGGGTACCGAAGTCACCGACCTCCGCTCGCAGGGTCTGCAGCCGTTCGAGAACCGTATCCACGTCGCCGGCGATGATCTGCTCGCCCATGAGGTAGTCCAGATTGCAGTCCGCGTCGGGCATATCGGGGTCGCGCTTGAACATGCCGATTCCCCTGCCGCCCCGTTTGAGCAGCGTGCCGATGTATTCGAAATTGGCCGCCACGGTGTTCGACCTTGCACGTCTGACCGCCTCCTCGGTCGTGTCGGCCAGATAAATCGCCCGTGCGATCTTGTAGTCCGAACGGTCCGGACGGTGCCCTGCCGCCAGGGCTGCCTGCTCGTAGGTGGTCCAGATGTTCGCCAGGACGTTCGATGGAATCAGGCTGTGGCCGAAGGGCTGGAAGCCGCGCCTGCCCGCCTCCCGGGCCGTTTCGGAGTTCATCGAAGAGATTGGCATTGAGATCGGGGGATGAGGTCGCTGATAGGGTTTGTGGATGACCCCGAGGCCGACCTCCGGGTCGATGGTGCGATCCATCATGATCCGCCAGAACCGTCCATCGATATCATAGGGCGGATCCGTCAGCCAGAGCCCGAGAATCATCTCGATCGATTCGGCGACCATCGCAGCGCTGTCCTGCGGGTCGACACCCAGGATTTCCAGGTCGGTCGGGACGCTTCCGGGTCCGAAGCAGAGGTTAAGCCGCCCTTTGGAAAGATGATCGAGAAACGACAACCGGCTTGCGACAAGCGCCGGGTGGTGTTGCTGCAGACACACGGGCGCCGGGCCCAGCCGGATCTTCCCGGTTTCGCGCAGTGCCGCGCCGATGAATATCTCGGGCATCGCGATGTTTTCGTAGACCATGGTATGATGCTCGCCAATCCAGAATTCATCGATGCCCAGTTCGTCGGCGCGAATCACAAGTTCCAGGTCTTCGTCATGGCACTGGCCGAGCGTTTTGCCCGGTGGGTGGAACGGCATGATGAAGATACCGGACTTGATCGGTTTCATCAGCGTACCCTCGGATGAATATGGCGAATGAGACCCGGGCGGGTGTTCGGATCGGGCATCAGGAACATTCGTGCATACGCCCTTCGCCGGGAACCTGGAGGAATTGTGCCGCGGTACCCGCCGAAGCGGCAGACTTCACATCGCCGGTTCAGGGCTCAGGCGGGTCCACGGTGTTATGGAAATATCTGCCCATTGGCCGGTTACCGCAACGTCTTTCTTGGTCCCGTCCGAAGGCGCCATCCGGAATTTTCGCGGTTGCCCGGCGCAACCGAGTTCCGTAACTTGATGAGAACGAGTGTCTCGAACCCCCACTTCGCTTGATGGAACGCGAATCGGCCCGACATGGATCGACCGCGGGAGTTTATTATTATGAAACATATCCTCCAGATCGGTGTGTGGTTGGGGTTCCTGCTTGCCGGACTCGCCGTGGCTAAGGAGGAAGGTTCATTCAGATGGTACAATGCCAAAGACGGCTTCCGGAAGGCGGCGGGTGGAAACAAGCTGATGATGATTGGCGTCTATACGACGTGGTGCGGATGGTGCGAAAGACAGGATCGTCAGGTGTTTTCCAGGGAAGATGTCCGCAGGTACCTGGCATCGAAGTTCATTCCCATCAGGCTGAACGCGGAAGACACCGGGTCGCGATTGAGGATTGTGGGTCACGACCTGAGTTTTGCAGAACTGGCGCAGATCTACAACGTGAGCGGGTTTCCCACGGTGTTGATCCTCGAACCGGACGGGACGCTGCTCTACAAAATGCCCGGATTTCATCCGCCCGATCGGTTCCTGGAAGTGTTGAAGTTCTTCGGCGAACGGGAGTACGAAGAGGATTCAGTCGACAGGGAGGGATAGTCGGCGTTGTCGTGAGACCGCGGCGTGTGGATTGAGGAGGTCGCCGAAGAACCAGTCTGTGCGGCGCCGTCTTTTTGACGAATCAAGGTTAAAGTCAGGATTGGCATCCAATGTCGTGCCGTTCTGCCGGACGGCACGGCTTCATTGTTTATTTGACAATTTTGGCTTATTGTCTTATATTTAGACACGACTAAATATTTTTTTATCCTTATAAAATCAATCCCGATAGCGAGAAGCCGAAATGACAGACCCCCTCCAGGCGCTTCTGGTCGCTGGCGCATTTCTGGCAATTGTATGGTTTTTGTTCCGTCCGGATTCGGGGTATTTCCTGCGATGGCGCCAGGCACGCCGGCAGACAGAACGGGTACTGACGGAAGATCTCCTGAAGCATATCTACAATTGCGAATACCAGCAGCACGACGCGACCGTGGAGAGCCTGTCGGGGGCGTTGGGAATTCCGCGCAGCCGCGCATCCGACTTGCTGGTACGCGCGGCCGCGCTGGGTCTGGCCGCTACCGACGGTGGCAGTGTCAGGCTTACGACGCAGGGGCGGGATTATGCACTCCGCATCTTGCGGTTTCACCGGCTCTGGGAGCACTATCTGGCGGAACGGACAGGGGTGGCGGAGGCGGAGTGGCACAGCGAAGCGGAACGCCGGGAGCACGATATGTCTTCCGATGAGGTGGAACGGCTGGACCGGCAGATGGGGTATCCTACGTACGACCCGCACGGGGACCCGATCCCGACCGAAGCCGGAGATATTGCGCCCAGGCGCGGCACGCACCTGACGGAACACCCCGTCGGCGTTGCCGCGATGATCGTACACATTGAAGACGAGCCGGAACCCGTCTATGCCCAACTGGCGGCGGAGGGTCTGCACGTGGGGATGCGTATCGAGCTGATCGAGGTCCTTCCTCAACGCGTACGGTTCTGGGCCGACGGCGAGGAACATGTACTGGCCCCTCTGCTGGCCGACCATATTTCAGTCACCGCGGTGTCCGACGCGGCGGAAGGCGCGTCGTCCGACGATCTGCTGTCCGGCCTTAAACGGGGCGAAGTCGGCCGTGTCGTGCAACTCTCCAGGTCATGCCGCGGTCTGGAACGCCGTCGGTTGATGGATCTCGGAATCCTTCCGGGAACCCGGATCGAGGTGGAAATGCTCAGCCCTTCGGGGGATCCGACCGCATATCGGATACGCGGCTCCACCATTGCACTTCGAAAGGAACAGGCAAATCAGGTACAGATTCAGGTTCAGCTCGGGGAATGAGGAGTCGTTATCTTCTGCTCCCGAACGATATAGAAATGAGCGGAGGCGTTTGCCATGGAAACAAAATTGCCTGCCGGAAGCTGTGACGTATGCCCTGCCCATCATTCGGGCAATCTGACCAAGCTCGGCGTGAATATGGCGAATTGGGATTTTGTAGTTGCTCTGGCGGGAAATCCGAATACGGGGAAGAGCACGGTATTCAATGCCCTGACCGGACTTCGGCAGCATACCGGTAACTGGCCCGGGAAGACGGTGGTCCGGGCGGAAGGCGGATTCGCTTTAGACGGCCACCGGTACAAAATCGTGGACCTTCCCGGAACTTACTCGCTGCTGTCCACCAGTCTCGACGAGGAAGTGGCGCGGGATTTTATTCTTTTCGGACGACCGGACGTCACGGTCGTGGTGGTGGACGCCGTGCGTCTGGAGCGGAATCTGAACCTCGTCCTGCAGGTACTGGAAATTACCGATCGGGCGGTGGTCTGCCTGAATCTGATGGACGAGGCCAGTCGTCAGGGACTCTCCGTGGACGATCGACGGCTGGCTCGAGACCTGGGGGTTCCCGTGGTACCTGCAGCGGCCCGCCGTGGCGAGGGCATTTCCGAACTGACGCGGGTCTTGAGCGACGTGGCGACAGGACGAACGGCCTGCAGGCCGCAACGCATCCGTCACGAGCCCCCGGGGCTGAAGAAGGCCGTTGGCAAACTCGTGGCGCAACTGCAGGAAGAATTCCCCAACGTACCGAATGCCCGGTGGGTGGCGCTGCGCCTTCTCGAAGGCGACGCGCGGATTACAGAAGCCGTGTGTTCCGGTGAATTGGGCGGCCTGGACCGAATTCCAGGGCAGGAAGAAGAGGTGACGGCGTGAGTGTGCCAACCCCGGATCGGCGCCCCGAGAGGTTGCTTCGATTGGCCGCGAAGCTGCGATGGGAAGTGGGGTCGAACTTCCACGATTCCTTGATGGAAACGATCTATGCGAACGCAGCCCAGATTGCCGATCGCGCCGTCACCCGAACCGGAGATGCCGCCCGGTTCGACCTGGACCGGACAATCGACCGACTGGTCACCAGCCGCTGGCTGGGCTTCCCCATTATGCTGGGCATCCTGACGCTGGTTTTCTGGCTGACCATCGAGGGCGCGAACGTGCCCTCCGCGATGCTGGCGGGTCTCCTGATCGACACCCTTCACCCGACGTTGAAATCGATGGCGGCGGCCATCGGAATGCCGTGGTGGCTCGATGGCCTTCTGGTGGACGGCATGTATCTGGCCATGGCGTGGGTCGTCAGCGTGATGTTGCCGCCCATGGCGATTTTCTTTCCACTGTTTACGCTTCTGGAAGACTTCGGCTATCTGCCCCGGGTCGCGTTCAATCTTGATGGGTGGTTCAAGAGAGCCGGCGCGCACGGCAAGCAGGCGTTGACAATGAGTATGGGATTCGGCTGCAATGCGGCGGCGATCGTTTCCACCCGGGTTATAGACAGTCCCAGAGAACGCCTGATTGCAATCATAACCAACAATTTCTCTCTCTGCAATGGACGTTGGCCCACGCAGATCCTGGTTGCCACGATTTTTATCGGCGGACTGGCGCCGGCTCACTTCGCGGGACTGGTTTCGGCCGGAGCGGTTGTGGGTGTCGCGGTGCTTGGCGTGCTGCTCTCGTTTGTCGTTTCGTGGGGGCTTTCCCGGTCCGTCCTTCGGGGAGAAGCATCCGCGTTCAGCCTGGAACTCCCTCCGTATCGGCCGCCCCGCGTGTTACAGACCGTTTATACGTCCATCATCGACAGAACGCTTATTGTACTGTGGCGCGCCGTGATCTTTGCGATTCCCGCCGGCGCTGCCATCTGGCTGAGTTCCAATATTCTTGTGGGCGGGTTCAGCCTCGCGGAGCATTTTATCAACTGGAGCCAGCCATTTGGTCTGCTTATCGGGCTGAACGGCGTCATTTTGCTGGCCTACGTCATTGCTGTCCCGGCGAACGAAATCGTGATTCCCACCATATTGATGTTGACGGTTCTGAGCGCGAAGTTGACCGGGCTGGGTGACGGCGCGGGCGTGATGTTTGAACTGGACTCCAACGCGGCGGTCGCAGGTATTTTCGCGTCAGGCGGGTGGACTCTGCTCACGGCCGTCAATCTGATGCTGTTCAGTCTCGTGCACAATCCCTGTTCAACCACCATCTACACGATCTGGAAGGAAACGAGAAGCGCAAAGTGGACGTCAATCGCATCGCTTCTCCCGGTTGGAATGGGTTTCCTGTTTTGTTTTCTCGTGGCGCAGATCTGGCGGCTCGTGTCCGGATAAGGACCGTTCAGAACACTGGATCGGCTGCTCATCAGGAATGGGGTTCTCCGAGAGATTTGCCGATGACGCCACCGGAATTTCGCTTTTACCGCGAGAGTACCTGATAAAGGGAACAAATGCTCAGTCAGGCCGCGCAGGACTATCTGAAATCCATATACAAACTGCAGTACGGGCATGAGCCCCGGTCCTCCGTGAACACGTCGCTGGTTGCGGAACGAATGGAGGTGGCGGCGGCCTCCGCGACGAATATGATTAAAAAGCTCGCGGAAATGAACCTGGTTCAGCACAGGCCCTATCAGGGGGTCGAACTCACACCGGCGGGAGAAGCCGTTGCCCTGGAAGTCTTGAGGCATCACCGACTGCTGGAACTGTACCTCGCCGACGCACTGGGCTACGACTGGGATGAAGTCGACGCAGAGGCAGACAGACTCGAACATGTGATTTCGGAAGAGTTCGAGGACAAGATCGACCGCGTGTTGGGGCATCCCACCACCGACCCTCACGGTGCGCCGATTCCAACGAAAGATGGAAACATAGAGAGTACGGATTGTGTGCCTCTGACCCAGGTGGAGGCCGGCGAAACGGTCGTGATCGTCCAGGTGAACGACCAGAGTCCGGAAATGCTCAGGTACCTGGGCGCGTTGGGGTTGCGGCCGGGCGTGACGCTAATAGTTAAGGAAAGGGCGCCGTTTAACGGCCCAATGACCATCGCATTGGAAGGGGACGTTCAGCACGTGGTGGGCGTCAACGTGTCGGACAGCATCTACGTTACCGTCACGGAACAGGGTACGTGACGCCGCCGATGGGACGCATATGATGCGTCGTCATGCGTCCGAATCCTGCCACGCAGAGGGTCGTATATACGATGAACCGGTCAACTCGCGTCTTCCTGGTTTTAATCCTGATGGGCGGGGTCGAGGCAACTGCCGAGACGCCGCCCGATCTGTCTCCGCTGCCGCGTGATCTGGAAGTCGAACTCTTCAACCGGTCGGCCGCGGTTTTCCGGCCCGATCTGCTGCCGATGGACAGCCCCTACTTTCATAACCGTGCGATCTGCGGAACACCCGTAATCATGGCCCTGGCCACCCAGTGGCCCAGGCTGAGCAAAAACACACAGCAGGCGTTCGCTCACGTGTTTCAAAGGCCCTCAATGACGGACAGCATCGTCTCTCCGGGCGGCCGTTTCCTCGTCCACTACGACACGAGGGGGCAGCATGCCGTGGCGCCGGTCGACGCCGACGGAAACGGGGTTCCGGACTATGTGCAGGAGGTGGCGGCCACGTTCGATGCCACCTGGGCGCTTCAGATCGACCATCTGGGGTACCGCGTTCCACTCGATGACGGCGACGGACGCTTCGACGTCTATATTCAGCAGTTGGGAACCCGGGGTGTATACGGGCAGACCTGGCCCGAAAAACTGCCCGATTCCGTGACCGCGGCCTATCTGACCGTCGACAACAACTACACGGACAGGATCTATGCGACTCGCGGGCTGGACGGACTCCATGTCACCGTGGCGCACGAGTTCTTCCACGCTGTACAGTTCGCCTACAACGCACGAAAACTGTCGTGGTGGCACGAGGCGACGGCAACCTGGATGGAAGACGTGGCCTACGACGACGTGAACGACTATTTCCAGTACACCCGCTTCGTTCTGGAGTCTCCGGCCGTTTCCCTGGACTGGCAGCCCAGCCTGGCGGACGGGCATCAGTATGGCGCCTGTGTGTACGTGCATTACCTGGATCAGACTTTCGGAAGAAGAACCGTCAGGCAGACATGGGAGGGGCTGGGCAAGCGGAACTCCACGGTGTACGATATCAGGACGCTGGATCCGGTAATGCCTGCCGGGGGCTTTTCGGAAACGCTGGCGGGTTACGTGATATCCAACTATTTCACCGGAACACGCTTCCGTGAAGGTTTTTACGAAGAGGGAGTATTCTATCAGCCCGCGGCGGCGGTCAGAACCGTCGCGCTGACAGTGAGCGACCAGGCATCCGGTTCCGGAACGGTCGACCATCTGGCATCGGAGTACGTTCAGGTTTTGACAAAGGGTCTGCGGGGCGGCCTTCGGGCCGATTTTGATCTGGCCGGCGAGGGAAGCTGGCAGTTCTGGGCAATGCTGATCGATACCGACGGGGTCGGCCTGTTGCGCCCTGTGGGCACAACGCTGGAGATCCCGGACGCCGGACAATACGACAATATCGTATTTCTACCGATCTCAGACGCACTGGACGGGCAGGATTTCGTGTACGACTACACGATTTCAAAAGTCGAATCGACTGATGGAAAAACAGGGCCGCTGAGGCTTACCGCAGGTGGTTTCGGGGTTCCGTTCGCCCGCCTGCCGGCGGACGCAGACCGGGTGAACGTGGGCGCCCGCGGAGCCGCGGGTGCGGGGGTAACCTGGGCCGTCAGGCGCACAAGCGGCGATAGGACGTTGACGGTGCCCGGGCAGGACGATCTCTCATCCTTTACGACGGAGGTGGACTCGATCGAAATTGCAGCCACCGGGAGAGGAACCACAGTTGTGGAGGTATCCGCCACCGCGGCGGGCGCACCGCCCTCCGTCGCCTGGGTGGTCTTCGGCCAGACCGCAACGGGCAATCTGCCCCCTGTGATCTCCGGAATTGCCGATACCACCATTGCGGAAGGGCGGCCCCTGGCAATACTCATCAATGCAGAAGACGAAGAAGGCGATGATCTTGAATTTACGGCCGAGAATCTCCCGGCAGGGGCGAGGTTGGATGAAAACCGCTTCACATGGACGCCTCGATACGATCAGGGCGACCGGACTTACGAGATTCGATTCCAGGTCAGCGACGGCATCAACCAGGTACGCGTCGGCGTGAACGTTCACGTGACGAATGTCGATCGTCCGCCCAGGATTCTCGACACGGATCCGGCTCGCAGGCTCGTATTGGGCGCGCCGGGGGAGAGGCTCCGGTTTTCCGTGACGGCGCAGGACCCGGACGGTGATGTACTGCGTTACGCCTGGTCTGTAGACGGCGTTCCCGTGGAAGAGACGGGTCCGTCGCTCCTGATCTCGGTTCCCGCTACCGAAGCGGACGACGAGGTCGCTGTCGTCGTCTCCGCCGGACAGGAGTCGGCGGAACGCAAATGGACCATCGTCAAGACGTTAAAAGGGGATTTCAACAAAGACGGCGCAGTAAATTTCGCCGACTTCATTGCTTTCGCAGGAGCATTCGGCACGGAGAGCCCGATTCACGATCTGGATGGCACCGGTTTCGTCGACTTTCAGGACTTCCTCATTTTTGCGATTTATTTCGGCCTGCCGTGATCGCCGCGCGAAGACCGCCGGGGAATTCAAGACAGCTTCTTAGTGCTTGTTTTTATATTACTTTTTGTTAAATTAGAACCTTCGGCACCCTACCCGCGTCTACATCGGCTACAGGTGAGAGATTGATCGCGCTCCGCTCGAAAAGGGAACTGAAGAAAATTCGCGACGCCTGCCGGATTGTCGGGCTTGCGCATCGGGCCCTGAGGGAATGGATTCGACCAGGAGTCCCTACGTCGAGTCTGGACCGTGTCGCGGAGGAATTGATTCGCGATCACGGCGCATCTCCGGCCTTTAAAGGATACCACGGTTATCCTGCGGCCACCTGTATCTCCATCAATGAGCAAGTTGTACATGGGATACCCGGAGAGCGGGAAATTCGGGAAGGCGACCTTGTCAGCATCGACATCGGCGCCAGACTGATGGGATATTACGGAGACCAGGCGATATCGTATGCCATAGGCGACGTGACACCGGAAATCCGGAAGTTGATAAGGGTAACGCGGGAATCTCTTTTTAAAGGTATCGAAGGCGCACGGGAGGGCGGCCGCCTCGAGGACGTTTGCGGCTCCATCCAGCAGTGGGTGGAGGCACACGGATTTTCTGTGGTGCGCCAGTTCGTCGGGCACGGGATCGGACGCAGCCTTCACGAAGACCCCGCGGTGCCGAACTACGTGCCACTGGAAAAAAATCCGCGCCTGCGGCGGGGAATCGTCATAGCGGTTGAACCGATGGTCAACCTTGGAAGACCCGATGTCGTACTCGCCGACGACGGATGGACGGCGTCTGCCAGAGACAATTTGCCTTCAGCGCATTTCGAACATGTCGTGGCGGTCACCGATGACGAACCGGCGCTTCTGACGATGACGGAAGAGGAAATCTTCGCAGGGGCGCACGCCCGTTAACGCCATGTTTGCATTGGGTGTCTCCGGTCCGGCTTTTGCAAGTCCGGCCCGTTTTTTTGCCCGACGTGGACGTATGATGCCTATCAATCGTATCCTGGTAATTCTGGCAGGGTTTCTGTTTATCTGCGCTTGCGATCAGCACTACGAGGAAGGTGCGCATCCGTCGCCGAAACCGCGGCGGCCGGCCCTGCCGGCGGGGCATCCTCCCGTAGCGACGGCCCGTGCGCCATCCAAAGAACCCGGCGGAAAGACGGTTCGGGGAACAGTTCGGATCAAGCGGGAGCTGCGGCGCGACATACCGGCCGGGGCCTATCTGTTTATCATCGCGCGCGAGCGCCCCGACGGAGGCCCGCCGTATGCCCTCAAGCGGATTCCGATGCCCGCGCTTCCGTACGAATACACCCTCACCCAGTCCGACGTGGCGCGAATGTTCGGCGACGGAATCGTACTGGCGGAGATTCCCGAAATGTACATGGTGGCCAAAATCGACCGGGACGGTTTCGTAGGCCCGCAGCCCGGCGATATGGAGGGTGCGTGCGCGAAGAATCCGATTGCCGCGGGTGAACAGCAGGCCGACATCTTGATAGAGCGGGTCCATTGAATCCCGACGCGCAGGAACGAATTCCCGCATCGAGCGTTACAGGATGAGGAAAACGACGATAACCAGGAAGGGCGAAATCGCGAGGTGCGCGCGCATGTGTCGCCGGCAACTTTTGACGATCATGCTGATTGGGGCGCTGTTACCGGGCTGCGGCGACAGACAGGAGAATCCGGTCGGTTCGGATCTGGTTGCCCGCGGGCAGGGCAGGGTCGTGGAGCTTCCGCTGCTGCCGTCCCGGGGCGGCTCGACGCGGTTCGAGGGTACGTTCAGTCGTGCGTTCGGTGAGAGCGACACGCTGATGGTCGGCCGGATGGGCGGTATCGTGCTCAGGTCTCTGATAAGGGTCAGCCTGGATCCGGATTCCCTGGTCTCGGCGTCTGCCGGCGCCGCGCCGCCGGACGTTCGCTCCGTCCGGTTGCGAATCTGGAAGCGTGAGCTCACGAGAGGTGTCGAGGAACTGCAGGTACTCCGTCCGGAAGAGGCGTGGGATGAGCTGGACGCGTTTGCCGATACGGTCAATCACACCGCTGTGACGATTGCGTCATCCCCGATTAACGGGGCGGCCGTCTCGTCTCCGGGCGATAGTCTGATCGAGATCGACCTGCCGCCCGAGTACTTCACGTCCGAAATGCTTGAGAATCCGGAGGCCGCGTCGATCGATCTGCTGCTGCAGCCCGCCGCGGGCTCACGGTTTTTTACGAGTCTGGTCTCCCGGGACGACGCCCTGCCTGAAAATGCCGACCGGCTGCCGGAACTGAGTGTAACGTACTCGACGGGCGGCAACACACACACGTATGTGGCGGATGTGTCGGAGGATACGTACTGGCCCGCGAGGGACGGACCCGAGCCGGGGATGCTGGTCCTTTCTACGACTGTAAGGCTAAGCCCGGTATTCCGCTTCGATCTTCCCGACAGCATTCCGCGGGGCGCAACGGTAACGTCTTCGGAGTTGCGGTTGAACTACGACCGGTCGCAATCGATGTTCGAGACGTTTACTTTTTCTGTCGAACGGATCAACCTCGACTCCGCCACAGGGGACACAACGTTCTCCGTCGTCAATTCGTGGCAATTCGACGCACAGAAGGCGTCTTACGCCATGGACCAGACCCTCGTTCAGGGCTGGCTCTCCGGGACGACGCGTAATCTCGGACTCGCGTTGAGCACTCCGATTACCGACCGCCGGAACTGGAATGTCAATTGGGTCGTGTTCCATGAGCCCATGTTGAAGGTGATATACTCAACGCCCCCCGATCCATAGCATCGTCTATTGCGAGGAAGAATGTGAAACGTTTCAGCAGAATTTCAGCGACAACGTTCGGCTTTCTTGTTATCAGCGCCTGGGTGGATTCGCCCTCTGCGAAATCGATTTTCTCCTTCAATGGCGTGGGAGATTCCGAACGTCGTGTCGACGTGCGAGCGAGGGGCATGGGGGGCGCCGGCCGTGCGCTTGCCGACAGCCAGAATTTCAGTTCGGCAAATCCCGCGCTTATGGCCGCATTTTCGCGCGCCGGCCTGCAGAGTCGCTTCTTTGTACAGCGCCGCTCTCTGAATGACGGGCGCAGTCGGCACGTGGTTTCGGAGGGCGATATCGGGGCATTTCAGGTCGTCTTACCCGTCCTGGACGGTACAGTCCTTGGCGTGGGCCTGGAGCCGTTGACCGACCTCGACTTCGACCTCGTCAAACTCGACAGCACCACATCAGTTCCCTACACACTGCGGGTCAGTGCAACCGGTGGCATTCAGGCGTTTACATTCGGACTCGCACAACGGTGGGGCGGCTTTCTCCTGGGCGGAAACCTGAGTGTCATATCCATCGGAACCATCACGGAAACATGGACGAAGGATTTCGGTCTTCGCGGGCCGGACGGGTCGGCGGGGTCTTTCCTGATAGATGCCAACAATCGGCAGATTCCGGAATTCCTGAACAGCGAGGATCGGTACGTACGCACACACAGTGGCGCGCAACCCACGCTCGGCGCCGTATATACCCTGGACGGAAAGTGGTTCCTCGGGGCCTCGTTCCGGGTGGCATCGACCGTCACCCAGACTCGCATTTTGCGGAACTTCTTCGCGGAAATAGGATTCGAAGAGGAGACGCGTTCGGAACTGGATATAAAAATGCCGGCGAGTCTTGGTGCGGGGCTGGCATATCGCGAGGGTTCCCGCTGGCTGGCCGCGCTCGACTTCGAGCGGGCATTCTGGGAAAAAACGGGAGCGGGCCGCTACAATACCACCGACCTGGCGGGCGGTGTCCTGTACAGAACCGGCGACCCCGATCCCCGTAGTACCCGTCGACGGGTCGAACTCACCGCAGGAGCCTACTACCGGTCGCTCTATTTCAAGACCGTCGGAGACTCGCAGATTGGAGAGACGGGCGTCAGTCTGGGAATTGCATTGCCGTTCGAGACTCGCAGCGCCGGCAGTTTTCGTTACGTCATTGAATTCGGCAGGCGGGGTGACGTGACCCGACACGGGGCTTCGGAGCGTTTTGTCATGCAGACGTTCTCCGTGTCCGGCTGGCTGAATTAGCGTCCTGCCCTCAGCAGGTCGATTCTGCGTTCTATGGAGTATTGGCCATCCCGCTTGCGGATGGCTTCTTTTCTTCCAGCCCCATGGGTTTCGGAACGCGCCGGCGATCCATGCGATCGGACATGAAAAGAACGGGAGCCGCCAGCAGCGGGATGACGATGCCGCACGTAAGGACCACGCCGGCAGTCAGCCCGTCGCCAATGGCCTGCTCCGACCCCGGCGGGAACACTTCGGGCAGAAGTATGAAGACGACGACCCCCTGAGGAAGCGTCTGCGACCAGTCCCTGAGGAATAGACCTGCGTAACGTGCGGCGGTGAGACCACCGGCGGTCTTACCGAAGAGCATGGCGGCTGCATAGATGACCAGAATCTTCCAATGGAGCGCGGATAGTCCCAGAAGGCCGGAAAGGTCGAGGCCGGCCGCAAAATACACGAGTACGATATGTGAGAGCGGAACCGCCAGCGGTTCCATCGCCCGCAGGGATTGCCCCGACCTCCCGGACCGGGCGGTAACCCCCGCACCGGTCACGAGCGCCAGGAACAGCGGTGAAATATGCATCACCTGCGCACAGACGAAGAGTGTCGCCACAATCGCGCCGAACAGAACCTGACCGCCCTGTCCGGTTCTGACTGTATGCGCTATCCTCGCGATGAGTTCCACGCCCACCATCCACACCAATATCGACGGAATGACCCTGTACAGGTCGGGCGTGCTCACGATGAGGTCGGTCACGAACCAGCATGAGAGACCCAACATCGTAACCAGAAGCGAGAAGGACAGGGCCTCACGCCGGTCCGGTTGAGAAATGAGCGTGAATATCGGTCCGGACATCGCGGCAAGCAGACCGAGACGGATTGCCTGGACGGCAGAGAGTTCCAGGAACAGAAATAACGCCAGCGCGGCCGGGACAGATGTCGCGCCCAGGGAGAGCAGGGTGGCTGCACCAAGATTCTTGCTGAGGATCCGATGATACGAAAAACAGGCGCCCAGGTACAGCCCGACCCACGCCTGCGCGAGTTCCGCAAACGGTGCGGCGGCAATGAATGCTCCCGCGTGCCGAAGTCCTGAACCGCTGGCCAGAAATCCCAGTAAGAGAGGGATAACGTGGGCGGGAACGCGAGACCCTGTCAACGCGTTTGCCAGGGTCATCGGTACCACCAGCATGAGACCGACGTACGCCACGGGTGGAATCGCTTCCGGAAAATGGTGCTGGGCTCCCCAGACAACCGCACATACAATGGCGCAGATAAGGAACCGCCTCATTCGATGCATTCCCTGCGTTTCGCCTCAGCCGGCAGCGTCTCGAGGTTTCGGTAACGGGATCACCTGACCGATCGCGGCCGCAATCATGACAACAGCGGTGAGGGCATAGAGGTTGGGCCCGGAATCCAGCAGGAGCAGCTGCGCTGCCAGCGCGACAGACAACGTACCGAGGGGCCTGAGCGCGGAACCGATAATATCGGTCAGCGAAACGGGGCAGCGGGTCACGCGGGCGGCAACCGCCAGGCTGATTCCCCTCGCCAGGCTTCTGGCAACGAGAAACAGAAGCGTGAAAGCGGTCAATCGTAACACGGTGAGGTTCTGTGTTACAAGAAGGGACCCCATAACAAGAAAAAAGACCGGCTGCAGGATGCCCGTGGTCTTTTCGAGGATTTCCAGCGCGTCCCGCCGACGGGTGGTCGTATTGATAAACCATACGCCGGAGATGAATCCCACGACAACACCCGGAATCGCCTTGCCTGCACACAGACCGCCGACCGTAGCGACGGTGCCCGTCGCGATAATTGCGCAGAGGACATCGTCCTCGAAGGTGCTGAATATAAGGGTAAGCAAAAGGCCGAGAAGAACACCCACGCACGCATACAGCGCCCAGAAGCTGCCGGTGCTGACCAGCATGAGCGGACCCAGTTCCAGAACGGTTCCGCCCGCACAATAGGGGTAAAGAACCGTAAGCAGCGTCATTCCCGCCGCATTGGTAATCAGCGGTCCCGCGGGTGCATTTTCGACGTGGGGCGTTGAAAGATCGGATCGGACGTAAAAAACCCGATCCGGCATACGCAACGTGGTTGCCAGCGTGGCCAGCAGCAACGCGACAAGGGCGGGTTCGGCCGCGATGCCCATCTGGTAACGCAGCACCGGCCTCCATAACAGGGCCAGAAAAAAGACAAGGGCGGCGGTTCCCAGGACCTGCAGACCTTCAAGTACATGAAGACGCGATGCGCGTCGTCCCAGGCGGCGAAAGTCGAACCGGAGCCCGGTGACGATGCCGAACCAGACCAGTATGACGCCCAGCAGCCCTTCCTTGATATCTCCAACGATTGCCGCGAGGTCGTTCTCCATGGAAAGGATAAAGCCAACGGCCAACCCGATCGGAACAAAATGCAGGTGGCTCGTTCGCAGACTGTCGAGAGGCGCGGCAAGTTTACGCCGTACGAACAGGTTTCGGCAGATCAGGCAGATTGCGTAGATGACGTAGAAGCTGGCGATGAATTGCATGGGTTCCACCCGTACTCGGGTCTGCCATTGTGACTTGGGATCGGAACGTGCACGGAGTATAGCTTCCCGGCCCCGTCAAGTCAAGCTCGAAGTCCCGTCTCGATGGGGTCCATCTCCTTGACAGGGTTGGTGTTTTGGCCTATATTCCGACGCCTGCAAAAACCTATGAATCCAAAGGTTATGTGCGTTGGTCCGCGGGGTGGCGAATGGCGTCCCGGTCATCCGGAATCTGTCGCCAGATCCTCATCTTCAGGCTTGCGCCATTGCCGGATCCCGGAGCACCGTGTGCAGGAAATATCAATCGCGCAAGTCCTTGAACAATTCGGCGAGAAGCTGGCTCTGAAGTTGATCGCCGGCCACGAAAACACGGACAGGAAACTGACGTCCAGCGACGTGCACAGGCCCGGTCTGGTCCTGGCGGGATTTGTAGGACTGTTCACTTTTGACCGCGCGCAAGTACTCGGCAACTCCGAGATGCTATACGTCGACGGCCTTTCTGCCCGCAGACTGCGTACGGTGCTCGAAACCGTTTTTCAGTTCGACATTCCCTGCGTGGTGGTTACCGACGGAAACGAGGTACCCGAGACCCTATTGGAACTTGCGGGACAACGGGGCATTCCGCTGATGGTCACACCGTTCTCGACCACGAAGTTTTCTCATCTCTTCTCATTCTATCTGGACGACGTGTTCGCGCCCCGGACCGCCATCCACGGGTCTCTCGTGGATGTTTACGGAATCGGTCTTCTCTTTACCGGTCGAAGCGGGATCGGGAAGAGTGAAATCGCATTGGATCTCGTCGAGCGCGGACACCGGCTGGTTGCAGACGACATCGTGCTGGTATCCAGAAAGCTCCAGGGTATTCTGGTTGGGACTTGCGGCGATACGCTTCGGGACCATATGGAAGTCCGCGGTCTGGGAATTCTGAACGTCCGGCACATGTTCGGTATCGGCGCGTTTCGGATCCAGAAACGGGTTGAGGTCGTCGTTCAACTCGTGGAATGGGACGAGACCGAGTCCTACGAGCGGGTAGGGCTGGAGGAGGACTGGGTGTCGATTCTGGACGTCGAGATTCCTCAGGTGACCGTGCCGATATATCCGGGCAAGAATATCACGGTCATCGCGGAGGCCATCGCGCTGAATTATCAACTCAAGATTCAAGGGTATCATACCGCGCGCGAGTTCAATCGGAGGCTGATCGACAAGATCAGCCGAAAGGGCAGGCCGGAGATGCCGATTCGCGCGGACATCGAGTAGCGTCGAACCGTTCAGGCTCCGACACCGCGTACGCCGGGACGCGAAGTAGGGGCGTAACGATCGTGAAACCGCGCGATGATTGCGCGAGAAAAGTTACACTCGGGGAGCGATTCGAAATGCACAAAGCAATTCTCCTATTCCTTTGTCTGGCCTTTTTCGCTGGATGCGACAACGAGGCGGCGCGAAGGGCGAAGAAGGCGGAACGGCTGTATTATGTGGTTTTTCGAGACCTGGAAGAGCGGGTCGAAGACCTTCCTCGAACAATCGCGCAATACGCCGGGATCGCCGAAGAATTCGGAGAGACGCCGTCTGGAGAGAGAGCCGCCGAACGGCACGAGCAGCTTGTGAAGGCCCAGGCCCTGCTGGCGGGATCGGATTCTATTGACGCCGGCGAATGGATCGCTGTTTATTCGCGCGTGGATTCTGTCGCGCCGGGATACCCGCCGGTTGTCCGGGCACTGGGCCGGCACTTTTACAACAACACGTACCTGGCGGCCAGATCCGGCGCCATGACGGGCCGTCCCGAATTGATACGGGGCGTGCTTTTCGCATGGGAACGGCAGGACAGTCTCTGGTCGAAATACGAGTTTCGTCCGACTGAAGAGGATAAAGCCTGGAAAGACAGATTGTGCCTGCAGGCCACCGATGTGGCGCGCATGCTGGAGGGTGTCAGGCGTTATCCCGAAGCGCTTCGGATTGTGAGTCGCGGACTGGAATATGCCGTCGGCGACGACGCGATCGCACATGCAAGGGTATTCGCGGCGTATTACACGTTCCGGGCCGCCCGCTACGAGGAAGGCATCGACCTGGCGAGGAAAGCCCTGGCCTATCAGTACCTTGAAAAGGACGACCAGGCCAGGGCGCATCACGTAATCGGCCTGTGTTTCTGGCGATTGTCCGATCGTCGCAATGATGCGTCGGCCCTGCAGAAGGCGATCGACGCGTTGAACGAAGCGCTCCGCATCGATCCGGAACTCACGTCCGTAAAGGAATTGCTCAAGGAACTTCGCCTGATTCAGAAGCGTAATCCTGCCTGACGCATACGATGCCGGCAGGTTTCAATCGGAAAATGCGGGTGCCCGCAACCGGGCCGGAAACGCAACAGGCCGGAACCGGATCGGGTGTGAAACGGAGGTGGAACCACGGGTATGGGAGCGGTCGTGTGTAAATTCGGCGGGAGTTCCCTGGCCGACGACCGGCAGGTGGCGCAGGTTAAGCGTATCATCGAATCCGATGCGCGCCGGCGCTTTATTGTGCCGTCAGCGCCGGGAAAGCGCAACGACGCGGATACAAAAATCACCGACCTGCTCTACCTGTGCCACGAACTGGCCAGACAGAATCTCGATTTTTCCGAGCCATACGCAATGGTGCGTTCCCGATATGAAGAACTGGCGACGAAACTGGGAGTCCCGCTCGATATCGGCCGGCTGCTCGACAGGTTGAAAACGGATATCGAAAACGGGGCATCGCGGGATTTTGTCGCTTCGAGGGGAGAGTATCTTTGCGGTCGCGTCATGGCCGATTATCTGGGCGCAAGCTTCATCGACGCCGCGGACGCTATCCGTTTTCGTCCAGGGGGTGAACTGGACGCCGCCAGCTACAGCCTCCTCGCGGACCGGGTCGACGGCGACGGGATATTCGTCGTGCCCGGGTTCTACGGCAGCGATCCGGGCGGTGCGGTAAAGACGTTCTCCCGGGGTGGTTCCGATATCACGGGTGCAATTGTGGCGCGGGCCGTCGACGCCGAGGTCTACGAGAACTGGACCGACGTATCCGGGCTGCTGATGGCCGATCCGGGCCTGGTGAAGAACGCGCGACCGGTTCGTGAAATCACGTATCGCGAAGTAAGGGAACTGGCGTATATGGGGGCGTCGGTTTTCCACGACGAGGCCATGTTTCCGGTACGCTCGGCCGGGATTCCCGTCCACATTCGCAATACGAACAGACCTCAGGATCCAGGGACCCGCATACTCGCTCGCAGGGAACTGACCGACGAACTCATCGCCGGTGTCGCCGGACAGCCGGCATTTACGATGTTGTTTATCGAAAAGGCAATGATGAACCAGCAGAAGGGCTTTGGCCGGCAGGTGCTGGAGGTGGTGGCGTCGCACGACATCAGTTACGAGCACACACCGTCCGGCATCGATACGATGTCGGTTATCATGCGTGATGATCAACTGGGTGAAAAAGGCGAGAGGCTCGTCGACGACATTCGACGGATCCTGCAGCCCGACCGAGTTGAACTGTTGCCGGGATTGGCGCTCATCGCAACCGTTGGAGAAGGCATGTCGCACCGCATCGGTATTGCTGCCTGTTTGTTCAGCGCGCTTGCAAACGCAAATGTCAACGTCCGTGTGATCGACCAGGGCGCGTCTGAAATCAACATCATCGTGGGCGTGGAAGAGGGCGACTACAAGCGGGCCGTGCGAGCCATATACGACGCCTTTGTCAACTGACCCGGCGAGGACAGGTGTGGAATCAAGAGGGGCTTCCTTCAAGGAAGCCCCTCTTGATCATTAAGGTGGACGTGAGAGCAGAATCGTCAGGGCGTGGCGCGTTCTCTGACCGGATTGCGTGAGGCGGCCTCATACCGGCGCCGAAACGCCTCGCCTCCGTTGTCTGGAACGATTTCCAGGATCGAGCCGGGTTCGGATATCGGCTGCGCGTCTTCCACGTAAACCCGGTGAAGATCCTGCCGGTTGCAGGCATAGTACGTAATTTCCCCATTGCCACGGGCGTACCGGTAGAGATGACGCGGGGGATCCAACCAGGCGTGAGAGACCGCGTATCGAGTTAATGCGTCGTCGTCAACTTTGACGCCCAGTCCCGGCGCTTCCGGCACTCTGTAGAATCCGCCGCGCACATTGTGAGGCGCGTCGATCAACGGGTGTTCCCAGATGTTCATGCACGTGATAGCCGGCCACCGCGCCTGCGGCAGAACGGCGCCCAGGTGCGCCGCCCACGCCGTGGTTATGCCCGTTCCGACAAGCTGCAGCCAGAAGGGCTTGTTGGCTTCGTCGCATACGGCGGCCTGCCTCAACAGCTGCGACGCGCCCGCGCACAACACGAAGCCGTCCGTCACGTCCTCCTTCAGCGCGGTAATCGCGGGCGGGCTTCCGTAGTGCATGGCGAGAGGCCGATTGAAACGCGCACGGATCTGGCGGTTGCCGGCCACGTCGTTCTGCGGAATCGGGGTTTCCACCATGGCAATTTCGGGGTAGGCCTCGAGTCCCTTCAAGTGAGGCACGGCGTTTGCGGAATTGCCCAGCGTACCGTTGTAGTCGAAGTCGAGATGGAACCCGTCCGGTACCACTTCCTGTACGGCTCTCACGGATGCGTGCAGATCGAACCATGGACGGGCTTTCAGTTTGGCGCTCATGTATCCGGCGTTCACGGCCTGGCGGCATTCTTCCGCCCAGTCCTCGGGCGGCATGTCCATGTGCCACCACGAGATCGGGCACCAGTCCCGGACCTTTGAACCGAGCAATCGGTAGACAGGCACACCGAGGTTCTTTCCAACCGCGTCGAACAACGCCATCTGCACGCCGGCGCCGAGACTGTCGTCCCACAACAACTCCGCGGCGGGCCGTTTTCGAATCCGGCTCTCGATCCGTTCCGGCACCTGCGCCCACGTATAGTTGTGAACGGTTTCGCCGAACCCCGAAACACCGTTGTCCATCGTGAGCCTGCATATCTGGATGATGCGCCATTGGGGCAGCCAATATTGGAGGTGTTCGTTGCTGTGCGGCGTGAAGGGCACCTCCAGGAACGTGATGTCAATGTCCTTGACTTGCATCGCAACTCTCCTCTCGCGCGACAGAACCGGGATTCAATGCCGGATGCCGAGGCGCGACTCCAGTTTTCGGGTAACGGTTTTCAACACCTTGATTCTGGCGTAATACTTCGAGTTGGATTCGACAATCACCCAGGGAGCGTTGGGTGTGCTCGTGCGATGGATCATTTCCTCGACCGCTTCCTCGTATTCATCCCACTTCTCCCGGTTTCTCCAGTCCTCGTCACCCAGCTTCCACCGCTTGTGCGGGAGCTTTTTTCGATCCGTGAACCGGTTGAGCTGTTCGTCTTTGTCCACGTGCATCCAGAATTTGAGGATAACGGCGCCAAAGTTCGTCAGGTGTTCTTCCATTTCGTTGATTTCTCTGTAGGCGCGTTTCCACTCCGACTCCGAACAGAATCCCTCGATTCGTTCAACCAGGACCCTCCCGTACCAGGAGCGGTCAAAGATGGTGATGTGCCCGGTCTTGGGCATTCGGTTCCAGAATCGCCAGAGATAGTGGTGTTCCATCTCGGTGTCATTGGGCGCCGAAACGGGAATAACCTCATATCCTCTGGGGTCCATATTCTGCACGAGACGTTTGATGTTTCCGCCTTTACCCGCCGCGTCCCAACCTTCGTAGACGAGCACGACCGGGATGCGGCGGCGGTGGACCTCGTGTTCCAGGTTCTTGATGCGGACCTGGTACTTCTTCAGGGCTTTTCGGTAGTCGGACTTTTTCATGGATTTCGAGAGATCCACGCCGTCCAGCAGGCCCGACGGAGTTTTTTCAAGTTTCTGAGGCTTTGGCCGTGTGGCGGGGTCGCCATTTTCCAGCTGACGGACTCGGCCGTCAACGGCGTGAATCACGGTCTTGAAGATTTTGATATTTGCCGATCGCCACTCCTCAGCCGCCACCGCGGTCCAGGGCGCAAACTCCGAATGGGTTTTTCTCAGCATTTCCGAGGCCACCGACAGGCATTCGGGGTAGTTCTCGTGCTTCTGCCAGTCATAGTCCGTGATTCGCCAGGCGGTCGACGGGCTGCTCTGAAGCTTCATGAACCGTTTCCTTTGTTCGGCCTGGGAAATGTGCAGGAAGATTTTGACGATGACAGCGCCCGCGTCGACGAGCTGTTTCTCGAAAGATCTGATTTCGCCGTAGGCCCGCATCCAGTCCTGTTCGGTGATGGTCTTGTCCATTCGCTCCACCATAAAGCGTCCGTACCAGGATCGGTCGAAAATCGCGATTCTCCCTCCCTCCGGTATCTTCGTCCAGAAACGCCAGAGGAAGGGCTTTCTGCGTTCTTCCTCGTTGGCCGGATGGGTCGGGTACACGCTGAAACCCCGGGGGTCGAGTGCCAGCAGAAGCTTGTTGGTATGGGTTCCCTTGCCCGATGCCTCCAGGCCCTCGAAGACGATCACGATCGGGATCTTCCACTTTCTGGCGTTTCGCTGAAGATCGCCCAGTTTCAGTTCGAGATCCGGAATGAGCTCCTTATACCTGGATTTTTTCAGCCTTCGCGTAAGATCGACGGTTTCCAGCATTCGTTTTCCTTCCTCCGTCCGAGTCGGCACAGGTGAAAAGCCCGAGTGTTCTGTCCCCGAATCAAGTTGCCTGAATCGTCGGGCGAATGGTGGGGTATTTGGGCACAGGACACGAGGTTCCCTGCCAATTATTAGCGCATTCGGACGTCGATGTCAACCGGATTAACAGTCCGCTGACGTCAGAGCGAAGACGGGGCGAAGGAATATTGTGCGGCGTGCCGGTTGATTCCTTATATTGTGCTGAAGTGGAAGTTCCATCGGGGTAAGCCGTCGAATCAAACCTCCGAGGAGGCGGAATGGCAATACGTCTTATACATCTGGGTGTCGGGGGCAGGGGGAGGTGGCCTGTTCGTCGCGTACTGGAACGAACCGATTACGAAAGCGTAGCGCTCGTCGATGTGAACGAAGGCAATTTGAGGTCGGCCCGCGAGGAATCGGGGTTGCCGGACGCCGCATGTTACCGGTCTCTTGAAGAAGCGATGGAAAGGGTCGAAGCCGATGCCGTGGTTGTTATTACGCCTCCGCAGCTGCACGCCGAACAGTGCCTGCAGGCAGTCCGTGCGGGGAAACACGTTCTGGTGGAAAAGCCGTTCACGAAGAGCCTGGCGGACGCGTGCAGAGTGATCCGCGAAGCCGACGACATGGGCGTTCGGGTGGCCGTCTGCCAGAATGCCAGATTCGCGGCTGCACACGTCACGATCAACCGTCTCGTGAAGGAGGGTACCTACGGACGTCCGGTGTTCGGCCTGATGACCAAGTACGGCTGGAGACCCCGCGTTCACCATTCGGGTGACGACGAACACGCCTACCTCTGGGAGCGAGGCATACACGATCTCGACACCCTCCGCTTCCTGTTCGACGCGGATCCCGTACGTATGTGGGGGCACAGCTTCAATCCGCCGTGGAGTCCATATAAGGGCGGTGCAGGCGTCCACGCATGGATCGAATTCGAGGGCGGGGCTACCTGCGGTTACCTCTGCACGTTCGCGGCCCACAAGGGCGGATCGGCCCTGAGGTTGGAACTGGACGACGGCGCCCTCGAACTGAACGACAGCGGATTGCTCCTGCGCGCCCCGGGGTCGGACGAAGACAAAGTCATTTCACTGGGCCAGGCCCCGGCGCCTGAGGAGGTCCTGCTGGATGGGTTTCAACGGTACGTGACGGAGGGCGTCGAACCGGATTTCGGCGGACACCGGAATCTGCCTACCGTGGGCCTGGTGGAGGGACTCGGCGCGGCATCGGATGAAGGGTGCGTTGTTGACTTTGGCGCTTTCATGAGAAGGGCGGAGGCCAATTCTCTGTGAGGACGCGTGAATCCGGGGAGAGCCAGATGGCGGAATCGACCTATCCGGATCTGGAAACCTATCGGCGGGAAGTATTCGCGCGGGAAGACGACGTGTTGAGAGGTGTCATGCCCAGTGCGGCAAGGCAGGGGCTCCCGCCAATCTCAATCAGTCCGGAATCGGGCAAGACACTGTATCTGCTGGCGAAAGCCATCGGGGCGAAGAAAATCCTGGAATTCGGCGCCCTGGCGGGCTATTCCGGGATCTGGCTGGCGCGCGCGCTGCCGGAAGACGGGCGCTTCGTATCCCTCGAGGTGGACCCGAAGCACGCCGACGTGACCCGCGCGAACCTCGCCGCCGCGGGATTGGAGGACCGGACGGAAGTTCGCACCGGAAAAGGTGCGGAGCTGATGGAGGAACTTGTCGGAGACGGACCGTTCGATCTCGTGTTTATCGATGCCGACAAGGAAAACTACCCGACGTATCTGAATTTTGCGTTGGAAAATACGAGAGTCGGCGGCCTGATCGTGGCCGACAACGCCAACGGTCACGGCCACGCACACGAAGCGTTGGAACCCGGCGACGGCCGGCGAGGGATACAGGAATACAACAGGCGTGTGGCGGAACACCCGCGGCTGGTTTCGAATATCATCCCGGTAGGGGGGTGGCTCGCGGTTTCCGTCGTGATGGCGGACCCCGCCGATACGCGGTAGCGTTGTGCGCGTGAATTACCGGATTCACTTCCAGAATCCGGAACGGCAGTTCGTCGAATCGTGTTCAACAGGTCTACTGACACGTGGTGAGAATGTCCCGCAGCGGGTCCAAAAACCTCGTTGTGATTCTTTGCGATCAGCTTCAGCGACAAACGCTGGGCGCCTACGGAGGGCGAATTCCGACGCCCTGGCTGGATCGGCTGGCCCAGCGTAGCGCGGTATTCCAGGAGTTTTACTGCGCAACCCCCCTGTGCGTGCCCACGCGCCCGTCCATGCTGACCGGGAGATGGCCGCACGCGCACGGCGCGACGGCATTCGGTGCGGGGTACGAAACACTCAACGCCGGAGAGCAGTTGCTGACCGATGTGCTTATGGATCGCGGCTATCACGTCGGATACGAGGGGATCTGGCATGTCAACCGGAATCCTGAGGACGACCGGTCCCGGGAATACGCCCACTTCGCGCCGCGCGGCTTCCCATACAAAGACCACCTGCGGATGCTGATTGCGCAGGGCGGTAAAGACGGTGACCAGAGGGCGCCTGTATCCACGCCTACGGATAGCGGGGCGATGCACGATTGGGCCGTCAGCACGCCGGTGCCGGCGCGATGGCGGGAACCGGTTGACACGCATCCGGATAGGATGATCGCGCGAAACGTGAGTGAATTCATCCGTTCGGCGCCGAATGACCGTCCGTTTGCCGCCTGGTGTTCTCTGGGCGGTCCCCACCCGCCCATATTGGTTCCCGAACCGTATTACAGCATGTTTTCGCCAGACGAGATGGTGGCTCCGCCAAGCTTCGGCGAGAACATGGATGCCCTTCCCGAGCCTGTTCGAGACGCGGCCGGCGCACAGTGCGTGCGCGGCTGGTCCTGGGAACGCTGGGCGCTGGCAACGGCCACGTACTGGGGTTTTGTCGCGTTTCTGGATTCCTGCGTGGGCACGGTACTGAACGCCCTGGAGGCATGCGGGCGTGCGGACGATACGACGGTTGTCTTTACCTGCGACCACGGAGAAATGCTCGGCGCACACAACCTCTATCAGAAGGGCGTGCTCTACGCCGAATCCATCCAGTTGCCGCTGCTGATATCCTCGCCGGGCATCGAACCCGGCAATCGATGCGGGTTCGGTTCCCACGTGGACCTGCCGTCCACGGTTCTGGACCTGCTGGATCTGCCGCCGATGGCCCGCGTGCAGGGCAGGAGCCTGATGCCGGACCTGGCGGATGCCCATGTGCGTACAGCCGGCGAGGCTTTTGTTGAGTTCAACGGGTATAATCGAGGAGGGATCCACACCCGGGGTGTGGTGACGGACTCCTGCAAATACATCTATCACCATCACGACGCGGATCAGCTATTCGATCGCAACGCGGACCCGCACGAGATGCGGAATCTCGCGCAGGACCCGAATCACAGGTCCGCGCGAGACCACCTGAGAACCCGACTCGCCGGTTGGATGCGTGAAACCGGGGATTTTCTGAGGCCGGTCTGGCCGGAATGATGAAGGGGAGAAATCGGGATGGCAAATAGAAGGGCATTACCTCCGGACAGTCCGGTACGGAGTCTCCACGCCGGGGCGTCCGTGCTCGACGACGAGGAAGTGCAGGAAGTTCTGGCAGTCATAAAGAGTCGATCGCTTTCGAGGGACTACGGTCCCGATCGTCTGGATATGGTGGCGCGTTTCGAGCAGGGCTTCGCCGCGAAGATGGATTCGTCGTACGCCCTGGCGGTCACGTCCGGGACTGCCGCAATCAAGGTCGCCCTGGTTGCCGCGGGTGTCGGTCCTGGTGACGAGGTCATCATGCCGCCGGTCACCTTTGTCGCCACGCCGGGGGCAGTCGTCCTCCTTGGGGGTGTGCCGATCTTTGCCGAAGTCGACCGGTCGATGACACTGGACCCGGATGCCATCGAAGAAAGAATCACGCCGAGGACAAAGGCGATTCTTCCGGTGCACCTGTGGGGCACGCCGTGCAGGATGGATGGCATAATGGAGGTCGCGGCGAGGCACGGATTGAGAGTGATCGAAGATTGCTCCCAGAGCGCGGGTGCGACTTACAAGGGAAGAGCCATTGGGACCTGGGGCGATCTGGGCGCGTTCAGCCTGCAATTCGGCAAGATTATCACGTCGGGAGAAGGCGGCGTGGTGTTGTCCGACAATGCGGAACTCTACGAACGCGCCGTGCGCTACCACGACCAGGGGCTGTATCGGGAAAAGACGCGATTTCCCGGATTCGAGCCGACGCTGGAGCCGTTCGTGGGCGAGAACTTCCGCATGCCCGAGATGTCCGGGGCGGTTGCGCTCTCGCAGCTGCAGAAAATGGATGATGTCGTCGAAGCCCTGCGCGGCAAGTTCCGCCGATTCAGCGAGGCGGTAGCCGGCGTGCCCGGGGTGAATATCAGGCCGGCAAACGACGAAGACGGCCACCTCGGCGTACATTGGGATCTCGTCTTCGAAGACCGGCACACGTGCGCGCGGTTTGCGAAAGCGATGAGGGACCGCGGGTATTCGGCCGGTCTCGGATACGGCGGGAAACCGGTATATATGGGACCGCCCATCCGGAACCAGGCCACGGCTTCACCGCACTCGAATCCCTGGAATTCGCCGGTTTACGGCGGCAAGGTTACCTACGGACCGGGACTGTGCCCCCGCACGGAGGATCTGCTCCAGCGGGTTCTCCTTCTGACCACCGTAAATCCCTGGTTTCCGGAAGAAAAAATCGACGCGCTCGCGGCCGCCGTTCGCGGATCAGCCGAAGAGGTATTCTGAACGGCCCGGCGGACGGTCTCACGTTGCGGACCGGAGACAATGTCATGAAAATACTGCTGCGCGTGGATTTGGCGGACCGCCACAGGAAACAGATCACGTCCTCGGTAGACGGCGCGGAACTGTTCATGCCGGAATCCGAAGCCGAAACGCTCGAGGTCATGCCGCAGGTGGAAGTGGTCTTTGGCGGTCTGAGTCCGGAGATGTTCCGGCGCGGAGAGCGATTGCGGTGGGTGCAGACGTGGGGCGCCGGCGTCGACGGGCAGTTGTTCAAGGCGTTCGTGGACAGCAATGTTGTTCTGACAAGCGGTCGGGGTACGGTCGGCGTGCATCTGGCCGAACACGCCATGGCGCTGTTGCTGGGGCTCACGCGGGGTATCGCGTGGGCCGTCCGAAGGCCCGGATGGGACCAGCGGATGCCGATACGGAACGCGAGTTGGGAACTGGTCGACCTGACCATGGGGATCGTGGGCCTGGGGGGTACGGGTCGCGAACTTGCGGTCAGAGCAAACGCATTCGGCATGCGCGTGGTGGCGGTGGACCCGGAAAACGTCGATGTGCCCGCATGCGTGGCGGCCTGCTGGAAGATGGATCGGTTTCACCGCTTGCTGACAGTGTCCGACGTCGTGGCCGTCTGCGCGCCCCTGACGCCGGATACGCGCGGTCTGTTCGACGAACGCGCCTTTCGCTCCATGAAATCCAGTGCGCTCCTGATCAATGTGACGCGAGGGGGAATCATGGACGAAGCCGCGCTGGTCGCCGCGCTGATGTGCAAACAGATTGCCGGGGCCGGGCTGGATGTTACGCCCGTCGAGCCGCTCCCGCCGGAGCACCCGCTCTGGCAACTGGATAACGTGCTGATCACCCCGCATACCGCGGGCGGGTCGCCCAACCGGCAGGACCGTATCGTGAACCTTTTTTGCGAAAACCTGAAACGGTTAGTCGCCGGGCGGCCGCTCCTGAGCATTATCGACAAGAGTAAGGGATATTGAACGATGCGGGCTTTCTTTTTCTGGGAAGCCGCAGCCGGGGGTCTGGCACTTCAGGACAGATGCAATCCCTACGGGCCCCTGCTTGCTCACGAACTTGCCAAGCTGGACATCCACCTTGAACTGGGGGACTACGCGTTTCGGCGGGATTGGCTGAAAGACGCAAGAAGCGATTTCTCCGTATTGCATCTGAACTGGCTTCACTGGTTCTACAGGGATGACACCCTGGAGCAATCCGTTTCCCGGCTCACTCGTTTTGCGGACAATCTCCACTATGCCAGCGAACTGGGGTACCGGATCGTGTGGACGTTGCACAACCGGTATCCTCACGAACGCCCGTTTCCGGACCTGGATCACCTGGCACGGCTGATCGTGGCGCGGGCGGCCGACAGGATGATTGCGCACTGCCGCTACGGCGCCGGTCTTGCGCGCCGGCTCTTCTACCGTACCGGCCAACTCCACGTCATCCCGCACGGCCATTACATCGACATCTTTCCAAATGAAATTTCGCGGGAGGCGGCCCGGCGCCGGTTGCGTCTCCCGGCGGACGCGTTTGTCTATCTCTATTTCGGAAACGCGAGGGCATACAAGGGCATTGAAGAGCTGATCGAGGTCTATCGCGAATGCGCGGCGGCCGACACGCGGCTCGCAATCATGACGCGGAGGGCCTTCGATGGAAGTTACGCCGACCGGATCGTCTCTCTGGCGGAAGAGGACGAACGTATTCTCGTTTACACGCACAGTTTCTTTCCGAATGAAGATTTCCAGATCTATCTGAATGCCGCGGACGTTGTCGTGCTGCCGTTTTCACAGGTGCTGACGTCCGGGTCCGCAATCGCGGCACTCTCTTTCGGAAAACCTGTAATCGTGCCGGCGATGGGATGCCTGCCGGAACTGGTCGACGAATCGATGGGCATATTGTACGATCCGAATGATAGCACGGCTTTGACAAAGGCGTTGCTCGACATCAGAGGGCGCGACCTCGAAGAGGCGGGACACGCCGCGTTTACGCGTGCAAAATCACTGGACTGGCGCGGGACCGCATCGCGCGTTGCGGAAGTCTACGGAGCATAGGCCTTTCAGATGAAGGTTACGGGGATCGATCTGGTCGCCGTCAGGGTGAATCATCTGGGCGACTGGGTGTTTGTATACGTCAATACTGACGCGGGCCTGCGGGGCCTCGGAGAATTGCGCGCCGGCAGGAATTACGCCGGCCGGGTACGGGCCGTGAAGGAGCTGGCCGGGTGGCTGCGGGGTCGGGACCCCCGGCGAATCCGGGAATTCTCCGATACATTCACACGAGATGCCCACAACAGAGATACGGTCAGTGCCGTCAGTGCATTGGAGCAAGCGCTGTGGGACCTTCTGGGTAAGGCACTCGACGTACCGGTTTCCACATTGCTGGGAGGTCCGGTCCGCGAGGAAGTCCGTTTGTATGCCAACATCAACAGGGCATCGACAGATCGAAGCCCGGGTAGGTTTGCATCGCTCGCCGCCGGAGCAGTCGCCGAGGGTTTCGATGCGGTCAAGTTGGCGCCGTTCGACGGGATGCCTCGAAATATTGACTCCGCCGCGGAGGCCCGGCCGGGCATTGCCCGCGTACGTGCCGTGCGCCAGGCGGTCGGCCCCGACGTGGATCTGCTGGTCGACTGCCACGGCCATTTCACGGTCAAAGGCGCCCTGGAGACGGCCGAAGCACTGTATGAACTGGATCTTTTCTGGTACGAGCAACCCGTTTCAGAAGACAACATGAATGCCGTCGTCGAGGTGAACAGCCGTTGCGGATTGCGCACTGCCGGCGGCGAAGGTCGAATGTCGCGCGGCGGGTTCAGGGAGGCCCTGGAAAACACGGCAATGGACGTGGTCATGCCGGACGTGACGGTTGTGGGAGGAATCGCAGAACTGAAAGCGATTGCGGAGATGGCGGCGGCATTCGGCGTACCCACGGCGCCGCACGGGCCGTTCGGACCGGTTGCCGTAAGCGCCGGCATGCAGGTTATGGCGACGCACCCCGGGTTCCTGATTCTGGAATACGGCTGGGGCGAGATCCCCTGGCGAAACGAGTTGACCCTCCAGCCGGAAGAAATCGTCGGCGGCCGCATTCGCGTCGGCCGGCGCCCCGGGCTCGGGGTGGAATTGAACCCTGAATCGTTGAAGGTGCATGGCGTGGCGCTGTTTTGACCGCAGTTTTCGGATTATCGAGCCAATTGCCGGCGCTTCCCGCCGCAACCCGCACGCCCCCATCGATACGAATCACAGGAGGTGGCTCATGTTCAAGTGCCTGTCGCCCGGCGCCATCGGGGTAAAGGCGACACTGGCGGAAGGACTGTCGTACGCAAGGTCCGGGGGTTTTCAGGGCCTCGACGTCAACATCCGTGAGGTGGCGCGGCTCGTGAGCGACAAGGGATCGGACCACGTCACCGGGTTGTTTTCCGAGGCTGGCATGAAGATCGGCGCGTGGGGATTGCCCGTGGCCTGGAACGGTCCCCGGGAGGACTATGGGCGGGACCTGCGCGCATTGCCCGGGTTGGCCGCCGCCGGGGCGGCGGTGGGCGCGTTCCGGGTCTCGCAGTGGATTGCGCCTGCTTCCGACGAGCGTCCCTTTCGTGAGCAGTTCAGGTGGTGCCTGGGTCGTATGCGGCCGGTATGTGAAGTGTTGAAGGATCACGGGTGCAGCCTCGGTCTGGAGTTCATCGGACCGAGAACCCAGCGTGCCGGCAACACATACGGATTCATCCATTCGATCGGCGGGATGCTGGGATTCTGCGAGGCCCTGGGAACAGGAAACGCCGGATTGCTGTTGGATTCCTGGCACTGGCACACGTCGCTGGGGACGCTTGCCGATCTCAGGGGACTCACGCCTCCCGACGTCATCCACGTACACGTGAACGACGCGCCTGCCGGCGTGTCCGTCGAGGATCAGGTCGATCACGTTCGCGCGCTCCCGTCCGAGACCGGCGTGATCGACCTGTCAGGTTTCCTGAAAGCGTTGAAAGAGATCGGGTACGCCGGACCCGTAACCCCCGAACCCTTCAGTCGGAAGGTAAGGGAATTGGCGGCGGTGGAAGCGGTTACCGTCACCCATCGCGGACTGGACGAAGCGTGGCGGGCGGCGGGACTATGACGCACGCGACTGACCGGAAGGCCTTGCGAAAGGAACTTTACAGCGGAGAGCGTGAGAGCGAGCTATGAATTCGGGGAATCTCATGGAATCCATTGAAACCTTTGCAGCGAGTTATATCCGGCAGAACGAACGGCTGCTGGCATCATTGAACCCCCGGCACATCGCGTCGGTCGTTACGCTTATCCGTGACGCCAGGGACTCGGGGAAGCGGATATTTGCCATAGGAAACGGTGGTAGCGCGAGTACCGCCTCCCACTTCGTGAACGATCTGGGAAAGGGGGCATCGGTCGGCCGGGAGCCCCGCTTCAAGGTGATTCCACTGACGGACAACGTGGAGTGGATGACGGCGTTGAGCAACGACCTGAGTTACGAAGACGTGTTTGTGGAGCAGATGAAAAACTTCGCGGAACCGGGGGACGTATTGCTGGCCATCAGCGGGAGCGGGAACTCGGAAAACGTACTCCGTGCCGTGCGTTTTGCGAATCGCCTGGGCTGTCATACGGTCGGCCTCGCCGGGTTCGGCGGCGGAAAGTTGAAAGACGAGGCGCGAAAGTGCATTGTCGTGGAGTCCGACCACATGGGGAGGGTTGAGGACATGCACATGATGCTGCAGCACATCATCTGTTACTATTTCATGGATGCGGAACGGTCGAGATGAGCCGGTCTCGTTCGGCCCACATCGTTCTCCTGCCCCTGATTTGCGGCTTGAACCTGGAACTCGGGTACTATTGGCACCTTGTTCGCGGCCAGGCGGAAATGCTCTGGAACCGGCAGCCGATCTCAAAGATGCTGGCGAGCCGGGATCTGGATCGGGAAGTCCGGGACCGGCTCGAATTCATCCAGGAGGTGCGGCGCTTCGCGGAAAGACGGATCGGGCTGGCCCGGTCCCGAAATTATCTCAGCTACATCGATATCGGCAAGGGTCCGGTTTCGTGGCAACTGACCGCGGCGGCCAGGGACCGGCTTGAGCCCGTTCAGTGGACGTACCCGGTAGTGGGACGATTTCCCTACCGGGGTTATTTTGATCTGGACCGTGCGAAAAGGGATCGGGACGGACTGGAAGCGCGAGGCTTCGATACATTGCTGCGGCCGGTCGGCGCCTACAGTACACTGGGCTGGTTTGAAGATCCGATCCTGAGTACGATGCTGCGATATCGTGACGGCGACCTGGCCGAACTCATCATCCACGAACTGGCCCACGCGACGGTGTGGATCCCGGACAGGGTCTCCTTTAATGAGAATCTGGCAACCTTTGTGGGGGAGGTCGGCGCGTTGCAGTTCATGCGGGAGCGTCACGGGCGGGACGCCGCGGCCGTGAGGAGCATGCGGGCCAGGAAGTCCGACCAACGAACGTTCAATCGATTCATGCACGACGTCGCGGAAGAACTGCAGGCGCTCTACGCCACGGAACGCACTTATGAGGAGAAACTGAAGGAGAGAGAGGTCATATTCGAGCGCGCGAAAAACCGTTTCTACCGGCTGGATCTGAAGACCGGCGCCTATTCCCGTTTTCCCCAGCGGCGATTGAACAACGCCGTGATGATGGCCTATCGGACATACCACGAGAAAGTAGACGTCTTCGATCGCGTGTACCGGGCGCTGGGACAGGATCTCAATGCCGCGGTCCGGCTCCTCAAGGAATGCGAGTCACAGCCGGACCCCTCCCGATATCTGGAAGATTGGCTGCTGGAAGACCGTGGGCGGCGCCCGTAGGCCGGATCCTGCGTGTTCCATCATTTCTGGAAGGATCGTGGACCAAATGCCGGAATTCGAGCGCACGTTTCGGAAGATTTATCGCGTGGTCGCCAGGATTCCCACGGGGACGGTGGCCACCTACGGCCAGATTGCGGATATTGCGGGCGTGGGACCCAGGCAGGTGGGGCAGGCGCTGAAGGCATTGCCGGCAGGCACGAGATGCCCTTGGCACCGGGTGATTAACGCACGGGGCGCCGTGTCGGTCCGCACGGGCGCCAGGAAGGCGCATCTGGTCCAGGAAAGGCTCCTTGAGGACGAAGGCGTGGCCTTTGTGAACGGAAAAGTGGATCTGGACGTGTACCGGTGGCACGCCGACGTATAGACGGCTGAATCGTGAGAAATTCTTGTGACAGGACACCTGAATGACGCTTAATCCCTTCGGACCCTTCCGGAAGTACCTGAGACCCTACAGGAACCGGATCCTCCTGGGGCTGCTGCTGTTGTCGATCGCGCAACTTTCGTCGAGCGCGATCCCGCTCGCGTTGAAAGAGGCGGTCGATCTGGTCAAGGAACGGTTGGACGGCGCGCCTCCCGGCGGCGACCTCTCGGGCGCCGGTGTCGGCGAGCAGGTTATCTTCTGGGCCATGCTGATCGTCGTTCTTGCGCTCGTGCAGATGGGGCTGGAAATGGGCATGCGCTGGTGCCTGAACAGTGTATCGCGCCTCGTCGAGCGTGATATCAGACGGGATTATTTCAGGGTGCTGTTGCGGCAGTCACTGAGCTATTTCAATCAGACGCCCACGGGAGACCTGATTTCCCGGGCCACGAACGACGTGAACGCCGTCCGGATGTTTCTTGGATTCGGCGTGCGCATGTTGTTTGGCGCCGTGCTTGGACTGACCCTGAGTATGCTGGTCATGTGCTGGATCGACTGGAGACTCGCACTGCTTGCAGTCGTCCCGATGCCAGTGATGGCGTTGGTCATGAACCGCCTGGCGGGCCGGGTTCACCACGGGTTCCGGTCCGTGCAGGAACAGTTCTCGCGAATCAGCGCCCGCGTTCAGGAGAACCTGTCCGGCATCCGGGTGGTGAAGGCATTCGCTCAGCGTGGGGCTGAGATGGATGCATTTGACGAATTGAGCCGGGACTATCTGGTCAAGAACGGCAGACTGATTCGTATTCAGAGCCTTCTTTTTCCGTTGACCTTTCTCATCAGCGGAGCGTCGCTGGCGGTCATTCTCTGGATCGGCGGCACTCATGTGATTGAGGGCCGGCTGACGCTGGGGGATTTCGTGGCATTCAACGCCTATCTGACCAAGCTGATTTTCCCGATGATTACCCTGGGATGGATGATCGATCGGTACCAGCGGGGACTGGCATCCATGAAGCGGATTGAAGAAGTCCTCAAGACAGAACCCGAGATCGAGGATTCGGCGCGCGTGAGAGCTGTGGGAGCGCCCGGCGGTGAGATCGAATTCCGGAATCTGGCCTTTGCGTACAATGGTGCGTCCGTACTGAGAGATATCAATCTGCATATTCCAAGGGGCAGGACGCTGGCCGTGGTCGGACGCGTGGGCTCCGGAAAGACCACCCTGGCCCGCCTGATTCCGCGCCTGATCCTGCCGACGGACGGCGCGGTGCTGATCGACGGCGTCCCCGTGGATCAAATCCCCCTTGCGGCGCTCCGGGCGTCCATCGGATTCGTGCCGCAGGACACGTTCCTCTTCTCGGACTCGCTTCGGGAGAACATCTGCCTGGGGAGCGACGGGGCCGTCGAGGCCGACATACGGTGGGCGTGCGACGTTGCCGGGCTTACGAGCGATCTGGCGAATTTCCCGCAGGGAATCGAAACGGTAATCGGAGAGCGCGGCGTGACGTTGTCCGGCGGTCAGAAGCAGCGTACGGCGTTGGCCCGGGCGGTGATCCGTCGACCGGAAATTCTGATCCTGGATGATGCGCTCGCCAGCGTCGATACGCAGACCGAAGAGCGGATATTGAGTCGACTTCGCGAAGTCATGGCGTCCAGAACCACCATCATCATCGCACACCGGATTTCAACCGTGCAGGACGCGGATCAGATTTTGGTGCTGGATGAAGGCGCGATCGCGGAACGGGGTACGCACACCGAATTGATCGGCCGGGGCGGCATCTATGCCGCGATGCACCGGCGTCAGAAACTGACGCGCGAACTCGAGGAGATCTGAACCGGGGGAGTTCCAGGCCCCAGGTTGTGTGAACCCATATGCCTGATGCAACCCGCGATACGCACGAAGAAGAGGTGGCGCAGAAGCCGTTCGATTCCCGGCTGATGTGGCGCCTTCTCGGTTACCTCAAGCCATACAGGCGCTGGGTGACTGTTGCCTTCGTCCTGATTCTCCTGACGTCTGCAGCCAGGCAGGCCGGTCCGTATCTGAGCAAGATTGCCGTGGACGACCATATTCTTCCCGGAGACGTCGCGGGCCTGAACCGGATCGTGCTCGTGTTCGTCGGGCTGCTCGTGTTCCAGTTCCTGGCCGATATGGCACAGAGGCTGGTAACACAGATGGTCGGCCAGTGGGTGATGTACGATATTCGAAAAGCCATCTTCGCTCACCTTCAGCGGCTGCCCGTAAAATTCTTCGACCGAACGCCGATCGGTCGCCTGATGACCCGCAATACGAACGACGTGGACGCGCTCAACGAACTGTTTACGGATGGGGTGGTGGCCGTGTTCAGCGACATCTTCACGCTGATCGCGATTATGGCCTACATGTTTTATATGGACGCTTCACTGGCGCTGTGGGTCTGCGCGACGGTGCCCGTAATGTTCGGTGTCACATTCTGGTTCCAGGGACGCATGTTGCGGGCTTTTCGCCTCGCGCGCAGCCGGTTGGCCCGCCTGAACGCTTATTTGCAGGAGAACATCACGGGAATGTCGGTGGTGCAACTCTTCGGCTGTGAAAGCCGGCATGCCGAACGCTTCGACGGCGTCAACGGACGGTACCTGAACGCGAATCTGGAGTCGACGCTGTATTACTCGCTCTACTTTCCGATTATGCAGCTGCTCGGGTCTGCGGCCACGGCGCTGGTTATCTGGCAGGGCAGCAATGACGTAATCCGGTCTCAGATCGAGTGGGGCGCGCTGATCGCCATGCTGCAGTACATCCCCAGATTCTTCTGGCCCATTCTGGACGTCGCCGAAAGGTACGCAATTCTCCAGGCCGCAATGGCTTCTTCGGAGCGGATATTCGAACTCCTGGACACGCGGCCAGAGCCCGGCCGCGGTCTGAACGGGCCGAAGAAGATCAGAGGGGAGATCGAATTTATCAATGTGTGGTTCGCCTACAACCAGGATGACTGGGTCCTGAGAGACGTCTCTTTCATCGTAAAACCGGGCGAGCGGCTGGCCATCGTCGGCGCGACGGGTTCAGGAAAAACGACCATCATAAACCTGCTGTGCAGATTCTACGAAATCCAGCGGGGGCGGATTCGAATTGACGGCGTCGATATAGCCGAGTGGGATGTAGAGGCTCTGAGGAGGCGCATAGGCGTTGTCCAGCAGGACGTGTTCCTGTTCTCGGGGGACATCGATGCGAATATCCGATTGAGAAACCCCGGGATTTCACGGCAGCAGGTCGAACAGGCCGCTCGGGACGTGAACGCGGACCGGTTTATCAGGCTGCTGCCGTCGGGATACGGACACACCGTCACTGAACGGGGAGGCACCCTGTCCGGAGGACAGCGCCAGTTGTTGGCTTTTGCCCGTGCGATCGCATTTGACCCCGACATTCTGGTCCTGGATGAAGCCACCTCCAGCGTAGACACCGAGACAGAGGCCTGGATTCAGGATGCGGTGGGCAGACTGATGCGGTCGAGGACGTCCATCGTCATCGCGCATCGCATTTCGACTGTCCGTAGCGCCCATCGGATTCTGGTCCTTCACAGGGGTGAGATCCGGGAATCCGGGACACATGAAGCCTTGTTGGCGAGCAAGGGCATCTATCACCGGCTTCATCAACTCCAGTACATCGGAAGCGCCCGACGGTAAACTGATTTTTGTTGACAAAGCGATGTCATTTTTATATCCTTTTGGCTTGTCCAGACCAAATCGACCGGTCTGTTGTTCGTTGAGTCACAAGCCAGTTTCGAAAGGGGATTTGGTGACCAAAGCCGATATCGTCAGTCAGATTGCAGAGGCCACGGGGTTGCCGAAATCGGATACGGCGGCTGTCGTGGAGGGTTTCCTCGACTCGGTGGTGACGGCATTGAAACATGGCGAGCACATCGAAATTCGAGGGTTTGGGACGTTCAAGGTTGTGACCCGGGCACCCCGGATAGGTCGAAATCCCAAGACGGGCGACGTCGTCAGGATTCCGGAGCGCCCTGCGCCGGTATTCAAGCCTTCACGGGAGCTGCGGGCGGGCCTCACGGGTGAACAGGCAGGCTGAACCCGCGCCGCGACATCGATAGCCCGACAAGGAGGAGCATTACTTGCCCTGCGGAAGAAAACGAAAGCGTCACAAGATCGCGACTCACAAGCGCAAGAAGCGCCGCAGAAGAGATCGCCACAAGAAGGCCTGATCGATTTCATCAGTCCAGGGGGCATTAGCTCAGTCTGGATAGAGCGCTGGTCTCCGGAACCAGAGGTCACAGGTTCGAATCCTGTATGTCCCACCATGCCATTTCGGGGCGAGCCGTCGTTTTTTCGATGGCTCGCTTTTTTCTTTGGGCGGGGTTTCGCAGGAATCGGGCAGTTCGAATCTGAAAACCAATCCCGGACGACCGGAAAGGTCGAGGGTGCGAGGTACGCAATGAAGAAAGTGGAACTTTCGTGCCTGCAAATCGTTCCAATCGTACGTCGTTCCCCATCCGCGCCGGAAATACCGGCGAGATCGGGCGGCGCCTTTGCAGCCGTTAACAGTCCGTTGAAGAAGTCGCTCCGCAGGCGAGGCCGGACGTAGCCCGCAGGGACTTTATCAACGGGCTGTAGAGGAATGGGTCCTCGCCGTGAACTTCCAGGAACCCACAAAGAAGCGTCCGCCCCATGACGCCTCCGTGCAGCGATACCTTAAGGAACTGCGCCGGTATCCGCCGATGACGCGCAAGGAGGAGACGGACACCCTCAGGCGCGCCCGGAAGGGCGATCCGAAGGCGATCGAGAGACTGGTCACCTCCAACTTGCGATTTGTTGTGAGCGTTGCCCTCGAGTACCAGGGCCGCGGCGTTCCGCTCTCGGACCTGATTGCAGAAGGAAACATGGGTCTGATGGAAGCCCTGAACCGGTTTGATGAATCCAGGGGTTACAAGTTTATCAGCTACGCCGTCTGGTGGATTCGTCAGGCGATATTGAACGCGCTGAAACGTACCTCCGCGGTGGCCATGCCAGCCAACCGGCAGGAGGACATGGATCGCATGGCCCGACGATGGGGGCAGATGACTCAGGAGTTGGGGCGGGTGCCGACGGTCGACGAAGTGGCAAGTGACATGAAGATCAGTCGAAAGCGCGCGGAACGGGCGCTTCGATGCGCACGGACGGACCTCTCGCTTGAATCGCCCATCGACGCGGAAGGAGAAAAGACCCTGTTGCAGGTGCTCGATTGCGACGATGCCCACCCGGATCTGGAGGTCCTCGAGCGGGACCGCACCGAACTGATCAGCGCTTCCCTCGCCGGCAGCCTCGACACCCGGGAAGCCAACGTGATCCGATCGTATTTCGGCCTGGAAGGAGGAGACCGGAGGACACTCGGAGAGATCGGCAAAGAACTGGGGGTCACGCGTGAACGCGTACGCCAGATCCGAAATCGCGCCCTGGGCAAACTGCGCCGGTATTTCAGGCAACGTGTTCGCGCGGAAGAGGCATGGCAGGATCAGGTCTGATTCCGAGTCGGCAGCAGCGCCAGGATACGCGGGTTAGGGGGTTTTCCCCACCCGCTTTTTTTCTGCTGCGGAGGCCGTCCGGGCGCGTCGTTTCGGACGGGGAGCAGGCGATGCGGGAGAAACATAAAGTCGTTGATCCAACCGTATTCAGTGGTTACATTGGGAGCAACTCCCGAATGGCAAGCGGGCTTGCGTGATTCGAAACCTGTAAAGGCTGTCGGTTTCTCCGGACGCCCCGGCGCGAAATTACAGAGTGGCGCCTCTTGTCCGCCGGCCGGCGGGCCTTCGGTTATCGTCTTCGCACTCGAACGATTGCGTCCGATAGCCAGTGCCTGTGGCGAAGCCGCGCTTTCGCGCGGCGCCAAAACCCGTTGCCGGAGTCATCCCGTGAAGCGATTGCTGCAATTCGTGGGCATCAAGACCGCCCGCTTTCTGCTGCTGACCCACTCGATGGCAGGGTATTTTCGGCGGTTTCTCGGTGAATTGCCGAACGTCTACTTCTACAGGCGCCAGGTCATCGAACAATGTTACGCGATTGGCGTGAATTCGTTGTCTCTGGTGATCCTTGTATCGGCTTTCAGCGGTATGGCCGTATCCACGATGATGGCCTACCAGATGGAGGACTACGTCCCGGACTACATGGTCGGCAGCATCGTTGTCCGCTCCGTGTTGCTGGAACTCGCGCCGATTCTCATGGGACTTGTGCTGGCGGGGCAGGTGGGCGCGGGCATCGCATCGGAAGTGGGCACCATGAAGGTTTCCGAGCAGGTTGATGCCCTGGTTTCTCTCGCCGTGGATCCGGTCGGCTACCTCCTCATGCCCCGCGTTCTCGCCGGCATCGTCATGATCCCGGTGCTGGTGGTGTTCTCCGCGTTCACGTCGATCTCTTCCGGTTTTGTGATGTCTATTCTTCTCATGGATATCACAGTTGCGGATTTTGTAAAAGGGATGAAACTCGACTTCAGCTCGTACGATCTGGTGGTCTGCCTCATCAAGTCTGTGGTCTACGGGGGGATGATCACCTTTTACGGTTCGTACGCCGGGCTGTCGGCATCCGGCGGGGCGCAGGGCGTCGGCCGCGCTGCGACGGCGGCAGTGGTGATTTCGGCGGCATCGATATTGATCCTCGACTACTTCCTGACAAAGACGTTGCTCTATTGATGGCGTATTTTTCCTGCATTCCGCATGCGGCTCCCCCTGTCCTGCAGATT
Organism: Candidatus Latescibacterota bacterium; assembly: GCA_965203805.1. Lineage (GTDB taxonomy): Bacteria > Latescibacterota > UBA2968 > UBA2968 > JAAXHE01. The sequence goes on along the minus strand of OZ241917.1, from coordinate 919,975 downwards.
CGTCGTATGGGATGAGAAATGTCAACGAATGGCGTTGCCGTCAGATTTGATGCCGTACACAAGCGGTTCGACGATCTGGAAGTCCTCAAGGGAATGGACCTGGAGGTCCGCTGGGGGGAAGTCACCACCATTCTGGGCCCCAGCGGGTGCGGAAAGAGTGTGACGCTCAAGCATATTATCGGAATCGAACAGGCCGATCACGGACGGGTAACCGTGGACGGTCACGTTATGAATTCCATCAACAACAGAGACCTGAAGGAGTTGCGCAAACGCATTGGTGTCCTGTTTCAGTCCGCGGCGCTGTTCGACTCAATGAACGTCAAGGAGAACGTGGCGTTCGGGCTGCGGATGCATACCCGGATGTCGGAGAGGGAGATCGAGGAACGGGTGAGCGTATGCCTGGACGCGGTCCGGCTCGCAGGGTCGGAGCAGACGATGCCCGTCGAACTGTCCGGCGGCATGCGCAAGCGCGCGGCGCTGGCAAGGGCGATCGCCATGTCGCCGGATTTCATTCTCTATGACGAGCCAACGACGGGTTTGGATCCGGGTACCGCCAATGTCGTGGGCGACTATATATTGAAACTTCAGAACGAGCTGGACGTAACCTCTGTTGTGGTTACCCATGATCTGCCGCTTGCCCGCAGGATCTCGGACCGGATCGCCTTGCTCTACAACGGGAAGACGGCCATTCAAGGGACTCCCGATGAAATCGAGAGGAGCGGAAACGACGTCTATGACATGTTCGTTCAGGGAAGAATCTGAAGCGAGTCACAAATGATCAGTCGAGAAAAACAGATGGTTCTGGGCGCCGTCATCTTTCTGGCGATTGCGATTGCCGTCCTCGGCGCGGCTTGGCTGTCGGAGAATTACGCGGGGGCCGCCGGCGGCTATCAGTTGCATGTGTATTTCGACAGCGTACCCGGGCTGCAACCCGGCGATCCGGTCTTCATCCGCGGCGTTTGGGCCGGCAAGGTGCTTGATATCAGACTTACTCACGGGTTGCCCCTCGTCAGTATCGGCTTTGCGGAAATTCGGAGTCTTCCGCGAGATTCAAGGGTTCTCCTGCAGTCCGAGGGACTGTTGGGGGGCAAAATGATCGACGTCAAGGTAGGATCGGACATCAAGCGGGTTTATGCCGATCACGACACGCTGCAGGGACGGTCGGGAGGCGGCATTGAAGAGATGGCCGACCAGGCCGGTTCTGTGGCGCAGCGTCTGGAAGCCGTGCTTGCCGACCGGAACATCGCCCGCATCGAAGCCCTGCTGGCGAATATGGACAGTACCGCCGTCCATCTGAAGCAGACGCTTTCCGAGAACCGCGAGACGCTCGCGGCCGTTCTGAATACCGCGGCCATGGCCGCCGGCGACGCACGCGGCCTGCTGGGCGAGAACAGGCCGGAAGTGCGCCAGGCTGTCGGGAATTTGCGGCGCATGACCCAAAGGCTTGACGGGGTAGCGCACGATATGGAAACGGTATTGGAATCGCTCGGGACGTCTCTGTCCGATCTGAACGAGGTGAGCGGGAAGCTGCGCCGTGGCGAAGGGACGCTGGGCCGCCTCGTCCAGGACGAATCCCTGTATCTGGATCTGCGGCGCACCCTGGCCTCGGTAGACAGCCTCATCAACGGGATAAAAGAGGACCCGAAACGCTATCTCAACGTAGATGTCAGCCTGTTCTGAGCGGAGGTCCGGCGTGCGGCGCGTATTCTCTCGAAACCTGTTCTGGGTGCTGTCCTGTCTGTGCGGAGGGCTGACGCTGGCGCATGCAGGGGACCTGGAATGGTTCCGCTGGGAGAAGCGAAAGGACGTTGCGTTCGGCGGCGCACTCTCCGAAATGCGTACCGTTCGCATCATCCCCGCCGGTGCCGATACGGTGAAGCGTCTGGTCTACGGAGACCGGCAGGGCCTTTTGCATGTGCTCGAGTTCACGGAAGGGCGGTCCAGGGAGGTCTGGGTTGGCCAATCCCTGAAGTCATCCGTGGCGCAGGTATTCGTTGCGGATGTCAATGCCGATGGAATCCAGGAGATCGTCGCCTATTCGCACTGGGGCGATATCGTGATTTACAATGCGGATACGTACGAGTTGATCTGGCGAAGCAAGGATGACGAGTACGCCACGATTTCCACGATGGCCATTGAGAATCTCGATGGGGATCCGCAGCTGGAGTTGATCTTTCTCGGAGAAGCGGAAGACGCTTCCGGAGAGCGGGACTCGCGGCTGTTCGTTTACGACGGAAGGCATCTTGCGGAGGAGCGGAGGGGCGAACAGACCCTTATCGGCGAGAGCATGGTCGTCGCCAATCTGGACGAAGACGATCAACTCGAAATCGCCATCAATACCGGCGTCGTGATCGACGCGCGATCCCTCGACTTCGAGTGGCACTTCGGCGGATGCGACCGAATGGGGTACATGGACGTGAATTACGATGGAACGCCGGATCTGATCGGTGAATACCAGAGTCTGCGGCCCGAGCGATACATTAAGGTCATCTCGATCACATCGGATTTTCGGGGAAACCATGGAGAGGAAGTCTCCGGAAGGATCGGAGACTGCGCGTCATGCCACAAACTCAAGGCATTCTGCCAGGATTGCCACGAGAGAGAAGGGGTTACCGGCACGGTTGGTCATCAAAACCCGGGGCGGCGCACCGATGCGGAGGCTTTTCACTTGCGCGAAGCGCCGTTTTTCGAGCCGTACGGCAATGTGAACGAATGCACGAGTTGTCATAAACTGGAACTCCGGGAGGTGTGTCTGGCGTGTCACCAGCGTACCGTACCGGACGGCGAAGACGCGATTCGGGCGAACACCGAGATTTTTTCAATTCTCTCCGAGTTGAAGGACCGATAGACATGCGATACGGCTCCTGGATTGCAGCGCTCTTCTGGCTGACGGCGCAGGCGCCGGCGCAGGCCGAGATCCCCGACTGGTACGGCTTGCGCGGCAACCGGCATTTCCACTGGGGTGGCAGCATCGATGAATTGCCTCAGATTCGTATCCTGCCGCCGGGTGAAGGTACCAGTCCCAGGGTCGTCTACGGCGACGCGGACGGGAGTCTGCATGCGATAAGGTACGTCGACGGACGCGGGTACGAGGAGTGGAAGAGCGAGTCACTGGGATCGGCCATCCTCGGTGTGTTTGTGGAGGACGTCGATGCGGACGGGGAGGTCGAGATTATCGCTTACACCTTTACCCGGATCGTATTGTACAGCGCGGAGGACTACAGTTTCATATGGCAGATCCAGGAAGACATCATCCACATGGCGATCGCGAACGTAGACGACGATCCCCAACTGGAATTCGTCTATCTGGTCAAGGGGTTGGGCCACAGCGAGATGCACGTCCATGTATATGACTGCCTGGAACTGTACGAACAGGGCATCAGCGACGTGATTCCGAAAGAATCCATTCACGCTCAAAGCATGGTGATCGCGGACTTCGACGACGACTACGGGCTCGAGGTGGCATTGAATACGGGCGTGGTCGTGGACCTTGAAACACTGCTTGTGGAGTGGTATTTCGCCGACGGATTCGGAGACCGGCTCGGCTATCTGGATATCGACAGCGACGGCGTCCTGGAACTGATCGGTGAAGTGGACGGACTCCGCCACAGCCGGTACCTGCGTATCTTCAATATTGACCTCCAGTCGGAGACGTTCCTCGTCCTGCCGAAGGAGAAAGACCAGGCACCCGGGGAATAGACGCCGGCTGCGGGCATTGACATGCAAACGGAATCAAAATCTCAGCAAGGGCACAGCCGGGACGAACCGAGCCGCAATGCGGAGGATCAGCGTTCGGGCGCGGACGAACGGCCATCCGGCGCGTTAGCCGGTGACAGGCCGTTTTTCCGTATGACCATCCTTTTGTTTCTGGTTGGCTTCCTCTACGTGCTCCACCAGGACCTTTCCCCGTTCCTGATCGGCCTCACGCTGCTGGCGGTCGTCGTCATGGTCAGCAAGGGCGTAAGGTTCGAAGCGGGAGTGGCGGTTGTGGTGGTCTTGCTGTTCGGCGCCTGGCTGATGGGTGACATGGCAGGGTTATTCTGGCCGTTCGTTACCTCGTTCGTGTTGGCTTATTTGCTGTCTCCGCTTGTTGGCCTGATGGAGCGTTGGATGTCCCGAACGATCGCCATCGCCCTGATCGTGGTGGTTGTTCTGGGGGCACTGTCAGGCATCGGCATTGTGGCCATCCCGCGGGTGACGCAGGAAATTCTCGATTTCGGCCGTCGTGTTCCCGTCTATGCGGCGATGCTCAAGGCACTCTACGATCAAGTCCTCAACTGGTTGCAGTCTTTTGGCGTGCGGCTGCCCAGAGGTGTGCTCCTCGAGCAATTGCCGAAGTTGGGTGAACTCTTCGCGGAGCAGATGACGGCTGCGCTAATGGCATTGAGTTCCGGACTGGCGACGTTCCTGGAACTTCTGATGATCCCCTTCGTGACCTTTTATATGATTAAGGACTACGAGCGCATAAAACACACCCTGGCGCGGATTCTTCCCCGCCGACACGCCGCATCCGCCGGCGAGTTACTCACGAGGGTCGACGAAGTTCTGGGCCAATACCTGCGCGGGCAGGTGCTGGTCTGCACCTTTATCGCAGTGCTCACGGCCACCGGTCTAACGGTATTCGGAATCCGATATGCTGTCTTGTTGGGACTCATGGCAGGGCTCTTCAATCTGATTCCCTACATAGGAATTGCGGTTGCATTCAGCGTTTCGTGTATGGTTGCGCTGTCAGACGTGGACCCGATCGGCAGCCTGTTCAAGGTCATTGGCGTATTCGTCGTCGTTCAGGGTATCGAGGGCAACTTCCTGTCTCCACGCGTGGTTGGGCAGCGCGTAGGGCTGCATCCGGTGTGGGTAATGGCCGCGCTGGTTGTCGGCGCCCACTTCTGGGGATTCATTGGCATGCTCATCGCGATACCCGGGGCGGCCGTTGTGAATATCCTGTGCAAGGTCATTGCCGAACGGTACTATAACTCGCTCTATTACAAGACCGAGTGAGATGCGCTGAGGCGCTGTTCCGGAAACAGGCTGACGGTCGGTCGAATGTTCTCGGGACTGTGCCCTGCAGCAAGTTCCCTTTTCGGGACTCTGGCGTCCCGGACGCGACGCCGGGTCGGGGCGCCCGGTCTTCACGCGCAACATTTCCCTTGACGGAAATGGCAAGACCCGTTAGATTTTCGCCTCGTTGCGAAACGAGTTGAGATCGGAGCGTGGCGCAGCCCGGTAGCGCACTATCTTGGGGTGATAGGGGTCGCTGGTTCAAATCCAGTCGCTCCGACCATAAACAGGGACTTACGACCTGGATCGTGAGTCCCTGTTTTTCGCGTGGCGAACCGTGTTGCCCTACGGGGAGCCCATGGGCCGCCGCCCTTTCATTGTCGAATAGCCTGAAATTCTCGAAACTGGAACGGCGGATTCCTTGAGGCCAGGAACAGGTGGAAGGTAACGGACACACATTTGCGCGTGCGGGCTGGAGGTACTATCTCGGACTCGGCCTGCGGGGCGTATGTATGGGCGCGGCCGATGTGGTTCCCGGCGTTTCAGGCGGCACAATCGCGTTCGTTACGGGAATTTACCAGGAGCTGATCCATTCAATCCGTTCCGTTGATCGTCGTTTTGCCAGATTGCTGTTTGTTCTCAAGTTCCGCGAAGCGTTCAACAGGATTCCATGGCGATTCCTGGGCACGGTTCTCATTGGCATCCTGTTGGCCGTGGTGACACTTGCACGCGGGATTCAGTGGATGCTCCAACATCGTCCGGAGTTGATCTGGGCGTTTTTCTTCGGGCTCGTGGTCGCCTCCGTATTCGTCGTGAGGAAACGGGTTGTGGCGTGGCGTGGACCAACCTGGATCGCCGCGCTTGCCGCGGGAATGTTATTCTACGTTGTTGCCGGCCTCGTGCCGGTGACGACGCCGGATTCTCCGTGGTTTCTCTTCGTCTGCGGGGTTGTGGCCATTTCGGCGATGATTCTGCCTGGCATCTCCGGATCGTTCATTCTGGTGCTGCTGGGCAAGTACGAATATTTCCTGGCGGCGTTGAACAACCGGGACATTGTCCCCATCGTCGTATTCGCTGCGGGAGCCGCGGTCGGAATTCTGAGTTTCGCGAGGGTTCTTGCCTGGATCTTCAGGCGGCAGCATGACCTGACTATCGCAACGCTGACAGGGTTCATGGCCGGTTCATTGCGGAAGATCTGGCCCTGGAAAGAGAACGTCATGCCGCATCCGGACGCGAACGGAATTGAAGTACCGCTCGCGGAGATAAACGTCCTGCCCGGAACGATCGACGGTGATTTGGCCGCCGCCGCGGGACTGGCCATCGCGGGTTTCGCGCTTGTGGTCGTTCTGGACCGGCTGGCGGAATACCGCCGCTGAATTGAAGGGGCAAACCGCTTTGGCTGCGTCCATGGCGAAGACGTGTTCATTTTCCGGTCCCCTGTCCGTGAGAGTCGAATTGGAGAATTTCCTTGCTGCCAGAACGGATTCTTGTATTTTTAGTGTTGAATACGGGGCGTGGCTCAGTCCGGTAGAGCGCCTGCTTCGGGAGCAGGAGGCCCCCGGTTCGAATCCGGGCGCCCCGACCATTTTTTGAAACAAGGGTTTATGTCAATCCGACGTAAACCCTTGTTTTTTGAGAGTCTTCCTTTGATCGGGCAGACAAGGGGTCCCGAAATGATACAGTTGGTCGCGATCGTATGCTCGCTGGTTTTCGTGCTGCTGGTCGGCCGGCCGCAGAAGGCATGCGGCGGGGCGGTTCCCAAGAAGCTGATCAAGCTGGGATGGGATCTGAAGTCGCCTGCCTACGTTGCGGAGCATATCCGGGATATGGAGAAGCGCCCCTTCGACGGCATCATCATCCGCCCCACCTTCGGCCATACGTTCTACATGGTGGATCTCCCGGATACGGCCGCCGAGGCGGAGATCGAAGCGATGGGGAGAATCGAGTGGCGGACGTTCACCGACAACTTCATCTACTTCCACTGCGACGACAACGTGGACTGGTTCGACGATGCGCTGTGGGGTGAAAACAGCCCCTTCCTGCGCAATATCGGCTGGTGCGCGAAGGCCGCGCGGGTGGGCGGCTGCGTGGGACTCGCTTTCGATCCGGAATTCGTCTACTGGGGCCGGCCGTATTCCGCGTGGAAGTACGAGTGGCAGAAGCACAGGGGGATGAGGAGCTTTGCCGAGTACGAGCAGATTGTTCGGAAACGGGGCGCGCAGTATATGGAACGTATCGAAGAGGAACTTCCCGATCCGGTGATTCTCACCCTCTTCTGGACTTCAATGCCTCGTTTCCAGGAGGCCGCGCGGGAGACCGACCCTTCCAGGCGGGAAGCCATTCTCAAGTCGGATTACTACGGCCTCCTTCCCGCGTTCATGAACGGGATGCTCGAGGCCGCCGATTCCGGAACCGTTTTTGTGGACGGAGACGAGCAATCCTATTACTACAACCGCGAGTCGCACTATTTCCGGGCGTACCACCGCATCCGGCAGACGGGGCAGACGCTGATTCCACGGTTCCTTCGCGCCAAGTACCGCCGTCAGGTCCAGGCCGGGCACGCCGTTTTTGCCGACTACCTGTGCGGAACCATGGAGAACCATACGGAAGCGACCTACGTCACGCCCGAAGAACGGGCGCGATGGGTGGAATACAATGCCTACTGGGCGCTCACAAGCAGCGACCGGTACGTGTGGTTCTACAGCGAGCGCATGGACTGGTGGAACGGGCGGAACCTGCCAGGCTTTCTGGATGGCGCCCTCAGGTCCGCAAAGGAGAAGGTCGCGCAGGGCAGGCCGCTGGGATTCGACGTGGATGAGATTGTCCGGAAAGGCCACCTGGGAAAGACAAACGCCGAGAAACGGCCGATTCAACCGAAGATGCTGCACATCCCGCGCCTGCGCGCCGCCCCGCCGGACATCGACGGGGATCTGTCGGACGAGGCGTGGAAACGGGCGGCGACGACGGGAGCCTTCGTCAATTACGTCGCGGCGCGCGCGAGGGAGTTGGAAACCGTTACTGAAGCGTTTTTGACCTTTGACGATGGGACGCTGTACATCGGATTCCGCTGTGACGAACCGGAAATGCAACACACCCATCCCACGCTGTTCACCGAACTCGGAGGCCGGGCCGATCAGGTGGAGGTGGTCATAGCCGCGTACGAGGCGCCGACGGCCTACTACCACATTCGGCTGGACCTGGCGAACGCGCGCTGGGACTCGCGGACGGAGACCGGGCAAAAGGAACACGGAAGCGATATCGCCACCGGTAGGGAGATCTACGGACGGGATTCCACCTGGAAAGGGGAGTATCTGACCGCTGCCCGGAAGCAGGCGGATTCGTGGTCGGCTGAAATCGCCATTCCGTGGGCGGCGCTGGGCATGGCGACGCCGAAGCCGGGCGACCGGCTCCAGGGCAACCTGCACCGGTGGACGCACCGCCGCCAGACGACCCGGGTGCTCGAGTTCAGCACCTGGACGGAGACCCGTTACAACCGGGGCGTGGAGTTCGAGAACTTTGGGACGTGGACCTTTGAATAGGGGTTGGCGATCCGTACCGGGGTCGGTGTGTTGACAGATGCGCAGGTGCCGCGTTCGAAACCGTACGGCTCGACCATCCGGACTCACGGGGCTAGTCAGTTGGCGTAGCCCCGTTTTTTCTTCCGTCTCCGATACCATCGTCATCCAGACACGTATCTGGTTCGGACGGCCGTGATGATCTGCAGTTAACCTGCGCCATCGATTCGATCTCAGCGCCGGGAAGAGTCGATGAAATCCCGTATTTGAGTATATGTAAACGTAAGAGTATACATAAACTTAAATATGAGCGGAAATTTTCGGAAACGCTGGGTCGGAAGGAATTCGACACGGCGGGCAGGTATGTCGATTCGCTTCGCGCTGCCAATTCGTCTGATTCCGAGTTGTCAGCGCTGGTCCATCGATTATCCGCCGCACGTGAGTCGGAAGGGGCGAGGCTGGCGGCCGAAGAGGCGGAGCGTCATCGTCAAGGCTCAATTGCTCGATATAGGACGAATTTTGAGGAAGCCCTGGATCGTAGCGACTTCGATAGGGCCGCAGGATACGTGGATTCATTGGGGGCCGTCAATGTACCTTATGCCGAGTTAATGGCATCGAAAAATCGTCTGTCTGCGGCGCGCGAGGCGAGGCGACTGCGTGAGAAAGAGTTGAGAGTCGGTGTGACATTCAGGGATTGTTTGGAGTGCCCCCGGATGGTGGCGGTACCGTCGGGTTCGTTCATGATGGGATCTCGCAGTGGGGAAGGTGCTGCTGATGAGCGCCCGCGTCACCGGGTGACGATTGATTACCGTTTCGCTGTAGGCATGTATGAAGTGACGTTTGCCGAGTGGGACGCGTGCGCGAATGCCGACGGCTGCGGTGGATATGTCCCTGAAGATGAGGGCTGGGGTCGCGGGAATCGCCCGGTGATCAACGTGAGTTGGGAGGATGCGCAGTTGTATGTGCGCTGGTTGTCCGAACGGACGGGCCAGAGGTATCGCTTGTTGAGCGAATCGGAGTGGGAGTATGTGGGCCGTGCTGGTACGACATCGAGGTATCACTGGGGAAATGAGATTGGCCGCAACCGTGCGAATTGCGATGGCTGCGGCAGCCGGTGGGATGCTGAGAAAACGACGCCTGTAGGCGCGTTCAGCGCGAACGCGTGGGGGCTGTATGACGTTCACGGGAACGTATGGGAGTGGGTGGAGGACTGCTGGAATGACAGTTACGGTGGCGCGCCAGCGGGCGGTTCGGCATGGGAGAGCGGTGACTGTGCGAAGCGCGTGTTGCGCGGCGGCTCGTGGGATAACATACCGTGGGGCCTGCGTTCGGCGGATCGTTACGGGAACACTTCCCGAGACCGGGGCAGCAGTGACGGTTTTCGCGTTGCCCGGACGATCAGATAGTCGTGTTGGAGAATGGCCATGAGTCGATTGGAAGGCAGATTTGCCGCCCGGCAGATTCCCGGGGGACGGGAGTACCAGGAGGATGATTTCGGGCTGATCGAGCGCGGGGAAGCCGACACGGACGATGGAGAGGCGTTGCTGCTCGCCGACGGGATGGGTGGGCACGTCAGCGGCGACACGGCGAGCAGCCTCGTGGTCAAGACGTTTGTCGAGACCTATCCCCGAACGGACGGGCCGGTCACGGACCGCCTGCGCGCGTGCCTGACTGCCGCGAACGACGCGCTTGCAGAGGCGGTGGACGAGCGTCCCGAACTGAAGGGCATGGGGTCCACCGTGGTCGCGGCGGTTGTCTCGACGGATGGGCTCGACTGGATCAGCGTGGGGGATTCCCCACTCTGGCTGTTCCGCGAGGGCCGGTTGCGCCGCCTGAATGCGGACCACTCGATGGCGCCGGTTCTCGCCAGCCTGGTGGCAACCGGGCGCATGACCGAGGAGCAGGCGGCGACGGATTCCAATCGCCACGCGCTGAGGTCCGCGCTGATGGGCGATGAGGTCCACCTGGTGGACACTTCGTCCCAACCGGTCGCGGTGCGGAAGAGCGATCTTGTGGTCCTGGCGAGCGACGGACTGTTCACGCTGGAAGAGGAGGAAATTGCGCGCATTGTGGACGATCGCAAGGACGTGCCGCTCGACGACGTCGCCGGCGCGCTTATCAGTGCGGTGGAAGCGGCGGGACGGCCTCATCAGGACAATACGACCGTATTGCTTTACGCCCCGGAGGCCGACTGCGACGAAGAGACGATTCCGGAAGATAACAGCGAAGAAGAACCCGATGCCGACGGAGAGACGAAGCCGTCACGACCACAGCGGGGCCTGTCGGGACTCTGGTCGGCGCTGAAGGAAAAGCTCACTCAATCGTCTGCCCCGCGGTCAGACCCTGTGAAAAAGGGCGCCATAACCGAACAATCGGCAACAGAAGATAAGGGGGACGCCTCCGAGAAGCCCTCTGCAGCCGGGGACACTTCCACTGAGCCCGAGAAAACACCTTGAACGAAACGAATCACCGGTAGGCGCGCAAGATTCACCCGAGGAAGCGAAACACGGAGCGTCTATCGTTGTATTCGAGCGATTCCACGCACAGAAGCTCGAGAGGGTGGAGCAAGTACATACTTTATCAGTGGCACACGGATCCAGACGGGGCGCCAAGGACCAATGGACGGTGGAGTAGACATTCTTGTCTGCTCGCGTACGTGAAAACAACGTTCCGGAATTCTGTGTCGAGGACGAGATAATTGATCCTCAATGTGTGGAAGGGCGACCGGACGGTCGCACCCTACACGATAAACGCGGCGCAATCCTTCCTTGTGCCTCGATTGCGGCAGAAGGCCGATGAGAAGGGCAGACAGGAATGTCTGCCCCATCTTCACACGTGATTCTCAGCGAAATTTGCATGCAGCAAAAAAGGCTTGTCGCTTCAGCTGACAAGCCCCGATTTTTCTAAGCCGATTCCAATTTTACTCTGTTTCACCATCCTGATTCGAGGCCCCGGCCTCAGGTGGGCTGGATTCCTCAGGTTGGGGTGGTGGTTCCGGTGGAGTGATATTTTTCGGCCTTACCGGATGCACTGTCATTCGCGTATATGACAGATCCTTTACCGTCTCTTCTGAAACTTGATTGTTCACAATGCCTCCGTTTCTTAGGTCCGTGGGTAAATGCCGCCATATTGTTGCACGAATAAGGTATCTGCGGCAACGGTGACCTCCCTATTTATCTTTTCATTTTCTGGAATATCTGATAAACCGATAATTTCGGTTGCTTTTTTTATTTCCGTAGACAATTCCTTTAGTCTTCGCAAAGCCAATTCGTCACTGATTCTATGGGTTTGGATTTCTAGCCAAAGGTCCTTGTACTCATCGGACAGATGACTACATTTTACCCATATCGTGCGTAGCACCATTGCCTTTTGGACATCATTGCAGCAACGACTCCAGATGGCTGCCACTCCGACCGTGACACTTGCAACAATTCGAGCTACTTCTTGAACCGTTTCGTTGGTATGGGATAGAACCGGTGAATTCACGAGATTTAAAAACGCCAATAATAAGGCGACCAGCGCGCTGGCTATGCTTCCAACCAATATCACCTGCGAAAAACGATTATGATTTGAACGATATTGCGCTGCCATAGCCTCGAAATAAAGGACCAACCTTGCCGAGTTACCGAATTCATACCAGGCCTCGTTTCTGATCGGTCTACTGACCAAGCTTTACCTCCGTTGCACTTTTGGAACCCGACATTATTGGAGACATAGGTATAAGATAGAATATCCGTGTGCCTGGGTCAAGGCTTGACGGGAAAGTCCCAATTGCAATTGAAGCAGCAGAGGCGCTCAGCTAGCGACGAAGGCGTCTTGGATGTCCTGTTCGAACTGGAGTTCTTTTCGTATACCGCCAGTAAATTAACGAATACATATCGAGGAGCTGAAGATGGCGCTGACGCGTGATTACAGGCACACCGTTAGAGAAAGGGCGCAAAGAGACCCTGATTTTGCCGCATCTCTGATGAATGAGGCGATCTCGTCATTTCTAGGTGGCGATTCCGAGACGTCCCGGCTTGTTCTTCGAGACCTGGTAAATTCAACGATCGGCTTCGAATCATTGGCGAAGAAGCTCAACAAGCCAAGCAAGAGTGTCCATCGGATGTTATCGTTAAAGGGTAATCCTACAATGGACAATCTCACGCATATTCTCCACATCCTCCAGGACAGAATCGATTGCAGTATCGAAGTCAGACTATCCACTCAGTCCAATGAAAGACGTCGGCCGCGTCAGCCGGAACCGTCGGAACGCCCCGCATCTGCTCATTCCGATTGAATTCCCATCTAACGGTCATCCTGACTTCGGCGCAAGGTTGGGAAACATGAACAAGCCAGACACCACCCCAATAGACTGATTCCAGTTCATCCCGTCGGTCCGCGCATGTTCATTTCCCTACCGAACGTCAATTCTGCCCGAATTCTCTTGACAAGACAGATATTTGTCTGTTTTTTTTACGGTGAGTTCCAGCCGGTCGTCAGCGATTTGTCGCAGATCGAACCGAGGAGCGCACCTTGGCCTACACGCCGCCCGGACAGACGCGCGAAAAGATCTATGAGTTCGTGAGGGAGCGGATCCTGAACGGAACCCCGCCCAGCACGAGAGAGGTCCAGATGGCGTTCGGGTTCCGCGCGGTTCAGTCGGCCCGCCAGCATCTGGAGGCGCTGGTCCAGGAGGGCAGGCTGGTCAAGGATTCCGGCAAGGCCAGGTCCCACCGCCTGCCCAAAATAGGCGGCGCGCATGCGTCCCACCTGATTCCCGTGCTGGGGCGGGTCCAGGCCGGGGATCTCACCGCGGCAATACAGAATCCGGAAGACTATCTTCCGGTGCAGCAGACCCGGTACGAGAGCGGGGAACTCTTCGCCCTGACGGTCCAGGGGGACAGCATGCTCAGGGCCGGCATCCTCCATGGAGATATCGTGATTGTCCGCCGGCAACAGGCAGCCAGGCCGGGTGACATCGTCGTCGCCCTGGTGGGAGAGGAGGCGACGGTCAAGAGATACCGGGTCAGAAGCGGCCGTATCGAGCTGCATCCGGAGAACGAGTCCTTCGAATCCATCATCCCCAGCCAGGAAGGAGAACCCTTTTCCATCCTGGGAAAGGTAATCGAGGTGCGCCGACATATCGAGTAACGCAAGAGAATTGCTCTATATTAAATTGTGCGACAGTTATTTATGTCAATCCTGAGTGGTTTATTGTCGTTTCCGTGGCAACCCATCGCAGGCAGTTAAGAACGCCGTTCGCATGATCGGAGGGTCGATGGCATCCATTAAACGCTATCCCATTCCTCACAGCCGTTTGCCGTTCATCAATGCCGAAGTGGCAAATGTCCGATTTCTCGGCGACGACCATCTGGTGAGCAGCGTCTGGGGCGGAAGTTCGGGCGGTCGCATCTACTTCTGGAATCCGGACACCGGATCCCGTGGGATGCGGGAACTGCCGGAAGGCATCCCCGGGGCCTACATGTTGAGAACCGCGGCCGACGGCTGCCTCTACCTCGGCTGCGGGAATGGAGACCTGATCCGGTACGATCCGGTCGCCGACGGCTTTGAGATCCTGATAACCGGCGAATTGACGTCTATCACCTGGGGCGGGTGTGTGACTGACCGGTATGCGGTGTGGGAAGCCTCTCCCGGTCACGTTGGCGTGTACGACTGGCGGGAGTCGCGGCTGGTAAAGGTCTTTCGGCCGATAGATACGGAATACCCGACGGCGCTATACGGCCACAATGTCCTGGAGGCGCCGGACGGACGTGTCCTGCTCGCCATCGACGTACCGCAGGCGCGGCTGGTCCTGCTGAATCTGGAAACCATGTCCGCGGAGTCCCACACACCTGAGAACATTCGGGGCGTGGGTTCCACGACCGACGCCTTCTTCTGGGACAGCGAGACGCTTGCGGCGTTTGTCCGGGGCGAACTCCATTTCATGACATATCCGGGTTTCGAACTGAAACAGCGCATCGAGGGTCCCGAGACGGGGGGCCTGGGCGGAAAAGCCTGCGTTGTCGACGGCCGGCTTTATGCGTACAGCTCTGCGGACGGCAGTCTCTACGTTCTTCATCGCGAAGCTGAAAGATGGGACGTGGCGGCGCTGGACTGGTCGGATGGCGGACCTGCAACCCTGCATCCATGGGGAAAGACCGCCGTGTGCGGCGTGACCATTTCCGGCCTTGCGCTCAAATTCGACGTGGAGACGGGGCGGACGGACTGTACCGACCTGGAATCCACCGGTCCCATGGCCGCGCACGCGCTCTGCCCCGTACCGGAACGGAACGTAATTCTCGGCGCGCCGTTCATCAACCAGCGGTTCTGGATGATCGACATGAAAACCGGAGACGGGGAGGATTGCGGACGTGCGGCGCCGGGCGGGGGGCAGATCAACCAGATTATCTGGGAACCGGTCACAGAGCGTGTTCTGCAAAGCAGCTATACGACGTCCGCGGTAACGGCGTTCGATCCATCGGCGCAACCTGACTGGCCGGACAATCCGCGAGTGCTGGCCAGCGCGCAACGCGAAGGGCAAATGAGGCCTACAGGGCTGCTTCACGACGGGCGGTACGTCTGGATGTCCACCAGTCCGGAATACGGGCATCTCGGCGGCGCGCTCAGCCGGATCGAACCGGAGACCGGCGAAATCCGGGTCTGGCGGCATATCGTGGAGGATCAGAAGGTGAACTCCCTGCTGGTGGATTCGAAACGCCGCCGGGTTTACTGCGGAACTGAGATCTTCGCGGATGCGAACTCGGCGCCGCCCACGCAGACCACGGGCATGCTGGTATCGTTCGACATGGACCAGCTTGCGGTCGACCGTTCACAGGCAATTCAGGAAGGCGAGGGCGCCGCCCGGGTAATGGTCGTTCTGCCTTCCGGGGAGGTGCTCGCGCTTCAGAGAAGTCGCTTCTACGCGTGGAATGCGCAAACCGGCGATCTGCGCGATCTGGGCCCGGCGCCGTCCGGTTGCCGGGAGGTCGTGCTGGATCGGGCCACCGGACGGATGTGGACTTCAGCCAACGGCAAGGTCGGCATGCTGGAAGTCCGTGGGGAACACATTGAATTCGCACCCCGGATCGACGAGATGGGAGAGCATTTGCGAATCGTCGACGGCTCGCTGTATTTCGCCGCCGGATTCGAGGTTTTGCAGGTGGATCTGGGAAACATCGACAGTTTACCGTAGAGCACTTGCACTGTGGGCCGTAAGGGCGTATATTTGATGATCGAAACTGAAAAAAAACGTGCGCGTCTTGATCTCCGGCGTTGCGGCTGCAGTCGCGCAATTGGTACTTCGCACAAGAACGCGCGGGCGCAATCCGTGCATCGTTGGCTCTCCGCGATCCGCAACGAACGCCGCTGAGGCGCCTCGAACGGATGTGGGCAGACAGGACACGAAGGGAAGTTCCGTCTATGGCAATTGAGCAGATTGTTCCTTCCGATGCGAAGGCGGCCCTGGACGCCGATACCAATGCGGTGTACCTGGACGTTCGGACCGAAGGGGAATTCGCCCGGGGGCACCCCGAAGGCGCCATCAATATTCCGGTCGCCTTTCAGAGTCCGGCCGGCGGCATGATGCCCAACCCGGATTTTCAGGGCGTGGTGGAGGGTGTGCTGAGCCGGGAGACGAGAATCTACTGCGGCTGCCAGTCGGGCGTGCGTTCACAGTATGCGGCGCAGATGCTTGAAAAAGCAGGGTACACGAATGTGGCAAACGTGGTCGGGGGCTTTGGCGGTAAGGTCAATCCGGGAACCGGGGGGGTGGAAGTCTCCGGATGGCGGGATTCGGGGTTGCCTGTATCAACGGAGGTCACGGCGCAGAATTCCTACGATGGACAGAAGGGACGCTGAGCGCGCAGTCGCGTCTCAGGTGATCGGTCACGGCGGTGAACCCAGTGTATGTCGGGATGTTCAGGTTGCGCCGCCGATGTTGCCCGCCGTGAAGGGAAACGCCGTCGCGATTGAAGGGCTTCGGAGGGCGTACGGGGTTGGGATATCATATGCCAGGTAATGCAGGTTCATACCAGGATGCGCGAACGCGCATCTTTTTTGTGTCCAAATTGAAATGCATATCGGCTGCTGTTTTCCCGATTTTGCGACGCCTGAGTTACGGGAGTATTCAAACTCAATCTGGCGTTGGTGAATCGGGACGTTGCTTCCGGGAAAGGGAAATCAGCGTTGGACATCGATTACGAAGCGCCCGCGGTCCAGGCGACGGACCTGACCAAGGTCTTCCGGGTACCCGATAACGAGACCGGCAGGGCGAACGGCTTCCTGGGCAGATTCAGGCGCCGCCGCAGGGAAATTCTGGCCGTTGACGGCGTCGGATTCACGGTGCAACGGGGTGAGATTTTCGGAATTCTCGGTCCAAATGGTTCGGGCAAATCGACCCTGATTCGCATCCTTTCGACCCTGGTCTTTCCCGACAGGGGCGAGGCACAGGTTTTCGGCCTGCACGTGGTGCGGGACGCGATGCGCGTAAAGCGTTATATCAACCGGGTGTCCGTCGATGCGGCCTTTTTCAAGAAGCTGTCGGCGTGGGAGAACCTGAGTTACGCGGCCAGATTGTACGGCGTTCCCGTTCGGGAGGGGCGCCGGCGGGCCAGGGCGATTCTGGCGGAAATGGGGTTTGGAGAAGACCGGGTGGACCAACCCGTGGAAGACCTGTCCCGCGGCATGCAACAGAAGGTGGCGGTGGCGCGCGCGCTATTTACGTCGCCGGTTCTGTTGCTGATGGATGAACCGACGACGGGGCTGGATCCGGTCTCGAAGCGCCAGGTGCAGGATTACGTGATGGGTATTCGGGAGCGGCACGAAGCGACGGTTCTGCTGACAACACACGACATGGACGAGGCGGAACGGGTGTGCAACCGGGTGTCGATCATCCACCACGGCAGGTTTATCGCCATGGGCACGGTCGACGAACTGAAGGTCCGCGCCGGATGCGTCGGTGGAAGTCTGGAGGATGTTTTCTTCAAGATGACTGGAATGGATCTCGCGCATGCCGACTTGGAAGACGAAACGGAAGGAGACGGAACGTGAACCCGGTAACCGCGGAGATCAAAGCGTCGGTAGCGTTTATCGAGAGGAATTTCAACCTGGCCCGGCGGTACGCGAGCTGGGAACTGATATTCGTTGTATGGAACGTGGTCCACGCGTTGACCATCGGGTTGATCGGTGTATATATGGGCGGGGACGACCCGGAAAAGGTGAGGGCGTCCGTGCTGTTTTTGATCGTGGGCGCGGTGCTCTGGAATTTTCTTCGCCTGCTTTTCTTCGAAGTGGCGGACGCCGTCGCGTGGGAGCGCTGGGAAGGGACCATCGAATACACGTTCATGTCGCCCGTCTACAGGCTGACGCACCTCGCCGGCCAGTGCATATACGCGATCATCTACGGTTTCCTGAGGTCCGGTGTGGTTCTCGTATCGGCGGTGATGTTCTTCGATCTGAGCCTTTCAGACGCGAATCTGACGACGGCCGTCGCCGTCCTGGTCACGGCCAGTCTTTCGTTCCTGGGGATGGGACTAATGGCGGCCGTGTTCCCGCTTCTATCGCCGGAGAAAGGCGCACGGGCAACTGATATTTTCGGCACGCTGGTATTGCTGATTTCAGGCGTTTACTACGAAGTGTCGGTACTCCCCGACTGGCTGCGGCCGCTATCGACCTTCTCGCCAGGCACCTACGCGCTCCGATCCATCCGCACGGCGCTGCTCGACAACGCGACCATCGCCGATGTGCAGGTCGACCTCATTATTCTGACGGTTTCAGGCGTAATTATGGTCCCACTGGGATTATGGATCTTTCACATTGCCGAGGTCTACGCGAAGCGGACGGGCCGCCTGAAGCGCAGCGGGTAAATTCGCACCATTGGGGTCTAACGAAGGGACGGTTCCTCCCAGGGGTCGAATACCGGTACCCCGGTTACCCGTACATCGCCCGTGTTTCGCGTCACGAACGTCAGACCGGAAGTCAGGGCGGTGGCCGCGAGCAGACCGTCCGGAACCGGCAAGGTTCGCCCGGCTCTTTCCGCCGCCGCCGAAATCTCGCCCCATCGGGCGGCGACCTCCCGATCGACCTCCGGAATACGTACATAGCGCCGGGAGAAGCTTGAGGCAAGAGTGATCGGGCGTTCCGCCAAACAGGATCGGGCAGCCTCCGCGTTGCTGGCGGCAGCGGCCGTCGAAAGCCACGAACGCGTTCTGGATCTGGGGGTGGCCGGACACCCCGCGGGGCTGGACGTGAACGCGGCTGGGATTCACTTCGTGAGCTCCGATCTCCGAGCCGTCCGACGATGCGAGAACGCAATCCGGCGAAGGGGATTGTCCAATGCGTGCGCCTGGCTCGAAGCGTCGCCCTCGGGCGTGCCCGGACCGGGTTTCGACGTGGTCTTCTATGCTCCCGCCCGGTGGGAGGCCAAGGCGCGAGCATTTCAGCTCATCGACGCCGCGTTTCACAGAATGGCGATTCACGGTCGGTTCCTGCTCGCCGGATGGCAAAATGCCGGTGTGAACAGCTATCGGAACAGGCTGGAGGCGGTTTTCGGAGACGCTGAAAAGCTATTGGCGAAATCGGGCCTTCGAATCTATCGGTTCAAGAAGAAAAACGCCACGGCCGGCGCGGATCCGGTCGACACGGCGCGTTCGTTCGTCTGGAACGACCCTCGTGGCGCGCGTTGCGTGTTTGAAACCTGTGCGGGCGTCTTCTCGAGCGACGGCCTGGATCCCGGCACCCGGCTTCTGATCGATACGGTCGACGTCAGGGCGCACCAAACTGTGCTGGACCTGGGATGCGGATTCGGTGCGATCGGCATCGCGGCTGCTGGCCGGGCGCGCAAGGTCCTGCTGCTGGATTCGGACCTGCTGGCGGTTCAATGCGCGAGACGGAACGTCGCCCGCAACGGCCTTACGAGCGCGCGTACTGCCTTGAGCGACGGTTTCGAGGCCGCATCGGGAGCGTCCTTCGACCTTATTCTGTGCAATGCGCCGACCCACCAGGGTGTCGCCACGGCCAGGCAGTTTGCGGAGGGCGCCGCCCGACACCTGGTACCGGGCGGTAGATTCATCGTTGTCGCCACGCGTCCGGGAATGTACCTGAAACAGATGAAGCGGTCGTTCCGCACTGCAGGGACTCTCGCGTCCCGCGCCGGTTACGCCGTACTGTGCGCGCAATGACCGAACGCGAACCTCGAGGAAGCCTGTCTCCCCTCGGAAGCTATTAACTCGCGCGGATAAACCCCGGTTTCGCGGGTAGGACTCCTGGCGCAGTGCCGCCGCTCAAGCTACCTCGAAAACCCTTGACATTACGACCCCCGAATCTTATTCTTACGCGCATTCCCGGGCCATCGGAAGTGAAATGCCGGCGCCGGGGGATCCCCCAACTCAGTACAGGAGGAGCAAACCTTGCATGCGTTTGATTACGTAGCGCCTCAGACCGTCGACGAGGCCGTCGCCGTGCTCTCCGAAAACGGCCCGGATGCCCGGATGCTGGCCGGCGGTTCGGATATCATCGCACAGTTGAAAGAGGGTCGACGTCGGGTGAAAGTGCTGGTGGATGTCAAGAAAATACCCGAGGCAAACGAACTGTCGTTCGATCCCGAAGAGGGATTGACGATCGGGGCCGGGGTCTCGTGTTGCGACATCTACGAAAACGAACATGTGGCGTCGAAATACCCGGCGCTCGTGGATTCCACGGAACTCATCGGATCCATCCAGATCCAGGGCCGGGCCACGATCGGCGGGAACCTGTGTAACGCGTCGCCCGCGGCGGATACCATTCCAACCCTGATCGTTCTGGGGGCAGCGGCGAAAGTCGCGGGACCGGGCGGCGAACGAGAGGTCGCGGTGGAGGACTTCTGCACGGCGCCGGGGCAGACCGTGATGCAGGACGGCGAGTTCCTGGTGTCCGTCCGCTTTCCCGCGCCCGATGCCAACTCGGGGGCGTATTTCCTCCGGTTCATTCCCCGGAACGAAATGGATATCGCCGTTGTCAACGCCGCGGCTTCCGTGGTGTTGAACGCCGAGAAGAATGCGTTTGCGTCCGCCCGCGTCGCCGTGGGCGCCGTTGCGCCCGTCCCTCTCTACCTGGCCGAGGCGGGTGAAGCCCTCGCCGGCAATGAGGTATCGGACGAGACGATCGAAAGGGCGGCCGAGATCGCCCGGCAATCCGCCCGGCCCATCACGGATATGCGCGGTACGATCGAACAAAGGATTCACCTGGCCGGAGTACTGACCCGCCGTGCGGTCCGCGGCGCGGTGGAACGCGCAGGATAAATCCAGGTGGCTCGAATCTCCTGACTATACGCCAACAAAGGAGTACGCGTAAAATGGCTGGCAAAGTTCATGTGACGACGAACGTCAATGGAGAAGAAACGGAATTCCTTTGTGAACCGCGAGACACGCTGTTGGATGTGCTCCGAGACAACCTGGGCCTCACCGGCGCCAAAGAAGGATGCGGCAACGGCAATTGCGGCGCCTGCAGCGTCATTGTCGACGGCCGCGTGATCAACTCCTGTCTGGCCCTGGGCGTTGAGGCGGAGGGGTGCGAAATTACGACCATTGAAGGGGTAGCCACCCCCGACGGTCTGCATCCGCTGCAGCAGAAATTTCTGGAGCACGCGGCGCTTCAGTGCGGCGTCTGCACGCCCGGTTTCATCGTGGCGGCGAAGGCGTTGCTCGATCGCGAACCGGAACCCGACGAACGTCGGATTCGCCTCTGGTTGGCAGGGAATCTGTGCCGTTGCACGGGATACGATAAAATCGTAAGAGCGGTGATGGACACCGCGCGAACGATGAGGGAGACGGTCTGATGCCAGGCGAGGATTATCTCGGAATCAAGGAATACAAGGTGTTGGGCACGCGGCCGATCAGGCACGATGGCGTCGACAAGGTCACGGGGCGGGCAATATATGGAGCCGATGTGCAGATGTCCGGTCTGATCTACGGGAAAGTGTTGCGAAGTCCACACGCCCACGCGCGCATCGTATCCATCGATACACGCAAGGCCGAATCCCTGCATGGCGTAAAGGCCGTAACCACCGTCGACGACATTCCCGTACCGGAAAAGAAGGTGGAGGATCTGGGCGAAGGCGCGGCCAATATGGTGGACCTTCGCGCGAACGTGCTGGCCGACGGCAAAGTGGTCTACGACGGACATGCGGTGGCCGCGGTGGCCGCGACGAGCGCGCATATCGCGGAAGCGGCGCTGGGCCTGATCGAGGTGAAATACGAGGTCCTCGATCCGCTGCTGGACGTGAGGGAGGCGATGAAGCCGGGTTCGCCGCTCCTGCACGAAACGTTAACCACGGAATCGCTGGGCGAAGATACCGGTACGGCGAGCAACGTCGCCACCCACTTTCAGCATAAGCTGGGCGACACCGAATCGGGTTTCGCGCAGGCCGACGTGGTCATCGAAAAGGAGTTCTTTACCGACACGGTGCACCAGGGTTATATCGAGCCGCAGAATGCCACGGCGCTCTGGAATCCGGACGGGCGCCTGACCGTCTGGTGCAGCACCCAGGGTTCGTTTACGGTACGCGAGCAGCTGGCGGGCCTGCTGCAGCTTTCGCCTGTGAATATCCGGGTCATCCCCACCGAAATCGGCGGGGGATTCGGCGGAAAGATCAGAGTTTACCTGGAGCCCGTTGCCGCCATTCTGTCCAGAAAGTCCGGGCATCCGGTGAAGATGGTAATGGACCGGGACGAAGTGCTGAAAGCCACAGGCCCCACTCCCGGGTCCTACATTCGGGTGAAGATGGGCGCTACAAACCAGGGTAAACTGGTGGCCGCGGAAGCCTACATGGCCTACGAGTCGGGTGGATTTGCCGGAGCGTGGGCGGAACCCGGCGCCATGTGCATCTTTGCCCCGTACGATATTGAAAACGTAGCCATAGACGGGTACAACGTGGTCGTGAACAAGCCGCAGACCATGGCGTACAGGGCGCCGGGCGCCACCAATGCGGCCTTTGCATCCGAGACCATTGTCGACGAAATCTGCGAGAGGCTTGGGGAGGATCCACTCGAGTTCCGAATGAAGAACGCGGCAAAGGAAGGCACGCGACGCGCGGACGGGCCGACCTTTCCTCGCGTCGGCCAGGAGGAAGTCTTGAAGGCGGCGATGGCAAGCGACCACTACAGGGCGCCGCTGCAGGGCAGGAACCGGGGCAGGGGAGTGGCGTCGGGATTCTGGTTCAACGTGGGGCTGAAATCCAGTGCGTGCGCGTCCGTGAATACAGACGGCACCGTCAGCCTGGTCGAAGGATCCACCGATATCGGAGGCACGCGGACGTCTGTAGCCATGCAACTCGCCGAACCTCTTGGAATTCCTGCGGAAGACGTCAACCCGGTTGTGGCCGACACCGACGGTGTGGGAGAAACGGACGTCACCGGCGGCAGCCGTGTCACGTTTTCCACGGGATGGGCGGCCTATAACGCGGCACAGGATATCATCGCACAGATGGTTGAGCGCGCCGCGAAATACTGGGAGATCTCCCCGGACGACGTGGCCTTCGAAGACGGCACGTTCAAATCCAGGTCCGATCCTTCGAAATCACTGACATTCAAAGAATTGGCAGGAAAACTAAACGAGACTGGCGGGCCTGTCGTCGGGCGTGCGACCGTCGACCCGCAGGGGGTGGGGGGCGCGTTTTCCCTGATGATCGCCGACGTCGAGACCGACCCGGATACGGGCAAGGTGGATATTCTCAGGGTGACCATGGTGCAGGATGCAGGCAAGGCTATTCATCCCGCATATGTGGAAGGTCAGATGCAGGGGGGTGCGGCCCAGGGCATCGGATGGGGCCTGAACGAAGAGTACTGGTACAATGATGACGGCGAGTTGACCAATGCCAGCCTTCTTGACTATCGGATGCCTACATGCCTCGACCTGCCCATGATTGAAACCATCATTGTCGAAGTTCCCAATCCGGGGCATCCCTACGGTGTTCGCGGGGTGGGCGAAGCGCCCATCGTGCCGCCGCCGGCGGCTCTGGCCAACGCCATCTACCGCGCCGTGGGCGTCCGGATGAACGTATTGCCGATGTCGCCCGGAAACGTTCTGAAAGCGTTGTGGAAAAGTAACGGATCATAAGGGAAACCGCGTGCGTGCCCCATGGCAGGGCGCCGCGCGTTAAATTCCGGAGATCGGATCAAAATGGCCACAAAAACGGAAGACTATCTCGGCATCGACCGCTATAACGTGGTTGGAACCCGACCGATTCGCCATGACGGCACGGACAAGGTGACCGGCCGCGCGAAGTACGGCGCGGATACTCACACGTCTGGCGTGTTGATCGGAAAGACCCTCCGCAGCCCCCACGCGCACGCTCGCATCCTGTCAATTGACACGGGAGCGGCCAGAGCGCTGCCGGGCGTGAAAGCCGTCATGACGGGAGCGGACCTCGCGATGCACTACGAAGACAAGGTGGCGAACATTGGAGAGGGTTCGGTGAGTCTGCCTCACCTGGTCACCAACGTCCTGGCGTCCGACAAAGTGCTTTACGAGGGTCATGCGGTTGCGGCGGTCGCGGCAACATCGGCCCATGTCGCCGAAGAAGCGCTGGATCTGATACAGGTCGAATACGAAGTCCTGGCGCCCGTGCTCGACGTCCGTCCCGCGATGGAAGACGGCGCGCCGCTCCTGCACGAGACCATGAAGGTGAAATCGCTGGGGCAGTCGACGGATAAACCTGGAAATATCGCCAATCACTTCCAGCATACGCTGGGAGATATCGACCGGGGTTTTGCGGAGGCCGATATCGTGGTTGAGCGGGAATTCAGTACGCAGACTGTGCATCAGGGCTACATCGAGCCCCACAACGTGACGGCCCATTGGAATCTCGACGATCAGATTACCGTCTGGACCAGTACCCAGGGGCCCTTCGAAGTTCGCGACCAGGTCGCCGACATCCTGGGCGTGCCCACGTCCAGCGTCCGGGTGGTTCCGGCGGAGATCGGCGGCGGATTCGGTGGCAAGTTCCGCGTCTACCAGGAACCGACGGCAGCGTTCATGTCCCGGATGACGGGCAAACCTGTAAAGATGGTAATGAGCCGTACGGAAGTTCTGAAAGCGACGGGCCCAACGCCGGGTTCTTATATGACGGTGAAGATGGGCGCCACAAGAGACGGCAGACTGGTCGCCGCGCAGGCGTATCTGGCGTATGAAGCCGGGGCCTATCCCGGTTCGCCCGTGGGTGCCGGGGCCGGATGTATCTTTTCTCCGTACGACATCCCCAACGTTGTCATCGACGGGTACGACGTTGTCGTGAACAAACCACAGACCTCGGCATACCGCGCGCCGGGCGCCACAAATGGCGCATTCGCCGCCGAAACCGTCATCGACGAGATCTGCGAGATTCTCGGTACCGACCCGCTTGAGTTTCGCCTGAACAACTCCGCCAAAGAGGGCAGCCGGCGTGCCGACGGACCGGTTTTTCCCCGGATCGGGCACGACGAATGCGTAAGGGCGGCGATGGCGTCGGATCACTATCAGTCCAGGCTCAACGGGCCCAATCGGGGTCGCGGCGTGGCATCCGGGTTCTGGTTCAATGGAGGCGGCACGTCAACGGTCGTGGTCAGTGTAAATGGCGATGGAACGGTTAATCTCGTCGAGGGTTCGCCCGATATCGGAGGCACCAGGACTTCTATCGCGATGCAGGTTGCCGAGGTACTGGGGGTTCCGGCCGAGCAGGTGAAGCCGATGGTGGTAGACACCGACGCCATCGGGCAGACGGACGGCACGGGAGGCAGCCGCGTGACCTTTGCCACGGGGTGGGCCGGTTACGAGGCGGCGGAAGACGTGAAGCGCCAGATGGTCACGAGGGCCGCCAGATTGTGGGAGATACCGGATGATGACGTGGTCTTCGACGGCGGTGTGTTCAGGTCACGATCGGCCCCGGAGAAGTCCATCACATTTACCGAACTGGCGGGTAAGCTTGGCGCCACGGGCGGTCCTGTGGTCGGTCGGGCGGCGGTGGCCGGAAAGGCGGCGGGGCCGGCTTACGCCGTTATGGTCGTGGACGTTGAAGTCGATCCTGACACCGGAAAGGTCGACGTTCTCCGGGTAACCATAGTACAGGATGCCGGTAAGGCCATCCATCCCGCCTACGTGGAGGGACAGATGCAGGGCGGCGTCGCCCAGGGTATCGGGTGGGCGTTGAACGAGGAATATTTCTACAACGAAAAGGGCGATCTGGTCAACGCCAGCCTGCTGGACTACCGGATGCCAACCTGCCTGGATCTGCCGATGATCGAGACGGTGATCGTCGAGGTGCCGAATCCTGGACACCCGTACGGGGTGCGGGGTGTCGGTGAAGTGCCCATCGTTCCTCCGCCAGCGGCCGTGGCGAATGCGATCTACGATGCCGTCGGCGTGCGTTTGCGCGACCTGCCCATGTCCCCGGGGCGCGTCCTGGAGACAATCTGCAACAACAATGGCGGGAACAGCGGGAAGGGGTGAGCCATGCCGGAGGTCTGGATTCCGTCTCTCATGCGTCGTCTCACCGACGGTCTGGAGCAGGTCCAGGTACCGGGAGAGACAATAAGGGAGGTCATCGAGAACCTCGAAGCTGAGTTTCCGGGAATCAGGGCGCGGATCTGCGACGACGGCCGTATCAGGTCCGGTTTGGCGGTTGCAATCGACGGCATTGTAAGCAACGACGGAATGCGTCAGAGGGTAGAGGCGGAAAGTGAGATTCACTTTGTTACCGCCATCAGCGGCGGGCTTTAACGTTAGTTGGTCAACTTTCTGTCGGCCAGCGGATTACGTATAGGGTCCCGTCCCTGAAATATCTCACCATTCGGCCGACGATTCATGCCCTCTCGCTGTGTCGCCATCGCTCGCCGAGCGAATTCAGGCAAGCTATTTCCGGTACAGAACACTAGCCTCTGGCTGTTTTTTTTTGTCGGGCGCGAACGCGTCCGCCGTATCCTGCCAGCGAGTATGGGCCTCAATATCGGCATCATCGGCCTGCCAAACGCGGGCAAGTCGACCCTGTTCAATGCGCTAACCAGGGCCGGCGTTGAAGCATCGAACTATCCCTTTTGTACCGTTGAACCGAACGTGGGCGTCGTGGAAGTGCCGGACGAGCGCCTTCAACGGCTGAATGAACTGCTCGCGCCCGAGGCCTGCATTCCAGCGTTCGTTCAGTTTGTGGATATCGCCGGCCTGGTGCGCGGGGCCAGTCGCGGCGAGGGTCTGGGCAACCGGTTTCTGGCTCGGATTCGGGAGGTTGACGCGCTGGTTCACGTCGTCCGCGCCTACGAAAATGAAAATGTACCTCACGTGGACGGCAGGGCCGATCCGGTTAGGGACGTGGAAACCGTCGAAACCGAGCTTGAACTGGCCGATCTTGAATCGGCCGAAGGCATCGCGCGCCGGCTCGAAGGCGTCCTGCGTTCCAATCCCCGCGCCCCTGAACGCTTCTCGTACGAAACCCTCAGAGTGGCCATCGAAGGACTGGGGCGGTCTCTACCCTTGAGGGAACAGGACCTGACGGAAACGCAGTTGGAGGCCCTGAAGCCCTTCGATTTTCTTACCGCCAAACCCGTGTTGTACGCGTCGAACGTCTCGGAATCGGACCTGCCCGACGGGGGCCGTCCGACGGCCAGGCTGGGGGAGATGGTCGGCGCCGACCGCGTCCTGGTGCTGGCGGCACAGATCGAAGCGGAGATCGCCGAATTACCGCCCGCCGACCGTGAGGTCTTTGTGGCGGACATGGGGTTGACACAGCCTGGCGTAAACCGGCTGATTCGCGCGGGCTACGCCTTGCTGGGGCTGATCGCGTTCTATACCACGGCAAATGAGAAGCTGCAGGCCTGGGAAGTTCCCGAAGGTACGCGGGCTCCAGCCGCCGCGGGACGGGTTCATTCGGACATGGAGCGCGGATTCATCAGGGCGGACGTGGCCGCTTACGAGGACGTCCTGGCCGCCGGCGGCATCGCCGGGTTGCGTGAAACGGGCAGGATGCGCACCGAAGGAAGGGAGTATGCCGTCCAGGACGGCGACGTTATCCGCTTCCTCTTCAATGCATGATGGCACGATGGCGGTCGGCGTGGCGCATTGCCTGAACGGCGCCCGCCGCCGGGCGACAACGGAAACGGGGGCATCCCTATGCGTAAATATACATGGTGGACGTTTGGACTGGTTACCGCATGTCTGGTTTCGGTTCACTGCCGGGCAGACGCGCTCGGGCTGCGCGGGCTGGGGCTGAAGGCTGGCGTGGACCTGACGCGTCAGGAGTCCCAGGAATACGTGGGGTATGAATTTGACTCAGCCCGGCTGGCGGTCGGCGGGCACGTGGACTTCGGTTCCATCTTCATTCCCCGTCTCCATCTCGTACCGGGTGTGGATCTGGTTATACAGGACAATTTGAAGATGTATTCCATCAACGGCGAAGCCCAGTTCATCTTCGGCCAGGGCAACACCGTCGGCTACATAGGCGGCGGAATCGGCGTACATCTGTCGCGATGGGACATTATCGAGCCCGGTGGGCAGGGGGGCGCCATAAACGTGTCTGTACCCGAGGATACGAAGGTTACCCTGAATGTTCCCCTCGGGTTCCGCAGACGGTTCGGCCCCGGGATGCTCTGGTTCGGTGAAATCAAGATGATGATCGCCGACGACGAGGCGGACTCGTCGTTTCGGATCAGCCTGGGGCTGGCCTTTGGCGCCACAGACTGACGGCCGACGGTCCGGTACCAAAACCGGTTGACGAAAGATAACCCGGTCTACCGGTTGTGCCGACCCCGCTTCACGGCGGGTCATCCCCTGGCGCGGTTATCGTACATGTCTGCGGTATGCAGGTCGAACGGCTGATGCTTGGGGTTCTTGCGGGCGCCGCGAAAAGCAGTCTTGCAACTGTAGCAGATCGTGATTTCCGGCAGGCACAGGTAGAGCGCAAGGTCGATAACCGCGGCCGCGCCCAGACAGAGGTAGAAGTATACAGGGCGGTCCAGCGCCACGAAAACAAGCCCGATGACGGCAAAAAGCACCGCGATCGCCAGGCCGATTTTTCCGTTGAAGTCTCTTTGGACGTAAAAATCGGTCTTTTCGCATCGAGGGCAGACGTCAACCTGATTGCCGTGCAGGATATTATTCGAGAAAGCCATCGGGAACATTCGGCCGCAGGCCGTACAGGTGGTTTCGGCCGTCGAAGGCCGAACCTGGTTGACGGTCTGGCAGTCGTAACAGCGGAAGCTGATTTCCATGGGTCTAAACCGGTATGGTGGTTGTATAGAAAATATAAGCGGAAACACATTCCCCGATCAGCACGAAGATCGTCGCCACATATAGCAGGCCTGTGGCCGATTGGGTCGAGTGTATCTTCACGGTCTGCCAGACCATGAAGCCCACGATAAGCGGACCCAGCAACCCGAAGAGTACCCTTACCCAGAGAAAGAGCCCGCCGATTCCCCAGAAAGACCGCAGCGTTTCGCGGGTAAGCGTGTCCCCGTCCGTCCAGAAGACGTACATCGTGAGCGCGGTCAGCGTCACTTTGGCAAGCGTAGCGCCCAGCATCAAACGCGTGAGGGCACGAAGGGGCCTGATATGGAGCGCCGGTACCACGAGGTACCAGTGGCCCAGGATCATCGCGAAAACGACGCTTCCGAGGAACAGAGCGGAAACCAGATAACACGCCGCGGACAACGGGCTCGCAAGTGACGGAGGGCACGCGGCGCAGGCAATCCAGCCGTCCGACAGCAATCCGACCGCACCGGTCAGAGCCGTGGCGGCAAGCAGTGGTCTTTGCGGCCTGATGCGTTCGGCCAGAACCGCAATCAGATAGACGAGGGCAAGCAGGGCGCAGGCCAACAGCAGCCGACGGGGCAGCAAGTCGCCCGTCGCGCCATTCACCGATGGTGTCAGGACAGGGAATGGCCCTGCCCTCAGGGCGAGGACGAGAAACACGAGACAAGCGATTGTGCAGAACCGGAAAAAGCGTTTGCCGGCTTCAAGCGGAACAACCAGCATCGATAACAGCCCACCGACGGCGAGTTGGCTGAAGACGGCGTAAACGAGCGTACTGTACATAGGATTGCGGAAGCGCCACGGGTTTCATCGATTCGCGACCTGGGAGGTGACAGATGTCAAATATATCGGAAAAGCAAGGCGTTGGAAAACAAAAAAGGGAAGTCCGCAGCATGACGGGCGTTCCGGGCGGTGCACCTGCAGGATGACCGGGACCTGGAATCGTATCACCGAATCCGCGCCATGGCCGCCCAGAGATTCGCCGGGAGCCGCGGTCTTCGGGGATCAGATCTGGCTTCTCGGCGGCTGGCAGATGCTGGGTCCCGCAAACTTTCCGCGTCTGAATGACGTGTGGCGTTCCAAAGACGGTCTCTCGTGGGAATGCCTGCTGCCGGCGGCGCCCTGGCCAGCCCGGAATCTGGCGGGTTGCGTGGTCTTGCGAGGCCGAATATGGTTGATGGGCGGATTTGACGGTGTACAGACGCTCGGGGATATCTGGTGTTCGGGCGACGGCCGCAACTGGGATCGTGTGACACATCGTGCCCCGTGGGGCTGTCGCGGCGCCTTCGGCTGCCTGGTTTACGATAACCGGATCTGGGTTCTGGGCGGGCTCAACTGGGAAGAAAAGGCGCATTACGGCGACGTCTGGTGCTCGGAGGACGGGCGTCAATGGGATCTTGTCGCCAAGTCCGCGAACTGGGCCCCTCGGGCCATGTTTCCGGCCATCGAACACAGCAACAGGATGTGGATTCTCGGAGGAGGGAATTATCACGATCGCCGTGTCAACTATAACGATGTCTGGAGTTCGTCGGACGGCGTATCGTGGAAACCGGAGGCAACCCTTGCGGGCTGGAACCCCCGGCGGTTCCACAGCAGCTTCAGATACGCCGGCAAGATTTGGATTGCCGGCGGGGCCATCGAGCCGGCCATCAATATGAACGACGTCTGGTATTCCGACGACGGCCGGACATGGCAGCGCAGTCACCGCGTTGCGCCGTGGGGGATTCGCCACGCGTTTCCATGCCTGGACTTCCGGGAGAAGATCTGGCTGCTAGGCGGGTACAGCGGGTCTATCGCGGGAAGCACTGTCTACAACGATGTGTGGACATTTGATACAACGCGTGCCGACCGGAAGGCCGTCGATGGTCTCACGGATTCCGGAATATAGACCTGAATCTGCTGGACAGCGTCCAATTATAACGTATATTCTACGGTGCATATTCAACCATGCCGTATAACACCGGGAAGTGAGGTCGTTGTCGATGTCAAGAGCGGAACTCGAAGCCACGGCTTGCGCACTGGTACCCGCGGGCAGAGGAATTCTGGCGGCAGACGAGAGTATGGGTACCATCACGAAGCGTTTTGCCGATATCGGCGTGGAACCCACGGCGGAAGCACGGCGCGCGTATCGCGATATGTTGTTCACGACACCGGACCTGGCGGATTTTGTCAGCGGCGTCATTCTGTTCGAGGAGACGCTGAACACGGCCTCGATCGGCGGCGTGCCGTTTCCCCGGTTGCTGGCCGACCGGGGGATGTTAACCGGTATCAAGGCGGACACCGGGCTCGTGCCGCTGGCGGGATTTCCGGATGAACAGATAACCGAGGGTCTGGACGGACTCCGGAGCCGGTTGGAGGCGTATCACAATAGTGGCGCCCGATTCGCCAAATGGCGGGCGGCCATCGCCATTGGCGGCGGGATTCCCACGCGAGCGTGCATCCAGGCCAATGCCCACGCCCTCGCCCGTTACGCCGCCGGATGCCAGGAGGTGGGGCTTGTGCCCATCGTGGAGCCCGAAGTGTTGATGGATGGCGACCATACTATCGAGCAGTGCGAACAGGCGACCGAATCGGTGTTACGCAGCGTGTTTTCAGAGTTGGGAGAGCACGGGGTCGTTCTAGAAGGTACTTTGCTTAAAGCCAGCATGGTACTGTCCGGCGCCAACTGTCCGGTGCAGGCAGGCGTTCAGGAGGTGGCTGAAGCGACTGTCCGGTGCCTCCGGCGCACGGTTCCTGCGGCCGTTCCGGGTGTGGTGTTTCTGTCCGGGGGCCAGAGCCCGGAACGTTCCACGTTGCACCTGAACGCAATGAATCAGATCGGCGGCTTCCCGTGGGAACTCAGTTATTCTTACGGAAGGGCGTTACAGGATCCGGCCCGCGCCGTCTGGAAGGGTCAGGCTGCCAACGTGGCGGCGGCTCAAAGGGTGTTTTATCACAGGGCGAGTTGTAACGGGGCCGCGCGTTACGGCAAGTACGTTACGGAGATGGAGGGTGTCGCCGCCTGACAGTCCCCCCGATTCCGACCACCCATCCCGTAACAGCCGAAGGCGCGTTGTTTCGGGATTTTTTTCACGACTTGAACACACCATGGCTTTCCTGCATCGAATCGGTTCCCCCGGCCGTCGTGTCCGGTCGATGATCGAGGGACGCTGGTTGCCGTTGAGATACAGGAAGGTGGCATATCCTGTCGCCGGGCTGCTTCTGATATCCCTGATTGCTGTTTTCGCAGCCTGCCTGGAATATCGCAATGACTGGATTGCGGGATGGGTGGGGATTGCGTTGGACCGGACCAACGCGAGGCGTGCCAGGACAGGCGCCATTTGGAAGCGGCTGGACGCGCGGGCGGTGGTTAAGGATACGCTGCGGACGATGGAGGCGCCTGCGGTCAGGGAAGGCCTGCCCGATGCGGTCGCAGGCGCCCGCTTCGACCTGGAACGCGTGCCGGAGACGGGAAGGCCTTCCCTGATCGCGGTCTGGCGCACTGAACTCTCCACGGGCGCGAGCCGCGATACGCGGGAACTGATCAGGAGCGTTAGCGCCTACAATCAGGGGCTTTCCCTGCTGAAATTGGCGAGTCTCCCGGGGGCGCGGTATCAGACCCTGGTACAGCAACGGGTCGACGCGTTGTATCGCCACGCGGGCGGGACCGAATGGCGCGCCCGAGCAGACTCGCTGGAGATCGCGGACTCGATTCGGGCGGATGTACGTGAACGGCTGGCAGGGGATATCGTCGAACACTTGAGGTCCGACGAACGGAATCGTTTAATTGAAGAGTACCGGTCCGGACGGGTGAGCCAGATTATTGTTCAGAGCGGGCTCGGCAGCTACCACGGCGAACTGGCATATGTCGACGCGGAACGGACCTCGGTCATTTTTGAATTGCACCCCGGAGCAATCGAAGAACTGTTGGGCGACGGGGGAGGGCCTCCCTGATGTTCCGTGCTTCACTTCGGAACGACTGGACACGGACGGGTTTCATTATGGGAGTCGACGCCGTTCTCCTCGCGGGCCTCGGCTTCGTGTGGCTGGTGACGACGCTTCCACGGATTCCACCCGACCCCGACGCGTTGCGAAGCCAGGCTGGCGTGAATATCTACGCGGACTCCGGGGAGCTGTTGTTTACGTTCAACCGTCGGGTTAGGCACGTACGGCTGGACCAGGTGAGTCCCTGGTTTATCAAGGCGGTGGTCGCGACCGAAGACGAATCGTTTTACGAACACCGTGGAATCAGCCTGAAGGGTATCGTGGGCGCATTTTTGGCAAACCTGACGCACTTCCGAAAAGTCAGGGGCGGAAGCACGATTACCCAGCAGATCGTCAAGAACGTGTTCCTGACGCGCGAGAAGACTTATCTTCGGAAGGCGAGGGAGTTGCTGCTGGCCATGCAACTGGAAGCGATGTTTTCCAGGTTGTACGGAAAGGCGGCCAAAGACCGACTGCTGGAAATCTACATCAACGGAAGCTTCTTCGGTACCAACGCCTATGGCGTGGAGGATGCGGCGCGGACGTTTTTCGGAAAGGCCGCCGCCGACCTGAGTCTGGTGGAGGCGGCCATGCTGGCCGGGTTGCCGAACTCGCCCGGCGCGTTGAATCCATTCCGGGACGGCGGGCGGCAGGCCGCCGCGCGTACCGCACACGTTCTGAGGCGCATGCATGCGGCGGGCTACCTGGATGCGGACACGCTGCAAGGTGCTCTCGCCCAGTCACCGGTACTGGCGACGCGAGTCCGCGACCGGAACCGAACGCCGTATTTCGTCGAGATCATCAAAGAGCAGGTGGTACGTCAATGGGGCCGGTCCGCGCTCAGCTTTGGTGCATTGAACATCCATACGACGTTGGATTTTCACATGCAGAAAGCCGCGGAAAAGGCTGTGGGGAAGGGGCTTGCGGAGGTGGACGCGCGGCTTGGATTTGGTCCGTACGAGCGCGCCGGCAAAGCGGGCAGGGCGGGATATATCCAGTCTGCGCTTGTCAGCATGGAACCGGCAACGGGATACGTGCGGGCATTGGTTGGCGGCCGTGACATCTTCATCAGCCACTACAATCGGGCAACGACCGCCCGGCGGCAGCCGGGATCGGGATTCAAGCCGGTCGTGTTTCTGGCAGCGCTGGCGGCGGGCGCGATATCGCCCGTGTCGTTGTTTGTGGATGAACGCCGGACCTATACAGTGAACGGGAAGCCGTGGTCCCCCGGAAATTACAGGGATCGGTATCTGGGCCTGACGACTGCGGCGTGGGCGCTGACGAATTCCGCAAACTCCGTCAGCGTGCAGATTATGGATCGGATCGGTCCCGAGCGGGTGGTGGAAATGGGGACGCGCCTCGGCATTCGGCGTTCGATGGAGCCCTATCCGAGCGTCGCGCTTGGCGCAAGCGAGGTTTCGCCGCTGGAGTTGGCTGCGACCTATGCCACCATCGCCAACTACGGGGTCCGGGTGGCGCCCGCTTTTGTGCGGCGGATTGAAGATTCAGAGGGTCGAGTCGTGTACTCGCACCGCGTGCAACCCGTTCCCGTCATCGATGCCGCCGATGCCTATGTCATGATTCGAATGCTTCAAAACGTCATCCATCGAGGTACCGGCCGCGGCGTAAGGTCACGGGGATTTCTCCGGCCGGCGGCGGGGAAGACAGGCACGACAAATGACCATGCGGACGCCTGGTTTACCGGCTTTACGCCCGGACTGGTGGCCAGTGTCTGGGTCGGTTTCGACCGGAAAACCGGCAGACATCCCCGGATCACCGGCGGGCGCGACGCCGTGCCGATCTGGACGGCGTTTATGGCAGGCGCGACGGCGGGGCGTCCCTCTCGGGATTTCTGGAAGCCCGACGGCGTCTACGAGGTACTGGTGGACACGGCGACGGGCGTACAAACGGATTCGTCGCTTGCAGAGAGTTCGTCCCCCGCCCCTATCCTCGTGGCGCTCAAGGCGGGCGAAACGACGAATAAACAGTTGGCCGTCGCGGAATTCCGGGCATCGGTGCGCGATTCGTCCAACTGACGGCTTCAATCGCGAAAACCGACTCTTTACCACAGGCACCCTCACGGGGAGGAGTTCCATGCTGCGCGAAGCTCAGGATTTCATGAACGAACTCACCGCGGAACAACGGAAGCGGGTTCTGTATGCGTTCGAAAACGAGGAGCGTTTCAACTGGAACTACGTACCCGTCAAGCGGAACGGCGTGCCTTTCAGGGAAATGACGCAGGCCCAGCGGGACGCGGCTCATCGTCTGTTGAAATGCGCGTTCAGCGACGCCGGATATCAGAAAGCACTGGACATCATGGTTCTCGAGGGCATCCTCGGACAGATCGAGGCGCAGACGTCGCGATTTCGGAGGGATCCGGACGGGTACTTTCTGACGCTGTTTGGCGATCTTGTTTCGGGAAACGGAACCTGGGGCTGGCGAATCGACGGCCACCACCTGTCTCTGACGGTTTCGGTCGGCGAGAATAAAAAGGTGGCGTCCACACCGGCCTTCTGGGGCGCGAACCCGGCGCGTGTGCCCTCTGGAGAGCGGCGGGGCTGGCGCGTGCTGCGTGACGAAGAGGACCTCGCGCGAGGCGTTCTGAATGCGCTGCCCGGGGATCTGCAGAACGCGGTCCGGATCGCGGCGGATGCGCCTAGCGATATCCTCACTCGAAACAGCAAGGTGGCGCGGATCGGCGATCCGGAGGGTCTGCCCGTTTCTGAAATGCCGCCGCCGCAGAAAGAAGCGGTGATGCGGATTCTGGAGGTGTACGCAACGAACCTCCGGCCGGACCTTGCGCAAGCTCATCTGGCTCGCATTCGAAAAGCGGGGGTGGACCGTCTTCACTTCGCCTGGGCCGGCGGGATACAACCCGGGGAGAAGCATTATTACCGGATCCATGGTCCAACCCATCTGGTGGAATACGACAACACCCAGAACGACGCGAACCACATTCACTCCGTACTGCGCGACCTGGAGAACGACTTCGGCCTGGATCCGCTGCAGAACCACTATGCAAACAGCGAACACGACTGAGAGGAGCATGTCATGCCCGTCACGCCGGGCAGCGACAGGACCACGTTGCTGCGCCTTCTGGTGGCTTCTGCTGCGGGCGTTCGTCGTCCTGGATATCTGAGATGAGACTCGGCGGCATCGTGCTGTGCGGCGGACAAAGCCGACGAATGGGATCTCCCAAGGCCTGGCTGCGCTTCGGCGAAGAAACCCTGCTGCAGCGCGTGGTCTGTGTGCTCGCCGGCACGCTGGAGCCGCTGATTGTGGTTTCGGGGCCGGGGCAACGACTGCCGAGCCTTTCCGAAGACGTGTGCGTCATCCGGGATCGGCTGCCGGGCAGGGGGCCTCTGGAGGGGTTGGCGACGGGTCTTGAAGCCATTTCCCGACACGCCGATGCGGCGTTCGTCTGTGGTTGCGACGCGCCGTTTCTGCGCCCTGATTTTGTTCGGCGCCTTGCGCATCTGGCAAGCGAAGCCGAGATTACCATGCCGTTCGTTGACGGTCGTCTGCACCCGCTTGCCGCCGTTTATCGAGTGTCCGTACTCCCGGTGATTCAGGATATGCTGGATGCCGGCGCTTCCAGGCTCACGTTACTTGCGGAACGTTGTGACTGCCGCCGCTTGTCCGCGCCTGAGTTGAGGGATGTGGATCCTGAACTGGATTCGCTGCTAAACGTCAATACGCCGGAAGAATATGAGCGGGCGCTGGGAGCTGCCGGGAACCTCCGCGGGGATTGATCGTCCTGTGAATTCCTGGTATATTGTCTCCCGAACCGGACGCCGGTCCCGTTGGGACGGGTTACGGACCACACGCATTCAGGTCGACTCGCGCCGCAGGTGCAGTCTGACATATATCAAGGGTTGTCATTTTCAAGGGAGGCGGTTATGAACGAGGACAAGACCCTGGTGACCGAGGAGCAGATCCGGGAAGCCCTGAAGGCTCTGGAGGGGTGGGAATACGATCGGGAAAACAAGGCGCTCCACCGAATATGGAGATTTCAGAAGTTCGTCCCGACGATGGCCTTTGTGCGCACGCTTACACAGGTCATGGACGCCAACAACCATCACTCGGACATCCATCTTGACAGCAGGAAGAAGACCCTGACGGTTACGGTGACGACTCATAGCGAAAACGCCGTCACCCGGGCGGACCTCGATTTCGCCAATGCGGTGAACGCCGCGGAGTAACCCGCGTGGCGTCAACCGCTGGCACGAATATTCGGCACTGTGCGCCCGGAAGAACCCGGACGGTCCGTACAAAAGGCGATTGGACTTGCAAATTACGGTGAAGTTCGTTATGTTAGGTGACAGAGGAATTCATCGTGTTCCGGTGGCTAATTCAATGAAAAGGAGAATCTCGAATGGGTAATCCCACGATTACCGCGTATCTCAAACCCCAATGCGGATGGAGCCGGGGCATCCGGGCGGTACTGGCCAAATACGGACTCGAATACGAAGACAAGGATATT
This sequence comes from Candidatus Latescibacterota bacterium, assembly GCA_965203805.1. Lineage (GTDB taxonomy): Bacteria > Latescibacterota > UBA2968 > UBA2968 > JAAXHE01. Next base: position 882,787 of record OZ241917.1, on the reverse strand, counting down.
ATCAACGTTCCGGAGAACTACGAGGAAATGGTGCGGAAGAGCGGGCAACCGCTGCAGCCGACCCTGGATTTCAACGGACAGATTCTGGCCGACATCAGCGGCGACGAACTGGAAGCCTATCTGGTTCGAAGCGGATACCGGCCCGCGGGCCCGAACCCCGATGTTCCCACCGACAGTTCTTGTACCGACGAGGAACACGAGGCCATGGCCCGGTCGCAACAGGCGGTTTTTTTCAGCAACAGGCCGGGAAGCTGAAACAGCTTCTGAACAATCGGGTTCAAGTTGAACTATTAGGAGAGGCGGCCCAACGGGACCGCCTCTTTTTTATGGATGTCTCGGAAGATCTGCCGGCCCGCGGGGTTCACCGCGGCACAATGGACGTCGGATTGCGGCGCAACGCGCGGGACGAGGCGGGCGCGGAACGGTTGCTTTTCACGCCCATTGCGGACTGCGGCAGATGCGAACGGCTGGCTGACTTCCGCGCCACGTTCGTTTCCACGGAAAGCCGGACGGGGAATGCCGACGGCTACTGGGCAAAACCGGTGCCGGGTTTCGGCGATGCGTCCGGCCAACTGCTCGTCATCGGACTTGCGCCGGGGGCCCACGGTGCGAACCGTACCGGCAGGCCGTTTACAGGCGACTGGGCCGGGCGGGTGCTGTACGGGGCGCTTTACCGGCACGGTTTCTGCAATCGGCCCGAATCCACCCACCCGAACGACGGCTTGAAACTCAATAACGTCTACATTACCAACGCTGTTAAGTGCGTCCCGCCCGCGAACAGGCCGCACGGCAGCGAGAAACGCGCTTGCCTGGGCTGGCTGCAAATGGAAACGGAACACTTAAGACGGATTCGGGTTGTGCTGGCGATGGGTAGAGACGCGTTTGAAGCCTGGCTGCGTCTGCTGCGGGCGGACGGCATCATCCAGAAGATGGCAGGATACCGTTTTGTGCACGGAAGGACCTACCGTTTCGAGCGCGATTCCCGGATTCTGATTGCCAGTTACCACTTCAGCCGTTACAATATAAATACGGGAAGGCTCACGGAACGGATGGTTGAAGGGTTGTTCAAGTCCGTGAATCGTCTGTTGGCGGAACCGGGTCAGAATCGCGGGACCTCGTGTTCTGCCCCGGAATGGACTGCCTGAATTCGGCCGACGAGTCGCCCGTCTCGGGTTCTTCGACAAGCTCAACGCACGCAATGACCACGTTCAGGCAGCGAAGCAACTCGGAAGGGACACCCGTGTACGGTTTCCGTCCGGGGCATCGGGGAGAGCCGTCGCTACGGCGTTTCAAGATTCTTCAACACCGCGATGTGGGGGAGATTTCGGTATCGCTGGTCGTAGTCCAGGCCATAGCCCACGACAAACTCGTCCGGGATGGAGAATCCCGTATAGTCGATGGGCACATTCGCGATTCGACGGGCGGATTTATTCAGCAGACAGCAGACCTTCAGGCTTCGGGGGCGCCTCGTATCCAGAATGCGCAACAGGTACTCCAGCGTGAGGCCGGTATCCACAATGTCTTCCACGAGGAGTACGTCCGCGCCGGAGATGTCCTGATCGAGATCCTTCAGGATCCGGACGACGCCGGAACTCCGCGTCGCTTTCCCATAACTGGTCACCGACATACATTCGATCTCGACTGGAACGGTTAATTCCCTTGCCAGATCGGCAAGAAAGAAAAGGGCGCCTTTGAAAACGCCCGTCAGGATGAGCGGTCGCAGTGGCTCTTCTGCGTGACGTGGGTTCCGCGCTCCCGGGCTCTCCGGACAGGCGGCGTGGTCAGAGCGGAAGTCCGACGATATCCGGGCGCCGAGGTGGCGGACCCTCTTCTGTATTTCCGTGGCCGGTATTAGAATTTCAGGTTGTGGGTCTACCATGGAATGACCGCGGTTGAAAGCAACTGCACGGATGGATTGCACGTCGAATTCGGAAACCGGAAGCCGTAGGCCTTACTGAGCGTCTTCGGCTGCACGACCGGCCCTGGTTTCCCAAGATAGGGTGCGGAAGCCAATCGGACAACCGGCCATCGTCAGGGTGGATCACACATGACAAGACTGATACCCGGCAGTCGCCTTGCAACGGCGAGGGAACGGCGGACCCATCCCGCATTCCTGAATGCCTACCGTCGCCTTGAGAACGAGGCGAATGCCTTCCTTTCCGAAGAGATGCAGCCTCAGGACCGCCCGGCTGGTTATTATCACAACTACTTCTGTCCGGACCACGCCGTAGAGCTTGCGTTCGACGCAAATTCGCCGAACGCCCATCGATGTCCGAGGGACGGGCGTGTTTTTTCGGGCGAGCCGTACGATTCCGCGTGGCGATGGTTCGTCAATAACAGACTGTCCGAAATGGCATACCGTCTCGCGCTCCTGTGGCGATTGGATGCGAACCGTGTATATCTGAAAAGATGCAGAGAGATCCTGCTGGCCTACGCTGAGCGTTATCCGGGGTATCCGATCGAGCGGGAACTGCCGTACGGCTGGGGCAAGGTGGCGAATCACTCACTCGACGAGGCGGTGTGGTTGATTCCCGTTACAAGAGCCTACGACCTGGTCCGGGAGACCCTGAACGCCCGCGAGCGGACGCTGATCGAAACGAACCTGCTCACACTTGCGGCGGAGCATATACAGGGCCAGAAATTCCACCGCATACACAATATCGAATGCTGGCACAATGCCGCACTCGCGGCGGTTGGGATCTGCCTGGACGACGCGGGGTTGCAGAAGGCGGCCCTGGACGAGAGGTTCGGCTTCCGACACCAGCTGCGGGAAGGTGTTCTGGACGACGGTATGTGGTGGGAGGGATCCTCCAGTTACCACTTCTATACCCTTGCCGCGTTGATTGCTCACGTTCAGGTTTCAGAGAACATCGGCACGGACCTTCAAGACGACGACCGGCTGAGGGCGATGTTCCGTGCGCCGGTGTCGCTGACGTTTCCCGATTTCAGGCTGCCCGCCACGAACGACTGCTGGTATTTTTCATCCTTGCTGTCGGACGTCTGCCACGGCGTGCCGCCGGCGGAGTCCTTTTACGAAGTGGCGTACGGGTGGTACGGGGACCCGGATTTCGCCCGGATTCTCCAACGCAATTATTCGGGCCATCCCCGAACGGCCGTGGAAGCGCTTCTTTATGGGTTGGATCTGCCCGATCCGGATGGCGGGCTCGGCCTTGACAGCACCGTTCTGAAGCCGACCGGAATGGCCATCCTGAGGTCCAGGGACGCCCATCATCGGCAGAGCTGCTTGCTGATGAAGTACGGCCCCCACGGCGGCGGACACGGACATCCCGACAAACTGTCGATTTCGTTCTACGCACGGGGATATACGGTTGCGACGGATCTGGGCACGCCCGGTTATGGCGTTGGCATGAATGAAAGCTGGTACCGGCAGACACTCAGCCACAACACCGTAACGGTCAACGGACGCTCTCAGCCTCCGGCGGAAGGGCGTCTGGTGAACTTCGATTCAGAACGCAAGGGCGGCTTCCAAGTGGCCGATGCCGGAGTTTCATGGGAGAAAGGCCCCTATTCGGGGGTTGCCATGCGCCGGGTGATTCTGTGGACGGATTCATACTTCTGGGATGTGTTCCTCGTGACGGCGCCGCAGGAGTGCCAGCTGGACTGGGTGTGCAGATACCCGGACGAACGGCGGAGGCACGCCGGACTTTCGCGTCGCGGAACCGTCGCGCTTTCCGGCGACGGATATGCCCACGCCCGACACCCGATTGAACTCGTACCCGAGGACGTGGTTTCCCTGGCCTGGGGCCTGCCAGGGGGCGGGGTGGGGGCATTCCTGCCCGAAGAAAAGGGCACACGAATCATCCTTGGAAAAGCGCCCCTCCAACCCGCGACGGAGACCGGCGATCTGCTCATCCGCCGCCGGATTTCCCGCGAAGCAACCTTTGTCACGCTTATACATCACTGGGACGCGGACCCTTCGGTGAGTCGCGTCGATCCGCTGGCGTGGGAAGGACCGGACCGTGCCCGAGGATATCTTGTGCACGCCGGGTCCGAACGACATCTCTGGATCCTGTCGGACGTTTCCCGGGATCTCTCCGGCGTCGACGCCGACCGGACGTTTATTTACCCGTTGCCGGCGCGGGCTTGACAACGTTTTTTGCCGGTTGCTTTTTTCTCTCCGTTCATTATTTTTCCAATCCGCGGCCAGCGTCCGTGAATCGTGTCGGAACGCCATTGAATATTCACATTAAATTAAAGAGATAAATAACTGTGGATGAAATAATTAAAGGAATAAACGGGGAGTTCCGGGAAACGCTCGACCGCTCCCATGCGCTGTACGAAAGAGCGTCACGGATTTTCCCGGGGGGCGTCACCCACGACCTGCGCTACTATGCGCCATTTCCGGTTTACGCCAGTCGCGCCAAGGCCGGCCGCAAGTGGGACGTGGACGGCCGGGAATACGTGGACCTCTGGATGGGACACGGGGCGCTGATGCTGGGTCACTGTTATCCGGAGATGGTGGCGGCCGTTTCGGAACAGGTGGCGCGCGGCACGCACTATGGCGCGGGTCACGAACTGGAGGTGGAATGGGGCGAATGGGTCCTCAAACTGATTCCTTCCGCCGAACGCGTCCGATTTACAAGTTCAGGCACGGAGGCGACGCTGATGGCGCTCCGACTTGCCCGGACGTTTACCGGAAAGCGAAAGGTGCTCAAGTTCTTCGGCCACTTCCACGGCTGGCACGACAACCTAATCGTGGGTGTGCTGCCGCATTTCGACGAACCTGTGCCCGCCGGCGTTCTTCGCGAAGTCGCGGATACGGTTTGCCTGTGTCCACCGAACCGGATCGATCGGGTGGAGGAGATTCTGGACCGGGATGACGACATTGCCTGTGTCATTCTGGAGCCTACCGGCGCCCAGTTCGGCGTCGTGCCCAACCGGCCGGGTTTTCTGGATGAATTGCGGCGGGTTACCCTGCGGCACGACGTGCTCCTGATATTCGACGAAGTCATTACCGGCTTTCGATGCGCGCCTGGCGGCGCTCAGGCCCACTACAACGTCAAGCCCGATCTCACCTCGCTGGCGAAAATCCTGGCGGGCGGCCTCCCGGGAGGCTGCCTGGCAGGCAGGCGGGATATCATGGACCTGCTGGCGTTCCGGGGAGACCGCGAGTGGGACACATGTCGGAAAATGCCCCACCAGGGCACCTTCAACGCGAATCCCGTTTCCGCCGCAGCCGGAATTGCCACGCTGAAGGCCATTGAAGACGGGACCCATGTCGCACGGGCAAATCGGAACGGCGAATTCCTGCGCAAACGCCTCAACGGCGTCATTGCGGACCACGGTGTGGACTGGGTTGTCTACGGTGATTTCTCGGGCGTAAAGTTCCTGCCCGAAAGTGGACCGGCAGCGCAGAGCCTGGAAGCGATCATGGGGGGGACTTACGACTACCGCAGGCTGAAGAGGCCCGATCCGGCATTGCGGGATGCTTTCCGCGCCGCGATGCAACTGGAAGGCGTCGATCTGAACGGATTGGTCGGACTAACGGCATCCGTGCATACCGAAGCAGATCTGGATCACGTTGTCCACGCGTTCGATCGCACCCTGGACCGTCTGAAGCGCCAGGGTCTCATCGGAAGCCGGGACAGGGTCCCGCATGCGGAATCCTGAGCAGGCCGGGGGTTTCGCGCTCCTGTCTACCGGGATTCCGGGGCGCGGCGAACGCGGTTCTGAACCGAGTCAGCTCATATCTTCGCAGGCAATGCGCAAAGGCAGACATCTCGGCATGCCCAACCGGATTCGAGTTCTATCCGACGAAATCGCCAATCGGATCGCCGCGGGTGAAGCCGTGGAGCGACCGGGCTCCGTGGTGAAGGAACTGGTGGAAAACGCCATCGACGCGGGCGCGGACCGAGTTGTGGTTGAAGTGGCCGGCGGCGGGAAGGAGTCCATACGGGTCAGCGACAACGGGTGCGGGATGTCGCCCGACGACGCGTTGCTTGCCCTGGAACGGCACGCGACGAGCAAGATCTCGGATCTCTCCGATTTGCGCGCGCTGCGTACGCTGGGGTTTCGCGGTGAGGCCCTCCCAAGTATCGCGGCCGTGTCCCGAATGGCAATCGAGACGCGCCATGGAGAGGAACTTCAGGGGACGCTTGTCCGCGTGGAAAGCGGACGGGTGCGCGACGTCGCGTCCACAGGCCGCGACCGGGGAACAACCGTCGCCGTTCACGGCCTGTTTTTCAATGTACCGGCAAGACGGAAGTTCCTGAAAGGCGCTGACACCGAATTCAAACACGTGGCGAACGCTCTGACGGGCCTGGCACTGGCGTATCCATCCGTTGCATTCGTACTTTCTCACAACGGGCGTGAAATCCTGAACCTGGTACGGGCGGAACGCCAGGATCGTCTTGAGGCTGTATTCGGGGTTCAAATGGGCCGCGACGCCGTTTTCCTGGACGGTGAGCGGCATGGGATTCGGGTTTGGGGGTTCGCCGGGAGACCGGAACTGGCGCGGAAGTCGGGCGCCCAGCAGGCAACGGTGGTCAACGGGCGGTGGGTGCGCGATCGGTCGGTGGCGCACGCCGTGCACGACGGCTTTGGTGGATTGCTCGTGAAGGGCTTCCATCCCGCCTTTGCGCTGCTCCTTGAGCTGGATCCTTCCCGACTCGATGTCAATGTGCATCCGACCAAACGCGAGGTGCGTTTTGCGGACGAGTCAATGGTCTACGAAGCGGTTTCGGAAGTCGTGCGTGCGGGATTGAGGGAGGAAGACCTGGTGCCGGAGGTGGACAGCGGATTCGCTTCGTCCGCGATTCTGACAAACGGCTCATCGTCCGCGGCACCGGAACCGGCAGGACGCGTCGCTGATGCGCCCGCGGAGCGGGAGGCCTATCTTCCGGATCCTCTGGGTCTTGAAGACGTGCAGATGGCGCTTTCCCTGACCGTAAGGAAAACGGAGGAGGGAAGCGATGAACGCGCGGCCGGAGAAGACGGCGCCGACCTGACGGACGATGGAACCGTCGATCAGGTCTCGGTCTGGCAGGTACACGACAAATATATCCTTGCACATATCAAGAACGGCCTGATTATCGTCGATCAGCACCTGGCTCACCAGCGGATGATCTACGAACAGACGCTGAATTCCTTCGAAGCAAACGCCGGACTGGGCCAGCGACTCCTGTTTCCGGTCACGCTTGACTTCGGTCTGGCTCAGATTCATGCCGTGCGGGAGGCGATGCCGCTGCTTGAAGCCATGGGTTTCGGCGTACGGGATTTCGGCGGGAATACCGTGGTTGTGGATGCCATTCCGGTGGAGCTCAAGGCATGGGAAGACGGTCGGCTTCTTCAGGAGATTGTGGACGATCTGACCGACGCGGAGTTCCGGTCTTCGGTCCCCGCGGGGCGCCGGGACGTTGTGTCTCCGCTCGAGCATCGATTGGCGGCCGCCTACGCCCGGCACACGGCCATCCGAACGGGAGAGCGACTCTCTTCCAGGGAGATGCGTGCGCTGATCGATCGGCTGTTCGCCACCAGGGAACCGTTTGTCTGCCCGAACGGAAAACCCACCGTGGTGAAGATGTCCCTCGATGAAATCGACCGGCAATTCAGCAGATAGGCGCCGCCGAATACTGGCGCTCGTGGGCCCCACCGCATCCGGCAAGACCCGGGTTGGCATCGCCCTGGCGAGGGCGATCGGCGGTGAAGTGGTCTCCGCGGACGCACGCCAGGTCTACCGGCATATGGACATCGGTACGGCCAAACCCACGGTGGAAGAGCGTGCCCTTGCGAAACACCACATGATCGACGTGGTGAACCCCGACGAAGACTTTAGCGCCGGGCATTTTGCCAGCGACGCTTGCGAGGCAATCGAGTCGATTCTGGATCGAAACCGGATCCCCGTCCTCGTGGGGGGGTCGGGCCTTTATCTGAAGGCGGTCCTCGACGGTTTTTCGCCGCTGCCGCGCACGCCGCGCGCGGTCCGGAGGCGTCTGATGGCCGAAGCGGACGAAGATCCGGCCGGAATCTACGCCCGGTTGCGCGGCGTCGACCCGCGAACGGCCGAACGCCTGCACGCCAACGATACCAAACGTATCGTGCGCGCGCTTGAAGTTCTCGAGCTGACGGGAACGCCGCTCTCGGTGCTTCACGAGCAGCCCCCGCCAACCGGGAGAAACTGGTGCGTGGCGCGGTTCGGACTGAAGATGGACAGGTCCTTACTGTACCGGAGGATCGAAGAACGGGTCGACGCGATGTTCAATTCCGGGCTCGTCGACGAAGTCCGTGAACTGCAGGGCCGCGGTTACGGTCCGGAACTCAACGCGCTCAATACGTTCGGATACCGCGAGGTGTTCGACTATCTGGACGGGAAACTGGACCTGGCAGAAACCGCGGCGCAAATCAAGATGGGTACCAGGCGGTACGCCAAACGACAGCTCACGTGGTTTCGCAAGGACCGCCGGCTGACGTGGATCGATGCAAACGAAGACGGCGCGCCCGACGCCATTCTCAAAATTCTTGACACCCTCTGAGGGAGTTGGTAGATTTCACGATTAACGGGGGCGGGAATAGCTCAGCTGGTAGAGCGCAAGCTTCCCAAGCTTGAAGTCGCGGGTTCGAGTCCCGTTTCCCGCTCCATAAAATTCCACTTTTGCTGCCCGGACAATGGCCATTTAACTTTCACGTTTGAATGGCCGTTTTTGTTGGTGGAAATGACGTGTACACGGTAGCAAGTTTGAGGGTGGGGCCTGCCTGCAGCGCAGGGCACTGCGCAGGCAGGCGTACACGCACAGGCAGGCAGTTCGCTGCGCAGGCAGGCGGACATTCCTGTCTGCCCGCCTCGCGATCTTTCTGTCGGAAGGAACCGCATCGTGAAACACGAGATCCCGGATTGGGTAACCTATCCCGCCGATGACTGGATCACGATCACGCCGGCCGACGCCGGATTGGACGCCGAAGCGTTCGAACGCTTTCTGTCGGGACTGAACATCAAGGGCGCGTCGTTCGGCGGCGAGGATCATACCGGTGACAAGTGGGGCACGGTCCTCACGCGCGGAGGCTACCTCGTGCATGTCTGGGGCGACCGGCACTACCGGTTTCAGACGGCGTCGATGGGCAAGGCGTTCATGTGGGTGCTGATCGGGTATGCCGTGGAAGACGGGATACTGGATCCTGATGAGCCGATCCACAGGACCTGGACGGGAGAGGGGGAGCTATCGCATCCACACAAATATCTGAACCGCGGACACCACCGGACGCTCACCTGGCGCCACCTCATCGGAGCGAAGGACCGCAGCGCGCATCTGGGAGGGTTTCCCATGGAATTGGGAAGCGCATGGGCGCAGGGACGCGAAGGGCGCCCCGAGTGGGCAACTTGGACCGGCGATCCGTTTTATGACCTCTATTCGCACGTGAAGCCGGGCACGAAAGAACGCTACAGCAGCGCCGGATTCTGGCGGCTGGGCCAGGCGCTGACGTTCGTCTGGGACCGCGACCTGAAAGACCTGCTGGACGAGCGGCTGTTCGGCAAGATCGGGATTCCTGCCGGGCGGTGGGACTGGTACACCGGCCGTACGGTGAGTGAAAACAAGTACTTTTATCCCGACATACCGGATTCCTATACCTATCTCGATCCGCCCTATGAAATCAACGGTCACGTGGTGCGAAGCGGTCCGGGGTGGGTCGTGATGAGCCCCTCGGATATCGCTCGTTTCGGGCATCTGCTGGCGACGCGGGGGAAGTGGAAGGGCGAGCTATTGGTCGATCCCAAATGGCTCAGAGGGCACAGCGGCGGAAATCGCTGCGGCGTGAGCGGAGAAAGCACGCATTACACGGCAATGGCCCAGGTCACCACCGATGGCTTCAACCACCCCCATTCAGTCGTGACCTCGAGCCTGCTGCCGGACGATCTGTTCGTCGGCCCGGTTCGGGTTTCCGGTTCAGTGTAAGGATTCTCGAAATGGACAACGTGCGAATCGGGATCGCCGGGCTGGGCCACCGCGCCCTGAACTGGATTCGACTGTTGCAGGAGATCCCGGGGTACCGGATTACGGCGATCTATGACTGGATCGAACCCCTGCAGGAGCGTGCGCTGGGACACATCCGCGACGGCGATGATGTGAACGTGTTCTCCGATTATGAGGATTTCCTCGCGTTCGACGGGACGGATGCGGTGGGTCTGTGTGTGAGGCAGAAGGAAGTCGGGGAGATGGCCGCGCGGGCGCTGGAGGCGGGAAAACACGTGAACTCCGAGGTGCCCGCGGCGTACGCGATGTCGGACTGTTGGCGAATCGTCACCAACGTGGAGCGGACGGGGCTGGTATACAGCCTGGCCGAGCAGACGCGGTACTGGGGGGTTGTGGAGGGCTGGCGGCAACTCGTAGGACAGGGACGGCTGGGCAGGATTACCTACGCCGAGGGCCAGTACGTGGGGTGGTACGGCACGCATCAGTATTTCCAGGATTTCAAGACGGGTAAGCAGTATCCCATCGAATCGCTGCCCGATCATCCCGAGGCCGAACCGACGGTGCTGCACACGCTACCCACAATCATCGGCGGCATCGGTTCTCACGATATGAGTGTGGTTCTGAATGTGCTCGACGATCGGGTCGTCGAGGTGGTGGGAATGAGCACGAACGAGCCCAGCTACGCCTTCCCTGAGATCTCTCGTCCGGACATACAGGTCGCGTTGATGAAGACGGAGAAGGACACAGTGATCCGGATGCTGTGCGGGTTTACCCAGCCCAGGCCGCAAGGCGACCACCACTGGTGGCAGTTCATCGGCACCGAGGGCGGTATCGAGTGGCGCCGGTCGCTCGACGAGAAGCCGAAGATGTGGCTTGCCGATACTCAGATGAACGATTGGGCGGAGGTGGACTGGCAGTACCAGCGCAGGGATGCCCCTTCAGGGTCCCGGGGCAGCGGCCACGGCGACGCCGACTATTACGTTCACCTTCACTTCAGAGACGCCGTGCGGGAGGGAAAGCCGCTTCCCCTGGACGTGTACACGGCCATGGACACCATCGCGCCCGCAATCAGAGCGCACGATTCGATCGAGGCGGGGAGCACGCCCCTGAAGGTCCCCGACTTTCGCCCGGGCTCGCAACGCCGGGCGGGGGGGATGCCGGGGGGCATGGAGTTGGGTGGCGACTGACTTGACCTGTTTGCCTTACTTTATTATATTAATAGTAAGGAGGTGCGTCATGATTGTCAAAATCACGTCAAAACGCCAGGTCACCTTTCCTGCGCGTGTGCTGGACGCTCTGGGGGTAGGCCCGGGCGACCAGCTCGAGATCGTAGAAGGTCCCGACGGGTTCGCGCTGAAGCCCAGACGAATTGATCTTTCCCGTCTCGGTACGCTGCGCGACAAGATCCGGCGCGGACGTGGGACGTTTGATCTCCAGAAATTCCGGGAGAAATCGTATGACCCGTCGCTTCGGGATTGACACGTCAGTCCTCGTGCGGTTGCTCACCAGAGATCCGGAAGAACACTTCGTGTATTGCGTAAGCAAACTTGGCGCGCTGGTCCGTGAGCACGGCCATGAAATCTTCGTTTCAAACCAGGTCGTCGGAGAGTCCTACGTGGCGGTACAGCACCACTATGGCGTATCGAAAGCCGATGCCCGAACCTCTTTGCTCGACGCGCTGGGCAGCGGCCTGGTCTCCCCCCTGAACGGGCGCTCGGTTATCGAAGCCCTTCATGCTTCCGGCGGCGCCGGCCTGTTTGACCGGCTCATCGCCGACGACTATTCACGCGCTGGAATGCAAGTCCTCACGCTCGACCAAAAGATGGCCGCCCTGCCCGATGTTCGCCACCTGTAGAAAGAAGCATTGCGGACCAATTCCAGTCGCCGGTTGAAGCGCTGCCCGACCATCCCGGCGTACGACTCGATTGTCGAGGGCAGCAAGCTCCTGAAAGTCCCTGACTCTCGATCGGGCCCGGATCGTCCCTCGGGCAGGATGCCGCGGGACACGTAACCACGTGGCGGCTGATGAAGATGATCGTATATAAGAGCGATTAACCGGCCGTTCGTCACCCGAGCCGTCACGGGAGAAAAGAGATGACGTGGAACTACAGGGTCATCCGGAACCGCCATACCGAAACCGACTCGGTGACGTATCACGTCCACGAGGTTTATTACGGCGAGGACGGAAGCATAGAGAAATGGACGGAAGAACCGGTCGAACCGCTGGGTGAATCCCCCGAGGAGTTACGAGAAGACATAAGGTATTTCCTTCGGGCGTTCCGTTTACCCATACTTGAAGAAGAGCAGAGAGACGGTGGATCAACTCTGTTGCCCGACGATTCGGAAATGCCAATAAACGACGGCCATTATTTCGAGCTCATGGATCGAGCGTCCGTCGCGGTGGACTACATCTATCAATTCATCGGAAGCCATCCACTGATCCGGAAAAACCGAAAGCTGCGAGAGATCTACGAAGAGGCCGAAGGGGCATTGGCCGAACTCTATCAACAGGCCGGCAGGCTTGAGTTCGACAGAAGCAGCGGCTGACAATACGCACAGCCAGGCTTGACGGCGTAGCGACTGTCTAAAGAAAACTGGATGGGGATGAAAACACAGACGTACCGGTTCTCATGCCGATTATTTCGTTGAATCGACTTGCAAATTCCGCCGGAATCGTTATAGTACAATGTGGGTCGCGAAGACAACAGATTTCACGCCGTCAAAATACGGAGGCCAAAATGACCGTCGAGAAATTCGAACACGACAATCAAGAATACGAAATTCGGCTGATTTCATACGGTGAATCTGCGTTTTATAGGGTGTTTCGGGATAACAGACCTGCAAATCGATTCAGATACGCTGCGACAGATGTAGCCTATGTTGGCATGTTAATGGTCCTTCGAGAAAATCCAGAGAAACACCTTATCGATATGGCTAGGCAAGATGTAATGAGTGGATTGAATTAATGTTGAAATGAGCGATAAAGTGGGTTGCGCTAATCCTGCAATTCCACGGATTTAACTTTTTTCTTCGCGGCCGACAATGGCCATTCTGACTTTCTGTTTGAATGGCCATTTTTGTGTTTCCGATCGAACCCTACCGTGAAAGCCGTTTCAAGGTAACGTGTAGATGATTCGCCCGAAAAGGGGTTTTTCCTTTTTGTCGCATAGGATACCGCAGCATGAAGGACACTGCGTGACACAGAAAGAAGCCTCGAATAAACAGATTAAACAGCTTGTTATCAACAGTTTAATATCATTTGGGAATGCGGGGCGTATCACTGCCCGGTTGACACGCGGCGCATTCTTACCTATATCTGGTATTGCCCGATTCCCGAGGTGAAAAGCGATTGCGATCCCCATACGTAGCGAGGGTTCTTGATGCCGCGTATTTTCGACAATATTGAACAGCCGCTTCTTCCTGCACTTCAGGAGACGATGGAGGTTTCCGAACGTGCGGATTTCTGTGTGGGCTACTTCAACCTGCGCGGGTGGCGGAATATCGACGAATACGTCGAAAAATGGAAGGGTGGGGAGGGGCATTGTTGCCGCTTGCTGGTGGGCATGCACCGCTTGCCGCACGAGGAATTTCGACTCGCCAGGAGTCTGATCTCTCGGGATGCAAAACTCGACAATCAGACCGCGCTTCGGCTGAAGAAACGGCTCGCGGAAGAATTCAGGGATCAGTTGGTCATCGGAGCACCAAACAATAAAGACGAGGCTGGGCTTCGCAGATTGTCAAAACAGATCAAGGCCAACAAGGTCGTTGTCAAACTCTTCCTCAGAGATCCGCTCCATGCCAAGCTGTACATGCTGTTCCGGCCGGATCCCATCAATCCAAAAGTCGGATACCTCGGCAGTAGCAATCTCACGCAGTCCGGTCTTTCCCGGCAGGGTGAGTTGAACGTTGACGTGATGGATCACGATGCGTGTGCTAAGCTTGCGCAATGGTTCGAAGATCGCTGGAACGACCGCTGGTGCATCGATATTTCTGAGGAGTTGGCGCAGATTATCGACGAAAGTTGGGCGGGGCCTCGACTGATTCCGCCGTACCACATTTACGTGAAGATGGCTTATCACCTGTCGCAGGAAGCCCGGGCGGGTCTGACTGAGTTCCGAATTCCGAACGACTTCGGCAGCAAGCTTCTCGATTTCCAGGTGGCCGCCGTGAAGATCGCCGCACACCACCTGAACAAGCGTGGCGGTGTTATCATCGGCGATGTGGTTGGGCTTGGTAAAACGCTGATGGCCACGGCGTTAGCGCGGGTGTTTGAAGACGATCATGGGGTAGCAACGCTGATTATCTGCCCGAAAAACCTGGTGGCGATGTGGGAGGACTATCGCGACGAGTATCGGCTGCGTGCGCGGGTACTTTCGATCAGCCAGGCTATCAATAGACTACCCGACATGCGACGCTACAGGCTGGTTGTGATCGACGAGAGCCATAATCTCAGGAACCGTGAGGGCAAGCGTTACCGTGCGATCCAGGAATACATCCGTGAGAACGAAAGCAAGTGCATCCTGCTTTCGGCCACGCCGTACAATAAGACGTACCAGGATCTCTCAAACCAGATCCGACTGTTTGTGCGTGAGGATGAAGACCTGGGAATCAGACCCGAGCGCCTGCTACGGGAGATGGGAGAAACCGAGTTCATTCGCCGCCATCAGGCAGACGTACGGTCTCTCGCGGCATTCGAACAGTCGGAATACGCGGACGACTGGCGCGAGTTGATGCGACTCTACCTCGTACGGCGCACGCGCAGCTTTATTCAAGAGAACTACGCAACGCTGGATCCGGCCAATGGACGAAGGTATCTGACATTCGAAGACGGCTCGCGTTCCTATTTCCCCGTTCGCGTTCCCCGAACCGTGGGTTTCGAAATCGACAACCAATACGCGCGCCTATTCGACGACAACGTGGTATCCTCTATCAATGGTTTGGAACTCCCGCGCTACGGTCTGGCAAACTACCTGGCGGCGTCCGTCGCCCCGCCGCCATCGTCTGCCGAGGACCGGATCCTGCAGGACCTGTCGCGCGCGGGACGGCGCCTCATGGGCTTCTGCCGCACGAATCTGTTCAAACGCCTAGAAAGCAGCGGTCATTCGTTCCTGCTGTCGATCGAGCGGCATGTCCTGAGGAACTTCATCTTTATCCACGCCATCGAAAACGGACTCGATCTGCCGATCGGCACGACAGATGCCGGCATTCTGGATCCCCAATCTTACGACGAGGATGCGGACGGCGCCGCCGGTGACATTTTTGACGAAGGAGAGGACGAAGGCGGCCAGAATCAGACCGAACACTCTCTAAGAACCGAGGAAGAGTTCCGTCGGCACGCCACGAGAGTTTACACTGATTACGCCGAACGATACAGAAGTCGATTTCGGTGGCTCAGTCCGCGTCATTTCGGTGAGTCACTGCTGCAATCTCTTTTGTCGGACACTAAAACGTTGCGTGAAATGTTGGAGGACTTCGGCCAATGGAATCCGTCACTCGACGCCAAGCTCGTCGCGCTGCAGGAAATCCTTGCGGACAAGCATCCACGTGACAAGGTTCTGGTCTTCACGCAGTTCGCCGACACGGTACATTACCTGGAACGTCAACTCAGGGATGGGGGCGTGGAACGGTTGTCCGGCGTTACGGGCGGTTCGGCGGATCCGACTCAGCTTGCCTGGCGTTTCAGTCCCAGGAGCAATGAAAAGGGCGGGCAGACCGCGGCTGATGAGGAACTCAGAGTGCTGGTCGCGACGGACGTGTTGAGCGAGGGACAGAACCTGCAGGATTGCGCCATCGTGGTCAATTACGACCTTCCGTGGGCGATAATCCGGCTGATTCAGAGAGCCGGACGTGTGGACCGTATAGGGCAGTCGGCGCAGGACATCCTCTGTTACTCCTTTCTTCCTGCCGAGGGCATTGAACGCGTGATTCGGTTACGCGCCCGCGTAAGGCAGCGCCTCGGCGAGAATGCCGAAGTCGTGGGAACCGACGAAGCCTTTTTCGAGGACGATGACACTCGTTCCGTCGTGGATCTGTATAACGAACAGACCGGAATCCTTGACGGCGACGACGATTCCGAGGTAGACCTGGCTTCTTATGCCTATCAGATCTGGAAAAACGCCACAACTGCCGATCAGGCGCTGGAGAAAAAAGTGGAGGAGATGCCGGACGTCGTACATACCTCCAAAGCCGCCTCGTCTAAAGAGAATCAGCAGGCTGGTGTACTCGTTTACATGCGGACGACACAGGACAACGATGCCCTCTCGTGGATGGATCGGAAAGGGGACAGCGTCACAGAAAGCCAGTTTGAAATCCTGCGTGCAGCAGAATGCAAACCGGATACTCCCGCGTTGCCCAGGCACGAGAAACATCACAATCTTGTCGGAAAAGCCGCGGAACGGATCGCGCGCGAGGAGAATCAGGTCGGCGGTCAACTGGGACGACCTTCCGGTGCGAGATTCCGCACCTATGAACGGCTGAAGAATTATGCCGAGAGTGTCGAGGGAACGCTCTTCGATACACAACAGCTTCGGCGGGCGGTGGGTGAGATCTACCGATATCCGCTGCGGCAATCGACCGTGGATAAACTGAACCGGCAACTGCGCAGCGGTATTTCTGACGAGGATCTGGCTTCTGTCGTGATCGAGATTTGGGAAGATGGGCGGCTGTGTGTCGTGCACGAGGACGACGAACCGCAGGAGCCTCGAATCATCTGTTCTATGGGCTTGGTTGACTACGAAAATCGCGAAAAGACGAGGAAAGAATAACTACGAAAGACGCGAAAAGACACGAAAGGTATGAGTAGAGAAATCGTCGGCATAGAGTAGCTCACGTTGTCGGAGTGGAACATGAACCGCAGAAGCCGTAATTCATCTGTTCTATGGGTCTGATAAACTACTAAAGTCGCGAAAAGACGCGAAAGAAATGACAGGAAAAATCGTCTACGTGAATGCAACAGGCGTGAAACTCGGCCTGCTCGTCAACTTCGGTCATCATCCAAGACTGGAATACGAACGTTACGTAAACGAATCAGGGATACTCTTTCGTGCCCTTCGTATCTTTGGTCGCCTGTTCTTTTGAATCTATTTCGCGTCATTTCGTATTTTTCGTAGTTCCTGCTTCTGATCCTATTTCGTGCCTTTTCGTATTTTTCGTAGTTCCTGCCTCTGATCCTGT
The DNA here is from genome assembly GCA_965203805.1 of Candidatus Latescibacterota bacterium. Classification (GTDB taxonomy): domain Bacteria; phylum Latescibacterota; class UBA2968; order UBA2968; genus JAAXHE01. The sequence continues at coordinate 865,688 of OZ241917.1, read as the reverse complement.
TTCGTGCCTTTTCGTGTCTTTCGTAGTTCATGCCTTTGATCTTAATTTCGCATTTTCGAGTGGACATCCACAAAGAGAAAGCCATCGAATCATCTGCTCCATGGGCTTGATTAACTACGAAACCCGCGAAAAGACGCGAAAGGTATGACAGGAAAAATCGTCTACAAAGAGGAAAGCTATCGGATAATCGGTGCCTGCTTCGAAGTGTACAAGGAAAAAGGAGCCGGCTTTCTTGAAGCGGTTTACCAGGAGTGTCTTGCGATGGAATTCGCTTCCTCGGCGATCACGTACGAAGAGAAAATGGACTTGAAACTTCGGTACAAAGGACAGGCATTGAAGCAATTCTACCAGCCGGATTTTTTCTGTTTCGGCAGAATTATCGTGAAAATCAAGGCAGTGAAACAATTGAAAGATGAACATCGTGCCCAAATCATCAACTACCTGAAATCAACAAGCGTTAAACTCGGCCTGCTCGTCAACTTCGGCCATCATCCAGGGCTGGAATACGAACGTTTCGTAAACGAATGACAGACCTCATTTTCGCGTCATTTTGTATCTTTCGTAGTCCGTGCTTGTGATCCTATTTCGTGCCTTTTCGCGTTTTTCGTAGTTCATGCCTCTGATCCTATTTCGCACCACTTAGTGTCTTTCGTAGTCCAATGTCTTTGATCCTTTTTCGTGCCTTTTCGTATCTTTCGTAGTCCTTTCTTTTGTTTCGTAGTCCGATGAATCTCAGCCGAATATCCATGATCGTCAAAATAACGTCGAAACGACAGGTCACGTTGCCCGAACGATTGCTTAACGCACTGGGCGTTGGCCCGGGCGACCAACTCGAAATCGTAGAAGGGCCCGACGGGTTCGTCCTGAGGCCGGGGCGCATCGTTTGTACCCGTCTCGGGACGTTGCGCCACAAAATCCGGCGCGGACGTGGGACATTTGATCTCCAGGACTTCAGGAGACAATCGTATGACCCGTCGCTAAGGGATTGACGCAATAGTACTGGTTCGGTTACCCTCAATCGGGTTCTAAGGAAGTCCCCATGATCGTTAAGATAAGTTCACAGGGTCAGGTCACCCTACCAAAGCGGGTGCAAAACATGCTGCGGGTAGGTCCGGGAGACCATCTTGAGATTGAGAAAGGACCTGACGGCCTCCTTCTTCGTCCCAGGTCCGATAATGAATCCGATCTAGACGAGTTGGACGGGACGGGGACGACAGACGCCGATGTCCCGATGCTGGATCTGGTGACGGTCAGGACTGGAAAGACGACGTCGTGGAATAGGGATGAGATCTATGGCGATGATGGCCAGTGACACGCTTTTCAACTTGGCTAAAATAGCAACCCATGGCGTCCGAAGGCTGGTAACGCAGAACCAGCACGACTTCGCGCGATCCGACGAAATCGAACCGCTTCACTAATCAATCTCGTTCGGACATAACATACCAGGGGACATCCAGGTGCCCTCAAAATTGAACAGAGACAAAGTCAGGACGTATCTGGAAGAATTCAACCTCCGTGCGCTCTTCATTGAGGAACTGGGCTGGGACCACGGGGGTGTCGATACGGTGGTCGAAGCCGATCAGCGGTCGTTTACCCTCGAAGCTGTTGCACACAAACGGGGCATGGTCGCGTACCAGCACGTCGCTGACGCCGGGACGACGATTCCCGAGTATCCTACCCGAACGAAGATCGAAAAAGCCGTCGCCAAACAGGTCCGCGAACACATCATCGTCTACACCACCCGTGACAAGAGCGAGCAGTCCTGGCAGTGGGTAAAACGCGAGCCGAGCCGTCCGGACCGGCAACGTTCGGAATCGTTCCGCCGAGGGGATACCGGCGAACGGCTCATTCAGAAGCTCGAAAACATCGCCTTCACACTCGACGAAGAAGACGACCTGACTATCGTTGACGTATCTGGTCGGGTTCGGGCAGCCTTTGACGTCGAAAAGGTCACAAAACGGTTCTACGACCGCTTCAAGAAGGAACACGAGGCCTTTCTGGGGTTCATCGAGGGGATCGGAGACCTGGCCGAGAAAGAATGGTACGCCTCGCTGATGCTGAACCGCATGATGTTCATCTACTTCATCCAGAAACGCGGATTCCTCGACAACAACACCGAATACCTCCGCGACCGTCTCGAAAAGGTTCGGCAGCAATATGGAAACGGGCGTTTCAACAGGTTCTATCGGGTATTCCTTCTTAGGCTGTTTCATGACGGGCTGGGGCGACCGGAGGCCGACCGCACCCCGGAGATTGTGAGCCTGCTTGGCAAGGTGCCATTCCTCAACGGCGGCCTTTTCGACGTCCACGATCTGGAGCACGACAATCCGGAAATTCGGATCCCCGATGAAGCGTTCGAGCGAATCTTCGATTTTTTCGACGCCTATCAGTGGCACCTGGACGACCGGCCGTTACGCAATGACAATGAGATCAACCCCGACGTGCTCGGCTACATCTTCGAGAAGTACATCAACCAGAAGCAGATGGGGGCCTACTACACCAAAGAGGACATCACCGGATACATCAGCCGCAATACGATCATTCCGTTTCTGTTCGACCAGGCAAAGAAGGCGTGTCCAATTGCGTTCAGGCCCGGCGGAGGGGTGTGGTCTCTGTTGCAGGAGGAGCCGGATCGGTACTTCTACGAAGCGGTCCGTCACGGGATCACGAACGATATCCACAAGAAGGAAGACCTTGTGCGGAAGCGCGACCTGCCTTCGGAAATCGCAGCAGGACTGGAAGACGTCGCAAAACGCGACAACTGGAATGAACCCGCGACCGGCGACTATGCACTGCCAACCGAAACCTGGCGCGAGCATGTAGCACGTCGGCGCCACTACGAGGAAGTATACGCCAAACTTACCGCGGGTAAGGTCATAGAAATCAACGACCTGATTACGTACAACCTGGATATTGAGAAATTCGCGCAAGACGTCATTTCGGGGAGCGAGGGACCTGAACTGGTCCGCGCCTTTTGGAAGGCAATTTCCGGGGTGTCGATTCTGGATCCCACCTGCGGATCCGGCGCCTTCCTGTTTGCGGCACTCAACATCCTGGAACCCATCTACACCGCGTGCCTGGAGGCGATGCGCGGTCTTCTGGATGATTTAGAGCGATCGAAGCGCAAACATCGCCCCGAAAAGATGAACGACTTCCGGCAGATACTCAAACAGGTCGAGTCTCATCCCAGCGAGCGATATTTCATTCTCAAGTCCATCATTATCAACAATCTCTATGGTGTGGACATAATGGAAGAGGCTGTCGAAATCTGCAAACTGCGCCTCTTCCTGAAGCTCGTTGCGCAACTGGAAAGCGTCGAACAGATCGAGCCTTTGCCCGACATCGACTTCAACATACGCGCTGGCAACACATTGGTTGGCTTTACCTCTCTTGACGATGTGAGACGGGCTGTAAGGGGCGACTTATTCAAGGAACAATCGCTTCCCGACATCGAAGAACGCGCCGACGTCGCTGATCGCGCTTTTCGTATGTTCCAGAAAATGCAGACCGAACAAGAGATGGATGCGCAAGTATTCGCTCAAGCAAAGGTTAATCTGCGTGGACGGCTCGATGACCTTCGGGACCAATTGGACCGATATCTGGCTGGTGAATACGGTGTCCAAGAAAACGACGCAACTGCCTACGAGCAATGGTGTGCAAGCCACCAGCCATTCCACTGGTTCGTGGAATTCTATGGTATCGTGCAAAGGGGTGGGTTTGACGTGGTGATCGGGAATCCACCGTATGTCGAATACAAAAAGGTTCGCACGATATATACAATAAACGACTTTTCGACGGAGCATTGTGGAAACCTATACGCGTTTACGATCGAGCGATCGAATCTGCTCCTTTGCGAGAGTGGCAGGTTTGGCTTTATCAATCCAATATCGCTCACCGCAGCCCAGCGTATGGCAGCGCTCCAAGGATTGTTGTTCGACCAAAACTCCGTAATCTGGTTAAGCAATTTCGCCCTCAGGCCCGCCGCTTTATTTCCCGGCGTAATGCAGAGGAATACAATATGCATATCTAAAAAAGGAACGAACGCGAAAGGTTATACGACCGATTACATTACATGGTACTCCGAAGAACGCCCGGTTCTTTTTTATAACATGCGATATCTTGAATTGGGGGAATCGAGGCAAGCTTATAGTATCCCAAAGGTTAACGACCCGATTGGGCATTCTGCATTACTCAAGGCGTTATCGCATCAAAGTCCCTGGGCGTCGTATCGGCAATTTCGTGGCGCTCACGTAGTTCATTACCACAATGCCGGTGGTTATTGGATAAAGACGTTTACATTTGCCCCTTATTATAGGTCCCTAAAGGAACCCAACAAGACCCATACGACAATTTCGGAGCTCAGGTTGCCATCTTCCGAATTGGCAGTGCTGTATTGCTCGATATTAAATAGCAACCTTTTTTACTTCCTTTGGAAGAGTCTAACCGACGCGCGGCATGTTTATCCCTCCGACATTGCACTATTTCCGATAAAATTAGATGGCCTTCGCCAGCTATCAAAACAGCTATCGTGTATAGTTGAAGAGTTGATGGCAGGATTAAAGATGAACTCACAACGCATCGTCTACGGGAAAGCGGAAGTCGATCAATACAACGTAGCTCCCTGCAAACCGACAATTGACGATATCGACCAAACATTGGCGAACCACTACGATTTTACTGCGGATGAACTGGATTTCATCATCAACTATGACATCAAATACCGGATGGGATTGTAAGTTACCATGACAGTGCTTTCGGAAACACAGCAACAGATATTCGACTGGCTCGATAATAGACTCGAGCTGCCCGTGTACGCCGACGCATACAGAGGAGCCGCGCTTTCGCTAAAAGATAGGTCACCGGGATACATTACGTTCGTATCGCATGTGGCAAGGGACCTAATGAATTTTCTCGCTCGAACCGTCGCCGGTATTCGGTCATCTCAAGTTGATTACCGTCATCTTGTAGGAAAACTACAACAGAAGTGGAGAAATGAATGGGGAGGGCAAGGATTATTCACGGCGGAACAGAGGGGAGAGGGACATCTGATTCCGTATAATGTATGCGAGATGATTGCGAATCTGATAAATAAGCACAAGGAAGGTAGTCTCAGAAATCAACAGGCGGATGATTTCTTTTTCAATACATTTCTTGGATATTCTGATAAGGACAGGATTCCCAGTATGAAGAAATGGAAAGAAACAAAGGTGTTTTTCAGGGCAAACACTCACCTGCGGGAACCAGCCTTTTCCGAAAACGTGCATATCAATGTGGCGGAGAATTTTAAAATTCTCGAGGATTTCTTATTTGTCGCCGCAACAAGCGAATATAGCCGAATAGGTACTCTTGATGCGATCTTGGAAGAAACCAACACCTGAAATAGTAGAGAGGGTATTGTCGTCGTTTGAGAAGGAAACTGACCGACAGTACTTCTTTTCACGTTTGAAAAATCCACTGTGGATTCAGCCGTTAGCTGATCGTGGGTGTTTTGCGTGCCCACCGGAAATAAGCCATCTGCCTGGCGGATATCTTCAATGTCCTTTCTGGCCTGAGCTTGAATTCCTCAAGGAGATCTGTAAAGATGCACCAAGCGATATAGTTGACGCCGTAATCCAGATTGTGTTGGAAATCCCGCCGACAGATAACCCTAGGGTCTACGAAGAGATGATTGACCTGGTCTTACAACTGAGCGGTGCGAATTCTACAAGACTCAAACCGAAAGTCCTCGAGTATGCAAAGCTTGAGCGCCGGTTGGTTCCATCCAAGTTAGCAAGGATACTTGCACAGTGGACGTCAAAAGAACAGACAAATGCTGCCTTGGAACTTGCAGACGTCCTAGTTCAGTTTGCGCCGGACCCGAATGCTCAAGAAAAGAAGAGGAAATATATCGAGATCAGCAAGCATCTGTCTGCAAGGGACGAGGAATATTTGACCTTGATGATGACGACCAAACTTGAGCCTGTTCCGCCATTCAACTCCATTTACCTGGACGTCCTTAACGAGGGAGTTCGTCCGCTCGTGAAAAAGGAACCGTACAAGGTTGCTCTAATCTTAGTCAATGCGACAGACAACATGATACGACTCGGCAAGCACAATGACGATCTTGCCAGTGGAAAGAGCACGGATTATTTGGAATTATGGTGCCCACGCCTAACCAAGCCGAGACGGGAATGTCCAGATTTGCGAGAGTCCCTCGTGCATACGCTGACCTACGCCTGCGAAAGTGTATGGAAACGATCGAGCGATCTTATCGGAGACCTTGACATCGCCTTAAGGGGTCAAAGGTGGGATGTATTCAAGCGTATAAGACAACATCTGTATGGGTTACACCTAAGCCAACACACCCGTCCTTTTATTAGAGAGCTCATATTAGCGCACGACGACTATAGCCAATTGCAATACGGCTACGAATTTCAACAAATGGTCCGGTTGGCGTGTAAGCATTTCGGATCCGATTTGCTCACAGAAGAGGAGTGCACCGAGATTTTCGATGCGATTCTTAAGGGTCCTCCAAGGGAATTCTACCTTGAATGGATGGGCGAGCACTTTACCGAATCGGAATTTGCACAACAGAAGAGAGATTTCCATCACCGGCAACTCCGGCCGTTCGAACCCTTACTATTTGGCAGATACTCTGACTATTTCGAAGAACTTGAATCAAGCAGATCGGCAGATGAGATCACTGATGAGAATTACTCGCGTGTCAGTGAATCCGAAGGGGGAACTGTCAGGTCTCGCAGTCCGAAATCACCCCAAGAACTTGCAAACTTAACCGACCACAAACTGCTCGACTACATCAACAGATGGAACAACGAACACCGGGATAAGGACGACTGGCTCATCGAGATTACCATGGAAGCCCTGGCTGGAGCATTTCAGAGTGTCTTCAAGGACTGCATCATCCCAAGCGATACCAGACTGAATTTTTGGATCGGGAGTCGACATAACATACACCGGCCTATATACGTACGGGCGATGATTAATGCAATGCAGGACATCGTGAAGGGAAAGAATCACGATAAGCTGGATAAGTGGTTACCATTTTGCGAATGGGTGATTTCGCATCCAGATCCTCAAGACGAGCATCCATACGGAACCGCGCAACTTTGGGATAGATCTAGTGAGACGCCGAGGTGGCATACGGCGCGTCGTGCAGTCTGTGACTTCATTGAAACGTGTTTTGAGCGGGATTCGGAAGTGTCGATTTCCAATCGAGGACAATTGGGGCGCCTCCTGGGCATGCTCTGTACGCAATATGACTGGTTACTTGAACAGAAAGTACAGACACCGCCGAACGGCGATGACCGGCTGATTGAAACAATTGATACGACTAGAGGTCGTGCGCTGGAAAACCTCGTCAGAATGGGATTCTGGTTGCGCAGACGCGATGACAATGCGGAAATCACTGAAATGAAAGCGATTCTGAATAAAAGGTTCGATTCTGAATCTGATTGTCCACTGAAGCCTACGGAATACGCAATCCTGGGGAGGCTCTACCAGTCAATTTTCGATCTCGATAGCCGATGGGCGGCTGCTAGCAAGTCTTTGGTATTTCCTCAACACGACTTTCCGGCGTGGCTTCAAGCGTTTGCAGGTTTCCTTCGATACAGCCATCCTGAAAAACAGATATTTGACCGGGTTCGCGATGAGTATCAATTTGCCCTGGACAATATGCGACGCCTGGAACTCCGAGAGCCACTCGAAGATGGGTTGAAGGAAATTCTTGGGCAGCACCTTTTCAAATACTACATATGGGGAGTTTTACCGCTGGAAGGCGCCGGCAGTCTGCTGGACGGATTCTTCAAGGCGACCGTTAGTAACCGACAGCATTGGGCTGCACTGTTCGGCTATGTAGGCCGAAGGTTAAAAAACACCAAGAAACCGCTTGATACGATGATTGCGTGTAGGATACATGACTATCTTGAGTGGCGTCTGCAGACGGGTGAACCATTGGAACTGAGGGAGTTTTCGAATTGGCTTGAAGCCGACTGCCTGCATCCAGAACGGCGATTGAGTGCGTATCTAAGGGTTCTGCATGTAGATGATATTCTGCACGAGACTGATACTCCGATGTACAATAGCGGAGATTCTGCTGCCATTTGGCTTCCACATGACACAACCCAAGCGTTGCGAACTATGCTTCCAGATTACACACCACACGTGGTCAGGTGTTTCGCCAAACTTACAGAAGTTGCACCTGGGAGCAGTGTGATCTACATTCCAACCAACGATGCAAGGTCCATCCTGACTGCCGGTCTTGATCATGACGACGAAAGCGTACGTGAAAACGCTCGACAAGCCCGTGAGAACCTGTTGCGTAGGGGATATTTCAGCATCTTGGACTGAGCGGTCTCTGTGAGCATGCGAGTTAGCGTTCCAGAACGAAACATTCACAGAAAACAGCCTGAAGTGAGTTACGGTAAACGGCGCTAACGCACTTGGAACAGTGGCAAGAAATTTGTCTTGATTTGTGCTAATGTTGTTGAAAACGGTCGGCTTGGACTAGAATTGCGCTGGGCTAGATCTGATACAGAGGACCGCACAGTAACCTCGGTTGTTTATGGAACCAAAAGACTCATACTGATCGTCGTCAGATCCGTAATCAACACTCGCAGTGGGTTGTGCATCGATGATCGTGCCAATGAAGCCGTAGAGAAAACTTGAAATCAATTCGTATCTCCAATCATGCACGCGAACAAATCCGCCGCCGTGGCGCCACGGAGCAGGAAGTCGTTGAGGCGATACGCTCATCTGCCTGGAAACCTGTGCGTCAGAATAGATTTGAATGTTTCAAGGAATACCCGTACCAAGACGACTGGAATGGCAAGTTTTACAGGATTAAGAAAGTCCGACCGATTTTGGTGGACAAGCCGAATGAAGTCGTTGTCGTAACAGTATATACATTTTTTTTTGAGGAAAAGATGGCCAAGATCACTTACGATCGCGAGGTGGATGCTTTATACATCCGCCTAAAGCAAACATCGGTGACGACGGACCTAGTTGCAGAAGGAATCGCGTTGGACTACGATGAAAAGGGGCAAATTGCGGGTGTCGAAATACTCGACGCAGGGAAGCGGTTGGATGATCAGGCGATTCTTCGGTCTGATGTGGGCGCCAATGCAAGCGATGTAAATGTAGCTCTCGGACAGCACGGCACCGTGGCACTCACTGGCATTCAGCAGCACGTGTTGGATGCGCTCAGACGGGTTGAAACGGAGAAATACCCTTTGGGTGATTGGTACCTGGGGGCGCTCTATGCCATCGAGAACACCTATAATCCCGATCGCATCTCCCAGGCGGCGAATTCGTTGCGAGAACTTATGGAAAAACTCCCTCGTGTCGTGCGGGAACGGGATGTACAGAGCTACAAGAATCCCAAGACTTTGAGGCAGAAGATACATGAGCGATTCATCAAAGATAAGAATAGATACAAAGACGGGTGGAAAGACAAGAGAATCGACGTTAAGCTTGATGAAACACTCAATGAAATCGATCGATATTTGGAATTGAACCAGCAGCCGACGCGACGAGAACAGATACAGATAGCGATAAGAAACATCGATCCAATGGCAAATCAGATGGGAATTGAAATCCAGAATCGGAAACGAGATGAGTTTCACAAGTTGTGGAGTCAGCTGGAAGATTTCACGCATCATCGGTCATTGAGAGCGACAGATGAGGGTAAGTACAGGAGGTATGTTGCGACGCTCGAACAGTTAGTCTATGATCTTCTTGCGCCAATCACGGCACACGACCAGCAGGAGATCCAGTCTATCATGGATAAATCCGACCACTCCGATACGGACGCAGAAACTCTTTATCAGCTGATTTCCCGAAGAGGCGCCAATTACGTCTTCTTCTTTACAAACGTAGCGGATCCGGTTTGGATTCCTTTCTTGAAGGAGAAGGGTTTCTTCAAGAATCCTCCCAAAACAGAGAATCTGTTAGATGGATACGTCCGATTTCCTTTCTGGCCGGAACTTCGATATCTCGAAAGGGTATGCACGCAGGCTCAGGAGGATGTTCTTGAACTGGTGTTGCAGATTCCGACCGTTGACAATCCAAACGTCTATGCGAATATCTTAGACATCGCATTAAAACTAGACGGCGAGCGATCCGGGAAACTCAAGTCAAAGATGCTTGAGTTTGCCAAACTAGATACCCCATACCTTCCGTTTCAGTTTCCCGAACTGTTAGCACATTGGACGTCCGAGGGCCAAACGATAGCCGCATTAGAACTTGCAAGAATCCTCGTTCAATTTGTCCCTGATCCAAACGCCGAAGAAAAGCGAAGAAGAAGACGAAAACTCAACGACGATCATGATGACTCAACCAGAAACCAGTTTTCTCTAATGATGACCACTCTCAGGCCGATGCCTCGGTTTAGCGAGATTTACGATCAGATTTTGGCCGAAGGCATTCGTCCGTTGGCGGAAAAGGAACCTTACAAGGTGGCGCGTATGCTTGTTGACGCGACAAAAAACATGCTTCACCACGAGTTACATCAGCTCGACAGTGAGAGCAGTGAAACATATGACTATACTAGAACTTGGTGTCCGCAACTCGACAAATCCGATAACAGTGATCCGGAGCATGGAAAGTCGCTCGTCCATGCGCTTACCCACGCCTGTGAAATGGTATATGAACAAGCGAGAGAGTCGGTTGGAACTCTTGACGAAGCGTTACGCAACCAGCGCTGGTATCTCTTCACCCGCCTCCGACAGCATCTTTGCGCCAAATACCCAAGCGAGCAAACTATGGAGCGGACTCGCGAGTTGATCCTCCGACATGGCGACTACGGGCGATGGGAATACCACTTTGAGTTTCAACGGATGTTAAGAATTGCCTTCGAGCATCTCGGAGAGGAATTACTGACAAGAGACGAAAGAATTCACATCTTCGATACTATCCTCAGTGGACCTCCAGAGGAAGAATTCAGGGAATGGATGGGTGAGCAGTTCTCAAGTTCTGCATTCGAAAATGAAAGAAGGAATTTCCATCGTCGCCAACTCAGGCCGTTTGCACTAGTACTCTTCGGGAAGTACGCGCGCTATTTCCGGCAACTTGAAGCCGATAAGACTGCAGAAAAAATCACGGACGCGAGCTACGCGCCCCATAAAGGATCCAAAGGAGGACGGACTAAGCGCCGCAGCCCAAGATCAACTGAAGATCTCGTGAGTCTTTCTGATAAAAACCTGCTTGCCTATATAAACGAGTGGGAAGACGAACATTGGGACACTAGTAATGGCGTCACAGAGATTAGTATTGAAGCGTTGGCCGCAGCATTTCGAAAGGTTTTTGAGGATTCCGTTATTCCGAACGCTGCCAGACTGAGTTTTTGGATTAAGAATCGAGATAACATACTCCGGCCCATTTACGTACGCACGATTGTTGATGCAATGAAGGATCATGTAAAGGCCGGGAACTTTGATAAGCTCGAACAGTGGTTCGTGTTTTGCAAGTGGGCGCTTACCCATCCAGATCCGCAAAACGAAGAACTTGATGGGATCGGACGCCTCGGAGATGGGTCACGCGAACAGCCTCGTTGGCATACGTCGCGGAGAGCGGTCTGTGACTTTGTCGAAACCTGTATCGAAGAGGATGTGGAGGTGCCGCTATCCGCTCGCGAAAACCTGGTCGACCTCCTGGGAATGCTCTGCACGCAATACGATTGGCGCCTGGATCAAGACAGGCCGGTACTCTTGAACCGGGACGACCAGCTAACCGAAGCGATCAATACGACCCGTGGGAGAGCATTAGATAATCTGGTGAAATTTGGATACTGGATGCGGAGGCAGGACGACAAAGCCTCGATCCCTGAATTGAGGGAGATTCTAGAAAAGCGATTCAACACGGAAGTCAGTTATCCACTTACGCTTCCTGAGTACGCAGTCTTGGGAATGCGATTTGGGCCTTTGTTCCATCTGTATGAAGAATTGGCGGTATCCCAAAAGTCCCAGTTGTTTCCCCGGAATGACCTTCCGGCGTGGCGAGAGGCATTTGGCAATTATCTCCGCCGTGGACGCCCTAACAGGCAAATATTCGATGAACTCCGCGGCGATTTCGAATTCGCACTGGATCATCTGGGATCCCAGGGAGAGCAAAAGGAAATCGTACGGGAGTTGACCCGAAAGCTAGGTCAACATCTGTTTACCTACTATTTGTGGGACGTATATCCGCTTACGGGAGACCCAAGCCTGCTGGAACGCTATTACCTGAAGACCGACGGTGAACGAAAGCATTGGGCGACATTGTTTAACTATGTCGGGCATTCGTTACAGAATACTGGCAAGCACCTTGAAAAAGGCCTGACGGACAGAATCATTGGCTTTTTCGAGTGGCGATTAGATGCCCGTGAACCCTTGGAACTCCGAGAAATCCCCGCGTGGCTGAAAGCCGAGTGTCTTGATCCAGAATGGCGTTTAAATGCTTTGTCGAAGGTTTTGGACGTTGACGGAATCCTTGATGCAACAGGTTCACTTGAGGAGGGTCGCGCGGAACACCCAAGGACATGGCTCCCTCTTGAGGTGACGCGGTCAATGCCTGCACTGCTCCCGATGCATACTCCTTTGGTGGTCAAATGCTTCGCCAAGCTTACCAATGCCGCGCCTAAGAGTGGTAGATTCTACATTCATACCGACGATGCAAAAGCCATCCTGAAAGCCGGTCTCGAACATTGCGACGATACCGTCCAAAAAAACGCCGAACGCGCCAAGGAAAACCTCTTTAGCCGCGGGATACTTAGGCATACTGACTGAGCCAGGTCAGTGAAGATGCAAGCGGGCAAGCTCGAATGGTGCATTCGCGATGCGGTACGTCGTCGCTAAGAATCTGAAGGGCACTCCGGTACCAAAGGTACAAGTCGTCTACGGAACGAGTCCATTTGAGGCTGTACATCGGCGTCAAATACAGTGCCCGGCAGCACAAGTACCTATACAATCGCGATAAATCAATAGTCGATGCCGTATTGGATGAATGCAGTTGGGAGTCACTCGGAAATGTTGAGTACTGCAGAACCAGCAGCGTGAACCGAGCGCCGATTGAGAGTCCAGCATTATGTATGCGGTTTCAGCAGCCTTGAGACACCTTAAGCACGAGCTTCAGAACGAACAGGATTCGTCCAGGTTTGAGAAGCTTGTAGCGGCTTTGATCAGTCGCCTTCTCGATGTGCCTATTGCAGTCGCCAGTTCGGGCTTTCAACACGGGGCTGATGCCGGGCCTGCTGGACAGCGGGGCAGGCGGTTTCGCCTTGAATGCAAGAGATACAGCGAAACGACGCGCTTGACCCCACGTGAATTGCGTGGCGAGATCGACGAGGCGCTGGAACGCGATGAGGCCTTGGAAGCTTGGGTCTTGTGCACTACTCGGACTGTAAACGAACAGATCCGTCAATCACTCGATCAACATGGCGGAAAAAATGGCGTTCCCGTTTTGATCATCGATTGGACTGAAGTAGGAATTCCGACAATTGCTGCATTGTGTGCGTCGTCTCCTGAATTGGTGGGCGAGTACGTAACCACTGCCGCAAGAGATGCTGCTCGCGCCGTGCGGCAGGAATCAGGCAATGTGATCGAGAGTTTGAGACGCGATCTGGAATCCTGGTGTCTGGGGTTCGATTCATTGCGAAAAGATTCCCACAACAAACTCTCCAAGATCTGGAATTGTCCTAAGGAATCGAATGCAGCTCTTGGACAGAACGCCGCAGGAGGTTCAAAAAGTAAAAAGGTAAAGCGCAAGGCAGTGCATGATGGCCTAGACAGTTGGTGGCGTGCATCCGCAAGCGATGACGCTCCCGCGGTCGTCCTTGGACGCGAAGGTGTTGGCAAGACTTGGGCGACGCTTCACTGGCTAATAGACCGCATCGGCGACCAGCCTATAGTATTGGTCGTGCCGTCGTCAGTGGCGGTGTCAATGGTATCTGATGTATCCGAAACCAACGTGATTCGCCTACTTGCCAGACGACTTTATGAGTTGACAGGTGTTCGAGATTCGAGACACTGGGAACGGCGGCTCGCCCGCCTTCTCAAGCGCCCACTGGACGAAGGTCCCGTTCTTACTGTTTTTTTCGATGGAATTAATCAGGAGCCTTCCGTTTCGTGGTTAAACCTGCTGAAGGTCCTCCAGGGCGTGTCATTCTCCCGACGCGCGCGCGTGATCGTGACTACGCGAGAGCACCACTACAGAAACAAACTGTCCATGCTTAAGGGCTTGATCGACTCTTCCTCACCGATAGCCGTGGGGAGCTACGATATGACTCCTGGCGGCGAACTTGACCAGATGCTCGCATACGAGGGTTTAACTCGCGACGACATGCATCAGGATGTGCTTGAACTGACACGAACACCTCGCCTTTTTGATCTTGTTGTGGAATTTAGTGACCAGTTGGTCGAGGCCGGACAAATAACCCTGCATCGATTGCTATGGGAATACGGTCGTGACACCCTTGGCGTACGGGCCGGTAGGTCTTTTAGTGAGTACGAGTGGATCGATTGGCTGAAGCATATCGCAAATCAACATCGAGAGGGCAGCCAGACCTATTCTTTGCGTACGCTGGTAGAAACAGTAAGTCGCCCTGACCTAACTCCAGGCGCGGTCGATGCACGTTTGAGCGAGATAATCGACGGCAAATTCGCAATTCGTAACGCCATGGGTGACCTTGAACTTACTCCAGCGGTCATTGCGCACGCACTCGGTCTTGCGCTGCTAAATCATCTTGATCAACCTACTTCTAAATCCTACGAATCCCTTGATGTCGCACTTAAGCAATGGCTCGATCCAATCACGGGCTTCGATCAGACGGCGGAAATTCTTCGTGCGGCAGTGTCAATACAGGTTGAGATTGGCGATGGAGCGTTGCCAAAAGCCGGAGTACTACTTACAGCTTGGCTACAAGCTCAGAACGTAACCGATAAGCATCGGCAGGAAATCGTCGCACTTGCGTCTAGCCTTCCAGGAGCCCTTCTTGACGTTGTTGAATATTCGGACTCAGAGATTCAGGAGTCGGCCCGTCATTGGGCCGTGAAAGCACTGCGTGTAATTCCGCGGACCGACGATGCCGCCCTTAAAGTAATTGTCGAACGTACAAGACGATGGATGGGGACCGTTTACCTTGACATTGATACCCGGCGCAAACGGAGTGATGAACAAAGAAAGTGGAGGGAAGATCATCTCTCGAAACTGATCGGAACTCACTCTGCCGGTACCATTTCAGTTGTCGGCGTCAAACTCAACCTTGTCGATAGGCACCCAGGTCAGATTAAATCAACGGTTCCTTTGATTCTTGAGGGCTTTCCATTGTCTAAGGCGACGGGTACACTTGAAGCCGCGGTCACTGCCCTTGCCGCCGGAGATAATAGTGGATGCTGGGAAGCACTAAGATGGCTCTGCCTGTTAAATGAAGTCGATCCCAAGGAAACTGCTATAGGGTTGCGTGACTTATCAGACAATATGCGTCGTCGCATTCCGGAACCCGGCATCCAACTGGATCTACCCAAGCGTGTCGCTGCGCTTCTGCTATGGTTAACGGGCTTAGAATCGGACGACAAAGCAGCCACACATTTGAATCCAAGCACCGGTCGTAGCTACGACTATGTGCGAGACTATGCGGCAAATCCTGGTCGAAGCTTTTTGCCGCTGGAGAGGCGACACGCTCACGATGTGCTTAAGGACTGTGATCTTGCAGTACAATCACGTGTAGAGAGAATCCGGGATTTGTGGCTTGATCCGAACTTTCGTCCGTCGTGCAACTTCGTTACCGAACTTCGCGACTTGGCGAGGACAATTAACGTAGAGAAACTGAACCGATCCCGAAGTCGGACCAAAGATGATCTAAACTTTGATGAACTTGTGCCGGCTCTCGCTCGATGTGCACCAGACCTGCTCGCGGAACTTGACCGGCGCAAACTGAAATTCCTTAAAACATGCCCGCTCGATTCCCGTCACTGGAGTGCGGTCTCGGCGAAGTCTCATTTTCTCCTTTCAGGAGAAGCTGAAGCCCAAGCAGCAAATACCCTTCGCCATAAAGGACGGGATATTGACGATGCAAATGAACTGATTGCCGCCAACCGGCTCCTGACGATAGAGATACGGAATCTAACTGGCAGGGAACAGGTCGAAACTTTGATCCAAGCCAATCTCCCGGACATTATGCTGGATTTTTCTAATGTCTTGCGTCCGCTCACATCCGAGGAAGCGACCGCACTCATCAGAAAGTATGACTCGGCCTTAGGGAAACAGCGGCGTGATTTACTCAAACTGTTGGCGATCCAACCTGTCTTACTCGACGAATACTCGTGGTCGTGGATTCGGAAGTTTGCAGTGCATGAGGACGATAATTATACGAAGCTTGCGTTTATCATCTTGAACCAGGCAGACACGAATCGTTTTGGCCGCGAACTCTTGGATGGTGGTTGGTCGTGGTGTTTCAACAAACACATTTATGTCAACCATTACGGTACAGATTCTCTGATCGAGGCGTCGTCTTCCGTATCCTTCAAAGAGTTGGCGCCGAGAGTCGCACCTTGGCGTTTGCTCGAGGCTGTACGCAGGCGGGGAGCAGATCCGGCAGAGATAAAAGTGGCGGCGGCGATTTTTGGTAACGCTTTGACCGACAATGCTCTAATCGATTTGGACTTGGGATCCGACATATCAGTCGATCTGACGCGGGTCGATTTCCTTCCATTTTCATATTCAGTGTCACCCCGCCGGAGCGAGAACGAAGTGGAGGCAATGCAACTCGCATTCGATCCGGACGCGAATTTACAGGCCCATCGACGTGCAATCGATACTGCTGCCACTCGAATAGACGAAGCGCGACGGAACGGAGTTACACTCTTTCAAGCAATCTTTGATTATTTGGACTTCAAGCCCGTTATTGAATTTGCACCAGATTATGTCGACCGTTGGCTGGATGGTTACTCAGAACCAACAGCGGAGTTTGAAAACCGCGTGCATCGGGCCGAGGGAGCATACCTGGCTCTCTGTGAGGCTCTTCTGATTCTCGATCCCGGTCGGGGCGTACGGTTGTGGCGTGTCCTGAGTGAAACCCTGAGAACGCGTTACGTAGGCGCTGCCGGCGTCGATGACCTTCTGCATATGGCTTTTCGGGTGCCTGAATCTCCAGAGGTACTGGAACTAAGGGTTGAGGTCGCGGAACTGAAGTTTGACCAAACTGACGACCGTGCGCTTTTCGACCTCGCGATTGCTGCCGTTTTCAACGATAAGTTGGAATGGCTCAACCAGGTTATCGAAAAAGACCGGGTGTCACCCTATGCGTGGAGGCGTGCGCGTGCCATGGTCCTGGAGGGTTTCCGCGTGAACAACTCACTACCTATTGCTGAGGCTTGGCCCGAAGGCGAACTCGAGACAACCAATGCCCGCGTTACCTGTATGTCGGCTCGCTCGAGGTGGATTGAGGCTTGTGCCCGCCATTGGTGGAACGCCTATCTCGACGCTGCCGATCCGTCAACCGCGTACGCTGCCTGGGTCTTGTTTCTACGTGCAACGGATCGCCGAAGTTGGACCTGGATTCAAAAAAAGATCGATGCCGTCTCGGAGAAGGACGATGTTTATAAACAGAAGATGGCACATGTTCGTCTAAACAGGGATGAACTGAAACGAGCCTGCAAGGAACGCGAGAAGGAGTTAGATCGAAATTTCCTGTATCGCAAAATCGTCGAAGGCATCGGTCCATGGGCTTGAGGTATTGGCCGGTACAGATGTGGTCTATGAACCCAAACTGCTCAAATGGGTTACTCCGACCCAAAGGAGACGATCGCAATGAAATGCAGCATTGACGGATGTCCAGGCGAATACGAAGCAAAAAACATCACCCACACCGTACGGCACAAGGGCGAGGTGATCGTGATCGACCATGTTCCTGCTGAGATCTGTTCCTTTTGCGGTGATGTGCTGCTGAATCTCGACACGGTCCGAAGGATTGAAAGCCTGCTCGAGGGAGAGCGCCGTCCCTCAGCGACAGTGCCTCTCTACGAATTCGCGTGAGATGCGGGTTGCTGCGTGATGTTACAGCAGCAAGGCCGGGCGCTCCAAATGCGCGTCGACGATTCTGACGTCGTCAGGTGGAAATTGCTCACAATGGCCAGGCAGTCCACGGCAACGAATCGGAACGCGTATTGGCAAGATTATTGCATTTGTTCTCGAAACGCTCAACCAGACTCGGATGCCCATCCGAACATCTGTGTTGGCTTTCACGCCGGCTGTAGAAAATCGGGAATGTCGGCACGAAGTGACTCGCAGAGAACGAGAACAATAAAGCGAATTAAGGACAGGATGAGACTGGTTGTTTTGTATCCCGGTCAAGACGGCTACTGGGTGGCTGAGTGCCCCAGTCTGATCGGCTGTGTCAGTCAGGGGGCCACGAGACAGGACGCGATTGCCAATATCAGGGAGGCGATCGCTGGATACATCATCGCGCTCGAAGAAGATGGTCTGTCAGTACCGGAGGAACATTCCGGCGGGATACGGAATCGTTGAATTCTTGCGGTAGGTGATGACCATAAAAGCCTCCAACGCCGCGCCTTCGGGCTGGCAATCAGACCCTCTCCCTATGGGAGAGGGTGGCGCGCAGCGCCGGGTGAGGGTGACCTTGGCTTGTCGACTTCCCATTGAGAGGGAGTGATGGAGAGGAAATCACGCGCCTACCTGCGCAGTGCCATGCGCTCCACGAAGGCCCCTGGTCGTAATTGAATTCAGTCACGGATTTTTCGTTTTTTTCGCGTGTTTCGTAGTTTCTGATGTTATTTTCTAAGTCACTGCTGTCCAAGAACCGTCGGATTCTCAGAGATAAGGTTCGAAATATGGCTTCAATTGGCGATTTTGGACGGGTTTGACCCGGATAATGAAAACCAGGTTGCGATCGTCTTCGCAATGCTGTCCAAGAACAAAGTGACTCATCCAGTGGCCATAATTGTGCTGTTCCCGTCCCATTAAGCCCGTGAAATAGGCACTTTTTGAAACTCACGCTACCTTGGTCGAAGCGCTGCTTCGCGGAAGTGAACCAGATGCTGTCCAAGACAGAAACCGATTTTGGACAGGTGTGTTTCTAAGTAGAACCTGCCCAGCGCGAATTAAGGAACCAATTATGAGATCAGCACAAGACATTCTCAGGTTTCTTGCCGAGAATAAAGGTGAAATGGAGCGTCGATTTGGCGTCCGACGGATCGGTCTGTACGGGTCATACGCTTCGGGAACGCAGCGGGATGAGAGTGACGTCGACCTCGTTGTTGAACTCCGGGAGCCGAAGTTCGACGATCTGGCCGGGCTTCACATCTTTGTGGAGCAAGCCCTTGGATGCAGGGTGGATATCCGGCGGTTGAGTAAGAATCTCCGAACCGGGTTTATACAGCGCGTCGAAAAAGAGGTACTTTACGTATGAACGACTGCGAAATTACTCGAACTATGCTCAGCGTACATAATATAGAGGCTGATCGAAGGTCTGGAAATCAGACCCTCTCCCTGTGGGAGAGGGTGGCGCGCAGCGCCGGGTGAGGGTGCCGTTGACCCCCCTCAAGGGGGAGTGATGGCGTGTCGTTGCGTGTCGTTGGGATGAAAGGCCTGGCGCTATCGTATAGGATATTCGACAGGGTCAGTTCACCGAGTTGGTGGCCTTTCGTTGCCAATAGATAATCGGCCCAGGGGGGCAATTGGGATTTTCCGAGACGAAGATCAGACGCTACACGAAAGACACGCCGGATATGCCGGCGGCGTTGAGGCGAGCCATCAGCGCCGGGGGAGAGACGCCGGTCGCGTTCTTGGGGGATCCACGGATTCTACGGGGACGGTTGATCGGTTTCTTCTGTTCGATTCGGTGCCCGGGCGATCCGATCCTGAAGACGTACGATCTCGCGCGGGCGCTACGGGATACCTACGTGACGATCGTGGGCGGGTATCAGTCTCCTATGGAAAAGGAGCTTCTATACCTCCTGTTGCCAGGACCTGCGCGTTTGGTCGTCTGTCCGGCCCGAGGACTTGGCAGGATGCGGGTATTAAAGATATGGAATCCTGCACTCAATGATGGCCGCCTCGCGATTCTGTCTTTTTTCGATGATCAAGTACATCGTCCCACGGTAGCTGCCGCGACTGAACGAAACGCACGCATTGCCGCGCTTGCGGATACCATTCTGATTGCCCACGCGGAAGCAGGCGGAAAGATCGAGGCGCTGTGCCGCCGGGCAATTAGAGACGGGAAACCGGTGTTCGCGCTGGCGTCGAAGGATAATGCGCACCTGTTTGAAATCGGCGCGCGGCCGGTGGAGGCGGATAATCCAGTTGACCTGATAGGAGTTCCGTCGCGAATGGTAGCGGGCGCCAATGGGAAGGCGAAGGGATAGCGAAACGCGGGCATTTCGACATTTCGACAAGCTCAATGCAGGCATGCTCAATGACCACGCATTGACAAACGCATTTAGACAGGGACGATGTGGGCACTTCGACAAGCCGTTTCGACAAGCTCAATGCAGGCATGCCCAATGACCACGTTTTGGCAGGTTGGGCGCTGTTGGATCCAGCAGCACGACGTGAAGGAGAGTTAAACGCATGAAAAAGATCATCCTCGATACGGATATCGGAGACGACGTTGACGACGCGCTCGCGCTGACGTTCGCGCTGCTTTGCGGGGAGATCGAGCTTGTTGGCGTCACCACGGTCTTCCGGGATACCGCGCGGCGGGCCGAACTGGCATGTTGCGTCCTTGACGCGCTCGGCAGGGGAGACGTACCCGTGTTCGCGGGTCTCGGAAAGCCGCTGTTCGATTCGCACGCCAGGAGCCGGGCGGCAATCGAATCGCATCGGCCGCGTCAGATGGAGGCCATCCAGCGGTATACCGGACGCTCCCGGCCCGCCCCCGGCCGCGCCGTGGAGTTCATTGTCGATACGATTATGAGCGGCGATGGCGACATTACGCTCGTACCCATAGGCCCGCTGACGAATGTCGCGGCCGCCTTCACCCTGGAGCCTCGCCTGGCGGAGAAGACGACAATTTGCCTGATGGGAGGATGCGTGGGACGGTTGACGGCGGAGTGGAACATCCACTGCGACCCCCAAGCCGCGCATGTCGTCTTCGGCGCCGGCGCCCGGATTACGATGGTGGGCCTCGACGTCACCGAAGCGTGCCGCCTGAGCACCGCGCAGGTAGACGCAATCGGATCGGTGGACCGGACCATCAACCGCCTCTGCTTCGATCTAATCCGACTGTGGCGGGAGGATTCCGGAAGGGAGCATCCCATTCTGCACGATCCGCTGGCCGTGGCAATGGTGTTCGACCCCACGATCTGCGAAATGCGGTCCCGCGCCATCCACGTGGAAACGCGCTCCGATCGGCTCAACGGCGCAACGGTTACGATCCGTTCGGATGCGATTGAGTCCAACGCCGAGGTATGCGTGGACGTGGAATCGGAGCGCTTTGTGAGGCATTTCGTCAACACGCTCACAACGTAAACGCCCGGAAGATGCGCTGTCGCAGGTGCTTGAATGGCCGAACCGAATCAACTGAACATCATCAGGAAAAGCGTCCGGACATGGAACGGCTGGCGGGCCAGGAATCCGGGCCTCACGCCCGATCTGTCCGGCGCCGATTTCAGCTACGAAGACCTCAGCGGCGTGGATTTCAGCGGCATGGACCTGAGTTACGAGAATCTCAGTTCGGCCACGCTCGTCGGCGCCAACTTCGACCGCACCGTACTGGACCATACGGACCTGAGCGACGGCTATCTGAGGAGCGCCACCTTCCGCCGGGCGAATCTGAACTGCGTGAATCTCTATGGGGCGGTACTTGCCGGCGCCGATTTCACGGATTGCGATCTCAGCGAGGGTTCGCTTAAGGAAGCGGATCTCGAAAACGCCGTGTTTTGCAACACGGACCTGCGCAGTACCACGTTTACCGGAGCCGAGGGTCTCACGGCCCGACAGCTTCTTCGCGCAAAGACCCTCCATCGCGTTATCGACCTGGACCCTCAGATCCTGAACGAAGTCGGCGAAGCCATGCCCGGGCTGTTGTCCCTGCCGGATCGTTAAATGCGGGACCGGGTTCATACGGGCGAACGAAGGGTTTCATGATGGCGACCCGAGTCTGTCGACCCCCGGGGGATCGGACATCGCTGGCGGATCGACACATTTTTCTTGACGTTTTCACCAATTGTATTAACTTCAAAGTGATGGATTAAGTATTTCGTGCACCTTATTCTCTAACAGGTATATATAAATTCAAATGAAGAAATCAAGTCATGTGGAGGGTCGGCCTCAGGTCGACGAAGCAGTCGCAGGGCTCGGCGTGGAAGCGGTCGCCTCCGGAGGGATTGGAGCGGCCGTTGGTATCCGGCCCGGAGACGTCATCGAATCCATCAACGGCGAACCCGTGCGCGATCCGATCGACTACCGCTTCCACGTCGCGGAAGAGACGGTGGAGGTGGTTCTCCGGCGGGGGGACGACGTCGTTGTGGTGGACGTCGAAAAGGATCCGGACGACGACCTGGGCGTGACATTGTCGGAAATGCCCATCATCAAGTGCAACAACAAATGCGTATTCTGTTTTCTCCACCAGATGCCCAAAAGGATGCGCAAGACCCTCTACTACCAGGACGACGATTACAGGCTGTCCTTTCTCCATGGCGCTTACGTCACCCTCACGAACCTTTCGGAAGAGGAATTCGGCAGGATCGTCGAACAGCGACTGAGCCCCATGTACATCTCCGTCCACGCGACCGATCCGGATCTCAGGGCGACGCTTCTGGGACGCACGGAGCCGGTGGACGTGATGGAACGCATCGATTTCCTGGCGAGTCACGGCATCCAGATGCACGCGCAGGTCGTTCTGTGCCCGGGGCTGAACGACGGTCAGCACCTCAAACGGACGGTGTACGACCTGGCCCGATGGTACCCCGCCGTGGCGTCCGTGGGCATCGTTCCCCTCGGACTGACCCGATACCGTCAGAACCTGCCCCGCCTGGACCCGGTAACGCCGGAAGTTGCCGTGGAGTGCCTGAATCAGGCGTCGGCATGGCAGCGGCAGCTTCGCAGAAAGTTTGGCGTCAACTTTGTCTACTTCGGAGACGAATTCTATCTGATGGCGCGCCGGGAAGTCCCCGGGGCCGCACACTACGACGGCTTTCCGCTCGTAGAGAACGGCGTGGGGATGGTGAGGCGGTTCACGGACCGCTTCGTAGAGGGGGCGCCCGCGCTGGAATCGCTGAGGTCCGGACCGATCTCGATAACGCTGGTCACAAGTGTTCTGGGCGCGGGTTTTATCCGGCCGATGGCGAAGCGCCTGAACCGTATCCCCTGGATGTCGGTGCGCGTCGTGGAGGTGAAAAACCGCTTTCTGGGCGAAGGCATCACGGTATCGGGACTGTTGACCGGACAAGACATGCTGGACGCGCTGAAGTCGCAGTGGCGTGAAACCGATCTGGTGATCCTGCCTCCCAACTGTGTGAGCCATCACGGCCTGTTTCTCGACGACCTGACCCCAGCCGACCTGGAGAGCGCCCTGAAGCGCCGGGTTCTGATTGGCACCTACGATCTTGCGGACACGGCGGCGCGAGCCGCACGGGGGGATGCACCCGCAGGTTCCGTCGACGACCTGATGGGTTCGCCGCACCCGTATATTCTGCCGCATCAGTTGGCCTGACGCGGCACGCACGGGAGGTGACGATTTGCCGAAGCGACGTGTTGTTGCGATCGTTGGACGACCCAACGTGGGAAAGTCCACACTCTTTAATCGGTTTCTGGGCCACCGGCGGGCCGTGGTCGACGATTTTCCCGGCGTGACGCGGGACCGAAACTACGCGGAGGTCGCCTGGAACCGCCGGGTGTTCACGCTGGTGGATACCGGCGGTTATACGCTCAATCCTGATGCGGGTATCGCGCAGTCCGTGGGGGATCAGGTAGAGGTGGCCGTGGCCGAAGCGGATGTGATCATTCTGGTCATGGACGCCAGGACAGGCCCCACCGACGATGACGCCGCCATCGCCCGTCTGGTACGCGTGAACGGAACACCCTGCCTGCCGGTTGTGAACAAAGTGGATTCGGAACGCGATGAACCGGACGTTACCGGCTTCTACGGCCTGGCCCTTGGCGAGCCCGTGCCCGTATCGGCGCTGAGCGGGCGCAAATCGGGCGACCTTCTGGATGAGGTGGTCGCGCTCATTCCGGAAACCGATCCTGATCACGAAGAAGACGCCGGCGAGCCGCGCATTGCGGTGGTCGGCCGACCCAATGTGGGCAAGTCCACCTTCATCAATCGTCTGGCAGGTGAAGACCGGATGGTGGTGAGTCCGATTCCCGGCACGACACGTGATTCGATCGATCTGCCGATGAAGCGGAACGGCCGCGATTTTCTGCTGATCGATACCGCGGGACTTCGGAGGCGCACGAAGGTGAGGGAGCAGGTCGAGTATTACAGTACGGTTCGCACCAGAACGAGCCTGGAGCGGTGCGACGTCGCCGTGGTCATCGCCGATGCGGATGAGGGGATCACACTTCAGGATGTGAAGATACTCGGCGACGCGGCCGAAATGGGCAAAGGCGCGCTGCTGGCGATGAACAAGTGGGATCTGATCGACAAAGACGACAAGACGGCAATCGTGTATGCGCGGGACATAATCGGCCGGTTTCCCTCACTGAGAGACTTTCCGATCTTTTTCGTTTCCGCGCTATCCGGCCAGCGCGCCTGGAAGATTCTGGAAATGGCGCTCGAGATTTACGACAAACGGCGTCTTCGAATTGCCACTTCCGCCTTGAACCGGTTTCTCGAGGAAGTCAACGCCACGCATCCGCCACCCACCCGCAGGGGTCGGGCGTCGAAGATGTACTATTGCGTTCAACCCGCAATAGAACCGCCCACGGTGATTTTCTTTACCACCAGACCGGGGGACGTGCCGGAACACTATCGGCGTTTTCTCGAACGCCGCTTGCGGGAACGTTTCGATCTGAAGGGAACACCGGTACGTATCTTATTCAAGAAAAAGCGATGATATGCAATGAAGAAGATCTACTATTCCATCCGTGAAGTGGCGGACGAAACCGGTATCGAGCCGCAGGTTCTGCGCTATTGGGAGAAGGAATTTCCCATGCTCCGGCCCCGGCGGGGACGTTCCGGAAACCGGCTGTACCGGGAGCGGGACCTCAGAATCGTACTGGCCATCAAACGTCTGAGACAGGATGAAAAGTACACGCTGAAGGGCGCCCGTGAGCGGCTCAGGGAAGACCCCTCTTTGTGGAGAGATTCGGCGGTCGACGAGGCCGCGGCGGCGCCGGGTCCGCCGAAGGAACTGGAAGAGATCGTGAACGAGTTGCGTGAAATGCTCGGGCAACTCAAGAGCCTGGTCGAGGGAGGGCGATGAGCGGGGCCCTGTCTGGAATTTAATGCTTGCGCTATAGTGTGAAATACCATATATTTATTTTTCTGAACAGCGAGAGTGGGCGGGTGCCCGCTCTTTTGAATATCTGGACCTAAAGTTGCATTTCCGGTTTATGAACGATCCGGCGATTCAGGAAGCAATCGAAGAGCTCATCGCGACCTATCTGAAGTACCAGGGTGCGGACCTGGTCGATCTGCAGCTCTCGGGCAGTCCCCGGAACAGGACGCTGCGCATCGACGTGGATCGAGCAGACGGCATTACCGTTGATGAATGCGCGCGCCTCAGCCGCGGGATCGCTGATGTTCTGGATACTCACGATCCGATCAGCGGGCGCTATGTCCTTGAGGTTTCTTCGCCCGGACTCGACCGGCCGCTCAAGTCCGATCGGGACTACAGGCGAGCCGTCGGCCGGGCCGTTAAGGTCATACTGGATGGCGGACGCGTGCTGATTGGTCACCTCACGCGATACGACGGGGCCGAACTGGTATTCAATATCGACGGCCGGATTCAGGTCGTCCCGGCCGCCGACGTAAGAAAAGCCAACCTCCATTTCGAATTTTGAGGAGATGTCCTTTTGAACTACGAAGTCCTTGAGGCGCTGGGCCAGATTGCCCAGGAAAAAAACGTTGACAGGGCGCTCGTGATCGAAACCCTGGAAATCGGGCTGCTCTCCGCAACCAAGAGGCGGTTCGGCACGTCGGACAACGTCGAGGTGAATATCGATGTCAACTCCGGCAATATCGAGGTCGTTGCCACAAAGTCTGTCGTCAGGGACGAGGAGATCGAGGATCCTGCCCTGCAGATCGGACTTACGGCAGCCCGCGAGATCGAACCCGGCGTCAAAGTCAACGGGGAAATCAGGGAGTTGCTCAGGTTTGCCGATTTCGGCCGTAATGCCATTCAGTCCACCAAGCAGATCCTTATCCAGCGGGTGCGGGAAGCCGAGCGCGAGAAGATCTACGAGGACTATCAGAATCGTATCGGCGAAATCATCAGCGGCACCGTCCAGCAGATCAGCCACGGCGATATTCTGATAAACCTGGGGCGCACGGAGGCGGTCATTCCGCTCAAGGAGCAGATTCGCAAGGAGCGGTACCGCCAGGGAGACCCTATCCGCGCCTATCTGGTCAACGTTCTCCGCACGTCGAAGGGGCCGCAGGTCGTCCTCTCCCGAACGCATCCGCAGTTTCTGGTGAAGCTGTTTCAGTTCGAGGTCCCTGAAATCTACGAGGGTATCATTGAAATCAGGGCCGTCGCCCGCGAACCTGGAGAGCGAGCAAAAATCGCAGTGTATTCTAACGACGCCCGCATCGATCCGGTCGGCGCCTGCGTGGGGATGAAAGGTTCCAGGGTCCAGGCGGTCGTTCGGGAATTGAGCAACGAGCGGATCGACATCGTGCCCTGGAGCGAAGACGAAGCCATCTTTCTTTCCCGTGGGCTCAGCCCCGCCACGGTCAAACGTGTGGTGGTCGATCGAAACAAGACAACGATGACGGCAATCGTCGACGACGACCAGTTGTCGCTTGCCATTGGCAAATCGGGGCAGAATGCCCGACTGGCCGCGCAACTGACTGGATGGAAGGTAGACATTATCACCGAGACCCGGTTCCAGGAACTGCAGGACGAACGCGCGGCGACATTTGTTCCGTTAACGGAAGTCGCCGGCGTGGGCAAAGTGATGCTCGAACGTCTCGAAGCTGCGGGAATACAGTCTGCCAACGACCTTGTGGAAGTCTCGCTCGTCCGGTTGCTCGACGTGCCCGGTATCGGGGAGTCCACCGGCGCAAAAATCCAGAGCGCGGCAGACGAAGTCGTCTCGGTCAAGGTCCAGGCTTACCGCGAGGAACTGGAACGGCAGCGGGCCGAGGAAGCGGCGCGGCTCGCCGAAGAAGAAGCCGAAGCGGCGCGACTCGCAGCCGAAGAAGCCGCGGCGGCCGCTGCAGCAGAGGAAGAAGCAGGCGACGAGCCGGTCGTGGACGAGGTCGTCGAACATTCGGACGAGGACGCGGCGGCACCGGAAG
Source organism: Candidatus Latescibacterota bacterium (assembly GCA_965203805.1). Lineage (GTDB taxonomy): Bacteria > Latescibacterota > UBA2968 > UBA2968 > JAAXHE01. The sequence goes on along the minus strand of OZ241917.1, from coordinate 838,294 downwards.
AGGATCAGGTCGGCGACGCATCCGGGATTGAGGGGAGGTGACCGGTCCGATGATCAGAAAAGTGCCTCCAAAGACGGTTAAGGGGTCACCCGAAGCCGCCGATGACAAGAAACGCCGAATCTACGAGGTCGCGCGGGAGTTCAACCTCTCCAGCGTCGCGATGGTGGACGTGGTCAGAGGCCTGGGGTTCGATGTCAAGAACCACATGGCTGTGTGTACGAAGGAAATGTTCGATCGTATCCGGGGCAAGTTCGAAGAGGAGCGAAACGCCTCCCGCCAGGAAATCAAACGCAAATCCGCGCAGAAGAGACAGCGTCGGGAACCCGAAAAAGACGAACGGAAGACACCGGCGCCAGCCAGAGCGCGAAGCGCGAAAAAGCCTGCATCCAAAGCCGCGGACAAGCCCAGACCTGCCACGCCCGTCCGCGAGGCTGTCGAGATTCGTGAAATCCGCGATGACGAGGCAAGCCGCAGGCGGAGACGCGATACGGCGCGAAGAGAGCCGTCGGCGGACACTGCAAGCACGGCAGGGCCGGACAGGCAGCCCGAGACATCGCAGAAGGGAGGGAAGCCCGCCCCCGAACGTAGTGACGGCAGGCGCCGCCGCCGCCGCCGCGGCAGACCCGCTCCCGACCAGACGGAGATCGAGGCCAGCGTGCGTCGCACGATGGCTCAGATGGAGACCGGCACGGCCCGGTCGCGTCGGCGTCGCCGCAGAGACGACGGCGAGATCGACGAAGAGGTGGAGGTCGACCGCGTCATCAAGGTCAACGAGTTTACCACCGTCGGCGAACTGTCCACGTTGATGGACATTCCGCTGACCGATGTGATCAAACAGTGTCTCACGCTGGGGCTCATGGTCACCATCAACCAGCGGCTGGATATGGACACCATTATTCTGGTTGCCGACGAGTTCGGTATCGGGGTCGAAGAGCTCCAGGAATTCGCGGAAGACGTGCTCGAGCAGGACGAAGACGACGAGGTGGACGATCTCAAGCCGCGACCGCCGGTGGTGACCATAATGGGTCATGTAGACCACGGAAAGACATCCCTGCTGGACTATGTCCGCGATACCAACGTGGTCGCGGGCGAGGCAGGAGGAATCACCCAGCACATCGGCGCCTATCACGTCAAGCTGGACAACGACCGGATGGTGACGTTTCTGGATACACCCGGTCACGAGGCCTTTACCGCGATGCGCGCCAGGGGAGCCCAGGTGACGGACGTGGTTGTTCTGATCGTGGCGGCCGACGACAACGTCATGCCGCAGACCGTGGAAGCCATCGACCACGCGCGCGCAGCGGACGTACCCATTGTGCTTGCCATCAACAAAATAGACCTTCCTGGCGCGGACGTGGATCGAATCAAGCGGCAACTGACGGAACAGAACGTCATCCTCGAAGCATACGGGGGCAAGGTTCAGTCCTGTGAAATATCCGCAAAGACCGGCGAGAACGTAAAGGATCTGCTCGAGTTGCTGGCTCTGGAAACGGATCTGCTGGAACTCAAGGCCAACCCCGACAAACGCGCCAAGGGCGCCATTGTGGAGGCGCGCCTGGACCGTGGCCGCGGCAATGTGGCAACCGTGCTGGTGCAGGAGGGGACGCTCAACGTGGGCGATACCTTCGTCACCGGGCTCTACAGCGGCAGGGCGAGGGCGCTTCTCGACGAACGCGGACACCGGGTTTCCGAAGCGGGCCCGTCGGTGCCGGTTCAGGTGCTCGGCCTGTCCGGACTTCCCCAGGCTGGAGATTCCTTCTACTCGGTGGAAAACGAACGGACCGCCAGGGAAATCAGCCAGAAAAGACAGCAGTTGCGCCGCGAACGGGAGGCCCACCGGATACGCAGGGTAAGCCTGGTCGACATTCACGATCAGATCAAGGCCGGACAGGTCCAGGAATTGCGCCTCATTCTCAAGGGCGACGTCGACGGTTCGGTGGAAGCGCTTCACGATTCCCTGATGCAGATACCCAGCGACGAGGTGCGGATCAACGTGATCCATCGCGGGGTGGGTGCGGTTTCCGAATCCGACGTCCTGCTCGCCTCCGCTTCGGATGCGATCATCATTGGCTTTAATGTGCGCCCGGATATCCGCGCACGCGAGGTGGTTGCGCAGGAACGGGTCGATGTTCGCTCCTACCGTGTCATTTACGAAGCCGTTGAAGACATCAAGGCGGCGCTTTCCGGGCTGCTCACCCCGGACATCGATGAACAGATTGTGGGGTCGGCGGAGGTACGTGAGACATTCCAGGTGCCCCGGGTCGGAATCATCGCCGGGTGTTATATCTCCAACGGCACAATGACCCGAAGCGCCATGGTGCGGGTGCTGCGGGACAATGTCGTGGTCTACGAGGGCCGGATCGGGTCCCTGCGCAGATTCAAGGATGACGTCAGGGAGGTCCAGTCCGGGTTTGAATGCGGTATCGGCCTGGAGAATTTCAACGACACCAAACTCGGCGACGTGATCGAGGCCTACGAACACGTAGAAACCGCACGCACGCTTTAACTGAAGCTATGACCGTCGGGCTTTGTCGTCTGGATCTATATCTGCCTGAGAGTGGTTCGTTGAAGGGAAAGCGCCGGGTTCTGGAGAGCCTTCGGCAACGGATTCGGGCGAAATACAACGTATCCGTTTCGGAGGTCGGCCATAACGAATTCTGGCAGAAGGCGGAGGTTGGCGTCGTTATGGTAGCGAACGAGTCCCGTTACGTCAATCGCGTGCTTTCGAAGGTCGTGGACCAGGTACAGCGTGACCATCGGGTGGAGCTCATCGACTATTCACTGGAATTGATGTGATGTGGCGCGCCGAGAGCGTAGGTCGGCAGATACAGGAAGAACTGAGTGACCTGATCCACCGGCATATCAAGGATCCTCGCCTGGGCTACGTTACCGTCACCGGCGTCAGGGTGACACGGGACCTGAAGTTCGCGCGGGTTTATATCAGTGTGATGGGGGAGGGCGAGACGCGCGACACGACCCTGAAAATCCTCCAGCGCGCAATGTCGTTTCTGCGCAGAGAACTGGGCGGGAGGATACGGCTCAGACACGTGCCGGAGCTGGAATTCGAGCTGGATCACACGCTGGAGCGCGCAAGCAGAATCGACAGGCTGCTGGATGATTTGAAGACGTAATGCTCTGTCCCGGATTCAGGTAACCTGTTTGCAGTGCACGATGGTCGCACCGGAAGTGGAGGCCGGAATCGACGTCACAGGCGTGTTGCCCATTGACAAGCCTCCGGATCTGACGTCTCACGACGTGGTCGCTCGCGTTCGACGACGTCTGAACATCCGGAAAGTGGGGCACACGGGCACTCTGGACCCGCTGGCAACCGGAGTTCTGGTGTTGTGCCTCGGCCGCGCCACCCGGCTCAGTTCCTATCTCGCGAGTCACGACAAGACCTATTCCGCTCATATCCGGCTCGGAATCCGCACAAGTACCCTAGACGCGGAAGGCGAAGTCGTGGCGCGGTGCGACCGGGTTCCCACCGACGTATCGGTCGTTCGGAGCGCGGTGGGTTCTTTCGTTGGAGACATTGAGCAGATTCCGCCGATGTTCTCGGCCCGTAAGGTGGACGGAAGGCGGTTGTACCAATTGGCGCGGGCGGGTGCGGACGTCGCCCGACGACCGTCCCGCGTTCGCATTTTCAGAATCGATATTGAAGATTTCAGTCCTCCCGAGTTACACCTGACGGTCTCCTGTTCAAAAGGCACCTACATCCGCACACTGGCCGACGACATCGGCAGTGAACTGGGCTGCGGGGCGTATCTGGCCGGGTTGAGACGCACGTCCGCCGGTCCTGTTCGTCTCGACGAGTGCGTCACCCTTCCACGCCTCGATTCGGTCGCGTCGAGGGAGGAACTTCGGCCGTATCTGTTGGATCCAAACCGGTTATTGCGCGACCTGCCGCGTCTCGATCTGAACGCGGCTCAGGCCGGTTGTTTCATTCACGGCAACGCAGTCGCCAATGTAAAGGACGGAACCGCCCTCGAGTCCGGTCAGCTCGCACGGGCGCTGCATCCCGAGGGGGTGTTGCTCGGCATCGGGCGTTGGAAGGCCGACGACGGGATACTGAAACCCGTGCGGGTGCTTTGCCGGCCAAAAGGTTGAACCGGATGCAGACGCGGACGTTAGATCAGACGTTGGCAATCGACAACGCGGTGGTTACGGTTGGCACATTCGACGGTGTTCACCGCGGTCATCGGGTCGTGATCGAAGCCGTTGTCGCCACGGCGCGGGAGAGGTCGGGCGCCGCTGTTGCCGTCACCTTCGATCCACATCCGCGGGCCGTCATCCATCCCGCGGATCCGCCGGGCGTTCTGACGTCCCTGGATGAAAAACGCCGACGGTTGGGGGATGCCGGAATCGACGTGCTGGCGGTCATTCCCTTTACGCCGCAGGTACAGAACCTGAGTCCGGATGCATTCGTATCGACCTATCTGGCGAATTATCTGGCAGCGAGGGTCGTCGTGCTGGGCTACGATCATGGTTTCGGCAAGGGCCGTAGCGGCGATCCCGAGACCATGCGTGCGCTTGGCGGCCGGTTCGGTTTCGAGGTTTCCGTCGTGCCGCCGGTGATCGTTGGTGACCGCCCGGTCAGCAGCAGCCGGATTCGTGATCTGGTCGGAAGAGGGGAAATCGACAAGGCCCGTGAGATGCTGGGAGGCGGATATCCCGTTTCAGGCAACGTGGTGCCCGGTGACGGCCGCGGGCGTCAACTGGGTTATCCGACCGCGAATATTGCGCTTGACGAACCCGGGAAGCTCCTGCCGCCGGATGGCGTCTACGCGGCAATGGCGTGGGTCCCCGATCGGTACGCGTCCGTTGTAAACCTCGGCGTACGTCCTACATTCAATGGGAAGAGCAGACAGCTGGAGGCCCACCTCCTGGATTTCGACGGGGATCTTTACGGACGCCGGATAACCCTTGACCTGGTGGGTCGGCTGCGCGGCGAACGCCGGTTTGGGAATCCGGAAGCGCTGATTTCACAAATTCACGCGGACGGGCAGCGCGCCCGTGACATACTGGTAAAGGAGCTGGATCATCACACGGAGGAAGAGCATTGGGTTTAGAAAAGGAAAAGAAGGGCGAATTGGTGGAGTCCTTCGGTCAATCCGCCAGGGATACCGGGTCCGTCGAAGTGCAGATCGCGCTCTTGACGGAACGGATCAGAATGTTGACCGATCACGCCCGCCGGCACAGAAAAGATCACCATTCCCGCCGCGGGCTGCTCAAACTGGTTGGCCAGCGCCGGCGTTTTCTGAGGTATATGCAGCGCCGGGATCTGGCCGGATATCGCGCTCTTATCGGCAAACTCGAAATACGTGGCTGAATGCCTGCGGCGAGAAACGAGAACCGGCCACTGCAGCAGGCTGAGGAACTTTCAATCTTGTTGAGGAGAAGGAGTGGATGGCAGAAAAAATAGAACTGGAACTGGAAGGAAGGACATTATCCATCGAAACCGGTCGCGTGGCCAAACAGGCCCATGGCGCCGTGTGGATGCAATATGGCGAAACCGTCGTGCTCGTGGCGACAGTGGCGGATACCCGAGAGTCCGATATGGACTTCTTCCCGTTAACGGTGGACTATAGGGAGAAATTTTACGCAAGCGGCAGGATACCCGGAAATTTCTTCAAGCGGGAAGGCGCGCCTTCCACAACGGAAAAGTTGAGCGCCAGGCTGATCGACCACCAGATTCGGCCCCTGTTTCTGAAGCGGGACGTGGAAACGCAGGTGCTGGTCACCGTACTGTCGTTCGATGAAGAAAACGACCCTGCCGTGCTGGCGATGACCGGCGCGTCCGCGGCGGTCTGTATCTCCGACATTCCGTTCGAAGGACCGATCGGCGCCGTGAAGGTGGGACGAATAAACGGCGAGTACGTGATCAATCCGACCTACGAACAACTGGACGAGAGCGACATCAACATCATCGTATCGGGAAATAAGGAATCGATCATTTCCGTTGAAGGCGAATGCCACGAGGCGCCGGACGCCGACGTGCTGGGCGCGTTGCGGGCAGGACAGGAAGCCATTGCGAGGCTGGTCGAACTGCAGGAAGACCTGGTCGCCAGATGCGGAAGACCGAAGCGGGAGGTCGTGGCGCCCGAACCTGATGAAGCGCTTGAAGACGCGGTGAGGTCGCATGCGGCGGAGCGCATCAGAGAGGCGAACCGGCTGTCCGAGAAAGAAGACAGGTCGAACGTCATCGCGGAGATCGAAGCGGATACGCAGGAGGCCCTGGAAGCAGAGTATCCGGATTCGCGCGAGGAAATCGCCGCGGAAATCGCCGCCATCGTAAAGGGGGAGATGCGTCGGATGATCCTGGAGGAGGGACGCCGGATCGACGGACGCGCCCTGGACGAAGTTCGGCCGGTTCAGATTGAACTCGGGGTATTGCCGCGCGCGCACGGGTCGGCCGTGTTTACGAGGGGCCAGACCCAGGCGCTGTGCGTGGCCACGCTGGGAAGCAAGCTGGATACCCGGATGGTGGACGATCTGGAGGGAATGTCGTACAAGAGTTTCATGCTGGACTACAACTTCCCGTCGTACAGCGTGGGGGAGACCCGCCGGATCGGCGCACCCGGACGGCGCGAGATCGGACACGGCGTCCTCGCGGAAAAGGCGCTGGTTCCGGTCGTGCCCAATGAGAAGCACTTTCCCTATACTATTCGGGTCGTTTCCGAAATCCTGGAATCGAACAGTTCGTCGTCCATGGCCACGGTGTGCGGCGGATCGCTCGCACTCATGGACGCGGGAGTACCCATCAAGACCGCGGTTGCCGGCGCGGGTGTCGGTCTGGTGATGGGAGACGACGGTTCCGGCTGGGAACTGCTGACCGACATTCTCGGCGCGGAAGACCATCTTGGCGATATGGACCTGAAGATCGCGGGGACGGCCGAGGGACTGACGTCGATTCAGCTGGACATTAAAATCAAGGGAATCAGTTTCGAAATCATGCAGGAGGCGTTTGGACGCGCCCGGGGTGCGCTTGACCACATTCTGGGTATCATGAACGAAGCGATCGGCCGTCCGCGCCCGGAACTGTCGCCCTACGCGCCGCGTATCCTGTCCCTGTATATCGATCCCGCAAAAATCGGCACGGTGATCGGCCCCGGCGGGAAGACCATACGCAGCATCGAAGAGACGGGCGCCACCGTTGCGGTGGAAGACGACGGGCTGATAACCGTCAGTTCGGTCGACGCCAGGGCCGGCGAAGAAGCCATGGAGATGATCAAGGCGCTCGTGGAAGACCCGGAGGTGGGCCGCGTCTACAACGGCACCGTAAAGCGAACTCTGGACTTCGGCGCCTTTATCGAGATTCTGCCGGGGAAAGAGGGGCTCTGCCACATTTCCGAATTGGATTACCGCCGGGTGAACAAGGTCGAAGACGTGCTGTCCGAAGGGGACACGCTGGACGTCAAAGTGATTTCCATCGACGACCAGGGCAAGGTTCGACTTAGTCGCAAGGCGACGTTCGAGCCTCCGCCCGGATACGTTGAGCCCCCGCCGCGCCAATCCCGGGGCCCGAGAAGGCCAAACCGGCGCTGACCCGCCAGGTAAGAAAGTGGTCGGCAAAAGGCGATCGGCAACTTCCGGTCGTCTTTTTTGGTTTTGTGACGTTGCGCTGAGAACCCGTCATTGCGAATCACGGCGTCCTTGCCCTGGGCTCTGCGGATTGGGTTCGCAGGTGTTGAAACATGAGGAGAAACCGGATGTATCGACCGCGCGTCCGGGGAGGAACACGATGGCCGTACCCATTTCAATTTCAAGAATCGGCGAGTACGAAGGGCGCGACGTCCTGCTTCAGGGATGGCTGCACAACAAGCGCGCCAGTGGAAAGCTGCATTTTCTCCAGCTGAGAGACGGAACCGGCGTGGTGCAATGCGTGGTGTTCAAGGGCGACGTGTCGGCCGATGTGTTCGAGCGTTCGAGCGGCCTGACCCAGGAGTCGTCGCTCCGGGTAATCGGGATCGTTCGCGAGGACAAACGCTCGCCCCTGGGTTTCGAGGTCGGCGTTTCCGATATTGAGGTCGTCCATGCCTCGGAGCCCTATCCCATAACGCCTAAAGCACACGGGACCGCCTTCCTGATGGACCATCGCCATCTCTGGCTGCGTTCCTCGCGCCAGCACGCTATTTTGCGCGTACGAAGCGATGTCATCCGGGCGTGCAGGACCTATTTCGACGAAAGAGAGTTCGTGCTCACGGACTCGCCGATCTTTACACCTTCGGCCTGCGAGGGTACGACAACGCTTTTCCAGACCGACTACTTCGACGACCAGGCCTATCTGACCCAGAGCGGTCAGTTGTATCTGGAGGCCAGTGCCATGGCCTTCGGAAAAGTATACTGCTTCGGGCCGACGTTCAGAGCGGAGAAGTCCAAGACCCGGCGGCACCTTACCGAATTCTGGATGGTCGAGCCGGAAGTGGCCTATCTGGATCTGAATGGCGACATGGATCTGGCGGAGGATTTTGTCTCCATCGTCGTTCAGCAGGTTCTGGAAAGGCGCCAGGAGGAACTTGCGCTGCTGCAACGGGATATCGCCCCGCTCGAACGCGTGAAAAAACCCTTCCCGAGGATCTCCTATACGGAAGCGGTTGACATCCTGAACCGGCAGGGCGTGTCGCATACGTGGGGCGACGATTTCGGCGGTGACGAGGAAACCGTTCTTGCCGAACAGTTCGATCGACCGGTCCTGGTGCACAGGTATCCGGCCTCGTGCAAGGCCTTTTATATGAAGGGCGACCCGGACGACGGCCGGCTGGCGCTTTGCATGGATATGCTGGCGCCCGAAGGATACGGAGAAATCATCGGTGGCGGGCAGCGGGAGGACAACCTGGAGGAATTGCGGCGGAAGATCGCCCAACACAGACTTGACGAGACCCCTTTCCAGTGGTATCTGGACCTGAGACGCTACGGATCGGTGCCTCACGCCGGTTTCGGCTTGGGCATCGAACGAACCGTGGCCTGGATCTGCGGGTTGCGGCATGTGCGGGAGACCATTCCGTTTCCCCGGATGCTGCAGCGGCTTTACCCATAAAACATGAGATGAGGGAGTCGTCAGATGGCTGAAAGTGTGTATGATTTTGTTTCGATCGAGTCCAGGTGGCGGGCGCGCTGGGAAGAGACCGGAATCTACAAGAGCGCCGTCAAGAAAGGCAAACCCAAGCACTACGCGCTGACCATGCTGCCGTATACATCCGGAGACCTGCATATCGGACACTGGTATACGATGGCGCCCTCCGATGCGCGCGCCAGATGGATGCGGATGAAAGGGTACAACGTGCTGTTCCCGATCGGCTTTGACGCTTTCGGGCTGCCGGCGGAGAATGCCGCCATCGAGCGGGGGATCCACCCGGCAAAGTGGACCTTGGACAACGTGGATAGAATGCGGCGGCAACTGAAGAGAATGGGCGCGATGTTCGACTGGGACAGGGAGATCGTTACGTGCGAACCCGAATACTACAAGTGGACGCAGTGGCTCTTCCTCCAATTCTATCGCCACGGGCTGGCCTATCGTAAGAAGGCCCCGGTAGACTGGTGCCCGCGCTGTAATACCACGCTTGCAAGGGAGCAGGTGTGGGGCGACGACCGCCACTGCGAACGCTGCGATACGCCCGTCGTGAAGAAAGACCTGGATCAGTGGTTGTTCCGGATCACGAAATACGCGGATTCGCTGCTGGATTTTTCAGGCCTGGACTGGCCCGACCGGGTCGAGACGATGCAGACCAACTGGATCGGCCGCAGCGAAGGGGTGGAATTTGAAATGAACGTGAAGGGTTCCGGGGCGTCGTTTCGGGTGTTCACCACGCGCGCGGATACGATCTTCGGCGTAACGTTCGCGGTATTGGCGCCGGAACACCCGCTTGTCGATGCGATTACAACCCGGGCTCAGGCGGCCGACGTCGCGTCGTACCGCGAAAAGGCCGGCCGGCAGTCCGAAATCGACCGGCTGTCGCTGGACAAAGACCGGGACGGTGTCTTTACGGGCGCGTATGCGATCAACCCGATGAACGAAGCCGAGGTGCCGATCTTTATCGCCGACTACGTGCTCACAACGTACGGGACCGGCGCGATCATGGCCGTGCCCGGACACGACGAACGGGACTTCGGCTTCGCGAAACGGTACGGATTGCCCGTTCCCACGGTCATCGCGCCGCCGGATTGGGACGGCCGCCCGTTGCAGCGTCCCTACGAGGGAAAGGGCACGCTGGTCAATTCCGGCCGGTTCAACGGAATGCCGTCCGACGCCGCGAAGCACGCGGTATCACAGGACCTGGAGGATCGGGGAATCGGGGAGCGGAAGGTAAACTACCGGCTGCACGACTGGCTGATTTCCCGTCAGCGGTACTGGGGTTGCCCCATACCGATCATCTACTGCGCCGAATGCGGCGTGGTGCCGGTCCCGGAACGGGACCTGCCCGTGAGGCTGCCCGACGATGCGGAATTCCTTCCAACCGGCGAATCTCCGCTGCAACATCACGAGGGGTTCCTGCATACGACATGCCCGGAATGTCTCGGGGACGCGCAAAGAGAAACCGATACGATGGACACGTTCATGTGTTCATCATGGTATCAGTACCGGTACCTCAGTCCGCATTTCGCCGCCGGCCCGTTCGATCCGGAAGAGGGGGCGTACTGGCTGCCGGTGGATCAGTATACGGGCGGCATCGAACACGCCACCATGCACCTGCTCTATACCCGTTTCTTTACGCGGGCGATGCGGGACATGAGGTTGATCGCCACCGACCAGGCCGAGCCCATGGTCCGGCTGTTCAACCAGGGCATCATTCTCGGCGAGGATTCCGAAAGAATGAGCAAGTCCCGGGGAAACGTGGTAAACCCGGACGAACTCATCGATTCGCACGGCATTGACAGCGTGCGGGTGTATCTCATGTTTATCAGCCGCTGGGACCAGGGCGGCCCCTGGAACTCGGCCGGCGTGGAAGGCGTTCCGCGATTTCTGAACCGGGTGTGGGCGCTTGTCGTCGAGCCCGCGTCGTCGCCGGGCAAACCACCGGGTAAAGCGGAGACAACCGAGTTACGCAGGATGACCCACCAGGCGATCAAGAAGGTCTCGGCGGACCTGGAGTCGTTCGACTTCAACACGGCAGTCGCGGCGCTGATGACCTTCGTCAACCGGCTCGGCAAGGCAAGATCCGCGGCGGTCGCCGAATCGGACGCGTGGAAAGACGCCATCCGGTCGCTGTGCCTGCTGCTGGCGCCCTTTGCGCCGCATCTGTCGGAAGAGTTGTGGGAACGTATCGGCGAACGCTACAGCGTTCACGAGCAGGCGTGGCCCGAATGGGACGAGGAGCTTGCGCGTCCAGCCACCATCCAGATGCCGGTGCAGGTCAACGGGAAGGTCCGCGCCCGGTTCCAGGTGGAGGTGGACGCGGAAGACGACGACGTCACGACGCTGGCACTGGAGCAGCCGAATGTGAGGAACCATCTGGCGGGCAAAGTACCCAGAAAGGTGATTGTCGTTCCCAATCGCCTCGTAAACATCGTGGCGTAGGCAAAAAACCCGGCGTCGTTAATCGATTCCGGGTTCTTTTCTGCGGTATTCCCTGCAATTTCGGGTGGTTGTGGAGAGCAGGGGAGGGGTAGAACGCTAGCTGCCCGGCCGACGGTAATACGGTCTGCGAACCACCTTCGCCCGGAGCCGCCGGTTCCGGACGGAAACAGATAATACCTGGCCCGGTTTTGCCAGATTGGCGTCAACATAACCCATAGCAATAATCCTTCCGGTCCAGGGCGAGACCGACCCGCTGGTGACCTCGCCGGCGGCCTCGCCGCCTGTCGCGTGAATCTCGTAACCTTGGCGTGGAATGCCTCTGTCGACCATTTCCAGCATCACCAGTTTCCTGCCTACGCCTCGTGCCCGCTGTTCCCGGATCGCTTCGCAACCGATATAGGTACCGGTCTTTGCCACGGCGAAACCGAGATTTGCCTCCAGCGGGGACGTATTTGCGTCCAGTTCGTGCCCGTAGAGGGCGAGCGACGCCTCCAGGCGAAGCGTATCGCGGGCTCCCAGGCCGACCGGCACCGCCCCGGCGTCTCTTCCCGCGTCCAGCAGCGCGCGCCACAGCTGTTCAACCTCGTTCGAATCCACGAAGACCTCAAATCCGTTTTCGCCGGTATAACCGGACGCGGCGAGCCATACCGGCAGGCCGGCAACGGTACACGGCCGGACATCGTGGAATCGAATCGCCTCGACGTTGTCCGGCGTCAGCTTAGACAGAATAGCGCCGGCGGCGGGCCCCTGGAATGCCAGCAGGGCACGGTCACCGCTTCTGTTTTCCAGGTGGACGTCCTTCCGCCCGGCGCCCACCCCCACCACGTGAGCCCAGTCCTTTTCCGCGTTGGACGCGTTCACAACAAGCGTGAACGCGTCCGGACCGGTCCGGTAGACCATCATGTCGTCAATCGTGCCGCCCCGCTCGTTCAGAAGAAAGGAATACTGGCATCTGCCGTTCTGCAGTTTCCTGATGTCGTTGGCCGCCAGATATTGCAGGAAATCCCTCGCCCCGGGGCCCGAGACCTGGATCTGGCCCATGTGGCTGACGTCGAACAGTCCTGCGAATGTTCGCACGGCACGGTGTTCCGCAACGATTCCGGTATACTGGACGGGCATCTCCCATCCTCCGAATTCCACCATTTTCGCGTTTAATTCGACATGCTGCCGGTAGAGTGGGGTGCGTTTCAGGGCTTCGCTTTCCATCTGAGTTTTCCTTCTCGATACAATGTTGTGTCGTGAATCGTCCTTGAATTCGGGGGTGAAATTTCCTATAATAATTATGGAAAAAAGTAAAAATATTCAAGCAATGGAGCAATCAATGACCGATTCCAGCGACGTCCGGACTGAGCATCTTACCATCGATCAGGCCGCAAATCTGCTCAAAGTGACCACGAAAACGGTCCGAAACTACATCGAGCGGGATTATCTGAACGCCCGGAAGTGGAATGGCGCGTGGAGAATTCCCAAAGAAGATTTGTTGGAAATTTACAGGAAGAAATATGGAAAAAAAATGGAACCGGAAAGGCTCGAAGGACTCCAGAGCCAATCCCTCGTGCAACTCCAGCGGGACGATTACGACCTGTTGCAACGGCGTGTCGGCAAACTGGACGCCATTGAGCGGGCGCTGGCTGAACGAACGGCCGAACTTCGGGCACTGAGCGAACGTCGGACCGAACTGGAGGCCTCGTCCGCATCCGGATGGACCGAAGCGAGAAGATATAAGGACGACGTCCAAGGGTTGCGCGAAAACCTCCGCGCTGCGGATAAAGCCCGAGAGGAAGCGACATTAACGGCGCATTGGCTCAGAAAAGAACTGAACCGCCTCGGAAAAGAACAAAGCCGGTTGGCGGATCAAAACAGGACGCTCGAAAACAGCTGCGAGGCATTTAAAGAGGACCTGGCGGCGAAGAATCGCGAAATCGGACGCTTGAAAACCGAGTTGTCCGCTCTGCGGGACAAGACAGGGCAGGAGGTGGCCCATTAATCGAATGAATGGAAATTTCTGCGAAACAGCCCACTTGAAACAACCGCAAGTTTACATAATACATCTTATACCGGTTTTGTGCGGGGTTATCGTTGAACTGTTTACCGTGACTGCCAAATGCGGTTTTTTCAGGAAATCAGATCCAGGCTGGCAATCCCCTGTCCGTAGACACAGATGAAACCGCCGTCCGTTGCGGCGAGCGACGTGACGTTCGCCGGCATTTCAATCAGACCCTGGCAGCGCCCCTCACTGTCGACCGTTCGGATTTCCCGCCGGTCGGCGGCAACGGCGATCATGCCGCGGGACTCCGCGACGGCATGGATCCATTGCGCTTCGTGGCGGCGCCACGTCAGATTGCCGGCAAAATCGATTCCATACAGCGCGCCGAACTCGCACGCCGCGATCAGAACGCCATCGAGAACGACGAGCCCCGTAATTTCCCCCACAAGATTGACATGCCAGAGTTCGGCGCCGTCCTGAGGTTTGACGGCGTAGATCCAGCCGTCTTCCGTTCCGTAAATGACTTCCATAACGCCGTCGCCGTCCAGGTCGCACAGCACCATCTGTTTCAGACAGATGCCGCGTCTGGGCGTTGTTGCGTTCCCGTGCGATCCGACCTGCTCGAACGTGGACCAGCGGAACGATCCGTCGAAATTGTGCACGGTAAGCGGCGTATAATATTCGGTACCGACCAGAATCTCGGCCTTCCCGTCTCCATCCGCGTCCGCGGCTTGAAGCGCGGTGGTCGCGTGATATCGAAACCATTCGGCCCATTTGGGCGCGCCGTCGGCCGCGAACGCGTTCACAAACCATCCTTCGGTACCGGCAAGCACGTTCAGCTCTCCATTGCCCTCCAGATCGGCCACGGCAACCGCAGAAACCCTCGTGCCGCGATTCCACATATTCACCAGCCCGCGCCGCCAGCGTTCTTCACCGGTATCCCCTTCCAGAACAACCAGTTGTGAGTCTTCAGTTCCCAGCATCACTTCCGGTTTTCCGTCTCCGTCGATATCCGATCCAAGGACCCGGCTGGCACCGCCTTCCGCGTCAACCGGCCGGGACCAGACCGACTCCCCCGTTTCCGCGTTCAGCCGCACGACGTCACGGCCGCTGGCCAGCAGCAGTTCGCCGTCGTCCGAGACGGAGATATCCCGGATATCGGCCGGGAAAGCCCGGCGCCACCGATGCGCCAACCCGCCCGAAACCGACGGACGTCGCGCCGCGGGCGTCACGGCCGGGACGGCCCGTACGGACCGGACCGCCGCCGCCAGTTCGGGTCGGTCCAGAACCTGTTCCGATGGTTCGACCTCCCGTCCGGCCAGGCGTTCGACGCCCTGTAAGCGCACCCCGTTACCGCGGGCCAGGCACGCGAACACGCTCCCCGAAAGATCCAGATCGTCCTGTTCCAGGGTTCCCCCACCCAACAACGTGACTTCATCCCCGTCCGTTACCCTGACCGCGCCTGGGCCGACCCGTTCCAGTCGAATCTGAGGGTCCGGGGTGAGCAGATTCATAAAGGTAAACGACGTGCCGGCTTCGAGGCTGCACCCCGTTCGCTGATGCAACACGGAAATGGTTCCGTTCGAATGCGGATAGCTTCCCCAGCGGCTCTTGACGTGCATGTCCGGAACGATTTCCTGCGCGGAACCGTCCGCGTTACGAATATGAAAGTGCTCCCCCGCCTGCCGGATGCGAACGCCGTCCGTCTCCCGGGCCGGATCCCCCACCATTCGCCAGAGACACTGGAGATGATAGTCTCCCGGTTCGCAACAGCGAAGCCGGTCCATGACGACCATATATCGACCCTTGCGCCAGAAAATCTCCCGCTGCCAGTCCACACCGTTGTAACCCGCGGCTTCCGAGCGAAACATCGCGAGTTCCGCGCCGTCGCTACAGACGTTTAAGGACGCCAAAGGCGGGATCACCACGCCGTCTCCGGGCGATTCGAGAACTCCCTCGCCGTCTCGCATGACCACGACGGAATTGTGAAACGCGGGCGCCGCCCGGATGTAATCCCCGTCTGCCAGCCACGCCCTCTCGTTCCAGGTCAGCCGGACGATCGCATTGGTATCTTCGTGTCCGTGGCAGGTCGTTCCCAGTCCTTCCAGCAGCAGGTATTCCCCCCCGGGCTCGAAATTGCGCCGCAGGGACAATTTGTCGAAATACCTTCTCCCCGGACGCGGATGATGGGCCTGCGGCGAGTAACGTCGTACCCAGTCGAGCACTGGCTCGGGCATATCCATCACACAGATGCCGAGCAGTTCGCGGGGTACGACCGGCTTACACGCCGCCATGGCGAATCCGCCGTCCACGTAGTCCACGGCCGAATAGAGACCGTGCAGCGTCCGTTCCGGCGAAGGTCGTTTCCCTTCTCCAAGCCAGTTCAACGTCCAAAGGTGCGCGGCATCCGGATGATGCCAGAGAGAGACCATCAGCGGCCAGAGCCGGGCATCCCATCCGTTTGAAGAAAAACCGGCATACCCCGAGGTATCGCCGTAGCCGCACTCGCTGCGCATATTGTCGGTTGTCACGACCGCCAGCTTGCACAGGTCCGCCACGTGGCCCCCGGTGATGTAACGGTCGTCGCCGCGGTACAGAAAATAGCTCAGCGTTTCCTGGGGCACGTGCCAGACGTACCCCACTCCCCCGTCGTCATCCGGCTTATAACTGTCCATCTGACCTTCGAATATGCGCCGTGCGATTTCATTCGCCCGTCGAAACTCCCGAACACCGTGGCGCCGGGTCATGTAGTCGCCGCCCACCGCCAGGTTTAATCCGATGAACGTCGTGTGGTTCTGTCGGATTTCGCCTGGAGGATTCACTTCCTCCGAGACGTAAGAGAGCGTCATGAGATGTCTCAATAACTCGCCGAACATCGTGACGGCCGCCCGACGGTCTTCCGGGGTAAAAAGCGGGTTGTCTTCCACCAGGTCCCACAGATGGACGTAGAGGTGGAGGTTGAAGAAACAATGGTAGGCCTCCGGATGCGCACGACATTCCGCACGCCACGGTTCAATCGAACCCTTCAGAATTTCCGCCGCCGCCCTCGCCCATACCGGGTGATCCGTCAGATAATGCTGCCAGAGATAGGACAACAGCCCGCCGCCCCGGAACGGCGAAGCCGACCACCCCGTCCCCCAGATCTTCAAATCGTCCCGAACCATGCGTTCCATCTCGGAATCATCCGGCAAACGGGGAAGATCGTGGTCGAAAGACGCGGCGTGGACGCGCTTCAACCGGCCATTACCGGCGGTGACGATGTCCGTGAAGACGTTCAGAGCAGCCTCCAGCCCTTCGTCCGTGCTGGCGCCCGCGACAATGCAATTTCGGGCGTATCCGAACGGATCTGAGATCGACTTGACAAGATATCCATGTGCGCCGGGAAAAAAGGTGTCCACAAAACAACACCGGGCGGTATAAAGACGCTGAATCGCCCGGTTATTTGCCAGATTTCCGAAGGCAATAACGTGTTTTTCCCGGAACAGCGCCTGCCGAAAGCGGCTCTGAGGGATCGTCTCGGGGAGGCGTCCCGCCTCCCCCACCGCTTCCACAACACGGGCGACGGCCGCATGCCCTTGTACGTCGTCCGGTACGACCAGCAGGACATCGTCGGCCAGGTCGGTCGGGTGAAATTCGCGCGTACGGGTGAGACTCAGTTCCGGTCCGGTCATGGGATACCACCCATCTGCTTGAGCTCCTCCTCTGCGCTTCGGACAACGGGGCTCCTCGAATACCGGTCCAGAATGCGCTGTAGTAGAATCCTGGCCTGACCGGTATCGCCCGATATCCGATAGCAGCGGGCCGCCTCCTTGAGCGCATTGGGCGCGAACGGAGAGTCTTCGAACTCATCGGCGAAAGCCTCGTATCTGGCCGCCGCGCCCGCGGAATCGCCCTGTTCTTCCAGTGCGGCGGCCACACCGGACCATGCGCTGTATCCCGTGGGCCCCGTCGCGTCGAACTCCTGGAGGTATCTTTCAAATGCGGCCTGTGCCTCCGCGTGCCTCCCGGTTTCGAAATAGAGGCCGCCGGCCAAATGCAGCGCCCGTCCGGCTGCTGCTTCTCCGCTGTATGTTTCCGAGACGCGTTCGGCTTCCAGGATGGCATCGTCGACCCGACCCTGGAGCAACAGGATCCGGATCTGCCCCTCCGCATCCACCGCCTCTCTTGCCTGGGCGTCCATCCGGTTCATTATGAAAATGCCGAGCAGGATGAGGACCACCACCCCCGCGCCAGCGGCGAGCACGCGGACATAGTTCTCTTCCACGTAAGCCCATGCGGCCAACATCCTGTTGACAAATTCGTCCTGCCTGAGTTCCCGCCTGGTCATTCGCCCCCGAGGTCCCTGCATGTCGCTTGCCTCCGTCCGATTACCGCGTGAAATTTGGTGTTGACCCGTTCCGGTTGTCCCTGAACGTCTCCAAATATAGGTATTTTCCCGGGACCGACCAAACGAAAGACGAGAACCACGGATCGATTCAACGGGGGAACTTGTACCACCCGGACCGGACCGCGGTCCTGCAGCTGCGGAATCCGGCAGACGTCGATCGGCCACGAAGCAAACCGGCAGCGGCGGTCTTGACGAAACGAGGAAGATTGCCCATATTTCGGGCTGGCGGGTATGCACACGCCGTCGGGTGCCCTATCGCCCTCAATCGACCGAATCCGGCTGGCGGAAAACATAGAATATGACGCTGCTTGAGGTCACATTTTCAGATTTCGTGGACATAGCGGTGGTGGGCGCGCTGTTCTGGGGGCTGTTGGCCTGGACCCGGAGGATGCACGCCCGCATGGCGCTGGTCGGGCTTGCGTTTCTGGGCGCTTTCTATCTCCTGGCGCGCCAGTTCGAACTGCAGCTGACGGCGTGGATATTCCAGGGGTTCTTTGCCGTCCTCGTCGTGCTGCTGGTTGTTGTCTTCCAGGACGACCTGCGGAGGCTCTTCGAGCAGATTGCCGCACTGGGCCTGGGCAGAAGGGCATCTCGGCCCCACGGCGGGAGTCTGGCGGTTCTGGTTCGCGCAATGCATCAACTGGCGGCGAATCGGCGGGGCGGCCTGGTGGTCCTGCCCGGACGGGAACCGCTCGACCGGCTCCTGCAGGGCGGGATTGTACTGCATGCCACGATCAGCGAGGAGCTCATCGACAGCCTGTTCGGCACGACTTCGGCCGGTCACGACGGGGCGCTGGTGATGAGGGAAGACCGGCTGGAGCGTTTTGCCGTCCATCTGCCGCTGTCGGAAAACCGCAGCGAACTCGGGCCGGGAGGAACTCGCCACGCCGCGGCGCTCGGGCTGACAGAACGCAGCGACGCCCTCTGCCTGGTCGTTTCCGAGGAGCGCGGCACCATCGCCGTCGCGCGTCGGGGTCGACTGGAAATCGTTAACGACCCCGACGAACTGCTTTCCAGGTTGCAGGAGCACGCGCAGCATGCGGTCCGCAGTGCGCCCAAGACCGGTCGGGGCAGGCTGGCGCGGCATCTCTCGGAAGGCGTGCTCTCCCTCGCGCTGGCGTTCGGCGCATGGGTCTTTCTGGTGCCGGGCGCGTCGGTCCAGGAAGCGACGTATGAAGTGGCGGTCGGCGTGGAGAATCTGCCGGGCGGATATGCACTGGAGAGCGTGAGACCAGCCGCCGTAGACGTCACTGTGAAGGGTCCCCGACGCGCCCTTCTGCTCGCGCCCAAAGACGCCTTTCGGCTCGTAATCGATGCCGGCTACGTCGGGATCGGGCGCAGGACGTTCGAGTTCGGCGTCGAGTCGATCAGGCATGGGACCGATCTGGCGGTCGTGAACGTAGCGCCCCGAAAAGTCCGGCTGGACGTAAGAAAAGAATAGGATGGGCACCCGACGGCCGCCGCGACTGCGGCATAGGAGACCCGCCCCTACGAAGATACCAGCCGTTCCCTTGCTTCCATTCTGCGTAGACCGATAAAAAGCAGCAAGCCCGACAGCAGCACGACGGCCAGACGATTCAGCAGGACCCGGTCGCCCCAAAGCGTGTCTTCCATGCCCACCGGTGGATCGAACGTGTCCAGAAAGAGCACGAAGGGAGAATCGGGCAGGGACTTCGAAACGACCAGAGCCAGGACCATCACCCCGGTCGCGAGCATTGCGGCCGCGTTGCCGCTTCGGCAGAGAACGGAGAAGTAGAACGTGAGTCCGGCGGCAAGACATGCCGGCAGAAAAGCATTCAACCCGCCCCGGAAAATCGGAAGTTCGGCGAAGACGAAATACGCGACCACCGTCATTCCCATGAGGGTTCCCGCCAGAACCAGATACACCCCCACCATCCGGATCGTCCAGATCTTGTAATGGGTAGAGGTTGTGCTGAACAGGGTTTCAAGTGTATTCCGGTCTCGTTCGCCCGCAACGAGATCCATCGTCAGATAAATGGCAAGCGCAATACCGGGGATTTCAACCAGGACGTTGAGCGCCTGCGATACGCCGAACCCCTCGTCGGGGCGCCACACCGCGAACGCGTACATGGCGGCGTAATAGACGAGAAGGCCGATGCCCATGAACATCAATTTCCTGTGGAATATGATCCTGCAGCTCAGCCGATAAAGCCGCCACGTGGTCAGCAGCAATTCCCGCCAGTTCAGCACGGCTGTCCCTCCCCTCCGCCAAGCAGGTACAGGTACGCGTCTTCCAGAGTTGGGTCCACGCTCTGCGCGCCGATATCGACCGGCGCGTGTTCCGACAGGAACCGCATCCGGACCCCGCCGGGCGTTCGCTGATGCGAAATGAGCTTAAGGTTGTCCTCCATCTCCGAAAAACGCCGCTCCGATACCACCGTGTCCCACACCCGTCCCGTCGCCAGATTCCTCATTTCCTCCGGTGTTCCCGTATACAGAAGACACCCATGGTCCAGTACTGCCAGACGATTGCAGCTTCCGGAGATATCTTCCACGATGTGCGTGGAGAAAATGACAATGCGATCCTGGCTCAACCTGGCAAGCAGGTTGCGGAACCGGATGCGCTCCAGCGGATCGAGACCCGCCGTGGGCTCGTCCACCACCACGATCAGCGGGGTGTGCAGGAGGGTCTGGGCAATGCCGAGGCGCTGCTTCATTCCGCCTGAAAACGAGCCGACGGGATCGTCTTTCCGTTCGATCAGATTGACCTGTTCCAGGGATTCGATCACCCGGGCGTCCCGAATTTTCCGGTCTTTGTAACCCTCCAGAAGTGCACGGTATTCCAGATACTCGTATGCGGAAAGGTGTCCGTAGTTGCCGAAATGCTGCGGCAGGTAGCCGATCAGACCGTGAATCGATCCCCTGTTCAGGACGTTTCGACCGTCGATCAGAATGGAGCCGTAACTGGGTTCGAGTACCCTGCAGAGAATGCGCATCAATGTGGTCTTGCCGGCGCCGTTGGGGCCCAGTAGCCCGAACATCCCCCTGCCGATTTCCAGGTTGACGCCCGCCAGCGCCCGAAACTCCGGCCGGGGGACGCCGACGATCGGCATGGCCGAGGCCATTCGATAGCTCCACATGCGCGGCCGCGCCAGACGTCCGGACAAGGCATCGGGATCGATCTCCCCGGAACGTACCCTGTCGGCGAGCCACCGCACCAGTCGATAGACGACCCACAGCCCGAACGTGGCAAGTGTGACAGAAAGCAGGTTCAGCCGCAAGTGCACGTAGCCGACAAACGTCAATGGCAGCACGGCTTTGAGCAGCAGGGCGCCAATGCGGGCGATCGGCGCCGGAAGTTGCCTTTCTCTCAGGTCTCCGACGCATCTCCCCACGTGCGCAATCATGGATGCCAGCGCCAGCCCGTGCAGATAGATCCAGATCTCGTCCTCGAAATAGGTCGTGAAGACCGACAACAGCGCGAGCAACGGCAGCTTCCAGATGAGCGCGTCACGGACCGCCCTGCGGTCGTGTGGCTCCGGACCGGTTTCCATCATCCGCCCTCGCCGGCGCTCGTTGCGCGCCCACTCCCGTACAAACCGCCCGGGCGCGCCGTAGACCTTGGTAAGATTTCTCAGCTGTATGGAATGAACGGCGCCGGATACCCGCCGGGCCGCGACCCGGGCGCGGTGTATTTTCAGGACGGTCCATACCGCTGCCAGACACGCGCCCCAGATGGGCAATATCGACAGCGTTGCCCAGAAAACGCTTTCGTACCGCACATAAACGCCATACCCGGCCGCGGCGGTCGCCAGCAGCGACAGCGTGACGGCGATAACCCCCATGTCGGCAAGCCAGGCGCCGATCTGATCCAGTCCCATGTAGACCACCGGAATCAGGATCAGCGTGGAGACCATGGAAACCGACAGCCCGCCCAGAACGGTAATTGCGAACGGCGGCCAGATTTCAAAATCGCCGCCGTATTCGAGCGCCAGTGGAAGAACGCCCAGAAGCGTCGTGGCCGTTGTCATCAGGATGGGTCGAACACGCGACCGCGCCGCGGTCAGCACCGCGCGTTCCCGTCGAAAGCCGAATCGGGTCCTGAGCACGCCGACCGCGTCGATCAGGATGATGCCGTTGTTCACCGCAATACCCAGCAGGACGATAAGTCCCAGAAGCGCCATGGGTCCCTCCTGCTGGCTCAGGCCCGTGCCCGACATCATCAGCGCCCAGCAGGAGCCGATGGCCGCGGGCGGCAGCGTACACAGAATGATGATCGGCGAGGCGAAAGACTCAAACAGCGACGCCAGGATCATATAGATGAGTACAGCTGCGACCGCCATCATCCAATAGTAGATCATCTCCTCGTGCGCCTCGATGATTTCGATCGAATACCCCTCCGGCAGAACCATGTCCTGCAGCGTCGTTCGCACGACCCGTCTCGCAAGATCCAACCGCGGCTGGGAATCCAGAATCTCCGAAGGATACCGGTAGGAAACCACAATCCGACGGGTCTGGTCGGTCCGCAACAGGCTGCTCCGGCCCTCATCCGTCCGGACCCTCGCCACTTCGGACAGAGGTACGTAATGCCCGTCCCGGTTCAGAATGCGTGAACCCCTGAATTCAGCCAGCCCGTAGCGGTCGCGGTCCTCCTCTTCGATCGTACGCACTTCGATGGGTACCTCGGTTGCATCGGGCAGCAGGAACGGGACCGTTGTGCGAAACCCGTCCCAACGGGTGTCACCCATGGCGGCGAGCACTTCCTGTGCGCCGAGCCGCCGGTCGAACAGGGCGGCCGCATCGGGTATCACCTGCACCTCGGGCGAACTCCGTTCGGCGTCGGCGCGTACGCTGTTGGCATCCACCTCCTCCAGTTCTTCGAGGCGGTAAACCAGGTCATTGGCAATCATCGTCAGTATCGTGAAGTCGTATCCTCGAACCACAACCTGTTCGTTCGGCGTGGCCCCGGTCAGATCGAATCCTCCGGAACTGCGTCTCCGACGTTGTCCGATCCCCTGCCCGCGCCCGCCCCTCCCCGCGCGGGGCCTGGCTTCGTATCCGACAACCCCTCCCCGTACATTCTGCAGTTTGTCGTCGAGTTGCTCTTTGATTTCATCCAGCGAGATGCCGCCGGGCCGGTCAGAACGTCTGTCTAGCAATACATTCACGTCGGCTTCCGCCTCACGGACCGACGTCGTAAACCGGTCCAGACCGGGCACGTCCCGTACGGATGCCTCCACCTGTTTCACGACCTCGTCCGTCGCGTCCAGCGTGGCTCCTTCCGGAAGGTTCACGTAGACCGTAAAACGTGTCTCCTCCCTGCGTACCTGCTGTTGCAGCAGGTAGAAGAACGCCAACACGAGTGTCAACGCGAGCGCCACTCCTGCGGACAGGACCACCGATGCGCGGTGGCGCAGAGCAGTCTTCAGCAGCAGCGTATACCGTTCGAGCAACCCGCGAACGTCCGGAGGCTGTCGGACCCCGCGGCTCAACGCCCGGACGGCGAGGGCCGGAACCAGCGTCAGGGCCACGAGCAACGACGCCAGCAGCGGAAACGCCATGGACAACGCGAGTTCCCGCAGCAGGTCCCGCGCGTCGCTCTCGATGAACAGAACCGGCAGGAATGCGGTTACGGTTGTTGCGGTTGCCGCAACCACGGCGCGCCCGACCTCGGCCGCCCCGTCCCGTGCCGCGTCGGCGGGCGACTTTCCCCGCTCGTAGTGCTTGAAGATATTTTCCATCACCACGATGCCGTTGTCAGCAAGCATGCCCATCGCCAGGGCGAGACCGCACAGAGACAGCACGTTGACGGACAGCCCGCCGAGGTACATCAGATTGAAGGTCATCAGGAGAGAAATCGGTATGGCCAGCAGGAGGACCGAAACGAAACGAAGGTTCCGAAGAAACAGAAAGAGCACGATCAGTCCGAGCACGGCGCCGGCAATGGCCGCCTGCTTCAGGGTGGAAAGCGCTCCGGTCATCAGATCCGCCTGTGAGGAACTCACGCCCAGTTCCACACCCGCGCTCTTGAAGTCGCGATTCAGCCTGCCGATGGCGGCTTCGACCGCCGCGGCAACCTCGATCAGATTCGCTTCGTCGTCCTTCTGGATGCGGACGCCCACCGACGGTCTTCCATTGACTCTGTGCCGATCGGCCTGTTCCTGGAGTCCGAATCCCACCCGGGAAACGTCGCCCAGCCTGAGCGTGCCGTCCGCGTTCAGGACGAGATCGCGAATCTGACGAAGGTCCGTAAACTGCCCCTGAATGCTCACCGAATAGGCCCGATTCCCGTCGAATACGCGCCCCAGGTACTCACGCCGCCGGTTATAGCTGTTCAGGCGTGCCCGAACCTGTCCCGTCGAAAGGCCATGCGCCTCGAGCAGGAACGGATCCAGGACGATTTCAACGGCGCTGCGCCGTCCGCCCAACACGGACACATTGACGACACCGTCGACTGACTCCAGTTCGGGCCGGATTTTTTCTTCCGTGAACTCCCGCAACGGGTTCAGGTCCCAGTCGGCGAGCACGTGAAGCTCCATAATGCTGCTGCTGAGATCCGTCGAATCGAACCTCCTGACGTCGGACTGAGTACGCTCGGGCAGCGTCGGCTGCAGTCTGTTCAGGTTGCTCTGCAGTTGAAGCAGGGCGAACTTCATATCCACGTCGGGCGCGTAGGATATGCGAATACCTCCCCTGTTGGCCATCGCGAACGACTCCATCTCCTGGACGCCGTCCAGTTTGCCGATCTCCCCTTCAGCGGGAACCAGCAGATCTCGTTCCACCTGTTCCGGAGATGCCCCCTGCAGCGACAGCGTGACGAACACTTCCGGAAAGATCAACTCCGGAAAAAGCTGTACCGGAAGCCTCGTCCACGACACGACTCCCAATATGGCGAATGCGGCAAAGAACATCGACGTCGTTACGGGCCGCCGGACCGCAAGATCGGGGAGAATCACGCCGCCCTCCTCCTTCTGAGCCCTTCAATCAGTTCGTAAACGACGGGAATCACCACAAGGGTCATCAATGTGGACGTGACCAGACCGCCGATAACGGCCACCGCCATCGGGGCCCGCAGGCGCGCGCCTTCGCCGACGCCCACCGCCATGGGCAACAGCGCCAGAATGGTCGTGGCGCTGGTCATCAGGATCGGACGCAGCCGATCCTGCGCGGCCTGGAGTACGGCCTGTCGCACGTCGCCCGCCTCGCGCCGCAACTGGTTGATGTGGTCCACCAGAATGATGGCGTCGTTAACGGCGATACCGCCCAGCATGATCGCGCCGATGAACGCCATCACGCCGAACGCTTCTCCCAGGCTCCAGAATGCGAATACCACGCCGATGCCCGCCAGCGGCACCGTCAGCATGACGGTAAACGGATGAAGCAGAGACTCGAAGAGCGAAGCCATGACCATATAGACGAGCACCACCGAAAGCAGAAGGGCGAATTGCAGGCCGCCGAATGATTCGGCCCGCTCCCGTTCCTCTCCGGTTACGGTCACCTGGTATCCGTGCGGGATGGCCATCTGTCCCACTGCCTGCCTGATTTGCGTTGCCGCCTGGCTCAAGACCACACCGTCGGTCAGGAAGGCGGACACCCGCCCCACCCTGCGCTGACCGTCCCGCAGGATTTCCCTTGGACCCTGCACGACCCGCAGGTCGGCGAGATCTCCCAGCGTGAGCATCGCCCCGTCGGGACCGTCGATTCTCGCGTGCTGCAGTTCCCGAAGGTCCACGTCCTCGAACCCAACCCGGATCGTTCGCGCCCGTTGGTCCTTGGAGAGTTCTCCGGCTTCCTCGCCGCCGAGCCTGCGCTCGAGTTCGCGCACGAGATTCTGTGAGGTAAGCCCGAACGCGGCGGTGATATCCGGTCGCAGTACCACGTCTACCTCGGGCTGACCGTCCTGAAAGCTGGTCCGCACGTTATACACCGTGGACAACGCGTCCATTCGCCGCTTCAGATCTGTGGTCAATTCCCGAAGCAGGTCCAGGTTCTCACCGCTGACCTCGACCTGGACCGGCGCAGTGTGACCTCGTATAAGTCCTTCCAATGCAGCTTTTTGAAGCCGATAATTAACCTTAATGTCAGGGACTTCGAGGAGGGCTGTATCCAGAACCGTGGTGAGTTCGGAGACGCTGCGACGGTCCGCCTGCCGGCCCAGCACGACCGTCAGTTCGGCTCTGTTCGGGCCGGTGGGTTCTCCCACCGCGGTAAACCGGTTCGGATCGGTTCCAACCCGCAGGTAGATGTGGCGCGCTTCCTCTCCGGCAACCGCCTGGGTAATGGCGGCAACTCGCCTCGCCACCCTGTCTGTCGACTCGAGTCGCGTGCCCTCCGGCAGCGCGAGATCCACGTGGAGCACACCCTCGTCTTCCGTGGGGATAAAAGACGTATGGATGGACCTTGCCATATAGAAGGCGGCCAGCAGGCAGGCCGCGAGCACCGCCATCGTACGTCCCTTATGGTTGAGTGAACGGCTTAGAAAACGCCTGAAGGACCGCGCCCCCGCGATCCCTGCGGACCGTCGCGGATACCGCCTGAAGAGCCGGGCGGTCAGCATGGGCACCACGGTCATCGCCACCGCGAGAGACGAAACCAGCGAGAACGCGACCGTCCAGGCCTGTTCCTTGAAGAGTTCGCCCGCCAACCCGTGGAGGTAGACAATGGGCAGAAACACGGACACCGTGGTCAACGTGGACGCCAGAATCGCGACCCCGACCTCACTGGCGCCTCTGACGGAGGCCTCTGCGGCCGTTTCTCCCCTCTCGAGGTGCCGGTAGATGTTCTCAATCACGACAATGGCGTTGTCCACCAGCATGCCGGCGCCCAGCGCCAGGCCGCCCAGGGTCATGACGTTCAGCGTCAGCCCCTGGAAATACATCAGCGTGAACGTGGCCAGAACGGAAATCGGTATGGCGAGTCCGATCACCAGCGTGGCGGTCCACTGCCGGAGCGCAGCCAGCAACACGCCCACTGCAAGCAAGGCGCCAAGAACGGCCGCCTCTTCCACTTCACTTACCGCGTTTTCGACGAAGCGGGCCTGGTTCTCCACCACCGTAAACCGGATGCCGGTCAGATCGGCCTCGAGTCTTTCCAGTTCCCCGAGAACCCCGTTGACCACCGACGAGGTATTCGCGCCGGCTTCCTTGTAAACGGAAAGCCCGACGCACTCCAAGCCGTCGAGGCGCACGATGGTTTCCCTCTCCTTATATAGCAGGCCTACCGTACCCACATCGCTTACCGTGACGGGCACGCGCTGGGTCGAGGCGTCTTCCCCGCCATTCGAAGATTCGCCGCGGCGCTCACCGACAACCAGGTTGTTCACGTCTGCCAAGTCGGTCAGACGTCCCAGGCCTTTGACCAGATAGGTACGTTGTCCGTCTTTCAACGTTCCGCCGGAGACATCCGAATTGGCTTCACGTATCCGCGAGACGACCGTCTCCGAAGTGACTCCGAATGCTTGAAGGAGATAGGAATCCAGTGTGATCCGGATTTCTTTTTCGGCTCCCCCCTCGATTTCCACCGAAGCCACCCCGGACAACCCCTCGAGTTTGGGCCGGATGACGGTTTCCGCGTTGCCCAGCAGTTCATCAGGATCCTGCCAGTCCGCTCCCGAGACGGCCAGACGCATCACCGGCAACGCCTGGGGGTCTTCCTGTGTGACGTCCAGACTCGTGATATCGGGATCCGAAGCGTACCGCGCCACTTTCTTCTGCACATCGAGCAGCGCGAAATCCATGTCCGCATCCCATTCAAATTCCGCGATCACCACGGCCTGCCCGGAACGGGACACGGAGTGAACGCGTTTGACGTGGCGTACCGTGCCGATATCCCCTTCCAGACGACGCGCATATCGTTCCTCCATCTCCCTGGGGGTTTTGCCCGGAAATCGCAGGTCCACGGTAATCACGGGAGAACGCAGGTCGGGAAGCAGGTCCACTTCCAGCCGCTCCAGCGAAATCCAGCCCAGGAGCGCGACGGCCAGCGTTGCCATGGCAACCGTTACCGGATATTTCGTCGAAAATTCGGGCAATGGCATGGTATCGGCCCTTAGTAATGAGATCCGCTTGCATATACTCGAATTGACGTCCCCGAGAAGGGACGGATCAAGATCAAAAAAAACCCTCCGGAAGGCCCACACGCAGTCCCTGGGCCCCAGAGGGGTCCAAACGACAACTTACCCGATGATTTCGAATGATGTTCCGTCCGCGGCGAACCGTTACCGGAAAATTGCGACGGGCGCTCCCGGCGACGTGCGCACGGTATTCGCATTCATTGCTGCACGCCCACGCCGGTTACACGCACACGGGTACGGGGGCGCAGCGTCTCGTAATTGCTGGTAATGAGGCGCTCGCCCGCTTCAAGCCCTTCCAGAATCTCGACCTGCTCGGGGCCCTCCAAACCCAGTTCCACGTCGCGCATCTGAGCCCTCCCCTCCGCTTCCACGAACACCACTTTGCGATTCCGGCGGGTCAGGACGAAGCGGCGAGGGATCACCACCGCGTCTTCGTGAGACTCCGTGACAATCTCGGCTTTCACAAACATGCCGGGACGCAACATCAGGTTCGGATTCTTCACGGCCCCAACGACCCGGAAGGTACGCGTGGCCGGATCGATGGCCGGGTCCACGACCCTGATGGTTCCCAGAAACCGCCTTCCGGGCAATGCATAGTTTTCCACTCGCACGACCTGGCCGGGTGAAACGGATGCGATATAGGCGTTTGGAATCTTCAGATCGACGAGCACCTGTCTGTAATCCATCACGGTAGCGATGGTCGTTCGGGCTTCCACCAGCGTACCCTCTGTAATGTCGGCCAATCCCGTCAGAAAACCGCTGATTGGCGTCCTGATTGTCGTCTTGGCGATCTGAACGAGCGCGTCTTCGTAATTGGATTCGGCCTCGGCGAGGGCGCGGCGCGCTTCGTCCAGGTCTCTCTCCGTGCCCAGCTTTCGTTCAACGAGTACCTCCTGCTCGCGCAGCGTTCGTTTCGCGGTGGCGCGTGCGAGTTGCCGGGATTCCATGCGTGCGTTTACGACAAGCTCCTTGTTCACCAGCCGGGCAATCTCCTGGTTCCGGGTGACCCGCATTCCTTCGCTCGGTCGTCCTCCGACGCCCCGGGCGACATATTGAAGAATACCTTCGACCTCGGTCTGTATGCGGGCCTCCCGGGAGGGCCGGAGCGTACCGGTGGCGGCCACAGTCGCCTCCATGGTGTCCAGGCGAACGGCCTGGACGGTGACCGGGACGGTCAGGTCCACGGACCGCTGCTCGGTTTGCCCGCCGCAGCCGGCTACAACGACAACAGCCGTGAATGCAATGCAGTAATCGCTCAGGAATCGCCTGTTCAAATTGCACCTCGCAAAAGGGTTATCGTCTGACGTTGTCCAACGGTTTACCAGCTTCTCCCACGCCGCGATCCGCCGCCGCCTCGACCGCCCCGGCCGCCGTGACCGAAAATCCAGGTCGGCAGATCCTCTTCGTACACCTCTTCCGGATGGTCGGGATCCACGTATCGCCAGCGCACCGCGTCGGCGTAAAGGCGGCCGTTGGCGCGGTCGGACAACTCGACCCGGGCCAGTTCTCCGCCCTCGAACCGGTATCGTCCCAAGACGTTCCAGCCGGCCTTCAGGTTGTTCGATTCGACCGCCAGCGTATCCACCTCGTCGCCGTAACAGACGGCCAGACTGAATTCCGACGCCATACGCATGCGCCTGGAGAACCTGGGATGAAGGAAATAGTAGTAGACGTCGTAATCCCCGCTGTGCGGTAATCGGGCCGTCCAGACGGCCGGTTGCGCGCCGTCGCCCGGTTTCTTCCACCTGTAGTTGTTTTCGTACCTGCCGAAAGAGAACGGCATCTGGCGTTCCTGCCAGTTGTCGCCTTTCAACTGCGGACGGAGATAGCGCCGCACCCTGCGGACCGGCATTTCGAAGCCTTCGTCATCGTTGTCCACAATAATCTCGGTCAATCCGGTCTCGTCCGGCGCGACCTCCCTTACATAGGTCGCGGCCGATCCTTCCATTGGTTGCTCGGGTATGCGTAACGGCGCCATCAGGACCCGGCGGTTGCGAGCAAAGAACGGCTCGACGCTTATCCTCAAAGGCCTTTCCCAGAGGATCAGTCCCACCTCAACCTCCTGTCCGCCCTCGATCTCAACGCCCTTGACAGCCTCGTCTTCGGTCCCCATGGCTCGAATCTGGACAAATCCGCGCCCCGGCTCGCCGTTCCGGATACGCACGATGACCTGATACGTCATCATGCCCCATCCGTCGTCCACCTTATATGCTTTTGCCCTTGTCAGGGTGTAGCCCGGAACCTGGGTGCCGTGAAGCCAGTCCCGGACGAGTCGATTCAGGCTGGGCCGTTCCGCCTGCCTCGACGAATCGCCGACAGCCGCGCGCTCAAACGACGCAAAGTCGACTCCCGCGTGCCGGCTCGCCTCCTCGAATCCGCTGACCACGTCTCTGAATGCATCTTCGCCCACCACGGCCTGCATCATTCCGAACATGGAGGCGCCCTTGGCGTCGACGACCGCCCGGTAGAGTTCCGCGTCGGCAGTCGGGTCGAGTTCCGCAAAAGAACGCTGCCGCATCCTGGCCGTTACGGTATCCCAGGAAACGCCGCGCGCGCTCCTGTTCCGCCGGAACCGGCCTCGAAACCGTCCCCGCCTCGAGTAGAAGCTCTGTTGCATTGTGGTCCCGAGATTCTGCTGCATATAGACTGGCATGCCGCGTTTGAGCAGGGAATAGTGTTCGCCTTCGAATCCCCGGTTGAACGACCAGAGTTGCGCCACCGGACTCCTGTAGATGCCGCTTTGAGTCGATTCCCGCGCGAGAAACGTGTTCAGCACCGTCCTGACCAGCAGGTCCCGCTTGATTCTGGCAGGGTCGTCGTTACGCCGCTGTCGCCGCTGCATCCACTTCAGACGGCGTTGCAGATTCAGCCGCATCAGGACGTCCTCTTCCAGCATCAGCACGCCGGGCTGCACCAGTCCGCCAGCCTCCTCCCATCCGTCGTAATACCACTGTACCTGGAATGGCACCTCCACAACCGACAGGCGTTGGTACGGATAGGCCAGGCTGGTTTCCTGTTCAACGCTATCCAGGATCTCGCCCAGCGTTTTCAATGCGTCGTCCCTCGCGTCGTGGAAGAAGGTAACCTGCCTGGCGTGGGCCGGATGTACGTATATGGCGCATTGGATATTGTGGATTTCGGCCTGAAAGACATGGTACACGCCCGCGTTGAGCGAAAGAACGGGTACGGGGCGTTCCACTTTCCAAGTATGAGTCTCGCGGCCGCCCTCTTTCTTCCGGCCCACCGGCACACCCTGGGTCACGACTTCCAGTCCCGCGGGAAGCGCAATATCCAGATCTGCGGTGGCGAAGGACTGGGGGCGGCCATCCTGATGACCGTAGTCCACGCCCGGCGAGGGATACCACCTGCTGCGTGGCGGCAGGAATACGGAGTTCCGGCGGATCCAGGCGGTCAGGTCCCCTTTCCTTCCCGGCCCCGTTCGCCGCTTCTGCAGGCGTCTTGCTTCCGGATGTCGCCTCAGATCGAATCCGCTGAGGTCGATCGAGCCGTCGTAAACGAACGCCAACGTCACCAGACTGTCGGGCTTAAGCGGACGCGCGATTCTCACGACAGAATACTCACGCTGCCAGCTGATATCGACGTCCTTCTCCGCAACTGCATTCACCGATTGCAATTCCAACCCGGGGTTGAGACTGAAAACGAGGGTGTCGAGCGTTACGGGGTGAGGGTTCGAAACGCTGAGAACCGCCCTGCCCCGCAGTGGCGTACGGCCATTCGCGAGGTCCAGGTCGAGCGCATAATGCGTAACGGCCGACATTGGCTGACCGGCGATTCCTTCCTGGACTTCCAGTTGCGCCATCCGGTAGGCGAGGTCTGACGAGTCCCGTCTTTCCATATACGCGTACAGGCACACCGCGGCGACGAAACCGCCGGCGGTCAGGCATCGACCGAATCTGCGCCAGGCCCGGGACTGAGGAAGCCGCGGATACCGGTCTATAGACAAACCAAAGAAAAACAGGGCAAGAAACGTGTAGAAGCCCCGGATCTCCACCACCCGCCGGATATCGCCGAGGCCGAGCATATCCGAGTAGAACACCGGGGCGAAGAATGCGCCGAAATCGTAGATACCGCCGTATCGCCTTCCAAGAAACAGCAGAACGATAAGGACGTAAGCGATGGTCAGCACGGTCACTGCGGCCTGCCGGCGAAATACCGCCCCGAAAAAAAACGTAAGAGCGGACATATAGACCAGCCCGGGGAGGTTCAGCAGCAGCAGGTACGTCAGATAAGGTCGGATCGCAAACGGCGCGCCGGTAACGCTGATCTTGGCCGCCTGCACTGCCAGGCTGAGCACCAGAACGACCAGGCTCAGCGTAATCAGCGCCCCCAGGACCCCCAGGTATTTGCCCATGACCAGTTCGGCCGTAGAAAGCGGCCGGGCCGCAACCACTTCGTAGATTCCGGCGCGCTCGTCCGAGGCGCGGAAATCTCCAACGATAAACGCGATCACGACGGTCTGCAGCAGACTGTAGACGAAAAAGGGCATATAGGCGCCGATGCCGCTGACAGACTCGAATGCGATGCCTCTGGATTCCGCGATCGCCAGGCCGACGCCCAGAGCAACGGGAATGAGCACGCCGATTCCGCCCAGGATCCGGAATCGGATCGTCCGCATCAGCATCTTGCGCTCGTATCTTGCGACCGACAATACGGTATAAACCGTTTCCATGGCCTAGGCTGCCTTTTCCTGACTCTCCCTGCCCATAAAATACACGTATGCGTCTTCGAGGTTTGGCGGTACCGGTTCGGCGTGGGCGGGCGGCTGGCCGTCGCCCACGAACCGGAGGTCCATTCGTCCGCCGTCCACTGCGACCGTCACAACAAGAAATCGCCGGGATATCGTGTCGAACTCCGCGTCGTCCGCCTGTACCCGCCAGGTCTTGTCATTCGCGCGAGCGACCAGGGCATCGGGCGATCCCCTGTAGATAATCCGCCCTTCATTCAGCACCGCCAGGTCATCGCAGGTGCTCGAAATATCGCCTACGATATGAGTGGAAATCAGGATCGTCCTGTCCCGACTCAGCCGCGCGAGAATCCCACGAAAACGGATGCGTTCTTCCGGATCGAGACCCACGGTGGGCTCGTCCACAATCAGGATTTCCGGATCGCCGACAATGGCCTGAGCAATCCCGAGGCGTCGCATCATTCCACCGGAAAAGGCGCCGGTCCGTCGGTCCCGCGCGTCGTACAGCCCCACGTTTTCAAGCGCATCGCGCACCCGCGCCCTCCGCCCGGTCCGACGTCGCCCGGCTGCCAGCCGGTCCATATAGTCCAGAAACTCCCACGCCGTCAGTTGCGGATATGCTCCGAAGTGCTGGGGAAGGTAACCCAGCCGCCGCCGCACTTCGGAACGGTTTCTCTGCAGGTCCCAGGCGCCGATCCTGACGTGACCGGCCGTTGGCGCCATCTGTGTTGAAAGAACCTTGATCAGCGTGGTTTTTCCCGCACCGTTCGGGCCCAACAGACCGAACGTCCCCCGTCCGACTTCCAGGTCGACGTTGTCCAGCGCGGGTACGGTCCCCTTCGGATAGACTTTTGTCAATCCCGTTGCCGATATACGCATTTCCAGCCCCATCATGAAAAACTGCGCTCTATGCATTAGACATTTCTGCGGTGAGAATCGTTCCCGCGAGGGCCCGCGTGCAACATGCGCAGAACGACCATTCACCGGCCATCCCGTCAGGCGGGCCCGGCGCGCGACCGGGAGGCCGGATCCAGACGTCTTCGGGCCGTCATCTCCACCTTGATGCAGCGGCCGTCCAATTCGGGCATTGCCGGACACGGCAGCACGTGCACGGTTTCTACAGGTACCGCCCCGGTCACCGTTTCCGGGAAGGCCGCGGCGGCTTCGGGTGAACTCACATAGGCAAGTGTCAGACAGACGTCGTCCGGTGTGAGCGACATCCGTTCGAGAACCGAGCTGATCTGCCCGGCGACCTGCTCCGCCTCCCGCTTCCAACCGGAGGCAGGGCGCCCGCGTAATTCACCCACATGGACCATTTCCCATTCACGCGCGCGGCTG
Source organism: Candidatus Latescibacterota bacterium (assembly GCA_965203805.1). Classification (GTDB taxonomy): domain Bacteria; phylum Latescibacterota; class UBA2968; order UBA2968; genus JAAXHE01. The sequence continues at coordinate 804,329 of OZ241917.1, read as the reverse complement.
CAGCGGATGCGGGTTGCGTCTTCGTCAATCGTCCCGCGGGGGAGTTCCGCTTCCCGGTGTCGTACTCCACACTGGCCGTCCGACATCACGCCCAGAACCTGTATTTCCGCATACAGGCTGGGCGGGTCGCCAAAATGCCGGCTGTCCGACATCATGACCACGGGCTTCGGACGCCCCCCCCACCGGCGGCTGACTTCCGCCCGGATGATCCGCGCGATCTCCGAAGAGTGGGCGAATGGACGCAGCCTCACAACGTCCCCCAGGGATCCGCCGCATTCGCTGAAAACGTCCTGGATGAGGTCGAATACGTGGGAGATCTGACGCTCCGGCTGCCCTTCGAAGAGCGGATTAATCCGCTCGTCCCACGCGACAACGCCCGACAGATGGATCTGCCGGCCTCCCCCGAAATCCGTCACCACGGCGGGCGCGAGCGCCATGAATTCGGTATCGTAAAGCGACTCAGGCCGCCACACGGCCTGTTTGAAACCAGCACCGGTTTTCGGCACGTAAGCCACGGCCTGAATGGACATGGAAAGGGGGGTTCCCGGATGCGCCCATCCGAGCGTCGTGATCGCGGCACGGTAGCCCTGGGGGAACCGTCTCCGCCGCAATTCGCGCATGTGGGCGCCGTCGTACCGCCTGTTGTGCAGCACCGTCCACTCAGCGAACGAATCGAAGCCTCCTCCGGAGCAGGCGGCGACGTCCGCCATCGTGTCGCACAGCGCTTCGTTCTGGGCTTCGGCCCATTCGTCCAGCAACGACTCGCCGGTTGCTTCCGACCATGTCGCGCCGGGCGCCCCCTGCGCGGGCAGCCGCGCGCCGAGTTGGTTGAGATCGATGCGCACAGCGTCGCCCCAGTCCGTATGCCGGACCCGCATGTGCCGCCGGACGTCGGGTTCTACCATCGGTGCATGCTCCGTCTGCGTTCCCGGACTGTATCCCGGGACTTCCTTCCGGCACCCACGCGGTCGGTGGTCAGCTCCAGGGAAACGGGCTGCTGGAAACCGGATGCAGCCTGCCCTCGGCGTAACGTGAGAAGCGGAACGGCTCCAGGAGGCGGGAGCGTCCGCCCACGAGTTCCTCGGCGACCAGCCTGCCGACGCCGATCATCTTGTACCCGTGGTTGGAATCCGCGATTATATAGCCGTTCCCGTGAAACCGGTCGAACACCGGGAAACTGTCGGGTGTGAACGCGCCGATGCCGCCGGATGGTTCTTTCTTGAAGAGCGTGGACTTTCCTTCAAACCGTTTATGGCAAAATGCCAGGGCGGAACACCACTGATGCGCAAACCGGTCGCCTACGATGAAATCGGGGGATTCCGGGCCGTAGGGATCCACCGCCACCTCGTCAGCCGGTTTCTCAACGCGGTAGGGCATTGCCCCCCCCTGTACTCCCCCGAAATGGAAATCCGGTTTGTAGTAGATGCCCCATTCGCGGTCCGTAATCAGCGAACCGTCGACATCTGAATGCAGCGGCGCGTCCGTGTCCAGATGGATTACGGGCGGCATCCTCCCGTCGTTGGTCTTGAGATAGTGGGGGTCTACGCCCAATGTGCCTTCCTGCAGACACCAGTAGCTCCACATCGGGATCTTGTGGTGAAGGGCCCCGTCCGCGCCCTTGATGCTCACCGATCCGGGCAGATCCAGCATGTCCCAGAGCAGTTTTGTCCATGGCCCCACGGCGATGACGATCTCGTCTGCCCGGACCACGCCGCAATCCGTTTCCACCGCGGAAATCGTCCCTCCGCCGAACCGGAATCCGGTCACCTGGACGCCTTCCAGAATCCTGACGCCTTCGGTTTCGGCCTTTGCGGCCAGGCCCGTCATCGACGCACGATTGTTCGCGTAACCCCCTCTCTTCTCGTGAAGTACGGACGTGACGCCCTTCGCCTGCCAGTCGTGAAAGAGACCCCTCATATATTTCTGACAGTCTGCGCCGCCTTCTATAAACTCCGATTCGTAACCGATCTCGCGCTGCTGCTGCGCGATGCCGGCGACGTCCTCGTGCATGGACTCGGGGCTGATCTGCATGTAGCCGACCGGGTGGTAACTGAACGCTTCCGGATCGGACTCCCATATATCGACGCTGTGCGCCATCAGTTCGCGCATGGCCGGCTGGAAGTAGTTGTTGCGGATCACGCCGCAGGCGATGCCGGAAGCGCCCGCGGCCACCCCCGTCTTGTCTACGATCAGCACCTCGGCTCCGCCGCCTCTGCGCCGCCTTTTCAATTCCCGCGCCAGGTGATAGCCGGTGCTCAAACCGTGCACACCCGCGCCTATAATGAGATATGTCGTGTGTTCGGGTACACCCATGGGTTGCCTCCCGTTCACATCCTGGTTCGTCCGGGGCCGAAAACGCCGCCTGACGTAGCCCTTAATTCCACAGAAACAGCAACGTGCCGCCGCGACGAAAACTTCCGAAACGGGCCGAAAAGGTCGTCCGGAAGGACACCATTTCCGATCACGTCCAGTGACCTGAAGGTTCCTGGAAATCCGACGTCAAATCGCCTCTATTAACTTGCATATATTCGGTTTAACATTCCCGAAAAACGACGTATCCCGATTAATATTCCATCGCGGTGTATAATCCCTCGTCCACGCGGGCGGCCACAACCGTCAGTTCCGGCTTTGCCAGCCACTCCTCCCCCGCCCTTCGCATTTCCTCCGGGCTCGTCACGTTTACGCCTCTGGCGCCGAAGCCGTCGGCGACCCTCGCCCAGTCCACCGGTTGGAAGTCGACGCCCCTGAAGGGAATGCGGCGCATGGCCTGCGCGACCTTGACGATGGCCAGAGACCGGTCGCACAGCACCACCAGTAACGGGCGCACATCCAGCCTGCGCGCCGTTTCCAACTCCTGGACCATCATCGCGAATCCGGCGTCGCCAAACACGCCCGCCACCGGCCGGCCCGGCCGGATCAGCGCCGCCGCCAGTGCCGACGGCAGTCCGTAGCCCATCGCGGACAGGCCGTTTGACGTTAGAAACGTCCCCGGGGAACGCGCCCGCCACACCTGCGAAATCAGCATCTTGTGAGCGCCGACGTCCACCGACAGAATCGTCTCCCCGGGCATCGTCTCGTACAGTTCACGCAGCAGATGGTAAGGGGATGCGCCTCTGGGTGTGGCGCCCGCGCCGGGACAGATCGCATGCGCGACCGCGTTCCGGGATTCGCGGATATCATCCGCCGTCCAGGTCGGTCGTCCGTCATACCCCTCCAGCAGCCGGTTGAGCAGGGTTGTGACGTCGCCCACGCACTCGCGCTCCGGCGCGAAGTCGCCGAAGGCAATCGGGGCGTTGGCCACGGAGTAGACCGGTTGGCGCAGATGCCATTCCTGGGCCGACTCGACGGGGTCGAAGCCCACGCCCAGCAGGCAATCGCTTCTCCGGATCAGCTTCACAAGGGCGGCGTCTCCCGCGGCCGACGCCACCGTACCCAGATATCCCGCGCTGAATTCGTCCGCGACGCCCTTGGCCTGCGGCAGGACCACATACGGAATGCGTGACGTTGCGAAAAACCGACGCACTGCGGCGGAATCCTGCCGGACGTTCAACGCGACGCCGACAACGCCGACGGGGCGTTTCGCCCGATTCAGCGCCTTTAAGATTGTATCGGGATCACCGGCGCGCGCGCATTCCGGGCGTTCGGGCGCACGCACCCCCCCGGCCGGTGACGCGTCGGCCACGGCGACGTCATTGGGAATCGTGAGGTACACCGGGCCGGCCGGCGCCGCAGCAGCAAGCCCCATAGCGGACCGCACGGTGGCTTCAACGCCGCTCTCTTCAAGGGCTACGGACCATTTGCAGACGGGATCGAACACCTCGTGAAGAGACAGATTCTGTTTCTGGCTGACCCCGGCCCGCGATGCCGGGCTGCGCGCGGAAACGGCCAGCATCGGATCCCGGTCGAGATAGGCGGCGCCGACGCCCAGCACCAGATTGCATGCGCCCGGTCCAAGCGTCGCCAGGCACACGCCCGGCGTCCCCGTAAGCCGCCCCGTCGCGCTGGCCATGAAGGCGGCCGCTGCCTCGTGCCCCGTCAGTACGAATCGGATACCGGCATTCTCCAGCGCGTCGATCAGATCCACGATCTCCCCGCCGGGATGACCGAAAACGTACCGGACCTTTTCTTCGTGCAGGGATTCGGCAATGGCCTCCGCACAGGATGGCATCGGCTTGAACGCTCCGTGGCACTGGCAACTTCCGGTCGAACGTACAATTGACGATCAGGCGCGGCCGCGGGGTTGCCTCAAAGCTTTTCGATAAACGCCCGATTGTGGCGCTTCAGGCTGGAGTCGCTCCCCAGCGCGTAGTGCCTGGACATATCGGGAGAGTATTGGCTGGCCGGCGGGGTTCGCCCCAGTTCTTCGGCGATGGATCGGACGTGATGGGGTCCGGACCCGCAGCAGACACCCAGGTACCGGACACCCATTTCGAAGGCCCGACGAGCAAACGCGGCCATTTCGTACCGGTGGCAGGTAAAGGGATCCAAAGCCGTCGGAAACGAACGCCCCTCGGGAAGAGGTTCGGAACCCGCCTCCCGGAGCGCCTGAAACGTGGGCTGGTCCTCAGTGGTTCGATACGGCACCGGCAATGCCGCCACGTGACAGGATACCGCACGCCGAATGCGTTCCACGTCGGGCAACATCGTCTGCGGCCCTCTGGTGCAGTTTACCCCCACCACCTCGGCGCCGGCCTGTTCCAGACGTTTTGCGGCCTCATCAAGCAGGACGCCGTCCCGCAGCCCTTTCTCCCGATGGTGGGCAAACGTCACCACCGCCGTCATGCCGGCGCGCTTGATGGCTTTCAACGCCAGTGCGGCCTCGCCGAAAAAGGAGTAAGTCTCGGCAATCATGAAATCGACGCCGGCATCGGCCGCCCAGGCTACCTGTTCGTCGAACATCTCCGAAATCTGAGCGTCGGTCGCGCGATCGGCCGGATCCCAGACGTTGGTATTGCAGATATTTCCGGCAACCAGCGGGGGTTCTCCGTCGACCGAGGCGGCTACCGATTTCGCGATCGCCAGCGCGCGCTTCTGCAGGGGTTCCAGAAGGTGTTCCTTGCCGATAAGTCGCAGCTTTTCGCGGTGTCCGTAATAGGTAAACGCCTCGATCACGTCCGAACCCGCGCGCCAGAATTCCCGATGCAACCCCGCGACGACCTCGGGATGCTCCAGCACGACTTCAGGCACGAAAGGGCCCGCCTGCAGATACCCTCGACGCTCGAGTTCAAACAGATATCCCTCTGCGCATATGACTCCGTCTTCGTCCAGGCGCTGCATCAGGTCCCGGGGGGCTTCTGAATGTACGGCTTTCATGGGATCGTGCTCTCCCGTGTGACGTCACCATTCATGTCCAGGATGCGCCCGGCGGTGATGTATCAACGGCGCCTTCGAGCACCGTGCCTCCTTCGGGCGCTTCCAGAAATCTGCGAATCACGTTTCGGGTGATGGCGGAAACATTGTTCCGATAATCATTGTGGGAGAGGCTTCCGGTCCAGGTTACGGAACCCGCCGAAAAGACCGCGCCTCCCCCCGGATATACCATAATGGCCATGTCCGCGGTGGGCGGAACGTGCGTGCGACGGGCGGGGGTGAATCCGGGATGCGCCGCCCGTGCGAGTACCACGGGTTCGGGTGTGGACTCGTCCCATGCCCAGGACTGCACGGCATCCATTTCAAATCCGGCCGCGCTGCCCAGATTCAGGCCGAAGTCTCCGATGGCCTCATCGTCACCGACGCCGTTGAAAATCCACGCGTACCTGGCGTCTTTGCTCGACGGCAGGCGACGGAATCCCCTTTTTTCTCCGGCTTCTATCCAGGAATTGGACGCATGTTCGACGCCGACCGTCCTGCGGGGCGGACGCCCGCGCCTTGCCCACAGGCCCCCCAGTTCGAGCGTCGTGCTGTGCTGGGATTCACCCGGTGGGGGATCGTACGTGGGGCCGTAGTCGCCTTCTCCTCCCCGGCGAAGTTCGATCAGGTGCGGACGGCGGGAGTCGATGGACATCACCCAGTACAGGCCATTGCCGCTCAGATAGACGAGGCGGCCCCCGTTTCGCACGTACGCGGCTAGGCTGTCCACCATGGTTTCAGTGTGGTATTCGGGGTGGCTGCCCAGAATTACACACCGATATTTCGAGAGGAGCCCGGCGCCGCCGCGATGCAGGTCTTCGTCCGCAAAGACTTCGTATTCGAAGTCAAGCGCTTCCAGCCAGTCAATCAGGTAGAGATTCGCGGTGATATTGTGCGCGCCCCAGTTCTGGAAGCCCGCACCGGGGTTCCAGCCCCGCGTGGGCTGCAGTCGCGAATAATAGGTTACCATCGACCCGTCGCTGTGAACGTCGTAGGTGCACAGGGTGCGGTCCAGCACCCCGTCTTCCGTAAAACTGTACGCCGCGCGGTTGCTTCCGTAGGCCTGCCACGTAAGCGTGGGGATCAGGCATGCCAGTTCCGACAGCGGTTTCTTCGACGTCACGATGAACGGAACGAAGAGTGTGTCCGCACCCGTCTCGGCGCGGAGCGTATAGATGCCTGACCTGGCGTCGGCGGGAACTTCGGCCAGGAAGGAAGTCGGCCATCCTGCGTCTTCCAGGTCGTCTTCGTGCAGATAGATCGCGTTGTAATCCCCGGGCCGATCGGTATAGAGCCGGGATGGCATTCCCCGCCAGAACGGGCCCGTAACCGCACGCCCCGGCGCATTTACGGCGTGCCCGTGATTCTCGTTTCCGGAAAGATCGACGACGCGGGCGCCGGTCACCTCCTCGCCCAGATGCCAGCAACCCAGCAGCGGGCCGAGGGATGAGGGGTCCTGTCCCCCCGCGAGGGCATGGATCGCCTCCCGATCCAGAGCGGTACCAAAAAGCACCGGGTGTCCTATCTTTCCCGTAAAATGCGCCCAGTGGCTGCCTTTCCGGTCTGGGTCCGGACAGGCGCCGAACACCAGCGGCGCGGTTCCCGCGAAGACCGGGCCTGTTCCGGTTTTCTTCGATATGCAACTCAGCGCATCGGAAGACGAACGGGTTTCGACCACACCCGCGGTGTCCCCGATCAGCTGGTACAGACGAATTTCACCCGGTTCCGGGCGGTACGAGAACGCCGCGAACTGCCAGTTGCCAATATGGATGTTCTCTCTGGCCGTTGCCCAGTGCGTCTTCCTCCCGTCCTGAGACACGGCAGCGGTCAGAAAACGCTCGCCGGCGAAGAAAATCCCGTAGCACAGATTTTCGCGCGCCCACTTCACCATAAGGGCGCGCCATCCCCCGCCGCCCAGCGTCGGCAGAAACCAGAGCGCCAGGGTAAACGCGTCTGCCGGATTCAGGGTTGCGGCGTGTGGAATCTCGACAAACGATCCGTAATCCGTGGCCCGTTCCTCTACCGCAACCCGATCCGGCTGCCCCCACGAGACACGTTCTTCCCTGTAACCCGGTCCGCGGGAATCGGGGTCTCCGTGAATCAGTCTCGCGACGTTCACGTCCACCTCACCTGGCGGTCCGCCCAGCTTGAACGCGATTTCCGCTCCGGCCGGGATCGTCATCTCGTCGGCGTAGCCCTCCAGCCCGAGGCCGGGGACGGGCGACAGTCTCTCGAAACGAGGATTGGACACTAGTGTCTTGTCCCAGAAATAAGTTGCCTGAATTCGGCCGCAGAGTCGCCCGGCTCGCAAGGCGCCGGAGCGCAGGCGACCTGGCACGGTCGGCGAGCGATGGCAACGCCGCGAGACGGGATGAATCTGCGGAAGAATGGTGAGGTATTTTTGGGACAGGACACTAGTGTCTTGTCCCATGAATTAGTTCAAAAAGTCTGGTAATCTTGTCAAGGATCGATTCTGCGGTGGCGGTCCAGACGAACGGTCGTGAGTTGGCGTTATAATGGTTGGTGAAATCCTGAATGTTGGCGATGAGGTCTTTCACCTTTTTGAAGGTCCCGCGTCGGATGGCTTTCTGGGTAATGATGCCGAACCAGATCTCGACCTGGTTGAGCCAGGACGCATAGGTCGGTGTATAGTGAACGTGGTATCGGGGCCTGGCTGCGATCCAGCGTTTGATTTTTTCGTGCTTGTGCGTGGCGTAGTTGTCGACGACGAGATGAATGTCAAGGTCCTTCGGGACGTTTTGGTCGATATATTTGAGGAATTGTAAAAATTCCTGGTGTCGATGTCGGGGTTTGCATTGGGCCAGCACCTTGCCGGAAGCGACCTCCAGCGCGGCGAACAAGGTCGTGGTGCCGTGCCGGATATAATTGTGGGTGACCCCTTCCACATAGCCCAACCCCAAAGGCAATATCGGCTGCGTTCGTTCCAATGCCTGGATCTGACTCTTTTCGTCAACGCATAATACCATCGCGTTGTCGGGAGGGTTCAGATACAGTCCGACAATGTCACGTACCTTCTCGACAAAGAACGGATCATTGGACAGCTTGAAGTGTTTTTGCCGGTGCGGCTGTAGACCAAACGCTTTCCACACGCGCTGAACCGTGGACTTGGACAGTTGCGTCTGGGCTGCCAGAGAGCGGCAGGTCCAGTGGGTGGCTCCCGACGGCTTGTCTTTGAGCGTTGCATGAATCAGCGAGGCGATGCGCTCATCGCTGATCGAGCGGGGCCCCCCGGGGCGCAATTCATCATAAAGCCCCATCAGACCTTGTTCTAAAAACCGACGGCGCCACTTCCCGACTGTGGCTCCCGACAGACCAAGCTGTCGTCCGATCTGCTGATTCGACAGCCCTTGATCACTCATCAGAACGATCTTCGCCCGGCACACAAGACTGTGCGACATGCTTCTTGAACGGGAAATGGTTTCCAGTTGCGCACGAACCTCATCCCCAATACTCAGTGGCGCTAACGGACGTCCCCTGGCCATAGATTCCTCCTTTCGCTATAGGGAATCTATGGCAAGTGAACTATTTTTGCAAGTTACTCCTGGGACGAAACACTAGATATACCTCACCAGTCCGCCGTCCACATCGATGGAGGCTCCCGTGATGTAGCTTGCCCGCTTGCTGGCCAGAAAGGCCACCACCGCGGCAATCTCGCCCGCGTCCGCCACCCTGCCCAGCGGCGTTTCCCGGCTCGCCTGGACGTAATAGTCTTCCAGTTCCGCGTCCGGCGCGAAGTAGTCCAGCGTGCTGTCCCATGCCTGGCTTCTGACGTTGCCGGGATTCACGCTGTTTACAAGAATGCCGTACTTTGCCAGATTGTCAGCCAGGCCTTTGCTGAACGCCAGACACGCCGCTCGATCGGTGCTGTTGGCGATGTATTCCGGTGCAATCTGGCGTCCGACAATCGAGTTTATATTGATGATCCTGGCCTGCGGACTCTGTTTCAGATGAGGAAGGGCGGTACGCACGCATCGCATCGCGGCGAAAAGCTTTACGTCCAGGTCCGCGCGCCAGCGACCCTCGTCCACCTCTTCGAAGGTGCCCGGAAGCGCACTCCCGGCGTTGTTCACGAGGACATCGAGCCCGCCCAGCGCGGCGGCGGCCTCGTCCACGAAAGCCCGGACTTCGCGGTCAACCGTTACATCCGCCGTGCCCGCGAACACGTTCACGCCCGTTGCCGCCTCCAACGCCGCCGCCGTATCCTCAAGGGCGCGCGGTCCGCGGGCGCAGATTGCCAGGTCCGCGCCTTCCGTTGCCAGCTCGTATGCAATTGCCCGGCCGATCCCCTTGCTCGCGCCTGTCACCAGGGCCCGGCGGCCTTTCAATCCCAGATCCATCACCGTCTCCTCAACAATCGGAAACCCGTGAGAGGACCCTGCGGTTCATCTCAGTACATCGCGCCCGTTGTCACACGGATATCTTCGCCGTTGATTCCCCGCGCTTCTTCCCGGCACAAATAGACAACCAGGTCTGCGATCTCTTCCGGGCGAAGGAATCTCCCCTGCGGATAGGACTTCATGAACTCTCCGCGCATGGCTTCGGGAGAAAGGCCCTGGTCCTTTGCCCACCGGAGCAGATGCATCCGCCCGGATGGCGTCTCGATCGTCGCCGGGCTGATGGTGTTGGCCGTAATGTGGTAGTGGGCCACTTCCAGCGCGAGGGATCGGCTGAACCCCAGCAGCCCGTGCTTCGATGCGGCGTAGGCACTGTAACTGGACGCGCCGACATGGGAATTTGTGGAACCGATTGAGACGATGCGTCCCCAGCCATTCTCAATCATATGGGGCAGCGCGTTCCGCGCGCAAAGGTAGGGACCGAACAGATTGACATCGATCACTCGCCGCCAGGCCCGGTTGTCGTGGCCGAGGACGGGATGGATCACGTTTGTCGCGGCATTGTTCACCAGGACGTCCAGCCTGCCGAATGTCTCGACCGTCCGAACGATCATATCCTCTACGTCCGACGTCGAACTGACGTCTCCGTCCAGACCGATACACCGTACACCCGATTCCCGTATCTCCCGACGGGTCGTCTCGATTTCGCCGACGTCCGCGAAGTATTTGACCTCGCTATCGACTTTCTCCACCCGCTGGCTGCTCAGGGACATGATGCAGACGTCCGCGCCGCGGTGCGCCAGGCGCAACGCGATTGCCCTGCCGAGTCCACTTGCGCCTCCCGTGACAATCGCGGCGCGTCCCTTCAGGAACCGATCGTCCATCTTGCATTCCCCGTGTCTATCGAATTCGCTCTGCCCGGGCAAATCGCTCCTGTACGCCGGGTACGGAGATGCGCGATACCGCCGCGCAGTCTATCGAACCGCACAATGCCGGTGCGCGGCGTCTGCAGACCCCTTCAATTCGAGTTGATCTCAAGCAGGTACATCACCATGACGTTGTCCCGGCCAAAGCTCAGGTAAAAGGCGTCCGACAGCTCGGCGACCCGCCGGATCTGATCGGAATTTTCATTGAATACCGGGCCGAAGTGAAAAAAGCTGAAGTCGATGACCTTCGCTTTCAGACCGGCGGCTGAAATCAGTTCGGATGACCGAAGCTGACTCAAGGCCGATATCTGCATCAGGTAGGCGACACCGTCATCAGCCAGCATCTCAGGCAGCAGCGCAATGAGATGATCGAACAGATTCCTGCCCCAGAAATCCGCGGGTCGGTGCCCGGTCGTATGCCGGACAGGATCCACGGGCATCTGATAGAGGCTGCCGATCACCAGGTCATACCGCTCTTCCGGAGTGTAGGTGTAGAGGTCCTCGACCCGCGCGGAAATACGGTCGGCCACGCCGTTTCGAAATGCGTTCGTCATCGTGTTGCCGATGGCTTCTTTCTGGATATCGATTGCCACAACCTGTTCCGCTCCGTTCAACGCGAGTTGCACGGAGAGGATTCCGGTGCCGCAACCCACGTCCAGACAGCGTTTGCCCTGCCCGGCGCCCGTTCGAAAGAGGTGCTTCCAGATCAGAAAGCTCCCCTGCGTGGGTGCGAATACTCCCGGGTCGCACATAATCTCAGGGAACGGCAGCGGAAAGAGCGCCCCCCCGTCCGTGTCCACCCACGGGCGCGGAACAACCGGTTCGTCCTTCCGGCTTCCGGCCGCCGGGGTTGTTTGCGGCCGGACCCGCTTTCGTCCCGGCAGGGTACCGGCCAGCGCCTCCCGTGCTGCGGCAATGTGATCGGGTGTGACGCCACAGCACCCGCCGACGATCTGCGCGCCCTCGTCGCGCCATGCAAGGGCCAGCGCGGCAAAACTCGGGGGGCCGACGGTCTCGTCGAATTTCCACCCCGGGTCAAGGTAACGCCCCAGGTTCGGGTACACGCCCAGCGGGAGATCCGTAAAATCCCTCAGCCAGGAGATCATGCCCGGTACGTGGTCCACCGGGAGACAATTGATCAGGAGGGCGCCTATTTTCATTCGTTCAAAACGGCCGGCCAATCTGCCGAAATAATCGCCTTCCGGACCGCCCCAATGCTGTCCGTGGACCCCGCACAGCCCCTTCCGGCAGCGCCGAAAACTCAGCCACACCGGAATCCCCGATTGGATCATCAGCTCGACGGCAGGCAGCGTGAGATCGTCCCGGATAATGGACATCGTCTCCAGCAGAATGAGATCGGGCGGGTCGTCTGTAAATACCCTCGAAAGCAGCTGCAGTCGTTCGAGACGTTGGGGCGTATCAATGTCTCCATTCATGCTGAAAGCCACCGCACACTCGTTTTCCCGGCCCGACTCCCGATTCGCCTGTCGCGCCAACCTGATACCACGTCGCGCAACGTCCATCCAGTGCGAGATGCCGGCCACGGAGTCCAACCCTTGTCCGCCCATCTCCGCCGCGTCGAGGATCCCCCACGTGTTGGTTGAAATCAGGTCGCAGCCGGCCTCTGCGAACCGTCTGTGTACATCAAGAACCGAATAGGGTTCATGGTACAGCGCCGACGTCCCCCAGAGGCTGTGATCGCTGACGGCGTGGTCCCGACGCCCTATGCGTTCCAGTTCCGTTGCGACGCCGCCGTCCAGAATCACACAACGGTCCTCCGCGAACAGTCGTCGTATCCGCTGGTAGGCTTTCGAGTAGAGGCCGCTCATACAGCATTCTCCCCGGGCAAGGCCGGACCGCGTTCGTTCCGGTTCGACCGGGACCACGCAAAACATGCGTTCACGCGGTCAATCTCGCGGGACAACGTAAGAATCAGCCGACGCCGCCAAAGATAGGTTCGTATGTCAGAATGCACAAATGCAATTCTTGCAACGTTAACGCGGAAGACGATCTCCGAGTTCATGGGGTTCGGTTGAAAATGTGTTGATTCCTCGTTTTATGTACACAAAAAAAACCCGGTGTTATGAACCGGGCTATGATGTCCGGTGTTCCGTACCGGAGACCGATCGCCTGAATTCGGGCGCCGGGTCGCGATGAATCGGCGGATGGATGGTGACATATTTTCGGGACGGGCTCCTAGCTGATCGAACAGGCGCCCGGGCCCCTGGGGTCTCCGCAGGTTCTGCATGGTCCCGTGGGCGCGGGCGCCTCCGTCCGACCGCTGCCCCCGCTGACAGCGAAAACCGAAAGCTGCTTCTCAAGTTCGGCGCTGCCACAGGACGGACAGCGCGGCTCCCGGGACCCCTGAATGATCGCCTCGAAGGGATGGCGGCAACTGCCGCAGATGAACTCGAAGATAGGCATTTATTGTCCGATCCGTTCGGGGTGCGCGTACAGGTTGAAGCCCTTGCGGCGTACGAAACCCGCAAGGGTGATGCCCGCATCGGCTGCGAGATCGACCGCGAGAGAACTGGCCGCGGAAACGCTTGCGACAATCGGGATTTTCGCGACCGCCGCTTTCTGCACGATTTCAAAGCTCGCTCTGCCGCTTACGGCCAGCAGGGCCGCGCCCGATGACGCGCCCACCAGACGGTCGAACAGCAGGGCGCCGATCGTCTTGTCCACGGCATTGTGGCGGCCGACGTCTTCAGAACACACAAGCGGGCGGCCGTCCCGGCCGAACGCGGCGGCGGCGTGCACGCCGCCGGTATGGGTGAACGTGGGCTGAATCCGCGTCATCCGTTCAATCGTATCCAGGAGCAGTTCTGCCGATATCCGCGGCCCGGGCGGCAAAACAGAACAACGCGCCATCAGGTCTTCGACGCCCTGGCGCCCGCAGACCCCGCACGCCGACGTCGTGAGTGTTCCCCGGCGGCTGGCGGCGACCCGCTCGATATCCAGGCTGTGGCCGGGCGCGGGCAGCACGTCGATCGCGTTTCCGTACCCCTCCGTCCCCGGCCTTCCGCAGTGAAATACCCGTCCGACGTCCTCGATGGACGCAATAATCCCTTCTGAAAAGAGAAATCCCACCGCAAGCCGGGCGTCGTCTCCCGGCGACCGCATCGTTACGGCAACGGGATCCCCGGCCACGCGGATTTCCAGGGGCTCTTCAACCGCGATATCGTCCTGAACCGGACGCGCCGGAAAGCCGTTGTTCACCCTCGACACGTCGCGCTGTGTAATGCCTGAATTCAACCTTTAACTTTCGGGATTAAATCATTTTGGCACAACTGATTCAATACGAACCGGGCATACCTTCAATTCGGCCGTTTCCGTCACCGGATCGTAGCCCGAACCCGTCAGGATATTCACCGGAACGTCGTTGAAGCCGAAACTGGCGAACACAGTCCCCCGGGGAGACTGCCGGGTCGCCTTGACCTTGATCCGGATGGAACCGCGTGCGCTCGACATCAGGCACCAGCCGCCGTCGCTAAGCCCCCAGGCCGCTACGTCCGACGGATGCACCTCCAGCGACTCTTCGGAAAGAAAATAGTCCATCCCCGCGGCCCTTCCGGTCTGAGTCCGCGTATGGTACGCGTGCAGTCTGCGGCCGGTCGTCAACCATACGGGATAGTCTTCGCTGACCGTCTCCGCCGGATTGCGATAGCGATGCTTTGTGAAGATGCCTCGGCCATTCACGAATTCGCCTTCGTGCAGCATCGGCGTGCCCGGATGATCGGCGTCAGGGACCGGCCAATGGTACTGGCCATGTTCGATTCGATCCCAATTCAATCCCGCGTATATCGGGGACACGGCGCACAGTTCGTTGAACACGTCTTTCGCGGAAGTGAAGTCGAACCCCTGCGCTCCCATCCGTTTCGCAATCTCGCTGACGATCCACCAATCCGGGCGGGCCTCACCGGGGGGCGGGACCGCGGCGCGCAGACGCTGGACGCGCCGCTCCGTGTTCGAACACGTCCCGTCCGTTTCGCCCCATGCCGTCGCCGGCAGCACGACGTCGGCAAGTCTGGCCGTTTCGGTCAGGAAGATGTCGATCACGACCAGATGGTCCAGGCTCTGCAATGCGCGCTCGCAGTGCGCCCTGTCAGGATCGGATACGACCGTGTTCTCGCCGTCGATCATCATGGCGCGGATGCGGTCTCCGCACAGGTTCAGCGCCGCCACCTTCGTTATTCCCTTTTCCGGTTTCAGAGGCCGTCCGTAAATTCGCGAGAATCTCGCCGCCGTCCCGGGATCATCGCACGCCTGGAACCCGGGGAATTTGTCCGGGATAGCGCCTGCATCCCCCGCGCCCTGGATATTGTTCTGACCGCGCATGGGATTGATGCCTGTACCTTCGCGGCCCACGTTTCCCGTCATCAGCGCCAGGTTGCACAGGCTCTGAACGTTGTCGACGCCGCAGATGTGTTCTGTGATGCCCAGCGTATAGTAGATGGCGCCCTTGTCCGCCATGCCGTACCAGATCGCGGCGAGTTCGATATCCTTCGCCGGCACCCCCGTAATCCGTTCGGCCCACTCCGGGGGATATTCCTTCACGTGCTCAAGAAAGTCCGCGGCCTTCGTCGTCCGGTTCTCGACAAACCCCCTGTCGATCAACCCCTCCCTCGCAATCACGTGCGCCATCGCAAGCAGAAGGGCAACATCCGACCCCACACGCAACGGAAGATACAGATCCGCCATCTCCGCCAGCGGGATGCGCCGAGGATCCGCCACGATCAGCTTCGCACCCCCGCGTACCGCTTTCTTCATCCGCGTGGCCGCCACCGGATGACACTCGGTCATATTCGTCCCGATGCAGAAGAACACATCGGGCTTTTCCATGTCGACCAGCGGATTCGACATCGCGCCCCGTCCGACCGTGGCTGCCAGACCGGCAACCGTAGGGGCGTGTCAGGCACGGCTGCAGTTGTCTATATAGTTGGTACCGAATCCGGCGCGGATGAATTTGCCCATCACATAAGCGGCCTCCGTTGGCGCACGGCCGGACGCGATGCCGTACGCGCTCAGTTCTCCATGTGCCGCCCGCGCATCCATGAATCCCTGCGCCGCACGATCCAGCGCCTCCTCCCAGCCGGATTCGTGCAGCCTGCCGTCTTCCCGCCGCACCAGCGGCGTCTGCAACCTGTCGCGGTGCTGCACGAAATCGAACGCAAACTGCCCCTTTACACAAAGCGCACCCAGGTTCGCAGGACCGTCCATAGCGGGCTGGATGCCTACGATCTTCTCCCCTTTTGTCATCATGTCAACCGAACAACCCACCCCGCAATACGGACAGACAGTCCGGATCTTTTCTATTTTTCCCGGTTCGCCGGCCGCCCGGAGCGCTTTCCGGTCCGCAAGGGCGCCCGTTGGGCACGTTTGAATACACTGCCCGCAGAATGTACACGACGACGCTTTCAGCAAGCCGTCGAATTCGGTAACGATCTGAGTGTCGAAGCCGCGGTTCATCACGCTGATTGCGTCGTCACCCTCCTGCTCGGCGCACACCCGGACGCAACGGTAACAGGAAATGCACTTGTCGTAATCTCGCAGCAGAAACGGGTTGTCGTCCTCCGGCTTGCTGCGTCCGGAACGGTCGCCTCTGAACCGGCCCGTCCGCGCGCCGTATTGATCGACAAGCGTGGCCAGTTCCTGGGAGGCATAGCCGCTAAGGGGGTCTACATCCACTTCAGGGTTTTCGGAGGCCACCAACTCCAGCAACACCTTACGGTGTTTCTGTATTGCATCCGTTTGCGTGCGAACCACCATCCCGGGCGTTGCAGGCGTCGTGCACGACGCAAGGGGGGTTCGCTCGCCTTCCACGTCGACCACGCAGAGGCGGCAGCTGCCGAAGGGTTTCAGGCGGGAATCGTAACACAGGGTCGGCACGAATTTCGAGTGCCTTTGCGCAACGTCAAAAACGGTTTCCCCGTCGGAAAACCCGACCGTCTGGCTGTCCAGCGTCATTGTGGCGGTATCGGCTTTATCCCCATCTGCAACCATCATTCCCCGCCTTCCGGATTCGGTTACGGTTAATACGCGCCAGCTACTGGCGTGCGATGTGCGTCTCCACCTGATTCGGAAAGTACTTCATGAGGCTTTCGGTCACCAGAGGCGCCGCCGTGCCCAATCCGCACGCGCTGGTCGCCATCATGGTCTGGCCGATATCATGGACCTCCGCCCGCCACGGCCCGGCATGCCGGGGGCCGTCGCCCTTAAGCCTCTCGGACAGCCGGCGAGTCCCGATGCGGCACGGAAAACACTTGCCGCAGGACTCGTCTGCAAAGAAGGCCATCGCGCCGTGGGCAACCTCGACCATGTTCCGGCTGGCGTCAAAGACGATGATGCCACCGGCGCCCAGAAAAGAACCGAAACTGCGGAGGCCGGGTTCATCCAGCGTGGCTTCCAGTGCCTCACCCGCGATGAACCCTCCGGACAGCCCGGCCATGGTGACCGCCTGGATGCTCCGACCCCCGGGCGCGCCGCCACCCCAATCGTACAGCAGGGTCTTCAGCGGCAGGCCGAATGGGACCTCGTAATTCCCCGGCTTCGATATATCGCCCGACAGACTGATAATTTTGGTGCCTGGATGTCCGTTCAGTCCGAGTGCCCGGTACCAATCCGCACCTTTCCGGAGGATTTGAGGTACGGCAACCAGCGTTTCAACGTTGTTTACCGCCGTGGGCATATCTTCGAACCCGTGTGTTACGGGATAGGGCGGGCGGTTTCTCGGGAACGGGTGTTTGCCCTCCAGGCTGTTGAGCAGCGACCCCTCTTCTCCGCACACGTACGCCCCTCCCCCGCGCCGAAGATGTACCCGAAAGTCGAAGTCAGTCCCCATAATGCCGTTGCCAAGCAATCCGGCGGCCTCGGCTTCTCCGATGGCGCGTTCCAGGACGTTCAACGTCTGCGGGTACTCGTACCGAAGATAGATGAACCCCCGTTTGGCGCCGGTTGCGTAGGCGGCAATGGCCATTCCCTCCAGCACTGAGTGGGGATCATAGTCCATCAGGGCACGATCCTTGAAGCAGCCGGGTTCCCCTTCGTCGGCGTTGCATACAACCGTCTTCGTACCGCCGCCGGCGTCCGCAACCGCCTTCCATTTTGCGCCCGTGGGGAAGCCTGCCCCTCCGCGCCCCGCCAGCCCGCTCTCCTTGACCCGTTCCACGACCTCCGATGGCGCCATCCTGGTTACGGCTTCTTCCAGACCGTCGTATCCGCGGGTTTCGCGATACCCCTGGAGTTCCGAGCGGCTCGACGCGCGAATATGACGAAAGACGCATTCATCGAAGCCGCCCGGGTTGTCTTCCGGCAGTGGCGTCGGGACCTCCCGCAGGCACCCTGCATTCGAACCCACGAGTACGCGGTGGTTCTGAATTACGGGTACCGGTTGATCGCACCTGCCCGGGCATGCCATTGGAACCCCGTTAAGGGCATCGCACATCTCCCGCGCTCCCCGAAGCGCGCATACCGGGCCGGTGCACACCCGATATTCATCCAGGCCCCCGGGCTTGCGGGATAGGTGATGGTAGAACGTAACGGTTCCAAACAGATCCGCCAGTGGTGTTTTCAAGCCCGCGGATATGGATCGGATGGCCTCATCGGAGACATATCCATCCCGGTCGTGGAACGCGTGCAACAATGGCAGCAGGGGCGCCGGCTCGTCTTTCCAGCGTCGAACCAGCTCGTCGTCTCGAAGGCCCCCCATTGTACGCTCCCATCGATGCCTGTTGGCAAACCACCCGCCTGAATCCGGATCGACCAGGCTGCTTTCGCCGGGAATCGGCCGGAACCAGAAAGACGATTTCAGATCGTCGACCGGCCGCGCTTCAGTTCACCGAATCCAAACAGAAACAAGTGCAACGATACGGAATGATTCCTGAAGCGATCGACGGATAATGAAGACATCGATTGCCCGTCTTGCGTGCACCAGCGAAAACCGCAGTCAAACGCCTTGCAAACGGCAGCCGCCGGCGATTGCTCAAGATAATATAGACAAGATAAATTACGCTGTCAAGGTAGGTTACAGCAGACCGAACCTCGTGGTGTCGCCGGGACAATCACGCCGGACCCCGACGCGCCTCGCCGATCGAAAGTCCCCGATCGGCCGGGTTGCGACCTCGTGAAGGATTCCGGCCCGCGCCGCACCCGAAACACCTGCAGGTCTCGCCGAACGTGTTCAGTCGTCCAGGTTTCCGCAAGGAGAACGACACGGCAGCGGACCCCGGCGATGCGCCCGGCATTCCCGGGAACGATCCCGGTTTCGCGCACAAAGGACTTGATTGCAGACGGTCTGGAATTTACAATTGTGCGGCAACCCGCAGTCCGTCCTTTCCCGGGCCACAGCTGTCGCTGGCTCAAACCGTTGTACGCTTTCAGACCGGGAGGTACCGGTGCACTCTCCTGACGCGGCCTGGCCCACTTCCACGGCCGAGGAAGCCTATTGGCGAAAGATTCGCAAATCGTTTATGATCGGCGCCGACGAGATCTATCTCAACACCGGATCCGTTGGCGTTCAGCCCAGGCGGGTCTTCGAGCAAATGACCGCGATTCTCGAGGACGTTGAACGCAGCCCGATCCGAAATCGTGCAAAACACGCGGGTGCCGTGGACGAAGGTCGCCGCCGGCTGGGTGGCTTTATCAACGCGCCGCCGGAGAACATCGCGTTTACCTGCAACGTTACAGTCGCGATCAATATGGTGATCAATGGTCTGAATTGGCGCCGCGGAGATGAAATCCTCGCCTCTGACAAGGAATATGGTGCAATCGATCACTGCCTCCACCATGTGGAACGACGACGCGGGGTTGTCGTGAAGCGCGCCAGGATTCCGCTGACGACGAACAATCCCGACGATATCGTGGATGCCTTTGAAGAGGGGTTTACCGGCCGCACACGGCTGGTCCTCTGCAGTCACATTTTCACCCGCACCGGCCTGATCGCGCCAATTGGCGCGCTGGCGCGCCTTGCCCGCCAGAGAGGTGCGATGATTGCAGTCGACGGCGCCCATGCCCCGGGCATGATCCCCCTGGACCTGAATGCCATGGATTGTGATTTTTACGGCGGAAACTGTCACAAGTGGCTATGCGCGCCGAAGGGTACGGGGTTCCTCTACGCGTCTCCGCTCGCGCAAGAGCATCTGGATCACGTCATCGTAAGCTGGGGATACAACCGAGAGGGCCCAAGACGCGATGCGGACGGCGTGTTGAGACTGGGCGACCGTCCGTATATGTGGGGGCTTGAGAACTGGGGCACCCGGGATCAGGCCGTATTCGCCGCCGTAGCTGAAGCCGTCGATTTCCAGGAACAGGTTGGCAAGTATCGTATTCTGAATAGAGGCAGGGCGTTGGCGGCCTATCTTCGGGAAGGCATGGCGGCAACCGGATGGGCAAGACTGCTCACACCGTCCGGCGCCGGCATGTCGGGTTTAATCTCTGCATTCCACGTTGCGGGCTTCGAGAGCCTCGACCTTTACGATAGATTTCGGATCACCGTGCCGGTGGAAAGGATAGACGGGGCCCACTGGATCCGGGTGTCTACCCACATCATCAACGGATTCGACCACGTCGACTGCCTGCTGGAAGCCTTGCGCGAACAGCGAATCGGCTGAGTTCCGGCAAATACTCCGGCCCTCGTGCGAAAGCTCGTTAACGATGCCCAGCCCGGGCATCGGCGATTGCGGGCATTTCCGTCCGAAGTTCGCCACGTTGTTCAGGGTCCACACGCCTCCCCCGCGTCCTGTTGGCGCGTTCGAAGAAAAATCCAAAAGAGAAATAATTCGTGTAAGTGATTAAATTTCAATAAGATATATTAATTCCCATGTAAGTTTATTAAAAACAACCAATTATAAGGGAGTCCAAATCGTGCAGGCGGGTTCCGGTGTGGTGGAAATCCGTGTAACTTCTAGTAAATTTTTTTCTTGCAACAATCGACACTTTGGTTCTATATTACGATTCGGCTCAATCGAGCAGGCCAATCGGGAGGAGAAAATGACGACAACCAAGAAAGATCTGGCGCTCGAGATTTCCGAACGCCTGGGCGTGAGGAAACAACTCGCCTACGAGGTTGTAGACACGCTCTTCAAGGCTATGCGCGAGAGCCTCATTTCAGGAGATCGCATCGAAATTCGCGGGTTTGGCGTTCTTGGCGTAAAGAATACCAAGCCCAAACCTGCGGCGCGCAACCCCCGGACAGGTGAAATCGTGTATGTGCCCGCACGGAAGAAGAGCTATTTCAAGGCCGGCGTGCTCATCAAAAAAGCGCTCCACCGGCCCCTTGATCCAACCGAACGTCAGGGTTCCTGACGCCTGTTGATCTTACGAAATTTCCGGCCGGTTCGGCAGGCAACCCGTCACATCGGGGTTCAATCGTCAAAAAAACAGCCGGCCGCACGTCCAGATAGATCCAATGCAAACGCAGAAAGCGGAGCGCCAACCAGGGCACCCCGCTTTTTTTAATGCCCGAAAACGGGCTGGATTTCACAAATTCGCGCACTTCACACGCGGTCATGCAGGCGTCGCGCACCTCTTTAAGCGACCCGCACCACCGTCCTGCAGTCGGCTGGTTCACGCCCCCGCGATTAATGAAAAACCACCATCTTCAGCTCTGTCATTTCCTCCACGGCGTACTTGGGCCCTTCCTTGCCCATCCCGCTTTCCTTGAGTCCTCCGTAAGGCATCAGGTCAGCCCGCCATTGAGGGCCCCAATTCACCATAATATTGCCTGACTCCACCTTGTTGACGAACTGCATCGCGTGGTCCAGATTCTCAGTGAACAGGGCGGCCGACAATCCGTAATTGCTGTCGTTTGCCGAGGCGATGGCCTCATCGATGGTCTCGAATCGAGTCAGTCCGACGGCCGGACCGAAGAGTTCGTCGCAGGAAATCCGCATCCTGGGATCGACGTCCGCGACCACTGTGGGTGCGTGTAATGTACCGTTCCGGTCACCGCCCGCGATTACCCTTGCTCCGCCTTCGCTCGCCTCGTGTATCCAGTCGCTTACCCGCTCCGCATCGATCTCTCGAATCATCGGCCCCATGGATACGGATTCATCCAGTTGGTCGCCCGTTGTCATGGCCTCCACTCGCGGCAGGAGTACCTCGATGAAGTCCTCATAGACCGCCTTGTTTACCATTACCCGCTGCGCTGAAATGCAGACCTGCCCGGCATTTGCAAATCCGGTCGCGGCTGTCGCTTCAGCCACCTTTTCCAGATCGGCGTCCGGCATTACAATCAGCGGCGAATTGGACCCCAGTTCCATCGTCACCTTCTTCAACCCCGCCGCTTTGCAGATTCGTTCGCCGACGTCTCTGCTGCCCGTGAAGGAGATCTTACGTACTCTGGAATCAGACGACAGGATGTCTCCGATTTCGCCCCCGGGTCCGGTGATACACTGCACGGCTTCGGCCGGTGCGCCCGCATCCAGAAGCGCCTCCACGAGTTTCATGGCAGAAAGAGGCGTGTCGGTGGCCGGCTTTACGATCACGGAATTTCCAGCCGCCAGCGCCGGGCCAACCTTGTGGCAGACCAGATTCAACGGAAAATTAAAAGGCGTAATGGCAACGACAACGCCGCAGGGAACCCTTACGGTAAACCCGAACTTGCCCTCCGCGCCGGTCGCGCCGTCCAGCGGAATCGTCTCTCCGTAAAGCCGTTTCGCTTCTTCCGCCGATAGCGTCATCGTATCGACCGCCCGTGCGGCTTCCCCGCGCCCCTCGGATATGATCTTTCCCTCTTCGGCGGAGATGGTCCACCCGAAATCATCCTGACGGTCAGCCATCAACTCCGCGGCGCGGTGAAGAATGCGGTATCGCTCGTGTGCCGGCATCGCCCCCATGATTTCGGCGCCCCTGACCGCCGTCGCGAGGGCGGCCTGTACGTCGGCGCCATCGGCCCGTGGTACCGTGTCGATCACAGAGCCATCGTACGGATTCAGCACTTCGATCTTCTCACTCTTGTCCGTCCAGCGGGAATTGACAAACATCTTCATGGCATTGCCTCCTGCGGTATTCCGTCCGATTCGGATCCGGTCCGGCTCTTCGACGCCCGCGGCCGGAGGGATACTGCTATGTCCTCTTTATTACAACAAGACTGATATCGTCTACGGGTTGGGCAAAGTCGAGCAGGTCCTTCTTGATGGCATCGAAAATTCCGCGCGCCGAGCGCTCTTTTTCCCTGCGGAGTACGGTTTCGAGGCCAATGGGGAAGTACTCTTCGTCTCCCCGGCGGTGGTCCGTCAATCCATCGGTATACAACAAAAGGATGTCTCCGGAACCCTTCAGCGTCCATTCATTAATCTCGTATTTCTCCTTGAAGCCGAGAACACTCTGGACCGCGTCCCGGTCGATATCCTCTTTCGATGGCAACGTTCCTATCGGAGGAAAATTCACAAACAGGTCTTCACTGATGTCCATAATCCGATTCTGGGCATTGGAAAAGACAATCGGCATCGGGTGTGCGGCAGAAAGGAACTTGAACGTCTCGTCTTCGCTGATTTCCCCGTAGATCATCGTCAGGAACTTGCTCACGCTGGAAGAATTGTAGATCCTGGTGTTCAGGTTCTCGAAGAGTCTCTCGGTTATAATTCCAAACTGGTCCAATTCATATATCGCGCCTAGCAGGAATGCGCCGTGCAGCATGCCTGCCAGCATCGCATCGGTGATCTGGTGACCCGACACATCCACAAGCGCAATCCCGGCCATCCTTTGGCATCTTCTCAGGTTTGCGGCTACACAGTTGCGGCCCTCGTTCTCAGCCTGCCTGACTCGCGCCTCCAGATCGTAACGTTTCTTAAAGTCGATATATATAATGTGGTCCCCGCCGATCTGGTCGTACAGCGGAATGGTTTCCCCGAAAATATCGATTCCGTCCAATTCCGGGATTTCACCCGAAGGCGGCTTGATATGCTTGACGATGTCCTGGAAATTCTGCATTTCGCCGGTCAGCCGACGCAGAGATTTCTCAACATTGATCTGCTCGTCTTCCATGAGAACGCTCCACATGCTCGTTAGCCCTTCCTATTCACGTTCCACCGAAGATACGAACAAATCGTCTTGGAAACAACAATAGAACCTGATCTTGATCCGTCATTTTTCGGGGACGTTAATTCGAGTATATGCAAGCGGATAAAGGCGATTTAACTGCTGATTTCTATGATCCTTCAGGTCACTGGACGTGAACGGAAAAAATGCCCTTCCGGACGACCTTTTCGGCCCAATTCGAAAGGTGTTGTCGCGACGCCGAGTTGCTGAATTTGTCGCATTAAGGCTAAATTATGCAAAAGAGGGATAACCGGGAAATGGAACCGGTTATCCCTCTTCGCAACCTACGGTATATCCTGCTTCAGCTTGCAGCTTCTTCCTCGACTTCGGCCTGACCGTTGGACGTCAGGTACTCATAGGCTTTGTTGAGTACCAGAATCGCTTTCGGTATGTCGTTCACCCGCAGGCTGCTGGAACGCTGCCACTCGCCTTGCTTGTCCCGGTAGCTCCTCTGAAACGAAACCGTTCGGACGTTGAAGCTCTCCTTGCCGCGGTTGTATTCGTTCTCAAATATCGAAGCGCTGCAGGAACCATGCCTGAACGTAATCTCGGGCTGCGCCATGAAATCCACCCCCTTTCCGCGATGGTTTTTCGTGCTTGTTGCTGTCGAGCATATGCCGGCAAAGTACTCCGCCTGTTCTCATCGTCGGCAAGGCGGCGGCCTGTCGCAACCGCCAGCGGCGTACACAACGTCCACAATAGCGGTGTTTTTCTTGTACTGACGCGGTTGCGCATCGATGTTACCCCCGGTCACTTTACCAGCAACACTCGCATTGTGCGGACGTGCAATCCGTTTCGAATTCGAATGAGGTATACGCCCGTTCCGACAGGTCGCCCCAGGTCGTCGCATCCGTCCCACACCAGTTGCTGAAAACCCGCGCCGTCTGCGACCGGAAACCGCCGTACGGGTTGTCCGAGAATGTTGTATACCGTCAATTCAGCCGGATCGCCGGTGCTGCGAAACCCGATGGTCGTGTGAATATTGAACGGGTTTGGAAACGGGTGAGCCGGAAAAGACTCAACGCCATTGGCGGCGTTTTCCGCGTGGGCCGCAGCGGAATCCGCTGCCGGTGTGGCAAGCCCCGGTGAAAACAACAGGCTGGAAATCTGGTTGTGGGGCAGCCAACCGCCGGGGTTCTTCGGGTCGGGAACTAGAGACGCGCCGATAAGACCGCCGGTATAGCGGGTCTCGACCAGCGTATCCGGTCCGTCCGGCGCGATCAGCAGGAGCCGGTCCGCTTCGTCCAGCCCGTTTCCGATTCGCCCGCCTGCGCTGAACCGGCCCTCTCGGGCCTCCCGCAGCCCGCCCCCGAATAGGGTCAAACGTTCACCCCCATTCAATACCGTTCCCCTCGGGAACTCAAACGGCTCCCCGTCGTCATCACCGAGCGTCCAGTCGGACAGGTCCACCTCAAACTCGACGGGATTGAACAATTCGATGAATTGATCGCCGAAACGGTCCAGGGTTCCATCTCCGCTTACATCCTCTACCGGATCGACAAGGATCTCCGTGACCTCGATCTGCGGCCGTGGATGGACCATGATCCGGAATGTCAGGACCAGGCTCGCGGAGCCGTGTCCACTCATGGAAACCGTGATTTCACGCCGGCCTTCGTCGCCGGATTGGGGGCGCCACACCAGGGATTCGCCCGAAGCTTCGGGAACGGGTCCGCCTTCTGCCTGAACCTGAATCCCGCCGCCGAGATCCAGAGAGAGCCGCCATGTCACACCGACGTAGGCGATGCTGTCCGGTCGGCCTTCCCGTGAGGCGCCGGGTCTTACAACCTGGATGGTGAACGCCTGTTCTGTCGTGTCACGACCGTCGGTCGCCCTGACGGCAACCGGCCATAGACCGGCATCTTCAGGTGTTCCGTCCAATCGGGATCCCGTCCAGTGCAGCCACGCCGGTTTCCGTGGTGCAAAAAAGACCACGGAATCGCCCTCGGGATCCTCGGCGACCGGCAGGTACGCATACTTGAGGCCTGCGATGACAAGCGTATCGGGGCGTGAGAGGATCACTGGCGGAAGATTTGCAGTGGAATCCGCACCGCCGCTTTCGTCCGTCTTCTCAGAAAAGACACTGACGACGGCCTGTGACGTGACGCGCCCGAATCGGGCATGTACCGACGTCTCACCTGGCGCCAGAGCACGCAACTGAAACCCGGATTCAAGTCGGGCTACGGTGGAGTCCTCCACGATCCAGGTCAGTTCGTCCGTTACATCCACCAGGTCTTCTGAATCGAATAATCCGTTCGCGGCGACGGTGCGGACGGACCCGGGTTCCATGCCAATCGTGTCAGGCACGACGCGAATGGCGACCAGCAACGGGGCAGCTCGGCCCGGCGAGATCAATCCGGTGTACGGCAGAAGATCGTGACGATGGAGCGTGGCATCCTCGTGGCGCACCAGCGAGGTTCCGGAGGGAGCGCTCCCAAAGCTGACCGCGTCCAGCGTGTCCTCGCCGTCGGGTGACAGAAAGAAGACGGTATCGCCCGAATTCGAGAGGCCGTCGCCGATCCGACCGTCATCCGCAAATGCGGCCCCCGTGAAATTCTTGAGCGTTCCACCGCCAAAGAGAACCAGGAACCCTTCCGGCGGAAGCATCGTACCAGCGGGAAATCCAAACATACGGTTCCACGGGGTATCGTCGTCCCCAAGCCTGCATCCTTCGAGGCGGGCTGTGTCGGGCCCCGGGTTCCACAGTTCGACGAATTCATCCCGATATCCGTGACGTTCTCCATCGGCGTTGGCGTCGCCGCCGGTACCGGAGGCGGGGTTCGCGAGTATTTCGCTGATGATAACCGCTGCCGGCCCCGACGGATCGTCAGGTCCTGCGTCTCCGGCATTCGGCCCTGCACCGTCGCTGTCTGTTCCGCCGGTTTGCCGGTTTTCGTCGTTTTCCGCGAACACCATCCCCGATTCAGACGGCAATCCCGGTGAATAAGCCCCTTTTCCCGGAGGTGTCCGGTGGGGGACCCAGCCGTCCCCGTCCCACACCAGAGACTGGTCAATATCATCTTCAGTGTTATAGGTTGCCCTGGCGAGTGTATCGTTCAACACGGGATCTATCAGCAGGATCACGTCCGCCGTGTTGGTCAATCCGTTGCCGATACTGCCGTCGTCCACGAAAACCTGGCCCTCGAATCCTTCAGGTCGACCTCCCCCGAACAGGACGGCGCGTTCGCCAGGATGAAGTCTCGAGAATTCTGGAAACCTGAATTGCCGGCGTGACGAGACATCGTCGTCGCTCAGCCGCCAGTCTGTAATCCAGACCGGAGCCGGCCCTCTATTCTGGATCTCCACGAATTCATCCGCCTGGCTGTCCCGGGTCCCGTCCCGATTCACGTCTCCGGCCGGACCCGGCGGAGGGTCGGCCAGAATTTCGACAATTGCAATCTGCGGCCGGGGTTCGACCCGCACGTCAAACTGCCTGACGGTCTTCGCCCCCGAGCCACTGACCGCGGTCTGCCAGAAACGAAAACGCCCTTCCTTATCCGGCCGCCATCGTATCTCACCCGTGAATCGATCCCACACAACGCCCTGCGCGCGGGTTTCCAGATGCACAAATCCGCCGTTCAGATTGCGGATTCTGGGCGCGAACCGACAGAGGGCGCCAACCCGACACCAGGATGGCGGTGCATCCAGAAACTCGGGTCGGAGAGATCGTTCGGATCCACCCGGAGGCGCGGGTCTCGGGTGCGGCAGACCGGGCGAAATGCCCCCGCCACCCGGCAGGTCGGGATGTGGAACGTAAACCCCCTCCGCGAATCTTACTACGGATCGGTTCAGGTCTCCTGCTACCTGGAACCGGGCAACTGCCACCGTATCATCGGAGACCGGATCGACCAACAGCACCAGATCTCCTTTATTGGTTAACCCGTTTCCAATGCTGCCGTCGTCCACAAATACGGGACCGGGCAGATCTCGCGGATTTCCGCCGCCAAACAATACCGCGCGCATTCCAGGTTCAAGTACCAGGCCTTCGGGAAAATAAAACCGCCCGTTGGTCCCCACGTCGTCGTCGCTTAGCCACCAGCCGCCTATTGTCACCGGCTTCGAGTCAACATTCCAGATTTCCACAAACTCGTCCGCCTTGCCGTCTCTGACACCGTCCCGGTTGGCGTCGCCCGGCGGACCGGCAGCCGGGTCCGCCAGGATTTCATCAATCACAACGCGCGCCCCCGCGCTTCCGGATGGAACAGGCGCTTGCCCGGTGTCTTTGCCGATGGGGGCCGCGGAGGTATCGCCGGGTGCGACTTCCGCCGGCTCAGTGACCGATCGCGCCCGGCCCGGCGAGAACAATGCGCCGTCACCGGGAAATGCACTATGGAGAACAAATGGACCCCTTCCTTCCGGTTGGCGCACCAGCGATTGATTCTTGTTTCCTTCGGAACCATAGGCCGCGGACGCAATGGTATCCGGCGCCGTTGGATCGATCAGGAAAACCGAGTCGCCCCCGTTTCTCAGACCGCCGCCAATCGATCCGTCATCCGCGAACACGGATCCCGAAAAACCCGTGGGTGAGCCACCCCCGAACAACACCACACGCTCGCCGGGTCCCAACTCGGTGTTATCCGGAAACGTAAACCTCGACGCCGGCGCAGTCCCCGCGTCGGTCAGTTGCCATCCACTCAACTCGACCGTCCTGAATCCGATGTTGAGCAGTTCCACGAATTCGTCCTGAGCGGAGTGGCGAGTCCCGTCCCTGTTGGCGTCACCGTCCGCGTCTGCCGGGGGGTCGGCAAGAACCTCCTGAATAACAACGACTTCGCGAACGCCTTCGCCCTCCAGGGTTATACTCAGGACGCCGCTGCCGATCCCGATGGTCAGAGTTGAGGAATAGTCAGCCTGGTCCTCTGGTGCAAACCGGACCTTCACGCCAATGCCTTGTTCGGGCGGCAGCGTTACGCCTTCGTCGTAATGGAGACCGTCCGGCAAGTGGAAGGCAGTCCCGTCAATGTCCACGGAGGAAAATGCCAGGTCGGCCTGCCCTCTGTTCACCACAACGACACTGTCCATGACGGAAGTCCCCGTGCGCGTTGGGCCGAAGCGAAGCGTATCCGGCGTCGCGATTATCCCGGCCCGCAACGCGCTCTGTCCCAGGAACTGAAACACGACAATGAGAAAAAAGACCTGTTTCACGCGATTCTCCTTCCGTACGTACCGACACGCAAATCAGTGGGTTGCAATCACTGTGCCAGTTTTAATGACCGAACGTAAATGAAAATTTATCAAAGGGTTGCAATCGGAGAACCGCGGACGCATTCCGTTTTGGTTTGAATAGAGTTTTCAGAATGGATCCCGAATTTGAAAACTTGCCTGCGAACCAAAAAAACACGACCGGTTTCACGGTCGTGGAGGTGTTTCCGCGAGGCTGCCGCCCCGTGTACCAATTATTGGTTCAACGGATCTTCGCGCAGATGCGTCCGATGCGCGAATGACTGCCGTCAGATCGATGCCCTTTCGCCTCCCCAAACCGGAATCCGCTTGACACCGCGCCGGCATCAGGCAATTTTACACGCCGGTGGCGCCCGTGTTTCCTGTCAAAGCCCGTCGTCTGTTTTCCTTGATCGGCAACTCCTGGATGATCGCGGCCGTCCCTTCGCAAACGGCCCGTCGAAAGAATGCATCCGGGCTGCGTCCGGCCCTCGTGACCGAAATACGGCGTTGCCTGCCTGCGCCTGCCTGTCCCGTTGGAACGGCAGACAGGCCAAGCGAAGCACCTGCCTGCCGCGGGAAGCGTAGCGGCGCAGGCAGGCGGCAGGCAGACGCTGGGTCCGGAGCCTGTCGAAGGATGCGGGCCGGGCGACTCGACGGCCGAATTCAGGCAACTTATTTTCGGGACAGAACACTAAAGGAGAGAAAGATGCCCGGTGACGTGATCCTGCCTGACGATTTCAACGAGCAACTCGGTATCTCCAATGCGCCGGAGCGGCTGTGTGAGGCCCTCGATGTCGCTCGAAAAATCTCAGCCGCCGGCGTCCCGTTGTTGCCGAATCCTGACCACGCGGCCATATTCGTCGATCCCCCGCACCTCGTTGCCGGCCGTTTGAAGCGTATCGGTTATGTTTCCGGCTGGGACACCCGTTGCTATCCGTCGCCGGTGGACGGGCACGACTACATAAACGTGCCGTCGGGACTCCCCGAGGACAGCCCCGCCCGTGGAATGGGCTGGTTTGACTACGTCGCGGTCGTTCATCCCGTGGATGAGGCGGCCCGTGACCACATGCTCGCCCAGGGTCACGGCAATCCTTTCATCCACCATATGACGTGGGGCATCGTTCCGCCCGGGCGCGGCGCGGAAGACGATTTCGATTATGCGGGGAAGGTGATTCCCTATCTGGCACGGATCCGAAGGACCATCGGTGAGGCCCTCGGCCAGTCACCCGGTGCGCTGGTCATGGCACTGCCGGAAACCGTTTGCGCCGATGCCCGATTCGCGGCGCGGCTTCCTGAATGGGTTCGCAGCATGGACTCTGACGAATGCCAGGTCGAGTCGATGCAGGGCGGTGGGTTCCTGCTCCAGTTTTTCGTTTTGACAGGAGGAAGAATCGAAGTTGCGCTTCGGACGGGAACACGGCAGACCTTCAATCCCAAGAGCGTCCACAAGATTTCAAAGGACGAAATCAGCGCCGTTCAATCCGGCGGTTAAATGCCGTAACTCCGGGCGGCGTTGACAAGCCGTACACAGAAAAAAAACCGGCGGGACCGGAGCGACTATCCGCATGCGCTCCAGGAACCGCCGGTTTTCTTATTCCGGTGCTGGCTGCCTTCCCGTTTTCAGATAGACTTTCTGTACCTGGCCGGATTGATCTTCAGCTGATCTCTGTACTTGGCAACAGTGCGGCGGGCAATAGCGATACCGTCGTCCTTGAGCAGGTTGGCGATTTTCTGATCGCTCAAGGGCCTGCTGGTGTTCTCCTCAGCAATAAACCTGGCAATCTTCTGTTTTACGCTGCGCGCGGCAATGTCTTCGCCGTTGTTGCGCGACAACCCGCCGTCGAAAAAGTACTTCAATTCGAATACACCGTGTGGCGTCTGTACGTATTTCCCGTTGCTGACGCGGCTGATCGTCGAAACGTGCATGTCGACCCGGTCGGCAACCTCCTGCAGGACCATGGGCTTAAGGAATCCGACGCCCTTGTCGAAGAATGCGCGTTGGTTGTCGACAATGCACCGCATCACCTTGAGCATGGTGGTACGGCGCTGGTTGATGGCGCTGATGAACCAGCGGGCCGAATTCAGGCGATCCACCACGAATTTCCTGGCCTGGCTCCCCGGTTTGCCCGACTTGCTCAACAGTGTCCTGTATACCGGGCTGACCCGCAGGGTGGGCAGAGAGCGGTCGATCAGAGACACCACATACTCGTCGCCGACCTTCTGAACCTCGAGGTCGGGTACAACCAGATTGTGATTGATACGGCCTTCCCTGTAGATCATCGGCTTGGGATTCAGGCCGGAGATCACGCCTTCGGCGTGGGCAATTGCCGCCCGGTCCGCCCCAAGTGACCTGCCTATCTTCATGTATCGGCGGTTGACCAGGTCGTCCCAGAGGTCGCACACGATCCGCATCGCGAGCGAATCCTCCAGTCCCTGCTCGCGGAGCTGGATCGCCAGGCATTCCTGGAGATTCCGTGCACCAACCCCAGGTGGATCGAAGCTCTGTATTACATCCAGAATCCGTACCACGGTCCCCGGCTCTTCGCCGAGCACGTTGGCAACGTCCCCGACTTGTGCCTGCAGAAATCCATCTTCGTCGATATTGCCGATGATGTACTCGCCGATCTGTCGTTCTTCATCGTCCAGGTCGGTAAGGGAGAGCTGGGCTCGCAGTTCCGCTTCCAATGACTGCTGCCCCGCGCCGTCGTACTCCCAATCTTCGGTATTGGGGTCGAACTCCTGTCGGGGCGCGGTATATCCGGCGTCGTTCAGGAGTTCGTTCCACTGGTTTTCATCGAACCGGCCGTCGGCCATTGCCGCGTCGCCGAATTCCAGCTCCGGGGGGTCTCCGTCGTCCGGGTCCTTTCTGCCGGTGTCGATGTCTTCCGCATCCGAACGACCCGACTCCAGGTCCCATTCCTCGTCGTCGCGACCGGTCTCTTCGGAGATTTCCAGAAGCGGATTCGTCTGCAGTTCCTGCTGAATCAATTGTTCCAATTCCAGCGAGGGCATCTGCAGAAGCCGCAAGGATTGAATGAGTTGGGGCGCCAGCTTCTGTTGGAGAGAAACGGTCTGGGTCAGTTGAATCATAGGTATCTCAGGATCCCTGATGAAAAGTCGTTTAAGATCTGTATTATCAAAGTGTTGCAAATTGCAACACTCGCCTGGCCGTGCCGGTTTGCCTGTTCGATATTCAATCCGACGCCCGTTGGTTGCGTGACCAAATAATAAGGAAAATCTGATCTCCTGACAATCCCATTTTTCGGTCAGTCCAATCGAAACCTGTCCCCGAGGTATACGCGCCGTACCTCCGGGTTCTCCGCCAATGCGACCGGGCTGCCGGAGGTAAGAATCCTGCCGCTGGAGAGTATATAGGACCTGTCGGTGATTGCAAGGGTTTCGCGCACATTGTGATCGGTGATCAGAAGTCCGATGCGCCGGCTTTTCAGCGTCTGGATGATTGCGTGGATATCTTCGACCGCCTTCGGATCGATACCGGCGAACGGTTCATCCAGCAGCAGGAATCTGGGACGCCGGGCGAGAGCGCGGGTAATCTCCAGTCTGCGGGCTTCGCCGCCCGAGAGCCGGTCCGCCCTGCGATCCGCGAGACTGGAGAGTCCCAGTTCGTGAAGGAGTTCTTCGAGGCGGCATTCCCGTTCTGCGTGCGTCAGGTGAAGTGTTTCCAGCACCGCGAGGATGTTCTGCCTCACGGAGAGTTTTCGGAAGACAGAGGGTTCCTGGGCGAGATAACCGATGCCCTTTCGCGCCCGTATGTACATCGGCAGGCCGGTTATTTCCTCGTTGCCGAGGAAGATCTCCCCCTGGTTGCACGGTACCAGACCCACAATCAGGTGAAAAGTGGTGGTTTTCCCGGCCCCGTTCGGGCCCAGAAGACCCACGACCTCTCCGGGATTCACCTCGACGCCGACGCCATCGACAACCCGATGGCGCTGGTATGACTTCACAAGGTTTCGAGCGCTAAGGATCACGGCGCCTCTCCGGCTTCAACCGGCCTGTATCGGCCTCGAACCCCGCCTTCGGCTCGAACATCGGTTAGCCTGTCGCCGTCGAAGACCAGGTTCACCCGATCTCCCGAGAGCTGGATGTCTCCGGTTTTATCGGTTTCCGAACGGTGCGTACATCGGGCGGATTCAATGATCGCGACTTTTCGTACGGCGCCCTGGTCGAATCCGAAAGCGATCGTGCCGCCGGAAATCCGACTTACGGTCGTGCTGTCAGATGAGACGTAGATCCCGTTGCCGATCCCCTGAACCGTCAGGCTGTCGAGAACCCCATTCAGAAAGTCCATGGAAATCTGTTGACCCTTAAGGTCCACGGTGGCGCCATTTCGCGCCGTCACCATCGCCGACGCCTCGCCTGATGCATCGATGACGGCGATCCTTCCCCCATCCATGCCCAGCACAACCGAGTCTCCGTTAACCGTTTGCGTTCCGTCACGCTCCGGCTGTGCGGATTCCATCCGCAGCCGCGAGTCGCCAACCAGTACTATTTCATCCAGCGTATTCCCGCCGGCGCCGTGAACGTGCATCCGCTCGCCGTTCAATGTCGCGGAATCGGCCCGAGCTTCACTATGCTGAATCCAGACAGCGGATGTCCCTCCGTCCAGTTCCAGCCGGTCCGACGCTCTGAAATAGCGGCCGCGCGGCGCAAACGCCACCATTCCGGCGTGTTCCACTCCAACCCGGCCCCGAAACTCGATGCGGTCACCCTGGTTGGCGAAAACCATCGAATCCGCCCGAACGGTCAGGGAATCGCCCGATGTATCCGGTGTACATACGGCTTGAACGCCGCCTATGCCGGAGCCCGAATCCGCCAACACGTGATACGTCATTTCCGGTGCGCGCAGAAGAATCCCCTGCCGGCCGTAATTCAACGTCACCCCGCCCTCGGCATCCATCCGATGCTCACTCTTGTGGTATGCCACCCGCCGTGCCGTCAGGAGGCGGTTGTTTTCGGTGACCCTCACCTTACCCGAAAAGGTTGCCACGTCCGTGCGGGGAAGGTACGTCAGGTTGGCGGCGTCCAGTTGTCTCACTGAATCCCGGTAAACGACCCGACCGAAAAATTTCGCTTCCGACAACCCCTTGTCAGGAATCCACAGACGTGCGGAATCTGCATTGACGCTGAGCAGCCGTTCCGTTTGCCGATACGACACGTTGCCCGCTTCAATCCGCAAAACACCGGAATCACGCAGTATGGTTTCACTGCGATCGGCACGAATCAGCTCTGTCGCGTGTGCAGGGAAGGCCGTGGCGAGGAAATGAAAAAAAAAATAAACGGAGAAGCGCATAGAGAAGGAGGGGAAGGGGACGATGAGCGGACGGACGAGCAGTTACCGGAGGGAATCTGACCCGCCCAGGCGCGTAGAGACCTGGTGCATTTTCCACCATGTCAGATCGGATGACGCCTCGAATCCAATCCCGGTCTCTTCTCCGTCAGGACGCCTGAGGGTCATCCTCCCGTGTCCGTTGATGCGATCCGTTTCACGGTTCCAGCGCAGCGTATCGGTTTCCAGCCTGGTTCCATTGCTGGCGACGACGTCGACCTCGCCCATGGCCACCAATTCACCGGACGCTTCGTGAATCTCCGCCTGCAGCGCGGTCAATACCGACACTCTGTTCCGCCCGGTCCCGTCGTAAAAGGAAACCGCCACCCCGCTGTCGAGGAGGGCCATTGAAGTGCGATCGTATTTCCGGAAATGACCGGCCGTCACCTCGGCGCGCTTTCTGCCGTTTCGGGTGACCACCGTGTTCCATCCCCAGGCCTCCTGATCCGGCGGTTTGGAGATTTCGTGTGAAGATGAATGCCGGGAAGACGGCGAACAGCCCGCCATCAAAGCGACAATCAGGCATATCCCGTTTGGGACCGGGGATATCCGGCCGGATTTCATGTCTCGATCTCGATTTGCACGGACTCCTCCCGGTCCGTTCCGGAATAGCGGATGGACGCGTTGATCAGTCCATAGAACAGCGGCGCAGGGCGTTCCAGACGCGACTTGAACTCGGGATGCGCCTGGGTTGATACAAAAAACGGATGATCGGGCAGTTCCGCGAACTCCATTAGCTTGGTGCCGTCCTCCCTGCGGTGAAATCCCGAAAAGAACAGCCCGTATTCCTCAAGCAGGTCCACGTATTTGGGCGCAACTTCATACCGGTGCCGATGCCGCTCAACCACCGCTTTCTCGCTGGGGAGGATCACGCCGCACCGGAACATCTGATCGGGGCGCTCGCACAGTTGCCGGATCCGCCACGAATCCTCCTCCAGCCTTCCCGTTCGCTCGTAAAGGTCGAGTACCCGGGATTCCCGCCGCAATACGGCCGCGTACCCTCCCAGCCTCATGGTGCCGCCGTATCGGTTTTCTTCGATGATCTGCCGCTGCGCATATTGAATGTCGATGACTGCGTGCGGCGAATCGGGATCCATTTCAACGGAATTCGCGTCGTTCAATCCGGCCACGTGGCGCGCGTATTCCACCACGACCATCTGCAGGCCGTAACAAAGCCCCAGGAAGGGCACCTGGTTTTCCCTGGCGTAACGGACGGCGTTGATGGCGCCTTCGGCCCCACCCTCTCCAAACGCACCGGGCACAATAATGCCGTGATATCCGGCGAGCACCTCGCCAACATCGTGACGTTCCAGGCGGTTGGAATCTATCCAGTCGATTTCCACCTTGGTGTCAAGCAGGGCGCCCGCGTGTTCGAGGGATTGGTTGACGGAGATATAGGAATCCTGAAATTCATAATCCCCTATCCCGACATATTTGCCTACCATCGCCACGCGCACCCGTTCCGTCGGTACGCGAATCATCTTTAGCAACTCACACCATCGCTCCCAGTCCGGGGTCTTCCTGGGAGACAGGCCGAACTCATCCAGGATTTTCTCGCCCAGCCGGTCCTTTTCATATTCCAGCGGAACCTGGTAGATGCTGTCCACGTCGGGTGCAGAGATAATCCGGTCCGCCGAGATATTCGCCGAAATCTCGATTTTTCGCTTCCTCACGTCGTCGAGCGCTTCAACCGCGCGGCAGATGATGAAGTCCGCGAATATGCCGTTTTCGCTCAAGGACCGGATCGCATGCTGAGTGGGCTTGGTTTTCATCTCGCCCACGTGACCGGGCACCGGAAGATAGGTAACCAGCACGTATATGACGTTTTCCTCGCCCACCTCCCGTTCCAGGCTTTTCATTGCAAACAAAAAGGGCCGATTCTCGTCGTCGCCAATGGTGCCGCCGATTTCTACCAGCGCGATGTCGAACCCGTTCGCCGAATCGGTAATTCGCTGCTTGATCTCATCGGTGATATGTGGAATCGGCTGAACGGTCTTGCCCAGATACTCTCCGCGGCGTTCCCGCTCGATAACGGTATGGTAGATCTGGCCCGTGGTCAGGTTGTTCGTCCTCGGAAGATCGAGCCCCAGGAATCTCTCGTAGTTCCCGAGGTCCAGGTCGATTTCGCCGCCGTCGTCCGTTACCCACACTTCGCCGTGCTCGGTCGGACGCAAGGTGCCTGCGTCATAATTGAGATAGGGATCGATCTTTATCGCTGTCGCCTTGTATCCATGCTGCTGCAGGATTTTGCCGATGGACGCCGTGGCAAGTCCCTTGCCTACGCCGCTCATCACACCGCCGGCGACGACGATGTATTTGGGGCCGTTGTAATCACTCCGCTTGACCATCCGCTCCTCCACACACATTACAAAAAACGGCGGTGTAGATATAACCACCGCCGGGAGTCAGTCGATAACTTTGGGAACCCTGAAATGGCCGTGGCCGGAACTGGGCGCATTCGACAGGGCCTCCGTCTGTGAAAGACAGGGAACGGGAATATCCTCTCGAAACACGTTGTTTACAGGCAGTACGTGCGACGTGGGCGAAACGCCGCAGGTATTCAGATTTTCGAGGGCGGTCGCATAATCCAGCATTTGATTCAGGTCGACAACCAGCCGTTTTTCCTCTTCCCTGTCGAACCTCAGCCGTGCAAGTTGCGCCACCTTTCGGACGTCTTCCAGCGTAACCGACATCAACAATCCCATGGAAATGGAATGGCGTTATATCCGGCCTTCACTGCGATTGTAATATGTGGCAAATTTACCTCGAAATCAAGAGGATTCTGGCGATGGAGGCGAACAGCCGGATGTTCGTACGGCTTCGGATCACCCGGGTCGAAGACGGGCAAAACGGACAACCAGCTTTTTCGTGGAACCATTCTGAAAGGTTACCGTGAGTTTCGTATCAGGACCGCTTCCGGTCCGATCCAGAATACGCCCCCGCCCCAACGTAGGATGGATAATGGCGGTACCCGCTTCCATCGGGAACGGTTCGCCGTCATTCGACTTGCTCATCGGCTCGGATGTTGGAGGATCCTTTCGAACGGCGGCGCCCGCTCTCCTTGGAACGGGAGCGCCGGCGGTGGTTTTTTCCACGCTGTCGGGCGGAGAAACGTCCTTCTTGAAGGCAAGGCCGCGATCGATCAGATTGCCGGGAATCTCCCGCAGGAATCTGGATTCGGCATTGACCGGTGAGCCACCGTACCGCCGGCGGTGAGCGGCATGGGTCAGGTGGAGCCGGTCCTGCGCCCGCGTCACCCCCACGTAGAACAACCGCCGCTCCTCCTCCACGGCCGCCGCTTCGGCAACCGGATCGTCCTGATCCCTGAGGATAGGGAACAGGCCCTCTTCCAGGCCCGCAATGAAGACCGCGGGAAACTCGAGGCCCTTGGCGCTGTGCAGCGTCATCAACGTCACGGCCTCGGCCTCGTCGCGCCACTGGTCGACGTCGGTGATCAGCGCGACTTCCCGCAGAAATGCCGATAATGAAGGCACGTCGGATCGCTGTGCGAATTCCTCGATGGCCGCCAGCAGTTCCTGCACATTCTCCGTGCGGGAGACATTCTCGGCCGGCGTCAAGTCATCCAGTGTCTGCAGATATCCGGTTTCCCGGACGACGCGGGCTGCAAGCAGGTGGGCGGGCTCTTCCTCCAGACGGCGCCGGAATCCATCGATCAGGCCGTGAAACTCACTCATCGCACGTCTCGCGCGGGCGGTGAGGCCGTCAACGCTGTTGGCGTGAGACAATGCCTCATAAGGCGTCATGCCCTCGCCCGTTGCAAAGGACTCAAGCTTTTCAAGTGAGGTTCGGCCGATCCCGCGGCGCGGGGTATTGACTATCCGGTAGAAGCTGATTGAGTCACCGGGATTCACGATCAGCCTCAGGTACGCAAGCACGTCCTTGACTTCCAGTCGATCGTAAAAGCGAACGCCGCCCACGATCACATACGGGATCGCCTGGAACCTCAGTCCGTCTTCCAGCGCGCGGGACTGCGCGTTCGTACGATACAATACAGCGACCTGATTGTAGCTGTATTGCGTTCTCAGACGCTTCAATTCATGAGCGATCCATCGGGCCTCGTCCGATTCATCCGCGCAACTCGAAACCTGAATCAGATCCCCGCCGTCACGATCCGTCCAGAGTTTCTTCCCCTTGCGTCCGACGTTGTTGCGAATCACCGCGTTTCCCGCATCCAGAATCACCTGAGACGAACGATAGTTCTGTTCGAGGCGGATGACATACGCATCGGGAAAATCCTTCTCGAAATTCAGGATATTCCCCAGGTCCGCGCCGCGCCACCCATAAATGCTCTGGTCGTCGTCCCCGACCACGAAGATGCGTCCGTGTCCTTCCGCAAGCAGACGCGCGAAAAGGTATTGCGGCCGGTTGGTATCCTGGTACTCGTCGATCAAGACGTGCGTGAACCGTTCCTGGTACTTTGCCAGGACCTCCGGAACTTCCCTGAAAACCTTTACCGTCAGCATGAGCAGATCGTCGAAATCTACTGCATTGTTCCGTTGCAGGGCCGATTGGTACTGCCGATATATCCGGGCGACCTGTTGCTCGTAATAGTTCCCCGCACGCTTCGCAAAGGCAGCCGGATCGACCATCCGGCTTTTCTCGGAACTGATGCGCGCCCGAACCTGCCGTGGTGGGAACTGCCGCTCCGAGATCTCCTGATCCCGGAGTACCTGCCGCATCAGCGCAAGCTGATCGTCGGCATCGTAGATGGAGAAATCGGCGTCGAGGCCTGCCGCCGCGGACTCCCTCCTCAAAATGCGCGCGCACAGGGAGTGGAAGGTTCCGAGCCACATGCTCCGGGTGTTTCGGTTCAACAGTTCCTCGACGCGGCCGTTCATCTCCCCCGCTGCTTTGTTGGTGAACGTCATGGCCACGATTGCGCCCGGGCTCACGCCGCAGACCTCGATCAGGTACGCAAGTCGGTGGGTCAGCACGCGCGTTTTTCCGGACCCGGCCCCCGCCAGGACGAGAACCGGGCGATCCACCACGCTCACCGCTTCTTTCTGCTGTTCGTTCAACCCCTCCAGAATGGCTTGCATACCCTTGCTTTCCTGTTTCAAGGCGTCTCTAACCGCTTCCAATTGCGTCTTCTGGCGCGCCTTGTCTTGTGCTTCGCCTGGTCGTGTTCCCGGGAGGTCCTGCTGAACACGTGCGATCCGTCGCCTCTCGCCACAAAATAGAGGTAGTCCACGTTCGCCGGGAACAGCGCCGCCGTCAGCGACGCCGCCCCCGGATTCATTACGGGGCCCGGCGGAAGCCCTCTGTGCCGATAGGTATTGTAGGGGGAGTCAATCTTGTAATCTCTGTAAAACAACCTGCGCGGGCCCCCTTCGATGGCGTATTGAATCGTGGGGTCGGCCTGGAGGTACATCCCTTGCTTGAGCCGGTTGTGATACACCGCCGAGATTGTCGATCGTTCTGCATCCAGTTGTGCCTCGCCTTCGATAATTGAGGCCAGCGTGACAACTTCATGCACCGACATTCCGATTTCCTGCGCGCGCTCATTCAGTCTTCCGTTGAAGACCGCGAAGAACTGCGCGATCAGCATCCGGATGACCTGTTCTTCGTCCATCGTCGGCGAAAGCCGATAGGTTTCGGGAAAGAGGTAGCCCTCGAGATTGTCCGCATCGACACCCAGCCGGCGACAGAACCCGGGGTCGGTTGCGATTCGCCTTAACTCGCGCTCGTCGAGGTCTGCTGTTGCCGCAAGGCGCTTTAGCGTCTGGAGGAGTGTCCTCCCTTCCGGTATGGTCACCTCGTGGAATTCGGCTTTGGACACCGTAAGCTCCTGCAAGATTTCCCAGGTGTCCATGCCGTCCGGGAAATGGTGAATTCCGGCTTTGAGGTTTCTGCTGTTACGGTTGACGAGGGAAAACAGAATGAACAGCCGCGGACTCCTGATGACGCCCTCCTTATGCAAAAACCCGCCGATTTGTTCGACCGACATGCCCTTCTGAATGACGACGTCTCCAGGTCCCCACCCCGTGGGCCGGTTCAAAGTCAGGACCAGCAGTACGAAGCCCACGGCGCCAATGCACGCGAGCGCGATAATTGAACGGACGATCGCCGATCCGAGGTTGTGAGACATCCAGGATCGACGGCCGTCCGGACCGACCGGCACCACGTTGTTTCTCCCATTGAATTGTGTCAGGTTATCTCTGAATCCTGCGCTTGCAGATAGTTATTCAGCAGCAGGACCGCCGCCATTCGATCCACCGTGCCCTTTTTTCCCCCCTGCCTCGACCCTGTCTCGCGGATCGCACGACGCGCGGCAACCGTGGTCAGCCGCTCGTCCCAGAGCCGAACGGGCAAGCCCGTTATTCGATTCAGTTCGGAGGCGAACGCTTCGGCAGCTTCAGCCATCGGCCCCCGGCTCCCGTCCATATTGAGCGGCAGACCGACGAGCAGCGCGGCCGCTCCGACGTCTGAGGCCGCCTTCGCGACCGATTGCACCGCCGAGTTCCGTGCGCCCGCATTCACCGTTGGCAACCCACGCGCGACCACACCGAGTTCGTCTGAAACGGCCATGCCCACGCGCCTCGTGCCGTAGTCAACCGCAAGTACACGCACTTCCGACCCTCATATAAAAAGAGCGAAACATGGGGTATACCTCCCGGATTGGCCCGTGAGCCCACCCGCCATATTCCGCCTGATGAATCCCTGCCTCAGCCGTCCTGCCTGGACAGATCCTTTAGACGATGCCGTTTATTCATCACCTCTCGATGCACGTGAACCAGCCGTTCTCTGGCCTCCTGATTTCCGGACCGCGCATGTACAAGCATGGCTTCGACCAGTTCTTCCAATTCGTGAATATGCACCTGCAGCGCCTGTCGCTTTTCCCGCGTCATTGTTTGGGCTTCTGTCCGTTTCCGCCGGGCATCGGCGGCCCGTCTCGTGGCGGGTAGAGTGTCTGTATGTATCCGGTCTCCGGATCCTCGGCGGGGCGCGCCCACAGATTCCGGGCGAAGGACGACAATCTTGC
Organism: Candidatus Latescibacterota bacterium; assembly: GCA_965203805.1. GTDB lineage: Bacteria > Latescibacterota > UBA2968 > UBA2968 > JAAXHE01. Next base: position 763,151 of record OZ241917.1, on the reverse strand, counting down.
GCGCAACGTTCGTTTCCTGTCTTTCAGGCACAGCCTCCGAATGGCCTTTCGGGACGTGCGTTCCGGTACTTCGCGGACAAAATCCGCGGCGCTCATGCCCCTCTGGTGCGCGTGTTCCATCAGGTTCGTAAACGCCTCGGCATCGACCGGATCTTCGAGAAGCGCCAATATCCGATCGTCTTCCAGATATTCGTCACGGTCAGGAGACATCACGTCTCTCCCGAAATCTCGGAACATGGGGGGATGCGCCCACGGGGCGTCCCGGCCGCGAGTTGAGCATGTCCCCTGCACTCACGAAAGCGCGTCCAATCAGAGCCGGCAACGCCACCAAATAGTATGGCATTCCCGCTTCGATGTCAACCCTTTTGCCCACCAGGAACGGGAAGCCGCACCCCGAAGCCGGGTGCGTTGCCGATAGAGACACTGCCACCTGAGATTTCGGGTTGCCCGTTCACCCAGTCAATCCACGGTCTTCCCGACTCGGCCAACGGATGGGGATCCAGGGACGAGATCGCGTGCAGCGCCCAGATTTCGCTGCCACGATGCGGACAGACCCGAATCCCGTATTTTTCGCCCATTTCATAGATCTTCAGCAATTCCGTAAGGCCGCCGCACCACGTGGCGTCCGGTTGTACGATTGCGTGCAGACGTTCCCTCATCAGAACGTCAAAACCGTCTGCCGTGAATTCATGCTCTCCGCCCGCGATGGGTATCGGACTCTGATCGCGCAGTTTCCGATACCCTTCCAGATCCTCCGGCGGAAGCGGTTCCTCGAGCCATTCAAGTTTGCATCCCTGCAGGGCGTCTGCCAGTCGCAGCGCCGATTCAACGTCCAGATTCATCGCCGCGTCCGCCATCAGGCATACATCGGGTCCGAGGGCGTCCCGTACGCGTCGAATCGGTGCGGCGACGTCGGCGACGTTCTGATTCCGGACGAACCCGGCGTGAAACTTGAGCGCTCGAAACCCCCTGGCGCCGTTACGGATAATCTCGTCGATCGAGAAGCCCGTCATGTAGCAGGGAACTGTCCTGGCAGGCGCGCTGACGCCGGAAATCAGTTCAACGACCGGCTTGGCTTCGCGTTTTCCTCTCAAATCCCACAGCGCAAGGTCCACGCCGCTGATGGCCATCACCGCGATGCCCTTGCGCCCGAAGGGCCTTGTCGCCCGATACATTTCGTCCCACAGATCTTCGACCCGGGACGCGTCGCTGCCGACCAGAATCCTGCGAAGTTCGGTCTCAACAACGTGAACGCCCGCCGCACCCCCGCCGCCGGCGCCATAGCCCGTCAAACCGTCGTCCGTCTGAACGCCGACCGCGATCTGACCCATCGATGTCCGCCAGTCGTTCGGGCTCCCGGCTGATGCCGGCTGAATTGCTCTGACCGACCTGATTCGCGCCATTTTCTGCATTCGTCCCGCGGCCGCGCCGGCGTTCATCCCGGGCTGTTTTTCCGGACCGTACGCGCGCGTATGTGTCTCAGGGAAACTGCTCGATCAGCTTCGCCTTTCGGTACTCGAAAATCTTCATCAGGTCGCGTGCTACGAACAGACGATTCACCAGTGCGCCCCCGTATACGGCGTAATCGACCCTGTCGGTCACCAAGGTGCCGCCTTGCGCTTCTTCGAATATATGCCGATGGATCCAGTAACGGTACGGCCCCTTCCGCTGGACGTCGCAGAATTCGAACGGCGGCCGCCAATCGGTAATCTCGCTTTCCCAATTCATGGGCACGCCCCGAATCCTGATCCCGTATCTGATGACCGTCCCCTGTGCCAATTCGATCGGCAGCTTGCTCCTTATTGAAAACCCGAGCCATGGCGGAGTGAGCCGGTCCAGATTTCCGGCGTCGGAAAAGAACCCGAACACGTGTTCACGTGGGTAATGTAACAGCAACGCCTCGTTGATCTGAAAGCCCACAACGGCCAAGTCCAGGTGAAAAATGTAATGCCCACGTGAAACGCGGTTCGGCGCGCCCGTCGAATGGCTCAGGGGTGGAATTCGACGCTGCAACCGACGCCGGACGGAGCGATTGAAGTTCGTTTATTCGGGCCTGCGGGGCACGGAAACGCAACGTCCCATGAGGTTTGACCCGATGATATCCTGTCTGCGGGGCGGACGCCCGCGCCCGTTCCGAATGTATACAATGCCCCTGGCAGGACTCGAACCTGCGACCAACGGATTAGGAATCCGCTACTCTATCCTCTGAGCTACAGGGGCATAGACCGGAAAGGCGGGCACTATCGGCGATTTTTTCGTTTCGAACAGCGTAAGATATCAGCGGCGAGTTGCCGGCGGACGTATGCCCGCAAGTCGCTTCCCGAGGTTAACCGGCAACCAGCGCCATCACGTTTTCCCCCGGCAATCTGGAGCGCCCGTCGAGCGCGGTCAATTCGATCAGAAATGCGATACCCACAACCCGGGCGCGGAGTCCCTTCACGAGTCTGACCGCGGCCTCCATGGTGCCGCCGGTCGCCAGCAGATCGTCCAGGAGGAGTACGCGCTGACCGGGAACGATCGCGTCGGTATGAATTTCAATGCTGTCGGCGCCGTATTCAAGTTCATAACTCACCGAAGCCGTCTCTGCGGGCAACTTTCCGGATTTTCGAATGGGCACGAATCCCGCACCCAGATCCCGGGCCACGGCCGCCCCGAGGATGAACCCCCTGGACTCGATCCCGGCCACAAGTGACACGCCCGCATTCCGGTACGGGTCCGCAAGCTGTCGAACGACGGCGTCGAGCGCCGCTGGTTCCTTCAATAGCGTCGTGATATCCTTGAACAGGATGCCCGGTTTCGGAAAATCGGGTACTTCACGAATATATCTCAATAGATCCACGATACACCCCGCTCCCTACCATCGTATCTCAAATTCGGATTCGGATCCCTGAACCGGTTGTGCCTGTACCGTTGTTTTCCGTACACAAGCGCCTGACGGCCCCTTGCCGACAGCATCGATCAGGGCGGATACGTCGGAGAATTCTCCTTCCGCCTCGAGCTCCACGTTCCCGTCGGGGCGATTGCGCACGTACCCGACGAGACCCAGCTGCCGCGCCACGCGACACACGAAGAAACGAAAACCCACTCCCTGAACAACGCCCGTTGCCCGTAAATGAACCCGTCGGCGGGAGCTCATGCTTCGTCGGCGGGCGCGACCGCCTCCCACAGAATCTGTATCGGATGACGCGCGGTCCGTCCGGTTGCATGGCTGATCTGCTGCCGGCACGAAAGCCCGGAAGCGGCTATCTCCGTTTCCGGGTCCGCCCGACCCACAACGTTCAATAGCCGGTCTTCCCCCATTTTCAACGAGATGTCGTAGTGTTCTGCCTGATAACCGAATGCGCCGGCCATTCCGCAGCAGGCCGAATCGATGGCCGATGCCGAGAATCCGGGTGGAAGATTCAATACCTCGAGCGAAGGCGCCATGCCCCAGAGCGCTTTCTGATGGCAATGCCCGTGGACGAGGATCTCCTTTTTCAGATCCGTAAATGTCACGTGGAGCTCCCGCCGTTGCGCCAGCCGGCTCAGGTAAGACTCCAGGGTAAAACATCTCTCCGACACCTCCCGGACGCGGGGATCCGCGTTCAGATCGGGGTAATCGTCCGTCAACATCGAGACGCAACTGGGTTCGAATCCCACGATATCATACCCCTGCGCGACGTATGCATGGAGGTGGCGAACGTTGAATTCCAGATTTTCCTTGACCTGCCCGATCATTCCGCTGGACAGGAGCGGCCTTCCGCAACACCGCTTTGCAGGCAGGATCACCTCATATCCGGCGGCCTCCAGAAAGCGCGTGGCGGAAATGCCGATTTCGGGCTCGTTGAACGTGAGATACGTGTCGTTGAACAGCACCACCTTCCGCTCGCGCGTTCGCTTGTCTCGCCGCGAAAACCAATCCGTGAACGTCCGGGGTGCGAACCGCGGCAGTGCCCGTTCCGGCGCGATGCCCAGGAACTGCAGCCCAAGTCTGGCAATCGAAGTGTCGGCAAACCAATTCGACAGTGGCGCCAGTGCACACCCGGCACGGTTCAGCGTTTCGATGTTGCCGAAGAGCCACTCCCGCAACGGCCTTCCACGCGTTTCGTAATAGTGTGCGAGGAATTCATACTTGATCTTGGCCATGTCCACATTGGACGGGCACTCCGACTTGCACGCCTTGCACTCCAGACACAGGTCCAGGATTTCGTAGACCCGTTCGTCGGCGAGGCCGTCCTCGAGTCCGCCCGAAATGGCAGCACGGAGCGCATTCGCCCGTCCGCGTGTGGAATGGGCCTCGTCAAGTGTTGCCATGTAGGAAGGGCACATTGTCCCGTGGAGTTTCTTCCGGCAGGCGCCCACGCCGTTGCACATTTCGACCGCCCGGTGAAATCCTCCGTCAGCCGAGAAGTCGAAGTGGGTGCGCGGCTCAATAGCACGGTACGCGGGACCGAAACGCAGGTTTTCCGTCATCAACGGCGCGTCTGTGATTTTGCCCGGATTCATCAGGCCATGCGGATCGAACGCACGTTTGATCTCCCGGAACGCATTGTAGAGCGTGGACCCGAATACCCTCTCGTTCCAGCAACTGCGGGCGAGGCCGTCCCCGTGCTCGCCGCTCATCGCACCGCCATAACTCAGTACCAGTTCGCGCACGGCCTCTGCGATCGACCGCATTTTGGCCACTCCGGCCGCTGTTTTCAGATTCACCATCGGCCGGATGTGCAGCAATCCAACGCTGGCGTGCGCGTAATAGCCGGCGGTCGTATCGTGCTCGCGCACAATCCGCTCGAAATCGTCGATATAATCCGGAAGCTTTTCGGGTGAAACGGCGGAATCCTCCACAAAAGCGACGGGTTTCGTATCGCCCTTGACGCCCATCAGCAAACCGAGACCCGACCGGCGCACATTCCATACATTCGCCTGTTCCTCGGCCGACACGGCCCGCCGGAATCCATACCCGAGCCCGTGCCGGGACATGGCGGCCTCGAGCGCATCCAGGCGCGTTGTCAGTTCGTCTGACGAGTCGCCGAAATATTCCACCACGAGTACGGCTTTGGGGTCTCCTTCAACCCACCCGCGCGCCCCGGACAATGCAATCGAGCCCCTGGTCTGCTCCAGAATCATGCGGTCCACCAGTTCCACAGCCGCGGGTCCGGTTTCGAGAATTGGCGCGACCGCCCGCATCGAGTCAATCAGATCCTCGAATTGCACAACCCCCAGTACCCTGGCGCGCGGAAGTGAAATCACGCGCAGCCTGGCTTCCAGGACCGTGGCCAGGGTGCCCTCCGATCCCACGATCATACGCGACATATTGAAGCTTTGTGGTTTCGTGAACTCATCCAGGTTATAGCCGCCCACCCGTCTCAGAATCTTCGGGTACCTCCGTTCGATTTCAGCGCGGTGCCGCCGGGCGAGCCGGGCGACTTCCCTGTATGCCCGCCCCTCCAGGTCCGTCTGTTCCGTCTTGCCGGCAACTTCCTCGTCCGACATGTCCGTGAACCGCGTTTCCGTACCGTCCGCGAGGGCCACGTTGAGTTCGAGTACGTGGTCGATGGTCTTCCCGTAGATGACCGAATGGGCGCCCGCCGAATTGTTGCCGATCATTCCCCCGATCGTCGCCCGGCTGCTCGTAGCCACATCCGGGGCGAACTGGAGACCATGGGGCTTCAGGAACGAGTTCAATTCGTCCAGTACCACGCCGGGTTGTACCCGCACCCATCCCTCGTCCTCGTTCAGTTCGAGGATTTTATTCATGTATTTGGACAGATCCATAATTACCGCCGGGCCCACGCATTGCCCCGCAAGCGCCGTGCCGCCGCCGCGCGGCAGCACCGGCACACCGAACTCCCCGGCGAGGCGCATGACCCGCAGGACATCCTGCCGATGCCTGGGCAGGACGACCCCGACCGGTTCAATCTGATACATGCTTGCATCAGTGCTGTAGAGGATCCGCGACGCCCGATCGAACCGGACTTCGCCGGACAGTTCTCTTTCAAGTGCCGAAATCAGGGCCTGCATTTAGCCTCAATTCGAAAATAGATAACCGTAAAATTGGCCACAAACGGCATCCGTGAGAAACCGCGTGTGTCGTAACGCCGCGACCCTGAAGTTATTTCCTCAACGGGCCGAAGAGGTCGTCCGGAAGCACATTTCTTCCGTTCACGTCCAGTGACCTGAAGGTTCCTGGAAATCCGATGTCAATTCGCCTTTATCAACTTGCGTATACTTCGAATTGACGTCCCCGAAAACTGACGAATCATGGTTAGTCTCCCGTAATTCGCCTCGTGCGGAATCCGCAGCGATCGCCAGGTGGAAGGGAACCGTTCGTCGTGCCCTCACACGGCGTTTCAAGGCGACGCGAATCCCGTACGCGGGCGTGGACGAACGATAATGTAACCCATCCCTGCGGATACGTCAAGGTCCGCCGTCCGCGAGCGAATGCACGGCAGGAAAACGCTTGACGCCCCGTGAATATTACCCTATCAATTGACCGTTTTCCTGCATACACCGCTGCCGTGGAGGCCCGACGTGATGGAAACCGGCTTTGGCATCCAGGACTTTACGCCACAGGAACCGCGGGACGGCTCGTTCCGCGTGTACGATCCGATCTCCTTCCGGGCCCTGATCCTGCGGGACCGGGAAACCAACGTCACCTTTCTGGCCGGAGATTGTTTCAGCATCGAAGAGGATATCATGGATCGTGTCAGGGAACGACTCCGGGATATCGCCTGGCTGAATCTGAACCACATCCTGCCCTGCGCGTCCCATGTGGGCACCACGCCGATTTTATTCCAATCCTACGTCAACATTCCGTGCGAAGCGCTCAAGTACTACGGCAGGGAGGATTTTTTCGCGGAAAACATGGCGGCGGCCATCCGCAAAGCCGCCGGGGCCATGGCGCCCTCCCGATTGGGCGCAGGCGCCAGTTCCGCTCCCAACATCCTGTACAACCGGCGCTCATACGACCGGAACGGCAATCTGGTGATGAGCAATTTCAAGTTTCCCTACCCCCGTCCCGAACTCACCTATGACGATGTGGACGACAACGTCTACGCGCTCCGAATCGACGACCTGGAGGGCAATCCCATTCGTTGCGCCATCGTATTCGGGTGTCACGCACTTTGCAACACCGACAAGTACGGGCACGTCTCCGCCGACTATCCCGGCGTCGCCCGGCACGTGGTCGAGGCGGCGGGCGTGGGCACGCTGTTTCTGCCAGGGAGTATCGGAAACGTGGTGCCGGTCAGCCGCGCCGGTCGGACCTATAAGCGCGTGGGCCACAGTGTCGGAGGAGCGGCACTCTACGCATTGGAACAGGCGGACACGAACGGTTCCGGGAACTTCGGCGTCTCGCAGAAGACCATTCGGTTGCCCACATTTTCGTACGAAGATCCGGATTCGGTCGAGACAGAACTGAAGTCGACGTCGCAACGGTCGGACGGGCTTCAGCGTTTTCAGGCCTACGGCAGCAGGCATTACGCAACCGGCAGGCGAACCCTGGACTACACGATCACGCGTGTTTCCGCGTCCGGCGTTGAAATTGTCCATCTTCCAGGCGAGATCTTCGTTGAAACCGCGTCTGCGATCAAGTCTGCGGCACGCGCTCCACTTACGATCGTCCTTTCCGGCCCGACCGCGGACGTCGGTTATCTGAGTACCCCCCGGGCCCACAGGGAAGGCGGCATGGAACCCAGGTATGCCGGCCTTGCGGTAGAAGGAGAGCGGCTGGTCCGCGCGGCCGCCTGCGAAATGGTGGCCGGTTGATACAAATGGCCGGCTCTCGACCACGCGCGTCCCTGGACTCCCGCTGCCCGCAACGTCGGGCTTTCCGCAACAGAGATGTCACTCCGGCAGGCTCCGATGAGGAGGGGAGTTTTCGGGCGCATCCACAGGAGATCCGATGCCAGATGTAATTTCATCGAACCGGCTGGCAGTGGACGGGGGCACGCCCGTTCGCGATCCCAAAGAGAAACCGTGGCCTTCCTGGCCACACAACACCGAAACGGAGTGGGAAAACGAAATCGAACCTGCCCTTCGTGAAGTCTATCTGGGCAGGACAGAGGGGCTTCCGGCAAACATTAGCGACCGGTTCGGCAAGGCGTTCGCGGCATATTGCGGCGCACGCTATGGCCTGATGATGCCGCATGGAACCGACGCGATTTCCGCGTCCTTAGCCGGCGCGCTCGACCTGGACGGTCTTGGTGAGGGCGGGGAGATCATCATTCCGAACTATACCTTCATCGCCACGGCCAGTGCGGCCCTTTCGGTACGTTGCAGGCTGGCACTGGCGGACATCGACCCGGTGAGTTTCACCCTCGACCCAAACGCGGTAGAGGCGGCCATAACCGGAAGGACGGTTGGGATTCTTCCGGTGCACATGGGGGGGCACCCCGCGGATATGGACGCCCTGAACGCCATCGCCGAAAAACACGGGCTGGTGGTTGTCGAAGATGCCGCGCAGGCCCACGGCTCGGAGCACAACGGAAGGAAGGCAGGCCCGCTGGGCCATGTCGGCGCGTACAGCTTCCAGTCCAGCAAGAACCTGACGGTCGGGGAGGGCGGCTGTCTTGTCACCAACCATCGGTACATTTACGAACGGGCTTGCGCATTCAAGGACGTTGGACGGCGCCCCGGGGGCGAACGGTGGGAATACCCGCGCCACGGATGGAACTACCGCACCTCCGAGTACCTCGCATCCATCCTTCTGGTACGGCTCAGACGTTTGCAGCTTCAGACCGGGGTTCGAAGTCGAAACGCGGCCTATCTCACACGGGAACTGACAAGTATCGGCGGCGTCACGCCGCCGGGGACGCGTCCCTGGACAACTCGGCATGGGTATCATCTCTACATGACGCTCTACGATCCCCATCAATTCGGCGGCCGAAGCAGAGAGCAATTCGTCAGCGCCCTCTCCGCTGAAGGAATAGACTGCACACCCGGTTACCAGCGACCGCTCACCGACGAAGGCGCGCTGAAGAGCGTCTCGGAAGCATACCCCGAACGCGTACGCAGACTGCCGTGTCCGCGGGTTGAACACGTCTGCCGGCACAGCGTATGGTTCTATCAGTCCATGCTCCTGGGAACGCGGGAAGACATGGACGACATCGTAGAGGCCGTGGGCAAGATCAAGCGTGCATTTGCCCGTTAATCCCCCCGTCGATCGATGACCCTTCGTCCCGTCAGTCACGCAAACCCTGTTGATCGCGGCGAGACGGATGGCGCCGGCATCCGACCCATCCCCTCGCTCCCGCCATGACGAACAATCCGAAATCACATGTACCGGTTCGCTACGCGTTTCTGGCGGCGGCGGTCGTTGCTGTCGCGGTCGGACTCCGCTGTGGCGCGAGTGTTTCTGGGCAGCGGCCGACGCCCGGCGGCGTTCATTCCGAATCTGCGCCCGACTCGAACACCTATGGAACTGCACCCGCCCTGAAGGAAGCGGACGGATCCTGGAAGTATGCCAACCGGCTCGTCCGTGAAACCAGTCCCTACCTGTTGCTGCACGCGCACAACCCGGTGAACTGGTATCCGTGGGGAACCGAGGCCATCGAACGGGCGCGCCGCGAGGACAAGCCCATCTTCCTTTCCGTTGGCTATGCCACCTGCTACTGGTGCCATGTGATGGAACGCCTGGTCTTTTCCGATCCGGCGATTGCCGAACAGATGAACGAGAACTTCGTCAATATCAAGGTCGACAGGGAAGAACGGCCCGACATCGACGAAATTTACATGACGGCGACCAGGATCATCGCGGGGCACGGCGGATGGCCGAACTCGGTCTTTCTCACCCCTGAACTCGATCCGTTTTTCGCGGGCACCTATTTCCCGCCGAAAGACGATCCACGGTACGATCGGCCCGGCTTTCCCCGTGTGATCGAAGTCGTTCGGAACGCTTGGGAAAACCGAAGGATGGAGGTCATCGACCACGCGCGGTACGTATCCTCGGCGGTGGGGAGCATTCATACGGTTCCCGGCGCCGTCGCACAGGCGGGCGTACCGGGCAACGACACGTTGAGCCGCGTCGTCGACAGACTCAAACAGACCTACGACCCCGTTCACGGAGGATTTGGCAGCGCGCCGAAATTTCCGCCCGATCAGGCGCTCGACCTGCTCATATCACAACACATTCGCCGGAGCGACCCCGACCTCATTGAAATCGTGACCGGCACGCTGGACAATATGGCCGCGGGCGGCATTTTCGACCACCTGGGCGGCGGTTTTCATCGCTACGCCGTGGACGGGGCCTGGCGAATACCGCACTTTGAGAAAATGCTCTACAACCAGGCCCAATTGGCCAGGATTTACGTCCGCGCCTATCGGACGACCGGCAATCCGGACCATAGACATACGGCCGAGGAAATTCTCCGATACGTATTGCGGGAAATGACCTCGCCCGAAGGCGCTTTCTACTCCGCCCTGGACTCTGAAACAAGCGCCAGGGAAGGTGAATACTATCTCTGGACACCAGACGAGATCCGACGCATTCTCAACTCGGACGCAGATGTCTTCCTCAAAGTCTACAGCCTTGCACGAATGCCTGAAGGCGACGGTATGGTCCTCTACCTGCCAACAGCGCTGAACGCGGTGGCCGACGCCATGGCCATGAGCGAAGCGAGTCTCCGGAACCGGCTTCGGCCGCTCAAGCGGAAGCTGCTTGCCGCCAGAGAGCAGCGAGTCCGGCCGCTGCTGGACGACAAGATAATTACCGCATGGAACGGTCTGATGATTGCGGCCTTTGCCGATGCCTCCACGGTCTTGAAAAACAGCGCCTACCTGCGCGCCGCGCGAAGGGCCGCGGACTTTGTCCTGGGCCGCATGCGAAACGGTAGCGGCGACCTCTTTCGCGTCTATCGAAAGGGAACGACCGGGAACCCGGGTTTTCAGGAGGACTATGCGTTTCTCGTCGAGGGCCTCATGTCTCTTTACAGGGCTTCGGGTGAGCCGGGATACCTCAGAGATGCCGAGGCTCTGACCGAGCGCATGCGCACCCTCTTCTGGGACGCGGGAGACGGCGGGTTTTATTTCACCAGCGGCGTCGAACACCTCATCACCCGCACCAAGAAACCCTACGACGGCGCCATTCCCTCGGGAAATTCGGTTGCCGTGCACGCCTTGCTCAGCCTATACGAGGCGACGGGTAAGTCGGAATATATGGATCTGGCGTGGCGTTCGCTGAATGCCTTCGGCCCGTTGTTCCGGCAGAGCCCCGGGGGTTTCAACAATATGTACCGCGGCTTGTTGCGATACCGGGAGATGAAGTCCCTGAAGTCCCAGTCGGTCGCCACCCGGCAGGCGACATCCACCGATTCGCGCAACGCGGCAGGCGATGAGACCGTAAGAGCCACGGCAACGGTGCGCATCCCGCCCCGCGGAGACGGCGGGCGGCTGGAACTCATGGTGACGCTGAATGTAAAGGAAGGTTGGCATATCAACGCCAACCCCGCTTCATTGGAGTATCTGGTTCCGACCACGCTCAGCGTCTATTCCGAACATCTGCTGGAGACCATCAAGGTCACATACCCGTCGGCAAAGATCGTCCGGTTCCCGTTCGCCGATCGGCCTCTGGCGGTTTACGAAGGCGACGTCACGATACCTGCAATCCTCGAAATCGACCGCTTGCCGCCAGGTGACGTACGGCTGGACCTGGTCTTGGACTTTCAGGCATGCGATGCCACCCGGTGTCTGCCGCCTTCGTCGATAAGCCTTTCCGTTGACGTCGTCGCGTCCGAATTGCGCGGATGAAGCGCACACCTATGCCATGAAACGCGTATTGTTCCTTTGCACCGGGAATTCCTGCAGGAGCCAGATGGCGGAAGGACTCCTCCGTCAACTCGCGGGAGACCGATTCGAATCTCTGAGCGCGGGCACACGTCCCACGACCCTGAATCCGATGGCGGTCAAGGCGCTGGCCGAAATCGGCGTCGATATATCCGTCCAAAGATCGAAGGCGCACGACGCCTTCGCGGACTCGAACGTGGACGTCGTCATCACCGTGTGCGATCGGGCAAACGAAAGCTGCCCCGTTTATCACGGCGCGACCGCACGTCTCCACTGGAGCTTCGACGACCCGGCCGAAGCACGTGGAACCGACGAACAGCGGATGTCGGTCTTTCGAAGGGTCAGAGACCAGATACACGACCGGATTCTCAAGTTTCTGGAAACCGGCGGGGGTCATTTCGAATGAACCCGGCGCGTAACGGTTCGGGGTCGACCGCTCGAATCGGCCGACCCCCTCACCTGCGTTCCGCCTGAAACCGGAAACGCGTCTTCTCAGGCCAGTTCGCCTCCGCAACTGCTTCCCGCCCCTGCCGTACAACCATAGCAATGGTCGGCAATCCGGATCCTTCTGTCCACCAACCATCCTGGCGATACCTCCCACAGTTTCTTCGGCCGGCCCGACAGATGCATGTCCAGCATCTGATTGAAATCGCAGTCGTAAATATTGCCTTCCCAATCTACGCTCACGAGAAAACGGCACATCAGGCGATCGATGGTCTGGGCGTTGAAATGATCGTATAACGTCTGCGTGTAGCCTTCGTACTCCCCCCGACGTTTCAGATAGTCGTTAAACCGGCTGATCGGCATGTTCGTTATCGTCAGGAGTCGGTTGAACGAAATGTCGTACCGCTCTGCCAGAACCTGTTTATAGTCCGCCTCCAGTTCGGCCTGCGGCGGCGGAAGCGAGGCCCCGACCGGATTGTATACGAGGTGGAGCCTCAGGCCTGAATCCGGCTTTCCGTATCCGATCGCATTCAGGCGTTGCAGCGCCTCGATGCTATCGTAGAACACACCCTTTCCGCGCTGTTGGTCCACGTTTTCCTCAAGATAGCAGGGGAGTGAGCACACCAGTTCCACCTGATGTTCGCGGTAGAAGTCAGGCAGGTCCTCCAGACCGGGTTCGAAAATCACGGTAAGATTGCACCGGACCAGCACCTGTCGTCCAAGCACACGGATCTGATGAACCAGAAACCTGAAATCGGGGTTCACCTCCGGCGCGCCGCCGGTAATGTCCACCACTGGAATATCCGTCGAGGCGAGAAACGCCAGGATCGACCGCATCGTGTCGCGCGTCATGACCTCCGTCCGGTTCGGGCCGGCATCCACGTGGCAATGCCTGCACGCCTGATTGCAGAGTTTTCCCACGTTGATCTGGAGCGTCTCCAGCGTCTCACGCCGCAGATCGACACCCTCTCCCTTCAGACGCTCCCCGAACGGAAGGCGTTTGGCCGGCGCCGGTTCCCGATCACGGGGTTGAATCGCCAGCAGTTCGGACGCCGCTCCCATTTCCCCCTCCTTTGCGTTGACCTCAGACGGGAAGATACCCGTCGCTCAACCGTTCGTACCGGTCAGACCGGCTCGAACCGTGTCATTGCCGAAACGTGGACATCCGGGCAATTGTTGGGTCGTTATGAACTCAACGACTCGCGTTCTCGTACAACGCCCGGTCGTTGAGCATCCAATCGTACGGTACGTAGCGAATGGCTACCTTCGGGCGTGATTGCAGATAGGCGCGATCTTTCTCGCCAAGATGGATAATCAGATAATCCGTTATTCCAGCGTCTTTCACCTTAAAGGCGCGTTTGTACCAGCCGGTAAAATCTCCTTCGAACCAATCCAGGATTTTCGAAAGCACCAGCGTCCTGCTGTCACGGTCAACGCGTACATGCTGCGGGTCGCGGATGAACTCCCGGACAGCAGCATCCAGCTGGCTATCGAGCCGATCCGGACGGTAGGCCTCAGGTTGCAATCTGGGACAGGATGCGGCGGCGCAATTCAGAGCAGCGTGAATTCGCGGATCTCCGAACCTTTTTCGGACAATATTGTGTTCAATGTCGTCCAGTGAAAGCGATTTGCCGCCAACGACGTGGAATACCTTGAAGAATCCTGGTTGCGGGTGGATGTCTTTCACGCTGGTTGCGGGATACGCATTGACCACCCCCGCAATCACCAGCGCGTTGTACGCATTGATCCAATATGCCAGCCGATCCACCCGATCGGGAAACATGCCGGGGTGGCTCTCCGGGCTGATCGCCCGAAGGCGGGCCAACTGCTGCCGGAGGTCGGAAGGCTCGGCCTTGATTCCGGCGTAGTCGACCCATCCCCGCGAATCCACGAACCTGCCCAGCAGTCGGTCGAGGGGCCCGAAATCGAACCCGGTCGATTTTCCACCCTGTACCGGGGACTCGCAGAAAGCGATCGCCAGAACCAACCCTGCTACGAATCCAAGAGGAATTGCGCGACGAACCCGCCCCGTCGTTGGGACGGCTGAGTCAAGAATGGGCTTCATGTCCTTCTGCCTGAATGAGCGTGAGGCGTTCGATAGGTCCGACGAAAGTTCGCGTCAAACGCCGAGGTTGTCGAAAAACGTCAGGTACGGCTGTCCGGTAATTTCACGCTTCAATAACACCGCCAGTTCCAATGCGTGATAGTCTCCCCACATCGAAGCCTCTCCGTTCGGCACGCTTTGTCCGGCCCGTCGACGGTCCCATCCGTTGGGCCGGTGGTATACGGAATGCAGGATCAGTCCCTGGTGATCGGCATCTTCCGACAGGTACGGTGAATCGAATAACGTGCGCGAGACCGTTAAGGCCGCGCGCGTGTACGGCGCACCGTCTTGGGCGCCAAGGTATTTCCCCAGGCGATAAAGACCCTGTGCGGCAATTGCTGCGGCCGAACTGTCAACGGGTTCATATTCATTGAATGGATCGGCATTGCGGCCGAGATAGTCTCCCATTCGGGCCAATCCGGGGGCGCCGGTATCCCAATACGGAATGCCGTCGGCCGCGGAAGCGCCGTCGACGAAATAATCGGCAGCGGCGGTGGCCGCCCGGGTCATGAACGCCGTTATAAGGTCTCGACCGCCGCAGGCCGAAAGATCGTCATCGTCGACGACCTCCAGGAACTCCAGCAATTCCGCGTATCCTGTCACGATCCAGGCGAGACCCCGCGTCCAGGTGGAATAGGGTGAGTATCCCTGTTGTGTGCTCGGACATCGGTAGTTTCCGTCCGCGATATTGAAAATCGATTCATGGGCCACCCGACCCCGAATGTCGTAGGAATCGCGCCCCCGGCCGTAATAGACATTGTACGTCGCCGTCGTCTCGGCGTGCTGGATCATCCGGTCCAGGAGCGAAATCGCTCGGTCGTTCTCGCCCATCAACACGTGGCCCAATTCGTGTGCGAGCCCAAGGGAACGGCAGGTGCGAATCGTGTCGGAAAACAGAGAATGGGCGCCGTTAAAAGACGGAATATACCCCTTTCCGTTTCGTATCCTCGACCAGCGCGCCGCCTGGACCGCCCCGGAGGTCTTCAGGGCAAGCTCGTAAAATCCCGCTTCCCATTGATCGCCCGCGGTGACCCCTTCGAGCATCAGCCGCCTGAGATTGCCGTAGGTCGAAATGTTGTTGAATCCGTGGTCGTGCACGCCGGTGTGGGTCAGGTGCGGTGCCATCCGGCCCGTTGTCCCTCGCCGTCCGATATCCAGGAACCGCTTTTCCCTCAGCGCATCGAACAGCAATATTGCACAGCCGTACTGAAATCCCTGTGTCCATTCCGTCCAACCCCTGGTGGTGTATTTCCCGCCTGCGGTAAACACAGGCGCGCCGTCATCGGGATCCCAGGTCTCGGAGATAGAGGTTATCTTGCGTCTCGCAAGTTCGAAGCACCGGTTCAGCCTGGACTCCAGATCCTTCAGGCGAATGGATGGATCGACGCGCATCGGCTCTCCGGGAGCAATACGGTGTTCTTCACCATGAAACGGAAATCCCCTCGGGAACTACTGCTTCGTATAGACGAACACCGTACCGTCTATCGCATACAGCGTAAGTGCGTCCTCTTCTATGGAGAATCCGAAGTCCAGGGTATCGAGGAACAGTGTGTTATTCTGGATTCGCCAGATCCCGGTGGACGTGATCTGACTCCCGTCGAAAATCGTATTGATGAACGTATAATTTCCGTTCCGTTCAAATGTCAGCGTATAATTCACCGTAACGGATTCGTCCCTCGCGAGCGTCAGTTTCCACGTACCGACTATTGCCTCTTCCGGGGACAACGGGGCGTCTCCGCAGTGAACAAGCGACGCCAGAACAGCCAGGATGCAAAATATCCTCGACATGGGGAGCCTTTCATGGATTTGCGCGAAGCGGTGTCGCCGTGCGTCCCCCCGGCTGGACCTCGTCGGAAAGCTCCAGGATCACGGTGGACGGTGGAAACCCGGAAGTTTCAGCGGCAATGGTTCGGGCGATCTGTAAATCGCCGTCCCAATGTGACGCGTCGGCCGGTTGGAGGCCGTTGTCGCGGCCTGCGGCTCGTCACGTCCCGGAAGCCAGCAACCGTTTCAGATACTGACAATACGCATTCTCTTCCGAATAGTTCGCGATGTCCTCGAGCTGGCGCGCGCCGATGTAGCCTTTTCGAAACGCGATTTCCTCCAGGCACGCAATTTTCAGCCCCTGCCGGTTTTCGACAATCTGTACAAAGTTGCTCGCTTCCAGCAGGCTCTCGTGGGTTCCCGTGTCGAGATAGGCAATTCCCCTCCCCAGCAACTGAACCCGCAGCTTGTCCCGTCTGAGGTACTCGTTGTTCAAATCGGTGATTTCCAGTTCCCCACGGTCCGACGGCTTCAGCCTCTTCGCGATCTCCACCACGCTTCCGTCATAGAAATAAAGTCCGGTCACCGCATAATTCGATCTGGGTCGTTTCGGCTTCTCTTCGATGCCTACCACGTTCATGCGATCATCGAACTCAACCACACCGTATCGCTCCGGGTCCTGCACGTAATACGCGAAGACCAGCCCGCCCTCTTCGTGTCTGCCCGCATGCTCCAGCAATCCCGAAAGACCGTGGCCGTAGAAGAAATTGTCTCCGAAAATGAGCGCGCAGGGTTCGTCGTCGATGAAATTCTCCCCGATTATGAAAGATTGGGCAACGCCCTCCGGACGGGGTTGAATTGCGTAGTCGAAACGGAGACCCAGCCGGCTGCCGTCTCCCAGCAGATTCCGGTAAAGCTCGATATGCTCAGGCGATGATATGATCAGAAATTCACGGATATTGGCCAGCATCAGCACCGAAAGAGGGTAATAGATCATCGGTTTGTCGAAGATGGGCATAATCTGCTTTGAAATCGAGACCGTAAGCGGGTACAGCCGGGTACCCAGCCCGCCCGAAAGAATGATGCCTTTCATTGTTCCGCCTTTCCGGAGTATCCACCGGAGTCCGCTTCGCCGGCGTTCTCGGGAGCCTCCGCGTCCTTGAGTGGGACGACCCTCGCGGGTTTCTGGTGGTCCCCCGACATCAGCGAGGGGAGACGGAAGACGTGCTTGCCCGTGCTGTTGCAGAAATACAGGCGGGATTCCGACTGCTGCCGCGCGTGTCCATCCGCCCAGAAGGCATAGAATTCCGGGTGAGCGTTTACCGGCCGGCGCACATAGGTATGATTGTAACTGCTGTTCCCCGTTGCCAGCCGGATCTTCTCCCACGTGTCGCCTTCATTGCCGCTGGTCCACACCGCCACTTCACCGCCGGTATTGTAGGGCTGCGGACCTGTTTCCGTAGGCGCGATAATCCGCCAGGCCCCATCCGACTCGACGTGCAATCCCCCGGCGTCGTAGTTATTGTCAGACCGGAATGCCTCACGAACAACCCAGGCATCGCCCGTCCACCGTACCGTCATCCAGACGCGCGGGTCGTTCTGAGGGCCGGTCTCCAACCCCCGGCTGGTCAGAATCAGGATGACGGGATGTCCATGAGCGTCGAAATTCAGGTCCTTTACGAATACCTGCAGATCCTCCCGCTCGAAGTCATGAACAATCGCGCCGTTGCGCGGACAATCCAGGGGGAGGTCCATCCGCTCACCCGCGGCACTTTTCCAGGTCTCGCCGAAATCGTCCGTCTGCAGGTAATACAGGTTGGTCCGGGGTGGACCCGGCTTCCTGACCGGATGGTAGTTGAACGCGGTGCCGACCCGGGTGCCGGCGCGCCAGCTGACCTGGTAGTGGCCGTGGCGGATTTTCGATAACGCCCTGGGTTCGGACCAGTTTAACCCGTCCGGGCTGGTATGCATGTAGAGGAATCGGCCGCCAGCGTACCGGGTGTGCAGAAACAGGAATCCTCTGCCGTGTATATGCCACGGCTGGGGATAGGAGAAATTCGTCTTCCGCACGCATTGGAATGCGTCCACGGAATAGGGTTCCCGGCTTCTGAAAATATACGCCGGCCGTGCCGTGCCGTGTGCGCTCACGAAAACCCAGATATAGCCTTCGTCGTCGAGCATCAGCACCGGGTTGTCGTGCGCGTCTGCCGTGCCCTTGTCCATCAGGATGGTCGGCCGCGGAACCGTCCCGGTGGCGTGATCGTAACAGGAGACCATCGCCAGAATCCGGTTCCTGTCCCTGTACGTCCCCCCGTAGCAGAAAAACGTCTTTTGCGCGACATCGGAATAATAGGCCAGCGGAATGTGTTTGGCGGTGTAAGTTGCGAATCCTCCACTATAATAGACGAATTTGTACTCGTTTTCCGCGGGCGTGTCCCACCACCAGATCCCCCGGTAGCCGTCGGCGGTTTCGCGTTTCCCCATTGAATCTCCTGCACAACCAGTTGTCTTGCAATCAGTTTCAGGAATGTTTTAAATTTCCAATCAAATGCGAGCCCGCATCCCGGCGATATGCCCGCACCGCCGATCACGGCGGGGAACCCGTTCTGTCCACCGGGCCGGCGGAAGCATCCCTGAGCGCTTCGGTCGCGGCAGCGTCCACGACCAGTTTCTGAGTGTCCACAACCACTCCGTACACCTCCCGGGCCGCTTCCGGGGACACCCGCCCCTGCCGTACGTCGTTCAGCACCCGCTTCGGATCGCGTGCCTTGGGAGAGAAGAAACCTCCCCCGCCAGGAAGCCTCAGGGTCACGGTCTGTCCCGGCTGCAGTTCGTATTTTCCCTTCGGATGCGGTTGGGACCCGTCCGAAAGGACCACCTCGCCAACGGCGCCGTTGCCTCCCCCCCGGAAACCGCGCGCCGGGCTCCTCGTGCGGTCATACATACACGAATGCAACACCGCCGTATCGGTATCCATGCCCAGCACCATCTCCTGCCCCAGGCCGCCGCGGTACTTGCCCGCGCCGCCGGAATCCGGACGCAGCTCCCGCTTCAGCATCAGTACAGGCGAGACCGCCTCGATCGCCTCGGCGGGAACTCCCTTGATACCGCTGGGAAAGGCCGTGGCCGAGAGCCCGTCCGACGCGGGCCTCGCGCCCATGCCCCCGGCGGAAAAAAAGATATAGGAAAACACCCGTCCGTCCCGGTCGTGGCCCTCCAGTTGCGTGTTCCAGAGTCCGGCCGAACCGTCCGCGAGCACCCGCTCGGGAATGGCTCCGGACAACGCGCCGAATACCGCCTGGGACAGAAAGTGCCCGATCAGGTGCCGGGCGCCGACGGCGCATGGATACCTGGCATTGAGTACGCTGCCCTCCGGGGCCGTCACCGTGACGGGGCGAAAACTGCCGGCGTTATTCGGAACGGAGGGACTGATTGAACACGCGAGCGGATAGGTTGTATAGGCGTGTGTATAGTTGTAGACCACGTTGATGCCGCGGTCCACCTGCGGCGACGTGCCGTCGTAGTCCACCACAAGCTCCCGCTCCCGTACATCTATGGAGACCACGATCTTCAGGGGATGATCGAAGCCGTCGATGACCACTTCATCCCGGTACCTGCCGTTGGGAATCTCCGCGATCGCTTCGCGGGTGGCGGCTTCCGAACGGTCCAGAATCATTGACGCGAGGGACTCGATGTCCTCCATCTCGTATTCCGCCATCATTTCCGAGAGCTTGGCGGCCCCCACGTCGTTGCCTGCCTGCTGCGCATAGAGGTCTCCCACAACGGCATCCGGTGTGCGGACGTTAGCCCGTACGATTTCCATAAGATCGCGATTGACCGAACCCTCACGGAACAGGAACATGATGGGAATGTGGAGGCCTTCCTCAAAGACCTCGCGCGCGTCGGCGCCAAGCGTCCGTCCGCCGATATCCATGGCGTGACACGTATTGGCGAACCAGCCCACGGCCTTTTCTCTATGGAAGACGGGAGTGACCACGGTGATGTCGTGCAGATGTCCCGACCCCAGCCATGGATCGTTGGTGAGCAGGCTATCGCCTGGCTTCAGACTGTCTATTGGATGGGCTCTCGCGAAATGGCGGACGCAAGTCGCCATCGTGTTGATGTGACCCGGCGTGCCCGTTACCGCCTGCGCGACCATCTGACCGCGACGGTTGAAAATGCCCGCGGAAAGGTCGCCGGCTTCCCGCACCACGGTTGTAAACGAAGCGTGCATCAATGCCGCGGCCTGTTCGTTTACGATGGAGATGAGCCGGTTCCACAACACCTCCAGGAGGACTGCATCCAGCTTTTCCGCAGACTTCATCGCGAACCCTCCCGGCGCGTAAGAAGCAAGTTGCCGCAAGCTTCCACGCTCATCACCCAGCCGCGAGGTACGACGGCCGTCGACTCGGCTTCTTCCACGATTGCGGGACCCGCCGCGCAGAAGCCGGCCGCGAGCCGGTACCGGTCGAATACCGGCGTCTCTTCCGGCGCCTGCTCCGCGTTGAACAAAACGCCGCGAACGGCTTTTTTCGCGTCACCGGCCGCCACGGAGCCGGTCTCAACGTCGCCCGGATCGGGTTCCGGCGCAGACATCCGGACCCGCCAGTGGACGGACTCGATTTCAACGCCTTCGCAGGTGCGTGTAAATTTGCGTGTGTATTCCGTTTCGAAACCCGCGCGTATCTCGTCCAGCCGATCGGAATCCAGTCTGCCGGGCGGAATCGGGATTCGGATTTCGTGGCCCTGTCCCACGTAACGCATGTCGGCAGTGCGTTCAATTCGCATCTCAAAGGGGGCCACGCCGGCCTCTCGCAAGACGCCCTTGCCTTCGTTTTCCATCTCTTCGAACAGGCCGTTCAGCCGTTCGAAATCCAGCGCGCCGAGCCGCGAGACGTAACTCCTTGCAAAGTCGAATGAAATCGGAGCCAGCATCAGACCGAACGCAGAACTCACGCCAGCGGCGGGCGGCACGATAACGGTGGCGATGCCCAGCCGTTCGGCGACGCCGCACGCGTGTACCGGCCCCGCGCCCCCGGTGGCCACCATCGTATAGGCCCGGATATCGGTTCCCCGTTCGGCCGCGTGAACCCGCGCGGCATTGGCCATATTCTCATTCACCATTCTGTGGATGCCCCAGGCCATCCGATTCACGTCCATGCCGAGTCGCACTGACAGCCGTTGGACGGCGTGCCGCGCGCGGTCCACGTCCAGCGCCATCGCTCCACCCAGAAAATATCCGGGATCCAGCTTGCCCAGTAACAGATCGGCATCCGTGACAGTGGGGTCGTCGCCGCCGTTCGCGTAACAGGCCGGGCCGGGAACCGATCCCGCGCTTTCGGGACCGACCGCGGGCAGGCCCATCCGGTTGAGATGCGCGATGCTGCCGCCGCCCGCGCCAATCTCGATCATGTCCAGCACCGGCACGAGGAGCGGTAGCCCGCTGCCGCGCTTGAAGCGATAGACGCGCGCAACCTCGGATTCGTTTGTGACCGGAAACCCGCCTTCGCTGCTGAGCACGGCCTTTGCCGTGGTCCCGCCCATATCGAACGCAAGCACCTCCCGCCGGTCGGAACGGCGCGCCCAATAGGCGGCGGACAAGGCGCCGCCGCTCGGACCGGACTCCACGAGACGTACCGGAAAGGCCGCGGCAGTCTCCGCGGAACAGACCCCGCCGTTGGACAACATGATATGCAGGGGAGCGACGATTCCTTTTGCCGCCAGTCCTGTGGACAATCCCGCAAGGTACAGCCGCGCAAGCGGTTGCACGTAAGCGTTGGCAACGGTCGTGGACGTCCGGTCGTATTCCCTCAGTTCGGGCGATACCTGATGTGAGACCGAGACCGCAGCCTCGGGCATCGCATCCCGGACAATCCCCGCCGCCCGCCGCTCGTGTTCCGGATTGGCGTACGCATGCAGAAAACAGATGGCAACCGCCTCGACGCGTTCATCCAGAAACAACCTGCACGCGTCGAGTACAGACGCCTCATCCAGAGGCTTCAGTACGTCTCCCCTGACGTTCATCCGCTCGGGCACGCCGAATCGCAATCTGCGTTCCACCAGAGGTTCGGGCAATTCCAGCCCAAGATCGTAAATGTCGTACCGACCTTCCCTCCCGATTTCCAGTGCGTCCCGGAATCCGGCCGTGGTGACCAGCCCGGTTCGCGCACCCTTGCGTTCGATCAGCGTATTGGTCACCAGCGTCGTTCCGTGAATGACGCGTTGAACAACCCCCGTGTCGTCGGAATCCAGTACCGAGTCTATCCCGTTCAGCACGGCATCGGAAGGGTCCGGATAGGTCGTAGGCACCTTGGCAACCGCCTGCCGACCGCTTCGGCGCTCCAGAAGAACGAGATCCGTGAATGTGCCGCCGATGTCAATTGCCAGGACATACCGCTCTTCGACCATTCCACCTCGCTCCATTCCGACCAGCCGCGGCAATCGCAGTACCAGTCGCCACGAATCCGGCGACGCGCCAAGCCATGCATTCGACCCGGACCGGAACCCCTGCCGGGCGGATCGTAAATATGCGCTTCGTTATCGCGAAAGTCAACTCAAACGGGTGTTCATCACGCGTCAAACCTGGATGTCTCTGCCCGCCTGGACGATGATTCCATTGCTTGTGTACCGGACGTGCTTTCGGAGGCCGATAGCCGTTCGGTCCGGGAGCCCCGTGTACGCATTATGCCTTGACATCCCGCGGTCCTTTGCTTAATTTTCCACTTCGTCTGACATCTCAGATGATTGGGAGCGGGAATAGCTCAGTGGTAGAGCACAACCTTGCCAAGGTTGGGGTCGCGGGTTCGAGTCCCGTTTCCCGCTCCATTTCCTGTACGTGAAGGCCCGTTAAACCTGCCCGTTTAGCGGGCGCTCCTATTTTGTGTCGGCCACCCTGGAGATTCGGTGTCCGAGGCGCCCCGATGAATGCCGATACGCACGACGGATTCAGTTGCCTTCGCCTGCCGGACACCGCCCTCTGGACCCCGGGACCGCACGCCCTCACGCCCGCGGTCGAGCGGGTCCTCAGAACCTACCGGGCGACGTTTTCCCACCGTTCAACCGACTTCAAGACCGTATACGCCCGTGCGGTGGATCTTCTGCGCGAAGCATTCCACGTTCCCGATACATTCACGCCCCTCGTGTTCGGACACGCCGCCAGCTACAACTGGGAGATGGTCGCGGTCAACACACCGACCGCGTATCGCGCCCTGGGTCTCGACATAGGCGCATTTTCCGCCCGCTGGGCGGGTGTGTTCAGGCGACTCGACCGCACCGTCGACGTGCTGAAGGCGCCGTGGGGGCACGGAATCGGATCCGATACGTGGCGGGAGGCGATGCGGCGCGGCTACTCCGTTGCGCTGCTGACACATAACGAAACCGCGACGGGGGTTGCGCTGCCCGTCGATACCCTCTGCGAGGACGCGCGGAGGCACGCGGCGGAGACGTTAATCGCCGTCGACGGGGTGAGCATCGCCGGGGCGGTCGAGCTGGACATTGGCACATTGCGGCCGGACTACTATCTTTGGAGCCTCCAGAAGGACTTCGCGATACCCGCCATCGGTTCGGTGATGATCGTCTCGGACCGCGCGTTCCAGGCCGCACGCCGCACGAAGCGACGCGGGTACGTGCTGGACCTGATCGAGTGGCGGTCCCGCGCAGAAACCGCGCAAACGCCGGTGACGGTTTCCGATCTCATGATACGCTGCCTGATCGCCCGCCTCGAGGAGATGCTGGACGAAGGCAAAGCCCGCTTCGAGCGGCATCGGAACCTTGCGCGAATGCAGCGCGACTGGGCCGAAAAGCAGGGCCTGAATCTGCTTGCGCAACCCGAATACTACAGCCCGACCGTCACCGCCATCCTGATGCCCGATTCCATCCCGGCGCCGGAATTCGTCCGGGCGGCGAAGACCCTGCTGAACGTCCAGATCGCGCCGGGGTACGGACCGATGCGGGATAGGGTCATCCGGATAGCCGCGATGGGCAGCACCTCGGAATCGGAAATGGAGCGGGTTCTGGAGGGGTTGTCGCAGATTCTCGATCACTGGGGGTTCAATATACCCACCGGATCCCGCCGTTCCGGCGCAACCCCCGGCGACACCTGATGGATGCCGTCGGCGCGGCGGTTTCCGAATGGTGCGGCTGAACGCGGCGAAGGTCTTGAGAAACGCAACGCCGCGTTCTCACCATATGATTGTAGTCGATCTTTCCTGGCGAGGGATAATATGCCGCCTACGTCGATGGTCTGTCCGGACTGCCGCAACCTCATTAGCACAGAAGAAAAGAAATGCCCGTACTGCGGCGCCTACCGACCGGGTCTGTGGGGACTCGGTCCGGCTCTGAGCCGGCTCTTCGGTTCGAAAATCGACGTCCTGACCCTGATTCCCACGGCGTGTATCGTCCTCTATGTGCTCAGCCTGCTTCTGGACCTGGACGCGGCGCTGGCACTGAGGGGCGGTTTTTTCAACATGCTCTCGCCCGGTCCGTTTCCAATGGTCGCCCTGGGCATGACCTACGGCAACGGCCCGTGGTGGACCCTGTTCACGGCCATTTATCTGCACGGCGGGTTGTTCCACATCCTCTTCAATGTGCTCTGGATCCGGCAACTGGGCCCGGAAGTCGGCAATCTCTACGGTCCGGCGCGCTATTTTATCATCTTCACGACGGGCGGCGTCGTTGGTTTTCTCCTTTCCAACGCCGTATCCGGGGACCCGACGCTCGGCGCCTCCGGATCCATTTTCGGACTCCTGGCCGCCCTCATCGTCTATGGCCGCAGCCAGAAGACCAGTTTCGCCGCCCTGATGACGCGTCAGATATGGCAGTGGGCAATCATGCTGTTCATTTTGGGCCTTCTCATGCGGGGCGTCAACAACTGGGCGCACTTCGGCGGATTCGCCGGCGGATGGATCGCGTCGCGACTCCTGGTCTCGAGTGCGCGCTGGCGCGAAGGCCGCCTCACCGTCGTGGTCGCGTTGCTCCTCCTCCTGATCACCGGCGCCGGTTTCGTACTGTCTCTATACGACGCCATCCGGGGCCTGTAGCTTCCGGCAGTTTCCGGCGCCGGTGCGGCGAATGGCCTTCGCCGGTTCCGGGCCGTCCGCCCAATGTCCTTTCCCTCGTTTGTTTCGATCGGTTAACCGCCTGCCTGCCGGCGGATTACGGGGAACGTGCTACTGGAATTTCCGGGCCGCCCATTCCTTCCGGTTCGCGACGACATTCTCCGGCGCTTTCACGCTCCTTGCCATGTGCCCACTGTGCGTCCGCATCGTGGGCTGGGTCGCGTCCTGGTACCGCCAGTCCATGCTCCAGCGCACCATACGGGTCCGGTTGGGCAGACCGCAGTGAAACATCAGGTTATGGAACAGGACCACGTCACCCGGGTCCACTTCGATCGAGACGGCCTGTCCCAGGCGCAGGTCCAGCTCCTCCTGCGCGATTTCGAGGTAGTACTCCCTCTTTTCGTGCGGCACAACACCCAGTTTGTGCGTCCCGGGCACAAATTGCATACAGCCGTTCTTCACGCTTGCGGGCACGAGGGGCGCCCACACGTTCACCATCCTGAGAGCCGCCACGCCGTCGGCCGCCTGCGCCGTGTATCCCCCGTCCTGATGCCACAGAACCAGCGTTCCCTTCCACTCCGGAAACTTCGGCCGCGCCGTGTAATTCGGATACAGCCTGATCTCGGGCCCGAGGAGCAATTGTACAACATCCAGAAGTTGCGGATGAAAGAACAGATCGAATAACCCGGGTCCGTGCAATTCGGGGCGGAACGACGTTGGCGCCACGTCCATGCAGTGTTCGAACAACCGTGCGATACGGGTTTCGAACGGCGCATCGCTGAAATCGTCCGATATTCTTCCGGCGGCCATCAGCCGATCCGCCTCCCGGTCGACCAGAACATCCAGTTCCCCGCGCACCCCTTCGATCACGTCCGGCGACAGAAACGCTTTCATGACCACGTAGCCGTCACGATCGAATGCCTCCTTCAAACCGGATTCGTCCATCTGCGTGACGTTTGCCATCATATGCCCCCAATGAACCTGTCTCAAAATCCCGCTATAGAACAGACGTGTACAGATCCCGGCACGCCGCTTCATCCAGCGGCCTTGGGTTTGTCGGGCTGCAATGGTCCGACGCCGCCTTCGCCGGGAGCGGTTCCAGCTCTTCCGGAGTGACCCCCAATTCCGACAGGGACGACGGCATCCCTAACCGCCGGTTCAATGCCTCAAAATAGTCCGGCAGATCGGAACCCCTATCCAGCCGCAGCCGCCGGGCCATCGCGCTGAATTTTTCCCTGCAAAAATCGGCGTTGAATCTCAGCACTGCAGGAAGAAACAGCCCGTTCAGCGTACCGTGGTGCAATGATCTGTCCAGCGACCCCAATGGATGGCTGAGGCTGTGAACGGCGCCCAGGCCTTTCTGAAACGCCAGGCCTCCCTGCAGCGCGCACATCATCATTCCTTTCCTTGCTTCCGTGTCTCTCCCGTTACGAAACACCGCGCCAATGTGGCGGCAGCCGCGTTCCAGCCCGTCGAGTGCAATCGCATCCGCGACAGGGTTGCACCGCGTACTGCAGAAGGTCTCCACGCAGTGAGATATCGCGTCCATCCCGGTGCCGGCAGTCAAACGAGGCGGCATCGTCAGCGTCAGTTCCGGGTCGCAAACCGCAGCCGACGGCGTCAATAATCGGCTCAGGAAGCCCACCTTGTCACCTGAACAAAGGGTGACGAGGGCGGCTCTGCCCACCTCGCTTCCGCTGCCGGCCGTGGTCGGAACGGCGACGACCGGCGGGATCGGGCGCGTGATTCGCGCCGCGCCGCCCTCCCGCATTGCGTACGACGCGAGCGGCTTGTCGTGTCCAATCAGAATACCGGCGCATTTCGCGAGGTCCATGGACGATCCGCCCCCGGCGGCGACCATTCCGTCGCAACTTTCCACGCGGTACCGATGCGCGGCTTCCACGACCTGGTGTTCCGAGGGATTCGTCCTGACGCCGCTGTAGACCGGCGCCTCGCCCAGCCCGATGCGTTTCGGGATACCCAGATCGGACAGACCCCGATCCGTTACCAGCAGCGGCCGGCGAACCCCGAGCTCGGATAGCAGATCCGGCAGAATGGCCGAGGCGCCGGATCCGAAGTAGACGTCGGTCAGGTAGGTAATGGTCGGTGGAATCATAACCGTTTCAGCTGGGTGTCAATCGGCTCGGGCGCCCAGTCCGCATCGATGCCGAGGTCCCGCAGAATGACCTGTGCGCAGTTGTATCCCGGAAGACCGGTGATATTACCGCCGGGATGGCAGCTCGATCCGCAAAGATAAAGGCCGTGAAGGTGCGCCCTGTAATGTCCGGCTCCGGGAAACGGACGGTTGTAGCCGATCTGACCGTGCGTAAAGGCGCCGACCAGAAGATCACCCTCCCGCATGTTGGGGAACGTGCGTTCCACGTCGAGCGGACTGCGCGTGAACCGCGAAATCAGGTTCTGTTTCAGGTTGGGCGCGTACCGGCACCACGCGTCCAGCATTTCTTCGCCAAGACGGTCTCTCTCCGAGTCCCAGCGCTTTGGATCTCCGTTCAATCTGTAAGGCGCCTTTTCCCACATAAACGCGGTATGCTTTCCTGCCGGCGCCTGAGAGGGATCGAACAGCGTGGGGCAACTGCCCCACATAATGTTGGGTGGGTTTCGTCCGCGCCGATGGCACGCTACCATCTCCAGGTAACGGTCCACGTGGTCCAGCCCCAGAATCACCATGAACGCCTTTTCCAGATGGGGATGGTCTTCGGCGGCGCTGTAGCGCGGCGGCTCATCCAGATTGAGATTCAGGGCAAACAGCGGGGCGATGAGATTATACCTGAACGCCTGCGCGCGGTCGCGCCATTTTCCAGGCAGCGCATTCTCGTCCAGGAGGTCCAGAAAAGTCTGGTGCGGGTTCAGGCCCGAGGCGACAAAGTACCGGGCGCCCAACCGCTCGCCGGCCGCGGTTTCAACCCCTGCGACCCGCTCGCCGTCCTGAAGAATCCGCCCGGGTTCCGTTTGAAGGCGCAGTTCGCCGCCGCTCTCGGCGACCGCGGCCTTAAGCGCCCTCGCAAGAGAGATCGACCCCCCCCGGCACATCTGGGCTTTTCCCGAACTGGCCAGGAGCGCGGCAATATGGTGACCGAATCCCGGGCAGCGAAGGTCCACCTCACGCAACCCGTTAAAAAAAAGCAATCCGGCCTGAATCACCGGATTCCTGAATTCCCTTCGGATGAACTCGAGGGGCGACAGTCGGCTGACTTCCAGCAGCAGCCGGCCCTCCCTGCTTTTCTCCAGCAACGCCCTCCGCCGGGTTGGTTCGAGCGGCGGCGCCTGGGACTCCGGAACGAGAATCCGTTCGACGATGGGAAGGAACGCGTCGCGCCACCGCCTCAACGTCGCCGCGTCCGTGCTGCTGAACCGCGCAAAGGAGTCAACCGTCTTCTCGAAATCCGTCCACCATTCGAGCGCCCCGCCGTCTTTCAACAGCAGTGCGACGTTCAATGCCGGTTCGAGGTATACCGCGCCGTGGCGTTCGAGGCGCAGGTCGCGGTACCACGGCATCCGGTTCAACGCCCGGTGGTAGAACGAATGGGTATTGTGCAGAAAGCCGGGATGCCGCGCGTCCTGTACCGTGGTGAGGCCGCCGCCCGCCTCGTTCCGCGCCTCGATACACAGCACCCGTAACCCCGCACGTCCGAGATACGCCTGGAGAATCAGGCTGTTATGCCCGGCGCCGATAATGATGCCGTCGTAAATCATGGATTGTGCTGCCCATTGCGCGCTCCGCGGGAACCGTTGATCCGATCGCCGTCCTTCCCCGATCCCGTATGCAGGCGACCGCCTTCCGCTACCAGTACCGCTCGATATGCACCTGTCCCGCTGTCTTTCGGGTATGCTCACTGAATCCTTCGGCTTCGAGAAGGGCGAGCATATCCTCGCACATTTTCGGGTTTCCGCACAGGAAAACCTGCGTACTTTCAGGATTCGGGTGTTTTCCCCATGCTCTGTCCAGGCAGCCTCCCGCCCAGAGGTCCTGCACGTATCCGGTCATGCCGCTCCAGGGCACGGGCTCGTTGGCCGGGCGGCTGATCAGTGACAGATACGTGAGATTACCGCAGAGTTGCTGCATCATACTGAGTTCCGACCGGTATCCGAGATCCCAGGATTGCCTCGCTCCGTGCAATACCGCAAATCGCCGACCGTTGTCTTCCGGCAGGCGGGTACGCATCATGCTCATATAAGGCGCGAGGCCCGTTCCGGTCGCAACGAGCACGACGTCTGCGGTACGCGGAGCCTTATCCAGCGTAAACGCGCCTGAAACCTTGGACCCAAGCCAGACGCGGTCGCCCCGTTCCAGGGCGAACAGCCTGGGCGTCAGTGCGCCAGACCGTACCACGTTGATGTAGAATTCCATGTGGTCGCGCGACCTGGAAGAGGATGCGATCGAATACGCCCGACGGATCAGCCTGTTCGCATCGGGCGTCTCCTCTTCCGGGTCGGATTGTTCGCTTCTCGGGGCCATGCCCGGAAGGCCGAGAACCGCGAACTGCCCGGGTTCGAACTCCGGAAGATCCCAGCCGTCCGCCTTCACCTGCAGGATGATCAACTCGGGCGCAAGTTCGATTTTTTGTGATACAATGGCGTTGGTCAGCTCCTTCGCCACGCGGACCTCCCTGTCTTTCCGGTTTCAGGAAACGCTGTAGCTGGCGGACGCATAGGTCACAGCCTGCCCGGGGTCGAGCTTGACAACCCTCGTGTTGGGCGACAGAAATCCGACCATTTCAGAGAAGGCATCGATATCCGCGGGCTGACCCACCGCGTCTCCGTAGTGGCACGGAATGACGATGTCCGGGCGAATCAGACTCGCGGCCCGGGCCGCCTCCCGGATACCCATCGTAAACAGCCCGCCAACCGGAACGATGGCCACTTGAGGGCCGTACATCTGGCTGATCAACTGCATATCGCTGAACAGCGCCGTATCCGCCGTATCGTAAACGGAAATCCCATTCGAAAACTGCATCACGATTCCGCAAACGCCGCCGTCCGGCCTGAAGTACTCGTCGTCCGGCGCCTCGCCCAGGGACTGGTTTGGCGACATGGACTGCGAGTGGAACGCCTGGGTCGCGGTGATGCGCACCCCGTTCACGTCGATGGTGCCGCCCGGATTCATCGGACGCGCCTGTTCTCCCAGAGTCAGCCCGTTCTTCTCGGCGGTCAGGCAAAGTTCGTAGTTGCCCGCGAATACGGCTCCCGTCTGCTTGCAGATTGCAAAGGAGTCGCCAACGTGGTCGTCGTGTCCGTGCGTCGCAATCACCACGTCGGCCTGCGCAATGTCAGCCACACTCAATCCGGTCGTTGGGTTGTTATTCAGCCAAGGGTCGAAATAAACCACCTCGCCCGTATCGGGTTCCAGGCGGAACGACGCGTGACCCAGAAGCGTGATCCTGATTGTTGCCATTGGTGACCTCCCATTCGCATATTCGAGACGCCGGATACATTTTCTAGAACGATTACTGCGGTCACACCGCGGCATTCCCCAATGCCGGCCCGTACCCTTCCGTTGCGACGTTCCTCACTCATCGCACGAACCGCGTTCCAGGCTGACAACGCTAAAGCACAGATTTAACGGACGATCTGATTCGACTGAATCTCAAGAACTTATGGAAACACCGGCGCCTAGGCTGTCGCCCGTCTCGCGGATCTGTCGCCAGGTCTCGTCATCCAGAAAAACGCCCGCGGTTTCACGCTCACGGCGATGACGATACTCGATTTCACCGGGCAGGTGAATCCGGTCGAATCCCGGCAGCAGCCTCGAACTCTTCAAATAGCCGACGAAGCCGTCCACTTCCTCACGGAACCGTTCCGGCGGGGCAAATGCCCGGATGTCGATCGCCATCAGAAATACACCGTTTCCGCCGGACGGCGCCCCGTCGCGGCTGCACCCGCCACCGCCCAGGGCGCCTGAGAGAATGTCTATGACCACGGCCAGCGCGTATCCCTTGTGCGCGGAATTCCCTCCGAATGGCAGAATCGCCCCCCGCGGCGGACCGTAGAAGTCGTCCGGCCGTTCCGCGGGACTGCCCTCCGCGTCAATCGCCCAACCCTGCGGCAGGGGTTCGTCCCGGTTACGCTTCACGCGTATCTTTCCTTCAGCAACCACGCTGGTCGTCATATCCACGACGATCGGAAAATCGCCTCCCGTCGGAACGCCGACGGCAACGGGATTCGGTGACATCCGGGCGTCGATGCCGCCGAATGGCGAAAGCAGCCGGCCGCCGCCGTGGTTGTTGCACATAACAATACCGATGAGCCCGCTTTCCGCGGCCTGTTCCACGTATTCCCCGAGGCGTCCGATATGGCTGCTGTTGAACAACTCGACCGCAGCGACGGATCTCTCGCGGGCTTTTTTCAGCGCCAGTTCCATGGCCTGAGCGCAAACCGTCTGCCCGAAGCCCCACTGCCCGTCAACCACCGCCGATGCGTCGGCCTCCCGGGTAACGCGAATGTCACGCCCCGCCTTTACAATACCGTCCTCGAGTGCCTGCACGTACTGCGGAAGCCTGATCACGCCATGGGAATCATGGCCCATCAGATTCGCGAGAACAAGCGAATGAGAAATCCGGCGCGCCTCAGCGACGGACACACCCGCACCCGTCATGACCTCTGCGCAAATCTGTTCCAACGACTCAACGTCGATGATCGGCATCATCCCTCCGAGCCGCGGCGATTGCGGCTACCCGCCCGTCATTTGCAGGCGGATTGTCCTCAACCCATGGGATCCTTCCGCTTGAGGACCTGAATCGCCACCCCCCAGGGGTCGCGAAGCATCGCCAGCTGATCGCCGACGTCCGTTGTATACACGTCGTCCACGATTGACGCCCCCGCGGCAAGCAGCCGTTCCCGTTCCCGTTCGATATCGTCAGTATAGAAAGCGAAGTGGAGAATCGAGACATGCATCGATGCGTAGTCGGGCGTATCCAGCGAGTCCTTCTCATAGATCTCGAACATGGTTTTTCCGGAGGCGTCTCTCAGAAAGGTCATGTGCGACGGGGGACCTCCGTACCGCACCACGTCCATGCCCAGGTGTCTGCACCACCAATCCGATACGGCCCTCGCATCTTCAACCAGAAATGCCGTATGTTCAAAGTTAAACATCACCCCGTTCTCCTCTCCTGTCGATGCGCTGCTCCTGGAAGGCGATGCGCAATGGGACTCTGGCGCACGCAAACCTGCCTGATAGAGTGACCGGACCGGGAGAGCACACCCGCCCGGATCTGATCGAGAAGGATTATAATAGGTTCTTTTGATGCACCGGGCAAGCTTTATCGCCGATTTCCCGTGTTTATGTCTGCCGTTTACCCCTTCGATCGAGTGGAATGGGCAGATCCACCCGTACGTTACCCAACCGTTGCGACTCGAGAAAACCGATCATGATCTCCACGACCCGGTGTGCGTCCTTTGCCGGTGAGACCGGCCGCCCGCCCTCAGCGACCACGCGCACCAATTCCTGTACGCCTGCGCGAATGCCGCTTACGGGCCACTCGGGCGCCCGGATCTCTTCCCGTTCGTCACCGCGAATCAGCACGGCGTCGCTGCGGCCGACATCGACGCATCCGGTTGTCCCCACGATCTCGCACCTGAACTTCGGAGCCGCGGAGACTTTCGAACCACCGGCGAAGAATCCCCGCACGCCGTTGGCGAAGTGGATATAGCCGCTGGCCGACGGCTCTGTTGCCGGATCGTGGCCGCCGTCGCCCCTGTACTCCGTGTAATCCTCATATCCGGATTCCAGTTCCGCGAACACCCAATCCGGCTCCGAATCTGCGAAATAGCATATCGAATCCACGAGGTGTGTGCCGTTTCGGAACAACATCGATCGCGGTCCGTTCAGCGCCCCCACGATGTACTGTACCGGACCGACCTCTCCGCCATCCACGATCTGTTCCTTGACGTGGCGCCATAGCGGTTGAAAGCGTCTCGTGTGATCGACGGAAAGGATCGCGCCGTTGCGTTCAGCGGCGTACACCATCCTGTCGGCATCCGCCAGATTGGTCGCGAGGGGTTTTTCGCAGAAGATCCCCTTCGCGCCCGCGTCGGCCGCGTCAACGACGAGTTCGGCGTGCCGGTGGTCGGACGTCGCCACGGTGACGATATCGAGCCCCTCCCTCTCCATCATTTCACGGTGATCGGTGTATAGATTGAGATCGGGCCAATCGGATCGCCACCGGTCTCCGAAAGCCGCAAGCGTCGTCTCGTCCAGGTCGCACGCGGCCGCCAGCGTCACATTGGTCAGGCCGACCAGGCCGGATGCATGTTCAACGCCAATCCCGCGGCAACCAATCACACCCACACGGTACGCTGCCATAAAGAACTCCCTTGTTACGGCGCATAAACGCCTTCGAGATATCGTATGGTTTCCGCCATCCCCTCGTTCACGGCCGATCTGCGAAAAAGCGTCCGACGTTCGCCATCCATAAACGGCGCCGCCAACCTCAGGTTATGTTCCCAGACGCCGCGCGCTTCCGCTTCCTGCAGTTCACTGCGCCTCAGATTCAGAAAGATCCGTTCGACCTCCCAGGGGTCTTCGACGATCGCCCACGGCTTCACCATGTCCAGGTACCGGCTCACGACCCCGCAATCGATGAACCCGACGTTGTCTCGGCGCATGAACCGATGAACTTCGGTCTTGTACGTGTCATTGTCGATCGAAAACTCGTCCACCATCGACCATAGCCCCATGATCACTGGACGCCAGTTATCGACGCCATAGACGTGCACCGTGACTTCATCCCGAAATGCCTCGTCCACCGTCAGATGGGAGATATACCCGATCATCACCGCCACATCCGCGTCGGAAAGGCGGCCCGGATCGCCGAGGTCCGGATGGGCTGCGAACAGTCCTGCAACCGACCGTCCCCACGTCTCCTTTCGGCGGTCCGTGTAAAAATGGGTGGCGAATTTGCCCTGGTTGCCGACAAGACGCAGTCCGTCCGGCGCACACGCGCCTGCAAGCATGTCCGGCGTAAACGCATCCGCAAGTGCAGCCGCACCAGGGCATTCCGAACGAAACCGATCGTGCAGATCCGCCAGCAACGCGAAATGGCAACGGCCTCTTGGCATACGGAATTCCCTCGGCACGCATAAGGATCGCGTCTGTTCCGGGACAGAACCACTCAAATCTAAAGGAAGTACCCGACCCGGTCAAACTGAAAAGGGGGAGACGGGCACTTCGCCGGCCGCCTGGTCCTGAATACCGGCCGGAAGCCTGATTCATCGCCGATGCGCGTTTTTGGGTTGACGCGCATCGGCGGAACGTCTAAGTTCTGGCTGTCGTTCATCACACCAACGTTTGTAACCTGTCTCGCAAAAAGCCCGCCACGCTCCCGACGGGTCACCCGGATTCATTCAAG
The DNA here is from genome assembly GCA_965203805.1 of Candidatus Latescibacterota bacterium. Taxonomy (GTDB): domain Bacteria; phylum Latescibacterota; class UBA2968; order UBA2968; genus JAAXHE01. The sequence continues at coordinate 728,658 of OZ241917.1, read as the reverse complement.
AGGATTTCCGGACTGAACGCCAGCCACCCGGCAGGGGTAACGTCATGTCACGGATTGTCGGCGTCGATATCGGCGGAACGTTTACGGACATCCTGATTCTGGATGACGCCGGGCCGTCCCTGATCGTGGGAAAAATCCCGACGACTTCGGAAGATCCGTCTCAAGGATTGATAGAAGGGCTGGATGCCCTCGGCGCCGCCGACGGCGAAACCGATCTCGTCATTCACGGAACCACGGTGGCCACGAACGCGGTCCTCGAACGCAAGGGCGGGTTTTGCGGCCTGATCGCCACTGAGGGTTTCCGCGATATTCTGGAACTCCGTCGGCGGGACCGGCCCCATCTCTACGGTCTTACCGGGACCTATGAACCTCTCATTCCCCGCGACCGCCGGCTGGAGGTGACGGAGCGTATTTCTGCTGAGGGCGACGTGCTGGTCCCGCTCGACGAGGATGCGGTCATATCCTGCGCGGCGGAACTTGCGGCGGAAAACGTCGAGGCGATCGTCATTTCGTTTATGAACTCGTACGCCAACCCGATCCACGAGCGGCGGGCGAAAACGCTCATTGAGAATCGTTATCCGGATCTGTACGTGGTCGCATCCGCGGATATCCTGCCGCTGATTCGGGAATTCGAACGCACCAGCACGGCCGTCGTGAACGCGTACGTCCAACCCGTTGTAAGCCGCTATCTGGCGAATCTGGAACGAAGCCTGAAGCGCAGGGGCTATCGTACCGATCTGCTCGTCATGCAATCCAACGGTGGCATGGTGCCTGCCGATGAAGCCGGACGATATGCGGTTCAGACCGTGCTTTCGGGGCCGGCGGCCGGCGTCATCGCCGCGACGGCCATCGCCGCGGAAAGCAAAATCCGCGATCTGATCGCCTACGATATGGGCGGCACCAGCCTGGACGTCTCGCTGGTCGCGGACGGCATTCCGGCGCAGGCTCACGGAGCCGAACTGGATTTCGGCGTTCCGATCCTGCTTTCCATGGTCGATATCCAGACCGTCGGCGCGGGCGGGGGCAGCATTGCTCGCATCGACGAGGGCGGCATCCTTCGGGTCGGCCCGGAGAGCGCGGGCGCGGATCCCGGGCCGGCCGGTTACGGACGAGGCGGCCGTCTGCCGACGTTAACCGATGCGAACCTGGTGCTGGGCCGCATCAATCCGGAATACCCCATCGCCGGCCAAACGGGTTTTTCCTTCGATCTGCCGAAAGCAAGGGCGGCGCTGGAAGCCCACGTCGCCGGTCCTCTCGGCCTCTCGGCCGAGGCGGCTGCTCGGGCTGTCGTCGCCGTAACCAACAACCGCATCGCCGGCAGCCTCCGGCGAATCTCCATCGATCGCGGCCGGGATCCTAGAGACTTCGCCCTTTTCGCCTTTGGCGGAAGCGGTCCCCTGATGGTCGGCTTTCTGATGGAGGAACTCGGCATCCCACGCGGGCTCGTCCCCTTTCACCCTGGCCTCGCATCCGCATGGGGCTGCGCTATCGCGGACGTGAAGCGCGACTACGTAACGATGGTCAACCGCCGTCTCGACGACGTGGATGCCAGCGAAATCCGACGTATCTTCGAAGATGACCTGGCGCGCGGGAGTGCATTCCTCAAACAGGTAAACCGCCCCCTGAGCCGCATTCAACTGCTTCGTGAAGCCGACATTGCATACGAAGGCCAGACCCACGTGATCCGCACCCCTTTGCCAGACGGCGAAACAAACCCCGATCGCATCGCGATGCGCTTCAGGGCGTCGTACCTTCAGCGTTACGGAAGTGCGCACAGCGGGTTTGACCGTCTGGAGGCTCTGCTGGACGGCATCCCCGTCCGACTGCTGAACCTGCGGACCTCCGTAATCGGTGTGAGGAAACACCGTGCGCTTGGCTCGCTGCTGACCCCGCCGACGACAACGCTGAATCAGGCGTACAAGGGCAGCCGCGACGTCTGGATCGACGACGCTTTCGTCGGGTGTCCCACGTACGAGCGTTCCAGGATACCCTGGGGTTCCGAATTTACCGGTCCGGCGGTGATCGAACAATCCGACACCACCGTCTGGCTGGATCCCTCCAGTCGCGCCAGCGTGTTGGACGGCGGCAGCTTTCTCATCGAGACCATCCGACAGGCGGACCGACGCCGCGCTCCGGCGTAGGCGACGGTCGCGAACACGATCGCGTCCGCCTGTCGTACCGCAATCGGGAGCAACCCTGTGATGGATCCGATCACGCTGGCTGTCATCCGCGGCAGCCTGGAACAAATCGCCGATGAAATGGATGCCACGCTGGAACGCATGGCGTTCTCACCGGTGATTTCAGACGGTTTCGACCGGGCCAGCGGCATTTATGCCGCCGGCGACGGCTCGGTCATCGTGCAGGGGCCGCGCGGCCTGCCGAATTTCATCTGCGTGATGCAACACACGGTGCGCTCTACGATCGCCCACTTTACCGAGCCCGCCGATGGCGACGTCTACATTGTCAATGACCCCTACCTCGGCGGCACCCATCTGATGGACGTTAAACTGATCAAACCTTTCTTCTACCGGAACAAACTTGCCTTCTATCTGGCCAACAGCGGACACTGGCCGGACATCGGAGGACGCGTTCCCGGCGGTTTTTCCACGAAAGCCACGGAAGTATTCCAGGAAGGTTTGCGGCTGCCTCCGCTCAGGCTTCTGGACGAAGGCAGGCTTAATCGGGACGTGGTCGACGTCATTCTGCACAACGTGCGCGTGCCCGAAGAACGCCAGGGAGACATCATCGCGCAGGTGGCATCCCTGAACCTCGGCGCGGATCGTCTGGCGGCCCTGCTGGATCGATACGGCGAAGCGACCGTGTTCGAAGCCGTCAGCGAATTGGAGCTTCGTTCCGAACGGCTGATGCGGAAACACATCTCGACCATTCCCGACGGGAGGTACTGCTTCGACGAGCACATGGACAGCGACGGCGTGGATTGGAAACCGCTGCACATTCATCTCGAAATGACCGTTGACGGCGACAGCGTCCACGTCGACCTCGCGGACAGCAGCCCGCCCTGTCGAGGACCGCTCAACAGCGTGCTGAGTACGACCATGGCCGGCGTATACATCGCCTTCAAGCATTTTTTCCCGGACGTGCCCATCAACAAGGGCTGTTTCAAGCCGTTTTCCTTCAATGTCCCGTCCACCACCTTTCTCCACGCCCTTCCGCCGCGTCCGGTCTCGGGTTGCGCGGCGGAAGTCTGTCAGCGGATGATCGACGCCGTGCTCGGCGCAATGAGCCAGGCCGTGCCGGACCGCTGTTACGCGGGACCCATGGGAACCGTCACGAATCTCTCCGTCGGCGGAGACGATCCCGAAACAGGGTATTTCGTCTTCTACTCCTTCATTGGCGGGGGCTATGGCGGCAATTACCTGACAGACGGGCTCACCAACGGCAACCCCACGATCGCCGTCGCGCGCACGCAGGCTCTCGAGATTTTCGAATCCAGGTATCCGGTTCTCTTCAAAACCTACGCCCTGCGCGAGGACTCCGGAGGACCCGGCTGCCGGCGGGGTGGATTCGGCGTGGTGTTCGAATTCCTTCTTCGGCGCGGTGAGGCCAGCGCTTCTCTTCTGGGAGACCGGGGACGGTTTCGACCCTTCGGCGTGCACGGCGGGAAACCTGGAATGCCGGCGGAACACACCTTCACCCTTCGCGGGGAAGCGTACCGTCCACCGCATATCACAAAGGACGAGGGCGTACATATGGTCGAAGGCGATTGCCTCCGCCTTGAAACCCCGGGAGGCGGCGGGTACGGCGCCCCGCACCTGCGTCCGGCGAAGGCGGTGCTGGAAGACGTGAAGCGCGGGTATTTGCAAAGGGAGGCCGCTGAAACCGAATACGGCGTTGTCGTCAAACCGGACGCGCTCGAAGTGAACGGTCCGGCAACGGCGCGACTCAGGGATTCGGCCGGGGATTTCCACACGTAATCCGGACGGCGCCATGCGCCTGGCGATAATTCCGGCGACCCCGTACTCGTGCCCGCGATGCCTTCTGCGTATGACGGCGGCGTTCGCTGCCGCGTCCTCATCCGGCGATCCGGGACCGGAGAGAAGACGTGCGCATCGGCAGTGCGCCTCACATCGTTCGCGCCAGCAGGCCCCCGTCCACCACGAGCGACGTTCCTGTAATGAACGACGCCTCGGCGGAAACCAGGAAAAGCACGGCGGACGCGATGTCGTCCGGGGTGCCGACCCGTTTGGCCGGAACCATTTCCGCCAATCTGCGCCGTTCATCGGCGGGGACGTCGACCCGATCCCAGAGCGGCGTCTGAATCGCACCCGGCAGTACGGCGTTCACACGGATTTCCGGCCCGTAATCCAGCGCCAGGACCCGTGTAATGCCCAGCACTCCGGCTTTGGCGGCGTCATAAGCCGTGTTGGTCTCAAACCCCACCAGGGAGTGCACCGAACCCGTGTTGACGATTGATCCGCCGCCGGTCCTCTTCATTACAGGTATGGCGTACCTGGCGGCCAGATAGATTGCTTTCAGCCCCGTGTTCAACGTCCTGTCCCACACGGATTCCTCCATCTCGGTGGCCGGCGCATTGCGATACCAGATCGCGTTGTTGTGCAGAATATCCAGTCTGCCGAATGCTTCCATCGTCAGCGCGACCATCTGTTGCACCGGCCCGTCCTCGCTAACGTCGGCTTCGATGAAGACAGCCTCTCCGCCGGCGTCCGCGATCCTGTCCACCGTGCGTCGTCCGCCCTCCTCGTCCACGTCGGCCACGGCGACGCGAGCGCCTTCGGCGGCCAGCAGAATCGCCGTTGCCTCGCCGATTCCCGACGATGCCCCGGTTACGATGGCCACCTGCCCCGCGATCCTCCTCGATTTGTTCTCTCCCAAAGCAAACCTCCTTGGATTTTTACAGTTAGACTTCGACGGCCGTTCTCCAAAAAAATGCACACCGCAGCGGAGAAATTCATATCTTTGGTGAGACAGACGTTGATTGCGGCTCCGTCACGGTGTTGGAACCATAAGCCTGTGAGATGTCGCGATTCTTCCGTTGAGCCTGCAGGTTTAGCAGCAGCGGTGAAGCGGGCCGCTACGGGTCTCCTCCAGGTCCGTTGCGGGACACCGTCAACATCAGGTCAGGAAAGACCATGGCGCCAGTCGCACTCGTTACGGGTTCGAGCCGGGGTATAGGCCGGGCTATTGCCTGTTGTCTGGCCGACGTCGGTTATGACATCGTTGTCAACTATAACAGCAACCGGGACGCCGCGGAGCAGACGGCCGACGAGGTCCGGAAGAGAAAACGGCGGCCGCGCGTCTGCAGGGCGTCGGTTGCGGTTGCGGAGGAAAGCAGGCGCCTGGTTGAGTGCACCCTGGACGCGTTCGGCCGGATCGACCTGCTCGTAAACAACGCCGGGATCGCCCCGCGGACCCGCGCGGACATTCTCGAAGCCACACCCGAGAGTTACGACGAAGTCCTGAACACCAACCTCAGGGGGCCCTATTTCCTGACCCAGTTGGCGGCCAACCACATGATCCGTCTCACCAGGAACGGCGTCGTCGCGAAGGCCAGAATCGTCAACGTCACGTCGATTTCAGCCTTTGCAAGCTCCACATCAAGGGGTGAATATTGCGTCTCCAAGGCCGGTCTCAGCATGATGACCGCCCTGTTCGCCGTCAGATTGGCTGAGCACGGAATCACCGTCAATGAAATCCGACCGGGCATTATCAAAACAGACATGACGGGCCCGGTCAGGGAAACTTATGATCGCCGGATCGCGGAAGGGCTTACGCCCATCCGGCGCTGGGGCATACCGGATGACGTTGGGAAAGCCGTTGCCGCCGTCGCCCTGGGGTACTTCGACTTTACGACCGGCGCGGCGATTCCCGTCGACGGCGGTTTCCATCTGCGGCGCCTCTGAAAATGAAAACAGGCCGGTTCGCACCCCCCATGATTGACTTTACGACAATCGATGTTTATATTCAATCAACGAATATCCGCGTCCTTCGATTTACGACTGAAGGACCACAGAAGGAGAAAAATTCTCTGATTTTCGGGCCGGCGGCCGCGCAATCGGCAGTGTGTCGGGTCAGGCCCGGGAACGAGGTGACGCCTTATGCTGAAGGGCATATTCAAGCGCGACGAGGAAGATCATTCGGCTTCGGCGCGTGAGAAGCAGATCGTAATCGAGGGACAGGCAGAAGAAGTAGAAGAAGCCATGAATCTGCTTACCGAGAGAGATTCGAACGACCTCGACGAAACGATGGAAGAGATCGACGCTGCAGTGAGGAAGGCCGCCAAGACCACACTGCAGGACATCCGTATGATGGAGGAAGGCCGTTGCCCGGCATGCGGCCAAAAGACGCAGCAGTTTCTCTTTACCAGCGTCTGCGCCAGTTGCGGGTGGTTTTCGTTCATCTCGCCCGAAGAGGGCAAGTCCGTCATCCATCTGAAAACCGGGCGCAACATCGAGTGCGGCACCACGTTCGACACCCAGGGAGATTATATTCTCGGGATTACGGACGGCGTGGTGCGCGCGAAAGTCACCAAAGACAACGTCCAGCATATAGAATACGTCTGGTCCGATGAAGAAATTGAAAAAAAGCGTTCGGCCCGGGCAAGGGAACAGGCCGGTATCTGCAGCTGGTGCGAGAAGAACCTGACGCTGGCCGAAGAGGAATCCATCGTTGTCTACGCCGCGTTCGGCAGTTATCAGGACCGTTACGTCTTCTGTTCAAGACACTGCTCCAAGGCGTTTCAGCATCAATACCCGATCCGGGTGCACAAAAACTGCTACAACCGTCCCTGTCCGGATTGTGACCTGTGCATCAAGAAGTTCAGCGGCGATGACGAAACGCTGCTGAGTCAACTGGCGCCGGTCAACCAATGAGACGGGGCCGTGTATCGGGCCTGTCCACTTCGCGGGGGATTCCGACTGATTCTCCTGCCCACTCCCTCGATTCGTCTTCTACCGGATCGCACCCCGCGGCGCCGCACTTCGTTTATCCTGCAATTCCAGGCGCCGGCTTCTGTTGCTCTTCGTAGAGTTGGCCGTATACCCCGCCCTGAGACAGCAATTCCACGTGGGACCCCCACCCCGCCATCTGCCCGTTATCAAGTACCAGAATCCGGTCCGCACGGGCGGCCGTAGAAATCCGATGGGTGATCACAAAGGTCGTGCGTCCAGCCATAACCCGATCCAGAGTTTTCTGAATCCTGGCTTCCGTACCCGCGTCCAGGGCCGACGTCGTATCGTCGAGGATAAGTATGGCGGGATCGGTCAGAATCGCCATCGCCAGGGCCAGCCGCTGCTTCTGGCCTCCGGACAGGTTGCCGCCGCCCTCTTCGACCCTGGACTCATATTTCTCGGGCTGGCCCATTATGAAGTCATGCAATTCAGCGCGCCTGGCGGCTTCCATGATCTGGCCGGGCGTCGCGCCGTCTCTGCCGTAGACGATGTTTTGTGAAATGGTTCCCGAAAACAGAACGGGTTCCTGTGGTACCATGCTGACGTGCCTCCGGATGCTGGCAAGCCGGAGGTCATGAAGATTGTAGTCATCCAGCAGGATGCTGCCGCGCGTCGGCTCATAGAGCCTCAGCAACAGGCTGAGGAGCGTGCTTTTGCCGGCGCCGGAAGGACCCACGACCGACACGGACATACCTGGCCTTACCGAAAAACTCAGGTCCTTTATCACGGCGTCAGCGAGCGCATTGTATTGGAACCAGACGTTCCGGAACACCACCCGTCCCCGCACGCGTTTCAACGTGACCGCGCCCGGGCGGTCCTTTATCAATATCTCCTCGTCCAGCACTTCGAAAACCCGGGATATCACGACAATCATCTGCCTGATGACCACGTTTACGTTGGTGAGCGCCACCAGAGGCATGAACAAATTGGAGAGGGACATATTGAAATATATCAACTCGCCCACCGTCATGCTTCCGTCCCGAACCATCAGCGCTCCCCAATAGAGCATCAGCGCGCCCGCCGCGGCCCCGATGGCCGCACAGACCGCGCGCAGGCTGGCATTCAGCATCGAATTCTTCACTGAAAGCCTGAAAATGGATGCCAGCCGTCTGAAGAACAACCTTCGTTCCGTGCGTTCATTCGTAAAGGAATACACCACCCGAATCCCCCGAACCCGTTCTTCCAGGGCGCCGTAGGTGTCGGCGTAGGCTTCTCTCATCCGTGCGAATGTCTCCGAGATCGGGCGCTGGAACGTCCTGTAAGCGAGCACGTAAAGCGGGAGCGCCAGCAGCGCGAAGGCAGCGAGTTTCACGTTTATCAGCAGCAGAACCACAACGCCAATCACGATCTTCGCCAGGTGCCCTATTGTCTCCACGAACGTCGTCGTCACCTCGCTTTGCAACAGTTGCACATCGTCCAGAATGCGCGACATGATCTTGCCGACCTGTTTGCGGTCGAAAAAGGCCATCTGCAGCTTCTGGACCTTCTGGTGCAAGTCCAGACGTACGCGGTAGACGATCCGATTGCCCACAAACGCGATATTGTAATTGAAAAACCAGTTCATCCCTGAAAACAGAAAGCGCACGGCCAGATAGACGCCGAACACGACCCAGAGCCACCTGATCTTCTCAGAACGGGTCTTGACGGGCTTCGGACGATCGGTGTCCCAGCCGTGCGGCAACACCCGCTGCGGATCCCGATCGATTCGGTGATCCTTTGTGGCGTTCATGGGCCGCACATGTGCAGGGGCCGGGGTGTCAGCAACCTCTTCTGCGTCCGACTCCGACCGGATCTGAAGCACGTCATCCACCGTTGTCTTGGTGATGAAACCCAGGATGTAGAAATAGGATCCCGTTATACCCGCCAGTCCCATCACCAGGGCGACCCGGAGCCAGAACGGCCGGATATAAATCCTTATGAATCGTTTGAGATACGGGTTCATGCCGGATGAGAAAACGCGCTTATGGAAACCGAGGTGCGTGAGGGTGTCAGACTGCGGCGGCCCCGGAATCGACTTCTGCAAACTGCTGCTGTACGAGGCGCCGGTAATTTCCATCGGGTATTTGCATCAGTACGTCATGTGTACCCCGTTCAACGATCTCCCCGCGGTCCATGACGATGATCAGGTCGGCCGTTAATACGGTAGACAGCCTGTGGGCGATGACGAACGACGTACGATCCTTCAGAACGGCGGCCATCGCCTTCTGAATCAGGGCTTCCGAGAGCGAATCCAGAGATGAAGTCGCCTCATCCAGAATCAGGATCGCCGGATGGGTCAGCACCGCCCTCGCAATCGACAGCCTCTGCTTCTCTCCCACGGAAAGCTTGATGCCATCGTCTCCGATCCGGGTATCGTATCCGTCCCGCGTTCGCATCATGAATTCGTGAATTTCACTGACGCGCGCCGCTTCGATCAACTCCGTTTCGGGCGCGTCCGGCTTGCCGTAACAGAGGTTTTCCCTGAGTGTCGTGTCGAAAAGCACGGAGTCCTGCAGCACCTGTCCCACCTGTTTCCTGAGGGATCTGATCGTCACCTGCCGGATATCGTGTCCATCAACGCGAATCGCGCCTTCAGTGACGTCATAGTATCGCATGAGAAGGCTGGTCAGCGTTGTCTTGCCGCACCCGGTGTGACCGACCAGCGCCACCATCTGCCCCGGCTGGACGTCAAGACAGATATTCTTCAGCACGGGCTCCCCTGCTTTGTATTCGAATCCCACGTTGTCGAACACGACCCGCCCTTGAATTCCTGAAAGGTCCGCCGCGTCGGGAGCATCCCGGATTTCAACCGGATGGTCCAGAATCTCGTAGATCCGATCTACCGAAACCAGCATGTCCTCGATTTGAATGCCCACGTTCATCAGGTTCAATACCGGCTCGAAGACCCGCATCGCGTACGCCAGAAAAGCCATCACGCCGCCATAGGTCATGTCACCCTGGATGACGAAATAGCACCCCAGGCAGAAAATCAGCGTGTTGCGGACGCCGGACACCACCCAGAAGCCGGAACGCGCCGACGCGCGATGTGTCTCCGTCTCCATGGCGAAGTCCAGGCCCGATCGGGTTTCCTCGGCGAATGCCCTGTTTTCTCGTTTTTCACGGCCATAGGCCTTCACCAGTTTCGCTCCGCTCAGGCGCTCCTGAAGCCCGACCGACACGTCGTCCATTTTCTCCCGCCACCGGCGTCTGGACGTGCGTATCGGACCTATAAAGATCCGGTAGTTGACGACGTACGGCGGCATCAGTATCGTCATCAGCAGCGCGAGTTTCCAGTTCAGTCCGTAACAGATACCCAGCGCCGCGACGATCGATATCAGATCCGTCACGATGCGCAACATCTGCATCGTTACCATCTGCCGAACCGTTGCGACGTCCCCCATCATCCGGGACATCACCTTTCCCGTACCCATCTCGTCATGAAACCTCAGGGCCAGCCGGAACACGTGCTCGTACATCGACAGTCGAACATTCATGATCAACCGATGCGAGACGTAAGAGAGCGTAAACGCGTTTGCCACGCGCAGACCGGCCGTGAGGACCGGCACGGCTACCAGTACCGTGACCGCAAGTTCCAGCATGTCCCAGCGGCCCGCCACGATCACCTCGTCGACGATGTACATGACGATCAATGGCGGCGCCATACCCAGAGTCGCCAGCAGCACGGTCAGACCCAGCGCGCCGGCAAGCCTGGCGGCATGCGGCCGGACGAATTGCAGCAGCTTTCGGAAGTTCTCGGTTCTCGAACGCGTTTCCACCGTCGTCTCCGTTATGAGTCAATGACTCGCCGATGAGACGGGAGCAGGTGTCCCGCAAGTCCTGCCTGAGAAACGTTGTTGACGTATACAAATATAGTCCAAAAATTCCCGAATTCAACATTCAGCGGCGCGGGAGCACCCGGCGCCGTCCGCGTGCCTGGCCCTGGCGGTACCGGGCGGGGCGCTTTTTCTTGCATGTTCACGCGCATTCGACCATAATTCAACGGACCGTTATGCGCCTCTGACACCTGCCGGACCCATGTTCCCATGGACCTATCCAGTCTCACCGTTTCCCAGGTCCGAGACCTCCTGCGTGAATCGGACGTAATCGACACTGCCCTGCTGGATGTCCTGGATGCCGACCCGCGCGCCGGCGTGCGCCGCCTGGCGTTCAAGGAGCGTCGACGCCGCAGATCCGTGTCGGCTGAACGCGCGCGTCTGGAAAAAATGCGGGTCCTGGAGATGCGGCTGCACGCGAGGGGACTCCGCCGTATCGCGGGCGTCGACGAAGCGGGAAGAGGGCCCCTGGCCGGACCGGTCGTCGCTGCCGCTGTGATTTTGCCCCCGGATGCCCTGATCCACGGACTGAACGACTCCAAAGTACTCACGCCTCTGAAACGGGAGAGGCTTTACGACCGGATCAGAGAAATCGCCGTCGCCCATGCCACCGGCGAGGCTTCGGCGGAAGAAATCGACCGCATGAATATCCTGCAGGCCACTTATCTGGCCATGCGACGCGCCATTAAACGGCTCGGCGTACCACCCGACCGTGTACTTGTGGATGGCGCAGGGGTCCCCGGCGGCCCGTTTCCGGAATCCGCCGTAATCGACGGCGACGCGGCTTCCCTCTCCATTGCAGCCGCTTCCGTGCTCGCCAAAGTTAGCAGGGACCGAAGAATGGCGGCGTTCCATCGCGAATTCCCCGAATACGGGTTTGCCGACCACAAGGGATACGGGAGCGCCAATCACCGGCGCGCGCTCCGAAGACACGGTCCCTGTCGGATCCACCGGCTGTCCTTCAACGGCGTGCAGCCGGCCAACCCTGCGGCCGACGCATCCACGAAGACGGGCCGGGATGAACCTGCCAGCCGCATCGGACGCGGACAAACGCGTCTGCCATGGGCGGGCAGGCGGGGGGAGAACGCGGCCGCCGTAATGCTCGTGAAAGCGGGCTACCGGATACTCAGACGAAACTACCGGGCGGCGGGAGGAGAAGTCGATCTTATCGCAACCAGGGGACGAACCCTCGCGTTTGTCGAAGTAAAAACCGCAACCGCACCCGGATTCGGACCGCCTGAAACCCGCGTGACTCTCGACAAGCAACGTCAGATCATACGGGTCGCGAGGGCGTATCTCCAGCGTCACCCTGACCCCGGTTTCGCCCCGCGCTTCGACGTGATTGCCGTTTGCTTCGTGGAAGATACGCCCCGGATTCGGCACCTCGAAGCCGCATTTCGGCCGGAATCCTGATATGTCTTGACAATGAACAGACTTGTGTGTATCTTTGTCGATTTGGCTGAAAATCAAGGGCTTACCCACCTGGAATATGAAGATCATGGCAGCTGAACGCATCCCCCGCGTTAAAGGAGTCCGGGACTTCTATCCTGAAGACTGGGCCCTTCAGAAGTGGCTCGGTGAAACGTGCCTCTCGCTTGGCGCCGGATACGGCTATCAAGAGTATGAGGGGCCCATCGTCGAATACATGGACCTCTACCTGGGTAAGACCAGCGAAGAGATTGTGGGCCGGCAGACATTCTCGTTGTCCGGCCGCGACGAGAAGACCCTCGTTCTTCGGCCGGAACTTACGCCGACTCTCGCCCGCATGGTAGCCCAGGAGGAAGACCGGCTTGTCTTTCCCCTGCGCTGGCAATCGTACGGACGTTTCTACCGGTACGAACGTCCTCAGCGCGGCAGAGGAAGGTCTTTCTTTCAATGGAACATCGACCTGCTGGGAAGCGATACACTCTACGCCGACGTCGAAATCGTCACGATCGCCTGCGAACTCTTCAAGGTCTTCGGACTGTCTTCCGATCAGGTGGCGGTGAGGCTCAACGATCGACAGGGCCTCGAATGCCATCTCATCCGCTCCCTTGGCCTGCTTCCTCCTCAGATTCGGCCACTCTTCGCCATCGTTGACCGGATCGACAGGATCCCCTTCGAGAAATTCAGCGCCGGGCTGGAAGACCTCGGCCTGGGTCCGGAGCAGATCGACGGACTTGTGAAAACTCTGGACAGCAAATCCCCGGGGTTCTCGCCGCGGCTCCAACGGGTCATCCGGCTTCTCGAAAAGAACAACGTCTCGGAGTACGTTGAAACGGACCCGAAGATCGTTCGCGGCTTCGACTATTACACCGGCATTGTCTTTGAAGCCTGGGCGAGGAATTCATTGAAGCGCGCCCTGTTTGGCGGCGGCCGGTACGACAATCTGACCTTGCAGGTCGGCGGCAGGAGGCCGGTTCCCGGCGTTGGCTTTGCGGTTGGCGACATGGCAATCACCGAACTGCTGAAGGAATCGGATCTGATTTCCGGCGTCGCCGCCGGGGTTCCCGACCTGCTCGTCACGGTCTTTTCCGAAGACGTGGCCGGACCCGCCGCGGAATACGCGAGACGGGCCAGATCCCGGGGGCTCGCCGTTGAACTCGGCCTCCAACCCGGTCAACGACTCGACCGGCAGCTGAAATACGCCCACCGCAAGGGCATTCCGTTCGTTGCCATCATCGGACCCGACGAATTGCGGTCGAATACCGTTGTGTTGAAGATCCTGGCAACAGGCGCGCAGACCATTCTGCCGTCCGACGATATCAGCAAACTCGCAGAACTCACAAAAACGACACATTAACCTTAATGTGACAAAATCAGCAACGCGGCGTCGCGACAAAGCCTTTCGAATTGGGCCGAAAAGGTCGTCCGGAAGGACATTTTTTCCGTTCACGTCCGGTGACCTGAAGCATCATAGAAATCGGCAGTTAAATCGCCTCTATTCACTTGCACATTTTCGAATTAACGTCCCCGAAAAATGACGAATCAAAGTTAACGCCAAGGACACAATGCGCGGAAACGCCCTGGCGGCGCCACCGCGAACCAATTCGTCCCTATACCGGAGCCTACGATATGGCGGAATCCCTCGGCGACTGGAAACGCACGCACTCCTGCGGCGACCTTCGCGCCCGGGACATCGGCAGGCAGGTCACCCTGATGGGCTGGGTCGCCAAACGCAGAGATCACGGCGGCGTGATCTTCGCCGACCTGCGCGACCGGGACGGGCTCACGCAGGTCGTCTTTCGCCCCGATCTGAGTCCTGAGATTCACAGGAACGCCGAAGCCATCCGGAACGAATTCGTGCTGGCGGTCAAAGGCAGGGTGGAGTCCCGACCGGAAGGGATGGCGAATCCGAACCTGTCTACGGGCGAAATCGACGTCGAGGCATCCGAACTGAAAATTCTGAACGAATCGGAAACCCCGCCATTTCTTATAGACGCCGGGTCGGATGCCAATGAAGAAATCCGGCTCCGCCACCGTTACCTCGACCTGCGCCGCCCGGACGTTCAAGCAGACATTCTGCTGCGGCACCGCATATCGCAAGCCACCCGACGACGCCTTTCAGACGACGGCTTTATCGAGGTCGAAACGCCGTTTCTGATGAAGAGTACGCCGGAGGGCGCGCGCGATTATCTGGTGCCGAGCCGGATCAATCCGGGTCACTTCTACGCCCTGCCGCAGTCCCCGCAGACCTACAAGCAGCTTATCATGGTGGCCGGGTTCGACCGTTACTTTCAGATCGTGCGCTGTTTCAGAGATGAAGATCTGCGGGGAGACCGGCAACCGGAATTCACGCAAATCGACATTGAGATGTCATTTGTCAATGAAGAGGACGTCATGGACGCGGCGGAGCGGCTTACCGCCGGCCTCTTCAAGGATATTCTGGATATCGACCTGCCCAGGCCCTTTCCCAGTCTCACCCACAAGGAGGCGCTCGACACCTACGGGTCCGACAAGCCGGACACCCGATTCGGATTGGAAATCGTGGATCTGGCCGCGGCCGCCGAAGCCTCCGGGTTTCAGGTGTTCAAGCGCGTGCTGGCCGAAGGGGGACAGGTTCGCGGCATCAATGCCAGAGGTTGCGGCACGTTTTCGCGCAAGCAGATTGACGACCTCGGCGTCTTCGTGAGCGGTTTCGGCGCAAAGGGACTGGCCTGGATAAGGGTAACGGACGGCGGCATGGAATCGGCTATTGTCAAATTCTTCCCCGAACGGGCGCAGGCTCTGCTGCGGGAGGCCATGCAGGCCGAGCCGGGCGATCTTCTGCTGTTTGCGGCTGACCGGCCGGCCGTTGTGGCCGACGTACTCGGCAATTTGCGCCTGAGGCTGGGGGATCAGCTGAACCTGCTGGACCGCAATCAGTTCAGCTTTCTGTGGGTGACCCATTTCCCCCTGGTGGAATGGGACCCCGTCGAGAAGCGGTATACGGCGTGCCACCACCCGTTCACGTCGCCGCTGGATGAAGACATCGAAAAAATGGCTTCCGATCCGTCCGGCGTGCGGGCGCGCGCGTACGACCTCGTGCTGAACGGGAATGAAATAGCAGGCGGCAGCATTCGTATCCACCGTCGCGAAATACAGGAAAAGATGTTTGATCTGCTGGATATTTCTCCCGGTGAGGCGGAAGAGAAATTCGGCTTTCTTATGGACGCGTTCCGGTATGGCGCGCCCCCGCACGGCGGCATCGCTTTCGGGTACGACCGCCTGGTCGCCCTCATGGCGGGCCGGGATTACATCCGCGACGTGATCGCCTTTCCCAAAACCAATAATGCGGCCTCCCTGATGGACGGCGCTCCGTCGGCGGTCGATACGGGCCAATTGAGAGAACTCGGTATCCGCTTGCTGGGCGGCGAATCGGTCCCTCCCTGAGCCTCAGGCGTGCGCTGTGCCAGGCGGGTTCATGGTGATTTTTTTCTTGACTTTGACGGGTTCTTGTAGTATTTTGAGGCACTAATTGTAACCTGATCAGACGGTGATTTCGAGCCATTTTTATCAGCTCCACGTCATTCGACGTCGTCAGTCTGTCAATTCAACGTTCCTTCAACGTATGAACACGTGTCCCCAAGGAGACATCGATGGCTAAGCGCAAATTGATGGATCGTTTCACGGGATTCGGCGTCGTCCTGGCGCTGTTCCTGCTTCCCCTTCTGTCGGGCTGCATTGCAATGGCCTCGGACGAAGATCTCCAGATGCTGGAAGAGGCAAGGAACAATGCCCGGGCGGCAGAAGCGGACCTGGCTGCGTGCCGGCAGAAGCGGGCCGAACTGGAACGTACGCTGGCCGATAAGAAACAAGAACTTCAAAGACTGACCGCCGATCGGGACGCCGTGCAGAACGCCCTGAATCCGTAATGGAAAGGAGATTCCTGTGAAGAATCGTAAACACATCGGGTTTTCGCTCGTCTGCACTGCGCTGGCAATGGCTCTGGTCCCGGTGGCTGCTTTTGCCCAGTCCGACGGTATGACCTACGAAGAGTACGAAATGCAGCTTGCAAGCGTGCAGCGGGAGATCCAGGAAACGAAGCAGAAAGTGCAGGATTGCAAAGAGGCCGGCGACAGGGTCTCGCAGCAGATCGCCGAGCTGGATGCGCAGATTGCAAGTACATTGCAGGAAGTCCTGGATCTGGTCGGGTGTCCCGATCAGGCCTGCATTGACGCCTATCTGGCCGCACTGGATCGCATCGAGGGTCAGCTCAGGGCCCTGATGAATCTTCCCGACGCCGATCTTTTCGACCAGCGTGACCATTTCGATGCGATTTCCGAAGAGGTCGAGGGCTTGAAGCAGAACAAGATCCGCCATCTCCCCAAAGCGCGGATGAAACTGAAGACGATCGTGCAGCTGATCGAGAGTATCGCCGCCCGGATGCCCGCGAAGAAAATCAAAGACTACACGGTGCTCCGCAACGATAACCTCTGGAAGATCGCCAGGAGCGAGGAAATCTACGACAACGCCTACCTCTGGCCGAGGATTTATCTCGAAAATCGCGACAAGATCAAGGATCCGGATCTGATCTACCCCGATTGGGTTCTGCAGATTCCCTTCGGCGTGGATAGGGGCCAACACCTGATCCTTCAGGGGCATACGCTGACGAGCATCGCCAGCATGGTTTACAACGACCCGACGAAGTGGCACCGCATTTATCGGGCGAACAAGTCTCAGATCCGGGATCCGAACCTGGTCTTTCCGGCGCAGGTCATCGACGTTCCGGAAGACTGAACGGTCACCGGACTCCCTGGCTCCGAGCGACGGAGAATTGCGCCCTCACAAAATGGAAAGTGACTCACACCACGAATAAGTCATATGAAAAGCTCTCGTTCCCGGAGTCTGGCCGGAACGAGGGCTTTTTTATTTCTGAAAAGACCTGACCGGTTGAGAAATAGAACCTTATCTCATCAGCTATCCATCCAGGGCGTCGATCCCCTGACGTTGTACGGTCACAACGACGTCAACCTCCTGGCGCTCGAAGCCCGATACGGCGTTCACGTAACGGCCCGAGGCGAAACCGTCACGATCTCAGGGCCCGCGTACAAGGTTCGACACGTTTCCGGTCTTCTGGAAGAGATGGTCTCCTGCCTGCGGCGCGGCGACATCCCCGAACGGTCGGACGAATCGGGCGCCGTGACCGTCGACAACGGCCCGTCCGACACCGAGAAAACCGTTCTTGTCACCCAGAAATGCGTAATTCGGCCTCGTTCCGCCGCCCAGCAACAATATGTGATCGGAATCGAGAAATTCGATATCGTCTTCGGCATCGGCCCCGCCGGGACCGGAAAGACCTATCTCGCTGTCGCCTGCGCCGCCGCCGCCTTGAAGCGCAAGGAAGTCTCCAGGATCATCCTGACCCGCCCGGCGGTCGAAGCCGGAGAAAGTCTTGGTTTCCTGCCGGGCGACATTCAGGATAAGGTCGATCCCTATCTGCGGCCGTTATATGACGCACTGCGGGACATGATTCCCGGTGAGCATATACAACACCTGCTAGAGAACCGGACATTGGAAATCGCTCCCCTGGCATTTATGCGAGGGCGGACGCTCAACAACGCCTTCGTCATCCTGGATGAGGCTCAGAACACCACCATCAGCCAGATGAAGATGTTCCTCACGCGATTGGGGGCCAACTCAAAGGCCGTTGTCAACGGTGATGTCACGCAGATCGACCTGCTGCCGGACGACGTGTCCGGGCTCGTTCACGTTCAGCAGATCCTCTCGCATATTGAGGCCGTCCGGTTCGTCAGCTTTACTGAGAGGGACGTCGTACGCCACGCTCTGGTGCGGAGGATCATCTCGGCTTACGATCGTTATGAAGCGGAAAAAAAGCTTCAGGCAACCGATGAACCCGGCCCGAACGACGGCGCGGGTCAACAGACAGTGTAAGGTGCCCGAGCGATGATGCGCAGTCTCCGACAGATGCTCCTGGATACAGGATTTTTGGGATCGGATACCGGTGGCGATGACCGCCTTGCATTGGCCCGTCGCAAGTTGCGTTCGCGCTTGAGGGTTCTGTTTCGGGGGGGCATCCTCTTCACGCTGGTTGCCCTGCTGACGTATTTCTTCCCGATTGCCAGAACGAACTACGAACACAGTGCATTCAGCGAGGGAACCATCGCACCCTACGAAGTGATCGCGCCGGAAAACTTCAAAGTGTTCAAGAACGAAACCGAGTACGGCCGCGAAGTGGAAGCAGCCCGCGAAGACGTTCTTCCGGTATTGATCCTGAACGCGGGGATAGCTGCGGATCGGCAACAGGCACTTGACGGATTCTTCGAGGATCTGAGTCGGAGGAGTACTGCCGTCGCTCCGGATTCGGCCGTACATCACCTCCAGCAGGCACATTCTGAAATCGGTTCCGTATCTCAGGCCAGCCTGCGATTTCTCATCGATCAGGCGGCCAATTACCCCGCCGGATTCGAAAAGCTCCGCACCACTGTCCGCGATCTGCTGATATCCAGTTATACGGACGGCGTATTGAACCAGGACTCCGAAGTCCTTGGCGACGATACTGTAGAGGTGCTTCTCGTCCAGGCTGACGGCGAACGACGCGTTTCGGCGGCGCCTATCCGGGGCCTGGAATGGTATGAGCGAAGCTTGCAGGATGAGATCGACACGCAATTCCCGCAGGGTACTCCCGCGGAGATCAAGGCCGTATACGAGCTTGTCGTCGTCTTTCTGACGCCCAATCTCACCTACAGCGCCGAAGAGACCGGACGGCGCAGGGAGGAGGCCGCAGCAAGGGTCTCGCCCTACAAGGGTAGTTTTCTGGGAGGCGAGCGCATCGTCGACAAACACGACCGCGTGACCTCGGAACACATGGACCAGTTGCGTTCTCTCGCCGTGCACATGAACCGGGCGATCGACCGGGTACCGTACCTCTATCATCTGCAAGTCGGCGCACAGGCCGCCGTCAGCGCCTTGCTGGTTGCGATTTTGTTCGTATTTCTTCAGGTGTCGCGGCCTGCGATCTTCGCGTCGACCTCCAACCTCGTCCTGTTCGGCATCCTGGTCACCATGCCGTGCCTCGTCGCGTCGTATGCGGCAACCGTGTCGTCGATAACGCCCTTGCTGGTGCCGGTTGCCCTTTCGGTGATGCTGGCGACCGTGCTATTCGACACGGAAGTCGGCCTGGTTGTCTCGTTCGTGTGCGCCACGTTGTGCGCGAGTATCGTGGGAAGCCTTTCGTTCGGACTGATTTATCTGATTACCGGGGCTGCCGGGGCATACTCCGTACGTCCGGTGAACCGGCGCAGCGACTTCTTTTACCGGTCCATCGCCTTCCTGGTCTGCGCCTACGTGCTTTCTACCTTCGCAACCGCCACCCTTTTGTTCAGCTATGCGAGTTTCGGAGAGTTCATCCAGAAGGTCAGGTGGGACCTGGTTCTGGGCACCTTCACGGCCTGCGCATCCTCCGTTCTGACGATCGGCCTGCTGCCGATCTTCGAAAGCGCATTCAGCGTGGTCACGACCTACACGCTGCTGGAGCTCTCGGACCTGAACCGGCCGCTGCTGCGCAACCTGGCCATTCGGGCGCCGGGGACGTACAGTCACAGCATCATCATGGCCAGGCTTTCGGAGGCCGCCGCTGAAGTCGTTGGCGCCAACGGCCTGCTGGCGCGGGTAGGCTGTTATTACCATGACATCGGCAAGATGACACGACCCCACTATTTTATCGAGAACCAGAAAGGCGTGAACCCGCACGATGAACTCCAGCCCCGCCTGAGCGCCCTGATTCTCATCTCCCATGTGAAGGACGGGGTCAGAATGGCGGAAGAGGAAGGTTTGCCCCGGGTTATTATCGACATGATCTCCCAGCATCACGGGACCAGCGAAATCGCGGGATTCAAGAAGAGCGCCCTGGAAAGCAGCGCCCCCGACGAGGTGCGCGACGCCGATTTCCGATATCCGGGTCCGCGGCCACAAACACGTGAGGCGGGTATCGTCAGCCTTGCCGACGCGGTGGAATCGGCTATACGCAGCCTCAACGCAATTTCCCCCGAAGACACCCGCGACATGGTTCAGAGACTCGTAAAGGGACGGTTTACCGCCGGTGAACTGGACGAATGCGACCTGACGCTCCGAGACCTGACCCGGATTCAGGAAGCGTTTCTGCCCATTCTCGAGGGCACATGGCACAGCCGCGTTGCCTATCCGTGGCAGCAGGAACAGAAACGGGTTCAATCCAGGCGCGGAAAGGAAGTCTTGTGACCCGGGTCCGCATCGAGCAGGCAGCGCAGTTTCCCGAACCCTTCGATCTGGCGAACCTCGACTTCCTGCTCGACCGCGTGCTCGAGGATCACGATGCGGTCGGTACCGTCACCCTGATACTGGCCGACGACGTGACGCTTTGTCGTCTGAACCGCGAGTTCAAGGGCGCATCCGGGCCTACCGATGTCTTATCCTTCGACCTGTCGGACCCGATCCATCCCGACGGCGGCGATTTCGGTGAAATCTACATTTCCGTGGATCGGGCCGAAGCGCAGGCACGGGAAACATCCCGCGGCCTGTCCGACGAAATCACGTGTCTTGCCATTCATGGTACCCTGCATCTGCTCGGGTACCGGCACGACGAACCTGGATCCAGTGCGTCCATGCGACGCAAGGAACAAGAGTATATGGCGCGGCTTCAAGCAGGCAAACCTCTGAAAGGAGTGTGAATCCATTTTGGACGACTCCGAATGGTTGGCAGCACTTGTCGCAGGCGGATCTCTGGTCGTCACCGCGCTGATCGCACGCGCAGGCGCGATCGGAAGCACGATATCGAGGGCGACACTTGAGCGCCTCCGAGATGAAGCCGTTCCCCGCGCGAACCTCCTGCTGTCGATGTACCGGCCGAGATACGCTTTGGGCCTGACGGTCACGCTTGGTCAATCGCTGTCCATCACCCTGGGCGGACTTGCGTTCGCATCCCTCGTCAGATTCGGACTGGGCGACTTCGCCTGGCCGCTTCTGCGCGATCTGCTGAGCATCACCGTGTTCGTGCTGATTTCGCTGCTGATTGGCAATGCCGTCTCGTTCTACAGGCGGGAAGAGGGATCCGATCGTCCGCTGCCGCATCTGATCGCCATATACTATCCACTCTATATGCTGCTGCTCGCGCCAACGATGCTCCTGCATAAGACTCAGAGCCTGTTTGTCAGCGAAACCGATACAAGGGCCATCAAGGAGGAGGAACTGCGTCAGATTGTGGAAACCGAGACCGAGGAAGGGACCATCGAAGAGGAAGAGCGGGACATGATCGCCGGCATATTCGAGTTCGGCGAAACCACCGTGAAGGAGGTGATGATCCCGCGTATTGATATGGTGTGCGCCGAAATCTCCTCCAAACCGGCGGATATCCTGTCGTTGATCCAGCAGCGACGCCACTCCCGCATTCCGATCTACCGGGAACGCGTGGACCATATAGAAGGCGTGGTTTACGCCAAGGATCTGCTCGAGCTTTTAGGCACAGGTGAGGACTGGACGCCGGAAGGCGCTATGCGCAAGCCGTATTTTGCGCCTGAAAACAAGAAAATCGCGGAGTTGATGCGTGAATTCAAGGCCAACAAGGTGCACATGGCCATTGTCATCAATGAATTCGGAGGCACTTCCGGACTGGTCACGCTCGAGGACCTGATCGAAGAGATCGTCGGCGAAATTCACGACGAATACGACGAGGAAGAGCAACTGTTTCACTGGGACGAAGACGGACACGTGCTGGTTGCCGATGCGAGACTGGATATAGACGACCTCAATCTGATCCTCAATATCGAGCTTCCGCGTGAAGGATACGAAACCCTCGGCGGATTCATCTACAACCACCTGGGCCGGGTTCCGGGTCCCGAAGAGACCTTTGTATTCGAAAACCTCACCCTGTGGGTCGAGGAAGTGGTCGGTCAACGCATTACCACAGTCCGGATCGTCAAACAGGAACCCGATCGGAACAAACAGGGCAAAACACAAGAAATCGCTTGACAAAACGACTCGGATTGATAGATTTCCCTATACAGGATTTGTGGTCGCGGGGTGGAGCAGTCTGGTAGCTCGTTGGGCTCATAACCCAAAGGTCGCAGGTTCAAATCCTGCCCCCGCTACCAAATAAACAACAGAGGAGGCCGATCATTCGGCCTCCTTTTTTATGTCCAATACGAAAACCGGAGACGATAACAATTCGGAATATTGACGAATGAACACCTTGCGGCGTTCGCCGTAGGCGTTATATTTTAGGTAAACCGCTTGCGGGACAACCCTGCGACGTCTCCGCATGGGGCGTCGATGCAGGGAGATCCCGCCCCAACTCCCCCACCCTATACACGGTCCTGTTCCCGGTCGTGTCCCTGCGTACCTTCCCCCGGCGCGCGAGTGGTCGACTGAAAAAGCTCAACGCCAACTGAACACGGACGCGCCACCGATTGCAGGTACTGAATGGCGCCTTACCAGAGGGGAGTCCTCTTATGCGAAGCCGATACGAGGTCTTGTGGTTCGCGCTGGCTGTGTTTTTCGCCAGTGAGGTGTGCGTGGTCCCGGCGTCCGGAGAAGATGCCGGAGACGTCGAAGACGTTGAGGAAGTTGAAGAGGCAGACGACGATGAAATAGTGGTCTACGAACTGGAGGCCATCACCGTAACCGGCTCACGGATCAAGAGTCAGGACGACCTCACGCCGGCGCCGGTCATTGTCATGTCTCGGGATGAAATCAAGGTACGGGGCCTGGCGTCGATAGGAGACGTCCTGCAGACCCTCACCGTTCAGTCCAATGCCATCAACACTCAGGCCAACAACGGCGGAGACGGCTCTACCCGCATCAGTCTCCGGGGGTTGGGCGCACATCGAACCCTGGTGCTGCTCAACGGCCGCCGCTTCGTTCCGGGCGGCACGGGCGCCAATTCCTCCGTGGACCTGAACGCCATTCCCGCCTCGGCCGTAGAGCGTGTGGAGGTGCTGAAAGACGGCGCTTCCGCCGTGTACGGATCCGACGCGGTCGGCGGCGTCGTAAACGTCATCACGAGGGCCGAGACCGAGGGGCTCGAGTTTGAAATCTACCAGGGTGTCGCGGGCGAGGGCGACGGCGAGACGCTGGATGTCAGCGTGACAGCCGGCCTGAAGAGCGAAAAAGGCAGCGTCCTGTTTTCGGCCGGCTACCACAATCAGGGCCCCGTGTGGACCGGCGACCGGCCCTTCAGCACAGAGGACAAGTCCTACGACTGGGAAAAAAACGACGGCACCTACGCCACAAGCGGTAGTTCGGCGACGCCGGAAGGACACATCATCGACCGGACCGGCAACCCCGGCAATGCGGCGTGGCAGGCTGTGGTAACGGCTGCCGGCGAGAACGCCGGCGACTACCACCGCGACCCCAACGGTGGATGGCGCCCGTTCAACTGGGCGGGAAACTCTTCGGACGGCAGCGGCGACCTGTACAATTATCAGCCGGAAAATTACCTCTACACGCCCCAAACCCGATACACCACCTTTCTCAGCGGCAGCTATGAATTCGCGCAGGAGGCGAAGGGCTTTTTCGAGGTTTCCTACACGAATCGGCGGTCCGACCAGAAGCTCGCGCCGACCCCCCTTTTCATCATCAGCGAGGGCCTCTCCGTATCGGCCACGAACAGATACAATGAATACGGACGCGACTTCTACGACGTCCGACGCCGGTTCGTAGAGGCGGGCAATCGAAATTTCCTCCAGGACATCAACACCTACCGCATCGTGCTGGGCGCCGAATACTCGCATCGGGGGATTGACGCCGATCTGTCGTATGCGTACGGCCGCAGCGAGGGAACCAATATCAATGAGGGACGATTCGTCCTCAGCAATCTGGCCTATGCGCTGGGACCCGCGGAGGAATGCGCCGCCACCGGCGGATGCGTGCCGCTTGATCTGCTGCACGGCGCCGGTACCATCACGCAGGAAATGCTGGACTACATCCAGTATACCGGAATCGCGACGGGCTACACCAGGCAGAAGATCCTCCAGCTGAACCTGACCGGGCAGATCGCCGAACTGCCGGCCGGTCCGCTGGGCGTGGCCGCGGGGGTGTCTTCACGGTGGGAAGCCGGCGCGTATATCCCGGATCCGGTGACGAAATCGGGAAATACGACCGGCAGCAAGCAGGAATCGACCGAAGGCGCCTATTCGGTAAGGGCCCTGTATGGGGAGGCCTCCGTGCCGGTATATCGGACCGATGCCGCTGGACTGGATCTGACCGCGGCAGGCAGGGCATTCGATTACGACACCTTCGGGAGCGGCTTCACGTATGAGGCTGGCGCCCGTTGCGTGCTTCCCCGGGGACTGACGCTCCGGGCGACGATATCCAATGCGTTTCGCGCGCCCGGCATCGCGGAGATGTTCCTCGGCCAGAGCGATGCCTTCCCGCTTGTGAGCGATCCCTGCAGCGTGGTGGACGAAGCCGGCAGCACCCGGACACTCACGGCCGAGCAACGGAGGAATTGCGCGGCTGCCGGCGTCCCGCCCGACTTTGAGGACTCACGCGCGCAGTTGCGGGCAAAAGTCGGCGGGTCAACCGACCTGGATCCGGAAACCGCTGCCATGATAACGGCCGGGCTGGTTTACCAACCTGAATACGCCGAAAACCTGGATATTGCTATCAGCTACTATACGAATAAGATAGAGGATGTGATCGGGGCGCTTCCCGCAGGGCTTATTCTGAGCAACTGCTATTCGCAGGAAACGCCGTCCTACTGCGATCAGATCGTACGGGACCCGAATACGAAGCTGATTACGACCATCTTTTCCCAGGGCGCCAACGTAGGCGAAACCGAGACCAGCGGACTGGACGTCGAACTGGATTACACGGTCGACACGCCGCTGGGAATTCTAACGACCCGCACGGAGAGCAATCTGCTTTTCAAATACGAACAGCTTGTGCCTGCGCCAGACGGCCTGGAACTGGTGAAGGGAAGGGGTTATTACGATCTGGGTGTATTTCCCAGGTGGCGGCATGCGCTTACGTCGGGTCTGAGTCAGCCGCGCGTCTCTGTCGGCCTGAACTGGAAGTACGTCGGTGGGTTCCTGGAGTGCGAGGACGACGACTGCAAGGGCCTGTATCGCGAGGACGTGTCGGAAACGCCTGTAAGTCGCGACGTCAGCGCGAATAGCACCTTCGGCCTGTACGGAACCTACAGACTCGGGACCCGGATGGGCGCATCCGTTTTAACGGTCGGCATCAACAATATCTTCGATCAGCGGCCGGCGGTAATATTCAACGGTTTCCTTGGCACATCGGATTCCAGCACCTACGACTTCATGGGCAGATATCTTTACGTACGTCTATCGCATTATCTTTAGACTTCGTGCATCGCTCCGTGAGCTTCGGGTCAGTTTCCCGGATACGTTGCAACGTGCGCGGAATGCTCCTGTCGGGCATCGATGGAACTCCGTTTCAGACGACGCGTTCAAACTAAAACCACTTCTCGTCTCGAAGCCCGGGAGTTCTAATGATCCAGCGCATCGCCGCCATCGGTTTCATTTTTTTATGCATTTCGGTCGCGTGGCTCATCCTGGGCCAGACCATTCACCAGCGCACGTTGCGACAGGACAACAAACTCAAAGACTCTGTGGGCCAACTCTGGGGCACGGCCCAGACACAGCAGGCCCCGCAGGTGTACTGGCTGGACCGCGTCACCCGGGTCGAACCCGGCCCGGAGGGCGAGTCCGTCACGCGCACGGTGGACGAAAAGTACTTTCTGAGCCTCAACGCCAGCCGCATTGAAGTCGACCTTTCCCTCAAGCACCGGCGAAAGGGCCTGTTATGGTATTCCACGTATCGGGTCAGATTCGCCGCCACGTACACGCTGGCCAACCCCACAAACCGGATCCTGAATCTTTACTTCGACCTGCCTTTGCCCGCGCGCCGCGCCGTGTACGACGATATTATCCTGAGTGTCGACGGTCGAGCCATCGCCGAGGTGCCCGTCCGATCCGGCCATCTGGTCCAGCGCCTCCATCTCGCGCCAGGTCAGGAACTTCCTGTCCACGTATCCTAC
Source organism: Candidatus Latescibacterota bacterium (assembly GCA_965203805.1). Taxonomy (GTDB): domain Bacteria; phylum Latescibacterota; class UBA2968; order UBA2968; genus JAAXHE01. The sequence continues at coordinate 702,460 of OZ241917.1, read as the reverse complement.
CGTTCGCAGGGCATGGACCAATGGCGGTACAGTTTCGGCGATGACGTCAACCAGGTGTCGGACTTCAATCTGGTGATGCGGACCGACTTCGACGAGATCGACTTTCCGGAAGACAGCGTGTCGCCCGTGTCGAAAACCCGGGCAGACGAGGGATGGCGCCTGACCTGGCGCTACGAACATCTACTCACCGGCGTCGATCTGGGCCTGATCTTCCCCGCCCGCCTCAACCCCGGGCCCTGGGTTCAGCAGGTCGTCTTCGCGGCGCCCGTATCCCTCTTTCTGTTCTTCTTTCTGCTCTTTATCTTCGCCACGGTGCGGGGCGTCGACCTGCACCCTATGCACTACTTTTTCATCGGTGCCGCCTTCTTCAGCTTCCATCTGTTGCTGGCCTACCTGGTCGACCACATGCTGATTCACTATGCCTTCGTCCTGGCCTCCGCGGTTTCGATTTTGCTCGTGACGTCGTACATGCGCCTCGTTGTGGGCACGCGCCTCGCGTTCGTCGAGACCGCCGCGGGCCAGTTCATCTATCTCGTGCTCTTCTCCTACTCGTTTTTCTTCTCCGGCTATACCGGCCTCGCCATTACCATTCTGTGCGTCGCCACCCTGTTCGCGGCCATGCAGTTCACCGGCCGCATTGACTGGAACGCGGTATTCCAAAAGAAGACCGCTCTGCCGTCCTGACGGCGATCCTATACACTCCCCTGCCCCGCGTTTTGTCCGTGTATACGATTCAGGCGATTATCCCCTCCTTCACGCTTGGCAATTCCATCCCCTGGCCGTATCCTGACCTTGAATCTCTCAATGTAAACACCTCATTCTGCCCAAAATGAGGCGAGACTGATTCGTATTTGACAAGACGCCCAAGTTTATTATATTCTATATATGGACATACCAAATATAACAGAATTTGACGACTTGCCGAACGTCCTGCGAGCCATCCGCGCCAGCCTCGACCTTACCCAGGAACAACTCGCTGAACGTCTCGGTGTCACTTTTGCGACTGTGAACCGCTGGGAGGGCGGCGCGACCCGGCCGCAAAAGGCGGCGCGGGAGGCAATCGCCGCTCTGGCTGCTGGCGCAGGAATTGACACAGCCGCTGTCTCAGTATCCGCCCACGCGGTGCCGGGCGTTACCCGGCGTCGGCGCGGTGTCAGACGATCAACCGCTCCGTCAACGAAGAACATGGAACAGATGCTGTGGGACGCGGCCTGCTCCATCCGTGGCGAAAAGGACGCCGCCAAGTTCAAGGACTACCTGCTGCCGCTTCTGTTCCTCAAACGATTGTCCGACGTCTTCGACGATGAAATCGAACGGCTGGCCGAGGAGTACGGAGACCGAGATGTCGCCAGGGAAATTGCCGAGAGCGATCATGGTCTGCTGCGCTTCTACCTGCCCCCGGATGCGAGATGGGGCGTTGTCAGCGGCCGCGTGAGTTTTGATTGGCCGCTCGACAACCAGGGACGTAGCACGCAGCCCAGGGACATCGGAGAGCATCTGACAAGGGCCGTGCGGGCGGTCGTGCGGCAGAATCCGTCGCTTTCCGGAGTCATTGACTTCGTCGATTTTGCTTCCGAGCGTAACGGCGAGCGCGATGTCAACCCTGCCAAACTCACGGCGGTCATTGAGACCTTATCCGATCCCCGTTACCGGCTCGGCCTCGCCGACGTGCAACCTGACTTCCTTGGACGCGCTTACGAGTACCTGCTGCGCAAATTTGCCGAAGGTTCCGGTCAAAGCGCCGGGGAGTTCTTCACACCGACGGAGGTCGGCTACCTCATGGCGCATATCATGCGTCCAAGACCCGGAGAGACCTGCCACGATTACGCCTGCGGCTCGGCCGGGCTGCTCGTCAAGCTCCAGCTCGTCGCCCGCGAACTCGACCCCATCAGCCGCGTACCACTCAGGTTATGCGGCCAGGAACTGCAAGCCGAGAGCTACGCCGTTGCCCACATGAACGCGATCATCCATGACATGGAAGTCGAAATCGCGCGTGGGGACACGATGATCAATCCCAGGTTCAAAAACGGCGCCGGCCAGATCGACACCCACGACGTCGTCGTAGCGAATCCGATGTGGAACCAACCATTCGCCCCCGACATATTCGCCAACGACCCATTTGATCGCTTCCGGACTCGGGGCGGCGCCACTACCGGTAAAGGCGACTGGGCCTGGCTCCAGCACACCCTGTCTTGTCTAAACGAGCGTGGGCGCGCGGCGGTCGTGCTGGACACGGGCGCCGTGACGCGCGGCTCCGGCGCCAAGCACGAGGACAGGGAACGCAACATCCGCAAATGGTTTGTCGAACATGATCTGATCGATGGTGTCATCCTCTTGCCGGACAACCTCTTCTACAACACCAGCGCCGCCGGCATCATCGTCGTATTGTCAAAACGCAAGCCCGCCTCACGGCAGAATAAAATCGTGCTCCTCAACGCCAGCCGACGCGTGCAAAAGGGCCGCCCCAAGAACTACATCCCTGACGAGGACATTCGCCCCCTCGCATCAGCCTTTCTAAAGGGCGAGACGGTCGACGGCGAGGTCGCCGTCATCACGCGCGAGCAGGCGGAGGAGGCGGATTACAATTTGAGCCCGAGCCGGTGGGTCGGACAAGCCGACACAGAGGAGCAGCGCCCGATCAAGGACATCATTGCCGAAATGCAGCGCCTCGATGAAGAGGCTCGGGAGATTGACGCACGCCTGGCGAAAATGTTGGTACGACTCCAATAGGCGTGGATACTGAGAGGCGAAGGAGGTAGAGAAATGGGAGCGACGCACGTAACGGTCAGGATTACGAACCCCGCCGATCCCGACAGGTTCTGGGAAGGTCTGTTTCTGGTTGATACAGGTGCGACTGATTCTCTGGTACCCCGGCCGCATCTGGAGGCGATTGGTCTGGAGCCTAAGGGGCGAAGGGTATACGAACTCGCCGATGGGAGCGAACTGGTTGTCGATGTTACCGTTGCAGAGATTGAATTCATGGGAGAGATCGTCGGTGGGACGGTCATATTCGGCGAGGCTGACACGGAGCCGTTGCTGGGCCTGACAGCGTTGGAGTCCGTTGGCATTGAAGTAGATCCGGCGAACCAACGGCTGAAGCGGCTGCCGGCCGTGCGGCTTAAGGGGTTGGGGTGATGAAAAGGAACACAACCCGCCTTGCGGACCTGTGCGACCTGATGGGAGAGCCTGTGAGACCCGGCGCCCGGCCGGCCGCGCTCTATCTTGGTCTCGAGCATCTGGCTTCGGGGCGGCTTGTTCGAATTGGCGGTGGTCGGGCGTCAGAGATGCGAAGCACCACATCCGCGTTTCAAGCCGATGACGTGCTGTACGGAAAACTCCGTCCGTATCTCGACAAGGCAATTTTGGCTGACGAGACGGGTGTCTGCACGACGGAATTGCTCGTACTCCGGGCTAAGGCCAACGTAGACCCCCGATTCCTCGCTGTAGTTCTTCATTCTCGTGGATTCCTCGAGTATGCGGTTGCGGGAACGACAGGCGTCCAGCATCCAAGGACATCATGGGCGCATATAGGCGGATTTGAGGTGCCTGCGTTCACATTCGATGAACAGAAGCGGATTGCCGATTTCCTTTGGCTTGTGCATGAGGCAATCGAAATATCAGGGAAGTTAATTGAAGAGGGTCAAGACCTGAAACGGGCCGCGATGCAATCGCTGTTTACTCGCGGCCTTCGTGGCAAGGCGCAGAAAGAAACCGAAATCGGGCATGTGCCGGAAAATTGGGTTATTGAACCAATCAACGATCACTTCTCGGTCGTATCCGGTGGAACTCCGTCTCGAAGAACACCAGCGTTTTGGACAGGTGGAACGATCCCATGGGTTAAAACCACGGAAATTGACTATCGCGTTATTTGCGAGACCGAAGAACACATCACACAAGATGGCCTTGATCAGTCAGCCGCACAGCTGCTCCCACCGGAAACACTGCTGCTGGCGATGTATGGGCAGGGCGTGACGCGAGGCAGGGTTGCAATTCTGGGGACCGAGGCGGCATGTAATCAAGCGTGTGCGGCAATTAGACCTCGTGACGATGGTTTGGTCGGCACCAGATACCTATATCACTTTCTTTCCTTTCGCTATCGCGCTATTCGTCGCATGGCACATGGTGGCCAACAACAGAATCTGAATTTGGATACCGTACGCAATCTTCCAGTAGCGCATCCGGCTAATTTGGAAGAGCAGCACGAGATCGTGGCCATACTCGACGCCATTGGCCGCAAAATTGACCTTCACCGCAGAAAAGGCAGGGTGCTGTGTGAGTTATTCAAGACGCTTTTAAAAGAACTGATGACAGGTGGTATACGTGCGGAATAGTTGGCTTCTGAATTGTCTAGCTTGACAGGAGTCATCTGCAACCACAAAGACGGGAAATGCGAAGGAGTGACATGTGGGTGAAAAAATCTTTGAATATGATATCGGATTGTCGTTCGCTGGCGAACAGCGGGAGTACGTGAGGAGAGTTGCCGATACACTCACATCCCGCGGCATCCGCGTGTTTTTTGACGATTACGCACAGGAAACTATGTGGGGAAAGGACCTTTACGCCCACTTGAGCGAGATTTATGAGCATTTGTGCAGGTTTTGCGTAATCTTTGTTTCTAAAGACTATGCAGCCAAAGTCTGGCCTACCAGGGAGAGGCAAAGTGCACAAGCCCGTGCGATGGAGCAGAACCAAGAGTATATCCTGCCTGCTAGATTTGATGATACACGAGTTCCGGGGTTACTCAACACCGTGCATTACGTCGATTTGAGACAAACATCGCCGTCTGGTTTTTGTGACCTGATAGTGAAAAAGCTTGGAAAAGATGTACGGCGGAACTACCTGCCGCCGACCTTGGATCGTTTGTTCGAACGACTTGGCATTGACGATGACTATGAGATCCAGCCCCATGTTTACTCGCAGGCATGGTCATTCTTCCATGTGCTTAAGCGGATGAACTGCGATGAAAGGGACGCGGTCATCAGCCTCATTCGATTTGGTTGTCCAGCGGATTTACCCGAAAACATCCACATCGACGCAGATCTATTGCGTAGATGCACTGGCAAGTCGTTGGCTAGGCTGAAGCGCCTTCTGGGTGACGTCAGATCTTTGGGATTCGAATGTTCCATACGCAGAAGTACCGAGGACGAAGCGTGCGAGTCACACGAGAGATTGGGAGATTGTTACCTTTTTTATCTAAATTGGTTTGATCTTAGTGACGAAGGGCTGTTCCCTGCACTGCTGGTTGCCAACGAAATGATTCTAGGGGCAACAGAGGACTACTGCGAAGAGCATGGCGCGGAATTTCTCGAACGACTTGATTTTTCGCAACTAGCTAGCGCAACTGCATCGAAGGAATTAAATGAAGATAAAGCCTGATTGCCGGCGTGCAGCGCAGTGGTGAGGGGTACGACATCGAGAAAAAAGAAATCGAATTGTCCGTAGAATCGTCGATTTGTCGAATCGATAGCTTAGAATGCCCAATCACGGACCATGGTCAATCCTACGCACCATACCTACAAAGGTTACGACGGATCGTGAAATGGTAAACACGACTCGCCCACTTTTCGCTCTTTATGTCGTCTGGCATCCCTCGAATGAGAACGGTGTCGAGGTAGCAGATGTGCTTCGCATGCATTTTAGCCGAGACCGCCATCGAAACATCGCCGGAGATCCTGGGTTGAGCGTTCTCTATCGTCATGAGATAGCACCGGGTGAACTTGTGCCGCTATCAGTCGACTGGGACGAAGCAGATGCGACGGCCGTCGTCGTTTTGATGGACTCGGCACTGGCCGACGACACGGCATGGTCGAATTTTGTTCGCGAGCTTTCCCGGAACACACAGACAAGAGGACTGTCCGCTCGCCTCTTTCCTGTAGTAATGGAATCTGGAGATCGTGAACTTCAACTTGACGAGCACGCACTGCGGTGGGATCGTTGGGAAGGATCGAAAGCGGTCCGCGAGGAGCGCCTCATCAGCGATCTCACCGGTGAATTCATTCGAATGCTTAGGCATCGGCTTCGCAGTCCGGCATCAACGGAGGCGTCTCTTGGGGATTACCTGGAGAAAATCCAGGTATTTATCAGCCACTCGAAGCACGACGATGACGGTGAACCCGTCGCGCGAAGCATCCGTGACTGGTTACACGAAAACAGTGCTTTGTCGAGTTTCTTTGATGTCCACGACATCCCGGCCGGATTGTCTTTCCGGGAGGTTCTGTTGCATCAGATCGAAACCAGTGCTGTCGTGGCGTTGCACACGGACTCCTATTCATCCCGCGAGTGGTGCCGGCGAGAGGTAATTGAGGCCAAGCGACGCCATGTACCGATGGTTGTCGTCGATTGTCTGCGCGATTTTGATCAGCGGAGTATACCATACATGGGCAATGTGCCAATCGTGCGGATGGGCGTGGGCGAACAGGATAGGATTCCTTCGACGATTGGACGCCTGCTCGACGAAGTCTTCCGAACCTACCTATGGCGTTGCCGCGTTGAGCCGTTTCGAGAGGCATACTCCAACGTGCTGTTCACGGCACGGCCACCTGAGTTAATCTCATTGGCGACGCTACCGGCTAACGAAAGTGAGGCTGGTTCTGCGATCGTGTATCCTGAACCACGATTGGGTACTGATGAGGCCCGGTTATTCTCAGAGATCGCACCGAATGTGCGAACATTGACGCTTACAGAGTGGATGGAGGAAACCTCATGACACTTCAGAAGACCAGGCCGACACCGACTGTGGCGATTTCGACATCAGAAAGCCCTGACATGGCCCTGCTCGGACTGAGTGAGGGGCACCTGCAGGATGCAATGGCCGAGATTGCGTTGCATCTACTCGCTTCGGGAACGAGTCTGGCGTACGGTGGCGATCTACGCGTTCACGGCTTTACCGAGTTGTTGTTCGAACTGATTGTGCGGTACCGGGATCATCCGCGCCATATCGGAAAGATCACTGTTACCGACTACCTGGCGTGGCCCGTGCACATTCGGATGACGGTGGACGATTTGGCTGCCTTCACCGCCGGGCACGAGGAGTCCGCGCACGTCATCTTTCTTGCACGGGATGGCAGTCGCCTGGAGTGGGAACAACGGCTGGAACTTCCAGAATATGAGCCGGGTGACGACGAGTGGGCCGAAGGGCTGACGACGATGCGGGTTGTCATGCGAGAAGAAACTCAGGCGCGTATTGTGCTCGGTGGAAGAGTAGATGGATACAGGGGATGCATGCCGGGCATCGCCGAGGAAACGCTTCTGTCTCTTCAGTCGCATCAGCCAATATTTCTGCTCGGCGGCTTCGGCGGCTGTACCCGCGACATTGCGGAGACTATTGGGCTGGTAGAGCCTTGGGCAAATTTACGTTCGAACTGGGAGGGTCGCTCGTGCTTTGAGAGTTACTCACCGGGTGATCTGCAAAACGGACTCTCTGACGAAGACAACGCTATTCTTGCCCGGACGCCGCATATACATCAGGCGGTAACGCTCGTATCGCGGGGTCTTAGACGGATACGCGATGAATTGAACCTAGAATGCGCGGGAGGAAACGATGCATAAGGTCTTTATTAGTTACCACCACGAGAACGACCAATGGTACAAGGAACGTCTGGTGGAATTGGGATGGCAACATTCGATTTTTATAGATAAGTCCGTGGATACCGGGGATGTTTCCGAAAACCTTAGCGACGAGAGGATACGTGAGATTATCCGAGACGAATACTTGAGAGATTCGACGGTGACGATTGTTCTGGTCGGAGTAGAGACGGAACGTAGAAAGCACGTTGACTGGGAGATTTACTCAAGCATGTTTGATGGAACCGTCAATAAGAAATCGGGCGTTCTGGTCGTTAATTTACCTGGAACATCTGATAATTTCACTGCTTCACACGGAGATGGAGAGAAGAGCCGCGTATATCCAGAAGTCACATCATGGATAACGGTCGACACGAGACGTGAATATGAACGTCGGTATCCATATATGCCAGATCGGATCATTGATAATCTTCTCAAACCTGAGGCCAAAATCTCCGTGACGCCGTGGAATAGAATCGAAAATGACGTCGCAAAGCTCCGATTCTTGGTTGACGCGACATTCGACGATCGCGGTCGTTGTGAATATGACTTAAGCCGACGAATGAGACGGTACAACTCATGATCTCGCTTGGTAGTTACTAACCGCTCGCTACCCTCTAGGATATGTGTCTATCAACTATCCTTGATGATGGCCCATTAGATACACTTACACACGATATGTTGTCATGGTATGTAATATGAACGATGACAAGGATAAAAAGCCGAAACGTGACAATCGTGGTCGTAAACCAGAGAATTGCGATCAGGTTGCATCCCGCCGAAACGCATATAATCCTAGAGATCTGATGCGGTATCGACATCCAGACCTCTTCTTTGATACGCTAGTAGATAGCACGCATTGGCTGCCAAAGCAAATGTTCGAATACCATTTGGAAACGTTAACCAGTCGAAAGCAGGAGTACCAGTTCGAACACTTTTGCCGGAAATTAGCAGAAAGGGAAATCTGCCCGAATCTACGTGTTCAGACCGGCCCCACAGGTGGCGGAGACAGCAAGGTTGACACTGAGACCTATCCGGTCGCGGGAAGAATCACGGAACGATGGTGGATCGGTTCACCTTCTGCCGGGGCAGAGCGTTGGGCGTTTGCGTTCAGCGCCAAGAAGGATTGGAAGCCCAAGGTTAAGGCCGACGTGAAGAATATCCTATCCACGGGTCGTGACTACAAGCTAATCTACTTTTTTACCAATCAATTCGTCAGCGACAAAGAGCGGTCGACAAATGAAGACATACTTAGTAAAGAAGTGGAGATTCCCGTACACATCATCGATCGTGCTTGGATAGTGGAGAAAGTCTACGAATCCGACAATCGGCATATTGAGGCTTACTTTGCAGCTTTGGGCGTTGAAGATGTACGGAGAGAAAAGACGGCCCGAAGGGGTCCTCGTGACACCGCAAGACTCGAGGAACTCGATAAACTGGATAAGCAGGTCTCCGATCCGTCAAATTACCAAAATGCTCGATATCAGCTGGTCGAGGACTGTCTACGTAGTGCAATCTTGGCCAGGAGTCTTGAGCGACCGCGCAACGAGGTGGATCGTCGCTTCGCAATTGCAGATCGAATAGCCCAAGAAGTGGACTACTTCCAACAACGATTGCGCATTGCGTATAATCGCGCTTGGACAGCCTATTGGTGGTACGAGGACTATACCGAATTCAACCATTACTACGAAAAAGCCGAACAATACGCGCTGACTTCCGTTCAGTCCCAAGATGTCGGTCTACTTGTGAATCTCTGGATGCTTCTGCTCACATCGGTAAATGCAGAACTAATCGACGGCCGAGTGTCCAAGATCAGTTGTCGTTCGCGGAGCTTGGCCAATGTGCTGGAGACTTTAGCTGCGGACTCTACACGGCCTAACAATGCACTTCAGGCACGCACAAGCTTAATCTTGATGCGAACAACCCGTGCTTTACACGATCGGAATTCCAATGAAGAAAACAAGGCGTGGCAGGAATTAACAGAAGTCGTTGAAAAGTCAGACAATTTGGGCGCGTATTCAGTCGAACATCTATTCGATCTTGTTGGGGAACTCGGCGAATATTTCGATAGTCCTGCATTTGATGCCCTGTACGATAAATTAGCAGACGTAATGAGGAAACGGCGTAGCGATGGCGCAGCAGGCATCGCCTACGTAAAACGAGCGCAACAGAAGATGAAACACAACAGGCAATATGAAGCAATCCAATGGTTCGGCCGCGCTGAGGAGTTATTGATGAAGGAAGAGTATAGAGAACAACTGGTAACGACTCTAATCGGCGCAAGCTACGCATATGAGTGCGCCGGACTTCCCTGGGCGGCCAGAAATAAGGCATTGGCGGCCGTCGAACGTTCATTGGCCACGTTTATTGAAGAAGGACAGGTAATCTCTGAAGCGTTAATTGCCCTCAATCGGATTGTGTGGATCGAACTTAGACTGGGACGCATTCCTCACATCTTGGATGCGATCACACTTGCGAATTCGATCGCCGCACATCTAGATTTATCCGAGGATCATCGAATAGCCTATACCGAAGAACTGCAGATGCAGGAGTGGGTCCTTGGCATTCATCTATTGAACCTACCGCTGGAAGCACTGCCAGAGGTTGCATCCCTGCCAAGCTCACTAAAGCGCTTAGGACTCGACTCTGCTCGAATGGCTTTGCTGTTCGCTTTCGGACATGAGCAGGTCTTGCGTGAAGAAGGTTGCATCCCTGCCGACGAAGATGCTGAAAGAGTGCAGACTTTCTTTGAACAATGGCAAGACCAACCTGCCGCAGAAGACATTTCCTCGCGACCAGTTTTGGTCGTTGGGGAAACTAGCGTCTTGAGGTCGACGATTCTGGGAATAGAACTTGCCGTCGAGACGCCCAATAACTCGGCGTCGTTTGGCGTCGTGGAATCGCTTTTAGGTGCTTTGGAGGCATTCCTCTCAACTAGTGACGAGCGGCACGTATTCCCGTATCGCGAACACGTATCTTTCAACGTCAAGACATCAGATCAGAAAGAGGGAACTCCACAGGTCCACTTCATCGAAGACGATAGTACCAAAGTTAAGATAACCCACCCCGTCGACTATGGAGTCGCAAGTATCGCCACCGGACAAGAACATTCGGATTGGCTTCAAGAATGCCTGTTGAAGATTTCGTGTAGGTTCCTGATGATACGTGACGTGAAGGCATGGTTGAATCGGGTAATAGGGGAGGAACACGGATTGTCACGAGCCTTGAATCACAATGATTCGCTTACACTGAATAGAAACGTCTTTGGCAAGACGCCTAGGATTCGGCTGCTAGACTGGATCGACAAAGATGACCATAAATATCAAGCAATTCGCAACAATTCTTGGCGCACATCGAAGAGTTCTGCCTCGTCGATTGAGACCGGACCACCTGAGTTTGGTACCGGCCCGCCGCCTGACGCCCCAAATGATAGACAGAAGATACGCCATTCGGACCGCCGGGTTCTTTCACCTATCGATATTCCATTGTGGGATAAGGCCAAGTGGCAAGGAACCGCATTTATCATTTTCGCCGACGAGCCACCGATTCTGTCGATAGCATTTAAAGATGGAAAGGCGGGCAATGCGATTTTTCGTGCCTGGAAGGATCGATGGGGAAACGGCGATGCGGACGATGCATTGAGGCTGGCAATAATCAAAGGCGTTTCGAAACAAAACCCCGCTGAATATGGCGTCATTCTTGGACCGAGTTTTCAGCAATTCTCAGGGGGCCAAGGGAAGTTCATTCTTTTCGTATCGAGAATGCAGCGAATGTCGCCAAACTCTTTGAAGAATCTCGAGAAATTCGTCGAGGCATACAATAATGCAGGGCGATTCTTCCTTGCACCGGTTCAGTTAAACCCAAGAAACGAAATCTCCAATTTGCCGTCGCGCCAATTTGCAATTGCCAAACGCCAATTGGAGATCCGTGAGGCATGGCAGATAGGTGAAAACGATCCCGACCTTGTCATCTTGCGTGAGGATGACGATCCCATCATTCCAGATGGAGTGGCCGACCCGCCAGTTAGAAAGGCCCTGAGCCGAAAACGGGACCGTCGCCGTATGAAAAATTGATGGGATCCAACCCCAGCGTAGGAGTCTGAAGATAAACACAAAAAGACCGATTAGAACCGTCGGGTGACCGAATGATGAAAGTGCCTCATTAAGGAAAACGCCGGAGGAATGATAGAGCAAAAGCAATGAACCTACAGGTATCTGTATCAGAGACTGCGCTGACGTTGTTCTGCTAGGAGCACGGCATCAAACGGCTCTCTGTCATTCGTTCTGTACTGCGGGAGAATTTCGGACCGGAGAGCGCCATAGATGTGCTCGTGTAGTTTGAACCGGATCGCATTCCTGGACTGCCAGGTATTGCCGGCATGGAATTGGAATTATCCGAATTATTCACAGGACGCAAAGTGGATCTGCGAGCACCCGAGGATCTGAGCCCCTATTTTCGGCAAGACGTTCTGGCCACAGAAGAAGTGCAATATGATCAATAAGTAGAGTCGGGATGTGGCGCGGTAGTTTAGGAGTGGCCTATCCGTTTCCGCCCCTTTCGTCTGGCGGTGCCTCAATAGCCCCTCCGTGCCCCGTTTCCACATCCCGCTCGTCGAACCGGACGTGCGGTTTTCCCGCATCCGGCTCTCCGACGGACGTCGCCTTCAGACACACGCTGACCGCGCTGCCCGGACAGCTTCACCTGAAGCCCAAGCTTGTTCTGGAGTCGCCTCGTCTACTTTTGGAGGAGGTTATAGGCTTGCGCCACTCTCCCGACCGTTGTCCCCTTCACAAGCACATCCGAAGTCAGGCCCCTTCCCTCCACCGGCGTTACCCGGCTTCACGGGTACTACGAGCCTGTCCGCCACCCCATGCGGCCCGGCCTGTCCCTCACGGGCGTCCGGTTGGTGTCCCTGCACCACCGCTGGGGCTTCCCGCCTGCCTGCCGAGCAGGACTCGGCGCAGGCAGGTGTTGCGTCGGATCTCCTTGTATACGTGCCTCCGCCATTTCCCCGGCCTGCCTGCGTCCCTCGGACAGGCAGGCGGGACCGCTGGATGCTCGCGTTGCTGTCTCTTTCCAGGCCTGCTCAGCGTTCACTCACGTTTCGGCCCGCATACTCGCCGAGTCGCCTTGCGACCCTCTACACCGGAGGCTTCAGAGATTTCGTTGCCTACGTCCCTGCTCCGATTGCTACCGACCTGCCTGCCGAGCATCCGGCGCAGGCAGGCTGAAGCAACCCTTGTCGGGTTGGGACTTTCACCCACTGAAGATCCGCGCCTTTTCACGGCGCACTGACGAAATCCGCTTACACCACCTGATTGAATCGGCGCGCGAGGCCGTGTCGTTTGCGCGTGGCGGGGTGCTGCTTCTTGCGGTGTCGATGCGGTTTGGAGTAACATTGTACGGTGTTTTGATTGGACGGCAAGCGAGTTCGATGAGAAGGGAGAAAACGAAATGACCAAGCTTCTTCAGCAAGCCTTTGAGAGAGCTTCCGAACTCCCGGAGACGGAACAGGATAAATTCGCTCGCTTCGTCTTGGCTGAACTGGAATCAGAGCGGCAATGGATTGAACTGTTTGCCCGGCCTGAGTCGGAGAACCTACTGGAACGCTTGGCCGATGAGGCCTTGTCGGAACACCATGCAGGGCGGACTCGACCTCTCTCTATGGAAGAGCTGTAGGCGTGCGTTCGTTTACGCACAACACTTTCTGGGAAGCCTATCGACGCCTTCCAGATCACGTGCAGCGGCAGGCCCGGGAGTCCCACCGCTTCTTTGCATCGAATCCCAATCACCCCAGCCTGGACTTCAAGCGGGTGAGCAGGCGGCGTCCTGTCTACTCAGTTCGAGTAAGCATCGACTACCGTGCCGTTGGGGTCATGGACCAGGGAGATATTGTATGGTTCTGGATCGGTTCGCACGACGAATACGACAGGCTCCTCAAGCGGGTTTAGTTACATCATGACGCCCGATGAGATCGCAGCCATTGTCGCCTCCGGCGAATCTGAGACACTGGAGTGCAGGACCACGACTGAGACGCGCCCGCACCGTGAGATTCACGCTCGTCTGGGTTCCGGAGTCAGTGAGCGTCAAGTGCGAAGGGCGCTGGAAGAGTTGAGAGACAAAGGACTGGTTTTCCCCTCGAATCGCGGACCGCTGACGCGATGGAGGCGCGATACGGGCGTTATTGTTCTTATAGGTGTCTTACGACTATGACCGAGTTCAACGTAACTGAAGCAGATGCCGTCCAGTTCCCGATGGTCCGTCACGCGTCCGAGGTCGGGTGGAAACCCATCTCCCCCAAGGAGGCTCTGCGCAAGCGGAGCGGCGAGACCGGGGTGTTGTTCAAGGACGACTTGGAGGGCGCACTGCGGCGGTTCAACCCCTGGATGACGGACGAGGCCATTCGCTCCGTGGTCGAGCGGTTTGAGGCGGTACCGTCGACGATTGAGGGCAACCGCGAGATGCTTTCCTGGCTACGCGGGGAGCGTCAGTTTTACGACGAGGTTGAGCGTCGGAACCGTCGCGTACAAATCATCGACTTCGATCAACCCGGCGAAAACGTCCGCCACGTCACATGGGAATGGCGGCTTAAACCGCCTGCCCGAAAGAGCAACCGGGCAGATGTGATGTTCGTCGTCAATGGCGTTCCGGTTGCCATCGTTGAACACAAGAATCCGAAAGACAGCAACGCTATTGAGCGCGGGATCACCCAACTCAAACGTTACGAGGCGGAGACGCCCGAACTGATCGGCGCGGCGCAACTCTTCAACGTGACGCATCTCCTGGATTACTGGTATGGCGTGACCTGGAACGCCAACAGGCGTTTCATGGCGCGCTGGAAGGAACGGCCAGAGGAGAGCTACCGATTCGCAGTCCAGTCGTTCTTTGAACCGACGGATTTCCTCCGCACGCTACGGGATTGGATCCTTTTTTACGTAGAAGACGGTGAAACACGCAAATCGGTGCTGCGCCAGCATCAACGGCGTGCGATCGATCGCATTGTCGAGCGCTGTTCCGAGTCTGTGAAACGCCGCGGGCTTATCTGGCATACCCAGGGTTCGGGCAAAACCTTTACGCTGCTCACCGCAGCGAGATTGATTTTGGAACGCAAGGACCGGTTTCGCACACCGACAGTGGTCGCGGTTGTCGACCGAACGGAAATCGAAGGACAGCTCAAGGGCTGGGTCGATCGGTTGTTGGGCGAGATGCAGAAGCAGGACATTGCCGTCTGGCGGTCAAGTTCGAAGAAGCAAGTACAGGAATTACTGGAAGCCGACAAACGGGGCCTGATCATATCGATGATCCACAAATTCGAGGGGATCGACAAAAACACGAACACACGCGACAACATCTACGTGTTCATCGACGAAGCCCATCGGTCGGTCGCCAGGGATCTCGGCACGTACATGATGGCAGCAATTCCGAATGCAACCATCATCGGATTCACCGGCACACCGATCGCGAAGACTGACCAGGGCGAAGGCACCTTCAAGATCTTCGGTGTCGACGACGAGTTGGGTTATCTCGACAAGTACTCCATCGCCGAGTCGATTGAAGATGAAACCACGCTTCCACTCCGCCATACGATGGCGCCGAGTGAAATGACCGTACCGGTCGACCGACTTGACAAGGAATTCTTCGAATTGGCAGAGTCGGAAGGCGTTACCGATGTCGTGGAACTAAACAAGGTTCTTGATCGAGCTGTCGGCCTGCGTACTTTCCTCACGGCTGACGTCAGAATCGAGAAGGTTGCTGCGTTCGTCGCCAAGCACTTTAAGGAAAACGTGTTACCGCTTGGTTACAAGGCGTTTCTTGTGGGCGTAAACCGCGAGGCTTGCGCGAAATATAAGCGCGCACTGGACAAGCACCTGCCGTCCGAGTGGTCGGAGGCGGTGTACACCGAAAACCCGGCCGACGCCATAGAACGTCCGCTCGTCGCACAGTTGCAGCTATCGACGGAACACGAGGAGAACGTACGCCTCTTATTCAAGAAGGCGGATGAGAATCCAAAGATCCTGATTGTAACCGACAAGCTACTCACAGGCTACGATGCGTCCCTTCTCTATTGCATGTACCTCGACAAACCAATGCGAGACCATGTACTTCTGCAAGCAATCGCGCGCGTCAATCGCCCACACGTTGACGCAATCGGTGTCGGCAAGGGAATTGGCCTCGTCGTTGACTTCGTGGGCGTATTGCGGGAACTGAAGAAAGCACTCCGGTTCGACTCGACCGACGTCAGCGGAGTAATTGAGGATCTCGATCTCCTTATCGAGGACTGTCTAAACAAGATCGAGTGGGCGAAAACCGAATATCTTCGTGAGCCAGACAGTGGGAGCGCGGATGAGCGGCTTGAGGAAGTCGTCTACGGTCGTTTCCTGGATCCCGAGTCGCGCAAGGCGTACTTTCAAGTTTACAAGGAGATCGAAGCGTTGTGGGAGATCTTGTCCCCATCCCGTGAACTTCGCGACCACATTGGTACCTATAAGCAGCTTGCACAATTGTATACGGTACTCGTGAATGCCTATAAGACAAACGTCACCTATGACGCGCCTCTCGGCCTGAAGACCGTAAGCCTGGTGCAGGACAGCGTTACCCAGGGAGGTTTAGAAGATGTGATTAAAGAGGTAACTTTTGATGCATCGACCGTCGAGGCGCTTCGACATGAGTCGGGCGCCGATGAGGCCAAGGTGTTCAACCTGGTGCGGGGCCTGCAAGACGAAATCAACGGTGATCCTGAAAAGGCGCCGATTCTTCGACCACTCAAGGATCGTGCCGAACACATCCTTGAGGATCTTCAGAACCGGAATGCGTCCAGCTTTGCGGCGATGGAGCAGCTGGCAGCGATGGCAAGAGAAAAAGAAGAGGCGGAAAGAGCCGCGAAAGACAGTGGTTTTTCGACTCGTGCATTCGGGTTGTTCTGGACGCTCAGGAAGGACGAATCTCTAGCGGCTGCTGGAATAACCGCCGAAAACCTGGCTCGTGAGGCAGAGACCCTGCTCGAACGTTTTCCGAATGCCGCAATCAATGTCGACGAGCAACGAAGATTTCGGGCTGCCCTCTATCGTCCGCTACTCGGAGTAGATGGAGATGAACGTACCCGGATTGTAGAAACGGCAATTGGGATTCTACTTGGCACAGATGAGCTCTATTGAGGAAAGTCGTCGTTCCATTCGCAGTCGGGTGGATTGCTGGGTCCACAAACTGGGTGTCCGGCCAAGAATTGTCCGCGTACAGCGAATGACAAGGAAATGGGGTTCCTGTTCGACGTCGGGCATCGTGACTCTAGCGGTGGATCTGGCAGATCAGGAACAGGGATTCCAGGACTTCGTCATTGCACACGAGTTGTTACATCTGCGCGTCCCAAATCACGGGAAACTGTTCAAGGCATTGATGACGGTTCATGTACCGGACTGGACGAAGTACTACGCTGGCCGAAAGCGGGTCGCCTACGTCTCGAAGCCGGTCTTTGAATAACCGAACAAGCGTCGTATGAAGGAACCTCAAGGATAACCGAATAGAACAAGCCTGATACTCGTTAGGCATCGGCTCCTCAGGGTGCGACCGACCGATATATCGATAACGGGAGTCGATGTGGGACATACCCAGATTTACACCAGAAGTTGAGAAACGGAAGTTATGTAACGTTGAGTTATATACGACCAAGATTTCCGGGGATTTGCCAATGTCAAAGTGCCTGCACGATCTGCACGAAAAATATACGGCAAGGGCTCGACTCTTTAGTTCCGCGGCAAAGCGCATGCAGAATATTCTTGAGTCGGCTGTCAAAATGATTGAAGACAAGACCCTCGTCCGTGCGGAAGTTCGCCCAATCCGAATAAAAGAACTCGCTAGCCTAAAGCAGAAAGCTGTGAAAATGGGATGGGACTCGGATCAAGCGCTCACGTGCTGCGGTGACATCATAGGCGGCAGAGTAGTCTGCAACAATATAGAAGACGTCTACCGTTTCTCGGAACTGCTTAAGGAGTGTATTCCTATGGACCTATTTCAAGGTGTTGGTTATAGTGTCCAAGATTACGTCACGGAGCCCCAAGCCACGGGCTATAGGGCACTTCACGTGAACTTTCGGTTAGCCCTTGGCACGCACATTCGTACATTCGTACCGTGTGAAGTACAAATTCAATCGTGTCTGCAGCACGCTTGGGCACACCTCTCTCACAATGACATCTATAAACAGCCGAATCTACCCGAAGACCTACGTGCACGTGTCACCGACCTTGCTGAGTTATTGGCTGCTGCCGATAAGATTGCTAGCGCCATCCGTATTCGGGTGAAACGGAAAACCGGGTACAGCGAAACCACGCGGGACTTGGGACGTGTTTCGCTACAAGGATTGGCGTTTGTATTCCGGGAGGTCTTTGGAAGAAGCCCATCGGACTACACGGTTAGGATGGCTCTCAATCTCTGCAGGAACCTCAATATTACCACGCTTGAGAAGCTTCGGGATGTTCTTGATCGTCAGAGTTTTCGTGAAAGAGCGGAAGAAGCCCATGGATCTGTATTGGGAATTGGCATTGATAACGAGGATGTGTTTCTAGCATCACTTTACGCCGTCGCAAGAGGCGATGAAAAGGCAATCATGTGGGTAAGAAAGGAGGCGCATCGCTCGCTTGAGAAGATTGAGCAATTCGCTAAGCGAGAAATGCTTTCGTCACTTCCGTCCGGAATTGAAGATCTCATCGAGCGGATAGAGTCCTCATCTGGCATCAACCACATTGAAGAATGGGCATTCGCCCTTGGCGCAGTGAATTATTGCGCAATATGTGGTGACACCATAGTTGACTCTTACTCATTCGCAGAGAACGCAGTGCAACACTATGACGTCTCAGAGGCCGAAATTGACGACGCCCACGAGCGAATCGAAGCTGCCATTGAGTCCTCTGGTGTCGAGACTGGTGGGTGGGGCTCTGGGTCATTGTGTTCATACCACAACCATCAGGCAGAGGAGGATAATTGAGAAATAATCGGGTACTATTGCACCAATATCCCTGCACGACTGGTGGGACTGAACTCCGCGGTCATAGACGCTAATTATCGTCCAATCAACCCTTAACAGCGATACGCCAGCGATTTCTCGTATCGAGCTAAGTCTTGGAGCGCTTTGCAAACCGACTGCGTCTGGAGAATGTCTCGCTGGCAAACCTTAATTCGATTTTGCGGGTCGCTTTGCATGAGCACATCGCACTTTCCCTACCTTGCGACGACTGCCTCCGTGGTTTTGAACCGGACAGCCAATCATATCGAGTACGCGATGATCCCTGGAAACCTGATCAAGAAGTGTTTTGTACCATTTCTTGTCGTCGCACTGGTGTTCTCCACCGCCTGGCCCGGTTTGTCCGGAGACTTCGACGGCGACGGTCTCGTGGGCTTCGCGGATTTCGTCGCCTTTGCCCGGAATTATGGTACGTCCCGGTCCGACGACACCTTCGACGACCGTTTCGATTTGAACCTCGACGGGCAGGTCGGCTTCCGTGACTTCATTCTCTTTGCAGAGGCCTTTGGTGCGGCCAGAGCCGATCTCCGCGAAGATCCGGTCTATCTTGATCAGCAGATCAAGCACATCAGCGATCCCGATCTCTTCGCCGCGATGGATCTGACGCGCGCCGGACTCGAGGACGTGAGACGCGCCGTCGACCGGGGGGACTACGCCGCCGCCTACAAGGCTTGGGGAACCTATTGGGACACCCGACCCGGGTTCGCCTATATCAACATCGGCGTCCCTTACTACACGATTGAAGAGGCGTTCCAGTACTTCAGCACGAGAAACTATACGGCGGCGGCGGACCGCGTGGCCGCGCACAACATCACGGGTTGGGGCGGCGTCACGATCCAGCATGGCCCTGTCGTGGATTTCAACGCGGATTACGGCAGAAGCGGAAAATACGGATTTCACTATTGGGGTTGGTCGGGTCCGCTCCTGTGGGCGTACTTGGGCACGCGGGACACGAAGTACCTGGATGCCTTCGACAAACTCTTCAATCAGTGGTACGAGCAGCGGGACGACGTTGAGGGCGCATACACGCACCTGGACCCCATCTGGTATGAACTCGGCCTCGGGTCACGGCGGAACCGCGTATTCCTGGAATTCTACCGCCTTAACCGCGGACGGCTTTCGGTACGGACTCACGAGCGGATTCTGAAAAACTTCCTCGGGTCCGCACGCTGGCTGTACGAACTGGAAAAGCAGGGGTATCGTTCGGGCAACTGGCAGGTAATGGGCTCGTACGCCCTGGCGGAGCTGGGCCTCAACCTGCCGGAGTTCAGGGAGTCGCAACGGTGGACCTCGCAGGGCGTGTACCGGATCGAAGAGCACCTTCAGAAAGACTTCTATGAAGACGGTTGCCATTCCGAGCGTTGCCCGTCCAGCTATTCCACAATCGTCTACCGAGACCCGCGAAACCTGGCCTACCTCCTTGAGCAGTTCGGCGGCCATGAAGACCGCGCGGCCGCCCTGCGTCCGCCGCTGGAACGCACGCTGAACCACTGGATGTACCTGATCAGCCCCCTCGGCACTCAGCCTGCCGTCAACGACGGCGGCAGGGGCCGGTTCGACCGGAACATCCTTATCGATGGCGGACGCGCCTTCGATCGGCCTGACATGCTGTGGGTGGCCAGGAATCTTCTCGGCGCCGACATCGACGACCCCGTCGAGCCGCCCGCCGAAACGTCGATGGATTTCAGGCCGTCGGGCTTCGCCGTGATGCGCAAGGATTGGACGCCGGAGAGTCCTTATCTGGTCATCAACTACGGGGAGTATGGCGGCGGCCATTCCCATCCGGACGTCCTCAGTTTCGAACTCTTCGCGTACGGCAGCGCGCTGGCCGTCGACGCCGGGATCGGTGTCAGCTACGACGACCCGCTCCACCGCCCCTGGTACAAGACGTCCATGGCGCACAATATGCTCGTGATTGACGACGCGAACCTGGATCGCAGGATTGCCGTCGGCGAGAAACCCGTCTGGAGCCACCAGGAAGGTATCGACTACTTTGCCGCTGAACACCAGGGTTACCGATCACTGGGTGTCCGCCATCGACGGCATTTCCTGTTCGTGAAACCCGGGGCGCCCGCGCGGGAGGCGGATCCGTACTTCCTGATATTCGATGCGTTCTCCTCAGACCCCCAACGTCGAAAGGCATCTTTCGTGCTGCACTCCCCCACCTCGCTGCAGCGAGGCGGAACCGCCGTGTATTCGACCGGAGCGCCCGGTCTGTACGTGGCCACGCCCGATGCCCCTGCCATTCGACTTGGCACCGGAATGGCGCATCTGGGCGGCATTCCGAACCAGCGCCCCGCCCGGCGGCCCATCCGGTGGGCCGCACTCGACGTGACGACCTCCGGCGACGGCCATGTGGACGGCCTCGTGGTGGTCCTCTATCCCTTCCGGCAAATGCCGCTGCCCAAAGTGGGCGTTCGCCGCGGCGAGAACGAGGGGCCGGGGGGAACCGCGTACCTGATCGTGGAACACGGTGGCGTTGTGGACCACATCATCATTTCCGACGGGTCCTACCGCACGTTCGGCGCGGGCGACGTTGGCACGGATGCGATTTGCGCTGTCATCAGGACCGGCTCGGACGGCGCTTACCTCTCTCACGCGGCCGTTTCCGGCACGAGGCTGACGTTCAGGGATGTAAGTCTCGACGTGTCGTCGCCCTGAAGGCGTAATCCGCCAGTTTCCACCGTACGAAATTGAGACCACGACGGTCAATCGGTCCGGCATGGGTCTTGGGAGCGCCTCGGACCGAGTCATCCGATCCATCCGTTCGCACGGCCGTCCACGCCAAAAGGCCGCGAACAGCGGAATACTGAATGACCAGCAGAATCTCGCGTTGGAACCGCCTGACCTCGCTCGCGGCTGTCCTGCTGATGCACGTTGCAGCCTGGTCCGGTTTGTCCGGAGACTTCGACGGCGACGGTCTCGTGGGCTTTGCGGACTTCGTCGCCTTTGCCCGGAACTATGGTACGTCCCGGTCCGACGACACCTTCGACGACCGTTTCGATTTGGACCTCGACGGGCAGGTCGGCTTCCGTGACTTCATTCTCTTTGCAGAGGCCTTTGGTGCGGCCAGAGCCGATCTCCGCGAAGATCCGGTCTATCTTGATCAGCAGATCAAGCACATCAGCGATCCCGATCTCTTCGCCGCGATGGACCTGAGCCGGGCCGGACTCGAGGATGTGAAACACGCGGTTGAACAGGGAGATTTCGCCGCCGCCTATAAGGCGTGGGGGTCTTACTGGGACGCTCGTCCCGGGTTCGCCTATATCAACATCGGCGTCCCTTACTACACGATTGAAGAGGCGTTCCATTACTTCAGCACGAGAACTATACGGCGGCGGCGGACCGCGTGGCCGCCCATAATATCACGGGATGGGGTGGTGTCAACATCCAGCACGGTCCTGTCGTGGATTTCAACGCGGATTACGGCAGGGGCGGAAAATACGGGTTTCACTACTGGGAATGGTCCCAGCCCCTTCTTTGGGCGTATCTGGGAACGAGGCAAACAAAGTACCTGGATGCCTTCGACGAACTCTTCAATCAGTGGTACGAGCAGCGTGACGACGTCGTGGGGGCATACGAGGACAAGGATCCGATCTGGTACGAACTCGGCCTGGGCGCGCGCAGGAACCGCGTGTTTCTGGAGTTCTACCGTCTTAATCGCGGGAGGCTCTCACAAACGACACACGAACGGATCCTGAAAAACTTCCTGGGATCGGCGCGCTGGCTGTACGAGCTGCAAAAGCAGGGATACCGATCGGGCAACTGGCAGGTGATGGGGACCTACGCCCTGGCCGAACTGGGCCTGAACTTCCCCGAGTTCAGAGACGCCGACCGCTGGGTCTCCCTCGGCGTCTATCGAATGGAGGAGCATCTCGAAAGAGATTTCTACGAGGACGGCTGCCATTCCGAACGTTGCCCCTCCAGCTATTCCAATGTCGCCTACCGCGACCCGAGAAATCTCGCCCACCTGCTGGACCGGTTCGGAGGTTACGACACCCAGGCGTCAGCCCTGCGTCCGCCTCTGGAACGTACCTTGAACCACTGGATGTACCTGATCAGCCCATTGGGCACCCAGCCTGCTGTGAACGACGGTGGTCGGGCTCGGTTCGACCGCGATGTCTTTGTCGACGGCGGACGTGTTTTCAATCGGCCCGACCTGCTCTGGGTGGCCAGAAACCTGCTCGGCGCCGACATCGACGACCCCGTCGAGCCGCCAACCTTCAAGTCGGTTGACTTCCGACCCTCGGGTTTCGCCGTGATGCGCATGGACTGGGCGCGGACCAGTCCGTACATGGTCATCAATTACGGTCCCTGGGCGGGGGGGCATTATCACTATGACATCCTCAGCTTCGAGCTATTCGCATACGGCAAGGCGCTGGCCGTCGACGCCGGGCTTGGCGTCAGTTACGACGACCCGCTCCACCGGCCCTGGTATATAACCTCCAAAGCCCACAACATGCTCGTGATCGACGACAGGAACCTGGATCGTCGTGTCGCCGTGGGAGAGCAGCCGGTGTGGAGCAGCCAGGAAGGTATGGATTACTTTGCCGCCGAACACCAGGGCTACCGCCAGCTTGGGGTGGTACACCGCCGGCACTTCGTATTTCTGAAACCAACCGGTCCCGATCTGAACGTGAATCCCTACTTCCTGGTGTTTGACGCGTTCTCGTCCGACGGGCAGTCCCGGACGGCCTCGTTCATGCTGCACTCCCCCACCCCGCTGCAGCGAGGCGGATCCGCCGTGTTTTCCGCCTCGGCGCCCGGCCTGCTTGTGGTTACGCCCGACACCCCGGCCGTGCGCCAGGGTACCGGCATGGCGCATCTCGGCGGCATCACGGACCTTCGGCCCGCCCGGCAGCCCATCCGGTGGGCATCGCTGGACCTGAAGACCACCGGCAGCGGCCGGGTGGACGACCTTGCCGTGGTTCTCTATCCCTTCGATAGCATGCCGCTGCCCAGGGTGAATGTCCGTCGCGGTGAGAACGACGGGCCGGGGGGAACCGCGTACCTGGTCGTGGAACACGGTGGCGTTGTGGACCACATCATCATTTCCGACGGGTCCTACCGCACGTTCGGCGCGGGCGACGTTGGCACGGATGCGATTTGCGCTGTCATCAGGACCGGCTCGGACGGCGCCTACCTCTCACACGCGGCCGTTTCCGGCACGAGGTTGAATTTCAGGGATCGAAGCCTCGAGATGTTGTCGCCTTGAGCCGCAACTCGCCGTGAGGCGGCCCGTGTTCGAACAACAGTCGAGGAACGTCGCCTTCTGGAGTGCCGACTCGCGTACAGGCCGGTATTTTCTTAACGTGACACCCGGTTTCGGATCAGGATGTCGTGCTTTTGTCCGAACCCCGGGACCCTGCGATCCGCCTCGGGCCGCAGGGTCCCGGATGCGCCCCGGATCGGGCCGAATGGACCTCGCCAATGGATAGAATTCGTTGGTGCTGAACCGGTTGACGGTATCTGCGCCGGACCGTACTGAACCGGTCCCGGATACAGCCGATATTGACCATCCATGCTGCGAGAGTCAGCACGCGGCAACTCGGTAAACCATCGATGGAGACCTGCATGTTTTCCCTTGACAACTCAATATTTTGTATTATAATAACAACACCCCACAATATAGGGTCCTTCAACCCGAGGACCCTATGTCTGTCCCTATCTCCACTCTCGGTGAAGTATCGGGAGATTTCCCATGAGGTGTCCCTACTGTGGAACGGTGGAGGACAAGGTCGTGGACTCCAGGTCCAGCAAGGAGGCAACGGCCATCCGCAGACGCAGGGAGTGTCTGAGTTGCGGCCGACGGTTTACAACCTACGAATCCATCGAAGACACGCCGCTAATGGTTGTCAAATCCGACGGTCGACGCGAAACTTTCAATAAAGAAAAGCTCTTTTCCAAGTTGCATCTCGCCTGCAACAAACGGCCCATCTCTACGGACCGGCTCGAAGAGATCGCAGACCGGATCGAAGCCAGGCTGAGCGGCACCGGCGAACGGGAGGTGGCGGCCAACGATATCGGCGAGCTGGTCATTAACGAACTCAAAGAACTGGACCAGGTCGCCTATGTCCGTTTTGCATCGGTCTACAGACAGTTCAAAGACCTGAGCGACTTCGAAAAGGAACTCCGGCAACTCGCTTCCCCTCAAGCAGGCGACTGAAGCAGATTTCCTCCCCTTGTCCCACGTAACGCGGACGCGCCATTCCCCTTCAGATGCGTCTTCAATATTCGTTTTATTTGCCTGCGGCATCAATGTAACGGCCGGGAAGGAAAAATACGGCTGTAAACGCAACGTAGATCCAGTGTCCGGTCCCCCAAAGAGGTTACCACTCGTCCGCCGATTCATCCCGTCTTGCTGTGTCGCTTGCGCTGCTTGCACCACGCTTGCCGAAGTGGCCTGTCGACGTGCCTTCGTTCACTGACGTTGCCGACCGAGCGGCCCGGCCGCCGAACTGTGGCGATCTGTTTCCGGGACAGGACACTGCCCAGGCGGGTTTCTTTATTGTTTCGCCGTTTCAAAACGATCCCAGATACTCGGAGGAAGTACCCCTATGAAGCTTGAACGCAGGCATACGATACCGGGCCAGGATCCATTGGACCAGGTCGACTATGTACAGAAAACGTCCGTTATCACCAACCCCGACGGGTCCGAAGTCTTTCGAATGGACCACGCGGAAGTTCCGGCTGAGTGGTCGCAGTTGGCAACGGACATCGTCGTATCGAAATATTTCAGAAAACGGGGCGTGCCGGAAACCGGACACGAAACGTCCGTCCGCCAGGTGATGCACCGCGTGGCGCATACCATTCGCAGGGCCGGCGAGGATCAGGGCGGATACTTTGACTCAACCGAAGATGCGGATACCTTCGAGGCGGAACTTGCGTACCATCTGGTACATCAAAAGGGCGCTTTCAACTCGCCGGTCTGGTTCAACTGTGGACTGTACCACGAATACGGGATTCATGGCAGCGGCGGCAACTGGCACTGGAACCCGGACCGGGATTCCGTATCGGAAACCGAAGACTCGTATTCTCATCCGCAATGCTCCGCCTGTTACATTCAGTCCGTCCGGGACGACACGATGGATATTTTCGAATTGTTGAAGAGCGAAGTTCGGCTCTTTAAATACGGATCCGGCACGGGTACCAACTTCTCCAGAATTCGCGGAAAAATGGAAAAGCTCTCCGGAGGAGGCGTCTCATCCGGCCTGATGTCCTTTCTGGAGGTCCTCGACAAAGGCGCCGGCGCCATCAAATCCGGCGGGACGACGCGGCGTGCCGCCAAAATGGTCTGCCTGGACATGGATCACCCTGAAATTCTCGATTTCATCAATTGGAAGGTGAAAGAAGAAAAGAAGGTCGCGGCGCTTATGGCCGCCGGCTACAGTTCCGACTTCAACGGCGAGGCCTACCAGACGGTCTCCGGCCAGAACTCTAACAACTCGGTCCGCGTCACCGATGCATTTATGCAGGCCTGCAAAGACGACGGCGAGTGGCACACCCGGCTTCGCACGACCGGCGAAGTCTACGAAACGCACAAGGCCCGCGATCTCATGCGTCAGATCGGCGAGGCCGCCTGGTCATGCGCAGATCCCGGCATGCAGTACGACACCACCATCAACCACTGGCACACATGCGCCAACACGGACCGCATTTACGGATCCAACCCGTGTTCGGAATTTATGTTCCTCGACGATACGGCGTGCAATCTCGCTTCGATCAATCTCATGAAGTTCCTCAACAACGATGGCACATTCGACATCGACGGTTTTCGTCATGCCTGCCGGATCTTTTTCATTGCCCAGGAAATTCTGGTTGACTTCGCATCCTATCCCACGGGGAAAATCGCGCAGAACAGCCACGATTACCGCCCCCTTGGCCTCGGCTATGCCAACCTGGGAACGCTTCTGATGGTACAGGGATTGCCCTACGACAGCGACGGCGCACGGGCCATCTGCGCTGCCATCACCGCAATTATGTGCGGTCAGGCCTACGCGACCTCGGCCCGCATGGCAGCCGACAAGGGTCCGTTTCCTGGCTTCGAGAAGAACCGCGGTCCGATGCTCAATGTCATGAACATGCACCGCGATGCCGCTTACAATATCGACGCCCACGCGTGTCCGCACGATCTGCTGCGCGCCGCGAGGGAGGATTGGGACCTTGCGGTTGAACTTGGTGAAAAATACGGCTATCGCAACGCTCAGGCCACAGTCATCGCACCGACCGGAACCATCGGTCTGCTGATGGATTGTGACACGACCGGAATCGAGCCCGATTTCGCTCTGGTCAAATTCAAAAAACTCGCGGGCGGCGGCTATTTTAAAATTGTCAACCACGCTGTGCCGAAGGCCCTGGAGCACCTCGGTTATTCCGAGGGAGAAATCGCCGACATTCTGGCCTACCTCTGCGGCAGGCTCTCACTGAAAGACGCGCCGCATGTGAACGTCGAATCGTTAATGGCGAAGGGCTTCGGTCCAGGAGATCTGAAAAAGGCGGAAGGCGCGCTGCCCGGTGTGCTTGAACTGGAATTCGCCTTCACACCCTGGATTCTCGGCGAAGCACTGATGCAACGCCTGGGCTACGCCCCGGAACAGTACAACGCTCCCGGGTTCAATCTGCTCGCTGAACTCGGATTCAACGAAACACAAATCAACGAAGCCGGCGAATACGTCTGCGGCCGAATGACGGTTGAGGGTGCGCCTCACCTCAAAGACGAGCACCTGCCCATATTCGACTGCGCTAACAAGTGCGGCAGGCATGGCAAACGCTTTATCGCACCGATGGCGCACCTGGGCATGATGTCCGCCGCCCAGGAGTTTATTTGCGGCGCCATTTCCAAGACCGTAAACGTCCCCGGCGAAACCACCGCCACAGAGATTGAAGACCTTTACATCAAGGGTTGGAATCTGGGCCTGAAGGCCGTCGCCATCTATCGAGACGGCTCCAAACTCTCGCAGCCGTTGAGTACGGCTACCAAATCCGACGCTGAAGAGGAAACCGCGGAAGCGTCGCGCGATGAGTCCGTGGCTGGCGCATCCGGAAAGACAACGCCGGCGCCTGTTCCGTCGGCGACGCGGCCCACAAGAAGACGCCTCCCCCAAAAACGGCATGGATTCACCCAGGAAGCGCGTGTGGCCAATCAAAAGGTCTTCTTGCGCACGGGTGAATACGAAGACGGTACTCTCGGCGAAATCTTCATCGACATGAGCAAAGAGGGTGCGCCGTTCCGCGCCATGCTGGACTGCTTCGCGATCGCCATTTCCAAGGGTCTGCAACACGGCGTACCCCTCGAAGAGTTCGTGGACCGCCTCACTTTTACGCGTTTCGAACCCTGGGGATCCGTCGATCACCCCAACATAAAATTCGCAACCTCCGTCATCGATTATATCTTCCGTGTCCTCGGCTATGAATACCTTGGCCGGACGGACTTTCTGCAAGTCAAGCCCGAAGATATCGCTCCGGACATCAACGACCACAACGATCTGGAAACCGAGATGATTTCACTCTCAGCGCAGAGTCCCGTGTCTCCCGATGAGCGGGCCGAAGCGCCCGACATTTCACCGCCGGCGGCGCCCACACCGAAAGCCGACCCCGCCACCAATGGCGCCACGGGCGCAGGTTCAACGCACGCCCCTTCCAACGGGTCGTCATCCTACGCGGAAGCGCACCTACATCCTCAATCAGTGGTCCTCGACGATCAACTCTCGCGGATGATGGGGGATGCGCCTTTTTGCGACACGTGCGGACACATCACAGTACGTAACGGATCCTGTTATCGATGCCTGAATTGCGGGAATTCGGTTGGCTGTTCGTAACACGAGCCAAATAAAGGAAAAAGGGCCGGACAGTTTTCTGTTCGGCCCTTCTTTTTTCGGCCTCAAACTCTCACTCACCGGTCGAGCGCGGCAAGAATGCCGCCGTACCCGCATGGCAGGTTCCGCAGGTGGCCGGCTTTCCGCCTGACGTGATCAACGCGCCCTCGAAATGGTCCATCATATACTTGGCCACCAGCTTGCGTTTCGTCGGCTGCTCCGGAGCGAGGCGCCCGTCTTCGCGCCTGACGTGGCAGTATTCGCAGTTTACCCCCAGCGCCTTCTCAATGGCCTTCATCTTCCGAAAGATCTCCCGCCGGGGTAATCGCTCGGACATGTTGGACGGTTTGGCGTCTTTGAGGTCCCGAGGAACAAACCGGGCGTTGCCCTGGTGGCAGGACATGCAATCCAGCGACTTCCCATCCGCGGTTTGCAGGCCGTCCACAAAGTGAACCTTCATATGGACAGTTGTCCGCTTGAACAGGGAAGGCGCCGTGAAGTCAGGTCTTCCATCCGGTCTCCGTGCGGTGTGGCAATGCGTGCATCGCACCCCGAGTGACCTGGCGATCCGCTCCATGTTCTCCTCGCTGGTATCCAGCACGTGTTCCCTGTCGGCGTGGCCGACAGCCGCCGAAACACCCATTGCAATCGCGAGCAGGACCAGTTTCGTCACATGTCCTCCCTATGTATCTTCCGGATTTTCGCTTGAGGTTCAGTTCACTGGGCCGGCAACGACGGACCGCCCGTCGACACCGCGGGGGATTTCCAGTCCAATTGCATCGAAGAGTGTGGGCAACACATCGATCACGCGAACGTCCTGCAATACATCCACCTTGCGATTAAGGAAGAACATCGCGTCCGAGAAGGTATGGGTGCCGTTGACCGGACCGCGCGCCATCAATTCCTCCTTATCGAAACCGCCCTTCAAATCGTAGCCCTCCACCGGCATGGCCACCAGATCCGGCGCCAGGTCAGAGGCATCGCCGGTGTAGAGTTCCTCACGCCGGAAGATCCTCCGGATCACACGTTCACCCGTTACCGGGTTACGGAGTTCCATGAGTCCGTCGGCGATGTCCTGTCTCAACGACTCGTACTCCGCACCGGGCGCAACGCATCCCCCGCGTTCGCGGCCCCGCAAAGACAGGTAGATGCGCCCGGGCAATAGCGAATAACATCGCGTGTCAGGTCCAAGGTCGCGCAGTCCATTTGCCGTCTTTCCGGGGAAACGCAGATAACCGGCCTGGCGCAACCAGTAATTCAGATGCACTTCATACTTCAATTTGCAGAATCCATGGTCGGAAACAATCATCATCAGCACGTCGTCGTCAAAGCGGTTCGCGACTTCACCGATGGCACGGTCAACCCTGGCATAAAACCGGTTGAACCAGGGCAGATAGGCCTCGCTGCCGTCTTCAACAAGGCCCCATAAAAAATGGTGCAATCTGTCCGTTTCCAGAACATGCGCGACAAACAGGTCCCATGGCTCCTGGTCCAGAAACTCGAACATCGCGTCGAACCGCCGTTCCATAGCCTGGAAGACATCATCCAGAAATTTCTCCGTGTCACGGCGGGCAAGCCACGCGTCGATGTCGATCCGGTATCCCATTTCGGACAGCCGGCGCGCCACTTCGGGGGGATAGGTCGCCCGGTTCAGATCCGGCGCCAGAAAACCTGAAATCTGAATGCCGTTCACCGGCTTTGGGGGGTAGGTCGTCGGCACGCCCATGGAAAAGACACGCCTGCCCATCCCGCTGAAAATTTCCGTCCAGGGCCTCGCTCGCATCGTTCCGGACGTCGGGATGTACATTTCATGGGTCTGCGGCACACGGTCGATGAAGCCATAGATATTGTGCTTGCCCGGATTGCATCCGGTGACCAGCGACGCCCAGGCCACCGACGAAACCGTAGGCAATACGGACTCCATATCCGCCAGGGTTCCGGCCTGCAGCAGGTCCGCGAAATTCGGCATCAGACCGTCGGAGACCAGCCGGTGGATCAGACTGCATGGCGTACCATCCAGACCGATAATCATCGCCCGCATGGGCGCGCTTCGAGGGTGATCGGCCGAAATCATGGAAAATGGCGGACGTGAAAAAACCTCTGGTTCACACCCAATGAGGGAACCAAAGGCGAGAGATAGCGAAAAAAATGGGGTGAGTGAGGGGACTTGAACCCCCGACCTCCTGGGCCACAACCAGGCGCTCTAACCAGCTGAGCTACACCCACCACTAATCTTCCCGACCCGGAAATATCTTACCATTCATCCCGTCTCGCAGCGTTCCCTTCGCTCGCCGACCTTGCCCAGGTCAACTCACTCAGGGGCTTTGTGAGTCGGGCGACTCGTCGGCCGAAATCAGCCAACCTGTTTCCGGGACAGAACGCGAACTGCCACAATACACTCCCGGCAGGACTCGAACCTGCGACCTACTGCTTAGAAGGCAGTTGCTCTATCCAGCTGAGCTACGGGAGCCACAAGTCCGGCGCACGAAGCCGTCCGCTGAAAAGCGGTGGTTAAAGATAGCCCAATCGTCCCACGGTGTCAAGCAAAAACAGCGCGACGGCGGGCTATGTAAAGATATGTAAATTTGGGCTCTATGTCGTGTCACGAATCAAAATCCGCCTTGCCATCCAGACTCATGTAAGGTATATTTCAACCCGTGAAACCCGGACGCCAGCCTCGCGTTCAAAATCCAGAGATTGAGGAAACCCGGTATGCGTTTGTACTCAGCGTTCTGTCTGTTCATCATCACGCAATCCTTCACGGCCCCGGCCGCCAACGCTCAAGGCGGCGTCAGCTGACGCCGTCCCGTGCTTCCGGGCGGAAGCCTGATGCAGAACAGCCTGGGCGTCCAGGACCACCTGAAGCTCAGCGTTCACTACGGCTACGAGTTCCTGTCCGACCCCCACTACGGGTCTCGTGCGATCCCGAACGTCAATCGCGAGCGTACCGATAATGCCACGACCACCATCTTTGCCTCGTACGGTGTGACCCGACGCATCGGTCTTGCGCTTGCCGTCCCGTTTCGTTCCGTGACCAATGAAAAAGTGCTGCTGCGCGGCCAGAACCACAATCAATATGAGGGAGGGAAGTATGTCCGGCATGCTTCCGGGCTGGGCGATATTGTGGTCATGTTGAATTACGCCGCACCTCTAAAGGCGGGCTTTCCCGGTATGAATGTCGGGGTTGGATTGAAGCTGGCAAACGGATCCGTTAATGCATTAGATCAATACGGCGAACGTTTCTCCGACAATCTTCAGATCGGATCGGGTAGCGTGGATCCGATTCTCGCGTTCAATGTAGTTCAACGACTTGAAGATCTGACGGTCTCCGGAGGCGTCTTTACCCGCATCACCACACGGCAGAACATATACGGCTACAAATACGGAAACGAACTGCACGCAAGCCTGTCTCTGGAATACGCCGGCGACGGCTGGTTCTTCGGCGGCTTGAGTCTGAAAAACCTGATCACGTCAAGGGATCGATACCAGTTCGGCAAGATTACAAGAGAACGCGGCGGGAAGTGGACGTATCTTTCGCCGGAACTGGGGCTTAATGTCCTGGACAATCTGAGTGTTGAATTTCACCTGCCCATCGTCGTATTTCAAAACGTGAACGAAAGCCAGCTGACGTCCGACTATCTGATCGAACTGAGCACGTCCTATGTCTTCTCGCTCTAGTGTCCCGTCCCAAAAATACCTCACCATTCGCTCGCCGACCCTGCCCGGGTCGCCTGCGCTCAGGCGCTGGGTCCGGAGCCTGTCGAAGGATGCGAGCCTGGCGACTCGACGGCCGAGTTCAGGCAACCTGTTTCCGGGACTGAACACCTGGCGATCCGGCATTCGCCTCATTGGAAAAACAAGTGGCCGGTTCCTTTTTTTTGCCCTGTCCATGTCTCTTGTCGTGTCGGGTTGTTCGCTCTATTTCGACGACGAAGAGCCGGAGCGGTTTTACGAAATCAGAGATTTCGATATCCTGAAACTTGGCGTGAATATTTCTGATATGGTCATGGATCCGGTCCAGCCGTATCTGTACCTTGCCGACTACGGAAACAACCGGATACTCCGCATTCACACTGGCAAACAGATGGTGGTCGAAGGGAGCCTTCAGGTAGGATCCCACCCCATCGACATCGACGTCACTCCGGACCAGCGCCGTCTGGTGGTGGGACTGAACGGCGAATCGAACCTGAAAATAATCGATCTGAATGCGTTCACCATACTTAAGACCGTTCCGTTTTCGCTGAATGACATATCCCACATCGTCTGCGGGACCGATTCGATTGTCTATGTGTCCTCGCTGGATGAACCGCTGCTGATTGCGGTATCCATTGCAGACAATCTGGAAACCAGCGGGAATGTGCGTTCGGGCGCATTGCTGATGAACCACGGCGACCGTAAGCTCTTCGTTGCCGCCAGGAACAATGTCTTGAAATACGACGCCTCAGGGCATTTCCCAACGACAGAGACCACGTCAACCCGCTTCAGTTTCTCCGCCAGGATCAACGATTTTGTCATGGGACCTTCCAACGACCATCTCTTTCTGGGGTTGGCAGACCCGGATGACCGCGGCAACGTCGAGGATCTGTGGGTATTCAGCGCACGCGACCTGACGCTGACGGGCAAATACGAAATCAAGTCTCCCGCTCTGGGGCTTGCGTTGAGCCGCGACGGCCGACGTCTGTTCGTCGCGCCCACAGACGCCGATGAAGCGGGTGTATTTATCGTTGAATTCGATACGCGGACAAAACTGGAGACGAACTATCTTCTCGCGGCCGGAAATCTCAAAGAACGCGGCATCGTCATCGATAACGACGATCGGAATCTCTATGTCGCGGTCTACACACCCGGCGACGACGATACTTTCGAGCCCTACAATGTCGACTCGTTCGATCTTCAGCGAATCAGAATCGATTGACGCACACGCCCCCGCGGGGGCAACCCGTTGTTGCGGCCGTATTCAGAACGGTTCCCAGTCAGATGCGTCCGCCCTGTATTTCGCGATAGTATCTGCACAGACGGGAAACAGGACAGACGCCGCAGGAAGGCTTTCTGGCGGTACACACCGTCTTGCCGAAATCAACCATGTTCATGTGAAACGGCCTGGCCTGACCCTTCGGGACCAGAGGCGCGAGTTCGGTGTGTGCCTTCTCGCGACCGCATCGCGCCGAGACAACCCCAACCCGACGCAGAACGCGATACACGTGCGTATCCACCGCGCACAGGTCGCGGTCGAAGGCAAAAGCCAACACAATATAGGCTGTCTTGATCCCGATGCCTCGATGTTTCGTCAACAGGGTGACCGCGGCCTGGTTCGATAGGTGCCTGAGAAAGTCCAGATTCAAGCTCCCCCGTTCATGCTCCAACCAATTTAGAAACGCCTGCATGTTCGGGGCCTTCGAATTCGCCAGTCCCGCCACGCGGACGGCGTCCTTCAAGGCCGCCGTGTCTGCTGCCATCACGTCACGCCAATCCGGAAACCGCGCACGCATCCTGTCGTACGCCCTGTCCCGGTTTTCGTCGTTCGTGTTTTGGGACAGGATGGTCCGCATCAGCGCATCGAGGCCGTCCGGACGCACGCGTTTGAGGTCCCGGGATGAGCCGCCGAGAGTCTCGTCGAGCACCCTGCACATTTCCGCAATCACCGCCACACGCGCCTGACGCGGCGGGCCTTCCCACCACGCCTCAAGGGCAATCATCGGCGACCTCTTCGAAATGCGGTCGGCCTCCGGCAGCCGATATCCAGGCGTTGACGGCGCCGGGCCGGCGTCAACGTCCGTTCACGCCTCTTCTGCCGCGGAATACCGAAACGTAATGCGAATTTCAATTTCAACAGCCTGCGCGCAGGGGAAGTCCCTTTCAGGCCGCGAGACTTGACACGCGACCCTTCGATGCCGATATTTCGAATAGCCGAACACGGGAAAATCGCCGATGACGGGCGTCACGCCAGTGATTTTCCGACCGATCGTGTACGTCGTTTCTCCTTCCCGCAACGGCCACGCACCGGGCATCCGACTATGCGCATCGACCTCCGGTTTCTGGATACGGGCAAGGCCATCCGGGACCCCATTTGGGGACACATCCACATTCCCCACTATCTGGTTCCGCTCGTTGACGCCGAAGAATTCCAGCGCCTGCGCGACATCTCGCAACTTGGCCACGTACTTCTCGTGTATCCCGGCGCGCGCCATTCCCGGTTCGAACATTCTCTGGGCGTCTTTCACATAACAGGGCAGTTTCTGCGCCGGCTTGTCCTGGCGGACCCGCCCCTGGACGTCACGATCGAAGACGCACGCGTCCTGCTGGCAGCCAGCCTCCTGCACGACATCGGGCACTATCCATTTTGCCACGTACTCGAAGAAATGCAGATGTTTTTCTCCGATCACGAGGAGCGCGGGCGGCAGATCATACTCGACGCCTCTACCGAAGTCAACCGCGCGCTGATACAGGCGGAGACGGACCCCCTTCGGGTGGCGAACGTGATTGACTATCGCAACCGAAACGTGTCCATCCCCGATGAGGACCTGCGCCTGGCGCACATTCTGAGCGGTACACTCGATCCGGACAAAATCGACTACCTGCTGAGAGACGCGCGTTACTGCGGTGTGCCGTTCGGCGAATCCGTCAACCGCGACCGCCTGTTGGGCTCGATAACGTACGATCCGAAGGGACAGCGCCCCGCAATCACCTACAAGGGTGTCTCGGCGGTGGAAGCCCTTGTATTCACCAGCTATCTGATGTATCGAAACGTCTACTGGCATCACGCGGTGCGGTCTGCCAACGCAATGTTCAAACGTGGCGTCCAGGACCTGTTGCACCATCATGCGTCCAGCCTGGGCGAAGGAGACTTCAACCGGGCGACCGAAGCCGACCTGATTCATCGCCTGGAACTGGAAATGGACCGACTGGGCGTCGATCGACGAAACAGCATGATCGGGCGCCTGAAACGCCGAAAACTCCATAAGGTCGCGAGAGTCTTCTTTCCTCACGAGCGAGAAAAGGGACTGGCCGCCAGACTCGAGAGGTTGTATTACCATCCAACGGACCGGCGCATGCTCGAAATTGGACTGTGCAGGGCGTTCGGCACGAAGACCGGGCTCCCACTCAACGGTGACGAAATTCTCATCGATATTCCCCGGCTTGGCAAGAGCCCCGAAGTAAACCTGAATGTCTACTTCGGATCCCACATCCCTGTCGACAAGGCCGATCCCCTCCATTTCGACGACCCGGAAGTTTCCATGCTCAAGGAGTATCTGATCGGCAATTTTGAGACGCAGGCCAAGGTCGTACGTATCTTCTGTGTCGATAACCCGTTGCTGAGAGAGGCGCTCAAGGCCGAGGTGATCGACCACATCAAGGCAGCCTGAGGAAGCATACGTATACCCGATCCAGGACCCGCAGCGTGGTGCTTGACTGGCCCGTACACTCGCGGGTTCCGGATCCCCAGATTCACAAGATCGGTCCAGTTTTGCCTTGACAGAAACCCGGTAAAGTTCTTAACTTCCAGACTACCAGGCTGACGGTCGGCCGCAGGTAAACTTCAGCAGCAATCAACAGACGAAAGGCACGTTCAATGTGGAAAAGAAACCTGACGCTGATGGTCATACCACACAATAGAGATCAGATGCGTCAAGTCAGGGCCTCGCGCCCCACCGTCTGGGGTATCGGGGCCGTATTGCTGTTCGGGTGTCTTACCCTCGCTGTCGTCTTCTATGCGCTTGGGTATTTTGTGAACCACCAGCAGGAGAAGAGACTGCTCGCATTGACGTCTGAAAACTCCGTGCTCAAACAGCAGGTCAACCGGTTGCAGCAGAAGGTGGAAGGACTACGGGAAAACGTCAACGATCTCACCGAGATGGATCGCATGTTCCGGTCCTGGGTCAATTTGGCGGAACCGGGTGACGAGGTGCGGAAAATGGGCGTGGGCGGGTATTCCACGAGTGAGCCGGAGTGGGAAGGCCGGGTGCCTCAGGAAATTGGCAACCGGCTTACAGAGGCATACACCGACGTGGACCAGCTCTTGCGGGAAGCCCGTTTCCTCGAAGACAGTTTCGTGCATATTGCCTCCATCCTCAATCGGAACGAAATCGCCCGGCTGCATACCCCATCCATTCTTCCTGTTCCACCCGAGTCAGGTTGCTGGATTTCGTCGGGTTTCGGCTACCGCAGGAATCCTTTTTCCGGCGCCAGGCAGTTTCATAAAGGCATCGACATCGCCGGTCGCTCCGGCACTAAGATTCTCGCTACCGCCAACGGCCGGGTGGAATCAGTGGGCAGAGACAAATATCTGGGCTGGTACATTTCTCTCGATCACGACCCGTTTTACAGGACGCTGTACGCCCATCTGCTGAAAAAACCATCGCTGGGAGTGGGTCAACTCGTCACACGCGGCCAGGTGATCGGCAGAATGGGAAGGTCCGGACGTGCAACGGCGCCTCATCTGCACTATGGCGTAACCAGGAAAGTCGGCGAGGAAGAAATCGTGGAAAATCCTCGCAAATACATCCGGAACAAGAACACCCGGAGAAGTCGCCTGTCCCGTTTTTGATGGACTTTCCATGCAGTAAGCCCGAAAAAGAAGGCGCATCAACGATGCGTCTTCTTTCTTTGTACGGCGACGAATCCGCTACCGTCTGGTCCTGGCCAGCAAGCCAACGCCCAGACACAAAAACAGGAAATTGGCGGCCCAGGAGCTCCACAGCGGCGGGAGAATGCCGTTCCAGCCCATTACCCGGCCGGCCTGAATGCACCCATAATAGACAAACGAAATCAGCAGACAAATACCCACCAGGAGAGGCTTCCCCGCACGCTGGGTCCGGGACGAAAGTGAGATGCCGAATAACACCATTACGAATCCTGTGAACGGGAATGACAGGCGCATATGGCGCGCGACCTCCACCCGTACCGAGTCGTCGCCCATGCGTCGTTTGCGCAGAATAAACTCCGTAAGCTCGGAAAAGCTAAGCTCATCCACGGATCGAACTTCCCGCGCCAGATCTTCGGGTCTTAGCGTGACGCGCCGCGCAGGCATCGCCTGGAACCGGATCACCTGTTCGGCGCCTTCCGCTGGAAACCGTCTCACTTCACCCCTGAGAAACGTCCACCTTTCGTTCTGCCACGCCATCTCCCCGGCACGCAATTTTTCTACCAGACGTGTTCCGTCGTACCTGTCCAGCATCACTTCCGTTCCTCGCGCTTCATTGCGGAAGTAGGTGCCGACCGAGAGGATCTGTCCGTCCACGTCCTGAAGGATGACCTGCGAGACCACTGGATT
Source organism: Candidatus Latescibacterota bacterium (assembly GCA_965203805.1). Lineage (GTDB taxonomy): Bacteria > Latescibacterota > UBA2968 > UBA2968 > JAAXHE01. Next base: position 664,797 of record OZ241917.1, on the reverse strand, counting down.
TGAGACGTCCTGACGCCTGACCTGGGTAATTGACGCACGTTTGCGGTTTGCGCCGGGCATCACCCGGTCGGTCAGGAAAAACGATACGGCACACACCAGAAGGGCAGCCGCCAGAACCGGCGCGGCAACGCGGTCAAGGGATATACCGGCGGACTTCATTGCGGCAAGCTCACCGAAGCGAGACAAGCTGCCAAAGCAAAAGAGACTCGCCAGCAACATCGCCATGGGTAACGTCAGAATTCCCATATATGGGATGGATAGTATATAATACAAAAGGATCGTTCCACCGCCCGCACTTCTGTCAATGAAGCCACTGAGCCGGCCTGCCAGGTCCACAACAACGAATACGGCCAGGAATCCGGAGAAGCAAAGCGCCAGGTATACGAGGAACTGTCTGTTTACGTATCGACTCAGGATGCGCACGGCCTGCCTCTCAACACCTCGAATCGCCACTCGAACAAGGTGCCCCACACGAGCCAGGAACCACACGAGAGAACGATGAAGTTGGGGCTCCACATGGCAACCCAGGGCGGAATGTATCCGCGGTCAGCGAGCGTTTCTCCGCTGATCAGACAGAGCCACCACAGGAGAAAAAACCCAATGCTGATTCCTGCGCCGACAGCGGGGCTGCTCCCGCGCACCCGGATGCCGAGCGGAGCGCCCACCAAAATAAAGACAATACATGCAACGGGAATCGAGAGCTTTTTGTGGATCTCAACCCGGTACCGATCCGCCTGGCGGAGTTTGTGATGTCGAATCGCGGTGTCGGTGCGTAAACGCGTGGCCAGGTCCGCCACGATCCCGAAAGCCCTGCGTTCGGCTCCCGGCGCGAAAAGCAGGCGCCTCAAAGCGGAAGCCGCGCTGTCCGCGGATTCGGCCTTCAGGGTTGACGCCTCCCGCTGATAGGCATGCACCCTGTCCATCATTGCCCCAAGTCCCATCTCTCTGTCCGTCCGATAGTGTGACATGGTGCGTATGAGTTGCCGGCCGGCTTCGCCAAGGCGCAGATTCTTCTTCTTGAAACGTGACCGGAAGTAGACATCCGGATCTGACGCATCCACCCGATGCCACTCCCCGTTCTCCAGTGTCACCAGCGCCTCGTCATTTTCGCCGTCAATTCGAATCCGGCCGGTTTCGGCGGCAATGGATACCGGATATCCCCCCGCTTCGTACTTATATATCAGGACATCCTTGAGTACCGAAGTCCGCCTGTCGATATCGCCAATCAGAATCCTGTAGTTGGCGAAATCCTGGATAAAGACACCGCTGCGGTCCTCCAGGGCGACTGCCGGACGCTTGCGCTGAATATCGCCCATGAGCAGCCGCGCCCGATAGTTGAATTCCGGCAGTACCCGGTCATTGAAGATTACCAGTCCGAGCGAAAGCGCGACTCCTGCCATCAGTACGGGCCACATCACCCGGAAGACCCCGATGCCAAGCGCTTGCATGGCGGAGACTTCACCGTCGACGGCCAATCGGCCGAAAGCCATCAGGGTGGCGACAAGGACCGCCATTGGCACCGCCAGGGCGATCATCCATGCGGTATTCAGCAGGAACAGTTCCAGAACCACACCCGGCGCTATGCCCTTTCCCAGCATCAGATCCATCTTCTGGAGAATCAGGTCGACGACCAGGAGAAACATGATAACCGAGAATGCGAAAACAAACGGTGCGACATGCTCTTTAAGCACATACCGGTACAGCAACATGTCACTTCTCCGGGGAACCGTTTGTTTTCAAAAGAGTTAAAGATATTGGCGCAAGAAGCCGCAAGAATATACGGGAATTTTCCATCGACGGTAGCCCTTTCTCAACCCCTCACGCAGCCCGGATGAAGATTTCACTGTATAACTATTTGTTTTTATTATTCTTATTTGCCATTTGTCCGGCCAGGGTTTTCCCTTGATCTTTAACGCGGTGTTCGGTATTTTTAACCTGACAACCCGTTGATAACGTCCATCCGAGCTGCGTCCGGCCATTGTGACCGAATTACTGCGTTTCGCTCCCTCCCCGAATCCAGAGATTCGAGTCTGTCGCGCGCCTTGTCTTCGGCCACAATGCCTCGCCTGCAGAGCGACTTTTTCAACGGACTGCAGACTCTCTTCCAATTAGCCTGGACCCTTCCCCTTTCAAGACAGTCCGATTCACGCATGCAGATCCCAAACATCTTTAGAGATTCACAGGGGGGATCGTCCCATTCGTTCCGTGCGGTCCTCGCATGGGCATTTTGCACATGTCTTCTTGCCGATTCGGACGCGCTCCGGGCCGAACCCGGCATCAGGCTCTCCTTCGGAAAGACACCTGCGCACGTTTTCCATCGTTCCCCCGGAAAGCTGACCTATTCCCGTTCCACCGCCTTTCAGCCGCTCTTTCGACAGCGCCGGAAGTTCACCCAGACGGTGACCCGGCTGCTCAGTACAGGGACCGGCACGCTGATGGTCTATCGCGCCAGCGGCGACGTCGTCCACGGCATACCGGCCGTCATCACCTTGAAGGGCCTGTCCGCGTACAAATTCGACGCGGATTTCGGTCGCGTGGCCGCTGCAACGCTGAGCCTGCCCGTGAGGGCACGGCGGGGCGCCGGCGGCGCGCTGGTGGATATCAAGATTCCCGTCAAGGTACCCAAGGCGCTGAGTGTCATTACCGGTGAAGGCGACACCAATATCAAGATTACCGGATCGCGGCGCATCGATCTGTCCGGCCTGAACACCACGGTGGGCGGACAGGCGCAGACCGTACGCGCAAGGGCGGCCGAGGGCTTCACCGTCAATTTCGAGCAGGAATCCCAACTGAATGTCCAGGGCACCATCGGCGACCGCATTACGCTGAACCTCCAGCAGGACAGCCGCGGTCAATCCGATATCAGTGAATCGCTCCAATTCCGGTACGACGGAGACGAAGACGACATTATCCAGGAGATCGAGGCGGGCCGGACGTCGCTCAGCCTGCCCGGCACCCGTCTGGTCGGCTTCAGTTCGTCCAATCGAAGCGGTCTGTTCGGCCTTAAGGGCCGCGGACGTCTGGGCGGATTGGACGTGACGGTGGTTACAAGCCACGACCGGGGCGCAAGCAACCGGAAATCCTACCAGGGTCAGGCGGAGGAAGTCGCGCACAGAGTACGTGACTACGAATACGAAGAAAACCGTTACTTCTTTCTCGACCTCGCGCATCGCCAGAGTTTTCCGGACGAACCCGCCCGTCAGGACCTGGTGGACATCGGTTCCGTACGTGTTTTCGTGAACGACTTCAACGACCGCAACGACATCGAGCAGCGCGCCGGGCGCGGGATCGCTTACGCGTTCTGGTCGACCGGACCTGCTCCGGAGCCCGATGCCGGCGCTAATGGCGCGCAAAGCGGGGGCGTCGAAGAGGGGTTCTTCCACGAACTGGACCGGTCCGAGTTTCTGGTGGACGCCAGGGGCTATCTGATCATGACCCGCCAGAGAGTCCTGCGGGGTCATACGCTTGCGGTCGCATACCGGACGTCCGACGGGCGCGTCTTCGGCGACCTGAATTTCATTCAGGACCCCTCGAATCCGGACGCGAAGATCAGACTGAAACTCATTCACGCCCGACAGCAGCGGCCAGAATTCCCCTCCTGGGATCTGGCGTGGCGAAATGTGTACTTCCTGGGTGACCGCGACATCGAACCGGAAGGTTTTGAACTGGAGATCCTGAGAGACGTGGCAGGTCAGGAGGCGGTTGACAACCAGCGTGGTACGCCCTTCCTCCAGATCTTCGGCCTGGACAAACACACCAACGGCGCCTCGGAGTCCTCCCCTCCGGACAATCTCATCGACATCGACGGCGGCACGAACCTGCCCGGACTCAATCTGCTGACCGGCCACCTTGTTTTTCCCGACCTGGAACCATTTGGCGAACGCGGAGTCGGCGCGGAGGCGCTGGCGGACGACGCGAGGGTGCCCGAAATCTACAACACGACCAATAACACCACGCGAGCGCAAAAGGGACAGTACTTCCTTCGCATCCGTTCGAAGAACAGATCCACGACGTTCTACCTGGGTTTTGGCCTGATCAAAGACAGCGAGGAGGTCCTGCTGAACAATCGCCGGCTGACACGCGGGCGGGACTACCTCATCGAATACGAAAACGGCGAGGTCGAGTTGGTCGGCGAAGCAGCGGACCTGGCGGCCGATCCCTCCGCCAACCTGGTGATCAATTACGGGTCCAAGGGCCAATTTGGATTGGGGGGCGGGCAGAAGAGCCTCGTCGGCATCCGGGCGGAACACCCGTTCAGAGACAACGTTTCCATGGTGGGAATGAGCCTGCTCTACGGTAGCGAAAGTGCCAGGACTCAGCGGGTTCGCGTGGGCGAGGAGCCGGCCCGGACGTTGATCTGGGACTTGAACGGAAGGTTCCGTTTCAAACCGCAGATCCTCACCGACTTCGTCAACAGGCTGCCGTTTATTTCCACCCAGGCGCCCTCGGCATTCAACGTGGACATGGAAGTCGCACAGAGCCTGCCCAACCCGAACGTCAAAAACGTGGCGTACATCGACGATTTTGAAGGCGCCGAGAGCAGGAAGACGGTTTCCACCTTCAAATACGTCTGGTCCGAGGGCAGCAGCCCAACGCGGAACGGACTCCCGCTTTCCGAGCCGAAGGGACGCCTCACCTGGTATAATCGGGTGGACCGCGACCGGTATTCCATCTACGAAATACAGCCGGGGCGAGACGATATTCCGGTGGAAAACAGCATTGTGGACGATGTTCTCAGTATCCGGTTCGAGCCGCGTCGGACCAACGGCTTTCCTGTGACCTCACGGAATCCTGCCGGCGGCCTCCCTGAAAACTCCTGGGCGGGCATTTCGACGTACCTGTTTGGCATGGATTTCTCGCGATCCAAGTTTGTCGAACTCTGGATAAGGGGTAATTCGGGCCGGCTGCACATCGACCTCGGTGAAATCTCTGAACGGGCCGATCTGCTGCTCGATCACGCGACGTTTAATCCGCCGCCTCCCGGGCAATTTCGTACCGAAGACCAACCCCTCCCGGGTTTTCCTACGGGAGATGACGTGGCGATTCCTGAAGAGGATATCGGCCTGGACGGCCTGACCGACGCGCAGGAAGACTCGGTCTTCAGGCTGATCTTCCCCGGCGTCACCGTACCCGACGACCCGTCGGATGACAACTTCAAGGACGTGGACTTCGACCAGGGCGACCTTCGTTTCCGGTATCCGCCCGGTGTAAACGGCACTCAGAATAACAATCCGGAACGGGAACAGAGGCCGGATTCCGAAGACCTGAACCAGAACGGCATCCTGGACACCCGGAACAACTATCTGCACTATAGCGTCAATCTGGCATCCGATCGGGGCTGGAATCCGGCAACGGGCATTTACGACGGGCCCTCGGTGCTCGTCATAGGCAGCCAGTCGGATCCTTCAGACCGTCCCTGGAGGCTGTTGCGTATCCCGTTGCGCGGCAGCAATGCGCCGCGCAGCGTCGAAGGCAATCCGGACACCACCTTCGCCGGCGTATTCGACTTTGCGCGAATCTGGATCGAACACGACGATACGACGTCGCTGGATATTTACACACTTGCAGCCGTGGGCAGCGACTGGCTCGAGGATGAATCTCCCGAACACCAACGATCGGGCGACTTCAGAGTGGCCACCATCGGTACCGACAACCAGGTCTATGAACTGCCGCCGGGCCTCGAACGTGAAACCGACCCGCAAACCGGAAGGCAACTCCTGGAACGGTCCCTGGTTCTCCGCTTTGAAGACCTCTACCCGGGCGAAAGCGTGTCGGCATCGCGAACCTTCACGGAGGGTCAGAACTACACGCGATACGGTCTGATGACCATGTTCGTACACGGAGGCAATCCCACATCCACCACCTATGAAGACAATTTCCCGGTCGGTCCCGATTCGACAACCGGCAGCTTCAGTCCGATCGAGCTCTTCGTGAGGTTTTCACCCATCGGTGAGGATTCGCTCAACTTCTACGAGTTCAGAAAGCCCGTTTATCGCGGCTGGTCGCCGGAAGACAATACATTCAAAATCGAGCTCGATGTACTTTCTCAAATCAAGGGTAGACTCACGGACCTGAAGGCCACCGGGCAGGCGTCCGACACCCTGCGTCTCTCCCTGCCTACGGTGGAAGTCCTTGCCGACTATGACAGCGAAGCCGATCAGATACGCGCGCACCTGCACGGCGGCACGTATACTGTTCGAGGCAACCCGGCGCTTTCAAAGATCAAGTCGTTCGTGATTGGCGTCACCAATAACGGAGCCTTTCCCCTGGAGGGTGAAAACGAGATCTGGCTGGACGAACTGCGTGTCGATCGGATCCGAAAGAAGAATGCCGTCTCCATGCTGTTAAACGTACAGACCACGTTGGCCGATCTGGGCAACGTGAGCCTCAACCTGGAACGCAGGAGCGGCGACTTTCAGGATCTTCAGGGGCGATCCTCCGGAAACACGACAACACAGGTCAGCATGAACAGTTCGTTCAATCTGAACAAGTTTCTGCCGGATCGGTGGAACACCACCATTCCTGTACGCTTCAACTACCTCCGTAACGGGTCCGTTCCACGTATTCGACAGGGTTCCGACATCGTACTGACCGACCAGCAGAAGTCCAGAGAGAGCGCGGTCCGCGCGTCGTCCCGATTCAACGTATCCATGCGAAAACGCCGGGCCAACAGAGACCCTCGCTGGATCGCCCGGCTCCTGTTCGACCGGATCAATGCGTCTCTGAACTTTCTGACCAACAACGCGGTCAGCGGGGCGATCACACGTCGCCGGTCCAACAACGAACAGAATTTCAACGGCAGCTTCAGCTATGACGTCAACTGGCCCAATCAGAGGGGGGTGAGAATCCTGAGCTGGGTCCCGATTATGGGTTCCAGGTTTGAGGGCGTCCAGCTCTTCTACCTTCCCTCAACGCTCCGATACAACATGCGTTTTGATCGGAAGAACATCAACAGACGCTCCTTTTCCGCGGTTGAAGGCGACACGTCCGACGTCATTGCCGTGTTGAACCAGACGTTCAATCTCAACGAGAGTTTCGTTATAAAACTGACGCCCTTCAGAAGCCTGACCGCCAACTACTCCATTGCGGTGAACCGGGACCTCCGGAACGCCTTTGATGTTACCAGACTGCAGTTCGGCCGCGAAACCACGCGAAATCAGGAGGTGGGATTCAACTTCACGCCTCGGTTATCCAAGTGGCTCAACATAAACACCGTCTATTCCTCCCGATTTCGCGAGCGGCTTGAAACCGGCGGCCAGCGGACGTCCATCGGCAACGAACGCAGAGGTCTTACCGTGGGCACCTCCGGCCGCGTCGGCGGCCGGTTGAGCCTGAACCTGCCCGGGCTCTTTCGCCCCCTGGCGCGTCCGTCAAAAGGCCAGACAGGGTTTTCGGTCGTCCGGCTTATCGGAAGGCTCGGCGGTTCGCTGGAAGCCGTGCAGGCCAATGTCACTCGAAATCGCACGTTCAATCTCTTCGGTCTCAGGCGGCGCCCTGACATCCGATTTCAACTCGGCCTGGCCGACACCACGACATCGCCCCGTTACGGATCCGGGGGCGTTTCACGCGTAAATACCAGAAACATCACCGACAATGCGACGTTCAAAGGCGGTGTCCGCCTGCCTGCCGGTTTTCGCGGCGATACCCATCTGACGTTTAATCATGTGAGGAGTTTCGGCAATGCCAATACGGAAGAACAGAAGCTCGAATTCCCCAGTTTTTCCGCGCAGTGGCGGGGTCTCGGCGAACTACCGGTCCTGAGGTGGTTATTCGCCAGTTCGAACGTGAACTTCAATTACAAGTCAAACCGTATCTTCCGCGGGGACGGCGGTCTCGAAGACGACGTTCTGACCAGCGATACCCGGAGAACGGACTTCAGGCCTCTCATCAGATGGCAGGCCCGGTGGAAGAACAAGATGCACACGAATTTCAGTACGAACCGGAGCCGGCAGAACGACCTCCGGTACCAGCGCAACGTGGCTGCGGACACCACCGTGGCACAGCCAACGCTGGAGGAGCGTCTTATTGGAACGACCATCACCGAGACCTCCCAGTTCACGGCATCCCTCAGATATTCGTTGAGTTCCAAGTTCTTCAGTAAACTGCAAAGCAACCTGGACCTGACGCTCGAATACGGCACGAACACCAGCCTCAAGAGGGAAATTCCCCGGAACGCGGAAGCCACCGAGACCGAACAGGCCGTTGTGCGCCAGAGCGATGACCGCTGGCACGCCAGCCTGGCGGGTCAATACCAGTTCAGCAGCAAATTCACCGGCGGCACCCGTCTTCGCCACGAGAACCGGAAGGACAAGCTGCGCGACCTGAACAACAGGGTCTGGGAATTCCGGGTTTGGGGAGAAATTCGTTTCAATTGAGGTCATCCGCCATCAGTTCAATTTCATCCCAAGATGGATACCGGAGTCTCTATGTTTTCCTTCAATCGGAAAGAACGGGTTGTGTTGCTGGGTCTGGCGGCCGCGTTGCTGATCGGCGGGGCAGTCAATCTGGTAGAGCGCTATGGAGACCGCGACATTCCGGACTTTCACGTCCAAAAGGGTGCGGTACCCGTTCCCGAAAGCCGGCACAAGGCCGAGATTGTGAAGCAGGACAGCGGCCCGATCGATCTGAATCGGGCTTCAGCCGGACAACTGACCCGGCTGCGGGGGATCGGTCCCAAAACCGCGCGCCGAATTGTGGACGACCGCAATCAGCGCGGGCCGTTTAAATCCGTGGACGATCTGACGCGGATAAAGGGGATTGGCAGAAAAACCGTGGAGAGACTGGGTTCGAAAATTACGGTGAGCACCCCTTGAACCGGGCAACAGGAATTCAAATTTCGGGGGGTTTGCTTCGGATGGCGAGTCTGGAGCGGACGCGCGCGGGATACCGCCTCTGCACCCTTTTCGAATCGAGGCTGACGTCGCCCCTGCTTCCCCGGTGGCCTGTTCCCGCCCAGGTCCGGCAATGCATCGGTGAGAGTCTGCGGCGAGGATTCGATGAGGTCAAGGACGCGACGGGGTCCGTTCTGATTTCTCCCGGAGGGGGCTTCTTCCATTTGCAGAAAACACCGCTGGAACAGGCTTCTGCCGGCGACAGACTGGAACACATCGCCTGGGAGGCAGCGCAGACTCTGGTCGACCCCATCGACCGGTACGTCGTGGATTACGTCGCCTCCGGACGAACAGCATACTGGTTTGCCGTCCGCAAGGAGGTCTTCGAATTCTGGTCTGAATTACTGGTGTCCCTTGGTGTGGACCAGTTTCGGCTGGAAGCCGAGCCCATGGGTCTGTATCACGCCTGTCGTTTAGCGGAGAACGGGATCGGGTCCCGGATCGCAGGTATTATGGTTGTACAACCCTGGATTTATTTTGTGGCGGCGGAATCCAATTTCCTGATTGCAGCCGAGGCTGCCTTCATGGAGCGTCCCGACGAGGATAACGGGTTGGCAGGGACGCATACGCACGATAAAACGTTCGCGGAAAAAACCGAAGCCACGATACGTCGTTGGCTCGGTGGAGACCCCCAGGCGCACCGACGCCGGTCCGGCGGATATCGTCGGGTATTGTTGTGTGGCGAGAATGCCCAGATCGCGACCCTTTCGCGTCATCTTGAGGCGAAGCAGGTACCGAAACTCGAGACCCTCGCGCCTTTTTCGAAATGCACGACAGAGACGCTCCCAGACCCGCAGCGCCATTTTCTGGTGAGCCAATCTGCATTCAGCATTCCAGGCGGATTGGCTCACATGGCACTCGAAGAGGAGAAATCATGAACGCGGCGATCTATCCTGGCACCTTCGATCCGGTAACATACGGTCATCTGGACCTGATCGAACGAACGGCGAAACTCTGCAGCCGGCTGATCGTCGCCGTGGGCATTAATCCTGAGAAGCAACCGCTGTTTTCGCCTGACGAACGGGTAAGCATGATACAGGAGGTTTCATCCCACTGTCCCAATGTGGAAGTCATGAAATACAGCGGACTGCTCGTAGACTTTGCCAGGAAATGTAGCGTTTTCACCGTCGTGCGCAGTCTTCGTACGACCACCGAATATGAGCTGGAAATCGCGATGGCGGTTGCCAACCGCCGGATGGAACCTCAATTGGAGGTCCTCTTTCTGATGCCCAGCCTGGACTATGCGTATCTGAATTCCACGCTTGTGCGTGAAATCGCGCGATTTGACGGTGACGTGACGGCATTTGTGCCGCCTGCGGTCGAAGACCGACTGAAAGGGAAGTTCGCGTAAGCGCTCCTTTCAGCACATGACGGTTTGCAGGAAAGCCGCGCCGGCATGCGACATCCATCCCGGAGACGGAGACGTAATCCGGGACTCCGACACGGCGCTCCGAATGCCTGAGTCTGGCTATTCCGTGCGCCTCCCTTTATGCCATGTTCATCGACCAGGCCAAACTCACTGTAAGATCGGGTGACGGGGGTAACGGATGCAGGAGCTTCCGGCGTGAGAAATTCGTACCTCGGGGCGGTCCTGACGGCGGCGACGGCGGCGACGGCGGCGATGTTGTCTTTTTGTCGGATGCCGGCATAAACACCCTCATCAACTACCGTTTTCACCGGCATATTCGCGCGGAGCATGGGAAACCCGGCGCGGGAAAGAAGTGCAAGGGTCGAAGAGGCGCCAGTGCAATGGTACGCGTACCTGCCGGAACGGTGATCCGGGATGCGGATACCGGCGAAACCCTGGCGGACCTCGCCGGGCGCGATGAACGGATCGTCGTGGTCAGCGGCGGACGGGGCGGCAGGGGCAACGCACGTTTCGCGACCCCCACGAACCGGGCGCCTGAGACCGCCTTCCCCGGCGAATCCGGTCAGGAGAAGCGGCTGGACCTGGAACTGAAACTCATCGCGGACGTCGGTCTGGTCGGGTACCCCAACGCGGGCAAGTCCACGCTGCTTTCCCGCATTTCTGCCGCCCAACCCAAAATCGCGGATTATCCGTTTACGACGCTTCAGCCGCACCTGGGCATTGTTTCCTACAATGATTTCGACAGTTTTGTGATCGCAGACATCCCTGGCCTGATCGAGGGCGCGCACCTGGGCAGGGGTCTCGGGCACCGGTTTCTTCGCCATATTGAACGTACTCGCATCCTGCTGTTTCTCCTCGATTCCTCGTCGTCGGATCCTGAACGCGATCTGGACATTCTTCGAAACGAACTCCATCACTTCAGCCCGGGGCTTCTCAACAAGCCCTCACTGACCGCATTCACGAAAATCGACATCCTGGCCCCGGAAGACAGGACACGCAAACGCCTGTCGGACCGGTACCTGTACTTTTCGTCTGTCTCGGGAGAAGGTATTCCCGAACTCGTGCAACAATTGGGCAGACTGGTCGATCGGAACCGCTCCGATAATTCTCAACGATAATCACTCGCTGGCAATCCCCGCCGGATAGCGCAGACGCTCACCTTCCCCGTAATATCCTTCCTGCACGATTCTTTCGAAGCCGGCACCAGGTTCTGAAAGCCACTTTCACCCTTCCACGCGTTTTCCGCCGCAATAGCGTGTTTTTCTTTTGGCACGCCTATTGCCTTCAGGTAGATCGAACCCGTCATACACCTCGCCCGGGTGGCCACCGCTGGTTGCAGCGAACCGGTATTCCCTGAGAAGATGTCCAAAGATATCCTAGACTGGTTGACGCTTCACTCTGTGTCCGGACTGGGGCCTGTCGCATTCTCCGCGTTGCTGCGTCAGTTTTGCACACCGCGAGAGGTCTTGAGGGCTACCTGCGCACACTTGTGCTCCGTGCCTGGCATCGGCCCCGAACTCGCCGGGGCCATCCGCACGGAACGCGACCCGTCCTGGGCGGAAGAACAGCTTCGACGCGCCGAAGATACAGGGGTTCACCTTCTGACTCTACAGAGCCCTGACTATCCCGGTTATCTTAGTCAGGCCTATGCGCCGCCGCCCATTCTCTATGTGCTTGGAACCATCGACGTCTGTGCGCTTCCTTCCGTCGCGGTCGTCGGCTCCCGGTCATTCACTTCCTATGGACGGGATACTGCCTTTCAGATCTCCGGAGAACTGGTACGCCACGGGATTACCGTGGTCAGCGGACTGGCCACCGGAATCGATACACACGCGCACAGGGGAGCACTTGCCGCACGTGGATACACCGTCGCCGTATTGGGAAGCGGGCTGGACAGGCCGTATCCGCCGCAGAACAAGGATCTTTTGCAGGTCGTGAGCGAAAACGGCGCCGCAATTTCCGAATTCCCGATGGGCGCGTCCGCAGAAGCCCACAACTTTCCTCGCCGTAACAGGATCATAAGTGGACTCAGCCTCGGCGTCGTGGTTATCGAAGCGGGTGAACGCAGTGGCGCGTTGATTACCGCCCGGCTGGCCCTGGAACAGAATCGAGAGGTCTTCGCCATTCCGGGTCCCGTTCATTCAGGCCGAAGCCGCGGCACAAACCGGCTTATCAGGCAGGGCGCCGTTCTCGTACAATCGGTGGAGGACATACTGGATGAACTCCGTCCCCACCTGACACGACTCCGGCCGCGATACACCCGAGAACCCCCTGCAGGCGAACCCGCGAATCTTCCGAAGCCGGAACGTCTGGCTTTAGAGTGCCTTTCGGTCGACGTGCCCGCCCACATCGATGCCATTGCCGACCGGACGGAAATGCCGGCCTCAGACACGCTGACGGCATTGCTCTCCCTGGAACTGGCCGGCTTTGCGGAGCAGCTCCCGGGCAAACGGTTTGTTCGGAAGCTGGTTTGAATCGGGATCCACGGGCCGCGGAGACGCAAAAATAACCCCCTCGAAAAACAAGGGGGCATGCCGCCTGGGCCATCGCTGCGTTGCCTCAGAATCGACGCATCAGGCCCACAATCTTGCCCGCAATGCGGAAGTCATCCCGGCCCGGTCGCACCTCAATGGTTTCGAACGCCTCGTTTTCCGGGATGAGCCGTACCCGGCCGGCTTCGGGGAAGTACCGCTTCACGGTCGCCTCCTCCCCGATCACCGCCACGACAATTTCACCCGGATTCGCCGTATCCTGATGACGCGCCACAACGTAGTCTCCATCCAGAATCCCTGCATCCCGCATGCTCTCACCCTTGACCCGAAGGACGAAAACATCTGCAGACGGCAGAAAGGAACGATCCACAGCCACCGTACTCTCCACATTTTCGGTTGCCAGAATGGGCTCCCCGGCAGCCACGCGCCCGATGACCGGCACCTCTCGCGACGTGGATTCCCCTAGGTATTCGCGTTCGACGTAGTCCTTAAGTTCGATACCTCGGGACACCATAGGGCGCCTGCTGATGTAGCCCTTTTTTTCGAGTGCGGCCAGCGTGGTTCTTACGCCGTTGGTGGAAGCGATGTTGAACGCATCCATGGTCTCGCGAATTGTCGGAGGAGCGCCGCCGTCCCGTATCGTCCGGGCGATAAATTCGTAAATCTCTCTCTGCCTGTCCGTTAGCTTCTGACGCATCACACATCTCCTCAATAACCAACGCCATACGGGAGGGTTCGCCAGGAACCGGTCCCGCCCGATCTGCAAGTGACCACCATTGCGCGCACTGCTCATTTGAATATAGTGAACATTAGTTCATTCGTCAACCACTGTTTTACGAAGCACGGCAGGTTGCCGCATCCGGGGAACTGCCCGATATATGATCGAATACAAACAGGCGCGAAAACTGAAATCCACGCTATCCCGGCTCGAAGACTCAATACAAGTCATTGCAAAACCTATACTTAGTTAAAACATAAAGTTCTTGACAGGTGTGCCGGGGAACGTATATTTATCCATCCGATATTCCGGAATCTTTCGTCCGAGGGTGGCGCCCCTTGAAGTCTTTGCGTTATTCAGACTGGTCTCTGTTCGGATGGCACGGGCTGACAGTCGAGGTCCCGCTGGAGTGGAATCCCGGCAAGATATCGGGCGATTTCAAGGCCGGCAGCGTCCGCCTCGACGATCCGACGCTTGCGAGGCTGGAGATCGAGTGGAAGGACGCCCGCGGCGACCAGAGGGTCGCGTCACTCGTCGACCGCTTTGTGGATGGACTCTCCCAGAGTGCCCGCAAGGAGAAAAAGAAACTCGACGTCGAACGCACTCCCGATGCGGGATGGCTGGAATTGCCCGATGCGGTTACGCCAGTTGTTTTCGCCTGGCAGGCCGAGTACCGAATCCATGCGCTGGCTTTCTACAGCATGTTGTCGGATCGGCTTTTCCTGATTAAGATCAGGACGAAGCTGGAAGAAGACGCAGTAGACAATATCAGGCGAATTTTTAACTCCGTCCGGGATACCGCACCCGACTGCGACCGAACGTGGGCGCTTTACGATCTCGTCTGTTCGTCGCCTCCGCAGTTCTCTCTGGAAACCTACGACCTCAAGTCCGGACACCTTCGCCTCTGTTTCCAGAAAGGCCAGAGTATCCTTCAGTTCGACCGGCTCAGCCTTGCCGAAATGCTCCTGAAGAATCGGACCCTTCTCGACTGGTACCAGGAGTTCTTCCGCAAGAACCTGCGCCACGTCAATCTGGACGCGAGTGAGACCAACTTTGGAGACCATTTTGGTCTGAGCCTACGTGGAAAACCGAAAAGCCGCTGGCGGGGTCTGCTGATGCCGCTGCCGTTCTGGAATGTGCGACCGCGCCTGAACATGGAGGCCCGCGTCTGGACCTGCAGACAGGTCAACAAGATTTATGCGGTACACACCTACTACAAGAAACGCAAGGATGTGCCGGACATCGAGAATGCCCGGCGCGCCGTTATCTGCCACCGGGAGTCCGTCCCCTCGGAATGAAGCGCCCGGGGCGCGTCCCTTTGGCATCTCCGGACCAGAGGAATACGAATGTCCCTGTTCTCATCGAAAAAACAGCCCAAGATCAGCCGGGAGGCGATGTTCAACTCCAAACCCACCCGGAACGACCGGCTGGAGTGGAAGACGAACAAGGACGACGAAGTCACGATCACGTTAAAGCGTGCGGATACCACGAAAGTGAAGATCCTTTCCAAGATCTTCTGGGTGCCTGAGAAACGGACGCTGGTGCTGGATGAGATTGGCTCTCAGGTCTGGAAAATGTGCAACGGACGCACGTCGGTGGCTTCGATGATTAAGCAATTGTGCGAAACCCACAAGCTCAACGCAAAGGAAGCCGAAATCTCACTATTGACCTATCTCAGAACCCTCGGACGCAAGAATCTGCTCGGTTTTCTGGTCGAGAAAAGCGATCTGAAGAAGAAAAAGAGAAGCGCAAGCGGAAAAGCCTGGGGATAGACAGTGTATCCCAGTATTCTGTCCCGGAAATTAGTTGCCTGAATTCGGCCGTCGAGTCGCCTGGCTCGCATCCTTCGAGAGGCTCCGGACCCGGCGCCAGAGCACAGGCGACGTGGGCAAGGTCGGCGAGCGATGGCACTGCGACAAGCCCAGCACAAGCAACGTCGAGCGACGGGATGAATCGGCCTGCCTGCAGCGCCTGTCTGCCTGCCTGCAGCGCAGGGCACTGCGCAGGGCACTGCGCAGGCAGGCGTGCGTACACGCACAGGCAGGCAGGGCACTGCGCAGGCAGGCGGCCGAATGGTGAGGTGTTTTGGGACATGACACCAGTTCAGAAAAAGGCCCCGCGAGACAATATCGCGGGGCCTTCAGTTTGCCAGATCTGTAAAGGCATCTGCCTTTCGGGGTCTCAAGAGATGCTGCGCGCAGTGGTATGGACCGCCAGTGCCGCGCGCTTACCGGACCATCGCCTGCACTGCGTCACTACCGTTCAGAAAGATCGCCGTAGACGTTTCGGCCAAGTCGGCCAGCGGCGCCCAGTACACACCGAACAGAAGCGTACCGACAAATAATACCGCCAGGGTCCCCGTGGCGAACGGAGATATCACAACCGGCGTGTCGGAAAGAGGCTTCTCCAGGTACATGGCGCGCACGACCCTTGCATAATAATACAGGGAAACGGCGCTGTTCAGCGCCCCCACCACCGCCAACCAATAGAGCCCGCCATCAACCACGGCGGCAAACAGATACACCTTTCCAACAAATCCCGCCGTCGGCGGCAATCCCGTGAGCGAAAAGAGAAACGCGGACATCGTCAGCGCAATCCAGGGCGACCGCCAGCCGAGCCCCCTGTAATCGTCGATGTCTTCGCTGCCGGTTTTTTCGGCCAACAGCAGAACGACCAGAAACGCACCGAGATTCATAAACAGATAGGCGCCCGCGTAAAACATCACGGCTTTCAGACCTGCCGACGAAAGCATCACTACGCCCATCATCATATAACCCGCGTGGGCGATACTCGAGTACGCCAGCAGTCTCTTCAGGTTTCGCTGCCAGATGGCCGTCAGATTGCCCAGTGTCATCGTAAATGCGGAAATAAGGGCGAGCAACTGCGGCCAGGCCACGCCCAACGCGGCGCCGGTGCCGGAAGCGCCATCGTAAGCGGACAGACCCACGTAAAAGAACCGTGCCAGCATGGCGAAACCGACCGCCTTCGGCGCAACCGAGAAAAACGCCGTCACGGGTGTGGGCGCGCCCTCGTAGACGTCCGGACACCAGAAATGAAATGGAACCGAAGCCACCTTGTACCCAAACCCCGCCATCGCGAGCGTCGCGCCGAGAAACAGCGTCAGTTCATACGGCGCGGTGGTGCCCAGTCGAGCCGCGATTCCATAGATGTCCAGCGTGCCCGTCAATCCGTAGATCAATGAGAATCCGTATAGCATGATGCCGGACGACACCCCGCCGTACACCACGTATTTCAGCGCTGCCTCGTTGGATCGCCGGACCTGCTTCTGATAGCCGGCCAGCACGTACGACGGCAGACTGACCAGTTCGAGCGCCAGATACATCATCAGCAGATTTGTGGCGCCGGCCATCAGAAAGCCGCCCAGCGCAACAGAGAGAAAGAGCGCGTAGAATTCACCGATTCGATCGGCGTCGATGTCGCGCGACTGCAGTCCAAACAGCGTGACCACGATCGTTGTGACCACAATCAGCAGCTTGAAGAACAGGGCGAAGCCATCCAGTGCGATCATGCCCATGAACAGCGACCTGGGCGCCTCGTCGTACAACCCCGCGATCGAAAACAGGCAGACCACGAGCACAAGGAGCGAAAGCCCCGTCAACACTGCCTTCTTCTTTCCGGTCAGGACCAGATCGACGGTCACAATGCCGATAATCGCGAACGTGACGATGATCTCCGGCCAGATGTATTGCAGGCCGTCCAGATTCACTGCAATCGCGTTTTCGATGGCCTCGGCCAAAAGGTCGTACCTCCGGTCTGCGTCGAGCCCGTACCGCGCTGACGCTCAGAAAATCGGAATCCCTCTTAATCGACTATTGCTGCAACACGGACATCACCGGTCCGTTCAGGTCCTTTACGAGCTCTCCCAGAGACTGGGCGAGAAGGTCGAGAACCGGTGCGGGATAGATGCCCAGCACAATGACAATGACCGCCAGCGGCGCCAGGCTGAAAATCTCGCGGCCGTTGATCTCTGGCAGGTCCTTCCACCGTTCGTTAAACGGCCCCATGAACAGTCTTTGAAAGGCCCAGAGCATGTACGCCGCGCCCAGAAGTACCCCGAGCGTGCCCAGGATGGTCATGGTGCGATGGACCTGGAATGCACCCAGGAAACAGAGCGCTTCGCTGATAAATCCCGAAAGGCCCGGCAATCCCAGCGCGGCGAAGTACGCCACCATCGTCAGACTGCCATATACCGGCATATGCGACCACAGCCCGCCGAATCCCAGTTTTCCGCGTAAATCCGGATCTTCGTAATCATTGGGATACACGATATACCGGTGGTGCGCACGGTCGTATATGACGCCCACCAGCAGAAACAACATTGCCGTAATCGTGCCGTGGTTGAACATCTGGAAGACCGCACCGTTGATTCCGTGGGGCGTAAACGAGGACATACCGAGCATCACGAACCCCATATGACTGATGCTCGAGTACGCCACGAGCTTTTTCAGATCCGATTGCGCCAATGCGACGAGCGCGCCGTAGATGATGTTGATGACCCCGATCACGGCCAGAAAATAGCTGAAGTCACGGGTCACGTCCGGCAACATCGGATAGTTGAACCTCAGAATGCCGTACGTGCCCATTTTCAGGAGCACGCCCGCCAGAATCACGCTGATGGCCGTCGGCGCTTCGACATGGGCGTCGGGAAGCCAGGTGTGGAACGGGAACAGCGGCACCTTTATGGCAAAGCCGATGAACATGGCAAACCAGATCATCACCGGAGCCGAATACCCGAAGATCATTCCGGCCCGCAGCCACTCCGAGTGGTTCGCCTGGTCCATCATCACCAGCATATTGAACGTATGTTTCCCCGTATCGGGATCTGTGACATTGAAGTAGAACGCGAGCATCACCAGCAATAGCAGGACGCTGCCCGCCAGTGTATAGAGGAAGAACTTGATGGCCGCGTATTCCTTCCGAGGGCCTCCCCAGATCCCGATCAGGAAATACATCGGCAGCAGCATCACTTCCCAGAACACGTAGAACAGAAAGAAATCGAGCGACACGAATACACCCTGCATGCCGGTCTCGAGCAGCAGAAACAGTGCGAAATATCCCTTTACCCCCCGTTGGATGTTCCAGGATGCGGGTACGCAAAGGAAGCCCAACAGCGCCGTCAACAGCACCATCGAGACGCTCAGGCCGTCGATGCCCATATAATACTGGATATTGAACGACTCGATCCAGTTCAGCCGCACTTCGTATTGCATATCGGGCACGGACCGATCGAAATCCTGGTACAGCCAGACCGCCATCAGAAGACAGAGCCCCGTCGCAGCCAGCGCGACCCGGCGAATCGCATCCACCGACTTTCCGGGCAGGAGTAGAATCACCACGGCCCCGAGCACGGGAACAAACGTCAACAGTGTCAGAATCCATTGAGCCATCTGTCGGCTACCTCCCTCTTCGAAATCTCACGGCACACGGCGGACGGCTCGCAGGCCCGCCAGTGGCGCGTACCGCAGGCAGCAAGTGTCGTGTCCCCGAAATAACGTCATCATTCGATTGCCGGTTGATCCAGTCCGGTTGCATTGAGTTTGTCGACGGGACGGAGAATGCCAGTCGGGCGACTCGTCGGCCGACGTCAGGCAACCTGTTCCGGGACACCATACGGCAGGTCAGGACACCATCAATCTGATGACCATCAGCGCCAGAATACCTCCCATCACCAGGACCACGTAGGTCTGGAGGCGTCCGGTCTGAATGCGTCTCAACCCACCGCCGGCCCACCTGATCACCCCGGCAACGGCGTTCACGAGGCCGTCGACCACCCATTCGTCAAACAGGCGATCGATAAAGGAAATGCCCCGGGTAAACGTCGCGGACAGATTCACGAGCCCGTCTACAATACGGGAGTCGAACCAGTCCAATACCGTACGGCCGACCATGACCGCCCGGACAAAGCTGGCGTCGTACAGTTCGTCGAAATACCACTTGCGGTTCAGCGTTCGGAAGAATCCACCCGACTGAAGCGACGACGCCTCCAGTGCGATCATCTCTTCCCGCCGGTTGTAGTACTTGCGATACGCCGTATAGATGCCGGCCGCGGCAACAAGCAACGAGAGGACCATCGCCGGGTAGTGCGCCGCGTCGGCCGCGTCGTTGCCCGATCCGGCCGCATAGACTTCCGCGCCCGCGCCAACCGGCAACGGTGCGCCTCCGGCTGCTTGCAACCCGGCTTCAGGCACCCTGACGAGGTGGTGAAACCAGCCCTCTCCGCCCAGAGGGTTCCAGGCATAGAAGATCCAGAAACTCAGTGCCGCGAGCACAATCAGCGGAACCGTCATCACGCCAGGGGATTCGTGGGCGTTCTCGACAAGGGACTTTTCCCGCGGCTTTCCGTAAAACGTGAGGAAAATCAGCCGGAACATGTAAAAGGCCGTTAATCCGGCCGCGGCAAACCCGATCAGCGGCAGCAGGAAATGGACCGGCCGGGAGAAACCGCCGAATCCCAGCGCTCCGGCCAGTATTGCGTCTTTGCTGAGAAAACCGGAGGTTAGCGGCACACCGGCCAGGGCCACGGTCGCAATCAGAAAGGTCCAGAAAGTCAGCGGCATCTTCGCCCGCAACCCGCCCATGTTCCGCATATCCTGCGGGTCGAGATCGTTATGTGTCTTATGGAACGCGTGTTCCACCGCATGGATGACGCTGCCCGATCCGAGGAAGAGACAGGCCTTGAAGGCCGCGTGCGTCATCAGATGGAAAAACCCCGCCACATACGCGCCGACGCCAAGACCCATGATCATGTATCCCAACTGACTGATGGTCGAATATGCCAGGACGCGTTTGATATCGTACTGTGCCACGGCGATGGTCGCGCCCAGAATCGCCGTGATCGCTCCGATGTAGGCGATCACCAAAAGCGCGTCCGGCGTAAGGATCGGGAACATCCTCGTTACCATATACACACCCGCGGCAACCATGGTCGCGGCATGGATCAGGGCGCTGACGGGCGTGGGGCCTTCCATGGCGTCGGGCAGCCAGACGTGTAGTGGAAACTGCGCCGACTTACCCACCGCGCCGCAGAACAGGCACAGACCGGCAGCCGTAAGCAATCCCCCGCCAAGCCGCCCGCTGGCAACCCCGTCGTAGACACTTGCATAGTCGAAAGCGCCGACCTTCCAGAAGACGATCATGATGCCCACGAAAAAGCCCAGGTCCCCGATGCGGTTTACCAGAAACGCTTTCTTGCATGCCGCAGCCGCCGAAGGTTTTTCGTACCAGAAGCCGATCAGCAGATAGGATGATAGCCCCACGAGTTCCCAGAACACATAGAGCAGCAGGAAATTATCGACCAGAACCAGGCCCAGCATCGAGAAGGAAAAAATGGCCAGGAACCCGAAAAACCGAGAATAACGCGGGTCTCCGTGCATATAGCCGACCGAATAGAGGTGCACCAGTCCACTTACGACCGTGACAACCATCAGCATGACGGCGGTGATATTGTCGACCAGCAGGCCAACGGCGATCTTCGCGATGCTCAGGTCCAGCCAGACCCACGAATCGAACTCCAGGCGCCAGGCCGGATCGTAGGCAGAAAGTGCGAGGATGAAGTACCGGAGAGAAAGCAGAAATGAAATGGAAATCGCAGCGAGGGGCACCCAATCGCCCCCGCGGGGAAGGCGCCGCCCCCAGAACGCCTGTACGGCAAAAGCCGCAAGGGGCAGTACGGGGATCAACAGAATCAGGAGCAGATTCAAGGGCATTCACTCCCCCGGGAGACGTCAACCGCTCAATGAGTTCAGTCTGTCGATGTTGACCATCTGATAATTGCGGTAGATATTCAGAACGATCGCCAGCGCAACCGCCGCTTCGGCCGCGGCGAGGACGATTACGAAAACGGCGAATACCTGACCCCCGAATCCCGAATCGGTGAACCGCGCGAACGCGACGAGATTCAGGTTGGCGGCATTCAGAATGAGTTCCACCCCCATCAGGATGCTGATTGCGTTGCGACGGGTGGCAACGGCCAGAATTCCCAGACAAAACAGAATGGCCGCAACGACCAGATAGTGCTCCAGCGCAATCATAACTCCCCCTCATCCTCCTCCTGCCCCTTCCCGCTTCCCGCCAGCATCGATGCGCCGAGCAGGGCCGCCAGCAGCAGCATGCCGGCCACCTCGAACGGAAGGACGTAGGTTGTCATGAGGGATCTCCCGATTTCCGCTGTACTGGAAGCCGGCGACGGACCCTCGGACAGCGGCCATGACGTCTTCATGATCACCATGACCAGGAGTGCGAATCCAGCGCCGACGACAACCAGGCTGGGCAGAAACTGCACCCGTTCGGACAGAAGATTCAGATCGTAGATCCGGTTGGTCAACATCACGCCGAAGAGCAGCAGAATCAGAATGCCACCGACGTAAATCAGCACCTGCGCGCCCGCCAGGAAGTCGGCGTCGAGAAAGACGTACAGACCGGCGACACCGAAAAACGTGAACAGAAGGGCAAACACCGCGTAGATCAGACGGCTTACGAACACGACCGCGGCCGCCGACCCGACGGTCACCGCGGCAAACAGGTAGAATACGATTGTCGAAAGTTCCATATGTCAACCAATCCTGGACGTCCCGCGCCTTTTGCCGATTGCCCGACTGCGCCGTGACCGGCTCCGGCATTCCCGGCGCTTCGCGTTCCGCTAGCGATCCGAAGACTCCGCGTCGGCGGGCTCTTTTTCGTAGTCCCAGGGACGGGCGTACCGGTAGACCAGGTCCGTCCGGTCGTAAACGGACGACTCGTAATTCGGGGTCATAATCAGGCATTCAGTGGGGCAGGGATACGTACAGAGGCCGCAATAGCAGCAGAGCCCCATGTCGATGTCGAAACGGAGAACCTTCAGCCGCTTCTTGGTCCCCTTGGACGTCAGGCCGAGATCCTCGTCAGGACCTGCTTTTTCACACTCGATGTAGATGCAGTCCACCGGACATGCCCTTGCGCACTGATCGCAGCCGATGCAATCGTCGATATCGTTGAACAACTGGTTCCGCGACCGTTCCGGCATCTGCCAGCGCTCGTCCGGGTACTCCAGCGTTATCGACGGCGTGAACAGATGCTTTAACGTGATATTCAAGCCTGTCCAGATGGAAGCAGCCGACTGATAGAGATTCCTGAAATACGATGCCATTGCGTCACCTATGAAGGAGGAGTCCGTAAGATCCTGAATGTGGACCAACGCGCCGAACTTCTTATGCCGTGTGGGCGCGCTGCGTCCGCCCCTGCATCAGTCCCTGGGCGGCTGAACGCAAGAGGAAAGCGAGAACGACCGCCATCACGCCCATCAGTCCTACCTTGGCGAGTTCCTGCAGCCACTCCGGAGCGGCAAAGTGCCAGGCGACCGACCCCAGAAAGCACAGAAACGCGGCCGGCGTGAGCACCTTCCAGCCCACGAACATCAACTGGTCGACGCGCAGCCGCGGAAGGGTCCAGCGTATCCACATCTGCACCGCGACCAGCAACAGTCCCTTTCCGATCATCCATATGGGACCGGCCGGGAATGAGCCGCCCCACGGCGCCTGCCAGCCGCCCAGAAACACGACCGCCCCGACCATGCCCACGGCAACCATCGCCGCGTATTCCGCCACGAAAAAGAACGAGAACCGCATACCGCTGTATTCGGTGTGGTACCCCGCAACCAGTTCGGATTCGGCTTCGGGGATATCGAACGGCGTCCGGTTGACCTCTGCAAGCGAGGCGATGAAGTAAAGAATGAACGCGAGGAACGTAAAGGGATTGCGAAAAACGAGCCAGTGATATATCGATCCGGACTGCGCCGCGACCAGTTCCTGCGTGCTCAGAGTGCCCACAAGCGGGATCACACTCAGAAACGCCATGGCCACGGGAATTTCGTAGCTGACGACCTGCGCCGCAGAGCGCATCGCGCCGAGCAGAGACCACTTGTTGTTGGACGCCCATCCCGCCATGAGAATGCCGAGCACGCCAAGCGACGAAATGGCGAGAATATAGAAGATCCCGATGTTGAGATCGCTCACGATAAGGCTGCCGCCGAAAGGAATACACACGAAGATCGCCAGGGTTCCGGAAAAGACGAGAAGGGGGGCCAGAATGAACAGGGGTTTGTCCGCGGCTGCAGGTATGATGTCCTCCTTCAGCAGCAGTTTGACGCCATCGGCAATCGGCTGGGCCCAGCCGTGCCAACCCCCGGTTCGCATCGGCCCAAGACGGTCCTGGATGTGGGCGGAAATCTTCATTTCCATATAAACCATGATCAGGCCCAGAACGGCGACGAGCGTTACGACGACGATCCCGGCGAGCAGCCCCAGCGCAACGGACAGCAGGCCGATCGGCACCGCGCTCAAGAATCCCACCTCGTCTACGAGAGCCGCCGCTAATTCGAGCATAAGGCAATCCTAACGGTCGATCTCACCCAGTACGATATCGATGCTTCCGATAATGGCGATAATGTCCGCCAGATAATGGCCCCGGGCAAGTTCATCAAAAACACTCATCACCGTAAAGCAGGGCGACTTCACCCGTACCCGGTACGGCACGTTCGATCCGTCGCTGATCACGTAAACCCCCAGTTCGCCCCGGGGGTTCTCGCTGCGCACGTAACACTCGGCGTTTTTGGGAGGGCGGACGTTCCTGGGGACCGCCGCCTGTACGTCGCCGCCCTCGGGCAACTGATCGAGCGCCTGGGATACGATCCCCGCGCTTTGTTCCATTTCGCGAATCCGCACCATGTACCGGTCCCAGCAATCCCCCAGGGTCCCCATCTCCCCTCCGCCGCAGGGCACGTCGAACTCAAACCGGTCGTATATGGAATAAGGTTCGTCGCGGCGCAGGTCCCACTTCACTCCACACCCCCGAAGATTGGGGCCGGTAATGTTGTGGCTGTACGCCGACTCCAGCGAAAGCACGCCGACGTTGGCCGTGCGTTCAATGAAGATCTTATTGTACGTCAGCAGGTCGTTATACTCTTTGAGTTTCCCTTCGAATGCGGCCAGGAAGTTCCGGCAGCGCTCCACGAATCCCGGCGGCAGATCGTGAGAGACCCCGCCCACCCAGATGTAGTTGTACAACATCCGGGCACCGCACGTCATCTCAAACAGGTCGAAGATATCCTCCCGTTCGCGGAAGGCAAACAAAAAGGGCGTAAACGCCCCGATATCCATTCCATAGGTCCCGAACGAAACCAGATGGCTCGCAATCCGGTTCAACTCACACATGATGACCCGGATGTACTCCACGCGCTCCGGAATATCGAGCCCCAGGAGTTTCTCGACCGCCAGCACGTACCCCAGGTTGTTGTTCATCGCCGCCAGGTAATCCATTCGGTCCGTGAACGGGATCACCTGTGGATACGGCAGATTTTCGGAATGCTTTTCGAAGCATCGATGCAGATAACCAATGTGGGGTTTCGCCTCCTCGACGATTTCTCCGTCCGTCCTGATCTCCAGGCGCAGCACCCCGTGCGTGCTGGGATGCTGGGGTCCCATATTAATGGTCATCAGTTCGCTGCTGAGATTGTCGCCCTCCATGTCCGCTGCCGGCGGCAGACCCGGCCGCTCCACCGTCACCTCTGCCGCCGCCCGTGGAATCCCTGCCATAATTTACACCTCAACCTTGATGCCGCGATAATATTCCTGGACCTCGTAGTCCTTGCGCAGGGGCCAGCCTTCCCAATCGTCGGGGCACAGGATGCGCCGCAGGTCGCTGTGGCCGTCGAAAATGATCCCGAACATGTCGAACGTTTCGCGCTCGTGCCAGTTCGCCACCCGCCATACCCCTTCCACGGTCGGCACATGGGGGTCGTCTCTCCCCACCTCCGTCTTCAATGTAATCTTGTGCCCCAGGGTCGTGGAGAACAGATGATAGACCACCGTAAGGTGCTCGGGATAATCCACCCCGCTCAGACACATCAGTGACTCGAAGCGCATCGCCTCGTCGTCCCGCAGGTACAGACCGATATCCGCAATTGCGCCGGCATTTACCCGGATAAACGGATCCACGTTCTCCGTCAGATCCAGGACCCGGTCGCCGAACGTTGCCTTCAGCCGGTCGAAGATCTCCTGCGGCGTCATTGGTTGCCCCCACCCGCCGTCCGGGAAAGACCGTGCGCGAAATTCAGCTCACTTTCGCGATGGAATCGATGCGAATCTTGTCCTGAAGTTTCATGACGCCTTCGAGCAGGGCCTCCGGCCTCGGCGGACAACCCGGGACATAGATGTCCACCGGCACGACGCGGTCAACACCCTTCAAAACGTGGTAACCGTGCTGCCAGTACGGGCCACCGGAGGTGGCGCAGCAGCCCATGGACATGACGTACCGGGGCTCCGCCATCTGGTCGTACAGCTTCTTCACGCGTGTGGCCATTTTCAGTGTGACCGTACCGGCCACGATCATCAGGTCGGACTGCCGGGGTGTGGCGCGCGGGACCATGCCCAGACGCGACCAGTCGTATCGCGACGCGCCCGTGGCCATCATTTCGATGGCGCAGCACGCCAGTCCGAATGTCATCGGCCAGAGCGAAGACAACCGCGCCCAATTGACGAAATAGTCGACCGACGTCACGATGACGTTATCCTGGAAACGACCTGTGAGCTTTCCCATGGAAGGGCCTGCCTCCTGAAGCATTCAGCCGGACTTATTAATGTGAAACGCCGCGATTCGGTTCCCGCGCCTGCCGCGGGCGATCAGCCCACGCGGCTCCCCGTTGTCGAAGCGGCCACCGGCGCCTGCCGGCCCGACAGCTTGGGACGAACCCATTCCAGGGCCCCCTTCCGCCAGGCATACGCCAGGCCGAGCAGGAGAACCACCACGAATACAGACATTGCGCCGAAGCCGTACCAGCCGAAATCATTCGCCACCACCGCCCACGGATACAGCAGTACAACCTCGACGTCGAAGATGATGAAATCCAGGGCAATCACGTAAAACCGTATGTTGAATTGAATCCACGATCCGCCCACGGGCTCTTCACCACACTCGTACGTACTCAGTTTCTCCGCGCTGGGATTCCGGGGCCGGATCAGACTGCCGATGAACAGATTGACCACCACGAAGAGCCCGCCGATTCCCAGAAAAATCAGGACATTGGCATATTGATCCAGCATCGTACAGGGCCTCATCAGGTGACGCGCGGTGAGCAGGGGCCACGTGACGGCGCAGGCCTGAATTCCAACGCCGTACGCATTCGGAATCGACGGCGATAAATAAGCGAAAACCTGGCGCTTCTGTCAAGGGAAAAGCACCTGTCGGACATCCCGTCCGCAGGAAGCGTCGGGCCCGGCCCGAGGCGGATCCGGCAAACTTGACTTTTTCGTACATTTTTAATCTTGACACATGGATGCGGATTGGGTATGTTACGGTTAAGTTCAGGAATCTTTATTGTCACGTCACAGAAAATGCAACGAAACTAATGCCCTTTCAAGCCAATGAAAGGAGCACCCGATGGGTGACGAAGTACAGGAACTCGAAGAACTCGCGACGAGAGAGTACAAATACGGCTTCGTAACGGACATCGAACAGGACGCCGCGCCACCCGGTCTGAACGAGGATATCATTGCCTTCATTTCCCGGAAGAAGCGCGAACCCGACTGGTTGTTGCAGTGGCGGCTCAAAGCCTATCACAACTGGCTCAAGATGGAAGATCCGACCCGTCGCAAGCAATGCCGGCAGTGGGCGATGGTCGACTATCCGGACATCGACTACCAGAGTATCATCTATTACTCGGCGCCCAGGGAGGCGGAGACGCTGCAGAGCCTCGACGAGGTAGACCCTGAAATCCTGCGGACGTACGAGAAGCTGGGCATCCCCCTCGAGGAGCAGAAGATGCTGGCCGGCGTCGCGGTCGACGCGGTTTTCGACAGCGTTTCAGTGGCCACCACGTTCAAGGACAAACTTTCCGAACTGGGAGTCATATTCTGTTCGTTTTCTGAAGCCGTGCACGAGCACCCCGAACTGGTGAGGAAATATCTCGGTTCCGTCGTGCCGTACAACGACAATTTTTTCGCCGCGCTCAACTCCGCCGTCTTTACCGACGGCTCTTTCTGCTACATCCCCCGGGGTGTGCGGTGTCCGATGGAACTGTCCACGTACTTCCGCATCAACGCCGCCAATACCGGCCAGTTCGAACGGACGCTCATTATCGCCGAAGAAGGCGCCTACGTATCGTATCTCGAGGGTTGCACCGCCCCGCAGAGAGACGAGAATCAGCTCCACGCCGCCGTTGTGGAACTGGTCGCCCTGGACGACGCGCAGATCAAGTACTCAACAGTTCAGAACTGGTATCCCGGCGACGAAAACGGCGTGGGCGGCATCTACAACTTCGTAACGAAACGCGGCGCCTGCCGCGGCGCGAATGCCAAGATCTCCTGGACGCAGGTGGAAACCGGGTCGGCCATCACCTGGAAATATCCCAGTTGCATTCTCCAGGGCGATAACTCCATCGGAGAATTCTACTCCGTCGCCGTAACCAGCGGGCGCCAGCAGGCCGATACGGGCACCAAAATGATTCACCTTGGGAAGAATACGCGCAGCACCATCGTATCGAAAGGCATTTCCGCGAAGAACGGTCAGAACACCTACAGGGGGCGAGTCCAGGTTCTGAAGGGCGCAGTGAACGCCCGCAACTTCACGCAATGCGACTCCATGCTCATCGGCGACCAGTGCGGGGCCCACACCTTCCCCTACATCGACGTAAGGAACACCACCTCGCAGGTAGAGCACGAAGCCTCCACCTCCAAGATCGGCGAAGATCAGATCTTCTACTGCAACCAGCGCGGTATTTCCACAGAAGACGCCGTCTCCATGATCGTCAACGGCTTCTGCAAGGAGGTGCTGGCTGAACTCCCCATGGAATTCGCCGTTGAAGCGCAGAAGCTGCTCGGCATCAGCCTGGAAGGCAGCGTCGGGTAGTGTGCATCCTGCGACGAACGGAGAAACCGTTTACGCATCCAAGGCTTCCCTCGAGGCCTGCATTAACGACCCGTTAAACCGCGCTTCACCCCCGTAACACGGACAGTCTTCAAAGAGGAACGCGAATGCTGGAAATCAACGACCTGCACGCAAGCGTCGAGGGCACTCCCATCCTTTCCGGTATCGACCTGAGAATCAAAGCAGGCGAAATCCATGCCATAATGGGTCCCAACGGATCCGGCAAGAGCACCCTTGCCCAGGTACTGGCCGGACGGGAAGAGTACGAGGTGTCCCGGGGCTCGGTACACTACGAGGGCGTAGACCTGCTGGAACTGGACCCGGAAGAACGCGCCCAGGCCGGCATCTTCATGGCCTTTCAATATCCCGTGGAAATTCCCGGCGTAAACAGCGCCTATTTTCTCAGGACGGCACTCAACGAACTCCGCAAGGCACGGGGCCACGAAGAACTCGACGCGATGGATTTTCTTGCGCTTTCCAAGGAGAAGCTCAAACTGGTGGAAATGGACGAGGCCTTTCTCAACCGGTCGGTCAACGAGGGCTTCTCCGGTGGCGAGAAGAAACGCAACGAGATTTTCCAGATGGCCATGCTCGAACCCAGGCTGGCCATTATGGACGAAACGGATTCCGGGCTTGACATCGACGCCTTGAAAATCGTGGCCAACGGCGTGAATACGCTTCACCGAAAGTCTCCTGGAGGGGCGGTCCTGGTTGTCACCCACTATCAGCGGCTGCTGAACTATATTGTACCCGACTTCGTGCATGTCCTTCTGAACGGCCGTATCGTCAAATCGGGCGGCAAGGAACTCTCTCAGAAGCTGGAAGCCGAAGGCTACGATTGGATTCGCGAAGAGTCGGCGGTCCGACTCGCCGATGATTAAGAGAGGAAGCCGCACCATGGTCAACAAGGGCATGCACGCCTACCTGACGGCATTCGCCACACTTGAAGAAAGCCTGAACGGCCGATCCGCGACACCCATGCACGAACTTCGCAGATCGGCAATCAGACGATTTGAGGAACTCGGGTTTCCGGGCACGAGGGACGAAGCCTGGTTTCATACAAACGTCGCACCTCTGGTCCGCACTTCGTTTCGCACGTCGACGGATGCCGATGCACAACGGGTCTGGAAAACGGAAGACGCCATCCGGGATCTTGCGACATCGCGCCTGGTTTTCATCAACGGATTCTTCAGCGCCGAAAACTCACGCACCGGAAATCTTCCCGACGGCGTACGCGCCGGCAGTCTCGCGGAGCTATTGGCAACCGAACCCGATTGGGTCGAAGACCATATCGCACGGCACGCCGCCTACGAAGAGCGTCCTTTCGTCGCCCTCAATACCGCATTCCTGCAGGATGGCGCCTTCATATATATCCCTCGGGGTACCGCCGTGGAGGCGCCTATCCACGTGATTTTCGTTTCATCCGCTTCAGACGCGGCTTCCATTTCGCACCCGCGCATGCTGGTCCTGGCCGAAGAAAACTGCCAGGCCACCATCGTCGAAACCTATACCGGCGGCGGCGCCTATTTCACGAACGCCGTGTCGGAAGTAATCGCCGGCGACAGCGCGATGGTGGACCACTACAAGCTGGAACTCGAGAGCCCGGAGGCGTTTCATATCGCCACCATGCAATGCCGGCAGGGCGCGCGGAGCGACGTCTCGACGCACGCCATTTCTCTCGGCGGCAAGCTGGTGCGCAACGAAGTCAACGCGCTGCTGGCGGGTGAAGCCGGCGAAGCCACGGTCAACGGCTTCTATCTGACCGACCGCGAGCAGCATATCGACAACCATACCCTGATCGAACACGCCGAACCGAATTGCAACAGCCACGAACTCTACAAAGGAATCCTCGGGGGCCGGTCCAGCGGCGTGTTCCGCGGCAAGATACACGTTCACCAGAAGGCGCAGGAGACCGACGCCTACCAGAGCAACCAGAGCCTGCTCATCTCCGACGATGCGGATATCAATACCAAGCCCCAACTCGAAATCTATGCCGACCAGGTCAAGTGCTCGCACGGTGCGACCATCGGGCAACTCGACCGGAACGCAGTCTTCTACCTGCGCTCACGCGGGTTGAATTACGGCACCGCACAGCGTATCCTGGTACACGCTTTCGCTATCGACATCCTGAACAGAGTCAAGCCCGTGCCCGTCCGAAATTATCTGGAACGGATTATCATGGAAAAATTCGAACGGGTGCGAGACACCGGGAATCTGACATGAGCCCGTCCGCACATGTCCTCGCCGAACGGCTCTCCAGTCCGCCCGTCGAGCGCGCGGGTCCGTTCGATCCCTACCGTATCCGCCGGGATTTTCCGGTTCTGGGCCAGTCCGTTCGGGATAAACCGCTGGTCTACCTCGACAATGCCGCGACAACCCAGAAGCCCAGGAATGTACTTGACGTGCTTGAAGTCTTCTACGAAGCGGCAAATGCCAACGTGCACCGCGGGGTCCATTATCTCAGCCAGGTTGCTACGGATTCCTACGAGGGTGCGCGCGGCAAGGTACGTCAGTTTCTGAACGCGGCCCACGACCGGGAAATCGTATTCACCAGCGGCACGACGGACAGCATCAATCTGGTTGCGCAGACGTTCGGACGCGAGCATGTGGATTCGGGAGACGAAATCCTCGTTTCCGCCATGGAGCACCACTCGAATATCGTGCCATGGCAGATGCTCTGCGAGGAAAAAGGTGCAACGCTGCGCGTGATTCCCATGAACGACCGGGGAGAGTTGCTGATTGAAGAGTATGAACGGCAGTTGAACGAGCGCACGAAGCTCGTTTCCGTCGTTCATGTTTCCAACGTCCTCGGCACCCGCAATCCAGTCTCCGCCATCGTGAAACTCGCACGCGAACGGGGAATCACCGTTCTGCTCGACGGCGCCCAGGCGGTCCCGCACTTCAAGGTGGACGTTCAGGCGTTGGGATGCGACTTTTACGCCTTTTCGGGGCACAAGCTGTACGGTCCGACCGGCATTGGGGTTCTTTACGGAAGAAGCGAACTGCTGGCTTCGATGCCGCCCTACCGGGGAGGCGGGGGGATGATTTGCGAGGTTACTTTCGAAAAGACCACCTATGCCGATTCGCCAGCCCGATTCGAGGCCGGCACGCCCCATATTGCAGGTTGTATCGGCCTGGGCGCCGCCATCGACTATCTGAACCGGGTCGACCTGGAAGCCGCCGCCGCATACGAGAACGACCTGCTCTCCTACGCCACGGACGCCCTTTCTGAGATTCCAGATTTGAGAATCGTCGGCACGGCGGAAGAGAAAGTCAGCGTCATTTCCTTTGTGATGGATGGCGTCCACCCGCACGACGTCGGCACGATCGTGGACCTGCAAGGCGTGGCGGTCCGTGCCGGACACCACTGCGCTCAGCCCGTCATGCGCCATTTCAACATCCCCGCAACGACGCGAGCGGCCACCGCGTTCTACAATACGCGCGAAGACATCGACACCCTTGTGCGCGCGTTGCATACGGCCAGTGAGGTCTTTCGCTAATGTCCGATCTTCGGGAACTCTACCAGCAGGTCATCCTGGACCACAACAGGAGTCCGCGAAATTTCCGGATCATGGTCAATCCGGACCGGACGTCCGAAGGCAACAATCCGCTGTGCGGCGATCGCCTGAACGTCTTTGTCAAATTCGAGGGCGACCGGATCGCGGATATCGCCTTTCAGGGCGCCGGATGCGCCATTTCGCAAGCGTCGGCGTCCCTGATGACCGATGCGGTCAAGGGCCTGACACTCCGGGAAGCGGAGTCGTTATTCCGTAAGTTCCACGACATCGTGACCAGCGATGTTTCGTCCCGGCCCGATTCGGACGGTATCGGTAAACTGGCCGTATTTACCGGGGTGCGCGAGTTTCCCGTGCGCATCAAATGCGCAACCCTCGCCTGGCACGCCCTGCTGGCCGCACTTGAAAACAACAGCCAGCCGGTAACCACCGAGTAGTCGAAGATGAGGAGGATTTCGCTTTGCTCGACCGATTGCTGAACCGTCTCTACAGTAACGACAGGGAAGACGAGGACGCGGCTCGAGAAGGCGTACCGGACGCAGG
This sequence comes from Candidatus Latescibacterota bacterium, assembly GCA_965203805.1. Classification (GTDB taxonomy): domain Bacteria; phylum Latescibacterota; class UBA2968; order UBA2968; genus JAAXHE01. Next base: position 632,353 of record OZ241917.1, on the reverse strand, counting down.
CGCGGAAGACAATGCGATTCCCGTCGACACAAGCGCGCTGGAAGCGCACGCCGCCGGACGAGCGGAAGAACGGCAGACAACGGCCGAATCCGGCGGCCCGGTAGACACCGAAGCCGTCAGGGAGAACATCATCGCCGCACATCGTACGGTATTCGACCCGGAGATTCCGGTCAACATCTACGATATCGGCCTCATTTACGACATCAAGGTCGAACCCACCGGGATGACGTACGTCCGCATGACCCTCACCTCCCCCGCCTGTCCGGCCGCCGGAATCCTTCCCGGACAGGTAGAAAGCGCCACCCGATCGGTCGACGGCGTTCGGGACGTCAACCTGGACCTGACCTTCGACCCGCCGTGGAACCCTGAAATGATGTCCGAAGCCGCAAGGCTCGAACTCGGACTGCTGTAGCCCGGTTTCAGCGACTCGCCAGGACGCGCTTCCATCGCAAGAATAAAATCCCGGCTCGCGACATCGAAGGATCCTTGCTGCCGTTGACCGGGCTGATGCAACAGTCCAGCCATCCAATCCGCACAGAGGAATACAATAGCGCTATGAAATTGAGCGCCGGGGAAGAATACGGGCTTCGGTGCCTGCTTCAGATCGGCCGGCGGCAGAGAGAAACCGGCGGCGGCCTCTCCATATCGGAGATCAGCCGGATTGAGGGCCTTTCCGTTCCCAATGTCGCAAAGCTGATGCGCCTCTTGCGCCTCGGGGGATTCGTGGAGAGCGTTCGAGGTCAGTCGGGAGGGTACAAACTCGCACAACCGGCCGACCTGGTGGTGGTTGGCGATGTTCTGTCGGCGCTCGGCGGCCGCCTCTTCAGTCCGGAATTCTGCGACGAACACGCCGGCCAGGTCGCACTGTGCACGCACTCCGTCGACTGTTCGATCAGGTCGCTCTGGACGTCGGTACAGTCCGTGATCGATCAGTTGCTGAGCCGCGTTACCCTGAATGACCTGCTGGGAGAAGAACAGGACACGGATGCGTGTCTGCAAAACGTGACGAAGGAGCTGATTCAGGTATCTGACTGACAGCCTGCCCGGTTTTTTTTGGGCGGGTGGCGGGAGTGCCGTAGGCTCGATGCCGCCGACGGCAACCAAATGCAACGAATCCAACCATTCTGCCAGAGGTGACCAATGGGACTTGAGTCGGGACTCGGTGACAATGTTATCACGACCACTCTGTCCAAGATGATAAACTGGGCGCGCAAGTCATCCCTCTGGCCGATGCCGTTCGGCACGGCCTGCTGCGCCATCGAAATGATGGCCACGCTTTCGGGGCGCTTCGACATGGCCAGGTTCGGCGCCGAAGCGGTTCGGTTTTCGCCCCGCCAGTCCGACCTGCTCATCGTATCCGGGCGGATTTCAATTAAGATGATGCCGGTACTCAAGAAGATTTACGATCAGATGCCGGATCCGAAATGGGTGATATCGATGGGCGCATGCGCATCGTCAGGGGGCGTATTCAATACGTATACCCTGGTGCAGGGCGTCGACCAGTTCCTGCCGGTGGATATCTACGTGCCCGGCTGTCCGCCCCGCCCCGAGGATCTCCTGTCCGCGCTGATGAAGATCCAGGAGAAAATCGACCGGGAACATCCTGCGAAGCCAACAGCGGCGCTGGAATCCTGACCGCCCTGGCAACGCACATCTCTCTGAAGGGAACGTCGATATGAACATCACCGTTACAGAGGCCGCGCAGAAAGAGGTCGTCAACCTGATCCGGAACCAGGAGTCGGCCATCGTTGGGGTTCGTGTCAAGGCGGAAGCGGTATCGCCGCTGCAGGCCAACTACCGGCTCGCGTTCGTTGCCCGCGGACAGGAAGAGGAGGCGGACGAGGTCACGCCATTCGACGGGTTCAATATCTACGTCGATCCGGAAAGCGCCCCGTACGCGCAGGACATCACTCTGGACTTTGTGGACAGCCTGATGGGCCGCGGCTTTAAAATTGAGAACCCCAACAGGGTACCGCCGCACCTTAAGGGCACCGCCGCGGAGAAGATCCAGAACATCATCGACGAGAAGATCAATCCCAGCGTGGCGATGCACGGCGGTCATATCTCACTGATCGACGTGAAGGACAACAAAGCATACATTCAGTTCGGGGGCGGATGCCAGGGCTGCGGTATGGTCGACGTGACACTCAAACAGGGTGTCGAGGTTCTGATTAAGGAGGCCGTGCCCGAAATCGACGAGATTCTCGACATTACCGAACACGCGGACGGCGAGAACCCGTACTACCAGGCCTCAAAATAACACCGCCCAAAATGCAACGGCAGACGACCGGGGGTCTCCCCTCGCGTCTGCCGTTGCGTTTTGGGCGATTGAAGAGGTCATGCAAACAACTGTCCGGACACCTCCATTCAGGATCGTTCTGGTTTCGACATACGAACTCGGGCGTCAGCCATTCGGTCTGGCATCGCCGGCCGCATGGTTACGGGCGCATGGAATGGATGTTGTGCTCGCGGATCTCTCGATCGACGGTTTTCCGCACGAGGCCGTTCGCGCCGCAGACCTGGTGGCGTTCTACGTCCCGATGCATACCGCCACGCGGCTGGCCGTACCCCTGGTGGGGAAGGTACGTGCCCTGAACGCCGATGCCCACCTCTGCTTCTACGGTCTGTACGCGCCGGTCAATGAATCTTACCTTCGCGGTCTGGGCGCGCAGACGGTCCTCGGCGGGGAATTCGAAACGGGCCTGCTTCGTCTCTGCAACCGGCTCAGGACGAACCCGGAGGACTCGCACTGCCGGTCCGAACCCGTCGTCTTTCTGGGCAGACAGCGGTTTCTTCCGCCCGACCGAACGGGTCTGCCGGACCTTTCAAATTACGCGCGGCTCTCCACGGGCGCCGGAAAGGAAAAGACCGTGGGCTATACGGAGGCGAGTCGGGGCTGCAAGCACCTTTGCCGCCATTGCCCGGTGGTTCCCGTATACAACGGCAGATTCCGCATCGTTCAGGCGGAGGTCGTGCTGGACGACATCGCGAAACAGGTTGACGAGGGGGCCACGCACATCACGTTTGGCGACCCCGACTTTTTCAACGGCATCGGACACGCAGTACCCCTGATTCGGAAACTCCACGCGAGGTTTCCCGAATTAACGTACGATATTACCGTCAAGATCGAACACCTCCTGAAATACCGCCGTTTTCTTCCGGTACTGCGGAAGACGGGGTGCGCCATTGTTACGACCGCCGTGGAGTCACTCGACGACGGCGTCCTCACGCTGATGGACAAGGGCCATACGGCCGACGACTTCATCCAGGTCGTACAACTCTTCCGCCGGTACGGCCTGGTATTGAACCCCACGTTCATCCCCTTCACACCCTGGACCACCGCTGATCAGTACGCCGGTTTCCTCGATACCGTCGCCGAACTGGACCTGGTTGAAAACGTATCCCCGGTGCAGCTGACCATCCGGCTTCTCATTCCCCGGGGATCGAGACTTCTGGAACTTGCCCGGGTCCGGGGCCTGGTCGGGCCGTTTTCGGACGAAGACCTGACGTACCCGTGGACCCATCCCGACGCCCGTCTGGACCGGCTTCAACGCGAACTCACCCTTTTGGTCACGCGGCTTCAGAATCGGGACGCCACCCGGCGCCGGATCTTTCACCGGATCCGCTCGACTGTCGACACACGGCTGGATCGTCCGACTTCAGTTCGAAATCCGGATTTCGAGCCGTCCCTCCGGCCCGTTCCCCGCCTTACCGAACCCTGGTACTGCTGAGCGGAGCCCACCGAAGAGCAGTTTGCTCTTGTGTAATCCGAGGCGTCGCAGAGAAAAACCCGAGCGACAACCGGTTTGCGGATTTTCTATTCCTCAATCCCGACATCGAGCAGACCCCCGGCCTCCCTGAGCGCCGCTTCCGCGGCCGCGGGTGTCTTCGCGCGTGCGAAGATGAACCCCAGGTAACGGTCTCCCTCGGGCAGCGGCTGTACGCGCTGACCCAAAGGAACCGTGACCGCGACGTCGATGATTCCGGGCACGCGCCGTGACGCTTCCGTCCCCCGCACGTACCTCAGAACGCCCCGTTTCGGCACCGGCAGCATCATTACGCCGCCCGCGCCGTCTTCCATCCGCAAATCGCCTGGAGGCAACCCGCTCGCCTGGCGCAGAATCAGTTCCTCGAGCGAGGCGCCGGCGCCAAAGCACAAAACGCGCGAACAAAGCCCGCCGATGGACCGCGCGGCGATTTCCACCACGTAAGCGCCTCGCCTGTTCAAGCGAAGCTCCGCGTGCACCGGCCCCACGCTCAGCCCCAGGGCGCGTGCGGCCTGCTGCGTGGTTTCCCGTATCTGCGCCTGGATGCATTCGGCCAGCCGCGAGGGCGTGATGTACAGCGTCTCGGCGAAATACGGACCGCGAAGGGGATCCGGCTTGTCGAACAACGCCAGGGTCTGCAACACGCCCTCTGCCAGCAATCCTTCCAGCGCTACCTCCCGGCCGGGAATGTAGTCTTCCGCGAGAATACAGTCTCCGCCTTCCGGCGTGTTGTGCGCAGATCCGGAAATCATCTCTGCAATGCGGTGGTACGCCGCCACGAATTCCGCTTCGTTATCCGCCCGAATCACACCCCGGCTGGCAGAAAGAAACACGGGTTTCAGTACGCACGGGTAGTCGACCGTCGCGGCGGCGGCTTCCGGACGTTCTGAACACGAAAAAAGCCTGAACCCCGGCGAGGGCAGGCCTTTTTTCGCAAGCATGCGGCGCATGATGTGTTTGTATCGGGATGCCCGGACAGACGCCACCGAATTGTGCGGAAGTCCGAGCGCGCTGCAGGCCATCGCGGCGAGCACGACGGTCTCGTCGTCTACCCCGACCACCGTACAGACCGGGTATTCCCTGTCAAAGGCGACAATCCGCTCGACCGACGCGGCCGGCCTTGCGAAATCCAGAACCAGCGTGCTCCCGGGTGTCTCAGCGGCAAGCGCCTGCCGGCGTTCGGACCCCACGACCACGGCGATCTCGAGGGCTTCCGCCGCTGCCATGAAATCGTGCGTGCGATAGGTCGTTGTCGGAAGGAGGAGCAGAAGCCGAACCATGGCTGACCCGGCCTACGCGCTTACGTCGTCGTTGGAAACTGCCTCGGCGTCCGTTTCGGCTTTCCTGCGGTCTCGCTTCTCCTTGAACCCTCTTACCTTCGACAGAATGTCCGGCGCCAGATCCAGCAATCCCTTGATGGACCCTTCTTTCTCCCGAACGGGCAGGATCTGGGCTTTTCCGTCTCGGATTACGACAAATGCAAGGGGTTCGACGGATGCCCCGCCTCCGGTGCCGCTCCCGCCACCGTCCGACTTGTCCGAACCCCCGCCCGCGCCGAAGCCGAATGAAATCCTGGATACAGGAACCACAACCGTGCCGCCCACATCGATCGGCTCACCCACGACCGTCTCCGCTTTCACGATTTGTCGGAATTCCGTCATGACCGTTTTGATGAGATCCTCGACAGACATATTGCCTCCTTAACAGCCCGTTGATAGAGTCCATCCTCGGCTGCGTCGTTCGGAGAACCATGCGAGCCCCGCGCGCCACCCGATACCCGCGAACGCACACAATAGTCGATGGGGATAAATCCAGATTTCCACTTCGGCATCTCCATCCAGACGCCGTCTCGTGAAATCCGGCGTTACATCCAGGAATCCCCTGGCCCCGATCATGGACGAGACCGCCATGCCATATCCGAAAACCTGCCCCGTCGTGGCCGGATCGGATGCGCCGAAAACGACCTGGCATGTGATGCGGCGCAGACGAAAACCGTTCAGGAAGCGAAACGCAGACCGTCTTAGAGGCGCCCACTGTCTTTTGATATAGACACAGGCCCTCGCCAGCCGTTCGACCGTTGCCGGCAAGCCGTCAGGTTCGGCCGGCTCCGTCCCGACGCGTTCTGCGCCGCTTCGTTTCTTCTTCCGACCCTCTTCCTTCGTCAACGGCGATGCCCCCACGGCCCACCAACCCAGAAGCGCGCCGGCGCGCCAACCGCCGTCAGCGTAGAAGAGCCGGAAACCGGCCAGACCGATCCACGGTCTCAAACGTATTTCCAGTGCCGGTCCCCGCCCGCCGCCATTGTGGCCGCGCGCCCGGAGGCGGAACGGCGGCAGAACGATCATGGCGAGCGCAAACAGCAGTAAACAGAGTATAGTCATTTGACCAACTCCTTATAACTGTTTCACTTACGGACAATATGCACAATGCCTTGCGAAAGTCAAGCGATTTATCTGTTGATCGCGGCTTTACAAAGGATATATTAGGATACGCGAGATTCGACATCTACGCATGAGGGTTCTTCCTGGTTGTATTCAACGGAATTGACGCATGTTCGGCAGGAGCGTCCAAAAACAAAGAGTGGCAATGGACCCGATAGGACAGATCCGGGTCTGGGTCGATGAGGGCAGACTTTCCAAGGCCGCCGGCAAGAACGCCGCACTCTGGCTCAGGGATCCAGGGTACTCCGCGACCGTCGAGGACATCCGAACCCTGGTGCGGGAAGAAGACCTGGACGAACTGGAAGACGCCTTTCGCGTCCGGATCGAATTCGGCACCGGCGGCATCCGCGGCGCGATGGGACCGGGCCCGAACCGCATCAACCTGCGAACCGTCGGCGAAGCCGCGCAGGGCATCGCGCAATACCTCCTCAAATCCGGCCGCGATGCTCCGCGGCGCGGCGCGGTCATCGCATACGACACCCGCAACAATTCAAAGGGGTTCGCAGGTGAGGTCGCGGCCATTCTTGCCGGAAACGGGATCCGAGCCAGAATCTTCGAGTCCTGTCGGTCTTCCCCCCAACTCTCCTTCGCGGTCCGGCTTACCAACGCGGTCGCCGGCGTGGTAATCAGCGCCAGTCACAACCCGCCTGAAGACAACGGAATCAAGGTGTACTGGTCCGACGGCGGCCAGATCGTACCGCCGCACGACAGAAATATTATCGCGGAAGTCAACTCGGTACGCACGATAGCAAGACTCGACTTCAACCAGGCGGTCGAACAGGGTCTCATCGAAACGCTCGACCGCATCGTCGACACCCGCTACCATCGTGAGTTGGCCGACCTTTCCCTGGGAACCGGACGCGATGTCCGGGTGGTCTACACGCCGCTCCACGGGGTGGGGGCGACGTCGATATTGCCGGCACTCGAAGTCCTCGGCTACGGGGACCTGCACATCGTACCCTCGCAGGCGCAACCCGACGGCAACTTTCCCACGGTCCCCGAAGGCGTCGCCAACCCGGAAGATCCCCGGGCCCTGGCTATGGCCGTTCAAAAAGCCGCCGAGACCAACGCCGATATGGTGATCGCCAGCGACCCGGATGCCGACCGGCTCGGTTGCGCCGTTCCGGATTCCAGGGCCGGGTGGGACGCACCGCTCGAGGAGCTTGCGCTCAATGGCAATCAGATTGGCGTCGTTCTCTGCCACTATCTCCTGCAGGCAAAAAAGAACCGCCGGGAACTGCCGGCGGACGGGGTTGTCGCGAAGACAATCGTTACGACGGATCTGACGTCCATCATCGCACGCGCCTTCGGCGCCAGGGTCGTGGACGACCTGCTGGTCGGCTTCAAATACATCGGCCGGATCATCGCCGATCTACCGCCCGGGTCCGAATTCCTGTTCGGCGCCGAAGAGAGCCACGGCTATCTGGCCGGATCGTTCACCAGAGACAAGGACGCGGCCGTGGCTGCCGTCCTCCTGTGCGAATGCGCCGCTGAGTTTAAAGCCCGTGGGCGCACATTGCGGGAATACCTGGACGATATCTATGAGGAATACGGCTACTTCAGGGAGATCCAGCGGTCCGTGTCCAGGGCCGGTGCGCAGGGGAGCCGCGACATCGTTTCCATTATGGAATCCCTGCGGAATCGTCCACCGCGAGAGATCGGCGGCCGCAACGTCGTGGAGATCTTCGACAGGAGGGAAGGCCTGGCGCTGGACCCGCACACGGGAACCACCCGGACAATCGGAGGCGCAATGGGCGACGTCATCGCCTTCACCTTCACCTCGGCCGGCCACACTCGCGTTACGGCCAGACCGTCGGGAACCGAACCCAAGATCAAATACTACGTCTCCGCCGCGTCAGTGGACCATCCCCGCCTGTGCGGAACGAACCTCCAGGCGACGAAGACCGCAATCGACAGGCTTGCAGCGCAAATACTGGACGGTATGGTGGACGAGGCTGAATCGCGCATCGCCTAAAATATATCGCTCCACCAGTAGAAGGGTCCTTCGCACTTCGGCAGCGATGCCATCCATCCCGCCAGCGCCCCATCCATGCCTTCCAAATCCTGACCGTACAGCGCGCGCCAGAAGGCGCCCTCGTCCGCCGGGGCGAGGTCCAACGGCGGATCCGCGTTCAACCTGTCGCTGATTGTGCGCCAGTTGATCCCCTTCAACATCATTTCATCGTGGCTGTTCCACCTTGCGGCGGATCCACAGACCCGTTCGAACGCGCGCACCAATCCGTGGCCCGCAGGGAGACTGCCCTTTATGCACGTCGCTCCGCGCCGGCCGGCGCACCGGCAGATCCACGCTGCCAGGTCGTCGAATGCATCTTCGTGTGCCGGCTTAACGCATCCTTCTTTCACCCAGATCCGATCGGCGGACCCATCGAAGGTCGCGTAGCCCCGCAACTCCGAATCCTGCGCCACGCCCCACGATGGGAATACTCCCCGCAGCCTCGAGGGCCCGGCGCTCCAGTACTCTCTCGGTCGAGACTCGGGGCCGGTCAGGCAACCGGAAGATTGTGCATAGATTGCCATCACGGCATCCAGATCCCGGTCCAAATGCAGGGCACGCACACGGGTTGGCAGACGTTCGCAGGGCGCCGACTTCATGGCGACAGCAAACGTCGGAAGCGGGACGGGCGTCCAGCCCAGGGCTTCGTAAAACGGTGTGCCGATAATCGAGAAGAGGAGTCCCACGTCGTACCCGGCGCCAAGCAGATACTCCTCTGTATTCCGCATCAGCGCGCGCGCATATCCCCTGCCCCGGAAATCGGGGTGGGTCAGCACGCTGCCGATGCCTCCGGTTCGAAACAGGGCGCCCCGCACGCGGATCTCCCGATCCCAGACCCGCAGATGCGCCACGATTCGCCCGCCTTCGAGGAGAACCCGCGACTGTTCGGGACGGTAGCTCGGATCGTCCCGTACGTACGACCGGTACCGATCGAGCGCTCCTTCCCCCTCGTCCGGCCGGAATACCAGCCGCTGCAGTTCGAGCGTCTCCTCGATTTCGTCCTCGCGGACGGCCCGGATTTCCATCGTCGCCCCAAATTACGGGCCCTGTGGGCGTGCAATCATCCCGCAGGGCGAACCATTGACATATCGTCTCAAACGGGCGCCAGCCAGCCGCCGTCCACCGGCAACGCCACTCCCGTGATCCACTCCGCGTCCGAGGACGCAAGGAAGACGCACGCCCGGCCGATATCCTTAGGCAGTCCGAATCGGGGAAGCGGCGTCTTTTCCAGCGCATCCCGGATCTGTTCCTCCGTCAGATAGTCCTGAATAGCGGTCTCGATGTAGCCCGGGCAGACTGCGTTCACCGTGACGCCGTCGGGAGCCACTTCCATCGCCAGGTCGCGCGTCAGGTTGACCACACCGGCTTTGGCGGGCGCGTACGCGGGACCCCCGCCCCCACCGAACGAATGCACCGACGCGATGTTGATGATCCTCCCTGCCTGAGATCGCTTCAGGTGCGGGATCGCTGCGCTCGACGCAACGAAGACGCCGCGGATGTTGACACCCATTACCCGGTCCCACGCCTCCATCGTCAGCGTCTGGCTATTCCCGGGAATATGGATGCCGGCATTGTTCACCAGAATGTCCAGTCCGCCGTAGGCGCCGACGGTACGATCCACCAGAGCCCGGACCGCGGCGGCGTCGCACATGTCGGTTTCGACGAAAACCCCGTCACCTCCAAGTTTCCGTATCTCTTCAACGGTGGGTGTCCGAACCTCCTGCTCGTGATATTTGCCCTGCTTCGGCGCTTCGCGGACGTCTGCCACCGCGACCGCCGCACCCTCTCTTGCGAACTCCAGGGCGACACCCCGGCCGATTCCCGAACTCCCGCCCGTCACGATGGCGACACGGTCTTTCAGCACCATGATGGACCTCCGTTCCTGACGATGCACCGGCGGTGATTGACCGAATCACTTGCGGCTTGACCCCGGACCGCTTCCACCGATACGCCACGTTCCCTTTCCGATTCTCCCGCAATCAGCCCGACACCCAGATGGGGCTGGACCAGGCCCACTGGCTGTTCTCCTGAGCCACGCGGACGTAATAGAAATCGGTCTCGTGCTCCGGCCCGGCGTCTTCAAACACCACCGCCGCCTGCAACTGGCCCTCGGGTACCGCACGGTGCACGAGCATCGCCTCCGAGCGCCATCCCCGGATGAACTCGCTCCTGGAACCCTTCAGGAGATCCGAAAGCAGACAGCGGCAGGACGTACCGTTGACGCTGAACTGCAAAGCGGCGGCGTGCGGAGCGTCCAATTCCAGAATCAGCGCGTTTGTCCCCCGCAGGTACGGATGCGCATTGCCGCGGGTATGGGAAAACCACGCCACGTGTCGTTCATCCTGCGCCACAATGCCGTGAACGGGTTCCTCGCCGGTTGCCGATACCGCGCCGTCCGCCGAAGGCGCCAGCACGGGGTCGCCCGAGAAGCAGGGTTCGACCGAAACCAGCCGTCCATCGGAAAGCCGCACGTCCGCATCCCAGCGCACCCATTCGTCTTTGTCGCCCCAACCCCATTCCACCCGCACCTTCGCCCGCACGGGATCGGGCGGCGCCACCGAGGGCGCGGGTCCGAACACCCGCTTCAGCGGCCGGTTGTTCTTGACGACCTCTATCCGGTCCAGTGCGTCGGCGCCGCTCGCGGACACCCTGATTTCCCGGGCGCCGGAAGCGGACGCCTCCTCACCCATTGTCGCGTCGTTGATGGAAAAACACAACCCGATGCGATCTCCCGTTACCGCATAACATCGTCTGGCGCGAATCGCCTCCCATATGGCTTCGCGAGTGAGTGCCGTCGCGTACACGCCGGTTCTTCCCTCGCCGTAATGTCCGGGATACCCCCCGTGATGGTCGGTGCCTCCCAGAAACCCGAATTTGTGCCCGAGCGCAAGCCCGTACGCGACCGTGCCCCGGTACTGCCTGGGACCCATGGTATGATACATGGGGTAGGGGCCGCCGTCCCGCTCAGACCCCCCGTGGCCGGACAGTATTTCGACGACCGGAGACCGGCGTGCGTCGAAATGCGACCAGTTAATCCCCCTGAAGCCCGCGCCGTAACCTATGTGGTGCGGGTGGATCATCACGTCTTCACCCTCAAACGCCTCGTCCAGTTCCTCCAGGCTGTCGCGTTCGACAATTTCGCCGTCGTCGCCCGGGTAATAGACGTTGTGGTCGCCGTACGCGCACGAATGCCACTCGTAGCCGAGAAACGTGACGAACCGTCCCGGGCGGTTGTACTTTGCAACCGTCTCCTGCACCATCTTCCAATTACGTCTCAGACGTGCGAATCCCTCGCTGTGATAGTCGATAATGTAACCGTGCCGATTTCGATCCGTCGGCATGTCGTGCCACGTCGCATGCCCCACCACCGAACAGAAGTCCAGATGCTCGCTCGCCAGCCTGAAGGCCCTCTCGAGACTGCCGTAACCGTAGCTGATCCCACAGTGCGTATGCAGGTCTCCCCAGAACAGCGAATGGTCCATCGTTCACTCACCTGACCTTTCCGACTGCGCATGGCGCAACCGAATCCACGAAGATAGGCACCGTACTGCATCGGTCGATCACGGGGGATTACGGCGCCCGCAGCACCGCGGCAATCGATTCGCACAAATAGTCGACGTTCGCCTCGGTAATACCCGCCACGTTGATCCGCCCCGAGCCCACCATATAGATCGAATACTCATCGCGGAGCGCGTCCACCTGTTCGCTGTTCAACCCCGAAAACGAGAACATCCCCCGCTGCCTCGCGATGAAGGAAAAATCGCGCCGTACTCCTTTCCGCTCGAGGGTATCCACGAACAACGCCCGCATCCGGTTGATCCGGTTCCGCATCTGCTGCACCTCGCCTTCCCACTGGCTGCGAAGACCGGAATCGTTGAGAACCTCGGTCACGATGGCCGCTCCGTGCGCCGGTGGATTCGAATAGTTGGCCCGGATACAGATCATCACCTGGCTCAACAACGCATGCGCCGCCTCGGAAGACGATCCCACCAGCGTCAGCGCGCCGACGCGCTCGTTGTAAAGGCCGAAATTCTTCGAGTATGAACTGGACACCATCAACTCGGCGCCCGGCCTGCACAGCGACCTCAATCCCGCGCTGTCCCGCTCGATCCCGTCCCCGAGCCCCTGATAGGCAAGATCGACAAGCGGGATCCAGCCGCGCGCGCCGGCCACGTCGGCGATCTGCGCCCATTGATCCGGGGTGGGATCGATACCCGTCGGGTTGTGACAGCATCCGTGCAACAGTACGACGTCTCCTGAGGGAATCCCGCTCAGAGCATCCAGCATGGCGGTGAAATCCAGATCGTTTGCCTCCTTGTCGAAGTAGGGATACGTCGCGACCTCCACACCCGCGTGCCCGTAGACGTTGGGATGATTCGCCCAGGTCGGATCGCTCAGCCAGATCCTTGCGCGCGGAAACAGCTTGCGGACGAAATCACCGGCAACCCGAAGTCCCCCGGTCCCGCCCGGGACATGTACAGTCGCCGCTCTTTGTCCGGTGACGATTTCGTGATCCGGGCCGAACAAGAGGGCCTGTACTGCCGACGCATATTCGGGCGCACCCGAAATCTGAAGGTAATCCTTCGTGGTCTGCCGGTCGAGGACCCGGGCTTCCGCACGCTGCACCGAGTCGAAAACGGGGGTGTTTCCTTCGCCGTCCTTATAGACACCGACGCCGAGGTTGATTCGATCGGGGTGGGTATCTTCTTTGAATGCGGCGGTCAGACCCAGAATCGGATCCGCGGGCGCCATCTCGAGCGTTTCGAACATCTCGTTTCCTTTCCGGGCTATGGCTGTCCAGGTGGACGAAAAACCGATCTTGCCTTAATGACAGATAATGAGGTTCATTGACTCTCGCCGAGGAGCAAAACCAGGCAGGAACCTTGATTCGCCCCAAACGTTCATTGCACCCCCAATGCCATTCCGGGCGAACCGGGATCGGCCCCCCCGTTGAGGGTACCCGTTGCCGGATCGAGAATGATGCCGTGCACCGATGCTATCCCGCCATAACCGTTCAGCAGGGAATGGACCTCGTGGCCCATCGCCCTCACGCCCTCACAGATCGAGGGTGCGATTCTGGAATGGGCCACAATCGCGTCACTCTGGCAATCGAACCGGGGGGCCGCGATCGCTTCGGTGGCGGACATGCCGTGGTCGATGACGTTCAGGATGGCGTGCAGAATACCGGTCACGATCCGCGTTCCCCCGGGCGCGCCCACGCTGAAGAAGGGCTCGTCACCCAGTTTCACCAGCGTGGGAGCCATTCCGGTCGTTCTTGTCTTGCCCGGTTCGATCGAATTCACCTGCCCGGGCACCGGATTGAAACAATTCATACAGTTGTTGTACATGAAGCCCAATCCCGGGGTAATCACGTCCGAACCCGATCCCAGCGAGTGGGTGAGACCCACCACGTTGCGCCACTGGTCCACAACGGAGACGTGCGTGGTGCTGGGCGGCTCCTGCGGCTGCCATCGCGGGATCGTGATCTTCTCGCGGGCATCGATGCGTTGACGCCAGGCCGCCGCGCGTTCTTCGCAAAGCAGCGATTCAGCCGGTACGTCCACGAACGCGGGGTCACCGATAAAATTCGCCCGATCCGTCCAGGCCGCCTTCATCGCCATCGACACGGTATACACGTACTCCGGCGAAAGGTAGCCCATATCCGCAAGGTCGTAACCCTCCAGGATCCTGAGCATCTGCAGGATGGTCAGCCCCCCGCCGGGAGGCTGGTTGGTGGCGACGGTATATTCGCGATACGGGGCCTGCAGCGGCCGGGTATCCGTGACCTCGTAACGATTGAGATCTTCCAGCGTCACGAAACCGCCGCCCCGCTCCATATCGCCGGCAATTGCCCTGGCCATCTCCCCGCGATAGAAAACGTCTTCCCCGCCTTCGGCCAGGATTGAGAATGTCCGGGCCATATCCGGGTTGGCGATCAACTCACCCCCACCCTCGCGGGGTGACGTCGCCACGGTGATCCACGGCGTCGTTTCCGGGGTAGGGATCTGTTTCCAGGACGCCGCCTCTGCTCGGGTCGCTTCGAATCCTTCCCCTGCAACCGCGATGCCGGGCCTGAGCGCATCCCGCCACGACATGCTCCCGAAGTCGGTCTGGGCCCGGTACAGACCGGCAACTGTACCGGGGGTTGTAACCGCGCCGTAGCCGACTTCGTTGACGCGTCCCCTCAGGGTGTATCCGTACCCCGTGGCGTTCTCACGAACGATTTCAGGCTCCCACATATCCGGTCGTACGCGCGCGCCGGCCTTGCCGTGAAAATCCAGAATCGTATCCGTTCGGGGCGTGTGGATATACATCATGCCAAAGCCGCCGACGCCACAACTGCGCGGCGTGGTCACCATCTGAACGAATGCCGCCGTTACGGCCGCGTCGACGGCATTTCCGCCATCGGCCAGCACCTTGACGCCCGCGTCCACCGCAAGCGGTTGTGGCGCGGTTACCATGCCTTTCACGGGATATCCTTTCGATCACAGGGTCGAAACCCGCATCCGTGAGAAAGATCCGCCGCACCCGTTTATCGGCCGGGCCGCGTGACCCCTCCAACGGGCGCCTGCGTTCCCCAGGCTGCTCCTGGCGCCGGACGAGCAGGAAGCGCTGGCGATGCATACGGCGGGATATTATATTCGCAGGCCAATGCAAAAGCAAGCGCAAACCCGGACCAACGACGGAGGCAACCCCATGGAAATCTCGCTCGCAGGCTGGAGCATCCAGCGGCGGTTCAGGAGTCAGGAGAACCCGCTGCGTCTGCTGGACTTTCCCGCCCTTGCCGTTGAAGCATTCGACATACGCCTGCTGGAACTCAATAGCCCATTCTTCGTCTTCGAGAATCCGGACAGTCCCGCCACCAGTCGTCTGGCCAGGGGGTATCCTGACGAACTTCGCCAACGCGCGGAGGATGCGGGCGTCGGGCTGCTGAACATCGCCGTCGACGGCCACGGCGACCTTTCCTCTCTGGACGAAAAAGAACGAAAACTGGGCGTTGAGAATCACAAAAAGTGGATCGACGCCTGCCTGGCGCTGGGTTGCAACGCGTTTCGCGCCAACACCGGTCCCGGCCGGGGCGAGCCGGTCAGGGAAGCGCATATTGAACAGTGCATCAACAGCTTCCGAGAACTCACGGAACTTTGCGCGCAGGCGGGCATACGACTGCTGATGGAGAATCACGGGGGCGTATCGGTATCGCCGGACAACATCCTGCGGGTCATGGACGCCGTGGGAAACGACCACTGCCGCGTCCTTGCGGATTTTCTCAACTGGCCGCCCGAAGACGACAAGCTCGAAAACCTCAGAAGGGTCGCTCCGTACGCCTGGGCGACCCACGCGAAATTTCTCAGCTTTGCGGCTGACGGCGAGTCACGGGAGATCGAATGCGCCGCCGCCATCGGCATCCTCAGGGACGCGGGCTACGGAAACCCCTACGGAATTGAATTCGAAGGCAGAACCGACGATTACGAGGGTGTTCTGAAGAGCAAGGCGCTTCTCGAAAAATACGCGTAGTCATTTCTCACTGCGCTTTGACCACGGGAAACTGTATTTCGGTCACGTTGTCTCTCGGGTCTCCCCCCGGCGCGAAGTGCAGGTAGACTTCGCGCCCGGGTCCCGTGATCCGGTAACCGTTGTCACCTATCCACCGGCGAACGGTCTCGTATGCCTTGCGGAAACCGTCGAAAGCGCCGCGGTGGACCCCACAGGCCATTTCGCCTCCCGGCAACTCCCAAACGTGTACGCGATCCCCGTCCGGCAGCGGCTGCTCAACCGGTAGGGCCGCCTCCGCGTCCAGGGCGCCGTGCCAGACGGTGATTCCCGGTCCCGCGATCCTCCCGTTATGTTCGTCGATATACGAGACGACCTCTTTGTACATGCAGTCCATGGCCGAACCGATCGCGCTGAACTCCGGAATGGATTCGCGCCGGGAAGCAACCCGGACCGGTTTGACGAACTTGACAACGACATTGTATTCGGACATCAACTCCTCCAATTCGATGTGCGGCCCGGGCTTCCACAGGGGCAGTACACTTCAGCGCATCATTCTTGACGACCGGAAATACGGAACCGTAAAACCGGGACTTTCAGCGGTGCTGCCGCCATCACCCCGGTGTCGTGAACTGAAACGCATAAAGCTTGCAGTCGCGCATGACAAAGCGTATCCTGACCGGTTGGCCCGCCAGTTCGCCCAGGTGGCTTCTCTCGCCCCAACGTACGGGCATTCGAACCGAATTGCCGCAGAGATAGGACGCGTCCGATTCGGCGAATTTCGCGATCGGCCGGCCCAGATGATCCTGTAGTTCAACCTTCGCGGAACCTCCCCCGCCGGTATCCAGGTTCAATTCCAGTTGCGTCCCCTCAAATCGAACCGGTGGCGTGACCAGTTCACCGCCTCCGTAGCCGGCATCCGCGGACACAAACCCGTCCAGGCGCATCACGGCGCGCCCGATGCCGCTGAGAAGTTTCCCCGCCATTGGATCGACGATACCGTCGTGGTCCCTGTTCATTCCGCTATAATAGATCCACAACTCGTCCTCCATCTGTATCGGATTCGGCATCGCCCACACCATGCGGGACGAGAAACTTCCCTCCCTGCCGGGCTTCAGAATGGGCTTGCGCCCGCCGCACCGCTGAAAATGAATACCGTCCCGGCTGACGGACAGACGGACGTCGAAACGGCTGGGGCCGTAGATATTCTGCGTCTCCTCCCGCGCAACGCCCATATCGTCGCGGACCACGGTGACCACGGGTTCGCGGTCGAACCAATACCAGTTTGCGTTGGCCAGCATGACGTACACGCCGTCGGGGTCCGGGTATTTGAATACCGATGCCCCGTAGTAGTCCATCGGCGCCCGCCCGTAAGGACGTTCCGGCCCTTCGGGGCGAAGGGGAAAGGGCGTATCGTATGTGTCCATATCGGTGTCGTCGGGCCGCATGACGATTCGCTGATTTCCCCATTCCTGCAAATCTTCGGATTCCAGCCTGCGCACCGTCCGGTAGTTTAGATTGCCTTCTGCCGTCCCATGCCGTTTCGCAAACCAGTGCCGGGTATACATCGCGTAGCGCCCGACCGCCGGATCCCAGAACACGATGGTCTGCGTATCCCACCCGCCGCGACTCAACGCCACGTCGTACAAGAGCTTCCAGTGAATCCCATCGGGCGATCCGTGCATGTGCAGATGTCCCCATACCTCGGGTGGCGAATAGACTTTCGCCTGGGTCTTATAGCGAGACTCAGGCGGCGCGTGCGGGTCGATCCATGCGGAACTTCCGCCGATGTTGGCCGGGATTACGACATTGTTTTCTTTCGTTCCATTCGATTCAACCAGATCCAGCACCGGCCGGGTGAAATGGATGCCGTCGACGGACTCGGCGTAGGCGATGTGGGCTTCGTCCCGGCCGGACTGGTAGACTCCGGTGCGAACGTGAACCCAGACGCGGATCTTTCCGTCGTCTCCCTTGAGGATGCTGCTATAGACGCCGAAACACGCTCCGGCGAGCCGTTCCCAGGGCGTATCGGGCATCAATACCGGTTCGTCCACCTGATACGGCGGGTTCATGACAAACGACACGCCCGCGCTGGTTTCGACGAACTTCGAATCCACGAACAACTGTTTTCCGGTTCCCACGTTGATTACGTCGTTCCACATCGCTCACGTATCCCCTTTCCCGCAACCGGGCAACGGCCGAGTGTTCAAGAGCCGCCCCGCCCCGGTACGCGATTGTCTTCCTGACGCCAATCGCGGATTCTACGCCACAGGTCCTGCGCGCCAACATGGAATCCGTGCTCGGTCAGGCGAATGTACGTACACCCCTCATAGAAGTTGTAGACCTCGAACCCGTCCCGTGCGATACGATGGATGTTCCGCAGCTCCATGTCCACGAAATCCTGCTCGCTCATGCCCTCGTATCTCGGATTGGGGGTGCAGGCCATTCGCAGTCCGAGTTCCCGGCAGACGTTCCGGGCCTTCCTGTAGAACCCGTCGATTTCCTCCTGCTGACCGGGCGAAAGCCCGCTCAGCTGAAATCGCTTGAAATTCACAACGTCCACCCAGCCTTCCGTCAGCCATTTCCGCCAGTTCCAGTACATCTGATGCAGACTCGGTTGACGGGGCTCCCGGTCCATGCCGGGATATCCGGTCAGGTGTATCCATTGTTCCTTCCCCTGTGATCGGACCAGGTCGGACGCGTCCTTGAGAAAAATATCGAAATGTTCTCCCCGCAGCTTCCGCCATGCGCCCCGGTCGAACGACTCGCGCGTGATGTCAACGCCGTATCGATTCCGAAACGCGTCGACAACGGGCTTCCCGAATCCGTAATTCTCAAGATCCATATTCTGAGTATGGCTCTCGACCCGTATGTCCACCCCGTCGCAGCCGGCGTCCAGCTCATACTGAACGATATCGAGCAGCCAGCGTCTGACGTCGGGATAACCGAGTTCGACCGCAGACGTCAGGTATCGGTTTCTGCCGCGGGCGATCCCGACAAAGGGCACCTTATCCAGGTTCAGCCGGTACCTTCCCGCGGAATGCTGCCAGTCGTGTTTTCCCGGATGGTCTTCAAAAGGAATGTACCAGTTGGCGTCAAACCCGATGCCGGCTTTCTCGAACGTACCGAGAGATCTCGAATAGTCGGACCTCGGGAAGAATCCCCAGGTGAAGGCGACGGGTTCTCCGGCGGCGTCCTCAACCTCCATGAGGGCCGTCAGTGTATTGGTAAGGCCGGCTGCGCCATTAAAGCGGACGCAGAAAAACGGTTGTGATATCTCAAGCCCGGTAATTTCGACGCATGCGAATTCCCCTGTCTTCGCCAGACGCCTCTCCGGCGCGGGCGCAAATGCCGGCGGCGTTCTCTTCCGTACGGAAACGTCGGTTCTGCCGCCGCCCCCGTAGGGTGCGTATTGCGCATTCGTCTCGCTGACAAACAGCTGAACGTCCGGAGCCCTTTCAAGGCGGTCGGTTTCGTGCCAGAAGCGGATCGTACGCACCGGTTTCCGGATGCGCGCTGTCTCCAACAAAGAAGGATGAATCTCCACGCGCCGGTCCGGATGCTCGCGAAGCCACCGGAACGCCATCTGGCCCGATCCGCCGATCTGGGGAATGCCCGGCAATACGTCGGGCGCCGCACCCAGAGGATAAAACCGGCCCGGCCCGAAGCTGGCCATATCGTTGATCTTGTGTACCGCGTATACTTTCATGCCGGCGCGATGGGCCTCTTCGCACAGGAACGCCAGGGGGTCGGGTACGGCCTCCACGAACGCGCGGGCGCCACCCCTGAGATCGGTCGAAGAACCCCGATCCCACTTGCCCATCTCCTTATCCCCCATCTCGATCCAATGAATGCCCTGCATCCCCAGGTCGGCCACGAGCCGGATATATTCACGGAATCTCTCGGCGGTCCACGGCACCTCGGCGGCGGTGAAGTCGTCCCTGAAGTCCAGGGTCATATGGAATTTCATCGTGGATCCCTTCGGCCTTCCGACCGATTCCGTGGCTCGACCGGCAGCAGGTCGCCCTCGGACCTCCCTCTTGACATTGGCGGCACACGGTCCTATCTTGTAGCAGGCGACCGACTCCTTTTATCAGACCTGCAATCGAGAATTCCGCCCCATGCCGCTGACCATCAACAAGACCGTCCGTCCGAACGCGATCTGGCAGGAGTTGTATCTGCGGGTCCAGAAGGATCAGCGAGTCGTCATTTCGGCCGAAGGCATCTGGTCGCCCGAGATGCGTCCTGCCACGATCACCTGGTGTGGCGCGAACGGCGTCGAAGGCCTCCTGGCCGGGGACGAGTACCTTCTCCCGGGCACCAACGTGGGCGCCCTGATCTGCAGAATCGGACCGGACAACCCGCCCCTGGCGGCAGGGGTCTACTTCGACCTTTTTTCACCCTACGAAGGACCACTGTTTATGGCGATGAACGAAAACCCCGAATATCAGAACCAGGCCGGCGCGATCCAGGCCCAGATCATCCTGTTCGAGCGGTGATCCTGGTCAACGTCGTCCGCGCCCTCGTCCGGGAGTACGGCCTGTCCCTTGGGTTCGTTTTCGTCACGCTCGGCATCTGGGAACTGCTGGTAATCGCCTGGAACATCGCCGACTATATCCTGCCCGCGCCGTCCCGAATCCTCGGTAAACTGATTTCGGCGCGCTACACGCTGTTGTCCCATGCCTGGGTGACCCTGCAGGAAGCGCTCTGGGGTTTTTTGCTTGGCGCCGGTACGGGCGTCGCGGGCGCCATTCTGATGGCTCGATCTCCCATTATCGAGCGAATGCTCTATCCCATCGTCATCTCCTCCCAGACCTTCCCGAAAGAAGCGCTGGCTCCTCTCTTCATCGTCTGGTTCGGCCTCGGACTGTTTCCCAAGGTCGTCATCGCCGCGCTCATTTCCTTTTTCCCTGTCATCATCAACACGACACGCGGCCTGCTCGCCGTAGATCCGCTCATTCTGGATCTGATGCGGGCGCTATCCGCGGGAAGACGGCAGATACTGATTAAAGTCCGCCTGCCGCATGCGATTCCATATCTCTTCGCCGCCCTTAAAATCTGTGTCACCCTGAGCGTTATCGGTGCGGTGGTGGGAGAATTCGTGGGCGCGAGCGCCGGCCTGGGACATCTCACGCGGCTGGCCAACTCCGAGCTGGCAACCGATCTCATGTTCGCAGCGCTGGTGGTGCTGGGCGCGATGGGCACACTCCTCTTCCTCATCGTTGAAGGCCTGGAAAAACTCCTGCTCAGACGCTGGGGTGATTTCCATGAGCCGCTCAGGCGTTAAACTTCCACGCAGACCTCTTACCGGGAGGGTCTCGATGAACCGTCTTGTCTGGCTTCTCTTCGCTTTGCTGACTGCGTGCGGCAGTCCGCCCGATACACGACACCGGATTCAGCTGCTTCTGGACTGGAAGGCCCAGATGGAGCACGCCGGCTTCTTTGTGGCAAAGGCAAAAGGATATTACGACGCCAAGGGGATCGCGGTTGAGATACTCGAAGGCACCGGCGCACCCACAACGGCACGTCTGGTGGGAAGCGGAAAATACCCGCTCGGGATTTCCAGCGGATCGGCTACGGTCATTGCCCGCGCGAGAGACATCCCCGTGGTCTCCCTCGCCGTGATCAACCAGCATTCGCCGGTTGTGGTGTACGCGCTGGAAGAGAACAACATCCGAAAACCGGATGATCTGATCGGCAAACGGGTCGGCGTTAACGTCGGAGGTACCAAACACCGGGAATTCCAGGCTTTTCTCAAGAAGGTGGGCATCGATGAAGACAGTTTGCAGGTGATGGGAATGACGGAATCCAGCCCTGCCCCCCTGCTTGCGGGAAAGGTCGATGCCATGCTGGGGTATACCGAAGACCAGCCGGTCACCGTCGAACTCCGGGGGCGGGCGGTGACCCGCATTTCATTCGCCGCATACGGTATCGACCTGTACAGCACCAACATTATTGCCAATGCCGACTACCTTGAAGACAATCCGGACATCGTGCGCAGATTCGTCCACGCGAGCCTGAAAGGCTGGCGCTACGCCGTCGACCACCCGGATGACGCCGTTGCCGCATACATGGCCGAGCGCCCGGAGAGCGATGCCGGCTTCAATCGCGCCAATTTCGAACAGCTGATCCCCATATTGATGAGCCCGGACGTGGAACGCCTCGGGCTGGGTGCGCAAACCACGGTACGGTGGTCGCATACACAGGACATTCTGTTCGACCTGGGTCTCATCGACCGAAAGATAGACATAGCAGGGCTCTTCGTTGCCGACCTGCTGCCCCCTGTACCCTGATCGGACAGGTTCGGTTTCCCCGGTGATTAACCCCCCAGCAGCGTCCTGAGGTGCGTCACCATTTCAACGAAACGCGGCCGGGCAAGCAGTTCCGAGTTTCTGGGTCTTGGCAGATCCACCGCCACGTCTTCGACCAGCCGGCCCGGCCGGGGCGACATCACCACGACGCGGTCCGAAAGCAGAACGGCCTCGGGAATGCTGTGGGTAATGAACAGGACCGCGGGCCTTGCCCCCCTCCAGATACGGAGCAGTTCCAATTGCATTCGCTCGCGCGTCATTTCGTCCAGGGCGCCGAACGGTTCGTCCATCAGCAGCACGGCGGGCCTGTACGTCAGCGCGCGGGCGATGGCCACCCTCGACTGCATACCACCCGACAATTGCCTTGGATAGGACTGCTCGAAACCCTCCAGCCCCACGGTCCGCACCATTTCATGGGCCTTGGCCGCCACCCCGCTATCGTTGAAAATCTCACCCGGCAACCCCACGTTCTCTGCCACCGTCCGCCAGCCGAGCAACGCGGGACTTTGAAAAACCACGCCGATTTCCCTGGCTTTTCTCGCATCTCCCGGCATCTTCCCGTTCACGCGAACGGTTCCCGACGTGGGGACCTCCAGGTCACCGACGATGCGCATCAGGCTGGTCTTGCCGCAACCGGAGGGACCGACGACACTCACGAAAGCGCCCCGCGGAACCTGCAGATTCACGTCCCTCAGCGCCACCACCCGCGCCGCGTCGCTCTCGAACACCTTGTTTACGCCGCGGACGTCGATGGCCGCGTCGCGCGCCGATTCACTAATACCCATGGATGTAGTGCCCGCCTTCAGGAAACCAGATCAGATCCACCAGAAAGGAACAGCCCACCGCGAAAACGTAGCCCACGATCAATCCGTAACAACACGGTTTGACGCGGCGGTAGAGTGAGATGCCGCCAAAACGGAGCACCATCAACTTGGCCAGCCACACCAGGAATATGTCCAGCACGTAGAGCCGAACGTAACCGCTCGACATCAGCATGACCCCGAGCGGATGCAGCGGCCACCAGGAGAATCGGCTCTGCATCAACTGGATGGCGCCCGCAGTCAGGGCCCCGAGGACCCACACGCCGATTTTCCCCGGATCGGTGACCTCGGGATCCGTATCCGCAACCGCTTTCGCGATTCCCTCGTACATTCCTCTTGGCGCGCCTACCAGAGACCACGTGCGGAACGTGCTGCCGCCCTCCTGGTAACAGATGGAAACCGTGTAGACGATCGCCGCCAGCATGCCCGCGACCAGGCTGACGGCCACCACCCATCCAGTACGCCCCGATCGCCCGACCAGCCGTTCCACGTGAGGCAGCGCCGCCGGCAGCCGCCAGCCCGCCAGAAGCCGCCAGTTCACCAGGCGAAGCCCTACCAGGGTGGACTCATTCATCCGGTTTGCACCCACGGTCATGTTCAGAATCGAGGTGCCGAAACTGGGAAACAGATAGGCAAACCCGCTTGCGGCCAGGAATTTCATCACAACCAGGATGCTCGCCCAGAAGAGCAGCAACCAGCACAGACCGATGGATACGCTGTAGCCCGCCCTGTTCAGCCAGAAGACCATATAGAGACCGCCGGCCAGCACCGCAGAGAGAGCCAGCCGGGGAGACAGAATCGCAGTCTCCGGCTCTTCGTCATCTCGCGGCAGGACGACCTGCCGAAATACCCTCTTCAGGTGACCCCGGGCCGCCCACAGGGTCCATACCACCAGGCCCATGCTGACGCCGTGGGTGAACAGACCGAGTATTGTGGACGGTTTGGCTTCCTGCCCGACCAGCCCCACGGAGAATCCAACCCTGGACATTGCGTACAGGCCCAGTTGTCCGGAGATCCACAGCGACCATATGCTGAACAGGATATTCAGATCGCACAGAAACGTAAAGCCCAGGACGGTGGGCAACATTCGGTAGGAAAAGGGCTGCAGATAACGCGATAACTCCGCACCCCTGGGGCCGGTCGGGCCGTAATAGGCGTCGAAAATCGCCAGGCGGGGAAAGCCGGGACTCCAGTATTCGATCAGGTTCCACAACAGGGGGACGGCCGATATTGCGAAGCCCACCCAGAAAATCCACCGCCGCACAAACGGCGGCCAGCCTCGTTTCCTGTCGAATCCTTCCGTCAGATCAATCGGCACCTGTGCCAGGGGATAGGTGAGTCGCTCGTGCCGGACCCACTGCTTTTGGAAGACCGCCGTAAGCCCAATCCCGATGGCGGTCATCGCCGCGCCGGCGGACATCGCCCAGAAAACGGGGCCGAGCCACGCCCCCCACGGCACCCCCGCGCCCTTCTCGATCCCAAGGAAAAAACTCTCGGTGACGCCCGGGAAATCCGATGGAAACATCCACCACGGCAGATAGTCGAAAATCAACTCCTGCCACCTGTTTTCCGGAGAGGCGTAATACCTGGGCGCAGCCATGGCGCCCACCCACTGCGTGATCCAGTTATACCCGGCAAATGAACCGCCCACCCAGAGCATGCTCAGGGCCAGCCTTAACTCTGCCGACGTAAGGGAAAGCCAGGGAACAAACCGCTTTAACAGGGCATTCACCAGAAGCCATGCGACGAAAGGCAACAAGACCGCCAGCGGCAGGTTCGCCATGGCCATATGCGCCGAGCGTGATCTGAATTCCAGAAACGTCGCAGCGATGCACGCGAAGACCAGCATGGCAACCGAGAGTGCGATAACGGTTCCACGGAGGCTTTCCGCAGCCGCGATCGGCAAATCTTCCGATCTCGCGGTCGGGTGGTGGGTTTCGGACTGGTTCATGGCAAATTAAGCCTGCATTTACAGAGTCGACCGGACGGGTACAGCCGCTCCGGCGGGAGGGATTCAGCGCAGCCGGTCCCTCGAAGTTCCGGACCGCGAAAACCACTCAGTGGACCGAAAGTCAACCCTGACTCGGGAGGCATGCCGGGTGCGAAGATAGAGCAAAAAAACAGAGGCCGCCCATGCGGGATTCAGCCCCGGTCGTGCCGCATCCGCCGATAATTGACAGGGAACGTCAGGGATTGTAAACCAGTGCATGCTCCAGATACAGGAAACCCTCGTCCACACCCCCGGCCACCAGCACCCGGCCGTCGTTCAGCAGGGTGGCGGTAGCGCCGCTCCGGACCCGGCCCGCCTCTCCACCCACAAACTGGAACGCCCCGGTACCGGGATTGAAAAGTTCGGCTTCGGCCGGTGCGCCACCCACGATGAGCACGCTTCCATCCCTCAGCCTGGCGGCCGCATGCCCGAACCTGGGCGTTCGCATGGATCCCGCGGCGCGGAACGACGGGAAATCCGGATCGAAAATTTCGGTGCTGCTCACCGGCGTGAACACGCCCCCGCCAATCTCCGCGCTGCCCCCTGCCAGCAGCACGCGTCCATCGGCCAGCAACGTCGCCGTATGCCCGAACCGGACGACCCGCAGGCTGCCGCTGCCCGGCGATGCAAACGCGTCGTTTGTCGGGTCGAACCGCTCGGCAAGCCCTCTCGCTCCTCCCGCGATGAGCACCGCTCCGCTGCTGAGCAACGTCGCGGTCTGTTGCACCCGCCTCGTACCGACGGTGACGATCTTTACGATATCGTCTTCTTCAGGATCGTAGATCTCCGCGGCAAAGGTCAGGTCGCCCACCAGCAGCACCCTGCCGTCCCGCAACGTCGTCGCCGCCCTCGGGCGCTGGATTCTACTGACGGCCGCGCTGGCGACGAAGGCGCCGGACACCGGATCGTACAGAACCATGGATTGCCGGCCGCCGCCCGCAATCAACACCTTGCCGTCGTTCAACATGGCGGCCACATGCCCGGTGCGTCCCTCGGGCATGCCGCCGGTTTGCCGAAACCTTCCCGTGGCCGGATCGAAGACCTCCGCGCTCGTCAACGGATCTTCCACGCCGGCGGCGACCACGTGTATCCCCCCGGCAATCAACACGGTGCCGTCGGACAGACGGGTGGCCGTATGATCCCTCCTGGGCTGAACCAACGGCCCCACCGCGCCGAAGGACCGGGGCGTCACAGTGCCCAGCGGTGAGCCGGATTCGTCCACCCCGCACGCGAACAGAGCGGCTCCGGCGAGGACGGACCATACGCAGGGCAGAACCCGCCGCCATCCGGCCGCCGGTTGTGTAAATCGCACGCCTGCACGGCTGTCTGTGATCATTTGACCTGATCGCTTTCTATTCCACCGCGCCGTAATGCGGCCCCCAGTCGGCGGCAACCTGCCGTCCGGTGCGCTCCGCGGCCAGGCCGTCCGGTCCATCCAGCGGTTTGGTTCGCCGCGCCCACACCACGTTCTGTACGAGTTCGTCCTCCGTAAACACGCCCACAACCGCCGTGCCGACACCGGGCAGTCCCAGCGCGTACCGGAGCGCCGCTTCGTGATCGTGGGGTCCATGCGCGGCGAGAGCCGAAGGCGCCGGCCTGTCGTAATTCATGTCCAACGCCCCACCGTACACTTTCATCGCAGCCACACCGACATTCTGTTCGATTGCGAGCGGCAGAACCTCGTTCTCAAAGTTGTACGTATATCGGTCGGCAATGTTCATGGCAAGCATCACGACGTCGATTTCCGCTTCTTTCAATACGCGGACGGTGCGCCAGGGCGCATTGTGCGCCGTCACGCCGATGAACCGGGTCCATCCCCGTCGCTGCGCTTCCCTCAGTCCCTCGAGCGCGCCGTCGGAGGCCAGGACCCTGTCCACGTCCCGATTGCCCATCGAATGCACGTAAACCAGATCAACCTGATCGGTCTGAAGATCTCTCAGGCCCTTCTCCAACATCGATAACGCCTGGGCCGCGTCGTCGGCCGGTGTCTTCGTGACCAGGAAGACTTCTCGCCTGCGGCTGGCCATGACCTGTCCCAGTTGGAGATGCGCGCGACCATACCCCGGCGCGGTATCGATGAGCGTGACGCCGAGGTCGATGGCCCGGTGACAGAGAGAAATGGCGTCTTCGTCGTCCATCCCGAGCCCGCCGGGGGCCGAGCCGTAGCCAAGGATCGGCACCCGTACGCCGGTTCTGCCCAGCACACGCCGGGGTAGCGGCAACGATGTTTCTTTCGTCACGTCTGCAACCAGACGACTCTCAATGGACTCTGCCATGGCGTTCTCCCGAATATGAAGTTTCCCGGATACTCGATTCTGCGCACCTCAAATATGACGACGCTTTGCCCGGTCCGTCAATCCCTGTTCCCGCTTGCGAGCCGACGTGCCCGGCGTTCAATCCTCGCCCATTTTTCGCAGGGAGTCATATGTGTAGATCCCCGTATCGTGACCGTCTCCCCACCTGATCTGTATCGCGTACCGGCCCACCGGAATCACATCCACCACGTCGGCCGTCGCCTCGCGCTCCCGGTCGGACAACATGTGCAGACCCTGATCGCGGGCCTGGCTCTCCCGCTGGTCCGAACACAGCGCGCATGGGCACCAGCGCCGCAGCCCGGACAGCGGCAGGCGGTCCACGCGGCCGCCGCGCCACTCGATTTCCATCTCCCCGTCGTCGCGCCGCACGTCGATGCGGACGGGTGTGCCCGTTCCTTCGTTCATACCTTATTCACCGATCAGGAACCCGTTTTCAAGTTTGGTCTTGACATTTCAAACGTCTGGGCTAACTTAGTGATTTATGGCTTCGGAGACGTCTACGCAAGCGCCGTGGACCCTTGGTTCACGAGCGAGATTCATGTCGTCTCAGCATCTTCCGGGCCGGGCTGAGGGCAGCCGTCGGCCCGGAACCTTTTCCCGGTTTGCGGGTATAAGTGGAAAAGGGACGAACCCGCCCGTCTTCTTAGATCGCCGACCCGAATTTACAGGTTGATTCGAGGCGCCATCAGGAACGAAGGGCGCGTCCGTTCCCGGCGCCGGCACCTTCACAATCCCGACACACCCTCATCACACTGAACAATGAATATCGTTCACCATCGCTTCAGTCATTCACTCCTGGCCCAGCTGGCGCGATTTCGTGAGCGCCAGGAAAGGTTTGTTCGCCTGCTGAAGGATCATCCGACGGGCGTTCGCGTTTCGGTTCGCTCGAAAGACCCCGAGATGGACCTGAAGCGCGACTATCGGACCCGCTTTCTCAAGTCGCTGGGCGCGTCATTTCTGTTCACGGTCGTCACCGTGCTCCTCTACCCGGAGCATATTCCCACCGTGGTGTTGAACGAACCGCAGATCGACGTGGTTCAATGGGCGCAGATTCCCGAGACATCCCAGGCCCACCGCCCGCCGCCGCCGCCGCCTCGTCCGAGCGTTCCGATCGAAGTTGAAGGCGAGGAAGTGCCCGAAGACGTCACCATTGAAACCACCGAACTGGATCTCGATGCGCTCCCCCTGGACCTTCGCCTGAAGGGTCCCATAGCAAAAGGGCCGCCGTCCGACGCTCCGATGGACGAGTTCGACATCGAGTACAAACCACATCCCATTCGTATCGTTGCGCCCGAGTATCCCCGCGCCGCCCACAAGGCGAAGAAGGAAGGCACGGTTATGGTTCGGGTGCTTGTGGATAAGAAAGGCCGCGTGGAAAAGGCCGAGGTGCTCAGCGGGCCCGAAGTCTTTCGACACAACGCCATCGCGGCCGCGCGCCAGTTCCGTTTCCGCCCCGGTAAACACGAAGGCCAGAAGCGGAAGGTCTGGATGGTGATGCCCATCGGCTTTTCGCTCAAGTAACCCCGGGTTCTCCTGCCCCGTTTCTTCCCGCCACCGCGATCATCCACCCCGCGCACGAATTTCTGACCGACTCCGGCAGCAGATTCAACCGTGATGCGAATGCCGTCCGCAGGGGATCCGGTGTTGCCGCTACCGGACCCGTCACTGATCAAGCCGGTGTCTCAAGACAAGCTCCTGGAGCAGAATGCCATATTGTTCACGTAGTCCGGGGTCGAGCCTGAATGCGGTCTCAAAGGCCTGCCGGGCATTTTCGAAAAAACCCTGCGAGGTAAGAACCCGCCCCATGAGCACGTAATTCGGGGCGTACTCCGGCGCCAGTTCGGTCGACTTCGCGATCATATTCATGGCGTCCTGAAGTTCGCGCCGCTGCAGATGGATCCATCCCATGCCCTGATACGCCTGTACCGTTTCGGCATCCACCTCAACCGCTTCGCGATACGCATCCAGAGCACGTTCCGCGTTTCCCAGCTTGCCCTGGAGGAAACCCAGCGCCACCCTGACCCCCGCATCCGTGGAATCCAGTACGGCAATCCGTTCGCAAACCGGAACGGCCGAGGCATAGGCCTCCAGGCGCAGGTAGGCGCTCGCGAGCATACGCAGCGCGCCGGCGTTGGCGGTATCAGCCAGGGTAAGCGCCTCGAGTACGGCTGACGCCATTGCATAATCTCCCGCTTCCATTGCCGCCGCAGCAGCATGCAGTTCGGGCGCCATGAGGACGATCGCTGAATCCGCGGCGACATATAGACTGTCTTCTACTGCATATACGGTCGGACTCGGAACCCGGGTCCAGGCGGGAGACCCCAGGAAAAGCAGGACGGCGGCAACCCTCAACGTCAGTTTCAACGGTGCTCTCCTTCGATCAAACGTGCGGGCTCTGGTGTCCTGTCCCGGAAATATCTCAGCAACCGGCCAACCTGTCACCGAGTCGGAACGGGGGGGAGGAAAGCCATCTTACCTCTCCCTTTTTCTGTTTGACAGCCGAAAATCGAGTGCATATTTCATGCCTCGAATCCGCACGTCGATCCAGGCCCCATTTCAAGCGAGGTACCTCTATGTTGCTCGAAGGCAGAAAAGCACTCGTTACCGGCGCCAGGCGCAACATCGGCAGGGGCATCGTTCAGTCCCTTGCGGAAGCCGGATGCGACGTGGGAATCAACGACATCGAGAGGGACGACGACGTCGAAACAACCCTGGACCTCGTACGGAAAGCGGGCCGCGAGGCGGCCTATTTCGATGCCGATATCTCAAGCGCGGAGGCGGTGAACCGGATGTTCGAGGACTTTCTGGATCGCTTCGGCCGCGTCGACATCCTTGTCAACAATCCCTACGCATCCGAAAACCGGCCTTTTCTGGAAATCACCGAAGCAATCTGGGACCGCACGCTGGACGTGTGTCTGAAAGGGTATTTCCTCTGTAGCCAGGCGGCGGCCCGGAATATGGCGGAACGGGGCGAGGGCGGAAGCATCGTGAGCATTTCGTCGGTGCACGCCCAGGCCGTTTGGGAGAACGACACGTGTTACGGGACCGCGAAGGCGGGTATTCTGCGGCTTACCGAAAGCATGGCCTGGGAACTGGCGCGCCTCGGCATACGCTGCAATGCGATCCTGCCCGGCTATATGGACACGAAACACGCCTTCGGGCAGGCCGCTCCCAATCGCGGCAGTGCGCCCGAACGCCTCCATGGCTTCATCCCCACGCGACGGTACGGCACGCCTGAAGACATCGGGCGGGCGGTGGTCTTCCTTTGCAGTCCGCAGGCCGCCAGCATCAACGGCGTTTCACTCCCCGTGGACGGCGGCCTCCTCCTCGCGGGCGTCCCGTAGCAGCGACGGTCACACCTCTGCAGCTACTGCCCGAATTGCTGGGCGAACGCGATAAAATCTGAAAAATCGACTCTGTTGTCTCCGTTCAGGTCGAACCTTGAATCGTAGTTATCGTCCCCGTCGCTCCGTCCGAAATTCTGTGCAAACGCGATAAAGTCCGAAAAATCCACACTCCCGTCCCCGTTGAAGTCAGCCGACGTCCCGGGTTCCGGCGGCTCGACCGGAGGGGGTTCGGTATCGTCCGCGACTTTCGCGAAGCCCAGAACGGCAATTGGTGCTTCGGCCCGAAGAATGGCCAAATACTGAGTATATTGCCCGAGCGGCACCACCTGATGCAGAAAGAGCGAATCCTCTCTGGCTGAAAATCCCAGCGTGTCACGTACCGCCGTCGTACTATCCTCCGGCGTGTATTCCAGGATCACGGCCGAGTCCTTCACTTCGAAGACGCCCCCCTCTTTGCGCGCAACGACAAATGTACTGTCGAGGTCAATCGTGATACCCAAAATGCTTGCATTCAATTGTACGTGAACAGATGAGGCGAAGTCCGCCTCGTAGGTGTCGTCATCGGTATTGAGGGTCAGAGTACCGGAAACCGTTCCGTCCATGGTGACGTCGGAAATCACACCCAGGATTTTGGGATCGACCCAGACCGGCAACGCCGTCGAGTCCGCCATCCACGCACCCACCGGATCGCCGCCTTCGGCCTTTGGCTTCTCGGCATCCGGTGGCATCAGTTGCGCATTTGCGATTGCCGGCCATAGCAGCGGCAATCCGACGATCATCCATCTCAAAAAGAAACGCATATCGTTCCTCCCCCGTGGTTGGCTGTCCCTGCCTATTTGACCCTACGTCTGAGGAGACCGTTCCGTCCCGCGGACTGACGGCCGGACGGCATTCTCGTGAAGGACCCGTGCCTGCCAACTGTGCTCATCGGAGCGTGACAGACTCGCCGCGATCTCATTTGCGAAAAGTTTTCACAACATAAGCAAATCGACCATTCAAGTCAAGAATGGGAACCCCCGCTGTCAATGAATCGGCTTCCCGATTTTCACGGATAGACGTCGGCGCAACTCGTAGCAGAATGCGCCTGGAATTCGCCTCGCGGCGAACCCGCAACGAAAACGGCCCTCGCTGAGCGAAGGGCCACTATTCGTTATCCGATTTGCCATAGCAGTGAGTCTGTCACGACATGCGTGCAGCCGATCTTCACCTCGCTTTCTCAAACGCCATCAAGTCCACGGGTTCGGGACTCTCAAGAACCGCGCGGGGCAGGACATCGAAAACGGCCACGTCCGTATGCGACGTCCGACCTCGGTTTGCGGACAAAAGGATTCCGCCGTGCGGTTTCCAGTCTGCCCATGGGCCGACAAAGCGCGGCTCTGCGTCTGAAGCGTTCCGATAGAACGCCCATTGTTCGACCAGCATCCGCTCCCGGTCGACGTAGACGTCGTATTTGTTCTGCGGCGTCACGCCCACGTTGTCGAAAGTCAGCGTCAATACGTGAGCGTCGCGCCCATTTTCGGTCTTGCCCTCGCCGGCGTATTTCAGCGTCACTCCCGAATCCTTCAGCTTATACGGCATCACCAGCCAGTAGGAATCGTTGATCCACGCGCGGTAACCCATCTCCAGGTACTTCTTCAGGGAATCCGTTTCGGTTATCTGACGCCTTCCCTGCCAGACACGTCCTTCCCGGCTATGCACGTTCATCAGCGTGACGAGATCGGCTTCTTCGAAGCGTATGTCGCCGGTCCACCGGTCCCATACGTGCAGGCGCCGGCCGAAGAATCTCCACGTGAGGTACCGGGTCCGGTCCCAGTTCTCCCGCCCGCCCATCTTTCTCATCACGGCGTCTGCAACCTCGATCGCCCGCGCGTCCGAACCGGCTGAATCGAATCCATCCGCCGGAGGATTTTCGGTACCAAAAGTGTATCCGGGCGAGAACAGCAAAAACAGCAATACCCGCACCGGCGCCAGTCGGGCTCCCGCCTTAAGGCCAACGCGTTTCAAATGCATCGGTACCTTTTCCATACACGAGGTCTCCGTACGCCTTCCACGCCGCCACGTCTTCCGGACGCGGTTCGTGAGGTTCCGTCAGCACGTTGAGGTTCTCACGAAGATGGTCTTCGCTGGCAGGCGCCGTCAGCGCCAGACGGACGGCGGGGTGCTGCAGGACGAACCGGTAACAATCGGCCGCCGAGGGGGTCGGCCCACGCCAGACGGCATGCCCCTTGAGCAGCGATCCCCAACGCGTGCAGGTAAATGCGACCACCGGCACGCCCGCTTCGAGGGCCGCGGGAAACACGGCTTCCTCCGACTTCCGGTGCGCCATATTGTACCGGTGCATCAGCACCTGGACCCGACCGCTCCCAATGAGCTGCAGCGAAAGGGGCCGGCTGTGCGCGGTTGCGCCGACGTAACGCACCTTCCCTTCGTTCTTCCAGTTCCAGATTTCGTCGATCGCACCGCCGTTTCCCAGCACGTGCTCGATATTGTCCGAAGGCGAAACGTACTCCGCGAAAAAAAGGTCGACCACGTCCACGGCCAGCGCCTGGCGCACGGCATCGAAATAGTCCCGCATTTCATCCGGGTCGCGGGACTCGGTGCCGGTGGCGATGAAAACGTCTTCGCGGCGCTCCCGGACCAGACGACTGACGCCGTCGATCATGCCGCCAAAGTTCAGGCCGTAGAAGAAGAAGAAATTCACCCCGGCCCCGTGCGCGATGGAAGCGAAACCGCACTGCGTATCGGGCGAACCCGCAAGGCCCAGCGGTCGCACTGATTTACCCGCCAATGTCTTCAATTTAACGTAACCGTCCATCATCCGATTGTGGAGCCAGTACTCAAATTCGACATCATTTGAAATATCCGCTTCTGTCCTTACGTCGCCACGCTGATCCTGCGGCCGGTTTCACTGGATTCATACGCCGCCTCGATGACCCTGGACACCCTGAGCGCGTCGTCGCCGGTGGCGGGCGGCTCTCCGTCGCCCTGCGCCGAGCGGAAGAACCGTTCCATGAACGCAATGCCGAACCCGCCGCCGTAACAATCCAGCTCCGGCAACGCATAGCGATACGAGCGCGCAGGCGAGGCCTGCCACGCCGGAATCGCGCTCTCGGCGTGCAATTCAGGCGGCCGGTCGACCGGATTCCAGTACACCCTGCCTTCCGTGCCGCGAAACCCTACGTAGGTGTCGTAGGTCGCGCCGGAATAGCCGGGCACACTCATCGCGAGCTGATAACCCGCGTGCAGGCTGCCGATCGCGCCCCGCCCAAACCGGAATCCCAGCGATGCGACGTCTTCCACGTCGATGTCCTCGCCGCTCAGGGTATCGGTCATCGCAAACACCTCGACAACGTCGTCGTCCAGCACGTAACGCAACAGATCGATATAGTGGCAGCCCAGCCACGACAGAATCCCGCCGCCGGCTTTCCGTCTGTCGAACAGCCAGTGACCGGGATTTCTGAATCTGACCTGCGAGGTGATCATCCTCGCCTCGCACCCCGTAACCCGGCCGACGACGCCCTCCCGCACCAGGCGGCGCGCCTCCCGCGCGACAGGGTGGTACCGGTTCTGGTACATGACGCCCAGCTTCACCCCGGCTCGCGACGCCGCGTCGACAATCCCGGACAGTTCCGAGGAGGAATTGGAAACCGGCTTCTCGCTGATCACGTGGACGCCCCGGTCGATCAGCCTGAGGCAAAGCGACCCGTTCACGTGATTCTGAAAGTCCGCAATACCCACGTCGAAGGACTCCTTTGCCAGCATTTCCTCAAGATCGTGGTATCCCCCGTCGATCTTGTCGTCCGTCGAATTCCGGACTTCCGCGACAGCCCGGGCGTCGTCGTCATACAGCACGATTCCACGCACCATATCGGACAATTGCAACGTCTTCAGGTGCGCGAGCGAGTGCGGATGCGTCAACCCGAACAGCGCCACACGTATGCTATCCATGTCTGCCATCTGTCTCCCTCAGCCTGAATCTTCACCCGGCGCCGGCGCGAAGCCGGTATGCGATGCGCCCGCTCAGGCGCATCGCGTTGGCCTGCGGCGGCACCCTCACAACCTCACCCGATCCAGTATTCGCTGGAAATTCCCACCCAGAACCTTCTTCTTTGCCGGCAGGGGCAGCTTTGCCCAAACGACCCAACCCAGTTGCTGCCTGGGATCTCTCATCGGCGCATCCGTGCCGAACAGCACGTGATCCTCGTCGGTCGCGGCAACCAGAAACTCCACGACGCGGTTCGTTACGGGCGTCAGCGTGATCTCGGCATACACGTTGGGGTGCTCCCGGATACACGCCGCCACTTCCTCCGCGAAGGGGTAACTGCCTCCGGCATGCGCAATCAGCCAGCTGACTTCCGGGAATCGCTCAGCCAATCTGCCGATGCCGGCCACGCCGCCGGTATGCCCGGCCACGTGCATCAAGGCGTACAGGTTGTGCGCGTTTCCGAACTCCCACCAGGGCATGAATTTCTCGTCTTCATAGTTCATGTTCATCCGCACGTAGGGTTTCATGCCCACAAATCCCTGATCTAAATACCGCAGATGTATCTCGGCCTGCATCTCGGCAGGCGTCATATGGGTCGGATCGATGACCGCCACGCCGATCACCGGGTCGCCGAACCTTTGCATGGCCCGCCAGACGATCTCGTTGCCGTCTTGCGCATCCACGCAGACCGGCGCGTTCCAGCTCATCATGGCGGTCCTGTCGATGCCGCAACGCGCATTCAGCGCCAGCATGTGTTCGGCGTCGCCGTCGTACATGAGATAGTTCACACCTGCTGTCTGCCCGCCTTCGTGCAATACATGGGAATGCGCGTCGAGGACCGGAACCGACAGCGGCCGGCCCGACCTGGCCTCTGCCATGATGCCATCCGCCTTGCTCGAGGGCGGCGCGGGCTGGACGGGTCCCTGTCCCTTCAATAACCGCTTCAGATTCCCGCCCGCAATCCGGCGTTTGGAAGCGTCCGGAATTTGCGCGTAATCCACGTAAAAGCGTGCGGCGCCGG
This sequence comes from Candidatus Latescibacterota bacterium, assembly GCA_965203805.1. Lineage (GTDB taxonomy): Bacteria > Latescibacterota > UBA2968 > UBA2968 > JAAXHE01. Next base: position 596,850 of record OZ241917.1, on the reverse strand, counting down.
GTGACTTCTCCGTGCCTCCGGTACCGAAGAGCAGGCGCTCGTCTCCAAAATCCGCGACGTACTTCTCGATTCCCCGGTTGATCTGGTAGGATGAGAATTCCAGGTGCAGGTTCTCGTGCCGCTGCATCAGCGCATAGACGTGGCGCTGCTGGCTCCAGACGTGATCTGTCAGCAGTACCGGCAACCGCGGATACCGGGACAGCAAGTCGTGGAAGAACCCGAATATGTCAGGCATTCCCCAGCCGACCTCCAGCAACGTCAGGATGCCGTGGTGCTGCAGGACCTCGAAGGTCGGACCCACCAGTTCCGGATGCAGGGGAAACCCTCCCGGCATCAGACGCACGGCCCGGACGTCATCCTCCTCCATCGCCGCGATCAATGTGTCGCCATCGGCGAAGAAACCGGGGTCTCCCAGCGGAACGATACACCACGCCCCGAACAGCCTGCCGGGCGCCTTTGCCCGTTCCGCCTGCAACCGGCGATTTCCGTACACGGGATCGTAACTCCGGGCGACGCCGTGCGTGACCAGCGCGCCGGAGATCTCGGCAAGGTCCATATCTTCGAGAAGGTGCTCGGTGGACCAGCGCACCCGGGGATGCTTCATGGGCCGCTGCCCGACGGTCGCGTGACAATCGAAATAAAGCAGATTCGACATGCCGTTTGTCTCCTGCGGATTCGCAATCCGGGAAAATGCCCCTCGACGCCGTCCGTCCGGAACGGCATTGGAGGCGTTGATGATCAGGTTCTCACGGACAATGCGATCCGAACTCCCTGTACTGTCTGACCGGCTGTTCGTGGTACTCCCGGACCAGGCACTCCAGGCGGTCTACCGCCAGGTTGAAGACCCGCTCCCCCTTCTCCCTGCTGGCAACGCTCGAACTGCCCATGGTGCCGGTGATGTCGCGGGTATCCCTGCGGCGCTCCGAAAACCCGCCGAAGTGGCGGAGATTCTCGCTGAACGGATTCGGAAAGATATCGTCGTTCATCAGAGATTTCGCAATGAGATGCTCCCGCAGATACAGTTGGACCGACGTCTCCCACTCGCCGCCGTGGCCGACGCTGCCGTTGTCCGCATCGCTCCACGCCAGCATCTCGTCCGCGACGGACTGCCACCAGCTATAGGCGACCACGAACACGTTCTCTTCCGCGATGGTGTCCCGTACCACGTGGTTGGGCGCCATATTGCCCCCGTGCCCGTTCACCATCACGATGCGTTTGAATCCGTTGTCGTAGATGCTCCTGCAGACGTCGCCGACGAGGTTCAGGTAGGTCTCGATCCGCAGGCTGATGGTTCCCGCAAACCCCTTGTTGTAGTGAGTGAATCCGGACCAGATCGGCGGCGCGACGATCACGGGAAAATCGTCCACCCGCTGCGCCACGCGCGCCGCCATATAAAACGGACCCACGATATCCACATCCATCGGGCAGTGGGGGCCGTGCTGTTCCACCGAACCCGTGGGCAATATCACGACAGGATCGTGTTTCAGGGCCTCTTCGAACTCGTGCCGCCACATCTCCTGCCAGAGGATCTTCTTGTTCGTTCCGTCGTACGACACCTTGTACATGGAAGCCTCCCGCTACCGGCCGTCAGTCGAACGGCCAAAGGCTGAGCACGGTTTTTCCCAGTATCCATTCCCGGTCCGTGTCATTCAGAAACGCGAGTTCCTTTCTCACGATATCCAGCGCCCCGGCATAGCCGCACTTGCGCTCGACGAGCGGCCAGTCGGTGCCCCACATGAGCCGTTCCGGGCCGAACGCGTCGTAGACCTGCCGGACAACCGCGTGCGTGTCCCGATAAGGATATGATTCCTGCGATACACCCCAGGTCCCCGATATCTTCACGTACACCTCGGGATAACGGGCGAGCCGCAGCAGATTCCCGGCGTCGCCGCTCCCGTCGACCGGCGGCCAGGCCATGTGGTCCACGCACACCTGTACATCTTCGTATTCTCGAATCCAGCGCTCCAGGTCCGGCAGCCGTCCCTGTGACGTCAGGATGCACATGGGCACGTTCAAATCGCGTGTCCGCCGCCACAGGCGGTCCAGGCCGCGCCCTGTGAACCAGTCTCCCTCCGGCCCCGCGCCCGGACTCAGCCGCACCCCTCTGAAACCGTATTCCTCCACCCACCGACTCAGATCGTCGGCCGCGGACGGACTCTCCGGGTCCACACGGCAGACACCCTCGAAGCGGTCCGGATATTTTCTCAGGCAGTCGCCCGCGTACCGGTTGTCCCATTTGTAGTGGATCACCTGCACCAGCACGGTTTTTTCCGTACCGTTGCGCGCCATCTCCTCCAGCAGCATCTCGCAGGTGGCATCCTCAGCGGGCGGATTCGGGTTGTCCGGCGCCCAGGGATACGCGGGGTCGTTCACCCAGACGTGTACGTGGGGATCGATGATTTGCATGAGTCGAGTGCCTCGCACAATTGGCGGCTCAGTACGAAATTCTATGGTTGGCCATGATTAATTCGGGCGCTTCCTCGATGATGATCGCTTCGAATTCATCAAGACTTGCAGCCTCGATGTGAAGGCCCTCAATATCGCTTTGAGCAAAATAGACCTGCGCTTCATCGTCCCAGACCGCCTTCACGGTAAATGTGCGTTTCATCACTTACCCTTCCGACATTTCCTCTGCCACGGAGCAGATCGCGCGTGTGGCTTCGTCGACGTCGTCCCGGCTGATGCCGAGATACGGGATGGCGCGGATCGCCGTGGGGCCCGGCGTGCTCACCCGGACGCCCCAATCGGCGAGCAGGCGGCCTGCAAACTCCTTCGAACCGATTCCCGTTCCTCCCACGTCGAATTTGACCATATTGGTTTCGACCTCGTCGGGATTCACATGAATCCCCGGCGCGTCCGAGATCCCCAACGCCAGCCGCCTGGCGTTTGCGTGATCCTCTGCCAGCCGGTCGATATTGTTTCTCAGCGCGTAGATCCCGGCGGCCGCCACGAATCCCGCCTGCCGCATCGCGCCGCCGATCCGTTGCTTCCATTGCCATGCCGACTCGATGAACCCGCGGGAGCCCGCCAGAACGCCGCCGATGGGCGCCCCGAGTCCCTTGCTCAGATCGATCCAGAGAGAATCGAACGACACGGCGTAATCCCGTGCCGATATCCCGGACGCGACCACCGCATTGAACAGACGGGCGCCGTCCATGTGCGTCTGCAGATTCCGCTCGTGTGCCGCCTCGCAGACCTCCCGCATCTGCTCCAGGGGCCAGACGCGGCCGCCCGGCCGGTTCGTGGTCTGCTCCACGGCCACCAACCGGAAGCCCGGCCAGTAACGGGTGGCGGGCTGGACTTCCGCCGCGACATGTTCGGCTGTAAAGTGCCCGTTAACGCCGTCGACCGGGTATAGCGTCGTGCTTGCGAGAACCGCGGCGCCGCCGGCTTCGGAATGCAACGGGTGGGCGTTCCGTTCCAGCAGGACCATATCGCCGGGGCGGCAGTGAACCGCAAAGGCGATCTGGTTGCACATCGTGCCCGACGGCAGCAGCAATGCGGCTTCCTTGCCCAGCATTTCGGCCACCATGTCCTGCAGTTCGTTCACCGACGGGTCTTCCCCACGCTGCTCATCGCCGACTTCCGCCGCGCACATGAACTCCCGCATTTCGCGGGTGGGTTTCGTTGCCGTATCGCTGTACAGATCTATTTTCAACTGGGCGCTGTCGACGGGCTCCGGATACACTTTTGTCTCCTTGTATTCAACGGTTGTAGGGGGTTGGGACGTGGCGGGCGGATCAGACGACGGGGGGAACAAGCGAATTCAGCGGGGCAGACCGATCTTGCCGAACCGGGCCATGAAACCCGGGTATCGCCGCGTTCCTCGAACCTTCAGAACGCGAATGGGTTGACGGTACGCCTCGTTACCCGCGATTGGGGCCGCTGTCCTTTCGGAACAGACCCAGAAACCGGTCTTCGTAGAGTCCATACAGGTTCCACCGGTCCAGTTCCCGCTTCAACAGGGCCGCCTTCTCTTTGGTCGTCTCGTGTTCGACCTCGCCGAAGAGGCGCTCGATCCGCTCCATGACCACCTGAGGCACCTGCTCCTCGTCCACTTCTTCGAGTTCGATTTCATCCTCGTTTTCGGGTTCCATGGTGGAGAAGGTGGTGCGGATCTTCTCTTCTATCTGGGACATGGTGTCGTCCATGCGTTCAACAGCCTGGTCGATCTCCGACATATTCACGTCCAGCCGCAACATTTCCGACCAGACGCGTACGATCTCACGCGACGCCTTGGGGTTCGGCATCATCTGGGCGTACATCGGCATGGTCGCCAACAGGCAGGCCGCCCGGATATTTCGCAGCCCGGCCGAACCCAGCAACAGTCCGTTCAGACCGGCAATGTGTCCTTCCTGCAGGATCTCCACGCCGTATTGGCCGAGCGCGTCCCGCAACGCTTCCTGGTTGGCCGCGCCGAGCACCTGAACGCGTTCGTTGTGGCTGATGGGCATTGCGTATGCCGCCCCCGTATAGATGGTTTCCACCTTGAACCGCTGCGCAAGGTCGAGCATGTGGCCCATAAGGACCGTGCCACCCATTCCCGGTATCTGCGCTTCGCTTTCGGATATGATCAGCGGGGGCTCCTCGACGTAATAGAAGACGTGGCTCGGCAGATCGGAAAACGAGCGGGCGAGTCCCTTCTCAACAACCACCGCCTCCGGCGCGAAATATTCGCTCATGTCGATCTCTGCGAACGGCACCGCGTCCAGCTTCCGTCGCAGGTAATCCAGCGCCCCGACGCCCACACTGCCCATGCCCGGCCACGCGGCCAGCATAATCGAAGGCCGCATCCGATCTGAAATATCCCTGGTGATTCTCGCATTCATCTTGATTCCACCTTCCGCCCGGGGGCCGGGTGCAGAGTAAACGGGCCGGAAATCGATGCAATCCCCTGCTGCAACGATGTACTCCGGATAATATACGACAATCCAACGGGATATCCAAAGTATCCGTACTTGAGCTGCCGGCTATACATGGCCCTCAAGCGGATGGGTTCGGTCGGCCATCGGAAACGACACGCGTCCGCACGAGATCTGCGATGCGTAGGCGCCCAGCACCATTTCCAGGGCCTTCACCGCATCCACACCGCTGGACAGCGGCTGCCGGTCGTGTTCGATCGCATCGATCAGATCCAGAATCGCCCGCCGGTTGCCGTCGGGCAGCGGCGCGGTCTCCAGGTCCAGAACTTCCCAGGCGCGCGACCCGTCCTCCGGAAGCCAGACGCTGAACGGATAAGCGGCAATGACGGTCGGCGCGCCGCCGCGCAGCATCATGCGTCCGTCCCTCCCCACCAGCTCCAGGCCGAAACACGCTCCGTTCCCGGGCTGATCGGCACGAGACACGAAAAAGCCCGCGGCGCCGCTTTGAAACGCGAAATAACTCCGTATGCGGTCGCCCGCAATCAGACCGATCGGCTCATTTGCCTCGCGGGCATCGCCCGTCCGGAGTTCTCGCTCTCCAACCATGACCTGCGCACTCATCCACGCCACGTCGCCCCCCAGGAACCGCATCAGGTTGAACAGATGCGTCCCCAGGACCATCATATCCTCACCTCCGCCTCGATGGTCCTGCTTGCCGGTTGCGTAAATCGCCTGCAGCGGTCCGATGCCGCCATCGTCCAGCAGCCGCTTCACGGCCTGGACCTGGGGCAGATAGACGCCCTGATGCGCAACGGCCAGCTTGACGCCCGCCCTTTGCGCCGCGGACACCATCCGATCCGCCGATTCGAGCGTGCCGGCCATCGGTTTCTCGCAATAGACGTGGCAGCCTGCCGCGACACACGCCAGCACCATCTCTTCATGGCAATCCACCCAGCGGGGTCCCACGGTGACGATGTCCAGCGCTTCTTTCTCCAGCATCTCCCGATAATCTCCATAGGTGCGTTCGGCGCCTGCCGCGTCCGCGACTTCCCGCCGCCCCTGCGCGTCCGGATCCGCCACAGCCACCAGATCCACTGCGTCCGCTGCCGCCAGGCCCAGATGCAGTCCATGTCCGTAGCCGCCCCGGCCCGTCCTGCCGATCGCGCCGCCTCGATACTGTTTTCCAGCCATGCGCAACTCCCGTTACGATTCGTGTTTTCCTGCCAACGGATAAAGTTTAAGGCAGCAGCACGACCCCCAGCGCCTCATTGGGCCGCTGAATCAGCGCCTCACACGCCTCCGGCGCGTCATCGAGCGCTACCCGGTGGGTGATCAGCGGCTCGACCAGCATCCCGCCGGAAGCCATGAACACCAGACACTCCTCCAGGTTCCGCCGCGTGGTCCATTGCATGAATACGGGCGGATAGTCCCGTCCGTGTTCCCAGGCTTCATCGTGATATCCGGGGCCCGTCCGCGCCGCGCTCCGAACGTCCAGGTTGCCCAGGCCGGATGCGAATACATGCTCGATCTTCGCGCCGCCCACGATCGTGATCCGGCCCATCTGGTGTGTATCGGGCGCGCGCTTCATCATCGCCGCGAGCATTTTGAAAGCCCCGGTGCCGTCTCCACCGAACGCGAGAATGCCGGCGTCCACACCGTATCCTCTCGTAAACTCCGCGGCCGAGGCCACAGCATCCTCGTCTCCAGCGTTCACCGTCCGGTCCGCGCCGGTCTTTCCTGCAACCGCAAGGCGCATGGGCAACCGGTCCAGCGCGAGCGTATGACACCCGGCGAGCCGGGCCCACTGGCAGGAAAACTGTCCCACGGGCCCCAGGCCCACAACCGCGACGTATTCGCCCAGGGTCAACTCGGCCCGGCGGACCGCGTTCAGCGCGGTTGCGACCAGATGAACGGACGACGCGTCCTCGAAGTGCACGGAATCGGGCATGGGAACGGCCATATTCCTGGGCACGCAGGCGTGAGTCGCGTGCAGTGCATAGCCACCGCCCATGCAGGCCACCCGGGTTCCCATGGGTATATCTTCACAACCCTCGCCCTGTCCAACGACCACGCCGGCATTCGAATACCCGAACGGGCGGGCGGGGCCGCCACCGGGATTCTCGCGAATCCTCTTCACGGCGCCCAGTTCCGTACCCGGACTCACAAAACTCGCCCGGACCTCAACCTGGACCTGGCCGGGCTCAGGTTGTGGAATCGGTTCCTCGATGACGACGATCCTCCCGGCGCCATCTTTCGCCGCCAACTTGCGAAGACCACTTGGCATATGATCGCTCCTCTATCTGACCAATAATCCGTTGTAATGCACGGGTTAACGTACCGACGATTAACCTTGATTCGTCATTATGCGGGGACGTTAATTCGAAAATGTGCAAGTGAATAAAGGCGATTTAACTGCTGATTTCCATGATCCTTCAGGTCACTGGACGTGAACGGAAAAAATGTCCCTCCGGACGACCTTTTCGGCCCGGTGAGAAAATAACTGCAGGGTCACCGCGTTACCGCACACGCCGCTTTGCACGGATGCCTTTTGTGCTTTTTGTGGCCAATTTTCGGTTTTCTTTTTTCAAATTGAGGTTAATTCCCAGACGCTCAATATACGTGAATTCGGTGGCCCTGGGGCATGAACCAGACGGCATCCAGCACGAGCCCCAGCGCGATCGCAAATACGTATCCGATAAGGAGCCCGATAAAAAACGGGCGTGAGCGCCGGTAAAACGCGGCTCCGAAGAATCTCAGCAGAATCGCCTTCAGGCTCCACGCCAGAAAAATCGTAAACCCGGTCAGGTGCGAAAGCGCGGACCCTGAGAGCGCAAAGCCGATGGGATGAAAAGGCCACCACGCGAAACGGTAACGCATAAACGTGATGATCCCCATGGCCAACGCCCCGACAACGAAGAACACATACTCGCTGGATTGCATCGGCTTGGGCGAAATGATGTCGCTGACCGCCCCCTGGAAACCCCGGTGTCCGGCCCGTGTCACAAGCCAGTTCGGCTCGAAATTGTAGCCGCCAACGGTGTACCCGAGCCAGACCACGTATAGCGTGGATGCAACCAGCCCCACGAGAAACGCGGCGCATACCGACCAGAACAACCGTCTCTTGTTGCCTGCGACAAAGTCTCCCAGCCGGTTGGCATGCATGCCGAACGTGAAAATGGTTCCCTTGAAATGACTCAGCGCCACCGCGGTCGGATAGTATAGCGCGTGGGTCGCCGCCGGTATGCCCCTGGGGCCTCCGAATGCTGCCTGCACGAGATTTCGGGCCGACGTCGGCGAGCTCAGAAAAACCAGCCCCGAGTCCGCAAGAATCTTACCCATTGCCAGATAGACCAGAAACATCGTCGGTATGGTCAGGGCGATTACTCCGCTATCCATACCGGCATTCCAGAGCCAGGCAACGGCGTAACAGCACGCGATACCCAGACCCAGGAACGCCGCACGGTAGGAGATGAGTTCGCGGCTGTCGTCTATATGTTCGCTGCGTGGATTCAGCGCTTTCAGAAACGCATCCTTCAGATGACGCCTCGAAATCAGTATCCAGAAAACAGCAAGGCATACGAAGGCGCCCGCGGTCTGCCACGTGTACGGCCCCGCGGACCGGTAGGAATGCCACGACGGCATTCCCAATCGGGTCAGGATACCCGACTCGACCACAAAGAAAAGGTCGAAGAACCAGAGACTGAACAGGACTTCGAGGCTGGCAAAATACGCAAAGCAGATCACGAACGTATTGAAAGAAATCCACAGGGCTGGAAAGTCCCTCGCGAGAGGAAGGTACCAGCCCGGCGTCATCCGAAAACTCGGAAATGCCGGGAAAAACCAGCCGATCATGTTCCAGCAGTAGATGAACGCGCTGACCGAAAACCCCGCCCAGAACATCCGCCCCTGCATCAGCTCCGGCAGCCACCGCTTCCCCGAGCCACTACGGGACGCGATTTCCACGATCGGCTCCATGGCCGGATAGACGAGCTTTTCATACTCCGACCACTGGCGGTGAATGATGATGGACGCGCAGAAACACGCGAATGCCACCGCCGCGATAAACGTGAACCACCAGAACAGCGGCCCCGCCCAGGTCTCCCAGGGGACGGCCGCGTCGGGCGGCAGCCCGTTGTAGAACCAGCTCATCTCTCCTTTCCTGTTCTGGGGAAAGATGAATTCCGGAAGATACGGATGCAGGAACTCCGACCATCGGTTCTCGGGCGTGGCAAAATAGTACGGGGACACGATCACGCCCACCAGGTACCCGCTCACGCCGTACGTGGGACCGAGCGAACTCACGAAACCCATGGCAAAAATGGTGAGCCACTCCGTTCGGGAAAACACAAAAGACCTTCCGAATCGGAAGGCCAGAGCAGAACAGACGACCATGGACAGCAGGGTCAATATCAGGTTGCCCATGGGCATATGGCTGTACGCCATCAGCGAGCCATGAACAAGATAAAGCACGGTGTTGGCCAGGAGACTCACGGCCACGGCCAGACACAGGCCGAAAGCGATCGATCGAAGCGTGACCCCTCGATCCTCTGCGACTGGGGGCGCATCGATGTTCTGTCGCGCGGCGTGCCGAAGGGCCGCACCGGATTCAGCCATTGGAAATCCTCAATTCAACGCCACGGAAAATGCGAGACTCGGAGGGAATCCCGGTTGCAGCCGCGTCCGGTCTCTCACCCCGGCAACACGTCGCCATTCGGCGGTCCGCTGCCCGGAGAGTCTGCTAGTACCATTTGTGGAGCGTGTGTCCCTGCTTTCCGAAGAACACGGCGTCTACGATCAACCCGAGCGTTGTGACCAGAATATATGCCGTCAGCGCGCCGATGAAAAACGGACGAGATTTCCTGTAGAACGCGGCGCCGACGAGCTTCAGGAGGATGAACTTCACCAGCCAGGCCAGGAACAGCGTGAAGCTCGTCAGCCTCGTCAGCCAGGCGCCCGAGATCGCGAACCCCACCGGATGAACGGGCCACCAGCTGAAACGGTACCGCAACAGGTTCAGCGCCATCATCGCGACAAAACCCGCCAGGAAGAACCAGTAGTCCTCCACCTCGGTCGGTTCCGGCGAGAGAATATCGTTTACGCCACGCTGGTACCCGCCGACGCCGGCACGGATAATCAGCCAGTTGGGCTGAAAGTTGTACCCGCCGATGGTGTACCCCAACCAGATCGTAAACAGGGTGGACCCCACCACGCCCACAATGAATGCGCCGAAAACCCCTCCAAAAAACCATCTGTGTCCCCCGGCGAGGAAGTCTCCCAGCCGGTTCAGGTGCATCCCCAGCGAAAACGTGTACGCCCGAAAATGGTTGATTGACACCGATGCCGGGTACATTACGGCGTGGGTCCCCGCCGGCACGGCGCTTGCGCCTCCCAGCGCAGCGGCAGCAAGCTCCCATCCCCTGGTCGCCGATCCGATGTAGATGTGGCCGGTCTCGGCAAGAATCTTGGCCACGCCGAAGTAAATCAGAAACATGGTGGGGATCAGTAAGCAGATGACCTTCAGGTCCATTCCCGCCTGCCACAACCAGGCGATGGTATAGACCGTTGAGACGCCCAGCCAGATAAACGCCGCCCGGTAGGATATCAGTTCGCGCCGGTCGTCGATCGGACTGCTTTCGGGCCGGACCGCCTTGCGGAACGCCTGCCAGAGATGCGTGCGGGAGACCAGCAGCCACCAGAAGGCGATGCCGATAAAGGCGCCCGCCGTCTGCCAGCCGTACCGTCCCGTCATATAGTGAGGTGAAATCGCCTCGACCCCAAGCCGGTTCAGGAACCCGCCCTCGAAAATGAACAACAGGTCGAAGAACCAGAGACTGAACAACACCTCGAGGCTGGCGAAGTAAGAAAAACAGATGACGACGGTGCTTACGAAAATCCACTGCGGCGGAAAGGCCTGCCCCAGCGGAATCCAGGTACCCCTCGCCGTTGGAAAAACGGGAAATCCCGGTTTGAACCATCCGATGAAATTCCAGCTGAATACAAAAAAGACGATCGCAAATCCGGTCCAGTAGGCCTTGCCGGCCATGAACTCCGGGAGCCACCCTCTGCCCTTGCCGGCGTTTGCCGCCATCTCCACGATGGGTTCCATTGCCGGAAACACGATCTTCTCGTGCTCGGACCACTGCCTGTGGATGATCACCGATGCGCACAGGCACGCCAGCGCGACCGCACAGACGAAGGTAAACCACCAGAACAGGGGCATCGTCCAGGCTTCCCACGGAATGGGGACGCCCTGGGGCAACCCGTCGTAGAACCAGGTCATCGCCCCGTCCTTGTTGGTCGGGATCATCCATTCCGGGAGGTACGGGTGCAGAAACTCGGCCCACCGGTTCTCGGGCGTGGCGAAATAATAGGGTGTCACGATGACACCCACAAGGTAGCCGCTCACGCCGTAGGTGGGGCCAAGGGACGCGATAAACCCCATGGCAAAGACCGTGATCCACTCGCTGGCGGAGAACGCGAACCTGCGGCCGAACCCTTTCGCCAGCGCCGCGCAGACCAGGATCGACAGCAGCCAGACGATCAGGTTCCCCATCGGCATGTGGCTGTACGCCATGAACGAGGAGTGGAGGATGTACCGAACGACGTTGCCCAGAACGCTGATGACGAGTGCCGCGCAAAGCCCGAAAATCAGCGACCGAACCGTCGTTCCACGGTCTTCCACGGCCATATCCACGGGGTTTCTCGCCACACGGGCCAAACCCCGTGTGGAAATCCTGTCCGGTTCAGCCATCAACACTCCCGGATTCACCATCAGGGCAATGGATCCTCAAACCCGCACCCGATGCGCCCGTCATTGCAATTACATCGCCACGATCTTCTTCATCCGCCTTGCCGTCTCGATCTGCGCCTCGCGATTCCCCGATACTTCGTGGACCACCGGAGAGCGATAGCCGATTGCGCGCAGCTCGGCCATCAGCGCGGGCCAGTCGGTATCGCCGTCCATGAGATCCACGAACCGGTGTTCGCCGCGGCTGAAATCCTTGAAATGCACGCGTACGATACGACTCCCGAGGCCTCGAATCCAGTGCTCCGGAAAGCCGTAGGCCATCATATTCGCGGTGTCGAGGTACGTGCCCACCCGCGGGCTCCCGACCGCATCCACAAACGCCGCCATCTCCCGCGGACTCAGCAGGAACTTGTTCCATACGTTCTCAATGCCCACCGAGACACCCTTCTCCTCGGCAAACGGCGCCAGGTCCCGGATTGCGCCCAGCATCAGGTCCCAGGCCTGGTCGTACGTCCCCCCGGCTGTGAGCTGTCCGGGGTGCAGCAGTACCGCGTCGACTCCCAGAACGTGCGCGATTTCAATGGACCGCGCAAGACACCTGACGCCCTGCTCGCGGTCGCCCGACTTCGGGCTGAGAAAGTTCCCGCGATCCCGGTATTGCGCGATCGAACTGCCGATTTCCAGGCCGGCGGCATCGCATTTCCGACGCACCGTTCGGATCTCTTCGTCGCTCATATTCACGTCGGGGTCGCCGCCGTCGCTGAATACCAGTTCCAGGGCCTCGTAACCCGCAGTTCCGCACAGTTCCAGGGTTTCGTCCAGCGAAAGCCGGCCCAGAATGATCTGCGTCACGCCAATTTTCATGGTCCTCTCCTCGTGATAAGCCGGTGTGAGACTCCCTCGTCGGCGCGGCGCCGTTCTCCGGCGCCGTATTCAGCGCGCCTTCCACGAAATCAGGGCGTTCGCGATGGTCTCCGTCATCTCTCTCACGTCGGCGCAATGGGATTCGATGCTATCGGGGACAGCCTGAAGAAACGTCCGGATCGTGCCCGCGTGCTCGCTGACGTAGCGGTCGCCGTAGACATTGAGCTCCGGCTCCCTGGGATCGATCAGTACCTGCCGGTTCTCCAGGGGCGGAACGTGATAATTCTCCACGATCGCCGCCTCGACGACGGCGCCTTTTTCGCGCAGTTCCCGCGGCATGGAGTCCTTGTCGTGCATGCCGATGCTCCGGGTAAACCCCTCCCGCGTAAAGTGGGCATGCACCTCGATCGACGCATCCGGCCGGGTGTCCAGCAGATAATTCCAGAGGGCTTCGGTTTCCCTTGGAGCGCCTCTTCCTTCAACGAGGTTGTTGATCCCGAACTTGGGCACCTCGCCAACCGCGTTGGTCACGCTGCGGCCCGCGAACACACCATCCGGATTCAGCATCGGCATGAGGCAGAACTGCACGTGTTCCAGAAGCCGTTGCGCGCGTGCCGTGGGGAGGGTCAGCCAGTGCGCGACGTGCATAATCCCCCACGATACCGGCTCGCAGGACTGCATGGTCGCGTCCACCAGGAGTTTCAGTTCGCGCGGCGGCGACTCGAGAACGGGAAGGACTCGCCCCTCCGCGGATGTCCCGATCTCCCGGCAGGTCCAGACGTTGGAACTTTCCGCCAGACGCCGCGCCTTCTCGAGCACCGCATCCGGCGTCTCATAGGGCGCCGAAGCGACGCGAACGGCTTCGCCCGGATGGACAACCAGGCCGGCATCCATGAATTCATGCTCGTGGAAGTCCATATCTTCAGGCGCCAGCCACGCCCATCCCGTCTCCTGCCGCCACACCCACCACGGCGGATACATATAGTTGGACCCCTTCCTGCTCAACAGAAACCGGAGCTTCACCCGCCGCGCGGCATCGCCCTGGTTTCGCACCCGCACGTGGGCCATGTATTCTTTCGGGACCCCCGCCCCGCCGAACAGCTCATCCAGCAGATCCTGAAACCATTGCGGGATCTCCTCGGGCTGGTACCCGATTTCGTAGCTGCTGTCGCCGGAGATCCGCATCTCTCCCGCGCTGCTGCATGGAAACTCGTCGTCGATCCGGATTCCGGCGCCGGCATCCACAAGTCTCATTGGTCACTCCCCGCATTTACGCCCAGTCCCCGGCGATAGGCTTCCAGTGTCATCAGATCGTCCGGCAGCACGTTGCCCAGGTTCACCTCCCGACCGTACCGGTCCACCAGGGTGCGCCGCATCCGGTGCACGTCGTGCGGGTTCACCCCGGCGATCCATGGCCCCGGCAATTCGAACATGACGTTTTCAAGACCGGCGGCCTCCACGGCCTGCGACACCTGCCTCGCCGTGTCGGCATCGTCGTCGACCAGTTCGGCCGCTTCCAGCAGAACGATGCGAGAGCCCGCGTCGAGACTCGCCATAACGTCGTCGGCGAGGGGAATGCCGGCGTCCAATCCCTCCTTCTGCCCTACTTCCCCCAACACCATCAGTCCATATGAAGAAACCGCCTGCCGGATCATCTTCAGCTTCCATTCGTGGCTCACCACCGCCAGGTTGTCCGACACTTCGACCCAGCGATAGCCGGCCGCGGCCACAGCGGGAAGATAGAGGTCCGCCTTTCCTTGAACCTCGGCATATTCCAGGTACTGGCCCCCCGGAAACGGTTCGATTCCGGCATCCAGATAGCGACGTATTTTCGTCTTGAGAACATCGCTGGCCAGGAGCCTCGAAATGCCGACGGCAACCTTCGCGAAATCAAAAAAGGGGGCCGCGGTCTCAATCAAATCAGACTGCGCCCCCGACCCAAGACCCCAGTCCACCATCATGGTCAACCCTGTATCGCGGGGCTTTCCGGGCCGCTGCCGGCCGTCCAGCCCTGCAAAAACGTGTTCGCTGTCCAAAACGCACATCCTCCTCTCCCGCGGCCGGCCCCTCCCGGGCCAAACCGGCGCTTTGCCCTTCGGAACACCTCCGAGCGTACCCCGAAGCCCGCCGGGCGATCAGTCGCATTCCTTGCGATAGACCGCGCCTGTCTCGGCCCGCCGCTCGAATACGGCTCTGGAACGTCCGGTTATATCGCCGCACATAAAGGCGCCATGCCGTCCGGCGTCGTAGCCTGGCGCGGCGCCGGCGTAGACATCCACTATGCCTTCGTGGGCGATTCTGATTCCGGACGCCCGCCCCTGCCCGTCGACGACGCGGTCGACGACCACGTCCGGTACGTGTCCGGCAAATGGATACAGAACGCAGAAATACTCGGCGCGTCCGCCGCCCGGCTCAATCCGCTTCGGCAGGCGGAAATACGGAATATAGACCCAGCCCGGCCCCCCTTTGGGCGGGTACCCCCGGCCTTTCCAGGCCCGCTTCCGAAATCCGCCGCACAGGCCGCGGTGAACGGGCAGAGGCGCGGATCCGATATCTTCAGAAAGCCACAACAGCCGTTGATTTCCATTCCCGTTTCGGAAGCACACCCGGCCGGACGCCTGCGATTCGACCTCGCCATTGACGTGCAACAGCCAGTCCAGGTCGAATCCGTCGCCTTCGGTATCGAGTACGTCGTGGATGAGAAAATATCCACGCCGCGGATGGACGATTGTACGGCGGTGCACGACGCCTTCGTAGCCTTCGCTATGATTCGCGCTGACGATATCGATGTCGCCATCGGTGTGCCAGAATACCAGTTGACCGGTGCACTCGTTCTGGCTCCGGTCATTCACCAGCACGGTATTGTGCGAAATGGTCTGCTTGTGCCAAGTGTGCTGCTCCGGGAAGATGCTGTAATGCGGCGAATTCGATGCGTCCGGAATCCAGTGGTGCCCGTTGGCGAACATCACGAAGCTCAGCTTGTCGGGGTGCCCGTGTCCGCCTCCGTGAGGCCCGAAATCGAGAATCAGATACGCGTCTTCCCGGGTCCACCCGTCGCGCATCACCGCCAGCCCGGCGTCGGGCAACATCGCCGAGGAATAGGGAGGATCCTCCTGCCGGACGGGCTTGATCGCTACCCCGCGCATGGACGGCGCCGGCCCGGTGTCCCCCGCCATCCGCAACAGGTCCCCGCGCCCGATCAGGTAAAGCGGTACCCGGAGTTCCGGATAGTCCGTCAGCAGACGGCCGTCGTTCCCGTTGGAGTCGTTGATGGATGGGATCTCCCCAAAGGGTGTCATGGTCTTGCACAACGCCTCGAGAACGTACTCCAGCGACTTCCCGTTGTACGCTTTCGACCACATCGGGTCTCCCAACAGATGCCTGCCCAGCGCGTACCTGCACATCCCCCGGATCATGTAAACCGTGTGCGAAGGCGAACATTCCCACCAGTATCCATCGTCCAGGAAGGGCTCGAAACAGGACCCGTACAGCTCATCGGCCAACTTCAGCCATCGGCGCGCCTCCGGAAAGCCCTGCAGATAGTACGCCAGAAAGACCATCTCTGCCAGAGAACAGGAGGCCCAGTTCTCGCGCGCGACGAACCGGTCCCTCATCGCCAGGTACTGGAACTCGCCAAGATCCAACAGAAAAAACAGGAAACGCAGTCGATCCGTAAACCCAAGGTGCGGTGACCCGACGAGCAGGTCGTACGCCCCCATCATCTCCCTCAGGTTATACGCCGGATCCTGGAAGGTGACGGCTTTCCAGTCTATTCCGGTGAACCGGAACGACTGGTACCGGTCATAATGGGCTATGTTTGCCAGCAAACCCTCCCGCGCCTTCAAGGCATACCGCGGGTCGCCCGTTGTTGCAAAGGCATTGGCGCAACCCTGAAGCGCCGCGCGTCTCGCGGAATCCTTTTCGTTGACCTCCCGCCCTGTCTGCTGCCCGTTGTAAAGCCGCTTCGGGATGGGCTCCCAGATGGGGACCGAGGCATCCAACAGGGAAGGGTCCGGCGTCTCGCGGCAGCGCCGCGACCGTCCGTCCTGGATGGTCACCAGACCCGGGGAGTCCCGATCCAGAAATGACTGGATATATGCCGGTAGACGATTCGCGGCATACGCCTCCACCCCGTACAGAGCGACAGCTCCGCCCGGGTCTGCCTTTCTGCCGTGCAGGTCTTCGCCTACGGGTTGCAATATCCGGACCCGCAGCCCGTCGGTCCGGACATCTTCGAGCAGATGCAGTTTCACCCTGGGCCCGAGTACCACGTTGTTTCGAACCGCATCCACCGCCTGCCACGTATGTGACGTGCGGACGGCGACATCGTAGTCCGCGGGCATCGCCTGCCACCTCAGCACCACCGCCTGACAATCGAAATGGCCGTCGAACCGGACCTCGAACCCACATTCTCCGGACACAGACGGCCATTTTACCGCGGTTTCCATGTTGCCGTCCCAGAGGGACGCGACGTCGGGCGCGGCAGTTCCGATGATCCCGACCCGGCTGTCGGGAATGAGATTGTTGTCCAGCATTCGCGGGTATCACTCCAATTCTGGACAATCGGCACCGGATCCTCGCGCAGGGCTGAAGGGAACCGGATTCAGGGGGTCGTGGAACGCGTGAACCGCTTTGAACGGCTCGAGGTTCGAGCGCCGGGCGACGATTGAACGGATCGCCTGATTCTATCCAAAAAAAGACCTCAGGAACATAGATCCGGGGGTCTTTTTTCTGGACCACAACGCAGAATTCGAAACGGCCCCAAGATAAATGCGCAGGCAGCGTGAAACAAATACTTTCCCGATACCCTCGGCACAAAAAAGCCTCTCTGCCGCCGGCGACCGGCATTCCTTCGAGCCTCCCAGGGACCCGTTGCCGGCAACGGATGCACACCGGTTGCGGCTCTCGTGGCCACCCCTCAGCACACTAGAATTCGATTCCCTTCCTTGCGGGAACCCCTTTCGCGTAGTAGTGCTTCACCTTGCGCATCTCGGTCGCCAGATCAACACGGGCGACGAGCGCGTCCCAGACCTTGTGCCCTGAAAGCACCAGTTCGCACCGGCGGTCTTCGTCGTACAGGTCCAGAAGACCCATCACGTCCGGCCGCTGCAGCAGTCCATAGGCGACTGCGGCCAGGACCTCGTCCAGAATCAGCAGATCCAGCGTGCCGTCCAGCAGCCGCTCCCGGGCGATGCCGAGCCCGCGCCGGGCCTCCGCAATGTCCTGCGGCTCCGCGCCGAATCGAAACGTCCCGTCCGGCATCATGCGCTCACATCCCGTGGGATGCAACTCGACGCCGTCCAGTTCCCGCAACACGTGCCGCTCCGAGTAATGTTCGTCTTCTCCGTCGTACCCCTTGTCGAACTGTACGAGTGCGACTCGCCCGCCGGCGCCCAGGACACGGATTGCCAACCCCACACAACACGTCGTCTTCCCCTTGCCGTACCCGAAATAGACGTGGACCTGGTGTTGCTTCTCGTCATCTCTTGCCGGTGGTATCACCCGAGGCCGTGTGGACGCGCGCGTTCGTTCGTTCATTCAGGAGTCCCCTTTGCCAAAAGCATACCGTCAGAACCCGCTTCTTCTCGGATACAAGGGCTGGCGGAGTCGAATCATTTCAATTATCTTTTTTGCATGGAACCCGATACCGGACGAGCGGCCTCACAGACGCGCGCAAATTCAAGTGCGTCACTCGCGGACGCCTTCGCCTATTGCGAGTCGTTGACACGAAGCCACTACGAGAATTTTCCGGTGGGTTCCCGCCTCATCCCCGCCAGGATACGACCGCATGTCTACAGCATCTATGCCTTTGCGCGCACGGCCGACGACTGGGCCGACGAACCCGGCCTGGACCCTGTCGAACGCACACGGCGGCTGGACGACTGGGACGCGAAGCTCGCCAGGTGTACGGATTCACCGGAAGGCCCAATTCTGACGGCCCTGGGCGAGACGATCCGTTCGCAGCGGATCCCCCGCCAACATCTGCACGATCTGCTCCATGCGTTCAAGATGGACGTGATCACGAACAGGCACCGGACGTTCAACCATCTGCTGGCCTACTGCCGGTACTCCGCAGCGCCGGTGGGTCGCCTCATTCTGCATCTGTTTTCCCATTCGGACGAACGCCGGCGGTATCATTCAGACTTGATCTGTACGGCACTCCAGCTGGCCAACTTCTGGCAGGACGCTGCAATCGACTTCTGCCGCGGGCGCATCTACCTGCCCCAGGACGACATGGACCGGTTCGGCGTCACAGAGAGCGACCTGGCCCGACAGCGGCTCACGGACGGCTTCAAAGCCCTGATGGCCTGTGAGGTCGACCGCACCAGAACCCTGTTCGAGAAGGGGTCCGAACTGCCGGACCTCGTATCCGGCCGGCTCAAATACGAACTCCGGCTGACCTGCCTGGGCGGCTTGAAGATCCTCGACAAAATCCGCGCCAATGACTACGACATTTTCCGTCCACGCCCGACCATTGAAAAAAGGGATATTGTCGGTCTGTTTTTCCACGCCCTATTCTGGAATCCGCGACGGAGCCGCGATTCCCGTTCGCCTGCCGTATGAATATCAGATCCTACACCTCGGCGCTCGTGCGCAAGGCGCAGAGTAACTTTTACTACGCGTTCGTTTTCCTGCCCAGAACCAAGCGTGACGCCATCATTGCCACGTACGCCTTCAGCCGCCACACCGACGACCTGGTCGACGACGCGCCTTCCCGGGAATCCGCAGCCCGAAACCTGTCGAGCTGGCGCGCCGAAACCCAAGCCTGCTTCGACGGCGAACCGCAGCACCCGATTACCGCCAACCTTCACAAAGCCCTGAAGCATTTCAATATCCCGAAGGAACACTTCCTCGAGCTGATCGACGGCGTAGAGATGGACCTTGTCAAAAACCGCTACCAGACCTTCGGCGAATTGTACGAATATTGTTACCGCGTCGCCTCCATCGTCGGTCTCATCTGCATTGAAATCTTCGGATACACCAAACGGGCGTCTCAGGACTACGCGGTCAACCTCGGGATCGCTCTCCAACTCACCAACATCCTTCGGGACATTAAATCCGACGCGATGAGTGATCGCATTTATCTGCCGCTGGAAGATCTGAGACGATTCGACTACACGGAAAGAGACCTTTTCGCCGGGGTCTCCACTTCCGGGTTTCGCAACCTGATGGAATACCAGTGCCGGCGGGCATGGGGCTATTACAGGAAAGCGGCGGAATGTCTGCCCGAGGAAGATCGGCGAAGCCTCTTTCCGGCGGAAATAATGGGATGCATCTACAGCCGCCTTCTCAGCCGCATCGAAGCTGTCAATTACAACGTTTACAAATACCCGATTCGCGTGAACAACCTGAAAAAGCTGGGCATCGCACTGGACTTCTGTCTTCGCAGCCGGGTCGGAACGCACGAGAAGCCGATATGAGCCGCGTGATCGTCATCGGCGGCGGCTTTGCCGGTCTGGCCGCGGGTGTTCGCCTCGCGGCGCACGGCGCGTGCGACGTCAGCCTGTTCGAACGCAGAAAACACCTGGGCGGGCGGGCGTATTCGTTCACCGATCGCGCAACGGGCGATACGGTGGATAACGGCCAGCATCTCTTCATGAACTGTTACTTCAAGACCCGGGAATTTCTGGAGACCATCGGGACCGCGGACCGTTTGCGTTTTCAGGACGAGTTCCGTCTGGACTTTGCCCAACCCGGCACGGGGCCCACCGTCCTGTCGTTTCCCCGGCGACTGCCGCCTCCCCTCAATCTGCTGGCCGGCTTTATGCGTTACAGGCCGGTTGGCACGGGGGACGTCCTCCGGCTGCGCCACATCAGATCGGCCCTCAACGAACCGACGTCGCCGGGCCTTACTGTGAACGACTGGCTGGCGGCGTGCAGGCAATCGCCAGCCATTCGACGTGCGTTCTGGGATCCGCTGTGCGTCTCCGCGCTGAATCAGCAACCGGATGCGGCCCCGGCCCGCCACCTGACGTCCGTACTGAAATCGGCGTTTCTCGGGGGCAGGGATTCGAACCTGATGGGCTATGCGGGCGTCGGACTCAGCGCGATGTATACGGGGGCGGCCAGGAGCTTCATCCAGCGGCGCGGCGGCAGGTGTCGCGTGGGCGATGCCGTTGCGGCACTGAACATTCCCGACGTCGGAAAGATCGAAATCCGGCTGAGATCGGGCGCGGTATTGACGGCGGATGCCGCAATCTGCGCAATCACCCCGCCCGCACTTGCCCGCCTCCTTCCGGCAGGCTTCGAAGATCTCAAGGCCCGCTTGAATACCTTCTATCCTTCTCCGATCCTTTCGGTCAATCTCTGGTTCGAGGAGCCCGTTCTCGACAGGCCTTTCGTCGGCCTGCTCTCGGGACGCCTGGACTGGATATTCAACAAACCGATGCTCTACGACGGTCGTGACAGGGCGTCGCCGGGGCACGTAACCCTGGTTGCAAGCGCCGCGGATCGGCTGGTGGACCAGCCGGACGATAGACTTGTGGAGATTGCGCTGGAGGAACTGCACGACGTTCTTCCCGCAACGAGACAAAACCAGCTGGAGCACCATCTGGTTGTTCGTGAACGACAGGCCACTTTCGCCCTTCCCGGTGGCCAGTCACCCCCACCCAACCGCACGACGACCCCCGGGCTCTACATTGCGGGAGATTGGACTGACACCGGCCTGCCGGCCACCGTCGAAAGCGCGGTGGAAAGCGGATACCGGGCAGCAGCGCTTGCGCTCGAATACCTGAATGCGTAACAGGTACGCGCCTACCCGACCCTGAAGTTCGCCACTCCCTGCTCGATATACACCCGGGTCTCGATATCCACGGCCGTAATTGCCTCGATATACGGCTCGCCGTCGGCATGGGCCGCGGCCAGCGGCAACCCGTCGATCTGGTAGAAATCCTCGCCGTCGTGAGCCTGCGCGGTCAGTTCCGGGTCCGCGCCCGTGCGCGCACTGAACCGATCGTAGAAATCGTCTGGCGCCATGGCGTAAAGATTGGCGCCCGTTCCGATAAACTCGCCGGTTTCGGGGTGCCGGCTGAATCCGAGACGCGCCAGGAAGTCCGCATGGGCCTTCAGGTTACCCATCAGCACGACCGTGTCGTCTGCCTCGAGAACGAAACTCTGGAATTTTCCGATCGTCCTCTTCTTCATCGCGTGAGCGCCTCCTGTCCTGCGATTTCGCCGTGGTTCAATCCGGTCGACGGGTGCGGACGGCGCGACTCGCCACGAACACTCATCCGATCCGCGTCCGGGGAAGTTCTTCAAACGACTCAATGGCCTCGATATATTTCAACCCGGTTCCGGTATTGAAGAGTACCACCCGGTCCGCAGGGGTTACCCACCCGTCCGAGACGAGCTGTTTCAGCCCGGCAAGCGTCGCCGCACCTTCCGGGGCCGGGAAGATACCGGTCGACGAAGCCATTTCCTCGACGCACCCCAACAACGCGTCATCGGTGACGGCAACGGCCGTGCCGTTGCTTTCCCGGATGGCCCGAAGCATCAGAAAGTCGCCCACGGCGCCCGGAACCCGCAGTCCGGACGCGACGGTTTCCGCGCCGTCCCAGGTTTCGGCCGACTCGGCGCCGGCCTCGTATGCCCTGACGATGGGCGCACAGCCGGCGGCCTGAACCGCCACCATCCTGGGACGAGCCGCGCCGATCCACCCCATGGCTTCCATTTCGTCAAACGCCTTCCACATGCCGATCAGACCCGTGCCGCCACCGGTGGGGTACAGAACGACGTCCGGCAATTCCCAGCCCAGCTGCTCGGCAAGTTCATAACCCATCGTCTTTTTCCCTTCCACCCGATACGGCTCTTTGAGCGTTGAGACGTCGAACCAACCCTCATCGGCCTTGCGATCGGCCACCATCCTCCCGCAATCCGTAATCAACCCGTTCACAAGCGTCACGTGCGCGCCCAGGCGCTCGCATTCCACCGTGTTCGCCGCCGGAACATCCACCGGCATGAAGACATATGCGGGCAGTCCCGCACGCGCCGCGTAGGCTGCGGTTGCGCCGCCTGCGTTCCCTGCGGACGGAATGGCCACTGCCGCCGCCCCCAGCTCCGCCGCCCTGGAAATCGCCGCCGACAGCCCGCGCGCCTTGAACGAGCCGGTTGGATTGACCCCCTCATCCTTAACGTACAGGTCGCGCAAACCGATCCGGCTTCCCAGGGCCTCGACCTTCAGCAGCGGTGTGAACCCCTCGCCCAGGCTTACGCGGTACGCGGCGTGTTCCACGGGCAGGACCTCCTCGTACCGCCACATTGTCGCCTCCCGTCCCGCCAGATCCGCTCTATTGACGGATCTCGACGCTTTCTCCAGATCGTACCTGGCAAAAAGCGGCGCCTCGCAGCAAGCGCTCAGATTCCAGAGTCTTTGACTTTCATGGGTCCTTCCGCAACGGGTACACTCCAGGTCGACCAGATATCCCATCCGTCCTCCAGACCGATGATCTGTCCCGGAGACATGAAAACGAGCGCCCGGGTTCGTGTTCGAAGAATCCTCGCGACAAGACGGTCTAACCTTGATTCGTCATTATTCGGGGACGTTAATTCGAATATGTGCAAGTGAATAAAGGCGATTTAACTGCTGATTTCTATGATCCTTCAGGTCACTGGACGTAAACGGAAAAAATGTCCTTCCGGACGACCTTTTCGGCCCACTTCGAAAGGTTTCGTCGCGGCACCGCATTGCGGTTTTGTGGAATTAAGGCTAATTATGCACTTCGGCCCGCGGGAAGTCAAGCGCGTCCGTCCGGCTTGAGAGCCCGCGGACCCGGACGCTCGCCGTTCGGCGGTTGGACTCGCTCATCCTCCGAGAAGCCCATAGTCCCTGATCTTTCTCCGGAGCGTCGGACGGGATACGCCCAGAATGTCGCAAGCCATGCCGCGGTTCCAGCCCGTTGCATTCAGCACCTGCTCGATATGCCTGCGTTCCACGTCCGCCAGGGTCAGCGATTCGTCGGTCTCGTCCGACCCGTCGCGGATCAGACCCTTCAGGTGATTGATATGGATCGTCCGTCCCCGGCAATGAAGCGCCGCCCGGACCAGCACGTTCTGCAGTTCCCTGACGTTGCCCGGCCACTGATAGACCATCAGCCGATGCATGGCTTCCTGAGATATGCCTGCAATGCTTCGACCCGTCCGGCGCCGGATCTCGACGAGTATGCGCCTCGTGAGCACGGGGATATCCGACAGACGATCACGAAGCGGCGGCAACTGTACAGTGACCTCGCTGAGTCTGTAATATAGGTCCGCCCTGAACGTCCCCTTCGCGACCAGATGCTCGAGATCGGCATTCGTGGCGGCCACGACCCGAACGTCGGGACGGATTGATTCCTGCCCGCCCACGCGAACGAATTCAACGTGATCCAGCACACGCAGCAGCTTCGCCTGAAACGTCGGAAGCGCGTCACCGATTTCATCCAGGAACAGGGTGCCGTGGCTTGCCTGCTCAAAGCAACCCGCGCGACGTCCGGCCGCGCCCGTGAAAGCGCCCCGCTCGTGTCCGAACAGTTCGCTCTCGGTAAGGCTCTCCATCACGGCCACGCAATTGACGGCCACGAATGCCCCCGTTCTGCCCGACGCGCGGTGTATTTCCCTGGCCATCAATTCCTTACCGGTGCCGCTTTCCCCGCAGACAAGAACGGTTGTCAGCGTGCGCGCGACCGCGGCAACCGTCTTTAGCGCCTCGATCATCTTCTGGGAACGTCCGACAACCATAACGTCGTCGACATCGGGGACGTGCTCGCCCGGTCCGGAATCCGCCGGCGCCGGGTTCCTCTCCCTGCTCAGACGGTAGAGCAGCCCGTCAAGCGTCGGGTCATCCACCGGCTTGGACAAACAGTCGTACGCGCCGCCCGAGATGGCCGAGAAAACCTGGCCCGGCGAAAACCCCTCGCTAACCATCACCACAGGCGTGTGCTGATGCGCTTCCTCGAGAACCGGAAATCCGTCACCGTCCGGGAGTTCGGCCTCGGCGAACACACATCCGGGGCGGCCGCGCCTGTACAACCTCAAGCCTTCGCGCGCGGTTCCCGCGCAAGCCACACGAACCCCCCGCCGCGTCAGGCGGTCTTTCATTTCCTCCCGGAATTGCTTGTCGCCATCCACCAGAAGCACGTGCTGCATAGACGATCCTCCATATTTTCCTGGGAACCCAGCCAACGGACTCCTGGTGCTATGCAGACCGCGTACCGGAGACGCGATCAGGCGTAAGGAAATGATGCAAGTCTCATCTTTGCAGAAACTAAGCGGCCGATCGGGGGAAATGCGCATGCCGTAACAGGCGCCGGGTTGTCGGGTCCTAACGGACAGAATGCGTACGGACTGACGCACGCCGCGCGACATCTTGCCGTCGCTGTACAGGTATAGCAGACCACTGGCCCTCACAGGGCGAGAATCCGCCCATTCATGAACCCTCGCCCGCACAACAAAACGGCAGAGCGCCGCACGGGACTGCGCTCTGCCGTTTGCCAACTGGTATGACGACCGGAAGTTCTACGGAACGGCCACAACCACACGGTCGGACGGACTGCTGATGTCGTCACCTCTCACGGAAACCACTTGATAGATGTACGTATTGCCCGATTCGACGTTGGTGTCGATGTACTTGGTGTCACTCAACTGGTATGACACGATTTCGAAAGTGTTGTTCGAATACGCACCCACGCGCTGGCGATTTACCCTGAAGCGCGTAATGCCCGGGGGCGCCCTCCATGTGACGATCACGACGGTGCCTTCATCCGGAAGACTACGCACAACCGCGGCGACGTTGGTCGGTCTGCCAATTCGGCTATCAGGACCGGTCTGCAACGATACCGTCCTGGAAGCTTCACTCTCGTTACCATTGGCGTCGATCGCACGTACCTGGTAACTGTACGTGGTGGACGTCTCCAGGTCTTCGTCTACGTAGCTCAAAGTTGTCGAGTCGACGGTCGCCAGCCACCTGAATCCGGCCGAACCTGTACCTTCCGACCTGTAAATCCTGTACTGATGCAGGCCTGTCTGCTCCGAACCGTCCTCATCGGTTGTTGAAGCGCGCCAACTCACCTCAATGTCCGTATTGCCAGACAGTTTGGCGTACAGGAATTCAGGCGGAGCGGGCGCCAGATCGTCTGCCAACACGGTCGCCAGTACGAAATCCGACAGTCTGCTCTCAAGCCCGCCCGATCCCAGTGCGCGCACGCGATACGCATGGGTCTCGCCGCCGACCAGGGGCGTATCCACGTAGGCCGGCCACGGCGTGTTGAACCTGGAGAAAACTTCAGGCTGCAGCGGGTCGCTGTAGCGCAACACTTCATAGCCGCTCAGCTGCGACTCCGAATTCGGCGTCCAGGCCAGTGTAATCTTGGCCTTGCCGGCAATTGCCCTGACCCCGACAGGGGTCGCGAGACCCGGTGTGTTGACGGACAACGGCGCGGACCTTGGACCGCTGTTCTTCGCAGGGTCAACCGCGGCCACGGTGTAATAATACACCGTCAGCGGCTCAACGGATGTATCCCGGAACGTGGTCTCGGATCCAGCAACCTGCGCCAATTCCACAAAGGAACCGGCCGTCTCTTTGGATCGGAAGACCCGATAGTGGGACAGGCCGGTCAACTCTTCGCCGCCGTTATCCCTCGTCGGGGCCGCCCAATTCAGCAGAACAACGCCGGCATCGTCGTCATCCAGGCTGACGCTCAAGTTCGTCGGCGCTGCGGGCGGCGATTCATCCGCCTCGGCCTGCCCGTCGACAAAGGGCGAAGCTTCGCCGACGACAACGCCGCCTTCGGGATCCCGTACGACTGCCTGGATGCGGTAGAAGTAAACCACGTCGACCTGCACGTCCGAATCCGAATACATGGTCTGAGCCGTGGTAAAAGGGGAATTCGACGACACGGGCACAAATGGCGCCTGGGTGGACGTTGACCGCAGAACCAGATAACCCAGGAGATTTTCTTCGTCCGAAGGATTCCAATGCAACTCTATCTTGCCGACCTTGCTGACAGTGCGCAGGCCCGCCGGCGCGGCGACGGTGGTTTCCGGTGTGTTGACCGAGGCTGAGCGGGAACGCGCGCTCTCGTTCCGGAACCTGTCGATGGCGGAAATCTGATAGAAATACCGGACTTCGGATTCCAGGCGCGTTGTGTCCGTAAAGACGGTCCGTGCGGCGGAAACCGCAGCAATCAGAACAAATGCGTCTTCGGTTTCCTTCGCCCTGAAAACCCGATAACCGTCCAGACCCGTCAGGTCCTCATTACCCTCGTCCGCTTTGGGCGCATCCCAGGACAGAACCACGTGGCCGGTGACTTCGTCTTGGACGGCAGAAAGATTCAACGGAGCACCCGGAGGCCTTTTGTCTTCGCGCACTTCGGCACTGACGAAGGCGGACCGTTCGCTGGATTGTCCGTTGGCATCCACCGTGGTGATCCTGTAGAAATATACCATCGAAGCCGAAGCGTCCATCGTGGAGTCGACAAAGACCGTTCGACCGGTGGTTACATTCGCATCGTTCGACTCGCCGCGCAACCGGGTATAGTCGCCCGTGGCCGACGTGGCACGCCAGACTCCGTACCCCGCCAGGTCGTCGACTCTTACGGCGTCCCAGGTTAACAGAATGCGACCGATGTCTCCCTGCGCCCGGATGTTTCCAGGCGGCTGCAGCGCCCCGCCTCCCGGGAAATTCGGATCGACCGGATTCTCCCGCTCCCTTCCGCAGCGACCGGTTCCCAGCAGCACAACGGCCAGCATGCCCCACGCCCCCAGTCGGCGTGGGCTGATTTTCCAACGCGCCATAAATCTCTCCTTAATGCACGAAAATTCCGGCGGCGCTACGCGCCCCCCGCGCCTCATAACCGCCACTTTTTGATCGCGCTCGGGAACTCACCTGGAATTTCAAAACAGCTTCCTGGTCTCCACCATTAAAAATGTCGTTGTACGGCAACCCTGACCGTTCGCTTGTTGACGTCGCTCGTCAGGTCCACGTTGAACTTCCGCTTCCGACGGACCTTCGAGGGGTCCTCATCGACACCGCTTGAGAGTATCAGTCGCAAACCGCTGGCCAACAGAACGACAGAGAGTCCGACACTCATTTTGCTCTTTGTATCGTAGTCGCCCGTTCGGTCATACAGGCGTTCCGCCTCTTCCGATGTACGGGCGAGCTTATAGGCATCGTAGGTCCTGTCGGCGTCCCTGCGGAAATCGACGGCCTTCTTGGCCATGACCGCGCTCCCGCCCAGAAACAGAACGCCGAACGTCCGGCGGGACGTAAAGAAAGATTTCGCCTGAACCGGTTCGGCTGTGATTCCGACGGCAAGTGCAAGCAGGCAGCAAACCGCCTGCGGGACCCGCTTACGCATAACCAGACTCCTGCAAATTGAAGACTGTTCTCCCGTCCGTGAGCCCGCCATTACGATTAGACAGCATGAATCACGCAAAAGTTTCGCGGATTCTCCTCAGACACGGGGCAGTTGCCCTGAGAGGGGCGCACCCCGGGACCGTCAGATGAATGCCTGAGATTTGAAAGAACCGGGAAATGACGCCATGGTGGGGGGGTACGTGCGGCAGCAAGGCGTTGGTCCGGAGGAAGAGTTAGCACAGTATAACAAAACAGGTGGTAAAAGGCAACCCGAATTCGTGAGACCGCATCCGGCTAGTCGAAGACCCGGTCTTCGTTCCGCTTCTCCCAGGTACGGTACTCCCGTATTACACACGTGTCCGTCAGCCTGTCGTGTAGCGCCTGCTTCCTCTTGTCCCGGATCATCCAAAGCGTGCTGATACCCAGCGTCAGCCAGAACAACGGGTACTGTACACAGAATCGCGCCAGCGCCCGCTTCACACCCACGGGTTCCCCGTTCCCGCGGGCAAGCCGGATGCCCGCCTCTCTCATTCCGGGTGTATTTCCGGTACGCCCCCACGCCGGGACGACCATCAACGCCTTTAGAATCAAAAAAAACAACGCAACCATTCCCGCCCGGGACCACTGTTCGCCATTCTTCCAGGCCGCCGCGTCGCCAGCCAGCAGACCGGAAACGAATCCTTGCAGCGTCGACGGTCCGCGGCGCGCGGAGACGGCGGCAGCCGACGGCCCGTCCGACCGTGGTCCCGATACGAGCTGAAGCACCGACCAGCCTGCGAGGAACAACGCGCCAAGTATCAGGAGATGTATGAAATGATCGATCAGGCTCGCCCAAAGACGCCGGATCACGCCCGCCGGGACCGGGCTGTTCGGGACCGGCCGGTCGGGGCGGTCTTCGAGGACCGTCAGCCGATTGCCGATCTCCTCCCGAAGTTTCTGCGCCCGGTCCGGATATTGACCTCGATCCACGTGCGTGTACATGTCCTCCAGTTCCGACAGCGAACTGGACCTCACACGCTTCCGGTACGCATCATTCTCCGAGTTCGTGTCCGCACACGGATTCATTTCCTCTCCAGCCGGCTGTCCGCGTTCCGCCCTGAGAAACGTCAACAGGCGATCACCCGTCTACGGGATAGAACACGACATCCTGAACCTACGTCTTCCGGTCGACAAGCGAGTAGAGCGTGGGAATCAGTACCAGCGTCACCAGTGTGGAAACCACCAGTCCGCCGATTACGGTGATTGCCATCGGCGCGCGGATTTCCGCGCCCTGCCCCACCGGAAACACGACGTTCAGGGCACCCATTATCTGCGCCAGCGCGCCACCCGGCAATACGTCTGTCAGGCCGGATTCCACGTTGGCCACGAGCGGCCTGAAGTCGAAGATGCCGGTGGCCATGGGCAACAGCCCCAACACCGTGGTTGACGTCGTCATCAGAATCGGGCGCAGCCTGACCTGGCAGGCGCTCTCGATCGCCTCCCGCTTCCCCATGCCTTGCTCCCGGCGCAGGGTGTTGATATAATCAATCAGCACAATCGCGTTGTTCACGACGATTCCCGCCAGCATAATCAGCCCGATCAACACCACCACGCTCACCGTCTGGCCGGTTGCCAGCAACAGCCAGACCACACCCACCAGGCCGAAGGGAATGGAAAACATGATCACAAAGGGATGGATCAGCGACTCGAACTGGGAAGCCATCACCAGGTAAACCAGAAATACCGCCAGCAGTATGGCCAGGCGCATACTCTCGAACGACCGCTTTCGCTCTTCGTTTTGCCCACCGACCTTGATATTGTAGTCGGGAGGATAGTCCATGTCCCGTATCACGGCTTCGATGTCTTCCACCGCTTCGCTCAGGCTGCGACCTTCAAGATTTGCGGAAACGACCGCCACGCGCTCCTGGTCCGCCCGCAGGATCTCGGCGGGGCCCATCTCAACGGACAGGTCCGCAACCACCTCAAGGGGAATGGGCGCCGACGCACCGGCCGGACTCACAATGAGGCGTTTGAGATCATCAACCGTGGCCCGGTGCTGCTCGTCCGCACGTACGCGAATATCCACCTTCCTGTCGCCCTGGGCAAACTCCGTCGCCACCTCTCCCTGGATTTTGTTCCTGACAAGCCTTCCTATCTCATTGATGCTCGTCCCCATCTGCGCCACCCACTTCCGATTAAAGCGGATCTGCACCTCCGGATTGCCTCCCTCGGCGCTTGTCTTCACGTCGACCAGCCCGGGAACGTCCTCCATACTGCGGGCCAGCTGTTCGGACAATGCCCTCAAGGCGCCCAGGTTGTATCCGGAAATCTCAACCTCGACGGGTGTCCTGGATGTGAAGAACGAGGGGCGGGCGAACTTGCACTCCGCGGAGGGTATGCCCCGGAATTCCTGCCTCAATCGATCCATCACAGCGTCTTCACGATCCCGGATGATTCCCTCTTTCAGCGCCGCATGAATCTGGCCGACGTTTTCGCGCTCCTCTCCGGCGGACCCGTCGGACGATCCGCTCAGGCCAACGGTGCTGTAGACCAGCGCCACCTCCGGCTGGGCCTGGACGATCCGTTCCATCCCGCGAATCATCCGTTCGGTCGCGACGAGCGGGGTACCCACCGGCATTGTCACGGAAATGCTGAATTCACCCTGGCTCATCTCCGGAATCAACTCGCTTCCCAGAAATCCGGCCAGCAATCCGGACGCGCCTGCCAGCGCCAGCGCGAAGAGGAGCACGGCGGCGCGATGGCTCAGCGCCCAGCCGATCACCCGGGGATAGATTCGATAGGCGCCGCCCATGATCCGTTCGAAGAGCCAGAAAACCGGATATAGCAACCTGATTACCACCCTGGCCAGCGCACGGACCACGTGCAGAACGATGCCGATTCCCCTTGCCGCTCCGATGGCAGGGTGAGGACGCACGCGCCGGCGGCCCGCCCCCGGTTCCTCTTCCCTCCGGCTGAAGTCAATTGAAGCCAGCATCGGAATCAGCGTGAGCGCGACCAGCAATGAGGCCACCAGGGAAAACGTCACCGTTAACGCCTGGTCGCGGAACAGCTGACCGGCGATCCCTTCGACAAAGACGATGGGCACGAAGACGCAGATCGTGGTCAGGGTGGAAGCAACCACCGCTTTCCCCACCTCCCCGGCTCCCTTTACCGTCGCCTCCAGCGACGATTGACCCTCCTCACGGTACCGTTGAATGCTTTCCAGTACGACAATGGAGTTGTCCACCAGCATGCCGATCCCCAGCGCCAACCCCCCCAGGGACATGATATTCAGGCTGACATCCGAACTGAACATCAGCAGAAAGGTTGAAACGACGGAGATCGGAATCGAAAGACTGATGATCGCCGTACTTCGAGGATTGCCCAGAAACAGGTACAGCACAATCACCGCCAGGACGCCACCCATAATTGCCGTGTTGAGCACCTCGGCGACGGACGCCCTTATAAACGTCGCCTGGCTGAAAACAACCTCGATTTGTGCGCCGGACGGCAGAGCCCCGGTCTCTTTCTTAAAGCGCTCCAGAGCCTCGGTCACCCGCCCGGCGACGGTCACGGTATTGGCGTCGCCTTCCTTGTATACGGCCAGTTCCACGCTCTCGCGCCCGTTCATCCGGTTGATTACCTTGCGTTCCTTGTGTCCCCGGAACACGAGGCCCACGTCCGAGAGCGTGATGGCGGCGGCCTGCCGTTCGCCCACAACGACGTCCCGGATCTCCTCGACCGAGCGAAACTCGTTGACCGTGCGCACCACGTACTCCGCTTCCCCGTCCTTGAGCTGCCCGCCGGTGAGATTCACATTCTCCTGGCCCAGGCGTGCGACGACCTGTTGTACCGGGATGCGCAGAGAGGCCAGCCTGGGTTCGTCCAGTTCGATGTGTATCTCCTCTTCAAGGCCCCCGTTCACGCGCGCGGCGGCAACGCCCTCGAGGCTCTCCAGATCCAGCTTGATATGTTCCTCGGCCAACAGACGAAGGGCCACCAGACTCTCCGGTCCGTAGAGCCCGATCCGCATAATCGGATCCAGCGACGGGTCGAAACGCAGCAGGACCGGCTTTTCCGCACCCTGCGGAAGCTGCAACCGGTCCAGCTTCTCCCGGATGTCCAGCGATGCGAAGTCCATGTCCGTACCCCATGAAAACTCCACGACCACTTCAGACACGCCCGGACGCGACGTTGAACTCACCTTTACGACATTCGTTACCACCCCCACGGCGCCCTCAACGGGTTCCGTTACCAGGCGTTCCATTTCCGCCGGCGCCGTGCCTTCGTATTCGGTACGCACCGTCAGCGTGGGATAGGTGATATCAGGAAGCAAATTGATCGAAAGCCGGCGAAACGCGACCAGACCGAAAATCACGGCCGCGACAACGAACATCGTCACCGTAACCCTGCGGCGGGTCGAAAACTCGATCAGCTTCATTGTGGTCTCCCGCCCCCGGCCGGCAGTATCCCCGCACGGCGCATTTCACCCACGAACGCGCGCCACTTTTCACTGCTCGTGGCGAGATCCGGATCTTCCTTTAGCCGTTCGTCATACGCCTTCTTCAGATCGGGAAACCGGGCGAGCAACCGTTCCTTCATTGCCTTCAGCCGGCCGTTCTCACCGCCGCCCCGTTGGCCGCCTCCCCATCCCGGGGACCCGCCACCTGTCCGCTCTTCCCCCGCCGCCGTCTCCGGGACCCCCTCGCCCACCAGACGCACGGCTGTGCCCGGACGCAGGCCGTCGTGCCCGACGGTGATGACCTTTTCTCCCTCTGACAGGCCGTTCAGAATCTCCAGGTATTCATTGTCGGCAAATCCCATCCCGACCTTCCGGCGCACCGCCCTTCCCGCGCCCTGTTCGCCGTCCCGTTCATACACGAAGACCTGATTTCCCTCGCCTTCGAGGACGAGCGCTCTCTTGGGTATCACCAGTGTGTTCCTGTGTACTTCGGTGATGATATGTACCGATGCGAACATGCCCGGCCGGAGGATTCCGTTTCCGGCGCCAGGAACCTGGATGGTGACCTTGATGGTTCCGCTCTCCGGATCCACGACGGGGCTGATCATCTTCACAACGCCGCGAAACACCCGACCCGGCGCGGACTCCACGGCGACTCTCGCGCCCTGGCCGATCGCCACTTTGCCCATGTTTTTTTCCGGTATCCGGATGCGGGCGAGCAGCGGGTCGAAGACCGCCACGGAAAACACCGCCTGATTCGCGGTCACCATGTTTCCGACCTCGACGCTTCGAATGGTCAGTCTGCCGTTGAGTGGTGAAGCAATGGTCGTATAGCTCAGATTCAGCCGCGCCTGTTTCAGTTCGGTGTAGGCGCGGTCCATCTGCCCCCTGGAGTTCTCATACCGTTCCTTGCTGAGGAGTTCCCGCTTGAACAGTTTTTCATCTCGCTCGAAGGACCGGCGCGCGTCGAGGTAGGCCACCTCCATGCGATTGACCTGTAACGTCGGTTCCTCCGAATCCAGACGCGCAAGCACCGTGCCTTCCCTGACGCGATCACCCTCTTCCCTGAGGATCTCCACGACCTGTCCGGACGTCCTGGCACGCACGTCCACCCATTGAAACGCCTCCAGCGTTGTATTGGCCAGAATATAATTCGAAATGTCCCGACGGTTCACGGGCTCTACCCTTACGGGTACCGCCGCGCCCCGGCGCTGTTCGCCGCGGCGGGCCCGTCCTCTTTCACCTTCCCCGCATCCCGAAAGGACCGCTATGGCGCATAAAAAGACGACCTGTTGAAATCTGGACATGCATCCTCCCGCAGGACAATCTACGAGCACGCAATCGAAGACCTGAACAACATGGACAATGCAAGACACGATTGAACGGTGTTTCATCCGGGCCCCGACGTCGCCGTCGCAATCACAAATCGCCTGATTCCCGCCCCTCGGATGATGTCCAGAACGCCCATCACCTCGCCGTGGGGGAGGTCCCGGTCGGCCCTCAACACGAGCCCGCCTGCGGCGTTAACATCATTCGAAGCCGTCTTCAGCCGGTCACCCAGCGCGTTCCGCTCGACCGGCTCGCCGTCGTAATGTATCCGGCCGTCCGGAGCCACATCGAGCACGAAGCGTTTCGGCTGCCGGACCCGGTCCACGTTTTCCATGGATGGCAGTTCCACCTTCAGCGCGGACTGCTCGATGAAAGATGTCGTCACCAGGAAGAAGGTCAGGAGCAGAAACAAGACGTCGATCAGTGACGTGATGTTGATAGACGGCCGTCGCCTGGGTTTCTGATACAACTGCATATCGCGGCCCCTCAATTCTCCGGCCCATGCATCTTGAAGTCTCGCAGCTTTTTCAGCAGCGTGTTGGAATATTTCTCAATTTCCAGGACCAGACTCTCGGCCTTGCTGCTGAAAAAATTGAAGAACACCAGAGACGGAATCGCAATGAACAGACCGGCGCCGGTTGTCAGGATCGCCTCGGCGATCCCACCCGCGAGCAGGTTGCCCTGCCCGATGCCCACTTCCGAAATCTCGCGAAAAACCTTGATCATCCCCAGAACCGTACCCAGCAGCCCCAGCAGCGGAGAAACGCTGGCGACGGTTTCAAGAACGACGATCCCCTTCTGGAGCTTCCCCATTTCCTGGCGCCCCTGGTCCACGATGCTTTCTCTGATCTCATCCGGAGTCAGGTGACGGTTGTTGAGGCCGGCCCGCACAACCTGAGCGAATGGCCCTTCGTACTGGTTGCACACCGATACCGCCAGGCCGATATCCTCAGGGCCGTTTATGTTCTCGATGACGCTGACAATCTCTCCGCGAATGATCCTGTGGCGCCGCAGACTGAACGCCCGCTCCAGGGTGATTGCCACCGTAAGGATTGAACACAGCGTGAGGGGATACATCATCAACCCCCCCTGCACGAACAACTCCCATCCCATATGCGGGTGCTCCGGTGTTATCGGGAATCCAGTAACAGATAGTGGAACAGGGCGGTAATCTCCAGAAATTCCTCCGGAAAGTGGGCCGGCAGAGGCCGGAAATCCGCCGACAGTTCCACCGCGCGCGTGCTGGTATCCCGCAGGTAAGGGCTGCCGTCGAAGTCGATGACCTCAAGACCCTCGAGGCTTCCGTCCGGCAGGATCCGGAATTTCAGTCGCGTCCGGCCCTGGATGAGCCCCAGCTGCGTGAACGCGGCCGGCGGATGAATGTGGTCTCCAATGTGGCGTTTGAGGTATGCCAGGTACGGCGCGAATTCCCAGTCATACGTGCTCAGTTGCAGCCCTCCCTCCTCGAGGGCGTGGCTCCGCAGGTTTTTCATGGGCAACACGCCGGGCCGGGCCGGACGTCCGAACAACGCGCTTTTCGGCTGCCGGGGGGTCCACGTTCTTCGCGGCTTCATCAGTGTCGCGAAATCCGTAGAAGTCTCGTCGGGCTCCGCTTCCTCCCGGTCGGCGCGGGTGCGGGCGTCGGTTTCGCCCCGCTCGCCGCCATCGCCATCACGTCCCACATCGGGTCGTAACCGCGAGGGTGATTGCACCAGGCCGTTTGTGTAGGGCAGGTGCGATTGCGGCAGGGGCAGGTCGTGGAGGTCCTTCGCCCGCGAGACACGGTCCGAACGCAAAGACGTCGCATCCGGCGGCTGTTCGTCCTGCACAGGATCGGGCAACTCCACGAATTCGAAAGTCATCGGCCTGGACTCGCGGTCGGACGCGTCGATCCGCGGTTGCGGCACAAGGCTCAACAGGGACGCGTAAAAGACGAAAAACAGCAGATGCGCAACCAGTGCCGTCCCGTAGGCAAGCGTATATCGATTGGCGAAAAAGCGTCCGATGCGCGCCGTCACAAGAATACCACGTGGAGATTTGAAGGTTTGCGTACCGTAAATGATAGTGGGACGTCGTATCAGTCCGCCGCAGGCGCCTCCGTTCTGGAAAACGCTGCCCGGAGGCGTTGAAAGCGCCCCTGAAACAGCGACATCCATCCCACGTAGAAGAAACCCAGGCTGAAAAGCGCGAGAAACGGGACCGGGAAATATATCCGATGGCCGAGCGCATACCCGATCACCCACAGAAAATACAACCCCACGGCGAGTTCGACGACTGAAAGCGCATTTTTGTGCACGGCGTAACGCTTGCCGCGCCAGGTGTCCCGGCGGTCCACAACCTGGTACTTCGGCGTTCTGGTAAACTCCGTCTGGTGCCCCGCCAACGCCTCGAGCACAGCCCTGGCATTATTGAACGAAATACCCATACCGGCCGCCAGCACACAGGGCATGTATTTGATTCGACTCGTCCAGTCCGGATAAAGTTCCTTCTGCGAGTAGATGTAGAACCGGGATACCGCCCCCGTCGCGGAGACGAAGAGCGGCAGATCCACGAAGACGATCCGGATCCAACCCAGGTCCAGGCGGGCGAGCACGGCAGGAAAGATCAGCGCGGCCAGCATGGCCATGAGCAGATAAGCGAAATTTCCGCTCAGATGGATCAGGGCTTCGAGTTTCACCCGCCACGGCAGGCTCGCGCGCAGGACACGCCCAACCAGTTTGCGCGCCGTCTGGGTGGAGCCTTTGGACCAGCGGAATTGCTGGGTCTTCCAGGCGTTCATTTCCACGGGCAACTCGGCGGGCGCAGCCACGTCGTCCAGAAACAGAAATCGCCACCCGGCCAACTGCGCCCGATAGCTCAGATCGAGATCTTCGGTCAGGGTGTCGTTCTCCCATCCTCCCGCGTCGTCGATACATTGCCTGCGCCAGATGCCCGCGGTGCCGTTGAAGTTGAAAAACAGTCCGGATCTGCTGCGGGCGCCGTGCTCCATCATGAAATGCCCGTCCAGAAAGATCGCCTGAACCTGCGTCAGCAGAGAATAGTCGCGGTTCAGATGATCCCACCTCGCCTGCACCAGACCCACGCCCTCGTCGGTAAAAAAGTGGATTGTCTTTTTTAGGAATTCCCTGGGCGGGAGAAAATCAGCGTCAAATACAGCCACGAATTCGCCGCTGGCAACGCGAAGGCCTTCGGCAAGGGCGCCCGCCTTGTACCCTGTGCGATTCGTGCGATGCAGGCAGGCGATGTTATGTCCCGCCTCTTTCAGCTCCGCCACACAACGCATCGCCACTTCGGTGGTCTCGTCCGTCGAATCGTCCAGGACCTGGATTTCCAGGCGGTCTCTCGGATAGTCGAACTCGGCCACGGACCGGATCAGCCGCTCCACCACGTAGAATTCGTTGTAAACCGGCAGCTGTACCGTCACGTTCGGCAAATCCTCGAACCGGCCGGCCGGGGCCGGCCGGTTGCGCCGGTTCTTGAAATACAGCCGTACCATCACATGGCGGTGCAGACTGAAGACCAACAGCAGACCAAGTGTCACGCTATATAACACCAGTAAAGCCGACTGAAACCATTCGATCAGCAGTCCGAGTTCCATCAACCCTCCAGCACCTGCATGTATCTGTCCATTCCAGGACCGCGCCAGGACGACCGGATGGCCCCGCCTAGGGCGGTCCGGCGCAATCGGCTCGCGGGCGCCATTCGTGGCGCATGGGTGGTATCGTATCCGGATCGCCCCGGCAGCTTCCGGACCTGAGGACGATCCGCCGTGGATCGGGGTAGAAAATAAGCAATACGGCGACCCGAAATCAAGCCCAAACCGCTCGTGCGAACCGGAAGGAGCCCGCACGAAAGCGCTCGTTCAACGGGGCAGAGCGCGTTGTTCGGCCACAGCCCCGGATTTTGGCGCCGGCGGACGATGACTTCATACGGACCCCGGAATTCGGCCTGTTTCTGTTGACAACGAGCATGCTTCCGGTATATATTTCAAGACCGAAAAATGCGCGCGGCTCCGCCATTGGTCACGAAACACGAGGCGGGGCCGGTAAACCCGGCGTCCGACCGGCAACCACGCTCAAGGAGTCCAAGCCAGATGGCTGACCAGGATCAGTTCTACGCCGACTACAAGATTCCGGCCGATAGCGATTCGGAAGTCGGATCCAAGTCCGGCAGTCTGCTCGACGGCGATTTCGAATTCCCGCTTGAAACCCACTGCTGCGTTACGGGAGAGGAAGTCAAACACAGCTTCTGCCGGTATCCCGATCCCGAACTCGGCACGATGATGGTGATGTCTCACGAAACCATGCTTCGATTCTCCCGGCCCGGCGAGAGCCTGTCGGAGAGATTCGAATGCGTACTCCAACTTCGGCGAGAACACGAAGCCGGTCGGCAGGAGTAGCCCGCCCATTTCCCGTCCCCGCTTCATACGTTGACATGCCCATCCTTCGTTCAGCCCGTTGTCGGCGATCTGCCTGATGTTCGATACCGCCCCGGCCGTTCTCTACCGGCGAGTCGAAATACCGCGCGCGCTGTTGACCCATGCCCGGATTGAGGGACAGGGCTTGCGTTTTGGAGGGGACGTCCGGCTGGGCGACCTTACTGGAGACGGACACGCCGATCTGCTGGTCTACCGTTGCGACACGGCAAGCGGACTCAAGCCCTGTTTCCTGGGCGCCTTCACCATCGATGGGGAGATTCTGTGGCAGGAAGGGGACGGCGGCGCCCAGCCGCTCCGGCCCTGTTCGGTCTCGATCCACGACGTAGACGCGGACGGCCGGTGCGAGGTAATCTGCTTCTTCCATCGCCCGGACGGTGTCACGCCCCGGGAGTCCCTTGCGGACGTTACCGTCCAGATACGCGACGGGGCGACGGGCGCGCTCAAAGTGGAGCGCCGTCCGGAGATTCTCAAGGCCTGCAGCGGCTGGGGCGCCAACTGGTTCCACCAGCGCCTGTTAATCGCCAACCTCAGAGGCACGACCTTTCCCCGGGATATCGTGGTCAAGCTGGGTGAGCGCGTGCTGGCGTTCGACCACAATCTGGACATGTTGTGGGATTACACCGTACCGTGGAACGACTACGGCCGCTGCTCCGCGTATATACCGGCGGTGGGCGACCTGAATCGCGACGGTCGAGACGAGGTATTGGGCGGGTATTTCATTCTGGATTCCGGCGGCAGGCCGCTGTGGGAACGTCAGCTTGCGCCAAACATGGACTCCGTGTCGATCCAGCCCTGGGACGGTGGACGGATGCGCGCCATCTGTTCCGGCGGCGGCCACGTTCTCGATGGGAACGGGGACGTGATCCTCGAGCTCGGCGAGGACGTCGTCCCCCACGGGCAGGAAGTGCGTGTAGCCACCTTCCTGCCGGACGAACCCGCGCCGCAAATGGCCGTTCGCTATCTCGGGCACCGTCCGGACGTTCTTGTCGCGGACAACGACGGAAGGATTGTCCGGCGCTTCCGTCTCAACAATTCGCCGAACGAAACCGGCATGGAGACGGTTTACTGGAACGGATTCGACGCGCCCGCGATGCTCTACAACGGCGGCATCCTCTTCGACGGAAATGGAGAACCCGCGGTGGCGCTTCCGGACCTGCCGCCGCCCGTTGGCCCCGAGAAAATGGGCTGGTATCACGCCGTGCCCGCCGACCTCTGTGGCGATGAACGCGAAGACCTGCTCGTGTACAACCCCTGGGCGGATGCCGTTTACATCTACACGCCCGCGCCGTCAGACGATACCGCCTACGCCGGCTACGTCCCCGGTCCCCGCCAGTACAACGCCCGCCTGATGGACTGAAGCGGCCCGGAAGTTGACCTCCCGGGCCGATCGTCCACCGTGCTGCTTTGCCTTTGAATCGCGTCAGTCCAGAAAACCCTCGATCACCTGTTCATCGGGTGCGATCATGGGATGGTTCTCGTCTTCGAGGGGCAACGCCACGAATTCACCGTTCTGAGACGACTGGTAGGCCGCCGTCGTCATCGTCGCAACGGCCAAACCGTCGGCTACGCCCATTTCCGGGTCCC
Organism: Candidatus Latescibacterota bacterium; assembly: GCA_965203805.1. Classification (GTDB taxonomy): domain Bacteria; phylum Latescibacterota; class UBA2968; order UBA2968; genus JAAXHE01. Next base: position 557,253 of record OZ241917.1, on the reverse strand, counting down.
GTTCGTCTTCGATACAGTCGATCAGTTCCTGCACGCACGAATCCGAGTATGACACCGGCATTCGCGGCAATTCCTGCGCCACCCCGTTGATCAGCATCGCATCGGGCTCAGCGTGGATCCATCGGCCTTGCGCGGTCACGTCCACCGCGTTTGCCGGAGGCCCTTCTTCTTCGAGTTTGTTCCGCCCCGTCACCAGCGTCGCGACGAAGTCCCCGTATTCGCAGACGACGGTGGCCATATCTTCCGTACCGAATGCCCGGTATTCGTCCCAATAGGCGTTCCGCATCCGGGAATAGATGCGCTCCGGCATGCCGAACAGGTGGTGCAGAAAGTCCACGGCATGACTGCCCAGGTTCATCAGTTCGCCCCCTCCGTTCACGTTGACCGGCGTGGGGTAGCTCACATACTGCATGAGGTCGCTGTCCTTGAACTGGCGGACGAAGTAATGCGCGTAGGACGTGACGTTTCCGTAGTCCCCGGACCGAATTCCCCGCGCCAGCGCGGCGAGGCCGGGCAGGTATCTGATGGGATAGGCCAACACGATCCTGACGCCTGAACCCTCGGTCGCGCTTGCGATTTCCCGGGCTTCCGCAACGGTGCGAGAAAGCGGTTTGTCCACCAGAACGTGCTTGCCGCAGGCCACAGCCTTTGCGATCAGGGGTCGTTTCAGGTAGAAGTCGGTTGCAATGGAAACGATCTGCACGTCCGGATCTTCCATTACCGCGTCGTAATCGGCGCCGCAGGCGACGCCGAATCGCTCCTCGAGCGGCTTTGCCTTGTCCGCCCGGTGCTCCGCCGCGGCAACAATCCGGCAATCGTGCCGCGCCTCGAGGATCGGGCCATAGCTCATCTGATGGGCCCGGTTCCCCACCAATCCGATACCGTAGCTCATTTTCGATTTCCTTTCTTCGGCTCCCAACAGGGCGGCAGGTGAGTGCCTGCCTCATTTCGCCTGTGCAGCATCAGGAACGGCGCCTACACCCAGGTCAGTTCCTGCGCCTGTCCCGTACGGATCGCTTCAATGGACCGGAGGGCAAGCGTCGTCGCCCGCACGGCGTCGTCCAGTTTCCCAGCGTTCACCGGGTCGACGTCTCGAAGCGTCCAATCCACCACCGCCCGCATCTGCTGCGTATAACCGTGTGCGAAATCCGAATCGTCGCATCCGGGCATGTCGTCCACCGTCAACCGGCCAGGCCCGGCGCCCCACAGGCGGATCTCCGGACTCCAGTGGTAATTGAACAGACTCGCCGTCGTGTCGCCGGCGAAGACCTGGTAGGCCGCCTTGCCCATCAGCGCCGGTTTTCCAACGTCGCCTATCGCGACGTTGGCGACCGCCCCGTCCGCAAACCGCAACGTACACGCCACGGCGTCGGTGATGGGCAACGTGGGGTGGTGGTAGTTCCCGCCGGCCGCGTAGATCGATACCGCCTCTGACGCATTCAGGAAACGGACCGCGTCGAAACAGTGGCACCCCTGGCTCAGTACATTGCCGCCGCCGGCAACCGGATCGTTCGCCCAACTCTGTTCCCCCCACCTTGGATCGAAATACTGCGCGATCGTGAGCCACGGCCGCGGCGCGACCTCCTTCAACTTCAGGAAGAACGGCGAAAACCTCGCCTGAAAACCCGCCATGAATTTCACGCCAGCCGCCTTCACGGCCTTCGAAATCGCCTCACAATCCTCGATGTTGATCGCCAGCGGTTTCTCACAGAAGATATTCTTGCCGGCCCCCGCCGCCGCCACGCACATCGGGGCGTGGAGATGGTGGTGGGTACAGATAAACACGATGTCCACGGCCGGATCGTCCAGCGCTCTTTCGAATTCCGTACTCACCGCTGCGGCCGGGACCTCGGCTCCCAGCGCCCGGGCCCTGCCCTCATCGGCATCCACCAGCATCCGCAGCGACACTTCGTTGAAGCCCGCCAGCAAACGCGCGTGGGTCTTTCCCATGTTCCCGCATCCGATAATTGCGGCCCCCACTCTGCCTTCAGTCACCTCGTTTCCTCCTTGGCAGCCCGTCGGTTGCGGCAGGCTCGAACGGCGCCTGCCGGGACGGATGGGTCACGTCCGACAGTATCCCGTAGAGTTCCGGCCTGCGGTTCGCCAGATGGTTGTCCCCCGTTGCGGCCGCAAGGTCTATCTCGTGAACCAGTACATCGGGCACGTTGGATTGGAGTTTCGCGTCCAACTGACCCGTCGGGCCGGCGACGAACGCCACGCATGGATGTGCGAAGCAGACGAACATCTGATTTTCGTACGCGCGCGTGCGCATCCACCACTCGTTGTCGAGGTGCGACATCCCGTAGGTCGGAAGGAGACAGACCTCGGCGCCCTTCAGCCGCAGCACCCGAATGGACTCGGGCCAGCGCCGGTCGGCGCATATTGCCAGACCGACAGTCCCGAAATCCAGTTCGAAAACGGGAAGTTCCCGTCCGGCGGCGAAGCGGAGATCGTGGTTCTGCAAATGGGTCTTGCAATATGTCCCCGCGATCTCGCCATTGCGGTCGACCATCAGCGCCGCGTTGTAGAATCGGCCGTTCTTCATCTCGGTGAATCCGAACACGATGTGCGTCCGCGCCGACCGCGCCAGTTCCTGAACCCTGCGTACGTATAAGCTCTCGCCCACCGTCTGAGCGACACCACGGAACTTCCGGACGGTCCAATCCGCCTCGGTCACCGCGTACCCGTCGAGGAAACACTCGGGCGTAACGAAGACATCCAGGCCGCTGTCGCGATGCCTGCCGAACTGCTGCTCGAACTCCGCCCAGTTTGCTTCCGGATCCCACTTTGCGGGCATCGCCTTCAACATACCGATGCGCACGCGACGTTGCTCTAACGGCATTGCCGTCCTCCGGATTCCGGCTCGTTTTCATGGACGCGCCGGGGCGCAACCTACCGCATCTGCCAGCGCATACTCGACACTTCGCCCTGCCGGAACGTGAACCACTTCGTCCAGTCCGAAAGCGATCCGCCCACGCTCACGGTACAGTCCACGTGGAAGACTCCGCTTCCGTCTTCGACGCCGTTGTTCCGGATGTCCATCCGTACTGTATCCTCACCGTATTGCGTTTTCAGGTACCGGATCGCCTTGTCCTTCAATTCCGCTTCGTTCAACGAAACCGACATGAATTGCCCCCTCAAATGAAACGAGTCATCTACCCTGATTCAGCCACGAATTGTCACGGGTATCCGCTTTATTCGCCGTTCAACTCCACTGCCGCTCAATGGGTTGTCGAGCCGTTGAAAAGGCGTCCGCTTAGCGCATGCCGCGCCTTTTGATCGTGACGGCCTCGTTCGCGCCTCGTGCCCTGACGTCTTCCTCGAGATTCACGAACTGATTACCCCTGACGACGGTATCTCTCGCCCCTTCGTCGATCCGGATGCCGATCTTCTGTTTTCCCTCGCCGGTGTCTTCGATCCGGCAATCGCGAATCTCGACGTGGTGGGTCTCCCCGCGAATGTCCACGCCGGCGCCGTCCGCGGCGAATCCGTTGTCCCGGATCCTGCAGGAAGCCACGACGTTCCTGTGGGCGCCCCTGAATTCCGACAGGGGCTCCCGAAACAGCACGCCAACCTTGTGGTTGCGCTCAATGGTACAGTTCCGGATCCGATTGTCAGTATCACGGTGCCCGATCGAGATGCCGAAGTCGAGATTGTCCGAACAGGTACAATCCTCGGCGAGCCCGTCCGACACCCCCCAGCAGAAGAAGATGCCCTGGCTGTTTGCGGTGGACCGGCAGTTCCGGAACACCGGCCGCTGAGACCCGCTGCCGGGGTGAAACCCCAGATTCGCGTTGCCCCGGGACACGCAGTTGTCGAAGACGAAGTCGTCGCAGACCTGAAAGCTGAACCCGTCGCCATTGTAGTTCCGCGCGGTCACGTTGGAGAACCGGTACCGGTGACAACGCTGCAGAAACACCGCGCCGGAATAGTTCCCGTTTATCTCTTCATTCTTCTCGCGGTTCCCGTCCAGCACGAGGTCCTCGATCCGAACGTCGTGGACGCCCTCTTCCGCGGTCAGGATCGGGAAAACCGTAGCCAGCGTCGCGCGCTCTTCCAGCCACATGTTCTTGTAGATCCGCATGCTCAACGAAATCAGGTTGTCTTCCACCGCCGTCACGGTATCTTTCACGACCTCCATCCGGCCGTCTCCGCCTCGAAACGCCCGAAGCATCACGCCGTCCCCCGCGCTGAACCCGGATGCGTCGCGGACCGCCACACGCGCCTCGTACCAGTCCGAATCCCGAACCAGTTCGGTCCTGAACCCGGTCGCTTTCTTCAGCACGGTCGCGTCGCCTTCACCCCGAACCGTGAGGCCCGCATGCAGGTACAACGCGTTCCGCATGGTATACACACCGGGAAGAACCTGCAGGATTCCGCCCCCGAGCCGCCGGAGATAGTCCGCGCCGGCCTGGAGCGCTTTGTCGTCAGTCCCCTGGAGGTCCCCTTCGTCCTGACCCACTGTCAGCACCATGTCCCGCCGCGCCGTGATCGGCCGGTTGGTCGCGAGATCGATCATCGCTCTGTCTCCATTCCTCAATCTCCAGAATCCGGACGCGCCGACTCGTCCCCCGCGGAAAGATCGGCATCGACTCCCGGAGGCTTCAAAATACGCCCGCCGCCGGCGGGTGTCAAGGCCGCGAAACGTCAATCCGACACCGGGAGGACAACCCGCGAAAGCCGACCGGGCCCGTGGAATATCTCCTGACGGGCGATCACGAAACCGGCCTCCGCGTAGTCGTCTCCGCCGGTGTTGTGATTCCGGTCGAAATTCGGAAAATCCGAACTCGTCACGTCCAGCCGGATCCTGTGGCCGGGGCGGAAGAGGACGGCCGTGGGGAGCATTGAAATCCGGTACTGGTAGACCTTTCCCGTCAAGAGCGGCTCGGGGCTGTCGAACCCGTTCCGGAATCTCGCCCGAACGATTCCATAGCTCACCTGATGGACGAACCCGTCCGGATGGACGTCCATCAACTTGACGATAAAGTCGGTGTCCCTGGCGCTGGACGCCGCGTGCAGCACCACTTCCGGACGGCTGACCGCGCGGACGCCCGTCTTCAGGCGGCGGGTCTGATACACGAGTACGTCCCGCCGGCCGTCCAGACGCCGCTGATCGTACGGCGCATCCTGGCAACTCTCGTAAAAAAGCGACATCACCGGATCGCGCGGGTCGTACTCGTACCGGTCGCTGCCACGGCCCGGTGGAGGTCTTCTGACCAGCCTCCCGCTTCCCGATGCGCCGATGGCGCCGCCGTCGGAGACCAGGTGCAACGACAACGACTTCGCATCCGGTACCGGCCATGCGGGTGCCGTTCGCCACCGGTTCTCTCCCATTACGAAATACCGCACGGGCGCCGTACGCATCATGCCATTCGGCTTCCCCTTGAGCCAGTAGTCGAACCAGCGTACCATCAGCGCGGTGAAATCGACCGCCGCCGATTTTCCGAAATCCATTTCGCCGACCCGCCGGGGACCCTGCGATCCGTGCGACCATGGGCCGACAATCAGCCGCTGCGACTTTCGAGCGGCCCGGGAGCGTCCGTTTTTCCGCATGCCCGTGAAGTGATCCACCGTCAGGACCAACCGGTCGTGCCATCCCGTCATGTGGAGGACCGGCACGTCCACGTCCCCGTGCCGTTCGCCGAAATCGAAAATATCGTTGTGATGGTGGTCCAGCCAATAATGCCAGATGGTCCGGCATCCGGCCGCGTATTCGTCTGGCAAGTCCTTCAACGGCACGAACCAGAGCGGTTTCTCGCGGTCCTTGCCGGCGGATTCCCCGGCTTCAGCCGGCGTATGCGGTCCCGGCAGACCGGCGCGGCGGCGCAGGTCCGGGCCCAGGGAGCGGAAGAGCCATTGCTGCACCCGGCCGGTGCGCAACACGCCGCCCAGTTCCCAGTCGGTCAGACGCGTGGCGTACCCGCCGTTGAACATGGCGACCAGGTGCGGCGGCCTGACGGACGCCAGTTCCCACGACGCCCATGAAGGGTACGAGATGCCGTACACGCCCACCTTTCCGTCCGTGTACGGCAACCTTGCGGCCCACTCCACGGTATCGTATCCGTCAGCGGCATCCTGGTAGCCAGGCATGAACATGGGCGTGAACTCGCCGTCTGACGCGTACCGACCGCGCATGTCCTGGGAAATGACGACGTACCCCGCCTCCGCCAGTTGCGTATTTGCCGCTTTTCCGTACGGAGTACGTTGAACGAGCGCCGGAAACCTTCCCCGCGCATCGGGCCGGGCAACGTCCGCCCGGAGGACGACGCCGTCACGCATCGTTGCTTCGACGTTGCGCTCGACTCGGACCTGAAATTTCGTCGCCTGCTCCGTCACCTCCTGCGTGCCTCCGGTGTTCATCCGGTCATTTCAGAACGATGCGGTCGGTTTCGCCCCACGCGGTAACGGTGGCCGCAACGTCGCCGTCGACCTGCTGCGCGTGTACCGCCGCGTCCGAACAGTCCCCCGACGCCATAAGCACGAGAAAACGCGCCTGCCCGCCGGCGTCCACGTCCTGCACGAACCTGGCGTGGCAGATCCGGGCCTTCTGGGCCGACATATCCGGACGATAGGTCAGCGGGACCATGCTCGGCCCCCATCCGATCTCCACCTCGCGGATCGCCTCGGCCCAGGCGGGCGCCAGCCTGACGCCCGGGGCGCCGTCGCTGATCACCACGCGGCCGCCTCCCTCCCGCAGTGCGTCCGGACAGCGCAGGGTCCAGCGCATCGAGCGCGGTTCGTCGCTGCCCGCAGCATCGAGCAGGTCGTAAATCAGGAAATACGTTCCCTTTCTGAGTAACACCGTGCGTTCGTGCCGCACGCCCTTCGACCGCAGGTATCCGTCGTGTGATACGCGTATGCGGGTTTCCTCCTCCGTCTCCCGCCAGTCCAGCAGCCGGCCCCAGATGCGACGTTTGTTGCCCGGGCGCCATAATTCCTGGTCTTCGCCGTCGATCCAGACCGTGTTCTGGCCCTGTGTGCTGACGTACCAGGGTTTGTATTCCGGATCGCTGTATGCGAAAGGCGAACCCGGTGACAGTGCCGCGGGTCGCCCCTTCACCCAGGCGGAGAACGAAGCCTGCCCCCCGTAGGCGTGCCCGCCTTCGGGATGTCCGAAATCCAGGACCAGTACATTGGCGTCGCGGTCCCACCCGTCGCGGAGCACGGCAACACCTGAATCGGGAAACAGGCGCGAATCCGGCGCAGGCGCCCGAACGGACGCCCCACCGGGTTTGGGGACGCACAGGTCGTTCAGAATCGTATTGCCCCAACCGGGACCGCCCTTCTGCACCGGTACGTGTTCTGGATGGTAACCACGGTCGATGTGCCACTGAAGCACCGGATCCTTGAAGAAGGAATTGCCCGCGGCCAGAAACGCCGGCCAGTCCTGTGCGTACACCGCCGAATTGATGGCCGGCGTGAATCCGTCCGGCGTCAGAATCTCGGCCAGGAAACGGTGCATCGCAAGAAACCGGGACCGGAAGGGCTCCGAATCGTAAAAGCTCGGAATTCCGCGGCGAGCCAGTATCATCTGCAGCGTGGCAAAGGAACGGATGACCGTCTTGTGGTACTGCGTGCAGATTTCCTTCTGAAACCCGTCCGGATACACCTGGTTCAGGAGCAGCACCTCCTGAATCTGCCGGGCGGTTTCCAGCCAACCCTCCCCGGCCTCCCACTCAGGCAGCAGTGCGCCGACGCCCCCCAGTCCGCCGCTGCCCGAGGAGATGAAATTCAACTGCTGCTGCCATTCCACCGCCGTCTGAGACGTCACCTGCCCATGCAAATGCCGCCCAAGGCGCCAGATCATGATGGATACGGCGCGGCAGTCCTGCGCGCTCCAGTCCGGATGGGCGCGCAACGCGTAGAGCGCTTCGCCCAGCGCTTTCAACTTCAACCCGACAGCGAGCGTATTCCAGACGGCGTAGAATCCGCCTGCCTCGGGGCCGCGCCCCATTACGCCCGCTTCGTCCCGGATATCGTCCATCTGTTCCAGATAGCTTCGCATGCAGTCCCCGACCGCCCTGACGTACTTCCCGTCCCCGGTCAACATCGCCGCGCGAATCGGCCACCTTATGAAGAACATATAGTGGATTCCGCCCCAGTTCATGGTCTTGTCCGGGTTCGCGTTCCAGTCCAGACCCTCACCCGGCACATAGGGCACCGCGCCCTCGCCGTAGATCATCTTTCCTTCGATCAGCAGGTCCGACTGATCGATCCAGACGCGCGCAAGGCCCGGCCAGTGCGTGCGAACGGCATCGCCGAACCGCTCCGAATCGAAGTGCCAGGTGGGCTCCGGCCTGGCGGCAAGATACGCGTGCCACGCCCGCCAGGCGGCCGCTTCGTCCTCCGGGTCCGACACATCTTCCGGCAGATCCAGACCCGAGACGTCCCGCTTTACCTGCCGCCAGAATTCGCCGGCTACATATACAGGGGCTTCAAGTTCGCTCACCGTACCCTCCCGCTGTTGTTGGTACTCCCGGATTCCTTGACACCTCGGAGTGTTTTGGTTAATTTATGTGGCCGTAAAATCGCTGGACCTGCGCTCGGGCCGATCAATACGGTGCGGATGTGGCTCAACTGGATAGAGCACCTGGCTACGGACCAGGCGGTTCCGGGTTCGAATCCTGGCATCCGCACCAGATATATCAAGGGAAGTTGAGGACCATTCTCAACTTCCTTTTTTGTTCGATACCGCCGGGGAATACCGGACGCGGAGCTACGGCCCTACCGGTCGAAGAAGTACTGCTCCGGGTGCGTGTATCCCGGCGTTAACAGCGGGTTGTCGCCCAGACCGACTTCGGGGACGTTGCGGAAGTCGTTTTTGACCACGAATACCTGGTCGAACCCTCCGCACACGCCGATCCGCCAGAGATTCTCCGAGTGCAGTCGCACCGCCTGCTTCACCAGCGCCACCTGCTCCGCTTCGTCCACCGTGGTCATCGCCTGCTCATAAATCTCCACGATACGGGCAATTTCGCCGGTCGGTTTTTCTCCGGCCCTCCCGCCACTGGTGTACCAGAGCCCGTGCAGCGGCGCCCAGTAGGCCGTCGACGCCGACGGGAAGAACCAGACCGGATCCATCATCGGCCGGAACCCGCCGGATGCGGCATAGACGGAAACGTGGTGTTCCCCTGCCGTGGCGCGCGTCACCCACAAGGCCACGTCTTCCGGTTTGACCGTGGACTGGATGCCCAGCGCGGTCCACTGGGAGGCCAGCAGTTCCGCCACGTCCACGTAAGCGTTTCCAGGTGTGAATCCGGCAATCGTGAACTTCAGCCTTTTGCCATCGGGACGCAGCCGGTATCCCGCACTGTCCCGCCTGTCGAGTCCGACTTCGTCCAGAAGGCGGTTCGCCTGATTCAGATCGAACGAAGTGTACATTGTATCGGTACCAGGTACACCGTGCAATTCATCGATATACGGGACAACCTGCCTGGGCTCGGTCACCCCCATGTAGAACAGGTCGATCATCTGCCGTCGGTCGATGCCCAGAGACAACGCCCGCCTGAACGTGCGGTTCCTGAGCAGGGCGCCCATCACGGAGTCCTGGTGGGAATAGTTCTGATTCAGATACACGGTCCCCTGCCCCGTGGTGGCCGGCTTCCACCGCAGAACCCGGTATCCGCCGCTCTCCCGGTGCTCCATCAACAACGGATAATTCATGAATTCGACCCGCCGGCTCTGCATATCGATCTCCCCGGCGATGGCCTTGAGCGTCACCGTCTCCGCGCTCTGTACGAGCGTCATTTCCACCCGGTCGATGTACGGCAGCTGATTGCCTTCCGGGTCCACCTTCCAGTAGTAGGGGTTGCGCTCCGCGATGAAGATGGCCGCGTCCGCCCCCGTTCTCGCCTGCCACGCGCAAAGAACGGGCCGGTCGGGATTCAGAAATGCGCTGCTCTTGGTTTCGTACAGCGCCATCCACGTGTCATATCCTTCCGCGAACACAATGGAATCCAGTACTGCTTCCGGTACATAGTTGGGATGAAACCGCTTGAGGTAGTGTTTCGGCGCCGGTCCCGCAACCACGTCCGTCCACGATGCCAGCCACTGCAGGATGACGCCGTTCGGTTTCACGAAACGAAACCGGATCGTGTGGTCGTCCAGTCGTTCGACAATGCCCAGTTCGCCGGCGATGGTGAGCCAGCTCGGCTTGACGGGATTCAGATCGTCGTTAAGGATCACGTCCTCGTACCAGAACATGTAATCGTCCGCGGTAAACGGCGCCCCGTCGGACCAGCGAATCCCTTTTCGCAAATTGAACGTAAACTCCCTTCCGTCCTCCGAGACCTCCCACGAACGGGCGAGATTGGGCTCGACCCTGGCGTAATCCTTCGACCAGCGCAGGAGCGGATCGTACGTAAGACGCATCCAGCCGGCACGGTCCGGCATGCCCATGTGCACGCGCCGCCACGTACCGCCGTAACTGCCGGTCCGCTCCAGGGGATGCACGACTGCCGGCGACTCGGGCAGGCGCTCCCGAACCGGCGGGAGCTGTCCCGCGCGGACGCGTTCGCTCAGCGCCGGCGCCTCATTCAACGCCTCGGGAGAGGCCGGGACGCAATCCGTCAGACAGAGCTGACATGCGAGAAGGATGAAGGCGTGGAACGCGAGACACGGCTTCCTGAAGGACCGTTTGCGCGACTTCGTCATGCGTCGATTCCTACCAGTTGCAGCGTGTCGCTGAAGTGACAGCGGACGAAATGAGGGTCGTGTTCGGGCGGCGAAGCGTTAATGAGTTCCGGCGTCTCCTCCCGGCACAGATCCTCGGCGTAGGGACACCGGGGGTGGAAATAGCATCCCGAGGGCGGATTGGCCGGATCGGCCACTTCGCCCTTCAGCAGGATCTTCCGCTTCGTGTACGAGGGATCGGGCTTTGGGACGGCCGAAAGCAGCGCTTCCGTATAAGGGTGTCTGGGCGTGGCGAACAGCGTTTCCTCGTCCGACAGTTCCACGATTTGCCCCACGTACATGATGGCGATCCGGTCGCTGATGTGTTCCACCACCGCCAGATCGTGAGAAATGAACAGATACGTCAGGCCCAAACGCTCCTGCAGTTCCTGGAGCAGGTTCAACACCTGTGCCTGGACCGACACGTCCAGCGCCGAAACCGGTTCATCGCCGATGATCAGCCTGGGGTTCAACGCCAGGGCCCGCGCGACGCCGATCCGCTGTCTCTGCCCGCCGCTGAACGCGTGCGGATAACGGCGCATGAACTGCGGGTCCAGCCCGACGACCCTGAGCAACTCCGCGACCCGGTCCTCAAGCTCCGCCCCCCGTGCGATCCGGTTCACCACAAGCGGCTCCGCCACGATATCGAAAACGGTCATCCGGGGATTCAGCGAGGAGTACGGATCCTGAAACACCATCTGCATGTGTCTGCGAAACGACCTCAACTCCCTCCGTGAAAGGCGGCAGACGTCGACCATCCGGCCGTGATCCTCGAAGAACACCTCTCCGCCGGTCGGTTCGATCGCCCTCAGGATGCTCCGGCCAACCGTTGTCTTGCCGCACCCGCTCTCGCCGATCAGGCCCAGCGTCTCCTGTTTCTTCACCGCGAAACTGACGCCGTCCACTGCCTTCACCTGCCCGACCACCCGCTTCATGAACCCTTCGGTGATGGGGAAATGCTTGCGCAGATTCTTCACGTCCAGAAGAACGGTTTCGCTGTCGGCCATGGTCAACTTTCTTTGCGAATGGCTGGCTTCACGCGCAGATGCCGGTTCTGAGCGCATTGCCGTTGCTCGTCTTCTCGCGCCTTTCTCGTTCTCTCGTTTTCTCGCGCCTCTCTCGTGCTTTTTTGGTTTTCATCCTGTCCATCCATGTTTATTTCTACATCATGAAATCAACATGGCGAAGACGGGTCGGAATACAGGAAGCAACTCACGCCGTGTTCGGCGCCGATTGTCGTCAACTCCGGCTCGTACCTGTCGCAGACGCCGTCGATCCGGTCCGGACATCGCGGATGGAATTTGCAGCCGGAGGGCAATTCGTACGGGTTCGGCACCGATCCCTCTATGGAGCGCAGGCCTTCCTTCGCCTTGCTTCCCAGCCGTGGAATGGACCTCAGGAGGGCGCGGGTGTACGGATGTCCGGGATCGTTGAAGATCGTATCGCAGCGCGCGAACTCCACGACCTTTCCGAGGTACATCACCATCGCGTGGTCGGCCAGTTCCGCGACCACGCCCAGGTTGTGCGTAATCATCATGATTGAGGTGTGGATTTCCTCCTGCAGATCCTTCAGCAGGTCCAGAATCTGCGCCTGCGTGGTCACGTCCAGCGCCGTCGTAGGCTCATCGGCGATCAGCAGACGGGGCCGGCAGGACAGGCTCATGGCAATCATCGCCCGCTGGCGCATGCCCCCGCTCAGCTGGTGGGGATAGGCATCCACCCTCCGCTCCGGTTCCGGAATGCCGCACTTCCGCAGCATATCGACCGCGACCTCCCTGGCCTCCTTCCGGTCCGCGCTGCGATGCAACCTGATGGCCTCTTCGATCTGATTCCCGATGGTGTGCACCGGGCTCAGGCAGGTCATCGGCTCCTGGAACATCATGGCGATTTCCTTGCCGCGGATTTTCCTGATCTCCCTCCCATTCGGCTTCAATCCCGCCAGGTCGACGGCCTTTCCATTGACGCGCAGCAGCACCTCGCCTTCGACAATCCGACCGTTCTTCGGCAGAATCTGAAGGATGGACTGCGCCGTCACGCTCTTGCCGCAGCCGCTTTCACCGACCACGCCGAGGGTCTCACCCTTCATTATCTGAAAATCCACCCCGTCCACGGCCCGCACCGTACCCTCGTCCGAGAAGAAATACGCGCGAAGATCACGGACTTCGAGCAACACCGATGGATCCATCGTCCCCCCTACCTGGTATATGGATCGGCCGCGTCTCTCAGCCCGTCACCCAGAAAGTTGAACGCAAGCACGGCGACGATGACGAACACGCCCGGCAGCAGAAGCCACGGGAAATGCGCCACGGCCCGGATATTCATCGCGTCCTGCAGGAGCACCCCCCAGCTGATCGCGGGCGACCGCAGACCCAGCCCGATGAAGCTCAGCGCCGTCTCACCCAGAATCATCTGCGGAACCGCCAGCGTGAGCGCGGCGATGATGTAACTCATGAACGACGGCACCAAGTGTTTGGCGATGATCCGGCTTTCCCGCGCGCCCCCCAGCCGTGCCGCCATCACGAAATCCTCTTCCCGCAACGCCAGAAACCGCCCGCGCACGACCCTCGCCAGGCCGGTCCAGCCCACGAATGCCAGAATGATCGTAATGCCGAAATAGACCCGGATGATCGGCCAGTCCGGGGGCAGCGCGGCGCTGAGCGTCATCCAGAGGGGCAGACCCGGAATACCCATAATGAACTCGATCAGCCGCTGGATGACGTCGTCGATTCTCCCTCCGAAGTACCCGGAAATCCCACCCATGATCAGGCCCAGAACGAAACTGATGGCAATGCCGATCAATCCGATGGAGAGCGAGACCCGCGCCCCGTACGCGATGCGGGACAGCAGGTCCCGGCCCATGCGGTCGGCGCCCAGCAGGAACAGGCGTTCTCCATCTTCGAGACCGATCAGATGGCGTCGCATGGGGAGCCACCCCCACAGGGCATACGGGTCTCCCGCGACAAGGAATCGAATCGGGAAGCGCCTGGATCGGTCCTCGTGATAGGTAAGGCGGAGGGTGACCCGGTCCCGCTGCTGCACGTGCCGGTACACGAAAGGCCTGACATGAAACGCCCCCTCGACGTCGAAGAATCGAACCTTCTGAGGAGGCGCGTGAATATACTCTGTGTTCAGGCGGTGCGGATCGTGCGGCGCCACGAATTCACAGAAACCCGCCACCAGATAGAAAAGAATCAGGACCGCACCCGCGAACTTCGCCAGCTGGTGTTTGCGGAACTTCCACCACATCAGCCGCCACTGGGAGGCCACCAGCACCTGCGCCCCGGTTTCCTCGCCGGCCTGCCGGGCTTTGCGGCTCCGGCGGAACCCGGGGATTCCGACTTCCTGCAGCTTTCCGACGACACCCTTCAACGTCCCGCCTGTCTGCGGCCGACGCTCTGAATGTCTCTTGTCTTGCGGTTCCGTAGCGATCTTGTGCGTCTCCTGTCCATTCTCCGGCACAGCCGATGTTCTATGAGTACCGGATTCTCGGATCCACCCACGCGAGCAGAATGTCCGAAATCAGCGTCCCGATCACGGTTAACGTGCTCAGGATCAGCATAAAGCTCCCGGCCAGGTACATATCCTGATTGGTCAGGGCTCCCAGGAGCAGCGGCCCCGTGGTGGGCAGATTCAACACGATGGACACCAGGATCTCACCGGCGATCAGCCGTGGCAGCAGCCATCCCAGGGTACTGAAGAAGGGATTCAGGGCGATCCGCACGGGATACTTGAAGAGCAGCTTCAGTTCCGAAACGCCTTTCGCCCTGGCGGTCACCACATAGGGCTTGTGCAGTTCATCCAGCATCTGGGCGCGGATCACTCGGATCGTCCCGGCGGTCCCCGCGGTACCCAGGATGACCATTGGAATCCACAGATGGGCAAGCAGGTCCAATGCCTTGGCGATCGACCACGGCGCGTCGATGAACTCCGGCGAAAAGAGCCCCACCAGCACGCTTCCCGTGGACACGAAGACGATCCACAGCGCGATCAGCGCCAGCATGAACGGCGGCGTGGCCAACCCCAGGAAGCCCAGAAACGTGAAGATGTAATCGCCGATTGAATATTGCCGCACCGCGGAATAGATGCCGATGGGAATCGCGACCACCCAGATGAAGAGCACCGAACTCGCGCTCACCATCACCGTCAGGCTGACCCGCTCCCAGAGCAGTTCGCTCACGGGCCGGCCCCACAGAAGGGACATTCCGAAATCGCCCTGGGTGATGATCCCGGTCATCCAGGTCCAGTACTGGACGTAGACCGGACTGCCCAGTCCGTACCGCGCCCTCAGCGCCTCGATGACCTCTTCGCTCACCGTCTCGCCCATTGACGTGAGCTGCGCCAGGTACGAGGTGAGAAAGTCCCCAGGCGGAAGCTGGATGATCAGGAACGACACGATGGAAATGGCGAAGAGCGTGGGAATCATCATCAGGATTCGCCACGCGATATATTTCAACATCGGGATTTCTCCGATCAAATGAACGTCCGTCGGGCGCTTCGATTCGGACCTCCTGGAAATCCGCCCAAAAGCTTCAAATATAACTCCAATCCGACGGGCTTACAAGGTAAATCCTGAAACCATGCGCCGTATCGAACACTGGATTGCAGCGGCATCAGACACTGGCGGGGTATCGTACAAGACTGGAGAGCCGGGACAAATAATGGGTCCGCACGCTCGGCGTTCACGGTTCCGATTGTGGGGCAGGTGGGACCCATTACGGGTCACTGCCTGTAGGACCATCGGTACCGGTTTCGATAGCTTGCAGAAAAAAAAAGCCCTGCCGATCAGAGCAGGGCAAATGTGCAACACAATTCCCATTAAACCGCCATCGTGTCAGCCAAACGCTGATTAACAGTTCGCCAAAAGACGGCAACGGCCTCCTCGTCTTCGTCGAAGAAGTCTTCAAAGAATCCATTGCCATTCAGCGGTGGCGGGTATGCGTACCGCTCACCGTCTTCTCCGTAAACCGTAATCCAATCTCCTGGCTCACGAGAATTCACAATCTCGAATGCGTCCGCGGGATACAGGTACGGTCGACCTTGATCGCTTAAGACACGCAAATCATCCGCTTCGATTCCGATAACCCCATATTCCTGCCCGGGAGTCAGATCGGGGTAGTCTGCGCGTTGGCTTCGAAATCTAACCGTCATTGGCGGCGACTCTCTTCCGTTTCAGTTCGACACGGCCCGCATCCGGATGTTCGTACCAGTGATATTCGTAATGGAAACCGTGAATCTCGAAACGCGGGCTGCTCTTTTTCGTCCATCTGGATCTTCGGCCACCAAAAGTGCGTACCAATCGATCAAGGTCGCGGATCCGTTCACCTCTGGCAATCACGCGCGACTGAGAAACCATGCGTGAGGTGAGTTCGGCAATAACACTTCCCCTATCCCTGTTCGAAGTGGCTAATTTTTCAAAATACGATGTTCATCTCGCGATGTCAAGATGCGCCAAACATCGTTGAGATTCCCTTCGGCCTTGCTACACAAAGGGATTCTTCATATCTTTCGCGGATAGGTTGCACCGGCCTGATGCAGGGCAGCCTGTCATTCCGAGCACGCATGCGGACGTGCCGCCTCTCTGGTGTCGTCACGTGCAAATCGCGCAGGGAGAATTCGATGCCGCAGTAGATCCTTCGTCGGCCTGCCTGCCGATAAATCGCTGGCAGGCGGGGCGCCTCCTCTGGATGACATGTCAGGCGTTTGTGTATCGGATGCATTTCCCGAATAGTATTCAACCCAACTGTCATTCTGAGCGTCGTCGAAGAATCTACCGTCTACTCGATTGGATGTGGGGCAGATGCACTTCGCAGACGAACTTGTGCGCGGACCCATCGCCTCTCTGTCGGCTTCCTCATGATGACAGTATTGGCGCAGGCGTGATCGACACATTTCGCTGAAGGCCAGCGCATAGCATGTCATTCTGAGCGCAGCGAAGAATCTCCCGTCTTCTCGACTGGACGCGGGGCGGATGCCCTTCGCGGAAGAACCCGTGCGCGGACACATCACCGGTTTGCGGGCCTCCTCGGGATGGCATGTTTAGCGCACGCAGGCAGACAGGAATGTCTGCCCCACCCTCACATCCGTTTCCTGAGCATGGCTATACGGCGGAAACGAAAAAGACGCATTGCGCAATCGATCCAGGAATGTCCATGAAGGTATGGAAGTCCAGAAGCCTGGTTTCAGCAATCCTCATCCTCACCCTGTCTGTCTCGCCTGCACCGGCCGATGCCGTCGACAACCTTTCGAGACTGCGGGTTGAGGGGCACAGAATCGTCAGCGCGAATGCCGCCGCCGCGGACTTCGACGGCGGCGGGCTGGTGGACCTCCCCGACTTTCTGCTGTTCGCGGACGCCTTCGGTTCGCCAGCGGTCGAATTCGACCTGGACAACAGCGGGAGCGTCGATTTCGCCGACTTTCTGGCCTTCGCTGACGCCTTCGGTCGGCGCGTGGACGTCGTCCTTCGGGGCGTGGCCGTGATCGATCCGTACTTTCTGCACGCCGCCACCCGCCGTGGACAGGACGCGCTGGACGTTCTGGCCGACGACTGGAACGTGGATATCGTCCGGGTCCCCATTCACCCGGACCTCTGGGACCGGCATCGGGACTACCTGCCCGCATTCGTGGATCCGATCGTCGCGTGGGGCCAAAAGCGCGGCGTCTACATCTTTATCGGCTGGCACGCGCACGGGAATCCGCTGACCGGCCAGACGGAACGTCCCGAGTGGGGGTACCTGCACCCGTGGCGCGGCAATCCGTACAACCCCGATCTTTCACTGGCAAAAGAAGCGCTCGACAGGATCGTGCGAAGATACAGCGATCAGCCCCACGTCATCTACGGCACGTTCAACGAACCCGCGTTTATCGCCTGGGACGACTGGCGGCCCGTGGCCGAGTCTCTGGTCGACGTCATCCACGGCGTGGATCCCCGGGCGCTCGTTCTGGTTTCCGGCGTCGACTGGGGGTACGACCTGAGCGGCGCGCTCGACAACCCGGTCGATCGGCCCAACGTGGTGTATGAAACCCATCCCTATCCCTGGAAGGGCGAAGCCTGGAAAAGCGTTCTTTCGGATCTGGACAAAACCGAAGCGGTCTTCCTGGGCGAATGGGGGTACGGGCACTCGGAAGATCCGGTAAGAACCAGAGAAGACTACGGCCAGCCCCTGATCGACTTCTGCCAGACCCGCGGCATCGGATGGACGGCGTGGATCTGGCACGACGAGTGGACGCCGTCCATGCTCACCTCCTTCAGAACCTTCGACACGACCAATTTCGGCGACTTCGTCAAATTTGCCCTCAACAATGGGCAATAGACGACGGCGCGGACGATTACAGAGGATTAATATGGGCGTACTGCACCGATTTACGGGTGAAAACGGCAAGTACTCGTGGGAAGGCGTCGCGGTCGAGGCATACAACACCGATGGCGCCGTGGGCGGCAGCAGGCAGGTCGTGATCGGCGAACGCGACGGCGCCGTCAACTTTTGCCTGCGGTACTACGAAATCGCGCCCGGCGGCCAGTCCTCCTTCGACCGCCACCAACACGACCACGGCGTCTACGTGCTCAGAGGCGCCGCCCGGCTGATGATGGGCAGGGAAGTCTACAAAATCGGCCCGGGAGATATCGTCTACATTCCCCCGAACGAACAACATCAATTCAAAAATACCGGCGACGAACCGTTCGGCTTCCTGTGCGCCGTGCCGCCGAGAGACTGAGTGTGCGATGGCGGAACACAAGTGTCCGTAGCGCTTGCTTAACCCTCAATTTCCTTGACATAACCGGCTGTTCTGGTTAGATTTCGACCGCTTTGACAGGGTGACCCCGTCGTTCAGTGGCCTAGGACACCAGGTTCTCACCCTGGAAACGGGGGTTCGACTCCCCTCGGGGTCACCATAAAAAAAGCCAATAAAAACAGCCCTGCTGAAAACCGATCAGCAGGGCATTTTCGTTGGCGCACTGCGGCATGCAGTCCCGCCGCTTTCGCTTGAGCGCGCAGTAGTCGCCGGACCTGGCCAGGCAAAATAACCGGGCATGGTCATCGGCCGCAAAGCCGCTCCGGTATCTCTCTCCCCAAACGGCCTTCACTTCTGTCTGGCCTGATTGTGCCATTCCGCGCCTGTCCGTCGGCAAACCAACGATTCTTAGAGAAAAGCCTTACCGCACGTCATGCCACACGGGGTAAGCGGTCCCCTGCGCTCAATATGCCGTCCCGAGCTGTTCGTGGGTTCATTATGGCTCGCGCGACGAACATTATCAATGTCCTGCAGCCACCTCTGAAATCCCGTATCCGTGGGCGAGTACAGGTCAGCGCTTCAGAATAGCAACGCGCCATTTCCGTGAGTTTCGTAAGGCTGGAGGCGAGCGCTACCCGTCAGGGTTTCATGATTATAGATTTCCTGGTATTTCAAATTGGAGAGGTCTCCCAATTCGGATGAAATCAGGCCGCTCGGCTTACCATGAAGATACAGGATGCTATAAGTAGGTTCAAGTCCCTATATAAGAAAAATAAATATTCCTGAAAATGCGAATAAAACCCCTGGGACGGTGGAATATTCCAGAGGTTGTTGTCAATTAGTTCTAATTCCTGTTTCACGATCTGTCCCCCTCTCCAATCTTCATCAATAATTGATGCACCAGCTTTGATAAGTCTTCTCGCTTTAGCCGAAATGCCCAGGGCTTGCTGTTGCGTTCACTGGGATAGTGTAGCACGAGAACAACGATCTCAGGCTCATTGTCTAAAGACATAAGTTTGATTGCCTCTACATCCTTATCAAATGTGCTGCCGCTCTGGCGAAACTGTTGTTTCATATCTTCCCAGTACATCGAGTGTCTCCTAGTGTCTTGTCCCATGAATTAGTTCAAAAAGTCTAGTAATCTTGTCAAGGATCGATTCTGCGGTGGCGGTCCAGACGAACGGTCGTGAGTTGGTGTTGTAATGGTTGGTGAAATCCTGAATGTTGGCGATGAGGTCTTTCACCTTTTTGAAGGTCCCGCGTCGGATGGCTTTCTGGGTAATGATGCCGAACCAGATCTCGACCTGGTTGAGCCAGGACGCATAGGTCGGTGTATAGTGAACGTGGTATCGGGGCCTGGCTGCGATCCAGCGTTTGATTTTTTCGTGCTTGTGCGTGGCGTAGTTGTCGACGACGAGATGAATGTCAAGGTCCTTCGGGACGTTTTGGTCGATATATTTGAGGAATTGTAAAAATTCCTGGTGTCGATGTCGGGGTTTGCATTGGGCCAGCACCTTGCCGGAAGCGACCTCCAGCGCGGCGAACAAGGTCGTGGTGCCGTGCCGGATATAATTGTGGGTGACCCCTTCCACATAGCCCAACCCCAAAGGCAATATCGGCTGCGTTCGTTCCAATGCCTGGATCTGACTCTTTTCGTCAACGCATAATACCATCGCGTTGTCGGGAGGGTTCAGATACAGGCCGACAATGTCACGTACCTTCTCGACAAAGAACGGATCATTGGACAGCTTGAAGTGTTTTTGTCGGTGCGGCTGTAGACCAAACGCTTTCCACACGCGCTGAACCGTGGACTTGGACAGTTGCGTCTGGGCTGCCAGCAAAAGAATCCGTTGGATTATTAAAAATTCTGTCTTATGTTGCATATAATATAACGAAAAAATTATAACAAATCTGTGAGATTGGGTCGTTTTTTTATGCTATTATCGTGATATTTCCACAATTCGACAGATTTGATGGGGCCGTACCCGAGGCACCGGCTCGGGCCGGACAATCCCCGGCCGAAGACGTAGCTCGAAATCAGTGAGGTCTGAACGTGAAGAAATCCGACGAGCGCAATCCGGAAGCGGCTGCCCTGAGGGACCGCCTGAAAAAACTGAGCGAGGCCAGCCTTCGCATCAACGAGAGTCTCGAATTCGACGCCGTACTGCAGGAAGCCGTGGACAATGCGAGATCGCTGACCGATGCGAGGTACGGCATGATGGCGCTGCTGGACGATGCGGGACAGGTGCAGGTCTGCATCACCTCAGGGTTTACGCCTTATCAGTCCAGGCGGTTGTGGTTCCGGCCCGAGAGGAACAGGCTCTTCGACTACTTCTCCAAAATAACGGAGCCGCTTCGGCTGCGGGACCTCCACAGCCACACCAGGTCCAAGGGCCTGCCTGAGTTCCGCCCCCAGGTACCTCTGAGCCCCGCCCCGGCGCTTTTGGCAGCACCGATCCGCTACCGCCGCCAGAGCGTCGGGACTTTCTATCTCTGCGAAAAGGAAGGAGGAGAGGTCTTCACGGCCGAAGACGAAGAGACCCTGTTGACGTTCGCCGCTCAGGCGGCGCTGGTCATTGCCAACGCACGCCGGCACCGGGACGAGCAGAAGGCAAGGCTCGACCTGGAGACCCTGATCGACACCTCACCCGTAGGGGTCGTGGTCTTCGACGCCAGGACCGGTGCGCCGCTGACGTTCAACCGCGAGGCGAGAAGGATTGTGGGAGGCCTGCGCACGCCGGCCCGACCGGAGGAGCAACTTCTGGAGGTGCTGACCATCCAGCGCGCCGACGGCCGGGAAGTCTCTCTTAAAGAGTACCCCCTGGCGCGGTTGCTGCGCACAGGGGAGACGGTCCGCGCGGAAGAGATCGTCCTCCGTACACCCGACGGTCGGTCCGTCACCGCGCTGGTCAATGCCACGCCCATTCGTTCCGAGGATGGCGAAATCGAGTCCGTTGTCGTGACGGTGCAGGACATGACGCCCCTGGAGGACCTTGAGCGCCTTCGCGCCGAGTTCCTGGGTATGGTCAGCCACGAACTCCGGGTACCGCTGACGTCCATTAAGGGCTCTACCACGACCTTGCTGGGCGATTCGTCGGTCCTCGACCCCGCCGAAGCGCGGCAGTTCTACCGTATCATCGACCACCAGGCGGATCGCATGCGGGACATGATCAGCGACCTGCTGGACGTGGCGCAGATCGAAACCGGCACGCTCTCGGTCACGCCCGACCCGACGGATCCGGCTGCCATCGTCGACCAGGCAAGGAGCACGTTTCTAAGCGGCGGGGGCGGTAATAATATCGAGATCGACATTCCGCCGGAATTGCCCTGGGTCTTGGCCGACAGGCGCCGGATCGTCCAGGTTTTGAACAACCTCCTGACGAACGCCGCGCGATACTCCGACGCGTCCTCTGCCATCCGCCTCACCGCGGTTCGCGAAGACTTCCACGTTGTGATTTCCGTTACCGATGAAGGCTCGGGCGTGACAGCGGATCTTCTGCCGCATCTGTTCAGGAAGTTTTCGCGGATCGACGGCGAACGCAGGACCCATGATACGGGGCTGGGCCTGGCAATCTGCAAGGGCATCGTAGAAGCCCACGGCGGACGGATATGGGCCGAAAGCGACGGGCCCGGCCGGGGTACGAGGGTCACGTTCACCGTTCCGGTGGCGGAAGAAGTACCGGCAGCGGCGGCCCGCAAGGACGCGAACAAACCTGAGCATTCGCCCGATATTGACGAAAAGGGAGGGAGAATACTGGCGGTGGACGACGACCCGCAGACGCTCAAATCCGTTCGCGAGATCCTAACGAAAGCGGGCTATACGCCCGTTGTTACGGCCGACCCCGACGAAGTCGCGGAACTCATCGGATCGCACAGTCCCTGCCTGGTGCTGCTGGACCTGGTCCTGCCCGGCGCCGACGGCTTTGAACTGATGGAGGAGGTGGTTAAAGTCGACAGGGTGCCTGTGATCGTCCTGTCCGGATACGGTCGGAAAGACAACATCGCACGGGCATTCGAATTGGGCGCGTCCGACTATATCGTCAAGCCCTTTTCCCCGACGGAACTCGTTGCAAGAATCAACGCCGCTCTACGTAAGGAAGCCGGACCGGTCCGGTCGGAACCCGACGTGCCCTACGTGTATAAGGAACTGACGCTGGACTACCAGGAACGGCGCGTGACGGTAGGCGGTCGGGGCGTACAATTGACCGCGAACGAGTACAGGATGCTGCAGGAACTCACCGTCAGCTCCGGCCGAGTGGTGACGCACGAGGCGCTGTTGCGCCGCATCTGGGGCACGCGCGGCGGGCGTGATTTGCGGCACGTCCGCTCGCTCGTCAAGAGACTGCGCCGCAAACTGGGGGACGAAGCCGACGATCCACGGTACATTTTCACGGAACACGGGGTCGGCTACCGCATCGGAAAACCGGACGGTAAACCAGCTGCGACGACGGAATACGTCAGCCCGACGCAACGCGAAGAGGAGCAATGATCCGGTGTTGCCAAACGACAAAAAAAAAGCCCTGCTGGCAACTTCTCAGCAAGGCCCGTATGACGAAGCGGGGTCCGAAAGCGCGGATTGGCCGCAAGAAACTGCCTCGGCAAGCCGCACACGCACAGAAGGGTTGTTGCTCCAACTATCCTCCCAGCCCTGCCGCATGCCGCCCGGCGGCGGGGTCGCCGGCGGCGTGGAAACGCCCGCTCGCGGGGTCCACGAACAGCATGACGGGCGTCGCGATCGGACCGCCCGACGGTTCGACGCGATGTCCGCGGCGGGCGAGTTCGTCACGGACGTCGGGGCTCACCCGGTCGCTGATCGACAGCGAACCCACCTTTTTGAACGTGGCCGGCCGGTCGGGATTCGGATCGAACGAGTCCTCGTGATGCGCGGTGGCGAAGCGCGGCGCCCGCACGGCGGTTTCGGGCAGCATGTCGAATTCGATGAAGTCCAGGAGCAGGTTGAGCGTCGCCTGGTCCTGCAGGTCGCCGCCCGCGACGCTGATGGCAAGAATCGGCCTGTCGTCCTTCAACACGAGCGTCGGGGTCAGCGTGATGCGCGGTCGCTTTCCCGGCTGGATGCAGTTGGGATGGCCCGGCGTGGTATTCAGGCTTCTCAGGCGGTTGCCGTACGACACGCCGGTACGACCACCCAGCGGGTTTTCGCCCCGGTAGACGTTTGCGCTTGGCGTGGCGGAAACGACGTTTCCCCATCGGTCCGCAACCACGCAGGTCGTCGTCCCGCCGACACCCGGTTCGAACACGCCCGCGCCCCGAATCGGGTTCAACGCGTACGGATCGCCAGGGCGGGCGTCAAGGGACGCTCTGTCCATATCGATCAGCGGCCGCCGGACCTCGGTATAGGCGTCCGACAGCAGTTCGGCCATTGGAACGGCGGCGAAGTCAGGATCGGCGTAATACGCGTCCCTGTCGGCCATCGCCAGCTTCAGCGCTTCAACTGCCACGTGTACGTAATCCGCTGACAGATAGCCCATGGATTTCAGGTCGAATCCCTCCAGCAGACGCAATGCCTGGCAAAGATAGGGTCCCTGCGTCCACGGTCCGCATTTGTACACCTCGTACCCCCGGTAGCTGACGGCAACCGGGTCTTCGATCAGCGTCCGGTGAGCGGCTAGGTCGGCCTTGCGCAGGAAACCGCCCTTTTTCACGTAGTCCGCTTCCAGATCATCGGCGACGTCCTGCACGGCCCCGTTCCGGCCGTAGAAGCGGTCGCTGGCGGCGGCCACCTTCTCCTCCCGGCTTCCGCGCGCCCCCTGCTCCGCCTCGACCAGTCTGCGCAGCGTCACGGCAAGCCTGGGGTGCCAGGGTTCCTCGCCGGCGTCCAGGATGGACAGCGTGGGCGCAACAATCGCCTCGAACGTGAGGGTGCCGTATTGCCGGAGCAGCGTCGTGCACAGGTCCACGACCGAGGGGACCGGCGCCATCTTCATGTCTTTGTCGGGAATGCCGTTCTTCATGTACCAGTCGATCGCTTCGGTGGAAAGCGGCGCCCGGCCCTGACCGGACAGCGTTTTGACCTCACGCTCGACGGCGTCGTAGACGATCACCGGCACCTCGCCGCCGATGGAACAGGCGCCGTGGTCGGTCACGTTCAGCGCGAGAATCGTGCCTGCCGCCGCGTCGGCCGCGTTCCCGCCCCGTTCGAGGATTTCGATACCCGCCGCTACGGCGCCGGCGCCCCCCGCGGCCACCGCACCCGTCCCGCTCACCGCATTCCAGCCTGTGTTTCCGTCATTCGGATACGACATTCTGACTCTCCGGTTTCCCGCCGCCCGCCCCGTCGAAAACCTCCGTCTTGAACAGCGCCCGCTGGAACGTCAGGTATTCGTCTTTCGTCATCGCCGGCTCGAAGTCCCGTAGCAGGCCCGTCGCCTCCTCGCCGTCGCCGTGCAGCAGGTCCACGGCCAGCAGCGCCAGCGATTTTGCGGGCGCCAGATACCCCATCTCCTTGTCCGATATATGCCAGTCCGCGCTGTGGCCCACGCCGTCGGCTCCGGACATGTACGGATGGATCGCCGGCATGATGTGGGAAAGATCTCCCATATCCGTGGATCCCGTTCGATGTGAAACCTCGCGTACTTCCTCCGCGCCGAACAGCGCTTTTGAATTCGCTTCGAAAATCGCGCTCAACGCCGGATCGTTCCGAAGGGGCAGATACCCCGGAAGCGTCTCGATCTCCACTCGCGCGCCTACCGCCATCGCGCCGGCGCGGATCGCCCGGTCGACCTTTTCGTTGGCGTCCAGCATTGCTTCGTTCGTCTTACCGCGTACGTAGGTCTCCATCCTGACCTCCGCAGGCACCACGTTCACGATATCTCCGCCCTTTGTGATGATCGGGTGCACCCGGATCGAGTCGTTATCCCGGAACGTCTCCCGCTGTGCATGAATCGCCGCCAACGCGATCTGCGCGGCGTTCAACGCGTTGACTCCCCGGTGGGGCGCCCCTCCGGCGTGCGCGGCCCGGCCGATGAAGTGGACCATTTTCACCAGACAGCCGTTGCACGATTCGGAAATCGCCGCTTTTTTCATGTTGAGGTCGCTGTGGGTGTGGATCATGGCCGCGATGTCCACGTCGTCGAACTGACCGAGCCGGACGAGTTCGGGTTTCCCTCCGAGAAACTCCAGCTTCCCTTCCCTGACCAACCCCATCCGGTACTCGACTTCGATGTACTCTTCCGCGGGCACCGCGAAGAACACGATGTTTCCGGCCAGATGTCCGGCCGCGCCGGCATCGACGATCCCCATCATCGCACCGAGGAGGCCGGCCATCTGCGCGTTGTGCCCGCAGGCGTGTGCGGCGCCGGTCTCGGGATTCGCCATGGGATGGTCCGGTACCACGAGCGAATCCAGTTCTCCAATCAGGGCAACGGTCGGTCCCGGCTTCGCTCCGCGCAGGATCCCCTTTACGCCCGTGATCCCCAGTCCGGTTTCGGGCGAAATGCCGAACTCCTCCATCGTGTTTGCGGCCAGCCTGGACGTTTCGACTTCCTTGAATCCCGTCTCGGGGTGGGCCATGATGTGGTCCCCGATCCGCACGATCTGCCCGCGACGGCGGTCGATGGCCTCACAGATTTTTCGCTTCAGCGTCTCTTTTGCGTTCATATACTCCTCGCGGTTCGCCAAATGGCGGGGACGGGAGATAAAAGTGGTTAGACGTGAGACGGTAGACGGTAGATAACGTCCTTGCCCGTTTGGTTTTTCCTTTATGCCTCCAGCACAAAATGAAACTGGACGGGGCAATAAAACCGGTGAGACGTAAGAGGGTAGACGGTAGATGAAGGCATTTACAGCAGTGTTTGTCACATAAACCGTGCCTGCTAATTTACCGCTACCGTAACGACCAGAAAAACCATAGGGCACTCATTTCCTCTCCCCTCTTACGTCTAACGTCTCCCCGACTCTTAGATGCCTGACACCTACACTTTTTGGTGACCGATCACTATCGTATCTTAACCAGCAGAACCAGCAGAATCGGCGTTACAAACGCCTGGAGCAGAATAAACCGGACGAGCACGTGCGTATTCGACCAGCCGTTCTTGTGCCGGAAATGATCGTGCAGAGGATATCGAACCGTCTGGAAAATCCCGATCTTCAGAAACCGCAGCAGCGCCACTTTCAACAGTCCCGTGGCCCCGTTCACCAGGACCACGCTGGCAACGACGACGATCAGAAACGGATTGCCGCACGCCAGAACGAGTATTCCGAGCAGGAAGCCCATCGGCCGGGACCCCGCGTCACCCATCAGCACGGCGCTGGGATAGGCGTTGTACCACAGATAACCGGCCAGGCACCCGGCCATGGCAAATGAGAACAGGGCCCATACCGCGCCGTCGGGATAGTGCGGCACAAGAAGATACCTGGCAATATCCGTGTGCCCCACAATCCCGTATAGAATGACGCCCAGATAGATGAAGGCGAGGACACTCAGGCTGCCCGACAGCCCGTCCACGCCATCCGTACAGTTGGTGGCATTGATTGAAACCCAGATCAATAACGCGGCCCCGGGCACGAATATCCACGGATGAACCAGAACCGGCGTCTTCATCAGCGGCAGCCAGAGCTCGACGGATTCCAACTGGCAGATGACCATTGCGCCAAGCAGGGAAATGCCCAGGTCGATGGCTCCCACGCGGTACTCGCCCCACCCTCCCGGACTTCGATCGTCAAGAAACCCGGCCAGCATGGCGAGAAACAGACAGCCCAGAATCTGCCAGTACTGGGAACCCGGCGGCAGAATCAGGAAACACACGACCAGATAGATGGGGATGAAGATCACGCCCGCGCCAACGGGCTTTCCGTGGCTCTGCTCGTTCTCGACTGCGTACGCGCGGCCCCTGTCTTTGGGCAGCCGCATCCACAATCCGGGAAGCAGCCGCCATGTAAACAGTCCCGCCAGCGCCGTGCCGAGCACTGCCAGAAACAGGTAGGACGTCAAGAGCCGTAGAGGCCCGTAGACATCGGCAAATCGTTCTCCCAGCCAGTATAGCACAGCCGAACCCTTATTCCTTAACAATGTG
The DNA here is from genome assembly GCA_965203805.1 of Candidatus Latescibacterota bacterium. Taxonomy (GTDB): domain Bacteria; phylum Latescibacterota; class UBA2968; order UBA2968; genus JAAXHE01. The sequence goes on along the minus strand of OZ241917.1, from coordinate 529,819 downwards.
TTCACACGAGTGAATTTACGCCCGGTAGAGGCGCGAAATCGGACAACCGGTGTGCCAGCCGCCGGTCTTCCCGTCTGCGTCAATGTAAGCCCATACCGCGAAAAGGACAAGGGTAAGATAAAATCCGGGGACCTGACGGTCAACCTGAGGAGGCCCTGCCTGCCGGCAGGCAGGCGTCAAACCGGATAGCTTGACAATTCGTGGCCCGCATTCTATATTCTCTCGTACTGAATACAGGAGACTGAAATGAAGTCTGTTCAATGCTCAAATGACGGATCGCGAATATCCCGGCGATCCTCAGCCGTACCGAACGACGCGACGCAGGCGGACGCCGTCGAACTTTCGATGTACATGCCGGCCACCTGTACCAGCGGAACTTCGGCGGCGAAACATCCCCTGATCTGATCTGAATCACACGTAGATTCGAACCGACAAACCCACCGCCGATGAATCGGCGGTGGGTTTCATTTGTTGAGGAAGACAGCGTGTTCAGCCATATATCTCACAGTGCGGGCGGCGTCTCTTTCATGTGCATGTCACTTTCTTTGCGGAATCCCATCGCATCTTCAATAGCCGGAACCCAATTGGAAAGGACATGCCATGAAGACTTTCTATGTGTCGACTTCCATCCCTTACGTCAACGCCCGCCCCCACCTGGGCTTCGCACTGGAGCTGGTACAGGCCGACGCGATCGCCAGGTGGCGCCGGCTTCTGGGCCACGACACGTTCTTCCTGACCGGAACCGACGAAAATGCGTTCAAGAACGTGCAGGCCGCCGCAAGGGAAGGCCTGACGCCGCGTCAACTGTGCGAACGGAATGCCGCTGTCTTCAAGAACCTCGCCGAAGCCCTCGACATCTCGTACGACCGCTTCATCCGCTCCTCGACGGACACCCACATTACCGGCGCCTCCCGATTCTGGTCGGCCTGCCGGCAGGAGGACATCTTCCGCAATCAGTACCGAGGGCTCTATTGCGTGGGCTGCGAGGACTTCCTGTTGGAGCGGGACCTTTCGGACGGTCGATGCCCTCTACACGGTGTCGAACCCGAATCCGTCGAAGAAACGAACCACTTCTTTCGCTTATCCGCCTATCAGGCAGAACTGGAGGGTCTGATCGCGTCCGGAAAGCTCCGCATTCTCCCGGAGACACGGCGAAACGAAGCGCTGGGATTCATCAGGCAGGGTCTGAGGGACTTCAGCATCTCCCGCAATCGGAGTCGGTCCGGCGGATGGGGCGTGCCCGTGCCCGGCGACCCGGCCCAGGTCGTATACGTCTGGTTCGACGCTCTGACCAACTACCTCACGGGACTCGGCTACGGCCGGGACAGTGGAGAATTCAAGCGCTATTGGCGTGACTGCCCTGACAAGGTCCACGTCATCGGCAAGGACATCCTCAAATTCCACGCCGTCTACTGGCCCGCCATGCTGCTCTCAGCCGGCCTGCCGCTGCCCCGGGCCATCTTCGTCCACGGCCATCTGACCGTGGAAGGCCGGAAGATCGGCAAGTCGCTGGACAACGCCGTGGATCCATTCCCGCTGATCCGGCGATACGGACCTGACGCCGTACGATATTACCTGCTCCGCGCCGTTCGTTCCGGTGAGGACGGCGACGTTTCCGAAGCGCGGCTCCGGGAGGTCTACAACTCCGACCTGGCGAACGGCCTGGGCAACCTCGTGCGCCGACTCGAATCTCTCTGCGAACGGTGCGGTTACGGTCAGGCGGAGATACCCGACTTCCGGGTTCCACACCAGGTTAACGAAGCGCTGGACCGTTTCGACTTCGCCGGGGCCCTCAAGGCGGTCTGGCGGCGTGTGGACGACATGAACCGTGAAATCGACGCGGTACGCCCATGGGAACTTCTGAAAGGGCAAAGGGCCGGGAAGCTCGAACAACACCTCTCGGCCTGGGTCGGTTCGGTCCGCGCCACTTCGTGGGTCCTCAGACCCTTTCTTCCGGATACGGCTGAACGAATTGAAGCCGGTTTCTCGAAGGTTGAGATCAAAAAGGGCCAGCCCCTGTTTCCAGGGCTGACCTGAATTTGAATCGACGATCCGATGACGGCCGGTCCGACTTCCCCCGGCTGCGTGTCCGGCGCCCGCTTAAGCGCCGAACGCCTCCTTCATGCGTTCGAATATACCCTTGCCGCCCTCCGGCGGCTGGATATTCTCGAGCTCGGCGAGCTGCCGGAACAGCGCCTTCTCTTCCTCATTGAGACGGGCAGGGGTCCAGACCATCACGCGCACGAGCTGGTCTCCGGTCCTGTATCCGTTCAACTCGGGGATGCCCTTGCCCTTCAGGCGAAAAACCTGACCGGACTGCGTCCCGGGGGGAATCTTCATTTCCGCCCTGCTGCTCAACGTGGGTACAGTGACCTCGGCGCCCAGCGCCGCCTGGCTGAAACTGATGGGCAACTCATAGAGAATGTCGTTGCCATGCCGTTCGAAATACTCGTGCTCTTCCTCTTCGATCAGCACCATGCAATCGCCGGCTTCGCCGTCCCGTGGGCCGACGCTGCCCTGCCCCCGCAACGGGATGTAGTTACCGTCGGTGACGCCCGCCGGTATGTTCACGGACAGACTGACGGTCTTCTTCGCCCTGCCGTCGCCCCCACAGTCGAAACAGCGGTCGCCGATCACCTTGCCCTCTCCGTTGCACTGTGGGCACGTGGTGACGTTCACGAACTGCCCGAAAAGCGATCGCGTGGCCTGTCGCACCTGCCCCATGCCGTTGCAGACGCTGCAGGTCCTGGCGGCCGACCCGGTCCGTGCCCCGGTTCCACCGCATGTGTCGCACCGGTCCATCCGGGCGAACCGGATCTTCTTCTGGACGCCGGACGCGATCTCCTCGAGGGTCAGCCGGAGCGGAATGCGGAGGTCTTCCCCGCGCTGAGGGCCCCGCCGGCCGCCGCGACGACCGAACAGGTCGCCCAGAATCCCGCCGCCGAACACGTCATCGAGGTTGGAGAAAATATCTTCGAAATCGGTAGCATGCGTGAAGTCGGACCATTGAAATCCACCGCCCTGGAACGGGCCGCCCAGGCCCGCATGCCCATACTGGTCGTACACCCGGCGTTTCTGGGTATCGCTCAGGACCTCGTACGCCTCGGCGGCCTCCTTGAATCTGGCCGCGGCCTCCTCATCGCCCGCGTTCCGATCCGGATGATATTTCATCGCCTGTTTGCGATAGGCCTTCTTAATCTCGTTCTCGGATGCTTCCCGTTGCAGCCCGAGAACCTCATAATAGTCGCGTTTTGACATATTTCGTTCCTGCTCAGGATTCCCGCGCTTCAGGCGCTTTCCCGCCGTCTTCTTTGCTTTCAGGTTCCTCCGCCGCACTCCCGCCGCTCACGACGACCTTTGCGGGCCGGATCACCTTGTCGCCCAAGCGGTACCCCCGATCCACCACGCCCATCACCAGACCCTCCGCGTGTTCGTCTGAAGACATCTGCATCAGCGCTTCGTGATAGTTGGGGTCGAAGGGCCGGCCCAGGGCGTCGATCTCGGAAAGGCCACGACGCTCGAGGACCTTGGGAAACTGCTCCATTATCATCGTGACGCCCTGTCTGAAACCGTCGGATTCTTCCTCGCCGTCGGCGCGGTGTTCCAGCGCTCGCGCAACCGAGTCGAGGACCGGCAGCAACTCCCGAATGAGGTTTTCGCTGGCCGACTGGACCAGGGCATCGAATTCCCGTGACCTCCGCTTCTTGTAATTGTCGAATTCCGCCGCCAGGCGCATCCACCGATCCCGGTACTCTTCAGACTCCCGGAGCGCTTCCTCGAGCGGGTCCGGCGCGTCTTCTTCCCCGGACGCTTCCCCGTCCTCGCGCACTTCCGCTTCGGTGGTTTCCTCGCAGCTTTCCTTGCCGTTGACTTCGTCGGATTCTGCCATATTCGCGCGGGTATCCTCCTGCTAATGGTCCAGCATTTCCTCGGCCAGCGCCGCCATATAACGGGTTAACGGTATCAGCCTTGCGTACGGAATCCGGGTAGGGCCGATCAACCCGATCACCCCCGAAATGGCGCCAACCCGGTATCGCGACGTCAGCACGCTGCAGCCCCGGAGTTGCGGCGGCCCGTTTTCCGTGCCGATCGTGACGGAGATCCCGTCCTGTTCGGTCCGTTCGTCCAGGATGGTAATCATCGGTTCCCGGGCTTCCAGCAATTCCATGAGGGCCGCCAGATCGTTTTGCATTCGATTGAATTCCGGCTGCATGATAAAGTTGCCGGCCCCGCCGAAATGCAGATCCGTGCCGCTCTGGAACCGGAAAAGGTTGGACGCGCTGTCGCACAGCACACGCAGCAGTCTTGGCGACCCGGTGGAGACCTCCCGGAGCCGCTCGGCGACCGAATCCCTGATGTCCGCCACGCTGAGTCCGGAAAGGCGTTCGTTCACCGCTCGTGACGTCTCGTCGAGTTCGCCGGGCGTGATCGCCGAGTCCACCTCCATAACCATCGTCTTCACAAGGCCCGATCTGATTGCAAGCACCAGCAGCAGTCTGCCCTCCGACAGATGGACCATTTCCAACCGGTCGAACACCCCCTGCTCGAACCTGGGCGAGAGCACCATTCCGAGATTCATCGAGAGTTCGGCGATCACTCTTGACATCTGCTCGAGCAGAACCTCGACGTCGCCCTCCCGAACGTATGCCCGCACCCGCTCGCGGATCTGCTCGCGTTCCTCCTCCTCCAGCGTCTGCCTGGGCATCACCCTGTCAACGTAATATCGATAGCCCTTATCGGTAGGCACGCGACCGGCCGACGTGTGCGGGTGGGTCAGCAGGCCCTTCTCCTCCAGATCGGCCATCGAATTGCGCACCGTGGCGGGACTGAGACCCAACCCCGACCTGGCGATAGCGCGCGACCCGACGGGCTCGCCGGTATTGACGTGGGTACTGATGAGGATATTCAGAATGGCTGCTTCCCGCTGTTGTAACTGTAACATACGACCCACCCCTTCTCCTGGCCTTGGCTAATGATCGCGGGGCCGGAGGAGATGCCCGCTGAGTGACGAATGATCAGCCCGCGTCTTCAGACGGCTTCTTCCGAGGGAGAGAGAATAACTTGAAGGGCGGCGTTCATTGCATGCCGTGCGACAACGCCACCCGGATGGCGGGGGCAGTTTCGGGTTTCGAAACCCGGCAGTCCGGATATTCCCAGAAATGATAAACGAATGCAATTGCATTGTCAAGCCCTTTGCCGCAGAACCGGTACGACGGCAACCACCGCCCTCGCGCGGGTGAAGGAACGCCGGCGACACGACGCCGTCCGCAGCGTTGCGGGATCCAATAAAGGAAGTGCTATTAATATATATTTAACATATTAGCAATCTATCCGAAACATATGGCCCGTATATTTGCGCCATTCCGGATGCATCACGTCTCATATTACGAAAACGTACACCTTCCCACAAGCGAAAGGAGCCGCAAAATGGGCAAAAATCCTCAAGACGTCCTTGCCATGATCAGGGAAAACAACGTCAAAATCGTGGACTTCCGGTTTACGGACTATCCGGGGCTGTGGCAGCACTTTTCCGTGCCCGCCGACGAAGTCGACGCAGACACGTTCGAAGACGGCCTCGGCTTCGACGGGTCCAGCATGCGGGGCTGGCAATCCATCGATGAAAGCGACCTGCTCGTGATGCCCGATGCGGATACCGCCTTTGTCGATCCGTTCCTCGAGATTCCAACGCTCGTGTTGTTCTGCGAAATCGAAGACCCGATCACGAGAGACCTTTATACCCGGGACCCGAGAACCGTCGCGCGAAAGGCAGAGAACTACCTCAAGTCCTCCGGGATCGCCGACGAAGCCACGTTCGGCCCGGAGGCGGAATTCTTCGTTTTCGACGATATCCGCTTCGACCAGACGAATAGTTCGGGTTATTATTATGTCGATTCGATTGAAGGCCGGTGGAACACCGGCCGCGACGAGCAGCCGAACCTGGGCTACAAACCCCGTTACAAGGAGGGCTATTTCCCGGTGCCGCCCACCGACAGCCTCCAGGACATCCGGAGTGAGATGGTCCTGCATATGCTGGACTGCGGCATCGAAGTGGAGGCCCACCATCACGAGGTGGCGACCGGCGGACAGGGAGAAATCGACTTCAGGTTCGCGCCGATGCTTTCGTGCGCCGATAAGCTGATTCTCTACAAGTATATCGTAAAGAACACCGCCAGGAAACACGGCAGAACCGCAACGTTCATGCCCAAGCCTCTCTTCGAAGACAACGGCACGGGGATGCACGTGCACCAGAGCCTGTGGAAAGATGGCGAACCCCTCTTCGCGGGTTCCGAGTACGCCGGTCTGAGCGATTTAGCGCTTCACTACGCAGGAGGGATCCTGAAGCACGCGCACGCGCTGTTGGCCTTTGTCGCGCCCACGACCAACTCCTACAAACGCCTGGTGCCCGGGTACGAAGCACCGGTGAACCTGGCCTATTCCCAGCGCAACCGCAGCGCATGCATCCGGATCCCGATGTATTCGCCCAGCCCCAAGGCCAAGCGGATCGAGTTCCGTTGTCCCGACCCGTCATGCAACCCGTACCTGGCCTTTGCGGCGATGCTCATGGCCGGTCTGGACGGGATCGAGAACCAGATCGACCCGGGCGAACCGCTGGACAAGGACCTCTACGAACTGGAGCCGGAAGAACTGGCCAAGGTCCCTCAGACCCCCGGATCGCTGGAGGAAGCCATCAACGCGCTTGAGGCCGATCACGAATTCCTCCTCAAGGGCAACGTCTTCACCCAGGACGTGGTCGACCACTGGATCGAATACAAGCGCAAGAACGAAATCGACGAAATGCGATTGAGGCCGCACCCGTACGAATTCGCGCTTTATTTCGACGCGTAAACCCATACACTATAGAAGGAACGCAGTACGCAAACAGGGGGACTGATCAACGCCCCCTGTTTCTTTATTCCTGCGGGGAACGGCCCAGGCCGCCCGCAATCCCGGATTCCCCGAAAGGGACACACAAGATGCGAATCACCGACATCCGGACGTTTCACGTCGACGCCGGCTGGCGTTCCTGGCTGTTCGTCAAGGTGGAAACCGACGCCGGCATCACCGGCTGGGGCGAGTGCAGCGATGACAAGATGCCGCTGAGCATAACCGGCGCCGTCGAAGATCTCAAACGCGTGCTGATCGGACGGGACCCGCGTCCGTTCGAGATGCGGTTCCAGGATATGGCGAGATGGAGCCGCCAGAGTCCGGACGGCGCCGCAGCGAAAGCCATGGCAGGCATTGAACTGGCTCTGGTAGACATCAAGGCGCGGGCGCTCGGCGTCTCCGTAACCGAATTATTCGGCGGCCCCACGAGGGACGACGTCCGCGTTTACTGGTCGCACTGCGGCACAAGCCGCATCCGGGCGCACGAACTCGTCGGAACGCCGCCGCTGCGCACGCTGGAAGACGTCGCGGCGCTGGGACGGGAGGTGGCGCAGAAGGGCTTCACGGCCCTGAAGACCAACATCCTCATGCCGGGCAATCCCGGTACGGTCTACTTTCCGGGGTTTTCCGGGAAACCCGGAACGACCGACCAGACGGTCTCGTCACGACTGCTGACCCATATTGAGTCACTGGTGGGAACGCTGAGAGACGCCGTGGGACCGGACGTCGACATCAATCTGGATCTCAACTTCAATTTCAAACCGGAAGCCTGCCGGAGAATCGCGAAAATCCTGGAACCTTTCAACCTGCTCTGGCTTGAAATCGACATGTACGACCCGGATGCCATCCTGAAGATCAAGGAATCCACCACGACGCCCATCTGCACAGGCGAAAATCTGTTTCACATGCGCGGTTATATTCCCTATTTTAGCCGCCATGCGGCCGACGTGTTCATGGTCGACGTGCCCTGGAACGGGTTCTCCCAGGCAAAAAAAATCGGGGACCTGGCTGAAGTCTATCAGCTGAACGTCGCCCCGCACAACTACTACAGCCACCTGGCATCGTTCATCAGCGCCAGCCTCTGCGCCGTTCTTCCCAACGTGCGCATCATGGAAATCGACATCGACGACGTGCCCTGGAAAGACGAGCTGGTCACACTGCCGCCCCGGATCGTCGACGGACGAATGGCCATTCCGGATGGCCCGGGCTGGGGCACGGACGTTGTGGAAGAAGCGGTGCTCGCCCACCCGTGGCGGCCCGGGCGCCGGGCGCACTGATCGGAGATCCTCCCATGTCTGACGTCAAGCTCCTTACGGACGAACAGATGCGGTTCTACGTCGTCAACGGGTTCATTACCGTCAAGACGACGCTTCCGCCGGAATTCCATCAGGACGTCTACGAACGTACCGATGCCATCTTCGAGAAAGAGGGCAATCCCGGGAACAACCTTCTGCCCAGGCTGCCGGAGATCAGGCAGGTCTTCGACGATCCGAACGTGGCCGGCGCACTCACCGGACTGCTTGGCGCTGACTATTACATGCATCCACACCGCCACTGCCATTGCAACCCGCCGGGCAGCACCGGACAGCGTATGCATATGGACGGGTGGAACCGGCGCCATCACCACACGCGATGGGCCATGGCGTTCTATTATCCCCAGCCCACGCCGGTGCTCCTCGGGCCGACCGGCGTCGTGCCGGGAAGTCACTTCAACAATACCTATTGTGCAGAGAAGCGTGAAGAGCTGCCGCTGTGCGGCGACGCCGGCGACGTTTCGATCGTACACTACGACCTGTGGCACCGCGCCATGCCCAATGCCAGCGACAGGCCACGCTATATGATGAAGTTCCTGTTCGCGCGGATGCATGAACCCCATGAGGCAAGCTGGTTGCATACCCCGTCCGGACAACCGGCGCCGGCAGCCTGGGACAACGCGGAGATACGAACGCCGCTCTGGTATCACCTGTGGCAGTGGCATCAGGGACGTTCGTCCGCAAACGGCGGCAACACGCCGGTCGACCATCTCGCGCGGGACCTGGAACACACCGACGAAGACACCGCGCTGAATGCCGCCTATCGCCTCGCCGCGACGGGAGAAACTGCTGTTCCCACCCTCATGGAACGTCTGGTCCGCGGGTCCGAATCCGTTCGGCGCAACGCCGCCTATGCCCTCAGTGCCATCGGCGCGTCCGCGGTGCCGAGCATCATCGACGGGCTTGGCCGCGACACGGCCATGGCGGTTGAACTCCTGGCGGACATCGGCAGGGGCGCCGAGGCGGCCGTCCCGAGTCTGGTCGAAACGCTCAGGCACGAGGACGCCGAGATCCGCCGTTGGTCCGCGGAAGCTCTCGGGAACATTTGCCGCGCGGAACCGGCGGCGGTTTCAGGATTGAAGAAACAGATGAAGGATACCGACGGGGACGTGCGCCGCACGGCCGCACTCGCCCTGGCAAAACTGGGACCGGCGGCCGAATCCGCCGTTCCCGAACTGCGTGACGGGCTGGCCGACGGCAACCGTTACGCACGGGGCAACGCGGCCGAAGCGCTCAGACGAATCGGCACTCCCGCGGCGTTGAACACCCTCATCCCGGCGTTGGCCACCGCCCGCTGGTGTCCGGGAACAACGTCGGAGAGCACGTTTTAGCCAATCTATTCGCCGCAGGGAACCACTGCAAAAACTGCATGCGGGCGAAATCCAGAACGTCAACTGAAAATGAGTTGACAAAATTAAAAGTTTCGCTTATATTTTCGCGAAATAACCTCCCACCGAAACAAGGGTTTGCCGTTTATGGAGATGCGCAAAGGCTGGAAACGGTTTCTCTGCGCGGCGGTCGGTGTGTTTTCAGCAGCGGGCGTTGCGGGGCTCCTGTTGCCGGACTATCGCGACCTTTCGCTTCTTTTCTTCTACAGCATTCCCTCCAACTCGTTCATTCCGTTCCCCCACGAACCCGCGCTGGTTTATTTCGGCCGGTCTTATCATCCCGCGACGGCTGCTCTTGCCGCCGTCGCCGGTACGATGATTGCCTGCTTCGTGGACTACCGGGCCGTTACCTTCGCCTATCGCAACGCCAGGATCCGGCGGACGCGCGAGAGCGACGTCTACAAGGGCGCGGTGTATTATTTCATGAAAGCGCCCTTCTTTGCGATCTGGTTCGCGGCGCTGGTGCCGTTCATCCCATTCTACATTTTCCGGATCCTCAGTCCCGCCAGCGGCTATCCGCTCCATCGATACGTGGTCGCCGTGTTCCTCGGTCGATTTCCCCGGTACCTGCTCTTCGTCCTGATCGGCAACCTTCTGAATCTCACCCATCTCACGCTCGCCGGCGGGGCCGTCTTCGTCATCTGTGTCCTGCTCGGTTCACGGGTCAAGGCCGCTTTCGCCGCCCGCCACCGGCTTGTACAGCAGTCCGTCCCCGTCGATCGCTATACACTGGACGGCCTGGCACTGGACGAAAAAACGGCCGTCGCCTCCGACTGACCGTTTGGTGGGACGTCCGGAATGGCGCGCTCACGCCGGGCGCGTCAACGCCAGAGCGCAATCACCAGGCCCTGTCCTATCAGCGCCACCCCGTTGTACCCCAGGCTGAGCCAGAACAGACCCGCCTTCCGCCCCTCGAAGGCCACCGACTGGTAGGCGACCGGCAGCACGAAGGCGATCAGCGCCATCAACCCCAGGTGCAGCCCGGCCATCGCGTCGCCCCCGCTTCCCTGTATCGTAGAGACGTTCTGCGTGCCACCCATTCCGGCGATCAGTTGCGCCAGAATGAACGCGGTAAGCAACGCGAGCACAAAACTCGCGCCGTAGGTCTTCAGGGGGTTGAAGTCCTTGCGTATCTCCTCTTCGGTGGTCTGCATGTATCCGAGCCAGCGCTTCCCGAACAAGGGTCCGTACCAGACGGCGCCGACAACCATCGGGACAATACCGGCAATCACAACGGCGAGATAATTCACCTCGTGCATGGTTTTCTCCTCCAGATCAGGTTGAACTTCCGCCAGGCGACAGACCTGGACGCGGCGTCAGATGGATTCATCGGCCGGGAACCGTCGCCGAGGGACTCCGTTTCTACTCCCACTCGACCGTACCCGGGGGTTTGTGCGTCACATCGTAGAATACCGCCTCGATACCCTCTTCAGACAGAATCTCGCACGCGAGTTTCCGGGCAAAATCGAACGGCAGCGCGCAGAATCGCGCCGTCATAAAATCAGGCGTCTCCACGGGTCTCAAGACCACGGTTTCCGCGATGCCGTCGGACGTCAACGGCAGCAGGACGGTGGGCATCTGCGACACCGTTTTCGACAGGCCTTCGCGCTCGAGCGCGCCCATCGCGAGCGCATCCACGCTTCTGAGCAGATCCAGGCGGGTCTTCGTCAGGAAAGCCCGTTTCAGCTTCAGTTCGGGAAGCGACGATGGCGCAAGCAGATAGACCACCCGGTTGATCTCCTGGATGGAATTCGTGATGCGGGTGGATACCTCCTCCAATGTCCCCCAATCCGCTTCTCCCCAGACGACCGCCGGGTGCGCATAGGTACGGAAATCTCCCTGGACGCCCACGCTCCGGAGCGGGAGGACGCGAAGCCCGAACCCGGCGCGGACCGCGAGTTCGCGGGCGGCTTCCTCGATGCCGGCGTTCGGCGCTCCGGCGCTGTCGCCCGTGGAGCAGAGGCAGCGCACAGACAGTCCGGGACCGGGAAACGGCTGGCGCCAGACCAGGTGCGGCGGAAGGCCCAGGGCGACCCCGAGTTCGCGTACCTCGTCTTTGTACAGATGCGCCAGCGGCTCGATGACCAGTCCGCGGGCGATCAGTTCCTCCACCACGTCCACCCGGTTGTGGTGCGTTTTAATCACCGCTGAATGTTCCGTACCCCCTGACTCGATCGTATCCGGATAGAGCGTTCCCTGCCCCAGCAGCCAGCCATCCGGATCCAGGTTCATCCGGTCGAGCACGCGGTCCTTGACGTCGAGGAAGGCCCGGCCAACGGCCTGGCGTTTCTGTTCCGGCTCCACGATCCCCTCCACACTGAGCAGAAAATCCTCCGTAGCGTCCTCCACAATCAGGTTCTCGAATCCCTCATCCCGCAGCGCGGAGGCCACGCGGGCGGACTCTTCTTTCCTCATGAACCCGTTGTTGATATGCAGGCCCAGCACCCGCTTCGGACCGAGCGCCCGGTTGAACAACGCGAATGCCACACTCGAGTCCACACCGCCCGAAACCAGCAGAAACACGCGTTTTCGCCCCACCTGCTCCCGAATCTCTTCCATCGCCGTTTCCGCGTAGCCTGCCATGGTCCAGGTCCGCGGCGCGGCGCAGATATCCAGGAAATTGTTCAGGATATCCATCCCCCGGTCCGTGTGCGCAACCTCAGGGTGAAACTGCAGTCCGAACAAGTTGCGCCGAACATCGCCGACAGCGGCCGTTGCGCAGTCGTCCGTGGAACCCAGCACCTCGAATCCCTCGGGCAGACGGCTGGCCGCATCTCCGTGGCTCATCCACACTACCTGGGACGGCTCCATGCCCGCGAACAGGCCGGTGCTTGACCGAATGTGCAGTTCCGCGGAACCGTACTCGCGGATCTTTCCGCGGGCAACCTCGCCGCCCAGTTCCTGACAGACCAGCTGGTGGCCGTAACAGAGCCCGAGGACGGGCAGCCCGGAATTCAGGTGCGCGGAATTGAACGCCGGCTGATCCGGGTCGTATACGCTTGCGGGGCCCCCCGACAGGATCAGGCCCGTGAACCCGTCGACCGCGGAAACGTCCACGTCGGGTCGGAAGACTTCCGAATAGACCTGAAGCCGGCGGATGCGATTGGCGATCAGATGGGCGTATTGCCCGCCGAAATCCAGAACGGCGATGCCGTGTTGCATACACACTCCCTGAGGGCGGCCTTAGATATTCATGGCCGCCTGCCAGTCGATTTCGGACGCCTGCCATGACTCCCGGGCGGAGAGGATCGTATCCTCCGGGGGCGCCGAGCCGTCCGCGGGGCAGTCCACGTTGTAATGCAGCCCCCGGCTCTCGCGCCGCTTCAGCGCACAACGCACCGCGAGCGCGGCCACCGTCGTGATGTTTCTCAACTCAAGAAGACCTTCCGTTACCTTGGTCCGCTTGTAAAAGTCCTCCACCTCCCCAGCAATGACGCCGATACGCCTCGCCGCCCGTTTGAGCCTGAAATCGGAACGCACGATGCCGACGTAGTCCCACATCAACCGCCGGACCTCCAATCGGTCGTGCGCCAGCAGCACCCATTCCTCGGCGTTGAACACGTCGTCTTCCCGCCAGTCCGGCACATCGGGAAAGCCGGTTGCTCTGTCCAGGCGACGGGACGCGTGCCGATGGGCGCGGTCCGAAAACACCAGCGCCTCGAGAAGGGAGTTGCTGGCGAGGCGATTGGCCCCATGCAGGCCCGTGTGCGCCACCTCTCCGGAGGCATAGAGCCCTTCGATCTCCGTACGACCCCACAGGTCCGTCGACACGCCTCCACACATGTAATGGGCCGCTGGCACAACCGGAATGGGATGCCGGGTGATATCGATATTGAGCGCGAAACACCGCCGGTGGATGTTGGGAAAACGCTCCTGAATCTCGGCGGCGGGCACGTGGGTGACGTCGAGATACACGCAGGGAGCGCCGCTTTTCTTCAATTCGTTGTCGATCGCTCTGGCGACGATGTCGCGCGGCGCGAGCGCGCCCATCTCGTGACATCCATCCATGAAGGAACGACCGTTCCGGTCAACCAGCACGCCCCCGTGACCGCGCACCGCCTCGGAAATCAGGAACGAGTCACCCTCAGGATGGTAGAGTGTGGTGGGGTGGAACTGCATGAATTCGAGATTCGCGACCGGCGCGCCGGCCCTGTACGCCATGGCGATCCCGTCGCCGGTTGCGATGCCCGGATTGGTGGTGTGCGTGTAGATCTGTCCGGCGCCCCCGGAACACAGGAGCGTGACCCGCGCCAGAAACCGCCTGACCCGGCCTGCCGCCGAATCAAGGACGTAAGCGCCCCAGCAGTGAATCCGCCCCCGCGGTTCCGTCGTCGCGCCGATGAGATGGTGTTCCGTAATCAGATCGACCGCCATATGGTGTTCGAAACGCGTGATGTTGGGATGGGCGTCTACCGCGTCCGTGAGCGCTCTCTCGATTTCCCTGCCAGTCAGGTCGTCGGCGTGGACGATGCGGTGCCTGGTGTGCCCTCCCTCCCGTCCGAGCGACAGGCGGCGGCCGTCCTGCTTCGTCGTAAACGCGGCGCCCCAGGCCATCAGTTCCCTGACCATCCGGGGACCCTGCCCAACCACGAGCTCCACCGCGTCCCTGCGGCAGAGCCCGGCCCCGGCAACGAGCGTATCCTGAGCATGGATCGCGAAGGAATCGTCCGAATCGAAGACGGCGGCAATGCCGCCCTGGGCGTAATTGGTGTTCGACTCCTGGGACTCCTTCTTCGTGATCACGGCAACGGAGGCGGACTCCGCCGCCCGCAATGCGAAAGACAGACCGGCGATACCGCTGCCAATGACCAGATAGTCGGATTCCATGACGTCGGGCACGGTCGCTATTCCCTTCCGAAACATTCAAAACGGTCTGAAACGGACCGCAAGAAATCACAATCCAGGGACTCGATACGCAAAAAGAAAAAAGGCGAAAATTCAATTCCCGCCTATCAGCCCGTTGAAAAAGACCATCCGGTCTGCGTCCGGCCCTTGTGGCCGAAATACGGCGTTGCGCTCCCTCCCCGAATCCAGGGATTCGCGTCGGTCGCGCGCCTTGTCTTCGGCCACAATGACTCGGCCTCGCCTGCAGAGCGACTTTTTCTACGGACTGCTATGGCAAGCCGTCCGTTCGTTTCATGAAATGGCGTCTTCCGGCCGGCTCGGGTATCGAACGGGCATCACTGGCGCGTTTTGACGATTTCCCTCAGGAAATCCTCCGCCGAAAACTCGTTGCAGCCCGTGGCCTCGATCAGGAGGTCCAGAATCTCACGCCGCTTGCGCCGGTCGTAAATCAGGTCTTCAAACACTTCTCTGGATTTCCGGCGCCCCAGGGACTGCTCGATTTCTCCGGGTGTCATCCACAGGCCGCCCGTTGCAGACATTCCGCTATCCTCCTGTTTTAAACAGGCTTAATTCTGATCGAATGAACCGAAAATAAACGAATTCCGGCCCTGTGTCAACCCGCAATGGCGATCCGCTCATCGCCGGATTCGGGCGCCGCGACGTTTCATGGAGACCCCGTCGATTCCAGGATCCCGCCCCTGGCGTCTCCATTCGCCCCGATGCCTTCCCGCCGGCCCCGGAAGGCGATCCGCCCGAACCGCCAGCGCACATTGGGGCCGTAACCGCCGCGTCTCCGGATGCGGGCATCCGCCGGGTTGCCAGAAACGGCAAAAATGAGTACACTTCCTCCCCAGTCCCGATAACCGGTTGCCTGGAATAGGAACAGAACCTCAACTCCGTTGTGCATCCCGAATTAAGTGGTCCGGATGGCCGTAGAGGATCTGCCAACTCTCAATGCGATATTCAATACGGTCGGCGCGTGCTTTCTGCTGCTGGGTTACCTGCGGATCCGGCGTGGCAACGTCCGGCAACACCGGCGGATGATGCTCTTCGCCCTGGTCTGCTCGGGGCTGTTTCTGACGTCGTACCTTGTCTATCACATCCAGGTCGGTTCGGTGCCCTATCCGCACCACGACTGGACCCGCGGCATCTATTTCGCCATCCTGATTCCGCATGTTGTCCTGGCGGCTCTGAACGCGCCGTTTGTCCTGGCGGTTGTGTGGCTGGCCGTGCGCGGCAGGTTCGCGGTCCACCGGCGCCTCGCCCGGTGGGTGTGGCCGGTCTGGATGTTCGTGTGCATCAGCGGCGTGTTCATCTATGTTATGCTTTATCGACTGTAACTGTAAGAGACCAGGAGGCATCCCATGACAGTACTCGTAACGGGTTCGTCCGGGCTCGTTGGCTCAGCACTCATTCCCAACCTGGAAGCCGGCGGCCACCGCGTCGTCCGGCTGGTTCGCCGGAGCCCGCAAAACGACACGGAGCACCGTTGGGATCCGGAAACGGGAGAACTCGACGCCGCCGACCTTGAAGGCGTCCAGGCCGTCGTTCACCTGGCGGGCGAAAACATCGCCACGGGCCGGTGGAACGACGCAAAGAAAGACAGAATCCGGAGCAGTCGGGAAGATGGCACACGGCTTCTGGCGCAAGGCCTTGCGGAGCTTCAGACGCCCCCAGGCGTACTGATCTGCGCATCTGCCGTCGGTTACTACGGCAACCGCGGCGATGAGATCCTCGACGAGGAGAGTGCGCCGGGCGCCGACTTCCTGGCGGAGACGTGCCTCGACTGGGAGCAGGCCGCGAGACCCGCGACGGACGCGGGCGTCCGTACGGTGTACCTGCGCATCGGAATTGTGCTCAGCGCCGACGGCGGCGCGCTGGCCAAAATGCTGTTCCCGTTCAAAATGGGCGCAGGCGGCGTGATCGGCAGCGGGAATCAGTATATGAGCTGGATCACGCTGAGCGATCTCGTGGGAATCGTCGACCATGCGCTCGATACGGATGCGATCGAGGGGCCCGTCAACGCGGTGTCGCCGGCGCCGGTCACCAACAGGGAATTCACCAAAGCGCTGGGGGGCGTCCTCTCCCGTCCGACGCTCTTCCCCATGCCGGCCTTCGCCGCCCGGCTGGCTTTCGGAGAAATGGCGGATGCCCTCCTGCTCTCGAGCACCCGCGTTCTGCCGGCCCGGCTCCAGGAATCGGGATATGACTTCCAACACCCTCAACTGGAGGGCGCGCTTCGGCATATACTCGCGCGGTAGTCCGGGCGTAAAATCGACGACCCTCTATGCGATGCCGTTTAACCGGCACACGACGTCGAACAGCACCTGCACCCCGAACTGCACATTCGCAACGGAAACCCGTTCGTCGTGGCCGTGGCACAGTTCGAAATAGGCCTCGCCCGCTTCGTGCCGCATGGGTATGAATCCGTAGATGTGGATATCGCGGTCCCGAAGAAACCGCGCGTCCGTGCCGCCCGTCTGCATGTAGGGGACCACGGCTGCGTCGGGGTCGAACCGGGCGACCGACGCCTCGATGGCGTCCAGCAGGGGTGTGCGATGGTCGAACTCCGTGCCGGGCCTGAAGGTTTTTTCCAACTCGAATGCCACGCCCTCGCCCGCAAGGGCGCGAACTTCACGGTCAAATGCCGCCTCGTCCACACCCGGCAGCGGCCTGCCGCTCAACCGCGCGACGGCTTCGGAGGGGATCACGTTTCGCTTCACCCCGGCCTCGAGAATGGTCGGCGCGCACGTGTTGCGCACCATGGCGTCGAACATCAGCCGGGTGGGCTCGTCAACCGGCAAGGCTGACAACGCCGTATCGCAGCGCTCGGGATCCAGCACGTCCAGAAGCAGGCCCGCGACCTCGCCCCGGACCTGCGCGGCCGCTGCGCCTTCGAAGAACGCCCGGACCCCGTCCGTCACGCGATGCGGCATCTTCCCGTCGCTCATTCTCTCAAGGGCCCCGGCCAGGTGGAAGACCGCATTGTCGCGGTGAGGCACGGAGCTGTGCCCCGGCTGTCCGCGGGCCACCAGATTCACCTCGGCGCTCCCCTTTTCGGCCACCTGGCACGTATATACCGGCCGGCCGTCGATCATCAGCGCGAATCCGCCGCCCTCGTTGATGCCGTATTCGGCGTCGAACACGTCCGGGTGGTTTGCCGCAAGCCACCGTACCCCGTGCACCCCCCCGAGTTCCTCGTCCGCGGCCGCCACCAGAACCAGGTCGCGCTTCAGCGCAAGACCCAGCCGCCTGCACATCAGGAGCACCTGCAGTCCCACGGCCGTCGTCAGCTTGGAATCGATCGCGCCGCGTCCCCACACATAGCCCGCGTCCACCGTGCCGCCGAAAGGGTTCCGCGTCCATTTCGACGGCTCCGCGGGGACCACGTCGATATGCGAGAGCAGCAACAGCGGGCGTTCGGATCCGTCGCCCTCGAGACGCACGACCAGGTTCCCCCGACCCGGCGCCGATTCCAGTACGCGGGGCTTCAGCCCCTCTCCGGCCAGCGCTCCGGCAATGTCCCGCACAAGGGGCAGTTCATTTCCCGGCGGATTCGTGGTGTCAAATCCAAGCAGCCTGCACAACCAGCCCACCGCCTCCCGGCCCGCTGCATCCCAATCCACGTTCATCACTGAGTCTCCCGAAATTGGTCTGTCTCCACCAACGTGCCCCATCGCCTGTTCAGTGTGCGCGGCGGTGTTTGAATCCGCATCCGATCCACGCCTGTCCCCGATCAAGCCAGCAATTCTGCGAGTCTCTTTCCGATGGCCTCGACGTCGCCTTCCTTCAGACACATGGGACCGAACCCCAATACACCTTCGTACACTTCGGCCGTATTGCAATGAATGCCCGGCTCGCCCTCGATAAGCCGCCGCGCAAGTTCCAGGCCCGAAATGCCTGCCGCCGCTTCGTCGATCTCAAGGCGCAAGCCGGGCACCGGCCGGCCGGAATCGATCGTCGCGGTTACCCGTACATTCGGCAATGTTTCGAGTGCATGCGCGAGGCTCTGAATTACAGCCGACCACCGGGCATGGCGCGCCTCGTCGCCCTCGGCGACGAACAGCCTGAGCGCCGTTATGAGCCCCACGATCTCCTCCTTGCCCACCTTGCAGGGTCGTCCGAGTCCGTGCTGGGGCGCGCCCGGCAGGCGGTTCTTATCGATCAGCGACGGCGGCGGATTCCAGAGGTCGTAATAAACGTCCTGGTCCAGGTGCTGCAGGGCGACAGCCGACACCAGGTCTTTCCGGCCGCATAGAATTCCCGAACTCTGCGGCCCGCGGATGGTCTTTCCACCGCTGAAACAGACCACGTCCGCCCCGGCTTCGACGAAGCGCTGGAGGTTCGACTGCGGCGGAAGCTGTCCGGCGGCGTCCACCACGACCGGCACACCCCGGTCGTGGGCTGCTTTCACGACGTCCGCCAGGTCCGGGCGCGCCCGTGCGTTCATCACGTACGCGACCGCGGCGGTCCGGTCGGTAATCGCGTCGGCGATCTCCCAGGCCTCCGTATCCCGTACCCCCGCGCCGCTATAACGGTCGGAAATCCCCACCTCGACGAGCTTCACGCCCACGGCCCGGATGGCGTGGTCATAAAAATTCCGGTGGCTTCGCGGAATGATCACCTCGTCCTTCATGCCCCCGGTATCCGGCAGCCGGTTCATCCTGCCCGGATCCAGCCCGGTCACGCACGCCGCCACGCCCAGCATGATGCCCGCCGCGGCGCCTGACGTGACGTATCCGGACTCGGCGCCCGTGACGTCGGCAATCGCCCGGCCCGCCCAGGCCTGCAGTTCCGCGATATCCACGCAGTGCTGAGAAGCGTCCGCCATGGCCTTCGCCACCTGTGCGGGGAGGATCGACCCGCTCAATCGGGTGGACGGCCCGGACGCATTGATGATGGTACGAATTCCCAGGCGTTCATAGACGCTGCTCATCCACCACCTCCTGGAGGCTGATCCGGCAAACCCAATCGCGAAAATGCGAACGCAGTCCCGCTTCCCCAAGCCGAAAGGCCCGTCAATATCAATCGAGGTCCGCACCCTGTCAAGCCAAAACCCTTCCGTATCAAAACCACTTGTAAACCGGCGACGGGCTGTTTACATTCAGGTCGCCACCAACCGCGCCGGCAAGGATCCGGGGAATCCCTACGATGGAAGTCCTCGAACATACCACCAATGCCTTCAACGGCATTGTCATCAACCCTGAAAGCCTTCCCTCGGCCAGGGAGACGTTCAGCCATCGCCTCTCGATGTCCCTGGAAATCTGGAAGAAGAGAGGTCGCCAGCTTGTGTGGCTGGAGGTTCCCATAATCAAATCGGAGTTCATTCCCGTCGCGGTGCAGGCGGGTTTCTCGTTTCACCACAGCGGCGAGACCTATCTCATGTTGACCCGTCCACTGGTCGAGGACGCGTTCATCCCCGGTTTCGCCACACACTATATAGGCGCGGGTGGGGTGGTCATCAGCAAAGACGACGAGGTCCTGGTCGTCTGCGAAAAACACCGCGGGAGCAGCAGGCCATACTACAAGCTGCCCGGGGGTGCGCTGCATCCGGGCGAACACCTGGCCGAGGCCGTCGTCCGTGAAATACTTGAAGAGACCGGTGTCCGGACGACATTCGAAGCCATGGTGTGTTTCCGCCACTGGCACGGCTACCGCCACGACAAGTCCGACATTTACTTCGTCTGCCGCCTCAAGCCGCTCACGTATGACATTGTCCTTCAACCCGAAGAAATCGAAGAGTGTCTCTGGATGCCCGTTGAAGAATACCTGTCGTCGGACTACGTACATACCTTCAACCGCCAGATCGTCAGGGCGGCGCTTGCCAGCCCGGGGGTGGTCCTCAGCGACGTGGAAGGGTACAGCGACGGCAGGCGAAGGGAAATCTTCATGCCGCCCGGACTGGAAGGGACCTGATCCCGGCGCCTGAATAACGGCGTTCCGAACGCTGGAAGAAACAGCTATGAATATACCGGAATCATTGTTTCGGCCCATCCTGGAGAACCGCCGCGTTGACGCGAGCCCCGTCGTCCGCTCGTTGAAACGAAACCTCCGCCAGACCTGCGAAGACCACATCAATCCCGAATCGCCGGGATGTATTGATCATGCGGAACGCCGCTCTGACTTCTGGTCTACCCGGCCCGGCAGCCGCCTGCTTCCCAAGTCGATTGAAAACCTCGCCGTTGGCGGAATTCTGCTGGACAGGAAGTACACGGCCGCCGCGTGCGACATCCTCCGGACCATCGTGAAACACCGTATCGTCGAAAACTGCGGCGGCACCAACTACGGTCGGCCGTACCGGACGTGGCGGGACAATTGTCTGGATGCCGGCGCCAGTTCCACCATGCTCGCCATCGGCATGGACCTTCTGAAAAGCGAGCTGACCGACGCGGAACACCGTGAAATCGGGGCCTATTGTCTGCCCTTTATCGACTACCTGCTCGAGAATCCACCGGACCCGGAGGAGACCCGGCCCGACTGGAACATGGCCGCGATCGGACTCATCGGTCTGGGCCTTCTCGGAATGGTATTGCGGAATTACGGCGTACTGGACGAATTCCGTTTCAACCGGGCACTCGAGGCCGGCAAGAAGCGGTGCCTGCTCTTTCTCGAAAAGGGACACGACGGCCAGGGCGCCTTCTACGAGGGCCCCGCGTACGGCAGCGCCACGTTGCAGTTTCTCGCACCGTTCGCGCTGGCGCTGGCCGTCTGCGGAGACAGGGACCTCGTGGACCACGGCGGATGGGCGAGGATCGCGGAGGGTCTGGCGTACGAACTCATACCGGCCACGGGACGGCCCAATCCGCTCAACGACTGCGGCGACCAGTTTCACGTCGAGTGGCTGTCCCTCGCGGCCGCACAGCAGAACAACGGGCTCGCCCAGTGGCTCTGGAAAAGCATCGACAAACCGCCGCGCGACGGCGGATACTGGCGGCCGCCGGACAACTTCTGGAGCGATACGGTCAACCGGTACCTCCTGTATGTCGACCCGTCCGTGGCGCCCGTTCCCCCCGACGGCCTGAATCTGCCGGCCGCGAAACACTTCCGCAACCGCGGGCTCGTGGACGTCCGGTCGGGATGGCAATCTGACGATTTCTTTCTTTCGTTTCTGTGTGACGTGTTCCCGGCGGGAGGGCACCGGCAGGCCGACCGCAACCAGTTTGCGCTGCACGCCCTCGGAGAGACCTTTGCCTGCGATTCCGGTTACGCGCTCGAGAGGCTCCCGGACACCACCGAAGTCCTTCGCCTGGGCGCCCTTGGCGAGGCCCACAATCTGCCCCTGGTGATGGGCGAAATGCAGCGACGCGGCCCCGCGCGAAACGACGGCATCGTCCGCGCGGATCTCCACGGCCCGTTCCCCTACGTGGAGGGCGAAGGGGGCGACAGCTACGGCTGCGCTCAGCGGTTCGTCCGACGGGCGCTTTGCCTGCCGGATGTGCGCGGCGCGCCCGCCGCGCTGATCGTCGTCGACCGTCTGGATTTCGAGATGCCGGACCGGCCGATCCTGTCGTGGCTGCTGCACACGGCCGCGGAAAACCGGATCGAACCGGGCCGGGACCACTTCACGATCGTGGGCGGAAGACACGGAAACCGGTGCGAGGTCCGGATCGCGACCCCGTGGCCCGGACGCTGGAAGGAGGATGTCTTTCACGACCATCCCCGGTTACGCTACGACTGGTTCTGGAACCCGCTGTTCTGCGTTGTCGCGCTTGTCCCGTACCGCAGCGGCTCGTCTCCCCCCGAAATCGACGCGGCCGGAGACGCGTCCGGATGCGCCATCCGCATCCGGGGCGATACCGCGACAGACACGGTCATTACCGCCGCGCCGGGCAACGCGTTTACGTTTGGGGACATCGAAACCGACGCCGAATTCGCCCACGTCCGCATTGCGGATGACACCGTCGATGCCTGCCGCGTGGCTGGGGGCTCCCGACTCGTCGTTCGTGGAGATGCCGTTGTCTCCGAACCTCAGGCCGTCGGCTATCTCAAGCTCTGAGAGTGCCGTACCCGGCCGGCACCCGATAACCCAAAAAAAAGGCCAATTGAAAATGCCTCTCTGGAAACCGGACCCGTCCTTCTATCCGTCGGCCAGAATGGCCATGCAGGCCCCTCCCGAACGGTACGGTTACGTAACGGCGCTCAATACCGGCGTCAACGATCGACCGGATGCGCTTTGCGTCGTCGATCTTGATGAGCAGTCACCGACCTGCGGTCGGACGATTCACACCCTCCACATGCCCAATGTGGGGGACGAACTCCACCACTTCGGCTGGAACGCCTGCAGTTCGGCGCTGTGTCCCTACGCGCCCCATCCCCACCTGGAACGACGCTACCTGATCCTGCCGGGCCTGCGCTCGTCGCGCATATATATCGTGGATACGAGACCGGATCCAGCCAGACCGCACATTGTCAAGACTATAGAACCCGAAGACCTCAAGGCAAGGTCCGGGTACAGCCGGCCCCACACCGTTCACTGCGGCCCCGACGCCATCTACGTCAGCGCGCTGGGTCCGGCGAACGGCACGGACGGTCCCGGCGGGATCTTCCTGCTGGACCACTTCAGTTTCGATGTGATCGGGCCATGGGAAATCCATCGCGGCTCCCAGGAGTTGGCCTATGATTTCTGGTGGCACCTGGCTGAGGACGTGCTGATGAGCAGCGAATGGGGCACCCCGGAGCAATTCGAGAACGGGGTCGTACCCGAGGACCTGCTCGCGAACAAATACGGCCACCGGCTTCACTTCTGGGACCTCAGAAAGCGCCGGCTCGACGCGTCCGTCGACATCGGACCCGAGAATCAGATGCTCCTGGAACTCCGGCCCGCGCACGATCCGCGGAAGACCCACGGATTCGCCGGGGTGGTGGTCAGCACGGCGGACCTGTCCGCGTCCATCTGGACCTGGTTCCGCGAAGACGGCGAGTGGCGGATGCGAAAGGTCATCACGATTCCGGCGGCGCCGGCCAATCCCGCGGATCTGCCGCCCATGCTGAAGGGATTCGAGGCCGTACCGCCCCTGGTCACCGATATCGACCTCTCGCTGGACGACAGGTTTCTGTACGTCTCGTGCTGGGGACTGGGCGAACTGCATCAGTACGACGTTTCCGACCCGTTTCAGCCGGTTCTGACCGGCAAGGTGGAGATTGGGGGCATCGTAAACAAAAAGCCGCACGCGAAGCGTAACGGCTCGCCGTCGGGCGGCCCTCAGATGGTGGAGGTCAGCCGCGACGGACGGAGGATTTACTTTACCAATTCCCTCTACAGCGCCTGGGACGACCAGTTCTATCCGGAAGGAATGGAAGGCTGGATGACCAAAGCCAATGCCGACCCCAATGGAGGCCTGGAACTGGACCCCGGGTTCTTCGTCGAGTTCGGCGAAACACGCGTCCACCAGGTCCGCCTGGAAGGAGGAGATGCCTCTACCGACTCTTTCTGCTACCCTTCCTGACGGGCTGGGCCCGTGGCTGGCGATGGTCGGCTTTGGCGCCTTTCACGGGCTGAATCCCGGAATGGGCTGGCTGTTCGCGCTGTCCCTCGGTCTGCAGCAGAACAGCGGGCGCGCCGTCTGGACGTCGCTGTTCCCCATCGCCGCCGGCCACGCCGCCTCGATCGCCCTCGCCGCCGCCCTCGTGCTTGCAGGCCTCCATCTGATCTCGCTGCCCGCACTGCAGTGGACGACGGCCCTCGTCCTGATCGCATTCGGGATCTACAAGCTGCTCAACTACTACAGACATCCGAAATGGGTGGGGATGAAGGTAGGCGCGGGAGACCTCTTCGCGTGGTCGTTCCTGATGGCGACCGCCCACGGCGCCGGACTGATGGTGATTCCCGCCCTTCTGGGCGTGGCAAACGCCCACCACGGGCACGGAGCTTCCAATGCGGACTCGCTGGCGAACGTCTTCCTGGCCGTCGGTCTCCATACGCTCGCCATGTGGCTCGTCATGGGCGCCGTCGCGTGGGTTGTGTATCGCAAGTTGGGACTCGCGGTGCTGCGGCGGAAGTGGATCAACTTCGACCTGATCTGGGCAGTCTCGCTGCTCGCGGTCGGGGGCATTGCGCTGGCCGCCGCGGTGTAGGCACGGCCCACCAGGGTCGGTACCATACCCGTTCATCATTCGTTCGACACCTGGCCGAGGGCGTCGAGTACCGGATCCACGTCGAACACGTAACCGAACATCAGCGCCACCCGCCACAGCGCGATTTCCTTGGCCCATTCCTCCGTGCAACTCTCCCCGTTCTCCACCGCCGTTGTCGCCTGCCGGATGGTGGAGCACACGTACCCCATCCGCCCCATGTCGATCATCCCGCCCGGACTGGCCAGAAGACACCAGTTGATGGCGAACCCGATATAGATCAGGTGCCAGATTTCCCGCTCCCGGCAGGCCGCGTTGAGCTGGTGAGAATCGATCACCACCGGCTCTCCGGCTTCCGGAATCGCCTGCGGCGCAAAATCGATATGCTTGAACCCGGCCGCGATATCCGGCTGGTTGTGGGCGCCGGTCATCTGCCGGCCCCGTTCCGCCTGCCACGTTTTCTTCAATGCATCGTCAACCGCGCCCGCGGCCACGTTCGGGGCGTCTCCCGCCAACGTCTTTATGCGCTGGTATTCGTCGTAAGACGCCGTATAGCTCTCGCTCGATGCGACGTGAATGACAGGCAATCCGGCTCCTCTCGCCGCCCGCAGCAGCGGCGGAAACACGTCCTGCGAAATCCGCATCGCCCTCGGCAGATACTCCACCATGCGGAACCAGCCGTCGTACGGAGAACCCGGGCCGGGCGGGATTTCGTCGACCAGCCCGGGATTCCAGGCATGCATGCTGACCAGCGCCGTCCTCTCAAGCGGTACATCCAGCATCCGTGTGGTCCAGCCCGCGTACCCGCGCCCCGGAATGTCGGCGCCCAGGTCCGCGTCGTGCTGCCGGTAGTAGTGCGCCGGAAGGGTTAACGTTTCGCCCATTGGGCCTCCTTTATTGTAGCGCCCGACCCGCCGCGGTCGGCTTGCGGTTCGGCCGTGTTGTCCTTTCCGATGCCTGCATTCAAATGGCGCCGTCACTGCGGAGCTTCTCGATCTCATGGTCGGAATAACCGAGATACTCGCCCAGAATCAAGCCATTGTGCTCTCCCAATGAGGGCCCTCGCCGGGGTTGGACCGACGCGCCGCCGACCTTGACGGGACTCGCTACCACCCGGGCGGCGCCGAATTGCGGATGCGGCAAGTCCAGGATCATGTCGTTCTCGGCGACGTGCGGGTCGGCAAAGGCCTCAGCAACCGAATTCACGGGAGCGCAGGGTACTTTGCCTCTGAGCAGCGCCAGCCAGTCGTCGGTTGTTTTCGTGCGGAATCGGTCCTTCAGGATCGGAACCAGAACCTCCCTGTTTTCCAGGCGATCCGCGAACGATGAAAATCGGCTGTCCTCAGCCAGTTCCGGCGCTCCCAGCACGTGTACCAGATTTCGAAAGAACTTCTCTTTTGCACACATGATCACGAGCCATCCGTCGCGGGTCGGCACCACCTGCGACGGGATCTGCGACGGGTGCGACGAATCGGGCATCCGATGCACCTGATACCCCTTCGTCAGGTACCACGCCGCCACGTACCCCAGATGCGCCAGCGCCGTGTCGAACAGATTCACGTCCACGTCGCACCCAAGTCCCGATTGCCTCGCACGGAAGATCGCACTTGCCATGCCCAGGCTCGCCAGGGCGCCCGCGGCGAGGTCCACAAGCGAGAGTCCGGTCTTTGTCGGCGGACCGTCGGGCTCCCCCGCAAGGCTCATCCAGCCTGCATATCCCTGCATCAGATAGTCGTAACCCGGCTCCGCCGCCCGGGACCCGCCGCGCCCGAACGCGGAGAGGGAACAGCACACGATCGAAGCCTTGACCGCACGCAATGCCGGATAATCGAGTCCGAGCCGGGCGGGAAGGTCTCCTCGCAGGTTGTTGAACACCCCGTCCGACATCCTGACCAGCCTATGCAGCACCTCCGTGGCTCCCGGGCGCCGCAGATTCAGCGTAATGCTCTTCTTGTTCCGGTTGAAACTCTGGAAATAGAGGCTGTCCTCGCCGGTCGTGTACGGCGGCACGTACCGTGCGACGTCGCCGCCGGTCTGCGGGTTCTCAACCTTGATGACTTCCGCTCCCAGGTCCGCCAGCATCATCGTGCCCCACGGACCGGCCCCGAACTGCTCCACCGAGACAATCCTCGTTCCGTCCAGGGGCGGCTGCTGGATTTGTTCTCCCACCGGGTTCTCCCGCTATTCCAGACGATCCAGAATCCTTCGCGCCTGCTTCAGAACCGGCCGGTCCACCATCCTGCCGTCCACGGATGCCGCGCCGCCGGCCGGCCGGTCTTCGAATGCCGCAACGATTCGACAGGCACGCGTCACCTCGTCTTCCGAGGGGCTGAAAATTTCATTCACCGCGTTGATCTGATCCGGGTGGATCACGGCTTTTCCGGCAAGTCCCAGGTCGCGGGCCTCCCGCGCCTCCCGGGCCAGTCCGCCAGGATCGCGGACATCGGTAAACACTTTGTCGATGGCAAGGATCCGTCCGTACGCCGCGGCCACGACCAATGCCGATCGGGCGTAGGCGACAAGCCCCCTTCCCGCGTTCGAGAAGAGGCCCAGATCCAGCGCGAAGTCCTCTGCACCGAACATAAGCCCCACCAGCCTGGGCGTTGCCGATGCAATTGCGGGGGCCTGGACCAGGCCCGCGGCGCTTTCGACCGTTGCCAACATCCTGACACCGCCGGACCGCATCCCCATCGACGCCTCGTACCGGTCCAGACGCCCACACAGTTGAAGTACGTCCTCCGGCCCCCGCACCTTGGGCAACACGAGCCCCTGCAGCCCGGGTCGCGCCACCGCATCCAGATCGGCGTTCAATTCGGACGACCCGGCCGGGTGGACCCGCACGTACCGCGCCGGGCAACCGATAGCCGCACCCAGCGAGACAGCGACCTGCCGACGGGCGGCGTCCTTCCCGGACTCCGGAACGCCGTCCTCCAAATCTAAAATCAGAACGTCCGCGGGCAATCCGGCCGCCTTGTCGATCATCCGCTGCCGGTGTCCCGGAACAAAGAGCCAGGACCGCATCGCATTCACCCGTCCGTCTCCTCGCGAATTTCAGGAAAGGCGCTTCCCGACGGCGCGTGCGTCCGCCTGTACACCATTACGCTGCGGGTCAGATCGATAACGACCCGGCCGTCCTGATTCACGCCCCGCGTCCGAACCGTCACAATGCCCGCTTCCTGGAACGACCTGGACTCACGCACGGCGAGCACCTCCGTCTCGCAATAGAGCGTATCTCCTACGAATACCGGATGGGGCAGCCGGACCTCGCTCCATCCCAGATTCGCCATGGCCTGCTCGCTCACGTCGGGGACGCTCATGCCTACGATCAGCGAAAGCGTAAACGTGCTATTCACCAGGATCTTCCCCCACCGCGTCCGCCGGGCGTACTCCTCGTCGAAGTGGAGCGGATTGGTATTCATGGTCAGGTGCGTGAACAGCTGGTTGTCGGCCCCCGTGACCGTCCGGCCGAACCGGCTCCGGTAGACTTCGCCCGCGGCGAAATCCTCATAGCACCTCCCGGTCCAGCCCGGAATCACCTTTTTTTCCACTTTCCCCATGCCGTACGCCTTTCCACCGTCACCCGTCGACTACACGTTCATGTATCTGCTCGGCGTCCTCCTCAACGCGGGGTATCCGAATCCCCTTTTGGGTTGACATCCGGGCTGCGATCATCCATAATATGTTTTCGCGGCATTTTGTTGTCCAGCGCTTTCGAACGCGAATCGCCCACATCCGGTTCACCAATGACCGATCCATCCTCCGCAGGCCTGAAGGCGTTGCTGAACCGCCGGTTCGTCGCCCTGCTCCTCGTTTCCTTTCTTGCCAGTTTCGTCTCCAGCCCTCTCTATTCCTCACTTCTTCCCGTTTACGTGGAAGCCGGTCTTGCCCGGTCCCCCCTCTTTTCGGCCGGATTGCGCGGCCTCTTCTTCATGCTGGGGGGCCTTTGTTCCGTACCCGCCGGCATGCTGTGCGACGCCTTCGGCATCAAGCGGGTGCTGATTCTGGGCCAGTTCGGACCGCTGCTGGCGGGGGCCATCTTTCTCACCGGCGATCCGTATCTCCTGTCCGCACTCTGTATCGGTCTGGGCATGACCTTCGGATTCAGCAGCACGGGCGGGCAGAGCTATCTGCTGGGCGCCGTGCCGCCGCGTGTTCTGGGCATGGCGGCTGGCGGGTATTTCCTGAGCAGCACGCTCGGCAGCGCCGCGGGAAACCTGCTGGCCGGACCCATCGCCGACAACCTGGGATACGAACGCCTCGGGGTGCTGGCCTGTGTCACCGCCGCGGGTATCGTCATTTTGTCGCTCGTCCTGTTGCCCAGCCTGCCCCGTCCCCGGAATGCAGGCGGGTCGGCCACCCGTTCTCTTGCCGGGTTCATCGACCTGTGCCGCCGCCGCGAAGTCCGTCTGCTGCTGGCCATCCGGTACCTGCCCACCAGCTACTGGGGCGCCGTGACTCTGCTCATCCCGTTGCTCATCTTCCGGATCTCCGGGACCAACACGTCGGTCACCACGTACAGCGCCGTCAGCCTGATCGCCGCTTGCGGCTCGCAGTTGCTGACGGGCCGGCTGGTCGATCGCATCGGCCGCTGGAGGCCGGTGTTCATCTCGTCCTCGCTCGTGGCCGTCAGCGCCGTGGGCCTTACGCTTACGGCGCACACCCTCGCCGGGCTGTACATCTTCGGGATCGTGGCATCCGTCTTCGCATGGTCCCTTTCCACCACCATGCCGGGTATCCTCCAGTTGACCGCCCGGGAGGGTGAAGAGGGCCGGGTGGTCGGCAGCGCGCACGTGGCATGGAGCGCCGGCATGCTCTCCGGCAGCCTTGGCGGAGGCAAACTCATCGACTGGGGTACGTCGGTGCCCTTCGCCATCGGCGCCGTATTCGCCCTGGGGGCGGTGGCCTGCGGTATCTGTCTGTACTACGTTCATCGCGCATCCGATCCCGGTCCCGAAAGACCCGCGGACAAAGCACCGGAGTCGCCGTGAGAGCGGCTGCGGATAGATGCGCTTGCGCGACGGTCGAAGATTCTTATATTCGTGAGGCTCCCGCCGCGGCCGCATGATGCGGGCCCGGCATTCCATCGCCGCCGTCCGCCGGACAACGACCGGAGATTCCCAATGGACGACATTCGCGTGGGCCTCGTGGGCCTCGGTCACAGGGGTCTGCACTGGCTCCGCCTGCTACAGCGCCTCCGCGGTTACCGTATTACGGCCGTTTGCGATCCGATCGCCGCACTGCACGAACGGGCGCTCGCCGCGATCGAGAACCCGGCCAGAGCGTATGCGGTTTACGATGACATCCTCGCCGACGATAACGTGGACGCCATTGCCCTGTGCGTCCGCTGCAGGGAGCAGGGCGCACTGGCGGCCATGGCCCTGGAAGCAGGCAAACACGTGAACTCCGAGGTTCCGGCGGCCCATACTCTGGAAGACTGCTGGCGCATTGTCACGCAGGTCGAGCGAACGGGCCTGGTCTACCAGCTGGCCGAACAAACGAGATTCTGGGGTTTCGTGGACACCTGGCGGGACCTGGTGGCGAGCGGACGGCTGGGCAGGGTCACCTTCTGCGAAGGCCAGTATATCGGGTACTACGGCACCCGTCAGTTCTTTCAGGACCCGGACACGGGTACATTCCATTCCGTAGAGCAGCTGGGGGAAAACGCCGCTGCCAGGCCGACCTGGCGCCACGATATGCCGCCCATCCACTACCTTCCCCACGAACTCAGCCCGATGCTCAGGGTACTGGACGACCGCGTGGTGGAAGTGACGGCCATGAGCACGGCGCCGCCCAGCTATTCCCATCCGGAAATCGGCCAGCCCGATATCCAGGTGGCGCTGATGAAGACAGAAAATGATGCGATCCTGAGGATGGCCGCCGGATTCACGCAGAAGATCCCCAGCAGCCGGGGTCACCACTGGTACCAGGTGCTCGGTACCAGGGGCAGCGTTGAATGGAAGCGTTCGCAGAAAGGGCGTCCGCTCATGTGGTTGGCCGACGACCAGATGCACGACATGGCCGAGGTCGACTGGCGCTTTGAGCGTACCGACGCGCCCGCCGAAGCGCGGGCAAGCGGCCACGGCGACGCCGACTACTACGTTCACGCCGCGTTCCGGGACGCCGTCCGCGAAGCGAAGGCCCTGGAATTCGACGTGTACCGGGCAATCGAGACCGCCGCGCCAGCCATCCTGGCGGCGGAATCCATCAACCGCGGGACCCAACCCATGAACGTCCCCGATTTCCGTCCCGCAGACGCCAGGCCCGCCGGCACGATACCCGAAGGGACCTCGTGATGCAGATCGGCATCCTGACAGGCCGTTCCAATCTCTCGACGTATATCGCCGAGATCTTCAAGACCTGGGGGCTGCCGCTCATTGCGCCTGTTACCCGCGACCGGTTGCCCAACCTGCGGCCCGCCGGGATTCCCGTACTCGTGTGTCCAGCCCATCAGGACGATGCCCGGCTCATGGATTACGCCCGGAGGGGAGGCACGGTTGTCTGTTTCCTGCCGGGAAGGGCGCTTGCGCGCGCGGCCGGGCTGAAGGCGCGGGGCACGAAAGAACCGCCGCAGCGGCTGCGGAACGTCGGGTATCCCACCGGCGGCCTGGCCGGTGAACTCGTCCCTGTCGTGGGGTCCGTTCACGCGTGGGAACATTCGGAAACCGCCAAACCGCTGGCCTTCCTGTCTCACCCGGGACGCTATGACGGCGAAACCGTCGGCATTTCGGAGACCCGCCTCGGCAGCGGACGTATCGTCGCCTTCGCCTTCGACCTGCCCCGTTGCGTGCTCCTGCTGCGCCAGGGCGATCCCGGCCTTGCAGAGCGCATTCCCGCCGGTGACGGGTGCGCCCGGCCAACGCACATGGCCGCGCGGGTGGGCCCGTACGATGCCGGGTGGATTCCTCATGCCGATCTGCTCTCCCGGCTGCTCGTGGACCTGACCCGCCGGTATCTGCCCGCTCCGGCGCCCTTTCTGTCCCACCTTCCCGGCACCGCGCGGGGCATCCTGCTATACTCCGGCGACGAGGACTACGCCGACGTTGCTTCGAACGAGGATGAATTCAGGGGCGTCGCCGATGCCGGAGGGCGCATGAGCCTGTACATCATCCCAAACCATACGAAATCAACGCCCGAAGACGTGGCGAGATACGCCGGCGCCCACGACGTCGGGCCGCACCCGAACCTTCGCCCGCTGGATGGCCGTCCGGTAGAGGAGCGCGTGGCCGAATTCGAGCGCCAGGTCCGCATGTTCCAGGAGAAGTTCCGAATTCCCGCACGTACCGTGCGCAATCACTGCACCGCATGGGCCGGCTACCTGGACCTCGTGGACGTCATGGAAAAACTGGGCATTCAGATGGACGGCAACTACTTTTCAGGAACCTATATGAGAGACAGGGAGAGCGCGCCCTACGCGGCCTTCGGAGCGGCGCTCCCGATGCGCTTCTGCCACCCGGACGGCCGCCTCGTCAACGTCTACCAGCAGCACACCCACGTAATCGACGACGGCTGGTTCGGCCAGCAGGACTACTCCTACAAGCTGTCTGCACCCGTGTTCTCGGTGATGTTGGAGCGAATCTTCATCGATATCACGACCCGGTTCCACACCCCCTACGGCGTCTGCATCCACCCGGGAAACTGGGCCAGGTTCTCCGAGGACCAGGGCCGGGAACTGCTGCGACAGGCAAACAAATTCGGCCTGCCGATCTGGTCCTTCGACCAATGGGCGGCCTTCTGGAGCGCACGCGATACGTGGCGAATCACCGACCTGCAATGGGACGGTTCACGACTGAGCTTCAACCTACAGGGCCGTTCGTCTCATCCCGATCTCCGCATCCAGATTCCACGGGAATTCGCAGGCGCGCCGATGAAGGAGATCCTCGTCGACGGCAGCGTCACGCGACCGGATACGGAACGCCGATACCGGGAACGCGTCTGCCTCGCGCCCCTGTCCGGCGAATCGTCCGGGACTTCGATTGAGGCCGTCTACCACCCGAATCCGAACTGAGCCCACCGTGCGGAACCGACCTCTCAGAGTCATCGTCTTCGGGGCGCATCCCGACGACTGCGATATCAAGGCCGGCGGCCTTGCCATCCACTACGCGGCGCTCGGCCACGACGTCCGTTTCGTTTCTCTCACGAACGGAGACGCGGGTCATCACGAAACCGGGGGCATCGCGCTGGCGCGCAGGCGTCGGGCGGAAGCCGAAGCCGCCGGCGCCGTGGCGGGCATCGAATACCACGTGATGGACAACCACGACGGCGAACTGGAACCCACGCTGGAGAATCGCAAGCACGTCATCCGCATGATCCGCTCCTATACGCCGGACCTTGTCCTCACCCATCGGCCAAACGATTACCATCCTGACCATCGGTACACCGCCAGCCTGGTTCAGGACGCCGCCTACATGGTCACCGTACCCAACGTCTGTACGGACGTACCCGCGCTATCGTATAACCCCGTGATTGCCTATTTGAGCGACAACTTCCGGTTTCCCGCACCCTTTACACCCGAGGTGGCGATCGACATCGACGCCGTTGTCGACAAGAAGCTGGATATGCTGCACTGCCACACCTCGCAGATGTACGAGTGGCTGCCGTACAACGCCGGCCGCCTCGACGAAGTGCCGAAGTCGCCGCGCCAGCGCAGAAAGTGGCTCGAACACAGGCTCGAGCAGTTCATGGCCGTTGCGGACCGCCACCGCGCCGTTCTCGTAGACCGGTACGGCGAGGATCGCGGACGCGCCATCCGTTACGCCGAGGCGTTTCAGGCCTGCGAATACGGCGGCGCACTCCCACCTGAAAATATCCCCGTTCTGTTCCCTTTTTGAAAGGGTCGAGCAGAAATCCTCCGGCTGCTCACAGGACGCGCAGGTTTGAAACCTGCCCCTGCCATCCGTTCTTTTTCTAAAAGTCATTCACCATACGTACGTGCACCTTTCCGCGACCTGGACTGTCGGTTCTTGACAGTCCGTAATCCAGGCCGATGGTCCCCAACCGGGACACGGTACGCATCCCCAGACCGAATCCCAGCGGGAAATGCAGTCCGTTCTCTTCAACCCCCGCGGCATTCCTCAGAACGCCGGCGTCCACGAAGAGAAACGCCCGCGACCGGCGCCCCAGTATAAGCCGCCACTCCAGGTTCGTCCACAACGCCCGGTTCACCAGAAACGCCTCCTCGCGATACCCTCGAATCGTCGCCGCCCCCCCCAGACGCAAGGGTCCGTCAGGGAGCGCGACCCCGTTTTCCCCCACGCCGGCGCCGTACAGAGACGCCGCGAGCGCCGTCTGCCTTCCCAGCGCCTGAATTCGATGCAGTTCCGCGGTCGCGCGCAACCTGCTGCCGGCGGCGCCGCTCTGCGCCACGCGGCTCCAGACGAGGCCGATACGGTACATCGAACCCCCCATCGGATTCCAGCGATCGTCTCTGCGGTCGTATTCGAGCCGGCCATCCAGAGACGACAGTCGACCCTTCTCAAAACCTGGCGCCCGGCTCGAATCCGGCCGGACGCCGCCCCTGGAAACACCGATCCGGACTTCGACGCCGCCGGCCGTGGACAGGTTGACGCCGAGGCCCAGCCGGTCTTCGGCGAATCCGGGCCGTTGCCGCATCAGAAGCGTCGCCTCCAGGCCCAACGGCCGCCTCAGAACCCACGGTTCGACGTAGCGCAGATCCAGATCGGACGCCGCGCGCCCCCTTCGCGACCACGAGGCGTCCGCCCGCCGCCCGCTCCCCATCAGATTGGCGAAAGCGATCGCGAAGGATCCGGTCGGGCCCCGCGCACCGTCCCGAGACGCAGGCGCCATGCCCACGACGCCCTCGACCCGCCCCGCCGGCGCCTCGCGGACGGAAACCACCAGCGCCGTACGTCCGTCGGGCTCGGCCGCCAACACCGCGTCTTCCACGTCCAGCAGAAATGGAAGACGTCGGAGCGCACGCAGCGCCCGGTCCACCCTGCGCTGATCGTAGCGCATGCCCGGTGTTATCCGCATCTCTCGATGAAGTGTCTCGACACGGGTGATCCGGTTGCCCGTGAAGCGGATCGTGTCCACGCGCACAAATTGACCCTCGTCCACCGCAATCCGGACCCTCGCGGTGTCGCTGCCCGGCAGAACACGCACCTCCGGCGCCAGCGAACAATAGGGATACCCGCGGTTCTCGTAAAAGCGAACGAGCGCCTCCAGGTCCGTGTCCAGGGACTCCGTTACCAACGGCTCCCCGGCGCGGGTGATCATCGCGTCCAGCAGGGAGTCCGTCGCCGCGTTCCGGTTGCCGGAAATCTCGACCGAGTCGATCAGGGTCGGTCTCCCTTCCTCGATGCGAAAACGCACACGCCCCCGATTCGCGTCCACCTCCGGATACGCAACGGATACCTGCCAGTATCCGGCGTCTCGGTATCCGTTCAGAATGCGTCTCATATCCTTCTCGATCAGCAGGCTGTCCACGGGCAGGCCGGCGCGCGTAATCAGCCAGCCCCGAACGCGATCCTCGGACATCCGATGGGCCCCGTCCACCCGCACGTTCCGTACGAGGACGCGACCGGCCGCCGACGCGTCCGCACAAAATACCGCCAGGAGCGTTATCACGTGACTATATAGCCAAAAGCGTCCGAATCCGAACACGCCCCACCTCTCAGAAAAGCGCCCGCATTTCCATGCGCCCCAGATGCAGGACCGGCTTCCCGGGGCGCTTGCGTCCGTCGTACAGGATCATCGCCGTCAGGTACCGCCCCAGCCGGTAGTCCACCCCCAGGCGCCAGCCGGCGTTGTCTCCGCTACGGTTTCCGCCTGCCATTCCCAGGAACAACGGCATGGTTCCGGAGGCGAAGACACGGGTCCAGTCGCCGGATGTTCGGAGCCGCCCCCTGCCTGGCAGGGCGCGTCGAATCTCCGGGCGAACCGAGACAAAACGGGCGTGCAACGCGCGGTTTTCCTCCCTTTCCGTGCCGAACGCCAGTCCCATCCGCGCCTGCCAGGCCCTTGCCGCGTGCCGATAGGCGCCCAGGTTCAGCCGGCGGGACCGGATGCCGTAAAAAAACGGACCGTCGCCAGGTCGGTCGCGCGCCTCACCCTGCACCTCCAGCTCCACCGACGATCCGCGACCGAGCGCGAAACGCGCCTGCGCGGACACCTGCGACGTGGTCTCCAGTCCGCCATCCGTAAAGGCCCGGTCGAGGCGTGTGCCCCGGCGGGTCGTTACCCGAAACGTGGCGGGACGGCCATATCGAAAGAGGTAGAGCCGGGTCCGAAGCTCGCGCCTGCCGTGGAGAATCCCCTCGCCCGCGCCGAAACCGTACATGTGCCAGGGCGCCACGCCGGCCTGACCCGGCGGCGCCTGCCGGTCGGCCTCCAGCGTGACATCCAGCGAGAGGCCGGCGAGGAGACGCAGCCAGCGGCCCTCGGGAGACCGCAGAAGACGCTTCAGCACAAGCTCCGTCCGCGCGGCAAGCGCCGCGTCCCGCACGTGGCGATATTGGGCGGCCGGACTGATATAGCGCACGTACTCGCCGTCCACGTCTTCCACGAATTCCTCCGGGTCCTGGAGCCCGTCGCCATCCGCGTCCTCCCAGGCATGCGTTCCGCGCCCCGGACCGAAGACCACGTACACCGGTTGTCCGTCGGGCGCGCCGGTGCTGGAGATCCGATAGGAGAGCCGGTGCGAAACGGTCCCGTTCAACACCGCGTACCCCCACCTGATCCGCCCAAGGTCCGTGATGCGGCCATCGGCGGGATGCAGCGGGGATTTCGTCCGGCTCCTGCTGTACTCCCCTGAAAGAGACAGACCGCGCCTGCCGGACATCGAGGCGCGGTGGGACGTCGTCCACGCCTGCAGGCTGTCCTGCCACGTGCGCCCCAGGAGGTGGATCCTCCGTGCGGATACTTCCGACGTCCACGCGAGCGCACCCAACACGCGCGTTGAGAGGTCCACGGCCCCCGACCGGATACGGACGCCACGGTGCGCGGTATCGGCCGGCGAGGCATAGTACAGGGTCGAATGAGGAACCGACGACCCGGTCGCGGTTTCCGACTCAAAGCGAAATCCCGGCGTGACCCCGCGCATGGGGGCCCGGATGCGGCCCCGATGCCTGGCGAACAGCCCCGACCCGTGGGACACTTCGTCGAAGCGATAGAACACCCGCGGGGCCCGCGCATCGGAGACCCGGAGGCCGACGTCGCGCCGGACCGCCGTCACGTTCCCCCGGCGCCGGCCGTAACCCGCATCGAACCGGATGCCGGGCCTGAGGGCGTATTGCAGCGCCACCTCGCCCATCCGGTCTCCAGCCTCCGGCGTATCGGCCTGCCAGCCCCACCGACCCTCACGCGTCACCCGCACGATGTTCTCAATCCCCTGGAACCGTGCGCCCACCTGCCGGTATGAGCCGGTCAGACGGACCCGTCCGAGCGCGTATCCGCCCAACCGCAGCGCGCCCGGCCACAGGTCCAACCCCAGCCTGAAGGCCCGGCCACGGCGCTGCCGGCGGGCCTCCGCGTGCACTGGCGCCGAGCTCATCGCCAGTTCTCCGTCCAGCCGGACGCCCACTGCAGGCTCATAGGCCGCATCCATCACGGCCAGCTGCTGCCGGAACGATTGAAAAGCTGGTGCGGTGATACCCACGCCGTGGACGCCGCCAGCCCTGTCCGCCTCGCGGATAAACGTCCCGCCCAGCTTGAGCCGATCGTCGGCGAGCGCCAGCGTGCCCCGAGCGCCCATCAGGCGCCGCCCGGACCCGGGGGCCTCGAATTGGTATTCTACGGTGATGCGGCTCTGACCGGTGACGGGCCTGACCGGGGTAAACGTGATGGTGGACATTTCATAGTCCACAACGTAGTCCTGGCTCTCGCCCCTGCGTAGCAGACGCCCGTCCTGATAGACCCTTTCGGATCCCGCGACGATTCCGCCGCCGACGGCCTCGGCGTCACCTGGCAACCGGTATGGGCCCTGGTAGCCTTCGATGGGGTGAAGGCGGTGGCTGACCCAGCGTCCGTTTGCAGCGGCCCCGAACAGTTTCATGTCTGCGCCGGACGCTGCAAACGCGAAATGGGCGCCATGCAGCCGCCTGCGGTATCGCCCGAACGTGGTGCCGTCGAACTCGACGTCGAGGTCGCCGAGCGAAGCCGAAACTCTCCGGGAACGGACCTGAAACCTCACGCGATCCAGCTCCTGCAGGTTGCGCGTGCTGCCTTCGA
Organism: Candidatus Latescibacterota bacterium; assembly: GCA_965203805.1. Taxonomy (GTDB): domain Bacteria; phylum Latescibacterota; class UBA2968; order UBA2968; genus JAAXHE01. Next base: position 492,132 of record OZ241917.1, on the reverse strand, counting down.
GTCCCAGCGGGAGGTTCCGGTCCGACAGCATCGCGGTCACTTCCACCCCGTCGGCCATCTGTCCGGATATATGCACCCGAAGCGCCTGGCTGAGTTCGAGATCGCGATTGCCGCCTACGGTGACCTGAACGCGCTTCGCCCCCCCGACGTCGAGCCGTGAAGTCGCCTCGCCGTGCGCGTCCGGCGCGTTCGCGATCGCTCGGCGACTGCGACGCCGGACGGGTGCCGGCTGCACTCGCGACCGTTCCGGGTTTCGCTCACGCCGCCGGTAAACCCCGGGAAGAACCTGAGGCAATTGCCGGAACCGCACGACAACACGGGTGCCGCGAGGGCGTTCCCGCACAAGCAGCAGCACGCCTCCTGCACTATCCATTTCGTAGTCGAGGTCCCTGACGAGCAGACTGTCTCCCACCCAGACCCTTTCGCCGCCAGCAAGAATCGGCCGGTCCGAGATGCGAAAAGGACCCCGGCTGCCATCGGTCCGAATGGTCCGCTCCATGTCGAAGACGGTCAGCTGTCCGGGCGGAGGCGCGGCGCCGGCCGAGGTGAAGAGGCCGGCGAGGACCATGAAGATCTGACGGATGCGCATGGGCTTGAACATAAAAAAGGGTCGGGAGTCAGAAAAACCAGGTTCTGCACCTGGCCTTCAAGACCCTCGGCCCGTACTCCTGACGACCAGGACGTGGAGACTGCGCCAGCTATCTTCTGCCGATCAACATCTCGAACTTCTGAATGCGATTGTTGCCCCCGTCCAGAACGAAGAGAACCCTGCCGGGACCGAAGGCAACGTCCTTCGGCGCCTTGAACGCGCCGGGCCCCTGGCCGGCGTCGGGCCCGCCGATCAGGGCGGCCACGTCCCCGGTCCTCAGGTCCAGGGCTACCACGCGGTTGTGTCCCTTGTCCGCGACAAACAGCACGTCCTCCGGCCCTACGCATACCCCCGCCGGCTCGGAGAGCGACCCTTCCGCGAGACTCCTGCTGAAGTTTCCGTATCTGTCGAAAACGGCGATGCGGTCGTTCTCACTGTCGCAGACGTAGACCTGGTTCTTCTGTCCGACGGCAAGTCCCAGCGGACGCCGGATGCGGTCGGCCCCGTATTCGAACCCTCCGAACTGGTTTTCGACCGGGCTGTAGTTGCTGATCTGCACCACCTGATCGGCGTCGGTGTCGGAGACGTACAGCTCGCCGTCTTCCGAAACCGCAATCCCGCCCAGGTTTCCCAACCGGATCGGCCCGTCCACGTCGCGTCCACCGACCACACCCAACAGGCGGAAGTGGGGGCTGAAAATCTGGATGCGGTTGTTTCTACCGTCCGAAACGTATACCTCGAGCCCCGCCTTCCCTACCGCGACCCCCGCCGGCTGGCTGAATTGCCCCGGGTCCCAGCCAAACGTGCCCACCTCAGACAGATACGCTCCGTCCGGATCGAACTTCTGGACGCGGTCATTGCCGGTGTCGGCCACGTACAGATTGCCGAACGTATCGAGGGCGATGGCGGACGCTTCGTGAAAGTGCCCCACCCCGCCGCCCTTCTGTCCGATGGCGGAAGCAAACCGGTACGCCACCGTCAGCTTCGGCGCCTGTTTTTTCTCCTCCGAAACCGCCGTAGCTGTCATCCCCATCGACATCACGAAAATACAGACCCGCAGTCGCATCTTCATCCTTCCTGTGCCTCGCCGTTACTCGTCTTCTCGTGAATTGCGCTGCTCGTTTTCTCGTGCCTTTCTCGTGCTTTTTGGTTTCATCCTGTCCATCCATGTCAATTGCAGTTGGAGAACTTGGCCGAATGGCTGCAAACGACGTCAAACATGGATACACAGGATAGGCAGGATAAAAAGCAAAATTCGGACAAAACCAAAACCCGAATTACGCTTGAAAACCGGTGTTCCTATTGTATAATTGGTTGATTTTCAAAAACATGAGTGGAGAATTTGACGAACACCTTGTTTCGCCCAAAATCGAGTTGGCTGGCGTAACGTTGGGGTTTCAGGGTGGCCGTACTCATCGCTGTTACCTGCAAGAGTGAGCATTTGCCCTGCTCCTGGTTTCCAATCCTGCCTAATCCTGTAAATCCTGATCGGTTTTTTTGCGCTTTTTCGTGTATTTCGTAGTTTTCGATGTCCGTTTTTTCGGGATTTTTGGTTTTATCCTGTCAATCCTGTTTATCCATGTGAGTTCCGGTTTTGAATTGAGATAGGCTATATCTTCAGATTTCTCTCGATGCTGTCCACGGCCGACTCGATGTCCTCACGGTGTCCGAACGCGCTCAGCCTGAAGAATCCTTCGCCGCTGGGCCCGAATCCCGCGCCCGGCGTCCCGACGACGTGCGCCTCGGACAGCAGCTTGTCGAAGAAGTCCCACGATCCCATGCCCCCCGGCGTCTTCATCCAGAGATACGGCGCGTGGACGCCGCCGTAGACGGTAAGGCCCAGGCCCTCGAGACCCGATCGGATGCGCCTGGCATTGGCCATATAATAGGCCACCATCTCCCTGCACTCGGCCCGCCCCGCCTCCGTGAACACCGCCAATCCGCCGCCCTGTACAATATTGGAGGCGCCATTGAACATCGTATTCTGCCGTCTGCGCCAGAGTCCGTTCACAACACCCGGCCCGCCGTCTTCCACAACCAGGTCCTGCGGGACAACCGTCCAGCCCAGCCGTACGCCGGTGAACCCTGTATCTTTGGAGAAACTGTTGATCTCGATCGCGCAGGTCGCGGCGCCGTCGATCTCGTAGATGCTGTGGGGCAGGTCAGGATCCGAAATGTACGCGCAATAGGCCGCGTCGAAGATAATCACCCCCCGATTGTCGCGGGCATAATCCACAAACGTCTGCAACTGCCTGCGGGTTGCAACGGAACCGATCGGGTTATTGGGACTGCAGATATAAATCAGGTCCGCTTTTTCCGCGGGCAATGCGGGGAAAAAGCCGTTCGCCTCCGTGCAGGGCATGTAGACGATTCCCTGGTACTGACCGTCGACCATCGTCCCTGTGCGACCGGCGATCACGTTGCTGTCCACGTAGACGGGATAGGCGGGGTCCTGAACGGCCACCACGTTGTCCAGGCCGAAAATGGACTGAATATTCGCCGAATCGGGTTTTCCTCCGTCGCCGACGAATATCTCATCCGTATCCAGTGCGACGCCGCGTTCCGCGTAACGGCCCGCGATGGCCTCTCTGAGATCGAGATTTCCTTCGCTTCCATCGGCGTAACCCGTATAGGTCTCGACGGCCGCCAGTCTTTCCACCGTGTGATGCAAGCGTTCGATCACGCTGGGAGGCAGCGGCTCGGTGGTGTTGCCGATGCCGAGACGCATCACTTCGACGTCAGGGTGATCATCCAGAAACGCGCCCGTCCGCCTTGCGATTTCCGGAAACAGATAGCCGGCAGAGAGTTTGTTGTAGTTGGAATTGATTGTCGCCATCGGTTTTGATTTACCTCCTTCGGAATATTCCCTCGATTGCACGCGTCACCGTCCGGAGCGAGTGCGCCGTCCGCCCCTTTCCGCGAACAGAAATATCGTACAATACAAACCCGCGGTTGGGACATCACAGGCCCAACTGCACCCTGATCGCGCGTTCCACGCGGTCCATGTCCGATACGGAGACGCGTCCGTGAAGCGCACTCAATCGGCGCTTGCTCACCGTTGCCAACTGATCGGCCATGGCCTTCCGTCTTTCGTCCTGTACGGTCACATAGGCTTCACTGGGGTAGAGACGGTCGAGATTGCCAGTCAGCGGCACGACCTGAACGCGATTCAAATGTCTGTTGGATGCGTCGTTGCTGACGATGATCGCGGGGCGTCTCTTACGGATTTCGCCACCCGTGGACGGGTTGAAACTCACCCACCACACTTCACCTCGATGCATCGAAACCATCTCCCAGCGTGTCTTCCGCCCATTCTATCGCTTCGGTTTCCCGCTTTTCATCGCACGCCATGTCGACGTAAGCCTGTTCCAGGTCCGGTTGAAGCACATGGGGGCGGACAAGCGTTTCAACAAAGCGGCTGATGCGCCGCCGCCCGATCGTGCGATGCAGGCCTTCGTACACCTCTTCGTCGATGGTTATGGTCAGCTTCCTGCGCATGCGCAATTCTCCGATTCAGACGACACGAACGCAGATACACGTGTATTATACGTATAGTGCAATTCAGCCGCAAAGTCAAGGCCGGATTCGTGGAGGATTCGTCTATCAGCAGCCGTTGGGTCCCGCTACGCCCGCGCTATTTCGTCTCGACAAAGGCGAGAATATACCCGTCCGGGTCGGACACGTAGAATTCACGGCCGTAGGGCATCTCCCGCAGAGGTTGCGTTACCGGGACGGAACGGCTTTGCGCCTGGTTGTACGCCGCGTCGATATCCTCGACCGTGAAGGTGACGTCCAGATGCTCGTTCTCCCGGCGGAACTCCCTCTCGGTGCCTGGCGCGTCGGCGAGTTTGAGGTGGATCGAGTGACCGTCCCGCACGATTCCGGCGTAGAAATGCTCGTATCGGAAGTCGAGGTCGAATCCGAGTTGCCCCGTATAGAAGCGGATCGACCGGTCCAGATCGGCCACGAGAAACTGCGGGCTCATGCCCGTCAGCTTGGCAGAGGGTGTCGGGGTCATTGGGTTCCTCCTGCAGATGTCGGATATCCCACGCCTGCCGGGGTACGCTGGTGGTCGGTCACACGGACTATGAAATCGTCATGCTGAGAAAACCGCTGTTGAAGGGTGGGGCAGACATTCCTGTCTGCCTGCTTCGCTCAGAATGACACGCCGACCGGTCGCCCAACCTGTCATCCTGAGGAGGCCGTCCTGCCTGCCGGCGATTCATCGGCAGACAGGCCGACGAAGGATCTACTGCGGCATCGGTGTTCACACCAGCGTGACTTGGACGTGTCCCGCACCTAGCAGGCGGCACGTTTGCGCCCACACGGCCATCCTTCGGAAGCGCGTGACGATGCGTCCGCGCAGACCGGCTGGCGAAGGCTTCCGCAGAACGTCCAAGCCAGAGAACGGGAGATTCTTCGCTCCGCTCAGAATCACATGTCTTTCAAAGGCGATTGGCGAAATGTATCTGTAATCCCTATGCGGTACTGGCATGCTCAGGTATCCGCTGATGAAGGGTGGGGCGGACATTCCTGTCTGCCCGCGTGCGCTCAGAATGACACGCCGGCCGCTCGCCCAACCTGTCATCCTGAGGAGGCCCTTTCTGGTGCCTGGCAGCAGGTGTGAAGGGATTGCGCGGTCACACGACATTGGGTACATTATCGCGCATCCAACGTCCGGTCTGTGTCCCGCAAGGAAAGGAAGATCACTGATCATGAAAGAGAGAATAGCAGAAATTGTCAAGATGCTGAATGAAGGCATCTTCGAAAGAGAAGAAACCATCGCCGTTTCGCTCCTGGCGGCATTATCGGGTCAGAATATCTTCCTGTTGGGCCCACCCGGCACCGCAAAGAGCCTGATCGCCCGCCGTTTGTCTCATGCCTTTGAAACCGACGGGTATTTCGAATACTTGATGCACCGTTTCAGTACTCCCGAGGAGGTATTCGGTCCGGTTTCGATTACAGAACTGAAAAAGGACAACTTCGTTCGCAAGACCGAGGGCTTCCTGCCCCAATCCGATTTCGCGTTCCTGGATGAAATCTGGAAATCGAGTCCTTCTATCCTCAACACGCTACTGACCATAATGAACGAAAAGTCATTCCGCAACGGCACAGAGGTGGTATCTGCTCCATTGAAGGCATTGATCGCGGCATCGAACGAGACACCGCCGCCGGATCAGGGATTGGACGCGTTATACGACCGCTTTCTCGTTCGGTTGGACGTGCCGCCCTTGAAAGCAAAGGAAAACTTCGAAACGCTCCTCAAATCCGAGCCAACAGATGCATCGGTCGAAGTGCGCGCCCAGAAAATAAAACGCGAGGAATGGAAGGAGTGGACGACCGATATTCAAACGGTTGAGCTCTCGGATGAAACCCTGAGCATTATACACGATATCCGACTTTCTTTTGCCGAAAAAGGCGAAGAACTCGATGTATACGTTTCGGATCGCCGCTGGCAGAGGGCAGCAATTCTACTCAAGGCTGCGGCCTTCTTCTGCGGACGGAACAAAACCAACCTGGTCGATACATTGTTGCTGCGCCACTGCTTGTGGACAACGAAAGACAATTATGCGGACGTCGTAAAAATCGTCGAGGATGCCGTGAGAAACCACGGATTTGAAACCGGTGTCAGCCTTCAGGCGATCGATAGTAAAAAGGATGATTTGGAACGAGAAATCAACAAGTACCTGTATCATCGCATAGACGTATATGAGACCAAGACCCTTCGCGACGGTAACGAATATTTCGAGTGTAGAAAAAAACCGAGAGGCAAGCCTGTGACGTTCTTTATCCCGGCAAAAAAGATGAACAGTAGAGAAAAATTCCACCCAAGAGACAAGGAAGGAAATGAGTTAGATTGGATCCGGTGTAACTTTGCCTCCCAGGGAACTTGCTGCATAAGTATAGATGAACATCGAAACAATGCCTATTACAGTAGTAATTGGGTGGATGTAAATGACTTCACACCCAAAATTCTATTTCATAAAGGAGATAGGAAGTCAGACGTCAGCGAAAGGCTCTCTGCATCACTAAGGGATGCAGTAGACGAAACGGCTTCAGAGATCGACGACATCAGAAAGGCAATCGAAACCAAATCAGCTCAATTTGAGAAGGAATTGGAGACGCCATTTGTTCCCGAAAACATCCGTCGTATTGCCCTGGAAAGCGTAGAGAAGCAGTTGCAGGACGTGAAGTTGAGACGTAAGGACTGCGACCGAATTAAAAAGCTGATCGGATAATGATGAACGAAAAATCAATTGAGAACGAAATACAAGAAGAGACATTGACGGGTCTCTGTCGGGAATTTCCCGTGGCAGAAGATCCCGCCGTCGAAGAAGGGTTATTGTCAGAGATTAATACTGAGCAGATCAGCATCAAGAGATGGCTGACGCGAAATAATCCATTCAAAGAAGCCCATCGGGCGCTGCAGCGTTCAGAGCAGGAACTGGAAAGTGAGAACACCGCGACGACGGTTCAGCTGGAGGGAGATTTCCAACACTTTCAGGCGTTGGGAGAACTAACAGGCTCAAGAATCGACAGCGACTACTGGTTGTCGGAAATTGAGGAACTCAAAGCGTATCAGGATCTCCCGGATTTTGTCACCGAAGTACTTCAAGAACAGGAACCCACAACACTGGAGGAAGTGACCAAAGCGAGAGTTCATGAAAAGCACGTCATTTTCAGGAGACTGTTATTACAACAGTGGAGAAAGTTGTTGGATGAGCAACTTGCCAGGTGGGAAATAGAGACAATCCGAAAGTTCAGAGAAAAATTGCTGAGCAGGTTACGGGAGTGGTTAAAGAATCTCCAGGTACTGTCGGATGCACTGGACGAATTATCCATCGAACCCGGCCTGTTATTTGATCTGTCAAAGGGAAATCTGTCGCTCTCAAACATTGAACAATTGAGAAGATGGGCTGAATATATATCGAAAGACACGGGCGTTAGGGAACTGTGCGACATGCTGGGGCGCCTTCGTAGAGCAGAGCGAACGACGAGACAGGAACTCGTCAAAAACGTATCCACCGTCACACAGTACGTTCCAGACGTGAATTCCAGGGAAGAAATCGTCGGCGTCTACATGGGGAAGGACGTCGAGCGCGCGATTCCACAGGATATGGCATTGCTGTCTGATGACGAGACCGCCATATTGTTTGACCTGAAATTGGCCGAAGGCCGTCTGATGTGTTTTGAAATGGAAGGAACGCGGGCAAGTTCCCTTATGGTCGAAGAAGAACGCATGGTTGAGATCGAAGAGGAAGAAAAGTTGGGACCGATGATCATTTGCGTTGATACCAGCGGCTCCATGCAGGGCTCGCCCGAAACCATCGCCAAGGCCGTCACGCTGTTTGTCGCCACCCGCGCAATGTCACAAAAGCGAAACTGCCTCCTGATCAATTTCTCGACGGGCATAGAAACCCTGGATTTATCCGACCAATTGGGCATTGCAAAGGTGGTCGGCTTTTTGCAGCGTTCCTTTCATGGCGGGACAGACGTACGCCCTGCTCTTGACTATGCCCTCAATATGATGGATAGCGAGGAATACAACAGATCTGACCTGCTTGTGATTTCGGATTTTGTAATGTCCTCAGTTCCGGAGCCCGTGCATGAGAGAATTCTGATCGCCAAAAAGAACCACAGTCGATTCCACGCTTTGTCGATAGGAGATCTGTTCCTGAGCAAGAGACTTAGAAAGGTTTTCGACAACGAATGGGTCTATAATCCGTCCAATTCCCGCATTGGTCTCATCCAGGACGTCGGCAGGGCAGTTTTCGCATAAACAATGGGGTTTCAGAGTGGACGGAGTGACGACGCGCGGTCTATGGTGAATCGATTCACTGCCGTTACTCGTTTTCTCGTGCATTTCGTTTTTTTCGTGTGTTTCGCGGGTTTCGTAGTTTCTGATGTTCGTTTTCTCGCGCTTTTGTCGCACCTGTTGGTTTTCATCCTGTCCATCCTGTCCATCCATGTTAGTTCCGTTTTAGGAAATTAAGAGGCCGGATGACCTGGGGACGAATTTACCTGTGGATTGCGATTCTGATCTTCGCCGCGGCCGCCCCGGTCGTGGCGCGCCTGGTCGAAATCGGTCAGGCGCATCTGATTGACGGCCGCAATCCCATCTCTTTCTGCAATCTGCTCTTCGCCGGCAACCTGGTGGCGGCGCTGACCCTGTTTGCCGTGAATCAGCGGGAATGGCGCCCGTCGCGCCTGCGCAGGCTGTCTCGCCGCCAGTGGCTGATCCAGACCGTCCTCGCCCTCACGTCGGGCGCGATTGCGCCGGCCATGATGTTTACGGCCATTTCGCGGACCTCGGTGACCAATATCGTCCTGATCGAGACGATAGAAATCCCGCTCGGCCTGCTGCTGGCCTGGATATTTTACCGGGAAAAATCGAGCGGGACCGCCGTGCTGGGGGCGCTGTGCGCCGTCACCGGCGTGGCGACAACGCTCTTCCTGCAGATGGACGCCTCGCCGGAGCGCATGGCGGCGGCTCGTATGGGAAGGGGGGTGGGCAGCGGCGAGGTCTTTGCGGCGGCGGCGACCGTGCTTCTCGTATGCGGCGCCGAAATCGGCCGCAAGCAGCTTCAGACGATCCCGCTGGGCATCTTCAGCGTCTACCGCAACCTGCTGGGCGCGTTCTTCTTCCTCGGAATCGGCCTCTACCTCTTCGGGATCGGGCACTTCGCCGATATCTTCTCGCCCGTGCTGTGGGGCTGGATGATCCTCTACGGCGGGGTCGTGGTGGCCTGCGGCCAGTTGGCGTGGTTTTCCGGCATCAAGCGCGTACGCCCGGCCGACATCGCCACCGCGTCATCCTTCTCGCCGGTGGCCGGCGTCCTCTTCGCCGGTATCATCCTGGGCGAGGTGCCCATGCCCGCGCAACTCATCGGCGGAGGGATCATCCTCTCGGGCATCGCGATCGCCCTTTGGGGCGAGTTGCGCGCCAAACGGCCCACCCGGCCCTCCAGGACGGAGGACAAGGTCAAGGCTTTCACCGGCGTATGAACCGAAACCGGTAGATGGCGCCCGTTCGCGGAGCGCCCTGTACTCATCCGCCGAAGAAGGGATGCGGGGAAACGGGCGCCCTGGGGATCTCGCCGGAGGGCGGCTTCAGCGTTATGTCTTCGAACAGGACCATGCGTGGGGTGACGATACTCGTGAGAACCTGACGGCCCCGCAGTGTGCCCGAAAAGGGTGAGGAATCGTCCATGGAGCGAAAGGGAACGGTGTTGAAGGCGTACGTCCTGGACACCTGGACGATGTCCTTGAACGTATAGGCGCCTATTCCCGCGAATTGCGCGTTGCGTACAAGTTCCTTCCGACCGTTCAGGTAGACCCTGTGTACGTAAATCGGGTTTCCCACCTTGATTTCTTCGTCCGACGGTTCATATAAATAGTAGGCATCGCGTGCTTCGCTTAGCGTGTACAACGGATTGGCGACGTGGGTAACGACGTAGCCATATTCCTTTTTCTGCCTTTTGATCAGTTTGAAAAACTCCTTCCGTATCTGTTCTTCGCTCATTCCCCGTTCCTGCTCAACCAGGATATTGCTCGGCCCGCCGCCGGGGCCCCGGCGGCTTCCGGTGCTGCGTTCAATACCGCGGACCGGCGTTCGGGTTGTCAAGAGCGTTTCCAGCACACCCTTGCTCACCAGCCGGGTCTGGCGCGCGGGAACCCCCTCGTCGTCGACCCTGTAGCCGCCCAGCAGCGGGTGCTTACGATAGACGTCTGTAAGCGGCGCAGCGCGTACGCTGAGAAATTCGGGTAGCACGCGCACGCCGATCCTGTCCATGAACGGGTTTTCCTTCTTCTGGGGGTAGAACCGCGCATATTCAGGTTAGTGCCACAACCACCGCAAGTCAAGTTCAATGGACTTATCGAGGATACAACCGTAGCGGCGAACTCGTTTTTAATCCGAAAGGAAGTAAGAATCCGAGTATCACCTTTGCAACAACAGGAAGAAATAGTAGATCTGTGACAGGTAATGCACTTTCTTATCTTGTTATAGGCACAGTAACAGGTGATGCGGATTCGGTCAAGTTTAATCAGGATCAGATATCGGCAATGCAACAACAGTTCATAGACTTGAAACGTACACGATGGGGGAGTCGGCATACTCCTCCTCGGGCAACATTTAGAACTAGGCTTCACTCAGGATATTATTCGACTGAAGACTATAACACGAGTAATACTTCTCATTTTTTAATGAATATGTGGTCAGAAGCAGAACGTATTAGAAGGGCTGAATTAAAGGCTCTTAAATCTAAAAATGATGACGATTCTCCACGCATCACTAGTGGTTATCGAGAACCCAACATTCGAGCAATACTAGTAGTACTTTACATCAGTACGGATATGCGCTTGATATGAATCCAAGGGAGAGAGTATATGTAAAGAACTTCATTGCTAAACGCGAAGAAATGTGTAATCGTGTAAAAAAGATGTTTATCAGTGATAGCAGATACTACGTTAAGTGTGGTGGGTCAGGTAATAATTACCACACTCATGTCGAGTATGATCCTTAAACAAAGGAGACCGAAATGAAAACTTGGGTAGCGTTATTTGTTCTCTGGCCTGTGGTGATATTTGCTCAGGAACAAACCTTTGTTGCTTCGCGCAAATCACCGGAACCAATAAGAGGTATGATCTTTAGAGACGTGGGTAAAACCTATTCTGTTGATCCCGAATGAAGTAATAAATAGTGTATTCATTGCGGATTTTAAAGGTCTTGGTCAAAAGGGGATGTGGTTAAAAATAACTGAGACATTAGATTATACCAGTCGTCTTGCTTTTTATGATCCGAAGTCACAACGGGAATTATTCACAGTGATGTTACAGGGTGCTGTATCCACATATCAAGGTGATTTCGATGGTAACGGTGTTTCAGAAGTTGCGGCTATTAGATCAAGGATTCGTAGACCAGTTACATTGGAAGATCCAGCTATTAAGATTTTCCAAGTAGTTGATAACCGGTTATTTCAATCTGACTTTACTGAATTTTTCGGGCTGTGGAGTATCGTGGGGAATATAACGGGTGATACAAAAGATGAGATACTTTTGTTTCATTATCCCAAGCCTGAGACTTATAATGATGGCCCTGTAGACATATTAGTTCTTTCTTGGAACGGCAATGGCTTTGAACAAATTGCTAGTGTTTCCTTACCGAGAATGAGCTTAGATGTAAAAATTGTTGATTTGAATAATGACAGCCAAGAAGAAATTGTTCTTTTGCAAGTTATTTGGCAAGATGATCTAAAAATCGGACCAGTAAAATTGTCAGTATACTCCTACACAGGTAATCCTGAATTAACCTTGTTGGATGAAATAGAACTATCAGTAGATTTAGGTGATGAGATAGGCATGGGACTCTGGACACAACCTTTGGCAGAAGGGGGACATCGTATTGTAGTCCCTATTCCGGAGCCATGGTTCTTAGAGCAGGAGCATCGTAAGGGTGTGCTGGAATATCGAGGTTATCGTTTAATTGCGAATCGTTTAATCAGAGAACCAGAACTATTGGATTTTGAATGGGAGTACTACCATGATATACCTGCTTCATTTTCTACTTCAACACCACAAATCGTCGATGGGTACTTACAGATCCGCGACAGTAACCGTCTCGAGCTCGTAAAAGAACTTCCTCCGGCTTTGCCGAAGCAATAGAACCCAGATCGCTTCCTGGACTCACCTACAAGGGATAATTTAATGAAAAGATTCATTTGCCTAAGTATTATGATATTTTGTGGATTTCCTATTAGTATCTGGGCTTTTGAATCTGCTATTTATCCAGCAGAAAGCGCATATCTTGGTCCTGGATCACGCACATTTAAAGGTGGGAAAATGGTGCTTCGATACGCTCCCTTTCCATTGAGTAGTATCGCAGACACAATTCATGTTCCCCCTGAGGCTGTACTCAAATTTAACAGAGTTCGTTTCCGAACTGTTGTTTCAGGTCTTTTTCTTGCTCAAACATCTGGTACTCTGGGAGGCGAAGTATTGGGGAAAGTATCCTATGTGGCAAGACAAAGGGGGTCACAGAAAGATACTCTTAATTTCGCGAAGGGCGACACCATTGAATATCTTCAGTATACTGGTGAATTTTGGAAATTTTTGCGTCTAAAGGGTGTGGTGTCTTATGTAAGACGTATATCACCCTGGGGAGAGGTAAGATTTAAAGAATTACGTAGACTGCAATATGAATTATGGCTTGAATTAGTAGATTCGAAAAATAACGTTCGTGGTTGGTATGAAGTGGCGGACGAATTTTATAAACCACAGCCTTATCCAAACAGTAGCGAATGGCCAGAAACCGAGTGGTTAGAACCAGACCCATTTGAATTTTGACCAAAACAAGCCCAGGGAGTTCCCTGGGCTTGTCGCGCTCGATCCGCTTTTTTAAATTAGATCAGCGTCTTTTCGGACTCACCCCCTTTCAGACGCTGGGATGTTGTCAGAACGCCTGTTTTCGGCAGGCGTTCTTTTTTATTTAAAGATGTTGTCTTTTGTAATCAGGTTAGTTAGCATAAGGGTAACTTAAAGCGGCACGGCCCTAAATATTAACGAAGGTGATTGCAAATGGCAAGCGGTGGTGTTGGAATTGTTCGTGACAAATTAGAGAAACTGGGCGTTGAGGCCCTGCGTGATGAAGAAATATTGGCAATCCTGTTGCGGACCGAGGAAGCGAAAGTAGAACCTATTTTCCAGAAGCTATCTTTACAGAGCCTAATCGGAATGAGCCTGGCGGATTTGATGGAAGTAAAGGGTATCGGTAGGGTCGGAGCGGTAGGTTTAGTCGCGGCGTTCGAACTCTCCAGGAGAGCATTGAATCAGGGCTTGGGGATAGAACCATCCATCACCAAGTCCGCGGACGCGGTGGGGATGCTCACGGAGTATAAGGATCGGCGCAGAGAACACTTTGTAGCGATCTTTTTAAACGCCCGGAACCACCAGGTCATCAACCGGGAAGAAGTCGCCGTAGGGAGCCTCAACGCCTCGCTCGTGCACCCTCGCGAAGTATTCTATACAGCGATCGGCAGTTGCGCGGCCTCGGTGATCCTGGCGCCCAACCATCCATCGGGAGACGTAACGCCTTCTCGTGAGGATATAGAACTCACGCGGCGAATGGTCCAGGCTGGGGAGATCATCGGAATCGAGGTTCTTGATCACATCGTGCTGGCGAAAGACAGGTTTCTATCTATGAAGGAGGCCGAACTTTTCTAGTATTTCTTCTCGGGGGTTGTCATAGGCCAGGGCGCGGTCGCAGGCGGCCTCAAGGCGCCTTGCGCCGTAGCGTTCGGAAAGTCGGATGATGCCCTGCGCCGCGCGGAGGTTGTCCAGCACGCGATCGGAGAAGAGGGTCTTTATGAGGTGGTGGCAGGAAGGACCGATACTCTGTGCCTGTTTGAGGCACCATTGTGGATCGCGCATCAGGAAAGCGCGCGCCTCGGGCGGCAGATGTTCGGTAACGGTCGCGCGTGCACCGGGTGTGTTTTTACGGGGATGAACGGCCACCATGTTGTGGTTCTGGTAGATCTTCACGGTTTTTGGGCTGGCCCGCAACCAGAGCTGTTGGCGCACCAGGGCATAGGGCACGGAGTATCGACACTTCTCGAACTGGACGTGGCAGTCGCCGTGAACCTTCACCTTGGCCCAGGCCGCCTGCTCAGGTGGAATGGCGGGTAACGGCTTGAGGAACTCGCGCTCGGTCTGTGCAAAGCGTGTCAGGGGTCGTTCGTGGGTGGTGCCGTGAATGCGGTTACCGGCCACCCCCAGGATCCAGTCCTGCAACTGCCGGTTGGCATCGCTGATGTCACGGAACTGGCGCAGGGCAACAAAGCTGCGCTTGACATACTTCACGGCCGCCTCCACGCACCCCTTCTTCTTCGGGTCTCGCACGGGGCACGGGGAGATGGTGAAGCCATAGCCTTCGGCCTGCCTGTCCGAGGGACGCAGGCAGGCGCACTCGCCGTAGGCGCGCTGCACCTCCGGATCGTGGTAGCAGGCCCTGGTGATGGCGTTTTTGGGGTTGTCGATCACCACGCGTGCCGGGACGCCGCCGAAGAACTCGAAGGCGCTTCTGTCTGGTGGCGAGACCAGGCCAGTACCATCACGAAGATCCACGTCGCGATGGTCTGGTGGGTGAAGACGTCCTCTATCGTGGGACCCCGCCCGAAGTCCACCTGCGCCACGTCGCCCGGATCGAAGTCCAACACGGTGGTGACGTCGGGATGAGCGTCTTTGAGCTGCTGGAGAAAACGACGGATGGAAGCATACGAGCCGGCATAGCCGTAGGTGTCCACCAACGCCTGGTGGATGACGGTACCCCGGATACCCTCACGCCACCAAGCTGTCACCTTGTCCTGGTAGGGCAAAACCGACGAGGCCGACTGAGGCCGCGAGGTTGGAACCTGAACCACCTGCACCAGCGTGGCATCATCGGGCAACACGTTGGAAGCCTCCAGCCATCCCTCACGGCCTGCCACTTCACGAAGCGAGCCGGCCTTCCGCCGACCCATCAACCCGGAACGGGCGATCGCACGATCCGAATCGCCCAACCGCATACGCGTCAATACCTGGCGATACTGATACATCTCGAACCTCCGGTTGGCCATGTCCTTCCCTCCTGACTGTCGGGGAGACAGAAAGAAGGTAGAACCGTTGCCGGATAGTCCGAAACCTTTATCGCATCCCAGGTGGCCTCATTATGCCGATCCCGCATTGGCCGCATATGGGCGATCACTAACAAATCAGGCTAACCCGAATAATGATGCTTATCAGGCGGCGCAGGATAACCGCTCAGAGCAGTTGAATCCTGAGAGCGATAAGTATCAGGAATCGGGTAGATAGAACCTCACGCGACCGCATAGCAAGCCCCTGGGCTATTGAGAACAGCCCAGGGGTTTTTATTTTGTCTTGACAGGAGAATAGTATTCTCTGATCTTAGATTTCGGAGGCAACAGGGACACTAAACCGTGATGCCGAAATCTTGGATCGAGAATGCTATATGTCGAACTACAATCTGGAAGTACTTTTGCATAAGTTAAATCGCAAAGCGACTATCATTGTGTGGATTCAGATCGACTTCTGTACATTGGTGGTGGCGTGTTGTATTGCCGCGATCCCAGTGGCGATGATGATAATGACGAAAGTGCGATAAATATGGATGAGAATGGAATCCTTAGTGTTCGTTATAATAAACTTGATGGTATTGTACAGAAAACTATTGAACTATTGGTACCGAATGGCCAGGAAATTCTACCCTACGTTATAATATTCTCTAAATTTCTTGACTTACATTTGAAGACTGTCGTTGATCTACTTCCGTCCACAGTTACCAAATCTCAACGTGATCATTTTATTGCGGTATACTTGGCGCACATAGAGGGTTATTTATATCGACAGCAGTATGTCGCTACAGGTAATATGATTCGTGTATTTTCAGGTAACTACAGAACTTTACTAGAGATAGAAAAACAATTAGTTATTCAGAAAGGCTTTCCTATCCGTGTGGGTCTGGTTGGTAGCGCCAAAGAATTAGAAGACGCCACTCCATTGAAAACAGTTACAAATGAGCAATATTCAATACTTTATGAAAAATTGATTGAATTTTGGGGCGGCCCTAATCAGAAAAAAGCAACTAAAATAATGCAACCGAAATTACGAAATATTCATGATTTTTTACCTAAACATAAAATCGGTGATAATTTTTGGCGAGAACGAATAGGACGACGAGAATTATTACCTATCTACGTTCGTAATGAGATACACCATCCAACCATAAAAGGATTACTTGAGACTCCTGCATTTCGACGTGATAAAGGCATTGGTTATGCGATTATGGAAGTATGGTTATCACAATCGTAGCTAATTTATACTGACTCGTTTTCTCAGATCATACTCACCGAAGGAGGGAAGATATGCCTTGTCGCGTTGGAATCACGACTGATCAGGTCGGACGAAGAAGATATTGGGAAAGAAGACACCCTAGTTTGCGGAATTGAGAAATCTTGGATATATGTTATTCTAAGAGCGAGGCCCAGCGGAGGGAAAATCAGGAGGCAAGGAACAGGGGTTGTATGGCTCATCCTGGCGGAGAAGGTCCTGAGTGGACGACATGGTACGTTTACTATTTCACGTATTAATTCGCTTTGTGCTCTATAATCTTTATTCGCAAACCACACAAAACCCCTGGGCGATTTCCAAGGGTTTTATATGGGGCTTATGTACTTAACTTGACTGGAATGGGTAGAGGGATCTAAAGGGGGATGTTGATTGAGGAGATGCGAGATGAGGGTATATTGGGATAATTTGATGATAAATCCATTATGAGGAGAACGTGCTATGCCTAAGTTTGCCGTTTTGTTCGTGTTGCTTTTGACTGTATCTCACGCCCACGCAGAAACAGTCATTGGGGCATATTCTGGCATAACACGCTCAACCATGACAGGCGTAGAGGATGAACCGGGATCGGATGCCAAAGCCAGAATTGCGCCACTCTTTGGCTTGTCAATCGAGCCTTCGGGTTTGCGGTCTGCCTTTGGCCTTGCGGTAACCAACAAGGGAATCAATGCAGACATCAGTGACACCGGTGGGCTCGGGAATGTGTCTGGCGGATGGGCTGTGCGCTATCTGGAGTTTTCATTTCTTGGAAAGTCAGGTGTTCCATTGAACAAAACGACAGACGCCTATCTGCTTGGCGGTGGGTCTGTCGGCTTCCAGATCGGTTGCAAGATAAATGCGCGTGTGTCGGGAGCGTAGGTAGCCCTTGACTGCGAAAACCCACAGTTAGACTTCGACCTCGGCAACACAACCAGGGTTGCGATTGTCGCGGGCGTGGGCTTGCAGAAGAAGTCTGGCAATGTCTGGATGTTTTGGGACGCGACATACAGCATGGACCTCAACCCCATCTCTTTCGCGGGCGAAGAAACGAAACACCGAACACTGACTGCAAGGGTGGGAGTAGGCATCCCATATGCCAATAAGTGATGAGCGATCCCGTTAAGCTGATACTGAAACTTGTGTCCGCAGTGCTCATGGGTGTGTTTGCTGTGGCATGGTGGATCATAGCGATCAAGGCGTTTAGGGACCCCGATAAACGAACAATACGGGACCGGCTCGGAGCAATCACCGCAGGCGTATTGGCAGTAGGGATAACCGGCGTTTTTCTTGAGGGCTACGCTACACAGGTTTGTGAAGAAGCACACTGACCACCTTGCGCGGGTCTACACCGATGACCACGGCGGATATACCGGCCTCCAGAACCATGTATCCGTGAATCATTCAGCGAAACAGTATGTCGATGGGGAGGCGCATACCAACGGGATGGAATCATTCTGGGCCTTGCTCAAACGCGGATACTACGGCGTGTATCACTACATGAGCCACAAACACTTGTGGCGCTACGCCAATGAGTTCTCTGGCCGATACAATATTCGCGGCTCAATGATCCTCGACCAAATGAGTCACGTCGTAACGGACATGATCGGAAAAATCTCGCCTGGGAGGAATTGATTGGCTGAATCAGCGAAGCCAGAAGGTGCCTTTGTCTGGATCGTTACCGACCTTTATTCCCTTTCGGCGCAGCCCGTCAATAGCGTTTCGGACTTGGTCTCCAGAACGGTCTAAGTGATTAGCCATTTCCGACACTGAAGCGCCATATTTCTTTCGCTGCAGGTACTCGTATACGAGGTCCTGATTCGTCATGTCGCTCTCCCCGAATAAAAGGTTTTGATTGTCTCTGTCTTTACCATAAATTTCGTTTATGCTTGATGGGATGGCCCGGGGAACACGCGACGAGCCGAACAGGAGGCCAGCAATAACCCTCCGTTATTGCTTCCGACTCGCTCCGCGTGTCCCCAGGCCGTGCGATAGGGGCGGCAGGACAACGCCGGGTAACAAATTAGGAGGCACCCGGCATTTGGTTGCCCTTTACGGTATGTCGTCCGCTTAACCGCCCCTACGTTTTTTCAACATATCCAACAAGAGTTGGTCGATACTATCTATGTTTTTCCTCTTATCGTAACCCAATGCCAGTTTTAGATTGCGGTGGACGGTTTGCACGCGCACGCCACGCTCTTTCGCCCGTTTTTTCGTGGCTTCAATTCTCAGTGTTTCGATGGCGGCATGTCTACTCTCATTGACGTGCACATACTCACACACGTAAGTCAAATCCTCAATCGCTTGGATTTTCATCTCTGTCCCTCCCTGGAATGACTGGACCGCCTCGATAAAGGCGGTCCTCTTTGTTGTGTAGGCCGATTCCGTTTATTGCTTGCATTGCTCGAACATTTCTCCAACCATTTTAGCGCCGTATTCAATGTTGAATCTCATTGTCCAAGTCAGGCCCGTGAATGGAGAGTCAGACCGAACGATAAGGGTTCTGTAATATCCGGCATAGATACGGTCGAGTATTTGGGCTATATCTCGCTGTGGGCACTCCATGCTTACCCTCTCCACAGCTGGCGCGACGGTTTCCCAACCTTCATAAAGGACTGCTTTTTCCTTGCCGAAACGGAAATATATATTGCTTTTCGGGGGAGATGGAAAATCCACCCTCGGAACGTTCAATAGCTTGGGGGACATGATGGAGAGAGTTACCAGGTTGCCATTATTCCCTTGTTTGCATGTGATGGTCATGGCACCGATATTGACCTTTTCGTAAATGCCATCCCACTCTCGACCGAAGTTTTGAAGAGTCACAGTTACAGAATCAGTAATCGCGTCTACCTTTCTTTCGATCCGCCACGGATCACTTTCTTCCGCCCCAACTGATCCCATCAACAGCGTGGATAACACTGCTACCAAGACAACACAATTCCGTCGATCCATCTTTCCCTCCCTGAAACGTGTGACGGTTCAGGCGCCCGATAAAAGGCGCTGGGCCTTGTCACACACCGCAGGGATTGCCGGAATTGTCCCGCGTATTCGGCCCATCGGGGTAGCTAATCCCGATGTTCAGTGGCCTTATTCGGCGGGAGGCCCGGCACAACAATCCTACAGTGTATGACGGGCACATGATAAAACCACCATTTTCGATGTCAAGAGTGATAAGCCGTGAAACATGAAAGGCCACCCGGATGTAATACCGGGTGGCCTTTTTGCAATCCACTACTCCTACCTAATCACTTTCCCCTGTAGTTCCCTAACACTTGTCGTCGGTATTGGTCGTTCCGACATTTGCACCGTTGGTATTTTGGCCATTGGCCTTTTCACCCCCTTCCGGTGGTGGATTTGATCCGCGGATGTCGTCTACATTCGCGGATCACCTTTTGGTAAATATGACATTGTTACGAAAGAAGACAACCGTTTTCTCATTTCCACGAAGCCCAGGCCCACGCCCTGGGGAGATATTGTCAAATGTTGTGGATGGGGGCGAGCGCATCCAGATGGATTAAGCGGCGGCTTCAATGCATCGATCGAAGGCGCACGACGCATATACCGCGGCAGAATCGCAGAACGAAACGCTTTCCCCTCACGACGGTCGTTTACGCGCGGCTGACGGATCGGTACGGGGCCTACGCGCGTGATCAGGTCCCGCGGCTTGTGGGCACCATTCCTGACCACTTGCCGGTGACCTTGTTCGTCTCTCTCGTCCTGCAAGTTCTCGACGTACGCGTCCACTTCGAACTCTAACGCGGCTTGAAGCATCCGCCTGGCCCCAACTCGGATCAGACCTTCCAGGCTTAACGTCACTTCATCTTTGACTATCCTCTCAACTTCGGAGGCTGTATATTGTCTCATCGAGCGTATCCTTTCTCCCTCGTCCGAGGGGCCTCGCGGGTTTTTGGTGACACGTAAGGATACGCTCTTTTTTTTATTCATCCACAACTTTTGAATATAACTCGCGCCCTGGGCCAATTCACCCAAGCGTTTTTCACCCTAATTTCGACCCCCATTCTCAAAAAGACGATTTTTTATTTGGACGTAAGTCTTTGTCTGCCAAAACATTTTCATTAGTTCCATGCGCCTTATCATTCCAGACTTAAGAATATTTAATAAAGTTCAATTTTGGTACGAGCAAGAGGGTATCTGAAAGGTGCCAAATATCAGGAGAATGATAAGGCGCATGGGACCTTGTTTCTGCACTCGACCGGACTCACCGGGAGCGGGCGGGGAGGCCGGGAGAGTGGGGGACAGCATTGAAGGCGTTGGGAATCGTACGGCCTGTGATGGTGAATCCTCCCTGAATATCCTCGAAATAGAGCCCGAACTCCTTGCCCTCGTTCCGGCACTGCTCGATGAGCATTTCCTTCAGCCTGTCCCGGCTCAACGGTTCCGAGGTCTCCACGACGAGGTTGGACTGCCGCGCCACGGGCGCGTAGCCCGCCTGCTTGCGCCCGTGGCCGTTGGAATTGGGAAAATTCTCGATGGGTGAACGCGACATCAGGAAGCGACGGAAGATTCCGTTTTCCACAACGGCTACGGACCGCGCCTTGACGCCCTGATTGTCGTACGCGTAAGCGCCGACGAGGTCCTTTCCCGCGATGCTCTTTCTGGTGGGGTCGAAAATGACCGAAAACGACTCGGGCAGAACCCTCTCTCCGACTTTCTTCTTGAACGTCTGGCCCTCTTCCTCGCGCTTCTGGCGGTGTCCCTCGATTCGGTGTCCGAAGATCTCGTGAAACAGGACGCCGCTGGCACGGCCCGACAGAATCGCGGGTCCTTCATACGGCGCCACAACAGGGGCATCGCGCAGAGCCTGGAGGTCGGCGATCATTCTGTCCACGAGGGCGAGGACTTCATCGTCGCCCGGCAATCCCTCTGGTGAAAATGCCGAAAAGGACTCGTACCGAGGCAGTTCCATACCGTCGTCTGCCTTCGTGAACGCGTAGATGAACAACCGGTAGCGTACCTGAGAAGTCTGGATCTCGCTTCCCTCGCTGTTGACGTATTGGCGTGTTGAAACGGTTGCAAGCAGACTTGCGCTGGCATCGTATATGTTTCCGTCTCTCGCGAACGGGGCGGTGTACTTCTTCACCCTGCCTACCCATTCGTCGCGAGGGACAGCGAGGAATGCGGGTTCCTCTACGTATTGCTCGACCGGCTCTCTTGAGAAATCGTCGGACTGATCTTCCTCTTCCACCTTGACCTGGACGTTGGTCTTGACCGTGGTAAACTGTTCGAGGGCACGCTTGTATTTCCTGTCGGTGTGGTACCATAGCACCGAGCGCACCGCGTCGACATCGTCCTCGATCGGGATGTTGATCCGTGAAAATCGATCGGACCAGTTGGTCAGGCTGCCGCGAACCGGGTGCGTATTGTCCAGCGCGTAGTCCCCCACCCGAAGATCGATGTCGAGCATGCGGTTGCGTCGCTCGTTGTTGTAGGACAGCGCGCCAAATGAAGCTCCGACACGGATCAGGTGGGTTTCCGTGATTTCATAACTCAGAAAATAGGGCGGGACCGGCTGCCGTTTGAGCAGGTCAATGGAGCGGGACATTTCCTCCCGCATGGCCTGCAGCAGCGGGGAGGCGGTCTCCGCCCCGATTCCGGCCGCTGTAAATGCGGTAAAGAAAAGCCAGAGGCAGATCATCCTGGGAATCGTCCTCATTGGCGCTCCTTTCTGTGATGGCCCTCGGATTCGCGCTGAGTGTCGCAAAATGCGACGGTTGGAACGGGCTGCTGCAACGCGCCGGTTATTTATCTGCTTCGACGAACGGCGGGCGCAGTAATTGATTCTTACATCCTATATTAGACGCGCTGACGAGGCAAAGGTTCCCGGTACCGTGGGAGGCCGCCAAACCGGTGATGTGTCCGCGCAAATGTGTCTGCCGCGTTGTTTTGTGTCGGACAATCGAGAATACGGGAGATTCTTCGCTCCGCTCAGAATGACATGTTTTGCAATAACCATTGGAAAATGTGGCTGTTACACGTTTGCCCGTACTGTCATCCTGAGGAAGCCGCCCCAACAACGGCCAAGGGGACTCACGGCAGGGTGGAGACGATGACAGAACCGCCTTTAGGGTGGGGCAGACATTCCGGTCTGCCCCACATTCTCAAACGCTCTGACGCGTGACTTCGATTCCAACCGTCTTAGTGGCCTATCGCGGCGGCGTCGAAGGACCAGTCAGGCGATCCACAGCCGCCTTCAGTTTCCGGTACGCGTTGTCCGGATCGAAGCCGGTCATCCGGTATCGAACGATCCCCTCTCTATCCGTGACCAGCGTTACCGGCAGGGATTCGATCCCGCACCGCACCGCGAAGTTCTGTTTCTTGCTGTCCCAGACGGTTTCGAACGAGCCCTCGTGCTCTCTCACCCCGTTTCGGACAATTTCCGGGAATTCCTCCCTGGTGATCCCCGGAGAGAACTCACGGGGCGTGTGTATGGCGACCACTTTGACCCCACGACCTGACGATTCTCTTGCAAGGCGGGCAATCACCGGCAACTCATACATGCAGGGTCCGCACCAGAACGCCCAGAAGTTCAGGACGCTCACGTTGCCCTTAATCTGATTGAGCGACAACGTACCCCCGTCCAATCGCGGCAGTTCAAATTCCGGTAGCGGCTTGCCCAGGAGGCCGTGCTTCTTCTCATGCTCATCGCTGCGAACCGAAGCCTCAAGTCTCCGGCTGAATGCCTCATAGCCCGTGTCGGACCCATGAACGAGGTTGAAATTTCGCTGCAAGGCCATCCAGAGTTCAGGGTTCCTCGGGTTGCTCTTGACCGCCTTTTCGTAAAATCCGATCGCGTCACCGTGCCTGCCTTGCTGTTCGTAGAGCGAGGCGAGCCCCTGGTACGCCCAGACGTCCTGCAGGAAATCCGAGTAAGTACCCGCACCCTCTACCGAAGCGAGCGTCTCGATGGCCTCGTTGTAAGCCTTTTCGGCCTCATCGAATCTGCCCAGGAGTTGCAGGCAACGACCTCTGAGGTGCAGACAACGATAGAGCGCCTCGTAGCGGTAGGGTTCCGGTACATCGCTGATGTGCTTTACGGCCCTCTCCGCATACATTAACGCCGTTTCCGGGTACCGTGTCTTTACACTGGCCGGTACTTCCAAGCCGCTAAGGAAACGACCGATGGTCACGTAAGTCGCGGGATATGCGAACAACGCTGCAGCGCTGTCTGCGGCGGCGTGGACGTCAATGCTGTCTGTCGCGGACATTCTGGCCGGGATTGAATATAGAAACGCCGCACCCCTGGCTGCGTAGTCTGGATACCGGGTGAGCAGTTCATTCCACAGTTCAACAGCCTGTTTCGGGTCGAACGTGGTGCTGATGAACGATCGATTGTAGAGGTTTCGTTCTTCTCTTGATCGCGCAATCGGCCTTCCCGAAGGGCTGTGCAGGAAACGACGCCGGGTCACCTTGTCCCGATCACGATCCAAAATCAGCTGCAAATGGTAATCACCCCTGGGAAATCCGGATTTGTCCTGTATGATCGTATAGTTCCCGGACGCCTGGTATCCGTATTGTGGCGCCGCGAGTATGCCCCCGGTCGATACGATCCTCACCTGGACGTGAGAACTTTCCGGGACATCATAGTTGATGGTGATCGTGCTGTCGGTCGATGCACCGTCCAACGTCAGCGCCGCCTTCGCCGAAAGCGACCCCGGGAGGGACAACGCGAAGAGAGTGAGCCATATGGATTTCATTTCGGACCTCCTTATGCCTGGCCGCCTCGCCGAAGACGATTTCTCCGCGCAGATGTATTTCCTGCGTTTCTGCGTCAGGACGATCGAGAAGACGGGAGATTCTTCGCTGCGCTCAGAATGACATGTTTTGCAATAACCGTCGTCGAAATGTATCCGTCATTCGCTAGCCCAAACTGTCATCCTTCGTCAGCCGGCCTGCCAGAGGGTCATCGGCTGGCCGGCTGACGAAGGATCTACTGCGGCATCGGTTCGCATCAAATTGACTTGCACGTGCCCCGAGCCTGGCAGGCGGCACGTTTACGCCTCCACGGGCCGGGCAGAGTGGCGCGAGTGTCGACGGGATCCAGAAATACGGGCATTTCGACAAGCTTACTTCGGCAAGCTCAGCACAGGCAATGACCACGTTTCGATATGCGAACCTCGAGTTTACTCAGAATGACATGTTTTGCAATAACCATTTGGAAAATGTGGCTGTTACACGTTTTCCAGTACTGTCATCCTGACGAGGCCGCCAAACCGGTGATGAGTCCGCGCAGATGTATTTCCTGCGTTTCTGCGTCGGGACGATCGAGAAGACGGGAGATTCTTCGCTGCGCTCAGAATGACATGGTTTGCAATAACATGAGCGAGATGTGCCTGTCACACGTTGGCGAGACCTGTTATGTCTCGACGGCCGCCAGTCTGACCAAGCATTTACTGTAGCGTTTTATATCCATTGATAATTTAATATATGGAAATGTCGTCGTCCGATCAATTAAAAAATTAATATTTCAACCGGTAACCGGAAGACCGGGTGGTGACTGTGAGGGACCACCGCGCCCGGTCAGGCGGTGAATCACGCAGACTTCAATACCGTTTTCCTGGCCGTGGCGGTGGTCGTATGATAATTCCACCCGCGCAGCACCAGGTTTTCGCTGAACTGATGGATGTCTTCCTTCCGGTCCCTGCCGGAAAACATCCGCGCGATCACCACCTTCCTCGGCGTTTCAGAGCGGTTGGACCGCGAGCCATGAACAATGAAGTAGTCAAAAAACGTGACGTCGCCCGGGCGTGCTTCAATCGCCGTGGACCCCTCAAACGGAAACTGTTCGTGGAACGCCGCATTCGTCGCGGTAGAGCCTTCCACCCGGCCGTGTCTGTGGGAGCCGGGATAGACTCTGAGGCAGCCCATTTCCTCCGTGGCCTCGCTGACATGGATCATGCCGGCAATCATGGTGTTCATCCGGGTCGGCAGGTAGCTCCAGTCCTGGTGCATGTGGAAGGGTGTTTTTGCGGTTGTCATCCGCTTCTCGAAGAGCGTGGAATGATTGAGGACGATATCCGGACCGATGAGCCGTTCGACAATGTCGAGGAATTTTATCTGAAGCAGGGCGGCCATCCACAGACCGGAATACTGCTGCACGTTGCGGGTGCTGATGACACCGTTGCCGTTTGCGGAGCCATTCTTGTCTTCCTTGCCGATTTGACGCACAATTCGATCGAATTCGTCTTCCAGCCGGCCCAATTCATCCTGAGAAAAGACGCCTCTGGCAAGGTAGAAGCCGTTTTCCTCGAAAAATGCCCGTATGTCGTTCATTTTACCCTCTCCTTCCTACGCCAGGTCCAGGACCACTTCGCGCCCGGTCCGCGCGGACGATTCGGTAGCTTCCAGGACCTTGAGCACGTTGAGTCCATGAACCTGGGGTATCGGTGTATCCTCGTCGCCACGCTCGAGCGACCCGATGAAATCGGTGAACTCGTCCAGCAGGCTGTCGCGAGCGGGAACGGGCTCGCGCCGCCAGGTCCCGTCGCCTGTGTCGGCGATGAACAACCCCGGCGGATCACCCCCGCCGTACGGCAATCGGAAACGCGCCATACCATCCGTGAAAAACCAGTCGCCGCCGTACTCCGTTGCCCCGCGCTCCCACGCGATGCGGCTGACCGTTGCCACCACGCCGCTCGTCCACCGGATGAAGTACATGCCTGTGTCGTCGCAATCGATTTTCGGATGTTCCGATCTCGGATGGGTAAACTGCCCCTGCTGCGCCGAGACCGTCGCGACGTCGTTCCCGATGATCCAGAGCAGCCGGTCGATCTGGTGGGTGCCGTCCATCTGTCCCATGCCGCCGCCCCGTTCGCGTTCCAGCATCCACGCCGGCCGGTTGTACGGAACATAGGGCTTGTGCCACATGTCGTACGCCATAATCAGCGACCCCAGGTTGCCGCGGTCCACGACAACTTTCATCGCCCTGACGGCCGGGAAATAGCGCTGGGTGTGGGCGGTCATGAGCTTGACGCCGTTCTCCCTCGCCGCCTCCAGCATCTCCTCGGCCTGCCAGGCCCAGGCCGCGAGCGGTTTCTCCATGTAGATGTGTTTGCCGGCGGCCGCGGCATCCATCGCCGCCTGGTGATGGAGCCAGTGCGGCAGGGTTCCGATGACGACGTCAACGTCGTCGCGTTCCAGGCATTCCCGGTAGTCTGCCACAAAGTCGACGTCGGGATGCCGGTTCTGCCAGCGTGCCGCGGCATCTTCCCTCGGCTCCGCGACAATCCTGATATCGGCGCCGGGCGTCTTCTTCACCACGTCGATATAACTGCCGCCGATGCGGCCGGTTCCCAGCAATGCGACTCCAAGGGGCATTGATTACCAATCGTTTGGGGTTTCCCGCCGATCCTCAGAACTGCCCCCGGCGGAATGCGTATCGGAGTTCACCCGTCAGCAGGCGCCGTTGTTCGGGCGTCACCCGCTCAAGCAGATCAGCCGGCGGATCGTAGCGATTCCACGTCTGCATGAACGGCGGCGTATATCCGTACACGAGCGAATACCGCGGTTGCGCGCCTGCGCCCAACCGGGGGCCGGCGTGGATGAGCGTTTCGCTCAGGATGAGGACGTCGCCCGCCCGGGATCCCAATTGCCGCGCCAGGGTTTCGTCCATGAATTCGCGCAGCGTTGCCATGGGCATATTCATGCGATGGCTTCCCGGCACCACCCACGTCCCCTCCCCGGGACCGTTGTCGGTCAGGTAGATGAAGGCTTTGCTGAACATACAGTGGTAGTGTTCATCTGCGTCAAAACTTCCCACATTCGGGGCGATACCCCGGTGCCACCCCTCATTGGCCACATTGCAGGAGGGCTGGTCGGCATCGCCGCGCGGCTCATCCGGATAATTGATCAGGAACTGATGCTCTTCCAGGCGCACGTCACCGCCCACGACCTCCTCGATGATCGGGAGCAGGACGGGGTGCAAGGCGGTCTCCAGCAAGTACGGATCATACCAGGCGCACCGGGAGAGTACGGTCAGCGTCGCGGTCTTCGGATAGCCGTCGTGCTTGTACGCGCATGTATCATCGGCGTCCATCCTGTCCGCAAGATCAATCAGACGGCCACATTCTTCCGGACCGAAAATCCCATGAAGCAACACATAGCCGTTGACGTCGAAGAAGTACTTTTGCGACGGGCTCAGTCCGGAACCCGTTTTCGTGCCGGTTCCCATCTTACTCTTCCTCTTTTAACGTCTCGATAAAACCTCACAGTAGCCCTGAGTAACGATGCTGTGAGGCCAAAAGCCGGATTCGGCGAGGTATGCACTATTGTAACAACAAAAGTGTGATTGCGCCAGATGAAGACCGGACGTAAATTCGGAATATCGCGAGGGAATGGGGGCGATTTTCGTGTGGATCGGAGATGCCATTCCCGATTCACGAATTCCGCTGCACATTGTAAGGGATTGAATGATGGCCAATGAAGGTGAAAACCGGAAAATCCGGGTCGGCGTGGTCGGCGTCGGCCGCGGGCGTTCGTTTGCGCGTGCGGCCGGGGCGACCGGGATGGCGCTTGTTGCAATTTGCGACACCTGGGAAGAGCGGCTGATGGCGGAGGGAGAAACACTGAATGTCCGGACTTTCGTCGACTACGACGACTTCCTGGGCTGCGACATGGACGCGGTCGTGCTGGCGAACTATTTCCACGAGCACGCCCCGTTTGCCATCAAGGCACTCAACGCCGGGAAACACGTGATGAGTGAGACCGCAGCCTGCCACACCCTGGGCGAAGGGGTCGCGCTGGCCAGGGCGGTCGAAAAAAGCGGCAGGATTTACATGTTCGCCGAGAACTACCCCTACATGGTCTTCAACCAGGAGATGAAGCGGCTCTATCAGGAAGGACGCGTGGGCGAGTTCAAATACGGCGAGGGCGAATACGTCCACCCGGATCCGCCCGAAGTGAAACTGGGTCGAAGCTGCGGGCGAGACCACTGGCGCAACTGGACCCCGGCCACGTATTATTGCACGCATTCCATCGCGCCGGTCATGTACATCACCGACACGAGACCCACGAAAGTGAATGGATTCGTCATCCCCTTCGATTTCGCAGACCCCTCGCAGACGCTGCACATGAAGCGATCCGACACCGCCGCGGTGATCATCTGCCGGATGGACAACGACGCGGTGATGAAGTCACTTCACGGCGGGCTGCGCGGTCACGGCAACTACGTCCGCATCCACGGCAACAAGGGGGTGATGGAGAACTGCCGCCACGGCGACAGGCAGCGGCTGCGGGTCTGGCGCGAACCGTGGGAAAAGCGTAAGGGCGAGCCCGTCGAAACCGTGTACAAACCCGACTTCCCCGTCCATCACGACAGGGCGACCCGCGCCGGGCACGGCGGCGGCGACTTCTTCACCTCCTGGCACTTTGCCGAGGCAATCCGCACGGGCGAACAGCCCTATCTGGATGTGTACAGGGGGCTCGATATGAGCATCGCCGGCATCCAGGCGTGGCGTTCGGCGCTTAACGATTCCGCGCCTGTGGAAGTGCCCGACTTCCGCGACGAATCGGTGCGCAGGCAATACGAGGACGACGACTGGTCGCCCGACCCCGCCCGCAAAAAAGACGGACAGCCGTCCTCCAGCATCCTCGGCGACATCGAACCATCCGCCGAAGCCCGAGAACTCGCCAGAAAGGTTTGGGCGTCAAAGGGTTATACGGGGGAGTGAATTCGATCGACGGCGTCGCGCTACATGAAACGCGGGAGTTTCGATTACCGGGCCGGTGCGTGAACGCATCTGTAAGATGTGGCAAATTCCGGCTGGGGCGAATGGAGAATCCTGGAGGTTGGCCGACTCGAAAAAAGGAAGGGAATTGCGGGTGCGCTAAAAGAGCCGGGGCGCTGCAGCGGGCCCGGATGTCGAATCGCGAATCAGGTTTTCAAGCGTCTCTAATTTGTCGGGAATCCACCGCGCGCCCCTCTCGACAAGACTTGCATTGCCTGACTTCCTGTCATCCGTGCGTTTGACCCAAAGGGGAACCCAGGCGGCTTTCAGGTTTTCGAGTGCGCCATTCCAGGTGCCCCCCCGGTTCGGCGCGCTGCTGACCACGATTCCAGCTTCGGACAGGCAATAGATATACCGGTTTCGGCGCATCGCGTTGCCGACGTTGAATCCCGCTTCCGGATTGAACGGGGTTACCAGCACCAAATCGCGTGAAACAAGAAACTTGCGGTATTTTGCCGACGTCGCCGCCCGTATCAAATTGTCTGCCAGAACGCCGACTCCGGTGCCTTCGTTCTCCAGTGTGCCCAACATTGCGCTCTGGTCGACCCCGCGGGCTCCGCCCGATACGATCGAGAAGCCCTTCCGGGCGGCGGCGGCGCCCACTCTCCGCGCGAAAGTGAGGTCCTCTCGGCACGCATTTCGAGAGCCGGCGACAGCGATGCCGCCGCGCGGAAGCAGCATCTTGTTTCCGCAGCCGAACAACACGGGTGGAGATTCCAGCCCAAGACGGCGCTTCAACTGTCCAGGATACTCCGGATCGGATTGCGTAACGATCCACAGACCCGTACGCTGCCATCTCTCGAGGGACAGGCCGAACGCTCCCCCACGATCCAGAAGGCTCTCAAGTCTCGATAGCGTGATCGAACGATCCATCCAACCTGAGAGCTCATTCTTCAAGTCTCCCTTCAACAGAGCCGACGCATCCAGCTTGCGGTCCCTCAGCCACGCCGCGAGGCGGGCCCATTCTTTCGGTGAAAGCGGTTTCGCCGTCGACCCTTCGGGTGTTCCAAACGAAACCGTGAGAAGCACCACTGCCTGAGTATGGGAATCCAGTTTCATCTCAAGCTGCCATTCTTGTCGTCGACAGAGCCAGTGGCCACACGGGACCGCTGCCGGCCATTCGAAGCAACGCTGCGATGACAGTCAACGTCCATCCGGAGTCGACGACGTCGTCGACCAGAAGAACCGGGTCTCCCGGGACGAACCCGTGGATCGCGAATACGCCATCGAGATTCCTGCACTGATGGTACCTGTTCTGCTGCAGCTTTTGCGGCTCGTTGTCCTTCACCTTCTCGACAACCGGCCTGAATTCCAATCCCAATGCCGCCGCCAACCGCTTCGCGTAGTCAGGGACGAGGTCCGGATGGTTTCGGGATGGGACGCACGTGACCCACTTCGGGGTCGGTGATGGCTTCCAACGATCGTTGATCATCTCCACGACCGCGGCTACGATGTCGTCGCTAAAGTGGCCGCCGTGCTTGTTGTCGGCGACCAGTTGTCCCCAGCCGGCGTCGCCCCATCGGGAGAGGATTCGTCCCTTTTCGGCTCGAAGGTCACCGGACATATTTCCGCGAAAACCGTACTGCGGGAACCCATTCCGTGCGACTTGCCTGTTGCATTCCAAGTCAAGTTCGGATTGACGAAGGAAACGGGAAGCCGCAATCGCTGTATCGCGTTGAAAGGACACCTCGACAAGCGGTCGGCGCAGGCATGAAGCACACTTGCCACAGGGATGGGGGTCCACGTCATCAAGCGCCCGGGTGAGGAATTCCATCAGGCACCGGTCTTCTTCGATGTATTCCTGCACCTCCTGCCACTCGATCTCACGTTTTTCCGTCAGTCTCCGGATCTGTTCGCGGTCCATCTGATAGTGAACCGGCGTTCGTTGCCAATTGTAACCTGATTTGATGACAGGTGCGGGGCTGTCTACCGACAGAAATTTGAGCGCCTGATCAATTTGACCGCGCATCAGGTTAACTGCCTCCTCGAGTTGGCGGACGCGTAAGCCGTCGCTTTCTTCCAGGACGCCAAGTATCTCGATTGTCCACTCTTCCTCCGGAAAGGAACTTCGTCGAAAAAACTCATGAATGACGGCGTCCT
The DNA here is from genome assembly GCA_965203805.1 of Candidatus Latescibacterota bacterium. Classification (GTDB taxonomy): domain Bacteria; phylum Latescibacterota; class UBA2968; order UBA2968; genus JAAXHE01. The sequence continues at coordinate 460,824 of OZ241917.1, read as the reverse complement.
CATCTCCGGACATCAATATTCCAATCGCGGACTCAATGGCGCGACCCGCTCGACCAACCTGTTGGTAATAGGCGACAATTGAGCCCGGCGCCTGGTAGTGGACCACGAAACCCAGGTCCGGCTTGTCGTATCCCATCCCAAGCGCCGTCGTGGCCACCAATGCCTTAATCTCATTGCGAAGCAGCTTTTTTTCCAGGTGCAGACGATAGGCATTCGAGCCCTTGAATTCGTCACTCACCACACCACTGTAGTACGCTTTCGCTGAAATTCCCCGAATCTGCAGCCAGTTTGCAACCTGGTTCGCGTCGCGCCTGGTCAGGGTATAGATGATTCCCGTTCCAGGCAAAGCATCGATGTGATCCGCCAACCATGCCAATCGCTCCACCTGCGAAGGCAACCGCATGTTTTGAAGTGCAAGTGTTCGACGCACGAGGGGCCCGCGTTGTACATCCAAATCACCAAGCTGCGCCCGCACATCCTCAACAACACGATCATTCGCCGTCGCTGTCGTACCCAGAATCGGCACATTGTCAGGGATTCGCTGCAATATTTGTACGAGACGTTTGTAGTCGGGGCGGAAATCGTGACCCCAATCAGATATGCAATGCGCCTCGTCTACGACCATTAATCCAATTCGCTCGGCAATCGTCAACAGGACGTTATCGACGAATTCGTCGTTCGACAGCCGTTCGGGTGAAATCAGAAGCGCATCAACCTCATCCAACCGGATGGCACGCCGAACTTTCGGCCAGTCCTCTCTGTTTGCTGAATTGATCGTAAGCGCGCGGATCCCCAAGCGATCCGCAGCGTCGATCTGATTTCGCATCAGGGCGAGGAGAGGAGAGACAATCAGTGTCGGTCCACGCCCACGGTTGCGCAGTATGCGTGTCGCGATGAAGTAGACCGAGCTCTTGCCCCATCCTGTCCGCTCGACAACAAGAAGTCGCGACCTCCTGTTCACGAGAGCGTCGATGGCTTCCCATTGGCCCTGTCTGAAATCGAGGGCTCGTTCATCCGTCGCCAGCTTGAGCAGATCGAGTGCATCTGATTTCTCAGCCATTTTGAACCATCCTCCACTGGAATTGCTGAACAGCGAGCAACTTTGCAGGCCTGTGGCAGGCGACCTCAAGCCTACTCGGTAAGTGTTGGATGGTTCATGTACCGCAATAAGCGTACCCGTTGGATTTCTCAAACTCGAGAAACGATACGGTTAGCCTTAATTCAACAAAAACCGCAATGCGGTGCCGCGACGAATCCTTTCGAAATGGGCCGAAAAAGTCATCCAAATGGACTTTTTTGTTCACGTCCAGCGACCTGGAGGTTCCTGGAAATCCGACGTCAAATCGCCTTAATCAACTTGCGTATATTCGATTTGACGTCACCGAAGAATGACGAATCAAGATTAGACGATGATTGCCGGCGTGTGCCGATACAGGACCCCACTTTTAAACACGAAAGATCGTGACAACTTGCTCGCGGCACGGTGCCGTTTTCCAATTGGTTACTCCGGCAATGCAAGAATCTTTCACAGGGTGTAGTGGTTCTTCGTGACCGGATTGCCGGTCAACCTCACATTCGAAACATACCTTCACAGGACGAACCGATCGGTCTCTCCCCCCCTCCCTCACATCGGTCCGATGCGATCGGGGCCTCGGTCCATGGCGAGCATGGAGGCGTCGAAGCTGCGTTGCATCAGGTCGAGTTTCACGGCGGCGTGATCGGGGTTGTCCCACAGATTGTCAAACTCTCCGGGGTCCTCCTCGAGGTCATACAGTTCGCCCAGGCCGTGCCCGTGGTAGACCACCAGTTTGTACCGGCGGTCGCGGTACATCGTGGCGAAGGTCCCGTCGGCCTGGTCCAGCGCGTCGTAAAACTCGCACCGTACGAATTCGCGGTGTTCGTCGGGTGATTTTTCGCCGCCCAGCAAGGGTAACAGGGAACGCGCCTGCATCCAGGCGTGGCGTTCGGCGCTGAACGATTCCGCGCCTGTGGAAGTGCCCGACTTCCGCGACGAATCGGTGCGCAGGCAATACGAGGACGACGACTGGTCGCCCGATCCCGCCCGCAAAAAAGACGGACAGCCGTCCTCCAGCATCCTCGGCGACATCGAACCATCCTTCGAAGCCCGAGAACTCGCCAGAAAGGTTTGGGCGTCAAAGGGTTATACGGGGGAGTGAATTCGATCGACGGCGTCGCGCTACATGAAGCGCGGGAGTTTCGATTACCGGGCCGGTGCGTGAACGCATCGGTAAGATGTGGCAATTTCCGGCTGGGGCTAATGGAGAATCCAGCCGAAGACGGCGTTTCAACTGTCCAGGATACTCCGGATCGGATTGCGTAACGATCCACAGACCCGTACGCTGCCATCTCTCGAGGGACAGGCCGAACGCTCCCCCACGATCCAGAAGGCTCTCAAGTCTCGATAGCGTGATCGAACGATCCATCCAACCTGAGAGCTCATTCTTCAAGTCTCCCTTCAACAGAGCCGACGCATCCAGCTTGCGGTCCCTCAGCCACGCCGCGAGGCGGGACCATTCTTTCGGTGAAAGCGGTTTCGCCGTCGACCCTTCGGGTGTTCCAAACGAAACCGTGAGAAGCACCACTGCCTGAGTATGGGAATCCAGTTTCATCTCAAGCTGCCATTCTTGTCGTCGACAGAGCCAGTGGCCACACGGGACCGCTGCCCGACCGTCGCCCAACAGCATCCTCGGCGAAATTGGACCATCCGATGATGCAAAAAAACTCGCCCGAAAGATCTGGGCGTTAAAGGGATACACGGGAGATATTTAATCCTACCCAAGTCACGTCTCGGTCCAGTTCGACGAAAAACGCGCCAGCCAGAGCACGTCCACAGGAATATAAGGCACAATACGAACCGAACATATTAGGTCGTTCGTTTGTAGTCAGTGCTCTGGTAATACCTCAGCGGCCGAGACGGAATTCTGGCCTTGCTCTTATCGACCCCTTAGAACGGCCTCTCGCAAATTTCGATAAGGTTCCGCAAACTAGCCTATTCGGTAGAACGCGTCACTGGAACGCTGTATTCAGAGTGTGGCAAATTCATAAGGCATCTTCGACCCAATCACAGCTACTCCCACGTTTGGCCTTTCAAAAGTTCCCCAATTGTTTCAATGCTCGGCAACTGCTCTTTATGAAGCACCTCGCCGAGATCAAAGTAGCGGTGACCTTGAATCCCGCCCGGGGAAGTCTTCTCAAAATTCGTCTCGACCATTTTGTCGCACAGGTAAAACTTGTGTTGATCACTGATGTTCCAGCCCCGCATTTCGAAAGCAGCCTTTGTCGCACCGACGATACGCTCGCGTTCTAACTCAGATATGTCGGGTTCACACGCTACCACCTTTTCCTTTTCCGTATCGATCTTGCAATCCACGATCTTCGAGATTCGTCCAATGCTCCGGATGGATTTCTTGGAGTAGATGCCGAGATATTTGCTGGCTCTTCGGTTCCAAGATCGGGGGCAGTAATAAAGCATGTATTCAATATTCTCGTCGAAAGACTGCCCACACGGAGGCGTGAACATCGTAAATTTGTCACGAGGAAGAAGCTTTTCCGTACTGCAAAATGCCGTGAAATCCTCAAGCACAGCACGCATGTCTTCATCGTGAGCAGACAGACATTCCGTTGCCGCATTAATCAACTGCTGGAAGGTCGTGTGTATCGTCGGGATCTTTTTAGAATTGAAATGGTCGACTAATCCCAATGGCCCTTCGGGACCTGGACTCAAGAGTATCAAAATGCGGTGCGTTTTTTCGCCACACAACGATAAATGGCGTTCAAGCTGGTCACGGGAGAAGCCGCGGTCTTCAAGCTTCGTCTCAATGATGATCGTCACACCTTCCTGAACGATTAGTCCATCTACGACACTTGCACCCGTCCCCTTTTGCTGAATGAATTGGAGGTGCAATCTGTCAGCGATATCAATCATGCGTTCATCAAGTTCTCTCAACAATCTACCGAACTTCAAGCGGTTGTAGTCATAGACCCTGCTCATCAAGAGCATGGTATTGTTTGTAACGATGTTCTCCTTTTGAGAATAGCGGGGAAAGTGACTTATCTTAGCCACAATTGAACCTCCTCGACTTATATTCGAATAAGTGTCATTTCAAATATGCTTATTGACCCTATCGAAATGGCTCTGAACCCAGGCACGGGTTGCAAATGGTCACTGAATATTGTCCGCAGGTCCGTCGGGAGAACTGCGAGTACGGTAGGGTTGCGGTCGGCGCCAATCGGGGTCAACCTGTTACACGTAGGACACATGGAGACGAACAAAACATCACGGCACTTGGCAGGGTCGGTCGACAGTGCAGGCAAGCCGGCGACATCGTACTAAGTCCGGGGTACCGCCCTGAAGCCCCATCCCCGTTTAGATTGCGACGGATCTGCCGTGGCCGGCAAAGGCTACGCATCGGCTGGAACTGGGAAGCAGAAAACCCACGGGCGAGCGGATGCCCGCTAGACCATATCCGCGACTATCGGAACAGCGTGTGTATTTATCCTGACTTCCCTAAGTCTCCCAGGTAAATTCTGCGGAGTTCGGCAAAAGCATCGCGCTGCAACTTCCGAAATTCATCCATATCCATCTTCGTATGCGGCTTCGGATGCCCGATTGTCTTTCTATACCCCCGATGTCGTTGATGAAACTCTTGTTTGTATCTACCTGAGAGGATCGCTTCAATTGCTTCGAACAAAACCAGATACCACGCGCGGCGATAATGATCGTTTTCGATTTTTTCCAACCGAAGCACGTCAACGAGATTGGCGATGTTATCGCCGTGCTCTCCCCGGTTCGCTTCGAAGGCGCCAACCAACGTCTGCATTCGAACGACTTTCTCGTTTACTTCCGACTCTGTCAGAGGCGAGGAAACCGAAAGATTCATATTCGCTGTCACGGTCGTCGGATAAACCGCCTGGCTGAGTTCGTTAAAAAAGCAGGATGCTTCCGCGACCTCACGAATGACTTCTGTTTCGTCCTGTACGATCTTGACTGCAGCAAGGACGGTATTGACGAACTCAGTGCAGCTATCGTTCACCTGAGGCCATGGTGCGTTGCTGACCTGGCACACGACAATCGTCTCGTCTCCCGCGCGCCCACCAACAATCATCTCCTGATCGACGACGAAACACGTGCCCTTCTCCATCCGCGTATTACATGGCTTCTCCTGTTCCAATACCACGAATAAGGGGAACCGGTTTGCGTCTGACCCAATGGCGCACTTCTCAAGTGCGTCGTCGATCTTTGATCTCAGTGAGCAGCAAATCGCATAATGGCGAAACGGACTCTCTTGCTGAAAATATCCCGGCAAGTCGGACACCACCGTTGCCCTCGCTCCCGACGCGTTCATTATCACGGATGGCTGCAAATGTCCTTTTGCCACAAGATTTGCTTTTGGCAGCTCAAAGACACACGTACGGCAGTGACCGCAAATTACACAATCTGTCAACCGTGCACCTGGGAGGAATCGCATCATCTCTTGTGCGCCTGCTTTCGTAATCATGCCCTGCCATCCTCATCAGCATAGACGGACGCAGACCTGCCCTGGACAACGTCTTCATTGAACGGCTCTGGCGCTCACTCAAGTACGTAGACCATTACGTTAAAAGCTACGAAACCATACCCCTGCTGTACCAACGACTCTCTGTCTACTTCGTCTTGTACAACCAGAAACGCCGACGCCAGGGGCTGGAAGACCGACTACCCGCTGACCTCTATATCAAAAGGGAGAACCCTTTCGAAAGCATAAATCAAACCCACCTTAATTTCACATCATATTGGTCTTGACCATTGAGTCCCCTTCCCGTCGCCACCGAATTCTGCACACAGCCGTGGGAGAAAACATAGATAGGGTAGCTTTAAACTCTTATCGAATTTTTTCGCAAATTCCGAAGTTTTCTTTCCCAAATGATAGGACGTCTACAGCACGGAAATGTCGAGACCGACGTATCCTTTAGCCGGCCACAAGATGTGAACGCTTTAGGAAATCAAGCACCTTTCCACCCATCTTGCGGTCGATCCGTGACACAGAGCGGGCCCCAAAGACAAATGACATGTTCCGACATCTACATTACGTACTGAATGCCTGGGAGATCCACATCCAATTGGACGCGAGGATTGTTATGTCGATATACGACCAAGGTCTCTGGAAATACGTTAGGTTTGCCGCGTTCAAATCGTCCCACGGCTGAAATTGATCGATTGGTGTTGTCAGCGGCCTGTCGACCGCCTCTTGCAGTTGAGACGATTTCGTACATTGGCAATCCATATACGTTAAGCGAAATCCGAGGACCACCTCCAAGCATTGCAATCGGAATATCCCAACCCAACCTGACATCAAGTGCCGGGGTCCACATGCCAAGAAGCAGAAGGGTGGGACAACCGGTGTCCGCGTACGGCTTTAATTGGTCTCTTGCGGCTCTTATCTTCCGCCGTACCGCATCGGCTGACTGAAACCTTCCGTCAGGCGGTCCCGATTCGCAAACCTCGATAACCTCTTCCTTGTTGATCTCGAACGGTATTGCTATTTCCTTAACTTCAATTATCACGTTGGTTCTCTCAGAATCTGGAAAGATTGCTCTGAAATCCGCTGTCTTTGTCGCTTCTTGTTTCGGTATATGCTCGAGACTAATACCATAGTCTAGCGACCATCGTTCAAGTCGCTTAAGCGTGACCTGCATCCGTTTGCTATAATCTTTCGGTGGTCTAATGATCATTCACCGTTATTCCGCACACATCGTTTAGAAGTGATTCAGCCCGTCGTGAGACTATGGTAATTCTGCCAATTCGCAAATTTCGTTCGTATGCGGCTACGAAACCAATTCTACAGATTTAGTTATGCAATCTTGCATCGGAACTTGGCCTAGCCGGACAACGCGGGGAGACTTCCACAAAAACCAAGGGGGACCCGTCTCGAAGCCCGCCGCTCATCCCACACTCACCGCCCCCAACTCCACCGCCGGATTCTCGATTTCCTCGTTAAATGCAGCGTTTGCGAGTTTCTGGTCGAACGTCGCCAAACTGGCCTTGCGCCGGGTAGCGGTCTCGAGATAGCTCGCGTCGTATACGGTCAGGGTGTGTCGTTGCGCGAGTTCCAGGACTACGGCTTCGTTGCGTTCCGTGTCCTCGCACAATGAAAACCCGTCGGTCAGTTGAATCAGACAGGTATCGAAATGCCGCTCGTCGATCCGCTTGGAGCGCTTCGCGTTGAGCAAGACATTTCGAATCTCGTACCAGAAAATCGTCGACGTGATGCGCTCTTCGTTATTCAGCTGTTCCAGTATCACCCGGGCAAAGTCAATATATGCCTCATCGCGAAGTAGCGGCGCTCCATCACCGACGCGTCGATAACGGTGGCCATCAGCCCCGCCCTCCTTCTTTCCATCGGCGGATATCTTCCTGCGTCACCTGCCCCATCTCCCGCTGGCGTTCGCCCGATGTTGTAAGTGCTTTTTTCCACAGCAACGCGCCGAAAGTCGGGTACTCGTCGGAAAACTCCGACTGGTTGATCCTCGTGTATTTCCAAGCCCTTCCAGTGGCTTCGCTTACCCGCTTACACCAATCCCGTGCCGCTGCGTCCTTCGCGCCAGTGCCTGACCACTCTCGGCCCCTGGTCTTCACAATCCAACTGACTTCGCCGCCGTCGACCTTCTGGACAACCACCCAATCCGGAAAATAGTGGCCGATTGCCCCACTCTTCTTCGGATAGTCGATCCTGAATGTGGAGCCGGAATTCTCTTGTTCCGTGGTAACGAGCGACGCGAAGCGCGCGACATCTCCAGCTCGACCCAGGAACGCGGCGAATTTGTGCTCAAAGTCGTTGTACGTAGCCACAAGGTTGAAGATCGTCCTCCTTGCCTCCATCAGCGGCAGATTTCGTTACCGATACACTCCAGCATCCGCGGCGACATAGAACCGTCCGCCGAACCCAAAAAGCTCGCCCGAAAGGTCTGGGCATCAAAGGGATACACGGGAGAGTGACGTCGATCGGTTATTTCCCGGTGATGCCGGTAAACTGTCAGTCTTGCGGGCCGGTGGGATCCTCCGGTGACTTGAAAAGGGAAATTCGGTTGCCTGCGATGTCGTTGAAGATCGCGAGCGAACCGAAGCCGCCGGGAATCTCGTTTGGTTGCATCAGGGCCGTTGCGCCAAGACTCACCGCCTTGTCAAGATATGCCTGCAAATCGTCGACCATTACAGCAACCGAAGGGGCGTTGGGCGGCATATTATCCCTGTGCTGGAACATGCCGCCGTCGATGCCCTCCGGCTCTTGCTCCACGAGGCGGTAGTTCATCTCTTCCATAAGCGTGGTCTTCCAGCCGAACATCTCAGTGTAGAAGTCGTTAAGCGCTTCCGCGTCTTTTCCCCCGACCTCGAAGTGCACAACAGGTGGGGCATTGCCCTTCGGCGGCACCTCGCCGTCCCATTCGGCAGGCAACGAATAAAGTCCAATCGTGTTGTGAGCCGGGTCCGTGAACATGGCAATGGAACCCATGCCGGGCGCAATCTCCATCGGCGGCATCACGGTGGCTCCACCCAATCCGGAAAGCTTGTCCAGGGCTGCCTGGAGGTCGTCGACCTGGATGTAGAACGTCACATAGTTGCCGGCAGGCATGTCCTCGGTGGTTTCCATGATACCGCCGCCAATGCCGCCTTCGTTGGTCTGCACCAGACCGTAATTGCCCATCTCCTCGCCCTGCGTGTGCACATTCCATCCGAAGAGGTCCCGGTAGAACTGCTGCAAGGCGGGACCGTCGGGGCCTGCGATTTGAAAGTGGACGACCGGATTTCCCATTGTTCCTCCTGGGGTTTGTGGAAGTTGTACGGTTGCATAGGCACCGGCATTTGTAACATACTCCAGTTCAAGTCAAGTGCAGTATGAGCCAGATTTGTGTTTTTCGGAAAACAACATGGAAGCAGCAAGGCGAGGCAATCTCGCGGGTCGGAGGTTACAAATCAGCGTGTGCGCTCGCCGTCAGCTTCTCCGCTGGAGACAGGCTGATCGGGTTTGATGGTATGTCCTGCCCTGCCGAACGATCCTGGTTCCAATCCCGATGTATCGGAGACCTTCGCACTTGTATCCCGAACTATCGGATTATCAACCTCAGGCGTGAAAAGAGGGAGTTCGGCCCGAGACGCCTCACTGGATCCGGACGTCGAATCGCGCATTAAGTCGTCGAGCGACTCTAGTACTTAATTGGTTAAATTAGAGTATTTTTCTTCAAGGGCTTTGGGTCGGACTTTTGTGGATTTCCACTCGAAGGGATGTGCGTTCTCGTTGTAGGCGTCAATGAAGTGATTGATGGCGGTGCGTAAGTCTCGAATCGAGGTGAAGGAGCCGCCTTTGAGCGCGCTTCTCCACAGGATGCTGAACCAGATTTCGATCTGGTTGAGCCAGGATGCGTGGGTGGGGGTGTAGTAGAAGTGGACATTGGGATGGCGCGGCAGCCAGCGGTCATTCTTGGGCTTGTGGGTGTTCAGGTTGTCGAGGATGATGTGGAGTTCCTGATCGGGGTATTCGGCGACAAGTTCGTTCATAAAGCTCAGAAACTGGCGTCGTTTGCGCCTTTTGTAATGCCCGGCCTTGACGAGGCCGGTGGCGACGTTCAATGCAGCGAATAACGTGGTGGTGCCGTTTCTCTTGTATTCGTGGTTAAAGCCGGTTACGGCCTTGCCGTTGGGCAGCTTGAGCCATCCCTGTACCCTTTCCAACGCCTGAATCGCGGGCTTTTCGTCGACGCACAAGACAATCGCATTTTTGGGAGGTTCCAGATACAACCCCACGATGGCTGCGGCCTTGGTGGCAAATTCCGGATCGGTGCTGATACACCAGCTGCGCCTTCTGGCCAGCGAAATGCCGTGGTTGCGCAAGACCTGCCAGACATAGTGGACAGAAATTCCCAGCTTGTCGGCCAACAACGGACCGGTCCAGTTTCCATAGCCCTTGGGCGGGGCATCGTCCAAGGCCTCCAAAATGCGCTTTTCGCTTGACTGGTCGTACTTGGCAGGCTTGCCCGATCTCGCCTTGTCCTGCAACCCGGAAAGACCCGACTCGTGAAAGCGCCGGCGCCACTTGCACACCGTGGCCTCGCGCGTTCCCAGATCCCTGGCGATGTCCCGGTTCGCATCGCCCTGGGACGCTGAAAGAACAATCCGGGCGCGCAGCACATAACGGTGTTGCGTCTTGCCTGAACGTGTCCAACTCAACAGCGTCTCTTTTTCCTCGTCACGCAACGTGATCAACACGGCGGGGCGGCTCATAGGCGGTCTCCTCTCCACAGTTGAACTGAGATCGATTCCCTATGAGCACAAGATATATTATTTCGCTTTTTTTGTCAAGTAAGTACTAGTTCGTCAGGAATCCACCGCGCGCCCCTCTCGACAAGACTTGCATTGCCTGACTTCCTGTCATCCGTGCGTTTGACCCAAAGGGGAACCCAGGCGGCTTTCAGGTTTTCGAGTGCGCCATTCCAGGTGCCCCCCCGGTTCGGCGTGCTGCTGACCACGATACCAGCTTCGGACAGGCAATAGATATACCGGTTTCGGCGCATCGCGTTGCCGACGTTGAATCCCGCTTCCGGATTGAACGGGGTTACCAGCACCAAATCGCGTGAAACAAGAAACTTGCGGTATTTTGCCGACGTCGCCGCCCGTATCAAATTGTCTGCCAGAACGCCGACTCCGGTGCCTTCGTTCTCCAGTGTGCCCAACATTGCGCTCTGGTCGACCCCGCGGGCTCCGCCCGATACGATCGAGAAGCCCTGCCGGGCGGCGGCGGCGCCCAGTCTCTCCGCGAAAGTGAGATCGGTTCGGCCGGCATTTCGGGAGCCGACGACAGCGATGCCGCCGCGCGGAAGCAGCATCTTGTTTCCGCAGCCGAACAGCACGGGGGGTGATTCCAGCCGAAGCCGGCGTTTCAATTGTACCGGATACTCCGGATCGGATTGAGCAACGACCCATAGACCCGCACGCTGCCATCTCTCGAGCGACAGGCCGAACGCCCCACCACGATCCATCAGGCTCTCGAGTCTGGCCAGCGAAATCGAACGATCCATCCAACCTGAGAGCTCGTTCTTCAATTCACCCTTCAACAAGGCCGACGCATCCAGCTTGCGATCCCTTAGCCAGGCCGCGAGCCGGGCCCACTCTCTCGGCGAAAGTGGTTTCGCCGTCGCCCCTTCCGATCTTCCAAACGTAACCGTGAGAAGCACCACCACCTGAGTATGGGAATCCAGTTTCATCTCAAGCTGCCATTCTTGTCGTCGACAGAGCCAGTGGCCACACGGGACCGCTGCCGGCCATTCGAAGCAACGCTGCGATGACAGTCAACGTCCATCCGGAGTCGACGACGTCGTCGACCAGAAGAACCGCACCTCCCGGGACAGAGCCGTCGATTGCGAATACACCGTCGAGGTTCCTGCACTGATGGTACCTGTTCTGCTGCAGCTTTTGCGGTTCGTTGTCCTTTACCTTTTCTACGATCGGCCTGAATGGTAATCCCTATGCAGCCGCCAACCGCTTCAATGCGTCCCGTGAGGCTATCGCAATGTGACCGTACGCCAATCGAAGGGCCTAACTCTACGATTCTCCTCAACGAAGTATACAGACAGTGCAGCGGCCCGTTTTTTCAAAGGCGTTCTTGAACTCTTGATCATCAACAATCCGACGCGTGGGATCATAGACGAGAAACAAAATGTGCAAATCCGCGGGATATTTCGTAATATCCGCTGCCATCCCGTCGGTCGCAACGCTCGGAGTTGTACTGTCACGGATGTATTTTGATTCAACCAGCAAAAAAGAGCCGATCCCGTGGTCAGGAACGACTTGAGCACCTGCGAAAGAAACTTCGGGATGTTCACGCCTTAAATCAGGTCGATGTGTCTTAAGAAGCGCGTGAACTTTCGTGTTAAGGTCATTCTCATTTTTTGGCTGATTCAGACGAAACATAGAAGGAATCGCATCTGAGACCTTTTCGATTATTGCAGCAACCAACCGATCGATCGGCTCCTTTAGATATTCTCGTTCATCGACTGTCTTAAGTAATGAATCATCCTCTATCGGCTGATGCAAATCATCATGGATATCTCTCATTCGCTTAATGGCATTAAATACCTGTTTTCCATGCCTGTTGCACAAATCCCAAACTCGTTCTACAACCTCTATCTCATCATTGCAATTAGGTATCGAATCTATCAACTCCGAAAGACCGTTCATCATCTTCTCATAAAAGCAATCAACATTCCAATTGGCGAAATTTCGAGCTTGGCGCAAATAGTCAACCACCGTCGTTCTCGTCTCGCCACAGACCATGGTTTCCGAAATGAAATTGGCAGCATATGTCCCTGATTCGTCAAAGCCTTCAGACCCAGACGCGTATGCTGCTATCCGTCGGTCGACACACTGGAAACACTGCCCGCAATGTGTGGTCTGCACCATGCCTTGAAAGGTCTTGTTGCACGATACAGCACTTGGAATAAGTTCAGCATGTCCACTCGCTTTGATGGACTCGAATACTTCCGTTTTGGTTTTCCAGAGAAAGGGAATCTCAATACTGACGGTTTCATCCGAGAATAGTGAGAAGAAATCTTGAAGTAGAGCTATCGTTTGAGGATGTGTTGTTCTGCTTGACCGTGCATTAGCAAGGTCTTCCCGCCGAGAAAAATTGATGCTCGTGACGCCATTTTCGTACACATAGAACCGACTCTGTTTATATGCATAAGCCAATGCAAAAGCGATACTTGTGTAGAGAAACGATCTGCTCCTTTGAGTTTCCTCAGGTGCGCGAATACCTTTCAAACTGCACTTGAAACGATAGTGGTAAATTCGATTTGGAAAGCGTGATTTCAGAGTATCTACGAGGCGTTCCTGAGTTCTGATTATGCTCGGCTGAAGTGACTGGTGGCTAACCAAACACAATTGGTCGTCAGTATTTAACAACCGTTCCAGCACTCCGGCTAGTGAATCAAGCCCACCTGAGAAGAGTATGACAGAAACGTCCTTTTTGACGGCAACACTGAACTCCTGCCGGTCAAAGAGACTGGTGGGTGAAGTTGAATGACCCGGGTGGAAATGAAACCGATACTCTCGATCACCGGTTACAAATCTCAACGCTGCCGCCAAAGCCTGTTTAACCTCGGGTTTATTCCAAAATTGTTCATCGCGAACCCGGATAACGAATTCAAGCGTCCGAGACCAACTGTGATATTCTACTGCATCTCGAGAACCTCGGGTAGTCATTCGATCGCCGTTGTAAACAAATGATGCTATCTCAAGAAGATCTAACAGTCGGTCGGGCAGATAATATACGCCTCTGACAAAATCGGGAAGCAGGAGATTGACATTCCTGGTGGCTTCCTCCAGATAGTTAAGCCGCTTCACGGATTTCCCAAGCTTGCTGCCATCCATTTCAGCATTATTGCACAGAATAATGTGGGAGGCGTCTCTCGTCATATCTGGACACTTTCCCGCATTAATTCCTCGCGGATTTTGCCAAACGCTACTGCCAAAAATCGCTCTGTTTCCTCATTTGATGGCATTCCCTTAAGTGCGTGATTATTGTACCATCCAGCAGCAAACGATCGCGCAATTCTGGCGGTTTCAAACGCATGATCAGAAACAGCGTCGATATGTTCTTCCAAAAGGGAGGAGAATTCATCACGTGTCTTCACATTTGGCAGGACGGCCGATGCTTCTCTCTCAAGAAAGTAGTTGAGATATTTCTCTGTAAATTTGGCAAAGAACAGTCGTGCCACCACACAAAATCCGCTGCCGTCACCCGCTTTTCGCCACACTTCAACAGCGTCGCTGTAATCGTTGAAGATGGTCTGTTGCTGCTGTTGTTGCCGGGTCCATATTCCCACAGCGTCTATGGCGGCTTTCTGTGCAATTTCCGCATATTCAAGAGAATTAGTGTGTGCTTTGACCCATTTGGACAGGTCTAAGGAGATTCGGAGAGGTGAGGGATTTGAGGAGAGATCTACATAAAGAGGTTCAGATTCATCTGAGACGGAAGCGCGCGAAAGCGCTATAAGGAACCCAAACGCGGCTTTAACGCCATCGTCTCTATGAATCTGAAGGAACTGCTTCCGAACATTAGAAATGATTGCTTTAGCAACATCCGAAACGTTGCCTTCTTCCGGAAATTGGGCAATGTGGGCGACAACACTTCGCCATTGCTGCGAACGGGGAAGTGTTCCTGTTCTTTCGTGTCCCATCGGAAGCGGTCCTTACTGGAGAGATGTAAATCTTGTCAGGTCCTAACGCTATTGTCCAGCCGATGCGTCCTCGCCTAGCCCAAGATCGCGCAATGCGCTCTTAATTTGGTCCAGCGTGTTCTGTGCGGCGGCTTCTTCTGTGGGCGCCTCAAAACTGACCTGTAGTTTCAATCCGGGCTCTGTAACAAAGCGGGTCAAGACTTTGGTATAGAAGTTCATCCACTTTTGCGGAGGGACATCGCCCTGCCACCGTATAGTCACACCTTCTATGCCAACGTCATCACTTTCGTCTCCACCACCGCCACCAGGAACCTTATCTGTTACTCTGAGTTGAGTACTATTCTGTATACCTTCAACCTGAGCAGTAATCGTATAAATCCCAGTGTTATCGGCAGCTATTAGGAGGCCGTTTTCATCAATTCCACCATCTGACGTAAACCATTTTACATCCTTAACATCGTATTTGTGACCATATTGATCCAAACCCGTAGCAGAAAATGTCACACGCTTTCCAGGATTCGCCTCTGCTTGATCGGGCTGAATGAGCAATCGATCCAGCCTGGGGGGTTCAACCAGTTTTTGTGCATCATCCGCTTTGAGTATGAAAACGTCTTTGTCAATCTCGACTTCCAGGTCAGACATACTATCGCCGAATTTTTCGAGAACTAGCCCATCCGATTCTCTACGGGCATATCCAAGCGACTTAGCGCTGACACCGTCGGCAATGGTCCGTTTGATAGAATCTGGTTCCAATAATCGGGGAAGAGCTGGAGAAGCAAAAAACGCATCGCGCACATCTTTTGTTGACCATTCTGTCAAGGCAGGTGGCCAAACACGGATTAGACGATTGACGCCTACAGATGAAGTAATTTCATCGTCCCGGGTAAGTTGATTTACGAGCAAATCAACATAATTGGAGGCCATGCTGGATGTCACCTGCCCTAGATCAACCTCTTTAAGTCTATTGTTTTCGGCCAATAGGAAGACATGCCTGTAGGAACGCCAGATCGCTTCTTTAAGATCAGATCGGGCACGTCCAAGGCTCCTGGTTAAATTCCGTTTCTGCGATTCTTCCAATTGTGCGACGGAGTCCACATCGTCCTGAATGTCGTCCCAGGCCAGAAGTGTCCGGGCGGCCTCGGTCATTAGTGTCGCAGAATCTGAAGCTACAAAGACCAGGCCTGATTTGTACGTGCGTCCCGATAATCCAGATTCCCGAACCATTTTCTCCATCAGTGCTTTGGATTCTGCGTCTTTGGCCAGATAATCGGGGCTTAATATTGCCAGTGTCAACTGAGGACGGTCCGGAATGTCATTACTTCGTGCAGGAAAATAACGCCGTTCAAGAGCTTGTTGCCCATCCTTGAAGACGTCGATAATTGTCTTACGTACCTGATCATCAATATCTCTGACAGATATTGCTCCACGGCGAGTCACCAGCATCTGGTTGAGATTAGGCCTTAAACCGAACCGATATCGGTTGCGGTCCCACGTAAGATAGTAGCAGGTAGAACTCAATCCCTCTAAGACGGCCTCTATTTCTGCGAGATTTAAATCCGGACTACCCAACGCAGTTCGGATCTCAGGAACCGAAGCATCAGCTTTACTCTGGCTTTGCCCCCCATTACACTCAAAGAATATGACAGTGCTCACCTTTTGATGTAACCTGCTCTTCTTGATCGAATCCGTTGCCTCTCGGTCCAACTTGATAGAGTGGGCATCCTTTTTGCCCGCAATATCTGTCGTGACAGGTGTAGAAAGCTGATCAGACCCAAGCTGTTCAAATACTGCATCCCTGAAAACCTGATCCTCCAAAGGAGCAGATCCAAGAGTGATCAGCGGCTCTCTCGACGCCTTTTTGTGTTCCTCTTGATATTGCCGTGCAATCCAGAGGGCGAAAAGACGCAGTATTCCGCGCGTGCGCTGGAATCTGGGCAAACTCTGCCATTTGCGCTCAAAAACAGAAATCATAGAAGGGTGAAACGGATAACAGGCACGGAACACTTCTGCAGTATCTCGATCTCCCAAATTTGATAGTTCATCAGCATGTTGCTGTGCCCATTCTGCATAGGCGGCAACTACCTGATTCCCTTCGTTAGGGATGCCGTGCCACTCAAAAAGGCGTCGGCGAATAATCTCAGTCACTTCTGTATCCGATGCCATACTGATGACTTTTCCAAGACGATCCAACATCTTTTTGTAAGAATCGTAATCCCGCTGATCTTCCGGGTTCATCTCAAGTTCAGATGCCGGAATCGAAACACAAAGCACGATATTTTCTCGAGCACGGGATTCTTCCGACAAGCTCTGCACGAAATCATAAAACTGATCTGAAAGCCCTGATTTGCGACTACGACTGACATAATTTAACAATTCATCAATCAGAATCAGCACAGGGCCATCTGGCAACATTTTTCTGATCACATCACCTGCAGGGGCAATGCCTTTATCATCATGGCTGGCAACCACATCGAATGCTCTCTTCTTTCCAAGTTGCCAGGCAATTTCACCCCAGGGTGTTCTGCGATGTGGTTCTCCTTTTCCACCCCGTCCATCCAGCACATCGAACTCAGTACCCACAAATACAGCGACATCAGCTTTCGGCACTTCCCGAACTTGTGCTTTAGTCAATATTGAACTGATACCCTTCCAATCCTTGGCTTTATTTCCGCCGCGAGCTATATGATAAAGGGCAGTTAAAGCGTGTGTCTTCCCGCCCCCAAATTGTGTTGCCATATTGAATACAGCAGAAGTCCCAACCTTGATACCGGAAAGTCTCCGCACAACCTGTGATGTCAGATCCAGTAAGTTCCTGGTCAAGTATGTGCGATCAAAAAACCGGTCTGGTTCACAATAATCCACATGAGATCGCCTGTCACGGATATGATCCAAATGAACGGCAAATTCAGATGCATCAAGCGGTCGATTCTCCCTTAAATCCTCTCTTGGTGTTACAACTTGATACCACGGCTTCAGTGATGCCATAACTGTCTCCCACTCTTTCCTTGGGTTAAGATTTTACAAAACTTCCCGTATTCAAATCAAGGTGCCAGAATTTGAAGAATCCCCACGGGAAGGTTGGTCCATCAGACCGACTCCCTATCACAAGGAGGGTTTCTCCAAATATTCGAGTACGTTGTATTGAAGGAATCCCTGAAACGACGTTTGTTTTCAAGGACTTCACAAGGTCTGCTCCTTTCAGATCATCTCGTCGGTAGGCAAATACAACTCTCAATGCAGCGTTTATACACATCACTTTCCAAAGAGAATAAGCCACACGATTATCAGAGAGACTATTCTCCAATTCAAAAACGGCAACAGGAAAAGTCCAACGAGAGGATTGCATTTGGCTAAGAGAAACTTCGAACGCGACAGCATCAAGGCCGAGGTATTCTTGTCCCATCTGAGGAAGCAAATCAAGCGTATGACCCTTGGCTGCAGCCTGCCAATCCAACTGTTTACAACTCTCAATAACAACATCTGTCAACAGCGTTGTCCAATGTCTCAAATCTTCGTTAAGTGAAGTTGTCTTCAATGGATCGGAAATTCGAGGCTGCACGACAACATCACGAAACGCTCTTGTCCATTTCTCAGACAGGGGAGTATCCATCGTATGCCTCAGAATCCCAGACTTCCTTTACGGGCAAGAACCCCATCTACCCACCTCTTCTCTACAATTTCTGATGGATAAAGGGCTGAGAGAGCTTGAGCCAATTTCCAGAATCCATCATCTTTTCCAATACCTTCTTGTACCAAGAATCTCCTCAATGCCTCTCCTCGTCCCGCCCCAAAGAGAATCATTGCTTGATGCACACGATCTAATATTGTCGAGCCTGGAAGCGGACCATTTGCCTCCAATTCTTCAGCATCAACACCTTCCGCTTCTTCTAACTCATTGAAGAGAGAAAGCTGCTTCACATTCTTGGTTCTCCGGCGACGCCCAGTCTCTAACTCACTGTCTATGCCAAAGAGGTAGCGAGTCCGTTCTATAACTGGTAACAATCTCGCCTTTTCTCCCCTGACTTCCACCACTGAATTTGCTTTCTCAAGGTGCACACCTAAACCTTGAGCAATCTTACGTGCTGTATCATATTCAAGATTAAACCCCGACGAATGTATTGTTTCTTTCCCTTCACGTGCGTCGTACTGGTCATTTCCGAAGCCATCGCCAATTTCAGTTTTGCTACCTGCACCTAATGTCCATAGCCACATTGCAGTTAAACGCGCTTCAGGCTCCGAAACCTGTGCATCAGCACTCTCAAATATTACGGACAAAGCCTCATTAGATACAGCTGCCCATACTTGCTCAAGATATTCTCGCAGTGCTACCGTTTCACCACTTGCCCTTTCAACTCGGCTATAGCGACTGAATATTTCTAATGCTGGTCCTAAACAAGCAAATATAGCATCTGCCCCAACAATTCCTTCTTCTGTTAACCGTTGCATCCATTCTTGTATCCGTATTGGAAGTTCTGATATTACATCTCGCCATTCACCAATCTCATCTTCTCCGATATCTCCATCTCTCATCTCGCGCGGTCTACACACTAAATGCACCGATGAAGCTAATGAGGCTGTTCCAATTGCATTTGTTCGAGCAGATCGTTCAGTATCAATTGGCCAAGATGCAGTAATTATCCATCCTGCAGAGAGTAAAGATTGTAGCATTGCTTCCCATCCATCAGTTGACTTATGGGCAAAGACAACAATGCCTAAACCAGATGGTGCGGTAACGCGTCTCCCCTCCTCGAAAGCACGTGTCATCATGGATTCATAAAACTCTTTGTCTTTACTTTGCCCACACGGTAAAGACCTACTTGGGTTCCAAATTACTTCATCATCTTTCGGAGTTAGCTCGTTTGAAAACAGGGAGCTATGAATCGGCCTTAATAGCTGTTTTAACCATACATAAAAAAAATCAGATAGATCTGCATATGGGATCGAGTCGTAATATGGTGGATCAGTAGCCAACATCGTTATTGAATCATCCGGCAGGACAAGAGACGTTGCAGAACTACTGAAAACCTCACCGGATTTCTCTATACATAGTTGTGCCTCAATGACAGAGGACACTGTCTTATAGGCACCTGTCCATCCGCCGGAATGTGTTAAGGGGTTAATTTCCACAAAATCCCAAATCATCGATAAAGCTTGCCGACCAAAAGTAAAGCCGACTGCGCCTGTTTGGGGAATCCAACGACAAAGAGATGTATCTCGGTCAAGTAGTCGGCCAAGCGACAAAGCGAGAAATGTCGTCAGTGGAATGCGAATAGATGCGTCCATTTTCTCCGAGGCTTCATTTATGATTCTCTGAAATGTCAGTAATGTCGCCTTTTGACGTATTGTATAAAGATCTGAAAAAGCACTCATCCCGTAACGAGTGACAGCGGATAGTCCTCTTGCATTAGGAGAAGGTCTAAGTGGATTTATAGGATCTTTTGGCGCATTATATCCTTGATTTGAAAGCTCAGATAAAACCTCAGATGAATACACTTGGGCAGCGACTAGATCATCGGCCGAAGGGAGATCAAACTGCCGCGCTCCGTCAGTACCCTCGCTTATAACACAGATGAGAGAAGCGTCTTCTGTCCCTCCTCTTCTCTTCGTCATCTGCCTCATTGTGTTCTTATCAGAGGTAGTGTATCCACAAACAGGGCAAGTAAGTTTGCCTGATGAAATCGTGGCTCTGCTTGGTTTATCCTGTACTAATTCAATTTCAATCTTTGGATGATTTGGATTTCCTTTAATGCTGATATATTGTTTGTTCTTAGAGCGCGTTAGAAGAGTTGTAGTCCGAATCGCAGGAATAGTTTTACCGCAGGACGGTCCCTCGCAATTAAGGGTTCTTGCCCATAAATACGCTTTGGGAGTAGAACCATCTCTTGATGACGGAAATAATGCGCTCAATTCTTCTTCTGCTTTGCGTTGTATCCATTCACCCCATTTGTTAATCTCTTTCACTAGAGTTCGTCCATACCTAGGTAAATACTCCAAAATGGCCTTATTTAGTAAGACTGCTACAGGATTGAGATCTATTGCAAATGTATCAGCTCCCAATCTCAGGGATTCCAACGGTATAGAACCGCCACCAGCAAAAGGATCTAGAACGACAGGATTGGTACCCCTTATCCCATACAACGTCTCCTGAGCGGCTGATGTTAGTGCACGTGAAATTTCAAGATATTCGTGCTTCTGGGAGTTTTCCCAAATGCTGAAATCTGCGATAAAATCGAGTAGCACGTTTCGCAAGTTAACCGGATCTTGAAGAAATTCGCGTCCCCTTTGAATCTGTAACAGTCGGCGGTAAGAACTTTGGCTGGCCAGATTGAGGTTTTTTTTGGCCCACTTAGACATTAGTCTTTCAGCTTCGTACAGGAAATGTTCTGGGCGTGCTACTCCAATTCCGTTTTCTTGGACAAAACCCTTATATTTCGCACAGTTTTCATACAGATCAACAGGGTCCGGCCAGAGAGAAGCACACAATACAGCTCTACAGGCAGCTAATGGCCTCCTCGCCCACCAAATGTGTAAACTGGAGATATGTCCTTTTCTAATGGACTTTTCTCTTCTCGCCTGAGCAGAAATTCGAGAGATCGGAAGATCAACTTCTATAAGCCTTTTTGGATATCTGCTCTGCATAAATTTCCTTTCTTCCGCTTGGAAATTAAAGGAGGTGTCTACCATCAGCGGCTCCCGGCTTCTTTCAATTGTTCAATGAGAACCTCTGCTTCATACCTGTTGCATTCAGGAGCATAACCACGTGCCGCTTCAGTGAGCAAATAAGATTCGTGTACATTGAGCTGTTTAGCCAGAAGGGAGAAACATCGATGACAATCATATGTTCTAATGCTTGCAATGAAATTATCTACCTCAATCTGATAGGTGGTCAGCAAAACCTCTCGAAATTTAGTTGATTTAATTAATTCCAACTCCGGCGCGTTTCGACCAGGTAATTTGAAAACATAATTTTTGGGATCAGAAAAGGCATCAGGATCTAGAACTGCAGCTACGCTCAGTCCCACATTGGTTAGAGCTCTCATTGTTTTGGTAATTGCATCCTTTCCCCCTCCCACATATTCACCACTGTCGTCTTTATATCCAGCAATTTCGATTTTTACTGACGCCAGAAAAGTTGGATCGAAATGCCTGAGAATTTCAGACAAGACAATCTTGGCACATTCGTCTTCCACAAGCAGAGTAATTGCCTTATCGAAGCCCTCAGCCATCAAGCTCACAGCCTGAGCAGGAGGCATTCCGGGAATCGTTTCAATACCTTGTGGAATTTTGTGTAAATATATAGAAGATAACTGAGGTAAAGCTCTCAGAAGATGCTCACTATGGGTGGTAAGGAACATCTGGTGGCCCTTGCGGATACATAGGTCCACGAGGTAGCGACCAAGTCGATATTGCGCACTTTGGTGAAGTGCATGTTCTGGTTCTTCAATCAGGATTAAGCTTTGTCGTTCAACTGATTCAAAAACTTTTATGAAGGTTTGCACACGCCCTTCGCCTAAGCCCATATGGGTTTCCGAGTATGTGTTCCCTCCAATTGAAGAGCTTAAGACACTAGTTTCCTGCTTTTTTCTGCGAACGGTTTTCTCTTCGATCTCTTCATATTGCAATCCGAGGATTTCGCAACATCTTGTTATTTCTTCTTCTCCAATTGGTTTAGACTCTGTTATATCGAGACGGGCAGACTCCCGAACCACGAAATCATTTCTCTCACAGCGGGATACATACAATCCTTGCCCAGTAAAAACAACATTTCTTGCTGGGCGCCTTGAATAGCCATTCCAACGACTTTGCTGGCGGTTTCTAGATATCGTTACGACTTGTTCACCTTGTTCCGGTATGTCGAAGTGATACTGTACAGAGGCGTTGGCGCTAAATGGTGCCGGATCGAGTTGTCCAACGGCAAAGAATCTACTGATATTGAATCTTTGCCCATTAGGGTTCTTATAGGCGCAGGCTGCGAGTTCGATAAGAGTGGATTTTCCTACACCGTTCAAACCACAAAAAGCAGTAATTGGACTCTGAATATCTATAATCGTGTGAGGATGACAGCGAAACCCTCTTACCACCATTTTTGATATTACATTTCCAAAGTTGCTGGACCGATGGCGCAAATCAAATTTGCGCTGAAGTACGTTGCGCGGATCAGACATGGCTCTGGTTTCTAAACACTGCGTTGGGGTTGATCCGATAATGTTCTATTTTCGTGATGGGTTTCCAATCCAAGGATCCAGGATCTCTAAAAATATGTAAGTCAGGTTCGGTTATGCAGTTAAACACAGTATAGAGCCAATAATCGTCTTTGAGTCGTTCTGCGGTTCTGTATTCATTCGTACTCAAGAAAATCTCCCCAACTCCGGCCCTCCCCTTTACTTCAATAAATCTTACTTCTGTAAATGTGTCGGAATCTTCCGGATGTGGGCGTCGAGAAATCAAATCAAATCCCCGGTTGTCAGCTTCAACACTTTCGACCACACATCCGCGCGCTTCTTCGTAATTCCTGGCCATATGTACCGCTATTTTCTCGATTTTTTCATCCCGTACCATAGGCGCTAATTTTGTAGTCTGACGTTCGGGATGTGGAACTACTATCGCACGACCGAGATGTGCAATGTCTCCGATGGTACAGTGGCGCTCCATTTCCAATTCCTTATTTCTGTTCTCCAATCGGTTGTTGAGATCGTCCAGATGCTGTTCGGCTTGGGCAATCAAACCATCCAATCCGGTAACAGTTTGGCCGTCAATCTGACGATTAAGATAGTCTGCAAGCTGGATTTGCTGCCGATCTATCAAAGCATTCAAGCTGATGCCTACATGGTGGGCAATTATGCCAACTTCCTTCTCTCTCTGCTCGGCAGATTCATTTAGCCAGGGTTGTAATGCCGTTTCAAACAGAAACCGCTCAGCCAGCACCCGATCCGGTGGTTTGAAATTCGGATCCTGTGCCGAAGTTTCATCGGCAGGCTTTGGCGTGATATCCAAGAAATAGGTAGGTTGTCGGAGTTGCATCTCTCCATCGGGATCTGT
Source organism: Candidatus Latescibacterota bacterium (assembly GCA_965203805.1). Taxonomy (GTDB): domain Bacteria; phylum Latescibacterota; class UBA2968; order UBA2968; genus JAAXHE01. Next base: position 437,556 of record OZ241917.1, on the reverse strand, counting down.
TTCAACCACGAAAATACGTCTATGCAGCGTGTTACCAAGACCATCCTTAATCGATGCAGCAAAAACGTCCAGAATCCCAGCAGCCTGTATGTTTAGATCCCAAAACACTGCCCCCCGGTTTAGATGATCTTGCACGCGTTCAAGTACATCCTCTCGGACAACTTCAAAAAGGGGATGGCCAGGGGTTACCCATTCTAATGTGGGGTGATCTTTTAGCAACTCCTTGTCAAATCCGATACGCGCATAATCTCTCCCCAACCTTCCAAATCGCCCCTCTATTTCCTGCCCTTTTTGAAGTAGCGTTCTGGGTATTTTTCCTACGCGATATATTTGGCCGCAGTGAGACGTGGCCTTTGGATGAATACCAGCTACTGGACCTGCTTCCACGAAAAATTGCTCGATCACCTCAGGCACCAGTCGTCTTTCCTTGGCCTCGGCGGATTTGCCAAGAACGGCAGACAGATTTAGTTCCTTCTTGGCTAGACCTTCAAGAGCGGACTCGGTAATGGATTTAAACCGATTCAAGTCCACTTCCTGAACAATGCGGTGCGCTACTGCGTGCTCATCTGTTCTTCGGGCATACATATCTCGAAATAGCCGATCTAGCAAATTGGAAGGTAATACTTCGCCAATCACATCAAATACCTGATCTGTCCCCAACTCACTCCGAATCTCACGCAGCCGGTCCATCAGCTTCTGAAGAACGCGACCTTCCCGGGTATTTCTGGCAACAAAGTTAAAAATGAAACAGTCGTGTTGCTGACCATATCGATGAATACGCCCAACGCGTTGCTCCAATCGTACAGGATTCCACGGGATGTCGTAATTGACCATCTGATTACAAAACTGAAGATTGATGCCTTCTCCTGCTGCTTCTGTTGCCACTAGTATTTGGGCAGATTCTCGAAATTCCCGTTCTGCATAGATGCGGGTCCCTCGCGTATCTCGATCCCCGATCTTCATACCGCCATGAATCTGAGTAATCGTCAACCCCCACGCGCGTAGCTTACCAAATGGTCGCCCGTCCTTCCCATCTCCAGCCAGATAGTCCAGAGAATCCTTATGTTCAGTAAATACCAGGAGCTTTTTATTCGGATCACGCAAAAAGCCACGTTTATTCAACAGGTCTTTCAAATTGGCCAACTTGGATTCGATCTCACGGTGCTCCAACTTCCTTGCTGAACCGATCAATCGCGTCAAATGGGTAATCTCTTCCCGAAGCGCACTCGGATCAACTGACGCAACCACTTCCTCTAAATCGGTCAGAATCTGATGCTGTTCTTCTTCGGTCAGGTCATCATAATCGTCCGGAAACCTTCGTTCGATCTGTTCCTGTCGATACCCTTCAGGATCGGCCAGAATCTTTTCACGCCGAGCCCGCATACGCTCTAAACTTCGGCGAACCGCATAGATCGTCGACGCCATCCGGCGCTGGAGCATTGCCATTGTAAAACCAAGGGCTCTACCCCTTGCAGAATTATCGGCTGAAGCCAGAATAGACTGATCTTCGACATACCGTGTTAAATCATCATAGAAATCGAGTTCCTCACCATCCAGATCAAACGCTGCAGTATGCACTTCGCGGTTAGTAAACAGCTTATGTACAACGCCAGTATCTGGATCTGGAAAAGACACCAAGGCCTCTTTGGTGCGTCGAAGATAGAAAGGGGCCTCGTTCTGAGACATTGCGTGGTTCAGGCTCTCGACATTACCATACACATCCCGATCTAAAAGCGAGAGAAACAAACAGAAGTTTTCGGGGTCACCTTTATGAGGAGTTGCTGTCATTAATAGAAAATGATCGGTCATCTCCGAAAGGGATTCACCTAGCTGATATGCGAGCGTCTTACGATCGTGTGCATAGGCACTCATCTTGTGGGCTTCATCTACAATAATCAGGTCCCATCGGGATCGCTGTAGACTCTCACGAGCATCTTCGATACGCGACACCCAGGAAACGGACGTAATAGCCTGGTCTCGCTCTTGCCAGGGATTCTGGCCGTAGTTCGTACGGAGTACCATACTGTTGATAATATCGAAAGACTCCCGAAATTTATCTCTGAGTTCTCGCTGCCACTGAAACGTCAGGTTAGCGGGCGCCACGATCAGAACGCGCTTTACCAAGCCCCTTGCTCTCAGCTCCTTGATTAGCAGTCCGGCCATAATGGTCTTACCTGCTCCGGGATCATCAGCAAGCAAGAACCGAATGCGGGGTAGTCTTAGAAAATAATCGTATACGGCTTCAAGCTGATGCGGCAGTGGATCTATCCTTGCAATGGAAAGCGAAAAAAAAGGATCATATTCATAGGCCAAACCAAGCCGATGGGCCTCAATGCCGATCCTGAATAACGCTGCATTCCCGTCAAGAGGCTCGTTCTCGCCAGAGATGTTCAGTTTGGATAGCTGCTCTCGACTCAAAACAGGATCGTGGGTCAAGCCAGTCTTGGTTCCCTTACCGATCACTTTCAAGGATGTTCCAAAGGGAACGACTGCCAGTACTTCAATAGGTTCGGGAACAAAAGGGCCATCGACGGTTACACCAGGTTTGACTGTCGATTGCAAAGATTCTGTGGAATGCATCTTTTTTTCTCCGGCTATTTTGAATATGGATAGGTATCGTCAGTCTGACCCCAATTATTCACAAAAAAGGTAGTTTCCTTACCCAAGTCATTGTATTATATTATGGTTAGGCGAATAACCATAACGCAATGAAACAGGAGGAAACTACCGTGAAAGGTCAAGATAGTCAACTCACAGTTCCGTTCGCAAGTGTTTCTGGCAAGCAGGTGGAAGCCGTCTTCGACGGCGGTGTGCTCACCAGCCTGCCTGCTGCAGGCAGGCGATATCGGGTCGATGTTGCTTCGAGAGGTAGAGTCCAAGATCGGCATTCTGTCTCGGATCGTCGAGGCGTTACCGGACCGTCGGCATCCCAGTTATGTGCCTGCCTGCCGCGCTGCACTTGGCGCAGGCAGGGATCACACGATGTCGGATCTGATCAGCCAGCGTGTGTTTCAGATCGCGTGCGCGTATGAAGATGCGAACGATTGCGATTTGCTGCGCTTTGACCCCGCGTTCAAGGCGGCCTGTGGTCGGTTGCCGATATCAGGGACGCCGTTGGCCAGCCAACCCACGATGAGTCGTTTGGAAAACGGCATTCGTCGCCGGGACTTATATCGTATTGCCGAGGCCCTTGTGGACGGGTTTATCGCGTCCTACAAGCGGCCTCCCAACGCGGTCGTTCTGGATATCGATGACACCGACGACGAGGTTTACGGCTGTCAACAGTTGGCGATGTTCAATGGCTATTATGGTGAACGCTGTTACTGTCCCTTGCATATCTATGAAGGGCAGACAGGAAGACTGATCACGACGCTTTTGCGTCCGGGCGCCCGTCCTACCGGCAAACAGATTGTCACCGTTCTCAAGCGACTGGTGAAACGCCTTCGCGAGGCGTGGCCGCACGTGCGACTCTTTTTGCGTGGCGACGGCCATTTTTCCTGTCCCGAGGTCCACGACTTCTGCGACGTGCAAGAGGTGTATTTCGTGCTGGGACAGACGGGCAATGCCAGGCTTGCACAACGGGGACACGCGCTGATCGAGCAGGCAAAGGCACAGTATCGGGAGACCGGACAGCCTGTGCAGCGATTTACCAGTTTCGCTTACCAGGCAGATTCCTGGGCCCTGCCAAGACGCATCATCTACAAAGCTGAAATCACCGCTTCCGGACAAGCCAATACACGCTTTGTCGTCACCAACCTGAAGAGTAGCCAGCCCTCATTCCTCTACAAAACCGTCTATTGTGCGCGCGGCCTGTCTGCCGGCCAGGCAGGCAGGATGGAAAACTTCATCAAGAATCACAAAACCTTCCTCCATTCCGATCGTACCTCCTGCCACACCTTCGAAGCCAATCACTTCCGTCTCTTACTGCATAGTGCCGCTTATGTCCTGATGCACACCCTTACCGAAAAAGGACTCCGGACCACCCAATGGACGCACGCGCAGTTTAATACCATTCAGAATCGCATCCTCAAAGTCGCCTGCCTGTCCGGCAGACAGGCCGGGAGAGTGTCCGAACTCAAAACCAAAATCAAACTCCATTTGCCAACCTCATTTCCCTTGAAACACCTCTATGGCACCATCCTATGCAATTTGGCAAAGGCAGTTCCATAACGCAGACGCTTCACGCAGGCCCCGCCGTCCCTTTCTCATCGCCAAAAGTAAGACCAAGGCATCCGTCTGTCCTTTCCATCCACAAATCAAAGAACTCGACACCCCTCGATGCTGACAGACCACCCAAAATTACGCATTATCCCGTCACCAACACGTCATTTGACTATTTCCCCTTCTATAGATCACTTTTTGCTTCCAAAAACACTGTTCCGTTCAGTTTCATGAATTAGTCAGGCTAAGTGACTCACGGGCGCGCTGGGTCATAGGTGCGAACTCAGAACCCATATTTGGCCCTTCTGAGGTTAAATGCTGCCTCCCCCCCTTCCATTATTTCCTTGATAGCATTTCTGGTGTCGTCTACATCGATCGCACCCTCGCCAGCAACCGTCCCCCGTGACTGGTCGCCAGACGTTCTGTGGCCACACCAAGCAACAAGCTCGGCGTCACCATTCACCACTAAATTAGCATTGTGGCTCGCGAAAATTAGCTGACGTTTCTTTTTTGCAACCCAAACGTGTTCAACGATCTCCAGGATAATTGGGTTGTCCAGATCCTCCTCCGGCTGATCAATAATCAATGGAGGACCTGACTGATTAAGTAGCGTTGTGAGTAGTGCCGTAGCCTGCTGACCAGCCGAAGCGTTTCGGAACGGAATGTAATCCTTCTCGCGCGCCCGATATTCGAAAACTGGCTCACTAGTGATTGGCGTAAGTGACAGAGTCAACCAATCGTCTAGCCCAAGACCTCTACAGATCCCGTCCAAGTTTGATTTAGTCAATCCGATACGTGTCAGAGCTGAGGCATCTGGCCGATTCTCAATTCCCTCTCGCTCTGCATCGAATTCCGCCAGTTTCTCAAGGTCCGCCAAGATCGCCTGGTGGATTTTGGGTGCGTCACTTGCTGATTCTACTTCTGAGATAGCCGCTCCGAGTTGCTCGATTTTGCTACCTTGTACACGCGATCCACTGACTGCCTGCTTTAGTCGCGTTACGAAATCCTCGGGATCGGCGTAACGGCTAACGTGGGCACGAATGGTGCCTCCAGAGTTCGTTGTTAGATTCGAACATTGCACATCAAGTAAATCATCGCGCTTGCCAATCAGCTCCTTCCATTCATCGCGCGCGTTATTATAGTCCTCCTCCACCCTCGCAATCGCCTTTTTTTCTTTTTCTAAGCGCAACGTCTCTTGTTGATGCGCCCGCAGTCGTTCCTCGATCTCTGTCAGTTGCTCCATTTTGTCACGATGAGTCGTCGATCGACTAACAGCCAATTGGTATGCCTCACGAAAAGCGGCCAATTTCTCAACCCATTTCCGCCAAGGACCTTCACCGTCCGATTGTGGAGCATCGATAATTGATCGTGCCTTCTCGACGATGCCATCAAGAGCTAACTTTGCATCAGTGAGCAGCGTTCTATATTCCCCGTGGGCGTCCCTCAGAATGTCGCCTTCCGGACTTGCTGGCACCGCTTCATGCTCAACCAAATGGACATCTAACCTCGATCGCAACGCGTCGGCACCTTCGGCCAACTGGATAACACCACTCTTCCAAGACTCGACGGTGTGTTCCGCATTCGAATATGAACCACCCATATCGAGCAGCGCACGATCCTCTTCCGACAGGCCTGATAGTCCCGCTCGTAGCGCATCTGCTTGCTCCGACAACGAACTTTCAGCAATTTGACGTTCCTGGATCGTTCGGGAAAGCGCACGATATCGTCGCACCAACGCGTAGATTTCCTTTACCCTGTCGGCGCCCTCCTCTAGACGCTGTTCAATCTTATCAAGTTCTGCGCGAATCGGGGCTCTGACAAAACGTGACAACTCATCGACCCTGACACTTACGTCACTCAGTTGCTTTTGACTATAGGCCTGTATGGGTAGTAGCCTGCGAACTTCCTCTTCAGTGCAAGGTTTCATTTCTTCAGTGCCGATCTTGATCAGAAGGTGACCGTTTTCACTCGTTCGTCGGACGATGTGCTGTACGCCATTAACCTCAAACTGCACATCCACCGTTGCGTCCATAGGTTTTAGCGTGTGTTCGATTAGACGCCGCCTCCGTGCCTCATAATTCGGCGTATCGCTCTCCTCTAAATCTGATGGCGGTTGATCGCACAACCCCCAGCGTAAGTATTCAAGGATCGTGGACTTCCCAGTCCCTCGACCGCCAATTAGACAGTTGTACTGCGGATTCAGTTCTAGGTCAAACGGACCAAGGAATGAACTGTTACTCGCCGAGATACTCTTTATCACAACTGCTGGCATTGGGGGCAATTCTTGGGAAATCCTAGACTCCTGGCCTAGACACGCTTGGCGTAGCGCCTCAGCGGTGGGGACGGCCCACTTGATCCACGTGCTAGATTCTCCGAGCGTCGTGTGATCTTCACTACGACTGTCTGAAGTTTGAAAACACGCAATCCGCTTATGTCCCCACTCCCTAGCCTTTCCGTCAATGATGTTTCGCGTACCCTTCCCTAAGTCGGCGATTTTTCCGTCTACGTATCCACCAACACACGGCATTTCGACGTACTTTCCTGCAAGCCCTTTCCGAATCAGGGAGAACTGACCGTCCTTACCGACATTCGGAAATACGATGTAGCGACCGCGAATGAAATCGTGCTCGTCGAGTTTCTGTTTTAAATCACCTAGCGACTGTATACCATTTAGTCGTTGCACGTCGGCTATCTTCGCGTCATTTTCGGCACTTGGTGTAATGGCTAGAGCGTTCATGGCCAACGAGAATAAATCGTCTGGAAATTTGGCGTCAAATATAACCAATGCCTGGCAAGGAACTCCCAGAGTCAACTCCATTCCAGGAAATACCACCAAGCGTTTCTCTGGCAACAACTCGTTGCCCTCCTGGTCTTTCTCTTCGGCAGCGGCTGAGCGAACGAATCTGAGAAACAACATGTCATGATGATCTGTTATAGCAATTGCTTGTAGCCCACGTTCGCGGCAAGCATGTACAAGATTAGTCGCGTAGGCATATCGATCCGGCTCTGTTACGCGTTCACGGCCAGTCCAATTTGTATCTCGGGGGGAATGTACCTGAAGATCACAACGATAAAAGTGTGCGCCTCCATCCATCTAACCCCTCCAAGTGAAAAGCGGGCACAGGATGATTAAGTCAACCTGGAATCCGCAGGTGAACGTATTTTATCGGCAGGCTGAATTTTGCCCTTAGCTCCAGCAGGTACTTTTGGGCGTCGTAGTCAATCGGATTTGGTCCGACGATTACCAAGTTGCGAATCCCTGGGCCACAACCGTTCCAATAGGCGTATTCTAGCAATTGGCCCATGGCTTCGCGGATGCAAATGCGCGGATCGTGTGAGGTCTTGATTTCGTAGAAACTATAGGTGTTGTCTTCGTGTTCAACGACGACGTCGATGGGTAGACCATTGCCACTGGGATTTTCCGTGCCCACGTTGCCCTTGCCGTGTTTCGATGCCAGTTTGGCGTGAAGCGTGAACTGCATATCGTTGTGGCGTAGACGGATGTTAGAGATGCCCGGATGCAGTTTGGCGATAGTTCGGCTCGGCTTGTTTGTACAGCCGGGCTGAAAAGAGAATCCGGCTGCTCCGTGTCGGTGAGGCTTGAGAGAAGACGATCCATCGCTTTCAACGTATTCGTAGATCGGCAAGAGATCATCAAAGGTTTTCAGCACTTCATGTGGATTCCAGGAGTCTCGAGTGCTGCTTCGCCCCAAGAATATGAACACTTTTCCGTGATATAGGTCTGTCCTGATCGGTCCGGGTTGATAGTCGTTCGACCGCTGATCATCGACCCAATCCCACATTTTCATATTTGCGAAACGATCTGCATTCCGCTCGATATATTGGTTGTAGCGTCCCACTTTTGGAAAAAGGAGTCGGCGTAGTTCGGCAAGCGGATAGGTGCGGCTGGATTCAAACGAAAACGCAAGCCCATATCGAATATGGGAATGCTCAATACCCAAATTGAACTGCAGCTCTTTGCGGCCGCCCCAATGAAATGCATAATCGTGTTTATTCTTCGGAACTTGCAAGCGCATTCCGCGGTAGTTTCCCGACTTGCATTGAATCTTCCGGCGAAGCTGTTGAAGGTTTCCAACCCGATAACCTGCAGACAGGAAGTTCAGTTCGTCTACGATCTTGTTCAGATCAATTTCCATTTGGGTTTCCCTTACATTTCACCAGGATAGGCTGCGTCAGTCGGATTCTCTCAAGGATCAGCGCGTTAAGGCAAGAGTTGGAGAAACTCCATCCCCTCCCTCACATCGGCCCGATGCGTTCGGGACCTCTGTCCATGGCGAGCATTGAGGCGTCGAAGCTGCGTTGCATCAGGTCGAGTTTCACGGCGGCGTGATCGGGGTTGTCCCACAGATTGTCAAACTCTCCGGGGTCCTCCTCGAGGTCATACAGTTCGCCCAGGCCGTGCCCGTGGTAGACCACCAGTTTGTACCGGCGGTCGCGGTACATCGTGGCGAAAGTCCCGTCGGCCTGGTCCAGCGCGTCGTAAAACTCGCACCGTACGAATTCGCGGTGTTCGCCGGGTGATTTTTCGCCGCCCAGCAAGGGTAACAGGGAACGCGCCTGCATCCGCTCGGGCACCGGCAACCCCGCTGTCTCCAACAGGAGTGGAGCGATGTCGCGCAATTCGACGAGCGCGTTGCTCCTCTGCCCCGATTTCACCTGATTCGGCCACGAGAAAATCAGCGGCACCCGCACCAGCCCTTCGTAGAACCGGCATCCCTTCTGAATCAGCCCGTGGTCACCCAGCATCTCCCCGTGATCGCTGGTTAAGATGACCAGTGTGTTCTCGCGCTGGCCGGTGTCTTCCAGCGCGGCGATAATTCGCCCGAGTTGATCGTCGATCAGCTTGATCATCGCGTAGTACGCGGCGATCAGCGTTTTGGCGTCCCTTTTTCCGGTTGTCTCCGGCTCGACCAGTCCGCGGGTCTGCGTCCAGGGGATCACCGGGCTCTTGATGTCCAGCTCACTCGGATGCCGTCCTCTGGACTGAAAATCGACGGCTTCCAGCTTTTTCTGCTGCGCCAGATCGCTCTCTCTGAACAGGGGACCGTTCACCTGTTCCGGATCGAACAGATCGCGGTACGCCTTCGGCGGATTGAACGGGGGATGCGGGTCGTAGATATTGACGGAGGCCAACCAGGGACCGTCACGCGCTTCGCTCAGGAAGTCGATGGTTTTCTCCGCACACCAGGTCGTCTGGTGCAATGCCGCGGGCACACCGTCGAGGCTTTTCGTCAACTCACCCAGCACCTCTCCCTTCGACCGTACCCAGTCGGCGTAGTCGTGCCCGGTCTCCCAGTCGTCCCGCGGCGCGTGGCTGTATTGCCAGTACCGGTACCCGTCATCGACGCGCTTTTCCACGCGCCCGAACGCGCTGGACAGGTGCAATTTACCAATCAGACCGCAGTCGTAGCCGCTGTCCGCGAGCAATTTCGTGACCGGCGGCGGCGCGTCCGGAAAGTGCGAGTTGCCGTTTCCGTTCACGTGGACGGCGCTCGCATATTGGCCGGTCAGGAAACTCGCGCGGCTGGGCGTGCAGATCGGGCTCTGGCAGTACGCGTGCGTAAAGGCGAATCCGTCCGCGACAAGCCGGTCCATATTGGGCGTGTCGACGTGGGGGTTCCCCAGTGCGCGTACGGTATCGTACCGCTGTTGGTCCGTACAGATCCACAGGATGTTCGGTCGGGTATCTTTCATACACGCCCCGCCGGCAAATTGAAGCGCTTCATCATGCGTTTCCTCCCTCAACAAGCCTCACGCCGTCCTTCATCCAACCACTGATGCAGGTGACATCGTGTACGGCGCGCATGGCGATATTTCGCGACGCCTGGCGCAGATCCAGCCTTCGGATGACGATCTCATCGCTAAACATCCCGGCTTCCGCCATGACGTTGCCGTCCGGATGGATAATCTTCGACTCGCCATGCGAAGAACCCGCGCGGTCGATATCCGACGGATCGGCCGGCGCATTGGCCATCACGACGTAGATGCCGTTCTCGGTCGCGCGGCTGATCGGCATGGCCCGGTACGCGGACAACTTATGCTCCAAAGTGACGGAACTCTCACAGCTGCAGAAGAAGCAGACCTCGGCGCCGGCCGCAGCGGGCAGCCGCACGAGTTCGGGATAGCGAATATCGTGACAGATCAGGAAACAGCACGGAACGCCGCACAACCTGTAAACGGGGAGGTGCTGGGAGGGCTCAAACCAGCGCTCGCCCGCAAGGTGGATCTTGCCGTAGCGTCCCTTGACCTTGCCGTCCCGGTCGACGACGAGCAGGCTGTTGAAGCGTTTTCCGCCTTCGAGATGGGTTGAGCCGACGACCGCCCCGATGGTTCCTTTGCGGCAGGCCTGGACGATCCGCCGTTCGGCGATTTCGATGCGGGTCTGATTGCGCTGCGTCCAGAAATCCGGTCGGTCGCAATAGCCGAACAGGACGCCTTCGTGGAATGCGGCGACCTCCACGTTTTCACGGGCGCAGGCAGCCAGCCGGTCGACGATGCCGTCCGCGTTTTTCTCGATGTCTTCGCCGGCGTGCATCTGGACCGCGGCGACGCGCAGCCACTTCCGGGACATATTTCGGCCTCCTGGACGATAGTATATCACGCGGCATTCGCAATATAACGCGCGAGAATGAACGATGCGAGAAACAAGAAATGAGGGCCGGGAGTGCCCGATGGCTCAGGCGCGGTCCGCGGATGTTGTCGGCGCCCGGTAGAAGGCCATGCTGGCATAGCTGACCAGGGAACCGGACTCCTCCTGCCGATTCTGCCCGTAGCTGAGCAGGTCGCCGCGGCATTCGGCGCCGGACAGAAGCGCCGGGAGCGCAAACAGACCGGCAGCGGCGTCCACGTTACGGCCGTTTCCGTCGGTCTGCAACGAGCGACGGAGTCCGGCCGCATCGAACCGTTGCGCGGTTCCGAGCAGGTCACGGTCGGCGGACTCGCAGGCGGCGGCCGCCGCATCATCGACTCGGTCGGGGTGGCCGAATTTGGGTCCGATATGCGCCAGGTCCACGCTGAGTACGTAGAGGGCGCGCTTGCCGCCGGCAGAAACCGCCGCCCTCAGCGCGTCGAGTTCGGTAGCGACTTCCGGGCCCCGCAGGGGATCCTGTCCTTCGTGAAGATAGTGATCGACGCTGCCAAGCAGAACGGGTACGATTTCGTACGGCGGCAGGTTCGCCCGCGCCTGGATATACTGGAGAAACAGCAGTGCAAACTCCACCGAGTGTTCGGTGCGATGCATCCACTGCTGCTGCGTGACGTCGCGCCCGGCACGACGCGACCAATCGTCGATGATCCGGCCGTTCGAAGCCACCCGTCCGAACGGCGTCTCATAGTGTTTGCCGGTCGCGATGGCGAAGCTCTTTCCCGGTTCCGTGCCCCCGTTGTGGGCCACGCCGAGAATGACAAAGAGATCGAATGGCCGGGACGCATCGGCGGCATCGGCCAGCGCCGTGAAAGCCGGCGGGTAGGTCTTTCCGCCGGCACGCAGGTCGATGTGCGGGCACATGATGGCGGCAAGCCCCGTGGTGGCGTCTCCGTTCCCGATTCCGTCCTGCGCCTTTTCGGAAGACGCCGCGGCGAAGAAGCCGTCGAGCATTCCCGCCAGTTCCCCGGGATCGGACGGGTATGCAGTGCCCGCGTGCCACGCCGGCCGCACGTCCGAATCCTCGAATGCCTCGCGTACCTGTGCAATCCGCGCCGAAGCTACATGATCGTCCAGAAAGCAGCACTCACTCAATTTGCCAAGCACCTGACGCACCTCACCAACCCCCACCTCTCCGCCCGGCAGCGCCTTTCGCACGGATTCGAGAATCTCATCGATGGTGCGACGGCCATCCAGTTGCGATAAAATGAAGACCCCTGCCGGTCCGACCAACAGGGGCTGCGGCGCGACCTCCAGCGGATCGCGCACGTAGAACACGCGGCTGCCATCCTGGTCGATCGGAACCACTTCAACGTTTCGCACACGGGGCAGCGGGGTATCTGTTGCGTAATGCATGGCTGTCTTGCGATCTATTCTGCCAGTATGAATACGCTAATCTCTCTCAGGTTGCCCAGCGCCCAGACCCGGATGCCGGTACGTGTACAGCAGGCCGATTAAACCAAGCTGGATGAGAGCGCCGGGCGCGAGGACCGGGAGGGCGCCGCTAGCGGTCCTGGACACAAGCGCCCAGCCGGTCAACCTCGAATTCATCTCCAGTTCGAATTCCATATTCCCGTTGATATGAAACCAGAATCCTGCGATTCCCCCCAGTACGAACGCCAGCATCGCCAGCCGAAAGAGCCGGAGGACGACCCGCCCCTTAAAGTGAACAAGCATCGCCACCACGACGAGGCCCAAAGCAAGCAGCGCGAGAGGCGCCTGCTGCCTCCACTCCTGGAAATGGCCGAGGAGCAGCAACTCGGCGCCCAATCCGACGCTCCCAAGGACGAAGATCAACAGAAGGCCCTGGCGGAGAGAGATCGTGCGCGGCTTTTCGCCTTTATCTGACATCGGCTCAACCCTTCGGTTTCGGGCGTTCGGACGTTCTGAACACCGCGTTTTCTTCACGTCTCTTCTCCCCTGCGCCTCACTCGAAAACGCGCGAAGGAAAAATTGGGCGCCGGATCCACCAGGTCGGATCTCTCGTTCAGGTATCGGCGTTTCTGATCGCCGGCCGTGACGGCTTCCACTTCCTCAAAGCCGAATCCTGACATGTCGTCCCGCAACTCCCCGGGCGTGAACGTGGAGATCATGGGCTCTCCACGTCGTGCCACGAATCGATCCAGCTTGTCCGCGAACGGCAGGCTCTCCACCGGAATGAGGCCCCTGTCAATCTTGTAGTCGAGAACCATGCGGCTTCCCGGGGCCGCCACGCCCGCAATGCGGGCAAGTGTTTCGCGTATCGCGTCTTTGGTGAGATAGTAGGTCGTCCCCAGCCAGGAGAAGAAGGACGGCGTCTGAGGGTCGAATTCCGCCCGGACAAGCGCATCGTCGAGATGATCGGTTTCAAAGTCGATGGGTACGAATACCAGATTCGCCGGGATTCCGCCAAAGACACTCGAGACCTTGTCGCGCTTCATGGCCTGGGTCGCGGGATGGTCCAGCTCGAATATCCTCAACGTATCCAGGAGTCCATCCTGACGCATGGAGAAGGAATCGAGACCGGCCCCGAGTATGACGTACTGCCCGATGCCTGCAGACACGGCGTCCATCAGTCGGTCTTCGGCGTACCTCGCGCGCAGGATAATTTCGGTGTGTATGGGGCGAAACGATCGGAACACGGTGTGGACGACAATATGGCTGAGCAATCTGTACCTGGCAATCGCGCGCCAGAAATCCGATATCAAATCGTATGCGTAGACGTCGTCGAAAATCGGCGACTCGTGCCAACGGGAATGATACGCACGTACGCAAGCCGCCAGATTCGCCGTTCTGCTCGTCCTGTGCACCTGTGAAGACAACCCCGATTGTTGCGAAGCCATTCGAAGTCTCAGTCTCAATCAACCTTCCTGCCTGTTGAAACTCGCCTGTGCGCGGGCATCTCTCCTTCACACGGAAGGCAAGTTCGCGTACCGGAAAATAAGACCTCCTCCGCGATAAATCAAGGCGCTGAACACGAGGACCCATCCGATAATTCACCGCCGGACGTGAAATCCCGGAGCCTCGTTCGGATGCAGGGACCGTCCGTTCATCGCCCACACACGAACGACCGCGAGTTGACGCGTCTCGCGGTCGTCTTGTAGTTTCCCGCACATCGCAGGCATTGGGCCGTATCGGCCGGGCCCTCCGGACAATTACGTCGCCGATTTCCCTTCCACGAATTTCGCCAGGACGAGCCCGGCCAGGAACCACGCAATCAGGGAGTCCACGATGATGACGAGCGTATACGACGTTGAGAAGCCGAACCAGTTCCAGTAGGGGAAGTGGCTGACAAAACCGATGGCCAATCCCGAAAGCGCGACGAAACGGACCCGCCCCCAGTAGTCCGGAATCGAGGTTCTGCACAGCAGAAGCATAACGAGCGCGGCGGACACCGCCTGACCGAGCAGGCCAAGCCCCATCATTTCGCCCATGTTCGCATCGACGCCATCGGGCAATACGTTCGCAAGGGCGAACAACACCCCCGGTTTGAGGTCTTCCTGGGCAAACGGGAGATAGTACATTCCCGCGGCCGGCGCGTTTTCCTTGAGGACCGCAGAAACAGCCGATTCGTCTGCGAATTTGTTTGCAACCGCATTGTGCCACGGCAATATCGCCCACGACAAAAAGCCCCAGGCGAACAGAACAACAGCAGACAAGACAACGGCGAGTACGCAGTTCTTCACGAAAGGACCTCCTTCCGGTGTTCAGACAGGGAATCGGCACCGGCGGACGCATCGAACCGCCCATTCAGGGTGCCACGCGAATTCAATATCGGGAACGGCGTCGCCGACCCTCCGCGATCGAGGGCGTCGTACCGCGTAAGTCCCGCCGTAATCATCCTGCCGACATTCGATATCACTCGCCCACGTACTGGCGCAGTTCGAAGACGTTGCCTTCCGTATCGCTGATGACCGCGATCCGCACCGGAATGCCGCCGCCGGCTTCCCGGATGTTTCTGACCTCCCCGCCGCCGGCCGTGACCTCCCTGACCGCGGCGTCGAGATCGTCCACGTGGAGATTCAGCCCCGCGTGGGCGACGGCGCCCTCGGTCATCCCTGGAGACAGGATGTGGAGCGCCACGATGCATCCGCCGCATCGAAACGTTGTCCATCCGGACGATTCGAACTCCACCTCGAGACCGATGACGTCGCGGTAAAAGGGCAACGCCCTGGCCATATCCTTGACGTAGTGCACGACCATAGGTTGTGTAGCGTTCACGCTTCTCCCCTTTCCGAAACGGTTGCTGAACCGCGCTTCAAATGAATGTCCCCACTACATTAGCGTCTCGTTCCGTCAATCCAGTGCCGAAATCAGCGGCTGCACCAGAAGCAGAGTTCCAAATGCAGTCAGCGCCGCGTAAAGAACGCGCTGAAATCGGTCGACGGGGATGCGCGCGCCGATGATCCGGCCACAAACGACGGCTAGAATGATGGCTGGCACCGCCGGCAGATAAAACCCGAAAACGTCCTCCGTCCACAGTCCGGCCATCGCGTGGCTGCCGACAATGAGCAGGGTCGAGGGAAAGAAGTACCCTTGCAGCGTCGCCCTGAAGCCTTCGGGCGGCCAACGCCTCAGGATCCCGTAAACGGCAACCGGCGCCGCGTTCACGTTGTATGCGCTGCCGAGTACACCGGACAGGAAGCCGAACAGGTGCGCCCACCGGATGTGCTCCAGCCTGGGAAGCACCGACGTCCGCAAGTTATACAGACCGATAGCGATGAGCAGAATCCCAAGCCCCGCCCTGAAGGCATCCTGGGGTGCGTACCGGAGGACCAGCAGACCCAGTGGAATTCCCGGAATCGAAGCGACGAGCAGATGCAATGCGGCCCTGACGTCCAGGTCCCGCCAGGTTCGAACCAGAAGCAGGGCGATCGTCGTCAGCATCGTCAGGCCGACCAGCGGCGTCGCAACCTCGACGTCAAGAACCGTCACGAGCATCGGCATCGCCACCAGGGCAGTCCCGAACCCGAGCGTCGAATGGACCAGCGCAGCCACAAACACGATCGCGACCACCGTCAACAAGAGCATATCAAAGCACGTCCGGGAAACCGCGATCGACACGGCAAAAAAGAACCGCCACCTTCGAGCGACCTGAAAGCAGCGATTGGAGGGGACCATTCAAGGGGATTCAGACCTCCATGATTTCCTCTTCCTTCCGCGCCAGCAGCTTGTCAATCTCCGCCACGAAATCGTCGGTCAGCTTCTGCGCCTGGTCGTGCCCCTTTCTCGAATCGTCTTCAGGGATCTCGCCCTCTTTCTGACCGTCTTTGAACATCTCGTTGGCGTCCCGTCTGGCATTGCGCACGGAGACCTTGCACTCTTCCGCCATCTGGCGCACCACGCGTACGAGTTCAGTGCGGCGCTCTTCTGTCAGGTGCGGGATCGGCAGACGAATGACGGTCCCGTCATTGGACGGCGTCAGGCCCAGATTCGACGACTGTATGGCCTTTTCAATCGCCGGGATTGCGCTCTTGTCCCACGGCTGAAGAACGATGAGCCGCGGCTCCGGAACGCCAATGGTGGCCACCTGGTTGAGCGGCACCTGGGTACCGTAATACTCGGCGCGGATATTGTCCAGCAGTGACGTGTTTGCGCGTCCGGTTCGCACCGTCGAGATTTCGTACTGAAACGCTTCCACGGCCTTCGCCATCGACTGCCTGGTCTCTGAAAGAATCTCGTCAACCATCTCTTGCATCCCCTGCTGAGAAAGCAAACCAATGGAGAGATTGCATACTGTGAGCGGTCAGCAAAACCGGGCAGCGGAAGACGTGCGACGACAGACAATCCCTGGCGCGGCAGACCCGGGGTCGGGTACGGCCCTTTTCCTCCGGCGTCTACCAGTTCAACGACCGGCGCCGGGCGCCGTCAGCTTTCCTCCCCGAGAACAAACCGCACGAACCGTCTGACGGTGACATTCTCGCCGCACTGGGCGATCAGGTCCATCAGCAGGTCTTTGACCGTCTTGTCCGGATCCTTCACGAAGGGCTGTTCCATAAGGCAAACATCCTGGAAGTACTTTTCGAGCCGCCCCTCAACGATCCGGTCGATTACCCGCTCGGGTTTGCCCTCGTCCAGCGCCTGCTGTCTGAAGATTCTGCGTTCGCGCTCGATGTTTGCGTCGTCCAGTTGGTCGCGGCTCACGGCGGCCGGCGCACTGGCGGCGATGTGCATTGCCAGGTCACGGACAAAGGTCTGGAACTGATCGGTTCGGGCGACGAAATCGGTCTCGCTGTTGACCTCCAGCATCACGCCCAGCTTGCTGCCGGTGTGAATATACGAGGTGATCAGCCCTTCCTTTGCCGCCCTGTGAGAACGGTCTTCCGCCTTGGCAACCCCGCGGGTGCGCAGAAGCTCGATGGCTTTTTCCATGTCCCCGTCACTCTCGACGAGCGCTTTCTTGCAGTCCATCATGCCCACATTGGTCTTGCCGCGCAGTTCCTGAACCATCTTCGCAGAAATTGCCATGGATTCTCCCCGCTGGCGTAACGCCTTTCCCTTCTGATTCGTCCGTTATTCGCTGGCTTCGGTAATCTCGGTAATTTCCGGTCCGAGCAACTGGGGTTCGTCGTCCGCCCGGTCGGGACCCTCCCGCCGAATCTTCTGACCCTCGAGCACCGCATCGGACACGAGCCGGGTGAGGAGTCCGATAGACCGGATGGCGTCGTCGTTTCCGGGAATCGGATAGTCGACGTCGTCCGGATTGCAGTTGGTGTCGACGATGGCCACCACCGGAATATTGAGACGCCTCGCTTCGTGAACGGCGATCCTTTCTTTCTTGATATCAATCACGAATACCAATCCGGGCAGACGGCCCATATCCCGGATACCGCTCAGGGATCTCTCCAGTTTCTCCCGCTCACGTTCCAGCCGCAGTACCTCTTTCTTGGTCAACTTCTCGTAGGTCCCGTCCGCGCCCATCTTGTCGAGCGTTTCGAGGCGCCGAATACTCTGACGGATGGTCTGGTAATTCGTCAACATCCCACCAAGCCAGCGCTCGGTGACGTGAAACATCTCGCAACGCTTCGCTTCCCGAAGGATGACATCCTTCGCCTGTTTCTTCGTTCCCACGAAGAGGACGGATTCACCCCGTTCCACGGCCTGGCTGATCATCTGGCACGCTTCTTCGATCTGCTTCATCGTCTTCTGCAGATCGATAATGTAGATGCCGTTGCGTTCGATAAAGATGAACTTTCTCATCTTCGGATTCCAACGTCGGGTCTGATGCCCGAAGTGGACTCCGGCCTCGAGCAACGCTTTCATTTCAACGACAGCCATACAATCCTCCTGCGACTCCGGGTTGAACCTCTGTGACCGTCATTCCGCAGGCCCGCCGGAAACCGACACCCGGCCTGAAGTCGGGGCACATGTGAAATAGGCGCGCTGTCGGGTTTGCACAACACGCCATTTAAAAAAAAGGGCCGACTAGCGTTTCGAAAACTGGAACCGTTTGCGCGCCCCGGGGCGACCCGGCTTTTTCCGCTCCACCTCTCGCGCGTCGCGGGTCAGCAGCCCTGCCTCCCGCAGCGGCCCCTTGAGGTCCTCGTTCAGGGCGAGCAGGCCCCGGGCGATGCCAAGCCTTACGGCGCCGGCCTGGCCGCTGAGACCACCCCCCTTGGTGCTGGCGACGATATTGTACTGCCCGATCGTCTCCGTAACCGCCAGCGGCTGTTCCACGATCATCACGAGCGTCTCCCGCTTCAGATAATTCAGAATCGGCGCGCCGTTGATGGTAATCTCTCCGGACCCGGAAAACAGCTTTACGTTTGCCGTGGCCGACTTGCGCCGGCCTCTGGCAGAAGCAAGGATTTCTGCCAAGACCCGACCTCCTCTCGGTCAACGAACTTCGAACGATGCTTCGGTTCGGCGGAAATCAAATCAGGTCGATCGCTTCGGGCACCTGACTCTCATGCGGATGATCGGGCCCCGCGTAGATCCGGACCTTCTTAATCATCCTGCGACCCAGCTTTGTGCGAGGCAACATCCCCCGGATGGCATGCTCCAGCACGAACACAGGCTGGGTTTCGAGCGCCCGCTTGAGTGTCTTGGTTTTAAGGCCGCCCGGATAACCGCTGAAGCTCGTATAGACCTTCTGTTCGGGTTTGTTGGCGCCTTTGACAACGAGCTTGTCGGTGTTTACCACGATAACATGATCGCCGGTATCCACGTGCGGCGTATAAAACGGTTTGTGTTTGCCCATCAGAATCCGTGCCACCTCGCTCGCGAAGCGACCCAGCACCTTGCCTTCGGCATCAGCCAGAAACCATCTGCGTTCGACGTCGGACTTTTTCGCGCTCGGCGTATTCATAAAATCCGAATGGCGTCCACGTGCACGCCAATTTCGAATTCACCTCCTCTCAACGACATTTGCGCACAATGTCAAGCCTCAAAAGATATAAAACACATTTATCTCTGTCAAGCACAAACCCTTATTTAACGCAAAATGCGCCGCGATTCGGGAGCCGGCTCTCCGGCCACATCTCACCACGGCGCATTGCTCGAGACGGCTTCCATCTCACGGCGCCCCCAAACGCATCGCGGGGGCCCGTCGGTACGACGGATCGCCTGTCTTTCGATGGCTGCTTAGATTCGCCAGGCGCGTTACCAGACGAGATGTTCTCCCGCACCCGGCAGCGCACCTAACTACAGCCACCTCCACTGGTCGATTCGATCATTTGACCACCTCCTTTCCGTGTAAGCGAAAATATAGGCTACGGAATCGTGGAAGTCAAAGCCTTTCTCCAGCAGGTTCAGGACCGTGGATCCAGTGCATCCCGCAATCCGTCTCCGACCAGGTTAAAGGCCAATACGGTCAGGAAGATGGCGAGGCCGGGAAAGGTCAGGACCCACGGCGCACGCAGTACCAGTTCCCGGCCGCCGGTCAACATCGCACCCCACTCCGGCAACGGCGGCTGCGCGCCCAATCCCAGAAAGCTCAGGCCCGCCGCATCGAGTATGGCCGTCGCCAGGCCCAGCGTGGACTGAACGATCAGCGGCGTAAGGCAGTTCGGGAGAACCGAAGAAAACAGGATTCGGAAATCGCCGCCGCCAAGCGCTCTCACGGCCTGCACGTAATCCTGCCCGCGCACGGCCAGCGCCGATGCCCGCACGAGCCGGGCGTACTGCGGCACCGCCACGATTCCGACGGCCAGCATCGCGTTTTCCAGTCCCGGTCCCAATATCGCGACAATGGCAATGGCCAGAAGGATGCTGGGAAACGCCAACATCAGGTCCATTGCCCGCATCAGCGCCTGGTCCAGGCCACCGCCCCAGTATCCCGAAGCCAGCCCGATCGGAACGCCCACGACCAGTGCGATCAGCACTGCTGAAACACCCACCCGAAGCGATATCCGGGCGCCGTGGATAACACGGCTCAATACGTCTCTGCCGAAATCATCCGTACCGAACGGATTCGACAGCGACGGCGGCTGAAGGCGGTCGTACAGGTTCTGGGCAAGGGGATCGTGTGGCGCCACCAGCGGCGCGGCGACGGCCAGCAACAGGAATGCCAACAGGAGGACGGCGCCGCCGGCCGCGAGCCGGTTCTTGAGGAGCCGCTTCCAGAACAGCCCGCCCCAGCCGGAAACCGAAAGAACGGGCGGACCGCCGGCGTCCGCAACCTGTCCCGCGCCTGTATGGCATGGCCGGTTCACGTTCCTCTCCGGTGTCGGATCCTCGGGTCCAGCCACGCGTACATCACGTCCGCAACGAGGTTGATCAGAGCAAATGTCAGCGCAACCAGCAGAACCCCGCCCTGCACGGCCCTGAAGTCCCGCGAATAGACCGCGAGCAGCAGCCAGCGCCCCACGCCCGGCCAGGCGAAAATCGTCTCCGTGATGACCGCTCCTCCGAGCAGGAATCCGAACTGCAGGCTGATCACGGTCAGCACGGGAATGAACGCGTTCTTGAGGGCGTGCCGGAAAATGACGATTCGTTCCGGGAGGCCCTTCGCCCACGCCGTGCGCACATAGTCTTCTTTCAGCACGTCGAGGAGGCTGGACCGCGTCATGCGCGCAATGACGGCCATCGGCACGGTGCCCAGCGTAAGCCCGGGCAGCACGAGATGCCACGCCGCGTCGCCGAAAGCCGGCCAATCCCACGCCAGCAGACTGTCAATCAGGTAGAGCCCGGTCACTTCCGGAATAAACAGGTGGGTGCTGAGCCGTCCGGAAACGGGAAACAGCCCGAGAAAGACCGACATCAACAGAATGACCATCAGACCCAGCCAGAAAATCGGCATGGAGAGCCCCGCCAGGGAAGCCGTCATGCCGAGATAATCCATGACGGACCCCTTTCGTGACGCCGAGACCACGCCGGCGAGTATCCCGAAGCCGCAGGCAAGCAGCATGCTCGTCAACGTAAGTTCGAGCGTCGCGGGAAACCTGGCCAGCAACTCGGAGGAGACTTTCGCGTGCGACTTGAACGAACGGCCCAGATCGCCCTGCAGCAATCCCGCCAGGTACAGACCCAGCTGGACATGCAGGTCCCTGTCAAGCCCCAGCTGCTTTCGCAGTTCCGCCACCTGTTCCGCGTTCGCGCGTTCTCCCAGCATCACCTGCGCCGGATCCCCGGGAACGAAATGGATCATCAGAAACACCAGGACCACAATGCCCAGCAACATGGGGACCAGCAGAAGCAGCCGTTTCAGGATGTAGACGCCCATGGCGCGCGTGGCCTCGATATGTTCAGGATCGTGCCGTTTTCCGCAGCTTCCGGCGGCGGCTTCCGGCGGCACCTTCAGTCCGCCTGCTCAATACGAACGTGCTGGAACCACTTGCTTCCGGTGGGATGCAGGGTGAAGCCGGTCACCGTCTTCTTGAAAGCGGCGGTCTGGGCCGCGTGCACGAGGGGTGCCCAGGGCGCATCGTGGAAGACGATCTCCTGCGCCTTGCGGTAAAGCCCGGTCCTGACGTCGACGTCGACTTCCCTCTGCGCCTGCACAAGCACGTCATGCAGTTCGTCGCTGCGGTAGAACGCGATGTTGTTGGCGGGATGTTGCGCGGCGCTCTTGTCCAGAAGGACGTAAAGAAAGTTGTCCGGGTCGCCGTTGTCTCCGGTCCAGCCCAGAAGCGCCATATCATGCTGACCTCGCGAAACCTTGTCCAGATAGGTTCCCCATTCGTAACTCACGATTTCCGCCTCTATACCCACCGCCTGCAGGTCGGCCTGGATGGCCTGGGCTATTTTCCTGGGCTGCGGCATATAAGGGCGCGGCACGGGCATGGCCCACAGCGTCGTCTTGAATCCTTCCGCGTATCCGGCGTCTTCCAGCAGCTCGCGCGCGCGTTCGGGATCGTAGGCGTAGCCGTCGATGCCTTCGTGATAGCTCCACATCGACGGCGGAATCGGATTCACCGCGGGCAGCGCCAGACCCTGGTACAGATTATCCACCAGCGCCTGTTTGTTGATGGCGTGGTTCACCGCACGCCGCACCTTTAAGAGATGGAACGGGGCCCGGTCCATGTTCATTGCCAGGTACCCCACGTTCATCCCCGGCTGAGTCAGAAGCCGAAGCTCCGGATGCCCTTCGATATTCGGGATGAAATCGGGCACGAGGTGATCCATTCCGTCAATCGAACCCTGGATGAGGGCAATCAGACGCACGGAATTTTCCGGAATGCTTCTGAAAATCAACCGGTCGATCTGCGGCGCATCGCCCCAGTAGTCGGCAAATCGCTCCAGCACCACACGGTCGTCCTTGATCCATTGAACGAACCGAAACGGACCGGTGCCCACGGGGTGCCGGGGAAAGTCGGCGCCGTGTTTCCGTACGGCGGAGGGACTGACGATGCCACAGAAATTCATGGCGAGATTCGACAGAAACGGCGCATTCGGACGGGACAGCTCAATGGCGACCGTGTGGTCGTCCACCCTCTTTACGTCGCTGACAATGTCGCTCATCGACATGCTGTTCCAATACTGATACGCGCCCTCGACGTGATGAAACGGATGGTCGGGTCTGAACTGCCGGGCGAGCGAAAAGACCACCGCGTCCGCGTTGAACGGGGTACCGTCGTGGAACCTCACGTTCTTCCTGAGTTGAAACGTCCACGTCCTGAGGTCTTCCGAAACCTTCCACGCTTCCGCGAGACCCGGCGCCAGTTCCGTAGTTCCCGGCTGAAACGTGACAAGGTTATCGTATATATTGTCGCATACCTTGAATGACTCGCCGTCTGTCTCGAGCGCGGGATCCAGACCCACGGTATCACCGCCCCTTCCGAATACCAGGGTTCGGGGGCGCTCTTCAACGCAGGCGATCAGGGTCGATAACAGAATCAGCAGAACGACAAACATCCGCATAATAAAGTCTCCGTACGAAAGAGCGGTCGGCAGGCCCTATGACACGCCCTGCCGACCGCGAGCGTCACGTGTGGTAAACGTCCGGTACCTATTCGGCAAAAGCCGCGTCGAATGCCACGGCGGACGGTTCGAAATCCACGCTGTTTACGAAGGCGCAAGCCTCGGCGGCCCCGTGTTCCCGGTCCATTCCGGAATCTTCCCACTCTACGGAAAGGGGCCCGCCGTAGCCAATGTCGTTCAACGCGCGGATGATTTCTTCAAAGTCCACGCTGCCGCGGCCCAGGGACCGGAAATCCCACGAACGATCGGGGTCGCCGAACTCGGTGTGCCCGCCGAATACTCCCGCTCGCGTGGGCAGAGGCGAAAGATACGCGTCTTTCATGTGCACATGGTAGATGCGATCACTGAATTCCCGGATGAACGCCACGTAATCCACGTTCTGATAGACCAGATGGCTGGGATCGTAGTTGAATCCGAACTCGCTTCTTCCTCCCAGCGCCTGTACCGCCCGCGCGGCGGATGAGACATCGAACGCGATTTCCGTGGGATGCACTTCCAGGGCAAACCGTACGTCGTTCTTTTCGAATGCGTCGAGAATGGGATTCCATCGATCCGCGAAATCCCTGAATCCCGCATCGATCGCATCGGGACCCACCGGAGGGAACGAATAGAGCAAGTGCCAGATGGACGACCCGGTGAAGCCGTTGACCACGCGCACCCCGAGCGCCCTCGCTGCCTCGGCCGCCGTCATCATATCCTCGGCCGCCCGCCGTTTCACGTCGTCCGGATTCCCGTTCCCCCACACGTGCGGCGGCAGAATCGCCTGGTGGCGTTCGTCGATATTGTCGCATACCGCCTGCCCGCTGAGATGATTGCTGATCGCCCAGAACTTCAGCCCGTGCTTTTCCAGTATTTCGTGCCGGCTCCGGCAATATCCATCGCTGGAGGCCGCCTCACGAACGTCGAGATGGTCTCCCCAGCAGGCCAGCTCCAGACCGTCGTATCCGAATTCGGCCGCTTTCTCCGCCATCACCTCCAGGGGGAGATCCGCCCACTGACCGGTGAACAATGTACAGGGCCTTGCCATAACCGTAACTCCTTCCAGATGCTCCCGGCCCCGCCTCCGATGCAATGCGTCCGGGCGGGCGGAGCAGGTTACACTTCCGGGACGTCCCGCCACCGGTCCGATCGCGCCGAATCGCTCGTCGCTTCCAGCACCGCCTGGACCCTTGCGCCTTCCCTGAAATTCGGCGACGCCTCCCGGTCGTTGGCGATCGCTTCGAAAAAGTCCTTGACCTCATGTACAAACGTATGCTCCCACCCGATGATATGGCCCGGCGGCCACCAGGCCGATATGTACGGATGCTCGCCTTCGTTCACGATGATTTCACGGAATCCCTGAATGTGCCCCTCGTCCTCCCGGGAATAGAACTGCAACTCGTTCATCTTTTCCAGGTTGAACGCCACGCTGCCCTTGCTTCCATTGATTTCAAACCGGTTGTGGTTGCGCCTGCCGGCCGCAAACCGGGTGGCTTCGAACGACCCCAGCGCACCGTTCCGGAATCGCGCCAGGAACAGGGTTGCATCGTCCACGGTAACGGTTCCCATGCGTTCGGACGCGCTTCCCGTGGCGCCCAGTGAGGCATCGATGGACTCCGCCAGCGGGCGTTTCCTGATAAACGTGGTGTCGGCCCCGACGACGGAATCGATATCCCCCACCAGATGCAGCGCCAGATCGACGATATGCGCATTCAAATCTCCGTGCGGCCCTGAACCCGCCTTGTCCTTCTCGAATCGCCACACCATCGGGAAGCCGGGATCGATGATCCAGTCCTGCAGGTACACCGCCCGCCAGTGGTAGATTTCCCCGATTCTCCCCTCCTCGATCAACTGTCTCGCGAGGGCCACGGCCGGCACGCGCCGGTAGTTGTACGCGACCATGGTCTTCCCGCGGGAGTTCTCGGCGGCCCTCAGCATGGCCCTGGCCTCGTCCAGATTATTCGCAAGCGGCTTTTCGCAGATGACGTGCTTCCCGGCCTCCAGGGCGGCGATCGCCATCGGCATATGCAGGTTTCCGGGCGTGCAGATATCGATCACGTCGATGTCGTCGCGGGCGACCACGTCCTCCCAGTTCGTATGGTACTCCTCCCAGTCGAACGTGCGCGCCGCTTCAGCTACGTTCTCCCGGTTGGAACCGCAAATCACCTTCATCACCGGCTCGACGCCCGTATCCGGGAAAAACATCGGGACCTTCCGGAACGCGTTACTGTGCGCCTTGCCCATGAACGAATATCCCAGAAGGCCGATATTCAGTTTCATAGATTCCCCCTTTTACAATTCCGTGTTCGAATCCGCATCGGCGCCCTGTCCCGAACATACCCCGCCAATCTGCCGACGATGCAGGCAACCTGTTATCCGTACGGCACGTCGCAAACCGCATCAATATATGATTCTGCATCAACGTGTCAACGGCTATCCTAATTCGCAACGATGCCCCTTTCTTACTCGGTCTTATGCCCGATACAATACAAGTGCGTCGCCGTCCGTATAAAGAGCCGGGATCCCGCGGACACCGGCGATGAAAGCGTGTAGGTATCGTCCAGTTCATTGGTCGCCAGGACCTTGAACTCGGGACCGGCGGCCAGCACGGTCGTCACGGCGTATTCGTTCAGCAGAAACAGCTTGCCGTCGGCGAGATGAGGCGACGCGCTCACGATGCCCTGCGCCGTCCTCTCCGGTCCCCAGACGACGGCGCCGGTCTTCGCGTCGAGACATGTCGCCAGACCTCGGTCATCCACCATGTAAAAGTACTTCCCGTCACAGACCGGCGTGGGCACATCCGGCGCGCCGGCGCCTTCCCACTTCCACTTCACGTTCCGTGAAACGTCTCCGGTCCCGCCGGCAGCCAGGGCCAGCAGGGGGCGCCGCCGGGTCGGCGCGTAAATCATCCCGTCGACCACCACGGGCGACGCCACGATCCGATAATTGCCCCTGCGCTCGGGATTCAACCCGTATGCCCGCCAGGCTTCACGCCCCGTAGCCGGATCGTGCCCCGTCACGCAATCCCCGCCTGTAATGACGATCTGGGTCCCGCCGTCGTGCTCCAGCAGCGCGGGGGTCGTGTACGAATCGGGAGACTCCCGCACCGCATCGGTCGCGCGCGCTTCGCGCCAGACTTCCCTTCCGCTGGCGGCGTCCAGCGCGACGATATACGAGGGATCATCCGTGTACGATCCGTGAAGCACCTGCAGGACGAGCTTGCCATCATGCAGGATCGGTGACGACGCATACCCGAAATTCAGACCGAAATCTCCGTAGTCCTTTTGAATATCGCGCGTCCAGATCGGCTTTCCGTCCATATCGAGGCACGTCACCACCCCGTTTCCGGTGACCACCCACACGTGCGCGCCATCGGTGACCGGAGAGGGGGACGTGCTGTTGTGTTTGCGCCACAATACGTTGCCATCGCCCAGTTTGTACCGCCATTGCTCATTGCCGTCTTTCCTCGAAAGACACAGGATGTATATCTCGGGCCCGCCCGGTTCCCGCTCCTCAGGCCTTTGAGCAGGCGACGGCGACGTGAGGAAGATGCGGTCTTCCCATATAACGGGTGTGCTGCCGCTCCACGAAGGCAATCCGGCCTTCCAGACGATATTCTCTTCAAGGCTCCATGACGTGGGGAGATTCCGGGCGGAACTCACCCCGTTCTGCCGCGGCCCGCGCCACTCGGGCCAGTTATCTGCGTAAATGCAGAGCGGGAAAAGCGTCAGAAAACACATCACGCACGTGAATTGCCTGACCATGAGGTTCCCTCCCGAAGTGTGTGACTTTCACTTTATTTTCTGTCCAATTTAACCGATATTGCCGCGTAATGGTTCCGCGTTCGCGCAGCCGTCGCTGCCGGACCGGCGCTCACTCCGGTGCAAGATCTCCGATTCAGTTTCTCAGAAAGGACGATCCATGCAACTATTCGACGGTAGAACCCTCGACGGCTGGGCAGCCACAGGCAATCCCGATGGCTGGACGATTGATCAAGGGTGTATCTTCTGCACCGCGGAAAAGGGAGACTACCTGTATTATACGGACGACCTGTTCAGGGATTTCGAGCTATCGCTGGAGTTCAGGCACCCATCCGGGGCCAACAGCGGCGTGTTCTTCCGATGGACCGATCTGGACGACCCCGTGCAGACCGGCATTGAAATTCAGATCCTGGATACGCACGGACGGGAACCCGCAACCACGAAATGCTGCGGCGCGGTGTATGATGTACAGGCCCCCACGCACAACGCCTGCAAACCCGCGGGCGAGTGGAATGACATGGAGATTTACGCCGTGGACAATGACATCCGGGTCACTTTGAACGGCGAACAAGTCACCGAAATGAACCTCGCAGGGTGGACCACACCGGGACGGAACCCGGACGGCACGCCCAACAAATTCAACCGCGCGTATTGCGAAATGACCGAAACCGGGTACATCGGCCTGCAGGACCACAACAGCCGGATCTGGTTCCGCAACATCGTCATCGAAAAACGCTGACCCATCCCAACAGAAAACCCACCCGCTCCGTGGCAGGTGGGCTGTCGCGGTAATTGCGTATCATTTTGCGCTCTTGTTTGCGTCTTACTTCATCTTACCCTATACAATAATCACATTCTCATACAGCCGACTGAATCCCGCTATTGCTGTCTCGGGTGTCGTGCGCAAGGTAGTCAACCTATCAGAGCCCGTGCGGCGTGCGGGACCACATGGAGTAAGACTCTCTCTCGGGAAATCGACCTCATCTGTTCACGAAAGGCTACGCAGATAGTCTGAGAAGAACCCCAACTCAGGTTGTTCCGGTAACCCAACTACCATCGCCCTGTCCAGCAGACGGTTTCCCTCCTCACAGGAAGTTTCAGGCAGAAGAGCACACGCATGACAGGCGCCCAAATTACACGAATCAGGACCCTGACCACGACTCTCTATGCAAGTTGGATCGGAAGAACACCTGGCCCGGCAAATAGGTCAATAACAGGGATTGTGGCAATCTCTGGTGTCTGATTTTTCATTATGGCAGATCAGCGGATATTCAGTATATTTACGTCTGTATGGAGTAAGGATGGCAAGCGGCGCGCTTACCACCGTGCGAAGGGAGAAACACCATGCAGATTCCGAGCCTCGAAACCCGCGTTGCTTCTCTTGAGGCTGTTCAGGCGCAAATCAACGAGCGATTGGGCAGCATCGAAAGCCGTTTGACCAGCCTTGAGACGCGCTTCGACAGCCGCTTGAGCGACGTGGACAGCCGCTTGAACAACATGGACAACCGCTTCACCAGTATGGAAAATCGACAAGCCAGCAATTTCAGGTGGATTGTCGGTCTGCTGATTACGGTTCTACTGGCCAACGTCGGCACGGCAATTTCAGTCGTCATCGCCGTGTCGAGGCAATAAACATCGTTCTGCCTTCAGCACACGCAGACAAAAAGGCCTCGCGAAGGCCTCGCCATTTGAGACGTTCACACTACAACCCGTAGTGCGCGTTGATCGGCTTCTGGTAGCCGTCCACCTTTCCGGTCAACATCTCGTCCAGCGTCACTTCGCGGCCCAGCAGCCCCGACTCCAGGATGGCGTAGCTCAGCGCCAGATCGATCGTCCCCTCCTCCCCGGACATCCGCACCGGCGATCCGTCGCGTATCGCCCGAAGCCAGTCCAGGTTTTCCAGCGCAAACGCGTCCGTGATCCCCGCGGGCATCGCTTCTTCCCGGTCCCTCTCCGGGGCTTCCCGCCTGAATCGATCCAGAACGTCTTCTGCCTCCCCATCCCCGCTGAAGACCTTTCCGTCGGACAATGCCCCCTCGCTCCCGAATACGTTCGTTCCTCCCGGCACCCCGATCTGCGTTCCCCTCGCGCTTCTGGCCACCGCCATATGCCCGATGGCGCCGTTCGCAAACCTGAAATTCGTGAAGAACACGTCGTCCACCTGGTTCTCCACCTCGTGAGAGACCCTGCGGTCGTCGTCCGACATCAGCACCCTTACGGGCTCCAGAATCCGCCACACGGCCTGCACCGACTGCACCGGTCCGCAAGTCGTCCGAACGCCGTTGAAGAGATGCACGCCCAGATCGATGGACACGCCGCCGCCCGCGCCCAGTTTCGATTGCCTCCAGGGGGTTCGCGCGGCCACGAGGTCCGGCCGGTGCGACCGGAACCCGATCGCTCCGCGGTAGACCATCTGCACCTCGCCGATCAATCCATGCCTCACCGCCCATGCGCTTGCCCGGACCGCAGGATTGAAGTTCACGTTCTCCGCAACACTCAATATCCTGTCCGTTTCGGACGCCACATCACACATGCGCTGCGCGGCCCTTACCGAAATCGCCATCGGCTTTTCCACAATGACATGCTTTCCGGCGCGCATGGCATCGATGGCAATCGTGTGATGGTTGTCGTGCCCCGTCAGGACGCACACCGCATCGACCGCCCCGCGTTCAAGCATTACACGATAATCCGTGAAAATCGCCGCTTCCTCCCCGGGATGCAGATCGCTTATATAGGCGTGGGGCGCGTTCAAGGGATCGCCCGGGGCCTCCACCGGCGCCGGCCTGGGTCCCGGTCCTTCGCCCCGCGTTCGAAATCGGAGGGCATCTTCGGTTCGTCTCGCGCAAAGCGCCGTTACCCTGAAGAGATCCCCGAATCCCTTTTCCTGCAGGATTCGGAACCCGCGCAGATGCGCGTTCAGAATCCGCCCGCAACCCACAACGCCAATTCGAACCGCAGACGACATATACGATCTCCAGCTAAATCCATCCCGGCGTACCGATGGTATCCGCGACCGGGATCGCCCGTTCGAGCTCCGCATCGGTCAAGGGCGGCATTTCCACGGTCCCGGCGTTCTCCTCCACCTGCCGGCGGTTCCTGGCCCCGGCGATCACGCACGACACGCCCGGGTGGTCCAGTACGAAACGCAGTGCCGCCTGGGCCATGGATCGCGCCCGGTTTTGCAGGAACAGCAACTGCGGCAACCGTTTCAGCCCGTCGACCGTTTCGGGTTTGTTGAATCGTTCGTATCGTACGTCGTTTTCCGGAATCGATCGCGCTTCCGGGCCGAAATACTTGCCTGTCAGTTGCCCCTTTGCCAGCGGCACGCGAATCAACGTGCCGATGTTCTCGTCCTTCGCCCAGTGCAATAGACCGTCGGCCGTTCGTTCGAGCAGATTATAGCCCACCTGCAACATGTGTACGGGCCCCAGCGTCCTTAGCCTTTCGACCGCCTGCCGATCGTTGGTCGAAATACCGTACCACCGCACCTTGCCGGCCTGACGGAGCTTCGCCAGCGCGTCCATGACCGCCGGCATCGCCCACTCGTACGGTACGGCATGCAGCTGGTAGACGTCGATGTGGTCCATCCCCAACCTCTTGAGGCTGAGCTCGCATGCCTCGGTAATCCGACGCCGGACCGCCGACACATCCCGCGCTTCTGGATCGATACCCGCGTTCGGCCCGACTTTGGTGGCCACGATCCATTTGTCTCTGCGTCCACGCAGCGCTTTGCCCGTAATGACCTCGCTGTGACCATCGCCATAGCTCTCCGCGGAATCGATCAGGTTGATTCCGAGTTCCTCGCAGCGATGGATCAGCGCCATGGATTCGTTATCGTTCGTGCCCGTCCATCCGAACGTCGTGCCATCGGCCCGGGCCTGCATGCCCGAAATCGGAAAGGCGCCGAGTCCGATTTCCGAAACCATCAGTCCGGTCTGTCCCAACATGCGGTATCTCATCGGGTAAACACCTCCAGTGCCGCCTTTGTTTCGCCGCCGGGCGGGATCGAGACGTCCTGCCACGCCGTTCCAGGCCGCCTCCACGACATTGCCATATCCTCGTCACCGCCGTTGTAGATCCGGACGTTTCCCGTCGACGGGCCTGCTGGAACGACAAGGGAAACCACCTGCACCGGCAATCCGGGTTTCCCGTCAGACCGGCGGAACTCCACCGCGGGCATCAACGCGCCCAGGCGTTCCGCGGCTCCCAGCAAGAGGGGACCGTAGCATCCGGTAACCGCTCCGGTACCCCAATTCCGCCCATGTCCGGCGGCCACGGAGCACACCGCTCCGCCCATGTCCGCGTGCTCCCGTCCGCCCCGCAACACCCGCCGCGCCACCGTCAACTTCCGCGTCGCCTGCTTCAATGCCCGCGATGCAAATGACACGTCGCCGGTTATCTGGTAGGCAAGCGTCAACGCGGCCGTGCAGGGCTCGCGCGTTGGAACAATCCGCTCCATGCCCCCTGCCTGCACGCCCCAGTGCAGCATATCCGCCCGCTTGCCGACGCCGGGCTGGACCATCCTCGAAATCTCCGGCACCATCAGCACGAGTTCGCCGCGTTCCACGTCCGGAAACCGCTCGACCATTTCCCGGATCCGGCCATCCAGGGTGTCGTCGCCAAATGCGCCGCGGAAGAAGGAAATCGCGGCGGCGCCGGGATCGCAATAGGGGTCGTGAAGCATGTCGACGAGCGGCTCGACGACCCGAAACGCCGCTTCGCGAAAGACCTGCTCGCCGGATTGTCGAAACAGATCGCCCAGCGCGTTTACCGCGCCGGAAGCCAGCAGCACCTCCACGCCCCTGGCCGGATCGCCCGGCATATGGTGGCTCGCGCCGCTCATCCGACGCCGGGATCCGGTGTGCCCGTCGACGCCAAGCGGTTTGCCGTCCGGACCCCACATCAATGGCAGCGGGCCTTCGGGCGCGGCCACGATCATCGCCGCCCGGCGCCGGCCGTACCGCAACGCCCAATCCAGATAACGCTCCTGATTCGATACGCGATACGCGGCCAGGGCGATGTGAATGAACCGGAAGTGCTCCGCCAGTTCCACCGCATGCTCCGGGTCCCGCCCCACGGTCCGTGTTCCGATGTGGTACCCGTAGAACCGGTTTCCGTCCCAGTCGAACCAGGCCGGAACCCCCTCCACCCAGTTCCCGATGTGTTCAGCCGCGTCGGAAAGCAGTCCCGCCGCCACCGGGTCCCCGGGAAACAGACCCAGATAGCGCGGGAGAAAAAGCAGAAACGGTTCGGTGCCGTGGTGCGCCTCGGCCACCGGCTCGTATCCGTGCAGGCATTCCCGCCGGACCCAGCCCGCAAGCTGTTCCAGGAGCGTTTGGAAATGTTCCGCCAAGGCCCGGCTGCCCGTCGCCAGATAGTGCGGAAACCAGGCGAGCGCATAATTGGCTTCGTCCTCGCCGCCGCGATTCCGCCCGGGCGGATCCATGCGCCGGCTCTGCGCCAGCCAGGCGTCCATCTCCTTCCGAAGGGCGGCATAGTGTCGAAAACAGGCCTTCACAGGAAGCACTGCCCTCCCGCTAGACGTATCGGATGGTCCGCGGTGGTTCGTCGAAACGTCCTCGGTCAGGAGATGCGTTTGAGACCTGTATCGAACGCCGACACAATCCGGTCCGCTTCACGCCGGGTCAGGATCAGGGGCGGCGCCAGGAAGAAAATACTCTCCGGGCCTTGCATCACGTGGCTCATGCGTCCCACGATCACGCCCTGTTCAAGGATGCCGGCCTGGACCGCCGCGACACGGTCCGAGTCCAGCATGTCTCCATTTTCCGCCGCCAGTTCGACGGCGATCATCAGTCCCTTGCCCCGCACTTCGCCGATGAACGGAGAATCCAGTCGTTCCAGCGCATCCAGAAGGTAAGCGCCAACTTCCGCCGAATTCTCCCAGAGTCGTTCGGCCGTCAGAATGTCCAGATTCGCCAGGGCCGCCGTACAGCAGACCGGATGACCGCCGTAGGTGGATACCGAGGAGAATTCCCGATGCTCACCGGGTTCGCCCATGAAGGTTTCAAACACCTCCGGCGTCACCGCGCATGCACCGAGGGGCAGGTATCCGCTGGACACGCCTTTCGCCATGGTCATCATGTCCGGGACCACACCCCAGTGCTCCGATGCGAACAGTCTGCCGGTACGGCCGAATCCCGTAATCACTTCGTCGAGGATCAGCAGCACGCCGTATCGGTCACAGATTTCACGAAGGCGCGGCAGGTACCGGTCCGGCGGGACGATCACACCGCCGCCGCCGATGATCGGCTCGGCAATGACCGCCGCAACCGTTGTGGGGTCCTCACGGACAATGACCTCTTCGACCTCGTTCGCACAGGCCACACCGCCGTCGGGATAGGTCAGTTTATTCCCGAAGCGAAAAGACCAGGGCGGATTCACGTGCAAAAAGCCAGGCATCAGCGGCTCGAAACTGGCCCGCCTGGCAACCTGTCCCGTCGCAGACATCGCGCCAAAAGTGAAACCGTGGTAACCCTGGTATCTCGCAATCACCTTGAAGCGGTTCTCGCCCGGAAATTTCTGCCGGCCGTACTGCCTGGCGATCTTCAGCGCGGTCTCGTTCGCTTCGGAGCCGCTGTTGGAAAAGAAGAGATGGTTCAGATCACCGGGCAGCAGATCAGCCAGCCTGGATGCCAGCTTCGCGGCGGGCAGATTGACGTGCAGATGCGGATAATACGAAAGCTGCAGCATCTGTTCATATACGGCTTCCGCAATCTCCCGGCGGCCGTATCCGACGTTGACGTTCCAGAGGCCCGAGTAAGCATCCAGGAACTCCCGGCCCTCCGCGTCCACGACCGTGGTTCCCTTACCCTTGTGGACCACCATCAGGTCCCGGTGTTCCAGAGTCCGGTGCTGTACCATCGGATGCCACACGTGCGCGCGGTCCTGCGCCCGAATCTCTCCTACATCCAGTTGACGTTCGTCCGGCATCGGCTTCTCCCGGTCTCATTGACGATATTCGGCTTGACTCCACACGGCATCAGATCTACTTTTCAGCCGCGCTTTCAGGTGACCCATCATACGGTATTCAACGGCTGAAGTCAAGGTCAACACCGCTCGTAAAGGGCCGTACCTTAACAGCCTGCTGATAAAGTCCATCCGGGCTGCCTGCCTGGCCGGCAGACAGGCGTCCGGACCTTCGTGTGCGTCCCACGGACGACGTCCGGCGGCGACCGGCCTGCCGACCGACCGCAGTCCCGGAGAACCCATGGCCATACCCGAACACCATACCGTTATCATCGTGGGCGGCGGCCCTGCCGGGCTGCCGTTGGCCGTTGTACTGGGCGGATGGCATCCTTATTATCGCGGCGGAGACCTCTTCCGCAATCGGTACGAGCAGGTCGACCGCGCCCTTCGCGGCGAAAGCGGCACGCTGCTCGGCCTCGATTTCAGAGCTGTGGTGAACGCAGGCATCCGGCCCGTGGACCTGTTCCGCCTGCTGCACCATCCCGGATTGAAGTTTCGCGGCGAACGGGAGATCGCCCTGCAGTTCCGCCGCCGCGAACCCGTCGACGTCCTGCTCATCACCCGGGAAGAGGTCGGCGGCGTGTGGAACAATGTGCCAAAGAACATGCTCACGCTGTCGCCCGGGCAATGGATGGAATTCGCCTTCCATCCTCTCGACCGGCACTGCCGCGAACGAGGGGTCGATCTCGACGTCAACGCTCTGATCGCCAAACGTCACCTCCTCGACTACTACCACGCCGTGCCGGGCCGTTTCGAAGTCGCCGACCGCATTCGCACAAACGAATGCGTGACCCGCATCGAGCCCCACGACGCCGGTTTTCTGCTTACATCCAGCGCCGCGGGTACGGATGTCACCCGTCGTTACACCTGCAAGTACCTGGTCTACGCGGCGGGACAGCGCTGCATTCTGCGCGAACTCGGAGCGCCGGGCGAACACCTCCCGTTCGTATCCTCGGGCTACGATCAACCCGAACGCTATCCGGGAGAGCGCATTCTTGTCGTGGGAGGCGGCCGATCCGCGGATTGGGCCGCGACCGAACTGCACGACGCCGGCAAACAGGTCCACTACGTGATGCGCCAGCCCTTCGAACGACACTGGCGCCTCATATCGGACAGCCGCGACGGCCTGCCCTACTACGCGCGCATCGCCGATATCATGGAAAGCCGGTCTCCCCGGCTGAATACTCATTACGAGACCCGGGTTCTCGGTTTCGAGCAGGCGGATTCCAGCGGCATTGCCACACTTGGCCGCAATGGCTCCCGAGAAACACTGGAGATCGACCACGCCATCCTGGAAATCGGCGGCATCGCGGATTACTCGCTTTTCGAAGGATTTCCACCGCTTCGTCCGGTGGACAAATACGACAATTACCGCTTCCAGGTGCACCAACTGCCCACGCATCCCCACAACTACGAGTCCACGACGATACCCGATTTATACCCCGGCGGTTACCTGGCCGAGGGCCTGGGCCTCGTGGTGATCGGTATGCACGGCACGACCTACGCGATCGCCGGAGACATCCTGCAGAAAGAAGGACGGCTGTAGTCCGCTTCAGGACCGGACCGATCGAAGGCGGGACCGGCCCGGCGCCGATCCCCGGCCACGCCTGAAAATATCCGTGGACATTCCACCGTACAAACCTTATTAAAGAGGGCCGGACAGCGGATTAGACGTCCTGTCCATCTTCATTGCCCCGGAGTCATTCGTGCCCGTAACCATCCGCGACGTCAGGACCGTCCTCACCCAGCCGGCGGGATCGCGCCTGATCGTGGTCAAAGTCCTGACGTCCGAGCCGGGCCTGTACGGCCTCGGATGCGCCACGTTCACCCAGCGTTTCCGCGCCGTCCACACCGCCCTCGAGAAACACCTGAAACCCTTCCTCATCGGCCGGGACGTGGACCGTATCGAAGACATCTGGCAGATGAATATGGTCAACGGTTACTGGCGCAACGGACCGGTACTCAACAACGCGATATCGGGCGTCGACATCGCCCTGTGGGACATCAAGGGCAAACGCGCCGGCATGCCCGTGTACCAGCTCCTGGGCGGCAAATGCCGCGAAGCCGCGGCCTGTTACGCGCACGCCGACGGCCTCGACAAGGAGGAAGTCCTGACCAACGTCCTGAAATTCCAGGAACAGGGCTACCAGCACATCCGCGTTCAGATGGGGGGTTACGGCGGCAGGACGTCCCGCCTCCGCGGTCCGGAAGGCGCGCAGGACGGCGCGTATTATGACCCTCGGGAATACGCTCGCGGGGTCCTCGACATGATCGGACACGTCCGTGCGAACACCGCCGCGCACCTCGAACTCCTCCACGACGTTCACGAGCGCCTCGTGCCGATCGACGCGGTTCAATTCGCGAAAGACGCGGAACCCTTCAAGCTTTTCTTCCTGGAGGACCCGCTGGCGCCGGAAGACCTCGAGTGGTTCCGCAACATCCGCCGGCAATGCGCCACGCCCATCGCCATGGGGGAGCTTTTCAACCACCCGCGGGAGTGGACCCCGCTCGTGC
Organism: Candidatus Latescibacterota bacterium; assembly: GCA_965203805.1. GTDB lineage: Bacteria > Latescibacterota > UBA2968 > UBA2968 > JAAXHE01. The sequence continues at coordinate 401,151 of OZ241917.1, read as the reverse complement.
AGGACCGGCTGATCGACTTCGTCCGAATGCACATCAGCCAGATGGGCGGCCTGACGCCCGCCCGAAACGTCGCGATTCTTGCGGACATGTACGGCATCCGCACCGCGTGGCACGGTCCGGGCGACGTTTCGCCCGTCGGCCACGCCGCGAATCTGCACCTGGATCTATGGGCGCCCAACTTCGGCATCCAGGAGTGGTGCCGATTTGACGAACACGTGTACGAAATCTTCCCCGGAACCCCGGAAGTCAGGAACGGTTACATGGTTCCCGGCGACGGACCCGGCCTCGGAATCGACGTCGACGAGGAACTCGCCGCCAGATATCCCTGCCAGGACGAGATCATCGGCTGGACGCAGGCCCGCCTGCCCGACGGCACGCCCGCCAGGCCCTGACGTCCGGACCGTCAGCACAGATGTTTCGTCAGTCGACGAACGAACGCCCCGAACGCAGTCCCAAATCAGGAGGACCCGAATGCTCAATATAGGAATCGTCGGCGCGGAAAACAGCCACACCGTCGCCATCTCGAAAACGTTGAACATCGACAAAAAAGTACCGGGCTGCCGCGTCACCCACGTCTGGGGTGAAGCCGCCCGGTACGCCAAAGACGCCCAGGATCGGGGACAGATTCCGAATATCGTCGAAAACCCCGAAGATATGATCGGTCACGTGGACGCCGCGTGCGTGGATCATCGCGACGCGAAATACCATCTGCCCGCGGTCTGGCCGCTCATCGAGGCCGGTATTCCCGTCTTCGTCGACAAACCGTTCTGCTACCGCGTCTCGGAGGGCAGACGATTCCTCGACCGCGCGGCGGAGCTGGATGTCCCCGTCTGCTCCTTTTCGGTGCTGCCCAGACAAGCGTCCTTCAGCCAGCTCAAGCAGGACATCGCCGGGCTGGGTAGGGTTGTTTCCGTCATCACGACCGGACCGTGCGACATCGAATCCGAGTGGGGCGGTGTTTTCTTCTACGGCATCCACCAGGTGGATATGGCCGTGCGCCTGCTCGACAACGACGTCACCCACGCGCAGGTCAACCTGGGTGAGAAGAACCATACCGGCACTCTGTATTCGTCCAGCGGCGCCGTCTCCACGCTCAATCTCTTCACCGAAGGGCACAGCGCCTTTCACGTGTCGGTCATCTGCGAAAAGGGGCGGGTCGACCGCGCGATCGGGTACGACGAAAACCCATACCTGGGCGGCGCAGAGGCCTTCTGCGACATGTTCAAGACCGGGGTTACCGACGAAACGCGCGAGTCGATGCTCATGCCGGTTGCCGTCCTGGAAGCGCTTGAGAAATCCATCGACCGGAAAAAGAAAATCGACGTGCCGTCCATCGGGTAGCGGCACGCCGACGGGACCCGTCGTGAAACACCCGAGCGCAATCTGCTCGCTGGCCCAGTCCCACGGTCATGGGGTGCATTCAGCTACCGATGGCTTCGCTCATCACCCTCAGATGATTCTTGCCGAGGATCTTTCGAACATCGACCGCCGAAAAACCCCTGGCCAGCAATCCCTCGGTAATTCGGGGAAATGACGTCGCATCGTCCAGCAGCGTGCCGCCGCCGTCGAAATCCGAACCGATGCCTACGTGCTCCACGCCCGCCAACTGCACGGCATGGTCCACGTGGTCGAGGAGACGCGGTAGCGTGGGCCTTGTCGAATCCACGAAACGCGGCACGAACGTCACGCCCATCGTCCCTCCGTTCTTCGCAAGCGCCCTGATCTGTTCGTTACTCAGGTTCCTCGGGTGGTCGCACAACGCCTTGCAGTTGCTGTGCGACGCGATCACCGGTTTTCGTGCGACGTCCATCACGTCCCAGAACCCGGCCTCGCTGACGTGGGACACGTCCACCAGCATGCCGAGGCCGTTCATCTCCTCCACGAGCCGAACGCCGAAGCGCGTCAGTCCGCCGCGGCTTCGCGCCTCGGCATTGCCGTCCGCGGCCAGACTGCTGACATCGTGCGTCAGGCCGATCGAACGGACGCCGATCCGGTGCAGCATGCGCAGCACGTTCACGCTTCCCTCCACCCCGTCGCTGTTCTCGATCGCCAGCACGACCGCCAGTTTGCCTTCCTGTTTTGCGCGCACAATGTCTCCGGCGGACTTCGCCAGGACCACTTCGGCTCCGTGTGCTGCCAGTTCAGAGTCGAAGAACCCTGCGGCGTCGAGCGCATAGGTCAGATGGTTCTTCAGGGCGAGGGTTACGTCCACGGCGAAGAACGCGGCGTCCAGGCCCCCCTCGCGCATCTTGACAAAATCGATCTGTACCGGTGCTTCCAGGGCCTGCCGGTCCAGACGCCCTCTGAAATACGCGACCGTTCCGTTCCGTCGATCCCCGTCCGTTGGCGGATTGCCTGAAAACCCCAGATTCCCCCGGCGAATATGATTGACAATCGCGTCGTTGTGTGAATCGATCACCAGTGCGTCCCGATGAAAGCCTACTGCATCGCTCCCGTCAGCCATCGAGCGTTCTCCTCTTTAACTCCGGATTCGGCTTCCTGCCGGTAGCCTGACCGCGCCATTCATTCGCTATCGTTTCCAGAACGGACTCGCCGCATCGGAGAACGTGACCCGGCCGAAATCATCCGGCGCGTGGAACTGCGGCTCGGGCGTCCGGCTGGCGGACCACTGGCTGAACTGCGCGTTGGTTCTGCCGCCAAGCCGGTTCAGGTTCAGGTGCCAGACGTCGCCCGGCGTGGGGGGCGTGTTCTTCGCGACGCCGGCGAAATTCTCGAACGGAATGGCCGCCTCGAGGACCCAGTACGAATCGGTATCCGTGTCGTCGTTCAACGTGCCCGAGATAAACGTCGAAACCTGAAGTCCCTGCACCCGCCATCCCGTATCGACGACTTCGCCCGCACCCCTGGGATTGAACCGGTCCAGAAAAATACTCAGCACATTCATTTCGATATTGAAGTAGACGTGCGGCAGATCCGGATCCGGCGCCGTAAACACCTCCACGCAGTCGTCGTCGTACACGTCGCTGTTGCGCTCGGTGTGGTCCGCCCAGATGTGGGAGTCTTCGCAGATATATGCCACGTAGAGATGCGTCTCGTCCCAGAGCATCTTTGCCACCGTCTGTTCCTGCCTGCCGTCGCTGTACCACGGGAACACGAATGCGCCTACGTCGGGCGCAGCCACCCACGCGGGCTCGTCCAGCCGACCGTCGACCGCAATCGGGGTCCCGGCCCGGTAGATGGTATAGCTCGGTCGACCTCCGGCAAATGCAGCATCCACCGTCAACAAAACCAAGACAAACGCAAGACCCGCCAGCAGATATTCCATTGACCGACCTCCTGTTATGGAAGCTCACTTTGCATCCGTTTTCCCACACAACACGCGCAGAAACGCGGCATCCGCCATCAGCGCGGCCTCGGGGTCGTCGTCCCTGACAAACTCGACCTCCAGAAATCCGTCGAAACCCGCCGCCGAGAGTTCCCCGACGACCGCGGGATAGTCCACGTAACCCGCGGAAATCAGGCTGCGTTCGTTCCGCCCGGGAGCGGTATAGTTTTGCGCGTGCACCGTAACCACCCGAGGCGCAACCTGCCGCGCCACCGAAATCACCCGGTCGGCGCCGTCCGTATACATCGGCTGGAAATTCAGCAGAAAATTGGGCCGGTCCACGCCTTCGACCAGGCGCAGGCTGCCCCACGCGGTATCGGACAGGTACCCCAGATGCATCTCCACGGCCAGACGCATCCCCCGGTCCGCCGCCATGTCTGCGAAACGGCGGAATCCCCGGATCGCGGTCCGCCAGTCCTCATCCGTCGCTTCCGCCGAGCCGCAGGACCCGGCCCACACGCGGATCGTCTCCGTCCCCAGATCCGATGCGGTGTCCAACCCTTCCGACACCTCACGCGCAAAATCGCCGGCGACCGGATTGATGTAGGACCCGTATTGCGACACCTCCAGCCCTCTCGCCCGAATCGCCGCGGCAATGCGCCGGTTGTCGGACGCGCTATAGCTGCCGGGCATGTGGTCCGGTTTGCCCCATGGTTCGACGCCGTCGAAACCGGCCCGGACCGCGAGATCCAGGACGTCCTTGAACGGCCGGTCTTTAAAGGCAATGGTACACAGTGCAGTCTTCATTGTCGGGCCTCCGCAGAAATCGAACTATAATACCCCGGCCGCCACCCGATGTCAAACCGAATGAACGTCTCCCGATGCCGGTAGCCGGTCCCGGCGGCGCCACCGGAAATCCGTCCGGCGCGTACGCGAACCCGCCTTCACGCCAAACGGGCAACAAAGGACGGTGGAAGAGGCCGCGAGACACCGGACTTATGCAAATTCACGATCCTGTTGACAGGACTCCGGACCTTTTGTACTTTAGCGAAACACAGTGGCGTCGCACGGTCCGGACCACTCCGTGGTCCGTTCCGTCTGCTACGAGTCGAGGTTTGGCGAACCGCGGTCCCCGCGCGCGATCCGCGGACCACGTCACCTCGTATAACGGACGTTGGATCTCTTCGGAAAATGGATCGATCGATAACTGAAAGGAAGCAATGAACCGGTTCAAATTCGGTATTCTGGAAGACGTTCTTCGTTCGGACTGGGTGGATGTGTTCCCGAAAGCGAAAGCGCTCGGCTACGACGGCGTCGAACTGGGCATCCGGGGCAACACCTATCGCGCCTCAGACCTCTGGATTGAGGGAGGGATCGAAGCCCTGGGGCAGCGCGCCGAATCCGCGGGCATACCCATCTTCTCCCTCTGCCTGCACACGTTCTGGCAGTATTCCTTTGCAGACCCGGACGTCGCGAACCGCTTCATGGCCAAACAGATCGCGTTTCACGCCATACACGCCTGCAAGGCTTTGGGCATCGGCACCATACTCATCCCCGTCACCAATCCGCTGGCGTTGCCCGCCGAAGAAGCCGCCCATCGTTGGGCGTACGAGAGCAGGGCCGTCGCCGCGCAGGCGGCCGGCATGGGCATCTACATCGGCCTGGAAAACGTGGGGCGCAGCCACGTCGTTACCGGTGAACAGATGCGGGAACTGATCGAAGCGGTGGACAATCCGTACGTGGGGGCTTACTTCGACGTCGGCAACGCGCAGATGCTCGGCAGCAACTCGGTCACCGATATCCACTGCCTGGGCGACCGGATCGTACAGGTCCACATCAAAGACCCGCGAAAAGACAGGACGCCGTGTTACGTCGGCGAAGGCGACATCGACCTCAAGGCCTGCCTGAAAGCGTTGGTCGACGTGGAATACAGCGGCCCGCTCGTCTTTGAGACGCCTCCGTTGGAAGACGCGGTATCGACCGCGGAACGCAACCTGAGAACCCTGAAATCCCTGGTCGAGTCGGCTGGCTCGGAATCCGATTGGAGCGCGAATTCATAGACGGGCGCGGAAAAACGGTGCGTTCCAACGTATGCGTACGCAAAAATCCCGCTACAGGCGTCGCCGTTCGCGGGATTTGTATGATTTTTCGGTCCTGGCTCGATCCTACCTGGCGTGATTCCGTCTCCTGAACGCGTATGCCAATCCATGCAGCACGAGGTCCGGCTCGGAATCGTGCGGCGATCTCAGATAAGGCGAGAGGAACGGCGCGTCTCCGCCGGTGAGGAGGACACGCGGCGCCGCGTCCACGGCGGCAATCAGTTCTTCCACCAAACGGTCTACGGCTCCGGCTGCCCCGAAAACCACCCCCGCCCGAATGCACTCCCGTGTATCCCGCCCCAACGCAGATGGCGGCGCTTCGAGTTTCACCTCCGGCAGCAAACTGGTCCCCGACGAGAGCACATTCGCCATGGCCCTCAGGCCCGGCGCGATCGTGCCGCCCAGGAAGCACCCTCCGGCTGAGACCAGATCGACCGTGAGAGCGGTTCCGGCATCGACCACAATGGCGGCGCCGCGGACCCGCCGGAAAGCCGCCCCTGCCGCCAGAAGCCGGTCGACGCCCACGGCCTCGGGCCGGGGCGCCGCGATGTCGATTCCGGGATCGGTTCCGGGATCGGCCTCGATCAGCCGGCGCCCGGACAGCGCCCGGACCGCCCGGCTCATCACGGGTGTCATGCCACGAACCACCGACGACGCGATCGCCCCGTCCAGCGCCCGGATTTCAATGCCCGCCTGTTCGAACCCCGTGTCGAGGCGCGACGTGTAGTCCGCGCTGCTCAGCCCGGTATCCGTATCCATGAACCAGCGAGTCCGCATGCCGCTGCCGTCGAATACGGCGCAGCCGATACTGGAATTCCCGATGTCTATCGCGAGAAACACTCGATACCCCGGTTTTAGGCAAACGGCCGGGAAACCCTGCGCTTACAGGCGGGAATTCACCTGCGGCGCCTGGCTAACGCGTTGCTTCGCCTCCCACGTCGCCCATCGTAACCCTCGTGGTCCCGCCATCGACATCCCGTACCAGGAGGGCGCCGTCGGTGTCCACGTCCTCCGCCACGCCGCTGACCGGCCCCTCGGCCGTCTTCACGCGAACCGGCCCGCCAAGCATCCGGGCTCTGCACTTCCACGCGGCCCTGATCCTCTCGGCGTCGAGGCCGTTATAGGTCCGCTCGAGCGACAGAAAGATCTCCGCCAGGAGTCTCGTCCGACCGTGTTCCCGGCCCGTGCCGCACCGAAGTGACGTCGCGGTATCCTGCAGACCGCCGGGAAAATCCACCGCTTCGTGGTTGACATTGATGCCGACCCCGAGAACGGCGAAACGCAGTCCTCCAACGCCGACCCTCGCCTCCGTAAGGATGCCCGCCAGCTTGCGGCCGTTCAGGTAGAGGTCGTTCGGCCAGCGGACCTCGGGGCATGCGCCGGTGGAAGCCTCGACGGCTTCTGCGACGCCGGCGGCGGCGCCAAGCGTAAGCATCCAGGCGCGTGAAATTTCCAGTTCGTAACGGAGAATGAGTGAAAACCAGAGTCCCACCCCGGGCGGCGAAAACCACGCTCTGCCGAGTCGCCCGCGCCCGGCCGTCTGATGTTCCGCAACAACCGCCGTTCCGTGCCGTGCGCCGGCGAGCGCGGCTCGCATGCCGAGCGCATTTGTAGACTCCAACTCCAGGAAGCAAACGGGAGAACGACCCAGCGCACGGGTCCTCAGGCGTCGGAGAAGGTCGGACCGGACGATGACGTCCGCGCGGGTGTCCAGGCGGAACCCTGCGCCCGGTCGATCCGAAACCGAATACCCGAGGCGCCGGATCGCGTCTATGGCGACGCGGATATCGTCCGGCTTGCAAGACAGCCTTTCGGCCAGACTTTCGACCGGTGCGCGCCGGGCCCGTTGTCCGCCAAGCGCTTCGAGTACGCGATATGAAATGGGGGTCGCGACACCCCCGTTGCACGGGGATGCTCCCGCGGAAGAATCAGGACATTTTCCGCTCATTGGAACAGCAGGCTCAAATCCATTGAAGTCGTCGAATGCGTCAACGCGCCCACAGAGATCAGGTCGACGCCGGTCTCAGCCAGGGCTCGAACGGTTTCGAGTGTGACGTTGCCGGATGCTTCAAGAGCGGGGCTCTCCGACCCGAAGGCCTTCGCCGTCGCCACCGCGAGCCGCGTGGTGTCCAGATCCATATTGTCCAGCAACACCCGGTCCACGCCCGAAGCCAGCGCGTCGTCCAGTTCGCGCAGTGTTTTCACCTCCACTTCGATCATTACCGTCCTTCCGGACCGGGCCATCGCCGACTTCACCGCGGCCACCGCCGGACCGATGCCGTCCGCCGCTTCAATATGGTTTTCCTTGAGGAGCACCATATCGTGGAGTCCCAGCCGGTGGTTCGATCCACCCCCCGCGGCAACCGCATACTTGTCCAGCATCCGGAGCCCGGGGGCCGTCTTCCGGGTATCCAGAATCCGCACGCCGGTCCCGCCGACGGCGGACACGTAGGCTGCCGTCGTCGTTGCAATCCCGGACATCCGCTGGAGAAAATTCAGCGCCGTCCGCTCGGCCGTGAGAATGCCCCGGGCGGGACCCGCGACGTCCGCCAGGACATCCTCGCCTTCAACGCGCGCGCCGTCATCGATCCGCGGCGCGAACCGGATTCGTGAATCGACCCGCCGAAATACCCGCTCCGCCACAGCCAGGCCCGCGACCACACCCGCCGACCTCGCAATCAGCAATGCCCGCGCCTGAACCGCCTCGCGCACCGTCCATGCGGTCGAAATGTCGCCTGCGCCGACGTCTTCCTGGATCGCCGCGTCCACGACACGGTCGATGCCGTCCCATTCCGTCAGGTTCGCCATGCCATCACGCCTGTGCGGCGCCGTCCGAGACCCTCTTCAATCCGGCTTTCAGCCTGGTGATTTCGTCCCGGTATTCGGCCGCCCGTTCGAATGCCAGTTCCGCAGCGGCCCTGGCCATTTTATCTTCGAGATCCGCGATGACGTCGACCAGATTCGCGCCGGCCTCGTACCCGGACGTCTCTTCCGCGGCAAGCGGTACCTCCTCCTGCCTGGTGTCGGCGACCGTCGTGGCCTGCAGGATCTCGTCCCTGCTCTTGTAGACCGTCTGCGGCGCGACACCGTGCCGCTCGTTGTACGCCTGCTGTACCTGACGCCTGCGACTGGTTTCCTCGATCGCCCGCCTCATGGAATCCGTGACTTCGTCCGCGTATAGGACGACCTTGCCGGCCAGGTTTCTGGCCGCCCGGCCCGCCGTCTGAATCAGGGAACGCGTCGAGCGCAGGAAGCCTTCTTTATCCGCATCCAGAATCGCGACCAGGGATACCTCCGGCAGATCCAGTCCCTCCCGCAGCAGATTCACCCCCACCAGAACGTCGAATTCACCCAGCCGCAATCCCCTCACGATCTCAACGCGCTCCAGTGAGTCGATTTCCGAATGCATATAGCGGGCACGGATCCCCAGGTCGCGCATGTATTCGGCCAGGTCCTCCGACATTCTCTTGGTCAGCGTGGTCACCAGCACCCGTTCCTTCCGGCCGACCCGATCGCGGACCTCGTCGATCAGATCGTCCACCTGCCCGCGGACCGGACGCACCAGCATCTCGGGGTCCAGAACGCCGGTAGGCCTTATAATCTGCTCGACGACAATGCCCTCTGACTTTTCCAGTTCGTAGTCCGCGGGCGTGGCGGACATAAAGACCGCCGTTTGCATCTTGCCTTCGAATTCCTCGAAATAGAGCGGGCGGTTGTCCAGCGCGGCGGGCAGCCTGAATCCGTGTTCGACCAGCGTCGTCTTTCGCGATCGATCGGCGTTCCACATCCCCCGGACCTGCGGCAGCGTCACATGCGACTCGTCAATCACAATCAGGAATTCCTCCGGAAAATAATCAAGCAGCACGTGAGGCGGCTGACCGGGTTCCCGCCCGTCGATATATCTCGAATAATTCTCGATTCCCGCGCAGTAGCCGATCTCTCGCATCATCTCGATGTCGTACCGCGTGCGTGTCTCCAGCCGCTGGGCTTCCAGGAGTTTTCCCTGGTTCTTGAATGCTTCCAGCTGCGCGGCCATGTCAACCTCGATCTGCACGATCGCCCGTTCGATCCGCTCGCCGCTGGTCACGAAGTGCCGCGCCGGGTAAATCGCCGCCCGTTCCTGCGTATCCAGCACCTCGCCGGTCACCGGCTGCACCACACTGATCGCGTCCACCTCGTCTCCGAAAAACTCCACGCGCACCGGTTCGTCCCGATCCGGGCGATAGATCTCCACGACGTCCCCGCGTACCCTGAAGGTACCCGGACCGAAGTCCACGTCGTTCCGCGTATAGTGAATATCCACCAGTCGGCGAAGCAGTTCGTCCCGGTCCAGCATGTCCCCCCGGTCGATCATGACGTGCATAGCCTCGTACTCCTCGGGATTGCCGATGCCGTAAATGCAGGATACGCTGGCCACGATAATCACGTCCTGTCGTTCCATCAACGCGCTTGTCGCACGCAGGCGAAGCCGGTTGATCTCATCGTTGATATCCGCTTCCTTTTCGATAAACGTATCGGTGACCGGCTTATACGCCTCAGGCTGATAATAGTCGTAATAGGAAATGAAATATTCCACGGCGTTGTCCGGAAAGAACGTCTTGAATTCGCCGAATAGCTGAGCTGCCAGCGTTTTGTTGTGCGAGATCACCAGGGTCGGCATCTGTACCGCCTCGATAACCTTCGAAATCGTAAACGTCTTGCCGGTGCCGGTCGCCCCCATGAGCGTCTGAAAACGGTCGCCTCTCCGGACACCCTCGCGCAATTCGTCGATGGCTTCCGGCTGGTCGCCCGCCGGTTCAAACGGCGCCTGAACCCGGAATCTCGTCATCGTCGACCTCGTGAACGTTACACAGCCGAAAAACAGTGACCAAATGTATAGATAATTTAGACATGGATCGATGCAAAAGCAAGAACTATGCGAAGTTTCCCGGCCCGTCGACGCGACAGAGGATTGTCCGCCGGTACGAGGCCGTCTGACCCGCGGCGGATGTTCATCGCCGGCACCGGCCACGAAAAAACGGGATCCTGCCGCTTAATGTACTTTTTTTTCCGGTGCAATCTGCTTAGATTTCATGCAGAGAGGCGCGACGACGTCCGTTGAACCCGCGCGACTCACGGCCATTCATTGACACCATCCCAACGTCGAACCGGCACGATATGATCCGTCTCCGCCATTTCGCGTGTCCGTTCCTGATCGCCGGCGCATTCGCGGCTTGCGGCGGGAAGAATCCCTCCCCTCCGGCGCCTCCAACGGGAACGGAAGGCAACGGCCAGGCCGACAGGATCACGGCGCCGCCGTCGAAGAACTTCCTGGACGTCTCGCGTTTTCCCATGAATCACGTGGTCAGCGGCGGCGTGGCCAAAGACGGCATTCCCGCGCTTACGGATCCGGACTTTGTCCGGGAGCGGTCCGCCGATGCCTCGTACCTGAACGACGAGGATCTCGTACTTGGCCTCTACATCAACGGCATCGCCAAGGCCTACCCGCACAATATCGGCTGGCACCATGAAATCGTCAACGACGCTACCGGCGACCGGCACGTGGTCGTCACGCTGTGCCCGCTCACGGGCACAGGAATGGTGTTCGACGGCCAGGGAGAGGACGACGAGCGTCTGGAGTTCGGCGTATCCGGGCTGCTGTTCAATAACAACCTGGTCATGTACGACCGCCGGCATGACGACACTCTCTACCCGCAGATGACGCATATCGGCATTAAAGGATTCGGTACCGAAAACGAACTCAAGCTGATTCCCGTGGTCGAAACCACGTGGGGCAACTGGAAACGCCTGTACCCCGGCACACTGGTCGTCAGTTCCGCGTCGAGGGGAACCTTCCGCACGGAACGTTATACAACGTATCCTTACACCGGCTACCGAAACCCGGCATCGGCGCCGCTGTTCCCCCTGTTTCCGGAACCGGACGACAATCCCATCATCTTCGATTTTCCCCCGAAGGAAATCGTACTGGGCGTTCGATTGGGGAACGTCGCAAAGGCCTACCCCTTTTCCCGAATGGGCGACGATCTGGCCGTAATCAACGATCGGATCTCAGACGAAAACGTCCTCGTGGTCTACGACGCCGGGGCACGGATGGCGCTGCCCTTCCGTCGGGACGTGGGCAATCGGACACTGACCTTCGAAAATGTGCCATCTTCGGACCGGCGGTTCACCTTTATGCTGAAAGACCGGGAGACCGGCACGACCTGGAACCTCCTGGGGCAGGCACTGGCGGGTGAGCTCAGAGGCAGCCAGCTTTATCAGATTCCCGCACACAACGCATTCTGGTTCGCCTGGGCGACCTTCTGGCAGGACACCGGCGTCTACTCGCCCTGACCGTCGTATACAGAATACCCGGTGCGCCATGTCCGGACGGATGTACAATTGGCCATTTCCGCAAAACCGGCATCGATGAGGACATTCACGCGTCCCGGTCCCGACCCGCGGTCCGTACCATGACCCCATTGCGCCACAGGCGGCTTGCGGCCGCCCTTTTCTCGGTCTTCGTCTGCCATGTTCCCAACAGTGTGATCGCGGGGGCCTGGACGCTGCCCAGGAATCACGTCTGGTGCAAGGTCGCCTTTCTGGGTCAGACCACCCACGAAGAATACGTCGGCGCCGCCGGATCGGGACGAGGGCCGGACCTCGGAAGGGTGTACCACGAAGGAAACCGCGCCAGGTATCGATTTGACGGCAGGTATCGTTCCCGCGCCCTGTTTTTCGATCTCTTCTACGGTACGACGGACAGAGTGGATGTCGGAATACAGGTACCCTTCTTCCGACAGGAATATCAGGACGCCGCCCTCCTTACCGGCTTCGGCGAACCTCGGAGAGCAACCGGGTTCGGAGATATCCGCGGGTTCCTGAAAGTCAAGCTGTTGAACCGGCGCACCGTGGGCGCGATCAGAGTAGGTTTCAAGGCGCCGACCGGCGAATTCGTGAACGAAGACGGGCTGATTCCCGTCGGTGAAGGACAGTGGGATTTCGACGCTGTCGTTCAATTGGGCCGGTCCTTCTGGCCGGTCCCGGCATACGTCGGTTCGGACGTCGGTTACCGGATACGCCTCAGAAACGATGAAATCGACCGCGACCCCGGCGACGAATGGTTCTTCATCGCGGAAGGCGGCTTCAAGGTGCGCCGGTTCGCGCTGTTCGGAATCAGGATCCATGGCATCCGGGGCAAGGCTGCTACCGTCTTCGGTACCAGGATCCACTCCGACGTCAAGCGTATTACTTATGTTTCTCCGCTAATCAACCTGGGACCTTTGCGCGGGTTTACGGTGGAGACGGCCGTTAACATCTCCGTCGGCGGCCGGAACTATCCGGCCGGATGGATGGCGGTTCTCGGTCTCTCTTATTCGGGAAGACCATTTCCGCGGAACAACAGTGCCGGCGCGAGATAGACGGTCCCGATCCGGTACGTCCGGGATATCGGGAATTCGCACCCCGGCGTTATCGACAGCGCACGGTAACGCGCGGGCGGACCGTGCAAGACCGGCACGGGACCGGGCTTCCGGTAAATCGCACCCGGATCAGGGAGAAAGAAGGGGATGGCATGAAACTCTCGGAAACCCAGGTGAACAGGTTCCGGAATGAAGGGGTGCTGGTGGTCGAGGACCTGCTTGACGCCGATGAAGTCTCTGTTCTGCTTGCAAGGGCCGAATGGGTGGCCAGCGGCGGTGCGCCGCACGTTTCAAAGCAGCGTCTGCAGCTGGAACCCGAGGTTAACGCGGGAAGAGCGGCGGCGGACACCTATGCGGACTCTCTGCGAAAGATGAGCCATCTCGCTTTCTGCGACAGCGTATTCGAGGCCCATGCGCGCAACCCGAAGGTTCTGGACGTAATCGAGTCCCTGCTCGGCCCGGACCTGAAGCTCTACCAGGACCAGTGGTTCATGAAACCCCCAAGGATCGGCTCCCGGCAGCCCTACCATCAGGACATGCCGCTCGGATTTCAAATCGATCCACCCGATATGGTCACCTGCTGGGCCGCGCTGAACGACGCGACCGTGGAAAACGGTTGCCTCTGGATGCTGCCGGGCACCCACCGGTTCGGAATCATCCCCAATGAGAAATGGGCGAACTATGAACAGATGTCACTCGACGGCAGACTGCCGGAAGAACGGGCCATCGAGTTGAAAGCGGGTAGTTGCAGTTTTCATCATGGCCTGATTCTTCACTGCAGCAGGCCGAATCAGACCAACCTGCGCCGGCGCGGATATGCCACGCACTACGTCAGCGCGAGGTGCCGTTTTACGGGCCCGGACGAACAAAACGACGCCATGCTGGTCAGGGGGGCCTCCATACCGGGTTGTATCTGAGAAGCGGTTCGAATTCCTCCAGACGAAAGGAGTCCTACCATGAGAATCTCAGTTGTGTTTCTGACAGCCGGCTTGCTGGCCTGGGCGGGCCCCGCGTACGCCGACATATTTCCGGGAGAAGAACCCGAAAGTGAAGCGGGCGTGACCCTGAATCCCATTCGCGCCGGCCGTCTGGAGGTCATCCCCATTCTGTCGGTCGGTCTGTCCGACGGTTCGGTGGTCTACCACGGCGGCGTGTCGATCGGGGTTGCATTGAGCCGGCTGCACCAGGTCGGCGGCGCCTTTGTGGTCGGCAACCGGGCTGACAATCGCTGGGACGACCGAACCGAAATCATCCAGACACCGCAGCCGCCCTTGCGGACCAGAGCCGGATATCCCGCGTCCGCCGAAGACGGATTCGGCTCCTCGCTGTCCGGCTTCTATCGGCTCAACATTCCGCTGAGAGTGGACAGGCGCACCTGGCCGTTCCTGGAGGCATTCGCCGCCAGAGACTACTGGGGGTGGTCCGGCGTAAGCGAAGTCGGCGGTGGCGTCGGGTTCCGGCGCGCACTCTCCAACCGGACGGCACTCACCACCCGTTACGCATACGTTGCGCTATTTACAGAGGGCAATCGCTTCAACCGTCATGTTGCGACGGTCGGCGTATCGATGTTCTTCCGGTAAGGCAGGCCCCGGCAGGACGAATTGCCCCAGGTTCGGCCCGGCATTTGCACTGCCGGGCAGGTTGGGGCCGTGAAAGGGCCTGCTGCGACCGGCGATTTCGCACCCGCGACGATGGAAAATCGACATGATTGCTTTATTTTCGCGATTTCCATTCGGCCTCTGCCTCACCCTGATTCTCATTGGCGTCTTCAGGTGCGGCGGAGAAACACCCGTCGATTCAACCGACGAATCCGAAAACTCGGGCGGCCGGACATTCAAGACCGTACTGCAGGACGACGGCGGCGGAAATTCGGATACGAGCAGCGCAAGGCCTGTCGACTTCACAGGGCGAAATTTTCTCAACCCGCTGACGTTTCCCCACCACAGAATCGAACAGGTTTACCGCACGGACGCCACGCGGGCACTGATCGACCCACGGTTTGTTCCCGCCGCTTCGGCCGAGGCCCGGTATCTGTCCGACGAAGACCTGGTTATCGGCGTGCGCCTGAACGGCATTTCCAAAGCCTATCCTCACAAGATGGCGTGGTACCACCAGATCGTCAACGACCGCATCGGAGGCCAGCCCATCGCGGTCACATTCTCGCCGCTCACCGGTAGCGGCATCGTATTCGCGGCTTGGAGCGGGGGCGCGATCAACCGGCTTAAATTCGGCGCATCCGGTGAACTCTTCAACAACAACCTGATCATGTACGATCTGAACGACGACCAGATTCGCTATCCCCAGATGACCCATACCGGTATCTCGGGCGTCCGGGCCGGATGGGTCCTGAATACGCCGCCATTCGTCGAAACCACCTGGAGATACTGGAAACAGCTCTATCCCGACACATTCGTCATCAGTATAAACACACCGGGCGCTTTTGACGCAAGTGATTATAATATATATCCCTACGGACTATACCGCGATCCCGAGTCCGCACCGCGGTTCCGGGTGTTTCCGCGTCTTGAAGACAATCCGCTCGCCAGTCTCTTTTCGCCGAAGGAGCACACGTTCGGGGTTCGGTTTATCGAAAAGGCGAAGGCATATCCCGCATCGGCCCTCGGCGACGCGGCGGTGATCAATGACACGCTGGCGGAGAGAGACCTCCTGGTGGTATGGTATGGCGCTGAACGGATGGCCGCCGCCTTCAGCCGGAACTACGCACGGCAGACCCTGAACTTCGACAGGATCCCGTCTACGTCGCAGACCTATCCCTTCATGTTGCGGGACCGGGAAACCGGGACCACATGGGACTTGAAGGGCCGGGCCATCGCGGGTCCCCTGAAAGACAGTGTCCTGGAGCAGATACCCGGGCACGGTGCGTTCTGGTTTGCCTGGATCACGTTCTGGCAGGACACGGAAGTGTATGCAGAATAGCTCATCCTTCAACGCCTCACCTTGATTCGTCATTTTTCAGGCGATTAAACGTCGGATTTTCAGGAACCTTCAGGTCACAGGACGTAAACGGAAAAATGTCCATTTCGACGACCTCTTCGGCCCGATTCGGAGGGTCTTGTCGCGGGAACAGCGATGCTGCTTTGTTGAGTTGAGGTTATCAGTCCGGGGCTTATGCCGGTGAATCCGGGCGGAAGGCAATTGCGAGGGTTCAGGCGGCCAGATATATGGCGGCCACAACCCAAACAACGACAAAGCCCACCCCGCACCCCGCTGCAACCTGCCTCATCGAGTGCGCGCCAATAACAACGCGCGCCCAACAGACCGCCAGCGGCAGCGGCAGCCAGTAGACGGACGAAGGTCCGAGCAAGAGATGCAGCATCGCCAGGGGGCCGCACACACCCGCAGCGTGCAGGCTGATCTTCCATCGCACGGTCGTCCAGGCGGCAACCAACCCCAGGAAAAAACAGCCGAGCAGAAAACCGCTTATCAGCGGCGGCGCATCCGTCGCCCACAATACGACAAATCCCGCGAGGCAACTCGCGGAACTCACCAGCAGCGGCTTCCGCCGGCGGGATCGCACCGCAATATAGAATCCATCCACCTCCCTGCGCGCGACAAGAAGACCCACGTACAGCGTGGGCAGACAGGTCGCAAACAGCAAACCGGCGCCCAGCCAGCCGGCGCGTTGCATCGTTGGCGCCGGGAGCCGCCAGATCAGCATCGTCAACAGGCCGGCCGCTGCCAGCGGGGGACTGAATACCGCCGAAAGCGTCCTTGCCACAACCTGCCGGGCATGAAGTCGTCGCATCGGTCCTCTGCGTGATTTCCGTTATTGCGCGCGCAACAACGGTAAAAATGGCGCGACAATATACGAACTGACTGCCTTAATTCCGTCTCTTTTCTCTTCAGGCCGGACCCGGGCATTGCAGCTTGACAAGGCTTACTGATTAATATATACTGCTTTAGCGTCCTGTTCCGGAAAGATGGTCGCCCTTCTGGCCGTCGATGTCCGTACAGGGCGTCGGGATGAACGACCGGCGTGTGAAAGTCGGTTTTTTTCATTTATTGCCCACAGCTCCGGATTCGACAACGAAACGTCCAACGGTGCCTTATGAAATTGCGAGCCGTCCTCAGCCACCAGTCCACTGACAGGCTCCACCGCATCGCTGCTTCGACACACCTCCCGATTCACCGCGGCGCCAACAAGGCGGTGCTGATAGACCAGCTTTGTCGCCACCTTTCCAACCCGGCGCGGGTCCGCGAACGACTCGACGCGCTTCAGCCCGGACATCGGGAGTACGTCGTCAGTCTCGCCGAGGAGGGAGGCGAGTTGCTCAAGGAAGATGCCATTGACGAGTTAGGCGCGGGATTCACCCACCGCTTCCAGACCATGCAAGACGCGGTTTCCGAACTCGGTCTGGTCTTCGAAGACGTCGAAACACTCGGGGCGGACCATTGCCTGGTCGGCATTCCGGAATCGGTCCTCAAGGCAATCCCACTGAGAGCCGGGAACCAGGGTCGGCTCCGCCGCGTGATGCAATCTCGATCCGTCGGTCTGCTTCGCGACTTTGCGAGAGAACTGGGCTGCCCGTTCGAAGACTCCCGCCGTGTCTTTGTGACGCGCGCCGTTCGCAAGCGGTTGTTGGATCCGGATCATCTGAAGGCCTACATCATCGATCTGCCGGAAGCCAAGAGAGCCATCCTCGATCGTGTCCTGGCCAGGGATGCCATCACCCAGGATGAAATCATGTGTGACATGGGAGAGGGCGGGCTTCGTGCACTGGACGAGATCGTCTGGAAGACGCCTTTGTTTTTCCACACCACGGATCGGCTCCTGGCAGATACGCCCCTCCAACTCGCTTCAGACCTGAAGCCTGAGATTCAGGCCCTTGATGACAGGATCGAGGACACGGTCGAGTCGGTCGTTGCAAGCAGCGGACCGAACCCCTCCCGAACACGGGAGCAGACGTCCTGCCTGGTACCCGATCTCTGCACGCTTCTCGGGTTCATCGAGCAGCGCAGGCCGCGCGCACTCAAACACGGCGGCGTATCCCGGGCCCGGCTTCGGGACGTCAGTAAATACTACCGGGGACACGCGGAACCGGGGTACTCCGAATTCCTGCTCCTGTTCGCGGAATCCGCCGGACTCATCCGTTGCGACGCGAGAATATGGCGGCTTGCGGAAGACGCCGCCGACCGGCTTTCCCGCCCCCATGACATCCGAAACGCCGTACTCAGACTCTGGCGCGAATCCGATCGATGGAACGAGTGGACCACCGAACGTTCCGGCGCGCGCATCCGCAACAGGAATGACACCCTGAAAGCCCTTCGCCGCGACCTGCTCGACTGCCTTGCCCGCTGTCCCGAAAACAGCTGGATCTCGTACCCGGATTTTTACGTCCTGCTGGCGCGCCGGTCCGAGACATTCGCACATCTCGATGGACGTCCCCCGTCCGGGCGGAACCTGATCGGCGGCGGCGCGGACGAACTGCTGCGGCGCATCTTCGTGTCGGCGCTGACATGGATGGGGCTGATCGGCCTGGGAAATCCTGAATCGTTCGGTGAGGCCCTCGAACCGGGGCACCCCGCAGTCTTCAGACTGACCGGCCCGGGCGCAGCGCTTCTCAACGGACGAAAACCTGAGAGTACGTCGGTAGAGACCGCGGGCCGCACCGACGGAAATTTCGTCCTGCAACCAAATCTTGAGATTCTCTCTCCGCCGGATTTGCCATCCGCCCTGTACATCCGACTCTTTTCCATAGCGGAACTCAAGGAAGTCGACGTCCTGGCAAAATTCCTGATATCTCCCCAATCCGTTCACATGGCCATGAGCAGGGGCTGGGACGGCGCCTCACTCAGAGCATTTCTTCGGGACCACAGCGCCACCGGATTGCCGTCGGTGGTGGACGCCCTGCTCCGGGAGTGTGAAAGCAAACACGGTGAAATTGAAATCGCGCAGGCGTCCGGCTATCTCGTCAGTGAACGGCCCGAACTGCTGGACGAACTCTTCGTTCAGAGCAAGATCTCATCCCTTCTCGGCGTTCGACTCTCACCCACAGCGGCAGCGCTCGACCCGTCTACGCGCGTCGAGCAACTCGTGGATGCCTTGAACGGGTGCGGCTATATGCCGAATATTACTGCCGAAGAATCAAACGAAGAACAACAACGGATGGTGTTGGAGGGTCCGGAATTGTTACAGCTGGCGGGGTTTCTCGAAACCGCGGCAAAGACCTTCGCCGCCAGGTCGGTTCCGCTGCCTGAGGGCCTGGAACGTCTGCTGAGACGTCTCCGCCGAAGCCTGAGAAGCATTCCGGACAGCGAATGCCAGGACGCCCGGAGCGACTATCGCGAGACCTTTGAAACCCTGTTCAATAGCGGGCGGCCGCACGACGGATTCCAGGCCCTCAGGCGATACCCCGGCGCGAATCCGGCCACCGCCGAGGCCGACGTGAAATTCCTCATCGGATACGCCATAGACCATCGGCTCGGCCTGGAAATCGACTACCGCGACGAACGCGTCGCGAGAACCTCATCTCGTTCGATCGAACCGATCTTTGAAGATCATGGCGTACTTTGCGGCTTTTGCAGGCACCGCAAAGGCGAGCGGACGTTCCGGATTGACAGGATTCGGAGCGCGAGGCTGACCCCTTCTCATGCAGGGTGATGCGATATCGGCCTTCAAGGGAGCGCTGCCGGCTGCGATCGAACGGCCCCGCAAAAATGGACGGCGCTTTCCTTGACACGCCACCGTACAACACCTATATTTCTCGATCCGTAAGGCGACTGACCCCCATCGGCATGGCGGCCGCGGCCGTTTCAGGTCGAACCGCCTGCCAGTGCCCAGCCATTCCGGGAAACCCGTATGCCCCTGAAATACTCCATTCGTGAAAACATGGCGCCGGGAAATTCCATCCTGGAGAAATTCCGCAGCCTCGCTGACATAGGCATCGAAGGCATCGAGATCACAAGCAGCAGTTCCGTGGAGTACGCCCACGAGATCCGTCAGGCGTCCGCGGAAACCGGCGTCACCCCCAACATCTTTTCGATCCGCGGAACCATGGGCCTGTTGGATGCGAGGCTCACTGAACGGAGGCAGGCGACGCAAGACCTGAAAGACGCGCTTACACTGTGCGGCGACCTTGGTGGCGTCGGTGTCATATTCCCGCCGCTGATCGCAATTAAGCTTCAGGGTGGTCATCGAATTCCGGATCTCTCCCCGTTTGCAACCACCGCGCAGGTGGAGTCCGGCCTGCTCACCGACATTCTCGTGCGCGATATCGCCCCGCACGCCGAATCCTGCGGGTGCAGCGTCATTATCGAACCGCTCAACCGGTACGAACAGTGGTGGCCGTGCACGGTCGCGGAAGGGCTGGAGATCTGCGACGCCGTCAATAGTCCGGGTGTAACCACCATGGCCGACTTCTTTCATATGAGCATTGAGGAGTCCGATATGGCGGAAGCCATTTACAGCGGCGGCGAACGGATCGCCAACGTGCACCTGGCCGACAGCAACCGAATCCTGCCGGGATACGGGCACACCGACTTCAGACCCGCGCTCCGGGCTCTCGAAGGTATCGGCTATCGACATTACTGCGGATTCGAATGCGCAATCCCGCAGGGAAGCGATCCCAAATCCGAGCTCAGGAAATCGATGGACTACCTTGACAGTCTGCAATAGGGTCCGGCCGGTCCGGTCGTTTACAATTTGGCACGGGTTGCCGATGCCGCTTCCTGATTCCGGCACGTTCAGTCTCGGAATCAAGCCGCGTGCGCAAGCACCCCGGGAGACCGGGCGATTTGCGACGTCGCCGTATCGATCGGCACTGACAAACCCCCGACACACCGGAGATCCCCAATGGACCAGCCGTCTGAAAAGAGTCTGAAGCGGATGTGGATCTACTTCGAGAAATATTGCGAAAAAACCGGCACCACCGGCCATCCCGACCGGGGCATCACGGAAGCCGTCGTCAACGGCCTGGCCGCACACGTCGACGAGCTCGGTCGTCCGCTGTGTCCGTGCAATTTCTACCCGGACAAGAAAGCGGAACTGGAACGCAGCAGGGAGTGGATCTGCGCCTGCGACGAGATGAAAATCTACAAGTACTGCCATTGCCTCCTCTTCGTCACCCCCGAAGGCCTGCCCGTCACCGAATACCTTCCTGAAGGACACGAAGGCCGGGAATCCTACGGCCTGGTAAAAGACCCGACGCCCGACAAGGGCCGGGAATCCCGCCGACGCGCCGCCGAGAAAGAATCCGCAACGTAAGGGTACGATCCGAATGAGGCGCATCCAACGTCAGGTACCGTTCCTTGTTCTTGCAGTCGTCCTTTCGGAAGTCCCGGCAAGGGCGCAGGATCTTGCGCAACTCAGGCACAGAGCCAGAGAAATCGAGGGCGAGGTTTCACAGATCCGGGAGCTTCCGTTCAAGGGGTCTATCCACGTCGCGGTACAGAGCCCGTCCGAGTTTCAGGCGTACGCCGAACGCCAGATGGATCAACAATTGTCCGCTATGGAGTGGGCGTATTACGATCCGGTTATTCGAAAACTGGGGTTGTACAACGGAGAGCCTGTCCTGGATCGCTCTCTCGTGCTCTCCTTTCTGCAAGCCGGGGCGCTGGCATATTACGATCCGGACGCAGACAAGTTCCACGTCCTGAAACAAAACCTGCCTGCAGAACTGCTGGACGTCGTTCTGGCTCACGAACTCTGTCATGGCCTGCAGGACCAGCATTTCGATCTGAACCGGTACCAGCCCGCGCAAGTCGATTCGTTGAATACCGACGAAGTGCTCGCGCGACAGGCGGTCGTGGAGGGCGAGGCCACGTACGTCGAAACCATCTGGTACCTTAAGAACCAGAGCGGGCGGATGCCGGGACGCGGGCTGCTGCAGAGCATGATCCGCAGAGAGATGCAGATTGACGTCGAGGCGAACCGGGAAGAGATGAAGCTGGTTGCACGATTGCAGGGCAGTTCGCCGCGGGAACTGCAGACAATCGACAAGCTACCTGATTTCATGATCCTGCAGCAGGCCATCGTGTACATCTTCGGCATGGACTTTGTTCACCAGATTCAGGGGTACGGATGGGACACCGTGAATCAGCTCTACTCGGAACCGCCGGTTTCCACCGAACAGATCCTGCATCCGGAAAAATGGATCACCAAAGAAAAACCGGACCGGTTGGTGTGGCCGCCGATTCAGGAATCGGGTCTGTTCGACGAATGGATGCTGCTGGACGAGGATACGATCGGAGAATTGACGTGGCGGATCATCTTTACCGAGTTTGAAATGGAGGTCCGCGGAGAACCGGCGTCGCAGGGATGGAACGGAGACCGGTACATGGTCTTCCGGTCGCGGAACGGACGGGACCTGCTGCTTCTGGTGTATACGAGTTGGGATACGGAAGAGGACGCGGACGACTTCGCGGATGCCTATCGTGAATTGCAGACGTACAAATATCCGTCCGACACCGGATCCATTGCCGTTTCGCAGGACGGGAGAGACGTGCTGATACTGGAGAGTGATGATTTCGTCGATTCGAAAGCGATGCTCGCGTTCATGCGGAGGGTGCGCACCTGGGAGCGGGAGGCGATCGTCAGCGTCGATTTCGATGGCAGCGGGCAGGTGGACTTCAATGATTTCCTGCTGTTTGCGCGGCAATTCGGAAGGCAGGAGGGCGTGCCAGACTTCGATCCTGTATACGACCTGAATCGGGACGGACACGTCAATTTCCCGGATTTCCTGGTCCTCGCAAGGCATTTCGGAAAATCGGCATCCTGAACCGGGATGTGCCCCTTTCAACGCCTCCAACTGACCGATTCAGGCATCAGAGACGAAGTGGTCCGCAAGCGAACCGGCCGCGAGTTCCTCCAGGCAATCGATCTCCGCTGCCACGTCCTGAACAAGCAGCATCCGCAGATTGGAATCGTCCACCGCGTCGCACGCCATTTCCTCCACCTTCCTCATCACCTTGTCCCGCGCCCACGGCGCCATCCCTTCGGAACCGAAACATTCGGACTCGAAGGCAACAGTGGCAGATGCATCCGGGACGAGTCTATCCCGTTCCAGCGCCAGCGCCAGAACGAGGTGCCGCAGGAAATCACGGAATCCGCACTCGTCTACCGCCGCGGCAAATGGCCGCAGGACGCGCGATGGCAGAAGCCGCATAAAGCTCAACCTGGCGCGCAGCGCCAGAAACTGCGGGTAATCCTGCAGCGGGTCCACTTCCGCGACCTCGTCGTCCTCCGCGCCGGAAACCGTCCATGTCTCCGGTACGACCCGGGACCAGCGATCGATCTGCCAGCCGCAATCCTGCAGGAGATGCGCCTCCGGCCTTCCCGAAATCGAGCGGCAGACCCGTCTCATCTCCTCCAGACGCACGTACGCTTCCTCCCAGCCCCGTTTGCGTATTTTCTCGAATTCCGGCTTTGCAAGCAGATCCACGGCCCGGTTGAGATCGTTCCCCGCAGAGACCGTCAGGCCCAGTTCCAGGCTGACCAGCGCCTGGCGCACGCCCTGAACCAGGACATCTCGCGAGACGGCGATCCCGGTCCGGTACCGCCGGCCAAACCTGGCGCCTTCGGTTCGCAAATAAGCCAGCAGTACGTCGGGGGCGTGCTGTGGGAGTCTGTCATATTTCATGCCCAACGCAATCGCCTGGCCCAAGAAGCCCTCCGAATCGAGCCTGAGCCCCTCCAGGTCGACAACCGCCAAAGGGTTCACTGGTCTGGCCCCCCGGTGTCCGCTTGATTCTTCTCCCGTTGCTGCGACGGTTCCGCGTCTTCCCCCTTCTCGTCTTCGGACCGTTCCCACGCTCCCCGAATCACACGGGAAAGCAGCGCGGGTGCGGCTTCATACAGCGCGTCGAGAACGATGCCGGTCTCCGGATCGTCGATAAACGCGCTCGGGCGGATCCCGCCCAGCCCTTCCGTAGAAAACAGCCTGAAACGATAGACCTGAAAACCAGGCGGCCCGACGATCTCATTCAGATTCAGATCATCCATGCGGTCCAGCAACGCATCCTCGAGAAGCGAAGGGTCCACGGCGCGCAGCAACGCTGCCCGTCGGTCGAACTCCTTGAGCGTCGCAAGGGCCTTCAGCCACTCCCAGGACACGAGGGTGCGCAATGCGGGATTGTCCACACTGTCCAGGGTTTCCGCCATCGTGCGACGCAGAACACCCGGTGACATCGCCCGGATCAGTTCCGTGTTGAACTTCCATTCATCCGGATTTACCGAAACCAGACTGCCCAGGGTCTCGGCGGGCAGAAGCTCCACCACCCTGTGGCTGTACCCGGGTACGCCGGAACGATCGGCGCCGGTCATCGAGAGCATCTCCTCCGGTGCGTCGCTCATCGCCACCAGCGCGGCCTGCTCCTCCACGGGGAGCGCCTGCATCAGCGATCGCACCCGCTCGACGTCGCCGGACGCCAACAACTGCCTGAACTCGCTTTCACGCCCGATCAGGTCCATCAGATTACCGGACCAATTTCCCGACAGAACCAGATTCCCCCTGACTTCCACCGAACCCGGTTCAGCGGACGCCGACGTGCCGGAGATCCCCTCTCGAACGTCGTCCGTCCCGTTCGCCAGTTCCCGCTCCTCCTGGCATTTCACACACGTCGACGCGCCGGGCATGACCGCCCTGCGATCCTCCGGAATCGCCGCTCCGCAGACCGCACATGGCTTCTGCTCGCGAATGACCGGCTTCCGATCCATTGACACCCCTTGTCCGCAAACACGGAACGCTCTCTAAAGCAACCGCCGGAATTGAAGGGCAGGAAAAGAAACGACTCCTCTACGACCGAAAATACGAAATGAAATTGAAAAAGTCAATTTAATATTATGTTTTTAAAGGATTTATTTTTGTTGACTTCGATTGCGGTTCTTGTTATATTTTTATCTGCCAGAGGGCCGGGGCCGCGAGCCGCTTCGGCCTTCTTCTTTGTGTACATTGCGTCGCAACGGCAGCAGAAAGTCTCGTCTTCACCGCCGCGTGTCCCAAAAGTCCGGTGTTTCAGGGTGCTGAGATAGGACTTGACAAGACCGCGCCGCCAACTGTAGTTTTCCGCCCTCGGCCTGCAGGTCCCACCACCAGCGGGACGAAGCGGACCGGACCGCTGGTTTCATAGCCGGAATGGTTGCCAACATGCAACCGCGCCGAGACGCCACGCCGAATCTATGTCCCACATCCTGCTGCTTGCCGGCGAGACACAGGGCAGACAACTCAAGTCAGACCTGGAATCGATCGGTCATACCGTGACTCGCCCGGCCTGGAACCCGGATTTCACGGTCATGCCCGATGCCCCCAGCGTGCCGGGCAATCCCGCTGATCTGATTGTCGTCGACGACGAGACGTTCCCCGGCGAACTGCCTGATCGCGTTCAACGCCTGCTCCGGTCTCCGGGCGCACGAAACACGCCACTGCTGCTGATCACCGACGAAGCTCGCGTCTCGAACCTCGACTTCTCCGCCGGAATAACCGACTTCATCACCCGTCCCTACTCCCCCGGGCAACTGGAAACCCGCCTGCGACTCATCCTCGGACGCGGGGACCAACGGGATGCGATCCGGCTGGACGACCTGGTCATCAACCTGGCCCGGTACGAAGTCAGGATCGGCGGGGCGCTCGTCGACCTGACGCTGAAGGAGTACGAGCTATTGAAGTACCTTGTCGTCCACCGGGGACGCGTCTTCACCCGTTCGGACTTGCTTGACCGCATCTGGGGTTACGATTATCACGGCGGCATGCGCACCGTCGACGTCCACGTGGCGCGGCTTCGGGCGAAGTTGACCGGCTTCAACGGCGTCATTTCCACGGTTAGAGGGGTCGGCTACGGGTTCGACTGGCCTGCGTCTCCAACCTGAAAGATTGTCCGGGAACAGCATTGCCGCGCGAAGCCGGACCGGGGGCAGTCCGCGCGGGACGGCATTATTCCAACTGTTGTGAAACTCGAAAACGGAGGGCGGATATGGACGACGCAAGACACCTCACAATGAAAGAACTCGAAGCGGGACTGGGCCATGTGCGAAATTCACCGGACGACGCGGGCGTCCTGAAATTGATCGTGCGGCGGCCGGCAACCGACCAGCGTGAGGTCCTCGCCGAAGGCGAACTGCACCCGGCAGAGGGACTTGTCGGCGACAACTGGAAGACCCGCGGTAGTTCCAGCACCCCCGACGGATCCGCAAACCCCGACATGCAACTCAACGTTATGAACGCCCGGTGCGCCGCCCTGGTTGCGCAGGACGACAGCCGCTGGCAACTCGCCGGAGACCAGTTGTACGTGGACCTGGATCTGAGCGAAGAAAATCTGCCGGCGGGTACCCGGCTGGCGATCGGCGGTGCTGTGATCCGGATTTCCGAGCAACCCCATACCGGCTGCCGCAAATTCGTATCCCGTTTTGGCGCGGATGCGATGAAGTTCGTCAACTCACTCGCGGGAAAGCGGCTCCGGCTTCGCGGTCTCAATGCGAGCGTGGTCCGGCCGGGCACGGTTCGGGTGGGAGATGGCGTCAGGAAGGTGTCGTGAAGGAGGCGCAATGGGATTCAGATTCCAGGACTCGATGATCCACGACTACCGAGCAAGGGGTTGCGTGATCTTTCGGCAGATCCTGCCGCCGTCGCTCATCGGCGACCTGCGTCGTGCCGCGGCGAAGGCGCACGTCTGTGCCCGTGAAAAACGGGGCCCGCAGGCTCAGCGCCTCCAGCCCATTGCCAATTACGATATCGATATGCGGCCGTTTCACGACTATGCGGAATTTCCCCCGCTGGTTGACGCCGTCAGCAGGGTGCTCACCCCCGAGCACAGAATCGCCAATAGCGAACTCAAGCGAATGGGGCTGTTGCTGGAGCCAGGGGACCAGCCCTGGTGCACCCGTTGGCACCGGGACCTTCGGGAAACATCCAACGTACCAGACGTGGAGGAGTTTCGCCGCGTGAACCACGATCCGCTCTGGTTCAACCAGATCAACTGCCCGCTCTACGAGGACAACTGCACGTGGTATGTGCCGGGAAGCTACCTGCGAGACGATCTGCCCGACGAAACAGAGGCGGCCGGGGCTCCCCTGCCTCCGGAAGACGTACCGTACGAAGCACGGGAACGCGCGTGTCTGGAGTATACTCAGGCGATGCCGCGTTCGGAGCGGCTGTATATGGACGCGGGTGATTTCGCGCTCTACCATCCCAACGGATGGCATATCGGCAATTATCTGCCCGGACGCAAACGGGTGACCATACACGACTTCGCGCCAACGCCCCAACTGCTGGACTGGTACGATCGCTGGGAGGCAAAACGGGCGCAGGCGGCAAAGGCGTAGCAGTCCGTTGTAGCGGCCGACCATTGGAGTTGGCCCACAATCACACGCGTTTCACGCATTCAGGAAGGAAACCATCATGCGAAAGGCATGGACGTGGACCACGACAGGTTATACGCTGGCCGGGAAGTCCCACGATGAGATCGTGGAAACCTGTCGCTTCGCGGGTCTGGCGGGCATCGAAGGCTCACCGCCGCTCTTTGAAGGAAAGCCGGAAACCGAACTCCAAATGCTGGGCGACAGCTATCGTGACGCGGGCCTCTGCATCGAGACGTTTCATCTGCCCTTTTCTGCCGACGACGACATCGCTTCCTTCTATGAGACGACACGCCGGCGGGCCGTGGACAACATGCGATTCTGGATGGGAAAAGCGTCGCTGCTCGGGGCCACCGTTGGCATCCAGCATCCAACGACCAATCGGACGAACGCCGACGTGGAGGGCCTCGAGACCTATTTCCGCCAGATCGGAAAGAGCCTCGACACGCTGCTGCGGGAGGCTGAAGCCCTCGACTTCACGATCGCCCTGGAGAATATGCTGCCTTCCGACGGCGGTCGTTTCACGTCCAGGCCGGAACATTTCGAGCGGATCATCAGGGACTTCGCCCATCCCAACCTCGGGTTCTGCCTGGACACCGGCCACGCGCTGGTTGCCGGCCGTGGAAATGCGCACCGCTTCTTTGAGGTGATGGGACCCCGAATCGTCGCCTTTCATCTGGCGGACAACGCGGGCGACCGCGATTCCCATCTCGCCCCCGGCCACGGCAGAGTGGATTGGCGTGAATTCTTCCGGCATGCCGCGCACATCGGCTACGAACGTACCATGTGCATCGAAACCCCGCCCTTCGACTTCGGTCCCGACTATACCGACAGCGCATGGGCCGGGATGGTGACCGATACGAACGCGTTGGCCGAATCCGCGCTGAAATGCTAGTCGGTCCCAATGGAAGATATCCGACCCGGTTTCGCGAGTTCTGTCACGGCATTGGTCCAACTGGCTATTGAGGAGGAGTACACTTGAGATGGCGGGAGAAATATGGCGAATGGGCCGTGGTCACCGGCGCGTCATCCGGCCTTGGGGCCGAATTCGCGAAGCAGATCGCAGCCATGGGTCTGAACGTGGCGCTCGTCGCCCGCCGGGCGGAACGAATGGAGGCGCTGGCCGACGGCGTCCGACGGGCTCACGGCGTACAGACGCGGGTCGTATCCGTAGACCTGACGGACCGCAACGCCTGCTCGCGGATCGAAGACCGGACCGGCGACCTTGAAGTCGGGCTGCTGGTCAACAACGCCGGTTTCGGCCTCTCCGGCGCTTACACGGACCTGGATCCCGGCCGCGTCGTAAACATGACCGTGCTGAACTGCGTCGTGCCGGTACAGCTCACCAACCACTACCTGCCCCGTATGCTCGAGAGAGGTCGCGGCGGGCTGATCTTTCTCGCATCGACCGCCGCGTACCAGGCGACCCCGTATCTCGGCGTCTACGGCGCCACGAAAGCCTTCAATCTTCTGATGGGCGAATCCCTCTGGAAGGAATACAGAAATGAAGGCATCGACGTGCTGTCGCTCTCGCCCGGCTTTACAAGAACCGAATTCACCCGCGTCGCCCGCATGAAGGATGCGAGCGGCCTCAGAGAGGCCGCGCCCGATGCCGTCGTGGCCCTGGCTTTGAGGAGCCTTGGAAAAAGGCCATCCGTGATCCATGGACGCGTCAACAGGATGCTCAATTTCACGGGAAGGTTCATCCCGCGCCGCACGGCGATCGCCATCACCTCACGCATGCTGAAAGGAAGAGTCCAGCGATGACAGTGCAGATGGTGTGCCGGGCATGCGGCGCCATTCATCCCGAAGCGACCGGACGCTGGAGATGCGTCTGCGGCGCGCCCCTCGACGTCGATTTCGAGGGCGCCATCGACACGCGCCGGATTGCCGGCAGGCCTCCCGGAATGTGGCGATATCGGGAAGCGCTGCCGGTCAGCGCGGATCACCACGTCGTCTCATTCAACGAAGGATTTACGCCGCTAATTCAGGTGCGGATCGACGGCCGACTCCTTACCTTAAAGCAGGAGAACCTCTTCCCCACGGGTTCCTTCAAGGACCGCGGCGCATCCGTACTCATCAGTCGCGCGCTCGAGCTGGGTGTCGAAAGAGTCGTGGAGGATTCCTCCGGCAACGCCGGCGCCGCCGTCGCCGCGTACGCGGCAAAGGCGGGTATGGCGTGTGAAATATTCGTCCCCGAGTCCACTTCACCCGGTAAACTCGCGCAAATACGACTCTACGGCGCAAAGCTGATCCGTGTTCCCGGCACCAGGGAAGCCACGGCGCGTGCGGCAATGGATGCGGCCGAACGCCACTTCTATGCAAGCCACGTCTGGAACCCGTTTTTCTTTCAGGGGACCAAGACATACGCATTTGAGATCTGGGAGCAACTCGGTTTCACGGCGCCGGATGCCCTGATTGTCCCCACCGGGCACGGCACCCTGCTGATCGGCGCCTTTCTTGGATTCCAGGACCTCCTGAAGAACGGCCTGATCGCCAGGCTACCCAGAATGATCGCCGTGCAGGCCGCGGGCTGCGCCCCCATCTACCGGATGTGGCGGGATCAACTCCCAGAAATTCCCCCTGCGTCCTCCGGGGATACCGTTGCCGAGGGAATTGCCATTGCCGAACCCACGCGCGCTTCGCAGATCCTCGACATCGTTCGGGAGACCGGCGGCGAAGTTGTTTCCGTGACCGACCACGAAATTGAAAAAGCCCTGCTGAAAATCTGCAACCAGGGCCTTTACGCCGAACCCACCTCGGCAACCGCCATCGCGGCCTTCGGTAAATTCACGGCGTCCGTTGACGAGTGTATTGTTGCGCCACTCACGGGACACGGACTCAAATCGACAGAAAAAATGCTCAAACTGGCCGACGGCTAACGCTGCGCGGATAAAAACCGGAAGCTGTCACGCCGCCCGAATGCCCAGCCACTCGTTCTCGTCCAGGACCTCCACCACCCTTAGACCGGCCGGCCGTAGTGCCTTCAGAAACGTCGCCCGTTCCCGAACCTGCACGCCCCCCAGGATCAGATTGCCGCACGCCGCCACGCGTGAGGCCAGCGAGGGCAGCAACGGGCGCAACGTCCGGCTGTCGATATTGGCCACGACAACGTCGAAATCACCGGTAACGCCTTCAACGGTACCCACGCGGAATGCCACGTCGCCGGCAATCTCATTCAGGCTCATATTCGCCCGGGCATTCTGAACGGCCGTCGGATCGACGTCGATGCCCGTCACCCGCGCAGCGCCGAGCCCGGCCGCGGCGAGACTCAGGATCCCTGAGCCCGTGCCCACGTCCAATACCGTGTCGCCCGGTTTCACGACAGCGTGCATCATCTTCAGCGCCAGCCGTGTCGTTTCGTGGTGACCGGTTCCAAAGGCCGTCTTCGGTTCGATGACCAGCGTAAACCCGCCTTCCGGATCGTCGACGCGTTCCCAGGGCGGACAGACCGCAACCGCCGGAACCGGGTAAACGGGCCGGAAACGGGACTTCCACGACGACGCCCAATCCTCCGGCGGAACCTCCGCCACTTCCACGCGCACGGACCGCAGATCTCCGAACGTCGATACCAGTCCGCTCCACAGGCCGGAAACCACGCGGACGCTGTGTTTTTCAGCGGGAAAGTATGCCTTCAGTCCGGACTTACCGCCTGCGGCGCCACTTTGCACCTCCAGGCCGCAGCTTCCCAGGCGGAACAGTAGTTCGGAAACCGCATCCGACGCGGACGCCGGCAGGTTCACGTCGATCCTGAACCAACCGTCCTCAACGCTGTGTTCCATGGGCGAATACCCGTTGGACCGGAGTGGTCACGTTGCTACAGGACCTCCAGTTTCAGCACATGCCGGTCCACGTCCGCGGAGAAGGACAGGACCACCACCAGGCGCGCTTCCTCGATGGTCGAATCCCCGGCTTTTCGATAGGGATTGTGCGGCAGCGCCGGCCAGACCACGCGGCTGCCGGGCGGCAGGTGCAATCGCCAGCCCGCATGTTCCAGCCACGCCTCGCCGGCCCATTCCGCCCCCTCCTCACCCAGCATCGTCGCCTCTCCGGACGCAAATCTCACCTCCCGATCCAGGTGCGGCATCAACGTCGCGTGTCCGTCTACCGGCAAACCGGAATTCGCCGTGGCGCTAAACACCAGCGTCAACTCGGTTTCGGACTCGATCCTCGCCTCCACCCCGCAGGTCTCCTCACCGTAGCGCATCTCCAGCCGCCCGCCCGCTTCGTCCGAATCGTACGAGAGTTCATCCGGCACGTGGATTAATCCGGCGGGCACGTCGAATTCAGGATCCTCGTCTCCGGGCGTGTGCGCCAGCAGTCCCTTGTCGCCCACGGTAAAGTTACTCCACAGAGGCTGCAACTTGGTATTCCCGCCGCCCAGCACCAGCCCCACGCTGTCGTGAAACACGCTGACGAAATTCTGCCGGTCCTGGCCCCACCGGTTCTGGGGAAAATCCACGACAAAGGCCGATAGACAGAGGAACCAGGGGCTGTTCCTCACCGCGGTCGCCTCGTCCCCCATCCGGTAAACGTGCCGGGAACGCCCGGCAGTGGTCTCCTCTGCCTCTCCGCGGCCGCCGTTCAGCAGCAGGTTCGCGGCATAGTCCGGATCGAACCGCGCGCCCTCCGCCAGAAACAGCCCGTGCAGACGCGCCAGATACCCTCTGCCCGCGGCTGTGTGGCTGAAACCCGCATTACCCAGGCGAATTCCCTCGTGATACGGATTGCGTCCGTCCACCGTTTCTACCGGGCTGCCGTCCGGGTAGGTCAGACTCGCGTGATAACGCGCCGCCCGGTCCAGCGCGGGCAGCACCTCCCCGTCGCCGGACATCCCGTAGTAGATGCCCAGAGATTCCGAATAGACGTAGTTGTACGCCACGACGGGACCGTTGTGCTCCGGCCACCAGCCGTGGGGCGATTGCGCGCCGGCCACCTTCGCCATGAACGCCCGCGACTGGTTTCGCCAGTCCTCCCGGCCGAACACCGTACCGGCGCAGAAAAGAGCCATCGAATGGTGCGCGGGAATATTGTGGACGTGTCCCAGACACGTCCTGGCGATGCCGTCGAACCCCAGCAGCAACGCATCGTCCCATCGGGCGCGCGCATCTGCATCCAATGCGTCCCGGACGATCTGATACGCGCGGATCCAGCGGCTGTAGGTCCAG
Organism: Candidatus Latescibacterota bacterium; assembly: GCA_965203805.1. GTDB lineage: Bacteria > Latescibacterota > UBA2968 > UBA2968 > JAAXHE01. Next base: position 368,890 of record OZ241917.1, on the reverse strand, counting down.
GGCATCAGGATCTGGCCCCACTCCGAATAGTCCTTCTTCAGAAACGTCCACTTCCCTTCCTCATCCTGCGCGTGAATCAGCGCGTCGCCGCCCCGAACGATCGCCTCCAGCACCTCCTCGTTCCCATGGTACCGGCTGTCGTTCAGATGCCACGCCGCTGCAAGGGGGAAGATCACGTTCTGGTCGCCACAGATCCACGGCTCCGTACCGAACTGTCCGTTTTCTTTCTGAGACGCCAGGATCTCCGGTACAGCCGCATCCAGCGACGCCAGCAACTCCGGTTCAGGACTCCATACCTCTGCCATCCGATAGCTCCTTCCAATTGGGCTGCCGGGCCGTGTACCGAGCCACGGCCCGATGCCGCGTTTACCTTATACTTGCCCCGGGCGCCCGCCAGAATCGCAGCCAGTCGACAGGCGCATAGTCGTCCGTCAGCGCAGGCGCGCCCCGGACCACGGGCTTGCGCTCGCCGAAAGGCGTCATCGGGATCAGCAGTTCCAACGCGTCGCCGATTTCCGATTTCAAGTCACGTATCGCCCGTGCGATCTCAATTCCGTCACGCCTGTTTGCATCCAGCGTGGCGACGGCCACAATGTTGCTCCGCTCCGGCACCTGAAACAGGTAAACCTGTGGAAAAACGCGGGCCAGCGTCCGTATTACCGAGAGGTACAGGACACCCGGCCCGAGCGGCGCCACATTCATGGTCACAACGCCGCGAGGCGCGAGGATTCCCTTCACCTCCCTGAAGAATTCCTCCGTTGCCATATGGTGCGGCATGGAGTCCGCATGAAACGCGTCCAGTACGATCCAGTCGTAACGTTCGCCCGTCCGTTTCACGAACATCCGCCCGTCGTCCACGTGGATTCTGAGAGCGGCGTCGGCTTCGACGCCAAAAAAACGCCTGGCCACGCCAACCACGTGGGGGTCCAGTTCGACCACGTCCACCGTGACCTCCGGACGGGCGTACCGTATAAATCGTGCGACCGATCCCCCCGCGAGTCCGATCATCAGCACACGCTCCGGATGTGTAAATGCCATCCCCAGCGCAAGGCACGCCGTGTACGGAACGCGAAGCGCAGTCGGGTCTCCGAGCGTCATCGCGCTCTGTTTCGCGCCGTAACCGAACCTGAGGTAGCGGGCTTCGACGTCTTCGGAAACCACGATGTGATTGTACAGTGAGTCGTGGACGTAGACCAGCTTTTCCTGCTCCGGGATTTCCGGCCGGACGTCGCATGCCGCGAGGGGAAAAACCGAACAGACCAGAGCCAGAACGCCGCACGGGAACCGCTTGATCACTGGTCGATGATCGGGTACACCCGGCGTGTCATACGAGGCGGCGCATCCCGCCCTGTCCTGCGCTTTCGACAATGCGCGAATGAATTTCATACTCTCTCTCGTCTCGTCCGCCGCGTGCGCTTTGTTACGATCGGTCTTCGAGCGATACCGCGCACTTGTGCGTACCCCACATCGCCATCGCCGCCAGCACCAGGAGTACGGCTCCGATCAGGTGGAGTATGTGCCGTACCCCCATCGCGGGAATCAGATAGAACGCCGTACCCAGCGTCCCGGCGATGCTCCCCGCCGCGGACAACGCGGATACCGTGCCCGCGACGCCGCCGACCCTGTCGACCCGATCCGCGAGCATCCGGACGATAAAGGGCGTGACGGCTCCCAGCGCCACACCCGGTATCGCAAACAGCAGGATCGACGCCAGCAGCGGCCCGCCCCGCGGACCCGCATCCATGACAAAAACGGCGCGATTCACCGCCCCCGCCACCCAGGGCAGGCACAACGCCGTCACGCCCGCGAGCCCCAGCAACGCGGCGAGCGGCGGGCCTGAAGGCATCCTGTCCGCAAGCCTGCCCCCGGAATACGCGCCCAGACTCAGCGCGGCCAGGACCACCGCGATCAGGCTGCCCCAGACGAAAACGGAACTGCCGAAATACGGCGCAAGTACCCGGCTCCCAACGATTTCAAGCCCCATCAACGCGGCGCCTGAAAAAAAAGCAATCAGCTTCAACATACCAGACCTTAGTCGACCCGGAACTGCCGGATGTTCGTTCGGCAGGCGGATGCGGGACTCATCCCGGCCGCGCGAACGGTTTCAATTTACGTACAAAGCATGGGGCTGCAAAAAGAATTCGCAGCCCTGCAATTTCGAAAGTTGCCAGACGCTCTCGCGATGCCGGAGACCTCCGCGTTCAGAACGGGAGATCGTCGTCGGCGCCGCCGTAGGCCGGCGGGCCCGACCCGCCCTGTCCCGCGTCCGGACCGCCGCCCGTTTCGGCGGAACCCTGCCGATTGCCGGAAGCTTCGTCCGCCGGGGGACGCTGCCCCTGGGAAAAACCGCCACCGGCATCGGGATCGTCCCGGGAGTCCAGCATCTGCATATCTCTGGCAACCACCTCGGTCGTATAGCGCTTCTGCCCGTCCTGTCCTTCCCAGCTACGGGTCTGCAGGCGCCCCTCAATGAAAACTTTGCTGCCCTTCCGCAGGTACTGATTGCAGATTTCCGCCAGCCTGCCCCATACGACGATCCGGTGCCACTCGGTACGTTCCTGGCGCTCGCCGGATTTATCGTTCCAACTCTCGTTTGTCGCGATGTTGAAGTTCGACACCGCCGACCCGTTCGGCGTGTATCGCAGCTCCGGATCCGCCCCGATATTGCCAATGAGGATCACCTTGTTCACTCCACCACGTGCCATGGCTAATCTCCTTTAAATAAAACCAATCTGTTATGGACGATGGCACAATCCCTGGCGAAATAGCGTTCAATCGAATATACTCTCGATTCACCGGGTTGTCAACAGAGCCCGGAATAAACGACCTCTTTTGACTGTTTTCGAGACACGGTTCCGCATCTACTACCCATTGACGGCTAAAGCGCCTCGTAGCAGGTGAGGCTTAAGTTTGTTTTTTTACGCGTCCGTTGCACCGTTCGGTATGAAATGCTATCGACGATCTCTAAAGCCACCAGTTCATCGGCCAACAGCTTCAGCGTCCACCGCTTACGTCCCTTTGGAGGGTCACTGCAAGCCAACGCGATCAAACGGGCTTCCTTGGCACAATCCAGCTTTCTTGGTGTGGGAGGATGCGCGCGCTTCTTTAGCTCGAGGGCTGAATCCAGGCCCTCCATCACAAAACGCTTACGGATGCCCTCAACCGTTGACCGATTGCGCGAAAAGGCCTCCGTGATCTGTCGATCCAGCCACGCCGGACCCTCTGCATCGGCCTTGAGAAGCACATGGGCGTGTCTTATTCGGTAGGCTTGCGTCTTGCCTTTGCTTACCAGATCCTGCAGACGCTCGCGTTCTTCGGGCGTCAGACGCACAATGTATTTCTTCGGCATGCCCATGGCTCCTTCCTCTTAAGGGGAGACAGCATACTATAGGCATGCCCACCTTAAGAAGTCTATAGGTGCTACCTTTTCTTGAGAACCTCCCAAGAACGCCTTTACGACCTTCTTCGAGTCATCTCCTTTGACCACTCGTTCGATCATTTCCAGTGAAATAGTCATAGAACCTCCTGTTTTTTGTTTAGTGCCAACTACGCTCAACGAGTAATATCGTCTGGGAAATGAAGTCGCTACCTGCCTGTTCAACACGTGAAGGAAGACCCACGGGCTTCAGATAAAATATGCTACCCCGGACGGTGTTTTTTCGCTATACATGGAAGACTTGAGGGTGTTGCCAAGACAACGACTGCAAAAGGATCGGCAGCGAAGAAACAAGTACCGAGATGGGATCACACACACGACTGCTGTTTATTACCGTTTTCGTGCTCCTGGCATTGTTATGTCACGGCGCCGTGGGATCCGCGACCGGCGAGGTAACCGCGGCATCCGATGCCGTCACGGCAAACGCCCATGGCCACGTTACACCCCTTCCGGATTTCGACGGCGACGGCACGGTCGGATTTGCCGATTTCGTGATGTTTTCAGCGAAGTTCGGCTTCAGCCAGGGCGATAACGAATTTGACCCGCAGTACGATCTGAACGGCGACGGTGCTATCGGGTTCGCTGACTTTGTGGATTTCGCGCAGCACTTCGGCAAAGACGTGCCGTCAGACGACCGTGCAGTACTGATGGCGTTATACCATGCGACGGACGGCCCGAATTGGGTCAACAGCGAAAACTGGCTGAGCGACGCACCTCTGGGTGAGTGGACCGGCGTCTACATCGAGGACTACTCGGGACGCGTTGAGGGCCTTGAACTCCGTGCGGTCTATGACAGCGAAGCAGAAGATCTGAGACCTCATGGCTTGAAGGGTTCGATCCCTCCTGAACTCGGCAGGCTTGCCAGATTGAGATCCTTAGACCTCGGTGGCAACAATCTTTCGGGTCCCATCCCTCCTGAATTGGACAGACTTGCCAGATTGGAACACTTAGACCTGAGTGGCAACGATCTTTCGGGTCCGATCCCTCCTGAATTCGGCAGGCTTTCCAATCTCAGATACCTATACCTCAGCGACAACAATCTTTCGGGTCCCATCCCATCGGAACTAGGCATGCTTTCCAGCCTGGAATCCTTATTCCTCAGCGGCAACGATCTTTCAGGCGCGATCCCGCAGAGCTTCCTGCAAATTGACGAGCTTCTTAGGCTTCACGTCGAGGGAAACGACAGGTTGTGCGTCCCCGGGACTTCGGCTTTCGACGCGTGGCTGCGAAAAATCGGAGACTTTAAAGATTGGGATACTTTCTGCAACGCTGCCGACGTGGAGGCGCTGAAGGCGTTGTATGAAAGCACCGGCGGGGCGGGATGGACCGAATCCTCCGGCTGGTCGGGCAACGAGGCGGTGGAGGCATGGCACGGTGTCACCGCCGATTCCCTTGGCAGAGTAACCGCCCTCGACCTGACGCGCAACGGACTGGCTGGACGGCTACCGCGAGACCTGGGAGCATTGGCAGACATGACCGAGTTGAGGTTCGGCGACAACAGCGCCCTGACAGGCCGTCTCCCACTAACGCTGATCGACCTCTCACTCAGGACGTTTCACTACTCGGGTACGAGCCTGTGCGCCTCTAGCGCTGCTTTTTTCAGGGACTGGCTGGGCTCGATCCGTTCCCACAAAGGTACGGGCGCCGAATGCCCACCGCTGACGGAACGTGAGATCCTCGAGGCTCTGTACGTGGCGACCGGCGGGGCGTACTGGCGTCACAGCGAGAACTGGATGACGGATGCACCGCTCGGAGAATGGTACGGCGTCGAAGCCGACGAGCAAGGCACAGTGAGGTTACTGCAACTATCCGCAAACCAACTCGAGGGCTCAATCCCGCTCGAACTTGCCTGGTTGGCATATCTGGAGGTCCTTAATCTCTCTGGAAACGACCTTGCCGGAACCGTCCCACCGCAACTGGCCAACCTCGCCAAACTCAAGGATTTCGTTCTCAATGGAAACGAACTGACCGGCGTGATTCCTCCCGAATTCTCCAAGCTCGCGGAGCTTATGAACCTGAGTCTTGGCAGCAACGGCTTTTCGGGCCGGATCCCGCCCGAACTCGGCGACCTCATCAACCTGGAGAGGCTGCACCTCGGCAGGAACAGACTGACGGGGCCGATCCCGTCCGAGCTCGGCAACCTCCACGTGCTGTTGGATCTGAACCTCGCGGAGAATCGGCTCACGGGCTCGATCCCACCCGAGCTCGGCGACCTCGCCTACCTCGAAACGTTGTACCTTGGCGGAAACGAACTGACGGGGACTATCCCGTCGAAGGTGGGCGACCTAACGGGCCTGCGCACGTTCGCTCTTCAGAGGAATTCCGGCATGTCCGGAGCCTTACCACTAAGCCTAATGAATCTCTTGAATCTTGAGGTGCTGCAGGTCGAGGGCACGGGTCTGTGCGCGCCTTCTGACGCGGGCTTCCTCGGCTGGCTGAAAGGCGTGCCGATTCGCCGGTTGGTCACCTGCGGCGGCGACCTCCCGATCGCGTATCTCGTCCAGGCCGTCCAGGCGCGTGAGTTCCCGGTGCCGCTGGTCGCAGGTGAGAAGGCCCTGCTGCGCGTATTTCCAACAGCGAATCAGGCCACCGGCCAGAGCATTCCGGCAGTGCGCGCCCGTTTCTTCGTCAACGGCAGGGAGACACACGTGCAATACATCCCCGGCAAGTCCGATCCGATTCCGAGCAGGATTGACGAAAGCAGTCTGTCGACGTCGGCCAACGCGGAGGTCGCGGGACATGTGATTCAGCCCGGTCTCGAGATGGAGATCGAGGTGGATCCGAAAGGGACGCTGGACCCCGGCTTGGGCGTCGCCACACGCATCCCCGAGACCGGCCGCATGGATGTCGATGTGCGTTCCATACCCCTTTTTGAACTCACACTTGTGCCGTTCCTGTGGACGGAGGAGCAGGACGCTGCGGTACTCGAGGCGGTCCGCGGAATGTCCGCCGATCCCAAGGGCCACGAGATGCTGGATCCCACCCGTACGTTGCTCCCGGTGGGTGAACTGGGCTTGACCGCGCACGAGAAGGTAATGAGCTCGAGCAACAACGCCTATGACTTGCTTGACCAGACCCGCGCGATTCGGGTCATCGAGGGCGGGACCGGATACTGGATGGGTATGCTCTCAGGAGACGTAACCGGCCCTGAGGGTGTTGCCTTCATCGGTGGCAAGAGTAGCTTTTCCATCAACGATGCGTGGGTCATCGCGCACGAGTTCGGACACAGTTTCAGTTTGCCGCACGCGCCCTGCGGCGGGGCGGGCGGCCCGGACCCTGCCTATCCCACGCCCGACGGAACTATCGGAGTATGGGGTTACGACTTCGAGGCAGGCAGGCTGGTACCGCCCAACAGTAAAGATATCATGGGTTACTGCGAGAATGTGTCGATTGCAGGCTACTTCTTTACCAAGGCGTGCCACTTTCGCCTCAATGTCGAAGGTGAGGAAGAGGCCTCGACTGCTGTTGTCGGGGCGCCGTCACGATCGCTCTTCCTGTGGGGCGACGTCGACGCGGATGGCGTTCCCCGACTGAAGCCTGCCTTCGTCATCGTGGCGCCGCCGGCGCTGCCGCGCTCTGACGGAACCGGAGAACACCAGCTCGCCGGGCGTGCCGACGACGGGCGCGTATTGTTCGCAATGCGCTTCCACGTGCCAATGACGGCCGATGGTGACGGTAGAGGGTCTTTCGTCTTCTCCGTGCCCATCGACCCCGCGTGGGACGCCGACGTCGCCAGCATCGAGCTTTCTGGTCCCGGCGGCTCCGATACTCTGGACGGGGACAGCGACCGCCCCATGGCCATCGTGCGCGATGTCCGGACGAGACGGGTACGGGGCTTTTTCCGTGACCTGCCGCGGGCTGCCGTCGCACAGCATGCCGCATTGGCCGCGATTTCGGCGCCGCAGGGCCTCGAGGTCCTCTTCAGTCGCGGCATCCCGGATGACGTCATCAAGGACCCGGATGATGCGGACCCAAGGCGGTAAGCCTAAGCCATACCGCTTTCCGTGTCCCGAGACCACGCTCGCCGAATGGCGTTGGACAACAGCCGGGTTGTGCGCCACGGCGGAGACCCACGCTGGCGTGTCGGCGTGGGCCGGACCGGGACGATAAGCCGAGCTGCAACTGCGCCCGCAATGCGGAAGTTCCCGGACAGGCTGCTCGGCGGTTGTGGATGCTTGTCGGTCGTCATCTCGGACTCCTTCCTGGAAGCTATGGTAGGGCCGGACCTTCCCTGTATTACCGCGGGTGATCGCCCCGGTGGGCGGAGGCGCCAGAGCGACGTGTGACGTGATGAAGACGCAACCGGAAGAGGAGACCGACCCTATGAAGAGAAAGACCAAGGCGTACGTCGGGATAGATGTCCACAGGAACAGCGTGATAGCCGCCGTGCTTGCGCAGGACGCACGACAGCCGCCGCCCGGTCCGGGAGCATGATGTGCGTGCCTCGGTGCGACACGAACGCCCGGGTGTAGCGGTCGGTTTCGAGCCCGACCCAGGCGAGTCTGCCCGAAGCTGTCCGGTTTAAAGACTTATCTCGAAACGCTTTTTCTATTGCAAAGATCCAATCAATTCTTCAAGGATAAAAAAGCAATGATTGTCCTATTTTTTCTTTTATCGCTTCAATCCATCGAAGCCAAATCTGATATGGCGCAGTTTCAATTATATACGAAGTGTCTTGGAGTGCACCTTAGAGTTGAGGAATTACCAAATTCTGCAGAACGAATCAGATTGACAAGAAATCAAATAGTGAGAATCGTAGAAGATAAACTTCGTGCGGCCAAATTACTCGTACCTAGAGAATTCACGATTGAACAAGGTGGGGATTTTCACCCAATCTTATATGTAGTTGTTAATGTATCCAGAACCGCCTTCAGTCTTGGGATTGAATTGCGGAAGGTTGTCCTCGACAACTATTCTGAACAAGAGGAATACGCCGTCACCTGGCGAATCGGTGTGTTAGGTGTACACGGATTTCGAAACCAGTTTGTCTTACGAATGGTTGACAAATACACAGGTGTATTTGTTGATGAGTGGACCAAATTCAATAGGTCATACTGTCTGGAAAAGGAAACTACCCTGCCAAAACAAGCGCCTATACAACCGCCCGTAAGAACTCGATAAACACGATTCCCTTCGCGATTACAATTTACGGGCCTATTGTCGTTTGTTGTGCACTGGTATGGCACGCAGGGGGCGCAAGACTTCCTCGTATTTGAAGAGGCATTTATTCTATCGGAGTAGTCCTTGGAAGCTGACCCAACGAATGGGGGTTATGCCTTGCCCAGTCTGTTTCTGGATGGGTTGCGGAATACTCAGCGTACAATGCAACCGATGAGAATGGGCGTGCCGTATTGCAACTGTCAGGGGCCAATATCACAGGCTATTATCAGGCCCGCGTTTGGCAGCTCGACACGAATTCGATGAAAAAGCAACTCTGGTTCGTCGTGGAAGTCTCACACCGGGCCGGGCCGTTCTCTGCCGCCGGACCGTTGGCGCCGAACTGCCATTCAGTCCAGAGACCTGAAAAAATCGCGGAACCGGATCGTCTCCGAGACGTTGTCGCACTCGTTGCAATGCTCCCAGTCGATCCAGACGTACTCGACGCCCAGCCATCCCGGGTATCCGGTCGCCTTCATCACGTCCACAACCCGCCGATAGTCAATGACGTTGTGATCGAAGGATGTCTGTATCCTGCCTCTGCGTGCGCCGCGTGCATGGAAGTGGCTGGCATATGCCATGAGGGGCTCCACGTCGGAATCCGGAAGGCCGGCTTTCGTGAAGTGCGTGTAATCCAGCGTGAGCGTCAGGCCGGGGACGGCCCGTACCAGCCGCAATGCCGATTTCGGACGGGGAGCGAGAGACCCGACGTGCGCCTCAACGCCGAAGACGATGCCGTACTCGCCCGCCTTCGCCACACGCCAGTTCAATTCATCGACGGCCCGGCTGAACGAATCCGCGCGGGACTCGCCCTCGTTATACACACCCGGAAGCGTCGTGACGTGCGCGCAACCGCACTCGGCGGCGTATTCCAGTGTCTTCAGAAACCAGTCGCGCGCCTTCCGGCGTCGCGCCTCCATCGGATGATTGATGGCGTAGGGCACGAAATCCATCGCCGTCTGCAAGAAAACATCCGCAGGCTTCAGTCCGAAACCGTCCAGCTTTCTTTTGAGTCTGCCGGCGGAGCGCGGCACGTCGTGAAACTCACGCGAAGGCCACAGATGAGACCTCTCCTCGAAGAGACCGATGTCCACACCCTCGAACCCCAGCATCGAGACCAGTTGAAGCGCCCCGTCGTGCGGAAGCAGGGGAAACGTAAAATCCGAGCACGCCAGATTCATGGTCACGGTTCCTCCGCAAAACGTGTCGGACCCGCCGTCTCCCACTCCGCCGCAGCGATGTAACCGCCATCGACGACCAGTGACGTGCCGGTGATTCCGGCGGACGCCTCCGTGCAGAAGTAAAGCGCTGCCCGTGCCACGTCCACGGGTCTGATGACGGCTCCCGTCGGGACGCGCTGCAGGCGCTGCGCCAGCGTGGCCTCCGGGTCGGGCGTGGTATTCAGATGGTACCGTAACATGGGCGTGTCCGTAATGCCGGGACAGATGCAGTTGCAGCGCAGCCCGTCTCTGGCGTAGTCCAGCGCGATCGACCGGCTCAATCCCAGAACCGCGTGCTTGGACGTGGTGTAGGCGGGCGTATTCGCCTGACCGATAAAGCTGCCGACCGATCCGATATTCACCATATAACTTCGCCGATGCTTCCGTAACCCGACCTATTCATGAAATTGACCGGAACAGTATTTTTGGAAGTAGGAAGTGTTCTGTAGAAGAGAAAACAATAGAATGAGGTGTTGTTGGCGGGTTGATGAGTGATTTTGGTTGGGCCGTCAGCATCAAGGGGTGTCGAGTTCGTGAATTTGTGGTTTGAGAGGACGGACGGATGCCTTGGTCTTACCTGGCGGCTATGATCAAGGGATGGCGGGACCTGCGTGAAGCGGCGTTATGGAACTGCCATTGCCAAATTACAGAGGATGGTGTCATAGAGGTGTTTCAAGGGAAATGAGGTTGGCAAATGGAGTTTGATTTTGGTTTTGAGTTCGGACACGCTCCCTGCGACTTTGAGGATGCGATTCTGAATGGTATTAAACTGGGCGTGCGTCCATTGGGTGGTCCGGAGTCCTTTTTCGGTAAGGGTGTGCATCAAGACATAAGCGGCACTATGCAGCAGGAGACGGAAGTGATTGGCTTCGAAGGTGTGGCAGGAGGTGCGATCGGAATGGAGAAAGGTTTTGTGATTCTTGATGAAGTTTTCCATCCTGCCGCGCGCACAATAGACGGTTTTGTAGATGAATGAGGGCTGGCTACTTTTCAGGTTGGTGACGACAAAGCGTGTATTGGCTTGCCCCGAGGCGGTGATTTCAGCTTTGTAGATGATGCGTCTTGGCACGGCCCAAGTCGTTGCCTGGTAATCGAAACTGGCAAATAACTGCACGGGCTGTCCGGTTTCCCGATACCGGGCCTTTGCCTGCTCGATCAACGCGTGTCCCCGTTGTGCAAGCCTGGCATTGCCCGTCTGTCCCAGCGTAAAATACACCGCTTGCTCGTCGCAAAAGTCGTGGACCTCAGGACAGGAAAAATGGCCATCGCCACGTAAATAGATACCCACGTCCGGCCACGCCTCACGAAGCATTTTCACCAGTCGCTTGAGAATGCTGACAATCTGTTTGCCGGTAGGACGGGCGCCCGGACGCAAAAGCGTCGTGATCAGTCTTCCTGTCCGGCCTTCATAAATGTGCAAGGGACAATAACAGCGTTCATTGTAATAGCCATTGAAAAACGACAACTGTTGCTTGCCGTGAACCTCGTCATCGGTGTCATCGATATCCAGAACGACCCCTTCGGGAGGCCTATCGTAGGACGCGATGAATCCGTCCACAAGGGCCTCGGCAATGCGATATAAGTCCCGGCGACGAATGCCGTTTTCCAATCGACTCATCGTGGGTTGGCTGGCCAACGGCGCCCCTGATATCGGCAACCGATCACAGGCCGCCTTGAACGCAGGGTCAAAGCGCAGCAAATTGCAATCGTTCGCATCCTCATACGCGCACGCGATCTGAAAGACACGCTGGCTGATCAGATCCGCCATCGGGTGATCCACGTAACTGGGATGCCGACGGTCCGGCAACGCCTCGACGATCCGAGACAGGATGCCGTTTTTGGACTCCACCTCTCGAAGCAGCATCAAACCCATATCGCTGGTGAGCACACCGCCATCGAAGACCGCTTCTACCTGCTTGCCAGAAATACTTGCGAAAGGAAGTGCGGCTTGTTTATCTTGAACTTCCACGGTAGTTTCCTCCTGTTTCATTGTGTTATGGTTATTTGCGTAACCACAATATAATACAATGACTTGGGTATGGAAACTACCTTTTTTGTGAATAATTGGGGGTAAGTGCGGAATACCGTACTTGACCGAAAAGAAAACGGACTTGAGATTGACCCCCATCAAACGGTCCCAGTCCCTCCCGGAATACGTGTGCAGGCACGCGACATGCACGATTCCTGCACAGTTGACAATTGTCTGCAGGCCGTCGAAATTCGCCACCGTCGCCTCGATGGACTCCCGCACCTGCTCTTCCTGCGCAACGTCGCACCCCAGAAAGATCGCCTCACCGCCCCGTTTCCTGATACGATGCGCCACCGAGCGGCCACGCTCCTCCTGGATGTCGACAACGGCGACGCCGGCGCCTTCGGAAGCGAACAGTTCGGCCGTGGCCTCTCCCATTCCGGAAGCGCCCCCGCTCACCCAGGCGACCTGTCCGTCCATGCGTCCCATCCGTTACTCCACTTTCGTCACGCGAACGACAATATCGTGCCGAAACGGCGGCACAACCAGCCGGCGCAAGCCTCCGTCGATTGGCACACCGGGAGAATAGACGCCGTCTACCGGCGAAAAACAGCACATTTCAAACGCGCCTGGCGGCAGGTCAATGCAAAGCCGTCCCTCAATCGGATCGCCGCATCCGGCTTCCTCGCGCTCGCGGTCGTCGGCCAGGTAGATGCAGTAGTCCTCGCCTGCAACCGCGAATACCGATTCAAGCGTGTGGTCGGGCCGTTCCCTCAGCCATCCCGGCATCAACGGGCGCGCCCTCACAAGATCGATCGAGTGGATAAATCCGGACAGGTTGCCCATCCACCTTCGAATCCCGTTTCGTGACTCGGGCGTTCCCGCCTCGAGATACGGCAGGATGGAAAAGTCGATCATATCGTAATGGGCCCCTGAAAACAGCGAGGTCCAGGCCCGCTTGCGATGGACCGTCCATCCCTCGACTTCCTTGTACTGGGTTGCGATGTTGTCCTCATCGTGATTCAGCGGTTTCGACCGTTCGTAGGCTGCGAGGGAAAAATCACGCAACGGCCTAAGCTTGAGCTGCTTGGACATGAAGTCGCCAAGATCGTAACTTCGACCGTCGCACAGGGTATTGGGCAGCGGGTGTATATTCACCACGTCGAAATCCATGGCGCGGAACGATCCGTCGGAAGGCTGATCGAACGGCCTGATCGTCATCGCTTCCTGTCCCGCAATCAGGTGCTGCTTCGGCATCCCGCTTTCCAGTTCACGAATCTGTTCGATGAACTGCGCCTGCCAGCCATTCACCTCTTCGGATCCGGGCAGATCGTCAGGACCGGGGAAATGACACGGTTCGTTGCAGATCTCGTAGATCACGTTCCCGTACCGGTTGGTCTCCGTGACGATACGGCGTACGTGCGCGCGCTGCCAGTCCAGCAGGTCCTTGCGCCGGCACGTCATATACTCCTGCCAGGGCACCGGATGATCCGGCGGCTCCATGGTTATATTGTTGGCGGGATTCAGCGGATTGAGCGCCCAGACCTCGTCCTTGTACGTGTTGCTGAAGAGCACAACCTCCACGATGATCCCATACGACTCCGCAAGAGACAGGAACGAATGCAGCCGATCGAAAAACTCGGCGTTCCGGCGCGTCAGATCGTACCGCGGCTGTCCGTCCCGAGCGTTTCCGGGCCCCGTCCTTTCGAACGGCGCAATATAGTCCGGCGATTCCGGCTTGCAGGTCGAGTACGGATTCACGGGCGTCTGCAATTCTCTGAACAGGGTGAACAACCGTGTGAGCGTCTGCCCACGTGCAGCGGCGTCCTGCAGATAGCGTTCGAACCGGAACGGCCTGTTCATCACGGCCCCGTAGTGCTCGGTCGCGCAGACCAGCACCAGCGCGCGTCCGCGATAGTCGAAGATCTTTCTGTTATCGGGGTGAATTCGAATGACCTCAGACACAGTCCGTCCCCTTATTCGGGTGAATGCGGCTCGAATGAGCAGGTAACCGGCGGTAATGACCGCTTACGCGCCGGCGGCTTGTCTCCAACGCAGCCGGGACCACTTCTCCTGAAATCCGCGGCGGCGGAAGACGTCGGGATTCACAACGCCGGGTGGTTTCGTTCCGAGAGACAGCGCCACCATACTCCGGCAGACCGCTCGTCCGATGTCGCGGAACAACTCATCCGTCCACGCAACCGAATGCGGCGCAAGCAGAACGTTATCGAATCCGCCCAACCGTTGCGGCTTCACAACCGGTTCCACCGCGAAACAGTCCAGCGCCGCGCCCGCGATCGCGCCCGCTTCCAGGGCGTCGAACAGTGCGTCCTCATCCACGATCCCGCCCCTCGCGGTATTGATCAGATAGGCGTTGCGTTTCATCAGGGACAGCTCCCGCGCGCCGATCAGGCCCTCCGTCTCGTCGGTCAACGGACAGTGGATGGACACAAAATCGGAAGCGGACAACAGATCCGGGAGCGACACCAGGGTCACGCCCAGCTTCCGCGCCTCCCGCGGATCGACGTACGGATCGAATGCGAGAGGCGGACCCATTCCGAACGTCCCCAGCAACCGCACCGTCTCCCGTGCGATCCCGCCCAGCCCCACTGCGCCGAACGTGCGGTCACGCAATTCACTTCCCATATATCGCGTTCGTTCATCCCACCCGCCGGTACGCACCAGCCGGTCCTTGACGCGCATGTGGTGGGTGAGCGCGATCATCCAGCCCACGGTTGCCTCCGCCACCGACCGGTCTACCGCACCGGCCGTGATGAGTACGGCCACGTCGGCCTCCGTACATGCCGCCACGTCGACCGAGTCGTACCCCACGCCGAAACGGCCGATGGCCAGCAGGTTTTCCGATGTCGAAACCGTCGCCGCGGTAACGGCCGGCGTTAGTACGACGACACCCTGGACGTTTTCTACCTGATCAGGACCGATCTCCGGCCGATGTCCGCGAAATACCGACGTCCGGATATGGGCATGGTCGTCGAATACGGAAAGGCCCATATCGGTAAATTTGCACGTTCCGTCAGCATCGTAGAAATCGGCGGTCAGCGCCACGCGGAAGATTGCGCCGTGGGACGACATTCTCTCGGACTCCCGACACTCGGATCACACTCATATCCACCCGAATTCCCAGAGCAGGCAAGCCACGGCGAATACAATGTACACGAGCGATGCAATTCCCATCATGAGGGTGCACACCCATCCGGGCCGGGCCGCCGCCGGCAGGTGGCGATGGTTGATGAAGAGCGTGAGGGGGGTATAAATCGCCATCGCGAAACCGCCAATATAGGCGGCGTTGAACAGGAATCCCAGTTCGCTCACCCCGCGGGCTTCCATCACATAGGTAATGACGCAGCCGGCCACAATCCACGTCGCCGCCACGACCAGGTACCACCAGCTCAATTCCCGCTTCCTCGCACCTCTGAAATTGGTGTACACCATGTCGGCAATGGACCGCGACACCCCGTCGACGAGCGCAAGCTGTGTGCTGAACAGGGTGGCCAGTCCCACCACCAGAAAGACATATCTCCCCGTCTCGCCCCACACCGTTGCCAGGACCTCGGCCTCGTCCCAGATCAGCGTGCCCCCGGCCGGGACGATCCCGTTCGGATGCAGGACTGCGAGCGCGCCAAAGATAAACAGCAGGATGGTTACGGAATTCAGGGCCCAGAAGAACAGCATCTGGTCTTTCTTCACATAGTCGAACCAGTGTCTGAAATGACCGATATTCTCGTCGGTCTCCTCAAACCGGAACCCGGTGGAGGGCACCGCCTCGGTCCGCCCCCGGAGCGGGTTCCGCATTTCGGGCAAATGCGCTCCCATCCCGATATGCTTGTCCCGCAGGTAGAATGTATAGAAGAGATTGGCCGTGCCGCCGGCGCCCGCAAATACCAGGGCGATGAACATCGCCTTGACGCTCATGCCCGGATCGATGTAGCCGACATTGACAACACCCCTCCCCAGCGAGGTCCAGGTCTCCGCCGACCCAACCGCGTACGCGACCACAATCAGACCGACTGTCACAACCACCACGAGCAGTTCGATGCTACGCTCGACGGACTGGTAGATGAGCTTCGGACCGAACAGAATCAGGGCCACTCCCGCAAAGGTGATGATCGTCCAGAATGTATCCGAACCCCATCCGTGCGGCCCCACCAGCAGCGCTTTCAGGGCCAACCCCGACGCGCGGCCCCAACCAGGCGCGATCCAGCTGAATATCGTCAACAGAATAAATACGGGAGCGAATCCGCGCCACACCCTGCTGTACCCCGTATATACCGTTTCGCCCGTGGCAACGGTCCATCTCCCCACTTCAAAGTTGATCCAGAGCTGCAAAAAGATGCCGAGACAGGCCGCCCACACCATGCTCGCCCCGTATTCCGCGACGATGCGCGGCCAGATGACGATCTCGCCCGCACCAATGGAAAGCCCCACCAGAATGGCGCCAGGACCGGCCAGTTTCCAGAAAGACGGTTTTCGTGCCGGCATCTTTCTGACTTCGAAGCCTTTCAGTGGCTCAAAGAACCCCGCCATAACCAATCTCCTTGCGGCTTCGCCATCGCCTGTGGTACGTCCGCCAGGCCGTCCCACGGGCGGTCCGAATGGGTGTAATAGATAAAAAAAAGGCTCGGAGAATTGTCCGGCCTGATTCATTTCCCGTTCTGCTGCAATTCAGACGACGTTCGTTCTTCGGAAAACCAGCGCGTCCAGCGGGAATTCAGGACGCTCCGAGACTGTCGTTTGTCACGTCGTCACTGCGAACCGCGGCTGCCCGGGGTTGCCCGCCGTGCCGCCACCCACCCTACCGCACCCGCTTCCAGGTATCCACAAATACACCGGGAAACGACGCGACCATCCGATCGCCCCCGAATTCCTCGCTGTACCCTCGCTCGTGCGAGATGCGAATCAGCCCGTCTTCCAGCGTAATCTTGCCCTTTTCGACTTTGGCCTTATGGTATATCGTGATCGGCGATTCGGATGACGAACGGTAACCCTGCCGCATGAGCAGATACCGCGAACGCGTAATCGCGGACGTCGAAATCTCATATTTGCTCGCTGAGAAATCGAATGTCCTGGGGTTGTCGCCGGCCGCGTCCACAAGCAGGTTCAGGGTGACGTGGGCTTTTCGCGAATCGATCGGCTGCCACGAGAACACGCCCGAAACGTCGGGCTTTCCAAGCACCGTCCCATCCGGCAGCATTCGGGACTCCAGCTCCCACGTGCCGGCAAGTTGCTCCTGCATCTGAGCCAGGCGGTCGCTGCAGCCCAGAGCCAGCCCCGCACTCAGCGTTAAAATCACGAACATCAATCGGCGATTCATTCCTGTCTCCGTAAGGACCGCCGGGAACATACCGGCGTTGCCTGATCCGCCATCCTGTAACACGCGGAACAGTATATTTCGGGGAATCCGCCCTGTCAAGAAAAAAAGCCTCGATCGAGTGTTGCTCTCGAGGCTCCATGGACAGAATTTAAGAAACATGGGTTAGTTCACGGCGTCCTTAAGTGCTTTTCCAGCTTTGAAACGAACGGTCTTTCCCGCGGAAATCTGAATCGTCTCACCCGTCTGAGGATTTCGACCGGTGCGTGCGGCTCTGGTTCCGACGGAAAACGTCCCGAACCCGGAAATGGCGACGCGATCACCGTTTTTGAGCGAATCGGCGATTTCGTTCAGAACGACACGCAGTGCGGATTCCGCATTCCTTTTTGAGAGACCGGCCTGATCTGCAATCGCATCAACTAGATCGGCCCTGTTCGACATGGCAATTCACCCCCTTTCTGGACTTTGCCCTGAATATAGGCCCGATTGTGGGAATTTGTCAAGTGCGCCGATGCCGCGGCAAAAAGAATACGGTGCGCTCACCGAGACATCCGTCCAATCATCACGGTGTGCGGGAAAACAGCCGGTTCATCCCGGATTACATGAATCGATACCGGTACCCGCCAGCGGTTGAAGAACGCAAAAAACCGGGCGGAGACCGTTTCTCATCTCCGCCCGGTTGAATCCACCGCGGGCATTGTCGCCACCCGGTCGCGGGCCGGGAACCTGCCTCGTCGTACGCCCGGAACCTATGCCGACTCCATCAACGGCTCGAGTTGCAGCCGCCGGCGTGGATGGCGAAGTCGACGGAGGGCCTTTTCCTTTATCTGCCGGACGCGTTCCCGCGTGAGGCTGAACCTGGTGCCGATCTCCTCCAGCGTCATTGCCTCCTCGTCGCCCAAACCGAAATAGAGCCGCAGCACTTCTGCTTCACGTGCATCGAGTGTTTCAAGGACCATCTTGACCTGATCCTTGACCGACTCGTCGACCACTTCCAGGTCCGGCGCCTTCTGAGAGCTGTCCGGCAGAATGTGCAGCAGGCTGTGATCGTCATCGTCCTTGAACGACGCATCAAGAGACCAGACGTCCCGCGCCCTGAGGAGGGTATCCTGAACCATGTCCACCGAAACGCCCAGCTTTTCGGCGATCGTCTCAGGATCGGGATCGGTCTCTTCAGATTGCCGGATCTCTCGCGACACCTTCGCGATATTGTGCAACAGATCGATACGGTTAATGGGTAACCTCACCACGCGGGAATCCTGCGCTAGGCTTTGATGGATGGCCTGGCGGATCCACCAGACCGCATAGGATATGAACTTGAACCCACGCGTCCCGTCAAACCGTTCCGCGGCCGTCATCAGACCCATGTTTCCCGCACTGATGAGATCGGCCAAAGGCACGCCATGGTTCTGGTACTCCCTGGCGACGCTGACGACGAAACGGAGATTCGATGCAACCAGCCTGTCCCTGGCCCGCTGGTCTCCCTTCCGGATCCGGTGCGCGAGCGCGATCTCGGTCTCGGCGTTCAGCGGTTCCGAAGAAGCGATATCCCTGAGGTAGAGGTCCAGAGATTCGCTATCCTGAATCATAATTCCAGCCACGGTCCGACCTCCAGAAAATTAGTGTGCGTAATCCGCAATCACGTCGTCAAAACGCGCGCCCTGTGCGCGTCCGGCATCGCACCATGCAGGCGCATCTGCCGCATCAGCAGCCCATTCATGTCCTCTGCCGAACGGGACTTGAGAAACGTTGCAGTGAAATCTTCATGGAACAGCCTGCACAGATAGCCCAGAAGGGGCAGATATCTGATGTCGCCCTCCCCGGGTACCGACACAAGGCAGATGAGTCGAACAGGCTCCGGGTGCGTCTCCGAGTGAAAATCCACGCCGCCCGGAGAAATGCCCAGCGCCATACCCAGATGCGCAGCGGAACCGCAGCGGGCATGGGGAAACGCAATCCCGTTCCCGACAGCGGTGCTCTCGAGGTCTTCTCTGTCCAGAACAGACTGCAGGAACCGCAGACTGTCGGTCACGTACCCCGATGCGTGCAGCCGGTCGACAAGCGCCTTGATTGCACCCATCCGGTCGTGGGACGCCAGGCTTGCGACCATCGTCGCCGGATGGAAGCCGACCACGCCGCTCAGGTCCGTTTCCCACTCACTGCTGTAGTAGAATTTCGATAGCGCCATGTTTGTATGAACGCAGGTGCAATTTTTGCAGACTGTTCGGGTTGAACCGTGCGTCACCTCGTGACGTCGAACCCGTGATAACCACCGCAAAGTTCGCGGTTTTGACGAAAATCTAACGTATCAGCGATTCCAATGATACGGTCGCCAAAAATATAAGCAACTTTAATGCCAGTTTTCCCGCAAAAAACACAAATGATTAATATTAAAAAACTTGCGCCCGACGATACCAATCGCCGGGCGCGACAGATTTGTCTCACTCTGCATGTTAACGCAAATTTTGCATCCGAAAATCCGACAGATTGCGCAAATTTTGCATCAAGCCGCGGCCGGGACGGCGAATAAACCGGATGCGCAGTCAGGAGCCGAGGCTGTATTTCTTGATCTTGTAATGCAGGGCCCGGACGCTGATACCCAGCACACGGGCGGCTTCCTGACGATTGGACGTGACGTGCGCCAGCGTGTTTTCGATGAGAAGGCGTTCCGTTTCCTCTATTGAGGTACTCAGTGGAATGACAAGATTCTTCGGAACCGGAGCGGACGCACGGACGCCCGGGGGGAGGCGCTGAGATCCGACCTCTGTCTCCGGACACGTCACGACGATCCGTTCCACGGTGTTCTTTAGCTCCCGGACGTTTCCCGGCCAGGCGTAGTCCAGTATCATCCGCATCGCCTCCGGCGAAAACCGTTTCCTGGATTTGCGATGTGACGCACAGAGTTCATCCAGAAAGGTCTCCACAAGCAGCGGAATATCCTCCTTGCGGTCACTCAGCGGCGGAAGCCGAATGGGAACGACATTGATTCTGTAATACAGATCTTCCCGAAATCGACCTTCCATCACTTCCTGATCCAGATCTCTGTTCGTGGCGAATATGATCCGCACATCGGCCTTTGTGGACACGCTGCTGCCGACCGGGGTGTACACCTTCTCCTCCAGAACCCGCAGGAGGTCCACCTGGTTGGCCAGTGGAATCTCACCGACCTCATCCAGGAACAGCGTGCCGCCTTCCGCAGCGGCGAACCGGCCCGGCGTGTCCGCGTGAGCGCCCGTAAACGCACCCCTAATATGGCCGAACAACTCACGTTCGAACAACGTTTCCGGAACGGCGCCGCAATTCACGGCCACAAGGGGACCCTCGCGGCGGTTGCTTCGCTGGTGGATGGCCCGGGCCACAAGCTCTTTGCCCGTACCGGTATCGCCCATCACCAGTACGGGCACATCGGTTATTGCGGCCTGCGCCAGCGTGTCGCAGACCTGCTGCATGACCGGACTCCGGTTGACGATCTCTCCGAAAGCCTCCGTCGATCCCAGCCAGGCCCGAAGTTCCTTGTTTTCGGCGACCAGAGCCTGATGCTCGAGGAGATGCTGCAGGGAGAGGTGCAGACGTTTGAGATCCACCGGCTTCGCCAGGTAATCGTACGCGCCCAGGCGCATGGCATCGACGGCCGTGGAGACCTCACCAAAGGCGGTAATCATGATGACGCCGGTATCGGGGCTCGTTTTCTTCAGACGCTTTAACAGGGCAATCCCGTCTGTTCCCGGCATCTTGAGATCCAGAATGGCCGCATGGTAGACCCGCGCGCTCAGACGTTCGGACGCCTCCATGCCATCATACGCGACGTCGACCGAATACCCCACGTTTGTCAAGGACTCTTTGAGCCCCTCGCATATATGGTATTCGTCGTCGGCAACAAAGATGTTGATATCTTTCGTTTCCATGTCTATCCGTCCACGTGCCCGTTATATCGGGTCGCGTGCGGCCGACCCCGGGATTGGCGCGAATCGGTAACTTCCCCCCGGCGCCGGACCGCTAACGCCGGGGTTCGGGGGTGGGCAAATGAACCCTGAAAACGGCTCCCTTACCCGCTTCGCTCTCCACCTCGACGTGGCCCCGATGCTGATAGATGATCTGCTGGGCGATGGAGAGCCCCAGTCCGGTTCCTTCATCGCGAGTTGTATAATAGAACTCGAATATCCGATCGATTTCCTCGTCAGGAATCCCGCATCCGGTATCCGAAATCGAGAGGCAGACCTGGCTGCCGTCGGAATCCACCCGGGTTCGCGCGGAGAGTTCCCCGCCCGAGGTCATGGCCTGGAACGCATTTACCGTCATGTTCAGGACAGCCTGACCCAGCTGGCTTTCATCTCCATCCACCGCGGGAAGACCGTCAAGGAGATCCAGATTCAGCCGAATGCCCCGTTCGCGAGCCTCGGGTGAGACCAGGTCGAAAACGTGTTGCACCACGTTGTTGAGACTTATCCGCTGCAGATCCAGCCTCGGGGTTCTGGTAAATCTCAGGAAATTGTGTACTATCCGGTCAAGCCGCTTCATTTCCATCTGCGCAATATTCAGCCTGCGATAGACACGGCCCCTCAGTCCCTCTTCCACGGCCTTCAGGTCGTCTTCCAAAAGCTGCAGCTGAATGTCCACCGCGCCCAGCGGGTTCCGGACCTCGTGGGCAACGGATGCGGCCAGGCGTCCCAGCGCGCTCATCTTTTCCTCCTGGTACATCCCCCACTCCATCCGCTTCAGGGCCGAAACGTCCTGCACGACCAGGACCACACCCTGTTCCGCACCCCGTTTCAGATACGACGTGGTCGCGCCCAAACGACGCATGCCACCCTCTTCCCGTTGCAATATAACGTCTTTCGGTTCACGGCACAGACGACCTGCAAATCCGGCCTCCAGAATCTCCAGCAGTTCGGGGCGTCCGTCAAACAGCTCGCCGGCGCCGCGGCCGATCACGTCGCGCCCCGCCAGTCCCAGCAGGAGAATCGACGCCCCGTTGGCCAAAACGGCACAGCGATCCCGATCGAACGCAATGACGCCTTCGTTCAGGCCCTCCAGCAACTCGATGCTGTAATCGACGGCAGACTTCGACATGACGGCTCTCCGGTCGGACGCAGCCCGGATCGACTTTAACAACGGGATGGTAACCTATGAATCCCATCCCCAAAAGGCAAGACCGATTCTCCGTCAGAACGGCCCGGTCCGACCGATGACCCGGCCGGGCGCCACCGAATGAGCCCGCCCGGTCCGGCGCCACGGTTAATGCGCACAACTTGCTCGGCAGGAACGAGTTAAAACGCGAATTGGCTTTCACGCGTATGGCGATTCAGACACAGGACGTCTGAATCTGGTCCTCGTCGGTTTCGACCTCGAAGACGAACGCTCCCTGTACGACACGGCCATGCGTGGAATCCGGGAGCCCCGGAGGCGAAGAACGCAAACGGCGTCGTACGGCCCGGCTGTTTTCGGGTCCGTTTCGGTCGCTCCAACAAGGGTACGATCCCGGGTGACAATCGGGTGTCATTTTCTCTATCTTTAGAAAAAATAAAGAAAAAACTTGACAATGCTCACGTCTTGGTTTACTTTTTCGGTGGTATTCCTCAACTTCCTTCCCACTTTTTCATCGCACACAACCAGACGGCTCCTCGCTTCAGGCATCCCTGGTTACCCGGACTTCCTCGATCCGCCTCCATTTGTCAGACAAATCCGATCCATATTTCCGCCGGTCTCTCCGGCGGGCCGAATCCGGCCGGAATCCCCGAGAGATCAACCGTCCGTATCCCAGAGTCGGCAACTTCAGCAAATTGGATCCGCCAATGGCAACCGAATCAACCAGGGAAATTCGAAAATCGCCGCCCCGGGCAAATGGCGTGGAAGTACTGGAACTCCAGAACATGACCATTTCCGAACTCGCAAGGCTGGCCCAAAGCCTTGAAATCCAGAGCTACGGAAGCCTGCGGAAACAGGAACTGATTTTCGCGATCATCCAGGCACAGACCGCCAAAAACGGGCTGATCCTCGCCAAGGGCGTTCTGGAAATCCTGGAGGACGGCTTCGGGTTCCTCCGGTCGCCCAATTACAACTATCTCCCCGGGCCGGACGACATCTACGTTTCACATTCGCAAATCAAACGATTCAATCTTCGCACGGGTGACACGATATCGGGTCAGATCCGCCCGCCGAAGAATGACGAAAAGTACTTCGCGCTCATTCGCGTTGAGGCGGTGAACTTCGAAGATCCGGAACAGGCCAAGCAGAAGACCCTTTTCGACAACCTTACACCGCTGCATCCGCGCCAGCGCATGAAACTGGAATACGATTCCAACGACTTCTCGACGCGCATCATGAACCTGCTCACCCCCATCGGCAAGGGTCAGCGCGGCATGATCGTCGCCCCTCCCTTTACCGGCAAAACCATGCTGCTTCAGAAAATAGCCAACGCCATCACCGAGAACCACCCCGAAGTCAACCTCATCGTGCTCCTTATAGACGAGCGTCCGGAGGAAGTCACGGACATGCTGAGGTCCGTGAATGGCGAAGTCATCAGTTCCACATTCGACGAACCGCCGACTCGGCATGTCCAGGTCGCGGATATGGTGATCGAGAAGGCCAAGCGCCTGGTGGAACATCAGCAGGACGTCGTGATCCTGCTGGACAGCATCACGCGCCTCGCCCGTGCGTATAACAACGTCGTTCCTCATAGCGGCCGCATCCTGACCGGCGGCCTCGACTCGAGCGCCATGCAATGGCCCAAACGATTCTTCGGCGCCGCGCGAAACATCGAGGAGGGCGGCAGCCTGACCATCCTGTCTACGGCCCTCGTCGAAACGGGGAGTCGCATGGACGAGGTCATTTTCGAAGAATTCAAGGGCACCGGCAACATGGAACTGAAACTGGACCGGCGCCTGAGCAACCGGCGCATCTATCCCGCCATAGACGTCACCCTGTCCGGGACCCGCAAAGAGGAGCTCCTGCTGGATGAAAAGGAACTCAATCGGGTCTGGATCCTGCGGCGTCTGCTCAACCAGATGCCCGCTCTGGAAGCCATGGAATTCCTCAAGGAAAAGATGGCCGGCACCAGGAACAATGAGGCCTTCCTGGATTCAATGAACAGGCAGTTGTAGAGCCGTCCGTCCGGCGCCTTCCCGCCGGGCGGATCGCATCCGCGGAAGGCCGCCGCCTGCAATACGGCGGCGCCGCTAGAGGGTTAAAATCTTGCGTACCGATTCTGATTTATATATATTTGGATTTTCGAGTTCATCTTCGACTTCTACGAATCAGAGGACGCTTACCCGGTGAAACCGAATATTCATCCCGATTACGTCGAAACCACCATCACCTGCGCCTGTGGAAATACGCTGACGACCCAGGCGACCGTGCCCGGCCTTCGGGTGGACATCTGCTCCAGATGTCATCCGTTTTACACGGGCAAGCAGCGACTGGTGGACACCGCGGGTATGGTGGAGCGATACCGGCGGCGGTACAATATAAACGACGCGGAAGCAGGCGAGGAACCGGAATCCACGAAAGCGCCGGAAGCCGCCGTGGATTAGCAATCCGTGTTTTTGGAGAACCAGGTGAAACGGCAACGTCCACCCGCCGGTGGACGCGCGTACCGCTTCGCCTTTTTTATTTTCAGTCGTGAGGTTGCAGCCCTGCCGTATGTAAAACAGACGAGGGAGTTGCATGTTCGGTCAACTGTCTGACGTGGAAAAACGTTTCGATGAGATCCGTGCGGAAATGGCGCGGCCCGAAGTTGCTGCCAATCCCAACAGATTCAGGGAACTCACGATGACGTTTCGCGGCCTGGAAGAAATCGTCAACACCTATCGCGAATACCGGCAAGTCGCGGCGAACCTGGAGGAAGCAGGAGAAATCATCCGCGACTCGAACGACGCCGAGCTTGTTGAAATCGCCCGGGAGGAACACGCCGAACTCGAGCAGGATGAAGCCAGACTCTCCGGGAGGCTTCAATTCCTCCTGATCCCCAGGGACCCCAATGACAGCAAAAACACGATCGTGGAGATTCGCGCCGGCGCCGGGGGCGACGAGGCGGCCCTGTTTGCCGCCGACCTGTACAGGATGTACACCCGCTACTCCGAATCGAAGGGGTGGCGAGCCGAACTCCTCAGCGCCAACCCGACGGGCATCGGCGGGTTCAAGGAGGTCATCTTCTCGGTTGGCGGAAACGACGTCTACGGCAATCTGAAGTACGAAAGCGGCGTCCACCGGGTGCAGCGGATTCCCGAGACCGAATCCAGCGGGCGCATCCACACGTCCACTTCCACGGTTGCTGTCCTTCCGGAGGCGGAAGAAGTGGATATCGCAATCAATCCGGAAGAGATACGCGTCGACGTCTACCGTTCCTCGGGGCCGGGAGGCCAGAGCGTCAATACGACAGATTCCGCCGTCCGTATTACGCACCTGCCCACCGGCCTGATCGTACAGTGCCAGGACGAGAAGTCCCAGCACAAGAACAAGGCCAAAGCGATCAAGGTCCTACGCGCCCGGCTCCTGGACCGCGCCGTGCAGGAGCAGCGGGACACCACGTCACGAAACCGGCGGGCTCAGGTGGGCACCGGGGACCGCAGCGCAAAGATCCGCACCTACAATTTTCCCCAGGGCCGGGTGACCGACCACCGGATCAAGCTGACATTGCACAAGCTCGAAGAGACGCTCGGGGGCGACCTGGACGAGATCATCAACGCCCTGCGCCTGGCCGACCATACCGAAAAAATCAAAGACATCGAACAGAATACCGCCATTTCCTCCTGATGCCGGCCCGGTCCGGGGGCTTCGACGGGAAGAACATGGCCGAACGTATCACGCCGCCTACCATCTCCGACGTCCTCGCCAGCGTGGAGCGCAGCCTGGCGGAGGCCGGTGTGCCGGATCCTCGCGCGGACGCCGAGTGGCTGCTCGCCGCGGTTCTGAAGACCGGCCGATCCGGCATCTACGCGAATGCGCGCGCCCGGCTGACACCGGGTCAGCATACACGCCTTCATGACCATGTTCGCCGACGGCGCATGCGTGTGCCGCTGCAGCACCTGCTGGGCGAGACCGAATTCTTCTCCCTGCCGTTTCACGTCGGCCCTGACGCGCTCATTCCCCGGCCCGAAACCGAAATTCTGATAGAAACGCTTGTCGATTGCCTGGATGCCGGCACCGGAGCACGCATTCTGGATATTGGCACCGGCGCCGGTCCCATCGCCGTCGCGCTCGCGCATGCACTGCCGCGAAGCCGCCTCGTGGCCGCAGACGTTTCCCCGAAAGCCCTGCGCCTTGCTGTCCGAAACGCCCGCCGCAATGCCGTCGGGCGCCGGATCGCCTTCGTCTGTGCAGACCTCCTTTCCGCGTTCCGAACCCGGGCCGTATTCCACGCGATTGTCTCAAACCCACCGTACGTCGCATCCCGCGACATGCGGACCCTTCAGCCCGAAGTCCGATGCTTCGACCCGCCGCTCGCACTTGACGGCGGCCCGGACGGGCTGGCCTTCCACCGCTCGATCATCGCGCGGGCGCCGGCGCTCCTCTGCAAGGGCGGCTGGCTGGCTCTCGAAGTGGCCGGCGGGGCTGCGGCGCGCGCGGCAGACCTGCTGGCGGATGCCCCCGGACTCAGCCATGAACGGACTGTCCCCGACCTGACGGGAACGGAACGCGTTCTGCTGGCCCGCAAGCTCGCCTAGCGGACGAATGTGCCCTGTCCCTGAAATATCTCATCGTTCGGGCAACCTTTTTCCGCGACGGAACACCCTTCCCTCCAACACATCTCCTTGACCCCCAACTGCCCGATCGCTATATTGGCGCACGAAACCGCGAAGAGTGAAACGCCGGACCCGGAGCTGGCGGCGCCCCCGGGTTCTTGTCCGGTTCCCGGCATTCAGGAGCTTCAATGACCGTTCCCGACGTCGACCGTCTCATTCCCGAAACGCTGGAACATCCCTACCTCTTCTTCTCACCTTCCGACCTCGACAGCATTCGCGAACGCTGCCTGGACGGTTCCCACGCAGAGGTTTACACACAGACGCGCGAGCGACTCGACGCCCGACTGGATCAACCGTTTCCCGTGCCGCCGCCCAGAGAGGAAAGCTACCGGAACGGCGTCTGGGAATCATACAGCCGGCTGTCCGCCGAGGCCCGGAACCTCCTGGAAGACTATGTACTGGCCTATACGGTCGACCGGAATCCGGCCTACTTCGAAAAGGCCTGGGAAGGGCTCGCTTCAATCATGAGCTGGCCTTCGTGGGTCCACCCGGTCCACGAATTCATGCTTCTGGATCTGGACGGCAGCCATACCTGTACCAGTTTCGCGGCCGCGTACGACCTGCTCTACGATGCGCTTTCCGAAAATCAGCGCCGCGAGCTCGAATTCATGATCTTCGCGCGCGGACTGGGCCATTGCATCGGGGGCATGCAACACCACTTCTGGGCGTCGAGATACGACAGCAACTGGTGTTCCGTGTGCGTCTCCAACATGGGCCTGTGCGCCCTGGCGCTGCTCGACGCAAAGCACGTCCATCTTCGGACGGGAATTCACCCTCGCGAAGCCATGCTCGGCGTTGTTCGGGAGTGCGTCGAACGCGTCACGAAATTCTACGACGCCATTCAGAACGACGGCTCCTGGAAAGAGGGTCCGGGATACTGGAATTACGGCATCAGTACATCCTTTCCCTTCTCCGACGCACTCAGGCGGCTCACCCGCGGGCAAGTCAACCTCTACGATCATCCCAAACTCGAAAAAACGGTCGACTTTCCCATCAACTGCTTTCTCCCGCCCGACCGTGTGGTCAATTTCGCGGACTGCGGCAAACACTTCCCCGAGGGGATGGCCTTCCGCAAATTCGCGATGGAATTTGACCACCGTGCCGCGGCGTTCTTCGACCGGCTCACAACCGATCGCCGGCCGTCCATCAAACTGGCGGAGCTTCTCTGGGACGCGTCCGGGACCGTCTCGGAACTCCCCGCCCCTCCCCACCCATCGGCCTACTTTCCCGATGCCGGCTGGTGCGTCATGCGAGGGTCATGGGAGGATCCCGACGCCCCGGTCCTGGCGCTGAAGATCGGCGCGACGGTCGAGCCGCACGGCCACGCCGACGTCGGTAACTATATAATCCACGCCGGTCAAAGGACCGTCGTGCGCGAACTGGGCATCGGGCGCTACGGGGACCCCGGCGAATGGATCTTCAAATCGACCCACGGTCACAATCTGCCGCTTTTCGACGGGCAGGGTCAACCCGATGAACGACGCCTCGTCGGAACCGTGGAGAAGGTCGAATTTACCGGCGCACACGATTACCTCCAGGCTTCCATTGCCCCGGCTTACGGAATCGACAAACTGCCGGTCTTTGTCCGTCATTACGTCT
Source organism: Candidatus Latescibacterota bacterium (assembly GCA_965203805.1). Lineage (GTDB taxonomy): Bacteria > Latescibacterota > UBA2968 > UBA2968 > JAAXHE01. Next base: position 340,440 of record OZ241917.1, on the reverse strand, counting down.
TCCTGCGACCCGCGCTTTTTATCGTCGTCGACGAGATCGAAGTAACGGACACGACACGAATGGAATCCCGAATTCACTATTCCGGGAAGGCACAGGTTTCGGGTTCTTCGGCCTTGATCGCGGCAGCAGATTCTGTTGTGAACGCCCGGCTGCTGACCCCTTCGGACGCCGTATTCGCGACAGGAAGGCACCGGGATCTGAAACCCGGGCACGGCGACGCCGAGAGTCTGGAGGTCGGATATCTCAAGATGGAGACAGAGTTGAAACCCGGACGCGCCAGGTTCGCCGTTGCCTTCGGCATTGGCTGCGACACGGCAGAAGTGGCGTTGCGACACGCCGACGGCCGGATCACCGTCTCCACCCCGAACCACGCACTCAGCGTCGACTCGGCCCTGTTCTAAAGCCGCGCCCGCCGCGGGCATACCCACAATGGTCTCAGACCCATCCGGCCTATGCGAATTACCACCTGGAACGTGAACGGCCTCCGCGCCGCACTGCGCAAGGGCTTTGCCCGACACGTCCGCCGAATCGCGCCGGACGTGCTCCTCCTCCAGGAAGTCCGTGCGATGCCCGAGCAGCTTCCCGGTCGGTGGATGAATCCGCGCGGCTGGCATGTCCACTGGCATCCCGCGGAACGCAAGGGGTATTCCGGAGTTGCGATCTGGTCCCGTCACCGGATCGAGATCCTCGGCAAGGGGATCCACGAGTCCGATCCGGAAGGACGCATCCTTCAGGCGCGGATAAACGGTGTCCGGGTGGTCAACGTCTACCTTCCCTCCGGCTCATCCAGCCAGGCCCGACAAGAGATCAAGGAAGAACACTGGATGGCCAGGTTTCTGCCCTGGTCAAGGCAATACACGAAACCGGACGAGCCCGTGATTCTTGGCGGCGACTTCAACATCGCTCACACGGAGAAAGACATATTCTATGCTAAAGGGAACGAAAAGAACTCGGGATTCCTGCCCCACGAAAGGCAGTGGATGACCGACCTGCTGGCTGCGGGCTGGAACGACCTGGTCCGGCAGCATTTCGGAGACGTGCAGGGGCCCTATTCGTGGTGGTCCAATCGCGGGAGGGCCCGCGAACTGGATCGGGGCTGGCGAATCGACTACCTGCTCGGCAATGCCGCGGTCGCCGGACGTTTCCGTACCGCCACCGTACACCGCCGGTCCGGGCTGACCGTTTCGGACCATGCCCCCGTCAGTATCGATCTCTAACCGTTCCCCGCGCAAGACCTGCCCGGGTCTACAACTGTCGCAGGCCCGACGGTCCACACGAAAAGGAGAATCGCCCTTGACCATCCGACCCAACCGAGTCAAACGAGTACTCGCCGACGGCGGAATCGCCTGCGTTGCAGGCGGTCTGACGCATCCCGACGACATCGACGCCTTCGGCCATACCGGCTTCGATGGCGTCTGGCTGGAAGGAGAACACGGCCCCGTAAACGCGGCCGACCTGGGCAACCTCACGAGGGCTTGCGACATCTGGGGAATGACCTCGATCGTCAGGGTCAACCGCAACGATCAGGCCCTGATATACCGCACACTGGACCGGGGCGCACAGGGCATCGTCGTTCCCCACGTCAACACGGAAGCGGAGGCGCGCAATGTGGTCGACGGCGGAAAATTCGCGCCGGCAGGCAATCGCGGCCTCTTCACCAGCCGCCAGGGCTATGGCGTACCCGACTACCTGCACGCCGCGAACGACGAGACCCTTCTCGTCGTGCTCATCGAGGATATCGCCGCGGTTCGGAGCCTGGATCCCATCCTCGAAGTAGATCAGATCGATGTCTTCTTTGTCGCTCCGTCGGATCTGGCCGCCTCAATGGGCCACATCGGAAACAACGACCATCCCGACGTTCAACGCACGGTCGACGAGACCCTCGCCCGCATCAGGGACGCGGGACGCACGCCAGGCACCCTGACCGGAAACGATAACGTGGCGAAGTACACGGGGCTTGGCGCACGCTTTCTGTTGACCAATATCGGACCCTGGATCGCCGCCGGGGCGGCCGACTATCTGGGGCGGGCGCGCGGATAGCAGACGTCACGGCGACGGCGCGCCGGGACCCGGATCACCCGCATCCCGAAAATCATCAATCCATCCGGGACGGTACGCCCGGAGGTTCGAAGTCAGACGCGAAGCGAGAGCAAAATGGAGACCCATACCAATCCAGAACGACACCCCAGGACCGTGTTCAAGACACAGGATCTGGAAATCGCCCGCGAAAACATCCAGCGCCACGCCTGGGCGCAGCGATTTCTGGAGAATCTCCTGGAGGCGGTGGCCACAGTACGCGACACGACGGCAGACGATCTGAAGCGATGGATTCCCCGCGAAACGCCAAACAGCGAACTCTTTACCATGTGCCCCGTCTGCGAAGCGGCCCCGGTACACGGACACTATGAATGGAGACCGGAGAATCCCGATCAACTGGTCTGCACGACCTGCAGGACCGTCTACCCCAATTCGGACTTCCCGGAAGAGGTCGTGTTCAGGACTGAATTCGGCGGGGGTCAGGAAATCACGTATTACACAGGCAGGCACTGGGACCTCATCGGGTTTCCCTTCGTGTCTTCATGGACCGCCAACATCCGTGCCCGCAAATGCGAGTATATGGCGCGAATGGCGCGTCAGTGCGCGCTGGCCTATGTCCTGACGCAGGAGGTCCGGCACGCCGAAAACGCCAGGGATATCCTCCTGCGATTCGCCGAGGTTTATCCCGGCTATATGGTTCACTCCGGGTACGGCGAATTCTCGGACGCGCCGGCGGATGTCGCCGCGAGAAATATCCTGGATCTGCCCAGTCCGGAACTTGTGGTCCCGCCAAACCGGCCGGACCGTAAACTGCACGTGGGATACTGGATGGCCGGACGCGCCACGGGCGTGGGCATGGAAGGCACGTTCGTCTCCGACGTCACCGTCGCCTACGACCTCACGCACGGCGCGGAGGCCGACGGCCGACCCGTGTACACTCCGGTCGTCCGCAGAAAGATCGAACGCGATCTCCTGCTTGAAAGTACGATCCTTCTGCTCGCGGATCCGAACTTCAATAACAAGAGCGCCACCAACCGCTCTGCCGCGGGCCTTGTCGGCCTTTGTCTCGACCAACCGGATCTCGTCCGTTTTGGCCTGGACGGGTTCGATCATTTCGTCTACGACTGGTTTCTTGAAGACGGTATGAGTTCCGAATCGCCCGGTTACGGATTTATGACGCTCAACGGCATTCGGCATTTCGCAGATGCGGCGCATGGGTACTCCTTCCCCGAGGACTCCGCCTTGCCGGAACGCCGGCGGCGGGAACTGGACATCTACGGCGACAGCCGTTACAGGGCCGTACTGGAGGGATACGTCGCCAGTCCCATGCCCGATCTGGGCTATGGCGTCATCGCCGACGACGTGACCGCGTGCAGGATGCCCGTCGACATTGCCGAAATCATCGCCGCACGATACGGCGGCGCGAACCACATCGCCCTCCTCGCGGAACTGTGCGAATTCGATCTGGATAATCACGGCGGGGAGTACGCCCTCTTCCACCGCGCTCCGGACTTGAAAGCCGACCCGTCGGCGCCCCTCGTCCTGACCGACCGGTTCTTTCCCGCCCTCCGCATCGGCCTCCTGCGCACCGGCGAACGCGGACGCGCGAGTACCGCCCTTCTGAGCGCCTCCGATTGGGGTGGGCATCACCACGAGGACAGTCTGAACCTTGTTTACTGGAAGGACGGGTACGAAGCCCTGACCGACCTCGGATACCTCTGGGACCGGCCCGACAAGTACAACACCGTTCGAACCATCGCGCACAACACCGTGATCGTCGACGAGCAGGAACAGAAGCGTGACGGCCGGGGCGGCAGCCTGCACCTGTTTGACACCGGCGGTCCCGTAAAGGCGGCCGAGGTCTCTTCCCGGGCTTACGATATCGACACCTATCGCCGCCTGTGCACAGTTATCGACCACGGCGCCGCGGGGAGCTATCTGCTCGACTGTTTCCATGTCAACGGCGGCCGTGTTCACGACTATCTGTTCCACGGGCCGGCGGCGGAAGGAACACTCCGCAAACTGGAGCCGCAACCGACCGACGCCGCCTGGCACGATCTGGAAAACGTGACGGCCGCTCGCGCAGACGCGCCCTGGTCCATCCACTTCGACCGGGATGACCAGCGGTTCACCGCCTACGCGCTGCCGGACGGCAGGGAGCAGGTGCTTGTCGGATCGGGGTGGGGCGAACGGGGCACCGGCTCACGGGACGACGTCAAGACCGGGGAGACCGTTCCTTACGTCATCCGCCGCCGGACCGGCGCCCCTGCCGACAGCGTCTATCTTGGCCTCTTCGACGTCAGTCCGCGTATTCGTTCGTTCGTAACGTCAGTGGCGCGCGTGGATTCCGGGAACCGTGATGCCGTGGGTGTCCGGGTTACGCATGAATCGGGCACCGATCTTGTGGCGGTCTGCCGGGAGGGTCGAACCGCTGTTTTCGACTTTCCGGAAGGTTCCCTCGAATCGAATGGCCGCGTTACCGTATTCTCCCTGACATCTGACGGGAAACTGACGTTCGCATATCTTATCGGCGGCACGACATCCAGGCTGAACGACCACGTGCTCGAACTTCAGGATCCGGTCCTGCGTGGAACGATTTCGGACGTGATCACGGACAACGTCACCAGCCTGTACCGGATCGACCGGCCGCTGGACGAACGGCATCTCGCCGGCGGCACGCTGCTGGTCCGGGGCGGCCCCTATGATACGGGCTTTCCCATCCTTCACATCGAATCGGACGACCGATCGGCACGCGTCTACACCAAACGGGACGGTATCGGGTACGATGCCATACCCGCCAGGACGTGGAAAATCGTATCAAGCGTCAGTACCGAACATCCAGCTAATGATTGACAAATACACTCGTTTTTGTTAGGTTGAAAGGTCTTATCCCAATCTTTCAACGTCAGCATCCGAAGGTTGATTTCCGGTTCGCGAACCGCCGTCCTGAAGCCCTATGTTAGATCAGATTCTTAAGCCCATTCAGCCACAGATCCGGCGTTTCGAAATGCGATTCACGGAGACGCTGGCCTCCGATGTCAATCTGGTTCAGGCCATGGGCAGCCACATACTGACGACCAAGGGCAAAATCATTCGTCCGGCTCTTTCTCTACTTACCGCACAGGCTATCGGACAATGTTCCGACAGGGTGGTGGATGCCGCCGCGGGCATTGAAATCATCCACACGGCGACGCTTATCCACGATGACGTGATCGACCTTGCCGACAAACGCCGGGGCGCGGAGGTCCTCAACCTGAGATGGGGCAATAAAGCGGCCGTTCTGATGGGAGACTTCCTGCTGGCCAGGGCACTACAGCTGCTGGTCGGTCTCGATTCCATGGAGGTCATGCGAGCCGCCACACGCGCAGTCAGCCGGATGATCGAGGGTGAGATACTGGAGGAGGAGAGCGGAAACGACGCTGAAGCGGCGCGTTATTTCAACATGATCGACAAGAAGACGGCATCGCTGATGGCATTGGCCTGCGAGGTTGGCGCCATATTGGGAGGCGGCACACCCGAGCAGGTCTCGCGGATGTCCGCGTTTGGCAAGGAAGTGGGAATCGCCTTCCAGATTACCGACGATCTGCTGGACTTTATCGGGGACGAAGCGTCTCTGGGAAAGCCGGTGGGCACGGACGTACGTGAGAAAAAACTGACGTTGCCACTGATTCGCGCGCTGGCCAATTGCCCCAACGGCGACGCCGAACAGATTCAGAAAAAAGTGCGCAACGGCATTCAATCCGATGCCGAACTCCAGGAAGTCTTCCACTTCGTAAGGCGTTACGACGGTTTCGAAGCCGCCCGCCGGGAAGCGCGGCAGTATGCCTCCTCCGGCCTGAAGAGCCTGGCCGAACTGAATTCGTCGGACGCCCGAAATGCATTGGAACTCGCCGTAAGACACGTGGTCGATCGACACAAGTAGGTCGACGCGACCCCAGAGGCGACCGGCGCCGTTCCAATCCCGGATCCGTCGCGTTTACAGGAGTCAAGACCCAAAAATGAAAAGAGATAACGTCCGAATCCTGATTATCCTTGCATCCATCCTGCTGGCCCTGTACTACCTCTTTCCGACGTACCGGTATTATTTCGATCCGCCGGTGGACCCTGATAGACTTGAAGCCGTCAAACGGGAAGCCGTCAACCTGGGGCTGGACCTCCAGGGCGGTATCCATCTGGTTCTCGAAGTGGACCCCACCGGTCTCTCGGAAGATGAACGGGCGGACGTTGTGGACCGCGTGAAGGAAATCATCACCAACCGGGTGGATCAGTTCGGCGTGGCCGAACCCATTATCCATAGAGAAGGCGAGTGGCGTATCGTGGTCGAACTGCCCGGCGTACAGGACGTGGAGCGTGCCAAGAATCTCATACAGACGCAGGCTCGCCTCGAATTCAAGATCCTCGCGCCGGTACCCGACCGCTTCGGCCTACTCGACAGAATCGAAACGCGCCTGGCCGCACGCGCCGGGGAAGACACCACGAGAAAGGACGCGGCCGGCCTCTTTGAAGAGGACGCCGCCGATGAAAAACCCTCAATCAAGCGGTACGTGCTCTCGCTCGGCGAAGATCTGATCGTTCCCGCCGACAGAATACAGACGGTAAAAGCACTTCTGTTTGAAGATCCGGAAGTCGTGGGACTCATCCCCGGCGATACCCAGTTCCTGTGGGGGAATGAAGTGGAGGAACTCGGAGACGGCCAGAAGTACCGGCGGCTTTATTATCTGTATAAACGCATTGAAATGACCGGCGAAATCGTCCAGGATGCCAAGGTCACAAAGGGTCAGAGTTTTGAGAATGCGGGTCAGCCCATTATCAACTTTACCACAACGAACGACGGCATCAAGCTCTTCTCCCGTGTGACCGGGGCCCACCTCGAAGAACGCATGGCCATCATTCTCGACGACCAGATCTACTCGGCGCCCACCATTCGCGCGAAGATCCGTGATGGGCGGTCCATTATCGAAGGCAGCGGCGACCTGGAGGAGGCAAAGGATCTGGCTATCGTGCTGCGGGCAGGGGCCCTGCCGGCCAACGCGCCGATTGTAGAAGACCGGACGGTCGGCCCTTCTCTGGGAAGGGACTCCATCGAGCAGGGACGTAAGGCCGCGCTGATCGGACTGGCCATCGTCATGGTATTTATGGTTCTCTACTACGGCCTTTCCGGGCTCGTGGCCAATTTTGCGTTATTCCTGAATCTCGTGTTTGTGATGGCGATCCTGGCCGGGTTCGGCGGCACGCTCACCCTTCCCGGAATCGCCGGGATTATCCTCACGATCGGCATGGCCGTCGACGCCAACGTGCTCATTTTCGAGCGAATCCGCGAGGAACTGCGCAACGGCAAGACCCTTCGCGTCGCCGTCGAAGACGGGTACGGCCGGGCGCTGCTTACGATCGTCGACGCCAATATTACCACGGTAATCACCGCAGTTGTGCTTTACCAGTTCGGAACGGGTCCGATCCGGGGCTTCGCGCTGACGCTCATGGTCGGTATCCTCTGCAGCATGTACACCGCGCTGTTCGTCACACGGACCCTTTTCAATATCGCGATCAATCGCTGGCAACTCAGCTCCATCAGTATCGGCAGAATGACCATATTCCGCCGCCCGTCATTCGACTTTCTCAGTCTGCGCAAGCCCGCGTTCGTGCTATCGGTGTTTGTTATCCTGGTCGGTCTGGGTTCCACGATTACCAGGGGCGGCTACAACCTGGGCATCGACTTCGCTGGGGGCACACTGCTGGAGTTGCACTTCGATCCTCCGGTGCAAGTCGCCAACCTGCGGGATTCCCTTGAAGACGTTGACGTGAAGGGCGAAAGACGCGACCTGAGACACAGCGAAATAAAGGTCTTCGGACCTGCTTCCGATATTCTGATTCGCGTCGAGGAAGAAGCGGAAGGGACCGCCACGGCGGACGCCATAAAGAACACGCTCAAGACGGAATTCGCGTCCAGTATTCCCGATCCCGCGCAATGGCTGAGGCGCCAGGAGGCCGTCGGGCCCAAGATCGGCAGCGAACTGAAGCAGAACGCGGTCAATGCGATTCTCGTCTCTCTGGTTCTGATTGTGTTCTACATCTGGTGGCGCTTCAAGCAGATTCAGTTCGGCATCGCCGCTGTCGTGGCGCTATTTCACGACGTGCTGATCACGCTGGGCGTTTTTTCCCTGATGGACAAAGAGATCTCTCTCGCCATCGTGGCCGCCCTGCTCACGATCGTCGGGTATTCGTTGAACGACACCATCGTGGTGTACGACCGCATTCGCGAAAATCGAAAGCTCTACCGGCGAGACAGTTCGAAAGAGGTCATCAACCGGAGTATCAACGAAAGCCTCAATCGTACCGTTCTGACCTCAGGCACAACGCTGCTCGTCGTCCTGGGCCTGCTCCTCCTGGGCGGAGAGGTCATTCGGGATTTTGCGTTTGCACTGATGATCGGGGTCATCGTGGGAACCTACTCCTCGTCGTTCGTGGCCAGTCCTCTCGTGCTGGTCTGGCAGAATGCGGCGGATCGCCGCAAGGAGGCTGCAGCCGCGACCTCCCGCCGGGCGCGCGCGCGCGCATAACACGGCAACCCGGAGGCATCACAAAAAGCCCGGCGAGAATATCGCCGGGCTTTTTGTGATGCCTCCGTGACATGTTTGAGTGGTCACTGCCGTCAGGGGTACTAAAACTGATACGCCCGTTTCGCGTTCTCCCGATCCTGTTTCTGGAGGTCGGGCTGCCGGACGACGGCCGCTGTATGGTCCGGACAGGGAGACTTCGGTTCGGCGCCCGGCACGAAGACTTCCTCGAATCGCGTCGGACAGTATATGGATGCCACCTCATAGGTATCGCCGCATACCTCAAGTTGGGCGACATCCGGCGGCAGCGCGAAATCTTCCTCGGGCAAATTGAGTGCGCGATGTACTTTATTCATGAATTTCGCCCATACCGGCAACGCCACGACCGCGCCCGACATCCGGCTTCCGAGAGAAACCCGATAATCGTCGAAGCCTATCCACACGCCGGCCACGATCTGCGGCGTAAAGCCCACGAACCACGTGTCCGCGAAGTTCTGTGTGGTACCCGTCTTTCCGGCCGCCGGCCGCCGAAACCCGTAGTATGATCGGGCGCCTGTGCCCGTGCCGCGCCAGGTTCCCTTTGGCGTCCGCTTGTACATATCCATGACGGACCGGAGCAGGCTCGTCGCAACGGCGGCCGCCTCCGCACTGAGCGCCTCGTGCTCATTACCCTGAACCCGGCTTTCGACAACATTGCCGTCCTTGTCCGAGATCTTCAGAATGGCGACCGGTTCCACCAGGATGCCGCCGTTGGGCAACGTCCCGTATGCCGATACGAGGTCGATCAATTTCACTTCACTCGTGCCCATGCCCAGAGACTTCACCGCCCGAATCCTGCTGGTAATCCCCATCCGCCTCGCCAGCCGCACCGCGGTCCGCGGCCCGATCTCCTCCAGAATTTTCGTTGTCACCACGTTCCGGGACATGGCGAGACCTTCCCGCATGGTCATCCAGCCCAGGAACTTCCGATCGTAGTTCTGGGGCCGCCACAAGCTGCCGTCGTACATTTCCACGGTAACGGCCGTATCCGGATACCGGCGCGTGGGCGGGATCTTGCGGTCGATTGCCGATGCATAGATGATCGGCTTGAATGCCGATCCCGGCTGACGCAGCGCCTGAACGGCCCGGTTGAACTTGGTCTCGGTGAAGTCGCGGCCGCCCACCATCGCCAGAATATGGCCCGTGCGGGTGTCCAGAGCGATCAGCGCGCCCTGTACCACCGTGGCCCTCAGCGAGTCTTCCCGCGTATTGATTCCCGCCCAGATCGTCGAATCCGGCGGGCTCCGCCGGCGTTTCGCATCCACCCGTTTCTGCACCGTCTCAAGGTGGCTCAACAGGATCTCCTCGGCAATGGACTGCATTCGACTGTCCACCGTCGTATGCACCGACGCGCCGTCCTTGTACAGGAGATTCCAGCCGTAGTTGTTCTCCAGGTACCGGCGAATGTACTCCGTGAAATACGGCGCTTCGCCGAGCTCTTCATCCGCGGTATCCTTCAAGGCAATGGGCAGACGCGTGGCGGACAGGTATTGGTCCTGAGTGATTCTGCCCGTGTTTCGCATCAGACGAAGTACGAGGTCGCGGCGATCTATGGCGCGTTGCGGATGGTTGATCGGTGAATAGAAGTAGGGTCCCCTGAGCAGTCCGACCAGCAGCGCCGACTCATCCAGCGACAGTTCCGACGCGTCTTTGCCGAAGAACCGCGCCGCCGCGGACTGAAGTCCGTACGCGCCGTTGCCGAACAGGACCTTGTTGAAATATATCTCGATGATTTCCTGTTTCGTGTACGTCCGTTCGAGCAGCACGGCCGTCAACTGCTCCTTTACCTTCCGCGTCCATGTCTGTTTCTGATCCAGAAACAGGTTCCGGGCGAGCTGCTGCGTAATTGTGCTGGCGCCGTGGCCCTTCAGACTGCCTTCCTGCGTCAGGTTACGCAATACGGCGCGAAAAATATCGGGCAGGCTCACGCCCCAATGACGCCAGTAGAGCTGATCCTCCGTCGCGGTCAGCGCCCATATTGCGGTATCCGGAATCCGGTCGTACGTGATCGGCACCCGATTCTCGACCCAGAACCGCTTCAGCACCGCTCCGTCGGCGGATATGATGCTCGTGGTTCGCGCGGGCTCAACCTCCTCCAGTTGCGCAAACGACGGCAACTCGTCCTTGAATCGCAGTACCACCCCTCCCGCCACGCCCGCGTACACCAGCACGCAGAACCCGCAGTAGAGGAAGATGCGTCGCACATAGAATTTTATCATGTTGCAGACTTCCAATCTGAATCAGGCCGAGGGTTCAGCCGATATCCCGTACTTCCGACGGGGCGCCGGGAATATCGCAACAGGCGATTGCCTGCAGCCCGCTCGTACCCGGATACGAGCATTTCACGACGTCACCGCTTCCAGGTTCTCGTTCAGCCTGCCGAGTGCACTGCGGTACTGTGCGTGGCGTCCCTTTTCCTTCGAGACCACCTCGGAGGGCGCATTGTTCAGAAAACCCGCGTTACTGAGCTTCCGGTCCAGCCCGCCCAGCAACGCCTCCAGCTTTTCGATTTCCTTCTTCAGACGCTGACGCTCCAGGTCGAGATCGATCAGCCCCTGCAACGGCACGAAGATCTCGACATCCTTCAACACGGCGCTGGCGGACGCCGGCGGCCGGGCGATATCGGCGCCGATGCGAAGGTCCGCTACCCTCGCAAGCGCGCCAAGGTAGACCTCGAACCGGCTCAGGATGTTCGCAACCTCGACCGAATTCACCTTCAAATGGACGTCGGCGCGCCTGCCTGGGGGCACGCGCATCGTACCCCGAATATTCCTGACTGCACCCACCACCTCCTGCAATAGCGCCATCTCCCGTTCCGCAGTCTCGTCGAAACGTCCCAGGTCCGCCTCCGGCCACTTCGCGACAATCAGCGCTTCCCCGGAACGGGGAAGTTGCTGCCACAGCGCCTCGGAGATAAACGGCGCCATCGGATGAAGCAGACGCAGGGAGCCCTCCAGTACGTGGACCAGCGCACGGCGCGCGGCCGTTCCCGCTTCCGGGTCGACGGCATTCAACCGCACCTTGGCGATTTCCAGGTACCAGTCACAAAACGCGTTCCAGACGAACTCGTACAGGGTTCTGGATGCTTCGTCAAAGCGGTAGTCCGCGAGTGATCCGGTCACCGCGCGCACGGTGCGGTTGTACTGGCTGAGTATCCATCGGTCCGCGGAGTCGAACGGGTCCACATGCGGCGACGCCGGCAGGACGTCGCCATCCTCCAGGTTCATCTGCACGAACCGCGCGGCATTCCAGATCTTGTTGCAGAAATTCCTGCAGGATTCCGTGATCGGAGAATCCTGCAAATGGTTGTCGACGACGTCGGCGTCGAACCGGATGTCCTGCGAACTGCCGCACTGGTAAAGCAGTGAAAGACGCGTGGCGTCCGCACCGTACCGGTCGATCAGCTCCCTGGGATCGATTCCGGTACCCAGCGACTTGCTCATTCGTTTCCCGTCACGCGTCTGGACGGTCGGATGCACAAGTACGGTCCCGAATGGAATCTCGTCCACAAACTCGACGGCTGTCATGATCATTCTCGCGACCCAGAGGTAGAGAATATCCCTGCCCGTGATCATCAGGTCGGTTGGATGAAACGCCTTCAGGTCCTCAGTCTGCTCGGGCCACCCCAGCGTGGCGAAGGGCCACAGGGCCGACGAGAACCAGGTGTCCAGAACGTCCGGATCCTGTGTGAGATCCCGGCTCCCGCAGGCATCGCAGAAATCGGGCGCGTCCTCCCGAACCAGCATTTTTCCGCACCCCTCGCAGGTCCACACGGGGAGCCGGTGTCCCCACCAGATCTGACGGGAGATGCACCAGTCCTGGATGTTTTCCAGCCACTCAACGGAATACTCCCGGAATCGATCCGGTACGTATCTGATTTCCCGCTTCTTCAAAGCGGGCAGCGCCTGATCCGCAAGGGACCTCATAGCCAGAAACCACTGGTCCATCGGCAGCGGCTCGATAGACGTGCCACACCTGTCGTGGTGCGGTACCATGTGTTCATAATCCTCTATGCGTTCAAGCAGTCCCGATTCCTTCAGGTCGGCAATCACCGCGTTTCGGCAGGTGAACCGGTCCATGCCGCCGTACGCCCCCGCCTCACCGGTCATCTCTCCCTTGAATCCGATCACCTGGATCTCGGGCAACCCGTGCCGCAGCCCGATTTCGTAGTCATTGGGGTCGTGCGCGGGCGTCACCTTTACCGCACCGCTGCCCATCTCCGGGTCCGCGTACCGATCGGCCACGATGGGGATGGGGCGGTCCATGAGCGGCAGAACGACGCGTTCGCCGATCGCCCGCTGCCAGCGCCGGTCTTCCGGATGCACCGCCACACCCGTGTCTCCCAGCATCGTCTCAGGTCGCGTCGTGGCGACGACCACGTCCGGCCCCCCATCAAGACCCGGATAGCGAATATGCCACAGGTGTCCCTCGTGTTCCCGCTCTTCCACCTCCAGATCAGATATGACCGTGCCGCAACTCGGGCACCAGTTTACCATCCGCCTGCCGCGGTATACCCATCCCCGTTCGTAAAATCTCACGAAAGCCGACAAAACCGACCGGGCGTAACTGCGGTCCATGGTATACCGTTCGCGATCCCAATCGTAGCTGCAACCCATCTCCCGGAGCTGATTGAGTATGGTTCCCCCGTATTGCTGTTTCCAGGCGACGATTCGTTTTAACATCTCTTCCCGGCCAACATCGTGGCGCCCTTTTCCTTCCTCCGCGAAAAGCTGCTGTTCCACCTTCATCTGGGTGCCAATTCCGGCGTGGTCGGTGCCGGGCAGGCAGAGCGTCCGATAACCCTGCATCCGCTTCCAACGCACCACGGCATCGTGTATCGCATGCTGCAGCGCGTGCCCCATGTGTAGCTCTCCCGTGACATTCGGCGGCGGAATTGTGATGGCAAAGGCCTTTCCGTCTGCCTGGTATTCCGGCCTGAAATAGCCCTTCTCTTCCCAGAAGGCGTACCAGGTCGCTTCCACCGACCCCGGATCGTACTTTTTCTCAAGCACGGCCTGTTCTCCCGTACCGCCAATCCGCTCCACTTCAGGAAAGACGGAGAATCAGATTATTGGCCTCGTATAAGCCCTGTCACCGTCCGGTCTTCAACTTCCGTAGGGCGCTGATGGCGACTCCGCAGCCAGCATGCGATTCAGAAAATCCAGTGACTTGACCTGGCCCCGGTTCTCGATATGGCGCCATAGAAAGCTGCGCAAGACACGCCGCGCTTCGCTGATGTCGATCGACCCGAACCCCTTCTCGTCGACCCGGTCCGCACGCGCTGTCTGAAGTTGCTCAAGGAATTGAACGGTGGGCATCTTGACCCCGATTCCACCGCGCTCACAACGGTGACAGACCGTGCCGCCCCGTCCCGCGTCGAAACAGACCCGGTCGCCGGATATTCCCACCCCGCACTGTACGCATCCGCTCAAATGGGGACGATATCCCAACGCCGAAGCCGCCTTGAGCTGAAAATACCAGAGCGGCAATTCAACTGCGACTTCCTCAATCGTCTCCATCCATCGAAGCGTGTCCAGGGTAACGCTGCAGAGGAGGGAATTCGGATCTTCATCAGGTGTCAGGCGATCCAGAAGATCGCACACTGCGCTTGCGTAGACAAGGCGCCTGTAATCTCCCTTGAGACCTTCAAAGGCATAGAGAATATCGCCTTCGCTCAGCGTCTGCAGATCTCTGTTTTCGCGGCTATATATGACATAGGCTCCCCAGGTCAGCGGCTCGACGCTGGCGCCGAACTTGCTCCTGGGACGCCGGGCGCCCCTGGCGACAACCCGTACCTTCCCGGCGGAACGGGTGTAGATGACCGCCACCTTGCTGCTCTCGCTCATCCGGTAACCGCGCAGCACCAGGCCCTCGGTCTTCAATATCATTTCCGGGTGACCGCGGCCGGGTCTCGCGCTCCGGGATAAACCATATAGACCGTTTCGTTTTTCTTTACCATGCCGTACCGCTCACGCGCGATCCTCTCAATGATCGCCAGGTCGTTTTTCAATTCTTCGACTTCGGCCTCCAGCCGTCTGTTTTCCTCCCTAACGGTTTCAATCTCACCGCGCATGCCCTCGATCTGCCGGTCCCGTTCCCGTATCTGCAGATAGCCGCTTTCTCCGGCGAAAAACAAATACACGAACCAAAGCGCCGGCAGCGCCCATAGGAAACGGTACATCCTCCTGCGCGGGGCGTCCAGAAATTCACGTTTTCCTCTGTAGAACTTCATCCCGAAAACCTCCTGTGGAGCATCGCGCCGCCGATGACCTTAAAGCACCACCAGGTCGTCCCGGTGAACCACCTCTCCTCCCGTCTCCACGTCCAGAATCGAACCCGCCTCGCCGGTTGATTTGCCCAATATACGCTGCACGTCAACCGAACCGTACTTGACCACGCCGCGCGCCACCTCCTGTCGGCGCCGGTCTTCAACGGCAATCAACTCTCCTGCCTCAAAGGCGCCGACCACCTCCAGGACCCCCGAAGGCAGGAGGCTCTTTCCACGCTTTACGATTGCTTCTACGGCGCCGTCGTCCACAACCACGGCGCCGTTTCGACGAGAATTGGCAATCCAGGCCTTCCGGCCGGGCTGTCTCTTCCGCGCGGCAAGAAACAATGTGCCCGCCGGCGTACCTGCGATGATCTGTTCCAGTCCGATCCTGTGGCCGTTTGCGATGACGGCCAGCCTGCCCCCCCGCGTCACGCTCTGCGCCGCCTCCAGCTTTGATCGCATACCGCCGAGGCTCAACCGGCTGCCGGCCTCCCCGGCCCTTTCGATCATATCGGAGCCGACCTCCCTAACCCGCGCAATAAGGCGTGCCTGTGCGTTTCGATCGGGATCTTCAGAGAAGAGTCCATCCACATCGGTGAGAATAACGAGAAGGTCGGCGTCGACCAGGTGCGTGACGAGCGCGGAAAGGCGATCGTTGTCGCCTACCGAAAGCTGGAGTTCCTCAACCGCCACACTGTCGTTCTCATTGAGAATCGGAACGGCGCCGAATCGGAACAACGAATCCAGCGTATTCCGCGCGTTAACGTAACGTCTCCGGTTGTCCAGGTCATCTGCCGTCAGCAGCACCTGCCCGACCGGGACGTCATGGGCTCGGAACGCGAGCTTGTACGCGTTCATCAGCAGCCCCTGTCCAACTGCCGCCGTTGCCTGCAGCGCTGCCAGGCGACGCGGCCGTTCCACCAGTCCCAGCCGTCCCATGCCGGCCCCCACCGCGCCCGATGAGACGACGGCAATCTGTATCCCCGTTCGGCGCAATTCCGCCACGTCAGCAGCCAGACGATCTATCAGTTGCAGATTCAGCGCGCGGTCCTGCAGCGTCACCAGACGGGTCCCCAGCTTCACCACGACACGCCGGATACCCCGGAAGAGCGCTGTGCGCTCCGGACAGGCCGCGCCAGGCCCGGAATCGCCTATCGATCCATCCCCGGTTCGAGGCCCTGCTTCTGTTCGTGTCTTGCCGGAATCCATTACAGGTCTACCCTGACACGGGGCCGTACACACACGCCCCGCCTGGCCAGGTATGCTTTCACCTGGGGAATGCTATATTGCCGGTAGTGAAAGATCGACGCCGCAAGAGCCGCGCTCGCTTTGCCCTGATGAAGCACCTGATACATGTGCTCCGGGCCGCCCGAACCCCCGGAAGCCACGATCGGCACGTCCACAAGCTCAGCCACCGCGCGGTTCAGCTCGATGTCGTACCCCTCCTTCGTGCCGTCGGCATCAATGCTGTTCAGAACGAGTTCCCCCGCGCCCCTGTCGACCAGTTCCTGCGCCCATTTCAGGGCATCCTTGCCCGTCGGCGTCCTGCCGCCGTTGATCACGACCTCCCACTCCGGCCATTCGGACTTCCCGCCCCGGCGAACCGCGTCGATGGATCCTACGATCGCCTGCGTCCCGAATCGCTCCGCGCCGCGGGTAATCAACTCCGGTGTATGAACAGCGGCAGAATTAATGGATGCCTTTTCGGCGCCGCCTTCGATGATTGTGCGGATATCATCAAAGGTCCGGACGCCGCCGCCCACCGTAAACGGGATAAACACCTGTTCCGACACCTGGCGCACGAGATCGCCCACGATCTCCCGTTTCTCGGCCGACGCCGTAATGTCGTAGAATACGAGTTCGTCAGCCCCTTCCTCGTCGTACCTGCGGGCCAGGTCAACGGGGTCTCCGGCGTCCCGGTCCGCCGAAAATTTCACACCGCGGACATTTCGCCCGTTCTTGACGTCCAGACAGGGTATGATGCGCTTTGCTAGCATACCCGCTCCGCGAAATTCTTCAGGACAAGCAGTCCGAGGTCCTGGCTCTTCTCGGGATGAAACTGGATGCCGTAGGCAGCCCCGCGGCCCGCGACGGACGTATAGTCCAACGCGTAATCCGTGGTTGCCACACAATCGGATTCCAGGTCAGGATCAACATAGTACGAATGGACGAAATAGAAGAACGCATCGTCGGGAATGCCCTCGAGAAGTGGCGTCTGCCTCCGGATGCGAACCTGGTTCCACCCGATCTGGGGGACTCGCACACCGTCGGGAAACCGCCGTACGCTCCCCGGGAAAACGCCGAACCCACGATGCCGGCCCATCTCATCGCTTTCGCAAAAAAGAAGCTGGAGACCGACGCAAATGCCCAGGAATGGCCGGCCACTGTCGATCGAGTCCAAAAGGGGCTCGATCAGGCCTCCCGCCCTGAGATTCACCATCGCGTCTCCAAAGGCCCCCACCCCGGGCAAGACCACACGGTCGGCGCTGTTTACGTCTTCCGGGCGATCCGTAATCGCCGCGGCGTGACCGACCCGCTCAAATCCCTTCTGCACGCTGCGCAGATTGCCCGCACCACAGTCTACAATCACGATCATCAGATGCTCCGTCCGTATCCCCGCGTTACCGACCGCCTACTTTCCAAGCTCCTCGGACCGCCGGGTCGCGGCCTCCACCGCCTTCATCAACGCCGCGCGAAATCCGCCCAGCTCCAGGGCCTGCAATCCGGCAATGGTCGTGCCACCGGCGGACGTGACCTGGTCTTTGAGCACCGCCGGGTGCTGCCCGCTCTCGATCACCATCTTCGCACCGCCCAAAACCGTCTGCGCGGCCAGCTTGAGCGCGACGGGCTTCGGAATCCCCATCCTGACGCCCCCGTCGGCAAGCGCGTCGATCATCATATACACGAAGGCGGGGCCGCTGCCGGAGAGTCCCGTTACGGCATCCATCTGAGCTTCACTCAAGCGTACGGACTCACCGACCGTCACCAGAATGGCTTCAGCGGTCGCGATATGCGTTTCCTGAGCGAACCGGCCCACGCAAATGGCAGAAACAGACGCGCGAATCCGCGCAAGGATATTCGGCATCGCCCGCACGACGGGGATCCTCCCGCCCAGGACTTCCTCGATCGCCCCGGTCCGTACGCCGCCCATAATCGAAAGCACCGTCTGCCGGTCGGTAAGAGACGGTGACGCGGGTGCGACAACCGAAGCCCATATCTGGGGTTTCAAGCCAAGCACGACCACGTCGTGTTCTGCGGCCGCGGAAGCGGCGTCGCGGCTGGTATTCACCCCCAGCGCCGTCCGATGCGCCTCCAGCAACGTCGTATCGATATCCACGGCCGTCACCCGTTCCGGCGGCACGGCACCCGATTGCACCAGACCGGAAATCAACGCGCCGCCCATATTTCCGGCGCCAATGACGGCGATGCTCTTGCTGCTGATCTCATCCATATGTGTGTTTCGATTCTCCGCGCCTGCGCGGCTCCCTGGAGTCCTGGAGGTCTGGGGATCAACGATTGACAAAGGTCAACCAGCCGTGACGGTCTTCCGTCTCCCCCGAAACGACGCCGAAGAAAGCGTCCTGAAGGGCTTTCGTGATGGGCCCGCGGGTCCCTGCTCCGATCGGAATGTGATCGATTTTCGCGATTGGCGTCACTTCGGCCGCGCTGCCGGTAAAAAAGACTTCGTCGGCGATATATAGTGACTCTCGCGGAATGGCGCGCTGCGTTACCGCATAGCCCAGGTCACGTGCCAGCGTAATCACCGAGTGACGGGTAATGCCGGGCAGAATCGACGATCCGGTGGAGGGCGTATAGATCGCTCCGTTCTTCACCATGAAGATATTTTCTCCGCTGGCTTCGCTCACGTGGCCCTGCGCGTCCAGCGCGATTCCTTCCACGTATCCGTCGGCGAGCGCCTCCAGCTTGATCAATTGCGAGTTCATATAATTGGCGCCGACCTTGGCGAGCGACGGCATCGTATTCGGCGCCAGCCGGTTCCACGAGGAGAACCGCACCTCGGCACCCTTTTCGAGCGCTTCCTCGCCCAGATAGGCGCCCCATTCCCACACGGCAATCACGACTTCGACGGGACAGGACGAGGGATCCACGCCCAGACTCTCGTATCCTCGAAAGATCACGGGACGCACGTAACAGGCCTGAAGGCCGTTTGTGCGGATGGATTCCAGAATAGCCCGAGACAATTCCTCAGGCTCGTACGGAATTGGCATCCGGTAAATCTTGGCCGAATCGTACAGCCGGTTCACGTGATCCGCCAACCGGAAACAGGCCGGCCCCCTGTGTGTTTCGTAACAACGAACACCCTCGAATACGCTGGATCCGTAGTGCACGACGTGCGACAGCACGTGAATTCTCGCGTCGTCCCAATCCACGAACTTTCCGTTGAACCAGATCTTGTCCGCCTTCGGCATCGGAGGCATTGCTAATCCCTTTTGGATGGATGGACGTTTTTTCGGCGGAAGCCCGCACGGAAGCAATGCCGGCATCGGCAATCCGCGAAGGCGAATGTCACATCACTGCGAATGGCTGCGGCAAATCTACCTGCCGGTATCGCGAGATGGCATGAGCGCGCCACAGATGCGCTCAAACTGGGGTATGGAAATCGCTTCCGGTCTCAACCTGAAGTCAACCGCTGCCGCCGCGCCTGCACGTTCCAGCGTCGCGGTCCTGCCGTTCGCAATTCCACGCAGGGTGTTTTTCAACATCTTTCGCCGCTGGGCGAATGCCGTCCGGACCACGCGAAAGAAAAACTCCTCGTCCTGAATCCGGTAGGGAACTTCCCCCTGGAAATCCAGCAGCATCACGGAGGAAAAGACTCGAGGCGCCGGAAAAAACACGCCTGGACTCAGGTCGAACAACCTCCTTGGCCGGGAATACAACTGAACGGCGATCGAGAGGACCCCGTAGTCCCTGCTGCCCGGCGCGGCGACAATTCGACGGGCGACCTCCCGCTGAACGGTCAGGACGGCTCTCTTTAACCGGCAACGGGATTCCAGGATCCGATGGACAACCGCGCCCGTGATGTTGTACGGCAGGTTGCCCACCAGAACCGCCCTTTCAAATCCTTCCGCACGAATCAGTTCATGAAAATCGACAGTCAGTACGTCCTGGTTGCGCAGGTGCAATTCGCTACCGAATCGGGACCGCAGGAATCCGCACAGCGCCTCGTCCCGCTCGATGCCAATCACCCTGGCCGATTCCGCAAGCAGCCGGCCGGTCAGCGCGCCGCGGCCCGGGCCGATTTCGACGACCAGATCGTCGGCGCCTGCGCACGCCGCCTTCACGATCCTGTGGACAGCTCCCGTGTCGGTCAGGAAGTGCTGTGCCAGTCCCTTTTTGGGCCTGTTCATCACGTCAACCCGAATAGCCGAAGTGCGTTTGCAGTGGTTCGGGTGGCGAGGCTTTCCAACGGCTCGTCCGCGCAACCCGCGATAAATTCGGCGATCTGCCTGACGTGGGCCGGTTCATTCCGCCGTCCCCGATACGGCACCGGCGCAAGAAACGGGCAATCGGTCTCCAGAAGCACCCGATCGGGCGGAGTGCCCATCGCCACAGGCAACGACGTGGAACGTCTATAGGTCACCGTTCCGCCGAATCCCAGATGGAAGCCAAGATCCACGGCCCGCCCGGCCTGGCCCTCACATCCGCCGAAACAGTGTAATGCCCCGCCGGCCGCCTGACCGCCCTCGTCCTCAAGGATGTCCATCACCCGGTCCTCTGCGCCGCGACTATGAATAATGAGCGGAAGTCCCGCCTGAAGCGCCAGGTTGATGTGGAAGCGAAAAATCCGCTCCTGGAGAGGTCGAGGCGCATAGTCCCGAAAAAAATCCAGACCCGTCTCACCCACCGCCACGACGTTTTCATTTGCGGCAAGGCGGCCCAGCGCCGCCAAGCCGTCCGGGTCGGCCAGTTCGACGTCGTGCGGATGGAATCCCACGGTTGCGAAGACTCCCTCGTGCCGGCAAGCCAGGTCCAGCGCACGCCGGCTCACGTCCAGGTTTGTGCCGACGTTCACGATGCGTGCCACTCCTGCCGCCCGGGCCCGCCGGATCGTCGCCTCCTCCTCCCCGAGAAACTGTGGAAAATTCAGATGGGCATGGGTATCGACAAGCATTGTCCTCAACCCACCTCCGCTCCGTCGGGAACATCGGCATCGGGCTGCAGCAGAGCGACACGCCCGTCCGCCGACGCCGCCAGCAGCATCCCTTCCGACGCCACCCCGCGGATTGTCGCCGGCTCCAGATTCGCAACCACCACAATCTGACGGCCAATCAGCGATTCGGGGCGGTAGTGTTTCGCGACTCCGGCGACGATCTGCCGACGCTCTTCACCCAGACTGACCCTCAGCTTCAGCAACCGGTCGGCGCCGGGGACCCGTTCGGCGGACTCCACCCTGGCCACGCGAAACTCGAGCTTCTGAAACTCCTTGAACGGTACCAGATCCTCGTTGCTTTCAGCCATTTCAAATGTCTCCGAGAAATCCTGTTCTATAGATTCGATCCTGGGAAAAATCGGACCGCCCGCACTCACCTGCGCTCCGGCGCGAAGTCCGCCCCAGAGGCGAAGGTCCTGTATCGTCTGCGTTTTCACATCGCCATCCGCACCGATCTGCTCCCACATCTCTTCCGACTTATCCGGCAGCACCGGAAAGAGCAGCACCGCCAGATAGCGCATGGTTTCGAGAAGGCCGTAGATCGTCGCCTTCAGCATAACCCGGTTCTCCGGATCCCTGGCCAGGTTCCAGGGCGCCTGCGCTTCCGCGAACCGGTTGGCCTGCCGAACAAGGTCCCAGATCGCATCCAGAATTCCAGTGGGGTTCATGTCACCCAGCGCATCCATCACGCCGTCCAGCGTGCGGTGCGCCTGCTCCTTCAACGTGGTAAGTACGGCGTGATTCACATCCGATTCGGGGACCTGTCCGTCCAGGTACCGGCATGCCATGACCACGGTGCGATTCAGCAGGTTGCCCAGATCGTTCGCCAGCTCAGAATTGTACCGGTGGATAAATCCCGTTTCGCTGAAGGTGCTGTCCGTACCCAGCACCATCTCGCGAACGAGGAAATACCGAAAAGCGTCCACGCCGTATTTCTCCGCCAGATCCAGGGGACGTATCACGTTGCCCAGTGACTTGCTCATCTTCTCCTCGTCGACAAGCCACCACCCGTGGGCCATCACCGTTTCGGGAGTATCGACGCCCATCGCCTTCAACATCGTCGGCCAGTAAATACAATGGGTCGTCAGAATATCTTTGCCGATCAGATGGCAGGAAGCCGGCCACCACCGCGCGAAGGCTTCGGTATTCTGAAGATAACCCGCAGCCGTAATGTAGTTGATGAGCGCGTCGAACCACACGTAACACACGTATGATTCGTCGAATGGCAACGGAATGCCCCATGACAACCGGGCCTTCGGGCGGGATATGCACAGGTCGTTCAGCGGCCGGCGCAAAAAGCCGAGCATCTCGTTTCTGCGTGTGGCGGGAAGCACAAGCCGCGAGTCGTTCCGGATGCGGTCGGTCAACCACGCCTGGTATTTCCCCATTCGAAAGAAATAATTCTTCTCCGATATCCTCGTCACCTCCCGCCCGCACTCCGGGCATTTCCCATCGACCAGATCCTTCTCCGTCCAGAACCGTTCGTCCGGCACGCAATACCATCCCTCGTAGTCGTCGGCGTAGATTTCTCCGGCGTCGTAGAGGCGCTGGAGAATACGCTGTACCACGCGCCGGTGCCTGGATTCGGTTGTGCGAATGAAGTCATCGTATGAGACATTCAATAACGACCAGAGGCTGCGGAAGCGTTCGACCATTTCGTCGCAATGATCCTGCGGATCCACGCCGCGGGCTTTGGCCGCCTGCGCCACTTTCTGACCGTGCTCGTCCGTCCCGGTCAGAAACAGCACGTCGTCGCCCGCAAACCGATGATATCTGGCAAACACATCCGCAATGATGGTCGTATACGCGTGTCCCAGATGCGGCTCGTCGTTCACATAGTATATCGGGGTTGTTATGTAGAACCGCCCCATTCAACCAACCTTCCCCGTATCTGACCGGCGGCCCGCGATCGCGCCGCCGGTCGAAGCCAACCCGCCGTAAGAGGGCAGACGCGAGACGACGGAAGCGTCAGAGCGCGAGAGACCACTGGTGGCGGATCCGGCCTTCGTCCGCATTACGCCCGGCACCTCATCGTTCATACTGAGTTGGCGTTCTGACCGTGCGCAACCTGATTACCTACGCTCCTGATCTCACGCCAGAGCGAAACGAGGCCAACGTAGAGATTGACGTTGCGGCGATTCATCTCGCGCAGCGACTCGATCTTTGCAGCCGTACGCTGCAAGTCCTCAAGACCGAAAGCGCGGGACAGCCGTCGTATATCGTCAACCCTTCGACTGTGCGTCACGCTGCCGGAATCGCCATAAAGAAGTACCAGAGCGTCCCGCAGCCACGCTTCCGCGCCGCCGAGCAGCTGCAAGGCTTCATCCCGGTCTGAAGCCAGTTTTTCAAGCGCCGCATGGGTTCTGCCCTCGTCGTCCCACAGGAGCGCCGCCAGGAACCGGTACGCCCTGTCTTGCAGGTCATCGACTTCATTCTCGATCATGTCCCGTGCACGCCTCAGGTTTCCGCCGCAGGAACGTGCGACGGACATCGCCGTATCGGCATCGACACCTGACCCGTCCATCAACATTCGGGCCGTATCGTCAACCGCCACAGCCGGAAACGCCACCCACTGGCAACGGGAGACGATGGTCGGCAGCAGGGTCTCCTGCGTGGATGAGGTTAGAATCAACAGAGACCGTGAGGGCGGTTCTTCCAGCGTTTTCAGCAGCGCATTGGCTGCCTCCGCGCGCATCCGGTCCGCGTGCAGGATGACCGCCACCCGCCACCCACCCTCGAACGCACCGTACGCAAACTGCTTCTGCAGCGTTCGAATCTGCTCGATGGAAAGCGTGGCGTGGTCGGCCGGCAACGGATAGCCGTAAGGATCGCTTGCGACCTGCCGCAACGTCTCTCGTTCCGTTTCGGGCTGCGTTCGCGCCGAAAACGGAAACAGAAGAGAAAGATCCGGGTGGTTCAAACCCGCAGTCTTTCTGCATCCCCGGCAATTCTCGCAGCACCCTGCCCTCCCCTGGTCGCAGTAAAGGCTTCGCGCCATTTCGAGGGCCGCTGCAGTCTTGCCCGCACCCTCAGGTCCGGTAAACAGGAGCGCGTGCGGCAGATTCGGGCCGCGAGCCATCCGTTCGAGCCGCTCTGTCAGGCGTTTCTGCCCCGTGACTGCGTGGCTGAACATGCGCCGATCGCCTGTAAACTGAGATTAATGTAAAGCCGCGTCTGCGGCGTTCACGCGATCCGAAAGACGTCCATGCAGCGCTTTCAACATCACAAGCGCATCTTCCCCTGTCGCGCGGTAATATCCGCGACGAATCGCAACCGTGCGAAATCCCAGCTTTCCGTAGAGCCCGATCGCGGACCGATTGGAGACGCGCACCTCAAGGGTTACGATCTGCACATTTCGACCCGGCAACCGTTCCATCACGGCCTCCAGAAACCGCTGCCCGAGTCCGCGGCGCCGGAGACCGGGATGTACCGCAAGATTGGCCAGATGATATTCACTGGCGACAACAAAGCCAACCGCGTATACGACGACCCGTTCGCCGCACAGGTAAATGGGGCAATACCTGTTGTCCCGGTTCAGCGCGTCTTCAAAGTCCCTTCTGTCCCAAGGGTCAGCGAAACCCTCGCGTTCGATTTCCAATACAGCGTTGAGATGCCCTGGGTCCATTTCGCAGAGCGTACAATCGGAGGTCGCCTTGTCTCGCATCGAATTCGGTCTCCCGGTGGCGGGCACCGCCGCGCTATTGCGCAATTCCGGCACGCTCCGCCTGACTCAGGCGATGGTATTCGGGTTCCGCCGTGGTCGCGTCGACCGCGTTTTCGGCCCGCAGGCTTTCGACCCCCAATAGCGCGATGGACGCACCGCAGGGATGGGTGAACGCCGGAGCGAACCGGGCGTCCTTGCCCATATACTCCTTTATCCGGTTCCGGTATGTCACGCCGCCCTCGCCGACAATCAGCACCGGTCCTGGCAGCCTCGGCATCAATTCGTCGAGAGGCGCCGCCGTGTCAGGATGGCGCGCGACCAGACAGCCGCCGTCGAGGCTGTAAACGCCCGCATAGACGTTTCCGCGACGGGCATCGAGCATTGCACAAACCGGCATCCCTTCAATGACAACCTGCGCCGCCAGGCCCTTCAGAGTCGGCACGGCAAGAAGCGGCAGGTTCAACGCGAAACACAGGCCCTTCGCCGCGGCCATGCCGATACGCAGCCCAGTAAACGAACCCGGCCCCGACCCCACGGCCACGCCGTCCAGGTCCGCGAATTCGACCCCCGCGTCCGCCATGGCCCGTTCAGCCATCGCCATGGTCCGTTCCGAGTGCCGCAGCCCGGTATTCTGCGAAAAGGACATGAGCACCCGATCGTCGTCCACCAGCCCGACACTGCAAACAGGTGTCGAGGTTTCAATGCCCAATACGTACATCGCGCCGCCTGGCGCCGGGTCACGACAGCAGACGCTCCGTCGGCTCAGAAACTGTTTGAAATTCCCGGTGAGTCCCGACCGGCGCTCTTGCAGCCGCCTGCCTTGCCTGCGGCAGCAGGCAGGCGCGAAGACCGCTGGGGATTTTGAGACAGCTTCTCACAACAGGCGCCCCTGATTTCCCTCCGGCGGGGTTAGTCCAAGGTGACGATAGGCCAGCGCCGTGGCCTGGCGCCCCCTGTGGGTACGCAGCAGATAACCTTCCTGAATAAGGTACGGCTCGTAGACGTCCTCAATGGTATCGGATTCTTCGCCCAGGGCCGCGGCCAGGTTGTTCAGGCCAACCGGACCGCCGCCGTACTTCTCGACCAGCAGGGCAAGAAGCCGGCGGTCCATCTCGTCCAGCCCTTCGTTATCTATGTCGGCCAGTTCCAATGCGCGACCCGCAACGTCGAGCGTAATCGTTCCCTGCGCGCGCGCCTGCGCGTAATCCCGCGATCGACGCAACAACCGGGTCGCGATTCGCGCGGTACCCCGAGACCGGCGCGCAATTTCGAAGGCCCCCTCCGGCTGAATGTCGATTTTCAGTATTCGTGAAGCGCGCTCGACGATGGTCTGCAATTCCGGTTCGGTATAAAAGTCCAGCCGTTCGACGATCCCGAACCGGTCCCGCATCGGACCGGTCAGGAGGCCGTAGCGCGTGGTGGCGCCGATGAGCGTAAACCGGTCGAGGGGCACCCGGTAAGAACGCGCCCCGGGTCCGCTGTCGAGCATAATGTCCAGCACGAAGTCCTCCATCGCGGGATACAGCGTTTCCTCCACAACCCGGTTCATCCGATGAATCTCGTCAATGAAGAGGACGTCTTTTTCGCCCAGATTGGTCAGCAGGCCGGCAAGATCCGCGGCGCGTTCGAGCACGGGCCCGGAAGTCGGTGCAATTTCGGCCCCGAGTTCGTTGGCGACCACGTATGCCAGTGTCGTCTTACCCAGCCCCGGTGGACCGTACAGAAGCGCGTGGTCCATGGCGTCTCCCCGGTGCATTGCCGCATCCACCGCAATCCGCAGTTTTTCCTTGACCTTCTCCTGTCCGGTCATGTCGGCGAATCGCCCCGGGCGTAACTGGTCTTCGCCTTCAATTCGGTCCCGGTCCTGCATATCGGGATCGCTTATCCGTTGATCCATGCCGGTCTGTCTTTCGTTATCGAACGGGATCCGTACATGCTCCCGACCGTCGCTACAGTCGCCGGAGCGCCTCTCGAATAATCTCTTCTACGGGCGCCTCGTTACCCTGGTCGGCAATCACTCGGTTCACCACGCTGTGCGCCTGAATCCGGGGGACGCCCAGACCCGTAAGCGCCGTTGCCGCTTCCTCAGCCCTTTCCGCAACCTCGGGTGAGACCCGGCCCCGGATGTCATCATCGGGAACATCGCCGATCCGGTCCTTCAATTCCAGCACCAGCCGCTCCGCCAGTTTCCGGCCGATCCCCTTGATCTGCGTGAGTCCGCGGGCATCTTCAGACGCCACCAGCCTGCGAAAAACCCGGATTTGAACGCCGGAAAGAACCTTCTGGGCCAGCGGGGGCCCGATGCCCGAAACCGAGATCAACAACTCGAACAGGTCCCGCTCGGCCTCCGTTGCGAACCCATAGACCGTCAGTGCATCCTCGCGGACGTGCAGATGGGTCAATATTCTGAGGTTTTCGCCCGGCGCCCGGCTGGCGTTATAGCTTGATGACGGAATGTGAACGTAATAACCTACACCTGCAACGTCGATAACCAGATGCGTTGGGCTGTTCTCGGCCAGCTTGCCTTCGAGATAGGCGAACATTCAACTACCGACCCCTTCGTTTCGTCCCGGTTGCCCGGACCCTGTCGACGCCCAGTTGCGAGAGCTTCTCATTCAAGCGGTCCATCCGGCCTTCTGGCGCGCGACCCGCGACGATCGCCGTCCCCTTTTCGCGGGCGGAGCCTTCACTCCGGCCGTGATTTCCCGGTGATCGAAGCCGGTTCACGTGGCACACCGCAACAGCCAGCGCGTCGGTGACGTCGTACGTACCCGTCACACGCTTCTCGCCGAACAGATTTCGCATCATGAACTGAACCTGTTCCTTGGATGCGCCCCCGCGACCCACGACGGCCTGCTTTACCTCCCGGGGCGCGTATTCGAAGACGGGACGGTCGGACCGGGCGAGCGCCACCATGATTGCCCCGCGGGCTTCGCACATCTTCATCAGGGTTTTTACGTTGGCCTGATAAAAGGCGTGTTCGACGGCAACCTCGTCAGGCGCGTATTCTTCAACCAGCCGCAGCACGCCATCGTGAATCTCCAGCAGCCGCCGGGCAAAAGAAAGGCTTGCGTCGGGGCGCAGGCCCCCGCACGCGACCAGCCGGCTCTCCCGGCGCCGGGCTTCCACAACACCGTAACCGGTGACGACGCTGCCCGGGTCGATACCTATGACACGCAATGGATCCGCCTTTCCGGGTGCAGTCTGTAATCGATGAGCGTTCAGGATATCGGGGGCCGCGCGAGGAATCCGTGCTCAATCCCGCAAGCGGGACGGGCCGTCTATGGCGAAATCAATGCGGCGAGTTGCTCATCATCCATTTCGAAATTCGCATAGACCCGCTGTACGTCGTCCTGGGATTCCAGCATCTCCAGGAGCCGAATCACCTGGGCCGCTGTCGTTCCCTCAATGGGAACCGTATTCTGCGGCACCCGCGTCAACTCTGCGCGTTCAACGGGAATCTGCTGCGCCGCAAGCGCCTTTTGCGCCGCGTCGAAGCCCTGCGCCGGCGTGTAAATCTCGTACACGGCGTCGTCTTCAACGATGTCTTCAGCGCCGGCTTCGAGGGCGGCCGTCATCAACGTGTCTTCATCGACACTGTCTCGCGACACGACAACCAGCCCCTTCTGATCGAAAACCCAGGCTACCGAACCACTTTCGGCCATGCTGGCATTGTACTTGTTGAGCAGGTGCCGCACCTGGGATACCGCGCGGTTCTTGTTGTCCGTCAACACCTCGATGAAAATGGCGACACCTCCTGGGCCGTATCCTTCGTAGACCGCCGACTCGTAGGATTCGCCCGGCAGGTCGCCGGTTCCCTTCTTTACGGCGCGCTCGATGTTGGCGGCCGGCATATTCTCCGACTTGGCGTTCAAAATGGCGGCCCTCAGCCGCGGGTTATTCGCCTCGTCCCCGCCCCCCTCCCTTGCGGTTACCGTGATTTCCCTGATCAGCCTGGTGAACAGCTTGCCGCGGGCGGCATCCGCGCGTCCTTTCCTGTGCTTGATATTCGCCCATTTCGAATGACCGGCCATAGACCGCCCACCTCCTTCCGTTGGCTAACACCCGTTGGAAAAGTCCAACCGGGTTGCGGCCGGCCCGTCTGACCGAATTACTGCGTTGCACTCCCGCCACGAATCCCAGGATTCGATCGGTCATGCGCCGTGTCTTCGACCACAATGGCTCGGCCTCGCCTGCAGAGCAACTCTCTCAACGGTCTGGTAAGGAACCCTTCACGAAAAATCGCCGTAACTATTTGATAATATAGAAACAAATAGATATTTAGGCAATACTAAAAGGAGCGATTTCAGATGCATATTCGCCTTCGACGATTCGGGCTCCACACCGCATTGAAGCACCGGGCCGCGAGATGAATTCCGGGCGATGCGACCGTCCGTCGTCCGGTACCGGTTGCACCAACGCGTTGCCCCCGCCGAATCTCTGCATGATTCCGAGGTCAACCCGTTACGCAGTACGGTCTGCCGGAAAAAAACGCAGGGCGATGTCCAGGAGGACATCGCCCTGAGGCCGTCGGTTCATCGTTCCGACTTACGCCTCTACGGCTTCGCCCTCCTTCTTCGAGGCTTCTACGATCTTGCGGGTCAGATCGGCGGGTACGGGTTCGTAATGGTCGAACTCCATCGTATAATCACCGGTGCCCTGCGTCATCGAACGAAGCGACGTGGAGTATTTGTACAGCTCCGCCAGCGGTACCTCCGCGTGGATAACCTGAAAGCTGCCTTCGGGGTCCATGCCCTGGATCCGCCCCCGACGGCTGTTCAGGTCGCCCATCACGTCCCCCATGTATCTATCAGGCACCATTACCGTAACACGATAAATGGGCTCAAGAAGAATCGGCCTGGCGTTCATGAACGCCTTCTGGAAGGCCTGGGAACCCGCCATGTGGAAAGCCATTTCGGAGGAATCTACCGGGTGATACGATCCGTCGTAGACCGTGACCCGCGTATCCACAACGTTGTAGCCGGCAAGCACACCACGCTGGATGGCTTCGACCACCCCTTTTTCGACCGCGGGAATATAGTTGCGTGGAATGGCGCCGCCAACCACCTCGTCCTGAAACTCATATCCGTCGCCACGGTTCGAGGGCTCGATTCGCAGGTAGGCCTCGCCGAACTGACCGCGCCCGCCGGTCTGTTTCTTGTGCCGGTGGTGCCCCTCGGCATGTGCGGTAATTGTCTCCCGGTACGGGATCCTCGGCTGAACCGTATTGACCTCAACGCCGAATTTCTGCTTCAGTTTGTCGAGAACGACATCCAGGTGCAATTCTCCCTGGCCCTGAACGATGATCTGTTTCAGTTCGGGATCGTACCCGGCGATGAAACTGGGATCCTCTTCGTGAATACGCTGCAATCCCATACTGATCTTTTCTTCGTCACCTCGTGACTTCGGCTCGAGAGCGATACGGATCAGCGGATGAGGGAACTCCAGAGGCAAAACCTCGACGGCGTCCCGGCGACTGCACAGCGTATTGCCGCTGTGCGTATCCTTCAGCTTGACCAGCGCCCCCATATCGCCGGCGGAAATGGATTCGATCTCCTCGCGATTCTGACCGTTCAGGGTGTAGATTTGCCCGGCCCGTTCGACTGTTTTTGCGCTCGAATTGTATACCTCGGAGGATGCCGGCAACGTCCCGGAGAATACGCGCACGAAGGAGAGGTCGCCGACGGTTTCGGACACGGTCTTGAATACCACGGCGGCGAGCGGCGCATCCGCCGACGGCAGAAGGTCGGTCGATTCGTCCTTGGCGAGCAACCGTCCACAGGTGGCGGGCATTTCAGACGGAGCCATCATGTTGTCAACGAGAAAATCGAGCAATCGATCCGTTCCGATGTTCGAGGAGGCATCGCCGCAAAGGACCGGGACCGTCGTTCCGTTCATAATGGCGACCTTCAGCCCGCGCAGGAGGTCCTCTTCCGAAAGGTCCAGATCCTCCAGGTATTTCTCCGTCAATTCATCGTCGCTTTCAGCCGCCGCTTCGACGATCTGCTCTCTCAGGGACTCGACATCATCGCGATGTTCGGCAGGCACTTCGCCAACTTCGGGCTTTCCGCTGCCGTCGGCCGGATAGGTCAGCAGCCTCCGATGCAGAATGTCGATGATCCGGTTAAAGCCCGCGCCCTGGTTGACGGGCATTTGAAACGGAAGCACGCGTCGCCCGTACTGCTCCTGGAGTGCATTCAATACGCTTTCGAAGTCGGCGAATTCCTTGTCGACGTGGTTGACAAAAAACAGACGCGGTCGTCCGAAGGATTCTGCAAATCCCCACGCCTTGTCCGTCCCGATCTCCACGCCGTTGGCCGCGTGGACAAGCAGAACCGCATTGTCCGCCGCCCAAAGCGCCGCCTTGGCGTCGCCAATGAAATCAGCATAGCCTGGAGCATCTAAAATGTTGATTTTATTGCCCTTCCAACCGCAGTGCAGCATTGACATGCTGATGGAGATCTTGCGGGCGATTTCCGCTTCTGTGAAATCCGACATGGTGGTGCCGGCATCGATGGTCCCCAGCCGATTGCTTCCGCCGGCCGCGAAAATCAAGGCTTCGGCCAACGAGGTCTTTCCCGTACTGCTGTGTCCCACCAGGGCGATGTTCCGTATCCTGTCAGGCGTCTCGATATTCACGCGCCTCCTCCTGTGATTACCCGGAAAAGCGGCGGCGTGTCCGCCGCCCGCCAGTGATCCGATCCTGGCACGAACGACAGCCGGCCGTACAGATCATCTCAGACACGAAGCCGGTAATTAAAATAGAATCACCACGCATGTCAAGGCATACTTTCTTCCTGCAAAAACGTCAACAGGGTCCGGGATTCGTCCGAATCCCGGACCCTGTTGGAGTTTCCCGGCAGCGACCTACTCTCCCACAAGGCTACCCAAGCAGTACCATCGGCGCTGGAGGGCTTAACTTCTCTGTTCGGAATGGGAAGAGGTGTGCCCCCTCCGCTATAGCCACCAGGAAAACAAAAGAGACAACCGAATACGGAACAGGATCTCGCTGCATACAGAACGCACAGGCGATCCGCCGAGAAGCCATTAATTGATCAAGCCGCACGGCTGATTAGTATCGCTCGGCTGAACGCATTGCTGCGCTTACACCTGCGACCTATCGACCTTGTAGTCTACAAGGAGCCTTCAGGTGGGTTAACCCACGGGATATCTCATCTTGGAGTAGGCTTCGCGCTTAGATGCTTTCAGCGCTTATCCCTGCCGAACATAGCTACCCAGCGATGCCTCTGGCGAGACAACTGGTACACTAGAGGTTCGTCCATCCCGATCCTCTCGTACTAAGGACAGATCTCCTCAAATATCCTGCGCCCACGGCAGATAGGGACCGAACTGTCTCACGACGTTCTAAACCCAGCTCGCGTACCACTTTAATAGGAGGACAGCCTAACCCTTGGGACCTTGTCCAGCCCCAGGATGTGATGAGCCGACATCGAGGTGCCGAGCCCTCCCGTCGCTATGGACGCTTGGGGAGGACCAGCCTGTTATCCCCGGAGTACCTTTTATCCGTTGAGCTTCGGCGCTTCCACGCGCAACCGTCGGATCACTAAGCCCTGCTTTCGCACCTGCTCGACCTGTATGTCTCGCAGTTAAGCTCCCTTATACCTTTACGCTCTATGCGCGATTACCGACCGCGCTGAGGGAACCTTTGGGCGCCTCCGTTACACTTTAGGAGGTGACCGCCCCAGCCAAACTTCCCACCTGACAGTGTTCCCGACCCTGATTCAAGGGCCCAGGTTAGAATTCCAGCAGAATAAGAGTGGTATTTCAAGGACGGCTCCATGAGGGCTGGCGCCCCCACTTCATAGCCTCCCACCTATCCTACACATACTGTGCCGAAACCCAGTGTCAGGCTGGAGTAAAGGTTCACGGGGTCTTTCCGTCCCGCCGCGGGTATCCGGCATCTTCACCGGAACTACAATTTCGCCGAGTCCCCCGTTGAGACAGCGCCCAAGCCGTTACACCATTCGTGCAGGTCGGCAATTAACCGACGAGGAATTTCGCTACCTTAGGCAGTTTTACCATGTGTCGCCACACGGACTGGACCATATCTTCATCCCGATGTCGAGATGTTCGGCGTATGGCCTCTGAGGATTCTTTCGCTTACTTCCGCCAGTGGCCGAAGCCGCTGGCGTCCCTTTCCGGCCGGATTCATCGCATATGCCTTCTCGACTATGCGCACCAGACCATTGGGGCTGAGGTGCTTCTTGCGTTCCATCATCTCCAGGATTTCTCGAAAGCACTCGAACGTCTCGCGTTTGCAGCTGAAAGGAACGACGTACCGTTCGAAGAAGGGCACGACCTTCTCCGCCAGGCTGCGCCGCGCCGTAATTGCAAACGTCAGCACGTCCGGATTCCCCGGTTTGGGGAAAATGCGTCCGGTCTGGAAGATTTCCCTGGCCATCTCGAGAATCCGACGACCGCTCTTGTGTTGATACAGGAAGAACTCCGGATCAACGTAAAAGCCGAAGCGGGCGCCGGGATGACTCTTGACGCTGACGGTCAGGCAGCCTTCCCCTTCGATGAAACCTGCAAGATACCACCTTGCATCTTTCGTATGCGAAAGCCTTTCCTGCTGATTGGCTCCACCCATACTTTTTCACCTCCTCGGTAGCATGGGATACACGAGCTGTTCCAGCATATAGCCGAATTTATCCACGGCCCTTTCGGGAAACCACTCCCGATCCTACCGTTATAGTTACGGCCGCCGTTTACCAGAGCTTCGATTCAGAGCTTCGCCCGAAGGCTGACCCCTCCTCTTAACCGACTGGCACCGGGCAGGTGTCAGTCCCTATACGTCGTCTTGCGACTTCGCAGAGACCTGTGTTTTTAGTAAACAGTCGCCCAGGCCGTTTCTCTGCGACCCCCTTCGGCTCACGGAGCGAGTCCGTTCACCTACTTGGAGGTGCTCCTTCTCCCGAAGTTACGGAGCCAATTTGCCTAGTTCCTTAACGAGGGTTCTCTCGCGCACCTTGGGATTCTCTCCCCGTCTACCTGTGTCGGTTTGCGGTACGGACACCCGAGAGACTCACATAGAGGTTTTTCTTGGCAGTATGATTAAGGCCAGTTGGCTTGCCCGAAGGCTCGTTTCCCTTTAACCCCTCAGGGTTGACAACCGTCCGGATTTGCCTGGACGGTCCCCCTACAGGCTTAGACCCGCATTTCCAGTCGCGGGCTGGCCGCCACTTCTGCGTCACCCCATAGCTCGAACATCTCTAAGGTGGTACAGGAATATTAACCTGTTTCCCATCGCCTACGCCTTTCGGCCTCGGCTTAGGACCCGACTGACCCTGGGCGGACGAACCTTCCCCAGGAAACCTTAGACTTTCGGTGAACAGGATTCTCACCTGTTTTGTCGCTACTCATGCCGGCATCGTCTCTTCTATTTCGTCCAGCAAACCTTACGGTTCACCTTCAACCTACCATAGAATGCTCCCCTACCGCTCCAGTCTGAAAGACTGAAACCCGCAGCTTCGGCGATGAACTTGAGTCCCGATCATTGTCGGCGCAGGATCACTTGACTAGTGAGCTGTTACGCACTCTTTAAATGAATGGCTGCTTCTAAGCCAACATCCTAGCTGTCTCAGCGCTCCCACATCCTTTCTCACTTAGTTCATACTTGGGGGCCTTAGCTGGCGATCTGGGTTGTTTCCCTTTTGCCTACGGAGCTTATCCCCCGCAGACTGACTCCCCTGCAACGAGTTTACGGCATTCGGAGTTTGGTTAGGGTTGGTACCCTGGTGAAGGCCCGAGCCTATCCAGTGCTCTACCTCCGCAACTCTATAACAGAAGGCTAGTCCTAAAACTATTTCGGGGAGAACCAGCTATCTCCAGGTTTGATTGGCCTTTCACCCCTATCCACAGCTCATCCCCCAATTTTTCAACATTGGTGGGTTCGGACCTCCACGCGAGATTAGTCGCGCTTCATCCTGGCCATGGATAGATCACCTGGCTTCGGGTCTACCCCACGCTACTCAGTCGCCCTGTTCAGACTCGCTTTCGCTTCGGCTCCCCCACAGAGTGGGTTAACCTTGCAACGCATGGTAACTCGCCGGCTCATTATGCAAAAGGCACGCCGTCAGGCCGTCCTCGAACCCGGAGGTTCGAGGTTGCCCTCCGACCGCTTGTAGGCATACAGTTTCAGGTACTGTTTCACTCTCCTAGCAGGAGTACTTTTCACCTTTCCCTCACGGTACTAGTTCACTATCGGTCACAGAAGAGTATTTAGCCTTGGAAGGTGGTCCTCCCGAATTCCCACAGGATTTCACGTGTCCCGCGGTACTTGGGAACAGAATCACAGGAGTCCGAACCGTTTCGCAGACGGGGCTTTCACCCTCTGTGGCCAGTCGTTCCAGAACTGTTCCACTACGGTACGGATTTGTAACTCCCTGACGGATCTGCATTTCCATCAGATTCTGTCCCACGACCCCGGTCGTACAACGCATGCAGGCTTTAACGTACGAACCGGTTTGGGCTGATTCCCGTTCGCTCGCCGCTACTGAGGAAATCGCGGTTGCTTTCTGTTCCTGGGGTTACTGAGATGTTTCAGTTCGCCCCGTTTGCCTCACCCGGGCTATGTATTCACCCGGGGATGACGCGGCATTACCCGCGTCGGGTTTCCCCATTCGGAAATCCCCGGATCAAAGGTTGTTTGCACCTACCCGAGGCTTATCGCAGCTTACCAC